>JANQOX010000023.1 GCA_028285625.1 Myxococcota bacterium
CGTGATCGCCGCCGTCAGCGTCGTCTTGCCGTGATCCACGTGTCCGATCGTCCCCACGTTCACGTGGGGCTTGTTGCGCTCGAACTTCTCCTTGGCCATGGATTTCTTCGACCTCTCCTGTTTACTCGGCCTTCGATGCCGTGGAGCTCACGACCGGACTTGAACCGGTGACCTCGTCCTTACCAAGGACGTGCTCTACCGACTGAGCTACGTGAGCTTGTGACCTCGTTCGTGTGTTTCGTTGCGACGCCCGGTGGCGGGGTTTGGAGCGGGAAACGGGACTCGAACCCGCGACCCCGAGCTTGGAAGGCTCGTGCTCTAGCCAACTGAGCTATTCCCGCCCGAACGTTCTGTGCGCCTTGCGCGTTCTGTACGCCTTGCGGGTGGTGGAGAGGGGAGGATTCGAACCTCCGAAGGCTAAGCCAGCAGATTTACAGTCTGCCCCGTTTGACCGCTTCGGTACCTCTCCAGACCCGTGGTCGTCCTTCGTGTTCCTCGTGTGAGCTGCTCGCCGGGTCGTGCCCGTTCGCGAGCCGTTCCGTCTTGTTGGGTCGAGTCACCCGGTAGGTGATTCGCAGAGTGAAGGGCACCATCCCGTCGCTTCGTCTCGGTTGCATGTCGAGACGACGCCGGTCGCGGTACCCATGGATGGATCGTGATGTGCAGCAGACGCGCCCTTCGTTCTCGTCTGCCTGGGGATCGAGTGTTCTGGAGTCGTGATGGATCCGGCCGTGCCGTGGTGCGCTGTTGCTGGACGCTTCGATCGAGCGTGTCGAAGTGGGTCCTTTGCTCGCGAGCTCCACACCTCGAAACGCCGCAGGAGTGGAGCTGGCGAGGGGACTCGAACCCTTAACCTGCGGATTACAAATCCGCCGCTCTACCAGTTGAGCTACGCCAGCAGGGGCCGATCGAGCGCCGATGATAGGGGCTGTCCCTCGGGCGGGCAAGCGCACCGCTCAAGCATTTCGGGCACTTGCGGGCGTAGTGACCGGTGCCCCCTCCCCTGCCCCCTCGGGGTGTTTCGCCCACCGCGCGGCCTCGAAGAGCAGCACCGCCGCGGCGGCGGCGACGTTGAGCGAAGCCACCCGCCCGGCCATCGGGATGCGGACCCGATGGTCGAGCAGCCGGGCCACGCCCGGGCGGATGCCCCGGCCCTCGGCTCCCAGCACCAGGCCGAGGTCACCCTCCCAGGTCCGGCGCGGCACTTCGAACAGACTGGGCGCATCCTCCGCGTCCGCGCCGATCAGCCAGAAACCCGCATCGCGCAGACTGCGGAGCGCCCGTGCCAGGTTCGGCACACGTGCGACCGGAAGGTGCTCGAGGGCCCCCGCGCTGGCGCGTACGGCGGCCGCGGACAGCGGCGCCGCCCTTCGCTCGGCCAGCAGCAGGCCGATCGCGCCACTACCTTCCGCGGCTCGGGCCACGGCGCCGAGGTTCTGGGGGTCTTCCACCCCATTCAGAATCACGAGCCGGCGATTCCCGGGAGCGCCGCCATCGCCAGATCCGCCCGTACGGGCCCGGATCAGATCCTCGAGGCCCAGCTCGGGCAGCGGCCCGGCGTCGAGCACCAGACCCTGATCACGTACTCCCGGCGCGAGACCCTGGCGCAGCGCGTCGGCTGCCATCTCTTGGACCGGAATTCCGGCCCCATCCGCCAGGGCGCGCAGCTCGCCGAGACCGGCGTGGCGAAGCCCCTGCCGGACCCGCAGCCCGAAGAGCTTGCGGCGCCCGGCGCGCAGCGCCTCCGCGACCGCGTGGTAACCGGCGATGTGCTCCGTCGCGGCGGCCATGGGCCCAGTGTGCCGCAGCGCGGCGAGACCGCCCGAACGCCCCGGCCGAAGCGGCGCCGAACCGGCAGCGCCCCGGCCTAGCCCCGTGCCTCGCGTGCCCCCGGCAGCTGGGCCAGGACCCGCTCCGGCTGGGAGATCGCCGGGTGGTTCTTGACCTCGAACTCCAGGTAGGAGACCAGCTCGCTCAGGGCCTCGCCGAGCATCGCCGCCGCATCCCCGGGCACCTGCCGCGCGCGCTCCGACAGCACCGAGGGGTCGAGCTCGCCCGCGGCGCCCAGACTCAGACCCGTGAGCAGGGCGGGAAAGTGCGCCGTCACGTCATCGAGTACCTGCGCCAGACGCTCCTGGACTCGCGCCCGGCCCCCTTCGGCCGCGGCCAGGGCCGCCACGAGGCCGTGCACCCGGTCGGCGCCACGCCGGGCCACGCCCACGAGGTCGGGCCCCCGCTCCGCACCGTCGTACGTCAGGCTGTGGTCGAGCTTCACCGCTCCGACCAGTCGCAGCAGCTGCACACTGCGCGCCGCCGACTCGCGGGACAGTCCGAGCTGGACGCGGACGTCGTCGAAGTGGGCGCCCGCGCCCAGGGCGTCGGCGAAGGCCTGCTCGGCCCCGGCGAGATCACCCTGGAAGCGTTCGCCGGCCACCAGCCGAACCCTTGGATCGTCGAGGACCTCGAGAAAGCGCTGCAACTCGGCGCGACGGCGGAGCCCCTCGCTCACCAGCCGCGAGGTCTCGAGGGCCAGGCGCACCACGTTCTCGGGCTCGCCCGCATGGGTCGCGAAGCGCACCTCGCCCCCGGGATAGGCGAACAGGGAGCGCACGATCTCCTCGACCTGGTGGCGCACACCATTCCACAGCTCGCGGGGCGTCAGGTAGCCGCGCTGGACCAGCACCTTTCCGAAACGCGCGGGAGGGCGGAAGTGCCGCTCGGCATCGCGCAGCTGGGACAGCCGCAGCCCGCCTGCGCGCACCAGACAGTCGCCGAGGCGGTCTGCCTCCTGATTCGAGATGGCAAACACCACCTCGCCCCGCTTCAACCAGACGGCCTTGCAGTGCTCCTCGTACCGAAACGACAGCCGCCCCGTGAGGCCCGCTCCGTGGATCGCCCCGAGCGCATCGGCCAGGGGAAAGGTCTCGACATCGGCCCGCAGGACCTCCCGGCCGCGCTCCGCATCCCCGTCGTCGCCTGCCGATCGCGCGCCTGCCTCGCTGCCCATCCCGCGTCCCCCCGCGCAGCCTCATCGACCCCGGCCGGGCGGGCCTTGAGGCCCACGCGGGGACGCGGGGTTCCCGCCCCCCCCTGCTCGCGGCCTGCGCTCAAGCTGCGGGGCGCTGGATGCCGATGAGTGGGGGGCAACCGGACGGGGGGGATCCCATGAGCGAAGAGCACGAGCCGCAAACGCCGGCGTCCGACGAAGACGACGGGCGGCCCATGCGCCGGCACGAACGCGTATCGGTCCACGTTCCGGTGCGCGTCTCCACCATCGACCCCGAGCACGACACCCGGACGGGCCGGCCCTATTTTCGGGCCAGCCGCGAGACCTGCGCCAATCTGTCGGCGGGTGGCGCCTTCATCCGCACGACCGACCCGCTCTCGCCCGGCCGCCGCATCCTGATCGAAATCCACGTGCCGGAGTCGGAGCCGATCGAGGCGATCGGCCGCGTCGCCTGGAGCAAGACCGTGCTCGCCCCGGGCGGTGGGCAGGAGGAAGCCGGTGTCGGGGTCGAGTTCGTGGGAGGGGGCGACGAAGCGGCCACCGCCCTCGAGCGCCACCTGGAGCGCGTCGGGCAGCCCGAGGAAGACCCGGGCGGACGCCACGAGCACGGCGCCCCACCGTCGGCAGAAACGCAGCCCGCAGCCGATACGCAACGCCGAACCCGCTAGGGACACGCCGTACAGGCGGTATGCTCCCCGGGTCATGACCGCCCCCGGCAGCTACCGCAAGATCAGCCGCAACCGCTCTTTCGAGGCCTACCTCGACCCCGGAACCCGCGCAGCGCGCCGGGTCGAGCGGATCCTCGACTCGTTGCGCCGTCAGATCACGGACCAGGACTGCTCGGTGCGCGTGCGCCAGGTGATCTCCGAACCCCAGGCGCTCTACCGACTGGAGATCGAGACCGAAGAACTCGCGGTCCAACGCACCACGCTGCTCTCGGGCGACGCGCTCGACGTGCTGCTCGAAGCGGAGGAAGTGCGCGCGCGCGTCCGCGTGCCTGGCTGATCGGCCGTCGCGAAGACCTGCGCCGGATGCAGTCGGCCGGGGTACCCGGGGCAGGACTCGAACCTGCACGGCCGAAGCCAGGCGATTTTAAGTCGCCCGCGTCTAACCAGTTCCGCCACCCGGGCTCTGGCCGAGCCAGGATACCGAAGGGAAGGCATGTTCCACGGGAAGAAGATCGTCGTCGTGATGCCCGCGTACAACGCGGCCCAGACGCTCGAGCGGACCTACCGCGAGGTTCCCCTCGACATCGTGGACGAGGTCGTCGTGACCGACGATGCCAGCCCCGACGACACCGCCATCGTGGCGCGCGAACTCGGCCTGCGGACGCTCGTGCACGAGCGCAACCGGGGCTACGGAGGCAACCAGAAGACCTGCTACGCCGAAGCGCTGCGCCTGGGCGCGGACGTCGTCGTGATGCTGCACCCCGATTACCAGTACACGCCCAAGCTGATCGCCCCGATGGTGGGGATGATCACGGACGGCCCCTACGACGTGGTGATCGGCTCGCGCATCCTCGGGGGCACGGCACGCCGCGGGGGCATGCCCGCCTACAAGTACGTCGCGAACCGCTTTCTCACCCTCACGCAGAACCTGCTTCTCGGCGCCAAGCTCTCCGAGTACCACACCGGCTACCGGGCGTTCTCGCGCGAGGTCCTCGAGTCGCTGCCGCTGGCCGAGAACTCCGACGACTTCGTGTTCGACAACCAGATGCTGGCGCAGATCCTGTACCGGGGCTTCGAGGTGGGCGAAGTGAGCTGCCCGACGGCGTACTTCGAGGAAGCCTCGTCGATCAACTTCCAACGCTCGGTCACGTACGGCCTCGGCGTGCTTCGGACATCGCTCCAGGTCTGGGCGCAGCGGCGAGGGCTCGCCCGATACGCCTTCCTCGCCGACGAGGGACGGCTGCTCCAGACGGAGGGCTCGACGCCCGCTCCCGAATAGGCGGGCGTCGGGGCGGGCTGGCGGTACCGCGCCGGCCGGGCCTCGTACCGGGCGGGTACCGCGCGGGCCGGGCCCTAGTGCACGTCCACCGGGATCTGGCGCGGCCGCAGCCTCTCGGCCTTGGGGACGCGCACCCGCAGGACGCCGTCCCTGAAGCTCGCCTCGATGGCATCGACGTCCACGTCGTCCTGGAAGGCGAGCTTGCGGGCGTAGCCGCTGCTCGAGCGCTCACGGCGGACCACTCGGCGTACCGGTCGGGCCTCGCCTTCCTCGGGCTCGGAAGCGGACGGGGCGGCCTCCGGCGGCGCCGCGACCTCGGCACGGATCTCCAGCACGCCCTCTTCGAACGCAACGTCGATGGTCTCGCGCGAGGCGCCCGGCAGATCAGCCAGGATCTCGTAGTGCTCCGGGGTCTCGGCCACGTCGACCGGCGGGCGGCGCCGGGCCGGCTCGGTGCGGGCGGCTCGGTGGAGATCGGAAGAGCCGCGGCCGAACAGGCGGTGGGCGGGATGCAGGGTGTGGACTCGCATGGATGGGGTCTCCTTTCGCGGAAACCTCTGCACGGAACGGACGCCGTCAATGAGGCCTGCCCCCGCGGGGGTCCCGACCCTCCGTTAAGCCGAGAATTTCCGAACCCTTCCTGGATCTGACGGTCACTCACCCTCCGAGCCTCCTGGGGGTTCGCTCGCCATTTCGCGGGCATTGCCCTGGGTGGGTCCGAAGGAGCCCGCAGTGGTTGCCCGCGGAGCAGGCCGATGAGAGCATCAGCGCTTCACCGGAGCGTGATTTGGTCTGGGCGCAGCTCGAGCAGGCTGGGGATTCCCGCGTGGCCGCCCAGTGCGGGCGCCCGCGCGGTCGCCCCTGGCGTGGCATCGGCCCCCCCTCCCAGGGCCTCGTGCTCCTGCTCGTGCTCGTCCTGCTCGCCGCGCCGGCCCATGCCGACCGCGCGCGCGGGCTCGCCCTCGCGCGCGAAGGGCGCTGCCAGGCGGCGCTTCTCGAACTGCGCGACCGGGTGGCCGACGCCCCCGACGACGCCGAGGCCTGGCTCGTGATCGGGACCTGCGAGAGCCGCCTCGGTCGCTATGCGCCCTCCGTCGAAGCGCTGCTGCGCGCGCGCTCGCTCGCGCCGGAGCTGCCGGAGGTGGACCTGCGACTGGGGATCGCCCACTTCCACCTCGGCCAGATCGAGGAGGCCACCCAAGACCTCGAGCGGGCGGGCCGCAAGCGCGTGTCGTCGGAGCTGCTGCTCTACCGCGGCTTGATCCAGCTCGAAGGTGCCGAAGACGATCACGGCTGGAGCGAGGCCGCCCGCGCGCTCGAGGCTGCCCGTCGCGCAGGTCCGGATCAGGTCGAACCCGTTGCGTCGTACTACGCCGGCGTGGCTTGGAGTCGCGCCCACGAAGAAGAACGTGCACGCGAGGCGCTCGAGCGCGTGGTCGAAGGCTGGCCCGACAGCCGATTCGCGCCGCAGGCGCTCGCCGCACTCGACAAGATGGAGCGGCGGCGCTTCTTCGCACGGGTGGAGGGCGCCTTCGAGTACGACGACAACGTCGTGCTCCGGGGGGCAGGCGTCGCCCTGCCGAGCGAGATCTCCGACGAACGCGACGTGCGAGCGGCATGGACGGTGGACGTCGGCGGCTCGCTCTTCGAAGGCGAAGACTACCGGCTCGGCGGACGCTTCGTCTACAGTGGACGCGCGCACCGCGACCTCACCGGCTTCGACTCCCACTATCCGAGCCTCTCGCTGTGGATCGACCGCGAACTGTCGCCCGAGAGCCTGCTGCGGTTCCAGTACGTGTTCGGCTACGCGTGGGTGGACGGCGACCCCTTCGCCTCCACCCACCGCGCCCTCGCCTACTGGATTCGCGACTTCGAACGCCTGGGCACCACGACGGCGAGCGCAGAGTTCTTCACGGAGAACTACCGCTTCTCCAACGAGGACGTGCCGGATGGCCCCGGGCAGGTCGGCGCACCCTGCCTCTCGCCGAGCGACGTACTCTGCGCGCCGCCGGGCATCGACGAGAGTCACGAGCGCAACCGCGATGGACACGGCGTGCGGCTGCGCCTGGAGCAGGTGGTGAGGCCCGGGCCCGTGGGGCTCGAGTTTCGCGGCGGTCTCGAGGGAATGCGATTCTCGGCGCGCGGCAGCGAGTACACCTTCACCGGCGGTGCAGCCTTCCTCGGCGCGTACGTTCCGCTTCCGCTGGCCTTCGGCCTGCGCGTGGACACGCGCCTCGGCTACCGCCCCTACCGGTACGCGACTACCTTCCCCGCGACGACCGGCCTGGTCGCCGGTCGCCAGTACGGACTCCCGGAGCGACGGCGCCGGGAGACCACCTTCATCGGTGAACTCGCGCTGGAGAGGCCCATCGGCCGCAACGTCCTGGTCGGCGTCCGCTGGCGCTACGTCCGCAACAAGTCGAGCGAGGACGTGTTCGACTACCGCCAGAACGTCGTGGGCGCCTACGTGTCGTTCGCGCTGGGAGGGGGCTAGATGAATCGCCAGCAACGTGCAGGAACCGCGCTCGTGCTCGGCTGCGCCGTGGCGCTGCTGGCCAGGGCGCCGGCCGGTGCCGCCGACGAGCGCAACCTGCCCGACGGCTCGGTCGCACCGCCGGGCGTCTGCGCCGAAGTCGACGCCGAGCGGCTCGCCCTCGGACCTCTGTCTCCGAGGATCGTGACCGAGGGGGCCGCCGGTGCGCCGCGCCTGCGTTTCGCTCCAGGCGCGGTCGCGGCAAACCTTCCCACCGGCATGAGCGCGCCGCCGCCGTCGTCACCGGGCTTCCCGGGCCCCGGCCCCTGCGACTCGCCCGGCTCGGGATGCCTGGGCGTGGTCCTGATTCCCGACCCGGTGCCGCCGGCCTCGGTGCCGACCCGTCCGGGCACGGGAACGACCGGCGGCGTGGTCGTCCCTCCCCCGGGCAGCACCTGTGGCGGGCCCGGGTTCCCCTGCTGAGGACATGGCATGAACGCCTACTCGAAAGGACTGGCATCGTGAGCGCCGCGCCCGACGCCGAAGACCGCGCGCTGCTCGATCGCGTGATCGAACGCGACAGCGGTGCGTTTCGCGAGCTGTTCACGCGCTTCTATCCGCGCGTGTACGGCTTCGTGATGGCTCGCCTGCACGATCCCGCCCTGGCCGAAGAGACCGTCTCGGACGTCTTCTTCGAAGTCTGGCGGTCGGCGGGGGGCTTTCGCGGCGCCTCGCGCGTTTCCACGTGGATCTTCGGGATCGCGACCTTCAAGTCGCTGGAGGCCGACCGCAACCGCCGCCGCCTCAAGCGCTCCGCCGTGGTGCCGACGAACCTCGAAGTGCTGCACCGGGTGGCCGACGACACCGATTCCGAAGCCACGCTCGAAGCGCGCGACGAACTGCGCTGGTTTCGCGAGCTGCTGGGCACGCTGCCAGACGGACAGCGCGAGGTGCTCGAACTCGCGCTGGTCGAAGGGTTCGACACCCACGAGATCGCAGACCGACTGGGCGTGGCACCCGGAACGGTCAAGTCGCGGCTCTTCCGCGCCCGCAACGAACTGCGCGCCGCCATGCGGCGCGGAAACCTCCGGGAGGCCTGAACATGGAAACCCGAAACGACACCCGCTGCCCTCAGGAAGTCCTCGACTGGATCGCCTGGTATCCGGACGGGCTGCTGCCCGAACGGATGCGCGGCACCATCGAAGCCCACGCGGCCGAGTGCGCCCGCTGCCGGGCGGAGATCGAGATGCTCGCGACCGGCGAGGCCCAGGAGCCCGAGGTGGCGATCCCCGACCCGGATCAGGTCTTCGGACGCATCCTTTCGCGCATCGAGGACGAGGCCGCGCGGCGCCGAACGCCGGCCCCGCCCAAGGCGGCGCCGAAGCGTGCCACCCGCGGACGGACGCTGCGCCGCAGCGCGATGGCCGCGGCACTCGCCATGGTCTTCGCGGCAGGCGCCGTGGGCGCGGGCATGGGCGCCTGGTTGAGCGCCGACACCCCCGCCTACCGCACCGCCACCGCCACGGCCGAGGCGGGCCCGCGCCTCGACGCGGTGTTCCGGGAGGACGCGCCCTTCGGGCTGCTCGAATCCGGGTTGCGCGAGATCGGCGGCAACATCGTCTCGGGCCCGAGCGCAGGGGGGCGCGTGCAGATCGCGCTTCCGGCCGCGAGCGACCCCGAAGTCGCAGCCGCGCGACTCCGTGAGGCGCTGGGAGAATCCGCTCTGCTGGTCGAGCCGGCACTCCGATGAGTCGGGGGCGAGGCCCCCGTCCCTGGCTGCCCGGCTCCACGGCCCGAACCCGGCCCGGACCGGGCCGCGAACCACCCGACCCAGGAATCATGCAGCGAACGCGTACGAGGCGAGATGGAAGGCGCACCGCGCCGTGGCACGCAGGGTTGCGACGCTGCGGCGCCGCCCTTGCGTTCGCCGTGCTCGCAGGCGGCGCGGCCGCTCCCGCGGCTCGAGCGGACGACGCGATCACCGAGACGCGGCGCGACCCGCAGACCTGCGAGCCCTTCCCGGGCGCGGGTCGGGCGGCGCCGGGGGACGGGTCGGGCCCGGGGGGCGAAGCCCTGCTGGTCCTGCCCAAGGACGCGACCGGTCGGATTCCGCTCGACTTCCAGCTGGCACCGGGAGCGAGGATCGTGAGCTCGCGCTTCAGCCCGGTCCTGTGCGCAACCGTCGCCCGCGTCGAAGGCGCCGCCGACGCGCAGCCGGGCGAGCTCTTCGACCGCATCCCGGAGTCCGCGGTGGTGGTGCCGAACTCGGGCTACCGCACGGCCGCGCCGGACGGCGGCTCGGCAGAGACCCGCTCGGGCGAGGCGTCTGCGGTCGGTGTGCCCGTGGGTTCGCCACCCGACCGTGAAGCCAAGCCCGCATCGACCGACGAGCCCGTAGCCGACCCGTACCGGCCCCTTCAGTACGGTCTCGACCTGGCCGGCGTCGACCGCGCGCGACCGCTCACCGCAGGCCGGGGCGCCAAGGTCGCGGTGCTCGACTCCACACCCGAGGTCGACCATCCCGACCTGCCGGCGATCGATCTCGTGGCGCCCCTCGAGGGACCGGCGCTCTCACCCGCCTCTCACGGCACACTCGTGGCCGGCATCGTTGGCGCCATCGAAGGCAACGGCCTCGGCATCGCGGGCGTGGCACCCAAGGCCGAGATGCTGGCCGTTCCGATCTGCCGCCCGGCACCCGATGGCATGGGCGACCTGTGCCCGCTGTACGACCTGGTATGGGGTCTCGACGAAGCCTGGGGAGCGCGCGCGTCGGTGGTGAACCTCGCCGTGGCGGGACCGCCCAACGGCGTGCTCGAGCGCGGCGTCGACCGCATGGCCGAGCTCGGCGTGGCCGTGGTGGCGGCCGCGGGCAACGAGGGAACGAGCGAGCCCCGCTATCCGGCCGCCTACCCGAGCGTGATCGGCGTGGGGGCGATCGACCGCGAGGGCCAGACCTACGAGCTCGGCAACAGCGGACCCTCGGCCGAGATCATGGCACCCGGCGTCGAGATCATCTCCACGGTGCCGGGGGGGGGCTTCGCGTTCGGCGACGGCACGAGCCTGGCCACCGCACACGTGACCGGCACCCTGGCGCTTCTGGTCGCACGAACCGGCAACGTCGAAGCAGCCCGGGAGGCACTCTTCCGCAGCGGCTTCGAAGCGCCCGCCGCTTCGGCCCGGGCGGCGATCCTGCCCACCGTGTGCGACGCGCTGGCGGCACTCGAGCAGCCCTGCCCCGACCCCGCGCCCTAGGCTGGGGACGGACGCGCCCCTAGACCAGTGGCGTGTCCGACCGCCGCATCGCCCAGGCCAGCAGGGCCTGGTAGCGATTCGGCAGCAGGCGCTGCAAGGCCGAGATGAACCGCGCGTCGCCTCCGATCAGGACCCGGCGCCGGTTGCGGACGACGCCGTCGAGGATCACGCGAGCGGCCTCGTCGGGCGAGGTGCGGGCCACGCGGTCGAACTGTTCGGCGAGGGCGTCACGATCGACACCCGCCTCGGCCTCGCCCGTGCGCGCCTTGCGCGCGATGTTCGTGCGGATCCCACCGGGATGGACGCTCGTCGCCGACACGCAGGAGCGCGTGGCCTCGAGCTCGATGCGAAGCGCTTCGGTGAAACCCCGCACGGCGAACTTGGCCGCGTTGTAGGCGCCGTTGCCCGGTGCGGCGATCAGGCCGAACACGCTCGAGATGTTCACCACGTGGCCCTCCCCCGAGGCCTCGAGATGGGGAAGGAAGGCCTTGGTGCCGTGGACGACGCCCCAGAAGTCGATGTCCATCACCCACTCGAGCTCCTCGAGGGTCATGTTCACGATCTGGGCGCCGAGGGCGACCCCGGCGTTGTTGACGATCAGGTGCACGCGTTCGTGGTCGCGCACTACCTCGTCCGCCCAGGCGTAGACGTCCTCGCGATCGCGCACGTCGAGCTTGCGGTGGGTGAGCTTCAGGGCGCGCGGCGCGGCCTGCTCGCAGGTCTCGGCCAGGCCCTCCTCGTCCCAATCCGACAGAGCGAGCTCGCAGCCCTCGGCGGCCAGCCGCAGGGCCAGTCCACGGCCGATGCCGGAGCCCGCGCCGGTGACGGCGGCCACGCGACCTCGCAGATCCTTCAACACTCGGAGTCCCGCATCGCCCAAGGCTAACCCCGCCCCCCGTCCACGTCTCCCGCCGACCCGTACGCCGTCGTCGACCCGAGGAATCCCTCGGCCCTCGCAGGCTCCGGAGGGTCCGGGCTAGCGTCGGGCGATGGCCGATCCGATCGTGTTCTCGGGAAGTCCGCTCGACCGCGCCGACCCGCGCCGCCGCCAACCCGATTGGCTGCATGCGCGCCTGGCCGACGAAGAGACGCGGGTGCTGCCCGTCTGGCGCGGCAATGTGCTGGTGCGCGAGACCGACGGCGCACCGCGGTTGGCCTGGGCAACCCCGGAGGTCTGCGTCGAGGGTGGACCCGAACCGGTCTTTCTCGGCATCGCCGACGACCGCGCGCACTTCGCAGCCGACCTCTCGCCCCTCGCCGACCCCGTCGACGAGCGCGGCTGGCAGGACGTGGCCTCGTTTCCCGAGCTGCGCGCCATCGCGGGTCAGCTCAGCCCGGGCGACGCCGCCATCGCCGCCCAGGCGCGCCACGTGGTGGACTGGCACGTGCGCCACGCGTTCTGCGCAGCGTGCGGCTCGGCGTCACGGCCCAAGGATGGCGGCTGGGCGCGCCTGTGTGCGGACGCGGCCTGTGCGGCCGAGCACTTCCCCCGAACCGACCCGGTCGTGATCATGCTGGTGGTGGACGGCGATCGCTGCCTGCTGGGCCGGGGGTCCGGGTGGCCCCACCCCTTCCACTCGGCCCTGGCCGGCTTCGTGGAGCCTGGCGAGACGCTCGAAGAAGCCGTCGCCCGCGAGGTCGAGGAGGAGGCCGGCCTGCAGATCGAGCGCGTGCGCTACCTGGCCTCGCAGCCGTGGCCGTTTCCCGCCTCGCTGATGATGGGCTGCACGGCCCAGGCTCGAACGACCGAGATCGAGATCGACCGCGACGAGCTGGACGCCGCCGACTGGTTCACCCGCGACGAGGTGCGCGCGGCGCTCGCGGGCCCCACCGAGCGCCTGGCGGTGCCCCCGCCGATGGCGATCGCGCACCACCTGATCCGTTGGTTCGCCGACGGAGGCGACGCCGAGTAGACCCGCGAGCCCTCCTGGCCCCTCGCGACCCCGGTCAAGCCGGACGCTCGCGCACCCGATGGGTGAACGACATGGGGGGTACCGGTTCAAGACCGCGAAGGCGGCCCATCAGGGCTCGCGGGCCCGGGTTGCAGGTCGCTCTCGCGTGGCCCGGGTTGCAGGTCGCGCTCACGTGGCTCGTCCTGCTGGGCGCTCCTCCTGCAGTCGCGGTCCCGCTCTTCGACGGGACGCCCACGGCCCCACGCGAGATCGTCGACTTTGCGGCGCTGCCGGCCGGGCCGGCGCTGCCGTTGCTGGGCGCGGCCTCCTTCATCGCCGGGCTCGCGCCCGAGGGACTGGGCTCGCTGCCGGACCGCGTCCACGAACTGGTCTCGACCTCCCCGTCGGAGGGACCGCTGGCCGTGTACGCCGGCGCGAACCTGGCCGGTGACGTCCCGCGCGCGCTCTTCCGCGCAGAGGCCGCACCCGCAGCGTCGGGCAAGCCGCGTGGGGCTGCCCGCGCCACCGTGACCGGCCTGCTCGCCCTGGGCCTCGGCTTCGCAGCCGCCACGATCACGCGTGCGGCGCGCGCGCAGAAGCGTGCGCGGCGCCTTCGCACGCCCACGAGGCGGCTGGCGGCCTAGCCTGCGGTCGCTGTGTCGCGGCCTAGCGTACGCTCGGATCGGGCCCGTCATTGCGCCGCGTCAACCGGTCGGCGCCGAACGCCGCGAGGGCTCCGGCCACGGCGAGCAGGGCGACGGTGAGCACCCCGTCGAGCGCGCGCTCGATCTCGAGGTGGGGAATCGAGCCCCCGGGACGCGTGAGCAACGCCGGAACGATCAGCAGAGCGGCCGCCCCGAAGCAGAGGAGCTGGCTCGCCGGCCCCCGCATCCGGCCCGACCCTCGGAGCAGCGCCTCGATCCCCAGACCGATCGCGAGCACCGGGAGCAGTCCCCGCAGCAGCACGATCCCGGCGTGCAGCATCAGGCCGAGGCCCTGATCGCGCGTGGTTTCGGCGGTCCAACCCCCGGCCCAGGCGCCCACCAGCAACACCGACCCATAGGCGATCGCTACGAGCAGCAGCAGCAGGAACAGCGCGACGATCGCGCGCTTCAAGCCGGGCGGGTCGCCGCGCGTCGGCGTCGGATCGCGGCGACGAACGCCAGCGGCAGGGCCAGCTCGAAGCCCAGGCCGCAGCGGTTGCGAGGCGGCTTTTCGCGGTTCTTGGTCGCGATCCCCGAACACTGGGGATCGGGCGTGCCCCCGAACAGGCCTCCGTCCCAGTCGATCTTGCCGTCGCCGTCGTTGTCGAGTTCGTCATCGCACTGGGTGGGCTCACTGGCGGCCGGCGACGAACACCCCGGGTCGGCGGGAAAGTCGGCCACGCCGTCGCCGTCGTTGTCGAGGCGATCGTCGCAGCCGGCGGGCAACGCGGCGACGCGTCCGATCTCGAGGCGGCCCGTGAATGCCGTGGCACCGAGCACCGTGCGAACGCCCGAAGCGATGGCCACGTGCGCCACCAGGCCCCCCGTGCACGACTCGCCGGCGCACGTGCCCGAATCGACCACGTAGACGTCGTCGGCTCCTACGGCCAGGATGCCGTCGAGGGCGACCCAGGCGGGGTCGGCGTTGACGAGCGTGATGGCGCCGGTCGCGATGTCGACCGTGTACACGCCTTCGCCCAGGGTCAGGTGCCTACCGACGGCCGCCAGGGTGTTCGCGTCGAGCAGCGCCAGTCCGCGCCATTGGTGGCTCTGGAAGCCCGGCGTGACCGCCGTGACGGTGCCCAGGGTGAGGTCCGCGGCGAAGATGCCGTCGCCGAGAATGCCGAAGCCCGTGGTGTAGGCCGTGTCGGTTCCGTCGAGGGCCAGCGTGTGCCCCGTGAAGATCTGGAGCTGCGCCGCGCCGACGGGGACGCTCAGCAGCGTGGTGGTGGTGCCGATGCCCGTCGCGTCGAAGGCCACGCGGTGGATGCCGGCGGTATCGAGCACCACCAGGTCGCCGTTCGGGTCGGAGAGCACGGGAAGCCCGTCCACCCCCGCGAGGGGGCCGCTTCTGGGCAGCTGCTCGCCGCTGCCGCCCACGATCTCGAACAGGCCGTCGGGCGTCGCTGCGATCACATGGCCCTGCACGCGGCTCGTCACGCCCTGCGGAGACACGAGGCGCGCGCCCTCCGACAGGGCCTGGGCGACACCGCTGATTTCGTCGACCACGTGGACCACGCCCGCGAGCCGATCGGTCACCAGCAGGCGGCCCACCGCCAGCTCCACCGGGGCCTCGCGAACGAACAGGGGCCCGCCGCACTGCAGATCGGCCGGGTGGTCGAGGTCCCCATCGCCGTCGTTGTCGAGCCCGTCGGCACACTCGGCGTCCTCGATCGGGTCGCTGGGCGCCGTACACATCGGGTAGGCGTCGGGATGGTCCACGAGGCCGTCCCCATCGTTGTCGACGAAGTCGCTACAGCCCGGGTGCTCGGACGGATCCTGGGGCGCCGTGCAGTCGGTGTCCCCCCCGACGAAGTCGAAGAAGCCGTCGCCGTCGTTGTCGAGCCCGTCCTCGCAGTCATGGGCCTCGGACAGGTCGCTCGCAGCCAGGCAGCCGGCGTCGGCCGTATCGGTGTCGCCGTTGGAGTCGTTGTCGATGCCGTCGTTGCAGGCGGGCGCCTCGGTTTCGGACGTGGCCGAGCGACAGCCCGGATCGTCGGGGAAGTCGAAGAGCCCATCGCCATCGTCGTCGTAACCGTTGCTGCAGTCGGCTTCTTCGGAGAGGTCCGCGGAGTCCCGGCAGCCGGGGTCCGACGTGTCCGTGAGGCCGTCGCCGTCGTTGTCGAGGCCATCGCCGCAATCGGCGGTTTCGCTGCGGTCCCCCGGGCCCAGGCACTCGGGATCGCTTCCGAAGTCGACGAGCAGGTCGCCGTCGTTGTCGATGCCGTCGTTGCAGGCGGTCGGCGACAGGAAGGCCACGAAGCCCTCGGGATCCCCGGCCGGATTCGTGGCCGCGCCGACCACCGTGAACTCGCCCGCCGGGTTCACGTTCGAGATGGCGCGTGCCTCGCGCAGCACGAAACCCCCGAGATCGAGCCCGTACTGGTCCTCGAGCAGCTCGGCGAGCGACAACATGCCCGTGGCCGCCGTCCACAGGAAGGCGGTGTCCTTGCCCGCGGCATCGCGCGTGGTGCCCACGACGATCGCGCCATCGGAGGTGGTGTCGTAGGCGCGGCCCCGTGCGGAGGCGAGCCCGGGAAGCGCTCCCAGGTTCTCGACGGTCGCGTAGCCCCCGCCCGTCCAGCGGACCGGCTCGGGCTGGTTGGTGCCGGTGGCGCTGGCGTTGGCATGACCGACGATGGTCGAGGCATCGGCCGAGATGGCGAGCGCGCCGGTCGTGAACAACGCGCCGGGGAGACCCGGCAGCGACTGCATGCCGCCGCCCGACGTCCAATAGAAGCCCGAAGGCCCGGCGCCGCTGTCGGTCTCGCCCACGACGACGGCACCGTCGAACGACGCGTCGGTGGCCACGCCGGCATCGCCCCCCCCGGACAGGTCTCCGAGGTCCTGGATTCCGCTGCCGAAGCCGGGCCAGCGGGCGGAGTTCACATGGGCGGAGCCGAGGAACGGGAACTCGAGCCCCCCGCCCACGACCGTGCTGCCATCGCCGCTGATGCCGTCACCCGTGGTGGCCGGGTCGCACAGGAAGCAACTGAACGTGCCGAGGAAGCTGAACCCCCCGCCCTGGGTCCAGCGGAAGGCGCGGCCTCCGCTGCCGTTGTTGGCGGTGCCGGCCACCGTGGCGCCGTCGGCCGAAACCGCGACCGCCTGGCTGAATGGCGTGCTGGCCCCGGGCACCCCGATCCCCACCAGACCCCCGCCGGCCGTCCACACGAAGCCCTCGGGGCTGGTCGCGTTCTCTCCCGTCCCCACGACCACGGCACCGTCGGCCGACACACCGCGTGCGATGCTGTCGTGGGCACCACCCGCGAGGTCGCCCACCCCCTGGAACGAGGGGTTGTTCTGGGCGGCCGCGGGCGGCGCAGCCGTGAACAGCCAGACGCCGAGCGCGAGCGCACAAGCAAGCGCGCTCCCACCCGGCGTCGGGAACGGACGGGGCTTTCGGGACCGAGGCTGCACGAACGCCTACGGGCCGGCCAGGAAGGCCTCACACTCGTCGAGGAGTGCGTTCGAGGGCAACGTGTCGGCCGAGCTCAGCGTGAGCGTGGCCGTCACGGTGGCGGGACCGATGATCGGCGTGTCGGCCGGAAGCGTGGTCTCGATGTCCTGGGTCAGGCTCAGACCGCCCGCGCCGCCCGCGATCAGGCCGAGCAGGTCGCCGATCGACAGCGGGGTGATCGCGTCGATCGAGGCGCCGAACGGAAGCCCACCGCCACCGAGCGCGCCGCCCAGGAAGGGATCGGTGATGAGAATCAGCGTGTTCAGGTCGAGCATGAACTGGGCCACGCCGAGCAGCGGGTTCAGCAGGGCCTGGCCGCCGCCCGGAAGCGACTCGTCGAGCGTGACGCAGATCGTGCCGGTCGGGAGCCCGCCGGCGATCAGGAACTCGGTGCCTGCGATGGCGATGTTGTCGACGTCGATGTTCGCCGGAAGCGCCTGGCCCACGAAGATGCCCAGCAGCTCGAAGAAGCCGAGATTCGCGGTGATGGTGGTCTCGACCCCGCCCGAGAGCGAGGTGGTCTCCATGTCGAACGGCGGCGGGAAGATGGGCAGCGAGAGCGTGATCTCGCTCGGCTCCTCCACCGCGAGCACCTGCGGAAGCACGATGTTGCCGCAGGCAAGGGAGGGCAGGACGAACACGGCCAGCAGGGCCACCAGGTTCAGTCGGACGAGGCGCTTGGACATCGGGACTCCTCATCGGCGGCGTGCCAGCGAGGCTCCCCCAGGGGCCTGCCTACCGCTCGTTAAGTAAACGCACCCTACCACTGGCATCCCGCTGGAGGGAAGCAGAAAGTCACGCCGAGCGTGGGGTAGACCCCCTAGGGCCCGCCGGCCAGGGGTTCCCACCGGCGAGACCGGTGGCGGGGCCGGGGACGGACGGGTAGCCAGGGCCGGAGGCGAGCGGGCGTCGTGCTCAGCTCCGGCGCGGGCGCACCGGGAGGCACGCCTGGCCGGTCACGCGCCTCCGAATTCCGCGCGCCACCCGCTCGCCTCCGGCCTCGGGACTCTGGGGCGCGCGTCGGCCGCCGGTGCCGAGTGGAAGACGCCACCGCTGGGGCCCCTCGCCACCCACGAGCCCGCGCAGGCGGAGGTACGCGCAGCATGGCGCCCGGAAGCACCTCCGCCGGTGCTGGGTGGATGACACCACCGGAGGTGGCCAAAACCAAGCTGGAGGCACGCGCAACATGACGCCCGGCAGCCCCTCCGCCGGTGCGGGGTGCATCAGGCCGCCGGAGGTGGACATAAACCAAGCTGGAGGCGCCGCCCGGATTCGAACCGGGGATCAGGGATTTGCAGTCCCGTGCCTTACCACTTGGCCACGGCGCCCAGCTGAGCCCGCCGGATCGCGAGAAACCGGCCGGATTCGAGGGGGTACCCCTCCCCCGCCCGGCCGTCAATTGGCGAGCCCTCCCGGGTCGGCCATCCCCGGCCGCCACCGCCGGCCCATGGTACGGTGCGGCGGCTTTGAGCTGGGTGCTCGTCTTCGTGTTCGGTGGCGCAGGGGCCTTGGCCCGGGTGGGCATCGCCCACCTCTTGCCCGTGCGCGATCTGCCCTGGGCGACCCTGCTGGTGAACGTCGTGGGCTGCCTGCTGATCGGCGTGATCCTCGAGCTGGTGTCCGAGCGCGGCGCGGTCCTGCCCCCTGCCTGGCGGCTGCCGCTGGCGGGCGGCTTCCTGGGCGGCTTCACCACGTTCTCGGCCTTTGGCCTCGAGACGTTCTCGCTGCTCGAGCAGGGGCGCGGCGGGCTCGCCCTGGGGTACGTGGCGGCGAGTGTGGTCCTGGGTGTGGTCGCCGTCGCCGTGGGCGTGGTGGCCACCCGCGCGGTGACCTGACCCAGGCCACCCGGGGCCGAGGGCGCGTGTATCCTCCTGCGATGGCCGTCTCCTACGACCCGTTCGACGCGGCCTACCGGCAGGACCCCTACCCCACCTACCGTGCCCTCCGAGAGCAGGCGCCGGTGCACTGGGCCGAGGGCACGGGGGTGTTCTGCGTCTCGCACTACGACGACGTCGTTGCAGTGCTTCGCCAACCCCAGCGCTTCTCGTCCGAGGCCATGCGTACGGTGATGATGCCACGCGGGCTGGCCCAGGCTTCGCTCGGGCAGAAGCTGCGCGCCCTGGCCACCTTCGTCTGGAAGGGCCGGGTCAACCCCTTCCGGCGTCAGATCCCGCGCAACCTGATCACCGAAGACCCGCCCCATCACGATGTGATGCGCGCGGTGGTGAACCGGGGTTTCACGCCGCGGCGCATCGAGGGCTGGCGCAAGCGCGCCGAAGAGATCGTCTCCAGCCGCATCGCGGCACTGCGCGACGACGGGCCGTTCGACGTGATCGCCGACCTGGCGATCCCGCTGCCGGTGACGCTGATCGCGGAGATGCTCGGCATCCCGCCCGAACGCCGACACGACTTCAAGCGCTGGAGCGACGCCATCGTCAGCCAGGCCACGGGGTCGGGACGCGACGCGTTTCCGATGGCGATGATCGAGAGCGTCTCGGAGCTCTACGGCTACCTGCGCGGGGTGGTGGCCGAGCGCCGCCGGAGGCCCACCGACGACCTGATCGGGTTGATCGTGACGGCCCAGGAGAACGACGACGCCGTGCTGCAGGCCCCCGAGGTGCTGCAGTTCGTGCTGCTGCTGCTCGTGGCCGGCAACGAGACCACGACGAACCTGATCGGCAATGCCGTGTGCGCGTTGCTGCGGCACCCCGACGCGCTGGCCTGGGTCGCGGCCGACCCCGGTCGCATCCCCGCATTGGTGGAGGAGACCCTGCGCTGGGATCCGCCCGTCCAGTACGTGTTTCGCACGGCGCGTGAGGACACCGAGATCCGCGGTACCCCGATCGCCCGCGGCGACATCGTGTGCGCGATCCTGGCGTCGGCCAATCGAGACGAGGCGCGCTTTGCGAGTGGCGACCGCTTCGACCCGAGCGGCGATCCGCGCGGCCACCTGGGCTTCGGCCTGGGCGTGCACTTCTGCCTGGGCGCATCGCTGGCGCGGCTCGAGGCGGCCGCCGCACTCACCGCACTGGTGCCGCAGCTGCCGCGGATGCAGCGTGCGACCGAAGGGCCGCTCGACCTGGTCGACTCGTTCCTGGTTCGCGGCCCCGCGGAGCTGGTCCTGGTGCCGAAGGGCTGATGCGCCGTCGCGCGCTCGGGGCGTAGGATCCGCCTGGCCGGGCGTAGCATCGCCCGGCGGGGTCGACAGGTTGGGATCAGCCGGGGTCGCAGGCCGCGTGGTAGGTGCGCGCGCTCTCGAGCAGCCACGACTCCACGGCGCGTCGCGCCTCGTCTGCCCGCGAGGGAACCACTCGCGCCCAGGCCAGGTAGATGGTCATGGGAAGCCGGCCCAGCACGGTCTGCTTGGGTGCCGACAGCAGTTGGGCACGGATCGGATCCCGCACCGGGCGCCCGTCGTACATCAGCACGTAGCCCGCCACCGGGATGCGCTGGTTCGAGCCCACGGTCTTCTCGATGTGCACCCAGTGGATCGGGAGCCCCTCCCCACCGTCGTCGGCCAGCTCGACCTCCGTCACCAGCGACTGCCCGCCGGTGACGAGACCCCGCGCAGGCTTGTGGTAGACGCGGCGCGGGTGGAAGGAGCGGTTCACCACGTACTCCACTTCGAACCCGTCGACGCGGTCGCGGCCCGCGGCGCGCCCCCGGTCGGCGTGCTCACCCACCTTGCCGAGCTCGCCACGCATGGGCGCCATGCGGCTCGACGCCGGGTACAGGGCCTCGGGCTGCCGGCAATCGCGCGCCTCGTACCGCCCCGACCAGTGGACGAGGGTGGGAACGGCGATCAGCAGGCTCAGGAGCGCGAGGTGGACGGCATAGCGGCGGGAGACTCCGACCACTCTGGCGACCTCCATCGGCCCATGTCCGCGAGCCCCCAGAGCGCTGCGAACGCGATCATGAACGTCGCCCACCCGGAGGCCGGGTGGAGCCAGGAGTCGAGCAACTCGTTGCCGTTGGGGAACTTGAGCAGGAGCCCGAGGAAGACGATGCGCGCGATGTTGGCGGCGAGGGCGACGGGCACCGCGGCCAGCATCAGCAGGATGCGGCTTCGCCACGTCTCGCTCAGGTAGGCGAGTACGACGGCCACGGTGACCGACGCATAGAGGGTCGAGAACCCGCTGCACGCGGTTGCGACCCAGAGCACACCCTCGGGCAGGTGGATGTAGAAGCCCTCCACGTACGAGGGCTGGCCGACCGTGTGGTACACCCAGCCGACGCCCGTGATCGCCACGTTGCGCAGGGCCAGGTGCACGGGCTCGAGAAACGCCTCCGGAATCGGCAGCATGAAGAACGAGAGCACCCAGGGCAGCAGCAGCACCTTCGTGCGCGAGGGCCCGAGGGTGAGCAGCGAGATGCCGGGCAGCGCCAGCAGGATCGCGAAGGCGGCGAGCAGATCGGTGCGGATGGCCGCGTCGAAGGCCACCAGCAGCAGCGCCGGGATCAGGATCGCGAACCCCCAGGCCGAGGGCTCTTCGTTCTTGACCGGGTGCTCGCGCAGCGCGTTGGTCGCCAGCACCCCGACCAGCACCGGCACCATGATGCCGTGTCCGTTGCTGTAGACGCTCTCGGTCCACTGATGCAGCAGGAAGGCGAACGTCGGCACCGCGGCGAGCGTGAGCGGCACCAACCAGATCAGGTGGGGCAGGATCGCGTCGAGCCGGCGTGTGGGCGTCGTGCTGGCGGCGGTCGTAGCCATGGAGCCTGGTACGTGCCTCCCAGGAGTCGGGTTCTCAGCGTACCCCCCGACGGGGGGTCGTTTTCAGGTGATCCCGGACGGCGGATCGAATGCCCCCGAGGGTAGCAGGACGTCCCCACCGGACAGGGGCAGAACCAGCCCCTCCCCGGGCTCATCGGCAGGCTCCACGGCCTGCAAGAGGGCCGCGTGGGGCCCGTGGAGAAACCGCGCCAACAGGCCCCCAGGAGCCAGACCGGGCTTCACGCGGCAGAGCAACGCCCCATCCCGGGGCGACGTGTGAAGCGTCTCCCCCTGCAGCGGCTCGGAGGTGCCGTCGGAGAGGTGGAGGGTACCCGCCGGCAGGTCCACCGCCCGCACGAAGAAACCGGCCTCCTCGACCACGACCTGGCCGCGAAAGTGCTGCAGGGTGACGACGTAGGCGTCCTCGTCCGGCAGGTAACGCACCGAACGCTCGAAGTGCTCGCGCAGCCGTCGATTTCGGATCGGCTGGCCCTCGTGGGTGAAGCGGCCGTCGTGATGCAGCACCAGCCCAAAGGGTCGCAGCGGGGGCGGGCCGGTCGACGGGGCGCTCACGTCACGGCCCCCGCCCGCGCATCCTCCCGCCCGCGGGGTCCTAGCGGTCGCACTCGCCGCCGATCATGTTCAGGAAGTCGAAGGTCGGGATCAGGTCCGCCAGCATCGCGCCTCGCACCATCAGCGGCAGCGGCGCCATGTGGACGAAGCTCGGCGGGCGGCAGCGCACCTTCACGGGTCGCGCACCGCCATCCGAGACGAGGTAGAAGCCCAGTTCGCCGTTGGCCGACTCGATCGCGAAGTAGCCCTCGCCGGCGGGCACCTGCGGCCCGTCGGTCACCGACTTGAACTGCTGGATCATTTCTTCCATGCGCGTGAACACGCGGCCCTTGGCGGGCCAGCGCACGGCCGGGTCGTCGACGTCGACCGGAGCGGGCCCCAGGCGACCGAGCCTGGCCATGCACTGGTCGGCGATGCGCAGGCTCTGGTGCATCTCGGCCACGCACACCAGGTAGCGGTCGTAGTTGTCGCCGACCTCGCCCACCGGCACGTCGAAGTCGACCTGATCGTACACCAGGTACGGCTCGTCCTTGCGCAGATCGAGCGGCACGCCCACCGCGCGCAGCACCGGGCCGGTCACGGCGTAGCGCAGGCAGTCTTCGCGCGAGATCACGCCGGTGTCGCGCAGGCGGTCCACGAAGATGCGGTTGCGCGTCACCACCCGCTCGAAGTCGCGAAGCAGCGTGCGGATCTTCGCCGAGATCTCCTCGTAGGCGGCGGGAAACGCCTCGGGGAGATCGTGCTTCACCCCGCCGATGCGCACGTAGTTCGACGTGACGCGCGCGCCACAGAGCATCTCCTGCAGATCCCAACACAGCTCGCGCGCCTCGATGCCATACAGGAACGGCGTCATCGCCTGCAGCTCGAGGCACGCCGCGCCACAACGGGTCAGGTGATCGCCCAGACGCGATAGCTCGCTCGCGAGGACGCGCAGCCACTGGCAGCGTTCGGGGGTCTCGATCCCCAGCAGCTTCTCGACCGCCATCACGTAGCCCGTGTTGCACAGGATGGCCGAGTTGTAGTTCAGCCGGTCGGTGTAGGGGATCGCCTGGTACCACGATCCGCTCTCGCACTCCTTCTCGAAGCCGCGGTGCAGGTAGCCCACCTGGGGTTCGAGGTCGACGATCGTCTCCCCGTCGAGTTCGATCAAGAACTTGACCGTGCCGTGGGTCGCCGGATGCGACGGCCCCATGTTGAGGACCTGGTGCTCCGCGTGCAGGTCGGAGCGCGGACGCGCGCGAGCGCCTTCGGCCATGGCTAGTTGCGCGGCCCCACGAGCGGCTGCCTGCGGGTCTTGGCGTAGTCCTTGCGCAGGGGGTGGCCCTCGAAGTCGTCGTACAACAGGATGCGCCGCAGGTCGGGGTGACCTTCGAAGTCGAGGCCGTAGAGGTCGAAGATCTCGCGCTCCATCCAGTTGGCCGAGGCCCAGAGGTCGCAGAGGCTCGGGACCTGCCCCGGGTGTTCCGGGACCGCGGCCCGCACCCGGAGACGGTGACCCCGCGCCAGGGAATAGAGGTGGTAGACCACCTCGAAGCGCGGCTCTCGAGGCAACCAGTCCACGGCCGTCGCATCCATCAGCATGTCGAACGCCGCCGCGGGGTCGTCGCGCAACCAGCGCATCACCGGCAGCAGCTGATCGAGGGCCACCACCGCCGTCGCGTCGCCCAGGCGTGCGTGGGTTTCGAGCACCGCGCGCGGATGGGCCACCAGCAGCTGACCGAGCACGGGCACGCCGTGGTCGCCCGGCCGCTCGGCGGACGCCGTCGTGCGCTCGCCGGGGCCCTGGCCAGCGGTCACCGCGGCCCCCCCGTCGCGCGCGGCGACGCGTCCGCGCGGTCGTAGTCGGCGCGCAGGAACGACAAGCGCCGTGCCAGGGTCGCCTCGGGGACCAGCAGTCGCTCCATGTCGAAGCGCATGTCCGAGCGCCCGAAGGACGCGATCTCGACGGCTTCGCTCATCACGATCGCCTCTTCCGGGCACGCCTCTTCGCACAGCCCACAGAACATGCAGCGCGACATGTCGATGTCGAAGGCGGTGGGTGCGCGCTGCACCGGATCGTCGTCGCGCTCTCCGGCCACGATGTCGATGCAGTGCGAGGGGCAGGCGAACTCGCACAGACCGCAGGCCACGCAGCGCGGTCGGCCGTGTGCATCCTCGACGAGCACCGGCATCCCGCGAAACGCGTCGGGATACTGCACGCGCTCTTCGGGGTACTGCACGACGAAGGCGCGCCGCCGGCCGGTGGCGAACCCGATCAGGTTGCGGAAGAAGTGCGCGCCGGTCGTGACCAGCCCGCGCACGATCATCGGCAGGTAGCGCCGCTCGAGCCAGCCGATCCCGGCCTTGCGCCGAACGGGGACGACGCGGGCGGTCACCTCAGTCGGCCCCGCGCCCGGCCAGGCGCTCTGCGTGATAGGAGCTTCGGACAAGGGGCCCCGCCGCCACGTCGGTGAATCCGAGGGCGCGGCCCTGCTCGGCCCACGCCTCGAACTCCTCGGGTGCCACCCATCGATCCACCGGCAGATGATCGGGCGACGGCCGCAGGTATTGGCCCAGGGTGAGGAGCGTGACGCCGGCTTCGCGCAGATCGCGCAGGGTCTGCGCGATCTCGCCCTCCCGCTCGCCCATGCCGAGAATCAGGCCACTCTTGGTCGGGATGTCCGGGCGCAACGAGCCCGCGGACCGCAGGACCCCGAGCGATCGCGCGTAGCTCGCAGCGGGCCGCACCACCCGCTGCAGCCGCTCCACCGTCTCGAGGTTGTGGTTCAACACGTCCGGCCCGGCGTCGAGCACCGTCTGCAGCGCATGCTCGTCGCCGCCGTAGTCGGCGATCAGCACCTCGATCCCGGTCTCGGGACAGCGCCGTCGCAGCGCGCGCACCGTGGTGGCCATGTGGCCGGCCCCGCCATCGGACAGATCGTCGCGTGCGACGCAGGTGATCACGGCGAAGGCGAGACCCAGCTCGGCCACCGCCGCCGCCACGCGCCCGGGCTCGAAGGGGTCGAGCGCGCTGGGGCGCCCGGTGGCCACGTCGCAGAAACCACAGCGGCGGGTGCAGTCCCCGCCGCCGATCATGAACGTCGCCGTGCCGCGGCTCCAGCACTCACTCTTGTTCGGGCAGCTCGCCGCGCTGCAGACGGTGTGCAGCCCCTGATCCGCCACCAACGCCGCGATGCGCGAAGCCTCGTCGTTCTGGGTGAGCTTCACCTTGAGCCACGGCGGCCTGCCCTCGCGGGCGACCGGTACCTGTCGGTTGACGGCCGGCCGCGCCACGCGCTCGCGGCGAGCCGGGATCGCCTCCCCCGGCGCGCTCGCCGACACTGCGAGATCCCTGACCTCGGCGTCGCTCATGGGAGCAGGGCCTCGAAACCCTGCGCCACCTGGCGGCGCACGCGCAGCCCGAGGTCGTCGGGCACCGCGCGGCCCAGCGCGCGAGACTCGGCCGCCACGCTGGTCATCGACACCCCGTGAAGGCCGCACGGGACGATCACGTCCCAGTCCTCGGCGGCCGTGTCCACGTTCAGCGCGAAGCCGTGATACGTGACCCAACCGCGCAGCCCCACGCCGATCGAGGCGATCTTGCGCGGGGGCTCGGCGCCCGGCACGAACACGCCCGTCCAGCCGTCGACGCGTTCGCCGCCCAGTCCCAGTCCAGCGAGCGCGTCGATCAGTGCCTGTTCGATCCGGCGCAGGTGGGCCGTCACGTCGCGCGCACCGCGCGCCGCCAGATCGAGGATCGGGTAGCCCACCAGCTGGCCGGGGCCGTGGTACGTGACGTCTCCGCCCCGGGCGACGTCGTGCAGTTCGATCCCGCGTTCCGCCAGCTCGGCCACGGGTACACGCAGGTGCCCGGGCTGCGCACTGCGGCCCCGCGTCACCGTGGGCGGGTGCTCGAGCAGCAACAACCGGTCCGGCGTGCGTCCGGCACGACGGTCCTCGACGGCCGCCTTTTGCAGGTCGAGGGCCTCGCCGTACGGCACCGTTCCCAGCCACGCGACCTCGAGCATGGGTCGAGAGTAGCGGTCGCCGCCCAGGCTTCGACCTCGGACGGGGTGGCGGTGCACCGACCGGCAGCTCCTAGGCGCGCCGCTCGCCGCGAGCAGGTCCGATGCGCTGGACCCGCATGAAGCGCGGCCGGTCGCTTCGGTTGGGCGATGCGGCGTGCAACATCCAGGGATGGCACACCACCACGTCCCCGGGCGCACCCACGAGCTCCACGACCCGCAGCGGCTCGTCCCACGCCTCCCCTTCCGATCCGATCTGCCGCGCCGCCCAGTCCTCGCCGGGCTCCGAGCGCAGCGAGGCGAGGAAGGGCGCGCTCGCCATGAGCGCGTTGCGCGCCACCTTCATCTTCTGGCTGCGCAGCTTCGGCCGGGCGGCCATGAAGCGTTCCACCACGCGATGCGAGCCCTCGAGCACCAGCGTGGCGCCGGTGTTCGGAACCACCTCGCCCAGAAAGCTGAACACGAGCGCACCCACCAGTCGGTCGGCGGGGAGCGAATACGGAAAGTCGGTGTGCCAGAGCGACCGACGGGCCGCGTCCACGGGCGCCGACGGGAAGGTGATCAGGAACTGGCCCCAGTGCCTGGGGACCTGCCAGCGACCCGCGCCGATCAGACCGTCCAACGCCGCGTGCAGGGCCGGACCGCCGTTGGGCGCAAACACGCAGTCGGTGCGGATGCCCTGCAGCCCCGTGGCGTAGGGCACGTCCCAGGTGTCCGGCTCTTCCCGGTCCACGCCGAAACGCTGGCCGAGCACCTGCCACACGCGCTCTTCCATGGCCGCAGCCTGGTCCGCGTCGAAGACGCCCGACAGGCGCACCAGGCCGTGCTTCTCGAATGCCGCGCGATCCGCTTCGGTCCACATGGCCAGCCCCGGGGTGCGCGACCGCCGGTCGCGCGGCTAGAGATCGAACTCGGCTTCTTCGAGAAGAGCGCGCACGCGGTGCAGGAACCCGTTGGCGGGCGCGCCGTCCACGGCACGGTGATCGTAGGAGAGCGCGAGGTGCATCATCGGGCGGATCACGATGGCATCGGCGCCGTCGATGTCCCGGACCACGGGCCGCTTCACGATCTCGCCCATTCGCAGGATGCCCACCTGCGGCTGGTTGATGATGGCGAACCCGTACAGGTTGCCCGTGCGACCCGGGTTCGAGACCGTGAAGGTCCCGCCCTTGAGGTCGTCGGCCGAGAGCTTCTTGCTGCGGGCGCGCGAGGACAGGTCCTCGACGGCCGCGGCCAGCCCCGCCAGCGACAGTCGGTCGGCGTGGCGCACCACGGGGACGACGAGCCCCTTCTCGGTCTCGACGGCGATGCCCACGTGGACCGCGCGCTTCTCGACGATCGCGTCCTCGATCACCGAGGCGTTCAGCGCCGGAAACTCGCGGAGCGCTCGAACCGTCGCGTGCACGATGAAGGGCAGGTACGTGAGGGCGTACCCGTTGGCTTCGCGGAAGGCGCGCTTCGCGCCGTCGCGTACTGCGGCGACCCCACCCATGTCGATCTCGGCCACGGTCCCGACGTGCGGACTCGTGTGCTTCGAGTAGACCATGTGCTGCGCCACGAGCTTGCGCAGCGGGCTCATGGGCTGGACGCGGTCGCCCTCCTGAAGGGCGTAGCTGCCGAACCGGGCGCGCGCCTCATCCAGCGACAGCGCGCCGGACCCAGCGCTCGCGGGCTGGGCCGGGGCGGCCGGCGCCGACGATCCGGCCTGCGCGGCCGGGGCCCCTGTGGAAGGACTCGGCGCGGCCGGGGCCCCTGCGGGAGGACTCGGCGCGGGGCGGCGCGCGACGTGCTGCACCACGTCGTCCTTCGTGATGCGCCCACCGACGCCCGTACCCGTCACGCCTTCCAGGTCGACACCGGCTTCGTCGGCCAGGGCGCTCGCCACGGGGGTCGCGCGCGCCGGCGGCTCGTCGGGCGCGGCGGACGCCGCTGCTGCGGGCGCCGCCGCGGGCTCGGCGGACCGGGCGGGTGCGCCCTCGGCTGCCGAGGCATCGGTGGCGAGGCGTACGAGCTCGGTCCCGACCGCCACGGTCTCGCCCTCGGCGACCAGCAGCTTCTCCACGCGGCCCGCTTCCGGCGCGGGGATCTCCGCGTCCACCTTGTCGGTGGTCACCTCGACCAGGGGCTGGTCCATGACGACGACGTCGCCCTCCTTCACCAACCAACGGGCCACGGTGCCCTCGACGACGCTCTCTCCGAGCTCGGGCAACGGGACGGCAATGCTCGACATGGGTTTCTCCGGGACGTTCGCAGGAAGCTAGATGTTGAGGGCGCGACCCTCGGCCGACAAGGCGGCTTCGAGGATCGCTTCCGAGAGCGTCGGATGCGCGTGGCAGGTGGCCGCGATCTCGTCGGTCCGGGCCTCGAGGGTGAGCGCCAGTCCGAGTTCCGCCACCAGTTCGGTGGCGCCCGATCCCACCAGGTGCGCGCCGACGATCTGTCCGTAGCGCGGCTCGGCGAGGATCTTCACGAAGCCCGCGGTGTGCGCCGCGGCGATCGCCTTGCCCGAGGCCGTGAACGGGAACCGACCCACCCGCAGCTCGTCACCGTAGGCCTCGCGCGCCTCGGCCTCGGTGAGTCCGACCCAGGCGACCTGGGGCTGGGCGTAGATGCAGGCCGGAATCCGCCGGGGGTCGAGCGGCCCGTGAGCCCGGCCGGCCAGCCGCTCGGCGGTGGCCACGCCCTGCTCCGACGCCTTGTGCGCCAGCAGCGCGCCGCCGGCCAGGTCGCCGATGGCGGAGACGCTGGGCACCGACGTGCGGTGGTCGGCGTCGATCACCACGAAGCCGCGATCGTCGGTCGCGACGCCCACGTCCTCGAGCCCGAGATCTCCGGAGCGCGCGCGCCGGCCGATCGCGGCGAGGACCTGATCGGCTTCGATCTCGCCGCTCTCGTCGCCCGAGGTCGTGAACACGGTCACTCCGGAGCCGTGGGTCTTCACGGCTTCGAATCGCGTGGACAGCCGCACCTCGATGCCCTTGCGGCGGAACTCCCGCTGGAGCGCGGCCGCGACGTCGGGGTCGGCACCCGGCAGCATCTGGTCCGCCATCTCGAGCATCACGACCTTGACGCCGTACATGGCGTAGACGTAGGCGAACTCGACTCCCACGGCGCCCGCCCCGATCACCACCACCTTCTCCGGCCGCTCACGCCGGGCAAGCGCCTCGCGCGAGGTGAGCACCCGCTGGCCGTCGACGGACAACCCGGGCGGCACCCACTCGGCCGAGCCGGTGGCCAGGATGACGTGGTCGCCTTCGAGCAGCCGATCGGTCTGGCCGGTGACCGCGACGCTGGTCGGGCCGGCCAGGCGGCCACGGCCCGCGACCAGTTCGATCGCGTTCTTCTTCAGCAGACCCGTCACGCCCTTGGCCAGACGGTCCGCCGTCTTGCGGCTGTGGTCGATGACCTTGCCGTAGTCGAGGGTGAGCCCCGAAGTGGTCACCCCGAAGGTCTCGCCGTGGCGCGTCAGGTTCTCGACGAGTTCGGCGCCGGTCAGGAGCGCCTTGCTGGGAATGCACCCCCAGTTTAGGCAGACACCGCCCGGGCGATCCTCCTCCACGATCGCCACGCGCAGGCCCAACTGGGCACCCCGAATCGCGGCGATGTAGCCCCCCGGGCCCGCGCCGATCACGACCAGGTCGAAGCGATCGCTCATCGGTCGTCCCCCTGCCCTGCCCTCTGCATGGTCTCGCCTTTCTTCGGCGGCGGGCGGCATCGCGCGCGAGCCGCTTTCGCCAATCGGCCTGGGCGCCGCCCCGCTTGATGCGCCCGGCCGCGTTCCTGGGTCTCGGCGTGTCGGCGCTAGCCGATCTCCTGGTGGCGGCCGTCGGCCGGCACCTTCTCCGCCTGGATCCGCGCCTGGAGCTTGATCAGCCCGTCCAGAACCGCCTCCGGCCGGGGCGGACACCCCGGCACGTAGACGTCCACCGGGATCAGGGTGTCGATCCCCTGCACCACGGCGTAGTTGTCGTAGGGGCCGCCCGAGCACGTACACGCGCCGAAGGCAATCACCCACTTCGGCTCGGCCATCTGGTCGTAGACCTTCTTCAGGATGGGTGCCTGCCGGTGGGTGATCGTCCCCACCACCATCAGCAGGTCCGCCTGCCGGGGGGAGAATCGTGGCAGCGCACAGCCGAACCGGTCCATGTCGTAGCGGGGTCCGACCGTGGACATGAACTCCATGCCGCAGCAGGCGGTCACGAACGGGTAGAGGAACATCGAGTACTTGCGCGCCCAGTTGAGCACGGTGTCCGCCCGCGTGGTCACGAAGCTGTCGCTGCCCTGGCGAAGCACCTCGACCATGGCATGGGCGCGCGCGCGGGGCGTTCCGGGCGCTTCGGCGAGGAGGTCGACAGGGTGCTCGGACACGGAATCCCTCGGGGACGACGATAGCAGAGTGGTATGGTCTGGCCGTGGAAGCTGGCCAGTCGCCCGAATCGCGGCAAGTGCACCGCGCGGATGCGGGCTCGTATTCGCTGGCCCAGCGCGCGGGCGCCTGGGGCGTCCACCTGCTGACCGCCAGCGGTGCCATCGTAGGGGTGCTCGCCCTGCTCGCGAGCGGCAGCGGCCGGCTTCGCGAAGCCGCCCTCTGGATGCTGCTGGCCCTGTTCATCGACGCGATCGACGGCAGCTTCGCGCGCCTCGCGCGCGTGAAGGAGGTGCTCCCCGGAACCGACGGCCGCACGCTCGACGACGTGATCGATTTCCTGAACTACGTGATCGTGCCGATCGTGTTCCTGGTGCAGGCCGATCTCGTGGCCTGGCCCGCGGTCGTGGCGGCGCCGGTGCTGGCCAGCGCCTACGGCTTCTCGCAGACGGACGCCAAGACCGACGACCACTTCTTCAAGGGCTTCCCGTCGTATTGGAACGTGGTGGCCCTGTACGCCTTCGTGCTGCCGATGCCGCCCGCCCTGCTCTCCACACTGCTTCTCGTGCTCTCGGTGATGGTCTTCGTCCCGATCAAGTATGTCTACCCGAGCCGCACCCCCGTTCTTCAGCGCACGACCCTCGCCGGCGGTGCCACCTGGACCGTGGCGCTCCTCGTGGCCCTGGTCCGCCCGCCCGCGCGTGAGCTCGTCCTCGCCTCCCTCCTCTTCCCCGCCTACTACGTCGTGTTGTCGCTGGTCGTCGGCGGGCTCGCGAGGCGGCGTTGAACGAGCGCATCTCGCGGGAGCAGGCCACCGGGCGCACAGGCGTCGTGCTGCTGCAGCTCGGCACACCGGAAGCGCCCACGCCGGGTGCGGTGCGCCGCTACCTGGCCCAGTTCCTCTCGGACCCGCGCGTGCTCGACATGCCGGCCCTGGGGCGCTTCCTGCTGCTGCACGGCGTGATCCTGCGCACGCGTCCGCGCCGCTCGGCGGCCGCCTATCAGCAGATCTGGACCGAAGCGGGCTCGCCCCTGCTCCTCCACGGACAGGCCCTGGCCCAGGGGGTCGGCCGCGCGCTGGGGCCGGGCTTCGAGGTGGTGCTGGGCATGCGCTACGGCGAGCCCAGCATCGCGCGGGCCGTAGAGAGCCTCGAGCGGGCCGGGGTCGAGCAGATCGTGGCGCTGCCGCTCTTCCCGCAGTACGCGGCCTCGAGCACGGGCTCTGCGCTGGAGCGCCTGCACGAAGAGATCGGCTCGCGGTGGAACGTGCTGCCGGTGCGCACACTGCCCGACTTCTTCGACGACCCCCGCTTCATCGACGCCAGCCTGGCCGTGGCGCGCCCCGCGCTCGAGCGCTTCGGGGCCGACCACGTCCTGTTCTCGTACCACGGCCTGCCCGAGCGCCAGGTGCGGCGAAGCGACCGCACGGGCGCGCATTGCCTGGCCGACGGTCATTGTTGCGACGCCATCGTCGCGGCGAACCGGTGGTGCTACCGCGCCCAGTGCATGGCCACGACGAGGGCGCTGGCCGCGGGGCTTCGCCTCGACCCGCAGGCGCACAGCACCGCGTTCCAGTCTCGCCTGGGACGCACGCCGTGGATCCGGCCCTTCACCGACGAGGTGATCCCCGAACTGGCCGAGCGCGGCCGGCGGCGCCTGGCGGTCCTCTGTCCGTCGTTCGTGGCCGACTGCCTGGAGACCCTCGAGGAAATCGGCCTGCGTGCACGCGAGCAGTGGCTCGAGGCCGGAGGCGAAGACCTGCTGCTGGTCCCGTGCGTGAACGCCGCCCCCGAGTGGGTGGCCGGCGTGGCCTCGATGGTCCGCGAGGCCGCCGGAGACGGCGCCAAGCTCGCCGAGCCGGCGGCGGCGGTCGAGCCGCAGGGTCCCTAGGCCGGGGTGGCCCGGGCGCGGATCCACTCCGGGTCCCGCGCCAGTGCGCGCGCCGCCTCGGTGAACGCGCGTACCCCTTCGACGGGGGTGTCGGGCGTGCACCCGTGGCCCAGGTTGAGCACGTGGCCCCGAGCGGCCCGAGCCGCCAGGCAGATCTCGCGGACGCGCTGAAAGATGAGCTCTGGCGAGAGCTTGAGCTCCTCTGGGTCGAGGTTTCCCTGAAGGCTGATTCGGCCCTGCGCCCGCTCGGCGGCCCGGGCGAGGTCCACGGCCGCGCCCACCGAGATCACGTCGGGGGCGACCTCGAGCATGGGATCGAGGAGGTGCGGCGCCTCGTTCGTGAACAGGATGAACGGGGCCCGCGTACGATCCACGCCGTCCGCGATGCGGCGGTTGATGGGCAGGATCCACTGCCGGTAGGTATCGGCGTCGAGCGCCCCGGCCCACGAGTCGAAGAGCTGGACGACCTGGGCCCCCGCGTCGATCTGCGCGTTCAGGTAGTCGATGGTGCGGTCGGCGAGCCATTCGAGCAGCGCGCGGAAGCCCTCGGGCTCGCGCTCCCGCCAGGCGTGGGTCTCGGCATAGCGCCGGGTGGGGTCGCCGCGGCCCTCGATCAGGTAGGTCGCCAGGGTGAACGGCGCGCCGGCGAAACCGATCAACGGGATGCGGTCGGCGGCGAGTTCGCGCCGCAGCCGCTTCAGGATCTCGAACACGTAGGGCACCGACTCGGTGGCACAGCGCTCGGGTAGCGCCGCCACCTGTGCGCCGCTGCGGATCGGGTCGTCCACGATCGGACCGGGCCCGAACCGCACGGGCAGACCCAACCCCACCAGCGGGACGAAGATGTCGCAGAAGAACACCACCGCTTCGCTGCCCACCAGCCGAATCGGTTGGAGCGAGACCTCCACCGCCCGATCGACGTCCGCGCACATCTCGAGAAAGCCCACGCCCTCGCGCACGGCGCGGTACTCGGGCAGGTAGCGGCCGGCCTGGCGCATCAACCAGACCGGCGGGCGATCGACGGGCTCTCCGCGGCAGGCCCGCAGCATGCGCTCGTCGGGCGCGAGCAGCCCGGCGCCCTGGGCGACTTCGTCGCTCAGGGTTCAGTACCCGGCCAGGCGCGCCCATCGGTCGCGGTGGAAGGCGGCATCGCCGAAGGTCATCTCGGCTGCGCGCGCGCGCTTCATGTAGAAACCGATGTCGTACTCGTCGGTCATGCCGACGCCGCCGAACATCTGCACCGCCTCGTTCGTGGCCAGCACGTAGGCGTCGGAGCAACGCGCCTTGGCCAACGACACGAGCTTCGCGACGTCGTCGCTCTGCTCGTCCACCGCGCGCGCGGCGGCCATCACGGTCGAACGCGCCAGTTCGAGCTCGATGAAGACGTCGGCGGCCCGGTGCTTGAGCGCCTGGAAGCTCCCGATCGGCACGTCGAACTGCTGGCGCTCCTTCAGGTGGGCCAGGGTCAGGTCGAAAGCCTCGTGCATGCCGCCCAGCATCTCGGCGCAAAGTCCCACGGTGGCGACGTCCACGACCCGCTCGAGCAGCTCGCCGCCCCCGGCCGGCGTGCCCACGACGGCATCGGAACCGACGGCCACGCCGTCGAGTCGGACGATCGCGGCGCTGCGCCCGTCCAGCCGCGTCTGCGGTTCGATCGCCAGGCCCGCGCTCCCCGCCTGGACCAGGTAGAGCCCGACGCCGGCGTCGCCGCGGGCGCTCACCAGGATCGCGTCGGCGCTCGCCGCGTCGAGCACCTGGATCTTCTCGCCGGTCAGCCGGAACCCATCCCCCGTGGCCTCTGCGCGGGTCTCGACCGAGCCGAGGTCGTAGCGGCTTCGGGCCTCCTGGTACGCCAGCGAAAGGATCTTCTCCCCTGCCACGAGACCGGGAAGCCAGTCCTTCTGCTGGGGCTCGCTGCCGCCCCGTGCCAGGGCCTGGCCCGCCAGCAGGACCGTCGACAGGAACGGCTCCGGCGCCAGGCTTCTCCCCAGCGCCTCCATCACCAGCACCAGTTCGGCCATGCCCAGGCCCGCGCCGCCGTGGGCTTCGTCGAAGGGGATGCCGACCCAACCGAGGTCGGCCATCTCCTTCCACAGCGCGCGCGAAAAGCCGGTGGCATCGGCCTGGTCGCGCAGTTCGCGCACGCGCGACACCGGGCTGTTCTCTGCGACGAAGTCGGCGGCCGTCTTGGCGATGAGGTCCTGGTCTTCGGTCAAGGCCAATTGCATGGGGGTCTCCAAGGCCGGCGCACGGGGCCCGGCCGCGGTGGATTCGCGGGGATCAGTCGGGCAGGCCGAGGACGCGCTTCGCGATGATGTTGCGCTGCACCTCGGACGTGCCTCCCTCGATGGTGTTGCCGCGGGTGCGCAGCCAGTCGCGGGTGAGCTGGAGTTCGTCGTCCTCGAACCCCGGGCCTTCCCAGCCGAGGGCACTCGGGCCCGCGATGGAGACCATCAGCTCGGCACGCCGCTGGTTGATCTCGGTCCCGTAGACCTTGAAGATCGACGACTCCGGCCCCGGCTGCTGGCCGGCCTTGGCGGCGTCCTTGGCACGCTGCACCGTCAGCAGGAACGCCCGCGTGTCGAGTTCGGCCTGGGCGATGCGCTCGCGTAGCGAAGCGTCGGAGACGGGCGCATCGGCCGCGTCTCCCAGGTAGCGGCGTGCACGGTCCGCGAGGCTCCGCTTGGCGCCACCCGCCCCCCCACCGAACGCGTCGGCGATCATCGATCGCTCGTGGCCGAGCAGCGCCTTCGCCACCGTCCAGCCGGCATTCACGTCGGAGACCACATTGGCCTTGGGGACGCGCACGTCCTTGAAGTAGGTCTCGCAGAACGGCGACGAGCCGCTGATCAGGAGGATCGGGCTCACCGACACGCCGGGCGAGTCCATGTCGATCAGCAGGAAGGTGATGCCCTCCTGCTTCTTGGCATCGGGGTCCGTCCGCACCAGGGCGAAGATCCAATCGGACTGGTCGGCGTAGGACGTCCAGACCTTGGTGCCGTTGATGAGGTAGTGGTCGCCGTCGTCCTCGGCCCGGGTCTGCAGGCCCGCCAGGTCCGAGCCCGCGCCGGGCTCGCTGTAGCCCTGGCACCAGCGGATCTCGCCCCGGGTGATCTTCGTCAGATGCTCCTGCTTCTGCTCTTCGGTTCCGAAGCGCAGCAGCGTCGGGCCGATCATCGAAAGGCCGAAGCCGGTGAGCGGCGCGGGGATGCGGCGGGCCGCCATCTCCTGGCTCAGGACCTTGGCCTCGGCGGGCGAGAGCCCGCCGCCGCCGTACTCCTTGGGCCAGGTGGGCGCGGTGTAGCCCTGGGCCGACGCGCGCTCGAGCCAGGTGCGCTGCTCGGGGCGGGTCGGCTCCCACTTGCGGCCGCCCCAGACACCATCGATGGCACTGGTGCGGTCGCCCTTCAGCGCCTCGGGGCAGTTGGCGTCGAGCCAGCTGCCGACTTCGCTTCGAAACGTGTCGAGATCGGCCATGGGGGACCTCCTGGTGCAGGAGCTCCCGCGCGTGGCGCTGCGGTCGACTCCCGAATCGGTCAGTCATCTTAGCCGTTTCTCGGGCCCCCCGGCCCGCCTGCCCGAGGGCACCCACGGGCGGGGGACGCGCCCCGGCGCGATCGCTAGCTTCGCGGCCGTGGAGATCCAACTCGCGAGCCCGAGGGGCTTCTGTGCCGGCGTCGACCGCGCCATCGAGATCGTCGAGGTCGCCCTCGCGCGCTTCGGCCCGCCCGTCTACGTGCGCCACGAGATCGTGCACAACCGCCACGTGGTCGAGTCGCTGCGCGCCAAGGGCGCGGTGTTCGTCGAAGACCCGGCCGACGTACCCGAGGGCGCGCTGCTGGTCTTCAGTGCCCACGGCGTATCGCCGGCGGTGCGTGAGGCGGCGGATCGGCAATCTCTCCGCACGCTCGACGCCACCTGCCCGCTCGTCACCAAGGTGCACGTCGAAGCCCGGCGCTTCGACGAACTCGACCATGAGATCCTTCTGGTGGGTCACGCCGGCCACGTCGAGGTCGAGGGCACCATGGGACACGCCCCCGACCGCATGATCCTCGTGGAGACGGTCGCGGACGCCGAGCAGGTACGCGTGCGCGACCCGGAGCGGCTGGCCGTGCTCACCCAGACCACGCTGTCGGTGGACGACACGCGCGAGATTCTCGAGGTGCTGAAGCGACGGTTCCCGAAGGTCGCGCTGCCCCGCAAGGACGACATCTGCTACGCGACGCAGAACCGCCAGAACGCGGTGAAGGCGCTCTCCGACGACGCCGACCTGGTGCTGGTGGTCGGCGCGCCCGCGTCGTCCAACAGCAACCGGCTGGTCGAACTCGCCCGCAAGTCCGGCGTGCGCGCGGAGCTGGTGCAGGATGCGAGCGACGTCGAGCCGGGCTGGCTCGAGGGCGTCGCCTGCGTAGGCGTGACCGCGGGTGCCTCGGCGCCCGAAGAGCTCGTCGAGGGCGTGATCGAACGCCTGCGCGAGCTCGGCGCCGACGCCGTGCGCAGCCAGCCCGAGGTGGACGAAGGCGTGACGTTCCAGCTGCCGGCGGAGCTGCGCACGCCGGTCTAGGCCCGACCCCGCGCCTAGTACCGGAAGTTCAGCTCCAGCGTGTAGCGCCAGAGATCGGGCGGACCCGACGACGACCCGATGAAGTAGGCCCCCTTGGTCAGCACCTCGAGGTGCTTGCCGAACGCGCGCTTCACGACGAAGTCGATCTCCTGCCCGAGGCGGGTGCCGCCCTCGTCGCTCCAGAAGTGGTGGTAGGCGAGGAATCCCCCCAGGCCGAACGGCAACTCGGGGGACCAGACCACGAACAGGTCCTGCAGGCCGTTCGGCCCGCCGTTGTCGAGAAAGACGTCGGCGAAGCCATTGAACCTGTGGGCCGTGGCCAGCGGAGTCACGAAGACGGCCTTGCCCGAGTCGCTCCCGAGCAGTTCGTAGCCGAGTTCGAGTCGGCCGAAGCGGCCCAGCCCGGAGCTTCCCTTGACCATCAGGTAGTTCGCGCCGTAGGGCACCGGGTTGCGCCCGGCGTCGGTCTGGTAGGCGTAGGACAGCTCGTAACCCAGCGGCACGTCGCCCACGTCGCGCGTGCCGGTGAGCCGGAAGCCGTAGCTGTTGGACGAGTTCGACGGCGAGTTGTCGAAGTCGAGCAGGTAGGCGAAGCCCACCAGCTTCATGCCCCAGGGCAGGCCCGCGTACGCCACGTTCACCACGTGCGAGTCGGAGTCGAAGTCGCGCCGGATGTCGGGCCCCTTGTCGCCGAAGATGCGGAGCACCTTCCACAGGTACGCGTAGGTCGCAGACAGGCCATCGACTCCGAAGGAGTTGCCGATGCGAACCGAGTCGTAGGTCTGCTCGTTCTGGCGCCACCCGACGTTGCCGACGAAGCGGGCGTCGTCGAGGATGATCCGCTGGCGGCCTCCCTTGGCGAGCAGCTCGCCCCAGTCTTCCCGCTGGAACTGGAGCCATGCGCGGTTCAGGTCGGTGACTTCCGGGTCCGCGATCGGCGTCTTGCCGTTCGGGTCGCTGGCCACGTCCCAGTAGCTGCCGAAACCGAGCGTGCTCTCGACCTCGGCGAAGGCCGACACGCCATGCCAGGGCTTCGTGCCGATCCCCGCGCGCGTCCGCACGGTCCAGGCGTCGGACGAGTCGAGGCCCTGCTGCTTGGCGAGTTCCATCCGCGCACGGATGTCGAGCGAGATCTTGTAGTAGTCGTTGTCGAACCACCGCAGCCAGGAGGGCGGCGCGGCGGGCGCGCCACCGTCGTCGGCCAGGAGCGGTGCGGGCGACAGGATGGCGAGCGCGAGCACGCCCGCTGCCATGGACCTCCGTGTCCGACTCCACATGGCCTAGGAGCCTCCCGGGCGGTAACGCTGCTCCCGGGCGATCTTGACGCGCTCGCCCCCCGAGAACGTATGGGTGCCGGAGAGCGCATTGGCGACCGAGACCTGCGAGGCGTTCCAGACGCTCCCCGTCCGCTGGACCAGTTCCCGCAGGCTCTCCCCGGGGCGCGCCTCGACCACGTGCAGGCTGCGGCTCGTGAAGCCCTGCTTCTGCTCGGCCGAGAGCGGCCGGAAGCTCCGCGCGGTCGACCGGTAGCGGCCGCTCACCTTGTCGGCGAAGTCGTTGCGGGACAGCGCCGTCAGCGCCATCCCGACGCCCCCGTAGTTGAAGAACGTCACCGTGGCGACGGTACCCCCCATGCCCGAGCTCGAGTAGGTCTCGATGCGGTAGGCATCCTCCCGGCCCATCTTGATCGGGCGGGCGGAGCGCACCTCGAGCTTCTTGCCCAGGCTGGCCTCGCTCTTCTCCACCCACTCCTGGGCGGCCGCTTTCGGGTCCTGGGGAACTGCCGCTCCGAGAAAGATCACTGCACGCCCGCGCGGCTCGCTGGCGCCCACGGCCTGGGGAGAGTTCGACACGCGCCACCCGTCCGGGAATCGCAGCTGGAAGTCGAGCTCGGGGTGCAGGAAGCGCGGCCCCTCGAAGACGCCGGAGCGAGGCATGTCGCCCACCGGCAGACCGTCGATGCGCTCGAGGAAGCGCGCACGGGTGTCGCCGAGCGCCGGGTCGCGTTGCCAGCGGATCTCCGACGCGCGGAAGGCGGTGTTCGCCACGCGTTCGGACGTACCCGGGTGCGTGTCGAAGAAGCTCTGGTACTGCGCCGCACCCGTCAGCAATGTGGTGAACTGGCCCAGGGAGGACTGGAACGTCGACATGGCGGCCGGGTCGTAGCCCGCCGCGGCCGCGAGCATCTGGCCGCCCTCGTCGGCCTCCCGCTCCATGTCGCGCCCGTAGGCCGCCTGGTCCTTCATCCGGAGCCAGCCGATCATCAGCGGGCTGCGGTAGCGATCGGCCGCCTGCTGGCGCGCCGCGTGGCGGTTGCGGACGTGGATGATCTCGTGGCCGATCACGTTGGCGAGCTCGTCCTCGTTGTTCGCCAGGGCGAGCAGGCCGCGCGAGATGAAGATGTAGCCACCGGGCAGCGCGAAGGCGTTGGGCGGGAACTGCTCGATCACGCGGAACTCGTACTGGAACGAACGCCGGGGCACGCCACGCAGCAGCCGCTTGCCGATCTCGCTGACGTACGCATCGAGCTCCGGATCGCCCAGCAGGCCCATCTGTGCAGCCGCGGCGCCGGCGGCCTCCTTGCCCACGCGCGCGTCGTCGGCGCGGATGATCAGGTCGTCCTGTTTGGGCTTCTTCTTCCGCGCGGCCTCCTGCGCGGCCGGCGGGGCCGGGTCGTTCGCGTCCATCAGGACGGTGCGGCCATCGACCTTGCGCAGCGGCGGCTCCTTCGGGCCACAGCCGATCAGGACGCCCGCCAGCGCACACGCGCAAGCCACCCCGGTGAGCACACGTCGATTCATCGGAGGGCTATCGCAGCTCGGTCAGATAGTCGGCGTCGGCGAACCACTTCACCTTGTACCGGATCAGCAGTCCGGTCTCGCGAAGCGTCGTCAGGTAGTTCTGCACGAGGTTGACGAACAGCGGGTCACCAGCAGGCAGCGCGATCCCAAGCGGCTCGACGGTGAACGGGGTGGCCAGGGCCACGAGACCGGCGTCGGGCCGCATGCGCACCTCGTGTGCGCAGACCGGGTAGTCGCCAACCATCGCGTCCACCTCGCCCGAAACGACCATCCCCACCGCGGCTTCGTAGTTGGGCGCGGTGACGAGCTTGGCGTTCGGCATCAGGTTGCGCACGAAGATCTCGCTGGTCGAGCCCGCCAGCGCGGCGTAGGTGCGCGCGGGGTCGTCGAGCTGGGCGGGCGTCTCGACCCGCGCCAGGCTCTCGAGCTTGGTCAGGACCGACTTGCCCGACACGAAGTAGGGGCCCGCGAACGCCACCCGGGCGTTTCGCTCCGCGGTCATCGCCATGCCCGAGATCACCAGGTCGACCTGCCCCGCCTCGAGGGCCGGCAGAAGCGCGGCGAAGGGCATCGGGACGAACTCGACCTCGACGCCCATCGACTCGGCGAGGGCGAGCATCAGGTCGACTTCCAGGCCGATCACCTGGCCGTCCTTGGTGGTCATGTTGAGCGGCGGCTGGTCGCCGGAGAGCCCGGCGCGCAGGACCCCGCGCGACAGGATCGAGGCGAGCGTTCCGGGCTCGGCCGCCGACCCGCCCTGGGCCGGGAGCTGGCAGCCCAACGGCGACAGGAGAATCAGCGTGGCCAGCAAGACCTGGGTGATGCGTCTCACCAGGGTTCCCTCCGTGCCCGTCTGGGCCCCGACTGCGTTAGCGCGAACGCGCGTCACGCGACACCCCCGCTAGCGAAGACGGCCTCGGCTAACGTCGTGCGGCCCGGGAGATCGCATGACCCGCCTGATCGACAACCCGGGAGGGCCCCGGCTCGGAACCCCGGAGGGGCGATGACCCGCTCTTCCGGGACCGACGGCCGCACGCCGACCCCGCCGCCCGAGGCCTTGGAGCGCGAGGCGGCGCTCGAGGTCGAGGAGCGCACCCTCGAAGTGGGCGACCCCGAGGGTGCGCCGGCCAACCCGACGGCCACCCTGGCGACCGAGGTCGCCGGCCCCCCGCGCGGCGTGGTGGACGAATCCGGCACCAGCGCAGAGATCCTGCGGCTGGCGTGGCCCGTGATGCTGTCGATGACGCTCGCCAGCGTGATCGGCATCGCCGACATCGCCATGGTCGGCCGGCTCGGACCCGTGGCCCAGGCCGCGGTGGGCTATGCGCAGCAGCTCTTCTTCGTCGCCCAGTCGGCCCTGTTCGCGCTCTCGTTCGCCGGTGTCGCGCTCATGGCGCGCGCCATCGGCGCCGGGGACCCGCGGCTGGCGCGCCACAACCTGGCGGCCTCGGTCGTGCTGTCGGTGGCCGCTTCGCTGGTGCTGATGGTCGCGCTCGGAGCGCGGCCCGACCTGCTGCTGCGCGCGCTGTCGGCCGAGGAGGCCGTGATCGCGCTGTGCGTTCCGTACATCCGCCTGATCATGCTCTCCACCGTGATGATGTCAGTGGCGCTGATGCTCGAGAGCGCGCTGCGGGCCGACAAGGACACGGTCACGCCGATGCTCGTCACCGGCGTCTTGACCGCCGTGAAGATCGCCATGAACGGCGTGCTGATCTTCGGCTGGCTCGGGGCACCCGAGATGGGTGTGACGGGTGCGGGCCTGGCGACGTTGATCGCCCAGAGCGTGGCGATGGTCGTGTTCGTGGTGCTCACCCTGCGACGCCGGGCAGATGCTCCCACGGCCCTGCGGGCGCGCGACTTCCGCAACCTGGGCCAGCGCTTCGGCCCGCTCATCCGCATCGCGTGGCCCGGCGTGGCCGAACGGCTGATCATGAACGCGGCGATGATCGCCTACTTCGCGTTCATCGGAACCTACGGCACGGTCGCGGCGGCGGCCTACACCATCGGCATCCGCATCCTGTCGTTCTCGTGGATCCCGGGCACGGGCTACTCGCAGGCGGTCGCGACCATCGTGGGGCAGTCGCTGGGCGCGGGCCGCGTCGATGCCGCGGAGCGTTCGGGCCGGCGGGCTGCAGGCCTGGCCCTGGCCACGGCCGTCGTGATGGGCGCCCTCAGCGCGATCTTCCGTGAGCCGTTGGCGCGCCTGTTCACGGTGGACCCCGAGACGGTCGCTGCGCTCTCCCCGTTCATGCTCTGCCTGGCGCTGGCGCAACCTGCCATGCAATTGCACTTCACACTGGCCGGCGCGTTCCGCGGCGCAGGCGACACCATGACGCCGCTCGGCGCCGCCATCCTCGGCAACTGGGTGTTCCGGGTGCCGCTTGCGGTGCTTTGCGCCGTCGTCCTCGAGTTGCCGCTGGTCTTCCTGTGGGTGGTGCTGATCCTCGACCACCTGTCGCGTGCCATCTGGTTGCTGGTCGCCTTCCGGCGCGGGAAGTGGAAGCGACGCGCGATCGGCTGAGCTGCCCGTCCCACGGGGAGCCGCTCAAGAAGCGAGGAACGTGAGCCCGATCACCTCGGGGTCATGCGACGCGTCCGCTCCACCCTCGCCTGCTCGCTCCTGGCCGTGGCCCTCGCGGTGGGCGGATCGGCGCTACCGGCGGGCGCCGCGATGATCGCCGCCTGGGACTTCGACGACGGCACCGCGAACGACCAGACCGGCAACGGCTACGACCTCACGCCCCAGGGTGCCGGCCCGGCCGTGACCTTCACGGGCGGCGTCGCGCGGTTCGCGGGCAACGATGCCAACCCGTCGTTCTTGTCGACGACCGGCCCGGGAGGCATGACGGCCTTCACGGTGTCGCTCTTCGTCCGGCCCCAGGGACCGTCGGTCTCGCAGGGGCAGTACCAGGGGATCTTCAGCAACAACACCCCGTCCACCGCACTCTTCTCCTGGCAGATCGAGAGCTTCGACGGACGCTACCAGTGGCGCAACGCGGCGGGCACCTTCGATCTGGGTGCGTCGTCGGGCGTGGGCGTCTGGGACCACATCGTGGTGCGCAAGCTCAGCCCTACCTCGGGCGACGCCTGGCTGAACGGCGTGCAGGTGGCGAGCTTCTCGGCGAACCCGGGCGGGCTCCAGAACTTCCGCCTGGGGACCAACCGCAACAGCAACCGGCTGCTCACCATGGACCTCGACGACGTGCGCGTCTTCGACACGATCGAGGCCCCGGCGAGCCTGGCGGCCGTGCCCGCTCCGGCCGTCGCACCGCTGCTGGCGGTCGCGCTCGCGACAGCGTTGGCGCTCCACGAGCGCCGGCCGGCCCCGGATCGGAGCCGCTAGCTCGAACTCGGGTCGGAGCTTCAGCTCGAACTCGGGTCGGAGCTTCAGCTCGACTCGTAGCGGAAGGTGAGCTTGGAACCGGCGGCGTCGACGAACGCCTGGCCGCCCTTCTGGAGCGCCCCGAACAGCATCTCCTCGGCCATCGGGTCGGAGAGTTCGGTCTGGATCACGCGGGCCAGCGGGCGTGCACCGAAGTCCGGGTCGTAGCCCTTCTCCGCCAGCAGGGCGCGCGCCGCCTCCGAGAGCTCGAGCGCGACCTTCTTCTCGCGGAGTTGCTCGCGCACCTCGCCCACGAACTTGTCCACCACCCGGCCCATGACGTCGGGCGTGAGCGACGAGAACGTCACCACCTCGTCCAGGCGGTTGCGGAACTCGGGGCTGAACATGCGCTCGAGCTCCTTCTTGCCGTCGCTCGAAGCGCCGCCCGAGAAGCCGATCGCCGCGCGCTGCATCTCGCGCGCCCCCACGTTGCTGGTCATGATCAGCACCACGTGGCGGAAGTCCGCTTCGCGCCCGTGGTTGTCGGTGAGCGTGGCGTGGTCCATCACCTGGAGCAGGATGTCGAAGAGGTCCCGGTGGGCCTTCTCGATCTCGTCGAGCAGCACCACCGCGTGGGGGTTCTTGCGCACCTTCTCGACCAGCTGGCCGCCCTCGTCGTAGCCCACGTACCCGGGCGGGGCCCCGATCAGGCGCGCGACGGCGTGCTTCTCCATGTACTCGCTCATGTCGAAGCGCAGGAAGGGCACGTCGAGGGACGCCGCCAGCTGCTTGGCCAGCTCGGTCTTGCCGACGCCCGTCGGCCCCATGAAGAGGAACGAGCCCGAGGGCCGGTCGGCTCCGCCGAGGCCCGCGCGGCTGCGGCGCGTAGCGCGCACCACGGTCCGCACCGCATCCTCCTGCCCGAACACCACCCCGCGCAGGTCGTCCTCGAGGCCCTCGAGGCGCGTCCGCTCGCTGGTGGTGGCGCGCGCCATGGGCACGCCCGACATCCGGGCCACCAGCTGCTCGACGTCGCGCACCGCGACGGTCTTGCGCGCCTTGCCCGGCCGCAGCCTCACGGCCGCGCCCACCTCGTCCATCACGTCGATGGCCTTGTCCGGCAGGAAGCGGTCGTTCAGGTGCCGGTCCGAGAGTTCGGCCGCCGCCTTCAGGGCAGGCACCGCGTACCGCACGCCGTGGTGCTGCTCGTAGCGCGGCGCCAGTCCCTTCAGGATGCGCACCGTTTCGGGCACCGTGGGCTCGCGGATCTCGACCTTCTGGAAACGCCGCGCCAGCGCGCGGTCCTTCTCGAAGTGGCGGTACTCCTGGTAGGTGGTGGAGCCCATGCAGCGCAGCTCGCCCGACTGCAGCAGCGGCTTCAGCATGTTCGACGCATCGACGGTGGCACCCTGGGCCGCGCCGGCGCCCAGAATGGTGTGGATCTCGTCGATGAACAGGACGGGGTTGTCGCGCTTGCGCACGGCGGCCACCAGCGCCTTGAAGCGTGCCTCGAAGTCGCCGCGGTACTTGGTGCCCGCGAGCATCGCACCCAGGTCGAGGCTGAAGATCTCCGCGTCGGCGAGGCTCTCGGGCACGTCGCCCGACGCGATCCGCTGCGCCAACCCCTCGGCGATGGCGGTCTTGCCCACGCCGCTCTCGCCCACGAACACGGGGTTGTTCTTGCGACGACGGGCGAGGATGTGGATCGTGCGCACCAGCTCGTCGGCGCGCCCCACCAGCGGGTCGAGCTTGCCCTCGCCAGCGAGCGCCGTCAGATCGGAGGCGAACGCCTCGAGCGGGTCGGCGGGGGTCTCCTCGTCCGAGTCCGGCTCCCCGCCGAGCATCTCGCCCTCGGCGTCTTCGGCTCCGCCGTACTTGGACACGCCGTGCGAGACGAAGCGCAGCACGTCCAGCCGCGAGACGCCCTGCTCGCGCAGCAGCGACACCGCATGGCTGTCGGGCTCCTGGAAGATGGCCGCCACCAGGTCGCCGGCCTCGACCTCCTCCTTCTCGGCGGCCTCGGCATGGGAGAACGCGTTCTGCATGACCCGGTGGAAGGCCAGGGTCTGGGGGGTCTCGTCGCCGTCTTCCTCCCGGGTGTCGAGGTCTTCCTCGAAGAAGCGCTGGAGGGCGGCCTCGAGCTTGCTCAGATCGGCGCCGCTGTGGCGGAGCACCTCGGCCCCCACGTCGTCCTGGACCAGCGCGTAGAGCAGGTGCTCCACGGTCAGGTAGGCGTGGCGCCGCTCGACCGCCTCGCGGTAGGCGGCCTGGATCGTCATCTGCAGCTCGCGGTTCAGGTGGCTCAAGGGTTGCCTCGGTGGGGGCTCGACGGTTGCCTCGATGGGGACGGTACGGGGGCCTCGCGGGAGGGGTCCGAGGGCATCTCACTCGGGCTCCACGCCCGCCCGGAGAGGGTAGCCGCGCTCTTCGGCCAGGCGGTGGACCGCAGCGGCCTTGGTCTCCGCCACCTCGAGCACGTACACGCCGGCCACCCCCGAGCCCGAGCGGTGGATCCGCAGCATCAGCGCGGTGCTCTCCGAGGGACTCTTGCGAAAGATGCTCTCGAGCACCGAGACGACGAACCCCATGGGGGTGTAGTCGTCGTTGAACAGGATCACCTTGAACCGGGGCGGGCGCGCCTGCTTGGGCCGCGTGCGCTCGGCGACGCCGCCCTCGCGTCGGGAGCCGTCCTTGGGACGCTCGCCGCCGCCACCCCCGGAGCTACCGATGCCCCCGGCCTCCGCGCGTGCCGACATGCCGTCAGGGTAGCGAAGCGGCGACACGCTTCGCGGCGGCGGGCCCCGGCTACAATCGCTCGATGGCCGAGGTCGCACTGCTCGAGGGCGTCGCGGAGATCGCCCAGGACGAGTGGGACGCCCTGGTGGCCGACGACTCGCCGTTTCTCGAGTGGGGCTTTCTCGCCTCCCTCGAGCAGTCGGGCGCCGTCTCCGGGGAGACCGGCTGGGGCGCCCGCCCCCTGGTCGTGCGCGAAGAGGGCCGGCTGGTCGCGGCGTGCCCGGTCTACGTGAAGGGCCACAGCGAAGGCGAGTTCGTCTTCGACTGGGGCTGGGCCGACGCGGCGCACCGCGCCGGGATCGACTACTACCCCAAGCTGCTCGTGGGCGTGCCGTTCACGCCGGTGACCGGCGGCCGGCTGCTCACCGCGCCGGGCGCGCCCCGCCCCGCCCTGCTCCGGACCCTGGCCGGCGCGCTGCGTGAAATCTGCCGGGCGAACGGCCTGTCGGGCGTGCACGTGAACTTCTGCCGAGAAGACGAGCGGGACGCGCTCGAGGCGGAGGGCTTCCACCCGCGGCTCGGCCTGCAGTACCACTGGCACAACCACGGCTTCGACGACTTCGAAGGCTACCTGGGCAGCCTGCGCAGCAAGCGGCGCAACCAGGTGCGTCGGGAACGGCGTGAGCTCGAGGCCCAGGACGTCGAGATCGAGGTGCTGACCGGCGACGCGATCTCGACCGAACTCGCGGGCCCGATGTTCGAGATCTACCGCGTGACCGTCGACCACCACCCGTACGGTCGCCGCTACCTCAACCGGCCGTTCTTCGATCTCCTGCACGAGCGCTTTCGCGACCGGCTCTGCCACGTGGTCGCCCGGCAGAGGGGCGAGATCGTGGCCGGCGCGGTGAACGTCCAGAAGGGGGACGCGCTCTACGGCCGCTATTGGGGCTGCTTCAAGGAGCTTCGCCACCTCCACTTCAACGTCTGCTACTACGCCGGCATCGAGCACAGCATCCGCAGTGGCTTCACCCGGTTCGAGCCCGGCGCCGGCGGCAGCTACAAGCAGATGCGGGGCTTCGACGCCCACCCGACCTGGAGCGCGCACTACCTCGCCGACCCGCGCCTCGATGGTGCCGTCGCGCGGTTCCTCGAGGAAGAGCGACGGGAGGCCAGCGAGACGATCGACTGGTACCGCGAGAACACGTCCCGGCGGCGCGGCGCGTGAGCTACAGCCCGCGGCGAGAAGCGTGAACGCCTCGCCGCCCGCGCCCTCGCGCGAACCGAACCCCACCGCCGTCCTCCTGCGGCGCTACGGCACGACGGTCTATGCGCCCGCATTCCTGATCTCTGCGGGCGTCGGCGCGGTGATCCCGGCCACGCCGCTGCTCGCCGGCGAGTTGGGCGGCGGGCTCGCGGTCGCGGGCCTCGCCGTGGCCATGCGCTCGGGCGGCACCATGGCCATGGACGTGCCGGCGGGCCTGCTGGTCGCCCGGCTCGGCGACCGCCGCCTGATGATTCTCGGGGCCGCGCTCACCGGCCTGCTCGCCCTCGCGGCCTCGGCCACCGATCGGCTGCCCGCCTGGTTGGCCCTGGTCTTCGCTTCGGGCGCGGCCCTCGGCCTGTTCTCGATGACGCGGATGCACTTCATGGCCGTGCAGATCGAGGCGCCCGTGCGGGGCCGGGCCATGGCCATGCTGGGCGGCATGGGGCGGTTCGGCGTCTTCGTGGGACCGATCCTCGGGGGCCTGGTGGCCGACCGTGCAGGGCTTCACGCCGCGTTCGCCGTCCAGGCGGTGCTGTCCTTCGCCGCGGCGCTGCTGTTGCTGCGCCTGCCTCGGCCGGCCCGGCCCACACCCGACGACCCGGGTCGCACCAAGCCCCCCCCGGTCGCGGCCACGCTGAGAAGCCACGCCGCGGGGCTGGGCGGCGCGGGCCTCGTGGCCCTGGGCCTTCAGGTGGTGCGCCAGGCGCGCCACCTGCTGCTCCCGCTCTGGGGCGATGCGATCGGACTCGACGTGGCCGAGATCGGACTGGTGGTGGGTCTGTCGAGCGGGCTCGACATGCTCTTCTTCCACCCGGCCGGCGTCCTGATGGACCGCTTCGGCAGGCGCGCGTCGGGGGTGCCGAGCCTGCTGCTCTTCGCCACGGGCCTCGCCGCCCTGCCCCTCGTGACCGGGTTCGCGGGTCTGATGGCGGTCGGCCTGGTCATCGGCTTCGGCAACGGGCTCTCGGCCGGGTTCGTGATGACCCTGGGCGCCGACCTCGCACCCGAAGGCAACCGGGGGCCCTTTCTCGGGGTCTGGAGGCTGATCGCCGACACGGGATCGGCCGGGGGTCCCCTGGTGGTGGGGGCCGCGGCGCAGGCCACGTCGCTCGGCGTTGCGGCCTTCGGCGCTGCGGGCCTGGGGCTGGCGGCCGCCCTGGTGCTGGTCGCATGGGTCGGCGAGACGCTTCGGAACTAGCCGCGAAGCGACGGTCCGGAACGAGTCGCGATGCGACGGTCCCAAGCTAGCCGCGACGCGACGGTTCGGAACGAGTGCTAGGCGCGAAGCGACACGCTGCGGTCTTCGGCCCCGACCTCGGGGACCCAGACGGTGTCGCCGTACTGCACGCCCAGCCAGATCGCCGTGGTACTGCGAAACACGCGCTTGGCCGGGCTCTCGCCGTAGAGCGTGATCTCGACCTCGTCGAGCTCCCAGGCATCGTCCGAGCCGGACCGTTGGCCGGTCTGCTTGCGCAGGTACACGCGGTCGATCTCCGGGAAACCCACGAAGAAGAGCGTCGGGTCGTTCCAGTCACCACGGGCCATCTTGGGCTCGCGGGCGCCCACGGTGGCCTCGCCCTCCCAGACTTCGCCCAGGGCGTACTTCACACGGGAGCGCCGCTCGAAGTCGTCGAACCACGCCACGTCGAGCGGAAACTCGCGCCCGCCAGCGGTGCCCGACACGCCCACGTAGATCATGTCATCGGTTCCCGAGTGCTTGCCCAGCCCGGTGTTGAGCTGGACCACGATGCCGCGCAGGGTACTCACGAGCGATCCTTTCGGAGGGAGTCTTGTAGTATACCCGGACCGCTCCGCACCGGAACGCGGCGGAACCCGCAGGAGGCCCCATGGCCCGGATCGTTGGCAACCTCGTGCCCGAGGACGACTACACCCACCCCCTCGGCCCCGAGAAGAACTTCAACGAGAGCATGTACTTCAACTTCTTCGACACCCGCCGCTCGCTGGGGGGCTGGTTCCGCATGGGCAACCGCGCGAACGAGGGCCAGGCGGAGATGACGGTGTGCCTCTACCTCGAGGGCGGCCGGGTGCTGTTCGCGTTCAAGCGGCCGTCGATCGACTCGAACGACGCCTTCGACGCGGGGGGGCTGCGCTTCGAGGTGGAGGAGCCCGGCCAGCGGCTCCGCACGACCTACGAGGGCTCGGTGGTGGACCTCGCGGAGCCGCGTCAGATGGCCGACCCGCGCAAGGCATTCTCCGACAACCCGAAACGGCGCATCCGCTTCGATCTGTTGCACGACGCCGTGGGGCCCATGTATGGCAGCAGCGGCAGCAAGCGCGAGGCCGCAAAGGACCCGGACAAGCAGTTCGGCAAGGCCCACTACGAACAGCACATGCACGTGACGGGCACGCTCACCATCGACGACGAGACGATCGAGATCGACGGCTACGGCCTCCGCGACCACTCGTGGGGCCCGCGCTACTGGCAGGCGATCCACCGCTACGAGTGGCTCACGCTCAACTTCGGGCCCGACCTCGGGGCGATGGTCTCGATCATCGAACGCGACCCCGAGGGCAAGGAGCGCAGTACGGGCGGGGTCCTGGTCCGCGGCATGGAGATGGAGCGGCTGGTCTCGGCCGAGATCGACGCCGAGTACGAGGACAACGACCTCTACCACACCCACGTGACGGCACGCGTACGCACCGAGGCGGGGGAGGAGCTCACCATCGAGGGTGAGGTGAAGGGATTCATCCCGCTTCGCAACCGCCGCGAGGGCCTGGTCACCCACATTGGCGAGGGCATGACCGAGTGGACCCTGGGCGACCGCAAGGGTCACGGGCTGTCCGAGTTCCTGCGGCAGGTGAAGTAGGGCCGGCGTGAATCGACCGACGCGCGTCCTGGCCCGCGGTGGTGCGGCCCTGCTGCTGGTGGGCCTGCTGGCGTCCTGGCCGGCGGTGCCGGCCGCCGGTGCGGGAACGCGGATCAAGATCCAGTCGGGCTTCGGCTTCAGCGTGCCGGTGCTGGGCGAGATGATCCGGCATTTCGAGCAGCGCATGCAGGCTCTCCCCGGCCACGACCTGCGGATCCGGCTCTACGACGCCGGCAAGCTGGTCCCCACGCTGCAGATCTTCGACGCCGTGAGCGCGGGCAAGATCGACGCCGGGTTCACCTTCCCGGGCTACTGGATGGGCAAGCTCCCGGCGGTGACGGTCTTCGGCTCGGTGCCCTTCGGGCCGGAGGCGCCGGAGTACCTGGCCTGGCTGCACGAAGGCGGCGGTCTCGAACTGTGGCGGGAGCTCTATGCGGCCCACGACGCCGTGCCCGTACCCTGCGGCGTGATCCCGCCCGAGGCGTCGGGGTGGTTCCGTGCGCCCATCGAGAGCGTGGACGACCTTCGCGGCAAGAAGATCCGGTACGCCGGTCTCGGTGGGAAGGTGCTCGAGAAGCTCGGCGCCTCGATCACCATGCTCGCCGCCGGCGACATCTTCCTGTCGCTCGAGCGCGGCGTGATCGATGCCACCGAGTACTCGATGCCCGCGGTCGACCAGCCCCTGGGCTTCTACAAGGTCGCCAAGCACTACTACTTTCCCGGCTGGCACCAGCCGTCGTCGCTGATGGAGCTCGTGTTCCACAAGCCCGCCTGGGAGGCCCTCACGCCCGCTCAGCAGGCGAGCATCGAGACCGCCTGCGATGCGACCACGCTCTACGGGCTCACGCGTGGCACCGCGATCCAGGGCCCGGCGCTGGCCTTCTATCGCGAAGAAGGCGTGACCATCCACGAGTGGCCGCCGGAGCTGATGACCCGTTTTCGCGAGGCCTCGGCCGAGGTGATGGACGAGGCCAGCGCCGAGGACCCCTCCTTTCGCAAGGCGTGGGAGTCCCTGAAGCGCTTCCGCGCCGAGCACCGCGACTGGGCCCAGCGGGCCTACGCGCGGTAGCGGCCCGGCGCGGCCGATGGCCGAGCACGGCCTTCTCGACCGCGGGCTCCTGGGCCTCTCCCAGAGCGCGTCCGCGCTGTCGCGACGCGTCGGGACGGCGGCGGCGTGGCTCTACCCGCTTCTCGTCGGCGTCCTCGTCCTGAACGTGGGCCTGCGCTACGGGCTGGGTCGCGGGTTCATCGAGCTCGAAGAGCTGCAATGGCACCTGTTCGCAGCCGCCTTTCTGCTGGGCTTCGCATACACGTACGCCGAGGACGAGCACGTGCGGGTCGACCTGCTGCACGCGCGCCTCTCGCCGCGCGCCCAGGCCTGGATCGAGCTACTCGGCTGCCTGCTGCTGCTGTTTCCGTTCTCGGCCTTCGTGACGGTTTCGGCCTGGGACTTCTTCGCCACCTCGTGGGCGCTGGGCGAACGCTCGCCCATGCCGAGCGGCCTGCCAGCCCGCTACGTGATCAAGTTCGTCCTGTTCGCAGCGCTGGCCCTGCTGTCGCTCCAGGCCTTGGGCACCGCCGCACGCAGTGCACTGGTGCTGCGCGGCCACGACCCCGATGCCGGCGAGGCCCGGCGCGCCGCGGCCACCGGCACGGTGACCTGAACCGTGGACCTCGACTGGAACCTGCTGTTCGTGGCGCTCATGTTCGCCACGTTCGTGGGACTGCTGCTCACCGGCTACCCGGTGGCGTTCGTGCTGGCCGGGGTCGGGGTCGTGTTCGCCGTGGCCGGCGAGGTGCTGAACGCATACGGCCTGCCGGTGGATGCCGACCTCACCACGCTCTCCCTGGTGGTCGACCGCATCTACGGCACGATGTCGAGCTACGGGCTCGTCCCCCTGCCCTTGTTCATCTTCATGGGCCACATGCTCGACCAGAGCGGCGTGGCGGCCGACCTGCTCGAGTCGCTCCAGACGATGCTCGCGCGGGTGGCAGGGGGCATGGCCCTGGGCGTGACGCTGCTCGGCGTCGTGCTCGCCGCGTCCACCGGCATCATCGGTGCCTCGGTCGCGCTGCTCGGCACCCTGGCGCTGCCCGCGATGTTGGCGAACGGCTACCAGAAGGAGCTCGCCGTGGGCACCGTGGCCGCGTCGGGCTGCCTGGGCATCCTGATCCCGCCGAGCATCATGCTGGTGCTGATGAGCGAGCCCATGCAGCTCTCGGTCGGCGATCTCTTCCTCGGTGCGCTGTTCCCCGGACTCGTCCTCGCGGGGCTCTACCTCGGCTACCTCGTCGTGATCTGCCTGGCGCGGCCCCAGTTCGCCCCCCCCGCGCGGCGGGCCGAAGCGGGCGAGCAGGAGCAGGGTGCGGCCTGGGCCCTGGTGCGCGCGCTGCTACCGCCCCTCGGACTGATCCTGGCCGTCCTGGGGTCGATCTTCTTCGGCATCGTGTCGCCGTCCGAGGCCGCAGGGGTGGGCGCGATCGGCGCCACGTTGCTCGCCCTGGCCCGGGGGCGGCTCGACCGGGCCACGCTCACCGAGGCGTCCCGGGCTACGGCACGGACCACGTCTTTCATCTTCGCGATCTTCCTGGGCGCCACCTGTTTCTCGGTGGTGCTCCGCGGGCTGGGCGGCGACGAGGTCATCGAGGCGGGCATCACGGCCCTGCCCTTCGGGCCCACCGGAATCGTCGTCTGCCTGATGGCGCTGGTGTTCGCCCTGGGGTTCTTCCTCGACTGGATCGAGATCACGCTGATCGTGCTGCCCCTGGTCGAACCCGTGACGGCCACGCTGGGCATCGACAAGCTCTGGTTCACGGTGCTGGTGGCGGTCTGCCTCCAGACCTCGTTCCTCACCCCGCCGGTGGGCTTTGCGCTCTTCTACCTGCGCGGCGTAGCGCCACCGGGGATCGAACTCGGCCACCTCTATCGCGGCATCGTGCCCTTCGTCGGCCTGCAGCTCGTCGGCCTGCTGCTGATCTTCCTCTTCCCCGCCCTCGTCACCTGGCTCCCCGCCACCGCCTTCGACTAGGGAGAAGTGGGGACGGAAAGAACGTCCCCGTCTAGGACTGGGGGTGGAGGTGGCGGGCGAAGAGGGCGAAGAGGCGCTCCCAGTGGCGTTCGGCCGCAGGCTTGTCGTAGATGCCCTCGCGGCGGGGGAAGGCGAAGCCGTGCTCGACGCCCGGGTACCACTCGATGCGGTGGCGCACGTCGGTCTGGGCGAGATGCGCGGCCAGGGCGTCGATCTGTTCGCGCGGTGCGTAGCGGTCGATCTCGGCGCAGGCGAAGTAGATCTCACCCTCGATCTGGTCTGCGGTGAGATGCGGAGAGTCGTCCCGATCGGTCAACAGCCCCGCGCCGTAGATCGACGCCGTGGCGACGAAGCGCTCGGGAAACGCCGCCGCCGCTGCGAACACGAACGGACCGCTCATGCAGTAGCCCACCGCACCGACCGGCCCCGAGACGGCGGCGGGGTCTCGATCGACGAGGTCGAGCAGGCTCACGGTGTCCTCCACCACCATCGGATTCGTGAGCGTGCGCATCAGCGCAAACATGCGCTCGCGCCCTTCCCGCTCGACATGGAACTCGCGCAGTTCGCGGTAGTAGAGGTTCGGGAGCGCCACGTAGTAGCCGGTGGTGGCGATGCGCCGGGCCATGTCGTGCAGTTCTTCGCGCTTGCCCGGAGCGTCCATGTAGAAGAGAACCGCCGGGTGCGGCCCTTCCTCTTCGGGATGCGTGATGAACGTGTTCATCTGGCCGTCACCGGTCTCGAGGTCGATCTCGTGCTCGATCATGGGGAACCTCCGTCGGGCGCACGGTAGCGCTCGGCCCCGGCAGGAGGACCGGTCTGACACGGCTCCGGAAAAGGGCCACAATGGGCGGCTCGCCGGCTCAGTGGCGGCGCCGGCGCGAGAGAGGACAGCCCTGTGACCACGCTGCGCACCGAGTTGTGCGATGCGCTCGGCATCGAGTACCCGATCGTGCTCGCCGGCATGGGCCCCGTCGCCGGCAAAGGCGAGCCCGTGGCCAGCGCCGAACTCGTCGCCGCCGTCTCGAACGCGGGCGGCCTGGGCGTGCTGGGAGGCGTCGCCTTCGGCCCCGACGTCCTGCGCGCGAAGATCCGCGAGATCCGCTCGCTGACCGACCGCCCCTTCGGCGTCGACCTGCTGCTGGCCAGTGCCTTCCTCCAGACCCGTGCCCGGGGCGAGGCCGGTGCCCCCGCGCCGCGCCCGGCCCCGCCGCGCATCCCCGGGGAGAGCCTCGCGGCGGTACGCGCCATCGCCGAAGAACTCGACGTCCCCTGGCTCGAGGCGCCGCGCGGCGCGTCCGGGCCCTCGATGCTGCCGCCGGAGGGAAAGAGCTGGGCGGGCGCGCAGATGGAGGTCCTTCTGGAGGAAGAGGTTCCGGTCTTCGCGTCGGGTCTGGGGTCACCGGCACCCTTCGCCGATGTGCTCAAGGCCCACGGCGTGAAGATCCTCTCGCTGGTCGGCAACGTCCGGGCGGCCCGGCAGGTCGCCGAAGACGGCGCCGACTACGTGGTGGCCCAGGGCACCGAGGCCGGCGGTCACACCGGTCGCATCGGCACGCTCGCCCTGCTGCCCCAGGTGATGGACGCCGTGGCCCCTCGGCCGGTGCTCGCCGCGGGCGGGATCTCGAGCGGCCGCGCGCTGGCCGGTGCGCTGGCGCTCGGCGCCGTGGGGGGCTGGTGCGGCACGGTCTTCCTGGTGAGTGACGAGGCCAACCAGCCCGACCTGCAGAAGCAGCGCATCCTCGACGCCACGGCCGAGCAGACGACGGTCACGCGGCTCTACAGCGGCAAGACCATGCGCAACATCACCAATCCGCTGATCGAAGCCTGGGAGCGGCATGGCCTGCAGGCCATGCCGATGGGCATGCAGGGGCTGCTGGTGCGCGACCTGCTCTACTCCATCGAGCAGGCCGGTCGGCCCGACCTGCTGATGAATGCGGCCGGGCAGACCGCCGGCATGCTGAACCAGAAGCGGCCGGCGGCCGAGATCCTGCACGAGATGGTCGAAGAAGCCGCAGGCGTCCTCGCGAACCTCTCGGGCCGGGTCACCGTCGAGGTGCCCGCTTGAGCGGCGCCACCCCGGTGCTGGTGGGCGTGGGCCAGGTGCTGCAGCGCGAGGACGAACCCGATCGCATCCGCGAGCCCATGGCGCTGATGATCGAGGCGCTCGAGAAGGCCGCCGACGACGCGGGCAGCCGCGCGCTGCTCGCGCGGGCCCAGGCCGTGCGCGTGGTCCGCGGCGCCTGGCGCTACGAAGACCCGGGACGCGTGATCGCCCAACGCCTGGGCTGCCCGACGGCCCAGACGGCGATCACGCCCTTCGGCGGCAACTTCGTGCAGACGGCCATCAACCGCACCTGCCTGGACATCCAGTCGGGCGCGCTCGAGGTGGCGCTCCTGACCGGCGCCGAGTGCGGCCGGGGCTACTTCCGGCTGCGCCGGGCGGGGCGCGACCTGCCCTATTCGGATGCGCCGGGCGCACCCGACCTCGAGATCGGCAAGCTGACCCCGCCGTTCCACGAGGCCGAGCTCGCCTGCGACATCAAGATGCCGATCCAGGTCTACCCCATGTTCGAGAACGCGCTGCGCCACGAACGCGGCGAGTCGATCGAGGCGCACCGCACGCGCATCGCGACGCTCTGGGCGGGCTTCAGCCAGGTGGCCGCGGGCAACCCGAACGCGTGGATCCGGAAGGCCTACACCGCCGAAGAGATCGCGACCCCGGGGCCCCACAACCGGCCCGTGTCGTTTCCCTATCCGATGCTGATGAACTCCAACAGCCGGGTGGACATGGGCGCGGCGCTGATCCTCACCAGCGAAACGACCGCGCGTGCCCTGGGCATCCCGCAGGAGAAGCTCGTCTACCCCTACGCCGGGACCGACGCCCACGACCCGATCTTCGTGAGCGAGCGGCGCGACTTCCACACGTCTCCCGCGATCCGGCTGGCAGGACGACGCTGCCTCGAGATGGCCGGGGTCGAGGCGCGCGACCTCGACCACCGCGACGTCTACTCGTGCTTTCCGAGCGCCGTCCAGGTGGCCGCGGCCGAGCTCGACCTCGACCTCGAAGGCCCGCTCACGGTAACGGGTGGGCTCACCTTCGGCGGGGGGCCCCTCAACAACTACGTCATGCACGGCGTAGCGCGCATGGCTGAAGTGCTGCGCGCCGATCCCGGCACCCGCGGCCTGTGCACGGCCAACGGCGGCTACCTCACGAAGCACGCCTTCGGCGTCTACTCCACCGAACCGCCCGAACGCCCGTTCCGCCACGCCGACCTGCAGGCCGAGGTGGACGCCGTACCCGGCCGCGAGGTCGCCACCGACGCTTCGGGCCCGGTGACCGTGGAGAGCTACACCGTGATGTACGAGGGCGAGACCCCGACGCTCGGCCACGTCGCCTGCCGACTGCCCGATGGACGCCGCGCCTGGGGCAACGTTCCCGACCAGGACACGGCGGCCGCCATGACCCGCGACGAGTTCTGCGGAAAGCCCGCGCGGCTGCAGGACGGCGTGGTCTCCTTCTGATCGCGCCCGTGCAGGCCACGACTCGCGCACGCACCAGGCACGGGGCCGCCACCCGGGCGAGCTAGCCTACCCGCATGTCCTTCGACCTGATCCTGCGCGGCGGCGACGTTCTCGATGGAACCGGCAGCGAGCCGTTCCCGGCCTCGGTCGGAATCGAGGGCGACCGCATCCGCGCGGTCGGCGACCTGGGCGACGCCACCGCGGCAAGCGAGATCGACTGCCGCGGACGCATCGTCGCGCCGGGCTTCATCGACATGCACTCGCACAGCGACTGGGTGCTCCCCCAGTCGAACCATGGCGAAGTGCTGGCGCCGCTGGTCGAGCAGGGCATCACGACGCTCGTGGGCGGCAACTGCGGCAGCTCGCCCGCCCCCTGCTGCGGTGCCAACCGCGAGCTGCTGCCGCTCATGGCCAAGCTGCTGCACGACGACGACCTCGACTATGGCTGGAGCGGCATGGCCGGCTTTCTCGGTGCGGTCGAAGAGCGCGGCCTCGCCCTCAATCTGGCGCAGCTCGCCGGCCACGGTGCGATCCGCAGCGCCGTGAAGGGGCTCGATGCGACCCCGGCCTCGCCGGAAGAGCAGGCCCAGATGAACGACCTGGCCCGCGCCTGCCTCGACGAAGGCGCCATCGGCCTTTCCACGGGGCTCGGCTACGCCCCGGGCGTGTTCGCGGACGAGGACGAGCTTCGCTCGCTCACGGGCGCACTGGCCGAGCGCGGCGGGGTGTACACCTCGCACGCGCGCAGCTACGTGGCGATGGGACGCCGCGGCCAGCCCGACGCCACGCCGTCGAATCTGCTGGCGCTCGACGAGACCGCTGCGATCCACCGCGCCCACGGCGTCCCCGTGCAGCACTCGCACCTCATCTTCGTGGGCGATGCCACCTGGCCCTCCACCGACCGCACGCTCGAGCACCTGGAGACCCTGCGCGACGACGGCGTGGACATCGCGGTCGATGCGTTCCCCTACGTGGGGGGCAACACCACCCTGATCGTGTTCCTGCCTCCCTGGGCGCTGGCCGACATGCAGACCGCCCTCGCCCCGGGCGGGCAACGCGAGCGGCTCGTCCGCGGGATCGACCGCACGTTCGCCGCGGTCGGCATGCGCTGGGAAGACACGCAGATCCTCTGGGTGCCGCGGCGCGAGTTCGCCCACTACGAGGGCGCCACCGTGGCCGAGATCGCGCGGGACCGGGATCGCGACCCGACCGAGACCTACGTCGATCTCGTGGGCGAGCTCGGGGGCAGCACGCGCATCATCAACTGGAACTACAGCGGACGCGACGACGAAGAGACGAGCCTGCGCAAGGTGCTCGCCCATCCGCTCACGTGCTTCGAGACCGACACCATCCTCACGGGCCACGGCGTGGACAACCCGGCCTCGTTCGGGACGTTTCCCCGGGTGCTCGGCCGCTACGTGCGCGAGCTCGGCCTGATCTCGCTGCCCGAGGCCGTGCGCCGCATGACGTCGCTCTCGGCCGATCGCATGGGTCTCGGTGACCGCGGTCGCATCCGCGAAGGGTTGGCCGCCGATGTGGTCGTATTCGACCCCGAGACCGTCGGCGATCACGCGACGCGGCACGAGCCCAGCCGCTCGCCCGACGGCATCGACCACGTGGTGCTGAACGGCACACCGGTCGTGGCCGCAGGCCGCTTCGACACGCAGAGCCGCGCCGGCGAGGTCCTGCGACGCAACTAGGCCCGTAGGCGACCCTGTAGCCCCTCTCGGGGCGCAGCCGGAGCCTGCTAGGATCGTCCCTTCGGAGGACCTCCCCTTGTCGGATCGAGTTCGCGTGGAAGTGAAGGACGGCGTGGCCGACGTGCGCATGGTGCGCTCGGACAAGCTCAACGCCATCGACCAGCCCATGTTCCAGGCGCTGGCCGACACGGGCCACGACCTGGCCACCCGGCGCGACGTGCGCGCGGTGGTGCTTTCGGGCGAGGGCCGCGCATTCTGTGCGGGGCTCGACATGTCGAGCTTCCAGGCCATGGCTGGGGGAGGAGGCGGCAGCAGCGAGGGCGGTTCGGCCAAGCGCGAGACCTCGAGCCTGATCGACCGCGACGACGAGGGCCCGGCGAACCGCGCACAGCAGGCCGCCTGGATCTGGCACGACCTGCCGGTGCCCGTGATCGCGGCGGTCCACGGCGTGGCCTACGGCGGAGGACTCCAGATCGCCCTCGGCGCGGACATCCGCTTCGTCGCGCCGGATGCGCGCTTGTCGATTCGGGAGGTGCACTGGGGCCTGGTGCCGGACATGTCGCTGACCCAGACGCTGCGCAACAACGTGCGCATCGACATCGCCAAGGAGCTCACCTTCACCGGACGCATCGTCTCGGGCACCGAAGCCGTCGAGCTGGGCCTCGCAACCCACGTGTCGGACACGCCACTCGAGGCCGCCACGGACCTGGCCCGCGAGATCGCCGGACGCAGCCCGTCGGCCGTGCGAGCCTCGAAGCAGCTGCTGAACGAGGCGCTGATCGGAAGCGTCGAGGACGGGCTCGCCCTCGAGGAGCGCCTGCAGCGGGGCCTGATCGGCAAGCCGAACCAGGTCGAGGCGATCATGGCCAACATGGAGAAGCGCGACCCGAAGTTCCGCGACCCCGACTGAGGGGCTCGGCCCCGGGGCGGCGCGCATGCCCGCCGCTGCACGCGGCTAGAGATCCTCGAATGACCCGTGTCGCCCCTTGCCCGACGCGAAGCGGCTCGCTCCCGCGAGCGTCTCGCCCGCGTCGATGGCGGCGCGTCCGATCTCGGTCTCCTGCTTCAGGGCTTCGCCGACGCTCATGCCGTGCTGAAGCAGCGCCGACCGGCGATCGGCCCGCATGCAGATCTGCGGGAAGGCGGCGATCTCGTGGGCGAGCGCTTCGGCCTGGGTCCGCGCTTCGCCCGGGCCGACGACCCGGTCGGCGAGGCCCATCCGCAGGGCCTCGTCCGCGGCCACGGGCCGGCCCGTGAGGATCATGTCGAGGGCCCGGCCCTGTCCCACGATGCGCGGCAGGCGGACGGTGCCCCCGTCCACCAACGGCACACCCCACCGTCGACAGAAGACGCCGAAGATGGCGCCCTCTTCGACCACACGCAGGTCGCACCACACGGCGAGTTCGAGCCCCCCCGCCACGGCGTGGCCGGCGACCGCCGCGATCACCGGCTTGTCGAGCAGCAGGTGCGTGGGCCCCATCGGACCGTCGCCCCCCAACCGGTTGCCGCGGCCTTCGGTGATGCCCTTGAGATCGGCCCCGGCGCAGAACGTCCCGCCCTCGCCATGGAGCACCGCCACGCGCGCGTCGGGGTCGTCCTCGAAGTCGTGGAACGCCTGGGCCAGCAGCGCCGCGGTGGGGCCGTCCACCGCGTTGCGCACCTCCGGACGCGCCAGGATCACCGTGGTGACCGGCCCGTCCTTCTCGACGCGCACCGCCTGCTCGTTGCGCACTGCCACTAGGACGCCTCCTCGGACGCCTCGGGTGCATCGGTCTGCACCACCCGGACCCGGGTGATGCGGCTCCCGGAAACGCCGACCACGGTGATCTCGAAGCCCGGGATCTCCACCCGATCGCCCTGGCGCGGCGCGTGGCCGAGCTTGTTGAAGACGAGCCCGCCCAGCGAGTCGCCGCGCTCGGCAGGCACGTCCCAGCCGGTCTCGCGGTTGAAGTCGAGCACCTTCACCCGGCCCAGCGACTGGAAGCCGCCGTCGGGCAACCGAACGATCGTCTGCAGCTCTTCGCGGTCGAACTCGTCGCGGATCTCGCCGACGATCTCCTCCAGGATGTCCTCCTGGGTGAGCAGCCCCTGGGTCACGCCGAACTCGTCCTTGACCAGGGCGATGTGGATGAAGGTGCGCTGCATCTCGGTCAGGAGCGGCAGGATCGGCTTGCGCAAGGGCACGCGCAGCACCGGCTTCACGATCTCGCGAAGCGTGCCCTCGCCGCTGCGGACCAGCTTGATCAGGTCCTTCAGGTGCACCTGGCCGAGCACGTCGTCGATCGAGTCCTCGTAGACCGGCACGCGGGTGTACCGCTCTTCGAGGATGTTCTCGAGCAGCTCGGCCGGCTCCGTGGTGATCGGGAAACCCGCGATCTCGGTGCGCGGGACCATGATCTCGTCCACGGTCATCTCCGCAGCGCCAGCCGTGGCCCCGATGATCGCCACGGGCGTGGCGTCGGGCTTGCCGTTGCCGTCCTGGGATTGCCGCGCCAGGCGCAGCACGGCTTCGGCCGACGCCGTAGTGGTATCGCCCGTGGGCCCCACGCGCCGGACCACGGGTTCGACGATGCGGTCGAACAAGAGATGCACCGGGCGCAGGGCCTGGTGCAGGACGTAGATGGGCAACGCCACCGTGAACGCCACGCGGCGCGGATTGCGCGCCGCCGCCGCCTTGGGCAGGACCTCGCAGAAGACCAGGACGAGCACGGTCATGATGGCGGTCGCCGCAAAGATGCCGGTCTTCTCGCCGAGCAGATGGATGGCGAGCGCCGTCGCCGTCGACGCGCCCAGGATGTTCACGAGGTTGTTGCCCAGCAGCAGCGTCACCAGCAGCCGGGACGTGTGCCCGAGCAGGTCGCGCGTCGCGATCGCCGCGGGGCCCCGGAGTGCCTCGACCTCCTCCTCCACGTCGTGCACGCTCAGGCGCATCAGCGCGGTCTCGGTGCCGGAGAAGAACGCCGACAGCAGCAGACACACCAGGACGATCAGACCGAGAGTCACGAGCTCCATGCGGTTCCTTCACCGAAAGGGGGGGCCGGGGATCGCGCGGCAGACCGGTTGGCTTGGCCGGCGCGAGGGCGGAGACGGGACCGCGAGCGGGCCCCGTGGTGGAGCCCGGTAGGTGGTGCCGGGCCCGTGCCGCAGCGCAGGCCCAGGAGGCCGCGGCGGGCGGGAGAGGGGGGCGCCTGCCAGGGCGCCTGTGGGGGCGACGGGTGCATCGACCCACGAAGCGTACCATCCGGCCGGCAGGCCCGCAGCGCGCGCCCCACCCACGCCGTCCCCGACCGCCGGAACCGGCCGGCACCCCGGGGCCTGCCCCGCACGGCCCTTCGTCCGTGATACGATGACCCCGGCGAAGGCCACCGCACTCGTGATTCGGGGGGATCCATGAGCGAGAACCCGTACGCACCGCCCACTGCAGACCTCGCCGGGGGGACGCCCACCGGCGGCGGGAGGGGTGACATCGACATCGGCCAGGCGCTGTCGGAGGCATGGGCCAACACCTGGGCCAACTTTCCGCTCTGGCTCGGCGTGAGCCTGGCGTTCTTCCTGATGGCCGCAGCTGCCACCGTGACGATCCTCGGCATCTTCCTCCTGCTGCCGGTGCTCGGCTACGGCTTCGTGCGCTTCGGCCTGCGCATGCACGACGGCGGCGCCGAGTTCAAGGATCTCTTCGCGGGGTTCGAGGAGTACGGCAAGACCCTGGTCGCCATGCTCGTCGCCGGGATCATCGTGTCTCTCATCGGCATGCTCGGGCAGTCGGTTCAGTTGATCGGCGACGTGGCGGACATCGAGATTCTCTCGCTGCTGGGCGGGCTGATCTACCTGGCCTGGTCCCTGATCGTGCTGCCGCGCTTCTACTTCGCCTATCTCTACGTGGTCGACCAGGACGTCGCGCCGGTCGAGGCCGTCCAGCAGTCGTGGGAACGCACGGCTCCGGTCATGTGGAAGCTCGTCGCGCTCGCGGTGCTGTCCTACGTCATCCTGCTGGCCGGCCTGATCGCCTTCGTCATCGGTCTGATTCCCGCCACGGTGGTGAGCTACCTGATGTGGGTCTCCGCCTATCGCCAGCTCGAGGGAGGTCCGTCCTCCGCGTGAGCCCACGGGACGCTCCAGGCCTCGCGTGGATGTGGCGAAGCGCGATGAACCCCTGGGTGGGCCCGAGCCCAAGCTCGACACCCTGGTCGGCGTCGAGACGCCCGAGGGCGTGCGCCTGGTGCTGCGTCCCGCAGGCCCGGTCGCCCGCGGCATGGCCTTCCTCCTGGACGCCGGCCTGCGGACGCTCGGCTACGGCGTCGTCCTGATCCCGATCGGGATGACGCTGCCCGACCTCGCGGTCGCCGCCACCTTCCTGGTGCTCTTCGTCGGCGAGTGGTTCTACCCCGTGCTGTTCGAGGTCTACGGGCGCGGCCAGACCCCCGGCAAGCGCGCCACGGGCCTGCGCGTACTCCACGAAGATGGGAGCCCCATCGGCTGGCCGGCCTCGCTACTCCGAAACCTGCTGCTCGCGGCCGACTTCATGCCGGGGACCTACGCGGTCGGGCTCGTGTCCTGCGCGGCGAGCCGCGGGTTCCGGCGCCTGGGCGACCATGCCGCGGGCACACTGGTCGTCCACGACGCGGCTTTGGGGCCTGCCGATCGGCCGCCGTCCGAGCTGCCGCCCGCCCCGCCGCCATGGCCCCTCGCACTCGAAGAACAGCGTGCCGTGGTGGCCTTTGCCGAGCGCGCCGGACGCTTCTCCCCAGCGCGTGCAGACGAACTGGCGCGGCTCTCCGGCGCGCTCGTCGAAGGCGGCGGCGGCGCCCCCGAACGCCCCTCGCGACGGCTGCGGCGGCTGGCCGCGTGGCTCACACGCCCGCCGTCGGCAGAGACGCGATGAGTCGCCAGTCGTTCGAGCGCTCGCGCGAGAAGCGCTGGCGAGCCTTCGAACAGGCGCTCGAGAACCTCGAGCGACGCCGGGCCACCGACCTCGACGTCCCCCGCGAGTACCGCCTGATCTGCCAGGACCTCGCGCTGGCGCAAGAACGCCAGCTGGGACCGGCCCTCGTCGACCGCCTCAACGAGCTCGCCCTGCGAGGCCACAACGCGCTCTATGCGGGTCCGAGGCGCCGGGCACGGCCCGTGCACTACCTGACCTCGGTCTTTCCGCGCGCGGTGCGTCGCGAGTGGCGGCTGCACCTGCTCACCAGTGGGATGCTCTACGGCACCGCGGCGCTGCTCTTCGGCCTCGACTGGCTCGAGCCCGACCTGGTCTACCAACTGCTCGACGGCCCGAAGGTGGACGAGCTCGAGGCCATGTACGACCCCGGCGCCGAGCACTTCGGCGCCGCGAGAGAGGCGTCCGGCAACCTCTCGGCGTTCGGCTTCTACATTCGCAACAACATCGGCATCGCCTTTCGCACCTTCGCCGGCGGCATCTTCTTCGGCCTGGGCTCGGTGTTCTTCCTCGTCTTCAATGGCGCCTACCTGGGACTCGCCGCGAGCCACCTCACCCAGCTCGGCTACGGCGGCACGTTCTACCCGTTCATCGTGGGCCATGGCGCCTTCGAGCTCACCGCCTTCGCGCTCGCCGGCGTGGCGGGACTGCGCATGGGGCTCGCCCTCGTCGCCCCCGGCAACCGGGCGCGCAGCGACGCCCTGCGGCGCGCCGCCTCGGGCGCGCTTCCCATCCTCTACGGGTTCATGGCCATGTTGGTCCTCGCCGCCATGATCGAGGCCTTCTGGTCGGGGCTCTCGAGCGTGACGGCGGGGGTCAAGATCGTCGTGGGCCTGGTGCTGTGGGCGGTGGTCGGCGCGTGGCTCGGACTCGGAGGCCGCGCCCGTGCGGCCTGAGGTTGCGACCGCAGCGCTCCGCCCCCGCACCGGGTTCGAGGCCGTCGACCTCGGGTTCGAGATGCTACGGACCTGGTGGCGCCCGGTCTTCGGCGCCTGGCTATGGATCGTCGCTCCGATCGCGGCGCTGCTGATCGTCGCCCTGCGCGACCACCCGATCGCCTGCACCGCGCTTCTCTGGTGGCTGCGCCCAGCGTTCGCGCGCGTGCCCCTGCACGTGCTGGCGAGGCGGTTGTTCGGCGACCCGGTCCGCGCCCGCGACGTCGCCGGGGCGTTGCCGGCGCTGCTGCGGAGCGCCGTGGTCCGGTCGCTCTTCCTCGAGCGGCTCTCGCCCTACCGCACCGTCACGCTGCCGGTGCTGCTGCTCGAGGGGCTGCGCGCCCGCGAAGCCGGAGCACGCGGCGCCGTGCTGGTCCGGCGCGACGCCAGCGCCGCGATCGCCATGGTCGTGATGGGCGCCTTCGCCACGTTCTCGCTGGTGCTGGGCGGCATCCTGGCCGTGCAGCTCTTCGTCCCCCCGGAGATCGGGTGGGACGTGTTCGAGCTGTTCCTGCCCGCCGCCGCCGACCGCGACGCCGACCCCGGCGCGGTCCTGCTGCCGATCCTCTACCTGGCCAGCACGAGCCTGGTCGAGCCCGCACTCACGGCCGGCGGTTTCGCCGTCTACCTGAACCGGCGGATCGATCTCGAGGGCTGGGACCTCGAGATCGCCCTCCGCGGCATCGCCCGGCGGCTCGCCGCCGAACCCGACGCGCGTCCGGCCCATGCGGCCGCCCGGGCATGGATGCTCGCTCTGGGGATCGGCCTGGCACTCGCGGGGCCCGCCGCGCCCGCCCACGCCACGGCGTGCGATCCGGCGCGGCCTTCGACCGCCGGGGCCTGCGCGGCGGAGGTGCTCGCGAGCGAGGACTTCGGGAGCACGCGCGAAGTGCGCACGTTCCGGCTGCGCTCGTTCGAGACCGGGGACTCCTTCGAAGGCTTCACCTGGCTGGCCGATCTCGTCGCGGGCTTGTTCGAGGTGGGCGTGTGGGTCGCCCTGGCGACCGGGGTGATCGCCCTGCTCGTGGCGCTCGCGCGCTCGGCCAAGCGACGCGAACCCAGACCCGCCGCCGCCCCTCCGGTGCTTCGGGTCGGCGGACTCGAACTCGATCCAGAGTCGCTCCCACCCGACCTGCTGGCCGCGGCCCGTGCGGCCTGGGCACGAGGCGCGCCTGCCGAGGCGCTGAGCCTGCTCTACCGCGGCACGCTCGTCGCGCTCCACGACCGGCGCGCGCTGGAGGTCCCGGCGAGCGCCACCGAGGGCGAGTGCTTGCGCGCCGTCGAACGGGCGCTGCCGGCCGAGCCGGCCGGCGTCTTCGAAACCCTCACGAGGCAGTGGATGGCCACCCGCTACGCCGCACGGCCCCCCACCACGGAGCACTTCACGGCGCTTTGTCGCGAACTGCGGCCGCTTCTGGTCGCACCGAGCCTGGGTACCGACGGAGCGTCGCAACCGCCCCCGCACGGGGTCCCCTCGCCGTGAACCGGCCTGCCGTCCGCGGGGTCGTCGCTGCCATCGCGCTCGCGCTGCTGCTCTCGGGCCTGTTCTTCGCCTGCTTCGAGCGCACCACGCGGGAAGAGGTCGTGGGCGCGTCGCGCGCGGCGCGCGCGAACCCCTACCTCGCGCTCTCGCGTACGCTCGAGGGGATGGGACGCGAAGTCGTCCTGCTCGACGGACCGGCGGGCCTCGACCCCCTGCCGCCCAGTTACGGCACGATCTTCCTTCCCACGCGCCGCACCACGGTCTCGTCCCAGCGCAGCGAGGAGTTGCTCGACTGGACCCGCGCTGGGGGCCACCTGGTGGTGGTCACCTGGACGCTCTGGGACGATCCGGGGCGCCGGCCCGACCCGCTGCTCGACCCCTTGGACTTTCGACAGCGCCAGGTCGACTGGCCCCCCCTGGACGAAGCCGAGAACCCGCAGGGCGAGGATGAGAAGACGTCTCTGGACGAGGATGAAGTGGAGTCGCTGGACGGGGCCCGCGATGTCGCGCCCTTGGAAGACCCGGAGGACGCACCCTGGCTCGACTGGGAGCCACCGGGCGCGGCCCCCCCGGACATCGTGGCGTTCGCCTGGCACGGCGCCGAGGCGCCGCTGCACGTCGAGTTCGATGGCCGCTACGTCTTCGACGACGTGCAGGGCCGCGCCGAATGGCGGGGGACCGGCCACGCCGGCGACCACCTGCTCGGCACGCGCCTCGGACGGGGCATGCTGACGGCACTCACCGACGACCTCTGGCTGCGCAACGACCGGCTCGGCGATGCCGACCACGCGGAGATGGCGCTGCGCCTCGCTGCGCTCGACGATCGCCCGGGCCCGGCCTGGATCGTGGTGAGCGAGACCTGGCCGGGCCTCCTGGCGCAGGCGCGCCGCTACGCCGCCGCGCCCCTGCTGGCGCTGCTGGTCCTGATCGCCGCGTGGGTCTGGCGGGCGTCCCGGCGATTCGGGCCGATCCTTCCGCCCGCCGCCCCCGAGCGGCGGCGATTCCTCGAACACCTCGACGCCGCCGGCCGCTTCCACTGGCGGCAGGGCCGCGGCGACGTCCTGCTGCGAGCGAGCCGCGAGGCGGTCGAACGGCGCATGCGTCATCGTCACCCGGGCTGGGCTCGCCTTCCCGCTCCGGAGCAGGTCGAGCGCCTGGCGAGCCTCGCCGAACTGCCCATTGCCCGGGTCCGCGAGGCGCTGTCCGCCGAGCCCGCTTCGCCCGGCGACGCCGCGGCGTTTCGGGATACGCTTCGAACCCTGGAGAGGATCCGGCAGGCCCTATGAACTCCGACGACGAGAATGGACTCCCGCGCGACGACCCGAGGCCGCGCGACCCTGCGCACGCCGTCGAGATCGCCCGACGAATCGAACGCGAGATCGGCCGGGCCGTGGTCGGCCAACCGCGGATCACCACCGAGGTGCTGGTCACGTTGATGGCTGCCGGTCACGCCTTGATCGAGGGCGTTCCCGGCCTCGGCAAGACCCTGCTGGCGCGCGCCCTGGCGCGCACCTTCGACGGACAGACACGGCGGGTGCAGTTCACCCCCGACCTGATGCCGTCGGACGTGGTCGGCCACGTGATGTACGAAGCCGAGACCGGCCAGATGCGGCTGCGCCGCGGGCCGGTCTTCTGCCATCTGCTGCTCGCGGACGAGATCAATCGCTCTCCGGCCAAGACCCAGGCCGCGCTCCTCGAAGTGATGCAAGAACGTCAGGTCACCATCGAGGGCGAGTCGCTGCCGGTCCCGAGCCCGTTCATGACCCTCGCCACGCAGAACCCCATCGAGCTCGAGGGCACCTACCCCCTGCCGGAAGCCCAGCTCGACCGCTTCCTGCTGAAGATCCGCGTGGACTATCCCGACGAGGCCGACGAGATCGCCCTCACCCGCCAGGTCACCGAGGGCCGTCCGGGCGACGCCCTGCCAGTCGAAGACGTGACCCGCGTCGCGACCCCGACCGACGTGGTCGCCCTGCAGCAAGCCGCCGCCGCCGTGCGCGTGGACGAACGCGTGCACGCCTATGCCGTGGCGATCGCACGGGCCACCCGGGCCTGGCCCGGCATCGCACTCGGTGCGGGACCGCGCGGGGCCATCGCCATGGTGCGCGCGGCCCGGGGCCTCGCGCTGCTCGACGGCCGAGACCACGCGGTGCCCGACGACGTGAAGCAGATGGGCGTGCCGGCACTTCGCCACCGCATCCAGCTCGCGCCGGAAGCAGAGCTCGAGGGCCAGACGGCCGACGCGGCACTCGAAGCCATTCTCGACGGCGTCGAAGCGCCCCGCTCGTGAGCCCCACCCGCGCGCTGCTCGCCTGGCTCGCGCTCCTCGTGGTGGCCGGCGTGGCGGCGAGCTTCGAACCGTCGTTCGGTCCGGCCTTCGCGCTCTGCGCGACGGCACTCGCGTTCGCGGCCGGGGCCGACGCCGCCCTGGCCTGGTGGGCCCCGCGCCCCGAGGCAGAGCGCCGGGTCGCTCCCGCCCTGGCCATGCGAACCCGCGCACCGGTGACCCTCACCCTCACGAACCCGCGGCGCCGCGCGCTCGTCGCACGCGTACACGATGAGCACCCCGTCCACGCCCGCTCGGAGGGGCTGCCGGCTCGCGTTCGGGTGCCCCCGGGCGCACGCGTCGAACTGGACTACCGGCTGCGTCCCGAACGGCGCGGAGCCCACGCGTTCGGGCACGTGCTGCTCCGGATCCGCTCGCCGCTGCGCCTGTTCGAGCGCCACGACCGCGTGGGCGCCCCGGAGCACGTGCGCGCGCTGCCCGACTTCCGGGCCGTTTCCGGCTACCAGTGGCTCGCCGCCGAGAGCCGCGCTGGCGTGCTCGGCATCCGCCGGCGGCCGCGCCGCGGCGAGGGTCTCGACTTCCACCAGCTTCGCGAGTACCGCGCGGGCGACAGCCTGCGCCAGATCGACTGGAAGACCACGGCGCGACTGCGCAAGGCGATCTCGCGCGAGTACCAGGACGAGCGCGACCAGCAGGTGATGTTCCTGCTCGACTGCGGCCGCCGCATGCGCGAGGTGGACGGCGACCGCTCTCACTTCGACGCCGCGCTCGACGCCGTACTGCTGCTCTCCCACGTGGCGCTGCGCCAGGGCGACTCGGTGGGCCTGATGACGTTCGCCGGCGCCTCCCGCTGGCTCGCGCCGCGCAAGGGCATGGCCCAGGCCACGCGCATCCTGAACGCCATCCACGACCTCGAGACCACCCCCCGGGCGGCCGACGCCGACGCCGTCGCCCGCAACCTGCTGGCGCGGGTGCGCAAGCGCTCACTGCTGGTCTGGGTCTCGAACCTGCGCGACGACGACGCGGGGGAACTCTTGCCGGGCCTCCGCCTGCTGGCGCGACGCCACGTCGTGCTGCTGGCGAGCCTTCGGGAAAGCACCCTCGACGCCGCCCTCGCCGCGCCGATCACCGACCTGGGCGAAGCGCTGCGCGTGGGCTCGGTGCACCGCTATCTGAGCCAGCGCAGCCGCGCGCTTCACGCAGCGCGCGGCTGCGGCGCCGTGCTGCTGGACAGCGAGCCGGCGGGCCTGCCGGTGGCGCTGGTGAACGGCTACCTGGACGTGAAGGCGGCGGGGCGGCTCTAGCGGGGCGGCTCTCGGGGCGGCTCTAGCGAGCCGGGCCGATGGCGCTCGTCGCGTCAGAGCTTGAACCCGATGCCGTCGTAGAAGCGTTCCTTGCGGAACCCCCTGCGCTTCATGCACTGCTCGAACTTGTCGTCGTGCATGGCGCCGCCGTCGTCGTCGGTGAGCTTGCGGCACGTGGCACGTGCCTCGCTGAACCGGTGGCTCTGACCCTTTGGGACGTGCCAGCTCGTACCGGAGCAACCCACGGCGAACACCGCGGCCAGGCCCAGCAAGAGGCCCGCCGTGCGTCCGGCATGGCGACGCCGGCCCTCGGGCCACACACGGGTCACGACTTCGAGGGCGGTCCGGTCGGGACGTCCCGGAAGGGCTTGTCCTTGTCCACGCGCATCTCGGGCGGAAGCCCGAGCACGCGCTCGGCGATGATGTTCTTCAGGATCTCGTCGGTCCCACCGGCGATGCGCAGGCCGGGCGACCCCAGGTACGCGTCCTGCCACATGGCCTCCATGGGAACCAGGTCGTCCTGGTTGAGCGCGCCCATGGCGCCCTGCAGCTCGATCGCGAACGCGGCGAGCTGCTGGCCGAGGGGCGCCCCCACCGCCTTGCCGATGGCCCCTTCGGGCCCCGGCGTGCCGCCGCGCGAGAGCGCGGAGAGCGTCCGGTAGCCCACGTACTGGAGCCCCTTGCTCGTGATCCAGAAGTCGGCGATCTGCTGGCGCACCGAGGCGTCCTCGATGGCCGGACGCCCGCCGCGACGCGACTCGCGCGCCAGGGTGAGCAGGTCCTTGAGGCGGCCGCCACCGCCGCCTGCGCCGATGGCCACGCGCTCGTTCATGAGCGTCGTGATGGCCACCTGCCAGCCGTTGCCCTCGGCGCCGAGCCGGTTGCCCTCGGGCACGCGCACGTCGGAGAAGAACACCTCGTTGAAACCCGAGGCGCCGTTGATCTGCTGGATCGGGCGCACCTCGATGCCGGGGCTGCGCATGTCGACGATGAAGTAGGTGAGGCCGGCGTGCTTCGCAGCGTTCGGATCGGTGCGGGTGACGATCATGCCCCAGTCGCAGTAGTGCGCGCCGGTGCTCCAGATCTTCTGGCCGTTCAGCACCCACTCGTCACCGTCGCGCACGGCGGTCGTGCGCAGGCCGGCGAGGTCGGACCCCGCAGCGGGCTCGCTGAAGAGCTGGCACCAGACCTCCTGGCCGCGTGCCATCTCCTTCACGTACTGGGCCTTCTGTTCGTCACTTCCGTGGGTCATCAACGTGGGGCCGAGCATCCCGTGGCCGATGCCGTAGATCGCCGGCGGCGTCTTGAACTTCGCCTCCTCCTGGCCCCAGATCACGGCTTCCATGCGGCCCATGCCCTGGCCGCCGTACTCCTTCGGCCAGGTGAGCACCGCCCAGCCGTTGTCGAACTTGGTGGCCTGCCAGTCCTTGGCGCGCTGGATCGCGGCGTCGTCCTCTCGCTCGCCCAGCATGTTGGGCGAGGTCTCGTCCGGGTCGAGCGGCTCGAGATGCTGCTCGAGGAAGGCGCGGCAGCGCGCGCGGAACTCGGCCTCCTGGGGGGTATCGTCGAAATCCATGGGATGGTCCTCGTGTCGGGGTGACGGCCGCGGGGCCGCAGGTTCGGGAACGCGCGACGCGCGGGGTGGCTAGGCGGCCTGCTCGAGGCGCTGGATCAGCTTCTCGCGCCACTCGCTGGGGCTGCCGAGCGCCAGGCTCGTGAGCTGCGCGCGGCGGTAGAACAGGTGGCAGTCGTACTCCCAGGTGAAGCCCACGCCTCCGTGGAACTGCACCATCTCTTCGGCGGCCAGCCGGAACGCGTCCGAAGCGGCCACCCGCACGCCGCACGCCGCGGCGGGCAGCTCTTCGTTGTCGTTGGAGAGCGCCCACGCTGCGTAGTAGCCATGGGAGAGCGCGATCTGGTTCTTCGCGTACACGTCGGCCATGCGGTGCTTGAGTGCCTGGAACGACGCCACCGGGCGTCCGAAGGCGTAGCGGCCCATGGTGAACTCGCGGGTGATCTCGAGGGCGTGTTCGGCACCGCCAACCTGCTCGAAGCCCATCATCACGGCCGCCCGGTCGAGCAGGGCCGTGGCCGCCGCGGCGCCCTCGCCTGCCGTGCCGAGCACCTCGCCTGCCGCACCGTCGAATTCGATGCGGGCCTGGGAGCGGCTCGGGTCGATGGAGGTGAGCGCCGTCCGCGTGACCCCGGCACTCTCGAGGTCGACGAGCACCAGGCTCTGACCGGCGCCGTCCTTGGCCAGGACGACCGCGAGACCCGCCACATCGCCATCGATGACCGGGATCTTGGTGCCGCTGAGCTTGCCGCCCGAAAAGGTGGTGGCGCAGTCGCCGCCATCGAGATCGCCCCCGCCTTCGGCCATGGCGAAGGTGCCTACGAGCTCGCCGCTCGCCAGGCGCGGCAGGTGGGCCTTCTTCTGCGCGTCCGAGCCGAAGCGCAGGATCGCCTCGGTCGCGAGGTAGACCGAGGACGAGAACGGGATGGGTGCGAGCGCGCGCCCGATCTCCTGGGCGATCAGCACCAGCTCGAGATAGCCGAGGCCCGCTCCGCCATACTCCTCGGGCACGGCGGCTCCGAGCCAGCCCATCTCGGCCACGCCCTTCCAGAGCTCCGGATCGTACGGCCGGTCGCTCTCGAGGACGGCACGACAGACCTCGAGCGAGGCATGCTCGGACAGGTAGTCGCGCGCCGTCTGCTGGACGAACTTCTGGTCTTCGGAGAACTCGAGATTCATGGGGGTCCCTTGATTGAGGCGTCAGTCGGCCGGTCATTATAGGGTGGCCCCGTGAACGCCGCCGCCGCCCACCCCCGCCCCACCGTCGGTGCGCGGGCCCCTGCGCGCGTCCCCCGCGGCGTCGCGAGCCGCTAGCCGTGCCCGTCTGGCGCCTGGGCCCCGAGCCGGTGTTTCCGCCCGCCACCGCTGCGGACCCCGATGGCCTGCTGGCCGTCGGCGGCGATCTCTCGGCCGAGCGACTACTACGCGCCTACGGCGAGGGCATCTTCCCGTGGTACGAGGAGGACCCGATCCTGTGGTTCTCGCCGGATCCGCGGGGCGTCCTGCCCCTTTCCGGCCTGCACCTGTCGCGACGTCTACGGCGGACCCTACGCCACGAGCCCTTCACCCTGAGCCTGGATCGCGCGTTTCCCCAGGTGATCCGCGCGTGCGCCGAGGCGCGCGTGGGCGCAGCCGGGACCTGGATCACGAAGGACATGATCGCGGCCTACGAGTCGCTCCACGATCTCGGGCTCGCCCACTCGGTCGAAGCCTGGGAGGACGGCGAACTGGTGGGCGGCGTCTACGGCGTGGCGCTCGGGGCCGCCTTCTTCGGCGAGTCGATGTTCCACCGCCGCAGCGACGCATCCAAGGTGGCGCTCGCCGCGCTCGTCCTGCAGCTCGAGCACTGGGGCTTCCAGCTGTTCGATACGCAGCTGCCGTCGGACCACCTCACGCGGATGGGCGGCGAATCCTGGACCCGGACGCGTTTCCTGCGCGCCCTCGGCAAGGCCCTGCGCCGTCCCACCCGACGCGGCCTCTGGCAGTTGGACGACGCCGTGTCGGCCCGACTGGCCGGCCGGGTGTCCTAGCCGCCGGAGGCCTCGAGCTCGGCCTGGAGGCCGTCTCGAAACTCCGGATCGGCGATCGCGATGAGCGCCTGTGCACGCTCCTCGACGCTGCGGCCGAGCAGCTCGGCGACGCCGTGTTCGGTCACCACCACATCCATCTGGTGACGTGGCGTCGTCACCGCCGAGCCCGGCGCGAGCCGGGCCACGATGCGACTGCGCCGCTCGCCGCCCACGACCACCGTGGAGGGCAGGCAGACCAGCGAGCGGTCCGAGAGCTCGCGCCCGGTCCCCTCGACGAAGTCCTCGTGTCCGCCGATGCCCGAGTACTGGCGCGGCCCGAGGGTGTCGGCGGCGACCTGACCGAGCAGGTCGATGCCGAGCGCGCCGTTCAGCGAGATCATCTGGCGATTGCGGCCGATCAACGCCGGGTCGTTCACCTGGTCCACCGGCAGGAACGCCACCTCGTCGGTCTCGTTCAGCCACTCGTAGAGCGGCGCGTCGCCCAGTGCGAAGGTGCAGACCGACACGCCGTCGAGGTGCCCCTTGCGATTGGTGACCTTGCCAGCGTGGTGCAGGGCCATGAGCCCGCTGGTGAACATCTCCGAGTGGATGCCGTAGTCGCCGCCCGGCCCTTCGGCCAGCAGCTGCACCACCTGGCTGGGGATCGCGCCGATGCCCGTCTGGAGGGTGGCGCCATCGGGAACGAACGGCCGCGCGTAGTCGGCGATGGCGCGCTCGACGTCGCCGGGCTCGGCATCGGGGAGCACGGGAAGCGGCGAGGCCGCCTCGATCAGCACGTCCACCTCGTCGGGGTGTAGGGCGTGCGGGGCGCCGCCGGGCAGGCCACGGGTGCGGGGCAGGTTCGGGTTGATCTCCGCCACCAGCAGCCGGTCGGGATCGGCGCCGCAGGCACGGAGCGCCTCGGTGGTGGCGCCCGCATGCAGGGAGAGGCTGAGCAGACCGTCGGGGCCGGGCGGCGCCACGGCGGTGGCCATCACCCGCGGCCGCTGGGCCTCGGCCACCACGGCGAAGCGCCGGAAGTCGGCCGGCACGAACACCACGTCATGGCCCGACGCCCGCAGGCCCCGCTCGACCGGCCCGAAGAAGCCGCTGCGCAGCCGCACACCGGGACGCACGAAGAGCGGGTACATCCCCAGCAGCAGCGCCGTCGAGACCTCGAGATCCTCGAACGCCTCCCGCTCGCCGAGCGCCCGCAGGAAGGCCGGCGGCTGGCCAGGCCCGAGCGGCAGCGCCAGGCTGTCGCGATCGCGCACCTGACGGGCGGCCTCTTCCGGAGACACGGCTCCCTTCACGATGCGCCCCTCTCTCTTCGCGTGCTCATCGGGTCTGCTCCGCTGCTGCGGTGAGCTCGCGCGTCAGCGCATCGCTCGCGTTCGCCAGCGCCCGCGCCTGGCCCCGGCGGCCTTCGGCCGCTGCGGCGCGGGCCTGCTCGCCCAGGATCCGCGCCATCTGCGCCACTCCGTCTCGAATCATCGGCTGCTCCGACCCGAGGCGCACGGCCTCGGCGAGATTGCGCGTACCGTCGGCGAGGCGACCCGCCCGCGCCTGGTTCACGCCCAGGTTGTAGCGGACCTCGGCCGCATGCGGCGCCGCATCGGCTGCACGCTGGAACGCGGTGATCGCAGCTTGCGTGTCGCCCCGCTCGGCAAGCGCCGCACCGAGGTTGTAGTGCGCCAGGAAGCGACTGTCGCCGCGCGGAGCGAGCGGCCAGTTGGCGGCCACGGCCACCCCCGCCACCAGCACGACCGCGGCGATCCTGGCCCTGGGCCCGGCCTCGCCCAACGCGGCCCGCGCACCCACCAGACCGGCCCCTGCGAACAGGGCGAGCAGCGGGACCCAGGGCATGCGGAAGCGCCCCATCACGAAGAAGGCCGCCACGCTCGCCCCGTAGAGCGCGAGCATCGCGAGCAGCGGCCAGTCGTCTGCGAGATGGCGCCGGCGCACCCACACGCCGAGGACGGCCAGGGGCAGCAGGGTCCCGAAGTGGAGCCACGGTGCGAAGGCGCCGAGCACCGGCGAGACCTCTGCAAAGGTGGACAGGTCCTCGGTGTCGCCGATCTCGAGGCGGTTGTGCAGCAGCAGCAGCTTGCGCCCCATGAGCACGATCCACCCCGCCGGGTCGGCGGCGATCTCGGAGCGAGCCTCGGACACCCAGAATGCGGAGACCTCTCCGGGGGTGGCCGCTCGCCCGAGCCGCTCCTCGGCGATCGCAGTGGCATCGGCGCGCTCGTAGTCGGGGCTCGACCGGCCCGGGACCAGCGGCGTGTAGAGCCCGTCGGCGCCGCGTTGGTTGCCGATGTAGAGGTTGGGCCCGAGGTTCGAGGTCGACACCACGAACCCCTCCCCGAGCGTCGCGTTGCGCACCGCAGCCGGCAGGACCATTGCGATCATGCCGGCCAGGACGAGCGCGACGGCCCCCGCGCGGCGCACCGGGCGCGCGCGGTCGTCGAGCGCAATGGCCAACAACAACGGCACGCCCAGCACCACGGCGTTCTCCCGGGTGAGGGCAAGCCCTCCGAGCAGCAGGCCCATCCCGACGAATCCAAGGGCAGTGGGCCTCACGCGAAGCCGGCTCGCGACGAACAGGAGCGCGCACACGCCCACGAGGGCGAGCGACGCCTTCTGGATCAGACCGTCGTAGAAGATCGCAGCCGGATAGCAGGCCAGCAGCAGGCCCGCGGCCGTTCCGGCACCTCGGCCCATGAGACGCGCGCCCGCGGCCGCGAGCAGCACGCAGCCGAGCGCGCCGAGCACGGACTGCACCAGCAACGCCAGCGCCGGCTCGGCGCCCCCCACCCGGTAGAGCACACCGAGCAGGTAGGGGTAGAGCGGCGCCTGGAAGAACACTTCGGTTCCGATCCAATCGCCTGCGGCGAGTTCGCGCGCCCACGCGTCGAACACGCGCCCGTCGCCCATGGGCATCGCGAAGAACGGCGCGTCGCGCAGCAGCGCCAAGTGAACGAGCCGCAGGCCCAACGCCAGGCCGAAGACCCCGGCCAGCGCAGCCCAGCGCGCCTCCCCAGGCGCGTCGGCCTGTGCAGGCGCCGACGCGCGCGGTTCCGTCACGGCGCGGCGGCTCCGTCCGCGCCCGCGGCCGACGCGCGACGGGCCTTGGCCAGCAGGGCGGCGGCCTCCTCATCGTCGGGCAGGGCGGCTACGGCCTTCTCGAGCTCGACCTGGGCGGCGGCCGGTCGGCCCGCGCGCATCAGGGCACGGCCCCAGTACAGGTGCCGGCGCGGGCTCTGGTAGTCGGAGCTGCGGGCGAGCTTCCGGTGCTGCCGCGCACCCTCCTCGTCCCCCGCCGCGAGCCGAAGTCGCGCCAGCGCCTCGTGGGCCTCTGCATACTCCGGGTGGATCTCGATCGCGGCGCGGTAGTGCGCGAGCGCCTCGTCCGGGCGTCCTCGCATCTCGGCGACCTGCCCGAGCGCGAAGGCCGACATTTCGTGGGCCGGGTCGACCTCGAGCGCACGCTCGAATCGCGCGATGCCCTCCTCGAATCGACGCTCGGCCACCAGTGCGCGTCCCCAGAAGTAGAGGCTGGTCTGCGGCTTCGGGTCGTCGTCGAGCGCCCCGCGGAAGTAGGCGATGGCCTCTTCGTTGCGGTTCGCTTCGAGGTAGAGGTGGCCGAGCATGTACCGCGCCCACTCGTTGTACGGGCCTACGGCCAGGCCGGCCTCGAACGAGGCGATCGCCTCGTCCAGCCGGCCCGACTGCTGGTGGCGGCGACCCTCCAGGTAGTGGGCCTGGGCCGCGTCGGCGTCGGGGCGCAGCGCGGGCTCGGAACAAGCCAGGAGCAGGAGCGAGAGGCAGGCCCATGCCGCGGCCGCTCCGCCTGCCCGGCGGCCGCGCCCCGGGGCCCGGGCTCCGCGCGCGCTCGTCATGGCGGCGAGGGCGCGCCTGGTCAGCTTGCCTGCCCGTCGCCCTGCCGCGCGCGGGCCTCGCGCAGACCGCGCTGGCTCGCCGCATGGCTCGCGTCCAGCGCCAGGGCGCGTTCGAAGTGCTCGATGGCGCGGACCACGTCGCCCTGTTCGAGTCGCGCGCGCCCGGCCTCGTAGCGCAGGCCGGGTTGGCGCGGAGCCAGTTCGGCAGCGGCCTCGTAGCTGTCGGCGGCGGGCTCCCAGGCCCCGCGCCCGGCCTGGATCTTGCCGATCTCCACGTACACCTTGGGCGTCGGCGCGAGGGCGGCACTGCGCTCGAGCTGCTCCAACGCCCCGTCGGTGTCGCCCTCTTGCAGGAAGCCCTGCGCCAACCTCGCGCGCATCTGCGGGCTCTCGGCCCCGAACCAGGCGAAGCGGTCGAGACTCCCGGCCGCCGACGCATAACGTCCGGCCCGGAGCCGGGCCTCGAAGGCCAGCTGATCCACGTGAAAGAGCAGCCCGAGGGCAAGTCCGACACCGATCACCGACCAGACCGCCACGCGCAGCCCGCCCCCACCCTCGGCGCGCGCTTCTTCGGTGCTCGCCCCGCCGATCAGCGTGGCCCCCACCTTTCGGTCGCGCAGCTTCCAGATGGCCCCGTCGAGGATGAAGTGATGGATGTTGATGCCGGCCGACAAGACCAGGAACAGACCGGCGTCATAGCTGAGACTGCCGAGCGCCCACGGCGCGAACACCACGAGTGGCAGGGTCCAGAGGGCCGCACCCACGGCCAGCGTCTTGAACAGGTAGTGCGGCACCCCGTGCCAGGTGGGGGTGCGCTTGGCGTAGTACGAACTCACCCACAGGTACTGGATCGAATGCCCGGCCGCGATGAACAGGAAGAAGTGGATCCGGTGATCCCAATCGAGCGGGACGAAGCCCAGCGAGTTGCCCGTATAGCGCGAGAGGAACGGGATCGAGAACCAGAGTGCCTGGGTCGTGGTGAGCAGCAGCGTGGGAGCGAGACTCGACCAGGCAGCGAGCTTGCGGAGTCGAAACGCCGCCACGCCGAGCGCCACGAGGTAGGCCACCGCCACCAGGGGCACCAGGACCTGATTGACCGCCTCCGGAATCCCGAGCGGATAAAAGGCCACCCGTGCACCCTGTCCCGAGTAGGACGGCAGGTACGACACGCTGTTGTCCGCCGCGCCCGCGAAGGCCTCGTGCATGACCAGGAAGGCCAGCCCGTAGGAGAGCACGAACGACGCGTAGATCCATCGCTTGGTGGCGGCCGGGATGGAGATCCCCCGCCGGCCCAGGAACATCAATGCCAGGCCGTAGTTCTGGCCGGTGTAGTGCCAGGGCGACCAGGTGAGATAGACGGTCAGCAGCGCGACGCCGACCAGCGGGACGTGGAGACCCGCCACGAACAGCGCAAAGACGATCAGCGTCGAACCGGTGGCGTGACGCCGGTAGTGGGCTCGATCCTCGCGGCTCTCGTAGACGCGAAGCAGTGTGGCCGCGTAGTGCGGCATGCTGAGGAAGAGCAGCATCAACGGTGCCAGCGCGGTGGGCTGGGCCAGCCGCATCTCGTTGCCCCCGGCAGCGAGCACCACGAACGCGAGCAGGTAGAGTCCACCGCAGCCCAGCAGGACGTCGGGCAGGGGACCCCAGAGCCAGTGGCGAGAGGCGGGAGCGGCAGCCGACATGGGGCTTTGATGCTACAGCGTTCGGGCGTCGTCGTCCCTCATGAGGACCCGCCCAAGCCGTGATCCGAGCCACTCCGTGTCGTTTCCCGGCCCGATCTGCCGGTCCGTTGCGCGCTCCTGATCGGTCGCCCCGGTGAGGCGCCCCGCCCTTCTCGCGCTCCTGACCGCCGGGCTGAGCCTGGCCCTGGTGGTGGGCGCCGCCGAAGCGCTGCTGCGTGCCAGCGGGCGCGCGCCCTTCCAGCCGCCGCCCCGCCCTGCCGACGAGCCGACGATGCACGAGCCCGACGCCGAACTCGGCTGGCGCGCGAAGCAGGGACAGTTCGAGGTCCCCGCGTTCTCCGAACGTGGGCGTCCCACGCGCCACACCTTCGATCACCGGGGTGCGCGCCGGACGGCCGAACGCCCGCCGCCGCGCACCGACCTGCTGCTGGTGGGCGGATCCTACACCCAGGGCTTCGCCGTGAACGACCGTGAGACCTTTGCCTGGCGCCTCCAAGAGACCTTCCCGGAGATCGGCGTCGAGAACCGTGGGACTTCGGGGTACGGAACGCTCCAGTCCCTCCTCGTGCTCGAGCGCGTCTATGCCGAGTCGGACCCTCCCCGCCTCGTGCTCTACGGCATGATCGGTCACCACGAGATCCGCAACGTGGGCCACCCGGGCTGGCTGCGCGCGCTCGACGCCAACGCGCGCAGCGGCATCGTCCTCCAGCCCCATGCCCGCCTCGGCAGCGAGGGGCAGCTGGTGCGGCACGCGCCCGCGGGCCACACGGCCTGGCCCGGTCGCAGCACCTTCGCCTCGATCGCGTTCCTGGAGGAGTCCTTCGCGATCCTGCGGGGCCGGCCGCATCAGGCCGAGGCCGAGGCCGTCACCCTGGCGCTGATCCAGGAGATGGATGCCCTGGTTCGAGGCCGGGGCAGCCGGTTCGCCGTCGTGCTCCTGACGCTCACCCGCGAGCGCGCCGCCGACTGGCGCGGGCTGCTCGCCGAGGCCGGGATCGACACCGTCGATTGCGCCCGCCCCCTGCGCCGCGACGAACTGGTGCCAGGCGAGATCCACCCGAACGCGTCCGCGCACCAACGGTTCGCCAACTGCATCGCGCCCTTCGTCCGCGATGCCCTGAGCGAGGGCTGAGGCGTGGACCGCCGGACCGTGAGGACGCCAGGCGGGTGCCCATGAGCACGGATACGGCGCCGTGGCCCGGGCGCCGCGGAGCGCTCGCCGCACTGGTCGGCCTGGCCGGCTTCGCTGCGACGGCGGTTTTTCTGTACCCGGGCTACCACAACGGCGATACCGCCTGGCAGTACTGGCAGGTGCAGTCGGGTGTGCGCTCGAGCTGGCACCCCGTACTCATGGTCTCGCTCTGGTCGCGGCTGGATGCCCTGCTGCCCGGTACCGGCGGGCTCTTCCTGCTCAACACCTCGCTCTTCTTCACGGCCTGGACGCTCTGCGGTCTGACCTTCACGCGCACGCGAGCCGGCCTGGTCGCATTCGGCGGACTTCCCGTGGTGCTGGCGCCGGTGTTCGCGCTGCTCGGACAGGTGCCGAAGGACACGACCATGACGGTGGCTCTGCTCGCCACCTTCGCCTTCGGCTGCCTCGCCGACCAGAAGCGATCGCGTGGGGCCTGGCTCGCTGCGCTGGGCGCGGCGTGGTTCGCCGTGGCCATGCGCTACAACGGCCTGGCCTCCGTGGTGCCTCTCTTGTGCGGGCTCGCTGCCCTCGGGGTCCGCGACCACCTGCCCGACCGGGCCGCGCGCTGGTTCGCCAGCGCGCCCCGGCAGTTGGCGCTCGGCATGGCGCTGCTCGCCGCGATCGGGCTGTCGGTGAACGTCGCCAGCGAGTGGGCGCTGGGGCGCGACGGCGTACGCGCCCGCCCGGAGCAGCAGATCTTCATGCACGACCTCGTCGCCATCTCGGCCGCGACGGGCGATCTCGTGCTGCCGGTCCATCTGTTCCGCGAGGGCGAGGCACCGCTCACCCTCGAAGAGGTCCGCGCGCTCTACGACCCGCACTCGTCGATGCCCCTCTACTGGGGGCCGCCGAACGTGCGGCGCTTGCTGGGTACCGACCCGAAGACGCGCTGGGTTCGCGCCCTCGAGCCCGATGCCATCGCCGAGCTGGCCCGCGCCTGGGCGGCTGCCGTGGCCCGCTACCCGGGCGTCTACCTGAATCACCGGATGCAGCTCTTCTTCGGCCACCTCGGCGTCTACGAGCACACCCCCCTCAGTCGCGCGTTGATCCGTCCGCCTCAATTCGCCTTCTTTCCGTACCGGGGGCCGACGGTGTTCGAGATGCCCCACCACCTGTGGCTGGTGAACGCCGTCGACGGCCTCAAGGAGACCTGGGTCCTGCGGCCGTGGCCATACGTCGTGGCGGTCCTGCTCTCGCTGGCGCTGGCCTTCGCGCTTCGCAGTGCCTACAGGGTCCCGCTCGCCCTGCTGGGTGCGAGCGTGGTCACGCACACGGCACCGCTCGCGTTCCTCGGCATCCACTCGGGCGGCCGCTACATGTGGTGGCCGATGATCGTGGCCGTGTTGATGCTGGCCGTGGTGCTGCTGGAGCCGATCGAGAGGCGGCTCGCCCCTGCGCCCCCAGGCGGTACGCGTGACTGAGCCGGGGAAGGCGCCTGCCGGCTGGGCACGAGCGGCTCTGGCCGTGGTCCTGCTCGCCCAGGCCGCGCTGCTCGGCGCGATCGGCGTGGCCGGTCTCGAACAGATCAACCCCGACGGCATCGCCTACGTCCGCATCGCAGGCTACTGGGCCGCCGCGGACGGCGAGCGGATGATCTCCGCCTACTGGGGCCCCCTGCTCTCCTGGATCATGGTTCCGTCCCTCGCGGCGGGCCTCGGCCCGATGGCATCCGCCCGGATCGCCATGCTCGCAAGCGGGCTGGTCTTCACGCTTGGCGGCGCGGTCTTGATCCGCCGGCTCGGCCTGGGCGCCGTCTCGCAACTGCTGGCGGCCGGCACCCTCGCGCTCGCGAGCCTGGGCTGGTCGCTGCTGGTGAATCCCGACCTCCTGCTGACGGGTCTTCTCGCCATCGGCATCGGAGGGCTCCTGGCCCCCCACGGCGCGGGGCGTGCGGACGGTGCGTTCCGCGCGGGTCTCTGGTTCGGCCTCGGCTACCTGGCCAAGCCGATCGCCCTGCCCTTCGGCATCGTGCTCGGCTGCCTCCTCGCAGCCGTGCGGTTCGGACTCGGCCAGACGTCCGCACGCGATGCCGGGCGCGCAGCGGCGGCCACGGCCCTCGGGTGTCTCGCCGTCGCCGGGCCGTGGATCGTCACGATCTCGTTGGCCAGCGGCTTCCCCACGGTCGGCACCAGCGGCTCCATCAACCACGCGCTCGTCGGCCCACCGGACGTCGAGCGGTTCCATCCGTTCGCGCGGCAGTACCACGAGCCCGACCCGGGTCGCCTCTCGCAGTGGGAGGACCCATCGGAGATGGCGTACGCCCGCTGGTCGCCCTTCGAGAGCCGCGAGGCCATGGCGCACCAGCTACGCGTCAGCCTCGACAATGCGGGGGTCGCGTGGCGCGCTGCGACCACCATCGACCGCTTCGGCGTGGGTCTCGCGGCGCTCGGGGTCGCTGCACTCGCGTGGCCTCGGCGACGCCGAGACGAACCCGACTCGTGGCGCAGCCGCCTGCTGCGAGAGCCGTGGCGCCTGGCCGTCGTGCCGCTGCTGCTGATGATGGCGGCGTACCTCCCGCTCTACGCCAACTCGCTCCGCTACTACTTCCTGCTCGCGCCCCTCTCGCTGGCCGCGGGCCTCGGGCTGGCCGAAGGCCTCGCGCTGCGAGGCCCCATCGCGCGCGCCCTGGCGTGGGCCCTGCGCCTGGCCCTGGTCGCGAGTCTCGTGCCCTGGCCCCCGGTGCCGGGGGTCGTCTTTCGCGGGCAGCCGCTTCCGAGCGCCGAGTTCCAGCTGGCGGATCACCTGAAGGCGGTCACCGCCCAAGGGGTGGCGGTCACCGCGCAAGGGGAAGCGCTCGCCCCGCCCGAGGGAGCGAGCCCGGCGAAGCTCGCCGAAGTGCTCGGTGGAGGACCCCGACGCCAGGCGCCCGCCGGCCTGCAGGTGGCCTTCTTCGCGGGCCTCACCTACCTGGGCGCAGAGGTGCGGCCCTCCCTCGACCGCCTGCGCGCCAGCGGGGCCGACCTGGTGCTGGTGCCGTTGCGAAGCCCGCTGCGCCGCGAGCTCGCCCGCGCGAGCGACTACCGCGACCTGGGAGCCCCTCCCACGGCGGCCGGCGCACCGCCGCTGATCTTCACGGTGTTCGCGCGCGAACGCTGAAGCCGCGCCCGTCGTAGATCAGGCGGTGCGGCAGGTCGAAGCGGATCACCACCAGGGCGGGATCGCCGGAGCGGTCCGGGATCACCTCGACCTCTGCCGACGGGGAGCGTTCGGCCAGGGCCATCAGCGGCGGGCCGAACGCGAAACGGTCGTAGTCCGGCGGGTGCACCAGGTAGTAGGTCTGGGCATCGCCCTCGTGCATCCAGCCGCGCCCGCCGCGTTGCTCGCGCCGAACCTCCCAGGGGGGCTCGAGCAGGCGCGCGTGCGACGTGAGATAGAGAAGCGGCTCGTGGAACCCCCAGTCGAAGCTCACCAGGGTGTTCCCGGGCGCATCGGCGCGCTCGGCAAAGGCATGGATCGCATCGGACCACCAACCGCGGCCCCCGGTCTCGTCGATGATCGAGGCGACGCGTGCCGTCGCGGCGCCCTGGAAGAGCAGCGTGCCCGCAAGCACGGCGGCGGCCGCGACGCGCGGTCCGCGACGCCCCGCCTGCCAGAGCCAGACCAGCGCGCAGGCCACCACGAGCTGCGGCAGGGGCACGACGTTCATCTGGTGGTGGACGCGCACGGCGCCGGGCAGCAGGAGCATCCCCGCCAGGAGCAGCAGCGTCGCCAGCAGCACGAAGCGATGCGCCGGGCGAGCAGGCCCCCCGCGCCCGCGCAGGTGCGCGATGCCGAGGCCGAGGAAGGCCGCGAGGAACACCTCACCGAAGATGCCCGCGCCGCCAGGGTCGGCGCTGGCGAGCAGCTCGAACCGCCCACCGGCCTGCATCAGCCGGTGGGCATAGGAGCCATCGGCCATGGCGCCGAGGACGGCGAGTTTCTGGGGCAGGCCCCCGCGGTCGGGCATGCCCCCCAGCGTCTGGAACAGGATCGGCAGGACGGACAGCGTCGGCAGCAGCCCGACCGTGAGCCCGCCCAACGCCGCCAGCGCCCGACGCCGGTGCGAGACCCAGGCCTCGCGAACGAGCCCCGGCCTCGCCGCGAGCAGCGCCAGACCCGTGGCGGCCAGGAACACGACGAAGTCGGCGCGACTGAAGACGCCGAGCCCGAACACGAACCCGCCCGCCGCCAGCCGCGCGGGCGACGCCCGACGCCAACCGGTCAGCACCAGGAAGCCGCCGAGCACGCGGCACAACAGACCGATCGTGAAGGGCCCCCACTCGTACCGCGTCAGGAACTGGAAGGTGGGATCGGCCGCGAGCAGCAGGCCCGTCACGACGGCGACGCCCACCCCGAAGAGCTCGCGCGCAAAGGCCATCGCGAACCAGAGCCCAAGCAGGCCGAAGGCGAGGGTCGTGAGACGCAGTACGGGCAGCGTCGGGCCGAAGGCGAACAGGCTCGGAATCGTGAGCTGGCTCTTGAGCGCGCCGAGGTAGGCCACGTTCATCCAAGGGAAGGGACGCCCACCGATGTCGATGCTGCGCACGCCGGGCGGGTGCTCGGCACGAGCTTGCGGCACGACGAAGTCCTTGGCCTGACTGGCCATGAATGCCTCGTCGTAGTAGAGGCCGGGTACGTCGAGCTGGGGCACCGCCAGGGCGACGAGCACACCGGCGAGGCCGAGCCATGCGATCGCGAGGGTGCGCAGGGTCAGGCTCCGGGCGAGGCAGCGGGTGCTCGCGACGCGTCCCCGCCCGACACCCCGAGACGGGCCACGAAGTGCAGGCTGCGCTCGAAGACCAGACGGGCGGGCCAGGGGTACAGGCCGAGATCGGTTCGCCACACCTCCTCGCGCAGGCCGAGGGACGCGATGGCCTGCTGCCAGCGCTCGGGTGTCCAGTAGTTCTGGGGCACGTGGACGCCGTGCTTCAGGTTGGACACGCGGTCCATGAAACCGAGCGTCGCACCCGCCGCCGGCCCCTGGAGCAGGTGGTCCTTGATGAGCACCGCGCGGCGCGCCACCCGAGCCGCCTCGGCCAGCAGGCCCGCCGGGTCGTCGCTGTGATGGATGACGTCCACGAGCAGGACCACGTCGAAGCTGCGGTCACCGTGGGGCAGGGTGCGGCCGTCGAAGGGGGTCACCGGAACGTGCGGCTCCGGACGAACCAGCACGTCGGTCCCCTCGACGGTGAGATCGGGACGATGGTCGGCCAGGTAGCGCGTCAGCAGACCGTCGCCGCAGCCGACATCGAGCAGCGAGGACTCGGGGGGCGCGATCTCGATGAAGTGCTGGCCCAGCACCCGCAGCCGGCGCCCGTGGTGGTGCCGGTCGTGTGCGCGGTCGAGCCACCGAAGGCCCGCAGGCCCCCGATCCGATCGCGCGCTCATTGCCGCCGCATGCCGAGGATGCTCGCGAAGAAGCTCCAGAGCACGGTCTGGAAGCCGAGCGCCGCGAGCGTCACGCCCGGGATGGCCCAGCGCAGCGTCGCCGGGTAGTCCAGGGGCCCGAAGCCCGAAGCGCCCCAGCGCAGGGTCACCACCACCAGCAGGGCTGCACCCACCAGGAAGGCGAATGCGCCCACCGCGATCCCGGTCTCGAGCTTCACCAGCCCGTAGAAGCGGTCGAGGCGTGGGTCGGGGGGCATCAGTCCGTCGCCCACCGCAAACGTCTTGCCGAGCACCGCGAACAGGATCGACTGATAGCCCATCAAGACGGCCAGGCTCGCCACCAACAGCGTGTGCACGTCCAAGTTGGCCCCGAACAGCGTCACGCCGGGCATGGCCAGCAGGTAGCCGAGCAGGCCCAGCGCCACCAACACGAGCCCCGGGTACAGGAACAGCCACCGGGGGCTCAACATCAAGAAGAAGCGCACCGTCCGCCAGCCATCGCGGAAGGTCCGCAGGTGGGGACCGTGGCTCTCACGACCGTCTGGGTGCAGCGTGATCGGCACCTCGGCGATCCGCGCCTCGAGGCGCGACGCCTTCACGATCATCTCGGTCGCGAACTCCATGCCCGTGCAGCGCTGATCGAGCCGCCGATAGAGGTCCGCCGTGAAGGCGCGCATGCCGCAGTACACGTCCCGAACCGGGGCGCGGAACATGCGGCGCATCATGGCGGTGAGCATGGGATTGCCGAGCCAGCGGTGCAGCCACGGCATGGCACCGGGCAGGACCCGCCCTCCCCCCGCCGGCAGCCGGCACCCCTGGACGAGCTCGGCGCCCTCCCGCAGCGCGACCACGAAGCCCGGCAGCTCGAGCAGGTCGTAGCTGTCGTCGGCGTCGGCCATCAGCACGTAGCGACCGCGTGCGGAAGCGATTCCGCCCATCAGGGCGCTGCCGTAGCCGCGCTCGGCGACCGGCACCACGCGGGCGCCCGCCGACTCCGCGATCGCCTGCGATCCGTCGGTACTGCCGTTGTCCGCGACCACGACCTCGCCCGGGATGTCGTGGTCCGCCATGGCGCCCAGCGCCTTGCGGATGCACGTCTCGAGCGTGTCCGCCTCGTTCAGGCAGGGCAGGACCACCGAGAGCTCGATGTCGGTCGAGGGCTCCACTGCCGACGCCCTACTCGTCGACGTACCCCAGCGCCTTGAGCTGCGCCTTGCGCATGTCGTCGAGTTCGATCTCTTCCGGCTCCCAACCGGACTGGTTCACGTAGGCGTCTCCGACGGCGCGCAGCTCTTCCACGACATCGGGGTTGTCCGCCGCGATGTTGCGCTTCTCACCGGGGTCGTTGCTCTGGTCGAAGAGCTGGACGTTCATGTCTTCGCTCAGCGGCTCATAGAAGAGCTGGTACGGGGGACGGTTGGCGGCGACCAACGGCTTGGGATCCTCCTGGGTCTTGCCCCAGTGCCGGTCGAGTTGGCCGAAGAAGACACGCTCCGGATCGGGGTTCGGGTCGCTGCCCCCGGCCAGGATCGCGGGCATCGCCGAGCGACCGTCTACGTTGGGCAGCTCCGGCATGCCGAGCATCTCGAGGATCGTGGGCCACATGTCGATGTTGGCGACGCGGCCCTTCACCACGACCGGCTCCTCGAGATCGAACGGAAGCCCGATGATCCACGGCACCCGGATGGCCTCGGTGTGCAGGTCGCGAGCGTGACCCTCGATCCCGTGCTCTCGGAATGCCTCGCCGTGGTCCGAGGCGATCACGAAGACGGTGCGATCGGCCATGCCGAGTTCCTCGGCCTTGCGCACGAGGCCGCCGATGTTGCGATCGGTCCAGTGGAGTGCGTTGTCGTAGGCATCCGAGAAGCTCGACCCGAACAGTGCCGACTGCTGCTCGTACACGTACTGGTGCAGGTCCATGTAGTGGATGTAGAGGAAGAAGGGATCCTTCGGGTTCGCGGACATGTACTCCATGGCCACGTCCGTCAGGTCCTCGTCGTTCTGGAAGCGATCCGGCGCCGAAGGATTGAAGACCTGCCCCCGCTGACTGGGATGGACCGGGAACGGCATCATGTACGTGTCGAAGCCGCGACCGAACCCGAAATTCGCCTCGACCCAGCCGTTGCGGATGAAGCCAGCCGTCTTGTAGCCGGCTTCCTTGAACCGCTCGGCGGGCAGCGGTGCCTCGTCGGACAACGCGTGCGCGAAGCGCAGCACCCCGGCGCGCTGGGGGTTGTTTCCCGTCCACAGCGAGGCCATGGAGGCCTTGGTCCAGGTGCTCTGGGCGACGACGTCCTCGAAGCGGATGCCGCGGGACGCCATGTAGTCCATGTAGGGCGACGTCTCGCGCTCGTAGCCGTAGGACGACATGCGGTCCGAACGCAGCGTGTCGATCAGCACGAACACCACGTTGAGGTCGTCGCGGTCCTTGAGGGCGGCGATGTCTTCGACGGTGCCCTTCGGGCGAGGCGGGCCGCTCCAATCGACGAACAGCGACGCGCCATACAGCGCGAGAAGCGCGGCCAGCCCGAAGTAGAGCCAAGGGGAGTCGATCAGTTTCTTCAGCAAGCTCTCGTCACTCCTTCAGGGCCGGTGTTGCGCTCCCGAGGCCAAGACCCTCGGGGACGCCGACGGCCTCGGATCCCACCTGTCCTTCGGTCGCTCGGGCTGCGCGCGCAAGGCTGAGAGCGATCCGGCTCTCATTCGGCGCGAGCTCCGCAGCCCGCGATAGACGCTCGACGGCCCGGTCGGGTTCCCCGGCCTGGCTCCAGGCGAGCCCGGAACGATACAGAAACCGGGCCCGTTCGGGCTCGAGGGCATGGGCGGCATCCCAGGCGCGCGCGGCCCGTTCCCAGTTTCGGGACGCCTCTCCGTCCTCGGCGATCAACGTCCAGGTCTGGGGGCTCTCGCGGAGCTCGAGACTCCGGCGGGCCTGCAGCAGCCCGGCCCTTCGGTTGCCGGCCGCCAGCATGTGCTTGGCCAGCTGGTGGCGCTCGCTGGCCCCGTCGCGCGCGACCCAGCCCAGCCGGTCGAGCGCCACGGCGGCCCGGTGCAGGTCGCCCCGCTCCATGGCGCGCCGGTAGCCGAACTCCTTCTCGGCGTAGCCGAACACCCCGGCCACCACACAGATCGAGCCCACTACCCAGAACGCCACACTCAGCGCCGACCGCCCATTCGAAGCGGGGGCCGCCATGGCGGCCGGGTCGGGGTCACGCTTGAGCAGCCGGGCGATGCGGCCGTCGCGCAGCTTCCAGATGGCGCCGTCGAGGATGAAGTGGTGCAGGTTGACCGTAGCCGCCGTCAGTAGCGCCAGGTTGGCGGCCGAGACGTGTGCAAAGGCGCCGCCCAGCAGGTACGGCGCGAAGATCAGGCCGGGCAGCACCCAGACCGTGAAGCCGGCGCAGGCGGTCTTCAGCAGGTAGCGCCCGCGATGCGGCGCGCGCCCGGAGGTCTCGGCGAAGTGGAGCGTCACCCACAGGTACTGGGCCGAATGCGCCCCGGCGATCCAGAGAAAGCCGTAGGCCGAGTAGACGGGGCCGAGTCCGGCGCGGTCGAAGGCCCCGGTGAGCCGCGCCAGCACCGGGATCGAGAACCAGAGCGCCTGGGTCGCCATCAGCAGAAGCGCCGGCAGCAGGTCTTCGAAGCGGCCCCGCCGTGCGAGGCGCGTCACCGCCACCCCGGTGGTGACCGCGTAGGCCAGCGCCACGCCCGCGAACAGGACGTAGGCGATGCGGGTCGGGATGCCGAGGGGGACCAGCTGATAGACGGTGCCGGCCGCCGACGCGGGGGCGTAGACGGTGCCGCTGTCTCCAGCGTGGAGCGCCAGGAACGTGAGGCCGAACGACAGGGCGAACGAGACGTGGATGAAGCGCTTGGTGCGCGGGTCCACCGAGACGCCACGGCGGCCCAGCATCATCAGCAGCACGCCGTAGTTCTGGCCGGTGTAGTGCCAAGGGCTCCAGGTCATGTAGAGCGTCACGACCAGCGATCCCACCAGGGGGCTCGCGACGGCCACGACGAACAGCAAGACCACGGCGACCGTCGCATGCACGGCGAAGAAGGCGTAGCGCTGGCGCTCTTCTCGGGTCTCGTAGACGCGCAGCAGGGTGGCGCCGTAGTGCGGCAACGAGAGCGCAAACACCAGCAGGCCGCCGGGGATGAGCCGCTCGAGTCCGCCGCCGCTCCCCCACACCACCGCCGCGGCCACGAACCAGGCCAGCCCGCAACCGATCAGCAGATCGGGAGCAGGGCCCATCATCCAGCGGCTCTGGTGGCGCGTTGCGGTGGCCAAGGGCTTCCATGGGTCGGCGCGTTCGATCGCCGGGAGAGAGGTTCGCAACTCGAGGCCCGGCGCGCAGCAAGGGTCGCATGGGGGCTGCGGACGCATCGGGTCCCCGGGTGGGTGGCCCGACGGCCCGCTGCGGTGACTCCGCTGCTGCACGAGGTGCCCAGAAACCAGAAGCGGGCCCCTCCGTTTCCGGAGGGGGCCGCCAAGGGGCCTCCAAGAGGCGGCGTGACTAGGCTCGCTTGCGGCGACCCATGGCGATCAGGCCGATCACGCCCGAGCCGAGGAGCAGCAGCGTGCCCGGCTCCGGGACCGAACCGTCGCCCTCGAAGAGCAGGGTCACGATGCCGAACAGCGGCAGGTTGCCTGCGAGCGACTTGGTGCGAATCGGCGTCACCAGCGTGACCGAGCCACCCCCACCGGCGGTGAGGTTGTTGGTGCCGTTGAAGGTCACCTTGGTCACGTACTGGCCGTTGCCCTCGCCCGTCGCCAGCTGGTCGACGGAGCAGGTCACCGGCACGCAGGTGCCGTTGCCGAGCGTCACGTTGACCTGCGAGTTCACGCCCGTCACGACGGCCGCGCCCGAGGACCAGCCCTGGCCCGCGGTCACGGTCAGCGGCTGGAACAGCGCGGTGGCGAACAGCTGGCCGCCGACGCCGTTGATGTTGAGGGGCACCTTCACCTGGATGGCGGCGCAGGCGTACACGCAGATCGTGGTGTCGCCGGACATGGCCGCGGTACCACCGAGGCCGGCGCCCGTGGTCGAGCCGCTCGGGGCCGGGCCGACCAGGATGGTGCCGGCTGCACCCGGGGCGAACGTCTGGGTGCCGTTACCGGGAAGGTCGAGGCCGGTGATCCGCAGGTCCGAAATCTGCGGAACGCCGGTGAACAGCGAGTCGGGCAGGTCGATGTCGCTGGGGCCGAATTCCTGGTTGGCCAGCGTCACGGTCGCGCCGTCGAAGCTCGAGCCACCGGTCAGGTTGGCCAACTGCTCGAGCGGCGGAAGACCGGCCAGGCGGATCGTGAACGAGCCGCCCAGCATCGCACCAGCCGAGGCAGCACTGGCGGCGAGCAACATGCTGGCCGCGAGAAGAACGGGGAACAACTTGCGCATCTTGGGAACTCCTTCTCCGGTCTCGCAGGTCCGCAACACGATCGGCGGGCACGGCCGGGGCTGACCTTTACGTGGCGACGGCGAAGGAGATGTGTCACCCGGAGCTCGTCTTTTTTGGCGCCCCGTGGGGGAACGACGAAGCGGCATCGGGGCGCCCCGCGGGGGCCCCGATGCCGCTTTACAAAGAGAAGGGGCGGTCACCCGAAGGTGACCGCCCCTTGTTGGGCGAATGCCCGGTCGGCTAGCGCCGTGCGCGGCGGGTGCCGAGGGCCACGAGGCCCGCGATGCCCGAACCGAGCAGCAGCAGCGTGCCCGGCTCCGGAGCGGCGGCCAGGAAGACCAGCGTCTGGATGCCGTACAGCGGCAGGTTGCCGGCCAGCGACTTGGTGATCACGGGCGTCACCAGCGTGATGGTGCCGTTGCCGCTCGCGGTCAGGTTGTTGCTGCCCGAGAGGGTCACGGTGCTGACGTACACGCCGTTACCGGTACCCGTGACGAGCTGCGTGCCCGAGCAGGTCACCGGGATGCAGGTGCCGAGGCCGAGGGTGCTGTTCACCTGGGAGTTGATCCCGGTGATCACCGCAGCGCCCGTGGTCCAGCCGGTGGCCGCAGTCACGGTCAGGGGCTGGTACAGCGCCGTGGTGAAGAGCGCACCGCCCGCACCGACGAGGGTCAGCGGGATGGCCACCTGCAGGCCCGCGCAGGCGAACACGCAGATCGTGGCCGTACCGTTCACGCCTGCAACCGCGCCCGGGTTACCACCGACGATACCGGCCTGGAGGCCGCCACCGAAGTTCGTGAGGGTCGAGGTCGCAGCCGGCTTGCCGAGGCCGTTGATCCGCAGGTCGGAGATCTGCGGAACGCCGGTGAACAGCGAGTCGGGCAGGTCGATGTTGGCCGGGCCAAACTCGTTGGCATTCTCGATGACGGTGCCGGGGTTGACGGCAATCGAACCGGCGAGGTTCGCGCCCAGGCCGAGCGGCGGAAGACCGGAGAGGCGAATCTGGAAGCTACCGCCGACAATCGGGGCAGCCGCCTGGCTCACCACAGCGCCGAGCAACACGAACGCTGCGGAGAGAAGAGCAATGGACAACTTGCGCATGCTGGAACTCCTAGGAATGGATGTCGTTCTGGTTTCCCGAGAAGCGGGCTTGAGTCACCGCTTCGTGGACGGGGACATGTGCAATGCGTGTGCCGTTTCCCACAAATTCTCGAGATTCTCATAAGTATCTGATTTCAATGACGATATCCCCCTATCACCCGAGGGGGATGCCGCGGGCCAGATGGCCGGGTAAGGAAATTGCCTTCCCACATGGGAACGGGCGTTCTCTTTCGACACCCGGACTGCAGCGAGGTTCCCACCTCTCGCTCCCTACTCCTTCGGCTCCAGGGCCCCTGGGGTCGATTCGGGCCCCGCGGGGCGCGCGCCTTGCCCCTGTTCAATCGACCCTGGCTGCCCCTCCCGCCCACGCCTGCCGGGGCGCCCGATCCCGGATGGGTCGCCGGGCCCGCGGGCAGCTAGGTTTCTCGAGTCGCCACGCGGTGGAAACGGCGTCACCTCGACCGCGCTGCCGTGGACCCACCGTGCAACCCGAAGCCTCGGGCCGGCGCGGCGCGCGGCCGATAGGAAGGGTGCCCGACGCCTCGCGGCTGGCCCGTGCTCCGCGGCGCGCGCGTGGTTAGACTGCTGAGCTTTTTTTCCGGAGGAACCGTCCCGCATGACCGTGCATCGAGCGACCTGGCCCCTGGCGACTGCGCTGCTGATCGCCTTGGCGGGCGCCATCGGCTGTCAGGACTCCACCGACTCGCGCCTTCAAGAGCTGCAGTCGATGCAGCAGGCCGGCGCGTTCGCCGAGACCATCGAGCCGCTTCGCGAGATCCTCGCGGAGCAGCCCGACAACGCGGACGCCAACTACCTGCTCGGCTCGGCCCTGATCCAGACGGGCCGCGCGAGTCAGGCCGTGCTTCGCCTCGAGCGCGCGGCCCAGAACGAGAAGTACTCCGTGGTGGCGGGCGTCGCCGTGGCGGCGCAGCTCTACAACTCGTCGAGCTACGAGCGCGCCATCGAGACGGCGACGCACGTGCTCGAGCGCAACCCCGAGCTCGTGACGGCGCTGCAGATCCGGACGCGCGCCGAGCTGGCAGCCGGCATGCATGAAGAGGCACTCGCCGACGCCGAGCGGCTGATGGAGATCAACCCGGACGAGGTGAACTATCGCGCGTTCGCAGCGGAAGCCCTCGAGAACCTCGAACGCATCGATGAAGCGCTCGCGCTCTACGCCGAGATGCGCGACACCGCCCGCGAGGCCGGCGAAGGCGACAAAGAGGCCCGCTCCTGCGGCTCGCACGCGCGCCTGCTCGGCAAGCACGAGCGTCACGAAGAGGCCGAGGCCGCGTTCGACGACTGCCTCTCCCGATTCCCGACCCACGGCATCCTGATCCGCATGGCCTCCGAGTACTTCGACGAGGTCGGCGACACCGAGCGCGGCGACCTCGCGCTTCGCCGCGCCATCGAAGAGATGCCGGACTCGCTGGCGCTGCGGCAGGCCTACGCCGCACGACTCGCCGAGCACGGCGATCTGGCCGGCGCCACGGCCGCGCTCGAAGAGGCGACCGAGCTCTTCGACACGGCCGAAGCCTGGCGCGCGCTCGGCCAGCATCGTCGCACGCTCCAGGACTGGGACGGCGCCGTCGAAGCCGCCGAGCGTGCCATCGAGCGCGCGGGCCGCAACCCGATCCTGCTCTTCGAGCTGAGCGAGTTCCTGGTACAGGCGGGCGAAGTCGATCGCGCGGCGGCCCTGGCCGACGAGCTCCAGCAGCCCGAACTCGCCGAGCTCGCCAAGGCGCATGTGCTGCTGGCGCGAGGCGACGCGGCGGGCGCATTGGCCGTGATGGACGAGGCGCTGGTGCTTTGGCCCAACAACGAGGGCGGCCGCATGCTCGCCGGCCGTGCAGCCGAGGCGCTGGGCGACCTCGATCGCGCGCTCGAGGAGTATCGCGAGGCCTACAAGGCCGAGTTCACCACCCGCGTCCTGCGGGGACAGCATCTGACCACCGACTCGGCGCTCTCGATCGCCCGCGTCCAGCTGGCGCGCGGCGACCTCGAAGAAGCCGTCAGCTGGGTCAACGTCGACCTGCGCAACCGCCCCGCAGCCAGCGTGGAGGCGTTCACCGTGGCGAGCCGCATCGCCATGGGCAGCGGCAACTATGCCAAGAGCCGCGAACTCCTGGACCAGGCCGTCGAGCACAGCGCCGAGGTCACGCCCGCGCTGGTCCTCGAGCGGGCGGGTCTCGAACGCCTCGCTTCGGGCCCGGCCAAGTCCCTGGAGATCGTCGAGACTTCCGGCATCGACCTGAACGATCCGGACCACGCACAGTTGCTGGCTGCGACGGCCGGCGACCTGATGGCGCTGGGCCGCAGCGACGAGGCGATCGCCCGGGTGAAGGCGGCCGTCGCCGCCCATCCCGAGGCGGCCCCGACCCAGGACGTCCATGGGCGCGTACTGATGCAGGTCGGACGGACCGAGGAGGCGAAGGCCGCATTCGATGCCGCCGTCTCCTCGGACCCGGCGTTCGCCCCGGCCTACGAGGGCCTGGCCGTTGTGGCCCTGACCTCGGGTGACCTGGCAGGTGGGCTCGAACTCGCCGAACGCGCGTTGGTCCTCGACCCGGCGCGCTTCGAGGCCGCTTACCTGGCGGGTCAGGCGCTCATGGTCATGGGCCGGACGAAGGAGGCCGAGGCCCGCTTCCGACGGGCGCTGGCCCTGAGCCCGGAGGACAGCGACGCCGCCAACGCACTGGCCTGGCTGCTCGCCGAAGAGAAGCGCGACCTCGAGTACGCGCTGGGGCTGGCCCAGCGTGCGGTCGCCGTCCAGCCGAGCGCCGCCACGCTCGACACCCTGGGTTGGGTGCTCCAGCAACTCGGACAGAGCCAGGCGGCTGCCGCACGGTTCAAGCAAAGCCTGGCCAAGCAGGAATCCCCGTCGACCCGCTACCGACTGGCCCTGGCGCTGGCCGACGCGGGCGAAGCGGATGCCGCCAAGCAGGCGCTCAACGAGGCGCTGGCGGGCGAGGACTTCCCGGAGTCGGAGCAGGCACGAGCGGTCCTCGCGAAGCTGGACGAGTAGCCCGCGTCCGTCCATTCGCGCCGTGCGCGGGCACGGCGCGCCCAGCTCGATTCGGCGGCCGCCACGGGCGCCCGCCCCGGAAGGAGCGTCTTTCGTGCATCGCCCCCACCTGCGCCGTCTCGGTCGCCTCGCGCTCGGCCGACTCGGTCGCCTCGCGCGACCGCTGCTGGCCGCCCTGGTCCTGGCCTGCAGCTCGGACTCGGAGCGCGCGGCCGAGCACCTCGCCCGTGCCGAGGAGGTGATCCAGGAGGGGAACATGCGCGAAGCGCTGATCGAGCTGCGCGCGGCGCTCAAGCTCGATCCGCAGAACGCCAAGATCAACTTCCAGATCGGCGAGCTGCTCGCTTCGCGAGGGGAGATCGAGGACGCCATCTTCTACTTTGGAGAGGCGGCCCGGCTCGACCCCGACCATCTCGAGGCCGCGATCAGCCAGGCGATGCTGCTGCGCTTCGATGAACCGGAGCAGGCACGCGAGATCGTCGAGGGCGTGGTCGAGCGCGCGCCCCGGAGCCCGCTCGGCCACATGGGCCGGGCCCACCTCTTGCTCGTGGCCGGAGACGCCGAGGCCGCCCTGGTCCCCGCACTCACGGCCACCGAACTCGAACCCGAAAACGCCGAGGCCGCGAACACGCTGGGCCTGGTCCATCAGGCCCGCATCAAGGCCCGGCAGGCCCGGGACGAGCCGGTCCCCGACGCCATCTTCGAGGCCTCGCTCGCCGCCTTCGACCAGGCCCACGCGCACCGCCGCCCCCAGGGCCGCTGGCTCGAGACGTCGAGCAAGGGACTCGTCTACGCCGCCTGGGAGGGGCACGCCGAACAGGCGGCCGCCACCTACAAGCTCGCCATCGAGGAGGCCCTCGAGCACGCGCCGGGCGGCAGCAAGCGCTCCGCGATGGTCCGCGCGCGGGCCTACGCCCGCCAGGTCGGGGACCTCGAGTTCGAGCGCTGGATCGCAGCCCGCCTGGTCGAGCACTTCCCGGGCGACCGGCGCCACTGGGCGCTGCTGGCAGACGTCGAGAACCGGGCCGGAGGCTCGGTCGAAGAGGTCTTCGAGCGGCTGATCGCCGAGCGGCCCCAGGACCCGGCGGGACACCAGTCGCTCGCGAGCCTGCTGGTCGACCAGGGCAAGCGCGACGAGGCCATCGCCTACCTGATCGCACGCGCCGACGAAGGAGTCGATCCCCCGGCGATGCTCTCGTCCGCGGCGCGGGTCGCCTTCCAGCAGCGCGACGCCGAGAAGCTCGGCGAGCTGGTCGTTCGGCTCCGCACCCGACACGCCAACCAGCCGGCAACCATCGTGGCCGGCGCCCAGCTCGCCATGCTGGAGGGACGGCACGAGGACGCGATCGCGGAACTCGAGCGCATGAAGGATCGCTTCGGCGAGTACCAGGACGCGCTCCAGCTGCTGGCCGACGCCAGCGTCCTGGCGGGCGAGCCCGAGCGTGCGCTCGAGTCGCTCGAGCGTCTCGGCGAGGCCAATCCCAACTTCAACGAGACCCTGGAGAGGCAGCGCCTGCGCGCGGCCACGGCGGCGGGCCGCTGCCAGGAGGCCTTCCTCAGCCTCGCGCGCCTTCGCCGCCACAAGCACACGATCCCGATCCGCCGGCAGGTCGATCTCGCCAACTGCTTCTACCAAGAGGGAGACCAGGAGCGTGGGATCTTGCTGCTTCGCAAGGCGCTGCGTCCGCAGCCGACGCTCGGCCCCGCGCTCGTCTTTGCTCAGCGAGAGGGTGCCCGCCACGCCAACGAGGCGCGCGCCTACCTCGGCGCCGTCGGCGATCACCCGCTCGCGCTCGAGCAGGTCGCCGCGCTCGAGATGCGCGCCGGTCGGCACGACCAGGCCGTCGCCGTACTCGACCGGGCGATCGCCGCGGCGCCTGCGCCGCGCCTGCGGCTCGCGCGCGGGCAGGCACGACTGATGGCGGGCGACACCACCGGAGCCATGGACGACGCGCTCGCGGCCTACGAGGCCAACCCGGAGCTGGACGGGCCGTTGGTGCTGGCCACCTTCATCGACCGGGCGAGCGGCGACGTCGCACCGGCCGCGAAGCGCCTGGAGGCCGCCGACGAGCGCTCCGAACTCACGCCGAAGCGCCGCTCGCTGCTCGCGGAGCTCTACGTGCAGCTCGACCGGTTCGCCGAAGCGCGCGAGCAGTACGACCTGCTGCTGGCGGCCGGCACGTCCGACCCGCTGGCCAAGGCGAACCTCGCCTACGTGCTGGCGCGATTGGGAGAGGATCTCGAGCGTGCGACCACGCTGGCCGAGGAAGCCGTCCAGGCCCTGCGCGACGACCCCGAGGTCGCCGACGTGCTCGGGTTCGTCTACCTGAAGCGCGGCATGCATGCCGCCGCCCTCCAGCAGTTCGACTTCGCGAGCGAGCTGACCGGGAAGAGCAGCGAACGCGCCCCCGAGGTCCACTACCACCGTGGGCTCGCGCTCAAGGAACTCGGTCGCACCGACGACGCCGTCGCGGCCTTCCGCCGCGCGCTCGAACTGGATGCGGCGCACGAGGGTGCCAGCCAGGAGCTGGCTGCGATCTCGAGCTAGGGCGCCGCGGACGCCTCGCGCGCACTCAGGCCGTAGCGCACGCGCAGGGCTTCCAGTCGCGCCGAGAGACGCGGGTCCGTTCGCGCCGCGGGGTTTCGGCGGGCGCGGTCGAGGGTCTCGACGGCCGCGGCGAAGTCGCCGCGTGCCGCCTGCGCCTCGGCCAGCACCGACAAGGCCTCGACGCGCGTGTACTCGTACTGGCTGCGGTCCGGCCCCGCCGCCTCGTGGGCACTCCGCGCCACGCCCCCGGGATCGCCCGAGTCGAGCATCAGGTTGGCGCCCTGGGCCTCCGCGTGCACTTCGGGGGCAGGCCGAGCCAGCAGGGCCGCCACGGTCGACTCGACGGACGCGAAGTCGCCGCGTTGCAGGGCCAGCCGGGCGAGCAACAGGCTCGCGTCGGTTCGTTCGGGCGCGAGCGCCACGATCTGCTCGAGCTCGACCACCGCGGCGGCGAGGTCGCCGCGCTGCATCTCGATCCGGGCCAGCGCGACCCGGGCGCCGAGCGCGTCGGGTGCGAGGGCCGCCGCCTGGCGATACGCCTCGGCAGCCCGATCCGCCTGGCCGGCCTTCTCGAGGGCCGCGGCGTACTGGAACTGGAGCTCGCCGTCGCCGGGGAAGGTGCGCGCCAGTGCGCCGCGCATCGGAACCTCGACCCCGTCCAGGTTGAAGGCCAACAGCCCCAGCACCACGAGCGGGCCGGCCACCAGCAGCGCCTGGGCACCCTCGCGCAGGCGAGAGAACAGGGGATAGCCGGTGCCCTCGTCGGACACCTCGATCCCGAGGTCCCGTTGGGTCTTGGGCTGACGGACCTTCCAGATGAAGCCGTCGAAGTAGAAGTGCAGCAGACCCGACGTCGCAGCGAACGCGACGACCAGCGAGACGCCCAGGTGATGGATGCCCACGTCGCGAGACAGGTCCATCGCGAGTACCGCGATGAAGCCGTACGTCACGATCACGCCCACGTAGAGCGCCACGCTCGCCGCGTTCGGGCTGCAGAGCAGCGACAGCATCCGGTTCGACTTGCCGGTGGAGACCAGGCGCTGGTTGTAGCCCCAGGCCACGGCCATGTACTGGATGTCGTGGAACGCCTCGAACGCGGCGAGGCCGAGCAGCAGGTTGCGACCCAGCAGCGACCAGCAGACCGCGAGGTAGCCGAGGCTCAGCAACAGCGAGGTGATCTTGAGCCAGGACACCGGCTGACCGCTTCGCGCCTGGCGGACGTGCTGGGCCACCCACGCCACGAAGACCAGCCCGAAGACGCCCAGTGCGACCGCCTGGAGCGTGGGCCCCATGAGTGCGGTCAGCCCGAAGACGCCGCTGCCCTCGGCCGCGGCCACCACGCGCTCCTGGACGAGTCCGCCGGAGACCAGCACCGCGACGAAGCCCGAGAGGCACATCGCGCGATCGAGCTTCGGCGTGAGTCCCGCCGGCTCTCCGGCCTTGGCGGCGTAGATGCGCATCACGCCGTAGACCTGCATGAGGCCGTGCCAGATCGCCCAGACGAGCGAGACGAAGAGCACCGTCGCCAGCTGGTGCCAGGTGAGCCACCACACGACGCCGAGCACCAGCGGCGGGACCACCAGGAAGCGGAAGCGATAGCGCGCGAACAGCTCCGGATCGCCGTACGTGCGCAAGAAGCCAGGGAGATGGTGCGCCGTGGAGAGCGTGACCAGCACCGCGGCCGAAACGGCCAGCGCACCGAAGATCTCGGCCAGGCCGAACAGCGCCGGGAGGATCAGCAGGGGCGCGCCGACGATCAGCGCCAGATCGGTCGGTCGCGAGACGATCCAGGGGCTGCTCGGAGGTTTGGAAGCAGTCGAAACCGCGGCGGCCATGGGTCTCCAGCACCTCGTTTGGAGCGTCACCCGCTCCGGGCAGTGCGCTCCTGTCGCCCCGCGGTGCGTCGGGCGACACGCAACCGTACGCGAGCGCCCGTTCTGGGGCAAACCCCACGCCCTCGGGACCTGGCCAGTCCATCGGCGCGACCCGGGCCCAACCTGACCTGCCGGGGACGCGCGGGACAGGAGGTCGCGTGCGGGAGGGACGCCTGCTAGGGAGCCCCGCCCGTGGAGAGCGCGCGACGGTGCTCGCGAAGCCGCTCGTCGTACGGGCCCCCGAGCGCGAGCCCCCGATCGAGTGCCTCACGAGCGGCCGCCTCGTTGCCGAGAAGCGCCTGGCTGAGCGCCACCATGTAGAAGTCCGGCTGGGTGGGCGTCTCGAGATCGCCCAGCTGGGTCAACCACCATCGCGCCATCTCCTGGAGCAGCGCGTGGAAGCGCGGGTCGTGGCGAACGGGGCGATACGCCGCATCGGTGAGCAGCACGTCGAAGCGGTTGTACCCCTGGTCGACCACCGGGCGCAGCTCGGCCACCGTCGTGGCCACGTCGCCCATGGACGCCGCTTGTCGCGCACGCAGCAGGGCAGCCGACTTGCCCTGGGGGTAGTTGGTCGCGGCGTCGGCCATGAGCATCGCGCGCGACGACCAGAGCCGCGCGCGCCCTCGCGCCTCGCTCACGAACCAGGGCACGAGCAGCGCCCCGGCCAGGAGCAACGCGGTCGCGAACTGCGGCGCGAGCGCGGGCCGTCCGAGCCGCGCGGTGAGCCATGCGATGCCGTCGCGTGACGCCAGCATGGCGCCACCGAGCAGCCCCGGAAGCGCGTAGTAGAGGTAGCGGTCGGCCATCGGAAACGGAAACGGAAAGATCTGGGAGAGCGGCGCATAGCCGGCTGCCGCCCACGCCCAGAAGACCGCCTCGGGCTTGCGTTGCACGAGCACCTGGATCGAGCGCGCACCGACGGCGAGCAGCGCCACGCACCCGGCCAGGAACCACGGGTCGCCGAAGCGGTCGACGGGCGACGGGTCGTGGAATGCCGAGGTTCCGAAACCGGTCGCGGCCATCACGAAGTACCGCGACACCAGCGCGATCGCGCTGCGCAGCCGGGTGGCCGTGGTCTGCTGCGCGGCCAGGTCGAGGCTGCCCGACGCGTGGCTCTGGAAGATCCCGTACTCGACCACGAAGAAGCCGACGAGGATCACCAACCAGAGCAGCAGCCAGGGCGCGGCGCGAAACAGCACCGGGTCCGAGGGCTCGCCGCCGCGCGTGCGGGGCGCCGCGTTCCAGGCCGCGACCGCCACCACCGGCAGCGCGAACGCGGCGATGGGCTTGGCGAGCAGGGCCAACCCGTAGAGCGCCGCACCGAGGAGCGGCCTGCGCGGGTGGGCCAGGATCGCAGTCAGCGCCAGACACATGGCGGTCGTGGTCTTGAGCTGCGAGATCCAGGCCCCGACCTCGACCGAAGCCGGGTGCAGCAGGAAGATCGCCGCGGCGAGCAGCGTCGCCCGCGGCCCCAGCCCGAACCGGCGCAGCACCGGGACCAGCAAGACCGTCGCGAGCAGGTGGAAGAAGAGCTGGACGGCGTGGTGTCCCCGGACGTCCTCCTCGAAGACCTGCCAGGCCAGGGAGTGGATCAACAGCTGCACCGGCGCCCAGTTCTCGATGGCGCGTGATGCCGGCCCGTCGGGCTCGAGAATGGCCGCCAGGCTCTCCAGCGAGAGCTCGTGCACGTACGGATTGCGCTCGACGTAGTGCTGGTCGTCCGAGAGGAAGGGCCCGCCCATCGCCGGCGCGTAGACCCAGAGCGCGAGCCCCAGCAGCACCGCGGCAGCCGCGATCGCGACGCCGCGCGAAATCTGCGGCGGAGTGGACGCCTCGGCCGCCGCGGCCCGGGGCTTGCCGGGCCGTGCGCTCAAGGCACGTCCTGGCCGGCGTCTGGCGACGCCGGCGCCTCGTCGGACTCGAGATAGCCCAGCCCCTCGAGTGCGCGGCGCGTCTGATCGTCGACGCGAACGCCGGGGCCCTCGCTGGAGCGCTCGGGTTGCGGGACCGTTGCGAGGAACGCATCGAGGTCGGCCCGCAGCGCGCGCGCCACCTCGGGCTCGCGGAACGCGCGGTTGTTCGCCTCGCCGGGATCCGCCTCGAGATCGAACAACTGGTGGGCACCGCGCTCGCGCCACAACAGCTTGTAGCGGTCCCCCACCAGGGCGCGCAGGTCGCCGGGATCTCCCCGCAGCGGAAGCGGGTGCAGCTCGGCCACCACCGGCTCGCCCGCGCGCTCGGCGCGGCCCTGGATGCCCTCGGGCAGCGGCAGGCCGAGCCCTTCGAGCAGCATCGGCATCACATCGGTTACCTGCACCACGGTGTCGTCCCGCGTACCGGGCGCGCCCTCCCCTGCTGGTGCCTTCACGATCAGCGGCACGTGGATCTCCTGCTCCCAGAGGCCCCGCCCGTGCACCTTGAGGCCGTGTTCGCCGAAGAGTTCTCCATGGTCTGCGGTCACCACGATCCAGGTGCGTTCGTAGAGGCCGTGCTCGCGCAGGAAGTCGAGCACGCGGCCGAAGTGGTGATCCATGGAGCGGATCTCGGCGTCGTAGAGGTCGCGTGCGTCGGCGGGTTCCCGGTCTCCGAAGAGCTCGCGCACGAAGCGTTCGGGCGGAACGTAGGGCGCATGCGGATCGAAGTAGTTGAGGAAGGTGAGCGTGGGCCCACTCTGACGCGCGAGCCAGGCCAGCGCGCGGTCGGTCACGTCGACGGCAGGCCGGCCGTTGGCCTCGTCGATGTCCTCGTCGTCCCAGTGGTCGAACCCGGAGTCGAGACCGAAGATGCGCTCGAGCCAGGGGCCGGCCACGAAGCCGCCGGTGGCAAAGCCGGCCTCGCGAAGCCGCCCGGCCAGCGTCGCCTGGTCCGGGGCGAGGCCCCGGGCCCGGTACTGGGTCAATACCTCCTCGATGCCGTCGATCGCCTCGGCGAGGATCAGCGGGCCCTCCGGGTCGTAGCGGGCACCGTGCGCGTAGGTGATCTTGCCCGTGAAGAGCGACGCATGTGCGGGCAACGTCCAGCTCGACGTCGAGTAGGCGCGGGTGTAGACCGTGGCATCCTTGGCCAGTCGATCGAGATGAGGGCTCGTGTCTCGATCGTGGCCGTACACGCCGAGCCGATCGGGTCGGGTCGTGTCGAGCGTGACGAGCAGGACGTGGGCGTGATCGCGCAACGAATCAGCCGGCGAAGCCGATCGCTCCCCACCACAACCCGGCACCAGCAGCACGAGCGCGGCCAAGACGGCGGCGCACGCGGCGGCCTTCGCCGCAGGCCGCGCCGGGCTGCGGGGCGGCATCCGTCCCGGGGCATTGGTTCGCGGCATCGACAAGGCCCGAGATGGTAGACGATCGGACGGCTCGAGGACCGCGTTCCGCACGCCCCGTGCACGCGGTCGTCCTGCTGCTCACGGTCTTCGCGCTCGGGCTCGGCGCGCGGATGCTCCACGACCCGGTGGTGCTGCCGCCGGACGGGGCGTTCCACGCGCCCGACCCCGACGTGCACTACCACCTCCGCCGCATCGAGTGGACCGCCGTGCACTACCCGCACGTCCTCGATTTCGATCCCTACCTGAACCACCCCGCCGGCGCGCGCGTGATCTGGCCGGCACCCTTCGACTTCGCGCTCGCAACGCTCGTGCAACTCACCGGCAACTCCGGCGATCGCCCGGCGAGCGAGCGCCTGCTGGCGCGGGTGCCGCCCGTGCTGGGCGCCCTGGCCGCCTGCGCCGTGGCGGCCATCGGCTGGCGCCGCTTCGGCGCCACCACGGGCGCCTTCGCCGGGACGATCCTGGCGGTGCTCCCAGCCCACGTGACCTACTCCCACTCGGGCTACGTGGATCACCACGTGGCGGTCTCGCTGCTCTCGGCCGGGATGCTCGGAGCGGCGCTGGCCCTGGTCGCCCAGCCACCTTCCCGCGAAGGGCGGGTGCGACCCGTGGCGCTGGGACTCGCCATGGGGGGCCTGGTGGCCCTCTGGCCGGGAGCGCTGCTGCAGGTGGCCTGGCTTCAGGCGCTGCTCACGGTGTTCGTACTCGGCACCGTCGACCGGTCGCAGGCTTCGCGTCGCGCCGGGCAACTGGCCCTGGCCCATGCGGTCGCGGCGCTGGGGGTCGCACCGCTCGGCCTCTTCGAGTCCTGGCAACGCTTCGGCAGCTTCACGCCGCTGGTGCTTTCGAACCTGCAGCCGGTCTGGTTCGCGGCCGGCAGTGCAACGTTCGCCGCGTTGGCCGCGATCTGGCGCGCCGACCGCTTCGAAGCCCGCGGCGCCCGCGTCTCGGTCGCCCTCGGACTGGGTGGGTGCGGCGTCGCGGTGGGCGTGCTCGGCATTCCCGACGTCCGGTCCCAGCTCGGCGACGTGGTGGGCTGGTTCGCCGAGACGGAGGCGTTCCTGGGCTACGTGGGCGAGATCCAACCCCTGTTCGCCACGCCCGGGGCCGCCGCGCGCACCTTCGGCTGGGCCCTCTACGCGACCCCCGCGGCGATGCTCGTCCTCCTGCTCGCGCGACACGCCGATGTCGGGACGCCGGCCACGCGTCGACTGCTGGTGGGATGGGCCGTGGGCCTGTCGGTGGCGACGCTGCTGCAGCTCCGCTTTCGCAACAGCCTCGCCCCCGCCTTCGCGCTCGTCTGGGGCGCCGCGCTCCAGGTGGCCCTCGCATCCGCGCTTCGTCACCCGAGCCTTCGCTCCCCCGCGGCGCGGCGCGGACTGGTGGCGACTGCGGTGGCCGGGATGGTCGTGCTCGCCCTTCCCACGGTCGGCTTCTATCGGCCCTACGTCGCGGCCTGGCAGACCGCACGCGCGGGCGGCACACCGCTGCCCGGTCCCTGGTTCCACTTCAACCGCGTCCGTCACGACGCGTTCCACTGGCTCGAACGCAACACGCCGGCCACCGCGGGCTACCTGGACGATGGAAGCCCGGCCTACGGCGTCCTCGCGAGCTGGTCCGATGGCCATGCGGTCAAGTACGTAGGCCGGCGCGCGGTGGTACAGGACAACTTCGGCGACTACGGAGGGGCAGAGAACTTCGCTGCCGCCGAGCGCTACTTCGCGGCCAGCGACGAGGACGAGGCCCTCGCCATCGCCGAAGGGCTTCGCGCCCGCTACGTCGTGGCGCGTCCCGGGGGTTCGGGCCACAGCCAGGGGTATGTGCGACGCGCCATGGCGCGCCGTCTGCTCGACCCCGGCGATGGCGAACTCGCGCACCACCGACTCGTTCACGAATCGGCACCGTTTCGACTCGGGCCGGCAGGCCCGGCGCAGACGCTGCGCATCTTCGAAGTAGGACGCGGGATCGGCCGCGCGGGAGCGCCCGATTCCGATGGGACTTCTCCTGCGGAGCCCTCTCCGGAACCCGAGCCTCCGGTATATTGAAGGGCCGTCCAGCCCTGGGGCCCGCGCTCCCGAGAAGGCTGCCGGCGGCGCGTACCATGACCCAAGCCACCGCCGGAAACGACAATCGATGGCTGTTCGGGCCCGTCCCCGACCTGCTGCTCGGCTGCGGTCTCGCATACGTGGTGGTCTTTGCGGTGCAGGCGGCGGCCGGGCCCGCCATGCGCGAAGCACTGCCCTATCACCTCGCGCCCTTCCTCACACTGCTGCTCGGCACGCCGCACTACGGCGCAACGCTGCTGCGCGTCTACGCGCACGCCCAGGACCGGCAGCGCTACGCCCTGGTGGCCGTCCATGCCACGGTGCTTCTGGCCCTGCTGTTCGCGGCGGGCCTGCACGTCGCCTGGCTCGGCTCGTTCCTGATCACGCTCTACTTCTCCTGGAGCCCCTGGCACTACTCGGGCCAGAACTACGGCGTGGCGGTGATGTTCCTGCGCCGCCGCGGCATCCCGCTCGACCCGCTCACCAAGCGGCTCCTCTACGGCACCTTCCTGCTCTCCTTCGTGCTGGTCTTCCTGTCCTTCCACGGCGTGAGCAAGGCCACCCACCAGGTCCCCGCGAGCTTCCAGGGCACGATCTACCAGTTCCTCTCCCTCGGAATCCCGGACGGGGTGCGCACCCCGCTCGCGGCGCTCGCGGCTGCCGGCTACCTCGGCTGCCTGGTGGTGGGCGTGGCACGGCTGCTGCGCATGGCACGGCTCGGCGACCTGGCACCGGCCCTGCTGCTGATCGCGATCCAGGCGCTGTGGTTCCTGATCCCCGGCGCCGCCGCCTGGTGGCAGACGCTCCGCGGCCTCGATCCCTTCTCGCCGGAGCATCGCGCCTACGCCTTCCTGTGGGTCGCGACCGGGCACTTCGTCCAGTACCTCTGGATCTCGACGTGGTATAGCCAGGCCACCGATGGCGGCGGGCGCGCGCGCTACCTCATGAAGACGCTGCTCGCGGGCGCCGCGTTGTGGACGGTGCCCACCATGCTGTTCGCGCCCGGCATGCTCGGCCGACTTCCCTACGACTTCGGCTTGAGCCTGCTGGCCTCGTCGATGGTCAACCTGCACCACTTCGTCCTCGACGGCGTGATCTGGAAGCTGCGCGACGGTCCGGTGGCGCGGGTGCTGCTGCGACCCGTGCAGGAGGCCCCGCCCGCGGATCCCGACGGCCGAACAGGGTGGCTTGCCGGCCTCGGCTGGGGCGTCGGCCTCGCGGTCCTGGCCCTGTCCGCGTTCGGCCGGGTCGAGACCTACCTGGGGGACCGCGCCGGGGCCCGTGGCGACAGCGCGCGCTTCGCCCAGGCGGCCGAGCGCCGCGTCTGGCTGGGACTCGACAGCCCCCGGACGCGCGTATCGCTCGCCCACAACGCGGCCCAACGCGGGAACGTGGCCGCCGCCGAAGCGGAACTCGCCAAGAGCCTCGCGCTCTTCCCCACGGCCGAGGCCCACGTGCGGCGCGGCGAACTCTACGAGCAGAGCGGGCGCCACGAACTCGCCCTCGGCGAGTACCGGGCGGCGCTCACGATCGCGCCCGACGACGCGACGGCCCTCTACCGGCTGGGTGTGCTGCAGCTCGCCCAGGGCGACGTCGCCGGCGCGCGCGATGCGCTCGAGCGCGCCGCAGCCATCGCACCGGAGAACAAGCTCATCGCGCTCCAGCTCGAGCGTGCGAGCAAGCCGGGACGGGCCCCGGACGAGACCCGACGATCGAACGCGGAGGCGGACCCGGCTCCGGGCATGGAGGAACTCGGCCTGCCCGAAGAGACCCCCGATGGACTCGAGGGCCGCTCACCCTACTGAGCGAACGCTGGCGTCGCCCCGTCTACTCGACGTAGCCGAGTGCGCGAAGCGCCTCGCGCTCCTCCTCGCCGATCGGCGGCGCCTTGGGGCGCAGCGGCCCGGGTAAGGCCACGCGGTCGCCGCGGGCATCGACCGGTGCGCGCAGCACGAGTCCGGCCTCGTGGGCCCGCGCCGCGGCCTCGAGCCGATCGCGAACCTCGGGGTGGTCGCTGCGCGCGTTGCGCGCTTCACCCGGGTCGGCCGAGAGGTCGAACAGCAGGCCTTCCCGGTCGCCGAAGCGGGGGTGGCCCCGCACCCACTTCCATCCCCCATCGACGGCCACCCGGCGCATCGGCAGGTTCGGGCGCTGCGCCGACGGCAACACCACCGGAAACACCACGCGCGCGCCCGGCCCGCCCACGGCCGGCACCACCCGATCGCCCTCGCCGTCACCCGCGTGGCCGCCCCCGGTGAGCGCGTCGTGCAGGCTGCGGCCGCGGAGCCCTTCGGGCGCGGAGAGGCCTGCGAATTCGAGCATCGTCGGCAGCAGGTCCAGGTGCCAGGCGGGCCCGGGGAGCACCCGGGGACCCACGCTCGCCGGGTGCGACACGATCAGCGGCGCCCGTAGGACCTCCTGGTGGGGGACGTAGGTGTGGCCGTAGCGACCGTGCTCGAAGAAGGCCTCTCCATGGTCGGCGGTGACCACCACCAGGGTCTCGCGCCAGCGCCCCTCGGCCTCGAGCAGTGCGCGCACCCGCGCAAAGGCCGCATCGAGCTGGCCGATGCGGTCGTCGTAGCTGCGGCGGATCGCCGCCAGGTCCTCCTCGAAGTGAGCGGTCTCGGGAAACTCGCGCTCGAAGTGACGCGTGGCACAGGCGAGCTGCTCCTGGGGGCGTTCGGCCATCTCGTTGTAGAGACTGCACGACGCGCGCGTGTCGTCGGGGACGGCGGCCTGGACCCGGCCCTGACGCGAGCCGTAGGGGTACTGCTCGCGCAGCGTGGCCAGGGCCCCTTCGTCGAGCAGCCCACGACCGGGTGCCTCGTCGCGATAGCGCGAATAGCCGCCGTAGGGTGAGTGCGCGGCGTAGCTGTGCAGGAACAGGAACCAGGGCGCGTCGCCGCGCTCGCGCAGCCAGCCCAGCACGTCGTCGAGGGATTGCTCGGGAAGCTGGTTGAATGCCAGGGTCTCGTAGCGGTCGAACCCCCGGGCGAAGCCGTAGCGTGCGTCGACGTACCCCCCCTCGTTCCAGGACGCGGTGGCGAAGCCGGCCTCGCGAAGACGCTCGGCCAGCAGGGGGACCTCGGGCGCAAGCGCCGCCCCACCGATCAGGACCCCGTGCTCGGCGGGGTCGAGCCCGGTGAAGATCGACATGTGCGAAGGCAGGGTGTAGTTCGACGCGGCGTAGAACGGCGCGACCACGGCCCCTTCGGTCGCCAGCCGATGGAACGCGGGCGCAACGTTGGACGCCTCTGGCCCATGGATGCGGTCTGCGCGCACCGTATCCAGCGAGATCAGCAGGATGCGTCGCGCGGTGCCCGGCGCGGTGGGCTCGTCCGCAGCGTGGCACCCCCACGCCGCAGCCAGCAAGAGGCTGGCTGCAGCTGCAGCCCACCGCGGCGCGCTGCGCCCCCGACACGCTCCGGTCCCCCTCGCTCCCACGCGCCGATCCTAGCTCTCGACACCGGCTCGGGGTCTGGCGTAGATTTTTGGGTCTCCCATGTCGCGCCGGCACTTCGTCCTCCCGGCCCTCGTGGGCTTCGCCTTGGCTGCGGGCATCGCCTGCCAGGACGCGGCTCCGCCGGGTGCGGGCCCGGCCCCGCCGTGCGACGAGCTGCGCTGGACGGGTCCACCCGAGCGCCGGAACGTGGTGGTCGTTCTCACCGACACCACGCGACGCGATCGCATGAGCGCCTACGGAGGCCCCGCGGAGACACCGGCCTTCGACCGCTTCGCCTCGGACCACGTGCTCTTCACGCGCGCCGAGAGCCAGGCGCCGTGGACGAAGCCGGCCATCGCCACCCTGTTCACGGGCCTGCATCCCTCTCAGCACGGCGTGATCACGCATCCCGATCGCAAGTTCGGGCGTGCCCGGGCCGAGCTCGAGGAGACCGATGCCCTGGCGCCGGGTTTCGAGACCCTGGCCGAGACGCTGCAGTCGGCCGGCTACCGGACCGGCGCCTTCGTGAGCAATCCGTGGCTCCAGGCGTCGCTCGGCTTCGGCCAGGGCTTCGAGACCTACGACGACAGCTTCGCGGGCGACGCGACCCCGGGCAGCGTGGTGACCGCTGCAGGGCTCGACTGGGTCGCACAGGGCGACGACGCATCGCCCTACTTCCTGTACCTGCACTTCATGGACGCCCACGGGCCGTACCCCCCGCTCGAGCGCAGCCGGGTCGCCGAGCATCGGGAGACGATCCGGGACGACGACCGGGTGATCCCCACCAAGGCACGCCTCTCGATCCGCGAGAACGTGCGCTACGTCGACGGCGAGCGCGTGGCCGAACCGGGGCTCCCGCCCAACGCGGCGCTGCTCGAACTGCAGTACGACGGGGGCGTCTCGCAGTTCGATCGCGCCTTCGATGCGCTGCTCGAGGGGCTCGCCTCACGCTCGGACTGGGATCGCACCGCCTTGATCGTGACCTCGGACCACGGCGAGGCGCTGTTCGAACGCGGCTGGACCGGGCACGGCTACGGGCTGGTCCAGGAGGAGACCGCGGTGCCCCTCGCGGCGCGGCTCCCCGGGGTGGAGGCCGAGAGCCCCGTCGCCTGCCCCACCGGTCTGGTCGACGTGATGCCGACGCTCTGCACCTACCTCGACCTGCCCTGTCCCACGATCGCCGCCGGCCGCTCGTGGCTGCCGCCGCACCAGGGGGAGGACACGCGGCCGGCGGGCTACCTGGTCTCGGAGGGCGTGATCCGCCGCCCGCGCAACCGCAGCATCTCGAGCGAGCGCTACAAGCTGATCCACCGGCCCGACGGGCGGGTCGACCAGCGCGAGCCGGCCGAGTCGTGGTCGCTCTACGATCTGGAGGTCGACGCGGCGAATCGTGACGACCTCCTGACCCGGGAGACGCCCGAGATCCGGGCGGTGTTCGAGGCGATGAAGCAGGGGGTCGAGAGCGCGGTCGGTCCGGTCGATGTGCCCGAAGCCCCCCGCGTACCCGTCGACGACGAGACGCGCCGTCGCCTCGAGGAACTGGGCTACCTCGAATGAACCCCTCGACGAGGAGCCGGACCCTGTCGAACGCGCGCAACAAGGCGGGCGGGGCATGAAGGCCTCGAACAAGATCCGGCTCGATCGTCTGCTGGCACAGCCCGCTGCGCGCGCCGCCAATGCCCTGGCCCGGGTACTCGGCCGCGTCCTGAATCGCGACCACAGCGCGATCTCGGATCGCGTGCGGGTGGTCGCGGTGGCCAAGTTCGCGGGCATGGGCAGCATCGTGCAGGCCACGCCCCTGCTTCGCGCGCTCCGCCGGAAGTTTCCGAAGGCACGCATCGTCTTCGTGACCTCGGAGACCAACCGTGCCCTGCTCGAACACGTCCCCGACGTGGACGAGGTCGTGACCGTCAGCGAGCGAAGCGTGCCGGCGATCCTCGCCAGCTCGGTCGGCGCGGTGGTCCGGCTGCTGCGGTTGCGACCCGACGTCTACCTGGACCTCGAGATCTACTCGGCCTTCGCGTGCATCGTCGCCCTGGCGAGCCTGGCGCGGCTGCGCGTGGGCTTCTACCGCGCCTCGACCCGGTTCAAGGCGGGCATCTGCACGCACCTGGTCTACTTCAACACCCAGCGTCCGGTGCGCGAGCTGTACATGCAGCTCGGCCGCGCCATCGGCGTGGGCGAAGAGGCCGAGCTCGAACTGCCGCCGCTGCGGGTGGGCGACGAGGCCCGCGCGCGCTTCGCACAGACCTGGCCCCGGCTGGCCGGCACCCGCGCCGACCGGCCCCACGTGGTGGTGAACCCCAATGCGTCGGACCTGCTGGTCGAGCGGCGCTGGCCCGCGCCGCTGGTCCGCGACCTGGTGGAGTCGCTCGTCGCGCGTGGGCACCCGGTGGCGCTCACGGGCGCGCCGTCGGAGCGCGCCTACGTGGCGAACGTCATCGAGGGCCTCTCCGAGGGCGCGCGCCGAGCCGTGGTCGACACGGCCGGCGAGCTCGACGTGGGAGGCCTGCTGGCGCTTCTCGAGTCGGCAGCGTGCGTGGTCTCGAACGACACGGGGCCCATGCACATGGCCATCGGGCTCGGGCGGCCGACCGTGTGCCTGTTCGGCCCCTGCGATCCCCGTCACTACGGCAGCCCCGGCCCCGGAACCGAGATCCTCTACGAGGACGTGCTCTGCAGCCCGTGCGTCCACCACACCGAGACACCGCCGTGTGCAGGCGACAACGTGTGCATGAAGCGCATCGCGCCGCCGCGGGTGCTCGATGCGGTGGAGCGCCTGCTGGCCGACCCCCAGGCCGCGACCGGACCCGCGCCCGAACCGATCGCGCCGGTCTCCGAGTCCGGGCGCGTCCTCGGCCTGGTGGTGCGCGACAGCGTGCTGATCGACGTCGCGCCCTGCCCCTGCTGCGCCAACCGGCGGTTCCGCTTCCACTTCCGCCGGGAGGGACTGCGCGTGATCCGCTGCACCGACTGCGGACTCGAGCGCCTCGACCCCGCGCCGGAGACCGCAGGGCTCTACGACCGGGACTACTACGCGGCCTGGGGCCTGGACGACGAGCCCGAAGCGGCGCGGCGAATGAAGCATGCCACGTTCCAGCGCCTCCTCGGGCAGCTCGGATTCGAGCTGGCCTCGGGCGCCCGCGTCCTCGATTGCGGCGCCGCGACCGGCTTCTTCATGGAGGTGGCGGAGCGTGCCGGCTACCAGCCTCACGGCGTCGAGCTCTCTGCGTTCGGTGCAGCCGAAATCGCCAAGCGTTTCGGGGCCGATCGCGCGTGGCAGGGCCAGCTTCAGGATGCGGCCCTCGAGCCGGCGTCGTTCGAGGCGATCTTCATGCTCGACTTTCTCGAGCACGTGGCCGACCCGCGAGGCACGCTCGCGCAAGCCCGGGAGTTGCTCGCCCCCGGCGGCCATCTGGTGATCACCACACCCGACACGCACGCGCTCACGGCGCGACTCATGGGGGATCGCTGGAGCCACTACAAGGTCGAGCACCTGTACTACTTCTCGCGCCGCAACCTGCCGCTCCTGCTGCGCGACGTGGGGTTCGAGGTCACCGCCGTGCGCCGCGCCGAAAAGGCGCTGCCGCTCGACTACGTCCACCATCAGATGCAGACCTATCCGCACCCGTGGCTCACGCCCCTGGTGAGCGCGGGCTACCGACTGCTGCCCGAAGGGCTGCGCGAGCGGCCGTGGCCGGTCTCGGTGGGCGAGATGCGCGTCGAGGCTCGCCGCACGCCGAGCGGCGCGTGAACCGCGCAGGCGCGCTCCACGCGCGTCCGCGCTGGATGACCGCCATGGCCGTCTTCTGCGGGGCAACCGTCGTGTTCCTCGTGTACCGCGACCTCTTCATTCCCGAGGTGCGCGCGGTCGAGGTGTGGTTCGGCTTCGAGGTCCGCGGGCGGCTCGCACTGGCGACCGCGCCCCTGCACTGGGCGATCTTTCTCGTCGGAGCCTGGGGCTTCGCCACGGCGAGGCCCTGGATCACGCCGGCGGCCGCCGCCTACGCCTTCGTGATCGCGGGGAGTCACCTGGTCTGGAACCTGACCAGCCCGGCGGGGTACGGCCTGGCGTCGGGCCTGGCCCAGGCGCTGGGGTTCTCGATCCCCGGCCTGCTCCTCGCCTGGGCCCATCGCCGCAGCCGGGAGGCCGCCATCGCATGATCCGGCACGTCCCGAACCTGCTCTCGGCCTTCCGGATCGCGAGCGTCCCCGTCCTGTTGGGGCTGGCCTGGCAGGGTTCCCTCGTGCCGTTCCTGGTGCTGTTCGCGGCGGGCCTCGCGAGCGACGCGCTCGACGGCGCCATCGCCCGGCGCTTTCGGGTGGAGACCGACTTCGGCGCGCGCCTGGACCAGTGGGGCGACTTTGCGCTGTGGGTGTCGTTCCCGGTGGGCGCGCTCTGGCTCTGGCCGGACATCGTGCGACGCGAGGCGGCCTATGTCGTACTCGCCCTGGTGTGCCTGCTGCTCCCCACGGCCATCGCCTACGTCAAGTACCGCGAGGTACCCGGCTACCACACCTGGACGGCCAAGCTCGACTCGGTGGCCATGGCCATCGCGGTGCCCGCCCTGCTCTTGTTCGACGTGGCGTGGCCGTTTCGCCTGGCGGCGCTCTTTCTGGTGGTCTGCGCCATCGACGAGCTCGGCATCACCCTGCAGCTGCGCCGCTGTCACCACGACGTGCCATCGCTGTTCCACGCGCGCGCGCTTCGCCGCAGGGAGGCGCATCCGGATGCGCCAGCGTCGTGAGCCACATGTGCCGGATCGGCCCGTGGCGCGAGCTGCGGCGATGCTCGAGGCCGAGCCTCTCGGCGATGCCACGAAGCTCGTTCTCGGTGTAGTAGTGGTGGCCCCCGTCCACGGCGCGATACCAGACGAGCAGGAGCCGTCGCAGCCAGCCCGACGCAGGCACCACGCCCTCGAGAACCAGCACGCGGTCGCACACCCGCGACAGCTCGCGCAGGGCCGGCTCGGCCCCGAACGGCAGATGGTGGAGAGCTGAGTACAGCACGCCGGTGTCGAAGCTGCGGTCGGCGTGGGGCAGCCGCGAGAGATCGCCGCAATAGACCTGCCAGGCCGGCCGCTCCTGAGCGCAGCGGCGGGCGAACGCACGCGACAGGTCGAACGCGACGACGCCCTGGTCGCCTTCAGGCATGGGGCCGGTGGTCACGTGGCCTGGCCCGCAGGCGGCGAGCAGGACGCGGCCGGCCGCCAGCTCGGCCACGGTTTCGGGAATCGGGTTCGGCTCGAGCCGGAACACGCCGGAGAGCACGCCCTTCCAGAGCACGTCCTCGATCAAGAACCGCTTCAGCGCGTAGAGCGACGGACGTCCGAACAGCAGACGCTCGGCCGGGCGCGGGTCGCTCACGCCGGCGCTCCCAGCCACGCGGCGACGAAGGCCGCCAGCAGGGCCAGCGGCGCCAGGCTCCAGACCGCGAAGGCGGCCCACCCTGCGGCCGGCTCCTCCGCCGCCTCGTCGGCTTCGGCAGTCCCACCCGGCGGGGCAGGTGCCAGCACGACCGGAAGTACCAGCAGCAGGACCCAGGCCATCAAGAAGTGGCGGTGCAGGATGTGCGCGTGGAACACCGCGTGCCGGGGCATCAACACCGACCAGGTGATGGCCGCCAGCACCGCACCCACTACGCCCAGCCCGGTCGCGGCCGCCAGACGGCCTCGCTCGGTGCCCGCACGAACGAACGCGCGCGCGAGCAGCGCCGCGGCCACCCCCAGGCCGGCCAGCGCCCAGCCGAGCCACACGATCTCGCGCACGAAGCGCGTGAAGATGTGGCCCAGCATCGGCCCCACGGCGGGGTTCGTCATGTCGAAGCCGGGACCGAACAGGCGTTCCACCTTCTCGGAGGCAATGGCGCCCTCGGACTCCGCCAACCAGGCGGCGTACTCGGGGTTGATGGCACCGCCGGCCTCGCCCATGCGCACGGCCGCGGAGCCCAGCAGATCGCGCAGCGCCTCGGAGACGCTGCCGAAGAACAGGGCCAGCTGGCCCAGGTGGGCCAGGATGGCCAGGCAAGCGCCCGACGCGAAGCGCAGGCCGTCGAGCCCGGCGTCCAGCACGGCGCGTCCGAGCGGGGCGCCGGCATGGACGCGCTGCAGGCCGCGGCCGGTGGCGACGCCGAGGGCCTGGCCCGGCAGCCAGTCGAATCCCGTCCAGCCGGCCACGAATCCGAGCACCGCGATCGCCCAGGCGAAGCGCGCGGGCAGGGCCGCGCCGAAGCCGAGGCCGACCAGGAAGAGCGCCAGCGCGTACGCATGCTCGTGCAGCGCGCCCATCCACCCGGCAACGCCGGGCTGGACCGCGACGAGCAGCGCCAGCGCGACGGTCCACCCGCGGAGCAGCGGGTCGCGTGTGCGCGCCAGCAGCAGCCACGTGAACGCGCCGAGGGCGAGCGCCGAGCAGGCAATGGGGACCCCACGCATGGCGCGGGGTTCGAGACCCGCGCCCATCAGCGCCGCCACCACGTAGATGGGCCCGTTGGGGTAGTGGGTGTACTCGTAGATCCCGAAGCGGCCCTCGCCGGCCACCAACGCCCGGGCCTCGCGCAGCGAGTTGCGCTCGGAGTACGTGTCGGTGGGGATCGCGCCCCGCTGCGAGAACCCCAGGCCGAGGGACACGAGAACGACGAGCGCGACCGCGGCGAGCCAGACGCCCGGGAGCGCTTGTTGCGGAGAGGCCGTCACGTGGGCCCGGCGGGCTTCTCGAACACGTAGAGGCGGTTGAGCCCGAGCTGGAACCTCTGGTGGGCCACCTGCCGAAACCCGGCGGCCTCGAACAGCGGGCCGGTCTCGGCCACGTCGAACCCGTGGTGCTCCTCGAGGTCCATGCCGTCCACGACACGCAGTGCGATCAACACGTCGAGGATGCGGTCGACCAGCGCGTGGGGAACGGTCAGAACCACGCGTCCTCCCGGTGCCAGCAGCTCGTGGAGCTTGCGCACGAAGGCCTCGGGCTCCGAGACGTGCTCGAACACCGCGAGCATCGTCACGCAATCGAACGAGCCCGGCTCGAAGGGCGCGTCGTCCGGGAACCGGCCATGCAGCACGCGGGTGTGGCCGTCGTCGGAGGGCTCGGCCACGGGATCGATCCCCACCGAAGCGGGGGTGCGCGCGGCCACGCGGTCGAGCAGCGTCCGGTCGTAGCAACCGATGTCGAGCAGGCGGTCACCCTCGCGCACGAAGGGCAGCGCGCGCGCGACCCGCCAACGTTGGAGCAGCCGATCGCCAGCCCTCATGGGCGTGCGCTTCGCATGCAGTCGTCAGCGCTCATGGGCCTGCGTCTCGCATGCAGTCCTCAACCGCGGGCCCGCTTGATGCCGAGCATGCTGTAGACGAACGACATGAGCAGGGTCTGGGCGCCCAGCGCGATCAGCGTGGCGCCGCCGATCATCGGCCGTAGGGATTCTTCGGGCGACAGCGGCCCGAAACCGGTGCCGGCCCAGTCGCGGAACAGCCAGCCGATCAAGCCGAGACCCACCGCGACCAGCAGCAGACCGAACAGCAGCCCGCGCTCGAGGGTGAACGTACCGAACGCGCTGTCGAGCCACGGCGCGGGGGGGCCGATCTCTTCTTCCAGCGCATAGATGCGCGCCGCCATGGCCGTGGTCATGGCCTGGTAGCCCACGATCACCAGCAGGCTCGCGGCCACCAGGCTGTGGACCCCGAGTGTCGCCGGACCGATCGTGACGGGCCCGATGAAGAGCAAGGCTCCGAGCACCACGCCGAGCAACGCGAGCACCGCGCCCGGCAGGAACAGCGTCCATCGCGGCGACAGCGTCATCATGAAGCGCAGGTGCCGCCATCCATCGCGGAAGCTGCGCAGGTGGGGCGCGCGGTCCCGCCCGTCGGGATGCAACGTGATCGGCACCTCGGCAGTGGCCAGACCCATCACCGAAGCCTTCACCACCAGCTCGCTTGCGAACTCCATGCCCGCGGTGCGCAGATTCATGCGCTCGTAGGCGTCCTTGGTGAGCGCGCGCAGTCCACAGTGGAAGTCGGAGATCGGCGTCCGGAACAGCACACGGCCGATCCAGGAGAGCACGGGGTTGCCGATCCAGCGGTGCTTCCACGGCATGGCGCCGGGCTCGATGGTGCCGAGGAAGCGCGAGCCCATCACGAGTTCGTGGCCCGCGCGAAGCTGCTCGACGAACTTCATGCCCTCGCCGAAGTCGTAGCTCTGGTCGGCATCGCCCATGATCAGGTAGCGGCCACGTGCCGCCTCGAAGCCCGCCTGCAGGGCGCGCCCGTAGCCTTTCTCCGCCACGTGGACGACCCGCGCGCCGCAACGCCGCGCGATCTCCGGCGAACCATCGGTGCTGCCGTTGTCCGCGATCACGACCTCGGCGTCGAGGCCGTTCTCGTCGATGCAGCGCTGGGCGGCGCGGATGCAGCCCTCGAGCGTCTGCGCCTCGTCGAGGCACGGCATCACGAAGGACACTTCGACCTCCGTGGGAGCGTCGGTCTCGACCTCCGTGGGAGCGTCGGTCTCGACCTCCGTGGGAGCGTCGGTCTCAGGGTCGGAGGACGTCATCGACGGGGCCCGCGTCACAAGCCGGAGGATCGTACCCCGGCGCCGGAAGGCGGGCCAACAAATCGCGCCAAGAACGCGATGCGTGCGGCCTGCACACGCGCTGCGCGCGCACGAGGTGCGCGGGGATGCCGTCAGTAGACGACCACGCTCCGGATCGCCTCGCCCGCGTGCATCTGCTCGAAGGCGTCGTTGATCCGTTCGAGCGGCAGCCGGTTCGTGATCAGCTCGTCGATCCGGATGCGGCCCTCCATGTACCCATCGACGATCTTCGGCACGTCCGTGCGCCCCCGGGCCCCGCCGAAGGCCGTCCCCCGCCAGACGCGGCCGGTGACCAGCTGGAACGGTCGCGTGGCGATCTCCTGGCCCGCGCCCGCGACGCCGACGATCACCGACTCGCCCCAGCCGCGGTGACAGCACTCGAGTGCCTGGCGCATGGTGTCGGTGCGGCCGATGCACTCGAAGCTGTAGTCGGCGCCGCCGTCGGTCACCTCCACGAGATGGGCCACGAGATCGCCCGAGATCTCGGCGGGGTTCACGAAGTCGGTCATCCCGAAGTCTTCGGCGAGTGTGCGCTTGGCCGGATTCAGGTCGACACCCACGATCTGGCGAGCCCCCACCATGCGCGCGCCCTGGATCACGTTGAGCCCGATGCCGCCGAGCCCGAACACGACCACCCGCGAGCCCGCTTCGACGCGGGCGGTGTTCGTGACCGCGCCAATGCCCGTGGTGACGCCGCAGCCCACGTAGCAGACCACGTCGAAGGGCGCGTCGCTTCGGATCTTGGCCACGGCGATCTCGGGGAGCACCGTGAAGTTCGAGAACGTGGACGTCCCCATGTAGTGATGGAGCGGCGCTCCCCCCCGCGAGAATCGGCTGGTCCCGTCGGGCATGAGCCCCTGACCCTGGGTGGCGCGAATCGCCGTGCACAGGTTGGTCTTGCCGGACAGGCAGGCCTTGCACTGGCGACACTCGGGGATGTAACAGGGGATCACGTGATCGCCGGGCGCCACCGAAACGACGCCACGTCCGACCTCGCGCACGATTCCGGCACCCTCGTGCCCGAGGATCGCGGGGAAGAGGCCCTCCGGGTCATCGCCGGACAACGTGAAGGCGTCGGTGTGGCAGACACCCGTGGCCATGATCTCGACCAGCACCTCGCCCTCTCGCGGGCCCTCGAGATCCACCTCTTCGATCTGCAGGGGCTCTCCGGCCGCAACCGCCACGGCTGCTCGCGTCTTCATCGGTCCCTCCTGATTCGGCGTGGGATCCTACCCCAGCCTCCACCCGGTCCGCGCAGCGTGGCGACCCCTCCCAGCGGCTGCTAAGCGCAGGACATGAGCGACCGCCTCGACGACCTGCTCGGCGTACTCGACCTCGAGGAGATCGAACTCAACGTCTACCGGGGGCGCAACGAGGCCGATCGTCACATGCGCCTGTTCGGCGGGCAGGTCGCCGCGCAGGCGCTGCAGGCGGCCGCGCGCACGGTCGACGGCGTACCGGCCCACTCGCTGCACGGCTACTTCCTGCGGCCGGGCAACCCGGACGTGCCGGTGCTCTACACCGTCGATCGCATTCGCGACGGGCGCTCCTTCACGACGCGGCGGGTGGTGGCGGTGCAGCGCGGCAAGGCCATCTTCAACATGGCGGTCTCGTTCCACGAGCCCGAGAGTGGCTACGTCCACCAGGATCCGGCCCCGACCGTGCCCGAACCCGACGAGCTGCCCACGGCGGCCGACCTGGTCGAGCAGAACGCCGACCGGCTGCCCGAAGAGGTCCGCGCGTGGGCCCCCCGGCCCCGCCCGATCGACATGCGCTACGAGCACGCGCCCACCTACCTCGGCGGCCAGCCCCACGAGGGCCCGAGCCGCAACTGGTTCCGGGTGGGGCGTCGGCTCGAGGACGGCGAGGCCCTGCACCAGGCCATCCTCACCTACGTGACCGACATCGGGCTCATCGACAGCGTGATCCAGCGCCACGGACGCAAGGAGCCGATGATGGTGGCGAGCCTCGACCACGCGGTCTGGTTCCACCGACCGCTCCGCGTGGACGACTGGCTGCTCTACGTGCAGGACAGCCCCACGGCCTTCGGGGCGCGCGGCTTCGCCCGCGGCAGCATCTTCGATCGCGAGGGGGTGCTGGTGGCGTCGGTCGCCCAGGAGGGCCTGGTGCGTCCGGTGGGCCAGGTCGGCAAGGCCGAAGACCGCACCCAGTAGCCGCGCGGCTACCCGGGCCCGGGCTTCGGCGATGACATGCCGTCGCCGCGCAGGCGGCGCAGCAGGCGCTCGGCCCGGCGCAGGTCCTCCATGTCCAGGCTGCGCGCGCGTGCGTTGCACGCCCGCACCTGGGATGCGGCGTCGGCCCGTGCCCGGGCCAACCCCGCCGCGGTGGGCACCAGGCAGCGCGCGCGCCGATGGGCGGGGTTCGGTTCCAGACGGGCCAGACCCTCGGCCACGAGATCGAGCGCCACACGCCGCACCGACTGGCGGGTGGCGCTACGGGCGCGCGCCAGATCGCTGATCGTCCGAGGTGGTCCCGAGGCGATCTCCTGGAGCAGCGCCGCCCGGCCGCGGAGGGGGTCCTGGGCGGCCAACCGCTCGACCTCTCGCAGAAGGCCATAGAGGGCAGCGCCGGTGGCGGTGAAACGCGCGGCCGGAGGAGTCGATTGCATTGCGACAGCATACTGTCTTTATTGATTGACAGTTAACTGTCAAAGAGGGACCGATTGACGACATCTCAGCTATCCTCCAGCGTGTCCTTTTCCTGCTTGGTGCCCTCTCGGCGCCCCCCCTCCACACAGAAGGACCCGGCATGACCCAGCTCGTGTACTCCGAAGCGGAGCTGCTGCGATCGCACGACTACGCCGCGCCCCAGGTCGAGGCCGGCCACCGGCTGCACGGCGGCTTCGACGCCAGCGGGCGCTACGTGCCGCCTCGGCTCGCGGTCCGCGGGCCCGCCATCGAAGCCTGGAGCGACGCCCTGCGCGCAGCCGGCGGCGACCTGCTGCCGGCCGACTCGTCGCTGCTGGCGGGCATCCGGTTCCCGAACGTGGCCCAGCAGAAGTGGATGCTTCAGGAAGGCCTCGGACAGACCTTCTGGAACACGCTCACGATCACGGGGCACATCGAGGCGCGCGGCCGGGTGCTCGCGGACATGACCTTCCCCGAGATGCAGGACGTCGTGGTGGAGGACGTGTCGGCCATGGGCATCGGTCACCTCAACAAGGGGCTGCTCAAGGCGCATGGCCTCGACGAGGGCGGCGAGCCGCAGGTGGGGATCGGGGGCCACGACGTGATGTGGTTCGCGCTGCGCGATCTCGCCTTCGGGGCGAACGCCTACCCCGAGCCCGAGGTCCCGGACAACATCGCGCGGCCGGAGAGCGAGATCGTGTTTCCCGACGGCATCTCGGAAGGCCACATCCGCACGATCTTCTTCCTGCTGAACCTGCTGATGATCGAGTTCCGTGCCGAGCGCGGGTTCGAAGCGACCGAGACCCTGCTGCGCGACCCCGACCTGTTCCAGGACCGACGGGCCGATGCCGAGCGCGCCGCCGAGATCGTCGGTCGCATCCGCACCGACGAAGAAGTGCACGTGAGCTCGCTTCGCCTCTACCTGGGCGAGCTGCGCAACGTGCACTTCGACACGCCCGCGGGCCCCGTCCCCGGCTCCGAGGTCGTCGATCCGCTCTGGGAAGGGATCGTGCAGTGGGCCACCGTCGAGCAGCCCAAGCTCGCAGCCGAGCAGCAGCGCGAACTGCTGCACTCCCGCATCCGCCAGCACCCCGATGCCGACCGGGTGCTGGAGCGGTTCATCGCACTCGGCGACTGACCTGGGCGGGCCACCGCCCAGCACGGATCCTTCGAAGAGGGGCACATGGTCGATCGCGCTAACGACATCGATCCGCAGGAGACCGACGAGTGGTTGGCCTCGCTCGAGTCCGTCTTCAGGACCGAAGGCGCCGAGCGGGGCCACTACCTGATCGAGCGGCTGATCGATCAGGCGCGGCGGTCGGGCGCGCACCTGCCCTACTCGGCGAACACCGCCTATTTCAACACGATCCACGCGAGTGAAGAGCCCGATCCGCCTGGCGAGCCGGGCCTCGAGCACCGCATCCGATCCATCGTTCGCTGGAACGCGCTGGCGATGGTGGTGCAGGCCAACCGCAAGAGCAGCGAGCTCGGCGGACACATCGCAAGCTACGCCAGCGCCGCCACGCTCTACGACGTGGGCTACAACCACTTCTTCCGCGGGCTCGGTGCCCCGAACGGTCAGGACCTGCTGTACGTGCAGGGCCACTCGGCCCCCGGCATCTACGCGCGCGCCTATCTGGCCGGGCGACTCAGCGAGGCGCAGCTGCAGGACTTCCGGCAGGAGGTCGGCCGCGACGGGCTCTCGTCGTATCCGCACCCCTGGCTGATGCCCGATTTCTGGCAGTTCCCCACCGTCTCCATGGGGCTCGGCCCGATCACGTCGATCTACCAGGCGCGCTTCATGAAGTACCTGCACAACCGGGGTCTTCTCGACGCGGGCGACCGCAAGGTGTGGGCCTTCATGGGCGACGGCGAGATGGACGAGCCCGAGTCACTGGGCGCCATCGGCCTGGCTGCGCGCGAGAAGCTCGACAACCTGATCTTCGTGGTGAACTGCAACCTGCAGCGCCTCGATGGCCCCGTCCGCGGCAACGGCAAGATCATCCAGGAGCTCGAGGGCACCTTCCGCGGCGCCGGCTGGAACGTGATCAAGGTCGTGTGGGGGGATCGCTGGGACCGATTGTTTGCCCAGGACAAGAACGGCGTGCTGCTCGAGCGCATGGAGCAGGCGGTCGACGGTGACTATCAGGCCTACAAGGTGCGCGGCGGGGCCTACACGCGCGAGCACTTCTTCGGGACGCACCCCGAGCTGAAGGCGATGGTCGCCAACATGACCGATGACGACATCTGGCAGCTGAACCGGGGCGGACACGACCCCACCAAGGTGTACGCGGCCTACGCGGCCGCCGTCGCCCACCGCGGCCAGCCCACCGTGATCCTCGCCAAGACCGTCAAGGGCTACGGCATGGGCGAGTCCGGCGAGGGCATGAACGCGTCGCACCAACAGAAGAAGCTCGCCGAAGAGGCGCTCAAGAAGTTCCGCGACCGCTACCGCATCCCGGTTCCCGACGACCAGATCGCCGAGGCCCCGTTCTACAAGCCCGACGAGGACAGTCCCGAGATCCGCTACCTGAAGGAGCGGCGCGCCGCGCTCGGGGGCTACGTCCCGACCCGCCGCAGCGAAGCCCCGAAGCTCGAGATCCCGGGGCTCGACGTCTTCGGCTCGGTCCTCGCCGGCTCGGGCAAGCGCGAGATGTCGACCACCATGGCCTTCGTGCGCATGCTGACCGCGCTCTGTCGCGACAAGCGCATCGGAAGCCGCGTGGTGCCGATCGTGCCCGACGAGTCGCGCACCTTCGGCATGGAGGGACTCTTCCGCCAGCTGGGCATCTACGCGAGCGAAGGGCAGCTGTACGAGCCCGTCGATTCCGACACGATCGCTTCCTACCGCGAAGACCAGAGCGGCCAGATCCTGCAGGAGGGCATCAACGAAGCCGGAGCCATGTCGTCCTGGATCGCGGCCGCCACCGCCTACGCCAATCACGGGATGCCGATGATCCCGTTCTACATCTTCTATTCCATGTTCGGCTTCCAGCGCGTGGGCGACCTGATGTGGGCGGCCGGCGACTCGCGCTCCCGGGGCTTCCTGCTGGGCGGGACCGCGGGCCGCACCACGCTCGCCGGTGAGGGCCTCCAGCACCAGGACGGCCACAGCCACCTGCTGATGTCGACGATCCCGAACTGCGTGTCCTGGGACCCGGCCTACGGCTACGAGCTGGCGGTGATCCTGCACGACGGTCTGCGCCGCATGTTCGTCGACCAGGAGGACGTGTTCTTCTACCTGACCGTCGAGAACGAGAACTACGCGCAGCCGGCCCTGCCCGACGACGCGCGCGAGGGGATCCTGCAGGGCATGTACGCGGTACGCCCGCCGGGTCGCGAGGGCGATGTCCACGTGCACCTGCTCGGGAGCGGGCCGATCCTGCGCGAGGTGCTCGGCGCAGCCGAGATCCTCGAGGAGGACTTCGGCGTGGCGGCCACGACCTGGAGCGTCACCAGCTGGAACGAGCTCCGCCGGGAGGGGCTCGCCGCCGAGCGCTGGAACCTGTTGCACCCGACCGAGGCGCCGCGCGAGGCCGTGGTGACGCGCCTGCTCCGCGAACGCGGCAGCCCCACGGTAGCGGCCAGTGACTACATGAAGGCCGTGGCCGACCAGCTGCGCGCGTTCGTGCCCGGGCGCTACTCGGTGCTCGGCACCGACGGCTTCGGCCGCTCGGACGTGCGCAAGCGACTGCGCGACCATTTCGAGGTGAGCCGGCATTTCGTGGTGGTTGCCGCGCTCAAGTCGCTCGCAGACGAAGGCAGGATCGAGGCGCGCGTGGTCGCCGAGGCGATCGAGCGCTTCGGCATCGACCCCGACAAGCCGGACCCGGCGCGGAGCTAGCGTGGCGGACCCTCAGGAGATTCGCGTCCCCGACATCGGCGACTTCCAGGGCGTCGACGTGGTCGAGGTGCTGGTGGCCGTCGGCGAGTCCGTCGCCGTCGAGCAGTCGCTGATCGTGCTGGAGAGCGACAAGGCCAGCATGGAAGTGCCGAGCCCGTTCGCCGGGACCGTGCGCGAGTTGCGCGTCGCGGTGGGCGACCAGGTGAGCGAAGGCGACGTGATCGCGACGGTCGACGCGCAGGGCGAGTCCACGGGCGCGAGCGCCGAGGCCGAAGCGCCGACCGCACCGCCCGCGCCTGCAGACCAGCCCGTCCCCGCAACCCCGGAGCCCGCGGCGGCGGCCCCTGCAGCCGAAATGGCCGAGACGCCTGCACCGTCCCCCATCGGCGCGCCGCCTCCCTCGCGAGACGACGCCCCCACGCCGGACGGGCGCAAGGCACATGCTTCGCCCTCCGTACGCCGCCTGGCGCGGGAGCTGGGCGTCGACCTCACCCTGGTGCCGGGCGGCGGGCGCAAGGGGCGCATCACCAAGGAGGACGTCCAGGCCTACGTGAAGGCGTCGCTGAGCCAGGGCACCGGGAGCGGCGGCGTGCCGATTGCGGGCGTGCGGGTCGCCGCACCCGTGGACGTCGACTTCTCGAAGTTCGGCGAGACCGAGCTGGAGCCGCTCAACCGCATCCGGCGCCTGGCCTCGGCCAACCTGCATCGCAGCTGGGTGACCGTCCCCCACGTCACGCAGTTCGACGAGGCCGACATCACCGACCTCGATACGTTCCGCAAGCAGCAGAAAGCCGCGGCCGAGTCGCGCGGCGTGAAGCTCACCTTCCTGCCCTTCCTGGTCAAAGCCTGCACCGCGGCGCTGCGCGAGTTTCCGCACTTCAATGCCTCGCTCGACGCCACGGGCGAGAACCTGATCGTGAAGCGCTACTACCACATCGGCGTCGCGGTGGAGACCGAGAACGGGTTGATCGTCCCGGTCGTCAAGGACGCCGACACCAAGGGCCTGTTCGACCTGGCAGGCGAGCTGCAGGAGCTGTCCGAAAAGGCGCGCAACCGCCGGATCGCTCCGGGCGACCTGCAGGGCGGAAGCTTCAGCATCTCGAGTCTCGGCGGCATCGGTGGCACGTTCTTCACGCCGATCGTGAACCATCCCGAGGTCGCCATCCTCGGGGTCTCCCGCATGGCGTGGAAGCCGGTCTGGCAGGGCGACGAGTTCGTCCCCCGCCTGATCCTCCCGCTCTCGCTGTCCTACGACCACCGCGTGATCGACGGAGCCGACGCCGTGCGATTCACCGGGCGTGTGGCGGCCTTCCTGTCCGACCTGCGGCTGCTCCTGGTCTGATGCGAGCGGGGCGAGGCGTGCAGAGATGACGACGACCCGCACGGTGCAGGTGCCCGACATCGGCGACTTCCGCGACGTGGACGTGGTGGAGGTGCTCGTCTCGGTGGGCGAACACGTCGAAGCGGACCAGTCGCTGATCGTCCTCGAGAGCGACAAGGCCAGCATGGAAGTGCCCGCGCCCGCTGCGGGCGTGGTTCGCGAGCTTCATGTCGCGGTCGACGCCAAGGTGAGCGAAGGCGACCCCATCTGCACGCTCGAGAGCGGGGACGACGCCGCACCCGAGCCGACCGCGCCGCCCGATGCGGCCCCTGCGGCCCCGCCGGCCGAAGCCGCCGCGCCCGCTGCCATTGGCGCAGGGGCGGGCCCGGCAGACGCATCGGACGCCGTGGACGTGGTGGTGCTCGGCGGCGGGCCTGGAGGCTACACCGCAGCGTTTCGCGCGGCGGACCTGGGCAAGCAGGTGGTCCTGATCGAGCGCGACGCCACGCTCGGGGGCGTCTGCCTGAACGTGGGCTGCATCCCCAGCAAGGCCCTGCTGCACGTGGCCGCCGTGCTCGACGATGCGCGCGACGCAGAGGAGGCGGGCATCCGATTCGGTCCGGCCGAGATCGACCTCGACCAGCTCCGCGCCTACAAGAACGGCGTGGTCGGGCGGCTCACGGGCGGGCTCGCCAAGCTCGCCGAGCAGCGCGGGGTGGAGGTGGTCCGCGGCTCCGGCAGCTTCACGGCGGCGCACGAGATCGAGGTCACCGGGGAAGAGGACACGCGACGCATCGCCTTTCGCGACGCGATCGTGGCAGTGGGCTCCGAGGCGACCACCCTTCCCAACCTGCCCCAGGACGCCCGCATCATGGATTCCACACGTGCTCTCGAAGTCGAGGGGCCGCCAGGCCACCTGCTGGTGGTGGGCGGAGGGATCATCGGCCTCGAGATGGCCACGGTCTACCTGGCGCTCGGCTGGCAGGTCTCGATCGTCGAGATGCTCGACCGGATCATGGTCGAAGCCGACCGCGACCTGGTGCGCCCGCTGGAAAAGCGCCTGCGGCCGCGCCTGGCCGCGCTCTACACGAAGACGAGTGTCGTCGACGTGGACGCGCGACAGGACGGCGTGTGGGTGCGGTTCGAGGGCAGCGACGCGCCCGAGTCGGCATGCTTCGACCGCGTCCTGGTGGCCGTCGGGCGGCGCCCCAACGGGCGCGTCATCGGCGCCGAACGCGCGGGCGTCCACGTCGACGAGCGCGGCTTCGTTCCCGCCGACGCGTCCCAGCGCACCAACGTGGCCCACATCTACGCCATCGGCGACGTGACGGGTCCGCCGCTGCTGGCCCACCGCGCCACGCACCAGGGCAAGGTGGCCGCCGAGGTGATCGCGGGGCTCCCGTCCCGCTTCGATCCCACGGCCATCCCGGCGGTCGCGTACACCGACCCCGAGGTCGCCTGGACCGGGCTCACCGAGGCCCTTGCCAAGGAGCGCGGCGTGGCCGTGCGCAAGGCCGTGTTCCCGTGGGCCGCCAGCGGCCGGGCGCTCGGGAGCGGCCGCGCCGAAGGCACGACCAAGCTGCTGTTCTCGGAGGAGGACGGTCGGCTGGTGGGCGCGGGCATCACCGGACGGCACGCCGACGACCTGATCTCGGAGGCACAGCTCGCGATCGAGATGGGGGCGGACGCCGAAGACCTCGCGCTCACCGTACATCCCCACCCGACGCTCTCGGAGACGATCGCGTTCGCCGCGGAGATCGCGCACGGGAGCATCACCGACCTGATGCCGCCCCGCCGACGCTAGGCCTCCGTGCCGTGCCGGCCGATCCGGGTTTGCCCCCGGGCCAGGCCGGCCTATCCGGAGGTCGGCTTCGAGCGCCCTCGCCGAGCCAGGCGCCAGGCGGCACCGGCCGCCGCGAAGGCGACGCAGGCGGTGATCACGAGGGTGGCCCAGCCGTGTGCGGCCGAGGCGAGCGCCGGCCACGGTGTGCGGGTTTCGCCGGTGATGGCGTACAGCAGCCCCACGTTCTCGACGACGTTCGTCAGCACGACCGACCACGCCGCCCAGGCCGCGACCCGCGCTGCCTGGGTCGCCAGGCCCATGGCGAAGACACGACCCGACCACACCACGGCGATGGCCAGCGCGTTCATGTAGGCGGGGTTCATCAGGAAGTCGAGTCCCACGGCGAAGGCCGCTCGCGAACGCTCGGCCTCGGACCACTGCCCAACGACGGCCTTGGCCTGCACAGCGTCACCGGCTTCGACCAGCTCGAGCAGCGCGTGGCCGGTGCCGCCCGGCAGCAACGGAGGCAGCGAGGCGAGACACAGCAGCGCCACGCAAACCGATGGGATCTGCACGTGACGCAGGAAGCCCGGCGATACCTTCTCGAGCGGGTGCATGGCTGCGCTCACTCGGTGACGGCCGACTCGGGGTCGGCCACGGGGCGTACGTCGTCGTCCAGGGTCCGCACCTGGATCATCAGTGCCGTCATGCCCGTGTCGCTGCCCTTGGCGTGCCATTCGCCCCGGCGAAACCGGGCGGCCTCGCCGGCTCGCAGCGGCTTGCGAACCCCGTCGGCACCAGAGGCCCAACCGGAGCCCGACACCACCACGAACAGCTGGTCGAAACCCGCCTCATGGGGCCCGATCTCGCCCGGCGCATCGAAGTGGATCGCGTAGACGTGCGCCTCACCCTCGCCGTGGCCCAGCGGCGTCGACCAGGCCCCCCGGCTCTCGAAGCGCTGGATGGCCTCCGCGGCTTCCCGTCCCGTGCTCAGTACGTCCACCACCCGGCCCCCCGCCCCGTGCGCAAACGAGAGTCTACGTCGCCCCCGCGTCCGCGCCGTAGGCCGCCGCCGTCGGGTAGCATGCCCGGACCAGGAGGCCGGCCTGCTCGAGCTCCCGACGTCACCCGATGAAGTGGATGCTGCGTGGCTTGGCAGGGCCTCGCCCGAGCTGGACCGATCCATCGTGTCGTGCCGTGCGCGGCCTCTCGGCGCCGACGAAAGCCCCGGCTGGTTCGGCCGGTTGGCGCGCCTGCACCTCGACCACGCGCCCGACGAGAGCGGGCCTTCCACGCTGATCCTCAAACTCTCGTCGGCGGATCGTGACATGCGCGAACGGCCGGAGACGATCGCCGCGTATCGACGAGAGATCGCCTTCTACGAGCGCCTCGCTTCGCGGGTGCCCGTGCGGACGCCACACTGCTACTACGCGGCCCTGGACGAGGCGAGCGGGCACCACGTCCTGCTGCTCGAAGACCTCGCCCCCGCCCGCTGCGGCTCGGCGCACGCGCCCTGCCCGCCCGAGCGCGCCGAGCGCGCGGTCCGCGAGATCGCCCGGGTGCACGCCGCCTGGTGGGACGCCCCCGAAGGCCGGGCGCAGAACGAAGCCCTACCGGATGCCGACGCCCTTCGCGTCGCCCACGACGCCTGGTGGCCCACCTTCGTCGATCGTGCGGGCGATCGGGTCCCGGTCCCGCTCCTCGAGCTCGGCGAAGCCCTCGGGGCCCTACGCGGGCAGCTCTGGCGCCACCTGAATGCCCGCTCGTGCCGGACGCTCGTCCACGGCGACTACAAGCTCGAGAACCTCTTCTTCCAGGCGGAAGACGGCGGGGGCGTGCCGTTCGCCGTGATCGACTGGCAGCTCATGCGTTGGGGACGTGGCGTGTGGGACGTGGCCTACCTCGCCGGCCAGTCCCTCGACGTCGAGACCCGCCGTCGCACCGAGGCCGCGCTCCTTGACACCTACCATGCCGCGCTCCGGTCCGGCGGCGTGACGGACTACGCCCTGGACCAGTGCTGGCTCGACTACCGCCTCTCGCTGCTGGCGCGCTTCGGCGCACTCATCTCCACGATCGCCGCCATGCCGTTTCGCCACGAGACCATTCGGCTGCACGTCGAGGTGTTCTTGCAGCGCAACCTCGAGGCGCTTCGAGATCACGATGCCGTCTCCCTGGCCGAGGGAGCCTGGCGTGCCCGGGCCTGACGCACTCCCCGGCTAGTCGTCCAGGAGCCTCGCCGACAGCGCGCTGCGCAGGTTCCGCTCGGGGTCCCACTTGCTTCGGATCCGCGACCACTCGGCCAGGCGAGGCTCCATGGCGCGAAAGTGCTCCGGCCGGGTGAGTGCATCCTTGGCCAGGTAGATCCGTCCGCCCTCGGCGGCGACGAGATCATTCATGCGATCGACGAGCCGCTGGGTGTCCTCGCCCCGGTAGGGCATGTCGATCGCGACGGTCAGGCCCGGCCGCGGGAACGAGATCGTGCCGCGCCCCTCGGCACCGAAGTCCTTGATCACCACGAGCATCGGGGGGTGGCCCGCCGCGACCGGCATCGCGAGCAGTTCGTGGATGCGCGTGTCGGGCGTTTCCGGCGGAAGCACGAACTGGTACTGGATCAGTCCTCGCCGACCGTAACCCCGATCCCAGCGCCGCAGCGAGTCGAGGGGATAGAAGAAGCGGTCGGGCGAGACGATCCCCTCTCGCGGCCCGTGCAGGCGGTAGTAGAACTCGTAGAACGCGCGACCGGTCAGGCGGTTCAGCGCGAACTCCGGCAGGTTGAACGGCACCGGAACCTCGATGCGCTTGCCCGGCGGCGGATTCGGCGCCTCGCCGGGCTCGGCCCAGCGGCCCTTCAGCACCACGCCGCGTCCGAAGCGCGGCTCTCGCACGAACAGGTCCGCCCATCCGACGGTGAAGTGCCAATCGCGGCTGGCTTCGCGGAGCCGGTCGAGCACGCTTCCCAGGTCGGGCAAGCGTTCGATCTCCTGCCAGATCCAGGGCGTGGGCACGCGTTCGAGCTGCAGGTCGACCTCGAGCACGTGGCCAAGCAGGCCCATCCCGCCCAGGGTCGCCGAGAAGAGTTCGGGCTCCCGGTCGGGACCACAGTCCACCACCCGCCCGTCTCCGGTTCGGATGCGCAGCCCGCGGACGTGGCCCCCGAGCGAACCATCCCGGTGGTGGTTCTTGCCGTGGACGTCGGCCGCGACCATGCCGCCGAGCGTGACGAAGCGCGTGCCCGGCGTGACGGGCGTGAAGAAGCCCCTTGGCAGGAACGTCTTGCCCAGCTCCTCGAGCCCGAGCCCAGCCTCGGCCCGAAGCCGACCCGACTCGGCGTCGAAGTCGAGAACGCGGCCGGCGGCCGTGGCGTCGACCACGCGCGCGCCGTCCTCGTCGGGGAGCGATGCGTCCCCGTAGGAGCGGCCCAGACCCCGCGTGAGCCGTGCACCCTCGGTCGCGGCCACGAGGTCGGCGGACCGGACGAGCCGGGCCCGGCAGGTCCGGGTGCGGCCCCATCCCGAGAGCGTCGTGAGCTTGGTGGGGTCGTCACCCATGGCGCAGGAGTCTACCCGGCGTCGCCACCCGCGGCGGCGGCGGCGGCCGGGCGGCTCGCCTTGCGGGGCGCGGCGCTCGCTCGCGCCTGGTCCACGAGGCCTAGAAACTGGCGCGCCATGCGCGGCCCGGCACCGGCCTCCTCGTGCTTGAAGAAGACCAGCCCATCCTCGGCACCGCTCGCCACCAGCTGCGTGGCGACTCGCGCGAGCGCACCGTCTTCGTAGCCGGAGCGGCGCAATCGCAGGTAGGCCCGCGGGCCCGCGATCCCTGCCACGTCGAGCGGCGCTTCGTCGGTGTCGGCCAGCACTCGGCCGCAGGCGTGCGCTCCCAGCAGCGCGTCGACCGCCTCGTCCGACCAGGACGCGTGACGAAACTCGAACACGGCGGGCGTGCCCGCGGGCAGCAGCGCGAGAAAGGCCTCGAGCCGATCCACGTCGAGGGCGAGCTTCGGCGGAAGCTGGAACAGCAACGCACCCAGACGCGGGCCCAGTACCGAGACCACGTCGAGCAGGTAGCCGGTCTCGTCTTCGGTCTCCTTGAGCCGCTTGAAGTGGGTGATGCGTCGCGACGCCTTGATGGCGAACCGGAACGACTCGGGGACCTGCGAGGCCCACGCTTCGAGCACCGTCTTCTTCGGCATGCGGTAGAAGGTGTTGTTGATCTCGACGGCCGGAAGCTGCTCGGCGTAGTAGGCCAGGCGCTTCTTGGCGGAGAGCCCCTCGGGATAGAAGCAGCCCTTCCAGGCGTCGTACGAGAAGCCGCTCGTGCCCGCCGCGATGGTCTGTTTCATGAGCCGTCCTCCGATGCGGCGCCGAGCCGGTCCGAGAGCGCTTCCAACAGCCCGGACACGTCCACAGCCTGCTCCAGAACGGCGCGCAGGGGGTCCTCCCGTTTCTCGGTGAGGCGCGGCGCCGTCTTGATCGTGAAGCGCGAAGGGGAAAGCTTGGACGTGACCTGCGACCAGGTCAAGGGCATCGAAACCGGGGCGCCCGCCCGTGGCCGCGCCGAAAACGGCGCCGCGATCAGCTTGCCCCGCCCGTTCTGCAGGTAGTCGACGTAGACCTTGTCTCCGCGCGCGGCCACCGGTCGGGTGATGGTGGCGATCTCGGGCAGCTCCTCACAGACCAGCCGGGCCAGCACCTCCGCGAGCGTGCGCACGGCATCGTGGTCGAGCGCGGCACCCATCGGGAGAAGCACGTGGAGTCCGTCCTGCCCGGACGTCTTCACGTAGTGGGGTGCGCCCTGGTCGTCGAGCAGGCGGTGGATGTGGCGGGCCACGCGCACCACGTCCGAGAACGGGGCCGACTTCGGGTCGAGGTCGAGAATCAGCCAGTCGGGCCGGTCGAGGTCGGTGACCCGTGCGCTCCACACGTGCAGCGGAATCGCCCCCGAGTTGATGACGTAGAGGAGCGTCCGCAGGTCGTTGCAGAGGAAGAAGTCGGTTCCGTCGATCTCCTGGCGCGTCGCCCAGTCGGGCGTGAAACTCGGCGCGTTCTGCTGGTAGAAGTGCTTGCCGTCGATCCCGTCGGGGTAGCGCGTGAGCACCAGCGGGCGATCGCGCAGGTACGGGCCGATGTGGGGCCACGCGCGCTCGTAGTAGTCGAGCAGGTCGCCCTTCGTATAGCCGTCCGTGGGCCAGAAGACCTTCTCGCGGCGCGTGATCTCGAGCTCGGGCTCCACCGGACGGCGCGGGACCGAGGCCTGCACCGTGGGGATCGCGTCGTCCACGGTCGGCGGCGCAGTCGCCTCGCCGGGATCGGTCTCGGACTGCACGCCGAGAAAGACCGGGTGCCGAAGGTGTCCGGCGCTCGTCGTCTCGGTGAAGCGAACCTCGCACACGATGTCGGGCTCGACGAAGAACGTCCGCTCGTGCGGGGCCAGGTCGGGAGAGCCCTCGAACGCGGGTAGGCTGCGACGGCGCGCTTCGAGAAGCGGCAACAGTTCCGCCACGTCGCGCTCGGCGAGCCCGGAGCCCACGTTGCCGGCGTACACGAAGCCGCCGTCGGCCGGGCGGCGCCACGCGACCATCAGCGACCCCAACGCGTGGCGCGACCCCTTGCCCCCGACGCAGCCGACGATCGCGAGACGGGCGGTGCGGGGCACCTTGATCTTCTTCCACCGGTCGGATCGACGCCCGGTGTCGTACGCAGCGTCGCCGCGCTTGGCCACGATGCCCTCGAGCCCGAGCTCGGACACCGCGTCGTACAGCGCGACGCCGTCTCGCTCCACGTGCTCCGCGTAGCGCGCGACGCCCACCTCGGGGACGAAGCGCGACAGCAGGCGCTTGCGGGCGAGAAGCGGCAGACCGCGAACGTCGCGGCCACCCACCTCGAGCAGGTCGAACGCGAACAAGACACCGGGAAACGCAGCCGCGGCCGCGGCCATGGCGTCGGGATCGGTCTGGGTGAAGCGGCGTTGGATGCGCTCGAAGCTGGGCCGTCCCGAGTCGTCGAGCACCACGACCTCTCCATCGAGCACGAACTGCGAGACCGGAAGCGCTGCCAGGGCACGCACGATCTCGGGATACACCCCCGTGCGGTCCACGCCGGTTCGCACCCGGAGCCGCACGTCGTCTCCACGCCGGGCGGCCAGCACGCGCACGCCGTCGTACTTCACCTCGTAGATCCACCCCTCCCGATCGAAGGGTCCCTCTTCGCGCTTGGCCAGCATCGGTCGGAGCGCGGCGGCATCCAACGGGGCTCGTGGCGCCCCGGCACGGCGAGCCGCATCGCGCACCGCGCGCTCGCGGGTACGCCCGGCTGCGAGTTCTTCGACGTCGAGGCCGGACCACACCGAACGCGGTTGGCGCTCCACCAGTTCACCGGCTTCGTCCGGCTTCTCGCCCTTGTAGAGCAGCAGCCAGTCGCGGCCCTCACCGCGGGCCGTGCGCACCAGGGCGAAGCGGCCGCGCAGCTTGTGGCCCAGCAGCAGCAGGTCGAGCTTGCCCTGGGCGAGCCCCTCCTCCGGCAGCACCCCGTCCACGCAGCGGTAGACCCCACGGTCCCACAGGATCATCGCGCCGGCGCCGTAGTTGCCGGCCGGGATCACGCCCTCGAAGTCGGCGTACTCGCGCGGGTGGTCCTCGGTCTGGACCGCCAGGCGCTTCTCTTCGGGGTCGAGGGTCGGTCCCCGCGGTACGGCCCAGCTCACCAGCACCTCGCCGATCTCGAGGCGGAGGTCCCAGTGCATGCGGGTTGCCGCGTGCTGCTGCACGCAGAAGGCGCGGGGTGCATCGGGGGGAAGCACACGCGCCGAGCGCTCGTCTCCGAACGGCTCGGGCGTCGTCCCGGGGTCGCGCTTCTGCCGGTAAAGCCGGAGATCTCGCATGACGAATCGGGCCTATGGTACGTTGCGAGGCCCCGCGCCCCAACGCGCCGCTCCATCACCCCGCCCCCCAGGCAGGTCCGCCATGGCCGCTCGAGCGACTTCTTCCGGGACCCTTTCCTTCGGCCTGGTCTCGATCCCGGTCAAGGTCTACTCCGCAGCGCGCTCCAAAGCGGTGCGGTTCAACATGCTGGACCCGTCCGACCATTCCCGCGTGAAGCAGCAGTACGTGAACGCCGCCAGCGGCGAGGTGGTCGAGCGCTCGGACATGGTGAAGGGCTTCGAGTACTCCCGCGGCCAGTACGTCGTGATGGACGAAGCCGAGCTCAAGGCCCTCGAGTCGAAGAGCGACCGCGCCATCGAGATCGAGGAGTTCGTGCCCATCGACAAGGTGGACCCGATCTACTTCGAGAAGTCGCAGCTGCTCGGCCCCGACAAGGGCGGCGCGAAGGCTTACCGGCTGCTCAACGAATCGATGCAGCGCATGGGCCAGGTGGCCATCGGCCGTTGGAATACGCGTGGCCGCCAGCAGCTGGTGATCGTGCGACCGCGCGGACGCGGACTGGTGCTACACGGCTTGCACTATGCGGACGAGGTCCAGAGCTTCGACGACATCGAGTTCGGCGACGAGGTCGAGCTCGCGACGAAGGAGATCGAGCTGGCGAACCAGCTCATCGAGCAGCTGTCGTCCGAGAAGTTCGATCCCGAGAAGTACGAAGACGGCTATCGCCAGGCAGTGCTCGAGGCCGTCGACCGCAAGGTGGCGGGCGAGGAGGTCGTGGTCGCGCCCAAGACCGAGGCGCGCGAGCAGATCGTCGACCTGATGGCAGCGCTCAAGAAGAGCCTCGACGGCCCCAAGGGCGCCGCGCCCGTGAAGGTCAAGAAGACGGCCCGCAAGAAGGCCGCGCCGCGCCGCAAGAAGGCCTAGCCCTCACTCTCCGGGCGCGATGTAGCGCTCGTTCTCGAGCAGCACGCGGGCCAGTTCGCTTCGCACCTCGGGCGTGGTCTTCGCGGTCGACACCACCACCAGCGCCCGCGTGCAGTAGGTCTGCACGGTGACCGAGCGGATCGTCACGCGAGCGAACTCGTACGCGGGCTGCTCGCCCGCCGGTTTCGCGGCCTCGATGTCCGTGGGCAACATGTCCACGAAGCGAAAGTGCGTCGGCTGGGACAGAACCGTCTGGACGGCCGGAGAAACCCGGTTGGGCCGCTGTACGAGCAGGACCCCCGCGGCCCGGGCCGACGGATCGCCAGCCTTGATCCGCGCCATGGTCTCCATGGCGTCCACCGTGACGGCCTCGGCGTTCGCGTAGCCAGGGTCCATGGCCACGAGGTTCGCCCAGCTCACCGCCGGGCCTCCGCCCTCGCGACCCACCGCGACGGTGGCCCCGCTCACGGTCTTCAGGTCGGCGGCAGACCGGATCGGGCCGTCGGCTCCCGCGATCAGGATGGCGCACTCGCGACCCACGTCGGCCAGCACCTCCAGGTCGGCGTCTGCGGTGGGCACGTCGGCGAAGTGCTGGTAGAGCGCATCGGCCTGGGTCAGCGCGACCGCGACGTCGCTCTCGGGATTGGAGATCTCCGCGAGATTCTGGAGGGACCCGTTGCTCTCGCGCACCTCGACGTCGACCCCCGCCTGCACCAGCCGGGTCCGGATGCGGCCGGCGACCGCCTGGAAGTTGCCATCGGGGTGCCCCCCGCTGATGACCAGCGGCGAAGTCGCCCCCGGCTCGGCGCCGGCCCCAAGGGCGCCGAGGCCCAGCAGCAGGCTGGCCAGGGAGAAGAGAAGAAGGGTTCGCAGCGTGCGTCGCGGGTACATCGGAATCCTCGGTAGCTCGGCCCCGCGGAAACGGGGGATGCCGATGCTAACGACTTTGTGCCGCCGAGGGCGCGGCCGCTCTGACCGGGGCGGGCCCTCGGAGCGCGCACCCCCAGCGCGAACCGCCTGGTTTGCTCAAGCACCCCCAGCGCGAACCGCCTGTTTGCTTGCGCACCCCCAGCGCAGATCGCGTGGGTTGCTTACAATCCGCGCCCGATGCACGAGCTGCGCGGCGGACCGGCCCATTCCGGGGCGCGGCTCGCCAGGATCCTGTCGCAGATGCAGGCCCTCGGCGTGCCCGTGGGCACGCTCCACGCGCAGTTCACGCACTTCGTCGCCCTGGCCGGGACCGGCCCGCCCTCCGACGCAGAAGCGCAGCGGCTGGACAGCCTGCTGGCCTACGGCCCCGAGGGGAGCCCCCCCCGTGCGGGGCTGGCCACCCGACTCGTCGTCCCCCGGCCGGGCACCATCTCGCCCTGGTCGTCCAAGGCCACGGACATCGCGCGCATCTGCGGCCTCGACCGCGTGCTGCGGATCGAGCGCGGCGTCCTGTGGGCCCTGGACTGCGCGGAAGCCTTCGACCGACCCGACGTGCTCGACCTGCTGCACGACCGCATGACCGAGTGCGTGTTGGCCCGCACCGAGGATGCCGAGGCGCTCTTCACCCAGGCCGAACCCCGACCGCTCGCGCGTGTCCCCCTCGGCGAGAAGGGACGGCGAGCCCTGGAAGACGCGAACCGCGCGCTGGGCCTCGCGCTCGCCAAGGACGAGATCGAGTACCTGACCGAGCGCTTCGGCGAGCTCGGGCGCGACCCGACCGATGTCGAGCTCATGATGTTCGCCCAGGCGAACTCGGAGCACTGCCGGCACAAGATCTTCAACGCCACCTTCACCGTGGACGGCGAGGCCCGGGACCGCTCGTTGTTCCAGATGATCCGCAACACCACCGAGCAATCTCCCGACGGCGTGCTCTCGGCCTATCACGACAACGCCGCCGTGGTCGCGGGCACCGAGGGCGGGCGCTTCTTCGCGGATCCGGCGACGGGCGTCTACGCGTCGCACCGCGAGCCCGTGCACGTGCTGGTGAAGGTGGAGACCCACAACCACCCCACGGCGATCTCACCGTTTCCCGGCGCGGCCACCGGCTCGGGCGGCGAGATCCGCGACGAGGGCGCCACCGGGCGGGGCGGACGGCCGAAGGCGGGTCTCACCGGCTTCAGCGTGTCGAACCTGCGGATCCCGGGAGCCGAGCAGCCCTGGGAGCACGACCACGGGCGCCCGGCGCGCATCGCCTCGGCGCTCGACATCATGCTCGAAGGGCCGATCGGCGGCGCCGCGTTCAACAACGAGTTCGGGCGCCCCGCGATCGGCGGCTACTTCCGCAGCTTCGAGCTCGAGGTGCCCGGCCCCCTCGGCGAGCCCGAAGTCCGCGGCTACCACAAGCCCATCATGATCGCCGGGGGCACCGGCAGCGTGCGGCCGGGCCATGTGGACAAGCTGCCGATCCCGCCCGGCGCGGCGATCGTGGTACTCGGCGGCCCGGCGCTGTTGATCGGCCTGGGCGGCGGCGCCGCATCGTCGATGGATTCGGGCGACAGCGAGGAGGATCTCGACTTCGCGTCCGTGCAACGCGGCAACCCCGAGATGGAGCGGCGCTGCCAGGAGGTGATCGACCGCTGCTGGGCCCAGGGCGAGGAGAACCCGATCCTCTCGATCCACGACGTGGGGGCCGGCGGGCTCTCCAACGCGCTCCCCGAACTGGTCCATCAGAGCGACCGCGGCGCGCGCTTCGACCTGCGCGCGATCCCCAGCGCGGATCCCGGCATGTCGCCGCTCGAACTCTGGTGCAACGAGGCCCAGGAGCGCTACGTGCTGGCCGTGGCCCCGGAGCGGGTGGCCGACCTCGAGGCACTCTGTGCGCGCGAGCGCTGCCCGATGGCCGTGGTGGGCCACGCCACCGAAGAGCCGCAGCTCGTGGTCGACGATCCGCTGCTCGGGGAAGCGCCCATCGACCTGCCCCTCGAAGTCGTGCTGGGGCGGCCGCCTCGCATGGAGCGGCATGCGACCCACGCCGAACCCGGCGGCGTGCCCTTCGATGCCGAATCCCTCGACGTGGGAGAAGCCGTCTCGCGCGTGCTGCGCCTGCCGGCCGTGGCCGACAAGACCTTCCTGGTGACGATCGGCGATCGCACGGTGACGGGTCTCGTGGCGCGCGATCCGATGGTCGGCCCCTGGCAGGTGCCCGTCGCCGACGCCGCGGTCACCGCCGCCACCTTCGACAGCACGGCCGGCGAAGCCATGGCCATGGGAGAACGCACACCCCTGGCGCTGCTGGACGCCGCTGCGTCGGCGCGCATGGCCGTGGGCGAGGCGCTCACGAACCTGCTCTCGGCCGACGTGCCCGGGCTGCGCTTCGCCGTGCTCTCGTGCAACTGGATGGCCGCGGCCGGGCATCCCGGCGAAGACGCGCGGCTCCACGACGCCGTCCGCACCGTCGGCCTCGAGCTATGCCCCGCCCTCGGGATCGCCGTCCCGGTGGGCAAGGACTCCCTCTCCATGCGCACCGTCTGGGACGAAGGCGAAGGACCGCAGGCCGTGACGGCGCCGCTGTCGCTGATCGTGACGGCCGTGGCCCCGGTGCGCGACGTCCGCGCCTGCCTCACCCCCGAGCTGCGGCTGGATCAGGGCGAGACGGTGCTTCTCCGCATCGACCTCGGCCGGGGTCGCGACCGGCTCGGCGGCTCGGCCCTGGCCCAGGTGCACGACTGCATCGGCGCCGTGCCGCCGGACCTCGACGACCCGGCAGACCTGCGGGGGCTCGCCACCGCGCTCGCCGAGATCCGTGCCGAGGGCCTCGCCCTCGCCTACCACGACCGCTCGGATGGGGGGCTGCTGGCCACGCTGGTCGAGATGGCATTCGCGGGTGGCACGGGCCTCGAGATCGACCTGGGCGCCACGCCGCGCCCCATGGCTGCGCTGTTCGCCGAAGAACTCGGGTGCGTCCTGCAGGTGCGCCGGGGCGACCTCGCCCACGTTCGCAGCGTACTCGCGCGCACCGGGCTCGACGACGCCACCGACGTCCTGGGCGAGCCGCGCGACGACGGGCGCATCATCATCCGGGCCGGCGAGCGCGCACTTCTCGACGAGCCACGCAGCGCCCTGCGCGCGCTCTGGTCGTCCACCACCCATGCCATGCAGCGCCTGCGTGACGACCCGGACTGCGCGGACGAAGAACACCGCGACCGCCTCGACGACGCCGAGCCGGGGCTCGCCCCGCGGCTCAGCTTCGCGCTCGGCGGCGACCTCGGGGTACCCGCACCCGTGGGCCGTGCCCGCCCACGGCTCGCGATCCTGCGCGATCAGGGCAGCAACGGTCACGTCGAGATGGCCGCGGCCTTCGACCGCGCGGGCTTCACCTGCGTGGACGTGCATACGAGCGACGTCCTGGCCGGGCGCACGGACCTCACCGAGTTTCGGGGCGTCGTGGCCTGCGGCGGGTTCTCCTACGGCGACGTGCTCGGCGCGGGCGAGGGCTGGGCCAAATCGATCCTCTACCACGAGCGCGCGCGCCAGGTGTTCCAGGACTTCTTCGCGCGCAGCGACACCTTCGGCCTCGGGGTCTGCAACGGCTGCCAGATGCTCTCCGCCCTGGGCGAGATCGTCCCGGGAGCCGACGCGTGGCCGCGCTTCGTACGCAACCGCTCCGAACAGTTCGAAGCCCGGCTGGCCCTGGTCGAGGTGGTGGAGAGCCCCTCGATCCTGCTGCACGGCATGGCCGGCTCGCGGCTTCCCATCGCCGTCGCTCACGGCGAGGGCCGTGCGGAGGGCCCGGGCGACGGGGCCCACGTGGCACTTCGCTTCGTAGGGGGCCGCGGCGAGCCAGCGGCCTCGTACCCGCAGAACCCGAACGGCTCGCCCGACGGCATCACCGGCCTGACCACGCCGGACGGGCGCATCACCATCATGATGCCCCACCCCGAACGGGTGTTCCGAACGCTTCAGCACTCGTGGTACCCGGAGGCCTGGCGCGAGCACGAAGACGGGCCCTGGATGCGCCTGTTTCGCAACGCGCGCGCGTGGGTCGGCTAGGCTTTCCGGCGATGGACGAACTGCCGCTTTCGCCGCTGTCGGCCTCGAGCCCCCTCGACGGACGTTATGCGGCCCGCACCGCCAGGCTGCGACCGATCACCAGCGAGTTCGGCCTCATCGCGCGACGCGTGCGGGTCGAACTGGCGTGGCTCGAGCACCTGGCCGAGCACCCGGGCATCCCGGAGCTGCCGCCGCTCTCGCCGGCCTCGAAGCACTTCCTCGACGCCCTCGTCGCCGACTTCGGGGAGGCGGATGCCCAGCGCGTGAAGGCCCACGAGGCGACCACCAACCACGACGTGAAGGCCGTCGAGTACTACCTGAAGGAACGCCTGGCCGAAGACGCCGACCTCGCGCCTCACGTCGAGTTCGTGCACTTCGCCTGCACGTCGGAGGACGTCAACAACCTCGCCTACGCGCTGATGCTGCGAGACGCGCGCGACGGCGTCCTGCTCCCCGACCTCGACGAGATCCAGATGCGGCTGGTGCGCCTCGCCGAGGAGCACGCCGAGCTGCCGATGCTGTCGCGCACCCACGGCCAGCCCGCCTCTCCGACCACGCTCGGCAAGGAGATCGCGAACGTGGCGGCGCGGGTCGCCCGCCAGCGGCGTCAGATCGCCGAGGCCGAGCTGCTGGGCAAGATCAACGGCGCCGTCGGCAACTGGAACGCGCACGTCGTCGCCTACCCCGACGTCGACTGGGCCGACCTGTCGCGTCGCTTCGTCGAGGACCGCCTCGGCCTGGCGTGGAACCCGCTGACCACGCAGATCGAGCCCCACGACTTCCTCGCCGAGGTCTTCGATGCGCTGGCGCGACTCAATACGGTCCTGCTCGACTTCGCGCGCGACGTGTGGGGTTACATCGCCTTCGGTGCGTTCAAACAGCGCACGGTGGCGGGCGAAGTCGGGTCGTCCACCATGCCGCACAAGGTGAACCCCATCGACTTCGAGAATGCCGAGGGCAATCTCGGTCTCGCCAACGCCGTGCTGCAACACCTGGCGCGCAAGCTCCCGGTCTCGCGCTTCCAGCGCGACCTCACCGACTCCACCGCGTTGCGCAGCCTCGGCACGGCCCTGGGCCATACGGTCGTGGCCTACGCATCCCTGCGCCGCGGCCTGGACAAGCTCGACGTGGACGAAGCCCGCTTGCGCGAAGAGCTGGCCGGAGCCACCGAGGTCCTGGCCGAAGCGGTGCAGACGGTGATGCGCCGATACGGCGTGCCCGAGCCCTACGAGAAGCTGAAGGCGCTCACGCGGGGGCGCGCCATCACGCCCGAAGCGCTGGCCGCGTTCGTCGACGGCCTCGACATCCCCGAAGACGCCAAGGCGCGCCTGCGCGCACTCACCCCGGCGAGCTACGTGGGTCTCGCGGCCGGCCTCGCACGCAAGCCCTAGACGGCCCCCCCGCGACCCGGACCGACCCCGCCCATTACGACCCCGACCCGGAGGTTCTGCCGATGCCGAACGCCCCTCGACCCCGTCTGCTCCGAGCCCTTTGCCCGGTCGCCCTGGCAGCCCTGGTGCTCGGGGGCCTCGTCGCGGCGCCGCTTCACGCGCAGGGCGAGGCGAACCCGATGCGGCGCGTCGACTTCGCGGTGGTTCGCGGCGCCGACGTCGAGAACGACCGCGCACGCGCCGTGCTGTCCGAAACGGTCGAGGACGGCGATGCGCGAACGGCCGCCGACCAGGTGAACGAGGCCATGGCCTGGGCGCTGGCCCAGAGTCAGGCCGCCGAGGGCGTGAGCGCCCGGACCGGCAGCTACCAGACCTTCCCGGTCACGCGCGAGGGCAAGATCCGCCGCTGGCGGGCCCGCCAGGAGCTGGTGCTCGAGTCGAACGACCTGCCGGCGCTCACCCAGCTGATGGGCACCCTCCAGGAGCGGCTGCAGCTCGATTCGATCGGCTTCACGGTGTCGCCCGAGCTGCGCCGCGAGACCGAGCAGGGCCTGATCTCCGAGGCGCTCGCCGCCTACCAGGAGCGCGCCGACCGGATCCGCGCGTCCCTCGGCGCGGGGGCCTACGAACTCGTACACCTCTCGGTCGACACCGACGGTGCTTCGGCCCCGCGACCGTACGCAGCCGAGATGGCGCGCGGCATGGCCCAAGCCGCCTCGATGGCTCCGCCGGCCTTCGAAGGCGGTACGAGCCGCGTGAACGTCGCCGTGCATGCCACGATCGAACTCGCCCCAGCCGTGGGCGAAACACCGGAAGCCGCGCCCTAGGGCGACTCCCTCACCGCACCTTCGGGCGCGTCCGGCGCGCTGCGCGGAAACACGCGGTCGATGGCGTTCTCCACGACCTCGATCCCGAGGGACGCCATGGCCGAGCGCGCCTTCGGCGATGCGGTCCCCGACAGCCACACCTCGCGAGCGAGCCCCTCGCGACCGGCGAGGCGCGCACCGGCGAGCGCCTGCGCAAAGTCCTCGACGGGACGCGTCCAGAAGAGGTGGTCCACCTGCGCCGGGACGATCAGTTTGCCGGTGGAGGTGAGGGCCGCGGCACGCCGCCCCTCCAGGGATACCAGCCGCTCGAGCGGAGCGATCTGCTCGTGATGGCGACGCAGGATCTGCAGCACGATCAGGTGGAACATGGGGTCGGCGGGTCCGGACGCGCGCAGCGCGACCTCGAGCACATCGCCGCGGCCCGCCAGCGGGTCGAGCGCCACCAGGGACTCGACCAGCAGCGCCTGCTCCCGCGGCGTGTAGGCCGGGTGGGTCAGGAAGCGCTCGATCAGGGGATCCGGCAGGCCCATCACCATCAGCTCGATTCGCGCCAGGCGCCGCAGGTCTTCGGGCGATGCTTGATCGTAGGCGCGCCCCTGCCGGCCGGAGGGGATCAGGTCCTCGAGCCGGGGCGCGACCGCACCGTGGCCGAGATCGGCGACGCGGTCGAGCGACAGGCCCCCGGCCACCATGACCCAGGCCGCTCGATTGAGTTCGCGCTGCAGCGTCGCATTGTGCGTGTACGGACTCACGCCCAGGCGCGCGGTCAGGGCGACCTTGGCGTCCTCGAAGTCCAGGTAGTCCTGCCGCTCCTGCACTTCCCACGCCTTGCGCTGTCCTGCGCGCATGTCGTCGATGGCCAGGACCTCGCGCCAGGCTTCTTCGGGGGCACCGGTGATCGTCGAGACCGGCACCCTCACCAGATCGAAGCGTCGCACGAAGCGGTTGGCCTCGGACGCATCGACGGCCTGGAGCCAGGCGTCGGTCCGGCGCAGCTCCCGAAGCGCCTGGAGCGCGAGCACGTGTTGCACCGAGAAGCGCAGCTCGAGGTCGCCCGGGGCGTGGAAGACGCCGAAGTCCGAATCGACCACGTAGAGCCGCATGAACCCGTCCGACGCGACGCCGTCGCGCACCTCGTGGTGGGGCCCGCGAAGCAGCTCCGCCGGGACCACGTCGGCCGCCCTCGATCGCGGCGGGCGCTCGTACCCGGCCGCGGGGTCGGTGTCGGCCTCGGTGAGTACGGCGAGCGTGGCGCGGTCGGGGCCCGCGGGGCTCGCGCAGCCCGGGGCCCACGACAGGAGCAGCGCGCCCACCAGGGCCATGGGCAGGCCCAAGAGCCTTGCCCGTCGCGGAAGGGCGGAAGCCCCCGGGACACCCGTCACGCGGCCATGCGTCACGCGCCGCAGGATCCCCGATCGGCGCCAGGGCCGCCAGCAGACCGGGCGACCGCGGCCCCGTGCTAGCCTGCGCCTCCCTTCAGGCGGAGCTCGCATGATTCTCGACCGTTTCCGACTCGACGGCCGTGTCGCATTGGTGACCGGAGCCGGTCGCGGCATCGGCCGGGGGATCGCGCAAGCCTATGCCGAAGCCGGAGCCGACGTCGTGGTGGCGGCCCGGACGGTCAGCGCCATCGAGGAGACGGCCGAGCAGGTTCGCGAGCGCGGTGGGCGAGCCCTCGCCGTACCGTGCGACGTGCTCGAGCGCCCCGATCTCGAGAACCTGGTCGCCGAGACCGTTTCGCAGATGGGCCGTCTCGACGTCCTGGTCAACAACGCCGGCGGCTGGCCGCCGAAGCCCGCGCTCCGCACCAGCGAGCGTGAGTTCGAGGCGGCCTTCCGCTTCAACGTCACCACCGCCTTCCTGCTCACGCGCTTCGCCGCGCCCCATCTCGCCAGCGGGGGCGCGGGCGCCATCGTGAACGTCTCGTCCGCCGCCGGGCGGCTCGCGCAGCCCGGGTTCGCCGCCTATGGCACGGCCAAGGCCGCGCTGTCGTTTCTGACCCGCAACCTGGCTGCAGAGTTCGCGCCCAAGGTGCGCGTGAACGCGATCGCCGTGGGCTCGGTGGAGACCGAAGCCCTGGGGACGATCCTCAACGACGAGCTGCGCGCCACCATGGAATCGCTCACGCCCATGGGGCGAATCGGTACGGTCGAGGACATCGCCGCCTGCGCTCTCTACCTGGCTTCGCCGGCGGGTGGCTGGGTGACGGGCAAGCTCTTCGAAGTGGATGGGGGCACCGAGGCCACCAACTTCCGGATGCCCCAGGCCGACCTGTAGACGACGTTCTCCGCGTGCCCCAAGCCGACCTGTAGTCGGCGTTCCGCCCGGGCCAGGCGGCGCCCCTCGGGACGCCCCTCGATCTCCCGGAGCCCACCGCCCCGAAAACCCCGACCGGGACCCCGTCCGGGCCCCTTTCTTCGCGCGGTGAACCCCGTCTGGCGGGTTGTGTGACCACCGTCACCCTCCCGCGCCGCCACGTCACCGATGTGGCTGTCATTCCCGTGAGGACCTGATCCGGGGGGGGAGGGATCGTGCGAAGGCACACCATCGCGATCGCACTGTGTGCGGTCACCTGCATGGCCGCGACCTGTGAGTTCCCGTGGCTGGCCGAGACCGAGGCCCACCGCGAGCACATTCTGAACCGGATCAGCTACGGCCCGACCGCGGCTTCGCGCGCTCGCATCGAACAGCTCGGCATTCCCGCCTACATCGAGGAGCAGCTCCACCCGGAGACCCTCGCCGACCCGGTCTACGACGCCATGACGTCGCGTTGGCCGAGTCTCGGCATGAACTACCGCACCGCGCTCCAGAACTACTCGGGCGGGTTCGAGGTGATGATGGAGATGACCGAGGCGCGCGTCGCCCGGGCCATCTTCAGCGAGCGCCAGCTCGAAGCGCTGCTGCTCGAATTCTGGTTCGACCACTTCAACGTGTTCATCCCCGACGGGCTCGCTCAGTGGGACGGACCCCACTACGAGCAGCAGGCGATCCGCCCGCACGTGCTCGGCCGATTCGAGGACATGCTGATCGCGGTCGCCGAGTCCCCGGCGATGCTCAACTACCTGGACGCGGACGAGAGTTCGCGTCTCGGCATGAACGAGAACTACGCGCGAGAGGTGATGGAGCTGCACACGCTCGGAGTCGAGGGCGGCTACACCGAAGCCGACATCGGCGAGGTGGCCCGCGCCTTCACCGGCTGGAACACGGACCCGGGCGCCACCCAGAGCGCCAGTGGTTTCCTGTACCGCGCCAGCTGGCACGACCCGGGCCAGAAGACCGTACTCGGCACCGTGCTCAACAACGGCGGCGGCGCCAACGGCAAGCAGGACGGCTACGCAGTGCTGCGCCTACTCGCCAACCACCCGAGTACGGCGCGCTTCCTGTCACGCAAGCTCGCCACGTGGTTCTTCCGCAAGGCCCCGCCCGAGCCCCTGGTGGAGCGCCTGGCGGCGTCCTTCCTCCAGACCGGCGGCGACCTCCGCGAGGTGACGCGCAAGCTGCTGCTCTCGCCCGAGCTGCGCTACGCGGCTCCGCGAACCGAGCCCAAGCGTCCGCTCGTGTTCGTAGCGAGCCTGGCCCGCGCCCTCGGCGCCGTCGACAACCCGGAGTTCATCCCGAGCCTGGCCTGGCACCTGGGGGAGATGGGCGAGGCGCCCTACCAGGCGCGCACGCCGAAGGGCCGGCCGGAAACCGCCGCCGTCTGGGCGGGCAATGGCACCCTGATCCATCGCTTCGAGCTCGCCTGGTGGGCCGCTCACGGCTACCACGGCTACGAGTTCACCCTGAACGAGACCGGCAACGCGTCCGGGCTGTTCGACAAGCTCGCCGACCGGCTGTTCGCATCGCCGCCCAGTGCCGAGACCCGCGCCAAGACGATCGCCTACTGGCAGTCGCTGCCCCAGCCCGACCGGCTGTACGACGGCGCGCCGCAGATGCTCGGGATGCTCGCCGCGACGCCCGAATTCATGAAGCACTAGCCAGGAGACCCACGTGCTCACTCGACGACGCTTTCTCCAGACCGGAGCCGCCGGCCTCGCGACCCTGGCCATGCCCCTCGGCATCGGCCAGCGCGCAGGCGCCGCCGGCACCGACAAGGTGCTCGTGGTGCTGTTCCTCCGCGGGGGCGCAGACGGCCTTCACCTGGTTCCGCCTACCCTCGACCCGGCCTACTACGACCTGCGGCCGACCCTGCAGGTGCCGGCCGGAAGTGAGCTCACGCTCGACTCGAGCTTCGGCATGCACCCGGCACTGTCCGAACTGCATGGACTCTTCCATCAGCGCAAGCTCGACGTGATCCACGCGATCGGAAGCCCGGACGACACCCGTTCGCACTTCGACGCGCAGGACTTCATGGAGCTCGCCGCGCCTGGCGACCGCAGCGCCAACCAGGGGTGGCTCAACAAGACCCTCGAGCGGATCGGCGGCGGGGACGCCCTGGCGGGCGTGACCCTCGACATCGCCAAGGACCTGTCGCTCCAGGGGCCGGCCCAGAGCCTTCAGTTGCGATCGGTCTCCACCTACGCGCTCCAGGGCACGCCGGTGGCAAAGCGCCGCGCGGGGCTCTCGAGCCTGTACGACACGCCCGGCGATCTGCTCTCCGATCACACGCAGGAGGCCTTCGACGTCCTCGACCGGGTCAACAGCGTCGATCTCGTCACCCAGGCCCCCTACCCCGGCACGCCGCTCGCCAGCCAGTTGGCCGAGATCGCCGCCCTGATCAAGGCCGACATCGGTGTGCGCATCGCCACCACCAGCGCCCACGACTGGGACACCCACGACCGGCAGGCCGAAACCGCCTACACCCCGATGCGCGACCTCAGCCTGAGTCTCTCGGCGTTCCACCAGGACCTGGGCGGCGACGCCAGCCGGGTGCTCACCCTGGTGATGACCGAGTTCGGGCGTACCGCCATCGAGAACGGCGCCTTCGGCACCGATCACGGGCGCGGTTCGGTCATGTTCGCGCTGGGCGGCGGCATCACCGGGGGCCGCGTGCTCCAGGGTGCCTCGTGGCCGGGCCTCGACGAGAGCGACCCGTTCCGCGACCTGCCCGTGACGACCGACTTCCGCGATGCGTTCGCCGAGGTGTTGAAGCGGCACATGGGTCTGAACAGCCCGGGACAGGTGATGCCGAACTTCACGGCGAGCCAGAACCGCTACCCCGGCCTGTACGCCTAGGGTTGTGTTCCGAAGAATGTGGTGAAGCGGCCGATCGGCTCCGGTGTCGGCCCAGCCTCGAGCCACTCTCGCCTAGAACGCGTACCGCAGTTGGTGGCCCCGCATCTGCGGGATCCTCCGCGTCGGGACCTGCCTGCGGTAGTAGCGCTCGTGCAGCCCGCCCATCCCCACCCGGGCGGCGTGCAGGCGCTCCCGGAGCACGTCCCGCCAGCTGAGCTTCTCCGCGGTGAGCCCCAGGCGCTGTGCCGGGGTCGCGTCTTGGCGTTTCTCCGAGAACGACTTGCAGTAGTTCATGAACACCGCCTGCAGGTAGCCCCGCTCGATCACGCTCGCCCGAAGCTTCGAGAACGCGATCGTCTCGCGCCGGTGGTTCGCCCCGCTGTGACGGAGCATGAGGTCCTGCCGGTTGACCGGGAACAGCGGGTTCGAGGGCGTGCGCGCGGCCTTCGACGACGTGACCTCGTGGCGCAGCTTCCGTTCCTTGACTCTTCGGATGGCTCGCGGGTACGCCAGGTGCTCGTCGGACCGGATCACGGCAGAGCCGCCCCCCGGCACCACGTCCTCGAGCAGCGCCAGGACGCCCTTCTCGATGGCCTTGGGGTCGGGTCGCCCGAAGGCACGCTCCTCGGAAGTGCGCCTCTCTCGCTGTTCAGGCGTCATGCGGCCCTTGCGTCGCAGCTCGGACTCGGTGATCCCGTAGACGAAGTGAGACTCGGCGCCCACGGCCAGGTTCAGGTGCAACGGGTAGTACTGGCTGAACGCGAAGCTCTCGAAGCCGTCGATCACGAGGGGCTCGGAAGGACCTGAGCGAGGGCGATGGGCGAGGAGGAAGAGCAGGCTGTGCCGGCCGAGACGCGCGGCGTGCCTGGCGACGGTGCTGGGCGAACAACCGAGGCTCCGGGCGATCTGGCGCAGGCCCGATCCGCCGACGAGCCGCTCGGCGATCGTGTGCAGGAGCTCGCTTCGGCGCAGCCAGTAGGTGGTCTGGAAGGTCTGGCGGGAGAAAGTGCGCCGACAGCGTGAACAGCGGTAGCGGGGGACCCTGCGAACGCGCGGCCACGTCCTCGTGTAGTGGCCCCAGCGCACGAAGCGCCAACCCCGCGGATCTACATGGTATTGGCACTCGGAGTTCGGACAGAAGGGAGGTGTGAAGGTGTGCATGCTCTACGAGAGAGCAAGGCTCGTTCCAACCACATTCTTCGGGGCACAACCTACGCCTAGGCGCCGCCGGCCGACGCGCCGCAGCGTGGTAGCCTGCGGCCGCGATGGATCTGGGACTGCGCGGCCGCACGGCCCTGGTCACGGGCAGCCACCGGGGTACCGGACAGGCGATCGCCGGCGTACTCGCCGACGAGGGCGCCGCGGTCGTCGTGCACGGCTTCGAGCGCGACCCCGCCGAGGCCGTGGCGAGCTCGCTGCGCGATCGGGGCGGCGAAGCGCGCGCCGTCTGGGGCGATCTGCTGACCGATGCTGGGGCCGCCGCGGTGGCCGACGCCGCCGGCCCCGTGGACGTGCTGGTCAACAACTACGGTACGGCCGAGCGCGGCGACTGGTCCTCGTCCACCGACGACTGGGTCGACCTCTACCAGAAGAACGTGCTGTCGGGCGTGCGCATGGTCCATGCGCTGGTCCCGGCCATGCGCACCCGGGGCCATGGCCGCATCGTGTTCGTGGGCACCGTCGGCAACCTGCGCCCGGCGGCGCGCATGCCGCACTACTACGGCGCCAAGGCCGCGCTGCCCGCGGTGGTCTTGAGCCTGGCCAAGGAGCTCTCGGGAAGCGGCGTCACCGTGAATCTGGTGAGCCCCGGCCTCCTGGCCACCGCGGAGGTGCGCGCGGGGCTCGTGGCCCGGGCCCAGCGAGAGGGACGGAGCACGGCGTGGGACGACGTGGCGCGGCACGCCGCCGAGCACTTCATGCCGAATCTCGTGGGACGCGTGGGCGAGCCCGAGGAGGTCGGCCGGGCCGTGGCCTTTCTCGCCAGCGACGGCGCGGGCTACGTGAACGGGGCCAATCTGCGAATCGACGGCGGCAGCGCCGACGTCGCCCTGTAGGCCGGGCGGCGGCAGCGCCGACGTCGCCCTCTAGACCCGGCGGCGGCTCCGTGCCGCGAGGGCCGCCAGCCCGAGCCCGAGCCACGCCAGGGCCGGCTCGGGAGCCGCGACGGCCGTCACGTCGAACGAGGCGACGAAGGCCTGCACCGCGGCGCCCGTGTTCTGGACGTCGAAGGTGTAGAGCGCGCCCGCCTCGAGCAGGAGCGGCCCACCTGCGAACGCGTTGGCGGCGTTGCCCTGGGCCAGGCCGTTGCCGAGCGAACTCACGCCAGGACCCGTGATGTCGAGGACCGGCGAGTTCAGGAAGGTGCCGCCCGTATCGGTCGAGTAGCTGTTCAGCGAGACGGCCTGGTCCACGACCAGCGTGAAGAGCAGCGTCGACCCGCCTCCTCCGCCGAGGTGAAGACCGTTGCCGATCACACCGGGCCGGATGCCCAGGAACCGCTCGACGCCGACCAGGTTCAGGGTGGACTCGAAGGTGAACGTCACACCGTCGGCGGTCTCGGTGAACACCACGGGCTCATCGTTGATGCCGGAGTTCACGATCGTGTTGAACACGCCATCCGTGAAGTCGACCGGCACCGCCCCCGCGGGCACCGACAGGGCGAACAGGAACAGAGCGAGAGCAGCGCAGCGCTGGAGCGGCATGGAGATCCCCTTCGGAGGGCCCATCGATCAGGCCTCACTTCGTAGGGTGTCCCCGGCGCGCCCGGAGGTGTCACAGAAAACCCTGAGTCCGCTCCCCGGCGCACCCTGCCGGGCCGCCGCCGGCGCCCTCAGTCCTGCTTGCGCGCGAGCCGGGTCCAGGACTCGGCATGGCGCCCGGCGCGGTGGCTCTCGTCGAGTTCGGCCGTGAGGCAGCAGTACTCGAGCTGAAGGAAGTTCGGGTCGCGAAAGTAGATCGACTTGCACCAGCCGTGGTCCACCACGCCGCGCACGGCGACGCCCTTCGCCTCGAGGTCGCGCATGCGCGTCTCGAGCGCGGCCTCGTCGGGCACCTTGAAGGCGAAGTGGATGAGCCCGCCGCGTACGCCGAGTCCCCGGTTGATGCCGGCATCGAAGTCGTCGGGGACACCTTCGACGTCGTTGCACTCCATGAAGGCGATCAACTCGCCCGCGCCCATGTCGAGGAAGGCGTGCCGGATCGCACCGCCGGTCTCGGGATGGATCATCTCGCAGACGACGACCGGAAGGCCCAGAACCCCCTCGTAGAAGTCGAGCGTCGCCTCCATGTCGTGGGTCGCGAGGCCGAGGTGGTGGATTCCGTGCATGCTGGGCCCCCTGGCTCGGTGAGATTGCATCTCCGATCCCCGCTTTCGTCAAGCAGCGGGCCCGGCGCCGGGGCGGGGCCACCCCAGCGCCGAGGCCAGGCCCACCTGACACCTCCCGCGCGAAGACCAGGGAACCCGGCGGCGCCCAGCGGCAACCCATCTTTGCCGGCGCCGCTGTGGATGCGCGAGGAAGCTGCCTCACCGGCCTCCGGCGTCCGATTCGAGCCCCCCCAACGGAGGCGCCGAGCGGATCACGCCCCGCCCATCTCCTCGCGGTGGGCGGGGTGCTTGGCCCCTCCCCATGGGCCGCCCGCGCCCCTCGGGTTCAAAGGTGCGAGCGACTCCGGCGCTCGGGCTTCGCGCCGTGCCAGGCGCCTGCGCTCGCGAACCAACTCGTCCAGCAGCGCGCGACCCGACCAGCCCTCGCCGCCCGAAACGAGCGCAAGCTCGAGAGCCGATAGCTCACGGGCCAGCGGCTCTCGCACTTCGTCGGCGCCCCGCGCGGCGAAGTCGGCGAGCAGACCCGGAGGCGGGACGTGCCCTGCGCGCAGCAGCCACGCCAGGATCGCCCTGTGAGCCGCGGCGGGCGAACCCGAGCGGCAGGCGTCTCGCACGCGCGCGAAGTACGCGGCCTCGCTCTCGCGCCGGGCGACCTGCCATGCGGCGAACCGGCGGCGCAGCGCGCCGCGACTGCGCCACAGCAAGACTCCCGCGGCGAGCACGATGGCCACGAGCGCAGCCGCCCACGCGGGATGCGCCCGCACCCGCTGATCGATGGCGTAGCCCAGCCTCGTGCTCGGGCCGAGCGCCGGGTTCGGGTCCACGGCGAGCACGACACCGCCCACGCTCTGCATGTGCAGCTTCTGGGCGCGCGGGTCCCACCAAGCCACCGGTTCGGCCGGAACCTCGAAGTCACCGGGGCGTTGGGCCAGGAACGTGACCGACTCGCTGCGCTCTCCAACGAGCGAGCCGCGATAGGTGTCGTCCTGCACCCGCGGCTGCTTGGGGTACACCGCCAGCCCGTCGATGCGGGGCGTGGCGAACGGAACGAAGGCCATGGCTGCGACGTCCGCCGCGCGGCGCGTGATCGTGCGGGTCACGGCGTCGCCCACCACCAGGTTCTCCGGGGCCGGATCGAAGGAGACCTCGACCTCGAAGTCACGGCTGGTGACGAGGCCCGTGCCGGGCTCGGCGCCCGGGGGCAGCCGGGCCTCGATGCGCAGGGCCGCCGTCTCGCGTTCGAAGGTCTCGCTCGGCTGCCCGTATCCGTCCGACACGTCGAAGACGACCGGAATCGGTGGAATCTCCACGACGCCCGCGCGGTGCGCGAAGAACGAGAGTTCGTAGCGCTGGAGCTGCCAGGACGTCCCGCCGCGGCTTTCGCTCAGGTAGACCGGCTGGCTGGCATCGCGGAGCAGTACGCCGCCCACCACCTCGGGCACGCGGATCCGCTGGTGGGAGAACGACGCGCCGGTACTCGCGAGGTCGACGCGCACGACCACGCGCTCGCCGACCCAGGCCGTGCCATCCCCCGCCAGCGACGCACGCGCGTCGGCCTCGGCGGCCGAGACCGGGGACGGCAGGGTGACGCCGAGCAGCACGAGCAGTCCCATCGACGCGGGCAGCGCGCGGTTCCGCACGCTCACGGCGGACTCGCCCCGGCAGCCTGCTGCCGCTCGAGCTGCACGGCGAAGCGCGCGCGCAGGAAGTCTGCCGGGCGCGTCTGCACGCGGCGCAGCCACATGGCGCGATCCTCCGCCGCCGAGCCCGCACCGGGCTCCTCGACCACCTGCTCGCCGCCCCCGCGCTTACCGGTCTCGTCGAAGACGATGTCGTCGGCCTCGAGCATGCCACCGGTCCCGCCGGCATCGTCGTCCGGCGGCGCCAGACGCGCCTTGCGGGCGCGGGCGAGCGCGCGGTTGTCGAGGGCCTCGGGCCAGCCCGGCCGCTCGGCCAGCGCCTGGTCGTAGCTCGCGATCGCATCGTCGTACTGGCCCAACAGGATCAGCGCGTTGCCACGGTCGAAGAGCGCCTCCGCCGTGCCGACCTGCCCGAAGCTCGCCGCGGCCGATTCGAAGTCTCCGGCGCGATACTGCGCGACGCCCCGCCGCATCGGGTCGCGGTAGCGCTCGGCTGCGCCGGCCGGGTCCCCGCGCGCCTCGAGACGGGCCCCCTGCTGGTCGGGCGTGAGCCAGAGGTCCAGCCAACCGTCGGCCCACGCGGGTGCCGCGAACGAGAGGCTCGCCGCCAGCATCAGGGGTGTCGCCCCACGGTGCACGCGGCTCATGCCGACTCCTCCAGCACGAAACCCCTTCGGAAACCGACCAACACCAGCAGGGCCACGGCGGGCAGCAGCGACGTTCCCGCGTCGCGCCAGGCTTCGCTCTCGTCGCCGGCGGCCTGCGAGACGTCCGTGCGGACGCTGCGCGAGAGCGCCGTCACGTCGGCGTCGTCCACGGTCACGATCTCGAGCTGCCCCCCGCCGGCGCGGGCTGCGTCGGCCATGGCCGCGGCATCGAGCGGAGGCGCCGGGGGGCTTCCTGCCGGTACCGCGACTTCAGGCCCGGCGGCCACCGCGAGCACGTGCACCGGCGCCCCGCCCTGCCGGCGAGCCTCCCGCAGCACGGCCCACTGGTCGGCCGGCACCGCATCGGCCACGAGCAGGATCGACCCCGAGGCGCCCGCCCGGGCGAGCACGTCGTTGGCAAGGGCGACGGCGTCCGCCGCGGCATTGCCCTCCAGCGGCATGAGCTCGGGCGAGAGCTCTGCGGCAAAGGTCTCGAGCAGGTCGGTGTCGCGGGTCAGGGGCATTACCCGGTGGGCGCTGCCGGCGTAGGCGACCAGGGCCGTGCGGCCGCCCTGCCGCAGGGCGCCCAGGTCGTGGATCTTGTGCACCGCGCGCTCGAGCCGGCTCGGGCGCACGTCCTGGGCCAGCATCGTGGGTGTGACGGCCAGCGCGATCACCAGCGCCGCCTGGTCTTCGGCGAAGGGCGCCGGCGCGCGCTCCCAGCTCGGGCCGGCGAGCGCGAGCGTCGCCAGGGCCAGAAACGCCGCCAGCAGGTGGACGGGCCCCACGCGCCGCCGGCCGGCGCCGTCGCCCACCAGCAGCTCGGCCAGCAGGTGCGGAGCGATGATGCGGTGCCAGCGGCGCCGGGCGTTCGCCGCGCGATGCAGCCGCCAGACGAGGAGGACCGCGGGCAGGAGCGCCAGCAGCCAGAGCGGCCGGAGAAAGTGGAAGCTCTCCAGGGCCGTCACGCGGCTTCGGCCTCCGGCGGCACCGGATCCGCAAGCGCGCGAGATCGACGCCAAGCCCCGCGAAGCTCTCGGGCGGCGAGCACGGCGAGCACCAGGCCCACGGCGCCACCGAGCGGCCAATGGAAGCGGTCCTGTCGGGGGCGGTGGCTCAGGGTCTCGACGCGGCGGGGGTTCAACGCGTCCAGCTCGACGTAGATGCCCTCGAGGCCTTCGCGGTCGCCGGCAAAGTAGGCGCGCCCCCCGGTCTTTCGCGCCACGGCCGCCAGGCTCTCGGCATCGAGCGCATCCTCGCCCACCGCAGCCGGGTCGCCCACGGCCACGGTGTGGATGACGACGCCCTGGTCTCGCGCAATCTCGGCCGCTCGCTCGGGCGGCACCAGGCTGCCGGTGTCGTTGCCATCGGTGAGCAGGATCAGGACGCGCTCTTCGACCTCGCTGCGCTCGAAAACCGTCAGCGCCAAGCCGATGGCATCGCCGATCACGGTCTGCGGGCCCGCCATGCGTACGCGCGTCTCGCCCAGCAGTTCGCGCACGACGTCGAGGTCCGCCGTGAAAGGCGCCTGCACGAAGGCCGCCGTCCCGAACACCAGCAGCCCCACGCGATCGCCGTCGCGGCGGGCCAGGAAGCCGTCGAGGACCTGCTTGACCGCATCGAGACGCTCGACCACGGCCCCCGAGGCGTCGGTGAAGTCCCGGGCCTCCATGGAGCCCGAGAGGTCCACCGCCAGCAGCAGATCGCGCGTGGGCAGCTCTTTCGTGATCGGGGGCAGGATGTGCTGCGGCTGCGCGAGTGCCACCACGACCAGGGCCCACACGACCGCGAGCAGGGCCGTCTGCAGGGCTCCGCGGCGGACGACCACTGCACCGGGTGCGGGCGTTCCCCCCGTCACCCGCGCCAGGCGCTGCAGGTTCGGCACCCGCACGGCAACCCGCTTTCGCTGCAACGCCGGGACGCCCCACACCACCAGCACGGGGAGCGGCAACAGCAGCAGGAGCCACGGATGCGCCAGCTCGATCACGTGGGCTCCGCGAGCGCGCGATGCCGCCGGATCCAGCGCTCGGCCGCGCGAAAGGTGCGCGCGAGCTCGGCGCTGTCGGGCGGAGCCACACCGGCTCCGCCGTGGAGAAGCGCGCCCAGCCGCGCGCGAGCTTCGGGCTCGAGGGGACCGCCGCGGCCGGTCTCGTCGAGAAAGTCGGCCCAGGCCGCGCCGCTCAGCGAGGCCACCCGTGCACGCGGGTGGCTGGCCAGGGCGACGCGCTTGAGCAGCGCGGCGAGGGCGACCAGCGCTCGGCGCGTGTCACCCTCCGCGCCGGCCTCGAGACGCGCGAGTTCGTGCAGCGCCACCCGCCGGTAGCGGTTGGCGCGGTACCGCCGCCAGGCCCGCAGGCCGAGCCACGCGGCCACCAGCACGACGATGGCGGCCACGGCATACCATCCAGGCGCGGGCGGCCAGGCCGGCACCGGGCCCGGCGCCACGATCTCGTGCAACTGCGCGAGGCTGGTCGGATCGAAGGCCAGCTCCGGCGCCGCCACCCCAGGCCCCTCGGAAGTGCGCGCGTCCACCCTACGCGCGCCTCGCCTGGATGCGGCGCCCGAGCGCAGCCCGCACCTGGGCCGCCACGGGCTGGTCCGTGGACAACGGGATCAGCGGAATCGCCTGGCGGGCCGAGAGCTCGGCCAGGCGCCCGAGCCGGTCATCGAACTCGTCCCGAAAGCGCTTTCGAATCGACGCGTTGGAGGGGTCTACCTCGAGTTGATCCGAGCCATCGCTCACGATCCAGCGCACGTCGTCCTCGGGCATCTCGGCCTCGAGCGGATCGTGGACGGCGATGGCGATCAGATCGTTGTGGCCGTTGATGCGGGTCAGCATCCGGCGCGAGTCGGGGCCGGCCCCGGCGAAGTCGCTGATCAGGCCCACCAGGCAGTCGTGGCGCGCGAGTGGCCCCACCCGCTCGAGTGCGCGGTCGAACATGGCCGGATTGGCGCGGACCGGGCTGTCGGCGCGCATGCGGCGACTGCGCGTGACGATCGCACCGAGGATGCGCATCACGTGGGCCCTGCTGCTCCCCGGGCGGATCACCTCGAGCGACTCGTCGTCGAAGACGATGGCGCCCACGCGGTCCTTCATGGCGAGCACCCGCCACGCCGAGATCGCGGCGGCTTCGGCCGCCACCACGGTCTTGGTGCGCACGCGGCTGCCGAAGAACATGCCGATGCGCTGATCGACCAGCAGCCAGACGGTGCGGTCGCGCTCTTCGGTGTAGACGCGAACGTGCGGCTCGCCCGTTCGCGCCGTCACCCGCCAGTCGATGGACCGGATGTCGTCGCCCGGCAGGTATCCCCGGATCTCTTCGAAGTCGAGCCCGCGACCGCGCAGCCGGGAGGCATGGCGACCGTACAGCACGCTGTGGAGGGGTTGTCGCGGCAGGAAGCTCACGCCCTCGGCCTCGAACTGCAGGCGGACCAGGGCGTCGAGATCGGCGCGTACGCGGGGGTCGCCCTCCTGGGGCGCGGCCCGATGCTTGACGCGCGTGTACTGCATGCCCCGGGCGACCGCCTAGCCGGCGATCGCGACCTCCTCGAGCAACCGGTCGATCACGTCGTTCGAGGACACGCCGTCGGCGTTGGCCTCGTAGCTGAGCGCCAGGCGATGGCGCAGACAGCCATGCGCCACCGCCCGCACGTCGTCCGGCAGCACGTGGTCCCGGCCGGCGAGCCACGCCTTCGCCCGCGACGCCTTGTCGAGCGCGATGCCGCCACGCGGGCTCGCACCCACGTGGATCCAACGGGCGAGGTCCTCGGCGTGGCGGTCCGGGTAGCGGGTCGCGAACACCAGGTCCACGAGATACGTCTGCACCACCTCGCTGATCGCCACCGACGCGATCTCGCTTCGAGCGTCGAAGACGGCCTGCTGGGCGAGCGGCTCGGGCGCACTCCCGGCCGCGGCTTCGGGCTTCTGGGCGGCGACCTCCTCGCCGCGAACCAGCTCGAGGATCTGCCCCTCGGCCGCCTCGTCCGGGTAGCCCACGTGCACGTGCATCAGGAACCGGTCCATCTGCGCCTCGGGCAGCGGGTAGGTGCCCTCCTGCTCGACCGGGTTCTGCGTGGCCATCACGATGAACAGCGGCGGCATGGCGTGCACCGTGCCGGCCACGGTCACCTGCCGCTCCTCCATTGCCTCGAGCAAGGCCGCCTGGACCTTGGCCGGGGCACGGTTGATCTCGTCGGCGAGCACCACGTTGGCGAAGATCGGCCCGGGATCGAAGCGAAAACTCGGGGCACCGCCCTGGGTCTGGTGGAGCACCTCGGTCCCCGTGACGTCGCTCGGCAGCAGGTCCGGCGTGAACTGGATGCGCGAGAACTGCGCATCCAGATTGTGTGCGAGGCTCTTCACGGCACGGGTCTTCGCGAGGCCCGGCAGGCCCTCGAGCAGCAGGTTGCCGTTGGCGAGGAGCCCGATGACCAGGGCCTCGACGACGTCGTCCTGCCCGATCACAGAGCCGGACATGCGCTGCTGCAGGGCCTGGATCGCCTCCAGGGGTCTCAATGTCGGCCTCCTTCCATCCGATGCGGCGAGCATGGTAACGCTGGCGGAGTGCGCCTGTTGCTAGATTCGGATGCGATGCCGAAGTCGCGATCCCTGGGGCGCAGGCTGGCCCTGACGGGCCTCGCGGTCGTCGCGACGGTCGTGTTGCTGATGGGCGCCGCGGCCGCCTCGCACACCCGCGCGAGCGACCCGGCGTGGCTGCGTACGGTCAAGCTGGTGTCGAAGGATCTGGTGATCGACGCCCTCACGCCGGTCCTGGCGGTGGCGTACCCGGTCGAAGGGCTCGGCCCCGTCACGCCGCTCGACGGCCCCGGGTTCTGGTACGAGGACCTCGACCACCCCTATTTGGCCGAGATCCGCGGCGATGCGCGACTCGCTGCGTTGTTCGACGGGACGCCGCCCGACGTGGACTGGGCGGCCGACGCTGCGAACTTCTTGCGCGACCGGTTTCCCCATGGAACGCCGCCCTTCGCCACGCGCAACCGCGACGTGCTCGACCTGCTCGACCGGGCCGAGGGGGGGGCGGGCTACCTCTGCGGCACCGCCTCGAAGATGCTCATCCAACTGGTGCAGGCGGCCGGAGGCGATGCACGCAAGGTTCGCCTGGGCGGCCACGTGGTGGTGGAGATCTGGTCGGCACGACACCAGAAGTGGGTGCTGATCGATCCCGACGTGAACGTCCGCTACGAAGACACGTCGGGCAAACCGCTCAACGCATGGGACATGCTCGAGATCGGCCGCCGCGGAGATCGCGACGCGGTCGTCGCCATCCCCGGGCCGTCGCCGAACGGGCTGTACGACGAGGGACTGCTCGCTCGGCAGCTCGAGCAGTTCTATGCCGACGGCTTCGCCATCGACTATCACGCCAAGTGGCTGAGTCTGAAGCTGCCCCGCTGGCATCCTCGCCGCTCGCCCTCGGTCACCTCGGTCTACTACGCCCCGCCGGATTCGGCGCGCCCGCGCGACCTGGAGCTCTACGACGCGGTCGTCGAGGACCCGGCCAAGCTCTATCAGCCGCCCGAGCCGCGGACCCGCGTCGCGGGCTGACGCCCCGCGACGGCGCCGAGCCGCCCTGCGGTAGGATCGGCCCATGGCCATCCCCCTGTGCCCTGGCCGCCTCCTCGCGCTCGCACTGCTCTCGCTCGCCGCCGCGCCGGCCACGGCCTTCACCATCGACGACGCCTTCTTCTGCTTCGACGCCCAGGCGCCTCCCTGCCTGTTCTCGTCAGGGAGCACCGTGAACGTCCAGGCCACGCTCGAGGGTGCGCCACGGTGGTCGACGCTTCCGATCGCCGGCCGCGGCCTTCACGACGGGATCCAGGTCGGGATCGCCCCGGGCCTGGCCGAGGCCTTCGGCGCGTCTACCGCGCCAGAGATCGCATCGTTCGAGCAGGCCGTGAGCGATGCCTTCGGCGCCTGGGAGAGCCCCTCCCTGGGCTTCGACCTCACCTTCGATGCGGCAACGACGCTGGGCTCGGGGACGGGGCTCGAAATCGACGTCCTCGCCGTTCCGTTCGACGACCCGAACCTGAACGGCTTCGACGGATTCGCCACGTTCACGCCGTCCCCGCAGCCGCTCGTGGGCTTGACCAACGGCACCACCATCGCGAACGGCTTCGCGATCTTCGGCGCCGACATCTTCTTGAGCATCGAGGCCGTGACGTCCTTTGGCGCCAACGCGGTGGACTACCTGCTGCGGCTGCTCATGCACGAGGTCGGCCACGCGATCGGGCTCGAGCACGCGAACGAGTTCTCCTTCGCGAACTTCGACCAGGACGGCGATCCCACGAACGAGATGCCGATCGACCCGCTCGACCCGACCGCCGGGCTCATGCTCTCGGCCGCCTTCGACCCGGACGCGATCATGTCCACGCCCTTCTCCGGTGCCTCGCTGTTCGCGACCGCACTCGCGTTCGACGACGCCGCCGGACGCGACGTGCTGTATCCGCTGGCGGTCCCCGAGTGGGCGGTGGGCTGGGCCGCGATCTCGAGCCTCGCCCCATGGCTGCTGCGCCGGAAGCGGTGATCCGCATCCTCGGCCGCCGCAGCGCCTTCAACGTCCAGAAGGTGTTGTGGTTGCTGGGTGAGCTCGAACTCGCGCACGAGCAGGTCGAAGTCGGCGGGGCGGCCGGCGGGTTGGATGAGCCCTCCTTTCTCGCCTTGAATCCCCACGGACGCATCCCCGTCCTCTGCGACGGGCCGGACACCGTGTGGGAGTCCCACGCGATCCTGCGCTACCTGGCCGCGCGATACGGCGAGGAGGCGCTCTACCCGCCCGACCCGCTCGCGCGTTCGCAGGTGGACCGCTGGATGGACTGGGCGCACACGGCGCTCCAGCCCGCGTTCATGGCGCTCTTCTGGGGCTACTACCGCACGCCCGAGCCCCAACGCAGCCCCCGCCACGTCGAAGCGGCCCGCCGCGACTGTGCGCGTCAGTTCGAGCAGCTCGATGCGCAACTCGCGACGCGGCCCTACCTCGCGGGACCCGCGTTCAGCCTCGGCGACATCCCGGCCGCGACCACGCTCTACCGCTACTTCACCATGGGTCTCGACGTGCCCGAACCGCCCCACGTCCGCGCATGGTACGAACGGATGCAGGCTCGTCCGGCGTTCCGCGAGCACGTGATGCGCTCGTACGAGGAGCTGCGAGGTCGCGTCGCGCACTAGCTGCGGCGACGCGCGTCCCCTACCACCGGATGGCGAAGCAGCGCTCCTCGAGGCCGCCGAGGGCGTAGCCGGCGTAGGCGCCGGCGTACATGGCCCGCGTGCGCTCGCTCCAGGCCAGGGCTTCGGGGGTCGAGATCCGCCGGTGCACCTGAAGAACGCCCTGCTCGAAGACCCGGTACTCCGCCCAGGTCCCCGGGTAGTCCTTCACGCAAGCGACCTCGACGAAGGGTGCCGCGGTCTCGGCCACATGCTGCACGCGGTTGCGATGGGTATGGCCGGCGAAGTAGCCGCGCAGCGACGGGCGCCTCGCGAACACCTCGACGAGTGCGCGGCCGCTGGCCGGCTGCAGCCCGAACGACTCGCGGCCATCGGCTCGGGGCTCGAGCCCGTCGAGCGGGTGATGCCCCAGCACCAGCACCGGGCGGTCGCTGCCCGCGGCGAGCGCGTCCAGCCACTCGAGGTCGCGCGGCGGGATCCGGCCGCCCGCGTGGCCTGGCCAGGTGGTGTCGAGCACCGCGAGGCGCACGCCTTCGAGTGCGACCTCCAGTGGTGCGGGCGGGAGGAACGCCTCGCCGTGGTAGGCGTCGTGGTTGCCGCGCACGTGATGCAGCCGATCTCCGAAGCGGCCCCAGCAGTCCAGGAACGCCCGGTACTCCGGCGCACTGCCCGAGGCGGTGAGGTCGCCCTTGGCCACCACCGCGCCGGGGGCGATCGCCGCGATCTCCTCGGCCGCCGCGCGGTTCATCGTCTCGGGGTACGGCGCCTCGCCGGGGCCGCTCTCGAACACCGGGCCGATGTCGGACCCCTGGATCACGCCGCAGCGCGTCTCGCCGAAGTGGACGTCGTTGACCGTTGCGAAGCACGCCAGCCGCTCGCCGAGCGCCGGCAGCGTCCGGAAGGCCAGGCCGTCGTAGGCGTGCTCGCGGTCGGGGGCGAGCCCCACGTAGCGGCGGGCCGTCGCGCCCATGTGGACGACCGCCTCGTCGTCGGCGACCGTGGTGAGCTCGGGGGCGTTCACGCCCGGAGTCTACCCGGGCACGCCCGCCCCACCGACCGCGGGGCGGTGCGCACGCTAGACTGCGCGCCGTGACGGCGTTGCTGCTGCTCGTGCCCTGGCTGGTCGCGGTCCTCACGCTCGGCACCTTCGTGGTGCTGCAGGTCGACGGGTGGCCCGGCGAGTTCGTGGCCGCCGGCGGCATGTTCTGCGAGGCCTTCCGGGGCGACTGGGGCCAGCCCGCGAACACCTGGTCGAACCTCGGCTTCGTGGCGGCCGGCCTGTGGATCGCCGCGCGCTGCCGGCCCGACGCCGCCGTCCTACCCTTCGCCGGCGCCAACCTGTTCACGAGCTCCGCGGCGATCCCCGTGGTCTACGCATCGGCGGTGGTCTTCCTCGGACCCGGCAGCATGTTCATGCACGGCAGCGGCCGGGCGTGGGGCGGCACCGTGGATGTGGTGTCGATGCTCGTCTTCATCGTCTTCCCGGCGGCGTACGCCGCGGTGCGCTGCTTGCGCGGCGGACCGCGGGCGTTCCTGCTGACCTATGGCGCGCTGCTGCTCGTCTTTGCCCTGCCGCGCGCACTCGACGTGCTGCCGGTCTCGGGCACCGCGGTGTACGTGGCCTTGGTGCCCACCATCGGGATCCTCGAGGCCGTGGCCGCGAAGCGGCGGCCCGAGGTCACGCGCCAGTGGCGCTGGCTCGGCTTGACCGCGGCCAGCTTCACGCTGGCGCTGGTGATCTGGCGGCTGTCCCACAGCGGTGCACCGCTCTGCGATCCGCACTCGCTCGTCCAGGGGCACGCCGTCTGGCACCTGCTCTGCGCCGTGAGCACCCTCGGCTTCTTCGCGTTCTACGTGACCGAGGACGACCCGGCCCTCCGCGACTAGGCCGCCTTCCGCCCCGGGACCGTCCGCACCCGGTGTATCCTCGACCGCGGATCGGGCTCGCGGAGGATCGGCCATGCAAGACGTCATGAAGGGCGTTCGGGTGCTGGAGGTGGCGCAGTTTACCTTCGTCCCGGCGGCCGGGGCCGTGCTGGCCGACTGGGGCGCCGACGTCATCAAGATCGAGCACCCCGTGCGGGGGGACGGCCAGCGGGGGCTCCTCCAGGTGGGGGGCGTCGACAATCGCGCCGCGGTGAACTTCCTGATGGAGCACAGCAACCGCGGCAAGCGCAGCCTCGGGCTCGACCTCACCCACCCCGACGGACGCGACCTGCTCTACCGCATCGCGCGCGACGCCGACGTCTTTCTCACCAACTTCCTGCCCGCGGCACGCGCCAAGATGGGGATCGACGTCGACGACCTGCGCGCCGTGAACCCCAGCATCATCTACGCCCGGGGGACGGCCCATGGGGCGCGCGGCCCGGAGGCCCACAAGGGCGGCTACGACAGCACCGACTACTGGGCGCGAAGCGGCAGCGGCATGGGCATGCGCAGCGAGGGCGAGGCCCCCGCCATGCAGCCCGGGCCGGCCTACGGCGACTCGATCGGAGGCATGACCATCGCGGGCGGAATCGCCGCGGCGCTCTTCAAGCGCGAGCGCACCGGCGAGCCCTCGGTGGTGGACATCTCGCTGCTCGGCACCGGGCTCTGGGCCATGGGGGCGGGGCTCGCCGGCTCGATGCTGCGTGGGAACGGAGACGGTGGCCTGCCCACCGCAGGGGCCTCCTTCTTGAACCCGCTGGTCGGCATCTATCGCGCCCAGGGCGGGGGCTGCCTGATGCTCACCATGCTTCAGGGCCACGTCTACTGGGCCGACACCGTGAAGCACCTCGGGCACCCCGAACTGGCGACCGACCCGCGGTTCGCCACGCCCGAGGCCTTTGCCGAGCACGGCGACGAGGCGCGCGCCGCGCTGCAGGCCATCTTCGAAACCCGTCCGGCCTCCGCCTGGCGCGACAGCCTGGCACCCATGAAGGGCCAGTGGGGCCCGTTCCAGACCCTCGCGCAGATTCCCGACGATCCGCAGGTCGTCGCCAACGAGCTGATTCGCGAAGTCGACCTGGGCGACGGCACGCACTTTCGCCTGGTGGCCAATCCCGTGCAGTTCGACGAGACCGCGCCCACCTTGCGCAAGGGCCCCGAGCACGCGCAGCACACCGAAGAGCTGCTGCTCGAGCTGGGCCTCGAGTGGGAGGAGGTCACCCGCCTCAAGGAGGCGGGGGCGATCAACTAGGGCGCTCCCCGATGGCGGGAGACGCGGCGCCCGGTTGACGGGCCTTCCGCCACTTTGTACGCCTGCGTCCGCGCAGCGCCGCTCGACGGGCTGCCCGGGCGCCCCGGCACCCGATCCACGGAGACCGACGCAGCATGAATCCGACGAAGCGAGTGGGCCGTAGCCTGGCGATCGCATGGGCCGCGGCCTTCGCCACGATCGCCTGCAGTACCAGCGTGCCCTTCGACCACCCGAAGGAGCCGAGCCAGGCGATCCCGCTCACCGCCGAGACGGAGCTCGGCGAGTTCGCCGCCGCCTGGCAGCGCGAGCACCCGGGCCAGACGGGCTTCTACCTGATCGACGACGGGCTCGACGCACTCGGCGCACGACTGCGGCTGATGGCCCTGGCCCAACGCTCGATCGACGCGCAGTACTTCTTGCTGAAGGGCGACGCCTCGACCGAACTGTTCGCCGGCGAGCTTTGGGAAGCGGCCGAGCGGGGCGTGCGCGTGCGCCTGCTGGTGGACGACCTGTTCACGGCCCTGGGCTCGTCGCGCGACTTCGACGAGGGCATGGCCGCGCTGAACCTGCACCCGAACATCGAGCTGCGGCTGTTCAACCCGATCGCGCGAGGGGGCATCCTCGGCCTCAACTACGTGCTGGACTTCGAGCGCGCCAACCGCCGCATGCACAACAAGTCGCTCACGGCCGACGGCGCCGTCACCATCGTGGGCGGCCGCAACATCGGCGACGAGTACTTCCGCATCCACGAGGGCAGTGATTTCGCCGACCTGGACGTCCTGGTCTTCGGCCCGCCCGTGGCCGAAGTGGGTGCCGCATTCGACGACTTCTGGAACAGCGCGCTCTCCGTGCCGATGGAAGCCGTCGCCGAACCGCCCCAGGGCATGAAGGCCGAGGCCTTTGGTGAAGAGCTGCTGGCGGCCAGCCGCGACGAGGACGACGGGACCTACGCCGCCGCCGTCACCAGCGACTATCTCGACGACGTCTTCGAAGGGCGCATCGACCCTTTCGTGGCGCCTGCGAGATTCGTCTCGGATCGCGCCGAGAAGCTCGAGACCCCGATCAGCGAGGAGATGATGGACGTCGGCGTGGCGCTCCAGCAGGCGGCCGAGGCCGCTCGGGAAGAGCTCGTGCTGATTACGCCCTACTACATCCCAGGTGACGAGGGCGTGGCGTTCCTGCGCGAACTCATCGCGCGTGGGGTCCGCGTCGTGGTCGTCACCAACTCGCTCGCCGCCACCAACCATGCCGCCGTGCACTCGGCCTATGGGCCGTATCGCAAGCCGCTGCTCGACGCGGGCGTCGAGCTCTACGAGGTGCGCTCCCACCCCGACCGCGGAACCATCACGACGCTGCACACCAAGGCCATGTTGATCGACCGCGAGACGCTCTTCGTCGGGTCCCCCAACCTCGACCCGCGCTCGATCGAGATCAACACCGAGAAGGGCATCTTCTTCGAGTCCCCGGCCGCCGGCGCAGCGGTGGGCGAGCTGCTCGACGAGTCGATCCCCGAAGACACCTACCGCGTGAAGCTCGACGAAGATCGCGACCTCGTCTGGGAGGACCATGCGGGCGACGAAGTCGTCGAGCTGCATCGCGAGCCCGACACCAGCTGGTGGCGCCGCTTCCAGGTCGGGCTCTACCGGCTGCTGCCCCTCGAAGATCAGCTCTAGCCCCTCACGCTGCCCGGGAGGCCCCGATGACCGAGCTCTTCCGCGACGCCGACGTCGCCATCGAACGCCGGGTGGCCGACCTGCTCGGCCGCATGACCCTCGAGGAGAAGGTCGCGCAGCTGGGCTCCATGTGGATCACCGTGCTGGTGAAGGACGAGCGGTTCGATCCCGACCGGATCACCCAGAAGATCCCACACGGCATCGGACAGGTGACGCGGATCGGCGGCAGTACCGGTCTGCTCGCCGACCAGTCGGCCGAACTGACCAACGCGATCCAGCGGGTGCTCGTCGAACGCACGCGTCTGGGCATTCCGACCGTGGTCCACGAAGAAGGCGTGGCCGGCTTTCTGCATCGCGGCGCGACCACGTTTCCCCAGGCGCTGGGCCTGGCCGCAACCTGGAACCCGGCGCTGCTTCGCGAGATCGGCGACGTGATCCGCACGCAGATGCTGGCCGTCGGCGCGCGCCACAACCTGGCCCCGGTACTCGACGTGGCACGAGACCCGCGCTGGGGGCGAGTCGAGGAGACCTACGGCGAGTCGCCCGAACTCTGCGCACGCCTCGGGGTAGCCTATGTACAGGGTGTGCAGTCGGACGACCTGCGCGAGGGCGTCGTCTGCACGGGCAAGCACTTTCTCGGCTACGCCCTGTCCCAGGGCGGCCGCAACCACGCGCCCGTGCACCTGGGCGCGCGCGAGCTGCGGGAGGTGTACGCCGAGCCGTTCGCGGCGGCGATCCGCGAAGCGGGACTCGCCTCGATCATGAACAGCTACTCGTCGGTCGACGGCGAGCCGGTGGCGGCGAGCCGCGCGCTGCTGACGGACCTGCTGCGCGGCGAGCTCGGCTTCGAGGGCACCGTGGTCGCCGACTACTTCTCGGTGATGCAGCTCGTCCTGAACCACGGCACGGCGGCCGATGCCCAGGCGGCAGGCGTGCAGGCGCTCTCGGCGGGGCTGGACGTCGAACTGCCCGCGATGGACGGCTACGGCCACCTGCCGGGGGCCGTGGCGTCCGGCGCCATCGACGAAGGCGTGATCGACGAGTCGTGCGCCCGGGTTCTGGCGCAGAAGTTCCAGCTGGGGCTCTTCGAGCAGCCCTACGTCGAAGCCGACCGCGCCATCGAGGTGTTCGATACGCCGCCGCAGCGCGCCCTGGCCCGGCGGGCGGCCACCGAGGCCGTGGTCCTGCTCTCGAACGACGGCGTGCTGCCGCTCGATCCGGCGCCGGCGCGCCTGGCGGTCCTCGGGCCCCACGCCGACGACACCCGCCTGCTGCAGGGCGACTACCACTACCCGGCCCACCTCGAAATCATCACCCAGCGAACCGGCAGCGGGCCGGGAGACGGCACGGGCGAGGACCAGCTTCCCGAGTCGGGGGGCACGTTCGGCCCGGGCGCATACTTCACGCCCCACGTGACCCCCTTGGCCGGCCTGCGCGAGGCCCTGCCGGACGCCGACATCGCGTACGAGCGCGGCTGTGCCGACGCGGGCGAGGACGAGAGTGACCTGGCCGCGGCCGTCGCGTGCGCGCGAGACGCCGACCTGGCGGTCGTCTTCGTCGGCGCGCGCTCTGGACTGGTCCCGGACAGCACCGTGGGCGAGGCGCGTGACGCCACGGACCTGGGCCTGCCCGGCCTGCAGTCGCGGCTGGTCGCAGAAGTCGCGGCCACGGGCACCCCCACGATCGTCGTGATCGTGAGCGGACGCGTCCACACCCTGGCCTCCGAGGCCGCGTGCGCGAACGCGCTGCTCTGGGCGGTCCCGCCGGGTGAAGAAGCCGGCCACGCACTCGCCGACGTGCTGACGGGGGCCGCGAACCCGGCAGGACGACTGCCGGTGACGCTGCCCAAGCACGTGGGCCAGATCCCGCTGCACCACGACATGCGCCGGCGGGGCGAGCGCTCGGAATTCTACGGGTCCTACGTCGACTGTGACGTCGAAGCGCTCTACCCCTTCGGGCACGGGCTTTCCTACACGCGCTTCACCCATGGCGAGCCTCGCGTCGAGGCCGGGTCGACGAGCGAGCCGACCACGCTCGCCATCGACGTCACCAACGAGGGCGACCGCGACGGCGACGAGGTCGTGCAGCTGTACGCGAGCGACGCGGTGGCGTCTCTCGCGAGGCCGCTTCGAGAGCTGGTGGGGTTCGCGCGTGTGTCGATCCCGGCCGGCGCCACCCGGACGGTCACCTTCACCGTCCACCCGAGCCGCCTGGCGTTCCACGGTGTGGACATGCGCCTGGTGACGGAGCCCGGCGAGTTCGTGTTTCGGATCGGCCGCTCGTCGGGCGACCCCGAGGCCCACGACGTGTCGGTCGTGCTCGAGGGCGACCCCACCGAGACCGACCGGCGCCACATCGTGGCCACCACCGCCCACGTGGCCTGAGCCAGCCCGGGCGCCCGGCCGCTCGCTCGCTAGGCTTGGCCCGTGCTGCGCATCCACCCGTCGCTTCGCCCCGCCGCGCTTGCGCGCGTGGCGCTGGCGGCCGCAGTCCTCTGGGCGTCGCTTCCGGCCGCGGTGTGCGAAGCCCTGTGTGCGGCGCCCGAGCCGCCCCCGTGCCACGCGCAGGCGGGCCCCGAGGCGCCTCCGGCCGATCACGACGACTGCGAGCGCTGTGAGGCCGACCAGGGCCTCGTGGCGGCCCAGGCACAGCCCGTTTCCCACGCGGCCTCCCCGGCGCCTGCCCAGAGCGCCGACGCCTTCCAGTACGTTGCCCATGCGTTGCGCACCCGTGCGCCGCGGGGGCCCCCGGGCATCGTCCATACGCCCTGGGCCCAGGCCAACCCTCCCCTCCTGAGCTGATCCAGGGGTCCCACGCCCTACGGACGCCACGCGTGCGTCCGGGGCTCCAGACGACCCCCGCAGGCCGGCCCCGGGGCCGCCTGCTCCGATCTTCCGACTCAGGAGACTACGTCCATGCACCGTTCCATCCTGCTCGGGCTGCTCGTCGCACTCGCGACTTCGCCCGCACTCGCAGAAGCGGACCCCATGCCCGGTCACGACCCCGGCCACCGACACGCCGCAGAGGCCGCGGCCCCCACGACCAGCACGCCCGACCTCGCCGACCGCACGCTCGCCATCGACGTGCGCGGCATGGTCTGCTCGTTCTGCGCCCATGGGCTCGAGAAGGGCCTCTCGAAGCTCGACGGCCTCGACACCGATCGCCATGGCGATGGCGTGCTGGTCGACATCGAGGCGCACCGCGTGACGCTCGCCCTCGCGACCACCGACCCGATCCCGTTCGCCGACATCACCCGCCGCATCGAGAAGGCCGGCTACGACGCCACGCGCTTCCACCTGCGCGTACAGGGGGCGGTCGACGACGGCCCCGAAGGTCCGTTGCTCCGCGGAAGCCACCCGGCCCAGGCGTTCCTGCTCGACGCACCCGTCGCCGAGGCGGACGCGGCAGCGGGCGTCCAACTGCAGGTCGACGTTGCGAACCTGGCTGGACTGCCCGAAGACGCGCCCATCCCGGCGGCTGTCCATGCGACGCGTTAGCGGGGTCGCGCTGGCGGTCCTGCTGTGGGCCGGGGCGGCCTGGGCCCACCAACCCGTGATGGACATGGCCCCGAGATGGGCCGGCGGCTACGGGGCGCAGGTGCGCCAGGAGTACCGGTCGTCCGACACACTGCTGCGCGGAGACGACGAGCAGCCCAACCCACAGGGCGCCAGACGGCGAGTGAGCACGACGTGGCTCGAGGGCATCTACACCTTCACACGCGAAGTCCGTGCCACGATCAAACTGCCCTACGTCGACCAGGAACGCAGTGCCGTGGTGAACGGCGTGCGGCAGAAGCTGCGGGGCCGCGGACTGGGCGACATGGTGCTGGCCGTGCCGCTGCGCAAGTACTGGAACCTCGAGGGAGCCACCGCCAACATCGGCCTGACTCCCCAGCTGCGCGTCCCCACGGGCTCGACCCGCGACGACGACCCGGTGGGCGATGGTAGCTGGGACTTCGGACTGAGCGGATCGTTCAGCTCCGAGTCCTTCCGCTGGTACACCCTGGTGGACGTCTTCTGGTGGAAGAACACCCCCGGCCGAAGAGGCATCGACCAGGGCGACCTCGTCGGGCTCGACGTCAACCTGGGCTACCACCCGTGGCACGACAACGAGCACAACGCCGGCGTGTTCGTGATGCTCGACGTCGAAGCCCGCTACGAGAGCCGCGGCACCAACGCATTCGGCTTCGCAACCGGCGGAACGCGCCTTGGGGTGGGCCCGGTCCTGGTGGGCTACTGGCGCAACGTGATGGCGCGCGCCGAGGCCAAGTTTCCGGTCTACGAGCGGGTCTTCGACACCCAGGTCTCGCGGGGCGTCCAGTTGAACGTGGGCATCGGGGTGACGTTCTGATGGCGCGCGGTCGCGGCAGCACGGCTTCGGCCCTCGGCCTCTCGTTGCTCGGCACCACCTGCTGCGCGCTGCCGATTGCACTGGTAGCCCTCGGTGCCGGTGGCGCCGTGGCGTCGCTGGCCTCGGCGGCGCCCTGGCTGGTGGCGATCTCGCAGTACAAGGCCTGGACCTTCGCGGCGACGGCCGCGGTCCTGGCCTACGCGTGGTGGCAGGCCGGGCGCGTCGAAACCTGCGACATCGCCGACGCCCAGCGGCTCCGGCGCCAGCGGCGCCTGCTCTGGCTCTCCACCGCGCTGCTGGTCGTCTCGGTCGTGGCCGCCTACGGGCTTCTCCCGCTGATGCAGTGGTGGGAGTCGCCCTGAAGGTCGCGGGCGACTGGCGCTCGCTACCCTCCGCGCCATGGCCGGATCGATCACCACCCAGCACTCCTTCTGCCGCATCTGCGAGTCGCTCTGCGGGCTCGAGGTGGACGTAGACGCTTCGATCCCGGGCGGCCGCGTCGCGGCCATCCGGCCCGATGCCGCGCACGTCGCCACGGACGGCTTCGCCTGCGTGAAGGGCCTGAAGCAGATGCGGCTCTACGACTCGCCGGACCGGCTCACCCGCCCGCTCAAACGCGTCGACGGCCGCTTCGTGGAGATTCCGTGGGCGCAGGCGTTCGCCGAGATCGGCGCCAAGGTTCGCGCCCTGCGAGGGGTGTCACCCCATAGCCTGTCCATGTACGTGGGCACCGCGGCGGGCTTCGGCGTGCTGCACCCGGTGTTCGCCAAGGGATTCATGGACGGCATCGGCACGCGCAACTTCTTCGGCTCGAGCACCCAGGACTGCGCCAACAAGTTCGCGGTCTCGACGCAGATGTACGGCTTCCCCTTCACGCTGACCCATCCGGACATCGCCCATACGCGCTGCCTGATCGTGGTGGGCGCCAACCCGGTGGTGTCGAAGTGGAGCTTCCTCCAGGTCCCCAACCCGGCGAAGCACCTGCGGGCGATCGAGTCACGCGGCGGCCAGGTCTTCGTGGTGGACCCTCGGCGCACCGAGACCGCCCGGAGCGCGGGGGAGCACGTGCCGATCCGCCCGAACACCGACGTGTTCTTCTACCTCGCCTTCCTGCGCGAGCTGCTCCAGACGATCGACGTCGACCCTGCGCGGATCGCGAAGCACATGAAGGGTCTCGACACCGCGGCGCGGGTGGCCGAACCGTGGACCCCCGAGCGGCAGGCCGAGGTGACCCGGATCCCCGCCGCCACACTGAGGCGCATGGTCGCGGCCTACTGCGAGGCCTCGGCGCGAGGCGGCGCCGTGCTCTACTGCTCGACGGGCGTGAACATGGGCGCCCACGGCACGCTGGCCTTCTGGATCCAGGAAGTGATCAACGCCGTTTCGGGCAACCTCGACCGGCGCGGCGGCGCACTCGTCGGCAAGGGCATCCTCGACTTCCCGAAGCTCACCCAGGGCAATCTCACCAAGGGACACGTGTCTCGTGTGGGCGGCTTCCCCGCCGTGAACGACGTCTTCCCGGGCGGCATTCTCGCCGACGAGATCCGCACCGAGGGGCCCGAACGCATCCGCGGGCTGTTCGTGACCGGCGGCAACCCCCTCATCACCATGGCCGGCGCCGAGCGCCTGCGCGAGGCGCTCGGCGAGCTCGAACTGCTGGTGGTGACCGACATCTTCCTGAACGAGACGGCGTCGCTCGCCCACTACGTGCTTCCGGCGACCACCCCCTTCGAACGGCCCGACCTGCCCTTCGTGTTTCCGCTGATGCTGGGCCTTCAGACCAAGCCGTACCTGCAGGCCACCGACGAGCTCGTGGCACCGCGCGGCGAGGCCCTGGACGAGGCGACGATCTACCTGGAGCTCTGCCGCGCTTCGGGCACACCTCTGTTCGGCTCGAAGATCGCCCAACGGGTGCTGGAGACGCTGCAGCGCTTCGGCCCGAAGCGCCCGTTCGGCGTGCGCGAGATTCCGCAGAAGGTGCTGCTGTCGCTGCTGCTGCGCCTCACCCGAAACGGAAGCTTCGCCCAGCTGCTCGGCGAGCCGCACGGACGCACCCGGCCGGCGCAGACCGGTGGCGACTTTCTCGGCAAGCGCGTGCTCACCAGCGACGGCCGCGTCGACCTGGCCCCGCCCGCGTTGGTCGCGCGCGCCGAAGGACTCGAGGCCGCCTTCGAGGCCGAGCGCGCTGCGCCCGGCGAGCTGCGGCTCATCACCAAGCGCCACGTGAAGACCCACAACTCGTGGACGCACAACGCCGAGCCCTTTGCGGGCGAAGGCGCCACGAACCACCTGCACGTCCACCCCGACGACGCTGCGCGGCTGGGCCTCGCCGATGGCGACATCGCCGACGTCCGCAGCAAGACCGACGTGGTACGGCTGCCGGTGAAGCTGCTCTCCGACCTGCTGCCGGGCACCGTGGCGCTTCCGCATGGATGGGGACACCAGCACGCGCGGGGCCTGACCCACGCCAGCCGCACCGCCGGCGTGAACGTCAACCTGCTGTCGGCGGACGGACCCGACGCCGTCGATCCGGTCTCGGGTATGGCGCACCTCACCGGCATTCCCGTCGAGGTCACCCCCGCCGCAGCCCCGCGCGACCCCTCGAACTGGGCCGGCATCGGCGCCGAGGAGCGGCGGGCCCTTTAGCCCTGGGCAGTGCGCAACGTTTGGCCCCGGCAGGGAGGCGGCAAATGAACGGACCGAGTCGGGGTGTGATCCGTGGGTTTGCCTGGCTCGACCTGGCGGTGACGGCGCCGCTGGCGCTGCCCGGGGTCGCGGCGGCGTGGTTCTCGGCCCTCGAGGCGATCGACGGGCTGCTGGGCGGGACCGCGCCGTTCCCGGCCCTCGAGCCACTCCATTGGCTGTTCGTGCATCTCACGGGCGTGCTCGGCGTGGTGTGGGCGCTTGCGCGGCTGTCCCTGCCCGACCCGCACCTCGCTCGGATCGACGCCATCGGTCGCGCCGTGGTCGCCGGCCTCGTGACCTATGCGCTCGTCGGCGGGGCCCCGCGTGTGCTCGCGCTGTTCATCGTGACCGAACTCGCCGGCACGGTTGCGCAACTGCGCCCTCGCCAAAGCGCCGACTGAGCCCTGCCCTTGGTGGCGGCCTCAAGGGCGCGCCCGGGAGATCCGATGGAGACGCGCGGGGAGCGTGCGTGCCGTCGGACCTGGGCTACGAAGCCATGCGACACCTGATCGACGAGGTGGTCTTCATCCACGATGAGGACCGGCGCGTGGTCTTCGTGAGCCCGTCGGTCGAGCAGGTACTCGGCTACACGGTGGCCGAGTTCACGCAGCTGACGACGATCGAGATCATCCACCCCGACGACCTGCCCGAGATCGCGCGCATCGGGATGGCGCTGCGCGAGCAGCAGGGGGGACGATACCGCTCCACCTGCCGAGTGAAGCGCGCCGACGGCTCGTTCGTCTGGTGCGAAACGGTGGGGCGCAACCTGCTGCACACCGAGACGGCTGGGGTCGTGAACACCCTGCGCGACATCAGCGAGCGCCGCGAGCTCGAAGAGCAGCTGTTTCGCCAGGCGTTCCAGGACGAGCTGACCGGGCTCCCCAACCGGCGAGCCTTCGTGCAGACGCTCGAGCTCGAGGCCAAGCAGACCCTTGGGGTCGGCATCGGTGTGCTGATCGTCGACCTCGACGGGTTCAAGGCCGTCAACGACCGCTTCGGTCACCACGCCGGCGACGATGCCCTTGCGGCCTCGGCCGATGCACTGGCCGGGGCCCTACGCGAAGGCGACCTCGCCGCCCGACTGGGCGGGGACGAGTTCGCCGTACTCTGCCGCGGCGTCCGAAACGAAGCGGACCTGCGCGCCCGGGGCGAGGCCGTCCGGGCCGCGTGCCCCGACATGCCGGGCTTCGCCGCCGCAGCTCGGGCGAAAGTCTCGTTCTCGGTGGGTGCGGCTCTCGGCCGCTCGGGCGACTTGCCCGCCGAACTGCTTCGAAGCGCCGATCGTGCCCTCTACCAGGCCAAACGGGGCGGGCGCGACCAGGTGGCCTTCGCCCGGCGCTAGTGGCTCGGGGCGGGCTCAGGCCGACCTTGGCGGGCGCGGCATCAGAACGGGTGTCTTCTCGCGGTAGGCCTGGTACGCCGGGTCGTCTCCCCAACGCTTCTTGCCGCGTGCCTCGAGCAGGGGGACGCCGCTGATCCGCGTGAGCAGCAGGTACACGAAGACGGGCGAGATGAGCGTTGCGTACTGCCACCCGGCCAACGCCGGCAAGGCGACCACTGCGACGCCGATCCAGAGCGTGATCTCGCCGAAGTAGTTCGGGTGACGCGACCAGGCCCAAAGGCCCGTCTGGATGAATCGGCCCTCGTTCTCGGGTTGCGCCCGGAACGCCTGCTTCTGCCGGTCGGCCGTGACCTCGACCCCGAAGCCCACCAGCCAGAGCGCCACGCCGACGAGAGCGAAGCCTCCCAAAGGCACGGGCGTAGCCGTCGTCATGGCGGCGAGCGCACAGGCAGCGGTGAGCAGTACCCAGAGCCCCTGCAGCATCCAGGTCATGAAGAACCGCGGGAAGCTGGGCTTCAGCGCATCGAAACGTCCGTCACCGCCGTCGCGCCGGATCCTCTGGAAGAGGAAGGTCCCCAGACGCAGCGCCCAGACTCCTATCAAGGTGCCCAGGATCAGTGCCCGGGGGTCGGCGTTTCCCAGCGTCAGCGCCACCACGACCAGGGTCAGGTAGGTGATGCTGCCGGTCAGGTCGAAGAAGTGCTCCGTCTGACGGGTGTATGCGTGGATGAACACCGCGCCGTTGATGAGGAAAGACAGCGCCGCACAGGCCGCAAAGACTGGCCAGCCTCCCACGGTGGCGACACCGCCCTGGCTTCCTGCCCAGGCAATCCCTGCCCCCACCGCGAAGATCGCGACCGTGGCGAGTGCAGCTTGACGTTCGGCCTTCGTCATGGGGCGCCTCCGGGGGACAGTGGGCTACCCGCCCGCGCAGTCGCCGGGTGCGCACTCGCAGTGGCCGTCCCGGCAGACCTTGGCGCACTTCTCGCAGCAGAATTCGCGCCCTTCGTACTCGAAACGGTTCTTGCTCATCGGGCAGCCGCAGCCCTGTCGTGCACACGCCATGGTTTGCTCCTGAGTTCGCGCCTAACGCCCTCACCCGATGATAGGCTCCGATCCGACGGGAGCACGCGCCAACCTGCGATAGAGTCGCCCCGCGCGGTCCCGGACCGTGGCTGCGCGCCCCACCCCGCTGAGGAGACCACGATGAGCAGGATCCTGATCACCGGCACGAGCAAGGGCATCGGATACGAGGCCACGCTGTTGCTCGCGCGCGCGGGCCACGAGGTCGTGGCCACCATGCGCAACCCCGGCGCCAGCGATCTGGGCAAGGTGGCCACCGAAGAGAAGCTCCCCGTCGAGGTACTCGCCCTTGACGTGGACGACGACGCCTCCGTGGCCGAGGTGTTCAGCCAGGTGGGCGAGTCGATCGACGTGCTGGTGAACAACGCGGGCATCTACAGCATCAACGCGGTCGAGGACGAGGACGTCGACCAGATCCGACGGGTGATGGAGACCAACTACTTCGGCGCCGTCCGCTGCATCAAGCAGGTGCTGCCCACCATGCGCAAGCGCCGATCGGGCTGCATCATCAACATCACGTCGGTGGCGGGCCGCATCGCCTTCGCGGGCACGAGCGCGTACAACGCCTCGAAGTTCGCGCTCGAAGCCTTCACCGAGTGCCTGGCCCAGGAGGTGAAGGCCCATGGCATCCGCGTCGCCCTGGTCGAGCCGGGCATCATCGACACGCCGATGGCGACCACCGACCTGCCGCAGTACGACGAAGGCACGATCTACCCCCATGGAAGCCGGGTGCATGCGTTCTTCACCAACCCCGAAAAGGCCGAAGCCTCGCCGGGACTCGTCGGCGACATGATCCGCCACATCATCGAGAGCGAGGACCCCCGCCTGCGCTTCCCGGTCGGACCGGATGCCCTGCCCTTCCTGGGCTGGCGCGGCGCCCTCAGCGACGAGGATTGGGTCTCGATCTGGGGCCAGGAGAGCGACGCCGACTACTTCGAGCGCGTCTTCCTGGATACCGGAGTCGACCTGCGCGCGAAGTGACCTGACGACCCGGGCACCACGGCGCACCACGCCGTGGGGTGTTCCCTTCGCGAATCCTCACGTGCGAGACCTCACCGCCTAGCCGGTCGCGAACATCCGAGCATCGGTGTGCGCCCGGGAGGTGACTCGCATGAGACTCGCACTCGCCTCGGCGTTGGTCCTGCTCGCCGCAGTTCCTGCGTTCGGAACGCTGTCCGTCGCAGCGCACAACGAGAGTGTCTGCTCGTTCCAGCTCACCGGCGGCTTCGGCGGTGGACCGCTCATCGAGGAGCCCTTCGTCGGCAACGAGCGCGGGCTTCCCTGCTTCGAAGAGCCGCCCGTGGGGTACGTCGGCAGCCGAACGGCCTCCCAGTTCTCGAGCACGCTTGCGGGCAATGGAACGAACGCAGTGACGTTCGACGCGAGGTTCGGCGTGGAAGCGGCCCGCAGCCACACCCAGGTCGTCACCACGTCGACCACGACCACGCAGGTCGGCGAGCTCCTGTACTCGCTCCGCGTGGAGGTGGACGTCCCGCCCGGCATGGACTGGGAGCTGGCCATCAGCCACAGCATCCTCGGCGCCATCGGGGGCATCGACGGTTGGGGCCTCGGAAGCACGACCCTCGGCGATCTCGTCCTCGATGGGAACGGTCCGAACGGGCCCTTCTCGTCGACACTCGAGATCGCGGCGAACCTGAGCACCTCGGCGTTCCACTTCGCTCCGGCGTTCCCGGTGTCGCTCGAGGTTTCGGGCGCCGACGCCATGGTGGTGACCGGTAGGGGAGATACCACGCTCGACCTCACGGTCTCGGTACCCTGCAGAGCCTGGACGACGCAGCGGTATCCCACCGGGGGCGACTACGCCGTCTGCTTGTTCGGGCTCGACGCGTTCGGCCCCAGGCCCGATCCGTATGGCGAGCTGGGACGCGACGCGTCCGGGGATGGCTACCAGCTGACGCTCGAGCTGTCGCTTCCGACCGAGTGCAACGACGGTGCCGACAACGACGGCGACGGCCTCGTCGACCTCGACGACGCGCAGTGCGGTGGCGACCCGCTGCGCCGCAGCGAGGCGGGCTACCCGCGCCACTGCGGCCTGGGCTTCGAGGCGGTGCTCGGGTTGTTCCCCTGGGCCGCCACGCGCCGACACCTGCGACGGCGCGTGGCGGACCGTGGGGCGATCCCTTCGGCAACTCTCACGTGCGAGAACTCACGGCCTGATGGGGGGCGAACGGCCGAAGATGAACTCGCGCCCGGGAGGTCGACGGTATGAGGCTCGCAGTGACATCCATCCTGGCCCTGCTCATGGGCACGCCAGCGTTCGGCACGCTCTCCGTCGTGGCACGCGACGACAGCATCTGCTCGTTCCAGCTCACCGGCGGTCTCGGCGGAGGGCTGCCCATCGAGGAGCCCTTCGTCGGCAACGAGACCGTGTCCCCGTGCTTCATCGAGCCGCCGCCGGGATTCTTCGGGAGCAAGACCGCTTCCCAGTTCGCGGATCAGCTCTCGGGAGACGGCACCGACACGGTGTCGTTCGAGGCGCGCTTCGGCGTGGAGGCCAGCCGGGCACACACCGCCGTCGTCACCACTTCGACGACCTCGAATCAAGGCGGCGACCTGATCCATTCCCTGACCGTGGATGTGGACGTTCCCCCCGGCGCCGACTGGGAGCTGGAGATCAGCCACAGCATGCTGGGAGCCATCGGGGGCCTGGACGGTTTCGCATCCGGAAGTGCCGCGGTCGGCGACCTGCTGCTCGAAGGGAATGGACCCGACGGGCCCTTCTCCTCGACCCTGCAGCTCGCATCGGCGGTCGACACCGGCCCGCTCCAGTTCGGGCCGCCGATCCCCGTCGAACTCGAGGTCTCGGACAGCGACGCGCTGACGGTGACCGGCACGGGCGATGCCACGATCGATCTCACGGTCTCGCTGAGCTGCGGCGTCACGACGACCCAGCGCTCGCCCGCCGGTGGAGACTATGCCGTGTGCTTGTTCGGGCTCGACGGTTTCGGACCCAATCCCGACCCGTACGCGGCGTTCGGCCGGGATGCCGAGCTCGACGGCTACCAGCTGACACTCGCGCTCTCGCTGCCGACCGAGTGCAACGACGGCACCGACAACGACGGAGACGGCCACATCGACCTCGACGACCCGCAGTGCGGGGGCGACCCACTGCGCCGAAGCGAAGCGGGCTATCCGCGCCGCTGTGGCCTGGGGTTCGAGGCCGCGTTCGCCCTGCTGCCGTGGGCCGCAGCCCGTCGCTACCGCAGACGGCGCTCGCCCCTGTAGCCTGCGACCGTTCGACGCGACCGGGATTCGCGCATAGGATGCCCCCCTCCCGACTTCGGGCGCCCGTAGCGACCCGAACCGAGTTGGCCGCGATCACGCATTCGGAGGTCTCATGAAGCGCCTGCATCGTCCCGATCTGTTCGGCTGGTCGGTCTTCGATGAGAGCCGCAATCTCGACTTTCACGGTCTGGTCTGGAAGCGCGACGCGGGCAATGTGGTGGTCGACCCACTCGCGATGACCGCGCACGACACGGCACACCTCGCCGAGATCGGCCGGGTGGCGCACGTCGTCGTCACGAACTCGGACCACGTCCGCGACGCCATGGTCCACGTCGAGCGAGACGGGGCGACGTTGATCGGCCCGGCGGGAGAACGGGAGGGCTTCCCCTTGGCCTGCAGTCGCTGGCTCGGCGATGGCGACGAGGTCGTGCCCGGCCTCGTGGCACACGCCCTCGACGGCTCCAAGACGCCGGGCGAGCTGGCGCTGGTGCTCGAGGAGAAGACCCTCATCACCGGCGACCTCGTCCGAGCGCACGAGGGGGGCCGGCTCTGCATGCTGCCCGACGCCAAGCTCGCAGACCGGGATGCGGCCGTGGCGAGCGTGCGCCGGCTGGCGGCGCTGCCGGGGATCGAGACCGTTCTTCCCGGCGATGGCTGGCCGATCTTCCGGGGCGGTGGCGACGCGCTCACCGAGCTGGCCGACTCGCTCTAGCCGTCCCCGCTACCGGGGCTCGGCCGTGCTGCCTCCGGCGGCGCCAACCCATCGGGAAGCATGAAGACCGAAGCGGGCAGACTGCGCCCGGTCTCGGGGTCGCGCACCGTGCGTTTCACGAGCAGATCGAAGAGCAGCGGGTTGTAGGCGTAGATCTCGCGCAGCTCACGCGCTTCGGTCTCGGTCAGCGCGCCCTCGTCGGCGAGGTCGCCGGTCGCGTCGATCACGCGGATCCCGGGCAGCGGATAGTCGCTGCCGTTCACGATACGCGGGTGGAGATCGGATCGGGCGATCAGACGGCGCAGGGGCTCGCGCGGCTGGTTGCGCGCGGTGGTGGCCGAGATCTCGGCGTAGAGCAGCCCCCGATAGCGCGGGTCGTCGAGCATGCGGAGCATGAGGTCGAAGCCCAGCACCTCGGGCCTGGACGCGTCGTCGAGGTCGGGGTAGCGGCCCAACGAGGCCGCGTGCAGCGCGACCACGCGAACGCCCGCTTCGAGCGGGCGGCGTAGCAGCAACGGATTGCCGAAGGACTGCGACGCATGCTCGACCGCCGTCTCGAAGCCCGTGTGGCTGAGCAGCACCAGGTCGAGCGAGGCCATCCGCGCGTAGTAGGGCTCGAGCGCGGCGTCCGAGGGATCCACGCCCATCACGTTGGGCAACCACTTCACGAAGCGGGCCCCGCGCGCTGCCGAGACCTCGAGCGCGCGAAGCGCATCGGCCCGATAGGGGTGGATCGAGACCACCGGCACGAACAGGTCCGGGTGGGTATCGGCCACCTCGAAGACCCAGTGGTTCGGGGTGTAGAAGGGTGTCCGGTCCTCGACCGCCGTCCCATCCCGGTCGTAGACGCGGTCGAAGGCCAACAGGTGGTAGCGACCATGGCCCGGAATCGACCGGATCAGCTCCGCCAATCGCTCCACGTAGCGGCGGTCGACCTCCGCCCCCGGCGCGACGCCGGCTGCGCTCAGGTACACCGCCGTACGCGCGCGCCGGATGGGGTGCAACAACGACTGCATGCTCGGGTGGACCCAGGCACCGGTCCCGCCCTCTCCCGTCCCGAGCAGGTGGACGTGAAGGTCTGCGAACCGCTCGGGGTCGATTCCGTCCATGGCGTGATCGACCCGCGCGAGGGCACCCGGGCTGAGGTGCGCGCGCATCTCCGACGGCGGCCCCGCGAAGTCTCCGCCCACCCGCCGGTACACGGGCCCGCACCCGGCCGCGAGCACGGCCGCGAGCAGCGGGGCGAGAAGGGCACGCACGGGTCGACGAGGGGCCTTCGTCGGGGACACGGTCGTTTCGGCGGTCACGGGTCGAGACAGTCTGCTCGACCGAAGCCACGATCGCCCGCGATCGGGTCCGAGACGGATCGTGCCCGGGCAGGCCGATCGCGATACCGTGTTCCTCCACCCGCCGTCCCTGGGGCAGGGGCAGCGGGTGGCCCCGCTGCCCCCCCCCCCCGCTGGCCCCGTTCGAGGAAGACCCGCATGCACCCGCGACTGCTCGCTCTCGCCTCCCTCCTGGTCCTTGCCGCCATCGCCACGACGGCCGGGCCCGCCGAGGCGCAGCAGCAGATCCGCGTGATGACCTTCAACGCACAGGTCTTCAACAGCGGCAGCAACACCGCCAACGTCATCAACGCCGCCAACCCCGACCTGGTGGGCGTTCAGGAGCGGCGCTTCTGCTTCCTGGGCTGCACGGGTCTCGAGCCGTCGGACGTGCCCGGCTACTACTTCCACTCGTTCGGGAGCACGGCGGCCAACCTCAACGGCGACGACACGGTCGTACTGAGCAAGTTTCCCATCACGCAGACCTACACCGACGGCGTGAAGGTGGCGCTGCCGAACGGCCAGGACGCCTACATCTGGAACGTGCATCTCGAGCCCTTCCCCTACGAGCCCTACGAGATTCGCGACGGAAGCATCACGACCGAGTCCGCGGCCATCGCATCGGCCGAGTCGACACGGGGGAACGGCATGGACAGCGTGCTCAACCAGATGAGCGGCGCGCTGGCGAGCGGCGACCCCGTATTCCTGGTGGGCGACTTCAACGAACCCTCGGCCCTCGATTGGACCGTGGCGGCCGCGCCGCTCCACTTCGGACTGCCGGTGGCGTGGCCCGCCTCGATGAAGGCCTTTGCCGACGGCATGGGCGATGCATTCCGCGACTTTCGCCCGGACGAGGTGCTCGACCCGGGCAACACGTGGACGCCGGAGCCGGGCGGCAATGAGGTGCACGACCGCATCGACCAGATCTACTACGCCGGGACCGATCTCGTCGTGACCGACGCCCTCGTCTATGGCGAGAACCTGACGAACGCCGACGTGGTCGTCTCGCCCTGGGTCTCGGACCACCGCGCCGTGGTGGCCGACTTCGAGATCGTCGCCGCCTGCAGCAATGGCTTGGACGACGACGGCGACGGCCACCTCGACTACCCGGACGACCCGGGCTGCGCCGACGCCAACGACGACACCGAGACCGACCCGGCGCTCGCATGCGACGACGGCCTCGATAACGACGGCGACACCTACACCGACTTTCCCTTCGATCCCGCCTGCAAGACCTCGGTGTGGGTGAGCGAGGCGTCCCAGTGCCAGGACGGCATCAACAACGATGGCAAGTTCGGAACGGACTTCGACGGCGGTGAGTCGATCCTCGGCGTGGGCAATGGCGACCCGAACGGGCCCGATCCCCACTGCTTCGGCAACCCCTGGCGCAACCAGGAGGCGTCCGTGAAGCGCTGCGGGCTCGGTTTCGAAGTCGCGCTCGGCCTGGTCCCGGTGATGCTCCTGCGACAGCGGCAGCGCCGACGGCGCGCGGCGATCGGCTGAGAGATCCAGTCGGACCGGCGCCGCCGCGGCACGGCATGGCGCCCTAGGAGCGCGAGAAGCTCGGCCCGCATCGGATCACTGCCAGGCCACCCGCGTGAGAGCGCTGCGTAGCGGTGAAGCGACGCCTACGAGCCGGCGGCCAAGGAAGCCCTGGCCGAGGATCTCGAGTTCGGCCAGCGCATTCACGGTGCCGACCAGCTTGTGGAGCGTCTGGTACTGACGATCCACGGCGCCGGGCGGCGTGAGAACCGCGTGGGCCGCGCGGGCGTAGCGCGCGAGCACGGCCTCGAGGCGGTCGCGGCGGCTGCTGCGAAACGCGTCGCTGCAGTGGTCCCAGGCGATGCGCAGGCCGTGCAGCGCATCGAAGTCGATGCAGTGCGGAATCGCCCCGCCGTAGATCCGGCTCCCCCACAGTCCAGTCCGGCGTTGCAGGGCGAGGGTCGCGTCGACGGCCTGCTCCGGGTAGGGGATGCCCCGGCCGAGGCGGTCGTAGAGCCACCAGAAGTGCGCGGCCCCACCCAGGTCGAGCGTCGTCGGGCCCCTGAGCAGCCGGTCGCGTCTCGCACGCTTCCACAGGCCGGTGCGCGGATCGACGCGATCGTCGAGCGCATCGAGCAGCTGGGCGCCCCAATCGCCGGGCAGGTCGAGACCGTGGGGCGCGTCGAGCACGGCGGCGGCGGCGCCCGCCGCATGCGAGCCCGTCCAGATCTGGCCCCAGCGAAAGCCGTCGAGCCACGCGTCGATCTGGGCGCGGCTCGCGAAGAGCGCCTCCGCATAGCGAAGCGGGCTCGCGGGTCGGGCGTCGAGCAGTGCCAGGGCGCCGGTCGCCATGGCCGTGGCGTGCGGCACCCCATGCCCGTCGAGGAGCGATCGGTCGAACCAGCCCGAGACGGGGTCCTGGTACCCCTGGATCCGCTCCGCCCACGCGCGCCGGCCCTCGCAGGTGGTGCGCGCCTCGAGCCCTCCGACCGACCAGAGCACGTATGCCGCATCGGCGGCACCGTACAGGTCGGGCGCATCCCCGGGGCGGGTCGCGTAGGTGCCGTCCAGATCGGCCGTGCCCGTTTCCGCCGGGGGCACGTGACAACGTGCGAGAAACGTCTCGACCTGCTCGAAGAAGGGCGCGAAATCGAACGGACCGCTGCGATGGCCCTGGTCGTCCACCCAGGAAGGCTATGTCACCCGATCACGCCCTGCTCGCAGCTGGCACATGGAGCATTGCTCTTGCGGCGGGCTCGCCGAACCCCGGTATCTTGACCCGGAGGGAGCACCGGTGAGCGATCGCATCTACGAAGTTCTGTTTCTGTGCACGGGCAACTCTGCGCGCAGCATTCTTGCCGAGCGCCTGCTCGCACGCGTCGGCGGCGTGCGCTTCCGGCCCCACAGCGCAGGCAGCCACCCCACCGGGCGCGTGCATCCCGGTGCGCTCGCGCTCCTCGCGGAGCGCGGCCACCCGACGGACGGGCTCCGAAGCAAGAGCTGGGACGAGTTCGTCGGACCCGACGCCCCGGAGCTGGATTTCGTCTTCACCGTGTGTGACCGGGCGGCCGGAGAGGCCTGCCCCGCGTTTCCCGGCCAGCCGCTGTCGGCGCACTGGGGCGTCGACGACCCGGCCGCGGTCACCGACGACGCCGCCCAGCGCTGGGCATTCCGGCGCGCGTACCGCGAACTCGAGCGCCGCATCGAGCTGTTCACCGAGCTTCCGGTCGAGACCCTCGACCGCCTGAGCCTCCGCGCGCGGCTCGAAGAGATCGGCAAGCTCCCGCCCGACGACGATCGCGAGAGTTAGGGCCCACGCCAACCGACCCGCCGCCCGCCTCCTCGGCGCGCAGCGCTAGGCTGGCCCGATGCGGACTACCACCCGCGAGGCTTCGAGGATCTGGCCGAGGTGTGGGACGAGTCACTGCCAGCTCACCTGGGTGAGCGCGCTCCGCAACGCAGGTGCGGCGCCGACCAGGCGCCGCCCGAAGAGGCCGTGACCGAGCGCGTCGAGCTCGGCGAGCGCATTCAGGGTGCCCACAAGCTTGTGGAGCGTGTGGAACCGGCGGTCGACGGCGCCCGGCGGGGTGAGCTGGGCATGGGCCGCTCGGACATAGCGATCGAGCGCGGCACCGAGTCGGTCGCGCCGGCTGAAGCGAAACGCCTCGCTGCACCGACCCCAGGCGACGCGCAGCCCGTACAGCGCATCGAAGTCGATCCCCTGCGGCATGGCGCCCCCGTAGAGCCGGCTCCCCCACAGGCCGCTCCGGCGCTGCAGCCCGAGCACCGCATCGAACGCCTGCTCCGGAAAGGGGATGGCCCTGCCGAGGCGGTCGTAGAGCCACCAGAAGTGGGCCGCACCGCCCAGGTCGACGGTGGTGGGCCCGCGCAGAATCCGATCTCGCCGGGCGCGCTTCCATAAGCCGGTCGAGGGGTCGACGCGATCGTCGAGCGCGTCGAGCAGCCACACACCCCAATCATCGGGCAGCTCGAGACCCCACGGCGCGTCGAGCGCGGCGGCGGCGGCGCCCGCCGCGTGCGAGCCCGTCCAGATCTGGCCCCAGCGAAATCCGTCGAGCCACGCATCGATCCGCGATCGGCTCGCGAACAAGGTCTCGCCGAACCGCAGCGGATGGGCCGGACGCTCGCCCAGGAGTGACAGGGCGCCGGTCGCGAAGGCCGTGGCATGGGGAACGCCGTGGGCAGCGAGGAGCGACTGGTCGAACCATCCCGACGCGGGGTTCTGGCAGGCCTGGATCCGCCGCGCCCAGGCACGCCGATCCTCGTGCGTGGTGCGCGCCTCGAGCATCCCCGCGCTCCAGAGCAGGTAGGCGGCATCGGCGGCGCCGTAGAGGTCGGCCACACCGCCGGGCCGGCTCGAGAAGGCGCCGTCGAGCGTCCCCGGGCCCGGCGCCGTCGCGGGAACGCGGCAACGCGCAAGGAACGCATCGACCTGCTCCAGGAACGGGGCAAAGTCGAGCGCGTCGATCCGCGGGCCGGTGGTGTGCACGCGAAGAGGCTATGCCACGGCTCGTGAGGCAGCTCGCGGGCACTGCGCGTTTGGCGTCGGAGCCTGCGGCTACATCCTCCTGCTCGACGCGCAGCGCTAGGCTGGCCCGATGCAGAGCCTACCCACCGCCTTCCTTGGCCAACGCGCCTGCTTCGGAGACCTGCACAACCACTGCGACATCTCCTACGGCCGCGGCTCCATGGACGAGGCCTGGGCGAACGCGCGGCTGCAGCTCGACTTCGCCAGCGTCACCGGCCACGCGCACTGGCCCGACATGCCACCGCGCGAGGGCCGGCTCGCCTACCTGGTGGACTACCACCGGCGAGGCTTCGAGCACCTGGCCGAGGTGTGGGACCAGGTACAGGAGAAGACCGCCGCCGCCCACGAGGACGGCCGGTTCGTGACCTTTCTCTCCTTCGAGTGGCACAGCATGCGCCACGGGGACTACTGCATCTACTACGACGGACCCCGGGGCGACATCCTCCGCGCGCCGGACATCGTCGCCATGCGCGCCGCCCTGGACGACGTCCGTGCCCGGGGCGGGCGCGCCATGATGATCCCGCATCACATCTGCTACGTGCCCGGCTTCCGCGGCATTCACTGGCCTGACTTCGACGCGCGCTACTCGCCCGTGGTCGAGATCGTTTCGATGCACGGGTGCGCCGAGCACGACGACGCGCCGCGACCCTACCTGCACAGCATGGGCCCGCGCGACGATCGTGGCTCCATGCGCGCCGGGCTCGCCGCAGGTCACCGCTTCGGCGTGATCGGCTCGACGGACCACCACGCCGCGCACCCCGGCAGCCACGACCACGGCCGCCTCGGCGTCTGGGCCGACGGCCTCACACGCGACGGCATCTGGCGCGCGATCGAAGCGCGCCGAACCTGGGCGCTGACCGGCGACCGCATCGAGCTGGCCTTCGCCCTGAACGGTGCGCCCATGGGCAGCGAGATCGCCGCGACCCCCGAGCGCGCGATCGAGGTGGCCGTGCGCGGCGGCGCCGCGCTCGACTACGTCGAGATCGTGAAGAACGGGGTGGCCATCGCGCGCCACGACGGCTTGGGGCGAGACCCGGGCGGCCCGGGGTTTCGTGGCAAGGTGGCGCTGGCCCTGGGCTGGGGCGAACAGGGCGAGCCGACCCGGTGGCACGCCGACCTCGCCGTCGAGGGAGGGCGGCTAGTGGGCATCGAGCCGCGGCTGCGCGGCGAGGAGGGCCCGGAGTCGCGGTTCGGATTCGACGGTGCGTTCCACGCAGCCCGCGTGGCACGCGAGGGAGACGCCGTGCACCTCGAGGCGCGCACCTGGAAGAACCCCACGACGCGCACCGACTCGACGCAGAAGCTCGCCCTCGAGATCGAGGGCGACGGCCACACCCGGCTGCGCGGCACCGTGAACGGCGAGCCCATCGACGTCGCCCTCGCGGAGCTTCGCCACGGCTCCCGGGCGGGCCTGCTCGACGGGTTCGTCTCACCCGCCTGGCAGCTCTCCCGCGCGGTCCCCGAGGCGGAGTATGCCTGGCGGTTCGCGATCGACGACGAGGACGCATCGGCGGGGTCGGGTGTCTACTACGCACGCGTGCGTCAGAAGAACGACCAGTGGGCGTGGGGATCACCCGTGTTCGTGGGCTGATCGCTCGCAAACGACGGCCGGCCCCCGCTATGGCCGCTCAGTCGCGCCCGTCGTCCACCGAGAGCGGGCTCAGATAGTGCTCGTCGGTCAGGCCCTTCTTGCGCATGGCAATGCCCGTCATGCACTCGCGCAGGATCCGGTTGGCGTGCAGGGCCGAGACGTAGGTGGGGTCGAGCATGGGCGCGAGCTCCACCAGCTCGAAGCCCACCACGTTCGACTCGGCGCACAGGCGCCGGACGATGGGGAAGGCCTCGCGCGGCGTGAGGCCGCCCGGCTCGGGCGTCCCCGTGCCCGGCACGAACGAGGGGTCGAGCGTATCGATGTCGAAGGAGACGAACAGGTACTCGGGGCCCTCCTGCGCCTCGCGGATCACGTCGTCCATCACTGCATCGAAGCCACGGTGCTCGATCTCGGCCATGGTGTGGTAGCGGAAGCCCTGCTCGCGCATCCACTCGAACGAGGCCTCGTCGGGGTAGTAGCCGCGCAGGGCCACCTGGATGAAGTTCTTTCCGGGCACCAGGCCCTCCTCGATCAGCCGGTAGACGGGCATCCCGTGGCTGATCAGGTGGCCCATCATGTATTTGCCCGCGTCGTAGTGCGCGTCGAAGTGGATCACACCCACGTTGCCCTTGCCGTAGACGTCGGTCATCGCGGCCACGTCCGCATACATGAGCGAGTGATCACCGCCCACGATGATGGGGATCACGTGCTCGCCGGGCCGGATCTCGACCTCGGCCGCACTGCGAACGAACTCGCGGATGGGCTGCATGCTGCGCTCGGTGCTCATGATGTCGATGGGCGCGTTGCCGAAGTCGGCCACCACGAGATCCTCGAAGGGATCGACCATGGTGTGCATGTGCGGCTGCCGCGCGCCGTAGCCGCCGTAGACGTTCGAGTTGCGCACGGCGTTCGGCCCGTGGGCCGCGCCGCGCATGCCCGTCCCCATGTCGGTGACGGCGCCCATGATCGCGATGTCGACCTGGCTGGCCAGCAGGTCGGCGGGCGTGAGCGCGACCGGCAGGTGGAAGAAGGTCGGCATGGCGTTGTAGCTGAGACCGAAGTCGTACTTCTGGACGTTGATGATCCCGGGCTCGCGCTTCGGCCCCTTGCTCGGGTCGCGCAGCGTGCGCCACACGTTGTAGCTGGGGTCTTCGGTGTCGAGCGGGATCACCGCCTCCTCGCCCTCGCGGATGGGCGCCGCTTCGAGCTCGTATTCATGGCCGAGCACCGCCTGCGCATGCGCGCCCACGGAGAAGGTCGCAAGGCCTGCGACCAGGAGCGCGGCGACGATTCGGAGTTGCTTCACGGAGTCCCCTCGGGCTACGCGCACTCGTTTGCACGCCGCCTGGGACTCTAGCCGCGGCCTGGATCGAAGCACGCCTCCGGGTCTAGATGCGGCCTCCGGCCGAGCCCGCGCGCCATCGCACGGCGAGGCCACAGAACGCTGCCAGCAGCAGGGTCGGCACGCCGGGCTCGGGGACGGAGGCGCCGTCGCCGAACTGGGTGACGAGGCCGATCGAGTTGAAGCGGTCGGTCTGCCCCACGGCGTCGTTCACGTCGAACGCATAGACACGCGACACGGGGTCGCCCCCGCCAAGACCGTCGTCCTGGGTATCGAAGGTGGGCGGCACCTCGTCGGCCGAGAACTTGCGGATGTCGAGCAGCAGGTTGCCCAGCGTGGGGTCGTAGGTGAACGGCGTGGTCAGGCTGATGACGATGTCGAACGGCTGGGGATCGCTGCCGACGCCCGCGCTGGAGAGCGGGAGCGTCCCCCGCGCGAACACCACCGTGTCATCCGCGCCGACGTTGTTCGCGAACGTCGTGCTCAACCCGTCGGGGTTGGCGGCGGTGGTGGAGAGGTTCAGTTGGATGTCGTCGATGTCGCCGCTGAAGCCCAGTTGCGTGGGGTCGCCGAGCCGGAAGCGGATCTCGGTGAACGTGAGCGAGTTGCCGAAGGGCAGGAACTCCGAGGCGCCGTAGACCTGCTGGTAGCGCATGGAACTCACCGTGCTGAAGGGCATGGCGTTGCCGCTGATCCCGTCGACGTTCGCATTGGCGCCGGGCACGACGATGGCCAGCGCGCGCGCCTCGGGCGCGGCGAAGAGCAGGGCTGCTGTCACGAGCAGCAGCGGTGCGACCCAGGTGAAGACGTGGCGATGCGGCATCCCGGCTCTCCTCTGGCTTCGCACGCGCCGTCGCCGCCAAAGGAGGAAGGGAAGGCCCGCGCAAAGCAGCCCTTCCCTTCGAGGGGAGAATACCACAGGCGAGGCCACGTGCTGACTGAGGGCGACCGGGCCGATCCGGACGGCCCGGCGCGCCGACCGTATCTTCCGAGCACCATGGACGTGACGTCACCGCGCCGGGTCGGCAGGACCGACCTTCTCGTCACGCCGCTCGGGTTCGGCGCGGGGCCCCTCGGCGACCCCGGCCTCGCCGACGAGGTGTGCCTGGCCACCGTCGAGGCAGCCTGGGCATCGGGCGTGCGCTTCTTCGACACGGCACCGGACTACGGGCTCGGGCGCTCCGAACGCCGCCTCGGGATGGCGCTGGCGAACCACGACCGTGACGACTTCTGCATCAACACCAAGGTCGGCAAGTCGCTCGTGCCCGAGCCGGTGCGCGACCCGAGCCAGAAGACGCTGAGCCCGCAGGGTGAGGTGCGGACACCGCGCGATCCCCGAAGCCGCTTTCGCAGCCACTACGACTACGGCCACGACGCGATCCTCCAGCAGCACCAGGACTCGATGCAGCGGCTGGGGCTGGCTTCCGTGGACAGCCTCACCATCCACGACCTCGACCACGGCTACCACTCGAAGGCACAGGTCGCGGAGCACCTGGATCAACTCTCGCGCAACGGAGGCGGCGGTGCGCTTGCGCTCGAAGCCCTGCGCGAGACCGGCGCGATCCGGGCGATCGGCCTGGGCTGCAACCTGGAGTCACGCAACGCCGGGAGCTGGGTCGGCCAAGAGCACGAGGAGCTGATCGAGCAGATCGCCGCGCGCGTCGATCTCGACTTCCTGGTGGTCGCGGGCCCCTACACGCTGCTCGATACGCGCGCCCTGCGCCGGCTCGCCGCCCTGTGCGAGAAGCGCGGCATCGGTTGGATCGGCGCGTCGCCCTACGCCGGGGGCTGGCTCGTCGGCGACGAAACGACGCCGTACATGTACGGCCAGGCACCGCCCGAAATCATCGAGCGCTCGCAGGCCATCCGGCAGCTGTGCGAGGCCCACGGCGCTTCGCTCGCAGCCGCCGCCCTGCAGTTTCCCCTGGCGCATCCGCTCGTGGCGACCGTCATTCCAGGCGCCAGGTCGCCTGCAGAGGCCCTTCTCACCCGCGAGCGCCTGCATGCCCCGGTCCCCGTGGAGCTATGGGAAGCACTCGTACGCGAGGGCCTGCTCGACCCGGCCGCACCGACGCCGGCGTAGGCGCATACCGCGCCGGTTGACCCACCAGAAAACTAGGATACTAGTTAGAGCCAGGAGGCCCGAGCCGTGCTGGACACGATCACCGTGCGGCGGATGCCCTTCGCGTTCTCGGAGGAGATCGATCCGGTCGTCTTCCCCGGTGATCACGCCCGGTCGTTCGGGCTGATCGCGGGGTCGCTGCTGCTGCCGCACCTCGAGCCCTATCTGATCCGGTCGATGAAGGCGGCGCGCCCGCACGTTCGCGACCCCGAGATCCTCGACGGGCTCGACCGCTTCGCGGCGCAGGAAGGCCACCACTACCGGATGCACATGAAGTTCAATGCGGCGGTTCGGCGCGCGGGCTTTCCGGGGCTCGAGGCCCTCGAGAAGGAGCTCTCGGACGACTACCACCGCTTCAGCCGCGAGCGCTCGCTGCGCTTCAACCTGGCCTACGCCGAGGGCTTCGAGGCGCTCTCGATGAACGCCATCAAGGCGATGATGGAGCCCGATGGCTTCGGCGAAGACCTGCCCGAGTTCATGCAGATGTTCGAGTGGCACTTCGTCGAAGAGCTCGAGCACCGGACGGTCACCTTCGACGTCTACGACCACGTGGTCGGGGGCTACTTCTACCGGCTGTTCGTCGGCGCCTGGGCGCAGTGGCACTTCACCCGCTGGATGCGCCGGGTGGCGGCCTACATGCTGAAGGTCTGCCCGCAGCCGAAGACGCCCGGTACGGAGCGCGACGGCGCGCCCCGCCCTCCCCGCCAGCCGAACCTGCTCGCGCAGCTGCCCATGCTGCTGCGCATCTACTCCCCGACCTACACGCCCCACAAGGTCGAGATCGCCCCCGGCATGGAGCGCCTCGCCCGCAAGTACAGCGAGATGGCCCTCAAGACGTCGTGAGGGCCGCTCGCCTCGCGGCCACCCCTAGCGAACGCGACGCCGAACCAGACCGATGGCCAGCAGTCCGACGGCCACGAGCGTCGACGAGCCGGCTTCGGGCACCGTGAGCACGCCCGAGATCGCGTAGAGGCGGTAGTTCTCGACCGAAGGTCGGCCCGTCAGGCGCTCGATCCAGTTGTCATTGGAGGAGTTCAAGCGCCCGAACGACACCTCGGGAGACGTGCCGAGCGGGATGAGGCTCGCGGTACCGTCGGCGAGCGTGCCCGTCCATACGCGCCTCTCCCCCGGCGTGCTCGTGACGATGGGAGAGCCGGTCTCGTCGACGTCCAGCGGCGGGTGTGAAAACGGGGTCCAGAGAAGGGCGTTGGTCGACGCCCGGAGCGTATCGTCGAGGCGGTAGATGGGGACACCGGTCTCGACCAGCGGGTTCGTGCCGGTGTGGTCCCTCGCGCTGATGGAGGTCGTGGAGGCGACGACACGCCAGGTCGTGCCCAGGGCCGCCAACTCGGGGACGGAGAGCGCGACGGCCGTCACGAAGGCGTCGTACGTGGCGATCGACGACGAGAGCGCGTCGGTCGAGGTCGACGTCGTGAAGATCAACCGATACGAGTCGCCGTCGACGAGGCCCGTGGGCACGGTGATCGGAGCCGCAACGGACGCGCCGGCAAACGACAGCGAGGCGGCGATGGCAATGGCGAGCTTTCGCATGGGTTCCTCCCGGGATGAGCACGGAGGAGCCCACGAACGCCGCAGCGCCCCTTCCCACCCCTCCGAGGGTGCACGAAACGTGCCTTCGGACGAACCGTCGAAGCACCGGGCCGAGATTCCGGAGCGTTGGCGGCCTTCTCCAAGGTTCGGACCCTGCTTCGCGGTGGGATGGGAGTCACGGCGGGGCGGCACGCGGGCGAAACCTCTTCCCAGTATGGGCAAGGTGGTTCCGTGACTTCCGTACGGATTCCGAGGGCTTACCCCAACTCGTGCATCTCGAACACCTGATGGATCGCGTCGCCGAAGACACCGTGCCGAGCGTTGAACGGACACACCGACGCCGCCGCGTAGGGCGCCCGCCCACGCCGGTTATGTTCCGGGGCGTCGTGAAGCAGACGGTCCTGTTGGCGGACGACCACCCGATCTTTCGGCGGGGGCTCGCCACCGTGCTCGAGGAGGCGGGCCATTACGACGTGGTCGCGCAGGCAGGCGACGGGCGCTCGGCCCTGGAGCAGTGCCGGGCGCTCTGCCCCGACTTCGCCGTGCTCGACATCGGGATGCCCGAGATGAACGGGCTCGACGTGCTGGGTGCACTCGCCGAAGACACGTCGACCACCCGGGTCGTCCTGCTGACCATGTACGACGAGTATGTGAGTCGCGCGGTCGAGCTGGGCGCCCGGGGCTACGTGCTGAAGGACCGCGCCGAGATGGAGCTGCTCGACTGCCTCGCACGGGTGGCCGCGGGCGACGTATTCGTGAGCTCGTCGATCGCGGAGCCGCGTGGCGCGGGGAGTGCGGACGACCTGGCGACGCTCACGCCCACCGAGCGCCGGGTGCTGGCCCTCGTGGGCGAGTTCCAGACCAGCCGCGAGATCGGCGAGCAGCTCGGCATCTCGTTCCGCACGGTGCAGAACCACCGTGCGCGAGCGGCCGACAAGCTGGGTCTCTCTGGGGCGAACGCGCTGCTGCGGTTTGCGCTCGACCACCGCGACCACTTCTAGCGGCGCGGGGCACGGCGACGGTCCGGCACAGGCGCTATCGCGGGATCTCGACCTCGAGACGCAGCCCCCCTTCAGGTGGGCGCAGGAAGCGGGCCGAGCCTCCGAGCGCGCGGGCACGCTCGATGATGCTGGCGGTTCCCACGCCGCCCGCAGGTTGCGTGCCGGGCTCTCCGCCGACCCCGTCGTCCTGGACCGAGAGCGAGACCGCCCCAGCCTCGTCGCGAACCTCGACCCGCACGCGCTGGGCTTGGGCGTGCCGCAAGACGTTGCTGAAGGCCTCCTGCAGGATGCGATACAGGTGCAGCTCGGTGGCGGCCGGCAGGGGGCCGAGCTCGCCCATCTCGAGCTCGGCACGCACGCCGCTCTCGCGGAACGATTCGTCCACCAGCTCGGGCACGGCTTCGGCGAATCCCGCGAGGTCGAGCCTGTGGGGATGCAGACCGCGCGAGATCCGCCGCAGGTCGTCGATCGCCGTGCGCGAGAGCGCGACCAGCTCTTCGCCGTCCGGCGTCCCGCCCACGCGCCCCTCGAGCCGGTTCGAGAGCACCACGAGCGGCTGACCCAGGCCGTCGTGCAGCTGCCCCGCGATGCGTCGCCGCTCGGCGTCCTGCGCCTCGATCAGCTGACCCGTGAGCGCGCGGCGCGTCTCGGCCAGTCTGCGCTCGGCCTCCAGGCGGCGCTCGTGGTCGAGCCGGATCCGGGTGGCCAGGGCGAACGAGAAGATCAGCGCCTGCACGCCCACGCAGCCGTAGAGCGTGTACTGCGTCCAGGCGCTCGGCGCGATGAGGCCCCGAAAGCTCGCCTGCCAGAGCAGCAGCGCCGGCCCCAGCACGAGCCAACCGACGAGCAGACTACGGGCCGACGGGTTCCCGTCGCGGTGCGCCCAGATCATCGGGACCAGGAGCGAGCAGACCGCCAGCGCTTGCAAGGGGACCCCGATCGCGAGCGCCGTCGGCATGTCGATCATCACGAGGGGCGAGAGCGCGAGGTTCGCCGCGCCGAGCACCAGGAAGCCGCGCTGCATCCACCGCGGCAGTGCCCTGCCCCCGCACACGCTCCAGGTGAGGATCAGGACGCCCGTGAGGGCGACCGGCGCCATCACCGACGACGCGACCGAGCCCCACCACGGCCAGTCGGGCCAGAGCCACAGCACCGCGTGCCCCGAACCCGACGCCAGGAAGACGGCGACCGACCCCAGGTACAGGACGTAACCCAGGTAACCCGTGTCGCGGACCGCCACGTACAGGAGCAGGTGATAGAGGACCAGCGCGCCCACGAACGCGTAGAACAGGCCGAAGATCCAGGCGCGCTGCGCCTCGGCCGCAAGGAACGCCGCCTCGTCCATCACCGCGAAGCGCGTGCGCAGGATGCCTTCGCTCGCGATCCGCATGTAGACCGCCTGGGGTGCATCGCTGGCCGCGAGCGGGAAGGCGAAGCCCGTCGCCTCGATCGGCCGGGCCGACACCGGCTGGAGGTCGCCGGTGGAGGTTGCCACCCAACCGGCGGCGGACCGCTGGTAGAAGTCCACTTGGTCGAGCCAGTTGCCGTCGAGGTGCAGCACGCGCCCCTCGGGCCCAGGGCCCAGCCGCAATCGGAACCACCACGCCGACGCCGACGAACGCATCTCGAAGCGGTCCTCGGCCAGGGGCGCGAACCGCCCTGCGGCGTCGGGTGCGGCGACCCCGTCGATCGTGGCCGCGTGGTCGGGGTCCTCGAGCGCGGCCAGGTCGAGCGCCCACGCCGCCGGGCACGCCAGGAACAGGAGCCAGGCGACGAGCGCACCGCGGAGCGTCATCGCCGTCAACCGTACCGCGGGGCCGACCGCGGGGCCGCTGGGGCCCACCTGGCAGGCGCACCTGAGCACCCGTACTCAGGTAGACCGGTGGCGCGCGTTCTAGGCTGGCCCTGGGAAGGGGATGCGGCCAAGGCCGGCTTCGGGCCGGGCGCGCATCTCCCACGGAATTCACTCGAGGAGAACCCATGCGCCGAACCCTGCTGCTGCTGCCCCTGTTCCTTGCCTTCTTCCTGCTCGGCCCCTCGTCGGCCGGCGCCGCCACGCTCCAGGTCGCGGGCGGCAAGCTGGTCGGCGCGCTGGGCGTCGACGTGGGGGGCACGCTCTATGACGTTTCCTTCGTCGACGGCAGCTGCATCGCGCTGTTCGCCCCGTGCGACCCGTCCAGCGTGTACGTGTTCAGCGGGTCCACCGCGGGTCAGGCCGCAGCCCAGGCGCTGCTCGACCAGGTCTTCCTCGACGGGGGCCTGGGCACGTTCGATACCGATCCGGAGCTCACCGCCGGCTGCGAGATCGCATTCAACGTCTGCTCGATCCACACGCCCCACACCGCGTTCGCCGGCGGCAACGGCGTCTTCGCGTCCTCGACGGTCAACTTCTCGCCCACCGGTAGCGACTTCGCCGCCGCCAGCGGGACCATCATGGGCAACAACGACCTGACCGGAAACGGCGGCAACGTCTGGGCCGTTTGGGCCCCGGCCTCGGGCGCCGTTCCGGAACCCGCGGTCGCGCTGCTCACGGCAGTGGGGCTGCTGGGGCTGGCGATCTCGGGTAGGCGGCGCTGACGCCACCCGCTCTCCCCGGCGTGGTCCGTGGAAAGTGCGACGGGATTCTTGCAAGATCCCGTCGCACGATCCAAGGAGGGACCACGTGAAGGCCCGACCCATGTCCAAGCGCAGGCTGATCGGCCTTGGCGCGATCTGCCTGCTCGTCGTCGGTCCCGCGCCGGCCTCGGCCGCCGATCTCGAGCACTTCGACCCGCTGGGCAAGCCGCCCTCGGAGCACACGCTCAAGGCCATCGCCGACGACAGCGCCGGCCTGCCCTTCGACGACACGCGCGACTTCGACGAGGCCGCCAAGGGATTCCTCGCCGAGCCGGACTCGTGGAAGGTCGTCGGGCCGGAAGGGAACGTGGTGTGGGACCTGCACCGCTACGACTTCTTTCGGTCGGACACCGACTTCCCGAGCGTCCACCCCTCGCTGCAGCGGGTCTCACGCCTGAACATGAAGGTCGGCCTGTTCGAGGTGATCCCGGGCTTCTACCAGGTACGCGGCTTCGACCTCGCCAACATCACCTTCGTCGCGGGCGAGACCGGCTGGATCGTGTTCGACCCGCTGACCGCCCCGGAGCCCGCCGCCGCAGCCAAGAAGCTGGTCGACGAGCACCTGGGCGAGCGGCCCGTGGTGGGCGTCGTCTACTCCCACTCCCATGTGGACCACTGGGGCGGCGTGCGCGGCATCGTGGACGAGGCGGACGTGCGGGCGGGCAAGGTCGCGATCATCGCGCCGCGCGCCTTCCTGGCACACGCCGTCTCCGAGAACGTCTTCGCCGGCAACGCCATGAACCGTCGCGTGCAGTACCAGTACGGCACCCAGCTTCCGGCGAGCCCGTTCGGCCATGCGGGCCAGGGGCTCAACATGAACGTGGCCCACGGCAACGTCGGACTGATCGCACCCACCATCGTGATCGAGGACGACATCGAGGTCCACACCATCGATGGCCTGACGATGGAGTTCATGAACACGCCGAACGGCGAGGCACCCTCCCAGGCGCACACCTGGTTCCCCGACCACAAGGTCTACTGGACGGGCGAGGACGTGACCGGCGTCTTCCACAACGTCTACACGCTGCGCGGCGCCCCGGTGCGCAACCCGCACCTCTGGTCGCAGCACATCAACCGCGCGCTCCACCGCTACGGCAAGCGCACGGACGTGATGATCGCGTCGCACCACTGGCCCCGCTGGGGCAACGAGCGGGTGCAGGAGGTGCTGCGGGGGCAGCGCGACCTCTACGCCAACATCAACAACTACGTGCTGTTCCACGCCAACCAGGGCGTCACGATCAACCAGATCCACAACGTCTACGAGACGCCCCGGGGCATCGCCCAGAGCTGGTTCAACCGCGGCTACCACGGGTCGCCGGAGCACAACAGCCGCGCCGTCGTGAACCGCTTTCTCGGCTACTGGGACGGAAACCCGGCGACGCTGATTCCGCTCTCGCCGGCCGACTCGGCTCCGCTCTACGTGAGGATGATGGGCGGGGCGGATTCGATCCTGGCAGAGGGCCGCAAGCTCCACGATGGCGGGGACTACCTGCTGGCCCAGGAGATCCTGATCCGGCTCGTCTACGCCGAGCCCGACAACCGTCCGGCCCGCCTCCTGCTGGCCGACGTCTGGGAGCAGATCGGCTACCAGCAGGAGAACCCGGGCCTGCGCAACAGCTTCCTGCAGGGGGCGTTCGAGCTGCGCAACGGCCTGCCGACCGGCCTGCCGCCGAATACCGCCGGCCCGGACGTCGTCCGCGCCATGACGACCGGGCAGTTCCTCGACTTCCTGGCGATCCGCATGGACGCCGCCAAGGCGGCCGACCTGGCGTTCACGGTCAACCTCGTGACGCCCGACAACGGCGAGAAGTTCGTCGTCGAGCTGTCGAACGCGACCCTCACCAACATCGAGGGCTTCCAGGCCGACGATCCCGACCTCACGATCACCGTCGACCGCGCAGATCTCGAGACGGTGATGATGGGTCAGAAGCGCCTCAAGACCCTCGTCGAGGACGGAACGGCCAAAGCGATGGGCGACGCGAGCATCCTCGACCAGCTCGCCGCCACCATGGCCACCTTCACGCCCGACTTCGACATGATTCCCGGCACCTCACGCCCAGCCCCTGTAGAGGCCTGGAACCCCTACGAAATCGGCGTCGATCCGGTCCGGGGGGAGTAGACCCGGCGCCCCAATCCCTGGTTGCCGCGGCACCGGGCTCACTTGCGGAACGGAACGAACTTGCCCACCAGGGGAAGGACCGTTCCTTCCGGGAGCCGGCGGAGGCCGGGGCCCCTCACCGCCAAGTAGCTGGAACCGCAGCGCAATCGCACTCCCGGCGGTTTTGGCATCGAGCCTGCAGGGAATCTCTGCATGGGAAGGGCCGCGCTGCGCGGGCTCTCCCACCGGTACGGGGATTCGCGGGCTCGGCTCCAGAACGAAGGAGTCTCCCGAATGCGCACCATCCTCACCGCCTTGGTCGGCGCCCTCGCGCTCACCACCCTGGCCACCTCTGCTTCGGCCGCGCCGATCCTCACCGCATCGCACGTCGTGCTTCCGAGCGGGAACATCCAGTGGACGGTGTTCTTCGACAACGATGACGGGGCCGCCCTCGCGTCGGCGTTCGACCTCGAATTCACCGGCGACATCGTCCACACGCTCGTCGCGGGCGCCATCGTGGTCGACAACCACGCGGACGCGGTTGCCTTCAACGGCTTCTCGGGCTTCGACATGCACGAGGACACCTGGGTCGACGCCGATGCCGGCGCGACCAACCCGTTCGTCATCGCGCTGCCTTCGACCTTCGTGGGCAACAACGGTGGCGCGGGCGGAACCGCAATGGACCCGCCCGGTCTCGCCACGTTCGGGACGGCCGTGTACGCGGCCTGGGGTACGGCCGGGGGCAGCCCCCAGGGCCCCGCGCCGTCCCGCATCGCTCAGATCGTCGTCTTTCCCACGCCGGGTGCACCCCTGTCCGTCACGGGGCTCATGGCCCGCGGCGGCGGCGCGGTGGTCCCGGTGAATCAGGTCTTCACGACCAGCGCTCCAGAGCCGGCCATCGCGCTGCTCCTCGGCGTCGCGTGCGTCGCCACGCTCGCACGCCGCCGGCGGGGGTGATCCCACCTCCGGTTCGAGTTCGAGGACCAAGGCACCCCAGCCAACCAGGGCGAGCCCGTGCCCGACTGGCGCGATATGGTGCAGCGACTACGACGAGAACGCCTGCATCGCCACCGTGTTCGCCCCCGTTGGAGGAAACCATGCAGCATCGGACCGCGACCCTGGCATTGACCCTCGTGATGGGGACGCTTCTCTGTGTCGGATCGGCGAACGCCATGACCAAGCAGGAGCTGATCGAGCACATTGCGAAGCGCACCGGCATTCTGGAATCGCAGGCCGCAGCCGCCATCGACTCGTTCCTGATCGAGACCGTGGGCTCGGTGCCCGGAGAGCGGGTGAACCGGCCTGCCTTCGGGTCCGGGCTGATGGAGCTCGTCCAGCAACCGCTGACGCGGCCGGACCATCCGGCGCAGCGGGTCCGACTGAATGAGGGCAATCAAGCGCGGGTGGGGTGGGTGAGTCGGCAGGGGCACCTCATCGTGTTCGATGCGGCGCTCCCGGGTATCGACTTCGTCCAGGAAGGCCTGATCTCGTTTCGGTTCCTGCTGCCGCCCGATCGGGACCGGGCGGGCCGTCACCACGCGAAGCGGGAGCGCGTCGAGATGGAGCTGCTGCTTCCGCCGGCCGACGTCGTGCGCCGCATCTTCGAGGACGGCCCTCGGGCGGCGCGCGGAGAGCGTGATCCGGCGGTTCGAATACGGGTGGAGATCCCGGCACGAGCCTTCGACGCCCCCGACGACGAGGCCGACGGACGGGCCCTGCGGCTCTTCCAGGCCTTCCTCCCGGACTTGCACCCGCCTCTTGCAGAGGACGAGGAGTGCGGGGGCGCCGTCCTCGAGGCCGAGCTCGCGACACCGGGGGTCGTCTGCGAACCGAGTGAGGACTACGACTGCCGGGCGACGCGGGGGGACATGGCGTTTCTGACCGACGCCGTCGCGAAGGCAGCGCACATCGATCCCGCCATCGCCCTCGACGTGATCGACATCATCACCCTCGACGGCGCCCCGGTCGCCGAGGACGTCAAGATCAGCGGCTTCGGAACCTTCATCGTGAGGGAGAAACCGGCTCGGACGGGCAGGAATCCATTCCTCGGGCAGCCGATCAAGATTCCTGCGAAGCGGACGGTACGGGTGACGGCGCTCAAGGCGCTCAAGGACGTGGTCCAGTAGCTCCGATCAGCCCCCCCACATGTCGCGAGCCTGAGGCTCGCGGGCGCCGGCCAACCGAACTCCAGCAGCACGAGAGGCAGAACGAAGACGAGAGCCCGGCCTCGAGACCATGCGAGCTCGCCGGCCGCGCTGCGCTCAACGAAAACGGCCCCAACGCAACTGCGCGGGCATGGCCTCACCTTGAGGATTCTCGAGAGGCAGTCGCCTCCTCCTGAAAACGGGCACGGAATATCGGTGCCGCGCCCCCTCGACCATGACCGGATCCGTCACGTCGGCTCGGTAGGGTCGGGGCGTGAACACGGATGTGTCGGCGTTCGCCGATCCCTACGACGGACAGGCCGCTTCTTGCCAGCCTGATCCCGAGGCGCGCATCGAAGCGCTCGGGCGCGGGAGTGGTCCGTTGCGCCGCGTGGTGGTGGCGCTGGCAGGGCGGCTGGTGGCGTGCGAGGGCTGGAAGCGGCTGGGCTACGCAAACCTCGGCGACTATGCGCGCGAGCGGCTGGGCTGCTCGGCCCGTTCGCTACAGGACTGGGCGCGCGTAGAGCGCACGCTCGGAGAGCTGCCCGGCCTCGAGCGGGCCCTCGTGGACGGCACACTCGCATGGAGCAAGGTGCGCCTGCTCGCCCGCTTCGTCGTGCCCGAAGACGAAGCTGCGTGGATCGACTACGCACGAACGCAACCGGTTCGCGCCCTCGCGCGCGCCTCGCGTGTAGCGAACCGCGCCGCGGTCGGGCCGACCGCTTCGGGGGTCGACGATGTGGGCGAGGACGGCCGCGCCCGGGTTCGCTTCCGGGCCTCGTTCGGAGTTGCGATGAAGTGGCAGCGCTTGCGGAAGGCGGCGCCTCAGGTGGCGGGCCATCGGCTTGCCCCAGAAGCGGTTCTCGAGATGGTGACTGCGGAAGTGCTCTCGGCGCTGCCCCTGACGACGGATGGGGCGGTGCGGGAGGGCGAGCTGCCGATCGCGCGATCGGTGGGGTGCGGCGAGCCGGCTGCAGCCAGCCAGTCGGATGAGCGGCCTTGCCCGGATTCGCCACGTGCACCGACCCGTGGCGCGCCTGAAGAAGTGCTTGCGCCGTGCGAGTTGCCGCGCTTCCTTCGCCCGCTCCTGGAGGGGCTCGAGCGGCAGGATGGCGAGATGCCGCGTCGCGATGACCCATTCGAGCTCGACGCGCGTCTGCGCCGTGCCATTCGCCTCGAGCAGCGTCTGGATGCCGAGCTCGGCCCGTTGCTGCGCCAGGTCTCGTCACCCGAGTACGAGTGGAAGTCCGACTTCACCTCGCCTGCTGCGCTCGCCCGCGAGCGGCTGGGCATGTCGCCACGCAAGCTGCGCGCGCTGCTACGGGTCGAGCGTGTGGGCGACCTTTGCCCGTCGCTGCGGGCAGCCTACCGCGATGGCCGCCTCTCGTGGTTCCAGGCGCAGATCCTGGCCCAGCTCCTGGCCCGCGATGCCGAGGGCCCGTGGCGAGAGCGCTGGGTGGCGTTCGCACAGCAGGTGAGCGCGCGACGCCTCGAAGAGGCCGTGGAGGCGGCGCTCGTGCTTCGCGAGACGGACCTCGAGGCGTGGATGCGCTGGCAGCAGGAGCCCGAGGGCTTCGCCGCACCTCGGCCGGCAGCGGCCGAGCCCGGTGGCGATGGCGAAGGGCGGCAAGTGTGTGCGCCGAGAGGGGCCGAGCCCGAGGGGCTGGAGGGTTGCCGGATCTCGATCTCCGCGGGTGCTGATGTCGCCCGTCTGTTCGAGGCCACGATCGCCAGCGTGCGGCTCGAGATCGAGCGCGAAACGGGGCGTCTTCCTAGCGAGGGAGACGCCTTCGGAGTCATGCTCGATCACGCAGCGCAGAGCTGGGCCCTCGACGACCCCTGGCTCGGCCGGCGCAGGCCCGAGGGGTTGCGGGTCTTCGAGCGCGACGGCTGGCGCTGCGTCGTGCCCGGTTGCAGCTCGCAGCGCAACCTGCACGCACACCACATCCAGTTCCGCTCGCGGGGCGGGGGCGACGAGGCGTCCAACCAGGTCACCCTGTGCGCCTTCCACCACCTGCGCGGCGTGCACGCCGGGACCATCTCGATTCGCGGCCAGGCCCCCGACGCGCTCGAGTTCGAGCTCGGCTGCCGGACGGGCCAGCCACCGCTCGCCCGCTACCGGTCCGGGGACCGGGTCCAGCGCAGCGCATAGAGCCCGCGCCGGGGCGCCCCAACGAAAACGACCCCGGCACCACTGCGCGGGGTCGTTCACGAGAGCTGGAGCACGAGACCGGATTCGAACCGGCGACATCCACGTTGGCAACGTGGTGCTCTACCAACTGAGCTACTCGTGCGTGAAGGCGGAGAATAACCGGCGGCCCGGGGGGCGTCTACTCCGACCCGCGGCCTCGCGCCGCCCGAATCCGGCCTGATTCCGGGGGCTTGGGGCCGTCTGCCCGCGCCGCGGCGGTGGCGCCCTCCCCTAGAGCTTCTTGATCTTCTCGCGGTGCTCGGCCACGTCGCGCGTGGCGTTGCGAGTGTCGTAGACGCGCGAGGCCTTGGCCACCACGCGGTCGTAGTCGACGGCCGAGTGGTCGGTGAGGATCACCACCAGGTCGGCGGCGGTGAGGGCCTCGTCGGTGAGCTCCACGCTCTTCAGCGTGTGCGCCGGGAGCTGAAGCTCGGACACGTGCGGGTCGTGGTAGCGGATCTCGGCGCCCTTGCGCTCGAGCTGGTCGATGATGTCGAGGGCCGGCGACTCGCGCATGTCCGAGACGTCGCTCTTGTAGGCCACGCCCAGCACCAGCACGTGGGCGCCGTTGATGGCCAGGCGGTCCTCGTTCAAGAGATCGCCCACGGTGCGCGCCACGTGCTCGGGCATGTGGCCGTTCACCTCGACGGCGGTCTCGATGAAGCGCGCCTCGAAGTTCAGCGACTTCATCTTCCAGGCCAGGTAGCTGGGGTCGACGGGGATGCAGTGGCCGCCCAGGCCTGGCCCCGGCGTGAACTTCATGAACCCGTAGGGCTTGGTAGCTGCGGCGTCGATCACCTCCCAGACGTCGAGGTCCAGGCGGTCGCACATGAGCGCCACCTCGTTGGCCAGGCCGATGTTGATGGCGCGAAAGGTGTTCTCGAGCAGCTTCACCATCTCGGCGGTGTTGGTCGACGACACCGGCACCACGTTGTCGAAGACGGGCTCGTAGGCCTTCACGCCCAGCTCGGTGCAGAGCGCCGTCTCGCCGCCCACCACCTTGGGCACGTTGCGCACGGCGAACTTCTTGTTGGCTGGGTCGATGCGCTCGGGAGCAAAGGCCACGGCGAAGTCCTCGCCACAGCGCAGGCCCGACTCTTCGAGCAGCGGCACGAACAGGTCGTGGGTGGTGCCCGGGTAGGTCGTGCTGCCCAGGATCACCAGGTGGCCGCTGCGCAGGCGCTTGCGGATGTCCTCGACCGCACGAACGATGTGCGAGACGTCGGGATCGCGGGTCTTGGTGAGCGGCGTGGGCACGCAGACGTGGATGACGTCGGTGTGCGCCATGTCCGAGAAGTCGGTGCTTGCCTGCAGGCGGCCAGCGGCGTGCTGGGCGGCCACGTCCTCGGCGGGCACGTCCTCGATGTAGCTGCGGCCCTCACCCAGCTGGCGGATCTTCTCCTGATCGAGGTCGAAACCGGTCACGTGGAAGCCGGCCTTCGCGAACTCCACCGCCAGCGGCAGGCCCACGTAGCCCAGGCCCACCACGCCGATGCGGGCGTCGCGGCTCTCGATGCGACCCCCCAGGTCCGACAGACGACTCATGCGTTCTCCTCGCGCAAAGGCTAGGGCTAGCGCTTAGGGCTAGGGCTTCGGGCCCTGGGCGCGCTCAGCTCGAAAGTAGTCGGCGAAGTAGACCCACCCCGACCACAGGGTGAGTGCCGCCGCGGCCCCCAAGAGGTACAGGCCGATTTGGTGATTCGGCAGGCCCAGGGTCCCTTGGGGGAAGATCAGCGCCCCGATGGCCACGTTCTGGGCCACGGTCTTGAGCTTGCCGCCTGGCCGCGCCTCCATGACCTGCCCGCCCGCCACCGCGATGCCACGCAGGCCCGTCACGGCCAGCTCGCGCCCAATGATGACGATGACCAGCGGGAAGCTCCACTCGGGCAGCCGCCCCACGGCCAGCAGCATGATCAGGGCGGTCGAGACGATCAGCTTGTCGGCCAGCGGGTCGAGCAGCTTGCCGATCTTGGTGACGGTGTTGCCACGACGGGCGAGCCAGCCGTCCACCAGGTCGCCCACGGCGGCCACGATGAAGGTCCAGGCCATCAACACCGACCCGCCCGGCGTGTCGAAGAGCGGGAAGGCCATGATCATCGGCACGACGGCCGTGCGCCCCACCGTGATGGTGTTGGGGAGGTTCCAGAACCGCTCGGCGCGCCCATCGACCCCCGGGGACGGCTCACCGAGGGAAGTCGCCATGGTACCGACGATAGTACGAAAGCACGCGCTCCACATAGGCGCGTGTCTCGGCATACGGCGGGATGCCGTCGTAGCGGTCGACGGCCGTCGGTCCGGCGTTGTAGGCAGCCAGGGTGTTCTTCCAGGTGCCGTAGCGGTCGTAGAGCTTCTTCAGGTAGCGGGTGCCCCCGAAGACGTTCTCGCCCGCGTTGAAGGGCGCACCCACGCCCAGCGTGCGTGCCGTAGCCGGCATCAGCTGCATGAGACCCATGGCCCCGGCCCGCGAGATGGCCTTGGCGTCGAAGGACGACTCCGCGTGGATCACCGCCTTCACCATGGCGGCGGGCACGCCGTAGCGGCCCGCGGCCCGCTCGATCAGGCCGTCGTAGCGTGCCGGCGAACTGGGGCGCACGCGCTGCTCGGCCCCGCGCCGCAGCGGAAAGGCCCGGTAGCCGTTGCCGGCCTTCTTGTCGCTGAAGTGGACGACGCCGCGCTCGTCGACGAAGCGGTACATGCGCTTGCCGCCGGCCATGGCCGGGGCGGCGACGGCGAGCGCCGCCACGGCGCAGAGCACCGCGAGCGCACGCGCCCTCACAAAGCCTCTCGAACCCACGCTCACCCCTCGTAGGCGGCGACAGGCCCGATCCCCTCGGGGCCTTGTCGCACGTTCGAACCGCAGGATAGTATCGACCTGCGCTCGGCACAGTATCGGAGTCCCGAAGCCCACTCCTTAGACCCCGGGGCCCGACCAAGCCCCAGGGGGGCCGGCGCACCCGGCGCCCACGCAAGCGAAGGCCCGCATGCCCGAATCCGCCGCTCGGCAAGCTGACTTCCTGGTTCTCGGCAGCGGGATCGCCGGGCTCTTCTTCGCCCTGCGCGCGGCCGAGCGCGGGCGCGTGACCATCATCACCAAGAAGCGCGCCGCCGAGTCGGCCACCAACTACGCCCAGGGCGGCATCGCCGCGGTCGTCTCGGGCGACGACTCGCACGAGTCCCACGTGGCCGACACGCTCGGCGCGGGTGCGGGCCTGTGCCGCGAAGACGTGGTGCGCTTCGTCGTCGAGCGCGGCGCCGACGCCATCGACGCCCTGCTCAAGGTCGGCGTGGACTTCGACCGGGCCGACGACGCACCGCCGGGTTCGTCCGACTTCGAGCTCGGTCGCGAGGGCGGTCACACGAAGCGGCGCGTCCTCCACCACCGGGACGCGACCGGGCGCGAGATCGAGCGCGCCCTGCTCTCTCGCGTACGCGCCCACCCCAACATCGACCTGCGCGAGAACAGCCTTGCCGTGGACCTGCTCACCACCGACCGCGCCGGCGCGCCGGGACCCAACCGCGTGGTGGGGGCCTACGTGTTCGACGCGCTGCGCGGCGTGGTCGAGCGCCACTTCGCGCGCATCACCTTCATGGCCACGGGCGGCGCCGGCAAGGTCTACCTCTACACGAGCAACCCCGACATCGCCTCGGGCGACGGCATGGCCATGGCGTACCGGGCCGGGGCCACGCTCGCGAACATGGAGTTCATGCAGTTCCACCCGACCTGCCTGTACCACCCCCAGGCCAAGTCGTTCCTGATCAGCGAAGCCCTGCGCGGCGAGGGCGGCACCCTGCGCACCATGAGCGGCCACGCCTTCATGGCCGACTACCACGAAATGAGCGACCTGGCCCCGCGCGACATCGTGGCGCGCGCGATCGATACCGAGCTCAAGCGGTCGGGCGACGACTCGGTGGTGCTCGATCTCACGCACCTGGAACCGGACTTCCTGCGCGAGCGCTTCCCGACCATCTCGGCTCGCTGCCTCGAGTTCGGCATCGACCTCACCACGCAACCGATCCCGGTGGTGCCGGCGGCGCACTACTGCTGCGGGGGCGTGGTCACCGACACCCGCGGAGAGACCGACGTACTGGGCCTGTACGCGGCCGGCGAGGTCACCTGCACCGGGCTTCACGGCGCCAACCGGCTGGCGAGCAACTCGCTGCTCGAGGGCGTGGTCTTCGCGCAGGCCGCCTCCGAGGCGGCGCTCGAACGCTTCGACGAGCTGCCGCCGCCCGAAGACACCGTGGTCGAGCCCTGGTCCGAGGGCGACGCGACCGAGAGCAGCGAAGCGGTGGTGATCACCCAGAACTGGGACGAAATCCGCCGCTTCATGTGGAACTACGTGGGCATCGTGCGCAGCGATCGGCGGCTGGCGCGCGCGCGCCGCCGCATCGAGCTCTTGCAGGGAGAGATCACCGAGTACTACTGGAACTCGAAGCTCACGCCCGACCTGCTCGAGCTGCGCAACCTGGCGCTGGTCGCCGAACTGGTGATCCACTGCGCCCAGCAGCGCAAGGAGAGCCGCGGCCTGCATTACACGCTCGACCACCCCGACCGCGACGACGCGCGCTTCGGTCGCGACACGTTGGTGCGGAGAAGCGAGTGGGGCCCCAAGACGCCGCCGGCCTAGCCGGCGCGCCTACGCTTCGCGGAGCGTGATCACCCCGCGCTCGAGCAGCGCGTGCAGCGCCTTGCGCACGTCCGTGTCGCCGTCGGGGATGATGTCGTGGATGCGGCGAACGGTCATTCCCACCAGGGCGAGTTCGAGTACCGCGTCCTCGGTCTTGCTGAGGTCGGTCTGTGCATCGGCCACGACCCGGTCCACCACGGGCACCGCACCCGGCGGTAGCGCCGGCTGCGAGCGCCACTCGTCGAACTCACGCACGGCGTCGAGCAGCGCCCCATCGAGCGAGAGCGGGCCCTCTTCGTCTTCGAGGTCGTCCACCTCGGAGTAGAAGCGGAAGCGGCCCGACTCCCAGGCCAGCATGCGTACCAGCGCCTTGGTGCCCGAGAGGCAGCCCAGGCGCGTGTAGCGCAGCTGCCCCGTCTCGAAGGCCAGCAGGCCCTCTTCGGGGCCGCGCTGGATCGCGAGCGTGCCCTTCTGGCACGACGCGCCGAGCATCTGGATCAGGTTCGGGAGGCCCAGCTCCTGGATGTTGCCGGCCAGGCCGGTGCCGGCGCGCTTGGCCGCCATACGCCCGACGCGTTCGACGAATTCGGAGACGGCGTGCTCCTCGTCGTCGTCCTTCTCGAAGTGGATCCCGACCGCGGCCACGGTCCCTTCGGCCTCGACCCGGCGCGCCACCTTGCCCTCGAGCCGCAGCTCTTCGCCCGAAGACGGGTCGCGCATGGAGAGCGTGACGTTCTTGCCCACGGGCAGCTCGGTGCCGTCGGCCGAGAGCAGCACGCCCGACTCGGACAGGTCGCGCGTGTGCGCCTGCACCTTGAAGCTGCTCGTCTCGAGCGTGGCCGGGATGCGCGCCTCGCGGCGGCGCCGCCGGCGGCGGTCGTCGTCGTCGGCGTGTTCGGCGGCGATCGGCGCGAGCTTCTCGCGCAGGAAGCTCGCTTCGGAGAGAAACTGCACGGCCACGCCGTGCCGCCCGTCGGCGCCGGGGCCGCAGTAGACCACCTCGGCCGGCTCGACGAACGACTCGTTGCGAAACTGGAGCACCAGCTCGAGCTCGATGGTCTCGCGCAGGTCGAGCACGGTGTCGGTGGGCACGAAGGCGCCACCGGTGCTCATGTTGCGCTCGTACTCGGTCGCGAAGGCGACCGGGTCGTCGAAGCGCAGCAGCAATCGCGGCGGTGCCATGGGCCCCCCATCGAGGTCGGCCGCCGGACGCTCCGGAAGCCCTCACGCCTTCTATCGGAAGGTCGCCCGCGGGGCTTCAATCCGGATTTCACCCATCTGGGTTGCGCGAACGCGTGCCGCTGAGAGCCTCGCGGCGGCCCCTCAGCCGCCGCGGGCGAGCCCCACGAGCCAGGAAAAGAGCCGGCGCTGGGGCGATCCGGCCTCGATCTGGAGCTCGGGGTGCCACTGGACGGCCGCCACCTGGGGCGCCCCGTCCAGTTCGAGGGCCTCGACGGTGTCGTCGGGGGCCCAGGCCACCGGCGCCAGCCCCTCGCCCAGGCGCGCGACGGCCTGATGGTGCCACGATGCGACCTCGTCGAGACGGTCGCCCCCCAGCTGCCCCGCCAGTCGCGACCCGGGGGCCACCCGCACGCCGTGGCGGGTGGGTGCGTCCTGGCTCTCGCGGTGGGGCACGTCTTCGCCCACCACGTCGGGCAGGTGCACGTGGATGTCGCCGCCGAGCGCCACGTTCAGGAGCTGAAGGCCGCGACAGATCGCGAGCATGGGCGTCTCGAGCGAGAGGGCCGTGCGCACCAGGTCGCGCTCGAAGTCGTCGCGCTCTCCACAGACGAAGTAGACCGAGTCGTGGTCGGCGCCCCCGAAACCGCGCGGGTCGAGGTCGCCCCCGCCCGAGAGCACGAGCCCGTCGAGACGCGCCAGCAGTTCGCGGGCGCGCGCCTCGCCCGGGGTCAGCAGCACGGGGATCGCGCCGGCGTCACGCACGGCCTCGACGTAGGCGTCGGGCAGCGTGAACCGCGGCCGGCCTTCGCGCTCGCGGTGGTAGGTGGTGACGCCGATCAGCGGCGCGGCCATGTCAGACGCGCTCGAGATAGCGCTGGCGCTCCCAGTCGGTGACCGCCGCGTCATAGTACGCCTGCTCGCTGCGCGCGAAGTGCAGCAGGTGGTCCACGACGTCGTCTCCGAAGGTCGCGCGCGCGAACTCGCTGCGCTCGAACTCCCGGATCGCCTCGGCGAGCGAGTGCGGTACCTGCGGCAGCCCCTCGGCCTTGTAGACATCGCCCTCGAAGACCGGCCCGGGGTCGAGCCCCTTCTCGATGCCGTCGATGCCCGCGGCAATCAGGCCGGCGTAGGCCAGATACGGGTTCGCGTCGGCGCCGGGGATGCGGCACTCGACGCGCAGCGACGGGCCGTGGCCCACCACGCGGAACCCGGCGGTGCGGTTGTCGTAGCTCCAGGCGATGCCCGTGGGTGCGAAGGTGCCGGGCTGGAAGCGCTTGTAGGAGTTGATCGTGGGGGCGAACAGCAGCGACAGCTCGCGGGCGTGTGCCAACAGGCCCCCGAGCCAGGCCCGGAACAGCTCGGGCGCCTCGACGGGCGTGCCCGCCAGCGGCGTCCCCGGTGCCCCGAAGGCGGGGCGGCCTTCCGCATCGGTCAGGCTGGTGTGGATGTGCAGGCTGTTGCCGGCGAGCGCCGCATCCCACTTGGCCATGAAGGTGAGACCCCGACCGTGGGCGTGGGCGATCTCCTTGGCGCCGAGCTTGTAGACCACGTGGCGGTCGGCCATCTCGAGTGCCGGGGCGTAGCGCAGGTTGATCTCGTGCTGCCCGGGGCCCCACTCGCCCTTGCTGAACTCGACCTCGACGCCCGACGCGTCCATCTGCCTGCGGATCTCGCCGACCACGTCTTCGACCATGGTGCTCGAGAGCACGTGGTAGTCCTCGACGTAGTGCTGGCTGGTCTCGACGTTGCGATAGCCCTTGGCCCGGGCCGCGGCGTAGCTCTCGCCGAGCAGGAAGAACTCGAGCTCGCTTCCCATCTGCGGCTCGTAGCCCAGACCGGCCAACCGCTCGAGCTGGCGCTTGAGCACGCTGCGCGGCGCCACGGGCACGGGGCCGCTGCCGTCTTCGAGCAGGGCATCGCACAGCACCACGGCCGTGCGCGGCAGCCACGCCGCCACGCGCAGGGTCCCCAGGTCGGGCACCGCGTGCAGGTCGCCGTAACCCGTCTCCCAGCTCGTGTAGGCGTAGCCGGGCGTGGGGTCCATCTCCATGTCGCAGGCCAGCAGGTAGTCGCACACGTGCATGCCGCCGCGCGCGACCTCGTCCAGGAAGAAATGGCCCGTGATGCGCTTGCCCACCAGGCGCCCGTAGAGGTCGGGCAGCGCCGTCACCACGGTCTCGATCTCGCCGCGTTCGATGCGGCGGGTGAGCTCGGCCTCGTCGAGTCGGCCTTCGGTCCAGCCCTCGGGTCTGCTCACCCGTCGCGCCCGCGCTCGCGGTCTTCGTCCACGGGCCGGAACAGCGAGAGCTGCGGCACTTCTTCGCCCTTGCCGATGGGCACGGGGTAGTCGTCGGTGAAGCAGGCGTCGCAGTGGCCGTGCTTCAGCCCCTGGCTCACGCCGCGCAGACCCTCCACCGACAGGTAGCCGAGGCTGTCGGCGCCGATGCGCCGGCAGAGTTCTTCGAGGGTCATGCGGTGCGCGATCAGCTCGGCGCGGGTGGGCATGTCGATGCCGTAGTGGCACGGGCCGATCGTGGGCGGCGCCGAGATGCGCGCGTGCACCTCGCGCGCGCCGGCGTCGCGCATCATGTTGGAGATCTTGAGCAGTGTGGTGCCGCGGATGATCGAGTCGTCCACGAGCACCACGCGCTTGCCCTCGATCAGCCCGTGGATCGGGTTGTGCTTCACGCGTACGCCGTGGTCGCGAAGCGCCTGGGCGGGCTCGATGAACGTACGTCCGACGAAGTGGTTGCGGATGATCGCCGTCTCGTAGGGGATGCCCGACTCTTCGGCAAAGCCCAGGGCGGCGGCACTGCCCGAGTCCAGCAGCGGCACCACCATGTCGGCCTCGACCGGGTGCTCGCGCGCCAGCACCCGCCCGAGCTCCTTGCGGTAGGTGTAGACGTTGCCTCCACGCAGGTTCGAGTCGGGCCGCGCGAAGTAGATGTACTCGAAGATGCAGAAGGCCTCGCGCTCGGGGCGCGGGAACGGCCGCAGCGAGCGCAGCCGGCCGCGGCGCAGCACCACCACCTCGCCGGGGTCGAGGTGCCGCTCGGGCTCGGCGCCGATCAGGTCGAGCGCGCAGGTCTCACTGGCCGCGACCCAGGCGCCGTCGAGCCGCCCCAGCACCAGCGGACGGAAGCCGTGGGGATCGCGGGCGGCGATCAAGGCGTCGTGGGTCTGCATCACCAGGCTGAAGGCACCGCGCACCCGCGACAGCGAGTCGATCAGGCGCTCTTCGAGCGTCGCTTCCCTGGAACGCGCCAGCAGGTGCACGATCACTTCGCTGTCGGCGGTGGTGCTGAAGATCGCGCCGCGGCCCTCGAGCTCGCGGCGAACGGCGCGTGCGTTCACGAGGTTGCCGTTGTGCGCGATGGCCACCGGGCCACCATCGGTGTTGGCGCAGAAGGGCTGGGCGTTGCGCAGCAGGCTCTCGCCGGTGGTCGAGTAGCGCACGTGACCGATGGCGTGGCGACCGGGCAGGCGCTCGAGCACGCGCTGGCTGAAGACGTCCGACACCAGGCCCATGCCGCGGTGGACGAACTGCTCGCCCCCCTGGCTCGAGCAGATGCCCGCGCTCTCCTGCCCGCGGTGCTGGAGGGCGTAGAGCCCGTGGTAGGTCAGGTGCGCGGCTTCGCTGTGGCCATGGATGCCGAAGATGCCGCATTCGTCCCGCGGCCGATCGCGCAGCGCCTCATCGAGGGTCGGAGCCGCGTGCAAGGGGGAAGCACCGGACATGGCGCCGCGAGATTAGCGAGCCGCCCCGAGAATCGCCGCCGGCCCCCTAACGCCTCTAGGCGGGGACGCGGGTGGTGAGGAAGGTCCAGGCGAGGAGGGCGTAGTACATGACGGGAATCGCCAGGAGGTTCGAGTCGATGCGGTCCAACATGCCGCCCATGCCCGGTAGCAGGTTCGAGGTGTCCTTGACCTGGGCGTCTCGCTTGAGCAGCGATTCGACCAGGTCCCCCACGATGCCCACGCCGGAGAGCAGCAGGCCGAATACGGCGCACCCCACGTAGCCGAGCTGCGCCGAGAGGGTCGGCGCCACCTGGTCGAAGAACGCCTTGAGCGCGACGCCCACCAGCAGGCCCGCCAGCAGCGCGCCGATGGCCCCCTCGACCGTCTTGCCCGGGCTCACCTGGGGAGCGAGCTTGCGCTTGCCATACGCGCGGCCTGCGAAGTACGCCCCGACGTCGCCCCCCACCACCACGGAGACGCAGAAGAAGAGGTAGAAGGCGCCCACGTCCGGGTCCCAGCCGGCCACGGCGTCGGGGCCGAGGCGCGCCGCCACCGCGCGGTAGAAGTCGCGCAGCACGACGGCATGCGACAGCAGCCAGCCCACGTAGAAGACGCCGAAGAAGGTGCCCGAGATGCTCTCGAGCGCGTCGGTGATCCGCGCCTTCTGGAGCTGGAGCACCATCACGCCGAGCAGCACGGCCGAGAGCAGCAGCGTGGTGTGGTACTCGCTGCCCAGCCAGGCGATCACCGGGAGCGAGCCGCCGGCCACCAGGCCGAACGTCTCGAGCGGGTGGGCGCCCTTGGCCTTGATGAGCTTGTAGAACTCGCGCAGGCCCAGCAGCACCATCGCGGTCACGATCAGCGGCACCCAGAATCCGCCCTCGAAGATCCCCCAGACGACCGGCGGGATCAGGATGGCGGCGCTCACCAGGCGCAGCACCAGGTTGCTGGCCCCACGGCGCTTGGGCGCCTCGGCTTCGGGCGTGGGCGGCTGCGGATGGACCGGCTCGGGACCGGTCGCGATCGGGCCTTCGGCCTCGCTCACCGCGTGCCCGTGGAGCCGAAGCCGCCGTCACCGCGCTCGGTGGCGTCGAGGGCTTCGACCTCTTCGAACGCGGCCTGGACCACCGGGGCCACGATCATCTGCGCGATGCGTGCACCGCGTTCGATCGTGTAGGGCTCGCTGCCCGCGTTCCACAGCACCACCAGCACCTCCCCACGGTAGTCGGCGTCGATGGTAGCGGGTGCGTTGGGCAGCGTGATGCCGTGCTTGCGTGCCAGCCCACTGCGCGGCCGCAGCTGGGCCTCGTAGCCCTCGGGCAGCGCGATGCAGAGCCCCGTGGGCACGGCGACGCGGGCGCCGGGTTCGAGTCGAAGCGGCTCGGAGACGGCGGCGCGCAGGTCGGCCCCGGCCGCCTGGGCGGACGCGTAGGCCGGGAGCGGAAGATCTTCCGCTCCCGGCAGACGCACGATCCGCACGCGGACCATCTCGGTCTAGGCCTCGGAGATGGCGTCCCGGAGCGCTTCCTTGCGCGAGAGCCGGATGCGGCCGGTGGGGTCGATGTCGATGCACTTGACCAGCACCTCGTCGCCCTCCGACAGGACGTCGGTCACCTGGTCCACCCGGCCCTCGGCCAGGTGGCTGATGTGCACGAGCCCATCCGTCCCCGGGAAGATCTCGACGAAGGCGCCGAAATCGGTGATGCGCTTCACCTTGCCGCTGTAGAGCTTGTCGATCTCGGCTTCCTGGGTGAGCTCTTCGACCATGGCCTGGGCGCGGGTCAGCGCGTCCAGGTCGGGGGCGAAGATCGCCACCTGGCCCGAGTCGTCGACGTCGAGCTTGGCACCGCTCATCTCCTGGATGCCGCGGATCACCCGACCGCCAGGCCCGATGATGTCGCGGATGCGATCCGGCTTGATGGTGAGCACCTCCATGCGGGGCGCCCAGTCCGACAGCTCGGCCCGGGGCGCGAAGCCCGGCAGGTGGTCACCGCTGTCGCGCTCCATGCAGTCGAGGATGTGCAGGCGGCCCTCGTGGGCCTGGGCCAGCGCCTTCTGCATCACGTCCCAGTCGACGGACTCGATCTTGATGTCCATCTGCAGGGCGGTGATGCCCTTGCGCGTCCCGGCCACCTTGAAGTCCATGTCGCCCAGGTGGTCCTCGTCGCCGAGGATGTCCGACAGCACCGCGTGGCGGCCGTCACTGGCGATCAGACCCATGGCGATGCCCGCCACCGGTGCCTTGAGCGGCACGCCGGCATCCATCAGGGCGAGCGTGCCGCCGCAGATGGTCGCCATCGACGACGAACCGTTGGACTCGAGCACTTCGCTCACCACCCGCACCGTGTACGGGAAGTCGTCCACGTCCGGGATGACCGACTTCAGCGCCTTCTCGGCCAGGTTGCCGTGGCCGATGTCGCGCCGCGACGGGCCGCGCAGGAAGCGCGCCTCGCCCACCGAGAACGGCGGGAAGTTGTAGTGCAGCAGGAAGTGCTTGCGGCTGCGCTCGGTGAGCGCGTCGATGGTCTGGGCATCGTCGCCGCTGCCCAGCGTCGCGTACACCAGGGCCTGGGTCTCGCCGCGGGTGAACAGCGCCACGCCGTGTGCGCGCGGCAGCGGCCGCACCTCACACGCGATCTGCCGGACCTCGTCGGTGGCGCGGCCATCGATGCGCACGCCATCGTCGAGGATGCGACCGCGCATCAGCTCGCTGCGCAGATCCTTGAGCGCGCCCTTGGCGTCGCCGGTGAGCTTGCGCAGGCCGCCCTGCCGGGCCTCGACCTCCGCCAGCGTCGTGAGCGAAGCGGGCTCGTTCTTGTACGCGTCCACCAGCTCGCTCACCACGCGCTTTTCGACGGCGTCGATGGCGGCGTAGCGCTCGTGCTTGGACTGGATGCGAACGGCCTCGCGCAGCTCGGCCTCGGCCGCGCCGCGCACCTTGGCCACGGTGTCGGCGTCCTTCTGGGGCGCCTCGACCTCGAGCTTGGGCTTGCCGGCGAGCTTCTGGAGCTCCTCCTGCAGCTCGATCAGCGGCAGCATCTCGCGGTGGGCGAACTGCAGCGCTTCGAGCAGGTCGGCCTCGCTGGCCTCGTCGGCCCCGCCCTCGACCATGACCAGCGCGTCGCGCGAGCCGGCCACGACCAGCTCGAGATCGCTCTCGGCGATGGCCTCGACCGTGGGGTTCACGGTGAGCTCGCCCTCGACCCGGCCCACGCGCAGGGCGCCGATGGGCCCGAGGAACGGGATCTCGCTGATCGACAGCGCAGCCGAGGCGCCCAGGAAGCCCAGCATGTCGGGCTGGGTCACGCCGTCGGCCGCGAGCACCGTGGCGATCACCTGGGTCTCGCGCATATAGCCGTCGGCGAACAGCGGACGGATCGAGCGATCGATGAAGCGGCAGACCAGGATCTCGCGATCCGACAGCCGCGCCTCGCGCTTGAAGAAGCCACCGGGGATCTTGCCCGCGGCCGAGGTCTTCTCGACGAAGTCCACGGTGAGCGGGAAGAAGTCGACGCCCTCGCGCGCGGTGGCGTGGGTTGCGGTCACCAGCACGACGGTGCCGCCGTGGGTCACGACGGCCGCGCCAGCGGCCTGCTTGGCCATGCGGCCGGTCTCGATGGTGAGCGTCCGGCCGGACAGCTCCATCGAGACGGTCTTCGGTTCGAACCAATAGTTAGGCATGAAAATACGGTCTCCACCCCGAACGCCAGAGAGGCGCGGGGCTAGGGCGGCGGAGACGAGACCGTGGGGGCTGGAATGCGGGATCGGGGATCGGCGAAGCGGGCTCGGCCCTCGGTCGGGCTGGCGCTTCGCGGATCACGGACTCCCACATTCCAGATCCGGGATCGGATCGGCAGAGTCCCTGCCGCCAGGTTGTGTGCCGCCCGACCTTCGGGCGGAATGCCGCTCTTTCGTCTAGCGGCGAAGACCCAGTCGTGAGATCAGGGTCTTGTATCGCTCGGGGCTCTTGGCCCGCAGGTAGTCCAACATCCGGCGCCGCTGACTGACCAGCTTGAGCAGGCCGCGGCGAGAATGGTGGTCCTTCTTGTGCGTCTGGAAGTGTTCGGTGAGCTCGGTGATGCGACGCGAGAGAATGGCGATCTGCACCTCGGGCGAACCGGTGTCGCCTTCCTTGGTCTGGTACTCGCCAATGATCTCGGCCTTGGCCGCTGCGTTCAGCAAAAGCTCGCCTCTCACTCGGAATCGCCTGAGTCGCCTGAGTCGTCTGATTCGGCCGACTGGCGATCCTACGCTGGATCGAAGTCCTACGGGTCGGTCGGCCCGCGAAGGCCGGAGGTTTAGCCGAGGTGCCTGACCCCTGCCAGCAGGCAGGAGGCGGGGCAAATCGGCCTCACCTCAGGATTCGTTGAGCACGCGCAGCGGGTGCAGCCTGCGGTCGGGCCGAAGCTCCATCACCGCCAACAGGCTTCCCGAGGGGGAGAGCGCCGACAGGCGGTCCCCCGGTCGCGGCGGGTCCGGCGCGCGCTCGAACGCCCCGCGCGCCTCGGCCACCGGGATGTCGCCCCCATGCGCCACACGCCGCGCCTGCACGGCCGAGAGGCTCACGCAGCCGAGCCCCAGCGCCACCTCGGGCGGGATCAGGCGCGCCTCGAGCGTGCCCGCCTCGGCCTCCTTCTCGTACTCCGCCGGAGGCCGGGCCATCTCGGCCGTGAACGTGCCGCTGCGGGTCCGGCGCAGGCCCGACAGGTGGGCCCCGCAGCCCAGCGCCTCGCCCAGGTCGTGCGCCAGGGTGCGCACGTACGTTCCGGGCGCGCAACGCACCTCGATGCCGATCTCGGGCGGCGCGTAGTGGTGCATGCGGATCTCGTGGATCACGACCGGCCGCGGCTCACGCTCGACCTCTTCGCCCCGGCGCGCGCGCCGGTAGAGCGGCTCGCCGTCCTTCTTGACCGAGCTGTACATCGGCGGGATCTGCTCGATGGCGCCGCGGAAGTGGACGAGCGCCGCCTCCACCTCGGCCTCGCTCGGCAGCGGGCCGTCGTGGCTGCGCGTGGCCTGGCCCTCGGCGTCGTAGGTGTCCGTCGCCACGCCCAGGCGGATGGTCCCGACGTAGACCTTCTCCCCCGACGCGAGAAACGGGGCCAGCTTGGTGGCCTCGCGGATCGCGAGGGGAAGCACGCCCGTCGCCAGCGGGTCGAGCGTGCCCAGGTGCCCTACCCGCCTCACGCCGAACATCCGCCGCGCCGCGTCCACGGCATCGTGCGACGTCCAGCCCACGGGCTTGTCCACGACCAGAAACCCCGCCGGTCCGGGGCGGTCCTTGCGGCGCCTACTCGCGCGGGACATCGCCGGTCTCCTCGTCTTCGTCGAAGGGCTCGACCTCGGAAGCCTCGCCAGGCGCCGGCTCGAGGTCCTTCAAGAGCTTCAGGGTCTCGCTGCCCAGGGCCAGCGAGGGATCGTGTCGGAAGCGCAGCTCGGGAACGCGCTTGTGCGGAAGCTCGCGGGCCAGCCGGCGGCGCAGGAAGCCCGCCGCACTGTCGAGCCCTTCGCCGGCCAGACGGTCGGCCTCTTCATCCGAGGCGTCCTTCCCGACCCGGCTCCACCACACCTTGGCGTTGCGCAGGTCGGGCGCCACGTCGATGCGCGTGAGCGTCACCAGCCCGATGCGCGGGTCGGTGACCTCCGTGCGCAGCAGCCGTGCCAGCTCTTCGCGGATCTCCTCGCCGATGCGTTCGGTGCGCCGGCTCACGAAGGGCCGCCGTGCTGCCGTGCGGGCGCGTTCATAGGATCTCGACCTCCTGTCCGATCACCTCGGCGAGGTGCAGGTCCTCGATGAAATCGATCGCCTTCTCGAGGCGCGCCCGGGCCTGGCCCGACTCGCCGGCGGTGGTGGCCAGCCCCAGGACGGCGCGCTGCCAGGTGTCCTGGCCGCCCACCTCCGCCACCGAGACGTTGAAGCGGTTGCGAACGCGCTGGGTGATCGAGCGCACCACGCCGCGCTTCTCCTTCAGCGACCTCGAACCGTGGACGTGCAGCTCCACGCGGGCTGCGCCGACGACCATCAGAGTTCGGCCGCGTGCTCCTCGAGCTCGTAGGCTTCGATCACGTCACCGACTTTGACGTCGTTGAAGCCGTCGATCCCGATGCCGCACTCGAAGCCCGAAGCCACCTCGCGGGTGTCGTCCTTGAAGCGCTTGAGCGAGGCCAGCTTGCCCTCGAAGACCTGCACGCCGTCGCGGACCAGCCGGCAGTTGGCACTGCGGAGGATCTTGCCGTCGGTGACCATCGAGCCCGCGATCGTGCCGAGCTTCGGGATGGTGAAGGTCTGCCGCACCTCGGCCTGGCCGAGCACCTTCTCCTTCAGCGTCGGCGGCAGCAGGCCCGCCATGGCCGCCTTCACCTCGTCGAGCGCCTCGTAGATGATCTTGTAGATGCGGATGTCGACGCCTTCCTGCTCGGCGGTCCGCCGGGCCTTGGCATCGGGCCGCACGTGGAAGCCGACGATGATGGCGTTGCTCGCCTGGGCGAGCTGCACGTCCTTCTCGGTGACGCCGCCCACGGCGGTGTGCAACACCTTCAGGTTCACCTTGTCGCTCTCGATCTTCTCGAGGCCGTCGCGAAGCGCTTCGGCGGAGCCCTGGGTGTCGGCCTTGATGATCACCGGCAGCTCGCGGGGCCCACCGCCCTCGGCTCGAGCGAACAGGTCGTCGAGGCTCACGCGCGGGCGCGACGGACCGCGGTCCTGGCTGCGCTTCTGCTGCTCGCGGTGCGCCACGATCTCCTTGGCCGCGCGCTCGTTCTCGACGGCGTCCATCACATCGCCGGCCTCGGGCACGCCGCCGAGGCCGATCACCTCGACCGGCGTGGAGGGCGGTGCCTCCTTCAGCGTCTCGCCCCGCTCGTTCGACATGGAGCGAACGCGGCCGAACTGCGTACCCACCACGATCTGGTCGCCGCGCTGGAGCGTCCCCTCCTGCACGAGCACGGTGGCCACCGGCCCGCGGCCCTTGTCGAGGCGCGACTCGAGCACCACGCCCTTGGCCCGGCGGGTCGGGTCGGCCTTGGGCTCGAGCAGCTCGGACTGCAGCACGACGGCTTCGAGCAGCTTGTCGAGGCCGGTGCGCTTGAGCGCGGAGATGTCGACGGCAAGCACGTCGCCACCGAAGTCCTCGAGCACGACGTTGTGCTCCATCAGGCGCTGGCGCGTGCTCTGGGAGTCGGCGCCGGGCAGGTCGCACTTGTTGACCGCGACGACCATGGGCACGCCAGCGGCGCGCGAGTGATCGATGGCCTCGACGGTCTGGGGCATGATGCCCTCGCTCGCCGCAACCACGAGGATGACCAGGTCGGTCACCTCGGCGCCGCGCGCGCGCATGGCCGTGAAGGCCGCGTGACCCGGCGTGTCGATGAACGTGATCGTGTGTCCCGACACGTCGACCTGGTAGGCGCCGATGTGCTGGGTGATGCCGCCAGCCTCGCCGTCCACCACGTTGGTCTCGCGCAGGGCATCGAGCAGCGAGGTCTTGCCGTGGTCCACGTGACCCATCACGGTCACCACGGCCGGGCGCGGCGAGAGGCTCTCGTCGTCACCCGCGGGCTGCTCCTCGATGTACTCGGACTCCTGGAAGCCCACGTCCAGCACTTCGAAGCCGTAGTCCGCAGCCACCTTCGTCGCGGTCTCGACGTCGATGTGCTGGTTGATCGACACCATCGTGCCGAGGCCCATCAGCTTGCCCTGCAGCTCGGCGGCCTTGGCGCCCAGCTGCTTCGCCAGCTCGGCCACGCTGATCTCGCCCTCCACACGCGCGACGCGCTTCTGGACCTTCGGCTCGGCCTGCTTGGCGGGGCCCGCGGGCGCGTCGCGGCGCTTGCGGCGCGGCGACGAGAACGCGCGCGGATCGACGCTGGGCGTGGGACGGCCGGTGGTCCGGCTCGTCACCTGCCGTGCGATCTGCTCCTGCTCGCGCAGGTTGACGACCTCGCGGAACTGCTTCTTGTTGGCACCGCGCTTGTCCTGCTGGGCGTCGCCGCCGCTCTTGGCACGCGCCGCACCGGCGCCGGGCGCGGCCGCCGCCGCGGCCGGTCGTTCGGCTGCGGGCTGGGCCGGCTGTGCGGGCTGAGCCGGTTGCACCGGGGCCGGCGTCTCGGGCTCGGGGGTCGCGTCCGCCTCGGGCGCGACCTCGGGCGTCGCGGGCTCGGGCTCGGCTGCCTCGGGAGCGACCACCTCGGGCTGGGGCGCCTCCGGCGCCACCTCGGCGGCCTCCGGCTCCGGCGCGGGCTCCGGCTCGGGTTCGGGCGCCGCACGCTTGCGTCGTCGGATCACCGCGCCGCCGCGGCTCACCACACGCGCTTCGGTCACGGGCCCGCGCTTGCGCCCGAGCTTGTCGCGAACGAGCTCGACCTGTTCGTCGTCGAGCGAAGCCATGGCGCTCTTCAGCTCGATGCCGAGGCCACGTGCCTTCTCGACGAACTCGGTTCGGTCGATGCCGAGTTCTTCCGCAATCTTGTAGGCCCTGGTCGCCATGCGCCCGGTCGTCTCCTGCCGCCCTGGGGCAGCCGTTCCACGGGATCCTGCCGCCCGAGGGCGGCGGGTCCTGCTAGCTCTGAGGCTCGTCCGATGCCGGCGCTTCGCCGCCAGCGTTCTCCGCCGGCTCGCCCTGCTCGGCCGCCTCGGCTTCCGCAGCCCTTGCAGCGGCCGCCGCCTCGGCAGCGAGCCGCGCCTCTTCTTCCGCGGCCGCGGCCGCTTCGGCCTCGGCGCGCGCGATCTCTTCCTGGCGCTTGACCGCCAGCTCGCCCGCGCGGGCCTTGATCGCCTCGGCGCCCGCGTCGTCGATGCCCGGCAGCGCCGTCAGCAGATCGTTCGAGCAGGTCGCGAGATCCTCGAGCGAGGTGATGCCGTTCTGCAGCAGCAGCTCGGCCTCGGGCTCGCCGCATCCCTCGACGACGCTCACGGCGTCGGCGAACCAACGGGCAAGCTCGCGCATCTCGCTCTCGCTGGTGATGTCGATGCGCCAGCCGGTCACCTGCACGGCGAGCCGCACGTTCTGACCGCGGCGGCCGATCGCGAGCGACAGCTGGTCGTCCGGGACGACCACGTCCATGCTCTTCTCGGCCTCGTCGATGATGACCTTCGAGACCTGGGCCGGCGACAGGGCGCTGCACACGTAGCGCGCCGGGTCGGGGCCCCAGGGCACGATGTCGATGCGCTCGCCGCGGAGCTCCTGCACCACCGACTGCACCCGGCTGCCCTTCATGCCGACGCAGGCCCCGACGGGGTCGACATCGCCGTCGCGCGACGCCACGGCGATCTTCGAGCGTCCACCGGGCTCGCGGGCGGCCGACTCGATCGAGACGATGCCTTCGTAGATCTCCGGCACCTCCTGGGCGAACAGCTTGGTCAGCATCTCGATGCACGCGCGCGAGAGCACGATCTGCGAGCCCTTGGCCTCGTTGTTCACGTCGAGCACGTACGCGCGGATGCGGTCGCCGGGCCGGTAGTTCTCGCGCGGCACCTGCTCCTTCGGCGGCAGCACGGCCTCGGCGCGGCCGAGATCGACGATGATCGCGCCCTTCTCGAAGCGGCGGACGATGCCGTTGACGATCTCGCCCTTGCGGTCCTTGTACTCGTCGAAGACGTTGTCGCGCTCGGCGTCGCGAACGCGCTGGATGATCACCTGCTTGGCGGTCTGCGCGAGGATGCGTCCGAAGTCCTTGGTGTCGAGCTTGATGCCGATCTCGTCGCCCACCTCGGCCTCGGGGTCGAAGCCGCGCGCGCCGTCGAGACTGATGTGGTTCTCGGCGTCGGTGACTTCGTCGACCACCTCGCGAAACTCGAACAACTCGATCTCGGCCGTCTCTTCGTTGAAACGGGCCTCGATCTCCTTTTCCAGGCCGAACTTCCGGCGTGCGGCCTGCTTCATCGCCTCTTCGAGCGCACCGATGATGGTGGACTTGTCGATCCCCTTGTCCTTGGCGATCTGCTCGATTTCGCGGCGAAGCGGTGCGATGTTCATGTGAAAGCTCCTGACCGGCGCTATTGGCCGCGTCGGGCGAAGTCCTCTCGGGTGAACGTGTAGAGCGTGCGGGCGCGCGCCACCTCCTCGAAGGGGACGGCGAGCACCTCTCCATCGACGTCGATCTGGGCCACGTCCCCCTGGAAGCCGAGCAGCGTGCCCTTGAACCGCCGGCGCCCGTCGAGGGGGCGCCGCGTCTCCACGCGGACCTGCTGGCCGCAGGCCGCGACGAAGTCCTTCTCCCGGGCGAGGGTGCGGTCGAGGCCGGGCGACGTGACCTCCAGGTTGTACCGCTCTGGAATGGCGTCGACGGCGTCGAGGTGGGTCGCGATCTCGCGCGAGACGCTGGCGCACTGGTCCACGCCCACGGCGCCGTCGCCCGCCTGGGTATCGACGATCACGCGGACGGTCCAAGGCGCACGTCCCCGCCGCTGCTCGATATCGACCAGCTCGAGACCACGATCTTCCAAGATCGGTTCCACCAGCGCACGCATCTCCGCCGGGATGTCCCGGTACACTTGATCTTCCCGAGGCCAACATGTGCCCAAAACAAAAGAAGTGGACGGACGCCCACTTCAAGCCGCAGCCAAAGCCCGCGTAACCTATCCAAACCATTGAACTAATGCAATGCGGGCCCCCTCCCGCACGGCCCCGCGGGGCGGCGCTGGAGCGGCCCGGAAAAGCGCTCTAGGGGCGGCGGGTTCAGGCCCGCGGCCCTGCGGGGGCGCACCGGCTCGGGGCTCACCGGGCTAACCGGGCTCGTTGGGCTTGTTGGGCTCGCTGGGCCGGCTGGGCGGGACTCAGCTGCGGTCCAGCGCGCCCACCAGGTCGGCCACCCGGGCCACGCCGTGGCGCTCGCAGTAGGCGGCCAGGCCTTCGACGATCTCGCCGGCGACCTCGGGGTTCAGGTAGTTGGCCGTCCCGACCTGGATGGCCGTCGCGCCGCACAGCAGGAAGCGCACCGCGTCGGCCGCGCAGGTGATCCCGCCCATGCCGCACACGGGGATCGAGACCGCCTGCGCGATCTGGAAGACGATGCGCTGGGCTACGGGCCGGATCGCCGGACCCGAGAGACCGCCCAACACGTTCGCGAGCGCGGGGCGGCGCGTCTCGGGATCGACCTCGAGCGCCTGGAGCGTGTTGATCGCAGCGATGCCGTCGGCCCCTTCGCCCTCGCACACGCGCGCCATCTCGGCGGGCGACGTCACGTTCGGCGAGAGCTTGATCACCAGCGGCAAGTCGGTGGCCGATCGGCAGGCCGCCACGAGCGTCGCGAGTGCCTGCGGGTCTTGCCCGAACTCGATGCCGCCGGCCTTCACGTGCGGACACGATGCATTCACTTCGAGGCCTGCCACCTTGGGCACCCCGGTGAGGCGCTTGCAGACCTCGGCGTAGCGATCGATCTCGGTCCCGAAGACGCTCGCGATCACCGGCACGCCGTCCGGGATCGCAGGCAGCTTCGTCGCCACGAAGTCGTCGACGCCCACGTTCTCGAGGCTGATGGCATTCAGCATCCCGGCCGGCGTCTCGACGATGCGCGGGGGCGGATTGCCGTGGCGCGGGTCGACGGTGAGGCTCTTGGCCACGAATCCGCCCAGGCGGGTGAGGTCGAGGAAGGGACCGAACTCGACGCCGTAGCCGAACGTGCCCGAGGCCGTGAGGACGGGATTGCGCAGGGCGATGCCCGCGAAGTCGACGGAGAGGTCGGGCGCAGGTGCGGTCGTGCCGTCCTGGGCGCTCACGGAAAACGCCTCGTTTCTGACGCGCTCACGGCAGCGCGTCCACGCGAAGCTCGGTCGTGTCGAAGACCGGGCCGTCGCGACACACCAGGTGGAGCTTCTCGCCGGGGCCGTGGACGGCGCAGCCCAGGCACACGCCGAAGCCGCAGGCCATGCGATTCTCCAGAGACAACGTGCACGGCACACCGGCACCCTCGGCCAGCCCGGCGACCGCCTGCATCATCGGCGTGGGGCCACACGCGTACACGCGGGTCGGCCCGTCGGCTTCGGCCAGGGCGCGCTCGAGCAGCGCCGTCACGAGACCGCGGTGTCCGGCGCTGCCATCTTCGGTGGCCAGCGACAGCCGCACGCCGAGCGCTTCGAAATCGGCGAGGCCCATCAGGTCGTCGGCGTGTCGCGCGCCGAGCAGAACGTGCACGTCTGCCTGCGCGCGGGCGGCCGCGGCCAGCCCGTAGAGCGATGCGATGCCCGTGCCGCCACCCACGAGCAGCGCCGTCTCGCCCGCGCCAGGGGTCTCGAAACCACGGCCCAGCGGACCCACCACCGGCAGGGCCACGCCGGGGTCGTAGCCGGCCAGCAGTGAGGTGCCGCGACCGACCACCTTGTACAGCACCTCGAGCAGCGTGGCGTCGGGCCGCCGCTCGGTGCGATAGACCGCCATCGGGCGCGGCAGCAGCGGGTCGTGGCGCGGAGGCTCCGGCGGCGCGAGATGCAGCATCAGGAACTGGCCCGGCGCGGGCTCGGGCCAGTCGGCCGGCGCACGCAGCACCAGACGCCGGTTGCCTCCCCGGCCCTCGGCCTCGTTCCGCTCGATGGCCATCAGCGACCGCACCGCGTTCACGTTCACGGAAGGGCTCCGGCCTTGTCCGCGGGCGCGGCTTCGCGAGTCATCAGGACGGCATCCTCACCGCCGCGGTAATAGCGCGGGCGGCGGCCCACGGCGACGAAGCCGAGCGCGCCGTAGAACGCCTGGGCGCCGGCGTCTCCGGCCCGAACCTCGAGATCCAGCCTGGCCCCGGCGGGCGCGGCGGTGATGGCGTGGGCGATCAGGGCGCGGCCCACCCCGCTGCGGCGAGCGGCGGGCACGACCGCGATCGAGAGCACCTCGACCACGTCATCGAGCACCCGCGCGGCCAGATAGCCCTGGACACGACCGGATCGGCGCACCACCCACACATGGGCGTCGTCCCGAGCGAGCTCGTCGCGAAAGCCGTCCGCCGAGAACGCCCCCGGCAGCGCCTCGGCAGCGATGCGGGCGAGCTCGGCGACGTCCTCCGGGCGCGCCTCTTCGATGGCCGGTGCGGTACCGGGCGCGAAGGCCGGCGCGGCCCCGGCCCCGGGATCGGCGGCGTTCAATCGCGCGGCACCTTGATGCCGAAGGCGCGCAGCTTGCGCGAGAGGCTCTCGCGGGCGAGGCCGATCGACTCGGCGGTGCGCGAGATGTTCCAGCCGTTCTCGCTGAGACGCGCGGTCAGGAACTCGCGCTCGAAACCCTTGCGCGCCTCGTCGAGGCTCTGCCCGGGCTGATCCCGGGGCGCGCCGCTGCGCAGCTCTTCGGGCAGGTCCTCCACCCGGATCTTCGCACCCGGCGACATCAGCACCAGCCGCTCCATCAGGTTGCGCAGCTCGCGCACGTTGCCCGGCCAGCCGTAGGCCTGCAGCTGCTTCATGGCGCGCGGGTTGATCGCCTTGGGCTTGGTCCCCGAATCGGCGCAGAACTCGGCGGCGAAGGCCTTCGCCAGGATCGGAATGTCCTCGCGCCGTTCGCGCAGCGACGGCACCTGGAACGGGATCACCGCCAGGCGGTAGTAGAGATCTTCGCGGAAGTTCCCCTCCTGGATCTCCTTCTCGAGGCTCTTGTTCGTGGCCGCGATCACGCGCACGTCGACCTCGATGGTCTCGGTGCCACCCACCCGCTCGAACTTGTGCTCCTGGAGGATGCGCAGGATCTTGGCCTGGGTCCGTAGGCTCATGTCCGCGATCTCGTCGAGAAAGATCGTGCCGCCGTCGGCCAGCTCGAAGCGTCCCTGCTTCTGGCTGATCGCCCCGGTGAACGCGCCCTTCTCGTGGCCGAACAGCTCGGACTCGATCAACTCTTCGGGGATGGCCGCACAGTTGACGGCGACGAAGGGGTGCTCGGCGCGCAGGCTCTGCACGTGCACCTGCTTGGCGACCATCTCCTTGCCCGTGCCGTTCTCGCCGGTGATCAGCACCCAGCCATTGGTGGGCGCGGCCACGCTGATCTGCTCTTTCAGCTGGGTCATGGCCGGGCACACGCCGAGGATCTCGTGGGCGCGCAGGCTCTCGGCCCGCAAGCGGCGGTTCTCGGCCTCGAGCGCCGAGCGCTCCAGCGCATGGCCCAGGATGAGCAGCAGCTTCTCGGCCGACAGCGGCTTCTCGATGAAGTCGAACGCGCCGAGCTGCGTCGCGCGCACGGCGGTTTCGATGGTGCCGTGCCCGCTCATCATCACGACCGGCAGCGCCGGCCAGGTGCTGCGGATCTCTTCGAGGATCGCCACTCCGTCGCGCCCGGGCATCGCGATGTCGAGCAACACCACGTCCGCCGGGTCGTCGCCGCGCAGCGCCGCGAGCGCGGCCTCGCCGTCGGGAGCCGAGTCGGTCTCGTACCCCTCGTCCTCGAGAATCCCCGCGAGCGTACGCCGGATGCTCGACTCGTCGTCCACGATCAGGATGCGCGCCACACCCGAAGACTAGCGAGGTGGCTCCCCGAACTCCGGGGCCCGGTCAGGCGCTGCTGACCGGCAGTTCGATGATGAAGCGGGTGCCGTGGGGCTTGTTGTCGTGGACGCGGATGTAGCCGTGGTGGTCGGCGATGATGCGGCTCACGATGGCCAGGCCGAGGCCGGTGCCGTGGTCCTTGGTCGAGTAGTAGGGCTCGAAGATGCGGCGGCGGTCCTCGGGCCGGATGCCCTCGCCGTCGTCGGCGACCTCGAGGCGCACGGTCTCGAGCGGGGTGTCGTAGACCGTCCGGACCTCGATGCTGCCGGTCTCGCCCACGGCGGCCCGGGCGTTGTCGATCAGGTTCGTGAGCACCCGCCTGAGCTGGTCGCGGTCGAGGTCGACCTTCGGGACGGTCGGGTCGAGGTCGGTGTCGAAGCGCGCGCCCTCGCTCTCCGCATAGCTCGAGATCGCCTCGTGGACGAGCTGGTTCAGGTCGTCGGGGCGCGGGCGGGCCTGGGGAAGGCGCGCGAAATTCGAGAACTCGTTCACGAGTACCTTGAGCCCGTCCACGTGGCTCGTGATCGTGTCCACGCATTCGTCCAGCACCTGGCGCTCTTCGGGGGTGTCGCCCAGGCGGTCGCCGAAGCGCCGGCGGATGCGCTGGGCCGAGAGCTGGATCGGCGTGAGCGGGTTCTTGATCTCGTGGGCGATGCGCCGGGCGACCTCGCGCCAGGCGGCCATGCGCTGGGCGCGCACCTCCTGGGTGTAGTCGTCGAACACGAACACGCTGCCGAGCGTCCGGCCGTCGTCGTCCTGCAGGAGCGAGAGGCTCACCACCAGGGTGAGCAGGTCGTCGCCGCTCGGCGTCGAGAGCTGCACCTGCTGGCGCACGCTCTCCCGAATGCCGGCGCGGGTCTGGGCCTCGAGACCGCGCATCACCTCGAAGACCTCGGCGGGAAGCCCCACCTCCGCGACCTTGCGGCCCAGCAGGTCGGTACCGGGCAGCACGCCCAGCAGGCGCTGGGCCGCCGGGTTCAGGGTGGTGATGCAGTCCTCGGCATCCACCGCGACGACGCCCGCGTCGACGTTGCGCAGCACCGTCTCCATCTGGCGGCGGCGCTGGTCGAGCTCGGTATTCGAAGCCTCGAGTCCCGACAGCGCTTCGCGCAGGTCGCCCGTCATCTGGTTGAAGGACTTCACCAGCAGGCCGATCTCGTCGTCGGAGGTCGACTCGATCACCACGTCCAGGTCGCCGCGGGCGACCTTCTCGGTGCCCTCGGCCAGCGCGCGGATCGGCGTGGTCACACCCTTGGCCATGCGCAGGCCCCACCAGAGCGCGAAGAGCCCGATCACCAGCGAGAACAGCAGCAGCACCAGCCGGTAGATGCCGGCGATGCGCCCCGCGAACGGTTGGATCGCGCGGTATTCCTCGACCGCCGACTTGATCTTCTCGACCTTGTAGACGAGCGGGTGCGGCACCAGGTGGTTGACCACCACGGCCCCGACCACCTCGTCGGGGCGCACCGGATCGCTCGAGCGGATCGGGACGGCGCTGCGGATCACGTCGCCGATCTCGGTGCCGGTCGACTCGACGAGCGTGCGCTCCTCGCCCGCCAGGGCCGCGGTCACCAGGCCGCTCTCGCGCTTCACGAAGGCCGCATCGGGAATCTCGGGGTTCACCAGCGTCGCCAACGGTTCGCTCGATGCGAACGGGAACACCTGCACCACGCCCAGGTGATACTCGCGCTGCTTCTCGTGCAGGAAGGCCTCGAGCGCGTCGCGGTTGTCCTCGCGCAGCAGTCGCTCGCGTGTGATCTGCAGGGCGAGCTGCTCGCCGAAGTGGCGCGCGTTGCCACTCCAGGCGTCGTAGTAGGCCTCGGCCACGTCGCCCGAGTCCTCGATGGCGCGGTCCATCTGCAGGCCGAACCAGGCGTTGATCGACGCCGTGATGAACGACGACGACACCAGGTACTGGACGGCCATGGGTACCGCCGCCACCAGGAACAGCGCGAGCACGAACTTCAGGTTCAGGTGCGAACCCAGCGTGCCGGTGCGTCGCTCGAAGATGAGCTTCACGAAGCCGCGACCGATCAGGTAGACGAGCAGGACGATCAGCACGACCAGCAGGGCGTTCAGCGCGAGGAAGATCAGGCTGCCGCCGAAGGGCAGCAGCTCCGGCAGCACCGCGACCTCGCGTTCCACCAGCACGATGGCGGCGATCGCGACCAGCACGGCCACCGTGATGACCAGGTCGCGGCGACGGCGGCGGCGCTCGGCGTCGGGCAGCGGCGGCGCGGACGCCCGCATCGGCTCCCGCTCCGCCGACTCGGGCGGGCGCTCGGCGTCTGCGGCGGCCGGTTCGGGTCCCGGCTGGGCGGGGTCGGGATCGGGCGGCATGGCGATCTCGTAACCTCCCGAAAAATCTATTCAAACGGATCCGGCACCGCAACGCTTCGGATTCAAGAGTGGGGGGCGTGGGGCCGATGATAGGCATCAGGGGCCGCCGCCGAAGCCGAGGGCGAGCAGCGACGTCCCCAGGGGGGATCCGTTGTCCGACTCGACCTTGGCGCAACTGCGCGCCCGCTTCGAGGCCAGCCCGGGCGATCGCGCCGCATTCGAGGCGCTCGAAGAGCAACTGTTCGTGCGCGGCGAGTGGGCCCCGCTGGTGGCGCTCTACGACGACCGCCTCGCCGCACCGGAGGTCGCCGCCGACGGACCCGACGCAGGACGTCGCGAACGGGCCCGGGTGCTCTTCCGCAAGGGACAGGTGCTCGAAGAGCGCCGCCTCGAAGCCGACCGGGCGATCGACTGCTACCGCGAGGTCCTCGACCTCGACCCGGGCTTTCGCCCGGCGCTTCAGCAGCTGCGCGGCCTGTTCGCACGCCGCGAGGACTGGGACGAAGTGCTCCTCGCGGCCGAGCGCGAAAGCGCCATCGAGATGCCCGCGCCCGAGCGAGCGCGCTTCGCGACGGAGGTCGGCGAGATCTACGAGCAGCGCCTGTCGGATGCCGAGCAGGCACTCGTGCAGTACGAGGATGCGCTGCAGGCCGATCCCGACCACGTGGCGGCGTTGCTCGGTGCCGCGCGTGCCCACGTGAGCCTGGGTGCGCCCCGCGCTGCGGCGGCCGCCCTCGAACGCGCGACCGAGCGGCTGCGTGGCGCCGACCGCGCTCCGGCGCTGGTGGCCTGGGCCGAGCTCTGCGAGGGCGAGCTCGGCGAAGCCGACCGCGCGCCCGAACTCTACCGCCGTGCACTCACCGACGACCCGCGCTGTGAGCGCGCACTCGAATCGCTGTCCTGGGAGGCCGGCCGCAGTGGCAACTGGGAGATGCTGGACGACCTGTGCGAGCGACGCTTCGAAGTCGCCACGGGCGCCGTCCGGCGGCTGGCGATCGCGCACGAGGCCGCCCGCGGGCAGCTCGAAGGGGCGCGCAACCCGCGCGCCGCCCGGCACTGGCTGGACCGTGCAGAGTCCCTGTTCGGCGACGACCCCGTCGTGCCGATGCTGCGCGCCGACTGCGAAGGGCTGGCGGGTGATCGCAAGGCGCGCGAGCCGCACCTCCGGCGAGCCCTCGCGCTGGCGGGCGATGCGATCCCCGAGAGCGTGCTGCGCGAGTGCGCCGAACTGGCCATGGCGCGCGGCGACGGAGAGCAGGCCGCACAGGACTTCCAGGCCCTGCTGGCGCGCACCGGCCCGGTGCCCGAGACGCTCGAGCCCTTCGAAGAAGTGCTGGCCGAGCTGGGCCGCGACGACGAGCTGGACGAGCTGCTGGTGCTGGCCGCAGGGAGTGCCGGCGGCACCCAGCGAACCGAGCTCTGGCTGCGACTGGCGAGCCTTCGCGAGCAGCGCGAAGACGCGGACTCGGCCCGCGAGGCGCTGGAGAACGCCGCGCGCACCGACCCGGGCCACCCGGAGGTCTGCCAGCGGCTCGAGTCCATCTACCGCGCCGACGCCGATGGTTCGGCGCTTCGCACCCACCTGGAGCGTTCGCTGGCCGCAGCCACCGAACCCGCGCGCCAGGTGGCCCTGCGCTGCGCGCTCGGCGATCAGGCGCTCGATGCGGGCGACGAAGACGCCGCGCAGTCGCACTTCGAAGCCGCCCTCGTCCTCTCGGCGGACGAGCCGCGCGCCCGACAGGGCCTCGAGCGCATCGCACTGGCCAGTGGCGACCCGGCCAGCATCGCCGAGACCTTCGAAGCCGAGTCGCGCATCACCACCGATCCCGAGCGGCTGCGCTTCCTCTGCACCGAACTCACGCGCATCCACCGCGAGCTCGACGCCCCCGAGCGCGCCCTCGACGCCTGCCAGCGCCTGCTCGAACACGTGCCCGACCACGAGCCGGCCCTGCGCGCGAAGCTCTCGCTCGAAGAGGCCCTGGGCCACGACGACGAACGACTCGCCACGCTGACGCGGCTCGAGGACTTCTCGGCAGGTGCGGACCTGGCCGCCCTGCGCCGCGATCGCGCGCGCCTTCTCGAAGCGCGGAATGACCTCGACGGCTGCATCGATGCGCTGAACGACGCGCTGCGCGCCGACCCGGACGACCGCGAGAGCCTCTGCGCACTGCTCGGCCCGCTCGAGACGCGCGCCCGACACGCCGAACGCGCCGACGTGCTGCGGCGGCTGGCGGCGGATGCCCCTGCCGAGCACGCGCGCGAGCTGCGCGTCGAGCTTGCCGTGCTGCTCGAAGAGCAGCTGGGCGATGCGGCCGGTGCGATCGACGTGCTGGAGGCGCTGGTCGAGTCCGGCCAGGCCCCCGAAGAGACCTTGCCGAGGCTCGAACGACTGCTCGAACGCACCGGGCGCGACCGCGCCCTCGAGGCCCTGCTTGCGCGGCGCCGAGCGCTGCTGGATGCGGGCGGAGCCGAAGCCCTGGCCCTCGACCGACGCCGGGCAGAACTGCTGGCGGGCCCGCTCGATCGGCCGGACGAAGCCGCCGACCTGCTCCTGGGCTTGCGCGAAGCGCTTCCCGAAGAGGCCGCGCTCGGCGAGCAGCTCGAACGCGCCCTCCGCGCGGCTCGCCGACACGACGCCCTGGCCGAGCTGCTGGCCGAGCGCGCCGCGAACGAGCGCGACCCGGAACGCCGGTCGGCGCTCGAACTCGAACGCGCCGACCTGCTCGCGACGTTGGGCGAGCACGACGCATCGATCGCCCTGCTCGGCGAGCTGGCCGAGCGCGGCGGTGTACACGGCCTGGCCGCCGAATCGCGCATCGACGCCTCGCTCGAACGGGGCGGCGCCTTCGAGGCCCTGGCCGAACGGCTCGAAGCCCGGCTCGACCAGGTGCCCTTGCAGGAGCGCGTGGCGGTGCACGAGTGGCTGGTCCACCTGTACCGCGACCGGCTGCAGGACCCGCAGCGCGCGGCCGACCATCTCGATGCCGCAGCGCGGCGGGCCCGTGATCGCGTAGACCTCTGGCAGGCCCTCGTGCAGCTCCACGATCGCGAGGGGTGCACCGCATCCGTACGCGATGCGATCGAGGGCGAGCTCGGATGCGCCCTCGACACCCACCGAGCACGCGGGCTGCACGCGCGCGCGGCGACGATCTCTCTGGACCTCGGAGAGCCGGACAAGGCGGCCCGACACTACGAGGCGCTGCTCGCGATCGACCCGGCCCACGACGAGGCCGCCGAGTTCGTGATCGACCGGCTCGAGCGCGAAGAGCGCCACGCCGACCTGGCGGCGGCACTCGACTCGCGAATCGCGGCGCTCTGCGCCCGCGACGGCGCCGAGGACTCGGGCGTGCTGGCGCTTCGCCTGCGCCTGGCGGCACTTCACGCGGGACCGCAGAACGCGCCCGAGCGGGCCGCCGCGATCCTCGAGCCCCTGGCGAACGACGGCACCCTGGCGATCGTGGCCGAGCCGCTGGCCGAGCTCTACGAGCGACTCGCGCGTCCTGCCCCCCTGGCCGACCTCGCTCGGCACGCGGCGGCCGCGAGCGACGACAAGGACGAGCGCGCGCGGTGGCTCTACCGTGCCGGCGTCGCCCTGCGCGCAGCCGGGCAGGGGGACGAGGCGATCGGGTCGTTCGAACGCGCGCTCGCCGAGCGACCCGACGACGTCCCGGCGCGCGCCGCACTGCGCGACCTGCACCGCGAGCTCGGCCAGGCCGAGCCGCTGGCGCGCCTGCTCGAGGCCGACCTTCCCGAGGCCGGCGGTGCCGAAGAGCTCGCGATCCGGCGCGAGCTCGCCGAGCTTCAGGCCGGAGCACTCGGCCGACCGGCCGAGGCGCTGGCCCACCTGCGGCGGGCTCTGGTGCTGGCACCCGGTCACCGCGAGACGCTCGACCGTGCGCTCGCACTCGCCGAGCAGCAGGAACGCCACGACGAGTGGCTCGAACTGGCCGACGAAGCGTTGGCACTCGGTTGCGCGCCGGATCGGCGCGGTGCGCTGCTGGCACGGGCCGGGACGCTCCTGCTCGAACGCGGCCGCGATGCGAGCGCGCCCGACGCCGACGACGTCGGCGGGCGAACCCGCGCCATCGCCCTGCTGCGCCAGGCGACGGTGCTGCGGCCGGATGACACCGACCTGCGGCCGCAGTTGCGCGATGCGCTCACGCGCGACCTGGCCCAGGCTTCGCCGGAGCGCGAGCCCGAGGCGCGAAACGCCCTGCTCGCGTTCCTCGAACAGGAGGCCGCGGCCTGCGCGGACGACCCCGCGCGCGCGGTGGCGCTGTGTGAGGAGGGAGCCGCGCTCGCCGGCGCCCACGGCGACGGCGACGCCACCCTGCCCTGGCTGGCGCGGCTTCGCGCGCTCGCGCCCGACGACCCGACCCTTCCGGCCCGCTGTGCCGAGGTACATCGCGCCGCCGACCGCCGCGACGCGCTCTTGCGCGCCATCGAAGCCGAGCTCGACCTCGAGATCCCTCGCGAGCGGCGCGTGGCACTGCTCGTCGAACGCGCCCAGTGTCTGGAACTGGCGTTCGATGCACCCGCCGCGGCAGTCGAATCCCTCGAAGAAGCGCGCTCGCTCGATCCGGACGCGCCCGCCCTGCTCGAGGCGCTCGACCGCCTGTTCGCCGCACTGGCGCGCCACGGCGAACGCGATGCCGTCCTCGCCCGACGGATCGCAGTCGCAGGCAGCGATCGCGAGGCTTGCTGTGCGCTCTTGCGCGAGCGCGCCACGCTGGCGCGCCAGACCGGACGACCGGCCGACGCCGCAGTGCATCACTTCGCCGTCCTGACGCAGGTCGCCGACCCCGAACGGCCGGCGGCTCTTCGCGCGTTCGGCGACGCGCTGGCCGAAGCCGGCCGCACCGACCTGTGGGCGCGCGCCGCGGAGGCCGAGCTCGCGGGGCTCGCGACGGGAGACGACGTCCTCTCCGAGCGCCGACGCGCACTGCACGAGGCGTTGGCCCGAGCCTGCGCAGGACCGCTGGGCCGCCCCGACGCCGCCCGCGCCCACTGGCGCGCACTGCTCGACCAGGGGCTCGCGCCAGCGGGGAGCGCCCTCGCGCGAGAGGCAGAAGACGCCCTGCTGATGGGCCTGCGACGCACGGGCGACGTGATCGCGCTGGAGTCGCGCCTCGCCACGCGCCTCGAACGGGAAGGCGAAGCCGGCACGGCCACGGCCTGGCTCGAACTCGGGCGGCTACGCCTCGAGCGGCTGCACCGCCCCACCGGCGCCTGCAACGCGTTCGAGGCGGCGTTGGAGCGCGACCCGGCCTGTCTGGCCGCGATTCGCGGCCTCCGCCAGGCGAGCGAGCGGCTGGGCCGCATGGGCGTGGTCGCCGACAGCCTCGACGCCGAGCTGGCCACCGACGCCGCGCAGGATCCCGCACTCAGAACGGCCCTGGGACGACGGCTGGGCGAGGTGGCGTGGCGGCACCTCGGCGACACGCCGCGCGCACGCGCCGCATTCGAGACGGCGCTCGAGGCCAGCCCCGAAGACCTGGGTTGCCTGCGCGCCCTCGAGGACCTGGCAGAATCGAGCGAAGACCACACCGGCGCGCTCGCCACCTTCCACCGCGAGATCGAGGTCCTGGGCGATCGCGAACCCGAGCGCCGCACCACCGCCTGGCTGCGCTGTGCAGAGATCGAGCGCGACCACCTGGAGAATGCGTCGGCGGCACTCGCCGCCTTCGCCAGCGCCGAGCAAGCGGCGCCGATCGACCTCGAGAGCCGCAGGGCCTGGGCCAACCTGCTCGAAGCCGAAGGCGAAACCGAGACCTTCGCGCGCGTGTTCGCGGTCTGGTGCGACGACTCGAACGAACCGGTCGCCGACGATTGGCTGCGCCTCGCGAACGCCCTGGCCGAGATCGGTCGCGGCGGAGAGGCCCTCGAACGCGCCGAGCGCGCAGCCGAAGTCGGCGCCGAACGCACCGACGTCTGGGACCGGGTCGCAGAGCTGGCCGAAGCCGAGGGCGACGTGGCCCGTGCGTCGGAGGCGCTCGAGCGCGGGGCGGAGACGGTTGCGGGCCGCGAGGCCGCGACCCGCCGACTGGCCGCCGGCCGCGTCGTCGAGGATCACGCTCCCGAGCGCGCATTCGACCTGCTGTTCCGGGCGAGCTGCGATGACGCGGCACATCCCGGCGTGCAGGCCGCGCTGGCCAGGGTGGCCGTGGTGGTCGATCGCGACGAAGTCGCGCACCGGGCCGCCGCGCGCGCCCTCGAGGTGGACGGCGCCGACCCGCTGGCGGCGGAGCTACGCCTGGCCACGGCCCTGCTCGGTGCCCAGGCCGCGCGTCGATGCGTGCGACTGGGGGAGTCGGCACAGCTTCTGGAATCGGCCCTTCGGCTGGAGCCCAGCCACGAGGATGCCCTCGCCTGGCATGGCGAGGTCCGGTTCGAGTTGGGCGACTTCGAAGCCGCGGCTCGCTCGCTCACCGCGCGACTCGAAGCCGACGAGGAAGATCCCGCACGTCCGCAGCACCTGGCCCTCCTGGGCGAGGCGCTGGTGCGCTGCGGAGACCGCGCGGCGGGATGCGATCGGCTGCGCGAGGCGCTCGCTCTCGACGGCGACCTCGACCGTGCGCACCAGGCCCTGGCGGCCGCGCTCGAGGCGGCATCGCGCGAAGGCGAGCGCAGCCAGGTGCCCGAGGCCGTCACGGTACTTTGCACCTGGGCCGCGCGCGCCGAGGACGATGAAGACCGGGGCGTGCGCCTGGCGCGCGCCGCCGAACTCGAACTCCTGGGCGGCGTGGGCGAAGCCGCGGCCGAGTCGCTGTTCCGCCAGGCCGTCGCCGCGGCACCGGGTGCGGGAGCCGCCTGGTCGCGCCTGGCGAGCCTGCTCCAACAGCAGGGGCGCGGCGACGACGCGCTCGAAACCTGCAGCACCGCGATCACGGCGATCGACGACGGAGTCGGCCTGGCCGACCTGCACGCCCTGCGCGGAGGCCTGCTGGCCGACCGCGGGCAGGCGCTCGAGGCGGCTCGCGACTGGCAGCAGGCGGCGCAGCAGGACCCCGAACGCGGCGAGGCGGCCCTCGAAGCGGCTCGCCTCTACCGCGAGCAGGGAGACTGGAACCTCGCGGCCGCTGTCCTTCGAGACTTCGCCGAGGCCGTGCCGGAATCGGCCCGTTCGCAAGCGGCAGCGCCCTTCCACGAGCTCGGCCGCCTGCTCGCCGGACCTCTGGAGGACCTGCCCGGGGCCATCGACGCCCACCGACACGCGCTCGAGGCCGACCCGCAGCTCGAGGCGGCACACGAAGCCCTCGCGAGCCTGCTGGTGCATCGCCCCGAGCATTGGAACGAAGCGGTCCGCTACCACGCGGCGCTGCTCCAGGACGACCCGATCCGGCTGGCCTCGCTGCGCGCCCTGGCCCATGTGGCCGAAGGCCGCGGGGTCGACCGTGCAAGCGCGGGCCTGGCCGCAATCTTGAGGGCGCTCGGCGTAGCGACCTCCGCAGAGTGCGCCCTGGCTCCGGCGCGCCCGCCGGGGCTCACGGAGGCCGTCTCCGCGGGGCTGCCGGACCCGCTCGAAGAGTGCGCTCGGCAGCTTGCGGTGGGTGCGGCCGAGGAGATCAGCGAAGCGCTCGGCGGAAGTGCCGGCTCGGGAGCACGCGCCGGCGATGCCGTGAGTCGGCTGCGTGCCGCCATCGCCGAGCAGGAGGCCGCGCTCTCGGCCCCTGGACTCGTGGCGCTTCCGCCCGAGGAGGTCGGCGCTGCGATCGCGCTGGTTGCACGCCTGGCCGAGGACCGCACCACGGTGCGGGCGGACGGCCACCTGGTGAACGCGCTCGGCGCGACCCTGGGGCGGCGTGCCCTGCGGCGCGCGCGCCGGACCCTGGACACCTGGCGGGCCGAGGACATCGCCCAGATCGATTGGACGGACTTCCGCGTGTCGCTGCGCAGCCTGGCCGCCATGGCCGCACTCGAGGCCGAGGATGCGCAGCTGCGCACCGCGTTCCTCGCATGGCTGGGCGAAGGCGACGAAGCCCGCGCCATCGCCGACGAGTCCGACCTGCGCGCGCGCGTGGCCGCGTGTCCGGAAGCCCGTGACCTGCTCGTTCGCCTGATCGAGGCCTGCGTGCGCGCGCTGGGAGCCGCCTAGCCATGGGCCGCCTGCGGATCGCGCAGCGCTCCAGAATCGGGTGGGCGACCTAGTGGGCCGTCACACCGGACCTTCGCGCCGGCGCTTTCGCCGGGTCACCGTGCGCGTACTCGTCGACTACGTGGCCAACGGGCGCGTGCGCTGCGACTACGCCACGACCCTGGGCGCAGGCGGCCTGTTCGTCTCCACCGACGACCCGCTGCCCGGAGGCAGCGAGACCCGGCTGCGCTTCCGCGTACCGGGCTCGGACCGCCTGGTCGAGGTGGATGCGCGGGTCGTCTGGGTGGTGAAGCCCGGCGAGGCCGGCAGTGTCACCCCGGGCATGGGCCTCACCTTCACCGACGCAGCCGAGACCGCAGAACTCGCGCGCGAACTCGCGAGTCTGGCCTCCTAGAGAGCCGTCACCGGGGCTTCGCCACCGGGCGGAGGCTAGGCAGAGACGCGGATCGGCGCGGGGCTCGGCATCAGGCCCGGGCCCGCTGCGGGCAAGCCCCTGGGCTCGACGCGCGAGGCGCGCGGCGTGTCGCGCAGGTGGGCCACCAACTGCTGGTGCAACGCGTGGCCGCCCCGCTCGACGATCACGTGGCCATCGACCGGCAGGCCCAGCATGGCCAGGTCGCCGATCAGGTCGAGAACCTTGTGGCGAACGAACTCGTCGGGCCAGCGAAGGCCGTCGCGGTTCAGCACTCGGCTGTCATCGAGCACGACGGTGTTGTCGAGGTTGCCGCCGCGAGCGAGACCGCTGCGCCAGAGGGCCTCGACCTCTTCGAGGAAGCCGTAGGTCCGCGCTCGGCAGATCTCGGTCTCGAAGGTGTCCTCGTCGATGCGCATGCCGCGCAGCGACTGCCGGCCGATCGCCGGGTGGGCGTAGTCGACGGCGTAGCTGATGCGCAGGCCGCGCGCGGGCTCGACCCGGATCATGCGCTCGCCATCGCGCAGCTCGAAGGCCTCGCGGATGCGCAACCGGGCTCGCGGAACCTCCTGATCGAAGGTTCCCGCCGCACGGATCAGGAACACGAAGGAGGCGGCGCTTCCGTCCATCACCGGGACTTCGGGGCCGTCCACCTCGATGCGGACGTTGTCGATGTGCAGGCCGTGGAGCGCCGCGAGCAGGTGCTCGACGGTGCCCACCGTCGCATCGCCACGACCCAGGGTGGTGGCGTTGCGGGTCGACGTGACCGAGTCCGGCCGGGCCGGAATCTCCACGGGATGGGCCAGGTCCGTCCGGACGAAGACGACGCCCGTGCCCGTACGCGCCGGATGCAGCGTCATCTGCACGGGTGCCCCGGAGTGCAGGCCGATGCCCGTGCACGAAATCTTCTCAGCGATCGTTCGCTGGGTCTGCAAGGTTCCCCCCTCGGCGCCTCAACATCCGTCGCCTGCGCGGGCCGCTCGGGGGTGCGGCCGGGCACTGGCGAGATTCGGATGCCCCCTCCCGGGCTCGGACCTCGTCCTCGGTTGCGCTTCGTGGCCCCTTACATAGCAAGGGGCGTGCCGAGAATCGTCCGATTCAGGTAGCGTTCACCGCAGCGACCGGTCCGCAGGCCTCAACGGGACCGATTCACTCGTGATTCCAGTTGGTTGCGGCTTCGTGACCACTCTGTCCGGGATCCACCGGAGGTTCCCCTTGGGGAGCGCGATTTCGGCCAGGGGCGCCCGGAAGCCGTTTCGAGTGACGTTTGAGTTACGGCTGTGATGATCGCATCACGATCCGTCGGCAGCCCGCGACGTGCCCCAGGAGCGCCCGGTCGCCTCGTTTGCCCCGACCGGGCGCCTGGAAGGCCCCGGATCGGTGGTCAGGCCCGGCCGTCAGCTGGCCCCACCGAGCTTGGCGAGCGCGGGCCGCGCGAGTGCGGCGATCTCGCCGGCGGTCTGGAAGCGAGCCGCCGGGTCCTTCTGCATGCACTTGAAGATGATCTGGGCCAGCAGCTTGGGCAGCTTCGGGTTGACCTCGAGCGGGTTCGGGGGCGGGGTGTGCACGTGGTGGTAGGGCACGTTGCCCTCCTTGAACGGCAGCCGCCCCGTGGCCATCTCGAACACACTCACGCCCAGGCTGTAGAGGTCGGTGCGGTGGTCGACGTTCTTGCCCAGCGTCTGCTCCGGGCTCATGTAGTACGGCGTCCCCGAGACCAGCGTCGTGTGGTTGCGCACCTCTTCCACCACCTTGGCCAACCCGAAGTCCATGATCTTGGCCTTGCGGTCCTTGGTCCACATGGTGTTGGCGGTCTTCACGTCGCGGTGCACGACCTTCTGCTGGTGTGCGAAGTCGAGGGCCTCGCACATCTGGAGCAACACGTGAAAGACGCCCGCAGGCGAGACCACGCCCCGGCGCTGAACGATCTCCTTGAGGGTCGTGCCGTCCACGTACTCCATCGCGATGTAGAAGGCGCCGGCCTGCTCGCCGGCGTCGTAGACGGTCACGATGTTGGGGTGGTTCAATCGCGCGGCGCTCTTCGCCTCGCGCAGGAAGTTCTTGAGGGCTTCGGGATTGTCGCGGAGCGCATCGGGCAGCATCTTGAGCGCGACCTTGCGGTCGAGCACGGTGTCGCGCGCCGCATACACGATGCCCATGCCGCCGCGGCCGAGTTCGCCCTCGATCTCGTAGCGCGGCGGCCGGTTGGGGTCGGCGGGCTCACCCGTCGGGAGCTCGCGCAGCTGCGTGCGCAGGGTGGACAGCCGGCCCTCGACGTCGCGGTGGGCGGCGTCGAAGGTCTCGATTCGTTCGTACGCCTCTACGGCCTCCTGAAGCTCTCCCTGGGCCTCGAGCGACCGGGCCAGGACGTAGTGGAGCCCGACGTTGCCGGTCGCCACCTCGTCTTCGCCGACGGCGTGGCGCAGCTTCCGGGCGGCCAGGTCGAACTTGCCCCGCTGGGCGAACAGACGGCCCAGGAGGCCGCTCGCAGCGCGCTGGTCCTCACCCGGGGGCACCTCCTTCAGGGCGGCCATGGCCTCGTCCTGACGGCCCTCGCGCAGGTGGATCTCGGCGGCCCGCAGCAGCTGGCCATCCTGGGCCAGCAGGGCGGCCTCGCGAGCGGAGTCACCCAACTGGGCCGCGCACTCTGCAGCTTCTTCGAACTGGCCCATGCGCTCGAAGCAAGCGAGCGCCGCGCCGTGGTCGCCGGCCAGGCGGAACATCTCGCCGGCCTGCGGCGCATCGCCCTGCTGCTCGTAGCACTCGCCCGCCATCTTGTAGTCCTCGAGCAGGCGGTAGAGATCGCCGGCGGCGGCGTAGTCGCGCGCCTGGACCAGCAGGCGCGCGGCCTCCTCCTGGTCGCCGCGGTCGCGGTGGTACTCGCCCAGGATCTGCGCGGCGGACTCCTCCTCACCGATCCGGCGCAGCGCCTCCGCGGCGCGCGGCGCATCGCCCGCGCGCTGGTACAGCTCGGCCGCGGCATCGAAGCGCTCGAGGCGCAGTGCGATCTCGGCCGCCGCCTCCCAGCACTCTCCGCGGGTGAGCACCGCCTCGGCCGCTTCGAGATCGCCGGCGCGTCCGAACAGCGTCCCGGCCCGTTCGACCATCACGCGCAGTGCCTTCTGTCGCCCTGGGTCCTGCCCGGCGCCCGTGCGCGCCGTCTCTTCGTTGATCACGAGCGACAGGCAGCGCGCCGCATCCGCCCAGGCGTCGGCCTGCTCGAACGCGTCGGCGGCCTGGCGGTGGAACTCGCAGCGCTCGTAGCACTCGCCGGCCTTTCGATGCTCACCGGCCTTCTCGTACATCTCGCCGGCCACGCTCATGCGGCCCGCCGTCACGTAGCAATCCGCGGCGCGCGCGTGATCGTTCTGGGCCGCGTAGATGGTGCCGGCCGTCTCGTGTTGGCCGGCCTGGACGTAGAGTTCGGCGGCCTCGGCAAAGCGGTTCTGGTCGTGGCGGATCTCCGCGGCCCGCACGCGCTCGCCCGCCTGCTCGTAGTAGCGGGCGGCCTCGTCGAGCAGGCCGCTGTGGAAGCAGAGCTCGGCGGCCTCGACGACCAGACCCTTGCGCGCCGCGCTGGCCGCCTGGCGTGAGGCCTTTCGGGCGCTGCGCTTGTCCGGGGCAGCGCCCTCGGTGGCGGTCACCTCGGGCTCGGAGGCGCCGCCACCGCGGACAGCCAGCACCAGCAGGGCGAGGCCGAGAACGACGAGGGCCGGGCCTCCAATGGGGCCCACGAGCAGCCCCAGCAGCGCGTCGATGCGCTCGCGGCCGAGGGGTTCGGCCGCCTTCACCAGTGCCCGAATCGCGCTCGCGATCGGGTCCAGGTCCGGGCGCAGCCAGCCCGCGACGCCCAATGCGCCGAGCGCGAGGGCCGGAAGACCCAGTAGCAGTGCCAGCGCCCGTCGGACCACGTTCGAATCGCCCCCTGGGGCCGCCCATCCGGACCCCGCGAGCCCTCGTATCGGCCTGCGGGCACCTCGGGATGAGCCCCCTCGAGCTCGGGATGAGCCCCCGCGAGCTCGGGGTCGGACGCCCTTCGGGCCAACCCCGCGCGATGCCCCCAGGCGGCGTAGAATGGTGTCGTGGTGGTAGGGGCAGCGCAGGGGCGGCGCGCGACCCGAGCCCGGAGGAGCAGCCTCAGGCTGTTGCGCGGGCTCGGTCTGGTGTGCGCCTGCATGGCCGGTTGGATTCCGATGGCGGGCCATGCCGATGAGGCGCCCTTCGATGTCCGGTCCTGGGAGGTCCGCGGGCGGGCGCTGCACGCCTTTGCAGCGCGCTTCGGGCTGGCGTCTCCCAGGCTCGCGGTGCTGTCGGTCTCGGGCTCGCCGGCCGACGAGGAGCGCTGGCTCACGGTCTTTCCGGCCTTCGAGGCCGCGCGCCTGGGCGAAGCCGCCGCCGCGCGCCCCTGGGTCGTGGCCGTGCCGCGAGACGTGGTGGCGGTGGACGTCGCCGACCTGCTGCCCGAGCCCGGGCCGGAGATCGTGTTCGTCGCCTCGCGCGAGCTGCGGATCCACACCGCCCAGGGCGAGGCCCAGCGGATCGCCCTCCCCTCCCACCTGCCGCTGCCCCCGCGAAGCCACGCGATCTCGCGCCTTCGGCTGGTCCGGGACTGGACCGGCAACGGTCGGCCCACGGCGCTGCTGCCCTCGCTCGACGGCGCCCTCCTCGTCGAGCTGCCCGGAGAAGGCCCGCTGCCCGATGTGGCCGCGCCACCCTCCGCAGCGGCGCCCTCTGGGACGGCGACGGCTGGGACGGCGGGGCTGCGGCTGCCTCTCGTGGCCGACTACCGCACCCTCGACGAGGGCGCGCCGGTGTACCCGGGCTACGCCGAGGCGCGACTCGTCTGGCCCTCGCTGACCCGGGCCGACGACGACGGCGATGGCCGGGCCGACCTGTTCGCGCTTTCGCCCTCGGACGTCTGGGTCTTCCACGCGGGCGAGGCCGGCCTTCCGGCCGAGCCCAGCCGGGCCGTGGCGCTGCCGGACCCCGCCCCCTACGCGGCCGACCGCGCGCAGACCGCGCGGCTGCGTGCGTTCGCGCGCGACGTGGACGGCGACGGCCGCGCCGACCTCGTGCTGCACCGCTCCGAGGGCAACCTGATGACCAGTCGGTCCGAGACGTCGGTCTTCCTGAACGGCGGTGACGGCGCAGACCCGTCCGCCCCGGCCGACGCGGGTCTGCGTACCCGAGGCGGGTTCGGCGCGTTGGCGCTCGAAGACCTGGACGGCGACGGCCAGGTCGAACTCGTCCAGTCGGTGGTGCGCTTCGGTCTCGCGCAGCTGATCCGGGCGCTCGTGACCCGACGCGTCGAGGCACGACTCGAAGTCCATACGCTCGACCACGAGAACGTGTCCTCACCCGGCCTGCGCCGGACGTTTCGCACGAACCTCGGATACGGCGTGGACCTCGACGAAGGACGGGTGCTGGGGCTGCTGCCCACCGTCGAAGGGGACTGGAACGGCGACGGTGTGCGCGACCTGTTGCACGGCGAAGGCCGCGATCGCGTGCGGATCCGCCTGGGTCGGGTCTCCGGGGGCGGCCCTGGCTTCGACGGCGGCTCGGCGGGCCAGCGCCTGCCCGCTGCCGACCAGTCGGCCATCGCCGACTGGGACGGCGACGGGCTCGACGACCTGGCGGTGTGGGACCGCCTGGACGAGGACGGGGCCGTGCACGTGTGTCTGAACCGCGGCGTGCTGCCCGGCTCCCCGCCTCGCGCGAGCGCCTCGATGGCGCCGCGCAAGACCGAGCGCGGCAGCTGGTTCTCGTGGCCGCGGTCGGACCCGCCGGCGAATTCCCTGCGGTGACGGGGCGCGAACCGGTCGCCATAGCGGCCTAGGACGGTGGATGCGCCGGCCTAGAAGAGGCGGCCCTGGTCTCCCGCGGGCCGCGGCTTGCCGGGCTCGAGGCCGAAGTGCGCGTAGGCCCGGGCGGTGGCCACCCGGCCGCGCGGCGTGCGGTCGAGAAAGCCCCCCTGGATCAGGAAGGGCTCGATCAGATCCTCGAGCGTGCCCTTGTCTTCGCCGAGGGCGGCCGAGAGGGTCTCGAGGCCAACGGGGCCGCCCTCGAACTTCTCGATCAGCGTGAGCAGCAGCGCACGATCGAGCTTGTCGAAGCCCGCATCGTCGACGTCCAGCCGCTCGAGCGCATAACGTGCCAACTCGGCGTCGACCGGCGCCTCGGCCCCGCGCTCCACCGCACCGAAGTCGCGGACCCGACGCAGCAGGCGGTTGGCGATGCGGGGGGTCCCTCGGGACCTCCGTGCGATCTCGCCCGCGGCGTCGGCGTCGAGCGCGATCTCGAGAATGCGCGCCGAGCGGGACAGCACCGCCTCGAGGTCTTCGGGCGGGTAGTAGTCGAGCCGCGCCGACCAGCCGAACCGGTCGCGCAGCGGAGAGGTGAGCAGCCCCGCCCTCGTGGTGGCGCCGACCAGCGTGAAGCGCGGCAGGTCGAGCCGGATCGATCGGGCCGACGGCCCCTGGCCGATCATGAGATCGAGCTGGAAGTCCTCCATGGCGGGGTAGAGGATCTCTTCCACCGTCGGGGGAAGCCGGTGGATCTCGTCGATGAACAGCACGTCGGCGGGCTCGAGATTCGAGAGCATGGCGGCGAGGTCGCCGGCGCGCTCGAGCACGGGCCCGCTGGTTGCACGAAACTGCGCGCCCATCTCGCGCGCCACGATGCGCGCGAGCGAGGTCTTGCCGAGCCCGGGCGGACCGAAGAAGAGCAGGTGGTCGAGGGGCTCTCCGCGACCCCGGGCGGCCTCGACGAACACGCGCAGGTTCTCGCGAAGCCGGTCCTGCCCCACCATCTCGTCGAGGCTCTGGGGGCGAAGGCCATCCTCGAAGCCGCGCTCGTCGGGCGCCGGCTCGCCGGTGAGTTCGGTGCGCAGCGGCCCGCTCAACGGGCGAGCCTTCGCAGGGCCGCGCGCACCAGATCTTCGATACCCGCGCCCTCTTCGGCATCCGCCAGGACCGCATCGGAGACGCGCTCGGCCTTGGCCTTCTGCACCTGCAGGTTCAGCAGCGCCGAGACCAGCTGTGCGCGCTCGGCGGACTCGCTCTCGGCACCGGGCGCGGCGGTCGGTCCGGCGGCCGAGGGCGTCTCGGCCAGCAGCGCTTCGGCCCGGTCGCGCAGCTCGACCACGATGCGCTCGGCCATCTTCGCGCCCACGCCCGGTGCGCTGCGCAGCGTCACGGCATCGCCGCGGCGGATGGCTTCGGCCAGGACGTCGGCTTCGATGCCGGAGAGGATCGTCTGGGCCAGGCGCGGGCCCACACGGCTCGCGTGCAGCAGCAGGTCGAAGACGGCCCGCTCGCGCTCGGTGGCAAAGCCGTAGAGTTGCAGCGCGTCCTCGCGCACGTGGGTGTGGATGCGCAGCGCGACGACCTTGCCCTCCTCGGGCAGCCGCGAGAAGGTCGACAGGGGGATCAGGGCCTCGTAGCCCACGCCACCCACGTCGACGACCACCCGCGTCGGCGTGCGCTCGATCAGCAACCCCTCGAGGCGTGCGATCAACGCGCGCGCCTCAACACGGGCCCGTCGCGCCGGCTGCGGCTGCGGCCGCGCGGCCGGGCCGCGAGACCGTGCAGCGCCCCGCGCTGGGCGCGACACACGGCGGCCGCCAGCGCGTCTGCGGCATCGCGCGCGGGCGCCGCGTCGAGCGAGAGCAGCCGCGTGACCATCGCCTGGACCTGGCGCTTGTCGGCCGCGCCGGCCCCGGTCACGGCCTGCTTGATCTCGCTTGCCGTGAGTTCGTCCACCGAAAGGCCCGCCGCAGCCGCGGCGGCCAACGCCACCCCACGAGCCTGGCCGAGCACCAACGCCGAACGCACGTTGCGCGAAACGAACACCCGCTCGACCACCGCCAGTTCGGGCGCCTCGGATGCGATCACCGCCGCGAGCCCCTCCTGGATCGCCGCCAGCCGGTCGGCCAGCGGCGCACCGCGCGGAGGCCGAAGCGTGCCATGGGCACGGTGCAGCAAGCGGCTCCCGCTCCTCTCGACGACGCCGTAGCCGGTCGCCGTCGAGCCCGGATCGATGCCAAGGACGCGCAAGATTCACCACCCACAAAAGGGTTCGAGCTACTGGGGGGAGTCGCGCGAGGGTACAGGGTGGCCGCTCTCCCCGCCGCTGGGGCCAACTCGTCCGTCCGCCTCCCCGCCGTTGGGGCCGAGTCGTGCGTCCGTCTCCCCGCCGTCGGGGCCGAGTCGTGCGTCCGTCTCCCCGCCGCCCGATGCCGCGCCCGCAGGCCGGTCGGCCCCTCGCGGCGGTCCCTTCAGTAGTTGGCCATGGCCTCATCGTCGATGTCGAAGTTGCTGTGGACGGCCTGGATGTCGTCCAGGTCGTCGAGCGCGTCGGCGAGCCGCAGCATGGCTTCGGCGTCGCCCCCATCGAGCTTCACGGTGGTGCTGGGCACCATGCCGATCTGGGCCTCGGCGGGGGTGAAGCCCGCGGCCGCCAACTGATCCTTCACCGCCTCGAACGATGCCGGCTCGGTCACGACCTCGAGCGCCTCTTCGCCCTCTTCCACGTCCTCGGCGCCCGCCTCGAGCGCCGCCTCGAGCAGGGCGTCGGCGTCCAGGTCCTGGCGATCGAAGACCAGCAGGCCGCGCTTCTCGAACAGGTACGACACGCAGCCGCTCGAGCCGAGGTTGCCCCCCGCCTTGGTGAGCACGTGCCGCACCTCCGAGACGGTGCGGTTGCGGTTGTCGGTGAGCGCCTCGAGCAGGATCGCCGTACCGCCGGGGCCGTAGCCCTCGTAGATCACCTCTTCGTAGGCGTCGGACTCCCCACCGCCCACGCCCTTCTGGATGGCGCGCTCGATGTTGTCCTTGGGCATGTTGGCGGCCCGAGCCTTGTCCATCACCAGGCGCAGGCGCGGGTTGGCGTCGGGGTCGGGGCCGGCCAGGCGTGCCGCGGTGGCGATCTCACGGATCAGCTTGGTGAAGACCTTGCCGCGCTTGGCGTCGGCCGCACCCTTCTTGCGTTTGATCGTGGACCACTTGCTGTGACCGGACATGTCCTCGGCTCTCCTCCGGGGGATTCTCCCCGATTTCGGCGGGCGCGCACGAGGGGCCTCGGCGCCGCTGCGCACGGGTGAGGCCCTCCCCCGCGGGTGCATTCCCACTCATGACCGGGGCGCGACGGCCGATACGAACCAGGACGCGGCCCGCCCCCGATGTCGTCGGTGCGAGGTTCGCGTGAGGAGGCCCCATGGCGGAGATCGCCGTCGGCATCGACCTTGGCACCAGCAACTCCTGCGTCGCGCTGGCCCGCGGCAGCAAGGTCGAGGTGCTGCCCAACGCCTATGGCGAGGGAATCACCCCGAGCGTGGTGGGCTTCCAGGAAGGCGGCGCGATCGCGGTGGGCATGCCCGCCAAGTCGAACGTCATCCACGACCCGAGCCACACCGTCTCGTCCGCGAAGCGGTTGATCGGCCGCTACTTCTTCTCCGAAGAAGTGAAGAAGGCCAAGGCCGTGTTCGCCTACGACATCGTCGAGGGCCCCGGCCACGGCGTCCGCATCGCGGTGCGCGACGAGCAGTTCTCGATCCCCGAGATCTCGGCGATGGTGCTGCGCGAGATGAAGACCGTGGCCGAGCGCCACGTCGGGCAGGAGGTGACCAAGGCCGTCATCACCGTGCCCGCCTACTTCAACGACAACCAGCGGCAGGCCACCAAGGATGCCGGCCGCATCGCCGGACTCGAGGTGCTGCGGCTGCTCAACGAGCCGACGGCGGCCGCGCTCGCCTACGGCTTCGGCCGCGGGCTGACCCAGCGTGTCGCGGTCTACGACCTCGGCGGCGGCACCTTCGACATCTCGGTGCTCGAGATCGGAAAGGACGTCTTCGAGGTGCTCGCCACCTGCGGCGATACCTACCTCGGCGGCGACGACTTCGACGACCGCATGATCGACCTGCTGGCCGACGAATTCCAGGCACGCGAGGGCATCAACCTGCGCTCCGACATCTTCGCCCTCGAGAAGCTCAAGGTCGCGGCCGAGGTGGCCAAGAAGGGCCTCTCGGTGGACGAGCAGGTCGAGATCCGCATCCCCGACGTGGTGCAGACCGAGGATGGCCGGTCGCTGTCCCTCGAGCGTTCCCTCACCCAGCAGGACCTGGGCCAGCTCGTGATGGACCTGCTCCAGCGCACCTTCAAGGTCTGCGACGAGGCGCTCCAGCAGGCCGGGATCATCGCCCGCGACCTCGACGGCGTGATCCTGGTCGGCGGGCCCACGCGGCTTCCGCTGGTTCGCTCGGCGGTGGGCGACTACTTCCAGCAGGAACCGAAGACGGACGTCGATCCCGACGAGGTCGTCGCGCTCGGTGCAGCCATCCACGCCTCGTCGCTGGTGACCGACGACGAAGACGAGGACGCCGACGGCGCGTTCCTGCTCGACGTGACGCCCCTGTCGCTTCGCATCGGCGTGGCCGGCGGACTGGCCGAAACCGTGATCGAACGCAACACACCCGTGCCCATCGAGCAGACGCGCACGTTCACGACGTTCCAGGACGACCAGGAGCAGGTGAAGATCCGCGTCTTCCAGGGCGAGTCGCGTCAGGCCCAGGGCAACGAACTGCTGGGGCAGTTCGAGTTCTCGGGCTTCAAGAAGGCGCCCCGCGGCGAGGTGCGCATCGAGGTCACGTTCGAGATCGACACCAACGGCATCGTGCACGTGACGGCGCGCGACCGGGAGACGGGCGAGAGCGCATCGACGGAGATCACGCTGTCGTCGGGCCTGTCGGAAGACGAGATCCAGTCGATCCTCGAGGCCTCGAACACCGACCGCGTGCTCGAGGGCGAGGAGCCCGGCGCAGCCGAAGAGGCGCCGGACGCCCTGGCGGTCCTCGAAGCCGCACCCGCGGCCGAGCCGTCCACCCCCGTGCCGGGCGACACGCCGGAGCCGTTCATGCCATCGAACGACCGCGAGCTCACCGGAGAGCCCACGGGCGACCCGCTGGAGCTGGCCGACTCGGCCTCGCTCGAGACTCCCCCGGTGGCCGCACCGACCCCCGAGCTGGATCTCGCGCACGGCGGCGAACTCGAGCTCGGCCCCGAAGACCTCGAAGAAGTGCTCGAAGACGTCGACGGCGCACCCGATCTCGAGATCGATGCGTCACCGCAGGGCGGCGCGCCGGCGATCGAGGTGGACACGGTCGTGTCCGAGACCGAGGTCGAGCAAGACCCTGCGATCGACGTGGCGTCCGAAGAGGTCGCCGTGGACGTGATCGACACGCCCGAGATCAGCGTCGACGTGGCCGCGAGCGATGCGCCGGAACCGGATGCACCGGCGGGTGAAGCAGGCCTGTTCGAGGCGGCCGGCACGGACCTGTCGCAGTTCGGCGAGATCGAAGACGAGGAGCGCTAGACGTTGGCCCAGGCCATGGCTCCGGCCGAGATCCGCGCCCTGGCGCGGCTGCTCGACGAGCTCGACTACTACCAGTTGCTGGAGGTCCCGGCGGACGCGCCGACGTCGGGCGTGAAGAAGGCCTACTACGGCCTCACGCGAAAGTTCCACCCCGACCGCAGCCGCCGGCTGGACGACGACACGCGCGAGGCCGCGCGCAAGGTGGCCCGGCGCATCGCCGAGGCCTACGCCGTGCTGCGCGACCCGCGAAAGCGCAAGGCCTACGACGAGCAGCGCAGCGCAGCCAACGGCACCCCGCGCATCCAGCTGGTGGAGGCCGAGGCGCGCACCCAGCGTCAGGGCATCGAGGAGACCCTGGGGTCCACGCCCAACGGCCGGCGCTTCTTCGCCCTGGCGCGCTCGGAGATCGACCGGGGCAATCTCGAAGCCGCGCACCGCAACATCAAGATGGCGCTCACCTTCGAGCCGGGGAACGACTTCTTCCGCCAGAAGCTCTCCGACGTCCAGGAAGCGCTGCGTCCGGCCCGCTGACCGCGCCGAGGCTCCAGGTTCGTTGACATCGATGCGGCCCCGCTGCATCCTGGGTTGACTCGCGAATCAATCCCCGCGATCACCCAGGAGGCCCCCCCACATGGCGGAGGAAGCCGCGGCGTCCAAGCCGCTCCCGGTCGTTCCGTATCTGAAGATCCCCGACGATGGCGAGCCCTATCTCGAGGGACTGAAGTGCAACGCGTGCGGTGCGATCTATCTCACCGAGCGACGCGCCTGCAGCAAGTGCGGCACCGTCGATGACCTCACCCCCATCCGTCTCTCGGACAAGGGCGAGCTCTACGTCTTCTCGATCATCCACCGGTCGTTCCCGGGGATCGAGGTGCCGTACGTGTCCGCCGTGGTCGACCTCGAGGGCGGCGGCACGGTCAAGGGCAACCTGATCAACATCGATCCCACGCCCGAAGCGGTGAAGCTCGGCATGCCCATCGAACTCACCTACAAGATTGCCCCCCGCAAGGACAAAGAGGGCAACGAGTACCTGACCTACTACTTCCAGCCCAGGAGCCAGTAGCCATGAGCGACGTCTACATCCTCGGAACCGACATGATCAAGTTCGGCCGGTTTCCCGATCGCACCATTCCCGACCTCGGCGCCGAAGCCGCGCTGCTCGCGCTCAAGGACGCAGGCCTCACGATCCAGGACATGGAGGCCTTCTACTGCGGCAACCTCGGCCAGGCCAACGCCATGGTCGGCCAGCGCATCCTGCAGGAGATCGGGCAGACGGGCGTGCCCGTGGTGAATACCGCGAACGCCTGCGCCACCGGCGCCACGGCGTTCCGCGAGGGCTGGATGGCCATCAAGGCCGGCGTCTACGACCTGGTGCTCGTGGTCGGCGTCGAGCAGATGGGACGCGGCCTGCTCGGCGGGGCCGGCGGCGGCAAGGGCATCCCCAAGGAGGGCCTGCTGGGCTCGGGCACCATGCCCTCGGTGTTCGCCGAGGCCGGCATGGAGCACGCCCGCAAGTACGGCACGACCTTCGAGCAGTTCGCCAAGGTGTCGGTGAAGAACCACCACCACAGCACCATGAACCCGAAGGCCCGCTACCAGATCGAGACCCCCCTCGAGGAGGTCATGAACGCCGAGATGATCTCCTACCCGAACACCAAGCTGATGTGCTCGGTGAACGTGGACGGGTCGGCGGCGGCGGTACTGGCATCGGAGAAGAAGGCCAAGGAGCTCGGTCTCGGCCGCGCGGTGAAGGTGCGCGCCTCGGCGCTCACCAGCGACCCGTGGCAGGAGCGCGACCTGGTGATGCCCGACGTGAACACCTGCACCCGCAAGGCGGCCCAGACCGCCTACGAGATGGCGGGCGTGGGCCCCGAGGACATCGACCTGGTGGAGCTTCACGACTGCTTCGCCACGGCCGAGATCCTCCACTACGAGAACCTCGGTCTGTGTGGTGACGGCGAAGCCGGCAAGATGATCGACGAGGGACACACGGCCCTCGGCGGCAAGACGCCGGTGAACGTCTCGGGGGGGCTCCTCTCGAAGGGGCACCCGCTGGGCGCGACCGGCGTCGCCAACATCTACGAGGTGACCACGCACCTGCGCGGCGAAGCCGACAAGCGGCAGGTCGAAGGTGCGCGGATCGGCATGACCCACGTGATCGGCCTGGGCAGCGCCTGCGCCATCCACGTACTCGAGAAGGCCTCCTAGCCGGATCGGTTGGAACCGTTCGAGACGGCCCCCTTGGCGCGAGCCCGGGGGGCCGTCGTCGTTCGGGCGAGCCTGGGGGGCCGTCGTCGTTCGGGCGAGCCCGGGGGCCGTCGTCGTTCGGGGCGGGTGGCGCGACCGGTGAGTGGCCCGATCCGGGCGCGCGCACTGGGGCATGCACGCGGAGCGTCCACTACCCTGCCCGCCGTGCGAATGTCCTTCCCGACCGTACGAACCACGGGCCTGGCTCTCTCCTTCTTGCTGCTCCTGCTCCTCGGGTGCTCCGATTCGCCCGACGCCGCCTCGAAGGCGGCTGCACCGGCCGCCGAGCCCGCGAAGGCCTCGGCACAGACGGCCTCGACCCAGGCCGAGCCCACGTCGACCAAGCCGAAGCGGCGACGGCGCGAGCGGCCGCTACCCGCGTTCGAGGGCACGACGCTCGAGAGCGAGCGGCTGTCGGTGGCCTCCATGCTCGGCCGTCGGTTCCTGGTGTTCTTCTTCAACCCCGAGGTGCGAAACGCAGCCGCGGCCGCGGACGCCGTGGGTCGCATCGCCAAGGCGGCCGACGATCACAACTTCGCGGTGCTCTCGGTGGCCCAGGGGAGTTCGGCCGACACCACCCGCAGCTTCGTGGCCAAGCACGGGCTGCCCAACCCGGTGCTGCTCGACGGGAGCGGCGCCTTTGCCGGGCGCGTGGGCCTGCGCGAGCCCGTGGCCCTCGCCATGGTGGATGCCGAGGGCTACGTGGTGAACGCGACGCTCCCGCCCGAGGGCGGCGCCGACCCGACGGCCCTGCTCGAGGAGACGCTGCGCGACTGGCTGCGCCTGCCCTCCGAGGGGGAGGACGAGTCGTTCGCCCTGGCCGAGCGACCCGAGGCGCCGACCTTCCGTGCCGCGCGCCTCGAGGGGGGCACGTTCGACTTCGAGACCAAGCGGGGCGAGCCCGTGGTGCTGGTGTTCTTTCTGCACACCTGCCCGCACTGCCACCACGCGCTGCGTTCGATCCGCAAGAGCCTCGACCAGATGGCCGAGGAAACGCGCCCGGAGGTCATCGGCATCTCGGTGATGAACCGGTCCGAGGCGGTGAAGGACGCGCTGGCGCGCGAGGGTCTCGACTGGTTCCCCGTGCTGCTCGACCCGGACAACGCCGTGGCCGAGGCCTACGGCGCAACGGGCGGCGTCCCGGTGATCTACATGATCGACGCCGAGGGGCGGATCGCCTCGCGCACCCAGGGGTGGCGCGACGAGCGCGACCCGCCGCTCATGCGCATGCGCCTGGCCAAGCTCGCCGGTACGCCGGTGCCCATGCTGCTTCACGCCTCGGGCTACAGCGGCAACGAGTTCTGTGGCGTCTGCCACGAGACCCAGGCCGCGACCTGGGAGCTCACCTCTCACGCGAACGCGTTCGACACGCTGGTGCGACACGGTGCCGAGCGCAAGGAAGACTGCGTGGGCTGCCACGTGGTGGGCTACGAGCAGGCGGGTGGCTACGAGCTCGCCCGCCCCGAGCCGCTGCTCGAAGACGTGGGCTGCGAGACGTGCCACGGCCGCGGCGGGCCCCACCAGTCGCCGTCCCACGTGGTCGATGGCGACTACGCCCCGGTCTGTGGCACCTGTCACACGCCGGAGCACTCGCTTGGTTTCGACTACGCGACGTTCGTGCCGCGCGTGTCGCACGCGGCCCAGGCCGCGCTTGCGGCGCTCTCACCCGAAGAGCGCAAGCGGGTCCTCGAAGAGCGCGCGGCCTCGCGCACGCTGCTGCCTTCGCAGGCCGACTACGTCGGCTCCGCCGCCTGCCAGTCGTGCCACGCCGCCGAGTACGAGACCTGGTCGAGCCACGAGCACGGCCGCGCGCTAGAGACCCTCGTCGCCAAGGGCGAGGCCGGCAACGCCGACTGCCTCGCCTGCCACACCACCGCCTTCGGCAAGGAGGGCGGGTTCGCGGCCGGCGGCACCGCGGCCGACCATCCCGGCTTCGACGCCGTGGGCTGCGAGACGTGCCATGGACCCGGCAGCGATCACGTGGCCGACGGCGCCAAGCGACTCGGCACGATCGTGTCGCTCGGCGACAAGTGCGACTCGTGCGTGATCCTCAAGATCTGTGGCAGCTGCCACGACGACGCCAACGACCCGGGCTTCGAGTACGAGGTGCTCGACAAGATCGAGCACCAGCGCCACGGCACCATCGAGGCGGGCACCGGCCGGCCGCTGGGGACCGGGGACTCCGCGCTACGGCGGCCGCTCCACGCGGCGCCCGAGAGCGCGGCCCTGGCCGCGCTCGATCGCGCCCTCGCGGTGACCCCCGAGGCCGATCCGGCCGCCAGACTGCCGTGAGCGGCGACCGTTCGGGACCCATGAGCTGCGACCGCCCGGGACCCGACGAAGCGCGCGAGTTGCTGCGGTCGGCCCGTGCATGGGTCGAAGAGTGGGCCGAAGAAGGCGTGGTCAGCTTTCCGCCTGCGCCGGCGGTCGCGCCCGACGCGACCGCCCCGGAGAGCGCATCGCCGAAGAAGGACGCGGCGCCCTCGCCCGCCGAACCCGCGTCGGCGGTGTCAGCCCCGGAGACTCCGACCGGACCGGGCGGCGCGGCCGCGCTGGCCCGCGTGCGCGACGAACTCGGCGAGTGCACGCGCTGCGAACTCTGTCAGGGCCGCACGCAGATCGTCTTCGGCGACGGCAACCCCGACGCCGACCTGATGTTCGTGGGCGAAGGACCCGGCGAGCAGGAGGACCGGCAGGGGCTTCCCTTCGTCGGACGCGCCGGCGAGCTGCTCACCAGGATGATCGAGGCCGGGCTCGGCATCCCGCGCGCCGAGGTCTACATCTGCAACATCGTGAAGTGTCGCCCGCCGGGCAATCGCAACCCGCTGCCGCCCGAAGTGAGCGCGTGCCGGCCGTTTCTCGACGGACAGATCGACGCCGTGCGCCCGCGAACCATCGTGGCGCTCGGCAAGCCCGCGACGAGCCTGCTGCTGGGCCGCGACGTCGCGATCACGCGCGTTCGCGGCAGCTGGCACGACTACCGCGGCATCCCCGTGATGCCGACCTTCCACCCCGCCTTCATCCTGCGCCAGTACACGGAGCAGAACCGGCGTCTGGTGTGGGAAGACCTGAAGGCCGCCCACGAACGCAGCTGCGGACGCGGCTGACCAGGGCCGCTCGGCCACAGGCCGCGGACGCGGCTGACTAGGGCCGCTCGGGCACAGGCCGCGGACGCGGCTGACTAGGGCCGCTCGGGCACCTTCGCCGACTGCTCCTCGCGGAACTGCTCGAGGCGCTTGCGCACCTCGGGATCGCGGCCCGCCAGGATGGCGGCGGCGAAGAGCCCCGCGTTCTTGGCGCCGCTCTTGCCCACGCCGAAGGTCGCGACGGGGATGCCTCCGGGCATCTGCACCGTGGACAGCAGGGCGTCGAGCCCCTGGAGCGGAGAGCTGTCGATCGGAACGCCGAGCACGGGGAGCGTGGTGTGGGCGGCGGTCACGCCAGCCAGGTGGGCGGACATGCCGGCGCCGCAGATCACCACCTCGATGCCGTTGCCCTCGGCTTCGGCGAGAAATCGCACCAGCCGATCGGGCGTGCGATGGGCCGAGATCACCCGCACGTCGGTCTCGATGTCGAGCTTGGCGAGGATGTCCTCAGCGGCCTTCATGGTCGACTCGTAGTCGTTGGCACTTCCCATCAGAATTCCGACACGCGGCATGCGACCTCCTTCGGGGGGGTACTGTAGTCTCCGCCTGCGGGGATGCACCCGCTTGGGGCGGCGATGCACCCGTTTTGGGGCGGCGATGCATCGGTTCGGGGCGGGGTCGAACCCGCCTGGGGGGCGGGCACCCGCCCAGGAGGGGCCTGACGGTGAGAGCCGTGGTCGTGCAGCCGGGGGGCACTCTCGGGGTCGAGACACTGCCCGACCCTACGCCCGGTGAGGGCGAGGTGGTACTGCGGGTGTCGACCTGCGGCATCTGCGGCACCGACCTGCACCTGCACGGCGCCGGGCTGCTGCCCGACGGCACCGTGATGGGCCACGAGTTCTGCGGCGAGGTGATGGAGTCGAAGGGCGCCCTTCGGGCCGGAGACCGCGTTTGTGCGCTGCCGATGCTCACCTGCGGCCAGTGCGAGCGCTGCCGAAGTGGCCTCGGGGCGTTCTGCACCGGGCAACGTACGCTCGGGCTCGGCGACGCCCACGGCGCATTCGCCGAGTTCGTGGCCGTGTCCGTCCACGAGACGGTGCGCCTGCCCTCCGGCGTGAGCGACGACCAAGGCGCGCTGGTGGAGCCCCTGGCCGTGGGACTGCACGCCCTGAATGCCGGCCGACCGCCGCGCGGCGAGCCCTGCCTGGTGCTCGGCGGCGGCCCCATCGGCCTGGCCATCGCGCTGTGGGCGGCCCACTTCGGGGCCGACCCCGTGGTGGTTTCGGAGCCCGCGGCAGGCCGCCGCGCGCTGGCCGAGACGCTCGGCGTGGGCCGGGTGGTGGATCCGACCACGGAGGACCTGCCGGGCGTGCTGTCGGGGCTCGGCAGCGAGGGCCCGGCCGTGGTCTACGAGGCCACGGGGGTGGCCGGGCTGCTCGAAGAAGCCGTGGGCCACGTGCGCTTCCGCGGTCGCATCGTGGTGGCGGGCCTGTGCCTCGCTCCCGAGCGCATCCCGTCCCTGCCGGCAATGCAGAAGGAGGCGAGCCTCCACTACGTGCTGGCCTACGAGAAGGACGACTTCCAGTACACCGTGGACATGATCGAGCAGGGACGGATCGACCCCATGCCGATGTTGCAGGGCACGGTCGGGCTCGAAGGCGTGGCCGGCGCGTTCGCCGACCTGTCCGGACCCGACGCGCCTTGCAAACTGCTCGTGCGGCCAGGGGCCTGACGCGCCGGAGATGGACGAAGTGCCTGCTCTCACGCTCGACGACCTCGTCGCAGGGCGCCGCGGGGGCTTCGCGGCGGATACGGCGCTTTGCGGAATCGTGCTGCACCCGGCCGGGCACACCCGGTCGCCGGCGATGCACACGGCCGCCTTTCGCGCATTGGGACTCGACGCCGTCTACGTGGCATTCGACGTGCCGCCCGAACGCCTGGCCGACGCGCTTTCCGGGGCCCGGGCGGCCCAAGTGCGACAGCTGGCGGTCTCGATCCCCCACAAGGAGGCCGTGATCGCGCTGCTCGACGAAGTCGACGACACCGCACGCACGATCGGTGCGGTGAACACGGTGACGCGCCAGCCGGACGGCCGGCTGGTCGGGGCCAACACCGACTGGTTGGGACTGGTCGCGGCGCTCGAACGCGAAACGGCCCTCGACGGGCAGCGCGCCGTCGTGCTCGGCGCAGGCGGAACGGCGCGTGCGGCGCTGCACGGCCTGCGCACCCGCGGTGCCACGGTGACGGTGCTGAACCGCACGCGCGCCCGCGCCGAGCAGTTGGCCGCCGCCTTCGGCGCCGCGTCGGGCGCGCTCTCTGACCTGGGCGACCTGCCCTACGACGTGCTCGTGAACACCACCAGCGTGGGCCTGCGCAGCGACGAGTCGCCCGTTCCCGCAGAGACCCTGCGCGAAGGCGCGGTGGTCCTCGATGCCGTCTACGACCCGCCCGAGACGCGCCTGCTGCGCGATGCACGCGCGCGCGGCTGCGCCACGGTGGGCGGCAAGTGGATGCTCGTCGGCCAGGCCGTCGAGCAGGTGCGCCTGTGGAGTGGCCGCACGCCCGCTGCGGAAACGCTGGCCGAAGCCTTCGACGCCGCCGGCGCGCGCTAGCAGCGCACCGGGTGCTGCGCGGACGAAGCTACTTGAGCTTCGTCTCCTTGTACGGGACGTGCTTGCGCACGACGGGGTCGTACTTCTTGAACTCGAGCTTGTTCGGGGTGTTCTGCTTGTTCTTCGTGGTCGTGTAGAAGTGACCCGTCCCCGCACTGCTCTCGAGCTTGATCTTCTCGCGCTTGCCCTTCTTGGCCATGGCTCAGCTCCTCTCCGGCTCGGGAACGTCGTCGCCGCTTCGGGCGAACACGCGCACGCGCGTGCCGTCACGGTCTTCGGTGCGGAAGCGGCCGGGCTTGCCGTCCGTGTCCACCAGCATCACGTTGGAGGCGTCGATGTAGCCCTCCTGCTCGATGATGCCGCCGGTCCGGGCCCCGCGTCGCCCGGGCTTCAGGTGGCGCTTCTGGACGCGCACGCCCTGCACGCGGACCCGCCGCCTCTCGGTGTCGATCGCGAGCACCTTGCCCTGCTTGCCCCGGTCGCTTCCCGCGACCACGTGGACCGTATCGCCGGTCCGAATCCGCTGACCCATTGCGCGCTCCTCGGGGCCGCGTCGGCGACGCCCGGTGCCGGGCCCGAATCGGCCCAAGGACGCGAATAGATGCCGTTTTCTCGGCCGTCGGTCAAGCCGGGGCCGCGCTCCCCCAGGGGATTCGAGCGCTTCGCCGGTCCATGGGGCGCATCGCCCCGGGCAGCGGTTATCCTGCGCGCCGGATGAGTTGGCCGGCGCGCGTAGGGACGGCGGTACTGGGCCTGGGCGTCATGGGCTTCGCAGCCTGCCAGATGCTGCCCGAGCGCTACGCCGTGAACGCGCCGATGACGAATGCCCTGTTCGGCTGGGGCGCCGAGCCGCCCGACGAAGGGTCTTTGGGCAGCCGCATCCGCGTGCCCGAGGGCTTCTCGCTGGGCCTCTACGCCGAGGTGCCGAAGGCGCGGTTCCTGCGCCCCACGCCCCAGGGCGACCTGCTGGTGAGCGTGCCCCGCGAAGGGCAGGTGGTGCTGCTCGAGCGCGATCGCGACGCCGACGGCCGGGCCGATGCCACGCGTGTGCTGCTCGACGGGCTCAACCGCCCCCACGGACTCGATCTCCACGACGGCTGGCTCTACGTCGGCGAGACCGATGCGGTCATCCGGGTCCGGTTCGATGGCGAGACGGGCCAGGTGCACGGCGAAATCGAGCGCATCGTCGAGGGGCTTCCGGCGGGCGGCAACCACTGGACGCGGACCCTTCGCATCGGCCCCGACGGCCACCTCTACGTGAGCGTGGGGTCGAGCTGCAACGTCTGCTTCGAAGAGGACGAGCGCCGTGCCGCAATGCTCCGATTCGATGCAGACGGCGGCTCGCCCGAGATCTTCGCCATCGGGCTTCGCAACGCGGTGGGGTTCGACTGGCAGCCGGGCACGGGCGATCTCTACGCCACCGACAACGGGCGCGACCTGCTGGGCGACGACTTTCCGCCCTGCGAACTCAACCGGGTGGTCGAGGGCGGCGACTATGGCTGGCCGGTGGCCAACGGCGATCGCGTCCTCGACCCCGACCTCGGAGCGGGACACGAAGAACGCGCCCGGGCATCGATCCCGCCGGAGCACGGGTTCGGCGCGCACACGGCGCCGCTGGGCATCGCATTCCTGCGTCACCCGAGCACCCCGGCCGCGTACCGCGACGCCGCGCTCGCGGCGCTGCACGGGTCCTGGAACCGCACGTCCAAGGCCGGCTACTCGGTGGTGTCGCTTCACTTCGGTCCGGATGGCGCCGTCGACGAGCGCCCCTTCCTCACCGGGCTGCTCGAGGGCGAGGACGTGATCGGCCGGCCGGTCGACGTGGCCCAGGGGCCGGACGGCGTGATCTTCGTTTCGGACGACTACGCGGGCGTAATCTACCGCGTGGGCACCGATGGCGCGGGCTCGCTCGCGAGGGCGTCCGCCCCGGCCGCCGGAGCGGCCGCGGGCGCAGCGGGCGTGACCGACCAGGCGGCCGTCGCGCGTGGCGCCGCGCTCTACGAGACCCATGCCTGCTACACGTGCCACGAGACCGAGCGCGCCGGCGAGGGCCTGGTGCCGGTGCTGCTGGACGACCTCGCGTCGAAGCGAACGCTCGCCGACGTCGTCGCGGCCCTCGAGACCCCGACGCCGCCCATGCCCGTGGTGCCGCTCTCGGCCGACGAGCAGCGCGACCTCGCGCACTACCTGCTGTCGACGCCTTCGGTCGACGGCTCGTAGACGAGGACGCCGGCAGCGTCGCGCGACACGCGCACGTCCGCGGCGTCCTCCATCAGGTCGAGCGCGCCGATCACCATGTAGAGCCGCGTGCGCATCTCGGTCACGGCATCGGCCTTCGGGAAGGTCTCGCGCCAGACCTCGAATGCGCTGACCGGCCGCGCAGCCTCCTCGTGGGCCTTGCGCAGCGCGCGACCGATGCGTTGGATCCGCACCTCGTAGAACAGGATCGCCTCGTCGATGGCGTGGCGAGGACGGGTGAGGATGCCGCCATGGGCCGGCAGGATCGCCTGCAGGTCGCGCTCGCGGAGCGCGCGCAGGTTCGCGAGGTAGCTGGGCAGCCCCCGGAACCGCGGCCTGCGGCCGAGCGGGTCGGACAGGTCGGGCACCGACCCCTCGACGTAGCTCGTGATCGTGAACGGCACGGCGTTGCCCATCAGATGGTCGCCCGTGATCAGGACACCCGAGCGAGGTTCGAGAAGCAGCAGGTGCCCCTCGGTGTGGCCGGGCGCATGGATCACCTCGAGCGACAGGTCCTTGCCCGTCACGCGCTGCCGATCGGCCAGGGTGCGGTCGATGCGCGTGGCATCGCAGAGCGGGTCGTGCTTGGCGTGCTCGCGGCGCATGGCGGTCTGCTTCGCGAGCACGTCGGCGGGGACCCCGTTCTCCCGGAACAGCGCCTCGGTGGGCTCGATCCACTCGTTGCGCTCGGCCGAGAAGTCCTCGCACCAGGCCGCCTCGTCTTCATGGCACCAGACCTCGACCTCGCCGCCGGCATCTCGGATGGCCTGGGCCTGGCCCAGGTGGTCCTCGTGGTAGTGGGTGAGGACGATGCGGCGGATGTCGTCGAGCCCGTAGCCCAGCCCATCGAGGGCGGCCTCGAGCGCAGCCCGCGACTCGGGCGTGCGAACCCCGGTGTCGACCAGCGTGAGCGGGTCGTCCTCCACCAGGTAGACCTGCACGGGCCCCACCGGCCACGGCGTGGGCAGGACGATCTGGTGGATCTCGGGGCACTCGGGGATGGGGCTGCGGCGCAGCGCCTGGGAGGCGGGCATCGGGCGAGGCTACCGGAATGGCCGGGGCTGGCGAACGGGAAGGCGCCCCGAGCCACCGAGGGTGGCCGAAGCGCTGCGCCCGAGATCGCGTTCGCGACCGGTACGCCTCCCGCTAGAATCGTTCGCGATGTCGGCCTCCCCCCGCTCCCGCGCCCCCCGTGCACGCCTCCCGTGGATCGGGCTGTTCCTCATCGGGTCGGTTGCCTGGGCCGCGGTGCCCGCCGCGGGCGAGTCGGTCGTGCGGCTGCGCCCGCCGTCGCTGCTGGGCGCGCTCGACGCCGACACCTACGACCTCGAGGGGCGCCGCCTGGGCGACGCCGAGCTCTCGGTCTTGCGGAACGAGAACGGCGTGGTCGAAATGCGCAGCCTCTCGATGATCGGTGAAGGCGGCGCCAGCCAGGAAGTGCGCGCCAAGCTCCAGCCGGTGGGCGACGACGGCGAGCTTCGCCTGCTCTACCAGCAGAGCGAGTCCCATGACGAGCAGGGCCGCTCGCTGGGCCTGATGAAGATCGATCACCGCCGCCGCGTGGCCGAGTGTGGTGTGCCCGAGTGGCTCGACGACGACCCCGCCGAAGTGAAGCTGCCCACCCGCGACCGGGTGGTGAACGTACCGCTCAACCTGTTGTTCGAACCGCTCGTCGACGGTGAGGCCGAGGAAGTCGACTTCCAGATCCTGCTCTGCCGCGCCGGCGCGCGGCTGGTGGATGCCACCGCCAAGGTGGAGCACGAACTCGACGAGGCCGGGCGGCGGCTGGTCGAGGTCCGCTACGAGCTCGACTTCGGTTTGCTCTCGCCCCTGGCTGCCCCCTTCATGCCGCGGCTCTCCTTCTGGTTCGACGACAAAGCCGCCGGCAGCTGGGTCGGCCACCGCATCCCGCTGTTCTCGAAGGGCCCCACGGTGATGGTCGTGCGGCAGGGCTTCGACGGGTCGGTGTTCAGCGCCCCCTAGCCGCCGGCCTCCGGTCGGCGACCGCGAAACCGGATACGCTGCGGTCGTGTTGCGTTGCGTGTTGGCGATCTTGGTGGGACTCGCCCTGGCGGAGGGGTTCCTCCAGCTCGCCGTCGGCCGCGTTCGGGACATGGGCCTCTGGTTCACGCCCGGCATCCACGCGCCCGACACCCGCTTCGGCTTCGTGTTCACGCCCGGCTACCGCGGGCTCATGCGTCACCGCGATCGCCTGTTCGCCGAAGCGCTCACCCTCGACGAACGCGGCTACCGGCAGCCGGTGGCGGGGCCGTCCGAGGGCACGGCGCGAAACCATGTGGTGTTCGTGGGCGGAGCTTCCATGATGTTCGGCTTCGGGCTACCGGATGCGCTGAGCGTCCCGGGGCAGGTCGCGCGAGCCTCGCGCCATGCCGTCGTTGCGGAGAACCGGGCCTGGCCCGGCCAGAGCCTTCACGGGTCGTGGGTGGCCTGGCGTGCGCTCGAGGCCGATCGCGAGCCTCCCGACGTCGTCGTCGTGAGCCTGTTCTTCGTCCACCAGGCCCCGCTGCAGGTGAGCGCCGACGACGACCCTCCGGGCGCGAGCCGCCAGCGGATTGCGCAGCTCTTCCGCTTCCTCCCCGACCTCGTCCCCACGCCGCGCGGGCCGGTGACCGAGTGGGTCGGGCCCCCGGCATTCCGCTGGCTGCTGATCCACCAGCTGGCACGAGCGGCCGACCCCTCCTGGGCCGGAGCCGCGCTCGAAGCCCTCACCGCGCGAGATCCAGTGGCGGCCGGGGGCGCGGCGCGGCAGGCTAACCCCGTCCGCGAGCCGGAGACGATCCCGCTGCGTCAATTCTTCGACAGCATGGCAGGCGAGCTGCAGCGGGAGGGCACCGACCTGTTGTTCGTCACGCTGCCGCGTGGACGCGCGCCAGCCGACTACTACGACGAATTCCTGGCAGAGGTGCCTCCCGGCTTCCCGTCGGTAGACCTGCATCGCGGCTTCGTGGACGACGAGGTGGCGGTCCAGACGTTCGCTGCGGGGCACTACGCGCCGGCCACGGCCGAGGCCCTGGGAGCCCGACTCGCCCACCCGCTCGACGCGCTTCTCGACCGACGGGCCAGCGAAGCCCCGATGGAATCGACCCATCCTTGAACTTCCACAGCACGCTGTTCGTCGGATTCTTCGTCGCGGTCTACGCGCTCTACCTCGCGTGCTTCCGCCTACCCCAGGGCCTGCGCGACCGCATCCCGCCCCATCGCGTGCAGAACCTGCTGCTGCTGGTGGCGAGCTACGTGTTCTACGGGGCCTGGGACTGGCGCTTCCTCTCGCTCATCTGGCTGTCGACGGCCATCGACTTTGCGGTGGGCATCGGCCTGTCCCGCAGCGACGACCCGCGCGTGCGCAAGCGGCTGGTGGCCGTGAGCATGCTCTCGAACCTGGGCATCCTGGGCTTCTTCAAGTACTTCGGATTCTTCGTGTCCTCGGCGACGGAGCTGCTCGGGGCGCTGGGGCTCGGCCTCGAGACGCGCACGCTCTCGATCGTGCTGCCCGTGGGCATCTCGTTCTACACGTTCCAGTCGATGAGCTATGCGATCGACGTCTACCGCGGCGAGATGCCCGCCACCCGCAATCCGTTCGACTTCGCGCTCTACGTCGCGTTCTTCCCCCAGCTCGTGGCGGGGCCGATCGAGCGCGGCAAGTGGCTCCTGCCGCAGTTCCAGCAGCCCCGCACGGTCACGGGCCAGGACGTCCAGACGGGCCTGCTCTGGATCGCCTTCGGCTACGTCCTCAAGGTGGGCATGGCCGACACCCTGGCACCCCTGGTCGACCACGTGTTCGAGCGGCCCGAGTCGGTGGACGGCACCGCCGCCCTCGCCGGCATCGTGGGCTTCACGGTCCAGATCTACTGCGACTTCGCGGGCTACTCGCTGATCGCCCGCGGGCTCGCGCGCACCATGGGCATCGTCCTGATGCAGAACTTCCGGATGCCGTTCCTGGCCGAGAGCCCCCGCGAGTTCTGGCGCCACTGGCACATCAGCCTCTCGACCTGGCTTCGCGACTACCTGTACGTTCCGCTCGGCGGCAACCGCGGCGGACCGCTGCTCACCTACCGCAACCTGGCGATCACGATGCTGCTCGGTGGCCTCTGGCACGGCGCGGCCTGGAACTTCGTCATCTGGGGCGCCTACCACGGGGGCCTGCTCGCAGCGACCCGCGCGCGCGAAGAGCGCTTCGGCCCGGCGCGTCTGCCCTACGCGCTGCGCGTGGCGGGCATGTTCGCGGTGACCGTGTTCGGGTTCTTCGTGTTCCGGGTCGACTCCCTCGAGCAGTTCCGGGCGGTTTCGGGCCGCGTCGCCCAGGGCCTCACCTGGTCGCTCACGTCGCCGGCCTACGTGGTCCCCGTGCTCACGTGCCTCGCCCTGGCCGTGGGCTACCAGGTGGCGCAGGAGCGCCTCGGTGGCGACCCCGAGGCCGATCGGTTGTCGCCGCCCGTACGCGCCGCCATCTTCGCCTTCGCCATTTCGACGGTGCTCGTGGTCGGCTTCCGGCCCACGCCGTTCGTGTACTTCCAGTTCTGATGCGGCGCTGGCTGGCGCTCGTCCTCGGCGTTCTCGCGGGGATCGCCGCCGCCGAGGGATTCCTCGGGCTGGTCGTGTCCAAGACCCGCGCCATGGGCCTCTGGTACGACGCGGGCATCCACCGCCGCGACGACCGCTTCGGGTTCACCTTCCAGGGCGGGTATCGGGGGCTGATGGAGCATCAGGACCGCGTCTTCCACGTACCCCTCGAGCTCGACGAGGCCGGTTTCCGTAGACCGTCCGAGTCGCGGGCGAGCGATGCCGCCGAGGTGGTGTTCGTGGGGGGGCAGTCCATGATGTTCGGCTACGGCGTGCGCGACGCCGCCACGATCCCATGGCAGGTGGCGCGAGACACGCGACACGAAATCCGGGCGTGGAACGCAGCACTTCCTGGATTCGACGTGCATCGCAGCTGGGTCGCCTACCGGGACGACATGGCTCCGCGGGTGCGGCCCAAGCTGGTCGTCCTGTCGATCTACCGTTTCGGAGAAGCGCGAACGGAGGTTCCGGCGTCGATCCCGCCGGTCTCACAGGAGGATCAGGACGCGCTCTTCCGGTTCCATCCGAGCATCGTGGTCTCCGCCGCCGGCCCCTTCGCGACGCTGATGGGCCCCCTGGCCTTCCGCTTCCAACTGGCGAACAAGCTGGCGCGCTTCGCCGATGCCGTCGTGCCCCGCGACCGGGTCGCGACGCTGGCCCGGACCCTGCCCCCCTCCTGGCGTCCGCCCCGACGCACGCCACCCGTCTCCGGTCCCACCATGCCGCTTCGGTCCTTCCTCGACCGGTTGCGAAGCGTGCTCGAGAGCGAGGGCACGGCGATGATGGTCGCCTTCCTGCCTCGAAAGCGATCGAACCGCGAACTCTACGCGCCGCTTCGACCGCATGTGCCCGAGGGAATGGTCGTCATCGACCTGCATCGAGCCCTCCACGAAGCGGGGCGCGCGAGGTTCCCCACGTTGGCCAACGGTCACTACGCGCCGGCGGCCTCCCGAGCCATCAGCCGAGCCCTCGCACCCGAGATCGACGCCGTGCTCGATCGCGCCCTGCTCGCGGCACCGGGCGCGCGTTCGGAAGCGCCCTGATGGCGCGCGCGCGCCGTGGGTGGCTGGGGGTGGCGATCGCGCTGATCGGCGTGGCGCTCGGCCTCGCGGCGGCCGAGGCCTACCAGCGGCTCACCCAGTCGCAGGTACTCGCCATGAGCCTCTGGTACGAGCCGGGCATCCATCGCCCGGACCCGCGCTTCGGGTTCGCCTTCCAGGAGCACTACCGCGGCCTGATGGAGCACGTCGATCGCGTCCACCGCGTGCCGATCGAACTCGACGAATTCGGGTACCGGCTGCACGCCGTGGGCGGCGAGCCCCCCCGCCGCGACGTGGTCTTCGTCGGCGGGGTCTCGATGATGTTCTGCTACGGGCTCCCGGACCCCGATACGATCACGTGGCAGGTCGCCGCCCGGTCCCAAAACGCCCTGCGCGTATGGAACGCCGCCTGGCCGGGGTTCGGCCCCACCCAGACCCTGATCCAGTACCGCGAGGGCCTCGGCGCCCGGATCGATCCCGCGGTGCTCGTGCTTGCGCTCTACCTGTTCGACACCAGCTACGACACCGTCGAAGCCGCCTGGCCGCCCGTCAGCGCGGAGCGACAGGCCGAGCTGTTCCGGTACCACCCGGGCATCGTCGTCTACCCGCCGGGCGCGGTCACCCGCAGACTCGGCCGTCTGGCCTACGGATCGATGCTCGCCTTCGAGGCGTCGCGCTTTCTGGACGGTGCGCTCCCCAAGCCGATGCTCGAGCGGCTCGAGCCGCCGGCACCCGCCCCGGCGCCCGAGGCCGAGCCCCTGCCCACGATGCCGCTTCGCGACTGGCTCGCCGAAGTGCGCGACGAGCTCGCGGCCGAGGGCACGCAGCTCGCCGTGGCCTTCATGCCGCGGGGACGGACGGCCGCCGACTACTACGAGCCGGTGGTACCGAGGATCCCGCCGGGCGTCGCCGTGCTCGATGCGCACCGCGCGATCGTCGAGCGGCTGGGTGAGCGGTACCCGACCCTCGGCGCGGGCCACTACGGCCGGGAGACGGCCCATGCGATCGGCGCATACTTTGCCGGGGAGATCGACCGTCTGCTCGAGGCCTCGCCGGCCCAGGCGGGGCCGTGACGTCGCCGGACTCGGCGATGGCGCGTGACCTGCGACGCCAGCGAGGGCCCTGGCGCTTCGCGGTGATGGCATTGGCGGCGTTGCTCGGGCTGCTGGCATCCGAAGCCTTCTTGAACCTGACCGTCGGGCGAACCCTTGCCATGGACCTCTGGTTCACGGGCCGCGTGCACGAGCCGGACCCGACGCTGGGTTTCGCCTTCACGCGCAACTACCGCGGCCTCATGCGCCACCCCGACGGCTTGTTCGCAGAGCCTCTCGAGCTCGACGCGCGCGGGCTGCGCCACCCCGCCACGTCGGGCATGGGAGGTCACGAGGACGTCGCCTTCGTGGGCGGCGCTTCCATGATGTTCAGCTACGGCGTTCGGGACGCCCAGGCGATTCACAGCCGCGTGGCGCAGTTCTCGAAGCGACCCCTTCGGACCTGGAACGCGGCCTGGCCGGGATTCGACCCGCCGATGGGCTGGAAGCTCTGGCGAGAGCGGCTGGGCAAGGAACTCGAACCCGACCTGATCGTGTTGAGCCTCTACAACCCGAGGCGACTGGCGCGGGTCCCGGACCCGAACGCCGGGCCGCCCTTCGCGTCGAGCGAACTCTTCCGCTTCGGGGTCGATACGGCGGTCCAGCCGCGAGGGCGGCTGGCCTTCGGGCTGGGCGCACTCACGTACCGCTCGATCCTGGGGTTCAAGGCCCTTCGGGCGCTGGACGCTGCGTTCCCCGCCGAAGAGGGCAACTGGCCGATCCGGGCACCGCTGGTCTCGCTCTCGGAGTACCTGGAGTGGGTGGACCGGCAGACGAACACCCCCCTGCTCGTCGCCTTCCTGCCGAACCCCCAGAGCCCGCGACCCGGCTCGTATGACCAGGCGCGAGCCCAGGTGCCGAAGCACATTCCCGTCGTCGACGTGAACCGGGTGATCCGCACCCAGCTACGGGGTCGGCGGCTCGAGACGCTGGCCTACGGACACTACGCCCCCGCCGCGACCGAACGCGTCGGGCGCATCCTGGCGCGCGCCATCGACGCGCGCCTCGAGGCGATTGCCGAGCCCTAGCGACGCGCCGAGCGCAGCGCAATCGCGCCGCCGAGCACTGCGAGGAGCGGGAGGACGGCAGGCTCCGGGACGGACGCGACCGCGAAACCGGCCACGCGTACGAGGTCGAGCTCGCTGTCTCCGCCGTCCGCGATGCGGATGGCCGCAACGGTCTGGCCGGGGGCGACGCCGAAGGAGCTCAGATCGACCGGCATCACGAACAGGTCGGCCGGGAAGGGCCCTCCCCCTGTCGCAGCCGGGAAGAAGTAGTCGCGCGTCGCGCCCGTCGCGACGGCGGCGCCCGCGGGCAGCACCTGCGTCGGGGAGAACGAGATGCCGTCGAGGGAGACGGAGAGGAGGACCGAATCCGTGGAGAAGCGTGCCACGACGATTCCGAGGTCGTCACCGGCGACGTTTGGGATGGGGTCGCCGTAGCCGATGGTGTACTGGGTGGTGTTGCCATCGAGGCCGAGGTTCGCGACCCCGGTCTCGAAGTCGGCACCCGTGAGCACGCCGGGGACTCCGGGATCGACGTCGACGGTATTGAGCCAGCTCGAAGCGGCCAGGGCGCCGCCGTCGTTGTCGGTAACGGTGTCGCCGAAGCGGTTGGGGTCGAACGTGAAGGCCCCTAGGGTCACCGCGGATGCAGAAGCAGCCATGAGCCAGACCGCGGCCGATGCGAGCAGAACGAACGTGCGCAAGCGGGTTCTCCTTTGCGGCTCCAAGTCGGGTGCCGCCTTGCGAAGTGGGTGGCTCGCGCGCAGGAAGAAGTGACGCAGGAACTGCGCAGGCATCCCGCCGCCACGACGAAAAACGCCCCGCAGGCCAGGCCTGCGGGGCGTTTCAAGGAGATCCCACTGTCGAGCTACTCTCCCACCGGGAAACCCGGCAGTACCATCGCCGAGGCAAGGCTTAACTTCCGTGTTCGGAATGGGAACGGGTGTGGCCCTTGCTCCATGGACAGTGGGAAAATCGTCGTGCGAAGAGCGCCGCGAACGCGGGTGCTCTGGCAACGAAATAGCTTTCTGGATCCAAGCTTCGAACCGTGCTTTGGCGTTGCCTGACACGGCTCCCGCGCTTTCGCGCGGTCACACGATCTCGTGCGGGTGCACGAGTGGTCAAGCCTCACGGGCGATTAGTACTGGTCAGCTCCACACATTGCTGCGCTTCCACCTCCAGCCTATCGACGTCCTCGTCTCGGACGGCCCTTCAGGGGACCGAAGTCCCGGGGAGATCTCATCTTGGGGTCGGCTTCCCACTTAGATGCTTTCAGCGGTTATCCGATCCGAACGTGGCTACCCGGCGGTGCGGCTGGCGCCACAACCGGTACACCAGTGGTTCGTCCATTCCGGTCCTCTCGTACTAGGAACAGATCCCCTCAAATCTCCTGCGCCCACGGCGGATAGGGACCGAACTGTCTCACGACGTTCTAAACCCAGCTCGCGTGCCACTTTAATCGGCGAACAG
>JANQOX010000006.1 GCA_028285625.1 Myxococcota bacterium
GTCGGCGCATGCGCGCCGGGTCCGACTTGGCCGAGCGCGCGGCCTCGCCGACGGCTCGATCAGCTCTCGGGTCAGGGCAAGCTGCGCGCCGAGCGCCGCCGCAAGGCGAAGGGCTTGTTCGAGAGCGGCATGGCGGCCTTCGGAGAGGACCGCTGGCTGGAGGCCGCCGGGAGCGTACGGCTGGCGATCGCCTTCGATCCCAAGAACGAGGCCTACCGCGAGCGCTTCGTCGAGGTTCAGCGACAGGCGCACGGCGAGCTCTCGAAGGCGGCACTCAAGAAGGCCGAGGCGGCCCTCGAGATGCGCGACTACGAAGAGGCGCTGGGACACTTCGAAGAGGCCGTGACCTACCGTCCCGCCGATGCCGAGTTGCACGCGCGCGCCGCGCGCGTCGCCTGGCAGGGCGTGGGCGAGCTGCGCAAGGCCAAGGAGCTGGCGTGCGCCGCCGTGGAGCTCGCCCCCGAGATCGCTGCGAACCATCGCGTGCTCGGACAGGTCTACGCCGCGGCGGGGCTCGGCGCCAATGCGAAGCGCGAACTCAAGATTGCGCTGGAGATGGACCCGGATGATGCAGAGGCCCGCGCGGCCTTGCGGGGTCTCTGAGAGGGATCGGGGCTCGCCGGGTTCGCGCCCGGGAGGCAGGAGGATGCGATGAGTCGAGTGATCGGAATCGACCTGGGGACCACGAACTCGTGTGTGGCCGTGCTCGAGAATGGTCAACCCACCGTGATTCCGAACGCCGGGGGCTACAAGACCACGCCCTCCATGTTCGCGATCACGCCCGACGGCAAGCGGCTCGTGGGGCACCTGGCCAAGCGACAGGCGATCACCAACTCGAAGCACACCATCTTCGCCAGCAAGCGCCTGATCGGTCGGCGCTTCGACGCTCCCGAGGTCCAGCGCTCCATCGATCTGTGCCCGTACGACATCGTGCGGGGACCGAACGACGACCCGCGCATCGAGATCGGGGGCAAGGCGTTCACCTGCCCGGAGATCGGCGCCACGATCCTGCGCGAGATGAAGCGGGTCGCCGAGGAGTACCTGGGGGAGCCGGTGCAGGAGGCGGTGATCACGGTTCCCGCCTACTTCAACGACACCCAGCGCCAGAGCACCAAGGACGCGGGCAAGATTGCCGGCCTCGACGTCCTTCGGATCGTGAACGAGCCCACCGCGGCCGCCATCGCCTACGGCTTCAACAAGCAGTCGGAAGAGCGGATCGCGGTCTTCGACCTGGGGGGCGGCACCTTCGACATCTCGATCCTCGAGATGAGCGACGGCGTGATCGAAGTGCTCGCCACCGCGGGCGACACCTTTCTCGGCGGAGAGGACTTCGACCGGCGCATCGTCCAGTACCTGCTCGACCAGTTCCAGCAGCAGGAGAGCATCGACCTGCGCGGCGACGCCATGGCCCTCCAGCGCCTGAAGGACGCTGCGGAGAAGGCGAAGTGCGACCTCTCGGGCCGTGAACAGGTCGAGGTGAATCTGCCGTTCATCGCCAGCGACCCCGATGGTCCGCGGCATCTGTCGATCCAGCTCGACCGGCAGACGCTCGAGTCGCTGGTGAGCGAGGTGGTGAACGCGACGTTGAAGACGGCCGAGCAGTGCGTCCGCGACTCTGGCCTCGAGGCCGGCGACGTGGAACAGGTGATCCTGGTGGGCGGCCAGACGCGCATGCCCCTGGTGCAGCAGGCCGTGGCCGACTTCTTCGGCAAGCGCGCCCACAAGGGCGTGAACCCGGACGAGGTGGTGGCCGTGGGCGCGGCGATCCAGGCCGAATCGCTCACCTCCGAAGAGGACAGCGTGCTGCTGCTCGACGTGACGCCGCTGTCGCTGGGCATCGCCACCTTCGGCGGCCACTTCGCGCAGCTGATCGAGCGCAACACCACGGTGCCCGTACGAAAGGGGCACATCTTCACCACCACCCGGGAGAACCAGTCGGCGGTGAAGATCCGCGTGCTCCAGGGTGAGTCGGACGTGGCGGCCGAGAACGATCTGCTCGGTGAGTTCGTGCTCACCGGCATCCGTCCCGCGAACAAGGGCGAGCCCGAGATCGACGTGTCGTTCGACATCGACGCGAACGGCATCGTCTCGGTCTCGGCGCGCGACCTGGCCACGGGCAAGGAGCAGTCGATCACCGTGAACGCGACCGGCACGCTCTCCGACGAGGAGATCCAGCAGATCATCGAGGACCAGGAGCTCTACGAAGTGGCCCTGAAGGAAGGCGTGGAATGAGCGCCGCCGAGGTTCCGAGCCACCTGTTGATGGAGGCCCTGGACTGGGTGCAGCAGGGCCGCGCCGAGGACGCGCTCGAGCTGGTGGAGTCGCTCGCGGAGGGCCGCAACGGCGCGCAGGTCGCGGGCTATGAAGAGTTGCTCCGAGCGCGGCTGATGGAGGAGTACCGTGAGCGGCTCCCCGACGCGGCGCGACTGCGGCGCAAGCTGGAAGGCTCGGAGCTGCTCAGCTTCAACCTTCCGGCCGGTGCCGGCTTCTTGATCTCGATGCTCGATGGCGAGACGCCGGTGTCCGATCTGGTGGCGCTCTCGGGCATGGACCCGTTCGACGCCCGCCGCAACCTGAACCGGCTGATCGGCGCAGGCATCGTCGAGCTGGTCTCGTGACGCAGGTCGATCGGGGTACCCCATGGACGGATTCGAACGCTCGCTGCTGACCTTCATCGACACCCCGCTGGTGGTGGGCGACGCGGGGGGGGATGCGGTCTGGGCGAACCCCACCTTCGAGACGCGCTTCACCCTGGATCCCGAGAGCCTGGCGGGGACGCCGCTGGCGGAACTGTTTGCGGGCGGTAGCCGCGAGCGCGTACTGAACGCCGTGGCGCTGGTCTGCGAAGGCGGCGAGAGCCAACGCTTCCGCCTGCGCGAAGGCGGGCACGACTACGAGGCCGTGGTCTCCGGCATCGAAGTCGGCGCGGAGTGCGTGGGCGTCGTGATCCTGCTGAAGGAGACGATGGAGCATCTCGAACGGCTCCTCGCCCTGCAGCGCCAGCTGCAGGAGCCCCTCGACGAGGTCGAGGTCGTGCTCGACGGCCTGCTCGAACAGACCGGCGGGCAGCGCGCGGACCGACACCGCAAGGAGGTCGAGGACGGGCTGCGCGCGCTCGCGCGCATCCGGAAGTGGTCGCAGGAGCTCGGCACGCTGCTCTGTGGCGACGGATCGACCTCCCGCGAGCGTTTCGACCCGGTCGCCGTGCTGCGGCGCGTGACCGAGTCGGCGAGCGACTCGGCGAGCTTCGTCGAGATGCTGGCGCCGGCATCCCTTCCGGCCCTCGAGGGCGATCCCATGCGCCTCGAATGGGCGCTGGGACGCATGCTCGACGCGCGTCTCGCCGCCGACCCGGCGCGCATCGTGCTGGGCGCGAGGGTTCTCGGCGACCACGTGCTGCTGTCGGTCTCGGAGCTGGTGGACGAGGGCCTGCCCGGTGCCATCTGCGACACGCCCGACGTGCGCGATGCGCTCGCCGAACTGCGCGCGGAGGTCGAGACCGTCGCCGACCCCCGCCTGGGGCGGTCCACCCTGCTGAGGGTGCCCATGGCGCGCGGCCAGTAGGGTCCACCGCGCCGGCGCGCGGCCGAGCGCGAAGGGCTGACGCGCGGGGCACCCCGGCTACCCTCCCTCGCCGGAGGTAGTCCCCCATGGCCCCCGGAGCTTCCCGAAAGGGATCGGTGCGCCGCGTGTGTCTCGCCTACAGCGGCGGGCTCGATACGTCGGTGATCCTGCGCTGGTTGATCGAAGAGTACGACTGCGAGGTCGTGGCCTACTGCGCCGACGTGGGCCAGGAAGAAGAGCTCGACGGCCTGCCCGACAAGGCCAAGGCCACGGGTGCCGTCGACTGCGTGATTCGCGACCTCCGTGAGGAGTTCACGCGAGACTTCGTGTTCCCCGCGATTCGCGGCAACGCGATCTACGAGGGCACCTACCTGCTGGGCACGGCGCTGGCACGGCCGGTGATCGCAAAGCACCACGTGGAGGTGGCGCGCGAGACCGGCTGCGACGCGGTGGCGCACGGCGCGACCGGCAAGGGCAACGACCAGGTCCGTTTCGAGCTCGGCTACCGCGCCCTCGGGCCGGAGCTGGCCGTGATCGCCCCGTGGCGCGAGTGGGACCTCACCTCGCGCCCCGACTGCATGGCCTACGCCCAGAAGCACGGGATTCCGGTGACGGCCACGGTCAAGAAGCCGTACTCGATCGATCGCAACCTGCTGCACATCTCGTTCGAGGGCGGCGTGCTCGAAGACCCGTGGCGGGCGCCCGACGAGTCGATGTTCGTGATGACGACCTCGCCCGAGGACGCGCCGGACACGCCCTCGGAGGTGGTGATCTCGTTCGATCGCGGTACGCCGGTCGCCATCGATGGCGAGAGCCTCGGCCCTGCGGCGCTGCTGCGGCGCATGAACCAGATCGCCGGGGCCCACGGCGTGGGGCGCGTGGACCTGGTCGAGAACCGCTTCGTGGGCCTCAAGTCGCGCGGCGTGTACGAGACGCCGGGTGGTACGGTGCTCCTGGCAGCGCACCGGGCGGTCGAGTCTCTCACCCTCGATCGCGAGGTGATGCACGAGCGCGACCGCCTGTCGCCGCGGTTCGCCGAGCTCGTCTACAACGGCTTCTGGTTCTCGCCCGAGATGGACTTCGTGCGCGCCGCGATCGAGCGCTCGCAGGAGAACGTGACCGGCGACGCGCGCATCCGCCTCTACAAGGGCGGTCTGCAGGTGACGGGCCGACGTTCACCGGTGTCGCTCTACCGAGAAGACATGGCGAGCTTCGATCAGGCCGGAGGCTACGACCAGGCCGACGCCACGGGCTTCATCCACCTCCAGGGCCTGCGGCTTCCCGAGCGGAAGTAGCAGCCGGGCCGGACGACTCGCGGCCGGCGAGAAATCGCAGCAGGTACGGCACGGTGAGCTTCACCAGATCGACGTCCGGGGCCAGCTCGGCGCCCAGGCCGAACAGGTAGGACAGGGTCTTCGCGTAGAGCAGCAGATCGTTCGGGAGCCTGAGCCCTGGCGTCTCGTCGAGCAGCTGCTTGGCCTCGTCCTTCATGGCGAGTACGCGCGCGGGGCCCATGGCCAGCGGGCCGCCCTGCTCGCCGCGCAGTCGCTCGAACATCGCGGCGACCGCCGCGCGAACCCCCGGCTCGGCGCCTGGCGCGACCATGTCGAGGCGCTGCATGCCCGCCACGAAGGCGTCGACGTCCCATTGGAGCAGGGCATAGATGGCCTGACGCATCTCGATCCGCAGGGCCGGGTCGAGGCGCTTCGAGAGCCCGAAGTCCACGAACAGCACACGGGGTCGGGAGGTCTTCTCGGGCTCGTCGAGGACGAACAGGTTTCCGGGGTGGGGATCGGCGTGAAAGAGCCCGTCCACGAACACCTGCTGCGCGTAGGCCCGTGCAATCACCTCGAGGACCGCCGCCGGCGAGACGCCCTCGGCTTCGAGCGCGGGCCCGTCCAGGGCGTGGGTGGGGTGGTGGACCACCGTCAGCACGGCACGCGTACTGTGGCTCGGGACCACCCGCGGCACCAGAAGCTGGGGGTCGGCCGCGAGGTTCTCTGCGATCTCGGCGGCAACCTGCGCTTCGCGCTCGAAGTCGAGCTCCTCCCGGACCCCGGCCGAGAACTCGTCGAACAGGCGGGCTCGTGTGGCGCGGGCCGCAGCCGACCCGCCCGCCCACCGCGACATCCACCGGAGCAGTCCGAGGTCGGCGGAAAGCGAGGCCGCGAGCCAGGGGTATTGGACCTTCACCACGACCTCGGCGTCGGGGCCCTCGCCGTGCAGACGCGCGCGGTGCACCTGGGCGATCGACGCCGCGCCCAGCGGCGAGGCGTCGAAGCGGGCGAAGTGATCCTCCAGGCGACCGCCGAGTTCCGCTTCGATCACGCCCCGGATCGTGGAGAGGGGTAGGGGCGGTACGCGGTTGCGCAGTCCGGAGAGTCCCTCGCGTACCTCGGCGGGGAGCGCGTCGAGCCGCAGCGATGCGAACTGCCCGACCTTGGCGAAGGCCCCCTTCAGCGCGCCCAGGGTGTGGGCCAGGCGCAACGCCTCGGCATGGTCTCGGGGTGCCCCCGGGGGTCGAGTGAGCCGCAGCCAGCCGATCGCCAGCGCACAACCGGCGAGCCGCAGGGCCTGCGGCAGGCCCAGCGCCCGCGCGATGAAACGCGAACGGCCCGCCGGTCGTCTCATGGGTAGACGCGACGAAGGCTGGGCCTCGAGACGATCCGATGCAGAGTCGGGCAAAGAACGAGGTTCTCGGTGGCGAAAGGGACGCTAGTGTAGGGGTCGCCGTTCGACGGGGGATGGATGCAGCGCGCATCGTTCCCCGAGATGCCTTCGCGCAACCACGCGAAACCGTACCAACGGGGGAAATCGATGCGCCTTCACCTGATCCGCGCCGCCATGGCGGCCCTGCTCCTGATCGCCTTTAGTGCGCCCGCCGTGGCGCAAGAGGACGTCGGTCCGGGCACGCCTTCCTTCAAGGAAGGCGACGTCATCACGATGGACAACCTCGACTCGCTCAAGCAGTTCCTGCCGCCGGAGTTCTGGGCGAACCGGGACTTCTTCTTCTACGAGGGCATGCAGCTCGAGGTCGGACCGTTCTACCGCGACTACAAGCCCGCGAAGGAGTACGTGGCGGCCACCGAGCGCTTCGCGGGTCAAGCGAAGATCGGTCCCGAGAACAGCCTCGAGAACTACACCGCCGGTCAGCCCTTCCCGATCGACCAGATCGATTGCAAGGGCGACCCCGAGGCGGGCGCCAAGATGGCGTGGAACTTCGATCAGCAGTGGGAAGGGGACGGGGCCAGCTCCCGCTACTACTACTCCTACTGGGATCGCGGCGAAGAGCTGCCGCTCTACTACGAGGGCACGGCCAAGACCATCGCCATGGGTCGCCGCGTCGAGGCCGAGTACCTCGACAAGAACAACGGCGACATGTTCCGGGGCGAGAAGCGCAAGAGCGCCTTCGGCATCGAGGTGGATGCGCCCTTCGACGCCCGCGGCATCCTGCTGATGACGTACCGGTACAAGACCTCGGAGCTGCCGGAGGCCGACCGCAAGAACGACGACACCTGGGTGTACGTGCCCACCCTGCGCCGCGTGCGCCGCATCTCGTCGGCCCAGCGGACGGACGCCGTGTCGGGCACCGACTTCACGTTCGACGATCTGCGCAGCTTCTCGGGCATCGTCCCGCAGTACGAGTGGACCTGCCTCGAGAACGATCTCGACATCATCGCACCGGTGAACTCGAAGGTCGGAGCCTACCCGTACACGCGCGACCACAACTTCGGTCCCTACGGCCTGTCCTATGCCGACGATCGGTGGGAGCTGCGCAAGGCGGTGAAGATCCGCTTCGTGCCGCGCGCCGCGGATCACCCGTACCACCACAAGGACATCTACTTCGACAAGGAGTCGATGACCCCGCTCTATTCCTTCGCCTACGACCGCAAGGAAGAGCTCTGGAAGATCATCTGGCACAACCACCGGTGGAGCGACGAGAACATCGCGGCCGACGAGGGCTCGGACTGGTACGCCGGCTGGGACGGCGTTCCGGATCCGCGGGACCTCAAGGTGATCAGCGACACGATCGTGAACACCCAGACCGGTACGGGCAACCGCATCGAGTTCTGGGACAGCCACGGCACCCCGCTCAAGAGCAAGGGCAAGGTGCGTCGCTACATCGACATCGGCCGGCTGACCAAGGGCCGCTAGTCGGCCTCGGGCCCTCGCGACGGGCCGGGGCGCGAGCGCCCCGGCCCGTCCCTTCTCTGCACGCCTTGGAGACCCCCATGTCGCTCCCGATCCGTCTGTTCGCCTCGCTCGTGGGCCTGTCTTTCGCATTGGGCTGCCATCAGGTGCACTTCGAGGTGCAAGAGGGCAGCGGCGAGATCCAGATTCCCGACGACCTCTTCTCGGTCTCTCCGGTGGGCAAGGATCGCGCCGTGGCGTCCGGGTACTGGGGCGCCATCTACCTGACCGAGGACGGTGGGGCGACCTGGCGTGCCGCAGATACGGGTACCGACCGGCTGATCTACGACGTCTCCATGGCCGACGCGCAGCACGGCTGGGCCGTAGGCCAGGTGGGCCTCGTGCTGCGGACCGAGGACGGCGGCGCGAGCTGGCAGCGCCAGTCCACGCCCAAGGACGACCAGGGCGTCCACATCTTCGCGGTCCAGGCCCTCGACAAGGATCGCGCCTGGGCCGTGGGCGAGTGGGGCACGCGGATCTACACGGACGACGGCGGCCAGTCGTGGCAGGAGCGGTCGCTCACCGTCAACGAGACGCACCCCATGTTCGTGTGGCTGTCGATCTCGGAGCAGGACAAGGTGCGCAACGGGGAGATGGTCTTCGAGGACGTCGGGCTCGGCGACGTCTACTGCCTGCCCGAGAACACCAACTACTGCTGGATCATCGGCGAGTTCGCCTACCTCTTCCGGACCGAGGACGGCGGCATGACCTGGGAACGCGGCGTCATCCAGAGCGGCACCCAGGTCGATCCGGTGCTCTTCGCCTACAACGAAATCGAGATCAACGAAGAGGACTTCGATCGGGTCCGGGCCTTTGCCGAGACGATCGTCGACCAGCAGCACCTCAACGTCGCCGTGTATCCCTTCGCCAGCGCGAAGGAGATCAAGAACTTCGGCAGCGTGGACGACCCCTTCCCGCTCTTCGACATCATCGAGGCGCGCACCCAGGAGATCGGTGCGGCGGTCGAGGATGCAGGCGTCAACACCGACCGCATCCGGCGCCGGGCCGCTCCGCCGTGGGACTACGAGGACTTCCTCGAGGACGATCCCGAGTTCCTCACCCGCTACCTGGACAGCCGCGTCGCCGACCAGGGGCAGGTGAAGGTGGAGATCGCCCAGAACCCGTACCTGTTCACGGTGCGCTTCGCGGACCAGGACCAGGGCTACATCTCGGGCCTCGGTGGAGTCGTCCTGCGGTCCGAGGACGGCGGGCGCACCTGGCGCTACGAGGACATCGGGCGCAAGGCGGCCCTGTTCTCCGTGTTCCCCTTCCCGGGCGGTCGCTCGGTGGTGGTGGGCGAGAAGGGAATCGCCCTCCAGTCGGAGGACGGGGGCGAGACCTGGGCTCAGATCGAGAACTACCCCGAACTCTTCACCTACATGCGTGACGTGCAGTTCGAGCCGACCGGGCAGGTGGGCTACGCCGTGGGCCAAGATGGCCGGGTGCTGCGCAGTGAAGACGCCGGCAACTCGTGGACCCAGGTCTTCCCGAAGCAGGAAGCCACCGAAATCGCTTCGGCGGACTAGACCGCTCCGGGCCGCCCCAGGCGTCCCCCGGGGCGCGGGAGGGGGGTCGAAGGCCGATGGGGTCCCAGCGCCCCGCCGGGAGCCCGGCGCGGCCGGACCGGCCCGGCAGGAGTATGCTCAAGTCCCCCCCACCACTCGCCGATTGCCTTCTGGGGGAGAATGGGATGAGCGACGGCGCACGACGCGCACGCGTTCTCGTAGTGGACGACAGCCGGTTCCACCGGGAGCTCGCCTCCTCGGCGCTCCAGGGTTCGGCCCGCGTCGAGGTCTGCGTGAACGGCATCGCCGCCCTCGAGGCCCTCTCGCGCGAGCCGGCCGATCTGGTCATCACCGACCTCACCATGCCGGGTCTGTCGGGCCTCGACCTGCTCGAGCGCATCCAGCGCGAGCACCCGGGGACCGACGTGGTGATCCTCACGGCGAACGCCAGCGTCGACAGCGCCGTGGCCGCCCTGCGGACGGGAGCGACGGACTACATCCAGAAGCCGGTGCGCGCCGACGACCTGATCCTGGTGGTCGAGCGCACGCTCGGACGCCGCGCGCTGGTGCAGGAGAACGTCCGGCTGCGCGATGAGCGCGCCATCCTCGAGGCCTGCAAGTCGCTGACCCCCTGCCTCGAACCCGGCGACGTATTCGGCGTGGGTCTGGATCTGGTGCTTCGGGCCGTCGGGCGCAGCAAGGGACTCGGCCTCTACCATCGAAGTGCCCTGCCGACCTCCGACGGCCTCACCTGCCGCGGGTTCAGCGAAGACGAGGAAGGCCAGCTTCGCGCGCTGCTCGCCGAGGAGAAGACCGTCGATCTCTCCGGCATCACGCTGGAGGGGGAGGGCGCGCAGTCCTGGACCCAGGGGCCGCTGTTCGAGGCCCTGCGCCGCTCGGGGATCGACGTTTCGGAGCTGCTGGTCCTGCCGGTGCGCGGTGGCGACGCGGAACTCGGAATCCTCGTGGTGGTCGACGAGGGACGCGCATTCGATGCCGCGGAGCTCGGCCGAGCCGACCTGGTGCGAGGCCATGCCGCGGTCTCGCTGCGCAACGCCGAGCGCTACCGACGCGCGCGCGACCGGGCCTTCACGGACGACGTCACCGAGATCTACAACGCCCGCTATCTGCTCGAAGCCATGGAGCGCGAGATCCGTCGCGCTCGGCGTTACGAGGGCACGCTGTCGGTCCTGTTTCTCGATCTCGATCGCTTCAAGCTGGTGAACGATCACCACGGCCACCTGATCGGCTCGCGCGTGCTGCGCCAGCTTTCGCGCCTGCTCACCGATTGCGTGCGCCAGGTGGACACCCTGGCGCGCTACGGGGGCGACGAGTTCACCATCATCCTGGTGGACAGCCCCGAAGCGCCCGCGCTCGACGTGGCCGAGCGGATCCGCCGCACCGTGGCCGACCACGCATTCGAGGGGGGCGCCAGCGAGGCCCTGCGGCTGACCTGCTCGGTGGGGGTGGCCAGCTTCCCCGTCCACGGCGAGAGCCGTGAGGCGCTGCTCGATGCGGCCGACAAGGCCATGTACCGGGCCAAGTCGGAGGGGCGCAACCGCGTCTGCTCCGCCTCCGAGCTGGGCTAGCGCCACGCCAGGCGGCGCCGCGAGGCCCGCCGCGCGAGGAGCGCCAAGGGCTGGCGTGGCGGTCGCCTCGGCGATGGCACGCCGGCGCGGCCTCTGCTAACCAACTGCCCGATTTCCTTCTGGTTTTCTACCGAAGGCCCCCTTGGCACCCCCGGCGCTGGAGCTTTGCCACGTGACCGACGACTCCAGGCAGGACGCGCGCTCCACGGTCGCGCTCGACCTCCTCGGCGATCGTCGCCGCAGCCACCGTTGCGCCGAGGTGTCGGCGGCGCTGGTGGACCAGGAAGTCACCGTGGTGGGCTGGGTCCACCGCCGGCGCGACCACGGGGGTGTGGTCTTCACCGACCTGCGCGACCGCACGGGTCTGGTGCAGGTGGTGTTTCGCCCCGATGCCTCGACCGAGGCCCATGCCCGCGCCGACGCGCTGCGCTCGGAGTTCGTGATCCTCGCGCGCGGCGTGGTGAAGCGGCGCTCGGAGGACACCATCAACCCGAACCTGCCCACCGGCGAGGTCGAGGTGATCGCCTCGGAGCTGCGCATCCTGAACGGCGCCGTCCCGCCGCCCTTCGCCATCGAAGACGATCCGGGTGTCGAAGAGTCGGTGCGGCTGCGCCACCGGATCCACGACCTGCGCCGGCCGCCGCTGCAGCGCAACCTCGAGATGCGTCACCGGCTCTTCCAGGCGTTCCGCCGCGCGCTCTCCGACCGCGACTTCCTCGAGATCGAGACGCCGATCCTCGCCAAGGCCACGCCCGAGGGTGCGCGCGACTTCCTGGTGCCGAGTCGACTGCAGGCGGGCGAGTTCTACGCGCTGCCCCAGTCGCCCCAGATCATGAAGCAGTTGCTGATGGTCGCGGGCTTCGAGCGCTACTTCCAGATTGCACGGGTGTTCCGCGACGAGGACCAACGCGCGGATCGGCAGTTCGAGTTCACCCAGGTCGACCTCGAGATGTCCTTCGTGGGCGTCGAGGAGATCCTCGAGGTGCTCGAAGACGTGATCTGCGAGGCCGCAAAGGAGGGCGCCGGGATCGAACTGCCGCGTCCCTTCCCGCGCCTTGGCTGGGCGGACTGCATGGCGCGCTACGGGATCGACCGCCCCGACACGCGGATCGACCTCGAGCTGGTGGAGCTCACGGACCTGTTCGCCGAAAGCGGATTCCGGGCCTTCCGCGGCGCCGTGGACGCCGGGGGCATCGTGAAGTGCCTGCCCGTGCACGATGCCGAAGGGCTCTCGCGCGGCGACGTCGACCGCCTCGAGGCCTTCGTCAAGAAGGAGCTCGGCGCGCGGGGCCTGGCGTGGATCCGCGTGGCGGCCGACGGCGCCTGGCAGTCGCCGATCGTGAAGTTCTTGTCGGACGAAGAGCGCGCGGCGATCGCCGAACGCACCTCGGCCCGGCCCGGGAGCCTGCTCTTCTTCCAGGCCGATCGGGCGCCGCGAGCCAACGCGATCCTGGCGCGCCTGCGCGTCGATCTCGGCGAGCGGCTGGGCCGTACCGACGGCCGGGCCTGGGATCCCCTGTTCGTCGTGGACTTTCCGGTGTTCGAGCGCGAAGACGATGGTGCCGGCGCGCTGACCTACATGCACATGCCCTTCGTCGCACCGCGCGAAGAGGACCTGCCGCTGCTCGAGACCGACCCCGAGCGCGTGCGCGGCACCCACTACGACGTGGTCGTGAACGGCGTCGAGCTCGGCTCTGGCAGCCTGCGCAACCATCGCGTGGACGTACAGCGACGGCTGTTCGAGCTGCTCGGCTACGACAAGGCCGACATGGAGCGCCGCTTCGGTTTCCTGCTCGAGTCGCTCGAGGCCGGCGCGCCGCCGCACGGGGGCTTCGCGTTCGGGTACGACCGCACGGTGATGGTGTTCGCCGGCGTGGACAACCTGCGCGACGTGATCGCCTTCCCGAAGACCCAACGCGGGCAGGACCTGCTGATGGATTCGCCGTCCGCCGTCGATGCCGGGCAACTCGCCGATCTGCACGTGCAGGTGGTCGACGACGGAGAGGACGATTGAGCGCAACCGGACGACCGGTTCGGTGGCGCGCACGCGCCATGGTGCCCGTGCTCGCGTGGGCCGTGCTGGGTTGGGCCGCAGCCGGCGCAGCCGACCCCGTGCACCAGGTCCAGCCGGGCGAGACGCTCTCGGTGATCGCCCAGAATACGCTGGGAGACGCCCGGCTCTGGCCGGCGCTCTACCACGCCAATCGCGACCAGATCAAGGATCCCTCCCGCGTGTACCCCGGCCAGCAACTCGCGATTCCCGAGGTCGATCCCGCGCAGCGCGAGTCGCTCCGACGCGAGGCAGATGGCCTCACGACGCCGTAGGCGGGAGCGGCGCCGGCGCTCGTCGCCGTCACCGAGTTCCGCTACAACCCGCCCCATTCAACCTCCCACACGAACAGGAACCCCCCATGGCACGACCCAAGATCGCCCTGATCGGCGGCGGCAACATCGGTGGCGTCCTCGCTGAGCAAGCGGCCTATCGCGAGCTCGGGGACGTAGTGCTCTTCGACGTGGTCGAGGGCCTGCCCCAGGGCAAGGCGCTCGACATGGCCGAGGCGTCCCCGGTGATGGACAGCGACGCTTCCATCTCCGGAACCAACGACTACGCCGACATCGCCGGCGCCGACCTCGTGATCATCACGGCCGGCCTCGCGCGCAAGCCGGGCATGTCGCGCGACGACCTGCTCAACACGAACCTGAAGATCATGAAGCAGGTCGCCGAGGGGGTGCGCGACAACGCACCCGACGCCACCGTGATCGTGATCTCGAATCCGCTCGACGCGATGGTCTACACCTTCAAGGAGGTCTCGGGCTTCCCGAAGAACCGGGTGGTCGGCATGGCCGGCGTGCTCGACTCGACGCGTTTCCGGAGCTTCGTGGCCTGGGAGCTCGGCGTCTCGGTCCAGGACGTGACGGCGCTGGTCCTCGGTGGCCACGGCGACACCATGGTGCCGCTTGTGCGCTACTGCACCGTCGCGGGCATCCCCGTGACCAAGCTGATGTCGCAGGACAAGATCGACGCCATCGTCGAGCGCACCAAGGGTGCGGGGGGTGAGGTCGTCGGGCTGCTGAAGACGGGCTCGGCCTTCGTGTCTCCAGCGGTCTCGGCCATCGAGATGGCGGAGTCGATCCTGCGCGACAAGAAGCGCGTGCTGGCCTGCGCCTGCCTGCTCGAGGGCGAATACGGTGTGGACGGCCTGTACGTGGGCGTGCCCTGCGTGCTGGGCGAGGGCGGCGTCGAGCGCGTGATCGAGGTCGACCTCGAGCCCGAGGAGCAGAAGGCGTTCGACGCCTCGGTGGAGCACGTGCGCACGCTCGTGCAGCAGATCGAGATCTAGCCGATGAACGTCCACGAGTACCAGGCGAAGGCGCTGTTTCGCGAGTACGGCGTTGCGGTGCCGGCGGGGGAGGTCGCGACCACCCCCGCCGAGGCCGAGGCCGCAGCGCGGTCGCTCGGCACGCCCGTCACCGTCGTGAAGGCTCAGGTGCACGCGGGCGGACGCGGCAAGGGTGGCGGCGTGAAGCTCGCCAAGTCCACCGGCGAGGCCAAACAACACGCCAGCGACATCCTCGGCATGACCCTGGTCACGCACCAGACCGGTCCCGAGGGCAAGCTGGTGCGCAAGGTCTACGTCGAAGCGGGCTCGGCGATCGCGCGCGAGCTCTACCTGGCGCTCACCTTCGATCGGGGCAGCGAGTCGTTCGCGATCATCGCCTCGACCGAGGGCGGCATGGACATCGAGGAGGTCGCGGCCAGCACCCCCGAGAAGATCCACACCGAATTCGTGGACGCCCTGGCCGGGATCCAGGGCTACCAGATCCGCAAGATCGCGCGGGCGCTCGAGCTCGACCCGGGCCAGGGCAAGAAACTCGAGGCGTTCCTGCGCGGGCTGTTCGCGCTCTACCTCGAGAAGGACGCGTCGCTGGTCGAGATCAATCCCCTCGTCGTGACCGAGGAGGGCGACCTGCTCGCCCTCGACGGCAAGCTCAACTTCGACGACAACGCCCTCTACCGGCACCCCGAGATCGCGGCGCTTCGCGATCCCGACGAGGAAGACCCGCGAGAGCGCGCGGCGGCGGAGATCGATCTCGCCTACGTGGGCCTCGACGGGAGCATCGGGTGCATGGTCAACGGGGCGGGGCTGGCCATGGCCACGCTCGACCAGATCACCGCCTCCGGCGGCAGCCCGGCCAACTTCCTCGACGCCGGCGGCGGCGCCGACAAGGAGAAGGTGAAAGAGGCCTTCAAGCTCATCCTGCGGGACGACAAGGTGAAGGCGATCCTGGTGAACATCTTCGGCGGCATCGTGCGCTGCGACCTGATCGCCGAGGGCGTGGTGGCGGCGGCAGACGAACTCTCGGTGGGCGTGCCCCTGGTGGTGCGCTTGCAGGGCACCAACGCCGAGGAGGGCAGACAGATCCTCGCGGACTCGAACCTCGACATCACGCCTGCAGAGACCTTCCGCGAAGCGGCCGAGAAGGCCGTTGCCGCGGTGCAGGAGGGCCAGTAGCCATGGCGATCCTCGCCAATCGCGACACCAAGCTGCTGGTGCAGGGGCTCGGACGCATGGGCCAGTTCCACGCGAAGCTCTCCGCCGAGTACGGGACCCAGGTCGTTGCCGGCGTGCACCCCGGTCGGGGCGGCCAGACCATCGAAGGCCTGCCGGTCTTCGAGACCGTGGGAGAGGCCGTGGCCGAGACCGGTGCCAACGCATCGGTGATCTTCGTGCCGCCGCCGGGCGCCGCCGACGCCATCCTCGAGGCGGCCGACGCCGAACTCGACCTGGTGTGTTGCATCACCGAGGGCATCCCGGTTCTGGACATGGCGCGGGCCAAGCGCGCGCTGGTGACCAGCGGCTCACGGACGCGTCTGGTGGGCCCCAACTGTCCGGGCGTCGTGGTGCCCGAGCAGTGCCGCATCGGCATCATGCCCGCCCAGATCACGAAGCCCGGGCCGGTGGGGGTGGTCTCGCGCTCGGGGACGCTCACCTACGAGGCCGTGGACCAGCTCTCGCGCCTCGGGATCGGTCAGTCGACCTGCCTCGGCATCGGCGGGGATCCGGTGATCGGAACCAATTTCACCGATGCACTCGAGCTGTTCGAGGCCGATCCCGACACCCAGGCGGTGGTCATGATCGGCGAGATCGGCGGGTCGGCCGAAGAGGCCGCCGCCGCCTACGTGCGCGACCACATGAGCAAGCCCGTGGCGGCCTTCATCGCCGGCCAGAACGCACCGGCGGGCAAGCGCATGGGGCATGCCGGGGCGATCATCGCCGGAGGCAAGGGCGCCGCGTCGGACAAGATGGCCGCGCTCACCGAAGCCGGTGTGGCCGTGGCCGCGAGCCCCGCCGAGATCGGCGAGACGCTGAAGGCGCACGCCAAGCTCTGAGCCTTGTTCCAGCTCCGTCCGGATGCGCGACGTCCGCCCAGAAGGTCGCGCGACGGCACTTCCGTCTGCGGGGGCGGCATTGGTACCCTGCCCGCGTGGATTGGACCGGGCAAACGCTGGCGGGTCGCTACGTCCTCGAGACGGAACTCGGCCGCGGCGGAATGGGGAGCGTCTACCTCGGGCGCGACGAGCAGTTTCGCTCGCGTCGGGTGGTGGTGAAGGTTCCCCACCCGAACCTCCTCAACGACGAGTTTCGCGCACGCTTCGAGCAGGAGATCGACCAGCTCGTCCAGCTCGAGCACCCCCGCATCATCCACGTCTACGATGCGGGAGAGCACGACGGTGTGCCCTTCCTGATCGTCCAGTACGTCGAGGGGGGCGACCTGCGGGCGCGCATGCCGCGCGGTGAGCGGCTCACGGCCGATCAGATTCTCGGCTGGCTCCCGCCGGTGGCCGAGGGGCTCGACTTCATCCACCGCCGCAATCGCGTCCACCGCGACGTGAAGCCCGGCAACATCCTGTTCGACGCCGAGGGCAACCCCTTCCTGGCCGACTTCGGCATCGCCACCGTGATGTCCAAGGTCGAGGAGACGATCGCGGCCAACGCGCAGCTGACGGCGACGGGCGGCTGGGTCGGCTCGCCGGTGTACGCGCCGCCGGAATCGATGGCGCGCGACCTGCGCCCCCAGTACGACCAGTACAGCCTGGCCGCGGTGGTCTACGAAGCCCTCTCGGGTGGGTTCCCGCACGAAGGCGAGACCGCCGGCAAGATCATGACCGCCAAGATGACCCACGAGGCGGTACCGGTGACGCAGCGCGTGTCCGGAGTGCCGCCGCTGGCGGCCGAGGCGTTGATGCGAGCGCTCTCCAAGGACCCGAGCGACCGTTTCGAGACCTGCGGGCAGTTCGTCGAGTTCTTCCGCGTGGGTGTGGGCCGGGGCGGAGCCGCCGCGGCCGCCTCGGCGCCCAGCGACATCGCTACCCAGATCGCCCCCGGCGCCCCCGGCGCCGCGGGCGGGGGTGCGGCCCCTGCCGAAGCGTCGCCGCGCAAGCGCGGGTTCCCGGTGGTCGCGGCGGCGGCGGCCGGAGGGGTGGTGCTCCTGCTGGCGATCGCCCTGGCCTTCCTGCGTGGGGGCGGCGGGGAGGGCGAGGGCGCCTTCGAGCCCGAAGTACTCGCCTCCGCGCCGGAGACCCGGGGCTTCGAGCCGGCCCCTTCCGAGCCGCCGCCCGACGTGCGCCCGGCGACCCCGCAGCAGACTCCGCCGGTTCCGGTTCCGCAACAGGCACCGCCGGTTCCGCCGCCGAGCCCGGAGCCCACGCCGGCGCTCGGGCCCGATCGCCAGGTGCAGCTCGAACAGGCCCTGGCGGGTGTGATCGACGTCATGTCGGATCCGACGCCGATCGTGGGACCCATGACGTTCGTGAGCCCCGAGGGCGATCAGGCCTTCGCGGCGACCATCGACCTGTGTGCGGTGGCGGATCCGACGCTGGCGGGCCTCACGAATCCCACGCTCTGGCTCCGCGGCGCCAACGGCGCCTGGGACTACAGCTGCGGGCTGGGGTCGGGCCTGGGCCCGGCGGACGCGGCCGACCGCTATGCCGAGGCCGCGCAGGTGCTGCGCAATACGCTGCCCGGCGGTTGGAAGGCCCAGGAGGCCACCGACGGCAGCGACGTGCACGCCAACGAGATGGAAGCCCGCTCGCCCTTCGCGCACGTCCGCGTGCGCTTGACCCAGTGGGCCTGGGGCCCCAGCGAAAACGAGCTCGAATTCTGGATCGAAACCGACTTCTAGAAGCGGGCTAGCCTTCGACGGTCCACGTGTCGCCGCTCTCGAGCAGGGCGCGCAGGTCGGCCGGGCCGCGTTCCTCGGCGGCATGATCGAGCTGCGCCTGGAGCATCGACTCGTAGGTGGGCTTCTCGACCGCCCGGAAGACGCCGGTCGGTACCGGGAAGTCGGGCCGCTGCATCGAGGCCAGGGCGAAGGCGTAGGACGGGCTGGGGCTCGCCTCGTCGTGGACGGCCACGCCCGCGGCGATCGGATCGTCCTCGTCGCCCAGGTTCACGATCGAGGGCACGCCGTCGGCGATGCGGATGCCCTTGCGCGCGCCCTTCGGGCCGTACACCAGCGGCTCGCCGTCGTGCACGGCCAGATTGGCGTGCACGCGGGTCTTGCGGTCCTCCACCTCTTCCCACTCGTGGTCGTTGTAGACCGGGCAGTTCTGGAGGATCTCCACGAAGGCGGTGCCGGGGTGCGCGTGCGCGCGGTGCAGCATTTCCTGCAGGTGCGGCGCATCCACGTCGATGGTTCTGGCGACGAAGGTGGCGCCCGCCCCGAGCGCGAAGGCGATCGGGTCCACGGGGTGATCGATCGCGCCCTGGGGGGTCGACTTGGTCTTCATGCCCTCGCGCGAGGTCGGCGAGTATTGGCCCTTGGTGAGGCCGTAGACGCGGTTGTTGAACAGCAGCACCTGCAGGTCGAGGTTTCGCCGCAGCACGTGCAGGAGGTGGTTGCCGCCGATCGACAGGCCGTCGCCGTCACCGGTCACCACCCAGACCGACAGCTCGGGGCGGCTCGCCTTGATGCCCGAGGCGAATGCCGGTGCGCGCCCGTGGATGGTGTGGAACCCGTAGGTGTCCATGTAGTAGGGGAAGCGGCTCGAGCAGCCGATGCCCGAGACGAATACGACGTTCTCCCGAGGGACGTCGAGTTCGGGCATGACCTTCTGGACGTTGGCGAGGATCGAGTAGTCGCCGCATCCCGGGCACCAGCGGACGTCCTGGTCCGACGTGAAGTCCTTGCGCGTGAGCGCTGCCATCTCAACCGGCTCCTTCCGAGAGCATCTCGTCGATCTTCGCGCGAATCTCGCCGACCTTGAACGGCTGTCCCTCGACCTTCGAGAGCAGCTCCGCCGGGACGAGGTACTCGGCGCGGAGCATCCGCCACAGCTGGCCCTGATTGAGCTCGGCCACGAGCACCTTGCGGAACCGCGAGAGCAGGTCGCCGAGGTTGGCCGGGAAGGGATTCAGGTGGCGGATGTGGATGGAGGAGACGTCGAGGCCATCGGCGCGCGCGGCGTTGACCGCCTCGGTGAGAGCGCCGTGGGTGCCCCCCCAGCCCACCACCAGCAGCTCGCCGTGATCGGCGCCATTGGCTTCGAGGGGCGGCATGTCGGCGGCGATGCGCGCCACCTTCTCGGCCCGCAGGCTGACCATCTTCTGGTGGTTGGCCGGGTCGTAGGACACGTTGCCCGTGCGGTCCTCGGTCTCGATGCCGCCGATGCGGTGCTCGAGCCCCGGCGTGCCGGGAACCGCCCAGGGGCGCGCAAGCGTCTCGGGGTCCCGGGTGTAGGGAGCGAAACCCTCGGGGTCGGTGCACTGCGTGACTTCGGGGCGCGGCAGGGAGGCGACGTCGGGGATTGCCCAGGGCTCGGCACTGTTGGCGAGGTAGCCGTCCGAGAGCACCACGACCGGGGTCATGTGCTGCACCGCCAGCCGGAAGGCCTCGAGCACGACGTAGAAGCAGTCGCCAGGCGTGGCCGCCGCCAGCACCACCACCGGGCTGTCGCTGTTTCGGCCGTACATGGTCGCGAGCAGGTCGGCCTGCTCGGTCTTCGTGGGCATGCCGGTGGACGGGCCGGCACGCTGGATGTTGATCACCACCAGCGGAAGCTCCGTCATCACGGCGAGGCCCAGGGCCTCCTGCTTGAGGATGAAGCCCGGGCCGCTGGTGGTCGTCACGGCCAGGTGGCCGGCGTAGGCTGCTCCGATGGCCGACGACACCGCGGCGATCTCGTCTTCGGCCTGGAAGGTGCGCACGCCGAAGTGCCGGAAGCGCGCGAGTTCGTGCAGCACGTCGCTCGCCGGGGTGATCGGATACGCGCCCAGGAAGACCGGCCGGTCCATCTGCACGGAAGCGGCGAGCACGCCCCAGGCGAGGGCCGTGTTGCCCGTGATGTTGCGGTAGCGGCCCGGCTGGATCTTGGCCCGCGGCACGGTGAACGAGACGGGGAAGAGCTCCGTGGTCTCGCCGAAGTGCATGCCGGCCTTGAGTACCCGCAGGTTCGCTTCGAGCAGATCGCCCTCGAAGCGGCCCCGCAGCCACCGCTCGGTGGACTCAATCGGTCGGTGGTAGAGCCACGACATCAAGCCGAGCGCGAAGAAGTTCTTGCTGCGGTCCTTCTCGCGCGTCGACAGCTTGAGGTCCGAGAGCGCTTCGCGGGTGAGACGCGTGATCGGCACCTCGACCACCCGAAACCGCTCGCGCAACTCCGGCAGCGGATCCGTCTCGTATCCGGCGCGCTCGACGTTCTTGCTGGTGAAGGCGTCCTCGTTGACCACGATCATGCCGCCGCGGCGAACGTCCCCCGCGTTGGCGCGGAGCGCCGCAGGGTTGAACACCACCAGCACGTCGGGCTGATCTGCCGGCGTGCGGATGTCTTCGGAGGCGAAGTGGATCTGGAACCCGGAAACGCCGGCCAGCGACCCGGCTGGGGCGCGAATCTCGGCGGGGAAGTCCGGGAACGTCGACAGGTCGTTGCCGAACAGGGCGGTGGACTCGGTGAACTTGGCACCGATCACCTGCATGCCATCGCCAGAGTCCCCCGCAAAGCGGATGGCGACGCGCTCGAGTTCCTCGACCGGCTTCTTGGCAGCTGCCACGACTGAACATGCTCCTCGGGCCCCGAGGCAGGTCCTGCCCGGGGTTGGGTGACCGGACGCCGCTTGGGAGCCCCGCTCCGGCCCTCAACTCATCGGCAGCGCGCGCGGCAAGTGTATCCGGCCCGCCGGGGCGCGAAAGCCCCGACCCCCCTCCGGGCGCCGCCCGAGGCCGCTCGAAAAAGGCTGGCCCGCGGCGGGGTTCCCCCGATCGATGCGAGCCCGCGAGCCTCAAGCGCGGCTCTCGCCGGACCGATGAGCCCTGCATGTTCTTCCTGCGCCGTGCGGAACCGCTCGACCTGCAACCCGACCGGATCCATGGCCTTCGCACCTCCTTGAACAGCCCGGTGGTGACCGCCGAGGGGCTGCCGGTGGGCCCCGCGCGTGCCGCCATCCTCGTGCACGACGAACCGGACGGCCGGCCGAACGTCACGATCGGGGTGAGGTCGCAGAAGGCGGGCGAGGTCGTCCTCTACAGCTACGACGGCGATCTGCGTGAGGAAAGCTCGATTGCGGTCGGCCTCGATGGGGCGCTCTCGTTCGGCGAGACCATGGGCTTCCTGTTCGATGACGACGAGATGGCCGGGCCGGCGCCCGATGGGCCCGCCCGCGAGCGCGCCGCTGGACTCTGGCGGGACATGATCGGTGAGGCGCCCCTGCCCGCCCAGGACGAGGCCGACGAGCCCGTGCTCGAGCTCGTCGAAGAAGTCGGCAACGAGGGGATCGAGGCACTTCCCGACCTGCCCGACACGGCCCCGGCAGGCCTCTCGGCCATGGGCGAGTCCCCGATGGCGAGCGGACCGTCGCAAACGGCCGCTCCGGCCCTGATCGACGCGGCTTGGCCCGACGAACCCGGGGAAGGCGACGACACCGACGCCACCCTGGTGGTCGGGGCCGCTCCGCTCCTGCTCAGCAAGTTCCGTCGGGAAGAGGGCGATACGACTCCCGCCGCAGCAAAGCCCGTCGGCGACGCCAGCGAATCGGCGCCGGTCATGGAGCCCGCGTCCCCCGCGGCAGACGGCTCGTTCCAGGAGGCCGCCGTCGAGCCGCAGGCGATCGAACCTGCGCCGCTGCCCGACGCCGCCGAAGCCCTCGAACCGGCTCCTGCGCCGGCCCCCGCCCGCCGCAAGAAGCGCCGCGGGCTCGGGCGCGCCGCGCTCGGCCGGGTTCGCCTGGTCAAGCGGCGCCTGGGCGGGGGGCCGGCCCCCGAAGCGACGCGCAGTTGGATCCAGCGGGTGCTCACCTCGTTCTGAGGCCCGACCCGAACGTGCCCCGGAGCGATCCGGGCCGCAGGAGATTGCCATGACCCGACCGACTTCTCGCAAGGCAGCCCGCCTGGGACGCGCCCATCGCTTTGGCTCGGGCCCGCTGCTCGCCGCGTTGCTGGCGCTGCCGTTGCTGGCCTGCGCAGGGCCCAGCGGGCCGCCGCAGACGGTCGTCCGCAAGCCGGCCCCAGCGCCCGAACGGACCGAGCGGGAGAAGAACGAGCGCAAGGCGCTGGCCCACTACAAGCTCGGCATCGAGAACCTGCGCATCGGCCAGCCCGCCCTGGCCATCCGCGAGCTGCGTACCGCGCTCGAGTACAACCCCGACGATCCGTGGGGGCACCTGTCCATCGCCGAGGCGTACCGTCTGAAGGGCCACCCGAAGATGGGCGAGGACCACCTGCTGCGGGCGCTGGATCTGAAGCCCGGCTTCCAGCAGGCGCGTCTCAACCTCTCGGCGCTCTACATCCAGATGGGTCGCTACGAGGACTCGGTTGCTCAGACGTCGCTGCTGCTGGGAGACCCGACGTTCCCGGTGCCGTGGAAGGCGCTGACCAACCAGGGCTACGCCGAGTTCAAGCTGGAGCGGTACACCGATGCGCGACGTAGCCTCGAACTCGCCCGCGAGTACCACCCGAACTACTGGCAGGCGGTGCTCAACCTCGGCATCCTCGAAGCCACCGAAGGAAACCGGCTCGAAGCCCTGGAGCGCTTCGAGCAGGTCCTGGCGCTGTCGCCGGGCCCGCTGGCCGAGGCCGAGGTGAACTACCGGATGGGCGAGATCTACATCGCCCTCGGGAATCGCGCCCGCGCCATGGACCACCTGGCCTCTGCGGCGGCCAACACGCCGGCAGGTCCATGGGGAAAGCGGTCCGAGGACTACCTGAAGCGACTCCGGTAGACGGCGCTGCGGCGGCCGACCCGGCCGCCCCCGCTGCGCCCGAAGAGGGCATCGGCTCCTTCCTGTCGCGTCAGCGGCGGGTGCGCGGCATTGCCCTCGACGAGCTCGCCCGGCGCACGCGCATCCCCAGGCGCTCGCTCGAGCGGCTGGAGGAGGGCGCCTTCGATGGCCGGCCCGACGGATTTGCGCGCGGCTTCGTGCGGACCGTGGCGCGCGACCTGGGCCTCGATCCCGACGACGCCGTCGCGCGCATGCTGGCCGAGCCCGAGGCCCCGGGCGGGTTGCCCTCCATCGATGTGGGCCGAGCGCTGCTGGTGCTCGGGGGCCTGCTGGGCATGCTCGGCCTGGTCATGGCGGTGTGGTTCGGGGCGGGCTGGCTTGGCGATCGCCCCGCGGTGGAGTCGGCGCCGCCTCTGAGCGTTCGTCGCGACGCGGTCCGCGCGCTGGCCCATCAGGCGGGGCTGCTGCCCGAGGCCGGCAGCCCGAGCGGTCTGGCGATCGATCCGGCACCGCTTGCCGGTCCGGACCCGCTCCCGACGGACGGCTCGGCAGGGGAGGAGCCGTGACGGCCAGCCGTCGCGCGGACCGGTGACCACCCTCCACACCGACGCCCTGGTGCTGCGAACCGTGGACGTGGGCGAGTCGGACCGGATCCTCCACCTGCTCACGCCCCGGACCGGACGGCTTTCGGTGATTGCCAAGGGTGCGCGTCGCAGCGTGAAGCGGTTTCCCGGCACGCTCGATCTGTTCAACCACCTTCGCGTGCAGGTGGAGCGCAGGCGGCCGACCTCGATGGCGCGGCTCGAACTGGCGCGCTTGCAGCGCACCTTCCACGGGGTTCGCGAGCACCCGTCGCGCTTTGCCCTGGGGTGCTACCTGCTCGAGCTGCTCGACCGCCTGGCGCCCGAGGGAGGCAGTCGCGAGGAGCTGGCGGCGCTGTTTCGATTCGCCCTGGCCAGCCTCGAGCTCTTCGATACGTCGGAGCCCGACGCCCGGCTGCGCACACTGCTCGAACTGCGCGCCCTCGAGGCCCTGGGGCTGCGGCCCGAACTCACGCGCTGCGTGCGCTGTGGCGAGGCCCTGGGCGCCGGGGCGGGCGGCGCGCCCATCGCCTTTCATGTGGGCGAGGGCGGTCCGGTCTGCGCGCGCTGTCTGCGCGAAGGCGAGGCACTGCTCCCCGTGCACCTGGGCACCCTGCGGACGCTCGACCAGGGCTTGCGCCTCGACCTCGGTCGGCTCGACCGACTCGGCCTGGGAGGGCAGGCGCTCGCCGAGGCCCGGACGCTTCTCGCGCGCTTCCTGCGCTTCCACGTCGGCGTGGAGCTGCGAAGCGAGCGCTTCCTCAGCGATCGGCTCGGCTGATCGGGCCGGTCGGGCCCATCGGCCAGTCGGCTGGGCCCAGGCGGCGCGTCCGAGCGGCCGGAGCGGCGCGAGGCAGTCCCGCCCCCCGGAAAGAACCGCTAGGGTGGCGCCCCGCCCGAAACCCGAGGAGCCGAGGCCGGTCCCATGGAAACCCAGGCAGCCAGTGCGTCGGCCGCGGTGCGCATGGAGGACGTCGTGTCTCTGTGCGCGCGCCGCGGCTTCATCTTCCAGTCCGGCGAGATCTATGGCGGCATCAACGGCTTCTGGGACTACGGCCCCCTCGGGGTCGAGCTGAAGAACAACCTGAAGGCGTTCTGGTGGCAGCGCACCACGCGCGAGCGCGAGGACGTCGTCGGGATCGACAGCGCCATCATCACGCACCCTCGCACCTGGGAGGCGTCGGGCCACGTCGCCAACTTCAGCGATCCGATGGTGGACTGCCGGACCTGCAAGCGCCGGTTCCGTGCCGACCAGCTCGATCAGCCGTGCCCCGAGGCCCCGGCCCAACGCCAGGTGACGGCGTGCGACACCACGGATCCGCGCGAGTTCAACCTGATGCTGCGCACCGAGATCGGGGCGTCCGAGGACGCGGCATCGACGGCGTTCCTGCGTGCCGAGACCTGCGGCTCGATCTTCACGTCCTTCCGGCGCGTGCGCGAGACGTCGCGCCAGAAGATCCCCTTCGGCATCGCGCAGATCGGCAAGGCGTTCCGAAACGAGATCAATCCCCGCAACTTCACCTTCCGGTCGCGCGAGTTCGAGCAGGCCGAGATGGAGTTCTTCTGCCATCCCGACCGCACGGGAGAGTGGTTCGAGCACTGGAAGGCGGAGCGCCTGCGCTTCCACCACGACCTGGGCTTCGACGAGACGAACCTGCGCACGCGGCCCCACGAGGCCAACGAGCTGGCCCACTACTGCAGCAACGCCGAGGACATCGAGTTCCTGTTTCCCTTCGGGTGGCAGGAGATCGAGGGAATCCACGACCGCGGTACCTACGACCTCACCCAACACACCGAGTTCGCAGGCAAGGACCTTTCGGTGATGGACGAGGAGTCGAAGGAGCGGTTCGTGCCGGCCGTGGTGGAGACCTCGGTGGGCATGGACCGCACCAGTCTCGCGTTGCTGGTGGCGGCCTACGCCGAAGAGACCCTCGAAGGGGGCGACACCCGCAACGTGCTGCGCCTGTCCCCGATCGTGGCTCCGATCAAGGTGGCCGTGCTCCCGCTCTCGAAGAAACTGGGCGAGCCTGCGCGGCGCCTGGCCGCGGAGCTGCGCAAGCGCTGGAACGTGTCGTACGACGAGGCGGGCAACATCGGTCGGCGCTACCGCCGGCAGGATGAGGTGGGCACCCCGTACTGCGTCACCTGGGACTTCGAGTCCGAGGGCGACCAGAAGGTCACCGTGCGGGACCGCGACGCCATGAGCCAGGAGCGGATCGGCGTGGACCACCTGGTGGGCTGGCTTCGGGAGCGCCTGGAGGCCCATCTTTGACCGCTCGCAAGAAGGCCGCCGCCCGGAAGCCGGCGCCGAGGAAGAAGAAGGCCCCCGGCAAGAAGCCGGCCCCCGGGAAGAAGACGACTGTCAGGAAGAAGGTGGCGCGCAAGAAGGCGGCGCCGAGCCGGTCCGGGTCCGAGCGGCGGGTCTACTTCTTCGGCAAGGGGCGAGCCGAGGGCCGCGCCGGGATGCGCGAGGTGCTCGGCGGCAAGGGTGCCAACCTCGCCGAGATGACGCGCCTGGGCGTGCCCGTCCCGCCGGGCTTCACCATCGCCACCTCGGTCTGCACGGAATTCGAGCGCGCGAAGGGGCGCATCCCCCGGGTCGTGCGGGATCAGGCCGCGCAGGCACTCGGGCGCGTGGAGCGCGCCATGGACCGGCGCTTCGGTGATCCGGAGCGGCCGCTGCTGGTGTCCGTGCGCTCGGGCGCACGGGTCTCCATGCCCGGCATGATGGACACGGTGCTGAATCTGGGGCTCAACGATCGCACCGTGGCCGGGCTCGCCGAGCGGGCCGACCCGCGCTTCGCCTACGACAGCTACCGGCGCTTCATCCAGATGTATGGCGACGTGGTGCTCGAGATTCCCCACGAACGCTTCGAGAACCGGCTCGAGGACCTGAAGGACGCGCGCGCCGTCGACCTCGATACCGAGCTCGGGGCCGACGACTGGCGCGGCCTCATCGCCGAGTACCTCGAAGTGGTCGAGGAACAGACCGGCGCGCCCTTTCCCCAGGACCCCCAGGCGCAGCTCTGGGGGGCCATCGCGGCCGTGTTCCGCTCCTGGGGCAACGAGCGCGCGGTGCGCTACCGGGCGATCCATGGGATCCCGGGCGACTGGGGTACCGCGGTCAACGTGCAGGCCATGGTGTTCGGCAACATGGGAGACGACTGCGCTACCGGCGTGGCCTTCACCCGCGACCCCAGCACCGGCGAGCGCTTCTTCTACGGCGAGTACCTGAAGAACGCCCAGGGAGAGGACGTGGTGGCGGGCATCCGCACCCCGCAGCCCATCAACGAGTCCAGCCGCAAGGACGACTCGGCGGTGTTGCCCACGCTCGAGGACGAGATGCCGCGGCCCTACCGCGAACTGGTGCGCATCTATCGCAAGCTCGAGAAGCACTACCGCGACATGCAGGACATCGAGTTCACCATCGAGAACGGTGAACTCTGGATGCTGCAGACGCGCAGCGGCAAGCGCACCACCCAGGCCGCCGTGAAGATCGCGGTGGACATGGCCAAGGAGCGGCTGATCAGCCGTGAGGAGGCCGTGCAGCGGGTGGCGCCCGACTCCCTGGAGCAGTTGCTGCACCCTACGCTCGACCCCGAGGCCGAGCGGACCGTCCTGGCGAAGGGGCTTCCGGCCTCACCGGGTGCGGTGTTCGGGCGCATCGCCTTCACTGCCGACGAGGCCGAGACCCGCGCACGCGCCGGAGAGAAGGTCGTGCTGGTGCGCGTCGAGACGTCGCCCGACGACATCCACGGCATGCACGCGGCCGAGGGCGTGCTGACCGCGCGGGGTGGGATGACGTCCCACGCGGCGGTCGTGGCGCGGGGCATGGGCAAGAGCTGCGTGGCGGGTTGCGGGAGCCTCTCCATCGATGCCGCGGCCGGCGTGCTGCGGGTGGAGGGTCACGAGCTGCGAAGCACCGACACCCTCACGCTGGATGGTGCGTCCGGCGAGGTCATGCTCGGCGAAGTGCCGACGGTCACACCCGAGCTCGGGGGCGCCTTCTCCGAGCTGATGCGCTGGGCCGACGGCTTCCGCACGCTGCGCGTGCGCACCAACGCGGACACGCCCCTGGATGCCCAGACCGCGCGGGCGTTTGGAGCCGAAGGCATCGGCCTCTGCCGCACCGAGCACATGTTCTTCGAGCCCACGCGCATCCTGGCGGTGCGCGAGATGATCCTGGCGTCCGACGCGCCGGCGCGCGAGCGGGCCCTGCGGAAGCTCCTGCCCATGCAGCGCGGCGACTTCGCCGGGATCTTTCGGGCCATGCAGGGGCTCCCGGTCACCATCCGGCTGCTCGACCCGCCCCTGCACGAGTTCCTGCCCCACGACGAGAGCGACCTCAAGGCGCTGGCGGCTTCGCTGGGGCGCGACATCGCCGGGATCCGCGCCAAGGTCGCCGAGGTGCGCGAGTTCAACCCCATGCTGGGGCACCGCGGTTGCCGGCTGGGCGTGACGTTTCCCGAGATCTACCGCATGCAGGTGCGCGCGATCGTCGAGGCCGCCTGCGAGGTGGCCGAGGCGGGCACGACCGTGAAGCCCGAGATCATGATCCCGCTGGTCGCCTGGGTGGGTGAGCTCTCCCAGCTCCGGACGCTGGTCGACGCCGAGATCGCCGCGGTCCTGGCCGAGCGGGGCCGCCGCCGGGTGCGGCCGACCATCGGCACCATGATCGAGGTGCCCCGGGCCGCGCTCACGGCCGACGCCATCGCGGCCCATGCCGACTTCTTCTCCTTCGGCACCAACGACCTCACCCAGGCCACGGCGGCGCTTTCCCGCGATGATTCGGGCAAGTTCCTGCCCGAGTACCTGGATCGGGGCATCGTGCAGGACGACCCGTTTGCGTCCCTGGACGAGGAGGGCATCGGCCGGCTGATGCAGATCGGCCTGGAGGGCGGGAGGCGGACGCGCCCCGACCTCAAGGTGGGAATCTGCGGTGAGCACGGCGGAGACCCCAAGAGCGTGCGATTCTGTCATCGGCTCGGGTTCGACTACGTTTCGTGCTCGCCCTTCCGCGTACCGGTCGCACGGCTGGCCGCGGCACAGGCGAGCCTCGCGGACGGTGCCCGGCCGCGGCAGACCCGGCGCAAGCGGGGCAGGGGGGGATCGTGAAGCGCAGCGTTCGAAGCGTCGTGCTGGTTCTGACGGTGGCTCTGCTGGGCTCGCTCGGGTGCACCGTGCCCGGCTGGGTCCCCTTCATCGGCGACAAGACGCCTCCGGGGCCGGCCCCGGACGAGAGCTACGGCCTGACCGAGGTCTCCGACGAGTCGGTGCTGGAGTTCTACGCCCGCGCCTCCTTCTTCTACGACCGCCTGCGGTTGCGCCGGGTGAACACCCTGGCGACGTACCGTGACGAGGTGCTGCGCGACTTCTTCCGCACCGACGCCGCCTTCGCCGACTACTACGCCGACCTGGCCCAGTCGCTGGTGGAGTCGCACTTCGAGCGTAACCGCCCGCTCGAACTGTCGGTGGTCGAGTTCCGCCTGCAGGGGCCCGGGGTGGCAGAGGTGACCACGCGCGTCGTGGGCGAGAACGGCCTGCCGTTGCGCTGGTGGAAGACGGACCTCGACCGCACCGATCGCTGGGAGCGCATCCAGGGGCGCTGGTGGATCGTTCCGCGGCGCCTGTAGCGCCACCGTCGGTCCGGCGCGGCCAGTCCGCCGGACCGCCTCTCCGGTCACCGCCCAGCGTCGGTGGACCTGCCGTCGCCGTGTCCGCGATTTCGCCCGGGTACGGGCCGGATTGCGCACGCACTGCGTCCCACCGACGGTGAACGAGCGGTAGGTAGGGGCTGCACCACGTGTGATTGGGAACACACTCTCCCACCGACGGTAAAACGTTTCACCCCGACCTTTCTCCGGGATGTCGCACCGATGTGCGACTGCTGCCGAAAACCCGCGCGAACGTGACGGAATTCGCAGGGCGGCTAGAACCCACATCGAGTGGCATGCCGCTTGCGTAGACCACTGCCGGGACCTCGGTCCCCACCACCTTGAAGAAGCCAACCCTACCGCCAGGAGTTTTCCTCATTGCAGCAGTCCCCCCGCGAGCACGGGTCCCCCGTGCGTGCCGACGTCCACCTGCGCCCTTCTGCTGCCTCGCCCGACGCCGCGCCCCAGGCGCGCCGCCGTGCAGCTCGCCGCAGCGAGAAGAGATGGGACGACGACGCCGAGTTGGTGCGGCACATCCTGGCCGGTAGCCGCGAGCACTTCGACCAGCTCTACGAGGCGTACTTCCCGAGGGTCTACCGCTTTGCCATGAAGCGGCTGCGCGATTCGGGCGAGGCCGAGGACGTGACCCAGGAGGTCTTCCTCACGGTCTACAACGGCCTCCACTCCTACCAGGGCAACTCGAGCCTGCTCGTCTGGATCTTCGGGATCACCCGAAACAAGGTGAACCGCCGGTTCCGAAAGGCGCGGCCCCATCTGGAGTCGATCGATGGCGAGGATGCCGTGGAGGTCGCGGCCACGGCCGCGCCCACGGACCGCGCGGTCGAGGCCCGGCGGCTGCTCGAACGCTGCGAGCGCCTGATCGAGACCGAGCTGACCCCGCTCCAGCGCCGGATCTTCCACCTGAAGCACCTGCGCAAGCAGTCGATCCGCAACATCGCCGAGGCCCTCGACAAGTCCGAGGACGCGGTGAAGGCCAACCTCTATCGCATGCGGCGCGCCATCAACCAGGCCGCGCCGGGCCTGGACCAGATCCTCCAGGCCTAGCCCTGACCCGGAGCAATCCCCCAGCCCCTTCCCAAAATCCCCTGGGGGACCACTCCTGAAGCCCTGCCGGGTCCGAAAGGACCCGGCAGGGCACCCGTTTGTCTGCCACGAATCCGCCCGCGGACCCACTTCCCCGTGTGAGCGGGTGGTCTCATTTCTGTGTGGATCTCCCCGCATCGCAACGAGCGAGGAGTCTGCACTTGGCGGCAGTAACCGGAGCGGTCCATCCCGCGCCGACCGACACGACCCAGGGGCCCTTGGGTGCGCTGGACGACCAGGCCCTGTTCGAGGGCGTGCGGAAGGGCAGCGAAGAGCACTTCAACGTGCTCTACGAGCGCTACTTCAGCAGGATCTACAACTTCATCTACGTGCGGACCCGCAACCACGCAGATGCCGAAGAGTTGGCCCAGGAGACGTTCACGGTCGTCTTCCGGTCGTCCGAGGCCTACTCGGGCCGCTCGACGCCCCTCGGGTGGATCTACGGAATCGCGAAGAACACGGTCTACAACCACTTACGCCGCAACCGCACCCACGGTGAGCGCGTCGAAGAGGCCGGGGCCGATGCCGTTCAGAGCGCCTCGCCGATCTGGCGCTTGAACCCCGAGGAGCAGCTCGCCATGGATCGCTACGCACGGATCATCGAGGAACGCCTCGACTCCGTCAGTGAATGGCAGGCCGAGGTGTTCTATCTACGCCACGTGGAGAACCTCCCGATCCGCGAGATCGAGAAGCGCACGGACAAGTCGAGCGACGCGATTCGCTCCGGGTTGTACCGGGTGAAGCGGTTGTTGCTCGAGGGCGAGCAGGCATTGGCTGGAGCATGAAGCAAAGCCTCGGTGCCAGACTTCGCGAGCGGCTCCGCCCGGCCTGGGCGCGGGGTCGGAAACCGCGGCGGAAGCAAACCGGCGAGGTTCAGGAGCGCGCAGTGATCGACGAGATCGCATCCGAGTTCACGACAGAGGAGCTTCAAGAGTTCCTCGAGGCCGATCTGTACCCGATCGAAGCCGATCCCGAGTTCAAGGAAGAGCTGCGCGGCAAGCTCTGGGACCTCGTGCAGCGCCAGGCGGCGGGACGCAAGAACGAGGACGCCTAGCCAAAGGCCGTGCCGCCCCCGGCACGGCGCACTGGGAAAAACCCTGACCGCGCCCGCGCCGAAGGCCCCGCACCCGGGTCGAAAGCTCCGCGGGGGGGAAATCGGGCTTCCAGCGGCGCTCCCATCGGCGGTAGTATCGCCGTTCGATCGAAGGGTGCGGTGAGATGCTGCCCCGGTTGCCGGGCCCACCCGGCTGGAGAGCTCGTTGCGAACCCCCCGTCTCACCGCAGCCCTGGCTGTGGTGCTTCTCGTCGTGTCGGCTCCGGCCGCAGGCCAGGGTGTGCTCCACGTCTACGAACGTGGGCTCGAATGGGACCCGTCTCTCGACGCCGTACGCTTTGGCGACGTGAGCGCCCGTGAAGGCCTCAGAGCGGCCTGGTCACGCTTCCTGCCTTCCCTGTCTTTCGAGTACGACTACTCGCACACCCGGCAGGAGATCCGCAGCACCGACAACGAGGTGTTCGCCCAGGGGACGTCGCGGTTTCCGACGGACGAGTGGGCGTTCAATCTGGTGCAGCCCGTGCTGCGGCTCGAGGACTGGGCCAACGTGCCGAAGGCCAAGGCCAACAAGCGGCGGACCGAGTTCGAGCTGGTCGGCGCCCAGCAGGATCTGATCTTCCGCTCCGCCGACGCCTACTTCGGCGTGCTGGCCTCCCAGGACAACCTGAGCTTCGCCGTGTCCGAACGCGAGGCGATCGAGGCCCAGCTCAACGAGGCCGAGGAGCGCGTCGGGGCCGGGCTCTCGACGGTCCAGGACCTCTACGACGCCCAGGCCCGCTTCTCCGAGTCGCTGGCGACCGAGGCGGATGCCCACGACCTGCTGCGCGATGCCCAGCAGGCAGTGGTCGAGATCGCGGCCGAGGAGCTCACCAATCCCCAGTCCCTGGAGACCCAGTTCGCACTCAAGCCGCCCGAGCCGCCCAACCTGGGTAAGTGGGTCGCCGCTGCGCGCGACCAGAACCCCGTGCTGCGCGCCCTGCGCGAAGAGGTCGAGGTCGCGCGCATGGAGGTTCGCGAGAAGGCTGCAGAGCACACGCCGCGGGTCGACCTCGTGGGCTCCCTCTCGCGGCGCGACACGGATGGCAGTCTGTTCGGCGGCGGCAGTGACGTGGAGAACACGGACTTCCTGGTCACCGTGAGCGTTCCGCTGTTCCGGGCCCCGGTGATCCTCGAGACGCGCGAGAAGCACTACGAGATGCGGCGCGCCGAACGCGAGCTCGAGGCCGAGCGCCGGCAGGTCGTGCGGGATACGCGTGCCGCCTACTACGCGGTGAACACGCTGATCACCCAGGTCGATGCGCTGCGCCGGGCCGTCGAGGCCCAGCAGCGTGCGCTGGAGTCGAAGGAAGAAGGCCTGCGTTCGGGTCTCAATACGGGCATCCACGTGCTCGATGCGCGCCGTGACCTCTTCCTGGCCAAGCGAGACCATGCCCAGGCCCGTTACGACTACGTGCTCGAGTCGCTGAGGCTGAAGCAGCTCACCGGCTCCCTGGACCTGGAGGACCTGGCCGAGGTCGATCGACTGCTGCAGTAGTACAAGCACCCCTTCGGAGACGCCCCCCCATGGCACGGTCCGTTCGAAAATTCCGACGCTCCCTGGCGCGGCGCGCGCGCAATCGCTCGCCGCGCGGCGCGGGCCACGTGCATCCCGACCCGTGGCGGCGCATCCAGCTCGAGCCGCTCGAGCCGCGCATCCTGCTCTCGGGCGACGTGGGACTCACACCCGAAGACCTGGCGCCGGCCATCGCGCCGGCGGTGGAAGCCCTGCTGCCCGAGCAGCTCCCGGTGCTGCCCGACGAGCTGCCCGCCGTCGAGGCGCAGCTCGATCCGGCAGCCGAGGCCGCGCTGGCGGCCCGAGCGGAGACCCTCGAACCCGACGAGGCGGCCGAGGCTCTCGCTGCCGAAGAATCGGAAGTCGACGTGCCGGACGACGCGGTCGAGGCTGGCGAGCCCGCGGCCGCTCCCGCGCAGGCAGGGCCGTCCGAGGCGGCGAGCGGCGCGGACGACGGAGAGGAGCTCGTCGAGGCGTGGCGCGACGCGCAGCTCGAGAGCCTGCGCATCGAGCATTTCGAGGCCCGCGCCGAGCCGCCGCGCGAGATCGTCGTGATCGACGGCAGCGTGCCCGATGCGGCGTCGCTGCTCGACGCGCTGCGCGACCGGCTCGAGCCCGAAGCCGAGACCCAGACGGCCGAGCCAGTTGCGGCCGATCCGGAGTCCCAGGCCGACCCGGGTGAGGGAGCCGACGACGGCGACGATGGACTCCGACGCCTCGAGGTGGACGCCGACGTCACCGCCGCGGCGACCGACGCCCCCGAAGAGTCCGGGTCGGACGACTGGCAGCGCGCGCGCGGGATCCAGGTGGTGGTGCTCGACCCCGGGCGCGACGGCATCGATCAGATCGGCGAGATCCTAAGCCACTACGACTCGGTGGCCGCGGTCCACGTGCTCTCGCATGGTCGTCAGGGATCGCTGCGCCTCGGCACCAGCCAGGTCGACGCCGCCGAGCTCGCGCGACGCGGCGACGACGTCGCGGACTTCGCGCGAGCCCTCGCACCCGGCGGCGACCTGCTGCTCTACGGCTGCGACGTGGCGGGTGGCCAGGTGGGGGTCGAGTTCGTGCGCCAGCTTGCCGTGGCCACGGGCGCCGACGTCGCAGCCTCCACGGACGACACCGGCGCGGCCAGCCTCGGCGGCGACTGGGACCTCGAGCACGCGACGGGTGCGGTGGCCGACACGCCGGTGCAGCGGGCGCTGGCCGGATCGAGCTTCGCGAGCCTGCTGGCGCCGATCGCGAACACCGGAACCGCGAGCGATCCGGTCTTCAACCTCGCGGTGCTCGACACCGCACTCGTCTCGATCGACAGCGTCCGGATCCGCGACGGCGCAGCGGGCCAGCTGGTGATCGACAGCCTGAACGGCACGTTCGACGACATCACCCTGGCCAAGGCGGGTCTCGCGTCCGTGACGCTGCTGATGGGTGAGGGCGGCGACTCCCTCTCGATCGACGGCGTCGACTTCGACGGCAAGATCATCGTGGGCGGTGGTCTCGGGGGCGACACGTTCACCCTCTCGAACGACGTGCGGGTCGGCTCGATCGACCTCGACACGGGCCTCGGCGACGACACCATCACGGTGACCGGCGACGTGGTGCGCCCCGGCGGCGAGGTGAAGCTCGTGGGCGACACCGTCCGCGTGGCCACCGGCGCCACCATCGACGTGAGCGACGCCACGAAGGCCGGCTCGGTCTTCCTGCTGGCCGACGTGCTCGAGATCGGCACCGACGGTGGCGGCACGGCCGCCGCGCTTCGCGCGGAGGGCGCGACGCCGGACGATGGCGATGGCCTGATCCGCCTGCACGCGAGCCGGGGCGGCATCTTCTCGCCCGTCGCCAACGTCGACCCGCTGTCGGTGAAGCTCGACATCCAGAACGCCGCCATCGAGGGCGAGACGGTCGAACTGCTGGCGCAGATCGACGCGTCCGCCACCGCCGAGTTCGGCGGCGAGGCGGACCCGACCGAAGAGACGATCCTCCCCGTCTCCTTCCTGCAGACGCTGCTCGGCATCGTCGAGCCGCTGTCGGTGGGCGCCGGTGCCTCGGTGCAGGTGCTGGACGCCGATCTCCTGATCGGCGAGGACGCCGTGATCCGGGCCGGTAGCCTGGCGGCCACCGCGTCGCTCACGTCGTCGGCCCGCACGGCCCCCATCAAGGGCGCGGTGGCGGTGGCCGTGGCGATCACCGATGCCCAGCTCGACGTCGCGGGCACCATCGTCACCGAGGGCGACGCCAAGCTCGAGGCGATCGTCGACAACACGGTCTCCGCCAAGGCCGCCGGCCTGCAGGTGAAGGGCTTCTCCGCCGAGGTCGCCGTGGGCGTCCTCGACTCCAACTCCGTCGTGCACGTGAAGGATGGTGCCGACCTCCAGGTGGGCACCGGCGGCGCGGGCAAGCTCGAGGTGCTGGCCACCACCACCGACAACGTGTCGATCACGGCCACCTCGGGCTCGGGCAAGGACGGCGTCGTGGCGATTGCCGCGGCGGTGGGGGTCGAGAACGGTACGACCCAGGCGTTCTTCGACGGCACCGCCGACGTCGAAGGCGACCTGATCGTGAAGGCCCTCCACGAGAAGGGGACCGGTGCCGTCTCGGCCAGCGCAGGCGTCGGCATCAACACCAGCGGTGACCTGGTGGCCGACACCGTGAAGGTCGCCAAGGGCAAGGTGATCGGGAAGGTCACCGACTTCCTCAAGAAGAAGAAGGACGAGCAGAACGAGGAAGGCAAGAAGACCAAGGCCAACATCCAGGCCTTCGACCTCGCTGCGGGTGTGGCCGTCCACATCGACAACAACACCGCCGAAGCGCGCATCGACGACGGGACGGGCACCGGCGCCGATGTCCAGGCGGCTGGCCTGGTCGACGTGAAGGCGTTCGTCACGAACCGTCCCACGATCTCTGCGGGTTCCACCGCGTCGCAGAGCGAGGACATCCCCGGCGGAAGCCAGGCCAAGTTCGGCGGCTCGTTCGCCGTCGACGTCGGCGTGTACGGCAACACCGCCAACGCCACCGTCGGCGGCGGCGCACAGATCGACGCGGGCACCGACCTGCAGGTCGAGGCGCGCACGATCAACGACTACACGGCGTCGTTCGGCGTCGACCTGATCGACCCCTTCCTACGCACCGCCGACTTCAACACCGGCGGGGGCAACCAGATCGTCCAGAAGGGGCAGATCGTCGAGGTGCTCTCGGGCCACACCGCCGGGGGCGACGCCGGGGTCTGGTACGAGTTCACCGACGACGACCCGGTCGAGATCGACCTCGCCAACGAGGACTTCACCAGCGCCCGCTGGGCCAACAAGGGCGCGCCCGCCACCACGAGAGCCACGGACTTCGTGACGGCGTTCATGACCTACCTGAACAACACCGCCGGTGTCTCGAAGGCCGCCGACTCCTGGGCCCAGGCCACGGCCGAGGGCCAGGCCCTGGCGGTCGCCGGCGCGGTGAGCGTGGTCGAGCAGAGGCAGACGGCCGAGGCCGTGATCCAGTCCGGCGCGCGCATCAACCAGCGGCTCGATACCGGCAACCAGAACGTCGTCGTCCAGTCGCTGAACAAGAACGAGACGGTCTATCTCGGCGGCAACATCAATCTGCTCGGCCCCTTCGGTGACAAGAAGGAGTTCCAGCTCAACTTCCAGAAGCCGGGCGTCGGCGTCGGCGGCGACGGCACCAAGGGCGCCGTCGGCGCCACGGCCATCGTCGCCATCGTCGACGACACCACCACCGCGCGGATCGAAGATGGCGTGGTGCTCCAGGCCGACAGCCTCGAGGTGGACGCCCAGCACGACGTGCTGTCGGTGGGTGTGGGTGCCTCGGGCGGCGAGGCGGCCAAGGTCGCCCTGAACGGCGCCTTCCTGATCAACGTCATCGATGCCGACACCACCGCCCAGATCGAGAACGGCGCCGACATCGTGGTGGGGAGCGGCGAGGTCAAGGACGCCTTCGAGACCAGCTCGGTGTTCGTGGAGGCCACCGACCGCACCTTCGCCCTGCAGGTGGCCGGCGGCGTGGCCGTATCCGAGTCGATCGGCTTCGGCGCCTCGGTGGCGGTGAACGTCGTCGACCGCAGCGCCCAGGCGGTGATCGGCGAGCTGCTGGGCAGCCCGATCGAGGGGGCCGGTTCGTTCCAGGCCGGCGGCGACGTGCTGGTGCGCGCCACCGAGGGCGGCTTCATCGGCGGCCTCGCGGTCGCGGGCGCCAAGGCCAGCAGCGACCCCACCCCCGAGCCTCCCGACAGCGGCGGCGACCCCGCACCCACCGACAGCGCCACCGGCACCATGACCAAGGACGGGCAGGACACCGACGACCCGCTCGATGGTGTCTCCCTGCCCGCGCTGTTCGAGGAGGTCGGGCAGGCCGGCGGCGGCCAGGGCAAGACCGGCATCGCCATCGCCGGCTCGGTGGTGGTGAACACCTCGAAGTCGGATGCCCGCGCCTACGTGCGTGAGACCGGGGCCTTCGTCGCCGGCGGCGACCTGGTGCTGCTGGCCAGCGACGCCACCACCGTGGGCGCGCTGGCCGGGGCGGTGGCCTTCGCCAGCGGCAGCAGCGGCGGCTCCGACGTCGCCATCGCGGGCGCCGTGGGCTTCAACATGATCGGCGGCACCGCCGAGGCCTTCGTCGATGGCGCGGCCTCCCTGGTGACCGAATCCCTCGACCTCGACGCCAGCCGCGCGGGCGACCTGATCTCGATCTCCGCCGGCTTCGCGGGGGCCCCGAACAAGTCCGGCATCGCCATCGCCGGTTCGGTCTCGATCAACCTGATCGACAACTTCACGCTCACGGGTCTGCGCAACGTCGCCGGAGCCTCCACGGTCGACGGGCTGCTCACCCTCGACGCGAAGGACGACTCCGACATGGTCGTGGTGGCGGGCTCGGTGGCGTTCGGCGGCAGGGCGGGCATCGGCGCCGCTGTGTCGGTGAACGACATCGACAACACCGTGCGCTCGGAGATTCGCGCCGTCGACGAGCTCGCCTTCACCGGCGACCTGCGGCTCGATGCGGCCACTGACAGCGACATCATCTCCGTGACCGGCTCCCTCGGCGCAGGCACCCAGGGCCTGGGTGCTGCGGGCACGGTCTCGGTCAATCAGATCGACAACGTCGTCGAGGCCATCGTCGCCGGCTCGGCGCTCCGGAACACCACGGCCACCGGGGACGTGGGCATCCGCGCGCGAGACGACTCGGCGATCTTCGCCTTCTCGGGAGGCTTCGGGTTCGGCAAGACCGTCGGCATCGGCGCGGCCGTCTCCTACTCGGACATCGACAACCGGATCGCCGCCTCGATCGACGACTCGGTCGTGCGCGCGCCGGGCAGCCTCGACGTCACGGCCACCTCGGCCAACCGCATCATCGCCGTCACCCTCGGCGCGGGCGGCGGCAAGGTGGGCATCGCCGGCTCGGTCTCGATCAACGAGATCGGCAACACCGTGAGCGCGCTCATCTCGGGCGGGAGCGACGTCGAGGTGGGCGGCGACGTCATCGTGCAGGCCGCCGACAGCTCCACGATGGTGGTCGTGGCGGGTGGCATCGCGATCGGCGGCCAGGTCGGCGTGGGCGCTTCTGCGGGCACCACCGAGCTCGAGAACACCATCGTCGCGGGGATCGACGGCTCGGTGGTCACCTCCACGGGCGGCGCGATCTCGGTGCTGGCCGGCTTCGATCCCGTCGGGCCCACGACCCACGCCAGTTCGCTCGGCATCGACGGGCCGGGGCTGATCGACGACAGCTCGGCGCAGATCGTGAACGTCACCGTGGCCGGCTCGGGGGGCGGCACCTTCGCGCTCGGCGCGGCCGTGTCCCTGAACTGGCTGCGCAACCAGGTCGATGCCCGCATCACGGGCGGATCGACCGTGACCGCCGAAGGCAACGTCCGCGTCGCCGCCAGGGACGAGGTGGAGATCGACAGCGCGGCCGCCAGCGCTGCGGGCGCAGGCAGTGTGGCCATCGGTGCCGCCATCTCCTTGAACTACATCGGCGGCAACCCCAACGACCCGAGCTCGAGCCTGCTGGCCAGCACCCGGGCCCGGATCGAGGGCTCCACGGTCACGTCGAACGCCGGCGACGTCCAGGTGGCTACGAATTTCGATCCCCGCATCGTGAACTTCACCGTGGGCGGCGCAGCTGGAGGCGACGTCGCCGTCGGCGGCTCGGTCTCGGTCAACTTCATCCGCGGCGACGTCTTCGCCCGGATCGCGGACGGTGCGAACGTCACGGCCAACGGGTCCATCTCGGTCGAGTCCGTCACCACCCCGGTCATGCTGATCGTCGCCGGCAATGGCGCCGGTGCCGGCTCCGTCGCAGCCGCGGCGGCCGCCGCCACCAACGACGTTCGCGTGGACGTCGACGCCGTGGTCGTGGGCTCGACGCTCTTGGCCACGACGGGCGACGTCTCGGTGCGCGGTGCGGTGGAGTCCACGAGCGTCTTCCCCACGATCCAGAAGGACCACTCGGAGGACGTGAACGCCCAGATCTGGACCCTCTCGGTGAGCGGAGGGGGTGCCGGCAGCGTCGCCCTGGCGGGATCGCTCTCGCTCAACTGGGTGCGCAACGACGTGGATGCCCACATCTCGGGCGGGTCGGTGACGGCGAACGCGGGCACCGTTCGGGTGGAGGCGGAGGACAACGCCGGAATCCACGCGGTCGCAGGCGCCGGGATCGGATCCGGAAGCGTCGCCGTGGGCGCGTCGGTCGCCTTCAACTACCTGGGCGGCGACCCGGCGAACCCCGGTTCGTCGAACCGCAACACGATCGAGGCCTTCATCGACGGCGGCGCCGTGGTACGCGCCGCGGCGGTCGAGATCCGCGCCAACTCCACCTCCAACATCAAGACGCTGACCTTCTCCGGGCAGGGCTCAGGTACCTTTGCCGCGGGCGGCGCCGTATCGCTCAACTTCCTGCGCAAGGACGTGGACGCGAGCCTCGGGGTGGTCGACCTGGTCACCGCGGGCGACGTCGACGTCGAGGCCATGGAGCAAGCGCGCTTCGATTCCGGAGCGGGACAGGTCTCGGTGGGTGCCAGCGGTGGAGGCGTCGGCGCTTCGTTCGCCTTCAACGACATCTCGAATCAGATTCGTGCGCGAGCCGAAGGCTCGACCATCACGACCCAGGGCAGCCTGAACCTGGACGCGGACTCCGCCTCCACGGTCGCGAGCGGCGCCGCCGGCATCGCCGGCGGCTTCTACGCCGGTGTCGCCGGCTCGGCCGCCGTGACGTTGGTGGACAACACGGTCGAGTCGTTGATCAGCGGCGCGACGGTCACCTCCGACGCGAATGTGGTGCTGCTGGCGAATTCGCACGACGACCTGAGCGTGGGCGCCGGCAGCCTTGGGGTCGGCGCCGTGGGCGCGGGCGGCACCGCCATCGTGAACGACATCGACACCACCACGCGGGCGCGCGTGGTCTCGTCGGACGTCACGGCCCGCGGCCAGGGGCCGGCCGCCACGGTGAGCCGCTGGACGCGCGACGGCAGCGGCGTGCTCACCGAGGGCACCGAGGAGATCCGCGGCCTCGCCGCCGTCGCCTCCGGCGCGGCCGAGGTCTTCGTGGTGGGCGCCACGGCAGGAGCCGGCGGCCTCGGCATCGCCGCCAACGTGATCGTGAATCTGGTGAGCGACACCACCGAGGCCTCCATCGAGGACTCGCGCATCAACCAGGGCGGCGGCGACCGTGGCGACGTGGTGGTGCGGGCCCACCACGACACGCTGATGAACAGCGGCAGCGGCGCAGCGGGAGTGGGCGCCAACGCCATCGGCGCCGCCATCGACATCGACGTCATCGACAACGTGACGCGCGCCTTCGTGCTCGACAGCGGCGCTGCGGGTGCCGCCGAGGTCGCGGGGCGCCGGGTGGACGTGGGCGCGTCCTCCCGCGAGGACCTGGAGTCGACCACCATCGGCGCCGCCATCGGTCTCGCGCCCTCGGGCCTCGCCCTCGCGGGCTCGATCTCGGTGATGGACACCAGCTCGCGTACCGAGGCGTTCCTCGAGAAGGCCTCCGTCGAGAGCGAGGGCGACCTGCTGGTCACGGCCACCGGCGATCTCGACATCGCCATTCGGGCCGGTGCCCTCTCGGCGAGCCTGGGAGCGGGTGTGGGCGGTGGTGTGGTGGTCGCCCTGGCCGATCACCAGACGCGCGCCTTCACCAGCGAGTCGACGACGAACGCCCGCGGAGCCACGCGGGTGGCCGCCGACTCGAGCACGGACGTGATGAACGTGGCCGCCACCCTGGGGGCGGGGGGCATCGCGGGCGTCGCCGGCGCCGTGATCGTCGTCGACATCGCCAACGAGACACGTGCCAGCCTCGAGCAGGCGACCGTCAACCAGGACGCCGCGTTCGACGCCGCGACCCAGGACGTGGTGGTCTCGGCCCAGGAGAACCTGAAGGTCGACGATACCGCCGGGGCCGGGGGCTTCGGCGGACTCGCGGGCGTCGGCGCGGGCGTCGACGTGATGAAGCTGCGCACCACCGTGGACGCGCAGATCGGGGCCGGCTCGCAGGTCGCCGCGGGGCGCGACGTCCGGGTGGCCGCGGACTCGCAGAAGGAGCTCGACTCCTTCGTACTGTCCTTTGCCGGGGGCATCGTCGGCATCAACGGCGCCGTTTCGGTGCTGAGCGTGGGCTCGGGCCTCGACGCCGAGGGCGCCGGCGAAGCCGACAACATGCAGGGCGCCGTCAACGGGATGATCTCGCCCGACCAGCAGACGGCGGGTGCCCTGCCCGACGAGCTGCCGTCCTTCGGGTCCGTCGACCACACCGGTACCACCCGCACCTACCAGACGAACGCGATGCAGGCGGCGCGGGCCGCCGCCGACCGCCAGATCGACATCGACGGCGCGCTGTCGACGGGGACCGCGGCCGGCGACACCAACGCGCGCATCGGCGCCGGCGCCACGGTGACGGCCGGCCGCGACATCGACGTTCAGGCGGACGACGGGATCGACGTCGACGCCACGGTCGGCCAGGGCACCGGCGGCCTGGTCAGCGTGGGCGGCTCGGTCTCGGTGGCCACGCTCGACCAGGGCACCCTGGCCAGCGCCGACGGCACCCTCCGCGCGGGCGGCGACATCCGCATCGGCGCCGACGCGATCAACACCAGCGACCAGCTCGTCGCGGCCGGCACGGTGGGGCTCGTGGGCCTCGGCGCCCAAGTGGCGATCCTCGACGACACCAGCGCCCAGAGGGCGAGCCTGGTGGGCGGCTCGACCGTCACCAGCGCCGACGAGATCGAGGTGCGGGCCAGTGCCGATCGCACCGCCACCGCCGACGCCATCGGCGTGCAGGTGGGCCTGGTGTCGGCCGGCGCCGCCGTGGCCCAGGCCGACGCGGCCGGTTCCACCACCGCCACCGTGGGCGACGGCGTCCAGATCGGCCAGGGCGGCGACGTGGGCGACGTGGACGTCACCGCCACGTCCACGGCCGACCTGAAGGCCGATACCAAGGCCGTCTCGGCGGGCATCGCCTCCGGTGCGGGCGCCGATGCTGACGCCCGCTTCACTCCGGACGTGACCGCGCGGATCGGCGCCGACGCCCGCATCACCGCGCTGCGCAGCGTCGACGTGCTCGCCACCGCCCAGGGGGCCACCCGGGCGACGGCACTGGGCGTGAACGCCGGCGGACTCACCGTGGGCGCCTCCCTCGCCGACGCGCTCTCCGACGCCACGGTGTCGGCCTCCATCGGCGATCGCGCCGTGATCCGCGCCGAGGACGTGTCCGCCCGTGCCCAGCAGCTCGCGCCCGACACCGGTCGCTCCGCGTTCTCCAACGCGACCGCCGCATCCGGCTCCCTGATCGGCGTGAATGCCACCAAGTCGATGGCGCAGGCCAACGGCGATGCCACGGCCACGATCGGAAGCGGCGCCAGCATCCTGGCGGGTTCGACCGTCGCGGTGTCGGCGACGAACCACTCGAGCCTCTTCGCCGGTGTGAGCGGCAAGCAGGGGGCGCTCCTCGCCCTCGGCTTCAATTTCGCCGACGCCAACACGGACAAGACGACCGCGGCCTCCATCGGCGCCGGGGTCGAGGTGCTGGCGGGCACGCTGCGGGTCGAGGCCGGGGGCTCCACGCAGTCGACGAGCGATGCCATGTCGGGCAGCGGCGGCATCATCTCGGGCACCGCCTCCGAGGCCAACACCGACAGCCGCAGCGAAACCTCGGCCACCATCGGTGCGAGCACCGTGGACGTGGGTCTGCTGGTCCTCGGCGCGAGCTACCTCACGCGCTACGACGGCACGGCCGACAGCATCAACGCCTCCGTCGTGGGCGCCAGCGGCGCGCGCACCACGCACAAGGTCGATCCCACCGTGCGCGCGCAGGTCGCCGCCAGTGCCGACCTGCGGGCCCGAGAGATGGAGATCGACGCCACCAACCGCTCGCGCAAGGACCTGATCAGCGGCGTCAACATCAACTCGGGCTCGGGCGGCCTGATCGACCTGCCGGCCGTGAACTCGCAATCGACCCTCGACCACGAGACGCTCGTGGAGATCGGCGATGCCGCGCGGATCGACGTGGTGGCCGACTCCGATCGCATCGTCTTCGCCGAGGCGCACGGGCTCGCCGAGGGCGATGCCGTCACCTACCGGCGCGTGGGGGGAGCCGACCCGGGCGACCTCGAGGCGGGCAAGACCTACTTCGTCCACGTGGTCGACGACCGCACCGTCCAGCTCGCCGACGACCTGATCGACCTGGCGCTGCGCCGCTTCGTCGACGTCGAGCCCGACGCGCTCGCGGGCCTCGCCGAGGTGGGCGACGGCCGGGTGGAGTTCGTCCCGGCCGACACCGTCCTCGGCCCCGAGATCGGGCTCGCCTTCGAGCACGGGCTCGAGACGGGCGAGGCCGTCGTGTACACGGCTTCCGGTGCGCCCATCGGGCCCATCACGCGTCTCAATCCCGACGCCACGACCTTCCAGGAAGGTGGGCTCACGGACGGCGACACCTACTTCGTGCGCGTGGTCGACCCCCAGCGGCTCACCCTGCACGCCACGCGCGACGATGCGCTGGCCGGCGTCGACGCGATCCAGATGGAGGGCCAGCTCGCGGGTGCGGGAGGCCACCAGCTGGTGCGCGGGGCGGCGGCCCCGACGCAGGTCGGCGTCGTGGTCGACTCCGCCGGCGATGCACCGGGCGATGCGATCCCCGGTCAGAGCGCGCCCGGCTCCGCGGGCCGGCTCGACGTGCAGGTGCTCAACGAGGTGAGCGGCGACGACCGGGTGAAGCTCGAGTCGGGCGGCGCCATCCCGATCGCCAAGGCCGAGTCCATGATCGACGCCGGGACCACCGGCGATCCCATGGTCGGCCGCGTCACCATCGGCCCGAACGCGGACATCGACACCGACAGCGACACCGTCGTCGGCATCCGGACCAGCGGCAACCTCTCGACCTTCGCCCAGGCGAAGACCTGGGGCCTGGCCGCCGCCGCCGAGACCGACGCGGAGTCGTCGGTGGTGATGGACCAGGACATCCAGGTCCGGTCCGGCGTCGACGTCCGCTCGGGCGGCGAGATCCAGCTGGTGATCGGGCGCGAGGGCAGCGACCCGCTGGACACGCCTGCCCGCCTGACGCTGCTGTCCGAGTCGACCTTCGCGAACCGCTCGGGCATCCCGATCTCGAAGGACCCGGGCGCGACGGCGCGCTCGGACCAGACGAACCGCATCACCGTCGACCAGGGTGCGTCCCTGCGCAGCGTGCGCGACACCGACCTGATCGTCTCCGACGGCGAGGTGACGCTGGAGGGCATCGGCGACGGCAAGGACTACGCGCTCGGCTTCATCCCGATCTCGCGCTCCGGCGGGGACGAGATCCGCGAGTCCGACGACGGCGTCATCATCAACGGTGCCGTGCGCGTGGGCATCCAGAACGAGCAGGTGCTCATCCTCGACATCGACCGCACGGCCATCGGTGGCGATCCGCGCGACCTGATCTCGGTGACGCGACAGGACGAGGGCATCGAGTTCCGCGAGCGCAGCACCACCTTCGCGGCGGACCTCGAGGAGCGGCTCGACCAGCTCATCACCCTGCGCGACGCCTACTCGGGCGACCCCGTCGCGAAGGACGCCTTCAACGCCGAGATCCGCTTCCTCCAGCAGCAGGTCATCGACCTCGGCTTCGGGTTCATCGTGCCCGACGGCACCGGCGGCGGTACCGAGCTCGTCGATCCGGACTTCGACCTCTCCACGCTGACCCAGGAGCAGGTGGACGACATCGCGCTCGACGCGGACGTGCCGATCCGGCTCATCACGGTGAGCCCGATCTTCGCCCAGTCGGCCGACATCGTGATCGAGGCCGACTTCCTCCAGGGCGGCCCCCAGGCCGTGCTCGACGCGCCCGGCGACACCGTGATCCGGGTGATCAACGCCACGCCCGCCTTCCTGCGCATCGAGGGCGCGGTGATCCCCGACGAGGCGGGCGGCCGCATCCTCTTCAAGGGCGCGCCGATCCTCGGCGACACGCTGGCGGAGCGGCGCCAGGCCATCTCCGACCGCAACGATCGGGTCGTGCCCGTGCAGTTCGCCGAGATCAACACGAAGCAGACCAGCGATCCGCCGCTCATCGAGATCGTCTCGAGCTTCAACCCCGACGAGCCCCAGAACGAGATCGACTTCCCGGGCGTGATCGTGCCGGTCCTCGAGGTCACGGGAGACATCGAGAACGTCCTGGGGACGGTCCGCATCCGCAACGAGGCGGGCAGCATCTCGGTGGCCGCGGACATCTCCGCCGACACCATCGACCTGTTCGCCGGCAAGGACCTGGTGCTCTCGTTCATCGAGGGCTTCCGGCACCTGGGCGGCGAGCCCCGCTCGCATTGGCGCGACCTGGTGGACGCCAACGAGGCCGTGAACGCGCTGATCCGCGACCTGCGCTTCAAGCTCGAGCAGGACACGGGCGGCGTGGTGAGTATCGACCTCTCCACCGGCGGGCTCGCGCCCGTGGTCGCCCAGACCATGATCACCCTGGCGGCGAGTGTCGATCTCGAGGTCGCCGACGCCCAGGCCAAGCTGAACCGCATCATCGGCGCCGACCTCACCTCGCCGCGCGGTGGCTTCGACAGCACGAGCGTCGCCGGCAACAACGTCTTCATCGCGGGCCGATTCCTCAACATCAATGGCGTCGTCCAGAGCGGGGTCCCCAACTGGAGCCTGCAGATCGACGACTCGCCGCAGCTCGAGGCGCTGATCCGGCAGTTCAACGCCGAGAACCTGCGCACCGGCCAGCGCTTCTTCTCGTTGGTGGGCGAGGACGGCCGGCCGCTCGTGCCGTCGATCTCCACCCGCTCGTCCGGGGGCGTGGTGCGCGACGAGATCGTCGAGGTCTTCTGGGACACCGACGAGCAGCGCTTCCAGCTCATCGACCAGGTGGTGGGCGGTGGCTTCATGGAGATCCTCGGCCACATCATGAACACGGGCGGCGAGGCCGGCGAGCTGCGCGTGATGGACGGCTTCGGCCGCTTCGTGATCGACAACAACACCAGCCACGACATCCTGGTGAAGGACCTCGACACGGCGCGCGCCCGCGACGCCCAGGGCATCGAGGGCCGCATCCAGATCACCGACTCCGCCAAGGTCGGCCAGGCGTCGGCGGCCAGCGGCAACACCGCCCTCACCACCATCTACACGCGCGTGGGCGACACCATCCGCGTGGTCGACAGCGCCACCCGCGACGCCCAGACCGACGACCCGAACCGGCTGGTGCGAGAGACCACCGGCCGGCTCGACAGCTACACGCCGCGGCAGGACCAGCACTACGTCTTCAAGTCGGGTCAAGACCAGATCGACAAGCAGGTGCTCATCTTCGAGGACAGGAGCTGGGGCGGCATCGACTTCCTGGTGCCCGACCGGGAGGCGAAGTCGAACACCACGACGAAGCTCCAGGAGACGCCGCTTCCCGAGGGCGAGTTCCAGCGCGACGACGCCTCGAACAGCACCTACGACTTCAGCTTCGACAACCGCCAGCTCTTCAACTCGTCCACCTACGACGTGAAGACCCGCAAGGGCGGCTTCCTGGGCCTCACCAAGACCGTCACCACCACCATCACGCGGACGACGGGCAGCAAGAACATCAACACCCACAGCCTGCGCGCCGACTTCCCCATCGCGGTGCGCTTCATCGGCGACGACAGCGGCTCGATCTCGGTGGAGTCGGGCGGCGACGTGATCCTGGGTGGTCGCCTCCACACCGAGGTCGGCGACCTGTTCGTGCAGAGCGACGGTGCCATCCGCCAGGAGGTCGACAAGGCCAGCCTGGTGGCCGACGACGTGGTGCTGCGGGCCGGTACGGGCGTGGGCGACGCCAGCGCCGAGGTGATGACCGACGTCATCAACAGCACCCTGGACGTGGTCACCACCACCGGCGACATCTTCGTCGACGAGGTGATCGAGGGCGTCGAGATCGTCCAGGCGCGCACGGGCGACGGCAACGTGAACATCCGCGCCCAGGGCAGCATCGTGGCGCTCACCGCAGACACGCTGGTGCAGGGCGAGCGCATCGAGCTGCGCTCCGAGTCGGGCAAGATCGAGGGCTTCGAGGGCGCGAACCTGCGCATCGACCTCGGCGACGGGCCCGACGCCGCGCTCACCGCCGTGGCGCAGGGCGACGTGCGCATCCAGGAGATCGCGGGCGACATGCCGCTGCTGTCGGTGGTGTCGGCCTCGGGCGACGTCGTGCTGGACGCGGCGGCTGGCGACGTGACCGACGCCAACCCGGCGGAGGACTTCGACCCCCGCGAGCTCGACGAGCTGCGCGCGATCTGGACCGAGATGCGGCTGTTCGGGGCCGAGGCCGAGGCCAGCAAGGCCCAGGGCGTCTCCGCCTTCAAGAACCTGAAGACCCGGCAGTACCAGGAGTTCTGGGCGTCGAAGAACGTCGAGATCGTGGATCCGACCGACATCGGGTTCGACGTGGCCACCGCGCCCCAGGGCGCCGACCGCCTGGCCTTCGGCTCGGCGCACGGCTTCGTCGAGGGTGAAGTGGTCACCTATGACCGCGTCTCGGGTGCGGACCCGGGCTCGCTCGTGGACGGCACGGACTACGTGGTGCACGTGGTCGACGCCAACACGATCCAGCTCGCGGCCAACGAGGCCGATCGCGCGGCGGGCGTCTTCCTCGACGTGGATGCCACCGGACTCGGAGCGGGCGAGGAGGGCGAGCTCACGAACCAGCCGACGGGCGGCGATCCCGCGGTCGTGAAGCGCTTCGCGGCGGCGAGCGCCGCAGACGGCGCCGATCGGCTCGCGTTCGCCACACCGCACGGCCTCACGGACGGGCAGGCCGTGGGCTACGCGCGTGGGCTGGGTGCCGGGGACCTCGCCGGGCTCGACCGCGGTGAGACCTACTTCGTGCGCGTCGTCGACGCGACCACCATCCAGCTCGCCGCGACCGAGGCCGATCTCGCGGCGGGGACCTTCGTGGACCTCGACCGTGCAGGTCTCGACGCGGGCACCGGCGCACTCACGCCCGTGGGGGCCGACTTCGCACGCTTCGCCGCCAGCGACGTGGTCGCGGGCGAGCTCGCGTTCGAGTTCGAGCACGGGTTCGAGACGGGCGACGCCGTGCGCTACCAGCAGGCGGCGGACGGCCCGATCGGGGGCCTCACCGGCGGCGAGAACGTCTACGTGCGCGTGGTCGACGCGACCACCATCGCCCTGCACGCGTCCCGCGCCGACGCCATCGCCGGCACCGACGCGATCCCCCTCGACGCCACCGGCGCGGGCCAGGGCGCCCACGAGCTGGCGGGCTACCGGGCCGACGCGACGACCTTCGAGCTCGGTGCCGAAGAGCGCGACGTCCTCGGCAAGCAGCTCCGCGTCCAGGACCCGTCGCTCACGGATCCGCAGGTCGAGGCTGCGCTCGATGCCATCGAGGCCGAGCGCGAGGCCGAGTTCGGCGCCTTCTTCGACCCGAACTTCCAGTTCGAGTTCGCGCCGGGCAGCACCACCCAGGCCGACCTCGAAGAGGGGGCCGTCTGGACCCTGGACGAGCTGGAGAGCGCGGCCACACCGGGCGTGGGCGCCATCGTCTTCGGGCTGTCGGATACCGTGCCCGACCAGGAAGACCCGAACGTCTCCGGCCGCGACGTCCGCATCACGGCGTCGGGGCGCGTGGGCAAGAGCCTCGAGCAGCCCGTCACCGTGTCGCTGTTCGACGCGAGCGGCGAGATCCGCGACTTCGAGGACCTGAGCCAGGAAGAGCAGATCGCGCTGGCCACGGCCGAGCCGGGCGACATCGAGCTCTCCACCGAGAAGCGCGTGCTCCTCGGTCCGGACGGCCTTCCGGTGCAGAACCCCGACGGCAGCGACCGCCTGGTCTCCGAGCGCATCACCATCACGCTCAAGGAGGACGTCGACGTCGACGCCTCCGGCGTGATTCGCGTGGTCGGCGGCGAGGACGTGTTCATCGGCTCCGAGCTCGACGCGGTGCTCGACCAGGTGATCGGAGCCGACGAGGTCCGCATCAAGGCCGAGGGCAGCATCGTCGACTCGGGCCGCGAGGCGGTCCAGGTGATCGGCACCGACGCGATCCTGGAGTCGGGCCAGGAGTCGATCGGCGCCGCCGACCGCTTCATCCGGATCAACCTCGCCGACCGCGGCGATCTCACCGCGCGCGCCCGCGACGCGGTATTCGTGGAAGAGGTCTCCGGCAGCATCGACCTCGTGTTCGCCCGGGCCGACGATCTGGTGCGACTCGTGGTCGACGGCTCGGTCTTCGACGGGCTGGGCAATGACGAACTCAACGTGGGTGGCGGCGCCACGGCCACGGCGGTCTTCCAGCTCACTGCCGGGGGATCGGTCGGCACGGCCGACGACTTCCTCGACGTGATCCTGCTCACGGGGCCGATCGGCGGTCTCCAGGTCGACGCGGGTGACGACGTGTTCGTGCGCAGCCCCGGCGCACTCGACGTGGACGACGTGCGATCGGCAGCGGGCGACGTGCACCTGCGCACCCAGGGCCTGCTGGCGGGCACGGACGTCCTCCTCCACAGCGTGACCGCGCTGCAGGGCACGGTGACGGTGCAGTCCGACCTCGCCATCCTCGACGCCGATCGCGATGGCGATGCCGAGATCGTGGCACTGGGAGCCCGCCTGCTGGCGGGCTCGAACGTCGGCCTGGGCAGCGCGCGCATCGGGACGCAGGTGGACCGCCTCGAGGGCGCCACCACGGTGGGCGCGTTCTTCCTCACCAACGAGGGCGACCTCGAGATCGGCGGCCTGCCGCCGCTCGCGCCCATCGGCGCCGTGGTGGGCGTGAGCAGCGAGGAGGAGACGGAGATCGAAGCGCGCGGCTCGATCCGCGTGAGCGAGGACGTCGCCAGCCGGGCGGGGAACATCCTGCTCGTGGGGCGCGACGACGTCACCTTCGCCACGGGCGCGGCGCGCTCGCCGAATCTCGTCACCATCGAGGCCACCACGGGCGCGATCCTCGACGACGATCCGGCGGCCCCCGCCGACGACGTGGCGGCCGGGCAGGCCATCCTGCGTTCGGCCGCGGGCGTGGGCACCGACGCCGACCCCCTCGAGACCACGGTGGGGAACCTCGAGGCCGAGGGTGGCACCGGGGGCGTCTTCGTCGACGACAAGGGCGGCCTGGTGATCGGCGGCGTGAGCCCGCTGGTGGGCGTGCGGGCCGACGAGACGATCCGCATCACCTCGGCGAGCCCGCTCACGGTGACCGAGGACGTGGTCTCGGCGAACGCCGACATCACCCTGCACGCCGTCGAGGACGCCGCGGCGGGCGACGACCTGGTGGTGACGAACGGGGCGACGGTCGACGCCGCCACCACGGCGACCCTGCTGGCCGGCGACGACCTGCGCGCCGACGCAGGCACGACCGTGCGCAGCGGCGTCTCGATCACCCTGCGCGGCGACCACGCCGACGCCGACGCCGGCGTGGGCACCCGCATCGATCTCGACGGCAGCCTCGACTCCACGACGATCCGGATCACCGGCGAGCGCGACGACGACGTCTTCGACCTGGCGCTCGAGTCGCTTGCGGGTCACACCACCGTGCTCGGTGACCGCGATGGCCTCGCGGGCGGCGAGGACCGCTTCATCGTCGACCGGCTGCCGACCCTCAACACGTCCCACGTGCGCCCCGGCCACCCGGTGGCGACGCCCGTGCGGGACACCCTCGACCTCGACGGCCGCGGGGGCACCGACCGCTACGAGATCCAGGTGGCCGGCGGCCGCTCGGACTCGATCATCAACGTCGACGACACCGGTGCCCCCGACGACGGGACGGACACGCTGACGATCACCGGCACCGACGCCGGTGATCCGGGCAATGCCTCGGGCAACGACCTGTTCCTGCTGCGCGAGCGGTTCGTGGCCTACCTCACGCCGCAGACCCCGCTCGGTGACGCCGGTGCGCCTCCGGGCGAGCTGCACCCCGAGGTCGAACGGATCAACTACGACCGGGGCGTCAACGGCCGCCTCCTCGTCACCACGGGGGAGGGCGACGACCAGTTCTACGTGGACGACAACAGCGCGCCCACCACCCTGGACGGCGGCCAGGGCCGCGACTTCTTCCAGGTCGGCCAGGTCTTCGGCGAGGACCCCAACGACGCCGCCGCCGACGACGTCCAGCAGATCGACCTCACCTCCGATCGCGATGCCTTCGAAGTCACGCCGATCACACGGGGCTTCCTGACGGTCGGCGTCGACCATCCGACGGTGCTGCAGGGAGGCGAGGGCGCCGACACGTTCTCGATCTACAGCAACAAGGCCGAGCTGCGCATGGAGGGCGAGGACGGCAACGACGTCTTCAGCATCCGCGCCTTCGTCGCCGAAGCCAACCTCAACCTGAACGCGGGCGCTGGCGACGACCTCATCGAGTACAACATCAACGCCCCGGTCTCGATCAACGGCGGAGACGGCTTCGACACCGTGGTCGCCCTCGGCACCGAGGCCGACGACGTCTTCCTGGTGACCGAGGACGGTGTCTTCGGCGCCGGCCTCAACATCCGGGTCGACGGCGTCGAGGAAGCGCTCGAGGTCGACGGCCTCGAGGGCGACGACACCTTCTTCGTGCTCTCCACGCGCAAGGACGTGGTCACCACCCTGATCGGCGGCCTCGGAAGCGACACCGTGAACGTGGGGGGCGACCAGACCGAAGGCGTGGTCAGCCGCGACCTGCGCGGCCGGCTCGGCTCCATCAACCACGGCACGACGAGCGGCGACGCCGACTACGACCGGCTGGTCGCCGACGGCGTGCAGACGATCATCGCCGATCCGGACCAGGCGACGTTCCAGATCGTCGAGTCGGACGGTGAGACCCGCGTGATCGAGGGGACGGCGGTGGCCGACTCCTACACGATTGCCATGCAGCTCGATCCCGCGACCGTGGACGCCGGTACCGTGGCCTTCCTCACGGTTTCCGCGGCGCTCTCTTCTTCTCACGACCGGCGCCTCGACAAGCGCGCGGGCGGCACCGTCGATGCGCAGTCGATCCTCGTCTCGACCAACGGGACCGACTTCTTCGAGTCGCTCGTCGTGACCTTCGACGCGTCGCAGCCCGACTGGAACACCCCGCGCGAGATCTTCGTTCGGGCCGCGTCCGACGATGCCATCGAGGGCGAGCGGACCGTGGTGGTCAACCACAGCCTGCTCTCGACGAACGGGGCCCTCGACGAGACGCCGATTCCGAACGTCGCCGTGAAGGTGCTCGACGACGACGAGGGGGCGCTGATCTTCCGCGAGACGGACGACGCGACCCGGGTGCTCGAGGGGCAGGTCGGTGCGATCGAGGACACCTACGCCGTGCGCCTGAGCGTCGCCCCGACCGCCGACGTCGTGGTCGCCCTCGCGCCCGAGGACGGTGAGATCGCCCTGTTCGACGAGGGGGGAAATCCCCTTACGGAGCTGGTGTTTACAGCTGCGAACTTCGACCAGGAGCGCATCGTCACGGTGCGCGCCGTCGACGATGCCACGCCGGAGAACAGGCTGCGCACGGCGATCGGGCACACGCTCACCAGCGGCGACCCCATCTTCCAGGACGTGGGCCCGTTCGAACTCGAGGTCGTGGTCTTCGACGACGACCGCCCGGGCGTCCTCGTGACGGAGAGCGGCGGAACCACGATCGTGGGACCGGGGCAGAGTGACGACTACACGCTGCGGCTGGTCTCGGAGCCGGACCAGGACGTCGTGCTCGACGTGTTCTCGGACGGCCAGACGCTGGTCTCGAGCGGTGGCGCCGGCGCGTCGGCCACGCAGGTCACGTTCACCCCGACCGACTGGTTCCTGCCCCAGACCATCACCGTGGACGTGGACCCCTCGTTCACGCCTCAGCCCGGCGACAGCTTCGTGCGCCAGGAGCCGGTGCGCGAGCACCTGACGAGCCGTCTCGAAGGCCCGCTCATCGTCGAGGGCGGCGTTGCCGAGAACAAGGACCGCTCGCTGCGCGATCCGGTGGCGCTGCCCACCGAGCTGGCTGCAGGGGCCAAGCCCCTCGAGGTCGACACCGACGAGACGCGGCAGTCCGACCGCCTGTTCGTCTTCAACGACAGCAGCCGCGCCGACGACACCGGCAGCCTGACCGCGACCACCCTCGCGAACTCGGTCGTCACGCTCTCGAACCCGCGCAACCTCTTCATCGACGGCATGGGCGGGCCCCTCCAGGTGGACGTCAGCGAGGCCCAGGACGGCTCCGAGATCGTCGGGTTCGAGGGCGGCATCACCTTCGACGACATCGAGGTGACCGAGGTGCTGCTCGGCGAGGGCAACGACACCTTCACCGTCGACGCCACCAGCGCCGGCACTCCGGGCGCCGAAGACCTGGTGGTGACCGCCATCCACGGTGGCGGCAACCGTGCCCTGGCCTCGGGCGTGATGGGAGGCGACACGCTGCTCGTCACCGGCGGCGGCGGTCCGCTCTCGCCGCTGGTGCTCTACGGCGACACCTCCCAGGACGGCTCGCGCACCGACTCGCTGCCGCTGCCGGGCCAGAACACCGGCAATGCCTTCGTGTTCGCGAACCCCGGCAACGACCGCATCGACGCGTCGGCCTCCGCGGGCGGCGTGACGATCTACGGTGGCGAGGGCGACGACGTCCTGATCGGCAGCCAGGGCGGCGACCAGATCGCCGGCGGTTCCGGCGACGACGAGATCCGCGGCCAGGGCGGCGACGATCACGTCTACGGCGACGCGGGCTTCAACGTCGATCTCGCGACGCGCGAGCTGGCCGTGCCCATCGTGAACACGAGCGCCCTGCCCAATGCCGACCCGCTGGTGCCGGGCCGCGACCGGATCTTCGGCGAGGCGGGCAACGACATCCTGCTCGGCGACTTCGGCGTGATCGAACAGGAGGCGGGTACCGAACGCCTCAGCAACACGGGCTCGGTGGTCGAGACGCGGGTCGATGCCACGACGGGCGGCGAGCCCGACGTGATCGAAGGCGGTACGGGCGACGACCAGATCGCCGGCAGCCGGGGCGACGACACGCTCACGGGCAACGAGGGCACCGACCTGATCCTCGGAGACGGCGGCACCCTGGCGCTCGACGGCGACGCCCGCCTGGTCTCGGAGACCACGCTGGACGACGGGGCCGACCAGATCACCGGCGACGACGGCGACGACCTGCTGGCGGGCGGTGGCGGCGCAGACACGATCGAGGGCAACGGCGGCAACGACTTCGCCCTGGGTGATGCCGGGACCGCGGAGCGCGACGCCCTGGGCAACACGCGGATCGAGTCCGTGACGACCGACCTCGACGGCGACGACCTCCTCTCCGGCAACGAGGGCGAGGACCTGCTGGCGGGTGGCGGCGGCGCCGACACGATCTCGGGCGACGCCGGGGACGACCTGGCGCTGGGGGATGCGGGCACCGGCGGGCGCGATGCGGGCGGGACCGCCCGGATCGAGTCGGAGACGACGGCACTGGACGGTGACGACGCGATCCGCGGCGACGACGGCGACGACCTGCTGGCCGGTGGCGGCGGCGCGGACGAGATCACGGGCGGTGAGGGCCGCGATCTCCTGCTCGGCGACGGCGGCCGGGGTGCCCAGAACGGCGTGCGCGAGATCGTGTCGGAGACCTCGGTACTCGACGGCGACGACCTGCTCGTAGGCGAGGCGGGCAACGACGTCCTCGCGGGTGGCGGCGGCGCAGACCAGATCAACGGCGGCTCCGGCAACGACATCGCCCTGGGCGATGCCGGCTCCGTGGGACTCGACGGCGGCGGCTCGGGAACGCTCGTCTCCCTGCTGACCGGGCTGGACGGGGGCGACACGATCCTCGGAGAGGACGGCGACGACGTGCTCGCCGGTGGCGGCGCCACGGACGTGATCCGCACCGGCAACGGGCGCAACTTCGCCATGGGCGCCGACGGTACGGTCACGCTGGTCGGCTTCGTGCCCACGCGGTTCGTGGGCGGCCTGGGCGATGGCGCCGGGGACTTCATCTTCGGCGGCCTCGGGCGTGACTTCCTGTTCGGTTCGCGTGGCCCGGACTTCGTCGATGCGGGCGACGGCGACGACGTGCTGTCGGGCGACACCGGCGACCTGCGGTTCTCGGGGGCCTGGGTGCCGACGAGTCTCGAGGTCGGGCGCGGCCCGGGCTCTCGGGACACGCTGCTGGCGGGTCGGGGCAACGACGTGGCCGTGGGCGGTGCGGGAGGAGACCGCATCGAGGGCGGCGCGGGCAGCGACGGCATCATCGGCGACCTGGGCAACGCGCTCTTCTCGGGGGGCGTGCTGGTACGTCTCGAAGACGTCCCGGGCCCCGGTGGCAACGACCTGCTGCTGGGCGGACCCGGCAACGACCGCATCTTCGGTGGCGGAGGGAGCGACGCCATCCAGGGCGGCTCGGGCAACGATGCCCTGCTCGGCGACCACGGCGTGATCACCCAGGATCGCGGCCGCCGGCTCACCTTCGTCCGCAGCGGCGATCCGCGCTCGGGCAGCGGGGAGTCCCTGCGCGGCGGGACGGGAGACGACATCCTGATCGGCGGCGCCGGCTCCGACGACCTGCGCGGCGAGAGCGGAAACGACGTCGCGATCGGCGATGGCGGGCTCGTGACCTTCACTGCTGGCCGCGTACGCACCGCCGAGACGGCGGACCTGTTCATCGGCGCTGCGGACCGCGTCGACGGCGGTCCGGGCAACGACCTGCTCTTCGGCGGGGCCGGCAACGACGTGCTGGTGGGCAGTCTGTCCGAGGACGCGCTGGTCGGTGACTTCGGGCGCCTCACCTTCGAGGATCCCGGCGCCGACTTCGTGGTGAGCCTGGGCCAGAACCCGCTCGACCTGATCACCCTCACCATGTTCGACCTGTTCAGCTTCACGACGGGCATCCCCGATCTCTCGCGATCCGAGCTGATCTCGCTGCTGCCGATCGGTGAGGGCGTGCCGGCGCCGCTCGCGGGTCTGGACGCGCCGTTCATCCGAGCGATCAGCGGCAGTGGCGCCGCGGAGGTCGGCATCCTCCCCGCGCAGCTCGAAGACCACCCGGTCGTACGGCTCGCCATCGACGACAAGGGGCGCGTTCCGGAGGCGCCGACGCCTGCCAACCTGCCGGGGCTCACGATCGACCTGCGGACGGGCAGCCTGCCCGCGGTGGCCGCTCCGCCGCCGGATCGCGATACACCGGCCGACGGCTCCGAGGGTTCCGGTGCAGGACGCATGGGGCCCGTGTTCCTGGCCCTGACCCGCTGGCAGGCCGCACGGCGCCGGGAGGCGTCGAAGACGCTCTACTTCGACGACAGCGAGGCCGACTTCATGCCCGTGGGTGCGCTGGCGCCGACCGCCAGCCGAGAGACGATCCACTGGCAATGACGGCGACTGCACGAGGGCGCTGGGCTTGAGCTCGCCCCCGGCCGGGGGAGCCCCTCGAGGCGGGTCCCAGGGACCCGCTCGGGACGGCGCCTGGCCGGCGTTGCTGGGGGCCGGGCCGCTCGAAAGGCGCGCACGGGCGTGGCTCGAGCTCGTCTGCGGCGACCGGGGTCTCGCGCCCGGCGCGCGTCGGGCCCTGCTGGTGGCGCGCGACCCCGAGAGCGGCCAGCTCCGGCCCCTCGCCTCCTGGCCCGAGGGCGAGCCCCCGGGAGAGGTCCTCACCGCGCTGCTCGACCGATCGCTGCGCGAGGGTCGCGGCATGGCCGAGCCCGACACCGACACCGCGGGCTTCGCGCTCTCTGTGCTGATCGGCGACGTCGCCCGTCCGAGCGCGCTGCTCGGCTTGGAGATCACGGCCAACGAGGACGCGCTGGCTCCCCTCACGCGTTCGCTGCGGCTGGGATCGCTCTGGCTCGTGGAGGCCACGCGGGCTGCGGTCCCGTCCGAGGGTCCCGATGCGCGTCTCGGGCTGGAAGCCGCGGCGGCGGTGCTCGAAGCCGAGAGCCCCGAAGGCGCGTGCCAGGGTCTGGCCACCGTGCTCGCGGATCGCCTCGACTGCGAGCGTGTGACGGTCGGCCTCGGCGAGCCAGGCCGGATGCGGGTGGCCGCCCTGTCCCATGCCAGCCAGCTGGCCGAGAAGCTCCAGCTGGTACGCGACCTCGAGGAGGCGCTGTGCGCAGCGACGGACCCGCCGGCCGTGCAGCTGCATCCGCCGCCCGAGGGCGAGGCGCCGGGCAGCGACGCGCTGGCACGACTGGCCGACGACCACGGGATCGCGTCGGCGCTCTCGGTTCCCCTCGTTGCAGGTCAGGACGTCGTGGGGGCGCTGCTCTTCGAGCGCGCCCGGGGCGCGTTCCCCGGCGAGGACGCGAAGCGGCTCGCGGCCCTCGGTCGGCTCTTGGGGCCGCTGCTGATGCTGAGACGCGGGGCCTCGCGAAGCGTGCTTCGCACGGCGCGCGACGCAGGCCGCCGCGAGCTCGAAGCCCTCTTCGGGCCGGGCCGGGTGGCGCGCAAGTTGGGCGTGGCGCTGCCGCTGCTGGCGATCGCGTTCCTGGCGCTCTACTCGAGCACGCTGCGCGTCACCGCGGATGCCGAACTCGAAGGTGCCGTGCGCCGCGCGCTGGTCGCTCCCTTCAACGGCTTCGTGAAGGCGGCCCACCACCGTGCAGGAGACGTGGTCGACGAGGGCGCGCTGCTGGTCGAGCTCGAGGATCGCGACCTGCGTCTCGAGCGGCTCAAGTGGTCGAGCCAGCAGGCCCAGCATCTTCGCGAGCTCGACGAGGCCATGGCCGAAGGCGACCGCGCCTCGGTCAACATCCTCTCGGCCCAGGTCGAGCAGACCCGTGCCCAGCTCGCGCTGCTCGACGGGCAGCTCGCGCGCACCCGGGTCGTGGCGCCGTTCCAGGCGGTGATCACCGAGGGCGACCTCTCCCAGTCCCTCGGTTCCGCGGTTCGGAGGGGGGAGACGCTGCTCGAGCTCGCGCCCCTCGATCGCTACCGCGTGGCGCTCGACGTGGACGAGCGCGACATCGCCGAGGTGGCACCGGGTCAGGGCGGCAACCTGGTGCTCTCCGCACTACCCGACCAGGAGATTCCGATCCGCGTCACGCGCATCGCCTCGGCATCGACGGCCGAGGAGGGTCGCAACACCTTCCGCGTGGAGGCCCAGCTCGAGGGCGGTGCATGGAGTGAGCGGCTGCGCCCGGGCATGCGCGGCGTGGGTCGGGTCGAGGTCGGCTCGCGCTCGCTGCTCTCCATCCTGACCCGCCGCGCCCAGCAGTGGTGGCGCGTGCAGGCCTTCAGCTGGAACCCGCTGTGAGTGCGGCGGGGCTGGTGAGCCCCTACTGGCACCGCGTGGCCGAGCTCCGGCCCTCCCTGCGACCCCACGTCCGCGTGCACCGCCACCGGTACCGCCGGCGCACCAACTTCGTGCTCCAGAACAAGGCCAACGGCCGCTTCCTGCGGCTCTCGCCGCCCGCCCGCATGCTGCTCGGGTGGATGGACGGCCTGCGCGACGTGGACGAGCTGTGGCGGGCGGCCTGCGAGCGCCTGGGCGCCGACGCCCCGACCCAGGAAGAGGTGATCCGCCTCCTGGGCCAGCTGCACCACGCGGACGCCATCACCACGGATTCGCTGCCGGACCTCCCGGATCTCGAGCGGCGCAGCAGCACCCTGCGGCGCACGCAACGCCTGCAGCGCTACAAGAGTCCGCTGGCGATCCGCGTCCCGCTGGTCGATCCCGATCGGCTGCTCGAGCGGCTGGTGCCGCTCGGTCGGCTGCTCTTCTCTCCGATCGGCGCCCTGGCGTGGCTCGCACTCGTCGGCACGGCCCTGGCCACCGCGGCCCTTCACTTCGCGCCGCTCACCGAGAATCTCGCCGATCGGCTGCTGGCCACGCAGAACCTGGTCCTGCTGTGGCTCACCTTCCCGGTGTTGAAGGCGGCCCACGAGCTGGGGCACGGGCTCGCCGCCAAGGTGTGGGGGGCCGAGGTGCACGAGATGGGCATCATGCTGCTGGTGTTCACGCCGGTGCCCTACGTCGACGCGACCGAGACGATCGCCTTCGAGAGTCGCTGGCGGCGCGTGGGCGTCGCCCTGGCGGGCATGGGGGTCGAGCTGGCCATTGCGGCGATCGCGGTGTTCGCCTGGGTCTCCATGGCTCCGGGCACCGGTCGCGCCATCGTCTACAACGTGATCCTGATCGCGAGCGTCTCGACGATCCTCTTCAACATCAACCCGCTCCTGCGCTTCGACGGCTACTACGCGCTGGCCGACGCCATCGAGATCCCCAACCTCGCGACGCGCGCCAACCGATTCCTGCTCTCCCACGTCCAGCGATGGCTCGGCATCCCCGCCGACGCGCGGGCGCAGGTGGCGACCGCTCCGGGCGAGGCCGGCTGGTTCTGGTTCTACGCGCCCGCGGCCCTGGCCTACCGGCTGGTGATCGTCACGAGCATCGCCTTCCTCGTGGCGGACCGGTTCTTCTTCCTGGGCGCCGCGCTGGCGATCTGGGTGGGCGTCAGTGCCGTGGTGCTGCCCCTGGTGAAGGGCACGCGCTTTCTCGGCGGCGCCCGGGTCCTGGACGGCCGGCGTGGGCGCGCCGTCATTCGAACGCTCGGGGTGGGTGGGGTCCTGGCGGTGCTGTTGCTGGCTCCGCTCCCGCACACGACCACCGTCGAGGGGGTGGTGACCACGTCCGACGGGGCGGCCCTGCGCGCGGGCGCGGATGGCATCGTCATCGCCGTCGAAGCCGACCCCCACCAGCGGGTCGACCCGGGACACCTGGTGCTTTCCCTCGAGAACCCGGACCTGCACGCCGAGGTGGCGACGCTTCGCGCGGAGCTTCGCGAGTACGAGGCGCGGCACGCCGAGCAGCTGTCCGAGGACGTGGTGCAGTCGCGGCTGCTGGCCGAAGAGCTCGAGAAGGCTCGCGCCGACCTGCGCGAGGCCGAGGAGCGCCTGGCCTCGCTCTCCCTGCGCAGCCACGTGGCGGGCGTGGTGTTGCTCCCCGAGCGCGACGACCTCCCGGGCCGGTTCCTGGCCCGGGGCGACGCGGTGGGCTGGGTGGTGGACGAGGTGCTGGTGCGCGCCGTGGTCGATCAGTCGGCCGTCGATCTCGTGCGTCAGCGCACCGAGCGCGTGGAGCTCCTGTTTGCGGACGATCTCGAGACGGCCCACACCGGGCGGCTGGTGCGCGAAGTGCCGCAGGCCACCCGGGAGCTGCCGAGCCCGGTGCTCTCGCTCGAAGGAGGCGGAAGCCTGATCGCCGAGGGCACCGAAGACGAGGGCGCTCGGAGCTTCGAGAGCCACTTCCAGTTCGAGGTGCAGCCCGAGGTGCCGCCGGAGCGCCTCGTCTCACGCGTGGGGCTGCGGACCCACGTGCGTTTCGTACACGAGCCCGCTTCGCTGGCCTGGCGCGCCATGCGTGCGGTGCGCCAGACCTTCCTGCGCAGGCTGCGGATCTGACGGCGGCTTCCATGGCCCGTGTCCCCCGCTCGCGCGCACGTCCCACCGCGGACCATCCGCTGGGCCCGGCCGAGGATGCGCGCGGCCTCGATCTCACCGTGCGCCGTTGGCTTGCCCCGCGCCCCCTGGCCCAGCACTCGGATCGCGAGGCGGCCGCGTTCTTCGCGCAGGTCTTCCGGGCTGGGGCGGGTGCCGAGGAGCAGCAGGCCGAGGTGGTGGTTCGGCTCGCCCGGGCGGCCAGGGCGCTCCTCGCCGGTGCCGGCGAGCCCGACCCCGCCGCCCTGCTTGGGGCGCGGATCCTGCTCGAAGGGACGTCCATCGAGCTCGGCGACGCCGAAGCCCGGGTACAGGCGCTCTCGCTGGCGCTGCTCGCCGAGGCACTGGCCGGGCGGCGACCGGTTTGGGTCGCGGCCAGCGACGAGCTCGCGGAGCGGCGCTACGAAGCGCTCGAACCCGCCCTGGCACGGCTGGGGCTGGCGGCCGGTCTGCTGGTGTCGACCCGACCCGGGCAGGCAGGGCCTTCCAGGCTCCCCGCGGCGGCCTGCTTCGCAGGGGCACGAGCCTTGGGATTCGAGGCGCTTCGAGACGACGTCGCCCTGCGTGGACGCGGCTCGCTCGCAAGCCGTCTGTCGCCCCTGCTCGACGCGTGCGAGGGTCAGCTCCGCCTTGCGGGTCTCGGCCTCGCGCTCGTCGAAGACGTCGATCGCGTCGCCCTCGACCTGGGCAAGACGCCGCTCGTCCTGTCGCGTCCGGCCCCCCCGGAGAGCCCCGACGCACGCATGCTGGCGATCGCCGTCGAGATCGCCAGCGGCCTGGAGCCGCGGCGAGACTTCGCTGCGAGCGCGAGCGGAACCATCACGTTGACCGAGCCCGGCCGAACGCGGCTCGAAGCCGCGGCCACGCCCCACGGCGGTGCCTTCGCGGTGAGCGCGCACCGGGAGAGCCTGGTCGTCCAGGCGCTCGAGGCCATCGCGCCCCTCGAACGAGGCCGCGACTACCACGTCGGAGAGTCGGGGATCGAGGCGGCGGCGGGCGTGAGCCTGCCCGAACGGGCCGTGCCCTGGCTGGAGGCGCGAGAGGGGCTCGCGATCCGCAGCCTACGCGCACCCGCCGCGCGGAGCTCGCTGCTCCGCATCCTGGTGCGCTTCCGCAACCTGTCGGGAACCTCGGGTCAGCTCTCTCCGGCACGGGCCGAGCTGCGCCGGCTCGGTCTCGGCCCGCTCGCGCGCATCGGCCGGCAGGGTCGCGCCAGCTCGACCGTGCGCTTCCACGACGACGACACCGCACGCGACGACGCACTCGCCTCGCTCGCCCGGGACGAAGCCGTCCTCGCCATCTCCCACGACCGGGCCGCGCTCGGCGAGCTGAAGGGAAGGCTCGAGGCGCGGGGCGTTCCCGTGCGCGCGCCCGACGACGCGACGCCCTTCGCCGGGCTCGAGATTTCGCTCGCGCTCGGCCCGATGCAGGCACCGACGTGGGCCGTACTCCTCGACCCGGGTTTCGACGACCGGGATGCCCTCGCGGCGGGCGCGATCGGGGCGCGCGCCGAGGCCTGGCTCGTGCCCCCGGAGCCTTCGGGTCTGGTCTCTCGGATGACGAGGACGGGCGGCGTGCCGCGTCGTCTCGCGTTCCGCCTGCTGCGCAGGCGCGCGCTTCGTCGACACCGGCGCATGCGCGAGGATATCCTCCGCGCCGAGGAGCAGCGCGAGCAGGTCCTCTCCTTCACGGGTCCTGGGGGGTGAACATGCGAGTGGTGCTTCTCCGAACGGTGACGGCCGTCTGCGCCGCGTTCGCGATGACGTTCGCTTCTGCCACGGCGCGCGCCGAGAGCTTCGAGTGCCTGATCGAACCCCACAAGACGGTCCGCCTGAGCAGCGCGGTGCCCGGCCTGCTCGAGTCGATGCGCGTGGGCCGCGGTCAGGACGTCAAGAAGGGCCAGATCGTTGCGAAGCTCGTGTCGGGACAGGAGCGCGCCGCCTACCAGCTGGCCCAGGCGCGCGCCGAGTTCTCGCGCCGCAAGGTCGAGCGCAACGAGGAGCTCTACCGCAAGAAGCTGATCAGCATCCACGAGAAGGACGAGATCGAGACCGAGAGCCTGCTCCACTCGTTCGAAGAACGGGAGGCGCTCGAGCGCCTGAAGCTGCGGACCCTGCGCAGCCCCATCGACGGCATCGTCGTCGAGCGCCACTTCGTCGAGGGAGAGTACGTGCACGAGAAGCCGGTCGTGGACATCGTCGAGATCGATCCGCTGCTCGTCGAGGCCATCGTCCCGGTCGAGTGGTTCGGTCGCATCGAGGAGGGGAGCATCGGCCGGGTCACCCCGCGCACGGCCGTCACCGAGCCGCGAGAGGCCTCGGTCGAGTTGGTGGATCGCGTCGTCGACCCCGCCAGCGGCACGATCCGCGTGCGTCTGCGCCTGCCCAACCCCGACCACGCACTCCCGGCGGGCGCGCGCTGTCGCGTCGAGTTCCCTGCGCTCGAGGGGCCGACGGACGCCGCCGCAGCCACGCCCGCCCCCGCGCCCTAGCGTGTCCTCCCGTCGCCCGGTCGAGAGCGTCGTCGTGGTGGGCGGCGGTACGGCGGGCTGGATGTCGGCGCTCGTGCTCGCGAGCGCGATGGTGCCCGGTGGCGGCCGGGTGGTGCTGGTAGAGGACCCCGAGATCCCCACCGTCGGCGTGGGCGAGGCCACCGTGCCGCCGTTCGTGGCCTTCCTGCGAAGCCTCGGCCTGGACGAGGGCGCGTTCATGCGCGAGTGCGGAGCCACCTACAAGCTGGCCATCCGCTTCGACGACTGGCTCGCGCCGGGGCATCGGTTCTGGCATCCCTTCGGGAGCTGCGGCGGCTCGATCGACGGGCTCCAGGTCTTCCACTTCTGGTTGAAGGGACTGCGCGCGGGCAAGCTCGCTTGCGACTACACCGATCACTCCCTGCAGGTGGCGATGTGCGACGGCCTGCGTTCGCCGCGTCCGCTGGAAGCGGCTTCGGACACCACCCGTCGCGGCGACTACGCCTACCACCTCGATGCAGCCGCATTCGCGTCGCACCTGCGGGAGCACGCCGTGGCGCGCGGAGCCCGACACGTCCGCGGCCGGGTGCGCGAGGTCGTGCTCGACGCGGGGGGCCGGATCGCGCGACTCGAGACGGACGCGGCCGGGGCGCTCGAGGCGGACCTGTACCTCGACTGCACCGGCTTCCGCAGCCTGCTCCTCGGTGATGCGCTCGGCGAGCCCTGGGTCGACGAGTCGGCGCTCCTGCCCTGCGATCGGGCACTCGTCGTGTCGGAGCCGCCCGATCCATCGGCGCCGCCCTACACCCGCGCCACCGCGCTCGACGCCGGCTGGGCCTGGCAGATCCCGCTCGCCCACCGGACGGGCCGGGGCTACGTCTACTCGAGCGCATTCAGCGACGGCGACGCGGCGCTGCGTTCGCTCGCCAACCACCTGGGTGCCGGTCCCGAGGGTCTGTCGCCCCGCGAGCTGCGCTTCCGGGTAGGCCGCCGCGAGCGCGCCTGGGTCGGCAACTGCGTGGCCGTGGGCCTCGCCTCGGGGTTCTACGAGCCGCTCGAGTCGACGGCGATCCACGTGGTGCAGAAGTCGTTGGAGCACCTGCTCCGCTACTTCCCAGACACGGCGCTCGACCCGGTCCTCGCGCGGCGCTTCAACGATCGCATGCGAGGCGTCTGGGACGAGGTACGCGACTTCGTCGTGCTCCACTACGGGCTCACGCGCCGGGAGGACACCGCCTTCTGGCGCGCCTGCGGCTCGATGCAGCCCACCGGGTCGGCGGCCGAGCTGCTTGCCCAGTACGACGCGACCGGCCTCGTGGAGCCCGCCGCCGGGATGCTCTTCCCCGATACCAGCTGGTTCGCGTTGCTCGCGGGCATGGATCGGCTCCCCGCGTCCCACCTGCCCCAGGCCGACCTGACGGGGCTCGACGCCGCACTGGAGATCCTGGAGGGGATCCGGGCCCGCAATGCGGACGCCGTCCGCCCCCTCCCAACCCATGGAGACCTGCTGCGGCATCTGCACGAGGGCTGACCGGCGGCTCGCGCGTGCGCAGCCCGTCCTCTCGACTGTGCAACTCCGCCATCAAGCCCGGCGCCGGCATTGCCGAAGAGCCGGCCATGACGCCTCGCCTGGCCGCGGTTCTGGCCCTCCTGTTCTCCGGCCTCGCGGCCTTGCTGTACCAGCTGGTCTGGACGCGACTGCTCGGCTTCGCCTTCGGCACCACCAGCGAGGCCATCGGCAGCGTGCTGGCCGTCTTCTTTGGCGGCCTGGCCCTGGGCAACGCGCTCGCAGCGCGGCTGGCGCACCGCCTCACGCGACCGCTGCGCACCTACGCCTGGCTCGAGCTCGCGATTGGCCTGCTGGCGCTGGCCTCGTTGCCCGCACTGCAGGCCCTGCCCGGTCTGGCGGCCTGGCTCGGACCGGACGTGTCGCCAGCGACCTGGCTGACGGTGCGCCTGGTGGTGGCTGCCCTGATCCTGCTGCCGCCGACCATCGCCATGGGTGCGACCCTGCCCGTGATCGCGCACGGCGTGGTCGCCCACGACGAGACGCGCGGACGCTGGAGCGGGATCCTCTACGCCGCCAACACGTTCGGCGCGGTCGCCGGTGCATATCTCTGTGGATTCGTGCTGATCCCCGCCCTGGGGCTCACCCAGACCCTGCTGGTGGCGGCCGCCGCGAACCTGTTGGTGGCTCTCGCGATCCTGCGCGTTGCCGGTGACGCGCCGGCCGCGTGGAAGGCCGCTGCAGCCGAGGCTCCGGTCGCCGCGGGCGCGGCCTCCCCGCCCGCGGACCTCCAACGGTCGTCCGAGGCCGCCTCCGGCTCACAGCCCTCGAGCGGGCCGTTCCTCCTCTTCTTCGCGATCTCCGGCTTCGTCGCGATCGGCTACGAGATCGTCTGGTCGAAGCTCTTTGGCATCGTGATGGAAGGCACCCTCTACGGGTTTGCCACCGTGCTCGCCGCGTATCTGTTCGGGATCGGCGCCGGGAGCTTCGCGATCGCCCCCTTCGTGGATCGCGTGCGCGCCCCGGTGCGTCTGTTCGGCCTGCTGCACGTGGGCATCGGCGTCAGCGTGGCGGCCGGCATCGCCCTGGTTCCCTGGCTTCCGGGCCTGCGCGCGTCGCTGCTGGCCGGAGCCGTCGATCCCGTGCATGGCCTGTTCCTGGTGGCCGCACCGGTGGTGCTCGTGCCCGCGGCGCTCTTCGGGGCCGCGTTCCCGGTCCTGATCCGCATCCATGCGCGGCGGGCGTCCGACGTCGGGGCCGGCATGGGCCGTGCGGTGGCTTGCAACACGGCCGGCAGCATCGCCGCGAGCCTGCTGGTGGGGTTCGTGTTCGTGCCGCGCTTCGGCATGGACGCCACCTTGTTCGGGCTTCTTCTGCTCGATCTCGCCGTGGCCCTCATCGTGCTGCTCGGATATCAGGAGGGCGCGCCTCGCGTGCGCCTCCCGGCGTTCGCGACGGGCGCCGCAGCCCTCGTGCTGGTGAGCCTCTCCTACGGCGGGGTCTCGGTGGATCGCACCATCGCCGCGCGCCAGGCCGCGTTGGTGTCGACCGAGGGCTTCGTCGCGCGGGTGGAGGCCGAACTCGCCCAGCAGATCCTGCTGCGTGAGGGGCGCAACAGCGTCGTCACCGTGACCGAGACCGACGCGGGACGCTCGCTGCGTACGAACGGACTGCCCGAAGCCGGGACGATGCTCTCGCCACCCTACATGCCCTCGACCACGTTCCTGCTGGGCGTCGTGCCGTACCTGCTGGCCGCTCACCCCGAGCGCGCCCTGGTGGTCGGGCTCGGTGGTGGCAACACCGTCAAGGCGCTACTCGAAACGCCGATTCCGCGCATCGAAACGGTCGAGCTCGAACGCGCCGTCGTCGAGGCGGCGCCGCTGCTCCACGAGGGGCGTGCCGACCCGACGGCCAACCCGCGGGTTCAGGTGATCGTCAATGACGGTCGCAACGAGCTGCTCCGGCGCAGTCGCGCCCCGGGGCCGCGACCCGACGTGATCGCATCGCAGCCGAGCCACCCCTGGATCGTGGGCGCCGCCAACCTGTTCACCCAGGACTACTTCGAGCTGGCGCGGGAGAACCTGGCCACGGGGGGCGTGTTCGCGGTCTGGCTCAACGGGTTCCGCACGGATGCGCTCTCGGTGCTGTCCGTGATGGCGAGCTTCGCCGAGGTCTTTCCGGACGGGCTGGTGATGGACGTGAGCGTGCACCGCGATCGCCGAGCGCTGCTGTTGCTGGGGCGCGAGGGCGGGGGGCCCATCGACCTCGACGAGATGCGCCGCCGCATGGCCGAGCCCGGCCTGTCCGAAGCGCTGGCCTTGTACGATCTCGCCGACGCGGAGGCGCTGCTCCAGCGGATCGAGGGCCCGGTCCTCGCGTTCGGCGAGCTGGCCGATGGGGTACGCAACACAGACGACAACGCCTTCGTCGAGACCCGGGTGCCGCGTCAGCGTCAGGAGACCTGGAATCAGCTCGACTTCGCCGAACTCGAGCTGCGGCTCCCGGCGGGCACCCCGCTGCTTCCGGCCCTGGTGGGCGAACTCGATTACGGGCGCCTGGCCCGGGCCCTGGCGGCCGCGGGGCAGGGGCCGAAGCTCGACCGGTTGCTGCGCGATCCGCGCTTCACGCTCGACCCGGTGTCCACGCGCATGCTACGCGCGCAGGCTGCGCTGCAGCACGAAGAACTCGCACCCCAGGCCCTGGACGTGCTCGATGCGCTGGCCGAGGCGCACCCGGATCGCGCCGACATCCAGCGCGTGCTGGGTCTGTACCGTGCCGGCGAGCTGCGCGATTTCGAGGCTGCGGCCTCCCACTTCGAGCGTGCCTTCGAGCTGACGGGGTCCTCCCAGGACGCCTTCGACGCGGCGCGCAGCCTCGATCACGTCGACCCCGAGGCTGCGCTCGCACACGTGGCCCGGATTCCCGAAGCCGATCGGGCGGAGTTTCCGCGGCTCGCACTGTTCGAGGCCCGCCGGGCGCTTCGAGAGGGAAGGACCGGCCCGGGTCTGGGGCCGCTGCTGGCGGAGCTCGATCGCTTCCGGATGAGCGATGAGGGCAGGGCGTTGCCCGGTGTGGCGCTGGTGCAGTCCGAGCTGGCCCGCGCGGCTGGGGACGTACGCGGGGCGGCGGGTCTTCGAGAGATCGATCGCGCCGAGCGTGCTCGAAGCGCGGAGCCCTACGCCCAGCGAGCACGGTTCGCCCTGGCGGAGGGGCGCCTGGCCGAGGCCGGCGCGGCCCTGCGGCACGCGGCGGGCCTGATGCCGGGCGATGCCGAACTCGCCCGTCTGGGCGCTCGGCTCGCGGCTGCGCGCGGTGACGTGGCGGCGGCCGAGCGGGCGCTTCGGGTGGTGGCAGCCGCGGCCCCGAGCCCTGGGGCCGCCGTGGGGATCGAGAACCGCCTGCGTCGCGAACTCGGCCTGCCGCTGTTGCCGCCTGTCTCGGCCGAGCTGCTGGCGCGTTAGCCGCCCCCGTACGGCGCGGGGCGCTACTGGCCATCCCGGCCGCGAGTGCCGACAATCCGCCCGCGTGACCGCTGCCGACTCCGCCGCCGCATTGCCGACGCGCGCCGAACTGGGCGCGCGCACCGTCTCCGTGTTGAACCGCGGCGGCCGTCGCAACCCCGACGTGCTGCTCGTGAGTCTGGGGCCGGCCCGCGCGGTGGTGAAGGACTTCGCGCCTCGCGGCGCCTTCGTGCGCCGAACGATCGGCCGCTGGATCACCGCGCGCGAGGTGCGCGCCTGGACCCGACTCGACGGGCATCCGGCGGTGCCGCGCTTCCTGGGCCGCATCGACCCGCTGGCCTTCGCCGTCGAGCACCGGCCCGGGCGCCCCATGCGGCGCAAGCTGCGCGGCGACGTGCCGGACGACTTCCTGCCGCGCCTCGAGGCGGCGGTGGCCGAGATGCACGCACGAGGCGTGGTCCACCTCGACCTGCGCCACCGCAGCAACGTGATGGTCGATGAACACGGTGCGCCGGTGCTGATCGACTTCGGTTCGGCGCTCGTCTTCGATCCGAAGGGGTGGATGGCGCGCCTGTTGCTGCCGCTGCTCGCGCGCATCGACTACGGCGCGCTCGAGAAGTGGCGTGTTCGGATCCAGCCCGAGGTTGGCGCCTGACCGACGGGGCCGCGTGGGTCAGGGTTTGGGGCTCGCCGCGGACGCTGCGTCGGACGCTTCGGCCCCATCGCTCCCATCGCCCGGGAGTTCGGGATCGTCCGGGAGCGGTCGAGGGGCCAGCCGCCCGATGAAGTGGCGGAAGGTCTCGAGGGTGAGCCGCGCATCGGCCATGGCCCGGTGGGCCACCCCATCGCCCACGAGACCCGCTCGTGTGGCGGCCTGCCGCAGCGACAACGCGGGGACCTGCTCGCCTGCCACGAGCGACCACCCGTAGAAGAGCGTCGCCAGGTCGATCACGTGGTAGTCGAAGGGCCAGGGGATGCCGCAGGCCTTGTAGGCGCGCTCGAGAAAGATCACGTCCATGCGCACGTTCTGGCCCGACGGCACCACGGTCACGCCCTTCGGCACCATCGCAGCGAACTCGGTCAGCGCCTGGCGGACCGGGACGGCCTCCTTTGCCCAGACCTCGGCGTCGTAGCCCGACATGGCCGCAGCCTCCGAGCTGATGCGCTCGGCTCGCGCCTGGACCTTCCACTCGTTCTGGGCCAGTTCGACCAACCGGTAGTCGGTCAGGATCACGGCGACTTCGGTGATGTCGTGGAGATCGGGATCGAGCCCACCGAACTCACAGTCCAGGAAGGCGAACGCAAACTCGGTCACACGATCCTCCACGCCCAGCGCCAGGCAAGCCCGGGAGCATAGGGCGGCCCATTGCGCGGGGCACCGCCGATCGTGGGGCGGCTCGCGGGGCGAGGGGTTTTCCTCAGTCTCGGGCGTTCGGTGCGGTACCCGCGGAACGCGCGTTCCGCGTCGCGGAGAAAGCCCTTTCTCCGTCGGAACCGAGCGGCGTAACCCCTATGGGTTGGCGGCTTCCCGCCCCGACCCAGCACGCGAGACCGCGCCGAAGCCGACCCCTGTCGGGCCGGCGGAGGGGCCGCTCCGCCGATGCCGCATGGAAGGCAAGGTTCTGCGTGGCAACCGCGGCACTGCCATCCAGGCACACGCCGACGCCGCAGGGGCTAGGCGTCGGCGATTCCGGCCTGGCGAAGGCCTCCCAGGAAGCGATCGCGAACGGACGCTTCGGCGGTCGAGAGGAGGACGCGGACGGCCTCGAGGGTGAAGCCCGGCTGTGCAGCCAGCACCTCACGCGCCGCATCGCGGGACTCGCCAGCACGGCCCATCTCCGAGAGCGTGGCGGCGAGGAAGCAGAGACCGACCGGGCCATCCGGGCGGCGTTCGATCGTCCGTCGGGACCAGCGCTCGGCCTCCTCGAGCCGCCCCGCGCCGAAGTGCGCGAGCGCGATGAGCTGGAAGAAGACCCAGAGTTGGGGGTCCCGCGGGCTGAGGCGGATTCCGCGCTCGAGCGCCGCGATGGCCTCGTCGGAGCGGCCGGCGAGCGCAAGCGCGAAACCCAGCCAGTAGTAGGCGCGGGAGAAGCTCGGGTTGAGGTCGAGCGCCGTCTCGATGCTGGCGATCGCCTCCTCTTGCCGCTGGGTCAGGGTGTAGTGGCAGCCGGTCGCGATGTGGCTCCCCGGGTCCTGGTCGTCCAACGTCATGCATCGCCTCGCCGCTCGTGCGACGCCCGCGACCGATCGCGCCGGAGACGAGGTCGTCTGGTCGATCACGTCGTTGTAGTGCGACATGGCGAGGCCGTAGTTTGGCGACACGAACTGGGGGTCGAGCTCGATGGCACGCTCGAACCAGGCTCGCGCCGTAGCATTGTCGCCGTCTGCCGCGAAGAGCTCATGCCAGCCTCGATGGGTCCATTCCCAGGCTCCGAGGTTGGCAGGATCCCGGTGGACGATCCGCGCGAGCTCGGCCCGACCCAGTTCGGGATGGATGGCTCCCGTGATCGCCTCGGCGATCTCGTCCTGCAGGGCGAAGAGATCCTCGAGTCTGCGTTCGAACCGCTCGGACCAGAGCTGACGCCCGCTCGGCGCATCCACCAGCTCGGTTGCGATGCGGACACGGCTGTCGTCGCTTCGCACGCTGCCGCTCAGCAGATAGCGAGCGCCGAGCTCCTCCCCGATCCGACGTGGCGAGACGTGGCGACCCTCGTAGACCTGCGACGAGTTGCGGGAGATCACCGGAAAACTGCGGAACCGGGAGAGGCGCGCGACCAGGTCTTCGACCATCCCGTCCGCGAGCCAGCGCGGCTCGGCCTCCGTTGCCGAGGACGCGAACGAGAGCACGGCGATGGCCGGTCGGTCTCCGAAGCCGGGCTGCTCGGATGCCACCAGCTCCGAATCCGGGCTCGAGACCAGGTAGGCGCGCTCGTTCTCGACGTCGGTTGCGAGGGGCTCGTACACCAGGTCGAGGTGCGCACGAACCTGCCTGTAGACCGCGTCCGAGAGACAGAGTCGTCCCGGCCGCGTTGCGCGCGCCAGTTCGTCCGCGAGCCGCGGCGCGTCGCCGGCGGGCCCGCCCGTCTCCAAGCGGACGTCGCCGAGATGGATGCCGACCCGGATCGCGCCCGGCGGCCTGGCGCCGAAGACGTCGAGTGCGCAGCGGACCGCCGCCAGTGCGCTGTCGAAGGTCCAGACACGGTGGTCCGGCCCGCGCTGCCAGCCAACGCCGCCGCGATCTGGGGGGAGCGTGGAGGTGCCCTCGGAGTGTGGTCCGAGGATGCTGACGACGCAGCGGAGTCGCTCGCCCACGTCCTCGACCTCGACGGCGCCTCGGAGCCGGTAGCCGCGTCGCGGCACGGTCTCGATCCAGCTGTCGCCGTCGGCGCCGAGGACCTGGCGTAGGTCGCGCACGCGGTTCTTGAGCAGCGCAGGCGACACGTGCGTGTCGGGCCATACCGCAGAGGTCAACTCCTCGCGGGTGAGGAGTCGCCCGGGGTGGTCGAGGAGGAATCGCAGCAGCGTCAGCGTCTTGGGGCGGAGCGGCAACTCCCGTCCGTCCCGCGACAACCGCCCCGCCTCCGCATCGAACTCGAACGGGGGGAATCGGAGGACCCGACCCATCGTTGCCTGCTCCAACCGATACCGAATCGGTACCGCAACGGTACCACGGGGCGCATGGAGACCTGCGATCGTGCGGTGGGAGGCACCGCATGCGACTCGCTGCTCCGATCACCGGCATCATTGCCCTGGCGATCCTCTTGCTGGCCCCAGACGCCCGGGCGTCGTTGGCGCCCGGGGACGTCCTGATCGCCAGCCCCGACGGCCAAGTGCTCCATCTCGACCCGGCCTCCGGCGTCGTCACGACCTGGGCATCGGGCGGCCTCCTCTGTTCACCCGAGGACGTGGTCATCGCGCCCACGAGGCGCGTCTTCGTGCTCGATGGCTGCGCTTCCGCGATCGTCGAGATCCACCCGCTCACGGGTGCGCAGACGGCGCTACCCACCTCGGGCCCCTCGCTCGGCTACTCGTTCGGGCTCGGTCTCGAGGCCGCGGGGACGCTCCTGGTGGCCGGGGGGGCCGCGGGCAACGAGATCCTGCGATTCGATCCAGCGACGGGCGCCGGGAGCGTGGTCGCGACAGCGCCGTCCGGGACCTTCCTGCTCGACGTGGTCGCGGACGCCGGCGGCGACGTGCTGGTCTCGGGCCAGGGGCAGGGTGGGGGAGGGGTGTTGCTCCGGGTCGACCCGACTACGGGCGCACAGACCACGCTGGCGAGTGGCGCCCTCGTTGCCCACCTGGCGATCGAGCCCGACGGGAACCTCGTGGCACCGGCTTCGAGCGACGTGACCCGCACCACGCCCGTCTCGGGCGCGACGACGACGATCGCGTCCGGGCTGCCCGTCCAGCCATGGGGCATCGCCGTGGAGGAGGGGGGCGGACTGCTGGTCGGGATCGGTGGGGCGAACGAGGTGCGGCGTATCGATCCCGCGACGGGCGCCAGCGTGCTCGTCGCGAGCCTCGTGGCCTATCCCTCCGGCCTGGCGGTCGTCCCTCCGGCGCCCCCGCTTCGCGGGGGCAGCGTGCTCGCAGCGGACGACGTGCACGATGCGATCCTGGCCATCGATCCCGCGACGGGCGTGCAGTCGCTGGTCGTCGCGGACGTCGACGGGCTCGCGGCCATCGCCCTCGAGGGGAGCGATCTGCTCGCGGCCGCGGCATCGGACATCCTTCGAGTCGATCCCACGTCGGCGGCCGCGACCGTCGTCACGAGCTTCTTCTCGCTCCTACCGAGTGATCTGGACCTCCATCCGGATGGCGAACTGGTCGTCACGGGCTCGGTCCGGACGGGCCATCCATTCGATCCCTTCACCCCGATCGACCACGGATCCGTCTACTTCGTCGACCCCCAGACCGGGAGCCAGCAGCTCGTCACGGGTGAGGTCACCGGCCCGGATGCCTTTGGCCCGGGTGCAGGGGTCGCCGTCGAGCCGAACGGATCCATCCTCGTCTCGCACCTCGAACGCATCGATCTGATCTTCGGCTGGGACACCCTGGAGCCTGGCATCACGCGGATCGTGCCCACCACGGGCCAGGTCGACACCGTCGCTGAGGGGCCGCCCTTCGTGACTCTTGGCGGCATCACCTACTACGACGCCGATCCGGCCCTCGACTCGTACGTGCTCGTGGCCGATCAGCATGCGGCGACGGGACCGTTCGATCCCGACGTCTTCTCGGTGGAGTGGTTCTTCGGGACCGTGGGCAATCCCATCCCCGAGTCGAGCGATTGCGGGCCGCGGGACGTCGCGATGGCTGCGGACGGCGGGGCCTACGTCGCCGGGGCCTGCGGCCGGCTGCTCTATGTCGACCCGAACCTGACCGGCTACGCGACGGTCTCGGCAGACGCGATGCTCGCGAGCCCCCGTCGCCTGGCGGTCGTGCCGCCGGAGTGCGGGGATGGCCGCGACAACGACGGAGACGGCCAGGCCGACTACCCCGACGACCCCGGCTGCGCGAGCGCGGACGACCTGCGCGAGACCGATCCGGGCCTCGCCTGCGACGACGGCCTCGACAACGATGGCGACGGGCGCGCAGACTTCGATCCGGTCACTTGGGCCGACCCCGGCGGCGTGGGCAGCTTCGCCGCGGGAAGCGGCGACCCGGGTTGTCGCAGCCCCGGCTCCGCCCGTGAGGATCCCCAGTGCCAGAATGGCGTGGACGACGGCGATGCCGACCCTGCACTCGACTACGACGGAGGCGCTTCGCACAACGGAGGTGTCGCCCTCGGGACGCCGGATCCCCAGTGCGCCGGCAAGCCCTGGCGGAATGCGGAGGGGCGGTCGAGCGCCTGCGGGCTCGGCGCCGAACTCACCTGGGCCGTGCCACTGCTGGCTTGGGTGCGCCGCGGCATTCGCAGGGCGCGTGGTGGCGTCATCGCTGCTCGGCCGTGAACGGCCAGGTGTGGGGCCCCGGAGGTGGCCCCACCAAGCCTGGCGCTCCCTACGGGAGTCGAACCCGTGTTTCAGCCTTGAGAGGGCCGCGTCCTAGGCCACTAGACGAAGGGAGCGCTGAGGAGGGCGGAGGCTAGCGGGCGCGATTCCGGCGTGTCAAACGCGCTCTCCCGGCTCCCCACGCCCCGATTGCCTTCTCCTGCGGCGGTGCTCGGGGCGCCGCGCCCTGGGCCCGATCGCTGCGCAGGTGACGCAGACTGTCACCGCGAAGCGCGTTGTCGTCACTCGTGCAGCGGCTGGTGCCGTTGGCGCGCGCCTGTGACCGGGCACACGCGAAAACGAAGAACCGCGGCCACGCCTTCAGTCCGCGGCGTCGGTTGCCGATGGGTGTGGGGTCCGAGCCGCAGCTGGCACGCCGGTTGCTACATGGCTCGGTCGAACGCCAAACCGAGCGAGCCGAAACCGATGGTGGAGGCACGGGGCGCACGGAGCGCCGCGACTGATCCGCTCGGAGTGAGGAGACAAGCCAAGATGCGTAAGCTTCACACGCGCAAGGGCGGCTTCACGCTCATCGAGTTGATGATCGTGGTCGCCATCATCGGGATCCTGGCGGCCATCGCCATCCCGAACTTCCTGCGGTTCCAGCTCCGCTCCCGCGTGGGCGAGGGCAAGACCAACATCGCCGCCATTCGTACGGCGCAGGAAGGCTACAACGCAGAGTACGGTACCTACGTGGGTGCGCCTCCGGCCCCGGCCACGGGTACGCCTAGCAACGCCAAGCGGATCTGGCCGGCGACGCCTCCGGGCTTCGACACCGTCGGTTGGTTCCCCGAGGGCGAGGTGTACTACAACTACTCCGTCATCACCGGTGTTGCCGGTGGTCCGGTGTACACCATCGAGGCCTGGTCGGACATCGACGCCGACACGAACTTCAACAGCTGGGGCTATGTGCACGCCCTGCCGGGTGCGACCGCAGGTCTCGCCGGCGGTGTGACCATGGGCGCCGTGTGCGCCGCCACGGGTACCTACAACGGTATCACGATGGCGCCCGACCTCGTGAACACCACGGGTCCGTGCTCGAACCAGGACGGCCAGAGCGTCTTCTAGCCACCTGGTGAACCGTCCGAACGGGGCGGGAGGGCTTCGGTCCTCCCGCCCCCTTCACGTCCCCACGGAGGGTGTGATGCACGAGATCGAACGACATGGGCAGGGTGGCTTCACCCTGATCGAGCTGATGGTCACGGTCGCGTTGATCGGAATTCTCTCCGCCACCGCCATCACGAGCTTCTCTTTCCTTCAGCTGCGTTCGCGCCGGGGCGAGGCCTCGGCCAACCTGGCCGCCATCCGCACGCACCAGCTGTCCTACTTCCACGAGACCGGCGCCTACGTGCCGGCACCGCCGTCGCCGTTCTGGGGCGCCCTGGGCCCGAAGCAGAACTGGCACACCGGGCGCGGCACGTTCTCGCCCATCCCCAACGTGGGCTTCGACATCCTCGCCTTCCAGCCCGAGGGCGGGACCTTCTACGACTACGACACCAATGCCATCAGCGGCGCCAACGGTTGGGCCTTCACGGCCGCGGCCTATGGCGATGCAGATCAGGACGGATCGGTGTCGGCCTTCGTGTACCTGCACCCGGACTCGGCCGGGGCCCTGCTGCCGAGCCTGCTGGGCCCGCCGTTCACCATGGCCTGGGAGCCCACCACCTGCGACACGATCATCAACACGGTCGCGCAGGTCCCGTGGCAGACGGGTTGCGGTTTCCCCACGGCAGACGACTACTAGACCGGTCGCCTCGCGCTCGGGGCGCTGCACTCTTCACCGCGCAGCCGCTGCTCAAGTCCAGCGGAATCGCATCCGAAACAGACCCCAAGGCCGCGCTCGCGCGGCCCCTTGGCGGCCGGTCGACGGCCGCGAATGGAGGAGAGGGGTTTGATCGGCAAGGGATGGATCGCGCCCGTCGCGCTGCTGCTCTTCGCGACGTCGGCCTTCGCCGTTCACGGTCGGATCGAGATCCAGAAGCGCGCCGACCTGGGCACGCCTTTCGTGCCGCGCCCCGAGGTCGCGCGCCTCAGCTCGATGGGCTTCCACACCGCCCTCGCCGACTTCTACTGGCTGCAGGCGGTGCAGATCGTCGGCGCCTCGCAGAAGCCGGAAGAAGAGGGCACGGTCCTCGGCCGCTTCATCGACGTGGTGACCACGGTCGATCCCTGGGTGGGCCACCCCTACCGCTTCGCCGCGGTCTGGCTCACCGGAAGCGAGGCCGACGTCCGCCACGCCAACATGCTGCTGGAGCGGTCGACCGCCTACCACCCGGACGATTGGCGCAACGCCTTCTACCTGGGATTCAACCACTTCTACTACCTGGAACAGCCCGACGAGGCGGCCCAGTGGATCGAGCGCGCGGCCCGGCTGCCGGACTCGCCCGAGTATCTGGTCGGGCTCGCAGCGCGGCTGCGTGCCGGTCACGCGGGCCTCGACGTGGCCGCGGGACTGATCCAGGAGCTTGCCCAGGAGACGGCCGATCCCTACGAGCGGGCCGAGTTCGAGAAGATGCTCGAAGAGATCCACACCGAGCGGCTCGCGCGCATGCTCGACCGCGCTCGCGCGAAGTATCGGGAGCGCCACGGCCGCGACATCGCGCGCGTCGCCGACCTGGCCGGGCCCGATGGCGTGCTGCGCCGTCTGCCGCGTGAACCGCACGGCTGGGAGTGGGAGATCGACGCCGAGACCGGCGAGATCGTGTCGAGCTGGTACGGCGAGCGCTACCGGCTGCACTCCGACCCCGAGGCCCGAGCACAGATCGATGGGTGGCGGGTCTCCCCCGAAGAGCCGACGACGACGGAGGGAAGCGAGTCGTGACGGAGACGGTGAAGGGCAACGACCCCGGGGAGCGCGGGGCGCAGCCGGAAGAGGTGATCCGGGTCGAGGGCCTGGCGAAGGACTTTCGACCCGGGTTCGGACTGGTCCGCAAGCGGGTGCTGCACGGCATCACGTTCTCGGTGCGCCGGGGCGAGGTGTTCGGGTTCGTCGGACCCAACGGTGCGGGCAAGACCACGACGCTCAAGGTGCTGATGGGCCTGATCCACCCTCAGGAAGGCCGCGCGACCATTCTCGGCCACGACATCCGCGAGAGCGCGTTCCGGCGCCACATCGGCTTCCTGCCCGAGAACCCCTACTTCTACGACTATCTCACGGGTCGTGAGTTCCTCGACTTCTATGCGCGGGTGTCCGGTGTGACCAAGGCCGACCGCCCGGCTCGCATCGAACGTCTGCTCGACGACGTCGGACTCACCCATGCGGGTTCCGAGCGCCTGCGGGGCTACTCGAAGGGCATGCTTCAGCGCATCGGCATCGCCCAGGCGATCGTCCACGATCCCGAGATCGTATTCCTCGACGAGCCCATGAGCGGACTCGACCCCATCGGCCGCAAGGAGATCCGCGACCTGATCCTGCGGCTCAACGCCGAGGGCAAGACGATCTTCATGAACACGCACATCCTCTCCGACGTGGAGATGGTGTGTCACCGGGTGGCGATCCTGGTGAAGGGCCGCATCCGCTGGGTCGGGGGTGCCGCGGACTTCCGCGAAGCCGACGGAGGCGGCGCCGACGTGGTGCTGTCGCGCGTGCCGCCCGACATCGTCGCCGCCATGGAGGACGCATTCGGCACCGGCTTCCGGGGGCAGGGCGACCGCATCGAAGTGCGCGTGCCCGAGAAGCGGCTGCCGGACCTGCTGCGGCTCTCGCTCGACGGCGGCGCCGAGGTGGTGTCCGTCACCCCCCATCGTCAGTCGCTCGAGTCGCTGTTCGTGGACACGGTGCACGATGCCGAAGCCCTCGACCCGACCGCCGTGGAGGAGTCCCGATGATCTCGCCGGGTCGCGTATCCGCGATCGCCTCGAACACCTTTCGCGAAGCGGTGCGCAATCGCGTGCTGTACGCCCTGCTGTTCTTCGGCGTCCTGCTGATCGGGGTGGGGATCGTCGTTTCGAGTCTCTCGTACGTGGAGGGCGATCGGATCCTGCAATCGGTCGGGCTCTCGTCGCTGCGCCTGTTCGGTGCGGCCATCGCGATCTTCGTGGGGGTGGGCCTGATCCACAAAGAGGTGGACCGGCGCACGATCTACACGATCCTGTCGAAGCCCGTCTCGCGGACGGAGTTCCTGCTGGGCAAGTACCTGGGTCTGCTGGTCACGATCTGGCTCCAGGTGGCCATCATGGCCGCGGCGTTCGTCGTGGTGAGCCTGGCGACCGGTGCGCCTCTCGATGGAGGCCACGCGGCTGCCATCGGACTGGCTGGGATCGAACTCGCCGTGGTGGTCGCGGTGGCGACGCTGTTCTCTTCGTTCACCACGCCCATGCTGGCGTCGCTCTTCACCGCCGGCTTCTACGTCGTGGGTCACGTGACGCGCGACCTGCGCGAACTGGGGGCGGCCAGCGAGTCGGCGTGGGTGCAGCAGGGCACGTGGCTGCTCCATCGGGCCCTGCCCGACCTCGAGAGCTTCAACCTCACGGTGCAGGCCATCCACCAGTTGGAGATCCGCCCCGACCAGGTCCTGTTGCCGCTGCTCTATGGCGTGCTCACCATCGGGGTGCTGATGGCGGCAGCCTCGGTGATCTTCGAGCGGCGCGACTTCCGCTAGCGCCCGGCGCTAGATTCCCCCCGGATGATCACCCCGTACGCGCTCGGCATGGCGTTCAGCGTGGCCCTCGGCGCGGTCGTGGGGTCGTTCCTGAACGTCGTCATCCACCGTGTGCCCCGGGGCGAGTCGATCGTGCGTCCTGCATCGCGTTGCCCGGGCTGTGGCCGCGGCATCCGGCCCCTGGAGAACGTCCCGATCCTGTCCTGGCTCGCCCTGCGAGGTCGTTGCCGCGGCTGTGACCAGGCGATCTCCTGGCGCTATCCCGCGATCGAGGGGGCCTGCGCCGTGTTGTTCGGCGCCCTGTTCGCCGTGATCGGTCCGACGCCGATGCTCCCGGTGTGGATGCTGTTCGCGGCGGGGCTGCTCGCGGCTTCGGTGATCGACTTCGAGCACCAGTGGATCCCCGACAGCATCTCGCTGGGGGGGCTCGCGGTGGGTCTCGTGCTGGTCCCCGCCGTCGCATGGTTCGAAGGAGCACCCTACCTGCCCGCTCTCCTGTCTTCGTTGCTGGGAGCGGTCGTAGGCGGCGGCATGCTCTGGTCTGTGGGCTTCCTGCACGCGCGCGTGTCGGTGGCGATGGGGCGCGAGTTCGACCACTGGCCGGGGGAGGGCGAGCCGATTCCGCGCCCCGCCAGCCTCGATTACTGGACGTGGTTCCCGGGCCTCGGCTTCGGCGACGTGAAGCTGCTGGCGATGATCGGGGCGTTTCTCGGCCCCGTGCGCGTCGTCGAGACCGTGGTGGCCGCCGCCGTGGCGGGCCTCGTTCTCGGTCTGGGGTTTGCCATGGTCCGACGCAGCTTCGAACAGCCCTTCGGGTTCGGCCCCGCCATTGCTGCGGGCGCCGTGCTGGTGCTGTTCCTGGGCGATCGGCTCGGCACGCTGCTCTAGCGGGGGCGAGCGGCACGTTTCCCTCGCCAGGATGCAAAAGGGGGTCAACCCGGGCGTTCGCGCTGCCGAAAACGGGGCATGGCCCGTACGCCGTCCGTCCTGATCTTCGCACTGGTCCTCGCGGGCCTCGCCTGCAACCGCATCGACGTGCGGCCGGGGCCTTCTTCGGCCTCCGGCCCCAACGTCCTGCTCATCACCATCGACACGTTCCGGGCCGATCGCCTCGGCGCGCTCGGCGGGCCGCATGCCGCCCCCACGCCGACGCTCGATCGGTTGGCGGCCGAGGGTGCGTTGTTCACCCGCGCGATGGCGCCGACGCCGATCACGTTGCCGTCGCACGCGGCGATCCTCACCGGGCGCACGCCGGCGCGAACGGGGGTGCGTCACAACGGGCTCCATCGACTCGGCGAAGACATGCCGACCCTGGCCGAGCGGTTCGCCGAGGCAGGCCACGCCACGGGGGCCGTGGTGGCGGCCGTCGTGCTCGCCGAGCAGTACGGGCTCGGGCGGGGCTTCGACCACTACGACGATGACATCGGGCCGCACCGGGCGGCCCTGACCGGCTACCACGAGCGCCCCGCGCGCGAAGTGACCGACGCCGCGCTCGGCTGGCTCGGAGAGCGCGACCCCGGCCGGCCGTTCTTTCTCTGGGTGCACTACTACGACCCGCACGCGGCCTACGACCCGCCGTCGCCCTGGCGCGAGCGGCTGCCGCAGGACCCCTACGCGGGCGAGATCGCCTACGTCGACGCCCAGGTCGGCCGTCTGGTGGAGAGCCTGCGGGTGGGCGGACGGCTCGAAGACACGGTGGTCGCCGTGACGGCGGACCACGGCGAGAGCCTGGGCGAGCACGACGAGTCCACCCACGCCTACACCATCTACGATGCGGCGGTGCACGTGCCCATGCTCGTGCGCGGCCCCGGTGTCGAAGCGGGTTCGCGCATCGAGCAGGTGAGTTCGACCATCGACCTGGCGCCGACCCTGCTCTCGCTGGCCGGGCTCCCCGGACTCGACGACGCCGACGGGCGCGACCTGGCGGCAGAACTGGGTGGCGGGCCGGCAACCCCTCCGGCGCCGGCCTACTCGGAGACCCTGGCCACGCAGCTCGACCACGGTTGGGCTCCGCTGCATGCACTTCGGGACGAGACCCATCGGTACATCCGGGCCCCGCGCCCGGAGCTCTACGACCTGACCCGCGACCCCCGGGAGCGCGACAACCTGTTGCGGGCTCCTGATGACATGCATCGCGAGCGCGAGGCCGCCTTCGAACGCGAGCTCACGCAGATCCTCTCGCAGCAGGCCGCCGGAACGGAGGTCGAACTCGACGCGGCGACGCGTGCCCAGCTCCAGGCGCTCGGCTACGCGCTGCCCGATGCCCCGGCAGCACAGAGCGACCTCGACCCGAAGGATGGTCTGCGCATGATCCGGCCCTTCGAGCTGGCCAAGGCGCGCTACCAGGAGGGTGCGATCGAAGAGGCCGAGGCGCGCATGCTCGAGCTCGGTGGCGACTTTCCCGAGAGCCCCGCCGTCCACGACCTGCTCGCCCGCATCTACCTCTCCCAGAGCCGCGCGGCCGAAGCGCTGGTTCGCGCCGAGCGCGCTCTCGAGCTGGCGCCGGCGTCGGCGCAGCAGCACCACCTGGTGGGCCTCGCGCACCTTTCGCATGGCGACCCGGTCGCTGCGGTCGCCGCGTTCGAGGCCGCGCTCGCGATCGACCCCGGCCACTGGAACTCGCGGGCCGGACTGCTGTGGCGTCTGCGTACGGGGGGCAGCCTCGAGGACGCCCTCGAGGCGGAGCGCATCGCCCTCGAGAGCCAGCCGATGAACGCCGAGCTTCGCGTCCTCATCGCAGACACCTGGGACCAGCTCGGGCACTACGATCGCGCCCTCGAGCGCTACCAGGAGGCCGTGGCCCTCGACGCGAGCCACGGCCCCGCCCACCTGGGGCTCGCAGTCTCCATCGCACGGCTGGGACCGCTGAACGAAGTCGAGGCCCACATGGCCCGCTCGGGCGTTGCAGGGCAGGCGCTGGGGTCGCGCATGCGGCTCGCCCTCGCCCTGGCGGGCCGCGGAGAACTGGTACGCGCCGAAGGCATCGTGCGCAGCGTGGTCGGCGAGGCGCCCGGGTTCGCCCCAGCGCGCCGGGTGTGGGCCAAGCTGCTCGACGACCTCGGTCGGCCGGCCGAGGCGCAGGCGGTGCGCGCCGGCGGCGCGCAGGCCGCCTCGTGAGCGAAGTCGGGCTGGTGCGAGGCCGTCGATCGCTCGTGCACCCGGGGTCGGGTTCCTGGCTGCTGCTCGTGTGGGCGCTTCTCGCCTGTGGTGCCCCCCAGCCGCTCGACGATCGGACCAGTCTGTTGCTGGTGACCATCGACACGCTCCGCGCCGACCACGTCGGCGCGTACGGCGCAGAGTTTGCGGCCACGCCGACGCTCGATCAGCTGGCTGCCGAGGGCACGCGCTTCGACGCTGCCATCGCGGCTACGCCGCTCACGCTTCCCTCTCACGCCACGCTGCTGACGGGTCAGCGGCCGACGACCCATGGGGTGCGCCACAACGGCATCCACCAGCTCGGCGACGGCGTCGAGACGTTGGCCGAACGTCTCACGGAGGAAGGCTTCGCCACCGGGGCGGTGGTGGCGGCCGCCGTGCTCGAAGCGCGCTACGGCCTGGCCCAGGGCTTCGGGCACTACGACGACGCACGCGGGCGCGCCGCCGGTGCCGGCACGTTTCTCGAGCGGCCTGCGGACGAGGTGACCGACGCCGCGCTCGAATGGCTCGCCGAGCGCGAAACCCGCCAGCCGTTCTTCCTCTGGGTGCACTACTACGACCCGCACGCCGACTACCGGCCGCCCGAACCCCATGCGAGTGCCCACGCGGGACGCCCGTACGACGGCGAGATCGCCTTCGTCGATGCCCAGCTGGCGCGCTTGCTGGCCGCGATCGACCGGGAGCGCACGTTGCTGGCGGTGACGGCCGATCACGGCGAGAGCCTCGGAGAGCACGGCGAACCCACCCACAGCCACACCCTCTACGATGCGACGCAGCGCGTACCGCTGCTGCTCGCGGGGCCGGGGGTGCCCGCCGCCCGGGTCGTTCGCGACGTGGCGCCCGCGGCCGACGTGGCGCCGACCTTGCTGGCGCTGCTGGGAGCCGGGCCGCTGGCGGGGGCCGACGGCAGCGCCTGGACCCCGGGGTCCCCGTCTGCGGAGACCCCCGAGACCGATCCTGCTGGCGCCCGGGGCGCCTACGCGGAGACGCTGGCCACGCGCTACGAGCACGGTTGGGCCCCGCTCCAGGCGTTGCGTACGGCGACGCACCACTACGTGCGGGCGCCGCGCGCCGAGCTCTACGACGTGGGGGCCGACCCAGGGCAGGTTCACGATCTGCTTGCGGCGGATGCGCCGGGCGCACGGGATCTCGCGGCGCGGCTCGATGCCCGGCTTCCCTCGCTGGATGCAGCCGGGGCGGGAGCACTCGACGCCGAGACTCGCGCGGAACTCCAGGCCCTCGGCTACGCGCTGCCGGAGACGACCCCCGAGGCCACGGGCATCGACCCCAAGGACGGACTTCCCGCACTGGCCGCATACCACGCGGCCGTCGATCTCTACGCGGAGGGTCACTTCGCCCAGGCGGTGTCGCGACTCGAAGCCGCGCGTGCGGCGTTGCCCGCGAGTGCGAGTCTCCACTCGCTGCTCGCCCACGCCCACATGCGCATGGGCCGACCCGACCGGGCGCTTCCCGAGGTCGACCGCGCGCTCGCGCTGCAGCCTTCGGCGGGCTTGTTCGCCGTGCGCGGCGACGCGCTGCGCCAGCTTCGGCGTCCGGACGAGGCCGCGGCGGCCTATCGCGCGGGCGCGGCGCTCGATGCCGCCGAGCCCCTGGTGCAGGTCGGTCTCATGTGGGTCGAAGCGCGCGGGGGCGACCTCGCGCGTGCGGGGGCCCACGCGGAGCGCGCCATGGCTGGGGCCCGGGGCGACGCCGGCACGTGGGTCCGCATCGGTCTGGTCTGGGAGGCAGCGCGCAGCTACGAGCGCGCGATGGAGGCGTTCACGCGGGCCACCGAGACCGATCCTTCTCACCGCCCCGCACAGCTGCTGCTCGGCCTGGCGCTCTTGCGCGAAGGCGAGCCCCAGGCGGCGGCACCGCACCTGGACCGTGCCGGAGACCTGGTGAACCTGCCCCGCTATGCCGAGCGCATCGCCCGGCTCCGTGGGGGTCGTTCTTCGTGAACCGATCCGCGACGCGTGCGTTCCCGCTGCTGGTCCTTCTGCTCCTGCTCCTGGGAGTCGGCTGCAACCGCGTGGCTGTGGCTCGCCACCCGGGGCCGAACGTGTTGCTCGTCACGCTCGACACCCTGCGGGCAGATCACGTCGGCGCCTATGGGGCCGACTTTGCGAGCACGCCCACGCTGGACCGGCTGGCCGCGGAGGGCGCGCGCGTCGAGACGGTGGTCGCGCCCACACCGCTCACGTTGCCCTCGCACGCCTCGATCCTCACCGGCCGCACGCCGCCTCACCATGGGGTCCGGCACAACGGCGTCCACCGCCTGGCGGACGACGTGCCGACTTTGGCGACCCGGCTCTCGAGCGCCGGCTACGCCACGGGGGCCGTGGTCGCCGCTGCGGTACTCGCGGGTCGCCACGGTCTCGCGCGAGGCTTCGATCACTACGACGACCACGCCTTCTCGCAGTCGGCTTCCTCCACCGGGTTCGCCGAGCGCACCGCCACCGAGGTGACCGACGCGTCGCTGGCGTGGTTGGAGGACGCGCCGCGCCCGTTCTTCTTGTGGGCGCACTACTACGACCCCCACGGTGCCTATCGCCCTCCCGAACCCTGGGCGACCCGGTTCGCCGACCGCCCCTACGACGGCGAGATCGCCTACACGGATGCCGAGCTCGGGCGCCTGATCGGTTGGCTTCGCGATCGGGGCGAGCTCGACCAGACGCTGGTCGTGGTGACCGCCGATCATGGCGAGAGTCTGGGCGAGCATGGCGAGCACACCCACGCCTACACGGTCTACGACGCCGCCTTGCGCGTACCCCTGATCCTGCGCGGGCCCGGGGTGGCGGCGGGAACGGTCGTCGCCGGAATCGCCAGCAATCTCGACGTGGCCCCGACCGTCCTGGCGCGCATCGATGCGCCTGCCTCCTTGGGTCTGGGCGACGTCGACGGCCGGGATCTCTCGCCTCGCCTGGCAGCGACCGCGATCCGTGCCGACGGGGCGCCCTCGGAATCGGCAGAGCCGCCCCCCCCTGTGTATGCCGAGTCGCTGGCGACGGAGCTCGACCACGGCTGGGCGCCGCTGCACGCGGCCCGAAGCGACGGCCACCTCTACATTCGCGCACCCCGAGCCGAACTCTACGACGTGGTTCGCGACCCGGGCCAGCTGCACAACCTGCTGCCCAGCGACGACGGTGCGACCTTGGACGTCGCGGCCGAGCTCGAGGGGGTCGTCGACACGGCCCTGTCTCGTGCGCGCGCGGCCGCCGGGGTGGAGCTCGACGCGCGCCAGCGCGAGCAGCTCCGGAGCCTGGGCTACGTGGCCGGCGAAGCCGCGGCCATGCCGACGGGCCTCGATCCGAAGGACGGCCTGCCCCTGCTGAACCGCTTCATCGCCATCGAGGCGCTCTACCAGCACGATCAGCTGGACGAGGCGCTGGCCCGGGCGCTGGCGCTGCTCGAAGAGATGTCCGAGAGCCCGCGCCTGCTCGACCTGCTGGCACGGATCCACCTGTCACGCGGGGCCGCCGCCGAGGGGCTGCACTACGCCGAGCGCGCCGCCGCGCGGGTTCCCGAGTCGGCGCGCCACCGCGAGATGCTCGGCACCTTGCGGCTCGAAGCCCGCGACCCGGCCGGAGCCGTGGCCGACTTCGAGGCGGCTCTCGCACGCGATCCCGGCCACGCCGAGGCTCGCGCCGGTCTCATGTGGCGGCTCGCCCTGGGCGGCACCGTCGAAGCGGCCGAAGCCGACGCCCAGGCTGCGATCGCGCTCCGGCCGGGGGACACTGCCCTGCTCGCGCTCGTGGCGCGCCACTGGGATCGCCTGGGCCACTACGACCGCGCGCTCGCCCAGTGGGACGCGGTGCTCGAGATCGACCCGAGCCACACCGCCGCAAAGCTCGGCCGAGCGCTTCAGCTGGTCCGGATCGGTGACCTCGACGAGGCGAGGCGCCTGCTCGCAGGCACAGGCAACGCCTCGCACGGCCCGCGCTACCAGCTGACCCTCGCGGTGGCGTACGCCGCGCGCGGCGAGCGAAGCACCGCAGCAGGCCTGCTCGAGGAACTGGTGCAGCGGCACCCCGACTGGCCCCCGCCCCAGCGGGTCCTCGCCAAGGTGACGGCCGAGATCGCCGCCGAGGGTGCACGCCCCCGCTAGATCGCCGCCGAGGGGATCGACGGTGGGGTGCTAGCCCGCCTCGGGACGCGTGGCCGACACGCGCCAGATACCCGATCCCAGCACCGGCGCGCCGTCCACCAGGTGGGCGTCGAGGGCTTTTTCGAGCGCCTCGACCGCCTGCCCGCGGAGTGCGCCGGTCGGGTCCTGTTCGCGAAGCAGTGCGGCGGCGGGCCCGACCTCGAGAAAGAGCCGTGCGGCCGATGCCGAGTCGCCGTCCCCGAGCGTCATGTCGAGCTGCTCGGGCACGACTTCGACGTCTGCGAAGCCCGCGTCGGTGAGGATCTGCCCCACCCGGTCGCCGTCGGCGAAGGCGAACATGCCCGGCGCGTCGGGCGGCGGCGGGGGCGGCATCTCGAACAGCGGAGCGATGGCCGACATCGGCACCACGACCCACGGGTTGGCGGGCGGCCCCTGCCAGCAGACGAAGGCGAGGCGACCGCCCGGTCGCAGCGCTGCGCGCAGGTTGGCGAACGCACGGACCGGGTCGTCGAAGAACATGACGCCGAAGCGCGAGTGGATCCCGTCGACCGCACGGGGCAGTTCGGCCGTCTGCGCGTCGGCTTCGACGAAGCGCACGGCGAGGCCTTCGGCCTCGGCGCGTTCGCGCGCGCGGGCGAGCATGGGCGCGGAGACGTCGACGCCGATCACCTCGCCCGAAGGGCCCACCCGTCGGGCCAGTTCGAGGCTGGTCTCGCCGCATCCGCAGCCCACGTCGAGGATGCGCTCCCCGGGCTGCGGATCGAGCCGCCCGATGGACAGCGCACCGTGGGCACGGATCTGCGCGTCGAGCCGCTCCTGGTTCTCGACCCAGATGGGTCCCATGCGCTCGTTCCAGAGCGCGCGCTGCTCGTCGTTGGCATCGGTCACGGTCGGGTCTCCTGGGGCGCGGAAACCGACCCTAGCCCAGGGTACGGCGGGCGAGGCTTCAGGAGGCCGGCGCGCCTGTCGTGCGCGGTGGATCCCCGGGAAGGATTCGAACCTTCATTCGTAGATTCAGAGTCTACTGTCCTGCCGTTAGACGACCGGGGACCGGCGTGCGCGGGCGAGCCGCGCGTCGCGGAACGCGGAAGATACCGGCCGGCCGGGCCTTCTCAAGCGGCCCCGAGCGCGGCCCTCAGCCGGCGTGATGGCGCACGTAGTGCAGCGCCTCGGCCAGGCGCGCCATCGTCCGCTCGCGGCCGAGCACGACCAGGGTCTCGAAGATGCCCGGCGACGCCGCAGAGCCGGTGACGGCCACGCGGACGGGCTGCGCGAGCTTGCCCAGACCCACGTCGCCCTGCTCGGCGCAGACGGCCCGGAAGCTCGCCTCGAGGGAGTCCGCGCCCCAGTCGTCCTGTCCGGCCAGGCGGTCGTGCAGGGCCGCGAGCAGGGGGTCTGCGGCCTTCTTCAGGTGCTTGGCCGCGGCCTTCTCGTCGTACACCAGCTCGTCGACCACCGCGAAGCGCGCGCGCGACGCCATGTCGACCAACGTGTGACTGCGTTCGCGCAGCAGGTCGAGCAGTTGGTCGAGCGCCGGGCTCCGCGGCACCTCGCGCCCCGCCTCGGCGGCGAGGAACGGGGCCATCCGTTCGTAGAGCGTCTCGGCCGGCAGGCTCTTGATCCAGTGCTGGCCCAGGTGCATCAGCTTGTCGGGGTCGGCGCTGGCCGCCGCCCGCCCCACGTGGTCGAGATCGAACAGGCGTGCGACCTCTTCGCGCGAGAAGACCTCCTGGTCACCGTGGGACCACCCCATGCGCACCAACCAGTTGAGCACGGCCTCGGGCAGGAACCCCTCGCCGCGGTAGTGGCCGACCGACGCGTCCTCGCGCCGCTTCGAGAGCTTCTTGCCCTTGGCATCGACGATCAGCGGGACGTGGGCGAACTGCGGGGGCACGGCGTCGAGCGCCGCGTAGAGAGCGAGCTGGAACGGCGTATTCGCGTGGTGGTCGGCGCCGCGGATCACGTGGGTGATGCCCATGTCGAGGTCGTCCACGACGACGGCCAGGTGGTAGAGCACGCCCCCGTCGCTGCGACGGATGATGCGGTCGCCGATCTCGGCGGCATCCTGGCCGCTCGGGCCGAAGACGCCGTCGTCCCAGGCCAGGGCCCCCTCGGCGGGCAGGCGCAGTCGGACGGTGTGCTCGCCGGCATCCTCGCCGTGGTCGGCGTCACGGCAGAGGCCGTCGTAGGTCCACTTGCCGCCCGCGGCGATCGTCGCTTGTTTGCGGGTCTCGAGCTCTTCCTTGGTGCAGATGCAACGGTAGGCGCGGCCGGTCTCGAGCAGGGAGGCCACGACTTCGGCATGGCGCGGCGCCCGCTCGCTCTGGCGGTGGGGTCCGTCGTCCCAGTCGAGACCCAGCCAGGCGAGTTCGGCGAGGAGCGCGTCTTCGGAAGCCTGGGTCGAGCGCTCGGCGTCGGTGTCCTCGATGCGAAGCACCATCTGGCCGCCGTGGCGCCGGGCGTAGGCCCAGCTGAACAGCGCGGTGCGGGCGTTGCCCAGGTGCATCGAGCCCGAGGGGCTGGGTGCGAATCGCGTTCGGACGGCGCTCATGGGCGCGGGAGAGTAGGCGCGCGCCGCGGCCCCGCCATCGCCCGAGGCACCGCTCGGGCGCGGTCGCGCGGCCGGGCCCGGGGCCTCGCGTGGCGTGGAAGGGGGGGGTCTGTTATGTCCATCGCCGGCAACCCATCGGACTCGCTAGGGATTTCTGGGTCGCCCGAGGCCGGGCATGAAGATTCCGATCGATCGCATCACCGAGAGCCCCGAGTCGTGGTCCTTCGAGGCCACGCCGGACTGGTGGCGGGAGCGCTGTGATGCCGAGGTTCGCGAGGCCGTCGCGGAGCCCCTCGGGGTGACGGCGCGCGCCCACAGGATGGCGGACGACCTCTACCTGGAAGGAGAGGTCCAGGGAGGGCTCTCGTTCGTGTGCGGGCGGTGCCTCACTCGCTATCGTGCGCCGGTCCGTGAGTCCTTCCGGCTGGTCCTCGAACCGGCGGGGTCACGGGTGCCTGCCGACCCGGAGGGGGCCGCCACCCTGGTTCGGGAGGGTCTGGTCCTGGGCGATGAGCTCGAGTCGGGCTGGTTCGGCGGGACCGAGTTGGGTCTCGATTCGTTCGTCGCAGAGCTCTTGATGCTGGGACTGCCGGTCCAGCCGCTCTGTCGCGAGGACTGCAAGGGCCTTTGCCCCCGCTGCGGGGTGGATCGAAACACGGAAAGTTGTGACTGCCAGGAGCCTCGTCCCGCATCGCCCTTCGCGGTGCTCGAGGCCCTGCGAGATCGGGACCAGGAGACGACATGATCGTTCCCAAGCGGCGCACCTCGAAGTCGAAGCGCAACAAGCGGCGCAGCCACCACGCCCTCGCCGACCCCGGACGGTCGGTGTGCTCCCAGTGCGGCGCGCCCAAGGCACCCCACCGGGTCTGCGGCAACTGCGGCACCTATCGCGAGCGGGCCATCATCGAGACCGACGAGGAGTAGCGTGCTCGCGCTCCTCTTCCCGGGGCAGGGCTCCCAGGAGGTCGGGATGGGTCGCGACGTCGCCGAGGCGTCGCCGGCGGCACGCCGGGTCTTCGAGGAGGCCGACGAGGCCCTGGGCTTCTCGCTGTCGCAGATGTGCTTCGAGGGGCCGGAGGAGGTCCTGCGCCCCACCGAGATCCAGCAGCCTGCGGTGCTCGCGACGAGCATCGCGCTGCTGCGCGCGCTCGAAGAGCGCGCGGCCGTCGCACCCGCCTTCGTACTGGGCCACAGCCTCGGCGAGTACACCGCGCTGGTGGCCGCTGGAGCCCTGGGTCTGGCCGATGCCGTCTCGCTGGTACACGCCCGAGGGCGCTTCATGCAGGAGGCCGTCGCAGAGGGGCAGGGCGCCATGGCCGCCGTGCTCGGAGCGGCCCCCGACGTCGTCGAGGGCGCATGCCGGGACGCCGCCGAGGCCACCGGCGAGGTGGTCGCGCCCGCCAACTACAACGGTCCCGCACAGACCGTGGTCGCGGGCACCGCGGCCGGGGTCGCCCAGGCGGGCGAGCTGGCCAAGGAGCGCGGCGCCCGCCGCGTGACGCCGCTTCCGGTTTCGGCGCCCTTCCACTGCGCATTGATGCAGCCCGCCGCCGACAAGCTCGCTCCCGAACTGGCGCGTACGGCCTTTCGCGACCCGGCCGTGCCCGTGGTCCACAACGTGGATGCGTCGCCGGGCGACGCATCCGGCCGGTTGGCGGATCTGCTGACCCGTCAGGTGACGGCGCCCGTGCGATTCACCGAGTGCGTCGAGCGGCTGGCGGCCGACGGGACGCGGCGGGTGCTCGAGGTGGGCCCCGGCCGCGTGCTCTGCGGGCTGGTGGCCCGGATCGACCGCGGTTTGGAGCGGATGAACGCGGGTTCCCTCGCGGAACTCGATGAGGTCGCGCAGGCGCTCGCTTAGCGCGACTATCCCCGGGTGCCGGTGCGCCGGCCCCGCCCGAGCGGGGCCCGTGGCCCGCCCCATCGAAGAGGAAGCCCATGAGTCTGGAACAGCGTGTCTCTGAGATCATCGTCGAGCAGCTCGGCGTGACCAAGGAAGAGGCGGTGCCGGAGGCCTCGTTCATCGACGACCTCGGCGCCGATTCGCTCGACATCGTCGAGCTGGTGATGGCGATGGAGGAGGAGTTCAACGTCGAGATTCCCGACGAGGACGCCGAGAAGATCCAGACCATCGGCAACGCCATCGCCTACCTCAAGGGCAAGCTCGGGTCCTAGTGGCCGCAGCCGGGTCCCATCGTCGCGTCGTCGTCACGGGCCTCGGCGCCATCACGCCGCTCGGGGGCGACGTCGCAGCCACGTGGGACGCGGTCTGCGACGGGCGTTCGGGTGCGCGCACCCTGGAGCGACTCGACGAGCGCTTCAGTGTGCGGTTCGGCGCGCCGGTCGACGGCGCCGTCGAGGTGCCCGGCCTCTCGCAGAAGGAGGCGCGGCGCTATGACCGCGCCATCCTGCTGGCGCTGGGTGCGGCGGCCGAAGCCTGCGACGATGCCGGGCTCGCGCCCGGTGGCTTCGACCCGGACCGCGCGGGCACGGCCGTGGGCAGCGGCATCGGCGGCGTCTCCACCCTGCTCGCCCACCACGCGCAGTACCTGGAGAAGGGCCCGCGCCGGGTCTCCCCGTTCCTGGTGCCGATGGTGCTGGCGAACATGCCCTCTGGCGTGGTCGGCATCCAGCACGGGCTGCGCGGCCCGAACCTCACCCACGTGACGGCCTGCGCGACCGGCGCGCACGCCACCGGCGAAGCCGCGCGCATCATCGAGCGCGGGGATGCCGACGTGATGGTCGTGGGCGGTGTCGAGTCCTCGATGGAGCCGCTGGTGATCGCAGGGTTCGCACGCATGCAGGCGCTCAGTACCCGCAACGACGAGCCCGAGCGGGCCAGCCGCCCCTTCGACCGGGATCGAGACGGGTTCGTCCTGGGAGAGGGCGCTGCGATCCTGGTGCTCGAGTCCGAGGAGCATGCGCGGGCCCGGGGCGCGCGCATTCGCGCCACGCTCTCGGGCTACGGGCGCAGTGCCGACGCGGCCCACCTGGCTGCCCCCGACCCCGACTCGAAGGGCGCCGAGCGCTGCATGCGCGCGGCGATTGCCGACGCCGACCTCTCTCCGGGTGACGTCGACTACATCAATGCCCATGCGACCAGCACACCGGTGGGCGACGTGGTCGAGGCCGGCGCCATCCGGGACGTGTTCGGCGCGCAGGCCGACGGCATCGGCGTCTCGTCCACCAAGGGCGCCACGGGCCACCTGCTCGGGGCCGCCGGTGCCATCGAGGCGATCTTCTGCGTGCGCGCCCTCGAAGAGCAGCGGATTCCGCCTACGCTCAACCTCGACACGCCCGATCCGGAATGTCCGCTCGACCACGTGGCTCACAAACCGCGCCCAGCCAAGCTGCGCGCGGTGCTCTCGAACTCCTTCGGCTTCGGCGGCGTGAACGCCGCGCTGCTCTTTCAACACGGGGAGGCATGATGGGCGACCCCATCGTCCTGGCAAGCGACCACCGCGGCTACACGCTCAAGGAGGCGTTGCGGCGCCGACTCGAGTCGGCTGGCCACGAGACGCGTGACTTCGGTCCGTCGAGCGAAGACTCGGTCGACTATCCCGATCACGCCGCGCCGGCCGCGCGCGCCGTGTCCACGGGCGAGTCGTCGCGGGGCATCGTGATCTGCGGCAGCGGCCTCGGCGTCATGTACACCGCCAACCGCTTCCCGCGCGTCCGTGCGGCCCTGGTGCACGACGCCGAGACGGCCGCCATGGCGCGGCAGCACAACGACGCGAACGTGCTGGCGCTCTCGGGGGATCGAACCGATCCCGAGACCGCGTGGGCCATCGTCGAGGCGTTCCTCGAGACGCCCTTCGAAGGGGGCCGGCACACCCGGCGTGTGGCCGGCATCGATGCACTCACCCGCACCGGCCCGGGCAGCGCCCTGTCGAGCCAGGACCCCGAGATCGCCGAGATCCTGCGCCGCGAATCCCGGCGCCAGGCGAGCGGGCTCGAGTTGATCGCCTCCGAGAACTTCGTCTCCGAGGCCGTGCTCGAGACCGTGGGCTCCACCGCCACCAACAAGTACGCCGAGGGCTACCCGGGCCGCCGCTACTACGGCGGCTGCGAGGTACTGGATGAGGCCGAGGTGCTGGCCATCGAACGGGCGAAGGCCCTGTTCGGGGCGGACCACGTGAACGTACAGCCCCACTCCGGATCCCAGGCCAACGAGGCGGTCTATCGGGCCGTGCTCGACCCGGGCGACACCATCCTGTGCATGAACCTCGACCACGGGGGCCACCTCACCCACGGGGCCAAGGTGAACTTCTCGGGCAAGCTCTACCGGATCGTGGACTACGGCGTCCGCGAGTCGGACGAGTGCCTCGACTACGACGCGGTGGCCGAGCTGGCACGCGAGCATCGCCCCAAGCTGATCCAGTGCGGCGCCACCGCCTACTCGCGCACGATCGACTTCGAGCGCTTCCGGGCCATCGCCGATGAGGTCGGTGCGGTGCTCTTCGCCGACATCGCGCACATCGCCGGGCTGGTGGCGGCGGGCTTGCACCCGACGCCGGTGGGCCGCGCCCACCTGGTGGCCACCACCACCCACAAGACGCTGCGCGGGCCGCGCGGCGGCATGATCCTGTGCGACCAGAAGTGGGCCAAGAAGGTCGACAGCGCCGTCTTCCCGGGTGGGCAGGGCGGGCCGCTGATGCACGTGATCGCCGCCAAGGCGGTGGCCTTCGGCGAAGCGCTCGACCCGTCGTTCCGCGACTACGCAGCGCGCATCATCGCCAACGCCCAGGCCCTGGCGGAGCGCCTGGTCGAACGCGGTTTCAAGATCGTCTCGGGGGGCACGGACAACCACCTGTTTCTGCTCTCGCTGGTCGGTCGCGACGTGACGGGCAAGCAGGCGCAGGACGCGCTCGAGCAGGCGGGCATCACGGCCAACAAGAACATGGTGCCGTTCGACCCGCGCAAGCCCGCCGTGACTTCGGGCGTTCGACTGGGTACACCGGCGGTCACCACCCGAGGTCTGGGCATCGAAGACATGCAGGCCGTGGGTGACTGGGTGGCCCGGGTCCTCGAAGCACCCGAAGACGCGGCAGTATTGCGTGCGGTGCGCGCCGAGGTGGAGGCGCTGTGCGGCCGCTTCCCTCTCTACGAGGACCGCTGGCGCCGGGCAGACTAGACCGTGCGCTGCCCGTTCTGCGGCGACGACGGCACGCGGGTCGTCGACTCGCGGGTGAGCGGCGAAGGCCGCGAGATCCGCCGTCGGCGCGAGTGCGAGGAGTGCGGCCGCCGCTTCACCACCCGCGAACGCCTGGAAGAACTCCTCCCCAAGGTCGTCAAACACGACGAGCGTCGCGAGGAATGGAGCCGCGAGAAGCTCGAGCACAGCATCCAGAAAGCCTGCGTGAAGCGCCCGGTCAGCGAGAACGCACTGCAGCTGCTGGTGGATCGGGTCGAGCGCCGTCTCACCGAGATGGGCGAGGCCGAGGTGTCCACCCGCGTGGTGGGGGACTGCGTTCTCGACGAGCTGGTGGCCCTCGACCACGTGGCCGCGTCGCGCTTCGCGTCGGTCTTCCGCAGCTTCAAGAGCGCCGCCGACTACGAGGCGTTCTTCGCGGGGCTTCCGGGGCCCGACGGCGGGGAAGAGCCTCCGGGGTGACGGGCCGATCCCCGATGCAGGCCGCCGCAGGGCTGCGCACTCGCGAAGCCCCCGAATCGTGACTCCCGAGCGTGCCATGCGCCTGGCCCTGGCCGAGGCGCGCAAGGCCTCGGGGCGGACCCATCCGAACCCGCCGGTCGGGGCGGTGGTCCTGCGCGGTGAGCGCGTGCTTGGGCGCGGGCACACCCGTCCGGCCGGAGGACCCCACGCCGAGGTGGCCGCGCTGGCCGCGGCGACCAGGCGCCACGGGGCACGGGCAGTTCGTGGGGCGACCTTGGCCGTGACGCTCGAGCCGTGCTGCCACCAGGGCCGCACCGGCCCGTGCACCCGCGCCATTCGCGAGGCGGGCATCGCGCGCGTCCTCGTGGGCCACAAGGACCCGAATCCCCAGGTGGGCGGGAGGGGCATCGCTGCACTGCGCCGTCGCGGCGTGCGCGTGGAGGTCGGTGTACTCGAAGACGCGTGCCGGCATCAGCACCGCGGGTTCGTGCGTTGGATCGAGACCGGTCGGCCTCATGTCGCGCTCAAGCTCGCAGCCACCCTCGATGGCCGCATCGCCACCGCCCGCGGCGAGTCGCGTTGGATCACCGGCCCGGAGGCGCGCGCCTTCGTGCATCGCCTGCGCGACGAGGCCGACGCCGTGATGGTGGGGTCGGCCACCGCCCGCGCCGATGATCCCGCGCTGACGGTCCGGCGCGGCCGCAGGCCTGTGCGAGCGCCGCTTCGCGTGCTCGTCGACTCGAAGCTTCGCGTGCCCCTGGGCGCAGCGCTCTTCCAGGACGCCCATGCCGATCGCACGGTGGTCCTCACCTCTCGTGCCTCCTCGGCGAGGGGGCGTCGCGATCGGGAGACCGCCGGTGCGCGCGTGTTGCCGGTGCCCGCCCGCGCCGGCCACCTGGACCTGCGCCGCGCGCTCGCGGCCCTGGGCGGGTTGGGCGTGACCCACGTGCTGGTCGAGGGCGGAGGGGGGCTCGCAGCGGCGCTGCTGCGCAAGGGCCTGGTGGACGAGGTCCACTGGTTCACCGCGCTTCGTCTCCTCGGCGGGGAAGGGCGGCCGGCGCTCGGCTCGCTGGCGCTGCCGGCGCTCGCCGAGACCCCCCGGATCGAGCTGCGCCAGATGCGCCAGCTGGGCCGCGACCTGTACCTTCACGGCATCGTGGAAGGTCCCGACCGTTGATGCGCTACCCCGCCGATCTCGACGCCACGCGTCTGCGCGTCGCCATCGTGGTGGCACGCTTCAACCACCCGATCACCTCGCGGCTGCTCGACGGCTGCGAGGCCGAGTTGCTGCGGCGGGGCGCGAGCCCGAGCGACCTGCACGTGGCCTGGGTGCCCGGCGCCTTCGAGATTCCCCAGGCTGCGCGGCTGCTCGCGCAGTCGGCCCGCTACGACGCCATCGTGACCCTCGGCGTGGTGATCCGCGGCGGCACGCCTCACTTCGACTATGTGTGCCGCGCCGTGACCGACGGCGTGCGCGAGATCGTGCGCGATACCGACGTTCCGGTCGGCTTCGGCGTGCTCACCACCGATGACGCCGACCAGGCGCTGGCGCGTGCCGGCGGAGGAGAAGGCAACAAGGGCGCTGAGGCGGCCCTCGCTGCCCTGGAGATGGCGCGCCTGCGGGTGGCTCTCGGCAAGGGGCCGCTCGGGGATGCGTCGTGAGCGCCTGCTCACCCGAGCACGCGTCGTGATCGCCCAGGGCCACCGCACGCCCGAGCGCGCGTCGTGAGCACAAGTCGTCACCGTTCGCGCGAGGTCGCGCTGCAGGTGCTGTACGCCACCGACGTCGGTCGCGGCGGGCCGGACGCCGTGGGCCCGGGTGCCCAGGACGCTTTCGAAGGGGTGGCGGATCACTTCGAGCTTCCCGAGGGTGCGCGCGCCTTCGCCAAGGAGCTGGTGACGGGCGTGGAGGCCCATCTCGCCGATCTCGACGGCCGGCTCGAGGCCCACACACGCAACTGGCGCCTGTCGCGGATGGCGGTGGTCGATCGCAACGTGTTGCGGCTGGGCGCTTACGAGCTGCTACACGGCGATACGCCCCAGGCGGTCGTGATCGACGAAGCCGTCGAGCTCGCCCGTCGCTTCGGAGGCGATCGTTCCCCCGCGTTCGTGAACGGCATTCTCGATGCATTGGCGCGGGCGAGCGCGGAGCCTGCGGCATGAGCGTGGAGCCTGCGGCATGAGCGTGGAGCCTGCGGCATGAGCGTGGTCCTGCCGATCCTGGTCGACACCGCTCCGCCCGAGCAGGTGGCGCTCGACGCGCTCGTCGCGCCGTTCTTCGAGACCGACCGGCCGCTGCGCGGCCCGGCCGCGCGGGTGGACTGGCGTCTGTGTGGCTTGCTGTCGCTGCGCCTCACCGAAGCGCGCATCGCGGGTCGTGCGGGGGAGGCCGTGCTCCTGCCGGGCGGGGGCCGGTTGCGTGCGCCCCGGGTCGTGCTGATCGGCCTCGGACCGCGGCCGGGCTTCTCCGAGGGAACCCTCCGGCGCATCGCCCGCGAGGCGATGGATCGGATGGTCCAGCTCCAGGCTCCCGCGATCGGGGTCGCGCTGCCTCCGGAGTCCGTTCACGGCCTGGCCGTTCGCGCGGGTGTCCGCGCTTGGGTGTCCGGGGCCGCCGCGGCCCTGGCCGAGAGGCCAATGGCCGCATCGCTCCGCCTGCTGGTCGCCGCCGACGAGGAGCCCTCGGCCCGGGCCGGCGTGGCCGATGCCATTGCAGGCCACGCCGGGTCCGTCGTGCTGCGCTCCGTTCGCGAAGAACGCCTGCCCGAGGGCCGACGGGCCGCCGAGGCACCTGCGGACACGCCAGCCGAGACCCCTGCGGGGACTTCCGCCGCGGCCGTTCGCGCGCCTTAAGCCCTTCCCAGGACTGCCGATGGGACCGAAGGCAGCGGAGACCCACGCCCGCACGCGGGCGGGCCTTCGCGTGGGAGTTCGCATGAGCCTGGTGGGCAGCCTCGAAGACCTCGGTCTCGGGGACATCCTGCAGATCATTCATCTGTCCCGGAAGTCGGGGGTCCTCACCCTGCGCTCGGGACACGGGGAAGGCCACGTCCTGTTCGACGGCGGCCTGATCTGCGGGGCCTATCTCAAGAACGGCCCCAGCGAGCTTCGAGAGCTGGTCGCCGCCGCGCAGCTGGTGCCGGCCGACGAACTCGAGGCGGCGTTCGCCGACGCCCGCGCGCGGGGCGTGCGCCTGGCGCGTGTCCTGCTCGACCGCTGCCTGGTGGCCGCCGACGCCTTGGACCGCCTGCTGCACGAGCATGTCGAGGCCGCGGTCATCGAGATGTTCCGCTGGGGTTCGGGCGAGTTCAGCTTCGAGGTTCGCAAGCTCGAACCCGAGAGCGAAGAGCTCTTTCTCGAGCGCGGACTCAACCCGCAGTTTCTCGCACTCGAGGGAACCCGCCAGCTCGACGAGTGCGACCGAAGCGGGGAGGACCTGGTCTTCGCGGGCGAGGATCAGGTCGAAGGCGCTTTCGAGGGAACCGACTTCGGAGTCGATCCCGACCGCGCGGCCCTCACCGATGCCGTTCGTGAGGCCGAGGCGGAGGTTCGCGAAGAGGACGCCGTCGTCGAGGCCCTGCCCGACGACGGAGAGGCGTCCGAGGCCGAGGTCGAGGCCGTCTGGGTGGCCGACGAAGCGTCGACCGAGGCCGCCGCTTCCGCGCTACCCGAGGCCGACGATCTGAACGAGGCACAGGGATCGCAGTCGGTAGAGGCGCCCGCACCGCCGCTCGAGGCTCCGGCGACCGTCGATCGCCCACCGCCGCCGATCGTGGCCATCGACAGCCAGCTTCCGGTACTCGAGTGGATCAAGGCGACACTCGGCGACCGCTACCCGCGCGTGCACATCTTCCAGACCTCGGATCTCGGGATTTCGCGGATTCGCCAGTACCTGGCTCGGCGAGAGCTGCCGGTGGTGTTGATCGCGGCCGACGCGCCCGCCGACCCGGTATCCGGAGCGCGCGACAGCGCCGAGATCGTGGGTCGGCTGCGCGCGCAGGCTGCGCGTATGCCGGTGCTGATCCTCGGAGAGCAGGGCGGCGCCGCCGAGGCCGAGGGTGCCGTGCCCAAGCCGTCCGCCACCGATCTGGCCGATGCCCGACAGGTCGCGTCGCGCGAGGCCTGTGCCGAGGCCCTGGTCGAGGGCGTGGCCCGCGCGTGGAACGGGACCGCCGCACCTTCTGCACGGCCCCCCGCCCACAGCGACGCTCGGGTCTCGGCCGAGCGCGACGCCGTCGGGCGCCTGCGCGAAGTCAGCGAGAAGCTGCGGGATCCCTCGAACCCGAGCGAGGTGCTGCCGTTGGTGCTCGGGTTCGCCGCGCAGACCTTCTCGCGCGTCGCGATGTTCCTGGTGATCGAGGGGCGTGCCGTGGGCATGTCCGGCCGCGGTCTCGACCGCGCCGGGGGCCCCGCCGACGGAGCGCTCGAGGGCCTCACCTTCTCGGTCGCCGACGTGCCGTGGTTCCAGAGCGTCGTCACGAAGCGCGCACCCATCCGGGGCGTCGCGGCGGCCGAGGCCGACCAGTCCGTGACCGACGCGTTGGGCGGCGTGCCCGACCAGGCGTACCTGGCCCCGATCGAGAGCGGCGGCGAGGTGGTGGCGATCCTCTATGGCGACGAGCTGCCGGGCGACGGGGCGCTGCCCGATACCCAGGCGCTCGAGGTCGTCCTGCACCAGGGCGGTCTCGCGCTGGACCGCGTGGTGCTCGAGCGCGCGCTGGAGCAGTCGGAGCCCTAGCACCAGCTGGCTGCCCCCCCCTCCGGGGGTGCTGTGCCGAATTGCGGGGCGGACCGCCCCGCTGGCGGCTCCTGCCCCTGGATGCGGATCGCGCGCGGGTTGGCACCGAAAGTGGGTGCTTTGCCTCAAGAAAGGCGCCCTCGGGGCCTCAAGAAACACGCCCCAAGGGCCGATCGATGGACGGGCCTGCGTGGTCTTTCTTGGGGGGCGAACGTGCAGACCATCCTCATCGTCGAGGACTCGGCAACGATGCGCGCGATGATCGCATCGGCGCTCGAGGACCTGGGCGTCGCCGTGAAGATCGACGAGGCCGAGAGTGGCTTCGAGGCGTTGCGTCAGCTGCCTCGCCACGCCTACGACCTGATCGTCACCGACATCAACATGCCCGACATCAACGGGCTCGAACTGGTGTCGTTCGTCAAGCGCAACGAGGCGTACCGCGGCATCCCGCTGGTGATCGTCTCGACCGAGGGCTCCGAACGCGATCGCGAGAAGGGGCTCGACCTCGGCGCGGATGCGTACCTCGTGAAGCCCTTCGAGCCCGAGGCCCTGCAGGACCTGGTGCGCTCGCTGCTCGATCGGCAGGCCGGCTGAGATGGCCGCACGCGGCCAGGGCGGCCGATCGCGAAGCGCGAAGGCGCGGCGCGAGTTCGTGTCCGAGGTCGAGGAGATCCTCGAGCGGATGCGCGACGACCTGGCTCGCCTGGCCGAACAGGCCGACGCGGGACGGGGGAGCGACCCCGAGATCGTGAATGGGCTGTTCCGCTCGGCGCACTCGCTCAAGGGCCTGTCCGGGATGTTCGGCCTGGACGGCATGAGCGAACTCGCGCACCACCTCGAGGACGTGCTCGACGGGCTGCGCATGGGCCGCGCGGTCCTGGACGCCCCCGGCATCGCGCTGTTCGACGAGAGCGTGACCCTGGTCTCCTCCACGCTGTCGAAGCTCGACGACGAAACCGGCCGGGAGGGCCTCGAAGAGACCCTCGGCGCGCTGGTCGCGCGCATCGACGCCTGGACCCGCAGCGGAGCCGCGGAAGAGCCCGAGGCGGCCGAGCTCGACCTCGATCCGGCGATGCTGCGCACGCTCACCGAGTACGAGGAACACCGGCTCGGGGAGTGCACGCGGTCGGGCAAGGGCATCTACGTGGTGGAGGCCGACTTCGAGATCCTCTCGTTCGAGGAGGGGCTCGCGGAGCTCGGCGCCGCGATCAAGGAACTCGGAGAGCTCATCTCGACGCTGCCCTCGCCGGGCGAGAGCGAGGCGTCGCAGATCCGCTTCTCGATGCTGGTGGCATCGGAACTCGCGGTGCCGGACCTGTGCGAGCAGCTGGGCGTCTCCCCCGAGCGCGTTCATCAGGCGCGCGCCGTCGGCGCACCCGAGGCCGAACGCGCACCCGCTGCGCCCGTACCCGAGGCCCCGGCCGAGGAGGCCGCGGTAGAGACCTCGCTCAAGTCGATCAGCGAGACCGTGCGCGTCGACATCCGCAAGCTCGACGAGCTCATGAACCTGGTCGGCGAACTCGTGACCCAGCGCGGCGCGGTCAAGGCGATCGCGGCCGAGCTCGCCCAGGATGCGCGGACCAGTCGGCATGGGCTCGCGTTGGCGAAGGTGCACAAGACCCTCGAGCGCAAGCTGCAGGAGCTTCAGGCGGGCGTTCTGGACGTCCGGATGGTTCCGCTTCGTCAGGTCTTCGACAAGCTCGTGCGCGTGACCCGCAGGCTGCGGCTCGACCTCGGCAAGGAGGTCGCGCTCGAGATCCGCGGCGCGGACACCGAGCTCGACAAGCTGATCGTCGAGGAGCTGGTCGATCCGCTGATGCACGTGGTCCGCAATGCCTACGACCACGCGATCGAGTCGCCCGAGGAGCGCGCCGCCGCCGGCAAGCCCCGGGAGGGTCGCGTGCGGGTGGAGGCCTTCCAGCGCGGCAACGACGTCGTGATCCAGCTGGCCGACGACGGGCGCGGGATCGACGCCGACGCCGTCCGGGCCCGCGCCGTGGCGCAGGGGCTCCTCGGCGTCGATGAAGAGATCTCCGACCGGGAAGCCCTCGACCTGATCTTCGCACCGGGCCTGTCCACACGCGCCGAGGTGACCGAGACCTCCGGGCGGGGCGTCGGGATGGACGTGGTGCGTTCGAACATCGCCGCCCTCGGCGGCATCGTCGACGTGGAGTCGCATCCCGGCCGGGGCACGACGCTCTCCATGACGCTGCCGATCACCCTGGCCATCATCCAGGCGCTGATCGTGGGGGTCGGCGAGCAGAGCTACGCGATCCCCTTGAACTCGGTACGCGAGACCCTGCTGCTCGACCCCGCGGACGTGCAGCGCAGCGACGGGCGCGAGATGCTGAATCTCCGCGGCGAAGCGCTGCTGCTGCGTCGTCTGGCCGACGAGTTCGGTCTCGAAGGCGCTGCCGGCAGCGACAAGGGCTACGCCGTGGTGCTGGGGCTCGGCGACATGCGGCTGGGCCTGGTGGTGGACGACCTGCGCGGTCAGCAGGACACCGTCATCAAGCCGATCCAGGGGCCCGCCAGCAAGGTGCGCGGGATCGCGGGGGCCACCGAGCTCGGCGAGCTGGGCGCGGTGCTCGTTCTCGACGTGTCGGCCCTGGTGGAAGATGCCGTGCGCGGCCGCGAAGCCGCGAGCGAACGGACGGCTGACGGCGGGGAATCCACCTCCGCTGCGCCCTCGGACGCCGACTCCGAACGGGAGGGCGACGAGTGAGCGTCGACGTGCAGCCCGAGAGCGCCAACCGCTGGGACGTCCTGGCTCGCGCGGCCGCCCGCCGCGAGGCCGAAGAGGATGCGGCCGTCCTGGTCGAGCTTCTCGCCTTCGACCTGGATGGCGACCCCTACGCGATCCCCGTCGAACGCGTGCGGGAGATCGTGCGCCTGCGTCCCGTGACGGCGGTGCCGCGGGTGCCCGCCGAGGTGATGGGCGTGATCTCCCTGCGCGGCGAGATCGTGCAGGTGGTCGACCTGCGTCGTCGGCTGGGCCTCGCGCCGGCCGAGGCGACGCGGCGCAGCCGGATCATCGTCCTGCACGCCGACGACACCGAGGTGTCCGCGATCCGCGTGGACGCCGTGACCGACGTGCTGCGGGTGCCCGAGTCGGGCGTCCTGCCGCCGCCGACCACCGATTCCGAGTTCGTGGACGGCCTTTGCGAGTGCGCTGGCCGCTTCGTCTCTCTCATGAACCTCGAGCGGGTGTTGTCTCTTGGCCGCAGCTAATCCCCTCGCGCTGGATGCCGCCGTCGAGCTGGCCTGCTTCGAGAGCGGGGGCCGGACGTACGGTGTGGACGTGCTGCAGATCCGCGAGATCGTGCGCGCCCCGGAGATCACGCCGCTGCCGAAGGCCCCGGCGTTGATCGAGGGCGTGATCGACCTGCGTGGCGCGGTGATCCCCGTGGTCGACCTCGCGCGCCTGCTGGACGAGCCTGCGGCCGAGGTCGACGCGCAGACGCGCATCGCCGTGCTGGAAGTGGACGAGATGGTCTTCGGTCTGCGGGTCGCGCGTGCGGTGGACGTGCTGTCGGTCGAGCCGGAGGCGCTGGGCGAACCGCCGGCGCTCGCCACGCACGCCGGATACGACGTGGTGCGTGCGGTCGTACGACGGCCCACGGCCAGCCCGGTGCTGGCGCTCTCGGTCGAGCACCTGCTCGAGAGCGTGTACCGCTCGGCGCTCGATGACCGCGCCGAACGGTCCGAGGGGGTGGCGTCGTGAAGGCGCGGCACTTCGAGAGCCCCGGGGCCTTTCGTGCCGCGGTCCGCATTCGCGCGGCCGCGGTCCAGATCGGCGTCGCGGTGCTGGTCGCGCTCTACCTCCACGGCCTGCTCCAGCTCGATGGCCACGGCTGGCGAGCCTTCGGGTTGGCGGTCGGCGTGTTCGCGGTGGGCTTCACCGCGCTGAACGAATTCGTGCAGCGGCGCATCGAGGCCGGCGTCGTCGCCTGTCTGCAGGCCGAGTCCGTCGGTACGCCGGACCCCGGTGTGCTGCGTGAGGGCTTCTCCTCAGCGATGAGCGTTCCGGCACGCATGTTCGGGCTCGCCATGTCCTCCTGGGTGCTCGCCGCGATCACGATCCCGGCCGGGATGGCCCTGCAGCTGGGCGATCTACCCACCCGCGCCGCGGCGGTGATCGCCACGGCCTCGGTGGCCGGCGGCTTCCTCTCCTGCCTGGCGGTCTACTTCGTCCTGAAGCGCGCCATGGGGCCGCTGCAAAACGACTGGGCGACCGCGCTGGGAGACGACGCCGAGCGCAGCGCGCTGTTCCGGCGCGTGCCGCTCGCCCTGAAGCTGGGCGTCGCCACGTCTTCCGTCGTGTTGATCTCGGTCCTGTTCGTCGTGATGCTGGGCTACGCCGACGCCCGGGCGCCGGTCGAGCGCCAGGCCACCCGGCTCCAGCAGCGCTTCCTGAGCCAGCTCACCGAGCGGGTGAGCGGTCCCGGAGACGCCGATCTTCGCATCGCGCGCGACCAGGCCCGACTGCTCGGGCTGGCCCACGAGATCCTGGTCGTCGATGTGGTGACGGGCGAGGTGGTCGAGGGCGAGTCGATGCTGTCCGCCCCCGAGCTCGAGGCCGTGGGTGGCGACGCCCTGGGCAACAGCACGCAGCTCGACAGCGACGCCGCCTTCGCGTGGACGCGTCTGACCGACCGGCCCGAGCTGGCGCTGGTCGCCGTGCTTCCGCCGGGAGACCTGGCGACGGACCTGCGCGACCTGCGCGCCCGGTACGCCGCGGTGTTCCTCGCCGCGCTGATGGTGGCCCTCGCGGTGGCGTGGCTCCTGGCCAACGACGTGAGCCGCGCGACGACGGCCCTTTCGCGCCGCGCCCGTCGCGTCGCAGCCGGGGACCTGCGCGCCGACACCGTGTTCGAGTCCGAAGACGAACTGGGCGATCTCGCGCGCGACTTCGAGCGAATGGTCGGCTCGCTGCGTGAGACCCTCGGCGAAGTCCTGGCGACGGCCGAGCGCGTGGACGCCGCCGGCGAGGCGATCGCGACCGCGGGCACCAGCGTCTTCCAGGCGACGCGGGATCAGATGCAAGGCATCGAGCAGGTCACGGGCCAGGTCGCGTCGATCGACCGCCAAGTGGCCGGGATCACGGAGTCGTCCCAGGTCCTGAACGGCAACGTCGAGGAGGCGAGCAGCTCGATCCTCGAACTCGGGGCTTCGGGAGAGGAGCTGAACCAGACGGCGTCGGCGCTCTCGTCCCAGATCGACGACGTCAGTGGCTCGATCGAGCAGATGATCCTCGCCGTGCGCCAGATCGCAGAGAACACCGAGGGGCTGGCCGATGAGGTCACCGAGACGACGACCTCGATGGCCGAGATGGCGGCGACCATGAACGAGGCGGAGCGCACCGCAGGCGAGACGGCGCAGCTTTCCGGGCAGGTGGTGAGCCTGGCCGACGGCGGCCGCGAGAAGGTGCGCCTGACCATCGCCGGAATGGACGAGATCCGCGAGTCGACCGACACGGTGTCCCAGGTGATCGGCGGTCTCGGCGAGCGGGTGCAGGAGATCGGCGCGATCGTCGACGTGATCGACGACGTCGCCGACGAGACGAACCTGCTCGCGCTCAATGCCGCGATCATCGCCGCGCAGGCTGGCGACCAGGGCCGCGCATTTTCGGTGGTGGCGGACGAGATCAAGGATCTCGCCGACCGGGTGCTGACCAGCACCAAGGAGATCGCCGGCCTGATCCGCTCGGTGCAGGGAGAGAGCGCGAACGCCGTCCGGGCGATCGAGCAGGGAACCGAGAGCGTCCAGTCCGGTGTGGACCTTGCCGCGCAGGCCGGGGTGTCCCTGGAAGAGATCACCAGCGCCGCCCGGGCCAGCGGCGAGCGGATCGGCGCGATCGTGAGCTCCGTGCGCGAGCAGGCCCGCGCCGCTGGCCACGTCTCGGGGCTCATGGATCGGGTGAAGGGCCGTGTGGACGAGATCCGTGCTGCGGGGACCGAACAGGAGCGCGGCAACGAGGTGATCATGCGCGGCTCACTGGTGATGCGCGATGTCGCGCAGCAGACCCATCGCACCACCGAAGAGCAGTCGCGCGGTGCCCGGCAGATCCGCGAGAGCGTGGAGAGCGTGCGCGACGCCGTCGACCGCATCCACGGGGCGCTGACCGAGCAATCGCAGGCCTGCCGTTCGGCGGTGGAGTTCCTGCAGCGCGTTCACGAACGAACGACTTCCAACCGGGAGGCGGCCCAGCAGATGGAATCCGCCACCGATCAGCTGAAGGCCCAGGCGCAGGCGCTACGCGCCGGTGTAGGCCGGTTCCAGGTCTCGTAGGCCGTCAGAGGAGAGCACGATGATCGCTGCGTGTCCCAAGTGCAAGGCGCGCTATCGGATCGACCGCGAGAAGCTTCGCGACGAAGGTGTACGCCTTCGCTGTTCGCGGTGCGAGGCGGTGTTCCGTGTGCGCCCGCCGGCCGCCGCGTCGCCGGCGCCGCCGCAACCCGCCACGCCCGCCGAGTCCCCTGCGTCTCCGGCCGGCGTCGCCGCGTCGACGCCCGCCGGCGCGTCTACCGATTCCACGCCGGTTGGGGGGTCTGCCGAATCCACGCCGGTCGGCGCACCGCCGTCGCCCGATGCCATGCCGGCTGGCGCGCCCGCTTCTCTCGGCTCCGTGCCCGAGGGCCCGCCCGCGTCGGCCGTTTCGAGCCCGCCGCCCGCGTCGCCCGAGGTGTCCGCTCCAGCGGCGGCGCAGGCGCCGAGCGAGCCGGGTCCGGCCCCGGCGACCCCGGACGCCCCCTCCGAGCCCGGTCCGGATGCGCCGTGCATCGGCGTGGCGCTTCCCGACGCCGACCTGGGCAAGCAGGTGGCCGACACCCTGGCCGCACGCGGTCTGCGCTCGTTCGTCGTTCACGATGGCGTCGAAGCCATGCTGGAGATCCAGCGGCAGCTCCCGGTGGCGGTGGTGCTCTCGGCGACCCTGCCCAAGATGTACGGCTTCCAGGTGTGCGAGGTGGTGAAGCGCAACCCGAGCCTCTGCGGCACCCAGGTGATCCTGGCCGGCGCGATCCACCACAAGGACCGGTACCGGCGTCCGCCGGACGATCTGTATGGTGCCGATGCCTACGTCGAGGAGCCCGACCTTCCCGACGGGCTGCTGCCGATCCTCGATCGTGCGCTGGCCGGGCGCGACCTCGCCAGTGATGCGGGGCCCGAACCGGTGCGCGCGGCCGAACCGCTCCAGCCGGCGCCGAGCGTGCCCGCACCCGTGGAGAACGAGGCGCCGCCGCCGGCCGCCGCACCGCCCGCTGCGCCCGCGGACGACGGGCTCGAAGAGGAACGCGCCAAGGCCGAGCGCCTGGCCCGCATCATCGTGTCGGACATCGTGCTCTACAACGAAGAGCGGTTCACCGAGGCGGTGCGCGTGGGCAACGTGGTCGAGGCCCTGGCCGCGGAGATCGCCGAGGGGCGGGCACTCTTCGTGGAGCGGGTGGACGAACGCGTTCGGGACGAACGCGACCACCTGGCCGATGAACTGGTTCGCGTCGCACGGGCGCGGGGGATGGCCTGAGTCCGATGGATCGCGAGTTCGAAGACCTGGTGCGTGACCTGCGCGCCGATGACGACGAGGTGCGACGCCTGGCGGTCGAGCGCTGCGCCGTCGGTGAATCCGCAGAGGCCACGGAGATGCTCGTCTCGGCGCTCGGGGATCCGAGCTGGCGCGTTCGCAAGGCCGCCCTCGAGCGCATTGCCGCCCTGCGCGGCCGCGCCGACGTCGTCGAGGCCCTGCTCGCGGCCCTCGCCGACGGAGACAACCCGGGGCGCCGCAACGCGGCGCTCGAGGCGCTGATGCACTGTGGCGAGCATGCGGTTCCGGCGCTGCTTCGGGCCAGCGAGGACCCCGACGTCGACGTGCGCAAGCAGGTGGTGGATGCCCTCGCGGGAATCGCCGAGCCGGCTTCACGTGCGCGCCTCGGAGAACTGCTCGCCGACGAAGACCCGAACGTCCGCGGTGCGGCGGCCGATGCGCTCGGGGCGATCGGTGACCCCGCCGACGCGCCGGTCTTGCGGGAGCTGCAGCAGCGGGACGACGAACGGTTGGTACGGCTCTCCGCGCTGCGCGCCCTGGCCCGGGTGGGCGTCGCGGTGCCCGCGGCCGAGCTGCTTCCGGCCCTCGACGACGGGCTCCTTCGCGCTGCGGTCTATCCGTTGCTGGCGGCCTGCGACGACACGCGCGCAGACGAGGCGATCCTCAAGGGGCTGGTCGACGGAACGCGTTCTTCGCGCCGCGCGGCGGCGCTCGCGCTGGTCGATCGCGTCGCAGCGCATGGGGATCGGGAGGAGGCGCTCGCGCTCGCGGTGCGCGAATGCCTGGACGGCGCACCCGAGGTGTACACGGAGCTGCTCGAGGGTCTCCGGGACGCACCGGCTGCGAGTCGGATCGGGCTGGTGCAGTTCATGGGCGTCGTGCGTCGCATGGACAGCGTCGTCGCGATGATCTCCGCGGCCACCGACGAGGCACTCGAAGAGGCGGTGCTCGCCACACTCGAGGGCTTCGGCCCTGGACTCGAAGCCGAGCTCGCGCGGCTTTGGCCGGAGCTTCCGGCGCGTGAACGCGGCACGGCCCTTCGACTGCTGGGCCAGACGTCCGGCGCCGAGGGATCCGCGCTGCTACGACGGGTGCTCGGATGCAGCCTCACCGACGAGCGGATCGGCGCCGCACAGGCGCTGGGCGCACGCGGCGATGCGAAGGCGATCCCCGATCTGGTGCGCGCGCTCGAAGAGGCCGCCGAGAAAGAGGAGGCCGACCCCGATCTCGGCGAGGCACTGGGCGATGCCCTCGGCGCCATCAGCCAGGAGCCCGAGGCGGCCCGGGCGGCCGTGGCGCGGCTGGCCGAGCGCCTGCCCTCGGCGGGGGAGGCCTTCCGCGTGGAAGCCGCCCATGTCCTGGGCGAAGTGGCCGGCGAAGAGGACGCGGGCCAGCTGGCGTTCCTGCTTTCCGACCCCAGCGGTCGCGTTCGGCGCGCTGCGGCGGCCGCGTTGGGACGTGTCGCCCGCGGGCGCACGCCCGAAGCGCTGCGGCTGGCGCTGGCCGACGAGTCGCCCGCGGTCCGGATCGGTGCCGCTGCCGCCGTGGCGGCGTCGGGGGACCCGCGCGGTCTCGACGACCTGGGCAGTCTCGCCGGCGACGAGGACGAGCGCGTCCGCGCCGCGGCCATGCGCGCCGTGGGCAAGTACACCGCGGAACGTCCGGGACCGCCGACCGTGGCGCTCGCGTTGCTGGCCACCGGTGTCGCCGAGGGCGGTGCCGTCGCGCTGGCCTCGCTCGAGTCGCTCGCGCTGGTGGGCGGTTCCGACGCCGCGCACGTAGCCGCGCCCCTGCTGGAAGACGACGATGCCGAACTGGTGGCCGGTGCCGCCGCAGTGGTGGGGCGCAATGCCGAAGAGTCGGCCCTGGCCTCGCTCTTTCCGGTGGTGTCGCATCCGCACTGGAGCGCGCGCGCGGCCGCGGTGCAGGCCCTCGCCGAACGCGGCGTGGAACGCGCGCTGCCGGCGCTGCTGCGGCGACTCGACGACGAGAGCGACGAGTTCGTGCGCGAAGCGCTTCTCGCCGCCATCCGCAGGCTCGAGCGATAGCCATGCGCCAGCCCCGAGAATCGTCTCTCGTGCTCTCCGATCTGGAGTTCCGCCAGTTTCGCGACTTCTTCCGTGAGGTGTGCGGCCTGCACTTCACCGACGACTCGCGCTTCTTGCTGGAGAAGCGTCTGCAGCGCCGGGTGCAGGAACTCGATCTCGGCAGCTTCGCCGCCTACCACTACCTGCTCCGTCGGGAGGGTGGCGACGAACTGTCGTCGATGATCGACGAGCTCACGACCAACGAGACGTACTTCTTTCGCGAAATGGGGCAGCTGCGCGCGCTCGTGGAGGAGATCTTCCCAGAACAACTCGAGCGCCACCGGGCCGATGGCACGCCCTGCGTGAGCATCTGGTCGGCCGGGTGCTCCAGCGGGGAGGAGGCCTACTCCATCGTGATGATGGCGCGCGAGGCGGGCTACGAACCCGGGCGCGACTTCCGCGTCTACGCCTCGGACATCTCGCGCCGCATGCTCCAGAAGGCCCGCCGGGGCGTCTACCGGCCCGCGTCCTTCCGCGAGACCGAGCCGCGCGTCCAGAAGCAGTACTTCGACGAGACCGAGGGCGGCTTCCGCATCTCCGACGAGATCAAGCGCCACGTGGTGTTCACGCACCTGAACCTGCTGGACCGCGCGCGCATGTCCCTGCTCGGCCCGATGGACGTGATCCTGTGTCGCAACGTGATCATCTACTTCGACATGGAGACGAAGAGCCAGGTGATCGACACGTTCGGCGAGAAGCTCCGTCCCGGGGGTCACCTGCTGCTCGGACACTCGGAGTCGCTCATCAACCTCTCCAGTGCGTTCACGCTTCGGCATCTGCGCAACGACCTGGTCTATCGCAAGCCCGCGCCCGGCGACGAGCCCTGTGACCGCTGGCACCAGGCCGCCCAGGCCGCGATCGCCGCCGCGGCGCCGCCGAAGGACGACGCATGACCGCCGTCGATCCCATCCGCGTCATGGTGATCGACGACTCGGCTTTCAGCCGGCGCACGATCACGCGCATGCTCGAGTCCTCGCCGCTGATCGAGGTGGTCGACTTCGCTCGTGACGGAGAAGAGGCGCTGCGCAAGGCGCTCGAGAATCCGGTCGACCTGATCACGCTCGACCTCGAGATGCCGCGGATGGATGGGTTCACCTTCCTGCGCATCCTGATGGCCAAGCATCCAACCCCGGTGATCGTGATCAGCGGGCGGGCCGACGACCAGGACGTGTTCAAGGCGCTGGACCTCGGTGCCGTCGACTTCGTCGCGAAGCCCACTTCGCGTGCAACGCCCGAGCTCGCCACCATCGAGGCCGAGCTGGTACGCCGCGTGTTGGCCGTCCAGGACCTGCGCATCGACAAGGTCCGAGATCGCATCGCGCACCCGCCCACGACCCAGCTGCAGTCCACTCCCTGCAACGACCTGGCGTTGGTGGCGATCGGCGCCTCCACCGGAGGGCCCGCGGCCTTGTCGCAGCTGTTCGGCTCGTTCTCCGAGCCGCCCCCGTTCGGCTTCGCCGTGGCCCAGCACATGCCCGAAGGGTTCACGCGAGGCTTCGCGGCGCGGCTCGATCGCCTCACCTGCTTCGACGTGCGCGAAGCGCGGCACGGCGACGAGCCCCGGCCCGGGCAGATCCTGCTGGCGCCCGGTGGCTCGCACATGGAATTCGAGGCCCTGAGCGGGCGCGTCGTGACCCGGCTCGCGCCGCGGACGGGCAGCGACAAGTACGCGCCGTCGGTCGATCGCCTCTTCCACTCTTGCGCCAAGCACTTCGGGGCCGACCTGCTCGCCGTGGTGCTCACTGGAATGGGCGACGACGGCACCCGCGGGGCCCGCCGCGTCAAGGAGGCCGGGGGAAACGTGATCGCCGAGTCCGAGGAGTCCGCCGTGATCTTCGGGATGCCGAAGCAGGCCATTTCGGCAGGGGCCGTGGACGCCGTCCTGCCCCTCCGGGACATCCCCGGCGCGATTCAGGCCGGCGTCGAGAACGCCGATGAGAGACCAGCAGAGGATCGGGGATGAAGGACCAGGGCGACGGTCGCCACCAACAGGCCGACGAGTTTCTCACGCTCTTCCGGCGTGGGGCGGAGTTCACCAAGGAGCTCCTGGAGGAGAACGAGCGCCTGCGCTCGCAGCTCCTGTCGGTGGAGGATCGCCAGAACTTCGCCGCCCGCGACGAGAACGAGTGGGAGAAGCTCCGCCAGGAGCTGATCGTCCGCATCCAGGGGCTGGAGTCGGAGAAGGAGGACGTGCTCCTCCGGCTCGAAGCGGTGGAGGAGGAGAACCGCCACTTCGCAGGGCGCTACCTCGAGGTCGAAGAGGAGAACAACAACCTCGCCAACCTCTACGTGTCCAGCTACCAGCTTCACTCGACCCTCGACCTCGGTGAGGTCCTGAAGATCATCATCGAGATCGTCATCAACCTGATCGGCGCCGAGGTCTTCACCGTCTACGTGCTCGACGAGCGCACCGGCCAGCTCGAAGCGGTGGCGGCCGAGGGCGTGCCTCTCGAGCGCTTTCCGCGCATGCCTCTCGGGACCGGCGTGGTCGGCAGTGCCGTCGAGACCGGCGAGACCAGCTGCGAGGATCCCTCCGGCGAGGCCGACGACCTGACCCGCCCGATCGTGTGCATCCCGCTGCGCGTCGAGGAACGCCCGATCGGCGCGATCGCCATCTTCAGCCTGCTCGCCCAGAAGGACGGGTTCTCGCCGCTCGACCACGAACTGTTCACGCTGCTGGCGGGCCATGCCGCCACGGCGATCTTCGCGGCGCAGCTCTATGGCCAGTCCGAACGCAAGCTCAACACCATTCAGGGGTTCATCGACCTGCTGACCAAGTAGGTCACGCTTCTCTCCGGGGGGTCCGACATGGACCGCGACAAGCACCGCATTCTCATCGTCGAGGACAGCCCGACCATGCGTCAGCTGCTCGTCTTCGCACTGAAGCGCCTCAAGGGCGCCGAGATCGTCGAGGCCGCCGACGGGATGGACGGACTGCGCAAGGTCACCAGCGACGACTACGACCTCGCCCTGGTGGACATCAACATGCCCGTGATGGATGGCCTCAAGCTCATCAGCCTGATCCGCGCCGAGGACGCGCTGCGCGAGATGCCGATCGTGGTGATCACGACCGAGGGCGCCAAGGAGGACCGCGAGCGGGCGCTCGCGTTGGGGGCGAACGAGTACTTGACGAAGCCGATTCAGGCGAACCGGGTGCTATCGCTCGCCAAGTCGCTGCTCAAGATCTGACTTGTGGCTCGAAGAATGCGCCTGAGCGGGCGGTGACCGTCGGGTCTTGAGCCCCTTTGTGCGGCGGGTGCCTTCGTCAGCAGGCGTACGCGAGCCGATGGGCTCGGCACCTGGGCAGGCAGCGCGTGGGGATCTCGCCGTGGTAGCACTGGCGTAGCCACCCGGTGAGCCCGGCCCGCCACGGAAAGCGCCGCGCCTGTAGGACATCTTCGATCGTCCACGCACGCTCGATTCGTCCCAGCAAGACACCCGGCGGCGGTCGCCGCGTTCTTTCCGAGCTCGGCTTCATGTAGTTGCGCCAGACCACCCAGATCGCGAGCCGGTAGAGCGCTCCCTGTCGTCGCTTCGAGAAGGCGATCGTCTCGCGCTTGTGGTTGGCGCTCCCATGGCGGATCAACAGATCGGCCAGGTTCACCGGGAACAGCGGGTTCGACGAGGTCCGAGCCGCCTTGGAAGAGGTCCGCTCGTGCTGGATGCGGCGGCCTTCGCGCAGCCGCGCAACGGCTTGAGCGTAGGCCGGGTGTTCGTCCGAGTGCAGGACGGCCGAGCCGCCCGCCGGGACCACCCGCTCCAGCAGTTCCTGGACGGAGCGACGGGTCGCGCGCCCATCGGGCCGCCCGTACCGGGCCTCGAGAACGCCGCGCTTGCGGCGCTGGGCCGGCTTCATCGAGCCGCTTCGCCGCAACTCGGCGTCGCTGAACCCGTACACGAAGTGCGACGCGCCCACGACCAGATTCAGGTCGAGCGGCCAGTACTGGCCCGACTCGAAGCTACGAAGCCCATCGAGGACCAGGGGTTCTCGCGGGGTTGTAGGGCGCAGGGCCTCGTGAAGCAGCAGGCAGTGTCGCCCCAGTCGCTCGACCTGGCGCTGGATGGTGGCGTGGGCGACCCCGAGTTCCTGGGCGATCTGGCGCAGTCCGCTGCAACCGCGGACACGGAGTGCGACCAGGGGCAAGAGGTCGGGACGCTTGAGCCAGTAGTCGGCGCGGAACGTCTGTGAACTGAAGGAACGCCCGCAGGTGGAGCAGCGGTAACGCTGGATGCGATCGCCGCGCGTGGGCCGCTCGAAGAACCCTTTCTTGACCCAGCGCCAAGTCCCCGGCCGCACATGGGAATCACACGTGGCGGATGGACAGTGCGGCGGACGGAAGCCCGAATTCGGGGAAGGCATGAACCCGCACGTCAGCAGGTCTCATGCCAGGCGCATTCTTCGATCCACAACTCAAGGCTCGTGACGCCCGCCGCCCGGGCTGGTACGGTCGCGCCGTGATCCAACGCCTCGTCGCTTCCCGAGCGGCCTCCTGGGCCGCGCTCAGCCTGCTTGCCGGCACGCTGTGCCTCGGCTGTGGCTACAAGGTGGTGCGGTACAAGGGCGCGATTCCCGATGCCGAGCGCATCGCCATCGGCAGCCTGGCGAACCTCACGTTCGAGCCCGGCGTCGATCGCATCCTGAACGATGCCCTGCTGCGCGAGTTCCAGCGTCGAGGCGCCCTGCGCGTGGTGGACGATCGCGAAGCGGCCGATCTGGTGCTCGAAGGCGCGATCGCAGCCGTCGACATCCGCAGCCGCAGCTTCTCGTCGATCGCTTTCGCCCTCGAGTACGAGGTGCGCATGGTGCTCGAGGTGATCGTGACCCGCCGCGACGGCACGGTGATGGAGATCGACGAGAACTCGCTCGCCGAGACGGACCTCTACCTGGCCAGTGCCGACGTCGAGGTCGCCCGTACCAACCGATCCGAGGCGATCCGCAGGCTGTCGAGCCTGCTGGCGGGCCGCGTGCACGACGCCCTGTACGAGCGCGTCGTCCAGTGACCCCGGCCGAGCTCCGCAAGGAGCTCGCCGCCGGTACGATCCGGCCGGCCTACCTGGTGGCGGGCAGCGAGGCGCTGCTGCGCGACGAAGCGGTCGCTGCGCTGCGCGACGCCGTGGTCGACGAGGCGTCTCGCGACTTCAACCACGACCGCATGGACGGGGCCAGCACGGCACCCGGAGCATTGCTCGACGCCGTGCGTACCCTTCCGGTGATGGCGCCGAGGCGCCTGGTGGAGTTGCGAGAGCCCGAGGCCAAGAGGGGGGGCGCGCTGGCCGATGCGGTCGCCGAAGCCGTGGGCCTGCTCTCGGAACCGCCCGAGGTCGTGTTGCTGGTGGTGGCGTCGCGGATCGACAAGCGCTCGCGTTTCGTGAAGGCCTTCGGCAAGGGCGGTCTGGTCGTGTGCGACCCGCCGAAGGGGGTTCGCGAGGTCGCGGCGGCTGCGCGGCACGAGGCCGACCGTCTGGGGACGAAGCTCGGACCCGGGGCCGCGGAACTGCTGGCCGAGTCGGTGGGGCGGGAGTTGTTGGCCCTGCGGCGCGAGATCGAGAAGGCGGCGCTGCTGGCGGGGCCGGGGGAGACGATCAGCCGCGATCACGTGTCGCGCTGTGTCTCGAGCATCGCCGAACAGCCGATCTGGGATCTCACCGATGCGATCGGGGAGGGGCGCACGCCCGATGCGTTGGGCGTTCTGCACCACCTGCTCGAAGGCGGCGCGCCGCATCCCGTGCTGCTGGGGTCGCTGGCCTCGCACTTTCGCAAGCTGGTGCGCACCCGCGCCGGCGAGCCGCCGCGCGGGCATCCGTTCGCCGTCCGCAAGCTCGAGAGCCAGGCGCGCCGCTACACCCCGGCGCGGCTGCGTGCCTGCCTCAGCGCCATCCACGAAGTGGACCAGGTGCTGAAGGGGCAGGGCGGGCTGCCGCCCGACCTCGCCCTCGAGCGGCTGGTGCTCGGACTGGCCGCCTAGGAGATCCGCTGGGCCCCACGGGCCCGGAGGCTAGGAGAGTGCGTCGACGGCCTTCGCCAGCCGTGCGACCGACCGGCTCACCGTCGTCCTCTTGAGCGTGCCCTTGCTGGCGGCCTTGCGCAGGGCGCTCTCGGCGCTGCGCAGCTGCGTGGCGGCGGCGGTCTTGTCGCCGGCTTCGATGGCCGTGCGAACGGCCTTCACCCGTCCGCGCACGTCGCTCTTGATGGCGCGGTTGCGGGCGCGTCGGCGCAGGTCCTGACGGGCTCGCTTCTGTGCGGACTTGTGGTTGGCCAAGGCTCTCTCCAGGGACGGGTGCTGCGGGGCGCGGATCATAGCGCCCGAGATCGCAGCCGAAAGGCGCCCCACGCCGGGAGCATGGCGCTCCAGCGAGGCGTGCGGGAGGCCGATACGCCCGCTGGACCCGAGGGCTCGGACCCACGGGCCGGGGGAGACGTGCGGTCGAGCCGAGTTCACACTGCCTGGGCGATCCTGCGTCGTGGCGCAGGGCTCTGGATCCCTGTGACGGCGCTGCTGCTGCTGTCGCTGCCAGCATTCGCCTCCGAGGAGATCGCGGAGAGTGTCCCCGAGGGGATCGAGTTTCTGGAGCCTCTGCCCGAGCACGCGTCGAGGGTGTCCGACCCCGTTCGCGCGACGCTCGGTCACGCCTGGCGCACGGGCGACGCCGACCTGCTGGCCCGGGTCGAGCGCAGCCAGGTGGCTGGCGCCCGACTCGGTCTGCGCGACCTCGAGCCCCACGCGCGACTCGCCCTGCACCAGCCGGGCGCGACCGACCTCGCCCGGGCCGAGGCTGCCGTGTCGCTGGCTCCTGGTTGGCCGGCGGGCCACTTTGCCCTGGCGCGGGCCCAGCTCGCGGACCTCTCTCCGCTGGGGGCGGCTCGCTCGCTGGCCGACGGCGTCCGCGCGACCCGGCACCACGTCGGCGCGCGACTCTGGGCCGGGCCGGCGCTGTTCTCGGTTCTCGCGGCGACCTTCGTCCTGAGCGGGATCGCCTTTCTGGTGCTGGCCACTGCGAGCGCAGGGGGGGGCCTGGTGCGCGCGCTCGGAAGCCTGCCCGGCGACCTGCCGGCACCGTCGCGTCTGGCCCTGATCGGCTGTGTCCTGCTTGCGCCGCTCGCACTCGGCGAAGGCCTGCTGGGCCTTGGGTTCGCCCTGCTCGCGCTCGGCCTGGTCGCGCCGGGGTGGGGACGCCGGGCCGCCGTCGCCCTGGCCGGTGGACTCGTCCTGATCGGCATGTTCCCCTTGCTCGACGCGGCGGCCCGAAGCCTGGTTCTGGGCCGCGCCGACCCCGTCGCGCTCGCCGCCGTGGACACGCAGCGCGGCCTTGCAGACCTGGCCACGTACTCGCGGCTGGCGGCAGCCGATGCTTCGCGCCCGGCCGGCCGTGCCGGGGGCCTTGGGCCCGATCTGCTGGTGCGCGAGGCGCTGGGCCTGCGCGCCCATCGCGAGGGGCGACACGACGAGGCGCTCGTCCTGATGGAGCCGCTGCTTCGTGCGAAGGACCCGCGCCAGCTGACTCATGCAGCCAACGTGAAGCTCGCGGCCCGCGAGCCCGAGGCGGCGATTGCCCTCTACGAGGCCGCCAGTCGGTCGTCCGACTCGCCGGTCATCCGGGTGAACCTCTCGCAGGCCTACGGCTCGGTCGTGCGCCTCGACCAGCAGGATCTCGCACTCGCAGAAGCCCAGGCACTCGGCGCCGACGACGTCCGGGACCGTGCCGAGGTCCTGAGTCGCGCGCCCGCGGCCACCACGTTCGACCTGCCTGCCGACTGGACGGCCGTCGCGGCGCGGCTGGATGCGCGCGCCGAGCCCGACACGGCAGAAGGTCTCGCGGCCGCCCTGCGCGAACGGCTCGCACCGGGCCTGCTCGGCAAGGCGGCCCCCGAAGCCGGCGCAGGTTGGCTTGCGGCGATCGCGGCTGGCCTCGCCCTGGCCTTCTTGCTCGGGCGACTGGGACACGGCCTCGAAAGCGATTTCTACGGCGGAATGGCCGAGTTGTTGGTGGCCGGCGGCGGCGAGGGCGCGCGGCGCGCAGACCGCCTGGCCCGGCTTCGCGCCCGCCAGGCGCGTAGCGAGCGGCTGCGCCTCGGGCTCTCCTGGGTGGTGCCGGGTGCGGCGGGGTTGCTGGGCCGCCATGCCCTGCTCGGCCTGCTGGCGACGACCTTCGCCGGGGCGGCCGTGGCCATGCTGGGGTTCGCCCGCGGCCCGCTGGACGACGGGGGGGCGCTCGGGCCCGGGGTGGGACTGCTCGCCGCGACCGGTGCCGCTCTCGCGACCGCGCTCTACCTGTCGACCACGGCCATCGCCGTATGGCTTCGGGAGCGCAGCTAGTGTCGGTCGCGCTCCACGGCAACCTGCGCGACTTCGGAATCGGCGAGGTCTTCCAGCTGATCGGGCATCAGCGCAAGACGGGTGTGCTCGAGGTGAGCGGCGAGGGCGATCGGCTGCGCATCGCCTTCGATCATGGCTCGGTGGTGTACGCCGAGCAGGTCGGTGCCTACGAGCGCTGGGCGCTGGGCGACCTGCTGGTACGCGTGGGGCTCCTCACCCCGGAGCGTCTGCTCGACGCCGAGGAGCAGCTCGGCGAGGGTCGTGAACTGCGCGACGTTCTCGAGCCCGATCTCGGCGCCGCCGCACTCGACGAGATCGCAGAACTCTGCACGAGCGAGACCATCTTCCACCTGCTGGGGCGGCAGCGAGGTTCGTTCCACTTCACGCCGGAGGCGATCGTCCACGGTCGCGACCCGAAGGACCTGCTGCCGGCCGAACAGATCCTGATGGACGGTCTCCGCATGGTGGACGAGTGGAACGCACTCGATCCCCTGGCGCGCGCGGACGACACGGTGTTCCGCCGCGAGAGCGACTTCGAGTCGTTTCGCGCCGAGCAGACCCACGAGAGCCCTGCGCGCCTCGGTGCCGCCGAGCGGCTCTTCCTGCTGATCGACGGCCGGCTCACCCTGCGACGCGTGGTGGACCTGTCGCGATTGGGCAGTTTCGAAGGTGCGCGCTGGCTGTCGGTGATGCACCGGGCCGGCCTGATCGCACCCGTGCAGGCGAAGACGACCTCGGGCCTTCGGGTCGAGGCGGATGGCGGGGGCTGGTTGCGGCCGCTACTCGCCGCGGTCCCGTTCGTCGCGCTGCTGGCCCTCGCGGCGTTGGCGTGGCAGCAGGGAGCGCCCGCGCCGCCCGTGTCGGTCTGGGCGGAGCCCGACGTCGCCCGACGGGCCGCGGTCGATGCGTACGGTCGGCGGCTGCGCCTGGCGATCGACGCCCACCAGATCGAGCAGGGGACCTGGCCCAAGCGCCTCGACACCCTGGTGGGGCCAGCCGACGGTGCCCGCTGGTTGGCGGGGGCTTCGGCCGCTCCGTACTATTACGCACGTCGCGGCGGCGGCTACGTGCTGCTGCCCCCCGCCCCCTGAGCCGATCCGCGCTGCGAGGAGATCCCGCTGAGCCGACAGGAAGCGAGCCACCGCCAAACGCTGGTCTTCGACGACAACCACCTGGCAGCGGCCCTGTACGGCGACCGGGAGCGTACGCTCCGCATCCTCGAAGAAGCGCTCGGGGTCCAGATCCGCGCCCGCGGCAACGAGGTGCGGCTGATCGGCGCCGAGGACCGTGTGTCGCTCGGCCGCAAGGTGCTCGAGGAACTCTACGGGCAGGTGCGGGAGACGGGCGAGATCCAGGCCCGCGACGTCCGCGGCGCGCTCGACATGGTCGCCAAGGAGCCGACCGTCGGGCTCGGCGATTCGGGTCAGGGCGTGCTGGCGAGCGTCCGCGGCAGGCGGCGCATCGGCGCGAAGAACCTCTCCCAGCGCCGCTACCTCGATCTCATCGGCAAGCACGACGTGGTCGTGGCGGTGGGGCCGGCCGGTACCGGCAAGACCTACCTCGCCATGGCGACCGCCATCTCGGCGCTGAACCGACACGAAGTCTCGCGCGTGGTGCTGACGCGCCCGGCCGTCGAGGCGGGCGAGAAGCTGGGTTTCCTCCCCGGCACCATGGCCGAGAAGGTGAACCCGTACCTGCGCCCGCTCTACGACGCGCTGCACGACATGATGGACTTCGATCGCGCGCAGCGCTTGATCGAGCGCGACGTGATCGAGGTCGCGCCCCTGGCCTTCATGCGCGGGCGAACCCTGAACGACAGCTTCGTGATCCTCGACGAAGCCCAGAACACCACGCCCGATCAGATGAAGATGTTCCTCACGCGGCTCGGCTACGACTCGAAGGCGGTGATCACGGGCGACGTGACCCAGATCGACCTGCCCACCGAGCAGCCCAGTGGTCTCGTGGACGCCGTGCGCGTTCTCGGAGAGGTCGATGGCATCGGCATCATGCGGTTCAGCGAAGCCGACGTCGTGCGCCACCCGCTGGTGCAGAAGATCATCCGTGCCTACGACCGCACCGGGCGGCCGGACCTGCGACCGCAGTCTCCGTCGCCGCGGGTCGATGCAGAGGCCCTGGCGCCGGCGCCGGCCGACGCGGAGCCCGAGGCGGATCCGGAAGCCGACGCGGGCGCATGACGCGCGCCCGCGCGCTGCGACGATGACCCTCCGCTCGATGCGCCCGCGCGCTGCGACGATCACCCTGCGCTCGAGGCGCCCGCGCGCTGCGACGATCACCGTGCGCCCGAGGCACGCCCCCGCGCCGCGACGATGACCGTGCGCCTGACGCGCCCCGGCGACGATGCGCTGGCGGAATCCGAGTGCGAGCGCCTCGCGCAGCGCGCCGACCGGGTGCTCGAGCTGGTCGACCGCCGGGAGGCCGAGTTGTCGCTCGTGCTGGTGGACGACGAGCAGATGGCGCGCCTCAACGCCGAGTGGCGCGGAAGCGAGGGACCCACCGACGTGCTGTCGTTCTCGCTGGCCGAGGGCGATCACGCCGAGCACCGCGGCCCCATGCTGGGAGACGTGGTGATCGGCGTCGAGGTGGCGAAGCGGCAGGCCCGGGAGATCGGCCACTCCCTCGCAGACGAGTTGTTGCGACTGCTGGTCCACGGGGTGCTGCACCTGCTCGGGCACGATCACGAGCAGGAGGACGAGGCCCGCGTGATGCAGGCGGAGGAGGCCCGCGTGCTCGCCGGGCTCGCGTCGTGAGCGACCCCGCGTCGGCGAAGGATGCCCGGCGCCGGCGCGCCTGGCTGGCCGCCTACGCGGCGGCGACGTTCTTCTCGTTTCCGCACCCCGTCGGCGGCTTCGAACTCGACCTCGGGGTCCTGGTTTCGTGGCTCGCGCCGCTCTGCCTGCTCCGGGCCGTCGAGGGGGCATCGCCGGGGCGCGCCCTGCGCATCGGCGCCCTGGCCGGGCTGCTGGCCCACACGGCGGTCCTCCACTGGATCTACGTGGTGACGGTCCGGTACGGCCATGCGCCGCCCGCCGTGGGCGTGGTGGCCCCGGTGCTGCTCGCCGCCTACTTCGCGCCGTTCGTGGCGATCTTCGCCATGGGCTCGCGCTGGCTCGACACGACCTTCGAGGCGCGCGGAGCGGCGTCGCGATGGCTCTGGCCCTTTGCGCTCGCGGGGCTCTTCGCGGGGACGGAGTGGCTGCGGTCGTTCGTCTTCACGGGCTTTCCGTGGGCGACCCTCGGCTACGCACAGCACCTGAACCCGGCCTTGCTACCGCTGGCCTCGCTGGTGGGCGTGTCGGGGCTCTCGTTCGTCGTGGCGCTCGGGGCCGCGGGCCTCTACGCCTGGCATCGCGGCGCGCGGGCGCCGGCGCTCGCCGCTTTCGGAGGCGTGTTGCTCGCGCATGCCGCCGGTGCGGTCGTGGCCGCGCGCACGCCCGTCGACGGGCCCGGCGTCGCCATCGCGGTACTCCAGGGCAACGTCGAGCAGGGGGTGAAGTGGTCCCCCGAGTGGGTCGATCGGTCGGTGGACATCTACGCGGATCTCACCCGGCAGGCCGTGGCCGAAGGTGCGGAGTGGGTGGTCTGGCCCGAGACCGCCGTGACCTCGCCGATCGACGTCCCCGGGCCCGTGCGCGACCGACTCGCTTCGCTGGCGCGCGAGACCCGCGCCAGTCTCGTGATCGGCGCGGTCGGCATCGATCCGCCGCCGCCGGGGTCGGCGTCGAGTTATCCGAGCCTCCACGACAGCGCGTTCGTGTTCGGCCCCGACGGCACGTTGCTCGACCGCTACGACAAGACGCACCTCGTGCCCTTCGGCGAGTACCTGCCCATGCGCGCCTTGCTCGGCCGCTTCATCCGGGCCGTGGCCACCGGCAGTGCGGGTCGCGACGTCTCGCCCGGCGAGGCGCCGCGGGCGCTGGAGATTCCGCGCCGCGACGGCTCCGCCACCGTGCCCGCGGGGGTGGCCATCTGCTATGAACTTCTCTTCCCGGACCTGGTGCGCAGGTTCGTGGGCGCCGGTGGGGGGGTCCTGCTCGGCATCACCAACGATGCCTGGTACGGCCGCACGGGAGCGCCGCTCCAGTTTCTCGCCATCACGGCGGTGCGTTCCGCCGAGACGGGAGTGTGGACGGCCCGGGCAGCCAACACCGGCGTGTCTGCCTTCATCGATCCGCTGGGGCGGGTTCGCGAGCGAACGGGCCTCTTCGAGCGCGCCCAGCGAGTGCGTCAGGTGCCCCTGGCGCCCGCGGGCGGGGCCGCGACCTTCTACACGACACACGGCGACGTCTTCGTCCGCACGGCGGGCGGGCTGGCCCTGCTGGCCACGCTCCCGGGTCTCTGGATGCGGCGCGCGAGGAGAGCATCGTGAACGATCACCCCGTCATCGACCCGGCCGAGGTCGCCGAGCGGTTGCGCGAGGTGCGACGCCGCTTCGACGAATACCGGGGGCGTCTTTGACGAGCCGGGCCTGCGCAGCCGCGCCGAGGAACTCGAGCAGGCGGCCGCCGACCCCGACCTCTGGAGCGACCGCGCGCGCGCAGAGCAGGTGCTGCGGGACAAGCGCGGGGTAGAGCGCAACCTCCAGGCGCTCGCGTCGCTGGCTTCGGCGGTGAGCGACGCCGAGGTGATGCTCGAACTGGCCGACGAGGCGGGCGACGACGAGGCGCTTCGAGAAGCCCAGGACCGCGTGGCCGACGCCGAGGGGCTGCTGGCCGACGCGGAGCTGCACCGCATGCTCGGCGGCGAACACGACGCATCCAACGCCATCGTCACCGTCAACGCCGGGGCCGGCGGAACCGACGCCGCGGACTGGGCCGAGATGCTCGTGCGGATGTACATGCGTTGGGCGGAGACGCGCGGGTACAAGTCCGAGATCCTCGACGCGCAGGCGGGGGAGGAGGCCGGCCTGCGAAGCGTGACCGTGACCCTCGCCGGCGACTACGCGTACGGCTACATGAAGGCCGAGCAGGGGGTCCACCGGCTGGTGCGGATCTCACCCTTCGATGCCCAGAAGCGCCGCCATACCGCCTTTGCCAGCGTGTCGGTCTGGCCCGAACTCGACGACTCCATCGACATCGAGGTCGAGGACAAGGACCTGCGGGTGGATACGTACCGGGCGAGCGGCGCCGGCGGCCAGCACGTGAACAAGACGGACTCCGCGGTGCGTCTCACCCACATGCCCACGGGCATCGTGGTGCAGTGCCAGAGCGAGCGGTCGCAGCACAAGAACCGCGCCCAGGCGATGAAGGTGCTGCGCGCGCGGCTCTACGAGCGCGCGCAGAAGGAGCAGAAGGAGAAGCTCGAGGCCATGGGTGGCGAGAAGAACGAAATCGGCTTCGGCAGCCAGATCCGCTCCTACACGCTACACCCCGCCCAGCGGGTGAAGGACCACCGCACCGGGGTCGAGGTGGGCAACGCGCAGGGCGTACTGGATGGCGACCTCGATGGTCTGATCCGCGCCGCCCTGCTCGAAAGTGCCCGGGGAGAAGTGTCGTGAGCGACCGCGAAGAGGACGTCCGGCGCGAACGCCTGGCAGCGCTTCGCGCGGAGGGGGTCGATCCGTTTCCTGCCCGGACCGGGCCGCGGACGCCGGTGCGCGAGGTGCGCGCCGCCCACGACGCCAAGGACGAGGCCACGCTCGAGAACGAGGCACCCCAGGCCGCGGTCGCCGGACGGATCCGGGCGGTGCGCTCGTTCGGCAAGCTCTTGTTCCTGGGCCTCGTCGAGGACGGTACGCCGCTGCAGCTCTCGGCGCGCAAGGGAGACGTGGACGACGCGCTGTTCGCGCGCCTGAAGGCGTTGCAGGTAGGCGACTTCGTGCGGGCCGCCGGGCGCGTCTGGCGAACCAAGAAGGGCGAACTCACGCTCGCCGTGGCCGAGCTCGAACTGCTCACCAAGGCCCTCCGCGGGCTTCCCGAGAAGTGGCACGGCCTGAAGGACGTGGACGCGCGCTTTCGCCAGCGTCACCTCGACCTGCTGTCGAACGAGCGGGCGCGTGAGATCGCGGTGTTGCGCAGCCGCATCGTGCGCGGGCTGCGCAGCTTCCTCGATGGGCGGGGCTTTCTCGAGGTGGAGACGCCGGTGCTCCAGCCCATCTACGGCGGCGCCGCCGCCCAGCCCTTCGTGACCCATCACAACCTGCTCGACGAGCAGCTCTACCTGCGGATCTCGGACGAGCTCTACCTCAAGCGACTGGTGATCGGCGGGCTCGATCGCGTCTACGAGATCGGCCACAACTTCCGCAACGAGGGCGTGTCGCGAAAGCACAACCCCGAGTTCACCATGCTCGAGTGCTACCAGGCGTACGCCGACTACCGGGACGTGATGGCACTGACCCAGGACATGATCCGCGCGGTGGCGCAGGACGCCCTGGGCACGTTGGAGGTCCAGACCCACGGGACCGTCCTCGACCTGGCGAGCGACTGGCGGGAGCTTCGCATCGTCGACGCGATCGAAGCCAAGACCGGCGTGGACGTGATGGCGAGCCCCGACCTGCCGGCGCTGCGCGCTGCGCTGCGTGCCCAGGGGCTCGATCCGGGCGAGGCGCCGACCTGGGCGGTGCTGGTGGACGATCTGTTCAGCGAGCACGTGGAGCCCGACCTGATCCAGCCGACCTTCGTGACCCACCATCCGACCGAGCTCTCGCCCCTGGCGAAGCGGTGCCCCGAAGACCCGCGGCTGGCGGAGCGGTTCGAGATCTACATGGCCGGCATGGAGATCGGCAACGCCTTCAGCGAGCTCAACGACCCCGACGACCAACGCGCACGACTCGAGGAGCAGCAGAAGCTCCACGCCCAGGGCGACGACGAAGCGCATCCGATGGACGAGGACTTCGTGCGGGCCCTGGAGCACGGCATGCCGCCCACCGGCGGACTCGGCATCGGCGTCGACCGGCTGGTCCGGGTGCTCGCCGACGCGCCGAACCTCCGCGAGGTCATCCTGTTTCCGCACATGCGCAAGGAAAGCGGCGGAGAGGAGACCTAGCGTGCGTGCCCATCCCGCAGGGGACCTGTGATGCTCGCCACCACGCTGTGGGACGCACTCACCGCCGCGGGCGGATCGTTCGCGCTCACCTTCATCGTGGCCATCGCCCTGGCGATCCTGGCGAACGTGGTGGTGTTCCTCGGATCGGCGGTGGTGGTGCTCGAGCGTTTCTCGCGCGCGGCAAGATCTCCGGGCTGGATCCTGCTGGTGAGCCTGGTGTGGAGCCTGGCCCTCGGATTTCTCGGCACCGGTGTCGAAGGCGCCGAGCAGGTCGGCTCGGTCGCGGCCCGCATGGGCTTCGACTGGACGCCCGGACCCGTGGGCGCCTGGCTCGCGACCAGCGCGGCGCTCTTCGCCTGGCTGGTGGCGGCGCAGCTGCTGGTCGCGCTGCTGCTGCGCTTCGTGCCCCCGTTCGGCCTGGCCGTCGGCGCCGTGGTGCTGCTCGGGGGCGGGGCGGCGCTGGCCGTAGGCAGCCTCGACCGCCCCGGATACGCGGTCGCGCCCGCGGCCCTGGCCGGCCTCGTGTGCCTGGTCCTCGGCCTGCGCCGGCGCCGGCACGGCGGTGGGCCGGTGGGGCCCGACGAGCGCCTGGCGCGCTGGCTGCTGCTGGTCCTCGCCGCCGGGGCCTGGGTTCCCTTCGCGATCGAGAGCCCGTCGCGCGACCTGGCCGCGCTCGGTCTGGCGGCCATGGGGGTGTTCGCGGCGCTGGTGATGCTGGGGCTGCTGCCGCTCGCCGCGGCGGGGCTGCTCGACACCCGCGGCTCCGCGGAGTGGTTCGTCGCCACCCGCTACCTGTTCGCCAAACGCCGGCAGACCTTCGTTTCGTTCATCACGCTCATCTGCGTGGCCGGCGTCGCCGTGGGCGTCTGGCTCATCATCACCGTGCTCTCGGTCATGAACGGCTTCGAGCGCACCTGGCGCGACGAGATCATCGGCAACCGCGCCCACTTCACGATCCACAACCCGCTCGGGCCCATGGAGGGCTACGAAGACCTGATGGCCAAGATCGTGGACGTCCCCGAGGTGCTCGGCGCCTCGCCGTACGTCGACGGCGAGGGCATGGTGCGGGGCCCGCGCGGCGAGATCGTGGGGGTGCGGGTGCGCGGCATCGACCCCGAGCGCGTGGTGTCGGTCACCGACCTCGAAGACGACCTGATGCCGGGCTCGGAAGAGGCTCTCGAGCGCCTGGCACGCCTCGGAAACGGCAACGCCGAAGGCGGGGACCCGGGGCTCGTGATCGGGAGCCAGCTCGCGGCGATGCTAGGCGCGCGCGTGGGCGACGAGATCGTGCTGATCTCTCCCTTCGGCGGTCCGCCCACGCCGCTGGGCCCGGGCCCGCGACTCAAGCGTTTCCAGGTCACCGGGATCTTCCAGTCGAGCTTCTTCCAGTACGACGAGGTCTTCACCTACACGAGCCTTCCTGCGGCCCAGGACTTCCGGCGAACGGGGGACGTGGTCCACGGCATCGAAGTCCGCACGACCGACTACTACCGCTCTCGCGCGGTCGCCCGCGACGTCGAGGGGCGCCTGGGCTTTCCGTACTTCACGCGAGACTGGAAGGAGTTCTTCCCCGCGTTCTTCCAGGCGCTCAAGACCGAGCGCATGCTGATGTCGGTCCTGCTGGCCATGATCATGGTGGTCGCTTCCTTCGCCATCGTCGTGACGCTGATCATGATGATCATGGAGAAGTCGGGCGACATCGCGATCCTGAAGACGATGGGCGCCACCGAGGAGTCGGTGGAGCGCATCTTCGCCATCGAAGGAACGCTGATCGGGTTGGTGGGTACCGCCCTCGGCGTGGTCGCGGGCATCGCGGTCACCACCCAGCTCGACTGGGTCCAGGGGCAGATCGAAGCGCTCACCGGCGTGGATACGCTGCCCGCGACGATCTACCAGTTCTCGACGCTTCCCTACGAGCTCAACCCCGGGCAGATCGCCGTGGTGGTGGGCGTCTCGATGGTGCTGTCGCTCGGCGCGACGCTGCTTCCGAGCCGCCACGGAGCGCAGCTCGATCCCGCCGAAGCGCTGCGGTACGAGTGATGGCGATCCTGCGCACCAAGGACCTCTGCAAGTCGTTCACGACCGGCGAGGGCACCATCGACGTGCTGCGCGACCTCGACTTCGAGGTGGCCGCGGGCGAGCGCGTGGCGATCCTCGGTCAGTCGGGCGTCGGCAAGTCGACCCTGCTCCACATCCTCGGCACGCTCGAGCACCCGACCTCGGGCACGGTCGAGATCGAAGGCAACGACGTCTTCCAGAAGGACCCGCACGACCTCGCGCGCTTCCGCAACGAGAGCCTGGGGTTCGTCTTCCAGGCCCACCATCTGCTGCCCGAGTTCACGGCCATCGAGAACGTGATGATGCCGGGCCTGCTGCGCGGGCTCGCGCCGGCCGAGATGCGCGAGCGTGCGGACGGCATCCTTCGCGAGGTGGAGCTCGACGACCGGCTCGACCACCCCGTGGGCAAGCTCTCTGGCGGCGAGCGACAGCGGGTCGCCGTGGCCCGCGCGCTGGTGCTCGACCCGGCGCTGGTGCTCGCCGACGAGCCCACGGGCAACCTCGACCCGCAGACCGGCCGCCGGGTGGGCGACCTGCTGCTCGAGTTGAACGAGCGGCGCGGGACCTCGCTGGTCGTGGTCACCCACAACGCCGAACTCGCCGAACGCCTGGGCCGTGCGGTGACGCTGACGCCCAGCGGGCTGCTCGAGGGCTACGCGCCCGCCTCGCCCGCCTGACCGGTCCACGCCCTCCGCCGCCGGCGTGTGTCCGCGATGCGCGCATCGGGAGTTAACTCTCCGGGATTGAAGGGAAAACACCCTCGCTGGGGGCTTGCCGCCGATCGGCGCTGCGAGTAGACTCGTGCCGCCTGGAGGCCGCTTGGTGGGGGTTCGGTCCCCCGTTCGGCGCGCCGCCAGGTAGAAGGCCGCACGGCGTCGGGACACCCCCGGCGGGCCTTCGACGGGGGAGGGAATCGTTGGGCCCGCGCCTTTGCGCCCGGATCGCGTTCGTTGCGACGCTGTTCGTTCTGCCGCTCCTGCTCGGGCCCGAAGTCGGGGCCGCCACGCCGACGGCTGCCGTTCGTGCGCAGGTCCAGTCTGGGGGGTCCCAGGCGCAGCCGGTGAAAGTGATGGTCGCCGTGCTCCCGTTCCGGGTGCACAGCGCCAAGCCGCTCGACTACCTCGAGACGTCCCTCGCCGACCTGCTGGCGAGCCGCCTCGAGGCCAGTGGCCGCGTCGCGGTGGTGGAGTCGGTGACCGTTCGCGAGACGCTGGTCGCCTACGCCGGCGAACGCACCGAGGACGCCGTCCGCCGCATGGCCGCCGAGCTGGGGGCCGACTACGTCGTGGTCGGTTCGCTCACCGAGCTGGCCGGGCGCTACAGCCTCGACGTCCGCGTGACGCCCGTCGACAGCCTGGTCACGACGTCGACCATGGTCTTCACCGCGGAGAGCGACGACGAACTGCTCGACCGCGTGAACGAACTCGCAAACCGCGTGCTCGGCATCGTGGGTTCGCCGACCACGCGCTCGCGGGTGGTCGACGTCCGCATCGAAGGCCTCCAGGACCTGGGACTGGTCCGCCGCGACCAGCTCTCGGTCAAGCCCGGCGGCGTGTACGACAGCGCCGCCGTGCGGGCCGACCTCGATTCCCTTCGCGCGTCACCCGAGATCGCGACCGCCACCGCCGAAACCACGCGTGGCGAAGACGGCGTGGTGGTCACCTACCGGCTGGTCCCGACCGAGGCCATCATTCCGCCGGGCAGCTCGGACGTCTCCACCGATCTCATCGCCGAGGTCCGGATCGCCGGCAACCAGCGCCTGGAAGAGGGCGCCATCCGGGCTCGGATCGCCACGCAGGTGGGCGACCCCTACAACGCCGCCAAGATCGCCGCGGACGTCCGGGAAGTGCACGCGAGTGGCTACTTCAAGAACGTGCGGGTGCTCTCGGAGGACTCGCCCGACGGGCGGGTGCTGACCTTCGTCGTCGAAGAGAACCCCGTGATCCGGCAGATCACGATCTCCGGCAACGACAACATCGACGGCGAGAAGATCCGCGACAGCCTGACCCTCTCGACCGGGGCCACGCTCGACTACCCTCTGCTGTTCGAGAACCGCGAGCGCATCGAGGCCCTCTACCGCGCAGAGGGCTACTACCTCGCCCGCGTCCAGTACGAGATCGAAGAGGTGCCCGGCGACGCCGTGGCCATCCACTTCGAGGTGGAAGAGGACGACAAGCTTCGCCTCAAGCACATCGTCTTCGACGGCAACGAGCACTTCACCGACAAGGAGCTCACCAAGAGCCTCAAGACGAAGACGTGGAAGTGGTACTCCTACGTCACCCGTTTCCTGGACCGCTCGGGCACCTACGCCGAGCCGGTGTTCCTGCAGGACCTGCAGGCCATCAACAACAAGTACCTCGATGCCGGGTTCATCCAGGTCGACCTCTCCGACCCGGAGGTGAACCCGACCCAGGAGGGTCTCGAGGTCCGCGTCTCGGTGACCGAGGGCGACCAGTACCACGTGGGCAGCGTGGACGTACAGGGTGACGAGACCGTCGACGTCGACAAGCTGAAGGAAGACCTGAAGCTCAAGGCGTCGGAGGTCTTCAACCGCTCCTACCTGAATGCGGACCTCGACGGTCTCGAGCGACACTACACCGACCGCGGCTTCTTCCTCGCGGAGGTCGCTCCGACGACCAAGGTTCGCGACGACGCCCTCGAGGTGGACGTGGTCTTCAACGTCGAGAAGGGCCCGCTCTACTTCCTCCGCCAGATCGACATCACCGGCAACACCATCAGCACCGACGAGGTGGTGCGCCGCGAGATCCAGGCGGTGGAGGGGCAGCTCTATTCGGCGCGCGCCGTCAACATCTCCCGCGCTCGCGTGCGCGGCCTCGGGTACTTCGAAGAGGTGAACTTCGAGCCCGAGCAGACCGACTATCCCGACCAGCTGGACGTGGACGTGAAGGTCGTGGAGCGACCCACGGGTTCGCTCTCCTTCGGGGCCGGTTTCTCCAGCCAGGACGGCTTCGTGCTGACCGGCAGCGTCTCCCAGAGCAACCTGTTCGGTCGCGGCTACGGCGGGTCGCTGGCGGCGGACATCGGTGGCGACAGCAACCGGTTCTTCCTGAACTTCTCCGACCCGTACTTCTTCGGCTCGACCTGGCGCTTCAGCACCTCGCTCTTCAGCACGGACATCGAGTTCGAGGACTTCGAGCAGAGCCGGCAGGGCATCGATCTGGTCTTCGACCACGCGCTCGACGAAGAGAACCGCACGCGGCTCTTCCTCCGCTACAGCTACTCGCGCCAGAAGGCCGAGCGCTCCGGTGCGGTGAACGCCTCGGCGGTGATCTTCCGCGAAATCCTCACCGGCGAGACGAGCACCAGCCTGGCGGGGCTCACCTGGCGCCAGGACACCCGCGACGACCGGGTCGCACCCACGTCGGGCCGCGTCCTCGGTCTCTCGGCGGATGCCGCGGGCCTGGGCGGGTTCACGCAGTTCCTGCGCGCGGAGGCGCGGGGCACGTGGTTCTTCAAGGCGCCCGAGTGGCTGCCCAACTGGTGGCCCCTGCGTGACAGTTCGACGTTCGTGCTGGGTGCGCGCATCGGCTGGGCCGTGCCCTTCAACGACGTGTCCGACTACGACCTGCTGGTCTCGGCCGTTCAGCCCGACAGCGGGTCCGAGGTGCAGCCGCTCGACCAGATCGACGAGAACCTCACGCTGCCGCTCTCCGAGCGCTACTTCCTCGGCGGCATCGGCCCCTACCAACTGCGCGGCTTCAAGGCGCGCTCGGTCGGCCCGCGCCGTGCGATCCTGCGCCGCACGGGTCTCGCCGGTACGGGCAACCTGTTCACTCCGGTGGGCCGCGCGGTCCTCCCTGCCATCAACGAGCAGGGCCAGGCGACGCTCGATTCGATCTGTCTCGACACCGAGGACCCGTTCGGGTTGATCAACCTGCAGGGCAACAACAACGGCAAGTGCAACAGCCTGCGCGACAAGAACCTGGGCGACTTCGACGATCTGGACGAGACCGACGTCGTCGGCGGCAACAAGTTCTTCTCGGCATCGCTCGAGTATCGGTTCCCGATCAGCGAATCTCTCGGCCTGATCGGCATCCTGTTCTTCGACTTCGGCAACGCCTTCGACGAAGACCAGAACATGTGGGAGTTCTCGGAGTGGCGCTGGGGCACCGGCTTCGGCGCCCTTTGGTTCTCCCCGTTCGGCCCGCTGCAGGGCTTCATCGGCTTCCCCATCGACCGCATTTCCGAGGTCGAGGACCTTCCGGTCTTCGAGTTCTCGGTGGGCGGCGCGACCTTCTAGGCGCCGCCTTCATCCCAAGGATCAGGAGACCAAGACGTCATGACCCGTATCCACTCGCTGCTCGTTGCGGCCCTCGTCGTCGTCGCGCTGATCGCGACGACCGGTGCCGACGACGGGCCCGCCGTCAAGATCGGCGTCGTCGACGTCGATCAGGCCCTCAACTCGACCGACGAGGGGAAGGCTGCGCGCGAGGAGTTCTCCCGCAAGCAACGCGAGGCCGAAGCCGAGGTCCAGCCCATGGTGGACCGGTTCCGCAACCTCCAGGACGAACTCAAGAGCAAGCGCTACGTGCTGTCCGACGAGGCACTCTTCGACAAGCAGGTCGAACTCGCCGAACTCCAGAACAAGATCGACAACAAGATCAAGGAGATCGAGGGCCAGCTCAAGATCGAGCAGGGCAAGATGATCGCGCCGCTGCGGGCCAAGCTGATCGAGATCATCGGCGAGATCGGCAAGGACAAGGGGTTCACGCTGATCCTGGGCCGCGATGCCCCCGGCGTGATGTACACCCGTGAAGCCCTCGACATCACCGACATGGTGATCGCACAGTTCAACAACCAGAAGAGCTGACCGAGACGGACGAAGCCGACGTGGCCGACATCCATTCCACCGCCATCGTCGATCCGCGAGCCAAGATCGCGGAAGACGTCGTGATCGGGCCCTACGCCACCGTGGGGCCGGACGTCGAACTCGCGGCGGGCGTCGAGCTTCGTAGCCACGCCTACGTGTGGGGCCGCACGAGCCTGGGCGAGGGGACGCGCGTGTTTCCCTTTGCCGTCCTCGGCGAAGAGCCCCAGGACAAGAGCTTCTCGGGCGAGTCGACCACGCTGTTGATCGGACGCGAGAACGTGATCCGGGAGCACGTGACCATCCACGTCGGAACGCCCAAGGGCGGCGGGTGCACGCGCATCGGCAATGACAACCTCATCATGAACGGCGTCCACGTGGGCCACGACACGCAGATCGGATCGCACTGCATCGTGGCGAGCCAATGCGCCATCGCGGGCCACGTCGAGGTGCAGGATCATGCCGTCGTCGGTGGGTTGTCCGGCATCCACCAGTTCGCGCGCATCGGCGAGTCCTCGATGGTCGCAGCCCTCTCCGGAGTGACCAAGGACGCGCCGCCGTTCTCGCTGGTGGCGGGAGAGCGTGCGACGCTGCGCGGGGTCAACGTCGTCGGGCTCAAGCGTCGCGGTGCGTCGCCGGACTCCCGTCGGCAGGTGCGGCGCGCCTACCAGATCCTGTTCCACTCGAAGCTCCGCCTCGAGCCTGCGCTCGAACGCGTCCGCGAGGAGGATCTCGACTCACCGGAAGTCGCGCGCCTCCTCGCCTTCCTCGAGAGCTCGCGCCGCGGCTTCAGTCGCTGACCATTGGCGAACGCCACCCCCGTCGGTCTGATCGCCGGCGCCGGAGGGTTTCCCGCCGAGCTGGCGCGGAGCGCCCGCCAGCGCGGACGACGCGTGGTGGCCGTGGGTCTCGCCGAGCTGGCCGACCCGGGCCTCGACGCCGAGGTGGACGCGGCCTGCACCCTGCCGCTCGGCGCCTTCGAGGCCCTGATCGCCTTCATGCGCGACGCCGGTGTCCGTGACGTCGTGCTCGCGGGCAAGGTGCCCAAGAGCTTCCTGTGGGAGCGCCCGGACGCGCTTCAGCCCGACGCACTCGCATTGCGCATGATGGCGGGGCTCGCCGATCGGGCCGACGACTCGCTGCTCGGCGCGTTCGTCGATGGACTCGAAGGCGAGGGGCTCCACATCCTGCCCCAGACGGAACTCGGCGCCGATCTCCTGGCGCCCCGCCGCGCCCTCGGCAAGCACGCGCCGAACGAGGCGCAGTGGGCCGACATCGCCTGGGCCTGGCCCATCGCGCGGACCCTGGGTGCGATCGACGTTGGCCAGAGCGTCGTCGTTCAGGGGCGCGCCGTGCTCGCACTGGAGGCGATCGAGGGGACAGACGAGGCGATCCGGCGGGGATGCGCTCTCGGGACGCCAGGCGCTTGCGTCGTCAAGGTGGCCAAGCCCGGACAGGACCCCCGGTTCGATGTACCCGGCATCGGCCCGGACACCGTCCGCGCGCTGGCTGCGGGTGGCGGTGCCGTGCTCGCGGTCGAGGCGGGCGCCACTTTCGTGGTTGCACGGGAAGAACTCGTCGCCGTCGCAGACGACGCGGGCATCGCCGTCGTCGGGGTCTCCGAAGCGGACGTCTTGGGGAGCGCACCGTCATGATCGCGTTGCGTGCGGGATGAGTCTGCGAATCGCGGTGATCGGCGCGGGCCACATGGGGTCGCACCACGCGCGCAAGGTGGCCGAGCTCGCGCGTGCAGACGGCAGCGTGGTGCTGGCCGGCGTGGCCGACATGAACACCGGCCGTGCCGAACGCCTCGCGCAGGAATGCGGAGCGCAGCCGTTCTCGAGCCTCGAGGAGGTGCTGCCCGCCTGCGACGCCCTGATCGTGGCCGTGCCGACCGTCGGCCACTACGACGTGGTCTCGCGCGCCCTCGATGCCGGCATCGACGTGCTGGTGGAGAAGCCCATCGCGGCTTCGCTGGGAGAGGCCGAAGTCCTGCTGGAGCAGGCCCAGCAGCGCGGCCGCGTGATCCGTGTGGGCCACCTCGAGTGGTTCAATGCAGCGATGCGGCGGGTGCGCTCGAGCATCGACCGTCCCCGGTTCATCGAGGCCCATCGGATGGGGCCGTTTCCCGGACGTGCGACGGACGTGGACGTCGTTCGCGACCTGATGATCCACGATCTCGACATCGTTCAGCGGCTCGTCGGTGAGGAACCCGAGCGCGTGGAGGCGATCGGGGTTCCGGTGCTCTCGGGGGCGGTCGACATCGCGAACGCACGCCTCAACTTCGCGGGCGGCTGCGTCGCCAACATGACGGCGAGTCGGGTGTCGCCGACGCCGATGCGCAAGATCCGCTTCTTCCAGCCGGACGGGTACTTCTCCATCGACTTTCTCGAGCAGTCGGTGGTGATCGCGCGCCGGACGTCCGAGGCCGGCAGCGCCGACAAGCCCCAGATCTCCGTGGAGCAGGTGCCGATCGACCGCGACGACGCGCTGCTCGCCCAGCTGCGGCATTTTCGCGATGCGGTCCGCGAGCGAAAGCTGATCTCCAGTGCGGCCGCCCACGGCATCGCGGCGCTGCGCACGGCGCTGCGCATCAACGACGTGATGCCACCCCTCGAAGGACTGTCGTGAATCGCGGCACGGGGTCGGCGCCGACCGTTCTGATCTCGGCCGGCGATGCGTCGGGCGAACTGCACGCAGCCGCGCTCGCCCGTGAACTCGTCACCCAGGTGCCCGGCATGCGCCTGATCGGGCTGGGCGGCCCGCAGATGCAGAAGGCCGGCGTCGCGCTGGTGGCCGACCAGGAAGAGCTCGCCGTGGGCGGGCTGGTCGAGGTGCTGCGCGACCTCGGCGGCATCGTCGGTACCTGGCGCCGGATGGTGCGCTGCCTGCGCGACGAGCGGCCGGACCTGGCCATCCTGGTCGACAGCTACGACTTCAACATCCCGTTCGCGAAGCAGGTGAGGCGTCTCGGCATTCCGGTGCTCTACTTCATCAGCCCGCAGGTGTGGGCGTGGCGCAAGGGGCGCATGAAGAAGGTGGCGCGCCGGGTCGATCGCATGGCGGTGATCTTTCCGTTCGAAGAGACCCTCTGGCGTGAAGCCGGTGTGGACGCCGAATTCGTGGGCCACCCGCTGGTGGACCGCATCCCCGAGGCCCTGCCCGGTGACCGTGCGGGGATACGGGACGCACTCGGTCTCGATGCGGACCGGCCGCTGGTGGTGCTTCTCCCCGGCAGCCGTCGCAACGAGCTGCGCTCGACCCTGCCCGTCCATCTGCAGGCCGCGGCGGCATTGCACGCCCGGAATCCGCGCGTGGCCTTCTCCCTGGCCCTCGCGCCCAGCCTGGACGCAGCGCTGGCGCACGGGCTGGTGGATGCAGCCGGGCTGCCCTCCGACCTGGCCATCCAGCTGGTCGAAGGCCGCACCTATGATGCCATTCGGGCTGCCGATGCCGCCCTGGCCATGCCGGGCACGGTGACCGTGGAGACGGCCCTGCTGGGCACGCCCCAGGTCGTCGCCGGGCGCATGAACGGACTCACGGCGGCGATCGCGCGCCGGGTGGTGGACGTGCCATCCTTCACGATGCCGAACCTGATTTTGGGCGAGACCGTGATACCCGAGTTCATCCAAGAGGACGCCCGGCCCGAGCCGGTGGCCGAGGCTCTCCTGGCGCTGCTGGGCGGAGAGGCGCGCGAGCGGCAGCTCGCCGCGATCCGTCGCCTGCGCGGCGTGCTCGGTCGCGGGGGTGCCGCGGCCCGGGCCGCCACGCTCGCGCGGTCGATGATCGAGGCCCGGCACGCAGCCGGGCCCGCTGGCGAGGAGGTGCCGCTTGGGTCCCCTCGGTCATAGCCTCTCGGCGCTCTCCGCCGTGGTTGGAGCGCCGCTGCTCGCCGGCGGGTTGCTGCTGCGTCCCCACTGGCGTGTGGGCATCGACGAGCGACTCGGTCGTCGCGAGGAGGGCCCGCGTGGTGCGGCGTGGGTGCATGGCGCCAGCGTCGGGGAGATCCGCGCGGCCACGCGTCTGATCGATGCGATCACCCGGAGGGGCGTCCCGGTGGCCGCGACGACCACGACCACGACGGGCCGTGACCTGCTGAGGCGCATTCGTCCGGAGGTGCCGTCCGCGCTCGCACCGTTCGATCATCCGTGGTGTGTCGAGCGCGCCCTCGAGGCGGTTGCGCCCCGTGCCCTCGTTCTCGTCGAGACGGAGCTCTGGCCGGTCCTGATCTCGGCGGCACACCGCCGCGACGTCCCGGTGGCGGTGGTCAGTGCGCGGATCTCCGAGAGGAGCTTTCCGCGCTACCGGCGCGTGGCCCCGCTGCTCCAGAACACCATCCGCAGGCTCGCCTGCATCGGGGCGCGCGGCGAGCGCGACGCCGAGCGTTTCGTTGCGCTCGGGGTCGCGCCCCATCGCGTGGAAGTCACGGGCGATCTCAAGCTCGAGCCGCCCGTCGACGCGGCGCGGGTGGCACCCGACCTCGAGGCGATCCTGGGAGAGGTTCCGCTCCTCGTCGCCGGCAGCACCCACGAGGGCGAGGAGGCGGCGGCGCTGTCGGCGCTGGCCGCGGCCGAAGCCGCCGGCATCCCGCTGGCGCTGGTGATCGCACCGCGACACCCGGCGCGCGGCGAGGCGGCGGCGCAGGTCTGCGAGCAGGCCGGGCGCCTGGTGCGACGTCGCTCGAACGCGGGTTTCTCGACCCTCGCCCCAGGAGAGGTGCTGCTGCTCGACACGCTCGGTGAGCTCGCCGGCCTGTATGCGCGCTGCGAGGTGGCGTTCGTCGGGGGCACGCTCTCGCCCGTGGGTGGCCACAACGTGCTCGAGCCGCTGCAGCAGGGCAGGCCGGTGGTGTTCGGGCCCCACGTCGAGAACGCGGCGGAATCCGCGAAGCTCGCCCTCACCACGGGGGCTGGCTTCCAGGTCGAGGACGTGGCGGGTCTGCGCGAGCGTGTGCTCGAGCTGCTCCAGAACCCCCAGAAGACGCGCGCGCGTGCGGATGCCGCGCGCGAGAAACTGGAGGCGCACCGGGGAGCCACCGAGCGGACGCTCGCGCTGCTCGACCAGGCCCTCGGCGTGTTCGGTGAGGACGCGCGCGAGGATGCCGCGCCGAACCCTTGAGACGCCCGGCCTGGTTCCGCCGAGGCCGGCCGCGCTCGTGGTGGGCGCGCGTCGTTCTCTCGCCGCTGGTGCCGCTCTCGTGGGTCTATGGTGGGTTCGCGCGGCTCCACCGAATCGTGCACGAGCGCCGATTCCGCCGACCGGCGCGCCTGGGCTGCCGCGTGATCGCGGTGGGCAACCTCGTGGTGGGGGGCTCGGGCAAGACGCCGACGGCGGCGTGGATCGCCCGAGGTCTTCGCGAACGCGGCCACCAGGCGGTCCTGGCGAGCCGGGGCTACGGCCGTCTGGGACGCCGCCGGGTCGAGGTGGTGTCCGATGGCCGCCACGTTCGTTCGACCGTCGATGCCGCCGGCGACGAGCCCTGGCTGCTGGCCAAGATGGCCCCGGGTGTGCCCGTACTGGTCGGGCCGCATCGCGACGTGGTCGGGCTTCGGGCGGTCTCGGCGTTCGGCGCCCAGGTGCTGGTGCTCGACGACGGATTCCAGCACCACCGCCTGGCCCGCGACGTCGACGTGGTGTTGGTGGATGCCCAGGGTGGCTTCGGCAACGGCTTCGTGCTGCCACGGGGTCCCCTGCGCGAGCCCGCGTCGGCCCTGGCCCGGGCCGATGCGGTGGGAATCGTGACCGCTGCGGCCACGGGAGAGACCGGCGGACACGTGGTGCCGCTGGCCGACTCCGACGAGGCCCCGCGGGCCGATTCCGACGAGGCCCCGCTGGCCGATTCGGACGAGGCCCCGCTGGCCGACGGGCGATCGCTCGCCGATGCGGATGCGCGCCTGCTCGAGCGCCATGCGCCCGCGGCCCGTCGCTTCGTGGTGCGGCGCGGCCCGGTCGGTGTTCGGGCATTGGAGGGAGGCGCGATGGCGCCCGCCGCGAGCCTGTCGGGCTGCAAGGTGGGTGTGCTCTCCGCGATCGCCAGTCCCGAGTCCCTGCGCGCCGCTCTCGAAGCGATCGGGGCTGAAGTCGTCGCGGAGCGCGCGCTGCCCGACCACCACCGCTACCGGGAATCCGATCTGCGCGGCCTCGACCCCGAGGTCGGCTGCTGGGTCACGACGGAGAAGGATGCGGTGAAGATCCTGCCGCGTTGGACGCGGGGGCTCGACCTTCGCGTGTTGGTGGAGCGCGTCGAGGTCGAAGACGGTGCGGCGCTGCTCGACTGGCTCGAGGGAAGGTTGCGGGCCCGGCCTCGCGGCCGGGATGCGACGCTCCCGGCGCGCTGACGCGTTCGCGCTCTCGACGAGACGCGTCGCCGACGGCTCCTCGTCCCGGGTCGGCTGCTAGTCCGCGGTTCGCGCGGGGCTCGCTGCCCGATCGCGCCCGTAGCCCAGGGCGTGGACGGCCACGCGCCGAAGCTCGCGGTCGATGCGCGACCACATGGCACGGCGCAGGGCGCGGTCGTCCTGGCAGTAGGCTCCGAAGAAGCGGGCGCAGCCCCGCAGCCCCACCGTTTCGAGCAGGCCGCGCTTGCGCAGGGATCGGAACAGGCGCATCAGCTGGGCCATGCGCTCCCCGGGTGTGAGGCCGGGGGTGACGCGCGCGCCGTCCAGGTCGATCACGAAGGCTTCGGGCCCCTGCTGCGCACCGCCCGTACGCAGCAGGAGGTTCTTCACGTGCAGGTCGCCGTGTCGCCCGCCGGCGTCGTGGAAGCGCCGAACGGCCCGACCGAGGGCGGCTGCCGCGGCTTCCACGGCGTCCGGCGGCGGGGCGTCCCGCAGGAACACCAGGGCGTCGCGGGTGTCCTCGATCTCGAACGACGCAAAGGCGGCGCGAAACAGCGGCCCTGTCACACGCTGGCCGATCGCGAAGGCCGCCTGGGGGACCGGCGCGCCCGCGTCGCGAAGCGCCTCGGTCACCGCGATCTCGTTCAGGGGCCGACCCATCCCCCAGAAGACGTCGCCCAGCCACGGGCCGAGCAGCCCGCCATGCAGGAGCGGCCGCACCACCACCGTGCCGCGGCCCGCGATCGCCACGCGCCGCGTGGTGCCGCGGCCCTCGTGGCCGGCCTCGCCCTGGCCGAGCAGCACGTCGAGTCCGTCGGGGCCGAGCACTCCGAGCCGCTCGAGGGCCGGCCCGAGATCCTCGCGGATGACGCAGACGGCGGGCGGCGCCTCCAGGCGAACGAAGCCCGGCGGGACGCCCTGCTCGTCGGCGCCCGCCCGCGGGTTCGGCCGGGCCACGCGCGGGTTCAGCTCTCGGCGCGCCGCGCGCGCAACAAGAGGATCACGGCCATCAGGGCGAAGGCCACATTGGGAATCCAGAGCGCCAGGCGGGCTTCCACCAGCTGGTTCTCGGCCAGGTAGACACCGGTCGCCAGCAGTGCGTAGTAGCCGAAGGCGAGCGCCACGCAGACCAGCACGCCCAAGGACCGCGCGCCCTTGGTGCGGCGCAGCCCGAGCGGGACACCGACCAGGCAGAACAGCAACGGAGCGAACGGCAGTGCCGTACGGCGGTGGAGCTGGATCTCGTAGCGCCATCGTTTGCGGTCCCGGATCACCGGGGGTGGCTCGCCATGCACCTCGAAGTAGTCGAGGATCTCGCGCACCTCGGACAGGCGCATCTCCGGCGGGCGCAGCCGGTTGAATCCCGACCCGAGGACGGCGCTCATGTCGAACGCATACCGGAAGGTGTCGAACGCGATGTGCTGGTAGCCCGAGGCGCCGATGTCCGGTTCGAAATGGATGTCACCGCGCTCGAGGTCGAGGAAGGCCGTCGCCGAGGCATCGTCGAAGTCGAAGCGGCCGCCCTCGGCCACCACGGTGAAGGGCTGGTCGGGGTTGGTCCGGTCGGAAATCATCACTCCGACCAGCTCGTTGTTCTCGCCGCGCTCGTCGACGAACAGCAGTCGGTCCCCTCGGCGATCGAGCCGGTTGAACTCGCGCTCCTGGATGATGCCGCCGCGCGACGCGATCGAGGCCATCACCGCCCGCAGCCGTTGCCGCGCGGCGGGCTCGGCCTCGGCCAGCAGGTACGCCGTGGTGCCGCTCACCAGCAAGCCCAGGATCAGGAAGGGCGTCACGAGCTGCGCGAGGCTCACGCCCAGCGCACGCATCACCATGATCTCCGAGTCCGAGGAGAGCCGGCCGACGGCGACCAGCACGCCGAACAGGATGGCCACCGGCACCGTGTAGGTCGCCAGCATCACCACCAGGCAGCCCACCACGGCGAGGACGTCGCCGCCGCCGGCCCCGATCGCGGCCAGGTCATCGAGCCGCTGGAGCAGGTTCTGGGTGAGCAGGACCGAGCCCACGGCGAGCAGCCCGATGGCGGCGTACTGGACCGCCTCGCGCAGCACGTAGAGGGACAGGGTGCGCGAGATCCGCATGGGCGGGTATCCTACCCATGCACTTCGGGATGTGCCCCTGCTGCGGCCGCGCAACTCGAAGAAGCGTCTGCACGACGGCCCGGGGGGATGCTGCTCGCGCGAGCGGGTGCCCGCCCGCCGGTGGTACGCGCCGGTGGTACGGGTCGGGCGGCGCCCTGTGCGGCAGAGGGGTTCGTGATCGCCGGCTGCACCAATCCGCTGCCCCATCCGCCCGAAGCCGAGCGCATCCTGGTGATTCGTCTGGGCGCGGTGGGCGACGTGGTGCGTACACTCCCCGCGGTGGCGACGCTGCGTGGGGCCTATCCCTACGCGCAGCTGTCCTGGTTGGTCGAGCCGCCGTCGGCCTCGCTGCTGCGCACCCAGCCGTGGATCGACGAGGTGATCGTATTCCCCCGGCCGGAGATCTCGGCCGCGTTGTCCAGGCTCCGACTCGCGGGCCTGTGCCGGGGCCTGCGGCAAGTCGCAGGTGGGCTCCGCGCACGGCGTTTCGACCTGGTGGTGGACTTCCACGCCATCCTGAAGAGCGGGCTGCTGGCCCGCGCCAGCGGCGCGCCCGAGCGGGTGAGCTACGCACGACCGTTCGCCCGGGAGGGTGCCGAGCGATTCGCCACGCATCACGCGGAACTCGCCCCGAGGCGCATGAGTCGATTCGCGAGAAACCAGTCGCTGGTGCGCTTTCTCGGAGTCGAAGACCCGCCGCCGCCCCATCCCCTCGTGGTGGAGGAGGGCGTGCGGCAGCGTGCCCACGCGGCGCTGGGCGAGGGGCCCGCCCCCGTGGCGCTCCACCCCGGGACCAGCGATGCGACCGCCCACAAGCGCTGGACCCGAGACGGCTACGCCGCGCTTGCCCGGGAGCTGCTCGAGGGCGAGGGCATCCCTTCGGTGGTGACCTGCGGGCCCGCTCGCGACGACCGCGCCTTCGCGCAGGCCGTGGTGGATGCCTCGGGGGGCGCCGCGCGGCTGGCGCCCGAGACCCGGGGCCTCCCCGAACTCGCGGGCCTGCTGTCGCACTGTCGTCTCTACGTGAGCGGAGACACGGGCCCGCTGCACGTGGCCTCCTTGGTGGGCACGCCCGTCGTGCAGCTGCTCGGGCCGACCGATCCCGTCGAGAATGCGCCGTACCCGGAGACACCGTCCCGGACGGTGCGCTTCGACGTCGGCTGCAACCCCTGCCGGCGCGGCTGTGCCGCGGCCACCTGCATGGGGGTGATTGCACCCGGCGATGTCGCCGCTGCGGCCCGTTCGCTTCTGGCGGGCGCTGGGGGCCGGTGTTAGGTTTCGCCGACCCCGTCGCAGACCCGCCACACCGGACGCACCCGGCACGAGGCCGGGCTGACCCTCCCGGGGTCGGGGCCACCCCACTTTGGGGCAGGCCCCTCGCATGGAACCCGGGGACCCTCTGCGGGCCTCGACCGCCGCGAGGGCCTGTCGCGGACATGGACGCTCGGCAGCAAGATCCGCGAACCATCCTGATCCGCGCCCCGAACTGGACCGGAGACGTGATCATGGCCACGCCCGCGTTCCGCGCCGTCCGGGCCGCCCATCCCGATGCGCGCATCGTGGCCCACGTCCGGCCCGGACTCGAGCCGCTCCTGGCCGGCACACCGTGGATCGATGAGGTGCGGCCGGTGCGGTCCCACCACCGCGGCCTGCGGGCGGTCGTCGCCGAAGCACGTGCGCTGCGGACCGAGCGCTTCGACCTGGGGCTGTGCTTGCCCGACTCGTTCGCCTCGGCGCTCTTGATGCGGCTGGGCGGGGTGCGCCACATCGTCGGGTACGCCCGCGGTCAGCGCGCGCCGCTGCTGCACCAGCGGGTGAGGCCCCCGGTATCGGGCCGCCGCATGATGATCGCCCGCGAGCGCCACGTGATCGGGCTCGTCGAGGCGGCCGGCTGTGCGAGCCAGGGCACGAACCTCGAACTCTTCGTCACGCCCGAAGAAGAGCGCGAGGCCGAAGCGGTGCTGCCGGCCGAGGCCGCGGCGCGCCCGCTCGCGCTGCTGGCTCCGGGCGCCTCGTTCGGCCCCTCGAAGCTCTGGCCCGCCGAGCGCTTCGCCGCCGTCGGCGACGCCCTGGCCGAGCTCGGAGCGCGGGTCGCCGTGTTGGGAACGCCCGACGAACGCGCTCTCACCGCCCGCGTGGTGGGCGCCATGAAGGCCCCGGCGGTGGATCTGGGCGGAGCCGTCTCGCTCGGCGGCCTCAAGGGGGTCGTGCGTCGCGCGCGGCTGCTGGTCTGCAACGACGCAGGCGCGCGCCACGTGGCGGTGGCGTTCGGCGTACCCTGTGTGGTGATGATGGGTCCCACGTCGCTCGAGAAGACCGACCTCAACCTGGAGCGGGTGGCGGTGCTGACGGCCGACGTCGACTGTCGGCCCTGCTATCAGCGCGAGTGCCCCATCGACCACCGTTGCATGACGCGGATCGAGACCGAGCGCGTCGTCGAGGCGGCGCGTCCCGCCCTTTGCGAGAGCGCAGCATGAGCCACGCCCTCGCTGCGAGCGCCCCATGAGCGACCTGTCCATCGTGATCGTCACGTGGAACGCCAAGGGAGTCCTTCTCGACTGCCTGGCGTCGATCGAGCGCGAGATTCTCGGCCGAACGGATGCCGGACGGCTCGACGTCGAGACCCTGGTCGTGGACAACGGCTCGGTGGACGGCACGGTGGAGGCGGTGCGCGAGGGCTTCGGCTGGGCCGAGCTCATCGCACTGCCCGAGAACGTGGGGTTCGCTGCCGGCAACAACGTGGGCCTGCGCCGCGCCAAGGGCCGACACATGGTGCTGCTGAACAGCGATACCGTCGTCCTGCCCGATGCGCTCGAGGCCTGCGTGCGGCACCTCGACGCCCACCCCGAGGTGGGGGTGGTCGGGCCTCAGCTGCTCAACCCCGACGGCAGCAAACAGAACTGCATCCACAGCTACCCGAGCCTGGTGACCGAGATCGTCCCGACCGGTCTGCTCGAGACGCTGCTGCCGGCCCGCTACCCGTCCAAGCGCTTCGAGCACGCGGGACCGGTCGAGGTGGAGGCGGTGCTCGGCGCGTGCCTGTTCCTGCGCCGCGAGGTCTACGAGGCGGTGGGCCCGATGCCCGAGGACTACTTCTTCTTCCTGGAAGAGACCGATTGGTGCTACCGGATTCGCGAGGCGGGCTTTCGCATCCAGCACCTGCCGGAGCCCCGCGTGATCCACGTCTTCGGCGCCAGTACGAAGAAGAAGATCCCGGCCGAGACGCGGATCGAGTTCCACCGATCGCTCTACCACTTCTTCCGCAAGAACCGCAGTGACGGTCAGGCACGGCTGGTGGTGGTCCTGCGCGTGCTGAAGGGCCTGTTCTATACGCTGTTCGGCTGGATTCCGGGGGTCGCGTCCGAGCGGGCCCGCGATCGCTGGCACCAGAACCTTCGGGTGTTTGCGTGGCATCTTCGCGGCTGCCCCGATGGCTGGGGGCTGCGGCCCGTCGCGAAGCCGAAGGAGGGCGCTTGAAGATCCTGGTGACCGGCGGTGCGGGCTTCGTGGGCTCCCACCTGGTGGATGCGTTGATCTCGGCGGGTCACGAGGTTCGCGTGCTCGACTGTCTCGAACCGCAGGTGCACGGAGAGGGTGGGGCGCGCCCCGAACACCTGCACCCCGACGCCGAGCTGCGCATCGGCAACGTCTGCGATCGTGCCGCCGTGGCCGAAGCGCTCGAGGGTGTCGAAGCGGTCTTTCATCAGGCGGCCCAGGTGGGTGTGGGCCAGTCGATGTACGAGATGGCGCGCTACGTCCAGGACAACAGCGTCGGTGCCGCCGTCGTACTCGAAGAGGTGGTCCGTCGGCGCGAGCAGATCCGCAAGATGATCGTGGCATCGTCGATGTCGATCTACGGCGAAGGCGCCTATCGCGACGCGGACGGTGGCATCCACCATCCGGGCCTGCGCAGCGAGCAGGACCTCGCCGAACGGCGATGGGACCCGCTGGGGCCCGACGGTGCCGCCCTCGAAGCGATCCCGACCCGCGAGGACAAGCCGCTGCGGCCGACGTCGGTGTACGCCGTCACCAAGCGCGACCATGAAGAGCTGTTCTTGTCGGTGGGCGCGGCCTATGGCGTGCCGGCCGTGGCACTTCGCTACTTCAACATCTACGGGCCGCGCCAGGCGCTCTCGAACCCCTACACCGGCGTGATGGCGATCTTCGCCTCGCAGCTGACCAACGCCAACGCGCCCTTCGTGTTCGAGGACGGCCTCCAGACGCGTGACTTCATCCACGTCTCGGACATCGTGCGGGCCAACCTGCTGGCGCTCGAGCGCGACGAGGCCAACGGCGGCATCTACAACGTCGCCACCGGCCGCCCCACCGAGATTCGCGACGTCGCCCGCGTGCTGGCCGAGCGGCTGGGGGTCGACATCGCCCCCGAGCTGGTGGGGCGCTACCGCGCCGGCGACATCCGCCACTGCTTTGCCGACACCACCCGCGCCCAGCGCGACCTGGGCTTCGAATCCGCGGTGTCGCTGGCGGACGGTCTGGGCGACCTGGTCGAGTGGATCCGGACCCAGAAGGCCGAGGATCGCGTGGCCAGCGCCGCCGCCGAGCTCGAGCGGCGGGGGCTCACGCGCTGATGGCGGGCGGTGGTCGCGTGAAGATCGATCCCCGGCGCCTGGGGCGCCTGCTCGACCGATTCGCCGGGCTACACGTGCTCGTCGTGGGCGACGTGATGATCGACGAGTACCTGTGGGGGGACGTCGAACGCGTGAACCCCGAGGCGCCCGTGCCGGTGGTGCACGTGACCCGGGAGTCCACGACGCTGGGTGGCGCGGGCAACGTGGTGCGCAACCTCGTGGCACTCGGCGCGCGCTGTTCGTTCAGCTCCGTGGTGGGCGAGGACGTCGCGGGGGACCGCGTGGTGGAGCTGCTCGAGAAGGAAGGCGTCGATCCGACGGGTCTCGTGCGCGCGGACGACCGGCCCACCACCCGCAAGACGCGAATCGAGGCGCGCTCGCAGCAGATGCTGCGCTTCGATCGCGAGACCGACGAGCCGATCCCGGCGAAGACCCGCCGCGCGCTGCTCGGCAGCATCGAGGCGGCGCTGCCGAGGTCGAACGGGGTGATCCTCGAGGACTACGCCAAGGGCATGCTGATTCCGCCGTTGCTTCGCGCGGCCATGGCGCGCTTTCGTGAGGCGGACGTGCCGGTGCTCGTCGATCCGAAGCACGACGTGCGCTCGTATCGCGGGGCGCGGCTTCTCAAGCCCAACCAGCGCGAAGTGGAGTCGCTTACCGGCATCCGCATCCGCACGCCCAAGGATCTCGAGCGCGCCGTCGCGCGACTGCGCCGGGACTTCGGCGCGGGCGACGTGGTGGTGACGCGAGCCGGCGACGGCATGGCCATCTTCGAGCGCGGCGCCGGGGCGACGCAGAGCGTGCCCGTGGCCCGCAGCGAGGTCTTCGACAACCAGGGCGCCGGTGACACCTGCATCGCCGTGCTCACCCTGGGACTGCTCGCGGGGGGCACGGTGCTCGAAGCGGCGATCCTCGCCACGGCGGCCGCCGGCGTGGTGGTGGGCAAGCTCGGGACCGCGACCGCGACGCCCGACGAGCTGCGTGCGCTGCTGCCCGCGGCGGTGAGTGCGGCACGCTCGGCCGCCACGCCGGGGAGGGCACGATGATTCTCAGCATGACCGGGTTCGGACGCGCCGAGACCCAGGTCGACGGCATCGGCTTCGTCGCCGAGGTGCGCACGGTGAACCACCGCCACCTCGATCTGGTGGTGCGGCTGCCGCGCATGGCGAGCTTCGTCGAGTCGCCGCTGCGCAAGCGCGTGGCGCCGCTCTTCTCGCGGGGCAAGGTCGAGGTCTCGGTCTCGCTCGACGGATCGGGAACCACCGCTTCGCTCGAACTCGACGAGGACCTGGCGCGGCGCTACCTGGCATTCGAGTCCGCCCTGCGCGAGGAGCACGGGCTGCCCGGTCGCCTCGAGGTCGGGGACCTGCTGCAGATGCCCGGAGTGGCCCGGATGGTCGAACACGCGCTGCCCGAGGAGGCCCTCGAGCGCGGCCTGATCGATGCGGCCGAGGCCGCCGCGCGTGCCGCGGCCGCCATGCGAGAGACCGAGGGCGAGACCCTCGAGGTCGAACTGCGTGGCCGGCTCGACCGGGTGGCGGAGCTGGCCGGCGCGTTCGAAGCGCGTACGGGCGAGGTCGTGGAGGCGGGGCGCGAACGCCTGCGCAAGCGCACCGAACAGATCCGTCAGGAGTCCGGGCTGCTCGACGAGGCGCGCCTGCACCAGGAGATCGTGATCCTCGCCGACCGCCTCGACGTCACCGAAGAGCTGGTGCGGCTGCGCAGCCACATCGAGCAGTTCCGCGGGGTGCTCGACGGCGCCGAGGCCGGCGCGCCGGTGGGGCGACGCCTCGACTTCCTGCTGCAGGAGCTGCTTCGCGAGACCAACACCGTGGGCTCGAAGTCCGCCGATGCGGACGTCGCCCATCTCGTGGTCGACCAGAAGACCGAGCTGGAGCGCATCCGCGAGCAGGTGCAGAACGTCGAATGACCTCTCGAGGACCCCACGGCCAGCGGGTGGTCCCGGGCTCGCGCCCATGAGCGAAGCCCGCCTGGTCAACATCGGCTACGGCAACCTGGTGATGGCGTCGCGCGTGATCGCCGTGGTCTCGCCGCAGTCGGCTCCGATGCGGCGCCTGCGCGAAGAGGCCCAGCAGCGGGGAAAGCTGTTGGATGCGACCCAGGGCCGGCGCACCCGTTCGATCCTCATCACGGACACCGACGTGGTGATCCTGTCGGCGATCAACCCCGAGACCATTTCCGGGCGGCTGGTGCTCGATGCCGGCGGTGCGCTCGAGGAGCCGGAGTGAGCGCGGGCACGCCGCGGCGCGGAATCCCCTTCGTCGTGTCGGCTCCCTCCGGCACCGGCAAGACCACCGTCTGTCGCGAGGTGGTGGCCCGCGATGGCGAGGTCTCGTTCTCGGTGTCACACACCACGCGGCTGCCGCGCCCGGGTGAGGTCGATGGCCAGCACTACCACTTCGTCACGCGGGAGGCCTTCACGGCGCTGGCCGAACGCGACGGATTCCTCGAGCACGCCGAGTATGCCGGCAATCTCTATGGGACGAGCTGGTCTGCGATCGACGGTCCCCTGGCCGCGGGTCACGACCTGCTGCTCGAGGTCGAGGTGCAGGGCGCCGCGCAGATTCGCGCCCGCCGAAGCGACGCCCGCTTCGTCTTCCTGCTGCCGCCTTCACTCGGCGAACTGGAGAAGCGGCTGCGCGGGCGGGGCACCGACTCGCCCGAGGCGGTGGACCGTCGCCTGGCGATCGTGCGCGAGGAGCTCGCCGCGGTGCACGGGTTCGACTACGCGATCGTGAACGAGGACCTCGAGGCGACCATCGAGGCCGTGCTCGGTGTGGTGCGCGCCGAACGCGCGGGGCAGGCGGGCGACGTGCGCGCGCGCTTCGGCCGCGAGGTCACCGTGGGCCGCGTGGGGGCTGCCCTGGGGCTCTGAACGCCCGCTCCGGCGCTCTGGTTACCCGCCCCGGCGCTCTGATTGCCCGCCCCGGCGGGCGTCCGGTACCCTTGGGCAAAGCCCCGTTTTCGCGAGGAATTCCGGCTCTTTGCTCCGCTTCAACGACATCGCGGACCGCGTGCTCGAGTACAACCCCGAGTGCGATCTGCCCCTGCTCCAGCGTGCTTACGTCTTCACGGCGAAGGTCCACGACGGCCAGGAGCGCCTGTCCGGCGAGCCGTACCTGATCCACCCGCTCGAGGTCGCCGGAATCCTCGTCGACATGCGCCTCGACGACGTGACCATCGCGGCTGGGCTGCTCCACGACACCGTCGAGGACACGCTCACCAGTCTCGACGAGATCAAGCGCCTGTTCGGCGAAGACGTCGCCTTCCTGGTGGAGGGGCTCACCAAGATCTCGAAGATCCAGTTCCGGTCCGCCCAGGAACGGCAGGCCGAGAACTTCCGGAAGATGCTCGTGGCGATGAGCAAGGACATCCGCATCCTGCTCATCAAGCTGGCGGACCGGCTGCACAACATGCGCACGCTCGAGCACATGGCCGAACCCAAGGCGCGCGGAGTCGCCCAGGAAACCGTCGACATCTACGTGCCCCTGGCCCACCGGCTGGGCATCGACTGGATGCGCCGCGAGCTCGAAGACCTCTCGTTCCGCACCCTCAAGCCGGCCGCGGCAACCGAGCTCGAGCAGAAGCTGCGCGGCCGCCATCGCGAGCGCGAGCAGTACATCGAGGAGGTGAGGGGGCTGATCCAGCAGCGCCTTGGCGATGCGGGCCTCGCCTGCGAAGTCTCGGGGCGCCTGAAGGAGCTGGCGTCGATCCACGCGAAGATGGAGGCGCAGAGCCTGAGCTTCGACGAGATCTACGACGTGATCGCGTTTCGCGTCGTGATCGACGGTGGCGCCGACTCGGTGTACCACGCGCTGGGTCTCGTGCACGCGACCTGGGCGCCGGTGCCCGGCCGCTTCAAGGACTACGTCGCGCTGCCCAAGCCCAACGGCTACCAGTCGCTGCACACCACCGTCATCGGCCCCTATGGCGAGCGCATGGAGGTGCAGATCCGCACCCTCGACATGCATCGCGGCGCCGAGCTCGGAATCGCCGCCCACTGGCGCTACAAGGGCCGCGGCGGGCAGCCCGAGGACGACGCCAAGTTCGCATGGCTGCGTCAGCTGCTGGAACGACAGGGCGAACTCAACGATCCGCTCGAGTTCCTCGACGTCCTCAAGGTCGATCTCTTTCCCGACGAGGTGTTCGTCTTCACGCCGCGTGGTGACGTGGTGAACCTGCCCAAGGGAGCCACGGCGCTCGACTTCGCCTACGGCATCCACAGCGAGGTCGGCTCGCATTGCACCGGTGCGCGCGTGAACGGCACCATGCGCCCGCTGTCCCACCCCCTCGCCGATGGCGACACCGTCGAGGTCATGACGTCGGCGAGTCAGGAACCCAAGAAGGACTGGCTCGAGTTCGTCGTGTCGGGGAAGGCGCGCAGCCGCATCCGTCATGCGGTGCGGTTGGCCGAGAACGCGCGCAGTCGCGAGCTGGGGCGCAGCATCCTCGACCGCGAGTTCCGCAAGGCGGGGCTCTCGCTGGCGCGGCTGCTCGAGCGGGGCGAGCTCGACGAAGTGGCCCAGAAAGAGGCCCGCGGCGGCGTCGAGGACCTGTTCGCGGCCGTGGGCTACGGCCGCGTGGCCCCGGCCGGGGTGGTGCGAAGCCAGCGGCCCGACTGGAAGGCCGAGGAAGCTCCCGAGGACAAGGAGCGCCCGCCCCGCAAGCTGCGCGACCTGTTCCGCCGCGAGCGCGAGAAGACCTCGCGGACCGGCATCCTGGTGGACGGGCACGGCGACGTGCTCGTGCGTTTCGGACAGTGCTGCGCCCCCCTGCCGGGTGACGACATCATCGGCTTCGTGACCAGGGGCCGCGGGGTGACCGTCCACGCGCGTGACTGCCGCGTGGCGTTCGGCCTCGACCCCGAGCGGCGCATCGAGGTCGACTGGGAAGAGCGCGCCACCGCCGCGCGCAAGACCCGCATCCGCGTGACTTCGCGCGATGCGCCGGGCCTGCTGGCTCGGGTCACCAAGACGATCTCGGGCCTGGGCGTGAACATCAGCTCGGCGCGTATCGATACCCACGAGAACACCACGGCGACGCAGACGTTCGACCTGTGGGTGGGCGACGTCACCACGCTGAACGCGGTGATGAAGGAGATCGAGCGCGTGAAGGGCGTGCTGTCGGTCGAACGCGTCCGCGGATGAGCCGTGCGGGTGTCCGCGGATGAGCCGTGCGGGTGCCCGCGGATGAGCCGCGCCGGCGCGCCGCGGCTCAGCGTTTGCGTGATCGCGAAGGACGAGGAGGCCCTGCTGGGGCGTTGCCTCGCCTCGGTCGGCTTTGCGGACGAAGTCGTGGTGGTGGTCGATGCTTCGAGTCGCGATCGGACCGAGTCGCTGGCACGCGAGGCGGGGGCCCGCGTCGTCGTCCATGCCTACGAGGGCAACATCGAGCAGAAGAACCACGCGCTCTCGCTCGCGCAGGGAGAGTACGTGCTCGCACTCGACGCGGACGAGGCGGTGACACCCGAGTTGCGCGCCGCCATCGAGGCCTTCGTGGCGAGACCTTCGACCGAGCCCGGCGCCGCCGAGGTGAACCGGGTGACGTACCACCTGGGGCGTTGGATCCGCCACGGCGACTTCTACCCGGACTGGCAGCTGCGGCTGTTCCGACGCGGGTCGGGAAGCTGGGCGGGAACGAACCCTCACGGGCGGGTGCGCGTCGCAGGCCCCGTGGTGCGACTCGAGGGAGAACTCGAGCACCGCAGCTACCGCGACCTGGCCGACCAAGTGGCGCGGATCCAGGACTTCACGTCGATCCAGGCCCAGGAGAACCTGCGTGCCGGGCGTTCGGGCACGCTGGCGGCCATGGTGCTGAACCCGCCGGCCCGCTTCCTGCGCGCCTACCTGCTGAAGGGAGGTTTCCGCGACGGTGTGGCGGGCTTCGTGATCGCGGCCGCCACGTCCTTCCATGTGTTCCTGAAGTACGCGAAGCAGTGGGAGCTCGAGCAACGCGGCGGGGGCGACGATGGTGCGGGCGCCGGCGGGGCATACGGCTCGCAGGAGCCACGCGGGTAGTCGATTGCGCGTTCTTCACGTGACGAGCGACTGGAAGTGGACCGGGCCGGCCGAGCCCATGGTGCGTCTGGGGCTGGCGCTCCGGGCGCAGGGCCACGATGTCCAGATGGCGTGCCCGGACGCGCCCGAGGGTGCCGATCGCGCGCTGCGACCGGCGGCCGAGAAGCTCGGCCTCGCGCCCGCCGTCACGCTGGAGCGCGCGCGCGGATTGCGACCCCTGGCAGACCGCTCCGACGTGGCGGCCCTCGGCCGCCTGCTGCGCGATGGGCCCGTCGACGTCGTCCATGCCTGGCACACGCGCGACCACCTGTTGGCGCTGCGTGCGGCGGGCGTCGGCCGACGCGAGACGGCCGTGGTGCGCTCCTGGCGGATGGGCGAGGAGATCACGCCGACGCCCTGGAACCGCCTCCTGTTCGGCCGCGGCACCGATGGTCTCGTGTGCGTATCGCCCGGCACCGCGCGTGCCTGCGCCGCGATCCGGCCTGGCCTTCCGGTGCGCGGCGTCTTCGGGGCCGTCGACCTCGAGCGCTTCCAGCCGGCGATGCCCGACCCGCGGGTGCGTCAGGAACTCGGCCTCGCGCCCCACCATCGGGTGATCGGGATCGTCGCGCGCGTGCAGCCGCACCGGCGTTTCGATCTGCTGCTCGAGGCGGCGCGGCTCTGCTTCGCGAAGGACCCGGATGCCCGGCTGCTGATTCTGGGCCGCGGTACGCACCGCGAGGCGGTTGCCGAAGGGCCGGCCCGGAAGCTCGGCATCGCCGACCGCGTGGTGTTCGGCGGCTACCGGCGCGAGGACTACGCCGACGTCCTGCGCAGCATGGACGTCTTCACGTTCCTGGTACCCGGAAGCGACGGCAGCTGCCGCGCGCTGCTCGAGGCCCAGGCTTGCGGGGTCCCCGCGGTGACGACGCGGCGCGGGGCCCTCGCCGAGATCGTCGAGGACGGCACGACCGGTCGGCTGGTGCCGGAGTATCCCGAGCCGCTGGCCGCGGCCTGGGCGGAGCTGCTCGGCGACGCAGCGCTTCGCGCCCAGCAGGGGCGGGCGGCCCGGGAGGGCGCGGTCCGGCGCTTCGATCCGGAGCGACAGGGGCAGGAAGTGGCTGCGTTCTACGAAGACGTCTGCCAGGCGAAGCGCGCGGCGGGCCGGTGACGACGTCGACTGCAGGGGGCGTATCGCTGTTCGTCCCGGGACGCCTCTGCCTGTTCGGAGAACACTCGGACTGGGCAGGCGGCTATCGGGCCTCGCATCCGCACATCGAACCCGGAGCCTGCCTGGTGGTGGGCACGGACCAGGGCCTCCGTGCGACGGCAGCCCCACTCGAGGGAGTGCTCGAGCTCACGACGCGGCTTCCGGATGGGCCGGCATTCGGCCCGGAGCGCATTCCGCTCGAGCTCGCGACGCTCGACGAGGTCGCGCGCGGCACCGGCTTCTTCAGCTACGCCGCCGCGACGGCGCGCGAGATGTGCGAGCGCTACCCGGTCGGCGGGCTCCGGCTCGAGGTCGAGGCGGACCTGCCCGTGCGCAAGGGCCTGTCGTCGTCCGCCGCGGTCTGTGTGCTGGTGGTGCGCGCCTTCTCGGAGTTGCACGGGCTCGGGCTCGGCCCCCGCGAAGAGATGGCCCTGGCCTATGCCGGCGAGCGACGAACCGGAAGCGAGTGCGGTCGCATGGATCAGGTCTGCGCGTTCGGTCGGCGCGTGACGTCTCTGCACTTCGACGCCGAGGCCTTCGAGGTGGAGCCGATCGCCCCTGCTGGCGCATTCCACCTGCTGGTGATCGATCTGCAGCGAGGCAAGGACACCCGGCGCATCCTGTCGGATCTGAACGCCTGCTTCCCGGAGGCCCCGGGGCGCGTGGCGGAGGGGGTGCGCGAGGCCCTCGGTCGCGAGAACCGCGCCCTGGTCGGCCGGGCGCGTGCGGCGGTCGAAGCGGGGGATGCCCGCGCACTCGGTGCGCTGATGACCGAGGCGCAGGCCCTGTTCGACGCGAAGGTCGCGCCGGCCTGCCCCGAACTGCGCGCGCCGCGCCTGCACGAGGTGCTGGCGCACCCCGCGCTGGCCGAACTGGCCTTCGGCGGGAAGGGCGTGGGCTCCCAAGGCGACGGTTGCGCGCAGATCGTGGCCCGCGACGCCGCCGCACGCGACGCGTTGGCCGTCGCGCTCGAGCGCGACTTCGACGTGCGCTGTCTGCCGCTCACTCTGGAGCCCCGCGCGACCGGATAGCTCGCGCGCGAACGCGTCTCCCAGCAGTCACGAGGACGGAGGCACAGCCTGGGCCGGAGGCGAGCGGGCGTCGTGCTCAGCTCCGGCGCGGGCGAGCGCGGTGCCCATCCGCAGGCGGCACGCGCCTCCGAATTCCGCGCGCCGCCCGCTCGCCTCCGTCCTCGGTGCTGCGAGGCGGCGCGTTGGCGATCAGGCGCTGGCGTTGACCACGGTGATCTGGTCGTTGAGCGTCCAGAAGTCGTAGAGCACGCCGAGGCCTACGATGCCGCCCGTCAGCAGGTAGAGGATTCCGGTGATCCACTTGCCCATCATCATGCGGTGGATCCCGAACACGCCCACGAAGGTGAGCAGGATCCAGCAGATCGTGTAGTCCACGGGGCCCGTCTGGAACCGCAGGTCGGCCTCGGCGTCCATGCCCGGGATCAGGAACAGGTCGATGATCCAGCCGATCCCGAGCAGGCCCAGCGTGAAGAACCAGATCGTGCCCGTCACGGGCTTGCCGTAGTAGAAGCGGTGCGCGCCCAGGAATCCGAAGATCCAGAGCACGTAGCCGATGGTCTTGCGGTGGGTGTCGTTGGGGTCGGCCATGGGATTCTCCTTGGTCGGTTTCGTTGGCGGTCTGGCGGGCGCAGCCTCAGCGCGCATCGACGCTGGCGAGCTCGAGATACGCGCCGCCGGGCCGCGCCATCAGCTCGTCGTGGGTGCCCGACTCGACGACGCGGCCCTTGTCGAGCACGACGATGCGATCGGCACCGCGAATCGTCGACAGCCGGTGGGCGATCACGAAGACGGTCCGGCCCTCGAGCAGCGCCTCGATGGCCTCTTGCACGAACTGCTCGCTCTTGGCGTCGAGGGCGCTGGTGGCCTCGTCGAAGAAGAGCACGTCCGGGTCGCGCAGGATCGCCCGCGCGATGGTGACGCGCTGGCGCTGCCCGCCCGAGAGGCGGGCGCCGCCCTCGCCGACGTCGGTCGCGAACCCGTCGGGAAGGTCGCCGACGAACTCGTCCACGTGGGCGGCGCGCGCCGCGCGCGCCACGTCCTCGTCGGTCGCGCCGGGGCGTCCGTAGCGGATGTTGTCGGCGATGCTCCCCGGAAACAGGAAGGCGTCCTGGGTGACCACGGCCACCCGCGAGAGCCACGCCTCGCGCCGCAGCTGGTGCAGGTCGACCCCGTCCACTTCGATGTGGCCGTCGTCGGGCTCGTGGAAGCGCAGCAGCAGGTCGATGAGCGTGGTCTTGCCCGAGCCCGTGCGTCCCACGAGCGCGACGGTCTGGCCGGCCGGGACGTCGAGATCGATGTGGTCGAGAACGGGCTCGCGCCCGTACGAGAAGGACAGGTCGCGCACGCGGATGCCCTGTTGCACGCCATCGAACCCCAGGGCGCCGTCCGTGTCGGCGAGGTCGCTCTCGCGATCGAGCAGCTCGAAGAAGCGGTCGGCCGAGGGCAGGGCCTCCATCAGGCGCGTCCACCCCTTGGTGAGGTCCTTCACCGGCCGATAGGTCGTCTGCATCACGAAGAAGTAGGCCGCTAGCGATCCCAGCGTGAGGCCCCAGAGCCCCTGGACCACGACGGCGGCGCCCACCAGGACGACGGCGATGCCGATGGTGTTGTTGAGCCCCTCGACCGTGGCGCGCGCCAGGGCCCGGCCGCGCACCACGCGCATGCCGCGGCGGAACAGCCGCAGGTTGTCCCTCTCGAACGACTGCTCTTCGACGCGCTCGGCCGAGAACGCCTTGATGACCTTGATGCCCGAGAGGATCTGGACCAGGCGCTGGGTCACGTCGCCCTGGGTCTCCTGTCGGCGGCGGGCACTCTTGCGGATGGCGCGTCCGAACAGCGCGATGGCGCCGGCGAGGATGGGGGTCACCACCGCCAGGGCCAGGGAAAGCTGCCAGGAGATCCAGAGCAGAAGCACCACGCCCACGGCGAGCGCGATCCCCGATTGCAGGACGTCCACCAGGATGTGGTCCAGGGCCACGTGCGCGCGCTGGGTGTCGTTCGTCACACGCGACAGCACGTCACCGCGGCTGGTGCCGTGGTGGAAGCGAAGCGGAAGGCGCAGGAGCTTGGCGCAGAGGTCCTGCTGGAGGTCGACCAGGACGCGACCGAGGACGTACTGCGACAGGTAGAGCTGGCCCAGGTGGGCCACCGGGAGCACGAGCACGATCAGCAACGCTGCCCAAAGCACTCGGGGCAGGCTCTCGCGTACCTGTGCGGCCAGGGCCTCGCGCTCGGCATCGGTGGCGAGTGCGGGTTCGCCTCCGGTCGCGGCCTCGCGTTCCGCGGCGGGCGCGCCGCCGGCGTCGTCGCCGCGTCCCAACACGTCGTCCACCAGCGCACCGATGTCCGGCCCCGTGAGCCCCTCGGCGGCGGCGCTGCCGGGGAGGATCACATCGTCGAACAGCGGCTTCAGGATCCAGGCACGGCCCGCCCGCGCGACGGAATAGGCCCCGGCGCAGACCACGGCCAGCGCCAGTACGCCGATCCAGGGCCGCACGTAGCGAACCAGCCGCCACAGGGTGGCGCGCGACGACGGCGCGACCGAGGGCGTGCCGGACTGCGGGTCCGTTCGAGTGGGCACCGGCGAGAGCATCACCCGAGCGCCCCCGGAGGGCAATCCGCCCGCACCAGGCCCGCCGGCGGGCTAGAGCAGCTCCGCCAGGGCGTCGCCCGCGCGCCACCCCAGCAGCAGGTCGCCCTCGACCCCGAGCGCGGCCAGGGGTTCGCGCGGCAGCACGAAGATGGGGTCGCGCCCCCCGTGCCGCAGCCTGGCCGCGCCGGGCCAGCCGCCGCCCGGGGGCGGGTCGGCCAGGGCGGCCTCGTCATCCCATTCGGGTTCCACCAGCAGCGGGGCCCGCTTGAGGCGGCCCTCCGAGAACGGCATGAGCCGAGCGATGGCCGCCTCGGCCCTCTCGGCATGGTCCTCGAAGGTGCTCGGGTCGTCGGGCACCACGGTGCGCGCCACCAGGTCGCGGAAGCGCGTGCCCCGGGGCGAGGGGTGCCAGGACACCGCGTAGGTGCCCGGCCCCGTGGGTTCGTCGGGGTCGGTGACCAGGATGCTGCGCGGGGCCAGCGGCTCCGGCATGACGTCAGCCATGGCGCGGAGGTGGATGGCGAGGCGGCGGTGGCTGGGCACGGGCCCATCGAGAAAGCCGGGCACCGGGGCGCCCCAGCCGCGGAGGGCCTGGGCCAGGCGTGTGGGCGGCGCGTTCACGATCAGCAGTCGGCCCATCCACGCGTCGCCCGGACCGCGTCGCGCAATGCCTGGGTGATCGCCCACGCGCACGAACTCGAACGGGGTCTTCAGCGTGCGGAATTCGGCGTGCAGGGCCGAGAGCCGCTGGCGGATCAGGTCGCGAAGTCCCGCGGCGCCGGTCGGGTGGGCGCCGCCTCCCGCGAGCGCGGCGCCCATGAGACGCGCGCGCGCTTCGGGTGACGGCTCGGCCGCGGCCAGTGAGCCGAAGGCCCGCACTTCGGCGGCCAGCACCGCGCGCAGACGGTCGGATGCGCCCTCGAGTTCCTGGGGCAGGCCGCGCATGTGGCGCTGGCCGCTGGCCACGGTTGCTGCACCCGCGGTCGCGACGCGCGGCGTCGCGCGTCGGCGACCGATGGCGCGGCGGGGCGCATCGACCACGGGCGCTTCGAGCATCGCCTGGGCTTCGGCGTGTGCCGCCTCTTCGAGCGCCTGGGCGAGCTCGTAGGCTTCCTCGGGCTTGGCCAGTCCCCACGCCACCCATTCCTCGGCGGTCGCAGCAGCGCCGCCCACGTCGATGCGGGCGTCGGGCAGGATCACCTGGTGCGACGGCGTGTGGGTCTCGAACGCGCGGCGGTCGATCAGCGCGAGCCCCAGGGCCTGGAGGCACGGGTCGAGGATGCCTGCGTTCGCCGGGCCCGGTAGCGCAAACGGCTCGCGCAGCAGCGGCGGCGTCCGGACCGCGATCTCCTCTTCCGCAACCAGGACGCGATGACCGGCACGCGCCAGGCGTACGCCGGCCACCAGGCCGGGCAGGGCGCCGCCGAGCACGAGCACGTCCCAGCGCCGAGCGCGGTGGCTCGCCGTCCCCGCCATGCCTAGGCCTCGGGCGGAGCGAACAGGACGGCGGGCTCTTCTTCGGGCTTGCGCTCGATCACGCCTACCCGGTAGGCGCGCTCGCCCATCGCCTGGAGGCGATCGACCACGTCGCTGGCTTCTTCGCGGGCTACGGCCAGCACCATGCCGAGGCCGCAGTTGAACACGCGCCTCATCTCGGTCTCGGGGATCTCACCATGCTGCTGGAGGAACCCGAAGATGGCCGGCCGCGGCCATGTGTCCGGGTCGATGCGCGCGCGAACGCCGGCGGGCAGGATGCGGGGCAGGTTGCCCTCGAAGCCACCACCCGTCACGTGGACGATGCCGTTGATCGTGAAGTCGCGGACCAGGTTGAGGACCGGCTTCACGTAGATTCGCGTGGGCGCGAGCAGCGCCGCGGCCAGCGAGGTGTTGAGCTCGTCCGGGGCGCTGCGCAGGTCGAACTTGCCCGCGGCGACGCCGGCGTCGACGATCTCGCGCACGAGCGAGAATCCGTTGCTGTGCAGGCCGCTCGATGCGATGCCCACCAGCACGTCGCCCACGCCGATCGACGAGCCGTCGATCACCTTGTCGCGCTCGCAGACGCCCACGCCGAAGCCCACGAGCTCGAGTTCGCCCTTGCCGTAGAAGCCCGGCATGCTCGCGGTCTCGCCGCCCAGCAGGGCGCAGCCCGAGCGGCGGCAGCCCTCGGCGATGCCGCGCAGGGCCTCGGCCGCGATCTCCTCGTCGAGGGAGTCCATGGCCAGGTAGTCGAGGAAGACCAGGGGCTCGGCGCCCTGCACCACGAGGTCGTTCACGACCATGGCGACGCAGTCGATTCCGATCGTGTCGTAGCGCCCGAGCAGCGCGGCCAGCTTGAGCTTGGTGCCGACCCCGTCGGCGCCCGCCACGAACACCGGGTCGTCGTAGCGTTCGGGCGCCTTGAACAAGCCCGCGAAGCCGCCGATCGAGGAGAGGATCTCGGGGCGGAACGTGCTCCGGCCGATCTCCTTGACCTCTGCGATGAATCCCTCGTCGCGGTCGAGGTCGACGCCGGCGCGCGCGTAGGCGGGTGCGGTGGCCTCGCCGTCGTCGGCGGCGATGGGAGCTTTCTTGGGGGGAGCCACGGGGATTCGATAGGGCGCGACGGGCCCGGGGTCAAGCAGGAAGCGCCCTCGGGGCTATCCCCCGAGCACCAGCTCGGCCATGGTGCGCATGGTGTCCGTGTCGCGGTTCGCCAGCAGCAGCGTCGTGACCGGGGTCTCGCGCCATGCGGCCAGGCGGTCGCGAATGCGATCGACCGGCCCCACCAGCGAGATCTCGTCGGCGAACTCGTCGGGAACCGCCTGGACGGCCTCGGCGCGCTTCCCGGCCAGGAACAGGTCCTGCACCTTCTCCGCCTCGGCCTCGAAGCCCATCCGGCCCATCAGCTCCATGTGGAAGTTGCGTTTCTTGGCCCCCATGCCGCCGATGTAGAAGCCCAGGGACATCTTCACGGGCATGAGGCCCGCGGAGATGTCGTCGGTGATGCTCACCATCGCCATCGCCGCGATCTCGAAGCCGGGCTTCGCGCCGGACAGCTGGTCCGCGTAGACCTCCTGCCGGTAGGGCGAGTAGTAGAGCGGCAGCCAGCCATCGGCGATCTCGGCGGTCATCGCCACGTTCTTCGGGCCTTCGGCGCCGAGAAAGATCGGCACGTCGGCGCGCAGCGGGTGCGTGATCGGGCGCAGCGGCTTGCCCAGCTGCCAGGACCCCGGGCCGGTGTAGGGCAGGGGGTAGTGCGGCCCGTCACTGGTGACCGGCGCCTCGCGGCGGAGCACCTGACGCACGATGTCGACGTACTCGCGGGTTCGCGACAGCGGCTTCGAGAAACCCTGCCCGTACCAGCCTTCGACGACCTGCGGGCCCGAGACCCCCAGGCCCAGGGTCACGCGCCCGTTCGTCAGGTGGTCGAGGGTGAGCACGTGCATGGCGGTGGAGGTGGGCGTGCGGCCCGATAGCTGCACGACGGCCGTGCCCAGCCGGATGCGCTCGGTGTGGGCGCCGATCCAGGCCAGCGGGGTAAAAGCGTCCGACCCCCAGGCCTCGGCGGTCCAGACCGAGTCGAAGCCCAGGGATTCGGCGGCCTGGGCGGCCTCGACGAAGCCCTCGGGCGGGCCGGCGCCCCAGTAGCCGAGCTGAAGTCCGAGTGCGAGATCCTTGGCCACGGTTCCTCCTGGGGCGGGTCGCGGGGGCTGGGCCGGTTTCGAGGTGCCGGTCGAAGGGCCGCGCGACGGGCTGAGCAGGATAGTCTCTCGCGCAAACCACCGCTGCGGGGCTCTCGTGATCGGGGGCCCCGGCGCCGGTGGGGCCCAGGGAGGTGCTATCGTCGTCGCCGTGCGGGTCGCGGTCGTGATCCCCACGCTGCACGAGGCCGGCCACATCGAGGCGACCCTCCGCCGCGCCCTCGCGGAGGACGTGGATGTGATCGTGGCGGACGGCGGCAGCCGGGACCGCACCCTCGACCTCGCGCGCGCGCTCGGCGCCCGGGTGGTCTCCTGCGACCCCGGGCGCGCTTGCCAGCTCCAGGCGGGTTACGAGGCAGCCCTGGACTCCGACACGGTCTTGTTCCTTCACGCAGACACGCTCCTCCCCGAGGGTTGGCGCCGCGCCGTCGCGCGCGCGTTGACCGACGAGACCGTCGTGGGCGGCGCCTTCTCCCTGCGCTTCGCCGAAGGCGGCCGCGGGCTGCGCGCCGTGGCCTGGGGCGTGGGCGTGCGTTCGGCTCTCTTCGGTCGCCCCTACGGCGACCAGGCGATCTTCGCACGGCGCACGGCGCTGGCGGCCGTGGGCGGCGTGCCGCAGGCGCCCATCATGGAAGACCTCGACCTGGTGGCCGCCCTGCGCCGGTGCGGTGCGCTGCGCATCCTGCCCGAGGCCGTCGTCACCTCGGGGCGTCGCTACCTGCGAAACGGTGTGGCCTGGACGGTGCTGCGCAACCAGCTGGCCCTGCTCGCGCGGGGCTTCGGGGTGTCGGCCGAGCGCATCGCCGCCTGGTACGGCGCTGGGAGCCCGCCGTCTTGAGCGCCGCCGCGAGCCACTTCGAGACCGATCGCGACGAGATCGCCCGCAACCGGCGGGCGATGTTCCGCCGCTTGCGGCACTACGTGGGCCGCAACCGCCGGGACTACGCCCTCGGCGTGACCTTCACGCTGCTGTACGTGGCCTTCTTCGTGGCGGTGCCCCTGATGGTGGGCTGGTCGGTGAAGGCGCTGGCCGAGGGCCTCCCCGCCGAAGAGATCGCGCGGCGCTGCGCGATCCTCGCGGCGGTCACGCTGGGTCGGTCGGGTCTGCGCTTCGTGTCGCGGGTCGCCATCTTCAATGCCGCGCGCGAGATCGAGTTCCAGCTGCGCAACGACCTGTTCGAGCATCTCCAGCGGCTGCCCCAGTCTTTCTACTTCCGCTGGCGCACGGGCGATCTGATGAGCCGGTGCGTGAACGACCTCACGTCGGTGCGCCTGATGCTCGGACCCGGGCTGCTGTCGGTGGTGCAGTCGCCGGTGATGTTCGTCGCGGCCTTCGGCGCCATGCTGTGGATGGACCCGTGGCTCGCGGTGCTGGTGATGCTGCCGTATCCGCTGTTCGTGTTGATCGCGCGCGCGTTCGGGCGCGCGATGCATGCGAACAACCTGGCGGTCCAGCATGGCATCGCCGACATGTCGAACCAGCTTCAGGAGTCGATCTCGGGCATCGCAGTCCTCAAGGCCTACGCCATGGAGGACACCGCGCGCCGGCGCTTCGACGAGGTGAGCCAGGACCTCTACGAGCGCCAGATCGGCATGGTGAAGGTCAACGGCGCCATGCCCGCGATCACGGGCCTGCTGCCGATGCTCGGCATGGCCATCGTCTTCTGGGTGAGCGGCGGGGCCATCCTCGGCGGCACCATGAGCATCGACGAGTTCTTCGCGTTCTCCATGTACATCTACGAGCTCACATTTCCCACGTTCATCATGGGCTGGGTGTTCGCCCTGGTTCAGCGCGGAACCGCATCGATGCAGCGTATCGACGAGGTGCTCTCCACCGAGCCCACCATCGCCGACGCTCCGGACGCGCGGCCGCTCCCCGAGCTGCGCGGCGAGATCGCCTTCGAGAACCTCTCCTTCACGTATCCCGGCGACGAGCGCGAGCCTGCGCTGCGAGACATCTCGCTGCGGGTGCCTGCGGGCACCGTGCTCGGCATCGTCGGCCCGGTGGGGGGCGGCAAGAGCACGCTGGCGTCCCTCGTCCCGCGGCTCTACGAGATTCCGGACGGCACCGTGTTCGTCGATGGCGTGGACGTGAACCGGATTCCCCTGCGCGACCTGCGTTCGCAGATCGCCATGGTCCCTCAGGATGCCTTCCTGTTCTCGATGAGCCTCGCGGACAACGTCGCCTACGGCCTGCCCGAGACCGACATGGCGCACGTGCGCGACGCCGCCGAGCGCGCGCAGCTCGCCAAGGACGTGGCCGACTTGCCCGATGCCTTCGGCACGCTGGTGGGCGAGCGCGGGGTGATGCTCTCGGGGGGCCAGCGCCAGCGCACGGCACTGGCTCGCGCGCTGGCTCTCGACCCCCGCATCCTGATCCTCGACGACACGTTGTCCGCCGTCGATGCGGAGACCGAGGCCGCCATCCAGGCGGGGCTCAGCCAGGTCTTCGCGGGCCGGACCGTGTTGGTTGTGGCGTCGCGCGTCTCGACCGTGCGCGAGGCGGACCTGATCGTGGTGATCGACCAAGGGCGCATCGTCGAGCGCGGCGTGCACGCCGACCTGGTGACGCAGGGCGGGCTCTACGCCCGGCTGGCCCAGGAGCAGGACGAAGCCGCGCCCGACGCCCCGGCGGTGGTCACGCCATGACCCGTCCGGTGCGCGTGCCATGACGCATCCGTTGGGCGAGCCATGAGCTTCGATCCGGTCTTCCACGAGGAAGAGCTCGGCAAGGCGGTGGATACGCGCCTTCTGCTGCGGCTCTGGCGCTACGTCGCGCCGTATCGCTGGCAGGTGATGCTCACGCTGCTGATGGTCGCGCCGATGTTCCTGCTCGAGCTGGCGCCGGCCTGGATCATCAAGACCGGCCTCGATCAGGTGATCCTCACGCCGGGCGGCACCGGCATGGCGGACGGCACGCGCAGCGCCGGCCCCTTCGACGCCCTCCTCGGCGGCCCGTCGGGTGAGCCCACCCTGGCCTGGCTCGTGCTGCTCTACGTGATCGCGATCCTGAGCTCGGCGGTGCTTCAGTACCTGCACATGCTGCTGATGGCGGCGACGGGCCAGGCGGCCATGCGCGACCTGCGGCGCGTGGTCTTCGAGCACATCCAGAGTCTGCACCTGGGCTTCTTCGACACGGTTCCGGTGGGGCGGCTGGTGACGCGCGCCACCGGCGACGTCGAGCACGTGGCCGAGATGTTCGCTCAGGGCATCGTGGCGGCGGTCACCGACGTGATCAAGATGATCGGGTTCGCGACGGCGCTGTTCCTCGTGGACCCGGAGCTCGCGCTCTACACCTTCGCCGTGGTGCCGTTCCTGGCCGTGGGGCTGGTGATCTTCCGGCTCAAGGTGCGCGACGCATTCCGGCTGACGCGCGTCCTGCTCGCACGCATCAACGCCACCCTGCAGGAGACGGTGACGGGCATGAAGGTGGTGCAGCTCTTCACGCGGGAGCAGCGCAACCTGCGCGACTTCGAGCGCCTGAATGGCGAGCACCGCGACGGCTGGATCCAGTCGATCCGCTACGACTCCGCACTCTTCTCCACGGTCGAGATGGCCGGCGGCATCACCGTCGCCATCGTCATCTGGCAGGGCACGGGCCTGGCCTCGGCCGGCGTGATCTACGTCTTCATCAACTGGATGCGCCGCTTCTTCATGCCGCTGCGGGACCTCTCGGCCAAGTACTCGGTGATGCAGAGCGCGATGGCGTCGATCGAGCGCATCTTCCAGCTGCTCGACACCGAGCCCGCCATCCAGGACCCCCCGGCCGAGCGCGCGGCGCGCTTCCAGGAGCCGGGCGCCGGGCAGGCGCGGGGTCGCGTCGAGTTCGAGAACGTCTGGTTCGCCTACGGCGACGGCGACGAGACCGGCGACTGGGTGCTGCGCGACGTGTCGTTCGCCGTGGAGCCGGGGGAGAAGGTGGCCTTCGTGGGCGCCACGGGCGCCGGCAAGACGACCATCATCAAGCTGCTCACGCGGCTCTACGAGGTCGACCGCGGGCGCATCCTGCTGGACGGGGTCGACCTGCGCGACCTGCCGCAGAGCGCGCTGCGCCGCCGGGTGGGGATGGTGCTTCAGGACGTGTTCCTGTTCTCGGGCACCGTCGAAGAGAACCTCCACCTCGGGCGTTCCGACATCGACCCCGAGACCGTGCGCACGGCGGCGCGGGCCGTGGAGGCCGACCGCTTCATCGAGCGGCTGCCCCAGGGCTACGCCACCGAGGTTCGCGAGCGCGGCACCAACTTCTCGGCCGGGCAGCGTCAGCTGCTCTCCTTCGCGCGCGCGCTCGCCCACGGCGCCGACGTCCTGGTCCTCGACGAAGCGACGAGCTCGATCGACACCGAGACCGAGGCCCTGGTGCAGCACGGCATCCACGTGCTGATGGAGGGCAAGACCTCGCTGGTGATCGCACACCGCCTCTCCACCATCGAGGACGTGGACAAGATCCACGTCCTCGACCAGGGGCGGCTGGTGGAGAGCGGCACCCACGCGGCGCTCCTCGAGCAGGATGGGCTCTACGCGCGATTGCATCGGCTCCAGCAGCACGGCGAACCGGCCGCTGCGTAGAACCAGGGGAAGGCATGAGAGACGGCGAGACGATCCTGTTGACCGGGCCCACCAGCCAGGTGGGGCTCCCGGTGGCGCGAGAACTCGCGAAGCGCCACCGCGTCCTGGGCCTGGCGCGCTTTTCGAAGGGGGGCGATCGCGAGCGCGTCGAGGCACTGGGCGTCGAGCCCATCGCGGTGGACCTGGCCGACGGCGACCTCGGCTTGGTGCCCGAAGACGTGGACGTGGTGCTCCACTTTGCGGTCGTGAAGTCCGGAGACTTCGACTACGACCTGCGGGCGAACGCCGAGGGCGCGGCGCGCCTGGTCTCCCGTTGCCGGCGCGCCCGGGCCTTTCTGCACGTGTCGTCCGCAGGCGTCTACGCCCATGCCGGGCCCGTGCCCCTGGCCGAGGACGCACGCCTCGGCGACAACCACCGGTCGCTCATGCCGACCTACTCGATCTCGAAGATCGCGGCGGAGAGCGCCGTGCGCTTCGCGGCGCGCGAGTTCGGCGTGCCCACCACCATCGCGCGGCTCTCCGTGCCCTACGGCGACGAGGGCGGCTGGCCCTGGTTCCACCTGATGATGATGAAGTCCGGGGCGCCGATTCCGATCCATCCCCAGGGGCCCAACCGGTACAACCCCCTCCACGAAGACGACGTCCTCGCGCAGATTCCGGGCCTGCTCGACGCGGCCACGGTGCCGGCCACCACGGTCAACTGGGGCGGCGAGCCGGCCTCGATCGAGCAGTGGTGCGCCTGGCTCGCTGAGCTCACGGGCCTCGAGCCCCGTTTCGAGGAGACCCCGGACGCCTTCGGCAGCCTCGAGGTCGACCGGACCCGCCTCCACGGGCTGGTCGCGCCGGCCGCCGTGGGCTGGAAGGACGGCATCCGCCGCCTGGTGCAGGCGCGCAACCCCGAAATGCTGCGGTAGAGGGCTTCGCCGGGGCCACGCGGCGGGAAGGGGCACTTCGGTCGGCCGAGACCGTTGCGCGATCCCCCCGGGAGTTGTTAACTACCGACACCCCCCAAAAGCCTGAACCTGGTTTCTTTCGCCCCCCGGCGGAGCGCGCCTCGTGCGCCCCGTGGGGGACATCGAGGTTCGGTTGCGAATCAAGTCCCTTCAGATCCAGGGCTTCAAGAGCTTCGTAGACAAGACGGCTTTCCGGTTCGAGCGGGGCATCACGGGCATCGTCGGCCCGAACGGCTGCGGCAAGTCGAACGTCGTGGACGCCATTCGCTGGGCCATGGGCGAGCAGTCGCCCCGCCGCCTGCGTGGCAAGGGCATGGACGACGTGATCTTCGCGGGCTCCGAGGCCCGCTCGCCCGTCGGCCTGAGCGAGGTGGTGATCACCTTCGACAACGCCGACGGCGTGGCTCCGCCGCAGTTCGCCGAGTACAGCGAGATCCAGGTGGCGCGCCGCCTGTACCGCAGCGGCGAGTCCGAGTACCTGCTGAACAAGACGCCGTGCCGCCTGCGCGACGTGCTCGACTTCTTTCGCGATACCGGCATCGGCACCAAGGGCTACACGATCGTCGAGCAGGGGCGCATCGCCGAGATCGTGTCGGCGCGCCCCGAAGAGCGGCGCACCCTGATCGAAGAGGCCGCCGGCATCAGCAAGTACAAGGCCCGGCGCCGCGAGGCCGAGCGCAAGCTCGAGGCCACCGAGCAGAACCTGGTGCGCGTGACCGACGTGCTCGGCGAGATCCGCCGCCAGATCTCGTCCATCGAACGCCAGGCGAAGAAGGCCGCGCGCTTCAAGCGTCTCCGCGAGGTCCAGCGGGTGCTCGAACTCTCGCTGGCTTCGGACGAGCGCATGCAGCTGCTCGGTGAGGTGGAGGAGGCCCGGGGCCGGCTGGTGGGCCTGCGCGATGCCGCCACCGAGAGCGAAGCGCGGCTGGCCGAGCGCGACGCCGACCTCGAGACCCGGCGCAACGAGCTTGCCGAGCGCGAGCGCGTGCTGTCCGAGGGAAACGAGACGCTCTTCCAGATCCGCTCGCGGATCAAGGAGCTCGAGGGCCGGATCTCCTACGAGCGCCGCGAGCGCGCCGCCCTGGCCGAGACCGGCGAGGCGCGGGGGCGCGAGCGCGAGCAGCTGCTGGGTCGCGCCGCCCAGACCGAAGAGCAGTGCGCGCGGCTGCGCGACGAGCTTGGGCAGGTCGAAGCGGCGCTCGCCGACGAGACCGAAGCGACGCAGCGCGCCGAGCGCGAGCTGGGTACGGCGCGCGAAGCCCTGCGCGAGGTGGAAGAAGAGCGCGAGCGCGAGAACGCGACCCTGGTGGAGCTCCTCACCCGCATTGCGCGGGCCGAGGACCGGCGGGCCGCGGTGGACGACCGCACCGCGGATCTGGACCGCCGGCTGCGAAGTGCAGACGAGGCCCTCTCGGTGCAGCAGGGCGAGGCCGATCGCGCGGCTGGCGAACAGGAGGCCCTGGAGGAAGGGCTCCGCAACCTGCTCGCCGAACGCGACCGGTTGATGGGCGCGGTTCGCGAGGCCATCACGCGGCACGAACGCGCGGTGGCCACGGCGCGCACGGCCGCAGAGGCCCTGCGCGGCCGACGTGAGCTGCGCGAGCAGCGTGCCGCACGCCTCGCCTCCCTGCGCGAGGTGATGGACCGCCGCGAGGACGTGAGCGCCGCGGCAAGGCACCTGCTGGGCCTGTCGAGCGAGCAGTCCGACGGTTTCGGCCTGCGGGGTCTCGTGCGCGAGGTGCTGGAAGCCGAGCCCGAGGTCGAACGCGCCGTCGAGGCCGCGCTCGGAGACCACGCCGATGCGCTGGTGGTCGCCCGCGGGCGCGGCGCGGCTGCGGCGCTCGATGCGCTGCGCCAGGCCGGCGTCGGACGCGGGGTGCTGGTCCTCGACCGCGACGGCGAGGTGCAGACCGGCTTCGTGCCCCTCGGTGAGCCGCTGCTGCCGCGGGTCCGCCCGCGGCCCGGCTACGAGTCGATCGCCCAGGTGCTGCTCGGGCGCGTGAACCTGGTTCCGGACCTGCGCGAGGCCCTGGACCGCTACGGCGCGGGACGGCCGCCTTGCACCTTCGTGACGCCGGCGGGCGACCTGCTCACCGAAGACGGCATCGTTCGCGGCGGTGGGGACGCGACGCAGGTGGGCGCACTGTCGCGCATGCGCGAGGTGCGCGAGCTGGGAGAAGAGGTGGAAGGGCTCGACGTGGACGTCGCCCAGCACGACCAGACCCAGGCCGAGGCCGAGCGCGCCCTGGCGGCGGCCCAGGACGAACTGGAGAACCTGCGCAACCGCCATCACACGGCGGCGCTCGCGGTGGCAAACCACGAGAAGGACCTCGAACGGACCCGCGAGCGCGTGAAGGCCCTGGGCGAAGCGCACGAGGGGCGCGTTGCCGAGCGGTCCGCCTTCCTTTCCGAGAGCGAGGGCCTGGGTGCCGAGGCCTCCAGGCTCGCCAGTCAGCTCGACATCGACCGCGAGGCGCGCGGCGACGCCCAGCGGCGGATCGACGCGCTGCTGCTCTCGGTGGGCAGCGCCGGGCGCGAAGTCACGCGACTGGAGACGGCCGCGGCCGAGCGGCGGGTGCAGCGGGAGTCCCGGCAGGAGACGCGCGACCGGATCGGCACGGCACTCTCGGGGGCCGAGGCCACCGTGGCCGAGGTGCGCGGCTGGATCCAGCAGCGTGAGGCCGAGATCCGGACCGGCGAGGAGCGCCGTGACGCGCTTCGGACTTCGATCGAGGAGGCCGAGGCGGGACTGGCCGAAGAGCTTGCGAAGGAGGAGAACGCGCGGCTGTCGAACGACGAGCGTCGCGACGCCTGGGAGCGCGAGGCGGCTTCGGTGCGCGACCTCGAAACGGCAGCGCGTGAGCTTCGCATCGGGCTCGAGAGCCAGCGGGACCAGGCGCAACAGTCCGAGCTGGGGCTGCGCGAAATGGAGCTTCGCCTCGATCACCTGGACACCACCTCGCGCGAGCGTTGGGACGTGGACCTGGCCCAGTGGAAGCCGCCCGTTCCGGCGGAAGAGCCCGCCGACGTTCCCGCGGCCGCGACCGAGGTGAGCCCGGCAGTCGCGGGGAACGCCACCGAAGCGATGCCGCCGCAGGTCGCACCGGGCCAGCCCGCCGAAGGCGCAGCAGAAGAAGAGACGGAGGATCGCGACGCCGCGCGCGAGGCGCGTGAGATCGGCGCCCTCATGCTGCTGTCGAACGAAGAGCGCAAGGCCCGCGCCGAGGACGTGCGCAAGCGCATCCAGGCCATCGGCGACGTGAACCTCGGCGCGATCGACGAGCACGAAGAACTGCGCGAGCGGTTCCGCTTCCTGGGCGAGCAGAAGGGCGATCTGGAAAGCTCGGTCGCCCAGCTTCGGGACGCGATCGGCCGCATCAACCGCACCAGCCGCAAGCGCTTCCGGGAGACGTTCGACGCCGTCAACGAGAAGTTCAAGGTGAACTTCCCGCGGCTGTTCCGCGGCGGCAAGGCCAGCTTGAGCCTGACCGAGTCCGAGGACGTGCTGGAGGCGGGCATCGAGATCATGGCGCAGCCGCCGGGCAAGCGGCTCCAGAGCGTGAACCTGCTCTCGGGCGGCGAGAAGACCATGACGGCGATCTCGCTGCTCGTGTCGGTCTTCCAGGTGCGGCCGTCGCCGTTCTTCCTGCTCGACGAGGTCGACGCCGCACTCGACGACGCGAACGTGGGCCGCTTCAACGAGATCGTGCAGGAGCTGGCGGAGACTTCGCAGTTTCTGCTGATCACGCACAACAAGCGCACGATCGAGGTGGCCGACGTCCTCTACGGCGTGACCATGCAGGAAAAGGGCGTCTCCACGCTGGTCGGGGTGGAGCTGCACTAGACGGCCGGGGCGGAACTGCACTAGCGGGTCGGCGCCTGTTATCCTGCGCCGCCTATGGGCGATCCGGACCTTCTCTCGGCGCTCCAGCCGGTGCTCGAGTGGGCCCAGGCCAACCGAGCGGCCGCGGCCCACATCGCATTCGGGCTGCCGCTGGCGATCCTGCTGCTGGTGCAGCTGCTGCTGCGCGAGCCCGAGGCCCCGCCCGAGGTCGAGGCCGAGGCGGACGACGCCGCCACCCGCGCGCTCGACGCCCTGCTGGGGGATGCGCTCGAGGGCGACGCCGCGCCCGAGCGGGCGCAGGTGCCGCCGCCCGCAGTCGCGGCACCCGAGGCGGCCGTCTCGCAGGAGCCGGTCCCGCACGAAGTCGAGCCGCCGGTCCCCGAGCCGCCGCCGCTGCCGGTCCCGGAGCCGGAGCCCGAGCCCGAACCCGAGCCCGAACCGGAACCCGCGGCCCTCGAGATTCCCGCACCCCGGCCGCTGCGCGAGCGGCTGGCGCGCACCCGCGACGGGTTCATCGGACGCCTGGCCTCGGTGCTCGGCGGGCGCAAGGTCGACGAGGACCTGCTCGAGGACCTCGAGGCGCTGCTCTTCACCGCCGACCTCGGCGTGCAGACCGCCGAGGGCCTGCTCGACCACGTTCGCGAGAACGCCCGCGGGCGCGATGCTTCCGAGGTGAGGGCGCTGCTCGAGGCCGAGGTCGCCGCGCGACTCGAGCGGGTGGAGTCGGAGCCGCCGGCCTGGGGCGGTCCCCCCCACGTGATCCTCGTGCTCGGCGTGAACGGTGCGGGCAAGACGACGACCATCGGCAAGCTCGCGGCCCGCTACCGCGCGCAGGGCAAGTCGGTGGTGCTCGGAGCGGGCGACACCTTTCGCGCGGCCGCCATCGAGCAGCTGCAGACCTGGGGCGAGCGCACCGGGTGCGAGGTGGTCGCCAGCACTCAGGGCGGCGACCCCGCAGCCGTGGCCTTCGATGCCGTGAAGGCCGCGGCGTCCCGCGGTGCGGACGTGGTGATCGTGGATACCGCCGGGCGACTCCAGACGAAGAAGCCGCTGATGGAAGAGCTTTCGAAGATCGTCCGGGTGGTGGGGCGGGACGTGCCCGGCGCGCCCCACGAGACGCTCCTGGTTCTCGACGCGAATACCGGTCAGAACGCGATCTCGCAGGCGCGAGAGTTCACGGGCGTGGCCGACGTGACCGGGCTCGTGCTGACCAAGCTCGACGGCACCGCCAAGGGCGGAGTCATCGTCGGCCTGGCCGACGCGTTCGGGCTGCCCGTGCGCTACGTCGGGGTCGGCGAGGGCGTCGAGGATCTCCGCGAGTTCCACGCCACCGAGTTCGTCGAGGCGCTCTTCCAGTCGGACTGAGCGCCGGCCGCGGCGGTCCCAGCAGGCCGGCAACGAACGCGGACCGCGGCGGCCGCAAACGGGTCGGAGTATGGTCCTGGAAATCGAGCCGGGCCGCCGTCGGGTCCCGGCAGGGAAAGACCGGCCGGAGGGGTCCTCGCATGAGCCAATACGTGATGGCGCTCGATCAGGGCACGACGTCCTCGCGCGCGATCCTGTTCGACGCCGCAGGCCAGGTGGTGGCCTCGGATCAGCACGAGTTCACGCAGCACTTTCCGAAGCCGGGCTGGGTGGAGCACGACGCCGAGGAGATCTGGGAGACCCAGCTGCGCGCGGCACGCGGCGCCCTGGCCAAGGCGGGCGTGGCGGCCGGCGACGTGGCGGCGCTCGGCATCACGAACCAACGCGAGACGGCGGTGGTCTTCGACCGCAGCTCGGGCGCTGCCATCCACAACGCCATCGTCTGGCAGTCGCGGCAGACGGTTCCGATCTGCGAGGACCTGCGGGCGCGCGGTCTCGAGGACGAGGTGCGGACGCGCACGGGCCTGCTGATCGACGCGTACTTCTCCGGCACCAAGGTGCGCTTCATCCTCGACGCGGTCGACGGTGCCCAGGTCCGCGCCGAACGCGGCGACCTGGCCTTCGGCACCATCGACACCTGGCTCGTGCACAAGCTCACCAAGGGCCGCGTACACGCCACCGAGTACTCGAACGCGTCGCGCACGCTGCTCTACAACGTGCGCGACCTCGAGTGGGATGAGCTGTTGCTGGGCGAGCTACGAGTTCCGCGGGCGATGCTGCCCGAGGTGCGCGACTCGAGCGGCAGCTTCGGCGTGGCCGATGCCGAGTGGCTCGGGGCCGAGATTCCGATTGCCGGCATCGCCGGAGATCAGCAGGCTGCGCTCTTCGGGCAGAGCTGCTTCGACCCCGGCAGTGCCAAGAACACCTACGGCACCGGTTGCTTCATGCTGATGAACACCGGTTCCGAGCCGAAGGCCTCGGCCAACGGGCTCCTCACCACCCTGGGTTGGGGCGTGGACGGCCAGGCGACCTACGCCCTCGAAGGCAGCATCTTCGTGGCAGGCGCTGCCGTGCAATGGCTGCGCGACGGCCTCGGGCTGGTGACCCACGCGTCCGAGACCCAGGCCGCGGCCGAGAGCGTCGACGATACGGGTGGCGTATACCTGGTACCGGCCTTCGTGGGTCTGGGCGCGCCGCACTGGGACGAGCGCGCGCGGGGTGCGCTGGTGGGCATCACCCGGGGAACCACGCGGGAGCACGTGATCCGCGCCACGCTGGAGTCGATCGCCTACCAGGCGGCCGACGTGGTCGACGCGCTGCACGCCGACTCGGGCCTCGCCCTGGACGCACTGCGCGTGGACGGGGGCGCCTGCGAGAACGACTTCCTGATGCAGTTCCAGTCCGACGTGCTGGGCGTGCCCGTCCACCGCCCCCGTGTGCTCGAGGTGACCGCGCTCGGCGCCGCGGCCCTCGCGGGCCTCGGGGTGGGCTTCTGGCCCGACGCCAGTGCCCTGCGCCAGGTCACCTCCGATGGCGCGCGGGTCTTCGAGCCCACGTTCTCGGAGGACCAGCGCGCCAGCCTGCGCGACGGCTGGCAGCGCGCGGTGGGTCGCGCCAAGGAATGGGAGCCGGCGTGATGCCGCGCGTGATCGCCCATCGCGGCGCCTCGGGCACGCTTCCGGAGAACACGCTTCCGGCCTACGAGCTCGCCTGCGAACAGCAGGCCGACATGATCGAGGTGGACCTGCACCGCACGCGCGACGGCGCCATCGTGATCCGCCACGACGCCGAGCTCGAGCCCCTCGGAGGCCGAGGTGACATCGGAGAGGTGCTGCTCGAGGAGGTGCGCGCCCTCGATGCCGGTGGTGGAAGCCCCGTGCCCACCCTGGACGAGATCCTGGACGGGTTCGGCGCGCGCATCCCCTTCAACCTCGAGCTCAAGCAGTCCGAGGCGGGGCCGTACCCGGGGATGGAAGCGGAGGCGGCCCAGGCGGTCACGGCGCGCGGTCTGCTGGCAGAGACGCTCTTCTCGTCCTTCTACGACCCGGTGTTGGCGGCCCTGGCCGAAGTGTCGCCCGCGTCGCGCCGTGCCCTGCTCGTCTCGCGGCGCTATCCCCACGAGATGTTCGCGAGGGCGGCGAAGCTCGGCGTCGAGGCCGTGAACCCCGAGCGACCGCTGGTCGATTCGGAGCTGGTCGAGCGCGCCCACGGAGAGGGCCTCGCGGTCTACGTCTTCACGGTCAACGAACCCGACGACATGCACCGGTTGCTCGATCTGGGCGTCGACGGGCTGTTCACGGATCATCCGGCGCGCATGCGGGCGCTGCTGGCCGAGCGCGGGGTCGCGCGGGCGTGAGGACGCGCAGCCCGGACGTCGACGCGGATCAGGCACGGGCGCGGGGCGGTGCCGTGCTGGTGACCGGGGGCAACTCCGGCATCGGCTACGTGTGCGCGCGCGAACTGGCCCGGGCCGGCCGACGCGTGGTCATCGCGAGCCGCGATCGCGCAGCTTCTCACGCGGCGGTCGAACGGATCTGCCAGGACACGGGCAACCACGAGGTCTTCCCCCGAACCCTCGATCTCGGCTCGCTGGCCGAGGTGCGCGCGTTCGTGGCCGGGATCGAGGCGGACGACCTGCGCATCGACACGCTGGTCTGCAACGCGGGCATCCAGGTGAACCAGGGCCCCACGCACTCGCCCGACGGTCACGAACTCACCTTCGCGGTGAACCATCTGGGGCACTTCCTGCTGGTGAACCTGCTGCTGCGCAGGCTCGTGGAGGACGCGCCGGCGCGAATCGTGGTGGTGGCGTCCGGGGTCCACGACCCGAAGCTGCCGACGGGTCTGCCCGACCCCGCCGTGGCCGACATGGACACGCTGGCGGCGACCGGGCAGGCGGGGCTCGAGGGGTGGAACGGTCGGCGCGCCTACGTGAACAGCAAGCTCTGCAATCTGTGGTTCACCTACGAACTCGCGCGCCGGGTGGAGGCCGCCGGTCTCGCGGCCTCGGAGTCCCCGCTCTCGATCAATGCCTGGGAGCCGGGCCTGGTGCCGGGTTCGGGGCTGGTGCGCGAATACCCGGCGCCGGTTCGATTGCTGTGGAACACGCTGCTCGTGGGCGTGGCGCACGCCGTGACGCGCATCCATCCGATCATGAACCCCGCCTCGAAGTCCGGCCGCGCCCTGGCCGAATTTGCCCTGGATCCCGCGCTGCGGGAGAGCTCGGGGCGCTACTACCCTTCGCACACACGCTGGCAGGCCGGCGCATCGTCCGACCTGAGCTACGACGAAGAGCGCGCGCGCGAGCTCTGGGAGGCCAGCGCGCGGTACACGGGTCTCTCCAGCGAGGATTCTCCGCTCGCCTGAGGCGTCTGGGGGTGGCGACGCGGCCGCCACGTTACGGGCTCTTCACGAACAGGAAGTCGCCGCCGTCGTGGCCGGCTTTGCGGATGTCGCCGTACTCGGGGCTCTGGTCCGCGTTCACCATGACCGGTCGCCGGATCGCGGCGAACAGCCCCTGGCCCTCGAGCACGCCCGGGTTGTCGCGTAGCGCGTCGAGAAACGCCTCGGCGAATACCGAATGGCCCGAGCCGCCGTCGTCTTCGACCGGCTCGAGCCCACCGGAGGTGAGCGCCGTGCGCGAGCGGCGGCTGGCGAGCTTCTCGAAGACCGATGCGCTCATGTCCCGGATGGCCACGCCTCGCGTGAGCGTGCCCGAGTAGCACGAGTCGGCCACCACGAGGATGTGGTTTGCTTCGTTCGCCCGCAGCATGTCGTTGATGGTCGCGTTCGAGATCCAGTCGCTCGGGTCGTCGTCGACCGCTTCGACCGGCAGCCAGTAGCCCTGCTTGGCTTCTTCGTCGAACCAGCCATGGCCGGCGTAGTAGATGAGCAGGTTGTCGGCTTTGCCGAGGGTGTTGCGGTAGTCGTTGAGCGCCGAGACGATCTCGCGCCGTTCGGCGTCGAGCAGCAGCCGAACCTCGTAGCCGTAGTCGTCCTCGAGCAGCTTGGCCACGGCGCGCGCGTCGTTGCCCGCCGCGCCGAGCTTGGGGAGCGTGGTGTAGTCGGTGTTCCCGATCACGAGCGCGTGGTAGCTCCCGAAGTCGAGCCCGCCGGCGGGCAGCGGGGTGCCGACCGGCGCGTCCGCCACCGGAACGGTGCCGCGGACGACCGGTGCGGCCCCAGCGCCTGCGGCTGCGGCGCCCGTCGCGGTGCCTGCCGCGGCCAGCGCCGGAACGTTCAGCACCCGGCCCGACGAGGTCGCCGGGGCCGCCGCTTCGGGAGTGGATCCCGAACTCGCCACGGCCGTCGAACCGGTCGCCGGCGACTCGGGGATCGCGGTGCGGGTGATCGGTGCGGACGGCGCCTGCGGCGCGGCCGCATGGGTGACGGGAACCTCCTTCACGTAGGGGTCGCCCGGCCGGCTGTCGAGCATCTTCTCCCACACGATGATGCCGCTACGCGCGTCGACCACGCGAAACTGGTACTGGAAGTAGCTGCCCGCCCGGCCAGCAGCAGGGTCCTCCGACATCTGGAAGACGATGCCGCGCAGGAAGTAGTCGGCCTTGGCCACGCCGCCCGAGACCTTGGCGCGTTGCTCGACCCGGGTGCGCTCCTCGGTGCGGTAGGTGCCGCCGGCACCGCTTCCCCCGGAGAGGCTGCCCGACTCGAACCCGTAGTCCTTCGTGCGGTCGACGGTGTGGCGATCGACGGTCGAGTCGGTGAGGGTGACCATCACGTCCTCGTCACTCGCCCGCACGCGCTCCTTCAGGATGTCCTGGTAGGAGACGTCGTCGCGGAAGAGCACGGCACCCGACGCGTGCTGCATGAGCTTCACGCGGATCGTCTCCTGGAAGATCGCGTCGTCGATGGGCTGTCCGGTCTTGTTCTGCAGCTGGCGGATCGTCACCACCGGCGGCTCGCTGGCGTCGCGAATGAACCCCTGGCGCGTGAGGTCGCGGGCCAGGGCGTCGCAGACCCGCTGGAAGTCGTCCACCGCGATGCGGTCGCTCTCCGGCCGGATGTTGGGGTCGCGCGTGACCGAACGAGCGGGGGGCGTGCCCGACGAGGCGCTCGTGTCCGGGGCCGACGTGCCGGAACTGCTGCAGGCGAGGGTGAAGAGCAGCGCGAGGAACACCGCCGTTCGCGGCCGCGCGAGCGGCGACTTCTCGACGGCGGTCTCCGCGAGACGGGGGAGGTCGTCGGGGTGGAAGGTCATCGGGCCGTGCCTCCTTGGCTGGCGGGCCCCGCGCCGGATCCGAGGGAGCCGGGCAGGAAGCCGCGTTCGGTCTGCTCGACGATCAGGTCGAGCAGCGATGCGTAGCTGGAGTCGGCCGCGGGCACCTGGGCCTGCACGCCGTAGAGGAAGCCCTGGGCCATGGGCTTCATGGCGCGATCCACCTCCCGACGCGTCAGGTAGTAGCGGGCCTCGGAGAGGTAGGAAGCCGCGCGGTCGTCGAACTGCGACCGGATCAGGTCGGAGAGCTGGCCCACGAGCTTGTTGCGAAGCGCCTCGGCCACCTCGGTGTCGGTCGGCAGCTCGATCGGGTCGCCCTGGATGCCCGCCTGGTCGACCGCGTCCTGGTACTCGTCCGCGACCTCGAACTTGGCGTTGAACTCCTGCGCGTAGGCGATCGAGCCCTTGCGCGTGTCGAAGATGCGTGCGGCGACCGTGGCGAAGCCCTTGATCTGCGAGCTGCCGCGCTTGTAGCGCACGGTCTCGAACTCGGGCACCGAGATCGTGGCCGGGGGCAGCGGCGGCGGAGGCGGTGCGGTGACGTTCCTGGAACTGGTCGACGTCGTGGCGTTGTTGCGCGCGCGCAGGGCGGCGTCGTAGGCGGGGTTCGGCTCGGTGCGCTCGCCGATCTGCACCCGCGCCAGGGCCGTCTGCTCCTGGTTCTGGTGGTCGATCTTGAGCAGGGAGACGTTGCCCGAGACGATCAGGTCGACGTCGAGTACGTCGCCGGCCTCGGCGAATCCCTGCTCCCGCATCACCAGGTCGATCTTCTCGCGCTCGGCGATGTGGATGCCGTAGGGCAGCACGCGGAACAGGTGGCTGATGAGGGCGTCCGAGAACTGCGCGCCCAGGTCGGGCTGATCGCGCGGCGCCCCGAAGGTGGGCACGGCGATGTACTGCTGGAGCTCCGCCTGCACGCGGTCGCGGGCATCGCGGTGAAGCTCGAACAGGCCGGGGGTGGACGCGTCGAGCTCGATGCCCTTCACGGCTTCGAGGTAGGCGCGCTCGGGCTCGTCCCGCTCGAGGCGCATGCGAGCCTGGTCGCGGTAGAAGGGCGCGCCGTTCATGCGGATGGTGTCGACGAGGCGCGCCAGCTCGGCCTCGCGCCCGCTCTCGATCACGGCGAGGTAGGCGGTGTAGTAGCGGTTCAGGCGCAGGTTCTCGGTGACCTGCTCGCGCAGGATCGCGAGTTCGTGCTGAGCGAACTCGGCGCGAACCTGGGCGGCGCGCTCGGGGTCGGCCCCCAGGGCCTCGAGCTCGCGCAGCGCGGCACGGGCCGCTTCGAGGTCACGGCGGCCGAGCGCCCGCTCGATCTGGCCGATCAACAGGTCCGCCTCCGCCAGCGCGATGGCGCGCTCGGCACGGCTGAGCTCGGGATGCCCCGGGTCGATGGCCCGGGCCGCGGCAATCTCGGCGCGCGCCTCGTCCATGCGGCCCGCGTCGGCGCGTGCTCGCGACTGCGCGAGGTGGCTCTCGACCTGCGACTCCGCCGCGCGCAGGCGCTCTTCGAAGCGGGTCTTGGCGGCAGCGCGCCGCCGGCCCTGGGGGTCGTGCTGCGCCGCGCCATCGAGCACCTCGATGGCTTCGCGCAGGCGAACGGCTTCGGGCCCGCTGCCGTCGGCGACCGTCTCGGCGCGCGCGACCGCCTGCTCGACCAGCGTGTCGCGCACGCCCTCGAGCTCCGCGCTCGCGGCGGTGTTGCCGGGGTTGGCCTGGAGGATCGCCTCGTAGGCGCGCGCGGCGCCCTCGAGGTTGCCTGCCTCGGCCTGCTTGCGTGCGGCCGAGAGCGCCTGCTGCGACTGGATCTGCGCGCAGCCGGTAGCGAGGCAGACGGTGAGGAGCGCGGCCGTGGCGACGGCCAGGCCCCGGAGGGCCGGCATCGGGAGTTTCATGCGGGGCGTACCTGGGTCTGGTTGGAGACGGTTCCCTCTTCGGTCAACCCAAGATACGTCACGACCCGCGGGGCGGAAGTCATCCGCGGCCCTCCGGGCCCAACTCCGGCATCGCGAAAGCCCATGATCTCGCGAAGAGAATGCCCCGCCCGCCACCCGCCGGCCTGTGTACATGTACACAGCGCCTCCCCCCGAGGGGGCGAGGCCCTCCGTTCAGACCGACCCTGGCCCGCCGGTCATGTCCCCTGTCGCCCATACGCCGTCCGGCAATGCGTCCGGCCGACCGCTCATGCTCTTGACCACCCAAACGCCGTTCCCCCCCGAAACCGAGCCGATCACCTCGACGGAGCTGCGCCCAACGCAACGCACGTTGACAACCAAGTCGGCTTCATCTAGGGTACGCCTTCCGAAAAACATAGGTCTCTCGCGCACTTCCGAGACATTCGGCACTTCGTCAGGGCCTCCGAAGGACCCACGGAGAGAGCCGGTCGCCCTCCCTCGCAGCGCCCTCAGGGCCCTCCATCGGGCGAGCCTCGGAGCGCCCCCCGCGACCCATGGGCCATGGTTGAGTCCGCCGGGGCGGGGCAACGAGCCCTCTTGCCCCAGGACCCCCCGCCCCATGAACCGACTGCCGCGGAAGCAGGGACTCTACGACCCCGCCCTCGAGCACGACGCATGTGGCGTGGGCTTCGTCGCGCAGATCTCGGGCGAGAAGACCAACGACGTCATCCACAAGGCGATCTCCGTCCTGTGCAACCTCGAGCATCGGGGCGCCTGCGGCTGTGATCCCGAGACCGGCGACGGAGCGGGGCTGATCGTCCAGCTGCCCGACGCGTTCCTGCGGCGTGAGGCCGGGGCGCTGGGGATCGAGCTGCCCGAGGTCGGGCGCTACGCCGCGGGCATGATCTTCCTCGACCAGGACGAGGACGCCGCGGCTTGGCAGGCCGCCGAACTCGAGCGGGTCATCGAGGCCGAGGGCCAGCAGGTACTCGGCTGGCGCGACGTGCCGCACGATCCGCAGGCCATCGGCTGGCTCGCGCGCGAGAGCATGCCCCGCATCCGACAGATCCTGGTCGGCGCGCGCGGTGCCTGCGAAGGCGACCAGGAAGCATTCGAGCGCAAGCTCTACGTGATCCGGAGGCTCGTCGAGAAGAGCGTCTGGGACCACGAGCATCAGGGGCGCGACCACTTCTTCTACATCCCCTCGCTCTCCAGCCGCACCATCGCCTACGTGGGCCTGGTCATGGCCACGCAGATCGAAGGGTTCTTTCCCGATCTCACGGACCCCGCGTTCGTCTCGGCGCTCGGCCTGGTCCACTCGCGCTACAGCACCAACACGCTGGGCGCCTGGGATCTCGCTCACCCGTTCCGCTACATGGCGCACAACGGCGAGATCAACACGATCCAGGGCAACGAGTACTGGATGCGCGCGCGCGAGGGCACGATGGCGTCGCCGCAGTTCGGAGGCGACCTCCAGAAGCTCTACCCGATCATGCGCGAAGGCGCCTCCGACTCGGCGCGCTTCGACAACGCCCTCGAGTTCCTGCACCTGACGGGTCGCTCGCTCCCCGAGGCCATCCTGATGATGGTGCCCGAGGCCTGGGAGAACCGGGACGACATGGACCCGGACCTGCGCGCCTACTACGAGTACCACTCGTTCCTGCTCGAGCCGTACGACGGGCCGGCGTCACTCGCCTTCACCAACGGTCGCATGATCGGCGCAGTACTCGATCGCAACGGGCTGCGCCCCTCGCGCTACGTGGTCACCAAGGACGGTTTCGTGGTGATGGCGTCCGAGGTGGGCGTGGTGGACATCGAGCCCGAGAACGTGCTGGTCAAGGAGCGCCTGCACCCCGGCAAGATCTTCTGTGTCGATCTCGAGGCCGGCCGCATCGTCGAGGACGCCGAGATCAAGCGCGAGGTGGTGTCGGGCCGACCCTACCGCGAGTGGGTGGAGCGCAACCGGTTGGTGCTCGGCGACCTGCCCGAGGGCCCCGTGGCCCCCGAGCGCGGCGACGACGAGACGCGCTTCGCGCTGCAGCAGGCCTTCGGCTACTCGGTCGAAGACCTCAAGGTGCTGCTCGCGCCCATGGGCGACAAGGGCAAGTGGCCCATCGGCTCGATGGGCGAGGACGCCGCCCTGGCCTGTCTCTCGGACCGGCCGCAGATGCTCTACCGCTATTTCAAGCAGCGCTTCGCCCAGGTCTCGAACCCGGCGATGGACTCGATCAACGAGCGGCCGGTGATGGCGCTCTACTCGCCGATCGGGTCCGAGGGCAACCTGCTGGAGGAGACCGAGGATCACGCGCGCATGATCCGGGTCGAGCACCCCGTGATCACCGACGAGGAGCTCGAGAAGCTGCGGCAGATCGACCAGCCGGGCTTCACCGCACGCACCCTGCGCTGTCTGTTCAAGGTGGCCGACGGCGGGCCGGGCCTGGTGGCGGCGCTCGACCGCATCTGTGCCGAGGCCGAGCAGGCGGTTCGCGACGGGGCCAACATCCTGATCCTCTCGGACCGTGGGGTCTCGCCCGACGAGGCGCCGATCCCCATGCTGCTGGCCACGGGCGCGGTGCACCACCACCTGATTCGCGAGGCGCTGCGAACGCGCTGCGGGCTGGTGTGTGAGACCGGCGAAGCGCGCGAGGTCGCGCACATGGCGCTGCTGATCGGCTACGGCGCCGGCGCCATCAATCCCTACCTGGCGCTCGAGACCCTCGACGAGCTGGCCCGAGACGGCAGCTACTTCGAGGAGCCCACCACACCCGAACAGGCTCGGGCGAACTACATCAAGGCCACCGACAAGGGGCTGCTCAAGACCTTCGCCAAGATGGGCATCTCGACGCTGCAGAGCTACCGCGGCGCGCAGATCTTCGAAGCCGTCGGGCTCGACGTCGCGCTGGTCGACCGCTGCTTCCGGGGCACCGCCTCTCGCGTGTCCGGTGTGGGCTACGACGTGATCGCACGCGAAGCGGCGCTGCGGCACTTCCGGGCGTTCCCGAAGGACGAGTACAGCTACCCCGAGCTCGATCCGGGTGGCCTCTACCAGTGGCGGGCCCGCGGCGAGCGCCACACGTTCAATCCCGACACCGTGTCGCGCCTGCAGATCGCGCTGCGCAACGGAAGCTACGAGGACTACAAGGCGTTCTCGGCGGCGGCCGATGGCGAGGCCGAGACGGCCTGCACGCTGCGGGGGCTGTTCCGCTTCAAGACCGAGGCGCGCGAGTCGATTCCGATCGATCGGGTCGAGCCGGCCACGGAAATCGTGAAGCGCTTCTGCACCGGTGCCATGAGCTACGGCTCGATCTCGCTCGAGTCGCACCAGACCCTGGCGATCGCCATGAACCGTCTGGGCGGCAAGAGCAACACCGGCGAGGGGGGAGAAGACCCCGACCGCTTCACCGCGGACGACAATGGCGACCTGCGACGCAGCGCCATCAAGCAGGTGGCGTCCGGGCGCTTCGGCGTGACCAGCTGGTACCTGGTCAACTCCGACGAGATCCAGATCAAGGTGGCCCAGGGCGCGAAGCCCGGTGAGGGCGGTGAGCTGCCCGGCCACAAGGTGAACGAGACCATCGCCAAGGTGCGTCACTCGACGCCGGGCGTGGGGCTGGTCTCGCCGCCGCCCCACCACGACATCTACTCGATCGAGGACCTCGCCCAGCTCATCTACGACCTGAAGAACGCGAACCGGACGTCCCGCGTCTCGGTGAAGCTCGTCTCGGTCACGGGCGTCGGCACCATCGCGGCAGGCGTTTCCAAGGGCAAGGCCGACGGCGTGCTGATCAGCGGCATGGACGGGGGCACCGGTGCCTCGCCCCAGGCCTCGATCAAGTACGCGGGGCTTCCCTGGGAGATCGGTCTGGCCGAGACCCAGCAGACGCTGGTGCTGAACGACCTGCGCGGGCGCATCAAGGTGCAGACGGACGGCGGCCTGAAGACCGGCCGGGACGTGGCCATCGCCGCGCTGCTCGGCGCCGACGAGTACGGCTTCTCCACGGCGCCGCTCGTGGCCATGGGCTGCATCCTGATGCGGGTCTGCCACCTCAACACCTGCCCGGTGGGGATCGCCACCCAGGATCCGGTGCTGCGCGAGCGCTTTGCGGGAACCCCGGACAGCGTCGTGCAGTACATGCTGTGGATCGCCGAGGAGACCCGCGAGATCATGGCCGAGCTCGGGTTCGAGAAGCTCGACGACATGATCGGGCAGGTCTCGCTGCTCGACGTGGCGCGCGCCCAGAACCACTGGAAGCAGAAGGACCTCGACTTCGAGGCGCTCTTCCACGAGCCCGACGTGCCGCACGCCCGCTACAACGACGGATCGCAGACCCTCGAGGAGGAGCTCGAAGAGGTGCTCGACGTGGCCCTGCTGCCCGACGTCGCACCCGCCATCGAGCGCGGCGAGCGCGTGGTGATCGAGCGACCGATCCGCAACACGGACCGCACCTTCGGAGCGATCATCGGCTCGGAGGTCTCTCGGGCCCATGGCGAAGCGGGCCTTCCCGAGGACACGATCACGTTCAAGCTGAAGGGCAGCGCCGGGCAGAGCCTGGGTGCCTTCTGCACCCACGGCCTCACCTTCGAGGTCGATGGCGACACCAATGACTATGCCGGCAAGGGCCTGTGCGGCGGCAAGATCATCGTGCGCGTGCCCGGGGGCTCGACCTTCGACCCGGCCCAGAACATCATCACCGGCAACGTCGTGCTCTACGGGGCGACCGGCGGCGAGGCCTACTTCCAGGGCGTGGCCGGCGAGCGTTTCTGCGTGCGCAACAGCGGCGCGACCACCGTGGTCGAGGGTGTGGGCGAGCACGGCTGCGAGTACATGACCGGAGGCAACGCGGTGATCCTCGGCCCCACGGGCCGGAACTTCGCTGCGGGCATGAGCGGCGGGATCGCCTACGTGCTCGACGAGGACGGCCAGTTCGCGAGCCGCGTGAATACCGAGACGGTCGACCTCGACCCGATCGACGCCGAAGACGTGACGCTGCTCCAGCGGCTGCTGCGCAACCACTTCAAGTACACGCGCAGCGCGAAGGCCGACGAGGTGTTGCGCAAGTGGGACGCGTTCGCGCCGAAGTTCGTGAAGGTGTTCCCCAAGGACTACAAGCGGGCGCTCGGCGACCGAATCGACGCGGAGAGCGGCAATGGCTGAACGCAGGGAGGCCCTCACCGTGGCTGATCGCAGGGAGGGCCTCGACCATGGCTGACCCCCGAGGCTTTCTGAAGCATGGGCGCGAGGGCACGCCCTACCGACCCGTGGAGGAGCGCGTCGACGACTACCGCCTGGTGCAGGAGGACTTTCCGCGCGAGCGCACGCAGGAGCAGGCGGCGCGCTGCATGGATTGCGGGATTCCGTTCTGCAACGACGGCTGCCCGCTCGGCAACGTGATCCCCGACTTCAACGACCTGGTCTACCGGGACAAGTGGGAGGACGCGCTGCTGCGCCTCCACTCCACGAACAACTTCCCGGAGTTCACGGGCCTGGTCTGTCCGGCGCCCTGCGAGCAGGCGTGTGTCCTCGGGATCAACCAGGACCCGGTGACGATCAAGCAGGTCGAGTGGGAGATCGTCCGCCGCGGCTGGGAAGAGGGCTGGATCCGCCCGATCCTTCCCGAGCGCCGGACCGGTCGCTCGGTGGCCGTGGTGGGCTCGGGCCCCGCGGGCCTCTCGGCGGCCCAGCAGCTGAACCGCGCCGGGCACACGGTGACGGTCTTCGAGAAGGCCGACCGGATCGGTGGCCTGCTCCGCTACGGCATCCCGGACTTCAAGCTCGAAAAGCACGTGATCGACCGGCGCGTGGAGCAGATGCGCGAAGAGGGCGTGGTCTTCCAGACGGGCGTGGCCGTGGGCGTCGACCTGTCCGCCCAGGAGCTTCGCCAGAGTTTCGATGCCGTGGTGCTCTGCATGGGCAGCGAGCAGCCCCGGGACCTGCCGGTCCCGGGTCGCGAGCTGGCCGGCGTGCACTACGCCATGGAGTTCCTGCCCCAGCAGAACCGCCGCGTCGCCGGTGACACCCTCGATCCGGCCGCGGACATCCTCGCCACCGGCAAGCACGTGGTCATCCTCGGGGGAGGCGACACCGGCTCCGACTGCATCGGAACCTCGCATCGCCAGGGCGCGGCCTCGGTCACGTCCCTCGAGCTGCTCCCGCAGCCCCCGGAGGGTCGTCACGAGTCCGAGCCGTGGCCGCTCTCGAAGCGGTACTACTTCAACGTCTCGAGCTCTCACGCCGAGGGCGGCGAGCGGCGCTACGCGCTCCAGACCCAGCTGCTCGCGGGTGAAAACGGCCGCGTGACCGAGCTGCGCGGCGTCGAAGTGGAGTTCGACCGGGATCGGCTGAACCGGCCCCTCATGAACACCATGGCGGAGGTGCCGAACAGCGAGTTCAGCCTGCCTGCCGACCTGGTGCTGCTGGCCATGGGCTTCGTCCACCCCGTCCACGAGGGTCTCGTGAACGATCTGGGCGTGGCTCTCGACGGCCGCGGCAACGTACAGGCCGACGCGCGCAGCTTCGCCACCAGCGAGCCCGGCATCTTCGTCGCCGGCGATGCCCGCCGGGGCCAGTCCCTGGTGGTGTGGGCCCAGTGGGAGGGGCGCGAAGCCGCGCGCGCAGCGGACGCCTACCTGATGGGCGAGTCGCGCCTCCAGAGCCGCAACCGCTACGTGTAGCGCCGCGGGCGACCCCTCGGAGGGGGTGCGCGCCCCGCGTGATCGCGTGCGCACCGTCGGCAGAATGGCGTTTGCTGCTTGACGCGCTTCGCTCGCCCTCGTTACGATGCTCAGGACCGCAGGGGGTGCGATCATCCGAGGTAACGAGCACACCGGCGCAGCCCACGAGGCCGCGCATGCCGACCTCGACGCGATGGAGCGTCTCGAGCTACTCGTTCGAACGCTCGTCGAGCGTTACGGCACGCTGAGCCAGGAGTGCCAGGCCCTGCGCGGCGATGCCGACGCTCAGTCGGCGGTGGTGGCGCAGCGCGACGCGCGCATCGCCGAGCTCGAAGCCGAGCTGCGCGTCTCGAATCAGCAGCGCGTCGATGTCGGCAAGCGCATCGACGACCTGCTCGGTCAGTTCGATCAGCTCGAGCAAGCCCTGACCCCCGACGACGCCGACGGCGATACCGGGGCGTCGAGCTAGTCCGTGGCGAAGCGCGCCGTCGCCGTCCAGATCCTCGGCCGCGAGTACCGCATCCGCACCGACTCCGACGAAGACGCGGTGCACGCGGCGGCCGAGCTGGTGGAGACGACGCTCGGGCGGGTGAAGGGACGGGCCGCCACGGTGGACACCGTGGACGTCGCGATCATGGCGGCGCTGAACCTCGCGAATCAGCTCATCGCCCAGCGCGATGCGGCACCGCCGCCGGTCGACGATGCGCGCCTCGAGCAGCTCTCGCTGTTGGTGGAGTCGGCGCTCGACGCCAGCGCCGCGTCCTGACCCTTGGGCTCTGCCCTCGGGGCCGCCAAGCGCGCGCTGCGCCAGGAGATGGATGCGCGCCGGCGTGCGCTGGCGGACGCGGATGCGCAGTGCGCAGCCCGGGCCGCCGCCGCGCATCTCGTCGCTGATCCTGCGTTCGGGGCCGCCCGCCGTGTCGCGCTCTATGCGGCGTATGGTGGTGAGCTCTCGATGGCGGCTCTGGCGGCCTCGGTCCGTGCCGAGGCCCGGCCGGTGCTGTGGCCGCGGATGGAGGCCGGCGGAGGTCTCGCCCTGGCCGAGGCCTTCACCGAAGAGCTGGTGCCCGACGCCTACGGCATTCCGTCGCCGCCGGCCGACCGGCCGGAAACCGCGCTCGGCGAGGGAGACCTGGTGCTGGTTCCCGGACTCGCGTTCGACGCGGCCGGACGACGGCTGGGCCGCGGCGGCGGCCATTACGACCGGCTGATCGCGGCGGCCGGGGAGGGCGCGCGCTTCGTGGGAGCGGGCTATGGGTTCCAGTGCGTGCCCGAGGTCCCGGCCGGCGGACACGACCAATGCATGAACGGCGTGCTGACCGAAGACGGACTTCGGTGGATCGCCCAGGACCGCGAGGAACCCCTTGGCTGAGCCCGATCCGGCCGTTGCCGCCGAAGTCGATCGCCAACTCGAGGTGATCCGGCAGGGCGCCGTGCAGCTCGTGGGCGAAGAGGGTCTGCGCGCGCGGCTCGCCCAGGCGATCACCGAAGACCGGCCGCTGCGCATCAAGCTCGGCATGGACCCGTCGGCGCCCGACCTTCACATCGGCCACACCGTCACGCTCGAGAAGCTGCGCGCCTTCCAAGACCTGGGTCACGTGCCGATCTTCCTGGTGGGCGACTTCACGGCGCGCATCGGCGACCCCACCGGCAAGAAGAAGACGCGGCCGGCGCTCGAGCCGGAGCAGGTCGCGGCGAACGCGCAGACCTACGTCGACCAGGTGAGCCTGGTGCTCGACGTCGATCGCGCCGAGGTGCGCTTCAACAGCGAGTGGATGGGAACCATGGTGCCCGCCGACTTCGTGCGTTTGTGCTCGCACTACACGGTGGCGCGCATGCTCGAACGCGACGACTTCCAGAAGCGCTACGACGCGGGCGAGCCCATCTCGGTGCACGAGTTCCTCTATCCCCTGGTGCAGGGCTACGACTCGGTCGCCCTCGAGGCGGACGTCGAGCTGGGCGGCACGGACCAGACGTTCAACCTGCTGGTGGGCCGCGACCTGCAGCGCGCCTATGGGCAGGCGCCGCAGGCGGTGCTGACGCTCGACCTGCTGGTCGGGACCGACGGCAGCGAGAAGATGTCCAAGAGCGTCGGGAATGGCATCGGCATCCGCGATGCGCCCGAGGAGATCTACGGCCGGGCCATGAGCGTGTCGGACGAACTCATGACCACTTGGATCCGTGCGCTCTCGTTCGGTCGCTGGGACGCGCTCGTGGCGTCGGCCGACGGCCTCGCGCGTGGCGAGGGGCGTCCGGTCGATCTCAAGCACGCACTCGCGCGCGCGCTGGTGTCGCGCTTTCATGGCGACGCAGCGGCCGAAGAGGCGGCTGCGCACTTCGCGCGCGTGGTGCAGCGCGGCGAAGTACCCGAAGACGTCGCGACACTCGACGTCGCGCAGGGCGAGGGCGGGGCGGGCCTGCTCGATGCCGTGGTGGCCGCGGGCATGGCCAAGAGCAACGGCGAGGCCCGGCGGCTGGTCGCCCAGGGTGCGGTGCGCCTCGACGGCGAGCGGGTGCGCGACGCCGCGACCCGGCTGGGCGCTGGTTCCTACCTTTTACAGGTCGGAAAGCGGCGCTTCGTGCGCCTCGAGGTGGGCTGAGAGGCTTCGAGAGCACCTTTCGCGACATTCTGCAGGGCGGCGGGCCTCGCTCCCCTTGGGGGCGGAGCCCGACCGGCAAGAACCCGCGAAACGGCTTCTGGTGGCTCTTGACGCAGCGATCCGTACTGCTTAGATTGCTCCTCCTGCGGCGGCCCGGGTCCACGGGCCAGCCACATCTTTCCAGGAGCCTCCCACCATTGGGAGGAGTGTCCGCGGAGCCCCGAACAGGCTCCTTGGGCCTTGCTTGGTCTTTGAAAACCGAATGTCGTGCGGTCATGGACGAGGTCCTCAGAACCTCGTCGATGACGGTGACGGGAACCCTTAAATCTGAATCGTGTCGTCGGGTTTCGGCCTGGCGACGCAAACGGTCAGCGGGGCGTACACGTTCGCGTGTGCGTCACGTGCCAAGTTCAAACTGGAGAGTTTGATCCTGGCTCAGAACGAACGCTGGCGGCGTGCTTTAGACATGCAAGTCGTGCGAGAAAGTCACCTTCGGGTGGCGAGTACAGCGGCGCACGGGTGAGTAACGCGTGGGTAATCTACCCAAGGGTCTGGGATAACCCCGGGAAACTGGAGCTAATACCGGATAAGACCACGATGTCCTCGGACGATGTGGAAAAACATGGCCTCTCCTTGGAAGCTATGGCCCCTGGATGAGCCCGCGTCCCATTAGCTTGTTGGTGGGGTAACGGCCTACCAAGGCGACGATGGGTAGCTGGTCTGAGAGGATGATCAGCCACACTGGGACTGAGACACGGCCCAGACTCCTACGGGAGGCAGCAGTCGGGAATTTTGGGCAATGGG
>JANQOX010000010.1 GCA_028285625.1 Myxococcota bacterium
AGCGCGCGGCCTCGCCGACCTCCTCGGCCAGGGCCGAGCGGGCCTGGGCCTGCACCTCGCCGCGCGTCATCGGGTCCGACAACAGCTCGTAGGCCTCGAGGATGCGCTTGAAGCAGCGCTCCACCAGCTCTTCGAACTCACCGAGGTTGCGGCGGAAGTAGCGGTCGGGGTGGAACACCTTGGAGAGCTTGAAGTAGGCCTTCTTGACCTCGCGGGTGTCGGCCTCGGGCGCGACCCCGAGCAGTTCGTGATACGGCCGGTCGAGGCGAAGCGCCATTTCGAGCACGCGCTTCTGCACGTCCTCGGCGAGGTCGAGCGAGGGGTCGACCTCGGGCAGGTCGAGCTGCGCAGAGGGCTCGACGACGGCGATCGCCCCTGACCCGCCAGGGCTGCTGGTCTCTTCGGTCGCGGGCGGCGCATCCGCCTGCGGCTTCGCGCCCTCGTCGCACGCCCCGCTGCTCTCCGACTCGGCGCCCGCGCTGGGGGTCGCCTCGGCGCCCGAATTCTGGGTCGCCTCGGTGCCCGCACTTCGGGTCGCCTCGGTGCGCCCCTCGGCCTGCGACCCGGCCTCCCCGTCGAGGGTGATGAGGCCGTCGTCCAGCCAGCGGTCCAGGCAACGATCCACTTCGGCCGGCGGCAGGCCGCCGATCTGGCGAAGTTCGCGGCAGGTGGTCACGCCGTCGATGCGCGACAGCAAGAAGCCCTCGTCGGGCGTGAGGGTCAGCGAGGTCGGATCCAGGCCACAGACGAGCCGCGGCACACGGTCGTCGCGCTCTCCTGCCTGTTCACCGATGCGCATGGGAGACCCCCGCGCCCCCAGACGTTGCGGGGCGCTCGGCCATCTCTTCGGACTTCTGCGCCGGGAAGCTGAGGTCTTGCCTCGCCCGGGGTACCGATGGATGGAGGGGCCGAATCCCCGCGGGGGATCGCGCCGTGGGGTCAGCCGCCGACCTCGAGGACGGCCTCGAGCACCGCCTTCTGGGCGTGCAGCCGGTTTTCGGCCTGGTCGAAGACGATGCTCCGGGGGCCGTCGAGGACCTCGTCCGTGATCTCCTCGCCCCGGTGGGCCGGAAGGTCGTGCATGACCCAGGCATCCGGCGCGTGGGCGAGCAGGGCTTCGTTCACCTGATACGGGCGGAACACGGCGCGGCGGGTATCGCTCTCCGACTCCTGCCCCATGCTGGTCCAGACGTCGGTGTAGACGAAGTCGACCCCGCGCACGGCCTCGGCCGGGTCCTCGCCGACCTCGATCCGGGCGCCGCTCGCCCGCGCCAGGTCTTCGGCGCGGCGCAGCACATGGACGGTGGGCCGGTGGCTCGCCGGGGTCGCGACCCGCAGCCCGAGACCGAGGACCGACGCCGCCAGGATCAGCGAGTTCGCAACGTTGTTCCCGTCGCCCACGTAGGCGACGGTCGCCTCACGCAGCGGCTTGCGCTCGGCGATCGTCATGAGATCGGCCATGGCCTGGCAGGGGTGGAGCAGATCGGTGAGTGCATTCACCACGGGGATGCTCGCCACCTCGGCCAGCTCCTCGACGAGCGCGTGGCTCTGCGTGCGCGCCACCAGCACGTCCACCCAGCGCGAAAGGCTGAGTGCCACGTCCTTGGCCGACTCGCGCGTCCCGATCCCGATGTGGTCGGAGGTGAGGAAGATGGCGTGCCCGCCGAGCTGGGCCATGCCCGCCTCGAAGGTCACGTGGGTGCGCAGCGACGGGAACTCGAAGTACATCGCCAGCGTGCGCCCCTGGAGCGTCTGCGGCCGCTCGCCCTTCGCGAGCAGGCGCTTGAGTTCGGCCGCGCGGTCGAGCATGGCCAGCAGGGCTTCGGCAGAATGGTCGGCGACCGACAGGAAGTGCTTCGAAGACACGGTTCTCGTCTCGACTACAGGGTGAGCAATGTCCCGACGCCACCGTCGGTGAAGATCTCGAGCAGGACGGCGTGCACCAGTCGGCCGTCCACGACGTGCGCGCGGGAGACGCCACCGCGGAGCGCATCCAGGCAGCACTCGACCTTGGGGATCATGCCCTCCCGGATCGTGCCCTCGGCCACGTGCTTCCGGACCTCGGACTCCGAGAGCTGCGGGATCAGTTCGCCGCCAGCGTCCTTCACGCCTTCGACGTCGGTCAGCAGGATCAGCTTCTCGGCGCGAAGCGCCCGGGCGATCGCGCCCGCCGCCTCGTCGGCGTTCACGTTGTGGGTGGTGCCGTCGGCGTCCACCCCGATCGGTGCGATCACGGGGATGTAGCCGGCCTCGGCGACGGCGTGGATCGCCTGCGGGTCCACGTGCTCGACCTCGCCCACCCGGCCGATGTCGCGGCCGCCGGGCTGGCGACGACGCACCTGCAGCATGTGCGCATCATTGCCGGTGAGCCCCACGGCGCGTCCACCGCCGCGGTTCACCAGCTCGACGATCTCGCGGTTCACGCGCCCGCCGAGCACCATCTCCACCACCTCCATGGTGGCGTCGTCGGTGACGCGCAGGCCGTCCTCGAAGCGCGACGAGATGCCGAGCCGGTCGAGCGTGTCGGCGATCTGCGGGCCGCCTCCGTGGACGATCACCGGCCGCAGCCCGATGTACTTGAGCAGCACCACGTCTACGGCGAACGACGCGCGCAGCTCGGGCTCGGTCATGGCGTGGCCGCCGTACTTGATGACGATGGTCTTGTCGAAGAACCGCCGGATGTACGGCAGCGCTTCGATCAGTACCTCGGCCTTGTCGATCAGGGCCTGGACCACGTCCACGCCTCCCAAGAGGAAGCGGCCAGCTTAGCCAGCTTGGCTGGGGACAGCCGCCGGGCGCGGCTAGAGGCCGGTGGACTCGCGACGGGCGCGGGCGACCTCTTCGATCGACTCGATCAGGCTGCGGTACAGCACCACCGCACGGACGGCGGCAGAGAGCCCGGCCGCGAGCGCCTCGCCCACCTCGGCACTGGCACGACCGGCCTGGTCCGGAAAGACCCGGAACAGCCCGAGGCTGCGACCGCGAAAGCGAAGCGGACCGCACAGCAGCGGCCCCGCCGCCCCATCGGCCGGCGTGTCGATCTCGGCGTCGAAACGCGGGTCGGACGCGGGGTCCTCGGTGGCCACGATCGCCCCCGTCCCGACCACGACGCCGGCGAGTCCGCGCCCGCCGGGCAGCTCTGCGCGGTCGCTCCGGTGCCCCCCGTCGCGCTCGGCGTCGCGACGCAGCACGCCGGTGGTGGGATCGAGCAGGAAGATCGACACGGGAGCCGCCCCTACGCGCTCGGACACGGGTTTGAGCGCGGCATCGAACACGCGCGCGGGCTCGATCTCGGCACCGACGGCCTCGCAGATCTCCCGCAGCAGGTCGGTGCAGAGTCCGCCCCCCGCCGCGATGCGCTGGGTCTCGCCGTCGGCATCGGCCGGCGCCTCGTCCGCAGCGGGCTCCGGCTCGAGCAGCACCGCCGCTTCGACCTCGGCAACCGGTGCACGAAGCAGTCGCGCCGCCTGGCCGGCCAGGATGCGCAGGAGCGCCAGGTCGTCTTCGCCGAGCGGGGCGCCGGCGTGGCGCTCGGTGGCACACAGCACGCCGAAGGCGCGGCCCTCGTCGAGGAGCGGCGCCACGGCGAACGACGCCGTGGCATAGCGATCATGGGGCACACGATCGGCGAAGCGCGGGTCTTCGCCCGCCTGTTGCACCAGCAGCGACTCGCGCCGAGCCAGCGCGAGACCGGCCGGCCCCTCACCGACGGGCACGAGATCCATGTCCTCGGGCCGGCTCTTGTGGCCGCGCACCGCAGCCACGCGCAGCGCTCCCTCGTCGTCGTCCACCAACAGGAGCGACGTCCGCGACGCCTGCAGCACCGTGGCCACGGCATCCACCACCGCCTCTCGAAGTTCGGCGGCCGAGGCCTCCCGCGCGCGGTTCACGAGGTCGGCGAGCGTCTCCTCCAGGTGCTGGAGCCGGCCGCGAAGGCCGCTCCAACCCCGGGCAATCTCGAACGTCTCGCCCGCACGCGACACGGCCAGCGCCAGCTCCTCTTCGTGGAGCGGCTTGGCCAGGTAGTCGAACGCCCCGAGGCGCAGGGCGGTGAGGACGTCGTCCTGGTCGGTGCTGGCCGACAGGATCACGACCCGCAGGTCGGGCCGGTCCTCGCGCAGGCGACGAAACACCTCGAGACCGTGCAGGTCGGGCAGCTGGAGGTCGAGGATCACGACCCCGATCGCCTCGTCGGCCGCGAGTTCGAGCGCCTCGGTTCCGGTCGACGCCAGGACACAGGGCACCGAGGCCGCTGCCAGCACGTCCTGGATGGCCTCGCGGAAGAAGCGCTCGTCATCGACCACCAGGACCTTGAGCGGGCTCATCGACGACCCCTCGAGACGCGTCGGACATTCATGGGCAACTCATCGGCAGAATCGCCGCCGCGGCTGAGCCCCCGCCTCCGATTTCCGGGGCCCGGATCTCGGCGTCCGTGGGCCCTCTCCCCCATCCTGCTCACAGGATGTAGCGCGAGAGATCCTGGTCCCGCACGAGCCCGCCGAGGCGCTCCTCGACGAAGGCCCGATCCACCACGATCTCCGCCCCGGGACGGTCCGGCGCCTCGAAGCTGATCTCGTCGAGCAGGCGTTCCAGGATGGTGTGAAGCCGGCGGGCACCGATGTCGTCGGTGGTCTCGTTCACCCGGGCCGCCGTCTCGGCCAGGGCGACCACCCCGTCGTCGGTGAACTCGAGGGTGACGTCCTCGGTGGCGAGAAGCGCACGGTACTGGCGCACCAGTGAGTTGTCGGGCTCGGTCAGGATCCGCACGAAGTCGTCGCTGACCAGACTCGTGAGTTCGACCCGGATCGGAAAGCGCCCCTGCAGCTCGGGAATCAGGTCCGAGGGCTTGGCCACGTGGAAGGCCCCCGCCGCCACGAACAGGATGTGGTCCGTGCGCACCGGGCCGTGCTTGGTCTGAACCGTCGAGCCCTCGACGATGGGCAGCAGATCACGCTGGACGCCTTCGCGCGACACGTCGGGCCCGCCCTTCCGGCCGTCCGCCCCCGCCGCCACCTTGTCGATCTCGTCGATGAAGACGATGCCCGCCTGCTCGACCCGTGCGATCGCCCGCTCGCGTACGTGGTCCATGTCCACGAGCCGCGTGGCCTCTTCGGCCTCGTAGGCGTCTAGCGCGGCCGGCACCTTGAGGCGCCGGCGCCGCGTCTTCTGGCCGAACATGCCGCCCAGCATGTCCTTCCACTGGACGCCCATCTCCTCGACACCCTGGGGCGTGAAGAGCGACATCGTCGGACCGCCGCCGGCGTCCGCGAGTTCGACGTCGACGTCGCGGTCATCGAGCGCGCCCCGGCGCAGCATGCCCCGCAGCTTCTCGCGCGTCTCACTCGCGGGTCCGGGCGGCGGCGGTTCCGCCGGCGCACCGGGCGCGGCCGGCGCACCAGGCATGACCGCAGCGGTGGGCGGCGGCGGCAGCAGCGCATCGAGCACGCGCTCCTCGGCGCGCTGGCGCGCGGCGGCCGTGACCGTGCGCTTCTCCTCCTCGGTCACCAGCTGTACGGCCAGGTCCGCCAGGTCGCGTACGATCGACTCGACGTCGCGCCCCACGTAGCCCACCTCGGTGAACTTGGACGCTTCGACCTTGAGGAAGGGCGCCTGGGCCAGCTTGGCCAGGCGCCGCGCGATCTCCGTCTTGCCCACGCCGGTGGGCCCGATCATGATGATGTTCTTCGGCGCGATCTCGTCGCGGAGTTCCTCGGGCACCTGCCGTCGTCGCCAGCGGTTGCGCAGGGCGATCGCCACGGCGCGCTTGGCATCCTGCTGACCCACCACGTAGCGATCGAGTTCGGACACGATCTCCCGCGGCGTGAACGAGCGGATGCCATCGTCCTCGGGTGCGTCGGCGCCTCCATCCACCGGTCGAAGTTCTGCCATGGCTCAGCTCGCCTCCTTGGGAAGCGTCAACAGGTGGATCTGGTCGTTGGTGTAGATGCAGATCTCGCCCGCGATGCCGAGCGCCGTGCGCGCGACGGCTGCGGCATCGAGGTCGGTGTGACGGGCGAGCGCCCGCGCGGCGGCCAGGGCGAACGATCCGCCGGATCCGATGGCGGCGATGCCGTCGTCGGGCTCGATCACGTCGCCATTGCCGGAGACGACCAGCACGCAGGACGGGTCGCCCACCAGCAGAAGCGCCTCCAGCCGGCGAAGGCTCCGATCGCTGCGCCAGTCGCGCGCCAGGTCGACCGCGGCACGGCGGATGTTGCCGGGCACCGCCTCAAGCTTGGCCTCGAGTCGCTCGGACAGGGCGAGCGCGTCGGCCACGCCCCCGGCAAAGCCGAACACGGCACGGCCGCCGGCCGCCTCGCGCACCTTGGTGGCCCCCTGCTTCATCACAGCATCGCCAACGGTCACCTGTCCGTCGGACGCCATCGCGATGCGGCCGTCGCGCACCACGGCCACGACGGTGGTCGCGCGCACGGTCGGCAGCAGCGGGCGTTCGGATCCTGCGGGCGGCGGGCTCAACGCGGTTCTTCCTCCTGCTTGCGCCGGGGCGCGCCGCGGCGGGCCCGCGGGTGCGCGCGATCATAGACGTCGAGCAGGCGCTCCGCCGACACGGCGGTGTACTTCTGGGTCGTGGAAAGGCTCTGGTGGCCCAACAGCTCCTGGATCGCGCGCAGGTCGGCACCCATGTCGAGCAGGTGGGTCGCGTAGCTGTGCCGGAGCCGGTGGGGATGGACGTGGTCCACCAGCCCGCTTCGCAGGGCGCGCTGGCGCAGGCGGCGACGGACGTCGCGTGCATCGAGGCGACGGACGCTTCCGTCCCGACGCGGTCGCAACGACACGAACAGGGGCTCGGCCAGCAGCCCCGGCCGCCGCCGCGCGTCCAACAGGTCGCGCAGCGCCGCCCGCGCGGACTCGGGCAGCGGCACCACCCGCTCGACCGCGCCCTTGCCGAGGACGCGCACCTCACCGCGCACCAGGTCGACGTCGCGTACGTCGAGCGACACCAGCTCGCCCACCCGCAGGCCCGCACCGTAGAGAAGCTCGGCCATGGCGCGGTCGCGCAGCGCCACCGGGCTCTCGGGGTCCTCGTCGGGCACGTCGAGCAGCGCGCTGCAGTCGTCCACCGGCAGCGGACGCGGGAGGCGCTCGGGGGCGCGCGGGGCCGGGATGCCCAGGGTCGGGTCGAGGCCGATCTCGCCCTCTCGCACCAGGAAGCCGAAGAACGTGCGCAACGCGGCGAGGTTGCGCCCCAGCGTCGCCGGCGCGTGGGTGCGATGACGCGCGGCCAGATAGCCGCGCACGTCGTCGGGAGCGACCGAGCCGGGCCGGGCGCGCGGACCGAGGTGCGTGAACAAGCGCTTCACGTCGGCGCGGTAGGCGCGCTGCGTGTGTTCGGAGAGGTTGCGCTCGG
>JANQOX010000017.1 GCA_028285625.1 Myxococcota bacterium
CACCTGGGGCCCTCCGGAAGAGTGGTTTGAGGTTTCGCAACCCCATTCTCTCCGGAGGCCACCCCGGGTGACCAACGTTCTTGGACCTGACAGCTAGGCACCGAAGGAGTCCCATGGGCACCTCGATCAGCGCACTGCACGTCCGCCGCAGCAGCCTCATCCTGGCGACGGCCGAGCGGGTCTGGGAGGAGTTCTCGTCGTTCGAGCGACTGGCCGCCTGGTTCGGGCGCGGCCACCAGCTCGAGGTCTACGAGCCGCAGCTGGGCGGGCGCGTCGGCCTCAGCGTCGAGATCGATGGCAAGCAGAGCTCGTTCGGCGGCACGATCCGCGTCTTCGAGCCCGCGCACGAGCTCACGTTCACGAACAACTGGGAGTCGGAGGGATGGCCCGTGCCGACGCTCCTCACCCTGCGGCTCACGCCGCTCTACGACGCGTGCCATGTCGAGCTCTTCCACCATGGCTTCGAGCGCCTCGGCGCCGACGCCAGCGCCACGCTCGAAGGCTACGAGTCGGGCTGGACCGCGAACCACCTCGAAGCGCTCAAGGCCATCGTCGAAGGGGCCGGACCCGCTTAGCGGTTCCGCTGCCGATCGCGGGAGAGTTCGTGTGACGATTGCGGAGCTGGGTGCGCTCGGAGAGTTCGTGGGCTCGATCCTGACGATCGGCACGCTCGCGTACCTGGCCGTGGGGATCCGGCAGAACACCGCGCAGCAGCGTCGCGAAGAGCTGGTGTCGGTGCAGCACGGCCAGAACGCGGTGATCGCGCAGCTGAGCGACCCGCGCGTCTTCGGTGCCTACGTGCGGGCTGCAGGCGATCGCAACGCCTCGTCCGAGGACTGGGCGGCGGCTTTCGCCTGGGTCGTGCAGTACCTGAACCACTTCCAGGTGGTCCACGAGCTTCACCGGACCGGCGCGATGGACGAGGAGCAGTACCAGCTGTGGGCTGGCTACGCGGTCTCGATCGTCGCGCCCCCGGGCATGCGCCGATGGTGGCACGAGGAGGAAGGGCGCCTCGCCTTCCACTCGGAGGTCCGCGAGATGATCGACGCGCGGCTCGACGACCCCGAGGATCCGCCGGTCCCGCTGACCGAACTGTGGAGCTTCTTCTCCCCGGACGCCTGGGACCCGGCCGCCCGCGCCTAGCCCCCGACCTCCGCCTCGATCTCCTTGCGCTTCGCCCGGCGCCACTCTGCGAAGCCCTCGTCCCAGGCCCGGTGGTCGCCGCGCAGGTAGCCCTCGGCGTTGCGCCAGTAGGCCCAGGCGTTCATGCGGTTGTCGACGGTGCTGTCGTGGGTCTTGCGCACGGCGGCGGGGACGCCGGCGACGATCGAGTGGGGCGGGATGATCTGACCCTCGCGCACGACGGCACCGGGGGCGACGATCGATCCGCGACCGATCACGGCGCCGTCCATCACCACGGCCTGGATGCCGATCAGGCAGTCGTCTTCGACGACCGCACCGTGCACGGTGGCCTGGTGCGTGATCGAGCAGTGGTCACCGATCACGGTGGGGTGGTCGTAGCCCACGTGGATCATCACGCCGTCCTGCACGTTGGTCATGCGGCCGATCGTCACGTGCTGGCACTCGGCGCGGATCACGCAGCGCGGCCAGAGCGACGAGCCCTCGCCCACGGTGATGCGCCCGTAGAGCTCGGCGCTCGGCGCGCGGTAGACGCTGGCATGGATCTCGATCACGGGCTCTCCTCTGAGGGCACCCCAGGCACGAGGGCTGGGTCGTCCACGGTCTTCGGAACGCGCCGCACCAGGAGTCCCTGTGCACGAAGCAGCGCGGGGATGCCACGGCCGCCCACGGTGTGGCCCGCGCCCACCGCGACGAAGAAGCTGCCGCCCTCGTCGAGCAGTTCGACGATGCCAGCGGCCATGCGTACGTTGCGTTCGAAGTACATGGCCTCGTAGTAGCGGTCGAGTTCGGCGTCGGTTCCCAGGTCGGCGAGCATGGCCGCCTCGATGGCGTCGAGGTCTCCCGCGCGCCAGGCGTCGATCAGCCCCCGGCCGATCTCGGCGGCCCCCTCCGCCTCGGCGCCGTCGGCCAGCAGGTCGTCGAGCGCCTCGATCTGCACCGTGAGCGGCAGCGAGTCGAACAGGGCCATCTGCTCGTCGATGGTCTCGAGCCCGCGGACGGGGCGCTCGCCCGCTTGCGCGAGCACGCCGCTCTCGACCCCGCCCTCGGCGGTCATGCCACCCTGCTCGAAGCCCTCTCCCACGACCTGCAGCAGCACCACCCAGGGCTTCATCATCTGGAGCCCCTGCCACTCCAGCTCGCGGTCCTCGAAGTAGCGCTCGAGGGCGTCGTAGGTGGCCTCGGGCAGCTCGTCACGCAGCGTGGTGCCGTCGGGCAACAGGCCATGCTGCAGCACCGAGGCGACGGCACGCTCGGGCTGCAGGTCTTCGGGCGGCACCTCGAGCACCAGCACGTCGGCCCCGGCCAGGGCGCGATCGATGGCCGGGTCGAGTCCTTCGCCCTGGCCCACGTGCACCGAGCCCAGCAACCAGGCTCGGGCGGCGGGCGGCGCCTCGGCGGCGGTCGTGTGCGCGCCGCGAGCGATCTCCCAGAAGACGAGCTGCCCGGTCTCGCGCACCGGCGGTGCGGGCGCCGCGGCCGGCGTGGGGGCGGGTGCAGGGGTCTCGCAGGCGAGCAGCAGGGCGGCCAGTAGCGCGGCCGCGAGTCGGGTGGGGGAGGGCGTACGCATGGGCTTTGCGGGCGGCGCTATGATGCCGCCTCCCCGTCCGACCCGCCCGCCTGCCGCGCGGCGGGTCCGTCCACTGGAGCCCGAACATGCGAGCCGTCGTCGTCACCGAACTCTGCGAACCCAAGGACCTCAAGGTGCAGGAGATGCCCGAGCCCGAGGTACGCCCCGGGTGTCTGCGCATCGAAGTCAAGGCGGCCGGCTGCAACTTCTTCGACATCCTGCAGTGCCAGGGCCGCTACCAGGTGAAGCCGCCGTTGCCCTTCGTACCGGGGGCCGAGGTCGGCGGTGTGGTGCGCGACGTGGGCGAGGGCGTCACGGGCTTCGCCCCCGGCGATCGGGTACTGGCGTCATCGGGGCTGGGCGGCTTTGCCGAGGTGGCGGTGGTGGGGGCCGCGGGCGCCCACAAGCTGCCCGAGGGCATGTCGTTCGAAGAGGGCGCGGCGCTGCCCATCATCTACCCCACCTCGTATGCCGGGCTCGTGTTTCGGGGCAACCTCGCAGCCGGCGAGACGCTGCTGGTCCAGGCCGCCGCGGGCGGCGTGGGCACCGCCGCCGTACAGATCGGCAAGGCCCTCGGCGCGCGCGTGATCGCCACGGCCGGCGGCGCCGACAAGCTCGAGGTCGCGCGCCGCTGCGGCGCCGACGTGCTGATCGACTACCGCGAAGAGGACTTCGTCGCCCGCGTGAAGGAAGAGACCGGTGGCCGCGGGGCCGACGTCATCTACGACTCGGTCGGCGGCGACATCTTCGACCGCTCGCTCAAGTGCATCGCCTGGAACGGCCGCATGCTGGTGATCGGCTTTGCCGGGGGCGACATCCCCAAGGTGGCGGCCAACCGGATCCTGCTGAAGAACATCGCGGTGGTGGGGCTGCACTGGGGCGCGTATGTGCAGAACGAGCCCGAGCGCATCCCCGAGACCTTCGAGGCGCTCTTCGACCTGTACGCCAAGGGGCAGATCGCGCCGGTCATCTACGACCGCTACCCGCTCGACAAGGCCGCCCAGGCGCTGGTCGACCTGGGATCGCGCAAGACCTACGGCAAGGTCATCATCACGCCCTGACGCGGCCCTTGCCCCGCGGGGCATGGACCCTCGGGCCGTTGCGGCCCCCAGGGCCGGTCCCTAATCTCCGCCGTCCGCTGGACCCGTCCCGCGTAGGAGCCCTCGACCATGGCCAAGACCTCCCAGGTGCTGCGCGATCAGCGCCGCAAGGCGTTGATCGACAAGTACGCCGAGCGCCGCGCCGAGCTGCGCCGCCGCCTCAAGGACCCGAACCTCGGGATCGAGGAGAAGCTCGAGGCGCAGGAGGCGTTCGCCAAGTTGCCGCGCAACAGTTGCCCCACGCGACTGACGCGCCGCTGCAGGGTTTCGGGCCGCTCGAAGGCCGTGTATCGGAAGTTCGGCATCTCGCGCATCGCGCTGCGAGAGATGACGCTGCGGGGCGAGCTGCCCGGCATGCGCAAGTCGAGCTGGTAAGGACGGGCGGGGATCATCGTGAAGAAGGACATCCACCCCGACTACCACAAGGTGCTGTTCGTCGATACGGCGACCGGCCGGGAGTGGGTCTCGCGCTCGACCATGACCTCCGAGAAGACGAAGGAGGTCGAGGGCGAGGAGCTGCCCGTGATCAACCTCGAGATCTCGGCCGAGAGCCACCCGTTCTGGACCGGCCAGCAGCGCGAGGTCGACGCCGAGGGCCGCGTGGATCGGTTCCGCAAGCGCTACGGCCAGCGGAAGAAGGCCTAGTCATGTCGAAGCACTGCGAGCTCACGGGCAAGGTCGGCAAGGCCGGCCGCAACGTCGCCCACTCGAACACCAAGACCAACCGCCGCTTCGACGCGAACCTTCAGCGCGTGCACCTGCAGAGCGATGCGCTGGGCCGAAGCGTCGGCATGCGCATCTCGACGCGCGCGCTGCGCTCGGTGCAGAAGCGCGGCGGCCTCGACACCTGGCTGCTCACCACCGACGACGCGCGCATGGCGCCGGAGGCGCTTCGCCTGAAGCGCCAGGTCCGCAAGACGCTCGCCTAGTGCACCGCCCCCGGGCGGGGCGGGTGCAGCGCCCTCGGGCGACCTAGAGCGGCGTCCACCCGTCGCTGCCGGCGCAGGCGCCCATGCGGTCTTCGTGCATCGTGCCGTCCTGGGCGCGCACGCGCTGGAGCACCTTGCGGCACTTGGTGGTGTAGGCGAGGTCCACGGTCTCGACCTCTTCGGCCGGCGGGGCCGGTTCGGCCTGGAACTGCGCGGGCTGCGAAGAGTGCAGGCGCTTGAGCAAGGGGCTGTACACGTAGCCGCTGCCGACGCCGCCCTTCGAGATCATGAACCAGTTCTGGTCCTGCACCTTGCCCACCACGCGCACCGGGCGGTCACCCTCGACCCGGCCCACCACGCGGTAGTCGGTGCCCGGGCCGCCGCGCACGTTGGCGGTCTTGCGCGCGCGAAACGGCTCGCCCACGAATTCGAGCGGCGGCACCTCGTCCACGCTGTCCTTCAGGACGGGCAGCTCGGCGTTGCCCGAGATCTGCTCTTCTTCTTCGATGATCACCTCGCCGGTGACGCCGCTCTCGGGGTTCTTGAACGTCTGGCGCTTGCCGGTGTGCAGGGCCTCCTGGGTCGACTGCGCCAGCAGCTCCTTGTCGCGCTCGTCGAGGTACTTGCCGATCTGGTTGCCGATGAGTCCGCCGAGTGCCCCACCGGCGGCGGCACCCAGGAACCAGAGATCGTCGTCGATCAGCAGCGCGCCGACCGTGGCGCCGAGGGCGCCGCCAATCACGGTGCCCATGTCCTGCTTTGTCATGCTCTCGCACGAGAGCAGCAGCAGCGAGGCCAGGGCCACCGCCACGGTGCGGCGGGTTCGGCGCCCCGATCTGGCTCCCTGGCGCGTTCGGCCACGTCGAGTCGCTCGGACGAAGGGCATGTTGGCCACAGAGTGAACGAGCCCGCGCCGACCGACAAGTGCGGATCCGCACGGTCGCGTACCATGGGCCGTTCCCCGCAGGCGGCTTGCACCCCTGCTCGCCGAGGAGCACACGTGGCCGAGTACGAGTTCATCCTGGAGGACGAGCCGCGTCCGTACGTTCGCCGCATCACGCTGAACCGGCCCGAGAAGCGCAATGCGCTGCACAACAGGCTTCGGGGTGAGCTGTTCGCGGCACTCGAAGCCGCCGATCATGACGCCGAGGTGCGCGTGACGGTGATCCGCGGGGCGGGCAAGAGCTTCTCGGCCGGCTACGACCTCACCCAGGACGTGACGAAGAACGTGCCCTTCCACACCGCCCCCGGCGATGCCTACTGGCCGCGGCAGGTGGCCGAGGGCTGGTTCCGCATCTGGGACCTGGCCAAGCCCGTGATCGCGCAGGTGCACGGCTACTGCCTGGCCGGCGGCAGCGAGCTGATGGCGGCCTGTGACCTGGCCTACGCCGCCGAGGACGCGCAGATCGGCTACCCGCCGGTGCGGCTCATGAGCCCGCCGGACACGCAGTTCCACCCGTGGATGGCGGGCATGCGCCAGGCCATGGAGCTGATGCTCACGGGCGACGCGATCAGCGGCGCCGAGGCCGCGCGAATCGGCATCGCAAACCGGGCGTTTCCGGCGGACGAACTCGAAGAGGGCGTGCTCGGCCTGGCCGAGCGCATCGCCAAGATCCCCACCGACCTGCAGCAGCTCAACAAGCGCAGCGTGCACCGGGCCATGGAGATCATGGGCATGCGCGCGGCGATTCGCGCCGGCACCGAGATCCAGGCGCTGGGCTTTCACCAGCGCTCTTCGCGCGAGTACATGAAGACGCTGGCCGGCGGGCTCACCAAGGCGCTCGACGAGCGCGACGCGAAGTTCGGCGACTACCGCACGAAGGGCGGCGACGGCTCGAAGGGGTCGGACGAGTCCGAGTAGGGTAGGCGGCGGGCGGGCCCGGGCGGGCTAGGGCGAAGCCGGCGCCACGCGCGTGGTCAGCTCGCGGACCTGCGGGTCGCCCATCAGCCGCTGGATGCGCGGATCGTTGGCCAGCGCTTCGAGGTCGCCCTGCTGCACCAGGTCGAGCAGCTCCGGGTCGGCCAGGATCTCCTGCATGGCGGGCAGCTCGCCGAGCGCCATCACGTCCTGCACCAGTGCGGGGTCGCGCATCAGCTGGTCGGCCAGGGCGTCCGTCGCGGCGCCGCGGGGTTGGGTGCCGGGCGCGGGCGTGCGCGCGGTCGTGCCCGGGGCCGGCGGCCGCTGCGGGGCGCCCACGGCGCGAAACGACTGCACCTGCGCCGCGGGGATCTCCACGCGTCCGAGGGTGGGCGAGTTCATGACGTAGGTGCCGCCCGCCAGGCTCTCGAGAGAGCCCACGATCACGGTGCCGTCGCGCAGCACCAGCTGCTGGGTGGCGAGCTCGGCGTGGGCCGAGGCCGCCCAGAGGCAGCCCAGCAGCAGGGCGGCGGCGCCCATGCGGCAGAGGCGGGCGCCCGGGTGGCGTGTCGGAAAGCAGGCGCGCAAAGAAAAAGACATGCCCCTCCATCGGCAGCCGGCGGCTCGGGGCGGACCCGGCGGGGACTCCTTGATTGTAGTGACCACTACGTTTAGAATCGGCCTCCAACGGGATCCGGCGCAGAGGTCGAGATCCACCATGGAGGGGAGCCATGAGCCACGACACGCCGGCGACCGAAGCCTCGAACCCTGGCCTCGAGCGGGCGATCCTGATCGGGGTGCTGCTGCTCTTCGGGGCACTCACCGCGGTGGCGGTCGTCACCGACGGGCTTGCTGGCACGATCGAAGCCATCACGCACAACTGGGCATCGCTGCAGATCTACGTCGACCTGGTGCTCGCCGTCGCCGTGATCAGCGTGTGGATGTACCGGGACGGCCGGGCGAACGGCAGAAACCCCTGGCCGTGGATCGCTGCCGCGTTCGTAGTCGGCATGTTCTCGCCGCTGGTCTACCTGCTCACGCGGGGGCGCTAGCCCAGGGCACTTCGTCGGGGGCGACCCGGACGGCCCGATCAGGGTCGGCACCACAGTACGAGCTTCCCGATGGAAGACTCGAAGACCGTCGCGGTCGCGTCCGCATGCACGGCCCGGAATCGCTCGACCACCTCTTCCTTCTTCCGTCGGCCGAGGCCGAGAACGCACTCGGTGCTCTCGAGGTCGAGTTCCTCGTACCATCGCTCGCGCAGGGCCGAGTTGGGCAGGGTCATGAGCGGTTGGGTGTGGCTCGTGCCGGGCACCAGGTCGGCCAGGAAGTAGAGGTAGCCGTTCACGTTCTGAATGGGCGCAATCACGATGGGCCGCTCGCCTACGTTCGTGCGAAACCAGTCGGCGTCGCGGAGCAGGTCCGCGAAGCTGGGCCGCAGGCGCCGGAGGAAGGTCTCGCAGCAGTCGGCTTCGCCCCGGTGCGCGAACCCGAGCCGCGCATGACTGGGCGAGGTCGGCCTCGGCGCGACCGGCTTCATTGGGCGGATCGGCACGCGAGGGTGGCCCGGGATTCCCGTACGAAGGATCGAGGTGGGGGGCGCCCCGACCCAAGGCCGCGCCAGGCTTCCGGCCAGCTCGGGGATCGTACGCACGAGGTCGGTCGGGTAGACGATCAGGAGCACGGCCACCACCAGAGCCCCGGCTGCCGCGCGTGCGGAAGGTCCGCCAGCGATCGTGCGGGGGATGTGGCGCGCGGCGCACGCTGCGAGCAGGGGCAGGCCGATCAGCGGGCCCATGAGATGCCACTCGTCCGAGCGGGTGAGGCTCGCCGAGAACGAGGCGAGGCAGATGGAGGCAGCCGCGGCGAGGAGCAGCGCATCGCGGTCGAGCGGCCTGCGTGCGAGTCGCAGGCCCGTGGCCTTGGGCGCGCGCAGCGCAAGCAGAGCGAGGCCCGCGAACACGAAGGGCGACGCGTAGTAGGCCACCGCCCAGCGCGGTCCGAGAAGCGAGCGCCAGGGGTGGTTCGCCCAGCCCGCCGCGATGAGGCCGCCCGACTCGAACAGGGATCGCATGAACTCGCCGAGCTGACCCATGAGCAGATAGGCCAGCAGCACCGGTGCCACCGCGGCAACGGCGCCAGCCACCACCAGGGCGACCAGACCCACGAGCGCATCGAGCTCGAGCGTTCGCGTCGCCCACACGAGTGCGAGGAACATGCCCCCGCCGAGAACCGCGGCCGCCAGGTTCTCGGGGCCTATCAGGCACCCGAGGCCGAGCACGAACCCCAGGCCGAGCAGTCGCAGCCGGTGGGGCCGGCCGGTCCGCATCCGGAGCACGAGTGCCGGCAGGCACGCCAGCAGCAGGAACGACCCGACATAGCGAAGCGAGTTGGCCCAGCCGAAGAAGGACCGAAGCTCGCCGGTACCGAACCACCAGAGGGCGAAGGGCGAGAACGATACGGCGAAGGGCAGGGCGACGAGCAGGTACCGGGTCGGCAGGAGCCACGCCATCGTCGAGAAGACGATCAGGGCGGCGGCCAGGTTCATCGCCGCGAAGGCCTGGCGAAGGCCGGCGATGCTGAAGCTCGTCTGCTCCATCCAGGTCGAGATCAGCCACTGGGTGGCCGGGCCGTACATCGACCGCCCCTCGGTGAAGGGCACACCCCCCTGGTGGATGACCTGCAGGCCGCCCAGGTGGAGGGTCTCGTGGAAGTCGAGCGCGAGCGGGAGCTCGGCGACGTGCCAGGGCGGCCCGTAGAACAGGCACGCCAGCAGGGCTGCACCGGCCACCCGAAGCCCCCGTGCGCGAAGCGGGTCTGGGCTCGCCAGGGTTTGCGGGGCCTCGTCCTCGGGGCCTTTCCCTGCACGCCCTTCGCCGAGCGCCTCGATCCCTCGAAGCAGACAGGGGAACAGGACCACGGCGCAACCCACGAAGAGCCAGTAGCCGGCGAGCACGAAGCGCTTGTCGAGGAACGAGTTGAAGTACCAGTCGAGATCCGCGGCGGCGCTTCTGTGCACGGCCAGCAGCGCGAGGACCGGCACGCCTGCGAGCGCAGCGATCGCGCTCAGGGTGATCGCGCGTCGTACGCGCGCCGCTTCGGTCGCCGCCCGAACCGGCAGCGCGGGGCGCACCAGGATGAGCCCGATGCCGACGACCCCGATCGTCAGCCCGAGGGTTTGGGTGGTGCCCGTTCTCGGCCCGGGGCCCTGGATCAGGCCGCTCGAGAACGCCACGAGAGCGGTCGCCAGACCGCTGGCGCCCATGGCGATCCCCAGCTGCAGCAGATCTCTCGCGAGCGTGCCCGGAGAGAGGAGCGCTCCGCCCGCAGGCTCGGGCGCCTGCTCAGTCAGCTGTCGTCTCCGAGGGCGTCATGGCGACGCCCTCGGGCTTGCGCGCCAGGCACAGCAGAGAGACCCCGGCCGGTAGCGGAAACCTGCGCACGGCCCAGGCCTCGGCGCCGAGCACCCGGCCGAGCAGCCGATTGATCGCCGGCGGGCCGGTCAGATGGAAGTCCGACCGCGGTTCGCCCTGCTCGGGCACCACCCGACGGAACCCGCGGACGGCCGCCACGGCCGGCAGGAGCAGGCTGTTGATCGACGTGAACAAGCGCACTTCCACGCCCGTGCCTTCGATCAGGTCGCGGAACTCCGAGCGGCGATAGCGCCGGCGGTGCTGGCTCACCCGGTCCTGTCGACCCCACAGCCACGGGTAGGCGGGAACCGTCCAGAGCAGCGTGCCGCCCGGCCGGCACACCCGAACCATCTCCCGCGTACAGGCGGCGTCATCCGGCAGGTGTTCGACGAGGTCGAGCGCGGTGACCAGATCGACCGAGTCGTCCGCCAGCGGAATCCGGGTGGCGTCCGCTCGAAGCACGTCGAATCCCCGCTCTCGCGTGAAGCGGACGGCGGCGGCGCCGAAGTCGATGCCCGTCACGCGTCCGTGGTGGCTGAGGAGTTCGAGGTTCGTTCCGGTCCCGCAGCCGAGATCGACGATCCGTACGTCGGGGCCGAGTTCGAGGTCGTTCAGCAGCGCATCGAAGATCCGGCGACGGCCCTCGAACCACCAATGGCTGTTCTCGATCTCGGCGTACTCCTCGTAGAGGGACTCCTCCACGGGCTACCCGCCCTGCCGACGGCCGCTGACATCCTCCGGCTCGAAGCCCAGCGTCTCGCGCACGACGTAGAGGGGGCGGCGCTTGACCTCGTCGAAGATGCGCCCGACGTACTCGCCCATGGTGCCCAGGCAGATGAGCTGTACGCCGCCCAGGAACATGATGACCACGAGCGTCGAGGTCCACCCGACGATCAGCTGCCCGGTCGCGATGCGAAGCACGATCAGCACCAGCATCAGCAGGAAGGCCGCCAGCGAGATGACGAAGCCGAGCTGCGTCACCACACGCAACGGCAGGTACGAGTAGGAGATGAGCCCATCGGAGGCGAGGCGGACCAGCTTGCCGAACGGGTACTTCGACGTGCCCGCGTAGCGTTCGTCGCGATCGTACGGATACCCGGTCTGCCGGAAGCCCACCCAGGCGCGAATGCCTCGTACGAAGCGGTCGCGCTCGGGCATCTCGTTCAGCAGATCGACGACCCGGCGACTCATCACGGCGAAGTCGCCCGAGTCGGGGGGGATGTCCAGGTACGACACGCGTCGCAGCAGCCGGTAGAAGACCCGGTAGGCCGTGCGCATGGGGAGCCCCTCGGCCCGGCTGCGGCGCACGGCGTAGACGACGTCGTGGCCCTCCCGCGCCCGGGCGACCATCTTCGGTACCAGCTCCGGCGGGTCCTGCAGATCCCCGTCGATCACCGCCACGTGGTCGCCCGCAGCGCGATGCAGGCCGGCGGTCACGGCGGTCTGGTGGCCGAAGTTGCGGCTGAAGCTCACGACGCGGATGCGGGGGTCGTCCGCGGCCAACGCGCGCAGCACGTCGAGGGACCCGTCCGTGCTCCCGTCGTCCACGAACACCATCTCGTAGTCTTCGCCTGCCTCGACCAGGGCGTCGCGCGCGCGCGCGTGGAACGCGGGGAGGGTCTCCACCTCGTTCAGGATCGGCACGACCAGCGACACGGCGGGCCGTCGTGCCGCGGGGCCGGCGCGGTGTTCGGGGGTCGAGGCGGTCGTCACGAAGGTCGGGTCGGTGTTTCGGGCGCGCCCCTTGAGGAGCGCCCCGGCTAGGGCAGCTCCACCACGGCCGTCCCCGGCGTGGTGGCCTTGCCCTCCTCGTTCTTGGTCCAGATCTCGAGCTCGGCGAGCTTGCGGCCGTCTTCTTCGTACTTGCGCTTGACGGTTCCGCCCGCCACGAACTCCTTGTCCGGGAAGTCCATGCCCCGGTACTGGCAGCCGAGCTTCACGATGCGTCCCTCGTGGCCGAGCCAGTTCGAGACCAGCTCGCCCAGCGAGGCGTACTTGAAGCGGCCGTGCACGATGATCGAGCCCAGGGCCTTGCTCTGGGGAAAGGCGAAGTCGTGGTGCAGCGGGTTGAAGTCGCCGCTGCCCGCCGCGTACTTCACCAGCTGGGTCACGCCCGGCTTCTTCTTCAGCTCGGGCAGGGCATCGCCTTCGCTCACGTCGTCCCACTTGGGCATGGCATGCCTCCTAGTAGAAGATGGCCTGGCCGCGCTGTCGCGCGACGAGCTCGCCGTCCTGGTTGGTGTACGTGGTCTCGTTGGTGGTGATGAGCATCTTGCCCAGGCTGCCGCTCTCGCGAACCGTGAGGTCCGTGAGCTTCGAGACCACCGTGAGCTCGTCGCCGGCGCAGATCTGCCCGAAGTACTCGGTCTCGGTGCCGCCGTCGAGCAGGCCGGGCAGGCCGTGCTTCAGGCTCGGCCCCCCGCGGTTGGGCCCGCTGAACGTGTCGTTCGACTTGCCCGGGATGAAGACCGCCGTGCCCATGTAGCTGGGCGGTGCCGGCAGGCTCTTGTATCCCGCGGCCTTCGCCGCCTCGATGTCGAAATAGACGGGGTCGGTGTATCCCACGCCCCGCGCAAAGGCGCGCACGCTGGTGGTGGTGACCTCGTGGGTCCAGGGCGGCGACTCGATGCCGATCACCGCACGCATCTGGTCGGTGATCTCGAACTCTTTGGCCATGGGGGCTCCTCCCGGGAAGGAGGCGAGCATACCTCACCGGCAGGCCACCGGAGCCGGCGCGCAGCGGGCTATCCTGGTGTCGCGCGCGAGGAGCACGACTTGGACACGACTACGACCGTGGGGCTGCTCTGGGCAGCGTTCATCGCCACGCACCTGGGCCTCGCGAGTACCCGGGTCGAGCCGGTGCTGCGCAAGCGCATGGGCGACCAGCCGTTCCTGGGCCTCTACTCGCTGGTGGCGCTGGCGCTGTTCGTGCCGCTCGTGTGGATCTACCTGGACAACCGCCACGCCGACGGCTGGATCTGGGCGGTCCCGGTGGGGCCGGTGCCGCGCGCCGTGCTCTACGTGCTGATGACCGTGGCCCTGGCGCTGCTCGTTGCGGGCGGCGCCCAGGCCTCGCCGGCTGCCGTCGCCCCGGGCTCGCCCAAGATCGCGGGTGCCTACCGCATCACGCGCCACCCGGTGGTGCTGGGCACGGGCCTGCTGATGGCGCTGCACCTGATCCCGAACGGCAGCGCCGCCGACATCGCCTTCTTCGGCGGCTTCACCCTGTTCACGGTGCTCGGCGCCTGGCACCAGGACGTGCGCAAGCTCGCCGTGGGCAAGCCCGAGTTCGTCGCCTTTCACGAGCAGACGCGCTTCCTGTCGCTCTCGCCCGCCGCCTGGGCCCGCGGCCTGATCGAGCTGCCGCTCTGGGTCTGGGCCGCCTCGGGGGTCGCCACCCTCGGCATCCGCTGGCTCCACCCGACCGGCATCTGGCCGCACTAGAACCTTGGATCCCGAGGCTGGCATCCGGCGTACCACCGGGGTGCCTGGTCGAAGGAGGAGAGCATGGGCAGCGATGCAGATGGGGATCGAGACGCGTTCGTGGTCGGACCCGAGGAGGGGCGCGTCTACGACATGGGGCGAATGCAGGCGGTCTTCTTTGCGGACGGAGAGCAGACCGCCAACCGCTACTCCATCTCCGAGTGGAGCCTCGAGGCGCGGACCGAAGGCCCGGGTGCCCACTCGCATCCGGACGACCACATCTTCTACGTGCTGGAGGGCACGCTCAGCCTGGTCATCGACGGCAGCACCGCAGAAGCACGGCCGGGTAGCTATGCGGTGATCCCGGGAGGCCGGCAGCACACCTTCCACAACGCTGGTGCTGAGTCGTGTCGCTTCATCAGCATCAACGTGCCCGCGGGTTTCGAGAAGGCGATGCCCGGAATCGTGGACTGGTTCGCGGACAACCCGCTCGGCGATGTCCGCGAAGGCTGACGGCCGATCGCCGCCGCGAGAGGCTGGCGTGACGACGGTCCTCTACGACCTGGGCCTTGCGCTGCTGTTCACGCACGAGCTCGACGCCATGACGCACTCGGAGTGGCGGCTTCTCTTCGTGCTCCGAAGCCTGCCGGACGAGAGCGCGTCGTGGTGGTTCGTCGTGCTCCACGTGCCGCTCTTCTTCCTCATCTTGTGGCTCAGCCACGTACCCCATGGGCGGCTACGGGCCGTGGTTCGCACGGGGGTGGCTGCATTCCTGGTCGTTCACGGGGCGCTCCACTTCCTGCTCTCGTCGCAAGACGCGTACGCGTTCGCGGGAGCGCTCTCCAACGGGTTGATCTTCGGCGCAGGGGCCTGCGGCCTGGCCTACCTGGCGACGCGCTGGTCGAGCGCGCGATCGGGTGGCAGCCGCCCCGCCTGATCGAAGGCGCGCGCGCACATCACTCCGGCACGCGCTGCGCGATGAAGAGCGCGTCGCGCTCGTCCTGGGGGACGAAGCACCCCGCCGCGCCGCTCTCGGCGAGGGCCTTGCGTAGCGGCACGGCGTCGTCGCGGTGGAAGGCTTCGAGGCAGCGTAGGTCGGCGCCCACCTGCTCGGCGTCTCGACGGGCGCCGGCCGCTTCGACCAGGGACTCGGCGATGCGGGCGAGGACGGCCGGGGAGCGCCCCGCCAGCAGGTCGCACACGTCGGGGACGAGGGGCTCGACCCTGCGGAACCCGGCCGTGACGGTCCCCCGGTAGCGCGGCAGGTCGCGCAGCCGGGTACCGGGTTCGCGATGGCCCACGTGGGCGAGCAGGGCGGCCAGCGCGTCGAAGGCGTCGCGCGCCCGGTGGCGGGGGCGGAACACGCCGAACCACTGGAAGTCGAAGCCCTCGAAGGCGTCGGTGCGCGTGGTGAAGCACAGCAGCACCTGGCCCGGGCGCCGGGCCAGGCCGATGGCCGGGTAGAGAAAGGCGTAGGCGCCGTCCACGTTGAAGGGCGGGCGCAGCTCACGGATGAGCTGGTTCTCGAGCAGCAGGGCTTCGCGCTCGCTGTCCTGAGGGTGCACCTCGAGCGTGCTCGCCTCGCTCACCAGGGTGCGCATCTTGCGGTGGGCCTTGCGGCGCGAGGCGTTTCGGTAGCCCTGCAGGCGTCTGCGGATGTTCTTGGCCTTGCCGGCATAGAGCACCGCGCCGTGCGCGTCCTTGAACAGGTACACGCCAGGCGACGTCGGCAGCTCGCGCACGAGATCCGCGCCGAACTTGCGATCGAATCGCTTGAGTCCCACCCCGGGTCGAGGTTAGGCCAGCCGCACCGCTTCGCCCGCCGGCCTGGCCCATGACCCGCCGGGCCTAGCCCATGAAGAAGGCGTTCAGCTTGTGCCCGTCGAGGTCGCGGAAGTACCCGGCGTAGAAGCCGTCGCCGCGGGGCCCCGGCGCGCCCTCGTCGGCGCCGCCCAGGGCGAGCGCCTTGGCGTGGATCGCGTCGACCTGCTCCTTCGACGTGGCAGCCAGCGCCACCATGACGCCGTTGCCCACGCTCATGGGCTTGCCGTCGAAGGGCCGCGTGATCGCCACGGCCGGCGGCCCGCCCGGTGCCGTCCAGGCGATGAAGGTCTCGGTGTCCATCATGCGCGTCGCACCGTACTCGCCGAGCAGGGCGTCGTAGAAGGCGGCGGCGCGTGCCATGTCGTCGGTGCCGAGCGTCACGTATCCGATCATCGGGGGTTCCTCCTGGGCGCGAGCACACGCTACCGCAATGCGGGCCCGGGCCGCGGCTACGAGCGATCCTGCCAGGGCTCGGAGAAGAACCAGTCGAGGGCGGCCTCCTGGAACTCGCCCGACGGCCAGTGGCGGCCGCCCTGGTCGATGCGGAACTCGAGCGGGTAGCCCATCTCGCGCAGCTGCTCGCGCATGGGCACGGCCACCTGCTCGAAGGGGAAGAGCTCGTCGTGGGTGCCGTACTCGAGCAGCAGGTGAGGCTTGCGGGCGTCCTCGGCCGGGGGGTGGCGCGAGTCGACGGCCAGGAAGCCGGCCGCCCAGCACATGGCGGCGCGGTAGATCTCGGGGTTCGAGAGCGCGAGCGAGAGCCCGTAGCTGGCCCCGTCGGAGTAGCCCACGATGGCCTGCCGATCGCGGTCGATGGCGTAGCGCCGGTAGATCAGGTCGTAGGCGTACTCCAGGAAGGCGAGGTCGGGGCGCGCGGCGTCGACCTCGGGCTCGGCCACCGGCGGAAGCCCGCCGTAGCCGCCCTCGACGATCAGGTCCCAGGTGGGGTGATGGGATCGCGGCACCAGGAACAGTGCATCGCGCCGATCGGCCTCGTCGCGGTAGGCCTTCATCAGCATCTCGTCCTGCCGGCCTGCGCCGTGCAGCACCGTCACCAGCGGGTATTGGCGGCCGGGCTCGATCTCGTCGGGCACGTAGAGACCGGCGCGCTGCGGCCCGCGCTCGACCCAGACGAAGCCGGTGGGCGAGGGCTCGTCCCGAACCTCGGGCGGCTGGTGCGTGACGCGAAGCCGAAGCGACTCCATGGGGCTACTATCGCAGATCCCCGAGACCCTGCAGAGGAGCGCCCCCTTGGAGTTCAGTTTCCCGATGGTCACCGAGGCCATCGCCGCCGCCGTCCCCGACCGCGAAGCCCTCATCTACCGCGACCGCCGCATCACCTTCGGTCAGCTCGCCGAGCGCAGCCGAAGGCTCGCCAACCACCTGCTGTCCCAGGGCGTTTCGGTCCGTTCCGAGCGCACCGACCTGGCCGGCCACGAGTCGGGGCAGGACCACCTGGCGATCTACCTCTACAACGGCAACGAGTACATCGAGGGCATGCTCGGCGCGTTCAAGTCGCGCGTGGCACCGCTGAACGTCAACTACCGCTACGTGGCCGAAGAGCTCACCTATCTGCTCAACAACTCCGGCGCACGGGCGATCCTCTACCACGCCGAGTTCGCGCCCATTCTCGAGAAGGTGCGCTCGGACGTGCCGGGCCTCGAGATCCTGATCCAGGTGGCCGACGAGTCGGGCCACGATCTGCTGCCCGGCGCAGTGGACTACGAGAGTGCACTGGCCGCGGCTTCGCCCGACACGCCCGCGGTCGAGCCGTCGCCGGACGACCTCTACATGCTCTACACCGGCGGTACCACGGGCATGCCCAAGGGCGTGCTGTGGCGCTCGGCCGACATCTTCGTCGCCGCCATGGGCGGCCGCACGATGGCGGGCACCGAGAACGAGTCGCTCGACGCCATCGTCGAGAACGCGAAGAACGGCGGCTTCATGCGCAGCCTGGTCGGGCCGCCGATGATGCACGGCGCGGCCCAGTGGTCGGGGTTCATCAACCTGAACGCCGGGCACACGCTGGTCTTCGCGAGCGACGGTCACCGCATGGACCCGCACGACGTGCTCGGCACGATGGAGCGCGAGAAGTGCACGTCGGTCACGATCGTGGGCGACGCCTTCGCGCGGCCGCTGCTCGACCAGCTCGACCAGCAGAGCTACGACCTCTCCGAGCTCAAGCTCATCGGCTCGGGTGGCGCGCCGCTCTCGACCGCCGCCAAGGAGGCGTTCCTCGATCGCTTCCCCGGGGTGCTGGTGATCGACGCCATCGGCTCGTCCGAGACCGGCGCCCAGGCCACCAACCCGGCCACCAAGGGCAACGTCACCACCGGCGAGTTCAAGCCCGGGCCCGGGGCCTGCGTGGTCTCGGCCGATCTCGACCGCGTGCTCGAGCCCGGCGACGAAGAGATGGGCTGGTTCGCCCAGTCCGGCCGCGTTCCGCTCGGCTACCTCGGAGATGCCGAGAAGACGGCCAAGACCTTCCCGGTGATCGATGGCACGCGCTACTCGGTGCCCGGTGACCGGGCCCACTGGCGTGCCGACGGTGTGATCGACGTGCTGGGCCGCGACTCGGTCTGCATCAACTCCGGCGGCGAGAAGATCTTCGCCGAAGAGGTGGAGAACGCGCTCAAGCTGCACGAGGCCGTCTACGACTCCGTCGTGTGCGGCCGCGCCAGCGAGCGCTGGGGGCAGGAGGTCGTGGCGATCGTGAAGCTCCGCGACGGCCATGACGCCAGCGACGAGTCGCTGCTCGAAGAGGCCGCGCGCCACCTGGCCCGCTACAAGCTGCCCAAGCAGATCCTGCGCCGCGACGAGATCGTGCGCAGCCCCAGCGGCAAGGCCGACTACCGCTGGGCCAAGGAGCAGGTGGAGGGCGCCTAGCGCCGTAAGGAGGCCCGCGGTGAAACTGCTCTGGTTCCACCTGATGCCGTACACCGATCTGCCGAGCGACTTCGTCGAGCGGCACCCGTCGGTGTGGGTCGACATCGATCCTGCGCTCTTCGACGCGACGAAGGCGCACGCCATGTACAACGACTTCATGGATGAGCTCGAGGCGGCGGCCGAGCTGGGCTTCGACGGCATCTGCGTGAACGAGCATCACCAGAACGGCTACGGCCTGATGCCCTCGCCCAACCTGATCGCGTCGTCCCTGGCCCGGCGCACCCGCGACGCTGCGATCTGCGTGATGGGCAACTCGCTGGCCCTCTACAACCCGCCCACGCGGGTGGCCGAGGAGTTCGCGATGCTCGATTGCATCTCGGGCGGGCGCCTCATCGCGGGCTTTCCGGTCGGGACGCCCATGGACACTTGTTATGCCTATGGCATGAACCCGAGCCAACTGCGCGATCGCTACTACGAGGCGCATGACCTGATCCTGCGCGCGTGGACTGCGGACGAACCGTTCCCCTGGAACGGCCGCTACCAGAAGCTCCGCTACGTGAACCCCTGGCCCCGGCCCGTGCAGCAGCCGCACCCGCCGGTCTGGATCCCCGGTGGCGGCTCGGTCGAGACCTGGCAGTGGTGCGCCGAGCGCGACTACGTCTACACCTATCTCTCGTACTTCGGCTACAAGGCCGGGCAGGCCACCATGAGCGGGTTCTGGAACGAGATGGACCGCCTGGGCAAGGACCGGAACCCCTTCCGCGCGGGGTTCCTGCAGTTCGTGGGCGTGGCCGAGAGCCGCCAGGAGGCCATGGACCTCTACCGCGAGCCCGCCGAGTACTTCTACAACCGCTGCCTGCACGTCGACGCGCGCTATGCCCAGCCGCCCGGCTACGCCAGCGAGAAGACGATCCGCGCGCGGGTCGAGTCGCAGGTGGCGCGCGCCGCGCGCGAGGCCAGCGCGCCGAGTTCGGCCTCGCGGCCCAGCTTCGAAGACATCGTCGAGCAGGGCTACGTGGTGGTCGGCAGTCCCGACGAGGTGGCCGAGCGTCTGCGCGAGGTCGCCGTCGACCTGAACGTGGGGCAGCTCATGCTGCTTCTGCAGTACGGCAACATGAGCAAGGACCTGACGCTCTACAACACCGAGCTGTTCGCCAAGCGCGTGAAGCCCCAGCTCGCCGGACTGTTCGAGGACGAGTGGGAGAACCAGTGGTGGCCCACGCCCATCGCGGGCGATGCGCGCGCGCAACCGCGAGCGTTGTCCTCGTGACCCGCCTCGTGCCCGAGGCGTCCGCGTGAGCGGCAGCGTGAGCCTCGCCGACGGCCCTTGCCAGGTGCTCTCCGCCGGCAGCGGGCCCCCGCTCGGGCTGCTGGCCGATGTGGGGGGCTGGGCGGTGCTGCCCGAGTTTGCCCAGCTCCTGGCCGACTCGCGCCAGGTCGTGGCGCCCGCGCTGCCCGGGCAGGTCGGCGGCGGCGACTTTCGCGGGCTCGACGATCTACCCGACTGGTTGGCAGCCACCCTGGATCGCATCGAGGCGGCCGATCTGGTGGGCGCCGACTTCGTGGGGTTCGGCATCGGGGGCCTCTTGCTGGCCGAGCTGGCTGCGCTCTCGCCGGCCAGCGTCGGGCGGCTGGTGTTGGTGGCCCCGTTCGGGCTGTATGACGCGGGCGAGCCCACGGCCGACCCGTTTGCCGCGCGGCTCTCCGAGCAGCCCGCGCTCTGGTCCGCCCGCCCCGACGACTACGCCGCGGCGCTGGCGTGCCCCGACGGCGAAGACCCGGTGGAGTGGCAGGTGACCCACCTGCGCGGGCAGGAGGCTGCGGCACGCCTGCTCTGGCCGCTCGGCGACCTGGGGCTGGCCAAGCGCCTGCGCCGGATCCAGACCGAGGTGCTGCTGGTCTGGGGCGACGACGACCGCATCGTGCCGCCGAGCTACGCCAAGCGCTTTGCGGACGCCATTGCGGGGCCGGTATCCGTTCGCTCCCTCCCCGGAGCGGGTCACCGGGTGGACTTCGACCAGCCCCGGGCGTTGGCCGAGGCGATCCAGGCGTTCCTGGGGTAGCCATGCCGCCGATCCAGGGACCCATCGCGCACATCGACATGTGCTGCCGAGACCCGGATCGATCGCTGCCGTTCTACGACGTCTTCTTCGGTGCGCTCGGCTACACGCGCCATCACCACCAGGACCCCGGCTTCGCCGGCGAGCGGCCCACCCGGGCGGCCTGGGGGCACACCTACCCGGGCGGCGCGCGCTTCGGCTTCGAGGTGCGCCGGGCCCGCCGCAGTGGCCGCCATCGCCCCCACGACCGCTGGACCCCCGGCGTGCACCACATGGCCTTTCACGCCGAGAGTCGCGCCGGGGTCGAGGCCGTCTACCGCGCCCTGCGGGACGCGGGGGCCACCATCCTCGACCCGCCCCGCGAGTACGGGGGGCCGGCGTACGGCGGCGGCTACTACGCGGCGTTCTTTGCCGACCCCGACGGGGTGAAGCTCGAAGTGCTCCATCTGCCTCCTCAGAACCCCTGAGCACGCTCTGGCGCCTGGGCGCGATCCTGCACACAGGCGCCCGCGGCGCCACCTCGCGGGCCGCGCGCCATTTGCAAGACTCAGCGGGTCATGCCTCGCCGAACCGTTCGCGAACTGATGAACCCCGACGTGGTCACGCTCGAGCCGAAGACCAGCGTGCGCGACGCCATGCGCCGCCTGGCCGACCGCCGCGTGAGCGGGGCGCCGGTGGTGGACGACGCCGGCGCCATTCTCGGCATCGTCACCCAGAACGACCTGGCCCGATATGCCGCGCGCCAGGTCACGGTGAGCGAGGCCGGGCAGTTCTACACCGACGACGACGACTATCGCGACCTGGCCTCCTACCCGTCGGACACGCTCAAGACGCCGGTCGAGCAGGTGATGACCTCGCCCGTCCACTGCGTGAACCCCGACACCGGAGTCGCGGTCGCGGCCAACACCATGCGCGAGCGCCGCATCCACCGCCTGGTGGTGACCGAGCGCGGCCGCCTGGTCGGCATGATCAGCACCCTCGACCTGATGCGCGTGGTCGAAGAGCAGCTCTAGACGCGGTAGAGCCCGGCCAGCAGCTCGAGGCTGGCGCGGGTGGCATGGTCGGCGGCTTCGGGCGCGAAGGTGCCGGACATGCGGTAGGCGAGGGGGGCTTCGTCCACCTCGTAGCCGCCCTCGGCGTGGGCCTGGGCGGTGGGCAGGTAGCCGATCATGCCGTTGGCGTAGCCGGCGAACAGGGTGGTGGGTGCGATGCCCTTCGCCTTCAGCTCGGCGCCGATCTCGGCGAAGGTCTCGGCACCGAGTGCCGTGATGCCCACGTCGCCGAGTCGCAGCGCCTGCAGGGCGAGCGGCATCTCGGCATCGTCGCCCCGCGCCACGTGGCGCGGTCGCCAGGGGTAGGCGTAGCGCACCAGCAGGGCGATCAGCGGGCTCGGCACGCCGAGCTTGCGAGCGCCCGTTCGGTACCAGGGCTCGACCCGGCCGCGCTCGGTGCGGCGCAGCACGATCGGCAAGCCCACCTCGGTGCATGCGGCGGCGAGGGGTACTGCGGGGGTCTCGGCCAGCCCGTCGCGAAGCACGGCCAGCACACCGTCGGCCACCTCGTCGCCGATGCGCTCCATGGCCTCGAGGTCGTCGTCGCCCCAGCCGTGGCGGGGGTTCAGGTTGCCGGTGGCACCTTGCACGAACAGGCAGGGGGCACCGGTGGCGTTCTCTACGCGGCTGCGCATCACGCCCGGCCACTCGGCGGTTACGCGCCGGTTGCGCGGCGAGAGCACGGCCGGGTGGCAGGCGAAGAAGACGACGGTGGCGCCGACCCGACCGTCGTCCGTGCGCAGCTGCAGGACGTCGAGGTCGCGGTCGACGAAGCCTTCGGGGTTCTCGCCGATCTCGATGCGGCCATCGGCCTGGGCCTCGCGCCGGTTGATCGCCACCCCGGACTCGCCGCGTCCCCGGTGCAGGGTTGCAGGGGCGGTGTCGCGCGCGGCGCGCGCCACGGCATCCACCACTGCCGCCACGCGATGCGCCATGGCGCGGCGCCGCCAGGGCGTGCTGCGCGGACCGGTCCAGCCGATGGGTCCGGCGTGGGTGTGCGAACACGCGAGCAGCACGGCCTCGCCCGGTATGCCCGTGGCGGTCGTGATGCCCGCGCGGATGCGCGCCACCACGTCTTCGTGAAGGCACAGCAGGTCGAGCGAGACGAGGGCGAGCCGGCCTCCCGCCCCGTCGTCGGCCACGAGTGCCGTGGCGAACAGCGGGTCGCGCACGCCGCGCGCGCCCAGCAGGCGATCGCCGTAGCCGATCAGGTAGCTGCCCCGGGGCGGGGTGAGCACGCCCCGGGCGACGCCGATGCGCAGGCCCATCGTGCGAGCCTACCCCACGGCGGGCCGGGCGTAGCCCATCGAGCGCGGTGCAGGCGCGCGCCGCCCGGCCGGACTAGCCTCCCGGGGCGAGGAGGTGCCGCCCATGGCCAGCATGCACGACTTCGAGATGAACGCGATCACCGGCGAGCCGGTGGCGCTGTCGCAGTTCGAGGGCGACGTTGCCCTGGTGGTGAACGTCGCCAGCCGTTGAGGCCTCACCGGTCAGTACGCAGGTCTGCGTACCCTCCACGAAGATCTCAAGGCCCGCGGCTTCCAGGTGCTGGCCTTCCCGTGCAACCAGTTCGGCGGCCAGGAGCCCGGCACCGACGAGGAGATCCTCGACTTCGCCCGCTCCAAGTACGACGCCACCTTCCCGATGTTCTCGAAGATCGAGGTCAACGGAGACGGCGCCTGCGATCTCTACCGCTTTCTCAAGGCGGGTCATCCGGACGACGACGGCAACGAGGACGTCGCCTGGAACTTCACCAAGTTCCTGGTGGGTCGAGACGGCCAGGTGCTCGCCCGCTACGCCCCCCAGGTGACCCCCGAGCAGATCGCCGCTGAGCTGCCTCGCCACCTCGAGAGCTAGGCGGTCGGGCCGGCCTCGGGCCCGCGCCGGACGGCCCATGCATCCGTTGCGTACGACTTGCCGCCATGGTGGCGGCAGGGGCGCCGCTCGTGCACCCTTGCCCGCTGACTGCTGCCCCGCGCCCGCGGCTACCATGGACCCGTGAAGATCCGAAGGACCTCGCTGCTCGTCCTCGGCGCGGCCGGCCTGTTGGTCGTGGTCGCGCTCTGGCTGTTCCAGACGTCGCCCGCGGCCGAGTCGCGGCGCGAGGTGGAGGCCAAGCGTGCCGCGGCGACCGACGCGGGGCCCACGGCGCTTCCGCCGACCGTGACGGTCGACTCGGTGGTGGCCCGGGCCGAGCCCGCGCGCTCCATCGTGGACGTCTCGGGCGAGCTCGAGGCGGTGCGCCGCTCGGTGATCGGGGCCGAGGTCGGCGGCCGGGTGATCGAGATCGCGGTCGACGACCACCAGCAGGTCGACGCCGGGCAGGTGCTGGTGCGCCTCGACACCGACCTCGCGCGGGCCGCCGTGGCCCGGGCGCGAGCCGCCCTGGCCAGTGCCGAAGCCCGCCGCTCGCTGGCCGATGCCGAACTCGCGAGGCGCCAGGAGCTCTCCCAGAAGGGCGTGGCCAGCGCCGCCGAGCTCGATCGCGCCGAGAGCGAGGCGCAGACCGGCGAGGCCGCCGTGGCCGAGGCCCGGGCCGCGCTGCTCGACGCCGAGACGCGCCTGGCCAAGATGAACATCCGGGCGCCGTTCGCGGGTACGGTGGGGGAGATCGACCTCGAGCCGGGTGCCTATGTCGGGCCCGGCGCGCCCGTCACCACGCTGGTGGACATCTCGGCCGTCGAGCTCGTCGTGGGGGTTTCCGACGAAGAGATCCTGGCCCTGCGTCCCGGCGACGAGGCGCGCATCGAGGTAGACGTCTTTCCGGGTCGCGAATTCGTGGGCACCGTACAGCGCCCGGGCCGCGCGCCCGACGAAACGACGCGCAAGTACCCCGTGCCGGTGCGCCTGCCGAACCCCGATGGTGCGCTCCTGCCGGGCATGTTGGGCAAGGTGCGATTCACGCTCGGCGATGGGCACCTGGCCCTTCGCGTCCCCCGCCGCGCCGTGCTGCGCGAGTTCGACCTCGAGTACCTGTTCGTGCTCGAGCCCACCGACGAGCGCGCCACCGCGACCGCCCGCCGGCGCCGCGTGCGCACCATCCCGGTGCCGTTCCACCCGGAGCTGCTCGAGGTGGTGGAGGGCCTGGAGGCCGAAGAAGCGGTGGCCACCACCGGTGCGCGCGACCTGCGCGATGGCCTGGCCGTTCGCACGCGCCCGGCGCACGGCGGCCGGGGCGTGGCGTCGCCGCCGGCGCCCGAGATCGCGCGCGATCGGGAGGCCTCATGAGCCTTCCCTCGTTCAGTGTCCGCCAGACCGTGCTGGTGAACGTGCTCTTCTTCGTCTGCCTGATCGGCGGTGTCGCCGCCTACACGCGCATCCCCATCGAGTTCTTCCAGGACATCAACCTGATGGAGGCGAACATCACCACCGTGTGGACGGGCGCCTCCGCGGAGGAGGTCGAACGGCTCGTCACCCAGAAGCTCGAAGAGGAGCTGATCTCGGTCAACGACATCGACGAGATCCGCTCGACGTCGAGTGCGGGGCTGTCGGTGGTCCGTCTCGAGTTCGACGAGACCCTGGACGAGGTCGCCTACGAGGCCGCGCTCAACGACGTGCGCGGGGCGCTCGATCGCGTGCGCGACCTGCCCCTCGACGCCGAAGAGCCCCTGATTTCCGAGGCCAAGTTCAGCGAGTTCGCGCCCGCGGTGATGATTTCGCTCGTCGACGAGGGCGGGGTCGGCCCCGTGGCCTTGCGCGAGGTCGCGCGCGACGTGAAGGCGCGCGTGAAGGACCTGCCCGGCGCCAACCGCATCGAGATTCGTGGCGACCAGGACCGCGAGCTGCGCGTGCTCGTCGACCGCGACGGTGCGGCGCGCTACGGGCTCACGGTGACCAAGGTGGCCGGGCGCATCCAGCGCCAGAACCTGAACCTGCCCGCCGGCACCTTCGAGGGTGCGGGCGGCGAGCAGACCCTGCGCGCCCAGGGGGATTACCAGAGTACGAGCGACATCCTGGCCACGGTGGTGGCCGAGAACGACGACGGCACCACCGTTCGGCTGGCCGAGGTCGCGCGGCTCGAAGAGGGGCTCGAGAAGTCGCGCTTCCTCACCCGATTCAACGGCAACCCGTCCCTGCTGGTCACGATCACCAAGCGCAGCGATGCCGACGTGATCGACCTGGTGGCGGCGGTGGACGCATGGGTCGAGTCCTACCGCAGCCGGTTGCCCGCCGGCGTGGCGATGCAGAAGACGTTCGACACGTCGGAGTTCGTGTCCACGCGCATGGGCATCCTCGTGGACAACCTGGTCGCGGGCATTCTGGCGGTGATGGCGATCCTCTGGTTCACGATCGGCTTCCGCAACGGCCTGTTGACCGTGATCGCGATTCCGTTCAGCTTTCTCACGGCGATGATCCTGTTCCCGATCTTCGGAATCACGCTCAACTCGAGCACGATCATCGGCATGCTTCTCGTGTCGGGCATGCTGGTCGACGACGCGATCATCGTGCTCGAGAACATCTACGTGCACGTCGAGAGCGGTGAGCCCCTGCGCGAGGCCGTGGTGCGCGGCGCCGAAGAAGTGCTCTGGCCGGTGGTGGCCGCGGTCTCCACCACCTGCGCGGCATTCCTGCCGCTGCTGCTGATCGGGGGCACCGCCGGCAAGTTCATGTCGATCCTGCCCAAGGCGGTGATCGTGTGCCTGATCGCGTCGCTCTTCGAGTGCCTGGTGATCCTGCCGGCGCACTACCTCGACTTCGGCAGCCGCCGCGCCGCCGACCCCGACGCGCCGGTGGGCCTGCTGGGTCGGTTCCGGGCGCGCGTGGATCGCGGCATCATCTGGATGCGAGATCGCTACGTGGCCCTGCTCGACATCATGCTGGTTCATCGCGGCGCCTTCGGCGCGCTCTTCCTCGGTGCGCTCTTCCTGGCGGCCGGCGTCGCCCAGCACCTGAAGGTCGATCTCTTTCCCGGCGAGTTCGACACGTTCAACATCCTGCTGGAGATGCCCTCCGACGCGACGCTCGAAGAGACCGACGAAGTGGTGCGCGGCTACGAGGGGCTCGTGGCGGCCCTCGTGGGCACCGAGTTTCGGGACTACACCACCACCGTGGGCATCAGTGTCGATACCAACTACGACCAGTTGATCGGCACCAACTACGCGATGACGGTGATGACTCTGCTGCCCGGAGCCGGCATCGATCCCGACAAAGCGCTCCTGCGCATGAAGGACAAGGTCGACGCGTGGCTGCGCGACGCGCCGTATCGGGTGGTCGACCTGCAGGTGCAGGCCGAGCGCGACGGACCGCCGGTGGGGCCGCCGGTCGAGGTGCGGATCCAGGGCGACGACTACGCCCTCGGTAAGACGGTGGCGGGCGAGATGAAGGCCTGGCTCGAGGCCCTGCCCGGGGTCTACAACGTCACCGACAACCTGAAGGTGGGCGCGCCCGAGGTGCGGCTGCTGGTCGATGAAGAGCGCGCCGCACGCTACGGCCTGTCCTTCACCGACCTGGCCCAGGCGCTACGTGGCGCCAACGACGGCGTCGTGGCCAGCAGCTTCCGCGACCCGGCGCGCAACGAGGACGTCGACATCCGCGTGCGGCTGGCCGACCGCTACCGGTCGGGGCTGCAGGACCTGCTCGACATCGAGGTGCAGGCCCCGTCGGGTGCCATGGTCAAGCTTCGCGACGTGGCCAACGTCGAGCAGGCGCGCGGCTACCAGGCCTACAACCGCTACGACGCCAAGCGCACGGTCAGCGTGTACGCGCAGGTGGACGACGAGCAGGAGACCTCGAGCACCGCCAACCAGAAGCTGCGCGCCGCATTCTCCGACCTCGAGTTGCGTTATCCGCAACTCGACGTGCGCTACAGCGGCGAGTTCGAAGAGAGCAGCATGGCCTTCGCCGACCTGTTTCGCGCCTTTCCGGTCGCGCTGGTCGCCATCTACATGATCCTGGCGGCGCTCTTCCGCAGCTACCTCCAGCCCCTGGTGGTGGTGACCGCCGTGCCCTTCGCCTTCGTCGGCATCATCGTGGGCGTGGCGGTGTTCGGGTACAACGTGAGCTTCGTCCTGCTCTACTCGGCCATCGGTCTCACCGGCGTGGTGGTGAACGACTCGCTGGTGATGGTGGACTTCATCAACCGCGCCCGCCGCGGCCACGCGACCTCGCTGCTCGACGCGGTGCGCCAGTCCGGTGCCAGGCGTTTTCGCCCGATCCTGCTCACCACGCTGACCACCGTGGTGGCGCTCTTGCCCATGGCCTTCGGCCTGCAGGGCGCCTCGAAGACCTATGGGCCGTTCGCGGCGTCGATCTCGTTCGGGCTGATCGTGGCGATGGTGGGCACCTTGTTCGTGGTGCCGCTCAGCTACACGACGCTGATCGTCTGGCAGGACCGCCTGGGCCGGGGGCTGCGGCGCTTGCGCGGACGCTCAGACCCCGAGGATGCGTCGCAGGTCGGCCGGCGCGAGGTTGCCGCCGGATAGCACCAGCACCACGCGGCGGCCGGTCAGCTGCTCGCGCAGGCGCAGGGCGCCGGCCAGCGAAGCTGCCCCGGCGTGCTCGGCCAGGTTGCGGGTGTGTTCGAGCAGCAGGCGGATCGCCTCTTCGATCGCCTCGTCCGACACCAGAACGAAGTCGTCGAGGCCGAGCTGCGGGTCTCGCAGGATCTCGTGGGTGTTGTCGAAGGGCACGCGCGTGGCCAGGCCTTCGGCGCGGGTGGCCATGGGGCCCGGCATGGGCCGCCCCGCCTGCCAGGTGTGCTGCTGCGTGGGCGCGGCTTCGGACTGCACGCCGTAGACCCGCAGACCCGGCGAGAGCCCCTTGCCCACCAGGCAGCAGCCACAGGCCCCGCTGCCGGCCCCCACCGGAACGACGATCGCCTCGGCATCGGGCAGGTCTTCGAGAATCTCGAGGACGTAGGTCCCCACCCCCTCGATCAGCTCGGGGTCGGTGGGGCCGACGAAGCGCGCACCTTCGCTGCGGGCCCGCGCCTCGATCCACTCGCGGGCTTCGTCGTAGTCGGCGCCGTGGGGCGTCACCTTGGCGCCCAGCGCCTCCATGGCGGCGACCTTCACGGGGTTGGCATCGCGCGGCACGGCGATCTCGACCGGCACGCCCAGGCGCTGGCCGGCAAAGGCGATCGACTGGCCGTGGTTGCCCGTCGACGCCGTGAAGAGCCCCCGGGCCCGCTCGGCCTCGTCGAGACAGGCGGCCAGGTGCACGCCGCCCCGCACCTTGAAGGCCCCCACCGCGTGGTGATTCTCGTGCTTCACATGGACATCGGCGTCGAGCAGCGCGGAGAGCCCCGGGTAGCGGTGCAGCGGTGTGCGGCCGAGGGTGTCGCGGATGTGCCGTCTTGCGCGCAGCACCCCCGCCAGCGTCGGTCGCATCATGAACGGGCCTCCGGTCGGCGAGGCGCAAGCGACTCGCCCGTGCCGCAGAGGATACGCGCGCTGCTGAGCTAGGCTCGCGCGGCTGCCATGATCCCGCTCACCGACATCCAGACGCTCTTTCTCGACGCCGGCAACACCCTGGTCTCGGTGGACTTCGCCTGGATCGCGGACGAGATCCGGACCCGGGGCCACGACTGCTCGGCCGATGCGCTCGAGCGTGCCGAGGCCGCGGCGCGCCCGCATCTCGATGCCTGGCTGAGCGGAGGGAGCTCGACCGAAGGCGGGTCGACGTTCACGACCTACCTGCGCATGGTGCTCGAGCGCGTGCCCGACTTCGACGAGGGTGCCATCCCCGAGCTGGCCGAGGCACTGTTGCCCGTGCTCGTGAAGCCCGGGTCCTCGGACGAGCTCTGGCGTCGCGTGATGCCGAGCGTGCCCCAGGCCCTGGGCCGGTTTCGCGAACTCGGACTCGACCTGATCGTGGTCTCCAACTCCGACGGCAGCGTCGACCGCGGCCTCGGCGCGGCGGGCCTGCGCCACCACTTCAGCCACGTGGTGGACTCGGCGGTGGTGGGCTTCGAGAAGCCCGACCCGCGCATCTTCGAGACGGCGCTCGCGTGTTGCGGAGGCGACCCGGCCCGTACGCTGCACGTGGGTGACCTGGTGTACGCCGACGTCGCTGGCGCGCGCGCCGCGGGCCTGCACGCGGCGCTGCTCGACCCCTACGACGACTGGGCCGATCCGGGCTGCCCGACGTTTGCCGACCTGTCGGCGCTGGCCGAGGCGTTCGAGAACGCGCAGGGCGAACGCTAGGCGCTACGCGGCCGCCTGTGCACGCGCCCGGCCGCGAGCACGCACGTACGCCGCCACGCGAACGCCGAGCGCCGCCAGCAGCGCACCCGTGGCCGTGAGGTAGATCGCCGTGGGCTTCACCGCAGCGGCCCCGCCGAACGTGAACAGGAACAGCACCCACAGGGTCCAGAGCCCGATGCGGTGAAGCAGCCTCCAGCGTGCGACGCCCAGTCGCCGGACCATGCCGTCGGTGGAGGTGGCCGCCATGGCATAGGCCAGGACGAAGCCGAAGCCTCCGCCCACGACCGTCACCGGGTCGACCTCGGCCTGGTAGGACGCCGGGTACCCGAAGGCGAACCAGAAGAGCCCGCACATGTGCAGGAAGTGCGAGACCGCGAACGACACGCCCAGGTGGCGGCGGTTCTTCATCAGCCAGGCGCTGGCCGGTGCACGCCAGAGCTGGCGCAGAGGGCGCGCCACGAACACCAGCAGAAACAGCGCCACGCTGGAGCGCGCCGTGGCCCGGATCCAAGCGCGCACGCCCTCTTCGTTGGCGCCGAATGCGAGGACCACGGCGGCGCTCATGGCGACGAGCAGGGCCGAAAGCACGGCGACGAGACGCGGACCTCGCATGGCCGGGATCTTAGGCCGGCCGCGGTGCCTTTCGCCTCCCGAGGTAGATGAGCCCCGTCGAGACGGGGAGCGCCACGCCTCCGTAGAGCAGCGCCACGAAGAAGAGCGCATCACCCAGCTCGCCCAGGGCACCGCCGGTGGTCGCGGGAATCAGCGCCGCCTTCACCAGCACCGCGAGGTTGGTGTTGCGAACGGTCGCTTCGATCGCGACGGCGGTCGTGTCCGCCGCCGTGAGCCCACCCAGGCGGCAGGCGGAGAGCGAGACGATCTGGAAGAGGGCGCAGGCGCCGGCCACCGCCAGGGGCCCGGCCCAGCCGTAGGCCGTGGGGTCGAGCCTGCCCGCGCCGGCGGCGCCGACCACCATCAGCGCGATCACGAAGAGGCTGCCGCGGATGCAGTTGCGGCTGAAGGCCGGGGCTGCAGCGGAGAAGCGGTGGCCTACCGCCATGCCGATCGCGAGAGGCAGCAACAGCACGCCGCCGATCTCGAGGGCGATGCGGCCGGTGGGCATGCTGAAGTCTGCAGGAAGGTGGCCCCCCACGAGGAGCCGCAGGAGCGCCGGCGTGGTGGCCAGCGCGCCCACCGTGGTCACGGCGGTGAGCGAGATGGAGAGCGCGATGTTGCCGCGCGCGAAGTGGGTGAAGACGTTCGACATGGTCCCGCCCGGGACCGCCGCCACCAGCACGAGCCCCGCGGCGATGCCCACCGGCACCGGCAGCAGGTGCCCCAACGCGGCGGCGACCAGCGGGATGGCGGCGAGCTGGACGGCGAGTCCCACCCCCAGCGCCTTGGGCGCGCGAACCACGCCCATGAAGTCGCGAGGCGCGAGCAGCGCGCCCATGCCGAGCATGGCCAGGGCGAGCTGCGCGGAGGCGAGCAGGTGCTCGTAGGCGGGGTAGGCGTCGAACACGGGGGTCTAGGACTTCTTCTGGGCGGCGCGCACCTGGCTGGCCTGGACCCGGCGCGCGAGGCCGGGAAGGTGACGTGCGGCCAGCGCAAGAAGCCCGGCCGAGCGGCCCGGCACGATCTGGAAGCGCCCCCGGGCGAGTCCGTGCCAGAGGGCCGTGGCCACGTCGTCGGGCCCGAGCAGGCTCGCGCCCTCGGATACGGCGCGGGTCTCGGGTGGCTTGTCGCGGTTCTCGACTTCGAAGCCGGGGGTATCGGTATCGGGAGGGCAGAGCACGGCGACCTGGATGCCGCGCGGCGCGAGTTCCTGAAGCAGCGACTCGGCGAGCCCCATCACGGCGAACTTGGACGCGCAGTAGTCGGTGTAGCCGAAGACGCCGACGAGCCCGGCCAGCGACGACGTCAATACCAGCGTGCCGGGGCGGCCTTCCATCGCGCGCGCGCCCGCCTGGGCGGTATTCCAGGCCGTGCGCAGGTTGTCGTGGAGGGTCTCGTCCAGCCCTTCCAGCGAGATCGCCTCGAAGTAGGCGGGGCGGGCCCGGCCGGCGCACCCCAGCACGAGATCCGGAGCACCGAGCTCGCTGCGCGCAAGATCGAACGCGCTGCGCGTCGCCTCGGCGTCGGCGGCGTCGAGCGGATGGGTCCAGACCCGGGCCTCGCGTTCGGGGTTTGCGGCGCGCACGGTTTCGGCGGCGCGTTCCAGGGTCTCGGGTCGCCGCGCGAACAGCGCCACCGAGCAGCCGGCGGCCGCCAGCTGCCGGCTCGCGGCGAGGCCGATGCCCGCCGATGCGCCCACGACGAAGGCGGTGCGCCCCGGGGCGGGCCGAAAGCGCGGCGGCTTCACGCGTCCTCGAGGGTGAAGCGTGCGTGGGCGCGCAGGTCGCCCGCGCTGCGCCCCACCTGGGCTTCGAACACGCCGGCCTCGGCTACGAAAGCGCCGCGCTCGGGGTCCCAGAAGGAGAGGTCGCGCGGGCTCAGGGTGAGCGTCACGCGCTTCTCTTCGCCCGGGGCGAGATCGACGGCAGCGAAGGCCTTGAGCTCGCGCGGCGGACGCGGCTGCGAGGATTCGAGATCGGAGAGGTAGAGCTGCACCACCTCTCGGCCGGGTCGGTCGCCGGTGTTGCGCACGGGCACCACGACTTCGACCGATTCGCCCTGTGCCACGCGTTCGGGACACGCGATCGCGCCGTAGGCGAAGGTCGTGTACGAGAGGCCATGTCCGAACGGGAAGCGCGGCGCGATGTCGTGGGCGTCGTAGTGGCGATGCCCGATCAGCAGGTCTTCGGCGTAGACGACGCGCCCTTCCTCGCCCGGGTACGTGCTGGGATCGTCGGTGTGGCAGGGCACGTCCTCGATTGCGCGCGGAAAGGTCGTGGGCAGGCGCCCGCCCGGATCGCTGTCGCCGAACAGGACGTCGGCCACGGCGTGGCCGGCCTCCTGCCCGCCGTACCAGGCCTGCAGCAGCGCGGGCACGTCGTCGGCGAAGGCCAGGTCCGTGGGGCCGCCGGCATTCAGCACCACCACCGTGTTGGGATTGGCCGCGGCCACACGCTGGCAGAGCTCGGCCTGCCGCCCGGGAAGCTGCATGTGGTCTTTGTCGTGCCCTTCGGTCTCCCACTCGGCCGAAAGGCCCACCACCACGACCGCCGCATCCGCGTCGCGGGCGGCGGCCTCGGCGCGCTCCATCAAGTCGCTCGGGATCGGCGGCAGCAGGCCCACCCGCAGGCCACCCATGTTGCCCAGGGGACCGCCCGTACCCTTGCTCGCGTACTCGATCCGCACGTTCACCGCCTTGCCTTCGGTGAGCGTCACCTGGGCGGTCTTCTCCTTCGACCCGGCTCCGAACCAGGCATCGCCCTTTTCTTGGGAGGTCCAGTTGTCGACGACGAGCGCGTCGTCGACGAACAGGCGCGAGAGGCCAGCGCTCACCAGCGCGAAGGTGTAGTCGCCGGTTTCGCGCGGCGTGAAGGCTCCCTGGAAGCGCACCGAGAAGTCGCTCGGGTCGAGGTCGGGCAAGAAGCGGCCGAACCAGGTGCGGTCCAGGGTGCGGGTCACGCGCGAGTTCACCGGCGTGCCGGCCAGGTCGGTTCCCGCGAAGTAGTCGGTCGCGAACCCGCTGCGTCCGGCCACGCCGCTGGCCACGTCGCTCGAGGGAATGACCGGGGTCTGCTTGTGGTTGGTGCAGCCCAGCGCGTGGACCAGATCGAATCCGGCCTCGTCGGCGCGCTCGCGGAACGCGTCCAGCACCGAGACCTCGTAGTGGGGAAGCACCCTTGCGCTGCCGCCGCCCAGCACGCTGGTGTGTTCGGCATTCGGCCCGATGAGCGCGATGCGGCGCAGTTTGCCGGTGTCGAGCGGCAGCACCGGGCCGTCGTTCTTGAGCAGTACCGCACCACACGTGGCGGCGCGGCGGGCGAGGGCGCGGTGCTCCGGCAGGTCGCGAGCCTCCTCGGCGGGCGCTTCCTCGGCGTCGAGTGCGCCCGTCCAGATCATGACGCGCAGGATGCGCCGCACCTTGTCGTCGATCTCGCGCTCGAGGGCCGCGTCCTTGCCGAGGGCTTCGGCGAGCTTGGCGCCGAAGAAGCGCGGGGGGCCGGGCATCTCCAGGTCGAGCCCGCCGGCAGCGGGGCCCTCGGTGCTCTTGAGGGCGAACCAGTCCGACACGATCAGGCCATCGAAACCCCACTCGCGCTTCAAGACGTCCACCTGGAGCGCTCGGTGGTCGGCGGCGAAGGTGCCGTTGATGCGGTTGTAGGACGCCATCACCGTCCAGGGCTTGGCGTCGCGCACCGCGGCCTCGAAGGGCTGCAGGTAGATCTCGCGAAGCGCACGCTCGGAGACCTCGGAGCTGATCGACATGCGCTCGAATTCGGAGTCGTTGCAGACGAAGTGCTTGACCGAGGTGCCGACGCCCTCGCTCTGGACCCCGCGCACGAACGCCACGCACAGCTGCGCGGTGAGGAAGGGATCTTCGGAGTAGCACTCGAAGTGTCGGCCGCCGAGCGGCGAGCGGTGCAGGTTGACCGTGGGACCGAGCACCACGTGGACGCCCTTGCTGTGGGCTTCCTGCCCGAGGGCCTGGCCGACCTCCTGCACCAGCGACGGGTCGAAGCTCGCGGCCAGGCAGCTGGCGTTGGGAAAGCACGCCGACGAGACACGGCCCGCGAACTGTTCGCCGCGAACACCGATGGGCCCGTCGCTCACCTTCATGCGCGGGATGCCCAGGCGTTCGATCGGTGTGGTGTGCCACATGCCCGAGCCCGCCACGAAGTGGCACTTCTCTTCGGGGGTCATCTCGGCCAGCAGTTCGTCGATGCGCGTTTCCATGGCGGCCGATGGTAGCCTGCGCGCGCCCGGGCTAGCCTCGCGCCGTGGACCGAATCCCGCGAAATCGACGTGTGCGGTGGCTTCCGGTCGCCTTGGTGCTCCTGGCCGTCGCCACGGGGGCCTGCACCAATCGCAACACCTGGCGCCCGACCATCGACCCCTACAACGACCCGAATGCCGAGCGGCTGGGTATCGACGAGGCCCAGTGCCGCCAGCTCGCCAATCAGGGCGCCGGCGGGACGGGCAGCGAGGCCGCCAAGCAGGGCGTGACGAGCGGCCTGCTCGGTGCGGCGACCGGCGCCGCCATCGGTGCGATCTTCGGAGACGCCGGAGCGGGCGCCGCGACGGGCGCTGCAGCCGGAGTGTTCGGCGGGAGCGCACGCGGAGCGGGCCAGTCCGACGCCGACTTCAAGCGCATGTTCTCGAACTGCATGCGACAGCGAGGCCACAATGTCCTCAACTAGACGCCGCGCGACGGTCGTGCTCGCCGTCGTCGCCCTGGCGGTCTCCGCCTGCTCCAGCCGTCAGCGCTTCGCGGCCGAAGAGCCGCGCTGGGCGGCACCGGTCTCGGTGACCGAGATCGTGAAGCTCAGCCAGGCGGGCGTTCCGCCCGACGTGATCGTCTACAAGGTCAACTACTCCGGCCTCGTCTACTACCTGAACGAGGAGCAGTACGACAGCCTGCGCGAGCTGGGCGTCACGCCCAAGGTGATCGACTACATGCAGGACACCTACGACCAGGCGCTCGAGGCCCACCCGAATCTCGCGAAGGACGAGTACCTGGCCTGCTGGTATCTCGGCTGGGACGGGTTCTGGTACGGCGGCGGCCCCTGGGGCTTCCACCCGGACTGCTAGCGGGTGTCGGTCTCTCCCGACCTCGACCTGGTCCGCATGACCGGGGCCCTCGGTGCCGAGGTCCGGGGTGTGGATCTCACCGACCTGGACGATGGCCAGTTCGCGCGCGTCCATGCGGCCTTTCTCGAGCACCACGTGCTGGTCTTCCGCGACCAGAAGCTGGACCCCGACGCGCTGGTGGCCTTCGGCCAGCGCTTCGGCCCGCTCTACGTGCACCCGATCGTGCCGCATATCGAGACCCACGAAGAGGTGATCCCCATCTCGAACCTGGGCAAGCGCCGCACCATCACCGAGGTCTGGCACTCGGACGTGACGTTCGCCCCGTGTCCGCCCCTGGCGAGCGCCCTCTACGCGCTCTCGGTACCCGACGCAGGCGGGGACACGCTCTTCGCCAACCAGCATCTGGCCTTCGAGGCGCTCTCGCCCGGTATGCAGCGCCTGCTGCGCGGGCTGCGCGCGGTGCACTCCGGCGACGGGCTCGGCGCCGCCATGAAGCAGGGCGAAGCATGGCGAGCCCATGGCCAGCTCCACCCCGTCGTGCGTACGCACCCCGAGACCGGCCGCCCGGCGCTATTCGTGAACCGCGCCTTCACGCGCGCGTTCGAAGACATGACGCCCGCCGAGAGCCGCCCGCTGCTCGACTTCCTGATCGAATGGGCGACCGCGCCCCACCTGCAGTGCCGCCACCGCTGGCGCAAGGGCGACCTGGTGATGTGGGACAATCGCTCGATCATGCACTACGCGGTGCACGACCACGGGGACGCCAAGCGCAACCTCCACCGCATCACGGTGGAGGGCGATGAGCCCCGCTAGCGACCCGCCTCGCGAGGACTGGCGAGCGGACTAGGCGCGGCGCCGCGAGGCCGCGGCCACTGCGAGCAACACCAGCGCGCCGCCCATCAGGGCGCCGGGCTCCGGCGTCACGAAGAACACGAACCCGTAGTCGACGTCGACGTTGCCGGTCTCCTGGATCAGGAACGTGTAGTCGCCCGGGCCGAGCGGACCCGAGAAGCCCTGGGCGCCGGCACCGGTGCCCACCGCCGGCAGGATGTCGGTGCCGATCTGGCCCGTCGAGAAGTGAGCCCAGCCGAGCAGGTTGGCGGGGTTGATCGCGCCGCCGGTGCCCTCGGTCCAGGTCGCGCCGTTCTGGACGCCCGTGAACGAGATGTTGTCGCCCTGGAACTCCTCGAGGAGCAGGGCGATCAGGAAGCGGCCGGGCAGCACCGTCACGCTCACGAAGTCCACGTCGCCGTTCGGAATGGACGTCGAACCGATCACGCGGTTCGCGCCCTTGCCCAGGACGATGTTGGTGGGCGCCGCGGGGTCGTCCGAGAGGTCGCCGTGGATCGACTCCACGTGGTTCACGCCGACGGCGATGCTGGCGCCGGGGACCATCAGGGCCAGCGCCAGGAGCAACAGGGCAAGCGAGGGGGCGGACGGCAGACGCATGGGAGACTCCTCGGGGCAGCGCGCCCCAGAGGAGGTGGCGCGCCAAAGGCGCCTGTGTCGCCGAAACTGGCCCCCCGCGGGTGCCCGTCAGCTCGGATCGCCCTCGCCGCGCTTCTGGAGGTCGGCGGCGTGCTTCTGGATCTCGGCCTGGATGGCGCTGCCGACCGCCCCCATGAAGGTGGGCCGGTTCGAGGCGGCCCACTTCATCGAGTCCTCGCGCTTGTCGTTGAGGCTCTGGAAGCGCGGGATCACGTAGCGCGCGAACAGTTCGTAGCTGCGCTTCTTCTCGGCGAACGGCGCCCAGTTGTGATCCATCATCAGGAAGGCACCGAAGCCTCCGGACTGCTGCTCCAGCCGTTCGAGCTGGGCTGCGGCGTCGTCGGGGTCGCCGATCACCGCGAGGCCCGAGCTGGTGATGGCGTCGACGGCGCTCTCGAAGTCGCCGCCCGGGGCCAGCGGCAGCGCGGCGATCTCGCGGAAGTAGTAGAGCCATTTCTCGAGGCCGAAGCGCACGTCTTCGATGGCCTGCTCGCGGGTCTCGGCCACGTGCATCGGGCCCACCAGCCGCCACTGGTCGCGGTGCACCTGCTGGTCGAAGTCGGCGGCGCGCCCTTCGCAGATCTCCCAGTTCATGGCGAGGGCGTTGAAGCCGCCGGTCGTGGTGGCTCCGATCGAGAGCAGCCCGAGGCCGTGCTTGCCGGCGGCGCGCGCGCCCGAGGGCGAGACCTGCGAGGCCACGCACATCTCGACATGGGGCTGGGTGAAGGCTGGCATCTGCAGGCGTGCTTCGGACAGGGTGAACCAGTCGGATTCGTGGCTCACGGTCTCGCCCTTGAGCAGCGGTGCAATCACGCCGATCGCCTCGTCCATGCGCTCGCGTTGCTCGGAGACCGGGATGCCCATCATGAACGCGTCGCTGGGTAGGGCCCCGGGCCCCATGCCGAACATCACGCGCCCGCGCGTCATCCAGTCGAGCTGCATGATGCGGTCGGCCACCATCAGCGGGTGGTGGTAGGAGAGCGAGACCACACCCGTGCCCAGCCGGATGTGCCGGGTTCGCTCGGCAGCGGCGGCGATGAAGATCTCGGGGCTGGCGATGATCTCGTAGCCGCCCGAGTGGTGCTCGCCGATCCAGGCCTCGTCGTAGCCCAGCTGGTCGAGCCACTGCACGAGCTCCATGTCGCGCTCGAGGGCGCGCCCGGGGTTCTCGTCCACCGGGTGGAACGGTGCGATGAAGGTGCCGAATCGCAGTCCTGACATGGGGTCCTCCGCTGACGGCCGAGGGTAGCAGCCGGCGGCACGGGCGAGCCGCTAGCATCGCCCGGCGCAGCGTGGCGTGGACCCGCGCGGAGGCAGCCCCGTGACCCGCATCGGCATCCTGCTCTTCGACGGCGCCGAAGAGCTCGACTTCGTCGGGCCCTGGGAGGTGTTTCGCTCGACGCACATGATGCTCGGCACGCCCGAGGTCGTGACGATCGCGGAGCGGTCTGGGCCGATCCGCTGCAACAAGGGCATGCGCGTGCTCGCGGACCACACCTTCGCCGACGCCCCGGAACTGGACATCGTGCTGGTGCCGGGGGGGCAGGGCACTCGCACCGAGGTCGACAACCCGGTGGTGATCGACTGGTTGCGCGACGTCGGCGCCCGCTGCCGTTGGGTGACGAGTGTCTGCACCGGCGCGCTGCTGCTGCACGAGGCGGGGTTCGCGAAGGGAAAGCGCGTGACCACGCACTTCGCCTTCGTCGAGACACTGCGCGCGCGCGGCGACGTGACGGTGCTCGACGGCCCGCGCTTCGTACGCGACGGGCGGTTGCTCACCTCGGCCGGCGTCTCCGCGGGCATCGACATGGCACTCTGGCTGGTGGGCCAGCTGCACACGCCCGAGATCGCCCGTCGGGTGCAGCGCTACATCCAATACGACCCGGCGCCGCCGTATACTTCGGAGGCTTAGCGGGATGGGTCGTGCGGCGACCGGTCCCGAGGGCGGAGGCGCGGGGTGGCGCGCGGAATTCGGAGGCGCGTGCCCGTCTGCGACGAGCCGCCAGAGTGCGCCCGCGCCGGAGCTGAGCACGACGCCCCGCGCCTCCGACCCAGGCGATGTCCCTCGGGCGAGCCCGAGCCGCATGGCCCTCGAGTGCTAGCGTCGGCGCCATGAGCGAACCCCTCCCGTCGGTGGCCCTGGCCGCCGTCCCCGGCCGCCGCAAGGCCACCCTCGAGCTGGCCGCCGAGATCGAGCGCCGCGGCTTCGGCGGCATCTACTGTGCGAGCTTTGGCGACGGGCTCGGCCTGTGCGAGGCGCTGGCCTTCACCACCGAGCGCATCCCCATCGGCACGATGATCGTGAACCAGTACGCGCGTGCCGTGCCCGACTACGCGCTCACGGCCGGGCTCATCCACGAACTCTCGGGTGGGCGCTTCCACTTCGGGGTCGGCGTGAGCCACGCCCCGCTGAACAAGCGCCTGGGGGTTTCGACCGGGCGCCCGCTCGCCGACGCGCGGTCGTTCGCCGAGGGCTACCGAGGCCAGAAGATGGCGGGCGAGCTGCCGCCGCTGGTGCTTGCGGCGCTGCGCAAGAAGATGGTGGCGCTGGCGGGCGAGGTGGCCGACGGCGTGGTGTTCGCCAACGTCTCGCGCTCGCACGTGGCCGAGTCGCTGGCGCAGCTTCCGGCCGCGAAGCAGGGGAGCCCCGACTTCTTCGTGGGCAACATGATCCCGGTCTGCATCAGCGACGACGCGGCCGCGGCGGCGGCACGCAACCGCAAGACGCTGCTCGGCTACGTGACGTTGCCGAACTACCGCAACTACTGGTGCGAGGCCGGCTACGAAGAGGAGATGGGCGCCATCGCCAAGGCGCTCGAGGCCGGCGAGCGCGACCGCCTGCCCGAGTTGATGAGCGATGCTTGGCTCGCCGACAGCACCCTGCACGGCACGGCCAGCCAGGTGCGCGACGGGCTGGCTGCATGGCGCGAGGCCGGCGTGACCACGCCGATCCTGGTGCCGTCGTCGGCGGCCGGCAACCAGATGAAGGCCTTCGAGGAACTGTTCGCTGCCTTCGCATGACGCGACTACCGAGTCCTCGCATGACGCGACCACCGAGTCTTCGCATGACGCGCACGGCGGGTCTTCTCGTAGGAAGGCCCTCGAGACGCTGCTGGCCGAGCCCGGCCTCGCAGTGATGCCGTGCTGTTTCGACGCGCTGTCGGCGCGACTGATCGAGCGCGCGGGCTTCTCGCTCACGTTCATGAGCGGCTTCGCGGTGGCCGGCGCGCGCGCCGGCCTGCCCGACACGGGGCTCCTGTCGTTTGCCGAAGTGCTCGATCAGGGGCGGAACCTCTGCGACGCCATCTCCATCCCGGTGATCGGCGATGCCGACACCGGCTACGGCAACGCCGTGAGCGCCAAGCGCACGGTGCGCGGCTACGCCCAGGCCGGGTTCGCCGCGGTGATGATCGAGGACCAGCTCGCGCCCAAGCGTTGCGGTCACACCCGGGGCAAGCAGGTGGTGCCGCGCGCCGAGGCCGTCGCGCGGGTGCGGGCGGCGGTCGATGCGCGGGACGAAGGGGCCGACGCGCTGATCCTCGCGCGAACCGACGCGCGCGCGACCCACGGGCTCGACGAGGCGATCGACCGCGCGCGCGCGTTTCGCGACGCAGGGGCCGATATCCTGTTCGTCGAGGCGCCCGAAGGCGAGGGCGAACTCGCGCAGGTGGGCGAGGCGCTGGCCGGAACGCCGCTGCTCGCGAACCTGGTCGAGGGCGGCGACACGCCGCTGCTGGGCCACGCGAAGCTCGAGGCGCTGGGCTTCAAGATCGCGGCCTATCCGCTGACGCTGCTCTCCACCGCGGCCCGTGCGATGCAAGAGGCGCTGTCGGTCATGGCCAAGGGCGGCCATCCCGACGAGGCGACTCGGCTTTCGTTCGCCGACCTGCGCGACCTGGTGGGCTTCCCCGCCTACGAGGCCGAGGCGGCCCGCTACGCCATCGATCCGGAACAGGAGTAGGCGGTGTTCGGCACGGTCGCGGTGCTCTATCCGGGCGACATGGGCCATGGCGTGGCCGCGGCCCTCGGGGCGGGCGGCCGGCGGGTGGTGACGGCGTTGGCCGGTCGCAGCGCAGAGACGCGCGCTCGCGCGGAACGCACCGGCATCGAAGACCTCGAGACGCTCGAAGCCGTGGTGGCCGACGCCGACCTGCTGGTCTCGATCCTGCCTCCTGCCGCGGCTCTGGGCCTGGCGCACGACGTGTCGGAGGCGATGAGTTGCGTCGGGCGCCGTCCGACCTACGTCGATGCCAATGCCGTGGCGCCGACCACCGCTGCGGCCATCGCCGACGAGATCGCGAAGGCCGGCGCGCCCTTCGTCGATGGGGGCATCATCGGTGGCTCGCCGCGCCCGGGCGGCAAACCCACGCGGCTCTACGTGTCGGGGCCCGATGCCGCGAGCCTCGCCGCACTCTCCCAGGAAGACGCCGGCCTCGCCATCCGAACGGTGGGTAGCGAGGTGGGCCAGGCCTCCGGGCTCAAGATGGCGTACGCCGCGCTCACCAAGGGCACCATGACCCTGCAGGCTGCCGTGCTCATGCTGGCCCGGCGGCTGGGGCTGCACGAGGCGCTGGGTGCCGAGCTGGCGCAGAGCCAGCCCGAAGCGTGGAAGCGCATGGGTGTGCTTCCGTTCCTGCCCGCCGATGCCGAGCGTTGGGTGGGCGAGATGCAGGAGATCGCCACGACCTTCGAGGCCGCAGACCTGCCGCGCGGCTTCCATGATGCAGCGGCGGACGTCTTCCGGGCCATGGCCGCCACGCCCTTCGCGGCCGAGACGCGGGAGACTGTCGACCGCAGCCGCACCCTCGATCAGGCGATCGAGGCCTTTCTCGCGGGCCACGATCGCGGGCGCGCATCGTGAGACGCGCCTTGGTGTCGGTGGCCGCGGCCACGCTGGCCGCCTGCGGTGGGGCACCCGACGTCGACCCCCTGGCGCTGCATCGCGACGCCATCGTCGTCGACGGCCATTCGGATACGACCCCCTGGTTCCAGGACCCCGAATGGTCGTTTGCCGAGCGCCACGACGCGGGCCACATGGACCTGCCGCGCATCCGAGAGGGCGGGCTCGACGCACAGTTCTGGTCGATCTGGATGGGCAAGACCGAGGGCCATGGCCGCGCCGTGCGCGACGCCGTCGAGCGCATGGACGCCGTGCACGAGCTGGTCCGCCAACACCCTGCCGACCTGATGCTCGCCACCACGGCGGCGGACGTGCGCCGCGCCGCCGCCGAGCGCCGGCTCGCGTGTCTCATGGGGGTCGAGGGCGGCCACATCCTCGAGGGCAGCCTGGCGGCGCTCCGCACCTACCATCGCCTGGGTGCGCGCTACCTGACGCTGACCCACTCGTTCCACAACCGCCTGGGGGATTCATCCGGCACCAGCGAGCTGCCCCCGCCCGAGCACGGCGGTCTCACCGACTTCGGCCGTACCGTGGTAGCCGAGATGAACCGCCTGGGCATGATGGCGGACATCTCCCACGTCTCCGACGCCACCTTCTTCGACGTGCTCGCGACGAGCCGCGCCCCGGTGATCGCTTCGCACTCGTCGGCACGCGGCGTGGCGGACCACCCCCGGAACATGAGCGACCCCATGCTGCGTGCGCTCGGCGAAGCCGGCGGTGTGGTGATGATCAACTTCTACTCGGGCTACATCGACGCCGCGCTGGTCGAGCCCCTGCGCGCGCTCTACCGCGGCCTGCGTCCGCAGTTCGAGGCGCTCGGGAAGGCGCACGAGGGCGACCCCCTCGGCCGCCGGCGCGCCTTCCGGGCGCTGATGGCGAACCAGCAGGTGCCCCAGACCACGCTGGGTGTGCTGCTCGACCACTTCGATCACGCGATCCGTGTGGCTGGACCGGCGAACGTGGGCCTCGGCTCGGACTGGGACGGCGTGGGATCGATGCCCCTCGGCCTCGACGACGTGAGCAAGCTGCCGGCACTCACGGCGGGGCTCCTCGAACGCGGCCACAGCCCCGACGTGGTGCGCGGCGTGCTCGGAGAGAACGTGCTGCGGGTGATGGCCGAGGTGGAGGCGGTGGCCGCCGCTCAGCCCTGAATCGCGCAGATCCCCGAGGCGGCGGGCAGGTGGACCTTCGCCAGGTCATCCGGGAGTGCGGCGCCGTGCACCGTGTGCAGCACGCGTCCCGGCGCCCCTTGGCCCAGCGACACCTCTACGGGAGCGTCCGAGAAGTTGAGCGCCACCGCGGCGCGCTGGCCCTCGTGCGTGCGCTCGAAGGCGAAGACGCCGTCGGGCGAGGGCAGGGCGCGCAGGCTGCCCCGCCGCAGGGCCCCGCTCTCGCGGCGCAGCGCGAGCAGCTCGCGGTAGAGGTTCATCAGCGAGGAGGGTTCGTCGCGCTGCGCGGTCACGTTGTGGGCGGCGGTGTCGCCGATCGGAAGCCAGGGGTCGCCAGTGCTGAACCCGGCCTTCGGCGCATCCTCCCACTGCATGGGCGTGCGTTCGGGGTCGCGTGAGACCTTGGGGTGCAGCGTCCAGGCCAGCGGGTCCTGCAGCCGGTCCTCGGGGATCTCGACGTTGCGCATGCCGATCTCTTCGCCGTAGTAGAGGAACGGCGTGCCCCGGCCGGTGAGCAGCAGCATGGCGGCCACGCGGGCGCGACCGTCGCCGTGCTCGGGATGGTCGTAGCGCGACGCATGGCGTGGCGCGTCGTGGCTGCCGAGTACGAGGTTCGGCCAGCCGACTTCGGGGACGAGTTCGTCGAAGAAGAGCACCTCGCGTTCGAACTCGGCGGCATCCCACCTGGCGTGGGTGAGCTTGAAGTTGAACGCCTGGTGCAGCTCGTCGCCGTCGCCGTAGAAGCGCGACACCTTCCTGGGGTCGAGGATGTAGACCTCGCCCACCGCCATGCGCTCGTCGTACTCGTCGAACACGCCGCGGATGCCGCGAAGCAGCGCGTGCACGTCGTCGTGGTTCTCGTCGTTCACGTGCTCTTGCGAGCCGTAGCCCCGGCCCTCGCCGCCGGGCACCAGCGGGTTGTCGCGCAGCTCGGGGTCCTTGGCGATCTTGTGGATCACGTCCATGCGAAAGCCGTCCACGCCCCGGTCGAGCCAGAAGCGCAGGGTCGCGTGCATGGCCCGTACGACCTCGGGGTTGCGCCAGTCGAGGTCGGGCTGCTCCGGCAGGAACGAGTGCAGGTAGTACTGGCCCGTGGCCTCGTCGAGCTCCCAGGCGTCGCCGCCGAAGACGGCCTTCCAGTTGTTGGGCGGGCCGCCGCCCGGCGCCGGGTCGCGCCACACGTAGAAGTCGCGCTTGGGGTCGTCCCGGCTGCTGCGCGAGGCCAGGAACCACGGGTGCTGATCGCTGGTGTGGTTCGGCACCCAATCGAGCAGGATGCGCAGGTCGCGTGCGTGGGCGTCGGCGAGCAGGCGGTCGAAGTCGCCCAGGTCGCCGAACAGGGGCTCGATGTCGCAGTAGTCGGCCACGTCGTAGCCGAAGTCCTTCATCGGCGACGGAAAGCACGGCGAGATCCAGATGGCATCGACCCCCAGCCACACCAGGTGGTCGAGACGCTGGCGGATGCCCTCGAGGTCGCCCACGCCGTCGCCGTTGCTGTCCATGAACGAGCGCGGATAGATCTGGTAGACGACGCCGTCGCGCCACCAGAGGCGCCCGGTCGTCGCTTCGTTGGTTCGCGGTCGGGAGATCGGCACGCGTCCTCCGGTCACGCCGCCGCGGTGAGTGCGCGGTGCGCGTCGAGCCAGTCGGTCACCAGCGGGTAGATCTCGCTCGGGGCATGGCGCCCGAGCACGAGGTCCACGTGGCTGTATTCGTGGTCGAAGCCGCCGCCGCGCCCGGCCTCTACGTAGGTCTTGTCGGCCGAGCCGATGCGCTCGTGCACGCTGCGGATGTCCTCGGGCGGCGTGAGCCCGTCGCGGCTGCCCGAGATCACCAGCATGGGCGTCTGGATGCGTTCCAGGTGGTCCGAAAACTCGAACAGGCCGTAGCGGTCGCGCATGTGCTTGGTCTCGTACCAGCGGCCGAACTCGGAGACCAGCGAGGTGGGCAGCGCCTCGACCCCGCGGAGCATCATGAAACGCACCACGTCGAGGTCGAGGTTGTCCTCCTGCCAGCCCCAGGCCGAGAGCTCTTCGGCAAAGGCCACGGCCAGCACCGGCAGCAGCGGGGCGCCCGCGCGGGCCAGCAGGTCGAGGGGCAGCGCCGGCGGGGCCACGCGCAGCAGGCCCCGAAGCGGCGTGAGCCGGTCGAGGCTGTCGTGGCCCACGTCCGTCATGCCGGGTGAGGCGAGGGTCACGGCACCGGCGATGGCGGCGCCGATGGGCGCCATCAGCACCGCGTAGGCGACCATTCCGCCCAGCGAGTGGCCCACCCAGAGGATGCGCCGACCGCCCACGCTGCGGCGGATCTCGCGCAGGGCCGCGGGCGCGTCATGCTGCGCGTAGTCCTCGAACGAGACGCGCCAGTTCGCCAGGCTCGGCATGCAGCCGGTGCGGCGCGAGGCGCCGGCGCCGCGCAGCTCCATCAGCCAGACGTCGTATCCGCGGGCGTGCAGGTGGCGGGCCAGGCTCACGCTGCCCGGCCCGTCGAGGTTGTAGCGGTTGCTGCCCATGCCGTGGCACAGCAGCACCGGCGCACCGTGGCCGCCCGGCCGGGTGGCGTAGCGGTAGAGCGCGATGCGCCAGCCGTCGCGGGTGCGCGCGAAGCGCTGCTCGGGCTTCGGACCCTGTCGGTCTCGCAGCGCGCCGAGCACGCCCCCGAACGGTCCGACCCCGAACAAGCGCTAGGCCGCGAGCAGGTTGCGGGCCACGACCTTGAGCTCGAGGATGGGCTTCACCCCCTCGAAGATGGGCAGCACCGTGGCGTCCACCACGTAGCGGCTGATCGGGTATTCCTCGGCGTAGCCCCAGCCGCCGTGCATGAGCTGGCCCTGCTGGGTGACGTCGACGGCGATGTCACAGGCGAGCAGCTTGGCCTGGGCCGCCAGGGGCCCGGCCTTGCGCTCGTCCTCGTCGAAGGCCTCGGCCGCGGCGTAGGTGATGGCGCGGGCCTGTTGCAGCTTCGCGGCCATGCGGCCGAGCGTGTACTGCGTGAGGCCGAAGTCCGAGATCGCCTGGGCGAACTGCACGCGGTCGACCACGTACTTGGCCGTCTCCTCGAGCGCGGCCTGGGCCAGGCCCGAGGCCCGCCCACCGGTCTGCAGGCGGCCGGCTGCGAAGCCGCCCATCTGCAGGTAGAACCCACGGCCCAGCCCCGAGCTCTCGCCCACCAGATGGTCGGCCGGCACGAAGTAGTTCTCGAGGTTCAGCGTGAACGAGTGCATGCCGCGGTAGCCGGGCGTCGCGTCGGCCTTGCCCACCATGCGACCGCCGCCCGGCTGCGAATAGTCGAACTCGTGGCCCGGGAAGCTCTCCTTCGGTGCGATGAAGAGCGAAAGCCCCTTCGCGCCGCTGTCCGGGTTCGGGTCGGTGCGCGCAAGCAGCGCCAGCACGTCGGCGCGGCCCGCGAACGTGCACCACGCCTTCGGCCCGTTGATGATCCAGCCGGCCTGCCCGTCCACCGTGCCTTCGGTGGCGCGGCACTTCACACCCGCCACGTCGCTGCCGATGTCGGGCTCGGTCACCGACACGCCGACCATGACCTCGCCCGAGGCGAGCTTGGGCAGCCAGTGCTGCTTCTGCTGCTCGGTGCCGCCGGCGACCAGCGCCTTGCTCAGGATCTCGGGCCGGGTGATCAGCGAGCCCGCGCCCGCGAGCGACGCCCGCGACAGCTCCTCGGTGGTGAGGATCATCGCCAGGTTGCCCATCTCGTGGCCGCCGTACTCCTCGGGGATAGAGAGCCCGAAGTAGCCGAGCTCGCCCATCTTGGTGATGAACGCCTCGGGGATGTCGGCGTCGTTGCGGTGGATGTGCTCGGCGTGGGGCACCACCTCGTTCTCGGCGAACTCGCGCACCGAGTCGCGCACCTGCTCGAGCATCTCGTCGAGGGGCACCTCGATCCGGCCCCGCGCCTCGATGGCGTGGCGGCCGATCTCGCGCAGCAGGGCCTCGCTGCCACAGGCGCGCAGGCGGGCGCGGGTGTCGGCCGGCAGCGCCTTCTCGAGCACTTCTTCGCCGAGCCCCAGGTCGTCGAGCGCGGGCTCCAGGCGGTCGCGCAGGCAACGGACGAGGTCGGCGACCGCGGCGACGGCGGTCTGCACCTGATTTTCGTTGCTGCGCCCTTCGGCGGCGGCCCGGTCGGCGAAGGCGATGACCTCCTGGGCGGCGCGCTGCTCGGTGGCGGCGTAGGCCATGCGCTCGGCCAGCACCTGGTGGTCGTCGATCCCCTTGCCGCCGCTCGTGATCTCTCGGGCCCTCTCGAGGGCCGGCTCGAGCAGGGCGTCACCGGCGGCAAGCAGTGCGCGGGCGTCGTCGAGGGAGACGGTGGGGACGGAGGGGGCGGCCATGGGGTACCTCGTCGAAAGGGGACCCCCGACGATAGCGATCGGCGGGGGCATGGTCCCATTCTGCGGGGCCCATCCGGCCCGGTCGCGGGGCGAAGCGGCCGGTCGGGTGGCGCGGGGCCCGCGGCATCTCGATACTCCGAGGGCCCCGCCGCCCGTCCGGGCGATCGCGGGCGCTGGAGGTGCGCATGCTTCGTTCCCTGCTCCCGGTCGCCCTGCTCGCCCTGGCCACGGCCCTGGCCGGTTGCTCGCCCAACGTGTCGGTGCAGGCGCCCATGGAGAGCCACAGCACCCATCACGGTGCCATGGGCGCCGACGGGTTCGCCGACGACCGTACCCGCGTGCAGGTGCTGTCGACCCTGATCGGTGGCAAGAACGTGTTCCTGCCCGCGACCATCGTGCTCACCGAAGGCGCGGGCCGCTCGCTCAGCTTCTTCAACACCACCGACAAGCCCCACGGCATGACCATCCCGGGTCTCAACGTCGCCGTGGTGCTGCCGCCGGGCGAGGAGTACGTGGTGGAGCTCCCCGCCCTCGAGGGCGCCAAGGTCCACCAGGTCGTCTGCCACCTGCACGGCGCCCACCGAACCGCCACCCTGGTGGTTCTGCCGGCCGCGGAGTAGGGGAGCAGCGGCAGCGAGTCGCGCGACCCGGGTCGCCGCCAACTGGATTCGAATCCAGTTGCGACTCTTCGCGAACTGGATCCGAATCCAGTTGACGCTCGTGCCGATCCCGCTGGCTTCCCTGAGGCCGGTCCTTCAATCTTCCAGGTACGGCAGCAACGCCTCCACCAGCTTCGGCTGGCCGAACACGAGGCCGAGGCCTTTGCCATCCGCCGTGCGGTCGATCGTCTCGCAGCGGCCGCCGGCTTCGACGGCCAGGCACTGGGTGGCCGCGGCGTCCCAGGGGTTGAGGCCGGTGTCGACCATGGCGCCGACCGAGCCCTGGATGACGAGCGCGTGGCCGAAGGCGTCGGTGTAGCCGCGCAGGATCGGGACGTCGGCGGCCATGCGTTCCCAGCCCGCCTGGGCGCCGAAGTAGCGGAAGGCGAAGGGGTCGCCGTGGGAGATGATCGCCTTGCGCAGGTCGGTCTCCTGCGAGACCCGCACGGGTTCACCATCGCGGCGCACACCACCGCCCTGCCAGCCCACCAGGCGCTGGTCGAGGGAGGGCAGGTCGATGAGGCCCAGCACGGGCTGGCCCTCGTCCACGAGCGCGACGAGCGTGCTGTAGAGCGGGATGCCCCGCGAGAAGGCGATGGTGCCGTCGATCGGGTCGACGACCCAGTAGCGATCGCGGCCGCCGCGGTCGTCGCCGTACTCTTCGCCGAGCACGCCGATGTCGGGGTCGAACGCGGCCAGGTGCTCGCGCAGCGCGCGCTCGGCCGCCCGGTCGGCCTCGGTCACCGGCGAGCCGTCGCCCTTGGTCTCCACGGCCACGTTGCGAAAGCGCGGCAGGATCTCGCGTCGCGCGGCATCGCAGGCGTGCTCCGCAGCGGCCGCTGCGCGCTCGAGGTCGAGAGCCGACATGCGGCGCAGGCTAGCGGTAGACTGGGCGTCCCGCCGAGGCCCCCGGGATCGACCGGCACGGGCCCGCTCGCCGACACCGAAAGGACCCCATGCCCACCCTCGCCGAACGGCTCGGATTCGCAGCAGACGACCGTCTCGCCATCGTTCACGCCGACGACATCGGTATGTGTCACGCCGCCAACGAGGGTGCCTTCGAGGCGCTCGCCAACGGCCCGGCGAGCTGCGGCAGCATCATGGTGCCGTGCCCGTGGTTCAGCGAGGCCGCGGCGGTGGCCCAGGCGAATCCCGAGTACGACCTGGGCGTGCACCTCACGCTCAACTGCGAGTGGGAGCACTACCGCTGGGGGCCGGTGGCGAGCCGAAGCGAGGTGCCGACCCTGCTCGACGCCGACGGCATGCTCCCGCGCACCAGTCTCGAGGTGGCGAAGAACGCGAAGCCCGAAGAGGTGCACGTGGAGCTGCGCGCCCAGGTACAGCGCGCACTCGACGCCGGCATCGACGTCACGCACATCGACTCGCACATGGGCACGGTCTTCTTTCCGCAGTTCATTCCCGTCTACCGAGCGCTCTCCAAGGAATTCCGACTGCCGGTCTTCGCAGCCTGCCCGAGCCCCGAGGCCGCCAGGGCCGCGGGCCTCGAAGGGGCGCTCCCGCTCCTGCGTCAGCTGATCGAGGCCATGGATGCCGACGGGGTCCCGGTGATGGACCACTTCGATGCCGACTCCCTGGGATTCGAGCCCGAGCAGGGCGAGGCGCACAACGCCAAGCGCATCGCCGGTTTGCAGGCCGGGGTGAACTACCTGATCTGCCATCCCGCCAAGAGCGGCGAAGAGCTCGCGACCGTGACGCCCGACTCCCACCTGCAGCGGGACTTCGAGCGCCGCTACTACGGCGGGGCGCCCGGCGCCAAGGCGCTCGAAGGGGCCGGCGTGCGCACCCTCGGCATGCGGCCGCTGCGCGACCTGCTGCGGGGCGAGTAGCCGTGCCCGACGTCCAAGGACACTGCGATTCGCGCTTCACCGATGTGCGAGACCTCTTCGAGTCGAGCTTCGCCAAGGACGAGGAGATCGGCGCGTCGATCTCCTTCGTGCTCGACGGCGAGCTGGTCGTCGACCTGCACGGCGGCACCCGCGACAAAGAGGGCCAGGTACCGTGGACGCCGGACACCCTGGTGAACGTCTACTCCACCACCAAGGGCATGACGGCGATCTGCGCGCACCAGCTGGTGGAGCAGGGCAAGCTCGACCTCGACGCGCCGGTCGCGCAGTACTGGCCCGAGTTCGCGGCGGCCGGCAAGGGCGAGATCCCGGTGCGCTGGCTGCTCTCGCATCAGGCGGGCCTGCCGGCGATCCGAAAACCCCTGCCCAAGGGCGCGCAGTACGACTGGGACGTCATGTGCGCGGCGCTCGCCGAGCAGGAGCCGTGGTGGGAGCCCGGAACCCGGCACGGCTACCACGCGCTCACCTACGGCTACCTGGTGGGCGAGGTGATCCGCCGGGCCTCGGGCCGCAGCGTGGGTCAGTGGTTCGCCGAACACGTGGCGGGACCGCTGGGCGCCGACTTCCACATCGGCTTCGGGCCCGACCTCGACGCGCGCGTCTCCGACCTGCACGGCAGCCTGTTCGCCCCCAGCAGCGAGAGTCGCGGCGTGCCCGACATCCCCGGCCCGCTCGGGCAGATGATGCGCGACATGACCGACCCCACGACCATGACCGGGGCCGCCTTCGCAAACCCGCCCGCGGGCGCCGACGCCGTCAACACCCGCGACTGGCGCGCGGCCGAGATCCCTGCGGCCAACGGCCATGGCACGTCGACCGCGCTGGCGCGCATCTATGGCGCCCTGGCCCGGGGCGGCGAGATCGACGGGGTCCGCATCCTCGAGGCCGAGAGCGTCGCGCGCGCCCGCGAAGAGCAGGTGTTCGGCCCCGACGCCGTGCTGGGGCAGCTGCCCATGCGCTTCGGCCTGGGCTTCATGCTGCGCCAGGACCTGATGCCGATCTCGCCGAACCAGGGCGCCTTCGGCCACCCCGGCGCCGGCGGCTCGATCGGCATGGCCGACCCCGAGTCGAAGGTGGGCTTCGGCTACACGATGAACCGCATGAAGATGGGCCTGGTGGGTGGCCCCACCGCGTTCGCCGTCCTGAATCGCTTCTTCGAGCTGCTCTAGCCTGGGCGTGTCGGCCCCTGGAGAAGCCGAGACGTTCGCCTAACGAACGGCGTCGAGCGGGGCGTCGCTGACTTCGTAGCCGGCCTCGGCGGGCAGGATCATGCGCTGTTCGCCGTCGCGGGTCTCGACGCGGGGGTGGACCGTGACGATGGGTGCGCTGCGCGCGGCGGCGAAGGCCTCGGCGACGGTGCCGCTCTGGCCGAGCTTCTTCACGTTCATCATGGTCGGAAAGATGATCGTGCGACGACCCTCGGCCTCGGCCGCAACGGCGTCCTCAGGGCGGATCCACACCGAGTCCACGCTCTCGCTGCCATCGTGCACGGCGAGGTGATCCGCGGGTGCCTCGACCAGGAAGAACCAGGTGGTGAAGCGCTTGGGCATGAAGTCGGGTGTGATCCAGTGCGCGAAGGGCACGAGCAAGTCGCAGGCGAGGACGAGGTCCTCCTCGCGGGCAATCTCGGGCATCGCGACCTCGTTGGCGTTGAGGCGGTCACGCCAGCGGTCTTCGATGGCGCGCAATCGAGGCCCGTCGACCAGCGCGTCGGACCCCTTGGGCCGGGCCAACAACACGGCGGCTTCTTCGAAGGTCTCGCGGATGGCGGCCACCTGCAGGGCGCGGGTGTCTTCGTCCAAGCCCTCGGTGCCGGAGCAGCGGCGCAACAGATCCGGGTCCGAGTCGCCGGGATCGACCTTGCCGCCCGGGAAGACCAGGGCACCCGTGGCGAAGTCGATCTGGTGGTGGCGCTCCACCATGAAGACCTCGAGTCCGTCGGGCCCGTCTCGAAGCAGCAGGATCGTGGCAGAGGGCAGGGCGGGGGCGATCGGTCGCGGCATGGCCCGCCATGGTCGCGGGTGCCCACCGGCCTGTCGACCGGGGGCGCGATCGCCCATTCTGTTAGGGCGTCCGAACCGCTTGGCGGGCTCGTCCGTTCCACCGGCGACTGCGCCCCCGAGGAGTGACCGTGATCGGCTCGTCCCGTGTCCTGGCTTCCGCATTGCTCGCCATCGGCAGCCTCTGCGTCCTCGCATGCTCGCCGCCTGTCCCAGAGGTGCCCGCAGGAGGCGCCGACACCGACTGGCTCTCCTACGGCAACGACCCGGGCGGTTCGCGACACGCTCGTGTCGGCGACCTGACCCCGGCGAACGTGGCCGGCCTCGAAGTGGCCTGGACGGCGAACACCGGCGACGTGTGTTCGGGGCCCGACTGCCGCGCCGGTACGGCGTTCGAGGGCACGCCCATCCTGGTGGACGGCACGCTGTACGCCTGCACGCCCTTCAACAACGTGGTGGCCCTCGACCCCGCGACCGGCGAGGAGCGCTGGCGCTACGACCACGGGCTCGACACCACCCAGGGCTACGCCAACCAGATGGTCTGCCGGGGCGTGGAGAGCTGGTTCGACGAGGCGGCGCCCGCCGGCGCCGCGTGTCGCCATCGCATCCTGATGGGAACCCTGGACGCCCAGCTCGTGGCCCTGGATGGCGCCACCGGCGAGCCGTGTGCCGACTTCGGCGAGAACGGCCGGGTCGACCTGCTCGAGGGCGTGGGCGCGCAGAAGTGGCAGGGCGAGTACTCGCTCACGTCGCCGCCCGCCATCGCGGGCGATCTGGCCATCGTGGGGAGCGCCGTGTCCGACGGCCAGCGCATCGACGCACCGAGCGGCGTGGTGCGCGCCTACGACGTCCGCACCGGGGCCATGCGTTGGGCGTTCGATCCCGCGCCGCCGGGCGTGGCTCCGGGCGGGCGCACTCCCGGAGGCTGGGCGCGCAGCTCGCCCAACGTCTGGGCGCCCATGGCCGTGGACGCCGAGCGCGACCTCGTGTTCCTGCCCACGGGCAATCCCACCCCCGACTATGCCAGCGCCTGGCGCCAGGGTCTCGAGACCTACGGCAGCTCGGTGGTGGCCCTGCGCGCGAGCACCGGCGAGCTGGTCTGGCACTTCCAGACGGTCCACCAGGACCTCTGGGACTTCGACGTGCCCTCGCAGCCCACCCTGTTCGAGCTCGAGCGCGAAGGCGAGCGCATTCCCGCGCTGGTGCAGAGCACCAAGATGGGCATGCTGTTCACGCTGCACCGCGAGACCGGCGAGCCGCTGTTTCCGGTGGAGGAGCGGCCGGTGCCCCAGGCGGTCGATCCGGGTCTGGTCGTCGCGCCGACCCAGCCCTTCCCCGTGAAGCCGCCGCCGCTGGTGCCCCACGGCCTCGACCCCGCGGACGCCTTCGGCGTCCTGGGATTCGATTCGAGCGCCTGCCAGGAGAGCTTCGAGTCGCTGCACTGGGAGGGCATCTACACGCCGCCGAGCCTCCAGGGCTCGATCATGTACCCGGGCAATGCGGGGGGCTCGAACTGGGGCGGCGTGGCGGTGCACCCCGGGCGCCAGATCGTGGTGGCGAACGTGCAGGACCTGGCGTGGATGGTGCGGCTCTTGCCGCCGGAGCAGTACGCCGCCGAGCGTGCCGCGAACCCCGGCGTCGAGATCTCGCCCCAGGAGGGCTCGAAGTTCGCCATGCGCCGCGAGCTGCTGCTCTCGCCCCTGGGCCTGCCGTGCAACCCGCCGCCCTGGGGCCTGCTGGTGGCGGTGGACATGCAGCGCGGCGAGATCCTCTGGAGCGAGAAGCTCGGTACGGTGCGCGACATCGCGCCGGTGCCCATCCCCTGGAAGCTCGGCGTGCCCAACCTCGGGGGACCGATCACCACCGACGGAGGGCTCGTGTTCATCGGCGCCGCCATGGACGACTACCTGCGCGCCTTCGACCTCGCCACGGGTGCCGAGCTCTGGAAGGGCCGACTCCCGGCCGGCGGCCAGGCCACGCCCATGACCTACCGCCACGGCGGACGTCAGTACGTGGTGATCGCCGCTGGCGGCCACAGCCGCGCCGGCACCACCCCCGGCGACGCCATCGTCGCCTTCGCCCTCCCCAACTAACCAGGTGCGGGGGCTCGGGGCTTCCGGGCGGGTGCGCCCGCTATGGTCGGACGATGCGGATCGAGCCGCTGTTCAACGAAGAGCAGGTGCGTGCGCGCGTGGCCGAGATGGCCGGGCGCATCTACCGCGACTACGCCGACAGCCCGCTCACGGTGGTCTGCATCGCCGAGGGTGCGCGGCGGCTGGTGGCCGACCTGCTCGCGCAGCTCGCACGCCGCGGGCTCGAGCCGGCGCAGGTCGAAGTCCGCGCGAGCCGCACCGAGGGCACCACGCTCGGGCCCGTCCAGGTCGAGCACTTCGATCCCGAGGGATTCGACGATCGCGACGTGCTCGTGGTGGACGACATCGCCGACGAGGGCGCCACCCTGCGCGCGGTACTCGATCTGGTGGCGCTGGGCGAGCCGCGCAGCGTGCGCACGGCCGTGCTCATCGACAAGCGCGGCGCGCGCAGCGAGCCCCTGCAGGTCGACTACGCCGGCTTCGAGATCCAGCACGGCTGGGTGATCGGTTACGGCATGGACGTCGACGGCGAGTACCGGGAGCTCGACTGGATCGGCCTGCTGGTGGACGACCGCTTCTAACGGAGCCGGCTACGGGGCCGCCAGGTGGGCGTCGAGCTCGCGTAGCCGTCGGAAGGGGTAGATGCCCGACGCGTGTCCGTCGCTCCATTCGATCTGCAGGGCGTAGCGGCCCACGCTCTCGACCTTCAGGGGATGGACGTCGTCGGGCACGCTCGCGGGGTCGAGCCGGTTCTCGCCGGTCCACTCGTCCACGCACTGGGCACAGCCACAGGCCAGGCGCAGCACGCGTACGTCGAACCGGCTCTCGTGGCCGTCGGTCCAGGCGACGAGCAGGGTACGGGGCCCGTCCTGGGCGATTCGCTGGGGCGTGGTCTCGGCGTCCGTCACGGCCCCAATCCTAACCCCATGAGCTAGGTTCGGCGGCTTCTCGAGCTAGGAGACCCCCCATGCCCAGGAATCCCGAAGCCATCGCCATCCTCGGCGGGACCGGCGATCAGGGGCTCGGCCTGGCGCTGCGCTTTGCCGCCGCCGGCCGCCCCGTCGTGATCGGCTCCCGCAAGCCCGAGCGCGCTCACACCGCCGCCGAAGAGGTGCGCAAGGCCGTGCCCGACGCCGACGTCGTGGGCTTCGGCAATCTCGAGGCCACCACCAAGGCCGACATCGTGATCCTCTCGGTGCCGTTCGAGCACACCGCCGGCACCGTGAAGGGCATCAAGGAGGCGCTCGAGCCCGGTCACATCGTGGTGTCGATGGGCGTCCCGCTGGCGGCCGCCATCGGAGATGGCCCGCTGCGCACCGTCGGCGTCTGGCAGGGGTCGTGCGCGGAACTCGTGGCGAGTCTGCTGCCCGAGGGCGTCGCCGCGGTCTCGGCCTTCCAGAACGTGCCGGCCCACCGCCTGCAGCACCTGCCGGACCCGGTGGAGTGCGACGTCATCATCTCGGGCGCCAAGGCGCCGCGCGAACGCGTGAGCGAGCTCTGCGCCCTGGTGCCCGGCATGCGTGCCATCAACGGCGGCCCGCTGGCCAACGCGCGCTACGTCGAAGAATGGACGGCGCTGCTGATCGGCCTCAACATCCGGTACAAGGTGCCCGAGGGCACGGGGTTCCGGATCACGGGGCTTCCCGAGTGAGCGCGCTAGCCGCCGCAGCCAAGGAAGCCTTCGCCCAGCACGTGGCCGCCAACCCCTATCCGGGCCGCGGCCTCGTGGTGGGGCGCGCCGAGGACGGCGCCTGGCTCCAGGTCTATTGGATCATGGGGCGCAGCGCCGGCAGCCGGAACCGCATCTTCGTGGCCGAGGGCTCCGAGCTTCGAACCCAGCCCGCCGACGCCGGCGAAGGCACGGGCGATGCGTCGCTCACGCTCTACGAGGCGATGCTCGAATTGCCCGCGGTGCATCTGGTCACGAACGGCGACCAGACCCGCACGATCGCCGACTTCCTCGCCGCCGGCGCCAGCTTCGAGGCGGCGCTGGAGACCCGCGAGCGCGAGCCCGACGCGCCCAACTACACCCCCCGCATCAGCGGGATGCTCGACCTGCGCACCGGCGAGCCGACCCTGGCGCTCTCGATCCTGCGGGCGAGCCCGGCCGACCCGGCCCACACCGATCGCACGACCTTCCGGCCCGCCCCTCCGCCGCGCGGCCTCGGCCTGGCCCTGACCACCTACCAGGGCGATGGAGACCCGCTCCCGCCCTTTGCCGGCGACCCGCTGTGGCTGCCGCTTTCGGGCAGCGCCGCCGACGTGCTCGAGGCCTACTGGGCGGCGCTCGATACCGACAACCGCGTGTCGCTTGCGGTCAAGCGGATCCCGGCGGGCGGGGGCCCGGGCGAGATCCAGGTGCGCAATCGCCACGGCTCCTGAGCATCCCCCGATGCTCGGTTGGGCCGCCGCACGGCCAGGGTCTGCCACGGTGCGGCAATGCGCCGCGTCAACGCCGTGATTTCAGGGGGTTACGCAGCCTGGCTGCGAATCCCGCCTCAGACCCGCCCGCGCCCCTCGGGCGAACGCCGTCTCCACACCCCGCGAAAGGGCTGAAACCGCGAGGACTTGTGGTGGCTGGGGTCTCCAAGCCCAACATTTTGTACTTTTCCGTTGACGCTCCATGCCCCCGGTAGTACCAAGTTCGAACGGGGATGATCTCCCACCGGCGGCCTGGGGGGTTCGTTAGAACAGGCGGCTGCCGGAGGGATGCGATTCGGGTGGGTAGGAGGACTTGCCCGTCTCGGGGGCCCCGGGGAAGCCCGGGGCCTCTTCCGTCTCTGGACATCGATCGAGCCTCGTTCGACGGCTCCAGACCTGCCTCGAACATGTCAACGTCAAGCCAGCGGGCCAGCCGACGAGCCGCCCGCAAGGATCGGGAGAGACGCAGTGGGAAGCGACGCCAAGGTGAGCGGCAGCAGCAAGATCGGTAGCGCCCAGGAGCCGCGTGGCGTCGAGGTCCCCCGTCATTTCACGAGAGAGGGCACCCACCCCTTCGACCAGGTCGAGTGGGAACTGCGCTCGGCCACCATCGCCAACGAGCAGGGCGACGTCATCTTCGAGCAGCGCGACGCCGAGATCCCCAAGGCGTGGTCGCAGCTCGCGACCAACGTGGTGGTGTCCAAGTACTTCCGCGGCCACCAGGGCACGCCCGAGCGCGAGACCAGCGTTCGCCAGCTGATCGGGCGCGTGGTGGCGCGCATCCGCGAATGGGGCGAGGGCTCGGGCTACTTCCACACGCCGGCCGACGCCGATGCGTTTTCGGACGAGCTCAGCCACCTGCTCGTGCACCAGAAGATGGCCTTCAACAGCCCGGTCTGGTTCAACCTCGGCGTGCCCGACACGCCGCAGCAGGCGAGCGCATGCTTCATCAACTCCGTGGACGACACCATGGAGTCGATCATGGACCTCGCCAAGACCGAGGCCATGCTCTTCAAGGGCGGCTCGGGCGCGGGCTCGAACCTCTCGAAGATCCGCTCGTCGAAGGAGCTGCTGGCGGGCGGCGGCACGGCCTCGGGGCCGGTTTCGTTCATGAAGGGCCTCGACGCCTTCGCGGGCGTGATCAAGTCGGGCGGCAAGACCCGGCGCGCCGCGAAGATGGTGATCCTCGACGTCGGCCACCCCGACATTCGAGAGTTCATCGCGTGCAAGTCAGATGAAGAGCAGAAGGCCTGGTCGCTGATCGACTCGGGCTACGACGGTGGCTTCAACGTGCCGGGCGGCGCCTACGACTCGGTCGCGTTCCAGAATGCCAACCACTCGGTGCGCGTGTCCGACGACTTCATGCGCGCGGCGCTCAACGACAAGCCCTGGACGACGCGTTCGGTCACCAGCGGCGAGGCCGTCGAGACCCTCGAGGCCGGTGATCTGCTCGGAGAGATCGCGGCCTCGGCGCACCTGTGCGGTGACCCGGGCATGCAGTACGACACCACCATCAACCGGTGGAACCCGGTCAAGAACTCGGGCCGCATCGACGCCAGCAACCCGTGCTCCGAGTACATGTTCCTCGACGACACGGCCTGCAACCTGGCCAGCCT
>JANQOX010000018.1 GCA_028285625.1 Myxococcota bacterium
CACCGTCGGCCAGCGGCTTGTGGTTGATGGGGCTCGCGAAGGTCGAGTCGACCACCACCTGCACGCCGCGCTCGTGGGCGATGCGCGCGGCCTCGGGCAGGTCGATCACGCGCAGGTACGGGTTGGTCGGCGACTCGGTGAAGAAGAGCGCCGTGTCGTCGCGGATCGCGTCCTTGAGCGCGATGGTGTTCGCCGGCTCGATCACCGTCGCCGTCACGTCGAGCTTCGAGAGCAGCTGCTGGATGAACTGCCGGGTGCGGCGGTAGCAGTCGTTGGTGACCACCATGTGGCTGCCGCGCGGCAGCATGGACAGGAAGGTCGTGGTCGCCGCCGCCATGCCCGAGCCGAACAGCGCCGTCTCTTCGCCGCCCTCGAGCTGCGTGATCTTGTGCTCGACGGCGCGCCAGGTGGGGTTCGAGTAGCGGCCGTACTCGTCACGGACGAGCTTGCCCTCGGCGTAGGCGCGCACCTCGGCCGAGTCGCGAAAGGTGAAGGTCGACGTCTGCTGGATCGGCTCGGTCAGCGCGTCGCTCTGGCGCCGCTCGCGCGCGCCGGCGTGCACGGCGCGGGTGGAGTCGCCCGTCCCGGGCGCATTGCCCGACTTGGTCCAGTCGCTGCTCATGGTGTGCCTCGTCGAGGCCGGGGGGGGCCTCGGGCAGGGGCGCTTAGCAGGGCCGGGAGGAGATCCCGGGGAGGGAAGGCCGCCGAGGGTCGCAAGCGCCTGAAATCAACCCTGTTTGGCTCGTCGAGCGAGGGTAGGGATGTGCCCGGGGCGGCGCAAACCCCCGCCGAGGCGAGCGTTTTCGACTGCCGGGCGAAGTGCGGGCACCCGAACAGCCGCCCCCAGGGCGGGGGCGGGTCGCGGCTTTGCCTGGCGCCGAGGCTACTCCGCGTCCGGAGGCCGGACCGGGCGGATCTCGAGCTCGCGCTCCATGCGCTTCTGGCGGCGCTCGCGCTTGATGCGCTCGGCCTCGAGGTGGCGGATCAGCTCGTCGTTCATCCGGCGCATGCGCGCGAGCTCCTGCTGACGCATGCGGTCGTCGAGGTTGGCCTTCACCTGGAAGTCGAACTCGAGCTCGATGTTGGCCTCGCCGCCGTCGGTGGCCAGGGCGTTCACCAGCACCTTGTTGCGCCCCTCCTTCACCGGGACGAAGGCGGTGAAGCTGCCGTCGGGGTTGAGCCGCACGTCGGGGGCGTTCTCGCGGGTGGTGAGGTTGAGGACGCCCACGTCCTCGATGTTGGCGAACGACACCGACTGAAGGGCCGAGACGATGTTGCCCGGTTCGAGCACCGGCGTGAAGGTACCGAGCGTGACGCGCGCGATCTCGGTGGCGGCCAACGGCTTGGTCAGCGCGTCGGGGCCCAGGGCGTAGCTGTTGATGCGGATGCCGGCGCTGCGTGCGACGCGGGCTGCGGCCACCGCGGCCTCGATGTCGCCCGGGTCCTGCACGTCGGCGCGCCCGGCCGGAAAGCTCGGGATGCCGTCGGTGAGGAAGAGCATGATCTTCTGGGCGTCTTCCTTGGCGGCGCTCGCGCTGCCCGAGAAGCCCGCGAGCTCCTGGGTGGCCAGGCGGATGCCGGCGGCAAAGTTGGTGGCGCCGCGCGGCGCGCGCGACGCGATGTCGTCGAGTGCCTTTGCAACGTCGGCGTAGCGGTGGGTGAGCGGCACCTCGACGTGGGCGTCGCGCTGGTCTCGGCTCACCTGGCGGGACGTCTTCGGGTCGACCTGCCCCGAGAACGAGATCAGCCCCACGCGCACGCGCTCGGGGTTCAGGTTCTGGAGCAGCGTCTTGCCCGCCAGCACCTCGGCGTGGAGGATCGTGTCCTCCGGGTCGGTGGAGTAGACGTCGTCGGGGTACTCGCCCGCGGCGAACAGGCCCATGTGCGGGTCTTCACCGACGTTGCCGTCCCCGTCGACGTCGGCGCCGCTCGCGTGCCGCGTCGACTGCGAGAGGTCGAGCACGATCATCACGTCGTAGTCGCTGGCGCGATCGCCCGCGGCCAGGGCCGTGCCGCGGATCTCGGCCATGTGCATCTCGCTCTCGACCACGCCGCCGGTCGTCGGCGCTTCGATCACGAGCTGAACCTCGCCCGGCGCTTCGGACGCCGGAGCGTTGGGGCTCACGGCACCGAGCGCCGCCCCCTCGACCTCGGCGAGGCCGGGCACCGCGAGCCCGAGCGTGAGCAGAACTGTCAGGAGGAAGCGAGCGCGCATTCGTTCCCCAGAGGCCACCGGAGGAGAAGCCTACCAGATGCGATCGGGGACGTTCTCTAGGGTGTGGCGACTTCTTCTTCGTCGCCCTGGACGTAGCCGAGGGCCTCGAGGTAGGCGCGTTCGGAGTCGGAGAGCTGGGCCTGCTTGGCCTCGCCCACCTTGCCCTGCTCGGCCATCATCTGCTGCCCGTCGGCGTGGCCGCGCAGCTCGCGCGCGACGTCCTGCGCGTCCGCAGCGCGATTGCGGGTCTCGCCCGGGTCGTCGGCCACGTGGAAGAGTTCTTCTTCGGGCAGACCGCGCGGGTTGCCGGGGTTGGCCTCCATCCACTTCCACTTCTCGGTGCGCAGCGCGCGCAGCACGTTGCCCTCGTGGTCCTCCTCGGCGAAGACCATGCGGTCGCGGTCCGACCGGCCCGCCACGCCGCCGCGCAGGTCGAGGCCCTGCATGGCATCGGGGATCGGGGCTCCCGCGAGGCCGAGCAGCGTCGGGGCCACGTCCACGATGCGCGCCTGGTGCGAGGTCGCGTCGGCCGGCGCCTGGCGATCGCCCGCCGGCCACTTGACCAGCAACGGCACGCGGATCTGCTCGTCGTAGAGCGTGAGCCCGTGCCAGAAGCCGCCGTGCTCGTTGAACTCCTCGCCGTGGTCGGACACCAGCACGATGGCCGTGTCGTGGTAGACGTCAGCTTGTTCGAGGCGCGCGATCAGCTTGCCGAAGTTGGCGTCGAGGTACTCGATCTCTTCGACGTAGAGCCGGCGCATCTCGGCAGCCATCTCCGGCGGCGGGTTCTGCATCGACGCGCGGGCGATGCCGTAGCCGTCGTACGGATGCTCGAAGTACGGATCGTGCGGGTCCATGTAGTGCAGGAACAGGAAGAAGCGGCCCTGGTCGTTGCGGTCGAGGAAGTCGAACGCGTGGCGGTTGATCACCTGGGAGTCCTGGTAGAAGCCGCCGAACGAGATGCCGAGGGGCAGCCTGAACCACACCCGTCGGGCGATCTGGTAGAGCACCAGCTTCGAGGACGACTCCTGCGCACCCGCCAGGTAGTCCGGGCCCAGGTAGGTGTACTCGTCGAAGCCCTGGGCAAAGCCGAAGGCCTCGGTCAGGTTGGTGTTGGAGACGATGCCGCCGGTGGCGTAGCCGTGGTCGCGCAGCTTCTCGGCCACGGTGTCGATCTCGTCGGGCAGGGCCGAGGGCTTCGACATGGTCTGGTGGCTCGTGGGCAGCAGCGACGTGAGCAACGTGGCCGTGGACGGCTTGGTCCACGAAGAGTGGGCGTAGCCGTCGAAGACCGTGCCGCCGTCGGTGGCCACGCGGCACAGGTTGGGCGTCTTCACGTCGGTGGCGCCGTAGCACGAGAGGTGGTCCGCGCGCAGCGTATCCACCATCACCAGGATCAGGTTGGGGCGATTGGCGAGTGCCACCGGGACCACGCTGCTCTCGGAGCGGCGGATCGGCTGGGTGTCCGCCAGGCCGGCGGCGAAGAAGCCGCCCACTGCCACCATGGCCGCGAGTCCGAGAGCCGGGAGCGGCCGGGCGATCTGGCCCACGAAGCTGCGGAACACGCGCGGCCCCACGAAGAAGAGCAGCAGCGCGACTACGCCAAACCCGCCGAGCACCGCAAGCAGCACCGGCGTGGGCGGCATCTGCTCGAGATACACGTCGCGCATCAGCCGGAACACCGTGACGGCCAGGCCGAAGGGCACCATCAATGCCAGCAGCGCGAGCGGCGGAACCCAGGCGCGGATCTCGTCCTCGTCCATGGGCAGCACCGCGAGCACGATGCCGCCGAGCGCGCCGAGCACGCCGAGTACCGTCGCGTAGGCGAGCGGCCCGTACCAGAGCACCTGGGCCTCGGTGCCGAAGCCCAGGCTCGAGATGGCGAGGGTCTCGCCGATCCCGACGAGCAGGCCCGCGAGGATGCCGCCGCCGAGTCCGGCGCCAGCGCCCCAGAGCGCGCGCTGACCGAAGGGGGCGAGCTCGCCCGTGGGGGCGTCGTGGCGGGCGCCCGGCTCTTCGAGCGAGGCGGCGGCCTTGGCGGCCTCTTCGTAGTCCACCTGCTGGCCGTTCACGCGGCAGTAGGCCGGTCGGTAGTCCGGGCCGCGCGTCAGCCAGAAGCCGAAGCCCAGCAGCGTGGGAAGCTCTCCCACCCAGAAGCCGAGGGTCGCCGACACGATGGCCGGCCCCACGCCGATCACGCCGCCCAGCGTGTAGGCCTGGGCGGCCTCGCGTACGCCGAGGCCGCCGATGGTCGGCCCGATCACCGTGGCGAAGATCTGGATGGCCGAGCCGAACACGATCGGCCAGAACGCGGCGTTCGCGCCCGCGCCCACCGCGATCGCCATGAAGTAGTACATGGACGCGGTGGTGAAGTGCACCAGGAACGACAGGCCCAGCAGACCGAGCACCAGCATCTTCTTGTCGCGGTAGGCCGCGGTGGCGTTCGAGATGCGAAGCACCACGCCCTCGAGGCGTGCCTTGCCCGGGAGCGGCAGCTTCTCGATCACCCACTGCACCAGGCCCGGGAACCAGAGGACGGCGAGCAGGCCGCCGATCACGGTGCTCGAGAGGGCGACCGTCACCAGTGCCGCCTGGAAGGCGAGGTCGCCGAAGACGTCGGCGAAGATCGGGTAGCCGAAGGGCAGCGCGATCAGGAAGGTGAGGAAGATGCCCGAGACGCCGAGCACCTTCTCGAGCACGGTGCCCGCGGTCACCTCGACCGTCTTGCCCGAGAAGCGCGCGGCGTCGTAGAGCTTGTAGGCGTCGAGGCCGGCCGTGCTCGGCAGGAAGAACCCGATCGCACGGCCGATCAGGAACGCGCCGAAGATGTGCCGGAAGGGCATCTCGATGGCCTGGCCGAGCAGCACGAACTGCCAGCGGAACATCGAGGCCACCACGCCGCTGAAGCGGATCAGGGCACCGATGCCGGCGAAGGTCCAGAACGTGGCGGCGTCGATGTTGGCCAGCGTGTCGAGGATGAGCTGCCAGGCCGGGACGTATTCTTCGCCCTCGGTCTTGATCGGGAACTCGAGCAGCACCCAGACCATGCGCACCGTGAGCCAGGCCTTGAGCACGTTCCAGGCGCGGGCCTTCCACGGATCCTTCAGCAGCTTCGCGACGGCGATCGCCGCGATTGCGACCAGGAGGAGTTCGAGCAGGATCTTCATGCGGGCTCCCGAGAGGCGGCAGTGGAATCCCCAGCCGGGTGGATCAGAACCAGGGTTGGGGAGGGGTTGGGGGAAGAGGCGGACGCCGCCTTCTTCTAGTCGGCAAAAAAGCCGGGCAGGTTACGCGAGAATCGGTCGCGGGGCCCATCCTTGGGAGGGAACCGGAAGGGACGGGCGCCCCCCGGGGGGGCTCGGGGTTTTCGGGCGGACGTGGCGGCGGGCTACTCGCCTTCGCGGACCGACGTGCGGATCAGTTCGCGCCGCTGGCGCTGGTACTCGAGCTCGGTGATCTCTCCCGACTGCCGGCGCTCCTCGAGATCGGCCAGCGCCCGCAGGATCAGCGGATCGTTCGGGACGGCCTCGGTCACCGGCATCGCCTGCTCGACGTCGTCGAGGGTGTCGTCCACCGGCGCGCTCTCCATCAGCACCGTGCGCCGCTGCACGTTGCCGCGCGAGTCCACGTGGATGTTGGACGCGGTGCGGAAGATCGGGTTGCGCCAGTCGGCCGCCAGCACCTGCTGGCCGAGCGGGGTGAGCCCATCGGCCGCCAGCACCTTGAAGCCCTGCACGTGCTCGCCGCTGCGCGGCTCGCGCACGTCGTCCTCTTCGCCCTTGGGGATCAGCTCGTCCACCTTGTAGAAGTCGAGGAAGAGGTCGCCTCCGCGCACCCAGGCGAGGAACGCCGTGTAGTAGCGCTGGGTGAAGATGCCGAGGCTGCGCTCCTTGCGGAACGCCTGCACCACGATCTCCTGGTCGGGTTTGGCCTGGGTGAGCGCCAGCGACACGGCGTCGCCGAGCGCGTAGATCATCTCGGTGGGGATGGCCGGCTTGCGCTCGCCCTCGCCCTCCTTCATGCGGACGTCGATCCGGGCGAGGATGTGCGACACGCGGATCGGCGCGATCGTCGCCGGGTGGCTGTGGCCCTTGTGCACCTGCGTTCGCCCGCGGATCTCGGTACGCAGCTGTGTCTTCAGGCCGCCCTGCTCCTGGACCAGCGTGCGCTGATAGCGCACGCCGCAACCGAGCCCGCCGATCGCGAGGACCAGAGCGGAGAGCAGGACGAGCGCGCTACGTGACGGCATGGACGATCCGATGGGTCAGGAAGCTGGCTCCCCAGGCCAGGACCAGAAGGTAGCCGAACGCGAAGGCGGGCCATCGCCACGACGCCGTCTCGCGCCGGATCACCGCCAGGGTCGACATACACTGGAGTGCGAACACGAAGAACACCAGTAGCGCCGCCACGGTAGGGGCGTCGAACACCTTCTCGCCCGTGCGCGGGTCGACGTCTCGCTGCAGGGCCTCGCGGAGCGAGAGGCCCTCGTCCTGGGCGGCGTAGATCTGCGCCAGGGTGGCGACGATCACCTCGCGGGCGGCGAGGCTCGCCACCAGGCCGACGCCGATCTTCCAATCGAAGCCGAGCGGTGCGATGGCGGGCTCCAGCGCGTGCCCCAGCCGGCCGGCGAAGCTGTGCTCGAGTTCGATGCGCGCGGCGTCCTGCGGCGGGAGATCCGGCGGGAGGTCGGGCTTGGGGAAGTGGAGCAGGAACCAAAGCACGATCGAGGTGACCAGGATGATCGACCCGGCGCGCTTCAGGAACGCGCTGGCGGCGCCCCAGACCTGGCTCACCACCAACCGCAGCGGCGGCACGCGGTACGGCGGAAGCTCCAGGTAGAACGGCAGCCCCCGTCCCCGGCCGACGGTGCGAGACAACACCGCCGCGGCGGCCAGCGCCGCCAGCGTGCCGAGCAGGTAGAGGCCCAGAAGCACCAGCCCCTGCAACCCGAGGAAGCCCGCGACCGTGGTGCTCGGAACGAACGCGGCGATCAACAGCGCGTACACCGGCAGCCGCGCGCTGCAGGTCATGAGCGGCGAGACCAGGATGGTCACCAACCGGTGGGTGGGCGACGGCACCGTGCGCGTGGCCATGATGCCGGGCACCGCGCACGCGTACGACGACAGCAGCGACACGAACGCGCGGCCCTCGAGACCCACGCGCCCCATGGCACGGTCGACGACGAACGCGGCCCGGGCCATGTAGCCCGCGTCCTCGAGAAAGTGCAGCACCGTGAACAGCAGCACGATCTGCGGCAGGAAGATCACGACCGAACCCACGCCCGCGATCACCCCGTCGGCCAGCAGGTCGGTCAGGAAGCCGGCGGGAAGGGCCCCACGCACCGCTCCGGCCAGCGAGCCGATCGCACCGTCGATCCAGTCCATGGCCGGCGTCGCCGCCGTGAAGATGAGCTGGAAGAACAGGATCATCACGGCCGCGAACAGCACCGTCCCTGCCACGGGGTGCAACACCACGCGGTCGAGCGCCTCGGTGGCCTGGTGGCTTCCTGGCCGCTGGCTTCTCGCGACCGACAGCACCGAGTCGGCCCAGCCCGCGCGGTCGGAGCTCGATTCGGGCGGCGGCAGCGGCGGCCGGTCCCAGTTGTGCGGCTGGCGCAACAGTCGCTTCACCTCGGCCATGCCGATGCCACGGTGGCCCACGACCCCCACCACCGGGATGCCCAGGGCCTGGGACATGCGCTCGGTATCGAGCCTGCCGCCCCGCGCCTCGAGCTCGTCCATCATCGTCACCACCAGCAGCGCCGGCAGGTCGAGCCGCAGGGCCTGGGCGACCAGCAGCAGCGAGCGGTCGAGGGTGCAGGCGTCGGCGACCAGCACCAGGGCGTCGGGCCGGGCGACCCCTGGGACCTCGCCGTGCAGGACCTGCAGGACGACCTCTTCGTCGGGGCTGACCGGGGCCAGGCTGTAGGTGCCCGGCAGGTCGATCACGTCGACCGAGGTGGGGCCCAGCTGGGCCCGCCCTTCGCGTCGCTCGACGGTCACGCCCGGGTAGTTGCCCACCCGCGCGCGCAGGCCCGTCAGTGCGTTGAACAGGGTGGTCTTGCCCGAGTTGGGGCTCCCCAGCAGGCCCAGCCGCAGCGGCGCTGCCCCGGGGCTCGCCGGGGCGCTAGCCGTCAAGGCGCTGCACCCAGATCTGCTGGGCCTCGCCTCGGCGAAGGCACATACGGCTTCCGCGTAGCTCGTACACCGCCGGGTCGCCGAGCGGTGCGCGGCTGCGCAGTCGGACCTCGGTGCCGGGCACGAAGCCGAGGTCGAGCAGGCGCCCCCGGATCGGCTCGGTGGCCTCGACCGAAACCACCTGGGCCCGGCCGCCCACCACCAGGGCGTCGAGGGTCTGCACGGGGGTAGAGGGGGTCAAATGAAAACGGTTTTCGATTTCGCGGGCCGGCCCGCGAACCTAGAAGTAGCCGGAAGCGCTGTCAATTCGCGGTCCTGACGGCCCTCGAATCATGCGAACGTGTTCGCATGATTGAAGGCCTGGATTCAGGCCCGGCTATTCGTTCTCGCTGCGCAGCTGGCGGGCCATCAGCATCTGGCCGGCCTCGGCCGGCGAGACGGCGCCCTGCAGCACGGCCCGGGTCGCAAGGGCGATCGGCATCTCGACGCCATGCTTCTCGGCCAGGTCGCAGACGGCGAAGGTCGTCCGTACGCCCTCCGCCACCTGGTTCATGCTCTCGGTGATCTCCTTGACCGAGCGCCCCTTGGCGAGCTCGAGCCCCACGGTGCGGTTGCGCGACAGGTCGCCGGTGCAGGTGAGAACCAGGTCCCCGACTCCCGACAGACCGAGGAAGGTGAGCGGGTCGGCGCCCATGGCCTGGCCCAGGCGGGTGAGCTCGCGCAGGCCGCGCGTCATCACGCCGGCCCGCGCGTTCAGGCCCATGCCCAGTCCGTCGCACATGCCCACGACGATCGCGACCACGTTCTTGAGGGCGCCGCCGCACTCGACCCCCACCACGTCGGTGGCCGTGTAGCAGCGGAACCAGGGGCACGAGAGTGCCGTCTGCACCGCGATCGCATAGCTCTCTTCGCGGCAGGCGAGGGTCACCGCGGTCGGACGTCGCTCGGCGACCTCGCGCGCGAACGAAGGCCCCGAGAGAAACACCAGGCGCGGGTGGAAGACGGGGTCGAGCACGTCCTCCAGCACCTGGTCCATGGTCTTCAGGCTGCCGATCTCGATGCCCTTGATGGTCGAGACCAGGATCGCCTCGGGGTCCATGAAGCGACTGGCCTCGGCCATCACGTCGCGGACGCCGTGGCTCGGAATCGCACAGATCACGATCTCGCGGCCTTCGAGCGCCTCGGCCAGGTCCGACGTGGCGCGGATGTTCGAGGGCAGCTCGATGTCGGTCAGGTAGCGCGGGTTGCGCCGGTCCTTCTCGATGGCCGAAGCCATCTCGGCATCGCGCGCCCAGATGCGCACGTCGTGTTCGCGCGCCGCCAGGACGGCGAGACAGGTTCCAAAGCTACCGGCACCGAGGACCGCGATGGGGGTGGGCATGCGCGGCAGTGTATCACCGCGAGCCCGCCGTTTTCGTTGACGCTGTGTCGGGGAGCGGCTAGTTTCGTTCGGCGTTTCCCCTGCAATCACGCATGGTTGCGTGGTTACGGGGCGCGGGGGCAGGCGATCGGTGGGGGCGACCCCGGGGCCGGCGCCCGTAGCAGGGCAGGGACGCGCGGGCTGTGGAGGGCGGCGGGCCGATGCTGGCCGAGTTCACCGGCGTGGTGCTGATGCTGGCGCTCGCCTTGCTCGTCGCCGCCAGCCTGCTCGGCGTGCACCGTCTGCTGGGGCCGCGCCGCGACTTCGACGCGAAGCGGGAGCCCTTCGAGTGCGGTGAGTCGCAGATCGTCTCTCCGGCCGAACGCTTCTCGGTCAAGTTCTACCTGGTCGCGATGTTGTTCGTGGTCTTCGACCTCGAAGCCGTCTTCTTCTATCCCTGGGCGGCGCTGTTCCGCGACCTGGGTTGGTTCGGCCTCGCGGCCATGGGTGTGTTCTCCATCCCGCTCGTGGTGGGCCTGCTCTACGAGTGGCGCAAGGGCGCACTCGAGTGGTGACCGGGCGAAGGGGCGCACTCGAGTGGTGAGCGATACCCACGCGCTGCCCGTTCGCGCCGAGACCGTGGCCGCCATCGACGCCGAGATGGCGCGTTACCCCGAGAGCCGCGGCGCACTGCTCTACGCCCTCCGCCGCGTGCAGGACGAACTCGGCCACATCTCGGCCGACACCGCGCGTGCCGTGGCGCAGCACTTCGGACTTCGTTCGATCGAGGTGCTGGAATTGGTCTCGTTCTACGACGGTTTCCACGATGCGCCGCGAGGTCGTCACGAAGTGGCCGTGTGTACGAGCCTCTCGTGTGCGCTGCGCGGCGCCGCGGCCGTGCTCGCCGCCGTCGAGACGAAGCTCGGCGTGCCTGCGGGCGCCACCAGCCCGGACGGGCGCGTGCACCTGCTGCACGCCGAGTGCCAGGGCGCATGCGACGGCGCGCCCATGATGCGCGTGGACGGCGAGCCCCACGCCGATGTCGACGCGGAACGCGCGTGTCGCCTGATCGACGAGCTCGCCTAGTGCCGCACCTGCCCCTGCGCACGGGCTACCTGACCGAGCACTTCGCAGACGAGGCGTACGGCGGGCTCGAGGGTTACCGGGCTCAGGGCGGCTACGAAGCCGCGCGGCATGCGATCACGACCCTCGGCCCCGCCGAGGTGATCGCGGCCGTGGATCAGGCGGGCCTGCTCGGTCGAGGTGGCGCGGCGTTCTCGGCGGGTCGCAAGTGGGCCTTCGTCCCGCGCGACCGGCCCGGCCCGACCTACCTGGTCTGCAACGCCGACGAGTCGGAGCCCGGCTCGTTCAAGGACCGCATGCTGATGGAGCGCGGCCCGCACCAGGTGCTCGAGGGCGCCCTGATTGCGGCCTTTGCGACGGGGGCCGACACGACCTTCGTCTACGTTCGCGGCGAGTACGCCGAGAGCGCGCGCTGCCTCGCCCGCGCCGTCGAAGAGGCCGAAGCGGCGGGCCTGCTCGGTGACGACGTCTTCGGCACGGGCTTTCGCCATCGCGTGGTGATCACGCGCGGGGCGGGCGCCTACATCTGCGGCGAAGAGACCGGGCTGCTCGAGTCGCTCGAAGGCCGCAAGGGACTGCCGCGCCGCAAGCCGCCGTTCCCCGCCGAGCGCGGCGCGTTCGGGCGCCCGACCACCGTGAACAACGTCGAGACGCTCTGCCACGTGCCGCACATCCTCGCGCGCGGGGTCGACTGGTTTCGCGGCATCGGCACCGAGCAGAGCCCGGGCACGACGCTGTTCGGTGTATCGGGCCACGTGGTACGGCCCGGCCTCTACGAGCTGCCACTGGGTACGCGGCTCGACGAGCTCGTGTTCGAGCACGCGGGTGGGGTGCCCGCGGGCCGCAAGGTGAAGGCGGTCATCCCGGGCGGGCTCTCCATGCCGGTGCTTCCGGCGGGCCAGCTCGACGTCGCCATGGCCAACGAGGCACTGCGTGAACGGGGTACTGCCCTCGGGACCGGCGGCATCGTGGTGATGGACGACACCACCTGCATGGTTCGCGTGGGCTGCGTCGCAACGGGTTTCTTTCGCGACGAGTCGTGCGGCCAGTGCACGCAGTGCCGCGAAGGCACGGGCTGGCTTCACCAGCTGATGCTGCGCATCGAACGCGGCGAGGGCGAACCGCGGGACCTCGACCTGCTGCTCGAGGTGGCCGGGCAGATCGAGGGGCAGACGATCTGCGCGTTCGGCGAGGCCGCGGCCTGGCCGGTGCAGGGACTGCTGCGCCACTTCCGCGGCGAGTTCGAGGCGCACGTACACGGGGGCGGTTGCTCCCACACCGCGAGCTTTGCGCTGCCGGGCCTCGCCACGGGGCCCGATGAGACCGAGGCGCCGGCGTGACCAGCGCCAGCGAGATGCGCCCGCAGCGCACCGACCCTGCGGGCGAGTCCCCTGCCGGACGCCGGGTGCGAATCCACGTGGATGGCGTGGCCTACGAAGCCCTGGAGGGTCTCACGGTGCTCCAGGCCCTCGACGATCTGGGCGTGCTCGGCCACGGCGTGGACGTGCCTCACTACTGCTGGCACCCGAAGCTCGAGACCGACGGCTCGTGTCGCATGTGCCAGATCGAGGTCGATGGCGAGACCGGGCTGCAGGTCGCCTGCGACACCCCGGTGCGCGAGGGCATGGACGTCACCACGCAGAGCGAGCGCGTGCGCAGGGCGCGGCGCGGGGTGATGGAACTGCTGCTCGTGAACCACCCGCTCGATTGCCCGATCTGCGACCAGGCGGGCGAGTGCCGGTTGCAGGACTACGCGGTCGCGTTCGGTTCACCGCATGCCCGTACGCGCGAACCCCGACGAGAGCTCGACAAACGCCGCGAGCTGGGCGAGACGGTGTTGCTCGATCAGGAGCGCTGCATCCTGTGCCGGCGCTGCGTTCGCTTCTGTCGCGAGATCACGGGCACCGGCGAGCTGGGCATCCTGGCGCGCGGCGACCGATCGGTCGTCGACGTGGCGCCGGGCGAGCCGCTCGACAACGCCTACTCGATGAACGTCGCCGATCTGTGTCCGGTGGGCGCGCTCACCACGCGCGACTTCCGCTTCAAGGCACGGGTCTGGTCGCTGACCTCGGTACCCGGGGTCTGCACCGGCTGCGCACGGGGTTGCAACGTCACGATCGACGTCGAGAAGGACGCCGTGCAGCGCTACGTGCCCCGGCGCAACGACGAGGTGAACGACACCTGGATCTGCGACGTGGGCCGGTTGTCGTACCGCCGCATCGGCGCGACCGATCGCCTGAGCGCCGTGCGCGTGCGGCAGCCCGACGGCGCCCTCGGCGAGGCGAGCTTCGACGACGCCATCGCCCGCGCGGCCCGGGCCATCCGCGAAGCGGTACGCGACAAGGGACCCGGGGTGGTGGCGATGCTCGCTTCGCCCCATGCGACCAACGAAGATCTCTTCGTCCTTCGCAGGCTGGTGGACGGGCTCGGTGTCGCGAGCGCCGGGGCGTTCGTGCCGCAGGGCGATCGCGACGAACTGCTCGTGCTCCCCGAGAAGGCTGCCAACGCCGTGGGCGCGCGAGCGCTCGGATTCGGGGACGGTGCGCCCGTGCTCGATCGCGTGCGCGGGGGCGGCGTGGACGTCTTGCTGGTGCTCGGCCACGAACTCGCGGCGGCCATCGAAGGCGACGCCAACGGGCTCGCTGGGCTCGACGCCCTGATCCTGTTGGACACCCACGCCTCGGCACTCGAGCGCGCGGCGACGGTGGTGTTTCCGACGTTGCACGCGGCCGAGAAGCACGGGTCGCTCACCAACCATGCGGGGCGTGCGCAGCGGGTGGTCCCCGCGGTAGGGCCCCCGGCCCACGCCCGGGCCGACGGCGAGGTGCTCTTCGCCCTGGGCCGTGCGCTGCGGCTTCCGGGTTTCGCGGGTGGCTTCGACCCGGACGGGATCGCCCGCGAGCTGGCCGCGGCCGTTCCCGGTTTCGCGGGTCTCGATCTCGACGCACTCGGGGACGCGGGGCTCGCGTTGCCGCTCGCGGGGCGCGAGTCCGCATGACCGTCGTCGTCCTGAAGACGCTGTTCATCCTGTTCGTGGTGCTCGGCGCCTTCCTGCCCCTCATCACGTGGATCGAGCGCAAGCAGAGCGCGCTCATGCAGGACCGGGTCGGCGCCAACCGCGCCGACATCCTGGGCATCACCGTGCTCGGGCTGCTGCATCCCGCCGCCGACGTGCTCAAGCTGCTCGCCAAGGAGGACGTGGTCCCGAAGGGTGCGAGTCGCGCGCTGCACCTGCTCGCACCCGCGCTCTCGTTGGTGCCGGCGATCACGGTGCTGGCGGTGCTCCCCTTCGGCAGCACCTACCGCTTCGGCGACTTCGAGCTGTCGCTGGTCGTGGCCGACATCGACTGGGGCATCCTGTTCGTGTTCGCCATGGGGGCGCTCTCGACCTATGGCGCCATCGTCGCGGGCTGGGCCAGCAACAACAACTGGAGCCTGCTGGGCAGCATGCGCGCGTCGTCCCAGATGATCTCGTACGCGGTCACCATGGGGCTTGCGGCCGTGGGCCTGTTCATGGTCTACGGCTCGCTTCAGCTGCCGGAGATGGCTGCGTACCAGGACGACACGTTCCGGGTGCTCGGGTTCGTCGAACGGTTCGGCTGGGTGCCGGCGCTGCCGGCCTGGCTCGATTGGGTGCGGCTGCCGGCGTGGGGCGTCTTTCTGCAGCCGGTCGGCTTCGTGCTGTTCCTCACCTGCATCCTCGCCGAGAACAAGCGCCCGCCCTTCGATGCGCCCGAAGGCGAGTCGGAGCTGGTGGCTGGCTACCACCTCGAATACTCGGGCATGCGCTTCGGCCTCTTCTACACGGCCGAGTTTCTCGAAGTGCCGGTGATCGGCATGCTGGTCACCACGCTCTTCCTGGGCGGCTGGTCGATTCCCTACCTGTCGCAGGAGGCGTTCATCGGCGGCGTGGCGCCCGTGCTGGGCGTGGGCTTCGCCACCGGGCTCTGTCTGCTCGTCCACGTGGCCGCGTTCTTCGCCAAGACCCTCGCGATGGTGTGGCTGCTCATGGCGCTGCGCTGGACGCTGCCGCGCTTCCGCTACGACCAGGTGATGGATCTCTGTTGGAAGACGATCCTGCCGCTGTCGCTGCTCAACATCGCGGTGACGGCCGTGGTTCTTCTCTGGCTGGAGGCGCCGTGAGCCTCTGGCTCTTCTACGCCTTCGGCGCGGTCGCCGTGATCGGCGCCCTCGGCATGGTCTTGAACGTGCGCAACGCCGTGGCGAGTGCGCTTTGCCTGGTGGCCACGATGGTGGCGCTTGGCGGCGTCCACGTGCTGCTCGAGGCCTACTTCGTCGGGGCGCTGCAGGTGCTCGTCTACGCCGGGGCGATCGTGGTGCTCTTCGTGTTCGTGGTGATGCTGTTGAACCTGCGCCGCGATGGTTTCCCCCCGGCACGGGCGCGCCTGGGGAGGGTGACGGCGGCGGCCGTGGTGGGGGCTGCGCTCGCCGGGCTGGTGGGGCTCGCGCTCACCCTGCCGGAGACCGCGGTGCCCGGGGCGACGGCGGCCCTGCCCGAGGGTTTCGGGGGCTACCGGCGCGTCGGGGCGGCGCTCTTTACCGACTACCTGCTCGCCTTCGAGGCGACGTCGCTGCTGCTGCTGTCGGCCATGGTGGGTGCCGTGGTGCTCGCCAAGCGCCGGGGGGGCGACGCATGATCCCGATCGCCCACGTGATCGCGCTCTCGGCGGTGCTGTTCGCCATCGGCGCGCTCGGGGTCCTGGTTCGGCGCAATCTCGTCGTGATGCTGATGTCGATCGAGCTCATGCTGAACGCGGCCAACCTGGCGTTCATCGGCTTCGCGCGACACCACGGCGACGAGACGGGTCACGTGTTCGTGCTGATGGTGATCGTGGTGGCGGCGGCCGAGGTCGCGGTGGGCCTCGGGATCCTGATCGCGCTTTTCCGCAACCGCGCGTCCGTGGACGTCGAAGACGCGAGCCTGCTCAAGTGGTGAGCGAAGTCCACCAGACCGAGCTGCTGCGCTGGATCGTGGTGCTGCCGCTGCTGGCCGCAGCCGCGAACGGCCTGCTGCTCGGCCTGCTGCGACGGCCGCTTCCCCGTACGGGCACCATCGCCCTTTCGTGCGGCTCGGTCGGCGTCTCGTTCGTGCTGTCCTTCGTCGCGCTCGTCCAGCTCACGGGCCTCGACGCCGAGGACCGCTTCCTGGTGGACGGGCTGCATACGTGGATCGGCGCCGGGCGCTTCAGCGCCGAGTGCTCGTTCCTGCTCGACCCGTTGTCGGCGGTGATGGCCCTGCTGGTCACCGGGGTCGGGTTCCTGATCCACGTGTACTCGATCGGCACGATGGAGGCGGACGACCGCGAGGACAAGGGCTTCCAGCGCTACTTCTGTTACCTGAACCTCTTCGTCTTCGCGATGCTCGTCCTCGTCCTGGGCGACAACCTGGTGCTGGTGTTCCTCGGGTGGGAGGGCGTCGGGCTGTGCTCCTACCTGTTGATCGGCTTCTGGTACGCGGACGACCGCCACGCCCGGGCGGGGATGAAGGCGTTCGTCGCGAACCGGGTCGGCGACGTGGGCTTTCTGCTCGGCATCTTCCTCCTGTTCTGGTCGCTCCAGGACGTGGGGCTCGCGCGGGTCGCGTTCGCCGACCTGCGCGAGGCGATGCCGGCCCTGGTCGAGCGCACCGTGCCGCTCCCCGCCTGGCTCGGCTTCCTGCCCGGCGCCCCCGAATGGCGGCTCACCAACGTGATCGCGCTGTGCTTCTTCGTGGGGGCCATGGGCAAGTCGGCGCAGATTCCCCTGCACGTCTGGCTGCCCGACGCGATGTCGGCCCCCACGCCGGTCTCGGCGTTGATCCACGCCGCGACGATGGTGACCGCCGGCGTCTACCTGGTCTGCCGCCTCGCCTTCCTGTACGAGGCCGCCGAGGCCACCTCGCTGGTGATCGCCTGGGTCGGCGCGCTCACGGCACTCTTCGCGGCGTGCGTCGCCATGGCGGGCCGCGACCTCAAGAAGGTGTTGGCCTGGTCCACGATCAGTCAGCTCGGGCTCATGTTCCTGGCGCTCGGCATGGGCGCCTACGCCGCGGCGCTCTTCCACGTCGTGACCCACGCTTTCATGAAGGCGCTGCTCTTTCTCGGGGCGGGCTCCGTGATCCTGGCCCTCGACCACGAGCAGGACATCGACCGCATGGGCGGTCTGCGTGCGGTCCTGCCGTGGACGCACCGAATGTTCGGGGTGGGCGTCGTCGCGCTGGCCGGGGCGCCGTACATGGCGGGGTTCTTCTCCAAGGACGCCATGCTGATGGCCGTTCGCCATGCAGAGGTACCCGGCCACGAAGCGCTGTTCGCGATCGGCTTGCTGGTGTCGGGCCTGACGGCCTTCTACATCTGCCGCCTGCACCTGCGCGTCTTCCACGGCGAGTACCGGGGGCGAGGGGGCAAGCGTCGGGAGTTCCACGAGCCGGGTCAGCTGATCCTGATCCCGCTCGGGATCCTCGCGCTGCTGTCGATGTTCGGTGGCCTGCTGCTCGGGCCCTCGGCCGCCTTCGTGCCCTTCGTTCCGTCCGAAGACCCGGACAGCTTCGGGCGCTTCCTGGAACCGCTACTGGGTCGCACGGAACACGCCGCGACCGACGCCGAGCACTGGGGCCTCGCCGCTTCGGCGACGTCCATCGCGCTGGCGGGCGGAGCGCTGGCCTGGCTCGCCGCGCGCCGGCCTGGGCTCCCCCAGGCGTTGGCGCCTTTGCGCGCCCCGCTCGGGCGCGTGCTGGCCCCTCTGCGGCGCTCGGGCCGGGCGGTCACGGCGACCGCGCGCACGGGTTTCCACGTGGACGCCCTCTACGACGTGGCGTTGGTGCGACCGCTCTACTGGCTGGCGGACGTCGTGCTCCGCCGCGGCGTCGAGCAGCGCGTGATCGACGGGGCGCTGGTGCACGGCAGCGCACGGACGGTGCGTGCACTCGCGGACGGCGCCCTGCGACACCTGCAGACCGGCCTGGTGCAGAACTACCTGCTGTGGATCGCGGTGGGGGCGCTCGTCGTCGTGGGTTGGCTGCTTCGATGAGCGAAGCGTTGCTCACCTGGGTCGTGTTCCTGCCCCTGGCCAGCGTGGTGGGCCTGGCCCTGCTGCACGGGTCTCTGGTGGCCTTCGGCCTGTCGCGCGGACTTCCCGACGTGCTGTGGCGTTGGCTCGCGCTGGCCGCCACGGTGGTCACGTTCGGCATGTCGGTGGCGCTCGCCGCCGGCTACGACGCGACCGACACGGCCTTTCAGTTCGTCGCCCACCGGCCCTGGCTGCCCCGATGGGGCATCCACTACTTCGTCGGGCTCGACGGCGTCGGGCTCGCGATGCTGCTGCTCACCACGTTCCTGGTGCCGCTCGTGTTGATCGGGTCCTGGACCGGGTACAGCCGGCGCAAGGGCTACCTGATGCACGTGCTCGTGCTCGAGACGGGCGCGCTGGGTGCCTTCGCCTCGCTCAACCTGTTCCAGTTCTACGTGTTCTTCGAGGCGCTGCTCGTCCCGATGGTGTTCTTGATCGGCGTCTTCGGTGGGCCGCTTCGCGTGCGCGCCGCGATCAAGTTCTTCCTGTTCACGCTGGCGGGTTCGGTGCTCTTCCTCGTAGCGCTGCTGGTGCTGGCCGTGCTCCAGCAGCAGCAGTTCGGGGGCGTCAACTTCGACCTGGTGGCCGTGTCGGGGATTCCGCTGCCGCCGATTCTGGAGACCCGGGTGCCCACCGTGCAGGCGCCCTGGTGGCAGCAGCAGACCTGGTTGTTCGCAGCGTGTGCGCTGGCGTTCGCTGTCAAGATTCCCCTGGTGCCGCTGCACACCTGGCTGCCCGATGCCCACGTCGAGGCGCCCACCGGGGGTTCGGTGCTGCTCGCCGGCGTGCTGCTGAAGCTCGGGGCCTTTGGCTTCGTGCGCGTGGCGCTCCCGTTGTTTCCAGTGGCGGCGCAGCAGTTCGCGCCGGTGCTCGCCGTCGTCGCGCTGGTGGGGATCCTCTACGGCGCGCTGCTCGCCATGGTGCAGAGCGACCTCAAGAAGCTGGTGGCGTACACCTCGATCTCGCATCTGGGCTTCGTCGTGCTGGGCCTGTTCGCGCTCAACGTCGAAGGGCTTCAGGGCGGCATCCTCCAGATGGTGAACCACGGGCTCTCGACCGGTGCGCTCTTTCTGCTGGTGGGCATGATCGCGGAGCGTCGCGACACGCGAGAGATCGCCGCGTTCGGGGGCGTCGCCAAGCCGATGCCGGTCTTCGCCCTGTTCCTGGTGCTGATCACGATGTCGAGCATCGGCGTGCCCATGCTGAACGGCTTCGTGGGCGAGTTTCTCGTTCTGCTGGGTGCTTTCGAGCGCAGCGCGGCCGTGGGCGCGGCGGCGACGGTGGGGGTCGTGCTCGCCGCCATCGTGATGCTCTCGATGCTGCGCCGCGTGCTGTTCGGGCCGGTCGAGAACCCCGAGAACCGCGGCTTGATCGATCTCGACCGGCGCGAGCGCGCCGTGCTGGTGGCCTTCGTGATCCCCATCGTGTGGATCGGCGTGCACCCGGCGACGCTGCTGCGCCGGGTGGAGCCATCGATCCTCGAGCTGTTGCGGGTCATGGACGTGCGCGCGCGGGCCAGCGCGGCCGAGTCCGAAGCGTCCGCCTCCGAATCGTCCGGGTCCGAAGCGCCCGAGGCCGACGGCTCGAGCGCAACGGTGCCGGGGGCCGCGGGTCAGCGCGCGCGCTGGCTGGCGGCTGCGACCGCGCCCGCGGGCCGGCCGGAGCCGGCGCGATGATTCCCGCGCCGGTTCTCGAGCTGCGCGCGGTGCTGCCGCTGGGCGTGTTGGCGCTGGGCGCCATCGCGGTGCTGGTGCTCGATCTGGTCATGCTCGATCGCAGCCGGCTGTTCGGCCGCAGCGTCACGCGCGCCTTCGTGGGCACGCTGCTCTCGCTGACCTCGGCCGTCTTCCTGATCGTGGTGCTGGTGCTGGGGGTCCAGAACCTGGTGCACGGCAGCACGGCCGTCTTCAACGTGGCCAACCCACTCGTCCAGCTCGATCCCCTCGCGAACTTCGGCGTGCTGCTGGTTGCGGGCGGCACGTTGCTGGTGTGTCTGATGTCGGTGGCGTACCTCGCCGAACTCGACATCAACCACGGCGAGTACTACGCGCTGCTGCTGCTGTCGGCGAGTGGCATGGTGCTGCTGGTGTCGGCGACCGATCTGTTGTCGCTGTTTCTCGGCCTCGAGGTGACGGCGATCCCCGCCTACGTCCTGGCGGGTTTCGATCGCGGCAGGCGGCGCGGCAACGAGGCCGCGCTCAAGTACTTCCTGCTGGGGTCGTTCGCCAGCGCCATCCTGCTCTACGGCATGGCGCTGCTCTACGGCGCCACCGGCGCCACCACGCTCGAAGCGATCCGCCAGGCCGAGGTCGCGAGCAGCCCGCTGGCGCTGGCCGGGATGGGGCTCGTGCTGGTGGGCTTCGCCTTCAAGGTGTCGAGCGTGCCCTTCCACCAGTGGGTCCCCGACGTGTACGAGGGGGCACCCGCGTCGGTGGGGGGCTTCTTCGCCACGACCGTGAAGGCGGCGGCCTTCGTGGCGCTGCTGCGGCTGCTGGCGGTGGCGCTGGGCGAGGGCGCCAGCTGGGTCGCGCCGATGCTCGCCGTGTTGGCCGCGCTCTCGATGATCGTCGGCAACACCATGGCGCTGATCCAGCAGAACCCGAAGCGGCTGCTCGGCTACGCGGCCATCGGGCACGCGGGCTACCTGTTGCTCGGCTTCGTGGCGGCAACGCCCGAGGCCTACGCAGCGGTGCTCTTCTACCTGACCGCCTATCTCTTCATGACCCTCGGCGCGTTCGCGGTGCTGGTGGCGCTCGCGAACCGGGGCCACGACCTCGAGCGCATCGGCGACCTCGCGGGGCTCGCCAAGAAGCGCCCGGCCCTGGCCGGCGCGCTCACCCTGTTCGCCATCTCGCTCGCGGGCATCCCGCCGACGGCCGGGTTTCTGGCCAAGTTCCAGCTCTTCGCGGCGGTGGTGGGCGCCGGACACGTGGGTCTCGTGATCCTCGCGGTGGGCACCAGCGTGCTCTCGGCCTTCTACTACCTGCGACTCCCGGTGCTCATGGTCATGCGCGAGCCCGAGGGACCGCCGCCGCGGCTCCACCTGGCCAGCGGCGAGTGGCTGGTGGTGGGCGTCTGCGCATTGGCAGTGGTTACGCTCGGCCTGCTGCCCAACGGCCTCGGAGTCGATAGCCCGTCGCTGCTGCCGCCGGCCCTCGACTGGTCGCGCGACGCCATCACGGCGCTGCTGGCTTCGCGCTAGGCGGGACCTTTCGGAACTCGCGCTAGGCGGGGTCCTTCGGAAAGGCCCGTCCGCGTACCCGGGCGTCGCCGCGGCGGACGGTCAGGTGCTCTTCGTCGAAGAGCTCCATGAGCGGCACGGCCCACTTTCGGGTGGTACCGATCAGGGCCTTGTAGGCTGTGGTGTCGAGAGCGTCGTGCTCGCGCAGGTGACCGATCACCCGTTCGCGAAGCTCGTCCACGGCGCCCTTGTCGAACCACAGGTCGGCGGGCGTTCGGGTGAGCGAGCCGTCACGCGCCAGGTGGGCGAGCACGTCGCGCAGCTCGCCCTCTTCGATGCCCAGTTCATCCAGCTGCTCGCGCACGCTCTTGGGTTCGAGTCCGTCGATCATGGCGTCTGCGCGAAGGCGCGCAGCAATGGCCTCCTGGCGCTGGGTGAGCCGAGGCACGAAGTCGCCCGCGCGCACGAGGTCGGCGTCGATCTCGGCGCGCCCGTCGGCGCAGAGCCGCGCGAGCGCCGCCTCGAAGGCTTCGGCGGGAGCGTTGTCGGGCAGCGCCCCGGCCAGTGCGCTGCGCGACATGCCCAGGCGCAGGGGCTCGCGGTCGTGGAACTCCGAGAGCGCGTCGACCAAGCGGCCTTCGAGCGTCTCGAGGGAGGCCGTGGCGAGCCAGCGCTTGCCGGCGTGCACCACGCTGCCTTCGTCGGTCAGCTGCTCGGCCACCTGCTCGGGCGTCCGACCCGTCTCGCGCGCGAGCGCGCCTTCCTCGATTCCCGCCAGACCGGCGCGTGCCACACGCAGGCGAAGCGCCTCGCCGAGCGGGGCCGCCGCGAGACGGGCGAGCTCGTCGACGAGTTGCGGATCGCTGCGCCTGCGACGGGGCGGTGCCACGTCCAGTACGCGGCCCCCGCCGAGCGTCGACCCGCCGCCTGCGAGCCGCGCAAAGCCACGCAGCACGAAGCGATCACCCGGCAGCAGTGCGAGCGGCGGCCCGTCCACGTGGATGCGCGCGAGACCCTCTTCGCCCGGCGCGAGCCGCTCGGCTCCCACCAGGGCCACCCGGCCGCGGCGCTCGGCGGTGCCGACCAGGATCTCCACTGCCGTGGGCTCCCGGCCGAGCTCGGGGGCTTCCGGCAGCCAGGCGAGGGTCGCGTCGAAGGTGTCCGAGGTGGGCAGGGCGTCTGCTCGGCAGACCACCTGACCGCGGGCGAGCTGCGCGCGCTCCACTCCCTGCAGGTTGATCGCGCAGCGAGAGCCCGGTTCGGCCTGCTCGACGCTCTCGCCGAACTGCTGCAGGCCGCGCACGCGCGCGCGTAGGCCATCGGGCTGTACCTCGACGGCATCGCCCACGCGCAGGGCGCTGCCGAGCAGGCTGCCGGTCACCACCGTTCCGAAACCGCGCATGACGAACACGCGATCGACCCCCAGGCGCGCCGGTCCGGTGCGGGGTGTGGCCGCGGGGCCGTCGGTGGCCAGCTCGCGAAGCGTCGCGCGCAGCGCGTCGAGTCCGTCGCCGGTCTGCGCCGAGACCGGGATGATCGGCGCGCCGGCCAGGCGCGTGGCTTCGAGGGCTTCGCGCGCTTCCTCCTGGGCCAGTTCGGCCACGTCGCCTTCGGCGAGGTCCGTCTTGGTGAGCGCAACCACGGCGCGCTCGAGACCGAGGAGATCGCAAATGGCCAGGTGCTCGCGTGTCTGCGGCATCACGCCTTCGTCGGCGGCGATCACCAGCAGCAGCAGGTCGATTCCGCTCGCGCCGGCCACCATCGTACGCACCAGGCCTTCGTGCCCCGGCACGTCCACCACCCCCAGCGTGAGCCCATCGCCCAGATCCAGCGGCGCAAAGCCCAGCTCGATGGTGATGCCGCGCTGCTTCTCTTCCGGGAGCCGGTCGGGGTCGACGCCCGTGAGGGCGCGAACCAGCGTGGACTTGCCGTGGTCGATGTGGCCCGCCGTGCCCAGGATGAGGCTCGGCACGCTCCTATCCGGCGTTGCGCGGCTCGATGCGCTCGCGCCCGACGTAGGGGACGAGGGCCTTCGGGATGCGCACGCCTCCGTCGGCCTGCTGGTGCACCTCGAGCAGGGTGAGGATCGCCCGGCCGTTCGAGACGGCGGTGCCGTTCAGCAGGTGCACGAACTCGTTGCGCTTGCTGCCCTTGCGGCGGAACCGCGTCTTCAGTCGCCGCGACTGGTAGTCGGTGCAGTTCGATGCGCTGGTGATCTCGCCCCACGAACCGCCCTCGCCCCGCCCCGGCATCCAGGCCTCGAGGTCGAACTTGCGGTAGGCGGGTGCACCCAGGTCGCCGCTGGCGATGTCGATCACGCGGTACGGAATCTCGAGCCCCTGGAAGATCTGTTCCTCGATGGCGAGCAGCTCCTGGTGCATGGCCTCGCTCTCTTCGGGCTTCGAGAGCACGAACATCTCGACCTTCGTGAACTGGTGCACGCGATAGAGGCCCTTGCTCTCGCGCCCCGCGGCGCCGGCCTCGGTCCGGAAGCAATGCGAGATGCCCGCGATGCGAAGAGGCAGGTCGGCCTCGTCGAGGATGGTGTCCGCGTAGAGGCCACCGAGCGTGATCTCGGCCGTGCCCACCAGGCAGAGGTCGGCGTTGGCCAGCGAGTAGATCTGCGTCTCCTCGCCGCGAGGGCTGTAGCCCAGGCCGTCCACCACCTCGGGGCGCGCCACGTCCGGCGTCACGTAGGGCGTGAAGCCCGCCTGCATGACCACGTCGAGGGCATAGCGTTGCAGCGCGAGCTCGAGCAGCACGGCTTCGTTCTTCAGGTAGTACCACTTCTGCCCCGCGACCCGGGCCCCGGCTTCGAAGTCCACCAGGTCGAGGTCGCGCGCGATGGCCAGGTGGTCCCGCGGTGCGAAGTCGAACGGCGGTGGCTCGCCCACCTGCCGCAGCGACCGGCCGTCGTCCTCGCCGCCCTCGGGCACGTCGGGGTGCACGAAGTTCGGGATCTTCTCCATGCGCAGGTCGAGCGCCACGCGCGCTGCGGCGAGCTCGCTCTCGAGGCGCGACACGGCTTCCTTGAGGGCGCGGCCCTCGGCGGTGTGGGACTCGCGCTCGACCGGCTCGAGCTTGCGCTTGCCCGAGGCCTGGTGCTCGTTGCGGCGCCGGTTCACCTCGTTGAGCTCGGTCTGGATCCCGGCCACGCGCTCGTAGAGCGAGATGGTGGCGTCGAGGTCGATCGAGACTCCGCGCACGCGGCAGCTGTGCGCGATCTCGTCCCGGCGGTCGGCGAGGCTGCGGGGGTCGAGCATGGGGGAGAGAAGGGAAGCAACAAGTTCCGGGTGCCGCAAACGACGGCCTCGAGCAGCTATACTCCGCAAGCGTCCTGATCCCCGAACCGGCGGATCGCGGGAGATCGAGCATGGGCAAGCAGCCGCCTCGCCGCTCTGCGTTTGCGGCGGTCGCCGTGGCGGTAGATTGCGCGCGCGTGGCGGTAGACCGCGCGCGTGTGGCGGTGACGCGCGTGCGGGCGGGGCGGTCCCGACACATCGCGGTGCTCTTCGGGTTCGTGGCGGCACTCGTCGCCGCCCCTTCGTGGTCCGAGACCCCGCTGGGCGAAGAGGAAGAAGAGGTCGTCTACGCCCCGCTGCGGGTGGTGGTGGACGAGGCCTATCCGCCCCACCAGTTTCGCGACAGGCGAGGGCGACCGGCGGGCTTCGACGTCGATCTGCTGCGACTGGTGGCAGAGCAAGCGAACCTCGAGGTTCGCTTCGAACTGGGTGCGTGGCCCGAGATTCGTGCCGGGCTCGAGGACGGCAGCGTCGATCTGAACCCAGGCGTCTTCCGCACGCCGACGCGTCAGGCCTTCCTCGCCTTCACCGCCCCCACCGCGTGGGTGCACCACGCGTTGTTCGTGCGCGAAGACAGCGAACTCACCGGGCCGGAAGACCTGCGCGACGGCAGCGTCCTCATCAACCGCGGTGGATTCCACGAGGACTACCTGCACGAACACCACGTGCCGGTCTCGCCGATCCTGGCTGCGGACAACCGCGAGGCACTGGTCCGGCTGGCCGCGGGCGAGGGCGACGCCGCCGTCACGTTGAACACCCAGGGCCTCTACTGGATTCGCACCCTTCGCCTCGAGGGCGTGCGCGCGATTGGCGAGCCGATCGACACGCGTAGGCTGCGCATGGCCGTGCCACTGGCCCGGCAGGATCTCGTGCACCGCCTCAACGAGGGTCTCGTGGCCGTCCACCGGAGCGGCGCCTACGACGCGCTGTTCGACCAGTGGTTCGGCGTGCTGCCGCCGCCGGCCGTGCCCGTGGCGCGCTTTCTGCAGTTCGCAGGCGCCGCCATCGCGCTGATCCTGGTACTGGCGGTGGCGTCCATCCTGTGGTCGCGCACGCTCCAGCAGCAGGTGGACCGGCGCACCCGGGACCTGCTCGAAACCGACGCCAAGCTGCGCGCGACGTTCGCTGCAGCGCCCGGCGTGGGGCTCGTGGTGGCCGAGGACCCCAGCGACGGCGCGCGCCTGCTCGACTGGAGCGAAGGAGCCGAGCGCATGTGGGGCCACGGCCGCGAGCACGCGCTGGGGCTGACCGTGGGCGACCTGCGAAGCAGCGCGGACCGCACCGCGCACGAGACGCTGCTCGGAGAACGCCTAGGCGAAGGCGGGCGCGCCCGCGAGGCCGAGCTGCTCCGCGCCGACGGTGAGCCCCTGCCGGCCTTCGTGGTGGCGAGCCTGCTCCCGCCGGACGCAGAGGGACACGTCCGCCTGCTGTACGTGGCGTTCGACCTGAGCGACCGCGTGCAGGCCGAGCGCGAGAAGTTCGCGCTCGAGTCGCGGCTGCAGGAGGCGCGCAAGATGGAGGCGCTGGGTCGGCTGGCAGGGGGCGTGGCGCACGACTTCAAGAACGTGCTGACGACCATCGTCGGCAACGCCGTTCTGGCGCGGCGCTCGCTCGACGAGCCCAAGCGCGCCGAGGAGAGCCTGGACGAGATCCTGCAGGCCTCGCAGGCGGTCGATCGCATCATCGACCAGCTGCTGGCCTTCAGCCGGCGTCAGGAGAGCGAGCCGCGCGAGACGGACTGGAACCAGGTCACCCGCGACGTCGAGGCGGTGCTGCGCCGGCTTCTGCCCCAGGGCATCGAGATGCGTGTCGCGTTCGCATCGGCGCCGTGGCCGGTGCGGATCGACCCGGGGCAGGCATCGCAGGTGGTGATGAACCTGGTGGTGAACGCGCGAGACGCGATCGACGGCAAGGGCCATGTCGACGTCCGCACCGAGAACGAGATGCGCGACGGGCAGGCCTGGTCGGTCCTGATCGTGCGCGACGACGGCCGGGGCATGGACGACGAGACCCGCGCGCGCATCTTCGAGCCCTTCTTCACGACGAAGGCCGAGGGCGGCGGAACGGGGCTCGGGCTCGCCACGGTGTACGGCGTGGTGGAGCAGGCGGGCGGACGGATCGAGGTGGACAGCAAGAGCGGCGAGGGGACGACGTTCCGGGTGGCGCTGCCGCGGTCCGAGGGGGGATCCGAGGACGAGGCCTCCTGAGGCCGGGCGGTGGGGCGGAGGCGACGAGGTGTCGTGCTCAGCTCGGGCGCGATCCGCGCGGGGGATGGGTCAGGCTGGGGCGCGCGCCCTCGAATTCCGCGCGCCACCTCGTCGCCTCCGCCGGTCGCGGCGTGGGGGCGCTCGAAATCCGCGAGCCGTTCGAGCCGCGTCAGCGGGGTTCGAGGACCTGGGATTCGAGCCAGTTGCGGACTTCCTGGGTGCGCAGGGTCGGGTCGAGGAGGTCGTCGCCTGCGCCGTGGGCCGTGATCAGGTCCTGGCGGGTGGGGTCGGTGTGGAGGGCTTCGAGTTCTTCCACGTAGGTGGCCAGCGCGCCCGGGCCTTCGAACGAGCCCTGGGCGATCAGCTCGTCGCCGCGTAGGGTGGCGAGGCGGGCGACCTCGTGGGCGTCGTACTCGGGGTGGTACTGCACGGCCTGAAAGCTCGTGCCGCCGCGGAACACCTCGAGGGCCTGCACGCGCGAGAAGTCGTTCGAGGCGAGCAGGCGTGCATCGGCCGGCAGCGACACGACCTCGTCGCCGTGGCTGCACCAGGCGTCGAAGCGGTCGGGCTTGTCGCGAAACAGCGGGTGCGCCCGGCCCGCATCGGTCAGGGTGATGTCACGGGCCACGCCGAACTCGCGGCCCTTGGGGCTGGCCGCGCAGCTTCCGCCCGCGGCCACGGCCGCCACCTGCGCCGCCCAGCAGCTGCCGAAGTTGGGCACCCCCGCGTCGAGCAGGGCGCGGGCGAGTTCGATCTGGCGCCGCACGGCCGGCTCGTCGTGGTGGATGGTGAGGCTCGACCCGGTCCAGACCGCGCCGTCGAAGTCGGCCAGCGCACCGCCCGGCGGCAGTCCCGGATCGGCGTCGGCGGCGAAGGCCACGTGCAGGGTCGCGTCGGGCACGAGCGCACTCAGCAGGCCGCGGTAGAGGTCGCCGGCGGGCGTGCCGCCCGCGCCGGCGAGCGCCTCGCGCCCGGCCAGGGCGTAGGCGTCGAGCACGAGCAGTCGCGGCTCGCCGTCGAGCGGGGTCGGCACCGGCTGGCTCAGACCGGTCGCTCGCCGGCGATCGTCACGCGGTACATCACGCGCTCGTGTTCGCGGTAGTCGTCCATGGCGTAGTGCCAGACCTGCCGGTTGTCCCAGAGGGCCACCGCACCTGGCGTCCAGCGGAAGCGGCACTGGAAGTCGGGTCGCGCGCAGTGCTGGTAGAGCATCTCGAGGATCGCGTGGCTCTCCGACTCGGCCAGGTCGCAGATGCGTTGGGTGAACATCGGGTTCACGTAGATCGACCGCGCGCCGGTGTCGACATGGGTTCGCACCACGGGGTGCTCGACCTCTTCGTGCACCGCCTCGCTGTAGCGGTAGCGAAGCGGGGCCTTGCCCTCGTACTTCTCGCGTCCCACGCCATCGGGGTCGTAGGCGCGGCTGGCGCTGTGCACCGCGCGCAGGTCGCCGAGAAACGACTGCATGCGCGGCGACAGCGCCTGGTACGCCGCCTCCATGCTGGCGTACAGGGTGTCGCCGCCCACCGGCGGGATGGTCTCGCCATAGAGCACCGAACCCAGGCTGGGCCTTTCGAAGAAGGAGTTGTCGGTGTGCCAGCCCACGCCGAAGCTCGCCGAAGCGCCGGCGGGCTTGTGCACGCGGAGCATCTCGGGGCGGCCGTCCATGCCCTCGACGATCGGGTGCACCTCGGGTTCGCCGAAGCGCCGCGCGAACGCGATCTGCGCGTCCGGGTCGAAGGTCTGGTCGCGAAAGAAGACGGCACCGTGGGTGAGCAGGGCTTCGCGCACCCGGGCGAAGGCGTCGTCGGACAGATCGCGCAGGTCGACCCCGCCGATCTCGGCGCCCACGGCGCCGGCGAGCGGCCGGACTTCGATGGATTCGGGGCTCATGTCAGCTCGCCTCCTGTGCGCGGTCGTAGAGGACGGGGTTCCGGCGGCCTGCGGCCAGGTCGCCCGGCTCGCAGCCGCGCAGCCAGGCATCGCGGTCGAAGCGCCGGTTCGGGTGGTCGAGCGGCCCCACCCGCGTGCCGTCGGGGTAGTAGATCACGGTCATCACCTCGCGCATCGACGCGGAGGCGTTGCCCGGAGCGCGGTGCAGGGTCCAGCCCGAGTGGAAGGTGGCGTCGCCCGCGGCGAGCGCGCCGTAGTCGGTGACGGGCCAGCGGCGCTCGTCGACCACGCGCTGCAGGGCCTCTTCCGATTCGTCGCCGATGGCGTAGTCCCCGAGGCTGCCGCGCCGGTGGGAGCCGGACGCGAAGGCCATGGGGCCCATGTCGGGCGTCACGTCCACCAGCGGCATCCAGAGGGTGATGGTGTGGTCGGTTTCGAGCGGCCAGTAGAACTGGTCCTGGTGCCAGGGCGTGAGGCCGCCGCCGGGCTCCTTGAACAGGGCTTGATCGTGGTAGAGGCGCACCGCGGGCACCCCGAGCAGGCCCGCCGCCACGCGCGCGAAGCGGCGCGAGGTCACGAACGCCCGGGCGACGTCGTGTCGGGGCCAGAGGTTCAGCATCTGCAAGAAGGCACGGCCGTAGGTGTCGCGCTCGGCCAGGGGCCGGTGGTCGTGTCGCGCGGCCTCTGCGGCTTCGACGATCCCGGGCCGAAAACGCGCGACCTCGTCGGGGGTCGCGAGGCCCCGCACGAGCGTGTGGCCGCGCTCGCGGTACTCCTGAACGCACGCGTCCGGCAGGTCGTAGGCGTCGTCGAGCGGGGTGGGGGCGCTCACGCGTCTAGGATGGCAGGCCGGCCCCGTCCTGCCAGCGCACCGGGCGTGCGAGCGCTCGCGCCAGCACGGCCGGCTCGGCATTGCCGCCCGAGAGCAGCACGCCGCAGCGACCGCGGCCCTCGCGCAGCGCCACGGCCAGACTGGCCGCGCCCGAGGGCTCGAGCACCAGCCGCAGGTTGCGGGCCGCAAAGGCCATGGCGTCGAGCAGCTCGTCGTCGGTGACCGGCTCCGATCGCGCGACGTGCGCCTGGAGGATCGGCCAGGTGACCGCTCCCACGCGGCGCACGCGCAACCCGTCGGCCAGGGTGGTGGGTGTGGGCAGCAGTTCGCGCGAGCCGCTGGCGAGGCTGGCGGCCAGCCGGTCGCCCCCGCTCGGTTCGACGCCGATGATCTCGCACTCGGGCGCCAGGGCATGAACGGCCACGGCGCAGCCCGCCATGAGCCCGCCGCCCGAAACCGGCGCGTAGAAGCGATCGATCGGCCCGACGTCGTCGAGCAGTTCGAGGGCCGCAGTGCCCTGGCCGGTGGCGACCCGCAGGTCGTCGTAGGGTGGGATCGGGACCAAGCCGCGTTCGCGCGCGAGCCGGTCGGCCATGCGTTCGCGCTCTTCGCTGTCGGGGCTCACCTCGACCACCTCGGCGCCGTCGGCTTCGGCGGCGGCGCGCTTGCGAGCGGGTGCATCCGAGGGCATCACCACGACGGCCGACAGGCCCAGCAACCGCGCTGCGCGTGCCACCGCCTGGGCGTGGTTGCCCGACGAGTGGGCCACCACCCCAGGGCAATCGGCCGGAAGCTGCTGCATGGCATGGAAGGCGCCGCGCAGCTTGAAGGCGCCGATCGGCTGGAGCGACTCGGCCTTGCAGAGCAGGACCGCATCCGGGCGCACGGCTTCGAGCACCGGGGTGCGGAGCACGTGCGGTGCGATCGCATCGGCCGCCGAACGGATCGCGGCGATCGTGAGTTCCGCCATCTCCCGAGACTAGCCTGGGGCCATCGGGTGCGGCTTGGCGGGGGGGTGCGGGTGCTAGTCTCGCTGCCTCCTGGCCCCCGATCGGGAGAACCCATGGCCCTTCGAACGCTGGCTGCCCTCGCGCTCTTCGGTTTCGCCCTGCTCGCCGCCGGCTGCAGCTCCGTCTACTACGACGCCATGGAGGCCGTGGGCAAGGAGAAGCGCCACATCCTCACCGACCGCGTCGAGGGCGGACGCGAGGACCAGCAGGAGGCACAGGAGCAGTTCCAGACCACGCTCGAGGCCTTCAAGGCGGTCACCGGGTTCGACGGGGGCGATCTCGAGTCGACCTACGAGCGCCTGAACGACGAGTACGAGCGGAGCGAGGCGCGTGCCCAGGCCGTGCGCGACCGCATCACGTCGATCGAGAAGGTGTCGGGCGACCTGTTCTCGGAGTGGAAGACGGAGATCGGGCAGATCTCCGACAAGGGCATGCGCCGGGCGAGCCAGGAGCAGCTCTGGGCGACCCAGCGCAGCTACGAGGCCATGGTCGGTGCGATGAAGAAGGCGTCGAAGTCGATGGACCCGGTGCTGGTGGCCTTTCGCGACCGGGTGCTCTTCTTGAAGCACAACCTGAACGCGCGCGCGATCGCTTCGCTCGAGGGCGACCTGGGTTCGATCGAGACCGACGTGGCGAAGCTGATCGAAGACATGAACGCCTCGATCGCCGAAGCCGACAGCTTTCTCGCCTCGATGGAGGGCTGAACCTTGGCGGCTCACGGGCTCGGGGACGACGACCGACGCCACGTCTTCCATCCCTATACGTCGATCGCCGAACAGAGGTCGGGCGATCCCTTCGTCGTCGCAGAGGCCGAGGGCGTGTTCGTTCGCGGCGCCGACGGCCGCGAGTATCTCGACGCCATGGCGGGCCTCTGGTGCGTGAACGCCGGCTATGGGCGCGCCGAGATCGCCGACGCCATGGCGGAGCAGGCTCGTCGTCTCGCCTACTACCACGCCTTCCTGGGCACCGTGAACGAGCCGGGGGTGCGCCTCGCCACTCGGCTGGCGGGTCTCACGCCGCCTGGGCTCGACCATGCCTTCTTCTGCAACTCGGGCTCCGAGGCCAACGACACCCTCATCAAGCTCATCTGGTACTACTGGAACCTACGCGAGCAGCCCCGGAAGAAGAAGCTGCTCTCGCGTCATGGCGGCTACCACGGCGTGACCCTCGGCGCGACCAGCCTGTCGGGACTTCCCGCCATGCATGCGCGCTTCGATGCCCCCCTCGATCGCTTCTTGCACCTGACCAAGCCGCACCACTACCGCGAGGGTCGCGCGGACGAGAGCGAGGCCGAGTTCACCGCACGCCTGCTGCGCGAACTCGAGGAGACGATCGTTCGCGAAGGCCCCGACACCGTGGCCGCGTTCATCGGTGAGCCGCTGATGGGGGCGGGCGGCGTGATCCCGCCGCCGGACGGATATTGGGCCGGGGTACAGGAGGTGTGCCGCCGCCACGACGTGCTGGTCGCCGCCGACGAAGTGATCTGCGGCTTCGGCCGCCTGGGCCACGCCTTCGGCAGCGATCGCTACGACATCGCGCCCGATCTGATGACCGTGGCGAAGGGGATCACCAGCGCGTACTTCCCGGTGTCGGCGGCCGTGGTCTCGGACGCCGTGTTCGACGTGCTCGCGGGGGGCTCGGCCGAGGCCGGCGTCTTCTCCCACGGCCACACCACGAGCTTGCACCCGGTGGGCGCAGCCGCCGCCCTGGCCAACCTGGACCTGCTCGAGGGGGAGGGCCTGCTCACGCGGGCGGCCGAGGTGGGCCCGCCCTTCTTGCAGAAGCTGCGCGACGCCGTGGGCGACCACCCCCTGGTGGGCGAGGTGCGAGGCGAGGGTCTGATCGCCGGGGTCGAGCTGGTGGCCGACCGCACCACGCGCACGTCGCTGCCTGCCGAAGCGCGAACGGGTCTGCAGCTGCACCGCCTGCTTCTCGAAGAGGGTCTCATCTGCCGGGCGCTCGGTGATACGCTCGCGTTCTCGCCCCCGCTCGTGATCGGTGAGGACGAACTGGCCGAGGCGGTGTCGCGGTTCGCACGCGGGCTCGCCCGGTTGTCCGAGGCGCTCGACTAGTGGACGCGACCCTTCCCGGGTGATGCGGGGGCGGCCCATCCGATGACGCAGGAGGAGCGATCGTCGCCGACGCGCGCCGAACGGATTGCGCTGCTCGGCCTGCTCGCCGCGACCCTGCTGTATCAGGTCGTCCTGTTCGAGCCCTTCCAGGTGCCGAACAACGACTGGTACTCGTTCGAGGATGCCGCGCGGCACTTCGCCGCCGGCGAATGGCCGCTTCACTCGAAGCGCCTGCCGCTGCTGCCCGCGCTGGTGGGCGGCCTCTCCCACGGGTTCGCGGGCGCACACCCCGAACTGCGCGCGGCGCTGGTGCTGAACGTCCTGTTCTCGTTGGGCACGTTGGCGCTGCTGTTTCGATGGGCGAGCCAGACCCTCGGCCGGGGCGCGATCCTGGTGCCCGTGCTCTACGCCAGTACCGTGCAGTTTCATGCCGGGGGGCTTCAGCCGTTGGTCGAGCCCAGCCTCGCGTTCTGCGTGGTGCTGGCGTTCACCCTCCACCAGGCGGGGTCGGCCTGGCAGTACGCGGCTGCGGCTGCGGCCGCACTCGGCCGCTACGAGGCGGCGGCGCTACTGCCGCTGTTCGCACTGACGAATGCACTGCAGGGGCGCGGCTGGGTCAGGCAGGGTGCCTGGGCGGCGACCGGGCTCGTGCCGCTCGCTGCATGGCGACTGGCCGCGTCGCTGGGCGGGCCGGGCGGCGGCACCTATCTCGATCTGATGGAAGGGATGGGCTTCGCGCCGGCGCCGGGGTTCGCGTGGGTCGCCCTCGGCGAAGCGTTCCCGGTGCTGCACGCGCCCGCGCCGCTGGTGTGGTTGGGCGTCGTCCTGGTGGGGGTGCCGCTCGGGTTCGGCGTGTGGCTGGGCCTGCGCGAGCGCAGGGCCCCCGCCTTGCCGCTGCTCGCCTACTTCGCGGCCGCCGTCGCGACGGTCGTGGTCTTCGGGGTGCCGAAGGCGCGCTACGTGCTGCCGGTGCTCTGGATTCCCATCGCGTTCTGGGTGGCCGGCGCCATCCGCGGACGCGAGCAGTACCGGATCCGGGTCGCAGTCGACCTGGGGCCCAGCGCGCCGCTGGTCGCGGGCTTCGGTGCGGTGGTCGCGATGCTCGGCGCCGGACTCACGGTGCTGGCCACGCGCCGCGACATCGCGCCGCCCGGCGTCGAGATCGCCTACGCGTTGGCGCTCTCGGCCTGCGCGGTCCCCGCCGTGTGGTCGCGGGTGCAGGCTCGCCGGGCCGCCGGGCTGGTGCTGCTGGCCGCCGTGGTCTTGCTGGTGACCACCGGCACGGCTCGCAAGCAGACGGCGCTGTTCAACGTCTACCACGCCAACCAGGGCTCGGCGGCCCTGGCCGGTTGGCTCGAGGCGAACCTGCGGCCGGACGAGGGGGTGGTGGTGCTGAACCCGGGCGCGGTGGAGTTCTTGACGGGGCTTCAGCGCGACCGCCTCATCAGCTTCGCGGTGACGCGGACCGAGACGCTCGAGGAGTTGGCGCGCTTCATGGGCGAGCGGGGCTTCGCCTATGCGGCGTGGACCCACCGCCGCGCGTCCGACTCGCGCTCGGCGGCCTACTATGACGATCGCAAGAACGTGGACCTGGCCCGGGCCTTTGCCGAGGGCGGGCCCGTGGCGGGCTTCGAGCACGTGGCGACCCTTCCGGCGCCAGAAGGCGTCGACCAGGGCGACGCGCACGTCTATCGGTTGGTACGGTCTTCTCCGTGAACGACGTCCAGACCGCCATCGCCGCGCTGCGCGAGAGTGCCGAGCGACCGCCCCACCTGCGCGACCTGTTCGACGCCGATCCCGGGCGCGGCGATCGCCATGCTCTCAGCCACGCCGATCTGCGGCTCGACTACGCCAAGCATCGGGTCGACGACGAGATCCTGACGCGCCTGTTCGCGCTGGCCCGTGCGCGCGGGCTGGCCGAGCGCATCGAGGCCATGTTCTCGGGCGCGCCCGTGAACGAGACCGAGGGGCGCGCCGCGCTCCACATGGCCCTGCGTGCACCCGAGGGCGTCCGGTTCGAGGTGGCCGGCCAAGACGTGGTGCCCGACGTACACGAGGTGCTCGGCCGAATGGCGTCGTTCGCCGAGCGCGTGCGCGCTGGGGGCTGGCTCGGTTTCACCGGGCGCCCCATCCGGAACATCGTGAACCTCGGCATCGGCGGGTCCGACCTCGGGCCGGCCATGGCGTGCGAGGCCCTCGCCGCCTATGCGGATCGCGGCCTCACCGTGCGCTTCGTGTCGAACGTGGACGGCACCGATCTCGCCGAGACCGTGCGCGATCTCGACCCGGCCGAGACCCTGTTCATCGTCTGCTCGAAGACGTTCACGACCCAGGAGACGCTCACCAACGCGCGCAGTGCGCGCGACTGGTGCACGCGTGCGCTCGGAAGCGAAGAGGCGGTTGCGCGCCACTTCGTCGCCGTTTCGACCCAGGGCGATCGGGTGGCGGCGTTCGGCATCGACCCCGAGCGCATGTTCGGGTTCTGGGACTGGGTGGGCGGGCGCTACTCGCTGCCGTCGGCCGTGGGGCTCTCGCTGATGATCGCCATCGGCCCCACGCGTTTTCGCGAGATGCTGGCGGGCATGCGCGACCTGGACGAGCACTTCCGCAGCGCACCGTTCGAAGCCAACCTGCCCGTGGTGATGGGGCTGCTCGGGGTCTGGTACGGCAGCTTTCTCGGGATGCAGACCCATGCGGTGCTGCCCTACGACCGCTACCTGCGCCGGTTCCCGGCCTACCTGCAGCAGCTCGACATGGAGAGCAACGGCAAGCGCGTCGATCGCGCGGGCGAACCCGTCGCGCTCGATACCGCACCCGTGCTGTTCGGCGAGCCGGGCACCAACGGGCAGCACGCCTTCTTCCAGCTCATGCACCAGGGTACCCGGGTGGTGCCGGCCGACTTCATCGGGTTCTGCCAGAGCCTGAACCCGATGGGCGACCACCACGACCTGCTCACCGCCAACCTGCTCGCGCAGACCGAAGCGCTCGCGTTCGGGCGCACGGCCGACGAGGTGCGGGCGGCGGGCGTGCCCGAAGCGCTCGTTGCCCACCGCACCTTCCCGGGCGACCGGCCCAGCTCGACGCTGCTGGTGGACCGGCTCACGCCCGCGAGCCTGGGCCGCCTGATCGCGCTGTACGAGCACAAGGTCGCGGTACAGGCCGCCGTGTGGGACATCAACGCCTTCGACCAGTTCGGGGTCGAGCTCGGCAAGGAGCTCGCCGGGCGCATCGGGCCCGAACTCTCGGGCGCCGCGGAGCCCGAGCACGACAGCAGCACCAACGCGATGATCCGCCACTACCGGGCGCGGCGTGCGCCCGAAGGGGACGTCTAGGCGGCGATCCCTTGCGGGCGGTCGCCGACGATCGTCACGCGTTCCATCACCCGCTTGCGCGGCCAGTAGTCGTTGGCGGCGTAGTGCTGCACCGCGCGGTTGTCCCACATGGTGACGGTGCCCGGCGCCCAGCGGACCCGGCATTGGTACTCGGGGAAGGTCGCCTGCTCGCAGAGGTGCGCGAGCAGTTCGTCACTCTCGTCGGGCGCGAGGCCCACCAGATGGCTGGTGAAGATGCGGTTCACGAACAGGATGGGCTCGCCCGTGCGCGGGTGGCTGCGCACGACGGGATGCTCCACGGGCGGGAACTGCTTCTGCCGCTCGGCGCGGGTCTCGGGGTCGAGCAGCCGGCCGAACGAGTTGGTGAAGTCGTGGACGGCGCGCATGCTGGCCACGCGTTCGCGGACGTCCTTCGCGAGTCCGCGATACGCCGAAGCCATGTCGGCGAACAGGGTGTCTCCCCCGACCTCGGGGACCTCGATGGCGCGAAGCACCGTCCCCAGCGGCGGAAGCTCCTTCCAGGTGACGTCGGTGTGCCAGATGTTCTCGACGCCCACGGTGTCGGCGTCCTTGGCAAACCGGTCCACCTTGGGCTGCCCTTCCGCCGCCGGAAGGAACGGGTGGTCGTCGACCTCGCCGAATCGCTCGGCGAAGGCGATCTGCGCCTCGGCACCGATGGCCTGGTCGCGAAACACCAGCACCTTGAAGTCGAGCAGGGCGCGCTCGACCTCGGCGAACGACTCGTCGGTGAGGCTTCCCAGGTCGAGGCCATGGACCTCTGCCCCGATCACGGGACTCATCGCGCGGACGTCGAAGCCCTGGTAGCGGGCCTTCTCGAGCACGCGGCGCTTCTCATCGAGGAACGGGCGCGGACCGAGCGGCGGAAAGGGAAGCGGCATGGAGGACCTCCGTCGCGCGAGGGTAGCCCCAGGCCGCCGCGGCCCGCAGCGGGCGAGGAGGCCGCCACTCAGGGTCCGACGGCGCGCTAGCGTCGCCGTCATGGACCACCCGGCCGTCCATCTCGGGGCCACCTTCATGGCCTTCTTCGCCATCATGAACCCGATCGCGAACGCGCCCATCTTCCTGGGCCTGGTGGAGGACCAGCCCGCAGCCCTCCAGCGTGGCATTGCGCTTCGCGCGGTGCTGCTGGCCTTCGGCATCGTGGCGGTCTTTGCCATCGGGGGTCGGGCCATCTTCGACCTGTTCGGCATCACGCTGCCGGCGTTCCGGATCGCCGGCGGCATTCTCGTGGCGTTGGTGGGGTTCGGCATGCTTCACGGCGAACCGTCGAAGATCCACGCGACCACCGACGAGGACAACGAGGCCAGCCGCGACGCCGCGCTCGGTCTCGCGGTGAGCCCGTTGGCCATGCCCGTGCTGGCGGGCCCCGGGACGATTGCCACGGCCATGAGCTTTGCGGCCGAGGCGACCGGCGCAGAGGTCGTCCGGGTGCTCGCCGCGTTCGGCGCAGTCTGCGCGCTCACCTTCGTGGTCTTCGCATTCGGGTCGCAGCTGACCCGCTTTCTCGGACAGAACGCCATCAACGTCGTGGCGCGGCTGATGGGCCTGGTGCTGACGGTGATCGGCGTGCAGATGTTGATCGAGGGGATCGAGGGCGCGATCCGCGCCGCGATGGCCGGCGGGGCCATCTGAAGCGAGTGCGCGTCCTGTGGGGCGCAGCCGACGGGAGGATTCATGAACTTCGAGCTTCGCGTGCTTCGCATCTTCGTCACCGACTGGGAGAGGGCGATCCGTTTCTACACCGAGACGCTCGGCATCCCGACCACCTTTCGGGGCGACGAGATGGGCTGGGCCCAGCTCGATACAGGGGCGTGCAACCTCGCCCTCGAGCGCGCCGACCCCGCCGACGAAGAAGCCATGGGCTTCGTGGGCCGCTTCGTGGGCGCCTCGCTCGAGGTGGGTGACATCCACGCCTGCTACGAGACCCTGCTGGCTCGCGGCGTCGCGTTCCTGGAGCCGCCGGCTGAGCAGCCGTGGGGCGGTACGTTGGCACATCTGCGCGACCCGGACGGCAACGTGCTGACGCTGCTCGGGCAATGAGGGGATCGCGCCGTTGACGCTCGCGGCGTTCACGCGCGACCCCGACGGCCACCACGCCGAAACGCCCCACCAGGAGGCGTGAGCCCGTGAGCGTGCTCACCTGGGAGACGGCGCTCGGTCCGGAGCGCGGAGCGGTCGAGCGCGCCTTCACCGTGGAGCACGGCGAGGAGCGGTTACCCGGCGTGGCCTGGCTTCCCCATGTGGGCGCGCCGCGCGGGCTCATCGTCATCGGCCACGGCTTCACCGTCGACAAGCGCAACGCATTCCACGTGCCCATCGCGCGGGCGCTCGCGTCTCGCCATGGTCTCGCGGCTGCGGCGATCGACATGCCCTGCCATGGCGACCGCCGTCACGATCGCGCAGCTTCGCCCGAAGACGTGGCCCGTGACTACCTCGCCTACTGGCGCGCGCACGACGGGGGCGCCGACATCGCCGCCGAGCTGCGGGCCACCACCGCCGCGCTTCGCGCCCAGCCCGAAGTCGGCGAGGTGCCCGTCGGCTACTACGGGCTCTCGCTCGGGACGCAGTACGGCGTGTTCCACCTGGCGGAGGATCCGACGGTGCGCGCGGCGGTGTTGGGCCTGTACGGGCTGGTGGGGCCGCGTGTCGCCAAGGCCGCCGCACGGGTGGGCTGCCCGGTCTTCTTCGTCCGCCAGCTGGGCGACGAACTGCACGCTGCCGAATCGGCCCTGGCGCTGTTCGAGACGCTCGGCAGCGCCGACAAGACGTTGCGCGACGGTCCGGGCGCGCATGAGGCGGTGTCTGCGGAGATCATCGAGGACGCGCTTTCGTTCCTCGCAGAGCGCGTCTCTCCGCCGGCCTAGCATCGCGGGCGAGCCGTCGGGGTCAGTCGGCGGCGGCGAGCGTCTCTCGAAGTGCGCCAGCGGCGTGGTCGGCGTCGTCCGTGGTGCTGGCGGGGCCGAAGCTCAGTCGCAGTGCGCCGTCGGGCCAGGTGCCCAGGGACTGATGGGCCAGCGGCGCACAGTGGAGGCCGCCTGAGGCGGTCACGTCGCGGGCGGCGAGCCTGCGGGCGAGTTCGTTCGGTTCGAGGCGGTTCGATGTGAGCGCCACCGTCGGCATCGCCAGCTCGGCGCGTGCCGCGCCGTGGAGTGTGACGTCGGGCCCTTCGGTCGCGACTGCGCGAAGTGTGCTCGCCAGCGCGCGGGCCTTCGCGAGCCGGTCCGCACGCTCGGGCTCCGCGAGCCACTCGAGCCCCGCGGCCAGGCCCGCCAGCGCGGCGCGATCCACCGAGCCTACGTCGCATGGTCCTGGCGCCTGCTTGGTGGCGCCGGCCCAGGGGCTCTCGAATCGGACGTGGGGCGCCCGCAGCAGCCCGCCGATGCCCCAAGGTGCCTGGGGGCCCTTGTGCCCGGCAAAGGCGAACAGGTCGAACGGGGATGCATCGAAGTCGACGTCGATCCAGCCGGCGGTCTGCGCCCCATCGACCAGGTGCAGCGCGCCGTACTCGTGTGCCAACCGCGCGATCGCTTCGATCGGCAGCTGCTCGCCGGTCACGTTGCAGGCGGCGGTGGTCGCGACCATGCGCACGCGGCCGGCGGAGAGGACTTCGCGCAAGCGCGTGACGTCGATGGGTTCCGTGGCCGTGGGAGGAACGACGATCGTCTCGACTCCCCTGCTCCGGAGCTGCTGTGCCGGGCGTTGCAGCGCATGGTGCTCGAGGCCGCTCAGCACGATGCGATCACCGCGCTGCCACGGGTGGTCGGCCACGGCGACCGCCAACGCCTGGGTGGCGCCCGGGGTGAGCAGCAGCCGTTCGGTGTCCCCCACGCCGAACGCGCGCGCCACGGATTCGTGGTGCCGGTCGAATCCTTCGTCCGAAAGCTCGGGTGCGGCCAGGGTCTCGGCCACGGCGTCGCGCACGCAAGCCGGCTTCGGCCAACTCGTCCCGGCGTGGTTCAGATGGATCAAGACGCCGGTTCGCCTACGCACCCGGCCGGGTGGGCCCTTCGTATCGGTCTCGATCGCTGGGGACGTCGCACGCCCCGCCAGCATATACTGAGCCGGGCATGACGGCCGAGTCCGCTCCGCGCATCGACCACTGGATGCCCAGATGGGACTTCTCGGAGTTCCACGAGACGCGGGTGGCCGCATCCCCCGAGCAGACCTGGGACGCGATCCAGACCATCGATCTCGCCGAGCACCGTGTAGCCCGCGCCATCCTCGCGATGCGCGGGCTTCCGGGCCGCCTCATGGGCCGAGGCCGTACCGGCCCGCCCGCGCGCATCACCCTCGACGACTTCGAGGCCCAGGGCTTCGTGCCGCTCGAGTCGCTTCCGCACCGTGAGCTGATCATCGGCCTGACCGGCCGCTTCTGGCGACCGACCGGCGGGATCGAGACCACCGACCCCGCGACCTTCCACGAGCCCGTGCCCGCCGGGCTCGCGCGCGTGGCCTGGAACTTCCTGCTCACGCCGGGCGCGGGCGGTACGCATCTCTCGACCGAGACCCGCATCCTCTGCGCCGACCCCGGCACGCGCCGTCGCTTCGGCGCCTACTGGTTCCTGATCCGCGGCGGCAGCGGCCTGCTGCGCCGCTTCATGCTCGGCATGATCCGAGAGCAGGCGGAGGCGACCGCGGCCGCGCCGTAGCGCGGGCCGGCGTCGCTTCATCCAGCTTCCACTGGATTTGGATCCAGCTCGCGGACTGGATTTGGATCCAGTTCGGCTGCGCCAAGCGAATCGTGCGCTGGACCCGAGCGCGCGAAGGTTCGCATGTGCCGCTCGCCGAAGTCCTGGAATGCGTGGTGTGTGTTGTGGGCGCGGCAACGGAGGCTGATCTCGTGGGGGTCGTGCCGGCGGTTCCGTGCCCAGGGCTTCGTGTGGTGGAACTCGACGAAGCCCGTCTCGGTACAGCGGCGTCCGTCGTCTGCGACGAAGGCACAGCGGCCCTCGTCGCGTTCCACGACCTCGCGGCGGACGGCTGCGGGGATGTGCCGGGACCCAGGGCGGCCCGGTTGAGGCTGGTCGCCGGTCTTGGGGCCACGCGGCTGCGCGACGGCGGCGAACTTCTGCTTACGTACCTTGGCGAGCAACTCGGCAATGGCACGCGCGAGTACTTTGGCCAGATCACCGTCCGGGATCTGGTGCCGCAGCAGCGCTCGAAGCTCGAGAAGCTCGCGGTGACAGGTCTCGTCAGCCATGAACCGGACCGCGTAGCGGGAGTTGCCGAGGGGCTCGGGCCGTGGTGCTGCTTCGCCAGGTTGCTCTCGACCGGACGTGGCAGATCCAGTCGGGGTAGGGGCCTCGGGAGCCGGCGAGGCATGCGAGTGGGCCGGCTGCGCCGTAGGCGCCGTCGCCGAAGGCTTCACGGGCTTACTGGCGCCGGCGGGGACGACCCGCCGTACCCCAGCATTCAGGTCCGCTCTCGGGCGCAGGTCTGCAACCATGCATCGCACTTCCTCCACACTGCGATGGCGGGCTCTCGCGAGCAATCGGTCGACGTTCGGTCCTTGGAGATGTGGCGCCAGCAGGCTCGCGGCCGTCAGGTGGATCTCGCCTGCGCGCAATGCGGCGACCAGCGCCGGGTGTTTGCGCGCGGCGCGTGCTACGGCGATGCGCTTGTAGGCGACACCCTCGGCCAGGTGCAGCACTTCGACGCAGTAGCGGAACATCGAAGCGCAGCCCGCGGGCAGGTAGAGACGCCGCGCATCGACCTCGCCCAGGTGCAGAACGAGATCGGCCTCGAGGGCCTGCTCGCGTGCGACCAGGGCACGCAGTCGAGCCAGCAATTCGGGGCTCGGTACGCCGGACAGGGGAGACATCGCGACCTCACGGGACGGCGGGGCGAGGTCACATTCAGCCTAACATAGATCCTGGACTCGTGAACTGGATTTGAATCCAGTTCTCGGACTGGATCTACATCCAGTCGGGGAAGCGCGGTCTCGCGGGCGAAGGGCGTGCAGTGCGCGATACGATCCGCCCCATGGTGCTCGAAGTCGCGATTCTCGAGGTGCGTCCGGGGGAGGCCGATCGATTCCAGGCGGCGTTTCGAGAGGCGCAGTCGATCGTGGCGTCGACGCCCGGCTACCAGCGTCACGAGTTGCGACGCTGCATGGAGCAGGGTGACCGCCACCTCTTGCTCGTCTGGTGGGACGACCTCGAGAGCCACACCGAGGGGTTTCGTGGCTCGCCGGGCTACCGCCGTTGGAGCGAGTTGCTGCACCCGTTCTACGACCCGTTCCCCGTGGTGGAGCACTACGTCGCGGTCGAGGGCGCGACCGGACCCGACGCGTTGGGCTAGTCGGCCTTGTCGCTTCGCCCCGGGGCGACCGGTGCGGTGATCGGGATGTAGTCGAGGGGGTTCACGGTGCCCTCGCCGCGCTTTGGGCCCGACCAGCGTTCGCCGGCGTGTTCGCCGCGGACCACGCGGTAGGGACGCTGCAGGACGGCGTCGCCGGCCCAGGCCCACTCGCAGTCGGTGGCGCAGTAGTGCGCAGAGATGGCACGCCGGAAGCCCTGGGTGCGGTTGCGGCCCGAGCCGTGGATGAGCACGGGGTGGAAGAACACCGTGTCGCCGGGGTCCATCTCCAGGTGCACGCGCGGCGCGTCGGCGCCCACGCCCTTGGCACCCCAGTAGGCGGCGTTCACGAAGTCCCAGTCCATGTTCTCGTGCTCCAGCAACTCGCCGGTGTGGCTGCCGGGGACCACCACGAGGCAGCCGTTCTCCTTCGTCACCGGCTCGAGCGCGGTCCAGGTCGCGACCATCTTCTCCGCCGGGCGGAAAGGGAAGTAGAGCAGGTCCTGATGGAGGGGATGGCGGCCGTCCACGTTGGGCGGCTTGTTGATCAGCATGGTGTGCAGGGTGAAGACGTCGTGGCCCACGAAGCGCTCGACGCAGTCGAGCAGCCGGTCGTCGTTCACGTAGCCCCAGAGCACCGGATCGTTCTCGTAGTCCTGCACCTTGGCCACGGCTTCGAGCCGGCTCCTGGTCTCCACGGCACCCTTGACCACCATGACGTCGCGCATCACGAGCATGCGTTCGGCGGGCGCGACCTCGCCGTCCACGATGGCTTGCAGGCGCTCGAGCCACTGCTGCAGGCTGTCTTCGTCGAGCAGTCGCCTGGCGACGACGTAGCCGTCGCGGTGGTACTGCTCGAGCATCTCGTCGGTGATGGGGTTCGTCGCCATGTCTTCTCCGTGAGCCCCAAGGGGCCGCAGCCGCCGTGAATACGGCTAGCAGACCTGTGCCGAGGCGCCGAAGCCACACAGGCACGCGCGGTTCGACCGACCCCGGCCCTTGTGTTAACCCTTGCGCCGATTCCGCCCCGTTGTCGCGTCCTTACGCGATCAGGGCGGTTCCCCCCGCCCGGAGCCCGGAGCCGAATTTGGCGTACAGCCCCGCCCAGAGAGCGGCCGAACCCCTGAGCGGTTCGGCGATCGTGCGCAGCTACGCAGACCTCACCAAGCCGCGTCTGCTGCCGATGGTGTTGTTTACGGGCCTGCCCGTGCTGTTCATGACCGCGGGTCCGGCGCCCACGCCGGTGTTCGCGCTGCTGGTGCTGCTGGGCATCGCGCTGGCCGCGGCCTCGGCCAATACGCTGAACGCCTACATCGAGCGGGACAAGGATGCGCTCATGGAGCGCACCCGCGAGCGGCCGCTCCCGGCGGGGCGCATTGCCCCGGGCGCCGCTCTGGCCTTCGGACTGGCCCTGGCTGCCCTGAGCACGGGGCTGCTCTACGCCGTGGCGGGTGCGCCCGCCGCCTGGCTCGGCGTGGCGAGCATCCTGTTCTACGTCTTCGTCTACACGATCTGGCTCAAGCCGCGTTCGGCCTGGAACGCCGTGATCGGCGGGGCCGCCGGCGCGGCGGCGCCGCTCATCGCCGATGCCGCCGTCAACGGCAGCGTCGGGGCACCGGGCCTGCTGCTGTTCGGCATCGTGTTCTTCTGGCAGCCGCCCCACGTCTGGGCGATCGCCCTCTACCGCAAGGCCGACTACGAGGCCGCCGGCATTCCCATGCTGCCGAGCGTGATCGGCGACGAGAAGGCTCGGCACCGGGTGCTGCTCTACACCTTCGGCCTGGTCCCTGTGACCCTGGCTCCGGTGGCGCTGGGCCTGCTCGGCAACGTCTATCTGGCCGTCGCCCTCGGCATGAATGCCTGGTTCGTCTGGGCCGCCGTGCGCCTGCTGCGTGAGCGCACCGACGACGCGGCGCGCCGCATGTTCCGCGTGTCGCTCGCCTACCTGTTCGCGCTGTTCCTCGCCATGAACGTGGAGCTCCTCGCGGGCCTCTAGTGGCGGACGCCGTGCGGAGCCGGGCGGCCCTTCCGACCCTGTTCGGCGTGGTCATCGTCGATCTCGTCGGTTTCGGGATCGTGATGCCCGTGCTGCCGTTCTTCGCGCGCAGCCTCGAGGCCGACGCCCTCACCCTGGGCCTGCTCTTCACGAGCTACGCGGCGATGCAGTTCGTGTTTGCGCCGCTCTGGGGCCGGCTCTCCGACCGGATCGGACGCCGGCCGGTGCTGCTGCTCACCATCGCGGGCACCGCGGGGTCGCTGCTGCTGCTGGGGTTTGCGGAGACGCTGCCCGTGCTGTTCCTGGCGCGCCTGCTGGGCGGCGCGTTCGCCGCCAACGTGAGCGTGGCCACGGCCTACGTGGCCGACGTGGTGGACCCGGACGAGCGCACCACCTGGATGGGGCGGATCGGGGCCTCGTTTGCGGTTGGATTCGTGCTCGGCCCGGCGCTCGGGGCGCTGCTCTCGCCGCTCGGGCACCACGTGCCTTTGCTGGCCGCGGCGGGGCTGGCAGCCGCCAACTGGGTGCTCGCGGCCGCCGTGCTGCCCGAACCCGAGCGGCGCGAGTCGACCGCCTCCGGCCCGAGCAGCCGCTTCGAGGCGCTGCGCTTGCCCGGCGTGGCCCGGCTGTGCGGCATCTACCTGATCTTCAGCGTCGCGGTCACGCAGCTCGAGGTGGTCTTCGCCTGGTTCACCCAGGACCGCCTGGGCTGGGAGGCCTGGCAGTTCGGGACCCTGCTGGTGGGAATGGCGGTGCTCATGGGCGCCGTGCAGGGCGGTGCGATCAAGCCGCTGGTGGCGCGCTTCGGCGAGCGATCGCTGGTGATCGGCGGCTGCGCCGTGCTGGCGGTGGCCTTCCTGCTGCTGCCGTTCCAGGCCGCGCTGGGTTCGCTGGTGGCGGTGCTGGCCGTTGCCGCCGTCGGCCGGGGCGTGGCCCAGCCGCCGCTCATGGGGCTGGCCTCGCAATCGACCGACGCCGGCAGCCAGGGCGTGGTCATGGGCACTTTCCAGTCCAGCGCTTCGCTGGCGCGGGTGATCGGACCGTTGGCGGCGGGGCTCTACGATCTCTCGCCGATCGCGCCGTTCCACCTGGCGGGGGGCTTGCTGCTGGTGGCGGCGGTGCTGGCCACGTCGCTTCCCGAGGGCGAGGGCCGAGGCGCCTCGACCGCGGCGGGCTCGGAGGCCTGATGGATCTCGGCTTCCTGCCCACCGTGAACGCGGCGCTCAACGGCGTGGCGACCGTGCTGCTGATCGTGGGCCGGGTGCTGGTGCACCGCGGTCGCATCGAGGCCCATCGGCGCACCATGATCGCCGCCTTCGGGGTGAGCAGCGTCTTCCTGCTCTTCTACGTGCTGCACAAGTGGTCGAAAAACTTCGAGAACACGGTGTACGAGGGCGAGTACCGCGGGGTCTACCTCGCGATCCTCGGCACCCACCTGGTGCTGGCGATGGCGGTGCCGGTGATGGCGATCCGGCTGCTCGTGCTCGGCACGCGCGGCGACCTGCCGCGGCACCGGAGGCTGGCGCGGATCGCCTGGCCCATCTGGATCTACGTGTCGGTCACCGGGGTGGTGATCTACGCGATGCTGTATCTGTAGCCCCGCGGGGGCTCCCGAGCGCCTGCGAGCGGCCTCAAAGTGCGGATTTCGTTCACGAATCCGAGCGGTTGGGGCACTCCGCAACGCTCTTGAGAAGCGTACTCGCATGGGCTAACTCCCGGTCGCGGAAACGGGGCGCCAGGGGCCGTCCGTGTCCGTCCTCCGGGAGGTGTCCGTGGCGCGAGCCATGGGGCACCGTCGTGCCGCCGGGCGCGCGTCTCGTGGGCCTTCGAAGGATTGCAAGGAGCGGTCGAGGATCTGATGGCAGCGAGAAAGGCGATCGCTGCCGCGGCCATGACGTTCGGACTCGTGCTCGCCGGTTCGCATGCGGTGGGTGCCGAGGACGCGTTGGCGCGCGGCGAAGAACTCTACAACCTGTGTGGGCAGTGCCACGGCGACGCCGGGCAGGGCAATCCGGAGGCGTTGGCGCCCGCGATCGCCGGGCTGCCCGACTGGTACGTCGAGAGCCAGGTGCTCAAGTTCTACGACGGCGTGCGGGGACTTCATCCGGACGACATCGGGGGCATGCGCATGCGGCCCATGGCGATGTCGCTCTACCACCGCACCGCCGACCAGGGCCGCGAGCGGGCGGACGACGACATCAAAGCGATCGCCGCGTACGTGGCGGCCATGCCCGCTCTCGAGCCCGAGCCGGTGCTCACGGGCGGAGACCCCGCCAAGGGCGAGGCGACCTACGCGCTCTGCGTGGCCTGCCACGGCCCGGAGGGCATGGGCAACAAGGACCTGCAGTCCCCGCCCATCGTCAACACCCACGACTGGTACATGCTCACCCAGCTGCAGAACTACAAGTCGGGTGTGCGTGGCGCCGACCCCGGCGACATGGCCGGCGCGACGATGCGCCCCATGGCCATGACGTTGGCGGACGAGCAGGCGATGAAGGACGTCATCGCTTACATCCTCACGCTCCGCGGCGAGCAGTAGGAGAACCCCATGGCCAAGGCCTGGCCCGCAGACGAACTCGCGCGGCGCACGTTCCTCGTTTCCATGGCAGGCGTCGGCGCGTTCATCGCCGTCGTCTTCCTGTTCATTCTCTAGGGGCACTGCATGCTGGAGCTGTTGATTCCGCAGGCGTCGACCTTCGCTGGCGACATCGACTTCGTCATCGAGCTGATCTTCTGGATCGTGCTCTTCTGGTGGGCACTCACCCAGGGCGCCTTCTGCTGGCTGATGTTCCGCTTCCGCCGCAAGGACGGCGTGAAGGCCGAGTACATCGACGGCAGCGAGACCTACCCGAAGAAGGTGATCACCTGGGCGCACATGGCGGTGCTGGTGTTCGACGTGGTGATCGTGGTCTACGCGGTGCAGGTCTGGCACAACGTGAAGATCACGCTGCCGCCCGCCGAGCAGACCGTGCGGGTGATCGGCCAGCAGTGGGCCTGGACGTTCGTCCACCCCGGCCCGGACGGCGAACTCGACACCGCCGACGACATCGCCATGAACGACGAACTGCACCTGCAGGTGAACACGCTCTACCACTACAAGCTCGAGTCGAAGGACGTGCTGCACAGCCTGTCGATCCCGGCCTTCCGGCTGAAGCAGGACGCGATCCCCGGCCGCGTGATCACGGGCTGGTTCGAGACCACCAAGACCGGCGACTATCTGTTCCAGTGCACCGAGATCTGCGGCATCGGCCACGCGCTGATGCCCGCTCGCGTGCTGATCGAGACGCCCGAGCAGCACGCCGCCTGGATGGCGGCGAACAGCCCGGTGTCCGTCGCGGCCCAGGCGCCGCAAGCCCCGGTTGCCGTCGCGCTCGGCGCGCCGGTGCAGGAGTAGTCATGGCCGAGAGCATTCCGGCGAGCCACGGCGACCACGAGGTCGGTCACCACGAAGAGCAGGGCTTCGTTTCGAAGTACCTGCTTTCGACCGACCACAAGGTCATCGCCATGCAGTACATGTTCACGGGCATGGCGATGGCAGTGATCGGCGGCTTCTTCGCCTACGCCTTCCGCATGCAGCTGGCGTTCCCTGGGATGGACGTCCCGGGCTGGGGCCTCGTGACCCCGAACGACTACAACGCCCTGGTCACCAACCACGGCGCCATCATGATCTTCTGGGTGGCCATGCCGGTGCTGATCGCGGCCTTCGGCAACTACCTGATCCCGCTGATGGTCGGCTGCGACGACATGGTGTTCCCGCGGCTGAACCGGCTCTCGTACCAGATCTTCCTGCTGTCGGCGATCGTGCTGATGGCGTCGTTCTTCGTGTACGGCGGGGCCTTCGGCGGCGCCTGGACCATGTATCCGCCGCTCTCGGCCAAGGCCGAGTACAGCCTCACACAACTCGGGTCCACCATCTTCGTCCTGGCGGTGGCGCTCGAATTCGTGGCCTTCCTGATGGGCGGAATCAACTTCATCACCACTGCGATGAACTCGCGTGCGCCAGGCATGAAGCTCTACGACGTGCCCATGGTGGTGTGGATGATCGTGGTGGCGAGCATCCTGTTCATGGCGTCGGTGGGGCCGCTGATCGCCGGCGCCATCATGCTGCTGTTCGACCAGAACCTCGGCACGGCCTTCTTCGATCCGGACCGCGCGGGGGACCCGATCCTCTGGCAGCACCTGTTCTGGTTCTTCGGGCATCCCGAGGTCTACGTGGTGCTGCTGCCGGCGACCGGCATCGTCGCCGAGGTCATCACGACCTTCTCGCGCAAGAAGCTGCTGGCCTACCGCACCATCCTCTACACGGTGTTCGGAACCGGCGTGCTGTCCTTCACGGTGTGGGCGCACCACCAGTTCGTGGCGGGCATCGACCCGCGCATGGCCCACGTGTTCACGGTGACGACATTGCTCATCTCGGTCCCAATCGCCGAGATGATGTTCGTCTACATCGGCACGCTCTACGGCGGGTCGATCCAATACACGACACCCATGCTCTGGGCCCTCGGGTTCCTGGTCACGTTCCTGATCGGCGGCGTGACGGGCATCTTCCTGGGTGCGAGCGGTGCCGACATCTACTTCCACGACACGTACTTCGTGCTCGCCCACTTCCACTACACGTTCTTCCCGATCGCCATCATCGGAACGTTCGCGGGCGTGACCTACTGGTTCCCGAAGATGTTCGGGCGCATGATGAACGAGACCCTCGGCAAGATCCATTTCTGGGGAACGTTCATCCCCTTCAATGCGATCTTCCTGCCGCTGTTCTATCTGGGCGTCGCGGGTCAGCATCGCCGCATCTACGACTACTCGGCCTTCCCCGAGCTGGCGCAGTACCAGGACATCCGCGTGTTCGCGACGTCGGCGCTGCTGGTGATGCTGGCCTTCCAGGTCGTGTTCCTCTGGAACTTCTTCCACAGCATGTTCCGCGGCGAGAAGGCCGGAGCGAACCCGTGGAAGGCGAACAGCCTGGAGTGGGCGGCACCGTCGCCCCCGCCCCACGGCAACTTCCCGGATGGCCTGCCCGAGTGTCACCGCGGGCCGTACGAGTTCAGCCATCCCGACCGCGAAGAGGACTACTGGCCGCAGAATCAGCCGGCCTGATCCGAGGAGCCCATGTCAGCAAGACCGATCGCCAATACGCGCACTGCGGCGGGCATGCCCACGGGCAAGCTGGCCGTCTGGTGGCTGATCGCCTCGGAGATCGTGATCTTCGGCGGTGTTCTCGGCTCGTACATCATGCACCGGCTGGCCCACGACGACTGGGCCGTCCAGGCCGCCTACACCAATACGTGGATCGGCGCCTTCAACACGCTGGTGCTGCTCACGTCGAGCCTCTCGGCGGTCCTCGCCCACCAGGCTGCCGAGAGCGGCGACGGCAAGAAGGCCGCACGCCTGCTCTACGCCACCTGCGCCGGCGCCGTCACCTTCATGATCGTGAAGGCGTTCGAGTGGACGACCGAGATCACCCACGGCTTCACGATCACCTCCAGCACCTTCTGGTCGTTCTACTACACGGCGGCGGGCATCCATGCCGCGCACGTGCTGGTCGGCGCGATCATCATGCTGATCGTGGCGTCCGCAGCCAAGAAGGGCCGCGACCTGCACCACGTGGAGCTGATCGGGCTCTACTGGCACTTCGTGGACGTCGTCTGGATCTTCCTCTTCCCGCTCCTCTACATCGCGAAGTAGGACCATGAGCGAACACGCATCGACCGAGCACGACGGGCACTCGCCCTCCCACTACATCCGCATCTGGTGGATTCTCGTCCTCCTGCTGATCGCCAGCGTCGTCGGCCCGTTCATCGGCGAGGCCACCGGCATCCAGGCGATCACGCTGTTCACGGCCTTCGGCATCGCGGTGATCAAGGCCTACCTCGTGGTGAAGAACTTCATGCACCTGACGGTGGAGCGGAAGTACGTGATGTACTTCATCGTGACCTCGCTGGTGTTCATGCTGCTCTTCTTCGCGGGCGCCGCCCCGGACGTGATGAAGGCCGAGGGTCAGGGCTGGGTCAAGCCGCTCTGGCTCGAGCAGGCCGAAGAGGCCGCCGCCGGCCACGGCGCCGAGGCCGGGCACCACTAGCAGAGACGAGGGCCCCCCATGCCCCGCCGCCGCGCAGGACAGACCGGATACGGGCCCATCGACGTCGTCGAGTCTCGACGCACGCCGGTGGTGCCGGACGGCGTCCTCGGCATGCTGCTGTTCGTGTTCGCCGAGGCCACGCTGTTTGCGGGCCTGATCAGTGCATTCGCGATCGCCAAGGCCGGGGCCCCGGTGTGGCCGCCGCTCGGTCAGCCGCGCCTGCCGGTGGAAGCCACCGCCATCAACACGGCGGCCCTGGTGGCGAGCGGCCTGCTGTTGATGCTCAGCCGCCGGCGCTTCAAGGTCGATCGCGTGAGCGCCGAGGCGCCCTTCGTGGCCGCGCTCGGGCTGGGCACCTTCTTCGTGCTGTTCCAGGGCTACGAGTGGGTGTCGCTGATCGGCCAGGGGCTCACCATGCGGTCGAGCGCGTTGGGGAGCTTCTTCTACCTGATCGTGGGCGTGCACGCGCTGCACGCGATCGCCGCGCTGGGGCTGCTGTTCGTGACCTGGCGGCGCATGCGCCGCGGCTGGCTCGCGAGCAGCCAACTCGCCACCGCGGAGGTGTTCTGGTACTTCGTGGTCGGCATCTGGCCGCTCATCTACCTGATCGTGTACCTGTGATGCGCCGGATCCCGATGCTCGTACTCGTCGCGGCCGCGTTGGCGCTGCTGCCCGATCTCGCCGACGCCTGTGCGGTCTGCACGACGGGCCGCGACGACGAGACGCGGACCGCCTTCATCTGGACGACGGTCTTCATGAGCCTCACGCCGCTCATGCTGGTGGGCGCGGGCGTCTTCTGGCTGCGCCGTCGCCTGCGGGAGCAGGAGGCCGAGCAGGCCCAGGCCGACGGGCCTCGCGCCCGTGCCGAGCTACCGCGACCCGCGTCCGCCCCGTCTCGCTGAGCGGCGCCCGTCCCGGGGGGAGCGATGCTCACGGACGGGGCCGAGCGAGCGGGTAGAATCCGCCCGTGGAAGAGCCCAGCGAGCAAGCCGCCGAGGACGAGCCGCGCGTCGCGCGCTGGATCCGGCCGCTGTTCGAAGACAGCACGCTCTGGCCCCTGGTCGCCGTGATGGCCCTGGTCATGGGCACGTTCGGGGCCTCGATGCTGCTGCTGGCCGTCGACCGCAACCCGTTCGCGGTGGCGGCGTTGCTCGGCGTCGCGTTCTTGTCGTTCGAGGGCTACCGAGCCGATCGCCGGGGGCTGCGGCCGGGCGTGATCGGGTCGGCCGTCATCGGGCTCTGGCTGTCGAGCGCGGCGGTTCTGGCCGCGACGTTCGCACTGGGGTTGGCCTGACGGCCCCGGTTGGATCCGGTCCGGGGCGCGGAGGCGTGCCCCATGGGCCCCCGCGAAACGGACTCCGGCCAAGCCGGACCCAAAGAGGAGGAAGCGCCATGATTTCTGCCGAGGAACGACCCAAGAAGAAGATCCAGGTCAAGGGCCGCACCATGGCCTACGTCGAGGCAGGCGAGGGCGACCCGATCGTCTTCCTGCACGGCAACCCGACGTCTTCGTACCTGTGGCGCAACGTGATGCCCCACCTCGAGGGGCGCGGGCGCTGCATCGCGCCCGACCTGATCGGTATGGGCGACTCCGACAAGCTCGAGCCGAGCGGTCCCGACCGCTACACGTTCGTCGAGCATCGAAGCTACCTCGACGCGCTGCTCGCCGAGCTCGGTGTCACCGAGAACGTGACGCTGATCATCCACGACTGGGGTTCCGCGCTGGGCTTCGACTGGGCGCATCGTCACCCCGAGGCCGTCCGTGGCATCGCCTACATGGAGGCGATCGTCCAGCCCATGACGTGGGACGCCTGGCCCGAAGCGGCACGCGGCGTGTTCCAGGGTTTCCGCTCCGAGGCCGGCGAGGGCATGGTCCTCGAGAACAACGTCTTCGTGGATCGCGTGCTGCCCGGCTCGATCCTGCGCAAACTCACCGATGCGGAGATGGAGGTGTACCGCCGACCCTTCCTCGAACCCGGCGAGGGTCGTCGCCCCACGCTCACCTGGCCCCGCCAGATCCCGATCGAGGGCGAGCCCGCCGACGTGGTGGAGATCGTCGACGCCTACGGTCGCTGGCTCGCCGAGAGCCCCGTCCCCAAGCTCTTCATCAACGCCGACCCCGGGGCCATCCTGATCGGCCCGCAGCGCGAGTTCTGCCGCAGCTGGCCGAACCAGACCGAGACGACCGTGGCGGGCAATCACTTCGTGCAGGAGGACTCCCCCGACGAGATCGGCCAGGCCATCGCCGCCTGGCTGCCCGCCTGAGCCCGGGTCCGGCGTTGTCACACGTTCGCATGCAGGTGGCCGATGGGGTGGCGGTGGTCACGCTCGACCGGCCCGAGGCCCGCAATGCGTTCAGTGGGGAGATGGGCCAGGAGCTCGGCGAGGCCTACCGCCGCTGCGACGCCGACGATGCGGTGCGTGCCGTCGTGCTCACCGGCTCGGGCGATGCGTTCTGCGTGGGGGCCGACATGAGCGGCGGTGCCGAGACCTTTCGCAGTGTCGAGGGGGCGTCGGGGTTCAGCGCGTCGCCGGTGGATCCGCCCGCGTGGCGTGTCCGCAAGCCCGTGATTGCGGCCATGAACGGCCACGCCGTGGGGCTCGGGCTCACGCTCGCCCTGCAATGCGACCTGCGGATCGCGGCCGACGAAGCCCGCTACGGCGTGCTCCAGGTGCGTCGCGGGGTGATGCCCGACGCTTGCGCCCACTTCACGCTGCCGCGCATCGTCGGGATGGAGCGCGCGGCCTGGCTGCTGCTCACGGGCACGCGCATCTCGGGCCAGGAGGCGGCGGCCCACGGCCTCGCGCTTCGCTCGGTTCCTGCAGCCGAAGTCCTCGAGGCCGCGATGGAGATCGCGCGGGAGATCGCCGAGCGGGCCGCGCCGCTGTCGGTGGGGGTGACCAAGCGTCTGCTCTGGCAGGCGACGGGGCTCTCGGCCGAACAGGTCGAGCACATGGAGACGGCACTGCACCACCACCTGATGGGCGGCGCCGATGCGGTCGAAGGCGGACTCGCCTACGTCGAGCGCCGCAAGCCCGCCTTTACGCGTACGGTGGGTGGCGATTGGCCCGACCCGTGGCCCGACCCCGACGAGTCGCCCCACGGCGCCTAGTCCGACGGTCCGGCCCCGGCGGTATACTGGCCGGCCTCGCGCCGCAGGCCCCCGCGCGACCAGGAGACCCCCATGTCCGAGACCGAGCGCCGCCAGCGCGGCGCCGAGATGATCCAGGAAGTCTACGCCGGCGACGTCGCCGTGCCGCCGGCCGGGGCCAACGCCTTCGCCGACCTGATGCTCGAGCAGCTCTTCGCCGAGGTGTGGACGCGCGAGGCGCTGCCGATTCGCGACCGCCGGCTGCTGATCCTCGGCGTCATCGCCGCGCTGGGCGAGAAGGACACGTTCAAGATCCAGGTGAAGGCGGCGCTCAAGCGCGGCGAACTCACGCCGGAGCAGGTGCGCGAGGTGCTGATCCAGATCGCGCAGTACGCCGGCTACCCGCGCGCCGCCGGGCTGCTCGGACCCGCGGAGCAGGCCATTGCCGAGGCCGCCCAGCAAGGAGATGCGTCGTGAGCGAAGCCACCGACAAGGTGATGAACGGCCAGGCCTGGGGCGAGTTCTGCGACCTGCTGAAGAAGGCCGGCGACGTCGTGCTGCGTGAGGACCTCGACACCGACGCCTTCGATCGCGCAGAAGGGCTCCGCTACCTGACGCGCCTGCTCCGCGCCGGGTTCGTGTCGTTCGCCGAGCAGCTGGGTCCCCGGCATCCGCGCTTTCGCGCCATGCCCGACCTGGTGAAGATGGGTCTCGACAATCCGGACAACTACTACGTCTCGGCCACGGTGAACGCGCAGTACACGTACCGGATCCGCGGGCGCCGCGGCAGCATCCACTACATGAGCTTCGCGGCCCAGAACCAGAACTTCGCAGCGAAGGACCGGATCACCGGCGGGGCGGGGCACCTGGAGGACAAGCAGCTCACCCTCGAACCCGACGGCAGCTTCGAGATCCTGGCGAGCCAGGAGGAGCAGCCGGGCAACTGGCTGCGCATGGCTCCCGACACCAAGCAGATCCTGCTGCGGCAGACCTTTCTCGACCGCACGCGCGAGCAGCCGGTCGAGGTCGAGATCGAGTGCCTGGATGCGGACGAGCCGCTTCCGCCGCTCGACCCCGAGCGCGTGCCGGGCATGCTGCTGGGGTCGGCCATGTACGCCATGGGCTGCGCCCAGTGGTTCGCCGACTGGGTGACGGACTTTCGCAACCATGCGCCCGTCAACGCATTCCACCTGCCCGATCTCGAAAACCACCGCGTGGTGGGCGGCGATCCGAACATCCGGATCTGGCTCGGGCTGTGGGAGCTCGCCGATGACCAGGCGCTGGTGATCGAGATGACCCCGCCCGAGTGCGACTACTGGAACTTCCAGCTCGGGAACATCTGGGCCGAGTCGCTCGACTACCGCTTCCGACGCGTTCACGTGAGCAGCGGTCAGGCGGCGCTGCGCGACGACGGGAGCGTGCAGCTCGTCGTGGCCCACGAGGACCCGGGCCATCCGAACTTCCTGGACGTCTCGGGCCACCGACACGGCACCATGTGCGTTCGCTGGGTGCGCGCCCAGGACCATCCCGAGCCGCGCTGCCGGGTCGTGTCGCTCGACGACCTGAGGAAGGAACTCGGCACCGGCTGACCGGCGCGCCCCGCGCGCAGGGGTTCAGTGGTCGTGCCCATGGGGTCGTTCGGCGTAGGCGCCGACGCGGCCCGCCAGGTCCTCGGCCGAGCAGAGACCTCTCTCCGTGATCAGTCCCTCGAGCGCGGCGAGCCAGTGGTCCCAGTAGGCGTACGGTGCAGGCTCCGCTCCGGCCTCGGGCAAGACGGGATTCGCCGCATCGAAGCGGCCGATCTCATCGATCAGCCGCGCGCGAAAGTCGGACCACGCGATGGCGCCCGCTTCGCACAGGCTCATGGTCAGGCCGAACGCGCGGCTCTGCCACGGCGCTTCGAAGACGATCTCGCCGTTTCGGCGCGGCGGGGCCGCGTGGCCCTCGGTATCGAGCGTGGGCTGGCTCACGACGCGGGCTCCCCCGCGCGCGCCACCCCGATCATGGCGTCGCGGCTCACCAGCGCGGCCAGGTCGTCCTCGGACAGCGCTTCGGTGCCGGGGGGCCGTTCGGGAAGCACCAGGTAGCGAACCTCGGCGCTCGAATCCCACACGCGGATCTCGACGTTCGGGTCGAGCTCGAGCCCCATCTCGGCGAGCACATCTCGCGGCTCGCGAACCACGCGCGCACGGTACTCCGGCGACTTGTACCAGGCCGGCGGCAGCCCGAGAACCGGCCAGGGGTAGCAGGAGCAGAGCGTGCAGACGACCACGTTGTGGACCCGTGGCCCGTTGGGGACGACCACGATGCACTCGCCTTCGGTCGGTCCCGTGAACCCGAGCTCGGCGATGGCCGCGGTGCCGTCCGCGAGCAGGCGCGCGCGGTAGTCCGCATCGCACCAGGCGCGCGCCACGACCCGCGCGCCGTTCATGGGCCCGACGTCCTGTTCGTAGTGGCTGACTACGGCGTCGATGGCCTCGCGCGTCACGATGCCGCGCTCGGTGAGCAGGGCTTCGAGCGCCTCGGCGCGCAGGGCGGCATCGGACATCAGCCGTCTTCCTTCGAGAGATAGGGTTCGAACAGATCGAGCGAGACGCGGGCATGGGCGTCCGCGTCCTCGCCGAAGAGCTCGCGTGCCGAGAAGGCCACCGTGTACAGGTGCTGGGGCTGCTCGCCGTCGCCATGGGCGTTCGTGTCGGGAAACACCCAGGCGCCCTGGTGGCGCACGATCTGGCCCCGTCGGCCTCGCGCGTAGCCCGGAAGCCGGGTGTGCCCCGGCACCCCATCGGCCTGGGTCCGTACCGCGTTGCCCACGGCGAATCGGGGACGCCGGTCCAGATCGCGCCGGGCCGTGCTGGCGGTGCGCCGGACGCTCGCGTCGTCTTCGTCCACCAGCAGCTGCAGCGCGGCCAGCCAGCGGGTCCAGTAGCCGGCGCGGTAGGTCTCTGCGGGGAGCCTTTCGATGGCGTGTCGAAAGGCGTCGGTGTTGGCAAGCGTCGAGAGGCCGAGCCCGACCAGGCCGAAGACACGGCGCTGCCAATCGGCGACGAACGTCCGCTCGGCGTCGCCGCCGCGCACCACCGGGCCGAAGCCCGGCTTGCCTCCGAGGTCGTGGGTGCCGTCCATGGCCTCATGCTACCGCGGCGGCCACGCAGAGCACCGGCTCGACTATTCTTCCGGCCAGCTCGAGTTCCCTGCCAGAAGAGGAAATGCCATGGCCATCGTCGAGTCGATCGCATCCACCGGGCCGCGGCGGCGGCTGCGCGCGCGCAGCCCCGTCACGCAAGAGCCCATTGGCGAGTTCGACTGCGCCACCGCCGAGGACGTGCGCCTGGCCGTCGAGCGCGCGCGCAAGGCCCAGGGCCCGTGGGCCGAGGCCTCGTTCGAAGAGCGTGCCGCGCCCATGTGGCGCCTGCTCGAGCGCGTCGTGGCCCGGCAGGACGAGATCATCGAGGCGGTGATCGCCGAGACCGGCAAGGCGCGCACCGAGGCCATCGGCATGGAGGTGTTCGCCCCGTGCGATGCGATCGCCCACTACGCGAAGCGCGCCAAGCAGTTCCTGGCCGACGAGAAGCGCAGGCCGCACGGCATCCTCGGGTTCACCAAGAAGCTTCGCATCGTCTACCGCCCGCTCGGGGTGGTCGGGCTCATCACGCCGTGGAACGGGCCGGTGGCGCTGTCGGTGAACCCCGCGGTGCAGGCGCTGATGGCGGGCAACGCCGTCGTGCACAAGCCGTCCGAGGTGACGCCCTTCTCGGCGTTGCTCGTCCAAGAGATGTTCGAAGAAGCCGGGCTCCCCGACGGGCTCTACCAGGTGGTGCAGGGAGACGGCGAGACGGGCGCCGCACTGGTGGAAGCGGGGGTCGACAAGGTGTCGTTCACCGGCAGCGTGGCCACCGGGCGCAAGGTGGGCGAGGCCTGCGGTCGCAATCTCGTGCCCTGCACGCTCGAGCTCGGCGGCAAGGACGCGATGATCGTCTGTGCCGATGCGGACCTCGACCGCGCGGCGGCCGGTGCGGTGAACGGCGCGTGCATGAACACGGGCCACTACTGCTGTGGCACCGAGCGTATCTACGTGGTGGCGAGCGTCTACGACGCGTTCCTGGAAAAGACGCTCGCTCGCGTCCGCGCCCTGCGTCAGTCGGACCAGGGCGAAACCGACGTGGGTGCCGTCTTCTGGGACAAGCAGCTCGAGGTGATGCAGGCCCACGTGGACGATGCCGAGGCGAAGGGGGCGCGGGTGCTGCTGGGCGGTCGCCGCAACCCCGAGCTGCAGGGTCTCTACTTCGAGCCCACCGTGGTGGTGGGCGTGAGCCACGACATGGACCTGATGACGCGCGAGACGTTCGGCCCGATTCTCGCCGTCCAGAAGGTGGCGGACGAGGAGGAGGCCATCGCCCTCGCCAACGACTCGGAGTACGGGCTGAACGGCAACGTGTGGACCCGCGACGTCGAGAAGGGGTTCCGCATCGCGGCGCGCATCCAGACCGGTGGTGTTTGCGTGAACGACATGGCCATCACCTACGGCATCGCCGAGGCGCCGTTCGGCGGCGTGAAGGCGAGCGGCCTGGGCCAGGTCAACGGCCGGTCGGGGATCCGCGGCTACTGCCACGCGATGCCCATCACCGCCGATCGCAAGGGGACGGGCGAGATCCAGGGCGGCTACCCCTACACCCGAAAGAGCGAAGACGGCCTGCAGAAGTTCATTCGCTTCTACTTCGGCACCCGGCTCGGGCGCTGGCTTTCGTAGCGGCCGTTCTGGGGACTCAGTCGAAGCGGGGCTTGCGCTTCTCGAGGAAGGCGCGGAGCCCTTCCTGCGCGTGCGGCGTCTGGGAGGCCGAGGCCATCACCTCGGTGGCGTAGGCGTAGGCGCCCGCGGTGTCGCGATCGACCTGCGCGTAGAACGCCTGCTTGCCGAGGCCCTTGGCGCTGGCGCTGCCGCGCGTGGCACGCCCCAGCAGGTCGAGGGTGTGCGCGGCGACCTCGTCGTCGGGGACGACCCGGTTGACGAGCCCCCACGACAACGCCGTCTCGGCATCGATCGGGTCGCCGGTCAGCAGCATCTCGAGGGCATGCTTGCGACCGACGGCGCGTGCGAGGGCCACGCCCGGCGTGGTGCAGAACCAGCCGCCGCGGCCGCCGGGCACCTGAAAGCGCGACGATGCGCCGCAGACGGCCAGGTCGCAGCTGGCCACCAGCTGGCAGCCGGCGGCGGTGGCGAGGCCCTCGACCTGGGCGATCACCACCTGCGGAATCTCCTGCACCCGCTGCATGACCACGGTGCAGGTGCGCAGGAGCCGGCGCATGGCGTCGAGGTCGCGCCCGTCCATGTCCTGGAAGTCGTGGCCCGCCGAGAACACGGGGCCTTCGGCACGGATCACGACGCCCCGGGCGTTGCTGGCGCCGGTCTGGGCGAGGGCATCGCCGATCTCGCCGAGTACCTCTTCGGACAGCGCGTTGCGCCGCTCGGGGGCCGCCAGGGTGAGGGTCGTGAAGGCGTCCTCCCGCCCGAGCTCGATGCTTCGATAGGCCATGCCGTCCTCCCTCGCCGACGGCCATGCCGTCCTTCCCGTGCCGACGGCCATGCCGTCCTTCCCGTGCCGCGCCACAGGGTAGCTGGCCGAGGGCCCGAGGCTGCTCGCCAGTGGGGGCAGGATGGGCCATCCTCCCCGCCCATGAACGATACGAGCGACTTCCTCCAGTTTCAGGGTACGGCGGGCTACATCGCCAGCTCGTCCCTGGTCGATGCAGTGAACGCGGCGATCGCGCTCGAGCGTCCCCTTCTCATCAAGGGCGAGCCCGGGACGGGCAAGACCCTGCTGGCCGAACACGTGGCCGAGGGGCTCGGCATGCCCATCGAGCGCTGGCACGTGAAGTCCACCAGCAAGGCCCAGGACGGGCTCTACGTCTACGACACCGTCCAGCGCCTGAACGACGCGCGCTTCGGCGACGGAGACGTGTCCGACATCCGCACCTACATCAAGATGGGTCCGATGGGCCGCTGCTTCGCGGCCGAGAAGCGTCACGTGCTGCTGATCGACGAAGTCGACAAGGCGGACATCGAGTTTCCGAACGACCTGCTCCGCGAGCTCGACGAGATGCGCTTCACCGTGTCGGAGACCGGCGACGAGGTCGCGGCCCAGGAGCGACCGGTCGTGATCATCACGTCGAACAACGAGAAGGAACTGCCCGACGCCTTCTTGCGCCGCTGTGTGTTCCACTTCATCGACTTCCCCGACAAGGCGCTGATGCAGCAGATCGTGGACGTGCACCACCCGCACCTCCAGACCCAGCTGCTCGACCAGGTGCTGATCAAGTTCTACTGGCTGCGCGAGCAGAACGAGCTGCGCAAGAAGCCCTCGACCTCGGAGCTGATCGACTGGATCTCGGTGCTGCTGCGGGCGGGCATGACCGCCGACGACATCGAGCAGCACATTCCGTTCCTCGGGGCGCTGCTCAAGAACGAGCAGGACAGCGAGGCGCTCGACCAGTTCTACGAGCGGGGTGGTCGCTACCCGAGCGAGTGGAGCGAGCTCGGGCCCCGCTACAACAACTAGCCGTACGCGACGCCATGTTCCTCGACTTCTTCTACGAGCTACGCGGTCAGGGCGTGCCGGTGGGCTTGAACGAATGGCTCACCCTCATGAACGCCATGGGCAAGGGCCTGCACGGCTCGAGCCTGCGGCGCTTCTACAACCTGTCGCGGGCCTGTCTGGTCAAGAGCGAGACCTTCTTCGACGCCTTCGACCGGGCCTTCCTCAAGACCTTCGAGGGAGTGGAGGGCATGCTCGACATCGAGAGCGAGGTGCTTCAGTGGCTCGAAGACCCGAAGCCCTTCGAGGGGCTGACGGACGAGCAGCGCGAGATGCTGGAGCGGCTGAGCCACGACGAGCTGATGCAGAAGTTCCTGGAGACCCTGGCCGAGCAGGACGAGCGCCACGACGGCGGCGGTCGCTGGGTCGGGACCGGCGGGCGCTCGCCCTTTGGTCACGGCGGTGAGCATCCGACGGGCATCCGCGTCGGCGGCCCGGGCAAGAGCCGTTCGGCCATGAAGGTGGCCGAGGAGCGCAGCTACCAGGACTACCGCACCGACCAGACGCTCGACCTGCGTCAGACCAAGGTGGCCCTGCGTCGTCTGCGCCAGCTCACGCGCTCGGGGTCGGACAGCGAGCTCGACCTGGACGAGACCATCGACGAGACGTGCCGGAACGCCGGCGAGATCGAGCTGGTGTTCCGGCCCGAGAAGCGCAACGACGTGCGCCTGCTGCTGTTGATGGACGTGGGCGGGACCATGGACCCGTACTACGAGCCCGTGAGCCGCCTGCTGACGGCGCTGCACGAAGAGCGCGGGCTGCGCGAGTTCAAGGCCTACTACTTCCACAACTGCCCGTACGAGCTGCTCGGCACCAATGCCCGGCTGCTTCGGAGCGAGGCGATCGCCACGGGCGACCTGTTTCGCAAGTACGGCGAGCGTTGGAAGGTGATGATCGTGGGCGACGCGGCCATGCACCCGGCCGAGCTGCTCGAGCCCTACGGCAACATCGACCCGCGCCGAACCACCGAAACCACCGGGGTCGACTGGCTCCAGCGCATCACCAACCACTTCCAGCGGACGGTCTGGCTCAACCCGGACCCGCCCAAGGACTGGGACCTGAGCCACACCTGCCGGGTGATCCAGCGGCTGTTCCCCATGTACCACCTGTCCCCCGACGGGCTCGGTGGCGCGGTGCAGGCCCTGGTGGGCGCGCGCGTCAGCCACTGACGCATGCGCGGCGCGCCCCGGCCTAGAACGGGCCGGGGATGCTCAGCTTCACCTTGACGTCGATCTCCTGGATCGGGCCGAGGGGTTGCACCTTGTCACTCTTGTGGAGCAGCAGCGGGCTGCCGTCGTAGAGCTTGTAGACGACCGTGTCGTCCACCATCACGAGGATCGAGGAGAACACCCAGGCCTCGATGCGCTCCTGCTTGCGGAAGCTCAGGTAGTCGAGGATCCAGGCCCCCTCGCGCTCGGCATCCTCGCGCCAAGGGGTGACGCGCAGCCCCATGCAGCGCTCTCGCGCCTCGATGCAGCGAGTGAGACCCTCGTCCTCGAAGATCACGTCGTGCACGGCGTCGTTGGAGGCGAAGCGCTCGTAGACGTCCATGTAGTCGAGCAGGACGACGTTCGGGTTTCGGTAGGGGTGGAACCCGAACTCCGCGAGGTCGGCCGTGGTGGTCGCTCCCGGCTCGATGCGATCGTACGAGGCGAGCGCGTCCTCGAAGCTGTCCCAGGGAGAGGCCATGCTCGTGTGGGCGCGGGGCAGCAGGAAGGCGCACCCGAGAGATCCGCCCAGGGCGGCGATCAGCAGCGCCCCCAGGGTGCGTGCACGTGCGGCGCGCCCGCGCCTCGCCAGTTGCCGGATCATCTCCCCAACCTATCAGATCGTGGCTAGGATCGCGGCTGTGGTGAGAGGGCGAGCGATCGGGCGTGCAGTCGTTCTGGCGATGGTCTCGCTCACTTTGGGCTGTCAGTATCTCCTGCCCTCGGGCGAGGCGTCCGGATCGCAGTTCAAGTCGTTCGAGGCGGCGCGAGACGCCTTCGAGTCGGTCGTGCCGGGCGAGACCACGGTCGAAGAGCTCACCGAACTCGGCATCGACCCCAGGCAGCGGGGCGTCCAGATCCGCCCGTACGTGGACGTGGCACGGTTCTTCCTGCCGCACGCGGGGGCTTCGCTCGATCTGCATGATCCGGCCGTCGGCGCGTGCGTCCGGGCCGGGCGTCGCTGCGATGTCTGGTTCGTGAGCGCCGACCGCAGCAAGGGCAAGCGCGTCTCCAACATCATTCTCGACGTGCTCGAGTTCCATCGAAAGTCCGACATTCGGGGCTTCCTGTTTCAGGGGCTCGTGCTGGTGGTGGACGAAGTCGCCACGTATCGCATCTACGGCGGCCGGCCCCATCTCCGCTACGTCGACCAGAGGGTGCAACCGCTGGGCTTTCTGCAGGAGGGGCCCAAGGTCAAGGTGATGCCGCTCGGCAGCGGTGGATTCGACGTGACCTTCGGCAAGCAGGCCATCGCGACCATGGATGAACGGCCCCTGGAGACGGTCGACCCGATCGTGGGCGTCTTCGAGGCCGAGAAGATCGAGCGAGACGAGCGCAACAGTGGCGAGCGCGTGCGGGACAGCTTGCAATGACGGCCCTCGGGACTCGCCTGTTCCGGATCGCCTTCATCGCGCTCTGTTCGTGGAGCCTGGGGTGCTCGTCCTTGCTCGCCCACCAGAAGACCTACAGCCGCATGCCGTGGGAGAGCTACGACGACGTTCGCGCTGCCTACGCATCCGTGGAGGTCGGGACCACGCAATGGCGGGACCTCGCGGTCCTGGGCTTCGACCCGTACGAGAGCCTCAACGTGGACCTGATCAACTACATCCAGGTCTACACCCTGTTCGTACCCAACCGAGGCGTGGCGCTCGACGATACCGACCCTGCCGTGCAGCGCTGCGTGGCGGCGCGACAGCGCTGCCGCGGTCTGGTGGTCGACGTCTTTCGCGAGCACGGAGCGGACGAAGGGAGCTTCTGGCTCAACTTCCTGCGCTTCCGCAAGCAGACGCAGGTCACGGGCTGGGTCTTCGAGGCCCTGCTGCTGGTGATCGACGACCGCGTCGAGATGAAGCTGCACGCCGGCAATCCCCGGTTCTCCATGTACCAGGATCAGGTGAGGCCGCTGGGGCCCCTGCAGGGAATCGATCCCGACATGAAGATCAGCTTTCCCTAGGCCCCCGGCATGTCGTCGCAGCCCGAACTCACGGCGGTTCGCCCGGCCCACCGGATCGACGAAGGTGCGCTCGCCGCGTACCTCGCGGCGCACCTGCCGGGCTTCGTGGGGCCCATGCAGGTGCAGCAGTTCGAGGGCGGGCAGTCCAACCCCACCTATCGCCTGGAGGTCGGCGGCCAGCGCTACGTGCTGCGGAAGAAGCCCCCGGGCAAGCTGCTCCAGTCGGCCCATCAGGTGGAGCGCGAGTATCGGGTGATGCATGCCTTGCAGGGCACGCCGGTCCCCGTGCCCGAGATGCTGCACCTGTGCGAAGACGATCAGGTGATCGGGACGCCCTTCTACTTGATGTCGTGCGTCGAGGGACGGGTCATCCCGCTCGCGACGTTGCCGGGGTGCGCGCCCGCGCACAGGACGGCGCTCTACGACGACATGGTTCGGGTGCTCGCGGCGTTGCACGCGATCGATCCAGCGGCCGTGGGCCTCGACGGGTTCGGGCGCCCGGGCAACTACTACGCGCGGCAGATCTCGCGGTGGACGCGCCAGTACCAGGCTTCGCGCACCGATGACATTGCCTCCATGGAGGCGCTCATGGAGTGGTTGCCCGACCACGTGCCGGAGTCGGACGAGAACGGCATCGTGCATGGTGACTTTCGCGTGGGCAATCTGATCCTGCATCCCACCGAGCCCCGTGTGGTGGCGGTGCTCGACTGGGAGCTCTCGACCCTCGGCCACCCGCTGGCCGACCTGGCCTACTTCTGCCAGGGCTATCGGGGCGAGGCCACGCCGGGCGACAGCCTGGTCGGGACCGATCTCGCCGAGGCGGGAATTCCCACCGAGAGCGCCGTCGTGTCGCGCTACTGCGAGCTCACGGGTCGGCCCGGCATCGAGAACTGGGCCTTCTATCTGGTGTTCGTGATGTTCCGCTCGGCGGCCATCGTCCAGGGCGTGTACAAGCGCGGGATCGAGGGCAACGCCAGCAGCGATCGGGCCCACCAGTACGGCGCCATGGTTCGCAAACGCGCCGACGATGCGTGGAGGCTGGCCCAGGAGTAGGCCCGCGGGGCCGTCTATTGACACCGCACCTGCCGCGATGCACGCTGGCGGACGGCCCAGAGCCGCCCCCTCGACGTGATCGACCTCTACACCGCCCCCACTCCCAACGGCCACAAGGCCTCGGTGACCCTCGAAGAACTCGAGGTGCCCTACGAGGCCCACGCCGTCAACCTGTCTGCCGAAGAGCAGAAGCAGGACTGGTTCCTCGCGCTCAATCCCAACGGTCGCATCCCGGTGATCGTCGACCGCGACGCCGAGGACTTCGTGGTCTTCGAGACCGGGGCGATCATGGTCTACCTCGCCGAGAAGACCGGGCGCCTGCTGCCGAGCGACGCCAAGGGCCGCTCGCGCGTGATGCAGTGGCTGATGTTCCAGATGGGCGGGATCGGCCCGATGATGGGCCAGGCCAACGTCTTCCATCGCTACTTCCCGGAGAAGATCCCGGCAGCGATCTCCCGCTACCAGAACGAGTCGCGGCGCTTGTTCGAAGTGCTCGACCGCAGGCTCGCCGAGAGCGAGTGGCTGGCCGACGACTTTTCGATCGCCGACATCGCGAACTGGTGCTGGGTGCGCACGTACCGGTGGTCGGGGGTCTCGCGGGACGGTCTGCCCCACCTCGACCGGTGGCTCGGCGCCATGAAGGCGCGGCCTGCGTGCCGCCGCGGAGTCGAGGTACCCTTCGTGGTCGGTCGACTCACCCAGGACGAGAAGGCCGCGGAAGAGTTCGCGGCGAACGCGCAGAAAACCCTCCAGACCTGAGGAGAGCTCCCATGAAGCTCGGACTCGGGGCCGTCGGATTCGGCCCCAAAGCACAGATCAACATCGAACACATTCGCCACGCCGAGTCGCTCGGTTTCGACTCCGCGTGGACCGCCGAGGCCTACGGCAACGACGCGGTGAGCACCGCCGCCTGGGTGCTGGCCCAGACGAGCAAGATCAAGGTCGGCACCTCGATCATGCAGATGCCCGCGCGAACGCCGGCGATGGCGGCGATGACCGCCATGACGCTGGATCACCTGTCGGGCGGCCGCTTCATCCTGGGCCTTGGGCCCTCCGGCCCCCAGGTGGTCGAGGGTTGGCACGGCGTGCCCTACGGCAAGCCGCTCCTGCGCACCAAGGAGTACATCCAGATCATCCGCCAGATCCTCGCGCGCGAGAAGCCGCTCGAGTTCAGCGGGGAGCACTACCAGATCCCGACCCAGGACCCGAAGGCCACGGGCCTCGGCAAGCCGCTCAAGAGCATCCTGCACGGCAACCCCGAGATCCCCATCTACACCGCGTCGATCAGCCCCAACGGGTTGCGCTGCGCGGGCGAGGTGGCCGACGGGGTGTTCCCGATGATGCTCGACCCCGGCAAGGTCGACTCGACCTACCTGCCGCACCTCGAGGAGGGCTTCGCCAAGGCGGGGGGAGGCAAGGGCCTCGACCGCTTCGCGATCGTGCCGGGTTGTACGGTCATCATCAGCGATGATCTCGAGAAGGCCCGTATGCCGGTCAAGGGCCACATGTCGCTCTACATCGGGGGCATGGGCGCGCGCAACAAGAACTTCTACAACGACCTCGCCAAGCGGCTTGGCTACGAAGAGGCCGCGGTGAAGATCCAGGACCTCTTCCTCGACGGGAAGAAGATGGAGGCCGCGGCCGCCGTCCCCGACGAACTGGTGGACGCCGTTCACCTGGTCGGCCCGAAGGACCGCATTCGCGACCGGCTTCAGGCCTGGAAGGAAGCGGGCAAGAAGGGCTGGGTGCACACGATGAACGTGGGAACCCCGCAGAAGGAGGCCCTCGAGCTGCTCGCCGAGGAGATGCTCTAGCAAGTCCCCGCGCACGGGCCCGGGGTCGGGCGGCGCGCTCACTCATCAACGGAGGATTCCATGGGTCAGAAGTTCCTGTCCGACGGTTGGTTCGACGAGGCGGAGAAGATCTACAACGAGGTCAGCCCGCCGGTGCCCGAGGTGCTCAAGGACCTGGTGATCAACGTCAACGTGAACGGCGGACCCGATGGCGACATCGCCGCACGCATGGAGGCGGGTCGCCTGCTCAAGGGCTCGGCCGAAGATGCACCGACCACGTTGAACCTGCCCTACGACGTAGCCGTGGCGATGATGGTCGACCAGGACCAGAACGCCGCGATGCAGGCGTTCATGGGCGGGCAGATCCAGGTCGAGGGCGACATGAGCAAGATCATGATGATGCAGGCCGCCGGCCCGCCGAGCCCCGAGGCCGAGCAGGTCGCCGCCCGCGTGAAGGACATGACCGACCACTAGCACGGGGCCCGCTGCCCCCAGCAGGCGGCGGGCGTCGGGGAGCACACGGGTTGAACGCCGATCTCACTGAACACGCCGACGGCCGCGTCCAGCGGGGCGCGCGCAGCCGCGCGCGGATCGTCGACGCGCTGAGCGATCTGGTGCTCGAGGGGCACCCGCGGCCGACGGCCGAGCAGGTCGCCGAGCGCGCTGGAGTGGGCACCCGGACGGTCTTCCGCCACTTCGACGACATGGAGAGCCTGCACGCCGAGATGCACGCGCGCATCTCGGAGATCGCGCTGCCGCTGATCACGCGACCCGATCCCACCGGAAGCGTGAGCCGACGGGTGGCGGCCATCGTGGAGCAGCGCGCGACGCTCTTCGAGCGCATCGGGCCGTTCAAGCGGTCGAGCGTGATCAACCGCTGGAGTTCGCCGTTCTTGCAGCGAGGCCACGCGGACTTCGCCCGGCAGTTTCGCCTGAATCTGGTCGCCTGGCTGCCAGAACTCGAGCGCGCGCCGCAGTGGGTGCTCGAAGCCGCCGACGTGCTCGTCTCGTTCGAGACGTGGGACCGGCTGCGCTCCGACCAGCGTCTGGGGCGCGACCGGGCCGCCGACGCCGTCCGCGAGGCGCTCGTCCACCTGATCGAGGGGCAGTCCTAGCCGCCCCACTCCCCGGGTCGCCTAGGAGACCTTGGCGACCACCTCGTCGGCGAAGCGCTTGAGCCCATCGACGGGATCGCCGCCTGCGGCCACGACGGGCATGGGCACCACCAGCCGGCTCACGCCCAGGTCGGCGTACTGGGGCACCTTGTCGAGGCCCTCGGCGGGCGGAATCCACATCGCGGTGATCTCGACCGTCGAGCGGTCGCGACCCTCGGCCGCGCAGGCCTCGTCGAGCTGCGCGAGCAGCGGCGTGAGCTGGTCGGTGCTCGCGGTCGGGGCGTACCACCCCTGGCCGTACTTGGCCGTCCGCTCGAACGCCTTGCCCTTGGAGCCCCCGATCACGACGGGGAAGGGATCTTGCACCGGCACCGGATGGCTCTTGAAGCCGGTCCAGTGGAGGAAGTCGCTCTCGTGCTCCACGACGCCGCCCGACCACACCTTGCGCATGGCCTGGATGGCGTCGTCGAACCGGGCACCCCGGCGCTCGAAGGGCACGCCCATGGCGTCGAACTCTTCGCGCAGCCAGCCGATGCCCACCCCCAGCATGAAGCGGCCGCCCGACACGAAGTCGAGGCTCGCGGCCTGCTTGGCCAGGTAGAGGGGGTTGGACTGGGACAGGATGTTCACGCCCGTGGCGAGTCGCACGCGGCTCGTGTGGGCTGCGATGGCCGAGAGCGCGATCAGGGGGTCGACGAAGTTGGCGTCGGGCTCGACGCCCATCTTGCCGTCGGGGCTGTAGGGGTACTTGGAGGCGTAGTCGACCGGGACGATCACGTGTTCGAACGTCCAGAGCGACTCGACACCACCCTGCTCGGCGAGCACGGCGAGCTCGACCATCTTCTCGACGCTCTGCACGCCGACGTTCACGGGGATGATGCCGATCTTCATGGGGTCCTCCTGGGTGGGGGCCCATGCTGGCACGAGTGGGGCCGGCCGTGCCACCGTGGGCGGGCCCCGTGCCGGAGAGCCGAACATGAGATCGAGCCGTCCGATCGCCCTCGCCGCGCTCCCGACGCTCGCGCTGCTGCTGGCCGTGGCCCCGAGCGCGGCCGCCCAGGATCGTCCCAACGTGGTGATCTTCGTGGCCGACGATCTCGGGTGGGCCGACGTGGGCTTCCGGGGCGGGCCCATCGACACGCCTTCGCTCGATCGCCTGGCCCGTGAGGGCACCGACCTGCACCGCTTCTACACGACGCCCATCTGCTCGCCGACCCGTGCGGCGTTGATGACGGGCCGCGACCCCATGCGGTTGGGTGTGGCGTACGCGGTGATCATGCCCTGGAGCAACGTCGGCATTCATCCCGACGAGCACTTCATGCCCGAGAGCTTCCGCGCGGCGGGCTATCAGACGGCCATGGTGGGCAAATGGCACCTGGGCCACGCCCAGCAGACCTATCACCCCAACGAGCGGGGGTTCGAGCATTTCTATGGCCACCTGCACACCGAGGTCGGCTACTTCCCCCCGTTCGCCAACCAGGGCGGCAAGGACTTCCAGCGAAACGGCGAGTCGATCGAGGCCACGGGCTACGAGACGTTCGTCCTGGCCGACGAGGCCACGCGCTACATCCGCGAGCGCGACGCGAGCCGGCCCTTCTTCCTGTACATGCCCTTCATCGCTCCGCACACCCCGCTCGAGGCCCCCGACGACCTGCTCGCGAAGTACGCCGATCTCGAGGACGATCGTGAGCCCGCCCGCAGCGCCGGAACCGATCGCACCCGGCGCATGGCCCGCCTCATGCTGATGCCCAGCGCGCGTCCCGTCTATGCGGCGGTGGTGGACGCACTGGACCAGGCGATCGGGCGGGTACTCGACACGCTCGACGCCGAGGGCATTGCCGACGACACCCTCGTGTTGTTCCTGAGCGACAACGGGGGCGCCTCCTACGCGATGGGTGGCGCCGACAACGTGCCCTTGCGGGGCGGCAAGGGCGAGACCTTCGAGGGGGGGATCCGGGTCGTTTCGCTGCTGCGCTGGCCGGCCCGTCTGCCGGCCGGCAGCCGCTTCGAAGGCACCATGAGCGCCATGGACGTCCTGCCCACGCTGGCCGAAGCGGCTGGCGTGCCCGTGCTCGCCGAGCGCAAGCTCGACGGTCGCAGCGTCTGGAAGGCCCTGGCCGCGGGCAAGCCCGAGCCGCGCGAGGACCTGCTCTTCTTCGCGTCGGAGACGCCGATCCGCGGCAGTTTCAGCCTGACCGCCTTCGACGACGAGTGGAAGCTTGTGCAGGAGGTGCAGCAGGGCCTGCTCAGCGCCGAGGTCACGAACTACCTGTTCCGCATCCGCGAGGACCCGTTCGAGTACCACAACCTCGCAAGCGAGCACCCCGAGCGCGTGGCCGAGCTGGCGGAGGCGATCCACCGCTGGCGTTCCTTGCACCCGGTGGCGGGCACCCGATCGACGTTGGTGCCTCCGCCCGGCTGGCGCGCGCCTCGCGACTGGGCCGACTATCCAATCCCCATCGAGGCGCTGTTGGACGAGCCCGCGCCGGGCATGCCGCCAGCGTCCGCGTTGCGCCCCCTCGACTTCATGCACGGCGAGAACGGCCGCCTGCTCTACGACTGCGAGCCCTATCCGCTGCTGGGCGGGGGCCTTTGCAAGTAGCGACGGTGCCTCGCGCCTGCGACGCGCGGCACGCGAACCCATGTCGAGGAGGACCGGCGATTGAAGATCGGCGTCTCTCTACCCGTTCGGGAACTGCGTGACGATCTGGGAGCCATCCGCGACTTTGCGCAGTTGGCAGAAGAGCTGGGGTACACGCATCTGCGGATTCCCGAGCAGATCGCGCGGCCCGACTCGGGCCACCTGCACGAGCCCATGACCCTGCTCGCCTGGGTCGCGGGCTTCACGCGCACGATCGAGCTGGTGCCCTCGGTGATCGTGCTTCCGGCGCGCCAGACCGTCCTCTTCGCGAAGCAGGCGGCGGAGGTCGACCGGCTCTCGCAGGGAAGGCTGCGGCTCGGGATCGGCGTGGGCGGCCACCGCCGTGAGTACGGCTCGCTGGGCCAGGACTTCGCCACGCGTGGCCGCCGCTGCACAGAGCAGATGCAGCTGCTCAAGCGCCTCTGGACCGAACCTCGCGTGACCTTCGAAGGCGAGTTCGATCGCGTGAGCAAGAACGGGATCGACCCCCTTCCGATCCAGCGTCCGATTCCCATGTGGATCGGCGGAGCCAGCGTGCCGTCGCGGCCGGTTCTCGAACGAATCGGACGACACGCCGACGGCTGGTTCGCGATCTGTGCGCCCGAGCAGTTCGCGGCCATCCGCTCGGAGATCGACGCGGTCGCGCGCGAAGCGGGACGGGACCCGGCCGAGATCGGGGCCGAGAGTGGGGTCGGTGTTCCGGGACGAACCGAGGCCGAGTGGCTCGGAATCGTCGAGGCCCGCCGCGCCACGGGCGTGACCCACCTGTGCATGCGCACCCTCGGTGGCGACCTCGACGCCGGGGGGCACCTCTCCCTGCTGAGGGAGATCCGGCAGCGGCTCGACGACGCCCTCTGAAGGGGCCCCCTGGGCCCGGTGCTAGCCTCGGGCGGTTCCCCAGAGGAGACCCGCGTGGCTGCATCCACCCCCGAGATCGTCCATCGAAGCTGCAACCTCTGCGAGGCGCACTGCGGGGTTTCGGTCACCGTGGATCGCGCAGCCAACCGCGTGCTGGACATCCGCGGCGACGAGCACGATGCCCTGAGCCGCGGCTACGTCTGCCCCAAGGCGGTGGGGCTGCGCACGCTCTCGGAAGACCCCGACCGCCTGCGCGCGCCGGTCCGTCGGGTAGGCGATCGCTTCGAGGAGATCGGCTGGGACGAGGCCTTCGACCTGGTCGTCGGCCGGCTCGGGGCGATCCGCGACGAGCACGGGGCCAACGCGATCGCGACCTACCTCGGCAATCCCAACGCGCACGACTACGCCTCGACGCTCGCGATCGGCCCGCTACTCCGGTCCATCGGGACCAAGTGGCGCTTCTCGGCCACCAGCGTGGACCAGTTGCCCAAGCACGTCTCGGCATGCCTGATGTTCGGGTCGATGACCGCGTTCCCGATCCCCGACGTCGATCGCACCGATCATCTGCTGGTGCTCGGCGCCAACCCGCTGGCCTCGAACGGCAGTCTGATGACGGCGCCCGACATGCGCGGCCGGCTGCGGCGTCTGCGCGAGCGCGGTGGCCGGCTGGTGGTGGTCGACCCGAGACGAAGCGAGACGGCGCGCATCGCCGACCGCCACCTGGCGATCCGCCCGGGGTCGGACGCGCTGTTCTTGTTCGCGATGGTGCACGTGCTGTTCGAGGAGGGCCTCGTCGATCTCGGCAATCTGACCGGCGACGTCATCGGCGTGGACGAAGTGCGCGACCTGGCGCGAGAGTTTTCGCCCGAGGCCGTGGCCGCTGCCGTCGGGGTCGACGCCCAGGCGATCCGCGAAGAGACGCGCGCCTTCGCCGCGGCCCCCTCGGCCGCGTGCTACGGGCGCATCGGAACCTGCACCCAGGAGTTCGGAGCCCTGGCCAGCTGGCTGGTGGACGTGGTGAACACGCTCACCGGCAATCTCGACCGCCCCGGTGGCGTGATGTTCCCGTTCACCGCCCACGAGCCGGCGATCCACGCGCCGCGCAGCCTGGGCTACGTACCCCACGCGCGCTGGCGCAGTCGCGTGCGCGGCCTGCCCGAGTTCGGCGGCGAGCTGCCGGTCTCGACCCTGGCCGAAGAGATCGACACCCCGGGCGAGGGGCGCGTTCGGGCCCTGCTCACGGTGGCGGGCAACCCCGTGCTCTCGACGCCGCACGCCGAGCGTCTCGACCGCGCGCTCGGCGAGCTCGACTTCATGGTGTCGATCGACCTCTACCTGAACGAGACCACCCGCCATGCGGACGTGATCCTGCCCACGTCGGCGCCGCTCGAGCGCACCAACTACGACATGGTCTTCCACCAGCACTCGGTGCGAAATCACGCCAAGTGGTCGCCGGTGGTGCTCACGCCCCCGCCCGGCGTGAAGAACCTCTGGGAGATCACCATGGAGCTCGCAGGCCGTCTGCAGGGCGCGGACGGAGCGGCCGCCGAAGAGGTGATGTTGAGCGCGCTGCTGCGATCGACGGTGGGGCCGGGCAAGGTTTGCGACACGGTCGACGAGGCGCAGGCGCGCGAGAAGCTCGCCAAGTGGCAGGGCCCCGAACGCGTACTCGACCTGCTGCTCCGTGCGGGTCGTCATGGCGACCGGTTTCGCGACGATGGCCAGGGCCTCTCGCTGCAGGCGTTGATCGAGGCCGAGCACGGCATCGACCTCGGCCCGATGGAGCCCAGGCTCGACAGCAAGCTCGCCACGTCGAGCGGCAAGGTCGAGCTGGCGCACGAAATGCTGCTGGGAGACGTGCCGCGGCTGCGGCGTTTCCTCGACCGCCCCGCGCCGCCGCTCGTGCTGGTCGGCCGTCGCCACGTGCGCTCGAACAACTCCTGGATGCACAACGTGCCGGCCCTCGCCAAGGGCCCCGACCGCTGCACGCTGCTCGTGCACCCCGACGATGCGCGTACCCACGGTGTGCAGGACGGCGCCCGTGCCGTGGTGCGCTCGCGGGTGGGCGAAGTCGAGGTGCCCGTGGTGGTGAGCGACGAGATGCGGCCGGGTGTCGTGAGCCTGCCTCACGGCTTCGGTCACGGCGGCCCCGGCGTTCGTCTGCGGGTGGCGGCCGAGAAGCAGCCCGGCCCCAATAGCAATGTGCTGACCGACCCGCTGGCCCTCGACGAGCTCTCCGGCAACGCCGTCCTGAACGGCATCCCGGTCGAAGTCGCACCGGTGGGCGGCTAGCGGTCGGCGCAGGGGGAGCCCCGTGAAGCTCTACTCCGGTCCGCTCAGCATGTTCGGCGCGAAGGCCGAGATCGCCGTGCTCGAGAAGGGCATCGACTGTGAGCGCGAGCACGTGCCCTTCGAGCTGGCACGCCTCTACGAACCCAAGCACCCCGAGGTGCTGCGGGTCAACCCGAAGGCAGAGGTGCCGGTGCTGGTGGACGGCGACCTCGACGTGTTCGACTCGACGCAGGTCTTCGAGTACCTGGAGGACGTGGCGCCCGATCCGCCGCTCTGGCCGCGCGACCCGCGCGCACGCGCGCGTGCCCGCCAGCTCGAGCTGCGAAGCGACGAGGTGTTCTTCCCGCACGTCGTCACGATCATGCCCCAGCGGACCCAGGCGACCGCCGAGCAGGCACAGGCCGCGAAGCAGGCGATCGCCCGCTACTACGAAGAGATGGAGCCTCAGCTCGACCCCGGCCCGTACCTGGCGGGCGAGTACACCTACGCCGACATCGCCTTCTTCATGGCGCAGACCTTCGCGGGCTTTCTCGGGGCGCCGTGGGGGGCAGGGCATCCGCGACTCGACGCGTGGCGCGACCGCGTGGCCTCCCGCCCCGCCGTCACGGCCGTGCTCGGGCCGATGGCGGCCTACGTCGCGGCGCAATCGGGTCGGCCGTCCAACGACCCCTGAGCCGCGTCTTCGACCGGTGCACCGCGGAGATGCGCAGTCGCCGTGGCGCCCTCAGAGCCCGTCGCGGTGGCGCCCTCAGAGCCCGTCGCGGTGGCGGAAGCGGCCGTCCATCATGTCCAGCACGCCGACCTTCGAGATGGCCATCGTATCCACCTCGCGCAGATCCTTGCTGGCGGCCTCGTAGAGGGCGAGGGCCCGATGCAGGGGATCGGGCATCCGCTAGGGTCGCAGTCCGGAGGCGAACCGTGCGACTGCATCGCCGCTGACCCGACCCCTCGACCCGACGGTCCGTCGGGCGAAGCCCCTACCGCTAGCGCACCGAGCATGGCTCCGGGCGCCCGCGGCCCTTGGAGATCCCATGCGCTTCTTTCTTGCCCTGCTGTCCGCCCTGGCCGTCCAGGCGGGTCTGGCGCCGGCGGCCCAGGCCGAAGCCCGTACCTTCACGTTTCGCTACGAGGTGGTCGCCGGCCCCTTCGAGGCCGGGGCCGGTCCCGTCCACGTCTGGGTGCCCCTGGCGCGTCGCGCCGACGGCCAGCGCGTTCTCGCCGAGCGCATCGACGCTTCGATCCCGGGCGAGGTCGGGGTCGAGTCGGTCTACGGCAACCGCTACTGGCAGGGCACACTCGCCGAGCCGGGCGCCGACGCGGTGCGGGTGATCGTCGAGACCACGGTCGAGCGCGAGGTCGACCGGGGACGGGAGGACGAGACGGGTTCTGCCGCGGCGCTCGCCCCCTATCTCGGGCCGAACGCGCGCGTCCTGGTGGGAGACCCGATTCTCGACCCCATCCTCGCCGAGATCCGGCCAGCCGTGGACTCGGACGATCCCGCAGACCTTTCGCGCGGGATCTACGATTGGGTCGTGGACAACGTCGAGTACAAGAAGGTCGGAACCGGGTGGGGCAACGGCGACACCTTCTGGGCGTGCAACGAGCGCTATGGCAACTGCACCGACTTCCATGCGCTGATCACGTCGCTTGCGCGAACCGAGGGCATCCCCGCGCGTTTCGAGATGGGTTTTCCCGTGCCGCTCGACCGGCCGTCCGGAGAGATCGGCGGCTACCACTGCTGGCTACAGCTTCACCTGCCCGGGCGCGGCTGGCTGCCCATCGACGCCAGCGAAGCCGCGAAGCACCCCGAGAAGCGCGAGCTCTACTACGGCACGCACCCTGCCGACCGCATCCACTTCTCGACCGGCCGCGACCTGCGGCTGGGCCCCGACCACCGCGGCGACCCGCTCAACTACTTCGTGTACCCGTACGTCGAGGCCGGCGGCACGGCCTGGGAGGGCCCCCTGGAGAAGCGCTTCGCGTTTCGCGAGGGCGCGGAAGCGCCCTGAGGCATCTCGAGCGAGGCGCGCGGCTTCAGGCTGGCCCGGGGGCGTCGGTCACCAGGACGAGTTCGGAGGCATCGCCGAACGCCGTGCTCGAGCCGGGCGCCGCGCAGTAGGGCGCGAGCGCATCGAAGAAGCGGTCGGGATCGATCACCGCCTCGGGTGCGAAGACGCCGCGCCGGTCGATGTGGCCCTCATGGAGCAGCGGCAGGCCCAGTGCGAGCGGCACGCCCGTCACACCCCCCATGCCGCCAGGCGGGGCACCCTGCACGAGGGCGCCGCAGCGGTGCGGCTTGCCGCCGCGCTCGCCGATCGCGAGCGCGAACAGCGGCGGTAGCGCGTGGCTCGCCTTCGGGCCCGCCGCGGCTTCCAGCGTCTTGCGGGTGTCGTCGGGCATCGGTCCGGCGAGCAGCGCAGCCGCTTCTTCCACACGGAGCTGTTTCGCGTCGATCGCATCGCGGATCTCCGTCACGGCGTCCATCAGGGCACGGGGCCCGGTCATCAGGTTCGTCGCGTCTTGGATCTGCGAAAAGGTGAGCGGCAGGGTCAGGGCCTCTGGATGGCCCACGCTCCACGTCGGCGCGCGGCCGATGCCGGGGTAGTCGATCTCGCGCTCTTCGACCGGGCGGACGTCGGTGAACGCACCGTCGCGGCGAACGCGGATCTTCCCGGAGCACTGGTGCATCCAGTGGACGAGCGCCGCGCTGGGCTCGGCCCCAGGCTGGCCGCCGAGGACCGGCTCTTCCCCGTCGCCTTCTTCGAGGCCGTCGAGGCTCCAGCCGGTCAGCACCTCGTGGGCGGTGTCGAGGCCCCTCATGGCCCTCACAGCCAGCAGATTCGAGATGCCCGGGCTCGCGCCCAGGCCGATCACGGCCGTCACGCCCGCGGCCTCGGCGGCGCCGTGCCGTTCGAGCATCTCGAGCGTGGGCTCCCAATCGTCGTTGATGTCGAAGTAGTGGCAACCCGCGTCGATGGCGGTTTCGAGGATCGGCACGCCGAAGCGATAGAAGGGGCCGACGGTGTTGAGGACGACGTCGGACGAGGACATCAGCGCTCGCAGAGCGCCAACGTCCCGCGCGTCGACCTCCGCCGCGCGGGCCTTGGCGCCGCATTGTTTTGCGAGGCGGGTGGCCGCGTCCGCATCGCGGTCGGCCACGACCACCTCGTCGACGAAGTCGAAACCGATCGCCGTAAGCACCGCGTGGCGGCCCATGTCGCCACTGCCCCCGAGTGCCAGCACCTTCATCGTGGGCCTCCTCCTCCCGGGCCCCGGCGCCGTCTCGTGGCCCGTCTCCCAAGTGTCCCACGTCGCGCGCAATTCGTCCCCTCGCCCCCGGGTTGGATCGGGCCCGCACGGGCCGAGGCCTCCCCATGCCCAATTGGTCTAGGCTCCCAGCAGGGCGGACGCGACGGCGGCTTCCGGCGCGACGGCGGCCTGCGGCCGCTGCGCGCAGCAACGCGGAGGGTGCTCGATGGAATCGCGAGGTTCATCGACCGGCGGGGTCGTCCTCGGGCTCGTCTTGTTGGCCGCGGGTGTGGCCGTCTTCGGCGTCCGCCTGCTGCACGAAGGGCCCTATGCCGTGCCGCGGGGCGGCAACCTGCTCGGCGGCGTCGGGGCGCTCGCCCTCGGCGCGCTGTTTCTCGCGCCCGGGGTGCCGCGGTTGCTTCGCCGCGCCACGGCGATCGTGAGCCCGGTGATCCTGTTCTTCGCGCTCTATGCGATCGGCGCCGAGCTCGAAGAGACCATCTCGCTTTACGCGACCGACTCGGCCGGCCGCCCGGCCGAGCTGCGCCTGTGGATCGTCGATCGCGAGGACGGCGAGTGGGCGGGCATGCCCCGCACCAAGGCCGTCGAGCACGCCCTCGACGGGGCGCGGCTCGACCTGCTGCGGGCCGGCGAGACCCGCTGCGTCGTGCCCGTCGTTTCCGAGGACCGCGCGACCACGCGCGAGATCCACGCCATGAAGGTCGACAAGTACGCGGTGGCGCGGGCGTCGGCCGTCATCGGCCTCTACCCGCGCGAGGCGCGCGACGGCATGGTTGCCGTGCGCTTCGACCCCTGCCCGGCCGGCTGAGCCGGGCGGCTCGGTCCGTCGCCATGGGTCTCGCGGAGCAGGGTGCTCTAGCCCGTCTGGCACGGCCCCAGAGGAAGAAGGTCTCCAGTCCGGGGGCGGCATGTGGCGTCGACCTCTTGAACAGGAACCTCAATCGATCATGACATCAAGAACCGGTAGGTCGGATGCCGACCTCCCGGTCCCCGCCGGCCCGGTTGCCTCGAAGGACATGTGACGCCCTCTACGAGATAGATGGAGAGGTTTGGGGATCGGGTGGCGGGATCTCGCAGCGGCCGCTCTGGCGCTAGCGCAGCAGCTTCGGCGCCACCTGCTTCAGCGTGGGAACGAGCTCCGCGAGCGAGTCCTCCAGCGCCGACACGGCGTGGTCGACCTCGGACTCGGCCATGGGAGAGGACGTGCAGTACATGAGCCGACTCGCGCCGAAGACGCCGCGCTCGAGCATCAGCAGGTGGAGCAGGCCTCCAACGGCACCGGCTCCGATCATGCCCTGCAGGGCGTCGCGGGCGTTGGAGATCGGTGCGTCGGTGAGGTGGAGGTTCGTGAGCGACCCCACTCCGGTCGTCCGGCCACGCACGCCGGCCCGCTCGAAGGCGCGATCGAAGCCGGCTCGCAGACGCTGACCGAGTGTGCCGAGGCGGTCGATCAGTGCTTCGTCCACCCGTTGCATCGTGGCCGCCCCCGCGGCCATCGAGAGGGGATTGCCCGAGAAGGTGCTCGAGTGCATGACCGGGCGCCGTTCGCCGGGGTGGAAGACGTGCATCAGATCTTCGCGCCCTCCGAACGCGCCGATCGGTAGCCCCCCGCCGATGATCTTGCCCAGCGCAGTGAGATCGGGCGTGATGCCGTGGACCGCCTGGGCGCCACCGACACCGAGTCGGAGCGTGACGACCTCGTCCAGGATCAGGACCACACCGTGCTTCGCGGTCTCGTCCCGCAGCGCCTGGAGGAACTCGCGGGTGGCCGGGACCATCCCCATGCTGCCGAGCACGGGCTCGACGATCACGGCCGCCAGCTCGCTCGCGTGCTGGGCGATGAGTGCGGCGGCGGCGTTGGGCTCGTTGTACGGGCAGACGAGGACGTCGTCCACGAGGCTCGGGCTGTGGCTGGCATCGACGGGCACGACGTCGGGCGCGTTCGCTGGACCGGCGAGGCCCGGAAGCGGGACGAGGCTCGCCTCCGCAAGCTCGTAGCTTCCGTGGTAGCCGCCTTCCATCTTCATGATCTTGCGTCGGCCCGTGCTCGCGCGGGCGCAGCGGATCGCCATCAGGGTTGCCTCGCTGCCCGACGCCGTGAAGCGAAGCTGCTCCATCGAGGGGATCCGCGAGCGAAGGATCTCGGCGAGCTCGAGCTGGCTCGTCGTCGCGGCGCCGACCGCCGAGCCTCGCGCGGCCTGCCTCGAGACGGCCCGGACGACCTCGGGATCGGCATGTCCCAGGATGACCGAGGTGAAGTTGTTCATGAAGTCGACGAACTCGTGACCGTCGACGTCGCGCACGCGGGCGCCTTCGGCCGAGTCGATGAAGAGCGGATGGGGCGCGTAGTGGGCACTCATGCGGGTGTCGCCGCCGGGAAAGGAGCGCCGAGCCTTCACCGCCAACGCCGCCGAACGCGGCGCCCAGCGCTCGTAGTGCCCGTGGATTCGGGACCGGAGGTCCTCGATCGTCTCGGCTTGCAGCGTCATCTTGTACAGTGTATAAGAAAGCGCGAGAGGAGCCAACCCGTTGGCGGCGAGAGCACGATCGAAGGCATCCAGGAAGGCTCGGCCCCGGCGCGCCCCGACGGCCGTCGGCCTCGACCGCAAGCAGGTGGTCGAGGGAGCGCTGGCCCTGATCGACGCCGAGGGGCTCGGCGCCTTCGGCATCCGATCGCTGGCCCGACATCTCGGCGTCAATCCCGCCGCCATCCAGTGGCACGCGGGCACTCGGGACCAGCTGCTGACGGCGGTGATCGACGAGGTCGCGGGGCGCCGCAGCCCCGTCGACCCCGGCCACCCCTGGCCGGTGCGCTTTCGTGAGGTGGCCCGGTCGCTGCGTCGGACGCTCTTCGCGCACCCCAACCTGGCTCCCTTGATCGGCGGCGCCCTCACCTCGAACCGGGGCGATCAGGATGCGGCGATGGAGGAGGTGCTCTCGATCCTCCACGAAGCCGGACTCCGCGGTCGCGTGCTCGCCGACCAGGTGACGGCCGTGACGGGGGCCGTACTGGGCTTCATCGCGATGGAGCTCTCCGCGGCACCGGCTGAGGACGTCGCAGGCTTCCGCGAAGCGGTCCGCGAGCGCGTGGCCTCGGTGGACGCGCAGGTCCATCCGCAGCTCGCCCGGACCATGCCGCACCTGGCCAATCGAAGCTTCGTCTATCGCTGGGATCGCGGCTCGGATGCGCCGCTCGACGATGCCTTCGAGCGCCTGCTCGACACGCTCGTCGCGGGCATCGAGCGAGCCTGAACGACTGGAGCACCGATGGAGACCCGGCACCTCGTTCCCTTCTTCGTCATCACGTTCGCGATCACCTGGGGCGTCGGCGCCATCGTCTTGCTCTTCGGCGACGCCCTCACCGATCGCTTCGGAGACATCGCCTACGACGACCCGTTCTGGAAGACCGTGTTCCACCTGGTCACCTATGCGCCGGCCCTCGCCGCCTTCGCCCTGGTGGCCTGGGTCCGCGGGCCCGCGGGCGTCGCGGCGTTCGCGCGCCGGCTCTTCCGCTGGCGCGCGGGCGCCGTCCTGGCCCTCGTGATCGTGCTCGGGTACGCCGCCCTGGAGCTCACTGCGCGCGCGATCTCGAGCGCCCTCACGGGCGCCCCCGAGCCGGTCTTCGACCACACGCCCGCCTGGACCGCCCTGCCCGCGTTCCTGCTGGCGCTCATCGACGATCCCGGCCCCGTCGAGGAATTTGGATGGCGCGGCTTTGCCCTGCCGCTGCTCCAGCGACGCTTCAGCGCTCTGGTCGCAAGCGTGATCCTCGGCGTCGTCTGGGGCGTGTGGCACCTGCCCGCGTTCTACATCGGGGGAATGAACCAGGCCAGCCTCTCGCTGCCGGCGTTTCTCTTCTTCACCGTCGTACTCTCGATGCTCATGACGTGCGCCTACAACTGCACTCGCGGAACGGTTCTGCTGGCCTTCCTCCTACACGGAGTCGCCAATTTCGAGTTCGCGCCGACCTCGGGCGTCACCTCGACCGAGTTCGTGGTGGCCGGGGCCCTGGGTCTGGTCGTGGTGGCCGTCGTCGCGCGCCGCTTCGGCAGCGAGCGCCTGGGCCCGCGTCGAGAGACGGCGATCCTGGCAGATGAAGCCGCATGATCCGGCCGCTCGCATTGGGGCTGGCACTCCTCTGTCTCCCGGCGCCAGCGCGCGCAAGTGACATCGACATCGTTGCACTGACGTCGGCGGTCGAGAGGAAGCTCGGCGAGCTTCAAGAGCGGGATGGCATTCCCGGCGCGATCGCGGCCTTCGCTCTGCCGGATGGCCGGGTGGGAAGCGCCGCCGTGGGCTTCGCGGATCCGCAGCGCGGAATCGCGATGCGACGCGACCACCGCAGCATGTCCGGGAGCGTGGGCAAGACCTTCGCGGCGGCCCTGGCCGTGGCCCTCGCGCAGGAGGGCCGTCTCGACCTCGACGCGCCGATCGCGACATGGCTCGCGGACGAGCCCTGGCTCGATCGGCTGCCGAACGCGGCGCAGCTCACTCCGCGGATCCTGCTCCACCATACCGGCGGTCTGGAGGACCACTACGACCTCACCGGGTACTGGGTGCGCGCGGTCTGGCGCCGGGCGAGCGGGGGGGCCGACGCCTACCTGGACGCGCGCGAGCAGATCGCCTGCGTGCTCGACCGCGAGCCGCTCTTCCCGGCCGGCACGGACTTCGCGTACACCGATACGGGCTACCTCGTGATGGGCCTGATCCTCGAACGCGCTGGAGACGAACCCTACTACGAGCAGATCCGCACGCGCTTCCTGGAGCCCCTGGGACTCTGGCAGACGTCGCCCTCGGATCGCCGCGACCTGCCGGGCCTGATCGCCGGGCACCAGACGATGACGAGGCTCCTGCCCGAACGCACGACCGACGACGAGGGACGCCTGCGCATCAACCCTGCGAATGAGTGGACCGGGGGAGGTCTCGTCACGAACCCGGTCGACCTCGTTCGGTGGGCGAAGGCGCTCTACGAAGGGCACGCCCCCGGAATCCCCGACCCCACCATCCTGTTCGACGATCCCGTCCGCGTCCGAGACGGAACGGCAGCGGGGCTCGGCGTCTTCGTCGAGGCCGCTTCGCCCTTCGGGCCCGTCTGGGGTCACAGTGGCTGGTTCCCGGGCTACTCGAGCCAGATGCGGTACTTCCCCGACCACCGTATCGCCGTTGCGGTGCAGGTGAACCGGGGCCGGGGCACGGCGGATCGGGCGTACGCCATGGCGGTGGCGCAGCTCGTGATCGAGGCGGTGGTCAGATAGCTTCCCCTCCCCGGACCCACGGCTTCTACTCCATGCCCACTCCGCGGCCGATTCAGCCTCTACTGGTACGCGTCTTCATCGCGAAGTGATTCGACCCCGCGAGATCACCCACGAGGGAGTGATCGGGGAGCTGAAGCGGCTGGGGATCGGGTGACTCGAACTCAACGAACAGCCAGCATGCGCTGGGTGAGTCGCACCAGGGAGTCGAGGAGCCGCTCGGTCGAGAGCTCGCCACGACGCGCGTCTCCGGCGACGATCTCGAGCACGGCGTGGGACAGCATCCGCGTGAGCAGCCACAGATCCGAGGGCGCATCGTGGAGATCGACGCCGGTACCTGCCCGATCGGCGCCCTCCGCGACCAAGGCCGCGATCTCCGCCATCAGCGCCCTCAACTCGGGACCCTGCAGATCGGGGGTGTCGAGGAGCACCGAGCGAAAGAGCGCGCCATCCCGGGCGACGGTCTCGAACACACGGCGCAGGAGTTCGCCTGCCGCAGGCGCCTCCTCGAGCGCGCGATCGCCCTCGACCGACAGACGGATCTCCTCTCGCAGGACGGTCAGGCGGCGAAGGGCCAGTTGGTAGACGATCGCATCCCGGTTGGGGAAGTACTCGTAGAGGCTGCCGATCGCGACGCCCGCGGCGTCCGCGATCCGGTTGGTCGAAGTCCGCGCGTAGCCGTCGTGCCGCAGAACCCGAGCACAGCCTTCGATGATGGCCTCGACCGTCGCGCGGGCTCGCGCCTGTGTAGGGAGCTTTCTTGCAGCTAGATCAGGCACTTGGACGCTGCTGGACCTCGTTCTGCCTGACGGACCAAAGCCGAGTAGATCGAGAGAATAGCTCGGATATCGTGAGCCTAGGGAAACCGCAGGGAGGTGCCCATGGCCATTGGCTCCGCGCTCCGAGAACTCAAGATCAAGAGTCCGCTCGATCTGTGGCGCGTCTCGCGTGGCCTCGTCCTGACGATCTGGGATCCCACACGTGCGGACATCCAACACGGCATCAATCGCTTCATCCACCGCGGAATCCAGGAGGCGTCGCCCGCCCAGATCGAGGCGCTCGAAGCTGCGAGCCCGGAGCTCGTCGCGCTCTTCCGCGAGGGCTACGACCCGGACATCTCGCCCGAGCGCCTGGAAGCTCTACCGGACGGAACGCTCGGACGTGAGTACGCCCGGTTCATTCGCGACAACGGCATCGACCCCCTCGCCGTACTGGTCGAGCTCGGGGAGCCGAAGTCCACGTTGGAGTACCTGTTTCGCCGCGCCTACAAGCTCCACGACCTGATGCACATCGTCCTCGACTGCGATGCGACCGTACTGGGCGAGGTCCCCATCGTTTCTTTCTCGCTCGGGCAGGCCGGAGCGCGCCAGAGCGAGGGACCGCGCGCGCCCGCGATGGCGCTGGCGGTGTTGATCATGAACATCGGGCTGAGAAGACCGCACGAGATGCCTCACGCCGTCCGGCTCGCTGCTCGCTGGCTCGAGATCGGAGAGCGGGCGAGGTGGCACGTCACATTCCGGGTCGAGGACTATCTGGACAAGCCCGTCGCGGAGATTCGCACCGTGATGCTGCCCGATCTCGAACCAGCTTGAGCCCGGACACAGCGGACTACTTCGCTGTCGCCCTGTCTAGTTGAGGACTTCCTTGCCGGTGATCCAGGAGAGCCAGATCACCGCGCAAACCAGACGGCGCCACCAAGCAGCGCGAGCCCGAGTCCGAGCAGCAAGGCAACTGACGGCTCGGGCGCCGGCGTCGTCCAGTCGATCCCGGTTTCCCCGATCATGGATACGCCCGTGACGGGGTTTCCCTGGGCGTCGCGCGGATTGCTGATGCCGAGCCACACGATCGAGGGCCTGATCCGAGCCTCGGCGTTCGCCGACCCGCTGAACGCGTTGACCGTGACGTTCGCAAACGCGTCGACGGTGTACCCGAACTGAGCGCCCCACTTGATGGGGACGCTCTCGATCGTGCGTACCCCATTGGGGTCTGCGAATGGCGGCCCGCTGGCGTCGTCGCCCGACTCGTGCCGGATGCTCAGAGAGTCCCCGAACTGGATCTCGAGGGGGGCGGCTCACCGAGGCAGGTGGCGATGGACGAGAAGATCCCCGGATCCCGCATGGAGATCTCCCGGTGAAGATCCCCGCTCCCAGGCTGGCCGCACCGCGAGGCTTCTGCGGTGCTTTGGCCACACTAACACACGCGCGCGTCGCCGGGTGAGCGCCGTGCTGGTCGTTCCTGCCCCGCTGGGGTACGGATGCGATCGGGTTCGGACTTTGCTTGCATCAGCTTCTCGGGCGATCGTCCCTGCGCGGAGAGGTGGCCGAGTGGTCGAAGGCAGCGGTCTTGAAAACCGCCAGGGCGCGAGCCCTCGTGGGTTCGAATCCCACCCTCTCCGCCAGCCGTGGCTCGATCGCGCCGGCGCAGGGGTGACCGCGCGGCCGAAGGCACCGATCTTGCGGGGGAAGTGGCGCTCGAGGGGCGATCTCTTGCCGCTGCGCCTCCAGTAGAGCAACCTCAGTAGGATGCGCGTGGCCGGCAGTCGCTGCCTCCTGGTCTTCCTGGCGCTGTGCCTCGCCGCGCAGGCTTCCGCGCTCGTCGTGCACGCTCCGGTCGTGATCACGGCCGATGCCATGCCCGAGGGGGAGCGCGGGGGCGACCACGCTCCCGACGGCTGCGACGTCTGCCAGGTCCTCTCGCAGGCGAAGGTCCATGCGCCCGTCACCGCGAGTCCGTTCGTGCCGCTCGCTGGGCGGGTGATGCACGGGTTCGCGGGGGAACGCGACCCTCGCGAGGCCGGCTGCGACCTCTCTACATCGCCCCCCCGCGCGCCACCGTCGCCTCGATCTCCCGAATCGTGATCTGAGTCGTCCCCGGCTGCCCGACGAGTGCTCCGCGCCGGGGACATCCATTGCATGGGCCACGAGGTCGGCGGGTTGCCGCCGTCCCGTTTTCAGTGCCAGCGGAGATCGGGGTGCTCGAGTTCTTCTCGAACGTGATCCTGGAGACGGCACGCGTCTTCTACGAAGGGTCGCTGTACATCCTGGTGGGGTTCGCCATCGCGGGCCTGCTGCACGAGTTCATGCCGACCCGGTGGATCTCGCGGCTGATCGGCCAGGAGAGCCCGCGCGCCGTGGTGACGGCGGCGCTCTTCGGGGCCCCGATTCCCTTGTGCTCTTGCGGGGTGTTGCCAGCGGCGGCCGAGCTGCGCAAGAAGGGTGCGGGTCGCGCACCGACCATGTCGTTCCTCGTCTCGACGCCCGAGACCGGCGTCGATTCGATCGCGCTGACGTACGGGTTGTTCGGCGGGGTGATGGCCGTGGTGAGGCCCGTGGTCGCGGTGCTCACCGCGCTGGTTGCTGGGCTGCTGTCGATGCTGTTCCCCGGCCGCGACGAGCCGGTGGACGACGCCGCGCTCGAGGGGCTTCCGCTCCACGACCACGACCACGACCACGACCACAAGCACCAGCACGACACCGGTCTCGGAGAGTCGTCGAACGATACGCCGGGGCGCTCGCTCGACGGCCCCTGGTGGAAGCAGTCGAGGGATCGGGTCGCGCGGGCCGCGCGCTACGGCTTCGTGACGCTGCTGGACGATCTCTCGTTCTGGCTGGCGGTGGGGCTGCTGCTCACGGGGATCCTCTCGGCAGCGCTGCCGGACGACTTCTTCTCCACCGCACTCGGGATGGACTCGGGCCTGCTTCCCATGCTGGTGGTCATGACGGCGGGCGTCCCGCTGTACCTGTGCGCCAGTGCGTCGACGCCGGTGGCCGCCGCCCTGGTCGCCAAGGGCCTCTCACCGGGGGCGGCCCTCGTCTTCCTGCTGGTGGGACCCGCGACCAACGCCGCCACCATCGCCGTGGTGGGGCGTCTCCTGGGCCGGCATCAGCTCCGCATCTACCTGGGCTCGATCATCGGCGTGAGCCTCCTGGCCGGCCTGCTGCTCGATGCGCTGGCTGGCGACCTCGTGCGCTCGGCTGCATTCGACGCACGCGCGTCGCGAGATCCTGGCCTGCTGGTCGCCCTCAAGCTCTTCACGGCGGTGGGGTTTGCAGCGCTGCTGGTGGTGAGCGCCCACCGCACGCGCTTCCGCGAGGGCCTGCGCGAAGCCCGTGAGCAGGGTGTCCAGCTGCGGGCCGCCGTGGGCGAGATGCGCTGGCAGAGCCTGTTCCGCCCCCCGGTGCTTGCAGGCGTCGGGTTGCTGCTGGTGCTGAGCTGGCTCCCGGGGGCCTTCCTCACGGTCGATCCCGGCCATCGGGGCGTGGTGCAGCGCTTCGGGCGGGTCGTGGCTTCGGACCTCGAGCCCGGGCTGCACCTGCACTGGCCGCCGCCCATCGGCCGTGGGTTCGTGGTGGACATCGCGCGGATTCGGGAGGTCCAGGTCGGCGTCGAGGACGCTGCGCGCGCGGCGTACTTCGTGACGGCCGACGAGAACCTGATCGACGTGCGCGGAGTCGTGCAGTATCGGGTCGACGATCCGTTCCGTTTCGCATTCGGTCTCGAGCGCGCCGACGCGCTCGTCCAGCAGTTGGCGCAACGCGAGCTGCTCCGTATCGTCGCCGCGACGCCGATCGACACGCTCTACACCACGCAGCGCGCCCCGGCGGAGAGATCGTTGCGCGAGGCGCTCGTGGAACGCCTCGGTCGGCTGTCCGTGGGGGTCGAGTTGGTCGATGCCCGCCTTCTCGACGTCCACGCGCCGGCCGCGATCCATCGGTCGTTCCGCGACGTGGCCAGCGCCCTCGAGGATCGCGAGCGGATCATCCACGAGGCGCATGCCTACGCGGCGGGACGCGTCGCCTCGGCAGATGGCGAGTCGGCCGAACTGCTCGAGCAGTCCCGGGCGAGCCGCGTGCGCGCCCGCGAACTGGCGACGGGGTCGACGGCCTCCTTCCGCGCGATCTCCGAGGTTCACGAGGCGGAGCCCGCAGCGACGGAGGCCCGACTCTATCTCGAGACGCTGGAGCGCTCGCTCGCGAAGCCGCACAAGTACGTGAACGGTGCCTCGCGAAGCGGGGGCGAGGTCGATCTCTGGATCGGTGCCGATGGCGCCATCCCGTCTAGGGCCATGCCGCCTAGGGCAATGCCGTCAAGGGCCGTGCCGCCGGGCCAAGCCCCAGACCCGCGATTCCAACTACGGAGAGAGGGTCCATGAAGATCCTGATTGCCATCCTGATGGGCGGAGCCCTGCTCGTCCTCGCCGCATCGTCGGTGCTCGTGGTACAGGAGACGGAGCACGCGGTGATCACCCAGTTCGGGCGCCCCGTCGCCGTGCGCAGCGATGCCGGCCTGTACGCGAAGCTCCCGACGCCCATCCAGCGCGTCACCCGCCTCGACAAGCGCATCCTGTTCACCACCGGCTCGGAGGCCGAGCTCCTCACGGAGGACAAGAAGAACATCCTCACCGCGACGTACGTCTCGTGGCGAATCGCGGATCCCGTCCGCTACCTGACGGCGCTTCGCACGCGCGAGTTCGCGGAGACCCGGATCTCGGCCCTGGTCCAGTCGGAGCTTGGCAGCGCGCTCGGTGAGATCCCGTTCGCCGCGCTCGTTCCCGCCGAGGGGCCGGGCGGCGGGCTGGCCGACCTGGAGGGCCGGGTCCGGGAGGCGACGGCCGAGGTGGCCGCCCGGGATTACGGGATCGACATCCTCAGCCTCGGGATCACGCGCCTCGGGTTCCCGCCGCAGAACCTCGAGAGTGTGTTCGCGCGCATGCGCGCCGAGCGGCAGCGCATTGCGAACGGCTTCCGGTCCGAGGGAGAGGCGGAGGCGCAGAAGATCCGTGCCCAGGCAGACCGCGAGCGAGCCGAGCTGCTCGCGAGCGCAGAGAGCGAGGCGGCGCGTCTGCTCGGGCAGGGTGAGGCCGAGGCCGCGCGCATCTATGCGGACGCCTACGAGGGGCACGAGGACTTCTACCGCTTCCTGCGCACGCTGGAGAGCTACGAGAAGCTGCTCGCCGACAACACGACGTTGGTGCTGCCCGCAGACTCACCCTTCTTGAAGCTCCTGCTGCAGGACGGGCCCGCCGGTGGCCTGCGGGGTGGCGAGTGAGACTGCGCCTGCGCAGTCTCGCGTGGGCCGGGGTCGTGGCGGCCGTGCTCGCATGGGCAGCCACCGGCCTCTACGGCGTCGAGGCCGACGAGAGCGCGGTGGCGTACGTCTTCGGCCGCGCCGTGTCGCGAGACGTGCTTCCGGGGATCCACTGGAACCCTCCCTGGCCCTTCGGACGGGTCGACGTCGAGAAGACGGCCACGAACTTCTTCATGCCCATCGGCTACCGCATCGACCCCGGGGTGGTGCCGCCGATCTCGAGCCTCTGGCTGACGGGTGACACCAACCTGCTGACGATCCGCCTGAACGTCCAGTTCAGCGTCCGCAGCCTGGCCGACTTCTCGATCGTGCACGAGAAGCCGCGCGAGCTGATCCGGCGCGTCGCCGAGGGCGCGCTGACGCGCTTCCTGATGTCGGAGACGGTGGACGGTGTGCTGGGGAGCCGCCGATCGGACCTGCGGTCCGCCGTTCGCGAGGGCGTGCAGGCCGCGCTCGACCAGGAGGGGGTCGGGGTCGCCGTGCAATCGGTCACGGTCGAGCAGCTCGCACCTCCCGCGGACGGTGGCGTACGCAGGGCGTTCCAGGCGGTGCAGAGCGCGAGCGCCGACCGCGAGCGGCTCGTTCTCGAGGCGCGGAGCTATCGCCGCCAGGTGCTGGCCGAGGCGGAGGGCGAGGCAGAGCGACTTCGCGCCGAGGCGCGGGGCCAACGGCATCGCCGGATCGAGCTCGCACGCGGCGAGGCTGCCCGCTTCCACTCCGTCGCGCGGGAGCATGCGCGTGCGCCCGAGGTGACCGAGCATCGGCTCTACCTCGAGACCCTCGAGCGCCTCCTCCCCGGCCTCGAGACCTACGTCGTGGAGGCGGGTGACGAGGGGCGCGTGAATCTGCGGGTGATCCGGTGAGGCATGCGCTCCGCAGGGGCGGGCAGCGTGGGCTCCTCGGCGTTCTCCTGTGCGGGCTGCTCGTGGGCTGTGGTGCCGAACGGCCGCGGGACGAACGGCCCCTCGTGGTCACCTCGGTCGCGCCGCAGCGTTTCGTGGTCGAGTCGGTGGCCGGCGAGCTCGCGCGTGTCGAGGTCATGATCCCGCCGGGTGCGAACCCGCACAGCTACGAGCCCACCATCTCCCAACTCCAGGCCCTCGAGCAGGCGGCCCTCTACATCAAGGTGGGCCATCCCAATTTCCCCTTCGAGAAGGCGTGGCTCGATCGCCTGCTCGTGGAGATCCCGGGTCTGCCCGTGGTCGATGCGTCCGCCGGACTGGAAGAGCTCGACGAGGACCCGCACGTCTGGCTGGCTCCGCGGCATGCCGAGCACATGGCGGTGCAGACCGCCAAGTCACTGGAGAGGGTCCTGCCCGGGCAGCAGGAGCTCCTGCGTACCAACCTCGCCGCGTTTCGTGAGCGGGTCGACGAGGTCGACGCGGAGATCGAGCAGCTGCTCGAGGGCCTCGACGGAGCCGAGTTCTTCGTCTTCCATCCTGCGTGGGGGTACTTCGCGAAGGCGTACGGGCTCCGTCAGGTGGCCATCGAACACGAGCACAAGGCGCCCGACCCCCACGAGCTGGCCGAGCTGATCGACCACGCGCGGAAGAGCAGGGCGCGCGTGATCTTCGTGCAACCCCAGTTCGATTCGACGAGCGCGAAGACCGTTGCCGGGGAGACCGGCGCGCGCGTCGTGGTCCTCGACCCGCTCGCCGAGGACTGGGACGCCAACCTGCTCCGCGCCGCGCGTGCGCTGGCCGAGGGGCTCGCCCCATGAGCGAGCCGGACCCCGATCCCGTCGCAGAGCTCCGCGGCGTCTCCCTCCGGCTTCGGGGCGTTGCGGTCCTCGAGGACGTGGATCTGCGGATCGACGCGGGGGAGTACCTCGCGATCCTGGGGCCCAACGGCGGGGGCAAGACCAGCCTGCTGAAGGTCCTGCTCGGGCTGCTCGTCCCCGACCGGGGCGAGGTGCGCATCCTCGGCGGGCCCGCGAAGCGGGCCGCGGGCCGGGTGGGCTACGTGCCGCAGGTGCGGGCCTTCGATTCGGAGTTCCCGATCCGCGTCCACGACGTGGTGGCGATGGGCTTCCTGGCCCGACGAACCCTGGGGCGCGTGAGCGCGGCCCAGCGCGCGCGCTTGGCGGAGGTGCTCGACCAGGTGGAGATCGGCGAGCTGGCGGAGCGTCCGATCGGCACGCTGTCCGGAGGCCAGTTGCAGCGCGTCCTGATCGCTCGGGCGCTCGTCGATCGGCCCGCACTCCTGCTGCTGGACGAACCCACGTCGAACCTCGACGAGCGGGTCGGCCGGAGCGTGTGGGAGCTCTTCGAAGAGCTGTCGCGCACGATGGCGGTCGTGGTCGTCTCGCACGACATCGGGGCGATCGCCAGGCAGGTGCGCAGCGTGGCCTGCATGAACCGGCGCCTCTACGCCCACCCCTCGAAGGGGCTGACCCCCGAGGTGATCGAGGCGGCCTTCGGTGGACCGATCGACCTCGTCGCCCATGGCGCTCCGCATGGGGGGCCCTCCGAGCGCTCCGGAGGGGGCCCGTGATCGATGCCCTGACGGCCCCGTTCTTCCAGCGTGTGCTCGTTGCAGGCCTGCTGGCGAGCGTCGCCTGCGGAATCATCGGGAGCTACGTGGTCGCCAAGCGGATCAGTGGCGTGACGGGCGGCCTCTCCCATGCGGCCTTCGGAGGGGTGGGGCTGGGCTACTGGCTGGGCTTCGCGCCCATGCTCGGGGCGGCGCTGTTCGGGCTGGTCGCGGGCGCCGTGGTGGTGGTGGCACAGCGCCGCCTGCGCTCCGGCCTGGACACGCTGATCTCCATGGTCTGGTCGCTCGGGATGGCCCTCGGAATCCTGTTCATTGCGGTCACGCCCGGATTCGTCCCCGACCTGATGTCCTACCTGTTCGGCAGCCTGCTGTTCGTGACCTGGGACTACGTGGCGGCGGTCGCGGCCCTCGACGTCGCCATCGTGGTGAGCGTTGCCGTGGCCCATCGGCTCTTCCAGGCCGTGTCGTTCGACGAGGAGTACGCCGAGGTTCGGGGTGTCCGGGTCGAGTGGGTCTCGATCTCGCTCATGGCCCTGGTCTCGCTGGCCATCGTGACGCTGATCCGCGTGGTGGGCGTGATCCTCGCGATCGCCCTGATCACCCTGCCCGCAGCCACCGCTCGGCAGTGGGTGGACACCTTGCCCGCGATGATGCGGGTGTCGATCGTCCTGTGCGCGGCCTGCGTTTCGGCGGGCCTGCTGCTCTCGTTCGCGCTGTCGCAGTCGTTCGACGTGTCGCTCCCGCCCGGACCGCTGGTGATCGTACTCGCCAGTGCCATCTACGTGGCCTCAGCGGGACTGCGAGCGTGGACTCGACGGGCAACGGGTGGGTCGGCCGCCGCGCAGGAGCCCGCCACGGGTCGCCACTGAGACCCCTTGCGGGGTCGCGCAGGTGTTGTCGCGATGTGGGGGCACCCTGATTCCGAGAGAGGGCGACCTGGGCGCGTGGCCCGGGCTACATCGCGAGCTCGTACAGCCCTCTGACTTCCTCGCGGCTTGGGTAGCGCGGCGTGTTCAGGATGATCATGTCCCGGAGCGCATCGGTGGTCAGCCCGTCCACGTCTTCCGGCTTGGCGCCGAGATCCGTGAGGGTGCGGTCGGTCCCGACGGTCGCGGAGAGCTTCTCGACCGCTTCGATCGCTGCTTGGGCATCTCGAGCCACGCCGAGTGCGGCGCCGACGTCCCCATACCGGTCGGCGACCGCCCCGAGGTTGAACCGCATCACGTGGGGCAGCATGGTGGCCAGCGTCTGCCCGTGGGCCACGCCGTAGGTGCCCGAGACCGGGTGACCCGTGGCGTGGACCAGCCCCAGGAGCGGGCCCGACGAGAAGGCACGACCCGCCAGGTGCGAGGCGATCTGCATCGCCGTGCGGGCCTCGACGTCGCTGCCCTCGGTCACCGCGCGGGGCAGCCACTGGCCGGTGAGCCGGATGGCGTGCAGCGCGAGGCCGTCGGCATAGGGGTTGGCCGCCGTGGAGGTGAAGCACTCGATGGAGTGGGTGAGGACGTCCATGCCACATGCCGCCGTCGCGCCGGCGGGGAGCCCGACGGTGAGCAGGGGGTCGAGCACGACCACACGAGGCTTCACGTCCGGGTGGCTGAAGGTCAGCTTGCGGTGGTCGTCGCTCCGGGTGATCAGCCCGCCGCCATTGGTCTCGGACGCCGTACCCGAGGTCGTCGGCACGGCGACCGTGGGCACGCAGGGTGCGCTGGCCCGGGCTGCCGGGGCCAGGGTGGAGAAGTCGATCCGGTCCGAGGCATCGAGGTCGGGCGAGAAGGCCAGCCCGAGATCGTCGATGCCCGACGGCGCGGCCATCGCAATGTACTTGCCGCAGTCCATGACCGACCCGCCGCCCACGAGCACCATCACCACGTCTTCGCTGCCGAACGCGCGAAGGGCCGCCACGCCTGCGGCGACGTTGGCGTCCGTCGGGTTCGGATCGACATCGACGAAGGAGGTCCACGCGACGTCACCGGCCGTGAGGGCTTCGGTCACGGTGTCGAGGATGCCGGCGCCGCTCACGCCGGCATCGCTCACGACGAACGCCCGGCTGCCGTGGGCGCGCACGTGCTGGGCGAGATTGGCGACGCTGCCCGCGCCGACGATGGTGGTCCCCATCGGCTCGAGGGTGAAGTTGCTCATTCGGGGGACTCTCCTCGTTCGGTCCGTTCGGGGGCCTGGCCGTCGCGCCGGGCTGCGGCCAGCGGGCGGAGATGCCCGCCGGGAGCACCTGCTCCAGCGGGAAGGGTGCCGGCCGAGCCCTGCGAGTTCCACAGCGCCCGATTCGCCGCCTGCGGGTGTCGGGCTCGCTTGCAGCCTGCCCGCACGAGCGACACGCTAACCTGCCGGCTCGCGGAGAGACGGCCAAGCGGTCGAAGACACCCGATTTCCGCCGCGACGAGGAGCCCCCGAATTGGCCAGTGAGCAGCTGAAGACGATCATCGAGGGACTGCGCGCTCAGCAGGTCGCGCCGGCCGACACCGACGTCGAGACCATGCGCCAGGGCATGGAGGACATGACCGCCGCGGCGCCGCTGGCCGAGGGCGCGAAGCTCGAGCCGGTGGAGGCGAACGGCGTCGCCTGCGAGTGGGGCGACGTGGCCGGCGTGCGCGACGACCGCGCGCTGCTCTACCTCCACGGCGGGGGCTACGTGATCGGCTCGGTGCGAACGCACCGCGCGCTGGTGACGCGTCTGTCTGCGGCGGGCAATCACCGTTGTCTCTCGGTGGACTACCGGCTCGCGCCCGAGCACCCGCACCCTGCGGCGGTCGAGGATGCGACGGCCGCCTACCGCTGGCTGCTCGAGCAGGGCTTCGCGCCCGAGAAGATCGCGGTGGCGGGCGACTCGGCCGGGGGCGGGCTCACCGCGGCCACGCTGCTGGCCCTGCGCGATGCCGGCGATCCCCTGCCGGCGGCGGGCGCCATGCTCTCGCCCTGGACCGACATGGAGGGCAGCGGCGACTCGATGGTGCACAAGGCCGAGGCCGATCCGATGGTCCGCCGGGAGGGCCTGTTGGCCATGGCCGGCGCCTACCTCGGTGGGCTCGACCCGCGTACGCCGCTGGCCGCGCCGCTGCACGCGAAGCTCGAGGGGCTGCCGCCGCTTCTCATCCAGGTGGGAACGGCCGAGATCCTGCTCGACGATGCGACCCGCTTCGCCGCCGCCGCCCGCAAGGCCGGTGTCGACGTCGAGCTCGAAGAGTGGGAGGACATGATCCACGTCTTCCAGGCCTTCGCGCCGATGCTGCCCGAGGCTGACCAGGCCATCGAGAAGATCGGCCGCTACCTCGACGCGAAGCTGGCCTAGCCATCGTGACCCGGCGCGTGGTGGTGTGGGGCACGGGCAACGTGGGCGTGCCCGCAATCCGATCCGTGGTGGCGAACCCGGCGCTCGAACTCGCGGGCGTGATCGTGCACGACCCCGGTAAGGACGGTCGCGACGCGGGCGAGCTGGCGGGGCTGCCGCCCACGGGTGTCCGCGCGAGCCGCGACGCGCAGGCGGTCCTCGCGACCCGGCCCGATGCGCTCTTCCACGCCGGCAACCAGGACTTTCGGCCCAAAGAGGCGCGCGACGAGATGTGCGGCGCGCTCGAGGCGGGCGTCAACGTCGTGACCGCGGGCCTGTACGCGTTGCTGCACCCGCCGAGCGCCGACCCGGCGCTGCGTGGCACGTTCGAGGCCGCATGCAGGGCAGGTGGGTCCACCTTCTTCTCGTCCGGCATCGACCCGGGCTTTGCCACCGATCTGATCCCGCTGGTGCTCTCGGGGGTGTGCGAAGAGATCCGAGAAGTGCGCATCGTCGAGAACTTCAACTACGCGACCTACGAGGTGCCCGAGGCCGTGCGCGCGATCATCGGCTTCGGGTCGCCCATGGATCGCGTGCCGCCCATGATCCTGCCCGGGGTTCCCGAGAGTGTCTGGGGTGGGGCGCTGCGGGCGTTGGCGCAGGGTCTCGACCTCGAGGTGGAGGCGATCCGTGAGCACGCCGAGCGCCACCCGCTCGAACGCGACGTGGTGCTCGCCTCGGGTGAGACGCTGGCCGCCGGAACGCTCGGTGCCTTCCGATTCGAGGTACAGGCGATCGTCGGCGGGCGGCCCGTGTTGGTGCTCGAGCACATCACGCGCATCGTGGACGACACGGCACCGCAATGGCCGCGTGCCGAGGGCATGGGCCATCACCAGGTGCGCATCACCGGTCGGCCGGACATCACGCTCACGCTGGAAAGCGAAGGCCCCGGTGGCGACCACGTGGCCGGTGGCAACGCCACGGCGGCGGCACGGCTGGTGCACGCCATTCCCTTCGTCTGCGAAGCGGCGCCCGGGTTGCTCTCGGGCGCGGACGTTCCCGCGATCGTGGGTCGCGGTCTCGTTCGGCCCTAGCGACGGGTTCTTGACGACGTTGCGGTGCGCGCGGCCTGCGCGTCGTCCTACTCGGGGTCGGTGAGCGAGAGTCGCGCCAGCTCTTCGCCCGAAGCGTCGAGCAGGTAGAGCAATCCGCGGTCGGCGTCACGCTCGATCGCCGTGGCTTTCCCGAGCGCCATGAAGTAGCGGTTCTCCTGGTCCATCACGGCTTCGGGACAGGCCATGCGGGTGGACGCCATGGGCCCGAACAGCAGCGGCGTATCCGACGCGGCGAGCCCGCCGTGGAACTGGTTGCAGCCGCCCCGGCCCGAGACGCGCTCGCCGTCGAAGGCGAGCGTCGATCGCACGCGGTCCACCACGCCCTGGCCGCCGAGGTCTTCCACCAGCCAGGTGGTGCCCGAGAGCTCGTTGGGTGTGGTCGCGTTGCGCGGCATGCTGCCTCCTGGGGTGGTGGTGGCGCAGGCGGTCGGAAGCGCCAAGAGGCTCAGTGCGAGCCCCCAGCCAGCGACGCGAAGCCCTGCTCGAACGGTGCCCGTCACGGCGGCCCTCCCAAGCCCAGCCGGTCGGCGGGGGGGCCGAAGCGTAGCCGGGGCACGCGCCAAAGCCCCCGGGGCCGGGGCACTTCGGCGGTACCCTCCGGGCCGGTTCTCGCTACGATCCGGCTCCCGCGGAGAGGTGGCCGAGTGGCTGAAGGCGCGCCCCTGCTAAGGGTGTATAGGGTAACCCCCTATCGAGGGTTCGAATCCCTCCCTCTCCGCCAAGGCATCGATTCGACAGCGTTTTCGCCGACGGCGTCCGACGCCCGGAAGCGATCCGCGGTCGTCCGGAGAGGTGGCCGAGCGGCTTAAGGCGCACGCTTGGAAAGCGTGTGTAGGGCAACCTACCGTGGGTTCGAATCCCACCCTCTCCGCCACCCTGCCGCGCGCCGTGCTCGCGGCGTGGCGGCCGGCTTCGCTCAGAGGCGAAGCGCGTTCAGCGACCCATCTCGCTCAGACGCGAAGCGCGTCTACTGACCCATCGCTGCGTCGATCATCACGAACAGCTGGTGGAAGGCGGGGCCCAGGGTCCAGACGAGCAGGCCCGGGAGGAAGCCGATGAGCAGCGGGACCACCAGCTTCTCGGGCAGCGACTCGGCCTGGGCGAGGGCCTGCTCACGCCTGCGGTGGCGCAGGTCGTTCGCTTGCGGACGCAGCAGATCGGCGAGGCCGGAGCCCAGCTCTTCGGCCTGGACCAGGGCCGACACGACGGTGTCGATGGACGGTACGCGCGTGCGCTCTCCCAAGCGACGCAGGCACTGGCCTCGCCCCACGCCCGTGAGGACCTCGAGCTGATAGAGCCGAAGCTCCTGGGCGAGGGGCCGCGTCTCCGGCTGCGACTCGATCACCCGGGCCACCGAGCCGTCGAAGCCGTGGCCCGCCTCGGCGAGCGTGGCCAGCAGCTCGAGCACCAGAGGCAGATCTGCCTCGAGCTCTTCGACGCGCCTACGCCGCACACCGCGCACATGGAGATAGGGCGCCGCAAGGATCCAGAGCCCGGCGATCCACGGGAGCAGGCCCACCAGGGCGGCAGAGGCCGCGCCGACGACCGGCAGCCCGTATGCGGCTGCCTGCACGGCGGGGACGATTGCGCTCCCCAAGACGAACGCGAGGAGCGCGAGCACGATGCCGACGAGGCAGGCCGCGACGAAGCCCGAGACCGCCGAGGACGAGCGGTAGCCGGCGAGGGCGAGCCACTTGCCCAATCGCGAGTCCGACGCGATCGGCGCCTCCGCTGCCACCGGCTCGACGGCCTCTCCCTGGAAGAGACGCGCGCGGATCCGACTCCGACGGCGCGCGACGGTCACCACCGACGCAGAGATCGCGACCAGGACGGCGCCGCCGACGAGTGCTGCGGGCTGCAGCACGGCCTAGACCCGCACCTGTGCCAGCCGGTACATCCACAGCAGCGAAGCGCCTTGGAGGAGCAAGGCCAATGCCACCAGTGCCTCGCCGGTGGAGGAGTTCACGAAGCGTCCGACGTTGCCCGGGTCGTTGGACCAGGCGAGGAAGGCCACGGCCACCGTGGCGCCGACCAGCGCCAGCACCGAGGAGCGGGCCGGCGCCGACTGCGACTCGATGCGGCGTTGCAGCTCGACACGGTCTCGCACGTAGCTGCCCACGCTGTCGAGGGATCGCTCGAGGCTGCCGCCGGCACGCCACTGCACCTCGAGGGCAAAGACGAGCAAGCGCACGGCGTCCAGGGGGGCTGCTTGCCGGAGGCCCCGGAACGCCTGCTCGACATCCTCGCCCAGCCGCAGACGACCCGCTGCGTCGGCCAGCAGCGGGCCGAACGGCGCGTCGGCGCCTTCGGCGGCAATGCGAAGTGACTCGGCGGGGCTCCTGCCCGAGCGAAGGCTCGCCCGGACCGAGAGCACCGCGCGGGCCACCTGCTCTTCCAATCGCAGGTCGCGCCGCTGGGCGCGAATGCGCAGTGCGAGCCAGACGATTGCGCCCGCGTCGAGGCCCAGGGCGAGGCCGAGCGGCCAGGGCAGGGCGTACCCCGCCGATGCCGCCACCGCGACCACGACGACCGCGGCCGCGACGAGCAGGGCCCCGGCGAGACCCCCGCGTGCTGCGGGGGGTGCCGGGGTGGCCTCGATCCGCTCGTCCGGATCCGAGTCCAACCGCGCGACGGATCGGCTCCGGGCCGCGGCCCGGATCAGCCACCAGGTCGCCCCCGCGAGGCAGGCGATACCGAGTGCCAGCCCTAGCGCGGACCGAGGGTCCATGACCCCGCGATCAGGCTCGCCGGCGCCGCGCGCGCAACAAGGCCAGCGGCAGCAGAACCACCGCCGCCTCGAACCCTAGGCCGCAGGCTGACGAGTTGCGCTCGATCGTCCTCCAGGGCTTGTTGGCGCACTGGGGGTCGATGGCTCCGCCTCCCACTCCGCCATCCCAGTCGGTCCCGCCGTCGTTGTCGTTGTCCAGATCGTCGTCGCACGCGGGGTCTTCGCGCACGGAGGCGAGTGACCTGCAGCCCGGGTCATTGGGGAAGTCGACCTCGCCGTCCGAGTCGTTGTCGATCCCATCGTCGCAGACCAGGGTCCCGCCGCGCTCGGACATGTCCAGCGGATCGGTGCAGCCCGGATCCGCATCGTCGAGATACCCGTCCTTGTCGTTGTCGATCCCGTCGCTGCACAGCGGGCTCTGGAAGCGCGTCTCCACGTCGGCCACGGCTGCATCGAGGGTCGACTGGCCCCCAGCGAAGACCTTCAAAGCGACCCACACGGGCACATGCTCGCCGTACGGGTCGTACCGGAGCTCGAGCAGCAGCAGGTACACGCCGTGGTTCGGGCCGACCGGCGGCGACACCAGGCCGTCGGGGAGCATCAGGAACTTGATGTGCTCGTGGAGGCTGCCCGTGACCGCGTCGGTGCCCCCGATCACGTAGCCCGGGACATCGGACGTGGATCCGTCCGCGATGGACTCGTCATCGGGGGCGATGATGGATCCCTTGAAGATCGAGACCATTTCGGTGTCCGGCACCGCCGACCAGACCACGGTGCCCGAACCATCCCAGTAGCTGAGATTCCGGCCGCCCAGCTCGAGAAGATCCGCCGGGGCAGCGAGGATGTTGAACCGGAGCGGCTCGCTCCCCGGAACCGCGAGCAGGCCGGGGGGGTTGAGCTCGGTGGGGTTGACCCTCGAGACGAAGCCCGGGTCGTCGGTCAGCAGGCTGAATCCCGAGATCCCGAAGCTTCGCCCGAAGGTCCGCTTGTCCACCACGAACCCGAACTGCGGCAACACATTGAAGTCGAACCCGTGAACGGACATCCGTCCGTCGGAGGTATTCTCCTGGACGGCGATGTCGAGGTGCTGCGCGAGCGCCCCGCACGCGATGCCTGCTGCGATGGCGTGCACGAGCACGACCGTTGCCATGGTCCGGATCATTCCCGTCTCCCTCTTCCCTGGCGGGGACTTCTCGTCGGAGTTAGCTGCGCCGACTGCGGCGTCGGAGGGCGCGGAGCCCCGCGAGACCCGACCCCAGCAGAACGAACGCGCCCGGCTCGGGGACGAGGTTCGCCTGGGTGTAGTCGATGGCGGCTTCGATCTGCTCCTCGATGCCCTCGTTGAAGGCCTCCTGTCCGGGCGTGCAGGTGTCGGTCTCTTCGCACTCGTCGAGGGTGCCCATGACCAGCCAGAAGGGGTTCGAGGGCCCGGTCATGCCGGCGACCTCGGCCCGGCCGAAGAGCAGGTAGGCCCCCGGCGTAGCCGCACCCAGCACGTAGTCGGGATGGTCGTCGAGGGCACCCACTGCGGACGTCGAGCCCAGTGCGATGTCACGGACCTCGCTCGTGCCGTCGACCGAGCCGAAGTTGACGGCCCCCACGGTGAGCGTGATCGACTCGCTGTTCGGAACCGCGGTCCACATCCCGAGGCCGTCGTCCCAGTAGCTGAGGCTGCGCCCGAGGGTGGGCTCGGTCAGGAAGTTCAGCGTCACCGCGGCGTTGGGGGCCACGTTGTCGAAGGGCGGGGGCAGCAGCCCCGCCTGGGCATCCGAGAACGAGAAGAAGCCCGGGTCCTCGCCGGCGAACGTGGGCGTGCCCGCGGTGCTGTCGCCGAGGGCCTCACCCTCGAGCACGCGGAGCCCCGGCTGGGGCGCCAGGAAGTCCACGTCCACACCCCCGGCGCGGACGTGGCCCGTGCCATCGTCGTAGAGCAACACATCGAAGTGCTGGGCCGTGGCGGCCGGCGCGATGGCCAGCACGGCGACGATGGCTGCAAGGCCACCTCGCCGCCATCCGATCTTCATGAAGTTCCCGAGTCCGGTCCGAATCATGTGCGTGTTCCTTCCCAAAGCGATTTCAATGTGAACTGCGCCCGGCCGCGTGGGTCGCGGCCGACGACGCCCCGTTCGACAGCATCTCCCCGGTAGTGCCGCTCGACGGGATCGAGTTCCCCTGCGCCGGAGGGGCCGCGCTTGACCGTGGAGCGAGCGTTCCGGTAGCTTGCCGACATGCCCCTCTTCCGGACCCCGGCTCGGCGACATCGACTGGCCGCCGTGCTGGCGCTCGTCGCCATGCTCGCGGGCCTTTCGCTCGTCGCGCACGGGCACGGGGAGGCGGGCAGCCCGGCCGAGTACGCGACGTCGGGCTCCGAGGGCGTCCACGAGGCCGAGGGCTGCGCCGCGTGCGCGGCCCAGCTGAACCGCCGCGGTCAGCTCACTACGGCCCCGACCGTGCTCGCGCTGCCTCCGTTGCAGCGGATCGCGCCGGTCGCGCCCGTGCAGGTCGCCTACGCCTCACGCTCCAACGGCCTGCCTCCCGAGCGCGCTCCGCCCCACTCCGCCTAGCCGACTCGCAGTCGACGAGGTGTGCCGGAGGTCCTTGGGGCCCCCGGTCGCACTTGCGTCCCTCCGAATCTGCAGCCGGCGGCTGGCCGTCGGCGGAGTGGCCCCTGCCATGCTCAATCCCTCCCCGTACCCGCGCGGAGACGGCTCGACAGCGACCCGTCCGCGCGCATCCAGACCCGAACCCACCGAGCCTCCGAGCCTCGAGCGCGTGGAACCCTATGTCGCCCTGCTGCGCCGCGTGGCCGAGCGCATCCTCGGCAGCAGTGACCAGGCCGACGACGTGATCCAGGAGGCACTGTTCACCCTCTGGGAGACACGCGAGGCTCCTGCGAACCTGCGCGCCTGGCTGGTCCGAACGGTCACGCACCGCAGCCTGCACCGCCGGCGTTCCGAGCAGCGTCGCCGGTACTGGGAGGCGCGTGCCGCCGAGCACGTACGCGAGCGCGACGACTCCTGCGCGCTGTGCGATCCCGAGCAGAACGCGACCAGCCGTGCGCTGCAGCGAGACCTCGATCGGGCGCTTCTCGAGCTTTCGGACGATCAGCGCCTCGTGCTCGCCATGCGCGCCTTCGATGGTCTCGACTACGCCGAGATCGCCCGTCGCCTGAGCCTTCCCGTGGGTACGGTGCGCTCGCGGCTGAATCGTGCACGTCGTGCCGTTCGAGATCGATTGGAGGCCGACTCCTGATGAACGGCGGCGGGTTCATGGCCCTGCTCCTCGCAGGGTTGCTGCTCGTGGGCCATGCGGCCCACGCGGCGGGCATGCCCGCGCGCGTTCGCATCGTGGTCGGCAACCAGCACCGGATTCCGCTGCAGATCCCGGTGGTCCGAATGGCGACGGGCGACCCCTCGATCGCCCATGCGCAGCTGGTCGACGATCGCGAGCTTCTGGTGCTGGGGCGGCGGGTCGGCCGGACGAACCTCATCGTGTGGCTCGCCGACGGCAGCACCCACGACCTGGGCCTCCGCGTGGAGCGCGACCTCTCGCTGCTGTCCGCGGCCCTGCGGGCGATCCATCCCGAGATCCGCGTCTCCATGGTTCCAGACCGCGATGCCGTGGCGCTTCGTGGGACGGTTCCCGACGTACGCTTCGCGCGGGCGGCGGAGGCGACGGCGCGCGAGTACCTCTCGGGGTCGCGCGGTCTCGGCCGCAGAGGCAGTCGAGGCCCCGTCGTGCGGGGCGAGGGCGTCGCAGAGGGTGAGGAGGGTGCCGTCGGCGCCGAGGCAGAGGGCGGCCAGCTGGCGGACGACCCGATCTACCTGGCCACGGCCGTCGACCGCGCGGGTGCCGAGGTGATCAACCTGATCCGGGTCGAAGACCTGCCCCCGGCACTCGAGGAGCGGATCGCAAGCACCATCCGACCCCTGGGCGGCCAACGCGTGCGCGTGCGCCGCGTGATCAGCGGTCCGATGCCGGACGACGAGGTCGACTCCTTCATCCTCGAAGGGCCGGTGCGCGGTCAGGTCGCGATGGTTCGCGTGCTGCTCGCGGCCGCACGGGTGGTGACCGGCGGAAGGACCTCGGTGGAGTCGATCCGCGTGCTCGCCGACGAGGGCGGAAGCCTCGGCGGTGGCTCCGGCTCCGGCGGCGCGGGCATCGGAACCCTCTCCGGTTTTTCGGCGCGCGCCGGTCGCACGGCGGGTGCCGGAGGCGTCTCGAACAACCTCGCCTCGAACGTCGCGCGTGCCAAGGCGCTGTCGGTTGCCGGCGGGAGGATCCTCGCCTTTCTCGACGCAGAGGACATTCCCCAGCTCCGGCTCCAGACGCGGATCTACGAGGTCGACCGCTCGCGCCTGCGCGAATGGACCCCGAACCTGAGCGTGCTGGTGGGCGACCTCGACGGTGTCGAGCTGCTCGCATCGCCGACGTCGTTGATCACCCAGGGCCCCGACGCGGTGCAGGTGACCACCGACCAGATCCAGGGCGCGTTGTCGCTGATCGAGGGCGGCACGCTCGTCGGCGGCGTCCAGTACGTCGGCAGCAAGGTCGCCGTCGATGCCACGTTCCGGTTGCTCGAGAACGAGCAGATCGCCAGGGCCATGGCGCGCCCAACCCTGATGGTGATGAACGGCGAGATCGCGAGCTTCGCAGTGGGCGGCCAGATCCCCATCGCCGTGACGGTGGACACGACCACGTCGGCCAGCTCCGGGCAGCTGCTCAACTCGACCGTGTTCCGCCAGTTCGGCGTCGAGGTGTCGGTGCGGCCGCACGTGGACGAGAACGACATGATCACCCTCGACATCACGCCCAGCGTGACGCAGCCCGACTTCGATCTGACCGGCGCGATCTCGGAGTCGACCGGCGAAGACCAGTCGACGGTCTCGTTCGAATCGCGCTCGCTCAAGACCTCCTCGCGGCTCCGGGACGGAGAGACGGTGCTGCTCGCGGGCTTCCTGCAGTCGACCGTGAGCCGCGACAGCGACTACACCCCGGGGCTCCACCGGGTCCCCGGTCTCGGCTGGCTCTTCAAGAGCCGGGACGACCAGCGCCGAGAGCTCGACTTCGTCATCGCCATCACGCCCACGATCGTGCGCGACCACCTCCCGTCTACCGAGCTGTGGGCGTACCCCTCCAACATGGAGATCCTCGAGAAGCTGATGGAGCCGCCCGCGGGGACGACTCCGGGCGCGGGCCCTACCTAGACCCCGTGGCCGCCAAGAAACCGCCAACTGCATGGAACTCGGCGCCGGTCACCGGCACCCCGTAGGTGCACTCGTGCATTCGAGACGGCCGCACCTGCGGCGCAACCCAAGAAAGGGAGAAGCAGATGAAGAAGAACGATCGACGCCTCCGCCGCAAGCGAGGAGCTGCTCTGGCCGAGTACGGGGTGCTTCTGGCCGGCGTGACGCTGGCGGGACTGGTCGCCGTCTCGGTGCTGGGTGGCAAGGTCGGCGGCCTGGTGGCCTCGGTCGCCACCCTGCTGCCGGGCGCCGCTCCCGAGGACAATGCCCCCGTTCAGGTGGGCCGGATGATCGAGACCACGACGGCCGACGCGAACGGCGACGGCACCCAGGAGCAGATCCTCGACGCGGCTCGGGTGCTCCATGGGCAGGCCACCGTGCCCAGCTCGCGGCTCGGCGCAAGCCTGAACCTCGGTGAGGAGACCGACGAGACGTCGCACCTCTACCAGCTCGGCGACCGCCTGGTCACGAACTGAGCGCGGGTGCATGCGGTCTGGTGAAGGTGCCTGCACGCGGAGGCAGCGGGGAGCGGTTCTCGCCGAGTTCGCGATCGTCGCGCTGCTCGTGTGGGTCCTGCTCGCCGGGACGCTCGAGCTCGGGCGTGCCTTCGCAGCACAGCACCTGATCCAGAACGCGGCCCGCGCCACGGCGCGGGCACTCTCGCTGGAGGCCGCCCCGGCCGACGCGGAGTTCGAGGCGGCCCTCGCGGGGCTCTTCGACGAGGGCTTCCTCGTCCTCGACGAGGAGCTGCTCGGTCGCTGCGGCGTCCCGGGATTCGACGAGCCCGGGCATGCGCAAGAGTTCGAGGACTTCCTCGGCGAGCGGCTCCCCATGGTGAACCGCCTGCTCCGCCCGTTGATGATCTTCGAGCAGGCAGGCGGCGTGGCGCGGCTCCGCTATCCCGGAGCGATGCTGCTGCGCGACCCGCCGCCCGGCGGCTTTGCGAGCTGTGACGCGGGCTCGCGCTACACGGTGCTGGTCCCGCGTCTCGCCGCCGGGCAGGTCCAATGGCTCCCGGTCGTCGACCAGGCCCCGATGTCGGATCCCGCCACGGGATCGCCGGTGGGCTTCAAGCTCGAGGACGGGGGCTGGTCGTCACTGCGCATCCACTACCCGTTCCAGGCTGCCGGACTCGTCTCGTGGGTCGAGACCGCCAAGATCAACCCCAGCACGGGCCTGCCCTTCCAGCGACCCGAGACGGTCGCGGCGTTGGACGGGCTGGAGGTCGCGGCGCCCGAGGGCGCCCAGGTCGACGCCTCCCTCGACGACGAGATCCCGAATGCCGGGCTCGTCAACCCCTACTCGGGCAGCCTGGGGCTGGGTCGGGTGTACGTGTTGGGACGCGAGGTCCGGCCCTACCGGCGCGTCATCTCGGCATCGGCCGCCTTCCGACGCGAGGTCTTCCTTTGAGCCGCACTCGCCCGATCCAGCCTTCGCGCGGGCGCATGCCCGGACTCCTCGCCGTTGGGGGCGGCGTCGTCCTGGCCGCGGCCGGCGTCGCCCTGGTGGTCTGGTCGCTCGGGCTGCTCGACGGCCCGGAGGCGGGTCCCGCCGGCATCCCCGACGGGCACGTGGCGGTGCCCGTCGCCAGCGCCCCGCTTCCCGCCTACACGGCCATCCAGCTCGATCATCTGGTCAACCCGCAGACCGGCAGTCTCTCGGTGGTGTACCTGCCCGAGGGCACGCTGCTGCCGGGCACGGTGGGCGATGCGAAGTCGCTGCTCGGCCGCGTACTCGCGCGGGACAAGGACCCGGGCCGGGTCTTTCGCGAGGACGACCTGCTGCCCGCTGGAACACGCGCGGGCCTGGTGGCCGGCATCCCGGCCGGCAAGCGGGCGCTTCGGATCGACGCCTCGAAGGTGAACGGAATCATCGGGCTGCGCCGCGGCGACCGCTTCGACCTGGTGGCCACGCGTCGCCACCGGGGCGCGCGTCCTTCGGTCGGCGGTGCGAGCCTGGGGCCGCGCGCCCAGGTGCACGAGGTCGTCATCGACGGCGCCGTCGTCGAGCCCCTCGCTCAGCGACAGCTGCCGGATGCGCGCGGTGCGGGCCGGGTCGTGCAGGAGATGGTGATCGCCGTGGCACCCGAAGAGGTGCCGCTGCTGACCGAGGCGCTCGAGGTGGCCTCGCGCATCGACTGCGTGCCGCGATCGGGCCATCCCGAAGAGCGGGCCTTCTCGGGCGAGACGGCGCGAACCCAGCGTACGGCTCGCCCGGGATTCGGCGGCGAGTCGCTCGTGGACACCATCGAGGGCGACCAGCGCGCGCTGCGCGCGGTGCCGTCGGCGGGGCTTCCCAGCGTGTCCACCGGCCCGTACGACGGAGGCTGAGCGGTGCTCCCCTTCGCGGCCTTCCTGCTGTTCGCCCTCTTCGGGATCGCAGCCCTGAACGTCGACATGGGAATGGCCTTCGGTGCCAAGGCGCGGCTCGAGAGCGCGACCGAGACCCTCGCGCTCGAGCGCTCTCGCCTGAATGTCATCTCGCCGGGAGGCGTCGTCGATCCCGAGGAGGAAGCGGCGGCGCTCGATGGCCTCATGGGGTCGCTGATGGAGCTCGCACCCGCCGAGACGGGCTCGTCGCCGGGGCCTGTCACGTTGCGCGCCGTCGAGGGCCCGGTGCTGGGCGACGACGGAGAGGTCGCGCTCTCGCGGCGCATTCCGCTGCTGTTCGGCAGGGGTGCGGTTCCCACGCGCGATGACGAGCCCCTCGACCTCGACGAGCTGAGGGCGGCGAACGGCGGGGTGATCGACGGCGGGGGCCTGCGCGGGCGCGGTCTCGCGCCGGGCGCCCGCGCGCGCGTGCTGTCGCAGCCGGTGCTTCGGGTGGGGCTTCCCCAGGCGGCGGGGCCGACAGGCGACCCGGTGCCGGGCCTCGCGCTCGTGGCCCTCGATCTCGCAGAGCTTCCGCCGCAGGATCCGGAGGCGCAGGCGCCCGTGCTGTTCGAGGCCGAGCTCACCGTCGACCTGGCCAGCGGCGACGTCCAGCGCGGCGACCCGTCGAGTCCCGTCGTCGTGGGCCGGGTGATCCACCATCCGTCGAACCCGAACGACCCCTGCGCGGGTGCCGGCTGCAGCGGCTGGGCCGTGGGCGACGTCCCCGACTTCAGCGAGGGCCTGCCCCTCGGTCTGCCCGCCGTGTCGGGGCCGGCGTACGTGCCCGTCTACGACTCGTTGCGCTGCAATCGGGTGGTCGGCTTCGTGGCCGCCCAGGTCTCGCTCGCGGGCAGCACGCTCCTGCTCACGCCCCTCCAGAGCCTGGTGGCGGACAACGCCAGTGCGATCCCCGACGCGTCGGCGATGGCCCCCGACCCGAGCGGCCCCCTGGCGACCTGTCCGCTCCCGGTCGCAGAGGTGCGAAACCTCGCCGTACCCATCCTGCGCGTGGCGGCCCTGGCCCGTCATGACGCCTACGCCGTGGAGGCCCCGTAGCCGTGCCCGTGGATCGCGCGCTGGAAGTGCTGGTGGTCGGGAGCGATCCCGGCCTGGAAGCCGAGGTGGAGAGCGCCCTGGCCGCCGTCGCAGGCCGTGCGGCCGTGCGCGCCGCGCCCGACTTCGGCGCAGGACTGGCGACCGCCCGCGCGCGGCGGCCCGACGTCGTCTTCGCCGAGCTCGGCGCGAGCGCGGAGTTGCTGCGTGGCTTCGCGGCCGACCTGCGCGCGTTGACGCCGGGCGCGCTCCTGGTGGGGATCCGTTCCGGCCGACCGGACGAGGCCGAGGGCCCGGTCCTGGTCGAAGCGGTGAGGATCCGCGTGGACGGGTTGCTGGAGCGTCCCCTGTCGAGCCGCGAGCTCCAGCCCATCCTGCCGCGACTCGAGGAGGTGCTGCGCGGCGGCGCGAGCACGGGCCGCATCGTGGCGTTCCACAGCACGAAGGGCGGCGTCGGCAAGTCGACCCTCTCCATCAATACCGCCTGCGCCTTGGCCCAGAGCCACCCCGATCAGGTGCTGCTGGTGGACTGCTCGCTCCAGCTGGGCGTGTGCGAGGCGGCGCTGGACCTCCAGGGAAGCGCCACCCTGGCGGACGCGGTTCGCGAGCACGAGCGACTGGACGCGACCCTGCTGCGACAGCTGGCCGAGCCCCACGCGAGCGGGCTTCGTCTGCTGTCGGCACCGCGCGACGCGGTCGACGCGAGCGACGTGACCGAGGACGGGATCACGCGGCTGCTCGCCGTCGCCCGCGAGGCCTTCGAGTTCGTGGTGGTCGACACGCTCCCCGTCGTGGATGGGGCGATGCTCGCCGTGCTCGACCTGTCCGACCGTCTCTACCTGGTGAACCAGGGCACGGTGCCCGACGTGATCGGCGCGGCGCGCCTGCTCTCGGTGCTCGACGAGCTCGGCATCCAGGAGGGCAGGCGGCGGGTGGTCCTGAACCGCAACACGCCGCGCTTCCCGGGGTCGTTGCGCGCGAGCGAGGTGGCGACTCGGCTCGGCTGTGCCGTCGACTTCCACGTGCCCTACGACAAGCGCGTGTTCACGGCGCTCAACCTGGGACGCCCGCGGATCCTGAGCGCCGGGCGCTTCGGCTGGGGCCGCGTGCTGCGGGCGATCGCCCGGGATGCGGAGTCGGTGTCGGGTGGCACCGGGGCGCCCACGTCGCCGGCGCCGCGCGACGAGCCCGAGCGGGTTCCCGCCATCGGTGCGGTCGAGGTCGAGGCATGAGTACGACGCCTCGGGGCAATGCGCTGCGCGAGCGCCTGCGTGGTTCGCACGTCGCCGACGCCGTCACCTGGCGCGAGCACCGCAGGCACGACGCCAAGGGCTCGTCGTTCGAGAAGGCGGCTCCGTCCGTCGCACCGACGGCCGGGCGCGCCGATGCGCTCGCGTTGCGGGGCGACCTGCAGCGGCGGCTGCTCGAGGAGATCGGCGACCGCAATCTGCTCTCTGCCGACGAGGCCGAGGTCTCGGCCTTCGTTCGGGAGTTCGTCGAGCGTGTGCTCGAGGAGGAGGAGGTTCCGCTCAACGAGGGCGAGCGGCGCCTGCTCGTCGAGGAGCTGGCCGAGGAGGCGCTCGGCGTGGGGCCCCTGGCGACGCTGCTGGCCGACCCGGCGGTGACGGACATCCTCGTGAACGGCCCCGACCAGGTGTTCGTCGAGCACCGCGGTCGCATCCGACTCACCGACATCCGCTTCCGCGACGCCGACCACGTGGTGAGCGTGATCGAGCGCATCGCGGCGCGTGTCGGGCGGCGCATCGACGCGGCCTCGCCCATGGCCGACCTGAGACTGCCAGACGGAAGTCGCGTGAACGCGACGCTGCCCCCGGTCTCGCCCGATGGCCCGACGCTCTCGATCCGCCGCTTCGGTCGGCAGCGCATCACGGGCCACTCGTTGGTGGAGTCGGGCTCGATCTCGGCGCAGATGGCGGCCTTCCTGCACGTTGCGATCCACTACCGGCGCAGCGTGCTGATCTCGGGCGGAACCGGCGCGGGCAAGACCACGCTGCTCGGGGCGATGGCCGAGTCGGTCCCGTCCGACGAGCGCATCGTCACCATCGAGGACACCCTCGAGCTGATGCTCCAGCAGGAGCACGTCGTTCGTCTCGAGACCCGGCCACCCAACGTCGAGGGGCAGGGTCTGATCACCCAGCGTGAGCTGGTGCGCAACAGCCTGCGCATGCGACCCGACCGGATCATCCTCGGCGAGGTTCGCGGCGCCGAGGCGCTGGACATGCTGCAGGCCATGAACACCGGCCACGAGGGAAGCCTCTGCACGATCCACGCGAACTCGCCGCGCGATGCCCTGGCCCGGCTCGAGACGCTCGTGCTGATGGCGGGGCTCGACCTGCCGTCGCGGTCGATTCGCGAGCAGATCGTGTCCGCGCTCGACCTGATCGTCCATGTGAGACGGGACGAAGACGGCCGGCGACGGGTGGCCAGCATCGCAGAGATCGCGGGCATGGAGGGCGAGACGCCCCTGCTCCAGGAGATCTTCGTGTTTCGCCGCCACGGCATGGATCGCGGCCAGGTGATCGGGGAGCACACCGCCACGGGCATCGTGCCCCGTGTCGTGCCGAGCCTGCGCGAGCGCGGCGCGGAGGTGCCGGTGGCCTGGTTCCAGGCCACGGGGGAGAAGGCGCATGGCTAGTCGCGCGCGCTGGGTCTCGATCGCGACGGCCGGCCTCGTGCTGCTGGCCTGCCAGACGCCCCAGGAGAACCCCCACGATCCCAACGTGCTGCTGCGCGACTACCTGCTGGCCTGGGAGGAAGGACGCGCCAAGGGCTGGAACTGCGAGGAGCGCGCCGCCCGGTCGTCGCCGCTGATCGATTGCGAGCGGATCACCCGCGACATTGCGCGCCTGGCAGTCGACTTCCCGCGCCATCCCGACGTGCTGCTGGCGAACGCGTCGATCTCGTACGCGATGCGACGCCCCGAGGAGGCACAGGCGTATCTCGACCGCCTGATCCGCCTGCAGCCCATCGAGCCGGATGCCGCGGTCCTGCGCAGCCGCATCGCGCTCGGGGACGGCAACCTGCGCCTGGCGCGCAGGATTCTCGAAGAGCAGATCGAGCTCGTCCCCGATCATGCGGGGCTGCGCGAAGCGCTCGCCTCGGTGCTGTACCTGGAGGGCGACACCGAGGCCGCCCGCCGGTCGCTGAGCGCCGCCGCGCGACTCGGTGCACCGGACTGGCGCGTCGCCTACAACCGCGGCCTGGTCGCCGAAGCGGAGGACAAGCCCGACGAGGCGGCGAGCCACTACCAGGAGGCGCTGGCGGCCGCACCCGAGTTCCTCCAGGCGCGCTCGCGCCTGCGGGGGCTCGAAGCCGACCGCTGATCCCCGTTGCGACGGCTGCGGCCGCCCTCCCGTCAGGGGATGGAGCAGGAGAGAGGGGTTCGCACTAGAATGCGCCCTCCGCCAACCCTCGCCGGGGTTCCGTCATGACGAAGCGATCGAAGCCCGGAGCGCGCGTCCCTGCCAACGCGGTCGCGTCGTCGCTCGCGGAAGGGCCCCCGGGACCTTGACGGTCGAGATACGCGCCGCCGACGCCGCGCTTGCGGAGACCTGTGAGGCGCAAGCCGTCGACCTCGTCTGGCGGACGGGCGCCGCATCGTACGCGTACCAGTTCGGGCCCGGCCGCGAGGTCTTCGACGCGTTCGTCGGGGAGGCCTGGAAGGGCACGGACAACCTGTTCGCCCACAGCGGAGCCACCGTGGCGATGCAGGGCGAGCAGCTCGTCGGCCTCGAGATCGGCTTTCCGGGCGCCGACTTCCACAGGCTTCAGGCGCCGCTTCGCGAGGTGACGATCGGCCTGGTGCAGAGCGGCCGCATCGCGCCCGACCGGCTGCGGGAAATTGGAAGACGCACGCGCCTGGCGAGCTACCTGAACGCGCACATCCCCGACGACACCTACTACATCCTCTCCCTCGCGGTGGCGGACTCGCAGCGCGGCACGGGGCTCGGCCGCCGCCTGCTGGAGCGCGCCATCGAAGCGGCGCGTTCCGAGGGCTTCCGCGAACTGCACCTCGACGTGCTCTCGGACAATCCCGCCGTCGGGTTCTACCGAGCCCTCGGCCTGACCTGCGTCGCGGAAACCCTCGCGCCCGAGCCGTGTCGTGAGCACGGCGTGCCGATGGAGATGCGGATGGTGCTCCCGCTCGGAGACTGAGCCCACGCCAGCCGGGTGCCGTTGCGCGCGCCACGGAGGGTCTCCAAACTGAGAGCCGTGCAGAACGGATCGCGCGCTGCGCAGGCCCGAGACCGGGCGCCGCAGGGCCCTGCCGTCGAGGGCGGCCCGGGGAGGGTCTGGTTCCGCGACGCCGACGAGCTGAACGCCGCGGCCCGGGGATGGAGCTTCGAGTTCGTGCAGCTCGACTGCGGTGCGTTCTCCGGCATGCTCGAGCAGCGCGCCGGCCGTGATGTGGCGGTGACGCACTTCCGGTTCAATCGATTCTTCCAGCAACTCGGGGTGATCGAGGGGCCGTCGCGGACCTTTGCGCTGTTTCTCGATCGGATCACGCCCTTCACCTGGCTCGACCGCGACTTCGCCGGAGACGACCTGTGTCTGTTTCCGGCAGATGGCGCGTTCGATTGCGTGTCCCGCCCTGGCTTCGACGCTGCGTCGGTCACGGTCAGCGCTTCGCTGCTGGAAGCGGTCGCCGACCGCCACGGCCTCCAGCGTGCCTACGAGGCCATCCCGGCCCACGGCGCGGCCATCGGCGGCGCTCGGCAGGTCGTTCCCGAGCTCCGCGCCAGCGTGCGAAGCTTCCTGGGCCGCCCACCGGAAGCGATGGGCCTGGGCGAGCTGGAGCAGCGGATCGCCCAGCAGGTGCTCCTCGGTTTCGAGGCGCCGTCCGAGCGAATGCAGATTCCCAGCCAGCGCCGGCGCGACCGGGGCTTTGCCGCGGCCATGCAGCTCGTCCACGAGGGGCCTGCCGGCCCCCCCGCTGTTCTCGATCTCTGCACCCGGATCGGCGTGAGCGAGCGGACGCTTCGCTACGCCTTTCGCGAGCGGCTCGGCGTCTCGCCCAAGCAGTACCTGAAGGCGCTCGCGCTCCACCGCGTGCGGCGCGAACTCAAGCACTCGCCCGATGTCGCCGTGCTCGACGTCGCAGCGCGGAATGGCTTCTGGCATTCGGGCCAGTTCGCCAGGGACTACCGCGCACGTTTCGGAGAGCTGCCCTCCGAAACGGCGCGGCCGCGCTAGAGCTCGACGCCGGGCAGGGTCGGCGCGTTTCTACGCGCGCACCCGGCGCAGGGCCAGCAGCCCCGCAACCGGCGCCATCAGCAGCGCGAGCGCGGGCTCGGGCAGGGCCGAGGTCGAGAGGGTCATCGTGTAGGCGAACGAGCCCGATTCGTCGGGGCCGCCCGCGAACAGCGTCGACTCGACGTCGATCAGCGCGGAGACCTGGAACATGTATTCCTGGCCCGCGGTGAGCAGGACCTGCTGCGCCGGGAACGAGTCCGTGCCGCCGCCCGAGGCCACCGAGATGAACGTGCTCTCGATACTCGACCCCGGGATCGCGCGCAGGACGGCCGAGAGGCCGGAGCTGCCCGTGGCGCCGGGGGTGCCGGCGATCTGGAAATCGCCGCCGAAGTAGTAGAGCCCGGTCTCGTCCACGAAGAACTCGGTCTTGAAGAAGACGTTGGCCTCGGAGCTGGCCTTGTTCGGGTCGAAGCCGCCCCCGCTGAGGTCGGTCAGCTGGGCCTGCACGCTGCCGCTGGCGGTCACGGTGATCAGGCTCGAGGTGACTGACGCCGCGACCGTCGCGTCGGCGAGGCCGATCATCTGGGCCGACGGGATCTCGCTCTGGTCGACGTCGCGGGTGTGGCCGTATGTCCCCGGTGAGAACTCGTTCGCCGTCTCTCGGGCGAACGCAGAGCCGAAGTTCGTGTGGATCGTGGTCTCGACCTCGAGGAACATCGAGTCGGAGTTGAACCCGATGAAGCCGAGTGCCGAGGCGTTCGAAGCCACGGCAGAGCAGATGAGCAGGGGCAGGGCCAGTCGCAGCCAGTTTCGCATCGTATCTCCATTGCATGAGGAGAGCGGGCTGCGCGCGTCGTCTCGCGCAGACCCTTCCCAGGTGCCTAACATTCTCATGCAAACCAGAGGCCGCGGGACGTCGATGCGAAACGACCGGGATTTCGGCCGCTTGCAAGCCGCGGGGCGGGCTGCCCCAGCGCAAAGTGGAAGTGCGCTTCCGTGTTTCTGGAAGCCCTTTTCCCGGCGTGCGTGACGTGTTGCGTTCTGGGTGAGCACGACTACTCAGGATGAGTAGAAGTGCTCAGACGCCTAGTAGAGGTTCTTGCGTGCGTCGCGTTCGAGCATCCAATCGACGACGCGTCCCTTCGTGCCGCGAAAGCGTGCGCCCGATTCCATCTGGTCGACCAGGAGTTCGCCCGCGCTGAGCGCCTTGCGCGGCAATCGAAACGACGGATCCCAGATGCGGGCATGGGCGAGTGCGGGCGCGGGTTCGAGCACGGCTTCATGGACGCGAACCCGGATGCCGAGCGACGGAGCCCGTCCCTTCACGGCAGAGGACTCGAGCCACGCGGGGTCTCGGGTGATGCGCGCCTCGCCGGTGACGTGAAGCGTCCAGTCGAGGCCGGGCACCAGCACGAGCAGGCCGGCCGCGGGATGCGAGAGCACGTTGCGCAAGCTGTCGGCGATGCGGTTGCCCGGGCGGTCGGGGATCAGCAGCGTGCGTTCGTCCACGACTCGCAGGAATCCGGCAGGGTCTCCTCTCGGCGAGAGGTCGGCGGCGCCCGACTCGTCGCAGGTTCCGAGCAGGGCGAACGGTGCCCGCTCGAGGAAGGACCGCGCGTGGGGCCCCAGGGTGGGGCCACGCTCGGGGGCCAGATCGGCGAGCGTAGTGGCGCCGGCCGTCCACAGGCCCGAGCGCACGAACGCCTTCGGGCAATGCATGTAGGCCTCGCCGACCGACAGCTCGAGCGCCGACGCGTCGGCCAGCGGGCGCAGACGCCCGTTGGCGCGGAGCGTGCTCTCGATGCCGGGCAGCAGGAAGATCGCTCCGGCAGAGCCGTCTGCGCTGCGATCGAGCGCGGGTCCGATCCGGTTCGCCTCGGCGTCCACGATCCGGATCGTGTGCGCGTCGGAGGCCGCAGCGAGATCCGACTGCGCCACGCGTGCGGCGACGGTGATGACGCCGTCGGCGCGTCGCGTCGCGAGCCCCACGACCGCCGCGCGATCGATCCAGGCCCCCGATGTCGGGTCGAGCTTCGACTGCTTCTTCAGGCCCACGGCGCCCTTGGGTGCCGGCATCACGTCCCGCAGCTGCGATTCACTTTCGAGAAAGTCCGGTTCGTCGCTAGGCATGTCGTCTCGCTCGTCGTTCACCCCTGCGGATCTCCTCGCGTACCGCGAGACCGTACAGGGCGGGGTTGAATCCGCGCCCGAAGATCGGGCGCGTCCTCGCACGCAACGGACGCGTGCCGGGTAGTCGATAGCGTCCGCTGAGCAGAGCCGCGGCAAGCTGGGATTGGACCTCGGCCATCGGCCAGAACGCGCCGGTGGGCCGCCCGACCCCCACGACGAAGAGGTCGGGCCTTGCGGGGTGCATCGTTCCCCAGAAGAGATCGACGTCGTCGGCTCGGGGGTCGATCAGATCGTCGGGCAGGTACGGATAGGCGAGGCGGTAGCCCGTCGCGAACAGGACGACATCCGCGGGGTCGCGGCGGCCGTCGGCAAAGACGACGTCGCTTCCCTCGAACCGCTCGATGGGGGGCCGCATCGCAACCGTTCCCCCTTCGAGTGCGCCGAGCAGTGGGTCGCAGACCGTCGGCCGCTTGTCGAGCGGGTTCGGGGGTGGCGCCGGTAGGCCCTGGGCCTGCAGCCGCGCCATGTGTTCACCGAACATCCGATGGAACAAGCGGGCACCGAAGCGCTCGAAGAGCTTGTCGCGCCAGGGCGCGGGCAGGATGCGCAGTGCGGTCGGGACCGGGTCGCACGGGTGCATCATCGGCGCCGACTCGGCTGCGGGTCGCCCGTTGGGCTTGCGCTTGGGCAGGATCCAGGTTCCCGATCGAGCCGAGAGCAGCACCGACCTGGCCCCGGCGCCCGCGATCTCGCACGCCAGCTCGCAGCCCGTGTTCCCGATGCCCACGACGACCACGCGTTTGCCAGAGAGCGCGACGGGCTCTTGGGGGTCTCGGTACGCGCGCGCGTGAAAGCACGTGCCGTCGAACGCCCCCGAGATCTCGGGCACGCGCGGTTGCCAATAGGCTCCGCTGCACGCGAGGAGCGCGTCGTACCGCTCCTCGCGAACGCCCGAGGCGTCCCGCAACTCCACGACCCAGCCAGAGGGGGACAGTGGGCGCGCGACCAGGACCTCCGTCTCGAACTGGATGCGCCCGCGAAAGCCGAAGTGTTCGACGTACGACTCCCACCACTGGGCGACCTGCGCGTGAGAGGGGAAGTCGGGCCAGCTCTCGGGCATCTCGTAGTCGCTGAGCCGGCTCATCGCGCGCATCGTGTTCGTCTCGAGCGAGTGGTAGGCGGCAGCTCGGCCATTGGGGTTGCCCAGGACCCAGGTGCCACCGACGCGCGAAGACAGCTCGAGGCAGTCGACGTCGAGACCGGCGCCGGCCAGCGTCTTCGTCGCCACCAGCCCGGAGGGGCCGGCTCCGACGACGCAGACGCGGGGGGTGCTGTTCACGGCCCCATCCTATCTACGTTGGTGCGTCTTATCGATATTGACTTTCATTTTCAATATGGGACTCTCCTCCGTGGCGCGCACGCCCGAGGTCCCGCCATCCCAGCCCGAGGAGATCCCTACCCATGAAGCCCCAGAGCGGCTGCCACCACCGACTGCTCAGCCGAAGCGCCAACTGCCGGGTGGTCCATTGCACCCACGGCAAGGTCCACCTGAGCGTCGGCGCGCTGACGCTGCAGCTCGAGCAGGAACAGCTCGCCGAGCTCGCAACCACGCTCGAGGTCGCCATGGAGCGGCTGCGCGGCGACAGCCCCTACGAAGAGAGGCCCGCGCGGCTGCACTCCTAGTGCGGGCCGCCGGGCCTTCGGGCCGAATCCGAGCGCGCGCGAGGAGGGCGGGGCGCATGCGCCCCGCCGCGGCGCTGCGTCTGGATCAGCGAAAGCCGAAGCCGAGCCCGCAGGCCGGGCCCGGGTTCTCTCGCTGTTGCCAAGCCCTTGGGGGATGATCCCGGCACCCGAGCCATCCCCAGCAGCCGCATCGCGCCGCGTGGCGACGGCGCGGCGGGCCTTCGCCCGCTAGGCCGATTCCGCTAAGATGCGCCGCTCGCGCCCCGCGGCACCCGCCGCGGCCCGCGCGCCCGTAGCTCAGTTGGATAGAGCGCCAGGTTGCGGACCTGGAGGTCGCACGTTCGAGTCGTGCCGGGCGCGCCAGTTTCCTTCCGCATCCCAACCACTTGCGGGCTCGCGATAGGCGACCTCTTCGGGGGTGGTGGGACTCTGGTGGGACTCGGAGGGAATTCGCGCCAGGAGGTCCGCGGGAACCTCGCCTTCTTCGAGCGCCAGGGGCTCGCGGTACGTCGCGCCCCCCATCCATCGGGCGTAGTGGCGCGCGGTCACCGACACGTCGCCGTGGCCCAGCTGCTCGCTCACGTAACCGAGCTGGACGCCAGCCGAGAGCAGCCACGACGCGTAGGAGTCCCGCAGATCCTTGGGGGAATGGTGTTCGAGCCCGGCGCGCCTGAGGATCCGTCGCCACGGTCGATTGGCGAAGTTGCGCGGGTGGAAGCCCGGCAGCACGGGGCTCTCCGGGCCCGGCTCGAACTGGCTCGCGTACAGGTCACTCAGAGCAGATCGCAACCGTCGCGACATCGCGACCACCCGCGCCCGCCCGCTCTTCGTCGTCGAATACGCGCCACCGCGCGGGCGGGATCGGTCGATCACCAGGGCGCGGCTCAGGTCGTCCTCGCCTGAGCCCCAGCGGATCTGGCCCCATGTCAGCCCGGCCACCTCTCCTACACGCAGGCCGCCGTCCAGCATCGCGAGCACTGCCACGTATGCTCGGAGCCCTCCGGTACGTTCATGCAGGCTCCGAGACGCGCTCTTGCCTCCGCGGCGGCGAGTTGATCGAGCGAAGTCCTGCTCCGCATCCCCCCACGCGGCCGCAACGAGGCGGTGCAGGCTCGCCGCGTCTGCCATCGGCCGGATTTGGGCGCCAAGGTCGGCTCGCTCGCGGCCCGCCTTGGTTCGCGCCTTCCGTCGCAGCTGGTCGCGGAACTGGGGCACCGGAGTCGCGCCCAAGATGCCCAGATCAACCGCGTAGCCCAGAACGCTTGCGATCACACCGAGGTACTCGCGCCCCGTCTTCGCCGTGAGGTCACGCGAATCGATCTCGGCCGTCCACCATCGCCGCAGCAGGGGTGCATCGATTTCGTCTAGGGGCACCCGGCTGAAGTAGCCGAGGGGGCCGTCAGGCCGGAGGTAGCTGCTCCGATCCTTCGCTGTCGTCACCGCGAGAAGCGCGGTGTCCTCCGCCAGGTATCTCTCGGCAAAATCTCCGAAGCGCGCCATCCGCGCTACGAACTGGGCTCCTTCGTTGATACCTTTCCTGGCCTCGTACTCGTCCCGTACGGCCGCTGCCAGATCCCAGTCGTCGGTCTTGCATGAGAACTTGATGCGATGGCCGTCTACGATCCGCTCGTAGTAGATGGATCGTCCGCGAGCAGAGAGGTTCCGGTACTTCTGGCCCCGAGGCTTCTTCCTCACAGGTCAGCGTCCTTGCCGAGGGCACGCATCAGGAGACGATAAGCAACGGTCGCGAGGGGGAGTCCCTGCTCTTCGGCGCGCTTCTCAAGGGCGCGGAGATCATCGTCTCGCATCGTGATGACCAATCGATTTCGACGGACCTGGGCCACTGGACGCCCGGACCCAGTCGGCCGCCCAGCTCCGCGTCTCGGTCCACCTCTGCCGGTCTTGCGTCCCGCCATGCCAGTCCTTTGATTGTACTGCATGTACTTAATCAGACCAAGGCCCAGTCATAGGGTTGAGCGTCCAGACGTGTAGGAAGTGCCTGCACAGGTAGACAACCTGGTCACCCCGATCGGCCATGGCCAGCTCCTCGCCGATTGACCGAAGCGCTGCCTCGATCAGCTCGTCCTGATCAGGTCTTGGCCGGTACCACCAGTCCCAAGGATGGTCCGAACCTCGGCGGCGAAAGCTGGGATCCAGCCAGATAGGCCCTCCCAGGAACTCGGTTGCCATCGCGTCCAGAGCCACTGACCGGGTCACACTCGCGCTGCAGTAGAGATGCGCGGCCACTTGGCACGCCCGATCCACAATATGCAGCTCGCAGCGCCGAATGATCGCCCGTCGAGTGATCAACTGGTTGGACATCCGCGGTCCATCGGTCGTCGGTGGCGGCACCGGCAAATCAGATCGTGAGAGGCTCCCAGCGCGTGCCGATAGGCACAAAGCTGTTGCAGATAGACGCCATCCTCCTTGCCGTGGATGTGCCCAATGTGCTCGATGCGACCGCGAAGGACGTGTGCGAAGCACAGGCCTTGGCCAGGCTTTCTCCACGCCTGCTCGTAAGCTGCCTGCGCATCGGCCGCACCATATCTCGCCGCTGCTCTGAGCATCGAGGCATTCTTCTTGCGGAACGCGGACCGTACGCGGAGTCCTCCTGGCTCCACACGGATCCCCAGCCACGAATGTGGCTGCTTTGGTCCCATCAGCCGTAGCTTCGAGGCGTTGAGCAGGTAGGGCTGGACAGCGTTCTCCAACTGCGGATGGATCCACCAGCCGCCCGCCTTACGACAGACAAGCTCAGTAGTCCTTGCTCCCGACAGTGAACCATCGTCTAGAAATCGCACCGCTGTCAGGCTATGTGACTGAGCTAGGTCGCCGATTCGAACGTCGATGGGCGCACAGACGACCTCGGACAGGATCGGCGACGAAGGCGCGCCCTCAGGGAGGCAGCCGTCTAGACAGCAGAACTCCGCCAAGAGCTGCGCCAGCTCGCTCGACCCAAAGAAGAACTCGCGTTCCAGAGCCTTGCCGACGGCCGATACAACAGTCGAGGGGAAGAATCCGGCGAAGTCGAACGTGAACAACGACCTACTGCCGATATGGGATCCGGCTGCATCCTTCAGTGGATCGGGAAGCGATGCTGCCGAGAACTCGCTTGGAATCCACTGTTCTTCGATTAGCCCGGCGATCGCGCGCTGAGCACGCTTCAGGGACTCGCACGGTGCAGCAATCTGGCGGCGCTTGGATCGCGATCGCGTCGAGAACAGCCGGTAGTGCGCACTGACATCTTTGGTGCGTCCGCGAGAGCCCACGATACTCGCGGCCTCAGAGAGGCTGGCACACTCTTCAAGTGCTTCAGCAACGCTCTCGATTCGGCACGATCGGGACGGAATGATGGACGAGCGCCGCTGCGCTTCAGACGTGGGCTGCATACGCAGATCCTCATTGCGCGCTGACGGAGTTCGCCCGGCGTCCTTGTCGCCTTCCGGATCTCTGCCAGACATGCCACGCGACGCGCGGCCATGGACCAGCGGCGCTCGTGCCATCACTTCCTTCTCCCGGTAGTTCGCTCTCGTTCGAGCACCCGTAGGACTCGCGCCTCTACAAGCGCGGACGGCGTCGGGACACGCTTCGACCGGATCCAAGCTTCAACCGCCTCGGGCCGCACCCGGTACCAGCGATCGCCGATCTGGTATGCTGCCAGCTCGCCGTCTTTGACTGCGCGCCGTAGAGCTTTCTGGCTGACGCCAAAGCGTCGAGCCGCCCTGGGCAAGGTGAGTAGGCCGGTGCTTGCTGAGGGATCCGGATTCATGGATCCCAGTGTGTCAATAGTCTTGTGCGACCCACAGGGACAAGACTTGGCTCACTTGTCCCAGCGCCAGCGGCTACGACTTCTTCTTTGGAGGGATGTTTCCAGGCAGCCGATCCAGCGTTGGCAGGTGGCGCAAGCCAGGATGGTTCGGCTTGTGGAAGCTGTGGAGCTTCCGGATTGCTGAGCGTCGCCTACGGAGCCGCTTTACTAGGGCCAGGTCGCTTTGCTGCTTGAACTCCTGTCGAATCCAAGAAATCGCAGACCATTCATTCATCGGAAGCGCTGTGGGCGGATCAGTCACAAGTACGGTGGCCTCTTCGGCCCCGAGGCGATCAGCAGGCTCCAGCGCGATCCAGACCTGGCGTTCTACAGCGGGATCAGTCAGGGCGTCGAATGCACGCCCCATGGTGTCGTCGGGAAACTTCGCCAACGGCGGCAACTTGTCGGTTAGTGCGGGCGTGTCTTGGAGGCCGAGTGCCTCAACCGCCTTCTTGTACCGTCGAGGCGGTGGATGCGCCTGAAGTTGACGCAGGGCGTCCCAATGGATCGAGCGAAACCGTTCGAGGCTCTCTCGGAGCGCTGGCTCGTGTAGCGCTCGGCCGAGCGCGAGATCCAGGTACTTCGCTTGTCTGCGGGAGATCGAGAGCGTCCTCTTCGTGCCTCTCTTGAGGAATGTGTCGATCTCTCGCGCGAGCCTCCTGAGTTCATCCGCGAAAGCGTCGTCGGTCATCTGGCGCGTGCGAGCAGGAGCGAAGCGCCCTGGAGATACGAAGAAGGAGAGCCGATACAAACACCGGAGGAACAAAATGAGTCAGAAAGCGACACGGAAGAAGCCCTCCCGGGAAGCGATGATCCGCGCTCTGGTGACGAGCGGGAGTGTGACAGCAGCAGCGACGGAGGTCGGTTGCTCTCGATCAACGATCTACAGGGCCCTTCAAGAGGAGGCATTTGTGGACGCATTGGAGGAAGCGCGGGAACGCGCGTCCGATGCGGAGCTGGATGCCCTCGTGGATCTCAGGCGTCGGCAATGCGGCGCGGCCCGGGAGGCATTCAACTTCCTAGCGGAAATGCTTGCCGACTCGACGGCGGATATCCACACGCGCATTGGAGTCGCCAAGACCCTGCTCAAGGGCGCGGACCCGGCTAGCGAGCAGCTGGCCAGATGGTCTCTCAAGCGCCGCGACCGGCTTTCGGTCGAGGAAGCCCTCGTCGATGCCCCCGGCACGAGAGCCGAGGCGCAGGCCCTAGGGTTGGTGGACTGATCGAAGCGGCGACTAGCGCCGGACCGGCTGCACAGGTGGCTGGGAGAGCTTCCCGCTCCGGGCCCTAGGACCGGATGCGACCTCGCCCAGATGCAAGCGCTTGCAATCCCCTTCGGGGCAAGACCTCCCCTTGCAGAAGGCCCCGGTTGCACCGCATGCGCGTTCACGCTTGAGGCAGATTGACGCTCCATGATAGGGGCGGAGCAAACCATGGGGCCGCGGATGGGCTGGTACAGCCACCGCTATCCCTTCCATGTGCCACATAACCTCGTGTAACATGCTGATCTCACAGCGAGATTCCCGTGTCGCCAGGCCCCAACCTAAATCGGCCCTTGGGAGTCCGCTGAGACGAGGGTGATCGGGAGGGAAGGGCTGTGGATGGCCAGGCTTGAGGATCTCACCACCGGCACCCGCCTCACGGGTCTGACGGCCACAGGCACCGCCACCGTCGAGTCCGCCCAGTGGATCGGCAATCAGGGCCTCAAGGTGATCTTCCGGGATGCGGACGGCCACCTGGGAGAGCGTTTCGTCTACCGCGACGACGAGCCTTCCCTGGAACTGGTCGAGGCGGGCCGCCCCTGGTCCTTCGACGGCGACGGCGACCTCCTGCGGCTCGTCTCCGAGGCTTACCGCATCAACCTCGCGTGGCTCTTCGATCCCTACGTTGCGATCACCACCAGCATCATCGAGCCCCTCCCGCATCAGATCTCCGCCGTCTACGAGGAGATGCTGCCGCGCCAGCCCATGCGCTTCCTCCTGGCCGACGACCCAGGCGCAGGCAAGACGATCATGGCGGGCCTGCTCATCAAGGAGCTGAAGGTCCGTGGTGATCTGGAGCGCTGTCTCATCATCTCGCCGGGCTCGCTCACGGACCAGTGGCAGGACGAACTGGCGGAGAAATTCGGTCTCAACTTCGAGATCCTGACGGGGGACATGATCCAGGCGGCACGCACCGCCAACCCGTTCGAACACAAGAACCTCTTGATTGCGCGCATGGATCAGCTCTCCCGGAACGAAGACATTCAGGAGAAGCTCAAGGCTGCGCCCGAGTGGGACCTAGTGATCTGCGACGAGGCCCACCGCATGAGTGGTCACGTCTTCGGCACCGAGATCAAGCTCACCAAACGCTACCACCTGGGCCGATTGATCGGCGGCCACTGCCGCAACTTCCTCTTGATGACGGCGACGCCCCACAACGGAAAAGAGGAAGACTTCCAGATCTTCATGGCACTTCTCGATGGCGACCGCTTCGAGGGCAAGTTCCGTGACGGCGTGCATACCGCCGACCCCTCAGATCTCATGCGCCGGATGGTCAAGGAAGATCTTCTGCGCTTCGACGGCACCCATCTGTTCCCAGAGCGCCGTTCCCACACCGTCCAATACGAGCTGTCGCCCGAGGAGGCGCATCTCTACAGCGAGGTCACCGACTACGTTCGCGAGGAGATGAACCGCGTCGAACGCCGGGAAGCAGAGGAGGGAAATTCCCAGCGCCGGGTGAACGTGGGCTTTGCCCTCATGACCCTCCAGCGCCGATTGGCGTCCTCTCCCGAGTCCATCTACCGGTCGTTGAAACGCAGGAGCGAGCGCCTGGAGAGTCGGCTGCGCGAGCAGCGGGTCTTGCTCCGTGGTGAGACGGCGAAGCTGGAGTTCGGCGAATCCGTTCTCGATGACCTTGACGAGGACACGCTCGATGACGCCTACGACGAGGCTCCCCAGGAGGAACGCGAGGACCTAGAAGCCGAGCTGATAGATAACGCCACGGCTGCGGCAACCATTGAGGAGCTGGAGACGGAGATCCAAAGCCTCAAGAGGCTAGAGGGTCTAGCTCGTGATGTGGTCCGCTCTGGGCAAGACGCCAAGTGGAATCAGCTCAACACGATTCTCGATGACCCGCTCATGACCGATGAGAACGGCCACCGCCGCAAGCTCGTCGTGTTCAGCGAGTTCAAGGACACGCTGGCCTACCTGGGGCGACGGATTCGCAACCGCCTCGGGCGTGAGGAGGCCGTCGTCGAGATCCACGGATCAGTGGCCCGCGAGGAGCGCCGCCGAGTTGTCCATGCCTTCATGAACGACCCCGAGGTCGTGGTGCTCATCGCGAACGATGCGGCTGGCGAAGGTGTGAACCTCCAGCGTGCCCATCTGATGATCAACTACGACCTCCCGTGGAACCCGAACCGCTTGGAGCAGCGTTTCGGGCGTATCCACCGCATCGGTCAGCGCGAGGTCTGTCACCTCTGGAACCTCATCGCCAAGGACACGCGCGAGGGCGATGTCTACGTGCGCCTGCTGGAGAAGCTGGAGATCGAGCGCGAGGCCCTGGGCGGCAAGGTCTACGACGTGCTGGGGCAGCTATTCGATCAGAAGGCCCTTCGCGATCTACTGATGGATGCCGTGCGCTATGGGAGCGATCCGGCGACCAAGGCGCGACTTGACGAAGCCGTGGACGGTGCCGTCAATCACGAACAGCTACAGCTCGTGCTGGCCGAGCGCGCACTGGTGAACGACTCGATGGACACGACACGGATCGCCGCCATCCGCGAGGACATGGAGCGAGCGTTTGCCCGGCGGCTCCAGCCCCACTTTATACAGGCGTTCTTCCTTGATGCGTTCCCGCGCCTCGGAGGGAAGGCTCATCGGCGCGAGGAGGGACGCTGGGAGATCTCGCACGTCCCTCAGGCTATCCGCGATCGTGACCGGCACATTGGGATGGGGGCCGCAGTCGGGAAGCGATACGAGCGCGTGTGTTTCGAAAAGGACCGGGTGGACGAGCAGCCTCGCGCCGAGCTGATATGCCCAGGGTCTCCGATCCTCGAATCCACGATCGACCTCGTTCTAGAGCGCCACGGCGAGCTGATGAAGCGCGGAGCCGTTCTCGTGGATGACGACGACGCGAGCGAGACCCCTCGGCTGCTCTTCTATCTGGAGCACGGGATTCAAGACGGCCGAAGGACGCGCCGTGGAGATCCTCTCACCATCTCGAAACGGCTCCAGTTCGTTGAGGTCGGTCCTGACGGAGACTACCGGCAGGTTGGCGCTGCTCCGTACCTCGACTACCGCTGCACGACTGAGGCCGAAAGCGAAGCTCTGGCTTCGGAGGTTGATGCGGATTGGCTCAAGCGAGATTGGGAGCAGGAGGTTCTGGGCTTCGCAAGCGCGAGTGTGATCCCGGGGCATCTGGAAGAGGTGCGGTCTCAGAGATTGGAGCAAATCGACAAAGTTGAGCGCGAGGTGAAGGCGCGGCTTACCAAGGAGATCAGCTATTGGGATCGTCGGGCTCAGGACCTCAAGGAGAAGGAACGATCCGGGAAGGATACCCGTCTTCCGGCGGGTGTTGCCCAAGAGCGAGCGGACGCTCTCGCCGACCGCCTCCAGAGTCGAGCGGCTGAGCTTCAGAAGGAACGCCACATCGTGCCCGGTGCGCCGCAGGTCAAGGGTGGTGCCCTCATCATTCCGAGAGGGCTGTTGGAGAAACTTCAGGGGCGCGCTGCTGTGTCTGCCGATGACGGCGTGGACGCCGAGGCGCGCAAGCGGGTCGAAATGATCGCCATGAAGGTGGTGATGGATGCCGAGCGCGCTCTAGGTCGTAACCCCAAGGACGTGAGCGCCACGAAGGGGCTTGGGCACGACCTCGAATCGCGATGTGACGACGGCAGCTTAGTCTTTATCGAGGTCAAGGGGCGGGTGAACGGCGCGGATCAGGTGACACTCACCACCAATGAGATCCGGCGTGCGAACAATGTTCCCGAGCAGTTTCGTCTTGCGATCGTCATGGTTGAGAAAGATGCGGGGGGCGATCCCGTCTACGTTCGGAACTTTGACTTCGGCGAACCCGGGTTCGCGCAGAACTCGTCGTCATTCAATCTAGGCACGCTCTTGCGGCATGGAGGCCCGCCCGAGTGAAGCCTCTTCGGAAGAAATTGATTGAAGTTGCTTTGCCACTGAAGGCAATCAACAAAGAGTCGGCCCGCGAAAAATCTCTCCGGCATGGACATCCGTCAACCCTCCATCTTTGGTGGGCACGCCGCCCGTTGGCATCGTGTAGAGCCGTTCTGTTCTCCCAGTTAGTCGATGACCCCTCCGCTTGGCCCGAGAGGTTCTCAACCGAGGAGGCTCAAGACGCAGAGCGCGAGCGGTTGTTTGACCTGATTCGCGAACTGGTCGTCTGGGAGAACAGCAACAACGAAGAGGTGCTCGGAGCCGCTCGGCAAGAGATCGCTCGCTCACTCGCGTGGGAGCGTGGAGAGGAGCCGCCGGTCGAAGCGAGCGAGGTCTGCGACTACCTCCAAGAATTTGGGCCATGTGTTTATGATCCGTTCTGCGGCGCGGGCTCAATTCCGCTGGAAGCTCAGCGACTTGGCCTGAAGGCGGCGGGTTCAGATCTGAATCCTGTTGCAGTGATGATTTCTAAGGCGCTTGTCGAATTTCCGCCCAGCTTTGTTGGGCGCGCGCCTGTTCACCCGGACGCGCAGGCACACCTTGGCGACGAGGCGCGTGGGGCTAGCCGAGGGCTAGAGGGGCTCGCGGAAGACATACGCCACTATGGGCGCTGGATACACGAGCAGGCGGCAAAGAAGATCGGGCACATCTACCCGGATGCGGAGCTTCCCGAGCAGCATGGTGGGGGAAGCGCGAAGGTGATCGCGTGGATCTGGGCCCGCACTGTTGCAAGTCCTGACCCCTCTTGTATGGGGGCGCAGATCCCTCTCGTTAAGTCGTTCTCACTATCGACGCGGAAGGGGAATCGAGCTTGGGTAGAGCCCGTAGTCAACAAAGCCGAGAGGACGTATCGGTTCGAGGTCAGGACCGGAAGTGGCAAGGCTCCCGCCCCGACTGTTGGGCGCACGGCAGCCACCTGCTTACTCTCGGGCCAAGCGATACCGCTGAGCTATGTGCAAGAGGAGGCGCGAGCTGGCCGACTAGGCGTCCGGCTCATGGCAGTTGTTGCTGATGCTGAGAGGGGTCGAACCTTCGTTGCGCCGACAGATGAGCACGAACAGGCTGCGCTTTCCGTAAAGGCCGACGGCTACCCGGTTGGCGAAATCGACCATTGGCGTAGTTGCACCAACTGTGTTGTTTACGGCATGACGAGCTTCGAGAGCCTCTTTTCGAATCGCCAGCTCGTCGCGCTCACTACGTTCTCCGAGCTTGTTCGAGAGGCTCGGGAGCAGGTGGTAAAGGACGGCCTGAATGCGGGCTGGCGACTAGATGGGATTAGGCTGGCTGATGGTGGGGCCGAGTTGGACGCATACGCTGACGCAGTGGCTGTCTATCTCGCGTTCGCGGTGGATCGCAGTGCGAACACGCTTTGTACGCTTGCGCGCTGGACTCCTGATCGGCAACAGACCGTCACCGTGTTTTCTCGCCAAGCCTTGCCAATGACTTGGGATTTTCCCGAGGTCAACCCGTTCTCTGGCGCTGCCGGGGACATCGAGGTCTCGGCGAAGGGAGTTGCGAGCGGCCTCGCCGGTGCCGCGTGCATCGGCCAGGGGCGAATCAGTCAGGTTGATGCGACGGACGTCGAGTACCCACAGCGGGACACGGTGCTTTCTACTGACCCTCCCTACTATGACAATATCCCGTACTCGAATCTCTCGGACTATTTCTACCTGTGGATGCGCAACTCGATCCGGGATTTGTTCCCGTCGATCTTCTCGACAGTCCAAGTCCCGAAGATGGGTGAGCTCGTTGCGAACCAGTTTCGCTACGGAGGGAGGCAGGAGGCAGACGAGTTCTTCTTGAGCGGAATGAGCGCTGCGATAAGGAGCATGACGGAGCAGACTGGGAGTTCCGCACCGGCAACGATCTTCTACGCGTTCAAGCAGGCAGAAGTACGCGCTGAGGGAATCGCATCGACGGGCTGGGCCACCTTCCTGGAGTCATTGATTGCTTCGGGCCTCTCGGTTGTCGGAACTTGGCCGATTCGCACCGAGATGGCGACCCGCCAGATGGCGTTTGGGAACAATGCGCTCGCGTCGTCGATCGTGCTTGTCTGCCGGAAGCGACCGGAGGAAGCTGAATCAGTTTCTCGCGGCGACTTCAGGCGGATTTTGAGGTCCGAGCTTCCTGAGGCAATCGCGACGCTGGAAAAGAGCAGCGTCGCTCCGGTAGACCTGGCTCAAGCCTCAATTGGCCCTGGAATGGCAATCTTCTCTCGGTACTCCGGTGTGTTGGAGGCTGATGGAACGAATATGTCTGTTCGAAGTGCTCTTCAGCTCATCAACGAAGTGTCAGACGAAGCACGAGGAGAGGAAGAGGGTGTCCTAGATAGCGATACAAGATTCGCTGTTACGTGGTTCGAGACTTACGGATATGAAGTAGGCGAATTTGGGGAAGCGGATACGCTGGCCAAGGCTCGTAATGTGTCCGTGGAGGGAGTAGAGGAAGCGGGCATCATTAGGTCCGCGGCGGGAAAGGTCCGCGTCTTGAGACGCGCTGAGCTGCCGGAGGATTGGGACCCGCAGACAGACGAAAGGCTGACCGTGTGGGAGGCGGCGCAGCATCTAATCAAGCGACTAGATGAGAAGGGCGAGGGCGAGGCATCAGAGCTACTGGCCCAATTGGGGGCTGGTGCGGAACAAGCTCGAAACCTGGCATACCGGCTCTATAGCGCTTGTGAGCGTCAAGGCTGGGCTGATGAGGCTCAGGCATATAACGGCCTCGTGCTGGCATGGCCGGAGCTGGAGAAGCTCGCCGGAGAGGGCGTCTCTTCCATTGCGGATGCGCCGCAGGCTGAGTTGTTCGAGTGAGAAGGAGTGAGCCGTGGCGCTGAGCAACAGGGAGCGAGTTCGCAAGGGCCTTGATGAGCTGGTGGCCGGGCTCGCCCCGTTTGTCGAACGGGAGCTGAAGTCGAAACTCGGAGCCTACTGGGTCGAAGACCTCACCAGCCGGAGCAAAGGCATCAAGCGCGAGGGAGACGGAGTTCACTGGGACACGCAGGCGATCCTCAAGGCGATGGTAGACAACTGGCAGGGTGTCTTCCGGTACGTACTGGGGCAGGTGGAGCGCAACTATACCGGCGAGCTGATCGACGTGCGCAATCGCTGGGCGCATGAGAAGCCTTTCACCTCGGACGATGTGTACCGTGCCTTGGACACGATGCAGCGACTCCTAGAGTCGGTCTCCGAGGGCGAGAGGGCCGAGGCAGTTGGAGAGCTCAAGGCTGACCTCCAGCGCCAGGTGTTCTCTGAGCAGGCGCGAAACAAGACTCGCTACCAGCAGCTCAATATGGAGGGGACTCCACAGGCGGGCCTCAAGCCTTGGCGGGAGATCATCACCCCGCATCCCGATGTAGCGAGTGGGCAGTACATGCAGGCGGAGTTCGCTGCTGACTTGGCCCAGGTGCATCGCGGCGAAGGCTCCGACGAGTACCTCGACCCACAGGAGTTCTACCGCCGGACGTACCTCACTGTCGGCCTGCGGGACTTGCTCTCCGGGGCACTGGAGCGTATCGGGGGAACCGGTGGCGACCCGGTAGTCGAGCTTCAGACCAACTTCGGCGGCGGCAAGACGCACTCGATGTTGGCTCTCTTCCATCTGTTCAGCGGAATTGAGACCGGCAGCCTGGAAGGCATTGAGCCAGTTCTGAAGGACTCGGCCGTCGATGTCGCCCCGAAGGCGAACCGTGCCGTGCTCGTAGGGACGGCTCTATCTCCCGGAGAGACAAGCACCAAGGCCGATGGGACCGAAGTTCGAACGCTCTGGGGCGAGATGGCATGGCAGCTCGGAGGTGCCGAAGGATACGCGCTGGTCGCGGATTCGGACCAAGTGGGTACGAGCCCGGGGTCGGCCGATCTCGCAAGTCTGTTCAAGAAGTACAGCCCGTGCCTCGTTCTGATTGACGAGTGGGTCGCCTATGCCCGACAGCTCGTCGGCAAGACTGACCTTCCGGCCGGTAGCTTCGAGGCCCAGAGTAGCTTTGCCCAGGCGCTCACCGAGGCCGCCAAGGCGGCCCCGCAGAGCTTGGTAGTCGCGTCCATTCCGTCGTCGAAGGTCGAAATCGGTGGCGACAATGGTCAATACGCGCTGGACGCACTCAAGAACATATTCACGCGGGTAGGCAAGCCCTGGAGGCCCGCGACTGGCGACGAGGGATTCGAGATCGTCCGTAGGCGACTCTTCGAGCCAATTTCCGGCAAGCCGGACTTTGCCGCCCGGGATGCCATCATCAATGCCTTTAGCAAGATGTACCAGTCGGGGAAGGCCGAGTTCCCGAGCGAGTGTGCCGAGGGGACCTACAGGGATGAGATCCTCGCCAGCTACCCGATCCACCCCGAGCTGTTCCGGCGGCTCTATGATGACTGGAGCACCCTCGACAAGTTCCAGCGCACGCGGGGCGTCTTGCGCCTGCTGGCCAAGGTCATCCACCGCCTCTGGGAGAACCAAGATGGCGGGCTCCTCATCATGCCCTCGTCGGTCCCGATGGACGACCATGCGGTCAAGAGCGAGCTGACCCGGTATCTCCCCGACGTGTGGGAGCCGATCATCAGCCAAGACGTTGACGGCCCGAACTCGATGCCGCTGGCCGTCGATCAGGAGGTGACTCACCTGGGGCGCTATTCCGCCTGTCGGCGCGTGGCCCGCGCGCTCTACGTTGGCACCGCACCCGGGGCTGAGAGCGACACCCCGGGCGTTGGAGCTGAGCGTATCCGCCTGGGTTGTGCCCAGCCGGGCGAGACCGTGGCCACGTTCGGTGATGCCCTGCGGCGGGTCAGCGAGAAGGGTCAATACGTCCACCAAGACGGGAATCGTTACTGGCTCTCGACGCGCCCGAACCTCAACCGGACTGCCGAGGATCGGGCGGCGGCGCTCATGCGTGAGCCCGAGGAGCTTTATGCCGAGGTTGTCCGCCGTCTGGAGGGAGACCGGACGCGCGGGGATTTCGCAGGCGTCCACGTCTGTCCGCCGAGCACATCAGAGGTACCGGACGATCCCACCGCCCGGCTCGTGATCCTGAAGCCTGAGCAGGGGCACAAGCGGGGTCGTGACGACTCGCCCGGGCGCGTGGCCGCCGCCGAGTTTCTGGCCCAGCGCGGCAACTCTCCCCGGCTGAATCGGAACACGCTGGTTTTCCTAGCACCGGACGAAAAGGAACGGGAGAACCTGCTTTCGGCCTCAGCCTCCTTCCTGGCGTGGGCATCCATTCTGGTGGACAAGCAGAGCCTGAACCTCGACCAGTTCCAACTGGCCCAGGCTCAGTCCAAGAAGGACGAGATGGACCGGACGGTCGATCTTCGGATCGGGGCCACATGGATTCACGCCCTCGTCCCGATCCAGCACGATCCCGCCGAGGACGTTGCCTGGGAAGTGGTCCGGGTCACCGGCAATGACTCCCTCGCCAAGCGCACGGGCGCGAAGCTGATCCTCGACGAGACCCTCCTGCCCACGATCGGCGGGGTGCGTCTCAGGATGACCCTCGACAAACACCTCTGGGCGGAGCGCGATCACGTCACCGTGGGCGAGCTGTGCGAGTGGTTCCCCCGCTATCTCTATCTCCCTCGGGTCAAAGGCCGGGAGACGATCATCGAAGCCGTCAGGGATGGGGCCTCGCTGCTGACTCCGGAAGACGCGTTCGCCACCGCGGAGGCGTACGACGAGGCATCGGGCCGCTATCTTGGCCTGCGGGCTGGCCAGGGCGTACCCGCCGCCATCGAGAACCAGACCTGTCTGGTCAAGGTACCGGTGGCCCGCAAGCAGATGGCCGAAGACGCCAAGTCGGCACCAAGGGATCCGGCTGCCGGCGACACCTCCGGGTTGACCGGCCCTGCGAGCGGAGCCGGGGTTACCGCGGATGGCAGCGCGGGGCATCCGGCCGCCGCTGTACCCGAGCGGCCGACCGCCTTCGTCGGGTCCGTCAGCCTCGACGGAGCGCGTGTTGGGCGTGATGCAGGTCGGATCGCAGACGAGGTCATCTCCCATCTCGCAGCGCTACCGGCTGCCGATGTCGAGGTCACACTCGAAGTCCATGTCCACGTCAAAGAAGGCGTAGCGGAAGACGTAGTGCGCACGGTCAGCGAGAACGCGACCGCGCTGAAGTTCAAGCACGCCTCCTTCGAGAAGAAGTGAGTCTGGCCAATGATCGTGGGCGAATGCTTCCCCTCCGATACGGATAAGGACCTTATGCACGCCCAGTCGGAGGTCTACCTCGAACAGCTGTGGGTGCTATTCGAGGAGGCGCGAAGGGCCATCGTCGATACAAAGTCCAAGAGCCAGCTCGGCGTGGATGCGTGGCTCATGTCCGATGCGCTCAAGACAGAGCGATTCGATCATCGTCCACTGCAGCGCCTGCATGACCTGATGGCGGCATCGTTCCGCCGCTGGTTGCGCCCCGCGGAACAAATCCCATTCGCGGATGACGCCGAAGCCGTTCGGCGCTTCAAGATCAAGAGCTGGCGATCCTATGTTGCCAGCGAGGCCCGGAGCCTCTGCGCCGATGCGGGATTGGCGAAGGCGATCGTAGTAGCGGTGGTGCGGGCCAATACGGACGAAGGCTATGCGGCAGAAGCCATCCTCTCCTCGGCAGTTGACGAGAGGTACGGGGCGAAGCCCGGGACTTGGTCGGACATCAGCGAGGTGCCTCCAGGGCTTGCGGACGACGAGGACTTCGAAACTGTTGCTGGAGGCGCTTGATCGAGATGAAATCGATTTCACCCTGCACATCCGTTGCTGCGCTTATCCTCGGGGCCGCGGTGCTATCGGCTTCCAGCGCCAGCGCCAGCGCCAGCGCCAGCGCGCAAGCGAGTCCCCGGACCCATACGCCATGACCTTCTTCAGGTTCCGTCCCTGGAAGGGTGCCAACTACGAGCAGGGGTGGCATGGCGTACGTACGCTCATCGTGGGCGAGTCCCACTACAGTGGCAGGTTTGACTGCGGCGAAGAGCTGACTCAGTCGTGTGTGCGAGAGTGGGCTTCGACCGGCAAGGGGGCGCGATTCTGGGCCGCGATTGAGCGCACGATGCTCGGTGACCTACCGGCTAACCGCGTCGAGTTCTGGGATTCCGTTGGATTCTACAACTACGTGCAGGATCTCCTGTTGCCCCACACTCGGCCGAGGGTGGCCCATCTACGCGCTGGCCAGCTCCCTTTCCTCCGGGCCCTACGCTCGCTGCAGCCGGAACTTGTGGTGATCTACGGCAAGGATGTGTGGAACAAGGGCCTGCCTCCTCACACGCATCGAGTCGCCAACTGGCGAGAGGGCGATGAGGAGGTGTGCGGGTACCAACTCCCCAAGACCGGCCATATCCCCCTCGTTCTTGGCAACATCCCCCATCCGCGCGGAGGCCACTCGCACGCCAGATGGTACCCAGTGATTCGTCGGGCGAGAGACTTCGTGAAGGCAGGACGCCAGCGCATGAGTCCGGCTTGAGGTTGTCGTCCGCCACCGAGACCTCCGCGAACACCGGAACTAGCGCCAGCCGAGGAGGGGTCTGATGGAAGAGAGATGCGGCGAGGACCCCGAGTGAAGCTTCTCTACAAGTACCTGAGCGCGGAGCGAGTCGATGTACTCGAATCCGAACGGGTTCGATTCACTCAGCCTGCCGCCTTCAACGACCCATTCGAAGCTAGGCCCTTCATCGAAGGCGTCGCGAAGGGCCGGGAACTCGATGAAGCCGTTGATCGAGCCCTCGACGCTGAAATCAACACGCTCTGGAAGCGGCTTCCTCCCCAGGATCGGAGGAAGTTGACACTCGACGAGTACCGAGAGCTGCTCGACGAGCACCGCCCTCGCCTTCGGACGGAAATGGCCGACCGTCAGCCGGAAATGGGGCAGGAGCTGCGAGAGCAGATCTATGCGGAGGCGAACCGAACCCTCGGAGTTCTCTCCCTCACGGAACACCCAGACAACCTGTTGATGTGGTCGCACTACGCGAACAGCCACGAGGGGATCGTCCTGGGCTTGGATGCGAGTGCCCCGTGGTTCATCGACGATCGGATCCATGACTCACTCCGTGGACTCCGGAAGATCGACTACAGAAGCTTGCGCCCCCGAGCCACGGCGAATTCGCTCACGATGATGGAAGTCCTCTTCACGAAGAGCCTCGACTGGCGATACGAGGACGAGTGGCGCGCCGTTCGGCGGATCGACGACGCGTTTCAAGTGGCCTCTGATACAGAGCATCCGGTATGCCTGGTCCCACTTCCTTCTCACATCGTCCGCGAGGTTATTCTGGGTGCGCGGATTGGTGACGGCACACGCGAGCGCGTACTAGCGGCTCTTGCGCGTTCCGGCTACTCAGAAGTCCGAGTACTCGAAGCGTCGATGGACGAGCAAGAGTTCAAGCTCAACCTCAACGAGGCAGCGCAGGGTGAGGCCGGCCCGTCCCATGGAGGGGGCTCGGAGGCGTGCGGCAATCCGAAATCCTAGACTCGGCCAAGGACCGGCTCTCGGAGTGGCAGGCTTCCCGAGCTAGCCCTTCGCAGGGGAGGGACCACGTGAAGGCGTTCCCGAGTCTCATAGTTCTTTCCGCCCTCGCCATAGGGTGCTCAACCGCGCCCGTCACCTACGAGCCCATCAGCGGTGCTGAGGTTGCGCCCTTTGAGCAGGCCAAGGCGGTATGTGCGAATCGCAAGAAGGCCCAGGAATGGGGCGTCGTCGCCGGTGATGACTCGGTCATCGGCGGCGCTGTGGCGACCCACCACTCCTTCGAGTCGTGCATGGCGCAATATGGCTGGGTGCGGCAAACCCGACGCTAGGGAAGTGCAAGCATTGGCCCCGGGGACGTACGCGGTGCCGCCGCAAACGAGAGGTTGCGCGCTTGGCAGCGCTGATGCAACTGGGCCTGCGCAGCTGGTGGCCGCCTGAAGCGCCGAGGGTGAGCCTGGGGGGCATCAGGCCATCCGCGCGGGCGCAGTTCCTATGGGCCGTCGCTTTCTTCTATAGAGATTGTCGGGAGGTGCCCGAAGAACCCAGCTGTGAGAACCGGCTGCACGGCGAGTTCCTCGCGAGACCGAATGCTCTGCCAGGTTTGCGCGACTTCGTCGATGTTGATGGATTCGGTCTTGAATCCGGACACGGCCGCTCCTCCGTGGAGTTCGTCCGACAGCCCCTTGACTTCGACCAGCCGGAGCTGGCCAAAGAACAAGGTCTCTTCAACTGTGATGTTCACGCGCACGTCTACTCGATAGAGATTTCCTCGGGTGCGAACGTAGGTGTCGCCCCGGACCAGAGGTAGCGCCTCGTGTTCCCCAGCGTCCCTGGGAAGCTGGTCCGAGTTCCATCGCTCGGCGATGAGGTTGCCGACCAGATCAATCGGCGTGCCGTCGAATCGGAACAGCATCATCATCCGGAAATCTTGAGGCTCAATCGCTATCGGGCCGGTGCCCGAGAAGCTCAAGCTGAACGAGCTGAGGCTACAAACCACAACTAGGACCGGGATCGACACGTACGCCTGCCAGTCGTGGGCCTCCGCATCGATTAGCCGATGTAGATCGATTCCTACCTCTCGTGCAAGGTTCTTGGCGGCTTCGCTGAATCCAGAGGCCGAGATGATCGCGCCCTTGTTAGCGCCAACGTCCTTTACGAGGCCGATGAACGCCTCGACGTCCTTCACGTTGACGACGCGCTTGTAGTCCTTGCAGTCAATCGCCACAAACAGCTTGTACTGGCCGACCTGGGTCTTGACCGAGATGTCGATTTCGCGCTTGACCCTAGATCGCCTGCCGTCAATGCGAACGTTCTGCTCGACGATCGCGCCTAGAGCAAGGCTGGCCTGGATATGCGCAGCGAGGTCTTCGAATCGCTTCCATTTCGGCTTGGCGGCCATCTGGTTTCCCTGCAAGCGCTAGTTGCCTGCTGTCGCGGGCTAGGGCCGAGAAGATTCGGAAGCCGTCCGCGTGGACTCCAGGGGCCTCACAGCAACCGTCCGGCTCGCCCGTCCCGCATGCTGGAACTGCTCGCCGCATCATCGCGGAAGCTGGCGCGACCCCGACAGGAATGTACTCGTGCTGGATGCCCCGCGACACCATCTAGTACACGTAGGAGCCCCGCAGATCCTCGGCGATCATCTCCAACGCCAATTGCTCGTCGGCCCTCGGAGGTTCCTCGCTCCTCTGGTTGGAGAGTTCTGGGCCGATCGGGTGAGCGAGAGTCTCTTGAGTATGGTGGTTGCCAGTGTTCAGTGGCTTCCACTCATGCACGAAACGTCGGCCGAGATCAGCCGGACTAGTACTGTTGGCTTTGCCGTTCTTGGTCTGCGGGCGGTTTCGGGGTACCAACTAGGGAAACCATTACGTGGCACCTCGGGCGAACGGAGGGCTTCGATGACGGCCGAAGTTGTGGTTCTTAGCAGGCGAGGGCTCGCCATTGCGGCAGACAGCGCGGTGAGCGTCGGTGAAGCAAAGGTCTACCACGGCGCGCAGAAGATCTTTGCTGTAGGAGACGGGATCCCACTCGGCGTCATGGTCTTCGGATTATCCGAGATCACCCGGATCCCATCAGACTTGTTTGTCCCAGAGATGGTGCGTGCCCTGCGGGAGCCTAGGAGCCATCTCGATGACTACCTAGATCCCTTGTTGGAGTTCTTCGGCTCCAGCGAACTCTTTCGCGATGAACCGTCGCAACAGCTGGCGCTCTACAGCGACGCATTCGGGTTGTTCAATTTCATCGTGCAGAGCAGCAAAGGTGAAAACGATCTTCGGGCTGAGTTCGAGAAACTGGGTCAGCGCATCTCCGGCAGCGAGTCACTAGCGGTGATGGCTGAGCTTGATCGATTGCCTGAGTGGTTTGCAGAAGTCGTTGAGGAGGCAATGAGGGACGCATTCGAGGACGCACCCGTCCCGACTGACGATCTAGTTGACGACGGACTACAGCTAGTCCGTGAGATGTGGGGCCGAGATGCGTTCCTTAGAGGCATCAATATCGTGCTTGCCGGGTACGGGACGCAGGACTTCTTTCCTGGCGTCGTCTGGCTCGAAGTAGATGCGGTGGCGGGCCCTTGCATTCGATACGCGGAGAGGGATCGGGCAGCCATTAGCTTCGAGAATCCCGCTGTAATCTACCCGTTCGCCCAGATTGACACTATCAACGGGTTCGTCCGAGGGGTCGCTCCATCCGCTGAGAGCGGAACGCGTGACGCTCTTTGGGAGATACTTGGCGAGGTAGAGGGCCTCGATGCCGATGTCGCGCGGCAGGTCCACGAGAGGTACTGCGAGCGCCAAGATGAGATCGAACGAGATCTCTTCGTTACCCCAATCCTCGATGCGGTAGGGACGCTGCCTCTCGGCGGCTTGGCCTCGATGGCTGAGACGCTAGTCAGTCTCACTTCGTTCCGACAAAGGGTATCGAGCACCGTCGAGAGTGTTGGAGGAGAGGTAAGGGTCGCGACGATCGACAGGGCTTCCGGGTTCGGCTGGTGGACCGGGTAGCCTTTCTTTCGTGCCGGAGGCAGCGCCGGCAATGCGCGATGCCGCCCGAAGTAGGGCCGAAGTCGTCCTGCACTTGGTTGACTCCGAGGTCAAGGATCCCAGCCAGGTGATTCAGCCATTCGGTAGTCAAGGACCTCGGCCCTCGCGAGCCAATCGGACCTCAGGTAGCGGCTGGCAGGTTCGGAGAACGCGCGCGCGAGACCGGGCGCGACTTCCTCGTGCCAGACGAACAGCTCGTAGTGTCTCGGCACCGCGGTCTCAGCGTCTGTGAACACGACAAGGATCTTCACATCCGAGATGACGTACGAGGTTGAGTTCACAATCGAGCCCACGATGGTGGTACCGCGACCGCCGAGGTAGGTACCGAGACCGAGGCCCGCGACGCTGACCAGCGAGTTTGCAGGCGCTGGATCCGTCGTCGGTATCGTGCGGGATACAGCCGCCAGCGGTACGTCAGATGCGGAATCAACGAGAGCCTGGATGTACGCAGCAGGCACAGCGAAGTTTAGGTTTTGCCCGCCACTGAGTGACGCGGTAGCAACGCCAAGTACCGTTCCATCGGAAGCGATAAGGGGGCCGCCGCTACTCCCGGGAGAAATGGGGGCGGTAATCTGAACGTAGCTAGTGTCCCCGTCGCGGCGGATACCGCTCACAACCCCGGTAGAAAGCGTGCCTTCCAACCCCTTGGGATTGCCGATGGCAACTACTGGCTCGCCCACCTCTGGTTCACGTTTCGCGAGCGCCAGCGAGGGATGCTTGGTAGGCAAGCGAAGAAGTACAAGGTCGTGCTGGGGATCTGCACCGCCAGACCGCTGCACGGTTTCGACCTCTCCCGATGTGAGCCGGACCTTCACCGAGGATGCACCACTTGTCACGTGGAGATTCGTAACGACCAGGCTCCCATTGCCCACGAAGAAGCCCGAGCCGATACGCAACGGCTGCCCTGTGGCATCGAAGCTTGTGATCAGGACAACCGCGGAACGTGATCTCTGAAACAGGTCGCGCGGCGACGATTCCCCAGCCGATGAGGAAGTACCAAGAAGCACCAAGAGTGCCACGGCGCAGCGAAGGTGTCTCAGGGAGGCTTTGCTATCGGACGCATTCGCTCGCAACCAGTGGGTGGGAAGCGCCGTCGTCGCCACACCGCACTTCAATTCGTCGAGGCTCGCAGCTGGCAGGCCGCACGGGTCGCAAGCTCGATCGCAGCCTCTCGCTCAAGCGACCGCTCTTGAGGCTCAGAAGCAACGAGTGAGCGGATGACATCCAGGTTGACAGCCCAGTTTACGTTCTGAGGCAGCGCCCCGGTGACCTTGATGAACTGAAGAACCGCGGCCGTCGAAGAAACGATTCCCACAACCTCGCCACGCTCGGTCACGAGCGGGCCACCCGAATTGCCAGGCTGCAGAGGTGCCGAGAACTGCAGGTACGACTCGTCGCCTTGTGGTCCGGAGAGTGCGGCGATCGCGCCCTCTGAGTATTTCGCGCTCGCTCCCAGTACTCCGGGGGCCGGATACCCAACGGTAAAGACACGCTCGCCCACCTTAGGGGGCGTCGGTGACAATGGGAGCGTGGCGGGGACGCCGCCTTCCGGACGGACTGATGCAAAGTCGAGAGCACGTGATCTACGAAGAGGTTCAACCTGCTGCCAAGGGCCCGCATCGAACCTGATCTCGATCATGTCGGCCCCGTCGATCAGGTGAAAGGCTGTCAGGACCTCCTTCGGTCCGACGGCGAAACAACTGCCAATGACAGACAGAGGCCCTTGTTGCTCGGGGGTTGTTTGGCGTTGCTCATCTCGATTGCGAACAACCACGAGGGTATCGGGTACGGGTTGCAAGTTGGGTCGCTGGTAGCCCGGGTCGTCCGTCGGAAGACACTGGAAGTTCACCACGGACGTAGCTCCCGCACCCATCGGGGTCGATCGAGTGGATCCGACGACTACAGACCTACCTTGCTCGGCGCAGAATTCATTGGCGTCGTCGATGGCGTTGGCTATCGCGTTCGCCCCCCCAGCGTCCAATGAAAAGAGAGTCGAGTGCCCGTGGGCTCGATAGCTATCCGGACCAGTCGGAACGATGCCCGACTTCACACACCCTGCCATGAGCGCGAGGGCAAAGAAGGCCGCCAAGTTCCTCAAGGTCTCAGCTCTCCAGATCCCCCGACCCCTGCACGTTTTCAAACAAGTGGAGCCAGCCGCGATGGACTGGACTGCCCTGCAAGAACCCGATCGAGACACCGTTGTACGAGTGCTCCACTTCAATCATTGGGCTCATCGGCCTTGCGCGCCTTCCACCCTAAACGATTCCATTCAAGAGAGATTCCAGCGGGGTCTGTACGTGTGCCCAGTTGTCGGGTGTGATCTCGGCCTCAAGACAAGACCACGAGTTCGGTCGTCGCTTGCTCCCAGGGACCTTCTCTGCGAATCCGGCAACTGACCCTGGCGACGCGTCGTCTGCTCTCGGTGCGAGCGAGAGGTTCAATGCCTTGTTTCCGTCCTGAGCAAGATAGAGAGTCACATAGGATCGGAGCGTTGGCTTCCCATCAGATGTCCGTTCCTGAAGGCTAAAGGAATACGCCGTCTTCCCCGGCCACTTGTAGGATGGAAACCGATCGTCGATGAAGCCGGCGACCTCCTCTAGCAGGCCCTTCACGCCAAGCGCTTCAGCCGATGCATGCAGCACTCGCAGATTCGCTTGTTTCGACGACGAGCCGCTGACGGGACCCGTGGCGGCGTGTTGGGCAGCTTCGACTTGTCGGGCCAGGAGCAGTTCTTTGGACGAAGTGAACGCGTGGAAGGTGAGAAGGCTCATTTCTACTCCGGCCGATCCGAGAAACTCGACCATTCGCCGTGCCCGGTCATCGACTCCAAGGCCCACCAGGACCATCCGAGGTGCTTCATCCAGCGGGCCGTCGCTGTTGGTGAACTCCTGATCGTACCAATCGTTGAAGTCCTCAAGAGCTTCGATGCCTCTTTGACCGGAGTGCTCTTCGATGAGGCGTGCGAGGCGATGAGCTCCATAGGTCGCTATGTCGGATGCGTAGTCGATGACCTGCGCTACTGCGTCGCGGGTAAGGACTCCCTTCTTCAGCTCGTATACGACGAGTCTGCCGTCGGAGTCCACACCGAGCAGGTCCAACGGCCCGCCCATTGTCGGGAGTTGCCGGCCGACCAGCACAACTTCATCACCCAGGAGTTCCGGAGAGGCCACGAGCAGGTCTTCGAGCATCTCCTCAGTTTGTGTGCTGTTGAGTGACTCGACCGCTGTCGCGGCGAGGCCCTCGGTCCCTTCTTGGATCTTCCAAAGGCGGGTCTTTTCCACGTTGTCTCCACTCCCCGCGCCTGATCCTCCCGCGAGTCGGGCGACCGATCAACAGCTCAGGTGTGGGACTCTGGTGGGACATCGGCACGAAAGGCCCGGTTCTGGGCCCACCCCCAACCCCTAACCTTCCGAAGTTCCTGATCTTCTCCGATTCCCGCGTCCCGGTTGCCGACCTGGAGGCCGCACGGTGGAGTCGTGCCGGGCGCGCCAGTTTCCTTCGGGTCCATTCCGGGCACATGGGTTACAGACCATTCAGGGCCATGGTTGGCGATTTCTCGGGCCCGGTCCCCCGCCCGCCCCCGTAGAATCCCCGCGGTGAGTGACGTCGAGTGGGTGGACATTGAGACGATTCCCCCCCACGCCCAGCAGGACCGTGTGGGGTGGGTCAAGTCGTCTAGAGCGGTGCGAGCCGAACGCGATGAGGGCCGCGCTCGGGTGATCTATGGCGGCAAAGAACAGCGGGTCCGGGCTCGGGGATCGGGCGACGAGGATCTCGTCCTCATGTGGAAAGCCGGATGCGAGATTTCGGATCCGAACCCACCGGAGCTGTCGATCCCTACGCCACAGAAGCTGGTCCATGAGCAGCTGTGGGCTCGGGTCTATCGATACGCAGTGTGGCGCCTTGGCCCGCGCTTGGGTCCGGCCTTGCTTGCCTTGGTTGTGCTTATCGGGACCTCCGGCTTGCTCTCGCTGGGTGCTTCTCTTTACAGGAGTGGCGAAGAGGAGCAAGGCGATGCGGCAACGGACGCAAGAAGGCCGGATTCGGTCGCTGGCCCGACCAAGGAGACCCTCTCGCCCGTCAAGCTCCCGGCGATCGGGTTCGGGACAGCCGACTCTCAGGGAAGCGTTGTCGCAACAGCGAACTTCACCAAGACGCTCCATGACACTGAGATCTATTTGGCCTTCACCGGCGAGCTGTACCGAAACGCCGTCCGTCGAACGAACTTCTCGTGCTCTGCTTCACTTCGGATCAACGGAGCAGAGTGCGGGGTCACCTCCGTTGTCCCTGACGGCTCCAGTGGCGTTACCCGAACGATGACGGGATTGTGCGAGGCGTCACTACCGAAGGGGAAACACATTGCCGAGGTGTACCTACAGGCCCTCGCACCGGGCGGCATATGCGGCCTTCGGGAGGGTGGGATGTTCACCGTCCATGAAGTGCGTCCCTCGCCTGGAGCCGCTGAGGGCTCGTAGAGCCACTGCTCCTCGCGCCTAGGGTGCGGAACTTGAGGCACCGAGAGCAGCAATATCTGCGCCCTTAGAACTCTGCCCGTTGTCAAACAGGTGGAGCCGGACGCGAGCGACCTGACCACCCTGTGCGAAGGGGCGACTGTGGCTTGGATATCTGACACGTCCGGCGACGCTCTCTACAGAACATTTGGCGCCACTGCCTGCCCCAGTTGCGGGCCCTCTCGTCTGCTTGTGTAGAGTAGAGCGCTAGTGACTTCGTACTCCAAGAGGCTCCGCGAGCACCTCGCAGACTACAAGCGCAACCGGCTAGGCGTGGACGAGAATGGCGTCTGGCGAAGAACTGGCGAGGCTTACCCCCACATCCTTCCGGAGGGGCTCCGGCGGCTCAACATCATCGAGACGATTCGAACGGAATTCTGGGCGAGCTTCGCCGATATGGGAGTCAAGCTTCATTCGGACTTCCACCACCTGAACTCCTCGCAGGCCATGTGTTTCAACCTGTTCTTTCCGTTCATGGATCCGCCTATCGGTCGTCCAGATGAGTTCCTGCGAACATTGCGGATCGCGCCTGCGAGGGTGGAGGAGTGGTCGTTCGAGTATGTCGAGGACGCAGCGGAGGCAACGAGCTTCGATTTCCGGCTTCGCCTCGCGGATGGACAGGAGGCGGTCTTTGAAGTGAAGCTGACGGAAGGGGAGTTTGGGGCTGCCCTCGACGACAAGACGCACAGACAGAAGCTGAATTCCATCTATCGCAATCGCTTGGATGCGCTCGTTGTAGAGGAAGCGCTAAGGAGAGAGTTTTTCTTTGCGAACTATCAGCTCCTTCGTAATGTTGCGTTTCTCGCAGCAGATCCCAAGCGCCTCGTCTATTTCATAGTCCCAAAGGGGAACGGGCAGCTAGCCCCCGGCATAGAGAGGCTCAAGGCGGTTCTGCGCCCCGAAGCGAGTCCGCGAGTTCGTGTCGTCTACATCGATGAGTTCGTGCCCGCACTCTCGCGCACTCTCGGACCGGACAAGTCAGACTTGAGCACGCACCTCTCCTTGTTTTCAGAGAAGTACCTGAGTGCTCACTAGCGGGGCGGGAACATTGGCGAAATCGGACGGCTTGAATGGTGAGTAGTCGCCTCGGTTCGTTCGCAATCGAGTTTGATGGAGAGGTGCTCAACCGCGGTTTCTGGCTCTATTTGATTGAGGTCACAGGTCGAACCGGGCGGCACTTCTACGTTGGGCGGACGGGCGACAGCTCATCGGCCAACGCAGCGTCTCCGTTCTCGCGCATAGGTCGGCACCTCGACTTCCGCGACAGCGCGAGGGGCAACTCACTGGCCCGAAGTCTTCTCGCCGCAGGTGTGGTTCCAGCGGAGAGTAGGTTCCGGATGGTAGCCGTTGGGCCCCTCTTCCCTGAGGTCGAGTCGTTCTCTGAGCATGTAGGGCCTCGGGATGCGCTGGCTGCTCTCGAACGCGACGTCGCGGCTGAGCTTCGCGCGCGTGGCCATCAGGTTCTTGGTAAGAACCACTCCCGAGCGCCGGCTCAGGCTTCACTGCTCGCATCGGTGCTGTCGGAGCTTGAACGCAAGGTTCCTCGCCTCGCGCACGGCGAGTAGGGAGCAGGACTCCAGATACAGGGCCGCCTCGGACACCTGGCTCGTAGCTCATCTGGAAGTCGTTCAAGACGATGCCGACCTCGTAGTACGTGGTGGAGTCCTCCGCCGTCTGCGATCTCCAGCTCCCTCTTCGTGCCCGCTCAAGAACCCGATTTGACGGGGTGGCCTAGAGCTGGTGCTCCGGATGCCGCTAGCCCCGAGTGGTGGGACTCTGGTGGGAGTTCGGCACGAAAGGTCCCAAAAGGACAGGTTTCGCGGGTGGCCTAAGTGCCTAAACCTTCGAGATTCCTCGCCTTCTCCGTTTTCCCCGTCCCGGTTGCGGACCTGGAGGTCGCACGTTCGAGTCGTGCCGGGCGCGCCACATTCCGCCGGGAGTCCGGCGCGGCCTAGGGGTCGATCGTCGAGACGTCCCAACCGTGGTCGTTGGCGGGAAGGAACTCTCCTCGGTCTTCCCCGACCTCGTCTTCGATCAGTCGGGTGAGCTTCGCGTTCATCGCCAGGATCAAGCCGCCGTGCTGCACGGTGTCGGTGGCTAGGTTGTTCGTCTCGTCGGGGTCCGCGGCGAGGTCGAAGAGTTCCAGGTCGTTGTACTGGAGGATCTCTTCGAGAGTGGTCGGGAGGTTGTGTTCCTTCGGCGAGAAGTAGCGGCTGAACCGGTACCGGCCGTCGTTGACGCTCCGGATCGCGCCGCGCTTGGCCAGGTCCGGCTTGAGCCCGAGCGCGCCGACGTTCTGTCCGGCCTGGAGGGCCTCGCCGACCTTCCGCATGAACTCCGAGTCCTGGTACAGCCACATGTTGAAGCTGAAGAGGGCTCCGTCGCGAGTCGCGTCGTTCGTTGCTTGCTCGGGGTTCGTGAGGAGCGGAGTCAGATCCTTCCCCGTCGCTTGCGGTGCGACCGCGCTGCGACGCTTCGCGTCGGCCCCCGCCATGGCGAGTAGGGTCGGCACCAGATCCAGATGCGAGGTTACGGCCGTGCACTCCTGGCCCGCACTCGCGCGCTGATCGGGATGACGTACCCAGAGCGGGACCTGGTTCTGCTCGCGATAGGCCGTTGCGCCCTTGCCGTGCATACCATGCGCCCCAGCCAGCTCGCCGTGGTCCGAGGTGAGGACCACGACGGTGTCCTCTGCCAGTCCCAACGCGTCCAGCTCGTCCAGCAGGCGAACGACGTGCCGATCGCAGTCCGCGATGCAGTTGAGGTAGTAGTCGTGCAGGCGACGCCAGCGCGCATCCTCGTTCGGGAACTGCCCGACCAGAAGCTTCCTCGCGTACTGGAACTCGTAGTGCGCGCGCGGGCGACCCGGCCGATCGAATGGCTCGCTGCGGGTGCGCGAGAGCGGGCCGGCCCACGTCCGGCGATACAACTCGTGATCGGGCGGCTGGTTCACGTCGAAAAGCGGCTTGCTCGCGGTCTGGACGGGTTGCCCCGGAACGTCCGTGTCGAGGAACATCACGTCGTGCGGATTAACGAGGTTCACCGCCAGGAACCACGGCTGGCTCGCCTCCCGAAGCCGGGGTGTCTCGCCCCGCAGCCAGCGGATGGCGGTCGAGGTCGTGAACTCGTCCGTTCGATAGCCGCCGAGCGTCATGCCGATGATGTCACCGACGCCGATGTAGTCGTCGAAGCCGTGGCCTCGCATCACCTCGTTGAGCAGGGCGAGGTCGGGGTTCGGGACATTGCCGACCTCGATCTCCTCCAACTCGTTGCTGAGGTGCCACTTGCCCAGGTAGCCGGCGTGGTAGCCGAGCGTCTTCAGCATGTGACCGACTGTGGGGAGGTCCTTCGGAAGGTCGTTCGACCAGGGGAAGCCCAGATTGTCGAACATCCCCGTGTTCTGCATGTGCTGGCCGGTGTAGATCACGGAGCGCGAAGACGTGCAGACCGCCGTCGCGATCTGATGGTTGGCGAAGGTCACGCCCTCTGTGCGCAACCGCTCCCGGCCAGGCAACGAGTACCCGCTGGGAAGCTCCGACGGAGCGAAGTAGCGCTCCTGATCGGTCAGGATGAACAGGATGTTGCGCGGCTGCATGGCTCCGCCACGGCCAGCCGTCGAAGGCTGCTCCGCGCCCGCAGCGACCGCCCCAGAAGCCATCGCGAGAGAAGCTCCAGCGACGCCCGCTGCCTTGACGAACTCTCTCCGGGTCAGGTCGCCTCGCGACCCGTCCAACGCATCCCGCCGGTCGGCCATGTCACCCCCTCTCCCGGCTTAGCCTAGCCGCAGAGGTCGGTTCTTGAGCCAGGCGGTCCGGCAAGGGCAGCATAGGGCCGTGGGGCCGTCCTCCACGCCGCTCGGTGCCGCTACATGCCGCTCCCTGCCGGGTCGAGAGCCCAAGTCCGCGGAATCACTCACCCCTTCTCGATTCTGCGGACCTGGAGGTCGCACGTTCGAGTCGTGCCGGGCGCGCCAGCAGACTTGGGTCCACTCCGGACACATACCGCCGTGGGTTCTCCGGAGGCCGGCCGCCCGGAATTCCTACTCCGCGACGGGTCGAGTCCCCCACCCCGCGCCGACCGTCACCGCGAGTCGAATACCCTTCGGTAGAGCTCGCCGTGGAATCGGAAGCCGGTCACACGGTCGCCCTGCATCTCGAGGGCGAAGATGCGATCTCCGTTCGCGTAGTACGGGCTCTCCTGGTTGGTGCGGAGCTGGCGGTTGGTCAGGTCGGGCTCGAGGCCCCAAGACACTCCCGCGGCGTTCGTCCAACGCAGCGACCCGTCCGGTGCCTGGCGGATCTGGCCTCGGTGCCAGTCGTTCTCGACCGGGTCTCGCTGGTAGGCGCCTTGCACAGTGGCTGGCGTCAGCGTCTCTGACGCTGCCATCCGTCGGTACATCTCGCCTTGGAATCGAAAGCCGATCACGCGGTCGCCCTGTGTGTCGAGGGCGAATACGCGATCTCCACTCGCGTAGTACGGGCTCTCCTGGTTGGTATGAAGCTGTCGATTGACCAGGTCCGGCTCGAGGCCCCACGACACGCCCGCAGCGTTCGTCCAGCGAAGTGACTCGCCCGGTCCCTGCAGGATCCGTCCTCGGTGCCAGTCGTTCTCGACCGGATCTCGCTGGTAGGCACCTTGCACGGCACTTACGGTGATCGCTGCGGTCGCTTGGGGTGCCTGGACGGACTCGGCTGCGGCCTGTGCCAGCCCACCGTCGATCCAGTGCGTGAAGGTCTCCTGCGACGGGCCTCCGTTCGGCGCCAGAGACGCGCCCGCCGGGCGAGCCAGCGAGCCCCCACTGCCCCCGTCGAGGTAGAAGATCTGCACCGCGTCCCGGCCGTGCCGGGAGACGCCGAGGACCGTGAGCTTCGGGTTTCGGCCGGTGGGCGTTCCCAGCGAGCCGCCCCAGCGAAAGCCGGCCCCGGGCCAGAACTGGCGGATCTCGTCGCGGAAGTCGACGCTCGTCCCCGGGGCGACCCCGAAGAAGCTCCCGATCGATTGAATCGACATCCGGGAGCGTTCCTCGGCCGACTGGATCGCCTGTGCCACGGCGCCGCCATGAGAGAAGCTCCAGAAGAACTCCTGGTTCAGCATCAGGTGGGCTTCGCGCGGATGACACGGCACCGCGCATCCGGGCGGGTCCGTCGACCAGAGGCGATCGATGGCACTGGCCGTGATCATCTCGCGTCCCTGGCTGTCGCGATACGTGGCGAGCAGGTAGATCACCCCACCCGGCTTCTCCTGGAGCAGCTGCACGCCGCCCTGGGATCCGAATACGTTGACTGCTCCCTTTTCATGGAACCGCGCGGTCGGGTTGGAGAGCCGCACGCCGTTGCTCTCGTAGACCGGGTGGTCGGCCTTCCCCTGGCTCGCGTTCTTGGAGACGACCACGTAGTGCTTCCGTCGCGACGTGTCCCAGACCAAACCTGCGGCATTGACGTTCGATCCCGCGTTGCGGATGCGCAGATGGGCGAGCTCGCGTAGCCGCGCGGGGTCCGACGCATCCACGAACGCGATGTACCCGTCCTTCGCGTCCCCGGACGTCCCCCCCGTGATCGGGACGACGATCACGTCGCCGGCCGCCTGGATGGCACCGGGGTGATCTCCTTCGAACTGCAGCACGACCGGGGCGCCTCCGCCGCGACCCTCGCAGTACACGGCTCCTCGACCACCGGCCTCGCTGCTGTGGCTCCAGCAGACGCGACCGTCGCTCACCTGTGCGACGCCCTGAACGTGTGCGGCGGATGCCTTGATGCCGATCCCGAGCACCTGGCGATCCACCTCCGAGGCGGCAACGCTCCGGCCCACCACGCCAAAGCGTGCGTTCGACTCGCGCAGCCCGTGAAGCTGGCCGAGGATGTTCTCGTAGCGACTGCCGAAGTCGATCGTGTCCTGTGCCAGTGCCGGAGCGCCGGCAAGCAGGCCGGCGATCGCCACGGCAGCGCCAACAGCTGGGCGCAAGCGTCGCATCGAGGGAAGTCGCAGGTGTCGATCCATGGTGTCCGTCTCCCAAGGGTGTCGTGCAGACCCTTGTCGGGATCGGGCACGCCGTTGATTCTACACGTCGTGGGCGGGGGGCGAGCTTCGCGAGCGACAGGCCTGGACGACTCCCCGCTCTACGCAGGCGGCCTGGAGCGCGATGCCGGGCCGCATGGGGCCGCGGGGCTGTCCTCCACGCCGCTCGGCGCCGCGATGTCCCGCTCGCTGCAGAGCCAGGAACGCAAGTCCGCGAGTGGCGAGTTCACCCACCGGGGCGGGATGTAGACCCTCGGCGCGACGGACTTCGAGCCGGCTGCGCGGTGGTATGTTCGACGTCATGCCCGGCTTCGAAACGGT
>JANQOX010000022.1 GCA_028285625.1 Myxococcota bacterium
CTGATCACGCCGTCCCTCGACGAGATGGTCCACGTGGCCCGGGAGATGAAGCGCCGGGAGCTCGACCTGCCGCTGCTGATCGGCGGCGCCACCACCAGCAAGCAGCACACGGCCGTGAAGATCGCGCCGGGCTACGAAGCGCCCACCGTACACGTGAACGACGCCTCGCGGGCCGTGGGCGTGGTTTCGGACCTGCTCGACCCCGAGCGGCGCCGGGAACTCGACCAGAGCAATCGCGACAACCAGTCGCGGCTGCGTGACCTGCACGCGGCCAAGAGCGAGAAACCCCTCCTGTCCCTGGCCGAAGCCCGAAGCCGGGCACCGAAGATCGACTGGGCGAAAGAGGAAGTTCCGACGCCGTCGTTCTTCGGGCGCCGGGAGATCTCCGACCAGCCGCTGACCGAGCTGCTCGAGACGATCGACTGGACGTTCTTCTTCTCCGCGTGGGAGCTGCGGGGACGCTTCCCGGCGATCCTCGATCACCCCAAGCACGGAGCCGCCGCGCGCGAGCTCTACGAGCACGGCCAGCAGCTTCTCGAGCGGATCGTCTCGGAGAAGCTCCTGGTGGCCCGGGGGGTGTACGGCTTCTGGCCCGCGGCCAGCGAGGGCGACGACATCGTCCTCTACCAGGACGAGAGCCGAAGCCGCGAGGCGGTGCGTTTTCCGATGCTGCGCCAACAGCAGGGATCGGGCGATGCGCCCTGCCGCAGCCTGGCCGACTTCGTCGCCCCGGCCGATTCGGGCGTGGCCGATAGCGTCGGTGCGTTCGCCGTGTCGGCGGGGTTCGGCGCGGACGCGCTGGCCGAAGCCTTCGAGGCGGACCACGACGACTACCAGGCCATCCTCACCAAGGCGTTGGCCGACCGCCTCGCCGAGTCGTTCGCGGAAGCCCTGCACCGCCGGGCGCGACGCGAGTGGGGCTATGGCCAGGACGAGCAGCTCAGCAACGAGGACCTGATCGCCGAGCGCTACCGAGGCATCCGTCCCGCCTTCGGCTACCCCGCGTGCCCCGACCACGCACTCAAGCCGCGCCTGTTCGACCTGCTCGACGCGCGCGCAGTGGGGATCGACCTGACCGAGAGCTTCGCCATGACGCCCGCAGCGAGCGTGAGCGGCCTGCATCTCGCGAGCCCCCATGCGCGCTACTTCAATCTCGGCCCGGTCGACCGCGAGCAGGTCGAGGACTACGCCACGCGCCTGGGCGACCCGCTGGACACCGTGGAGCGCCTGCTGGCACCGAGCCTCGCCTACGATCCGGAGGCGTGAGCCCGCCCTCCCCGCGCCCGCCCCTCCGCGCCGTGCTGTTCGACGCCGTCGGCACGCTATTCGAGCTGCGCGAGCCGGTGGGGGAGACCTACGCGCGGTTCGCTGGCGAGCAGGGTGCCGAGATCCCGGCCTCGCGCATCGATGAGGCCTTCGGACGCGTGCTCGCGGCGGCACCCCCCAACGCCCATCCCGAGCTCGAAGCCGCCGCGCGACCCGAGGCCGAACGCGCGTGGTGGCGCCAGCGCGTGCGTGAGACCCTGCGCGCGGCCGACCAGATGGTGCGCGTCCCGGACTTCGAAGCGTACTTCGGGGCGCTCTTTGGCCACTACGCCACCGCAGACGCCTGGGCCCTGCGGGCGGGGGTCGCTCCGGCGCTCGAAGCCCTGGCCGCGCGCAGCGTGAAGCTCGCCGTCGTCTCGAACTTCGACGCTCGCATCGGGACCCTCCTCGCCGGCCTGGGCATCGCCGTGCACTTTCGCGCCATCGTGGGGCCGACCGAAACCGGGGTGGTGAAGCCCGACGTCCGAGCCTTCGCCCGCGCTCTCGAGGCCCTGGGCGTATCGGCCGATGCGGCCGCCTACGTGGGCGACCCGCCGGAAGCCGAGTTCCGGGCCGCGCGCAGTCTCGGCCTTCGGGTCCTCGACGCGTCGCGCCTTGCTACGCTCGAACGGGTCCCGACGCTGCTCGTCGCGGACGCGGAAGAGGAGACGGCATGACGGGCGGCGTTTCGCGAGTCGAGGGAGCCAGAGCATGAGCGACGAGCCCGTCGCCCTGTTCGAGCGGCGCTTCGGCATCGACGACCGGAGCCTGGAAGCCGCAATCGGCACCGCCCTCGAACGCGAGGTGGACTACGCCGACCTGTTCTTCGAGGCCTCCACCCAGGACTCGGTGGTCCTCGAAGAGGGCATCGTCAAGAGTGGCGACCGGCACCTCGTGCAGGGGGTGGGCGTCCGCGCCCTGGCGGGCGAACGCCAGGGCTACGCACACTCCGACGACGTCACCGTCGAGAGCCTGAACCTGGCGGCCACCACCGCCCGCGCCATCTGCGAACAGCCCGGCGGCGCCGGCGGCGTGGCCGTGCGCGCGACCGACCGGGATCGCGACCTCTACCCCATCGCAGAGGCCCCTACCGACGTACCGGTCGCGGCCAAGATCGACGCCCTCTCGAACATCGACGCCTACGCCCGCAGCCACGACACGCGCGTGGTCCAGGTGATGGCGAGCCTGGTTTCGCAGCACCGTCACGTGATGATCGCCTCGAGCGAAGGGGGGCTCGTCGCCGACGTGCAGCCCCTGGTACGCATGAACGTGCAGGTGATCGCCGAGACTCCCGAAGGCCGCCGAGAGGTCGGCTTCCAGGGAGCCGGGGGTCGGTTCGCCTGGGGCACCCTGCTCGAAGGCGACGCGTGGAAGCCCGTCGTGGACGAGGCGGTGCGCCTCGCCCTGGTGAACCTCGAGGCGGTGCCCTGCCCCGCCGGCACCATGGACGTCGTGCTCGCACCCGGCTGGCCGGGCATCCTGCTTCACGAAGCCGTCGGCCACGGCCTCGAAGGCGACTTCAATCGCAAGAAGACGTCCGCCTTCGCCGGCCGCGTCGGCGAGCGGGTGGCCGCGCCCGGCGTCACCGTCGTGGACGACGGCACGCTCGAGAAGCGCCGCGGTTCACTCAACGTCGACGACGAGGGGACGCGCACCGAGCGGACCGTCCTCATCGAAGACGGCATCCTGCGCGGCTACATGCAGGACAAGCTGAATGCGCGGCTCATGGGCGTGGAGCCCACCGGCAACGGCCGCCGTGAGAGCTACGCCCACCTGCCGCTACCGCGCATGACCAACACGTTCATGCTCGCGGGCGAGGACGACCCGGACGAGATCCTGCGGTCGGTCGACGACGGCCTCTACGCCGTGGGCTTCGGCGGCGGCCAGGTCGACATCACCAGTGGCAAGTTCGTGTTCTCCGCCAGCGAGGCCTACAAGATCGAGGGCGGTCGCGTGACCAGCCCGGTGAAGGGCGCGTCGCTCGTGGGCAACGGACCGGACGTCCTGACCCGGGTGCGTCGAATCGGTCACGATCTCGAACTGGACCCCGGTGTCGGCACCTGTGGCAAGGAGGGTCAGGGGGTTCCGGTGGGCGTCGGCCAACCGACGCTGCGCATCGATGCGATCACGGTCGGAGGCACCGAGTAGTGGGTGCTGCAAGCACACCGGGGACCGCCGAACCGGGCACGGAACTGCTCATCGATGCCCTCGCCCGGGCGACCGAACGGGGCGCCCACGCCGGAGACGCCCTCCTGGCCAGCAGTCGCAGCGTCGAGACGCGCGTGCGCGGCGACGAGATCGACTTCGTGAAGCAGTCGGGAGAGCGGACCCTGGGCCTGCGCCTGTTCGTGCGCAGCGAGGGCGGCCTGAGTTCGGCCATCACCTCCACCAGCGACCTCTCCGAGGGCGCCGTCGACCGCCTCGTCACCGACACCGTCGCCCTGGCCCGCGCGACCGCTCCGGATCCGGCCGCCGGCCTGCCCGATGGGGGATTCGCGGCGGACGCGCCCGAACTCGACCTGATCGACCCCGACGACCTGGGCGTCGGGGTCGAAGAACGCATCGCGTGGGGCCGCGAGGCCGAACGCGCCGCCCGTTCCGCAGACCCGCGCATCACCAACAGCGAGGGCTCCGATGCGAGCTCGCACTTCGGCCAGACCGCCTACGCGAATACGGCCGGCTTCACCGGAAGCTACCAGTCGGCAAGCCACGCCCTGTACGCATCGCCCGTGGCCGGCGAGCACGGGAGCATGCAGACGGACGTCTGGGCGACGACCGGCAGGCGCCTCGGCGACCTCGAGCCCCCGGCGGAGGTCGGGCGCCGCGCGGCGGAGCGGGCCGTGGCCATGCTCGGCGCGAAGCGCGTGCCCACCTGCGAGGTGCCGGTGGTCTTCGACGCGACCACCGCCCGGAGCCTGCTCGCGAACCTCGCGGCATGCCTGTCGGGCTATGCGGTCTACCGCGGCGGCTCCTTCTTGAAGGACCGCATGGGCGAAGCGATCGCGAGCAGCGCCGTCACCATCGTCGACGACGGGCGCCTGCAGGGCGGGCTCGGCAGCCGACCCTTCGACGGCGAAGGCCTTCCGACCCGACGCACCGTCGTCGTCGAGAAGGGGCGCCTGCGCTCGTGGCTGCTCGACGGCTACTCGGCGCGCAAGCTCGGACTCGCTTCCACCGGCAACGCGTCCCGCGGCGCGGGGAGCGCGCCTTCGGTCGGCCCCACCAACCTGTGGATCGAACCCGGGACCGCCAGCGAGGCCGAGATCGTGGCCGACACCGGGCGCGGCCTGCTGGTGACGGGCCTGTTCGGGCATGGCTTCAACCCGGTGACGGGCGACTTCTCCCGCGGCGCGCGGGGCCGCTGGATCGAGAACGGCGAGCCCACCCATGCGGTCGAGGAGATCACCGTCGCCGGCAACCTGCTCGACATCCTCCAGCACATCGATGCGATCGGAAGCGAACTGCTCTGGCTCGGTCGCATCTCCGCGCCGCCCCTCCGCGTGGCACGCATGACCGTGGCGGGTGCCTGAGCCATGGGCGCACCCATCCTCGACGGCACCACGCTCCCCGACGTGGCCCAGTGGTCCGACCGCGTCGCCGTCGCGCTCGGGCAGAACCCCAGCGCGTTCACGGGCCCTGGGACCAACACCTACCTCGTGGGCACCGGACCGCGACGCATCCTGCTCGACCCGGGCCAGGGCGTCCCGGAGTACCTGCCGGTGCTCGAACGCGCCATGGAGCAAGCCGGCTGCGAGGGGTTCCAGGAGATCGTGCTCACCCACGGGCACCCCGATCACATCGGCGGCGTCGACTCGGTACTGGCCCGATTCGGCCCGCTCCGCGTCTCGAAGCTGCCGTGGCCCGACTTCGACGGCGCGACCGGCAGCGCGCTGACCCCGCTCGCGGACGGCGACGTCGTCGGGACCGAGGGCGCCACACTGCGCGCGCTGCACACGCCCGGGCACTCCCCCGACCACCTCTGCTTCGTCCTGGAAGAAGAGCGCGCGATGTTCTCGGGGGACAACGTCCTGGGCGTGGGCACCACCGTGATCCCGGCCGAGAGCGGCAGCCTGTCCGACTACCTGGCGTCCCTCGCACGCATGCGCGGCGAGTCGCCCACGTGCATCTATCCCGCCCACGGACCCAAGATCGAAGACGGCGTGGCCAAGATCGACGAGTACGTCACACATCGCCGCGAGCGCGAGTCGCAGATCCTCGCCGTGCTCGCCGAGGGGCCGCGCACCGTCATGGAGATCGTCCGGGTGGTCTACGCGGCGTACCCCGTGAAGCTGCACCCTGCCGCAGCCCAGTCCGTGACGCAGCACCTGCGCGCACTCGAAGATGCGGGCCGTGCGCGTTCCGACGCCGGCGACGAGCCCACCTGGAGCCTGTCATGACCCACCCGATCCTCGAGCGCCTCCAGGACCCGGCGCCCGACGTGCGCCGGGCCGCCTGTGTCGATGCGGCCAAGGACCCCTCGGCCACGCTGCTGGTCGATGCGTTGGCGGAGACGCTGGGAGACCCCGCCAAGGCGGTGGTCCGCGCGGCCTCCGATGCATTGGTCGCCATCTCGGAACGCTCTTCGGGGTCCGAGAACCCCGTCCTGCCCGCGCTGCGCACGGCGCTCCATGGCACCGAACCCATGCGCCGCTGGGGGGCGGCCTTCACGATTGCGCGGCTCGAGCCGCCGACCCCGCGCCTGCTGCCCGCGCTGGTCGAAGCGCTGGGAAGCACCGACGGTGACGTGCGCTGGGCCGCGACGAGACTGATCGTCGACACCGGGCGCCTGCACGGCGAAGTGCTTCCGCTGCTGGTGGGCCTCGTACGCACCGGCGAGCACGCGATCGTGCGGCGGATGGCGACCTTCGCCCTGCGCGAACTCGCCCCCGACCGCGCCGAAGCCGCCCTCGTCCTGCTCGAGGCGACCCGCGACACCGACCAGCACGTGCGGCGCGCAGCCTTCACGGCCATGGCGTCGTTGGTGGAGCCCTCGCCCGAGGTCGGTGACCGGCTGCTCGAAACGCTCCGGTCGGACCCGGACACCGCCAGTCGCAGGCTCGCCGCCCTGGCGCTGGGCGAACTCGGTGCGGCCGACCCCCGCGTCGTCCCCGCGGACACGCGGGAAGCGCTGGAGGCGGCGGGTGGCCAGTCGGAAGACCCCGACCTGCGGCGCGCGGTCTCACGCGCCCTCGACCGGCTCGGCGAGCGCCAGCCCGAATGACGGCTCGCGAGCGACCGATGTCTTTGCCCCAGAACGAGAGAGGCCACCGATGAGCCGCACCGTGATCGTCACCGGCGGAACCGGCGCGCTCGGAACGCGAGTCGTGGATGCCTTCCTCGAAGCTGGCGACCGCGTGGTCGTGCCGTGGATCGTGCCGAAGGAACGCGAGCGGCTCCTGGCCCACGCGGGTTCGGCCGTCGAGGCAGGCCGGCTCGAACTGGTGGAGGCGGACGTCGCCGAGGGTTCCGGGGCCGAAGCCGTGGCCGCGGCCGCGGGCGAAGCCCGCGTGCTGATCAACGGCGTGGGCGGCTTCGGCGGCGGCACGGCCGTCGACGAGACGGACCTCGAACTCTGGGACCGCATGTTCCGCATGAACGTGCGCACGGCCGTGGCCATGTGCCGCGCCGTGGTGCCCGGCATGCGCGCGCGCGGCGCGGGCTCGATCGTGAACGTCGCCTCCCAGGCCGCACCCGGCCGCCCGCCGGGCCTCGCGGCCTACGCCGCGTCGAAGGACGCGGTGATCGTGCTCACGGAGACCCTCCAGAAGGAGGTCGTGACGGCGGGGATCCGCGTGAATGCCGTCTCGCCGGGCACCATCGATACACCCGCCAATCGCGAAGCCATGCCCGACGCCGACCGCAGCAGCTGGACGCCGCCCGAGCGAATTGCCGGGGTGATGCGCTGGCTCGCGAGCGACGCGGCCGCCACGGTTCGCGGCGCCGTGATTCCGGTCTAGGGGCGGCGGTAAGGCGCGCCCCGCGTCCCTCCGACACGACCTCCATGCGCAAGAGCGAGTTCTACCGCGAGGCCCGGGGCGACGTGGACGGCCCCCTGCACGGCCTGCGGGTGGTCGAGCTCACCACCACCTGGGCCGGCCCCATGTGCGGCTGCATCCTCGCCGACCTGGGGGCCGACGTCGTGAAGGTCGAGCCGCCCGGGGGCGAAGTCGCGCGGCGCGCCCCGCCCCTGCTGCCGGACGGCGCACTCTCGTTCATGCAGATCACCGTGAACCGGAACAAACGCAGCCTGTGCCTCGACCTGCGCAAGCCGGCCGGTCGCGAGATCCTGCTGCGCCTGGTCTCGAGCAGCGACCTCGTCATCGAGAACTTCCGACCCGGCACCCTCGACCGATGGGGCCTGGGCTGGCGCGACCTGCGGGCCATGAAGCAGGACCTGGTACTCGTCTCCATCAGCGGGTTCGGCCAGTTCGGCCCCCAGTCCGACCGGGCGGGCTACGACCCCCTGGCCCAGGCCGCCAGCGGCTTCCTTTCGCTGAACGGCGACCCCGAGGGCGAACCCGTGAAGGCGCCCACCTTTCTAGGGGACGACCTCGCCGGCCTGCATGCAGCGGTGTCCGCGCTGGCCGCCCTCGCCCATCGCGACCGCACCGGCGAAGGGCAGCACGTGGACGTGGCACTCCTCGACACCATGCTCTTCCAGACGCCGGGCTACCTCACCCTCGGCGCACTGGGCGTGGACCTGCCGCGGCTCGGCAACCAGTTTCGGATCGCCGCTCCGGCCGGCACCTATGCGTGCCGCGACGGGCGCGTGATGGCCGGCGTCCTGATCGACTCCCACTGGCGACGCCTTGCTGCGCTGCTCGATCGGCCCGAGCTCGGGGACGACCCCGACTTCGCCACGACGCCCGCACGGATCGCCCGGCGCGAGCAGGTCGACGCACTGCTCGGAGGCTTCCTCGCCACGCGAAGCGTGGCCGAGGCCGAGGAGGCCTTCGCCACCGAAGGCCTGCCGCTGGCTCCCGTGCGCACCTACGCAGAGGCTGCGGCCACGGCCCACGTCGAAGAGCGGGAGATGCTTCAGCGCGTCGCCGTCGAGGGCGTGGCGGGGGTGCCGATCGCGGGGCCTGCGGCCAAGTTCTCCCGAACCCCCACCGCCGTCCGCGAAGGTGCCCCGGCCCTGGGCGCCCACACCGACGCGATCCTGGAAGCGCTGGGGATCGACGCGTCGGCACGCGACCAGCTTCGGGCCGAGGGCGTGATCGAAACGCGGCCGCCCGCATCGCGAAAGCCGACCCGCTAGCGCGATCCGAGCTGCGACGCGGGGTCGAGCAGCCGACCCAGCTCTGTGGCGTCGAGTCCACTGCGGGCCAGCGCCACCTCGCGCAGCGGGCGACCCGTGGCGGCGGCCTCCTTGGCGATCGCGGCGGCCAGGTCGTATCCCACCGCGGGCACCAGGGCCGTCACGCCCAGCAGGCTCGCCTCCAGCAGTGCGGAACATCGCTCGGCATCGACCTCGATCCCCGCGATGCAGCGATCCGCGAACAGCCGCGACGCGTTCGCGAGCAGCGCGATCGACTCGAGCAGATTGCGGGCGATCACCGGAATCGTGGCGCAGAGTTCGAGCTGGCCGCCGCCGACCGCAGCGGCGACGGCCGCGTCGTTGCCGATCACCTGCATGGCCACCTGCGCCACCGACTCGCAGATCACGGGGTTCACCTTGGCCGGCATGATCGAAGACCCCGGCTGCACTGCGGGCAGACGCAGCTCGGCGATCCCGGTATGGGGGCCGGATGCCAGGAGCCGGAGATCCCCGGCGATCTTGAGCAGGGAGGTCGCCACACCGCGAAGCGCCGCGCTGGCGTGCAGCGCGGCATCGCGCGCACCCTGGGCCTCGAAGGGATCCTCGGCGCGCTTGAAGGGCAAGCCGGTCTCCTGGGCCAGCAGGCTGGGGACGCGCTCTCCGAACCCGGCGGCCGCAGCCAAACGGGTGCCGACGGCCGTACCCCCGATCGCGAGCTCCGCGAGCCCGTCGGCCGTGGCCGCAACCCGCGCGCGACCCAGCTCGACCTGGCGGGCCCAGCCCGAGAACTCGTGGCGCAACCTCACCGGGGTCGCGTCCATGAGGTGGGTCCGGCCCGGCTTGATCACGGCGCCGATCTCCTTGCCGCGCGTTCGCAACGCGCTGGCCAGCATGTCGAGCGACGGCAGCAGTCGTTCGTGGATCTCCGAGAGTGCCGCGACGTGGAGGGCCGTGGGCATCACGTCATTGGACGACTGGCCACGGTTCACGTCGTCGTTCGGGTGGAGATCACCGGCCGCTCGGTGGGCGATGACCTCGTTCGCGTTCATGTTCGTGGACGTCCCCGACCCCGTCTGGAACACGTCCACCGGGAACGCATCGAGTGCATCTTCGGCGAGCAGCGCGCGAGCGGCGGCTTCGATCGCGCCGGCCGCGGGCTCGGAGAGTTCGCCGAGCTCGCCGTTGGCGCGTGCCGCGCAGGCCTTGATGCGCAGCAGCCCTCGGAGCAAGGGCGCAGGCATGGGCTGGCCACTCACCGGGAAGTTCCCGACGGCGCGCTGGGTGGCCGCGCCCCAGGGCACATCATCGGGAATCTCGACCTCTCCCAACGCGTCGCGTTCGATCCGCATCGCCCCTCCTCGCCGCGCCGCGCGCCCCGAGACTGGCCCGGGCCGCGGGCGCCGTCTAGAATCCGCTACCCACGAGAAACGGGAAGCAGGAGGGAAGATGGCAGATCTCAAGGGCTCGAAGACCCACCAGAATCTCAAGGACGCATTTGCAGGCGAGTCGCAGGCGAACCGCCGCTACCTGTACTTCGCGCGACAGGCCGACATCGAGGGCTACCCCGACGTCGGCGGCCTGTTTCGCGACACGGCCGAAGCCGAGACCGGCCACGCCCACGGCCATCTCGACTACCTGAAGTCCGCCGGAGACCCGGCGACGGACAAGCCCATCGGCTCGACCGACAAGAACCTGGGCGCGGCCGTGGCCGGCGAGACCTACGAGTACACCGAGATGTACCCGGGCATGGCCAAGACTGCGCGCGACGAGGGCTTCGGCGACGTGGCCGAGTGGTTCGAGACGCTCGCCAAGGCCGAGAAGTCCCACGCCGGGCGCTTCCAGAAGGCGCTGGACGACCTGGAGACGCTCTAGCAACCAGCGAGACCGCATCCCTGGAGGGCGGGGCCTCGCGCCCCGCCCTTCTTTCGTTCGAGGCCCCATGAAGGTCGACCCCCCGGAGCGACCCAGCACCGAAGTCCACTACGACGACGCCGACTACCTCGACGCCGCGGCCATCGAGCGCGAGCTGCGCCGGGTCGGAGAAGTCTGCCACCAGTGCCGGCGCTGCCTGCCCCTGTGCCCGTCGTTCCCCAAGCTCTTCGACCTGGTCGACGCCACCGACGACGAGATCGCCGGCGTCGCCATGGAGGGCTTCGACGAGGTCAACGAACTCTGCTTCCACTGCAAGCAGTGCTACAACCACTGCCCCTATACGCCTCCGCACGAGTGGGACGTCGACTTCCCCGCGTTGATGCGCCGCCACCAGCAGCTTCGTGCCAAGCGGGATGGCGTGCCGCTGGCGCGCAAGCTCACCACGAAGACCGACTGGATCGGCAAACTCGCCTCGCTGGCTCCGCCGCTCATGAACCTGGCCAACACCAACCGGCTCTCCCGCGTGATGATGGAGAAGACGGTGGGCATCCACCGGGACTGGGTGCAACCGTCCTACACGCGAGACACGGTGGCGCGCTGGCACCGCAGGCAGGCCAAGGCCCCTGCAGCCCCTGAGAACGGACATGCGGTGCTGTTCACGACCTGCTCGGTGAACTACAGCGACACCGAGGTCGGGCGCGCCGCGCACGCCGTGCTCGCCAAGAGCGGCGTCGCGCTCGACGTCGCCTACGCCGGCTGCTGCGGCATGCCGCGCACCGACGTCGGCGACCTCGACGGTGCGCGCAAGGATGCGGAGCGCAACATCGCCGAGCTGCTTCCCCACGTGGACGCCGGCGCACTCATCGTCGTGCCCGGGCCCTCGTGCTCGCTGATGCTGAAGCAGGAGTACCCGAAGCTGCTGCGCACGCCCGAAGCGGACCGCGTGGCGGCGGCCACCCGCGACCTGATGGAGTTCCTCTACGACCTGGCGCGGGCCAAGAGGATGAATCGCGAGTTCAGCACCGGGCTGGGCCGTGTGGCGTATCACGCGCCCTGCCACCTGCGCGCCCAGAACATCGGATTCCGATCCCGCGACCTGCTGAAGCTGGCCTCGGACGAGGTGGTGCTGGTCGACGCGTGCTCGGGCGTGGACGGCACCTGGGGCATGCAGGCGCGGTTTCACGACGCGTCCATGCAGGTGGCTTCCAAGATGCTCCAATCGATCGAGTCCTCCGAGGCCGACCACGTGGCGACCGACTGCCCGCTCTCGGCGCTCCGCATCCAGGAGGGCACGGGGCGCGTGGCGCGGCACCCGATCGTGCTGCTGGCACTCGCGTATGGGATCGATCCCTCGTGAGGCCGGTCGCGATCACCGAACTGCTGCCCCCCCAAGCCTTCGAGGACCTGCGCGGACGCATGCGCAAAGCGGTGATGGCCCACAAGGCGGCGCGCCGCGTGGCCGTGGGCGACCGCGTGACGCTGCTCTTCGAGGACCGGGAGACCGTGCGCTGGCAGGTGCAGGAGATGTGCCGCGTCGAGGGTCTGCGCGACCCGGTGGCCGTGCAGAACGAGCTCGACGTCTACAACGAGCTCGTGCCCGGACCGGGCGAGCTGTCGGCCACGATGTTCGTGGAGATCACCGACAGCGCGCAGATCCGCCCCGAGCTCGACCGACTGATCGGGATCGACGAACACCTCGCCCTCGAGATCGGCGACGCGCGGATCCCGGCCAGCTTCGATCCGAAGCAGCTCGAAGAAGAAAGGATCTCGGCCGTGCAGTACGTGCGCTTCGCGCTCGACGACGAACAGCGCACGCGCTTCGCCGACCCCTCGACGCCGGTGTGGCTGCGCGTCGACCACCCCAACTACGCCGTCCGCGCGCCGCTACCCGATGCGGCGCGCGCATCGCTTCGCGTCGACCTCACCGGCGAGCCCGCGCCTCTGCTGGACCCGGCCCTGGCTCCGGCCCCGCCCGAGCCCACGGTGCTGGCCGAGCGCGGCCAGGCGCGCGCCGTCCAGCCCGGCGTACCCGCCGGCCCGGGCCATGTCTTCGTGGAGGCCAAGCGCGCCGTGTCGTTCGCGGACGCATCGCCCGAGCTGCTCGCCGACGTATTCGGTCTCGCCCAGGAGCTCGCCCGCGGGCTGGGCCCCTGCGGCGTCCGCCTCGACACGGGGTCCACCCCGATTCGTTGTCACCTGCTGCCCCGCAGCGGGTCGGCCCACCCCCCCAACCGCCCAAGCTGAACCCAGCGGAGGAAGCCATGATCCAGTGGAGCGACCAGCACGAGATGATCCGGGACGCCGTCCGGAAGTTCGTCGACGCGGAGATCGTCCCGAACCTCGAGGCGCTCGAGCACGGCGACATGCCGCCCTACGACATCCTGCGCAAGCTCTTCAGCACGTTCGGAATGGACGAGCTGGCGCGTCAGCGCTTCGCCCATCAGCTGGAGCGCAAGCGCCGTCAGGAGCGGGGCGAGGCCGAACCGGAGCGCGCCGAGAAGCCCGCCGACGGCGAGGACCGCACGGATTCGGCCGGCATCCAGCTCATCCCGATCATCGAGATCTGCCGCTACTGCCCCGGGATGGTGACGGCCATGGGCGTCTCCATGGGCCTGACCGCCGCCGCGATCAACGGCAAGGGCAGCTCGGAGCAGATGGAGCGCTGGGGCCTGGATCTGCTCACCATGGACAAGATCGGCGCCTGGGCCATCACCGAGCCGGGCTCCGGCTCCGACGCCTTCGGCTCCATGAAGTCCACCGCTCGCGCCCAGGACGACGGAACCTGGCTGCTGAACGGCAGCAAGACCTTCATCACCAACGGCCCCCACGCCGACACGATCGTGTTCATCTGCAAGCTCGAAGAGGAAGGCGTCGACCGCAAGGACTGGAAGGTCATGAACTTCGTGCTCGATCGCGGGATGACCGGGCTCGAGCAGACCAAGCCCCTGCGCAAGATGGGCCTGCACAGCTCGCCTACCGGCGAGCTGTTCCTGAACGACGTGAAGGCCGGTCCCGAACGCCTGCTGGGCGGTGCCCGCAGCCGCGCTCAGTCGGGCGCCAAGGACACGTTCTCCATGGAGCGGTCGGGCGTCGCCGCCATGGCCCTCGGCATCGTCGAGCAGTGCCTCGAGCTGTCGGTGAAGTACGCCAAGGAACGCGTCCAGTTCGACCGCCCGATCGGCGAGTTCCAGCTGATCCAGGACAAGCTCGCGCGCATGGAAGTGGCGCGCATGAACCTGCAGAACCTGGTGTTCCGCACCATCGAGTGCTCGGCCAAGGGCGTGAACCTGACCTTCGCCGAAGCGTCGGCCATGAAGCTCTACGCGGCGCGGGCGGCGGTCGAGGTGGCCATGGAGGCGGTGCAGGTGTACGGCGGCAACGGCTACATGTCGGAGTACCAGGCCGAGCAGCTGGCCCGCGACGCGAAGGTGCTGCAGATCTACGCCGGCACCGACGAGATCCAGATCTCCGCCATCGCCCGCGACCTCCTCGCCCGCTGACCCCAACCCCACCCCTCAACCGGGGGCGAGACCCTCGAGCGATCGTCGGGGCGGGGGCGGAGCGAGGGTGGGCCCGTGCTCAGTCTCGCGCCGTCGTGCACCTGGGTCGGCCGTACGCTTCGTCGTCGCTCCATTCCGCGCGGTCCCACCCTCGCTCCGCCTCGCATCTCGGCTGGTTCGCGCGATTGCCGGCCCCGACGGGTGGGCGGCGACGAGACCGCACGGAATGGAGCGCCGCCCCGAAACCGGCCGCGCACCGGAGCGCGACGGCGCGAGACTGAGTACGGGCTCGTCGCCGCCCGCCCGACGCCCCGACAGAGGCGACTCGGGACTCGCCGTTGCCGGCGTGTGGGGATGGAACTGGGGTGGGTGGGGGTTATTGGATGGGGGTGCGGCCGGTGAAGCCGTCTTCGTAGGTGTGGAAGTGGTCGAGGTCGTCCTCGGGCCATTGCCAGCAGAGGCAGCCGCTGCCGGTGTCGAAGTCCACCTGCCAGACGCCCTTCACGTCGAGCCCCAGCGCTTCCATCTCGCGGGCCCAGCGCGAGACCTCGGCCTCGATGCGCTGGTCGAGTGCCTCGCGCGCGCCGCCCTCGCCCGCGGCCAGTGCGTCGCGTTCCGCCAGCAGCTTCTCGGTGCTCTCCACCGCGCGCTCGGTTCGGGCGCGTACGTCCGAGAAGATCGAGCGGGCGGTTGCCAGGGTCCAGCGCTTCTCGGTCATCGATCGGGTCGGGCCTCCGGTCCGCACTAGGGCGACCCCGCGGACATGCGAACCAGGGATCGTACCAGCAGGCTGCGCTGGGCCCCCCCCACCAGGACCTGAAGATCGTGATAGAGGCTCGGGTCGTTCACCAGCAGACCGATCGTGCCGGTGCCGCCGTCGATCTTCTCGAGGATCGCGTTCAGCCGCTGCAGCCCTGCGACGGCCTCGGCAAAGGCCTCGCCCTCTGGGTCGTCGTAGATCAGCTGGTGGAGCAGGCCGTCGCCGACGACGATCTGTTCCATGATCTGCTCGAGCCGGGCGAGTGAGCGCTCGACGCTCTCGACGCCGCCGCCCTCGTAGTTGTCGTAGATCAGGCTGTGGAGCAGGCCGTCGCCGCCGCGAACCTCTTCGGTGAGTTCGGCCACGCCGCTGCTGATGCGCGCGATCGACTCGGTGGTCTGGTCCAGGCGGCCGTCCCCCATGGCCTCGCTCAGCTCGAGCACCACCCGGTTCACGTTGTCGGCCAGCGTCGCCGCGCTGTCGATCGCCTGGGTTCCGCGCACCACGATCGCGTCGAGATCCACCGGGCTCACCGAGGCCAGTTCCTGCCCTTCCTCGAGCACGCGCCCGGCCCCGGTGCCCATGGAGACCGAGACGTAGCGATCGCCCAGGAGACCCACCGTCCCGATGCTCGCGACCGAGTCGCTCCGGACGTAGGCATCGACCGAGGCATCCACCTGGATCACCACACGAACCGGCGGCACCTCGGCGTTCGCCGGTGCGAACTGGACCGATTCGACCCGGCCCACGTCCTTTCCCGCGAGCCGCACCGGTGCCCCCGCCACCAGACCCTGCACGTCCTCGAAGTAGGTGACCAGGGTGTACCGGGGGCGCAGGATGCCGCTGCGCTGGCCGAGCATCATCAGCAGGACGCTTCCCACCAGGAGCGATGCGACCACGAAGAGCCCCACGAAGAGGCTGGTGCGGCGATGGTTCGACATGGGGTTCTCCTCTGGGCCTAGCCTGCGGTGGCGGCCGGTAGGGGCTCGTCGCCCCCGAGAAACGACTGCATCGCGGGATCCGTGCTCTCGCGGATCGCCTGGCCGTCGCCTTCGACGGCGATGCGCCCGTCGCGAAGCAGGCCGATGCGATCGGATACCGCGAAGCAGAGCTCGAGGTCGTGAGTCACCACCAACGAGGTCACGCCCAGCCGCTGCTGCAGGGAGCGGATCAGGACGCCGATGCGCCGCGAGTTCGCCGGGTCGAGCCCCGTGGTGGGCTCGTCGTACAGGATGATGCGGGGCTCGAGGGCGATGGCGCGCGCCACGCCCACCCGCTTGCGCATGCCCCCCGAGAGCTCGGCCGGCAGCATGGCTTCGATGCCCGCGAGCCCCACGGCCTCCAGGCACTCGGCCACCCGGGCGCGGACGCGGTCTTCGGGCCAGCGGCGATGCTCGCGAAGCGGGTATGCCACGTTCTCGAGAATGCTGAGCGAATCGAACAGGGCCGCACCCTGGAACACCATGCCGAAGTCGTGGCGCACCGGGACCCATGCGGACTCCGACAGGTGGGTCACGTCGCGGCCGTCGACCCGGATCGTCCCGGCGTCCGCTTCGAGCAGCCCGATCATGTGTTTGAGGCAGACCGACTTGCCCGAGCCCGAGCCGCCGAGGATCGTGTAGGTCTCGCCCGCAGCCACCTCGAGGTCGACCCCACGCAGGACGTCCTGTCCGCGGAAGGCCTTGCGCACGCCCTCCATCAAGACGATCGGCGCAGTACCTGCCTGCGTCGAGTTCACGAGAACAACCTCTGCATGGCCGCGAACCACGCATCGCCCGGGAGCAGCATGATCGCCCGGGTGAGGAAGTAGTCCGAAACCAGAACGAAGACCGACGCGATCACCACGGCGCGCGTGGTGGCCCGGCCCACGCCGGCGGTGCCGCCCTCGGTCCCCAGGCCGACGTAGCAACCCACCATGGCCACGGCCCAACCGAACACGAAGGTCTTCGCCACGCCCGCGAACAGGTCCGACAGGGTGACCGTCGTCGTGACCGTCTGAAGGTAGAAGCTGGCCGAGATCCCGAACTGCAGGTCGGCCACCAGCATGCCACCGGCCACGCCGAGGAGGATGGCCGAGAGCGTCAACAGCGGCAGTCCCAGGGTCAGCGCGATCACCCGGGGCAGGACCAGCTTCTGCACGGGGTCGGCTCCCATCGCGCGAATCGCGTCCACTTGCTCGGTCACGCGCATCGAGCCGATCTCCGAAGCGATTCCGGCACCGACCCGGCCGGCCACCATCAGCGCGGCCAGGACCGGACCGAGCTCGCGGACGATCGCGAGTCCGACGATGCTGCCCACGTACGGCTTCGCGCCGAAGCGCGAGAGAGCGAAGGCGGTCTGCAGCGACAGGACCATCCCGGTGAAGGTCGAAGCGAGCAGTACGATGGGTGCGGAACGCACGGCGAGCAGCTCGAACTGCAGCAGCGTCTCGGCGAACGGGAAGCGCCGCGCGAACGCCGCCCGGACGCAGTCGGTCGCGAGCAGCAGGAACGCGCCCACGCCCTCGAGCGCAGCCAGGATGCGGTCTCCCAACCGGACCACGAGGCCGACCGGCACGGGTGCGCTCGTCACCTGCGCGCGCCCGCCATGCTCAAGGCTCCACCCGCGTGAGACCGGCCCACCAGCCGTCGAAGGCGTCGGCGCGCGCCGGAGTCGCACCCGGGTCGACCAGCACGAGATCCAGCAGGCAGTCGCCCCGGCGGGTGGTGAGCGACCGGATCCGCACACGGCGTCCTTCGAGCGTGGCTCGGGCGTCCTGCAGCCAGCCGGCCTCGCCCCCCGCCTCGACCTCGCGCGAGGTCGCGATCTCGACGTCGACCAGGCCGAGGAGCAGTTGGTTGGCCGCCCAGCGAAGCGGGGCATCGCCCCGCGCGCAGTCGCTGAAGAGGGCGAGACTGGCACCGTCGGGGGAGCGCCAGGCGGCGAGCGCACCGTCCAGGGCTGCGGGCGCGAAGTCACTGCCGAGCGCCGGATCCGCCAGCCCCACGCCGGCTTCGGGCAGCTGCAGGCGGCCGTCCCGTCGGGCGAGGTCGCTGGCGCACGCGCCAGCCTGCCAGAGCACGAGCAGGAACACCGCAGCCACGACGCCCGGAACGCCGCGCAGCGCACGACCGTGCCGCCCGCGAGTACCCCCCACGCGTTCAAAGCTAACCAATTCTGCGCTCACGCCGCGGTGGACACGTCGGGCGCCCTGGCCGGGTTTGTCCGCCCGAGGTCGGAGTCGCTTGACGGCCGGCCGCCTCGTCGGGTACCCGGTTGCCATGCCCCCCACGCTCGTGCTCGCAAGCGGCTCGCCGCGCCGCCGTCACCTGCTCGCAGAAGCGGGCATGGCCTTCGAGCAGCGGGTCCCGGGAATCGCCGAGGACGTGTTCCCGGACGAGACCCCGGCGGCGCTGGTCGAACGGCTCGCGCACGAGAAGGCGCAGCACATCGCCCGCGCGCTCGGGGCCGAGACGCGACGCGTGGTCCTGGGTGCCGACACCGTGGTCGTGCTCGACCGCGAGATTCTCGGCAAGCCCCGCGACCCCGCCGACGCCGCTGCCATGCTCGGCCGGCTGGTGGGGCGGGACCATCGCGTGGTGACCGGGGTGGCGCTGGTCGATACCGCCGGTGCCACCGCACGGGTGTTCTCGGTCGAGAGCGCCGTCTCCATGCGTCCGGCGTCGGCGTCCGAGATTCGCGACTACGTGGCCGGAGGCGAGCCACTCGACAAGGCAGGCGCCTACGCATACCAGGGCGAAGGGCGCCGCTTCGTCCGGTCCGTCGGCGGCAGCGAGACCAACGTGATCGGCCTGCCCATGGCCGAGACCCTCGACGCCCTGAGCCAGCTCGGATTGGCTCCACCCGCAGGCGAGGCAAGCTCTTGACCCGCCCGCTGGAGGGTCTCGCCGAACGGCTGGACCGCGTGCGAACACGTGTGGCGGACGCCGCGCACCAGAGCGGCCGCCGACCCGAAGACGTGACACTGATCGGTGTGTCCAAGCGGCAATCCGCCGAAGCCGTGGTCGAGGCGGTCGCGGCGGGCCTCGCCGACGTCGCCGAAAACTTTGCGCAGGAGGCGCGCGACAAGGTGCCTGCAGTCAATGCGGCCCTCGCCGAACGGGGCCTGCCCGCGCCCCGGTGGCACTTCGTGGGACAGCTCCAGCGAAACAAGGCGCGGCTCGTGGCACCCCGGTTCGACGTCGTCGCCTCGCTCGACCGGGCCTCTCTGGCCGACGAACTCGAACGCCGGGCTACCGCGGCCGGCCGCAGACTGCAGGTGCTGTTGCAGATCGACGTGAGCGACGAGCCCCAGAAGGGAGGCGTCGCTCCGGCCGAGGCCGGGCGCCTGCTCGCCCACGTGGCCGAGAAGCCCGCCCTCGACCTGGTGGGCCTGATGGCCGTGCCCGCCGCCCAGCAAGACCCGGAGGCATCGCGGCCCGCATTCGCGCGGCTGCGCGCCCTGCGCGACGAGCTGGCGAGCGAGGCGGACGCGCCTCTGCGCGAGCTCTCCATGGGCATGTCCGCCGACTTCGCCGTCGCCATCGAGGAAGGCGCGACCCAGGTGCGCATCGGCACCGCGCTGTTCGGTGCACGCCCGCCCGGCTGAGGCCCGGTGGCACCCCGCACGCCCTCCCGGCGGAGGCCCGGTGGCACGGCGCGCTAGGTTTCGCCCATGACAAGCCACCCGCTCGCCGGCAAACGGGTCCTCTTCATCGGGGGAGGCGCCATGGGCGAAGCCCTGCTCGCAGGCATGTGCGCCGCGGGCCACGAGCCCTCCGCCCTGGGCGTGGCCGAGCCCGATCCGGCCCGCCGCAAGCACCTGGAACAGACCCACGGGGTGCCGACCTACGGCTCGGCCGACGAAGCCCTCGATGGGGTGGATCTCGTCGTCCTGGCGGTGAAGCCGGGCGTGATCGTCCCGGTCCTCGAGGCCCTCGACGCCCAGCCCGCTTCCACGCGCCTCGGACCGCTCTGGGTATCGATCGCAGCCGGCGTTTCCATCGCTTCGCTCGAGGGCGCCCTGCCCGAGGGTGCCCGTGTGGTGCGCGCCATGCCGAACACCCCGGCCCTGGTGGGCTCGGGCGCCACGGCGTTCGTTTGCGGCGCCACCGCAGGGCCGGACGATCGTTCGCTCGCGCGAGCCCTGTTCGAGCGGGTGGGCAGCGCCTGGGAGGCTCCAACGGAGAACCTGCTCGATGCCGTGACGGGCCTCTCCGGCAGTGGTCCGGCCTATGTCTTCGTGCTGCTCGAGGCGCTCTCGGACGCCGGCGTCCGGATGGGCCTGCCGCGCGCGGCCGCCAGCGAGCTGGCCACGCAGACCGTGCTCGGCGCCGCCCAGCTGGCCCGTGAGAGCGGCCGCCACCCTGCTGCGCTGAAGGACCAGGTGACCTCCCCGGGCGGCACCACCATCGCCGGAGTCGAGCGCCTGGAGGCCCTGGGGTTCCGCGCCGCGGTCCATGAGGCCGTGGCCGCGGCCACGCGCCGCTCCCGGGAACTCGGCGAGGACTAGCGCACTCCGCACAGCGGCACGCAGCCGAAGCGCCCTGGGCTCAAGGATCCGGGCATTTGCGCCGATTGGTTGCACACCCGCACCCGCGCCGTGGGATCGAAGCCTGGGCCCGGGGCGCTGCGCCGCGGCCCTCCCGCCGGCCGGGAGCGGGCCTTGGAGGTCTGCCGAATTGCGACTGAGCCCGCTCGACATCCAGAACCACACCTTCGCCACGCGCCTGCGCGGGCTCGACCCGAGCGAGGTCGAGGCGTTCCTCCAGGCCGTGTCCGACGACTTCGAAGGACTGCTCCGCGAGCGAGACGAGCTCTCCCGCCGCGTCCACGAACTCGAGGAGCGGGTCGAGGAGCTCGGAAGCCAGGAAGGCGCGCTGAAGGACACCCTGCTCACGGCACAGAACCTCACCGAGGACCTCAAGCAGACGGCCATGCGCGAGAGCGAGGTACGTATCGCCGAGGCCGAGGTACAGGCCGAGCGCATCATCCAGGCCTCCCACCGGCGCGCCGCCCGGCTCGCCGAGGACATTCGAGAGCTCAAGGCCCTGCGCGCCCGGCTCGCCGCCGCGCTGAAGACCACGGTCGAGACCCACCTGTCGCTGATCGAGAGCCTCGGCGAGCCCGACAGCGCCGAGCTCGAAGAGTCGAAGATCGCCTACCTGCGGACCCAGGCGGCCCCGGGGGAAGGCTGACCGGCGCAGCCCGGCTCGCGCTTCGGCGCCGCTGGCGGGAAAGCGGGCGGTGGGATAACCACCTTGGACCCGAGGGACCCATGCCCGTCTACGAGTACGCCTGCAAGGCCTGCGGCCACGAGTTCGAGCGCGAGCAGCGCATCAGCGACAAGCCCTTGAAGAAGTGCCCGTCGTGCGGCTCGATGCAGGCCAAGCGCCTGATCTCGCGCACGTCGTTCGTGCTCAAGGGCGGCGGCTGGTACAACGACCTCTACGCCAGCTCGAGCGGCAACAAGGACAAGGGCGACGCCAAAGCCGAGGGTGGCGACGGCGCCGACGCAGCGTCCAAGTCGGAGTCCAAGTCCGACAAGAAGGGTGGCGACGGCTCCGGCAAGGGCAAAGGCAAGGGGAAGAGCAAGGGGCCGAAGGGCTCCAAGGCCGCCTGAGCCGCGGCGCTCGGCGCCCCTCGCTCTGCGTCATCGAGCGCGGCCGCTACAATCGGCGTCGGCGCAGCGGGGGGTCGCGGCACGCGGGGAGCGGACCGGCCCGCCACCACGGCGCCACCCTGGAGGTTGCGCGTTGGCGGGTACCGGCATCGAGACCGTCGTCGTCGATGGCCTCGGCCTCGCGCGCGGCAAGCGCGCGCAGATGGCCGAGGAGATCGAGAAGCTCACGGCCGATGGTTCACGGCCCCCGTGCCTGGCGGTGGTGCTCGTGGGGGACGACCCGGCGAGTGCGTCCTACATCAAGGGCAAGCGCCGGGCGTGCAAGCGCGTCGGCTTCGACTCGGTCGAACACAACCCGCCGGCCACCTCGAGCGAGGCGGAGGTGCTCGCCCTCATCGACCAGCTGAACCGGGACGACGGCATCGACGGCATCCTCGTGCAGCTGCCGCTGCCCGATGCGATCGACCCGAACGTCGTCGCGGCGGCCATCGACCCGGCCAAGGACGTCGACGGGGTGGGCCCGGTCAATGCCGGCCGGCTCGTGATGGGCGAGGACGGCTACTTCGCGTGCACGCCGCTCGGCATCCTCGAGATCCTGGACCACCACCAGATCGAGATCTCCGGCGCCGACGCCGTCGTGATCGGGCGCAGCATGATCGTGGGCAAGCCCATCTCCCTGCTGCTCCAGCGCCGCAACGCCACGGTCACCATGTGCCACTCGCGCACACGCGACCTCGCCGAGCACTGCCGCCGCGCCGACATCCTGGTGGCGGCGACGGGCCGCCCCCGCATGATTCCGCCCGACTGGATCAAACCGGGTGCGGCCGTGATCGACGTGGGCGTGACCGAGGTCGATGGCGAACTCGTGGGCGATGTCGACTTCGAGGGCGTCCAGGGGATCGCGGGCATCGTGACGCCGCACCGACGCGGCGTGGGCCCGATGACGATCACCATGCTGCTGCACAACACGCTCGAAGCGTGGAAGGCGCGGTCTCGCGCTTGAGCGATCTCCTCGAGACTCCGCTCACCGCGCTCCACCGCGACGCCGGCGCCCGCATGGTGCCTTTCGCCGGCTACGCCATGCCGGTGCAGTACCACTCGATCATCGACGAGCACCGCAGCGCCCGGGAGGGCGCAGCGCTGTTCGACGTCTCGCACATGGGGCAGGTGCATCTCCGGGGCCCCTCCGCGATCGCCGACGCCGAGCGCCTGGTGACCTGCCCGGTGGCGAGCCTCGCCGTGGGCCAGGTGCGTTACGGCTGCCTGTGCAACGACGACGGCGGCGTCGTGGACGACGTCACCGTCTACCGCCTGGCCGACGACGTGATCTTCTTCTGCGTGAACGCGGCCAACATCGCCAAGGACGCCGCCTGGATTCGCGACCACGCGAGCCCGGACACGATCGTCGAGGACCGCAGCGACGCCACCGCGCTGATCGCCATCCAGGGCCCCGAAGCCATGACGGCACTGCAGGGCCTCGCCGGCGAGGGTGCCCTCGGCATCCGGCGGTTCCGCTTCGCCACGCGCGAACTGGCGGGGCACGAGGTGCTCGTCTCCAACACGGGGTACACCGGCTCGGCCGGGTTCGAGCTCTATTGCGCGCCCGAAGCCGCGCCGACGCTGTGGTCCGGCCTCTGCAAGGCGGGTGGCTCGCCCGCTGGCCTCGGAGCGCGAGACACGCTCCGTCTCGAAGCCGCCCTGCCTCTCTACGGCCACGAACTCGACGATACGACCTCGCCGCTCGAAGCCCGCCTCGACCGGTTCGTGAAGCTCGAGCAGGGCGGATTCATCGGCGCCGAGGCCATCGCCCGACGCCGGGAGGCCGGGCATCCGCGGCTGCTGGCCGGGTTCCAGTTGCTGGGCCGGGGCATCGCCCGAGCGGACCATCCCATCGCCGAAGGCGACCGCGAGGTCGGCATCGTGACCTCCGGTGCGCCCTCTCCCACCCTCGGAAAATCGATCGGGCTCGGCTACGTTCCGCCCGCCCTGGCCGAGCCCGGCGCGCGTTTCGACGTCCTCGTGCGCGGCCGGCCGGTCGCGGCGCAGGTGGTGAAGACACCGTTCTACCGCAAGACCCGAAGCGCGTGACCCGCGCATGAGGCCGGCCCGGACCGCATGGCGGAGGCCAGCCGAAGCAGGAGCACCAACGGCCCGTGGCGAACTACGACTTTCCCCAAGACCTGCGCTACTCGCGCGAGGACGAGTGGGTGCGCACCGAAGGCGAGCGGGTGACGATCGGCGTCACCGACTACGCTCAGCAACAGCTCGGTGACATCGTCTTCGTCGAGCTCCCCGAAGTCGGCAGGACCTTCGAAAAGGGCGAGCCCTTCGGCGTGATCGAATCGGTGAAAGCCGTCTCCGACCTGTTCGCGCCGATCAGCGGCGAGGTCAAGGAGATCAACCCGGCGCTGGCCGAGGCACCCGAGTCGGTCAACGAAGACTGCTACGGCGAGGGCTGGATGATCGTGATCGTTCCGGCCGATTCCACAGAGGTCTCCGCACTGCTCGACGCGGGCGCCTACGCGCAGCACGTCGAGAGCCGCACCGATTAGAACGCGTGCGCTACGTCCCCCACACCGAGGCCGACATCCAGCAGATGCTGGAGGCGATCGGATGCGAACGGGTCGAGGACCTCTTCGACGCGATCCCCGAGAAACTCCGGCTGACCGGGCCCCTGGCCCTTCCGGCAGGACTCTCCGAGCAGGAGGTCGAGGCCGAGCTCGGGGCGCTGGCCGAGCGCAACGACCATGCCCAGGGCATGCCGTGGTTCCTGGGCGCGGGCACCTACGCTCATCACATCCCGAGCGCGGTCGATGCCATCGCCTCGCGCTCCGAGTTCACCACCGCCTACACGCCCTACCAGGCCGAGATCAGTCAGGGCACGCTCCAGGCCATCTTCGAGTGGCAGACGATGACCGCGGGTCTGGTCGGGCTCGACGTCAGCAATGCCTCCATGTACGACGGGGCCTCGGCGACCGCCGAAGCCGCGATGATGGCGCTGCGCATCACCCGGCGCAGCAAGGTCGCCGTCACCGAGGGCCTGCATCCGCACTACCGACAGGTGCTGGAGACGTACCTGGGCGGCCTGGGCACACCGGTGGTGACCGTGCCGCGCGGACCCGACGGCTGCACCGTCGATCCGACCCCCTACCTCGACGACGACGTGGCCTGTCTGGTGGTCCAGCAGCCCGCGTTCCTCGGCAGCGTCGAGCGCCTGGCAGACGCCGCGGACAAGGCCCACGCCGCAGGCGCGCTCCTGGTGACCAGCGTCACCGAGGCGCTCTCGCTGGGCCTGTTGCGGGCACCGGGCGACCAGGGCGCGGACATCGTCTGTGGCGAGGCCCAGAGTCTGGGCGTCCCCATGGGCTTCGGGGGCCCGCACCTGGGCTTCCTGGCCTGCCACACCCGTCACGTCCGGCAGATGCCCGGGCGCCTGGTGGGGCAGACCGCCGACGCCGAAGGCCGACGCGGATTCGTCCTCACGCTGTCCACGCGCGAGCAGCACATCCGGCGGGAGCGGGCGACCTCGAACATCTGCACGAACCAGGGCCTATGCCTGCTGATGGCGACCATCTACCTCGCGCTGCTCGGCCGACGCGGTCTCGCCGCGCTGGCCCAGCGCAACCTCGAGAAGGCCGAATACGCCAAGTCGCGCGTTCGCGAGACGGCGGGGCTCACCCTGCCGCTCTCGGCGCCGACCTTCAACGAGTTCGTGGTCGGCGTCGAGGGATCGGCGGCCGACGCCCTGGCCCGCGCCCGCGATGCGGGCATCACGGGCGGCCTCGACCTCGCGACCCACGCGCCCGAGGTCGGCCCGGCCGTACTCGTCTGCACCACGGAGCTCTGCCGCCGCGAGGACATCGACGCGCTGGTGGCCGCCCTTGCGGGAGGCGCACGATGACGCGAAACGCCTCGACCGGCATCGCCTACGAAGAGGACCTGCTCTTCGAGCACTCGCGCCCCGGGCGGGTCGGCTTCGCCCTGCCCGCGCGCGACGTTCCGGAGGTCGATGCGGGCGCGCTGCTCGGCGCCGACGCCGTGCGCGACGACCTGCCGGGACTCCCGGAACTCAGCGAGGTGGACGTCGTGCGCCACTTCACGCGCATGTCCACCTGGAATGCCGCGGTCGACCTGGCGCTCTACCCGCTGGGCTCGTGCACGATGAAGTACAACCCCAAGATCAACGAGCGCATGGCGCGGCTTCCCGGGTTTGCCGCCGCCCACCCGCTCGCCGACCCGGCCCGTTGCCAGGGGCTGCTGGAGCTGATGGTCCGCCTGGAGGAAGGCCTCTGCGAGGTGAGCGGCATGGACCACGTGTCGCTCCAGCCCGCCGCCGGCGCCCAGGGTGAGCTGGCCGGGGTGATGATGATCCGCGCGCTCCACGAGGCGCGCGGCGAGCGGCGTCGCGTGGTTCTCGTGCCCGACTCGGCCCACGGCACCAACCCCGCCAGCGCCGCGCTGAACGGTTTCGACGTGGTCTCGGTCCCCTCGGGCGACGACGGCATCTTGCACCCCGAGGCGGTCGAGGCGGTGATGACCGACGAGGTCGCCGCCCTGATGGTGACCAACCCCAACACGCTCGGACTGTTCGAGCGGCACATCGGCGCAATCTGCGAGATCGTGCACGCGCGTGGCGGCCTGGTCTACCTGGACGGCGCCAACCTGAACGCCCTGCTGGGCGTGGCGCGCCCGGGGGACATGGGCGTGGACGTGATGCACTTCAATCTCCACAAGACGTTCTCGACCCCCCACGGCGGGGGCGGCCCGGGGTCGGGCCCGGTCGGGATCAAGGCCGCGCTGGCCCCGCACCTGCCGGTGCCCGTCGTTCGCCGGGACGACGACGGCAGCTACCGGCTCGACTCCGACCTGCCCGGCTCGATCGGGCGCCTGCACGGCAGCCACGGCAACGCCGGCATGCTGGTTCGCGCATTCACGTACCTGCGCAGCCTCGGCGCAGAGGGCATCCGGCGCTGCGGCGAGATGGCGGTACTGAACGCCAACTACCTGCGCGTGCGCCTGAGCGACCACTACCACGTCCCCTACGACGGCATGGTGATGCACGAGTGCGTCTTTTCGGACAAGCACCTCGCCGACACCGGCGTCACCACCATGGACGTGGCGAAGCGCCTGATCGATCACGGCTACCACCCGCCGACCATCTACTTTCCGCTGATCGTGCCGGGTGCGCTGATGATCGAGCCCACGGAGAGCGAGAGTCTCGAGGGGCTCGATCGATTCGCCGACACGCTGATCGAAATCGCCCAGGAAGCGCGCGACGACCCCGAGACCGTCCGCAGCGCCCCCCATCGCACCCGCCACCGGAGGCTCGACGAGACGCGAGCCGCCCGGAAGCCGGTCCTGCGTTGGCAGCCCGACCCGGCTTCCTAGCGTCCCGTGGGCCGCGCTGGCGCGAAGCCCTCGCGCTGGCCGCCGTCCTGCCCCTGCTGAGCTGCCTCGACGGCACCACACCGAACCCGCTGCGCGGCCTCACCAAGGTGTCGGAGGCCGACGAGCGCGAGACCGGCGCCCAGGTGGACGAGCAGTTCCTGGAGATCCTGCCGCTGGTGGACGACCCGGTCGTACTCGGCTTCGTGAACGACCTGGGCCAGGACATCGTGCGGCGCATCGAGCCGCAGCCCTTCATCTATCGGTTTCGCGTGGTCGTCGATCCCAACCTCAACGCGTTCGCCCTGCCCGGCGGGTACATCTACTTCCACACGGGCACCCTGATGTCGGCGGGCAGCCTGGACGAGTTGGCGGGCGTCATGGCCCACGAGATCGCCCACGTGAAGGGCCGCCACTACGCGCGTGGCGTCGAGGCTTCGGCCATCCCCGAGCTGTTGACCCGCCTCGCGAGCATCGGCGCCGCCGTCGCGGCCGAGAGCGCGGCCCCCGTGATGATCGGCGAGGGCGTGAACGTGGCGCTTCGGCTCAAGTTCACCCGGGGATTCGAAGCCGAGGCCGACGACCTCGCCACCGCATTCATGGCACGCTCGGGCTACGACCCGAAGGGCATGGCCCGATTCTTCCAGCGCATCGTCGACGCCGAAGAGCGATCGACGGTCGAGCGCTTCGAGCCACCGCCCTACCTCTACACCCACCCCGACGTCGAACAGCGCGTCGACTCGGCCCTGGCCCGCGCGGAGGGCGTGACCGTCACCGGCACCCCGGGGCCCGAAATGGAGCGGGCGTTCCGGAACATGCAGCTGCGCCTGGCGCTCCTGTTCGAGCGCGGGGCGGGCGCGTTGCGCGCGCCGCACCCCGACCGCGAACGCAGCGACCCGTTCCTCGTGGAGGCGGATCGCCTGGCGCGAGACGGCGCCACCGACGCGGCGCTGGCGGCGCTCGAGAGCGCTGCAGACCTGGAGCCCTACGACGCACGGGTCTGGGCGCGGCGTGCCGAGATCCTCGAAGAAGCGGGACAGCCGCGCGAGGCGATCGCCGCCTGGCGTCGCGCGCTGCTGCTCGACCCCGAGGTCGGCCTCCACTACTACCGGATCGGCCTGGCCTACCGGCGCCTCGGCGACCGGGTGAACGCCACGTTCTACCTGGAGCAGGCCGCACGGCGCTTCGAGGACGGGGGCCGCCTGCAGGAGCGCACCGAACGCGAGATCGAGAAGCTCACCTTCCCCGTGATCCGCGCGGCGGGCCTGGCCGACGGCGTCGACGACGCCGGCGCAGACACCGTGGCGGGCCACTCTCGCGAGTCGTTCCACGTGAGCGAGACCGAGGCCGTGTGGTGGGCGCGCGTGGGCGACCGCTACCTGGGCGAGCGCGGCGACCTGATCGTGCGATGGAGCGACCCGAACGGCCGCGTGGTGGCCGAGGGCCCCGCCGACCCGAAGCGGCGCCCCAGCGTGGTGGCGCGCCTGCCGCTTCGCGATCGCGCGCCAGGCACCTGGAAGGTCGAGGTCACGTTCGAGGGCACGGTGGTCGATCAGCGCACGTTCGAGATCGAGCCGTAGACCCCATGGCGATCCGCTCGCGCCGGGTCACTCGGGCTTGCTCAAGCGCTCCCGTGCCAGGTCGGCCCAGCTTCCCTCCGGCACCAGCTGCAGGTAGCGACGCCAGTGCACGCGGGCGGTGCGGTGGAGACCGAGCTTCTCGTAGAGCAGCGCCAGGTTGAGGCGCGCCTCGGGGAAGAACGGGTCGGCACGCACGGCCGCCTTGTAGAAGTGCAGCGCGCGCTCCCGTGCGCCGGCTTCTTCCTGGAGGTTGGCCAGGTTGAAGTTGGCCTCGAGGTGGTCCGGGTCGACGGCCAGCGCGTTCTCGTAGCAGGCCTGTGCTTCGTCGCGCTCGCCGCGGTTGTAGTGAAGCGTCCCCAGGTTGCAGTGCGCGTCGGCGAAGTCCGGCGCCAACTCCAGCGCCCGGCGGTAGCCCGCGGCGGCTTCGGCGGCCGTCGCCGGATCGCCATCCAGCGAAGAGGCGCGCTCGAACCAGGCGACGGCACTCTCCTCGGACGGATCGGCGGCTGGCCGAAGCTCCGACAACGCGGCCTCGCCGTCGCTCGACGGCAGGTCGAGCACCAGTTGCCCTTCGGGCTCGACCAACGTGTCGCCATCGCGAACGACCACGCAACCCGACGGCCGATGCAGGTGCAACGCGCGCAGCGGCTGATCGATGGCGGGGACCCGCTCGCGCAGGGTGCTCACGCTGCGGCGGATCTGTCGCAGTGGCACGCCGCCCTGGATCAGACCCACGACACCACGCAGTTCGACCAGGTCCTTGAAGTCGAAGCCGACCTGCACGGGCTCGTCTGCGCGCGGGCGCAGAAGCGCCGTCTTCTCCCAGTAGCGCAGTCGCGCGGGAGAGATCCGCAGAATCCTCGCGGTCTCCGCGAGCGTGTAAGAAGCCACCCCAACCGCAGTCTACCCCGATGGCGCCGGCCGTGGAAGCGCACAAATGCGTGGGCTCCGAGCGCTGCGCTGCAGGCGACGGCACGCCGGGACGATAGACTCGAAGGGTGGAAGCGTTTCGAGTGCTGGTGCCTCGCCCGGACTTCAAATCCGGAGGGGATCGTGGCGACACGGTTCCGGCGGGTTCGATTCCCGTCCGCTTCCGCCAAAACCCCAAGCGAAGGGTGTGGCGCTCGCACGCGCACCCGAAACCGAACGAGGAGAGCCAATGGCCGAGGCGCTCGCCCTGCAGATCCACTTGAACATCGACGCGGAAACCAAAGCCCTGGAAGCCGTTCGCGACGACCTGAGCAGGCGAAGTCAGGCGCTTTCCGAGGAGTTCCCCGAGCTCACGCACCTGGAGATCACGCTGCACCCGGATGGCGACGACATCCAGGCCACGGCTCACGCCACGGGCAAGAGCACCGAGGTGGCCGCCCACGCGCAGGCCAGCGAGGCCGCTCCGGCCGCCGAAAAGCTGCTGCACACGCTGCGTCAGCAGCTGCGCCGCACCCACGACAAGAAGATCTTCGCCCATCGGCGCGAGGCCCGGAAGGCGAATCCCCGCCGCGGCTGAGCCGGGCGGCGGCCGGGCAGCGAGCCGGCTGGCCACGGGCTAGCCGAGGATGAGGTGCAGCTTCAGGGCCAGCGCCAGATTGCCCTTGAGGCGGACGTGTCGCTTGAGAAACGCGTCCGGCGCGGAGAGCACGCCGCTGTTGAGCCGCCGCCACGTGGCCACGTCGAGCCGGATCTCGAGATCGGCGCGGCCGGTCGATCCCGGCCGGCCCGCCACGGCGCCGCCCTCGATCTCGAGCGAATAGACCCCACCCATCTCGTCCTCGGCGCTGGCCTCGAGATGGAACTCGAGAACCGCCAACGTGTCGCCGAGGCGCCGCCCGCGGTCGGCGTCGCGGGCCACGCGCTCGGGCACCCAGCGCGTGAAGAACTCATAGGGATCGATGTCGTCGGGCGGCGTGGCGCGGAGGGGAATCGAGGCATCCATGACCGCCGCCACTGTGTCGCATCGGCCCGTGGATCGCGAGGCCCAGGGTCCTGCCCGGCGCGCTCCAGGGCTCCCGGAGCGCCCGGACCGGGCTCAGGCTTCGCTACGCAGCGCGGCTCCGGTGAGGGAAACGGCGTTCGCCATCACCTCTTCGGGCGTCCCCTCGACGACGATCCCGCCGCCGCCCGGCCCACCCTCGGGCCCGACGTCGATCACGTGGTCCGCCTGGCGGATCACGTCGAGGTCGTGCTCCACCACCACGACGCTGCCGCCATCCGCCAGCAGCTCGTCGAGGCAGTCGAGCAGCACCTGGATCTCGGCGGGATGCAAGCCCGTGGTGGGTTCGTCGAACACGTAGAGCGTGCGCTCGCTGCTGCCCGACAGTGCCGCGGCCAGCCGCAGGCGCTGGAGCTCACCCCCGCTCAGGGTCGTGAGCGGCTGCCCGAGCGTGAGGTAGCCGAGCCCCACACGCACGTAGGGGGCGAGGCGCGATGCGATCGTCCGGTCGCTCGCGAACGCGGCCGCCGCCTCGGCCAGGGTCAGATCGAGTACGTCGACGATCGATCGGCCCGCGACCTCGATCTCGCGCGCCTCGCTGCGATAGCGCGTGCCTTCGCAGTGCTCGCAAGGCACCCGCAGGTCTTCGAGGAACTGCATGTCGACGACCGTCTCGCCGGCGCCCTCGCACTTCTCGCAGCGACCACCGGGGACGTTGAACGAGAACCACCCCGCCGAGAGCCCGCGGCGCGTGGCCTCGCGCGACGCAGCGAAGCGTTTGCGGATGCCATCGAAGGCCTTCGAGACCGTGGCCGGGTTCGAACGCAGGCTTCTCGCCGGGGCCGTGGGCTCGACCACCACGACCTCGTCGATGGCCTCGCCTCCCTCCACGCCGTCGCACGCACCGCGGTCGGGGTCGCCCTGCAGGTGACCGACGAGCACGTTGCGAACCAGGGTCGACTTGCCGGCGCCCGAGACGCCGGACACGACCACCAGCTGGCCCAGGGGAATGGACACGTCGACCCCCTGCAGGTTCTGGGCCCGGGCGCCGCGCACCCGCAGCTCGCCGCGCGCCTTGCGGCGCACGTCGCGCCGGGGCCGCCAGCCGCCCCCGAGCAGCCGCCCGGTCGGCGAGCCCTCGGTCTCGGCCACGGCCTGGACCGGGCCTTCGGCCAACAGACGGCCGCCCTCGCTTCCCGCCCCCGGCCCGAGGTCGATCAGGTGATCGGCTGCGCGGATGATCGCGGGGGCGTGCTCGACGACGACGACCGTATTGCCCCGATCGCGGATCGCCTGGAGCACCGAGAGCAACCGCGCGATGTCCCGCGCGTGCAGCCCCACCGACGGCTCGTCCAGGACATAGAGCGCCGACACCAGCGTGCCGCCAAGGGCGGTGGCCAGCTGGATGCGTTGGGCCTCGCCTCCGGAGAGCGTTCGCACCTGCCGCTCGAGGGAGAGGTAGGCGAGACCCACCCGCGCCGCGGTCTCGACGCGGGCCCGAAGCAGTTCGAGGATGCGTGCGCCGCGCTCGTGGGCGGATCCCGCGAGGTCGAGCCCATCGATCCAGGCTCCCAGTTCGCCGATCGTCGAGCGCGCCACGTCCCCGATGTCCCGGCCGCCCACGAAGACTTCGAGCGCCTCGCTGCGGAGCCTTCGCCCGTCGCAGTCCGGGCATGGATCGAAGCGGCGGTAGCGCGCGATGGTGACCCGCGCCTGCACCTTGTAGCGCCGGCGTTCGAGCCAATCGAAGTAGCCCTGCACGCCGTACCAGTCGCCTTCGCCGTCCACGACCCACTCACGCTGCGCCTGGGACAGGGCGCGCCAGGGCCGGTCGAGCGGCACCCCGGCTTGCTTGGCCTCGCGCGCGAGATCGCGCTGACAGCCCTTGCCCCCCGGCGTCTGGAAGGGTGCGATGGCTCCCCCGGCGAGGCTCCGCCCCTCGTCGGGGATGACCCGCCGCAGGTCGAGGGCCGCGACGCGACCGAAGCCCTGGCAGGCTTCGCAGGCACCGAGCGGGCTGTCGAACGAGAACAGCGCGGGCTCGGGCCGGGGATGCAGGCGGCCGCAGCTGCGGCATGCGAAGCCCTCGCGGTAGCGCGCGGAGCCCGCGCCTTCGGGCCTCAGTTCGGCGTAGCCTTCGCCGCGCGCGAAGGCCGACGCCACCGCCTCGGCCACCCGGCTTCGGGCCGAAGCGCGCACCGCCAGGCGGTCGATCACGAGCGAAGCGCCCTTGCGCAGCGTTGCGAGCCGCCTCGTCGACACCTCGCCGACCTCGACGAGCTGGCCGTCGGGAAGGCACAGTCGGGTGTAGCCGTCGCGCAGCAGCCGCTCGGACAGGTCCTTGCCGGTCTCGCCCTTGCGCTGCGGCAGGGGTGCCGTGATGAGCGCACGCGCACCGTCGAATCGCGCGAGGATGTCGTTCGTGGTGGCCTCGACGCTGCCCTCTTCCACCGCCTCTCCGCAGCATCGCGTCTCGCCCACCCGCGCATAGAGCAACCGCAGGTGGTCGAGGATCTCGGTGGCACTTCCCACCGTCGAGCGCGCGTTCGTCACCGCATTGCGCTGCTCGATGGCGATGGCGGGGGGCAGGTGGGTGATCCGGTCGACGTCCGGGCGTGGCAGCTGCTCGAGGAACTGCCGCGCATAGGTCGAGAGCGACGCCACGTAGCGGCGCTGACCCTCGGCGTAGAGGGTGTCGAAAGCGAGGGAGGACTTGCCCGAACCCGACACGCCCGTCACGACCGTGAGGCGGCCGAGCGGGATCGTACAGCTCACGCCGCGCAGGTTGTGCGAGCGCGCGTTCTCGATGCGGATGTCACGGGACACTGGACTTCGCTCGGGTCCGCAGCCACCGAGCGGGGCTGGGACCGACGCCGCGTGGAGGCCGGCGAAGGGCTAGCGGAAATACTTGCGGAGTCGGCCGGCCTGGGCGAGGTCCCCGTCGACTTCGAGGCGCCCGGCCATGTACAGCAGGTCTGCGTTCTCGCGGCCTGCGAGCACGCCGAACCAGTCCACGTCGGCCAGGCGGAAGACCGCCCCGGGTGACTCCGCCGGACCCTGCCCGACGATCAGGGCGCCGTCCTCCACACAGACGTGGAACCGCCCCCCGGCCGAACCGCGCAGATCGACCTCGTAGACCTCGTGGACGCCCCGCGCACGCTCGGGATCGAAGTGCTTGCGCATCCACTCGAGCGAGTCATCGATGCTGCTGGGCACGGGCATCGCCGGAGTCTACGTCCAGATTGACTCGTCAGTCAATCACGCCTGAGAGCGCCGACCGGGCGACACCGCATCCGGCCCCGCTAACCGATCGGCGAGAGTTCCTCGTAGAGCAGCGTCAGGCTCAGGTACTCGCCGTTCTCGCTCTGCGTCATGTGGAGGATGTTCACGTCATGGGTGGCGAGGAACTTGTTCACGTCCTCCTCGACCTCCTTGACGAGACCCCGAAGCACCAGACAGCGAACGGACAGGCTCATGACGCCCCCAGCGCCGCGGCCTGGCGGCGCGCTTCGTCGGCATAGGCCTCGCGGCCGGCCGCAGCCGCAGACTCGGCGACCGTCGCCCAGGTCCGTGCGTCGATGTCGGACCCGAGTGCGGTGGACACCTCGCGAAGCAGGAAGACGTCGCCGGTCTCCACGGCCTCCGCGCGCAGGGCCTCCAGGCCCTCGGTGGCTTCGGCCTTGCGCAGAAAGGCGACCGCCTCGACCGAGCGGCCCTGTTCCAGGTAGAGGTCGGCCAGGGCGCGGGCCTTGGCCGGGTCGAGCGGGCTCTCCACCAGGTGCCTTCGGCTGAGCGGATCGGGAAGCTTGGCCATGCTCAGTACCTCGGCACGCTCTCGTCGACCGTCAGCGACCAGGCGTCGATTCCACCGGTCACGTTGGTGACGTCCTGGAAGCCCGCCGCCTCGAGAATCTGGCAGGCGCGTGCACTCCGTCCGCCGTGGTGGCAATGCACGATCACCTCCTTGTCCTTCCAGTCCGCGAGTTCTCCCACGCGTCCCTCGAACTCGGACAGCGGCACCAACTGCGCCCCCTCGATGCGGGCGCGCTCCCACTCGTCCTTCTCGCGAACGTCGATCAGCAGGCGCTCGCCCGGCTCATCGAGGCGCGCCTTCGTCTCTGCGGCCGACAACTCCTTCAAGGCTTCCTCCGTCTGGCCCTGCGGGATACCGCAGAACCCCTCGTAATCGATCAGCTCGGTGACCGTAGGCCGCTCCCCGCAGACCGGACAGGCCGGGTCCTTCTGGAAGCGGAATTCGTCGAAGCGCATGGCGAGCGCGTCATAGTGCAGGAACCGACCGATCAACGGATCGCCCATCCCGGTGAGCAGCTTGACCGTTTCGGTGGCCTGGATCATCGCGACGATCCCCGGCAGCACGCCCAGGACGCCTCCCTCCGCACACGACGGCACGCTGCCGGGCGGCGGCGGCTCGGGGAAGAGGCAGCGATAGCAGGGCCCGCGGCGCGCATCGAAGGTCGAAGCCTGCCCCTCGAAGCGCAGGATGGCGCCATAGACCGTGGGCTTGCCGAGCAACACGCAGGCGTCGTTGGACAGATAGCGCGTGGGAAAGTTGTCGGTGCCGTCCACCACGACGTCCCAGTCCTCGAACAACGCCAGCGCATTGTCGGAGGTCACCCGCTCCCGCGACGTCACGACCTCGACGTCGGGGTTCATGGCGGCGATGCGGTCGCGCGCCACCTCGACCTTGGGGCGGCCGAGATCGGCAGTGCCGTAGAGCACCTGGCGCTGCAGGTTCGAGAGTTCGACCGTATCGAAGTCGACGAGGCCGATGCGGCCCACGCCGGCCGCCGCCAGGTACTGGGCGAGCGGGCAGCCGAGCCCGCCGGCGCCGATCAGCAGCACGCTGCCCGAGAGCAGGCGCTGCTGCCCTTCCGCCCCGAATTCGGGAAGGCTCAGGTGGCGCCGGTAGCGCTCGTACTGCTCGGGACGAAACGGAGCGGCAGCCATGGGGAGAACCTAGGACTCGCCCCAGGCGGGGTCGAGCAGCCCTCGACGCGATGCGTCGAGGGCGCGCTCGGAGCCGAGGCCGCTACTGGTCCTCGCCTTCTTCCGCCTTCGGCGGCTGGACCTCGATCTTGTAGGCCTTGCGGGGCTTGTCCACGAACTTCCAGGAGACGAGCACCCAGTCGCCCTTCTTGAGGTCGCCCCACTCGGCCTTGCCCTCGCCGGAGACCTCGGTCTCGTCGAGGCGGTTGAAGGACACCTTGTCGCCCATGCGGTTGTCGACGATCACCTTCTTCTTGTTGATCTTGTCGACCTTGCCCGAGAACTCGCGGTACTGCGCCGCCGCGGGGGCGGCCACGAACGCGAAGGCCAGGGCGATCATCACGAGCAGCACGCCGAACGCGCGCTTCCGGCTCGAGGGGGCCAGCTTCTGGTTCATTTCGATCTCCATGGAACGAGGTCTCCTGTGGATGTTGCGCCTGATCCGACGCCACGAAGGCGCCGCTTATTCGATGGCTTCTCCGGGTCTTGAGGCGGTGGTGCCGGAGGTGGGACTCGAACCCACATGGGCACAGGGCCCGGGGCATTTTGAGTGCCCTGCGTATACCGATTCCGCCACTCCGGCCCGGAGGCGGCGCAGGATACCACCGCGTCGGCGGGTTGACAGGCACCCCATGGGCCGCGGGCGCCTTCTGCGAGACGGCCCATGGCGGTCCCGGAGGCCGAACGCCCGGCACGGAGCGTGCTTTGACACCCGCACGGTGCGGCGATAGCTTCCGCGGCCCCATGGGGCTGTAGCTCAGTTGGGAGAGCGCGTGAATGGCATTCACGAGGTCAGGGGTTCGACTCCCCTCAGCTCCACCAGCCTCCACGCGGGGTCGGGCCTTGGCCCGACCCCGCGTTTGCGTCTTGCCGGCGACCTGCCAGTTGCCGGCGCAGAGCGACGTGGAGCGGCGCCGGCGCCCACCCAGGGGCGCTGGGCGAGTTCGGCCTAGCCGGCGGGCAAGGCCCCAGTTGCTATTCCTCGCCGCGTGCAAGCGCCCCGCGACCGGGTAGCGGGACTCCTCGTCGGCGTCCTCGAAGCCGTGCTCCGGCACCCGGGCGCCGTGGCTGGGGCCTGCCTGCTGCTCACGGCGGGGCTCGGCTTCTACGCCGCCACGCATCTCGGGGTCGACACCGACAACCGCCGGGCCCTGCTGGCCGACGACCTGCCCTCCGAGGCCCACGCCCGAGCCTTCGAGCAGCGCTTCGATGGGCTCTCCGATGCCCTGCTTGTGGTGATCGACGCCCCATCGGCTCCCGCCGCGCGAAGCGCCGCGCGCGCCCTCATCGGCGCCCTCGATGCGCGGCCGGATGCCGTCCGCACCACGGACGCCCCCGCGGCCAGCCCGTTCTTCGAGCGCAACGCCCTGCTCTATCTGGAACTCGCCGATCTCGAGGAGTTCTCCGACGAGATCGTGCGCATGCAGCCCTTCCTGGCGGCCATGGACCGCAGTCCCGACCTGGCCACCCTCGCCGAGCTCATGGCCTGGGGACTCGATCCGCCGGAGGGCACCCCCCAGCTCGGGCCCGACCTCCCGACGTTGCTCGACCGGATGGGTCAGTCCGTCGCGGCGGTCGAGGCCGGACAGGCGGTCCGGGTGCGCTGGGCGGACCTGCTGGCCGGGGGCTTCTCCTTCGGGGCGCCTCGCCAGCAGACGGTGATCGTGCAACCCGTGCTTCAGACCGACCGCATCCTGCCCGCAGCGGTGGCGATCGATGCGATCCGCGACGCGGCACACGAACTCGGCCTCGACCGCGATGGCCACCGGGTCCGGATCACGGGCTACCCCGCCCTCAACCACGAGGAAATGATGGGGCTGCTCTGGGATGTGGGCATCGCAGGCCTGGCGTCCTTCGCACTGGTCCTCGGCGTGCTCACCCTGGCGATGCGCTCTGCGCCGCTGGTGATCTCGGCCGCAGCCACGCTCGTCGCCGGACTCATCTGGACGGCCGCGCTGGCCGCTGCCACGGTCGGCGCGGTCAACCTGGTCTCGATCACCTTCGCGGTGCTGTTCCTGGGGCTCGGCGTCGACTTCGCCATCCACTTCGGCATGCACTACGCCGCCGAACGTCGCGCCGGCCGGAGCCACGGCGAAGCGGTGCTCGACGTAGGCCGCGTCGTGGGGCCCTCGATGGCCCTCTGCACCGCCTCGACCGCCATCGGCTTCCTCTCGTTCCTTCCCACGGACTTCAAGGGCGTGGCCGAGCTCGGCCTGATCTCGGGCCTCGGCATGGTGGTGATCTTCGTCCTGAGCTTCACGCTCTTCCCGGCGCTGTTCACCGCGGTGCTGCCCGTGCGCAAGCTGCCCCCGGAAGTGCGCATCCCCTTCGAGCCGCGCTCGGACAGCCGTCACCCACGCCGCGTGGGCGCGATCGCCCTGGCCACCGCGCTCGTGGCGGCCGCCGTCGGACTCGGGGTTCGCTTCGACGCCAACGTCGTGACCATGCGCAATCCCAACACCGAGTCGGTGCGAACCTGGAACGACCTGCTCGAGAGCGGCAGCGCTTCTCCCTGGTATGCCAATGCCACGGCCCAAGGGCTCGACGAGGCCGAGGCGCTGGGAAACCGCCTGCTCGCACTGCCCGAGGTGGCCCGGGTGACGACGCCCCGCGACCTCGTCCCCGAGGACCAGGAGGTCAAGCAGGAGATCCTCGCCGACCTGGCGTTCCTGCTGGAGGGACCCGGCGGCACCGCCACCCGGCAAGAAAGCGACCCGCGCAAGGGGCTCCGCGCCCTCGCACGGCTGCGCGACGAGCTGGGTGCCGCTGCGTTGGCCGAGGGCCCCAGAAGCCTGCGCAAGGCCGCCGAACGCCTGGACGGCCACCTGGCACGCTTTCTCGAGCGCGCCAGGACCGAGCGAGACCCCGAGGCCCTCGTCAGCGAGCTCGAAGCGGCGCTGCTCGGAGACATGCCCGCCCAGATCGCGCACCTGCGGGCGAGCCTCGAGCCCGACGAAGTGACCCTCGAGACGGTCCCGGCGGCCGTGCGCAGCCGAATGATCGCCCCGGACGGCACCACCCGGGTGCAGATCCACCCCGCCGAAGACCTGAACGCCGAGGGCAACCTCGACCTCTTCGTCGCCGCGGTCCGCAGCATCGACCCCACCGCCGTGGGCCTGCCGGTCAACGTGGTGGCCGTAGGCGAGGTCACCGCGCGCTCCCTCCGAGAGGCGCTGCTGCTCGCGATCGGCGCCATCGGGGCCCTGCTGCTGCTGCTGGGACAACGCCCAATCGATACCGCGCTCACGCTCGCGCCCCTGCTGTTGGGCGCTGCATGGACCGTGGGGGCAATGACCCTGTTCGGCATCTCGTTCAACTTCGCCAACGTCATCGTGCTGCCCCTGCTGCTGGGGACGGGCGTCGACAGCGGCATCCACCTGGTCGCCCGCGCGCAGCGATCGCAGGACGACGCCACGCCACTCGCGGCGACCACCACGGGACGCGCGGTGTTCTTCAGTGCCATCACCACCCTGGCGAGCTTCGGCACCCTGGCCTCGTCGGCCCACCGTGGGATCGCGAGCCTGGGCGTGGTGCTCGTCCTCGGCATGGCGCTCACGCTGACGGCCAACCTCGGGGTGCTGCCCTCGCTGCTCTCCATGCGACGCCGCCGATCGGCCCGCGCGACGCCCAGCCGAGGCTGAACGGGCCACCGGGCCCCCGCCGGCGTGCGGGATTCGCTGCAGATTCGCCCCTCTGGCGCGAAACCCGTTCCGGGCGCCTGGCACCCTGCTGAAAACGGGCTCGGCGAGGGACCAAATCTCGAGCCCTCGAGAGCAATCGTGCCATGGGAGGCAGGGCTTCCACGCGCACAAACCGCGTTTGGGAACAAAGTGATGAACAGGCCTTGCGCAACCCGATTCCTGTGCTAGGTTCTTAAACAACGCATCGCAGAGAAAAACCCGCCTCCGGCGGGTTTTGTTTTTGGTGCTCTTTTCGCGATTTCATCGCCCACGCGCATCGAGCGCTAGAGTCGCCCGTACGATGAGTCCGGACACTCCGAGCGAGCGCCCCCTGGGCGTCGTCGAGGCCATCACGGCCGTCCGCGACCAATGCCCCAACGCCGCCGTTCGCGAGAACGCGGTACGGGCTCTCGACGCCATTCGCGAGGGGGGCGCCGACGCCCTGCGCGACCAGGCGTTCCTGGTGTTCACCACCCTGGCGGGCTGGCGCGGCGCGCGCGCGCACCAGGTTCGCGAGTCACTGCAACGCTTTCTTCGGACCTCCGAAGGGTCCGACCCCCAATGAAGGGATCCCGGCCATGGTCACGATCGGCATGAACTACTACGTGCTCGAAGGCAAGGAGCAGGTCTTCGAGTCCGCCTGCGCCAAGGTGCTCGAAGCCCTTCGCGATGGCGAAGGCCACGACGAGTCCAAGGTGTTTCGCAACATCGAGGACGGCGGGCCCGAGTACCTGATCGTCTCGCGCTGGCAGGACGAAGCCGCCTTCCGGACCTTCATCGCGTCCGACGCGTTCCGGAAGGTCACGTCGTGGGGTGCCGACAACATCCTCTCGGGGCCGCCGAGCCACACCACGTACCGCACCGACTGAGCCGGCGCCGCCATGTGGGCCGACGTCGCGGAGCGCCAGCTCCGGCTGGCGGTCACCGAGCTCTACTCGGCCGATCGTGTCGAGCGACCCGGCGGAAGCGCCGGCGTTCGCGCCTGGATCGGTCAAGCGCTGCACGTGCGCTACCAGCGCGCGGCCGAACGCACCCAGCCCGACTACCAGGCGGAGCGGCCGCTCGTCGCCCGTTTCGCCCACGGCGACTGGACCGTCACCCTGCGCGGCCGGGCAGACGGCGTCGCGCGGGATGCTGACGGCGTCTTGCGGGTCGAAGAGCTCAAGTCGGTCTGGCCGGACGAGGAACCCCCGCGCGACACGCGTTCCGCGTGGGAACGGCAGCTGCGAACCTATGCGTGGCTACTGGCACGCGAGACCGGCGAGCCCGTCCGCGCTGAAATCGTCCGGCTTCCGATCGGGCACGACGACGACGGCGCCCCCGCCGCCGTTCGCGAGGCGCTGGCCTGGGACGCCGACCGGATGGACGAAGCGATCCGCGCTGCCGTGGAAGCCTGGGTGCAGCTCGCCCTCGACCGCGCCGCCACCGCGGCCGAGCGGGCCGCGGCGGCTCGCGAGATCGCCCTGCCCCACGCCGCCTGGCGCCCTGGACAGGACACGCTCGCCGAGGGCATCGCTCGCGCGCTCGACGAGCGCGAGCAACTGCTGGTGCAAGCGCCGACGGGCCTGGGCAAGACCCTGGCCGCACTGGTCCCGGCACTTCGCATGGCCCTCCGGGACGACCTGCGCCTGATCGTCACCTCGGCAACCGGCCTCGGGCAGCGGACGGCACGCGAAGCCCTGGCGAGCATCGCTCCGCCGGCGCTTCCCCTGGCGACCCGCATCCGCAAGCGCGAGGCGATGTGCACCAACGACCAGGTGCTGTGTCACCCCGCAGCCTGCGACGCCGCCCGCGACCACGTGGGCGCCGTACGACGCAACGACCTGCCGGGCCGGCTGCTGGACGAAGCGACAATGCTCGAGCCCGATGCGGTCTTCGAGGCTGCGCGCGCGGCGGGCGCCTGCCCCTTCCAGGTCTCGCTCGATGCCGCTCGCCGGTTGCCGGTCACGATCTGCGACCTCAACTACCTGTTCGATCCCGGCAACCAGCGCACACTCGTGGAGGAGAGTGACCTGCCCCGCACCGTGGTGATCGTCGACGAGGTGCACCGCCTCGCTCCTCGCATTCGCGACGCGCTCACGATCGAGCTCGACTCGGCCATGCTCCGCCGGGCGGCCGAGCGGGCGTCGTTCGGCGGCGCCGACGTGCACGTCCAACAGGCCCGGCTCTGCCACGGGCTCGCCGATCGCGTGGAAGCCACCGTCGCCGAGCTGGTGGGCACGACCGAACCGGGGGCGCCCTTCGAAGCCACCGTCGAACTCCCGCGAGATCTGCTGGAAGACCTTCGCGGCCAGCTCGACCTGACCCTGCTCGCGACCCTCGCGTACCGGCACGACACGCGCGCATGGGCGGACGACGACCCGTTCTGGCCGATCTGGGCCGCGGCGCGCGGGTTCGCCGAGACCTTTGCGGCCGACGCGTCCTACGGGTCGCTGGCGCTCGGCACCAAGCAGGGCGTGGCGTTGCGAAGGGTCTGTGTCGACGCGGCCCCCTGGATCGGGCCCGTCCTCGAGGGCGCGCACGCATTCGTCGGCCTCTCGGCCACGCTCGAGCCACGGGAGCTGCACGAGAGCAACCTCGGGCTCTCACGAGAACGCGCCGTGCACATGACGGTGGGCGACCCCTTTCCGCCCGAGTCCCGAAGCGTGGTGATCGACCCGAGCATCGACACGCGGCTCGCCGCCCGCGGTCACCATGCGCCGAAGCTGGCGCGCAAGCTGCTGGCGCTGGCCGATGCCGTACCCGGGGGCTGCCTCGCGCTGCTTCCGAGTCACGCGTACCTGGCCGAGGTGGCGGCGCACCTTGGAAGCGCGGCGACGCGCGTGCATGCACAGGGGCCCGAGACCGACCTGCGCGCACGGCAGGAACTGGTCGAGCAGCTCGAGCGAGGGGACGGGCTCGTGCTCGGCGTGGCCGGCGGCGTGCTGGCCGAGTCCCTCGACCTGCCGGCCGGGGCGTTGTCGGCGGTGGCCGTCGTGGGCCCTTGCCTCCCGCCCCCGAGCGCCGCCCGGCGCCTGCTCGAAGAGCACTACGACGAGCGTGCCGGGGAAGGATTCGCCTGGGCCCACGTCGCGCCCGGGATGACCCGGGTGATCCAGGCCGCCGGGCGGCTTGTGCGCAGGCCGACGGACCGGGGAGTGATCGCGCTCTTCGGGCGGCGGTTCCTGCGCGATCCCTACCGAAGCGCGCTTCCCGAAGCCTGGTTCTCGGGCCGCGCACCGGAGGACTGCGTGGGCGACCCGGCGGAAGAGGCGCTGCGCTTCTTCGGGGAGGCGACCTCTTGAGGCCGGTGACTGCACCTCGATCAGGGCGAAGTCTCGACGCTGCACCTGGCTCAGGGCGAAGCCTGAGCCCTGCACCCAACGCAGGGCGAAGCCTGAGCCCTGCACCTCGTTCAGGGCGAAGCCTGAGGCCTGCACCGGGTGCAGGCGTCAGCCTGCGCGGTTGGCGCTCTCGGGCCTCCACGAGCCGCAAGCGGCCCAAGCGAGCTGGCATGCGGATTGCTCTAGACCGGGACGTGTCCACACACCCCGGCCGAAGCCGATGATCGTGCCGCGCACCCGGCGCGTTCTCGCCGCCATCCTTTGGATCGGCCTGCTGGCTGCCGCCGCCCGCGCCGAGATGCGCGAACTCGAGCAGGCCATCGAGCCCGGGGGCATCGTGCTCCTCGAGGTCGACTTCGGGGAGGGCCTGCGTCCCGACCCCGGCCTGGTCCGGATCCACGCCCACGAGAGCGATCTCGTGGTGCTCCGCGTCGAGGTCTCGGGCTGGGGCAGCTGGGGCGCCTCGGCCACCCTCGAACCGGACGGCCCGGGCCGCATTCGAGGCGACGTCCGCGTCGGGGGGCCGACCGCCTGGATGTTCGGCGGGCCCGAACTCCGGGTCGACCTGCGCGTGCCCCGCGGCACCCACCTCGACCTGCGCACGCTCGGTGGCCCCGTGCGCGTGGGGCCGGTCTCCGGCGACGTTCGTGCCCGGGCGGGCGGAGGGGACGTCGAGATCCGCGAGGTCGAGGGCGACGTGAAGCTACGCACCGTCGGGGGTGCGACCCTGCTCGAAGAAATCGGCGGCTCGGTCGAGGTATCGAGCTCCGAGGGCGACATCGAAGCCGCGTGGGTCCACGGGGATTGCAGTGCGCGCTCCAGCGGAGGCGAGATCCACCTGCGGCAGGTGGACGGTCGCGTGCGCGCCAAGACCCTCGAGGGCGAGATCGTGCTCGAAGAGGTCGCCGGACCGGTCGAAGCCCGCAGCGGCCGTGGCCCGGTGACCGCGCGGTTCCGTGCCACGCCGTCGGGCTCGCTCGAAACCGAGCGCGGCAGTGTCGAAGCGGTGCTGCCCCACGACGCGGGGGTCGACCTCGACGCCCAGGCCACGCGCGGCCACGTCGAACTGGCCGGCCTCGAACTCGACGGCGACGCCGGGGAAAGGCACGCCAAGGGTCGCCTCGGCGAAGGCGGACAGCGTCTCGTGCTGCGCACGTCGCAGGGCACCGTTCGCGTGGGTCGGCGCTAGGCCGGCCGGGAGCAAGTGATGAAGGGAGTCCAACTCATGGCGATCCTGATGGCGATGGCGACCGCGGGACCCGCGGCCGCCGACGAGATCGAAGAGCGCATCCCCATGGCACCGGGGGGGCGACTGGTGGTCGAACTCTCCACGGGTGCGATCGAAGTCGAGACCCACGACGAGGCAGCCGTCGACATCGACGCGTCGGCCAGCGGCTGGTCCGACTACGAATTCGACCTCCAGTACGACGAGCACGAAGTGCGCCTCGAGGGGCGCCACCGTGGCTGGTTCCCCTTCGGCCGCGGACGCGTGCTGGTCCGCGTACGCGTGCCCGAGGTCTTCGACGTGGACGTCCGCACCTCGGGCGGCCGCATCGACGTGCAGGAGATCGAAGGAGACGTGCGGGCACGCACCAGCGGAGGCCCGATCGAGGTCGAGGACGTGATCGGCGACGTGGATCTCGAGACGTCGGGCGGCAGCATTCGCGTTCAGGAGGTCTCGGGGCGGGCCTCTGCACGCACCAGCGGCGGCGGCATCCACCTCTCCGAAGTCGACGGCGAGATCGAGGCCCGCACCAGCGGCGGCGGCATCCGTCTGCGCGAGGTGGGCGCCCCGGTCGATGCGCGGACCAGCGGCGGAACCATGGAGGTTCGATTCCGAGCCGCTCCCGCGGGCCACATCGAATCGTCGGGTGGCGGGATCGAGGTCGAGTGGGATCCGCGCTTCGGCGCGCAGGTGCAGGCCAAGACGTCCGGCGGCCGGGTCACCTTCGACGACGACTTCGACCTGGCGGGCGACTCCTCGCGCAGCGAGGCCGACGTCACCGTCGGCCGCGGAGGTGCACGGCTCGACGTGCAGACTTCGGGGGGCAACATCCGCATCCGCGCGCGCTGACGCGCGCATCCACGGGCCCCGCCCTGCAGGGCCACCCCGCGTACGAGTCGCGACGGCCTAGTCGGAGTCGGCCCCCTCTCCCCCGCACAGGGATCGAATCACGTGCATCACGTCGTCCACGCCCCCTTCCAGGGCTGCGCGGCGGATCCACTCGTCCGGCTGGTGCGCCTGGGCCAGGTCACCCGGACCACAGATGATCGAGTCGATGCCGGCCCGCGCGAACTGCCCCCCGTCGGTGCAGAACGGCGCGCCGCCCTCGGCCTGATCGCCGGTGCGCTCGCGCAGCACCGCCTCGAGCGGAGTTCCACGGCGTGCCAGCAGGCCCGGCGCGACCATGGGGTCCGAGACGCGGATGCGCGCCTCGCGATCGGAGCCGAAGTCGTGGGCGACGAGACTCTCCAGCCGGTCGCGGATACGCCCGTGCACCGCCTTCGGGTCCTCGCCCGGAAGCGGCCGGTAGCTCACGTCGAAGCGACACGACTCGGCGATCATGTTGGCCGCGCTGCCGCCTCGGATCGTGCCGAAGTTGAGCGTCGTGTACGGCGCCTCGGGGTAGAGGCCCGACATGTCCGGGTCGGGGTTCGCGCGCAGGTCCGCCTGCATGTCGCCGATCGAGGTCATGATCCGCGCGGCGACGGCGATGGCGTTGACCCCGGCCTCGGGCACGCTCGAGTGCCCGCCGATTCCCTCCACCTCGATCTCGAACGCGACGACGCCCTTGTGCGCGTGGAAGACTCGCCCCGACGTCGGCTCGCCGATCCAGGCCAGGCTCGGCAGCGGCACGTCGAGGCGATCGGCCAGGCCTTCCACAAGCTTGCCGGCCCCGCGGCAACCGATCTCCTCCTCGGCGGTGAAGAGGAAGACCAGGGGGCGCTCCAGCCGGCCGGTGTCGAGCCGTCGCGCCGCGTCGAGGCACTGGGCGAGGAAGCCCTTCATGTCGCTGGTGCCGCGACCGTGCAGGACGTCGCCCTCCGCCTCGAGCCGCAGCGGGTCGCGCGTCCAGCCCGGCTGCTCGGCGAAGGGCACCACGTCGATGTGGCCGGAGAGGATCAACCCGTCGGCCTCGGGCGGTCCGGCGGTTGCGATCAGGTTCGCCTGGGGAGCCTCGCGTCCCGGATAGCGATGGAGCGCCACGCGGAATCCGTGCCCCTCGAGTTCTTCGGCCACCCAGGCCAGGGCCGGCTCGGCGCTGCCCGCGGGGACGGTATCGTCGGCCACCAGCCGCTCCGTGACGTCGAGCACGTAGCTCACCGGGATACTCCAAGGCAATTCGGAGACAGCCCCCCAGGGGCATCCGAATTGATTCCGAATTCGCCCTGTTCTCTCAAGCCATGGTCCCTGGTGAGTCGATTTGTCATCTCAAATCCTGTTTTCTAGGATGGTCTCCGCCAGAGACGATCAAACTGGCTTCGTAGCTCGCCCTTCGGCCTTCGAACGAGGAGGCACGAGGAGTCCAAGGTGACCCAAGACAACCCCGCCCCGCCCGCGCTGCCCACCGGCGCCGAGAAGCTCATCCAGTGCCTCGAGCGGGAGGGCGTCGAGTACATCTTCGGCCTCTCCGGCGGCGCTGCCATCCCCATCTTCGATGCGCTGGTCGATTCGTCCATCCAGCTGGTGTTGGTGCGGCACGAGCAGGGTGCGACGCACATGGCCGACGGTTACGCACGCGCCACGGGCAAGCCCGGCGTGGTGCTCGTGACGTCGGGCCCCGGGGCGACCAACACGGTCACCGGCATGCTGACCGCGCAGATGGACTCGGCGCCGATGATCGTGCTCTGCGGCCAGACGAACCGCGCCAACCTCGGCAAGGACGCGTTCCAGGAGGCCGACGTCACCGGCATCACCTACCCCGTGGTCAAGCACAGCTACATGGTGCGCGAAGCGGCCGAGATCCCGCGCATCACCCGCGAGGCCTTCTACATCGCCAACACCGGCCGTCCCGGCCCGGTGCTGATCGACATCCCGAAGGACGTGAGCCAGGGACCGTGCGATGCCGAGCACGTCGACGCCGCCGCGCTCGACCTGCCCGGCTACAAGGTGCCGACGCACGGCGATCCCGAAGCGGTCGCACGGGCGGCGGATCTGTTGTCGGCGGCGCGGCGCCCGATCCTCTACGTGGGCCACGGCGCGGTGATCTCGGGAGCGGGCAAGGCCGTGATGAGCCTGGCCGAGAAGCTGCGCGCCCCGCTCGTGAACACGCTGCTCGGCAAGGGCGCCACCGACGAGACGCACCCGCTGCACCTGGGCATGCTGGGCATGCACGGGACCGCCTACGCGAACAAGGCCGTGATGAACACCGACTGCATCATCGCGATCGGCGCGCGCTGGGACGATCGGATCACGGGCGACGTGGATGAGTTCTGCAAGCACGCCACCAAGATCCACATCGACATCGACCCCGCGGAGTTCGACAAGACGATCCAGCCGGACGTGTCCATCTTGGGCGACGCCCGCCTGGTCGTCGAGGAGATCGCTGCCCAGGCCCAGCCCGCGGACACCGAGGAGTGGCTGGCGCAGTGCGAGACGTGGCGCACCCGCTATCCGCTCAAGTACGCGAAGAAGGGCGGTCTGCGTGCGCAGCACGTGCTCGACCGGCTCGACGAGGTGACCGAGGGCCGCGCCATCGTCACCGCCGACGTGGGACAGCACCAGATGTGGGCCGCGCAGTTCTGCCGCACCCGGGAGAACCGCCACTGGATCACGTCGGGCGGGGCCGGGACCATGGGCTTCGGCTTCCCCAGCGCCATCGGCGCCAAGTTCGCTCGGCCCGAGGAAGAGGTCTGGGCCGTGGTGGGTGATGGCGGCTTCCAGATGACCATGTGCGAACTCGCCACGGCCGCCGTCCACGACGTGGCCGTGAAGGTGCTGATCATCAACAACAACTACCTGGGCATGGTGCGCCAATGGCAGGAGCTGTTCTTCGAGAACCGCCTGTCCGGCGTGGACCTCGAAGGCAACCCGGACTTCGTGAAGCTCGCCGAGGCCTACGGCGTGAAGGCCTTCCGCATCAGCCGGCCGGCCGACATCGACAAGAAGCTCCAGGCCGCGCGCGAACACGATGGACCCGCGGTGGTGGTCGCGGAGGTCGTGAAGGAAGACAACGTCTACCCGATGATCCCCGCTGGCGCGCCCTATACCGCCATGCTCGTCGACCGCCCCAAGGAGCGATTGGAGAAGCCCGTTGGCAGCACCTGAGCTCGCAGACGACATCGACGACCGAACGCGTGCCCCGATGCACTCGATCTCGGTCTATGTGAACAACAAGCCAGGTGTCCTGGTGCGCGTGGCCCTCGTCTTCGCGCGCCGTGGCTACAACATCGAGAGCCTCGTGGTGAGTCCCGCCGCACGCGGAGACTTCTCGCGCATGACGATCACCTGCTCGGGCGACCCCGAGACCCTCGAGCAGATCATCAAGCAGCTCGAGAAACTCGTCGACGTCGTGCACGCGACCGACCACACAGGCGACGCCATCTACGAGACCGAGATCGCCCTGGTGAAGCTGCGCGCCTCGCTCGCCGAGCGAACCCAGATCCTCCAGATTGCCGAGCACTACTCGGCCAAGGTGGTCGACTACAGCGCCGACTCGCTGATCCTGCGCAGCTATGGCAGCAGCGAGAAGCTGGACGCCTTCACCGACCTGCTCCGCCCCTTCGGCCTGCAGGAGCTGGTGCGCTCCGGCAAGATCCTGATGGCGCGGGGCGTGCGGGAGACCTAGGAGCGGAACCTCACTCGTCGGTGACGCAGCCTTCGGAGGCGTTGCGGACGGTGCGCATGTAGCGCGCCAGCACGCCCTTGCGGGCCTTGGGCGGGGGCGCCGTCCACGCGCTGCGGCGGCGTTCGAGTTCGTCGGCCGATAGGTCGATCTCGATGGTGTTGCGCTTGGCATCGATGGCGATGCGGTCGCCGTCGCGCACCAGCGCGATCGGACCGCCCTCCTGCGCCTCGGGCACCACGTGGCCGATGATGAAGCCGTGGGAGCCGCCGGAGAAGCGCCCGTCGGTGATCAGCGCGACCGAGCCGCCGAGGCCCGCGCCCTGCAGCACCGAGGTGGGCGACAGCATCTCGGGCATGCCCGGTCCGCCCCGCGGACCCTCGTAGCGGATCACGATCACCGAGCCCTCGTGGATCTCGCCCCGCTCGGCCGCTGCCACCATCTCCTCTTCGCAGTCGAAGCACTGGGCGGGGCCGTCGAAGGCGAGCCCCTCCTTGCCGGTGATCTTGGCCACCGCGCCCCCGGGTGCGAGGCTCCCGCGCAGGATGCGGATGTGTCCGCTGTCCTTGATCGGGGCCGAGAGCGGCTGGACGATGCGCTGACCTTCGGCGAGGCCAGGCAGATCGGCCACGTTCTCGGCGAGCGTCTTGCCGGTCACGGTCATGCAGTCGCCATCGAGCATGCCGTGCTCGAGAAGCATCTTGATCATGGCCGGGGTGCCGCCCACCCCGTGCAGATCGGCCATCACGTACGCGCCGCTCGGCTTGAAGTCGCAGAGCAGCGGCGTGCGGTCGCTCACCGCCTGGAAGTCGTCGATCGAGAGCGGCACGTCCACGGAGCGCGCCATGGCCAGCAGGTGGAGCACCAGGTTCGTGCTCCCGCCCATGGCCGTCGCCACCACCATCGCATTCTCGAAGGCGGCGCGCGTCATGATGTCGCGAGGCTTGAGGTCGCGCTCGAGCAGCAGGCGGATCGCCTCGCCGGCGCGCCGGCACTCGTCGCGCTTCTCGTCGCTCTCGGCCGGCGCCGACGAGCTGTAGGGCAGCGACATGCCCATGGCTTCGATCGCCGAGGCCATGGTGTTGGCGGTGTACATGCCGCCGCAGGCCCCCGCCCCCGGGCATGCGCCCTGGATCACGTCGAGCCGCTCGTCCTCGGTGATGGTCCCGGCGATCGCCTGGCCATAGCTCTCGAAAGCGCTCACCACGTCGATGGGCTCGCCCCGGCGGTTGACCCCGGGCTTGATCGTGCCCCCGTAGACCATCAACGCCGGCCGGTTGAGCCGCCCCATGGCGATCAGGCAGCCGGGCATGTTCTTGTCGCAACCCGGCAGCGAGACGTTGGCGTCGTACCACTGCGCGCCCATCACCGTCTCGATCGAATCCGCGATCAGGTCGCGGCTGAGCAGCGAGTAGCTCATGCCGTCGGTGCCCATGGAGATGCCGTCGGATACGCCGATGGTGTGGAACCGGTACCCCACCAGCCCGGCGTCCCGAACGCCCTGCTTCACGTGCTCGGCCAGGTCACCGAGGTGCATGTTGCAGGGGTTGCCCTCGTACCACATGGCCGAGATGCCGACCTGGGCCTTGTCGAGGTCGTCTGCCGTCAGGCCGGTCGCATGGAGCATGGCCTGGGACGCACCCTGGGACTTCTCCTGGGTGATGCGCCGGCTCACGGTATTGAGCTTGCGGGTCATGATGGGCTCCGGGCGCTCCGCGAGCGCGAAACGGCGCTGCCGGAGGCGAAGGGTCGAGCCTATCATCCACACCCCACGTCGGCGAGGAGTGTGCAGTGCAAGAAGGCCGGGAGCGCCGATCGATCGCATCGCGAGCACACCGCATCGCAGCCGGGCTCGCATTCGTCGCGATCGCGACCTCGGCCGCGTCGGGAGCCGAGCCGGCGCCCGGCCCGCCCGAAGCACGGCTTCCCTGCGCGGGGCGGGACCCCGAGCGCCGTCCCTTCTTCGGCGACCTGCACGTCCATACCGCGTTCAGCCAGGACGCCAGCACCCAGGGCACGCGCACCCTCCCCACGGACGCCTACCGGTTCGCCCGCGGCGAGCCCCTCGGTATCCAACCCTTCGACGCCGACGGGCATGCCCAGCGGACCGTGCGCATCGACCGACCCCTCGACTTCGCCGCCGTCACGGACCACGCCGAGCAGTTCGGCGAGGTGCGGATCTGCAACACGCCCGGGCTGGCCGGCCATGACTCCTGGGTCTGCCGGCTCTATCGCACCTGGCCGCGCGTGGCATTCTTCTGGATGAACTGGGTGGCCACGAGCTCCGAGACGCGGCACGGCTTCTGCGGAGAAGACGGCGAACGCTGCCTCGCCTCGGCCCACGGCGTCTGGGCCGAGATTCGTGCGGCCGCCGAGGGTGCTTACGATCGCACTGCTGCGTGCCGCTTCACGAGCTTCGTCGGCTACGAGTGGACGGCGAGCGAGGGCGTCGGCAAGAACCTGCACCGCAACGTCGTCTTTCGCAGCGCCGCCGTTCCCGAGTTGCCGGTCAGCGTGTTCGAAGCGCGTACGGCGAGCGCGCTGTGGGATGCACTGCAGACCGGGTGCGTCGAAGGCATCGACGGTTGCGACTTCCTGGCCATCCCCCACAACTCGAACCTCTCTGGCGAGCTCATGTTCCAGTCCGCGGTCGAGGTCGGCGGGCCCATCGGCCCCGAAGAGGCCGCCCGCCGCTCGCGCTTCGAACCGCTCATCGAAGTCATGCAGCACAAGGGCGACAGCGAGTGCGTGCCCGGCGGCGCCGACGAGCTGTGCGCGTTCGAGACCCTCCCCTACGACCGCTTCGGCGCCAAGTTCGCGCCGTGGATCGTCGGCGTGAAGCCGCCGGGCCACACCACCACGGTCCGCTTCGCATTGGGTGAAGGGCTGCGCCTGGGCCAGCGACTGGGCGCCAACCCGTTCCGCTTCGGCCTGCTCGCCAGCACCGACACCCACCTGGGAACGCCGGGACTGACCGCCGAAGCGGGCCACCCCGGCCACGGCGGCGCCGCGCGCGGGGCCGCCGAGGGCCTGCCCCAGGGTCTCGCCGACGACCTCGAGATGAGCCCCGGCGGGCTTGCCGTGGTCTGGGCCGAAGAGAACACCCGCGCGTCGCTCTTCGATGCCATGCGACGGCGCGAGGTGTACGGCACGAGCGGCACCCGGCCCGTCGTCCGCTTCTTCGGCGGCTTCGACTACGACGCCGCGCTCTGCGGCGCCGACGCCGCATCCCTGCCCGCCGAGGGCTACGCGAACGGCGTTCCCATGGGCGGCCAGCTGGATGCCGCCCAGGGCCGCGCACCGCGCTTCGTCGTCTCGGCCCGGATGGACCCGGGGACCGATACGGCCCCGGGCACGCCACTCGAGCGGGTCCAGATCGTGAAGGGCTGGCTCGAGGATGGCCAGGTGCGCGAACGGGTGATCGACGTCGCCGGCGGCGACCGCGAGGCGTCGGTCGACCTCGCCACGTGCGAGCCCCACGGCGAGGGCCACGCGAGCCTCTGCACGGTCTGGGAAGACCCGGACTTCGACCCTGCGAGCCCGGCCTTCTGGTACGCACGCGTGGTGGAGAACCCCACCTGCCGTTGGAGCCAGTACGCGTGCAACGCGGCCGGGGTCGATTGTGCACGGCCCGACTCGGTGCCCGAGGCCTTCGCCGATTGCTGTTCCGAGAGCCACCGCCCGGTGCAGCGCGAGCGGGCCTGGACCTCTCCAATCTGGTTCGACCCCGACCCCCCCGGCTCCCCGGGGAGCGACGCGCTCACACGCGAACCCAACGCGATCGACCTCGAAGCAGCGACCTCCTCGGCCGCGCGCTGATGGATCGTCCCCGCACCACCCGGTCCGCACGCCGCCGGCTACCCGCCCTCCTGCGGTTCGGGCTGCTGGGCGCGCTGCTCTTCGCCGTGTTCGGCGCGGACGGGCCCCAGGCCCGGCGGGTCGACCTGTCTTCCTGGTCCGACGAGGCGGTCCTGCTCGAGGCCGCCCTCGCTCGCGATCTCGCGGCCCGGGACCCGGTGGCGCGGCGACGCCTGGTCCAGAACATGCGCTTCGCAGGGGGCGACCTGGAACGCGACGAAGCCGCGCTGGTGCGCGAGGCGCACGAACTCGGCATGCACCGGTCCGACCCGGTGGTGCGTCGCCGCCTCGTGCAGCGCCTGCGTCTCGAAGCTGCGGCGCGCGCACGCGCAACTCCGCCTTCGGAAGAAGTGCTCCAGGCCTACCTCGATCGCCACGCCGAACGCTTCACCGAGCCCGCGCGTCGCCAACTCCTCCAGGTGCCCTTCCGCGACGAGCCCCGCGCGCGCGATGCACTCGCGAGGCTCGACCCGGGCTCGGCCGAGCCCCTGCCGAGCGGGGACCCGCTGCCGATGGCGCGCGCCCTCCCCTCGTCGTCGGCCGAGGAGCTGGGCCGGCAGCTCGGGCCCGCCTTTGCACGCCGCGCCTTCTCGCTGCCCGAGACCCGCTGGTCGGGCCCGGTTCGGTCGCCCTATGGGTGGCACCTGGTCTTCGTGGTCTCGGCCGAGCCGGAGAGGCGATCCCCCCTGGCGACCGTGCGAGCGGAGGTCCGCGAGGCGTTGCTCGCCGAGCGCGCCGACCGTGCCGTCGCAGCAGAGGTCGCACGCCTGCGACGGGAGGGTCCGTGGTAGCGGGCGCGGCCCGGTGCATCCTCGTGCCGCTGCTCGCCCTGCTCGCGGCGGCTGCGACGGCGCCTGCCCATGCACATCGTCTGGCGCCGGCCTTTCTCGAGCTTCGCGAGCACGGCGACGACCGGGTGAGCGTTCGTTTCAAGACGCCGCGCATTCGTGCGTCGGGCGTGCACCTCGAGCCCCGCCTTCCCGCAGCCTGCAGCCCGGGCGCGTCGCAGCGACGAGACACCGAGCGCGCCGTCGTCCTGGCCTTCGAAGCCATTTGCCCGGGCGGGATCGTCGGCGGTCGCGTCGGCGTGGGCGGCCTCGCCGCCAGCGGAACCAACGCCATCGTGCACGCCACGCTGCGAGACGGACGACGTCTGCGACACCTGCTCACGGCCGCCACCCCCGCCGTCGTGCTGCCCGCGCGGGAGCGCGCCTGGGACGTCGTGCGCAGCTACGCGCGACTCGGGCTCATTCACCTCGCCACCGGTATCGATCACGTCCTGTTCGTGGCGGGTCTCGTGCTGCTGGTACGCGGGCGGCGCCGGCTGATCGGTACCGTCACGGCCTTCACCCTGGGCCACAGCGTCACCCTCGCCCTGGCCGCCCTCGGCTGGGTGAGGCCGATCGCGACGTGGGTCGAGATCGGCATCGCCGCAAGTCTGGTGGTGCTCGCCGTCGAAGTCGTACGCCAGCGCGACGGGCTCGTCGGGCCGCTCGCTCGTTGGCCGGGGCTGCTCGCCGCGGGCTTCGGCCTGGTCCATGGGTTCGGGTTCGCCGGCGCGCTGCGCGAGCTGGGACTGCCCGTCGGCGACGTCCCCCTTGCCCTGCTGGCCTTCAATGTGGGAATCGAGCTGGGCCAGATCCTGCTGGTCGTCGTACTGGTCGCGCCGCTGCGCGCCCTCGCCGCACGCCCCGGCTGGCTCGGTGAGCTTCCCGCCACGGCGATCGGATCTCTCGGCTGTTTCTACGTATTCGACCGCGTGGCCCAGGCGGTGCCGCTATGATCGCGGCGCCATGGCCCACCCCTTCCGCTTCGGCGTCCAGGTCTCGTCGTTTCCGCAGACCGATTGGGTCGAGCGCGTACGGCGGATCGAGTCCCTGGGTTACAGCAGCGTCTTCTGGCCCGATCACTTCGGCACCCAGTGGGAGCCGGTGGCCGCCCAGGCGGCCGCGGCTGCGGTCACCGAACGGCTGCACGTGGGCTCGCTCGTCTACGACGTCGACTATCGGCATCCGGTGGTCCTGGCCAAGGCCGCCGCGACCACCCACCTGATCTCCGGCGGGCGTCACGAGTTCGGAATCGGCGCGGGCTGGATGGAAACCGACTATCGCGAAGCGGGCATCGCCTACGACCGACCCGGCGTCCGCATCGCGCGACTCGACGAAGCGCTCACCATCATCCGAAGCATGTGGAGCCAGGAGCGGACGAGCTTCGAAGGCGAGCACTACCAGGTTCGCGAGGTCGCCCAGGCGGCCGAGCTTCCCGAGGGCGAGCGGCCCGCGGTCCTGGTGGGCGGCGGCGGGCCGAAGGTGCTGCGCCTGGCCGGGCGCCACGCCGACATCGTGGGCGTGAACCCCAGCCTGCCCGAGGGCCGCATCACGCCGGCCACCGCCGCCGACTGCGCCCCCGAGCGCATCCGCGACAAGGTCGCGTGGATCCACGAGGGCGCGCAGGCCGTCGGGCGCGACCCGGCCGACATCGAGCTGAACGCGCTGGTCTTCGTGGTCGCGCTGACCGACGACCCGAAGGGCCTCCGCGAGGGCATCGCTCGCAGTACGGGCATGACGCCAGACCAGGTCGCGGACTGCCCGATCTTCCTGACGGGCCCGCCCTCGGAAGTCCGCGAGCGCCTCACCCGCCGGCGCGAAGAGACCGGCATCAGCTATGTGGTGATCCAAGGCGGAGACGATGCCGTGCTGGCGCGCTTTGCCGAGGAGATCGTCGCCCCGTTGGCGGGAACCTGAGCCATGACGCGTCTCGGCATCGACTTCGAGCACGCCTCCCGCACCTGGTGGGAATCCGGCGGAAGTGACCTCTGGGAGGCGCTCACCGGCGAACCCGATGCCAGCAGCGTGGTGGTGGACGACGACCTGGCCGCGTCTTGGCTGGGCCAGGCCGAGCAGCTGCCCGGCTGGTCGGGCGGGCCCGAGTTCGCACCTCATCCGATCCGGGCGGCCACCCTGTCCGAGGACGAAGAAGACCTTTGAGCCGCAACCACCGGGGAGCCCCACCATGTCGGCCGAGCCGCTGATCGCCGTCTTCGTCGACTTCGAGAACCTCGCCATCGGCGCGCGGCAGTCGAAACAAGGTGCGTTCCGGATGGACCTGGTGCTGAAACGCCTGCTCGAGAAGGGCCGCATCGTCTACAAGCGCGCGTACTGCGACTGGAGCGGCTACCGCAAGGAGACGCGCGAGTTCCACCAGCTCGGGATCGAGATGGTCGACATTCCGCAGACGAAGATGAGCGGCAAGAACTCGGCCGACATCCACATGGTCGTGGACGCCCTCGACCTGTGCTTCACCAAGAGCCACATCGACATCTTTGCGCTGCTGTCGGGCGACAGCGACTTCTCACCGCTGGTGGGGAAGCTCAAGGAGAACGACAAGCGGGTGATCACCTGCGGCGTCAAGAGCTCGACGTCGGATCTGCTGGTCGCGGCCTCCGACGAGTTCATCTACTACGACGATCTGGTTCGCGCCGCCGCGCCGGCCAAGGGGCGGGGCGCGACCAAGCGGCGCCGACCCACGGCCGAGGACAGCAAGCTCGCCGAGGGACTCGGGCAGTTGCTCTCGATCATCGAGTCACTCGACCGCGACTACGACCAGATCTGGGGGTCGATGGTCAAGCAGACCATCCGCCGGGTGCATCCGGGCTTCAACGAGGAGTACCACGGATACCGGAGCTTCTCGGAGATGCTCGAAGAGCTCGAGAAGCAGAAGCTCGTCGAGCTCGACTACGACGAGAAGCGCGGCAACTACCTCGTGCGGATGCCGAGCCGGCGGGGCTAGCGCCCTCGCTCTCCAGCAGGGCCTGTTTGCGCCACGCTCCGTAGCGGTAGCCCCCGGCCCCTCCCGCTCGCGGGACCACGCGGTGGCACGGGATGGCCACGGGGACGGGGTTCGCTCCACAGGCGCGCGCGACCGCGCGCGCGGCTCCGGGCTGGCCGAGTTGTGCGGCCAGGTCGCCGTACGTCCGTGTGGTGCCTCGGGGGATCGCGCGCAGCGCGTCCCACACCCTTCGCTGGAAGCGGCTCCCCCGCACGTCGAGGGGAAGCTCGAGGGGCGCGCCGCTCTCGATCGAGCCCGCGATGCGCCGCACGGCCCATCCCGCACGGACGTCGTCGCGCACGAGCTCGGCGTACGGGAACTCCTGGCGCAGCCCCTCCACGAGATCCGAGTCGGCATCGGCGAAGCGCACGTGGCAGACCCCGCGTGCGGTCGTGGCCGCGAGCAGGCGCCCGAGGCAGCAGGAGCGGATGGCGTAGGTGATGACCGGGGACATGGCGAACCTCCACGGGCGAGGCTCGCGGCGAACCGGGCCCCCATTCCGGCGGTTCTCGGACCCTTCCCTCCGAGTGCCGACGCGAACCCTGGGGCCCCGGGGGGATCCAGACCGCTCCAAGGGCCGGAAGGGCTCGCCAAACCGCCCGGTTGTTGCCAAAGTTGCGGCCCTCAACTGGAGGACTCGCTCATGGTGCCGCGCATCGGCTCCGCCATCGCTCTTCTCGCCCTGGTCTCGCTCGCGTGCGCCGCACCGCCGCTGCCCGAACAGGCGCCGCCCCAGGTCTCACCGCTGCAGGTCAACCCGGGCGCACGCCTCGGCACGGACCGGGTCGTCATCCTGCCCGATGCGTCCGGCACCATGTACGCGCGCGGAACGTTCCCCGAAGCCAAGGCGCTGTCGCGCGGTTTCATCGCGGGCATGCCCAACGGCAGCTACGACGCCGGCCTCATCTCCTTCGGCGGCACCGATCGCATCACCGTGCCGGTGGGTCCCTTCGACCGCGGCACGCTGGCATCGACCGCCGCCGACCTGCGGGTGCTCGGCGACATCGACGGCCGCGGAGGCAACACGCCCTACCACCGCGTATTCCAGGAGATCCAGGAGCAGGTCACCGGTGCCGGTGGCTCGGGCGCCGTGGTCGTCTTCTCCGATGGCCTGCCCGACCGGGATGCCTGGGCACTGATGGCGGCCGCCCAACTCGCCGAAGCGCACGGCGGCGAACTCTGCTTCCACACCGTCCAGACCGGCAACGACCCGGCCGGCGCGGCGCTGCTGCAGCAGCTCTCGCAGGTCACGAGCTGCGGCTCGTTCCGCACCTCCGATGCGGTTCGCGACCCGAGCGGCATGATGGCACTCGAGCGCGACGTGTTCCGGCCGTCCGGTGGTGGCGCCACGACCGGCGGTCGGACGACGAGCGGATCGGGCCTGCCGAGCGATACCTGCGGCGACCTCGTCCGGCTGAGGGGCGTCGAGTTCGACTTCGACGAGTCGGTGATCCGACCCGATGCGCAGCCGGTGCTCGACGTCGCCGTCGATCAGCTGAATGCCTGCCCGAAGAGCCGGGTCCGCATCGACGGCCACACCGACTGGATCGGTACCAAGGAGTACAACCAGGGCCTGTCCGAGCGGCGTGCAGAAGCCGTGCGGCGCTACCTGACCGGCAAGGGCATCCAGTCCAACCGCCTGCGGACGCAGGGCTTCGGCGAGACGGATCCGATCGCGTCGAACCAGACCCGCGAGGGCCGCGCGCGCAACCGCCGCGTGGAGATCCACCCGGAGTAGCGATACCGCGCCTCGTGCGCGCTCCGGCGGCCCCCCGGCAACGGGGGCCGCCGGAACGCGCGGGTGCCAAGTCCGCACCCAAGGCCCTGGCCCCAGGGGGTCAAGCCGCGCCCCGAGCCCACCGATCTGCTCTCGGGGAGCGGATCATGAACTGGGCCGACAACTTGCGCCCCTGGGTGCCGGCGTGCGTAGCGTTCGGCGCGGCAGCGTTCCTCGTCGCCACGAACCTGGCCGCACCCGCCGACCGGCTGGCCGAAGATGCGCTGCTGCGCCTGTCGCAGCGCCTGCCCGCTTCGCTCGCGCAGCACGCCCCCGACGCGGCGGTCGTCGCACTCGACGCACGGAGCTTGCGTGCTCGGCCCCGGTGGCCCTGGCCCCGCGCCCACCACGCGGAACTCGTCGATGCGCTGACCGAGGCCGGCGCGCGGGCGATCGCCTTCGACGTCGACTTCGCCACGGCCCGCGCCGACGAGGACGCGCACTTTGCCCGGGCCATTGCGCGATCGGGTCGTGTCGCCCTGGCGGCCTTCCGCCAGACCGAAGACGTTCCCGGTGTCGGCGAACTCGAGATCGTGAATCGCCCGGCGCCGGCGCTCCGCGATGCAGCCGCCGCCGTCGGACATGTGGTGGTGCACGTCGACCCGGATGGCGGCGTGCGCGGCCACGCGGTGCCGATCGCTCTGGGCGGCGAACCCACACCGAGCCTGGCGCGCGCGACCCTCGCAATCGCGAAGGCGAGCGAAGTCGAGCCCGACCTCGCGACCGCCCCCGCGCTGCGATTCGACTACCGCAGGGCCACGCCGGAGATCCCCGTGCTCTCGGCCGTCGACGTCCTCGAAGGGACGTTCGACCGAAGCGCCGTAGCCGGCCGCGCCGTGTTCATCGGTGCCACCGCTGCCGAGTTCCAGGACCTCTGGCCGACGCCCGTCGGGCCCGCGCGCCCCGGGGTCTGGATCCAGGCGGTGGCCTACCGGACGCTCGCCGCGCACGACGAGGGCCTGCCCGTCCTGGTGGCTTCGCGCGCCGCCGGTCTCGCCAGCGCTGCAGCGCTGGCGGCGTTCGCCATGCTGCTCTCGGGGCTTTCAGGTCGCATACGCGTGGCCGGGTTCGCCGTGCTCGCTGGCTGCGCCGTCGCGGGACACCTGGGCATGCTCGTGGGGACCGGGCTGCTGATCTCGCCCCTTCCAGGACTCGTGGCGGTGGCCCTTCAGTACGCCGCTGGCCTCGAGGCCGTCCGCCAGCGCCTCGACCGGCGTCTGGCCGAGCGCGAGCTGTCGCTGGAGGCGCTCTTCGAGGTCGGCGCAACGGCGAGCCAGAGCGCCGACCAGGGGCTCCAGGTGGGTCTGCTGCTGCTGGGCGAAGTGGTGGTTGCGCGCGCCGTGGCCCTGCTTCGCGCACGCCCCGACGGCCGGCTCTCGAACACGCGACTCGACTGGAGCTCGGACGGTGTCGCCGCGGGCGTCGCACCGGAGGTGGCCCAGGCCATCCTACGAAGCCAACGCATGCGCGTCTTCTCCGGCAAGCTTCCCGGCGGTGGCCGGGGCGTGAGCGCCTACGTACCCCTCGTGGCGGGCGCGACGCCGGCCGGTGTGCTGGTCGTCGAACGAAGCGACCCGCGACCGCTCTCGGACGTCGAGCTGCGAACGATCGCGACGGTCGCCTCGCAGCTCGGCCTGCAGGCGCGCAATCTGCGCCTGGTCGAGGATCTGCGTGCCACGCTGAACGCCTCGGTCGAAGCCGTGGCGAGCGCCGTCGAAGCGCGCGACGGCTACACGCAGATGCACTGCCGCAGGCTGGCCATGTTCTCCGTGACCATGGGCCGCCGCCTGGGCCTGCCCGAGGACGACCTCGAGGCCATCCGGCTCGGTGCACTGCTGCACGACGTGGGCAAGATCGGCATTCGCGACGACGTCCTGCTCAAGCCCGGCCGGCTCTCGACGGACGAACGCAACGAGATGGAGCGACACACCGAGATCGGCCATCGGATCGTTCGCCCGATCGGCGGCCTGTCGCCGGCGACCCTCGGCTGCGTGCGCAACCACCACGAGCGCTGGGACGGCACGGGCTACCCCGACGCACTGGCCGGGCCCGACATCCCGCTGGGCGCCCGGATCGTCTCGGTGGTCGACGTCTGGGACGCGCTCTCGTCCGACCGCCCCTACAAGCAGGCCCTGCCCCAGCCCGTCGTACTCGAACTGCTGCACAAGGGTCGAGGCACGCAGTTCGATCCCGAGCTGCTGGACCTCTTCTTCCGGGTCCTCGACGAAGAAGGCGACGAGATGCTCGCCCTGGTGGCCGGAAGCGTGGGAGACGCAACGTGAGCCCGGGGTCGACTCGCGCGACGGCCGCGCTCGCCGGGGCACTCCTGCTCCTGGCGCTATGCGCTGCGAGCGATGCCGCCGAGACCCCGCCGCCGCAGGAAACGAGCCCGCTTGCGCGGCTCGCGTCCGCGGCCGACGCAATGCCCGACGATCCCGCGCTTCAGTGGGCCTTGGCGCGCGCCTATGCACAGGCCGAGCGTTTCGAAGAGGCCGCGGCCGCCTACGCGGACTTCCGAGCGCGGTGGCCCGAGCGCCGTCCCGACGCCCTGCGGGCCCATGGCGACGCACTGCGGGGCGCCGGCCGCCCCGAGCAAGCCCTGCCGCTGTTGGCGGAAGCGGTGGCGAAGCGACCCGACGATGCGCTCGCGCACCTCTACCTCGGGCTCACCCAGCTCGCGCTCGGGCAGGCGGAAGCGGCCGACGCCTCCCTGGCATCGGCTGCGACGCTCGCACCCGAACTCGCCGAGACGGCGGCGCTGCTTCGTGGAACGGCCGCGCTGCGCGACGGACGCGATCGGCACGGCGAGGCCGTCCTACGCGACCTGCTCGACACGTCCGACTTCGACGCGCCCGAGGGAGGCGTGGCCCGTCGCGTGGCGGGTGCGGTTCTCGCCCGACACACCCAGCGTGAGCGCCCCCGGATCGTGCTGTTCGCCCACGGCGGCATCGAGCACGACTCCAACGTCACCCTCGACGCCGGACTCGACCTGCCCGGTCTTCCGACCGACCAGGCCGACTGGGTCGGCGTGTTCGGAGGCGGCATCTCTGCCGAGGCCTGGCGCGGCGAGCGGACCCAGTTGAGTCTCGGCTACCGCTACGACCGGAGCGCGCACTTCGAACTCAGTGCGTTCGACCTCGAGGGGCACCAGGCCTGGGCCCGGGCGGGCCTGCAGCTGGGTTCGCGGCTCTGGCTGCGGGTCGACGGCCGGGGCTACACCAGCCGACTCGACGACGATCGCTACCTCGATCTCTGGTCGGCCTCCCCGGCGCTCTGGATCACGCTCGGCGACCGCGCCGGCAGCCTGCGCCTGTTCGGACTGTTCGAGCAGCAGTCGTATCACGACCCGCCGATCCTCACATCGCTCGAACGCGACGGCATCCGCTATGGCGGGGGCGTCGAGCACCTGGTCTCGATGCCCGTCCTTGGCGACCGGGGTTGGTTCTCGTGGGGCGGGCGCTTCGTGCGCACCGACACCGAGGGCGAGCGCGACTTCTTCGGCCTGGGCCCGGCGTTCGATGGCGACCGCTACGAGCTTCGACTGCGCGCCGCCCTGCCCCTGGTGTTCGGGTTTCGCCTGGAGGCGAGCGCGGTCGGTGCACGGGAGAGCTACGACCATCGCAACGTGGTCGACTTCTTGACCGACGACGCGATCGGCGACCCCACGCCGAGCCGGCGGCGCGACACCGTGTTCGAGCTGCGCACAGCGCTGGTTCGGCCGATCGGCCGCCACGTCGACCTCGAGTTCGCGGTCCGCGCCACCTACCGAAGCTCGAACGTGGACGTCTACGACTACGACCGGCGTGTGGCCGGCGTGTACCTGCGGGTGCACGGCCCCTAGCCACGCGCGACGCCCAGCATTCCAACCCGGAGGGGAAGGAGAGTCCGATGCCGAACGAACGAACGATGCGAGCCCGCACCTGGCGGGCGCTTGCGACCCTGTGTGTCGCCGCGAGCGCCGTCCTGTTGCTGGCCGGAAGCCCCGGCCCGCACGTCTCGTCCCTCGAGGGCGCAGTCGAGATCGGGAGCGGAACGCCCACCTCGTTTCGCCCTGCACAACTCGGTGAGGCGCTGGCTCCGGGCGACCTCGTGCGTACGGGCGCCGGTGCGCGAGCCGAGGTGCAGCTCCCGGGCCGGACCCTGCGTCTCTACGAGCACTCCCTGCTGCGACTTCCGGACGGGCCCACCGCGCTGGGAACTGCGGACGACGGCGACGAGGTGAGTCTCGAACGGGGCCGATCACTGTTCGACGTCTTGCGCGGCAGCCGACCCTTCCGCGTACGCACGCCGGAAGTCGTCGTGAGCGTGAAGGGCACGCGCTTCCTGGTGGCGGCGGCGGGTGCCAGTGCGGGCGGGGTCTCGGTGTTTCGGGGCCTCGTCGAGGTCCAGGGCGCCCTGACCCGGATGGCGCCTGACCTTTCCGTGTTGGTTCGACCCGGCTTCTCCGCAGTGCCGGGTGCCGAAGGGCCCCTGGAGCTGCTGATGCACGACCAGGTCGACCCCTGGGATGCCTGGAGCCAAGGGGCGCAGCCGCCGGTCCTGCCGCAGACCGAGCCCATGGCCGCCGCGCAACAGGCGCTCGAAGCGGCCATCGTCCGCGAGATCTCGGTGCTCGACCCCGATCTGGTGGCACCGGCGCCCGAACCGAAGTCGGTCCCCACGGTGGCAACCGAGCACACGCCGACCGAGAAGCCCGGGAACGCCACCCTGGCGAACGACGTGGCCGACACGCCGGCCCTCGAGCCGACCCCCGCCGAACTCCGGAAGCGACGCGGACTCGAACGCGCTCTTCCGGCCGCGCTCGCCGAGCCCCTGGGTGACGAGACGGCCGAGCGCGGAGCCGTCCTGCGCCGTGAGCTTCGTGCGAACCATCTCGAACGCGTCCAGGCGATGGAAGGCCGAACCCTCGAACCGCCGCAGGCTGCCACCCAGCTCGACCCGGTGGCGGACGTCGCGCGACACGGTGCAAGCCGACCGCGCGCCGGCGGGCCGGGGCCCCGCACGTCGGCCCCCATGCTCCAGGCACTTGCCGGGGCAACGGACTCAGGCATCGCGGGAGCAAGCGGTCCCGCGATCTCCGTGAACGTCGCGGGCGGGGGCCAGTTCGTCGTGCTGCGCGTGGGCAGCAAGAGCATGGCGCTGAATCAGTCGCAGCTGCAGGCGATCCAGGGCGGGCAGGTTCAGGGCATGCAGCCCTTCCTGAACGCCCTCGAGCAGATGGGCATCGACCCGCAGCAGATGGCGGGCCAGCTCGAGGGCATGCTCCCCTAGCGGCCTGCGACCCGGCGGCCCTCGGAGGCCACGTCGATGTAGCCGATCCGCGAGAAGGCGCAGGCCTTGTCCGGGTCGTCGATCAACTGGCGTGCGTAGGTCTGGTCCACGCGATCGGTCGAGAGCCGTACGGGCATCGCAAGTGATTGGTAGAGCACCCGCTTGCCCTGCTCGATGCGGGCGTCGCTGCCCTTGCGCGTGCCCATGCACAGCAGGATCGCGCCGTGCTCCACGTGGTAGTCGACACGGTCGCCCGACATCTCGAGCGCCTGATGGATCTCGCGCAGCGAGCGCTCGGTATCCCCGCGAACGCCGGCGAACATCGGGAGCCAGAACCACTCGGGCACCATGCGGTGGAACACGGCGCTCGCGTAGTAGAGGTTGGCGAGGGTCGAGTTGCCGTTGGGGTCGACGTGGGAGGGCCTGGCGGCGATGCCGCGTTCGAGGAGGACCCTCATCTCCCGCGCGTTTCGGGCCGCCCACACGAAGCCACGCGCCTCCACCAGGCGGCCCATGGCTGCGTACTTCCACAACGCGCATGCACCGCACTCGGGGTCGCGCGCGAGGCCCATCTCAGCGAGCAGCTCGGCGCGCTCGACGTAGCCGATGCCCGACTCGCCTCCCATGAGCTGCAGGCCCTGGGCATGGCGCCAGTAGCTGCGCGCGGCGCGCCAGCACGGCGCCGCCGCGCCCTCGGACTGGTACGCGATGGTCTCGAACGAGCGCGCCGCAGAGAGCAGGTCACCGCGGCCCTCGAAGTACGCCGCCACGGCCATGCCGGGCACCCCAGGCGTCGGTGTCACGCGCTCTTGGTCTCGGGGGGCTGCCGAGGCGGCCTCGATCAGCACGAAGACGAGCAACAGGGTCAGCAGCGACGCGGGGGGGCGCATGGCGAACTCCAGCCCGGCTACCGTATCACGGGGCGCGCGAGGGCCTGGGGACAATCGCGTTTCACGCAGCGGGTTTTTGCCCCCAGCCCCAGGTGAACGCCAAGAGATTCCGCTTCCAGCGCAAGGGGTTGCCGGCGACCTCTGCGCGACTGCTTCCGGTTCGTCCGAGGCGTGCGCGTTTGCGGCGCACGAGCCCACGCAGCGTTCTATTGCACGCTGTAGCCGCGGCCCGTCATGCAGGCGGCCAGTGCCCGGTAGTACGTGTCGATCTGCCCCTCGCGCTGGGCGGCGGCCTGCTTGCCTGCGGCCGCCTGCTGCATGCGCGCCTGCTGGCCACCCTTCATGGTGCCCGCCGCGGCACCGATCGCCGCACCTTCGCCGGCGTCACCGGCGATCGCGCCGATTGCCGCGCCGCCGGCAGCACCTCGTGCCGCCCCCCGAGCCCGCTGCCCACCGGGAGCGGGCTGGGCCGGCTGGATCGGCTGCGTCGCCAGGGCTGCGGGGTCGATGCCCGTCGTCTGCTTCGACCACACGTGACATTCGCCCTCGTCCTTCGCCTGTTGATCGGGCGACTGGCCCTTCGCGGGATAGATGACGGGCGCCCCGGCCAACACCGAGGACGACGACAACGCAAGGGTTGCCGCCAGCAGGGTGTTCCGGATCGCGGCAGGGATGCTCAGGGTTTCTCCTCATGCGCGAGCGGGCGCACAACTCCGTCGACCATCTGGGTATTCGGACGGCGGCGATTCACGTAGGATGTGAAACGATGAGCAGGCTACCTGGTATGGGGCAGCCGCGGCTTGTCATCTGCCGCCATCCAACGTCCGAGGGACGCAGACCATGCACGCGCGGGAGCGCTCCCCTGCCGACTCGCCGGTTCCGCTCGCGCGAACTGGCGCGCTGCGTGCGCTCGTGGAGTTCCGAAGCGGCCTGGGCCTGAGTCCCGTCGGCCGCACGCTGTTCACGGACGAACGCTCGGTACTCCCGCTGGTGACGGCCGGCATGCTGTGGGCCGACACCGCACGAGCCGCAGGCGAGCCGGGGTTGGCCCTGCGGGTCGCCAGGTCCGCCAGGCTGGAAGATGTACCGCTCACGCGGCACATCGCCGCGGCGCCGACCCTCGGAGTCGCCCTGCAGATGCTCTCGAGCGGTGGAGATCGCTACTGCGCGGGCCAGGCCTACACGCTGCGCAGGGTGCGGCACGATCTGATCGTCGAGCGCCGATTCACCGAGCAGGTCGACCTTGGCCGCCGCCAGGCGAACGACTTCGCGCTCTGCATGCTGATCGAGACGGTACGGCGATCGGTCGGGCGCAGCTGGCGCCCCGATGCACTCCGGATCGAAGGTCCGCGCCCAGAGCATCACGAGCAGCTCGCCGCGCTCTCGACCGGTCCCGTGCACTTCGGCGCCGACGCCGATGCGATCAGCATCCCGCTGGACATCCTGAACACACCACTTGCCGGGATCTCCTGCTCCCCCGAGCCCGCTCCCGTGCCTCAACAGGACTTCCTCTACTCGGTGCGAAGCGCAGTCCGCGCGCTTCTCACGCTCGACCGGCTCAGCCTCGAGGGACTGGCCGAAACGGCGGGCACCAGCGTCCGCACGCTCCAACGCAGGTTGGGTGCGTGCGGGACGAGCTTTGCCGAGCTCGTGGACGAGGCGCGCTACGCGGCAGCCCGGCAGTTGCTCGCGGACGCGGACACGCGCGTCACCGACGTGGCGATCGCGCTCGGCTACAGCGACTCGGCCAACTTCACGAGGGCCTTCCGCCGCTGGGCCGGCGTGCCCCCGACGACCTTCCTGCGAGCTGGCGTGAAATGACAGGACCCGGCGAGGAACCGGCCGGTAGGGTCCGGCTCGTGATGGTTCGGAGCCCCACGCCGATCTGGCTCGTCCTCGCGACGCTCGCCCTGTGGGCTGCGCCCACGCTCGCCCAGCCCACCCCAGCGCCGGCGCCCTCGGCCACGGCGACCCTTGCAGCGGCGACCGTCGCGACCCACTCGGGGTTCACGGAAGGACCCTCCCTGGAAGGCGGAGACAGCGTCACGGCCGACCTCGCCCAGGACGACCAGGCCGTGGGCTCGGTGCTTCGCTTCGAACGTGCGGAGTCGTTCTTCCAGCCCTGGTTCGATTGGAAGCGCCGCCTGAACGATCGCTACGGGCTCAAGCTCCAGATGAGCTGGCAGGCGCTCTACCAGGCCACCGACCAGAACACGAGCCCCCACGTCGCCGCCGGGGGCCGCGGCGAGATCCAGGGCACCTGGAGCCTGATCGGCCGCGATACGCCGAACGTCGGCATGCTGTCCTTCCGGGTCGAGAATCGCCACGAACTGGGCACCGACATCGTGCCCACCCAGCTGAGCGGGACGTTCGGGGCCTCGGTCCCGGTCGGGTCGGGCTTCAGTGACTTCGGCACCGCGCTCAGCGAACTGGCGTGGCGCCAGTCCCTCCTGGACGGCCGGGTTCGCCTGGTGGCGGGCAAGATCAGCGCCACCAGCTGGTACAACGCCCACGCACTCTCGTCGCCCAAGCGCGGCTTCCAGAATACCGCGCTCCAGAGCAGCCTCACCAAGGCGGCACCGGGCCGCGGCATCGGCGCGGGCGTGGCCGTCCGGCTGAGCGATCACTTCGTGGCGTTGGCCGGCATGCACGATGCAAACGGGCGCACGCCCGACAACCCCTTCGACACCATCGACGAGGCCGAGTTCTTCTACTCCGCCGAGATTCGCTGGGTGCCGAGCTCGTGGGACCGGCGCCGATTCGACCAGGTGCGCTTCAACGTCTGGTACCAGAACGAGCGCAAGAGCGCGGGCACACCCGCCAGCCACGGCTTTACGTTCCTCGCGAGCTGGCTGTTCGAAGACCGCTTCATGCCGTTCGTGATGGGCGGTGTGTCCGACGGCGACGCCACCGTCTACGAGGCCGACTTCGTGGCCGGCATCGGCATCGGCTTCAACACGAAGCACCGGGCGGCGCGCGACGTCCTGGGGTTCTCGGCCGGTTGGGGCCGGCCGGGCAATGGCGCACTGCAGGACCAGTACACGCTGGAGACCTTCTACCGCTTCCAGCTCGTCGAGCGGCTGGCCCTCACGCCTTCGCTCCAATACATCATCCACCCCGCCAACAGTACGAAGAAGAACGACGTGTTGGTATTCGGGATCCGCGCGCGGATCACCTTCTGAGGAAGACGACATGAGACCCCTGACCTGGATCCTGGCGACCTTGTTCTGGATCGCCGCCTCGCCGGCCCTCTCGCAGACGGCCACCATGAAGACGGCCCTGGGCGAGGAGATCACCCTCAACCTCGAGACCCTCGAAGACTCGCGCGGGTACCTGTACTGCGAGCTGCTGTTCGACTACGGCGACAAGGGGCTCGACATCTACAGCACCTCCCACCGCGGCGAGTGCTCCCTCTCGTGGTGGAACGCGCTGGACCTCGATGCCCTCGCCAAAGAGCGCGGTGCCGAGGCGGTCCACAAGAATGGGCCCCAACGATGGGCCATGGACCGCATCGGCATGATGCTGTCCGAGCCCACGCAAGTGGCGGGCGCCACGATGGGCTTCGGGGCCCACCTGCCGGCCGGCACCATGGGAACCGCGCACTACGAGGTGTTCAACCCCGCCAAGTACCAGAACCTGGTCTATAAGGCCGGCCAGCCGGTCTACCAGCTCGTCGACCCGGAGGGGCACGTCTACGTCCTCCAGGGCTACAAGGTCGAGACCGAGGAGCTCGCGAAGCTCGGCGAGATGCTGGGAAAGCTGCCGGAAGGCTGGACCTACCGGGTCGAGACCGCCGATGAGGACCTCGTGATGAACCTGACCCCCGCGGCGCCGATTCCCAGCGTGGGCGACGAGCTCGACCAGTACTTCATCCGCATTCCCGAGTAGCCGAGAACGACCGCTCGGGGACGGCTACGACTCAGCGGCCTCTCCGCGCGGCCCATTCCTTGCGAACGCCGGCGACGTCGAGAAGACTCCGGGCATCGTGCGCGTCGTTCAGCCGGAAGAGTGGATGAACAGGGCCATGCGCCTTGCCAGGGGCCGGGCGAACTGCGCGCCATGATCGCCCGCCTGGGCCTCACAGTGGCGCTGCTGGCGGCCTTCCTGGCGGCGCTCTGGGCGTGTGCGGCCCTCTGGTTCGATGGCCCGACCTCCCGGGCGCTTGCCGGTGCGCTGACGGCCGGTTTCGCGCTCGCGACGCTGTTCCTGCTCGTCCGGGTCCGCCCCTGGCCTCGTGCGCTGGGCGGGTTCGCGCTGCTGTTCGCCCTCGTCCTCGGCTGGTGGCTGTCCATTCCGCCCGAGCAGGACCGCGAGTGGCAACCGGACGTGGCGCGCACGGCCCATATGCAGATCGACGGCGACCGGCTCACGGTCGAGAACGTGCGCCACTTCGCGTACCGCACCGAAGCCGACTACACCGAGCGCTGGGAGACGCGCACCTACGACCTGTCGCAGTTGCAGGGCGCCGACCTGTTCTTGTCGTACTGGGGCTCGCCCATGATCGCCCACACCTTCGTCAGCTGGGACTTCGGGACGGGGCCGCCACTCACCATCTCGATCGAGACCCGCAAGGAGGTGGGCGAAGCCTACTCGGCCATTCGCGGGTTCTTCCGCCAGTTCGAGCTCTACTACGTGGTCTCCGACGAGCGCGACGTCGCGTGGCTGCGCACCAACGTGCGGCGGGAGGACACCTATCTCTACCGGCTGCGCGGCTCGGCCGAAACGGCACGCGCGCTCCTGCTCGACTTCGCAGCCGGCATCAACCGCCTGGCCGAGGAGCCCGCCTGGTACAACGCCTTCAGCCACAACTGCACGACCAGCATTCGCCGACACGTGGACCACGCCCTGGGCAGCCGGCCCTGGGACTGGCGCATCTTCGTCAACGGCTACCTGGACCAGGCCATGTACGAGCAGGGTACGATCGCTCGCGACCTTCCCTTCGAAGAGGTCCGTCGCAGCAGTGCCATCAGCGCTCGCGCCCAGAAGCTCTCGAGCCCGGCCGACTTCTCGCGCCATGTGCGCGAGGCAATCCCGGCCAGGCCCGCAGCCCCCTAGAACGTGTAGCGGAGCCGAAGGAACAGCTCGTCGCGCTCCGAGATCGCGGAGAGCCCCTCGTAGCGGGTGCGCGCATCGAACTGGGTCTGGGTGTCGAAGAGCAGCAGCGGGTGGGTGGGGACGCGGTTGACGCCGGGACCTCCGTAGAACGCCAGCAGGCCCACGGTGACCGAGAAGGCCTCCGTCATGCGGTAGGTGATCTGCGAAACGACCCCGCCCGACGGCGTGGCGAAGTCGTGCACGAAGACCAGGGAAGGCAACAGCCGGTCCTGGAAGTAGCCGGTCGCGATCGCAAAGGTCGCGAGCACCGAGAGCGGCCCCGCCGTGTCGAAGCTCGAGTCGTGGCCCGAGACGTAGCGGAAGAAGACCTGCGTATTGAGAAAGAAGGTCCGGTTGTGATTCAGGAAGTTCACGAAGGTCGGCCGGTCGATCGACACCGTCAGGTTGAAGGTGTCCGCATCCTGGAGAAGCGAGCGCGAGGCATTGCTCGCGTAGCTCGTCGGGGTGATCCAGGTGAACTCGATCCCCCAGCTCGTCTTGGTCCAGTCCTCCGCGAAGTCGACGGACATTCCGAAGACGTTGCGTCTCGGGTAGACGATCCGGCCCTCCCCCCCGCCGTGCCAGAGCCAGTCTCTCCGGCCGTAGGTGCCGTTGCCGCCAGCGCTGATCTCGGGCCGCTGGGAGCCCGTGAGGGCGATCACGGCGCGAACGGCAGCGCAGGTCTCGGGACGCTTCGGTCGGCAGGCCGTGTCGCCCTCGGCCTGCCCGAGGATCGCGAGCGTCGTCAAGAAGTTCGACGACAGCGCCTGCATCTCACTGCGAAAGCCCGCGGGAGGCGTCCCGTCCACGCGTGGGTCGTAGCCAGGATCGCCAGGGCCGCGCGAGCCCGGCAACATCCGAAGCGTCGACCCTCCGAAGCGCGTCGCGACGGGGTTGTGCTCGAACCCGGGAAAGGCCTGGAGGAGCACGCTGGCTTCGGTGTGGAAGATGTCGAGACCGTCGACGTCGCAGTCCGTGCCGTACAGGGGCCCACAGCCGATCAGGGCTTCCTGCTGGTTGGTGAGGTACATGCTGACGTTCGAGGTATCGAACACGCCGCAGAGCAGCGGAAGCGGCGACAACGATGGGCAGTCCGAGCCGAACAGCCCACCCCCCTTCGGCCCATCGTTGGGGTCGACGTTCAGCGGCGCCAGTCGCGTCGGAAGCTGGCCGCTGATGAACGCGACGAGCGCGGCATCGAGGCCATTGATCGCGCCTTCGACGAGCAGGTTGCCGCCGAACTGCCCCGCCAGGAGCGCGCCGATCACGTTGGTCGGGGCGGCTTCGAGGGTGAGCGGAACCCCGAAGAGGCTCGCTTCGAGGGTCAGGGTGTCCTGCAGGTTGAAGAGATCGCCCAGGCACCGCTCGCTGATGTCCGGGATCCGACCTGCCCCTCCCGTCAACGCGAGGAGCGCGTTCTCGCCAAACCCCTGGGAGGCCTTGCAGCCGAAGTCGAACGCCTGTCGGTTCGCCGAGCCGTACTCGAGCGCATTGGCGGGCGTGAGCCTGCGCCCCCGCGAGTCGAGCGGCGCACCGCTCTCGACGTCCACTCTCCGATCGAACGTGTTGAACTGCTCGATCGATGGCACGTCGTCGTAGCCGTAGAAGTCCATCAGGGCCACGCTGAACCGGTCCCACCGGAACTCGAGCCGCGCCCCGACCTCGACACCCCGAATGTTGCTCCAGGGATCGGGAGGCTTGCTCTCTCCCGCCAGCGTGCCGCCCGTCACCCCGTGGTTCCACAGGCCCGTGGACTTGAAGCAGATCGCCCAGACGGTGTAGGGCTCGCCACATCGGCCGGTGTCGACGGGTTCGAAGTCGTCGAAGTTGGCGGCCACCTCGAGGCGCACGTCCTGGAAGGGGCCGACGTCCCAGAACGACCAGACCCCTCGAATCGACCACAGGGCGATCCGCGCCTCTTCCAGCGACGGAAGCGATGCCAGGCCGATGTCCACCGGATTGAACTGGTCGGTCGTCCTGAAGAGCTCCGTCTTGCCCCAGACGATGTTCTGCTTGCCGACCCGGATCCAGAGGCGGCTGTCGAACATCTCGAGGTCGAGATAGAGCTCCTTGAGCTCGTACTCGTCCTGGCTCGCGCCGTGGTTCCACTCGAGGTCGCGTTGGCGGAAGTTCTGATCGAAGGAATCGAACGACTTCAGCTTCTCGCGGAGCTTCGCCGAGGGGACGAACAGGCTCGACGAGCGCGGGCGCAACGGCAGGGGCAGCACCGGCGAGGCATCGTCCGCGAGCACCCCGTTGGCCACGATCTTCGACTTGGGTCGCCAGGGCCCGAGAGGGACGGCCAGCGTTTCTCGCGGGCCCTGGATCGACTTGAAGGTGAACAGGTCATCGCCCAGGGGGCCCAGCGCATCCAGCAGGGACTCTCGCGGCACACCGGCGTCGAAGGCGTGCTGGAAACGAGGGGTGAACGAGATGTCGCGCAGCCGGAGCCCACTGCCGTGGATGCGCTGTTTGGGCTGGCCGAGCGAGGCCACGTCGATCCCGCCCACGAATCGCTCGGTCGTGCCGTCCGCCCAGTTTCGCGCGGGCGCCCGGGTCGCGCGGTCACCGAAGTCGCGCCAGGAGTTGCTGACTGCGCAGCCGGTCCAGATGCAGTCGTAGCGGACTTCGATGCGGGCAAACGCCGAAACGAGATCGAACGGGCCCCAGCCGTTCGGAGCGATGTCCCACTCGGGCTCGAGGTCGAGGACGAACGCCCATTGACTCCCATAGGCACGGCTCGCCTGGAAACCATCGGACAGGGCGCGAACCTGCGTCTCGACGTAGCCATTCACCCGGAAGCGGGATGAATCCGGCGACACCAGCACCGGCTTCTCGGCTGCCGCCGCAACCGGTCCGACACAGAGGGCCAGGAGGAACAGGCCGCGATGGAGACGCATCTCAGCGGCCCTTCGTGAGGCGACCGACGTCGATGAAGCGGCGAACCTTGCCCGTGCTCGGCAGCGGCGTTCCGTTCGCGTCCCAGAACTCGATCCGGTTGCCGGTTCCGGTCTGGACGTTGATCACGACGTCGGCCACGGACACGCTGTCCCGCGGCGCCTCGACCCCCTCCCATGGTTCGTAGAACTCGTGGCCGTCCTCGCTCCAGCGCTTGTTGTGGTAGATGATCTTCCACAGTTCGCCCTTGCGATCGTAGGCGAAAGAGTAGAGCGCCTCGGCCGTCTGCTTGTCGACGTACAGCACCTTCCGGGAGTACGGATGGTCCGCGTTCTTCGGGACGAACTCGATCTTGAAGGCGTTACGAAGCTCCCACCGGTCGTCGGCGAACGAGAGCCCGTAGGGGCCGAAGTTGTGATCTCGTGCGTAGGGATACGCGCGGACCTTCGAGTTGACCGAGGCGAGCACGTCCATCTCGCCGAGACAGTTCCACTGGTACTGGGGCGGGATGCCGAAGAAGCCCGAGAAGTCGTCGAACGTGAAGTCCGTGCCCGAAACGGCGTCGGTGCGTTGCGCCGTCGAGATCCGGCGCACGCGGCGAAGCGTGGGCAGGTAGACCCAGGTGTCGTCGTTCTTGGCCTGCTCCGGCGGCCCATCCGAAGACTTGTAGCGATAGCTGAGTAGCGAGATGCCCTTGGCATCGAACGGGGCGAGGACCTCGACCCCGTAGGCCAGCTTGCGCGTCTCGTTCCGGAAGAGATCGCCGCCATGCTTGGCGTACTGGGGCTCCGGGCGATTGGCCAGCGCCACCTGGCGCGCCCACCCCTCGTAGAAGAGCGGCAGCTCCTCGCCCCGGTCCCAGTAGGAGTAGTAGGCGTGCGCCATCAGGCCCGCGCCCTGCCAGCGGTAGTCGAAGTTCCAGATGATCTTGAGCCCGGCATCGGGATCCGACTGGCAGTCGATCTCGTCCATCGGAAAGGGCTGGCCTGTCGTATGCCCCTCGAGGCTTCCCTCCGGCCCGATGCGCGCTTGGCCCCGATTCGCCTGGCTCGCGGCGACATAGGCCGCGGCGGGCGAGTAGTCCCGAAACGGCGGGCCGATCTCGAGCTGCATTCCCTCGTAGAACAGGAAGTCCCGGTGCGGCCAGAGTTCCGGCGGCAGGTAGGGACGAAGCCGGTCGACACCGGCCTTCGTGATGATCTCGCCTTCGGCGAGGCCGGGAGAGGTGGCGTCATCCTGCGCGCGGGCCGCAGCCGACGGGAACGCAAGCCCGAGGACGACCAACCACGGAACGATGCGGCTCATGAATCCCCCCCGCCGGCTCCCCGCAGCGGTCGGGGGCGTGCTCATCCGGCCGGATCATGCCACACTAGTGAAGATTTCTTCAATAACTTCCGACCAGGCCCCGCTCTCATCGACGACATGAAGCCATGTCCAGCCCTCGCCCCAAACCCCGCGCACGCGCCACGCGCCTGACCCGCGAAGCGCGCCAGCAGCAGCTTCTCGGCGCGGCGACGAGCCTGTTTGCACGCCGCGGCATCGAGGCGGTGAGCCACACCGAGCTGGCCCAGGAGGCTGGTGTCGGACTCTCTACGGCATTCGCCTACTTCCCGACTCGAGATGCGTTGATCTCCGGCGTCCTCGCATCGGTCGAGCGGCACTACATCGAGCTCGCGGACCGCGTGCATGCCTCCACACGGCCGGCCCCCGAAGTGCTGCTGGCCCACGCGAGCGAGTTTGCCGCCAACGTGGATGCGTACCCCGACATGGCGCGTGTGTGGCTCGCCTGGAGCAGCGCCGTGGGCGGCAAGTACTGGCGGCGATACAGAGGGCTCGAGGAGCGCGTCGTCGCGGCGATGGCAGAGACGATTCGCCGCGGCCAACGGCAGGGGAGCATCGACGCCTCCCTGGAGGCCGTCCAGGGTGCCCGGCTCTTCATCGGCGCCGGCTACCTGATCGCCCAGATGAAGCTATCGGGACGCGCCCAGCGCGACGTCGACGGCTTCGTGAGCACACTGACCCGCGCCGTCGCCGCCGGCGTCATTGCGGGGAGCTAGACCGGCCTTCCCAACACGCGCAAACCCGATCCCGACCTACTCGGCCGGGCGGACGGAGGATTCATGGCAAGCGCCAACGCCTACGCGTACTCAGAACGACCGACCCGCAACCCGTTTCGCTACGCCGGCGCGCTGTGGCGATTGATCCGCAACGACCCCACCCAGTCGACCGCCGACGCGGCCGTCGTCGAGATCGGCTTCGCGCGCTCGAAGCTGGGGAGGCGATTCGCCCGCTGGGAGGATGCCGTCGAGGTCCTGAGGAACGACCCGCGCACGGCAGGTGCCCTCCGCGCACGCCGCGCCTTCGGACGGATCGACCTCACCGAGCTCGAAGGACTGCCCGAGGGGTCGCTGGGTCGGGTTCTCGCCGACCACTGCCGAGCCCGCGGGATCGACCCGAACCTGATCCAGGTTCCGCCCGAAGGCGACGTGGGCTGGCTCCTGCACACGCTCTACCAGACCCACGACATCTGGCACATCGTGACCGGCTGGGGCAACGACCTGGAGGGCGAAGTGGGCTTGGGTGCGTTCTACGCCGGCCAGCTCCGGTCGCCGGCCTTCTTCGGCTACATGGTGGCGCTCATCTTCCTCAACGTCATCTCGCGCAAGGCCGACCTCGACGCGTGCTTCGCCGCCTTCAGTGCCGGATACCGCGCGGGCAAGGCTGCTCATCCGCTGATGGGAGAAGACTGGAGGCTGCACTGGGCGACGCCCGTGGCCGACCTCCGCGAGCGGTTCGGACTGGCCGGTGCCGACATCGTGGGCGAGGGCATCCTGGCGGCCGCATGACGACCGTAGTGAAGGCGGCAGAGCGCGGGCGGACGGTCGTGCCTCGGCGCTGGATCGGCGTCTCCGACACGCCGTGGAACCCGACGCTCACGCTGATGGCCGCCGTCGTTGCGGCCGTCGGCCTGCTGGCGACGGGATGGATTCGCGGGGCGATCCCGACAGGACTCGCCGTGGCAGGCCTGGCGCTCAGCTACTACGCGGCATTCACCGTCCTGCACGAGAGCATGCACGGGCTCGCGCACCGCAACCGCCAGGTCAATGCCTGGCTGGGGCGGGTTGCGGGGTTCGCGCTGATGCTCCCGAGCCCGTTGTTCCGCGCAGCGCACCTCGCGCACCACACCCACACGAACGATCCCGAACGCGACCCCGACATCATGGTGGCGCACCGCCCCGCGTGGCTTGCGCCCCTGTGGTTCCTGTGGACGCCGGTGCACTACCGCGTGATCGTCTACGGCGGCGGGCTCCTGCGAAACCGTGCAGCTCGGTGGGAGGCATGGCTCACGGACGCCGCGATCGTGGCGGGCCTCTCGGCCGCGGTGATGCTGGGATGGGGAGCGCCCGTCCTCTACCTGTGGGTCGCGCCCGCTGCGCTGGCGATCCTGTGGCTGGCGCTCGCGTTCGACCTGCTGCCGCATCGGCCCCACACCTCGCGCGAGCGCTACTACGACACGAGGGCGTACCCGGGACGCCTGCTCAACGCCGTCCTCCTGGGCCAGAACTACCACCTCGTCCACCACCTGTGGACGACGATCCCCTGGTACCGCTACGCGGCCGCGTACCGGGACGTGCGGGCAGATCTCGAGGCACGTGGCGCCCCGATCGGATGGCACCGTCGCGCCGAGCGATTGCCGAGTGCCCAAGATCTCTGACGGGCGCTGGTGGGCCGCCTGGGATTCGAACCCAGAACCAAAGGGTTAAAAGCCCTCTGCTCTGCCGTTGAGCTAGCGGCCCGCGAGTCGGGTTACCACCGGCTCTGGCTGCTGTCGAACCCGATCCGGGAAGAAGATCGCGAAGCGGTTGACTTTCGCCTTTTGTTCGCCCATAGTCTCGACAGCGAGCCACCCCCTGGCTTGGTGCCCGGCCCGACCGGCCCTTCTTCACGAGCGAGAACCGCAAGGGAGAAGGCCGCGACGGTCGGGCACCGCGACCCCCACCCGGCCGGCGACGGACGGGTCCGCGTCGAACGAGCGCGCTAGCCCTTGCGTTTGCGGCTGGCGGTCTGGATCTGCCAGGCCTGGCCGAGGCGTTCGCGCGCGAGCCGGAGGGCCTCCTGCTCGCTGCGCGCATCGACCGTGACGCTCCGCATGCGATTGCCGCTGGTGGCCTTGGCGCGCACGCTCCACTCGTCGCCGGGGATCTCCTCCAGCGCCGGACCGTGGCCCTCGGCCAGGGCCAGAAACTCCGCCGGCGGCTGGTGCAGCCGCATGCCGTAGATGCGGGCACGCGCCGGCGCCCGGCGGTTCTGGTTGCGGTGGTTGCCCACCGAGGCCTTGAGGGTGATTCGGTCGCGGCCCGGAATCAGGAGCACGACCTCGATCACCTGGGCGCGCACGAGGTCGAGCTTGGTCTCGACGGCGATTCCCGTGGCCGAGAGGTCTACGACCATGCCGCCCTCGCGAACGGTCGCCCCCGCTGCGATCTCGCAGCGGACGCGCAGCTTGTGCCGGGCTGCCCTGCGCTTCTCGCTCATGACGCCCCTGTCCATCGGCAGGTCGCGACCGAGATTGAAGCCCTGCCCCCCGAGGGGCGGCCGGCGCGCTGCCGGGGATCCGGGCCGTCTAGCGGGCGAACAGCTCCTGCCGGGCGATCGTCTCGTCGCGACCGGGACCCACACTGATCAGCGCCACAGGCACGTCCACCAGCGCCTCGATGCGATCCACGTAGCGCCGAGCGGCGTCCGGCAGGTCTTCGTAGCGGCGCACGCCCTGCAGGTCCTCCTGCCAGCCCGGCAGGCTCTCGTAGACCGGCTCGGCCCGCGCCAGCTCGCCCAGCGTCATCGGGAAGTCGCGGGTGAGCTTGCCGTCGATCTTCCAGGCGGTGGCCACCGGGATCTCGCTACGACCGGACAGGATGTCGAGCTTGTTCACGGCCAGCGCCGTGAAGCCGTTCACGATCGCAGCCTCGCGCAGCACCACGGTGTCGAGCCAGCCACAGCGGCGCTTGCGCCCGGTGGTCGCGCCAAACTCGTTGCCGCGCTCGCCGAGCCAGCGGCCGCCCTCCCCTTCGTCTTCGGTCGGAAACGGCCCGCCGCCCACGCGCGTGGTGTAGGCCTTGGTGATGCCGAGCACGCCGTCGATGCGGGTCGGCCCCACGCCGCCCCCCGTGCACACCGCGCCCGCGACACAGTTGGACGAGGTGACGTACGGATAGGTGCCGTGGTCGATGTCCAGGAAGGTCCCCTGAGCGCCCTCGAACAGCACGTGCTTGCCGGCGCACAGGGCCTCGTCGAGAATGCGGCCGGTGTGGTCGACATAGGGCTCGAGGCGCCGGCCCAAAGCCACCAGCTCGTCGTAGAGCACGTCGGGATCGATCGCCTTCCAGCGGTAGAGCTCGACCAGTTCGAAGTTCTTCTCGCGCGCGATGCGGTCGACTGCGATTCGCAGGCTCTCGGGATCGAGCAGGTCTGCCATGCGGATGCCGCGGCGCGCCACCTTGTCTTCGTAGGTGGGCCCGATGCCGCGCCCGGTGGTCCCGATGGCCGCCTCCTGCCGCGCCTCGTCTCGCGCCTTGTCGAGCGAGATGTGCCAGTCGCAGATCACGTGCGCGCGGCCCGAGACCCGCAGGCGGCTCGGATCGCGCAGCGCACCCTTGGCCTCGATCTGATCGATCTCGTCACGGAGCACCCGCGGGTCGACCACGACGCCGGGCCCGATCAGGTTCACGGTGCCCGGCTGCAGGACGCCGCACGGGATCAGGTGGAGCACGGTCTTCTCGCCGTCCACCACCAGCGTGTGGCCCGCGTTGTTGCCGCCCTGGAAGCGAACCACCACGTCGGCGTGGATCGCCAGCCAGTCGCTGATCTTGCCCTTGCCTTCGTCGCCCCACTGGGCGCCGACCGCGACGATGGCGGTCAAGAGCCCAGGTCCACGAGCTGAACGGCCAGCATGTGGGGCAGCGCACGGAGCTTCTCGAGCACGCCTTCGTCCGGAGCTGGATCGACGTTCACCAGCATGGCCGCCTCTCCGCGCTCGGGAACCAGGGCGAGCTGCATGCGCGAGATGTTGATCCCGGCGTCGCCGAGCGCGCGGCCGACCTGACCCACCACGCCGGGCTGGTCCTGGTTCTGGAGGAAGATCGTCGGGCCTTCGGGAATCGCCTCGAGCATGAAGTCGTCCACCCGTACGATGCGCGGCTGCGCACCGTGGAAGACCGCGCCCGCCACGAGACGATCCTCGCACCCGCGCACGCGCGTGGTGATCGTGCTCGCAAAGTCGAAGGGACGATTCGACTTCGACTCGACGACCTTGATGCCCCTCTCCTGCGCGACCACCGGTGCGTTCACCATGTTCACGCGATCGCTCACCGACTCGAGCAGGCCCTTGAGCACGGCCACCGTCACGGGGGCCACGCGCAGTTCGGCCACCTCGCCGGCGTACTCGATCTCGATCTCGTCGACGGCCCCGGGGCACAGCTGGCCCTGGAAGCGGCCGAGCTTCACGCCGAGCTCGAGGTAGGGCCGCACCTGCTCGAGCAGCTCCGGCGAGATCGACGGGACGTTCACGGCGTTGCGGATCGCACCGTCGAGCAGGTAGTCGCGCACCTGCTCGGCCACGGCGATGGAAACGTTGACCTGCGCCTGCTCGGTCGAGGCGCCCAGGTGCGGCGTGCAGACCACGCGCTCGTGGGCGACCAGCGGGTGGTCGGCCGGCGGCGGCTCCTCGACGAACACGTCGAGCCCCGCGCCCCCCACCTGGCCCGAGTCCAGCGCTGCCAGCAGATCGGCCTCGTCGACGATGCCGCCGCGGGCAGCGTTGATGATCAGCACGCCCTTTTTCATGCGCGCGAAGGCCTTCTTGCCCAGCAGGCCGGTCGTCTCGCTGGTGCGCGGCACGTGCACCGTGACGGCATCGGCCCGCTCGAACAGGTCGTCGAGCGAGACCAGCTCGACGTCGAGCCGCTGGGCCATCTCGGCCGAGATGTGCGGATCGGCGGCGATCACCCGCATGCCCAGCCCGCGCGCGCGCAGGGCCACGATGCGGCCGATGTTGCCGAGACCGATCACGCCCAGGGTGCGGTTGAAGAGCTCCATGCCCTGGTACTTCTTCTTGTCCCAGCGCCCGGCCTTCATCGACGACGTGGCCTGGGGCACGTGGCGCGCCAGGGACACGAGAAGCGCCAGCGCGTGCTCGGCGGTGGTGACGTTGTTGCCCTCGGGCGTGTTCACCACCACGATGCCGCGCTGGGTGGCTGCATCGACGTCGACGTTGTCCACGCCGATGCCTGCGCGGCCGATCACGCGCAGCTTCTCGGCCGCGGCGATCACGGCCGCCGTCACCTTGGTGCCGCTTCGGATCACCAGGCCATCGACGTCGCGGATCGCCTCTTCGAGCTCGCCCGGCGACAGGCCGGGGGCATCGACCACCTCGAGCCCCGGGGCCCGCTCGAGGATCTCGAGGCCTTGGGGGGCGAGCGGGTCGCTCACGAGCACCTTGGGCACGGTCGCACTCCTGACCACGTCGTTGCCGGCTCGCGGCGTTGCGAGCCGTAGCCATCCGGGGCGGCCGCGGTCGATGCCCCGGTGCGGGGAGCACGGGGCGCGACGACGCGTAAGTCCGCGAGATCCCGAGGATCCTGACGCGACCGGCGATTCTCGCGGAGGGCCCCGGTCGTGTCAACGCGAGCCGAGCGAGTGCTAGGGTCACGCGCCATGACGGGCCCGGAACCGCTCGAGATCCACCCGCGGGGCCGGCTCGACGCCAAGCTGCGGGTGCCGGGCTCTCGCAGCGAGACGAACCGGGCGTTGCTGGTCGCCGCCCTGGCCGAAGGGCGCAGCCTGCTCGCCGGCGCCACCGAGAGCGACGACACCGTCGCCATGCGCGAAGGGCTCGAAGCCCTGGGCGCGCAGATCGCAACGACCCCCGAAGGCTGGGAGGTCCTCGGGGTGGGGGGGCGCCTGCATGCCCCCGCGGCCCCCCTGAACGCGCGCCTCTCGGGCACGACCACCCGCTTTCTCACCGGCGCCGCCTGCCTCGCCGATGGGCCCGTGGTGGTCGACGGCACCGGCCGCACGCGCGAACGACCCATCCGCGAGATGATCGATGCGCTGCGCGCGCTCGGCGCGCAGGTCGAGGTGCTCGGACGAGACGGCTGCCCGCCGGTCCGGGTCGCGGGCGGTGGGCTTCCGGGCGGCACGGCCGAGATCGACGCGAGCCGCTCCAGCCAGTACGTGACCGGCATCCTGCTGCCGGCCCCCTATGCCGCCCGGGACGTCGAGCTTCGCTTTCGCAAGGGCGTCCTGGTGTCCCGAAGTTTCGTCGACCTGACGGAGAAGGTGATGCGCGCCTTCGGGGCCGACGTCATGCTGAGCGACCAGGCCGTGCGGGTGCGCGCGGGCGTGCCGTACCAGGCCCGACGCTATGCCATCGAGCCCGACGCCCAGGCGGCCGTCTACGGCTTCGTGGCGGCGGCGATCGCCGGCGGCCGCGTGCTCGTCGAAGACCTGCCCGCCGACTCGACCCAGACCGACCTGGGCGTGCTCGACGTGCTCGAGCGCATGGGCTGCAGCGTGGTCCGCAGGGCCGAGGGCATCGAGGTCGAGGGCCCCGAAGAGGGCCTGCGTGGGGTGGACGTCGACATGAACACCATCCCCGATGCCGTGCTCGCGGTGGCCGTCGCGGCGCTGTTCGCCGAGGGGCCGACGACGCTGCGCAACATCGCCCACCTCCGGATCAAGGAAAGCGACCGCCTGGCAGCGCTGGAGACCGAGCTTCGGCGCCTGGGCGCCGGCGCGCAGGCGAGCCAGGATGCCCTGCGCATCGAACCGGCCCCGCTGCGGGGAGCCGATATCGCGACCTACGACGACCACCGCATGGCGATGTCCTTTGCCCTGGCGGGCCTGCGCGTGCCCGGCGTCCGCATCTGCGACCCCGGCTGCGTGGCCAAGACCTGGCCCGACTTCTTCGAGGCGCTGGCACGGCTCTAGCGACTCGCCAACGGGGGGTGCGGTGTCGTAAGAATGGGGGAACGCTCCGGTGCACCGGGACGTAGGGTGTGTACCGGCGGCGATCCGGTGCGAAGGAGGCACAGAAGCGCAGGTGGCGGGAGCGTGACCGACCCCAGCGATCGAAGCCCCGCCGAGGACGCATCGGGCCAGGGCGGGGCCGCCATCGCAGCCCGCGGCCTGACCCGCCGGTTCGGCAGCCACGTGGCGCTGCGTGACCTCGACCTCGATGTCGCGCCCGGGGCCGCCTTCGGCCTGCTCGGCGCGAACGGCGCCGGCAAGACCACCTTCATCCGCCTGGTGCTGGGGCTGCTGCTGCCCTCGAGTGGCGAGGTTCAGGTCGACGGGCACTCGCCCGAGCACGAGCCCGAAGCCGTTCGTTCGCGGCTCGGCTTCGTCCCCGAGACTTCACGGCTGTACCCCGACCTGCGTGTGCGCGGCTTCCTGCGCTTCGCGGGCGCGGCACGCGACCTCGCCGGCACGGCGCTCGAGTCGGCGGTGGATCACGCCCTCGAGCGTTTCGGCCTCGAAGACGTGTCGGACCGGCTCGTCGGGCATCTGAGCAAGGGCTTTCAACAGCGGGTCTCGCTCGCCCAGGCCTTCCTGCACGACCCGCCGCTGGTGATCGTCGACGAACCCACCAGCGGGCTCGACCCGCTCCAGCAAGCCGAGGTGCGCGGCGTGCTCGGCTCCCTGCGCGGCCGGCGCACGCTGCTCTTGTGCACCCACGACCTCTCCGAGGCGCGCGACCTGTGTGATCAGGTCGCGGTGCTGCATCGCGGGCACCTCGTCGCCCACGGGCCCGCCGGGCAGGTGCTGGGCGGCGACGATCCGCTCGCCCTCTTCCGGGGCATGGCACCGGAAGCGGGTACTGCATGAGGCGAACCCTGGCGGGTACTGCATGAGACGAACCCTGGCGCTGGTGCGCAAGGAGATCGCGGTGCTCTTCGGATCGCCGCTGGCCTACGTGGCGCTCACCCTGGTCGTGGTCGTGACGGCGCTGATCTTCTTCGACCACCTTCGCGTCTACAACCAGATCCTGTTCCTGTACGCCACGACGACCATGGGCGGCTTCGAGAGCGACACGGTCCCCGACTACATCAACCTGCGCGACACCGTGTTCTTTCCGGTCATGGAGACCCTCGGCCTCACCCTGCTCGGCGTGATCCCGCTCGTGACCATGCGCGTGTTCTCCGAAGAGCGCGCCCGGGGCACCGACGACCTGCTGCTGGCGACGCGCCTCTCGGCCACCCAGATCGTCGCCGGCAAGTTTCTCGTCACCTACGGCTTCGTGGTGCTGATGATGGCGGCGAGCTTCGTGTACCCCGCCATGGCCGTCTCCCAGGGCGGCGTGGGGGCACAGCACCTGCTCTCGGTCTTCGTCGGCCTGCTGCTGCATGCCCTGGCCGTCGCCTCGATCGGCCTGGTGTGTTCTGCCTGCACCCAGAGCCAGTTGATCGCCGCCATCTCGGGCTTCGCCGTGGCGTTCGTGCTTTGGGACTTCAGCTGGGCGAGCGGATTCGTATCCGAGGGGCTGCACGCCGCCCTCGACGCGCTCTCGCTGCACCCGCGCTATGGCGCCTTCGCCGAGGGCGTGCTGACCGCCGGCAACGTCGTCTATTTCGTCGCGCTGGGCGCGACGGCCTTTGCGCTCACCCGTTTCTCCTACGTCTGGCGGCGGGTCGCAGGATGAAGCCGGCCTCTCGACCGACGACGTGGGGCCGGCACTAGTGCCCGGTCTCGGCCTCGCAGGGCTGATCGCCATTGCGTTCGGCGTGATTCCGGTGCTGCTCACCGACGAACTCACGCCGTTCAGCCTGGTCAACTTCGCCCTCGGCGGGCTCGCGATCCTGGCCGGTGCCTTCCGGGCGGTCGCGCGACTGCGCGCCGCATCGGAGCCGGTCTTTCGCCGCGCCCTGGTGCGCGGCGCGGCCGGCGTGTTGGCGGTGGCGGCCGTGGGCGCGGGCCTCACCTGGCTCGCGGACCGCAGCGGCGCTCAGCTCGACTGGTCGATGGAAAGCCGCTTCGAGCTCTCGCCCGCCACGCGGCAGGCGCTCGAAGCCGCCGCCGACGGCGAGCCGCTCGAGGCCTTCCTCTACCGTGACCCCTTCGACCCGCGCATTCGCAGCACGCGACTGCTGCTCGAGACGCTGGCGGCTGCGGGGCCCCTGAGCTTCTCCGAACGCGAGCTCGACGCGCACCCCGACGAGGAGGACTGCTTCGCCGTGGGCTCGTCCAACACGGTGGTGATCACGCGGGGGGCTGGGCCGCCGTGCTCGCGAAGGTTCCAGCGCATCGATCGACCCACGGAGGGCACGGCGTTCGAGGCCCTCTACCGCCTGCGCGAGCGCGAGGGCCGCGTGGTCCTGGTCTCGCGAGGCGCCGGCGAACCCGAACTCGAGCGGCGAGGCGACACGGGTCTCTCCGGGTTCGCGGAGGCCCTGGTGACCGAGGGCTACGAGCCCGTGGGCATCCCGCTCGCTGCGCTCGATGAGGTCCCCGAGCAGGTGGGGCCGGGCCGCGTGGCCGCGCTGATCGTCCCCGGTCCACGGCGCGCCCTCACCCAGGCGAGTCTCGATGCCCTCGAGCGCTACCTCGAAGGGGGCGGGCGACTGGTGGCGCTGCTCGAACCCGGCGTCGACACGGGGCTCGAGCCGCTTCTCGCCCGTTGGGGCCTGGACAGCGGCCCGGAATGGGTGGTGGACCCCTTCTCGGTGGCACTTGCTGGGGGCCGCGAGGGGCTGGCCCCGCTCGCGCGCCACTACGACGCGTACCACCCGGTCACCGAGCTGCTCTCGGGCGGCCGGGCGAGCTACTTCCCTGGCACGCGCGCCTTCCAGCTGCGCAAGCCGCGGCCTGACGATCGCGTGGACGACCTGGTCAATTCGAGCGACCGCGCATGGCTCGCTGCAGACCCCGAGGTGCTCGACGGCTGGCCCGCGAGCAGTCCCAAGCCACCGGCCACCGCCGACTACCGTGCGATGGTCGTGGCCGGCCGCTACCCGCGCACCGGTGAGGCGCGCATCGTGGCCTTTGGCGATTCGGATCTCGCCACCAACCGCTTTGCGCGCACGCTCTACAACCTGGACCTGCTGATGAACGCCGTGCACTGGGTGAGCGAGCGCGAGCCCGAGATCACGCTGCGCCCCAAGGTGGGCGTCTCGGGCGCGCTGCAGTTCCCCGTGCCGCTCGGCAACACCCTGACCATGTTCCAGAGCCTGGGCCTCTTGCTGCCGGAACTGCTGCTGATCGCCGGCGCCATGGTCTGGTTGCGGAGCCGATCGAGCTGACCGCGTAGGCCGCGGCCCGCATGAGCGCGTGGCGTCGCCGCGTCTCGCCCTAGCGCTTCTTCACGCGGGTCGTCGCCAGGGCAAAGCCCTCGGCCCCCGCGAGCTGGGCCTGATCGAGCACGTAGACCGCGCGCTCCAGCACCACGGTCTTGTCGCCGCGCAGGATCACCATCTTGTCCTCGGCCGTGGCGAGCACGCCCTCGAGGTGACTGCGCAGGTTCTCGAGCCGGATGTCCTGGCCGTTCACCTGCACGGCGCCGTCCGAGGTCATCGTGACGTTGACCGCCTGGGGCGGCGTGGTCGACGACTGCTGAGCCTCGGGCAGGTCCACCGTCTTGCCGGTGTTCGCGATCACCGACGAGGTGACCATGAAGATGATCAGCAGGACGAGGAAGACGTCGGTCAGCGGGGTGATGTTGATCTCGGCGACGATGCCGCCGCCATCCTCACCCTCGGGCAGGGCTGAGGCTCCCATGGCCCACCTCCCCATCGCCGCCACCCTGGCTCTCGGGCCCGGCTTCGACGAACAGCAGTGCCTGCACGAAGCGCTCGCTGGCCCGCGTGCACGTGCCGGCGATCGCCGACACCCGCACCTGGAGCCAGTTGAAGAGTGCGAGCGCGAGGATGGCCACCAGCAGGCCCACGGCCGTCGCGATCAGCGCCTCCGAGATGCCTGCGGAGACCACCTCGAAGCCCGCGTCGCCGGACTCGGCGATGGCGCCGAAGGCGACCATGATGCCGACCACGGTGCCGAGCAGACCGATGTAAGGCGCGAGCGATCCCACGGTGCCGATGAACCACAGGCCACGGCGAAGCTCGGTGAGCATCTCCTGCCGGGCCGTGTTCAGCACCTCGTTCAGGTCTTCGAGCGCGATGTTGCGCCAGCGAAGACCCTCGCCGAAGACCTCGGCCATGGGCGTGCGCGACGCCTCGCACAGCGTCCGCGCCGCGGAGATGTCGCTGCGCACGAGCGTGTCCACGAGCTTGCGCGTGAGCTCGCGCGTCTGCGCATCGAGCCCGCGGTACTTCCAGAGCCGCTCGATGCCGATGGCCAGCACCACCATCGAGAGCACGCCCAACGGGTAGACCGTCAGGCGTCCCTGGTGAAGGAGCTCGAGGAGCTCGCTCAGTTCCATGTTCACGGTGTGGTCCCCCCGGAGATCACGGCCATTTCGGCAATATGTGACACGAGCCTTTCGGCGACTTGTGGCACGAACGCAGTTGCGCGCTGCCTGCACGAGGCGCGCGGCGCGCCCGACAATGCCTGAATGGTGAGTGCCCCGCCGACCGATGACGTTACCTGAATCGTTCTCATCGACACCCCCATAGTGCTCTGTTACTTTGACTCTCCGGCGGGGTTTCCGGTTCCGTGACGGCTACTTGCAACATCTGTCGACGTCGAGCCCCTGCGCGGCACACCGCTGCGCACGCGCTACACCCCAGCTGCCGGCTCGAGGAAGCATCGCTTTGCTCCCCGGAGGGCTGAACCCGAGCGCCGGCTACGGGTTCCAAACCCCTGGGCAGGCACACCCGGTGCGAGACGCACGCTCATGACCGACCGCATCACGATCGGCAGGCGCCGCAAGCGCAAGAGCCCGATGCACACCCGTCGCATCGGTGGGCTGGCCCATGCCAGCGCGGGTGCGGCCGCAGCGGGGGATTTCCCCGGCAGCGAGATGCCCGAGCCGGAGAGCACCCGGGGCCGGCTGGTCAGCGGCGCGGTCTCCCTGCTCCTGCACGCCAGTCTGATCGCGGCGCTGATCCTCGCGGTCTGGCTCGCCCCGGAAGAGGTGGTCGAGGAGATCATCGAGATCACGCGCATCGAAGAAGAAGTGGTCGAGCAGGAGCCGGCCCCCGCCCCCCGCGTGATTGCCGAGACCAGCGGACGCTTCGACCCGGCCCCCATGGCGCTGCCGCCCCAGATCGTGAACCCCGTGGTGGTCCAGCGAGCCGCGCCGGTGATCAGTGCCGACCAGCTCCAGATCGACACCGTGAACCCGGTCCAGGCGCCCCGCGAGATCACGCGGGCGGCCGCCGTGGTCGAGCAGGCGCGGGCCTTCCAATCGGTGGCCGCCGCCACCACGTCGCCGGTGGCCGTGGACGCCACGGCGCCCGCCATCCGCGGCCCCATCGAGATCCAGGCGCCCAGCGGCATCCAGTCGGGCCCCCGCCAGGTGGTGACCGGGGCGACCGTGGGCGTTGCCGCGCCCGGGGCGCTCGGTACGGGCTCGTCGGTCAAGGAAGGCATCGCCTCGGGGCGCGACGTCTTCGGGGCCAAGGAGGGCGCGCGCGCCCAGGTGAACTGGGCCGTCGGCCCCGGCGGCCGCGGCCGCGGCGGTGCCGGACTCGGCGAGGGCGGTGTGACCTGGGACCAGTGCATGAGCCGCGCGGAGGTGCAGTCCTACCTCGGCCGCGTGAAGAATCGCGTGCTCTCGCGGTGGGTGCTGCCGCCCGGCATCGACGCAGACAAGCACGTGACCCTGCGCTTCGTACTCGACCCGGCCGGCACCGCGAACCGCGTCGAGTTCGTCTCGACCGCGAACGACGTGCTCGGGGAGAGCGCCGTGCGGGCCATGCGCTCGGCCTCGCCCTTCGACCCCATGAACGCGCAGGTGCGTTGCCTCGCCAACCACTCGCTCCAGGCGACGTTCCGCAACCCGTCGGTGGCCTCGAACTAGCGCGTGCACACCCCTTGCTCCGGTGCCGCGGGCCGCGCGCTCGCCTTGGTCGTCTGCCTTCTCCTCGCCCTCGCAGGCGGGTCCGCGCTCGCCGCGCCGCCGGTGGTGCTGCTGTTCGATGAGAGCGAGCAGCTGAAGGAGAAGCAGAGCGACACCAACGGCGATGGCCGCTACGACGAGTACGTCTACTACCAGGGCGGCAAGCCCCAGCGCGCCGAGCAGGACACGAACCACGACGGCACGGCCGACCTGTTCATCTTCTTCGGCCCCGACGAGAAGCCCGCGCGCCAGGAGCGCGACACCAACCACGACGGCAAGGTCGACCAGTGGCTCGAGTTCGTAGCCGGCCAGCCGGGCGTGCAGAAGGACGACCACGACTTCGACGGCAAGCCCGACGCCACGCTCTACTACGAGGCCGGGGTGCCGGTCCGCCGCGAAGAGGACACCAACTTCGACGGCAAGGTCGACCGGCGCATCGCCTACAAGAACGGCGAACCGCACATCGTCGAAGAAGACCCCGACGGCGACGGGCGCCCGGACATGCGGGCCGAACTGCTCCCCGACGGCACCAAGCTACGCGAAGAGCAGGACACCACGGGCGACGGGCGATTCGACGTCACCATCCACTACGAGAACGGCCAGAAGGTGCGGGTGGAAGAAGACACCAATGCCTCGGGCCGCGTCGACCGGGTCACCGAGTACCAGGGCGACCTCATCAGCCAGCGCCGGGTCGACACTACGGGCGACGGGCGATTCGATACCGAGAGCCGCTACGAGGGCGGCGAAGAGCGCCGCCAGGTGCGCGACGCCGACCAGGACGGGACGCCCGAGATCGTGGTGACCTTCCTCCCCGGCGGCGCTCGCGAGACCGAGGTCTTCGACGAGGACGATGACGGGCGCCCCGAGATGCGGCGCGCCTACGAGAACGACGTCAAGGCCCGCGAAGAGGCCGACACCAACGCAGACGGCCGTTTCGACCTGGTCACCACCTACGTCGGCGGCGTGGTGGCGCGCACCGAGGCCGACAGCAACCACGACGGCCGCAAGGACGTCTTCGTCGACCACCAGAACGGGCTGCGCGCCCGTCAAGAAGAAGACCAGAACCACGACGGAAGAGTCGACGTGGTCTTCACCTACGAAGCCGACGGCGAACGCATCGCCACCGAGGAGCGCGACGCCGACTTCGACGGCCGCTACGAGATGAAGGCCCAGTACGATGCCGGCGAGGTCTCGCGCAAGGTCTTCGACAGCAAGGGCAGCGGCAAGCCCGACCGCGTCGAGTACTGGGGCGAGGGCCGCCTGGTGCGGGTCGAACTGGACGAGGACTTCGACGGGCGGCCCGACCTGTGGAACTTCTACGACCCGGGCGGCCGGCTCGAGAAGCAGGAACAGGACACGACGAAGGACGGCGAAGTCGACACCTGGGTGACGCTGGCCGTGGGCACCGGCAAGGAGCTGCGCGTGCTGAAGGACACCGACGCCGACGGCGTGGTGGACAGCTGGCGCAGCAACGACGACACCGGTGCCACCCGGAGCCTCGAAGAAGACAAGAACCGCGACGGCAAGCCCGACCGTGTCGTCTTCTTCGAGAACGGCCAGCCCGCCCGCTTCGAAGAGGACACCGACTTCGACGGCGTGAAGGACCTGCGCGGCACGCTCGGTGCGGGTGGCGTGGTGCTGAGCGAAGAGCGCAACACCGCCGAGGGCGATGGGTTCGACCTGAAGGTCGTCTACGAAGACGGTGCGAAGGTACGAGAAGAGAAGGACACCCGCGGCGACGGCAAGGCCGACGTGATCACCACCTTTTCCGGGGGCCAGCAGACGCTCCAGGAGCAGGACACCACCGGCGACGGGCGCTTCGACACCCGCCTGCATTTCGAGAACGGCACCCGCTCACGCCAGGAGCGCGACACCACGGGCGATGGCCAGGTGGACCAGATCGCCTACTACGACGCGGCCGGCGAGACCCTGCGCGAAGAGGTCGACCGCAACGCCGACCAGAAGCCGGATTTCAAGCGCCACTACGAAGGCGGCGCCGTCGCCCGAGAAGAAGAGGACAAGGACCACGACGGCCGCTTCGAGCTGGTCACCACCTTCGCGGGCGGTGCGGCCGTGAAGTCGGAGCAGGACGTGGACGGCGACGGGCGTGCGGACGTCGTCGTCACCTACGAGGGCGGGCGCAAGCAGCGCCAGACCGAAGACCGCGACCAGGACGGGCGCATCGACGTCGTCACGACCTTCGACGCCGAAGAGCGACCGCTGAGGGTCGAAGAGGACCAGGACGAGGACGGCCGCCTCGAGACCACGAGCCAGTTCGAGGCGGGGACCCTCGCCCGGGTCGAGCGCGACCGCGACGGCGACGGACAGGTGGACGTGCGCGTCGCCTTCGAAGGCGGCGAAGAGGCCAGTCGCCAGCAGGACGACGACTTCGACGGCGTGTTCGAGGTGCAGGTGGCCGGCGGCTCGGGCGGGACCCAGCGGCAGACCCTGGACAAGAACGCCGACGGCAAGCCCGACCTGGTGCGCGAGCTCGATGCCGACGGCAACGTGCTCAGCCAGGAAGAAGACCGCAACTTCGACGGCAAGCCCGACGTCGTCGTCGAATACAAGGCCGGCAACAAGTCGCGCCTGCGCCAGGACAGCACCGGCCAGGGCTGCTTCGACCTCGAAGAGCGCTACGACGCCGCCGGCGCGATCACCACACAGAACCGCGACGAGAACGGCGACTGTAAGTTCGACCTGTGGACGAGCCTGAAGGGAGGCTCCGTGATCTGGCAGGCCCAGGATCAGCGCGGCGAAGGCAAGCCCACCGTGCTCACGCGGTACAAGAACGACGCCGCGTCGATCCAGGAGATCCGGCCCGAGGGCAAGAAGCGCCCCGACACCAAGGTGTTCTTCGGCTCGGACGGCAATCCGCGCAGCCAGTGCGTGGACACCACCGGCAATGGCCGGCTCGACACGCTCTATCGCCTCGAGGCGGGCGTCGTGTCGGTGGGACTCGCGGATGCCAATGGCGACGGCCAGATCGACCAGCGGCAGCACTTCACCGGCGGTGTGCTGTCACACATCGAGGTCGACACCAACGGCGATGGCCGGCCCGACGTGGTGCAGTACCTGGAGGGCGGCCAGGTGGTGCGCCAGTGCGAGGACAGCACCTTCAGCGGCACGATCGACCGCTGCTTCGCAGGACAGGAACTCGTGGAGACCACCGGCATCACCGACGTGAGCAAGCCCTTTCCCGAGATGACCTGTGGCACCTTCCATCCTGCCTGGCGCCAGGTGAAGACGCAGTAGCCGCTCGGTGCCGGGCCCACCCCCATCCGTCGCATACGCGACGAGGAGGCCCCCATGCTGGAGCTCTACCACAACGCCCTCAGCAGCTGCTCCCAGAAGGTCCGCCTGGTGCTCGCCGCCAAGGGCCTCGAATACCAGGGCCACGACATCGACCTGGCCTCGGGCGCCCAGCACGACCCGGCCTACGTGAAGCTCAACCCGGGCCACGTAGTGCCGACCCTGGTGCACGACGGCCGGGTGTTGATCGAGTCGACCCTGATCAACGAGTACCTCGAAGACGCGTTTCCCGACGTAGCCATGCTGCCCGCCGACCCGGGTGAGCGCCATGCCGTGCGCCTGTTCGTGAAGCACATCGACGAGAAGGTGCATCCGGCGACCGGCATCCTCACCTATGGGGTCGCGACGCGTCCCATGCTGCTGGGCCGCTCGGCCGAGGAGCAGAAGGCCGCCTGGGAGCACATCCCCGACCCCGCCCGGCGTGCCGCACGCAAGAGCGTGATCGAGCACGGGGTCGAGGCCCCCGAGATGGCCGGCGCGATCCAGACCTTCGTGGGCCTGCTCGACCGCATGGAGGCGACCCTCGGCGACCGGCCCTGGATCGGCGGCGACGCCTTCGGCCTGGGCGATGCCTGCGCCCTGCCCTACGTGCTTCGCCTCGAACACATGGCGCTCGGATCGCTCTTCATGGATGGACGACGCCCGCGCGTGGACGCGTGGCTCGAACGCCTGAAGGCGCTGCCGGCCTATGGCCCGGCGGTGGGCCACCTGCTGCCCGAGCCCATCGTCGCCATGTTCCGGCGCAACGCCGAAGAGGTACAGGGGCGGCTCGAAGAACTGGCGGCGTCCTAGCCGCCGACCCCGCTTGGCGTGCCGACGACGGCCGCGGCCGGCCGGCGGCCGCGCGCTGCACACGCACGCGCGGCGTAGCCGCGAAACGAGCGGGCACGTGGGTTGCACTGACCGGAGGTCTCCCCCTTTTCGAGGAGACCCCCGTGACTGCCCTTCGCAGCATCCTCTGGATCGGCGACGCCGCCGGTCTGGAGAAGAGCCCCCTTCCCCAAAGCCCGCAGATCGACCTGGCCTGGGTTCCCAGCCTCGACGACGCGCTGACGCTGCCGCTCGCGAGCTTCGATCACGTGGTGGTCGATGCGAGCGTCGACGGCGCCGAGACGGCCGTGTCCGATCTCGCAGCGAACCGCGCCCGCGACGTGCTCGTCACGGGCGAGCCCGACCGCTTTCCGAACCCGGCGGACCTGGCCGAAGCCACGGCCGACGGCGACCCGATCGCCCACAGCGAGGCCATGCGCCGGGCCCTGGCGCTCGCGAGCCGTGCCGCGAGGAGCCAAGCGACCGTCCTGCTCACCGGCGAGACGGGCACCGGCAAGGAGGTGCTCGCCCGCACCATCCACCAGCGAAGCCGCCGGGGCAGCGAGCCCTTCGTGGCCGCCAACTGCGCCGCCTTCCCCGACACGCTTCTCGAGAGCGAACTGTTCGGGCACCAGAAGGGCGCGTTCACCGGCGCCGACCGCACGCGCGAAGGGCTCTTCGCGGCTGCCTGCGGCGGCACGCTCTTCCTCGACGAGGTGGGTGAGACGTCCGGGCCCTTCCAGGCCAAGCTGCTGCGCGTGCTGCAAGAGCGCGAGGTGCGGCCGGTCGGCGCGAGCCGCCCGCGACGGGTGGACGTGCGCATCATCGCCGCCACCCACCGCGACCTGCGCGTCGAAGTCGCGAACGGGCACTTCCGCGAAGACCTCTACTACCGGCTGGCGGTTCTTCCCATCGTGGTGCCCCCGCTGCGCGAGCGACGCGAGGACGTGCTGCCGCTGGCCCGCCACTTCCTGCGGCTGCACGGCGATCGAGAGCGCAAGCGCGACTGCACCCTGGCGCCCGACGCCGAGCGACTGCTGCTGAGCCACGCCTGGCCGGGCAACGTGCGCGAGCTGGAGAACGAAATGCAGCGCGCGCTCGCGCTCTCGGCCTCACGCGACACCATCCCCGCCGATCGCCTCACCCCCCGCCTGGGCCTTTCGGACCCGGCCTTCCCCGAAGGCCCCCCCGACGACGAGCCCCTGCGCGAAACCCTCGCCCGCTTCGAAACCTGGCTCCTGCGCCGCGCCCTCGCCCGCAACGACGGCCGCCGCACCCGCACGGCCCAGCAGCTCGGAATCACGCGGGAGGGGCTGTGGAAGAAGATGAAGCGGCTGGGGATCGAGTGAGCCTTTCGTGTCCTCGAGAGCATCTGGTGCAGCTCGCTCCAGCGAGCTCCGGGGAACCGGATACCATCCCCTCAGCCGCGACGCCTGCAGTTGGAACGAGCGTGAGGGCGTCACCAATGCGGGAGCGAGACGTTGCCAGACAAGGCGCTGATTCTCGGAGGGTACGGTGCAGCCGGGCGGGCAATCGCTAGGCGGCTGAAGCCTCCCGAATCAGGGCTGGGACTCGCGGTTCGAGCTAGACTCGTTCGGGTGCGTACCGCCCCTCTCGCAGCCGCACTGTGCCTGCTGGTCGGCTGCGCAGGGGTCTGGCCGAGCACGGCGCCCAAGGGTCCCCAGCCGCCCAGGCTCGAGATCGCGAAGCGTGACGACGAGCAGGCGGTCAAGAAGGCCCGCTCCCAGCAGGAGCTGCGCCTGCGCGTCCAGCGCTTCGCGGACGAGTTCAACGACGGCGTCAACGAGCCGCTGTTGCACATCCTCGACACCGATCCGGACGTCCGCCGGCGCAGGCTCGCCCTCGACATGGCGTACGTCTACGGATCCACGGCCATCCAGATCGCAGCCAGTCCCTTTCCCGAGGTGGCCGTGCTGGACATGGTGGTCTTCGTGAGCCTGACCCGGGACACCATCGAACGCTGGGGCGTCGAGCACCTGGGCCCATCTCACCGCGCGGCGCTGCTGGCGCGCTTCCGCACGTACGAAGAGGAAATTTGGAGCGTCGCCCGGACGCTGCTCGACTCCGAGCAGGAGCAGACCCTGCGCGAGCTGCTGGTCGAGTGGCGCGCGAACAACCCGGACCAGAAGCACGTCGAGAGCATCCGCTTCGGCGAGTTCATCGACGAGCTAGGCGTGGAGGACCGCGCGCAAGCCCGCGGCCTCATGTCGAGCGTCACCAACGCCGCCGCCGCGGCCGACGATGCGCTCGAGCTCGCCGAGCGCCTCACCTACTTCTTTCAGCGGGCGCCCTTGATCTGGCGCCTTCACGCCCAGATCGCCTTCTTCGACATAATCACTCAGCCCGAGATGCAGAGCCTGGTCGAGAACTCGGACCTCATCGCGAGCTCGGCGGACCGCATGTCCCGCAACCTGGAAGCACTGTCCTCGATCCTGATCGAGGGACCGCAGACACCCGAGCAGGTGGCGCTCTTCGAGAACATCGAAGCCGGCGAGCAGCGCATCCGCAGCCTCATGGGCGACCTCCGTGGCACCATGCAGGAGGCCAGCCAGCTCGCCCAGACCGTCGACGCCCTCGCGGTGCGCTTCGACCTGGGCGGCCCCCCGAGCCCCGATGCCGAGCCCTTCGACATCGCCGAGTACGAGTCCGTCGCCGCGCAGGTGGGCACCACCAGCGAGGAGCTGACCGAGCTGGTGCAGAGCCTCAACCTGCTGCTGAGCTCTAGAGCGGTGCAGGAGCGGCTGCCACTGGCCATGGACGACGCCCAGGCCACGAGCCGGGAGTTGGTCCGCTACGTGGCGGTCCTGGCGCTGGTGGTCTTCTTCGCGGTGATGGTGGGAACGGTCTGCGCGCTGCTGGGCTACCGCTACCTGGCCGCGCGACTCGACTCACGCCTTGGGCGCCGCGACGCCTAGAACGCGCCGCTGCCGGCGCCCGCGTCAGCTACGCACCGCGTTCACGACGACGGTCGGCGCGTCATCCACCACCGTGTAGGCGCCCAGAACGACGTAGGCGGCTCAATCCTGCTTCGCGACCATGTCGTCGAAGTTCGGACGCCAGTCATGGAAGGGCTCCCAGGGCTTCGGCCGGACCCCCGTCTCGAGAACCTGGACGGTCATCGGTGTCACCACGACATCCTTCCACGAGGCGGTCTGGTCTCCACAGGGGCAGAGTGAGACCAGGACCAGCAGGTTGCGCTCGGCGTAGAAGTCGACGTAGTCGCCCTTCTTGGTCTGCAGCGGCACATCGGCGTAACCCATCAAGTTGCCGCTCTCGTGCAGGCGAATGGTGGCCGGCTGGAACACGTTGGCATTCTCGAGCCGAGCGATTTCCTCCCCGAGACCGCGCTGTTGGGCAGCCTGCAGGAAGTTGGTGTGGCAAGAGGGTGCGTTGAGGCGACCTTCGGCGATCTGGATCATCTCCGGTGTGCAGTGACCGATCCACTCGTGGCTGTAGTAACCCTCAGGGAGGAAGCTCTGATCGGTGGCGTCCTCGATCTGGGTCGCCAACGGACGCATCCAGGGCTGCTGCGACCAGACGCGCGAGTACTGCATGCAGAAGTACCCTTCATGCAGCATGATGGTGGGGATGTGGTTGTGTTCCTCGATGTTGTCGCTGTTGAGGAAGATCACATCACAGATGTTCCCACGCTCGCCGGGCTGCAGGATACGCAGCACCTGACCGGCCCGGACGTCGAAAGCCCGGCCCATCGTCTTCATGGGCGGCTTGTCGCCTTCGGGGGTGAGGGTGAACTCCTCGACCACTGGCCATCCCGACTTCTTGGCGTTCAGATCGTCATACCATTGCCGATCGATCGACTTGGACATGAGATAGTTCTCGATGCCCGAGTTGTAGGCCTCGTCGTCGCCTCCTCTCGTGGCAGAGGGGGCGGCGTGGCTCGATTGCGGGGGGAGCTGGGTCGCCGCAAGAGCAGCCGCAGCGGCGCCGGTGGCCTTCACGAAGTCACGTCGATTCAGCTTGTCTGCCATGGCTATCACCAATCTCCTAGACTGACGGCGATTCGCTCCTCAACCCGCCGCTCCGTCATCGGGGATCGCTCCGGGTGGGGAGGGGAACTACCACCGACATTCTTGCACGATGCCAACTGCAAGCCAAGAACGCTGTCCTGGTTTGGACGGGATACAAGTGCGACTCCTCCTATCGTTCCTCCTGCTGACGGTCTTGGCGACCGAAAGCCAGGCCGAAGACGACACGGACGGGACTCGTCGGCTGCCCGCTCCCGGCTTCGCTCTCCCCATCGAGATCGAGCGCGACTCGGGTGCGAACAACGGCGACGCGACGATCATCCGCTTCTTGCCCGTCTACAGCCTGCCCATCCACCGCGACTGGCGCCTCGTGAACCTGGACCTGGTCACCCTGGCCGACGCGCCGGGCGGTGTTCCGGGCCGAGCCAGCAATCCGAATCCCGTCCCGGGTCCACGCGTCTTCGGCCTGAGCGACTGGATCCACGTGAGCTTGCTCGAGCCCGAGAGCTCCTCGGCCTTCCTCTGGGGTGTAGGCGCGGCCCTGAGCGTTCCGACCGCGACCGACGAAGTACTCGGGAGCGGAAAGTGGGCGGCGGGTCCAGCGCTGCGGCTCACCTACCGATCCGGCCCCTGGAACGTGGGTGCGATCGCCGCACAACGCTGGTCGTTCGCTGGCGACTCGGACCGGGGCGACATCAACCAGCTCATGATCCGCGGTGCCTTGCGCTACGGGCTGCCCCACGACTGGTTCCTCCTCTCGGCACCGATCATCAACGCCAACTGGGACGCAGCGTCCGGGCAGCGCTGGCTCGTTCCGTTGGGCGGAGGCCTCGGCCGGACCTTCGAGATCGCGTCGAGACGTTGGGCCCTGTCGCTCCAGGGTTATTACAACGCCGTCCGCCCCAGCGGTGCGCCGGACTGGACCGTCCGGCTCGGGATCATCGCGGTATTGCCCTTCTGATTCCGTACGCGGCTCAGGGCTACAATCGCCAATCGGGGAGGTGACGCGAATGTCCGACTTCACTCGAGCAGGGGCTGCGGCAGCCACGGTGGCCGCACTGGCGAGCTTCCTGTCGGTCGGCTGCGCCTCGATCGGTCCCGCGAAGCTCGTGCCCACGCACGAGGGGTACAACGACGCGGTCCAGATCAGCCTCAGCCGCGAGGTGCTCAAGAACCTCGTCCGGGCGCGGTACTACGATCCGCCGCAATTCCTGTCGGTGGCGTCCATCAACGCGCAGTTCTCGGTCCGGACGGGGGCGCGCGCCGGGGTCGGCGGCATCGGCGCGGGCACGGTGGGTCAGGCGGGAGGAGAGATCGGTTACAGCGAGTCGCCGACCATCACGTATGTGCCCGAGCGCGGTGCCGGCCTCTACAGGTCGCTGTTCGAGCCGCTCAGGCTCCCCGTGGCAATCGTCTTCTTCTACGACTTCGGGCGTGTACAGCCACACGAGGTGGCGATGGTGATCAGCTCGATCAACTACGCGCAGGAGCGTGCCGGCCCGGCGGGGGATCGGTACCGGGAGCGCCTGGCGGCGCTCGTCCGCCTCTTCGAAGCGGGCGCCGGCTTCAGCTCGTTCCGGGAGTTCCAGACCGGCGACTTCCTCTCGCTACCCAAGGCCGCGGTCACCGCCAGGGACCTGACGGAGGCGGCGAAGACGGGGCGTCACTTCTACGACAAGGGCGACGGCACGGTCGGGCTGGGGGAACTCCGCACGGGCATCGGGCTCGCCGTTCCGCTCCCGCACGAGGGCCAGACCGCGACGGATCTGCAGATTCTGCGCCTGACCCCGGGGCAGTCGCTCTACCCCGTCCGGACGCCGAATCTGGCGAGGCCGGCGCCACTGGAACTCCAGCCCGACACGCTCTGGCTGACCACGCGTAGCATGGACCAGGTCCTCGGTCTGATGCAGCTGGCCGTCGACGTGCCTCGGGAGCACGAGGAAGCGGCGATCGCGCCCCCCGCGGACGCCCTCCTGAACACGGGCGTCCGGCTCCCCATGCGCATCCGTCATTCCGAGGAGGAGCCGGCCGCGCCCTACCGGATCCGACACCGGGGCTACTGGTTCTACATCGACGAGACCGATCTGGAGTCGAAACGGCTCTTCCAGGTCGCTGTCGAAGGCTACCAGTCGAGACTCGGCTCGGTCGCAGCCGACGCGGCGCCGCTGATCTCACTCCCGCTCGGGAACTGAGCCGCGAGAGTTCGGGTTGGACACCCGCGATGCGAGGGCGACCACCTCCGAGAGCCTGCAGCGCGTTCAGTTGTTGCCCGAAGCACCACGAAGCGTCGTCAGCGCATCGTCCACGTTGAACTTCGCGGGCTTCTGGCGCGGCGGGAACTCCTCGAAGGTGGCGATGTACTCGGACACGAAGGTCTGCGCCGGCACCAGGGCGAAGACGCGCCGGATCCATCGCTCTCCTCCTTCAGGTGCGTGTAGAAGTGCATGCGGGAGGTCGAGACCCAGGCGAACCAGGGCTTGCCGGCCTTGGTGTTGCGCTCGATGAAGCCCATGGCGCGCCCCACGAATTCCTCGTCCGCCGTCTCCATGCGCTTCTTCGTCAGCGGGCCGGTGTCCTCACAGAGCTGCCTGCCCATCGGTCCGAAGCGTGGGTCGTCGATGTCGCGCTCGCGGACCATCAGGCTTGTCTGCCCCCGGTCGTGCTGACGGAGCTTCTCAGCGATCCCAAGCTTCCGCGTGCCGTCGAGACACTCCTCTCCCAGCTCCCGGTCCTCCATCCCGAGCCGGGCCATTGGGAGCGCACGGGACGGCTCCGGGCGCAGCTGATCAGACGCCGCCGTCGAGCGCGGCTCGCGGACGCCCTGATCGCCCAGGCCTGCCTCGACCACGACGTACGCCTCGTGACCCGGGACGACGACTTCCGGCACTTCTCCCGACTTGGGGGACTGCGGCTCGCCGTCTGAACGATGGTCCCCGGACTCGCCGTGATCGGCCGATCGCGGCGCCGCTCGGGAAGCGGCTGATAAAAACCCGATAGCCAGCAGCTCGAACACGCGCTGCAGAGCTACCTTCGGGTCGACGATCGCGAGCGGCGGCGGGAAGGCGCCCTCAACCCGGGTCGAACGCCTCGGCTCGACTGGGCGAGAGCCTGCTCATCCCCCTGCCGATGCGTTCGCGACGGAGGATCCGCGTGAAGCTCGATCGACGCCAGTTCCTTCGCAACGGCGCGGGGATGGCCGCAACCCTGTCCCTGGGAGGGCTCCCTGAGCTCGGCTGCAGTCGCGGGGCCGAACCCGCGTCCGACGCCACGGTCTTCCGGGGAGGCGTGGTCCTGCCCGTGGACGAAGGCTTCTCCGAGCACTCGGCCCTGCTGATCCGGGGCAACCGCATCGCCGGGGTCGGAAGCGACGAGGCGATACTGGCCGAGGCAGGGACCGGCGCACGGATCGTCGACCTCGAGGGGCGCACGGTCCTGCCGGGGTTCATCGAGCCCCACATGCACTTCCTCCTGCTCGCAGGCCTGGGACACGTCGAGGACGTCGGTCCATTCGCGCAACCGACCTTCGAGGCGTGCCTCGCCGCCCTGCGCCAGATCCGGGACGCCGCCAGGGCCCAGGGGCCCGAGGCCTGGGTGATGGGACGGCAGTTCGATCCGATCCTGCTCGAACCCGCGCGCGAGCTCACGACCCGCGAGCTCGACGAGATCGCCCCCGACCGCCCGGCCTTCGTGCTGAACGCCTCGGGCCACATCGCCTATGTGAACAGCCGCGCGTTGGATGCGGCGGGCATCGCGCGAGATGCGCCGGACCCGGCGGGCGGCGAGTTCGGACGCCAGGCGGACGGCACCCTGAACGGCGTGCTCTACGGGCCGAGTGCGCAGATCCCGGTGCTGATGAGCAATCCCGAGATCCAGGCTCGCATGAACCGCGAGTTCGTGGCCGCGGGCATCGAGGTGGGCGAGACGGCCGCCACCCTGGGGATCACGACGCTGTGTGACCAGGCGACGGGCGTCCTCTCGGGCGCTGCCGAGCTCGCGCGCTACCGGGAGATGTATGCGGAGGGCCGCATGAAGGCGCGACTCCGCGCCTACCTGTACGACTTCCACGAGGCGCCGTGGCGCGGCGCCGACGTCCGCCCCGGCGACGGAGACGCCCTGCTGCGCGTCGCGGGGCTCAAGCTCGTCACCGATGGCTCGAACCAGGGCTTCACCGGACGCCAGCGCGAGCCCTACTGGACGCGCGACACGCTCGGGCTCTACTACATCGACCCCCCCGTCCTTCGCGACCTGGTCGAGCGCTACGCCGCGGAGGGCTGGCCCCTCTCGATGCACGGCAACGGCGACGCGGCCATCGACAGCATTCTCGATGCGGTCGAGCACGCGCGCGATCGGGGGATCGACGTCCGGGCCCTGCGCTGCCGCATCGAGCACTGCTCGATCCTCCACGATGACCAGATCGCACGGATCCAGGAGCTGGGCATGGGTCCGAGCTTCCTGATCAACCACGTGCACTACTGGGGCCACGTGATGCGCGACCAGGTCTTCGGCCCCGAGAAGGTCCAGCTGCTGGACCGTTGCGCGAGCGTCGAACGCGTGGGCATCCCCTGGGTCATGCACAGCGACGCACCGGTGTCGCCCCTGGGCTCCCTCCACAAGATCCGCGTCGCGGTCGCGCGAGACCTGTGGAAAGAGCCCGGCGCGGTGCTCGTTCCCAGCGAGCGGGTGCCCGTCGAGGCGGCCATCCGCTCGATCACGCGAACTGCAGCCTGGCAGTGCCACTCGGAGCACGAGATCGGCAGCCTGGAGGCTGGCAAGCTGGCCGACCTGGTCGTGCTCGAGAGCGACCCCCGAAAGGCCGAGCCCACGGCGATCTCGGAGATCCGCGTGAGCGAGACCTGGATGGACGGGCGTCGCGTCTTCCAGGCCTGAGCGCACCACCCGGCCCGCGGCAAGGCCTGGCTCGTCACGCGCCGAGGATCACCGCCAAGGCGCGGCGCAGGGTTGCGCACGGGTAGCCTGCCGGCCGGTCCTGGGGGAGGATCCCGGTCATGTCGCGACACCCTCTTTCCCTGCTGCTCTCGGTCGCCGCCCTCTGCTCGCTCGTTTCTGCCGGCACCCTTGCGGCCGAGCCGACGTCCGAAGCCGGACGGGCCGGCGCGCACGGTGCGACCCCCGCGACCTCGAACCCGACCGATCCGGCGCCGTCGGAGTCGGCCCGCCTGAACGCCTGGCTCGAAGCGCGATACGAAGAGCAGCTGCAGATGAATCCCTCCTGGCTGACCCAGCTCGGGCGCAAGGACCGCTACGACGAGTTCGACGACTGGAGCGAGACCGGCATCGCCAAGCGTCTCGACTGGCTCGGCGAGACCGTTCGGGAGATGGAGACGTCCTTCGACTACGGCCGTCTCGATCTCGAAGCCCAGACGTCCTGGGACCTTTGGCGCTACCGCTACGAGCAGGCCCGCGAAGCCCACGATCATCGACGCCAGAGCTACGTCTTCACGCAGATGGCCGGACCCCAGTCGCGGGTCACGCAGTTCATGCTCACCTACCACAGCGTCGAGACCGAGGCCGACATGACGGCCTACATCTCGCGCATCGCGGGGATCTCCCAGGCCATCACGGACCTCCTCGAGTCGGCCAGGAAGAACGCGGCCGCCGGCGCCCGCCCGCCGCGGTTCGCGTACGAGGGCGCCAGCCGCGAAGCCAAGAACCTGAGCTCCGGTGCACCCTTCGACGACGGTGCGGACTCTCCCCTCTGGGCCGACGCCCAGGCCAAGATCGCCGCATTGGAAGCGAGCGGAGCCATCTCGGCGGAACGCGCCGCAGCCTTGCGGATAGAGGCCCGAAGCGCCCTGATCACGTCCTTCATGCCCGCCTATCGAGCACTCGCCACCTGGCTCGACGCAGACGTAGCCCACGCCAGCGCCGAGGCACGGGGCGTGCTCGACAACCCTGATGGCCGAGCCTTCTACGCGCACCGGCTCCGCGCCAGCACCACCACCGACATGAGCGCCGACGAGATCCACGAGCTCGGTCTCGCCGAGGTGGCGCGCCTGCGTCAGGAGATGGACGCCATCCGCGAGAAGGTGGGCTTCGAGGGGGACTTGCAGGCGTTCTTCGAGTTCATGCGAGACGACCCGCGCTTCCAGTACCCGAACACGGACGCAGGACGCCAGGCGTACATCGACGACTCGGAGGCCTACCTCGAATTCATCGACGCCCGACTTCCCGACTACTTCGGCATCCTGCCCAAAGCCGACCTGGTCGTCCGTCGGGTCGAGGCCTACCGCGAGCAGGACGGGGCGCCGCAGCACTACTTCCGGGGGACGCCGGATGGATCCAAGCCCGGCATCTACTACGCGCACCTCTCGGACATGAGCGCCATGCCCAAGCATCTGATGGAGGCCGTGGCCTACCACGAGGGCAACCCCGGCCACCACATGCAGCTCTCGATCGCCCAGGAAGCGACGGGGGTTCCCCTGTTTCGCACGCGAGGCGGCAATACGGCCTACGTCGAGGGCTGGGCGCTCTACGCCGAGCTTCTCGCCAAGGAGATGGGCGCCTACCAGGACCCGTACTCGGACTTCGGCCGGCTGTCGACGGAGATGTGGCGCGCGATCCGCCTCGTGGTGGACACCGGCATCCACGCCAAGGGCTGGTCCGAGCAGCGCGCAGTCGCCTACTTCGAGGAGAACTCCGCCCTCGCCGAAGGCGCGATCCGCGCCGAGGTACGGCGCTACTTCGTCCTTCCTGGGCAGGCCACGGCCTACAAGGTCGGCATGCTGAAGATCCTCGAGCTGCGAGCCTGGGCCGAGGAAGCGCTGGGCGACGCCTTCGACATCCGCGCCTTCCACGACACGGTGATCGGCGGTGGCGCCCTGCCCCTCGCGGTGCTCGAGCGGCGCGTGCGCAGCTGGGTGGCCTCGGTGCGGGCAGGAGCCTAGGCCGACCCTTCGTCCGCCGCGTCCCAGGGCACGCTCCCCGTGACCCAGTGCGTGAGCTCCTCGGCCTGGTCGTTGCGATGCAGGTGACGCGGGGGCTGGGCGAAGGTCGCGTAGGGCTTGCAGCGCAGCACGACGCGCTCCTCGGCCTTCGCCATGCCTTCGACGACCGGGCGAGCCTCTTCCGGTAGCGGGTTGCCCGACATGCGACCCCCCACCGCCATCATCACGTCGACGATGAGCTTTGGGTCCTCTTCGACCACGGCGTCGCAGTAGACCTGCAGGTAGGCGAAGGGCCAGCGTTCATCCAGGATGCAGAGGCTGACCTTCTCGCTGCGCCCCACCGCCTTCGCCTTGGCGCGGCCCCGCATCGTCGAGACCAGCAGCTCGTCCGAGTCGGTCGGGATGTAGTACACGACCGACATGGCCGGTCCGTCGCTGCGGCGCCCGTAGCCGAACACGCAGGTCCGGTGCGTTCGCACGAACTCGCGTCGCTCGGACGGAAGCATGTCGCGGTCGGTGGGAGCCGTGAAGGGCTCGGGTGCAAGGGAGAGCAGGTTCATGGTGGGTTCCTTTGGGTTTCGGGCGCTGTTCAGTCGGAAGAGAGGAGCCGCTCCGCGAGGAAGGTCATCATCTTCTTGGCCTCGCGCTTGCTCGCGCGGTGCATGACGAGCCCCTCGGCCGCGGTGATGAGTGCTTCGACGGCGAGCTTCCGGTCGGCGGCCGGGATCGCGCGGTGGGCGATCGCACGCTCCAGGTACTCCGCATAGCGGTCGTGGGCCCGGCGGTGGAAGTCGGCCATGACGGGCGAGTGGTGCGAGCGCTCATGCAGCGTCGCGATCAACCCGAAGCGTTCGAGACGCCGCCAGACGAACTCCGTGAGGAGCGCCGCGAGCGCATCGCCTCCCTGGCCCGGAGCCGAACGAGTGAGGCGGCCCTTCGCCTCCTCCAGGTCGGCGGACTGCAGCGAGTCGAGCACCGCGACGAACAGTTCGTCCTTCGTGGCGAAGTACCAGTGGACCACGTTCGTCGCGATCCCAGCCTCACGGGCGATCGCGGCGATGGACGTCCCGTCGTAGCCCTGTTGGAGGAAGAGCCTCTGCGCGATCGCGAGGATCTCGCCCTTCTTGTCCTCTCGGGTCCGGTCGGGTCGGTTCCTGGCCATGTCTAGATCGGCAATCTAGACCACTCTAGATCAGCAGTCAAGACATTGGGCCGCGCTTCACCCGGTCGCCATCACCCGCTTCCAGGCCAGCAGCCACGCTGCCAGGACCCCGATCAGGCAGATCTCGCTCGAGACCATCAGCATCGCGGTGACGCGCAGGTCGCCGACCTCGAAGAGCGAGAGGACGGCGGCGAGGGCGAGCATCAGCGAATACCCGGCGAGCCCGCCATATACCGCTTTGGCGGAGAGCAGTTTCCGGTACGCCTGCACCTCGGCCTCCTCGCGCAACTCCCCGAAGAGCCTCTTGTAGTGATTGAACGCGACCAACCCCAGCGCGGACATCAGAAACGACCAGACGACGAGATGATCCAGCCCGATCAAAGAGATCGTCGAGAACTGGAAGATCCCGATCGCGATCGGCAGGATCGGGTCGTCGATGTTCGAGACCCACGGCAGCATCATGAAGCCCTGCACGGTCGAGACCCAGGACAGGAGGATCACGGACAGGAGTAGAGCCGCCTGCAGCAGGACGACCGCGCTCCCCCAATCCGCTGCGACGAGCACGCCCCCTGCGGCTTGAACCTCGTCTACCAGCCTCTCGACTGCGATCGCCTGGATCAGCGACATGAGGGTCAGGTAGGTCGCGGGGGCATAGCCCCGGTACCGATCGGCGATGGCGCCCAAAGGACGGGGCGAATCAGACATGCTCATACCTCCTGGTGAATCGCGGTCGCACGTGGGTGCAGGCCGTCCTCGCAGCTGCGAGCCGACCCCGCGGGTTCGATGGTCGTGCGTCAGGCGCGCCGCGGCAGGACTTCGGCGCCCGGCTCTTCCGGCTCGTCGTCGGTCATCGCCGCGGGGAAGCCGGGCGCGCGTACGTCGGCGCCGCTCTGCTCTTCGAGTCGCCGGATGATGCTCGGCGAATGGGCGCCCGGGCCGTAGCGGGCGATTGCGTCCTCGAAGATCCGGATCAACAGCGGGGACACCTCGAGTTCCACGCCGTGCTCGCGCGCCATCGCTTCGAAGAGCCCGATGTCCTTGCGGACCAGCCCCATCGTGAAATCGATGTCGCGGCTGCCGTTCAGGATGACCTGGCTCTCGGTCTCGTGGACGAAGGAGGTTCCGGAGGAGATGCGGATCGCCTCGTACGCCACGGCCAGGTCCAGGCCCGCCTTGGCGGTCGTGGTGAGGGCTTCGCAGAGCGTGACGAGGTTCGCGGTCGCCAGGTAGTTCGTCATGACCTTGAGTTGCGACGCCGTGCCGAGCCCACCCGTGTGGAGGATGCGCCGGCCGATGCTGGAGAGCAGCGGCAGCACCTTCTCGAAGGCAGCACGCGACCCGCCTGCGAAGATCGAGATGTTCCCCGTTGCAGCACGGTGACAGCCGCCGGATACCGGGCAGTCCAGCGCCTCAGCGCCGACCGACCGCACCTTCTCTCCAAGGCGAACCACCTCGGCAGCATCGGTCGTGCTCATCTCGAGCCAGGTCTTTCCGGGACCGAGGCCAGCGAGCACACCGTCTGGGCGCTCGAGCACGTCCGCGCTGATGCGCGGCTCGGGGAGGCAGGTGATCACGACGTCGGCAAACCCCGCGACCTCCCGGGGGCTCACGTGGCTGCGGGCACCCTCGCGTTCGAGCGCGGCAACGGCTTCAGGCGCGACGTCGCAGACCATCAACGCGTGGCCATTGCGCAAGATGCTGCACGCGAGCTTGCCCCCCACGTTGCCCAGACCGATGAAGCCTACGTTCACTCGCTGCCCCCTGCGGAAGCGCGCAGCGTACGTCAGGCCCTGGGGATCGGCGACTGGCCCGAGGCCCCGTCGAAACAGGAGCCCTTCACGAAGCGCCGCACTAGACTGGGACCGCGAGGCTCATCGCAATGGGGGCGCCCATGGCACCGACACTCGAACACCTGAAGGCCGACGCGCCGACCGCCAGGATCGTCTCGCGCCTCGAGTCGGAGGGCGCCGTCGTCCTCGACGGATTTCTCGATGGGGACGTGCTCGCGCGCTTCAACACCGAGATCGACGCACGGCTCGACGGCGAGGCCGAGGGCAAGGCGGTCCTCTCGCCCGCCGTCCAGTGGTTCATGGGCGCGAAGACCCGCCACATGACGGCGGTGGCGGCGAAGTCTCGCGTCTTCGCCGAGGAGGTCCTCGTGCATCCGGCGCTGCTAGCCGTCTGCGATGCCGTCCTGCTTCCGAACTGTGCCAACTACAGGCTCAACGTCGCCCACGTGCTCGACCGCGGGCCGGGTAGCGAGCCGCAGATGCTTCACCGCGACGAACTGGTCTGGGTCCACCTGCCGCAACCGCACCCCGAGGTGCAGGTTGCGTCGATCATCGCTCTCGAGGACTTCACCGCCGAGAACGGGGCGACGCGGATCGTGCCGGGCAGCCATCGTTGGGCCCGGGAGAGGCAGCCGGAGGAGAACGAGATCGCAGTCGCGGAGATGCCGGCCGGCTCGGCAATCGTCTACCTCGGCTCGACGATCCACGGCGGCGGGCCGAACACGAGCGATGCGACGCGTCGCCGCGGCATGCACATGAGCTTCAACCTCGGATGGCTGCGCACCGAGGAGAACAACTACCTCTCGGTGCCCCCAGACGTCGCGCGCACCCTTCCCGAGAAGGCCCAGGCCCTGCTGGGCTACGCGGCCCACGACGCCCTCGCGTCCGGTGGCGGCTACCTCGGCGTCGTGGACACGCGAGACCCGATCGAACTGCTGAAGAGCGGAGAGCTCTAGGCCGCTCCGTCCGGACGGTGTTCTCCTGTATCGTCGTGACGCCATGCCGATACGCGACTTCTCGACGCACGATTCGCAGTTCACCCCCGAGCAGGAAGCGCAGTCCGCTCGGCTCATCGATGGCGTCCGCGCGATCAACGCAAGAGTCGTTCGCCTCGGTGGCACTCTCGAAGACCTGACGGCCGCCGCCGACCGGGTCGAGGAGCTGCTGGCGTCCCTCGACGCCGTGACCCGTTCTCGCGACATCCAGTCCTTCGGGTTCGGTTTCGATCGCGACGACCCCAACAACGTGATTCCCTTCAATCCGGCGACGGGTCGCTACAACCCGATCGCGCCCAGGCTGGAGATGCGAGTCGATGGCGACAGGATCGTCACCGTCTGTGAGTTCGCCAATTGCCACGAGAGCGGGCCCGACACCGTGCAGGGCGGCATGGTGGCGGCCGTCCATGACCAGGTCCTGGCCTACGCCGTGATGCTCGAGGGATTCACGGGCCCGACCCTCTGGGTGAGGGTCGCATTCGTGAAGCCGACGCCGATCAACGAGCCCCTGCGCTTCGAGTCGTGGGTGGACTCGGTCGACGGTCGCAAGTACACCGCGAGAGCGTGCTGCTACCACGGCGAAGAGAAGACCAGCGAGGCCGAGGCCCTGATCCTCGGCGCCTACGAGTTCGCGAAGATGGGGCCCGGCGAGGGTTGAGCCCCGGAAGAGCTGCCGCAGAAGGAACAAGCATGTCCGAAGGACGCGTCGAGATGCTCTCCCTCGAGAAGACCCTCGAACTCACTCGCGAGTTGGGCCTTCACGAGCCCCAGGCGAGGCTCAATGTCTTCCGCACCCTGTTCCGGCGCCCGAAGACCGCAAAAGCGATCTCGGACCTCCTCCTCTCGCTGCTCTTCGAAGCCGAACTCGACCATCGCACCCGCGAACTCGTCATCATGCGGATCGGCTGGGTGACGGGCTGCGACTACGAATGGACCCAGCACTGGCCGATCGCCCAGCAGATCTTCGGGTGCACGCGCGAGGAGCTGCTGGCGCTGCGCGACTGGCGCAGCGCCGAAGTGTTCGACGACCGCGACCGCGCCGCGCTCGAAGCGACGGACGAGCTGCTCGACGCGGGCGATCTGTCCGATGCGACATGGGCCCGGTGTGAGTCGCTGTTGGGCACCGAGGCCAGCGTCGACCTGGTCGCATCGATCGCGACGTGGCAACTGATCTCGAAGATTGCGCGCGGGCTGCGGATCCCGCTGGAGGATGGCGTCGATTCGTGGCCTCCCGACGGACGCCCCTCCCCGGCCGAGGGCGAAGCCGCGGGCTGAGAACCTCGAGGGCGGCCCCTCGCGCGAGGTTCGGGCACCGACCGCGCGCGGCGCGGCCTGGTGAGCTCAGGCGGCCAGCGCCTCCAGAAGCACCTCGGCCTCCGCACCGTCGAGCGCCAGCTTCTCGACGCGGCTGCGCGTCTCGGCGTCGGACCGCATCAACTCTCGGACGGGAACGCCGGCCTCCACCGCGGCCTTCACGCCGCGCACCGACTCGTAGTCGACGTTCGAAGCCAGGAACGTGCGCGTGAAGAAGCTCTCGTCGGTCCACTCCGAGCTGTCCATGGTGGGATCCGCAACCGGCACGACGCCGAGGGTGGCCCGTGCATCGGCGAGCGGCTGCGGCAGCAATTCTTCCCACGGAACCGACTCGAACGGCAGGTGGCGTCGCGCCGCATCCCCCCGCTGCCAGGCCTCGCGGAGGCAGCCATGCCAGCGGCGTGTGCCGATGCCCGGTCGCATCAGGCGCGGAGCGAGCCCGAAGGGGCTCCAGAACGTGGTGCGCCACGAGATGCCCAGGTTGTAGCCCCCGGTGAAGTAGATGTTGAGGCCCTCGCCGGCGAGATCGGCGCCGTAGCCGCTCACGACGTGCATCAGGTCGTGCGTCTGGATCCAGCGCTCGAACGCCCAGCGCAGCTCCTCGTCCATCGGGACGGTGTCGATCCAGTCGTCCCGATAGATCAGACCCGAGAGCAGGTAGCCAGGAATCGTCTCGGGATGGTCCATGAACGCGTGGAACGCGCGCCCCAGCGACCCCTCGGGCATGGCGCCGAGCGCGGGCATGTCGTTCAGCGCGGCCGACAGGTCCGGGCGTTCGTCGAGAAGCCGCCGACCCATCGGATGTTCCCGCATCGCGAGACGGCGCTCGTGCACCTTCCGCCCGCCCATGTGCAGCGCGACCCGAAACGCGCGCGATGCACCCCGCTCGCTGACCGGCCCGGACAACCAGACCAGCCCATCGCGGACGGCAGCCCACAGGTTCCGTTCGGGGTAGCGCCAGTTCGCCTCGCGCGCGTCGAGCACGGGTCGATCCTAAGGCAGACCCCGCTCGGCAGCCACACCTCCGTCGCCAAACCTCGCTCGAGCGGAGCGCGGGGCACCGAACGACGGCCCCGAGCGCCTAGCGATCGACGTGGGCGGTCACCTGGATCTCGACGAATCCGAGGGGGTCGAAGAGTTCGGTGGTGCCGATCACCGTCCAGGCCGGGTACGGCTCCTGGATCCACTTGTCCTTGACCGCGGCCAGCGCGCGGATGTGTTTGCGGAAGTCGATGTGGAACGACGTGATCGAGACGATGTCCGCCATCGACGCCCCGCCCTCTTTCAGCACGAGGTCGATCTGCTCGAAGGCCCTCTCGGCGCCCGCCGCGTACTGCTCGTCCGTTCCCTCCTGGCCCTCCTCGAGCGACGCGATGACTCCGGAGAGATAGAGCGTACCGCCCTTGCGGACTGCAGGCGCGAAGTGGAGCGAGTCGTACGTCGCCTTCAACGAGGCGGGGATGATCGGTTCGATGGCCATCAGGCTTCCTCCTGGGTGGGTTGCAGCAGCCTGAGGCGCACGCGCTGGGGCTACCGAGTCCCCGCTATCGTACTCCGCAATCGGCCCGATCCATCGTGGCGCGAGGCTCGGCCCGCCCGCCCGACGGCCGTGCACGAGGGCCTGACCCGTGCGAGGATCGCAGGCATGGATCAGTACGCCTGCATCATCCAAGCGGGGCAGACCGCCGACCAGCGGATCGAGCCGCTCGAGGCAGGCCTCCGGCGGCTGGCGCGCGAATTCTCCGGCGACGACCCGGCCGACGTCGGCATCCGTTGGACGCGTCAGCCCAAGGGCTGGGCCTGGACCGCGGGGCAACCCAGCACCTCGTCGATCGTGGTCCGCTCCGTGCCGGTCGGGTACGACGACGGCGAGCGCGAGCGGTTCCTACGCGCCGTGTGCGACCTCTGGGTCGAAGCAACCGGCTGCTCCATCGACGAGATCGTGGCCACGGCCTTCGACGGGCCGCTGCCGCTCTGAGAAGCGAGGTGCACCCAGCATGCCCCTGTATCGATTCGCGGTTCGAGAGGGCCTCAGCAGCGAGGCGCAGCGCGCCCAGATTGCCAAGGAAGTCGTCCGGGTCCACTGCGGCGTCACGGGGGCGCCTCCGTCGTTCGTCCACGCCTTCTTCCAGGAGCGCACGGCCGAGGAACTCCCCGAGGGCCTGGCGGCCTTCGTGCTCGGGACGATTCGCTGGGGTCGGACCGACGCTCAAAAGGCGGAGATCGTCTCCGACCTGAAGCGCAGCGTCGCGAGCACGCTCGGCCTCGACGAGGGCGAGGTTGGTGTCGTGACCGTCGACATCCCCTCCAAGTGGAACATGGAGGGCGGCACACTCCTCCCCGAGCCCGGCGAAGAGGCCGCGTGGCTGGAAGCGCACCGCTCCTGATGCGACACGAACGTTGACTCCTGCGCCCCCCTTGGGCCGCTGCGGTCACGACTCTCCGCGCTGGTAGCGCTCCAGTTCGTCGGCGTCGAAGCCCAGGTCGCCGTCGACCCAGTCGTCGCGCATGGCGGCGTCGAGTTCGGGTTGCGAGAGTGCCCGGCCGAGCATCTGGCGGCAGAGCCGGTCGAGGAGGCCCGTGTCGCGCGACGCGCGTCGGGCGAGCCACATGGCGACCTTCGCCCGCACCTCTTCGCTTCGGCGGCTCACGACGCGCCCTCGGGCGGTGCGTCGAGGCGGTCGATGCGACACGGAATGCCCTTCAGGTGCGGAATGCCCTGCTCGCGGTCGAGGAAGTCCTCGTCGTCCGGGCAGAGCTGCGCGTCGGCATGCGCCAGCGCGCCGGAGAGATGGCCGAGCCCCTGCTTCATCTCGGGCTTCCACCAACCGTGCGGGATGCGCACGAGCCCGTCGGGCATCGCCTCGCGCACTCCCACGCGGATCGCGATCTTGCCCGTGCGATTCGAGACCTGCGCCCAGTCGCCCTCCGCCACCCCGTACTCCGCTGCCGTCCGGGCACTCACGTAGAGCACCGGCTCGGGCTTGCGCGAACGCAGCTCGGGCACGTGTCGCTGGCCGGTCTGGAAGAACTCGTCCTCGCGTACGCCTGTGAACATCATCAGCGGGTGCTCGGGGTCTCGGGGCGGATCGTCGCGAAAGTAAGGTAGAGAGTCGAAGCCGAGGTCTCGCAGGATCGACGATTCGAGCTCGACCTTGCCGCTCGGCGTCGCGAACCCGGTCTTCTCGTACTTCCGGTACGCCGTGGGCCCGAAGTAGACCTCGTGCGTGGTCGAGAACGCGTCCCAGTCCATGCCCGTCCCGACCAGTCGCTCGTCGTAGAAGGACTCGAGGCTTTCCCACGGCACCACCTCGGGCCTGCCCAACGCCGTCGCGAGGCGCTTCCAGAACGAGAAGGTGCTCTCGCACTCCCCGGGCGGCTCCATCGACTTCTGCGAGGGTCGCACCATCGACGCCCATCCGAAGGCGTCGTGCAGCCACGGCCTCTCCAGCCAGCTGTCCCCCGGCAGGACGTAGTCGGCGAGCTGCGCGGTGGGCGTCATGAACTGCTCGTGGACGACGATCAGGTCCTGGTTGAGCATGCCCTTCAGGATGAGCGGCATGTTGGCGTAGCTCAGCAGGGTGTTGTTGCCGAGGGCGAAGAAGGCCTTCACCGGGTAGGGGCCCTCCCCCGCCATCGCCCGGAACGTGGCCGAGGGGTTGGCCATGAAGCAGCCCGTGACCTGGTTGGCGTATTCATGCCCCCAGACCCGCTTGGTGTGCTCGCGGACCGCCTTCTGACCGCGGTAGGTGAAGGCCGGATGCGTGTCCGATCCCAGCTGCTTGGCCTTCTGTGCCTCGGGCAGCACCTCGTGCATCTCGATCGTCGACTCCGGGACGACGTCGGGGTTGAAGCCCTGGAGCAGCTCGCCGCCGGGAACGTCGAGGTTTCCGCAGACGGCTCGCAGGATGCTGTGCAGCCGGATCGCCGAGGTGCTGTTGCGCTGCATGTCGGTGATCGGCGTCCAGGGAATGATCGAGGGACCCGAGGTGGCGTACATGCGCGCCGCCTCGCGGATGCTCCCGGCATCGCAGCCCGTGATCTCGGCGACCCGCTCGACGGGATACGCCGCCACCCGCTCGCGAAGGGCTTCGAAGCCGACGGTCCAGTTGGCGACGAAGTCCTCGTCGTAGAGGCCTTCTTCGAGAATCACGTTCAGCCAGCCGAGGCACATGGCGGCGTCGGTGCCCGCGCGCAACGGGAGCCACAGGTCTGCGCGATCGGCATTCGAGCTGCGCCGCGGGTCGAGCACGATCAGCTTCGCCCCGCGCGCCTGGGCCCGGCGGATCTGGTTGTAGATGGGAACCCAGCTGTGGCGCCGCGGATTGTGGCCGAACAGCACGATGCAGTTCGTGCTCGAGAAGTCGGAGAAGGGGAACCACCCGTAGGTCAGGCGGTTGATCGCCGCGGTGTTGCCGGCGCAGAGCGCGACGCCGCTGATCCAGTTGGGTGAACCCACATGGTTCATGATCCGGCGCCCGAGACCGTGGTCGGTGGCCGTGTTCCATTGGCTCGTCGACACCGCCCAGGCCTCGGGCCCGTGGCGGTCGATGACCCCCTGCAGCCGCGCGCCGATGTCGGTCATCGCTTCGTCCCAGGTGACGCGCTCCCACTGGCCCGAGCCGCGCTCGCCCACGCGCTTGAGCGGGTGCATCAGGCGATCCGGGTGGGCGAACGCCTTGGGGGCGACGATGCCCTTCATGCAGATGTTGTCGCGGAAGAGCGGGTTCTCGCTGGATCTCACCCTCACGACGCGACCCCGATCGATCTCGGTCACGACGCTGCACGAGATGTCGCAGGTGCCGCAGAGAGTCTGGCGCGTCTCGAGCCCACGACGCCCTTCGGCCGGTGTCCGCAGGCCGGACGTCTCGTTGGGGTCGATCGTGTAGTTGGAGGGCATGGGCGTTCCTTTCGAGCCGGTCGCTCGGCTCAGCGCGCCGCGTCGGCGGACCCGGCACGGCCGGGTTGGCGTTCGCGAGCGAGTTCGATCAACAACTCGATGACGTCACGCTCGTGCTCGACGGGTTCCCCGCCCGGAGACGTCGCGCGGCCGAGCGCGAGCCCGATGGTGGCCTCGAACGCGAGCCGATAGAAGCGGAAGAGCGCCGGGTCGGACTCGAGTCGCTTCGCCAGCTTCGGGTTGGCGCTGGGCTCGAACAGCGTGCTCAGCCGCGCGATGGCAGGCGCAAGCGCCACCCCGAGCTCGGGATCGTTCCGGCTGGCCATCCACAGCTCGATCACGGCCTTGAAGTCGGGATGCTGGATGCGCGCCCAGCCCGAGCGGACCATGTCCTCGAGCGAGGCGTCTCCCGCCTCTTCGGCCCGGACGCTCGAGAACCCCCGGTAGAGCTCCTCGAGAACGTCGAGGAAGAGCGCAGCCATGCCGTCGTAGTGGTGGTTGTAGGCACCGCGCGTGACGCCGGCGCGCGCGCAGACCTCGACGGTCGTCGTCTGGGCGAACCCGCGTTCTACCAGACTGCCGACGGTGGCCTCGACCAGGCGAGCCCGGGTCTGTGCGGATCGGGCGGCCTGGGTGCGGGGCGTTCGAGGGGGCGTGGACATGGAAGAGCGATCCCGACGGGTTGTACCAGATAGATACATACACCAATGTACCTATCTTGCCAACCTCGACCTCCTCGCCTGCCCCTGCGGCGCGCCCACGGGTAACCTCGTCTCGCGACCCACCTCGAGACAGGCAGGCCCATGACCTCGGAGAACCTTCTCCAGAAGTACGCGACCTCGGCGGTGCCCCGGTACACGAGCTACCCGACGGCCCCGCACTTCTCCACCGACCTGTCGCCCGAGACCTGCCGCGGGTGGCTCGAACGGGTCGACCCTTCGGAACCCGTTTCGCTCTACCTCCACCTGCCCTTCTGCCGCGAGGTCTGCTGGTACTGCGGCTGCAACATGCGGCTGGCCGCGCGCTACGAACCCGTGGCCGCCTACGTCGAGACCCTGCTGCGCGAGATCGATCTCGTCTGCGGGTTCCTGCCCGGACCGATCGAGATCGCACACCTCGCCTTCGGCGGCGGCACACCCACGGTGCTCGAACCCGACGACCTCGAGCGGGTCATGTCGGCGCTTCGCAGCCGCTTCCGCCTGGCGCCCGGCGCCGAGCTCTCCATCGAGAGCGACCCGCGCACCCTCACCGACGCCATGAGCGAGCGCATCGGCAAGCTGGGTTTCACGCGAGCCAGCTTCGGCGTCCAGGAGTTCGACCCGAAGGTCCAGGAGGCCATCCACCGTATCCAGCCGCCCGACGTCGTCGCCCACGCGATCGGCGGCCTGCGGCGGGCGGGCGTGCGTCACATCAACATCGACCTGATCTACGGGCTTCCGCATCAGACGGTCGCGTCCCTCACGCGCTCGATCGCCACCTGTCTCGAGATGCGCCCCGATCGGGTGGCCCTCTTCGGTTATGCGCACGTACCGTGGATGGCCAAGCGGCAGCGCATGATTGCCGAAGACGCGCTCCCCGGTCCGGAAGAACGCGCCGACCAGGCAGCATCGGCTGCCGAGGCCCTGATCTCGGCCGGCTACCAGGCCATCGGGCTCGATCACTTCGCACGCGAGGACGACACACTCGCGGTGGCGGCACGAAACGGCGAGCTGCACCGAAACTTCCAGGGCTACACGACCGATCGGGCGCGCACGCTGCTCGCACTCGGAGCCACCTCGATCGGTCGCACGCCGGAGGGCTACTTCCAGAACGAGCCCGTCCCGGCCGCGTGGACCCAGGCCATCGAGGCCGGCCGCCTGCCCGTCGCCAAGGGCATCGCACTGACCGCGGATGACTCGCTGCGGGCGCACGTGATCGAGCGGATCATGTGCGACGCCGAGATCGATCTCGAAGCGGCGGGCCACCAGTTCGGGCAACCCGACGACTGGAGCGCCGACGCGCTCGAGCAGCTCCGAGACATGGCCGAAGACGGCCTGATCACGCTCGACGGCGGGCACTTGAAGCTCTCGGAGGAGGGACGTCCCCTGGTCCGCGTCGTCGCCGCGGCTTTCGATCGCTACCTGGCGCGCAACAAGGCTCGCCACTCGGTGGCGATCTGAGTCGCGACGCACCCCACGCCGACCTCGCCGTCGTCGGCGGCGGCATCAGCGGTCTCAGCCTCGCGTTCTTCGCGGCGCGCGACGGCAAGCGCGTCGTCGTGATCGAGCGCGAGGCCGCCGTCGGCGGTTGTCTCGGATCGGCCCGCACCGAGACGGGTTTCTGGCTCGACCTCGGCGCGCACACCGCGTACAACTCCTACGGCGGCTTCATCGAGATCCTCGAAGCCTGCGGGCTGATGGATCGGCTCGTTGCGCGCGAGAAAGCCCCCTTCAAGCTGCTCGAAGAGGGGCAGCGCGTATCGATCCCCAGCGCCCTTCGCTACGTCGAGCTGCTCACCCACCTGCCTCGCGGGCTGTTCGCGAAGCGCGCCGAGACCACGGTGGCGGAGTACTACGGCGGCCTCGTCGGCCCCCGCAACTACGAGCGCGTGCTGCGGCCGATGCTGTCGGCCGTACCCTCGCAGCCGGTCGACGACTTCCCGGCGACGGCGCTCTTCAGGACGCGTCCGCGGCGCAAGGACGTGCTGCGCAGCTTCAGCATCGAGGGCGGCCTGCAGACGGTGGCCGCCGCGATCGCCGCGCGCGACGGGATCGAGGTCGTGACGGGGACGCAGGTCGACCGCCTCGACCGCGACGGCGATGGGTTCGTGGTCTGCGCCGGCGAGAGGCGCTGGACGGCCTCGGCGGCCGCCGTCGCGCTGCCGCCGCCGGGCGCGGCGGACGTGCTCGCAACGGGGTTTCCCGACCTCGCGAAGGCGATCCAGGCGATCGAGTCGACGCCGGTCGAGACCGTGGGCGTCGTCGTCGCCGCCGACCGGATCGACCTCGAGCCCCTGGCGGTTCTCGCCGCGCGCGACGAGCCTTTCACCGCGTTCGTGTCGCGCGACGTCGTGCCCGACCCGCGGTTCCGCGGCTTCGCATTCCACTTCCGACCGGGCCGATCGCAAGTCGAGAAGCTCGCGAAGATCAGCGAGGTGCTGGGTGTCGCACGGTGCGACCTGCTCGAGATCTTCGAGCGCGAAGTCGTACTGCCCTCCCCCGCGCGCGGGCACGAGGTCCGAGTGGCTGCGGTCGAAGCCCAGGCCCGCGCCGCCGGCGTGGCCCTCGCCGGCAACTACTTCGAGGGCATGGCCATCGAAGACTGTGTGGCGCGCAGCCGCGCACTGGCTGAGGGCCTGGGCGCGTAGCACCACGCGTCTCGCGCGGGTTGGTTGTAGGGCTTCTTCGGCTATGGGAACCTCTCTTCAACGAAACGACCGGGGAGCACGCACATGGAGAGGTTCGTCGACCTGGGCGTCTCGTTCTTCGACGAGGGCTTCACCCTCGACCCCCAGCCGTATCTGAAAGAGCTCCACCAGCGCGACGACATCCTCGGCTTTCATGCCGATGGCATGAACTTCGTCTCCGACTTCGAGTACGCGAGCAAGGTGATCGTGAGCCGGAGCATCCGCCGCGAGATCGTGGCGAATCCGGAGATCGAGGCGCGCGAAAAGGAGTGGGCGGTACGCTTCCCCAATCGCGCGAAGAGCGCCCAGCTCATGTACTCCGCCATGGAGACCGGGCAGCCCGACTTCAAGGTCAAGCGCGTGCTCCAGGCGTTCCTCGACGACGCGAGCGAGCAGGTCGAGGGTTCTCACTTCCGCAGCCTGTTCACCAAGCTCTCTGGAACGGGCCGCGTCGACGACTACGTCGAGTCGATCCTGACGCTCCCGCTGCGCATGATGCTCGAGATCTGCGGCATGCCCGCCAGCGAGCGCGAGCTCCTCGACCTGAACGCCGCCGGGTACGACTTTCTCAAGGCGTTCGACAACTACATCCACATCGACGAGGCGCAGCTCGAAGCCGCCGACGCGGCCCTGGTTCGCGTCTGGCGCTTCGTCGAAGAGGGCCTCGAACGCGCCGCCGCCGACGCACCGGTGCGACGACTCGCCGACGACCTTCGGCACCTGGGACTCGACGACGAGACCATCCGCGTGAACCTCGGCGGCATCCTGATCATCTCGCTCAGCAACACGGCCGGCATGTCGTCGGCCTTTCTGCTGCGGAACCTGCTGCGCTACCCCGACGTACGGCGAACGCTTGCCCAAGACCCTGCGCTGACCCAGCGGGACGATGTGATCATGGAGTTCCTGCGGCGGGACAACCACGTGAAGGCGCTGTCGCGGCAGGTGCACGACGATTGCCAGATCGGCGAATTCACCATGCGTCGGGGCGAGTCGCTCAACATCTTCTTCCCGGGGCTGAACCTCGACCCCACCCAGTGGGCCGATCCCCTTCGCATCGACTTCTCGCGACGCTTCACGGGAACGAACAACTGGATCTTCGGCGGCGCCACCTACGTGTGCATCGGCCGCAAGCTCGGAATCGAGATCATGAAGGTGATCCTGGCCGGCCTCGTCGCGCACCTCCCCGAGCAGGCGCACCTGATCGAGGACGAGATCGAGGTCGATGGGGACTGGGTCGTCGAGCGGATCATCCGGAAGATGCCCATCTCGCTGGGGAGCGCGTAGCTGCAGGCCTTCGACCAGCTGCTGACGCTGTCCGAGCTCGTCCTGGGTCGCCCGGACGAGACACCGCCCCCACCCACCCCCCAAGATGCGACGGAGACCCGACGTGACTGAAGACCTGCCGAACCTCTCGGGCAAGACCGCCCTCGTGACGGGCTCGTCGCGGGGGCTGGGCCGCGCCACGGCGCTGCGGTTGGCGCGCGCCGGAGCGGATGTCGTGGTGACCTACCGCAAGCAGTCCGAGGCCGCCGAAGATGTTGCCGCGGAGATCCGCTCGGCGGGGCGCCGCGCCTTCGTCTACCGACTCGACATGGGAAACGTCGAGAGCATCGACCAGCTGTTCGGAGCGGTCCGCAACGAACCGGGCGGAATCGACCTCCTGATCCTGAACGCGGCATCCACCGCCTTCAAGCCACTGATGGAGGCGAAGCCCCACCACCTGGAGAAGACCTACGCCATCTCGACGATCGGATTCCTGCGGGCGGTCCAGAACGCGGTGCCCCTGATGGAGGCGCGCGGCGGTGGCACCATCCTCGGGATCTCGGGTGCCGACACCCGAACGATCATTCCGGCCCACGGCATCCTCGCCGGAGCCAAGGCCGCCATGGAGACCATGATCCGCTACCTCGCCTGCGAGATCGGCGACCGGGGCATCACCGTACTGGGCGTGAACCCCGGGACGATCATGAGCGATTCCATGCGCACCATGCTGGGCGACCAGCTCTTCGCATCGTCCGTCCGCTTCGAGGAGCGAACGCACCCTCTTCGAACGGCGGCGAGCCCCGAGGCGGCGGCCGCGCCGGTCGTCCTGCTCTGCTCGCCCGAGGCGCGGTGGCTGCACGGGTCGATCGTCGACACCGACGGCGGTTCGGTCTTCGCGATGTGCGGGCGCTGGATGGACGAGGGTACTCGAGCGCTGCTGAAAGAAGGCAAGGCCGACCCCGACCAGGCCGGCCCCAGCGCGACGCTGGACTAGCCCTGGCAGCCGCCGGCGGCGGCTGGCACGCTTCGAGCATGAAGAGAGCCCTGATCGCCGCGTTGCTCGTGCTGGCCCCGGTGGCTTCGGCCGCAGAGGCCCCGATCCAGTTCGCCACGATCGGGCTACGCGCTCCGAATGATCCGCATGTGAGCGGCATGCGCTTCTCGTTGCTGCACGGGCGCAATGATCGCGTGCGGGGGCTCGACATGGGTCTGATCGCGAAGAGCCACACCGGCAATCTCACCGGCTGCGCGTTGGTCGCAGGCCTCGGGCAGGTCGATGGCCAGTTCCGGGGCGCCTCGATCGCCGCCGTGAACATCCACCGAGGCACCGACGAGGGGATGAACGGCGCCCTGTTCAATCGCGTGCGGCACCTGCGGGCGGGCGCCAACGTGGCGCTCGTGAACGTCACCGACGACTTCGCGATGGTGGACGTGGGCGGCGTCAACGTCTCGGGCTCGGGCACCGTCCAGGTGGGTCTCGTGAACGTCACCCGCCGCATTCGCGCGGTGCAGCTGGGACTCATCAACGTGGCGGACAACGGGTTCCTTCCGTTCTTCCCGTTCTTCAACTTTCCGAAGAACTGAGCCGCGACCGAGGGGGACGACGGCATGTCGATCCGATCCGGTGACGTCGTCCTCTTCGTTTCGACGAAGAAGGGTCTGTGGATCCTGCGCAGCGACGCCGCGCGCCGCGACTGGGCGCTGCAGGGCCCCATCCATCTGGGCCACATCGTGAACCACACGGTTCTCGATCCCCGAGACGGCCGGACGCTTCTGGCCGCAGCCCGAACGGGCCACCTGGGCCCGACGATCTTCCGCTCCACCGACCTCGGCAAGAGCTGGGAGGAGTCCACGCGTCCGCCCGCCTTTCCCAAGGGCGAGGGACCGCCCGACGACACGCCGCCGCCCCAGGGCCGCAACGCGTTCAACCGACCCAGGCATCTGCGGGTCGTGGACTACACGTTCCAGCTGGTGCCCGGCCACCCGAGCGAACCCGGCGTCTGGTACGCAGGCACGTCGCCCGAGGGGCTGTTTCGCAGCGAGGATGCCGGCGCCACGTGGGAGCCGATCCACGGCTTCAACGACTGCGAGTGGGCAGGCGTGCCGTCCGACGAGCCAGGCACTCCCGACGGCGACATGCTCCACAGCGTGCTGATCGATCCACGCGACCCGACGCACCTGTACGTGGCGATGTCGGCCAACGCGGGCGGCGTCTTCGAAAGCAACGACCGAGGTGCCACCTGGCGGCCCCTCAACGGCGGCCAGGCGGCGGACTTCGCGCCCCCCGACCCGGACCGCGTGGCCGGGTTCGACCCGCACTGCGTGCAGCTCCATCCAGAGGCGCCGGACGTGCTGTGGCAGCAGAACCACTGCGGCATCTACCGGCTCGTTCGCCCCGGCGAGACCTGGGACCGCGTGGGCGACCACATGCCCCGCGACGTGGGAGACATCGGCTTCCCGATCTCGCTGCACCCCCGCGACGCCGACACCGCCTGGGTCTTCCCGATGGACGGCACCGACGTCTGGCCGCGCATCAGCCCGGGCGGACGGCCCGCCGTGTACGTCACGCGGGATGCCGGCCGCAACTGGACGCGCTGCGCGAACGGCTTGCCCGCCGATCAGGCCTGGTACACGGTCTTGCGTCAGGCCATGACGACGGATCGTCACGAACCGCTCGGGGTGTACTTCGGGGCGACCTGCGGCGAGATCTGGGGCAGCGTGGACGAGGGCGCCACGTGGTCGTGCCTCGCGAGTCACCTGCCCTTCACCCTCGCGGTCGAGTACGCCGAAGTCGGCTGAGCCCGTGAAGGTCTGGATCCCGCAGCCACTGCTCTCCTACACCGGGCGCCAGACCGAGGTGGAGGCCCAGGGCGCGAGCCTGGACGAAGTGCTCCGCGACCTCGACCGGCAGTTCCCTGGAATCCGCTTCCGGATCGTGAACGAGCAGGACCAGCTTCGCCGCCACGTGAAGTTCTTCGTGAACCGCGAGCAGGTGCGATCCCTGGAAGCCCCGATCGGCGCCGGCGACGAGATCCACATCTTCCAATCGCTCAGCGGCGGCTGAGCGCCGCGAGCCGATCGAGCTGGTTCGCTCGAATCGCCCGTGCCATCCTCCGGCGCTCACGAGGAGGCCGCGTGGACCCCGCATACGAGACCGTCGTCGACCCGGCCACCATGGTCTTCACGCTGGCGGCCTACCTGGTCCACGGGGGATTCGCCCTCTTCCAGGTCGTCCTCGCCGGGCTCATGGGCGCGGAGGCCGTCCGGTCGTTCCGCGTCGGCGCCGTGTATCCCGGCGCGGTGCATCTCGCCGTCTCGGCCGCGCTGCTCCTGCCGCTCCTCACCGGCGCTCCGGTGGGGGTGGCCATGGCCGGCAGCGCCTTCGCGTTCTGGCTGCTGCTTCACGCGCCGCGCGGTTGGCGACGCACGCTGGCAACCCCGCTCGCCGCGCTGCTCACGGTCTTCATGATCTGGGAGCGCGAGGACCCGCTGCGACTCGGCGTCGACCTGGCCACCACCATGCAAGCCGTGCGGAACGAGGAGGTCACGTGGCAGCGCGCCGCCGACCTCCAGGCGCCCAAGGTGGGCGACCTCGCACCCGATTTCAGCCTCGAGGACCCCACCGGCACCGAGCGCATGCGGCTCTCGGAACACCGTGGCAAGCGCCCGGTTGCGCTGCTGTTCGGCAGCTATACCTGACCGCCCTTCTCGGGTGGGACCGGGCGTCTCACGGAGCTCTACGAGAAGTACAAGCAAGACGTGGCCTTCGTCGTCGTCTACGTGAAGGAGGCGCATCCCTCCGACGCGTGGTGGCTGGGCCGAAGCCGCACCCAGAAGCTGCTGCACGAACTCTCGGGCAACCCGGCCCGGCTGGACGTGCGCGAGCCCGTGACCCTCGAGCAGCGACGCAAGGTCGCGGCCAGCTGCCAGTCCGACCTCTTCGACGGCGTGGTGCCGCTCTACGTGGATGCCATGGGCAACGAGGTGAACGAGATGTACGCGGCACGGCCCACGCGCATCTACTTCATCGATCGCGAGGGGCGCGTGGCGTACAACCCCGGCATCGGGCCCTTCGGCTTCAGCCCGGACGACCTCGAAGAGGTGATCGCCGACTACCTCTCGCGCGGCTAGCCCCAATCGGCCGATCCGAGGGCGCGCGGGAACGCTCCAGCCGCTAGATTCGACTGCCCTGGCGGGGCCTCACAGCGGAGGATCGATGCAGACCCGGCGGACCCCGCCGCGGGAGACGCCTCACCTCGACGAGGACCAGGGGCTGGCGCTCGACCTGGGCCCGGTGTGGCGGCTGGCCGTGCGCACCCTTCCCTATCTGCGGCCGATCCTGCGCGAGCTGCGCCCGCTCGCCTTCGTGGCGGTGCCCCTGCTCGTTCTTGGCGTTCCCGGGGGCATGCTCGGGGCGGACCTCGTCTTCAACCGCATGTTGAATGGCGAGCCGCTCACGCCCTTCGCGGCGAGCCTGCTGGCGCTCGAGCCGGCGCGTTACGTCGACGTGCAGGCGCTGGGAGTTTCCGAGCGCGAGACGCTGCGCAACCGCATCGTCATCGCCACGACCCTGCTCGCACTCGCGCTGGCACCCATCGGCGTTTGGGTGGCGTACCGGCTGCTCCTGATCCGCCAGCGCATCAACCAACTGTTGCGGGTGGACATGGTCGAGAACGTGCAGGCCCAGTCCATGCGGTTCCACTCGGGGGCGCCGGTGGGCGACTCCATCTACCGCGCCTATCAGGACAGCGCGATGGTGACCGGACTGATGGGCATGCTGATCCGCCCGATCGGCCCCCTGTTCTCGATCACGACCGGTATCCTGATCGCGTTCCTGTTCGACTGGCGGCTGCCCGTCGCCCTGCTCCTGCTCTACGCGAGCCTCTACCTGCTGATCCAGCGAATGACGCCGGGGCTCCGTCACGGGTTTCGCACGGCGCGGGAGCGCAACAGCGCACTCACGTCGCGCATCCAGGAGACGCTGGCCGCGATCAAGGTCGTCAAGGCGTACGGTGCCGAGCCGCGGGAGCAAGAGCGCTTCGAAGCCGCGTCGCGCGCGGCCTTCGCCGGAGCCTACGAAGGGCGCAGCCGCTACGCGCTGGTGGGGATCGCTTCGTACGTACTGTCTTCGCTCGTGCCCATGGGCGCGGCGGCGTATGCGGCGCTTCTCGCTCGTGATGGCGAGCCGCTCGCAGCCGGCGCGGCGCTGGCCTTTCTTGGTTTCGCCGCCTGGAACCTGGGCGCCTACACCGACGCCATGGGTCGCGTCCGCAACTGGACGGGCTCTGCGCGCCGCCTGGCCCACATGTGGTCGCACGCCCAGGACATGGCGATCGGCATGGAGCGCGCGTTCGGACAGGTGGACCAGGTGGCCGAGGTTCGCGACGCAGAGGATGCGATTCCGATGCCACCCTTTCGCGAGTCGGTGGACTTTCGCGACGTGGGCTTCGGCTACCAGCCCGAGGTCCGCGTGCTCGAGGGCGTGACGTTCACCGCGCGGGCCGGCACGATCACGGCCCTGGTGGGTCCCACGGGCTCGGGCAAGAGTACCGTGGGCAATCTGCTGCTGCGGCTGTTCGATCCCGACGCGGGACGGATCGAGATCGACGGGCGCGACCTGCGCGCGCTCCAGATCGAGAGCCTGCGGTCGCAGGTGGCGATCGCCTTGCAGGAGAACCTGCTCTTCGGCACCACCATCCGCGAGAACATCCGCTTCGCCGTGCCCACCGCCGACGACGCGCAGGTACGAGCCGCCGCGCGCATCGCCTGCGCGGACGCGTTCATCGAACGACTGCCGCTCGGCTACGACACGCCGCTGGGCGAGCGCGGCGCGAGGCTCTCCACCGGGCAGCGTCAGCGACTCTCGATCGCCCGCGCCGTGATCAAGGACGCGCCCATCCTGATCCTGGACGAACCCACCGCCGCACTCGACGCCGAGACCGAGCTTCGCGTGATGGAGAACCTCGCGGCCTGGGGGGCGGGCCGCGCCATTTTCCTGGTGACCCACCGACTGTCGACCATCCGCCGCGCCGACCAGATCGTGTACCTGCGCGACGGACGCGTGGTGGAGGCCGGTACGCCCGAGCAGTTGATGGCCCTCGAAGACGGCGCCTATCGCCGCTTCGTGGACCTGGAACGCGGCAGCATGGCACGCGCCCCATCGATGGGGACGACGCGGTGACCGAGCCGATCGGCGAGACCCGCCAGTCCATCGCCGACCTTGGGCGGGCCCTGCGCTACGTCCGCCCCTTCCGGGGCAGGATCTCGGCCAAGGTCGGGTACACGCTGCTGTCGTTGATCCCCGCCGTGGTCCTGCCCTGGCCCGCCAAGGTGCTCGTGGACCACGTGATCCAGGACGTGCCGGTCTCGGACACCCACTACCCCTTCTTCTTCCAACCCTTGGTGGCGCTGCTCGAGGGGGCGTCGCCCGCCCAGACCGCGCTGGCCGTGCTCGCCTTCTCGCTGCTCATGCTGCTGATCTTCGGCGGCTGGGCCAACGATGCCCGCGACCAGGCCAGCTCGGGCCTGGCCGCCGGCGACGACCTTGCGACTCAGCAGGAGAACGCCGCCAACCAGGGGCACAGCTTCATGGGCGGCCTGCTGGGCTGGCTCGAGTGGAAGCTCACCATCCGGCTCACCCAGGACATCAACCATCACTACCGGAGCGCCCTGTTCGAGCGCATCCAGCACCTTCCCATGGCACGTCTCGACGACCGGCGCATCGGCGACGCGATCTACCGGCTGATGTACGACACGCCGCAGATCACCGAGGTCGTCTACCGGATCATCCTCACGCCGATCACGGCGCCGCTCGTCTCCCTGGCCACGGTGCTGGTGATGGCCACGACCTACGACGTCTGGCTCGTGTGGGTCCCGGCCGCGTTGCTGGTGCCCCTGGGCTTCGCCATCACCGTGCCCTTCTCCTGGATGCTCCGACGACGCAGCCGCGAGGCTCGAGAGCGCGGGGCCGAGGCGACGTCCACGCTCGAAGAAGGCGTGGCCAACGTGCTCGCGGTCCAGAGCCTGGGCGGCCAGCCCCAGGCACGGGACCGCTTCGACCGCGACAGCTGGGAGTCCTACGGCGCCTCGCGCGTGTTCTTCGTCACCTGGATCGCCATCTCGGTCGTCCTCGCGATCGGCACGGCACCGGTCGGCGTCTATGTGTTCTACGTGCTCACCGACGAGATCTTCGCCGGCCGCCTGACCGTGGGCGACCTGGGCGTGATCTTCGCCTACTACGGCACCCTGGCGTTCCTCGCCGCCGAACTCGGCCGCCTTTGGGTCTACCTCCAGGACAACGTGGTCGGGCTGCGCCGGGTGTTCGAACTGATGGACAGCCCGAGCGATCACCAGCCCGCCAGCCCGATCCCGCTGCCCGACGTGGCCGAGGGCTTTCGATTCGAGGACGTGGGCTTCGCCTACCCGGATGGAACGCGCGCCCTCGAGGGGGTTTCCTTCGAGGCGCGCCGGGGCGAGATGCTCGCGCTGGTGGGGCCCGCCGGTGCAGGCAAGACGACCCTCGCGCAGCTCTTCCCGCGCTTCTTGTCACCCGACCAGGGCCACATCGCCGTCGACGGCCACGACCTTGCCGCGATCGACCGGGGCGACCTGCGCGAGCGCATCGCGTTCGTCTTTCAGGAGCCCGTGCTCTTCGACGCGACCCTCGCCGAGAACATCCGCGTGGGCAGGCCCGACGCGTCGCTTGCCGAGGTGCGCGAAGCCGCAGGCCTGGCGCGTGCGGCCGATTTCATCGAAGCGCTGCCCGACGGCTACGACACCCCCCTCGGCCGCGCCGGGGGTCGCCTGTCGGTGGGCCAGAAGCAGCGGGTCTCGATCGCGCGGGCCCTGGTGCGCGACGCGCCGGTGCTGGTACTCGACGAGCCCAGCGCCGCCCTCGACCCGGAGACCGAAGCGCTGCTGGTGGCGACCCTGCGCGAGGTCAGCCGAGACAAGCTCGTGGTCGTGATCGCCCACCGGCTCTCGACCATCCGCAGCGCCGATCAGATCCTGTTCCTCCGCGACGGCCGCGTGCTCGAACGCGGCACCCACGACGATCTGGTGCAACGCCAGGGGGGCGCCTACCGCCACTTCGTCGAGCTCCAGGCGGGCGACGCCGCGGCATAGCCTAGGATCTGGCACGATGGCGCAGAGCACGGGTCTCTTGTCGCCGCTGCGCGAGGCGGCCTTCGCGAAGCTCTTTGCCGCGCGAACCATCGCCCTGGTGGGATCGGGTCTCACCACGGTCGCGCTCAGCCTGCTGGCCTACGACCTCGCCGGCGGCCGCGCGGGGGTGGTGCTCGGCGTTGCGCTCGCCCTCAAGATGGTGGCCTACGTCACGGTGGCGCCGGTGGTCGGAGGACTCGGCGCGGCGCTCCCGCGGCGGGCCCTGCTCGTGGGGCTCGATCTCGCGCGGGCGGTCCTGGTGGGCCTGCTGGTCTTCGTGTCCTCGATCGGCGAGATCTACGCCGTGATCTTCCTGCTGAGCGCATGCTCGGCGGGTTTCACGCCGGTCTACCAGGCGACCCTCCCCGAACTGCTACGCGACGCCGCCACCTACACGCGCGGCCTGGCACTGTCGCGCGTGTCCTATGACCTCGAGGGGCTGCTTTCGCCCTCGCTCTCGACCCTGGCCCTGCTGGTGGTGGGCTACCCGGTCTTCTTTACCCTGAACGCGGCAGGCTTCGTGTTGTCGGCGTGGCTCGTGGCGATCACGCCGCTCCCCCCCTCAGCGCCTGCAGACCGGGGTGAACCGCTCCGCCAGCAGCTCACCTTCGGCATTCGCGCCTACCTGGCCACGCCTCGCCTGCGCGGCATGCTCGCCCTGTGCACGGGCGTCGCCATGGCGGGCGCCATGGTGATCGTGAACACGGTGGTCATCGTGCGCGACACGCTTGGCGGCACGTCGGCCCAGGTGGCACTCGCGTTCGCGGCCTCGGGGGCCGGCTCGCTGCTCGCCGCACTGGCCACACCGGCCCTGCTCGAGCGTCTTGCAATCCGCAACAAGATGCTCGCCGGCGCGAGCGCCCTGCCCGTCGCGCTGGGCGTCGGCGCGGTTTCGCAGACCTTTCCAGGACTGCTCGCGGCCTGGTTCCTGGCGGGTGTCGGCATGGGGCTCGTGCAGACCGTGACGGGCCGGGTGATCGAAGCGTCGTGCCGACCGAGTGACCGCGCAGCCTTCTTCTCGGCGCACTTCTCGCTGAGCCACGCCGCCTGGCTCATCGCCTACCCACTCGCCGGACTGGCCGGTGCCTGGCTCGGCATCGCCGGCGCATTCGCGCTGACCGCCACCGCGGCCGCGCTCGCCGCGGTAGCGGGCGCGCGCCTGTGGCCCCGCCACGAGCCCGCGGAGCTTTGGCATTTCCACGAGCCCCTCGAACACGCGCACGCTCACGAACACGACGCGCACCATGAACACACCCACGCTGACGAGCCCGACGCTGGCGACGCTCCACACGCGCACCGCCACCGTCACGGCCGGACCCTGCACCGCCATCGGTTCGTGATCGACGCGCACCACCCCAGGTGGCCCGACTGAGCGCTCCTGCGCTCAGCGCCCGGGCGCGAATCGCTTGATCAGTGCGCGCACCCATACCGATTGCGCAAAGGGGTCGAGCCATCGGTAGATCCGCCCGGAAACCTGGATCGGATGGCCGCGCTCCACGGCCTCGATCGCCTCTTTCACGACGGTCTCGGCGTCGTACCAGATCCAGGCGGGCAGGCCCCGCTTCATGTCCATGAGCCCCCCGGTCTCGTGAAAGTCGGTGTGCACGAAGCCGGGGCAGAATGCGCTCACGTGGACACCGCTGCCCCCGAGTTCGAGCGCCAGTTCTTCGGACAGGGCCACCAGGTAGGCCTTGGCCGGACCGTAGTTCGCACCCGCCGGGCGCGCGATGCGGCCGGCGAACGAAGACACGTTGATCACGCGGCCGAAACCGCGCTCTCGCATGGGCGGAATGAACCGGTGACACATCTGCGCCACCGACATCATCATCAACTCGAGAAACCGCGCCTGGTCGGGCCACGGGGTGGGCTCGAGCAGGTGGGGCCCGGCGCTCCCTGCATTGTTGACCAGGTAGTCGATGGGAAGGCCCGCCTCGGCGACGAACCGCTCGATCCGCTCCGGGGTCTCGCGGTCGGCGAGATCGCCCGTGCACACGGCCACGTCGATGGCGTGGTCGCGCCGCAACGCATCGGCGACCTCGACGAGGCGGCTCTCGCGGCGCGCGACGAGCAGCAGGTCGTGGCCCTCTCCGGCGAACTGGCGAGCGAACTCGAGACCGAGTCCAGCCGTCGCGCCGGTGATGAGCGCCCTTCTGGTCAACGTCGTCTCCCCGCGGCGCGGCCCCGCCGCCGGACGAGGTTGCCAGGCCGAGTCGATCGGGGCCACGGAGCGGGCTTGCCCTCCATCCTATTCGATCGTATAATCTGGTGGCTCATGGCGAGGAGACCCGCATGACCGCCCCGACCGCCCCCCCGGACGACCTCTTCGACGTCGCGATCGTCGGCTACGGCCCGGTCGGCGCATTCGGAGCCCTGCTGCTCGCGCACGCCGGTCTCCGCGTCGTCCTCATCGATCGCGAGACCGACATCGTCGACATCCCCCGCGCAGTCGGGCTCGACGGCGAGATCGTGCGCGCCTTCGCGCGCCTCGGCCACGGTGAGACGATCGAGGCACTCCTGCAACCGCCACGCGATCCCGACGAAGTCTGCTTCACCAACTCGAATCACGAGCCCTACTTCAGCCTGTCCGTGCCGCAGGTCGGTTTGAACGGCTACCGCGATGTGGCGATGTTCGATCAACCCGAGCTCGAGGCGGCGATTCGCACCCTCATCGCCGATCGTGGCGACGTCACCGAGCGCCTCGGGTTCGAGGTCACCGCCATCGCGGACTCGGAGGATGAGGTCGAGATCGCAGTGCGCGACGTGGGCTCGGGGGCCACGGATCGGGTCCGAGCACGCTACGCCATCGGCTGCGATGGAGCCTCGAGCTTCGTTCGCGAGTCCCTCGGGATCGCCTGGCAGAGTCTCGGCTACGACCAGGACTGGCTGGTCATCGACATCGTCGTCGACTCCGAATCCGCCCTGCCATCGAGAATCATGCAGGTGTGCGACCCCGCGCGCCTCACGACCTACATCTGTGGCAAGGACCCGTACCGTCGCTGGGAATTCCAGCTGCTGCCGGGCGAGACGCGCGAGGAGATGCTCCGGCCGGAGCGCATTCGGTCGCTGCTCGACGATTGGATTCCCGCCGACCAGTACCGGCTTCGCCGATCGGCGGTGTACCAGTTCCACGCCGCGACGGCCGACCGTTGGCAGCAAGGCCGCATCTTCCTCGCCGGAGACGCCGCCCACCAGACGCCGCCCTTCCTGGGCCAGGGGCTCAATGCGGGGTTCCGCGACGTCATCAATCTCGGCTGGAAGCTCCCGCTGGTGCTCGCCGGAACCTGCGACGCGAAACTGCTCGAGACCTACGCGGCCGAGCGCGACCACCACGCGCGCGATCTGGTCGAATGGGCCGTCGCGATCGGCAAGCTCATGGAGAACCTCGCCGCCGGCGAGGCGGGTCGCCCGCCGCCCCACGGCGAAGGCGCGGACCAGAGTTCGGGCTACGGGCAGGGCCGAACGGCGCCCCCGCTCCTGGGCGGCGTGATCCAGGTCGACCAGCAGGACGAGCACAGTCCCACCGGCTTCCTCTTCCGTCAGCCGACGGTCCGCACGCCGAACGGCGAGACCTGCCGACTGGACGCGTTGTTGGGCAACGGTTTCGCCCTGGTCGCCCGCAACGAGTCGGACCTGGCGCTGGCAGCGGAATGCACCGCCTTTCTCGACCGGATCGGCGCTCGGCGCGTCTCGCTCGACGGAGTCGAAGCGGTCGAAGGAACCTTCGATCGACTCCTGGACGACCATGCTGCGGCAATCGTCCGTCCGGATGGCTACGTATTCGGGGTGACCGACGCGGAACACAGCCTGGACGGCCTCGTGCGCTCGCTCGAAGCCAAGCTCGCGATTCGCAGCACGGCCTAGCCCGTGGGCAGGCTCCTCACGATCGCCATCGGGGGCCTCGCCGTGCTCGCCGTAGCGGCCTGGCTCGCGGTCTTCACGGCCGGGCGCGGCACCTTTGGCGAGCTCGAGACCGGCGGCACGCCCGACCCAGACCGCCGGGCCCCGGCCGCAGTCGCCTCAGCCGGCGCCGCGCGTGCCGATGCTGCGCGCGAGATCGGGGCGTCGGCGGACAAGCAGATCCTCTTCGGCGACCTCCATGCCCACACCACCTTCTCCCGCGATGCCTTCACGTTCAGCCTGCCCATGGTGGGTGGGGAGGGCGCGCATCCGCCGGCAGACGCCTGCGACTTCGCGCGCCACTGTGCCGAGCTCGACTTCTGGTCGATCAACGACCACGCAGAAGACCTGACCCCACGGCAGTGGCGAGAGACCGTCGCCGCCACGCGTCAATGCGAAGCCATCGCCGGCGGCGACGAGCCCGACCTGGTGTCCTTTCTCGGTTGGGAGTGGACCCAGGCGGGCACCGTGCCTGCCAACCACTGGGGCCACAAGAACGTGGTGCTGCGCCACCTGGACGACGACCGCATCCCGCGGCGCCCCATCGGCGCGACGCGACCGCCGGGCGGGCTCGACGTCGGCCGCATGGGCACGTTGGCGCGGGGCGCGGCGGCACTCGCCATGGGCGGCCGCTTCCACGACTGGGCGGCGTTTCTCACCGAGCCGGAGGGCGTGCCGCGCTGCGATGCGGACACCCCGGTGCAAGATCTGCCCGACGACTGCATCGAGCTGGCCGCCACACCGGCCGACCTGTTCCGCAAGCTCGACGAGTGGGGTCACGATGCGCTCGTGATCCCGCATGGCACCACCTGGGGGGCCTACACGCCGCCCGGGTCGAGCTACGACAAGCAGCTCGACGGGGCCATGCACGATCCCGATCGTCAGCGGCTGGTCGAGATCTACTCGGGCCATGGCACCTCGGAGGTCTACCGGCCCTGGCGCTCTTCGCTCGAAGAGGACGGAGCGACGATCTGCCCTGCCCCGAGCCCGGGCTACCTGCCCTCGTGCTGGCGCGCGGGGGAGATCATCGAGGAGCGCTGCCTGGCGGAGGGCGAAACCGAGGCCGAGTGCGCGTCGCGCGCCGCCGAGGCACGGGCCCACTACCTGGCCGGCGGCATCCCCGGGCACCTGGTCGTCCCCGGCGCGCGCGCCGAGGACTGGCTCGACTCCGGCCAATGCCAGGACTGCCGCGAGCCCGCCTTCAACTACCGCCCGGCGGGCGCGGCGCAGTACCTGCTGGCACTGGGAGGGTTCGACGGACCCGGCGCCGCCCCCCGACGCTTCCGACTGGGCTTCATGGCCTCGAGCGACAATCACTTCGCCCGGCCCGGTAGCGGCTACAAGGAGAAGCATCGCCGGGGCATGACCGAGTCGGTGGGGGCGTCGCGCGATCCGGACGCCCTGGGCCCGCTCGCGAGCATCATCGCCCCGCCCGATCGCCCGCCGGCGGCAAGGTCTCTCGACTTCGAAACGGCTCTCGAGGGCGTGGCGGGGTTCCAGCTCATCGAGACCGAGCGATCGGTCGCCTTCCTGCTCACCGGGGGGCTGATCGCCGTCCACGCGGAGGCACGGGGTCGCGATGCGATCTGGAACGCGATGGACCGCCGCGAGGTCTACGGCACGACGGGCCCGCGCATGCTGCTCTGGTTCGACCTGCTGAACCCGCCGGGCTCGACGGGCGCGACGGCCCCCATGGGCAGCGAGGTTTCCGGTGTCTCGGCGCCGATCTTCCAGGCGCGGGCCGTGGGCTCCTTCGAACAGCTGCCGGGCTGCCCGGAAGCGACGGCCGAGCGACTCTCCGCAAGCGAGCTCAAGCGGCTCTGCAAGGGCGACTGCTACCACCCGAGCGACGAACGTCGCGTGATCACGCGCATCGAGGTCGTGCGCATCCGTCCCCAGGTCCACCCCGACGAAGACGTGGCCGACCTGATCGAGGACCCCTGGCGCAGCTTCGCCTGCGATCCCCACCCCGAAGGCTGCTCGGTGGTCTTCGGCGATCCCGACTTCGCGGCCTCGGGTCGCGAGGCCGTGTACTACGTACGCGCCTTCGAAGCACCGACTCCAGGAATCAACGCGGGCAACCTTCGCTGTGAGCGCGACGCCGAGGGACGCTGCACGGGCGTGAGTCTCTGCCCCGGCCCGGACGGCGCCGCGGACGAGTGCCTCTCGGAGCACGAGCCCCGGGCGTGGAGTTCGCCCATCTGGCTCGACGTCGATCCGTCGGCGAGCTGACCTAGCCGTCGAGCCAGCTGCGGAGGACGTCCGCCAGCTGCTCGAGGGCCGCCGCCGCGTCCGCCGGCGGGCCCGTCGCTTCTCGCGTGTCGTCGGAGAAGTCGAGCACCAGCGTCGCCTCGCCGTCGCTGATCTCGTAGCGGGTCGTGTCGAAGGGCGTGGTCACGAAGGGGTTGTCGTAGCGCGGGTAGTCGTCGATCGCGTGGGCTGTGCCGTCGACCGTGATGGGCCCTTCCCATCCGAAGGCCATCTCACCCAGGCTGGGCGAGGCGTAGGTCACGTCGAAGGCGATCGCGGTCGGCACGACCTCGACCTGGTCCTCGTCGAACGCGGCCTGGAAGGCGGCGAAGCTGCCCCAGGTCTCGCGGTCGCCGCACTCGACGATCCAGACGTTGTTCGCGCCTCCCTCGGCCACCAGGTCGAAGTCGAGCCCCGCATTCTGGAACACCTCTGGCTGCCCGCCGCGCCAGGCCACGGGGCGCCACGAGTAGAGGGCCACGTAGCCGTCGTCCTTGCGGCCGAAGGTCCAGTGCCCGTCGCGGACGACCTCGTCGAAGTGGGCCACCGGGAAGTAGGCGTGCGTCTCGTCACGGAAGCCGAAGCCCAACTGGGTCAGCGGCGTGTACTGCGGCGCGTAGATCGAGATGCCGACGTTCTCGTGCTGGGCGCTGCGAGGCTGGGCGCCCTCCCCCGTCCAATAGCCCGGGCCCGGCTCGTCCTCGCGCTGCCAGTTCCAGTCGGCGGGGACCGGGTCGCCGGGTTCGACCGGCAGGTAGCCGGGGTGCGAGGTGAAGACCATCGCCCGCTCCGAGAACGTCGCCTGCCAGGTGTGCGTCTGCGAGCCGCGCACGCCCTTGCGGTAGTCCTGGGCCGTGGAGAGCATGTAGTCGCGCGTCCGGTAGGTGTAGGTGTTCACCTCCTTCAGCACGGCCTGGTTGATCGTGGGCCAGAACGAGATGGCCACGCCCTGGGCCGCCTTGATCGACTGCTCGGGCGCCGCCGGGTTCCAGACGAGGTCGCGAAGCGCCTTGAAGGGCGAGAACTGCGCATCCCAGAGGTTCTCGCGGTTGCCCACGTCGAAGGTCATGGGCAGCAGCTGCCAGACCGACTGAAGGCCCCCCGACCAGTAGAACGGCAGGTACTTCTCGTCGCGGTAGTCCCAGCCGAAGGGCGCTTCGGGGACGGGCGCCGAGAACGGATCCGCCGGCGGCACCTCGTCGATGGGCAGGTTCATGCGCTCGCGATCGACCATGGGTTCGTCGTACCGGGCGATGCGCTGCACGATCGTGGGCAGCCGGAACCGCTTGGCGCGCGCCAGGACCGCCCCGGTGGCGCTGCCCCGGCCCCCGTACGGCAGCACGGTGTCGTCGAAGAGCATCTTGGCCGCATCGAAGGTGTCCTCGGTCGAGGCGGAGGCCTTGTCCTTGATGTAGGAGCGGCCGTGGGTCGCGCCGAACGTGCCCCGATGCAGATGAAGGGCGATGTCGACCAGCACCAGATCGAGCACCATGGCCGCGCGCTTGGCGATCACCGGATCGTCGGACCACTCCACGAGGGACAGCAGCGGGCGGATGTCGAGGTTGTAGTAGACGTTCGAGTGCCACTCGGTGAATCCGAATCGCGCGCGCTCCTCGAACCAGTCCATGATGAACGGCCGCGCCCGGGCCGCGTGCTCGGCCCCAGTGAGCCCGGTCACGCTGAAGACCTGGTCCGGGTAGCGCTGGCCCGCCAGGTACTCGCAGACCTTGAAGATCAGGATGTGGTTCTCGGTCCAGTACCACATGTTGTCGACGACGGGGGCGCCATCGAACTCGCGAACGGGCGTGGGGTCGCTGTACCAGTACTTGAAGTCGAAGAGCGACTGCTCGACCGACGCCCACAGCGCCTCGCTGCCCGCGGGATGGCCGCGGAACGCGTAGAGCAGGTCGATGAACCGCAGCGCGTCGAAGTCGCTGGTGTCGCGCAGCCGGAACATCTTCTCGTAGATCCCGTCGAAGGCATCGTCCGGGATGGCGCCGGCGGCCACCGAAAAGGTGGGGTCCCGGGCGTCGCGCTCCAGGTGGGCGAGCAGGTTGCCGACCGAACCGGGGTTGAGCGGCGTCTCGGTGGCGTAGGCGAGCCAGTCCAGCTGGCGGGCGGTCCACCAGGCCGGGTGGGCATAGCCATCGAGGCTCAAGGGGCAGCCGAGCAGCAGCAGGGGAAGCAGCAGGACGCCCAGCCGGGAGCGGGCGATACGGGGCAGGTGCAGCATGGACGGAGGGGCTCCAGTTGGACCCGACAGGATAGTCTCCCGTGGCCGGTCTCGTCGAACCGGCAGCGGGCCGGCAGCTTCACCGTGCGGGCTTCATGTGGGATCGTGTGGGACTGCTAGGTTGCGCGCCCATGTCCGCCCCGAGCCCTCGCAAAGACCTGCGGAACCTCGCGATCATCGCGCACGTCGATCACGGCAAGACCACGCTCGTGGACGGCCTGTTCCGCTACACGGGCGCGCTGCGCTCGAATCAGGACCTGCCGGACCGGGCCATGGACTCCCAGGACCTCGAGCGGGAGCGCGGCATCACGATTTCGGCCAAGACCACCGCCATCGACTTCGAGGGCGTACGCATCCAGCTGGTCGACACGCCTGGCCACGCCGACTTCGGCGGCGAGGTGGAGCGCGTTCTGGGCATGGTGGACGGGGTGCTGCTGCTCGTCGACGCCGTCGAAGGAGTGATGCCCCAGACGCGCTTCGTGCTTCGCAAGGCGCTCGAGCACGGCCTGCGCCCCATCCTGGTGGTGAACAAGATCGACCGCCCCGACTCCCGCGGCCATGCCGTGGTGGACGAGGTCTTCGACCTGCTGGTGGACCTCGAGGCCAACGACGCGCAGCTCGAGTTTCCGGTGGTCTATGCCTCAGCCAAGCAGGGGGCGGCCTCCCTCGACCCCGAAGGCCCTCTCGGCGACCTGCGCCCGCTGCTCGACACGGTGCTCGAGCAGGCGCCGGCTCCTCTGGTCGACGTCGAAGGCAGCCTCCAGTTCCAGGCGGTGACGCTGGGCTGGGACGACTTCCTGGGCCGGCTCGTCATCGGCCGCGTCGAGCGGGGTTCGATGAAGCGAGGCTCCACGGTGGTGCGCGTCCCCGAGGAGGGCCCGCCCTCGCCCTTCCGGGTGACCAAGCTCTTCGGCACCCGCGGGCTCGAGCGCGTGGAGCTCGACGAGGCCACGGCTGGCGAGATCGTGATGCTCGCCGGCGTGGACGACATCGAGATCGGCGACACCGTCTGCGACCGCGGCGCACCCGACCCCCTGCCCCGGATCGCGATCGACCCGCCGACCATTCGCGTGCGTTTTTCCGTCAACAACTCGCCCTTTGCCGGGCGCGACGGCCGCTTCCTCACCAGCCGACAGGTGGGCGAGCGGCTCGAGCGCGAGTCGCTCGGCAACGTCTCGATCAAGATCGAAGAGACCGACGCGCGCGACACGTTCCAGGTCGCCGGCCGCGGCGAGCTGCAGATCGCCGTCCTGATCGAGAACATGCGCCGCGAGGGCTACGAGTTCTCGGTCTCGCGGCCCGAGATCATCCCCCGCGAGGTCGATGGCGCACTGTGCGAGCCCGTGGAAGACGTGCTCGCCGAGGTTCCCGAGGCCTACTCCGGATCGGTCATGGAGAAGCTGTCGTCGCGCAAGGGACGGCTTCTGTCGATGGAGCCCCGCGGCGATCGCATCCATCTGCACTTCGTGGTTCCGAGCCGCGGCCTGTTCGGCTACCGCGGCGAGTTCCTCACCGACACGCGGGGCGAGGGCATCCTGCACCGGACCGTGCGCGGCTACGAGCCCCATGCCGGGCCGCTCCAGTCACGCCAGGTGGGCGCCATCGTGGCCAGCGAGACGGGCCAGACCACGCCCTATGCGCTCTACAACATCCAGGAGCGCTCCACCCTGTTCGTGGGGCCCGGGCTGCCGGTCTACGAGGGCCAGGTGGTCGGCGAGAACCGACGAGCCGGCGATCTCGACGTGAACGTCTGCCGGGCCAAGAAGCTCACCAATGTCCGTGCCGCCGGTAAGGACGAGGCCACCGTGGTGACGACCCCCCGCATGATCACGATCGAGTCCGCGCTGGAGTGGATCGAGGAGGACGAGCTCCTCGAGGTGACCCCCAAGGCCCTGCGGCTGCGCAAGCGCGTGCTCCCCCGCAATCTGCGCAAGCGCTAGCCGGCCCCCTCAAGAACACGCAGCTCCTGCCGATAAGTCCCCATGTCTCGGGCGAGATGCCCGATCCGAGGGGGGACGCGATGGAGCCGCTGGAACCGATCGACGACGCGACGCTGCTGCGCATGGTGCGCTACGCGCTGGCCACCGGAGGCGATCGCCTCTGCTTTCGTCCCGGGCGCAGGCCCGCCCAGGAGGGCCTGGGAGGGGGCCGCGAGCTGCGCCACCGCCAGCTCACGGGCTGCGACACCAGCGCCGTCGCCGATAGCCTGCTCCGACGCGTGCGGGTCTCGGAGCGGCTGCGCTCGTCTGGCGTCGACGCGGCCTGCTCGCTGCCGCTTCTCGTCGAGCTACCGGGCGAGGCGCTGCTCGAGGCGCGCTTCGCGCCGGCGCCCGGAGGCCTCGAGATCACCCTGGACGTGATCCGGCCCCTGCCCGACCCGTTCGTCCTCGAGGCTGCCGAGGGCTGACCCCGGGGACGTGGCCAGCAAGAGAAACGCCCCGACTCCCGAAGGAGCCGGGGCGCGTGACTCCCCGATCCCAGCTCGGCCTAGAGGCCCGAGCCCTGGCCGATCGCGCGGTCCAGCTCGTGGTGCGACAGGCCCGTCACGCCGAGGCCCTCGTGCATGTCACCCAGCAGCAGCTGGTGCAGCGTCACGTGCTCCTGCTCCTCGAGCCCGTAGCCCACGGAGTGGTCGAGCATCTCGTCGGCCTGACTCAGATACGCCTTGGCCGCCTGGTGCTCCGGCGCGCCGGCGATGTGGGCACCCACACCGTGACCCGAAGCGCTGGCCTCGGGCCCGGCACCGACCGGCGGCAGCCCCCCACCCTGCTGGGCGAGGTTGAAGCCGCGGATACCGGCCTGCAGGGCGTCGCCGGCGCTGGCGAGCGCTGCCGTGTCCTGCACGACGCCCGCGTAGTGCGCCTGGGACTGTGAGAGGAAGGCCTGCGTGTCGGCCTCGCCCGCCTGGAAGCGCTCGCCCCGGGCCACCACGATCTTGTCGTAGATCCCGGCGCACTCGAACGACATGGCGCCCATGTCGCAGCTCGACATGAACTGCCGCACCTCGGCCGCCGTGAGCGTCTCGGACTTCGAGTTCGGCTTGCCATCCGTGCGGCGGCCCTTGAGCGCCTTCGGGTCGGCCTGCCCGCCGATGGCGATGCCGTCGGCGAAGAAGTCGACGCCCCGGCCCAGCGCACTCGCGGAGAGCGGATCGATCAGCGCAAAGCGGTCCAGGAAGGCCTGGTTGCCACCGATCACGCCGTCGCCGGTCGCGATGCGCACCTGGTCGGGCTGCAGCGGAGCGCCCCCGAACTGCAGGTTCGTCACGTTGAACGCCGCGGTGTTGGCCACGATGTCCACGCCGCGGTCCGGATCGACGAGCGACCCGTCGATCGGGCTGGTCGCCGGCCCGGCGTTGCGGGGCACGAAGTTCACCGTGTTGGCGGTGACCTGCAGGTTGTCGGCGTTCAGGTCGCCGGCGTTGAACGTCTGGGCCTGCACGCTGAGCAGCCGCCCAGCCGTGATCTTGTCGTTCGGGCCCATGTTCATGTTGCGGTTGGCGCGCAGGACCAGGTTGCCACTCCCGAAGAAGTTCGAGTCGCGGCTCGGGTTGCCCCGGTTGCTCACCATGTTGATGTCCCGAGCGGCGAACCAATCCTGGTTGCCCAGCAGGCGCACGCGACTCACGTCGGTCGGGAAGATCGTGTCCCGGCCCGAGTTCCCCTCGTTCACGTCGATGAAGGGGAACTGCTGCATCGTGGTGTCGCCACCGCTGTTGATGCGGTTCGCCGTGAGCTGGGCGTTACCGCGGGCCAGCACGTTCCCGCCCGCCGCGACGTTGTTCGCCGTGACGTTCAGGTTGGCGAGCAGAGCCGTATTCTGGCCGCTGATCACGTCGATGGCGAGAATGCTGCCGCCCTGGGCCTCCACCAGCACGTCCCCGGCAGCACCCGTGACGTCGTTGGTGATGACGTCGGTGAGCGCTTGCACGTTCACGTTGTTGCCGGCGAAGATGTCGCCCTGGCGCGTGTCCACCTTGCCACCGTCGGCATCGATGATCACGTCGTTGCCCGTGGCCGTCACGTTCTGGGTGAGCACCGTCCCGCCCGCGAGGATGTCCACGTCGTTGCCGGCCGTGGTGTCGCCCTCGATGGTGGTGTCGTTGCCGGTATCGATGTCGACGTCGTTGCCGGCGGTCACGTCATTGCCCACCAGCAGGTCGTTGCCCACCAGCAGCGTGGCGTCGTTGCCCGCAGTCACGTCGTTCACGACCTCGGCGTCGTTGCCGACATCGGCGTTGACGTCGTTGCCGGCGGTCACGTCGTTGCCCACGAGCAGGTCGTTGCCGACCGTCAGGTTGGCGTCGTTGCCCGCGATCACGTCGTTGCCCACGTCGCCGTCGTTGCCGACGACGGCGTTCACGTCGTTGCCGGCGGTCACGTCGTTGCCCACCGTCAGGTCGTTGCCCGTGGTGATGTCGGCATCGACACCGGCGACGACGTCGTTGCCGATGTTGGCGTCGTTGCCCGCGGTAACCGTGGCGTTGGCGGCGGTGCCCTCGACGTCCTGGCTGACGTCGACGTCCGTGCCCGCGATCACGGTCGCGTTCTGACCGCCGGTCACGCTGCCCGTGACACCCACGTTGCCATTGGGCGCCTGCACGGTGGCGTCGTTGCCCGCCGTCACGCTCTGGGTGGTCGCGTTGCCGTTCGTGGCCGTGATGGTCGCGTCGTTGCCGGCGGTGGTGTCGCCGCCGATCTGGACGTCCTGGGCCGCGTTGATGATCGCGTCGATCCCGGCATCCACCGTACCCGTAATGGCGACGTTCTCGCCGGCATCCACGTTCACGTTGCCGGCCGTGCCCTCGACGTTGCCGCCCAGCGTGGCCGAGCCGTTGGTGGCGTCCACATCGACATCGTTGCCGGCGAGGACATTGCCGCCCACCTCGGCGTTCAGGCCCGCCGAGATCGTGGCATCGTTGCCCGCCGTGACGTCGCCGACCACCTCGGCGTTGGCGACACCCGCCGTCACCGTGGCGTTGCCAGCGGTCGCCGTGACGCTCCCAACTACCCTGGCGAAGAAGCCGCCGGTCACCGTGGCGTCATTGCCGGCGGTCACATCGCCGCTCACGATGGCGTTGCCGACCGTGCCGTTCACCAGGGCGTTGCCATTCGTGGCGGTCACCGCGCCGGTGGTGGCGTTCTGCTGGGCCGTCACCGTGGCGTCGTTGCCTGCGGTGACGGTGCCGTCCACGTTGGCCGAGCCCGTGCCGCCGTCCACGAGCGCGTTGCCCGTACCCGCGACCACGTTGCCGCCCACGTCCGCGCCGGTCCCGCCCGTCACGGACGTGTCCTGGCCCGCCGTGGCGTTGCCGGTCACGTTGGCCGTGCCGTTCACGCCGTTGACGATGACCGTGCCGTTGGTGCCCTCGATGTCGCCATTGACCTGGGCGTTGTTCAGCGCCTGGACGGTGGCGTCCACACCTGCGGTCACCCGCTGGGTCGTCGCGTCGCCACCCAGGGCCGTCACCGACGCGCTCGTCGTGGCGTCGATGGTGCCGGTGGTGGCATCCGTCGAGCCCGTCACGGTCACGTTGGCCGCCGCCAGGTTGCCGGTGTTCGCCGCGCCGCCGTCGGCATCGACGTTGATCTGCGGGCCACCGGTGACGTCCTGCGTGGTAGCGGAACCCGCCGCCGTCACGTTCACGATGCCGTTCGGCGCATTGATGGCGCCGGTCTGGATGTTTCCGCCTGCAGCCGCGGCCTGCGTATCGACCCCCACGCTGCCGGTCGCCGAGGCGATGTCGCCCGTCGTGACGTCGCCCGTGCCGGTCACCGAAACGCCGGTTTCGCCAGACAGGTTGGCCGTGTTGGTGGTACCGCCCACCGGCGTGCCGCCGGTCGAGCCTTCGATCGTGACCGCACCGCCGGTGGCCGTCACGTCCTGGGCGACCACGTTGCCGTCGGCGCCGATCCGGGCGTCGCCACCCTGGGCGACGACGTTGCCCACACTGGCATTGCCCGCAGCCTGCACGTCCACGTTGGTCGCGGCCGTGATGTCGCCGCCCACGGCGACGTCGCCGGTGGTCGAGTTCACCTGGGCCGTGCCGCCCTGCGCACTCACGGCGCCGGTGGTCACGTTGCCGCCACCGATCACGTGCGCGGCCTCGGTCGCCGTAATGGCGCCGGTCTGGATGGTGCCGGTGTTCGCCGTGAGCTGCGCCGGGTCTGCGGCCGGGGGCGGCGGCGAGCCGCCCACGAGCACGCGGCCGCCGTCGATGGTGCCGGTCTGGATGTCGTTCAGCGCGGTCACCTGCACCAGGGCCGGCCCGGTGACGTTGCCCGCCGCGAGGCTTCCGCCCTGGGCGTCGAGGATGGTCGCACCCTGACCGAGACCCGGGTCGCCGGCCGAGCTCACGTTGCCGAGGTTGTTGATGCTGCCGCCAGCCGTCACCTGGGCGTTGCCGGCGTCGGCGTTGATGTCGTTGCCACCGCCGTTCACGTTGCCCGCGGTGGCCTCGACCACCGCGTTCGCGCCGGCCTGGATGCCGCCGTTCATGTTCACGTCGTTGCCGGCCTGGATGAAGGCCGTGCCCGCCGCGTCCACGGCGCCCAGCGTGGCATCCACGGCGGCCGTGACCACCACGTCGCCCGTGGTCGAGGTCAGCGTGTTCACGTTGTCGATCACGCTGCCGGTGTCGGAGTTGATGGTGACGCTGTCACCGCTCACGGCGCCGTTCAGGACGGCGTCGCCATTGGCGTCCACCACCGCCGGGCCGAGGCCCGCGTTCACGCCGCCCACGGTCACGCCTCCGCCGCCCGACGAGATCGCCGCGGTGTCGCCCGCCACGATCGCACCCGTGGTCACCTGGCCGGCCGTCGCGGTGCCGTCAGGGTCGGTGGTCTTCTTGCCGACGATCACGTTGGCCCCGAGCCCCGCCACGGCACCCATGGTGATGTCGCCGGTGGCCAGGGCCACCACGTCGGCGGCCACCACGTTGCCCGTGTTCAGGTTCGAGCCCGCCACGTTCTGGGCCGACCCGGCGTCGAGGTTCACCGAGAGCAGCTCGGTGGTGCCGCCGATGTCGGCGGCGGTCACGTTGCCGCCGGCCTGAACGAAGAGCGAGCTGGTGAACTGGGTGCCGTCGTTGACCGCCTGGTTGAAGGTCGTGTCGCCCGTGGAGATGATCACGGCGTTGCCGCCGGTGGTCACCGGGCCGTCCGCGAGGAAGTCGCCGCCGGCGATGGTGGTGCTGTCGCCGATGCCGATGTTGCCCTGGAGCGTCACGTTGTCGCCCACGGCCGTGCCCGCGTGGTTCACGCCCAGCGAGTAGAGGTCGCTGGCTGCGAAGATGATGTCCTGACCCTGGGCCTGCTGGGTGGCCGCGGTGCCGGTGTTGTTCACGCCGATGCCGCCCGGGTCGGCGCCGCTCACGGTCACCACCAGCCGGCTGTCGGGGCCGGTGGGCGCGATCGTCGCGCTCTCGCCGGCCACCATGACCACCGCGCCGTCGAGCGCGGCCACCAGACCGGCGTTGCTCACGCGGCGGCCCACCAGGAACACGTTGCCCTCCGGCGCGAAGATCGACGGGTCGTCGGGGTTGGCCTTGGCCTGGATCGTGATGTCGCCGGTCAGGTTGTTGAACTGGGTGATCGCGCTGCCCGCCGCGAACGCCACCGCATCGATCTCGCCTGCGACGCCCACGAAGCCGCTGGCCACGATCGAGCCGTTCGGACCCACCGTGATGCCTGCCGGGTTCGCCAGGAAGACCTGCCCGTTGCTCTGCAGCACGCCATCGATGAACGAGAGCGGCGCGTTGGCGATGAGGGTGTTGAGAACCCGGTCCCCGCCGTTCGTGAACAGGAAGTTCGTCGTCTCACCGTTGGCGATCGAGAACGTGTCCCACTGGATCACCGTGTTGTTGGCGATCCCGGCCACGCTGAGCGTGTTGGCCACGGAGTCGTCGAACAGGGCCACGGAGCCGGCCTGGACGTTGGGGTTCGTGGGGTTCGCCCAGAGGGGGAACGGCACGAGCATCGCCAGCGTGAGGCTCGCCGCGAGGGCGCGGCGCACGAAGCCGGAAGTCGAGGGAACGTGAGGGAAGGTGGGGTTGGGCATGGGGGGGTCCTCTCCAAGTCGATCTGTTCGTGGCCGCTCCAGCCGGTGCGGTGACGCGAACTCCGCGATTTCCTTGTGAAAGCGAAAGCGCGGGCAAGATCGGCGAGCTAACGGGGCAGTTGCATCTTCTCTTTACCCCCTTGGGGGCGCGAACATGGGGAATTCGTGGACCGCGGCTCGGGGTTCTCCCCGGGGCCGGGTCAGTAGAGGAAGGTGAGGACGACGTGGTACTCGCTCGAGTACTTGGACACGAGGCCACCGCGTACCTCGTCCAGGGCGATGCCCCAGTCGAAGCGCACGTTCAGGTTGCGCTTGAGTTGCAGTTCGAGGCCGGCGCCCACGCTTCGCAGCGTCTCGCGCTTGAGCCCGGCGAAGTTCTCGAGCGCCGTCGGCTTGTTGAGCTCGACGAAGCCGATGTCTCCGAACACCCGGAAGATCAGGTCCCAGTCCGGGAAGATGAACGCCTGGGGGGAGACCACGTTGAAGCGGCCCACCAGCGGCATGTTGACCGGGTCGGCCGGCTGGAACAGGCGCGGGATGTGCAGCCGATACTCGACGCGGCCGATCCAGACGTCGTCGCCCGCCACCACCGTCTGCGGGTAGCCGCGCACGGTGTAGAAGCCGCCCGCGGCCTTCTGGAACTCCGGGATCAGCCGGTTGTCGAAGGCCACCTGGCCCTCGAAGCGGATCGAGATCTCGTGGGCCAGCGTGGACGTTCCGGGCGTCTGCGGGTCGGACCAGGCCTCGCGGTAGATGAGCGGCTCGAGGAAGAACGAGTACCGCACGTTCCAGGTCATGTACTGGAAGCGGCGGTCGGGCTGTACGCGCCCGAGGATGGTGAGCCGCGTCTCGTCCAGCGTGCCCGCGATCGACGCGAAGTTGCGGTTGTACTGCAGGTCGGCGAAGAAGGCCGAGGTGGGCTTGATGCGCTCCATCCGCAGACCGAGGCGCCCGAAGAAGAAGTTCGACTCGTCCTTCAGGCCGAACAGCTGCTGGTTGACCTTCACCTCCTGCCAGCGCGCGCCCGCACGGAGGTCGACGAAGAAGTCCTTGTACTGGAAGACGTTGTAGGTGAGGTCGGCGCCGGCGTACCACTGGTCGCCCTGGAAACGCAGGAAGCTGAAGCCCTGCTGGGACGAATCGAACTCGCTCCAGGCCCCGTCGATCCGCAGGCGCAGGCGCGGGATGGCGTCGTTGATGGGTGAGTCGTACGACCCGATCACCGCGTTGACTTCGTCGAAGTTCCCGGTGATGTAATCGAGGCGCAGGATGTCGTCGCGGTTGGTGACCTGGTTGTGGATGAACCCGAAGCGCTGCCGGTAGGGCGTGGTCTGATCGGTACCCGTGTTCGAGAGCTGGACGTAGGCGTACCAGGGCTTGAGCTCGCGAACCTTGTAGTCGAGCTGGGTGGTGCCGACCTTCTCACCCGGCGCCAGCTCGGCCGAGGCGAAGCGACCCGGGTGACGCGAGAGCCACGACGCATAGTCTTCGATCTCGCCGGTGCGGATCAGGTCGTCACCGGGCTCGGTGACCGTGGGTGCGAGGCGGCGGATGCGCGCATGCACCGGGTTGTTCACGCGCTGCTCCGGAGGCGTGTCGTCGAAGCGAGGCCCCTGGGCGATCATGTTGGTCTCGGCGATCTGCCCGACGCTCACGACGACGGTGAGCGCCGTCGCGCCATCCGGCCGCAGGTCACGTCCGGAGGGGCTCTCGAGGTCTCTCGGGCGCACGCTCACGCCGGAGATGCCCGCCTCGTTGATGTGCTTCACGATCGCGATGCCGGCGGCGCGAATCGCGCTGGCGTAGAAGCTCGAGCCGGGTGCGATCCCCCCGATGGTGAGCTCGGTCACCTCGCCCGGGCGGGGCGCCACATAGCCGCTCGGCGTCTCCGTGACCCGGAAGGAGAGCGCTTCGAGATCTCCGATCGACGGGAGCGCCGGGTCGGTTCCGGCGTACTCGAGGGCGAAGCGATCGACCCGATAGCGCGGACCATCGGACGGCACCGGCTCGGCGGCGTGGGCGGCCACCGCCCCGAGCAGCAGCCATGACGTCAGCAGGACGACCCACCGGCGCGCGGAGACCGCAGCGGCCCCGGCAAGTACGTGGAAGCGCCCTGCGGGCGAACGAAGAGTGTCGGGTTGCATGAACGGGCGTTCCTTCCAACAGGGCGAGCGCCGTCCCGCATCGGGGGCGCCGACCCACCAGTCCGTGGAGTCTCGGATCTCCCTCGGGCGGCCCTCCCCCTCGGTCGCCGCCCGGATCCTCGAACCGCCGATAGCAAAGCACAGATCCCCGCAGGAGTCACGGTATTTCAGGGGCTTGCGGCACCTAGGCGCGAACCAGGAAGCCCCAGCGAGGAGAGGGAAAAGCCCTCGCCGGGGCGCCTCCGCCGGGCTCGAGAGGGCCCGGTAGACTGCCCCGGTCTGCCCTGATGCGGGGAGCCGCGGGGACTTGGAGGAACTCATGCCGGTGTATGTATTGATCGGGCGCGACGGCCCCGAAGGCCTGGCCCGACGCCCCGACGCGCGAGAGGGGCACCTCGCCCACTGGCGGCCCCTGAGCGAGGCCGGCCGAATCCACTTCGCGGGCCCGCTCCGCGATGGCGAAGGCCAGCCGGTAGGCAGCGTGATCGTGTTCGAGGCCGAGAGCCTCGAAGCCGCGCGCGCCCTCGCCGAGCCCGACCCCTACGTGACGGCAGGTGTCTTCGCGCAGGTCGACGTGTACGAGAGTCTCCGCGTCTTCCCCGAGGACTGACCCCGGCGTCCGCGCCGCACGGCATGAACCTTCGGCGGCAGGTCGCCGGCGGCCGACCTCGACCTTCAGCCCAGCTCGCGCCGCAGGAACGCGAGCGTCTCTCCCCATGCGCGTTCCGCCGTCGCCGCGTCGTACACGTCCGGCCGGGCGTCGTTCATGAAGGCGTGATCGACGCCCTCGTAGACGGTGAACTCGGTTCGCACGCCCGCCGCCCGCAGCTCCGACTCGAGCGCGCCTGCAGCCTCGGGAGGGACGAAGGCATCGTTCGCCGCGAACAGGCCGAGCACCGGGGCCGTGAAGGACGAGAGGTCGAGCTGCACGTTGGGGTGGACGCCGTAGAAGTCCACGACCGCGCCCACGCGCGCGCTGCGGGTGGCCGCGAACAACGCGAGCTGGCCGCCCATGCAGAAGCCGAGCGCGCCGACCTTGGGGCCCCGCGTCGCGCGATGGCCGAGCAGCGCTGAAACCGCGCCCTCCAGGTCGCGCGCTGCGCGCGGAATCTCGAGGTCCATCATCAGCCGGCTCGCCGCGTCGGAATCGGTGGTGGTCGTGCCGCGGTAGAGATCGGGTGCCAGGGCGACGAAGCCCTCCCTTGCCAGGCGGTCGCAGACGTCGCGAATGGCGTCCACGAGCCCCCACCACTCCTGCAGCACGATCACGCCAGGGCCATCGCCGCTGGCCGGGAGCGCGAGGTAGCCCCGCCCTTGGTCGTCTCCTGCATCGAACGTGACGTCCTGCCCGCCTCTGGCCATGGCCCCCTCCACTGTTCGAGGGCCCGAAGCGTAGCGGCGTGCACGCCGCCAGCCGAGCGAACCTCGCGGCGGGCGCCCGGGAGAAGCGCGCTACGGGCAGCCGAATCCCGGGCCACCGCAGGTCGAGCTCGGCGGCGGAATCGTCACGGTCGGCGGCACCGAGGCCGGCGGCACCGGCGGCGGACCCACCGGCGGGCCGGTCGGCGGACGCGTCGGCGGCGGGCGCACGGGCGGCGGGCCCTGGGGCACGCCGAAGCAGCTGCTGCCGTCGCACGGCCGGCGAAGGAAATGGCTCGCCGTGCGCACCTCCGGGAAGTCGCTCGAGGGTCCTGCGGAGACGTCGAAGGGAAGCAGCTCGACCGCGAGGTCGGGCAGGCCACAGGCGAGCGGGCTCGCGGCGGCCATCACGGGCGCCTGGCCCGGACGGGGTTGCGCGTGGTGGGCCTCGGCCTCGACGCACGCCCCCTCACCGAGGTCGAGCGCGTCGCCCTCCCCTGCCGGCCATACGCCGAGATCGCCTCCGTGCACACAAGCCCTGGCATAGGGCCCGGTCGCGCGGGTCTGGAGCGAGAATTCCACGTCGGCCTCGCGGGCTTCGAAGCTCGCGTGGCGGGTCACGACGAGCACGGGGGCATCCCCCGGGAGGACCCGCAGCCAGCCCTGATCGAGGAACACCTTGGGCGCGTCGCCGTCCTCGCCGACCCGTGCGGCGGCGTCGCCGTCGAGTTGCACGTACAGGTCCTCACCGAGCAGCGCGACACTCGCGCCGGGGGCGGTGGTCACGGTTTCGCAGGCGTAGACGGCGCCGTCACACGACAGGCTGCGCTTCTCCTTGCCGGGGGCCTGCGCGAAGACTGCACCTCGAACGGCCACCGCCTCGGCGACCACGCCTTCGCCGCTGCACGCGGCCTGCTCTTCGGCCGTGGTCGTGGCGGGCTCTGCGGTCGCGAGAGCCGGGGCCAGCAAGCATGCGAACACGGCGAACGCTGAACGCGTTCGCGTCTTTCGGGGTCGGGTTGCGGTCTCGTTGCGCATCGTCGGATCTCCACCCATGTACTGGGTGAGTGATCGTTCAGAGGCGCACGGTGACGTAGACCCCGAGAATCTCCCGGTCGTAGCGGAATACCTTGACGCTCGAATCCTGATCGACCCATCGATACTGGATCGATGTCGACACCCGCGGGGTCCAGCGTTTCTCCAGCTCGATCAGCGCGGCGATCACGTGGTCTCGCCGGCGGCGGTCCTCGAGGGGGTATTCGCGGTTCAGGAACACGAGACTCGGGTCCGGAAAGCTCGAGCCCTGGTCATAGGGGCGGTACACGAAGCGACCCTGGATCCGGAGGTGCAGGTCCCACGGCAGGCGCGTCCGCGACTCGATCAGCAGGTCGTGGCCGAAGTAGCTGAACTCGCCGCCCTCGGCGTCGAAGCGATCGAAGCGGTAGCCCGCGGTGAACTCGGTCCGCAGCGCCGGCACCGGCAGGTCGTGCTCGGCCCCGAGCATCAGTCCCCAACCATCCCGATTGCGCTGCTCGCGTTCGTCGATGCCCGGGGGCGCACACACGAGGTCGCGCAACGACAGGCACGGCGCGAAGGCCATGCCCGGGCCATCGGGCACGTCCTGGTCCTTCGAGAACAGGTAGTCGTCGAGGTACGGGCGCGCATAGACCCGCGAGCGCCCGCGATCGCCGAAGTCCTGGAAGAGCGTGAGCGTCCAGGCCTGGGCGAACTGAAAAGGGTCGCCGCCGACCCAGGAGTAGCCGAGGTCGTACCGCAGCCGCGCTGTGGTGCGTTCGGCCAGGCGCCGGTCGACCCACACACCCACGAGCGGCACGTGCTGGTCGAACTCGTCGAGGTCGGCGTGGACGAGCCCGTAGTAGTCGAGCGCGGCACCGACGGACCAGTCGTCCTTGCGCAGCAGTTCGGCGCCGCCATGGACCTCGAAGGCCCCGCGGATGTCGTGCGAACCCGAGAAGGCCACCGGCGTGCCCTGCGAACGCAGCAGCACGTTGTCGTCGTACTCGAGTCCGCCCTTGGCCCAGAGCCACCAGTTGCGCTCGCCTTCGAGCTCATCGAGCGCGCGCTGCGCCTCGACCGCCCAGTCGCTGCCAGGTGCCATCTCGACCACGCGACGCAACGCCTGCTCTGCACGGGCCCGCTCGGAGGCACCGGCCCACGCGAGTCCGGCGTAGTAGCTGGCGGTCAGGTCCATCCGCGGGTCGAGCAGTCGCGCCCGCTCCAGGGCCGCCGCTGCGGGCCCGGAGTCCGCATCCGCGAGCAGCAGGAGCCCGCGGTAGAGCTCGGCCTCGGCGGCATCGGCCTCCGGCGGGTTGGAGCGGGCCAAGGCGGCTCGGGCGCCATCCAGATCGCCCGTGTGGAAGAGTGCCACCGCCAGGGCGAGCTGCGCGCCGGGCAGTCCCGGATCGGTCGCGAGCACGCCACGCAGCGTCTCGACGGCCTCCGGGAAGCGGCGCAGCTTGATTTCACAGCGCCCCTGCACGAGCCGAAGCTCGGCGCCCGGCGAAGTCAGCCCGGCGAGCAGGTCGAGCGCCTCGGCGCAATCGCCCGCGCGCGCGGCACGCGCTGCGCGCAGGCCCTCCACCGTGTCGTCGGCGGCATGGGAAGGGCTCCCGAGCAGCCCAGCCGCGAGCAGGCCGAACGCGGCCCCCGAGGCGACGAGCATGCGGGCCCTCGCCCGCAGGCGCACCTTCAGGACGCGCGGCGTCGTGCGGACACGACGGCCAGGAAACCGAGCGACACCACCCATAGAACCCCCCCCGGTTCGGGTACGGCCGAAAGCTCCATATAGCCCACCAGCAGCTGCGGGCCCACGAACTGGTCCTCGCCGCTCGGGCCCTGCCCCGCGATGAACAGGTCCTGGGCGATCGCGTACTCGATCAACACGTCCGCCCGCTCGCCCACGGCCAGGTCGCCCAGGAAGACGGCCAGGTGGTAGACGTCGGGGAAGTTGATCGGGTCGGGGAGGAAGGCGATCAGGTTCGCCGTGGCGTCGATGTTGAGACCGAAGTTCGTGGTGGCGTAGAAATTGCCCGTCGGATCGGTGTCGGTCGCGTGGCCGCGGATCACGATCCAGAGGTCCTCGTAGTCCTGATCCACCGCCTCGAAGCCGAAGACCGCCTCGAGACGCGAAGGCGTTGCGCGGGACGGAATCGCCGGCATCTCCAGCAGCACCTCGGACTGCGTCGACGTGACGATCCGACTCTGGTCGGGGTCGACGAACATGGTGTCCGGCCGCGGAAGCGACCCTGCAAGGGCGATCAGATCGGCGGGGATCGCCGGCGCCTCGAAGCCCATGCCAAAGCCATCTCGCATGTAGACGTCCATGGGCACGGCCGATGCGGCCCCGCTCACGAAGAGCACGAGCCCGATGGCGGCTGCGCGGACGATCTGACGGACCTTGCGCGACATGGTGCTCCTTTCGCTTCCCACGGTTGAGTGGCTCCACCCGGGCCGCGGGTTCCCACGGCCAACTCACCACCAGACGGCAGCGGGCTCCCTGATACGTGGCACGAGAGGGGGGCGAAGTGTCGCCGCCGAGAGCTCGGCGTACGGGAAAAACCCGATTTCGCCGTGGGTTGCGTTCCCGCGGCGCGCTGCCTGCGCACGAACTGCATGCCTGCGACACGCGCCCGGGCCTGCGCGGCTACACGCGGTGGACCAGCAGCCCCTCGAACGGGTCCCCCTCGGGGAAGCCCTCCAGCGCGGGAAAGTCCTCGGGGGGCCTGATCCGCTCGAAGCGGACCTCGCACCCGGCGCCGGCCTCGCGGACCAGCGTCTCGAGCCGACCGCGGTGGCGGCGGTCGTGACGCGAGACCAGCAGCCATCCACCGGGGGCCAGGCGGTCCAGACATTGCGCGACCATCTCGGGCAGTTCGCGCCGGGCGCTGAAGAAGCGCCGCCCCGCCGAGGCAGCGGTCGGCGGGTCGAGCACGATCCCATCGAATCGCACCTCGGGGTCGAGCCCGCCGAGATAGCGGCGCACGTCGAGACGCACGCTCTGGTGGTCCGCGTTCGCGGGCCCCAGGTCGTTGGCCTCGAGGTTCTCGTCGAGCCACCCGAGATACGCGGCAGAGAGGTCGACGCTCGTGACCTGCGCGGCCCCCGCCGCAAGCAGCGCCACGCTGTAGGCGCCGGTGTGCGCGAACAGGTTGAGGTAGCGGCCATCGGGTCGCGCCCGCTGGCGAAGCAGCGCGCGCCCTCGACGCTGGTCGAGAAACAGACCCACCCCCGGTCGCGAGCGCATCGGCTCGTCGTGCCCGGGCGCCACCCAGAAGCGAAGCCCAGCTTCTTCGACACGAACCCGCGCAGGCGGGGCCACGTCGCCTCGTACCTGCTGTACCCGCCGAAGCTCTCCCGGCGGCGTCTCGCGCAGGTGCATGACCTGCACGGTCGCGAGCGGGCCGAGTTGTCGCCCGAGCGCATCGAGTGTCCGATCCAGGATGGCGAGCGGTGCGCGCCCCGTGACCAGCACGCGCAGCAGACTGCCCAGGCGATCGACCGCGATGCCGGGCAACGCGTCGGCCTCGCCGTGCACCAGTCGCAGGGCCTCGGTCTCGGCGCCGAGCTTCGCGCGGCGAGCCAAGGCACGAGCGACGCGTGCTTCGACGCTGGGTGCGTCTCGGGGGCGAACGTCGCCGACGGCCCAGACGCGGGCAGCCACGGGCCGGGCGTCGTCGATCCGCGCCAGTGCTGCCGTGGCGCCGTGCCGCCCGGCGACGCGCACCAGCGCGCCCGGTGCGAAGCGAAGCGTGTCGCCCGTCTCGGCATCCGACAGGACCCAGGGGTGACCGCGCCGCAGCGCCTTCAAGCTGCCGGGCGAAACGCGCAGCACGGCTCCACCCCCCGGCGCGCTGGCATCCGGCGCGAACACGGACGCAGCCGGCCACAGGTCGGCCGGCGCCTCTGGGCCCACCGCCAGGCGAACCCCTCCGCCCGCCGAGACGCCGCCGCGATCGACGTCCCCCACGACCGGGCACCCCGCATCGGCCGCCCAGTCCAGCGCGACCTGCGGGTCGGGGCCACCTTCTTCTCGCTCGAACACGACCTGGCAGAGCGACCCGCCGCGGCGAACGACGCGAAACCCGACCGAGCCGCCCGGGACGGGAATCCGGCCTTCGGGCCAGGGAAGCTCGGGCAGAACGGCGTGGAGGCTCGCAGGCACGGGCGGCGCCTAGAATGACGCCATGTGGACTTCGGTGCCGCCCTCCGTCGCGCGAATCGTGGAACGCCTGGTGGCGGCGGGCTTCGAGACGGCCCTGGTAGGCGGGTGCGTCCGCGCGCTCGCGAGCCACCAGGACCCTCGGGATTGGGACGTCGCGACCGGAGCGCCGGCCGAGAACACCCTCGCGCTGTTTCCCCATGCCGTTCCCATCGGCCTGCGCCATGGCACGGTGATGGTGCCCACCGCGGCGGGCCCCGTGGACGTGACCCACCTCCGCGGTCCGGACCTCGCCGCGGATCTCGGGCGACGGGACTTCACGATGAATGCGGCCGCGCTGCGGCCGGGCGACACCACCCCCCACGATCCCCACGCCGGCCTCGCGGACCTCGATGCGGGCGTCCTGCGGGCCGTCGGCTCGGCCGGAGACCGCCTCGCCGAAGACCCGCTGCGCGCACTGCGGGCGGCGCGCTTCGTGGCGGAACTCGAACTCAGCCCGGACGAGGCCCTGTGCGCCGCGCTGCCGGGCGCGAGGCGGGGCCTCGCCGGTGTCGCCGCCGAACGGGTTCGAGCGGAAATCGACCGCCTCGTACTGGGGCCCAGAGCGGGGCGCGCGATCACCCTGCTCCGCGAGACCGGGCTCGAGGACGTCTGGATCCCGGGCGCGCGAGACGACGTGGCGCGCGTGGTCGAGGCGCTGCCGCCCGACCGCGACCTGCGCCTGGCGGCCTGGTTGCGCGCCACGCGGGTCGGGCGCGTCCTCGCGCGCTTGCGCATGCCGCTCGCCCGCCGCGCCGAGATCGAGCGCCTGCTGGCGGCGCACCCCATCGACGCCCACATGCCGGCGCACCACGTCGGCGCGCGACGTCTGCTGCGACGGGTCGGCACCCAGGGTGCCGATCGGCTGATCGCCCTGCGGTGCGCGGAACTCGAAGGCGAAGGTCCCCTGCGAGACGCCGTCGCCCAGCGCGAGACGCTGCTGCGCGAGGTGCGCGCCGGAGGACGACTGGCCCTCGCCCGCGGCGACCTGGCCATCGGAGGGGCCGAGGTGATGACCGCCCTCGGCGCCGGCCCCGGGCCCCACGTGGGCCGCGCCCTCGGCTATCTGCTGGATCGGGTTCTCGAGGACCCCAGCGCCAACACCCCCGAACGCCTTCGCATCCTGCTGGAGAGCTACCCCCGCCCAGACCCCTGAGCGCAGGGCTCCAGGGCCCCGGGCCAGCCCGCGGCGATCGCTCGTGCGGCGGCTACGCTCGCCCGCCGTGGAACCCCGACTCACCCTGGTCCGACACGGCGAAACCCCGGCCAACGTAGACGGCGTCTGGCACGGATCGACCGACTCGCCGCTCACCGAGCGTGGCGAGGCCCAGGCCGAGCAGGTGGCGGACTACCTCACCCGGGGTCGCGAAGATGCGACCGCGCTCTACGCGAGTCCGCTGTCGCGCGCGCGCCACACCGCCGAGGCGATCGGCCGCAAGCTCGACCTCGAGGTGCAGATCGAGGACGACCTGCGCGAGTTCCATCTGGGCGACCTCGAAGGGGTTCCGTATTCGGTACTGATGACCGAGCACCGGCTGTTCGAGCGCATGCGCGAAGACCCGGACGCACGGCCCGGCGGCGGCGAGTCACCCCGTCAGGTGGCCGAGCGGTTCGCGGCGGCGCTTCGGCGGATCGGTGAACGGCACGAACGCGAACGCGCCATCGTCGTGGGGCACGGAGGCGCCCTCACGCTGGCCCTCGGGCTGCTCGTGGACGACGACCCCGGCACCTGGCGCCGCGTGATGGACAACTGCGCCGTGACCGAGCTGCGCCTCGCACCCCAACCCCGGCTCGTCACGTTCAACGAGTGCGCGCACACCCTCTCGGCCGAGGAACTCTCGCCGCGCGTGCTCGAGTACGTCCGCGAGCACGACTGGGTGAGCTTCGCCGCGCTCCACAAGCACTTCGCTGGCGACGCCCGTGAGCCCACCGAGCTCGCCCTCCCTGGCAACCGCGTGATCTGGGCCGGCATGCCGCGGGCGCTGTTCGACGCGGTCGTCGGACTCGTCGAGTCCGGCGCACTCTCGGCCCTGCCCGGCCACAAGTCGGCCTACAAGAAGGACGGCCGCGTGCTCTCGCTGCCCGTCGAGAAGGCGCCCCCGGCTTCGGGGCACGAAGCGCCGCATTGGTTTCCCGTTTTACTCAGGCTGAGTTGACCCGCGCGAGCGGCGCGGCGGCCTGCGGGGTTCGGGGCGGGCGCCCCCGCTAGATGGCCAGGAGGAGGGTCAGGCCGGAGAGGGCGGCGATGGCCCAGCTGGTGCGGTCGGCGACGGTGAAGAGAACCGGGTCTTCGAGCATCTCTCCGCGGTGTGCGAGCCACCAGGCCCGGCCCAGCCAGACAGCGAGGATCGGCACCAGCGCCCAGAGCCACTCCGGATGGGTGTAGAGCTCCGCCACCTTTTCGCTGCGGACGTAGAAGCCCATGACCCCCACGGCCAGCACCCCGCAAGCCAGGCCCAGCACGCCCAGGCGCTGAACGTCGGTCTGCCGGTAGGCCCGGCCGGGGAGCCCGTCGCCGCGCGTCGCCGCCAGGGCGCGAAGGTCGGCGTAGCGCTTGAGAAACGCGAGGCCCAGGAAGAAGAGCAGCGAGAAGCCGAGCAGCCACGGCGAGACGGGCACGTCGGTCGCCAGACCGCCCGCCACCACGCGCAGGCCAAACAGCAGGGCGAGCACGACCACGTCGAGCAGCGCCAGCCGCTTGAGCCAAAGCGTGTAGGCCGTGGTGACCAGCAGATAGCTCGCCGCCAGCGCCACGAACGCGGGCGGCAGCCACATCGCCCCGAGGAAGAGCCCCGCAGCGGCCAGGGCGGGCGCGAGCACCAGGCCACTGCGCAGAGGGAGTACCCCCGACGCGAAGCCGCGCTTGCGCTTCGTCGGGTGCTGGCGGTCGTCCGGCAGGTCGACGAGGTCGTTCAGGACGTACACGCCCGATGCGCAGAGCGACAGCGACAGGAAGCCAATGCACGCCGCGGCGAAAAGGTCGGCTTCCGAAAGCCGGTGCGCCATGAGCGGCACGAGGAACACGAGCAGGTTCTTGACCCACTGGTGCACGCGGATGCCTCGAAGCCACGCGCGCCATCCTGCGGGCCGTACCGAGAACCGACGCACCACCGGCGTGGTCTGCTCGACCCGCGCGAGGCCTCGCTCCGTCAGGCCGACGCAGGACGCCGCGCCCGCGCCCGGCCAGACCGCGAAGTCGGCCGAGCTGTCCCCGACATACTCGAACCCGCGCGGACCGTAGGCGTCTTCGAGGATCTGGCGCTTCGCGCTGCCCTTGCGATTGGTCCGTCCATCACTGGCCATCACGCGGTCGAAGGCCCCGGTGTGCCGCGCCACGCCCTCTGCGGTGCGCCGGTCGCTGGCGGTGGCCAGCACCACCTCGCGCCCGTCTGCCCGGGCTTCGCGCACGTAGTCGAGCACCTCTTCGCGGTAGGGCAGCGTGGCCGGGTCCGGCGGCGCCAGCGAGGCGAGGCGCGCCTTGGCCGCGGGCAGGCTACGCACCAGCGTGGCCAACACCCCGAACAGCGCCACGGGGCGTTCACGCAGCGCGCGCACCACGCTCTCGTAGAGCGTGTCGGTCGCCACGAGCGTGCCGTCGAGGTCCACGCACAACGGCAACGAGCGCAGGCCGTCGTCGACCGCACGCAGACCGGAAGCTGCCGACCCGCGTTCCGGCGGATCCGGGGCTGCCGGCGCGTCGCTCTCGGGCCGATCGCTCACCCGTGCCCTTCCGGCCCGTTCGAGGCCCCACGAAGCGCGATCCCTGGTCGATCGCCCATGCGAGGACGCCAAGATTCCCTGTGATCCCGGGCGCCTGCAGCCACATGGCGAAAGTAGTCCACGAGAGAAAGCGCGCCGACCGGGGCGCGCACGGGCCCATGGCCGACAGCGGTTCGATCCGCGCCGAGGGCGAAGGCCCGATCGAGCGCGCTGGCGTCCATGCCTAGCCGCGCCCCCGCCCGGCGGTGGGCACCACCAGGACCGGCACCGGCGAGCGCCGGAGCACGTGGTCCGCCGTCGAGCCGAGCAGCAGGTCGTGCACGGCGCCGTGCCCCGCATTCGCAACCACCAGCAGGTCGGCACTCACCTTGCGCACGTACGACAGCAGCGCCACCGAGGGCGAGCCCGAGGCCACTCGCGTGCGGACGTCGAGCCCGGCGCGCTTCGGTGCCCAGCCCGCGAGCTTCTCCTGGGCCAGCTCGATCTCCTCGCGCTCGATCCGGCGCGCAGCCTCGCGATTCGCGCGCGAGAACGGCACCGCGGGCTGGTTGCGCGGCACGATGTGCAACACGTCGAGCCGGGCTTCGAGGCCCACCGCGAGGTCCGTTGCACGGCGCAAGGCCACCCGCGATGGCTTCGAGAAGTCGATGCCGACCACGACGTGGCTGAACGCGCTCTCTTGCATGGCAGTCTCCCCTCGCGCGGCGCGACCCGGGCCGGGCCTACGGGAACGCGATTCGAAGATGATACGACTTGGGACGGGTGAGCGACTCGTAGCCCACGCGCGAAAGCGTGCAGCCGCGGCCCGAGTCCTTGACCCCGGTCCAGGCGAGCATCGGGTCGAGGACGTCGCAGCGGTTCATGAACCAGGTCCCGGTGGCCACGCGCGCCCCCAGCGCGAGCGCGGCATCCGCGTCGGACGTCCAGACCGACGCGGTGAGCCCGTAGTCGCTGTCGTTCATCCGTTGTACGGCTTCGTCGTCGTCGGAGACCTGCATGATTCCGACCAGCGGACCGAAGGTCTCTTCGTGCATCACGCGCATCCCGTGATCCACATCCGTCAGCACCTGGGGCGCCAGGTACGGCGTGCCCGGCGCGTCGGCGGCGAAGGCCGCGGGGTCGATGTGGGCAGTCGCCCCGGCCGCGAGCGCCTGCTGGGTCTGCTCGCGCACGAAGTCCGCCGCAGAGCCGCGCACCATGGGGCCGAGCGTGGTCTCGGGGTCGAGGGGGTCGCCCAGGCGATAGCCGCGCACCTCTTCGACGAAGGCCTCGAGAAACTCGGGATAGACGTCCCGGTGCACGTAGATGCGCTCGATGCCACAGCACGACTGTCCCGAGTTGAAGAAGGCGCCGTCGACCAGGGCCACCGCACTTTCGGCCACCGCGGCGTCGGCGCGCACGTAGGCAGGGTCCTTGCCGCCGAGCTCGAGCCCCGTGGCGATGAAGCGTTCGCTGGCGGCGCGCTGCACCGCGCGGCCGCCGTCCACCGATCCCGTGAACGCCACGAAGTCGACCTCGGGACTGCGGATCATCCGCTCCGCCTGTCCGTGGCTGCAATGGACGGCCTGGAAGACCCCGCTCGGAAGACCCGCGGCCTCGAAGGCCTCGGCCATCCGCTCGGCGCAGAGCGGCGTCTGGGACGAGTGCCGCAGGAGCACCGTGTTGCCGGCGGCGAGGGCCGGCACCACCGAGTTCACGGCCGTGAGGTAGGGGTAGTTCCAGGGCGCGATCGTGAGCACGACACCGAGCGGGTCGCGCCGCACGAAGCGACGAAAGCCGTCCTTGCCGCCCGGGTCGACGTCGCGCAGCGCCTCCTCGGCCAAGCCCAGCATCGCCCGAGCCCGTTCCTCGAACCCACCCACTTCGCCGGGACTGCTCCGCAGCGGGCGGCCCATCTGCAGGGTGATCTCCCGGGCGATCTCGTCGCTTCGGGACACGAATGCGTCGACGGCGCTCGCGAGCAGGGCACGGCGCTCCGCCAGCGGCGTCGCGGCCCAGGGCCCAGCGGCGGCCCGGGCGCGGGCCAGCGCGCGCCCCACCTCGGACGCATCGGCCAGCGGCAGGTCGGCCACCTCCCGCCCATCGATCGGCGAGTGCACGCGCAGACGGTCCGCCATGGCTACGGCGCTTCGACCGGACCCGGCAGCGCGAACGCGAGCAACGCATCGCCGGGCTCCGACCAGCCGTGGCCGCCTGCTGCGATCACCACGTACTGCTTGCCACCCGGTCGCAGGCGGTAGGTCATCGGCGTGGCGTTGGCCGTGAAGGGGATGCGCGTACGCCAGATCTCCTCGCCGCTGTCGGCGTCGAAGGCGCGGAAGAACTTGTCCGTCGTGGCCCCGATGAAGACCAGCCGGCCCGCCGTCGCGAGCGTACCGCCCAGGTTCGGCGCACCGCTGTCGAACCAGAGGGGCCAGGGCGCCTGATCACGGCTGGTGCCGAGGGTCACCTCCCAGCGAAGCTCGCCGGAGACGAGATCGACGGCCTGCAGCACGCCCCAGGGCGGCGGCGAGCACGGCGCGCCGAAGTTCGACAGCAGCGGCTCTCGCCTGGCACCGTGGGACGCGCCGGCCATCGGGAAGAGCTCCTGCGGATAGACGGCGCCCTCGGGGTCGAGGGTCGCGAAGTCGCTGCGCGGGATCAGCTGGACCACGGCGGCACTTCGCATCTGGTTCACGAACAGCAGGCCGCGTTCGGGGTCGATCGAGACGCCTCCCCAGTTCGGGCCGCCGGCGTTGCCGGGGTACTGGATCGAGCCCTCGAGCGAAGGCGGCGTGAAGATGCCCTCGTTGCGGTAGCGGCTGAGCTTGGCCTCGCAGTCGCCGCGGTCGATGGGGGTGAAGCCGTGGGCCTGCTCAGGAGGCAGCGCGGCCGGGTGGAGCGTCTCGGGATGCGTGGGAAACGGCTGCGTGGGAGAGAGGGCCTCGCCCGCCACGTCGCCGGCCGGCACCGGCCTCTCCTCCACCGGGTAGAGCGGTGTGCCCGTCGCCCGATCGAGGAGGAACAGGTGACCCATCTTGGTGATCTGGGCCACGCCGGCGACGCCACCGCCCACCCCATCGATCTCGAACAACGCGGGCTGGGCGGGGACGTCGTAGTCCCAGACGTCGCGGTGCACCGTCTGGAAGTGCCAGACGACCTTGCCGGTCGCCGCGTCGAGCGCCACCACCGAGCTGGCGTAGTGGTCGAGCCCGCTGCGGACCGCCGAGAGCAGGTCGGGCGAGCCGTTTCCGGTCGGGACGAAGACCAGCCCACGCGCCGCGTCCCCCGACAGGATCGACCACACGTTCGGCGTGCCCGACTCGTAGAGCCGCTCGCCCTCTGCGCGAGGGCGGGTCACCCAGCCCGGGGGTACGGGATCGAACGCCCAGCGCAGGGCGCCCGTGCGGGCGTCGAAGGCACGCACCACGCCGCTCGGCGCATCCACCCGGAGGTTGTCCGCCACCAGGGCCCCGACGACCACCACGCCGTTCATCGCGAGGGGCGGCGACGTCGCGTAGTACTCCCAGTCGGGCACGGGCCCCAGACCCTCGCGAAGCGCCACGCGCCCGCCCTGCCCGAAGTCGTCACACGGCTCGCCCGTCTTTGCGTCCAGGGCAATCAGCTCGGCATCGAGCGTCGCGGTGTAGATGCGCTCACGACAGGTGGCCTCCGGCTGCGCCTGCTCGTCCGGCCACCAGGCCACGCCGCGGCAGACCCGGGGATACGGACCGATCAGCTTGCGGTTGCGCATGCCCGGGTCGTACGACCAGCGCTCGGCTCCGGTCTCGGGATCGAGCGCGAACACCCGGTTCATGCCCGTGCAGTAGTAGAGTGTCCCGTTCGGGACGATCGGCCGGACCTGGAAGGAGGTGCGGCTGAGGTCGCCCGAACCGTCCGAGATGTCGCCCGATCGGTGCTGCCAGGCGACCTCGAGGTGCCCCACGTTCGAGCGGTCGATCTGGTCGAGGGGCGACCAGCCGAGACCCTCGAGCCCGCCGCCGTAGTGCGGCCAGTCGGCCACCGGGCCCGCCGCGGTGAGCCGCGGCGCCGGTTCGGCGCCGCAGGCCAACAGGCCGGGGAGCATCGCGCCCAATACCGCGAGGCGGGCCCGCAGGCCACGCGCGCGGAGGCGTCCGAATCGACGCATCGGGTCGGTGTGGGGCTTCGCGCGGGCGTCCGCCTGGGCGGGCCGGTGGTTCAAGCTGCATCCCCCTCGGCGGGCGGCGGCGATCGTAGCGCCCGACGCAACCGCGGGGGAGCGGCCCACACTGGCGGCTGCCCTGCCCTGCGCCCGGCACCCCGGGCATGGGTTTCGGCCGGCCGGTATGCTCGGGCGCCCGCAACCCGGCGAGTGGCGGTGGAGGGACACAATGAGCGAGGACGCGGAGGCGCCGCGCAACGACTTCCTGCGCAAGCGCGTACGCGAAGACCTCGACTCGGGCCGCGTCCAGACCGTCGTGACCCGGTTTCCGCCCGAGCCCAACGGCTACCTCCACGTCGGCCATTCCCAGAACATCGCGCTCAACTTCGATCTCGCCGCCGAGTTCGGGGGCCGCTGCCACCTGCGCTTCGACGACACCAACCCGCTCGCCGAGAGCCCGGAGTTCGTGGCCGCCCAGCAGGAGGACATCCGCTGGCTCGGCTACGACTGGGGCGAGCACCTGTACTTCGCCTCCAACTACTTCGAGCGCCTGTACGAGACGGCCTGCCACCTCGTGCGAAACGGCGCGGCCTACGTCTGCGATCTCAGCTCCGAGGAGATCGAGGCGCGCCGCGGCACCCTCACCCAGCCGGGCGAGCCGAGCCCGTACCGCACGCGCTCGGCGGAGGAGAACCTCGACCTGTTCCAGCGCATGCGCGCCGGCGAGTTTCCGCCGGGCAGCCGCGTACTGCGCGCGCGCATCGACATGGCCAGCCCGGTGCTGCCCATGCGCGACCCGATCCTCTACCGCGTGCTCGACGCCCCGCACCACCGCACCGGCGCCGATTGGCCCATCTACCCGCTCTACGACTTTGCCCACAGCCTCTCGGACGCGTTCGAGGGCATCACGCACTCCATCTGCACGCTCGAGTTCATCGACCGCCGCCCGCTCTACGAGTGGGTTCTCGAGCAGGCGGAGATCGCGGAGCCCCGCCCCCAGCAGATCGAGGTGGCACCGCTGCTGGTGACCGGCACGGTGATGTCGAAGCGCCTGCTCCGGAGGCTCATCCAAGACGGCCTCGTCGCGGGCTGGGACGACCCACGGCTGCCCACGCTGCGGGGCATGCGCCGGCGCGGCTACCCGCCCGAAGCGCTGTGCCGCTTCGCACGCACGTCGGGGGTGAGCCGGACCATCGGGTTCTCGCAGCAGAGCCGCCTCGAACACGAGGTCCGCGCCGAGCTGAACGAGCGTGCCCCCCGTGCCCTGGGGGTGCTCCGCCCGCTGCGGGTCGTCATCGACAACTACCCGGAAGACCACGAAGAAGACCTCGTGGCCGTGAACAACCCGCAGGACGAAGCCGCCGGCACCCGCAACGTGCCGTTCTCACGCGAGCTCTGGATCGAGCGGGACGACTTCATGCGCGATCCGCCGAAGAAGTTCCACCGCATGGCGCCGGGCCGCGAGGTGCGCCTGCGGTTCGCCTACCTCGTGACGTGCACGGACGTCGTCCTCGACGACGATGGCGAGGTGGCGGAGGTCCACTGCACCTACGACCCCGAGACCCGAGGCGGCGACGCCCCGGACGGGCGCAAGGTGCGCGGAACCCTGCACTGGGTGTCGGCTCGCCACGCAGTGGCCGCCGAGGCGCGCCTGTACGCGCCGCTCTTCCAGAGCGACGACCCGCTGGCGGCCGGCGACGACTTTCTCGACGACCTCAACCCGGACAGCCTCGAAGTGGTCGACCCCGTCTGGGTCGAACCCGGTTTGGAAGGGCTGCCCGCGGGTACGCAACTCCAGCTCGAACGCCTCGGCTACTTCACGGTGGACCCGGACTCGCAGCCTGGGCGCCCGGTGCTCGACCGGACCGTCACGCTCCGCGACACCTGGTCGAAGATCGCCGCGCGCAGCGGAGGCAACCCGCCGCAAGGCTGAGGCCGCACTCGCGCAGGCCGAGGCATCCCCGCGCCGTCGAAAGGGCGGCCCTGCGCAGCTATACTGCGCCCGCCCCTTCCGAAGCCGTCCAACGGGGGACCGGACGGCGAACGACGCAGTTCGTGGCCTGGGCCCGAGTTGCGCATCGGATCTCCCAAGGGGCTCGAGGAGCGCCATGACCGGGGACATCAAGATCATCGGTGGCACCGCCCACCCGCAGCTGGCTCGCGACGTGTCGGCGCATCTCGGTCTCGACCTCTGTCAGTCGAGCGTGGTGCGGTTCTCGAACGAGAACATGATGGTGCAGATCGAAGAGAACGTGCGCGAGGCAGACGTGTTCGTGATCCAGCCGTCCTGTGCGCCGGTTTCCGACGGTCTGGTCGAGCTGCTCATCACGATCGACGCGCTCAAGCACGCGTCGGCCCGCCGCATCACGGCGGTGCTGCCGTACTTCCCGTACGCGCGCTCCGACAAGAAGGACCGGCCGCGGATCTCGATCACGGCACGCCTCATGGCCGACCTGCTCGAGACCGCCGGCGCGAACCGCGTGCTGACGATGGACCTGCACTCGCCGCAGGTGCAGGGCTTCTTCCGCATCCCCGCCGACCAGCTGCTGGCCACGCCGATCGTCTGCGACTACCTCAGCAACCACCGCGACCTCACCGACTACGTGCTGGTGGCTGGCGACGTGGGCGAGTCGAAGGACGTGGGCGCCTACGCGAACCGCCTCAACCTGCCGATGGCCATCGTGGACAAGCGGCGCGACGGCGACGACGAGAATGCCCGGGCCACGAACCTGATCGGCGACGTCGAGGGCAAGAAGGCACTCATCATCGACGACGAGATCGCCAGCGGCGGCACCATGATCGAAGCCACGCGTTTCGTGCTCGAGCGCGGCGCGCAGTCCGTCGAAGCCGCGACCATCCACCCGGTGCTCTCGGGCAAGGCCGTCGACCGCATCGCCTCGTCGCCGCTGAGTTCGCTGGTGGTGACCGACACCATCCCGATCGCGCCCGAGAAGCGCATCGACAAGATCGAGGTCCTGTCCGTGGCGTCGCTGTTCGCCGAGGCGATCAAGGCGATCCACGATGGGTCGAGCATCTCGAGCCTGTTCCGCTAGGGCGCGGCCCGGCCCTCAGCCGCCCTGGGGCACGACCTCCGACACCACCACGCTCCCGCTCTGGGCCTCGAGGCCCGGTAGCTCCGAGACCATGCCAGCGAGGTAGCTGCGCTCGGCATCGGAGAGTTTCTGGAAGCGCAGGAATACGCCGCGGGGGCCATCGTCGCGCGCCACCTCGCAGCGGACCACCAGCGGCACCCCGCCCGCCCGCACGTGGAGGGCGATCTCGAGTTCGGACCCCACGTCGAGGCTGCCATCGGAGGCCACGCGCATGCCGCCCATGGAGAGGTCCCGACCCAACAGCACCTGCGGACGTGCAGCGCCCCGCGCGATCACGCGCCTTCCGTAGACGTGGCGCGCGTCGCGGCGCCGTTCGGACGGGCGCGGCGGGTCGGCCAGCAGTCGCAGCCGCCCCTGGGCCGCGAGCGGCACCTCGGTGAAGGCCACGCCCGCGAAGCCACCCCGACCGTCGGGCTCGAAGCGGACCACGCGCCCGCCGATCCAACAGGCCCGGGCGCCATCGCCGGAAGCCGGCAGCTGAAACCTGAGCCGGCGCCCGACGGCCGCCCTTCGCGGCAACGCCAGTCGCGCCCCGGTGGCCGAGACCTCCAGCATGCGCGCTTCGAGCCGCCGCAGGCCGAGCCTTGCAGGCACGCGCAGGTCCACCGCAGCGCGCCGCGCGCCTCGCCGCTCGGACGACTCGTCGAGCAGGTGGGCCAGCAGCAGGCGCAGTGCCTGCGGATCGAGCGGCCGCCGCAGCACGTAGTCGAGACCTGGGCCGAAGACCGGCGGACGGCCGCCTTCGGTCACGGCCAGCCCGACACGGCCGGGAACTCCCAGCAGCGGCATCAGGGCCTCGGCCGTGCCGATCACGACGCGGGCGTCGGGTGCCGCCTCGAGCGACCGTACCCAGCGGACGCCCGTGGCATCGAGGGCGACCGCCACGTCCTCGAGGCCCGCCGCATCGGCAAGCACTACCCGGGTCGTCCCGGCCGGACGGGATCCACGCGTTTCCATCCCGGGCGCTGATCGGCAGGGGCAGGCCGCGGCTGAAGCGCGCACTGCCTCGGGCGGCAAGGGCCCCCTAGGCGAGGCCCTTCCGCAGGGCCCCGGCGGCCTCCGCCACCGCCCGTTTCGAGGCCTCGGAGATCCCACCCATGGCCAGGAACCCGTGGATCAGGCCGTCGTAGCGCACCTGCTCGGTGGGCACGCCGGCCTCGCGCAAGCGCAGGGCGTAGGCCTCCCCCTCGTCGCGCAGGGGGTCGAACTCGGCCGTGAGCACCCGGGCGGGAGGCAGCCCCGCGAGGTTGTCCGCGCGGAGCGGGGCCGCGTAGGCCTCGTTGCGCGTTGCGGCGTCGGGCACGTAGTGGCCCCAGAACCACTGCATGGAGGCACGCTCGAGCAGGTAGCCCTCGGCGTTCTCCAGATAGGACGGGCGATCGAAGTCGGCATCGGTCACCGGGTAGACGAGAAGCTGGTACGCGATCGCCGGGGCACCGCGGTCGCGCGCCATCAGCGTCACGGCCGCAGCCAGATTGCCTCCCGCACTGTCCCCGCCTACGGCGAGGCGTGCCGGATCCACGCCCAGTTCGCCGGCGTGCTCGGCCACCCAGCAGGCGGCGGCGTAGCAGTCGTCGGCCGCCGACGGGTAGCGGTGTTCGGGAGCCAGCCGGTAGTCGACCGAGACGACGACGCAGCCGGCATCACGTGCGAGGGTCCGGCAGGATGGATCGTGGGTGTCGAGGCTCCCGATCACCCACCCCCCCCCGTGGAAGAACACGAGCACGGGCAGCGTGCCCGCGCCCTCGGGCCGATACACGCGAATGGGAATCTCGCCGCCAGGCCCCGGGATGGCCCGGTCGCTCACCGAGGGGAGCGACACTTCTTCCTGGGGCATCTGCATCGCGTCGAAGAACTGACGCGCCTCCTCGGGCGACACCTCGTGAAGCTTGGGCCCGGGGTTGGCTGCGAGCTGATCGAGAACGGCCTTCAGTGCGGGGTCGAGCGGCATGTCGGTGTCCTTTGCGGCGATGCGCGCGACCCTACGACGGGACCCCGACCGGGTCAACGTCGGGCGCCGCGGCGACGAGGCCGAGCCGAGCAAGCAGGGAACCGGTGGCGTCGAGGTCGGCGAGCGAGGTCGACGTCGGCACCAGGATCACCTCGTCGGCGCCGGCCTCGCGGAGCGATAGCAGCGCATCACCCAGGGCTTCGGAACCGGCAGCCCGGCAGCGGGCCGCCATGGCCTGCGCCGGAGCCTCGCCGAACACGCCGAGGTACCTGCGGGCGTAGGCGTCGAGCCTCGGTGCGGCGTCGCCACCGAGCGCGTACCAGAAGCTGGTCGCGTGCCACGGCCGGTCCGGCCGACCGGCTTCGGCCCACGCCTGGTCGGCACGCCCGAACAGGTCGGCCGTCTCGGCCGCATCGGGACCCAGGCTGAAGCCGGCGATGCCCTCCGCCCAGCGGGCAGCGCGCGCCAGCGGGCGGGCGCCACTCGCCGCCGCCCAGATCGGCGGGCCCGCAGCCCGCATGGGCGGCGGACCGATGGCGGCCGATGCGCCCGGCAACAGGCTCTGCGCCCAGGTCGCGTGCAGGGTCGCCACCTGCTCGTCCATGCGCGCGTGGCGGCGCTCGAACGAAGCCCCCGCCACGCGGTAGTCCTCCTCCCGCCCTCCTACGCCGACTCCCACCACGAGACGACCGCCGGCGATCTGATCGATCGAGGCGAGCTGCTTGGCCAGCCAGGCGGCCCGGTGAAGCGGCAGCACCAGGATGGTCGCCACCAGCTGGACGCGCTCGGTGACCGCCGCCGCAGCCGCCAGCGCCACCCGGATCTCGAGGTTGGGAAACGCCAGCCGCTCGCCGACGGCCAACGACGAGAACGGACCCTGGTCCACGGCACGGCACCAGTCGAGCAGCGTGGCGCGATCCATGGCCTCGGGTGCCATCGTCGGGAGGGTCATGCCGACGCGCATCGCGCGACCGTAGCCCGATCGAACCGGGTCAGCCCCGGTGGCGCCGGGCCACAGGTCGGCCGAGACGTGGGAGTCAGCCCAGCCCCAACCGCCGCGCGATGATCACCTTCATGATCTCGTTCGTGCCGGCGTAGATCGATTGCACGGCGGCGTCGAGATAGTCGGCGGAGATCGGGTACTCGCTCATGAACCCGTAGCCCCCGTGCAGCTGGAGGCACTCGGCCGCGACCTTCTTCTGCAGGTCGGTGCACCACCACTTGGCCATGCTGACCTCGGACACGATCTCGTCGCCCCGGCAGTGGGCCTCCAGAAGCCGGTCGACGAAGGCCTGCCCGATCTCCATCTCCGTCGCCAGCTCGGCCAGCTTGAATTGCGTGTTCTGGAAGCCCGCGATCGGTTGGCCGAAGGCCTCGCGCTCCTTGACGTAGGCCAGGGTGTCGTCGATCGAGCGCCGAACCGAAGCCATCGAGCCCACGCCGATGCAGAGGCGCTCCTGCTGGAGCTTCTCCATCAGCATCTTGAAGCCCTGCCCCTCCCCGCCCAGCAGGTTCTCTGCGGGCACGCGGCACCCCTCGAAGAAGAGTTCGCTCGTATCCTGGCCCTTGAGACCGATCTTCTCGAGGTTGCGACCCCGCTGGAAGCCGGGCGTGTCCGCCTCCACCAGGAGCAGGCTGATCCCGTCGTGGCGCTTGTCGGGGTCGGTCTTCGCCACCACGATCACGAGGTCGCAGTTCTGCCCGTTCGAGATGAACGTCTTCGCGCCGTCCACCACGTAGTGGTCCCCATCCCGAATGGCGCGGGTCTTCACGTTCGCCAGGTCGGACCCGGTACCGGGCTCGGTCATGGCGATCGCCACCAGGCAGTCGCCTGCGATGGCGGGGACCAGGAACTGCTGCTTCTGCGCCTCGGTGCCGTAGGTCGTGAGGTACGGCATGCAGATGTCGGTATGCAGCGACGCCTGCAGGGCGTGGGCACGCGCGTAGGCCAGCTCTTCCATCACGATCGCGTCGAACAGGAAGTCGCCGCCGGCCCCGCCATAGGCCTCGGGCTGGTTGGCGCCGAGGTAGCCCTCCTCGCCCATCCGCTTCCACGCCGACCGCGGAACGATGCCGGCGCGATTCCAGGCCTCGACATGGGGAGCGACCTCGGCGTCGACGAAGCGCCGGAACTGCTCTCGGAACAGCTCGTGCTCCTCCCCGAAGATCTCGCGTCGCATGGCTGCCTCCTCCGTCCGGACGCGGAGCGTGCCACTGGGCCGCGGCCGGGGCAACGAGGGCGAAGGGGACCTAGAACTCGAGCTCGAGACGCAGGCCGTAGCCGCGCTTGGTGACCGGCCCACCGAGCTTCAGCACCATGCGGCGGTCGTCGACCACCATCTTCTTCTTCCACTGGAGGCCACTGAGCTTGATCCGGAACTCGCCGCCCTCGAGCCAGCCGATGTCGGCGTGGCGCTGGCGGCCGAGCTCCATCAAGACCTCGCGTTCGATGCGATGCGGCACGGCGCGCAAGGGCTCCTCGCCGCGCGCGGGAGCCGCAACCATCCACGCGCTACCCACCAGGACGCACGACCCGAGAGCTCCCCCTACACGTCGACGCCAGCCGCGACTGCTTGCGTGCTGCGGCCCGGCCTGGGCACGGCCCGTCGCCGCATCGGGGCGCCGGGTCTCGGGCTTCGGGAGGGTCGTTCGAGGGCGTCGCATGGCGCGACCTCCTCTACCCCCTCCTCGTTGGCGGATTCGGTATCGCGAACGAGAGTAGCTCGACGCGGGCCGCGTTGCATCGCTTCATCGCGTTGCACACGACTTGCGCGACCGTTGCGTGACCTCGGAACCCGTCGGCCGTCGCCTAACAAAGAGGGACGCGACCGGCCACGCGTCCCAGGCGCAGCGGGGGTCAGCGGCGAACGACGACCACGTCGACCTGGCCGCGCGGACCCACATACCAGCTGGCCAGCCAACTCGTGGCGCCCACCACCAGGGCGCCGAGCAGGGCCGAACCAAAGCCGTCTACCTGGAGCCCCCCGATCAGACGCGCGACGAGCAGCAGCATGCCGGCATTGATCACCCAGAGGAACAGGCCCAGCGTGAGCACCGTGACCGGCAGCGTGAGGAGCACCACCAGCGGGCGGACGAACGCGTTGACCACACCGAGGAGGAGCGCCGCCCAGACGAGGGTGCTCCCGGGCTCGAGGTGGATGCCGCCCACCAGCTGCGCCGCGAGCCAGAGTCCGGCGGCACAGACGAGAGCGCGAATCAGGAAGCCCGGCATCCCACGAGGGTACCCGGCCCGGGCCCGCTAGCGAGGCGCGAGCGCATCGGGAAGCGGCCAGGCGTGCACCGGCTCGCCCGCCTCCGAGCGCTGCATGTACGCCACGAACATCGCTTCGAGCCCGCCGGCCCGGCCGAGCGCGGGTTCGAGCCGCGCCAACGCCTCGCGCTGCCAGCGCGCGCCCGTCTGACCGGTGCGCGCGCGCTCCGCGATGCAGTGCAGGTGCGGGTCGGCATCCGCGGCGTCGACGCCGGCACTGCGCAGTCCCTCGGCGGCCACGTCCAGGAGATCGACCACCAGGTCGCCGGCGCGGCGCGCGACCACACCCGAGCCGGCGGGCCAGGCGAGTTCGGCGTCGGGCCCCCGGCGCGCGGCCCGATAGAAGTTGCGGTGGGCGTGCTCGAAGGGAAAGTGCGGGCGCCAGCCGGGGTCGGCGGCGAGGCCCTGGGCGAGCCCCACCAGGAACGCGGTGTTCGCGACCATGTCGGCCACCGTGGGTCCAGCGGGCAGGGCCCGCATCTCGACGCGCAGGTGCCCGCCCTCCGAGGGATCGTAGATGGCGCGGTTCCAGCGCCAGACCGTGCCCTGGTGCAGGCGCAGCTCGCGCAGCCGGGGCACGCCACCGCCTCGCGCGACCTCTGCGGGGTCCTCGTCATCCAGTACGGGCAGCAGCGGCTCGTGGAGCGCCACGTTCTCGGCGAACAGGTCGTGGGCACCGTCGATCCAACCGCGACCGAACGAGACCCGCGCCTCGTCGCTGCGGCGGCCGGGCCCGCGGTCGTCGACGGACTGCTTGAACAGGGCGACCCGCGTCTCGTCCCAAAGCCGGCGCGCCATGAAGGTGGGCGCGTTCGCCGCCACGGCGAGAACCGGCGCCGTGGCGAGCTGCAACGCGTTGTAGAGCCGCGCGAACGGCCCGGGCGCCACGCGGAGGTGAACCTGCAGCGAGGTGTTCGCGCCCTCGAAGGTCACGTCGTTCGACGCGGTCTCCAGGCTGTCCTCGCCTTGGATGTGCAGGCGGAAGGGCTCGCGGCGCAGTCGCCGCAGACCCGCCGCGAGCGCCCGATAGCGCATGCTCTCGGTCATGGACTCGGGCCGGAAGTCCTCTTCGCGCAGGGTGGGAACGATGCCCACCACCGCTACACGCGCCCCATGGCGCGTGGCAGAACGCCTCAACTCCCCCAGGGCGCTCTCGAACTCCCCGGTCAATGCGGCGAAGGGCCTCCCGGCCAGCGGCCCGTAGCGCAGGTTGCACTCCAGGTTGAAGCGCTCGAGTTCGAACGTCATCCGCGGGTCGAGCGTGCCGGCCAGCACCTCGCGGTTGATCGGCAACGGCCGCCCCCGATCGTCCACCAAGGCGACCTCGAGCTCTGCACCGATCGTCGCAGGCCCCTCGCCGAACCCCGGCCACCCGAGTACGGTTCTCAATACGCCCAGCGAGTCGTCGAGCCGCTCGGCGAACCGTTCGTACTGCGACTCGTCGAACTCGTCGCGATCGATCTCGAGCCCCAAGCCCTACCCCGCTCCTGCTCCGCAGCGCTTCCTGGCACCGATCCTGCACCACGTCCGGCCCGTTATCGAGGAGAACCTCGCGATGTTCCAAGCCAGCCATCTGATGCGCGGGGACGTGATCACGGTCTCTCCGGACGACGCCATCGAGGACGTCGCCAGCTGGATGCGACTGGGGCGCCTACGACAGCTCCCTGTCGTCGTGAACGACGGCCTCCTCGGGGAGATCTCGTTTCTCGCGATCGTCGAAGCCTCGCTCCGCGACTCGCCCGCCGGCGCGGCGCGTGCGGTGCGCGACCTGATGCAACGCGCCGAGGACCTCGCCGCGCCCGATACGGCCCCGCCAGCCCTGGTGGGCTGCCTGGCGCGTCGCGGCGTGGGGTTCGTTCCGGTCGTGGAGCCCGGCGCCCCCACCCCCCGCCTGGTGGGCATCGTCACCGAGCGCGACCTGCTGCGCCTCGCCGCGGCCCACCCGGAACCCACCCCCTAGCGCACACGAGGAGTGCGCCCGGGCTCGCGAGCGGGCCAAGCTCGCGCCCACGCGAATCGGGTGCACGGGTCACGCGGAGGTCGATCCGGCCTCGGCCTCGGCCTCGTCCTCGCCATAGACCCCGCGCAGCAGGTCGGTCTCGGTCAGGAGGCCGCGGAGCTTGCCCGAAGCCGTCACCACCGGCAGACAGCCGATCTTGTGGCGGAGCAGCAGCCGAGCCGCCTGCCGCAGCGTGGCATCCGGAAGCACCGTGACCGGGTCCCGGGTCATGACGTCGTCCACCAGGATCGAGCGCAGGAAGACCCGGCGATCGCTCTCTCCCACGTCGAGCGTGCGCGAGAGCCCAGCCGCCAACAGGTCGCGCTGGGACACCACACCCACCAGCGCGCCGCCCTCGGTCACCGGCAGATGGCGGATCCGGCCCAGCTGCATCACATCGTCGACGAGGTCGAGGCGTTCGCCAGGCTCCACCGACGCGAAGCTGTCGGCCATCCAGTCGACGACACGGCGGTCGGTAGGGTCCACCTGGCTCCTCTGAACTCGCGAAGGGTGGCCGCTCGCCCCGCAGCCGCGTGCGAGGCGGCTAGGACTTCACCGTGAGGACCGAGCACGCCGCATGACGCAGCGTTCGCTCCGCGACGCTTCCCAGGATCACGTGCTTCAGGCCCGTGAGTCCGCGCGAACCGGTGACCACCAGGTCCGCGCCAATGTCCTCGGCCGCGTCGGCCAGTGCGTAGGCCGGCGCCGCACTGGCGAGGTGAAGCTCCACCGTGCCCACCCCTGACGCGCGGACGCGCTCGGCGACCTCGCCGAGCCGCTTCTCGGCGGCGGCGCGCGCCGAGTCGACGAACGTGTCGGGAATGGCGACCTCGTAGGGGGTGACCAGCGGGATGCGCAGATCGACGGCATGCACCAGATGGAGCGTTGCGCCGAACTCACGCGCCAGCAGCGATGCCGTGTCGACGGCCGCGACGGAGTCGTCGGAGAAGTCGACGCCCACCAGGATCGCACGGGGCGGAAACTCCGGCGCGTCGCCCTTGACCGTGAGGACGGGGCAGCTCACCAGGTGCACGGTGCGCTCGGCGACGCTCCCGAGCAGGATGTGCTTCATCCCCGTCAGCCCGCGCGTGCCCACCACGAGGACATCCACATCGAGTTCCGCCGCGCGGTCGGCAACGGCGGAGGCGGCCGGGACCTCACCCACGAAGGCCGTGCCCTCGAGCCCGGCCTCGCGCGCACGCGCGGTCGCCGCGTCGAGCTTCTCCTGGGCCACGCGGCGTGCGTCGGCCAGGAACTCGGTCGGCAGCGAGACCGCATAGGGCTCGAAGATCGGCAGCGCCATCTCGAGCGCATGGACCGTGTGGAGCTCGGCGTCGCCGGCTCTGGCAATGGCAATCGCGGCATCGAGGGCGCGCTCCGAAGCCTCCGAGAAATCGACGGCCACGAGGATGCGTTCGAGCTTCATGAGTCGGGGGGTCCTCCCAGGGGCCGAGCTTCTCTAGCTGGCCGACTGTTGTCGCGCCGCCCGCCGCTCCGCGCGGCGGTAGAGCGTCTTGCGATCGATACCGAGAATGCGCGCGGCCTTCACCTTGTTGCCGCCGGTGACGTCGAGCACCTCGGTCACGTAGCGGTGCTCGATCTCACTGAGCGGCACGCCGCGAAGCGCCGCGTTGCGAAGGTAGCGCTCCGACGTGACCTCTTCGGGCTCGCCCTCCCCCGCTGCCAGCGGGAGCTCCTCGGGCAGGATGCAGGTCGAGTCGGTGAGTGCCAGCGCCCTCTCCACGACGTTCTCCAGCTCGCGGGCGTTACCGCGCCACGCGTAGGCCGACAGGCGATCGAGGGCCTCCTTCGAGAACCAGCGCTTGCCATCGGTCGCGTGCTTGCGCAGGAAGGCCTCCACCAGCGGCGGGATGTCGTCCGGGCGCTCTCGCAGCGGCGGGATGCGCAAGGGAATGACGTTGAGGCGGTAGAACAGATCCTCGCGGAAGCGACCGTCTGCGATGGCCTGCTCGAGGTCCTGGTTCGTGGCGGCCACGATCCGGACGTCCACCTTGGTCGTCTTGGTGCCTCCGACGGGACGGATCTCCTGGTCCTGGAGCACCCGGAGCAGCTTGCTCTGGAGCCCCATCCCCATGTCGCCGACCTCGTCGAGGAAGAGCGTCCCGCCATCGGCCTTCTCGAACAGGCCCTGGCGACTGGCGTGAGCCCCCGTGAACGCGCCGCGCACGTGGCCGAACAGCTCGCTCTCGAGCAGGCCCTCCGGAATCGCCGTGCAGTTGATGGGCACGAAGGGCTGGGCGGCGCGAACGCCGTGGTAGTGGATCGCGCGGGCCACGAGATCCTTGCCCGTGCCGCTTTCGCCGGACACCAGCACCGAGCTCTTGCTCTGGGCCACACGCTTGATCACGGCGAAGATCTCGCGCATCGCCGCGCTCTCACCGATCAAGTCCCCGAGAGAGCCCGTCCGGTCCACGGCCTTTCGGAGCCGGCGGTTCTCCTCCTCGAGCGAGCGCCACTCGAGTGCGCGGTCCACGGCGAGCGCCACGGCATCGGGCTCGAACGGCTTCGTGATGTAGTCGAACGCACCGACCCGCATGGCCTCGACCGCGGAGCCGATGGTGCCGAAGGCGGTCATCAGGACGACGGGCGTCTGCGGCCGCAGACGGCGCAACTCGCCCACCAGGTCGATGCCAGACCGGCCCGGCATGCGGATGTCGGACAGCACGACCTCGACATCCGAGTCGGCGATGGTCTCGAGCGCCTGGTCGCCACTGGCGGCCTCGGCCACCTGAAACCCGCGCGCCGAGAACAGCGACGAGAGCATCTCGCGCATGGCCCGGTCGTCGTCGACGATCAAGATCTCGTGGGCTTGTTCCATGGATCCCTGCGAAGCAGGCTCCATGCCAAGCGAGGACACTGCTGAGCCGCTTGCGAGCTTCTCAGTGTGGCATATTGGGACAAATTGGCCAGGGCGCCGCGTCCGAATGCCCCACCCCCTCCTCTCAGCGGGATCGGGTCCGGTTCAGTCCAAACGTCCGGCTCAGTCCAAACGTCCGGCTCAATCCAAACGGGTCGGGAGCTGGATCCGGAACTCGGTGCCCTTCGGCTCGAGGCGGGAGACCTCGATGGCTCCCCGGTGCTCGGCCACGATCCCATGGGCCACCGCCAGGCCGAGCCCGTTGCCCACCCCGGCCTCCTTGGTCGTGAAGAACGGGTCGAAGACCTGGGCCAGCTGCTCCTCGGGGATGCCCGCGCCCTCGTCCTGCACGCGGATCTCGACCTCGGTCCCGAGCTCGACCGGGGCCAGCACGATGCGCAGACGACCCCCGTCGGGCATGGCATCCGCGGCATTCAGGAAGAGGTTCAAGAACAGCTGCTGCAGCCGCTCGGGGTCGCCGACCACGCTGGGCACCTGGCCGAAGTCCCGCACCGCCTCGATGCCCCGGCGCGAGAGCTTCTCGGTGAGGAAGGCGAGCGTGTTGTCCACCAGCGCCGAGAGATCGACGGGGGTGGGCTCCCGGCGAGTGGGGCGCGCCATGTTCAGCAGCCCCTGGATGATCCGCGAGATGCGACCGATCTGCTCCTGGATCGTCTTCAGTCGCCAGAGCCCGTCGTCGCGCACCGAGGATTCGAGCAGGGACGCGTGCCCCTGGATCACGCCCATGGGGGTTCCGATCTCGTGGGCGAGGCCCGCGACCAGCGTGCCGATCGAAGCCAGGCGTTCGGCGGCCTCGGCACGCTCGGTGGTGCGGCGAAGCGCTGCGTCGGTGCGCTCGAGGCTCTTGGCCAGGCGCTGGCCCGAGGCAGCGAGTTCGCGGTTCAGGTACTCGAAGCCCTGCTGACCGCGTTGGATGTACTGGCGCATGGCGAGCTGCGAATCGAACAACAGCACCTTGGCCAGCGCGGCCACCGTCTCCTCGGCCCGCTCGGGCTCGGCGCTCCCCTCGGCGTGCACCAGGGGGATCAGCAGGGAGAGGTAGAGCGCGTAGGCGCCCATGTACCAGAGCGGGTCGAGCCCGATGCGTTCGTGGACCTCACCGATGCGGCGGCGTCGCTCGACATACGCGTCGTCGATCACCGGCCCGGCGAGGCTCAGCAGGTATTCGCGCTGCTCCCCGAGCAACCGGCGCGAGACGTCCGGGTGGCGCAGCAGCCGTCGCGTCGCGGGGAACGACAGCAGGTGGCGATAGAAGGCACCGACGAGGTTGTCGGCGTTGTCTTCGAGCACCGTCTCGAGGCGCGCGAGCAGCTTGCGGTCGCGCTCGGTGTAGTCGAAGAAGCGCAGGGCCTGCTGGAGATCGGTGCCCTCGGCCATCGCGCGGAGGATCCCCAAGTCCCTCGCTTGGTGTCAACGTTGTAGGCTCGGGGGCATGGGGGGGTCCGCACGCGCGTCCAACGGCCGGCCCGGCCTCGGGAGACCGCAGCGACCCCGCCGGCCCGGCTCGGGGAAACCGCAGCGACCCCGCCGACCCGGGGAGCGCTGCGTCGAGCCCATGTGGCGGCAGCGGCCCGCCGTCGGCGTGCCCGCTCTGCCTCGCGAACCGGCGCCCCTAGAGGCGCGAGCGCAGGTGCTTGTAGCCGTCGACGAGTTCGTCGACCAGGAGCGACGCGGCTTCCTTCACGTCCTCGAGGTCGTCTCGCGCCTCGTCGCCGATCACCTCCAGCTTGCCTTCCAGCTCGTGCCAGCGCTTGTCCAGCTCACCGAGCCGGTCCCGAAGCTCCGCCTTGCCGAGTTCGGCCTGTACGCGCAGTTCGTCTCGCACCTGCCGAAGCCCGTCGAGTTCCTTCTCCATCCATTCGCCGGTCTTGCTCATCGATTCCTCCTGTGTGGGGCGCACTTTAGGCCAACAGAGTTTTGCAGTTTCCATGCCGTCCCGGGGGGGCGACACGGGTGACCCGCAGTCCGCGCGACCGAGCGATCCGCCGCGTGATCCTGATCGAGGGTCTCGCCAACGTCGCCCTGATGGCCTTCAAGCTCGCCCTCGGCACAGCCACCGGCTCCCTCGCGTTGATCGGGGACGCGCTCCACTCGGCCACCGACCTGGCCAACAACGTGGTCGCGTGGTTCGTCGCCCGACTCGCCTCGAACCCGCCCGACCGCGACCACCCCTACGGCCACGAGCGGTTCGAGACCCTGGCCGTGTTCGGGCTCGGCATGATGCTGACGGTCCTCGCCATCGAGCTGGCGCGCGCCAGCTTCGGCCCGCGCGAGGCTCCGCGTGGCACCGAGCCCGTGTTCCTGCTGGCCATGGCCGGCGTGCTCGCAGTGAACCTCGCACTCGCCACCTGGCAGTCGGCGATGGCGCGCAAGCTGTCCTCGCCGATCCTCCAAGCCGACGCACGCCACACGCTCTCGGACGTGCTGGTGACGGCCGCCGTGCTCGCGGGCTGGCAGCTCTCTGCCCGCGGACTCGTCTGGGCCGACCGCGCCGCCGCACTGGCGGTGGCCGCGCTCGTGCTGGCACTGGCCTTCGGCCTCTTCCGTCGCGCGATTCCGGTGCTGACCGGGCGGATGGCCGTCGACCCGGATGCGCTCGAAAGCGCCGCCGTCGCGGTGCCCGGCGTCTCGGGCGTGGGTCGGGTGCGCTCGCGATTCGAGGGCAGCATCCGTGCGGCAGACCTGGTGGTGCGCGTGGACGGCCGACTCTCGACCGAAGCCTCGCATGAAGTCGCGGACCGGGTGGAGGCCGCGCTGCGCCGCGAACTCGACGTGGACGACGTGACCATCCACGTCGAGCCCGAATCCGACTGAAGGCTGCGCCTCAGCCGAGAAGGCTGCGCCTCAATCGATCGCCGGCAGCGCCTCGCGCCAGCCGGCGTCGGACGTGACCACGCGGTGGCGCGGCCCCGGCCACTCGTCGGGCGGCTCGAATCCCGCACGGCTGGCATCGAGCAACTCGGGGCCGGCGTCGGAGGGGTCGTGGCCCGCCAGCGCCCGCCGTTCGAGGCGAGCCCGGGCCACCGCCGGGTCACACGCCACCTCGACGAGGTGGGCCCGCACCCCTCGCGCCGCCGCCCAGTCCGCCATCTCGGCGCGCCGCGCGGCGGTTCCGTGGGTCGCATCGACGATCGCCATGCGGCCGCCGCGCAGCACCGCGTCGGCCCGGTCCCGAAGCCCCGCGTACACCGCGTCCCGCGCGGCAGGCGCATACAGCCCCTCCCCGGGCGCGGCCCCCGCGTACGCGTCCGGGGCCAGACCCGCCATGTGTTTGCGCAGGCGATCGGACGAGAGCACGACGCCCTGCCCCGCGTCGGCCAGCGCGTGGGCCACGCTGGACTTTCCGCTGCCCACCGTTCCGCACATCACGACGAGGGCCGCGGGTTCGGGGGGCTCGAGCAGCCGCTCGGCGAGCGCCAGGTGCCGGGCGGCGCTGCCCGCTGCTTCGGCGCGCTGATCCGCCGCGATCGCCGGATCCTGCGTGGCCAGCGCGGCCACCTTGGCCCGCACGCCTGCGCGGTAGCTCATGTGGAGATCCACCACCGTGTAGAGGTGGAAGTCGTCCGCCTCCGCCGCGTAGGTTCGCAGGAAGTCCGCCGCCAGGTCGGCGCGTCCCAGGTAGATCAGGTCCATCGACAGGAACGCGACGTCGGACGCCGCATCCACGTGCCGGAGCGCGGTGCCGAACGCCAGGCAATCGATCAGCACCGGATCGGCGCCGTCCGTGTCGAAGAAGACGTGCTGCAGGTGTGCGTCGCCGTGGCCGTCGACGGCGCGGCCGTCCAGCCGGCGACGCTCGAGGTCGGGTGCACACGCGACGAGCCGCGCCTCGAGCGCGGCGCGGACCGCGTCGACCCGGGCGCGCGGCGTCTCGCGAAGCGCGACTTCGAGCAGGGTGTCGAGGTTCGCCCGCGCCGGCCCGGCGAGCACCGCCAGCCAGTCCTCGCGCGAGAACGGTGCCGGGCGCCCGAGGCCGACACCGGCGTGGAAGCGGGCGAGGCGACGCGCAACCGCACGTAGCGGTTCGCGGTCGAGATCCCCGGCCAACAACCGCGAGCGGGCGTCGGTGCCGTCGGCGAGCCGTCGCATGACGATCACGTGTTCGGCGCGATCGCCCGCCGCCAGGTCCTCGCCGACCGGACCCACCGTGAAGTGGCCGTCTGCACCCCGTTCGACCGGAGCGACCCCCAGGTAGACGTCCGGCGCCAGCCGACGGTTGAGGGCCACCTCGCGAAGGCAGTCCTCGTTGCGCAGCCGACGCGTTCCGAAGTCCACGAAGCCGAGCGACCGTGCCTTGTGGAGCTTGTAGACGCGATCCCGGGTGAGGAAGACGTGCGAAAGGTGCGTCTGGATCTCGTCCACGCCCGCTTGCGCGTTCGGGTCGTGCGGGAACGCGGGCGCCGCGCGCAGGTCGCGACACAGCCCTTCGGGCAGCGCCTCGACGGCCGCACTCACCCGGCCGCCGACCCCCGGGCGACGTCGTGCAGGGCTCGCAGGGCGACGTGGATCAGGGCTCGACCTGCAGGGTTCGCAGGTAGTCCACCAGCATGTCGATCTGGCCTCGCACGATCTCCTGCTCGAGCCCGGTATCGGGCAGCGCATTGCGCAACGCGATGCCCCAGACGGGCATCTCGCGGGTGCCGTGGGCGCCGGGCTCGAAGCGCCCATCGATCCAACTGGCGATCTCGCCGGCGGGGAAGCTGCCGCCCCGACGTGCGGCGATGGCGGTCAGGTCGGGGGGCGGCGTGCGCAGCGATGCGGCCACCGGGCCGTCGCCGCGCGCGCCCAGGCCGTGGCACGAAGCGCAGTAGCGCTGATAGAGGTCCGCTCCCTGGGACACGAAGGCCGGAGCCGGCGGCGCAGCCGACTCGCCGGAGACGTCCCCATGCGATTCGGCGAACCCTCCCCCCGCCAGCAGGACCACGAGGAGGTTCGAGACGAGCAGCGCGCGCATCGGGATCACGGGAGCTCCTTCGGAAGCGAAGCGGGGACTTAGCACATCGCGGCGGTGCAGCCGCAGCCAGGACCGGCCCACGGCCGCGGGCCGCTCCCCGCACCGCGCACCCAACGACCCGACCGGATGGTCGTGGCAGCCCGCCCCGATGAGGCAGGGGCATGGGGCGGATCGCGCCAGCGCTGCACGGCAGGTCCCGGGACGTCTCGGATGGGGTGGCACGACGCTTGCGTATGCAACCTCCCACGCGCCATCACAGCGAGGGAATCCCGATGACCGACTTTCTGAAGGGCTACGACATCCAGTACTGGCTCGAGTCTGCACCGCAGGGCTACCTGATGGAGACCGAGTACGGGCACGGGGAGAAGGAACGCGAGCCTGAGCTCGTGCTCGAAGATCCCACGCTTCGCGAGCAGGCGATCCGCACCACCGTGCAGCTCGTCGTCGGCGAACGCTGCGCCCTCGCAGCGTCGTCGGGGCTGATCAACGCCGCTCCGGACGAGGCGAGCAAGCGCTTCCTGGCGACGCAGACCCTCGACGAAGCGCGCCACGTGGAGGTCTTCACGCACCGGCTCTACGACCTGGGCGTGAAGAAGTCCGAGCTCGAGTCCGTCATCAGCCAGTTCGCCAACCCGCACCTGGTGCACTTTGCCGAGGCGCTGCTCGAGAAGGTCGACCAGAAGGACTTCATCGCCGGCGTCGTCGGGCAGAACGTGATCCTCGAGGGAATGGCGTTCAACGTGTTCGAGATGATGCACGCAGGCAACAAGGAGGCGAACCCGAAGTTCGGCCACACGCTCGCAGGCACCATCGCCGACGAACGGCGCCACGTGGGCTTCGGCGAAAACCGTATCGGCGGCCTCATCCGCGAGCATCCCGAGCGCAAGGGCGACATCGAGAAGCTCCAGCGCGAGATGTCGTATCACATGCTCGCCACCTTCGGAGACTCCTTCCGCAACGGGCCCTCTCCCGAGCAGGTGGGCCAGATCATGCGCGAGCACGGTCAGGAGCCCCAGGCCAGCGAGCAGGAGTGGCAGGGCGTGAAGCTCGGGCAGGCGAACCCCGAAGAGCTCGAGGCCGTGCTCTCCGACACGATCCTGAAGGAATTCAAGATCCGACTGGAGCGCATCGGCATCGAGTACCAGACGCCGACCGCTCCGTGAGCGGCCCGGCGGAGCACGATCCGCACGCGCTCACCCCCGAGGCGTTCCGCGCGGAGGTTCATTCCTTCGAGTTCTGGTTCGGAGCGGTCCAGGGCTACCTGGCCGACCGCGCCTACGGCCACCGCGTCGACGCGAAGGACGCGGCGCCCGAGGGCGCCGATCGCGACCGGCTGGTCACCGCGCTCTGCAACTACTGCGTGGGCGAGACCGCCGCACTCGAGGGTGCGGGAGGATTGATCGAGGTGGCGCCGAACCGGCCCACCAAGATCTTCCTCTCGACCCAGGCCGTGGACGAGGGCCGGCACCTCGAGGTGCTGATCCACCGGCTTCGCGAACTCGGGGTGGAGGATCCCGAGGCCGAGATCGCACGACGCGCGAACCCGTCTCTGCTCGCCTTCAAGCGCCGGCTGCTCGAGCTGGTGAAGGGGGGCGACTGGAACGCTGCCCTGTTCGCGCAGAACGTGATCCTCGAGGCGATGGAGTTTGCGGTCTTCCACCAGCACGCCGCCGAGGCCGACCCGATCACCCGCGAGGTGCTCGAGGGCATCATCAAGGACGAGCGGCGCCACATCGGCTTCGGCGAGAACGAGCTCGGCCGGCGGATCAAGGCCGACCCGGGCATCCGCGGGCACCTGGCCCTGGTGCGCCGGGAGCTCGATGCCCTGGTCCTCGAGACCTTCGAAGAGGCCCTGGCCTCGCTGGGTGCGCCGGCGTCGGCCCGGGAGGACCTGGGCCGCAGCTACCGCCAGACCGTCGAGAGGCTCGGATTCGCATGAGCCACGAGCCGGAGGTTCCCCGCAAGCGGTACGAGCTCGAGGACACCGGATTCGACGAGGTGCCCCGAAAGTACCGGAAGTACTACCGGCGCTGGGGCGGCGAGTCGGACGAGCTGGCCGGAAACGAGGTGCTCTGCCCGGTCTGCAAGGTCGTAGTGCGGTCGAATCGGGAGGTCCGGGAGGGCGATCGCATCTACTGCATGGCCTGCATGACGCGACTTCGCGTGGTTCGGGTGGATGGACGGCTGGAAGGTCACGTAGAATACTGAGGCGAGGGGGTCCTCCAGCGCCCGATGCCCGCCGAACAACCCGGACTCGAGATGCGGCTCGGCCGCGAGCAGCGCCGCATCTCGTCGCAGCACCGCCAGCTCGACACGCTCTATGCGCTGCTCGTGCGCGCCATCGACGAGGGCGATCCCTCTCAGGTCGACGCGGCCTTCACGCGCTTCGAGGGTGCGCTCGACGCCCACTTCTCCCTCGAGGACGGGTTCTACTTCCCGGCCCTCCATGGGCAGCGCCCCGATCTCGACGAGCAGCTCGATCAGCTCTCGGCCGGCCACGCGCTGCTGCGCGGAGAACTGGCCGAGATCGGCAACATCCTACGCCGCGACCCCGCGCTGGCGGCCGGGCGGCTCGACGCGTTCGTGACTGCGCTGGCGCGCCACGAAGGGGTCGAAGAGGGACTGCTCTCCCAGCTCCAGGGAAGCTAGGCCGCCGCTCCGCCGGCCCGAACGCACTGCCCCCTATCGCCCCAGGGCCCAGCGGCCTCTACCGGCATGGGACCATTCTCCCCAGCCGCTTCCCTCCAGGCGCACCTGAGCGCGTTTCAGCACGGAACGGCCCTTGCACTCCCCCTGCGTAGTGATCAGGAGGGATCCATGTCCAGGCCCGGCCCGTTTCAGCGAAACCCGTTCATCCTCGTTCTCTGCGCCCTGGCGCTCGCGTGGAGTGCGCCCGTGCTCGCCGCCGAGTCGCTCCAGCAGGTGCTGAAGCGGCGCGGCCTCAGTCAGCAGGACCTGCTGGCGGCCGCCAAGACCTACGTCCCCACCGGCGAACGCGACGAGTTCCTCGCCTTCGCATCCGGCGGGCAGAGCGGTCACGTCATCGTCTACGGCGTGCCGTCCATGCGCATCCTCAAGTACATCGCCGTGTTCACCCCCGAACCGTGGCAGGGCTACGGGTTCGAGGAGGAGTCGAAGGCGGTCCTCGCCCAGGGCCGCATCAACGGCCGCGACATCACCTGGGGCGACGTCCACCATCCTGCGCCCTCGGAGACGAACGGGGACTACGACGGCAAGTATCTGTTCGTCAACGACAAGGCCAATCCGCGCCTCGCCGTGATCGATCTCCACGACTTCGAGACCAAGCAGATCGTGGTGAACCCGATCTTCCAGTCGGAGCACGGAGGCGCCTTCGTTTCGGAGAACACCGAGTGGGTACTCGAACCGGCCCAGTACGCGGCGCCGCTCGGCGGCGAATACCAGCCGCTCGAGCGATTCAACGAGGAGTATCGCGGCGGCCTCACCTACTGGAAGTTCAACCGCGAAAAGGGTCGACTCGAGCCCGAGAACAGCTTCTCGATCGAGCTTCCGCCCTACAGCCAGGACCTGTCGGACTTCGGCAAGGGGGCCAGCAGCGGCTGGTCCTTCACGAACTCGTTCTGCTCCGAGCGCTACGTGGGCGGCATCGAGCGCGGGCGCCCGCCCTTCGAGGCCGGCTGCTCCGCGAAGGACACCGACTACCTGCACGTGGTGAACTGGCGCAAGGCCGCCCAGGTCGCGGCCGCGGGCAAGACCGAGATGATCAACGGCCACCCGGTCATCACCATCGAGACGGCCATCGACGAGGGCCTGGTGTTCCTCATCCCGGAGCCCAAGAGCCCGCACGGCATCGACGTGAGCCCGGACGGCAAGTACCTGATCGTGTCGGGCAAGCTCGACACCCACACGTCGGTGTTCGAGTGGGCGAAGGTCAAGGCCCTGATCGATGCCAAGGACTTCGCGGGCAAGGACCCGTACGGCCTGCCGATCCTCGACATGAAGAAGAGCCTGCACACGCAGGTGCAGCTGGGCCTCGGGCCGCTCCACACGCAGTTCGATCCCCAGGCGGGCATCGCCTACACGTCGCTGTACGTCGACTCGATGGTCGCGCGCTGGGACTACCTGAAGGGCGAGCTGCTCGACCGCCTGCCCATCCACTACAACATCGGCCACCTGATGACGATGCACGGCGACACCGTGAAGCCGCGGGGCAAGTACCTGGTGTCGCTCAACAAGCTGGCCATCGACCGCTTCAACCCGGTGGGCCCGCTTCACCCGCAGAGCCACCAGCTGGTGGACATCGGCGGGTCGAAGATGCAGCTGCTCTACGACATGCCGCTGCCGTTGGGCGAACCGCACTACGCGGTGGCCATCGAGGCCGGGCTGCTCAAGCCGCGCATCCGCTACAAGAGCGGCACCAACACCCGCACCGGCGAGATCTCGCCGCACAAGACGCGGGCGGGTGAAGAGAGGATCGAACGCGACGGCAAGCGCGTCACGATCCACGGCACGCTGATCCGGTCGCACATCACGCCCGAGATCATCGAGGTGGACGAGGGGGACGAGGTCACGATCTACCTCACGAACCTCGAGCGTGCGCAGGACCAGACCCACGGATTCACCGTGGGCAAGTACAACGTCCACGGCTCCTTCGAGCCGGGGGAGACCGCCAGCGTCAAGTTCGTGGCGGACACCCCGGGCGTGTACCCGTACTACTGCACCGAGTTCTGCTCGGCGCTCCACCTCGAGATGCAGGGCTACCTGCTGGTGAAGCCCAAGGGCTACAAGGCGAAGGTCGGAGACCTGATGCCGAAGGAAGAGTACGGCCAGGCCGACTACGAGAAGCAGGTGGCGACGAACGTGGCCACCCAGGCGACCATCGACGAGGTCGTGGCCTTCATCACCAGCCAGGACTACAAGGCTCACCCCGAGGTGGTGGCCCTGGTCGAGGACGCCACCGACCAGCTGGGTCGTGCCGCCGAGGCCAAGAAGAAGACCGAGATCGAGGCCGGTGCCGAGCGCTGGCACAGCGCGACGCTCTGGGCAGGCCAGTGGTGGCAGTACCAGGTGAAGGCCGCCGACATCGGTCTGCGTGCCAAGAACATCCTCGAAGAACACGGCGCCACCGGGCGCCCGTAGTGGCGGGTCGCCCGCCGCCCCACGGCTGGGGGGCGGCGGGCCTCCACGCGACCAACCGCCGGGAGAACCCATGAACGGGCACGCCCTCTTCCGCACGACCCTCGCGGTCTGCTGCGCCCTCGGCCTGGCCGGGACCGCAGCAGGGGAAGCGCTCGATGGCGCCAAGCTCTACCGCGAGAAGACCTGCATCGCCTGTCACGGCGCCGATGCGAATACGCCCCTGTTGCCCGAGTACCCCAAGCTGGCGGGCCAGAGCGCGCTCTACGCGGCCAACCAGATGCGGGACATCAAGAGTGGATCGCGCGCGAATGGCAACACGGCTGCCATGGCAGGCATCATGCACCTCGTGACCGACGCCGAGATCGATGCCCTGGCCACCTGGCTGGAGTCCCTCGACTGAGCGGGGCCCTGTGCCCCTTGGAGACCCGACGACCATGAACGTTCGCGCAATGCTGCTGCTCCTCCTGCTTCCCTGGGCCGTGCCGGGCCTGGCCAGTGCTCAGGCCCCGCCGCCCAAGGCCGCTGGGATCGAGGACGAGGGCTACGTCTGGAACGAACAGGCCGGTGAGAAGATCGAGGCGCTCGCCCTGGAAGGCGACGTGGAGAACGGCGAAGAGGCCTACGAGATCTGCTCCGCGTGCCACCTGCCCAACGGCGCGGGACGCCCCGACGGGACGTTCCCGCAGCTGGCGGGGCAGCACAGCACCGTGCTGATCAAGCAGATGTCGGACATCCGCGCGGGCCTCCGCGACAACCCGATCATGTACCCGTTCGCCAAGACCCTGATCGACCCGCAGGAACTCGCCGACGTCTCGGCCTACATCGAGACCCTGGCCATCCCCTCGGACAACGGCAAGGGCCCGGGAACCGACCTCGACGAGGGCAAGACGCTCTACGATGCCAACTGCGTCTCGTGCCACGGCGACTACGGCGAAGGCGACGCCCAGAAGTACTACCCGGTGCTCGCCGGCCAGCACTACGAGTACATGCTCCGCCAGATCACGGACATCCGGGACGGGCGCCGGCGCAATGCCAACCCGGAGATGGTCGAAGTGGTCAAGCCCTACTCCGACGAAGAGCTGGCCGCGGTCGCGGACTACATGTCGCGCCTGGCGTGGCCCGCTCGGCAGGCGAAGTAGCCCTTGGCCTGGCGAACGCTCCTGGTCCTCGGCGTCGCGCTCATGGCGTGGTCGTTCTTCGCGCCGCTCTGGTGGGTCTCGCTCAAGGCCCCGAACTATCCCGAGGCCTCATTCCCCGACGGCGTGAAGATCCACATGCACTGGAACGCGGTGCGCAACGGCTGCACGCTCATCCCCCAGGACGAGGTCGACGAGGAGGAGCCCCTCGACTGCGTCGAGGAGATGAACACCATCAACCACTACATCGGGATGCATCCGATCGAGAAGGGCGCCCAGCTCGAGTTCGCCGCAGCGCCGTACCTGTTCGTGGCGTTCGGCCTGATGGCGCTCGCGGCGCTCTTCTACTCGGGACCGCTGTGGTGGCTGCTGCTCGTCCCCGGCATCATGCTGCCCGTCGGGTTCATCGTCGACTTCAGTGCCTGGCTCTGGTGGTTCGGGCACAACCTGAACGACTGGGCCGCGTTCACCGTGAAGCCCTTCATGCCGACCGTGTTCGGCGAAGGCAAGGTCGCCCAATTCAGCACCTACGCGTACCCGCACTACGGCGTCGGGGTCTCGATCGCCTCGTCCCTGTGCCTGGTCCTGGCGACGTTGCTGCGCCGCAAGGACCTCCGCGACGGGGCATGATCCCCAGGCGAGCCGCGAGCGCGCTCTGGTGGGGACTGGGTGCGCTGTGGCTGGGCGGCGCGAGCGCCTCGGCCAGCGACCTCCAGGCCCGTATCGATGCCACGCCCCCGGGCGGCGTCCTGCGCATCGAGGCCGGACACCATCGCGGCACGATCGTCCTTCGGCGCCCGATCGTGCTCGAAGGCCTGGGGCGCCCCACCCTCGACGCCGAGGGCTCGGGCAGCGTGATCCGCGTCGAGACCGATGGCGCCACCGTCCGCGGCCTGCGCCTGGTGGGCTCCGGCGACAACCACGACACACTGGACGCGGGAGTCCAGGTGAGGGGCAACGGCAACCACCTGGAAGACCTCGTCATCGAGGATTGCCTGTTCGGCATCGACCTCGCCCAGGCCGACGGCAATCGGATCCTCCACAACGACATCCGTGGCAAGGACGTGCCCCTGGGCGTTCGCGGCGACGGCCTGCGGCTGTGGTACAGCCAGCACAACGAAGTCCGAGGCAACCGCCTGCGAGACGTTCGCGACACCGTCGTCTGGTACTCCGGCGACAACCGCTTCGTCGACAACTCGGTCACGGGCAGCCGCTACGCACTCCACTTCATGTACGCGAAGCAGAACCTCGTCGAGGGCAACCGGTACCGCGACAACATGGTGGGCATCTTCCTCATGTACAGCGACGGCGTCGTGATCCGGGGCAACCGGATCGTGGCCTCCCAGGGGGCCACCGGAATGGGCGTGGGGTTCAAGGAGAGCAGCGACGTGCTGCTCCAGGGCAACGAGATCCTCTACTGCGCGAAGGCCGTCTACCTGGACGTCTCGCCCTACCAGCCCGAGAGCCACAACCGCTTCGTCGGCAACGTCTTCGGTTTCAACTCCGTGGGCGTCCTCTTCCACAACGAGTGGCACGGCAACGTCTTCGAGCGCAACGACTTCCGGGCGAACTTCACCCAGGTCGCCGTCCGCGGCGGTGGGAATGCGCTCGGGCACACCTGGCGCGGCAATCACTGGGACGACTACCGGGGCTTCGACCGCAACCAGGACGGGACCGGCGACACGCCGCATCGCGCCTACGACTGGGTCGACCGCGTCTGGATGGCCGTGCCCGAAGCCGGGTTCTTCCGGGCGTCGCCGGTGTTCGAGACGCTCGACTTCCTCGACCGCCTGGCGCCCTTCGTCGAGCCGACCTTGCTGCTCGAGGACGAGACCCCGCGCTTCGAACCCCTGGGAGTCCCGGGTTGAGCGACACCGCCGTCAGACCCCGCCGGCGCGCGCGACCGCGATTGAGCCGCCAGCAGCAGCGCCGCCGCTCGATCCTGCGTGCCGGGCTGCTGAGCGCCGGTCTGCTCGCGCTCACGCCGCTGGCGTTCCTGCCCGTGGCCCGCCGACTTCGCGACCGGCTGCGACCGCCGGGGGCCATGGCCGACGAGGCGACCTTCCTGGGCGCCTGCATCAAGTGCGGCCAGTGCGTCCAGGTCTGCCCGGTCAACGCCATCCTTCTGGCCGATGCAGGGGACGGCTTCGGCCACGGTGCGCCGTACATCGAACCGCGCGAGCAGGCGTGCGACTTCTCCTGCGACGCCCTTTCGTGCATCCTGGCCTGCCCCACCGGCGCGCTTCGCCACGAGATCAGCCTGGTATCGGAGGTGGCGATCGGCACCGCCGAGCTCGTGCGGCCGGACGCGTGTAGAGCGCGCCGCGCCGAAGGCGTGCACGGGCCAGCCCGCACCGAGGGCTTTCGCGGCAGGCTCCGCTACTCGGAGATCGACCGCTGGACCCCGCAGCCGGTCGCCGATCAGGCGTACGACCTCGAGCACTGCGACCTCTGCGCCAGGCTCTGCCCCGTGGGCGACACCGCGATCGCGATGGTCCGGCTCGCCGACGGGCCCTCCGGCGCCACCACGCCCGAGGTTCGCGACGGCTGCGTGGGGTGCGGGGTCTGCGAGATGGTCTGCCCCGAGACACCCACCTGCATCACGGTGGTGCCCACGGTGGCGCTCGCCGCCACGCACGAGGGCGCGGCATGAGCTTCTTCGGTGGCGTCCTGGAGATGCTGGGCCGAGCCCCGAAGCGGCCGGCGTCGCGGACCGACCAGGCCGAGATCCTGCACGGGCGCAAGCGGGGCAAGGGTCTCGATGTGGCGCGTCTGCTCGAGGAGATTGCCGCCGCCAAGAAGGTGCACCACTGGCGCAACATCCGGTGGGCGGTCCTGATCTCGGTGAACCTCCTCTTCACGCTCTCGTTCTGGGTGGACATCCAGATCCTCGAGGGATCGCTCACCGCCTCGCGCTTCCTCGGCTTCCATCTCGCCGATCCGTACTCGAGTGCGCTGGTGATGCTCGCGACCGCCAGCGTCCCGGTGAATCTGGTGATCGGGTCGGTCACGATCGCGCTGTTCTGGGCGCTGCTCGGGGGCCGCACCTTCTGCTCGTGGGCCTGCCCCTACCACCTGCTCGCGGAGTGGGGAGAGGCCATTCGAAACAGGCTCGAAGCGCGCGGACTGCTGGTGGACCACCCCATGCACCGGGGAGTGCGACCGGCGCTCTTCGTCGCGTTCGCGGCACTCGCCCTGCTCACCGGGCACACCCTGTTCCTCACCCTGAACCCGATCGGCATCGTGAGCCGCGCGATGGTGTACGGGCTGAGCATGGCCCTGCTCTGGGTCGTCGCGCTGCTGGCCTTCGAGGTCTTGTACGCGCGCAGGGCCTGGTGCCGCTACGCCTGCCCGATCGGCCTCACCTACGGACTGCTGGGTGTGGCCGCGCCCTTCCGGGTCGTCTACCACCTCGAGGCCTGCGCGCACGAGGGCGAATGCCGCAAGGTCTGCGAGGTACCCCACGTGCTCGACCTCACGATCAAGGGCCGCGCCGCCGACGCCCACGTGGACGTGGGACCGGACTGCACGCGCTGCGGGCTGTGCGTCGACATCTGCCCTACGGATTCACTCACCTACGAGGTGAAGGGACTGGACCGGCTCCTGTGAGCGCCCCGGCCATCGCGATCCACCAACTGGGCAAGCAGTTCTCGGGCACGCCGGTGCTGAGCGACCTGGACCTCGAAGTCGCACCGGGAGAACGGGTCGCACTGGTCGGCGCGAATGGTGCGGGCAAGACCACCCTGATTCGCTGCCTGCTGGGCGAGTACGCGCATCGAGGAGCCTTGCGTCTCGGCGGCCTCGCCCCGCGGCAAGCCCGACGCGAAGCCCTGGGTCGTGTCGGCTTCGTGCCCCAGATCCCGCCGCCGCTACGGATGCCCGCCGGGGCCCTCGTGCGCTTCGCCGGCGGGCTCGGCGCTGCGCGGCCGGCAGCGATCGCAACCATCGCAGAGCGCCTCGGTCTCGACCTGGCGGGGGTCGAACGCAGGCCGTTCGCCAAGCTCTCGGGCGGCCAGCAGCAGAAGCTCCTGATCGCACTGGCCCTCGGACGCCCCACCGACCTGCTGGTCCTGGACGAGCCTGCGGCCAACCTCGACCCCGAAGGTCGGCGGGCCTTCTTCGAGATCCTTTCCGAGCAGGACCCCGCCACCACCATGGTCCTCGCCAGCCATCGGCTCGACGAGATCGCGGCGCTGGTGAGCCGCGTCGTCGAACTCGACGGCGGGCGCGTGGTCCTGGACGACCGCGTGGACCAACGCGGCACCGGATCGTTGCGAGCGCGGGTCGTGCTGGTTCGCGCCGACGAGGCCGCCGGCCGCGCCTTCGCCAGCTGGGGTCTCGAAGCCGTGGACCCTCGGCGTTACGAGGGCCCCGTGGTCAATGCCGACCGGTTGCGCTTCCTGGGCCTGCTGGCCCGCTACGCGGGCCTGATCGAACACCTGGATCTCGGCCCGGAGGACGCCCCTTGAATCGAATCGCCGCCGCGTCGCTCGTCGTGGGCATCGCCCTCTCGGTGGCCTGCCCGGCGCCCTCGTCGGGCCCGGTCGATCCGCACTGGGACCGCGACACCTGTGCCCATTGCCGCATGGCGATCGGGGATCGGCGCTTCGCTGCGCAGGTGCGCACCGGAGAAGACGCCATCCACCACTTCGACGACCTGGGCTGCGCGCTCGCCTGGCTCGGTACCGGCGAGACGCCGGACCCGGAGCAAGCGGCGCTCCACGTCCGGGCCGCCAGCGGCGACGGTTGGCTCGACGCGCGGACCGCGCGTTACCGGACCGGACTCGTCACCCCCATGGGCTACGGCTTCGGCGCGGTCGCAGCCGACGACACCCAGGCCGAGGCACTCCTCACCCTGGAGCAGGTTCGGGCGGGCATCGATGCGAGGGAGGGTCACGGCCATGGCGCCCACGCCGCCCCCTGACGCGGCCGTTGCCGTCGCCGCCAGGACAGCAACGCCTCCCGAAGCCCCGGCCGCACCCGCGGCGGGGCGGCTGGGCGAACTCGGCCTGGTGGTCCGCCTCGAGGTCGCCGACTCGCTGCGCGCGCGCTGGCTCGCGATCTACGCGATCGTACTCGGCGGCCTGGTCTTCACGCTCTTCGGGTTCTCGCTGACCGAGTCGCGGATTCTCGGCTTCATGGGTCTGTCGCGGCTGCTGGTCACCTACATCCAGGTCTGCATGGCCATCGTGCCCATCTTCGTACTGGTGACGACCGTGCGTTCGGTGGCCGGCGATCGCGAGTCCGGCGTGCTGGAGTACCTGTTGGCACTGCCGGTGGGGCTCGGCACCTGGTACGGGGGCCGGCTCCTGGCGCGGTTCGCGCTGATCCTGGCCCCGGTGCTGGGCGCCATGGCCCTGGCTTGCGGATGGGCCGTGCTGCAGGAGATCCCCGTGCCGTGGGGGCTCTTCAGCGCCTACGCGGGGCTCCTGGTGGCGCTTTGTGCGTGCTTTCTGGGGCTGGCCCTGCTGCTCTCGTCCCTGGCCCGAAGCGTGGACGTGGCCCAGGCGAGCGCCTTCCTGCTGTGGCTCGTCCTGGTCCTGTTCCTCGACCTCGTACTGCTCGGCGTCCTGATCGAAGAACACGTGGCCCCGAACACCGTGGTCGCCATCGCCCTGGCCAACCCGCTCCAGGTGTTCCGGACGGCCGCCATGATGCTGTTCGATCCACAGCTCGTGCTGCTGGGTCCGTCGGCGTACGTGATCCTCGACGCCTTCGGCCGCTCGGGCTACCTGGCCTGGGCCCTCGCGTACCCGACGCTCCTCGGGGCCGTGGCCGCGCTCGTGGGCTACCTGCGCTTCAAGCGGGGCGATCTCGTCTAGCGCCGTCCCCGGCGAGCCGCTCGATCGAACTGAGCAACTCGTTCATCTCGCGGCTCTCGAAGGCGGGAGGCTGCCCCGCGTCTCCGCGCGCCGCCGCTTCGACCCAGCGCGCCAGGTCGCGAAGCGGGCGCACCAGCGCCCGTCGGAACAGGACGTAGATCGCCACCGAGAACACCCCGGCGCCGAGGGTCACGGCGATCACGAGGTCGAGAATCAAGCGGACCGACTCGCGCTTCATGGCGGTGAGATCGAAGTGCATCTCCGCAACCCATGAGCGGCCCTCCGAATCCGTCACCGCCGAAGACACGTAACGCAGGTCGGTGTCGTCGAGCACGCTGGAGCCGCGACCGGCCACGGCCCCCGCCGGAATCTCACCGGCCTCGACCCGCGCCAGGGCCAGCTGCATGCGTCCCGCGCCCTGGATGCGGTCCACGAGCTCGGCCGGCGTCGTCGCCGCCCCCAACGGGCAGGCCAGCGCCGCCTCGACCACCGCCGAAACGCGATGGGCCTCTTCGGAAGCATGCCGGATGTCCCGCTCGTAGAGCCGGTAGGGCAGGATCGCGAGGATGCCCGCGATGGCGACCAGGGCGATCACACCCAGGGTCAGGAGCAGGCGGAACTCGATGGTGGATCGATCGGGCACGGCATCCCTCCTCAGGACGGGGTCTCGGATTGCTGGCCGCGCGTGGGGTCCACGGACACGTCGACCTCGGCCGCCCCGCCCGGAAGCTCCGGCGCGCGGTCGTCGTCGTAGAGATGCCGGGCCGCAGGCCCCTCCCAGTCGTCGAAGGCCCCCTGCCGGACGGCGTGAACCACGAACGCCAGCAGGATCGCGGCGATCAGCAGCGAGACCGGGATCGTGATGGCCAGGAAGCTCACGAGCCGGCCCGGAAGCGCAGCAGGCGAAGCGCGTTCAGCGTGACGACCACCGACGAGCCGCTCATGGCGATCGCCGCCAGCAGCGGGTCGAGCCAGCCCACGATCGCGAGCGGCACGGCCACGGCGTTGTACACCAGTGCGAAGCCGAGATTCTCGCGGATACGCGCGAGCGTGCGTCGCGACAGCGCGAGGGTATCGGCGAGCGCCCCGAGCCGCGGCGCGCGGACCACGATGTCGGCCGTGTGCAACGTCACGTCCGAGCCGCGCGCCATGGCCACCCCGACGTCGGCAGCCGCCAGTGCCGCCGCGTCGTTCACGCCATCCCCGGCGACGAGGACCCGCTGGCCCGCTGCGCGCCAGCGCCGCACGTGACCCACCTTGTCTTCGGGCGATGCTTCCGAGACGACGTCGGTGATGCCGGTGGCAGAGGCCGCGCGCGCCGCGGCGCCGGGGTGGTCGCCCGTCACCAGCGCGACCCTGCAGCCCTGCTGCGACAGCCGCGCCACGGTCTGCCGCGCGTCCGGCCGCGGCCGATCCCAGCACGCGATCACGCCGAGCGCATCGAAACCTCTCGCGACCCACGCGAGCGAGAGCCCGCGCTCTGCCAGCGGTTTCGCCTCGGCCACGAGCTCCTGGGGGAGCCTCACACCCTCGGCCACGAGCCAGCGCTCCGATCCCACGCGGATCGCCTCGGCGCCCTCGCCCCAGACCACGCCGAGACCCGGCCGAAGCTGCCCATCGCCCGTCGGAGCAGCGGCGAGTCCGCGCGCGCCGACCTCGTCGCGGATGGCCTCGGCGAGTGGATGGGTCGAAGCGCCCTCTGCGAGGGCCGCAGCCCGCAGCACGGCCGCCTCGTCGGTCCCTCGAGCCGGCAGGACGGCCTCGACGCGATGACGGCCTTCGGACAGCGTCCCGGTCTTGTCGAGCAGGACGGCATCGACCGACGCGCAGCGCTCGAGGCTCGCGCCGCTCTTGACGAGCACGCCGAGCGAGGCCGCCCGACCGATGGCCGCCGTGATCGCTGCGGGCGTAGCGAGACCCAGCGCGCAGGGACACGCGACGATCAAGACCGACGCCGTGGTCAGTGCGACCTCGAGACCCGAGGCACCGCGCACGACCCAGATCACCGCGGTGGCCGCGGCCACCGCGAGCACCGTGGGCGCGAAGACCGCCGCCACGCGGTCGGCCATGCGCTGGACTTCGGGGCGCTCGGCCTGGGCGCGCTCGAGCAGGTCGGCCAGCCGCGCCAGGCGGCCTGCATCGAGGGGCGCCGTCACCTCCACGATCAGCTCGCCCGTCAGGTTGCTCGTGCCGCCCGTCACCCCATCGCCCCCGGAGCGGACCACCGGCACCGACTCTCCGGTGAAGGTCGACTCGTCGATGTCGCTCCGACCCGTGATCACCCGGGCATCGACGGGGATCGTCTCGCCCGCCGGAACGATCACACGGTCGCCCGCACGCAGTTGCCGGGGCTCGACCTCCTCGACGCCCGCCGGTCCGATCCGGCGCGCGATGTCGGGGGTGAGCGTCGCCAACCGTTCCACCGCGCTCGCGGCCCGCGCCCGCGCTCGCTGCTCAAGGGTCCGACCCAGCAGGATCAGGAACACGATCACCGCAGCCGAGTCCATGTAGAGGTGCTCGCTCTCGGCCAAGGTGCCGACGATGCTCACCACGAACGAGGTTCCCACGCCGAGCACCACCGGCACGTCGATCGTCAGTTCACCACGCGCGAGGCCCAGGAAGGCCCCCCGCCAGAAGGGCCAGGCGCAGAAGAAGACCGCCGGAGCCGACAACACGATCGCCACCCAGCGAAGCGCGCGCCGCGCCTCGGCATCCATCCCCTGGTAGGCGCCGGTGTACAGGGCCACGGCGATCCACATCACGTTCATCGCCAGGAAGGCCGCCACCAGCAGCCGGATCAGGGCTCCCCGCGCCGCCCGCTCGTCCGGACGCTCGAGCGCGGCGGGGTCGTAGGGTGTGGCGTCGTAGCCGAGCGATCGGACCGTCTCGACGAGACCCTCCGCGGTGGTCGCAGACGCGTCGAACTGCACCAGCGCGCGATGGCTGGTGTAGTTCACGTGGGCCTCGACCACGCCCCGGGCCTCGCGCAGCGCCCGCTCCGTGCGGTTCACGCAGCCCGCGCAGCGCAGGCCATCGAGGAACAGGCCGACTTCAGCGGCCATCCGAAGCCTCACCTTCGGGGGGCGCGGCGGCTTCCCTGGCACGCTCCTCGGCGCGCGCCCGCTCGCGGAGCGCCGCGTTGTAGTCGAGACCGGCCTGGTAGGCATCCTCGACCAACACCGGATCCGGGTGCCTCTGCGCGATGGCGAAGAACGTGACCGAGACGGTGATCATCGCCGCCAGGGCGCAGGCCAGGGCCAGCGGCCAGGGTTCGAAGCGTCGCTCTCGTTCAGGCGCCACCGCGTGAGCCTCCCAGCAAGAAGTGCGTCTCGCGCACGAGGTTCCGGTCCGGAGCATCCACGGGCTCGAGAACGAACCGCAGGGCCGTGCGCGCAGCCCCACGCTCGTCGTAGCCCGCCGGGGCGAGCACGAACACGCGCGCCTCCACTGAACTGGTGGCAGCCACGTCGATCGGGTTCACGCCGGCCACGAGTTCGAAACCAGGCGCATCCCCCTCGAGTCGCAGCCGAAAGACGCGATCAGCGCGTGCGCGGTTCTCGAGCCGCAGCGTGAAGGCGTTGCCGAGCCGCCCGTCGGCCATGCGCGACACCAGGGCGGTTCGATTGTGGGACACCCACAGGTCGAGCGGCTCGCGCGCCGCCAGCAGGTAGCCAAAGCTCCCGACGGAGACCGCGAGAAGTACGGCATAGATCAGCACCCGCGGGCGCAGCACCCGGGTCGCGCCCTCCCCCTCGAGGTCGCGCAGGGATCGATAGGCGATCAGTCCGCGGGGTCGATCGAGCCGTTCCATCACTCCGTCGCACGCGTCGATGCACTGGGTGCAAGCGATGCAGCTCAGCTGGAGCCCGTGGCGGATGTCGATGTCAGTCGGGCACACCTGAACGCACAACCCGCAATCGACGCAGTCGCCCTCGGTGGTGCCCTTCTTGCCGCGCGGCTCGCCGCGGCCGGGGTCGTAGCCCACCACCATCGAGTCGGGGTCCATGAGCACGCCCTGGAAGCGCGCGTACGGACAGAGCAGCGTGCAGAACGTCTGGCGCACGATCGCGAAGTCGAGGTAGGCGAGCACGCCGATCACCACCAGGAAGCCGGTCGCGCTGGGCCCGAGGGTCCCGGCGCGCAGGCCGGCAAGCAGTTCCTGGGGCGGTACGAAGTAGCCCACCAGGTGGAAGCCGATCGTCATCGACAGCGCGAACCAGACCCCGTGCGTCGCGACCCGCCGCCAGAGCGCCACTCGCTTGGGCGGACGCGGCCCACCCCAACCCTGGATGCGGCGACCGACTGCCGCGAACAGGTCGGTGAAGACCGTCTGCGGGCAGGCCCAGCCACACCACAGGCGGCCGAAGAGCGCCGTGAACAAGAACAGCGCGAGCGCAGCCCCTGCGAGCAGCAGCCACAAGAAGTAGAGCTCTTGCGGGAAGATCACGAGCCCGAAGACGTGGAACTGCCGCGCGGGGATGTCGAGCAGCACCAACGGCTCGCCCCCCACGCGGATCCAGGGGATCGCGAAGAGCGTCGCCACGAGGCCGGCGTCGGCCCACCAGCGCAGCTGGCGCCACCGCCCGGCGACCGCCCGCGCCTGGATCACGACATGCTCCTACGGTGCGCCGGCCGCGGCCTTCTGCGCCGCCTCGTACTCCGGCGACCCGATGCCGGGCTCGTCCGTCCTGGGGAGCGTCTCCATGTAGGCGAGCACCTTCCAGATCTTCTCCGCCCCGAGCGTGGGCCCCCACGGCGGCATGCCGAGGGGCCGGCCATCGTTCACCGTCTCGAACAGCGCCTCGTCGGAGTCGCCGTACTTCCAGTACGGGTCGATCACGCTCGGCCCGACCAGGCCCTGCCCGTCCGGCAGGTGGCACGCCACGCAGATCGTCGCCCAGAGCTCCTTGCCCTCGGCCAGGGCCGCGGCATCGCCACGGTAGGGGTTCTCGGTGGGCATCTCGGCCCGGATCGCCGCGTAGCGCTCCTCTGCGGCCGCGGCCTCCACCGCGAACCGGCCCGCCTGCGTCCAGCCGGTCCCCATGAAATAGATGATGTAGACCACGCCCCAGGCCATCAGGCCGTAGAAGCCGACGTTGAACCACAGCGGGATCGGGTTGTCTTCCTCCCCGATGCCGTCGCGCACCGGCGCCCCCTCGATGGGAAGCTCGGCGACCGGCGCATCGAGGGTTCCCTCCTCGGTCGGGACCTCGGTGCTCATTCGTCGTCCTCCAGCATGCGCTGCGCAGGCGCTTCCAGGCGCTCGCGGCGCGAGGGCTGGTACAGCCAGATCGCGATCCCGACCAGCGTGAACGCCAGCAACCCCAGGCGCGCGAGCTTGTAGAGTCCCGCCCACTCTTCCATCAGCGTGCCCCTCCTTCGACGAGACCTGCGTTGCCGCTCCCGGCGGTGTCGACCGGCGGCAGCTCCGTCACCGAGGTGCCGAGAACCTGCAGGTACGCGATCAGTGCGATCGCCTCGCTGCGGGCCTCGGTCTCGCTCAGCTCGATTCCGTCGGACCGCAGCGACTTCGCGATCTCGGCCATCTCGGCCTCGGCAGCGGCCACGGCGCCCGTGATCTGTGCCTCGCTGTACGGATGGCCCAGCTTGGCGAGCGTGGCGAGCTTGCGCTCGGTGAGGCTCAGGTCGACCTCCGTCTGACGCAGGAAGTCGAAGTCGGGCATGTTCGAGCGAGGCTCGATGTCGCGGGGATCGCCGAAATGGATCCAGTGCCAGCTGTCGGGATACTTGCCCCCGATGCGCGCCAGGTCCGGTCCGGTGCGTCGCGAACCGAACTGGAACGGCCGGTCGTAGACGCTCTCGCCGGCCAGCGAGTAGGGCCCGTAGCGATCGGTCTCGGTCTTGAACGGGCGGATCTGCTGGCTGTGGCAGACGTAGCAGGCTTCGCGCACGTACAGGTCGCGCCCTTCCTGCTGCAGCGCCGAGTACGGCGCGAGCCCTTCGATGGGCTCCACCGTCCCCTGCAGGAAGAACGGCGGGATCACGAGCACGAGCCCGCCCACCGCCACGGCCAGGAACGTGTAGACCGAGAACCGGATCCACTTGCCTTCGAGCTCTGCGTGTCGTTCGTACGCCATGCTAGGCCCCTCCCGCCGTCGCGGGTGCGGCGTTGGGCAATGCGCCCTCGGGCAGCTCCGCCGAGCCCTGCTGGATCGTCCGCCAGACGTTGTAGAACATGACGAACACGCCGGAGAGGAACACGGCGCCTCCCGCCGCGCGGATCACGTCGTACACGCGGATCGCGGCCACCGTCTCGATGAAGGTGTAGGCGAGGCTCCCGTCCGGATTGGTGGCGCGCCACATCAACCCCTGGGTCACCCCTGCGACCCACATGGGCGTCACGTAGAGGACGATGCCGAGGGTCGCGAGCCAGAAGTGCACGTTGGCCAGACGCTGGCTGTAGAGCTGTGTGTGCCAGAGGCGCGGGATCATGTAGTAGAGCGTCGCGAAGCAGGTGAGCGCCACCCACCCGAGCGCTCCGGAGTGCACGTGGCCCACGGTCCAGTTGGTGAAGTGCGAGAGCGAGTTCACCGACCGCACCGCCATCATCGGGCCCTCGAACGTGCTCATCCCGTAGAAGGTGAGACCCACGACGAACATCTTGAGCAGTGGGTCCGTGCGGACCTTGTCCCAGGCGCCCGAGAGCGTGAGCAGCCCGTTCAGCATGCCGCCCCAGGACGGGAAGATGAGCGCCACCGAGAAGGCCACGCCGAAGGTCTGCGCCCAGTCGGGCAGCGGCGAGTAGATCAGGTGATGGGGCCCGGCCCAGATGTAGATGAAGATCAGCGACCAGAAGTGGAGGATCGACAGCCGGTGCGAGTAGATCGGCCTGCCCGCCACCTTGGGCAGGAAGTAGTACATCAGGCCCAGGATCGGCGTGGTCAGCAGGAACCCCACCGCATTGTGGCCGTACCACCACTGGATGTTGGCATCGAATACGCCGGAGTACGCCGAGTACGACTTCATCCACGAAACGGGAAGCGCCATGCTGTTGACGATGTGGAGCATCGCGATCGTGATGACCGTCGCGATCCAGAACCAGATCGCCGCGTACATGCCCTTCTCGCGCCGGCGCGCGAGCGTGCCGAACACGTTGACCGCGTAGACGACCCAGACCACGGCCAGCGCCACGTCGATGGGCCACTCGAGCTCGGCGTACTCCTTGGACGTGGTGTGGCCGAGTACCAGGCTGACGGCGGCGGCCACGATGATCGCGTTCCACCCCCACAGATTGATGCGCGACAGCGTGTCCGAGAACATGCGCACACGGCACAGCCGCTGGATCCCGTAGTAGGTGCCGGCGAACACGACACCCAACGTGAACCCGAAGATCACGGCGTTCGTGTGGATGGGGCGAATTCGCCCAAAGTGGAGATAGGGGCCCCAGTTTGCCTCGGGCCACGCCAGCTGCACCGCTGCGAGCAGGCCCACGATCATTCCGACCAGGCCCCACACCAGTGCCGAGAGGGCGAAGCCACGCACGACCGCCATGTCGTAGACCGGCTGCCCGGATTCCCCAGTCAAGATGCGTCCCTCCACGCCAGGGTCGGCGCGGCCGGGGCTTGTGCACGATCGATGCCATTCCGGCAACACCGCGCGGGTACTCGCGACTTTGCCGCGATGCGTCGAGCCGAGCGGGTCGATTTGACCCGCTCGGCATCTCGAATGCCCTTTTTCGCCCCACCGCCCTGGGCTCATTCCGGGTGTGCAGGAAGCGGAACGGTGCTTGCAGTGGCATCGGGGTGGAGGAACCCAATGCCCGTCCGAACGTCCGTGCTTGCCGTGACCGCCCTGCTCGCCCTGGCCCTGGCTGCGCCCGCGAGCGCAGCCGACGACGACTGCCCGACCTGGTTCCCGGACTTCTCGTGCGACCGCGAAGGGCGCTTCGAGGGGTTCGAGAAACCGATCGTGCAGCCCTATCTGTTCGAGGACCCCTTCAACACGACCGGGGTCTACCCGTACTACATCTGGCACGAGTTCCCGAACAGCTCGGCGCTCGAGGGCGGCGATCTGCACGTGGCCGCCCTTCAGGCGCGCGTGGCGCTCACCGACCGAATCGGGCTCATCGCCACCAAGGACGGCTACGGCTGGCTGCGCCCGGGCAGCGCCCTGGTGGGTGACCAGGACGGCTGGTTCAACCTCGGCCTGGGTGCCAAGGGCGTCCTGGCCCAGGACCGCGAGGCCGGCTGGGCCGTGTCGGGCATCCTGCGCTTCGAGTTTCCGACCGGGTCGGGCGACGTCTTCAATGGCTACGGCGATGGGATGGTGATCCCGTCACTCGCCGCCGCCTACGCGCTGGGAGATGCGCGCTTCATCGCCGACTTCGGCTCGCAGGTGCCGTTCAGCAGCGAGCAGAGCACGTCGCTCTTCTACCACCTGTATGCCGGCTACAACGTCCACCCGATGATCCAGCCCTTCGTCCAGTTCTCGGGCATCTCTTGGATCGACGACGGGGACGGCACGTTCGGCGTGCGGCTCGGAGGCCTCGGGGTCACGCTCCCGCTCTCCACGGTGCAGTCCGTGACCGGAACCGGGGCGTTCGAGGGAGCCGACGTGGCCAACATCGGCTCCCAGGGGATCGACGGCACGAACCTGTTCACCTGGGCCGTGGGCGTGGCGGTGCCGATCACCGACCACGTGACGCTCGCGGCCGCCTACGAGCGGCAGTTCGGCAGCCACAAGGGCATCTTCGAACAACGCGTGACCACCAGCGTGGCGTTCGAGTTCTGATCCCATCGCCCGTTTCCGCCTGGACGGCCCCGGCTCCTCGACGAGCCGGGGCCGTCGTCGTTTCGGGCTATGCTCGTCTCCGGCCACCATGCCCGAAGCCCACGCGCCCGAAACGTCCGACCTCCAGGCGCTGCTCGACGAAGCCCGCGCGCTCCAGCCGCGGGTCGTCGATCTGCGTCGCCGCATCCACGAAGAGCCGGAGCTCGGTCTCGAGCTGCCGGCCACGCGGACCAAGGTGGAGGGCGCACTCGACGGCCTCCCCCTCGAGATCCGCCGGCACGAGGGCACGAGTGCCCTCGTCGCGACGCTCCGGGGCGCGAAGCCCGGACGAACCCTGCTGCTGCGCGCGGACATGGACGCGCTGCCCATGCCCGAAGACACCGACCTGCCCTTCCGGTCGAAGGTCGAGGGCCGCATGCACGCCTGCGGACACGACGCGCACACGGCCATGCTGGCGGGGGCCGCGCGCCTGCTGACGGATCGCCGCGCTGAACTCGCAGGGAACGTGGTGTTCGCCTTCCAGGCGGGCGAAGAGGGCCACTTCGGAGCCCGGTACATGATCGAAGAGGGTGTTCTCGACGACCCGCCCGTCGATGCGGCGTTCGCGATCCACATCACCCCGCTGCTCCGGGACGGGACGATCGGAACCCGCCCCGGCCCGCTGATGGCGTCGGCCGACGTGTTCTCGGCGCACATCCAAGGCCGCGGCGGTCATGCCTCCATGCCCCACGACTGCGCCGACCCGGTGCCCGTGGCCTGTGAGGCCGTCCAGGCGCTCCAGACCTTCGTCACGCGCCAGATTCCCGCGTTCGAGCCCGTGGTCCTCACCGTGACGAAGATCTCGGCCGGTACCACGAACAACGTGATCCCCGAGACCGCGCACATTGCGGGCACGCTGCGCTCCGTCTCGGAACGCTCGCGAAGAACCGCGCACGAAGGAATCGCACGGGTCGTCGAGGGCGTTGCAGCCGCCCACGGGCTCGAGGCGACGGTGCGGATCGAGCCCGGCTACCCCGTCACCGAGAACGACGCGGCCTTCACCGGTTTCGCGCTCGGCGTCGCGGGCGAGCTGCTCGGAAGACGGGCCGCCCAGGAGTGGCCGGCCCCAGTGATGGGCGCCGAGGACTTCTCCTACCTGCTGCAGCGCGTTCCCGGCGCCATGGTCTTTCTGGGCGTTCGCCCAGACGGAGACCAGCGCCCTGCACCGTGCCACTCGAACCGCATGATGCTCTCCGAAGACGGCATGGCCTACGGCACGGCGCTGCACGCGGCCATGGCGCTGCGCTACCTGGCCCCGTGACGGGCCGCCCGCAGCCGGGTCAGATCCCGATCTTGGCCAGGATGTCGACCAGGCGGCCCAGCCCCGTCGCGAGCGCGGGATGCTCCTCGGCCACGTGCTCCAGTTGCTCGGCCAGGGTCTCGTGGGGTGCGGCGTGGGCGGCGGGAGTGGCGTCGGCGTCGGCTGCGACCGCGGTCAACTCATCGAGCGCCTGGCGGATGCGGGTGGCGCGCGTGGGGTCGAGCTGCGCGCCGTCGAGGGCCTCGCGCAGATGATCGATGGCTTCGCGGAGGTCGGAGTCGCTCACACCGTGAGCATACCCCCCGGAATCGATCCTGGAGAGTGCGGAAGGGACCGACGGTGAGCGAGCGCCTCGCGATCCACGGGGGCCCCGCCCTGCGCGAAGCGCCCTGGCCCCGCTGGCCCGAGCACGGCGAAGCCGAACGGGAGGCCGTGCTCCGCGTGCTGGCCGAGGGCAGCTGGGGCGGCCACCCCAGCCCGAATCGCGAAGCGGAGGCGTTCAACCGCGAGTTCGCGGCCTACCTGGGGGCACCTGCCTCGGTCGCCTGTGCGAACGGAACCGTCGCGATCCAGATCGCGCTGCAGGCGGCCCGACTCTCGCCGGGGGCCGAGGTCATCACGACTGCCTACACGTTCGTGGCCACCGCGGCGGCGGTGGTCGCGGCCGGCGGCGTCCCCGTGCTGGTCGACGTGCAGCCCGACTCCTACTGCCTCGACCCGGATCAGGTCGAGGCCGCCATCACCCCGCGCACCGAGGCCATCGTCCCCGTCCACCTGGCGTGCACGATGGCGGACATGGATCGCATCGGCGAGATCGCGTCGCGGCACGGCCTGCTCGTGGTCGAAGACTGCGCGCACGCCCACGGGGCGCGCTGGCGCGACGCTGGCGCAGGCACGCTCGGCCACCTGGGTACGTTCTCGATGCAGACCACGAAGCTGCTCACCGCAGGCGAAGGCGGCGCGGTCACCGCGCGCGACCCCCAGCACGCGCAGCGCCTGCACTCCCTCGTCAACTGCGGCCGCAAGGAGCCCGGCTACGACGGCTACCCGGAGCAGCTGCTGGGCCACAACCTGCGCATGACCGAGTGGCAGGCGGCGGTGCTCCGCGCGCAGCTCGAGCGCCTGCCGGAGCAGCACGCCCGGCGCGCGGCACAGACGGCGCGTTTCGAGGGAGGCGTGTCGGGGCTCTCGGGTCTGCGGTGCCTGCCCCACGACCCGCGGGTGACCTCGCGAACCAGCTACCAGTGGATCGTGCGCTACGACGCGGCTGCTTTCTGCGACGTTCCGCGCGACGACGTGTTGGCCGCCCTGCACGCCGAGGGCGTGCCCTGTTATGGCCGCTTCTACGTCCCGCTCGGCGACGATCCGCTCTTCTCCGAAGACCCGCACACGAACCCGGCCGCGCGCGCCGGCGCCCGTTGGCCCCGCGGTGCACACCCGGTCGCCGCCCGGGCGGCCTACGAAGAGGCGATCTGGCTACCGCACGAGCTGTTCCTGGGCACCAACGCCGACACCGACACGCTGGTCGCGGCCTTCGCCAAGGTCCACGACCAGGCCGCTGCCCTTCGAGACCGGCCGCCGGAGCGTCCGGGCGGGCGCCGCTAGCCGGCCACCTCCATCTCGTCGGCGTCTGGATTGCAGTGCAGGTGGGCCGGGTGCAGAACCTGCAGGGCCTCGCCATGCAGGACCCCGGCGCGCTGGCCCCAGGCCTGCTCCTTGTGATCGAGTGCCGCGTGCAGCACCCGAAGCCCGTCCTCGGTGAATTGCGCGCGATAGCAGTCGAGCGCGCGATGCTTGGCTTCTCGGCCTGGGGCGATGTCGAACCAACGGTTCGGTCGCCCGGTGAAGTAGAGCCCGACCCCCCGCACGGTCGCGCCCGCAGCCGCGGCATCCACCACCGGATCGGTTCGATAGCGGGGAAGCCCGTGCAGCAGCACGGCCTCGAGTGCGGCCTGGCCGGTTCGCACGTGGTCCAGGTGCGCCTCGGTGGCGAGCCAGGGATCCACCGTCACCACGAAGTCCGGCGCCACCCGGCGGATCTCGCGCACCAGCGCGAGCCGCAACGCCTGATGATCCCAGGCCCCCGCGTCGGGGTAGTCGAGGCGCACCTGCTCACCCACCCCGATGATCTCGCCGGCTGCACGCTGCTCCGCCTCGAGCCGATCCCGCGCTGCCGCGTCCGAGAGCGCGGGGTCCAGCACTCCGAGCAGATCGTCCGCAACCGTGAGGTAGGTGATCTCGCACCCCTCCGCCGCGAGGCGCGCCAGCGTACCGCCGCAGCCGATGTCGTTGTCGTCGTAGTGGGGCTGGATGCACAGCAGCCGGCGAGCGGACATCAGATCGGGAATCGGAACGAGCACGCATCCTCCTGCCGGTTCGGGGCCGCGAAGCCGGGGCGAACGACCTTCGCGGCGATGCTAGCTTCCCCGCCGCCGCGAAACCCCGAGCGGTACGGGGTACGACGCGGTGGGCGCAAAGGAGCCGGGACGGATGATCGGTCGCACGCGCACGGGGATCGCGGGTCTCGTGTTCACCTTGGCGATCGCGGCTCTCTCGAGCGGCTGCTCGATCGCACCGCTCTACGACGAGATCGTCCCCGCCCGGGTGACGCTCGGCGACTACGAGACGCTCTACCCGAACACGGTGGGCATCTGCGCGGTCACCCAGTACCGACGCGCCGACGGCCAGGTGGGCGGGAGCCCCGGCCACGGCGTGATGACCCTCGGAGGTGCCTGCCGGGACGAGCAGGCGAGCTACCCGCGGTTGCGCCTGTGCCGGGAGGACGAAGCCGGAACGGTGACCGGCGTGAGCGTCAACCGCTGGTTCCGCAACGTGAACTGGGTGGCGACGGACGACGCCGACCTGTTCTTCAACGGCGGCGTCGGCCGGCGCGACGTGCTCGACGCTGCGCGCGTGCAGGCCACCGCCGAGGCCGCGATCGCCTCGGGCATGTTCGAGGGCGTCGAACTGCACGACTACCCCACCGAAGCAGCCGAGCGCAGCCTGCTCGACTTCGTCCTGAAGGAATCGCTGGGGACCGACTTCGCGCTGCGCTTCGGCCGGTCGATCTACTGCTCGACCATGCCCGTCGAGCGCGACATTCTGCGCGACGTGATCGCGTATCTCAACGAGCAGAACGCGCTCTACGCCGAGGGCGAGGCCGACTACAACTGGAGCGGGTACTCCGACAACTGCGTCCACACCATCACCAATGCCTTGGCCGCCGGCGGGATCTGGAAGAGCAAGTCCGTCCGGGGCACGAAGCTCCGGCAGCTCTTCAACCTGGCCGTACCCGCCAACGAGATGGTGAAGCTCGGCTGGTGGGGCACCCAGACGCCCCTGGCGGGGTTCGATCGGATCTACGGAGACCGCGTACTCCGCGAGACGTTCGAGAAACGCGGCTGGCTGCCGGTGCGGCATGGCGTCCTCGCGCAGTCGGCACCGATCCACCAACCCAACCAGGTCTACGATGCGCGCTCGCGGCTGCTGGTGCTCCAGGCGCCCTTTCGCGCCACCACGGAGGCGCGGGCGCAGAAACTCCTGAACGACGCTCGCTTCACCGAAGTCGACGTGAACCTCTACTACTGGCGCGCACGCTACGAGCGCATCCTCGACCGGCGCCCGGATCCCGAACGCCTGACGCTACGGCCGAAGCACTACCTGGATCTCGAGCAGCGCTACTACGAGTACATTGCCGAGCAGATCGAGGACGTGGACCGGCTCATCGAGCAGTTCCTGAACGCCGAGCCCCCGGCGTGAGGGCGGGCGAACAGAAGGCCCCGGTTCGAACGCCCCGGCCGGTGGCCAGATGAGTCCTTGCGAGGCGCGCCCGCAGTGACCCACGGCAGCATCGCCGCCGGCCACCCGGAGACCTGCCGTGCGGGCCTGCTGGTGCTCGAAGCCGGGGGCAACGCATTCGACGCCGTGGTCGCGGCGGGCATGGCCGGCGCCGTGTGCGAACCGGCCCTCACGAGCCTGGGCGGCGGCGGTTTCCTGCTGGCGCGGCCGTCGGGCGAGCGCGCCCGGGTCTTCGACTTCTTCGTCGACACACCGGGCCACGGCCTCGATGCACTGCAGTCCGAACCGCACTTCGAGCCGGTCACCGTCGTCTTCCCCGGCTCCGAGCAGGTCTTCAACGTAGGCCCCGGCTCGTGTGCGGTCCCCGGCGGCGTGGCGGGCCTGTTGCACGTACACGAGGCGCTCGGCCGGCTACCGCTTCGCGAGGTCGTGGCACCCGCGGTGGCCCTGGCCCGTGACGGTGTCCGGCTGACTCCCCACCAGGCCTACTTTCTCGAGCTGCTGCGACCGATCGTCACGCGCACTGCCGAGGCGCGCCGCATCTTCGCGCCGGAGGGCACCCTGCTCCGCGAAGGAGAGACGCTTCGCAATCCCGACCTGGCAGGCTTTCTGGGAGCACTGCCCGACGGCGCGGCCCACGACCTCTACCGGGGCGCGCTGGGCGCGCGGCTCGCCGACGCCCAGGCCGAGGGTCGCGGCCTGATCACGGTCGAGGATCTCGCGCGCTACGCGGTCACGGAGCGCGCGCCGCTCGAGGCGCGGTTCGCCGACCATACCCTGCTGACCAACCCGCCCCCCTCTTTCGGGGGTGCGCTGCTCGGGCTCTCGCTCCGCCTGCTGGGTTCGGGCCAGGCTGCTGCAAGCGAGGCCGAACACGCACGCCACCTGCTGCGCGTGATGCGCGCGACCGACGCCCTGCGAGCAGACGGCGCCCGCGGCGCCGAGGTTCTCGACGGGCTCGACGGGGCCGCGCGCGATGCGCTGCTCACGCGGGGGCCACGCGCGACCCGCGGCACGACCCACGTGAGCGTGCTCGATGACGAGGGCCATGCGGCGAGCATGACCACGAGCAACGGCGAGGCCAGCGGCGAGGTGATCCCGGGCACGGGCGTGCTGCTCAACAACATGCTGGGCGAGGACGACCTCCACCCCGACGGTTTCCATCAGGCACCGGCCGGCCAGCGCGTGGCCTCGATGATGGCGCCCTCGATCCTGCTCGGACCGGACGGCGACCTGCGCCTGGTCCTGGGCAGCGGCGGCAGCAAGCGGATCCGCACGGCGCTCCTCCAGGTGCTCTCGCGCGTGGTGCTGCGAGGCGAACGCGTGGCCGACGCGGTCGTCCACCCGCGGCTTCACTGGGATGGCGTCCACACCCACCTCGAACCCGGACACGGCGAGGAGGTGGTCTCGACGCTCGCCGACGAAGCGCCGACCCAGGCCTGGCCCGACCTCGACGTCTACTTCGGAGGCGTCCACGCACTCGGCGCGGACGGTGACGGCATGGGCGATCCACGCCGCGGAGGGGACTGGCGGCGCGGCTGACCGGCCCGGGCGAAGCGTTGGCGGGTTCGCGAACCCGCCGATTGCCGCTCGCGCGCTGGAAGCTCTCGGGTCAGGCGCTCGCGCCCGCCGGTTCGGCGCCGCGCGGCGCCATGGCGTTCTTGCGCTCCGGCTCCTCGAGTCGCAGCATGCGGCGCCAGCGGCCGAGGCGCTCGATCGCCCACACGCCGTGCACACCCGCCGACAACAGCGCGCGCTTCCACGAAGGCCACCCCAGGATGTCCGCCATCTGGCGGAGCACCGCGAGGCTCATGTCGTGGTAGATGTCGCACTCGGCAATCGCGTACTGGCGCAGCAGCCGGTCGATGGCGGGCCCGTGACCCTCGGCACGCAGCCGCAGCAGCTCCTCGTGGCAGTAGGCGAGGTGGTTCTCTTCGTCGTCGGCGATCATGTGGATCGCCTTGCCGACCTCGTCGTCGTCGCCGAAGAGCTTCTTCTGCTGGAAGATCTCTTCGGCTCCGCGCTGCTCGGTCACGCGGCTGTGGACGAGGTAGGCGAGAACCTCGTCCATCGACAGCATCTCGTCGCGCTCCAGCCGTTCGTGGGACAGGCCCACGCCCGCCTTCTCGAGCTTCATGCAGTAGTCGGCCTCGAGGGGAACCGGCATCGGCTCGAGGCCGCGCTTGCGCAGCAGCGCGTTGAACAGGCGCGCGTGCTTGCCCTCGTCCTCGCCGTGACGCGCGATCTTCGCAGCCAGCTCGCGGTCGGGCGTGAGGGCGGCGATGCGCTCGTTCTCGAAGCCACCCTGATCCTCACCCTTGGCGGCGAGGCTCATGAAGAAACAGAACGCGCGATCGTCCGCGCGGAACTCGTCGAAGATGCTCTGGGCCGAAAGCAAGCCCACCCCCTGTCAGGCCCGGACGACCACGAGCGGCCGTGGGCACCGAAATCTTATCCGGTCCCCAGCGTGCCGACGAGTGCACAGAACCGCTACCGTCACGGGCTCCATGCTCGGCACCCTGGACGACGCGCTCGGGCGAGCATGCGCGCGGTGGATCGACTGGGTCCAACCCCGCGCTGGATGGGTCGTCGCGGCGTTCCTGGCGGGATCGCTCGCGCTGCTGGCCGCGGCCGCGCCGCGGCTCGCGGTGGATTCCAACGAGGACATCCTCTTCTCCGAAGAGCTGCCCTTCGTTCCCCGGCGCGCCCACTGGCGCACACTCTTTCCGCAGTTCCAGGACCCGATCCTCGTGGTCGTGGACGCGGAGACGCCCGACCGGGCCCAGTCCGCCACAGACCGACTGGTGGCGCACCTGGCAGAGGACCCAGAGCGGTTCCCGCGGATCGACCATGTGGGCGGTGGGAGCTTCTTCGAGGCTCATGGTCTGCTGTATCTCGAGAGAGCCGAACTCGAGGACCTCTCCGACCGCCTTGCGGCGGCACAGCCCTTCCTCGGCTCGCTGTCTCGCGACCCGTCACTCCGGGGCTTGCTGCCCCTGCTCGGCGATGCGCTCGAGTTCGCCCAGGAAGGCGAGCTTCGGGCCGTCGATCTCGCCGATGCGCTCGACCGCGTGGCGGAAGTCGTAGAAGCCCATGCCATGGGGCGTGATGCCTCACTGGCCTGGAGTAGCTGGATCCGCGGAGACGCAGACTACGCGGGCGGCCTGCGGCAGTTCGTCCTCGTGCAACCCGCCTACGACTTCGAGCAGGTGAACCCCGCCGAGGCCACGGTCCACGCGCTTCGCGACGTGTTTCGCGAGCTCGAACTCCAGGGCGACGGATCCGCCCGGGCTCGCATGACCGGGGTGTACGTCCTGGCGGAGGAGGAATCCCGGCACGTGACGTCCCAGTCCACGTGGGCCGGCCTCGCCTCGTTTCTCCTGGTGGGCATGGTCCTCGGGTTCGGGCTGCGCTCGTGGCGGATCGTGGGGAGCGCTCTCGTCACCCTCGCCGTCGGGCTCGCGCTCACCGCGGCGATCGCCGCCGGCACGATCGGTCGCTTGAACCTCATCTCGGTGGCCTTCGCCGTGCTCTTCATCGGGCTGTCGATCGACTTCGCGATCCACCTGTGCGTTCCCTACCTCGACGAGCTCGCGCGCGGCGAATCGCGGGCGCGGGCGCTGCGGTCCGCGGCCCGCGGCGTGGGCGGCTCGCTGGCCATCTGCGCGGTGACGACCGCCATCGGCTTCTTCGCCTTTGCGCCGACCGACTACCGCGGCGTCGCCGAGCTGGGAATGATCGCGGGCTCGGGAATGTTCGTGAGCCTCTTCACGAACCTCACGTTGCTGCCCGCCCTGTTGAGCCTGGGCCGGGCGGATCGCCCCGCGGCCCGCGCGCGCAGCGCCCGGGTGTCCGCGCTTCTCTCCGTTCCCACGCGCCACCGCCTGGGCGTACTCTCCGTGGCTGCGATCCTCATGGCGCTCGCGCTCTTCACGCTGCCGCGCGTCACCTTCGACCTGAACCCGCTGCGCATGCGCGATCCCGGCGCCGAGTCGGTCGTGCTCTTCGATGAGCTCCTCGAGCGCGGCGAGGCCGTGGTCTGGAACCTGAGCGCGACGGCACCGGACCGCGCTGCAGCCGAACGGCTCGCCGCGGACCTCGAAGCGCTGCCCGAGGTGGATCGATCGCTCACGCTCTCGGACTTCGTGCCCGACGACCAGGCCGCCAAGCTCGCCGTGCTCGACGATCTGGGTTTCCTGCTGGGGCCCGGGCTGGCCAACCCCGCACTTCCCGCGCCGGATGCCCGCGAGCGGGAGGCCGCCGTCGACGATCTGACCGCACGGCTCGGACGGCTCGAGCGGTCCTCGCTGGCCCCTGAAGTCGTCGCGGCCACCGAGCGGCTGGACACTGCGCTTCGGGCCCTGGAGGAAGCCATGCCGGCCGGGGAAGCAGGGGCGCGCGCACTCGCCGCCCTCGACCGGTCCCTCACGGGTACGCTTCCCACGCAGCTCGACATGCTGCGGACGGCGCTCACCGCAGGCGTGGTCACGCCCGAAGACCTCCCCGACGAGCTGCTCGCGAGCTGGGTCGCGACCGACGGCAGCGTGCGCGTCGAGGTGTTTCCCGCCGAGGACCTGAACGACAACGAAGCCCTGGCGGACTACGTGAATGGCGTGCTGTCGGTGGCTCCCGAGGCCTACGGCGAGGGCTTCACGATCTACCTGGCTGGCAAGGCGGTGGAGACGTCCCTGCTCGAGGCCCTGTCCCTGGCGGGGCTTCTGATCGGGGGCGTCCTCCTGATTCTCTGGCGTCACGTTCCGTCGGCCTTGCTGGTGATGCTGCCGATCGCGCTTGCCGCCCTGGTGACGGCGGCCTCGACGGTTTGGATCGGACTCCCGCTCAACTTCGCCAACGTGATCGTCATCCCGCTGCTGTTGGGCATGGGCGTCGACACCGGCATCCACCTGGTCCATCGCATCCGCGCCGGCGGTCTGCCGCGCGAGGGACTGCTCGGCACGTCGACCGCGCGCGCGGTACTGCTCTCCGCGCTCACGACGCTGGCGAGCTTCGGCTCGCTGTCGCTGTCGACGCACCCAGGCCTCGCGAGCCTGGGACGGCTGCTGGCCCTCGGACTGGCATTGATCCTGCTCAGCAACCTGGGCCTGCTGCCGGCGCTCGCGCGTCCGGCGGATGACCGAGTCGAACCCGCCTCGCGGGACTAGGCGCGCGCGAATCGCTTCAGGCGGCGTCGCCGACGACGGCCGGCGGCGACGAGTCGCCGCCCCCCAGCCCACCGTGCCGGGCGATGCGCTCGAGGCACGCCGGGCTGGCCTGGCCCTCGTCGATGAACCACCGCAGGGCACGGGAGAGTGCTACGCGCGCCGGCGCCGGGTCGTAGCCGAGTTCCTTGCGGGCGCGATCGATGCGGAACGCGCGGTTTGCGCGCGCGTGCAGCACCGACTCGCGGTCGACGATGGGCGTCTCGTGGGTCACGTGGTCGGCGAGCCACTCGGCCACACCGCCGGCGAGGGCCAGGAGCGCGTGGGGAATCCGCACGCGGGGCGCGGGAATGCCCGTGAGCTCGGAGAGGGTGCCGAGCACCTCGCGCATGGTGAGGTTCTCGCTGCCCAGGATGTAGCGGCTCCCCGGCCGGCCCTGCTCGAGCGCGAGGACCTGTCCCCGTGCCACGTCGGCGACGTCCACGAGGTTCAGAACCGTATCGGCGTAGGCCTTCATCCGACCGTTGAGGAAATGCACGATCATGCTGCCCGTGGGTGTCGGCCGACGATCGCCGTCCCCCACGACGGTGGTGGGGTGCACGATCGAGAGCGAGAGCCCGCGCGCCGCGGCGCGCAGGGCCACGTTCTCGGCCATGACCTTCGAGACCTTGTAGTGGCCCTGGAAGCGGCGGGCGTCGTAGACGTCGTCCTCGTCGCCGTTTCCACCGCCGAAGGCCGGCGTGAGGGTCGCCGTACTGCTGGTGTGCACGACGCGCGCGTAGCCGAGCTCTTCGGCGGCGCGCAGCACCTCGCGCGTGCCCTCGACGTTCACGCGGTAGATCAGGTCGGGGTCCGGCGCCCAGAAGCTGTAGACCGCTGCGGTGTGCAGCAGCGCCTCGCCGCCCTGCAGCGCGCGACGCACGCTGCCGGCGTCGAGCAGGTCGAGCTCGCGGACTTCGACGTCGACACCTTCGAGGTTTTCGAGGTCGAGGTCGGAGCCCACGGCGGCGATCACCTCATGACCGGCGGCTCCCAGCGCACGCACCACGTGCGAGCCCATGAAACCGTTGGCGCCGGTCACGACGCACTTCACGAACGCCCGCCGCGGATCTTGAGCGCGTGGCCCGCCAGCGTCTTGCCCAGATCCCACACCGCACCGGTTCCACGATGCGTGTCGGCCACCACCTCTCGCACGCTGCCCAGCAGCCAGTCCGCATCGGACTCGGTCAACGTGAGCGGCGGCAGGAACTTCACCACGTTGATGCCGTGCCCCGCGGTCTGGCTGAGGATGCGGTGCTTCTTGAACAGCGGGATCGTGATCATCTGGCAGTAGAGGCCGGGCTGCGCCGCCTCGAGCAGCTTCCACGAGATCTTGAGCTTGGTGCTCTTCGGCGGCCCGAAGACCAGCGCCTGCATCATGCCCTTGCCGCGCACTTCGTGCAGGAACTCGAACTCGGTCGCCATGTCGCGAAACCGCTGCAGGATCGACTCGCCGAGCCGGGCGGCGTTGCCCACCAGGTCCTCTTCGCGAAGCACGCGCAACGTGGCCAGACCGGCCGCCATGGCGAGGTTGTTCTTCGCGAACGTCGACCCGTGCACGGGGGCTCGGACCATGTTGCTGAACACGGCGTCGAAGGCGTCCTTGCGCAGCGCCACGGCGCCCACGGGTACGAACCCGCCGGACAGCGCCTTGGCCATGGTGATCATGTCGGGCTCGACGCCCCAGTGCTCCACCGCCCACATCTTGCCGGTGCGACCGAGGCCCGTCTGGATCTCGTCGGCGATGAAGAGCGTGCCGTACTTGCGGCAGAGGCGTGCCGCCTCGGGAAGGTAGTCGGCGTCGGGCATGAAGACGCCGTGGCCCTGGATGGGCTCCACGACGAAGGCCGCCACGTCGCGTCCGGCCAGGGCGCGCTCGAGCGCCTCGAGATCGTTGAACGGAACCCGGGCGAAACCCGGCAGCAGCGGCCCGAACCCGTCCTGGAAGATGTCGTCGCCGTTGGCGGACAAGGCCCCGAAGGTGAGACCGTGGTAGCCACGGTCGCAGTAGACCACGCCCGAACGCCGCGTCGCGTAGCGTGCGAACTTGAGCGCAGCCTCCACGGCTTCGGCGCCCGAGTTGGCGAAGAACACCTTGTCCAGACCTGGCGTGGTGGCGAGCACCTCTTCGGCCAGCAGTCCCGACAGGAGCGACACGTCCATCTGCACCAGGCTCGGCAGGTCCGCGTCGAGCACCTCGCGGAGCGCGGCCACCACCTTCGGGTGGTTGCGGCCGACGGCGAAGGCGCCGAAGCCGGCCAGCAGGTCGAGGTAGCGATCCCCCGCGGCGTCGAACAGATACTGCTCGCGCGCCTCGACGTAGTTTCGCTCGAACCCGATGGTGCGAAGCACGCGCACCATCTGGGTGTTGAGGTGCGCTTCGTGCAGCGGGAACTGCTCGCCAGCGCGCTTCTCGAGCAGCTCCTGGATGAATCCGGCCATCCGCTGCGGGCCCTCCCTCTCTCCTGGACGCGTCGACGAATCCGTCGACGAGCCGCGCTCACGCTAGCAACGCCCACCGGGTGGGTCGATCCGAGCGGCCCCCCAACGGCCCGCAGCGCGCGACTCGGCGAGGGAGAACCGACCCACCCTGGTTCTCTCTCAAGCCCATCGTGGGTCTCACCCGATGGAAGCCACAGGCCGCAAACACCCGGCCCTACGGAGGTTCCCATGGCTCGGCTGGTCCTGCTCCTGGTTGGCATCCTGACGCTCTCCTGCGCGTCGGCGCAACCCTCGACTCCCGACGCGACGCACGTCGTCCGCGAACGCGCAGCGTCCCTCCAGGCGCAGGCCCTCGCGGGCGAGACCGAAGCCCAGCGCGAACAGCGGGAGACGCTGATGTGGGCCGCCAACTTCCGTGAGGCCCAGAAGCGCTACACCGAGTCGGTACGCTGGGGGCTCGTCGACGATGCCGCCGCCTTCGTCGCCCCCGAGCTTCGCAGCGACTTCCGCGCCCTCGCATCCCGCGAGCTGCGCGAGGTACGGCTGACGGACTATGCGATCGACGAGCTGCACCTCGAGCCCAAGGCCGATCAGGCGCGCGCCGACGTGCGCTACCAGGGCTACTGGCTCGCGAGCCCCTTCGTGCAGTGGGTGTCGGTCTCCCAGGACTGGCAGCACTCGGCAGACGAACGACGATGGTATGTGCGCCCGGACATCGACCACATGCGCAAGCAGGCGCGCGCGGCGGCTCCCTAGGACCCGCCTTCCGCGCGCGACTCGATCTCGAGCCGGAGCCGGCCCACCTGGGGGTCCGCAGGCGCGAGCGCGGCGAGTTCGCGCACCACTTCCCGCGCGGCCTCGAGATCCCCCGCGCCCAGGTAGAGCCGCGCCAGCGTGTCGCGAATGCGGCGGTCGCCAGGCAGCCGAGTCCGTGCGGACTCGAGCCGCGCCAGGGCCGCCCCCGGATCGCCGGCCTCGTGACGTGCGAGCGCAGCCGCCACGATCATGCGCCCGTCTCGCGGTGCGAGATCCGCGGCGCGCTCGAGACTGGCGATTGCCTCGGCGTCGCGGTCGGCGCGCACCAGCAGCAGCCCGAGGGCGTGATGCAGCACGGCCTCGTCGCCGACGCGGGCCAGCGCCGTGCGCAGGATGCGCTCTCCCTCGGCGTCCCGACCGGTGCGACGCAGGTGGTCCGCCAGATTCACGGCCGCAGCCACGAATCCGGGCTCGAGGCGCAGGGCCTCGCGCAGGGCGTCTTCGGCAGCCGCATCGTCGCCGCGCGCCGCGAACAGCCTCGCCAGGCGCAGCTGGCCGTCCGGACGGTCGGCGTGCTCGCGTTCGGCCGCCACCAGCTCGGCCCAGCCTCGCGCCAGCAGGTCCGCGTCCTCTCCCAGCGCTTCGGGCTCGACGGGTGCCAGCACCCGGATGGCCTCGAAGCGCACGCTGCGCACCGGATCGCGCAGCAGCGGCACGACGTAGCGGACGCGTACTTCGGGCGGGGCCATCTGGAAGGCCGCCACCGCCGCGGCGCGCACCAGCGGGTCGGCATCGGCGAGTGCCGCCACGAACGTCTCGCCGCTGGCGATGTCGGGCTGACCCGAGAGCAGTTCGAGCGCCGTCGCCCGCGCGATGCCGGGCACGTCGTCATCGGTGGCCAGGTGGCGCAGCGCCGTCGGCGCACCGGGCGCACCCATGCGCCCCGCGTGGAGCGCCTCGCCCCAATGCGGCGCGCGGGGAGGCCGTTCACCCCGCATGCGCGCCGTGCCCTCGCTCAGGAAGCCGGGGGCCGCGTCGGCGTGGCAGCCGGTGCACGGGTCGGGGGCACCGATGCGGGCGGCCAGGTCGGGATCCGGAACCCGGAAGGCGTGATCGGCCCGCGCGTCGATGCCCATGAACACCGACTCGGGCATGTGGCAGGTGACGCACTGCCCAGCCGGGCTCTCCTTCTCGTGGAGGTGGTGGGTCGGTGTGTCGAACGCCGTGGGCTGGTGGCACGGGGCGCACACCGCGTTGCCCTCGGCGCGTAGCGTCGCGCGATGCGGGTCGTGGCAATCGCTGCACTGCACCCCGGCCCGCGCCATGCGGCTCTGGAGGAACGAGCCATAGACGTACACCTCGTCGCGCACGGCGCCATTGGCGTGGTAGAGCCCCTCGCGCAGCAGTGCGAGCTGGTGGTCGTCGGCGAGCGGGCGCGCACGCGCGGGCGCCTCCTCGATGCGCAGTCGCCGGGCGTGACACGGCGCGCACGTCTCGACCTCGACCCCGGGGCCCCCACTGCGTTCCGAGCGCGCGATCGCCTCGCCGGGCGGAAAAGCGAACGCCGCCGCCTCGGGGAAGCGCACCGCGAGCGCGGGTCCGCCCTCGCCGGCCCCCGCCTCGGCCCAGGCGACGTGACGCGCGCCCTGGCCGTGGCAAGCCTCGCAGCCGACGCGGGACTCGGCGAAACGGCTCTCGAAGCGCGCCTCGTCGTCGTCGTAGCCCTTCTCGAAACCCGTCGTGTGACAGTCGATGCACATGTGGTTCGCGTTCCATGCGAGGCCACTCCAGTGCATGGCGTCGCCTGGAGGCGCCGGCGCCTCGAGTCCCGAAGCGAACCAGCGCTGACCCCCGAGCGACTCGGGGCGCGTGTCCCAGGCGATCTCGAGGGCCTGCAACCGACCGCCCGGCGCCTCGAGCAGGACCTGCTGCAGCGGGTCGACGCCGAGCAGCCAGGCCACGCGCTGCGGCGCCGCCTCGCCGTCCGGTCCCTCGATCACGACGGCATAGTCGTGGCCCGTACGAACGAAGTGCGCCGTGGTCGTACCATCGGAGAATCGGGTGTCGTCGGGGGCCTGCGCGGCGCCCGCTTCGGAACCGGCGTCCACGAACCGACCCAACACGGTGTCAGGCGTCGGCACCTGCATCGCGAGCGCGTGATGCGACTGCGACCACGCCTCGGACTCGTCTGCATGACAGGTGGCGCAGCGGGCGCTGCCGACCCAATCCGCCGGGGTCGTACGCCAGGACGACGGGGATGGCGCATCGGAAGCAGCCGTCGCGCCCGGGGACGCGTCTTCTCGCGCGCAGCCGACGATCCCGGACAACCAGAGCGTGGCGATCAGGAGCGCCGCGAGCGCAGCGCCTGCGGAGCCGGGGCGCATCGAACGGCGGCCCTAGCCCTCCTGGGCAGCCTGCTTCTTGCGCTCCTTGCGTCGCTTGAAGCGGAGGTCGCGCTTGTGCTGCTTGATCTTCTTCTTGCTCTTGCTTCGTGCCATGGGCGCGGACCATAGCGATCTTCGGCGATTGCGACGCCCCGGCGGCTCTCGTGGCGCGACGACGCCCCTGAGCGCCCGCGAGCCCCCTCGGGGGCCGAAACATGAAGATCCCGCGAAGGTGCCCTGGCCCGCCTAACCCCTTCGGTTAGGTTGCCCGCCCAGGTGGCCGATCCAGGCCCCGATCTCCCCCACGAACAGCTTCGAAGGATCGTCATGAATCCCCGTCGCGGTGGAGCGGCGAAGCGCCTGGCGCTCGCCCTGTTCTGCTTGGCGGCCGCACTCCCCGTCCAGGGCGCGCGCGTCGTCGATCGCCAGCCCTTGTTCCGCATCGAGCGGAACGAGGACCGGAACGTCGTGCAGTACGACGCCCAGGTCGGTCTCGATGGCCGCCTCGACCCGGAGACCCCGGTGGATGCCTACTGGGTGAAGGTCGAGAAGGGAGGCGTCCGCAAGGAACTCAAGTGGATCGAGCGTCAGCTCGCCTACGGGTTCGACGCCTCCTACGACGAAGCGGACGACGTGGCGCGGCTCGACATGGCTGCAGACATCGGTCGCCAGATCACCGTGCGCGCCATCGAGGGCCGCTACCGCGCCGAGATGCCGATCTCGGGCCGGACCAGCCTGCTCGACCGGGTGTACGTGGAGGCGCGCGACACCAAGCCGCTGCCCACCGTCGTGCACCTCGACCTGCACGGAACCGACGTCGCCACCGGCGAGCCGCTGTTCGAGCGCCTGCGGCCCTAGCGCGCCGTCCGTTCCGCCCTGGCGCGGGACGGAGCCCGCCTGCGGGCTACGCCCCCTCGAACGCAGCGCAGGCGTCGGGTGTGCCTTCGCGAAGCCCGCGTCGCAGCCAGGCGACGCGCTGCTCCGAAGACCCGTGCGTGAACGACTCGGGGTGCACGCGGCCCGTCGACATCTCCTGGATGCGGTCGTCGCCGATCGCGGCCGCGGCGCGCAGCCCCTCTTCGACGTCGCCGTCTTCGAGCAGGTCGCGCTGACCCGTCGAGTGGCCCCAGACACCGGCCAGGCAGTCGGCCTGGAGCTCCATCCGTACCGACCACTCGTTCGCCTGACCCGGGCGGCGGCGCTGCCGCTCCCGCACGCGCTGCTCGACGCCCGTGAGGTTCTGGACGTGGTGGCCGATCTCGTGGGCCAGTACGTACGCCTGGGCGAAGTCGCCCGGGGCGCCGAAGCGGCGCCGCAGCTCATCGAAGAAGCCGAGGTCGATGTAGACCTTCTCGTCCGCCGGGCAATAGAAGGGCCCCATTTCCGCCGCAGCCGCCCCGCAGCCCGACCGGACCTGCCCGCGGAACAGCACGAGCTTGGCATCGCGGTAACCGGGTAGCAGCCCGCGCCACGTGGCCTGGAGGTCGTCCAGCACGAACGAGACGAAGTCGACCAGCTCTTCTTCGGCGGCCGAAGAGGGCGCAGGGGCACCCGCGGGCCCGCCGGGAAGCGGCTGGCCGCCCGGGACCTGAAGCGACCCACCGGGCGCCAGGACGTTCAAGATCTCGCCCTTGGTGAGAAAGACGAGCACCAGCAGCACCACGATCCCACCGAGCGACAACCGCGGCGCGCGACCCCGCGGCAGCCCGCGCCCACCCCCTGGCAGGGGCAGGCGGAAACCGCCGCCGCGACCCCCCTGGGCCCGCCGGTCCTCGAGGTTGCTGCTGCGCTCGCCTCGCTTCCAGCGCACGGCGTCTCCTTCGGTACGCGTCGGTGCTTCGGCGCGTGGACCCGAAGAGGAAACTGGAGGCATCCAACCCGGTCAAGGGACGCGACGGTCAAGGGGGCGAGGCCCGCTCGCCCGGCGAGCGGGACCGGCACACCGGGGGGCATGCCTCGGGCCGATTGCTACCGTGGGCCGCCACACGAGGAGCTGCCATGGACATCCGCACGGAACACGTCGACATCCCCTGCACCCAGGGCGGCACCATGAAGGGCTACCTGGCCCGCCCCACCGAGCCGGGCCCGCATCCCTGCGTCATCGTGTGGATGGAGATCTTCGGCATCAACAGCCACATCCGCGACGTGGTCGAGCGGATCGCCGCCGAGGGCTACGTGACGCTGGCCGCCGACTTCTTCCACCGCACGATGCCCGGCGTCGAACTCGACTATGACGACGCCGGCATGGCGCAGGGCATGGAGGCCATGGGCAAGCTCGACGTGGACGAGATGATCCTCGACGCGAAGGACGCCCGCGAATTCGTGACGTCGCAGAGCGACACCACCGACAAGGTGGGCGTGATCGGCTTCTGCATCGGCGGCCACGTGACCTACCTGACGGCAACCATGATCGCCTTCGAGGCCCAGGCGTCGTTCTACGGGGGCGGCATCGCAGCGCCCGTGGGCATCGGCGACAAGGCGCCGACGATCCTGCTCACGCCGCGGATCCAGGGCAAGATGGTCTGCTTCTTCGGCGCCGAAGACTCGATGATCCCGGCGGATCAGGTCGAGGCCATCCAGGAGGCCCTCGACGACGGCGGAGTCGAGCACGAGGTCCATGTCTACGAGGGCGCCGACCACGGCTTCTTCTGCGACCAGCGCGCCACCTACAATGAGGCCGCCGCGAAGGACGCGTGGGAGAAGGTCAAGACCCTGTTCGCCGAGGAACTCCGTTAGGCGCGCCGGGCGCGCACGCGACCCGCGACCGCCCATCGGACCGGGGCGGCTAGAACACCCCGGTGCTCGCGAGCAGCCAGGCCGTTGCGCCCGAGACGAGCCAGGTTCCCACGAGCACACCCGCCACCAGCCCCACCCCGCTGCCACTGCGGCGCGCGGCCCCGACCGCGAACGCGCTGGCTGCGGTCAGCAGCGCCAGCAGCCAGCGTGCCCCCGTACCGCCCCGGGCGGCCGAGAGCATGACCGGCGCCACGAAGGCCACGACGTGCACCAGCACCACGACGCCGACCCCCCAGAGCATGGGCTCTCGCAGGTAGGGCGCGATCACCCGATCCACCCAGGTGGCGGGCTCGGTCAACCAGCGCCCCCGCCGGACGCGGGCTCGGCAGGATCGGTCTCGCCGCGACGCGGCTCGAGCCCGGCCGCGCGATACACGTCGTCGATGACCGCCATGTTGGCGATCGCATTGGCCAGGCCTGTGGGGAACGGCTCGTGCTCGCGCACCGCGTCGCGAAAGGCACGGAGTTGGTGCTCGTAGGTGGGCGTGCGCTCGGCCTGCTCCTTGCGCTTGCCCGAGGCCGTCTCGATCACGAGTCGGTGGAAGAGCTGCGGGACCATGGGGTTCACCACGCGAAGCGTGCCGCGTTCGCCGCGGACACTCGCCCCGATCGAGAGCAGTTTCGCCGAGAAGAGCGAGCATTCGATGCGGCCGGTGCGGCCATCGGCGAATTGCAGGTCCGCCTGCATGGCGCGGTCGACGCCCGGCGAAGAGAGCCACGCCCGCGCCCGACGCACCTCGGGCGCCTGCCCGGGGTCGTCCCCCACGCCGGCGAGGGTGCGCAGGATGTGCACCGAGTAGCAGCCCACGTCCATCAGCGCGCCCCCGGCCAGGTCGAGGCGGTAGCGGATGTCGCCCGGGATCGGCAGCGGCACGCAGTTGCGGGTCTCGACGTGCTCGATCGCGCCGAGTTCTCCACTCTCGATGATCTCGAGCATGCGCGCCGCAAGCGGGTGGTAGCGCCAGTGAAAGGCCTCCATCACCACGCGATCGGTGGCCGCTGCGGCGTCGGCCACACGCCGGGCCTCGGGCGCATTGGCGGCAAAGGGCTTTTCGACCAGCACGTGCTTGCCGGCCTCGAGCGCCGCCAGCGTGAGGCGCGCGTGCGCCGAGTTCGGCAGCGGGATGTAGACCGCGTCGATCTCGGCATCGTCGAGGAGTGCCTCGTAGCCATCGTGCACCCGAGCGATGCCGTGGCGAGAGGCGAACCCACGCGCCCGTTCGGGGTCGCGCGCGGCGACCGCCACGACCTCGACGCCGTCGACGTCGCGCGCGGGCCGCAACAGGGCGTTCGGGGTGATGCGCGCCGCGCCCAGGGTTCCGATCCGCAGGGTGTCCATCGGGCCAGCATAACGCCCGCGCGGCGGACCGGGACTTCCCGGAGGAGCCTCGTGCGCCGTCCTCCGTGCCCAGCCTCCCACCTGACGCCGGCACGATGCTTCGCCCGATCGACGCAAACGCGGAGCGAGCGGCTACCGTTTGGCCGCCGTGGTCTTCCTCCAGCGCAACGCTTGGATCCTCCCGCTCGCATTCGCGGTCATCCTCGGCGCGGTCGGCTTTCTCGCCTACCGATCCGTGGAGGCCTCGATGATGCGTGACATCGAGACCCGCCTGACCGGTACGCGCGACGCGGCCGAGGCCGCCATGCTGATCTGGGTCCAGGAGGCCAAGGCCAACACCCGCGTACATGCTGCGGATCCGCGCGTGGCCAGCGCGATCGAGTCGCTGCTCGAGGTTGCGCGCTCCGCCGAGGACCCCCGCCGGGAGCTGCTCGCCGCCCCCGCGCAGCAGGACCTGCGCGATCGCATCCAGCCGGCGCTCGACGAGTACGGCTACCTCGCCTATTTCGCCGTGGCTCCGGGCGGGCTGCTCGTGGGTTCCATCGAGCCGTACGTGGGTTTCCAATCCGTCGGCGTGGCCGAGCTGAACGAGACGATCCTGGGCGGCGAGACCGTCCTGACCCCGCCACGCCGCGCAGACGCCGTCGGTCTGGGCGACGAGAACGAGACGCGCTCCCTCGTGGGCTCGCCCGTGCGCAATGCCGAGGGACGCGTGATCGCGACCTTCGGCTTCGCGATCCAGCCGGAGCTCGAGATGGCGCGGATCCTGACGGTGGCGCGCAGCGGCGACTCCGGCGAGACCTACGCGATCGATCGCGAGGGCCGACTGCTCAGCCACAGCCGCTTCGAGCCGGAGCTCCGCGAACTCGGGCTCATCGGGCCCGAGCAATCGTCGGTGATGCACGTCCAGGTCCGCGATCCGGGTGGCGACCTCAGGCGGGGGTACGAGCCCGAGCTCCCCCTCGCGGCCCGACCCTTCACCCGCTCGGCCGCCTCGGCCATCGCGGGGGAGCGGGGCGTCGACTCCGGCGGGTTCCGCGACTACCGCGGCGTCGACGTGGTCGGGGCCTGGGCTTGGGTTCCCGGCCTCGACCTCGGCCTGCTCAGCGAGCTGGACCTCGACGAGGCGTACGCCGGCCTCTACTCGCTGCGCTTGCGCTTCGGCTCGGTGTTCGGGCTGTTCGTCCTCGGCTCGGCCGCCATGTTCCTCTACTCCTTCGTCACGGTCCGCCTGCGTCGGCAGGTCGATGAGGCCCGCGAGCTCGGCCGCTACCGCATCGAGACGAAGATCGGCCGGGGCGGCATGGGCACGGTGTACCTCGCGCGGCACGCCCTGCTTCGAAGGCCCACCGCCATCAAGGTGCTCGACGTCGAGAAGGCCGGAAGCGAGGGCGTCGCTCGCTTCGAGCGAGAGGTCCAGATCACGAGCGCCCTACGGCACCCCAATACGGTCGAGATCTACGACTATGGCTACACGCCGGACGGCACGTTCTACTACGCGATGGAATACCTGAACGGCATCACCGTGGGCGAGTGCATCGAGGACGACGGACCCCAGAACGAGGCCCGTACGCTCCACCTGATGCGCCAGACCTGTGGGTCGTTGGCCGAGGCGCACGATGCCGGCTTGATCCATCGCGACATCAAGCCGTCGAACGTGATGATCTGCGAACGCGGCGGCTTGCTCGACTTCGTGAAGGTGCTCGACTTCGGGCTCGTCCGCGAGCTCGAGCAGGGGCGCGACGCAGCGCTCACCGATGTCACGAGCCTGACGGGGACGCCGCTCTACATGCCCCCCGAGGCCGTTCGCGCGCCTGAAACCCTGGACGCCCGCGGCGACGTCTATCAGCTCGGCCAGCTCGCGTACTTCCTGATCACGGGCCGCCACGTATTCCAGTCGGCCACGCCGATGGATGTGATGCTCATGCACGTGAGCGAGACCCCCGAGGCGCCCAGCGACGTGCTCGACCGCCCGGTCTCTCCCGCACTCGAGACGTTGATCCTGGCCTGTCTGGCCAAGAAGCCCGACGAGCGGCCCCGCGATGCACGCGACCTGCTCCGCAGACTCGAGAGCTGCAACGTCGGGGCCGCCTGGACCCAGGCCGACGCCAGCCGCTGGTGGGCACGGTTCAACGAGGCGCACCCTCCCGACTCGCGACACGTGCCCGATGCGACCGGCAGTACGCCCTCGGCGTACTCGATCGACATCGCCGACCGCCTCCGCGGCGCGTGACCGCGGCGACGACACTCGCGGGGGGCGGACCATGAACCCCGACGCCAACCCCTCCGGCGCGCGCCGCGCCATGCTCGGCGCCGCGCTGCTGATGGCGGTGTTGATCGCGGGCCGCGCCGTACGCGACGCCCTGTTCCTCGCGGAGTTCGCCGTGAGCGAGCTCCCCTTGATGATGGTCGCGGCCGCCGCCCTCTCGATGCTGATGGCGGCGCTGGCCTCGTTCGTTCTCGCGCGCATCGCACCCGCCGTGGCCATCCCGGTCGCCCTGGCGGGGTCCGCAGTCCTCTTCGGGGCAGAGTGGCTCTGGCTCCAGGCCGACCCGCGGCCGGCCAGCGTCGCCATCTACCTCCACATCCATGCCCTCGCAACGGTCGCGATCTCGGGGTTCTGGACCGTCGTCAACGAGCGCTTCGACCCCTACACGGCGAAGACCGTGGTGGCTCGGGCCGGTGGCTATGGGGCGCTCGGCGGTGTGCTCGGCGGACTGGCGGTCCTGCTGCTCGCACCCCGAATCGGGATCGCATCGATGCTGTTCGCGTTCGCGGCGCTCCACGCCGCGGCCGCCGCGACGGTCTACGCCCTGGGCCGGCCCGCACCCGCTTCGCGAGGGGCCGCGTCGCCCGGTGCGGATCGCGCTGCCAGTGCATCGGGCCTGGGTCAGCTCTTCCGCTCGCCCTTCGTGATGAGGATGGCCTTGCTGGCCGGGCTCATCGCCGTCACCGACGAGCTGGTCGCGTTCGCATTCAAGGCGGCCGCAGCCGCGAGCCACCCCGATCCCGATGGCCTCGTGCGGTTCTTCGCCCTCTTCTACACGGGCGCGAACGTCCTCGCATTCGGCCTCCAGACCGGCCTCGGCAGCCGCGCGCTCCGGGTGCTCGGCCTCGGCGGAACGATTGCCCTGGCTCCGGCCGTCATCGCCGCGACGGCTGGGGTGGCCGGGGTCGTCGGCGGGCTCGCGGCGACGACGGCGGTCCGCGCCGCCAATGCCGCGTTCGGGTTCTCGTTCTTTCGCGCCGGATTCGAGCTGCTGTGGACGCCGATTCCCACGCGGTTGAAGCGCACGACGAAGTCGTACGTGGACGTCGGCGCCAAGAGCATCGGCGAAATGTCCGGCAGCGCCGCCGTGCTGCTGCTCGTCGCCGTAACGACCCACGCGACGACCGCCGTGCTCGCCTTGGCGGTGCTCACCTGCCTCCTATCGCTGTTCGTGATTGCATCGCTCCACCGCCGTTACGTGCGCCAGCTCGCCGACAACCTGCGCTCCGGCGCGGTGAGCGTGAGCGACGAAGAGGTGGTCGACGCCACCACCTCTCGGACGCTGGCCGAGAGCAAGGTCACCATCGACCGCGCCGAACTCGACGCCCGCCTTCGGCAACTCGACCGGGAGACCGAGGCCCGTGCTCGGGCGGAGGGAAGGGACGACCTGGCCGAGGCGCCAACCGGACCCGGCGAGAACGAGATCGAAGCCGTACTCGAGCGCATCTCTGCGCTGGGCGGAGGAGACCTCCAGGCCCGCCTCGAAGCGCTCGCCGACCCCGACCCGCGCCTGGTCCCGTTCGTACTGCCCTTGCTCGAGGATCCGGAGAGCCGAACCGCCGCAGTCGGGTGGCTGGCCGCCGTGGCTCCGCGTGCGACCGGGCAGCTCGAAGACGCGCTGCTGGACGCCGGTGAGCCCGCGCTCGTTCGGCGCTCGGTCCCCGAAGCCCTCGCGGCGAGCCAGAGCCGACGCGGGCTGGAAGCGCTGCTTCGCGGCCTCGACGAGGATGCCTTCGACCTGCGGCTCGCGTGTGGTCGTGCCGCGCTGCTCCTGACCGACGCACGCAGGGATCTTCGCCTGGCTGCGCGCGACGTGGTGCCCCGCGTGGCGAAGGAACTGGAGATCCCGGACCGGCTCTGGGAGCAGCAGGGTCGCCGGCGCCACCTCCTGCGAGAGACCACGCCGCTGCTGGATGCCTCCCTGGTCGGTCGTGTCGATCGCAGCGTCGAGCACGTGTTCGATCTGCTCGGTCTCGCACGCGGTCGCGAGGAGATGACGTCCACCCTGCAGGCCCTCTACTCCGAGGACAGGCACCTGCGCGGCACAGCGCTCGAGTTCGTCCACGCGATCCTCCCGGAGCGCCTGCGGAGCCTCCTGTGGCGGCGCATTCCGGGCGGCGCACCCACCCGCATCTCGGACCGAAGTGCCGAGTCGATCGTCGGCGAGCTCCTCGCGGCCCAGGCCCGCCGGGCCCCGGGAGAGCGCTAGAACCGGGCGAAACGGCGACTTTCGATGGCGGTGGCCCACCGGTCTGCTAACCAGGGCCCTCGCTTTCGTCGGCAAGGAGGGCTCCCGATGATCCGCTCGCTCACTCGCGTACTCGCCATCGCACTCACCACGCTCATGGGCGTGCAGGCCCTGCCGGCCGGGGCAGAGTCCTCGTCGACGGTGCTCGAACGCATCGCCGCGGGCAAGCTGCGCGTCGGCATGTCGGGCAACCAGCCGCCGCTCAACTTCGAGAGCAAGGACGGCCAGATGATGGGCCTCGAGGTCGACATGGCCCGGGCGCTCGCCGCCCTGATGGGCGTCGAGCTCGAGATCGTGAAGACGCCGTTCGGCGACCTGCTCGGCTCCCTGGCCAAGGGCGACATCGACCTGGTCATGTCGGGCATGACGATCACGGCGGAGCGCAACATGCGCGCCGCCTTCGTGGGCCCCTACTACCTCTCGGGCAAGTCGATCCTCACCAAGTCGGCCACCCTGGCGGCCGCAGACGAGACCGGCGACCTCGACAAGGCCGACCTCACGCTGGTCGCTCTCGAGGGTTCCACGAGTCAGGCCTTCGTCGAAGCCCTGCTCCCGAACGCCAAGCTGATCACGGCGACGGACTACGATGCCGCAGTGAAGCTGCTGCTCGACGACAAGGCGCAGGCGCTGGTGGCCGATCAGGAGATCGTGGCGCTCACCGCCTTCCTCAACCCGCGTGCGCAGCTCGCCACCCTCACCCAGCCGCTTACCATCGAGCCCTATGGCATCGCGGCCGCGGCCGGCGACTCGCTGCTCCTCAACTTCCTCGAGAACACCTTCGGGGCGCTCGAAGCAGCGGGTGCGCTCGAAGCGCTGCGCAACCGCTGGCTCACCCAGGGCGACTGGGTCGACCAGCTTCCCTAGCCGGGTGCGAATCGCCTGGGGCCTTCTCGGCCTCCTGGGGCTGCTCCTGCCCCGTCTGGCAGCCGCGGACGACCTGTTCGCGCTGAGCGAGATCGAAGCGCCCGGTCGCAGCGTCGCCGCGGAGCTCGCCGACCTCGACGGCGACGGTGACACCGACCTGTTCGTGGTCAGCCTGGTCGGGCTGCCCCCTGCCGAAGAGCGGCTGATCCGGGTCCACCTGCAGGCAGACGGAGCCCTGCCTCCTGCGCCCGACTACGTGATCCCGGTACCGCGATTCAGCTCGGTCTACGACATCGCGGACCTGGCAGAGACCCCAGGACACGAATTGGTCCTGCTCGGGCCGTCGGGCGTGGTGCTGCTCTCACTCGGCACGCCGGAGCCGACGCCTCTGGTGCTGCCGGTTCCGGGCGCCACCACGCTCGGCCCGGCGGAGGACGAGCGCGGCTTCGAGCCCTTCAAGCTGGTCTACGACGGCCTGGCCCCCGAACCCTGGATCGTGGTGCCCCAGATCGGCCAGCTCACGGCCCTGGCCCCGTCGGGCGAGGTCCGTGCCCAGCTCGACGTCCAGCGACGGGCCAACTACCTGACCATGCCCGAAACCGGGCTCGTGGCGATCGAGAGCGACTTCCAGGCGATTCTCGACCACCCCAAGCTGGCCCTCGGCGACGTCGACGGCGACGGTCGAACCGACATGGTGACGGCCACCCGCCACGAGGTGCGGGTCTTCCTCCAGAAGCCGGATGGCGGCTTCGACCGCGAGGCCAGCCGTCGGTTGCCGCTCGGCCTGGTGACGCCCCGCGACCACATCCGGGGCTCGGGCGGCGTGTCGAGCGTCGCACGCGACGTGGACGGCGACGGGAGGATGGATCTCCTGGTGTCCCACGTGCAGGGCAGCTTCACCGACTCGAACACGGTGCTTCGCCTGTTCATGAACGAGGGAGGCGCCTGGGATCTCACGGCGCCCACCCAGGTCATCGAGGACGAGGGGGCGATCAACTCCGCTGCGCTCGTGGACTTCGACGGAGACGGCCGGCTCGAGCTGCTGCGGTTGTCGTTGCGTTTCGGCCTGCTCGAGGTGATCGAGACCCTGCTGAGCCGCGAGGTCGACGTGCAGGTGGCCATCCATGGCCTCGACGAGACGAGCCGCGCGTTCGAGGAGAAGCCGAGCACCCGCAAGCAGGTCTCGCTCGGCTTCAGCTTCGAGACCTCGCGGCCCAACGGCTTCCTGCCGACCGCCACGTCGGACCTGAACGGCGATGGCTACCGCGACTTCGTGTCTTCGGGGGACGGCGAGGCCATCGAGGTGTACCTCGGCGGCCCCGGCGGCCCCTTCGACGGCCGGCCCCAGCGGCAGTCCATGGAGACCACGGGCGTGCTTCACTTCGGCGACGTGGACGGAGACCGGCTTCCGGACTTCGTGCTGTTCAACCCACATCACTTCGATGCACCGGTCCGCATCGGGCGGAACCTGGGTGCGTTGAAGGGCACCGCCCCGAAGCTGACGGCACCGGACGCCGCGACGGAGACCCGCCCGTGACCCCCTCGACGCCCGCGCCGGATTGGGACATGACCCCGTACTTCGATTCGTTCGAAGGCGACGCCTACCTGGCGTTTCGCGGTGCGCTCCACGACGACCTCGATCGCCTGGCCCGCGAGATCGAAGGCCTCGACGCGCTGACCGGATCGGAGGCGCGCTGGGCGGCGGCCCTGGTCGGGGTCGAGGATGCCAACGCGCGACTCAACCACCTCGGTGGCTACCTGGGTTGCCTGTCGGCCGCCGACTCCCGGGACGAACGCGTGGCGGCAGAGGACGCGGCCCTCGCCGTGGCGCAGGCGAAGCTGAGGAAGATCCTGGTCGGGGTTCGCGCCGCACTGGGCGAGGCGCCGGACGCCGCGTTCGACGCCCTGCTGGCCCTGCCCGAAGTGGCCGCGGTGGCGCACTATCTGCGCCGCCTGCGCGAGCGTGCGCGTTTCGCGATGGACCCCGAGCGCGAGTCGCTGGCCGCCGACCTCGACACGACGGGCCTCTCGGCCTGGGGGCGTCTCTACAGCCGGGTCTCGGGCAAGCTCGAATTCGACCTCGAGGTGCCGGGTCAGGCGCCTCGCCGGCTGCCGGTCTCGATGGCCCGGAGCCTCTTCGAAGACCCCGACCCGGGCGTGCGCCGCGCCGCGTTCCAGGGCGCCAACCGCGCCTGGGAGTCTCAGGCCGACGTGATGGCGAGCTGCCTCAATGCCATCTCGGGCACGCGCCTGCTGCTCTACGAACGGCGGGGCGTGGAGCACTTCCTCGATCCCGCGCTGTTCGATGCGTCCATCACGCGCCGCACCCTCGATACGCTGCTGGGTGTCGTGCGCGAACGCGCCGAACTCCCGCGCGCCATGCTGCGGCGCAAGGCCGGCCTGCTCGGCCTCGACGCCCTGGGCTTCCAGGACCAGACGGCCCCCCTCCCCTTCGACGACGTGCCGCCGATCCCCTACGAGGTCGCACGAGGTCGCGTCCAGTCGGCCTTCGCCGACTTCCACCCCGACCTGGCCGCGTTCGCAGGGCGTGCCTTCGAGGGGCGCTGGATCGACTGGTCCGCGCGCCCGGGCAAGCAGCAGGGGGGCTTCTGCTCTTCGTCTCCCGTGATCGGCCAGTCGCGCATCTTCCTCACCTACCAGCAGACCCTGGGCGACCTCGCCGTCCTCGCCCATGAGCTCGGGCATGCCTTCCACTCACACGTGATGCGCGACATGCGGCCCTGGGCGCGGCGCTACCCGATGACGCTGGCCGAGACGGCTTCGACGTTCGCCGAACAGCTGATCGTCGATGCGGTCCTCGGCGACCCCGAGGCCTCGCCGCAGGATCGCGCCACGCTGCTCGACGCGCGCATGCAGGATGCGGCGGCCTACCTGCTGAACATCCCCATGCGCTTCCACTTCGAGGAGCGCTTGTATCAGGAGCGCGCCGCCGGTGAGCTCTCGGTGACGCGGCTGTGCGAACTGATGCTCGATGCCCAGCGCACCTGGTACGGCGACGCACTGGCCGACGACCAGCTCGACCCGTGGTTCTGGGCTTCGAAGCTGCACTTCTACATCGCGGGCCTGAGCTTCTACAACTTCCCCTACACGTTCGGGTACCTGTTCAGCCTCGGCATCGTCGCGCGCGCCCGAGAAGCCGGCCCCGGCTTCGTGACCCAGTACGTGGACCTGCTGCGCCGGACAGGCAGCGACTCGGCCGAAGGCGTCGCGCGCGAAGCCCTGGGCGTCGACCTCGAGGCGCCGGATTTCTGGCACGCCTCGATCGATGCCATCGAGGCCGAGTCCCACCAGTTCACGGAGAGCACCGAGGCCCTCTTCGCCAACTGAGCCCGGGGCGCACACTCGCCGCCCCCGCGGGCGCTCGGCGCCCTTCAGGCGCCGCCTCGGAGTGCCGATGCACGGTGCGCGTTGCCGCGCTGGCCCCTGGGGGTCCGTCCGGCGACCGAGACCGCCATGGCCCATCCGAGCACCGGCAACTCCATCGGCAACTACACGATCTGCGAGCAGATCGGCAGTGGAGGCGTGGGCTCCGTCTGGAAGGCCGTCGACGAGAGCCTCGGGCGCACCGTGGCGATCAAGACCCTGCGCCCGGAGAACGCCGGTCGGGAGGGCTTTCTCGAACGACTGCGCTCCGAGGCCCAGACCCTGGCCCGCCTGAACCACCCCAACATCGCCACCGTCTTCAGCCTGGTGGAGGACGACACGGACCTGCACCTGGTGATGGAGTACGTGGAGGGCGAGACCCTCGCCCACGTGCTCAAGACCCGACCGCGCATGGACGTGCCCGACTGCTTCGCGCTCTACCACCAGGCGCTCGAGGGCATGCAGTACGCCCACGAAGCCGGCGTGGTGCATCGCGACCTGAAGCCCCAGAACCTGATGGTGAACGGCCGCGGCCTGCTCAAGGTGCTCGACTTCGGAATCGCTCGCGTGGACGGCACCCGTCGCATCACGCGCACGGGCCTGCTCGTCGGGACACCGGAGTACATGGCACCCGAGCAGGTGCGAGGCGGCGACGGCACGGTGGCGTCGGACGTCTACGCACTCGGCGTGCTGCTGTACGAGATGCTGGTCGGACGGCCTCCGTTCACGGGAGGGGCCGAGTACGACGTGCTGCGCCAGCAGGTCGAAGCCACACCGCCGTCTCCACGAGCGCTCGGCGCCGGCTGCTCGGAGCAGCTCGAGGGGGTCGTGCTGCGCGCGCTCGAAAAGGCCCCCGCCGATCGCTTCGCGGACGTGCGGTCGCTGCGAGAGGCCCTGATCGAGGCGGGCGCCCCGGCGCCACCGGCGTGGGAGCTGCCCGCGCGCCCGGCCCTGCCCACGACGGACGAACGCAAGCCGCCGACGGTGGTTCCCGGCAACGAGGAACTCGCCGCCACGCAAGAGCTCGTGATCCCACGAGAAACACGCACCCTGGACGCACTGCCCGAGCCGACGCCGCCGCGCCGACGCGTGCGGCTGTCGGTCGTGGCCGCGCTCGTGGTGGCCGCCGCGGCGAGCCTCAACTGGCTCGACCACCGGCCGGTCCCCAGCGCGGCCGAAGCACCCGGCGAACTCGGTCTCGCTTTCGAAGCCGCGCCCGAGGCCCTGCCCGAGCCGGCGAACGTTGCCGACGAAGCGATCGCAGAGCCCGCCGAGGTCGCGTCGGAGCCGCAGGCCGAGCCCATGCGGCCGCGGCCTGCATCGCGCATGGTGCCGTCGCATCGCGAGCCCACCCCGCGCCAACCGGCGCCGCGAAGGTGGGAGGTGCGAAGGCAGTGATGCGACGTTCGCTGCTCGCGGCCGCGATGACGGGGCTGCTGCTCGTGAACCTGGGCTGCGCCCAGTGGGTCGGCAGCATGCGGCGCGCCATGCGTGCGCCGGGCGAGCGACTCGTCGATCTGCCCGATCGGGTGGCGCGCGACTACGACTGCGACGAGCGCTCCCTGCCCTTCTTCCAGCTCGAGGCCCATCAGGTGAACCCGATCCGGGTGAACCCGGGCACCGAGTTCAACCACCACGTGGTCTACGTGCTGTGCCCCGTCGCCCCGACCGAGGTCGTGACCGGCCGGCTCGTGACCCGCATCCGCTTCAAGGGCGAAGCCCAGGTGATCGAAGAGGTCGCCGGCTACGAGATGAAGCCCGGGCGCTGGGCGGTCGACGCGTTCGTGCGTCTGCCGGGCGACGCCGAGTCGGGCGTCTACGCCCTGGAGCTGGTCTTCGAGAGCGAGCCCATCCAGCTCGAGGAGCGGATCACCTTCGGCGTGGAAGCCCCCTAGAACAAAGGGGATCCCAGCCTCGCGCGCTGCGCAGTACACTCCTCCTGGGGGAGGAGCACGACGTGGCGCTCGATGGACTGAAGCAACTGTTTCGAATGGTGCGGCTGGGACTGCCGCTAGCGCGGGTCAAGCCGAGCGACGCGCGCACCGTGGCCGACCTCGTCGAGGAGAAGGCCGAGGCCCGCGCCGACCACCCCTTCGTCCTGTTCGAAGGGCGGACGGTGAGCTACCGCGAGTTCAACGCGACCGCGAATCGCGTGGCGCATCACGCCGAGAGCCTGGGACTGATGCCGGGCGACGTGGTCGCGCTGCTGATGGAGAACCGGCCCGAGTACCTGGCGACCTGGGCGGGCTTTTCCAAGGTCGGCGTCACCACCGCGCTGATCAACACGAACCTCTCGGGACCCACGCTCGCCCACGCGCTCGACGCGGCAGACACCCGCCGCATCATCGTGGGAGCCGAATGTCTCGAGGCCTGGCAGAGCCTCGACCCGGAGCTTCGCGACAACCTCGATACGTGGGTCTGGCGGGACCCCGCGACCACGACCGGGACACTCACCGAAGGCGTAGGCGACCTCGACACCGCCCTGGCGGGCCAGCCGACCACCAATCCCGACCCGGTCGCGCGCGCGGAGGTGCGCTTCGGCGACACCCACGTGCTGATCTACACATCCGGGACCACCGGCCTGCCCAAGGCCGCCAAGATGAGCCACCTGCGCTTCACCACCACGGGGGTCGGCGCGCGCATCGCCGGGTTCGACGCCGATGACGTGATGTACTGCGCCCTGCCGCTCTACCACAGTGCCGGCGGCGCCATGGCCACCATGTGCGCTTTGCACGCGGGCGGGACGCTCGCCTTGCGCCGGCGGTTCTCGGCGAGCGCCTTCTGGGACGACGTGCGCAAGTACGACGCCACGGTGTTCCAGTACATCGGCGAGTTCTGTCGCTACCTGCTCAACCAACCGGCGCGACCGGACGACGGCGACCACCGGCTGCGCTTCTGCATCGGCAACGGCCTGCGTCCCGACATCTGGCCGGAGTTCCAGAAACGCTTCCGCATCCCGCGGATCGTCGAGTTCTACGGCGCGACCGAGGGCAACGTGGCCCTGGTCAACTACGAGGGCAAGGTCGGCTCGGTGGGCAAGCGACCTCCGGTGATCATCCCGGCGCCCAAGATCGTGCGCTTCGACGTCGACCGCGAAGAGCACATCCGCGGCGAGGACGGACTCTGTCAGGAGTGCGGGCCGGACGAGCCCGGCGAACTCGTGGCCGAGATTCCGGCGCGTTCGGACACCGCGGCGGGCCGCTTCGAGGGCTACACCTCGAAGGAGGCGACGGACAAGAAGATCCTCCGCAACGTGGCTGCCGAGGGCGACGCCTGGTTCCGAACGGGCGACCTGCTGCGCATGGATGCGGACGGCTACTACTACTTCGTCGACCGGATCGGAGACACCTTCCGCTGGAAGGGCGAGAACGTCTCGACCCAGGAGGTCGCGGAGGCCCTCGCGCCCTTCCCCGGGATCGCCATGTGCAACGTCTATGGCGTCGAACTGGGCGCGGACGGCCGAGCGGGCATGGCGGCGCTGCTGCTCGACGACCCGGACGCGTTCGACCCGGCGGCGCTGCACGGTCACGTCACGCGTGCCCTGCCGGCCTATGCGCGGCCGGTCTTCGTGCGCCTGCAGCGCGACCTCGAGGTCACCGGGACGCTGAAACTCCGCAAGGTCGAACTCCAGCGCGAGGGCTACGACCTCGACGCGGTGAGCGACGCGCTCTACGTGCGCGACGACGGGGCGGGACGCTACGTGCCGCTCACCCGCGAGCTGCTCTCGGCCCTGGAGGCGGGGACCCTTCGGGTCTAGGCCTTCGCCGCTTCGCCGGCACGACTCTCACGCAGATGCGCCGTCTCGTTCAAGGCATGGACGCTGCGGTGGCCGGACGAAGCCGCCAGGAAGCGGCTCACGCTGGTGTAGCCGGGCTCGAAGAAGAGCGGCTCGGCGATCCCGAGCACGTGCCCAGCGAAGGCGTTGATCACGCCGGCGTGCGCCACGACCAGGATCCGCTGGCCCGGGTGCCCTGCGATCAGCCGGTCGAGCGAGGCGACCACCTCGCGCCGGAAGGCGTGGATGTCGATCTCGGCATAGAGCCCTCCGGAGACCGCCGCGCGCCACGCCTCCGGATCTTCGGCCTTGAGCTCTTCCATGGGAACGTAGGCCGAGGAGGCTGCGTCGTACTCGGCCACGCCCGGCTCGGCGATGGCATTCAGACCGAGCGTCTCTGCGAGCGGTGCGGCGGTCTCTGCGGCCCGGCGCAGGGGGCTGGTGTAGAGCGCATCGAAACGCTCCCCCGCGAGCCAGCCGGCCAGGCGCTCCGCCTGCGCCCTGCCCACGCTCGAGAGCTGTGGGTCGGCCGGCGCACCGTCGACGCGCTCGACGCGCTCGGGCAAGGCGTGGCGAACCAGGGCAACCTCCACTGCATCCCTCCCCGCCGCCCGCTGCGATCGGCGACCCGTCTCGTCGCTACCTGCGAAGGTGCCGGCAGCGCCGTCTCCGCGACCCTTGTGCGCGGCGACGGGGGCACGGTAGCGAACCGGTACGCGCCACCGTGGTAGGCTCGCGCAGCGCGGCCGGGCCCGCGCGCCATCGCATGATCCGCCCCCTCTTCGTCCTGCTGCTGGCCGGCTGGTGGCTCGTCCACGCAGCCGCGGTCTGGGCCGAGACCGGCGTAGGCGCGCCGGGCGGCCCGCTGCCCGCCCGGCAGGTCCTCGCCAGCTACCCGCCGGAGATCCACCACGAGCTCTCACGTCGGGGGCTGGTCGTGCTCAACCGCTACGACCGCCACGGGCAGAGTCTCGGCGAGGGGATGCGCGCGCTCGTTCACTTCGAAAGGCCCCTGCCCGAGGTCTTCGACCTGCTGCGGGCCACCCAGCGCCAGCGCGAGTACCGGCCCGAGCTGCATCGGGTGGTGCTGCTCGAGAATGGCAACGCCTCGCGCGTGGACCGCCAGCAGATTCGAATGGCGCTGCTCACGGTGGGCTTCCACCTGCGTACGCAATGGCAACGCGAAGCGGGCCGCGTGCACTGGGCGCTCGATCCACGCTACGAACACGACGTCCAGCGTCTCGAGGGCGACTGGCAGCTGCACCCCGGAGACAGCGGCACCCTGGGGCGACTTCGCACACGGGTCGAGTTCGGGCCGGCCATCCCGCGCTGGCTGCAGTCCCAGGCCGCCAGCGCGAGCCTGCCGCGCACGCTCGACCGGCTGCGGCGCTGGGTGAACTCCGGGGGGACCTGGCGACCATGAACGAGCATGCCCGCACGTCCTTTGCGCGCCGGGTCCTGGGCGCGGCCTTGCTCGACCGTGACGTCTACGAGGAGGTCGAGGCGGATCGCACGGCCTTGGGCCAGGCTGCCCTGGTGGTCACGGCCTCGGCGGTCGCGGCCGGGGTCGGCAGCTTCGCCAATGGCGGCGTGTGGGGCCTCGTCGCCGGCACCGTTGCGGCGTGGCTCGGTTGGATCGTGTGGGCGTACGTGACTTCGTTCATCGGCGTGCGCCTGCTGCCGGGCCCCGACACCCAGTCCGACGCGGGGGAGCTGCTGCGCACGCTCGGCTTCAGCGCCGCACCGGGGCTGCTCCGCGTAGCCGGCGTGGTACCCGAGTGGGCCCCGTGGGTCTACTACGGCTGCGCGCTGTGGATGCTCACGACCATGGTGGTGGCCGTCCGCCAGGCACTCGACTACCAGACCACCGGGCGCGCGCTGCTGGTCTGCGCCGTGGGGTTTCCGGTCTACCTGGCGTTTCTCGTGGTCTCGCTGCTGCTGACGGGGCCCTGGCCGATCTAGCGGTGCTCATGGCGAGTCGCGGGCAACGGGCTCGCCGGCGCTGTAGGCGAACGTCTCCTTCTCGGAGGCGATGCGTCCATCGCGCGGATCGAGGGTCAGGCGCTGTACCACCACCATGGCGTGCTCGAGTTCGGGGTGGTCGGCGTGGACGACGCGTAGGGCCTCGTCCGGATCGACCAGGCGCCCGAATGCGCTGCGCCGCATGCGGAACCGCTCGAAGGCGTCACGCGCCTCTGGCGAGAGGCCCGCCGGGTCGACGGGCCGGAACCCCGCCGACGTGACCTGGAACAACCCGGGGATCGACGACACGTAGGTCACGTACATCGCGAAGCCGCCGAACTTCCAGGGATTGATCTGGTAGCGCGCCACCAGCAGACGGTGCGCCAGGGGCCACAGGGCCACGAAGACCACGATCGCGGCGAGTAGCCCGGTTCGGAAGCGCGTGGAGGCGGGGGGCACTAGAGCAGGTTCCACGCCACGGGATCGCCGGGCAGCAAGCCGGCGGCTGCCAGCAAAGCCCAGGCAAAGACCACCGCGACCGCCGGCAGCAACCAGGCGTTGGGTCGGCCGGGAAGGAACAACAGCAGCAGGTTCACGAACAACAGGCCGAAGGCGACCTCGCGCGCGTTCGCCTGGATGCCCACGATCAGCGCCAGCCCCGCCACCGCCGCGACCCAGCGGGTGCGGGCCACCAGCAGCAGGACGGGCAGAATCATCTCGGCGATCCAGACGACATTCGAAGCCAGGAGAAAGATCGGCGCCGTGCTGCCCGTGACGCGGTAGGGACCGGCACCGGTGATCTTTCGGTCGTAGCTCGCAAGACGAGCGAGCTCGTCCGCCGGCAGGAGCCACGCGAAGGCGCTCCCGAACCGGTCGTCGATCCCGACCATGAACGCCAGGAAGTCGCCCTGGAACCAGGTCCCGTAGAGCACCTTCTGAAGCCCCGTGTGGAACAGCACGGTGGCCGTCACCAGGCGAAGCGCGGACAGCGCGGCGGCCTCGTCGGCCCCCCGCGAATCGCGGCGACACACGGCGAGCACCGCCAGGCAGATGAACTCGAGGTAGAGGTGGTTCGCGGTCCCGGGGAACCGCCAGATCACTTGGGCGAGCACGACGAGCAGCGCCGCCCACACGGCCGGCACCGCGAAGCGGTCGCGCGCTCCGAACGCTGCGGCCAGGCTGGCAACGATCGCTCCCGCCACGAGTGCCACCTGGACATCGGGTTCGAGGGGTACCCAGAGCCAGCTGCGACCCGCGGTGTATACGAGCAGGAAGCGGCGGAAGTCGGCGATGCGAATGGGGGCCGTCGCGGCGTCGCCATCGCCCGCGAGCGACAGGACGCCCTGCGCAAACGAGGATCGCGTCGGGCTCGCCACGGCGGGGAGGTAGCGCAGGCGGAGCGCGGCCCCCAAAGACCCATCCGGGTCGTCGAGGCGCGTACCCCAAGACCCGTCCGGGTCGTCGAGGGATGGCGCAGGCGGACCCGCGCTACATGGCGGCGAGGATCTCGCTCCGCTTCGCCTGGAACTCGGCGTCGGTGATGAGACCCTCCTCGTGCAGCACCTTGAGTCGCCGCATCCGCTCCATCGGGTCTCCGCCGGTCGCACCGGCCGGGTCGGCAGCGGCTGCCGGCGGCGCCGATGCGGCGCCCGCTACGGGCGCCGTGGGCCGGGCGGCCGGCGGCGCAGCCGGGCGTGACGGTGCCGGAACCGGCGGGGCCGGGGCCACCGGATCCACCAGGTCCAGGTCCGGACCCGCGCCGAGGTCGAGCGCATCCCCGCCGGGCGCGTCCACCAGGTCGAGCGCCGGGGCACCCGGTGCGGCCGGGGCCGAGACGTCCACCAGATCGAGCTCTAGGTCGGCAGGCGAATCCAGTTCGCCAAAGCCATCGTCGAGCACCCGCACCTGATAGGCGTCCTGGGCCGACTCTCCGCCCACGAAGGCTTGCTCACCGCTGCCGCGCTCGGGTTCGACCACGAAGTCGTCGGCCGGTGCCATTTCGACCATGCCGAGCATCGTGGCACCGGCATCCACGTTGGAGGGCATCATGCCGACGGTCTTCAGTTGAGAAGCGAAGGCCAGCTTGTGACCGAGCTTCGCGGGGTGCTCGTCCGTCACGTGAAGCTCCATCTGGAGCTTTCCGATCGTCACGACGTCGCCGGACTGGAGGACCCGCTTCGGGCGGACCGCCTCGCCGTTGACGAACGTCCCGTTGCCGGTGCGGTAGTCGCCGATCTCGAGCCGTGCGCCCTCCTTCATGAGCAGCGCGTGCTTGCGAGACGTCTCCTCGTCGTCGAGCGTCAGGTCGTTCTCGGGCGCGCGGCCGATCGAGACGGTTCGCGTGTCCCAGACCAGGACCTGGTCGGGCTTGCCGGGCTCGCGCATCACGAAGAAGACGTGGGACATGTCCGAACTCCATCGGGTGCGCGACGCCAGGGTCGCCACCCGTCCTGGGAATCTCGATGCAGGTGGAACCCTCACCGGCGGGCCCCGCGAGTCGGCCGCGGCGCCGCGCGTCGGGCCACGCCGGCACAGGCCACGCGTTCGACGCTGACGCCATCGTCGATCCGTACCCAGCATCCCCCGGCCACCCGGGCCAGGGCCGCCAGCGTGGAGGGCCGGCCCTCCATCGCCCGTGCCCCGCGACGGCCCGCGGCCAAACGCGCCACCTGCGTACCTTTGGCCGTGCGCAACACCACCCGCGCCTCGCGAAGGCGCTCGTAGCGCTCGAAGAGATCGGGGAGGAAGTCGGTCACCCGCGCCGCCGCGAAATGCTGCTCGACCAGCGACCGGGCCTGCTTGCCGAACAGTCCGGCGAAGTCGGGGTAGCCGTCCGCCGGGACGTCGGAGCCGGGCACCTCCAGATCCACTTCGACCCAGTCCCGACTCGCGTCGAGTCCGACCACCCGAAGCGTCCCGGCCGCGCCGATCTGGGCGCGCAGCGTCCGCAAACCGCGCGCTTCACCCAGCGCTGCGGGCGGTGCGACCGCGGCCGGAGGCGGCGGGCCCCGACGCTGATCGAGGCCACGAGACGCGACCAGCTTCGCCCGAGCGGTGCGGTAGCTGGCCACCGGCGACGTGCTCCAGGCGACCTTGGGCGAGAGGATGGCCGCGCGTACGCGAACCCGCTCGACGGGGCCGCGCAGGGCTTCGAGAGCCGCGTCGGCGCGGGCCATGGCCTCGCGGACGGGCCGACCCTCGTGACGCTCGAACGCGTCGTCGGCTGCCGCGAGCACACCCGTCAGCGTGTCGATGCGGCGGTCGAGCCTTCCCTTGCTGGCCTCGACGCGCGCGCGGCGGTCACGCATGGCCGTGGCGGCGTCCCCTTGCTGGCTGTGCTTCGCGACCTCGACGCGCAGGCCCTCGAGAACGCTGGGCGCGATGCGCCGGCCCCCTGCCCGCGTCCGCACATGGAGTGCGTCGAGATAGAGCATGAGATCCGGGCGCTCGGGTCGGGTGGCGGCTTCGCGCGCCATCGTGAGGAGGCGCCCCGGCGGCACCGCGCCGCCATAGAGCCGACCGTAGAGACGCAGGCGTTCGGTCGCGGCCCGGTGGCCGACCTGTTGCGCGCGCCGAAGCAACGCACGTGCGCCCTCGAAGTCCTCTGCGAGTTCGGCGGCGCGTGCGGCGAGCGCCAGCACCTCCGCCTGCTCGGGCTGCTCGCGCAGCAGCATCGCCGCGAGTCGGCGCGCCTCGTCGAGGTCGCGCACCCGGACCCGCAGCCGCAGCCCCTCGAGCCCTTCTCCGATCTGGGCCGGGCGGCCACGAAGCAGGTCACGAGCCTCGGGCCAGCGGTCCTGGAGGACCAGTGCCCGCGCGAGTACCAGTCGCGCGGGGTCGTCCTCGTCGTCTTCGAAGATCTCTCTCGCGCGTGCCTCGACCACCGGCGCGACGCGCGCGGTCTCGAGGACACCCGTCGGACGCGCCGCCCGAAGGAGGACGTCGAGCGTGGCCACGCGACTCGCCACGTCGCCCGAGGCGCGCTCGGCCCGCTGGGCCGCCAGGACCTGGGGATGCGCATCTTCCAGCTGGCGTGCCGCGTCCGGCCGCCCCCCTTCGCGATAGGCCTCACTCGCGCCGAGCAGATCGAACTGCGCCTGGGCCTGGGCGGCGCGCTCGAGCGGCGGCATCTCGGGCTCGCTGACACAACCGAGGCAAGCGATCGTCAGCAGGACCGGCAAGAGACGGACGGACATCCCCGGTTCATCGGAGCGACGAAGCGAGGCCTTGAAGCGGCGGGGCCCGGCTCCCGTCGGGCCGAGGCGCGCCCCAGACCTCGGCCCGCCGCACGCGAACGCCCCACGGGGAGCGCCTCTCCGCGTTCGAGGGGCTCCGCTCGCGACTCTCGGGACGACTCCCGGGTCCGGTAGGATCCCGGCTCACGGGCCCGATGCAGGAGCGCGCATGCCCACCCCGGAAGACCTCGGCCTTGGCAGCGACCCTCTCGCCGGCATCGAGCGGCGCCTGCGCTGCCGCTACGTGGACGCGGGCACGATCGCCGGCGCGCTCATCGACTGAGCCCATGCGCGCCGCGATGCGTCGATCCCGAGGCGCGCGACCCAGGGGCGGCGGGGTGCGCGCCGCGTCCGCGCTCGGGGCGCTCCTTCTCGCAGGTGCTTGCCTCGGTGACCCTCCCGAACCCGAGCCCGGCGAGGCGTTGGCCGCCCGAGTCGCGGCGGCGCTCGACACCCGCCGCGGCGAGCTCGATGGCGACGTCTTCCACCGGGCGCTCGTCTCACCGGTGGCGCCGACGGAGGTCGACGCGCTATTGCAACGCGTGGCGTTCCGCTGGGACGGACACAGCGCCGTCTTCTTCTTCGGCCGCACGCCCGAACCCCACGGCGGCGGCGTGCTCGACTTCCTGCTCGGCCATGCGGGCCCCGGGGCCGGCCCCGCGCCGCTCTCGCAGGCGGTGACCTTTCCGCAGAACGGACGCCGACTGCTGCTGGAGGAGATCTTCGAGGGGCACCGCGCGCAGATTCATCTGCCCGAGGCGGACGCACCCGGCTCGCGGCTTCCGCGCATGCGTTTCGCGGTGCCGGAGGGCCCCCGCCGCACCCGCACCGTCGAGCGCGACGCCCATCGCATGCTCCATGCGCTGGCCACGCGCGACGACGCGGTGGATGCGCCCTTCGAGGGCCACGGGGGGCAGACCCTCTCGACTCGCGCGCTCCTCGATCGCGCCGCACGCGTCTACCTGCGCGACCCGCCCGCGACCTGGGAACCTTCGGACCACGGCCACCTCCACCTGGTCGAACTGCTGCTCGCCTGGCACGGGCGGCGCCAGGGCCCTCCGGCGGCGGAAGGGCTCGAGCGCCTGACCCGGCGGCTGCTCGACGTCGACCTGCCCCGGCCCGGTCTCGGCGACGAAGTCGTGGCCCACCAGATCGAGTCCTTGGGGCGGCTCGTGACCGCACCTGGCGTCGCGCTTTCCGAGGCGGACCAGGAGCACGTGAGGGGCTTTCTGCAGACCGTGGAGTCCGAGCGGTTCCTGGACCCCGGAGAGACGCCGATCGCGCAGCTCGCACACGTCGCCGCGGGGATGCAGCGCATCCAGGCAGCACGTCGTGCGGGGGTGCTCCGCTAGGCGTCAGCGCGCGGTGGAGAGCGACGCGCCGCGCGCGCCTCGCTCTTCAGGCTGCGGCAGGTCGGCGGTCGGGACCGCCTTCGACGCGCGCCAGCACCGCCGCGGCCCCGAGCAACATCAGCAGCGCGGCGAAGATCGCTTCACCGGGCACCGCGCCCACCCCCGCGCGATCGAAGAAGCCGCCGATCGAAGCAACGGCTTCGGGATGGCTCGCCACCTTGAGCCCCCAGGCCAGGACCTGGAATGCGAACAGGTAGAGATAGATTCGGCGCAGCCGGCGTGCGGCGGCCTTGCGACGCGGCATCACCGGGATCGTGGCGCCGAGCTGTGCGTCGAGCGCAGCGACGGGGTCCGACCCGGCTCCACCGGGCAAGGCCGCATCGTCCGAGGCATCCGGTCCGCCCGCGAGGCCCCGCAAGGCCGGGCGCACCATGGCGTCTTCGAGCCAGAGCACCCGGCGCTGCCAGAGGTGGTAGAAGGTGAGGCGCCGCGCCTCCAGGAACAGGAAGAACACGTTGAGAAGCGGCGCGAGCAGCAACACGTAGTGCGGCATGGCCACGCTACCGAGGGCGAACGACACGACGCCGGCAGTCGAAACCATCGCCCAGTTCGTGGTGGTGTCGATGCGCATGCGCCAGATGTCGGCGCGCCCGACCATGGCCCGGTAGTAGTGCACGAGCACGGTGGTCCGGTCGCCGGCCGGCAGATCGATCCCGCTCAAGGTGCCGACCCGCTGCGCCAGGCGAGCGACTCGACGCACGGCAGGCCCCCGGCGTTGGCGAGCCAGAAGGACTCGCCCGTGACGCCCTCGATGTCGAGTACCGACCAGGCCGTCGCGCGCGCGGGCACCTGAAGGGTGGCCAGGGGCGCGTCCTCGCCTTGGCGGCCGAGGGCGAGCCGCGCCACCGCATCGGGGCGGCCGGTGGCCTGCAACCGAAGCACCTCCCCCGACCCGGGGAGTTCGACGGAGGCCCGCCCTTCGATGGGGCGGCAGCCGTGAAGCGTGGCCCTGCCGCTCGGCCCGTCCAACGTGAACGCCACGCTGGCGAAGTCGGCTGGCGGCGGCGGGTCGAAGCGCGCATGGGCCGCGGCCTCGCTCGCAAGGTCGGCGAAGTCCACGCCGGCACCCTGCACCACCGTGTCGCGCAGCACCTCGCCGCGTACCTGGGCCACCACCAGCCTCCGGTCTTCGGCCCCGGGTGCCAGGGGCGGAAGCGGCGCCAGGGCGTCGCCCAGCAGGCCGGGGATGCGGACCAGGTGGACGTTCAACGAGGCGATCTCGGGGAGCGGCCGGAACCGCGCCAGGGTCTCGGCTACGGAGCCGGGGCCATGGCGAAACGGGCGTACGAAAGCGGGCGTCCCCAACCCGATGAAGTCGATGGCGGGGCCATCGTGTGCGATCGCAGGGAGGCCCGCGTCGTTCACGAGCAGGACCTGGTCCCGCTGGTTGTCCGCGAGCCAGACCGCCGCGCGGCCGTTGCCCGCGTGGAGCTCGGTGGCGGCGCGGCCGTAGTGGCCCACCCAGGTCACGAGCGCGGGGGCCGCGGCCAGCGGCCAGAGGAACGCCACCGCGCGCAGCGCAGGCCGTCGGACGAAGGCGTCGCGCAGCAGATGCTCGACGATCGACGCCACCGCAACGCCCCCGAGCAGCCAGGACAGCACCAGCCCGGGATGGTGATGCCGCATGCCCTGCCAGAAGAGGTAGCCCGACAGCGGCGCCAGCCCGAAGAAGGCCAGCCAGGCCAGGGCGGCGGGCCAGGCGTCGCGGAGGGGGTGCCAGACCGCGTCCGCGGGCCGCCGCAGCGCCAGCACCAGTGCGCCCAAGGCACCGAGGATGGCCAGGACGCCGACTCCCGGGGGCAGGATCGAGCCGCTCTGGCCCAGGTAGACCGGAATGACGTTGGTCCGCAGGAAGTGGCCATAGGCCACCACGGCGCGCCCGGGGTCGAGGAAGGGCGTTCCCGTGAGCGACTTCGAGATCGCGCCCGCCGGCTGCGCTTCCCCCGTGAGTGCCTGATAGGCAAGCGCCATCGCGAGGCCGGGCAGCGGGAGCCAGAAGGCATGGGCCCGCGCCACGCCAGGCAGCAGACCGATCAGGACGCCGGCGGCCGTGGCCATGGTGAGAACCGCGAGCTCGGGACGGATCCAGGGCAGGATCGCCACCAGGGGAAGGAACCAACCGGCAACGCGCACACGCTCGGCGCCCCGCGCCCGACACCACGTCGTCACCACGCACAGCACCGCCGCACAGGCCCATGCCGTCTCCATCCCCGCCAACGTGACGAACGGCACCGGGCCGGCCGCCATCACGGCCAGACCTCCCGCCAGGGGCCACGGCCTGCCAAGCCCCAGACCCGACACGAATGCCGCCGCCGCGAGGCCGAGCAGCCAGAGACCGAGCACGCCGACGGCGCGCGACCACCACGACCAGCCCGCCAGGTCGCTCGCAACCCACTGACCCGGGACGAGCAGCCACGGGAACAAGAGCGAAGAAGCACCCGTCGACACTTCGCCGTCCGTCCATTGGAGGGGCCTGCCGCGCGCGGCCTGCTGCGCGTAGCGGACGAAGATGTACGCGTCATCGAGCGGAAGCAGCCAGGAAGGCGGAGCCGACGTGGCCTGGAAAGTGGCCTCACCCGGTGCAGCGCCCGGGCCCCCCGAAAGCTGGCCGAAGCTCGCGATCGCGATCGCGGCCGCGGCGAGACCGAGCACCAGCGCGCGCGTTCCGCGGCGCTCCGACCCGGCCGGCTCCTGGTTCGGGGTGGACATGCGGGCGGCGGAACGTACCACGCCCCCCCGCGATCGACCCGGGTGCAGAGCTATGCTCCTCTTCCTGCGGGCCCTGGAACCTTGAGCGAACTCCTCCAAAAGCTGGCGATGGCCGCTGCATCGACCCTCGTCGCCCTGCTGGTGGCGGAGGGCACACTGCGCGCCGTCGGCTTCTCCTTCGCGATCGCGCCGGAGAGCATCGAGTTCGGGTGGCCCGACCCGGTGGTCCTGAAGGAGAAGTACGAGCCCGACCCGGACCTCTTCTTCGTGCCGCTCAACTACGCGGGAGCCCTGGTCAAGCTCGAAGAGCAGCCGCCGGACGTGGTGTATCTCGGGGACTCCTGCACGCAGTTCGGCAGCTACCCGAGGCATGCAACGCGGCTGCTGAGCAGTCGCCTCGGGCGTCCGATCGTCGGCGCGCAGCTCGGCGTGGGCGGCTGGACCTCCTATCAGGGGCTCCAACAGCTCGAGCGGGACGTGCTGCCCGCGCGACCGGACGTGGTCACCCTCTACTACGGCTGGAACGATCATTGGCAGGGTTTCGGCATCGAGGACAAGGAGATCGCCGATCTCGTCGCCTCCTCCGACGGACCGCTGGCCGGTTCGCGGCTGGCGCAGCTGGTCTTCAAGGCGCGCCTCGCCTGGCGGGCGCGCGGGACCTCCACCCGACCCTTGCGCGTCTCCCTGGAGGACTACCGCGCCAACCTGACCACCATGGTCCGGTCGTCGCGGGACGCCGGCGTGGCCGCCATGCTGATCACGGCACCGATGGCTCGTCGGGACCCGCGGGATCTCGCGCCGCTGGCCGAGCGCTGGGTGGAGGACCCGAGCCAGGTCGAGCCCCTGCATCGCGCGTATGCCGACGTCGTCCGGGACGTCGCCGCCTCCGAGGGGGCACCGCTGTGCGACCTGCTCGCTGCATTCGACGCGCTGCCCGAACGGGACGTGGGCGAGCGCTACTTCCACGTCGACGGCATCCACATGCGCGACGCCGGTGGCCAGAAACTCGCCGAACTCCTCGTCGGCTGCATGGAGCGCGAAGGCCTCACGACCCGGCTGGCCGAGCCGACCGCCGCCGGAGGTCTCTAGGCCACCGTGTTGGCGCCATTGATCGCCAGGTTCTGACCCGAGACGTAGGACGCCTCGTCGCTCGCGAGAAAGGCCACGGCGTCACCGACTTCTTCTGCGAGCCCGAAGCGGCCGGTGGGGAGACTCGCGCGGTAGGCCTCCTTCAGCTCGACGGGGTCGTCCCGGTGACGCTCGGTGGGGATCCACCCGGGCGAGACCATGTTCACGGTGATGTTCCACGGAGCCAGTTCGCGGGCCAGGCTTCGGGTGAAGCCGTTCTGTCCGCCCTTGGCGGCCACGTACGCCGTGAAGCGCGGCTCGCCCAGCTGGAACGTCTCGGAACCGATGTTGATGATCCGCCCGAAGCGCCGAGCCTTCATACCCGCCAGCACCGCTCGGGTGATGAGGAACGGGCTCTTCACGAAGAAATCGAGCATCGACTGGTAGAACGCCCAGTCGTAGGCCTCGATGGGCTCGTGGGGCTGGTCGGGCGTGGCGTTGGGGACCGCGATGTCCACCGGGCCCAGGCGCTCGGTGATCTCGGACACCATGGCTGCGACGTCGGTCTCGCGCGTGGCGTCCCCCCGCAGCAGCAGGGCCTGGTGGCCCGCCGCCTCGAACGCCGCCAGTGTCTCGCGCGCCGACGCCTCGTCGTTTCGGTAGTTGAGCGCCACGCGCGCGCCGGCCGAGGCCAGGGACCAGGCCATGGCGCGCCCCAGACCCCGCGAGCTTCCGGTCACGAACGCGACCCGTCCGTCGAGGCGAAAGCGCGCCGCGCGCGCCGGGCCGCTCACGCTCCGGGGGCAGCCGCGTCGACCAGGTCGAACTTCTCGCGGTCGATCGTGCGTGTCCGCCGCACCTGCGCCGGGTCCGCGTCGGAATCACCGAGCGCCACACGCGCCGCGATACCGACATCGTGGACCAGGTCCGCGACGTCCTGCTCGTCATGCTGGGGATCGGTGGCCACCATCACCGTTCGTCCCACGATCTCGAGCGAACGCGCGCACATGTCCTTGTGATAGTCGCTGCGGCAGCCCTGGTTCTCGGGAAGCCGGAAGGGGTCCATGGCCTCGTGGTGCGCGCCCTTGCGCATCAGCACCTGGTCCCATTCGGTGTAGTTGTGCCGGCCCGTATCCCCCGCGACCACGGCGGGAAAGACCTCGACGAAACGCCGCGCGCTCTGTGCCGAGGGCATCGTGAAGATCGCCTGGGCGCCGCAGTCCCACCGCGGGCTGTGCAGGGGCGCGGGCACGAACCCCAGCGCCCGAAGCGACTGCGTCCCCTCGAGAATGGCGTCACGCTCCTGGCGCATCTTCGCGACGAGATCGTCGATGCGACCCAACTGGACGAGCAGCATGGCCGCCATGATCTCGCTGGGCCGGGCGCCGATACCGGCGAACGGCTTCTGGGCCTCGCTGCGTCCTTGCCAATAGAAGTGGCAGGGGTCGATGGCGCAGCGCGCGCGCTCGAACGCCTCGGGGTCGCGAACGACGACGGCGCCGCCTTCTCCCGCCGTCATGTTCTTGTAGTAGTTGAAGCTGAAGCCCGCGGCGTCACCGATGGCGCCAAAACGCCGCCCCTCGTAGCCACCGCCCACACCCTGGCAGGCGTCTTCGATGACCAGCAGCTCACGACGACGGGCGATCTCGCCCAGGGCATCGAGGTGGGCCGCCGTCCCCCACATGTGGACGGGGATGAGCGCCCGGGTGCGCGGTCCGACGGCGTCGTCCACGGCGGCGGGGTCCATCGTGAGACTCTCGTCGACGTCGACGATCACGGGGATCGCGCCCGCGGCGAGCACCGCAGTGGCCGTGGCCATGTAGGTATGCGCGGGCACGAGAACCTCGTGCCCCGGGCCCACCCCCAGGCCGATCAGCGCGGCGGCGAGCCCGTACGTGCCACTCGCGGTGAGCGCACAATGCGGCACGTCCAGGTAGGCCGCGTAGCGCTGCTCGAACGTGTCGCAGCGGTCGCCCACGCCGTAGCGGAACAGCCGCCCAGAACGGATGACTTCGGCGACCGCCTCGATCTCTTCTTCGCCAACGACGTACACGGCGACTCCTCAGCCCGACGCCAGGTGGGCCCATGCAGGCGGCAGACTCACATTCCGATCCGGTCGGCGCGGGGGCATCGCCACCTGCCCCGGCGGCTTCCATTGCATGTCGCGCATGGTCTGGCCGATGTGCGTCATGTTGAGCATGTCGTGGCTGTAGCAGAAGAGACCGTCGCCGGCGTAGTAGAGGATCGAGAGACCCGGCACGAACCACGGCGTACCGTCGTCGCGGTGCCCCAGGATCTGATCCCACTGGCTCACGAGCCGGGGGCCCTCGACCATCGTCCAGTTCTCCGGTGTCGACCAGCCGTGGCCGGTGAGGCCCGCCATACTCGTGACGAAGAACTCGCGGATCGCCTCGCGGCCCTCGACCCGCCCCCAGGCGGGGTCGATGTAGGCCGCGTCTTCGGTGAAGAAGTCGGCCAGGACCGGCCAGTCGGCATCGCCTCGGTCGATGCGGTCCCGCGTGGCGACGAAGCGGGTGTAGGTGTCGCGTGCTTCCTGTTCGACGAGCCCGGTCACGAGCGCCTCCTCCGCAGCCGCGGCGGCCGCATCTGGAGTCGCAAGAAAACCAGACGAACCAAGGCCTTGCAATGCCGAGGCGCGAATCAGCCTGAGCCTGCTACTCCACGTACCCCAGGCCTTCCAGGAGCGCCCTCTCCTCCTCGCTGAGACGTGGCGCCGGGATCGCCCCCCCGAGCTCGATCACCTCCCCGGTGTCCGCATTGACCGGGTCGTGGCGCTCGAGCGAAGCCCCCCAGGCGTGCGAGCGCGCGGCCATCTCCGAGAACGCTTCCGCTTCGCGCTCGCGCAGGTTCGAGAGCTCGTGCGGATCGGCCTCGAGATCGAAGAGCAACCCGTCGCGGTCGCCGAACATGCGGTACCCCTCGATCCACTTGCGCCCATCGCGAACCAGCACGCGCTTGTTGGGCTTGCGCGCGCGGTTGGGAGCCGACATCACGGTCGGGTGCAGCGCGCGGTCGCGGGGCGGGCCCGCACCCGCGAGCAGGTCGCGTCCAGCGATGCCGTCGGGCACGCGAACGCCCGCCCGCGCGAGCACGGTGGGCATCAGATCCGGGTGCCATCCCGGGCTGTCGTTGCGCTCTCCCGCGCGGTCGGCGAGGCCACGCGGGTGCACGATCAGCAGCGGCACGCGCAGCACCTCGTCGAACGGGCTGAAGTCGTGCATGTAGAGCCCGTGCTCGAAGAAGCCCTCGCCGTGGTCGGACGTCACCACCAACAGGGTGTCGTCCCACTGCCCCAGCGAGACCAGCTCGTCGCGCAGCGCTCCGAGCGCCGAGTCGATCCGGGCGATGCGGGCGGCATAGCTACGCTGGATCGCCTCGAGATCGCGGGGCTCGTAGTGGGGTGAGCTCTCGAAGTTCTCGGGCAACCAGTTGGCGCCACAGGCCAGCAGGTCGGCGTAGTGCTCGGCAAGCTGGTTGTAGAGCGTGCACTGCGCCCGCTCCTCGGCGTCGAAGCCGGGGTGCGCACGCCCCTGCCGCTTCGAGCCGCCGGGGGCCCTGGCACGCAGCGCGGCGATCTCCTCGTCGCTGAGCAGGCCGCGATCCGGGTGCCGGGCCCGGTAGTCTGCATAGCCTCCGTACGGGAAGTGCGCGGCGTAGGTGTGCAGGAACAGGAAGTAGGGTTCGTCTGCCTGCGCACGCACCCAGTCGAGCACCTCGGGCAGGGCGTCGCCGACCACGGCACCCGGCGGTAGCTCGCGATAGGCCTCGAAGCCGCGGTCGAACCCATAGCGGGCGGCCACATAGCCCGACTCGTTGAACGACCACGCGCGGTATCCCGCCTGCGTCAGCAACTCGGGCAGGGTCGGCACCTGCGGCGCGAGGCGCGCCGCACCGATCAAGACGCCGTGTGCGACCGGGTCGAGACCGGTGAAGATCGACATGTGCGAGGGAAGCGTGTAGTTCGACGCGGCGTAGAAGCGCGGAAAGACGACGCCCTCTCCGGCCAGCTTCGTCAGGTGGGGCAGGCCCGGCCCCCCCGCCCCGGACGCCACGGCATCGGCCCTCACGGTGTCCATGCTGAACAGCACGATGCGACGAGGGCCCAGCTCGGCCGGGGGGCGGCATGCGGTGGCAGCCAGCGCCGCGAGCACGACCGCGACGACCGCGATGCGGCGGGTAGCCGGGCAGGACGAGCGCGGCCCACGCATCACCGGCGCAGCTCGTATACCGAGGCGGCGGGCGCGGCGTGCACGGCGTCGAAACGCGGGTCGCTCGCGATCCAACGCGGACCGCGCGCCGCGCGGGTGATCACGTAGACGGGCCCGCCGGCCTCCGCCGCCACACGCGCGAGCAGCGCGTCGTCGGGCGGCGGCGTCGCAGCCAGCAGAGCCCGCGCGTCGTCTCGGCGCTCGTGCACCGCAGACGCCTCATGACCGAAGGTGCGCTCCAGCATCACGGACGGGAGCATGCCCCAACCCGCGAGCGCGCGTGCGCGCGCGTCGGCCCCGCCCAGGGGATCGAGGGCCACGTAGAGGCTTCGCTGGCCGAACACGGGAACGTGGAGCGTATCGTCTACGAACGCGGCGCGGGCGGGCGCATGGTCGCGGATCCACGAGGTCAGTGCGGCCTCGCCTGGATCCGTCGGGGTCAGGCTCGCGCCCTCGCGCGCGATCGCACCGGGGTCCCCGCGAAGCGCCAGGGACTCCTTCGCGAACCAGCTGGCGATCGGCAGCCAGAGGAGGGCCAACGCCGCCCAGGCCAGCGCCGGGCGGCGCCCGAGCAGATCGTCGAGTCCCATGGCGACCGGAAAAGCGAGCCCGATGCCGGCCACCGCCAGGTACTTGTACTCGGTGTGGAGTGGAAGGTGCGCGAGCAGGAATGCGCCCGCGCCCACCACCACGACGGCCAGCGGCACACTCCACACCGCCCACGACTGCTCCAGCTGCGTGCGAACGCTGCGATGGCCCGCCGCCAACAGCCCGGATACCGAGACGCCCATCCCCGCCAGCACCACGAGGCCGCGCACCAGGTGCGTGGCGCCCAACTCGATCCGGGGCGATGCATCGGCGCTCTTGCCGAGCAGGGCCAGTACCCCGGGCAGACTGACGGCGATGGCCACGGCCCAGGCGCCGCCCAGCCAAGCGGGCCCGGCGCGTTCATCGGGTTGCGCGGCCAATGCCAGCGCCGAGGCGAGCGGCAACGCCACGACCAGCACCGGCCAGAGCAGCGGGTAGACGGCCACCAGCGCCCAGACCGCGGCCACCAGGCCCACCGCCGCGCCCAGGCGACCCTGCCCGCCGAGCATTCGGACCGCAGCCAGCAGCGCGAGGACGACCAGGAGGATGCCCACACCGTTCGCCTGGGCGGTCGCAAACTTCTGGATCGGCACGTGCCGCCACTCCGGCGGGCCCGTCGCAAGGGTGGCCTGCAGCACCGAGAGCGGCCCGTTGGCGAACGCGTCGACGCCCAGGAGTGCGAGCGCGGCGGCGAGCCAAGCCGCCTTCCGCGCCAGACCCAACGCGAGGGCGATGCGAAACAGCGCCCAGGCGGTGGCCGGCACGGCCACGGCGTGCAGCAGCAGAAAGCCGCGGGCCGGGTCGACCCCGAGACGCACGAGCCCCGCGACCAGCACGTGCAGACCATGGGCATACCGCAGGGGCTCACCGGCCATCAGCGGGTCGGTGGTAGGCAGCCCGCCGGCGGCGATGCCGTAGGCGATCGCCGCGTGGAACAGCCCGTGAAAACCGTGGATCGCGAAGCCCGGCGTGAGCTGGAGCAGCAGGACCGGCGCCAATAGCGCCAGCGCAAGCCAGCCCCCATGGACCGCGAAGCGGCGCGCCCCCGCCACGGCAGCCAGTGCGAGCCCGACCCCGAATGCGGCCCGAACGAGCCAGAGTTGATCGGGCACGGACACAGCCTAGCGCCGAGGCTCGGCCCCCGGGACGGCCCGAACTGCCGGCGGACTGCGCATCGCCTGCGCCCGACGCATCGCGCCGCGCGCTTGGCCCGGCTTGCGGAGCTTGCCGCGAGGGGCCCCGTCGCCTACCGGTCCCATGGATGAGCCGGGGATCCCGCGACCGCAGGACGGCTGCGTGGATCGCCCTCGTCGTGACCCTCGCACTCTGCCCCTTCCTGCGCGGTCACTTCGAGAGCACCGACGAACTCGGGGTGTTCCTCACGACCCAGGCGCTGGCCGAGCGCGGCACGCTCGAGGTGCCCCCCATCCGGCACGTCTACCCCGGGCGCGATGGCCGGCGCTACAGCCAGTACGCCATCGGCCAGTCGGTGCTGGCCGTGCCCCTCTACGCCGCGGGCAGCCTGGCCGAGAGCGTGCTCCCCGAGTCGGTGAGCCGCGCGATGGCGGGACCGGGGTTCCGATGGCAACGGCACGTGTTCCCGGGCTCCGTAGCGATGACGGCGGTGGGCCTCTATGGCCCGATCCTGACCGGGCTGCTGGCGGCCGTCTTCTTCCTGTTCCAACGGCACCTCGGCACCGGGCACCGCGCCGCTGCCGGGGCCGCGCTGCTGGTGGCCCTCACGACGTACCTGGCCACACAGTCGACGTTCTTCCTGCGCCACACGACCGAGTCGCTCCTGGTCCTGGCAGCCTTCTTTGCGTTCCACGCGCACCGCCGCGGCGCCGGGCTCGGCACCCTGGCCCTGGGCAGCGCACTGGCCTCGGCCATCCTGCTGGTGCGGTTGCCCGGTGGCATCTCGGGCATTCCGCTCGCGGGCTACCTGGCGTTCGTGCTGTGGGAACGCCACGCGCCGCTCGCGCCAGGCGGCGGCCTTCGCTGTGCACGCGCGCTCGGTGCGGTCGCCGCGCCCTTCCTGGTCGCGGCAGCCCTCCACGTGGGACTCGACCTGTACAAGTGGGGGTCGCTCGGCGGCACGCCCATGATGGTGGCCGGTGTCTTCGACACACCCCTCCGCGAGAGCCTCACCGGCTTTCTGGTGAGCCCCGGAATCAGTCTTTTCGTCTACTCCCCGTTGCTGTTGCTGGCGCCGCTGCTGGCGGCCAACGGATGGCGCAGCCACCGCGCGGAGGTCCTCACCGCAACGGGTCTACTCGTGTGCCTGCTCGCCTTCTACGCGCCCTACGAGGGTTGGACCGGGCTCTGGTCGGCCCCGGGCCCGCGCTACCTCGTAGGCGCAACGGCACCCCTGCTGCTCTTCCTCGGCCGCTACCTGGAGGGTCCGCCCTGGCACCGCCGCGTCGTATTCGCCCTGGCGCTGTTGGGCGTATGCGTGCAGCTGCCCTTCGTGCTCACGTACTGGGGCGGGCTCATCACCACGTCGGGCTGGAGCGAGTACGAGCCCACCTGGGGCTTCTTGTTCGTCGCGGCGGACAGCCCGCTTGCAGCCGCTCTGCGCGCGCTGCTTCGCGGCGAGTTCCACCCCTGGATCGTGCGCATCCTGACGCCCCGCGGAGCGGTCCACGCGCCCGGCGTGGGAGTCACCCTGCTGCTGCTCTGGGCAGTCGCTCTGGGAGGCGCCATCGCCGGCCTGCGCCGGAGCCTGCGCGCGAGCGCGGACCCCGGCGAGCCGGTGAAGGTCGCCGGGCCGCAGCCCTAGCGCGCTTCCGGGCGGCGTCGCGCTGATCGGCTTCCGGGACGCGAACTTCGCTTTGCGGACGAGGTGTTGGGACGATTCCCTCGCGTGGCGCCAGAACCGTTGCGGCGGGCGCCTCGCGTGGCGTCCGAGCCGTTGCCTCGCGTGTCGGCAGCCTGGGATCGGCGCCCTCGGTCTCCGCTCGTCTGGGCACGACCCTCACGGCCCCCCCCGTTGCTTCGACCTGCGCCGCTGCCTCGGCCCTGCCGGGCAGCGCCGTTGCCTCTCGCGGTGCGCGACCGGTTGCCACGGCCCGCTCCGGGCCGGCCGCCCGTGCGACCCCGGCCGCCATCGGACGGCGCCGCCGAAGGCTCTCCCGGGTCGAACCCCTCGGGCAGCGCCTCGACGCGGATCTTCTGACCGGTGAGCCGCTCGATGGCGCGAAGCCGCGAGCGTTCGTCCGAAGCGCACAGCGACAGCGCCACCCCAGTACGCCCAGCGCGACCGGTGCGGCCCACGCGGTGCACGTAGCTCTCGGCGTCGACGGGAAGCTCGTAGTTCACGACGTGCGACAGGTCCTTCACGTCGATCCCGCGGGCCGCGACATCGGTCGCGACCACCACACGGGTGCGTCCGGCCTTGAGCGACGCCAGCGCGCGCTCGCGCGCCGCCTGCGACTTGTTGCCGTGGATGGCGTCGGCCTGCACCCCCGCGCGTTCGAGCTTCTGCGACAGCCGGTTCGCCATGTGCTTGGTGCGCGTGAACACCAGCGCGCTCTCGACCTCGCCGCGGTCGAGCAGCTCGAGCAGCAGGGCCACCTTGCGCTTCGTCTCCACGAAGCAGACCGACTGCGCAATGGGCTCGCCGGTCGAAGCCACGGGGTCCACCGCGATGCGGACGGGGTCCTGCAGCAGGCTGCGGGCCAGCGCCTCGATCTCGCGAGGCATGGTGGCCGAGAACAGCAGCGTCTGGCGCTGCTCGGGCAGCGCGCGGCTGATGCGCCGGACGTCGTTCACGAAGCCCATGTCGAGCATGCGGTCGGCCTCGTCGAGCACGAAGGTCGACACGTCCCCCAGGCGCACGACGCCCTCGCCCATCAGGTCGAGGAGGCGCCCCGGCGTCGCCACCAGGACGTCGATGCCGCGCCGCAGCGCACTCACCTGCGGCCCCTTGGAGACGCCGCCGAAGATGGCGAAGGCTCGCAGGCCACTGTCTGCACCGTAGGTCTCGAAGCTGTCGCGAATCTGCGCTGCCAGCTCACGGGTGGGTGCGAGCACCAGGGCGCGAATCGGCGCCGGCCCCGAGCCCCGTGCGGGTCGGCCCGCCTTGCGGCGGCCGGACACGAGCCGGTCGAGGATCGGAAGGGCAAAGGCCGCGGTCTTGCCCGTACCGGTCTGTGCGCAGCCGAGCACGTCCCGGCCCTTCAGCAGGGGCGGGATCGCCTCCGCTTGGATCGGGGTGGGCGCGTCGTAGCCCGCTCGTGCCACCTGGCGAACGAGAGAGCTCGAGAGACCGAGCTGGGCAAAGGCCGAGGGCGACTCTGCGCCTCGGTCGGCGCGCGCTCGGTGGGGGTTGGAGGTCGCAGCCTGGGAGGCCGCGACGGAAGGAGTACTGGAATCCAATTCGATCATTTCCTTGGAGCCTGCCGGGATGGACCCGGGGCTCGGGGTGGGTTCCGGGACGCGGATCGGCCGAGGTCATGAGGCCGATCGGGAGTCCCCGGGGCGCGACCCGCCCTGGGGTCGCGCGATTCGATGAGTGAGTTCTTCTGCGCGGGGGTCGTGGCCGGAGGGCCTGCGAGTGCCCGGAGCGCGAGAAAGGGCGTCAGAGGAATGCGCGCGTGGTTCCTGCGCGCAGCGACTGCTCGAACTCGAGGCGGAGTCTTACAGAGTTCTCACGGAGCGCCACCCCCCGGGGTGACCCGGGGCGGTCAGTAGCGGAAGGTCACGTAGAAGGCGTTGCCCTCCACGTCGTCGCCGATGATGTAGGTCGCCCGGAAGCCCACGTACTTGACGAAGAAGAGCCCCAGCACGTTGGTGCTCACGTCGAGTTCGAGCCCGCCCCCCAGCTGGAAGAGCGTGCTGAAACCGAGAGCGTCCCGATCGGGGGGCAGGAAAGTGGTGTTGTCGGCGTACGCATGCCAGGTGATGGGCATGTCGAACACGCGAAGGCCCGTCGGCGCCGTGAACGTCGCGCGAAAGGCCATGGTGTTGGTGAAACCGGAGGTGTCGAGCACGCTCGAGGACGCATCGAAGGTGTCGGTGTACGAGAAGGTGTAGAAGCCGTCGAGCTGGAAACGGCGTGCGCCCCACCAGCGGTCGTAGTGCAGGCTCACGGTCGGCGCGACGCTCCAGGCGTCGAGATCCGAGTCCTGGAGCGCTGCGCGAAGCTCGGGCGGGAGGCTCGCGGCATCGATGTCCGAAGACGTCACGGACACACTCTTCATCTGGCTGTAGACACCGCTGACGTAGGCGCGCGCGAACCAGCGGCTGTCGATCAGCCACTGGGTGCCCAACGCCAGCCGAACCGAGTCGATGCTGCGGTCGATCTGGAACCCGACCAGGGACCCCGAAAGGGTCTCCGCCAGCAGATCGTCCTCGGCGTCGATCGACCCGATCGAGAACTGGCCTTAGATCGCCCAGGGCGAGGCCTTGAGCGGGAAGTCCTTCTCGATCTCGAGGATGTTCCTCTCGATCTTGAAGGCGGGCTGCTCCCCTCCGCCGTCCACGTCCAGGTTCGAGTCCTCGATGCCTGGCGTGTTGGTGAAGTTCAGCAGCGAGATGAGCGCCCGCTCGACCGGAGCCTTCTGGAACTGGCGAATCGTCTCGGCCGAAAGGCGCTGCTGCGCGGCGATCGGTGTCGCCATGCCGAGGACGACCCCCAGGGCGACCCACCGGATCACGGCCGCCGCCTCTCGGGGCCATCGGTGCAATCCAATGGGGCCACGCCGTCGCGTAGCCCCACGAAGAAGACCAGCCCCGGCGCCTGACGGTACAACCGGGGCTCCTCCGAGTTTTCGGCCGTGACGAAGTAGCCCTCGTCGGCCTCGGCGGTGAAGCGGAAGGAGCAGTGGTAGTCGAAGCGCGCCGTCGCATACTCGACGATCACGCTGCGCTCCCCCGCTGCGAATTCGGCGTGCCACGGGTCGGCGGGCGCACCCGCACCGTCGAGGTCCACGATCTGGACGCGGCTCTCCGTCCGGAGCTCGGCCGCCCCAGGAGCCGGGTTCGGCATCACGCAACCCAGCGCGCCGACCATGGCCGCCATCCCACCCAGAACACACGAACGCATGAGGCCCCTCATCTCGAATCGCCTTCACCCACGACCGTCGGTCGAGGAGGCTACTCTCCGCCCGTTCGGAGCTGCAATGGTAGGCGCAAGGGAAGAGCACCGCTGGGAAGAACCCACACGAGCCGGGACCGGCTCGCCGGTTCTCGATGCATCGCAGGTAGCCGCGTGGCGCGAGCGCGGCTTCGTCCTCGTCGATGGCGTGGTGCCAAGCGAGCGACTCGAAGCACTCGCAGCCCATGCGGACACGGTCTTTCCGGCCGCGGGATCACCCGAATCGGAGCGCCTCAACGACTTCGGCAGCTCCGGCCGCATGACGTTTCCCGCGGAGTGCGATGCGCTGAACCAGATCACGCTCGACCCGCGGCTGCTCGCAGTGGTGTCGCAGTTGCTCGACGCGTCGGTGCGCGAGATCCGGCTCACGCAGTCGGACCTCTGGCCGAAGTACGGGCGCCAGGAGCGGCTCGGCGGCGACCGTGACCACGACGACCAGCGCATCCACATGGACTACCCGAACCACAGCCTCACCCACCCTCCCGCCTGGGAGACGCCGGAGGCGGTCGAGGCGATCCTGTACCTGGACGACGTCGACGCGTGCGGCGGTGCCACCGCCGTGGTGCCGCGCACGGGACCCGACGACCCCGCCTACGCCTGGCCGCGGGTTCGCACCCCGGGCGTGGCCGGCCTGCCCTGGATCAACGATCGGCAGCGCGCCGAAGCCCACCTCGCCGAGGTCGCGCCCGAGGTCGCGGCCTTTCGCGCCGAGCACCTCTATCCGCGTGAAGTCCGCGCGCGCTACCGGCCAGGCACGCTGCTGCTCTATCGGCACGACACCTGGCACCGCGGGACGCCCCTGCGCACCGGTGCGCGACGGCTCGCCCTGAACCTGACCTACCGGCTCGCGGAGGCCGGGTGGGTGAGCGTGCTCCACCCGGGCTGGGCCTGGGCCATGTACCGCCGATCGGGCGTGATGGAGCGATTGATCGCGGAAGCGACGGTGGACCAGCGCTGCGTCCTGGGCTTTCCGGCCCCCGGCCATCCCTACTGGACGCCGGAGACGTTGTGCGCGGTGGAAGCCCGCTTCGGTGCGTACGGCTTCGATGTGGCGCCGTATCGGGACGCGCCGCCCGAGCCGGCCCCCGGCGCACGCCTCGCGCTGCGGCCCAACTGCGAGCGTTGCGACGTGGACCTGCCCCCGGAGAGCGACGCGGTGTACATCTGCAGCTTCGAGTGCACCTTCTGCGGCCGGTGTACCGAGCAGCTGGGCGCCACGTGTCCGAACTGCGGGGGCGAACTGGTTCGACGACCGGTTCGGCCGGCCCCGGCGCTCGAGCGCTTCCCGGCCTCGACCCAGCGCGTGGTGAAGCGCCCCTGACCGACTCGCCCAGCCACGACGGGCGCGGACAGCAGCGGACGGGCACACCCGGTCGGGTCGTGGTCGTGACCGGCGCGTCTTCCGGGATCGGCTTCGAGACCGCGCTCGCGTTCGCGGCCCGGGGAGACACCGTGTTCGCCGTGGCCCGCCGAACCGATCGGCTCGAACGCCTGATCGAAGCCTGCGGGCGAAACGCTCCCGACAGCGGGTTTCTCCCTGGCGACCTGGGAGAGACCGCCTTCGTCGATCGTGTGGTGCCCGAGGCCCTGTCGCGGCACGGGCGGATCGACGTGCTCGTGAACAACGCGGCGCAGCCGCGGCACGAGCACGTCTTCCACCTCGAGCCCGACGCCGCCGAGCAGGTGATGCGCGTGAACTACCTCGCCGCCATGCGCCTCACCCTCGCAGCGCTTCCCGCCATGCGTGCGCGGGGGAGCGGCCACGTCGTCAACGTGTCGTCGTTCGCCGCGCAGGTCACCCCGCCCCGCGAGGCGGCCTACGCGGCCTCCAAGGCGGCCTTGTCGGCCTTCACCGCCGGCTTGTGGACGGACCTCGCGGGCTCGGGCGTGCACGCCTCTCTGGTCGTGCCCGGCGCGATCGACACGGAGATCTGGAACAAGTCCCCCGAGACGCCGGCCTACGCGGGCCCGCGGCTCGCGCCCGAGCGCGTGGCCCAGGTGATCCTCGAGGCCGTGGACCGCCGGCACCTGGAGCGGACCGTTCCCAGGCGCCCCGCCCTCTTCGCAGCGCGGCTGCTGCGGGCTCTCGCCCCGCGACTGCTCGTACGCGGCATGAACCGCATGGAGCCCGGCCTGACCGATCGCCCCTAGCGGGGATGTGCTAGGCCCACCCTGAGCCCAGGAGACTCCATGTCCGACGAGAACGAGCCCTACGTCGAGGTCGAAGACGCCGAGGAGTTGAGAGAGCTGCTCGGCCCGGTCGTCCCACGCGCCGCCACCAAGGACCGGCCGGACCTGCACCCGGTGCAGCAAGCCTGGGTCGCTGCGTCGCCATTCTGCCTCGTCGGAACCTCGGACACCGCGGGCCGCTGCGACGTCTCGCCCAAGGGCGACCCCGCCGGCTTCACCCTCGTCCTCGACGCGAAGACCGTGGCCCTGCCCGAGCGGCCGGGCAACCGCCGCGGAGACGGGTTCCACAACGTGCTCGAGAACCCGCACGTCGGCCTGCTCTACATGATCCCCGGGCGCACGGAAACGCTGCGCATCAACGGCCGCGCGCGCCTGCTGCGGGACGCACCGTTCTTCGATCGCATGACGGTGAAGGGTCACCGCCCAACCCTCGCCCTGCTCGTCGAGATCGAGCAGGTGTTCTTCCACTGCGCCAAGGCGTTCCTGCGCTCGGAACTCTGGCAGCCCGACTGCTGGAAGCCCGAGGCGCTCCCCAGCTACCCGAAGCTCTCTCACGCCATGCGGCCCGGGGCGGAGAGCCTCGAAGAGCTCGAGCGCTACTACGGCGCCGCATACGCCGAGGGTCTCTATCGAGAACGCTGACCGTCCGGGACGTGGCGCTCGAGCACCAGCTCGAGCGCTCGTCGCTGCTGCCGCAGCGGCAGCAGCTCGAGGGCACGGAGCGGGGGCAGCCACTTGAAGTCGCTGTGCTCGTAGTTGAGCACGACCGTCGCCGTACGCGAGACGTGTGCGGCGAAGACGAAGATACGGATCGGCTCGCGGCGCGGTCCGGTGGCGCCGGTCCAGGCCGTGGCGGGTTCGCCGAGGTCGCCGACGTCGATCCCGATTTCCTCGAGCGCCTCCCGGCGTGCGGCGTTCCTCGGCAGCTCCCCTCGCTCGACGCGGCCGGCGACCGGGCACCACTCGCCCACGAGCCCCCCGCCCGCTCGCTCGAGCAGCAGCACCTCGAGTTCGGGGGCGCGGCGGAACACGAAGACCGCGGCCCCTTCCCGTCGCGGCGCCGCGCGCCGATCGCGCCGTCGCCGTCGGCTCACGGCGTCACCCGAGCCGCCGATCCTCTCCGCGCGGTCCGGGTCTCACGTGCACGAGCGGCGCTCGGCGAGAGGGCCGACCCGGGCGTTCGCGATCTCGAAGACCTCACCGTGCGGGGGCATGGCGCCTCCTTCCGGCGTCACGCTACCACGCGGCCGCGGCGACGCCGCGGTTCTGGCCCCCTACCGGCGTGAACGGTCGCGACCCCGCACCTTCACCGTGCCCGCAGGCCGGAAGTCCTGCGCTCCGCCGAGGTCATCGGTGGCGAGCACCTCGACCACCAGCTCGCGCCCCCGGTACCGGTGGCCCAGGGAAACCTCGAGTTCCAGCAGCACGCTCGGGTCGAGGGCGCCGTCGGCGACCACGCGGCTTCCGCCCAGGTGCAGGCGGGCCCCGCGACCCTTCAGCACCGTTCGGTCGCCCGGCGCGGCGGCCCCGGTGAAGCGTTCGCGGCGCCCATCGTAGACACCCAGCTGGTTCGCGGCCTCGTCGAAGCGCACCCACAGCGCCACGTCGTCGCCATCGCGGAGCCGGACCTGCATCTCGTCGAGCACACGCCAGCCGCCTTCGGGAACCGTCCATTCGAGCCCCAGCCGAAGCCGCTCGCGCGGCGCCACCCGGACGTCGTCGGGCGCGAGGGAGAAGGTGCCGGGATCCCCCACGTCGCCGCAGTGGTTGCCGATGAAATCGGGCGCCGGGGCCGACGACGACTCACCGAAGCGGTTCCATTCATCGAAGAACGCGTAGCCCTCGTCGGAGAGGAAGTCCTGATACTCGTGGCAGCGTCGATTGAACGCGAGGGAGAGCGCGCAGCTGAGATTGCACTCGTAGATCGGGTCGCTCAGATTCGTGAACGTGGTGAGGCGGTGCCAGTCGTTGTGCGACCGGCCCGGCTTCTTGATGAAGCCGTCGTCCGTCGTGCTCAAGAGACTGGCCGCGGCCCGCGAGATCGAGAACCGGTTGTTGCGCTCCATCGTCCGCGGATAGCCGAAGCCGAAGTAGAAGCAGTTGTTCCGCGGGCAGGCATCCACGTACTGTTGGTGGCTCGCCGTGCCGCCGATGAATTTGGTGCGACCGTTGCGCGCCTCCATCCGCCAGGTGGACGCCGCGATGGCCGCGCCCTTGCTGTGGCCCCACACCCGGATCGGTTCGTTGCGCCGGCGCTGGCGACGAATGAGGTCGAGCGAGTTAAGCACCAGCGCGAGCGCCTTGCGGCCGTGCTCGGTGGAGTCGTCGTAGGCCTGCGCATCGATCACGCCGAAGGCGTCGAGCTGGTAGTTGACCACGATCGAGCAGCGGCGACCGAGATGCGACGCGAAGCCCGCGGGCGTGGACTTGCCGGGGGCGCCGTCCTCGCCGAAGGTGCCCCCGACGACGACGTCTGCGACGTCGGCGCAGGGCCCGTTGTCCACCAGCGCACGCCACGCGGTGCCGACGGACCCGGTGTTGACCAGGGTCTGGCCGAAGGTGCTGCGGCTCAGCACGTCCACCACCCGGCAGCGATCGTTCGAGCCGCAGCGGCGGACGCCAAAGGCCCCGGCGGCATCGGCGGCCGCGAGGGCGAACAGCAGGGCGACCGCGAGGGTCGGGCATCGGGACATCTTGGGAACTCCTGGCGGGATGGGCTCCAAGCTATGGCAGGCCTGCCGGGCCCAACCTGGGATCGAGGTGGGATCGCACCAGGCCCCGCGGGGCGGCACGAGCCTATACTCCTGCCGAGGTGCAGGGACGGCGTGCGTGGTGAGACCGGTCAGACCCTCTGGCGCTTTGGCGCGTTCGAGCTGAGCCCATCCCGAGGGGTGCTGTGGGGCGAGCGAGGCGAGGTCGCGCTCGCCCGCAAGTCGTTCGAGGTGCTCGTCCACCTGCTCCGCCACCGCGGCCGGGTGGTTCCACGCGAGGAGCTGCTCGAGGCGGTCTGGCCGGAAGTCGTGGTGAGCGAAGCCGCCTTCACCAGCGCCGTGCGCGACCTGCGCCGGGCACTCTCGGACTCGGCCAGCTCGCCGCGCTACGTGGCAACCTACCGCGGGCGGGGGCTGCGCTTCGTCCACGAGGTCGAGGAACTCACTCCCCCGGTGGCCGAGGGCCCTGGAAGCGCGTGGACGGCTGCCGCGGTGCACTTCGAGCGCGCGCTCGCGGCGCTCGCGCGCGTGGAGACGAGCCGGGGGACCGCGGCCCCCCAGCCCCGGGAGCGGCGGGAGCTGCTGGTTGCCCTGGCGCGCGCCCGCTTCGCCTCGGGTGCCACCACGGCGGCACGCGCAGCGTTCCTCGACGCAGCCGAGGTCGCGCGCAGCAGCGGCGACGCAGAGGTCCTGGCCCAGGCCGCGCTCGGGTTCGTGGGGCGCACCGACGTCACGCCCGGCGTGAACCGCGAAGGCGTGGCCCTGCTCGAGGAAGCGTTGTCCGCGCTCCCCGATGCCGACACCCCGCTGCGGGCCGAGCTGCTGGCGCGGCTCGGAACGGAGCTCTACTACGACCCCGCCGACACGCGGGCCGCGCCCCTCGCGGCCGATGCCGTCGCCATGGCCGAGCGCAGCGGCGACGACGCCGTGCTGGCGTATGCGCTCACGGCGCAGCACTTCACCCGGCAACATCCCGACGTGCATCCCCGGGAGCGCACCGGGCTCGGCAAGCGCGTCCTCGCGCTGCTGGGCGAGGCGCCGCCCAGCGACGTGCTCGCAATCGGCCTGGGCCAACGCCTGATCGACCTGCTGGAGCTCGGTGAGGGCGACGCCTTCGAGCAGACGCTGGCACGCCACGGCCAAGTGGCCCGCGCCCTCGAGCAGCCCTTCTTCGAGTGGCTGGACGCGATGCTGCGCGGCACCCGCGCGCTGCTGAGCGGCGCGCTCGACGAGGCCGAACGACTCGCGAGCGAGACCCTGGAGTTGGGTCGCCGGATCGAAAGCCCCAATGCGGACGGCGTATTCGGCGCACAGCTGTTCGGCATCCGCTCCGAGCAGGAGCGCCTGGTGGAACTCGCGCCCGCCCTCGAAGCGCTCGCCGCACGCCACCCGGCGCTGCCCGTCTATCGCGCGGCCTGGGCCGCCGCCGAAGCCAGCGGTCCGGACCCCATCGCCGGTCGGGAGGCGCTCGCGCAGGTCCTGGCCCAGGGCCTCGACGACCACCCGCGTGACCAGAACTGGATCGGCACCCTGGGCGTGCTCGCGCCCCCGGTCGCTCGGCTGGGAACCGCAGACCAGTCTGCACGCCTTCTCGAACTACTGAAGCCCTACGCCGGACGCATGATCGTGGCAGGGTCCGGGGCCGCCTGCTTCGGCGCGGTGGACCACCATCTGGGCCTGCTCCACGCGGCCCAGGGCCACGTCGAAGCGGCACGTGAAGCCTGGGACGCGGCCGAAGCCCTCGAGGAGCGTGCGCACGCGGCGCTCTGGGTCGAGCGCACGCAGCGCGCGCGGGGTGCGTCCTAGGCGTGCTCGCGTCGCTCGTCTGCGTCGCGTAGGAAGCGGATGGCGGATTCGAGAAAGCGCCCGTCGTGGATGGGCCCCAGGTGGTCCGCTCCCTCCACGATCTCGCCGTGCGCCCCCGGGATCGCGGCGACGAGCCGGTCGGCGGTCGCGGCGTACGGCTCGTCTTCGGATCCGTTCAGTACGAGCACGGGCGGGGACGGGTCGCAAAAGGGTGCACCCAGTTCGACGGGGAACCCCTGAGGCCACATTTCGAGGGCAGCCAGCGCCAACGCTTCGCGATCGTTGCGGGGATCGGCATCGACGAAGCGCCGGTAGAGGCGACCCGTCGGGTTGGAGAGGGCGCGGCCGTCGGGCGCGCGCAGGGCCGCTGCAATGTCCTGGGCGACCGCCACCGACTCGGGCGTCTCGTCTCCCACCCCCATCAGGACGGCGCCCCACAGCCGCTCGGCGTGGTGGCCGACGGTCCAGGCCCCCGAGAATGCACCCAGCGAGTGACCGACGAGGGCGGCGCGCTCGATTCCCAGGTGGTCCAGCACGGCGATCACGGCTCGTCCGAGCGCGGCATACCCGTAGCGGCCCGCTTCGTGCGGCTTGTCGCTGTCTCCGTGGCCCGGCAGGTCGAGTGCCACGACGTGGAACCACGGCAGGAGTGCCTCGATCCACCCAGGGCGCTCCCAGTTCGCGATGAGGTCGGCGCCCCAGCCGTGGACGAGCACGACCGCGGGGCCCTCGCCAGCGGATGCGGTTCGAAGCCGCAGGCCTTCGAAGGGCGCGGACGCGCGCTCGACGACGGCGCTCATGGGCCGCGCCCCACCCCGCTAGCCGACGAAGCCAACGATCGCCGCCGCCACCAGGAGCAGTGTGCCCCACGCCACAGCCATTCCGAGCACGACCCAGCGACGCCAGTGCCAGCAGGCTTCGGCGTCCGCGAGCTCCGTGCGCAGCGTCGGCTCGGGGATCTCGAGCTCACGACGCATCTCGCCCACCGTGCGGGCCAACAGCTGGCCATCGTGGACACGCCCGTAGAGGTTGCGGCTCTGCAGGCCGCGCGCGAACGCTCGGCGAAGGCGTCCGAAGTGGAACGGCAGCACCAGGCCGAAGGCCAGCAGGTTCAACACCGTCGCTGCGGGGCTCGACGAGCAGTCCGACGCCAGCTCCCAGGCCCCGATCTCGGCCTCGCCGACCCAGTCGGTGCCATACCCGGTGAGCACGTGGTGCAGGTCGTGCATGGGGACTGCCTCGCGCCGGCTCGCCCCGTTCGGGAAAGCGAACACGGGCAGGCCGCCCGCCCGGATCACGACCCACGCGTCTTCGTAACCGCCGTCGTCGGGCAGGCCGTTCTCGGCGAAGTAGACCCCCCGCGCATCGCCGAGGGTGCTGTCGGCCGCCACGGGCACGATCGCGGCGCCCTACGGCGCGCCGGGCGGGGGTGCGCCGTGCCAGAACGCGTGGGTTCCGCTGCAGATGCGCTCGGGCAGGGCGACGCGCGCGATCGGGTCCGGGCCCGGGTTCGCCGCGTCGAAGATCCAGCACTCGGAGCGGTCGTGGTTCACGTCCATGGTGAACGTCACCAGGTAGCCGTCGTCCTCTGCTCGCGAACCTTCGCGCGGCGCCATCACCGTCTCGCTGGCGTAGACGCCTTCGGGGAGCGCCACCACCTGCTCGGTGCCCGCGTCGAGGTCCATCTTGATCACACCCTCGAAGCCGAACCACCCCTCGGCCGGCAGGGCGTTGTAGGCAAAGCGATTCTTGCGGCCGCCGTAGCGACCGTTGATCATGCCGAACTCCTGGATGCGGTCACTGAGCCGCTCTTCGCGACAAGCGCCGGTGCGAAGGTCGAACCGCCAGCGGTGGGCGCGCGCCTGCATCGAGAACAGGTCCAGGTAGCGGTAGAGGTTCTGCTCCACCGTCCAGTCCTTGCGGTGCGGCGGCGAGGGCGTGTCTTGGAAGAATCCGTCGAGCACGATCTCGTCGCCCTCTTCCCACGCGTTGATCCAGTGCAGCACGAAGGTCGGGTCCGCCTCGAACCAGCGGATGTCCTCGGTCCCTCCGCGTCGTGGGATCACACCGAACCGGGTGGGCAGATCGGGGTGGAAGCGCGGGATGTAGGCGCCCTGGGTCATCGCCTTCGGGTCCCAGAAGAGCGGGCAGTCGTTCACGATGGCGAAGCGCTCGGTGAAGGCCATGTCGTGGGGCAGGCGCGGCCCTGGCAGGGGGACGTCCACGTAGTGGGCGAGCGCGCCCTCGGCATCGACGACGCCATAGTGCATGTAGGGCGCTTCGGTGCCGTAGTTGAAGAACAGCATCTCGCCCGTGTTCTCGTCGATCTTCGGGTGCGCCGACACGCCGTCGGCGGGGAAGCGCCCACCGAAGTCCTCCTTGCCGCTGGCTTCCAGCGTGAAGGGGTCGAAGGCGTAGAGCTCGCCACAGAGATAGAAGCTGGTGAGCGCGCGGCCCCGGTGCACGACCACGTCGGTGCTCGAGGCGTCCTTGGTGCGCGGACGCGCCCCCCACCCGTCCTTGCGCACGGCCACGTCGGGCGACTCGGCCAGGCCCGCCCACAGGTGCTCCCCCGCATCGCGCTCGGCCAGGAAGCCGTCGGTGCGCACGAAGCGGTTGTGGTAGACGGCGCCGCCGTCGGCGAAGGCGATGGCGTGCAGCATGCCGTCGCCGTCGAACGGGTGGTAGCGGTGGCGGGCCGGCAGCAGCGGGTTCTCGGTGTTGCGCAGGTAGACGCCGGCGAGGTCGCGGGGGATCTCGCCTACGACGTCGAGGTCCCAGGCGTCGTACTCGACCTGCTGGGGGCGCCATGCGCCGCTGCGGTAGGGGTGGGTGTCGCCTTCGGGCAAGCCCGACTGGAACCGCTCATGGACCTGGACCTTCATCGGGCGAGCATCTTTACCGGCATCGTCCAGCCAGAGTAGAGTGCCCGCTCGCCGGGGCAAAGTCCGCCCCGCACACCTGCCCTGACCCGCGAGGAGACCCGCCGTGCCGGATCAGACCGAGACCGTGCTCTATGAAGAACGCGATGCGATCGCCCTCATTACCCTGAATCGCCCCGAGAAGCTGAACACGCTCACCGAGTCGGTCGTGCAGGGCGTGGCCGACGGCATCGACGCGGCCACCGCCTCGCGCCGGGTGCGCGCCGTGGTGCTGCGTGGCGAAGGACGGGTCTTCACGGCCGGCTACGACCTGGTGGCCGCCGGCGAGGGCGGCTGGTCGAGCCCCTACGACGCACCGAGCGCCCCGCCGCGCGAGGGCGCTTGGGACCCGGTGCGCGACTACCAGTTCATGAACGCCAACGTGCAGCGATTCATGAAGATCTGGCACTGCCCCAAGCCCGTGATCGGCGAGATCCACGGTTTCGCCGTCGGCGGCGCCACCGACCTGGTGCTCTGCTGCGACCAGCTCTTCATGGCCGACGACGCCTTCATCGGATACGCGCCCTCGCGCATCTTCGGAACACCCACCACCATGCTCTGGGTCTACCGGCTGGGCCTCGAGCACGCGAAGCAGTTCTTGCTGACGGGCGAGGCCATCGACGCCGAGACCGCACACCGTATCGGCCTGGTCTCGCGCGTGGTCCCCGCCGCCGAGCTCTCGGGCGAGGTCGAGGCCTACGCCAACCGCTTCCAACACATCCCCGCCAACCAGCTGGCTCTGAACAAACTGCTGATCAACCAGGCCTTCGAGAACATGGGCCTGCGCACGACCCAGCTGCTCGGCACCTTGTTCGACGGCGTCACACGCCACACCGAAGAGGCCTACCGCTGGGCCGAGAGCTTCGAGGACAAGGGCTTTCGCGAAGTCGTCCGCGAACGCGACGCGCCCTTTGGAGACTACGGAGAGCGACCGAAGAAGTGACTCCGACGGCCTGACGATGCGCTGCGCGGCGCCGCCTGATGCGGCGCCGCGCAGTTCAGTTGTGCGGGGTGCCCTTCTGGATCTTGGCCATGGCGTCGCCCAGGCTGAACGACCCAGGCTTCTGCCGCGGCGGGAACTCCTCGAAAGTCTTCAGCCAACGCGCCACGTAGGCTTGCGCGGGCGCCAGGGCGAACATGCGCTCGGCCCGCCACCGTCCGTAGCCCATGCCCTCGTGATCTGCGCGCTCGAAGGGGTCCGTGCGTAGGTTGAGGAGCTTGGGGAAGCGCAGCGCCACGAAGGGCTCTTGCCAGACGTCGAACCCGTGCGCGCGCTGCTCGAGGAAGACGATCTTCCAGTTGTTGTAGCGGAGCGCCGCGATGTCACCGTCGTCGGTCCAGTACAGGAAGTCCTGACGCGGGCTCTTCTCGACCTCGCCCTTCAGGTACGGCATGAGGTTGTAGCCGTCGAGGTGCACCCTGTACTTGCGGCCGATCGCGGTGACGCCGCGATCGCGCAGACGCTCCTTGATGTCGGCGTCTCCGACTGCGGCGAGCAGGGTCGGCAGCATGTCCTCGTGCGCGGCGATGTCGTTGATGATCGTCCCGGGCTCGATCACCCCAGGCCATCGGATCGCGGTGGGGACCCGGTAACCGCCCTCCCAGTTCGTGTTCTTCTCACCGCGGAAGGGCAGCGTACCGCCGTCGGGCCAGGTCATCGCCTCGCCACCGTTGTCGGTGGAGTACATGACGATGGTGTTGTCGGCGATCCCGAGTGCGTCGAGCTTGTCGAGGATCTCCCCCACGTGACCATCGTGCTCGACCATGCCGTCGGGGTAGATGCCCAGGCCGGTCACGCCCTCCGCCTCGGCCCGAAGCCGCGTCCAGACGTGCATGCGCGTCGAGTTCCACCACAGGAAGAACGGCTTGCCGGCCGTGTGGGCGCGCTCGATGAAGTCCAGCGCCTTGGCCGTCACCTCGTAGTCGACCGTCTCCATCCGCTTCATGTTGAGCGGACCGGTGTCTTCGATGCTGCCGTCCGCGTTCGACTGGATCACGCCGCGCGGACCGAAGCGCTTCTTGAACTCGGGGTCCTTGGGGTAGTCGACGTTCTCGGGCTCATCCTCGGCGTTCAGGTGGTAGAGGTTGCCGAAGAACTCGTCGAAACCGTGGTTGGTGGGCAGGTGTTCGTCGCGGTCGCCCAGGTGGTTCTTGCCGTACTGTGCAGTCATGTAGCCGTGGTTCTTGAGCAGCCCGGCGATCGTCGGGTCCTTCTCGGACATGCCCTCGGGCGCGCTCGGCAGGCCCACCTTGGTGAGCCCGGTACGGATCGGCGCCTGGCCCGTAATGAAGGCGGCGCGCCCGGCCGTGCAGCTCTGCTGGCCGTACCAGTCGGTGAACATCGCGCCTTCCTTGGCGATGCGATCGATGTTCGGCGTCTTGTAGCCCATCATGCCGTGGTTGTAGGCGCTGATGTTGAACCAGCCGATGTCGTCGCCCCAGACGACCACGATGTTCGGCTTGGCGCTGGCCTGCGAGACCAGGAACAGCGCGGCGAGCGAACCCAGAAAGACCCGAATCAGTGCCATGGAAAACCCCTCCTGAGAGCGGGCGAGCCTAGTCCAGGCGGGGCCGCCGGGCGATTCGAAAGTGAGCGGCCGGCGCCGAAAGACGGGCCTCGCGAGGTCAGACGCCCCAGTCGTTCCAGACGGGCCACCCATTCAGGTCCGCCACGGCGTTCACGACCTCCCAGGCCAGCAGCCGCCCGCCCGGCCAGCCGTTGGTCATCACCGCCACGCCGTGTCCGAGGCCACGCGTATCGCCGACGATCAGGCACTGAAAGCCGGTGTTGCTCCCCGTATGCCAGAACCACCCGGGGTCGTTTCCGTCGACCAGGAAGAGGCCCAGCCCCATCTGCGGGGCGAACCCCAGGCCGACCTGCAGCGGGTTCGGCGCGGGACGCTGGGGTGTGATCAGCTCGGCGGCGACACCGGGGGGCAAGAGCGCCCCGGGGGCTCCCGCCACCGAACGCTGGATGCCGACGATCAGCCGCCCGAGGTCGAGCGCCGTCGCCCAGAGCCCCGCCGCCGGAAGCTCGGGGTAGCGAAAGGCCGGCGTCGCGCCGCCGAACAGGTGCGCGGGCGTCGCGCCGACCACGCGCGAGTCGGTCGAGGGCTGCTCGAAGTGCGAACTCTGCATGCCGAGGGGGGCGAGCACGTTCGCCGCCATCCACCCGGCCATGGGCTCGCCGGTGACGTCCTCGATCAGCTGCGCGAGCACGGTGTAGCCGCCGCCGGAGTACAGCCAACGGCTGCCCGGAGGGGCCTCCACGCGGATGGGCGGGTGGTTCGCAGGCCCGGCTCCCCCGAGCACCTCGAGCAGTGTGGGCAGCGCCTGGCCCGGCGCGTAGCCGATGAAGCCGCTCACGTTGAAGCCCGCCGTGTGCGACAGGATCTGCCGCAGGGTGACCGGGTTGCCGACGGTGTGCGGGCTGTCGGGGACCTGCCACGCGCTCAGGGTGTCGTTGACGGGGGCGTCGAGGTCGAGCCGTCCCTGCGCGACCAGCAGCAGGATGCCGAGCGCCGTGGTCGGTTTGCTGACCGACGCCGCCTGGAACGGGCTGTAGCGGTCGACCGCGACCCCCGAGGTCGTGTCCCAGGTGCCGTAGGCCTCGGTCCACTCGACGCGGCCCCCGCGAACGACGGCGATCGCCACGCCGGGTGTGCGATGGAAGGCCATCCGCTCGGCGAGCGAAGGTGAGCCCGGCCCGGCGAGATGCGCTTCCAGCGAAGCGATCGTCGCGGCCACGTCGGCACGCGCTTCGGCCGTGGTGACCCCTCCCTCCAGGCTCCGTCGCCACCATTCTGCGGCATCCCGGTCGGGGCAGCCGAGCAGCGCGGTGGCGAGCAGCAGGGCGGCGACCGCCGCGAGGGTTCCCCGAGGGTGCCGGGGCCCGAAGCGTGTGGGTCCGGGCTTCATGGTCCGGGTCTATCCCAGGACCGCCCGTGCCGCCAAGCCCATCCCCCAGGACGCAGGGCCAGGCGCCACGGGCGATCCCGTGGGCTCACACGGTCGCACGCCGGCCGTTATCGTGAGGGCATGGAGCCGCTCGTCATCCGACACTTCTCCGACCTGCTCTGTGTATGGGCCTACGTCTCGCAGGTGCGCTGCGACGAGCTGCTGGAGCAGTTCCCGGGCCGCGTGCGCTTCGCCTGGCAGTCCGTGCAGGTCTTCGGCGACGTCCCCACGAAGATCGAGACCCTGTGGAAGGAGCGCGGCGGGCTCGAAGCCTACGCGGCGCACGTGCGAGAGATCGTCGAGGGGTTCGGTCATGTGCCCGTGCACCCCGAAGTCTGGCTCCGTGCGACCCCGCAGTCGTCGCTTCCCGGGCATCTGCTGCTCGCAGGCCTGCGGGCGCTCGAGGCGCGCGAGGAGGTGGCTCCCGACACCGAAGCACGCGCCGCCTGGGCCCTGCGCGAGGCCTTCTTCCAGGAGTGCGCCGACGTATCCGACCGGGCCACCCTGCTCTCGCTGGCCGAGCGCGTGGGCGCCCCGAGCCAGGCGGTCACCGCCGTGCTCGACCGGGGCGAGGCCCATGCCCTGCTCTCGCAAGATCTCGCCGATGCGCGCGACCTCGGCGTCCAGATCAGCCCGACGCTGGTCTTCAACGAGGGGCGCCAGCGGCTCGCGGGCAACGTCGGCTACCGCGTGCTCGAGGCGAACGTCCGCGAGCTGCTCGAGCGCCCGGACGACACGCCGGCCTGGTGCTAGCCGCTCGCACGCCCGCTCCTCGGCGGGCCAGGCGCGCTGTCCTCGTGCCGACCGGGCAGGTACGATCTCCCGACCGGGCGCTTCGCACCCCGGCCGGGAGGGTCAGCCACGATGATGAAGGGCTACGCGGGTCGGGTACTCGAGATCGACCTCGGGGCACGCACGCATCGCTACGTGCCGCTCGATGAGGAGATCGCCAGCCTCTACATCGGCGGCAAGGGCTACGGAACGCGACTGCTGTATGACCGCACCGAGCCGGGCATCGACCCCCTCGGCCCCGACAACCCGCTGATCTTCGCCACGGGCCCGCTCAACGGGTCGGTCGCGCCGCAGAGCAACCGGTTCGCCGTCGTCTGCAAGAGCCCGCTCACTGGCGGCATCGGCAACGCCACCTGCGGCGGCAGCTTCGCCTACGCGATGAAGCGGTCCGGGGTCGACGTGATCGTCGTCTCCGGCCGCGCCGCGAGCCCGACCCGCATCGAGATCGACGGCAAGACCGACGAGATCACGTTTCTCGACGCCCAGGACCTCTGGGGCAAGGGCACCTACGAAACCCAGCAGATCCTGGGCAAGAAGATGAAGCACGCCGTGGTGGGGCCGGCGGGCGAGAACCGCGTGCTGTACGCGGGCATCGTCTCCGACGAGCGCATCGCCGGCCGCTCGGGCGTGGGCGCCGTGATGGGCTCGAAGAACCTGAAGGCGATCAGCCTCGAGGGCAACCGCAAGCTCGAGATGGACGACCCCGACGCCTTCAAGGCCTACACCAAGACCGTTCGCACGCTGTTCGCCGAGCACCCCCACCTGGGCAGCTCGATGAAGCGCTTCGGCACGGGCGGCATCGTGAACACCACGAACGCGCGCAACATCCTGCCCACGCGCAACTTCAAGTACGGCCACTTCGACCAGGCGATGGACATCTCCGGCGAGTACATGGAGGACCACGAGCTCAAGGGCGTGAAGAGCTCGTGCATCCACTGCCCCGTCACTTGCGGCCGGCAGGTCGAAGTCGAAGGCAAGGGCGTGGTGAAGGGGCCCGAGTACGAGACGCTCGCGCTCATGGGCAGCAACCTCGAGATCGGTGACCTCAAGAAGGTCGACGAGTGGAACTACCTGGCCGACGACCTGGGCATGGACACCATCAGCCTCGGCGCCACGCTGTCGTTCGCCATGGAGCTCGGCGAGCGCGGCATGCTCGAGGTGGACGTCTCGTTCGGCGACCCGGCCGGCGTTTCCGAACTCATCCGCGACATCGCCCACCGCCACGGCGTGGGCGACGAGCTGGCCAACGGCACCAAGCGCATGAGCGAGAAGTTCGGGGGCACCGAGTTCGCCATGCACGTGAAGGGCCTCGAGATGTCGGCGTACGACCCGCGCGGCTCGTATGCCCAGGGCGTGGAGTACGCCACCACGAACCGCGGCGGCTGCCACGTGCAGGGTGCCAGCATGTACCTGGAGTCGGTGGGACCGCTCACCATCAACCCCCAGAACCTGAAGCTCAAGGCCGACATCCCGGTGGTGCAGCAGAACCTCGCCTGCGCCATCAACAGCATGGTGCTCTGCATCTTCACCAGCTATGGGATGATCCCCGCGATGATCCACAACATGGACCCGAGTTCGTTCACGCACCGCATGCTCTCGAAGGCCGTGGAGAACCTGGGCCCGCTCTTCCGCCTGAGTCAGTCGATCAAGGGCAAGCCGATGCTCTGGTGGGAGAAGTGGATGACGCAGATCACCGGCACGCCGATGTCGGCCGGGCACATCCAGGAGATCGGCGGGCGCATCTTCAACCTCGAACGCATGTACAACCTGCGCGAGGGGCTGGGCCCGGAGCACGACACCCTGCCCGACCGCATGCTCTACGAGCCGACGTTCCCCGGAATGACTTCGGGGCATCCGCTCGACCAGCTGCTGCCGCGCTACTACAGGAACCGGGGCTGGGACGCCGGAGGGGTGCCGACCCCGAAGACCCTCGAGAAGCTCCAGGTGCAGGTGTAGGCCATGAGCGTGACCGTCGAACTCAGCTACGACATGAGCAAGGCCTACGGCGAACGCCGCATCGAGCTGCCCCAGGCCGAGAACGTGAAGGCCGCCGTGGCCCAGGTGGAGGCGGCCTTCCGCGAGCGCGGCCAGGAGCTGGCACCGCTGTCGCGCGTGACGGCCGTGGCGATCAACGGCGTGCTGGTGCAGCACCGCAGGGGCATGCGCACACCGCTCCGCGACGGCGACACCGTGGCGTTCGTGAAGGCGGCGTCGGGAGGTTAGGCAGCGCCCGCGGCCGGCCCATCTCTGGCAGGGGTGGATCAGACCGGCAGGGCGCGACCCATGCGGGCCCGCTTGCGCAGCGTATCCGACGGAAGCTCGCCCATCAGATCTCGATAGTCGGCGGCGAAATCGCCCATGTGCCAGAAGCCCCAGGCGTTCGCCACGTCGGCAACCCGCGTGTCCGACGGGTTCGCGGCGCGCAGGTCGAGCCGGACGGCGCGCAAGCGCTGCGCTTTCATGTAGGCCTTGGGAGGCACGCCGAAGCGCGCGACGAAGGCGCCGCGAAGCGCGCGCTCGCTCACCTGCGTGGCCTCGCACAGGTCGCGCAGCGTCGGAGGCTCGCGAAGGCGCTCGTGCATCAGGGCCACGGCCCGATCCACGGCGCGCGCGCTGCGCCGCCGCTCGGTCTCGGGCGGAACCGCACCGGCGCCCGAGAACGCCCGTAGCGTCGGCCCGGCAAGCTGCGCGATCAGCTCCTCTTCCGCGCTGAAGCCCGGGCAGTCGGCCTCGGCGCAGAGACGCTCGACCCGGCCCCTCAGTTCCGACAGGACGTCCGGAAGGGGTTGGATCACTGCCGGGCCGTGCCCGGCAGGTCCGTCGTCCGGACCGGGCAGGCCCAGCGCCTGCGCCGCCTCAGCCAGCGCCCCCGACCTCAGGCTCACGGTATGGATGAAGCCGCCCTGCCCCGAGTTCGCCTCGAAGTCGCCACCGGCGGGGAACGAGATCAATTGCCCGCGGCCGACGACGCTCCCGCACCACCGGACCCCTTCCATCCCGACGAGCGCGAAGGTCCGATACCCCGGGGGAGCGGCGCCCAGGTGCTCGATGTGGGGTCCGAGCCTCACTCGGGAGATCAGTACGTCCGGTGTGAGCAACTGGAACAGGTCGGCCTGGAACTGCCGCGGTGCCAGGGGATGGAACTCGACGTCCCACCCCAGGAGCTGCTCGCGGAGCGCATCGAGATCGTCGAAGGCGTGTCGAACGCGGTGCATCGGGCCCTCGGTGGCGCCGATTTCTGCCGAATTTCGATGCTCCACCCTCGCAGCATCCGTAAGGTTCCGCCGGTTCGCAATCCGCAGTGCAATCTGCAAACTGCAAGCCCATCGCTCGACCGAAAGCGGAGTCCCTTCATGCGATCCCACGCCCTGCTGGCCCTCATCCTCCTCGCCTGCCTGCTGCCGAGTACGGCCAGCCTCGGTGCCGGCGACATCGTTCACGACGCCGAGTACTACATCCTCGAAGCGCAGCACGGCGAGCGCTGGAGCGCCCAGGACGCGGCGCTCAGCGCGCGACTGGACGCCCTGCGCGCCAAGCACGGTCGGCCGCCGAACCTGGTGCACATCATGTGGGACGACACCGCCTACGGCGACGTCGGCATCCCCGCCATCCAGAAGGTGCGCGGTCTCGAGACACCCAACCTCAACCAGATGGCCGAAGAGGGCATCCTCTTCACGCGCATGATCACCGAGGTGGGCTGCACGCCGAGCCGCGCCGCCGTGGTGACGGGGCGCCTGGCCATCCGCAGCGGCATGTACAACATCGGCATGCTGCGCGAGATGCACGGCATGCGCGGCGAGGAGGTGACCCTGGCCGAGGTGCTCTCGAAAGAGGGCTATGCCACGGCCTTCCACGGCAAGTGGCACCTGGGCGACATCGAAGAGAGCTACCCCCACAAGCAGGGCTTCGATGAGGCCTTCTTCACGGGATACAACCAGATCCTGTCGCTCAATACGCGCGTCGCCGAGGGGGCCAACGCGTCGATCGGCCTCTACGAGGACATGCTGCCTCCCGATCCCTACAAGCTCGACGACACCTTCGTGACCAAGGGCTGGGTGCAGATGGCCGAGGGCACCAAGGGCGGCCCCACCCGCCAGTGGGGCGACAACAGCCACGAGAACTACATGAAGATCGACCCCGAGGCGCAGCGGCGCACGCTCGACTTCATCGAACGCAGCGCCAAGGCCGGCAAGCCCTTCTACGTGGCCAACTGGCCGAACCTCACGAGCTTCATCCCCAACCCGAAGAAGTGCTCCGTTTCGCGCAGCATCTTGCAGGACGGCCTGCAGTGCAACGTCGACCTTTTCGTCGGCGCCGTCATGGCCAAGCTCCGCGAACTCGGGATCGCCGAGAACACGCTGGTCGTCGTCATGGCCGACAACGGCCCGATGTCTCACAACCCGCCGCCGGGCCTCGGCATGGCCGAGACCATCTACCGAGGCGGTAAGGGCGACTTCCTCGAGGGCGGCGTGCGGGTGCCGGCGCAGGCCTGGTGGCCCGGAACCATCGAGGCCCAGCAGATCGTGGGCGACATGATCCACGAGACGGACCTCTTCACGACCTTCGCCCGCCTCGCCGGCGCGACGAAGCACATCCCCACCGATCGGGTGATCGACGGGCTCGACCAGACCGCGCTGCTGCTCGAGGGCGACACCCAGGGCCGCCGCGACTACGCCTTCATCTACGCCGGCCCCCGGCTCGGTGCCACGGTGAAGGGCAACTACAAGCGTCACTGGATCTCACCCGACCCCGTCGGCGAAGCCAGCGGAATCCCGGCCGCGTTCTACTTTCTGCCGGCGGACCCGCGAGAGGTGACGCCCATGCTCGTGAACCTGATCCACCTGAAGAGCCCGTTCAACCGGATGCGGCTGCGGCACGAGTTGTGGAAGAAGAAGTACCCGGACGCCCACGAGGTGTACGGCGTGCCGTGGACGGGCATCGAGAACGCGACGCCCGAGGTGAAGGCCCTCGCCGAGCCGCCGGCGTCGCTACGCGACCTGCCCTTCGACCCGCTCGAGTACATCGAGTCCCTCGACCAACTCCCGTTCGATCCCGACATGGATCCGAGCTTCGGGCAGTAGCCCCCAGGCGCGCCAGGCGGGGCCGCGGCCCCGCCCGCCAGGTCAGCGCAGGCGCGTGGTGATCGCGCGAACCTCGTGCCGGATCGCTTCGTCCACGTGCGGCGCGACCGTGGAGGCGATGCGCCAGACGCGCTCGGCGAGCACGACGAACAGCGCCCACGCGGGCAGGTAGTAGAGCGTGATCCAGCCGCCGCTGAAGTCACTCGCCCAACCGTGCTCATAGTGCCAGGGGCGAAGACCCAGCGACCCGAAGAGCAGGCCGAAGCTCCATTCGATCGCGTAGACCATCGTGACGCCCGCCGCGACGCGCACCGCCAGGTGCTTCGCGCCGACCTGCTCGAGCGCCCAGAGGGCCGCACCGATTGCGAAGTACGCCAGCGCGTAGACCGGCACCATCAAGAGCGAGACCTGCCCGCGGAAGCTGCCCTCCCAGGCCCCCGCCAGGCCCGTGAAGACGATTTCGGTGCACAGACCGAACCCGACGAACAAGAGCGCGGCGGCGGCGCGAGGCCCGGTCGAATCCGGTAGCCGGACGGGGTGCCGAAGGCCGTCGGGGAGCGGCGAGGTCGTCATGGCGCAGGTCTAGCGAATCCGTCGCCCGCATCCTACGTCGCCCCCGCTGCCGAGCGGCGAGCCCGGTTGCAGGCGCAGATCAGGCGGCGACGAAGTCGGCGATCAGCTCGGCGAGCCGCTCCGGCTGGTCCCAGCAGACCAGCGTCTTGCAGTCGGGGATCATCACCAGCTTCGCGGTGGGCACCTCGGCGCAGAAGCGTTCGGCCAGGGCGGGCTTGAACGCCAGGTCGTCGGCTCCCCATGCCACCAGGAAGGGCAGCCGGGTGGCGCGCAGGGCCGCGGCCGCCCGGTTCGTGACCTCGGGACCGAAGCCCAGCAGCACCTTGCGCGCGTCGCGGCGGACCTCGGGGCTCGCGAGCAGCGCGTCGGCCCAGCGGTCGATCTTGATGGCGTCCACCTCGTTGGTGAGTCGGCCGAAGACGAACGGCAGCCCCCAGAGCGCACGCATCTTCAGGGTCCGGCCCAGCAGCGCCATGCCCCCCGGCAGGTGCGGCACCAGGTTGAAGTAGCTGAAGAGCTTCGGTGGAAAGTCGTCGTACATGTCGCAGTTGGTCAGCACCACCCGGCCGAGCCGTTCGGGATGGTTGGCCGCCACCACCTGCGAGATCGCCCCACCGCTGTCGTTGCCCACCAGGGTCACGTCACGCACGTCGAGTTCTTCGAGAAGCTCGGCCACCGCCCGCGCCAAGCCTTCGACCGACAGGTCGGCGCTCGCGTCGGCGGGAACGCGGTGCGCCCCCATGGGCAGGGTGGGCAGGATGCAGCGGTGACGATCGGACAGGAACGGAGGCATCCGGTCCCAGTGAGAGGACTCGGCCAGCACCAGATGGAGAAAGACCAGGACCGGGCCCTGGCCGATGTCGCGATACTCGACGGTGCCCAGGTGCGTACGTGCCTGCTTCGGCTCGGGCCATGAATGGGCCGGACGAGTGGGATCGGTCATCGGTCGCCTCCTGACCAAAAGTGTAGTTATCGCTACATATTCTAGTCGTAGCGACTGCTACACACAAGGGCCGAGATGGGGCACAAGCACAGCAAGGAACAGATCCTCGGCGCCGCACTGGCGGCGGCACTCGATGACGGTCTCAGCCAGCTCACCTTCGGTCGCCTGGCCAAGCGCCTCGGGATCGCCGACCGCACGGTCGTCTACTACTTCCCCACCAAGGACGACCTGATCCGCGAGGTGCTCGCCTCGATGGGGGCGGAGCTGCAGCAGACCCTCGGCGCGGCCTTCCAGACCCGAGCGACCGACCACGTCGCGCTGGTCCGCGCGGCCTGGCCGGTGCTGGCACGTGAGGATGCGGACCGCACCTTCGCGCTCTTCTTCGAAGCCAACGGCCTCGCGGCGGCTGGCCGCGAGCCCTACCGCACCCTGATCCCGGGGCTGGTCGATGCCTGGCTCGAGTGGACCGCCACCTTCGTCGAGGGCACGCCGAGTCGGCGGCGCGCCGAGGCCGAGGCGGCCATTGCGCTCATCGACGGGCTGCTGCTGCTGCGGCTGCTCTCGGGCCCCGAGTCCGCCGACCGCGCAGCGCGCCGACTCGGCGTGCGCTGAACGCGGCACCGACGGTCCGTGCGCGCGCGGACCGCGGCGTGATGGGCCGCGAGCCCGGTCAGGGACGGATCAGGCCCGGCGCCGGAGTGCTCCGAGAAGCACGCCAAGGCCGACGAGCGCCAGGCCGGTCGGCTCCGGAACGATGTCGATCGTGAACCGGCCCTTCTGGATCGCCGCCGTCGACTCGACCTCGCTGATCGCGAAGAGCATGTCGTCGAGCGCGATCTCGAGCTTCGTGGCGCCCCCCTTGAACTCGACGCCGGCGACGGTGAGTGCCGCGTTCACGTCGTAGGTGAGGCCGAGGCTCCACGGAGTCATGCCGTCGGTTCCCTGGGACAGGTCGTCCGTACCCGACACCGATGCGGCGGCCAGCGCCACCGGCGCGACGAGCGCGATGCCATCCACCTCGAGCACCGTGACGCTCGCCAGGCTGAGGCCGTAGCCGATCTGGGTGGCGGCCGAGCCTACGCCGCCGAGGCTGTAAGTGCCCGACTCGGAGACCTGGATCACCGTGAGCGCCGCGCCCTGGGTGGCCATCAACGTGACGTTGAGCTGGCCATCGGTGAGATCGATCGCGCCGCCCCCGGCGGAGGCGGAGAAGGTGGGATCGAACTCCAGCTGGTCCCCGTTCAGGGAGGGCGGACCGAAGAGCGGCGGGCTGTCGCCCGGCGTGTTTGCCGTCTCGGTGACGTCGAGGTACATCACCGTCGGACCGGCGAAGTCGCCGTAGTTGACGGATGCCGCAAAGGACGGACCCGCCAGGGCCAGCAGCAGCGCGCAGATCAGGACCGCGCACCCGGCCAGCGCCTGCGCCGGCCGGAGTCGGGACGCCTCGCTCACGACGCTCGACGGCGGGCGGCCGCCAGCAGCGCCCACGCACCGCCGATCAGCAGCGCCGCGGCCGGCTCCGGTACGGAGCCCGGAGGCGTGCCCGTGCCGGTCGTGACACCGATCGAGAAGTCCTTCTTGGCGAGGTAGGCGATCGTGGCGCTCTCGCTGAGCGCGACCAGCGAGTCGTCGATGACGAACTCGAGCTTCGTGGCGCCGTTCCTGAAATCCACGCCTGCCGCATTGAGCGCGGCGTTCACGTCGTACTGCAGCCCAAGAGCCCAGGGCACCAGAATGCCGGAGTCGGAGGAGAGGTCCTTGGTGCCGCTCACGCTTGCACCGTCGAGCGCGACCGGCGATGCCAGGGCCACCCCGTCGACTTCGAGCACCGTGACGGCCGCGATGCTCAGCCCGAACTGGACCTGCGTGGCCGCCGTGCCGGCACCGGCCAGGGTGTAGTCGCCGCGCTCGGAGAAGGCGACCGAGCTCAGCACGCTGCCCTGGTTCGCCATCAGCGTGAGGTTGAGCTGGCCGTCGACGAGGTCCGTCGTGCCCATCGAGGCCGAGGCGGTGAAGCCCTTGGGGTCGAAGTCGAGCACGTTGCCGATCACGCTCGGGGGGCCGAAGAGCGGCTCGCCGCCGACCGGGGCGTTCGCCGTCTCGGTGACGTCGAGGTACATGACCTCGAGCCCCGCGAAGTCGCCGTAGTTGATCGGCGCCGCCTGGGCCGAAGTCGCTACGAGGAGTGCCAAGAGGCCCAGCGCGAGCGTGGCAGCAACCTGCCGCATCGTGATCTCCATTCTGGATGCCGAGCAGCGGCTCGGCAGAAGGGCAGCCACCGCGACACGGTCCGCGCGCGGACCCGTCGCATCAGGACTGCTTGGTGTCTGCAGGTCTGTGGTGCGCCGGACGCATTTGTGGCGCAGCGGCCCCAGAAAAAAGTGTTCTCGTTGCAGCACACCGGGAAGAGGCGCTGGGGAACCACGAGAGCCTCGCCCCCGGGGGCCCCGCCGGACGCGCAATCCCCGGCCGGCCTGCACGCCGGGGCCTTGCGCACGGAGTTGTTCGACCGTATAACTCGCTTCATCGAACGAACAACCGCGCCCAGGGGCGCGCAAAGGCGAGCCATGAGCCAGAGCAATCGTCAGTGGCTGCTACGCAAGCGGCCGGTAGGCCACGTCGCCGAGAGCGACTTCGAGCTGGTCTCGACGCCCATCCCCGAACCCGCGGACGGGCAGATCCTGATCCGCAACCGGATGCTGTCCTTCGAGCCGGCCATGCGCGGGTGGATCGACGACAAGCCGAACTACCTGCCGCCCGTGCCGATCGGGGCCGTGATGCGCGGGACCGGCATCGGCGAGGTCGTCGCCTCGAAGCTCGACGGCTACGCGCCGGGCGATCTCGTCACGGCGATGGTCGGCTGGCAGGAGTTCGCGGTCGCAGACGGTTCGGCGCGGCCGGTCCCGAAGGGCGTCGAACCGGCTCTGGCCCTCTCGGCCCTGGGCGTCACCGGCATCACCGCGTACTACGGGCTGTTGAAGATCGGCCAGCCGAACGAGGGCGACACGGTGGTCGTCTCGGGAGCGGCCGGTGCAACCGGTTCGGTCGTGGGCCAGATCGCCAAGCTGAAGGGTTGCCGCGTGATCGGGATCGCCGGCGGCGACGAGAAGTGCACCTGGCTCACCGAAGAGGCCCACTTCGATGCCGCGATCGACTACAAGCGCGAAGACCTGGGCGAGCGGCTCGCCGCGCTCTGCCCCGAAGGCATGAACGTCTACTTCGACAACGTCGGCGGCCCGACGCTCGATGCGGCGCTCGCGCGGCTGGCCATGGGCGCCCGCGTCGTCGTGTGTGGGTCGATCTCGGTCTATAACGCCAAGGATCGACCGCCGGGCCCGGCCAACTACTACAACATCGTCCAAAAGCGCGCGCGGATGGAGGGCTTCGTCGTCCTCGACTACCTGCCGAAGGCCGCCGAAGCCGTCGCCGACCTCGCCCGCTGGGTGGAGGCAGGCCACATCGCGTGGAAGGCCGACATCCAGCGCGGGTTCGAGAACGCGCCCCGAACGCTGCTGCGCCTCTACGATGGATCCAACTTCGGCAAGCAGCTGCTGCAGATCTAGCGCCGGCGTGCATCCACGGCTCGCAACACGCCCCTACACCCGGAGGGAACGCATGAGTTCGTACCAGGACCGCCAGAATTGGGACCTCGAGGCCTGGCCCGAGATGTACGGCAAGCTGAAGGAGCTCCAGCTGATGATCTTCCTGAGCCCTCCGGGTCTCGAGCTGAACCTGATGGTGTTCACGATCTCGAGCCTGGCGGCGGGCTGCCGGCATTGTCAGGCCCACGGTGCCTTCGGGCTCGACAAGGCCGGGCTTCCGCTGGAGAAGATCCAGGCGCTCTGGAGCTTCGAGACGTCCGACCTGTTCAGCGACCGCGAGCGCGCGGCGCTGCAACTCGGCCTGGCCGCAGGCGTGTCCCCCAGCGCCGTCACGCCTGAGCATCACGAAGCGCTTCGCAAGCACTTCACCGACGCCGAGGCGCGCGCCCTGATCGCAGTCACGGCGCTGGGCGGGTTCATGAACCGCTACAACGACACGCTCGCAACCGTGACCGACGCCGAGTCGCGCGAGTGGGCCCAGACCCATCTGTCGGGCATCGGGTGGAGCATCGACAAGCACGTGGGCCAGCCGCACGAGCAGCGTTCGGGCCCGCCGAACCCGGGCCCGCCGTCGCCCCCGAGCGCCTGAGCGGACGCGAGCGAGGATCCCCGATGGACGCAGCACCATGATCCTGCCCGGCGACCAGGTCACGACGGCGGAGGTACGGGACTGGAAGGGCTTGCACCTCCTTCACTTCCAGAGCTCGACCTGCTCCCAGAAGGTGCGCATCCTGCTCCGCGAGAAGGGCCTGCCCTGGACGTCGCACCCGGTCGACCTGGCCAGACACCAGCACGTGACGCCCTGGTTCCTCGGCATCAACCCCCGCGGCGTCGTCCCGGTGCTGGTGCACGACGGCGTCGTCCACGTCGAAAGCAACGACATCCTGGCCTACCTCGATGCGCTCCCGTCCGACGCTGCGCCCTACTTCCCCCGCGATGCCGAAGAGCGAGCCGCCGTCGACGCGGACCTCGCCCTCGAAGACAGCCTGCACATGGACCTGCGCACGCTCACCATGGGCTTTCTCATGCCGCGCCGGCTGGCGATGAAGTCGGAGGCGACGCTCGAACGCTGGGAGCGGGAGGGCCGCGCCGACCCGAAGCGCGCCCTCGAGGTGAAGTGGTGGCGCGACTACGCGCGCGAGGGAATCTCCGCCGAGCGGGCCCGAGCGTCGGTCGCGGCCCACCGCGAAGTATTCGAGAAGCTGGACCGTCGGCTGACCACGCACCCCTGGCTCCTCGGAGACCGCCCGTCGGTGCTGGACCTCTCGTGGTTCATCACGACGCTGCGCCTGGGGCACGCGGGCTACCCGCTCGATGCCCACCCGCACCTTGCGGACTGGCACGCGCGCCTCGCGAGCCGGCCGGCGTTCGCAGAAGAGACACGCGACCCGTTGGTCCTCCGCGCGCTCCTCCCGGTCTACCAGACCTACCGCCGGCTGGCGGGGACGCGCCTCGTGGACCTCGCACCCTGACGGGGACGCGCCGCGTGGATGTCGCACCCTGACGGGCGCTCCCCTGGGCGGGCGCGAGCCGGTGCTCAGTACGACCGCCACGCCAAGGAGAGATCATCCAGCTCGATGTCGGTGCGAGCCTGCGCCGCGCCGCCTCGGATGCGCAGCTGGCGGACCTCCCGATGGCGGTCTCGCCCAGGCGTCGACGGGTCGGCGTCCTCGAGCCGGACGCTCCGCACCGACGCCGGCGCGGCATCATCGAGGTCGTCGACCGAGACCGTGAGCGTCTGCGGTGCGCCCAGGTCGAGGGTCGCCACCAACCGGTAGGTATGGCCCTGCACGAGCCCCGCCCCAGCCCCGTCGTACACGCCAACCCAGGTTCGCCTGTCGTCGCGCGTACGAACGCCCCGGGAATCGAGCGCCAGATCGAGTACGCGCTCCGGCTGCTCGAGCAGGATGCGTACGTTGGCCGAAGCCGGGTCGTGTACCCGCACGTCGACCTCGAGCTCGAACTGGGGCCGGGCGCGCAGTGGGACCGGGTGCGCGCCGGCCAGTGCGCGGCGGATCGACCAGGCGCCCTCCCCTCGCACCCGAAGCACGTGTTCGCCCCCCCGAGAGATCGTTCGCACCATCGACGCCTCGGCTTCGTTGATCACCCAGTTCGCCGGGTTGCCGTCGCCCGGGTTGGTGGGCCCTCGGCGTAGCGGATACGTGCCGAAGCCCTCGTCGACGAGGTGTACCCATTCATCGAGGCCGATGTCCGGGGCTTCGCCGTGGTAGTGCGGCGACACGGAGACCCCCTCGGCCACGTGGATCGGCGCTTCGAGCACCAGGCGATTGCGCTCGACGTCCACCTCGGCCACGCGGCCGATCTGACCGTCCCCGAACCGCACCCGGTCGCCACGGAGATCGTCGATGCCCATCTCGGCGGCCCAGGCGATCAGGTCGGGATGCGGGGCGAAGAAGTACCGCGCATCGTCCACGCGCACGCTGCGACTCCCGGATGCCGCGCGTCGTACGCGCGCCACCGGCTTGCCGGCATCCACGAGGGGGCTGTCCGCGCGCAGGCGAAAGTCGAACGGACCTCGCAGCCGCGGATCGACGTCGGCGTTGTCGGCATAGACCGGGTCGCCCACGGCGGCACCCTGCGCCACCTGGCCAAGCGGGTGCAGCGCAGCCCGCCCGGAGACGATCGTCTTCACCACGGCCCCCGGGTCGGAACCGCGGATCACGTTGTTCCGATGCACGTTGCGTCCGAGCCCTGGGCTTCCGGCCTCGGTGGCCTCTCGATGGACCACCTGGATGCCGTCTCCGCGGGGCGGAAGCGCGTTGTCGAGCACGAGGTTGTGAACGAAGTGGTAGGTCCCGCCAAGGGACCCCACCGAAGCAAAGCCCGCACCGTCGTTGTACGCGAAGACGTTCTGGTAGATGCGGGCACCGGCGTAGTCGTGGAAGACGCCCCGGTTCTTGGCAACGGCCGTCATGCCGTCCGAGTCATTGTCGATCACGAGATTGCGCCGGACGATGTCGCCGGCACCCACCGTCATCGCACGCTGGGGACGATCGAGCGCCGATTGATCGGGCCCGAACAGGCGGGGGCAGAGCCTGGTGTCGTTCTCTTCGAACCTGGTCCAGGCGTCGTGGATGACGTTGCCCTCGAACAGATTGCCCCCCGCTACGGCATCGAGCGTGACCACCCGATTCCACGAGTTCGAGAGATCGTTGTCGCGGATCACGTTGCCGGTGTGAACGACCCCCGCGTTGCTCGGAATCTCGAGCACGTTGTGCGAGCCCCGCCTCAGGACATTGCCCTGGATCAACGCATGGCTCGTGCGCACGTTCACGAGCTCGGCCATGGCATCGATCGGCGGACGATTGGAGTCGACGGAGTCGTCGCACGGGTGGCCCGCCCCGTCGATCACGTTGTCCCGGATCACGTAGGGGCCGAGACCGCGAAGCTGGAAGCCGTGGTGCCGCGCGCCCGTGAACCGGCCGTTCTGGATGGTGAGGTGATGCGCAGCGCCGCCGACCTGCACGAAGGTCCTCACCCGCCACCGGGCGGTGCGGTAGGCCTCGTCGGCGCTTCCCCCGCAGCGGATTCCGTCGATCACGACGTAGGCGCGGTTGTTGAGCCGGACGCACACGAAGTCCGCATCGACGCGCGCGACCCGGTCGGCCAGCACCGGGCGGGCGCCCGGTGCCGCCTCATACGTGATGGGCCGACCGGGCAGGCCCGAGCGGCCGGGGTGGATCGTCACGTGGTAGGCGTCGCCCGGGGGGTTGTGCAGGCGTACGACGCAACCGGGCTGGACATCCTCGTTGGCCTGCAGGAGATCGGCGTCGTCGTGCACGTGACGGACGTCGCCGTCCAGGCAGGGCGTGCCCGCCGCGGCCCACACTCCTTGCGCGAGCACCAGCCACACCAGTCCGAATGCGGGCGCAAGAGCCCTCATGGATCCCCCCTCCGGCGCAACGATCGGCCCGCGCGCTCAGCGATCCCGTACGGTGGCTGTGACTCGCGCCGGCGCGATGCCGGCGCGCAATCGCAGCGACGAAAAACATAGCCGGCGATCGAGGCTCGGAAAGAACCGGCGGCCGGCACGCAATGCGTGCGCAGGCGTCGGAGACTTCAGCGCACCGCGGGGGCGCGCTTGGCCAGCGCGCGATCGTGGGCATCGTGGTAGGCGCTCGCCAGGTGGGACCAGTCGAATGCGTGGGAGTGCGCCTCGACCCGGCTACGCAGCGCGCTCCGCCCACTCTGCCCGAGCTCACAGAACTCGAGCAGTCGCGCCGTCAGGTCCGCAGCGGAATCGTGGTAGCGGACGTCCCGTCGGGGCAACACCACGAGCCCCCAGTCGTCGTGGTCCGCATAGGTCTCGGCCGCGTAGCGACCGAAACCCGCGAGATCGCTGGTGATGGCCGGAACGCCCATCGCCAGGCACTCGAGCGGGGTGTAGCCCCAGGGCTCGTAGGCCGACGGGAACACGCCCAGGTGACAGCCGCGTACGAAATGCTCGTAGTCGATCCCCCAGACCGGGTTCGTCGAACTGATGAACTCGGGGTGGTAGACGACCTTGACCGGGTCTTCTTCGCGGTTCTCGAAGCCGAGGTGGCGCAGGTGGGCGATCACCGGATCGCTGTCGGGATCGTCCAACACGTGCGTGCACAGCAGGGGGTTGCCGGGTCGCTTGAAGGCGTGCTGGACGCGTCGGTGACGCAGCCGCCAGTAGTCGTCCACCAGCTTGTCCAGCGACGGCGACTCACCGGCCGCGGCCCGGCGAAAGAGCTGCTGCGCGAGATCGTGGCCAATTCGTTGCGAAGCCTCCTCGAGATCGTCGAGGACGCCACGCGCGTGGAGCACGCTGGGCTCGAGCGAACGCGCGCTGCGCGCGGTCACCAGGAACAACACCACCGTCAGATCGGCCTTCGCGGCTCGCAGCTCGGCGTTGAGACGTGCCGCAGCCTCGAGCGAGAGATCGAACCCCTTGTTGCGCGGCTCGAAGCGCCCAGAGTTGAAGAAGTAGAGCGTGCGGTCCAGGTCGAACGCGTAGCTCGGGAAGAAGTGACCCATCACGAAGCGATGAATGGACTCCTTGTACTGCCCGTGGAAGCTGTGGAAGTCCTGGCCGAGGTCGTAGCGCTCCAGGTCGAGGCCGTTGGGCGTCACGAGGTCGGGGGCCCTCCCCAGGATGCCTTCGCATTCCTCTCCGGTGATCGGCGAGACCGTCGTCATGACGTCGGCCTCGACCGCGCTGATCCGCTCGATCTCGTGCTGGGCCTCGATGTCGAAGCGCTGGGCCTGCCGGCTGGCGTCGAGGGCCGGCAGAGCGGCATAGAGGTCGTCCCCACTGGAAGCGACGTAACGGCCGACCGAGGTGGCATGGGTGGTGAAGATCGTCGCCACGCGAGGGAGTTCTCGGCGCACCGGTGCGAGCGCGGCACTTCCGAGCCACTCGTGGAAGTGTGCCAGGAGCCGCAGATCGGGAGCATTCACCTCCACCAGCGACAGCAACCGCAGCACGCCCTCGCCAAAGCCGAGCACACCGTCCACGAGCGCGTTGCCGCGGGCGGGGGGGACGCCGAAGTCGCGGTGCATTCGGTGGCGCAACACCTCGAGGCGCTCGTTCGCCGAACGGGGATCGATCAGCACCACGCGCGGCCTCCCGGCGACGAGCCAACGTCCGTGCACCACGCCCCATCCTTCGGACGCGAGCCCACGGAGCGCAGGAGCGAGCTCGTCGTCCGCCGGCTCGACCTCGATCTCGACGTCGATCTGGGAAGGCACCAGCGGGCCGACCAGCACGTAGCGATCGGCCCAACGCTCGCGCATCGATCGCGCCTTGGAGCGCAGCACCTGATAGATGCCGCCCACCTGCTGGCAGACCTCCCAGGACACTTCGAACAGGTACGCGTCGGACGGACGGGCCGGGGGCGCGTTCGTGGGCGAACTCATCGCGCGAATACTAACGGAGCAATCGCCGCGCGGCGGGCACTAACGGGGCGATCGCCGCGCGGCGGGCACCGAAGCCATCACCTCGGCCACCGCGGCGTCGTCGATGAGGGTGCGCACGGTCGTGCGCATCCGGCGCACCCAGCTCGGGTGGCGAGAGGGCCCGACGCCCGGAACGTTGATGGGCGTACGCTCGCAAGCGAGGTCGTCGAGCGAGACCCCCACCAGCGCGGCGGGCGTGTCGCACAAGAGGCGCGTGATCGCCGCGTGCCAGCTCGTCGCGTCCGCCGTGCGGGTACCCGGTTCGAGATGGGCATCGGCCACCAGTCGTGCCCGCAACGCGTCGACCTCGTCGTCGCGCTCCCGCGCGAGCCGGTCTCGCGTCGCGTCGTCGGCGATGTGGCCCACGTCGCGACGCAGCGCCAGGTCGTCCCCCGAGAGCCAACCGGCGAGGGGCGGCAGGTCGTGGGTGTTGGCCGTCGCAAGGCACGCGCGCGGCCAGTCGTCGGCCCCACGGAACCGGCCATCCGCATCGCGCTCGAAGAGCAGGACACGCGACGACAGCAGCCCGCACGACTGGATCGCCTGGGAGAAACCCGCGGGCACCGTGCCGAGGTCTTCGCCGATGATCAGCGCACGGGAGCCCCGGCTCACCTCGGCCAGGACCGCGAGCAGCTGCCTCTCGGGGTAACGCACGTACGCGCCCTCGCTCGGGGGCGAACCCTCGGGGATCCAGAACAGGCGGCGCAGTCCCAACGCGTGGTCGATGCGCAGCGCACCGGCGCCTCTCAGGTTCGCCTCCAACGTACGCCGCCAGTACGCGAAGCCGTTTCGCGCGAGCGCAATGGGCGAAGCGGGCGGGAAGCTCCAGTCCTGCCCCGAGGGCGAGAAGCCATCCGGAGGCGCACCCACCGAGACGCCGCTCGCGAACAGCTCCGGATGGGCCCACGTGTCGAACCCCCCGGCGGCGCTCCCCAGCGCCAGGTCCGCGTAGAGACCGATGGCCATCCCCGCGCTGCGGCACGCCTCGGCCGCGCGCTGCAGTTGCGAGTCGAGTTCGAACTGCAGCCAGGCGTGGAAGTCGGCCTCGGCGCGTCCGTCACGCCAGACGGCCCGGACCCCTTCCCCATCGGGCGTTCGGCATGCGGCGGGCCAGCGGCGCCAATCTCCCCCGTGCAGGTCCGCAAGCGCCTGGAAGGCGGCGAAGCGTTCGAGATGCTCGCCCTGCCCTTCTCGGTAGTCCTGGTAGGCCTGCCGCCTGCCGGGCGCGGCGGCGCCGGCGAAGTCACGGTGCAGCGGGCGGAGCACCTCGAAGAGGGCCTGCTCCACGGCCGCCGCGTCCAGGGATGGCGCGCGCCTCAGCGCCTGCAGCCGGGGCTCGAGCGCAGCGAACCGTGCGCGGGCCGCGTTCGACGCCGCGAACTCGGGCACGTCGGTCGCGCGCAGATACAGCGGGTTGCGATAGAGGCGCGTCCTCGGTGCGTAGGGGCAGACGTCGTCGCCGCGGTTGCCCAGGACATGAAGTGGGTTCAGGCCCACGAACGCCGCGCCCTCCTCGGCTGCGAAACCCACCAGCACACGCAGGTCGCCCAGGTCTCCGTGGCCGAAGTTCTCGTCCGAGCGAAGCGAGTACAGGTTGGCCCAGATTCCGAAGCCCCCTCGCGCCCCCAGCCGCTCCGGGTACGGCGTGCACGCCAGAGCGGCTGCGGGCGGACCGGGCACCTCGCCTACGGGGAGGCCACTCAGCGCGCGAGCGGCCGCCGCTTCGCTCGAGCCGTCCAAGCCCATGGCTGCGACCAACGCCTCGCGTGTGGCGTCGGAGGTTTCCACGACCCTCTGGTCCAGCGCCGAGACGTAGGACGGCTCGATGCCGGCCGCATCGGCAAGCGCTCGCAGGCGCGGCCGAGGCTCAGCCACGGTCGGCCGGGATCGACGGCGAGGCCCCACCGCGCTCGAGCGCCCGCGCCGCGAGCGGGGGCGGCGACGACGCGATCGGATTCGGGTAGCCGACCGGTCGTGCGATTCGCACTTGGCCTTGCATGGGGCTGGCGAACCCTTCGCTCCATTGCGCCGCGCTGTCAACTGCGCAGGACCCACCCGCGAACGCCGGATCGCCGTGCTCGTCGGAGGCGAAAGGCCCCACCGCACGGTTTCGCGTCGATTCGGTGTACATCTCGTGGCAGATCATGACGATCATGAGGCAGACTCCCACCACGAACGTCACGCAGGTGCCAAACATGAAGAGTTCGACCCTCGATCAGAGCCGTGGCCTCGAGATCACCGCGTTCGTCGGCACGATGGCGGGACTGGCCCTGTTGCTGCCGGCCTTCTTCCTGGACCAGACCGGACTGCTGGTCGGCGGTTGCGCGCTCCTGATCCCGAGCCTGCTCTTCGTGATGCGCTAGCTGGCGCGCCGCGGCCCCAGGGCGGCCGCACGCTGCGCACCACGACTCGCCAGCCGCGCGATGCGCGGTCTAGTCGACTTCGTCCGAGGTGATCTCGGTCGCATAGCCGAGCGCGCGCAGGCGTTCGAGGAGTTCGGCCGGGACGGCACCGCCTTCCTCAGGCGATCGAACCACCCCGACGTACGCGCCGCTCTTCGGGCCGATGAGCGAGTCGGCGTCCGGTACCGACCAGGCGGGTTCCGTCGCGCGAAAGGCGAATGGCACGGCCTGGGCCGCGCCGGGCGAGCCGACCCGGAGAGGCAGCGCCGTTCCATCCACGAGTCGTACTTGTTCGACGATCACCTCCGCGTCCGGCGGGGTCACGCGGAACGCCACCCCGTCCTCGTCGGGGATCCGCCGCGACCCGGCTCGCAGGGTCTGCTCCCGGTTCTCGAGCCGGCAGGCCAGCCGGAGTCGGCGGCCGTCGTCCGACACCTGGAAGCGATCGTCGTCTTCGAGTCGTACGGGCGACACGTGGATGAACCGCCCCGTCGTCCGCAGCCGCGCTTCGCAGGCGACGGGTTCGTCGCCAGCGTCGTGCCACACGCGCAGGTGGATTCCGGTGGCCTTCGCGCCGAGCACCGCGTCGAGCGTCGAGGCCAGGTGCGAGCGCGCTTCGGGTGCCATCTCGGCCATGTCCTCGATCTCTTCGGGGTCGTCCTCCACGTCGTAGAGCGCCTCGGACGCGACCGGGCGCGAGCTTCGCACGTACTTGTACGGCCCCTCGACGACGCCACGCACGAGGCTGCTCTCGGGCCCGGTCGTCCGGACCGACAGCAAGATCGGGCGCGAAGCCCAGGCCGGCTCCCCCTCGAGGGTTTGCCGGAGGTCACGGCCGTCGACACCGTCGGGCACAGGGCGCCCCGCCACGGCGAGCACGGTCGAGAACACATCGGCGAGCGTGGCCCGAGCGCGGATGCGCGCGCCCGCAAACGCACCGCCGGGGAGCCGGATCACGAGCGGCACGCGGACCACCTCCTCGAACACGGTACTGCCGTGACCGAAGTTCCCGTGATCGAGCAGCTCCTCGCCGTGGTCGGCGACGAGGACCACCATCGTGTCCTCCTCGATGCCTCGCTCGCGAAGCGCTTCGAGCAACCGACCGAACTCGGCGTCGACGAACGCGATCTCGCCGTCGTAGCCACCGACCCCGAGCGGGGCGGAGAATCGGGTGTCGAAGGGGGCCGGCGGATCGTAGGGCGCGTGCGGGTCGATCACGTGCAGGTACAGCAAGAAGGGCTCGCGGGCCGACAGCTCGTCCATCCGGGCGACGGCCCAGTCCGAGACGACGTCGGCCCTCGCCGTGTGGCCGGCCGCGCCCAGGTCTTCGTAGACGTCGAAGCCCCGATCGAACCCCCAGTGCGGGAGCACGTTGGGGTTGGTCACCGCCGCGAACGTGGCGTAGCCGCCGGCCTTCAGATGCTCGACGAGGAGCCCCACGCGGGCCGGGATCACGTCGAGCCGGTCCTCGACCCCGTGGCCCACGGCGTCGAGGCCGCTCATCAGCGTGACCATGCTCGGCTTGGTCCACGAGCTCGGCGCGTAGGCACGCTCGAAGACGACCCCGCCCTCCGCAAAGCGGTCGATGACCGGCGAGGTGTCTTCGTGGTAGCCGTAGACACCCAGGTGGTCCGCGCGCAGCGTGTCCACCACATAGAGGACGACGTTCGGCGCGCGCGCGGCCGGCTCTGCACCCGGGCACGCGAGCAACGCTGCGACCGCGAGCGTGGCCAGCGCACACGTGACGACCCACCCGCGGAGGATCCGCGGACTCCCGGAGCCCGAGGCGTCGATGCGCGCGCTAGTTCCGGGGCCCCTGCGACCGCCCCACCGCCGGCAGGATCGGGACCGGCACGGGCTCGGCCGTGTTCGGCGAGTCGAAGAGCAGACCGCTCGCGACCAGATTGCAGCCCTCGGACGCGCGATTGGCGGTCAGGATGAACCCGCGTTGGTCGAAGCCGATGGCGGCGAGGTTGGCCGCGCCCTCGCGGCCGACCTTGTGGACGATCCGCGACGCCTTCCCGGCCTCGATCCGCTGGGGCTCGCCCATTTCGACCTCGACGCGCCCCTTCGCGCCGACCATGAGCGTGTCGACGCGGAAGCGGACCGTCTTGCACTGCCCGAAGCGGTCGTTCAGGGTCGGCCCAACGTGCGCCACCGTGATGACGAAGGTACTGCCGGGGATCGCCGTCATGAAGCTGGGCTGCGTCTGCGTCGCCAGCCCGCCGACGATGTTGTAGTTGAGTGTGTCTTCGGCGTGGCTCGCACTCGAGGCCATCAGGCCGACCAGCGCCGCAGCCGCGATCAGGGTTCCCAGACCAAGCTTGGACATCTTCATCTTCTCCTTGAGGACTCGGCCGCTCAGCGCGCGTTGCGCTCGACGCTCGGGATCAGCGATACCGGCACCGGCGCAAGGGAGTTGGGCGTGGCATGGAACATGGCGCTGCCGACCAGGCTGCAGCGCCGGTTCGACTTCTCCGTGCGCAGCCGGAAGCCGACCTGGTCGAGGTCGATGCTCGCCCGGTCTGCCCCGATCTTCGGGTCGACGCGATGGACCATCTGCAGCGAACCCCCGGCCGGGAGCTTCTGCGTCTGTCCCTGCTCGACCTCGACGCCCCCGTTCGGGTTCACGAGGATCGTATCGACGGAGAACACGACCCCGGCGCAGTGGTCATCGACCGTGGCGCGGCGGCCACCGAGGTTCGCCACGGTGATGACGAACGTGCTTCCGGGGATCGCACTCATCAACGACGGGCGCGTCTTCGTGACGAGATCTCCCACGTCCCTGACCGGCACCCTCAGGTCTTCTGCACCCATCGGGCTCGCACTGAACGCGAGCAGCCCCGCCATGGCAAGCACCGCTCCGATTCGACTTCTGGACATCGCATCTCCTTCCGGTTCCAACACGGGAGCGATCCGTATCCGCACTACTGTACGTGGAACCGGCGCCCATGGGGAGGAAAACACCCAAGAAGTCCCGCGGGGCGCGCTCGTCCTCAGAGACCTACCCTCGTCGCCGTCCGCATCCCGCTGCGAGGACCCAAACCGCGTGCGCGACCTGCCCCGAGGGCTCAAGCCCTTCATGCTGGTGACGGACATCGGGTTCCTCACCTACTGGGGCGTGTCCGTGCTGATGATCCTTGGGGTCGAGGTCGTGCCGCAGGCATGGCTCTTCAAGGACTACGACGACCCGATCATCCACGCGTGGAACTGGTCGTTCTTTCCCCTCGACATGGTGCTGTCGATCTGCGGGCTCGTGGCCCTGCGCCGCCAAGCACGCGGCGCACCCTGGCGGGGCCTGGCCGCGTTCTCCCTCGCACTGACGTTCTGCGCCGGATTCATGGCCGTGAGCTTCTGGGCGATCCGCGCCGACTTCGACCCGAGTTGGTGGGGGGCCAACCTGTTCCTGACGGTCTGGCCGCTCTACTTCCTCCCGAAGCTGGCGCCACGCGATCCCGCGACGTGATCTGAAGCGCAGCGGCCCCCGTGGCCGGCGCGGCGGCCCCTGCCTGGAGCACTCTTGCCAAGCTCAACCGCATGAGACATATTTGTCTCAAATGGAACCGATTCGACTCGAATCTCGCGAGGCCATTCTCACCGCCGCGCTCGAGCTCTTCTCCACGAATCCTGGGACCTCGCTCGCCGTGGTGGCAGCTCGGGCGGGCGTGGGGCGTGCCACGCTTCACCGCCACTTCGCTTCGCGCGACGATCTGATCCGAGAGCTGGCGTTCTCTGCACTCGACGCGACGGACGAAGCGGTCGCCGGCATCGAGAACGCACCCGACGCGCGCGCCGCCCTCGAGCAGATGTTCGAGCGGCTCGTGCCGCTCGCCGACCGCTTCCACTTTCTCGCCCGGGTGACCGTCGACGACCCGGAGATCGATCGACGCTATGCCGCCCAACTGGACGGCCTGGCGACGCTCGTGGCCAGCCTACGGGCCGAGGGGCTCGTCGCCGCGGCCGCACCGACCGCGTGGGCGGTCCGGGTCGCCGACGCGCTGATCTGGACGGCCTGGTCCGCGGTCGCCGACGGCAGCGTACCCGCGAGAGAAGCGGCCCCCCTGGCCGCGCAGACCTTCCTGCAGGGCCTTGGAGGAGAACCCCATGCGTGACCTCGAGCCGCTTCGTGAGGCCACTGCCGCCAGCCCGGAGGCGGGCGTGGCCCTGCCCTTCTCGTCCTACCGCGACCCCGAGGTCTTCGAGCTCGAGATGGAGCGCGTGTTTCGCGGCGACTGGGTCGCGGTGTGTCCCGCCGCGCTGCTGAGCGACGCTGGAGACTACGTAGCCCTTTCGATTGGCGGCGAGCCGGTCGTCGTGCTCCGCGGCCGCGATGGTGAACTCCGCGCGCTGTCGAACGTCTGCCGTCATCGCGGGACGCCCATCCTCGACGACGGGCACGGCAACGCCCGGTCTCTCGTCTGTCCCTATCACGCGTGGGCATTCGCCGACGACGGCAGCTTCCGAGGCGCCCCACACACCGGCAACGTCGAGATCGACCCCGCTCGGCACGCGCTCCCCCGCTTTGCGCTCGAGATCTGGTGCGGTGTCGTGTTCGTCAACGTCGACGGCCGCGCCGAGCCCCTCGGCAAGCGGCTCGCAGACGTGACTCGGGAGATCGAGGCCTTCGGCATGAACCGGTACGACACGGCGAACGGCGGCTTCGCTGCGGACACCTGGCAGGCGAACTGGAAGCTCGCCTACGAGAACGGCGTGGAGTCGTACCACCTGTTCAAGGTGCACGAGAAGACACTCGAGCCGGTCTCCGCCACACGCCATGCGTTCTACGTGCTCGGCGATGCACGCGCCGCCGTCACGGGTGGCCCGCTCGAGGGAACGAGCGCCTTCCAGTTCGTGGTGGCGGTACCGCCCTCGTTCGTCGCGTCGCTCACGCACGAGGCGTTCGGCTGGATCGCCCTCCACCCCGAGGCACCGGACCGCACGCGCGTCGTCACGAGCGGCCTCGTCCCCGCGAGCGTCGCCGAGTGGATGGGTGCCGATCAGGAGGGCCCCGACCCACTCACCCGCGAGTTCCTCGAGGAGGATCGTCGGATCTGCGAGCGGGGTCAGCGCGGCATGGCGTCACGCCACTCGCGAGGAGGCGACCTCGTCGAACTCGAACGCATCGTGGGCGACTTCCATCAGTACCTGGGGGCCCGCTTGTTCGACGGCAAACCCGCGCCGCTTCATCGCGCGCGTCCGCTCCGCCCGTGACCCGTCTTCTCGACGCGCGGCGCGGCCGCGGCCGCGCCCCACAGCCGGGCGACCGGAGCCGCCGAGGTGCCCCTCCTCCAGAGTGGGGCGAAGGGCCGGTCCTATGCCGGGCGACCGAGGGTGTCGCGGGGCGACTCGCCGAACAGGCGCCGGTAGTTGGTCGCCATCCGGCCGAGCTCGAAGAAGCCCAGCTCGTTCGCCTCTGCGGTGATCGTGGTGCGGTCGGGCCCCCCGCGGTAGAGCCGCGCCCGCAGCAGGTTCAGGCGGATCAGCTCGTTGAATCGCCGGGGCCCCACCCCGAGCTCCGTGCGGAAGGCGAGGAACAGGCTCCGGCGCGAGACCCCGAGGTCGCGGGCCAGGGTTTCGACCTTTGCACTTTTTGCATAGTCGAGGTCGTCCAGGCGCTCCCGAACCCGGCGGACCAGCGACCCGGACGCGACCCGCGTGCGTGGCCGGTCCGGCGCACGCGCGCCGTCGAGCCAGGGCTGCAGCACGAGCTCCAGCTGATCGAGGATCAGCTCGGACCATCGCCAGCGGTGCACCCGGAGCCAGTCATCGGACGCCGTGGGCCTGGCCCTCGAGAACACGGCCAGCGCGGCATCCACCGTGGACTCGAGCGCGTGCGCAGCGTTCTCCGGGACGCGCGCGGTGGTCGCCGGGCTACAGCGCCACGCCAGCTCGGCCGCCAAGGCGGCATCGAAGGTGACCTCGAGGGTCCGGTACACCCCGTCGGTCAGCAGATCGAGCTGCCCGCCCGGCCGCAGCAGGCTGCCCAGTGCGGGGGAGAGCTCGGCGCCCCCACAACGGGCGGCACCCGCGGACTCCGACAGCAGGGCGAATCGCCACTCGCCGGGGCCCATCCGGTCCTCCCACAGGTGGCTGCCGTCCGCCGACACGCGGAGGAGCCGCATGCGACCCAGGTCGAGCGAGCGGGCATCGAGGATCGCGGGGCCCGCTGAGACCTGAACAAACCGCGTTTCGGTGCTGGTCTGCTCGCGGTAGAACGACGCCAGCGTGTCCGCGTCGGCGAGGTCGATCCGGTGGTGCTCGGTCACGGACACCTCATCGCGGGCCGATGTTCGCGTTGCCAGCGGTAGGCGGCAAGCGGGTGCCGGCGTCTCGGTGCGGGGGCGCCCATGCACGGGGTGCACAGGCAAGCCGCCAGGGCGATGCGAGCCTTCGGGAAGCGGGGCCATAGGGGGTTCCGACCGCGGTCGGGCTGCGCGGTCGGCGATTCGGGTCCTTCCGTCGTGCCGGCGAGCCCGATCCAAGGAGAGAACCGGGATGCTGAACTGCCTGTCCAATCTCGCGCTGGCCGCGGCCTGCCTGCTGCTTCTGGCACCCGCTCCGGCGCTCGGCCAGGACAACCCGGCGCCCGATCTCGACTCGCAGCCGAAGGTCGATGGCCTGCCGGCGGGGCTCCAGCCGTGGCGGGATCCGGAGAACCCGCAGGTCCAGATCCTCGACCCGGGCTGGAACAAGTACTACCTGCGCAAGGACATGGTCGGCGACAACCCGAAGCGCGAGCCCGGCCCCATCGACCTGCAGCGCTACTACGTGGCCCCCACCAAGCACGCATTTCCGACCTACTTCGGCCTGCCCGTCGCGATGACGACGGAGGACCTCGAGGCTGGGGAGGTCGACGTGGCGATCGTCGGGGCACCGTCCAGCTTCAACCCGGCCGATGGCAATGGTTGGGCGGCGAACTACATGCGCCTGATCCACAACTACGACTTCGCCCAGACCGGGCACGACATGTGGTTCAACAACGAGTACTTCGACATCCTGAACGTCGTCGACTACGGCAACGCGAACGCGCACCCCTCGCTGATGGTGCAGAACTTTGCGGACCAGGCCCTGGTGTTCAAGGAGATCCTCGACGCCGGCGCCATTCCCTTCGTCATCGGCGGTGACCACGGCACACAGGTGGCGTCGCTGATGGCGCTCTACGACCACTACGGCCCGAAGAGCTTCACGACGGTGCACTTCGATGCGCACACCGACCTCGCCCCGCCCGACGGCCGCCTGGGCATGTTCACCCACGGCGGAGCCGCGCTGCGCTTTGCGCACGAGCGGGGGCTGGCCGACGGCGACCAGATCTTCCACGTGGGCCTGCGCGGCGCCTACGAGAGTGTCGAGCGCATGAACTGGATGTTCGAGACGCGCACGAACTACTACTTCATGCCTCGGTTCGAACGAAACGGCTTCGACGAGACGGTCGACGAGCTGGTGGCCGAGCTGAAGGGTCGCAAGATCTACATCTCGATCGACATGGACGTGCTCGACGGCTCGCTCGCGCCCGGCGTCTCCAACCCCGAAATCGGTGGCATGACCACGCTGCAACTGATGCGGATCCTCCGCATGCTCGCACTGCAGAACGAGATCCTCCTGATCGACTGGGTGGAGTACTCGCCGCTGCTCGACGACCGGAGGCGCAGCACCTCCAACGTGATCAGCCGCCTGATGCGCCACACGCTCGCGGCCCTGGCCGCGCGCAAGCAGGGCATCACCGACCCGAACTACGTGCACCCTGCGATGCTGAAGGACAACAGCCGCTAGTCGGCGCTACGAGCAGGCCCTCGCCAGCGTCTCCCGGGGCGACTCGCCGAAGCGCTGACGGTACAGGCCGGCCAGCCGACCGGGATTCGCGAAGCCCAGCTCGAGGGCGATGCGCGTCACGCTCGTTTCGCCCGCATGCGCGGCCCGCAGCCGGGCGTGAAGCCGATCGAGGCGTCGCAGCTGCAGGTAGCGGTGCGGCCCGACGCCGAGCACGGTGCGGAAGGCGTGGAAGAGCGTCCGGCGGGGCACGCCCAGCGACTCGGCCAGGTCGGCCACCTCGAGGCGCGCGTCGTCGCCATGGGCGTCGAGGTGCGCCTTGGCCCGCCGCACCAGGTCGTAGCGGTTCGATCCGCCCAGCAGGGCCCCGTCGGCGGGCGGCCGCCACCGCTCGAGGACGGGATCCAGGGCATCGAGCACGCGATCGCGCGGCTCGACGAGCGCCGCCCCAGCACCGCTTGCCTCACTCGAGGCCAGAGCCGTCGCGACGCGACAGGCGCCGGTGAGCCGCTGCAGGTCCGGGCGCGATACGTCGCGCAACGGGTCGCCACCCACCGCCCAACCGAGCTCCCCGGCCAGCGAGGGGTCGACGGTGACCTCGAGCGTCTCGAGGGGCCCGCGCATGACGTAGTCCAACTCCTCGCCCGGGAGCCAGACCTGCACGGTCTGCGGACCCGCCTCCACTCCGCGCACCGTCACGCGGCCTCGGCTCCGGGTCGCAAACCCCAGCATGAGGCCCTCGCCCTGCATGTGATCGCGGAAGCTGCAATCCACGTCCGTGCGAGACCAGATGAGCGTGACGCCGTCGAGCGAGACGGTCTGCATCCGGTGGCCCCCACGGCCCCGGGAGAGCTGCAGGTAGTCCGGCACCATTCCGCTCGCCTGCTGGTAGAACGCCTTCATCTCGTCGGGGCCATAGATCGTGCGGGTCTCGACGCTCATCAGCGACCTCGACCCTAGCGCCCACAGGACGACTCGCAGGGGGCGCGGCCTCGCCGGGCCGGCACTCGGCCCCTCCCATCGGTGCATTTCCCACCCATCCTTGCACTATCTGGCTGTTTCGACTCGGGCCATGCTGCCATCTTGCAGTGCGTTCGAAGCCTGCCCAAGGAGCTGCCCGTGATCCGCACCCTCTTCGTCGCCACCGCCCTCATCGGCCTCGCCACCGTCGGCGCCGAGGCCCAGGTCAACAAGGCCTGGGTCGACGAGGCGCCCAAGGAAGAGCGCGCCCCCATGCCGCACATCGACCCCGAGCAGCCCGACCGGATGGTGATCCGCCAGGACAAGGCGACGAACATCTGGCGGGAGCTGCGCGACTCGGCCCGCAATCCCGAACGCACCCCCGGCCCGATCGACATCCAGCGCTACCAGGTGCAGTTGGAGTCCGTCGGCATCAAGACCTTCTTCCACCTGCCCGTCGCGCTGAACCAGGAAGACCTCGTGGCCGGCAAGGTGGACGTCGCCATCTTCGGGGCGCCGACCGGGGCGCTGCCCCATTCGGCCGGTGCGATGTGGGCGCCGGCCGAGGTGCGGCACACGCGCGACTGGGGCGGCTACGGCGACCCCAAGTTTCCGCTGAGCTGGCTCGAGTACGAAACCCTGATCAATCCGTTCGGGAGCCTCAACGTCGTGGACTACGGCGATGCGGGCACCAACCCCTACAACCAGTCGCACACCCTCGAGGAGATCCGCCGCATGACGCGCGAGATCGCCGAGACGGGTGCGATCCCGTTCGCCGTGGGCGGCGACCACTCCGTGCCGAACGGGACCTACCGCGGCATCGTGGACGTCTACGGGCGCAAGAACGTGGGCTTCCTGCACTTCGACGTGCACCTCGATCGAGGCACGGGCAAGTTCGGCGCGTTCTACCACTCGGGCAGCTACATGAACATGGCCGTGGAAGAGGGCCTGCTGGACGGCAAGGAGGTGGTGCAGTTCGGGATGGGCGCCCCGGCCTTCGGTGAGGACCTCTACGACGAGATCCTCGAGGAGGGCGGCCACGTCTACCACCTGCACGAGATCCTGCGCGACGGGGTCGACGCGACCTTCGACAAGATCTACGAGAACTTCAAGGACGTGGAGCTCATCTACGTCTCGTTCGACGTGGACGTGTTCGACGTGGCCTACGCCCCCGGCACCGGCTCGAGCGAGCCCACGGCCATGATCCCGCGCGAGCTGTTCCCGCAGCTGCGCGAGTTCGCCGCGACCAAGACGATCGTGGGCTTCGACATCGTCGAGTTCAACCCCTACTACGACAACAAAGGCCAGCAGACCGCGCGCCTCGTGCGTCGTATCATGTTCCAGTTCCTGACCGGCATCGCGATGAAGAAGGACGGGGTCGACCCGAAGTACATCCATCCCCGGGTGAGCGGTAAGCCCTAGGTCTGGCGAGCGTGCTCCGCGCGGCGCTCCGGCCCTGCTAACGTCCGCGCGCGATGACCGAGCAGCCCGCGGCCTCGTTCCTGCGTAGGGCGGCACGCGAGCCGCTCGTGCAGTTCGCGCTGCTCGCATCCGTCCTGTTCGCGGCGGGTGCGCTGCGCGAGCGGGCCGATCGCCAGGTGATCCGCGTGGAGCGGGTGACGGTGGCGTTCCTGATCGAGCAACAGGAGGAGCTTCTCCTGCGTCCGCTGCGCGCCGACGAGCGCCGCGACATCGTCGAGGGCTTCCTCGAGGACGAGATCCTCCTGCGAGAGGCCTACGCGCGCGGCATGGACCGCACGCCTTCCATCCGGGCCCAGCTGCTCCGGGCCATGCGCTTCCTGCTCGCCGCGGACGTGCCCTCCCCCACGGAGGACGACCTGCGGGCGCTCTACGAGGAGACGCGCGACGAGCAGAGGACCACGCCGTCGCTCGACTTCGACCACGTGTTCTACGCCGACCCGGCACGCGTGCCCGACGACCTGCTCGCGTCGCTGCGAGCCGGCGCGGATCACCGCGCACTCGGCGAGGAGCGGCTGCTCGCAGGCGGTGACATGAAACGCACCACCCAGGCGCAGCTCGTGCGCGGGCTCGGCGCGGAGTCGGCACGGGAGATCCTCGCGATCGAGGACTCGAGCTGGCACGGGCCCTTCCGCTCGGCGCTCGGCGTGCACTACCTGCGCATCGCGGGGCGTCACCCCGCCCGCCCCCTCAGCTTCGAGGAGTCGGAGGCGTACCTGCGCGCGCTCTACCCCGTGGCCCGCAGCCGGGACGCCCTCGAGGCCCAGGTGGAAGAGCTGCGCCAGGGCTACGAGATCGTGGTGGAGGACGGCGTGGCGGAGCTCCTCGAGTCCGGCGATGGCTAGACCCGTCCTCCTCGCGGCCGCCGTGCTCGTGCTGGGGGTACAGCCCGCCGCCGCGCACGACCTCGGCGTGGCCAAGGTGCGGCTCGACCAGACCGGCGAGACCACCTACTCACTCTCGGTGGCTGCGAGCCCCACGATGCGCGGCGCGTATCGCGACCCGGTCCTCCCCGAGCGCGCAAGGCGCGTGGATCTCGAGACCGGCGCGTCGGGCAGCTCGCGGCTCGGCCAGCTGCGCTGGGACTTCACCACCGGCGACGGACCGCTCGTCGCCGGCGACGTGCTCCACCTGCCCTGGGACCGCGAGGGCGCCATGGTGACCGCTCGCTGGCTCGACGGGAGCGAGGCGCGCTTCTTCTTCGCGAAGGGCGACGCTGGAACCGACGTCGAGCTCGCCTACCTGAAGGCGGGCTCCGGCTCTTTCGCCGAGACGGTTCGCCGCTACACGGTGCTCGGCATCGAGCACATCCTGCTCGGCTTCGACCACCTGCTGTTCGTGCTGGGGCTGCTGTTCCTCGTTGCGGGTGGGTGGCAGCTCGCGAAGACGATCACCGCGTTCACCGTGGCCCACAGCATCACGCTCGGGCTTGCGACCCTGGGCTTCCTCGACGTGCCGGCGAAAGCCGTGGACGCGATCGTGGCCCTCAGCATCGTCTTCCTGGGCGTGGAGATCCTGGAGAAGCAGCGCGGGCGAGAAACGCTCGCCGCGCGCTACCCGTGGGCCGTGGCCTTCGGCTTCGGCCTCGTTCACGGGCTCGGCTTCGCCGGAGCGCTGAACGCGCTCGGGCTGCCGGAGCGCGAGATCCCCCCTGCCCTGCTCTTCTTCAACGTGGGCGTCGAGATCGGGCAGCTCCTGTTCGTGCTCTGCTTCCTCGTGCTGTCGTGGGCGCTCGCGCGGCTCGAGGTGGTTCTGCCGCGCTGGATGCGCCCGATCCCGGCCTATGCCATCGGCATCGTCGCCACGTGGTGGCTCGTGGACCGGGCCACGCTGCTGTTCTCTGCGGGGGCCGCCTAGATGCCGAGGCGACTCCTCCTCCGGACGGGCGCGGGTACGGCCGCGGCGCTGCTGCTGGCCCGCGCGGCCGCGGCCCACACCTCCGAGGGCATGGCCGGCGGGCTCGCCAGCGGGTTCCTGCACCCCATCCAGGGGCTCGACCACGTGATCGCCATGGTGGCCGTGGGGCTCTGGGGCGGCCAGCTCGGGCGACCGGCGCTGTGGCTTCTGCCCGTGGCCTTCCCGATGGTCATGGCGCTCGGAGGCGCCGCCGGGGCACGGGGCCTTCCCCTACCCGGGGTCGAGATCGGCATCGCGATGTCGGGGATCGTGCTCGGTGTGATGGTCGCCGGTGCCCTGCGGCCCGCCTTGCCCGTCGCGCTGGCCCTGGTGGGGATCTTCGCCGTCTTCCACGGGCACGCCCACGGCACCGAGCTGCCGGGCGCGGCGAACCCGCTCGCCTACGGCGTGGGCTTCGTCGCATCCACCGGTCTGCTCCACCTCGCGGGCATCGCGGTCGGCCTGCTGGTGCACGTGCGGCCTGCGGGGCCCTGGGTGGTTCGAGGCTGCGGCGCCGCGATCGCGGCGGGAGGGGTGCTCTTCCTGCTGCGTCAGGTGGTCGGCGCTTGATGGCGATCGCGCGCGGCGCGCTGCCCTGGCTGCTCGCAGCCGGGGCCTGGGTCCCGGCCGCGAGCGCGGGCGCGCACTCACTCGGCAAGCGTCTCGGCGACTTCTACGGCGGCCTCCTGCATCCCGTGGCGACTCTCGAGCACGCGCTCCCCATCGCGGCGCTCGCGTTGCTCGCCGGACAACAGGGTCCGCGAGCGGGACGCGTACTGCTCGCGGTCTTCCCGGCGGCCATCCTCGCCGGGCTGCTCGGTCACCTGGCCCACCCGGATCTCCCGGGGAGCGATGCGTTGAACCTCGCGTCCTTCGTGCTGCTCGGCATCCTCGTGGCGGGCGCATGGCCGGTCCCGACGCCGGTCCTGGTCCTGCTCGCCACGGTCTTCGGCCTCAGCCACGGCTTCACCCACGGTGCAGAGGTCACGGGAGAGACCTCCATCGCGCTCTTCACCTCGGGCGTGGGGATCGGGGCCGCGGCCCTGGTCCTGGTCGGCGCAGCGGTCGCCATCGCGCTCGGCGATCGCGCCGACTGGACGCGCGTGGGCATTCGGGTGGCGGGCAGCTGGGTCGCCGCCATCGGCATCCTGCTCTGGGGACTCGCGCCCGCCTGACCCGGCGTGGCACGCTGTGCCGCTCAGTCCAAAGCGACCGGACCACGAGGAGCGCACGATGAAGATCGGTGTCCAGACCGCATTCAATGCCGCCACCCCTCCCGAGCTCTGCGGTGAGATCGGGCGCACGGCCGAGCAACACGGCTTCCACTCGCTGTGGGTCCCGGAGCACGTGGTGTTCTTCCGCGAGTACGGCTCACGCTATCCGTACTCGGCAGACGGGCGCATCCCGGGCAACCCCGAGAGCCTGTGCGACCCGCTGGTCTCGCTCACCTGGATCGCGGCCCAGACCACGAAGATCCGCCTGGGCACGGGCATCCTGATCGTGCCCCAGCGCGACCCGGTGTATGCCGCCCGCCAGATCGCCGACCTCGACTACCTGTCGGGCGGGCGATTCGACCTCGGCATCGGCGTGGGCTGGCTGCGCGAGGAGTTCGACGCGTTGGGGATCCCGTGGGAGCGCCGCGGGGCCCGCACCGAGGAGTGCCTGGAGGTGATGAAGCGGCTCTGGTGCGATGAGGTCTCGAGCTACGACGGCGCGTTCTACTCGCTGCCGCCGTGCGTGCAGAGCCCGAAGCCCGTGCAGTCGCCGCACCCGCCGCTGATCTTCGGAGGCGAGAGCCCGGCGACGTTCCGCCGCATCGCGGCGATGGGCCAGGGATGGTTCGCGTTCGGTTTCACGCCCGATGCGCTGGGCGAGCGCCTGGCGCTGCTCGACACCGAATTGGCCGCAGTGGGCCGCACCCGGCAAGACGTGCAGATCCACGCGGCACCGCCGATGGCACCCCTCGAAGACGGAGCCCTGGGCGCCTACGAGCAGCTCGGCGTCGATCAGTTGATCCTGCCCCTGCTGGCCGGCAGCTCGGAGAAGCTGGGCGAGCGGGCGAGCCGGCTGGCGGAGGGCGTGGCCGCGTTCCTGTAGGCAGCCGCGCCGCGTCGATGCGAGCTATGCCGGCGGTGCGCCTTCGAGCACCGCACGCAGCGCGGCGTTCTTCTCCTTGGCTTCGCGGATGCGCCGAGTGCCATACGCGACGAGCGGATGCGCGTGCTCGACGATCGCCTCCTGGTAGCTGGGTCGCTTCTTCAGCGCCTCCCAGTACGCCGCGCACGCGGGTCGCCGGCCACCTCCGACGACGGCTTCCAGCGTATCGAGCTGCTCCAGGCGCTCGAAGATCGCGAACCAGCCAACGTCGGCCAGGCAGAACGGGTTTCCGAGGATCCACGGCCCTTCGGACTGCTGGAGCTGTTCTTCCAGCGCGTCCATGTGGACCTCCATCTGCCTACGACTGCGCGCGACGGCGTCGGCCAAGGGCCGGATCGAGCCGAAGCCCTCGATTCCGCGCAGCTTGAGTGCCAGGAACAGCAAGGGGCGGACGCGGTCCCAATGGAAGAGCAGCCCCACCAGGATCTCGTGGACCGGGATCTTCTCGATCATCGCCGCGAAGATCGGCAAGGTCAGACCCGGCACGGCGTTGCCGGCACTCAGGTCCCCGTGGTTCAGCGGGTCCTCGGTGATGGAAGAGCGATCGACCCAGCGCTGCATCTGCTCGCGCAGTGCGGGGTCGTCGGGGACGAGCGACGGGCAGCCGGGCGGCGCGTGGTCGGCGGCGTAGCGGATCTGCTCGTGCGACTCATAGACGGGATGCCCCTCGTGCACCAGCACCGGCACGGTGCCGCCCGGGTTCACTTTCAGGAAGTCGCGACCCAGTGTCTCGTAGCGGCCCGTCTCGATCAGGTCGATCGGGTGACTCCGGTAGGGGATGCGGAGCTCGGCCATGCAGAACCGGGCCTTCATCGAGCAGAGCGAGAGCGCGTTGTGGTAGAGCTCGAACTCCTGCTCGTGCGGCAGCGTCACGCCGACCTGGAGACCCGGCGGCACCGGGTGGGTCTTGCGATGCGACTTCTCCCAGGCCCACCAACCGAGGGCGACCAGCGCGGCAAGGATGAGGATGACGGCCACGCCGAGATCTTATACAATCGAACAATTCGGGGCAAGGCCATGCCATGGAACCCGCACGACTTCTCACGCGACCGCGAAGGAGAGATCATGACCCGTCGAAACATCCGCTTCAGCCACCTGGGCTTCCACGTGCGCAACCTCGACACGATGGTCGACTTCTACTGCCGACACCTCGGTCTGCAGGTGACCGACCGCGGGCCGCTCGCCGCCCTGCCCGGGAGACCCGAGATCTGCTTTCTCAGCGCGGACCCGAACGAGCACCATCAGGTCGCGCTCGTCGAAGGGCGCGGGGACGAGAAGGGCATGCTCAACCAGGTCTCGTTCCACGTGGACTCGCTCGAGGACCTGCGCACGCTCGACGCCGAACTCGGCGAGGCCGGCGTCGAGCCCACGTTCGGCCTCAACCACGGCAACGCCTGGTCGCTCTACTTTCCGGACCCCGAAGGCAACCTGGTCGAGTGCTTCGTCCAGAGCCCCTGGCACACGCGCCAGCCAGTGACCGACCCGCTCGACCTGTCGCTCTCGGATGCCGAGATCCTGGAGCGTACGGAGAAGCGCTACTCGGGCGAGCCCGACTTCCAGCCGATCGAACGCTGGCGCTCCGCATTCGCAAAGCGGCTCGACGCAGCGACCTGAGGCCCCGGCCCGCCGAGAGGGCCAGGCACCGGTCGCCGCAGCACGCTGCGGCGCGTGCGGCTTCGGACCCTCATCTTCGTTCCGATGGCCTCCGCCCGCGCTGCGGGCTGCACCGAGACCGGCGCGTCACTCGCGGCCCAGGCCCTGGGCGACGTCGGCACGCGCCGCCGCGGCAGCGACGTACCCGCCGTCGATCCAAGAGGTGAGAACGTCCACGTAGCGGTCGCCCGCGTCCTCGTGGGAGTAGTGGCCGGCGTCGTCGAACAGGACGAGCTCGCTCGACGGGAGCAGCTCGTGTAGTCGCTCGGCGTTCTCGGGCAGCACGAAGGCGTCTTCGCGGCCCCAGGTCACCAGGACCGGCGTCGAGATCTCCGGCAGGAGTCCGCCGAGCGTGGTGAGCTCGGTCTCGTACGAGGCGAGAAAGGCAAGGCTCAGCCGGTGGGCGCGCGGATCGTGGGTGATGGCGTAGTACTCTGCCCGTGCCGCGGCCGATGGCTCGGCCACCGCGTAGCCGGTCTCGGTCGCGATCTCGAAGAACTGGTCCATGGCCGCGCCGGCCACCACGTGGCCCGCCATCCATCGGTAGAGCCCAGAGTGGACCAGCCGATCGAGCTGGGGCTCCATCGCCGGAGGGAAGTATCCCGGGCCATCGAAGACGTTGGCGCTCAGGATCCGGTCCGCATGATTCGCGGCGAGCCAGAGCGCAACGGGGGCACCGACGTCGGGGCCCACCACGTGGAAGCGGTCGATCCCGAAGTGATCCGCCACGCGAAGCGCGACCCGCGCGGCGGCCGACGGGGACATCGTCTCGGGCGAACCGTCCGAGAGGCCGAAGCCGGGAAGGTCCATGGCGAGCAGGTCGTATCGCCCGGCGAGCGCGGACCAGGCCGAATCCCAGGCGCGGATCGACTGCGGGTAGGGCCCGAACAACACGACGGAGGGTGCGTCGGCTCGCGGGCTCCGGCGGTATCGGATCTCGATTCCATCGATGGAGGTCGTCGTGGCGTCTGCCCTCGCCTCCTCCCAGGAGGGGCCGAGCGGCGCGGCACCTCGCGTCGACGCGTCGCTACACGCGAAGGTCATGGCGACGCCGAACAGAATGGACACCAGTGCGGTCTGCGATTTCATGGGTACCTCCTCGAGCCGGCCGCCCGTCCCGGGCCCGCCCATCCGTTCACATTCGAGACTTTCAGGGAGTCCACCTCGACCACGACCCGCAACGGCGAGCCGTCACGCCGCGAGGGGGAGAGCGGCCCCTCAGGCCTGGTGCTGCGCCAGCCAAGCGGCCTCTTCGCCGGGTTCGGGCATGATCGCTCCACCCTCCATGTTCCACTTCGACGGGATGTCGACCGTCGTGACTCCGACTTCGTCCTCCAGAAGACCAAGCGCAGCCGCCACGCTGCTGCGTAGCTGCGAGACGATCTCGGCCTTCTGCTCGTCGGTCCGCCCCCACCGAATCGTCCCGAACACATACGCCGAGCGTCCTTCGGGAAGCTCGGAGGCGGGCCGCTCGGAGAAGAAGGCGTGGACGAACTGGGCCGGCGCCCTGGTCACACCGCAGTGGACTCGAACGACCTCCTTGGCGATCTGGGCGCGCTGTACCTCGTTGCTGAGGCCTTCTCGAATCGCGCATCGATACAGGGGCATGGCAGAATCCTCCTCGCCTAGAGAGACAGCGGGCCGTCGAAGGCCGTGGCCACGACTTCGTCGATGGAGCATCCGGTCGTCTCGACCCAGAGGTCACAGACGGCCCGGAGGTAGGCCTCGCGGTGGGTGTCGTCGAAGCCGAGGGGTACCGAGCGAACCACGATCGACGAGGTGCTCGGCTCCCCGGCGGTCCAGGCCCAGCCCGGTGCCTGACGCGTCCAACGGATGGCCACGCCTGCGGGGTCGTCACCGAAGAACCGTTGGCCGAGCTGTCTGAGCCCGGCCTCGAGCGCGTCCTGCTTGCGATCCGCGGCCTGGCCTTCTTGCACGATGCAGGCGTAGTGGGTCATGGGTGGCCCTCCTTCTCGATCGATTTCATAAGTCTACTTTATAGACTTATGAATTCGAGAACGCAACAACGATTCAGCGATTCGCCGAAGTCCCCGATTCAGGCGCCAGTACGCCCTCTTGTGGGCGCGTGACCTCGCGGGCCTTCTCCTCGCCCCTAGAGCCCAGGACCTCGTTGGTCTAGGATGAAGACTCGGAACGTCATCACGAGATCGAGCAGCGAGAAGCGCAACCATGAAGTGGAGTGAAGTCGGGACGCAGGTGTGTTCGCTGGCGCGGAGCCTCTCGGTGGTCGGCGACCCGTGGACCCTGCTCTTCCTGCGAGAGGCGTTCGCCGGCACGACGAGATTCGAGGACTTCCTGTCGGGGACCGGGGCCAGCCGCGCCATCGCCACGGAGCGTCTGGCCGGACTCGTCGAGCATGGCATCCTCGAACGCCACGCGTATCTCGCGGCACCCCGACGGTACGAGTACAGACTGACGCAGATGGGTCGCGAGCTTCTGCCGGTGGTGCTGTCGCTGGTGAAGTGGGGCGACCAGTGGCTGAACGACGGCGAACCTCCCCCGGTTCAGCTGACCCACTCCGCTTGCGGCGAATCGGCGGGCTACGAGCTGCGCTGCACGTCGTGCGGCGACCCCATCGGGAACGACGTGACCCCGACCTATCGGCCGGGCAGCTGGGCGATCGGCCGCAAGACCACGAAGAAGCGCCTCCGACCGCGAGCGTCGCGTTAGGTCGTCCATCGGCATCCAGCCGCGCCAATCGCCGGACGCGGGACTCACCCGAATCGTCGGTGGTGGTGAGGCCCCGGTGGACTGGAAGCAGAATCCCGGCGGCGGTCTACCGTGTAGCCATGGAGCCAAGGAAGGAGAACGGAGATGGGAGACGCACTGATCGTAGAGCGTGAGGGACGCGTCGTGACGCTCATCAACGACGACGCCCCGCGCAATCGGATGAGCCTCGACTTCATGGACGAGCTCGAGGAGCAGGTCGACGCCCTCGACCAGGACGACTCGGTAGGCGCCGTGGTGATTCGCGGCGCTGGCGACGAGCACTTCTCGGTCGGGATGAACCTGAAGCAGATGCCCGAAGGCATCCAGCGCAAGGGCAGCTTCGAAGCGGTCCTCGATCAGCGGCTGCGGGTCATCTCGAAGATCGAGAACATGGGCAAGCCCTGGATCGCCACGCTCTACGGCTACTGCCTCGGCGGCGGCCTCGAGCTTCCGCTCGGCTGCCACTTTCGGCTGGCCGCAGAAGAAGGCGCCCGGATCGGGTTGCCCGAGCTCGACATCGGAGGCGTTCCCGCCTGGGGCGGCACGGCCCGGCTCACACGCTGCGTCGGTCGCGCAGCGGCCCTCGACCTCATCCTGCGCGTGAAGAAGATCAGCGGCCCCGAGGCCCTTCGGATCGGCCTGGTCCACGAAGTCTGGCCGAACGCGGAGCTGCAGCAGCGCGCCCAGGAGCTCGCGCACGATCTCGCACGGCGCCCGCCCATGGCGGTCGCTTCGGTGCTTCGCTGTGTCGTCGGGGCCGAGGGGTCGAGCCTCGAAGAGGCGCTCCAGGTCGAGCGCCGCGAGGTGAGACGCGGCATGGGCAACGCCGAGATGCGCGAGGGCATGAGCGCCTTCCTCGAGAAGCGCGAGCCTGACTTCTTTGGCGACGCGGCGTCGAGCTGAAGGCCCACTCCCCACATGTCGCTCTCGACCCGTGTACTGCTCGGGCTCGGCCTGGGGATCCTGGCGGGCCTCTTCTTCGGCGAGTCGGTGGCCTTTCTCGAAGGGGTGGGCAGCGCCTTCGTCGTGCTCCTGCAGATGACCGTCCTGCCCTTCGTGACGGTCGCGCTCATCCGGAGCCTCGGGGGCCTCCGGAAGGAAGATGCGGTGGCCCTGGCCCGTAGCGCGGGCGCGTTCCTGCTGCTGGTGTGGGCCCTCACGCTGGTCGTGGTCGGCGCGCTACCGCTCGCGTTCCCCGACTGGGAGGCGGCCTCGTTCTTCAGCACGAGCCTGGTCGAGACGGCGCCCCCGTTCGATCCCGTCGCCCTCTACCTGCCGGCCAATCCGTTCCGCGCCCTGGCGGACGGCGTGGTGCCGGCCGTCGTCGTCTTCAGCGTGGCCGTCGGGCTCGCGCTGATGGCGATCGAGCGGAAGGAGACGCTGCTCGACGTGCTGCGCGCCACCGAGGACGCCCTCCAGCGCGTGGCGGCCTTCGTGGTCTCGCTCGCCCCCTATGGCGTGTTCGCCATTGCGGGGCACGCGGCCGGCACCATGCTTGGCGACGAGCTGCTGGGGCTCCAGGTCTACGCCGTGGCCTACGTGGTGGCCGCCCTGGCGCTCTCGCTCTGGATCCTGCCGATGCTCGTGGTCGCGGTCACCCCGTTTTCCTACGGCGAGGTCGTGGGCCATGCCCGGGCGGCACTGCTCACGGCCTTTGCGACCGGCAGCGTCTTCGTCGTGCTCCCGATCCTCGCCGAGCGCAGCCGCGAGTTGCTCGAGAGCCGCGAGGAGACCCGCGACAAGCGCGGGCTCGTGGAGGTGATCGTCCCGATCGCCTTCACGCTCTCGAGTGCCGGCAAGCTCCTGTCGCTGGGCTTCATCCTCTTCGCCGGATGGCTCTCCGGCTTTCCGCTGTCGCCCGGGCAGATGCCCCAGTTCATCGCCACGGGCGTCTTCAGCTTCTTCGCGAGCACGGCCGTCGCCATTCCCTTCCTGCTCGACCTCTTCCGCATCCCCGCCGACGCCTTCCAGCTCTTCCTGGTGGCGGACAACATCGTGGGCAACCGCTTCGGATCGATGCTCGCCTCGGTCCACATCCTCTCGATCACGCTGCTCGGCGCCTGCGGGACCGCGGGCGTCCTGGCCCTGCGCCCGGTGCGTCTCGCTCGCTGGGCCGGCGTGGGCGTCCTGCTCATCGTGGCCGGGCTCGGCGGAACGCGCCTGTTCTTCGAGTCCATCGAGCACCCCTACCAGGGCTATCGGACGTTCATCGAGCGCGAGCGGCTGTTGCCCGACGCAGACGCCCGGGAGCTCGCCTCGCCGGCAGGCCTTCCGGACTCCGCCACCCCCGTACTGGCCGGCATCCGCGAGCGCGGCGTGATCCGCGTGGGCTTCGGCGCCGACGCGCTGCCCTACGTGTTCCACAACGAAACCGGCGAACTGGTGGGGCTCGACGTCGAGATGGCCCATGCCCTGGCGCGCGACCTGGGGGTGCGGCTCGAGTTCGTCCCGATCGCATGGCCGCGCATGGCCGAACACCTGGACCGTGGCGCCGTAGACGTGGTGATGTCCGGCGTCGCCATCACGCCGCAACGGCTCGAGGCGATGAGCTTCACCGACCCGTACATGGAGGTATCGCTCGCCTTCGTCGTGCCCGACCACCTGCGCGACGACTTCGCGGACCCCGAGATCGTGCGCAGTCTCGAAGCGGTGCGAATCGGGGTCCCCCGCCTCGGCTACTACGGCGACATGCTGAGCCGCTATCTGCCCCAGGCCGAGGTCGTGGCGCTGGACTCGCCGCGCAGCTTCTTCGCCGATCCGGGCGAGATCGATGCGCTCCTCCTGTCCGCCGAAACCGGGTCGGCCTGGACGCTCATCTACCCGCAGTTTGCCGTGGCCGTACCCGGATCCGGCACGGTGAAGGTGCCTCTCGGCTACGCGCTGCGCCGCGGCGAACCCGACATGGTCGAGTTCCTGAACCGGTGGATCCTGCTCAAGCAGCGCGACCGCACCGTCTCGGAGCTCTTCCACTACTGGATCGAAGGCGTCGATCCGCCCGGCGCCGCCAAGCGCCGCTGGTCCATCCTGCACGACGTGATCCTGGGCGACTGAGCCACGCCGAGCCGGCCTGGTCGAGCCCGATGTCAGCCCACGAGCGTCTGGATCTCGGGCCAGGCCTCCTTGCCGTTGGCGCGCATCATCTCGACGGCGGCCGGCACGATCCAGGCCTCCACGGCGGTTGCGTAGCTCGGCAGCGCCTTGACCCGTGCCAGCCAGTCCGCGACGCGCGGGCGCTGCGACGCTTCCAGCACGGGATCCAGCGCCAGGTGCTCGAGCCGCAGCACGTAGGGAAGAAGCGAGGCGTCGGCGAGCCCGAAGAGCGCGCCCGACAGCCAAGGGCCCGCGGCCAGCTCCGACTCCATGCGGTCGAGTGTGTCGAGGAACACGCGCAGCGCCCCGGCGAACTCGGGCGCCGCAACGCCGTGCTCGAGGACGCTGCGCCGGGTGGCGCGTTGCGCTGGATCGGGAATCGCAGCGAGGTTCGCCTCTCGCACCTCCTCGGGTTGCTGCAGCAGCTGCCGGCGCGGCCCGATCGCGAAGGTCACGATCGGTGCCGCCGGATGCAGCGCCCCGTCGAGGTGCATGAGCCAGGCATCCACCCGATAGCGCCCGGCGGCGTCGGCGGGCCGCATCGGCGGCTCGGGAAAGGCATCGTCGAGATACTTGACGATCAGCGACGACTCGACGAGCGCGCGGCCGTCGTGCACGAGGGTCGGTACCACGTGCTTCGGGTTGAGCTTCACGTACTCCGGGTCGTGCTGCTCGCCCGCCATCAGGTTGATCTCGTGGGACGCGAACGCGATGTCCTTCTCAGCCAACACCAGGCGCACTTTCTGGGAGCAGGTCGAGAAGCCGAAGTGGTAGAGCTCGATCAAGGGGTTTCCTCCAAAGCGGGTAGGACCACGCCGGGGCGAGTCGGGGCGCGGCGCAGCGCTGGCCGGGAGCCGGCGGCCGGCTGGCTATTCAATTGACCAGCAGAATATGACGCCACTGACACAGGCTTGTCAAATGAATAAACTGAATCCATGGCCACGACCACACCCACCGCGAGACAGCGCCAGCGCGATGCCACCCGAGACAGGATCCTGGAAGCGGCGGTCGAGGCCTTCGCCGAGATGGGCTTTCGCGGCGCGAGCACCCGTGAGATCGCCCGCCGGGCCGGCACGAACCAGGGTCTCATCACGTATCACTTCCAGAGCAAGGATGCGCTGTGGCGGGCGGCTGCGGACAGCATCTTCGAGCGACTGGGCAGGCAACTGACCGAACGCCTGGATGCGCTCGATCTCAGCGATCCGCGAGAACTCGCGCGCGAAGGGATCCGTCAGTACGTGCGCTTCGCGGCGGCCCACCCCGAGCTCTTCCGCATCATGGTCGACGAGGGCCGGGTTGCCGACGACCGCATGAAGTGGCTGGTCGATACCCACCTGCGCCCGCGCTTCGAAGCGATCGCACCCGGACTGGTGGAGGCCGCGGGAGTCGACGAAGCGCTGCTGCCCCACGCCTTCTATGCGCTTGCCGGTGCGGCCTCGCTGATGTTCGCCGTGGCGCCCGAGTGCCGGCGCCTGACGGGACTGGACCCGCGGAGTGCCCAGGCCGTCGAAGCCCATGCCGACTACGTCGCGCGGCTGTTGGCGCCGTAGGCCCGGCGGCGGGGTCCCCGACCGGCCGGCGCAGGGCCACGGCTCGGGCCCCGGGCACCCGACGGATGGGTCCAGGGCTCGAATTGTTCACTTGACAAGCCAAATTCGAGCCGGCACCCTCCTGCTAGTCATTCGAACAGCGAAACCAGGAGGACCGGATGGACAGGATCAGGACCGACGTGCTGGTGGTCGGCGCGGGCCCCGCCGGGCTCACCGCCGCGAGCCTGCTCGCCCGACTCGGGGTCGATGCCCTCACGTTCTCGAAGTACGGCACCGCCGACGCGCCGCGCGCCCACATCACCAACCAGAGGGCCGTGGAGGTCTTTCGCGACCTCGGGGTCGAAGAGCAGGTGAAGGCGCGCGCCCTCCCCCACCACCTCATGGGCAAGCAGGTCTTCGCCACCTCGTTCGCCGGTCGCGAACTGTCGCGCATGATGACCTGGGGCACCGGGGACGAACGCATCGGCGAGTATCGCGCCGCCAGCCCCAGCGAGATGTGCAACGTCGGCCAGCACGTTCTCGAGCCGATCCTGCTCGAACGCGCTCGCGAACTCGGCGCCGACATCCGTATGAACCATGAGGTGCTGTCGGTCGAACAGGACGACGAGCAGGTCACGGCGCGTGTGCGCCCTCGCGACGGCGGCCCCGAGTTCGAGGTCGTGGCCCGCTACGCCATCGGGTGTGACGGCGGGCGAACCGTCGTCGGGCGGGACGGAGCGTTCGAGTACGAAGGCGAGGCGGGCCTCGGCGATGCCATCACGGTATGGATCGAAGCGGACCTGAGCCGCTACACGGCGCATCGGTCCGGCGCCTTGTTCTTCACGGTGACGCCGGGCAGCAAGGATCTCGTGAGCATCTGGACGTGCGTCGAGCCGTGGAACGAGTGGAGCACGATCTTCGTCCGTCCCGACATGGCGCCCAACGACCTCGACGAGTCGAACGTGGTCGCGAGCGTGCGCGCCGCGATCGGCGACCCTGACGTCGCGTTCGAGATCAAGAAGGTGAGCCCCTGGCAGTTCAACCACGTCGTGGCTTCGAGCTACCGGCGCGGTCGGCTCTTCATTGCAGGCGATGCCGCGCACCGTCACCCCCCCGCCAACGGACTGGGCAGCAACACCTCGATCCAGGACACCTACAACCTGGCGTGGAAGCTCGGGCTCGTCGTGCGGGGGCTGGCCGACGACGCCCTGCTCGACACCTACGACGCCGAGCGCCAGCCCGTCGGGCGGCAGATCGTCGACCGTGCCAACCAGAGCGTGCGGGAGACGGCGGACTGGCTCGTTGCGCTGGGACTGCGGCCGGACATGAGCCCGGACGAGGTCGAGAACAGGCTCGCGGAGATCTACGGCCCGGAGGGCGAGGCGCAGCGAGCCCAGATGCTCGCGGGGCTCGAAACCATGAACGCCCAGTTCAACGCGCACGGCGTCGAGCTCGGCCAGCGCTACCGGTCGCGGGCCGTCATCGACGACGGGACTCCCGCTCCCGAGCCGCCTCGCGATCCCGTGCTCCACTACGAGCCGTCGACGTTTCCCGGCAGTCCGGTCCCGCATGCGTGGCTCGCGGCGGGAGACCAGGACGTCTCCACGCTCGACGTTTGCGCCTACGACCGGTTCACCCTGATCACGGGCGCCAGCGGCCAGGCGTGGCTCGACGCCGCCGGAAAGGTCTCGGCCGAGCTCGGCGTCGAAGTCGCCGGCGTGAAGGTCTCGCTCGGGCTCGACGTCAACGACGTGTACGGGGACTGGATCCGCCGCCGCGAGGTCGGTGACGCGGGTTGTGTGCTCGTACGGCCCGACCGGATCGTCGCATGGCGATCCGTCGGCGGGGTCGACGACCCGAAGGCCGCCCTGCGAGCCGCGATGTCGGCCATACTGGGGTCGGGAGGAAGCGCATGACGGACACGAAGACGACGCCCCGGCTCACGCTGGGGCACACCACCTTGGCGGCTCGCGACCTGGATCGGCTGTCTTCGTTCTATTGCGACGTGCTGGGCTTTCACGTCACCAATCGGGGCCCGGTCCCGGGCGGCTCCGAGATCGCCTTCCTGAGCCAGGACCCGAGCGCCCATCACCAGATCGCCATGGTGGGCGGGCTCGAACCGCCGAGCGCCGCATTCGTGATGGTCGACCACCTCGCGTTTCGCACCGGCACGCTCGACGACCTGCGCGTGCTGCGCGCGAAGCTCGAAGCAGCCGGCATCGAGGGGATCCTGCCGATCTGCCATGGCAATGCCTGGTCGCTCTACTTCAACGACTGCGAGGGCAACGGTGTCGAGTGCTTCGTGGATACGCCCTTCCACGTGGCGCAGCCCTTCGCCCAGGGCTTCGACCTCGACCAGCGCGACGAGGACATCACCGAGGCGACCCGCAAGCAGGTCGAATCCGAGCCCGAGTTCCGCCCCATGACGCAGTGGCAGGCAGAGTTCGCGAGGCGCCTCCAAGAGTCCTGACGGACGGGCTACGCCTGCAGAACGAGCTTGCGCAGGCCGCGCAGGACGGGATTCGGACGGTACTCGGGCCGCTCGGTCACGAGCTCGAGCGATGGCATCCGCCTTGCGAGCGCCTCGAACGCGACGACACCTTCGAGCCGCGCCAGCGGCGCGCCCAGGCAGAAATGGGTGGCGAAGCCGAAGCCCAGGTGCGGGTTCGGGTCGCGCGTGATGTCGAGCTGCTGGGGGTCGGCGAAGACCGTCGGGTCGTGATTGGCGGCGCCCAGGTTGACGAGCACCAGCGCACCGGCCGGAACCTGCTTGCCGCCGATCTCGACGTCCTCACGCGCCACGCGGACCGTCGCCTGCACTGGGCCGTCGAAGCGCAGCAGCTCCTCCACTGCGCTCGGTGCGAGGGAGGGGTCGGCGCACAGGCGACCCCACTCTTCTCGCTCGCGCATCAGCGCCAGCATGCCGTTGCCGATCAGGTTGGTCGTCGTCTCGTGACCCGCGAGCAGCAGCAGGTTGCTGGTCGCGAGCAGCTCCAGATCGGTGAGCGCGTCCTGCTCCTCCTGCGCGGCGATCATCGCGCTGATCAGATCGTCCTGCGGCGCGCGCCTGCGCTCGGCGATGATGTCGCGCAGATAGCCGAGAATCGACTCCACGCCGGCCGTGCCAGCCGCGCGGGTCTCCTCGTCCTGTGCACTGAGGCCGTTGATCAGCGCACTGGACCACTCGCGAAACTGGCGGTGGTCGCTGGTGGGCACGCCGAGCAGCTCGGCGATCACGATCGCCGGTAGCGGCTCGGCCAGGTCGTGGATGAGATCGAAGCGGCCCTTCGCCTGGGCCTCGGCGACCAGCGTGCCGACCAGGTCTTCGATGTGGCCTCGCAACCGTTCGATGCGCGCGCGCGTGAAGGCCTTGTTTACGAGCTTGCGGATGCGGGTGTGATCCGGCGGATCCATCACGAGCATGGTTCGGAGCCCGCGGCTCGTCTGCTGCAGGAACTCGGGCAGGCGGTGGGCGTTGTGCTGGATCAGCGGTGCGCTGGTGCGGTCGGCCGAGAACCGCGGGTCGCGCAGCACGTCGCGCACATCGTCGTACCGCGTCAGCAGCCAGACCCCGGGGCCCTTCCAATCCTCGATGGGCACCTCGAGCACCGGCCGCACCGTGCGGATCACGTGGTAGACCGGGTACGGGTCCTCGAGCGAACCCGCGCTGCGCAACGGGAGGAACAGGTCGAACGGGGCCTCGCCTTCGGCGGCGGGCAGCGCGGGGGGCACCGTCGGATCGGGCAGGCGGGTCTCGGCGGTCATGGGTTCCCTCCCGGGCACATTGATAATGACTGACCGGTTGGTCATAATAAGGCGTGGCCAGGATCCCCGCAAGCCAGCGAGACGCCTTCTACGAGGCCAGGCGGTCCGAGCTGGCCGACGTGGCGCTCAAGCTCTGGGCCGAGCAGGGCTACGACACCACCTCGGTGGCCGAGATCGCCCGCGAGGCCGGCGTCGCCAAGGGCACCTTCTACGTCTACTTCGAGAGCAAGCAGAGCCTGCTGCTCGACGTGCTGAGGCGGAACTCGCTCGTCCCCAACGTGCTGCGGCTGATCGACGACCTGCAGCACGACTCGCTCGAGACCGCCGTGTCGGGATTCGTGCGCGGCGCCTGGAGCCACCTGTCCGAACACCGCGAGCTGGTGCTCTTGGTGATGCGCGAGCTGCCCACTCATCTGGACGAGGCGCGAGAGGTGGTCGAGCGCGTGATCGTGCCGAGCAACGAGGCGCTCGCCGGATACCTGGAGTCGCACATCCCGTCCGGTCGCGCGGCCGAGTTGTCCACGGTCATCTCGGTGCGGGCATTGGTGGGGATGATCCTCGTGGTCTTCATCTCCCAGGAGCTCCTCGGCGCGGGCCGACACCTGCCCGTGTCCGAGGACGACATCACGAAGACCCTCACCGAGCTCTTCCTGCGCGGCGTCGCCCCCGACGCACCTGCAGACGCCCCACCCTCCCCCCGCGCCCCGAAGGACCCGACGTGAACCTGCGACATCTGCGGCCCGTACGCGTCCTGCGCGTGCAGCTCGGCCTCGCGCGCGTGTTGCCCGCCTACCTGCGTCTGCTGTTCGCCGAGTACCGGGCGAAGGAATCGACCGACCAGGCCGACTGGGACCGCGCCCACCAACGCGCAGCCCGTGAGATCAAGCGGGTGGCGCTCGCCTACGCGGGCGCCTTCGTAAAGGGGGCGCAGATCGGCGGTGCCCGGGCCGACGTGCTGCCCGCGGTCTTCATCGACGAGCTCTCGCAGTTCCACGACGCCGTGCCGCCGAGGCCCTTCGAAGCGCTGCGCCCCATCGTCGAGGGCGATCTCGGGCGTCCGCTCGGGGACGTCTTCGCCGAGGTCGACCCCCAGGCGCTCGCCGCGGCATCGCTGGCCCAGGTGCACCGCGCGCGATTGCACGACGGGCGCGAGGTCGTGCTCAAGATCCAGTACCCCGAGGCACGTCGGATCATCCCGCTCGATCTGAAGATGGTGCGGTTCGTGGGGCGTGTCGCGAACCGCATCCAGCGCTTCGTCGACCTGCGTGCACTCGTCGACGAGGTGACGCGCTTCATCGAGCGGGAGCTCGACTTCGCAAACGAGGTGGCCTCCACGAAGCGCCTCGCCGAGGTGCTCGATGGACGGCCCGACGTGGTCGTGCCGGACGTCGTGGACAAGCACTGCGGCCCCAACCTGATCGTGCTCGAGTATCTGGACGGCATCCAGGTGACGCGAACCGCCGAGCTGGTCGAGGCGGGACACAAGCCCGCCGACGTCGCGCGGCGGGTGGGCGGCCTGTACGGCGCGATGATCTTCGAGCTCAGCTTCTTCCACGGCGACCCCCACCCGGGGAACCTGCTGGTACTCGGGGACGGCCGCATCGGACTGCTCGACTACGGCCTGTGCAAGGAGCTGCCCGAGGGCTTCGCGTTGCTCGTGGCGCGCATGATGGTGTCGGCGATGATCGGCGACTCGGCGGACGCGCTCGACGCCGCAGCCAGCCTCGGCTTCGACACGCGCACCCTGCGCGCCGATCACCTGCGTTCGCTGATGCTCAAGACCATCGGGGACAGCGACGGCGACGAGAACGTGTTCGAGATCTTCACCGAGAGCCGCATCGAGCGGATCCCCGAGGATTTCGCGCTGGTGGTGCGCACGCTGATCCTGCTGAACGGGCTGTCGGAGCGGCTGGTACCCCACCGCCGCCTCGTGCAGGCAGCGGTCCTCGAGCACCTGGCGAGCGGGGCCGCCCGCGCGGGCGGGACGCACTAGCGGGCGAAGATCTCGCCAATCGGCTGATCGCCGTCGAGCAGGTCGACGACCTGCCCGCGAGCGGAAGGCTGCCGCAGGGCCGCCGCGATGCAGTCGGCGACGTTCTCCCGTGAGATGTCGAAGCCGCTCGCGCGCGACACGTCGGTCGTCACGCGGCCGCTTCCGGCCGTGTCGGTCAGCCGTCCGGGACGAAGAATCGTCCAGGGGATGGAACTCGCTCGCAGGCGATCGTCCGCCAGCTTCTTCGCGACGAAGTAGTGGCGCATCGCAGGCGGACCCTCCAGCGGCCGATCGGTCCGCAGAGCGCTCACCATGACGAAGTGCTCGATCCCACGCGCCTCGCTCTGCTCGATGGCACGGATGGCGCCATAGAGGTCGACGAGCAGGGTCTTGTCGCCGCCGGTGTGGCCGCCCGATCCCGCCGTGAAGACGACACGATCGCAACCCTCGAGGGCCTCGGCGAAGTCGCCCTCGAGATCGCCCGCGACGACTTCGACAGCCGGCCCTTCGAGCTCCGAGGCCTGTGCCGTGTCGCGCACCATCGCTCGCAACGGGAGTTCGTAGACCGCAGCCTTCCTGCAGAGGATACGGCCGATCTTGCCATGGCTACCGATGACGAGCGTCTTCATGGCTGACTGGAGGGCTAGTCGCGGCGGCGCATGGCCGCCAGGACAGCCAGGGGCGCCAGCAGGAGCGCCAGGCCGGCCTCGGGAACCGCGCGATGCTGAACCACGAGCGTCGTCGTGATCATCCCCGGGCCGCTGTTGAAGTCCGATGCCAAGAAGAAGAGCGAAACGTTGAGCGGGTCGCCGAGTTCGCCGACCCCGCCTATGTCTGCGGCCGCGGGCGTGAGCTCGGTCGGAGCGCCAGAGGCATCCGGAATCTCGACCACAATGTTGACGACGTCCGCACCGCCGATGCCACCCCAGAAGAGGTTCAGGATGTCGAGCCGCACGGCCGAGTCGGGGAACAGGAGATTCTCGAACAACGGCGCCTGATCCGCGGCGAAGATGAAGGTCAGGATCTCGATGTCGGGGCCAACGGAGCTGGCCGCTTCGACCAGAAACAGGGTGCTCTCGTCGACGTTCGGCGGGACCGGGGCGACGATCTGATCGGACATGACCTCGGCAACCTCGTCGAACGTGACCGCCAGGCTTCCGCGAAGGGTGGTGTCCCCGTTGGCGGTGGTGGCCTCCAACCCGGCGGAATAGTCGGTGCCGATGGGGCTGGCATGCGAGGTCGACACGAGGCCGAGCACGAGGCCTGCAGCCGCGAAAAGGGCGATGACGTTCTTCGACATGAGACCTCCGGCGGGGCACCGTTCCAGGCGCCGCCGCCGAGAAGTGGCGCGGCGAGGCGGGAAGTGTCCCCGGCGGTGCAATTTCACCCCCTAGAGCCACCAGAGAGCCGATGGGCCTTCACCTCTTCCTGGTGTGCGAGCCCACCGGTCCAGGCATGCGAGGTGGGGCGGCACGGCTCTTCTCGGCAGGTCCGCGCCGCGCGCGATGGCCTGCGGATCATCCGGCGCATGACAGGTGGCGCGCTCGATACCGATCGCCTCGCCACGCACGCCGCGAAGGCCGAAAGGCGCGGTCGCCAGGCAGCCGGCCGGCTGGCAGCCCTTTTCGCGTTACGAACGGCCGCGAGCGGCCACGAACAGACGGCGCAGTTGCGTTCGAGCTCGGTCAGGACCCGGGGAGACACGGAAGATGCAGAGAAGTCGAAGCGAACAGGCAAGTCGTTGCGTGCACTGGGGCGCCCTGGGACACGCGATGCTCCTGGGCTTGGCGCTGCTGCTGGCGGCCGGCACGGCCGAGGCTCGCGGCAAGCGCGGCGGGCACGAGATCGGGCAACGGACCGACGCGAAACTGCGGAGCGCGCTGCGTCGGGCGGGCGTCGAGCCGATCCGCAACCGCGACTACGCGCGCCACCCCGAGGCGCAGGTCGAACTCGGCCAGATGCTCTTCTTCGACAAGGAACTCTCGGGCAACCGCGACGTCTCCTGCGCGACCTGCCACCACCCCCTGGCCGCAACCGGCGACGGGCTGAGCCTGCCGGCCGGCGTCGGCGGCGCAGGCCTCGCGACCACGCGCGTGATGGGCGCGGGGCGCGAGCGCGTCCCGCGCAACGCGCCCGAAGTCTGGAACCGCGGACATGTCGACTTTCGCTCGATGTTCTGGGACAGCCGGCTCGCCGAGGATCCGTCAGAGCCTTCGGGATTCGTGAACCCGGCTGGCGACGACCTGCCCCCGGGCCTGCCGAGCGCGCTCGCCGCCCAGGCGATGTTCCCGGTGACGTCGGCCGCCGAGATGCGCGGCGACCCCGGCGAGAACGAGATCGCCGACGCGCCGGACAATCCGGCCGTCTGGGCGGCGCTGATGGAGCGACTGCTCACGATCGAGGAGTACCGGGATCTGTTCGCCGCCGCGTTCCCGAGCGTGGAGGAAGTGGACCTCGGTTTCGAGCACGCGGCCACCGCGATCGCGGCATTCGAAGCCACCGCCTGGCGCGCGGACCGCTCGCCGTTCGACGCGTACCTGCGCGGCGACGACGACGCGCTCTCGCTCGCACAGAAGCGTGGCGCGCTGCTCTTCTACGGCGAGGCGGACTGCGCGGGCTGCCACGCGGGCGCGCTCCAGACCGACCTCGAGCACCACGCGATCGCCGCCCCTCAGATCGGCCCGGGCAAGGGCGACGGTCCGGACGGCGACGAAGACCTGGGCCGAGCCCGCGAGACCGGCGACCCCGCCGACGCATACCGCTTTCGCACACCCTCGCTGCGCAACGTGGCGCTGAACGCGCCGTACCTGCATGCGGGCGCCTATCCGGACCTGGCGGGTGTGGTGCGTCACCATCTGCGGCCGCGACGTGCGCTGGCCCGTTGGGACGAGACGAACGCGACGCTCCCGCTGCACCCGGACGAGCCCGACGACTTCGGGGTGATGAACGCCACGGAGAAGGTCAGCCGCATCGCCGACGCAAACGAGCTGCGGGGCCAGCGTCTCTCGCGCGACGAGTTCCGCGACCTGCTCGCGTTCCTGCACGCGCTGACCGATCCGACGAGCCTCGACATCCGTCGTGACGTGCCGCGATCGGTGCCGAGCGGTCTACCCGTCTTCGACTGATCGCCGAACACAGACCCGAGCCCGCTCGCGACCTCGGTCTCGGTGAGTCTGGAGCCTCGCCCAGCGCGGCCGACGGCCCGCGGTCAGCGGATGGCTTCGCGCGCCTCCTTGCGCTTGCCCCGCCGGTCTCCCACTTCGACACCGGCGGCTTCGCGGGCTTCGGACCGGTCGCCCGGGTCCGTGGCTTCGCGCACTTCCCTGCGCTTGTCGCCCCGATCGCCGACTTCCACGTTCGCGTTCTCGCGGATGTCCTTACGAGTCTCGATACTCTCGATCGCCCCGCTCGAAGCGACCAGACCCACGACGAGGCAGGTGGACAGGAGGATCGTCAGTACGAGTCTTCTTGACATGCGCGACTCCAAAGCCATATCTCTTCGGTTCGACTTCCAGCGGGCCAACCTGGCACTTGCGAACACTAACACGAACCCACGGCTGCACCCGCAATGGATGAAGAGTCGTCCGGCCGGCCGAGCCCTGCGGGCGCCGGGTTTCGCTGGCGACCCGCGATCCCTGCGATCCTGCTCGTCTTCGTCGCCCTCAATCAGATCCGCCTGGTCTACGAACACGATCTCGACCCCTGGAAGGGCGGCGGCTTCGGCATGTTCTCGACCGCGAACGGCGGAGGCGCACGCCACACCCACCTCTTCCTGAGCACCCCGGCCGGTGAAGTCGAGGTAGAACTGCCCGACGCGCTCGAGGACGTCGAGGCCAGGCTGCGCTCGCTCCCCACCGAAGCCTGGCTCGATCGGCTCGCGCGGGGGATCGCCCAGGAGACCGCCACCGAGCATCCGGAGCTCTCGGGGGTTCGGATCGAACTCTGGCGCACGCAGCTCGATCCAGTCGACCTGTCGCCCCGGATCGACCTCATGCGCGACCATCGCTACGACATCGAACCCGATGACGGCCGCTGAGAGGGCCGAGCCGAGCGCCTCTTCGGCCTCGGGCTGGCTCGACGCTCAGGGATTCTGGATCGCGCTCCGCCTCACCCTGCTCGACCTGCTGCTGGTGCCGATCGGAGACTGGAACGTTCGCGCCGCCGTGCTGTTGCTGGCCGGCGCGGGGCTGATCCATGGCGGAATCCTGCGCTCCCCGTGGACCTGGTTCGCGATCGCGCTGGCGAGCGGCTGGCGCGTGTTCGCAGACTGGCCCCTGGCCGACAACCACGCCTACCTGCTCGCCTACTGGTGCCTCGGGGTCGCCCTGGCTCTGGGTGGATCCATGCCGGGCCTCGATCTCGCCCGCACCGCGCGCCTGCTGATCGGGCTCTCCTTCTCGTTCGCCGTGCTGTGGAAGGGGCTGCTCTCCGTCGACTACGTCGACGAGAGCTTCTTTCGAAGCCTGCTCCTGACGGACTACCGGTTCGAGGAGCCCGCGATCGCGTTCGGCGGGATGACGCCGTCGAGCCTCGAAGAAGGATGGAGCCTGATCGAGGAGAACCGTCACGCCGAAGACAAGCCGGCTCCCGCGACGGTCGAGACCCCTGCGCTGCGATCGCTCGCCCGCTTCGCGACGTGGAGCACGCTGTTGATGGAGGCCGCGGTTGCGCTCTCGTTCCTGCTTCCCCGCCGCAGCGTGTGGGGACGTCTCCGCGACCCTGCCCTGCTCGTCTTCTGCGCCACCACCTACGCGATCGCCCCGGTCCCCGGGTTCGGCTGGCTGCTGCTCGCCATGGGCCTCGCGCAATGCCCCGAGGACGCACGCCGCACCCGTTGGCTGTACCTGGCCTGCTTCGCACTCGTACTGCTCCACGATCAGGTGCCGTGGTTCGACGCCGTGTCCTGGTTCCGATGAGAACGCGCTGAGCGCGGGCGCGGGCTAGCGCTGGCAGGGGAAGGGACCGCGCGGCTCGCGCGGAAGCACCGATTCGAATGACCGCGCGGGCGAGCCCGCTGCCGACCCTCACGGTCGGGTGGCGCGGTAGGCTCTCGCCGACGCCCGGGTCATTGGAGAGGCCTCGGGATTCGCGAAGGGGCTCCATGGATCCCATCAGCCAGGCCGCCATCGGGGCGGCCGCGGCGCAGGCGTTCGCGCGCCGCGGTCAGGTGGCCTCGGCGGGGCTGCTCGGCGCGCTCGCGGGGATGGCGCCCGACCTCGACGTGCTGATCCGTTCGTCGCGCGACCCGCTCCTCTTCCTCGAGTTCCATCGTCAGTTCACGCACGCATTCGCCTTCATCCCCATCGGCGCGCTGCTCTGTGCGCTCGTGCTCCATCCACTCGTGCACCGCAGGCTCTCACCCAGGGAGACCTATCTCTACTGCGTGCTCGGCTTTGCGACGCATGGCCTGCTCGATGCGTGCACCTCCTATGGCACACAGCTGCTCTGGCCGTTCTCGGACTTGCGCGTCGCGTGGAGCCACATTGCCATCGTCGATCCCCTGTTCACGCTACCGCTCGTCGTACTGTGCGGCATGGCAGCGCGTAGCAACCGCCGAGTGCTCGCGCGTGCCGCCTGCGCCTGGGCCCTCGCCTACCTGCTACTCGGTGTCGTCCAACGAGAACGCGTGGAGTCGGTCGGCCTCGCGCTGGCACACGAGCGCGGGCATCGGCCGGGCGTGGTCCAGGCCAAGCCCGCTTTCGGCAGCCTGCTGCTGTGGAAGACGATCTACGAGCACGACGGACGCTTCCATGTCGATGCGGTACGCCTGGCCGCGAACCCCCACGTGTTCGAGGGGGCGAGCGTCGAGCGCCTGGCGCTTGCGCGGGATCTGCCCTGGCTCGACGCGAGTAGCCAGCAGGCTCGCTCCCTCGAGCGATTCCGCCGGTTCTCGCAGGATGCACTCGCCCTCGACACCAGTCGCCCCCATACGGTGATCGACCTTCGCTATTCGATGCTGCCGAACCGCATCGACCCCCTCTGGGGAATCGTGCTCGACCCCGAAGCCGACGCCGCGGCCTTCCCCGCTTTCGTGACGTTCCGCAGCCTCTCGCCAGCCGACCGCGAGACGTTCTTCTCGATGTTGTTCCCGAGCCGCAGCACCCCGTAGGAGGGACTCGGAGGGAGCGTGGAGGGCACCGTGAGCGGTACGATCTGACCTCGCTATGCACTCGGGCTCGAGGGCCACGAAGGAGGCGGTGATGCCGCAAGTCAGCGAGACGATTCCGGAAGCGTTGAAGCCGCGCGTCGATGCCGCGGTCGCGTGGTTCAACGCGTCCCCGGATGCGGCCGAGGACGAGTTCAAGGTGACGGGGATCCTCGATGCAGACGAGGCGCTGCGTGGATCGAACGAGCTTCGGCTCATCCTCTGCGGCGGGGATCGCTGCGAGCAGCGTTCGTTCCGGGTCGGCGGCACGGTCGATGCGTGGGAGGTCGAGCTCGCCGACTCTGCCCTGGCAGCGCAGGGCGCGAAGCCGCAGGCAGAGCTCGACCCGCCGCCGGGTCCCCGGCTTCGTTGGCTCGACGACAAGCTCTCGCAACACCCCTTCGTCGTCCTGCTCTTCTACCGAGGCTTCTGGTGACCTCCGTGTCGCTCCGAGTTGCGGAGCTACATGACCGAGGGAGTCGTCGAGAAGATCCGCGCCGCCGGTGGCGAGGTCTATGCCATCACCAGCGAGCCGCAGCATCTGGCCGATCAGGCCCATGAACACTGGGGCCTCGACTTCGAGAACGTCGGGGATCCCCACCAGGAGATCTCCAGAACCTGCAGCGAGCGCGGCTGGCTGACCCTCTATGCGAACCGGGGCGACCTCGAGTTTCTGCAACGCGGGGCGAACTGGGAGGTCGAGCATCCGAAGGGCTACTTCCAGCCGGGTGTCCTGGCCCTCACGAACGCAGGCCGCGTCTTGTACCGCTGGCGCTCGGTGCCGTCGGCCGAGAACCTGAACGGCACGCTCGCACGACCCACGCCCCAGCACGCGTGGGGCGCCATCGAGAGATCACTCGAAGCCGGCGACGCAGCAGCCGATGCCGCACACGACGACGACCCCGAGATCGACCAGGCGCCCCCGCCGCGGATCCTCTTCGTGGCTGCATTGATCGCGAATGGCTGGTTCGTCGGCGTGAAGTCGTTCGCGTACTCGCCCGGAGTGGGATCGGTTCCCTCGCGCTTCGCGGCTGCCTCTTCGCGGTGGCTGCTGTTCCTGGCGTTCTGGGCGGCCGCGCTGGCCTTCTTGCCAAAGGTGCTGGTCGGCCTCGGCTTTGCCGGCTGGGTCGCATGGATCGCGCGGGACATCCGGCGCGTCCTCGGTGGCCTGGATGTGCAGGAGGAACTCGTCGCCAGTCGTTGACCTCCGAGGCCGCAGCGCGTCGGTCGATTACAGCGATGATGCCCTCCCGTGCCACGACACCAGAAGCGCGGGTTGGCGAAGCGCCTCGCTACCTGGGCTGGATTGCCGCCACGCAGGGCTGGCAGAGGCAGGTGGGGGGGGCTTCGGGCCCGTCGCTCACGCCGAAGAAGCCGCGCTCGCCGCGCTGGATCGTTCGGCCGCACTGTGCGCAGGCGGCGTCGCGGTTCAACACGAGCTCGTTCCACGCGTAGACGTGCGGAAAGTCCGAGTCGGCCTCGGGCCCGCCGGCCGCGCCGTCGGTCGGCGCCTCGGCGTTCGGGCGCTCGCGGTCGCTGCGCACGAGGCGCTGTGCGTTGCGGCGCACGTTGCGCGCGAGTCGCGCCGAGTCGCCGACGATCTCGTCCACGTCGGCCACCACCCCGTCTACCAGATCGAACGTGTCCTCGAGAACGCTGCGAATCAGGTGGGAGACGGTCAGGCGCCTCCGCTCGGCCTCCTGCTTGAGCGTGGCTTCCATGTCGCGCGGTACGCGCGTCTGGATCAGGCGGTCCTTGCGCGGGCGCGCGGGGCGGTCCGAATCGGCCATGTCATGCAATGTAGGACATCGATTCCGGGGCGTGCCAGGAGACGAAGATTGCTGCAAAAACGAGCACGTAGACAGTTCCTAGACCGGGCGATCCGAGCCAGACTTGCCAGTACGTCATCAAATGTATTACAAATGATGACACCCCATCCCCAACCGAGGAGACCGAACCATGACCGACCCCAAGGAACTGATCGCTCTGATCGAGGACGCCGTGGACCAGGGCGCGACCAGCGTGGAGGAGATCCACCGCCGCATCGCGGAGCTTCCGCTCCGGGCGCTCGAGCAGCCCGGCCTGCTCGAGCGGACCACCCAGGACGTGCGTTCGATCCAGGACGCCTCGATCGGCGCCGTCTACGACGCGATCCGCGACGTGAACCACGAGGTGGCCAAGCTCGCCGGCGAGCTGCTCGCGCCGACGGCCAGGCGGCAGCAGGCCGTGCCCAGCGACGGCGCCGAAGCATAGGCCGCGGCGCGCGCGCGCAGCGCTCGCTGGTGTTCGCACGAGGGCTCGGGGCCAACCGCTCCGGCTTCCTCCCCATGCAGCGACCTGCGCGGTGATCGCCAAGGCCTCGGCGACCTGCCGGCAGCGGGACGAAACGCCGCCTACCGGGCCAGGTGCTGGTCGGGAGTCGTTCCCGCGGAGGGCGCCCCGTACCCCGACACGCCCCGCTCGCCGTCCTCGCTACTGTCAGCGGGCCGTGGATCTCAGGAGGCCCCCCGTGCAGCGAACGTGGAGAACACTCGGACTCGTCATCGCGCTCCTCGTCGCCCCCGTGGAGACCTCGGGCGCGGACTTCGACGTCGTGATCCTGAACGGCCGGGTGATGGATCCGGAGACGAAGCTCGACGCGCCTCGCCACGTGGGGATCAGGAACGGACGGATCGCCGCGATCACCGAGCAATCCATCGAGGGTGCCGAGACCATCGACGCAACCGGACACGTGGTCACTGCAGGCTTCATCGACACGCACCACCACGGGGCGGGGAATCTCTGGGGAGTCAAGGTCGGACTCCGCGACGGCGTGACCTCCCCGATGGATCTCGAGCTGGGGACCATCAACGTCGACGCCTGGTACGCGGAGCGCGAGGGCCGCTGGCCCGTGAACTTCGGGGCAGCGGCCTCCCACGAGTTCCACCGCATGCGCGTCCTGGACGGCATGCCCCTCGAGAGCCCCGCCGACGGCAACGACTTCGCCAAGCTCCGCAACGCCTCCTACGAAGGCGACGACACACCCGACTGGGCCGTGACCCGCGCCTCGCTCGACCAGCTGAACGCGATGCTCGCGAACCTGGACGAGGAGCTTCGGGCGGGCGCAATCGGGGTTGCGTCGACGACCGGCTACATGGCCAAGGGCGTCACGACGCTCGAGCTGTTCAACGTGCAGAAGGTCGCCGCGAACTACGGACGGCTCTACGCCTCGCACGTGCGCCTGCTCGGCAATGCCAACCCGCCAACCGAGGCCACGTTGGGCGCGTTCGAACAGATTGCGAACGGGGTAGCGCTGAACCAGCCGCTGGTCCTCAGCCACAACAACAACTTCGGCTGGTGGGAGGTGGAGGAGCATCTGCAGCTGCTACGCGGGCAGGGCTACAACGTATGGTCGGAGTACTACCCGTACACCTGCGGCTCCTCGACGATCGGATCGGAGTTCATCAAACCGGACAGCATCGGCGAGATGGGACTCGACTATTCCAACCTGATCGACCCGCGCAGCGGCGAGAAGATGAACCGCGAGATCTACGACCGGATCGTCGCCGAGGATCCTGCCTACATCATCATCCTGTGCCTTCCGCAACGCGAGCCGTGGCTTCCGATGTGGCTCGAGGTGCCCCACATGACTGTGGCCGGCGACCAGATGCCCCCGGTCGACGCCGAAGGACGGGCCCTCGGCTGGGACGACCCGTACGAGGCCTACAACGGACACCCGCGGACCGCCGGCACGCACGCCAAGACCCTGCGGCTGGCCCGAGAGCATGGCGTGTCGCTGATGCAGGTGCTCGCCCAGAACAGCTACTGGGCGGCCAAACACCTGGGAGATGCGGGCATCGAGGCGATGAAGGTACGTGGCCGCATGCGGGAAGGCATGGTGGCCGACATCGTCGTCTTCGACCCCGACACCGTGACCGACAATGCCGGTTACAAGGCCGGGAGCAACGGCCTGCCGTCGACCGGCATCCCGTACGTCCTCGTCCACGGCTCGGTGATGGTGCGCGACTCCAAGGTGGTGGACGGCGTGCTCCCGGGCCAACCGATCCGCTTCGATCCCGAGCCGAAAGGGCGCTTCACACCTCTCGAACGCGAGTCCTACCTGGAGCGTCTCGGCGTCACGAACCCGAGTCTCCACGACGAGGCACTCGGAGCGACCACGGAATAGTCCAGACCCCTTGGCGGATCTAGTCGATTGGCTGGGTCGGCGGCGGGTTGAGCCCCTCCAGCTCGCCCTCCTTGAGCCAGTCCGACATCAGGCCGGTGGCCGGTTCTCCTCGGGGCGCCGTATCCCAGGCGGTGCTCGTGCCCTGAGGCCACGCCTCGTGGTTGAACGTGACCTCCCGCACCTCGATGTGGTCCTTGGTGACGTTCAGGACGGTCAGATCGTCCGCCATCGCCAGCGGACCGTCGTAGGTCTCGCGCACGCCCTCGAAGATCTCGAGCTCGACGTCCCGATGGTTCCAGTAGTGGTAGGCGACGGCCATGCGTGGTTTCACCATCGACATCAGCTTGCCGAACGCCTGGGGCGGGGTGTGGATCTGCGAGGTGACCCAGTAGGCCTGCTTGTAGGGGAAGCCCGCGATCTCCATCCACTGTTCGGGGGTGAAGAAGCACTCGTGCACCACGACGTCTGCACCGGCCGCCTCCTTGGTGAACCACTTGTTCGGGACGCTGTCGCCGCCGAACACGAAGCTCAGACCGTTCCAATCGAGCCGGAAGCTGACGGAGCCATCACGGACGTGGATGGCGGGGAAGCTCGTCACCTGGACCCCGCCCTGGTCGTAGATGACGGCCGTCTTCGAGAAGTCGAACTCGTGGCCGATGATCTCGCCGCCGGCGTTCGGAAGCGTTCCTGCCCGGGATGTCACGTCCCAGGCCCAGGCCGCGCGAAGGTGGTCGATGTGGACCTTCGTGCCGAGTTCCGGCGAAGATCCCGAAGGTCCGTACACGTGCAGCGGTTCGTAGCGTCCGCTCAACCAGCCACCGATCCAGAGCGCGGCGACGTCGCCGATGTGGTCGGTGTGAAGGTGGCTGGCGAATACCTTGTCCAGCTTCGCGTAGTCCACTTCGAGGCCGGCGAGACGATCGGTCGCACCGGTCCCGAGGTCGAACAGGAAGGACTCGCCATTGCCCAGCTCGACGAGGAAGGAAGCAGCCACGTTGCTCGGCGACTGGTTCGGCATGCCCGTCCCGAGGGCCGTGATGCGCATCTCGTCGGCGCCCAGCTTCTCGGTGTTCGGGTAGTACGTGCGTGGGTAGCGGTTGTCCTGGATGACCTGGGGAATGCGGCCGAACGGCACGCTCACGCCGTCGACCTGGTCCGGCTTGGCGACGCTCGACGAAGCCGGCAGGAGCGCGCCCAGGATGAGAGAGAGGATCGCAGGAAGCAATCGGTGCACTTGGAGAGACCTCTTCACGAGTGGATGGCTCGACGTCCGGCTGCAGGATCGCGTCCCGCCCCGCGCCAAGCGGGCTTCGCGACGTGATCGGCCAGTGCGGCCAGCAGCTCTCGATAGACCATGTGGTGCCCCCATTCGCCACCGAGCAGGAAGCCGATGTGCATGAGCAGGCTGTTCGAGCGCACGTCACAGTGGAAGGAGACCTTCGTTCGTTCGTCGCCGAGCGGCTCGAAGACCCAGCGCCCCTTCCCGACGAGATCGCCACCGTCGTAGACCTCCTCGATCTCCGTCGGTGGCGAGATGCGCTGGATGGTGCGCGTGAAGCGCGACTTCACGGGCGACCCCTTGGCTGCGAGTACGTGCTGGAGCTGCGCGCCCTCGACGACGTCGCCGCCTCCGATCACGTCGACCTCGTACCGGTGGTACCAGTCGCGCATGTGGGGGTAGTCGAGGATGACGTCGAAGAGCGCCAGCGCAGGCGCGTCGATCTCCAGGCTGTCGACCGTTTCGAAGCCGGGCACGACGCCGAACATACCACCGCAGGCCCTTGCGGTGTCACCCTTTGCGTGGCGCGAACCAGCAGTTCGTGAGGCGTTCGGGCCCCGTGCTGACGCGCCCTCGGAACCTCGACGACACTCTCATTATAGCGCAGCGGGTCATGCAGATTGAGCCTTGGCAACGGGCGCGCCCGCCCTATCCTGCCGCGTCGCCGCCCCTCCGCTCGTCGGGTCGGGCGCGAGACCTCGGTCACGGACGCGTGGCATCCGAACCTGACACGGTTGCGTGTCGCCGGTTTCGGGGCCTCGCGAGACACGATGCGATGGGAGGGTTGCCTTGGCCCACGATGCCCGACGCTCGCCTGCCGATCTGCTCGCACTGGTGCGCTCGACGGCACCCGGCGACCGGAAGCAGCTCGAGACCCTGCCGCTCGACGACCTGGCCCGCTCGGTCGCCACCCTGGCGCCGTGCGACCGGGCCGACTTCCTCGAGCGATCGCCACGCGGCCCCGAGGTCGTGCCGCTGCTGCCGGAGACGGCCTTCACCAGCGCGGTGCTCGCCACGGGGATCGAGCACGCCGGCTGGCTGCTGGAACACGCGACCGCCGACCAGCGCGTGGCCGCCCTCGACCTCGACTGCTGGCAGAACCACCGGCCGGACCCCGAGCGGTTCGACGAGTGGATCGACGCCCTGATCGATGCCGGGCCGGAGACGCTCGCGCGTGCCTTCGACGAGCTCGACTTCGAGCTCTGGATCGTGCTCCTGCAGCGGATGGCGGACTTCCGCTTCCTGGCCCGCGGCGAGTGGGCCGACGTGCCCACACTCGACGGTCTCGTGGGCATCGAGGCCCGATCGAGCGAGGCCGAGGAACGCGTGCGCCAGATCCTCGGTACTGCCGTCGCCGAGTCACCGGAGCACTATTGGCAGTTCGTCCTGGGCGCGATGAACGAGAGTGCGCTGGCATGTCAGGAGGCTGCCACGGCGAAGCAGCGCGGCCGACTGGTCGAGCTCGGCTTCCCCGAGCGGGGACAGGCCATGGGCGTCTACCGGCCGTTGGCCCTCGATGCCATCCAGCTCGCAGTCGGGCACGGCCCGACCGAGTCGACGTCCCAGGGCGCCCTGGCGGCGCCGCTCCAGGGCACCCTGCTGGGGAGCGCGCTCGCTGGGCTCCCGCAGGACCGCGCTGCCGAGGTCTTCGCCGACGTTCTCGGCGTCGCCAACGCCCTGGCCGTCGCCGACGAACTCCCCCTGGCGGAACCGGAGTCGGTGACGCGCTCGCTCGAGAAGGCCATCGCCGGAATCGAGCACGCGCTCGTCGCCCTCACGGAGGCCCGGGCACGCAGCACCACCGACGTGCTCGCCCACGTCGCGCCGGCCCATCTGTTCCGAGCGGGCGCGACACTCGATCCCGCGCTGCGAACGACGAAGACGCGCGGCGAGCTCGACCGGGAGGCAGACACCGACCCGTGGGCCGTCCCGACCGAGACGGTCGCCGAATCGGATCAGACGCTCGTGGACGACGGGGCCGAGATCGAGCATGGCCCGACGCCGCTGCGCTCGGGAGACCTCCGCTAGCGGCCGGCCGAGATTCTACGGCGTGTGCCAGATCGGCGAGGTGTAGGCGCGCTCCTGGTGCACGAGCTCGGACGCCTCGGGAATCTCGGCACCCATGCGGAGCCGGTCGTAGAGCACCCACCGCGGCGTGGGGATCTCGATGACGCGGGCGTAGTAGAAGGCGCGCTCGGAGGGGTCGAAGTCGGGATCGGTCCAGACGGCGCCGAGCTCGGAGGCGCCGATGGTGTTCGTCCAGTTCGCCGCTTCGACATCGACTGTGTTGCCCACAGGCGTGGTGCACCGGCCGTCGGCGCCGATCTCGCGACCGTCGGAGACGGCCACGTCGTACACGCGCTCCTGCGTCTCGCCCGAGCCGTCGACCCAGCCCTTCACGATCTGGACGCGATCCAGGTTGGCCCCGATCGGGTCGCGCAGCGCGAAGACCATGAAGCTGGGCGACTCACCGCTCGCGCCCTTGGCGAGGTCGGCGCCCATGGGCACGCCCTTCTCGTAGCCGCGGAAGGCGGGGTGTCGGCTGCGCAGGTCGTTCTCGTCGAAGCCGTAGCCACCGAAGAAGCGCACCACCATGCGCGGGCCCGTGGTGGCGTAGGTCTCCTTGCGACGCATGGCATCGAACAGGGCCTCACGCGTGTTGTCGGTGGCCCAGATGCCCTGGTAGCCCGCGGCGAGAAGCTCGTAGCCTTCGATGGCGGCCTGATCCGACTCGATGAACGGGTGCTGGATGCGCCGGGTGGAGGGCTCGACACTGGTCGACTTCCCGAAGAAGTTCTCCTCCTCGGCGGTGGCGAGACCCGTGTGGCTGTCGGTGGCCCCCACCATGCCGAACTTGTACGGGTTGGTGCCGAACTGGTCCTTCAGCAGCAGGCCGTTCTTGAGCGCCTCGCGGGCGTACTCGCCCGCGAGCATCTGGGGCTCCTTGAGGGCGGAGAGGTCGAGATTGCCCTTGTCCCAGGTGCCGTAGTCGGCGAACGCGTCGTCGGGCGAGAGGTCGGGGTGGGTCTCGCCGTCGCCCTTGATCTGGGTCACCTCGTACAGGGGCTCCCAGCGAGCCCGCTGCTCGACGTAGTTCAGGTCGACCGTGCCGCCCGAATAGGTGTCCTCCATGGGGAACATCCACCCGTTCGACAGGTTGCCGTTGTGCGAGATGGCCAGGGCCTGTCCGCCCGTGCGCTTCTCGTAGTCGGTGAGCCACGCGTAGAGTTCGAGGGGGTCGGTCGAGCCGGTGGGCGGCTGCGTCGTCAGGGGCACGACCTGCCGGGCGCGGTCTCCGCCGTCGCGCAAGACGACGTTGCGGTGCAGGTTGTAGCCCTTCGGCACCGACGTCCACTCGTAGCCGATGAAGGCCGTGAAGTGGCCCGGGTCGTTGAAGCGATCGGCCGACGCGACGATCTTCTCCCAGACCTTGTTGTAGGGCTCGGAGCCCGGCGAGTAGTCCTTCACCAGCTGCTCGGGCAGCGTCATCTGCGAGAAGTTCTGGATCAGGTCGAAGGCGGCCTTGCCCGCGGCCTCTCCGCCCTTGGCGAAGCCCTCGTGCCACTCCTTGCCCTTGGGCACCGCCAGCACGTTGGGCGTGCCGTTCTGGATGTCGGTGGCGATGCCCATCATGTCCGAGTGGTCGGTGACGACCAGCCAGTCGAGCGGGCGGCTCAGCCGGACGGGCAGACCCGTCGACGACGTGATCTCCTGGCCGAGGGCGAACCGATAGGCATCGTCGGGCTCCAGCGTGTTTCCGAACAGCCCCGCATCGAGCGAGAGGCCCGTGTGCAGGTGCGTATCCCCCCAGTACACCCGGCTCGCGAAGGAGCGCTTCGCGTACGGCGAGTAGGTCTTGCCCGGGTAGAGCTGGTCGGCCGTGGGCGGCGGCGGGGGCGTCCCCATGTCCGAGGCCTGCGCCACCGACGCGAGCACGAGCCCGCCGATCACCATGCCCAGTATGCCGTAGTTCACACGCGTCGTTCGCAGGTTCAAGGGATCTCCTCCTGGCGACGATCATGGCAAGTTCGGTGGCCGGAGGCTCGTAAGAACGGGGTTTTGCGCCGAGGCGAGGTGGACGTAGACGTAGGCATGCCCGGCCACTCGACCGAACGAAGCACTCGAACACGAACCGGTTCAGGTTCGTGTAGAGCAGCGGCGTGCGGCCGTGGGGGCCCGGCGTGAGCCCGTCGGCGTGCTCATGCCGGCCAACGCGGGCTCGACGCGCTCGTCGGGCAGCGCCGCCTCGCCGAGGCGGGCGCGCAGCCAGGCCGCCCCGAACACGAAGCCACCCCTTCCCCACAGCAGGTCCTCACTGCCGAAGTCCGGATCCGCTCTCGCGTCTGCGCAGCGCTCGGCCAGACTCGTGGCCAACGGCTTCTCCTCTGAACGCCGGACGTGGCACCTAGAACCTAGGGCTTCGGACCGCGCTCAGGCGGCCCACCCCCATTGCCAACGCCAGCATGCAGAGGGCCAGGGAAGAGGGCTCGGGCGCGAGCTTCGCCACCGCGGCTGCGTCGAGCGCGGTGTCGTAGAAGCGCACGTCGTCGATCGCGCCACCGATCAGGCTCGGCAGCGAGGGACTGACGGGATTCGTGCCCCCGAGGCGGCCGCCGATCGTGAAACTGGTGGGGCCGCCGCCCGTGTAGAACTGCGGCGCGTCGTCGCTCGCCACCAGCTTGCCGTCGATGTAGAGCTTCCGAGCGTCCTCGCCGGGCTCGTTCTGGACGTAGGCCACGTGATGCCAGGAACCATCGACCACCGACCCAGGAGAGCGGAACGTGCCCGCACCGCCCGGAGGGAACTGCACGAGTTGCACCTTGCCGGTAGCCGTCTGGATCGAGAGCGTGTTACGAACCGACGTGGTGGTGTTCGTCTCGCTGTAGATGGCGGTGTCGGCGACCGAGGAGATGCTGTTCACGAGCACCCACGCCGCCACGCTGAAGGTGCTCGTGCTGGTCGAGCCGCCCGGCGTGGTCGAGCCCGAGAGCTGCACGTAGCCGTCGACGCCGTCGAGCGTGAGCACCGTGCCGCGCTCGGGGTCGGCAGCGAATGCGGCGCCGCCGACCACGGTGCCGTCGTTGCCACCCTGGGCGTCGAGGGCGTCCCCGTCGAAGGGGTAGTAGTGGACCAGTGCAGCATGAGCGGGCAGGGATGAGGCGAGGAGGACGAGAAGGGCAGCAGCGTTCGCAATCCAGTTCACGGGACTGAACTCCTGTCGTCGGGTGAAGTACGCATTGGACGTAGCCCTGGCACACGGGAAGTGTCAGCAGAAAACCCGCGAACTCGCCGAGTGGGGCGCGCCGCCGCACGGAACCCACACATTCGGTCAGGAAGCCACACCGTGATGCCCCCTCCGATGACCAGGCCAGATCGTGTCGAAACCGGAGAGATCCGACGGCGGGCTCGACGACACCGTCACCGAGTGCCCGAGGGCGTTGAGGTCCTTCCTGCCCGGTGCCGATTGCTCGCGATCAGTCCTGCGGTTCGCCTCGAACGCGGTAGAAGATCGCGTAGAAGACCGGAAGGACGGTCATCGTCAGGATGGTCGCGAAGATCAGACCGAAGATGATCGTGATCGCCATCGCGACGAAGAACGCGTCCGCCAGCAGCGGCAGCATGCCCAGCGCGGTCGTCGACGCCGCCATGGCAACGGGCCGCAGCCGGCTCGCTCCCGACTCGACGATCGCGTCGATCGGCGGGCGTCCGAGCGAGAGGTTCAGGTTGATCTCGTCCACCAGCACGACGCCGTTCTTGATCAGCATCCCGATCAGGCTCAAGAAGCCGAGGAGCGCCATGAAGCCGAAGGGCTGGCCCGTGAGCAGCAGCCCCAGGGTCACACCGATCAGGGCCAGTGGGACGTTCAGCCAGATCACGGTGGGTTGCCGCACCGAGTTGAACAGCGCGATCGTGATCACGAACATGATGCCCACGAAGACCGGAACGCTCGCAATCAGCGGGCCTTGGGCGTTGGCGGTGTCCTCGTACTCGCCCGCCCACTCGAGTTCGTACTCGGGCGGCGCCTCGATTGCCTCCACCTGCGGCCGAAGCCGGTCGAACAGGCGCGAGGCCGCTCCGAACTCCGGATCTGCGAAGATCGTGATCGTCCGCATCCGGTCCTCCCGGATGATCAGCTCGTCTTCGAAGCTCGTCTCGAAGCCCGCGACGATCTGCCGCAGCGGGATCGAAGCGCTGGCAGCCGGGCTATAGATCTGCGCGTTGCGCACGCTGTCGAAGCGCGCCCGCTCGGGCTCGGGTGCGCGCATCACGATCGGCAGCAGCAGGTCGCGATCCCGGAACACACCGACGGGAAGACCGTCGAACGCGTAGCGCAGCGAGTCGGCGACCTCGCGGCGGTGGAGGCCATTCAGGTTGGCCTCCTGCTCCGCGACCAGTGGGCGCACCTTCTTCACGCGCTGGCGCCAGTCCGTGCGGATGCCCTTCGCGACGGGATCGGCCGCGAAGATCGCGACCGTCTGGTCCGCGAGCGCGCGCAGCACGTTCGGGTCCTCGCCCTTCCACTGCGCCCGGATCTTGCCGTTGGAGCCCGGTCCGAGCTCGAAGCGAAAGGCGTAGGTGACGGCCTCGGGGATGCGCTCGGCGAGTTCGGCCTCCACGCGCGGGATCAGATCGCCGATCCGCGCCGGGTCGCCCACGTCGACCAACAGCTGGGCGTAGCCGGTGTCGGCCCGCTCCGGTGTGTAGGTGAGCAGGAAGCGCAGCCCGCCCTGCCCCACCAGCGAGGTGGCATGGGTCACGCCCTCGAGGCCGAGCACGTAGTCCTCGATCTCCTTCACGCGCTCTCGGGTCACGTCGATGTGCGTGCCACGCGGCATCCAGAGGTCGATCAGGAACTGGGGCCGGGTGGAGGGCGGGAAGAAGCTGCGCTCGACGTAGCCGAAGCCCCATAGCGACGCGCCGAAGAGGGCGAGGACCACCGCCACCACGGCCCAGCGCCCCCGTATGCAGGCGCGGAGGAGTCCCATGTACACCTGGTAGAAGCGGCCGGCGTACGGGTCTTCGGGGGCGCCGTCGGCGGACGGCTCGGGGGGCTTCAGGAACATCACGCACAGCAGCGGCGTCACGGTCACCGCGGTGACCCAGCTGAAGCTGAGCGACACCAGCACGACCTGGAAGAGCGAGCGGCAGAACTCTCCGGTTGCGTCGTCGGAGGTGCCGATCGCGGCGAAGGCGAGGATCGCGACGGCGGTTGCGCCGAGCAGCGGGATCGCCGACTGCTTCACGACTTCGACGGCGGCCTCCTCGGTGTCCATACCGCGCTTCTGTCTCACCAGGACGCCGTCCACGACGACGATCGCGTTGTCCACGAGCATGCCCAGCGCGATGATCAGCGCGCCCAAGGAGATGCGCTCGAGCGCGACGCCCATAGGGTCGAGGAACAGGAAGCTCCCGGCGATCGTGAGGAAGAGGATGAAGCCGATCAGGAGCCCGCTGCGCAGGCCCATGAAGAACAACAGGACGACCACGACGATCGCCACGGCCTGGAGCAGGCTGACCGTGAAGCCCGAGATCGCCTGGGTCACCGCGTCGGACTGGAGCGAGACGATCCCGAACTCGATCCCGAGCGGGAGCCGGGAGCGCAGCTGCTCGGCACGCACGCGCAGGGCGTCACCCATCACGACCACGTTGCCACCCGATACGGTCGAGATTCCCAATCCGACCGCCGCCCGCCCGTCGTAGCGCATCAGCGCCGACGGCGGGTCGAGGTAGCCGCGCCGGACGTCCGCGACGTCCCGCAGGTAGATCTGCTTGTCGCTGGCCGACCCGCTGATCAGGATGTCCTCGAACTCCTCGACCGAAGTGACGACCCCGGCGGGATCGAACGCGATGTACTCGGGCGTGACACGAACGCGCCCTGCATCGGCCACCTCGTTGCGGCTGCGCAGCTCCGCGGCGATCTGCGCGACCGAGATCCCGAGCTGGGACGCGCGGTCGCGGTCGAGCTCGACGTAGACCGCCTCCTGCAGCTCGCCGAACGTGTCGATCTTCGCCACGTCCTCGACGAGCAGGAATTCCTTGCGCAGGAAGTCCACCACCTCCTTCAGCTGTGCGTAGGAGTGCTCGGGGCCGGTGACCGCGACGAAGACGCCGTAGACGTCTCCGAAGTCGTCGATCACCATCGACGGTCCGGCGCCTGGCGGTAGCAGCCGCTGGGCATCTGTGATCTTGCGGCGCAGCTCGTCCCAGACCTGCGGCAGGCTGCGCTTGTCGAACCGGTCCTTGATCGAGACCGTCACCGTCGAGAGCCCGCGCTCGGACCGCGACTCGAGCTCCTTCAGTTGCCCGAGGTTCTGTGCCGCGGCCTCGATTTCGTCGGTGACCTCCTCCTCGACCTCCTCCGCGCTGGCGCCCGCATAGGGCGTGATCACCAGCGCGTCCTTGATCGTGAACTCGGGGTCCTCGAGCCGGGACATGCCCCGGAAGGTCATGATGCCGCCGCCGAGCAGCACCACGACGAGCGTGAGCGTGACGACGCGGTTCTGGATCCAGAAGGGCGCGATGTTCACGGGGCGCCCTAGAGCTCGGGCTGACGCACGAGCATCCCCTCTCGGAGCTGGTGGACCCCCGTCGTGGCCACCCATTCGCCCACCTCGACCCCCTGCTCGACGCGTACCGACTGGCCCGAGATCTCTCCGACCGAAACGGTTCTCGGCGCGACGCGCAGGCTCTCCGGGTCGACGACCCAGACGCTGGGGCTCCCGTCTGCGGCGGCGAAGACCGCAGCGGACGGCAGGCTCGTACCACCGATCCCGGGGCCGTCGGGCGGCACGTGCACGCGCGCGCGGGCCGTCATGCCGGGGAGGATGTTCGCATCAACGGGTGCGACGAACTGCAGCGTCGCCGCGAAGGTCCGCGTCGTCGGGTCGGCCGCAGTGGCGAACTCCGAGAGCTGCGCATCGAGCACGCGTCCGGGAAGCGCGCTGATCAGGACCTGGGGCCGGGCGCGCAGGGATCGCTCGGCCAGAGAGAGGTCCGCGGGCATCCGCGCGGCATCCCGCTCGGGAATCGCGACCCGGATCTCGAGGGCGCCCTCTCCCTTGAACGAGATCACGGGCTCCTTCGCCTGCACGTTCTGGAACTGCTGCACCAGCTTGCGCGCGACGCGCCCCTCGAAGGGGGCCCGCAGCTCCGTGTCGCTCAGGGCCTTCTGGGCGATCTGGAGGTTCGCCATGGCGACCTCGTAGTTGCGGTTCGCGCGGTCGAACTCCTGCCGCGAGGCCACGCCCTCGCTGAGCAGGAACCGCTGCCGCTCGAACTCCGTCTTCGCAGAGTTCACGAGCGCCCGCTCGCGGTCCACCTCGGCCTGGAAAGTCGCGGGGTCGAGGCGCGCGAGCAACTGCCCCGCCTGCACGAGGTCTCCCTCGCCCACCGGGAAGTCGATGATCCGTCCCGCAACCTCGAAGCTGGTCTCGGCCCGGTCGGTCGCGGCAATCGTCCCGGGGTACTCGAGCACCTCCTCGGTGTGTTCGCTCCCGAAGACGACGACCGAGACGCGCTGGGCCACCTCGGGCCTCGGCGCGGGCTCCTCGCCACAGGCAGCGAGGATCGGTAGGAGCATCCAGGCGAGGGCTCCGGGAGCGCCGCCGCGGCGCAACCATCGGTTCGTTCTCATCGGAATGCCCTCCGCAGGCGCGGAACGTCGCGCCCCCACGAGCATAGGAGCGATCGCCTTGGCGCACCGGTTGGGATGCGGATGGTTCGATGCCGGTTCATCTGGGCAGCTGGCCCGACCCGAAACCGAACTCGGAGGTCTCGCGTATGGCCTGCGATCTCGGAGGTTGCACGTCTTGAGAACGAGTCGTTGGATCCATGCCCTGCGCGAACCCGTGCCGCGCGAGGTGCGCCGCGTGCTCGGCCGGGCGTGGGCGCGCCTGCCCGAGCGTCTCCGCGGGCCGCGCCAGTTCCTCGGGCGCCAGTACGCGGGCTGTGGCGCCACCGTGGGCGCCATGCCGCGCTGCGACTTCGCATGTACGGGCTGCTACCTGGGCACCTCGGCCAACCGCACGCCGGCGCTGCCGCTCCAGCAGATCGAGACGCAGCTGCGCGACCTGCGTCGGTGGCTCGGCCCGGGCGGCAACGTGCAGCTCACCGACGGCGAGCTCACGCTGCGCGACCCCGAAGAGCTCGAAGCCCTGGTGCAAATGGCGCTGCGGCTGGGTCTTCAGCCCATGCTCATGACGCACGGCGACCACCTGCTGCACGACCCGGAACGGTTGCATCGGCTGATGGCCGCGGGCCTCGAAGACCTCTCGATCCACGTGGACGTGACCCAGCGCGGCCGGCGCGACACGCGCTACCGAAGGCCCGAACGAGAGCGCGATCTCCACCCTCTGCGCGACGCGTTCGCCGATCTGATCCGAGAGGCCCGCGCCCACACCGGACGCCCGTTGCGCGTCGCCACGACGGTGACGGTCTCGGCCGAGAATCTGGAAGACGTGCCCGACGTGGTGCGCTGGGTGCTGCACAATGCCGACGCCTTCAAGATGGTGAGCTTCCAGCCGGTGGCCGCCGTGGGGCGTACGCGCAGCGACCTGGGCGCGATCTCGGCGGCCGAGCTCTGGGAGCGGATCGCCAAGGGCCTGGTGGGTCGCGCGCGCATCGACGGCCGGCTCGACTCGCACCAGGGCTGGCTGGGCCACCCCGATTGCAGCCGCTTCGTGCAGGGGCTGGTCCTCCGCGAAGCCGACGGAACGATCGAGTTCGTCCCGCTCCTCGACCCCCTTGACCCCGCCCGACAGCAGGCGCTGGCGGGCCTGCTCGACCGCGTGGGCGGCCTCACCTTTCGCGGCGACGATCGTGCGACGGCGCTCGTGCGAGCCGCGGCACTGGCAGCGCGCGAGCTGCCCCTGCTCGTGCGAAGCGTGCTCCCACTGCTGTTCGGCACCTGGGGCCGACTCGCGCCCGAGGGACGCCTGCGCTTCGCCTGGCGCTGGCTTCGCGGTGATTGCGAGGTCTCGTACCTGAACCTCGTGAGTCACCACTTCATGAGCGCCGACGAGCTCGAGACCGAGCAGGGCCGCGAGCGGCTCGACGTCTGCGCATTCCAGACCTCCGTGGACGGCGAGCTGGTCTCGATGTGCGAGCTGAACGCGCGCGGCGTCCGCGAGCGGCTGTACGAGCGGCTTCGGTCGGCCGACGCGTGATCTCCCCCGCGCGCAGGCTGCTCCTGCTCCTCACCCTCGCGACCACGCTGTTCGCGTGCACGACGGTCGGCCCGCCCACTCTCGACCCCGAGCCCCCTACCCCGATGACCTTCTCCCACGACGACTTCGACGCCTTCCTTCGTCGCATGGTCGATACCGAGGGGCGCGTGGACTACGCGGCGGCCGCCGCGGATCGCGCCGATCTCGACCGCTACCTGGCGGCGCTGGCCGCACGCAGCCCCGACAGTCATCCCGAGGTGTTCCCGCACGAGCACGATCGGCTGGCCTACTGGATCAATGCGTACAACGCCTCGGCCATCGCGCTGGTGCTTCGCGAGTACCCGATCGCGGGCGTGCGCGACGTGCGGCCGCTGGGGCCGTTCTCGTTCCTGCTGCCGAAGGGTGCGGGCTTCTTCCTGCTGCGGCGCGTGGTGCTGGGCGGCAAGAGCACCACGCTCTACGGCCTCGAGAACGTCGTGATCCGCCGCCGGTTCGATGAGCCGCGCATCCACTTCGCGCTGAACTGTGCGTCGATCGGCTGCCCGCGCCTGCCGGCGGAGGCCTTCGAGGGTGCTCGCCTCGAAACGCAGCTCGCGCGCGAGACGACGCGCTTCCTCGCCGAGCGACGCAACGCGCACGCACGCCCCGACGAGCGCGAAATCGCGCTGTCGTCGATCTTCGACTGGTTCGAGGACGACTTCACGGGCTGGCTCGAGCGCCGCCACCCCGGCCGCGGGTCGACCCTCGAGGCCTACGTGCGCCTGCACGCCGGAGACGAGCTCGCCCGCGAGCTCGACGCGTGCGCCGACTGCGACGTCGTGTTCGTGCCCTACGACTGGGGGCTCAACGCCCAGCCCGCCCCTGCACCTTGAGGGCCGGCAGGGGGCTCGCGCGGATCCCGAGCCTGTTCGTGGGCTTGGTGCTGCTGGCCACGGCGGTAGGCAAGCTGCTGGACGTGGCCGGGTTCGCCCAGGTGGTGGAGAGCTACCGGCTCGTCGGCCCCACGGCGAGCGGATGGATCGCGGCCACGTGGCCCGTGCTGGAGCTGCTCGCGGCCGTGGGCCTCTTGTGGAAGCCGCGCCGGCGCGCGGCATGGCTCGCCGTGGGACTGCACGTGGCGCTCCTGGCGGTGGTGACCTTCACGCTCGCGCGCGGCCTGGACGTACCCAACTGCGGCTGCTTCGGCGTCTTCTTCGCGCGCCCCCTGAGCGGGGTCACGTTCGTCGAGGATGCGGTGATGCTCGCGGTATCGCTCTGGGCGGTCCGGTCCGAGCGGCCGCGTTGAGCAGAGCGGCCTGGTCGGCCTGCGCCCTGCTGCTACTG
>JANQOX010000008.1 GCA_028285625.1 Myxococcota bacterium
CGTGCAGAGCAACCCGACCTGGAGCCCGGACGGCCAGTCGATCGTCTTCGCGCGAGCGAAGGCCTACACGAAGAGCGGCGTCGCGGATGCGTCGAGCATCCTGCTGAACGAGAACGACGTCCCGGAGTTCGTCGAGGACAACGAACCCTTCAAGTTCGATCTCTATCGCGTGCCCTTCAACGACGGACGCGGCGGCGAAGCCGTGCCGATCGAAGGCGCGTCGCATAACGGCAAGAGCAACTTCTTCGCGAAGTTCTCGCCGGACGGAAAGTGGATCGTCTTCTGCAAGGCCGAGAACTACATGCTGCTCATGCCGGACAGCGAGCTGTACATCGTGCCGGCCGAAGGGGGCGAGGCGAGGCGCCTGCGCGCGAACACGCCGCGCATGAACTCCTGGCACAGCTTCTCGTCCAACGGGCGCTGGCTGGTCTTCTCCTCCAAGGCCAACACCCCCTACACGCAGCTGTTCCTGACCCACATCGACGAGGCGGGTCGCTCCACGCCGCCCGTCGTGCTCGAGCGGTTCACCGGCAGCGACCGCGCCGCGAACATCCCCGAGTTCGTGCCGCTGGGCTCGGGTGCCATCGCCCAGATCAAGGAGCAGTTTCTCGACGCGTACTCGTTCCTGCGCGCGGGCATGGCCAACGAGCGCACCGGCGACTACCCCGGCGCCGTGCGGTCCTACCGCCGCGGGCTCGAGACCTCGCCGGAGGACCCCGAGTTGCTGAACGCGCTCGGGTTCGCCCTGTTCCAGCAGGGCAAGAGCCAGGAGGCGGTGGGAGCCTTCGAGCAGGCCCTCGCGATCGACCCCCAGCACGCGAAGGCCCACAACAACATGGCGCTGGCGTCCATCGACCTGGGCGAGCTCGAGATGGCCGAGGCCCACTATCGCGAGTCGCTCGCGATCGAGCCCCAGCCCGCCATCTACAGCGACCTCGGTTTCGTGCTCGAGCGGCAGGGGCTCGCCGAAGAGGCCGCCGAGTTCTACCGCAAGTCCCTCGAACTCGACCCCGAGTCCGCGTCGGCGCACTACAACCTGGCCGCGTCCCTCACCCGGCGCGGCGCGTTCGCCGAGGCCGAGGCGCACTTCCGCGCGGCGCTCGAGGCGGGGTCGAGTGCCCGGGCGCTCACCGGGCTCGGCTACGCGCTCTGGAAGCAGGGGCGCGCGGACGAAGCCATGCTGCGTCTCGGCGAAGCGATCGCGCAGGAGCCCGCGAACCCGTCGGCTCACGAAGCCCTGGGCGCGATCCTCGTCGAGCAGGGCCGGTTCGAGGAGGCGGTGACCCACTACCGGGAGGTCGTGCACTACCGGCCCAGTGGCCCCGCCCACGAGCAGCTCGCCGATGCCTTGTCGCGCCTCGGGCGCACGGAGGAGGCGCGCCAGCAGCGCGCGATGGCCAGGGCCCTGGGCGGCGCCCGGGTCGAGCCGTAGCGAGACGCAGTCTCGCAGACGTGCCCCCGCCCCCGTCCGTGCCCATTCGCCAGGGGCTGCGGAGAGCTACCGTCTCCGCCCGCGTTTCCGCCCACCGCAAGGAGCCCCGATGATCCTGCTGAACCCCAAGCAACTCGATCGGCCGTACCACGACGAGCGTTCGGCCGAGGTCATGCGCGACCTGGTGGCGTTCTTCGAGGCCAAGGGCAAGACGAAGCTGCTCGAGGACTACTACGACCGCGGCTGGTACGCCGACTTCGTCGACTACCAGCGCGAGCACCGGCTGTTCGCGACGATGTGCACGCCCGAGGGCGAGGGCGCCGCCGACGGCCGCTGGGACACGTGGCGCAACTGCGAGTTCGCCGAGATCCTGGGTTTCTTCGGCCTCCAGTACTGGTATGTCTGGCAGGTCTCCGTGCTCGGGCTCGGCCCGATCTGGATGAGCGAGAACGCCGCGCTTCGCAAGCAGACGGCCGAGGCGCTGGAGACGGGCGGCATCTTCGCCTTCGGGCTCTCCGAGAAGGATCACGGCGCCGACATCTACTCGACCGACATGGTGCTCTCGCCCGACGGCGACGGCTGGCGCGCCAACGGTCGCAAGTACTACATCGGCAACGGCAACGAGGCGGCCGTGGTCTCGACCTTCGGGCGTTTCGAGGGCGAGGACGGCAAGGACGGGTACGTCTTCTTCGGCGCCGACCCGCGCCGCGACGACTACCGCCTGGTGCAGAACGTCGTAGCCAGCCAGAACTACGTGTCGGAGTTCGAGCTCGCCGACTACCGGGTCGAGCCCGAGGACGTCCTGCACCGCGGGCGCGACGCCTGGAACGCGGCGCTCAACACCGTGAACATCGGCAAGTACAACCTCGGCTGGGCGTCCATCGGCATGTGCACCCACGCGCTCTACGAGGCCATCACGCACGCCCACAACCGCGTGCTCTACGGCAACCGCGTCACCGACTTCACCCACGTGCGTCGCATGTTCGTCGAAGGAACCAGCCGGCTCGTGGCCATGAAGCTCTTCGCCCTGCGCGCCGCAGACTACATGCGCTCGGCGAGCGCCGAGGACCGCCGGTACCTGCTCTACAACCCGATGGTCAAGATGAAGGTCACGACCCAGGGCGAGCAGGTGATCGATCTGCTCTGGGACGCCATCGCCGCGAAGGGCTTCGAGAAGAGCACCTACTTCGGTCAGGCGGCCATCGACATCCGGGCGCTCCCGAAGCTCGAGGGCACGGTGCACGTGAACATCGCCCTGATCGTGAAGTTCATGCCCAACTACTTCTTCAACCCCGAGACCTACCCGCCCATCGCCAAGCAGGACGAGCCGCGCAACGACGACTTCCTGTTCGACCAGGGCAGCACGCGAGGTCTCGGCCAGATCCGCTTCCACGACTACCAGCAGGCCTTCGCCGCGAGCGACATCCCCAACGTGGCGGTGTTCGCCGAGCAGACCGAGGCCTTTCGGCAGCTCCTGGCCGAGCACCCGCCGGGGCCCGACCAGATGAAGGACGTGGATCTGCTCCTCGCGGCTGGCGAGATCTTCGCCCTCGTGGTCTACGCGCAGCTCATCCTCGAGAACGCCGAGATCTACGACGTCGACCGCGACCTGCTGGACCAGATCTTCGACTTCATGGTGCGCGACATGGCCAAGCACGCGCTCACGCTCTCGCTCCAGCCGAGCAGCACCGAGGGGCAGGTCGCCCAGTGCCAGCGCATGATGCGGAAGCCGGTCGAAGACACGGCCCGCTATCAGCGCGTCTGGGAGAACCACGTGCTGCCGCTCGACGGCGCCTACGAGATGGGCGCGTAGTCGGGTCCGGCTAGGGCGTGTACCAGATGGGCGAGCTCCAGGCGCGCTCCTGGATTGCGGTGGGCAGTCCATCCGGAACCGGAACACCCAGCGCCACGGCATCGCGAGTGCTCCAGCGCGGCGTGGGGATCTCCAGCACGCGCACGTAGTAGAAGGCGTGCTGGTCGGGGTCGAAGGCCTCGTCGGTCCAGAAGCCGCGCAGCTCGCCCTCGCCGATGTCGTTGGTGTAGGTGGCGGTCGTGGCGTCGACGGTGCTGCCCACCGCGGGCAGGGCGCCGGTCTCGGCGTCGGGTGTTCGCGCACCCGACCAGACGACGTCGTGGACGGCTTCGTGCTGCTGACCCTCGGCGTCCACCCAGCCCTTCACGATCTGGAGCCGGTCGAGGTTCGCGCCCTTCGGGTCCTTGGTGGCCCAGGCCAGGAACGAGGGGCCCGCGCCCGTCGACGCATTGCCGATCTCGCCGCCCATGGGCACGCCGCCCGCGTAGCCCGCCGTGGCCGGCGAGTCCGCGTCGAGGTCGGCGGGGGACAGACCGAAGCCGCCGAAGAAGCGCACGCTCAGGTGCGGCCCCGACGTGCCGAAGGTCTCGCGGCGTTGCATGGCGGCGAAGATCGCGGGGCGCGTGTTCTCGTCGGCCCACACGCCCGCGAGCCCGCCCGAGCTGAACTCGCGAACCTGGCGCTTCTGCCCCTCGGGCTGTCCCTCGATGCCCAGCAGCCGGTGCGCCGGTTCGGTCTCGAAGGCGAACTTGCCGGTGTAGTTGTCCTCTTCGTTCGACGCGCCGGCGTTGTGCGTATCGGTGTCGCCGATGAACCCGTACTGGAAGGGGTTGCCCGCGCCCGCCGCCTCGAGCGCGAGCCCGTCGAGCAGGGCCTGACGCACGTAGCTCCCCTGCCGGTGGGTGGGGCGGTGGGAGTCGGCGGAGAGCGTGTAGTCCCAGAGCTCGAAGCTCGCGAACTCGTCGTTGGGCGAGAGGTCCGGGTGGGTCTCCGAGGTGCCCTTGATCTGCGTAATCTCGTAGAGCGGCTCGTTGGCCATGCGCGTGGCGGCGTAGGCCGCATCCAGCGGCTCTCCGTCCGAGTCGACGCGCGAGAACATGAGCCCGTCGCTGGCGTTGGCGTTGTGCGGGATGGCGAGCAGCGTGGCGCCCGCCGCGCGCTGGGCCTCCATCCAGGTCCAGAGGTCTTCGGGACGGTCCGAGTCCAGCGAGGAGTAGGCGAGCTCGGGCACCACAGCACTGCTGCCGAAGACCACCACCCGGTGCAGGTTGCGCATGGAGGGGTTGCTGGTCCACTCGAAGGCCGGGAAGGTCGTGAAGGTGCCCGGGTCGTCGTGGGCGTCGGCGATCTCGACGATTTCGCGCCAGACGCTTCGGCTGATGTCCGGGTCGGTGAAGGCCGGGTCGACCTTGCCCGCGCTGAAGTCGCGGAGGATCTCGGCGAACGCTTGCATGGCGGTGTTGGAGTCGTCCGACAGCACGCGCGCGGCCATGGGGTGCTGGCTCAGCGGGCTCTCCGGGTCTTCCATGCGCGGGAACACACCCATCATCTCGGCGTGATCCGACACGGCGTAGAAGTCGAGCGGCGTGCGCAGCTGCATCTCGAGGCCGGCGGCGTTGCCCTGGATCGCCTCGCCCTTGGCCCAGCGGTACGCGTCGCCGGGCCGGCTCACGGTGCCGTTGGTGAAGGCGTCGAAGGAGTAGCCGGTATGGACGTGAACGGCGCCGTAGAGGGCGGTGCGACCCGCCGGGCCCGGCTCGGCCGCGGCCGGCTCGGGAGCCGGGGCCGCCGGAGCCGTCTCGGCCACCGGGGGCTCTGCCGGGGCCTCGGCGGCCGGCGGCTCGGACGCCCCACATGCGACGAGCAGGCCGACGAGCGCGGCCACGAAGGCGGTCCCCGAGCGTTCGATCAAGCGCATGGTCCCCTCCGGCCCTCGGCGCGCGCTGGCGCGTCATCGGGCCGCCCCAAGCATGCACCAACTGGGCGTGCCGCGCTGACGGCCGGGCTGGGCCCTTCGCGGGCTCACCCGTGCGAATCCGACCCGTGGGAATCCAACCCGTGCGAATCCAGCCCGCGCGCCGCAGAATCCGGGCATGGCCCCCGCATCCCCGTGGCGCCCGCGCCCGGCCGGACGCCAGTTCGACGACACCCGCCGTGCGCATCCCGACTGGCCGCTCGTGGTGGCCGAGGGCGACTCGTGGTTCTCGCACCCGGTCGAGTGGAACATCCTGTTCCACCTCTCCGACCTCGGCGGCTACGCGATCCGGCGCCTGGCGTCTTCGGGCGACGAGCTTCGCGACATGGTGCGTGAGGCGCCGGATCACGTGCCGCAGTTCATCCGTCAGCTGCGGCGCCCGATCCGCTGGGACCTGCTGCTGGTGAGCGGCGGCGGCAACGACCTGCTCGGGGCGCGACTACCCGAGATGCTGCGTCACAGAAGCGAGGTCGCGCGCGGCTGGCGAGGCCTGCTGCGCGAGGACGTCGTCGAGGCCGAACTCGCGAGCATTCGGCGGGCCTACGAGCGCATCCTCTACCGCACCGCACAGATCCGCCCGGGGCTGCCGATCCTCGCCCACGGCTATGACCACCCCTTCGTCCGGCCGGTGGGTGCCACGCTCTTCTGGGGCCGCGTCACCGTGGTGGGGCCCTGGATGCATCCCGTGATGGTCGGGGAGAAGGGCATCACCGATGCCGACACGCGCGACCGGCTCGCGCGCGAGCTGGTGGACCGCTTCAACGCCATGCTGCGCGAGCTCGACCAGCGCCACCCTCAGTTCCACCACCTCGATCTGCGCGGCATGCTGCCGGACGTCCGCCAATGGGCCGACGAGATCCATCCGAAGAGCGCGGGATTCCGGCGCATGGCGCTGCGCTTTCGCGATGCCATGGACGGTGCATTGGGCCGCTAGCCCAGGCACGGCCCAGGGCGCGATGCGGGCGGGCTCAGCGCGTGATGCGGGGGAGCACCGCTTCGGCCACGGCGGCGTGCAGGGCGACACTCGGGTGCGGGTCCAGCGGTGCCACCACGAGCCGCTCGGCGGGCCAGTCGCCCTCGCGAAGCAGCGCCAGCACGTCGAGCACGTCGACGCCCTGCGCGGTGAGGTAGTCGCGCACCTGGGCTACCGGCTCGGCGGAGCCCGCCAGGTCGAACAGGTGTGGGAAGACCACGGCGTGCACCAGGGTTCCCCGTCGCTGGGCGGGGACCACGATGGCATCCAGTTCGGCGGTGTGGGCGGCCCAGACCTCGGGGTCGCGGTAGGCGGCGTAGACGAAGTCGGCGTAGCCGAGTCCCGCGTCGGCGATATGCGACCGGGCGATCCGCCAATAGGCGAAGTCGAGCACGTTCGATGCGGCCACGGGCCCTGCGAGCCAGTCTGGCCGCACGCGCAGATCGAAGTCGAAGACCCGACCCTGGTCGCGGGCCGCGTCCTCGATGTCGTTCAGGTAGTAGGTCAGCAGCAGCACGTGGGGCTGCAGGGGCAGCGCGGCCAGCGCCTTCGCCTGCGTGGGCGTGTTCCAGCCCGGCTGGGCGATCAGCACGACGGACCAGCGCTCGCCCAGGTCGGCGCGCAGCCGGTCCGGAAAGCGGTCTCTCGACGCCTCAATGCCGTGGCCGGCGGCGAACGAGTCGCCGACGACGAACACGCGACGCGTGGAGGCCAACACGGCCGGGTCGTGCGCGACGTCGCGGTAGCCCGCCGCGTTGATCGGGTGCCAGTAGCGCTCGGCCCAGCGCTGCGCGCTGCGGGTGTGGCCGAAGCCGTCGGACGCAACGTGCAACAGCCCGAAGCCGAGTTCGAGCAACAGCCACGTGGCCGCAGAGGAGGCGAGGGCGAGCAGGAGCTTGGCGGTCACGGGCTGCTACGGGTAGCCCAGGCCGAGCGGCTTGCCCGCGTTCGCCCGGCGATGCGGCCCCACAACGAGGACGGCCGGGCCGTCCCTGAAGACGACCCGGCCGGCGCTGCCGAGGTGGATGCCCCGAAAGCTCACGGCGCCCTGGCCGGCGCGCGTGAACCTCCTGGTAGGCTGACCTTTCTTGGCCGGGTCAGGCCGATCGGCGTGCGCCCAGTGCGATGAGGCCCGCGAACGCCGTGCCCAGAGCCAGCAGCGTGCTGGGCTCGGGCAGCTCGGTGATCTCGAGGCGCCACGTGGAGTCGTAACCGTCGGGGCCGAGCGAGCGTCCCCAGGTGCCGTAGTTGTCGACGGCCTGGTCCATGCCGTCCTGCGAGCCATAGAGGATCGCCGACTCCTCGCCGCCCGAGACGCTCGAGCAGATCGAGCCGCTGCAGCCGTCGTTCGTGGTCGAGCGCAGGTCGAAGTCCACGGTGACGTTGACGGTCGTGCTGCCGATGCCCGAGAGCAGGAAGCCGCCGGCGTTGCTGTTGCTGAACTGCGTGCTGCTCTCGCAGGTGTTCGCGCAGTCCTGGGTGCGGCTGGCGCCGCCCATGTTGAAGTTGCCGACGCCGCTCACGGTGGTGGTGATGGTCGAGATCGAGTTGCTGCCGTCGTCCTGGTTGCCCACGGCCGAGGCCCCGCCGTCGCCGCGGAAGGCGTGCAGGCCCAGGCTCGTCAGGCCGTCGAGGTAGAGGTTCCACTCGTCGGCGGGGTCACCCAGGATCTGGATCGAGAACGTGTAGTTCACGTTGATGCCGGTGGTCCGGTCGTTGCCGCCGTCGATCGCCGACATCGCGTTGATGCCGAAGGTCGTCGTGGCGCTTCCGCCGTTGGTGTTCACGACGCCGGCGGCGCCCACGGTGTGGCTCGACTTGTTGCCGAGGTCGTAGCCGATCAATCCGTCGTTCTCGAAACAGTTGCCGACGCAGCCACTGTTGTTCGAGACGCCGGTGATCGAGATCGTGGCCGACAAGGCCGGGGTGGTCAGCAACAAGACCAGGGCTGCGAGTAGCAGTCTCATTCCAGCTCCAATTCGCGTTTGGGCCCGCAGGCCACGTCGAGGCAAATTTCGTACGCGGGAGCTGGCGACAGCCAGCATCCCCTTCCCGTGCTGCGCTGCAACTGCAAGAGGGGTGCCGACTTGCCGGAGCTTCTAAGTGCCCGTTTTCGTTGGAGACCGGTACTGGACCCGACCTCCCGGAGGGTAAAACTGTTCCACCCGGACGGTAAGGTCTTTCCCGAGGGAGCCGTGGGGGAAGCCCGGCATGGGCGTCAACGTGAGTCGGTGTGCGGAATCCAGCTCACCCGGGGCGCGTCGGGTTCGAGCGCTTCGAGCACCACCCAGAGGGCCAGCGCGCTGGCGTGGGGGTCGGATTCGTGAGCGCGCGGGTGGGCGCCGAAGCCGCCGTCCCCTCGCTGGAGGCCGATCAGGGTGTCGAGCCAAGCGGGCTTCACGCGGTCGGCCGCATCGGCGTAGTAGAGCATCGCCAGGGCTTCGATCCAGATGTCGTCCGCGGCCCGGTGCCTCGTCGCCAGCGCCCCCCGGTCCGCCAGCAGCACTTCGAGGGCGCGCACCTGCTCCGCGTGCAGGGCCACCAGCTGCATCTCGTCCCTGCAGCCGTTCTCGAGCGTCCACTGCGCGGCGGCCACCGCATGGGTGAGGGCGTAGGCGCCCTTGCGGGTCGCCTGGTACAGCACGTCCACCCAGTTCTCGGGCAGCGGGACGTCACGGCAGTGGATGGCCGAGGCGCTGATCCGGTCGATGGGCGAGCCGAGCCCGGCGATCTCGTGCACCGAGACCCGCGCGTCTGGATCGACCAGTCGCCGGAACACGCGGAAGATCTCCGGCGGCACCACGCCCTCGCGCGCGTCGTGCAGGGTGCGCCCGTCGGCCACCTGCGCCACGACGCCGAAACGGCGGTACAGGTACCCGAACACCACCGACCAGCCTCCCTCGATGCGTTCGACCTCGTTCGCGAAGTACGCGAGGGTGAGGTCGCGCGCCTCGGCGAGTCGTTGCTCCCTGCTCGCGCAACCGCTGAGCGCCACGAGTGCGCAGATTGCGGCGAGGCTCGCGCGCAGGCGGTGATGTGCCCGGCGATCCATCGCGGTGCTAGAGGCCGAGGTGGCGCTGCACGAACAGCCGCAGGCGGAAGACCGGGGCCAGCGCGGCGTGGATGGCGCGCGTCACGGGCCGGGGCAGTCGCTTCGTCACGGGGAACTTCGTGGCGAACCACTTCATGGCGATGGCCGCCAGCGCTCGTCCGGCGACGGCGTAGCGCTGGTCGGCATACTCCGGACGAATCACGTCCACCACCAGCACCAGTCGGCGGTGGTCGGTCTGGTTCCAGGCGTAGTGCCGGTGGGCGATCTGGATGGCGAGGCAGCGTCCTTCCTGCCAAGCCTGCTCTTCGCGGCCCACGCGGATCCCGATCTCGGGCAGGCTGCCGGGCACGCGCAGCCCCAGGTGGGTGCGGATCAGCGCATTGCAGTCGCCCATGTGCGCCTTGATTCGGGTGCGCGGCTCGAGCACGGCAATCTGTGCGAGGCACATGCCCGGGATCTGCCGCACGACCCGGTCCACCGTCGGGAACCGTCGACAGGCGTCGTCGTAGCGCAGGAAGTAGGAATAGAGGTTCACCGTTCGCCAGCCCTCTTCGGCGTAGGCGTAGGGCGTGAAGTTGGCCGCGGCCCCGTCGTCGCCGCGCGCGAATACGCGCTCGATCTCCTCGCGCAGCTCGGGGTACGCGTCCTCGAGGACCTTCACCCACGGAAGCTTCGCGGTGTCGTAGAACCGCGGCTCACGCCCCTTGTACCACTCGGGCGTGATGTAGAAGAAGAGCGGCTCGGCGGCGGCTGCTGCAGTCTGCTGGGACATGCCGATCCTCGTGGGCCGATCTCGATCCAGAGGATCTCGACCCGAAGGCGGGATGCTACCCCGCGCCGAGACGATGGCTACCGAGGTTCGGCGGGCGCCGCGTCGCGAAGGCGGTAGAGGTCTCCGGCCGGGTTCGCGAGCACGTGCTCGAGTTCGGGCGCGGGTGCGAACGAAAGCGGGAGCGGCTTCGGCACCAGCAACCAACCGGCACCGCTCGCCCGAAGGGCGCGAAGTGCCTGGCGGCGATCGCCGCGGCCGAACACGGTGGCGACCTGGCGGTGGCGCTCCTCGCGCTCGTATTCGGGCAGCACGCGGCTGGCCGAACTCAGGGTCAGCACCACCGAGCGGCCCGCCGCCCAGGCGACGGGGCTCGGGAAATCGGGATGCGCCACGACGGAAGGCTCGAGCACGACGTCGCCGGGTGGGACCTCGGCCCGCAGGCCGCGCATCAGCGCCAGGTCGACGGCGGGCACGGCGGCCGACGGCGGAGCTGCGGCACCGAGACCCACCCAGACCTGCCAGGCGCCGGGCGCGGCCAGCCCGAGGACCAGCAAAGGCACGGCCACGCGCCGGTTCGCGGCGGCACGCGCCACGGCGAGCGCGACATACGGCCAGAGCCCAGCGGTCGCCACGAAGGCGAACTGCAAGCCGTTCAGGTAGTGCGGGCGGGTCGTGATCAGCAGGGCGGCACCGAGCCCCAGGGCCGCCGCGAGGCCGAGCCAGCGGCTGGCTGCCGCCGCGCCCGGGTCTGCGGCCTGGGCCTTTTGCCAGAGCTCGCCCAGGCCGAACGCGCGCGCCCCCAGCGCCATCGCCAGGACGAGCACGCAGCCGCCGAGGGTCGCCGGCCAGAGGGCCGGATCGGCCAGTTGCCCGATTCGGAACGCCTCGATCTCGGCGAAGGAAACGCTGCCGTCTCCGAACGTGGCTCGTACCAGCGCGCGCGGCACGCACCCGGGACATGCGACGAACGCCGTGAGGTCGCGCCCCGCAAAGCGGCTTGCCCAGAACAGCTTCTCTGCCACCAGCGGCAGCGACGCGCCCGCGGCCACGCCAGCGGCCAGCCGGATGGGCCGGCGTGTGGCGGCGGGGGCTCCCCAGATTGCGAGGGCGAGCAACGCGACGAACATCGGCGCGAACACGAACACCTTGGTCTCGAACAGGCTCGCGACGAGCAGCCCGGCCACGATCGCGGCCCGCCGAGTGCGCGCGGGGTCTGCGGCCGAGAACCCGGCCATCAGCAGGACGGCCGCAAGTGCTGCGCCCATGGCGGGCGTCACCGGATTGAAGGCGAACAGGTACGGACCGAAGAACTGGAACGCGTCGACCGCACTCACGTCGATGCCCAGAGAGCGCAGCAGGCCGAGCCAGTAGGAGGGCTCGCCGCCTGCGACGGTGAGCACGCCGGCGAGGGCGGCTGCGCCGCTACCGCCGCCGAGCCGCCGCACCAGAGCCACCGCCCCCAGCGCGAACGCCACCGCATCGATCGAAGGCGCCAGCCGGAACACCACGTCGGGCAGCGAGTTGCCGACGGCCGAGAGGCCGGCCATGACGCCGTAGGGCAGGTAGGTGGACGTCGTGCTCGCCCCCCCGGTGAACGGGTACGCGAGCGGAAGGCCCGATTCGATGAACTGCCGCGCGATGGACAGGTAGACCAGCGGGTCGTTGGTGGCGTCCACGCCATGGAAGAGCAAGGTGCCGTCCGCAGCGGGAAGTCCGTTGCGCCCGGCGACGGCAAAGACGAGCCCCAGTGCCGCCAGGGCTGCGGCCGCGGCGGCGGCCCAGGCGGATCGGCCCGCCGGGGAGGCGCCATCGGCACGCCACCATGCGGCCAGGCCAGCCGCCATACCGGCGGCGGCGTAGCTGCGCACGCCCCAAGGGCCGACGGTGGCGGTCGCCAGCATCGCTACGGCCGCGAGCAGCACGCGGCCCACCGCGATCGCCAGGACCAGCCTTTCGAGCCGATCCCGGCCGAGCCCGAGCAGGCGGACGACGGCCCAGCCCGGCATCCCCAGCACCACCGCAGCCGAGCCCGCGGCGGCAAGGGCGGCGAGCAGCGCTTCGAGCCCTGCGCCTATCGCGCCGGTCCCCGTTCTGCCGTGGAGCCGTCGAGCTCGTCGAGGTCCCGCCGCAGCTGGTAGAACGGCAGGCCCTGGCCGACCTGGTAGAGCCGCTGTGCGTACTCGCCGACCAACGAGAGCAGCGCTCCCAGTGCCCCCGCACCGATGGCGAGCAGCCCGCCCGTCGTCACGCCGAACAGCAGCGCCACGAGCCCCATCACGAGCGCGAGGCCCGCGATCGTGCCGCTGACCAGGAACGGGCGGCGCGCGGTGAGGAGGTAGTAGTCCATCGCGATGCCGAGCAACGTGAAGAACGAGTGGCCACCGGGCCCCTCCTTGGCGATGTGGCGGATCGGGACCTCGGTGACCGAGTGCGCGCGCCGAAGCAGCAGCGGCGTGATCAGCCGCCGCTTCTCGCCCTCGCTCGCCAGGTCGCGTACCAGGCGCGCTTCCATCGCGCGCATGGCGCAGCCGATGTCGCGTACCTGCGTGGCCGTCTGGCGCCGTACGTAGGCGTTCATGAGCTTCGACGGAAGTCTTCGAGTGAGGAGCGGCGAGCGCCGATCCTCTCGGACGCCGCACACCAGGTCGTGGCCGTCGGCCAGCGGGGCCAGCAACCGGGGAATGTCCTCGGGATGGTTTTCGAGGTCGGCGTCCATGCAGACCACGTGCTTGCCGCGCACCTGCTCGAACCCGGCGCACATGGCCGACTGGCCCCCGAAGTTGCGCGTGAGGCCGAATACGCGGATGCGCGGGTCGTCGTCGGCGCGGCGCAGCAGCAGCTCGAGGCTCCTGTCCTTCGAGCCGTCGTCCACGAACACCAGCTCGAACGACACGCCGAGCTCTTCCAGGACCTGCACCTGCCGGTCGATCAGCTCGTCGAGGGTGGCGCTGTTGTCGAAGACCGGGACGACCACCGAGACCTGGGGTGCGGCGGGCGCCGTCATGCGGCAGCCGGAACGCGGAAGTGCTCCGCCACGCCACGGGCCACCTGGACCACTTCGGACTCGGTGAGCTCGTTGAACATGGGCAGACGCAGAATGCGGGCACTCACGTCCTCGGAGACCGGGAGCGGTCCGAAGCGGCCGAGGTCCCGGCCCGCCTCGGATTGGTGCAGCGGGATGTAGTGCCGCACCGCCTGGATGCCCCGGTCCGCGAGCGAGCGCTCGAGTGCGCCGCGCGTCTCGAGGTCTTCCAGCAGCAGGTAGAACAGGTGATGGTTGGTGCGGCTGGCGGGCTCTGCGCCGTCCTCGGCGGGATCATGGGGAAGCGTCACCAGGCCACGGTCGGCCAGCGGCGCCAGCTGCTCGCGGTACCAGCCGGCGATTCGCGCACGCCGCGCCGCGATGTCCTCGAGCTTCTCGAGCTGGGCGAGCAGGTAGGCGCACAGCAGCTCGCTCTGCGCGTAGGCCGAGCCCAGGTCGACCCACGTGTATTGCTCGACCTCGCCGCGCATGAACCGGCTGCGGTCGGTGCCGCGCTCGCGGAGCACCTCGGCGCGGTCGACGAGTGCCGGGTCGTTGATGCACAGGGCGCCGCCCTGGCCGCAGGCGTAGTTCTTGGTCTCGTGGAAGCTGTAGGCCGCGAGCTGCCCGATCGCCCCCAGGTACCGACCCTGGTGGGTCGCGTTGACGCCCTGGGCGGCGTCTTCGACGATCAGTGCACCGGCTTCGTCCGCCAGGGACCGCAGCGCACCCATCTCGCAGCCCACGCCCGCATAGTGCACGGGCACGATGGCGCGGGTGCGGTCGTTCATCGCCTCTGCGACCCGCGCCTCGTCGAGGTTCAGCGTGTCGGGTCGTACGTCCACGAACACCGGCCGCGCGCCCGCCCGGGCGAATGCGCAGGCCGTCGAGACGAAGGTGAACGACGGCAGGATGACCTCGTCCCCGTCCTCGAAGCCGCAGAGCAGCGCCGCGATCTCGAGCGCCGAGGTGCACGAGGTCGTCATGAGTGCACGGCCGATGCCGAACCGCTCTTCGAGGATGCGGCTGCAGGCTGCCGTGAAATCGCCATCGCACGAGGCGTTGCCACGGGCGATGGCCTCGGCCACGTAGTGGAGCTCGTTTCCGGCCAGGTACGGCTTGTTGAACGGGATGGCCCAGCCCATGGGGCAAGCAGTATATCAGAGCGCCGCGACCCGTTTCGGTGTCGCAATCGGCGAGGAGGGTTCGGTGGGCGCTACTCGGTGTACCCGAGGCTCCTGAGCCGCTCGCGCGCCTCGGGAGACACGGGCGGGTCGTCGTCACGCGCCTCGAAGGTGCGCGATGCTTCGAGACGGGTACGCAACTCGCGCTCGAGTTCGGCACGGGCCTCGGGCTGAAGCTCCGCCATGTCGGAGCGCTGGCCGGGGTCCCAGCTCACGTCGTAGAGCCGCGAGGCGTGATGCTCGTGCCAGACGAGCTTGAGCGGGTAGCGAAGCAGGCTCGCCTGGTTGCCGAAGACCGGGTCGTCCGGGGCGCAGGCCTTGCGCTTCTCCCCGGTGTAGACGCGTACGTCGGCGGGCCAATCGGTCGGCTTGCCGTCGCCATAGACGGCGACCAGATTGCGCGCAGGGACGTCGGTCGCCCGCACCGGCAAGCGTCGCGCAGGAGCGGCGAGGCCGGCCCATGCCAGGATGGAGGGCGCGACGTCGGCCAGGCTGACCGGCGTGTCGATCCGCGCCGGCGGCGTGCCCGCCAGGCCGTGGACCACCAACGGCACGTGCAGCAGGGCATGGTGCACGCTGAACTGGTGGTCGAGCAGCCTCTCCTCGCCGAACAACTCGCCGTGATCCGACGTCACGAGGGTCACCAGCGCCCCTTCGGTCGCGCCGCGCGCCCGCTCGATCAGGGCGCCCAGTTTGCGGTCGGCGGCGCGCACATCGCCATCGTAGAGGCTTCGCAGGACGGCGAGTTCGCTCGGGGGAGGCAAGGCGTCGCAGATGCGCGCCGCATCCTGCGAGATCGCGCGCGCCTCGCCGGCGCTCGTGCCCTCGGGAAGGAATGCGTCGTCGCCTCGGACCTCATAGGGCAGATGGGCATCCATCAGATTTACGAATGCGAGGTAGGGCCGAGCGCGGTCGCGCTCCCCGAGCCACCGACTGAACTCGCGCAGGACGAACCCGGGAGCCTCGAGGTCGAGGGACTCGGCCACCAGGTCCTCTCCCGTCCTCACGCGATGCCGGGAGAAGCCCTGGTCCAGCCCGAAGGGGGCACTCACCAGCGGGTTTTCGGTGAGCGCGATCGTCTCGTAGCCGGCCTCGGTCAGGCGCTCGGCCAGCGTGTCCGCGTCGGGCCCCAGGACCACGCGCCGGCCCGCGCCGACGCCGTGCTCGAGCGCGCTGCGCCCCGTGAACAGCGTGGCGTGCGAGGGAATCGTCCAGGGTGCATCGGCGAAGGCCCGCCCGAAGAGCAGACCCTCGGAGGCGAGCGCATCGAAGGTCGGGGTCGCTTCGGCCCGGCCACCGAGTGCCGACACCGCGTCGGCGCGCAGGGTGTCGATCACCACCAGCAGGAACGACGGCCGCGTGTCGGCGGGCGGCCCGCTGCACCCCGCGATCACCACGAGCAGGGCCACTGCCAGGGGGAGCCGCACGCCGAGCCCTACCAGTACGTGACGCCGCCGTCGCCGCCGGTGACGGGCACGGCGCGCATGAAGCGAAGCCGCTCCCACCAGGACCGGTGTTCCCGGTACCAGGCGACCGTCGCGGCGAGCCCGGCGTCGAGCCGTGTCTCGGCCTCGAAGCCCAACGCCTGGTGGGCGCGCTTGGTGGACGCGCGCTGTTCGGTGACCTGGCCCGGTCGTTCGGGGGTGTGCACGATGGCCGAGCCGTCGCGCCCCACCAGCGCGAGCACGCGTTCGGCGATCTCGAGGACCGAGGTCGCGACGCCCGTGGCCGCGTTGAACACTTCTCCGCGCACGCCCTCGATGGGCGCGTCGAGGACGGCCTCGAGTGCGCGGCAGGTGTCGCGCACGTGGATCCAGTCGCGCGTGGCGCCGCCGTCGCCGTGCACGGTGAGCGGCTCGTCGAGCAGGGCGCTGGTCACCATGCGCGGCACCAGCTTCTCCAGGTGCTGCCGGGGCCCGTAGTTGTTGAACGGCCGAACGATCACCGCCGGCACCTCGTAGGTCTGTGCGAACGCGAAGACCAGGCGATCCGCGCCGCACTTGGCCGCGGCGTAGGGCGTCATGGGGCGGAGCGGGTGGCCTTCTTCCATCACCTCACCCGGGGCGCCCCCGTAGACCTCCGAGGTCGAGACGTGGATGAAGCGTTCGATGCGGTCGCGATGCCGAACCACCGCGCTGGCCACGGTCTGCGTGCCGAGTACGTCCGTCTCCACGAACATCAGGCTGTCGGAGATGCTGCGCGGTACGTGGGTCTCGGCGGCGAAGTGCACCACGACGTCCGAGCGTGCCATCAGGGCGTCCACCACGGCTGGGCTGCGCACGTTGCCGTGCACGAACTCGAAGCGCGCCGCGTGGTGGGCCTGGGGCTGGGCGACGTTCTCGAGGGTCGCCGCGTACGTCAGCGCGTCGAGCACGATCACGCGGTCCGAAGGGTGGGCGTCCAGGTGGTGCTCGACGAAGTGCGAGCCCATGAACCCGGCCCCGCCGGTCACGAGTACGGTGCGCCCGGGGCTCACTGCGGCTCGGGCGGGGAGTCGGGTGTGGAGGGCACGCCCGGCACCATAGCCGAGGCCTGTGCCGTGCTGGGGCGGATGAGCACGCGACGCTCCGCCGAGACCAGATCCGTGATCGGCACGTCCTGGATGTCGAAGCCCGGCAACAGGGCAGCGAACTCGGCGTCGGCCTTGCGGTATCGAAGGCGCGCCGAAACCGTGAGGATGCTGCCGGGGGCGACCTCGGGCACGGCGACCTCGTAGCGCTCCCGATCGGCGGCGCCGGAGAGGATCGCCCGGCGCGTGCGGAAGCCGGCAGCGAGCCCGCCGGTCACGAAGATCTCGCGACCCGCTTCATCCACGGGCACCGAGACGAGCGCGAACGCCTGCGGGTCGCGCCGGCCGTCGGCGTCGAGTTCGCCGCGCGACCACAGCGGGGTGCCGTCTGCAGCGCGTACCCGCACCTCGACCCAGGCCTCGTTGACCTCGTTGGGCCCCGCCGGAAAGGCGTGGCCCACGCCCCGGTTTTCGAGCACGACGCTGATCGGAAGGGTCTCGCCGGGCGCGACGCTCTCGGGTGCCTCGATCGCCAGGGCGACCGGCGGGCCCTCCGGCACCAGGTGGCGGATCTCTTCGGGCACCGCCTCGCCACGCAGGAACCGCTCGGTCGCGGCCAGCTGCTCGGCGTCGGCCAGGTGGGCCGCGACGAAGGTGTTGGCCGCGAGGAAGCGATGGCTGCGGTGGCCGCCGCGGCGCGGCGCGACGGGGTCGTCCGAGTCGGCGACGCGTCCCATGTGACAATCCCGGCAGCCCACGACCTGAGCGTCGGGCCCCACGCCGCGGGCGAAGGACGACAGGCCCCAGTCGTCGTTCTCGTTGTGCAGGCGCAGGAAGCCGAACCCGTTCAGTCCCTCGTGGGCGTTGACCGTGTGGCAGGACGAGCACTGGTGCGACGTGCGCAGCACGGGGGGCGTCATGGCGGCCCGGTGCGCCTCGCGAAAGCCCGCGACCAGGACGCGGTTCGCGGCATCGGTGAAGACCGAGCCGCGGTTGCGAAGGGCGAAGCCGTCGGGCGGGGCGTACTGCATGCGCCCGTTTCCGTCGCTGGCGGGCACCCGCTGGATGCCGTGGCACACCATGCAGGTGACACCCGTCTCGCGCAGGTCGGGCGGGGCGTCGAATACCGAGTCGGCGACCCCACCGGCCAGCAGCGCGACCGGCTCGTGGCAGGCGGCGCAGAATCGTGCGGCGGCCGGGCCGCCGCGCTCTTCGGCCGGACGCGTCGCGGCCTCGATCAGTGGATTGTCCACCCCGCTGAACCGGTGCACGCTCGACGACCACTCCGCGAAGATCTCGGCGTGGCAGGCGCCGCAGTCGGCACTGCCCGTGAGGCGCTCCGGGGCCACGAAGCCGCCGTGGACGGTCTCGGTGAACGACGCGGCGAACACCGAGCCGTCGGGCGTGCGCGGGTGGTCGTCCGGGATCTGCACCAGGCCGTCGCCCTCGTCCAGCAGGGCGGCCAGGAGGCCCGTGACGGCGAGGGCACACGCGACGCCGCCGAGCGTGGCCCGTGCCGCCCGGCGCGCACCCGTGCTGGGTGAACCGGCCGGCGCCGGTGCGCGTCGCACCACGTGCACGGGGAGCAGCACGAGCAGCAGCGCGGCGGGCGCGGCGTGGAGCCAGGGAACCCACGCGCCGGGGACGTGCCCCAGTGCGTAGGAGACGGCCAGCGCGACCCCGCTGGCAACCACCGCTGCCAGCAGGCCCGTCGCGAGCCACGCGAGGTTGCGGGCCATCCCGCGCTCGCGCTGGGCCAGGCGGCGCGCGTGGGCATACGCGAAGACCGCCAGCAGCGGCGCTGCCACGAGGCCGGTGCCCACGTGCACCAGCAGCGTCGCCTGGCCGGAGAGGTCGGCGGGCAGGGCCACCAACGCGATCCCGGTGGCGGCCAACAGCGCGAGCGCGCCCACGGCCAGGGACGTGCCCCGGACCCGTGTGGCAGCGCGGTCGGCTTCGGTTCGCGCGGGCATGGTCGTCTATCCTACCCGTGCCGGCGGGGAATGGACGATGCAGCAGCGAAGCGAGCGAGCGGCCCCCGGCCGGCGTGCGCGCCGGGGTCGGCGTCTACGCTGGTGGTGGGCGATCCCGGGGCTCGGCCTGTTGCTGCTCCAGGTCGTCTTCGCGAGCGACGTCCTGCGTTTTGCACAGTCGCTGCGCGGGTATTCCGAGCGGGCCTGGCCTTCGCTGCGGGTCGACTGGCAGCTCTTCCGCCATGTCGAGCCGGCGCTGGCAAGGGGCGATCCCGACGCGGCCCTGGCATCGCTCCACGCCATCGACGACGACGCCAGGCTGTTCGAGGACCGGCTGGCGCCCGTGCGGGTGCGCGCCCATCTCGCCCGCGACGACGTCCCGCGGGCACTCGAGTCCTACGCGGCGCTCCAGGCCCTGGGCCGCGACGACGCCCTGCCGCCCTGGGCCCACGACGTGCTGCGACCGCGACTCGCCGGCCGTGCGGCCGGGCCCAGCGCGCTCGCCTTCGCCGAGATCACCGGGCGCGCGGGTGTCGAGTTCACCCACCACCAGCGCGGCGCCGGCCGGATCGATGCGCTCTACCAGGCCATGGGCTCGGGCCTCGCGCTCGTCGACCTGGACGGGGACGCGGTGCTCGACCTGCTGCTCCTCGGCGGGATGCAGGCGGGAGAGGGCCCGAGCCCGGGCAATCGCCTCTATCGCGGGCTCGGCGACGGGCGCTTCGCAGACGTGACCACCGGGTCGGGTCTGGCGAATGCGGGCTTCGCCTACGGTGTGGCGGCGGCTGACCTCACCGGGGACGGCCTCCCCGAGCTCTACGTCACGACGTACGGTGCGAACCGGCTCTACCGCAACCTGGGCGGGTTGCGTTTCGAGGACGTGGCCGGCGCCGCCGGTGTGGCCGGCGACGGGGGGGCCAGCACGGGCGCCGCCTTCGCCGACATGGACGGCGACGGCGACCTCGACCTGTACGTCTCTCAGTGGGTGGAGCTCCCCGACCGCCGCGAAGACCGCGTGATCCGGCTGCTGTTCGCCGAGCGGAGTCGTCTCTCGCTGTTCGCGCCCCACATGTACACGCCCGCCCGCAACCAGCTCTTCCGAAACGAGGGCGGTGCCCGCCTGCAGTTTCGCGACGTGACGGTCGAGGCCGGCGTGGCGGATCCGACGGGCCGGGGCCTCGGGGTGGTCTTCACCGACTTCGACGGGGACGGTGCGCCGGACCTGTTCGTCGCCAACGACGAGTCTCCCAACCGCTACTTCCGCGGGAGGGGGGATGGCCGCTTCGACGACGTCTCGGCCGCGACCCGGCTGCTCGACGCACGCGCAGGAATGGGCGTGGCCGTGGCCGACCTCGACGACGATGCGGCACTCGATCTCGTCTACACGAACTTTCGCACCGAGTACAACGCGGCGGTCCTCAATCGCCTCGACGAGGGGTACTTCGCCGAGCAGACCCAGGCCTACGGGCTCTCGGCGGGATCCCTGGGCAGGACGAGCTGGGGGGTCGCGGTCGAGGACTTCGACAACGACCGCGATGTCGACCTCGCCACCGTCAATGGCCATCCCACGCCGTTCGATCCCGAGTTGACCCCGTTCCGCGGGGCACTGGCCGAGTCGCCCACCTGCCTGCCGGAGTCGCCGCTGCTCTACGAGCGCCGCGGTTCGCGCTACGTGGACGTGACGTCGGGGTCGGGGGATTTCGGCCGGTTGGTCACGGTGGGCCGCGGTCTCGTGGCGGGCGACATCGATCGGGACGGCCGTCTGGACCTCGTGGTCAGTGCGAACAACGGCGCCGCTCGCCTGTACCGGAACGCGAGCGGGTCGGCGGGGCACTGGCTGGTGGTGCGCCCGCGCGGGGACGCCCCCAACGCGTCGGCCGTCGGCGCCACGGTGGCCGTCTCGAGTGGCGGCACCACGCAGCACCGGCGCATCCTGTCCGGCGGGAGCTACCTCTCGCAGGCGCCGCTCGAGGCGCACTTCGGCCTGGGAGACGCGACCCGCGTCGACAGCCTGCGCGTGCGTTGGCCCGACGGCCGCGAGACGCGGATCGACGATCTGGCGGCCGATGCCGTCGTGGAGGTGCGACCGCCAGCGGTCCGCGCCGACGCACCGCGCCGCTAGGCCTCGCGAAGCACGTTGCGGTAGCCGCTCCCATCGGCGAGCCGCCAGTCCTCGCAGCCGTCGCAGGGGCCCACGCGTTCCGGCTGGCCCTCGAGGTGCGCGCGCCGCCGCCGCTCCAGCTCGGGTCCGTGCCAGATGGAGGCAATCGACTCCTGCTTCAGCGATCCCAGTGGCGCCTGGGCGTCCCAGTCGGCGCCGCACATGGTGACGGTGCCGTCCTGCAGGACCATCAGCGACTCGAACAGCCAGGGGCAGGGCGGGCGCTCGGCGGAGGCTGCCGGCGCGTCCACGCCGACGGCGCCGCCGAAGGGCGCGGGCGCGATCGTCATGACGAAGTCGTCGGGCCCCAGGTGCGGTCGCCACTGGGCGACGATCGCGTCCAGTTCGCGTTCCACGCGCTCGGTCCGCATGAACTGGATCGAGACCACCGGCCGATCGCACCCCCGTTTCCGTTTCAGGGCGAGGAAGCCCTCCACGTTGCGAACGACGCGATCGTAGTGGTTGCGGCCGCGCATCTCGCGATAGGCCTCGCGGTCGCCGGCATCCATCGAGCACTCCAGGCGGTCGAGTCCGGCGTCGAGCAACGCTTCCGCCAACGCCCCGTGAAGGCTCACGCCGTTGGTCGAGAGCCCGATCTGGTGCACCCCGGCGGCCCGCGCGTCGCGGATCAACGCCGGGAGTTCGGGGTGCAGCAGCGACTCACCCAGAAAGTGGAGCCAGAGCGCCGTCTCGTGCCGTGCGCACTCGCGCGCGAGGCGGCCGAACACCGCCGGGTCCATGAAGCCCAGGGGACGCGTGAACCCGAGGCGCGGGCACAGGCGGCAGCGCTGGTTGCAGTGGTTGGTGAGCTCGACGTTGATGCGCCGGGGAAAGGCGAGGGCGCGCCGCATGCAGGCTACGGTACCATGCGGTCTCTGGGGGCTCTGACGCAGGACGGACGCGGACCCACGCGGGAGCAAGGTGGCAACGCGCATCGCGGGCATCCAACCGGGCTACCTGCCCTGGCTCGGCTTCTTCGACCAGATGCAGAACGTGGACGCGTTCCTGGTCGCGGACGAGATGCCGTACAGCACCTCGGGATGGTGTCGGCGCAACCGCGTCAAGGGGCCCGAAGGCGCGGTCTGGCTCACGCTGCCCGTACGCAGTCCCGCGGCCACGCCGATCGACGCGGTGAGGCTCGATCCCGACGTCCCGTGGCGGCGCAAGCACGCGGCCACGCTCCGCCACCTGTACGCCCGCGGCTGTGAGGTGGAGGATCTGGTGGCGGCGCTGGAGACTGCCGTTGCCGGTCCGGCCGAGAGGATGGTGGATGCGTCGATCCCGACCCTGCGCCTGATCGCTCAGCGCCTGGGCATCACCACGCCGATCCTGCTGTCTTCGGAGCTCGGACTCGAGGCGCGCTACCGGGCCCGGTACCCCGATCGGCCCGAACCCACCTGGAGGATCGCTTCCTACCTGGAGGATCTGGGCGCCAGGTCGCTGCTCGAGGGCGCTGCGGGTCGCGACTACTTCGACGTACCGACCTTCCGTGAGCTCGGCTTCGAGGTCACCTTCCACGACTACGTGCATCCCACCTATCCCCAGCTGCACGGAGCGTTCGTCTCGCACCTTTCGGCGATCGACCTGCTGCTCTGCGTGGGCGCCGATCGTGCGGGTCGTGTGCTACGCGGAGGTTCGGCATGAGTGGTCGGCTCGGCATCAGCGGGTGGGCAGGCGGCGAGGACGCATCATGACCGACGGACACGCGGTGCCCGAGGTCTCGGTGGTGGTCCCGCTGCTCGACGAGGAGGCCAGCGTGGACGAGCTGCTGGCGCGCACGAGCGCCGTGCTCGAGGAGCGCGGGGTCTCCTTCGAACTCGTCCTGGTGGACGACGGCAGTCGCGATGCCACGGCGGCCAAGCTGCGCGCGGCCGAAGCGACCGACCCTCGGCTGCGCGTGTTCGAACTGCTGCGCAACTTCGGTCAGAACGCGGCGCTCGCCTGCGGGATCTTCGAGGCGCGCGGCGACGTCGTGGTCACCATCGATGCCGATCTGCAAAACCCGCCGGAGGAGATCCCCCGCCTGCTCGATGCGATCGACGGCGGTGCCGACGTGGCCACGGGTCTGCGCACCCAGCGCTACGAGGGCCTGGTGCGCTGGCTGGGCTCGCGGGCCATGCACTGGCTGGCCCGTCGGCTCACGGGCGCGCGCATCCGCGACTTCGGCGGGCAGTTCAAGGCGTACCGGCGCCCCGTGGTCGAGGAGGTGCGACGCATCTGGGCCCCTGGCAAGCCGTTGTTTCCGCTCGCGCTCTGGCTCGGGTTTCCGGTGGCGGAGGTGCCGGTGCGCCACGAGCCGCGCCGCTCGGGCGACTCCCGCTACAACCTGCGTTCGCTCCTGCGCATCAACGTGGACCTGATCACCAGCTTCTCCACGCTTCCGCTGGCGGCCATCGGGGCGGTCGGGGCGCTGTGCCTCGGGGCGGGTCTGGTGGGCATCGCGATCTGCCTGTGGATCCCGGCTTCGACCTTCGCGCAGGCCGCCTCGCTCACGTTGCTCGGTGTGGGCGCGCTGCTGCTCGCCACGGGAGTGCTCGGCCAGTACCTCGGCCGGATCTACCAACAGGTCGCCGGCCGCTCGCCCGCCTTCGTGGTGCGCCGCGGTCCGACGTCGGACTAGGCGGACCGCTCAGGGAAACACCGCCTGCAGCGCGTACGCGAAGTGCAGGCCCTCCGGCGGCGCCCCGCGGCGCACGCGCGTGACGCGCAGCCGGTCCGTCATCAGCATCACCTGCCAGGCAAGGCGACGTGCGAACAGGTCCTTCCAGTCGTCGCAGGGCAGCTGCAGGCCGTAGGCCGCGTCCGCGCAGCCCGGCTCTGGCGTGGCATCGGGTCGGGTGAAGTCCACCGTGTAGTGGCCGGGGTCGTCCCCGGTGATTTCGAAGGCCACGCGCTGACCCACGTAGTGCGCGGCTTCGCGGCGAGCGCGCAGCAACGCCGGCAGATGGGTGAGGAAAGTCTCTTCGGTGGACGGTCTCTGCGGATCTTCTGCGTCGCCCAGGACCGCGTGGATCGAGTCGGTGGCCACGCGCGGCGCCGCGGTGCCCGCGACCACGCCGCGCTCGATGCCGCCCTCGCGCGACCACGCGTCGCCGGGCGAGAGGTCCAGCAGTTCGGTGTCCGGCGCCTCTTCGGCCAGGGCGCGGGTCAGGTCGCGCGCCCCCCGGCGGATCACCTTGCGCGTGACGTCGGGGCCCTTGGGGCCGCACCAGCGCAGGTTCGAGGCCGCGGCCAGGGCCGCCGGGCAGCCCAGGATGCGGGCCGAGACGGCGGCACCCCGCGGTCCGTGGTCGGCGTCCTTGAAGGACGGAAGGCCGAGCAGCGAGGGTTGGTCGAAGGAGTTATGGCTGAGCGCTGCCAGATCCGGCACGCCGAGGCGGCTGCGGATCTCGCGCACGACCTCCTCCGGCTGGGGCGCGTCCACGCCATTCCAGAACCGACCGGAGGGCCCTTCGATGAAGAACGCGCACTCGTCCAGGACGCCCTGCGAGGGCGTGGGCGTGATGCGCACGTCCCCGATCTCGTAGGGCTCGTAGTCCGCGCGTGCCTCGAGGTGCTCGAAACCGAGGCGCTTCAGGTTGCGATCGAGCTCGGTGAAGCGCACCGGCGGGTGGACGACAGGGATCTGCTTGTCGGGAAGCGCCGCGAGGGTAGGGGCGTTGAAGTGGTCGAGATGCCCGTGACTGAGCGTGATCACGTCGATGGGGGGAAGATCCGCCACACCGAAGTTGCGTGTGGGCGCATGCTCCACCAGCCCATCGAAGATGGGGTCCACCAGCCACGGGTCGCTCAGGATGCGCAGCCCGCCCACCTCCACCAGGTGGCAGGCGTGCCCGACGAACGTCACGCGCACCGCGCATCTCGCGTTCGGCTCATGAGCTGCGGTGCCTTCGCGGCCGGCTGGCGGGCTTCCAGTGGAAGGTCGACGTGGCGCGCAGGTAGCGAAACCCGAGCTTGGCGTAGACCTGGATGCTCCCGGTCGTTGCCGCCTGGGTCTCGTTCTCCATGTACCGCGCGCCCAGTGGAGGGGTTGCGATCATCTCGCGTTGGATCGCCGTGAAGAGCCCGCGCTGGTGGGGCAGGGTCGCCCCCAGGCCGCGCCCGAATACGGGGACTCCGGCTGCGGTCGAGACGTCGGGCATGTGCCGCATGGAGATGAAGGCGACCACCTGCCGGCCCTCCCGGGCGATCAGCACGGCGTCGGCCCAGGCGCCCGTCATGACCTGTTCGGTCCAGGCCTGGTAGACGCGGTGGGCGCGCTCGAGAGGCAGATCGTGATCGAAGACCAGCGGCCCCCGGTCGAACGCGTGTCCACCCCACTCCGCGAGGGCCTTCCAGTCCGAAGGGTCGAGGCGCGCGATGCTCTCGGAATCGTGGGTCTCGATCCGCAGGTCCGGCGAGAGCGGAGGGGGCTCTCCGGCCGCGGCGTCTCCCAGCTTCGCCATCCACGACACCTGGGTGTCGACGTGGAACGCACCGAGCTGCTGGAGCACCCAGGGCGCGGCGCGGTCACGGGTCGAGGTGCGGGCGGCCACATGGTCGTAGCCGGTCTCGGCCAGATGGTCGAAGGCGCACTGGTAGAGCGCCAGGAGCACCGCCGCGTGCCCGGGGTCGCTCGCGGGGCCGATCGGTGGCTCGATCCGGGCCATGCGAAGCCCGAAGTGGTCCGACTCGAACGGGCGCGGAGCGAAACGGACCGCTGCGCGGGGATGCCCCGCGTCGTCGCGAGCCACCATCACGCCACCGTCATCGACCGCCGCCTCGAAGCCGGCGCGGTGCAGGGACACGGCAGCCCCGGGCCTCGCCGCCACCGGTGCGAAGTTGGCGTAGGGGAGCTCGGGGGTCTCGGGCAGGAGCGCCGCCAGGGCCTCGCCGAGCGGCTCTCCCGACTCGGCTGCGATGCGCATGTCAGTCGCTCTCCGCGCGCGCGGGCGTGGGCCGCGGCGCGGGGGAGGGCCGCGGCCGCGTGGCGGCGCCCGGCCGCAGACCCAGCCGACGCAGGGCGAAGCGGCGCAGCTGCAGGGCATAGTGCCGCGCGTAGCTCAGGTGGTGCGGGTCGCGAGACAGCAGGCCATGCAGCAGATCCGCCGAGAAACCCAGCAGGCGAACCACGGGCTCGGGGACGTAGGAGAAGTGCGTGGCGCGCAGGCGTGCGCGCAGCGACCCGGGGAGCACCGGGATCAGCTTGAACAGCGTCTCGTAGTTGCGGAACCGCCGCATCCGCTGGGGCGCACTGCCCAGGTTGCCCTCGCGGAAGAAGTCGAAGTCGCGGCCGTCTTCGAGGCGGTCGATCTGCTCGTCCGTCACGAGGCCCGCATCGCGTGTCTGCTGGACGAGTTCGGTTCCGGGCAGCAGGTTCGTCCAGTAGGTCTGGATCCGGTAGGGCGGGTACGCGGCGTAGAGTGCGCGTGCGGCTTCCTGTGCACCCTCGGGCTCTCCGGGCAGGTCGAACATGTGGTCGCACTTCACCCGCAGTCCGTGGCGGGCCATGGCCTCGAGCGACTGCTCGACGCGCTCGGTGGGCTCGTACCGCTTGACCGTCTCGGTCTTGTACTCGTCGTCGGCAGATTGGATGCCCATCTGGACCGAGATGCACCCGGCCTCGGCGAGATCGCGCGCGATGTCGTCGTCCATGAAGCGAGGATGAGTGAGACAGTGGAACGGGACGCCGATCTCACGGCGGTAGCGGCCGAGGAACGCGTGGACCCAGTCCTTGTCGACCGTGAACACATCGTCCTCGAAGTCCACGAAGCGCAGGCGGTAGCGCCGTTTGGCTTCGTTGAGCTCGTACATGACGTGCTCGATGCTCCGTTGGCGCACGTAGCGCCCCCGCCGCACCTCGGGGAGGTTCGCGAAGAAGTTGTTGAAGCAGAACGTGCAGCGGTAGGGGCAGCCGCGAGACGCCATGGTCAGGTAGAAGTCGCCGACGCGCAGATGGTCCTCCCAGAGCTGCTTGTCGAAAGGCGGCAGGCTGTCGAGATCCTGGAGAAAGGCCTCCTGGCGCCCACGAACCACCTGGCCGTCCGGCCCCAGGAACCGCGTATTGGGGATGGGCGCGGCGGCGCGTCCCGGAGCGCCGGCCGCGACCGCCGCGAGGATCTCGGGAAAGGCGAGGTCGCCCTCTCCGACGCAGACGAAGTCGACGGCCGGCTCGGCGAGCACGCGATCCGGCACCGCCGAGGGGTGCACGCCACCGAAGACCGTGGCCACGCCCGGGAGCATGGCCTTGGCCTCGGCTGCGACTCCGAGCATCCAGCGGTAGGTGCCGGTCAGGACCGAAAACGCCAGCACGTCGGGCTGCTGCTCCCGGATCGCGTCGATCACCTGCTGGCGGTCGTCGAAGAAGGGCGCGATCCGCGGAACGCTCAGGTTGTAGCGGTCGTCGAACAGGGCCGCACTGAAGGCCAGGCCGACCTCGTGGCCGTCGCGTCTCGCGATGGCCGAGAGTTGGCTCACGGCAAGCTGTTCGGAACCGAGCACGACGAAGGTGACACGCATGAGACGACTCGACGCAGCGACAGCCGGAGGAGCCTAGCACGGGCCCGGATCCCCTGTGCGATACTGCGGTGCGTGCGGCTGGTGATCGTCCCGACCTACGACGAGCGGGAGAACCTGGGCCGTATCGTCCCGGCGATCCTCTCCCAGGCCGACGACCTGCACGTCCTGGTGGTGGACGACGGCAGCCCCGACGGGACTGGCGAGATCGCGGACGAGTTGGCGCAGGCGGACCCGCGCGTTCACGTGCTGCACCGGGCTCGCAAGGAGGGCCTGGGCCCCGCCTACGTGGCGGGAATGGGGTACGCGCTGCAACGAACGGACGCGCGGGCCATCGTCCAGATGGACGCGGACTTCTCCCATGATCCGGCCAGCATCCCCGACCTGCTGGAAGCGCTCGAAGACGCCGACGTGGTCGTTGGCAGCCGCTACCGCGGCGGGATCCGCGTGACCAACTGGCCGCTCAGCCGTCTGGTGATCTCGGTCACGGCGAACCTGTATGCGGCGATCGTCACGGGCATCCCGATCCGCGACCTCACGGCGGGCTTCAAGGCCTATCGCCGCGAAGCCCTCGAGCGCATTCCGTTGGATCGCATTCGCAGCGATGGATACGCCTTCCAGATCGAGATGGTCTACTACGCCGTTCGGGAAGGACTGCGCGTCCGGGAGGTGCCGATCGTGTTCTCCGATCGCGTGGACGGCACCAGCAAACTGTCGCGGTGGATCGTCTTCGAGGCGGCGTGGATGGTGTGGTGGCTGCGCCTGAGCGCGCCCAAGCGGGGCCGCGCTGCGTTCGACCGCACCGACCGGCGCGAAGATGCGACGATCGAGAAGCGGCCGGGACCAGGCCAGGACCCAGGACGGCGGTGATGCCGGCGCTCACGCGTGCGCTGCTCGCCGTGGCCCTGCTCAAGCTGTTGATCGCGCTCGTCCTGGCCGATCGCGGTTTCGAACTGGGCGACGAGGGGTTGTTCCTGCTGAACCTCAACCATCCGGCCGACGCGCCGCCTCCCTTCGAGTTCTATCGCCTGCGGAGCCTGTTCGGGGAGGGTCCGTGGATCGACGTCGTGGCGGCACGCCGCATCCGCATCGGCGCGGAGTTGCTGGGCTCCCTCGCCTTGATCGCCGGGGTGTTCGCCTGGGCCCGCCGGCGGGTATTCGAGGAGGGCGCCGTCGGCTTCGGGATCTTCGCATCGGTTTCGTTGCTCGGGATGCAACTGTCCGTCGCGAGTCGCTCGCTCGGCTACAACGACGTGAGCAATCTGTTCGTCTATGCGGCCCTCGGCGCGCTGTTCGGGTTGGCCGCGATCGGTCCCGGCCGTGAAGAGCACCTGCGCCGGAGCCTGACTGCGGCCGCGGCCGGTGGGCTCACGGGGCTTCAGGTCTTCGTGAAGTTTCCCCCGGCCCTGCTGTTGTGGGCTGCCACCGTGGCCTGGCTGCTGCTCGGCTTTCGCTGGCTGGCGACCTCCGAGCGCGTCCGGCTGGCGGGGGTCCATGGTGTGGCGACCGCCCTGGGCATGTTGGTGCTCGTCGTGGCGACCGGTGGCCTCGAGGAGCTTGCGCCACGTCTCGCCGTGGCTTCGGTGCTGCCCGAACTCACCGGGTACCGGCCAGCTGCCATCCTGGCACGCTACCTGACGTACGACCGCTCGTCGCTGCTGTTGGCCGCGGCGTTCGCCGCCGTGGTTCTGGGCGCATGGCGCGCAGGAGCGTTGCGGCCACACGGGAAGCCTGACACGGCCCTGGTCCTGGGCCTGATCCTGGCGACCGGAGCGGCCTGGGCTGCCGTGGCATGGTCGAAACCTCCCTACTTCGACTTCGCCGTGATGACGCTGTTCGTGGCTGGGGTGGGCGCCGCGGGGGCCTTGCTCGTGGTGGCCTGGCGCGACGAGCGGGGAGACGGCAGCGCGATGGCGCTGCTGATGCTCGCGGGTGCCCCGTTCGTGCTGATCGCGGGAACCAACGTACCGCTGACCATGCGGCTCCCGTCCCACGTGCTTCCGCTGTTCGTGTTGGTGGCGGTGGTCGCCTGCGATCAGGCGGCGCGGGCCGGCCGTGCGATTCTCCTCGGCGTCGTTGCAGCGTGGGGCGTGGCGCTCACGCTGCCCGTGTTCGCGAATCAGCAGGTCTTCTCGCCCTACGGCCTCCGCGCGGGCATCCACCAGCAGACGCAGCCCGTCGAGGCGCTGCCGGGTGTCCGCGTCGACCTCGCCAGCGCCCGATTCCTGGATGCCGTGGTCGAGACGCTTCGGGCTGGCGGGCACGTTCCGGGCGATCCCGTGGTCGCGCTCGACTACATGCCGGGCCTGGTTCACCTGGTCGGGGGGCGTTCGCCCGGCTTCAACTTCTACATGTCCGGCAAGGCCCGGCTCAACTGCTTCAATCTCGATCGCGCCGGCTTCGACGGGCCGCCCTACCTGATTCTCGGGCGGCCCATGCAGCCCGCGCAGCGCGCGTGCCTCGAAGCGTTCCGGTTCCCGGACGACTTCGTGCTGCTACGGGAGCTGCGCTTCCCCTACGACGAGGTCTACGCGGGCTTCGGGCTCCACGGTCTCACCCACGTATCGATCTACGGGCCGCGTCCCCCGGGCGGGTGACCCAGCGCCCGTGCGCGCGCGCGGGCTGCGGTGGCGCGACTCGCGTCGCCCGCGAGCGCAGCCTGCTGCGCGAGCCGGTGCCATGCACGGCCGTCTCGCGGCCGTTCGGTCACCTGCCGTTCCAGCCAGGCGCGAGCCTGGCCCGGCGAGGCATGGGTCCACATCCGCAGGAAGTACTGGTCCGGAGCGTCTTCCAGGGGTTCGGCCCGTGTCCGTGCGTCATGCGCGGCCGGGCCGTCCCCGGCCCGCCGGTAGAGGTCGGCGAGCACCTCGAAGCCCAGTCGGTCGGCTCGTGCATCGGGCTCGTAGGCGTTCGGTACCGCGCGCAGCCCCGCCGATACCTGGGCCGCGGCGCCCGCCGGGTCGCCCTTGGCCACGTACAGGCCGGCAATCCGCAGGCGGTAGTACAGGAAGTCCATGAAGAAGATCCTGTGGGGAGCTGCCTCGGCAGCTTCGAGCGCCGCGAACGCGTCGGCCTGACGGCCGGCGGCGGCATACTCCAACGCGAGCCGGTACTGGAACTCGTCGGTGGGATGGCCCTCGAGCAGTTTCTCGTAAAGTGCGATCGTGCTGCGCCAGGCGCTCCGGTGCTCGGAGGCCGCCACCATCAGCGAAAGCACCAGCGTGGCACCCAGCACCCCGAGCGGGACCCGGTAGCGCGTATTCTCCCAGAGCCGGCTCGCGGCGAGGCCCGCGAGTACGAACAATCCGATGATCGACTGGTACGCGTATCGATCCGCGGCCAGCAGCGGCAGGTCGCGAAAGAAGAACAGGACGATCGCTAGCGGCAGGATCGTCACGAGATACCAGCCGAGTCCGAAGGTGATCCCCTTCGCGCCGCGGAAGAACGCCCAGACGACGAGAATCGCCAAGGCTACCGCCCCGAGCGTGAAGGCCGTGAAGTGGGCGGGCAGGGCGCCCGGCTCGGGAAGCGCGTAGAACCAGCCGAGGTCGGTCGGGACCACCACCTTGGTCACGTAGAAGAAGAGGTTGTGCCCGACGATCGCCGCCCACTCGAACGGGGTGAAGGCGTAGGCGCGGGCGAACGGGTTCGGCGCGTCGGGCTTCCAGGAAAGCGCGAAGCACGCGGCGAGGACCGGGAGGTAGGCGAGCTTGTTCGGGAGGCTCCTGCGCAGGAACGCGCCCAGGGCGGGGCGCCGAGCGGGATCGAGGACGAGGTCGATCAGCACCAGCACCGCCGGGAGCGTGATGGCGGCCACCCGCGACAGGCATGCGAGCGCGTACAGCACGACGCTCGCGAGCAGTGCGCCGCGAACGCGCCAGGGGGCGGCCGATGGGACGCCGGCCGAGGACCGGGCCACCCCCAGGTAGGTCCACACCGAGAGCAGGAAGAAGAAGAGGAACAGCACGTTGCGGCGACTGATCACCCAGGCGACGGACTCGACCTGAACGGGATGGATCGAGAACAGCAGCGCGGCAACGGCTGCGGCCAGGCGGTCCTCGAAGAGCCGGCGGACGAGCTCGAAGACCAGCAGCGTGTTGGCCATGTGGAGGAGCAGGTTCGTGAGGTGGAACCCGAAGGGATTGTCGCCCCACAGCCGCATGTCGATGGCCAGGCTCAGGTAGGTGAGGGGGAGGTAGCGGAGATCGCGTGTGTCCTCGAGGAACAGGAAGCGGATCCCGCGCCAGGAGAGATCCCGCAGCGCCGGGTTCTGCACCACGTGATGCAGGTCGTCCACGCCCAGGAACGGGTAGTGGAGTCCCGGCGCGAATACGACGAACGCGGGAAGCAGCAGGAGCACGAGACCTGCGCCGCTCCGGAGCGTCAAGGTTGCGTCGGCTCCGGCGCGAGTGACTCGATCTCCTGCTCGACGAGCTCGGCGCTCTGCAGCGCATAGATGTGGGCACGGGTATCCGGACCGAATGCTTGCTCGACGATCGCAGTGAGGTCGTCCACCACGGTTGCCGCCAGCGGCTGCTCGACGAGCAGCGTCACCGCCACGCCGTAGCGGGAGAGTTCGCCGGAGCGTCGGATGCCGAGCAGGGTGACGCCGGGCTCGTCGGCCAGACGGGCGGCCACGGCGCGCCGCACCTTGCCCGGGACCGGAGCTGTCACGGCCTCGCGGCCGCGGGTGGCGTCCTCCACGAGCCGAAAGCCCAGCGGGGCCGAGAGCGCGAGCGCTGCGACGCCGAGGAGCAGGATGGCCGTGCGCGCCCAGGGCGGGAGCCCGCCGTCCAGGGCGTCTACGCGGAGTCCCATCAGGCGGTAGGCCAGGGCGGCGCCGAGAGCGATCGCCACCAGGTTGGTGACGAACAGCAGCAGGGCGCCCGAGGCCATCTCGAGGTCGAGGTTGGCGATCAGGATTCCGGCTGCCGCGAGCGGCGGGACCAGGGCGACCGCGATGGCCACTCCCACCAGCGTGCCGGCGAGGCCCGGCCGGGCCAGCGCGTAGGCGCCCGCCAGCCCCGAGAGACCCGCGATCGCGAGATCCAGGAGGTTGGGCGTTCCCCGTGCGAGGACCTCGTCGGTGAGATCGTTGCCTGGCACGATCAGTCCGATCACCACGGGAACCAGCAGGGCGAACAGGAAGCCCGCCCCCAGTGCCTTGGTGGCCTGTCGGAACATCCGCGCATTGGCTTCGACCAGCGCCTTGCCCACGGCCAGCAGCGGTGTCATCAGGGGTGCCACGAGCATCGCACCGATCACGACGGCGACCGAGTCACGCAGCATGCCGAGCGAGGCGATTCCGCTCGAGAGCCCGGTCATCACCGCGAAGTCGACGGTCAGGGTGCCGCCCGATTCGAGGCGCTCGTGGAGCGCGATGCGCTGTTCGCGGTCGAGGGCCGGCAGTGCCCGCCGTAGCAGGTCGCGCATGCGCTGCCGCACCGTCGGCTCGAACGCGCCCGCCGGGCGAACCACGTGAAGGGTCGGGCGCGACTCCGGGGCTCGCGCCAGCAACGGCTTCACGGCGTCGCGAACTCGCGAGAGCTCCGACGCACGCTCGTTCTCGACCACCACGAGATCTTCGGCGGCGGCGGCCTCGGCGAGGGTGGCGCCCCAGTCGCCTCCGGCGGTCTCGACCTGCAGCCGGCCCTCGCCGCGCCCCGGCAGCTCCTCCCGCGCGCGTTCGAGGACGCGCTGGGACCGCGCCTCGTGGGCAGGGTCGAGCAGCACCCGGATCGGCGGGGCGGCGGGGACCAGCCGTGCGCCCTCGAGGATGGCCCGGAGTCCGCAGCCCCCGATCAGCGGGACCAGGACCCCATGCGTCGCCTTGGGCCACGTCCCGCCCACCGACACCAGGTGCACGTCGCAGCGAAGCTCGCGAACGAGCTGTGCCGCGACGCCGTTTCCCGGGACCGACGCGCCGTCGCCCCGAACGCCCAGGATCACCGCGGTGGGCTCGCGGTCGAGCAGCGCCTCGCCGAGCGCGCGCGCCAGGGGGCGTCCGATCAGGGAGAAGACCTCGACATGGGGCCTGCCCAGCCGGTCGAGCGCCTGGTGGACTGCCAGGCCCTGCTCGTCCGGAGGCTCGGCGCCCGGAGGCAGCTTGCGCACACCGTGGCGCTTCCCCTCCTCGCGGCCGCACAGGATCTCGAGCGGTGCGTGATGGGTCTCGGCGAAGCGGACGGCCCAGGCGACCAGCGCATCGGCGTCTCCGGCGTCTTCGATCGCCAGCACCACGGCCATGCGGCGATCCTATCCCGCCTCTGGGAGAGGCGCTGCGCTGGGGGGCGTTCTTCGCGCAAGTGCAGCCTCTCTCCGGCTCGCTTCGCGCCAGCGCCGCGTTCGCTCGTGGGCCGGCCCCAGGCTAGGCTCGCCGCCGCCCGATGACCCGCAGCGCGCGCACCGACACACCCTGGATCGCCGTGGTCGTCTGTATCGCGGCCCCGCTCGCGCTGACGGGGTCGATCGCGCTGGGGGCGTTCGACGACGCGCCCGGTGAGCGCTTCGCCGGCGTGCCCGGCGTCGAGTTCATGAACTACCTGGCGTACTCGCGCGAGGCCAACGAGGGGGGCAACGGCCTCTTCTACGGAGACCCGTTCAGCGTCTCGGACGAGACGCCGCGCATCCTCACCCACCTTCCTTGGGTGCTGCTCGGCGCCGCGCACACCTGGACCGGTGTGCCGCTCGGCACGCTCTGGCTCGTGGCGCAGTTCGTCGCGGGCATTCTCATGTTCCACGGCCTCTGGCGGCTGGTGGCCTGCTTCTTCCCGCCACCGCAGCGCACCTATGCGTTCGTGCTGCTGGCGCTGGGGGGAGGCGGGGCGGCGGTCTCGGTGCTCTTCGGGGCAGAGGTCGGGCAGGTTGGCTGGCTCGAGGCCTTTCGCCGTGCCACCGACACCGGTGGCGCTTCGTGGTTCACGAACGTCTACCAGAACGGCATCACCACGAATCAGGTGTTCTATCACGCGCTCGCGTTCTACGGCATGGCCGAGGTGCTATCCGCCAGGTACCTCCGCGGGTTCGCGCTGCTGGCCCTGCTCTGGTGGGCGCACCCGCTCACCGGCATCGAGGTCGGTCTGATCATCGGTGCACACGTCCTGCTCGAGGGCATCCTGGCACGCGACGCCGCACGGCTTCGCTTCGCCCTCGGGTTCGCCGCCTTCAGCGGCGTGCTCACGGCCTACTACCTGTTCGTGGTTCCCGGTGTCTCGCCCGAGGCGGCGGACGTGAACCTGAGATTCCGTCAGGCGCCCTACGCGTTGCGCGATCTGGCCGACGTCTTCCCGATGTGGGGCGTGTTCCTTGCCGCGCCGCTCGCGCTGCTCCACCCGCAACTGCGGCTCCGTGGGCCCGACGCCGACCCGACCAACCGCCTGCTGGTGATCTGGATCGTCATCGTGGCCCTGCTCGTCTTCCACGACCGGTTGATGCCGGCGGGGGTTCCGCCGTTCCAACCGCTCCACTTCGCGCACGGTTGGCTGTTCCTGCCACTGGCGATCCTGCTGCTGCGCGGTCTCGTTGCGCTCTCGAGCGACTGGCCCCGGACCGTCCGGCGGCCGGCGGCCGCAGCGCTGCTCGCCGTCGCGCTCGTGGACAACGTCCTGTTCACCTGGAAGTGGGCCACTTCGGGGCCGCCGTTCCGTCCGTCGCTCGACGCGCGCTACGTGCCGCTGCTGGATCACCTCGCCGAGGTCGAGCCGGGCCTGGTGGCCATCCTGGTGAACGACTTCCAGCTGACGGGTGCCCTGCTGGCGGAGACGCCGCACCGGAGCTGGCTCTACTACTACTACCAGACGCCGTACTTCGAGTGGAAGGAACGCAAGCTGCGCGAGGCGTTCGCCACGGCGAGCCCGGCCCAGGCGCTGGCCGAGCTGGGGATCGGCTGGGTGATCGCGCCCGTGGACTGGGCCGCGCTGATGCGATCCGACCTCGACGCCGGGCGCGCACGGGTCGTCCTCGGCCGACCGGCGGTCCGGCTCATCGAGATCCAGGTGCCACTGGCGACGCCGCCCCTGCACCCGCCGGCCGAAGAGCTCGGGCCCCACGCCCGCCCGCCCGACCGCGCGGACTAGCGCCGGTGGGCCGCGCGGTAGGCCTTGACGATCGGCAGCTGATCGAGCCAGGGCGATGCGTCGCAGCGGGTCGGGTCCATGTCGGCCGGACGGCCGGCATAGCCCTTCGGAATCTGGCTCACCCAGACCGGCGGGTCTTCGGAGTCGTCGAGGTAGTGGTACTCGAAGCCCGGCACGAAGAGGTCCTCGGGCGCCACCACGTCCACGCTGCGTACGCCGTAGCTCGTGAGCTCGGTGGTGAGGGCCTGGGGCGGGGCCAGCCAGACGTGCCGTCGGCCCGCGAAGAACAGGTATTGCACCTGTTCGTTGCGAGAGAGCACACGGCTGCGGCGCAGCTTGCCCCCGTAGAGGCGACTGGCCGAGGTGGTGCGCTCGAGAACCAGGTCGAAGTCGGGCTCGAACCCCTTCGCGATCTCGAGGGACGCCGGGTCGCCCGGGCGTCTGAAGCGCGCGATCGGGCGGCCGCGGTTCGGCAGGTTCGCGGCATTGCGGGCGGCGCGTTCGCGCAGGCCGGTGAAGTCGCGGTAGGGCGCGATGCGATCGTCCGGCGCCCGCCGCAGGACCAGGGCGACCGCCCGGTCGTCGCGCACCGGCTTCATGCGCCGGCTCGCGTCTTCGAGCGCGGTCTGGAGCTCGAAGGGCAGGTCGGTCGTCCACTCGGCCGACGTCTCCAGCGTCTCGCCGTTCTCCGTCACCTCGATCACGTCGCCCTTGCCCAGCCAGTTCTCGTGCTCGGAACGGATGAAGTGGGACGCCGACCTCCAGATCAGCGAGAGGTCCTTGTAGAGGATGCGCGGGTAGAGCGTCGGGCGGCCGCGTGGGCCCAGAGGCGCGAGCAACCAGCCCACGAAGAAGCGGATGCCGTCGTCGTTCTGGCGCAGCCGGGTCAGGTAGAAGCGCACGTCGAACAGGTCGGCCCGAAACTTGGGCGTGTAGCCGCGCCGCAGCAGCGCGGTCGGGTCGCCGCGCACCTCGCCCGCTGCGTCGATGGGTGTGCCCGCCTCCACGAGCTTGCGCAGCTCGCGGCCGATGGCCCCCGGGTCGCGCGGGTCGAGCACGGCGCTCGGCGCGATGCGGCGGGGGATGCGCGGCGGGGTGGTCAGGACGCGTCTGCGGCTGCGAGCGGCGGCACGTCTTCGCCCCGCTGGCGCGCCCGGTGGCGGTCGCGCAGCACCTCGGCGGCGCGGACCAGCGTCTCCCGCTTCGGCCCCCCGAGTTCCATGCCCTCGAGTTCGTCGAGCTCGTCCTCCGTGAACCCGGCCTCCAGCCGCTCGGTGCGCGCGATCTGGCGCCCGCCGAAGGCGAAGGCGCGATCGGTCTCGCGCTGAAAATCCTTTGCGCGGCGGGCGCGTTCGGGATCGTCCTTCGTGAACGTCTTGACCCAGTCGCTCCCGAACCGGACGTGGGTGAGCTCGTCCGCGAGCACGAAGTCGGCCGCCTGCGCGAGGATGTCGTCGTCGACCTCCTTGCCGTACTCGATCAGCGAGCGGAAGACGTCGCAGGCGAGACCCTCGAGGCAGCGATTGACGCCCGTGACCCGCAGCACCGGGTCGTCGTGGCAGGAGGTCTCGAACAGGAACGTGCTCTCCGGAAACTCACCGACCTCGCCGCCGGCGTGGTCGATGAGCTTCTCGAAGATCTGGACGTGGCGCGCCTCGTCCCAGCACTGGCGCGCCATGTTCATCTTGAACTCCCACGGCGAGTCGGGGAAGTCCCAGAGCGTGCGCCCCGCGGCCTCCAGCGCCTGGAGTTCGCCCACGAAGATGCCGTGCATCTGCATGCGCAGCTGCAGGTTCGAGCGTTCCCCCCGGCTCTGGGTGCCCCCGCTGGCGGTGAGGAACGGGTAGCCCGGGCCGAGATCGTCGAAGACCGCTTCGAGGGCCGTGCCCGCCACGCGCTCGCGCATGCGCGGCGCGATCTGCTCGAATACGCGCACGATGGTGTCGACGTCGTCCGGCAGGGACTGGAGCAGCTGGTTGCGGGTGTTCGCACGCTTGAAGCGGCGGTCGCGTGCGAGCTCTTCGTGGTCCATGAAGCGCTTCATGGGGACGATCGTAGCGCGGCTGAGAGGCGGGCTCCGACACGCGGGGGGCCCCGTCAGTGCCGTTCGCCGAGTCCCTCGCCGATCGCCACCTGGGCCAGCAGGCGTACCGAGGCGTCGGGGTGGTCGGCGGCGAGCGCCTCGAGCGCGCTTTGGGCAGCGGGGCCGCCCGTGAGCGACAGCGCGGCCACGGCGGCGCGCGATGCCTCGAGGTCGTTGCCGTAGGTCACCGCGACCAGGTCGTCGATCACGTCCGGCCCGAAGCGTCCCAGGGCACGCGCGACCTCGCGCCGAACGTCGGGGGAGGGGTCGTGAAGCGCGGCCACCAGCGCCCCGCTGGCCCCCGGCGCCCGTTGCCGTCCCGCGCGTTGCGCCGCGGCCACGCGCACCGCCGGCGCCGGGTCTTGTCGAAGCAGGCGCGCGACTTCGTCGGCGCTCCCGTGGCGTGCGGCCACCATGCGATAGGGCTCGCCCAATCGGGCGAGCGCGCGCTGGTGCGCCGGTTCGAGACCGTCGTCCAGAGCGGCCAGCGCTTCGTGGATCGCCGGCGGCGCGGAGGCACCGCCGTCCCGCTCGATCGCGTCGGAAACGGCCTGCTCGAGCGCCGGGCGCAGCGAGACCAGCCTGCGCCGGCCCACGAGGTCGGCCGTCGCGGTCGTCAGCCCTTGCTGCGAGCCCCGCGCCAGTGCAGCCAGAAGAGCCCGGGTGGCCGGCCAGGTCAGGCTCGCATCGAGGCCGGGCTGTGCGTCCAGGCGTCGTAGCGCATCGCGCGCGATCGGCAGGGCGGCCGACGCGACCATGCGCGTGAGCCAGAGCGTGCCGTCCACGCCCTCGCGGGCTTCGAGACTGAGCGCGAGGTAGTGACCGAGCAGGGTGGTGTCTCCCCCCGCGGGTCTGCGCAGGAAGGCGTCGCCCGACTCGGCGATGGCGTACGTCGCGGCGCGCTCGGCCGGGTCCGGGATCCGGCGCGCCCACACCGAGGCGCCTGGGATCGCGACCAGGCTGAGCAGCGCGCGTTCGCCCGCGGCGAAGCGGGGTGCCCGGGCCCGGGCCCGTTCTTCGAATGCGATCCGCGCCCGCGCGCCGGACGCGAGGGGCCCGGCAAGCGATTCTTCCACCACCAGCGTGGCGACGAAGGCCTCGGCATCGAGAGGGTCCACGCGCTCCACGATGGCGACGACGGTTGCGGGTGCCTGCTCGGCGGCCTGAACCAGACGGCGCCCGCCGGCGGCCCGGGCGCGCTCCTGGGCCGATGTCGCTGCGCCTGCGCCCAGCACGACGGCGCCGCAGAGCAGGGCCGCGAGCACCCGTCGGTCGGTCCCGTCCCGTCGGCCGGTCCCGCCCCGTCGTCCCGATGCGCAGGGTGCAGGCGGGGCGTCTGCGCTGCGCTCTCGCGGGATCAGGGCTCGAAGTACAGGGCGTTGGTGGCGCCGAGCGCCATGGTGCCGCCCTCTCCCAGGTTGCCATCCACGAGGTCGGCGAGGGAGCTGTTGCTCCCCTGCGAGAGGCTCGCCGGGTAGACCGGGAACATCGGCTCGCACTGTCCCGGTGTGCCCTTCACCACCACCACGAACCAGGTCGGGGTGTCGAGGCCGTCGAAGTCCACGGCCAGGGAGGCACGCAGGCGGTCGGCCCCGGGTACCCCGAAGCGATCGACCTCCCGAACCACGTCGAAGTCGCCACCCGACGTCGAGGGGTCGCAGTCGCCCTCTTCGAGTACCAGGGTCGGTACGGCTCCGAAGTCGAACCCGCCCGCCGATACGGTGGCCGCGTTCGCGTAGATCTCCACGCGATCGAAACCGGCCCAGCCCGGCGCCTGGATGTCGATCTCGAGCGTCACGTCGCCGCCGGGGTCGGTCATCGTCGTGGGGTCGCCCAGGGCGAGACTCGCCACCTCGGAGCCGTTGCGGGCCACCAGCCGCGTCTGCACGTAGACGCCCTGGCCGCCGACCGCGCGTCCCGCGGTGACCGCGGCCGCGACGTCGTTCGAGTCGATGGCCGCGGGCTGGTCCGTGGGCGAAGCCGTCCAGGTGCGTGCGGCCGCGGAGTTCAGGTTCGTGAAGCGGTGCGAGTCGCTGTCGGCGATGAACGTCGTGCGCAGGCCCTGGTTCAGGTGGTTGAACCACACGCCGATGCGCCGATCGAGGAAGCGCGACTGCGAGCCGGCGCTGTTGCCATTCCACAACTCGAGCGCCGGGAAGGGGAAGAAGAGGTTCGGGACCGCCGTGGTGTCCGGCAGGCGCCGGGCCGCCCGCTGGGCATCGCTCAGGCCGTCCTGCGGCGGCACCTGAGAGGTGTCGATGCGCAGGGGCCCGAAGTGGCTGTCGATGTGGTTGATCTGGATCGTCGTCACGCCCGGGACCGACGAGGCGCCCTGGGTCGCGAGCGCGAAGATCTCGGCCGGCGTGCTGTTCAGGGCGCCGTGGGGGATGCGGAAGTCGAGCCCCGGCGGCTCGGCTCGCGCCCAGTCCGTGGAGCCGCCGGAGAGCTGCGTGCCGTTCGCGTCTTCGGTGCGGTGCGGCGAGTCCGGGTCGAGCACGAACGGGTAGGCGTTGAAGTGGCCGTAGTCGAAGCTCGTGATCTCCTCTCCGATGGTCGCCGTCACGAAGTTCGCCATGCCCGCCGCCTGGATCGCGGGGCGCAGGTCCGTGTGCACGGTGTGGTCCGTCATCACGACGTTCTCGACGCCTTCCGAGGAGTAGGCCTCGATGCGGTGGGTGTCGGACACCCGCGAGTCCGGCGAGCGGATTCCGTGTACGTGGAAGTCGGAGCTGATGAAGCCCGGCGTGTCGAGGACACGCGCCAGGGTGGCATCGACGGAGGTCACCTGGCCGCCGGCCACGTCGATGGGCGCTGCGGTCCGGAAGACCGAGTACTCGGTGCCCCGAGAGACGTAGACGTGGTAGAGGCCCGTCCCCGGCTCGAGGTCGAAGCCCACCGCGCCCGTGAAGTCTGCATAGCCCGCGGCCGCCACGCCAAAGGGCAGGGCGTCGTCCACGTCGTTCAGCAGGCCGAGGCGGCCCCCGCCGAAACCCGGCAGGACGGGCCCCGCGCTCGTGAATTCGGGGCTCGGATCGAAGCCCACCACGGTCACGCGCGCGGGGATCGGCAGGTCGTTCTCGTCGCGCACCGTCACCTCGAGCCGCCCGGCTTCGGGCAGGTCGAAGTCGACGACGGCGGTACCCCCGGCCGGCACGACGATCTCGCGCAGGGGCGGGGTTGCGGCACCGCCCTCGTAGAGGTGGCCTTCGCGCCCCGCGACTGCGTCATAGGTGCCGGGTGCCACGAGACCCGAGAAATTGGGGCATGCGCCCGGCAGCGTCTTCAGGTGCTGGGCCAGCTTGTCGGCCCCGGGGTTCGCGGCGGGGAGCCCGGTGGCGAGCGGTCGGCCCACGGTGACCGTGGCCCCGGCGACCGGCTGCCCTCCCGACATCACGCAGCCCTCGACCCGGCCGTCGTCGGTGCCGGCGGCCAGATTCAGCAGGTTGCCGGCGGTGGCGCCCGAGCCGTCCCCCACGCCGAACAGGCGCGAGAAGACGCGGCTCTCGCCCATGGGGATCTCGAAGCGGGGAGGCGTGCCGAGCAGCGCGAGCAGCGCGCTCTCGCTGTGCAGCACGATGATGACGCCGCTCACCAGCACGAAGGTTCCCTGGCCGGTGGCCAGCGGCGGCTCGAAGGGGAGCTTGGTCAGGGCGTAGTCGGTGCCGAAGCCCTCGTCGAAGCCGCTGAACCCGAGGGAGGAGAACGACGACGCGGTCGGCGGGCCCACTCCGTTGGCGGGCTCTTCCACGAGCTTCACGCTCTCGGGCAGCGCCAGCGTGTCCAGTTCGCCGGCCGGGTTCAGCCAGTCGCCGACGGCCAGTCGCAGCGTGCCGTCCGCGGGAGCCTGGGGCGGGATGTTGCCGGGCGTCTGGTTGTTGAAGACCTCGGTGTCCATGCGCAGGTGCCGGTCGCCCGCAGCCAGGATGAAGCTCGTGCACGCTTCGATCTCGAGGTCGAGGTCATCGGCCAGCGGGGGAAAGCTGAAGCCGGCGTCGCTCACCTGGCTCGACGGGTTCACGAAATCGAGGGAGTCGTCCGGGCCGCAGGTGCGCAGGATCGCCGGGGTGCCGTCCTGGCCGTCGTTGACCACGGTGACGGTCTGCGGGTTCACCACCGACTCGATGTTCAGGCTGGTCGTGGTCTCGAGGAAGTTGTCCTTGCCCGGGTTGCCCACCAGTTCGGCGTCGATCAGGTTGCCGCCGTACTGGCCCACGCTGTAGAGCTCGCGCTGGGCCACGTCCTGGACGATGAAGCGCGCCTCGCCGTTGCTGATCAGCCAGTCGCCCAACTGGCTGTGGGCGAGCGGACCTCGGATGAGCTGGCTCTCGTGGGTGATGCGCTTGACGGAGGCCGCGCCGCTCGGCGCGTACTTGAACTCGGATTCGCGCACGAGGGCGGGCCCGCCACCCACGGGCAGAGCCTCGATGCGCAGCGTGTTGCGTCGCCGGAGCGGCGCGCCCGGCACCATCGCCGCGGTGAATTCAGGCCCCGGCCCGGCCCCGAAGCGGTCGGTGATGTCGGTGCCGTTCAGCTCGACCGAGAGGCTTCCCGGAACGGTGGCGCCGTTGATCCGGAAGCGGATCTCGAACTCGAAGCTGGTCGCCCGGCGATTCTCCGGCGACAGGATCTCGATGGTCGGCGTCACGCAGGACAGCAGTGCCAACGCGACCACGGGCAGCATCACGCGAAGGAGGTGGGGCGGCAGCATGGTGGTTCTCCCGAGCAGCAGGCCATGCTACACGCCGCGGGCTCTCCGTGACAATCGCGTGCCGATCCGGTGACGTACGCCAGGAGGTTCGAGTGCGCCCCTAGGGGTGCCGCCGGGGGGCCGCGGCCCGCGGCCGGCCGCGCGGCCCGCTTGGGGCCTGGGGCTCGCCGCCCCATCCGAGCCCGCGCAGGTGCCCGTGATGATCTCGGAGCCAGGTGCTAGCCTGCGCCCGCTCCGGATCCCGGAGCCCCTTGGGAGAACGTGTGGCCAGAGACGACCTGATCCAGACCAGTGGCGCCGTGGACAAGATCCTCGGTGGCGGGCGGTATCAGATCACCCTCGACTCCGGACAGACGGTCACCGCACAGCTCTCGGGCCGCATGCGCCGGTTTCGCATCCGCGTGATTCCCGGCGACCGGGTCCAGGTGGGCCTTTCGCCGTACGACCCCACGCACGGCTTCATCACCTTCCGCCTGCGGGAAGGCGAGTCGCCGCAGAACCGCTAGCGGTTCGCGAAGGCCACTCCGAGCGAGCCGTGCGCACGCTCGACCCCCAGGCGTCCGTGCTCGGCCTTCGCGCGTTCGTGCTGCGCAGCTGGATGCGGCTGGTCGCCCTGCGCGATCGGGCGGTGCTGCGCTGGCTCTCGTGGCTCCACCCCGGGCTCGAGATCGATCCGAGTGCGAGTACCGCGCTGGCCGTGGCGAGCTACCGCATCGCGCCGGGCGGGCGACTGCGCATCGGGCCGCGGGTCGCCGCCGACCGTCACCCCCGCGCGCTGCACTTCTTCGTCGAGGCCGGCGCCGAGGTCGAGGTCGGTGCCGACACCTGGCTGCGCACCGAGGTCGGCCCGATCCATCTGGTGGCCTTCGAAGGGGCGCGGCTCGAGATCGGGCCGGACGGTCTGCTCAACGGCTGCCACCTCTCGGCCAAGACCCGGGTCACGCTGGGCCGTCGCGCGTGGGTGGGGCCGGGCTCGCGGGTGTTCGACGCCGACCAGCACGACCTCGACGACCAGCACAAGGAAGAGCGCGCGCCGGTGCACATCGGCGACCACGCCTGGGTGGCCTCGGACGTGACGATCCTGAAGGGCGTGACCATCGGCGCCCACGCCGTGGTGGGCGCGCGTTCGTTCGTGACCTCGGACATCCCCGAACACACGCTGGCCTTCGGCACCCCGGCGCGTCCGCGCGGCCGGGTGGGCGACCGCACGCACAGCGCCTGAGCGGCTCAGCGGCGGGGGGTCGTGGCTGAGGTAGGGTCCTGCGATGGGACTCCGCATCGCATTCTTCGGTCAGGCGGCCTTCGGCCGCGACGTGTTGGTTCGCCTGCTCGATGCAGGCCACGAGGTGGTGGGTGTCTACGCCCCGCCCGAGGGGCGTCGCCCCGATCCGTTGGCCGAGGAGGCCGAGAAGCGCGGCCTCCCGCTGCTTCGGCCCCGCGCCATGCGCCGCAAGACCGGCGAGCCGCTCGCAGCCCGGGTGGCCGAGCACGCCGCGCTCGGTGCCGACCTGAACGTGCTGGCGTTCGTGACGATGATCCTCCCGTCCGAGGTGGTGGACCAGCCGCCGCACGGGTCGCTCTGCTTCCATCCCTCGCTGCTGCCGAAGTACCGCGGGGGCAACGCCCTCGCTTGGCAGATCATCGAGGGCGAGACCGAGTCGGGTGTCACCGTCTTCAAGCCCGACGAGGGTGTGGATACCGGGCCGATCGTCGTGCAGAAGGGCGGGGTGCCGATTCAGCCGCACCACACCTCGGCGAGTCTCTACTTCGAGTCGCTGTACGACCTGGGCGTCGAGGCGATGGTCGAGGCAGTGGGTCAGGTGGCAAGCGGCGAGGCCGTCTACCGCGCGCAGGACGAGTCGCAGGCTAGCTTCCAGGGCCTCGTGGACGACGCGGTCGCCCGCATCGACTGGGGGCGCCCCGCCGCGGAACTCGACCGGCAGGCGCGCGGCTGCGACCCGAACCCGGGCGCCCATGCGCGCCTGGGCGACGGCCAGGTTCGCCTGTTCGACGTACGGCTCGGCCCCGAGGTCGCGGGCGCGCCGGGAACCGTGGTCTCCGTAGAGGCCGATGGCGCGCACGTCGCCGCGCAGGGCGGGAGCCTCGTCGTGGGTCGCGTGCGAATCGACGGCGGACCCAAGGCCAAGCCTGGCGAAGCCGGTCTCGCGGCCGGCGCCAAGCTCGGCTGAGACGCCGAGGTGTCTGGGCGCGCGCCGCCGCTGGCGGATTGGAAGGATGGCGAGGCGGCCGCCGGGCTGGCCGGCGCCGGCCTCGGCGTGGCGGGCGTGGTGCCGATCGCGCTGTGGGAGGCCCTGGCGCCGCCGCCCTTCTCCCGCAACGCGCTGCTCCCGGCCGCGCGCAGTGCCGTGGTGCTGGGATCGGGCGGCCGGTCGCTGTTCGAGGCGTTTCGCCGGGCGCCCGAGCACGGTGCTGCGGGTCACCCGCTAGACGCCTACACCGAGCGCGTGGTGGCCGAGGCCGCCCGGGCCCTCGAGGCGGTGGGGATCGGCGCGGCGGCAGTCCACGCCCACGAGACCCGGGACGGGCAACTCGTCGACTTCGTGGCCCTGGCCCGGGCCAGTGGCCTGGGCTGGCCCAGCCGGCTGGGCATCCTGCTCCATCCCGAGTACGGACCCTGGATGAGCTTGCGGTCGGCATTGCTCACCACCCAGGAGCTCGCACCGACGCCGCGCCAGGCGGGGGAGGGGCCCTGTCATGGCTGCCCGGCCCCCTGCGCCACGGGCTGCCGGGGCGATGCGGTGGCCGGCGCGGCCTTCTCGGTGCCGCGCTGTGTCTCGGTGAGGCGGAGCGACCCCGGCTGTGCGCTGCGCTGCGATGCCCGCCACGCGTGTGTCGTGGGCCCCCAGCACGCCTATGCCGCCGAAGCGGAGGCGCATCACATGCGTCATGCCGCGCAGGTGCTGGGTCTGGCCGACTAGCGCCCGGGCTCGGGGCAGGGCCGAGGCAGGTCCTGCGGGGATGAAGGCCCCCGGAAGCCCTGCTGGCAGCCTACGGAAAAGCCATTACTTTCCGCCGACATCTCACGGGCCTGGCGCGTCCGACCGATGCCAGAAGCGGCGCGGCGGGCAGCCCCAACGGGCCTGTCGGGCACCCCCAGCAAACCGATCGGGCCACACGCAAGGCCCTGCCGAGAGACGGCAGGCGATGCCCGGCCCCACGGCGAAGAGCCGCCTCGCGCGACGGCTCGACGCAGCGCAGCAAGCCATGATCAGCGACCTCACGAAGATCCGGAACATCGGCATCAGCGCCCACATCGACTCGGGCAAGACGACGCTCACCGAGCGGATCCTGTTCTACACCTCGCGGATCCACCGGATCGCCGAGGTGCGGGGCAAGGACGGCGTCGGCGCCACCATGGACCACATGGAGCTCGAGAAGGAGCGCGGCATCACGATCACGTCGGCCGCGACCCACACCGAGTGGAACGACCACCACGTCAACATCATCGACACGCCCGGCCACGTGGACTTCACCATCGAGGTGGAGCGAAGCCTGCGCGTGCTCGACGGTGCGGTGCTGATCCTCTGCGGTGTTGCGGGCGTGCAGTCGCAGTCGATGACCGTCGACCGGCAGATGCGTCGCTACAAGGTTCCGCGCATCGCGTTCATCAACAAGCTCGACCGCTCGGGGGCCAACCCCAAGCGCGTGGTCGAGGGCCTGCGCGAGAAGCTCAAGCACAACGCCGTGCTGATGCAGCTGCCCATCGGCCTCGAGGCCGACTTCGAGGGCGTGGTCGACCTGGTCACGATGAAGGCGCTGCGCTTCGACGGCGAGAACGGCGAGACCGTGGTGGAGGTCGACATCCCGGCCGACATGCTTTCCGAGTCCGAGGCGGCCCGCGAGGAGATGCTCGACGCGGTCAGCATGTTCTCGGACGACCTCATGGAGGCGGTGCTCGAGGAGAAGGTCACCGAGGACCTCGTGCAGGACGCCATCCGCAACGGCGTGCTCTCCCGAGAGCTCACGCCCGTCTATCTGGGGTCGGCCTACAAGAACAAGGGCGTGCAGCCGCTGCTCGATGCCGTCACGCGCTACCTGCCGAGCCCGCTGGACGTCGAGAACACGGGCGTCGACCTCAGCAACGACGATGCGCCGATCACCATCGAGAGCGACTCGCAGAAGCCCCTGGTGGCCCTGGCCTTCAAGCTCGAGGACGGGCGCTATGGCCAGCTCACCTACATCCGCATCTATCAGGGCTCGATGAAGCGCGGCGACTCCATCTACAACGCCCGGACCCAGCGCAAGCACAAGGTCGGGCGGCTCGTGCGCATGCACAGCGCCGACATGGAGGAGATCGAGGAGGCCGGCGCCGGCGACATCGTGGCGCTGTTCGGCATCGAGTGCGCATCGGGCGACACCTTCACCGACGGCACCGTCGAGCTGGCCATGAGCGCCATGCACGTGCCCGAGTCGGTGATCTCGCTCTCGATCAAGCCCACCGACAACAAGGCCCAGGCCAACATGGGCAAGGCCCTCGGTCGCTTCGTGCGCGAGGACCCGACCTTCCGCACCTGGGTCGACGAGGAGAGCGGCGAGACCGTGATCGCCGGCATGGGCGAGCTCCACCTCGAGGTGTACGTCGAGCGCATGAAGCGCGAGTACCAGGTCGAGGTGGAGACGGGCGCGCCCCAGGTGGCGTATCGCGAGACCATCTCGCAGCGCGCCGACTTCGACTACGTGCACAAGAAGCAGACGGGTGGCTCGGGCCAGTACGGCAAGGTGGCCGGCTACGTCGAGCCCCTCACCGATGGCAGCGAGTTCGAGTTCGTGGACGAGATTCGCGGCGGCGCCATCCCCACCGAGTACGTGCCCAGCGTCGAGAAGGGCTTCCGCCAGATGCTGGACAAGGGTCGCGTCATCGGGTTCCCCGTGACCGGCATGAAGGTCGTGGTGAACGACGGCCAGAGCCACTCGGTGGACTCGTCGGACATGGCCTTCCAGGCGGCCGCCCGGGGCGCCTTCCGCGAGGTCTACGGTCGCGCGAAGCCGATCATCCTCGAGCCGGTGATGAAGCTCGGCGTCGAAGGGCCCACCGAGTTCCAGGGCGGCATCCTGAAGAGCGTGATGCAGCGCCGCGGATCGGTGGTGGGAACCACCGAGGAAGAGGGTTTCTGCCAGATCGAGGCGGAGGTGCCCTTCGCCGAGATGTTCGGCTACGCCACCGACCTGCGGTCGCTCACCCAGGGCAAGGCCGAGTTCACCCTCGAGTTTGCGAAGTACGCCCCGGCGCCGGCCGAGGTGACCGAAGAACTCAAGAAGAAGTACGCCGACCGTCGCGTGGGCGACGACGAAGAGTAGAATCGGGGCGGGGAGACAGCGAATGGATCTCGACTTCCTTCTGGCCCGGAGCCCCGTGCGTTGGCTCGACAAGGGCCTGCACGGTGGCCTCGGCAAGGGAAACGTGGGCCTCGTGCTCGCCGGTCACGGCGTGGGCAAGACCTCGTTCCTGGTGGGCATCGCGCTCGACGACCTGCTGCGCGGCAACCACGTGCTTCACGTGGCCCTCGACCAGACGGTGGCCCACGCGCGTGCGTACTACGACACGGTCTTCGACGACCTGGTGTCCCACGCCCATCTCGACGACCAGGCCGTGGTGCACAGCGAGGTCGATCGCCGTCGCAGCATCCGCGCGTATCCGCCGGCGAGCTTCGGTGCGGCGAAGCTGCGCGAGGCCGTGAAGATCGAAGAGGAGGCGGGCGGCCGCCCGAGCCTCGTGATCCTCGAGGGGCTCGACACCGACACCCCGCGAGACGAGCTGCTCGACATCGCCAGCCTGGCCCGTGAGCTCGAAGTCGAGATCTGGCTCTCGGCTTCGTGCGGCGGCGAGGTCGTGGGCAAGCTTCCGGGCAAGCTCGACGGCAGCGAGGACGTGTTCGGCGTGATCCTGGCCCTCGAGCCCTCCGGCGAGACCGTGGGCCTGCGCGCCCTCAAGGATCACGACAACGCCGACACCTCGGAGCTGAACGTGGCCCTCGATCCGAAATCCCTGCTGCTCGTTCGCAGCTAGCGGCGCAGGTCGGGGCTCCGCGCCCCGCCTAGGACCGGGACCTCTGCGCCACCTCGCGCGTGGCGTGGACGATGGCGCGGCCGAAGGCCGGCTTCGTGCAGGCCAGGTGGCCGTCGTCGTGCTCGTGGATGCGGGCACCGGGGATCGCGCGCGCGGTGTCGCGTTGCATGTTCGGCGCGATGGCACCGTCGCGTGCCGTGACGACCGCGGCCGTGGGCACGTCCACGTCGCGAAGCCACGAGCGCGCGTCGTAGCGGGCGAGGGCGCGGCCGGCCTCGAGCAGCGTCGGCCAGTGGTGGCGGGTGAACTCGCCCACCGCCCAGCGACTGAACGTGACGGGCCTGCGTCGGGTTGGCGGCGACCTTCGGGGCCGGGCCGTCTGTCGCGGGGGCGGCGTCTCGCCGGACGCCAACCGGGTGGCCCCCGAGGCGGCGCTCATCAGCGATCCGAACACGCGGCGGGTCGCCACCCCGGGGATGGGTGCACCGCTGGTGGCGCACATCACCAGGCCCGATACCCGCTGGCGGTGCCGGCGCCAGAGAAGCTGCGCCACCGGGCCGCCCATCGAATAGCCCACGGCGATCACGGGGCCGGCGGATTCGCGATCCAGCACCGCCGCGATGTCGTCGGCGCAGTGCTCCAGGCGAAAGCTGCGGGTGCTGCGGATGCCGCGCCCGTGGCCGCGCAGGTCGACGGCCAGCACCCGAAAGTGCCTGGCCAGGCGGTCGAAGGCGTGGACCCAGTTGAGGCCCCCGCTCGCGGCCCAGCCGTGAATGAGCAGTGCGGTGGGCGCGCCCGCGGGTCCGGCGAGCTCGCGCAGGAAGGTGGTCCCGCGGCCGGGGAGCCCGATCCTTCGGCCCTCGGGCGGCGGGTCCGACACCGCGAGTTCGCGAAGCCGGGCCTCCGGTTTGCCTTCGACGACGGTCGCCGTGGTGATTCTCCCTGGGGGAGGGTTCCCGAGCCGGGATGGAAGCAGATCCCACCCCTCCGTGGAACCCCCGTATCCCGCTGCGGAATCTCCTTGGATCGGATTTCCGTTCCAGCAGCCTGAGGCGGAGCTCTTGACCCTCGTCCGGGGTCGCCGCTCGTCGGCCTTCGGCGCCGGCGCCTGGGGCGCAGGGTGCGGGTGCCTATGATCGGGCCCATGGCTGGATGGATCTTCCTGTTCGTCTCTTTGGTGGGTCTGGCGTTCTCGGCCAGCACCCTGGTGCGGTCCCGGTCGCTTGGGCTGCTCTCGGCGCCGTACTTCTTCTCGGCGTGGATCACGGGCGAACTGGCCCTGCACCACATCGCCTGGCAGGCAGCGGCCACGGTCGTGTTCGCGGCCTTCGGCGCGCTCGCCACGGCGCCCGGCGTGCTCGGCCTGGTGGCAGCCTTCGTCGGTTGGGGCTGCCTGCTGATGGCGCACCAGCGTGCGATCGCGTCGGCGCCGGCCCTGGTGTCCGCCCTGGCCGAGCACGGGCTCGAGGTCGACTCCCACGTCGATCTCAAGCACCTGGCGCGGCCTTTCCGGATGAAGCGCGCCGGCGTCGAACGCATCTCGAACGTTGCCTATGGCGAGCGCCTCTCGGGCGACCGCGGACGGCGCAACCTGCTCGACGTGGTCCACCCCGAGGCCCCCGGCGAGCGCAGACCCGTGCTGGTGCAGATCCACGGCGGCGGCTGGGTCATCGGCGACAAGGAGCAGCAGGGCCAGCCGCTCATGCACCACCTGGCCGAGCGCGGTTGGGTCTGTTTCGCGCCCAACTACCGCCTGTCGCCGCAGGCCACCTTCCCCGACCACATCGTGGACGTGAAGCGTGCCCTGGCCTGGGTGCGGGCCCACGCGGCCGACTACGGCGGCGACCCCGACTTCATCTGCATCACGGGAGGCAGCGCCGGAGGCCACCTGGCCGCCCTGGCGGGGCTCACCGCCGGCGACGAGAGCCTGCAGCCGGGCTTCGAGCAGGCCGATACCAGCGTCGCCGCGTGCGTGCCCTTCTACGGCGTGTACGACTTCGTCGATCGCCATGGCATCCGCGGTCGCGAGGCGATGGCGCCGTTCCTCGAGAGCCGCGTGCTGAAGTGCAGCGCCGCCGAGAACCCCGAGCTCTGGGAGAACGCGTCGCCGATCACGCGGGTGCGTGAGGACGCGCCGCCCTTCCTGGTGATCCACGGCAGCCACGACTCGCTGGTGTTCGTCGAGGAGGCGCACGCCTTCGTCGAGGCGCTGCGGGAGAAGTCGAACCAGCCCGTGCTCTACCTCGAACTCGACGGCGGCCAGCACGCCTTCGACACGTTCCACTCGGTGCGCTCCGCACAGACGGTGCGCGCCGTCACCGCCTTCCTCGAGCGGGTGCACGACGAATACACCGGTCGGGCCAGCGCGGACGACTGAGCGAGCCGCCTGCGGCTCGCATGGCATGATGCCCGGGTGGCGGGTTGCACCCGCTCGAGTTGCGCCGTCCCGCGCTCAGTCGTCCTTGCGCAGGACCGAGAGCTGGTCGCGGTAGCGCGCACGCACGCCGTTGGCCTCGGCCCGGGTGAAGCCGAGTTCTTCGGCGACCAGCAGGATCTCGGCGCTCTCCTCGGCCGAGATCTCGCCGTCGGCGGCGGCCACGGCGTACAGGCAGTCGAGCAGCTTGGCGCGCTGGCCGCGGGTCGAGAGGCTCTTGAACTCGCGCGTCACCACGTAGTTTTCGGTGCCGCCGAGCAGCCGCGCCTGGCTCTTGGCGATCTCGACGGCGAGTTCGGCTTCCCCTTCCGAGAGCTCGGCGTGCTCGCGTACCAGGTCGTGCATCGCGTCCGTCTCTTCTTCGGCGAAGTGCAGGTCGGCGTGGGCGACGCGCGCCAGCACATAGGCAAACGCCGCCAGGTAGCGTGCGTCGTCGGCGGGCATGCGCTCGAGCTGGGCCGCGATGCGGCGGACGGTGGCGGTCTCGGCCTCGTCGGGGGACCCCGGCGCGGTGTCGGACCCGATCCCGAGGAAGCGCAGCAACGACATGGCTGGCGAGGCTAGCTAGGCTCCGGGCATGGCGCTTCCCGACGATACGACCGTGTTGCTCCACAACCCGCGCTGCAGCAAGAGCCGCCAGACCAAGGCGCTGCTCGAAGAGCGCGGGGTCGACTTCGTGGAGCGGCGCTACCTCGAAGAACCGCTCGCCGTCGACGAGCTTCGCGACCTGGCCGGGCGGCTGGGGCAGCCCGTGCGCGCGTTCACCCGCACGAAGGAGGCCGCCTTCGCCGAGCGCGAACTCGGCGAGGCCGACGACGACGCGCTGCTCGCGGCGATGGCCGAGGCCCCCATCTTGATGGAGCGCCCGATCCTCGTGCGCGGCGCGCGCGCGGCCGTGGGCCGACCGCCCGAGCAGGTACTCGAGCTGCTGTGAGCGACGAGCGGTCGAGCTGCGGTGAGTGACGAGCAGTCGAGCTGCCGTGAGTGACGCCAGCGGGATGCGCTCACCCGAGGAGGAGGCCGCCCTCGTCGAGCGACTCCGTCGCGGCGACGACGGGGCCTACGAGGCCTGGGTGCGCGAGAGCACGCCGCGCATGCTCGCCGTCGCGCGTCGGATGATGCGCAGCGAAGACGACGCCCGCGACGTGGTGCAGGAGGCCTTCGTGTCGGCCTTTCGCGCCCTCGATCGCTTCCAGGGAGACGCCCGGCTCTCGACCTGGCTGCACCGCATCACGGTCAACGCCGCGCTGATGAGGCTGCGGTCGAAGCGCCGGCGCCCCGAAGAGTCGATCGAGGACCAGCTGCCGGGCTTCCTCGAGGACGGCCACCACGAGCGAACCCCCGTGCCCTGGCAGGAGGGCGGCGCAGACGCCCTGCTCGAACGCGACGAGGTGCGGGGCCGGGTTCGCGCCGCCATCGACGAGCTGCCCGAGAGCTACCGTAACGTCCTGCTGCTGCGCGACATCGAAGAGCTGGACACCCAAGAGGTGGCGAAGATGCTCGAGCTCAGCCCGGGTGCCGTGAAGACGCGGCTGCATCGCGCGCGGGTGGCGCTGCGAGAGCATCTCGACCTCCTCCTGCGCGAGGACGACGCCCGATGAGCATGACCTGCCGGGACCTGGTCGACTTCTTGATGGCGTACCTCGACGAGGAGCTGCCCGAGGCGCAGCGCGCCTCGTTCGAAGAGCACCTGGGGATGTGCCCGCCCTGCGTGGCCTACCTCGACACCTATCGCGAGACCGTCGCCCTGGGCAAGGCGGTCTGCAGCGAGGACGACAGCCTGCCCGATGACGTGCCCGAGGCGCTGGTGCAGGCGATCCTCACCGCGCGCCGGAAGTAGGTCGTGTCCCGCGGGCGGCCGCTGTCTACCGAAGCGGCCGGAAGCAGTTGCGGATCTCCTGCACGAACGTCTCGGGCTGTTCGAAGGCGGCGAAGTGTCCGCCCTTGTCGAGCTCGTTCCAGTAGACGAGGTTCGTGAAGCGCTTCTCCGCCCAGCGCCGCGACGTGCGCAGGATCTCCTTGGGGAAGATGCTGCAGCCGGTCGGCACGCCGACGGTGTCCATCGACACCGCGTTGAAGCTCTCCCAGTAGAGGCGCGCCGACGATGCGGCGTTGCCGGGCAGCCAGTAGAGCATCACGTTGTCCAGCAGTTCGTCGCGCGAGAGCACGTTCTCCGGGTGACCGTCGCAATCGGTCCAGGCCCAGAACTTCTCGAGAATCCAGGCCGCCTGGCCGGCCGGCGAGTCGGCGAGGCCGTAGCCGAGGGTCTGGGGGCGTGTGCTCTGCTGCTTGGAGTAGCCCGAGTCCCACTGCTGGTAGTGGTTCAGCGCGGCGAGGGCCTGCTGCTCGCTCTCGGTGAGGTCGCCCATGGTCTCCGGGTCGGGCGGGGCGATGGGCATGTTCAGGTGGATGCCGCGGCAGCGCGCCGTGTCGCGCATGCCGATCATGGTCGTGACCATGGCGCCCCAGTCGCCGCCCTGGGCCACGTACTTCGGGTAGCCAAGGCCCTCCATGAGTTCGCCCCAGGTGTCGGCGATGCGCTCGACGCCCCACCCGGTCTCGCTGGGTTTGTCCGAGAACCCATAGCCAGGAAGCGAAGGGCAGACGACGTGGAAGGCGTCGGCCGGGTCGCCGCCGTGGGCGGCGGGGTCGCTGAGGGGTCCGATGACCTTCTGGAACTCGACCACCGAACCGGGCCAGCCGTGGGTCATGACCAGGGGCAGCGCGTTCGCTTCGGGCGATCGTGCGTGCAGGAAGTGGATGCCCAGGCCGCCGACCTCGGCGCGAAACTGCGGCACCTGGTTCAGCAGGGCCTCGCGTGCGCGCCAGTCGTACTTCTCGCCCCAGTAGGCGCAGACCTCCTGCACGTAGGCCAGGGGAATGCCCTGGGTCCAGTCGTCGACCGTCTCGGCGTTGGGCCAGCGCGTGCGCGCCAGTCGCTGCTTCAGGTCTTCGAGGTCGGCGTCGCTCGTCTCGATCCGAAAGGGCTTGGCCTCGGCCATCGTGTCCTCCGACGGTGGGAGAGCCACGGTAGCTCTACCGGCGAAGGCGCATCAGCCCCCCGAAGAGCCTGGCCACGGTGGGCGTGAGGCGCGTGCGGGTGTACTGGCCCGCGGCGCGCTTCAGGACTTCGGCCTGGGTGGGGTAGGGGAAGATCACGTTTCCGAAGGTGCCGAGGCCGATGCCCTGCTGGATGGCCAGGGTGACGGGCGTGATCAGTTCGCCCGCGTGGGACGCCACGATGGTGGCGCCCAGGATCTGGTCGGTGCCCTTCTTCACGTGGATCTTGGCGAAGCCCTCCTCCTCGCCGTCGGTGACGGCGCGGTTGGTGTCGGCCATGGGCGCTTCATAGGTGTCCACCTCGATCCCGCGCTCGGCGGCCTGGTGGGCGTAGAGCCCGACGTGCGCGATCTCGGGGTCGGTGTAGGTGCACCAGGGCATCACCAGGTCCGAGAGCTTCTTGCGCCCGAAGAAGAGTGCGTTCTGTACCACGATCTTCGCGGCGGCGTCGGCCGCGTGCGTGAACTTCCACGCCATGCAGCAGTCGCCGGCGGCGAAGATGTGCTTGTTCGAGGTCCGCAGCTGGTCGTCCACTTCGACGCCCTTGCGCGGGTCGAAGCGCACGCCCACGGTCTCGAGGCCCATGCCCTCGACGTTGGGCGCGCGGCCGGCGCCCACGAGAATCTCGTCCACCACGATTGCGCGTTCCCGGCCCTCGCTGCAGCGGACGTGAACGACCTTCTCGTCGCCGCGCTTCGACACCCGCTCGATGGAGCAGCCGAGCACGAGCTCGACGCCATCGCGCACGAACGCCTCCTGGACGATGGCCGCCGCGTCGGCGTCTTCGCGCGAGAGGATGTGGGGCCCCATCTCGAGGATCGCCACCTCGGATCCCAGGCGGCGAAAGCTCTGGGCGAGTTCGCAGCCGATGGGCCCGGCGCCGATCACGGCCAGGCGGCGCGGGCGTTCGGTGAGCGTGAAGACGGTCTCGTTGTCCAGGTAGCCCGCCTCGGCCAGGCCCTCGATCCCCGGTGCGACGGCGCGCGCACCGGTGGCGACGACGGCGCGCTTGAACTGCAGTTCGGTGCCGTCCACGTCGACGCGTCCCTGGCCCAGGAAGCGCGCCTCGCCCAGGTAGACGTCGATGCCGAACTCGTCGCGGTAGCGGCGCGCCGAGTCCTCGTGGCTGATGCGGCTGCGGATCTCCCGCATGCGCTCCATGGCGGCTGCGAAGTCGGGCGGGGCGTCGGACACGTCGAGCCCGAGCTTGCCCGCGCTGCGCGCATCGTGGACGGTGCGGGCGGCCTTGATCACGGCCTTGCTCGGCACGCACCCTACGTTCAGGCAGTCGCCACCCATGAGGTGCCGCTCGATCAGCGCCACGCGGGCCCCGAGGCTCGACGCCACCAGCGCGGTGATGAGCCCCGCCGTGCCGGCGCCGAGAACCACCAGGTTGTAGCGGCCCTCCGGCGTGGGGTTGATCCAGTCGTGCGGATGGACGTTGGCGACCAGCTTCTGGTTGTGGGCGTCCTGGGGTTCCACGGTCACGGGCTTCGGCATGTCGTCTCCTAGGCGTCGGCGAGAGGTGCGGCGTCGGCGCCGGTTCCGGTGGCGTCTTCGGTGGCTTCCTGCAGTGCCCGCCGGGCCGTGCGCGCCACGAGGATGGCGACGGCGAAGGTCGCGATGAGTCCGACCACGAGCACCGCGATCTGCGCGGGCCCCTGCTCGGGCGTCGCGCCCCCGGCGACCGCGGCCACGTCGCCCGCGACCTTGCCGAGGTACACGTAGGCGAGCGTGCCCGGCAACATGCCGAGCGACGCGATCACGTAGTCACCCAGGCTCACCTTGGTGAGACCCAGGCCGTAGTTGAGCAGGTTGAACGGAAAGACCGGGGACAGCCGGAGCAGGAACACGATCTTGCGCCCCTCGCGCCCGACGGCCCGATCGATGGCAGCGAAGCGGGCGTCGCCTGCAATGCGGCGCTCGATGGCGCTGCGCGCCACGTAGCGTGCCACCAGGAAGGCCGCCGTCGACCCGATCACGGCGGCGATGAAGACGTAGAGGGTGCCCTGCACCACGCCGAAGATCGCGCCGCCGGCCAGCGTCACCAGCAGGCCGGGCACGAAGGCGACGACGGCCAGCGCGTAGCCGAGCACGAAGACCACCGGTCCGAGGGCGCCCTGGGCGCCGACCCACTCGGCAAAGGCCGGCACATAGGCTCCGGCCTGGCGGCCCAGCCAGATCACCCCGGCGAGTGCGACGACGCCGAGGACGATGCGCGCCCACGGCACGCCGCCCGCGGGCTCCTGCTCCTGTCCGGTTGCTTCGTCGCTCATGGGCTCCTCGGTGCGCCGATTCGTTCGGCGCGACGTTCGGGGTCTTGCTGCTGCGATGCTTGCGCACCCCCGAGGTTACGCCCGTTCGCCCTCGGGGTTTCGCGGTAACCTCCGCGTCATGAGCGGCGTATCCCCCGATTCGAACGATCCTTCATCGCCCTCCGCGGCGCCTGCCGGCCCGCGCCGGCGGGCCGTCGTGACCGGAGCCTCCGCAGGCATCGGCGAGGCCTTCGCCGAGCGACTGGCTGCGGACCGCACGGATCTCGTCCTGGTGGCCCGGCGGCTCGACCGCCTCGAGCAGCTGGCCGAGCGCCTGGAGCGGCAGCGCCGCGTCGCAGTCGAGGTGCTCGCCGCCGACCTCACCGACCCCGAAGACCTGGCTTCGCTCGCCGGGCGCCTGGCCGAACGGCCGCCGGACCTGCTGGTGAACAACGCCGGCTTCGGCAGCAGCGGTCCCTTCGCCCGGCTGCCGGTCGATGGCGAGTTGGGCCAGATCCAGCTCAACGTGCTGGCGCTGGTGCGGCTCACCCACGCCGTGGTGCCCGGCATGGTGGAGCGCGGTCGCGGCGACGTGATCAACGTCTCGTCGCTCGCGAGCCTGTCGCCGCTTCCGTTCTCGACCACCTACGGCGCGACCAAGGCCTTCGTGACCTCGTTTACCGAAGGGCTCGCCGAAGAGCTGCGGGGGTCGGGCGTGCGCATGCAGGCGCTGCTGCCCGGGTTCACGCGAACGGAGTTCCAGGAGGTCGCCGGCGTCGACACGGGCGGCGTCCCCGAGATGGCCTGGATGTCGGCGGAGGCCGTGGTCGAGGCCTCCCTGGCCGCACTCGCCCGCGGCGACGTGCGCTGCATCCCCGGTGGTGCGAATCGCGTGGTGGCGGTCGTTCAGGGCTCTACGCCCAGCGCCCTGACCCGGCGCCTGCTCGGTGCCTTCATGCGCCGCACGATGGACGAATAGTCCGCCCAGCGGGTCGGGGGCCGCCCACGGATCGAGGCCGAGTCCGACCGCGGCTCGGCGCGGAGCCGCTCAGGGCAGGCGGTCCCCTCGGGAAGTAGACGGGGCAGAGCGCCCCGTCTAGACTGAACTGAACTTCATGTCAGTCCCTTCCCCCTCCGCCGATCCGGCGGTCGCGCCTCGCCACGCCGGTCGTGACCCGTCCGCCACCCGCCAGCGGTTCCTCGACGCCGGCACGGCGCTCTTCGCCCGGCGCGGGTTGCACGACGTGACCAGCGCCCAGATCGCGCGCGAGGCCGGCTTCGCCACCGGGACGTTCTACCTGCACTTCAAGGACAAGCAGGCGCTCTTTCGCGAGATCGTGTTCGGAGCCCTGGCCGAGCTGCGCGCGCGGCAGGACCGTGCCGGCGAGCGCGCCGCCGGAGATCTGGCGTCGGGAGATCTGGCCGTGTTCCGCGCGCGCGCCGAAGAACTGCTCGCCTTCGCCGAGGACAATCGCGACCTGATCCGTGTGGTCTTCGGGCGCGGCGGCGAGAGCGCGACGCTCGGCGAGGAGATCCTCGACGAGATCGTGCCCGGCATCGAGAGCGTGCTGCGCTGGCGCAAGGACCGCGGTGAGGCCCCTGCGAGCCTGCACGAGACCGCCGCCGCGCAGGCGATCGCCGGAATGATGGTGCGCCTCGTCGCCTGGTGGATCGACCACCCGGACGACGCCACCCGCGACGACGTCGTCGAGACCCTGATTCGAATGCACCCGATCCACGGGGTGTCCGCCCGCAACGCGTAGCCCCCGCTACGCCCCAGCCGCGTAGCGTTGGCTGCGCCCCGAAAGCCGAGGAACCATGTCCGACCACATCACCCATGACCCCATCTACAACACCGTCGATCGCGACAACTTCATGTCGATGATCGAGGTCGATCGCTACGCCGACCGCGCCGACGCCTTCGATCAGATCATCGCCATGACGCGAGACCACTTCTGGGACCCGGGCGACCCGCGCTACGTCGACTACGACGCCGAGCCCTTCGACAGCGAGAACGAGACGATCATGCCTCGCGACTTCTCGCCCGAGCTCAACTGCGCGGTGAAGGACCGGCTCGACGAGCGCCAGCAGATCCAGCTGGCGAACGAGAGCACGCGGTTCCAGCTCTCGTCGATCCTGCACGGCGAGCAGGGCGCGCTGTCGCTCTCTACGAGCCTCGCCATGATCCTGCGCGACCCCGGTGCGCAGGAGTACGCCACCAACCAGGCTCGCGAAGAGGCGCGCCACGTGAACGGCTTTTCCCGCTACATCGGCAAGCGATGGGGTACGCCGCTGGCGTCGGGTACGACGCTCGCGAATCTGATGAACGAGATCGTGATGGCGCCCGAGGTCTACAAGAAGCTCGTCGGCATGCAGATGCTGATCGAGGGCCTGGCCATGGGTGCGTTCGCCACGATCCACTCGAAGACCAACGACCCGCTGCTGCGCCGGGTGGTGCAGCTGGTGATGGCCGACGAGGCCTTCCACCATCGCTTCGGCAAGATCTGGGCCGACAAGACCGTGCCCAGCCTGTCGCCCGAAGAGCACGAGAAGGTCGAGGACTGGGCCGCCCAGTGCTTCCAGACCCTGCTGTTCAACCTGATCAACTCCGAGCAGAAGCAGGCCATCTACCCGCAGTTCGGCCTCGAGTGGGAGTGGGTGCGCGGCGCGATCATGGAGGCCTTCAGCGACGAAGACCGCCGCAAGGGCATGACCGAGAGCACCAACATCTTCCGCGTGCTCATCAAGACCCTGCTCAAGGCCGGCATCATCACGGACCGCACCAAGCCCGTGTACGGCGCCTGGGTCGACATGGAAGAGCTGCGGCAGGAAGACGACGAGGTCGCGGGCTCCGACATCGCCGACGCCACCGTCGACGAGCTGCGCGAGATCAACTCGGGCCGCCGCATGATCAGCAAGGCGCTCAAGAAGAGCGCCTGAGCGAACCGGGCGCTCCCCGGAGCGTCTGACCCGCCAGGGGACCGTTCCCGGTGCCGGGCCTGAGCCCGGCGCCGGGGCGTGCTCCCCCCGGACTTCCGCTAAGCTGCGGCGTTTTCCGCCGGTCGGGGCTCGCTCCCGCTGCGGCGAAACCGGCCCGCCGGAACCCCCGGCGCGCCGACTTCTGCCGGCCGAGGCACCCCCCGGCCTGGCATGCGAGGAGAGACATGTCCGAGATTCGATTCGACGGAAGGGTCGCGGTCGTCACCGGCGCCGGTGGTGGCCTCGGCAAGACCTACGCCCTCGAGCTGGGGCGCCGCGGCGCTTCGGTCGTGGTGAACGACCTGGGCGGTGCCATGGACGGCACCGGTGCGGGCAGCTCCATGGCCGACGAGGTCGTGAAGCAGATCAACGAGTCCGGCGGCAAGGCCGTCGCCAACTACGACTCCGTGTCCACGCCCGAGGGTGGCGCGGCGATCATCCAGACCGCGATCGACAACTTCGGCAAGGTGGATGCGGTGATCAACAACGCCGGCATCCTGCGCGACAAGACGTTCGCCAAGCTCTCGCCCGAAGAGCTCGAGATCGTGATCGACGTGCACCTGAAGGGCGCGTTCTACGTGAGCCAGCCGGCCTTCAAGGTGATGAAGGAGAACGGCTACGGCCGCTTCCTGTTCACTGCGTCGGGCGCCGGCATCTTCGGCAACTTCGGCCAGACGAACTACGGCGCCGCCAAGATGGGCCTCGTGGGTCTGTCCAACGTGCTCGCCCAGGAGGGAGCCAAGTACGACATCAAGTCGAACGTGATCGCCCCGATCGCCAAGACGCGCCTCACCGAGTCCCTTCTGGGGCCGGCGGCCGACAAGCTCGACCCGAAGCACGTGACGCCGATCTCGGTCTTCCTGGTGTCCGAGGCGTGCGACTTCACCCACGAGATCTTCGACGTGGGCGGTGGTCGTTATGCGCGCATCTTCATCGGCATGGCGCCGGGCTGGACCAAGAAGGGCGAGACCGCCACGGTGGAAGACATCGCGGCGAACATCGACCAGATTCGCAGCCCCGAGGGCTACACGATTCCCGACTCCATCGCGGGCGAGATGCAGGCCGTGATGAAGGCCCTGGCAGACTAGGAGCAGCCATGCCGATCGACCCCAGCAAGGCCCTGGCCCACGAGTACCCGACTGCGGGAGGCTCCTACGGCCAGGACGACGTGATCCTCTACCACCTCGGCGTGGGTGCGGGTGTGCCCGCCACCGACGGCGGCGAGCTCGAGTACACCTACGAGAAGAACCTCAAGGTGCTGCCGAGCTTCGGCGTGATCCCCGTCTTCAGCGCCATGGGCGGGCTGATGGGCACGCCGGGTCTCGAGTTCAACCCCGCCATGCTGCTGCACGGCGAGCAGGACATCGAGATCCATCGACCGCTGCCCGTGGCGGCCGAGCTCGAGAGCCAGCCGCGCATCGCCGGCATCTACGACAAGGGCAAGGCCGCCCTGGTCGTGATCGAGGTGGCGACGCGGGAGAAGGGCGGCGACCCGCTGTTCACCAACCGCTTCTCCCTGTTCCTGCGGGGCGAGGGCGGCTTTGGCGGCGAGTCGGGGCCCCCGGCGGGTAACGAGGCGCCCGAGCGCGATGCCGACTTCGTCGTCGAGACGAAGACGCTGCCGCAGCAGGCGCTGCTCTACCGCCTCAGTGGGGACAAGAACCCGCTGCATGCCGATCCGGACTTCGCGAAGATGGGCGGCTTCGATACGCCCATCCTCCACGGTCTGTGCTCCTTCGGCATCGTGTGCAAGGCCGCGGTGGATGCTGCCCTCGGCGGCGACGTCGCCCAGGTGGCGCGCTACCAGGCCCGCTTCCGCGGCGTCTTCTTTCCGGGCGAGACGATGATCACGTCCGTCTGGAAGGAGGACGGCAAGCTCGTGATCGCGTCGCAGAGCAAGGAGCGCAGCGCGCCCGTGCTCTCGAACGCGGCCATCACGCTGCGCTAGGCCGTACGCCAAACCTCCAATGCGGCGCCTCGCCCGACCCGGGCGGGGCGCCGCAGGTCGTTTCGCCTGTTGCCAGCACGCCGTCACCCGCCGCCGCCTGCTGCGCCACGGGCCCCCTTCGCCTCGCTAGGCTTGCGGGATGCCTCAAGCCGACTCCCTCGACCCCACCTTCGGGCCCGCCGCCCGCGCGTGGTTCGAGGCCAGTTTCGAGGCGCCCACGCCGGTCCAGCGCGAGGGGTTCGCGCGCATCCAGGCCGGCGAGCACGCCCTGCTGATCGCGCCCACCGGCAGCGGCAAGACCCTGGCGGCGTTCTTCTCGTGCATCGACCGCCTGGGGCGCGAGCTCGCCGAAGAAGGCGACGATCGCCAGGCCGGCGTGCGCGTGCTCTACGTCTCGCCACTCAAGGCCCTGGTCTACGACATCGAGCGAAACCTCCGGGCGCCGCTGGTCGGCATCGGGCGGGCGGCCGAGCGCGCCGGGCTTGCCTTCGAAGCGCCGCGCGTCGCCGTCCGGACCGGCGACACGCCAGCCCGTGAGCGCCGCGCCCAGGCACGCCACCCGGCCGAGATCCTCGTCACGACGCCGGAGTCGCTCTACCTGATCCTCGGCTCGCAGCAGCGCGAGACCCTGCAGACCGTCGATACGATCATCGTCGACGAGATCCATGCGCTGGCACCGACCAAGCGCGGGGCGCACCTGGCGCTGTCGCTCGAGCGTGTCGCGCACGCGGTGACGGGGCGTGACCCCCAGCGCATCGGGCTCTCGGCCACGGCCCGGCCGCTCGACGCCGTGGCGCGGTTCCTGGGAGGCGATCGGCCGGTCGCAACGGTCGACACCAGTACCCGGCCCGCACTCGATCTCGAGATCTGCGTGCCGGTGCCGGACATGAACCGGCCCGAGGTGGGCGCCGCACCCGAGCCCCCGCGCGTGGCCGCACGCCGCGCGGAGCGCGAACTGGACGCGATCGCCGACACGCCCGTCGACGTGCTGGCTCTCGAAGGACCCGCAGCGGACGAGGACGAGCCCACCCTGGACGAGCTGCTGGCCCCCGCGCCCGACGCAGATACCAGCCTCTGGCCCGCGATCTACCCGCAGCTGCTCGAGGGGATCCTGGCGCACCGCAGCGCGATCGTGTTCGTGAACAGCCGGGGTCTGTGCGAGCGGCTGGCGCACCGGCTGAACGAGCTCGCCGGCGAGGACCTGGTGCGCGCGCACCATGGCAGCATCGCGCATGAGCAGCGCCGCGAGATCGAAGACGCGCTCAAGTCCGGGAGCCTCCGCGCGATCGTCGCCACGAGTTCGCTGGAACTCGGCATCGACATGGGCGCGGTGGAGCTGGTGATGCTCGTCGAGTCGCCCGGTGCCGTGTCGCGGGGGCTCCAGCGCGTGGGAAGGGCCGGTCACCAGGTGGGGGTGCCGAGCCGCGGTCGCCTCTTCCCGAAACACCGGGGTGACCTGCTCGAGACGGCGGTGGTCGCGCAGCTCATGCGCGAGGGCGAGGTCGAGCCGCTTCGCGTCCCGCGCAGTCCGCTCGACGTACTCGCCCAGCAGGTGGTCGCCATGGCGGCGAGCGCATCGTGGCAGGTGGACGATCTGGCGCAGCTGGTGCGCCGGGCCGCGAACTTTCGCGAACTCTCGAGCGACGCGCTGCGGGGCGTGCTCGACATGCTCGCGGGTCGCTATCCCTCGACCGACTTCGGCGAACTGCGGCCACGTCTGGTCTGGGACCGGGAGGCCGACCGCATCGAGGCGCGCCGTGGGGCCGGCCAGCTCGCGCTGGTTTCGGGCGGCACGATTCCCGACCGGGGTCTCTACGGCGTGCATCTCGGAGAGGGCGGGCCGCGCATCGGCGAGCTCGACGAGGAGATGGTGCACGAGACCCGCTCGGGTGAGACGCTCACCCTCGGTGCGTCGAGCTGGCGCGTGCTCGAGATCACCCGGGACCGGGTGCTGGTGGAGCCGGCACCTGGCCAGCCCGGCAAGCTCCCCTTCTGGCGGGGAGAGGGGCCAGGCCGGCCCGTCGAGCTGGGGCGTGCCCTCGGCCGGTTCACGCGCGAGGTCGCCGAGCGCTGCTCCGACGCCGGCGGGGGGGATCTCCACCAGGGCCGCGAAGCGGGCGAGACCTGGCTTGCGAGCGATCGGGACCTCGACCCCTGGGCTGCGCGGAACCTGGTCGACCATCTGGTGGAGCAGTACGAGGCCACGGGCGCTCTGCCCACGGACCAGGCGATCACGGTCGAGCGCTTTCGCGACGAACTCGGCGACTGGCGCATCTGCCTGCTGTCGCCGTTCGGCGCGCGCATCCATGCGCCCTGGGCGCTTGCCATCGAGGCGCGCATGTCGCGCGAGGCCGGATACGAGGTGCAGGCGCTCTGGAGCGACGACGGCATCGTGCTGCGCTTCGCCGACGCCGAGGAGCTTCCCGGGCACGAGGTGTTGTTTCCCGAGCCCGAGGACGTCGCAGACCTGGTGGTCGAGCAGCTCGAACGCTCGTCGCTGTTCGCGGGGCAGTTTCGAGAGAATGCGGCGCGCGCGCTGCTGCTTCCGCGCAGGAGGCCCGGTGCGCGGACACCGCTCTGGAGCCAGCGGCTGCGCGCGCAGAACCTGCTCGCGGTGGCACGCGGCTTCCCGGCGTTTCCGATCATGCTCGAGACCTACCGTGCCTGCCTCCAGGACGTATTCGACCTGCCGGGCCTCGAGGGGCTGCTGCGCGACGTCCGCCGGCGAACCATGCGTGTCGACGACGTGGAGACCCGAAGCGCTTCGCCCTTCGCGCGTTCGCTGGTGTTCGCCTACACCGCGACCTACCTCTACCAGGGCGATACGCCGGTGGCCGAGCGCCGCGCGCAGGCGCTGACCCTCGACCGCAACATGCTCCGCGACCTGCTCGGCCAGGAGGAGCTTCGCGAGCTTCTCGACGCGGCGGTGATCGCGGAAACCGAGGACGAGCTTCAGGGCCGCGCCCCGGGCTACCGCGCGCGCCATGCCGACGGCCTTCACGATCTGCTGAGGCGGGTGGGGGAGCTCTCGGTGGACGAGATCCTCGATCGGGCCGAGGGCGATCCGCGGCCGTGGGTCGAAGGTCTGCTGGCCTCGCGTCGCGCCGTGTCGCTGCGCATCGCCGGTGAGGATCGGATCGCCGCGGCCGAAGACGCCGCTCTCTACCGCGACGCGCTGGGCGCGACGCTGCCGCCCGGGTTGCCCGAGGCGTTTCTCGAGTCAGGTCCCGATCCGCTGGCCCAGCTGCTGATGCGCTACGCCCGCCACCACGCGCCGTTCACCAGCGTCGAGGCCGCACGCAGGTACGGGATGCTGCCGGCGCAGGTGCAGCCGCTGCTCGAAGCCGAAGAGGTGCGGGGACGCCTGCTCGCCGGCGACTTCCACCCGGAGGGCCAGGAACGCGAGTGGTGCGAACCCGAGGTCCTGCGCAAGCTGCGACGGCGAACACTCGCGCGCCTGCGCGGCGAGGTGGCGCCCGTCGAGAGCGCAGCACTCGGCCGCTTCCTGCCCGAATGGCACGGTGTGGGGGCCAAGGGCCCGTCCGACGCGAGGCTCGACGAGGTGCTCGGTCAGCTCGAGGGCCTGGCGCTGCCGTTCTCCGAGCTCGAACGCGCCATCCTGCCGGCCCGCGTGCCCGGCTTCGACGCGCGGATGCTCGACGAGCGCGGGGCGCTCGGGCAGTGGGTCTGGGTGGGTCGCGGCGCGCTGGGCGACCGCGACGGGCGCATCGCGCTGTACCGACGCGAGCGCATCTCCATGCTCTTCGATCCTCCCGAACCCGCCGAGCCGCTGGCCCCGCTCCACGCGCGCGTGATGGCGCACCTCGAAGAGCGCGGCGCCTGCTTCGCCAGCGAGCTGCTGGCGGCGGCCGGCACACCGCCCCAGGCCGAACTGCTCGAGGCCTTGCTCGACCTGGTCTGGATGGGTCTCGTCACCAACGACACCTTCGCGCCGCTGCGCGCGCTGGCGGCACCGCCGCGCGCGCGAGGCCGCCGTCCCGGCCGCGCGGCGCCCACGCTGCTGGCCGGGCGCTGGTCGCGGGTGGCCGAGCTGCTGGTGCCCGAGGTGGAGCCCACGCGGCGCGCGCATGCGCGAGCGCTGCTCCTGCTCGAGCGCCACGGTGTGGTGAGCCGTGACGTGCTCGCCGTCGAGTCGGCCCCGGGTGGCTGGAGCGCCCTCTACCCGATCTACCGGGCGATGGAAGAGGGCGGGAAGATCCGGCGGGGGCATTTCGTCGAAGGCTACGTGGGCGCGCAGTTCGCGTTCGCCGGGGTGGTGGATCGTCTGCGCGCCGCACGCGGCGGAGGCGAGGCCGCCGCGGTACACGTGCTGGCGGCCACCGACCCGGCGAACCCCTACGGCGCGTTCCTGCCGTGGCCGGCGGCGCGTACCGCCGAGGCGCGCCCGCGTCGGTCCGCCGGGGCGCGTGTGGTCCTGGTCGCGGGCGAACTCGCCCTCTACCTCGATCGCGGCGGCCAGCGCGCCTTCACCTTCGCCCCGGCCGAGCCCTCCCGAGAGGACGAAGCGGCGGACCTGGCGGCGCGTGCACTGCACCGCCTCTTCCACGACCGCAGCCGAAGCGGACTGCGCATCGAGACCATCGACGGCGTCGCCGCGGCCGCGTCGCCGCTGGCCGAGGCCTTCCTGCGCGCCGGGTTCCGCAGCGGCTACAAGGGCCTCGAGCTCGACCGCACGATGGCGGCCCGCTAACGGCCCGCTCGGCGTGCCTTGCTAGTCGGTGTCGGGCTCGAGGTGGGTGTCGAGGGCCGGCCAGTCGATGGAGCTCTGGGCGGCGAACGCCTCGAGCAGAAACCGACGGTCGACGTCGTCGTCCGCGGCGAGGAAGGCCTCGACCGCCTTCGCGAGCGCGCCGCCTTCGGGTTCTTCGGGTCGATCGGTCTGGAGCATGCCGTCGTCGTGGGGCACCGAGACCGCGTCGAGCCATTCGACCAGCAACTCCTTGCGCACGTCCAGGAAGTAGGTGGCGAGCATCTCTTCGGCCAGGGGGGCCGCGCCCACGCGCGACAGCGCGCGGCGCACGAGCTGGGCGCGCTTGGCCTCGGGCTGCTTCAGCAGAAACTGCGGCCGCGCCTTCATGGCGGCCGCGGCGGCGGCGAGCGATTGGGTGTAGGCGGCCGGCGCATGCTCGCGCAGCGCCGTCAGCAGACGCTCCGCCTGAGCGGCGTCCATGCGGGCAAAGACCTGGTGGGCGCGCATCGATTCTCCTGTGGCGGCGTCTGGGCGTCGACCGGCCCGGCGGTTGTAGCGGAGTGGTCGCGCTGCGCCTAGGCCCGGGGCGCGACCCAGGACTCGCGAACGGACGCCACCACGATCAATACCAGCAGTGCGGCCAGGGCCGAGTGGAGCCCCGTCACCTCGACCGGGAGCTCGAGAAGCACGTTCGCGATGCCCACGACGACCTGGGCCAACACGGTGAGCAGCGCCACCCCGCCGAGCAGGCGCAGGCGAGGCTCCCGAAAGCTGGCGACCGCGCACGCCGCGAGCAGGGCCGTGAGCAGGTAGCCGTTCATGCGGTGCGCCAGGTGGATGCCGATGGGGCCCTCCCAGGTCGGGAACCAGGCGCCCTGCAGGCACGTGGGCCACTCCGGGCAGACCAGTCCTGCATAGCCCGAGGACACCAGGCCCCCGAGCACGAACTGCAGCACCAGGACCGCGAGCGCTGCCATCCAGACGACGCGGGTCGCCGCCGGGAGTGGCGGCCTCGTCTTGGGCGTGGCGCGATCGGATAGGCCCAGCGCGAGTACCAGCAGGCAGGCGTTGAAGGTGTTGCCGGTGACCAGGTGCGACGTGACGGTCCAGCGCGCCAGCAGCTCCCAGACGGTGAGCGCGCCGAGCAGGATCTGCACCAGCAGCACCGCCGCGGCGATCGCATACGCACGACCCAGGGATGCCCGCAGCGCGGGGTCGCGGAACAGCAAGATGCCGACCCCGAGAAACAGCAGCGAGATGGCACCCGCCGCCACCCGGTGGCCGAACTCGAAGCCGACCTTGAGGTCGATCTCGGGGATCACCTGCCCGAAGCAGAGCGGCCAGTCCGGGCAGGCGAGTCCCGCGCCGTGGGCGCGGACCAGCGCACCGAGCACGATCAGGCCCGTCGTGAGCACGACCAGCACGGCCACGGCGCGCGCCAGGTTGCGCGCGCGTTGCACACTGGCGAGGTTCCCGGCGGTGGCCATGCGCGCGGACCTTAGGATCTCCCGGAAGCCCTGCCAGCAGGTCGGCCGCACGAGGACCGGGTGCGATCGGGGCCTCTCCTGCGTGCCGAGGCCTGTGAGGTACGGTCACGGGGGCGAGACCCCTACAGGCCGACGCTCGTCGCGACGATAGGGGCCGAGCATGACGGCAATGCAGGCGATTCCCACCAAGGACGATCCCCGCCACCTGCGGGCCATGATGGACCGTGCGTCGGAGCTGGCGTGCGATCACGAAGTGGCGTCCGTCTTCGTCGGCATCGCCGGTGAAGAAGGCGACCTGCTCGCGCCCGAGTTCCTCGAGTACGTCGAGAGCGCGCTGCGCATGGAAGACCGCATCTACCGGCTCCTGCGCGAACGCGCCGTGGTGTTGCTGGCGGACGTCGACGTGGAGCAGGCCCGCGCGATCGTCGAGCGACTGCGCCTCGAGTTCGTCTCGCGCTTCGGGCCGTCCGCGCGTTTCGAGGTCGACCTGGGCTTCTTCGCGGTGGCACGCGGGCAGGCGGTGTCGGCCAAGGAAGTCCTGCCGCAGCTCTTCGGCCCGCCGCCCAAGAAGCACTGAAGCCCCCAGCGGTCCCGGGAGCCGCGCGCACGACGGGCCAGGCTGCGGTGGCCCTAGCTTCGGCCCAGTTCGTCCGCGAGCGCCTCTTCGAGGTGGGGCTCGTCGAACCGGAACCCCGCCCGTAGCGCTCGATCGGGATGGACGCGCCGGCTGCCGAGCAGCTCGGCCGCGAGGGGCCCCAACGCTGCGCGAAGGGCGAACCCGGGCAGCGGCACCAGGGCAGGGCGCCCCACCGCACGCCCCAGCGCCCGCGCGAAGTCCTGCTGTCGCACGGGGTGCGGCGCCACCGCATTGACCACGCCCTCGAGTTCGGGGGTGTCGATCGCGAAGCGGATCAGCCGTACGAGGTCGTTGGCCTCGATCCAAGGGAACCACTGGCGGCCGCCGCCGATCGGCCCGCCGAGGCCGAGCCGGAAGACGGGAAGCAGCTGCCCGAGCGCCCCGCCGTCGCGGGCCAGGACCACGCCGATGCGCAGCGAAACCACGCGAACGCCGTGCTGCGCCGCAGCCGCCGCTTCGGCCTCCCAGTCGCAGCAGAGTTCCGCCACGGGCCCCTTGCCGGGGGGGGACGTCTCGACGAGCTCTTCCTCGCCCCGGTCGCCGTAGTAGCCGACGGCGGAGGCGCACACGAACGTCGGTGGGCGGTCGGCCTCGGGCAGTGCCGCCAGCGAGGCCACCAGGGCGCGCGTCGAGGCGATGCGGCTCTCGCGGACGCGTTCGAGGTGCGCGGGCGTGGGCAGACCGAGCAGCGGCTCACCCGACAGGTGCACGGCCGCGCGGCACCCTCGCAGGCTCGCCTCGGGCGCGCGCACGCCGTCCCAGCCGAAGGCCGTGACCCCGGACCCTGCGGCGGCGGTTTCGGGTGTGCGCGACACCACCCGGACGGGAATGGTGGCACTCCGGAGGGACTGCACCAGGCGCCGGCCGATGAACCCGGTGCCGCCCGAGACGAACACCGCCCCGTCGTCTGTCATGGCGAGGCCGACCGCGGGTTCATGGGTGCAGCGCCGGGGCGAAGGCTTCGTACACGTCGATTACCTGCTCCCGGGTGGGCACGAGCGGGGCGATCACCGGCGTGGTGACACCCGCCTCGACGAACGCGGCCACCTGCTCGCGGCAGGACTCGGCGTTCCCCAGGATCGTGATGCGGTCGATCAGGTCGTCATGCATCGCGGCAGCGGTCTTGGCGCGGTCGCGGGCCTCGAAGCCGCTGCGGATGTCACGCGCCTCGCCCTCGAAGCCGCACCAGGCGATGAAGCGGTTGTACACCGGGGTCGCCAGATAGCCCCCGAAGGCGGCTCGCACCAGACCGCGCGCCGAGGCCACGTCGTCGGTGACGGCCACCTGGAATCGGCACACCACGTCGTCGCCTGCCGCGTCGCGCCCGGCGGCCCGGGCCCCGTCGCGGTAGGCGGAGAGGATCTGCGGCAACGCTGACAAAGGGAAGAAGTTCACCACCAGCCCATCGCCGATCTCGCCGGCGAGGTTCAGCATCTTCTCCCGAAGGGCCGCCAGGTACACCGGGGTGGGCTCCTGCGGAATGGCGCCGAGACGCAGTCCCTTCGAGCGCAGCCGTTCGCCCGAGAAGTCGGTCTTTTCCCCGCGCAGTGCCTGGCGCACGATGGCGACGCTCTCGCGCACCTGGGCCAGGGGCTGCTCGAAGGGCACGCCGTTCCAGTCCCCCATGATGGCGTGACTGGACGAGCCCAGGCCGAGTACGAAGCGCCCGCCCGACAGCTGCGACAGTGTGCCGGCGCTCATGGCGAGCACGGCGGGCGTGCGGTTGTAGACCGCGACGATGCCGGTGCCGATCTCCACGCGCGACGTCGCCTGGGCCACGGCGCCGGCCAGCGAGAACGAGTCGGGCCCATTGGTCTCGGCGAACCAGATGGCGTCGTAGCCCCACTCGCGCTCGGCGCGCTCGGCGAGCGCCACGCACTCGCGGGCGTCGTGGAACGGCGCGGGCAGGGTGATGGCGAGCTTGCCGAGATTCATGCGCGTTCTCCGGGGGGCGCCGAGCTTATCACGGCTCCTGGGCGAGGGCCTGTTGCAGCCGCGCCGCGACCGGGCCGGGCTCGCCGTCGCCCACCGGTGCGCCATCGAACGAGATCACGGGGCGCGCTCCACGCACGGAATTGATCGCGATGAGTTCGCGCATCGCCCCGATTTCGTCGCGCGCGACGTCGGCTTCCACGAGTTCGGGCACCCGGGCGGCGAGGATCTCGCGCGCCACACCCGCACAGCCGCCCCGGGCAAGCGGAGGGGTTCGCACCTGGCCCTCGGCATCGACGGCGACCAGGTTGGTACGGCTTCCCTCCACCAGCAGCCCGTGTGCGTCGAACAGCAGGGCCTCGTCCACGCCTTCCTCGCCAAGCCATGCGCGGACGCGGGCAAGGAGCGGGTGCCCGCTGAGTTTCACGCCGGCGAAGGGGCCGGGCCCTTCGTGGGCATGCGGGGCCGTGGCGGCGCTCCAGCACGCCCGCTCGGCGCCGACGGGCCGTGCGGTGCACACCAGGTGCGGGCCCCCGCTGCCGTCGCCGCTCGCCTGGGCCCGCACGATCCCCGGGCCCTGGCCGAAACAGGCCCGTGCCAGTTCGCCCAGCCCGTGGCGCACGGCCGCCGGATCCACGGCGGGTAGGCCCAGCGTGGCGGCATCCCGGGCGAGCCTGGCGACCGAGCGCTCGAGGTAGCGCAGCGCGCCGCGCTCGACCCGCAAGGTCGTGTAGCAACCCAGGCCGATGGTGAATGCGCGGTCGTCGGCGCGCACCGCCAACGCGTCGGCCGGCAACAGCTGGCCGTCCGCCCAGACGAAGCGGATGGGTTCGCCCATGCCGGCCCGGCGGGGGCCGCGCTAGCGCTCGTCGATGGGCGTGTACGCCCGCTCGGTGGCTCCCTGGTAGATCTGCCGGGGCCGGCCGATCTTCTGGAGCTGGTGGTGCATCTCCAGCCACTGCGCGATCCACCCGGGCAGTCGGCCGAGCGCGAAGAGCGCCGTGAACATGTTGTCCGGCGTTCCGATGGCCGTGTAGATCACGCCCGAGTAGAAGTCGACGTTCGGGTAGAGCTTGCGCTCGACGAAGTAGTCGTCCTTGAGCGCGATCTCCTCGAGCTCCACCGCGATGTCGAGCAGCTTCGTTCGCTTGCCGAGGTTCTCGAGGACGTCGAAGCAGGCCTTCTTGATGATCGTCATCCGCGGGTCGAAGTTGCGGTACACGCGATGACCGAAGCCCATCAGCCGCGCCGTGTCGTCGCCGCGCTTCGCGCGCTCCACGAACTCGGCGGCGGTGATCCCCTCGTCGCGGATCTGCGCGAGCATCTCGATCACCTTCTGGTTCGCACCGCCGTGGCTCGGACCCCAGAGCGCACCGATGCCGGCCGAGATCGACGAGAACAGGTTCACCATCGACGACCCGACGAGGCGCACCGTGCTCGTCGAGCAGTTCTGCTCGTGATCGGCGTGGAGGATCAGCAGCAGATCGAGCGTCTTCTCGACGACAGGGTTGAGCTGGAACTCCACGCACGGGGTCCCGAACATCATGTAGAGGAAGTTGCCGACGTAGGAGCGG
>JANQOX010000016.1 GCA_028285625.1 Myxococcota bacterium
GGCGAGCATTCAGGCCCTCGGGGGCTACGGCTACACGCGCGAGTACATGGTCGAGAAGATCAAGCGCGACGTGCGCATCACCACGATCTACGAGGGCACCTCGGAGATCATGGAGATGAGCATCGCGCGCGACCGGTGGCAAGTGCACCTGAAGACCCGCGGCCAGCACTATCGCGACCAGGCGGATGCCCTGGCGAGCCTGGAGTCCGAACGCCCCGGCTGCGGGTCCGCGGTGGCGGCCGATGCGCTGCGCGCCCTGGCCGAGGTGTACGAGTTGGCCCGGGTGGGTCGACTCACGCGCAATCAGCACGTGCTCTTCCGCCTGGGCGAACTCGCCGCACGCGCGGAAGGCGCGGCGAGCCTCTGCCGGCGCGCGGCCGCGGCCGCTGCGCGAGAGCTGCCGGAGAAGGCCGACCGCCGTTTCGCGCCTCCGACCTTGGCGGCGATGGCCCGCGTGGCGGCGCGGTCGGCGGTGCTCGACGTCGCACTCGGCGGGCTCCGTTGGGTCGCCGCCAGCGACACCGACGGGACCGGCCTGGCCGGCACGCTGCGCCTCGACCTCGTGGCCGGTGCTCAGCGTGGACTGGTCGAGGACATGGATGCCATCGCCGACGCGCTCTACGAGCGTGATCGGAGCCGAGCGGAGGGGAGTGGACGATGAGCGATGCCGCCGAGCGCGCCCTCGCGATCGTGGGCGTGAGCGCGATCCTGCCGGATGCGCCCGACGTCGCGACGTTCTGGTCGAACCTGAAGGAGGGGCGCTACTCGATCGGCGACATCCCGGCGGATCGCTGGGACCCTGAGCTCTACTTCGACGAAGACCCCTCGGTACCGGGCAAGACCTACTCGCGCATCGGCGGATTCGTTCGCGAGTGGGAGTGGGAGCCGATGAGCTGGCGGCTGCCGATCCCGCCCAAGGTCGCCGACGCCATGGACGAGGCCCAGCGTTGGGCCGTGGCCTGTGCCCGCAACGTGCTGCTGGACTACGGGCATCCGGACCGCGATCTCGACCACGAGCGCACCGCGGTGGTGGTGGGCTCGGCCATGTCGGGCGATCGCCACTATTGGACGTCGCTCCCGATCTTCTTTCCGGAGTATGCGCGCGTGCTCCGCGAGGCGGCGTCGTTCGCCGAACTGCCCGAGGCCGTCCGTCAGGCCATCGAGAGCGAGATGCATGCGGGCGTCGCCGAACGGTTCCCCGGTGTCACCGAGGACAGCATGCCCGGCGAGTTGGCCAACTGTATCGCCGGCCGCATCGCCAACCTGTTCGACTTCCACGGCCCCAACTTCGTCTGCGACGCGGCTTGTGCCTCGGCCTTGGCCGCCATCGACGCGGCCCGGGAGGGTCTCCTCACCGGGGAGTACGACGCCGCGCTCGTCGGGGGCGTCGATCGAAACATGGGGCCGGCCCCCTTCGTCAAGTTCAGCAAGATCGGCGCGCTGTCGGCCACGGGCACGCGTCCCTACGCCGACGGGGCCGACGGCTTCGTGATGGGCGAGGGCGCGACCTTCTTCCTGCTCAAGCGCCTCGCCGACGCCGAGGCCGCGGGCGACCGGATCTACGCCGTTCTGCGAGGCGTGGGTGGTTCGAGCGACGGTCGCGGCAAGGGCATCACGGCGCCGAACCCGGCGGGTCAGCGCCTGGCGCTTCAGCGCGCCTGGGCCGACGCCGGCCTGTCCCCGGGCTCGGCAGGCCTGATCGAAGGTCACGGCACGTCCACGCGGGTCGGCGACGTGGTCGAGGTCCAGGCGCTCACCGACGTGATCGGCGGCGCGGGTGCACGCGTGGGCTCGGTCCCGCTGGGCTCGGTCAAGTCGAACATCGGTCACCTGAAGGGCGCTGCCGGCGGGGCGGGCCTGCTCAAGGTGGTGGGGGCGCTCCACGAACGGCTCCTGCTGCCGAGCCTCCACTGCGACACGCCGAACCCGAACATCGACTTCGCCAGCTCCCCCCTGGCCGTGAACACCGAGCTCAAGCCCTGGGACGCGCCGCCGGACGGCGTTCGCCGCGCCGGCGTGAGCGCGTTCGGGTTCGGGGGAACCAACTATCACGCGGTGCTCGAGGAGCACGTGCCGGGACGGCTGACGAGCCGGCGTTCGAGCGCGCAGGTGGTCGAGGACATTTCGAGCCCGCGGGCGGGCCTCGAGGTCCGGGCGCCGTTGCGGGGCGCCCTGATGCTGGGCGCTGCGGACGAGGCGGCCCTGCGGGCCGAACTCGAGCGGGTTCTCGAGGGCGCTCGCGCCGGGCGCGCCCCCGCGCCCGCAGCCCCCGAGGCCGATGCACTGCGCGCCCCCGTGCGCATCACCATCGACTTCGCCGATGCGGAGGACCTGACGTCGAAGATCGAGCGCGCGCTGCGCGCGGCGTCGGCCGATGCGGCCGCGCGGGCGCCCATGGAGCGCGCGCTCCGGGCTCAGGGCGTATTCCTGGGCCGCGGCGAACCGGGCAAGGTCGCCTTCCTCTACACCGGCCAGGGCTCCCAGTACGCCAACATGCTGCGCGACCTTCGCGACAGCGAGCCCGTCGTCTCCGCGACGTTCGAAGAAGCGGATCGCGTCCTCGAGCCGCTCCTCGGTGGCCTCTTGAGCGAGATCCTCTTCGTCGACCCGGAAGACGCCGACGCGGTGAAGGAGGCCGAGGCGAAGCTTCGCAAGACCGAGGTCACGCAGCCCGCCGTGCTCACCGTGGATACGGCGCTGACGCGGCTACTCGGCGAGTACGGGCTGGTCCCCGACCTGGTCATGGGTCACAGCCTGGGCGAGTACGGCGCCCTCGTCTCGGCCGGCGCGCTGCCCTTCGCGGATGCGCTCGAGGCGGTCAGTGCCCGCGGGCGCGAGATGGCGACCCTGAGCGTCGGCGACAACGGCCTGATGGCGGCCGTGTTCGCCCCGCTCGAGCGCATCGAAGAGATCCTCGATGGCGTCGAGGGCAACGTGGTCGTGGCCAACATCAACAGCACGTCCCAGGCGGTGATCGGCGGCGCGACCGAAGCCGTCGAGCGCGCCAGCGAGGCCCTGCGCGCCGACGGCCACAATGTGGTGCCGATCCCCGTGAGCCACGCCTTTCACACGTCGATCGTGTCGCCGGCGAGCGAGCCCCTGCGCCAGACGTTGGAGCGACTCTCGCTCGCGCCGCCGACGATTCCCCTGATCGGGAACGTGAACGGCGAGCCCTATCCGATGGGCCCCGGTGTGGAGCCGCAGATGATCGACCTGCTCGCGCGACAGGTGGCGTCGCCGGTCCAGTTCGTGAAGGGCCTGCGCACGCTCTACGACCTGGGTGCCCGGGTCTTCGTCGAAGTCGGTCCCAAGCGGGCGCTGCATGGATTCGCCGAGGACGTGCTGGGTGGACACGACGACGTCCTCGCCCTGTTCACGAACCACCCGAAGGCCGGTGGCGTGGCGAGCTTCAACCAGGCGCTGTGCGGGCTCTGGTCGGCCGGCGTGGGCGTGCGCGAGGTGGCGGGCGACTCGCACCGCGCGGCGCAGGAAGAGGCGGTGCCGGCGGTCGCCCGGACGGCCGAGGCGCCGGTGCCCGTGTCCGCCTCGCTCGATGCGCGCGGCGACTTCGGCGCCCTCGGCGATCTGTTCGTGGAGTTCCTCGAGCGTGGCGCCGCATTGATGGGGCGCCAGGCGGCCCCCGCCGCGGCGGCGCCGCCCGTCGTTTCCGGCGCCGCACTCGGCCTGCCCGGGCGTGAGCGCGTCTTCGACGACCACAACATCCAGCGAATCCTCGATGGCGAGCAGGAGATCGACCTGATCCCCACGCGCTTTCGCCAGGCGATGATCGACAAGCACATCACACGGCTGGTGAAGGGAGGTGGTGAGCCGCACTTCGAACCGATCGAGCGTTCCGAGGACGTGATCAAGCTCGCGGCCCGCTCGGGTCGCCTCGACCTGGAGGAGGAGTTCGGCGTTCCCCGCGAACGCCTGGCGGCGTTCGACGTCACCACGCGGCTGGCCATCGCGGTGGGCCTCGAGGCCCTGCGCGATGCCGGGATTCCGCTGGCGATGCACTACCGCGATACGACCACGGGCACCAAGCTGCCCGATCGCTGGATGCTCCCCGAGCCGCTCCGGGACGAGACCGGAGTGATCTTCGCCTCCGCCTTTCCGGGGTTCAACGCATTCGCCGACGAACTCACGCGCTTCCACGTCGACCACGGCCGCGAGATCGAGATCGGCGTCCTCCAGAACCTGCTGGAGCGGGCTCGCGAGAGCGGCGGGAGCGACGTCCTCATCCAGGAGATCGCGCACCGCATTCACGAACTCGAGGCCGAGCACGCCGAGAACGCCTACGAGTTCGACCGCCGCTTCTTGTTCCGCGTGCTGCCCATGGCGCACGCCCAGTTCGCCGAGTACATCGGGGCGCGCGGGCCGAACACCCACATCAACTCGGCGTGCGCGAGCACGACCCAGGCCTTTGCGCTGGCGGAGGATTGGATCTCCGCCGGTCGCTGCCGCCGGGTGATCGTGGTGGCGGCCGACGATGCCACCAGCGAGCACCTGCTCGAGTGGATCGGTTCGGGGTTCCTCGCGACCGGCGCGGCGGCGACCGACGACGCCGTGGAAGAGGCGGCCCTGCCGTTCGACCGCCGCCGCCACGGGACGATCCTGGGAATGGGCGCGGCGGGCGTCGTGATCGAAGCGCCGGGGTGTGCCAGCGAGCGCGGTCTGCGGCCGATCTGCGATGTGCTCAGCGCCGTGACCGCCAACAGCGCGTTCCATGGCACCCGGCTCGATGTGAGCCACATCGCCGGCGTGATGGAGAGACTGATCGCCCAGGCCGAGCACCGATCCGGTCTCGACCGCCGCGAGATCGCCCGCGACCTGCTCTTCGTCTCGCACGAGACGTTCACGCCGGCGCGGGGTGGGAGCGCCTCGGCCGAGGTGGAGGCGCTGCGACGCGTCTTCGGTGACCTCGCCGGTGAGATCGTGATCGCGAACACCAAGGGCCTGACGGGCCATCCCATGGGCGTAGGCATCGAGGATGCCGTCGCGATCAAGGCGCTCGAGACCGGGGTCGTGCCGCCGGTGCCGAACTACGAAGAACCCGACCCCGACCTGGGGGCGCTGCACCTGTCGAAGGGGGGTCGCTACCCGATCCGCTACGCGCTGCGGCTCGGCGCGGGATTCGGCTCGCAGATCAGCATGACGTTGCTTCGCTGGGTGCCCTCGCCGGACGGCGCCCGTCCGGAGCCCGACGCCCTGGGCCACGCGACGCGCCTCGAAGACGCGGCACGCTACGGGCAGTGGCTGGCGGCCGTGACCGGCCGATCGCAGCCGGAGCTCGAGGTCGCCGCCCGCACCTTGCGGGTGCGCGACGAAGGCGCGCCCGAGAACGCGCCGGTTTCACCGGATCCTGCACCTGCACGGGGGGCCGCAGTGGCTGGCCGGGCGCCCCGGGTGGTACCGTCCCAGGAGCCGGTCGCGCCCCGGCCTTCGCCGCCGAGCCCGCCGGTATCGGCACCTGAACGGCCGGCCCCGGCTCAGCCGAGCGGGTCCGCGGAGAGCGCGCCTGCCGCGAGCCCGTCGGTCGCTGCCGGCGACGAAGCCGCGGTGCAAGCGCGGGTGCTCGCGATCGTGGCGGAGAAGACCGGCTACCCGGTGGACATGCTCGAGCCGGATCTGGACCTCGAGGCGGACCTCGGGATCGACACGGTGAAGCAGGCCGAGACGTTCGCGGCGATCCGTGAGGCGTACGACATCCCGCGCGACGAGAACCTGCAGCTGCGCGAGTACCCGACGCT
>JANQOX010000021.1 GCA_028285625.1 Myxococcota bacterium
CAACGTCGAGGAGGGGGGCAGCCTCACCATCCTCGGCAGCGCCCTCATCGAGACCGGCTCGCGGATGGACGAGGTGATCTTCGAGGAGTTCAAGGGCACCGGCAACAGCGAGATCGTGCTCGACCGCAAGCTCGCCGATCGGCGCACCTGGCCGGCCATCGACATCAACCGCTCGGCCACCCGCCGCGAAGAGCTGCTGCTGGCCGACGACGTGCTGAACCGCATCTACGTGCTGCGCAAGGTTCTGGCGCCGCTCTCGCCGGTAGACTCGATGGAGTTCCTGGCCGAGAAGGTGAAGGTCACCGACAGCAACGACGAGTTCCTCGAATCGATGAACTCCTAGGATCCGGGGCAGGTGCCGCCCGCGCATCGACGGGCAGGGCCCATGGTGCCCGTCCCCCGTTCTGCATCCCATGCGCGCGGGCGCCCCGACCTGGCGCTGGTCGTGCGCGGCCTCGGTGCCAACGGCACCACCCGGGTGATGCTCACGCTGGCGGGGGCCTTCGCCGACGCGGGCCGGCGCGTGGACCTGCTGGTGCTCGATGGCCGGCAGCGTGCTCCGAGCGCGATCCCGCCCAACGTGAAGCGCGTCGAGATCGGGCGCCGGACCCGCTGGCACGCGACGCCCGCGCTGCTGGCCGCCGAGGCGAAGTGGCACGCCGCTTGGCCGAGTCTCGCCTTCCCCCGCGACGCGGGCGCTCTGGCGGGGCTCGTCGACTACCTGCGCGACCGTCGCCCCCGGGCACTCCTCGCAGGTGCCACCCACGCCAACGTGCTGTCGGTGATCGCGCGTCGGCAGGCGGGGTCGGATGCGCGACTCGTCCTGGCCCAGCACAACCACCTCTCCACCAAGACCGCGCGCCTTCGCCTGCGCTGGAAGCGCGCACTCTGCCGGGCCTACTACCCCGAGGCCGACGCGTTGGTCGCCGTATCGCAGGGCGTGGCCGACGATCTGGTGCGGGGTCTCGGCCTCGATGCCGGGGGCGTCCACAGCATCTACAACCCGATCGTCACGCCCGAGCTCGAGCGCGCCGCCCGCGCGCCCGTCGATCACCCGTGGCTCGTGGACAAGGACGTGCCCGTGGTGCTCGGGGTCGGCAAGCTCCGCAAGCGCAAGCGCTTCGACCTGCTGCTGCGCGCCTTCGCACGTGCGCGGCGTACTCGCCCGCTTCGCCTGCTGGTGCTGGGCGATGGGTTCCAGCGGCGCGCGCTGATCCGGCTGGCCGCCCGGCTGGGCGTGGCGGAGGACACCGCGTTCCCCGGCGTGGTGGCGAATCCCCACCCGTTCATGCGCGAGGCCGACTGTCTGGCGCTGGCGTCCGAATGGGAGGGCTTCGCCAACGTGCTGGTGGAGGCGCTGGCCAGCGGCTGCCCGGTGGTGAGCACCCGCTGCCCGTCGGGACCCGACGAGATCCTGGCGGGCGGGCGCTACGGCACGCTCGTGCCCACCGGCGACGAAGAGGCCCTGGCGGCGGCCCTGCTGCGCACGCTCGACGCGCCCCGGGATGCGGCGCGCCTGTGCGCCCGCGCGCGGGAGTTCGACGTCTCCCATGCGGCGGCCGCGTACGAATCGCTGCTCTTCGGGGCAGTGGCCCCGAGCGACTAGTCGCGGGCCCGTGTGCGACTGCGGAGCGCGAGGCCCACCAGCAGCGGGGCGAGCAGGGCGACGACGGTGGGCTCCGGCACCGACGCGGTGCTCTCGAGCCACGCGGTCGCGCCGAAGGCCTCGAAAGACGTCGCGTTGGCGGCCACGATGTGGAAGCCCGCGTAGGTGTCGCCGGCCCCGATCCGCTGGTTGATGAACGTGCTCACGTCGAGGAAATACGCCGGGGTGACCGGCGATACGGACGCGCTGCTCGTCGGGAAGGTCGTCAGCAGGTTGGTCGTGTTGAAGCGATCCGTGACCGTGACGACCCCGTCGCCGACGTAGCCGAACAGGTCGTACAGGTGTCCCGAGCCGCCGCCGGCCGTGTCCAGCAGCTGGAGCGTGTGCGTCCCCGTGGCGAGCCCCGTGAGGTCGAACTCCATCGCCGCGGTGGCCTGGTCCCACTGGTTGTTGAGGGGCCAGAGGTTGCTGCCCGTGGAGATCATCTCGGGCTGCACCAGGAAGGCGCCGACGCCATTGCTGTCGGGGTCGCTGAAGTAGATGCCCCCGTCCGAGACGCTCGGCAGCGGCACCGCCAGGGTCGGGGCCCCGGCCAGCAGTCCGGCCAGCAGGATGGATGCGACGAGCCGTGTGGTCCGCACGATGCCTTCTCCCTCACTCACCATGGGATCCAGGAGCGCTCGCGGGGTCGCGGAGCCTCCTGCCCGGGTATGACACCGTGCAATGTCGGGGCCAGGGTGGGGCAGTTTGCGAAAGCCCCAGGGAATCGCGCACTTCCGGAGGTCGGGGGCGGCCTTCGGGCAGCCGGGGCGGAAACCGGTGGCCCAAGATGGGAAAAGCCGTTCCGTTCGGAACCGCGGGCGCTTGCAGGGTTTTCCACGATGGGCGACCGTCTCCCCATGAGCGGCGCACGGCCTTCCATCGCCCCCCGCGGGCTCCATCCCGCCGCGCCGCAGGGCTCGGCGGTGCGCCCCCACGCGCACGCCGGTCACTCGTAACTCCCCGTCCTCGCTCGCTTCATTCGGCCCCCGGTCAGCCCCCACGAAGCTTGCGGGGTCCGAGGTCCCCTGATGCCCGACTGGACAAAGAGAGTCGCCGAGGCGGAGGCAGAAGCTTCGCGTCTGGAGGCGTTGCTCGCCGATCCCGAGATCGCGCGAAAGCCCAACGAGATCGCTCGTGTGGGCAAGGAGCTCGGTGCGCTTCGGCCGCTGATCGAGACCGGGGTGCGCCTGCGCGAGACCGACCAGGCGCTGGCCGACGCGCGCGAGATGCTGGGCGAGGACGACGCCGAGATGCGCGAGCTGGCCGAGGCGGAGATCGCCGAGCTCGAGCCCCGGAAAGAGGCGCTCGAGCAGGAGATCCGGGTGCTGCTCGTGCCCCGCGATCCCAACGACGAACGCAACGCCATCCTCGAGCTGCGCGCGGGCACCGGCGGCGACGAGGCGGCGCTCTTTGCCGCCGACCTGTTCCGCATGTACTCGCGCTACGCCGAGGCCCAGGGCTGGAAGGTCGAGGGCATGGACCAGTCCGAGACGCCCGGCGGCGGCCTCAAGGAAGTGATCGCGGGCATCTCCGGCAAGGACGTCTTCGGCCGCCTCAAGTGGGAGCGCGGCGTGCACCGGGTGCAGCGCGTGCCCGCCACCGAGAGCCAGGGGCGCATCCACACCTCGACGGTGACCGTGGCGATCATGCCCGAGGCCGAGGAGGTGGATCTCGCGATCGAGCCCAGCGATCTGCGCATCGACGTGTTTCGCTCGTCGGGCCCGGGCGGTCAGAGCGTGAACACCACCGACTCGGCCGTGCGCATCACCCACGAGCCCACGGGCGTGGTGGTCACCTGCCAGGACGAGAAGAGCCAGCACAAGAACAAGGCCAAGGCCATGAAGGTGCTGCGCTCGCGCCTGCTCGAGGCCGAGCTCGACCGCCAGGCCCAGGAGCGCGCCGATGCGCGGCGCGCCCAGGTGGGCACCGGTGAGCGTTCGGAGAAGATCCGCACCTACAACTTTCCGCAGAACCGGGTCACCGATCACCGCGCCGGGCTCACCCTGCACCGTCTCGAGCAGATGATGGAGGGCGACCTGGACGAGATCCTCGACGGCATCCGCCAGGAGATGGCCACGCGCCAGGAGCAGGATGCCGCCGGAGAAGCAGCATGACCGCTCTCGTGGGAGAAGCAGCATGAAGGCTCTCGCTGGAGCATCCGCATGACCGAGCGGACCTGGACGGTGCTCGACCTGCTGCAGTGGACGACGGACCACTTTGCGAGCAAGGGCATCGATTCGGCGCGGCTCGACGCCGAAGTGCTGCTGGCGCACGCGCTGGGCATGGAGCGGCTGCGCCTGTACCTCGAGTTCGAGAAGCCCGTGCTCGCCGAAGAGCGCGCGCGCTTTCGCGAGCTGGTGAAGGGCCGCGCCGAGGCGCGCGTACCCGTGGCGCAGCTGGTGGGCGGGCGCGAGTTCTGGTCGCTACCGCTTCGCGTGACGCCCGACGTGCTGGTGCCGCGGCCCGAGACCGAGACATTGGTCGAAGAGGCGCTGCGCCTGCTGCCCGACGAAGAGGGCGAGTACGACGTACTCGATCTCGGCACCGGCTCCGGGGCCATCGCGCTCGCTCTGGCCAGCGAGCGCAAGAAGGCGCGCGTCACCGCCGTGGACCGTTCGTCCGCGGCGCTCGCCGTGGCGGCCGACAACGCCGACCAGCTGGGGTTGGGCGAGCGCGTGCGCCTGCTCGAGGGCGATCTGTTCGAGCCGGTGGCCGGCGAGCGCTTCGACCTGGTCGTCTCGAACCCGCCCTACGTGGCCGTGCCCGACCGCGCGACGCTGCCGCCCGAACTTGCCCACGAGCCCGAGATGGCGCTCTTTGCCGGGGACGACGGCACCGAGGTGCTGCGGCGTATCGTCGCCGACGCGGCCGCGCACACGGCGCCGGGCGGCGCGCTGGTGTTGGAGATCGATCCCGGCCAGGCGGAGATCGTGTCGGCATGGGTGGCGGCCGCAGGGTACGGCGAGGTCCGGGTCGTGCGTGACCTGGCAGAACGACAGCGGGCCGTCAGCGCCCGCTTGGGGGAGGGGTGAGATGGCTGCACGAGCCGGAGCCAAGGGACCGCTGAAGTCGGTCGCCACGAGCGATGCCGGTTTCGAGCGCGCGTTCGCAAAGCTGCTCGCGCGTCGCGAGGCCGCGGACGAAAGCGTCGACAAGGTCGTGCGCAAGATCGTCGACGGCGTTCGCGAGGGTGGTGACGACGAGGTGATCGCGCTCACCCAGAAGTTCGACGGGGCCAAGCTCGACGAGCTCGAGGTCGGCCGCGACGAGTGGGACGAGGGCTGCGACGCCGTCGACCCGGCCGATCGCGCGGCGCTGGGCAAGGCGGCCATGCGCGTGCGCGACTTTCACAAGCGCCGCATTCCGTCGAGCTGGGAGATGCGCGAAGAGGGCGGCGCCTACATGGGCCACCGCGTGCGTGCGCTGCGCCGCGTCGGCGTGTACGTGCCCGGCGGGAAGGCGGTCTATCCGTCCACGGTCATCATGAACACGGTGCCCGCCTCGGTGGTGGAGGTGCCCGAGATCGTGATGGCGACGCCGCCCGGAAAGGACGGCCGCGTACCCTCGCAGGTGCTGATGGCGGCGCGTGTGGCCGGCGTGCACCGCGTCTTCAAGATGGGCGGCGCCCAGGCGGTGGCTGCCCTGGCCTACGGCACCGAGAGCGTGCCGCGGGTCGACAAGATCGTGGGGCCCGGCAACGCCTACGTGCAGGGGGCCAAGCGCCGCGTCTTTGGCGAGGTGGACATCGACAGCGAGGCCGGCGCCACCGAAGTGCTGGTGGTGGCCGACCGCACGGCCACGCCTGCTTGGGTGGCGGCCGACCTGATCAGCCAGGCCGAGCACGAAGAAGAGGCGGCCGCGATCCTGGTGACCCACGTGAAGTCGATCGCCACACGCGTGCAAGAGCAGGTGACCAAGCAGCTCAAGGAGCTCGGTCGCGCGAAGATCGCGAAGCAGTCGCTCACCAAGCACGGCACGGTGATCCTCACCAAGGACCTCGAGCAGTCGATGGAGATCGCCAACCGCTACGCACCCGAACACCTGGTGCTGGCCGTCGACGACGCCGACGCGCAGCTCAAGAAGGTCGAGAACGCCGGCACGGTGTTCCTCGGGCACTACTCGCCGGTGGCGGCGGGCGACTACCTGGCCGGCCCGAACCACGTGCTGCCCACGGGCGGCACGGCGCGGTTCTTTTCGCCGCTCGGCATCGATCACTTCTTGAAGCGCACGGCCTTCGTGCGCTTCGAGCCGCCCAAGCTGCGCGAGCTGGGTGCCGACATCATCCGGCTGGCCGAGCTCGAGGGCCTGGGGGGCCACGGCGCCTCGGTGGAGCAGCGCCTCTCGAAGATCCGCCGCGCACGCCGCGAGCGCGAAGCGGCCCGCGAGGCCGAGGCCGACCTTTAGGGTCGGCCTCGGGGCCGACGTCTATGCCGAGGCAATGGAGAACGAGACCATGACCACGACCCGCAAGGCGCGCATCTCGCGCAAGACACGAGAGACCGAGATCAGCCTCGAGATCGACCTCGACGGCACCGGCTCGTACGACGTGAACACGGGCATCGCCTTCTTCGACCACATGCTCGAGTCGTTCGCCAAGCACGGCCTGTTCGACCTGGTGCTGTCGGCCAAGGGAGACCTCGAGGTCGATCTCCACCACACGGTCGAGGACGTCGGCATCGTGCTGGGGCAGGCCCTGCGCGAGGCGCTGGGCGATGCGCGCGGCATCGTGCGCTACGGCACGCAGGTGCTGCCCATGGCCGAGTCGAAGGTCGAGGTGTCGGTGGACGTCTCGAATCGGCCCTACCTGGTGTACCGGGTCGAGCTGGCGAACGATCGCATCGGCAGCTTCGATGCGTCGCTCACCGAGGACTTTCTGTACGCGCTGGCCAGTGCGGCCGGGCTCGATCTGCACGTGGAGCTTCGATACGGCAAGAGCCCGCACCACGTGGTCGAGGCCATCTTCAAGGGCCTGGCGCGCGCACTGCGCCAGGCCGTGTCGCTCGACCCGCGCAGTGACGACGTGCCCTCGGTGAAGGGCAGCCTCTGAACCTCGCGCCGCGCGCCCGTGGGCGCGGCTTCGGACCCCCGACCCTCGGACCCCGGAACGCATGACCTCCACATCCCCCCAGATCGCCCTCGTCGACTACGGCTCGGGCAACCTGCGCAGCGTGGGCAAGGCCCTCGAGCGTTGCGACCTGCGCGTGCAGGTCGCGAGCGACGCGGCCGCGCTCGCGCGCGCCGACGCGGTGGTGCTGCCCGGGGTGGGTGCGTTCGCCGATGCCATGGCGAGCCTGCGCGCCAAGGGGCTCGACGACGCGCTGCGGCGCGTGCTCGAAGGGGGCCAGTGCTACCTGGGCCTCTGCCTGGGGCTGCAGCTCTTGTTCGACGAGAGCGACGAGCACGGTGCCACCGCCGGGTTCGGCGTGCTGCCGGGCAAGGTCGCGCGCTTCTCCGAGACGGGGGCCGACGGCAAGCCGCGTCGCGTCCCCCACATCGGCTGGAACCGCGTTCGGTTCCAGGGCGACCACCCGATGCTCGCCGGGCTCGCCGACGACGACTACTACTTCGTGCACTCCTACCGCGCCGTGCCGGCTCGCTCCGACGATGTGGTGGGCGAGGTGGACTACGGCGGGGCGTTTGCCGCCGCCGTGGCCCGAGAGGAGATCTTCGCCGTGCAGTTCCATCCCGAGAAGAGCCAGGGGGCGGGTCACCGCCTGCTGCAGGCGTTTGCCCGCTGGGTGCGCGAACGATGAGCGCGCAAAACGCGCGAGCGTTGAGCACGCAGAAGGCGCGAACGATGAGCGCGCGAACGAACTCGTGGAAGCGGTCGACCGCGGGTCTCGCGTTGGTCGGCCTGCTGGCCCTGCTGGTGGTCGGGTGCGCGCGGACGGTGAACGTCCGCACCCATCCCGCGCTCGCGCGCATGGAGCCGATCCAGAAGATCGCCGTGGTGCCCTTCCGCGCCAGCGGCGACCTGCTGCGCGCGCGACCGGCCAGCGACGCCGAGAAGCGCGTGGATGTGCTGGAGTCGGTCTCGCACCACGTGAACGAGGCCTTGGTGCGCCGACGGCTTCCGGTGGTGGCGCCCGCCGACATGGCTCAGGCCATGGGCGGCACGCCCGAGCCCGACGCGCGGCCGGTGCCGATCGAGATGGCCAAGCTCGCCAACAGCCAGTTCGGGGCCAACGCCATCTTGATGGGCCAGGTGTGGCGCTACCGCGAGCGCACGGGCACGGGCGCCAGCAGCCGAAGCCCCGCATCGGTGGGCTTCGAGGTCACGCTCTACGCCGCGCCCGGCGGTCAGCGCCTGTGGACCGGCACCTTCGACGAGACCCAGAAGCCCTTCGGCGAGAACGTGCTCACCACGGCCCAGTACCCGGGAGGAGGCGCGCGCTGGCTGAGCGTCGACGAGCTCACCCGTTGGGGCGCCGACCAGACCGTGCTGGAGATGCCGACCGGCGGCACCGGCGCGGCGCCGCCGCCTCGTTAGGCGCGGGCACGGACGCGAGAACGAGACCCATGCCCTTCGAGATCCTCCCCGCCATCGACCTGTTGGGCGGCCGCTGCGTGCGGCTGCGCCAGGGCCGCTACGACGACGTCACGGTGTTCGACGACGACCCGGGGCGCGTGGCCGCGAGCTACGCCGAGGCCGGGTCCCACTGGGTGCATGTGGTCGACCTGGACGGTGCGCGCGACGGCAAGCCCGGCAACGCGTCGGCGGTGGCCGCCGTACTGGCGCGGGCCGAGGGGCTCTCGGTCGAACTCGGCGGCGGCATCCGCGACCTGGCCAGCGTCGACGCGTGGGTCGGGCGCGGCGTGGCGCGGGTGGTGGTCGGGACCGCCGCGCTTCGCGATCCGGGCCTGGTGCGCGAGGCCGCGCGCCGGCACCCGGGCAAGGTGGCCGTGGGCATCGACGCGCGCGACGGGCGCGTCGCCGTCGAGGGCTGGACGGAGACCAGCGAGACCACGGCGCTCGACCTGGCCCGGCGCTTCGAAGACGCCGGTGTGGCGGCGCTCATCCACACCGACATTGCGCGCGATGGCGTGGGCACCGGGCCGAACCTGGAGGCCACGGCCGAGATCGCCGAGGCGGTCACCATCCCGGTGATCGCGTCGGGGGGGGTGGCCAGCCTCGACCACGTGCGCGCCGCAGCGGCCCTGCACGCACGCGGCGTGGCGGGCCTGATCATCGGCCGCGCGCTCTACGACGGCGACGTGGTGCTCGGCGACGCGCTGGAGGCGGCGCGATGCGCCTAGCGACGGGGAGCGTGCGATGCTCCTGAAGCGAATCATCCCCTGCCTCGACGTGAACCAGGGCCGCGTGGTGAAGGGCGTGCAGTACGTCGACCACGTGGATGCCGGCGATCCGGTGGAGGTCGCGCGGGTCTACGACGAGCAGGAGGCCGACGAGATCACGTTTCTCGACATCACGGCCAGCCACGAGCGCCGGGGCATCCTGCTCGACGTGGTGGCGCGTACGGCCGAGACCGTGTTCATGCCGCTGTGCGTGGGCGGCGGCGTGCGAAGCCTCGCCGACGTGCGCGACCTGCTGAACGCCGGGGCCGACAAGGTGTCGATCATGACGGCCGCGGTGCACGACCCGGGCCTGGTGGCCGAGGCCGCCCTCAAGATCGGCAGCGCCAACCTGGTGCTGGCCATCGACGCCAAGCGCATCGACGACCGCGAGGCCTACCGCGCCCGCGCAAAGGAGCGGGCCGCGGCCAGCGAGGACAACGCCGGCGAGACCGACCCCGATGCGGTGTTCGAGGTCTATACCCATGGGGGTCGCCACGGCGCCGGGATCGATGCCGTGGCCTGGGCCGAGCGCATGGCCCGGCTGGGTGCCGGCGAGATCCTGCTCACCAGCATGGACCGCGACGGCACCAAGGCCGGTTACGACCTCGAGATGGTGCGCACCGTGGCCGACGCCGTGCCGATCCCGGTGATCGCCTCGGGAGGCGGCGGCACCCCCGAAAGCCTGGCGGACGCGCTCAGCGACGCCCCCGAAGGGGGCCACGCCCAGGCCGCCCTGGCCGCCTCGATCTTCCACTTCAAGGAACAGACCGTCGGCAGCGTCAAAGCCCGCCTCCGCGAACTGGGCATCCCCGTCCGCCCCCCCGCCTCGTAGTGGGGGTGACCGGTTGATGGGCGGGAGGCCGTGCGCTAGCTTCGCGAGCCGGCGTGGCGCACCGGTACCCCCTCGGAATTCAAAGGTTTTTCGGATTTGGGATCCCCCAAATGGGGGATCTGGGGCGGGGATCCGACGCGTCGTCAGTTCGACACGTACGCCTTCTTCGGGCCACCTACCCAAGGCGCCATTCGCGCTTCGGGGGAGCACCGACGAAGGCTGCGTGAGCAGGGCCGGCCCGTGCCGGTCACGCGCACAGACATCCATCGATCGGGGTCAGGTCCCCGGATAGCGGAGGGCAGATGCCCATCATCAAGGTCAAGGACAACGAGCCTTTCGAGATTGCTCTCAAGCGGTTCAAGAAGCAGGTGGAGAAGGCCGGCATCCTCACCGAGCTCCGCCGCCGCGAGTACTTCGACAAGCCGAGTGTCCGCAAGAAGAAGAAGGCTGCTGCGGCTCGAAAGCGTGCGCTCAAGAAGCTGAAGCGGATGGCGCGCTAGCAGACGACACCGCAGCGGGGGTGGCAGAGGTTGGGCCGGATCCCCGAAGAGACGATCGAGACGATCCGCGACCGAGTCGACATCGTCGACATCGTGGGCCGCCACGTCACGCTCAAGCGCGCCGGACGCACCTTCAAGGGGCTGTGTCCGTTCCATCAAGAGAAGACGCCCTCCTTCGTGGTGTCGCCCGACCGCGGCACGTTCCACTGCTTTGGCTGTGGCGAGGGCGGCAACGCCTTCGGGTTCTTGATGCAGCACGAGAACCTGACCTTCCCGGAGGCCGTGCGTTCGCTGGCCGCCGACGTGGGCGTCGAGGTGCCGGAGACCGGCGGGGGTCCCGGCCGCGGTGTGGTCGACGAGGTGGTGGCCGCCAACCGCGAGGCCTTCGCCTTCTATCGCAGCGCGTTGATGTCGCCCGAGGGCGAGGCGGCGCGACGCTACCTGGCCGGGCGCGGCTTCGATGCCGAGACCGCCGAGCGCTTCGGCGTGGGCTTTGCCCCCGACCGCTGGGACGGCCTGGTGGGTGCCCTGCGCAAGGCCGGCATTGCGCCCGAGGCCGGGGAGAAAGCGGGGCTGCTGCGCGAGCGCGACCGCGGTGGGCATTACGACCTGCTGCGCGGGCGCGTCATCTTCCCCATCAAGGACGTGCGCGACCGGGTCGTCGCGTTCGGCGGCCGCGCACTCGGCGCGGATCAAGAGCCCAAGTACCTGAACACGCCCGAGAGCCCCGTGTTTCGCAAGCGCGAGTCGTTCTACGGCTTTCCCCAGGCGCTCGAGGCCATCCGGCGCAGCGACCGCGTGGTGGTGAGCGAGGGCTACTTCGACCAGATTGCGCTGGCGCGCGCCGGGGTCGAAGAGGCCGTGGCCACCTGCGGCACGGCGCTGACCGAAGAGCACGCGCGCAACCTGCGGCGACGCGCGAAGCACGTGGTGCTGCTGTTCGACGGCGACGGTGCCGGCCAGCGCGCCATGCTGAAGGCGCTCGAGATCCTGCTGCCCCACGGCCTGCGCGTGTCGGCGGCGGCCCTGCCCGAGGGCCAGGACCCGGACGACGTGCTCGCCAACCAGGGCGCCGACGCGTTGCGCGCCACGGTGGACGACGCGCGACCCGCACTCGATCTGGCCATCGCCCACGCCGTGGCCGCGGGCTGCAGCACGCCCTGGGAGCGCGCCGATGCCGTGGGCGCCGTGACGCCGCTTCTCGCCCGTGTGCAGGACCCGGTGGAGCGCGGCGAGTTCACCCGCCGCCTGGCGCTGGCCGCCGGTACCGACGCTGCCGACGTGGACGCCGCGGTGCGCCGGTCGGTGCGCGGCGACTCGGAGCCCGAGCCCGACGAGTACGTGCCGCGCGAGGCCGGCCCCGAAGAGCGGCACTACGTCGACATCCTGCGCATCCTGCTCGACCACCCCGAGAGCCGCGCCGACCTCGATGCCGACGAGCTGGTGCACGGCGCGCCCGACCCGGTCTGGGCGGTGCTGGCCCGCGAGATCCACGGGCTCGGTGGGGGCGACGTGTCGGGCCTGACCGACCGGCTGGACGAAGCGCCGCGCCGGCGTCTTTCGGCGCTGGCCGCCCTGCCCGCCCCGGGCCTCGAAGACCCCGAGCGCGCGCGCCGCGCCGTGCTCGACAAGCTCGCCTGGCTTCGCCGGCGCCGCCATCGCGGCGAGGCTCGCGCCACCACCGCAGAGATGGCGAGCGGCGCCACCGACCCCACCGCACTCCTCCAGGAAAAACAGCGACAACTGGAACGACGCAGGAACGCACGTATCGCCTCACGTTGATCACGACCCGGATCTCGCGCCGCCTCCACATCGGCGCCGTCCCAAGGAGCACCCCATGGCCTCGAGCGCGCCCCGAAGCGAAAGGCCCCAGCGCAACAAGAACGCCGCCCAGAGCGAGTCCGAGTCCCAACGGGCCCGGCTGGTCGCGGCGCGTGATGCTGCCGAAAAGGCCAGCGGACCGGCGGCCGAGAGTGCCGCGCGCGACATCCGCACGGTGAAGGAGCTTCTCAGCGAGGGCCGGCGCCGGGGCTACGTGACGCTCTCGGACGTGGGCGGCGCGGTCGAGGACGAGGTGCTCACCAGCGAGCAGCTCGAAGACGTGATGGCGCTGTTCGGCGAGAACGACGTGGCCGTGATCGACTCGCCGAAATCGAGCGAGACCCGCAAGGTGCGCGAGCCGTCGCGCGCAGCCGAGGCGGACGACCCCGGCGCGAGCCACGACCCCGTGCGCGTGTACCTGCGCGAGATGGGCCAGGTGTCGCTGCTGACGCGCGAGGGCGAGGTCGAGTTGGCCCAGCGCATCGAGAACGGCGAGCACGACCAGCTGCGCGCGCTGCTCGGCACGCCCTACGGGCTCACCGGAGCGCTGGGCCTGGGCGACGCGCTGCGCAAGGGACGGGTCGAGATCGAAGATCTCGTCGACTTCGTGCCCGACGCCGAAGACGAGCCGCCGCTCGACGAGCGCCGCCGCACGCTGCTGGCCGCGTTCGCGAAGGTCAAGCGCATCGATGCCGAGGTGGCCAAGCGCCAGGGTGCCATCGCCAACCCCCGCACCGGCGACGACACCCGCGCGCGCCTGATCGAAGAGACCAGCACGCGCCTCATCGAGGCCGTCGACCTGCTGATCGCCGAGCGCGTCTCCAAGGCACCCATGCGCGAGCTTTGCGCCACCGTGGCCGACGCCGCGAGCAAGGTGATGCAGCTTCGCCGCGAGCGCGGCCGGGTGGTGCGCCCGCTTCGCGTGAAGGTCGGAGATTTCGAAGAGCTCTCGGTGCTCGCGACCAAGAAGAGCAAGAAGGGCAAGGAGGCGCTCGACCGCCTGGGCGGCGACCCCGAGCGCGTGGCCAAGGTGGGCGCGCGGCTCGCGGAGATCGAAGCCGCCATCGTCGAAATCGAAGCCGAGACGCGCACGTCGCGCACCGTGCTGGCCCTCGCCGCCAACCGCCATGCCGAGGCCGCCGAACGCACGCACCAGGCCAAGTGCGAGCTCACCGAGGCCAACCTTCGCCTGGTGGTGTCGATCGCCAAGAAGTACACGAACCGCGGGCTCCAGTTCCTCGACCTGATCCAGGAGGGGAACATCGGGCTCATGAAGGCCGTCGAGAAGTTCGAGTGGCGGCGCGGCTACAAGTTCTCGACCTACGCGACCTGGTGGATCCGCCAGGCCATCACGCGGGCGATCGCCGACCAGGCCCGCACGATCCGCATCCCCGTGCACATGATCGAGACCATCAACAAGGCCGGGCGCACCAGCAAGCAGCTGGTGCAGGTGCTGGGCCGCGAGCCCACGCCCGAAGAGCTGGCCGAGAAGATGGAGCTACCCCTCGAGAAGGTGCGCACGGTGCTGAAGATCGCGCGCGAGCCGATCAGCCTGGAAACGCCGGTGGGCGAAGAAGAGGACTCGAGCCTCGGCGACTTCGTCGAGGACAAGAGCGCGATCAACCCGCAGGACGCGGTGGTCGAGCAGAGCCTCTCGGACCAGACCCGCCGCGTGCTGGCGACCCTGGCTCCCCGCGAGGAGCGCGTGCTGAAGATGCGCTTCGGGATCGGCGAGCGGGCGAACCACACGCTCGAAGAGGTGGGTCAGGACTTCGAGGTCACCCGCGAGCGCATCCGCCAGATCGAAGCCAAGGCCCTGCGCAAGCTGCGCCACCCGTCGCGAAGCAAGCTGCTCAAGAGCTTCGTCGACAACTAGCCTCTTCGGGGGATCACTTCGGGGCCCCTCTCTTCGGGGGTCGGGGCGGGGGCTCGGGCGAGGGCCTCCCCGTGCTCAGTCTCGCCCCGTCGCGCTCTGAGGCTTGCGATCGGGCTTCTCGGCGGGGCTCCGTTGCGCGCGGTCCGGCCCTCGCCCGAGCCCATCGCGCGCGGGTGGTGCGCGTCGGGAGGTTCGCAGTTCGCGGCTCGAAGACTCGCGCTCACGGGGGCAGCGTGCGCGTTGGGTTGTAGGGGGTCCCTTGCGCGCGCCACCTGCAGTGGGGGTCTTCAGTGGTGGAAGAGCCGGAGCTTGGTGTGGGCCATGGCGATGCCGTACTCGCGGCAGGCGGCTTCGATGTCGCCGTCGCGGGTGCTGCCGCCGGGCTGGGCGATGAAGCGCACGCCGTGGCGCTGGGCGACCTCGATGTTGTCGCGGAACGGGATGAAGCCGTCGCTCGCGAGCGACACGCCGTCGAGCCTCGAGATCCACTCGGCGCGGTCCTCGTCGCTCAGCATCACCAACTCGCCATCGATGGCTTCGCATAGCGCCGTCTCTTCGCTCGGGGTGAGGTCGCCCTCGATGTAGCGGACGCGCCAGTTGATGCGCTCTTGCCGCTTGACCCCCTTCTTGAAGCTGAGGCCCAGCACCTTCGGGTGCGTTCGCAGGTGCCAGAGGTCGGCCTTGCTGCCCGCGAGCTTGGTGCAGTCCACCCGGCTCTGCTGCCCCGCGCCGATACCGATCATCTGACCACCGAGCGCGTAGCCCACCGAGTTGCTCTGGGTGTACTTGAGCGACACCAGCGCCAGCAAGAGGTCGCGCCGGGCGTCGGCCGTGAGCTCGCCGCAGACCACGCCCTCGATGTCCGACTCGACGACCTGGTGATTATTGCGGTCCTGCACCAGCAGCATGCCGTGCACCTCGCGCGTCTCGCGCGCCGGCGGCTCGAAGTCGGGGTCGGCCTGCATCACGATGAAGCCGCCGCCCTTCTTGGCCTTCAAGATCTCGAGCGCGTCTGCGTCGTAGCCCGGCGCCACGATGCCGTCGCTCACCACGCCCTTCAGGAACTCGGCCGTGGCCAGATCGACGCGGTCGGACAGCGCGGCGAAGTCGCCAAAGCTGCACTTGGGGTCGGCGCCGCGTGCGCGCACGTAGGCCAGCGCACTGGGCGTGAGCTCGCGGCCCGCCACCTCGTACGCCTCGGCCAGCTCGTCGTCGAGCGGCACGGCGAGGCCCGCACCCGCCGGCGACACGTGCTTGAAGCTGGCGGCCGCCGGCAGGCCCGTGGCGATGCGCGCCTCGCGCACCAGCTGCCAGGCGTTCAGGGCGTCGAGAAAGTTGATGTAGCTGGGGTTGCCGTTCAGCAGCTCGACCGGGGCGCCCTTGCCGGGCAGGGGATCAGCCGACGCAAAGCTCTGGTGGGGGTTGCACCCGTACTTGATCTGCATGGGGGGAGTCCTGTTTGGTGCGGGGCCCAAGGGGCCGGTTCGTTCGGTCGGGGGCCGCGAGCGCCGAGCCGGGCTCATGCTCCCCTGCGGTCGCGCCCGGCCCTAGTCGGGCTCGGGCTTCGTGTGCTCGTCGATCCAGTTTCGCAGGTCGCCGTCGTAGCCCACCTTCGCCTGCCGGGCGGCGACGCGCGCTTGTACGGCTTCGGCCGTCTCGGGTGTGGGCGGCTCGGCGTGGCCCAGGCTCTCGACCACCTCGTGGGCGGTCTTCGCGGCGTCGGCCGCGATCGGCTGCACATCGTCCTCACCGTGCCCGTCTTCGCCCAGGCCGAGAAAGCGCTCGACCGCGGCTTCGCTCACCAATGCGGCGTGCTTTCGTGAGGCCACGATGTTGCCCTTGCCCGTCACGACGTTGCCTACGGAGAACAAGAGAGGGTAGCCCTCGACCCGCCCGTAGTCCCAGTCGCTGAAGTCGAACAGCTCGCCCCGCATGGGGATGCCCTCGATGGGCTCGGGGATGCTGCCGATGCTGCTGATCACGTAGCGGCCGCGGCGCTCGTAGGTCTCGTCGGTGGGCACGACGCGCCCGTCTTCGATGCGCGTGCGGCGCAGGCGCATGCCGACTAGGCGCCCGTCTTCGACCACCAGGCCGTCGGGGGCCGAGAGCGGCTCGAACTTGAAGCGGTACTTCTCCATCGCCTTGCCGAGCACGCGCTCGCGGGCGGCGCGCACCTTGGCCAGGCGCGCCTCGTCGGCACCCTCGGGCGCGTCGACGACCGGCATGTCCTCGGCGCGGCGCCGGTAGAAGAGCGTGGCGCCTGTGAGCCCCAGCTCTTCGAAGGTGAGGTCGTGCTGCGCCAGCGTCTTGGGGATGCCCTTGAGCTCGAGGTCGATCAGCTTCACCTCGATGCCGCGTTCGCGCAGCTTGGCGCGGGTGGTCTCGAGCATCAGCACCTTCACCACGTCGATCGAGGCGAGGCCGCCGCCGAGCACCAGCACGTCGTCTTCGACTTCGAAGACCGGGCCGTCGTAGCCGGGCTCACCGGCGTGGTTGAACCAGATGATGAAGGGGTTCTGGTAGACCAGGCCCTTGCCCACGTAGTCGTCGGCGCCGTCCACGGGCACCGGCCGGTCGCGCCAGGCACCGCACGCCAGCACCACCGCCGAGAAGCCCCACTCGCGCGCCAGCGCATCGAGTGACACGTCGCGGCCGATGCGCGTCAGCGGCACGTAGCTCACGCTCGGGTGGTCGAGCTTGGCTGCGATGGTCTCGTACTCTTTGTGCCGCAGGCCGTGGTGCCAGCGCGGCAGCCCGTCTTCGACCTTGCCGTAGGGCTTGGCGTTCTGCTCGAACACCACCACGCGCACGCCGCGCTCGGCCAGTCGCCCGGCGACTTCGGCACCGGCGGTGGCGCCACCGATCACGGCGACGGTGTGAGCGCCATGCTCGGCGGAGGCGTTGGCCTCATGCGCCTTGGCGGAGGCGGGCGCGCCCATGGCGCCGATGATCGCAGGGATGGCCCCCCGACGCTATTGGAGTCTTTCCCGCAGGTTAGGTTCGACTCTGCGGTCGCGCGCGATGCCGCAGTGCGGCGTCAGTGCGCGGCGGCGCCCATCTGCGCGATCGCCTGCCAGATGCCCACGGCGATCACGAGCACGCCCGACGACTGCAGCATGCGCTTCTCGGTCGTCCCCAGGTCGCCGAACTCGCGCATGATCAGGTACAGGATGACCAGCATGCCGATGGTGGCGGCAACGATCCCAAGCGTCGGAAACACGGCGTTCTCCCTGTGGATGGGCCCCGGTGGGTGGGGCCGCGCGCCGGGATGCTCCCCGCCGAGGGGCCCGGCGTCAAGGCGCCGGGGCCCGGTGCCCGCCCCGGGCCCCCGAATTTGCCAACCGCCGCGCCAACTTGTAATTGTTCGACCGAACAAGCCCGGAGCGCCACCGTGCCCAGCCCGCGCCGCCGCCCGCCGGCCGAAGACGACGCCACCACCCGCGAACGCATCCTCGACACCGCCCTGGTGGCCTTCAGCGAGCTGGGCTTCGACGGCGCCAGTACCCGCCACATCGCCACCGCGGCCGGCGTGAACCAGGGCCTGATCCCCTACTACTTCGGCACCAAAGAGGCGCTCTGGCACGAGGCCGTCGACCGCGCCTTCGAGCAGCTGGGGGCCGCCATGCAGGGGGTGGGCGACGCGGCCGGCGGCGACCGCAAGGCACTCGAGGGGCTGATCCGCCGCTTCATCCGCTTCGTCTCGGCCCACCCCGAGTTCGTGCGGCTGATGGAAGAAGAGGGCAAGCGCGACGGCCCGCGCATGCGTTGGCTGGTCAAGCACCACGTGCGGCCCCTGTATGAGGCCATGCTCGCGCTCTTCGAAGCGGCCAAAGTGGGCTCGCGCCTGCCCGCGAGCGTCGACCCCGCGCACCTGCACTATCTGTTCGTGGGGGCCTCGACCATCTTCTTTCACCAGGCGCCCGAGGCCAAGCTGCTGAGCGGCCTCGACCCCACCGACCCGGCCGTGGCCGACGCCCACGCCGATGCACTGATCGCGCTCTTCCTGGGCCCCGAACCAAGCCCAGGCCCTGACCGGAAGTAGACGGGCACGACCCGATCGCCGCCGTTTGCGCGACACTCCGCCGCCATGGCGCCGCTCGGCCCCGACGACCTGATCCTGTGCGCCGGCACGCTGGCGCAGACGCCGCTGGCCGAGCGGATCGCGCTCGCGGCCGAGGCCGGCTACACGGGCCTGTCGCTGTTTCTCGATGACCTCGAGCGCGCGAGCCTGGGTACGCAGGAGCTACGCCAGCGGCTCGCCGACCATGGCCTGCGCATCGGAGAGCTCGATCCGCTGATGAGCTGGGTGCCGGGCGCCGCGCCCGTGCCCGGCATCGGCCGCTTCGACGAAGACGCCTTCTACCGCGCGGCCGACGCCACCGGTGCGCGTTCGATCAACGCCGCGTGCTTCGCCAGCGAGGTGCCCGAGCGCCCCGTGCTCATCGACGCCTTCGGCGCGCTCTGCGACCGCGCGGCGGCCCACGGTCTGCTGGTGCACCTGGAGTTCATGCCCTTCGCCCCGATCGCCACGTTGGGCGACGCACTCGCCATCGTGGCCGGCGCCGACCGCTCGAACGGCGGTCTCATGTTCGACGCCTGGCATCTGGTGCGAAGCGGCGGAACCGCAGCCGAACTCGAGCAGGCCGCGCACCGCGTGACCGCGACCCAACTCGACGACGTGCAGCCCGAGGCCGAGCCCGACCTGGTGGCCGAGACGCTCCACCGCCGCCTGCTGCCGGGCGAGGGCGCGGCCGACCTGGTGGGCCTGGTGCGCGCGCTCGATGCGGGCGGCTGCCAGGCGCCCATCGGCGTCGAGGTCTTCAACGACGCCCTGCAAGAAAAGGGCGCGCGCCAGGTGGCCTATCGCACGGCCGAGGCCACGCGGCGCGTGCTGGCGCAGGCGCGGGCCTAGCGGGGCAACCGGCCACACTCGCCCGTCGCCGGTGAACGCGGCAAGCTGAGGCATGGGGCGGGCGCGCCCACCGGCGCGATGCACCGCCCGGTTTTCGAGGAGGGAGCCATGGCCCAGGAAGAACGAGGCCGCTGCGCGTGCGGCGCCATCACCTACACCCTGGATCGCGATGCCGTGGCGATGGCCAACCATTGCCACTGCCGCGACTGCCAGCGCGCCACCGGCTGCGGCTTCGCCACGTTCTGCGCGCTGCCCGACGCAGCCGTCACCGTGACCGGCACACCCAAGGGATACACCGTGCAGTCCGACGGCGGACGCGACGTCACGCGCTTCTTCTGCCCCGACTGCGGCACGGCCCTCTACAGCGAGGTGGCCGTCATGCCCGGCTTCAAGTTCGTGAAGGCCGGCACGCTCGACGATCCCAGCTGGGTCGAGGTGGCGTCGAGCATGTGGGCCGCTTCCGCCCAGCCCTGGGCGCCCGTCGATGCGAGCAAGCCGAGCGCGCCGGGCAACCCGGGGTAGACCGTTCGCTTCGCTAGGCCGCGCGCTGCTCGAGTGCGGTGCGTTCGGCGGTGATCAGCGGGCGGTCGTCCACATCGTCGGGGTGGAAGCCCTCGCGAAAGTACGACCGGTAGTCGGCGCCCATCCCGCGCAGCAGGCCGCCCTTGCCGAAGAGCCAGCGCAGGCCGTCGGCCCAGATCTTGCGGTTCCACATGAGGCCGTCGCGGCGCAGCATGATCGACATGCGGTCGAGGGTCTCGACCACGAGACCCAGCGTGTTGTTGAGCAGGGCCCACACGCGGTAGCCGCGGCTCGGCGAGACGAGCTGCAGCACGTCGTAGGCCACGGCCTTGTGCTCGGCCTCTTCGAGCGCGTGCCAGCGCCAGAGCACCTGCATGCGCTCGTCCATGGGGTCGGTCGTGATCTCGGGCCGGCTCAACAGGCGACGCGCCAGCATGGCCGTCAGGTGCTCGAGCGAAGCGGTGGCCGCGAGCGACTCCTTCGGCAGCTTGCGGTTGAACCACGGCATCATCTTCTTGGCCAGCTCGTTTCGCTTGGCGATGCCGTGGTAGCCCTGGTCGACCAGCATCTGCACGTGGCGGTCGTGCTGGTGCGCGTGGGCGCCCTCTTGCCCGGCGAAGTCGCGAATCGCCTGCAGAAGCTCGGGGTCGGTCACGCGGTCCTTGTAGTGCAGCACCGCGCGCACGAAGAACGCCTCGCCATCGGGAAAGACCGAGGACAGCGCGTTGAAGAAGTGCGTCTTGAACGGGTCGCCGTCGAACCAGTAGCGCGGCACCTCTTCCGAGAGCGGGATCTCGGGCCGGCGCACGTGGATGTCGCGAACCCGCGCATCGGGCGCGACGGCCGGCGGGGCGGTCAGGTGGGTCTCGCGGGTCAAGAGGAGGCTCCTGGGCGGCAGGGGACAAGATAGCGCCGATCCCGGGTCCATCGGCAGACCCGGGCAGCGACTGATCCACGACCGCAGAGCCGGTTGCGGTTCAGTCGCCGGCGAGCGGGACGGAGCGTGCCTGGTAGGCCGCCACGTCCGGGTGGGTGCGGGGCTCGGGCGGGTCGGGCTCCGGGGTCTCGCTCCCCATCTGCCGAAGCGCGCGCATCGTGTCGGTGATGCCGCGCTGGTAGACCACCTTGCCGTCGCGCAGGTGCATGATCACGATCTCTTCGAAGCAGAGCTGCTTGCCCGACGGCGGCAGGCCACCCCACTCGCCGACGTGCCTGCCGCGGATGGTGAAGTGGACCACCGCCCTTTCGCCGTCCACGATCACGTCGTGCAGCTCCTCGCGGAAGCCCTCGAAGGTGGCGTGAGAGCGCTCCACCATCTCGCGGACCGCCTCGATCCCGCGACGTACCGGGCCGTAGGGCCGGTAGTCGGCCACGAAGTCCGGGTGCACGAACTCTCCGATGCGATGGAGCTGGCCTTCGTTCCAGATCACCCGGTTCAGGTCCATCAGGAGATCACGCGTCGTAGTTGCCATGCTCGTCCCATCCGTGCCGCGCTGGGCTCGGCGGTGGGGAGGGTCGGGGAGGACACGACCGAGGCTCGTGGGCGGCACGCTCAGGGTAGCGGCGCGACCCTTCGCGTGTCTTCAGGGTGGGGCCCGCCCTGAACGCCCCCGAGGCCCCTCCTTCAGATCGAGCCCGCCTCCAGGCCGCGAAGCACCTGCTTCGCGCGGTCGCGCACGGCCGGAAGGTCGCGCAGCCGACGCATGCTCATGAGGGGGCGGGCCATGCGGTGGTTACCCTGGAGCGCGCCTTCGTGCCGCGCCAGGAAGTCCCAGTAGAGGGTCGTGAACGGGCAGGCGTCGTCGCCGGTGCGCCGCCGTGGGTCGTAGGGGCAGCGCTTGCACGAGTCGCTCATGCGGTTGATGTAGGCGCCGCCCGAGACGTAGGGCTTGGTGGCCATGCGCCCACCGTCGGCGTAGAGCGCCATGCCCATCACGTTCGGCACCATCACCCACTCGGCGGCGTCGATGTACTGGCTGCTCATCCACGCCAGAAGCTGCTTCGGGTCGATGCCCACGAGGTTGGCGAAGTTCGAGAGGATCATGAGCCGCTGGATGTGGTGTACCCAGGCGCGGTCTTCGAGGCCCTTCAGCGTCTCGGCGAGGCAGGCCATCTTCGTCTTCGCCGCGCCCGTGAAGGCCGGGGGAAGCGGGGCGTGGTGCGCAAACGCGTTCGACTCGGCGTGGTCCGGCCACAGCCAGTAGAGCCCCCAGACGTACTCGCGCCAGCCGATCACCTGTCGCACGAAGCCCTCGGCCGAGGCCAGCGGGATGCCCCCCTGGGCGTAGCGCGCCACGACCCGGTCGCAGACTTCGCCCGGCAGCAGCAGCCCCTGGTTGAGGTAGGGGCTCAGCACCGAGTGTGCGAGGTGCCACGAGCCTTGCGTGATCGCGTCTTCGTAGGGTCCGAAGCGCGCGAGTTCGTGATCGACGAAGTGGCGAAGGCGCGCGAGCGCCCCGCGCCGCGAGGTCGCCCAGGTGCCGTCGGGCCGTGCGCCGAAGCTCTCGGGGATCGAGTCGAGCACTTCCTCGTCGATCGCGTCGAGGGTCGAGCGCGGCGGAGTCGTGAAGATCGAGGGGTCGTCGGGCGGGGGCTCGCGGTTGTCGGCGTCGAAGTTCCAGCGACCTCCCTCGGGTTCGTCCCCATCCATGAGATAGCCGAGGCGGCGTCGCGTCCAGCGGTAGAAGTCTTCCATGCGCAGCCGCTCGCGGCCGTCCGCCCATGCGGCGAAGTCGTCGGCGTGGCACAGGAACTGGTTCGACCGCCGGAGCGAGACGCCGAGCTCGCCGCAGAGCGCGCGCGCGGCGCGCGCGTTCGGCTCGGTCGCCACCACCTCGTCTGGGCGGTGCTCGGAGACGTGGGCCTCGAAGCCCGCGCGCAGGGTCGGTGCGCGGCGCCGGTCGACTTCGAATCCAGCGGCCTCGAGGTCGGCACCAAACCGGCGCATCGCCGCCGTCGCAAAGTGGTTGCGCTGCACGTGGCGAGGCCACCCCAGGAGCGCCTCGCTCTCGACGAGCAGTACCCGCGTCTCGCCGGGTTTCGCCTTGGCGAGGGCGCCGATCTTCCGGTTCAGCTGGTCTCCGAAGACCCAGACCGTCTGCATGGGTCAGCCCTGCGCGTTGGCGACGCCTTCGACCTGCAGCAGCGGGGCGCGAGCAGCGCCCATGGTGCGGCGGCGCAGGTAGGCGTACTGCTCGCGCAGCGGCAGGTCCTTCGGACAGACGTCGTCGCAGGCCATGAGGCCCAGGCAGCCGAACACGCCGTCATCGCTGGCCAGCACCTCGAACCAGTCGGTGTCCGAGCGCGCGTCTCGGGGGTCGAGGGCGAAGCGCGCGATGCGGTTCAGGCCAGCAGGCCCGACGAAGCGCGGGTTCACGTTGGCGACGCCGCAGCCCGCCACGCAGCAGCCGCACTCGATACAGCGCTCGCCCTCGTAGATGGCTTGGGCTAGGTCGTCGTCCATGCGCTCTTCGATGGCCTCGGGGTCGAAGGGCGCGCGCTCGTGGATCCACGACTCGGTTCGCTCGGCCATCTCGCGAAACCACTTGCCTGTGTCGACGGAGAGGTCGCCCACCAGCTCGAAGGCCGGCAGCGGGTGAAGCCGGATCACGTCGGGCAGGTTGGCGGTGAGGGTGCTGCACGCGAGACCCGGCCGGCCGTTGATCATCATGCCGCACGAGCCGCACACGGCCGAGCGGCAGGCAAAGTCGAACTGCAGGCTCGGGTCGTGCTCTTCGCGGATGCGGTTGAGCGCGAGGTAGAGGGTCATGTACGGCTGCTCGACCAGCTCGAATGCGTCGAGGTGCGGCTCGACCTCGGGCCGGGTGGGGTCGTAGCGGAAGATCTCGAAGCGAAGGGTTCGCCCTTCTTCTTGGCTCGGCTTGGTGCTCATCACGTCCTCTCTACTCGATCCGGTCGGGTACGGGGCGGTCGGGGTCGACCTCGCGCCAGGCGCCCCACGCCATGCGCGCGCCGATGGGCTCGGCCGTGGCCAGGGCGCCGGCGCGCGCGAACCCCTCGGGCACGGCGGCATTGTGCGCGTCGATCGACTGCGACATCTCCCTCGTGGTGGCCCGGCCGTAGCCGCGGTCGCCGGGGGGCAAGTCGATCAGCCCCACCGGCTCGGTGGCATACGAGGGGTCGGCTGCGCCTTCGGGCCAGCGGGCGAGCGTGCGGCACAGCCAGCGATCGTCGTCGCGGTCGGGATGGTCGAGGCGCGCGTGGGCGCCGCGGCTCTCGGTGCGCGCGAGCGCACCCTCGGCGGTGATGCGCGACAGCCGCAGCATGCCCTCGAGCCGCAGCGCGAGCGTGAGCTCGGGGTTCGAGCCCGAGCCGGTGTGGCGCAGCGATGCGCGGGCCAGGTCGGCCTCGAGACCGCGCAGCGTGTCGACCGCCTGCTCGAGCTCGTCGCCGGTGCGGAACACGCCCACGCGTTCGAGCATGGTGTCGGCCATGGCATCGCGGATGGCGTAGATCGAGGGGCCGCCCGCCGGGCGACCGGTCCACGCGGCGATGCGCTTCTCGACGTCGACGGCGAAGGCGGTGGCGAGCGAGGCGCTCACGTCCAGCGACTTCGCGCGCACGTGGTCGACGACGCGGCGCCCGACCACGCGCCCGGCCACCACGGTCTCGGCGAGGCTGTTGCCGCCGAGCCGGTTGAACCCGTGCATGTCCCAGCACGCGGCTTCGCCCACGGCGAAGAGGCCTTCCATGCCGTACGCCTGGCCGTCCTTGTTCACGCGCACGCCGCCCATGGAGTAGTGCTGGGTCGGGCGCACGGGGATCGGCTCGCGCGCGGGGTCGATGCCCAGGAAGTCGCGGCAGATGTCCTTCACCTCGCGCAGCTTGGTGGCCAGGTGCGCTTCGCCCAGGTGGCGCAGGTCGAGCCAGAGATGCGAGCCGAAGTCGCTCTCGACACCGAGACCGTCCTTGATCTGCTGCATCATGTGACGCGAGACCACGTCGCGGCTGGCCAGCTCCTGCTTCTCGGGCTCGAGGTCGACCATGAAGCGCTCGCCTCGGGCGTTCAGCAGGTGGCCGCCGTCTCCGCGGCAGCCCTCGGTGACGAGGATGCCGCTCGGCACCAGGCCCGTCGGGTGGAACTGCACCGCCTCGAGGTTGCCCAGCGGCACGACCCCGGTCGCCAACGCGAGCGACGCACCCGTGCCCTCGTTGATCGTGGCATTCGTGGTGTGTGCGCCGTAGATGCGGCCGTGGCCGCCCGTGGCGAGCACGGTGGCCTTGGCGAGCAGCGCACCGAGGGTGCCGGTGCGCAGGCAGCGGACCACGGCGCCCCAACAGCGCCCGCCCTCGTGGATGAGCGCCAGCGCCTCCATGCGGTCGAGCACCTCGACGCCCAGGCGCACGACCTCGCCGTCGACGGCGTAGAGCACGGCGTGGCCGGTGCCGGCCGCGGCGTAGCATGCACGCCACTTGGCCGTGCCGCCGAAGTCGCGGTGCATGATCAGGCCGGCCTTGTCTTCGGGCTCGTCGATCTCGACGCGTTCGCCCTTCACGAAGTAGGTCTGGCGGCCCGGGCGCACGCGCGTCCACGGCACGCCCCAGTGGGCGAGCTCGCGCACGGCGACCGGGGCTTCGTCGGCGAAGATGCGTGCGACCTCCTGGTCGGCACCCCAGTCCGACCCCTTCACGGTGTCGACGAAGTGAAGCGTCGGCGTGTCGCCCAGGGCCTTGGTGCAGTTGCCGAGGGCGGCCTGCATGCCTCCCTGCGCCGCACAGCTGTGGCTGCGCCGGGGCGGAACCAGCGAGAGCAGCACCACGCCGAGCCCGGCGGTGGCCGCCTCGATGGCGGCCCGCTCGCCGGCGAGCCCGCCCCCGATCACCAGCACGTCGCAGGTTCGCGCACCCTGCATCACAGGCCCTCCGTGAGGAAGGCCAGCGGCGGGTCGACCCAGCCGGCGAGCACCACGAGCGTGATCGCGCCGAATCCGAGGAAGCCGAACAGGATCACGCGCTCGATCGCGAGCAGCGTGCGACGCGAGAGCCGCGAACCCACGCCCCACTTCACGGCGAGCCGGTACAAGCCCACGCTCGCGTGGAACTCGACGGCCAGCAGCAGGATCGCGTAGGGGATCACCAGGCCCTCGGCCACGCGCTCCGAGGACGACGCCGCCTCGATGCCGACGCGCTCGCCGAACATGGGCGTGAACAGGTCGATGCCGATCAGCAGCAGGTGCGCCGCGCCGAAGACGAGCACGACCATGCCCGTGCGCACCTGCCAGATCCAGAGCGACGACTCGAGATGCGGCGTGGCACGCGATGCCGCGCCGGGGGGCGCGTCGAGCGGCCGCGCGAGGGAGCGCGCCAGGTCGCGCATGCGCCGCCGTTCGCGCAGCTGCGAGGGGATCTTGCGGCTGGCCAACGCGGCGTGAACGAAGAACAGGACCGAGATGATCACCACCGTGGGTTGCGCCACGTAGATGTGCTCGAGCCCGCTGGCGACCCAGTCGAAGCCGCGCGAGCCGGTGAGGATCGAGCCCACCAGCAGCATGTGGCCCCACATGAAGAAGGCGAGCGCCGCGCCGCTGGCACCGCTGACCGCCTCGTAGATCGCCTGCCGGCGGGCGGCCCGGCGTTGGGCCTCGAAGGTGAGCACCCCCCGCCGGCTGTCGCGCCGAACCCTCGTAGGCCGGATCAGCCCGGGTCGCGGGTCGGGCAGCGTCGGGTTCTCGGCCACTTGAAAACTCCTCGCGCAACGAATGACGTACAGATATTATCTGTACGTCATGAGGAGTTCAAATGATGTCGAAATAAAAACTAGAAAAAGATGTGATACTTTGCCCCGGGGGGAAGGTCGAAGGGAGTCTCGGTGCGCACGTCGCCTCACCAGCCACCTGCCGCGCGGTCGCCCCGCGCTTCCGGCGATAGGCGGCGCTGGCCGAGGCCGAGCGCCTGATCGAGCAGGGCGGCATCGGCGCGCGCGCGCCGTGGCTGGCCGCGTGGAGGCGAGAGGTCGCCGGGGCCGAGCCAGTGGCCCTAGCTCGCGACGCCCCCGCGGCCCGTCAGCCCTCGATCCGTCAGCTCTTGATCAGGTAGGGCGTGAGCTTCTCTTCGTCGATCTCGTAGCCGAGGCCGGGGCGCTCGGGCAGCAAGAGGTCGCCGTCTTCCCAGACGAAGGGCTCTTTCAGGATCTCGTCGAAGAAGAGCCCCGACTTGTGGATGCTCTCCTGGATCAAGAAGTTGGGGATGGCCGCATCCAGCTGAACGGCGGCGGCGGTGATGATCGGGCCGCCCCAGACGTGCGGCGCCATCAGCACATAGTGGGCCTCGGCCAGCCCGGCGATCTGCCGCCCGGCCGTGAACCCGCCGCAGCTGCCGAGATCGGGCTGGGCGAACGCACAGGCGCCGGCGGCGAACAGGCGATGGAAGTCGTGCACGAACGCCAGGCGCTCACCGGTGGCCACGGGGATCGAGGTGCTCGCGGCGATGCGCGCCATCTCGACCTCGTTCTCCGGCGGGCACGGCTCTTCGAGCCAGAGCGGGTCGTACTTCTCGAGGCGCTTGGCCAGCCGCCGCGAGACCGAGGGGGTCATCTGCCCGTGCGTCCCGATCAGGATGTCGGCCCGGCTGCCCACGGCCTCGCGGATCGCCTCGATGGTGCGCTCGGCGGCGTCGTAGTCGGTGAGCTTGAACTCGATCGGCGAGATCGCGCCCATACCGGGCGGTGCGTAGGGCATGGGGTCGAGCTTCACGCCGGTGAAGCCCTCGTCGGCCAGCCGGCCCGCGGCATCGGCGATGCCCTTGGGGTTGGTGCGCCACTCGGCGGTGGCGGCGGCGAGATCGCCGTCGCCCCCCAGGTTGCCGTAGATGTAGGTGTAGGTGCGGATGCGATCGCGGAAGCGGCCACCCAGCAGGTCGCAGATGGGCGCGTCGAAGTGCTTGCCGCAGATGTCCCACATGGCCACGTCGAACGCGCTGATCACGCCCGAGACGAAGTAGCCCGCGTTGTTGCTGGTGAGGCCCTCGTACATGCGCTTGGTGAGCGCCTCGCGATTCAGCGGGTCGTTGTCCTTCAGGTACCGGTCGAAGTTGTCGGCGACCAGCTGCTCGAACGACCCGTGCAGCCCGTACATGCTGAACAGCACCGCGCACTCGCCCCACCCGACCAGGCCGGTGTCGGTCTCGAGCCGGACGAAGTACCAGAAGATGCCCCCCAGGTTGGGCGGCGGGGTCTGGATGGCGTACGCCTGGGCGCTGACGAGCTTCACGGGGGTCTCCTCGGGTCGGGTGCGGTGCGCTCCGAAGCGCAGCCGGTGGGGCCAGGGCCGGAGACTCTAGGCCAATTCGCCGTGGGCGACGCCCGTGCAGGGCGGCGCCGGCACATGGGCAGGGCAGCCTCGGCACATCGGGATGGCTTCGGACGGGTGCGGGCCGAGTCGCGAGCGCGCGCGGGGTCGCCCCTGCCATGCTCTGGTCATGACGATCGTGCTCGGCGTGGATCTGTCCGGCCCCACCAACACCGCCGACACCGCGGCCGCGTGGTTCGAGGTGGGGCAAGATGGGCTCGCCCTTGCGGGCCACGAGATCGGCGTGGGCGACGAGCGCCTGGTGGCGCTGGCGCGCGAACTCGCCGCGCGCGACCCGGCGCTGGTGGTCGGCCTCGACGCGCCGCTCAGCTACCAGCCCGGCGGCGGCGACCGCGCGGCCGACAGGGCACTACGCAAACGCATCGTCGCAGCGGGCATGCCTCCGGGGTCGGTCATGACGCCGACCATGACGCGCATGGCGTATCTCACCCTGCGCGGGGTCACGGTGGCGCGCGCCCTCGCGGCCGCCGTGCCCGACGCGCGCATCGTCGAGGCGCACCCCGGTGCAGCGCTGGTCTTGCGCGGCGCACCCGTGGCCGACGTGCGTGCGATCAAGACCCACCCGGCGGCGGTGACGCGGTTGGTCGGCTGGCTCGGTGCGCAGGGCCTCACGGGGCTCTCGGACGAGCTCGCCTCGGACCACGAGCTGGCCGCCTGCGCGTGTGCGCTTGCTGCCTGGCGGTGGAGCCGGGGCGGGGCCGTGTGGTTGGCGCCGGCGAGCGGGGTGCATCACCCGTACGACTTCGCCTGCTAGTCACTTGCAGCCGCTAGCCGCTCTTGGGACCTCGCTCTTTCCGATGGTCGCGTAGTCTGGATCTGCAGTGGGCTCACCCTGTTCGTAGGGTACCTCCCGGTAGTAGGCTCGATCAGAGATCTCCCACCACTCGCGCCATACGCCGTGGTGCTTGCCGTCGTGCATCGATCCGATACAGAAGTAGTTGGATCCATAGTGCGACGTTAGGTAGCGGTTCGAACCCGACCCCAGCACTCCTCCCGGGTGACAGCTCCAACCCGAGAACGGCCCGCTAGGCACACCGTTCTTCCAAGATGTGCAGCTGTGAACAGTTCCGAAGTGCGGGTTGTAGTCGACGTGGACCCCCTCGGCCTTCCCCTCCACGAATCGACCACGAGCTGATAGGGCTAGCTTGCCTTCGAGTAGCCAGTAGTCAGAACAAACCCCAATCTGATTGCCGGCTCGGAACTCGCATCTTTGCCAGCCCAACTCGGGATCCTCGAGGTCCGTAGGGCCGAAGAAGAGCCCGTCGCGGCGGCCATTCGCGAAGTCCTGGTAGTCCCCATGAAGCCCTTCGCGCTCCTGCCGAGTCAACGCGGTCTCTTGCTCCAAGAGATCTCTGTCGGCTTCTCGCAGTGCATCTGAGAACGAAGCAAGGTCGCGGAGGGCGTTATCGAGTAGAGGCTCTGACGGAGAGCGTGCTAGTTCATAGACCCGCCGGAATCGCACATCGCTGTCCATGAGATCTTCAGCAAGGCTCGGGTCGTCAACAGCCTCCACGTACAAGGTGTTTTGCAGGAGTGACTGCCGAGCCCTCTCCATCGATCTGATGAAGGCCAGCAGCTGAGCTGATGGCTTCCCTAGCTTCAAGGCCGTCTCCAGCAGGTTGCTGGCATCGTTGCGGATCCGGATCGCTAGTTCTTCCCACGTGTTGCGATACGCCTGCGACCGAAGAGCCTCGAGGTTCTCGTTGGGACTACGCTCGCCGCATGCACGACAATGGACTTCGCCATAGGTGATTGGGTTGGGTTCGCCAATCGTGCGATACCAAGCCCGATTGAACTTGTCCCAGAACCTGCGCGACTCCTCGGTCACTCCTTGGCTCTTGTGACAACGCAAGCCGTCTCGTTTCCCATGCGACGATGACACGTAGCACCAGGGGGACCCAGACGCGCTGAGGCACTTCTCCTCCCTGGCAGCCTCCTGCTCGGTGCAGGCTCTTGATTGTGCGCTCTGAGGAAGTGCAACAAGCACGAGGAGCGGTACTAGCGCGCGTAGACAATGGAGGACCATGTAGCGGGCACCCCTCTTGGCTAGCAGGTTCGATCCGGTCGACCTTGCCACGGAGCACGATTGCTAGTCAATCTGGGCCGCTTCCTAGAACCACACGTACCGCGCCCCCTTAAGCGCGTGCGAGGCAGGTGCGGACCTGCCGTTCGACCTCACCAAGCTCAGCGAGAAGGAGCTGCGCACGTGGCTGGCTTTGGCCCGAAAGGCGGGCGACTGAGCCTGGCCCAGCGCTTGGCCTACGAGCTGGCCGACCGCCAGCCGCGGGTGCGGGCCCCGTGGGCCGAGGTGGAGGCCGCTTGGCCGGCGGACCTCGCCCTTCCGGACGACCCAGGAGTCGAGGCTCTAGTGCGAGCACTCCCTCCCGCCGCGCGCGACGCCCTCCGGGCACTGACGGAGGAGCGGGAACGCGTTTGCATCGAGCTTGACAGGACAATAGCGCTATAGCACTATTATTCGATCCAGCTGGAGGATCTCGCTGTGGCGCTCTCCGCCTTCTCCGACTTCCATACCGTTTCGATCGACTTCGATGTCTTCAAGGAATTGACGGCAAGGCTGCAGAGCCCGTCCGACACGTACAACGAGGTTCTGCGAAGGCTTCTGGACCTGGGTCCGACCAACTCCCAGCCCACGGCCGAGCCGTCCCCGAGCGACGGGAGAGCTTGGGTGGCGGGCGGCGTCTCGTTTCCCCACGGAACCGAGCTCCGGTCGAAGTACAAGGGAACGACCTACGCGGCGCGCGTAGACAACGGCGCCCTGGTCTACAACGGCAAGCGCTACGACTCGCCCTCGCCCGCCGCGATGGCCGTCACGGGCAATTCAGTGAACGGTTGGACGTTCTGGGAGTGCCGGATTCCGGGACGGTCCGCGTGGACTGTCATCGACGGGCTTCGGAGCAAGTAGTCCGCTGGTCATGCTAGTCGTTACGCGACTCGGGAACCCCGTCGGTGACTTCGGCCTAGGCTCCCGGTAGCATCGGAACCGCGAGAGGGGAGTCCCGGATGTATGGTCCCAGACTGCTTGTGGCTTCCATGGTGCCCCGAGGCGGGAGCCCGAGACCCTTCAAGCACGGAAATCGCTGGCAGTACCACTCGCGCAGCGACCATCACTCCAAGCTTGCATGCTGGGGTCTGATGCTGGACATGCTGAGCGAGTGTTCTCTTCTCCGCGAGCAGATGGCGGCGGGCCTCGTAGGCTTCGGCATCAATCACGAGATTCGTGACTTCCGCACAGGCCGAAAGAAGGATCTTGACCTCGTCATCTGCCGACCCAGAGGTCCTATCTCCGGGTCTGAGCGGACGTTCGCTCAGCGCGGACTCCACATCGGCGTGGTCCTGGACGACGCCGTTCGGACGGCTCTTGACGCACTGCCGGAAGCACGAGAAGTCCCAGTCGGAGCAGTCCACATCGCTGTCGAAGCCAAGGCGTGCATGACTGCCTTTAGCAAGGCTCGGCCGCGCCTCTACGACGAGCTCAACTCCAGCCATCTCACGATCCATGGCAACTCGGAGCACATCGTTGCTGCGGGCCTAGCCATGGTCAATGTCGCAGAGGACTTCATCAGCCCCGGTCGCAACGACTTCAGCCTTGCTGAACACGAGCCCGTCGTCAGCCACCACACCCAGCCGCGAGATGCAGCTTCTGTCGTTGAGAAGCTCAACGAGATGCCAAGACGCTCGCGTGAGGGTGAAGAGGGGTTCGATGCGTTCGCGATCACCATCGTTGAATGCAGAAACAACGGCAGCCCAGTCAGGCTCGTCGAGACTCCTCCGGCACCGCAACTGGGTGAGATCTACCACTACGAGGCCATGGTCCACCGCCTCGCGCAGCTGTACGAGCAGAAGTTCGGGAATATCTAGCCGGGTACCGTAGGAGGGCGCCATGACGCTCATGAGTGACGCGGAGCTCCTCGACGCCATCAAGGACCGGCAAATCGTAGAAGGGCTCTCGGGGCTTGACGGTGAGGCCGACCCCTTCGCGCAGGATTCACCTGTGCAGCCCTCATCTGTGGACTTCACTGTTGGGCGCATCATTCTCCCAGACCAGCATGCGCCCAGATGGATGGGGCGGCTGTTCCACGCGGCTACCGAAGTCGACGACAACGACTACGACCTTGAGCAGGGTGAGACCGCCGTCCTTGTTACGAGGGAGAGCTTCAACCTCCCCTCCGATATCGCAGCGATCACCTTTCCCCCGTCTCGCGTTGCCTTTCAGGGGCTGATAGTCACCAATCCAGGCCACATTGACCCCGGATTCAAAGGCCAGATGCGATTTACCGTGATCAACATGGCCCGCGACAGGATCAAGCTTGAGAAGGGGATGCCGATCGCCACCGCACTCTTCTTCGCCATGAAGGACGGTGCCGCCAAACATCACGGGGAGAGGGGTCTTGGCACCACTGTGCCCGTGCCCGCGGCGGTGGCCAAGCGGTTGTCGCCTGACTTCCTGGACTTCGAGAGACGGGCAGAGACGGCGGCACGCGCCATGCTGACGAAATGGGGAGCGCTTGCGGCAACAGCCTTCATCGCGCCGCTGCTCCTCCTGCTCCTGGGAAGTCTTTGGACTACCAGTTGGTGGCCCCCCGCGCCCGAGCAAGCTCTCGACTTGGTGAAGCAACGCGTAGCTCGGGTCGAAGGGATCGTCAGGGGTGCATCGCTTCCTCCAACCGCCTTGAGGAGCGACTTGGAGGAGCTCGCCGCGCAGCTGGAGGCAACGGCTGCCGAGTTGGACAAGCGCCTGGTTGCCCTTGAGAGCGCAGCCGCGAGCAAGCAGCGCTAGTTCTCGTGCTGGTCGATTAGGGAGATGACTTCACTGAAGTCCGGCCTGCCGTTCGGTTGATCCACGACGTATGTGCACACCTCGCTGAGTTCGCGCTGCGCGTTGAACGCGATCGATACGCCGACCTGACTCGCCAGCGGAACGTCGTTCTTCCCATCTCCTACGAAAGCGCAGTTGCGGGGATCGACAGCGTATTCGCGCATGAGTAGGCGCATGAAGTCGGCCTTGCCGTGGTAGTCCGCTGGTAGGAGATTCCAGTGGACAAGCTCAAGCGTCTTTGGCTCGAAGAAGAGCTCGCAGCTAGAGAATGCATGGTCGATCTTGGTTGCGAGCTGGACCTTGTCCGCAAGCGCCTTGAAGCCACCTGAAATGAGGGCTGTTTTGGCGCCCCACTTCCGGAAGGTCTCGATCGCCTCTGGCGCACCGTCAACTATCTGGACAGAATCCACTACCCGGTCAAAGATCGCTTGAGTGAGTCCGTGTTTCCTGAAGATGCGAATGCTGTCCGTCATCCACTCCAGGTAGTTTGCATAGCCGCCGTCCAGCCATCGATCCTTGGATCGTTCTTCCTCAGCCAGCGCATCAGGTCCAAGCGCCTCGGCCAAGACTGTCCAAGCGCTGGGAGCGACCTTGAGGTTGTCGAGATGGACCGCCTTCCTTAGCAACGTTCCCTCAAGGTCCAAGAAGACGATCGCGGGCCGCATGGTTAGCGTGCGAGCCTGTTGCGCACGATCTTGGCAATGCGATCGGCCGCGGTCGCCGGCGACTCATGCTCCCACACCCTCAGGGGCAGCCAGCCGGCGGCGCGAAGCCGAGCGTCCGTATCCGCGTCTCGTTCTCGATTGGTCTTGAGTTTGTTGCGCCAGAACTTCGCGTTGGCCTTCGCGCTGCTTCCGTGAGTGGGACAGGAGTGCCAGAAACAGCCATCGACAAAGACCGCCACGCGTGCGGGCCCGAAGACGACATCGGCCTCTCGCCGAACGCCAGGAAGCAGCCGCCGGTGCACGCGGAAGCGAAGCCCACGCGAGTGGAGCGCCGAACGAAGCGCGCGTTCGGGCTTCGTGTCGCGGCCGCGGTTCGCTACCATCCGGTTGCGGGCCTCCTCGGACGACGGGCTGGGTACCTCAGGACGACGGTTCTTCGTAGGCAAGGCTTGAGCGGAGCTCATCCTTCTCGCCTTCGCATCTTCTCGATGTGAGCCTCGAGCCGCCCCGTGAACCACGCCTCCTTGCGCATACGTAGTGAGCTGCGCCTAAGGCGCCGAAGGAAGCCCTCGGCCGCCCTGGCCGACAGGTCGTGCTTGTCGTACGCCAGAAACTGCTGGATCGGCGTGCGATCATGGTTGGCGGGCCACCGCGACGCTGGCGCCTGGTATCTCTGCTTTCCATCGCTGCGTGCCGCGCGGGGCCATTTCGAGCCTGGTCGCAGGACTGTCTCGGCCCAGGGTTCGTATGAACCCGGGGCGCGGAGACGTCTCCCAATCCACGCCGCCACGTCCACGGTCACGGAGTTGCCGACCAGCTTCCACCGATAGCCGGCCCGCCCACACTTCTCGATGGCCGGCGCGGTCCAGTCGGCATCGAAACCCTGAAGGCGCTCCGCATCGCGGATATCTGGAGTGACGACGCGTCCCCAAGGGAGAACGATCGCGGGCGGCGAGGGGATGCCGATCGTCGAACCACCCTTGAGTGTCGGGACAGAATCGACAGCAGCGCCCAGCCCGCGGACGCCTTCCGTCCAGTAGAAACCGAGTGCTCTGCTGCGGACCGGTTGCTGGGCAGCAGGTTCCGGCTCGTCGTCGGCGAACAGCACGTTCGCAGGATCTTCCTCCAGGGATGCCAGGAAGAAGACACGTTCACGTCGCTGTGGGAGCCCGAATGCCATGGAGTTCACCGTGCGATAGGCCCAGCGATAACCAAGGCTCTCGAACTCGCTGACCAGGACCTCCATTGCCTCGCCGCGCGCAAGCTGAAGCATGAAGGAAACGTTCTCGACTAGCACCCAAGGTACGGGGCGCTCTCGGAGCAGTCGGAATACGTGCCCGACCAGCCCAGACTGAGTGCCTGCTATGCCAGCTGTAGCCCCCGCCTGGCTCAAGTCCTGGCAGGGGAAGCCAGCAGCCAGTAGGTCGGTTCCACTTGGCAGGGAACCGAGGGTCGTAATGTCGTCGTGAAGCGGCAGGCCGGGAAACCGCTTCTCCAGCACTGCGCTTGCGCCCGCGTCGATCTCGCACAAAAAGGCGGTGCGGTGCCCCGCCCGCTCAAGTCCGAGCTCGATGCCTCCCACGCCAGCGAAGAGGCCTGCCGTCCGGAGCGGCCCGTTTCCGGGACCGGCGGCCGGATTTAGCCGCGGCGCAGCGCCCTTTAGCGCCAACTGGCTAGTCACTATCTCCCTCCCGTCATTCGCACTGGCTCCCACAGGCCGGGACCGTGGGGAGGAGGGTGAGCCACGGTTGTGCCGGATCGGGTCACGCTGGGGCGGGGGGCCAACCCAACAGTACCCAACTGGCATGGATAGGGCTGCGCCCGGCCCGCGCCTGAGGTGCGATGTGATTTCCCCGCGATTCTTGGTCGGTTCAGCTGCCTTCGGCCTAAGGCGATCTGCGGACGAGCGTTACTGAAACGAAGTCCACCTTGTCCGCGAACTGCTGCAGAGCCGAGCCCAAGTCGGCTATGGCGTTTCCGACAGCCCTGTCTGGCTGGTTCGTGCAAGCGTAGGCCGCAGTCCCGACTCGCTCGAAGGGGCCTGTTCCCGTCGCCGCTTGGGGATCGCCCACCAAAGCTCTGTTGGCGGCCTGGTTGGCTGGAACGTGGGTTTGGAAGGACACCCGCACGATCGCGTCGATGGCCATCTAACTTGACCTTGCCGCGAGCCACTCGTCGATCAGCATCCGCGACTTCGTATCAGGGGTGGTCAGCACCGAAATCGTGTCCGTCATCGTGATGCGCTCCCACGAGGTAGCATCCTTGAGGTAGTCCGCATAGAACGCCGTTTCGTCGATCTTGCGAAAGTGCCGGAACCAGATGCCCATCTCCTCGGGCTCAGCCTTGAGGTAGTTGTAGCCACCCTGCACCCGCGTCAGGGCATACGGAAAGTGGTGAACGATCACCAGCACCCAGTCCCCCGGGCTCATCGTATGCGCGAAGTCCCAGAAGTCGCGCTGAGTCGTTGCAAGCTCTTCGCGCCGAATCTTGGTGAGGTCTCCCGGATCCTCGGGGAAATCGAGCCCGATGAAGCCCGCGGCCAGGCACCTAGCCGCGTACTCGGCCGAGCGGTCCGAGTCTCCCGGGTGAAGCTGCATCCGCCAGTAGCGCATACGGCTAAACCTTCCGCCAGCGGGCGCACTGCTGGGTCTCGCCGAAGATGTCCGGGCTCGGGACCTCTCCGACCTTGTGTACTAGGTGCGGCAGCTCGTGTAGGTGCTGGGCCAACGCTCCGTACACGATCATGAACGGGGCCGGTGTGCCCACGCGCTCCGCGTCGCGGTAGGCGAAAAGGGCCGCCACGCAGTCGCGCTGGTGGCGCTGGGCCAAGGCCAGGATGATCTGGTGGCTGGCGAACTCGGCCGGTATCTGAGCGATGAGGCCAGGCAGCGCCGCAAACAGGGGTTCTAGCGACTGCTTCGGTTCCATTCGCGGCTCCTCCCGCGGGGGAGGATATCGCGCAAGGCACCGGGCTACAGCTCTGCTCGAAGTAGGTGCGTCAGCTTGTCGACTAGGCCAGCGACCGAGCGAATGTCTTCGCTGGTGAAGTATGCGGTGATCTGTCGCCGCTCGTCCGCGACGATCGAGTCGCTGTTGATCCCCACATAGCCCGAGGGTACTGGGTACCGACCTGCCCACACCGAGCTGCGAGTTAGGCGGCGTTGCAGGTTGTCGTCGTCTGGCGTGATTGGCAGGCGCAAGAGTTCCGCCAGCGCGTACAGGTCGTGATTCCTGAGGTCCTTAGGTAGCCGCTTGGTGTGCCGAGCTTCTCGGCGCAGGCGGTCGCAGTGATCCCGCACGATGCCCGCTTTGAGGACGTTCTCGGCCGCGTAGGCTCGGTGGGCCCGTCGCGTTCTCTTCCAGATGCCGCTGTCCTGGCCACCTCTGCCAGCGCCGCGCAATCGGCGGCCATGTCTCGCATGGCGTAGACCGACTCCCAGGGCTCCGTCTTCTCGCCATAGTCGATGGCTGGCTCGCCGCGGCCACCGTGGCCCAGCAATGCCTGTACAGCCAGGTCCCCCACGACCGTTTCCAGGGCATTCGCGGCCGCGTCGAGCGTCGCGGCCAAACCCCGGAGCTGCTCCCGGGCCTTCCCCACTCTCGGCCGAAGCCCCACGAACCTGCGGGCGCCTTGTGGTGCGGCGGCAGCCGCTCGGGCGGGTCGTAGCCGTTCTCCCAAGCTGCCCGAGCCATGAGGGCTAGGTGTCAGGTCCAAGAACGTTGGTCACCCGGGGTGGCCTCCGGAGAGAATGGGGTTGCGAAACCTCAAACCACTCTTCCGGAGGGCCCCAGGTGAGACTCCATCCTAACGCGAAGACGACGCCGTACACGCGGAAGCTCCTGGTCGAGCGGATGCGGTTGGGCTGGGCTGCAGAAGAGACCGCGCAGGCGGCCGGCGTGAGCGTCCGAACCGTCTACCGCTGGTGCCGGAGGTACCGCGAGGGCGGTGCCGAGGCGCTCGAGGACAGGTCGTGCCGTCCGCGACGGACGCCGCACCGGACCTCACCTCGTCGCGAGGCCGAGATCGAGCGCCTCAGGCGTCGCCGCCGGACCGGGCTTCAGATCGCCCGGCGGCTGGGGATGCCTCGGTCGACAGTGGCCGCGGTGCTGAAGCGGCGTGGGCTCGAGCGACTATCGCGGCTCGATCCGAAGCCCGAGCCGATCCGCTACGAGAAAGACCGCCCCGGCGAGCTGCTGCACTTGGACACGAAGAAACTCGGGCGGATCCGCGGGGTTGGCCACCGCATCCACGGCGACCGCCGGACTCGGCAACGCGGAATCGGCTGGGAGTTCGCTCACGTCTGCATCGACGACCACAGCCGTTGGGCCTTCGCTGAGGTACTGGCCGACGAATGCGGCAAGACCGCAGCAGACTTCCTACGCCGCAGCGTGCGCGCCCTGCGCAAGCGCGGCATTCGAGTCGATGCCGTTCTCACCGACAACGGCTCCTGCTACGTGAGCCACGCCTTCAACCAGGTCTGCCGCGAGCTCGGCATCCGCCACCGCTACACGCGGCCCTACACCCCGCGCACCAACGGCAAGGCCGAGCGCTTCATCCAGACGATGCTGCGCGAGTGGGCCTACGAACGGCCCTACCGAACCTCGAACCAGCGCAACAAGGCCCTGCCCAAGTGGCTCCGGCGCTACAACGAGGACAGGCCCCACAGCGCCCTCGGCTACCGTTTCCCCATCGAACGCATCCGGAGATCCCGATGACGAACTTCCCTGGACACGACAGCTAGGCGCGTTGTCTCGGCGAGACGTCGCTCTTCCAGAGCCCACCGCAACGCGAGCGCTGCGTTGATGATGCAACAAGCACGCTCTTTTGTTAGGCCGTTGACGAATTCTACGACGGACCGCATCGATACGCCCGGCAGTTCCTTCCCGCCACGATCTTCCTCGTCCACCCTGCCGATGGTCTCGCGCAGAAGACGAACGATTGTTTGGGTGGGCAACCTCGGCGAACCGGTCGTGCGCAGGTCTGCGAGAAGCGAAGCCGCCTGCTGGGGCTGCAGCCAGGTAGCCTCGACGACAGCTTCGACTTCCTCGGGCCTAGGGCCGGGCTTGCGCCGCACGAGCCGCGGCTGCGAACCTCGCGTCGTGCTCGCGCGCGCCGTGATCCGAACCGCCTGCTGTCTCGCGGTGATGTGGGTCGGCGGGGCGTGCGGGGACGCGCGCGAGGCAGGCGACGCGCTTCGCCCGCCGGTGGAGGACGCGCTTCGTCCTCCGCCCGAGGGCTGGGCCGCCGATGCAAAGATGGTGCTCGCGAAGCAGCTCGTGGCCCAGCGCGCCCACCGGTTCCATCCCGCCGACGGGGGCGGGCGCGCTTGGCTCCGCGGGTCGGACGAGGCCGAGCCGCGCCCCGTCCGGGCCGGTAGCCGCGCGGTCTTCCCGTTGGTGTACGAGGCCGGCGAGCACGGCATCGCCGTGGGTGGGCGCATCTCGCTGCAGGTTCCCAAGTGGTGGGGCTGGGATCCGCCGCAGGTCGCCGCCCCGGCCCGCGGTGGCTACGTGCGCTTCTCGACGGCGGCCGAGGGCGTGCGCCTGGTGCCGCGGGCGTTCCCACGCCTGTTGCGTCTCGATCTGCTCGTCGAGGGCAGGCGGCTCGAGCCGGGTGAAGAGGTGCAGCTGACCTACGGCGCGGGGACGGCGCGGGCCCGTGTGGATCGCTTTGCCGAGCGCGGCGAGCGTCTCTGGATCGCCGTCGACGGTGACGGCGACCGCGTGCACCGCCTGCTCGACGACTCGCCGCAGGTCGACATCGTCGCGGACGAGCCCCGCAAGCTCTCGATCGTGCTCCCCAGCACCGCGCGGCCCGGCCAGACGGCGCGCGTGCACGTCGCCGCGCTGGACGAAGTGGGCAACGTCGGCGGCCCCCACTCGCAGGCGCGCGTGCGGCTGCTCGGTCGGCCCGAGGGGTGGGAGATCCCCGAGGAGATCCAGCTGGGCCCGGGCGACGGCGGGTTTCGCATCCTCGAGGTGACGCCGGCAGAGGTCGGCGTCTTCCGGCTCGGGGCGGTGCTCGTCGGCGGCGACGGTCGCGAGATGCCGGCGACCCGTGTCCGCTCCAACCCGATGGAGGTCTCGGTCGAGCGCGGGCGCATCCTCTGGGCCGATCTCCACGGCCACTCGCAGCTCTCCGACGGCACCGGAACACCCGGCGACTACTACCGCTACGCGCGCGACGTGGCGGGGCTCGACATGGCGGTGCTCACCGACCACGACCACTGGGGGCTCCGGCCCCTCGACCAGCGGCCCGACCTGTGGGAGCGCATCGTCGCCAGTGCGGCAGAGTTCAACCAGCCCGGGCGCTTCGTCACCCTGGTGGGCTACGAGTGGACCAGCTGGCTGCAAGGGCACCGCCACGTCCTCTACTTCGATGAGCGTGGGCCGATCCTCAGCTCGAACGACCCGCGCTACGAAACCCCGGCCCAGCTTTGGGAAGGTCTGCGCGGGAAGCGCGCGCTCACCTTCGCCCACCACTCGGCGGGCGGCTCGATCTCGACCAACTGGCGCTTTCCCCCCGACCCCGTGCTCGAGCCGCTGACCGAGATCGTCTCGAGCCAGGGGAGCAGCGAGTCGGCTGAGACCCCGGGCCGCATCCGCGACGCGGTGCCCGACAACTACGTGCGTGACGTGCTCGACCGTGGCGTCCGCTTTGGCTTCGTCGGCAGCGGCGATGGACACGGTGGGCACCCGGGCCTGACGCAGGCCTGGTATCCGTCTGGAGGCCTCGCCGCCCTGCACGCGTTGGGGCTCGATCGCGACAGCGCGCTCGAGGCGATGCGCGAGCGCCGTGTCTACGCGACGAACGGGCCGCGCATCGCGCTCTTCGCCACGCTCGACGGCCAGCCGATGGGGGCCGAGCTGGATGTGGACCAGGGCACGAGCCAGCACGTGCTCGAGCTGGCCGTGCGCGCACAAGCCCCCATCGCGCGCATCGAGATGACCCGCCGCGGCGGGCGCATCGAGACGCTCGAGGGCGCTGAGAGTCACCTCGAGTGGGAGGCCGTGCGCGAGGTCTCCCCGCTCGACGCCGGCGAGTACCTCTACCTGCGCGTCGTCCAGCAGGACGGCGGCGCCGCCTGGTCGAGCCCCTGGTTCGCTCCCTGAGCGACGGGGCTAGCCGGCCAGCACCTTCTCGGGCGCGCGGTCGGCCACGAACGCCGCAAAGCGGTCGAGCCAGCCCGACTGCTGCACCGACGGGCGCGCCTTGCACGCCGCCATGTATGCGGCGAGCGCAGGCGTGCGACCCGCATAGTCGAAGCCCATCGCCTCGAAGTGCATGAGCAGCGGAAACACCGCGATGTCGGCGAGCGTGAACTGGTCGCCCGCCAGGAAGCGCTGGCCCGTGGTGTAGCGCTCCCAATGGTCGAGCTCGGCCACCAGCGCGTCGATGCGCGGCGCGAGCTCTTCCTTGCTCTTGCGCCCGAAGATCACCGACCCGAACAGGTTGCAGGGGTCGAGCTTCGCCTGGAACTCTTCAACCCGCATCGTCGCCTGCGCCAGTCGCGCCGGCTCGCTCGCGGGCGGCATCAACGCCGGCTCGGGATGCAGGTCATCGATGAACCGGATCGTGGCGATGCTCTCGTACACCACGATCGGCTCCGCACCGTCGTCCGCGTCGACCACCAACGTCGGCACCTGCTGCCGCGGCGTCAGCTCCGAGAACGGGGGCTGCTTGTGCGCCCCGTTGAAGAGGTCGACCTCGACCTTCTCGAAGGCGAGACCTTTCTCGAGCAGCGCCAGCTCGGGCCGCACGGCGTTCTGGGAGGGGCCGATGGTGTAGAGGGTGATGGTGGGGGGCATGGGGTAGGAGTGTACGGGAGCCGCGGGCGTACCCGGGCCGGCCTCGCGTACCCTGTGGCCAGCCTGTTGGCACCTGGGGAGGGCTTGCCCGTGCCGTACGCTGCCACCGCCGTCGCGCTCGTCGTGGCCCTGATCGCCGCGACCGGTTGCCACCACGAAGAGACGCACACGCCCGAGCTTCGCGACTTCTCGGGCCCTGCGAATGCGCTGAGCGACCTCGACCACAAGGTCTCGTGGGCGACGGCAGACCTGAAGGAGTGGGCCGACACCCGCGTGACCTTCAAGTACGCCACCAACCAGGCCTCCGACCTGGTGGGCCCGCTCGGGGTCGAGCTCGAGCCGACCTGTACCGGCGAGCAGGTCCTGGCCTGCTCGGTCGAGATCCCGAGCTTTCTCACGACCGGTGGCCCGGTCTTCGCCGTCGGGGACACGGTCTTCTACCAGTGGTTCATCGAATACTCGGACCCCGACGGGGATCCGGCAGGCGTGGCCGCGACAATCGTGAGGTCGTTCGAGGTCGTCGCCGCCGAGGTCTGCACCGAGAACGCGCAGTGCTCGCCGGCGTGTACCGAGGCGTCTGTCTGCGCGACGCCTCGTGTCTGCGGCCTGGCGCGGCTCTACGGAGACCCGACCGGCGAGCAGCTCCAGGCCAGCTACTGCTACGCCCCGGTGTGCCCCGTGGGTGCCAACGGCAGGTTGTGCAGCGGCCACGGCACCTGCAACGTCGCCACGCGCGCGTGCGCGTGCGACGCCGACTATCGCAACGCGGATTGCGGGCGCGTCTGCCAACGCTGCTACGGCGCCGCCGGCAACAACTGCGGCGACGCGGAGAATGACTTCGGCTACTGCGAGTTCACCGACGGGTTCTCGCTGCCCGCAGGCACGACCATGCGCCAGGCCTGCGCCGACCCGGACATCGACGTCCCCAACGTGACCTGCCAGATCAGTGTGGGCAGCTGGACGCACGACGTCTGCTGCATCGCCGAGGGCGAGTTCATGACGTGCTCGGTCGGCTCGATCCTCGCCCCGGACAACGTCTGCCAGAGCGAGGGCAATCTCGCACTCGGCGAGATCACACAGTCCTGGGTGCCCGGCACCACCTCGCGCGTCTGGACGAGATCCGTCGACCCCTGTATCGAAATCTGCGGCGAGCACGGCCCCGCCGCCCCACCCATCATCCACAGCCAGATGTGCGCCCCCTCGGGCGCCACCCTCTCGTGCGAGACCTCGGGCGCAGCCGGCTTCTTCTGCTGTAGCGGGTCGGCCACGAATAGCGGGGGCGGGATCTGCACCTGCGACTGAGCCCCCGAAGGGTGGGCCCTCCCCCTAAGCGTATAGTCTGTGTCCGGGCCCTTAGCTCAGGGGTTAGAGCAACCGGCTCATAACCGGATGGTCCCTGGTTCGAATCCAGGAGGGCCCACCGTCTTTCCTATGGGTCTCGGGGACTTACCCAGCGTCTCGATTCCCCTTCGGAACACAGCCTGTGACGAAGGGAACGAAACGTGTCACACCCCCGCCGCAGTCTTCCGCGTGGCCTCTACAAGCGCGGGAGCAGCTACTGCCTCGACTACAAGAACGAGATGGGAGAGAGGGTCCGCCGATCCGCTGGGACCGATCTTCACCGCGCACTGGATCTTCTCTACACGATCCGGAGTCGGGGACAGGGAAGGAGATCCGAACGAGGAAACTCCAAGGAGGCTCTCGATTCCTACCTCTCTCGCCAACGGGTCTGTTCCAAACGAAAGTCCGTAAGGGACGCGGAGTCTTCATTCGTCGTCTAATCGAGCACTTCGGAGACCCGGGGGTCTCCGAGCTGACTCAGGAGATGCTGGACTCTTTCGTGCTGAAGCGCCCGGGGGGCAGGAGTGGTGGGCAAGACCATCAACGGGGACCTGATCATTCTCCGGGCTGCGCTCAATCACGCAGTCTCAACTGGGCAGATTGGAAGTCTCCCCTTCAAGGTGAAGCTCTTGAAGGTCCCCAAGCGTCGAATTTCTCGGGTTCTTAGCCCCGAGGAGATCAGTCGGCTACTGGAGTGCGCGTCGGGCCGGATCTATGGAATCCCTCCTCATCGCAGTTCACACCGGCTTTCGCAATGACGAGATACTGCATCTTCAGTGGAGGGACGTGGGCTGTGATGGCTGTTCACTCCACGTCACTACGAAGGATGGGATCTGGTCGAGCAGGAACTACCAGGAGCGGAAGGTCTTCGTTTCACGAGAGCTGATTCAGTGGCTCCGCTGCCGACGCGGGGAATCCGGGTTTTCGGAAGACGGTGATTGGATCTTCTCGACCCGCAGTAGGACACCTATGACCACCTATAACGTCTGCAGAGCCGTGAAGAGGGTGTTTCAGGAGGCAGGTAGTTGAAGGGCTAGCCCGCGGCTCGCTGCCCGAAGAGCTTGTTCCAGTCGCCATGAGAGATCGCTCGGGCTCCTCCCATGAGAACAGCCCCCCACTTGGAGAGGTTCTTTGGGCAGATGGTGAGGTCCGGGAGCACTTCGCGAAACGCAACGGGCGGATCAAGCCACGCTAGGTCCGACAGGCTCAAGACTATAGACGGACGCTCAGTCAAGTAGCCCTTTGGGTCGATCGGGTCGGAACCAGGGCGAAAGTTGCGGCGCTCCTTCACAGTCGCCGTGGCCACGATGGTGCCTGCCTCTGGACCAGTCCCGCCGACGTAAAATGCGACGCAGACACCCGGAACGATTCTGCTGCGGTTGGGCGTGCGGTCATAGAGAGGCCACTGTTGACTCTCCAGCCTCAAGCGCACGAGTTCGTTCGCCCGCCCCTTGCGATCCCCGGTTACATCAGGGTCCGCAGTTACCAGAAGGAATCCGCGTGCTTCCGAAATCTCCGTCCTCCTTCAGCAGCGAATTTGCTTGTGGCGGTCTTCACCGGCAGAGGACCCGAGGGGGCCTGGCGCACATTAGCCGCGTGACCGGATCGGTCATAGCGCTGGGTTTCTCTAGGAGGCGACTCGGACAACAGCATACGGCAGTCTTGCGGGCAAGATGCCGAAATGTCTACGCTTTTTGACCTTTTCGCCATTGACTGAGTCTGGAGGCGAAAGTAAAGTGGGGCACGATGGGGTGGGTTGAGAGGGATACATCGCCGCGCCTTTCCATTCGAGAGGCAGCTCCAAGGCTCTCGGTGTCCGAAGCCACCATTCGCCGCTGGGTGAAAGGGGGCTTGCTACCCGTAGAGTCTTCCTCGTCAAGGCGGATCGAGCTTGATGAGGAGGATGTGCGCCTAGCATCGGCGCTTCAGGATCGCGCAAAGCGGCTAAACGGCCGCATTAACGGTGATACGCACCTCCTAGAAACCCGCTCGATGATCTCCCTCTTCTCGGGAATCGGTGGCTTCGACCTGGGATTCGAACGAGCTGGATTCCGAGTGGAATTCCAGTGCGAGAACCAACCTTTTTGCCTGGATGTACTCGCGCATCATTGGCCGAAGACCCCGCGATGGGATGACATAAAGGAGTTGTCCAGTGCAGATATCCCTGTTTCCGACGTCTGGGCAGCAGGATTCCCGTGCCAGGATGTCTCGCTTGCGCGCATGGGTAAGCGAAGCGGCCTCCGTGGTAAGAACTCGGGGCTTTTCTACGAGTTCGCTCGCCTCGTTGATGAAGCTCGCCCCAGGGTTGTTCTCATCGAAAACGTTCACGGTCTGCTCAATTCCCACGGCGGCCGAGATTTCGGAATCATTCTCTCGACGTTGGCCGAGTTCGGGTATTGCGTGGGATGGCGTGTGCTTAACAGCCAACACTTCGGAGTCCCCCAATCACGCAAGCGCGTCTACATTGTCGGGTGTTATCGAGACCAAGCGGGCCCCGGAGCGATACTTTTTGAGCCCGAATGCGGCGGTGGGGATGCTCCGAAGAACCGACCAAATGGGGAGAAACCTCTTTCCCCCTTTAAGAGAGTCATTGGAAATCCTCGCAAGGGAGGACCAGTAACCCAGGCTATCGCATACTGCCTCTACGCTTGTTCCGCTAGACACACCGGAACGGATTGGAGCCGCACATACGTCAGCTATCCGAGGCGAGGCAAGGTTAGGCGGCTCATGCCTAGCGAGTGCGAAGGAGTGATGGCATTCCCGAAGGATTGGACGATCCCTCATGCTCGCTTCGGTGATGCAGAGGTTGTCGACACCCTCCGATATCACGCTCTCGGGAACGCCGTAACACCGCCCACGGCAGAATGGATCGCTCACCGAATCCGAGCCTATCTTGACGCAAAGGACTCGGGTTCTGATTTGTCCGCGTTGGCGGACACGGTGGCCGGGTAGCCGCTACTCGCCGTACATCTGGCGATTGAGTTCAGCGAGCTTCTCCGGCGAAGGCCAGTTGGCAGGGCTCGCCGGCAGGCTCGCCTCGGAAAGCTCTCCCTCCAGCGTCTCGAAGTATCCCAGATCTAGTCCTTCGGACTCAGCGTCATCTCTTACTCCCGGAGGGACCGATATGAGGTACTTCCCGTCTCCGGGATCGAAGTCGAGTCGAAGGACGCCGGAATCAAATGCCCAGTGACAGAGGCGATTAAGGCACAGTCCGTTGTCAACGGTATTTAATCCGTACTGAGCCCACGGAAGTATGTGCGCCGCCTCCACGCCGGATCTTGCTGTGGCTGCGGTCTTCGGTAGGCGCATGCCAGAGAATGCGCACCGATGATCGTATGCTGCCCTCACAGCCACGCTGAACTTGCGAGCCGCGGCTCCGCGCGCGAGTTGCATCCGCCATTGCGCGACTTCACGAGCCGCCGCCTCGGAAGAACTCGTGTCGTCGTCTTCCTCAGCAGATGCTTCTCCCTCTTCGGCCGATAGCGGATGGGCCAGAGCGCCCGGTGACAAGCCCTCAGCACTCTCGCCTAGTCGGGCAAGGGCTGATGGAAGCAAGTCTTCGGCGGTCGCCAGAGCATCTTGCAACGACTTCGCAGCGCCAAGTATCGCCGAATGCGCATCGCCCATCGTCGTCACAGCCTCCTCGTGCTTGCGCACGAGCGCAGCAATAGAATCGTCGGATTCCCGCGCTGCTTCCCAGAGGAGACGAACTGCCGCCATACGCTCTGCGAAATGAATCCTCTCGATGATCCCAGCGGCATTGGATAGCCAGATTGTCCGTGGTCTAAAGTGAACCGCTGAAGGAGAAGAACTGACGACTTCGACATCGATTGAAGTGATCGAGTAGGCGTCGATTCGAACAAGATCAGCCGTCTCGCCTGTCGCACGGAGTTCGCGCTTGGGCTTTGGCAAGAGCAGGACCGCTGCGAGCAGAAGGTACGCATGTTTGGCTTGCGGGTTGTCGAGGCGGATGCGGGGCTTTCCGTGCCTTCTTTCAGCGCGTGAGTGGCCGTGGATCTCTATCTCTGGACTACATTCGAATTGGATTCCCAGTCCGAACAAGTCTGCTGCGGCTGTCGAACCGAATCGACCCGCGAGTTCATATTCACCTCTGCCGCCGCTTGTCCGAAGCGCGATCTTCAACCGCTCAGCCTCTCCGCGAAAGGCGCTTCTCTAGGCGCTCAAACCATTTGTCGGCCGAAACCTCATGTTCCCACACTCGCATGACGCGGTAGCCTTGCCGATTGAGAGTGCGGCGCACTCGGCGGTCCCGCCGGATGTTTCGTTCAATCTTCGGCTTCCAGTAGTCGAGCCGCGATTTGGGCAGATGGCCGCACCGCGGGCATCCGTGCCAGAAACAGCCGTCAACGAACAGCGCAAGCCGCTCACTTCGGAACACGAAGTCCGGTCGCCCCGGTAGGTCCGCGCAGTGTTTGGTCCACCCACGCACCCCTTCCCTGGCGAGCCGCGATGCGACGCGTAGTTCGGTCGTCCGGTTTCCCTTGCCCCGGACGCGGGCCATGTTCCTGGACCGCTCTTCGGGTGTTAGATGGTCCATGCTCCTCGGCTCACCCGCAGTTGGCCGAATGTTCTCCTGCTCGGATCAGGCGAACAAGCGCCCTGTGACACCGAGCGGCTCTAGTGTCACACCCTCCATCGGAAAACGCCAACGTTTCCAGGGCATTGGGTGGTCTAGCAACCGATCCCTTCTCGTTGCTAGTTATGAAGGCGGGTCGGGATGCGGTTGCGGCAGGCGATTCTGGTTCCTAGTGGTGCTCTCGGAGGTAGCTGACGATCTCCATCATCACCCGGGCATCCACCTCGTTGTAGCGAACGATCTCATGCATCAAGTCGATCTCGCGTAGCGTGACACCAGAACGCCTCGCTTCCCCATCGCACCACCAAGCACCGACCATCGCACCAAGCCCATCGGTTGGCCCGTCATCCCACGAGGTCTCGATGAACCCGTGTTGGTGCATCGGCTGCGCAACGGCCTTGAGCCCAAAAGCCACTGCCCCTCTCACCACGACTGGCTCCTCTCGAATTACATTGTTGAGAAAGTCGAACCATCGGGGCGACGGCCAGTCTCCACGCCTGTGTCTCACCGTCCGTCGCGTGCGTGGCCGATGGGTGGCACAGCGTTCCGTCTTCGTCGCGCCACGAGTAAGCGCTCTCGCCAAGTAGAAGTAGCCGCGTCTCGTCGTAGTGACGGCCGACCCACGGGTGAGAGGTCGTTGAGTTCACGTCAAACAGCTCCCATGCTCCCGGATGATCCCAAATCTGCGCGTGGGCCAGATGATGGACTACACGGCGAACAGCCATCACTACTGGGATCGAGCCGAACTCGCCGACTACGCCCGCGAGACCTCGACCGCACTAGGCGGGTCGCTGGAAGAGGTACTGCTCGCGTGCGGATGGAGCGCTCCGGTCGAAGACTACTTCGAGCAGATGGAGGCGAATCTGCGAGAAGGCAGGGTGGTCGTCGACATCGATCCCGGACCGCTCGGCCCAGGCCGACTGCTTCTGAAGAATGGACTCGAGTGCACGCGAGCCAGTCATTGTGGCGCTCCGCTAGCGAGACATTGCCGCGATGGCATTGAGTGCCGTCGCGTGCGGGGTCAATTGCATACCCAGGTGACCTTGATCGAACCGATTGCCCCCTTGCTACCTCCCGGGTTCATGTACTGGCGGGTGTAGGTGCCGAGGCCTTTGGTCCCCCCGCCGAGTGGCTGATCCATGATCGCGCCGCCGGGCGCCGCGCTGACGTTCTTTAGGTTGATTCCGGAGAACGACAGGCCGTACGTGGTGCCGTTCGCCGGCAACATTGCCGAGAAGGTCTGGGTTCTCGCCGCGGCGCTGGTTCCTGTTTGCGTTGACATGCTCCATGCAGCCTTGTTGGTACCTTCGTCGAAGAGAGCACCCCCGGAGAGGCGGATCTCACCCTCGAATGCGGCGCCGCCAGATGCGCTAGCTGAAACGCCGACGAGCATGTTTGCGGGGAACGTCATGACGCTTCCCTCTTCGTCGGGGCCTCCCACGGCGCTCATGTCGCAGTCGCGCTTGTTGGGGTCAAGCCGCTTGGATCGATCTTCGTTGCCCCCGGGTTTTCCGACACGCAAGAAGGCTCTACAGATCGTGTCACCCTCGTGATTCCAGAGCTCGATAGCCCAGAGTCCGGGCGCGGGGTTCTCCGAGGGGAACGGCAGGGAAGTTGAGAAAGTCGTGGTTCGCCCAACCGCGCGCGAGAAGGCACCCCATACGGACTCGAGGAGCCCGTACTCCACGTCTGCTGGCTCACCCAATGGGAGGTCGTCCCGGAACCAACGAAACTGAAGTCTCGGCAGAACGCTGGTCTGTACATGGATCACGTACTCAAGCCCGATAGCGTCATTGGCGGCGATCGCGGCCTGTCTTCGATCGCACGGCGCCATGATGGCTTCGTCACTCTGGATCCGGCCGTCTCTCGTGAATCCGGAGGCGGAGACGTAGAATGGGTCCCCGGCATGGGCCGTGCCTGGATGTGACAGGAGCGCAGCACTGGCGAAGACTGAGAGGAGCGTCCGTCGCACGACCGGGAGCAAGGAGGGCTCCGCGGCTCCGAGCGGTACTTCCCCAACCAGCCTGCCCACGCCGAGGTGCCCGAATCCCGCTACCGCGCCCGCCGCCGCGCATCCGCGCAGCGGACGGCGACGCCGCCGATGCGGGCGATGCGGGTGTCGCCGAAGGGGGTGCCGACGCCGCTGTTGACGGTGAGGGCGACGGCCAGCTGGCGGGTGGGGTCGGCCCAGGCGCCGGAGCCGCCGAAGCCGAAGTGGCCGAACCCGGAGGGCACCTTGGCGCGGACGGCGAAGACGCGGTGGTAGCCGAGGCGCCAGCGCATGCTGATGGGGATGACGCGGCCGGCGCCGCGGTTCTGCTGCTCGCTGGCGCGGCGGATCGTGTCCCAGGAGAGCAGGCGCACGCCCTCGAGCTCGCCGCCCTGGGCCAGGCAGGCGTACATGCGCGCGAGCGAGCGGGCCGTGAACATGCCGTTGGCGGCGGGGATGGACGCAGCGCGGAACTCGTCGGAGTTGAAGTCCACGTCCTCCATGCCGGGCGCCATCAGCGCGGCGATGCTCTCGGACGGGTCGTAGCGGAAGCCGAGCGCCGAGAGCCGCCGGCGCCAGCGCTCGGCGCCCTCGAGGATGCGCTGCGTGTTCTGCCGCCGCCGCTCCGGGTCGGGGTGCATGCCGCGCGCCATCAGCGTGGCGCAGCGGTGCTGCTGGTCGGCGGGCAGCCCGCAGTACAGGCCGTCGAGCCCGAGCGGCCGCGCGACCTCGCTTTCGAGCAGCTCGGCGAACGGCTTGCCGCCCGCCACCCGGCGCACGATCTCGCCGACCAGCCAGCCGTAGGTGAGCGCGTGGTAGCCGTGCGCCGTCCCCGGCGCGTGTCGCGGCTCGGTGGCGGCGATGCGGGCCGTGACGTGGTCCCAGTCGAGCATCTCTCGCCCGTGCTCGATCATGCCGTCGATCGCGTAGAGCCCGGCCTCGTGGCACATGACCTGCCGGACCGTGACGCGCTCCTTGCCCCCCGCTGCGAACTCGGGCCAGTACTGCGCGACCGGCGCGTCATAGTCGATGAGCCCCCGGTCCGCATGCAGGTGGAGCAGCGTCGAGGCCACGCCCTTGGTGGTGGAGAACGAGATGCTGAGCGTGTCCTCCTCCCACGGCGTGCCGTTCGCGTCGCGCGTCCCGCCCCAGATGTCCACCACCTTCTCGCCCTTGTGGTACACGCAGGCCGCCGCCCCGCCTCCGCCCTTCTTGGGCAGGATGCGGCGGAGCGCGCGCGCAACGTCAGCGAAGTCGGGATGCGTACTGCCATGGAGCATGGGTGCCGGTTCCTCGTCTTTCGAGGACGATAGAGCGGCGGCCCCCGCGCATCGAGGGCGCTGCCGCGACACCAGCGCATGGGCCCGTCGCCCCCGATACACAGCCGCGCGTGGTCGCGTTCGGCGCGGCAGGTCAGCCGATCGCCGACCCGTGGGCCTGCGTCCCCGCCCCCTCGAGGCCCGACCGCCGGAGCCAGTGGCCGACGAGCAGGATCGCGGTCAGCAGCGCCGCGCTGGCTGCGACGGCGGCGAGCGGGTGGGTGACCGCCATGGCGCCGAGGGCGGCCATGACGAAGCCCGATCCGAATCCGCCGAGGCAGAGCGCGCCGAGCACGGGCAGGAAGCGCAGGTTCGAGAGGCCGGCGAGGATCACCGCCCACTCGGCAGGGCCGCCGATGGCGCGGCCGAGCACGACGGCGTAGAGGCCCCAGCGCTCGTAGAAGGCCTGGGTGCGCGCGAGATCGCGCTCGCCCAGCAGCCAGAGCGCGCCGCGGCGGCCGAGCAGGCGCGTGGCACCGAAGCCCAGCACGCCCGCCAGCACCGAGGCGAGGCCGCCGATGGCCCCGCCGAGGAGCGGGCCGTAGATGATGCCCAGGGCGAAGGTGGTGAGCGTGCTCGGCGCCGGCAGCACGGCGTCCGAGAGGATCACGCCGGCGCCCACGGCCCATGCGTAGCCTCCCTGCGCGCGGAGCCACGCGACCACCGCGTCGAACTCGTCGAGGAAAGCCAGCCGGTCGCCGAGGCCCCAGAGAAACAGGCTCGAGAAGCCGAGCAGCAGGGTGGGGAGGATCAGCAGGCGCATGGGCTCCCCCCTGCCGGGGCGGCCCCGCGGTCAGGCCGATCAGAAGGGGCCGCGCTCGGGTTCATGGGTTCCTCCGCACCCCTCCTCCCCGAGGTTAGGAATCCGCCGGGCATCGAAAAGCAGAAAATCCGACTCCCACGGTTCGAAAATGCCGAGTCGAAGCTCGGCCCATGCGGACGCCGGGGCAGCCAGGTGCGTATGGCTTGGATGCACCCACGGGCTGGGGTAGGAATGTCCCCCGTGAGACCCGAGACCCACTACGCCATGAGCGGCGACGTGTCGATCGCGTACCAGGTGGTGGGCGAGGGGCCGCTCGATCTCATCGTGGTGCCGGGGTGGATCTCGCACCTCGACATGCAGTGGGACGTGTTCGGCTTTCCAGAATGGGTCGAGCGGCTCACGCGATTCTGCCGCGTGATCCTGTTCGACAAGCGCGGCATCGGGCTCTCGGACCGCGACTGCGGCCAGCTTGTCGCGCTGCCCAGAGCGGCTAACCCCATGGCGTGACCGCGGCCACGCCCTCCGCTCTCGACGTCGCGCACGACGAGATGCTCCCGCTCCTGCGCCGCCTGGTCGAGCTCGCCACCGAGGCGCACCAGACCGACCAGGCCGCATTCTTCTCGGCGATCGCACGCGGGATCGAGCATGCGACCGACGCCGAAGACCTGGCCGAGCCGTTCATGGGGCTCTCGACCAGTGCCTTCCAGGGCTTTGCGTTCGCGCCCGCCACGGCGGTGCTGCTCGACCAGGTGCTCGCGCGCGCCCAGCAGCTCTCGCACACGCTCTCGGCCGAGAGCGACGTTCCGACCTGAGGCGAACCTCGCGCGCGTTGCGCGGTCAGGCGAGGAGAGCGCGGGCCAACTCGGCGCCGCTCTGGTGGGCTGCCTCGACGCGGTCGCCCAGCAGCCAGTCGCCGCAGACGGCGATGCGGCTGGCTTCGTCGTAGAGGTAGGGCTTGCCCACGAAGCGGCTGGCCCGGGCCAGCAGCCAGCGGTGGACGTCGGTCGAGCGCACGGGCGGGAGCCGAACACCGGCGTGCGAAGCGAGCGCGTCTAGAAGGGGCCCTGCGAGGTCGCCCGGTGGCGTCTCCAGTTCGGCCTGGCTGAAGCCGGGGGTCGAGTGCAGCACCCAGCACTCGCCGTCCGGACGGCCCGGCTTGCTGCGGTTGCGTGCGGCCCATGCGAGGCGATCGTCTGCGACGAACGCGGCGTCGAAGTGGACCGGCACGGGCCGTTCGAAACGCACCATGGCGGCATGGCAGGGCAGCATCGGGATGGCCGCGGCCTGGGCCTGCAACGACGGCGCGGCGTCCAGCAGCGGGACTGCCTGGGGGGCGGGGGTGGCGACGACCACGTGGCGAAAGCCGTCGAACCGCCGCCCATCCTCGGTGCCGAGCGAACACCTTGCGTCCGCGTCGCGGGCGATCTCCAAGACGCGCGCCGAGAGCGCGACGTCGAGCCCTTCGGCAAGCGCCTTCGGAGCGCTCGTCATGCGCGGGGTGCCGACGTATCGCTCCTTCGTGTCAGGCTTCTCATGTTCCTCCGAGCCGAGGCGCACGATCCGCGCGTCCCAGGCCTCGACCACCCCCGCGGCCTTCCAGGCCGCCACCTGTTCGGCGAAGCGGGGCTCCTTTGCCGTGAAGTACTGGGCGCCGTGGTCGAAGTCGTCCGGAAAACGCCTTCGCGTCGCCATGCGTCCCCCGACGCCGCGTGACTTGTCGAAGACCTGTACGGCGTGCCCCTCGTCGGCCAGCGCCCGGGCGGCGGTGAGCCCCGCAATGCCCGCACCGACGATCGCGACTCGTTCGAGAAACTCAGCCATGCCTTCCCTTCGAAGCCTGAACACGGCGGTCCGCAACCGCGGGGGCCGCGCGAAGCTTGCGCACGTCGCGCAAACGATGACGGCGGGTCGCCCAATCGTCGACTCTTTTCGACCCCGACGCGGGGGTCAACGGCGTAGGGCCTCCATGGGAGGCGCTCGCCGCTGGGGCCCAGAGTGGACGGCTCGCGTCCAGCGGGTACCCCCTCTGCATGGCGAAGTCCTCGGACTCCACGCGCCCGACCCGCGCGTGGATCTGCGTCTCGAGAACCTGCGCCGCCCTAGCCGTGATCCCGATCGGCCTGCTCGCGGGTCTCGCCAGCGGGCTCGTGCACCGTGACCGCCGGCGCGCGCTCGATCGCACCTTCGAGGTCTGGGGAGACTGGGGCACCCGCGCAGCCGGGATTCGCCTCGATGTGCGCGGGCGTGAGCGCCTGTCGCTACGGCCGGCCGTCTTCTTGATCAACCACCGCAGCGGTATCGACCCGATCCTGGTCTGCGCCCTTCTGCGACGACGCTTCACGGCGGTGGCCAAGTCCGAGATCCGGCGCAACCCGCTGCTGGGGCCGGCCTTCGCCTTCGCCGGGGTCGCCTTCGTCGATCGGGCGGATCACGCGCAGGCGCTGCGTGCGCTGGAGCCCGCGACGGACGCGTTGGGCGACGGGTTGGCGCTCGCGATCGCGCCGGAGGGGACCCGGCGCGATCGGACGGAGGTCGTGGGCGCGTTCAAGAAGGGGGCGTTTCGCGTGGCCATGGCTGCACGCGCACCCATCGTGCCGATCGTCATCCACAACGCGGACGACGTGCTCCCGCGTGGGGGTTGGCTGATGCGCCCCGCTTGCGTTCGCGTCGACGTTCTGGAACCGATCCCGACCACCCACTGGACGCTCGAAGCACTGGATGGAGAGATCGCGGGCGTTCGTGAGCGCTATCGGGCGCGATTGGAATCCGGGAGCGGAGGTGGCGGCCAGAAGCCGCCGCCTCCTGCTCCCTCACCCCCGGCTGTGCCGCCGAGAAGATCGGGCGGGCGCTGATCGGCTTCGCCAGCGCGCTGGGAGTCTCCTAGCGCTTGCGCGCTATGAACGTGATCTCCTCGAGCGCCAGGGACAACTCGCGCGCGGCGCCCTTGGACGTCGAGCCCCTAGCGTGCCATGCGGAGTCCCCTTGGGTCCAGCGCGCGAGCCCGCCCGGGCGGGACGGGCTCGCGCACTCACCGGTCGCGCGCCCCTAGGCGCGCTCGGCCGCTCGGCGCCTGGCGCGGTAGAGCCACCCGCCGGCCGAAAGCAGCAGCAGGGCCGAAGAGGCCTCGGGCACGGTGGCGGTCTGCGCGATGTCCACGCGGCCCCACGAGCTGGGGGAGTCTTGCGGAGTGGCCCGCAGGTACACGCGCAGGAGGGCGTTGTCGAGGAGGCCGCTGGTCCAGAGCTCGGATTCCACGGTGTTGATGTCCTCGATCCCCCACGGACCTCGGAAGATGGTGATCCCCCGTAGCTCCGTATACCCCTCCAGGGCGCAGACCGCCGCGAGCGCCGACGTCGCGCAGGGCACCCAGTTGGAGACGCTTCGCCATCCGAGGGAGGAGGTGCTGCGCTGCTGCAGCGTCGCGGTATAGGGCGCCGTCGCCCCGAGGGACGTCGTGCTGCCCGAGACCTGCCAATTACTCGAAGAGCCACTGACGCCGAGGAGCGAGGCCGTATCGACCCGAATGACGTTCCCGGGGGCGACGAACCCCACGGTCACCCCCGGCACGTTCGAGAAGGTGATGACCCCGTCGTAGTTGACGATGAACGGGAGCCCCTGGGCCGGGGCGCCCAACAGCCCGAACAGGGCGACGGCAAGAAGGGTGCGGAGCGAATGCTTGATCGACCCGAGATGACCTCCTGGGCAAGGGAGACCATCCGCCCCACCACCAATGGGCGGGCCCCTTCCCGAAGGTGTTCGCACTGCGAGGATCGTGCCGGGTTCGTGCGCGGAGACACACACGCCCGGAATCCATGGCGTTTGTTTCTCGTGGCGTCAGTTCCACGCGAGTCACGACGGAAGGCGCGTTCCGTGTTCGCGGAAGACGCGTACCACTCTGCCCCGATTCGTTGCCCAAGCGCGCGAGCCACGTGGGTGGATGCCTGCCGTGCATGAGGTGAAACTTCTAGGGAGAAGGACTTGTTAGGCGTCGGTGAGACACCCGGCTTCGTGCGTCAGCGTTCCCGCACCCGCACCCGCACCCGCACCCTCACGCGTGCGGTCAGGCGTACGGCGCGTCGGTCTCCACTGCGTACTTCTCGGCGATCGGCTTGTGCTCGAGCTTCGAAGTGGGCGTGAGCTCGTCGCCGCCCGGCTCCCAGTCGCAGGGCAGGGTCGCGTAGCGCTTGATCTGCTCCACGCGAGCCATGCATGGGTCGTGAATCCGGCCCGGCCGCGGAGCGCCGTCTCGATCCGTCGGCAACCCAGCCACGGCTCGGCCTGCCCTACTCTGATCCCCGCGATGCCCGTCCCCGGCGACCCCCACCCCGTCCAGCGTCGGCTCCGGCTTTGGGGCCTCCCGGGCGGGCCGCTGCTCGGTCTCGCCCTCGGGTTGGCCTTGCCCGACACGTACGCGACGGCTGGCGGCGAGGTCGTTCTCGATGCCGCCGCCCGCGCCACGCTCGGTGTGACGGTGTGGATGGCGACGTGGTGGATGACCGAGGCGATCCCCGTCTACGTGACGGCGCTGCTGCCGCTGGTGCTGTTTCCGTGGCTGGGTGTGGCGTCGGGGCGCGATGCGGCGGCGCCCTACGGGCACGAGCTGATCTTCTTGTTCATGGGCGGGTTTCTGATCGCACTTGCCATGGAGCGGTGGGGGCTGCACCGGCGCATCGCATTCCAGGTGCTGCGCCTGGCGGGCACGCGGCCGGCGTCGCTCGTGGCCGGCTTCATGCTGGCGAGTGCGCTGCTCAGCATGTGGGTTTCGAACACGGCGACGGCGATCATGATGTTGCCCGTGGCACTCTCGGTGGCCGGTGCTGCCGAAGACGAGGCGAACCGCCGCTTCTCCCTTTGCCTGCTGCTCGGGGTCGCCTACGGCTGCTCGATCGGCGGGATCGCCACACCGATCGGCACGCCGCCCAACGTGTTCCTGCTCTCTTTCCTGCAACGCGAGCTCGGCATCGAGATCGGCTTCGCACGCTGGATGGCCTTCGGGCTTCCGATCACGGCCACGTTCCTGCCCATTGCCTGGTGGGGGCTCACGCGCCGGGTCTTTCCGCTCGACGACGCGCCCGTGGCCGGCGCTGCGGCGGTACGCGAAGCGCACGACGCCATGGGACCGCTCGGCACCGGCGAGCGCAGCACGGCCTTCGTGTTCTCGCTGGCGGCGGGGCTCTGGGTGTTCCGGCCGCTCCTTGCGAAGGTCGAGGTGGGCGGGGTCGCGCCGTTCGCCGGTCTGACCGACGCCTCCATCGCGATCGCCGCGGGGCTGCTGCTGTTCCTGCTTCCAGGGGGTGTGACCCCCGGTGCGGGTGCGACCGCAGGCCCAGACGAGCCGCGCGGCCGGAGCCCACGCGCGCTCGACTGGGAGACGGCGCTGCGGCTGCCGTGGGGCATCTTGATCTTGTTTGGCGGTGGTCTCAGCCTGGCTGCGGCGATCCGCGCAACCGGGGTCGATGCGTTCCTCGGCGCGCAGGTCGCGGGGCTCGCCGGGCTGCCGGCGGTCGTCGTGGTCATCGGCGTCGTCGCACTCGTCGTGTTCCTGACCGAGCTCACGAGCAACACGGCCACGGCCGCGACCTTCGTGCCGCTGCTCGCGGGCATCGCGCCGGGCCTCGGCTTCGACCCGATGCTGCTGGCGATCCCGGCCACGGTGGCGGCCAGCCTGGCGTTCATGTTGCCCGTGGCGACCCCGCCCAACGCGGTCGTGTTCGGCTCGGGCCGCGTCGATCTCGCCGACATGAGCCGCGCCGGCTTCTTCCTGAACCTGGTCGCGATCGCGCTGGTGCCCCTCGCCACGTTCACGCTGGCGGCCCTGCTCTTCATGGACTGACGCCCGCTGGCTGACGGCGGGCAGGCCCCCTCCCCGTAGTTGCATCTCGGAACTATCATAGTACCTTCTGTCACTATGGCCTATCTGGTCCAGCGCCCGGGCGGGCGCGTCGAGATCCGCGAGTCGCGGGCCACGCCCCGGGGCCCGCGGTCGCGAACCCTCGCGAGCTTTCGGGGTGTGCTCACCGAGTCGGCGCTCGATGGCGCCGAGGCCGCCGCGAACTCGCCCTTCGACCGCGCCGCCCTCGTCCGCAGGGCTCGCGAGCTGGGCCTGCGCTTCGTGCCCCACCGCGCCGACGCCCCGGCGCGCGAGCTGATCGCGCGCCTGCGCGACGGCGCACCGCTCGACCCCGTGCTCGGCGCGCTGCTGCGCCAGGCCCTCGACGCCCTACCCCAAGCGCCGGTGCCCGAGCCGCTGCACGACGTGGCCGAGTGGATCGGCGCCGGCGAGGCTGCGCGAGGCCGCGCCCTGCGCGACGTGCTCCGGCTCTACGACACCATCGCCCGCTCGCGCGAGCCGCGGCCGCCGCTGCCGCCGGCCGTCCTGCCGCGCATCCCGGCCGACGCGCGCTGGCGCGCGGCCTGACCCGGCGCCGCAAGTGAGCCTGCCGCTCGACGAGAAGGTGTCGGCGCTGCGCGACGCCTTCGAGGCCGAAGCCATCCCCTACGCGTTCGGCGGCGCCATCGCACTGGCCTACTACGCCACGCCGCGCGGTACCCAGGACGTCGACGTAAACGTCTTCTTGCCGGTCGAGAGCTTCGACCGCGTGCTCGCCGTGCTCGTGGGCCTGGGGGTCGCGCCGCCCACCACCGAGGGCCGCGCATCGCTCGCCCGCGACGAGCAGATCCGCCTGTTCTGGGAGCACACGCCCCTCGACCTCTTCTTCTCCTACGCCGCGCTCCACGACGCTTGCCTCGACCGCCGACGCGACGTCGCTTTCGGAGCCGACCGGATCACGATCCTCAGCCCCGAAGACCTGGCCGTCTTCAAGGTGCTCTTCTCGCGCGAGAAGGACTGGCGCGACCTCGCCGAGCTGCGCATCGCCCTCGGCGAGACCCTCGACGCCGACTACGTCCTGGGCTGGCTCGGCGAGATCCTCGAGCCCGACGACCTGCGCCTGCAACGCGTTCGCGAGCTACTGGGGCCGCCCCCGCCGGGTGACGCGCAGGCCTAGCGTTCCGGGAGGCGCCCCCGCGGCTCCGCTCTCGGGGAGCTTCGGACCCCGTTCCCATGGCGGCTGCTTCTTCGGGCACGCACAATCAACGCACTCGATCGTCATGAGTGACGCCCCGGCCATCTTCGAGTTCGGCGACTTCGTCCTCGACGAGCGGCGGCGAGAGCTGCGGCGCGACGGCGCCCCCCTACTCCTTCAGGCCAAGCCCGTCGCCCTGCTCGGCTACCTCGTCCGCCACCGCGACCGCGCCGTTCCGAAGCAAGAGCTCTTCGACGCGGTCTGGCCCGACGCGATCGTGAGCGACGCCTCGCTCTCCAGCGCGCTGCGCGACGTGCGCCGAGCGCTCGGCGACACCGGCAGTCTGCAGGCCTTCGTCCGCACCGAGCGGGGCCGCGGCTTTCGCTTCGTCGCACCCGTGAACGAGCGGCCGGCTTCGTCCCTGGCGGTGGCCGTGCTTCCCTTCCTCGATCTCAGCCCCTCGGGAGACCAGGGCCACCTGGCCGACGGGCTTGCCGAAGAGCTGATCCGATCGCTCTCCCAGGCCCCCGACCTCCAGGTCGCCGCACGCACATCGTCGTTCGCCTTTCGCGGCGAAGGCCGCGACGTGCGCGAGGTCGGCCAGGTGCTCGGCGTGGGGCGCGTCGTCGAGGGCAGCCTTCAGCGCGACGGCGACCGGTTGCGGGTGACCGTGCAGCTGGTGCGGACCACCGATGGGCTTCACGATTGGTCGGAGACTTTCGAGCGCAACCTCGAAGGCATCTTCGCAGCGCAGCAGGACATCGTTCGCGCCATCACGGATGCGCTTCGCTCGAAGCTCGGGTCGGCGTGGAGCGAGCGCGCGCCCGTCGACACGCGCGCGAGGGAGCTCCACCTGGTGGGTCAGCGCCTCGCGAAGGTCCCCGCGGAAGACGCCCTGCACGATGCGATCCGCTACCTCGAGCAGGCCCTGGCGCTCGAGCCCGGGTTCGCGCTTGCCCAGGCAGAGCTGGGGATCGCCCACTACGACCTCTGGGACTCGGGATTCGATGCGACGGCCGCACGGCTCGAACGGGCGAGAGAGCATGCGGAGCGGGCGTTGGGTCTCGATTCCGACTTGCCCGAGGCGCTCTCGATATTCGCCTTGATCGAGTCGAACTCCTACCGATGGGCCGAGGCCGAGCGCGCCGTGAATCGCGCGCTCGAGATCAACCCCTCCTCCGTGGATGCGCTGCAGGTGCGTTCCGCGCTTCATTGTGAGGCGGGCCGGGTGGAAGATGCCTTGGCCGATGGCCAGCGCGTGCTCGCGCTCGACCCGTTGTCCCCCATCATGAACCGTTGGGTCGGCAAGGTGCACTACTTCGCCCGCGACTACGGCCGTGCCATCGAGCTGGGCCGCCGCGCCCGCGAGCTGGGCGCAGGGGCCACCGACTGGCACGCCACGGTGCTCTCCCACCTGGCCAAAGAGCGACCCGAACAGGCGCTCGAGGAGACCATTCGTTTCGTGCCGCCCGAGGCCGAGCCGGCGATCCGGGCCGGCTATGCGCGCGCGGGCGTCCGCGGGGTAGTGGAGGACGTCCTGCGGCTTGGTGCGGCCCTCAGTGGCCAGCCCTATGGACCCTTTCCGGAAAGCGCGGCCGTTTGGCTGGCCTACCTGGGAGATCCCGAGCGCATGTTCGAGGCGATGGAGCTCGGGTACCAGGCAGGGCGCATGTGGTTCATCCAGGCCGATCCCGTGTATGACCCCTATCGGTCGGACCCGCGCTTCCGCGACCTGCTGGCCCGCATGGGTCTCTCCGACTAGGCCGTCGGCAGCGAGCGGCTGCGTCCGACAGCCCAGCTTCATCCCAAGCTGCGCGTTCGATCGACCATGCGGCGGCGCGCAGGCGGTGATCAGCGAGGCCGCCTCCGCGGGTACCGCGCGTATGCGTTCCTACCATGCAAGAGCGCCAGCAGGATGGGCACGGCCTCGAATCCGAGCCCGCACCGCGACCCGGGCACCTGGGGCGGTACGCGCTCGTAGGCGCCGATGTCGCAGCCGGCGCCGGCCGGCCGCGGCGTCCCGAGCTGATCCTCGGACGCAGCGCACTCGCCCGCAGGGACCGCATCGATGGCAACGCTTCCGCCGTAGACGGGGATGACCGGGACGGGGTCTTCGGTGAGCTCGCCGAGGAAGATCGGGCCGGCGCTCTGGTCCGTGGGTTCGGTCAGCCACGCGCAGGGCTGGTCCGAGAGGTTGTATCCGAGCGACGTGGCCCAACCGCAAGTCCCGACGACGATGCTCCCACTGATCTCGGCGCCCAAGACGGTCCCTCCGTCGATCGTGGCATGCACGACCGAGCTCGTGGCACCGAGGTACGTCATGATCTGGAAGGCGTTTCCGGCGAGCGTCGCGTTGCGAGCCACGCACGATCCTGCCGCCACGAGGATTCCGATCTCGTTGTCGATCAATGCAGAGCGCACGACGGTGACGGTGCCACCCTCGTTGTGGATGGCGCCGGGCCAGGTGCAGTGCCCGCGCGGGCAGTACGAGATGGTGCCTTCGATGACCGCTTCGTCGACGGTGAGATCGCCAGCGTTCGAGATGCCGTACCCGACCGCGCCAGAGATCGTGAGCCGTGCGATCCGGGCCGTGGCACCCGGCTCGACCCGGAACGAGCCGGCGTCGATCACCGTGGTGTCGGCACCCGCGCCGACGACGTCCAGCTCACCCACGACCAGGATGGCCGTGCTCGGGTAGTGGGCGCCGGCGCCGATCTCGACCCGGTCCGGGCCCGTTCCGGTCGGGCAATCCGGCCAGGTTGCCGCGTCGTCGTTGGCATTCGTGATCGCCTCGCGCAACGAGCACTGGCCGTCCGTGGCGAGCACGTCGGGTACGGTGGGATCGACCTCGAGCACGGCGGCCGAGGCGCCGACCCCGGAAACGAACACCATCCCCACGAACGCGAGCCCTGCGGTGAGCCTCATGACGGTCCTCCTCCAGGTCCAATTGGAGCAGGAAACCACCGGTCGTACTTGGGCCGAACCTGGATTCGCAGCCTTCGGCGGTCGGCTCACCGCCGACCAGGGGCGGCCACAAGGGCCCAGCCCCCCCGGCTGCGTCTACGGGAGGGCCGTGGGCCGCAACGTGTCGCCCCCGCGGGACCGCACGCGCCCGGGGGATGGCGCCCAGGCTCGCTCAGGCGTACAGCGCGTCGATCTCCGCCGCGTATTTCTCGGCGATCGGCTTGCGCTTCAGCTTCGACGTCGGCGTGAGTTCATCGCCTCCCGGCTCCCAGTCGCGGGGGAGGATCTTGTAGCGCTTGATCTGTTCGACGCGCGCCATGCGCTCGTTGGCCGCTCCGACGGCCTCGTCCACCAAGGCCACGACACCCTCGTCTTGGCACAGGGCCGCGGCGCTCGCGTCGTCGCGCCCGTGCTCGGCCGCCCAGGCGGCGCTGGTGTCCGGGTCGAGCACCAGCAGCGCCACGTTGTAGGGGCGCCCGTCGCCGATGGCGACGGCCTGGCCGATCAACGGGCTCGCGGCCTTGAGCTTCTGCTCGATGTTGGCGGGCGACATGTTCTTGCCCGCCGCGTTGATGATGAGTTCTTTCTTGCGGTCGACGATCTTCACGTAGCCGTCGGCGTCGATCTCGGCGATGTCACCGGTGTGCAGCCAACCGTCGGGGTCGATGGTCTCGGCCGTCTTCTCGGGCTGGTTGCGGTAGCCCCTCATCACGATCGGCCCGCGGCAGAGAAGCTCTCCGTCGTCGGCGAGCTTCAGCTCGACGCCCGGCAGCGCCTTGCCCACGGTGCCCACGCGGATCGCGTCGGCCGGGTTGATGGTGGCGACCGCGCTCAGCTCGGACATGCCCCAGACCTCTTGCACCGGGATGCCCAGCGCCAGGAAGTACTCGAGCACCTCGTTCGGGATGGGCGCGGCGCCGCTCACCGCACCGGTCACGGCGTCGAGACCCGCCTTCGCGCGCACCGCCGCACGTGCCTCGTCCGAGAGCTGCGAGGGGTCCTGGATGCCGGCGGCCTGCAGGCCCGCCATGAGCTTCTCCCAGATGCGCGGCACGCCGCCGAAGAAGGTGGGCCTCGCCTCGGTCAGCGCCTGGCTCAGTTGCCGCGGGTCGGCCAGGCTCGTGATCTGCAGGCCCGTCGCCATGGCCGCGTAGTGCGACAGCAGACGGTCGGCGACATGGGCGGCGGGCAGGTAGCTGATCGCGCGGTCGCCCGCGCCGATCGAACCCATGGTCGGCAGCAAGAGTTCCAGTTCGACCAGCAGGTTCTCGTGGGTGAGCTCGACGCCCTTGGGCGGGCCGGTGGTACCCGACGTGTAGATGAGGGTCGCCACGTCCGAGCCTTCGACCTCGCGCCAGCGTGCCTCGTAGGCCGCGGTGTCGAACTCGCTTCGGCGCCCGGCCTCGAGCTGGTCGAGCGAGATCGCGCCGTCGGCCGCGCCGTCCACGCAGACCACGTGCTCGACGGCGCTGCTGCGGGCTTCGAGCACGCGCGGTACGAAGGCCGCATCGCAAAGCACCACGCGATTGGCGGCGTTGCTGAAGAGGTACTCGATCTGCTCCGGGGCCGAGGTGTTGTAGATCGAGAACGGGACGGCGCCCAGGTGCAGCGCCGCGGTGTCGGCCAGATGGAACTCGGGGCGGTTCGTCATCATGAGGCCCACGGTCTCGCCGCGCTGCACGCCCAGCGCCTCGAGGCCGCCCGCGATGCGCTCGACGCGTCGGCCGTACTCGGCCCAGCTGAGCTCCTGGCCGCCGCCGGGCGTGCGCAGGGCCAGCGCCTCTGCGGCGCCAGCCGCCGTTCGTTGGAAGGCCTCGCAAAGACTCGCCGCTCGTCGCTCTGCCACGTGTACCTCCTCGCCCCAAATCGGGCCTCGCGCGGAGTGCCATGATTCCACAGGGCCCGTGGCCGCCGCGACCCGCCTGGCCACCGAAACGAGGCGCTGGTTCGGCCCGGCGGCTGCTCTAGACGGGCACTGCGGGCTCAGCCTGCGACCGCTCGATTGCCCAGCCGGTGGCGGTCGACCTCGACACCCGGGGGGCTCCGTTCCGACGGCTACCCTCCAGCCCATGACGGATTCCGCAGACGCGGCGGGCAATGGCCTGCTGGCCGATCTCACCCAGGACGACCACGCCCACCTCGACGCCCGGGGCTGGGTCAAGGTCGCCAAAGACATCGTCTGGATCGAGCCCGGGGGCCGTGCGCGCCGTGAGCCGCTCGCCAGCAGCTACTACCTGGCGACCCGACGCGGGATGTTCCGCGTGAGCCGACTCACGCGCGAGGTGATCGAGGTCTAGCTCGGGCGCCCCGCGATCGCGTACTCTGGTCGGCCACCCGATGCGCGGTGGGTCGAAACGAGGACGATGGTGAGCGAGACGGACGAGCTTTGGGAGCGACTGGAAGGGTACGTCGGCAAGCCGATGGGCCCGCCGTCGGTGGCGCCGGACCCGGTCAACGTGCCGATGATCCGGCACTGGGTCGACGCGTTCGATGACCGCAACCCGGTCTACCTCGACGAAGAGGCCGCGGCCTCGTCGCGCTTCGATGGCATCGTGGCACCCCCGGCCATGTTGCAGGCCTGGGGCATGCCCCGACCGAAGATCGAGGGCATCGCCGAGCGCGGCGGCAAGCCGGACGAGATGGCCTTCGACAACCCGCTCATGGCACTCGACGAGGCGGGCTACGTCGGAACCCTGGCCACCAACTCCGAGCTCGAATTCGAGCGCTACCTGCGGCCCGGAGACCTGCTGCAGCTCTCGATCGAGGTCGAGTCGATCTCGCCGCGAAAGACCACGAGCCTCGGGCAGGGCTACTTCGTGACCTGGGTGACCACCTACACGGCGGGCGATGGCGAGGTCGTGGGCCGCCAGCTCTTCCGCGTGTTCAAGTTCGATCCGAGCACGATCGACCCGAGCCGGCTGGGGGGTGGCGCATGAGCGGAGCCAACGCGAGCGCAGGCGTCGCCATTGGCGACGAGCTTCCCGTCTTCGAGCTGCCCGTGACCTCGACGGTGATCGTCGCCGGGGCCATCGCCTCACGCGACTTCATGCCGGCCCACCACGACGCCGAGTACGCCCGGTCCCAGGGCGCGCCCGATCTGTTCATGAACATCCTCACCACCAACGGCTACGTGGCGCGCTTCGTCACCGACTGGGCCGGGCCCGAGGCGATGCTGCGCAACGTGAAGATCCGCCTCGGCGTGCCGGCCGTCCCCGGTCAGGCGCTGCGCTTCAGCGGCCGCGTCACCGGCGTGGCCGAAGAGGGCGACGAGCGCACGATCGATCTCGAGGTGCGCGCCGCCAACGACCTCGGCGATCACGCGACGGGCACGGTGCAGGTCTCGCTACCGCGCTGACGGGTACCCCGCTCCAACTGCTCGCCGGGCCGGCCCCGACCGGGCGGGCTCCTCGTCAGAGTCCGGCGGGGCGGCTCCCGATCACGCCGTCCGCTTCGAGCTCTTCGAGCGCTTCGCGCGGCAGACCAAGGATCCCGCAGAGCACCGCTTCGTTGTGCTGGCCCAGCGTGGGCGCGGGTGTTCGCAGCCACCTCTCCACGCCCTCGTAGCGAAACGGCAGGCCCGGCAGGGGCATGGCGCTCACCACCGGGTGTTCGGGCCTCTCGAAGTACCGGCGCGCGCGGAGCTGCGGGTTCGTCTGCAGCAGCCGGCACGGGCTCGTCACCTCCGAGGCGAACACGCCCCGCGCGCGAAGCAGGGCGACCAACTCGGCGCGGTCGCGGCCGGCGGTCCACGCACCCAGGTGCGCATCGATCGAATCGTGGGCCGCGCGCCGGCCGGCACGGGTCTCGAGGGCCGGGTCCATGGCCCACTCGGGGCGGCCCAGGGCCTCGCGTAGCGCGCGCCATTGGGCGTCGGTCGCGACGGAGAGCGCGAGCCACCGGTCGGTCGCGCCCGGCCCCTCGGCACAGGCGTAGAGCCCCTGGGGCGCGGCCAGTGGCGATCGGTTGCCCTCGCGGCCCAGCAGGCGGCCGAATGCGCTCCATTCGAGCACCTGCTCGGCCGCGATGTTGAGCGCGGCTTCGACCATGGTGCTCTCCACGTGATGGCCGTGGCCCGAGGCCTTGCGCTGCTCGAGCGCCACCAGCAGGGCGAAGGCGGCGTGCATGCCGGCCACGGGGTCGCACGGGCCACGTGGGATGCGCGGCTGGTCGTCGACGTGGCCCGTGACCCAGGCCAGGCCCGAGAGCTGCTCCATGGTCTGCGCGAAGCCCGGGTGGTCTCGCCACGGACCGGACAGCCCGAAGGCGGGCATGCGTAGCAGGATCGCCCGAGGGTTGATCTCGCGGACGCGCTCCCAGGAGAGGCCGAAGTTGTCGAGCACGCGCGGCGTGAAGTTCTCGACCACCGCGTCGCACTGCCCGATCAGCTCTTCGAGCAGCGCCAGGCCACGGGGGTTCGCGAGGTCGAGCGTCACCCCGAGCTTGTTGCTGTTCGCGTGGAGGAAGTGCGGGCAGGCGTCCCACCACTGGTCGTAGTGGGCCTGCATCATGCCGCCCACCATGCGCAGGCCGTCGGGTCGCGTGGTCGATTCGACGTGGATGACCTCGGCCCCGAAGCTGGCCAGCACCTGGGTGGCGGCGGGCCCCGCCCACCAGGCGGTGAGGTCGAGGATGCGAAGGCCCTCGAGGGGTAGCGCCCCATCCGCCTCGGCGGTTGCGCCGGGTTCGGCTTCGCGGTCTCGGAACGCGGCCGAGTCGGCATGCTCGCCCAGCTGCGGCGCTGGGGGTGGGGTCTTCGGGCCGGCGTCGTCGATGCGGTAGGGGCGTCGCGGCTGCAAGAACCGCCCTTCCGCATCGGGGCCGAACACACCGCGCTCGGCGAGCTGCTCGTGGGCGAGCACGGTCTCGCCATTGCCGATCGGCGCCACCGGGATCCGCAGCAGCGATGCAAGCTCGATGATCTCGGCCGTGGTCTTGCCCGAGAGCCAGGGGCGCATGATCCCGGTCCACTCGTCGAAGCGCATGAGCCGCCCCGCAAACTGGGCCAGCGCCTCGTCGGCCTGCAGGTCGGGACGCTCGATCATCAGCAGGAAGTCCGAGAACTGCTGGCGTGAGTTCGTGCAGAAGCCCACGAAGCCGTCGGCGGTCGGCTCGATCGAGGGCGTCTCCACCGAGGGCGCGAGAAAGGCGTGCTCGGGGTCGGCGGGGCTGCCGTTCATCAGCCTGTTCATGGTCTCGGAGTAGTTCGTGAAGACGAAGTTCGCGGTCTCGAGGATCGAGAGGTCGATGTGCTCGCCGCGCCCGGTGGCGCGTGCGCGCAGCACGGCGGGCAGCGCCGCGACGGCCCCGAAGCAGCCCGCCGCCCACTCGCCGACGCGGCCCCCCGCCTGGAAGGGCTCCTGTCCGAGCAGGGCGCGCATGGCGGTCGACCCCGACTCGGCCTGCAGGGTGAACTCGTTGGCGCCGCGGTCGGCCCACGGCCCGGCAAGGCCGTAGGGCGTGATCGAGAGCACGACGAGCGCCGGATGGGCCTCGCGCAGCGCGGCCACGTCGAGGCCCGGCCGGTCGTCGGATGGGCCGTCGCAGGTCAGCCCGTGGGCCTCGATCACGAGATCGGCCTCGGCCAGTAGCGCGGCGACCTGCGAGTCGGCGACGGTGCCGACGACCGACTGCTTGCCCGCGTTGAGAAACGTGAAGAGCGGCGCGTCGCGTCCGTCTGGCTCGGCGGTCGAGGGGGACCCGCGGCGCAGCGCGTCGCCGGTGGCGGGCTCGACCTTGATGACGTCGGCGCCGGCGTCGACGAAGAGCTTGGAGCAGTAGGGCCCGGCGATCTGCTGCGAGAAGTCCAGTACGCGCACGCCGGCGAGCGCACGCTCGTCGGCGGTCCCGTCTCGTTCGCTCACCCGTTCAGGCCAGCCGCACGCGGCGACGTCGCGTGAAGGCCTCGTGCGGAAACCCAGCCCGGAAGCTCTCGGTGTCGTTCTGGTCGATCCCGGCGGGATCGGACGTGGGCCGTCGGGGCTCGACCATGGGCGCTCCTCGCTCGGTCGGCCGACCTTGCCACAAATCGAAAACTGATTCAATATTCAACAATGCCCAAGAGCGCCTCCTTGGATCGCGTGCCGGCGCCGGCCGAGCACGCCGGCTACGCCAAGTCGCGCGAGACCCGGGCCCGCATCCTCGAGGCGGGGCTGGCCGAGGCCAGCGACGCCGGCTTCCACAAGGCCTCCCTCGCTCGCATCGCGGCGCGCGCGGGCGTGGCGCTCGGCAGCGTGAGCTACCACTTCGGCTCGCGCGACGAGCTGCTGCGCGAGCTGATGACGGCGCTGATGGCAGACCTCATGACCGGGCTCGACGCAGCCGACGCCCGCGAGGGCTCCGACTTCTTCGAGCGCGAGCGGGCGGCGCTGCTCACCTACCTGGACCACGCGCGCAAGCAGCCGGCGCTGGTGCGCCTGGCCGACGAGATCAAGCTTCACGAGCCCGACCTCTACCGCCGCGGCGCCGATCGGATGGCCGAGCGCATGGCCGAGCGCATTCGCGTCGGCATCGAGGAGGGGGCGCTTCGCCCGATGGACGAGTCGCAGATCGCGGCCCAGGCGCAGTTCCTGCTCGGTGCGCGGCACTTTCTCGATCGCATGATCGAAGACGGCCACGGGCTCGCCGACGAGGCGGTCGTCGACGGCTACCTCGGTCTGGTACGCGATGGGCTCGCTGCGCCGCGACGCCCGCGCAGGGGGAAGCGGCGTTGACCGCCGACGATCCGAAGGCACGGCCCGAGCTCGGCTTCGACCCCGACGCGCTGCGCAAGAAGTACGACGCAGAGCGCGACAAGCGCCTGCGGCCCGACGGCAACGACCAGTACGTCGAGATGGCGGGCGACTTCGCCCACTTCGAACGCGACCCGTACGTCGCGCCGGGCTACACGCGCGAGCCGCTCACCGACGAGATCGACGTGGCCGTGATCGGCGGGGGCTTCGGTGGGCTGCTGGCGGGGGCCCGCCTGCGCCAGCTCGGCGTGCAGGACGTACGGATCATCGAGAAGGGCGGCGACTTCGGCGGCACCTGGTACTGGAACCGCTACCCGGGTCTGGCGTGCGACATCGAGTCCTACGTCTACCTGCCGCTGCTCGAAGAGCTCGGCTACGTCCCCGTCGAGAAGTACAGCCGCGGCGACGAGATCTTCGCCCACTGCCGGGCCATCGCCGAGAAGTACGACCTCTATCGTGGCGCGTGTCTGCAGACCCAGGTGACCGAGATCCGCTGGGACGAAGCCGCCTCGCGCTGGACGGTCGCCACGAACCACGGCGACGCTATGCGCGCGCGCTTCGTGTGCCTGGCCAACGGCTTCCTCCAGAAGCCCAAGCTGCCCGGCATCCCCGGTCTCGAGACCTTCGGCGGCAAGAGCTTCCACACCAGCCGCTGGGACTACGCGTACACCGGGGGCGATGCAAACGGCGACCTCACGGGGCTGCGCGACAAGCGCGTGGGCATCATCGGGACGGGTGCCACGGCCGTGCAGTGCGTTCCGCACCTGGGCGAGAGCGCCGAACACCTCTACGTCTTCCAGCGCACGCCGTCCTCCATCGGCGTACGCGCGAACCGACCGACCGACCCCGCGTGGGCGCGCGGTCTCGAGCCGGGCTGGCAGCAGCGGCGCATCGACAACTTCCAGATCCTCACCGCAGGGGGCTATCAGGAAGAAGACCTGGTCGACGACGGCTGGACCGACATCGTGCGCAAGATCCTGAACCTGATGCTCTCGAGTGCCGACCCCGACGTTTCGCCCGAGGCCATCGCCGAGACCGTCGAGCTCGCCGACTTCATGCAGATGGAAGAGATCCGCGCGCGGGTGGACGCGCTCGTCGACGACCCCGCCACCGCCGAGGCGCTCAAGCCCTGGTACCGGCAGTTCTGCAAGCGGCCCTGCTTCCACGACGGTTACCTCCAGACCTTCAACCGCCCCAACGTCACCCTGGTGGACACCGAAGGACGCGGTGTGGAGCGCATCACCGAGAAGGGCGTCGTCGCCGCCGGCCGCGAGTACCCGCTCGATTGCCTGATCTTCGCCACGGGCTTCGAGGTGGGCACCGACTACTCGCGTCGTGCGGGCTACCCGATCGTCGGGCGCGAGGGACTGACGCTCACCGACAAGTGGTCCGACGGGGTTCGCACGCTCCACGGCCTGCACATCCACGGCTTTCCCAACTGCTTCATGATGAGCGTCGCGCAGTCGGGGTTCACCGTGAACTTCCCCTACCTTCTCGACGTGCAGGCCCGCCACGTCGCGTGGATCGTCGAGCAGGCGCTGGGCCAGGGCATCGAACGGCTCGAGGCCTCGTCGCAGGCCGAGGCCGACTGGGTAGACAAGGTGATCGCCTGTGGAGATCGCACCATCGAGTTCTCGGAGAACTGCACGCCGGGCTACTACAACGCCGAGGGCCAGGCCGATGACAAGACGCGACAGGGGGGCTTCTACTTCGGCGAGCCCACCGAGTTCGCCGACATGCTCGAGGCCTGGCGGGCCGAGGGCACACTCGACGGTCTGGAGCGAGGCTAGGTGTGCCGCGCACGGAGGAGGCGACGATGAGCCAGAGCCACTTCGACCCGAGTCGCTACGCCTGGCGCAAGGTGGAGGGCGAGCCGGGGCTCGCCTTCCCGGTGCATCATGACTACACGATCCTCGGCTACGACCTGGCCGCGGGCACCCTGGACATGATCGTGCGCTGGCAGGGCGACGGCGGGCACTGCCCGATCCACCGCCACGTGGCGACCACCACCGTCCTGGTGCTCGAGGGCGAGCAGCATCTCTGGGACCTGCACCCGGACGGCTCGCGCGGCGAGCACCGGGTGCGGCGCGCGGGCGACTACGCGCTGTCCGTGGGCGACGCCCTGCCGCACCTCGAGCGCGGGGGGGACGCGGGCGGCGTGGTCTTCTTCGGCAACCACGCCGCCGACGGTCGTCTCTACGAGTTCTTCGACGAGGACATGAAGCTCGTGGCCGACGTCACCATGGAGACGCTCGTCACCGACTGGAAGGCGAACACCTGAGGCCGCCATGGAGATCGATCTCACTCCCGAACAGCGACGCTTCCGCGATGGTCTGCGCGACTACTTCGCGACGATGATGAACGACGCGCTCCGCGAGGAGCTCGGCTCGGGCTGGGAGGGCGGTGGCCCCGAGTTTCGCAAGGCCATGAAGCAGATGGGCCAGGACGGTCTACTCGGCCTGAGCTGGCCCAAGGAGTACGGCGGCCAGGAGCGCTCGGCCGTGGAGCAGTTCTTGTTCGCCGACGAGGTGCAGGCGGTGGGCTTTCCGCTGCCCTTCCTCACCCTGAACACCGTGGGCCCGGTGCTGCAGGAGCACGGTACCGAGGCGCAGCGCAAGAGCTTCTGCCCGCGCATCCTGGCCGGCGAGGTCTTCTTCGCCATCGGCTACTCCGAGCCCGGCGCCGGCACCGACCTCGCTTCGCTCCAGACCCGCGCCGTGCGCGACGGCGACGAGTGGGTGATCCACGGACAGAAGATGTGGACGAGCCTGGCCGAGTACGCCGACTACGTCTGGCTGGCCGCCCGGACCGACCCCGATGCGCCCAAGCACCGGGGCCTCTCGATCTTCCTGGTGCCGACCACGGCCGAAGGCTACTCGCGCCAGATCGTGCGCACGGTGGGCGGCGTCTGCACGAATGCCACCTTCTACGACGGGGTTCGCGTGCAGGCCGAGAACCTGATCGGCGGCGAGAACAACGGCTGGCGCCTGATCACGGGCCAGCTCAACCACGAGCGCATCTCGCTGATGACGGTCGGCAGGCTGCTGCGCGACCTCGCGGCGGTGTCCGACTGGGCGCGCGAGACGCGCGTCGACGGCGAGCGCCTGATCGACAAGGGCTGGGTGCAGCAGAGCCTCGCGCGCCTCCATGCCAAGGCCCAGGTGCTGCGTCTCATGAACTGGAAGCAGGCGTGGGCCGCCGACCGGGGCCAGCCCAGCATGGCCGACTCGTCTGCCATCAAGGTCTACGGCAGCGAGCTCCAGATCGAGGCCTACCGTGCGCTGCTCGAGATCCTCGGCGCGCCCGGGCTGCTCGCCAAGCACAGCCCCGGGGCGGTGCTCGAGGGAAAGATCGAGTCCTCGTACCGCAACGGGCTGATCCTCACCTTTGGCGGCGGCACCAACGAGGTGCAGCGCGACATCATCGCCATGGCGGGCCTCGGGCTGCCGCACTACAAGGACTAGCGGGTGGACTTCGACTTCACCGAATCGCAGCAGGCCGTGGCGGATCTCGCCCGCAAGATCCTCGAAGATCAGGCGACGAACGAACGCCTGAAGGACCACGAAGCGAGCGGTGCGCCCTTCGATGCGGCGCTCTGGGGACATCTGGCCGAGGCGAACCTGCTGGGGACGGCGGTCCCCGAGCCGTACGGGGGCGCCGACCTCGGCTTCCTCGCGCTCTGCCGGCTGCTGCAGGAAGTCGGGCGCAGCGTGGCGCCGGTTCCCGCCTTCTCGGCGCTGGTGCTGGGCGCGCTGCCCCTGGCGCGCTTCGGCAGCGAGGAGCAGAAGCAGCGCTGGCTTCCCGGTATCGCGCGCGGGGAGCACACGCTCACGGCGGCGCTCGCCGAGCCGGGCACGAGCGATCCGCTCGCGCCGGCGACGCGCGCGCAGGGGGCGGCGGGCGCGCAGCGCCTCACGGGCGAGAAGACACTCGTTCCCGGCGCGCAGCAGGCGGCCCGCATCCTGGTGCCGGCCGCCCTCGACGACGGGTCGGTGGGGCTCTTCTACGTCGAGCCCGGCGGCGAAGGCGTTGCCACGACGGGTCAGCAGACTCCGGAAGGGTTGCCCATCGCCCGGCTCGAGCTGTCGGAAGCGCGCGTCGTCGACCAGCTGGACGCCGCCGGAGACGGCCGCGAGATGCTCGCCTGGCTCGTCGAGCGCGCCACGGCGGCGCGCTGCATGATGCAGCTCGGCGTGACCGAGCGCGCCCTCGAGATGACGGCGGCCTATGGCCGCGAGCGCGTCCAGTTCGATCGACCCATCGGGAGCTTCCAGGCCTTCCATCAGCGGGCGGCGGATGCCTACATCCACGTCGAGGCCCTGCGGCTCTCGGCTTGGGAGGCGGCCTGGCGCCTCTCCGAAGAGCTGCCGGCGGCCGAGCACGTGGCCGTGGCCAAGTTCTGGGCCGCTGAGGGCGGGCAGTTCGCCTCCTTCGCCTGCCAGCATCTGCACGGCGGGATCGGCATCGACACGGACTACCCGCTGCATCGCTACTTCACCTGGGCGATCCAGGTCGAGCACGAGCTCGGCTCGGCCAGACACCAGCTCGAGCGCCTGGGTCGGTCCATCGCGGCCCACGGGCTCCCGGCAAGCTGAGGGTGTCGGCCGCGAACCGAAGCCGCGCCCACCTCGTCGGCGTGGGAGAGACCCGCTACACGCGCTGGGGCAAGATCGGCGACACCACCGAGCACGCGCTCGCGTGCCAGGCGATCCAGCGCGCCGTCGCCGATGCGGGCCTCTCGATGAGCGACGTGGACGGCCTGGCGTCGTTCGCCGAGGACCGCAACGAGGCCGTCTTCCTGGCAGCCGAGCTGGGCCTGCCGACGCTGCGCTTCGGCAACATGGTCTGGATGCCCGGCGGAGGCGGCGGCTGTGCCGCCGTGGGCAACGCTGCCATGGCGGTCGAGACGGGACAGGCCGAGGTCGTCGTGGTCTACCGCTCGCTTTGCCAAGGGCAGTTCTTTCGCTTCGGCAGTCCGATCGCGGGCGATGCGCCCGACCCCGCCGCGCCGCCCCGGCCCACCGTCCAGCAGGCGAACACGCCCATGCTGGCCTCGATGGGCTTCGCCATGCCCTACGGCCTGATCATGGCGGCGGCGGCCTACGCGCTACCCACGCGACGGCACATGCATCTGTACGGCACCACCAGCGAGCAGCTCGGCCACATCGCCGTGACCTTTCGCGAGCACGCCAGCCGCAACCCACGCGCCGTGATGGGAGGACGGCCGATGACCCTCGCTGACCACCAGGCCTCGCCGATGATCGGCGACCCGCATCGCCTGTTCGACTGCTGCCTCGAGAGCGACGGTGCCTGTGCGGTGGTCGTGACCACGGCCGAGCGCGCCCGTGACCTGGCGAAGCCCGGCGTCGAGATCCTCGCCAGCGAACAGGGCGCGCCGCAGGGCTATGCCTTCGGGCACTTCACCAATGCCAATATCGCCGACGACCTGTACGCGACGGGGGGCTGCGAGGAGATGGCGGGGCGTCTCTACGGCAAGGCCGGCCTCGGCCCGGGCGACGTGGACGTGGCCCAGATCTACGACCACTTCACCGGCTGCGTCCTCATGCAGCTCGAGGACTACGGCTTCTGCAAGCGCGGAGAGGGCGGCCCCTTCGTCGAGAGTGGCGCGCTCGCCTGGCAGGGCGGCAGCCTGCCCACCAACACCCACGGCGGAAGCCTCTCCGAGGCGTACATCCACGGCCTGAACCACGTGGTCGAGGGCGTGCGCGCCCTGCGCGGCGAGTCGACCAGCCCGGTGGAAGGCGCCGAGGTCTGCCTGGTGACCAGCGCCGCGTGCGTCCCTTCGAGCGCGCTCATGCTGGGGCGACGATGAGCCAGCGCTTCTTCCCCGACACCATGCCGTCGCCGCTGGCCGACGCCATCACGCTCCCTTTCTGGGAGGCGGCCGCCGAGCACCGTCTGGTCGTCCAGCGTTGTACGGCGTGCGGGCGAACCCGGCTGCCCCCGGCGCCGGTTTGCGGCTCGTGCCAGTCGACCGAAGCCGATTGGCAGACGCTGTCGGGGCGGGGCGAGGTCTACACCTACACTCTGGTGCATCGCCCCATCGCGCCCGAGCAGCCGCTACCCACGGTGATCGCCGTCATCGCGCTCGAAGGCTCGGACGGCCTGCGGATGATCTCGAACCTGGTCGACTCCGATCCGGACGAGGTCGCGATCGGGGCCCCGGTCGAGCTGGTCTGGGAGGACATGGGGCCCGACCTGTCGATCCCGCGCTTCCGCCTGGCCGCGACCTAGCCGCTGCCCGACTCAGCCCCGGCGCGCCCTGCCGGTTCGCAGGGCCGTGAGCGCGAGGGCCGCGAGGGCAGGCAGGGCGAGAGCCTGCGGCTCGGGGACCTCCAGGCTCGTCGAGACGGTGACGGTTTCTCCACCGCCGGCCATGTCGAGCACGACCGCGGTGACGAGGGTGTTGCAGCCGACCTGGCAGGGGGCGGACCCGGTCGCCGCGATCGGTCCGCTCGAGGCCAGTCCGGCCAACGCGGAGATGGCTCCGAGCCCGAGCAGGCCCCCGCCCACGCCAAAGCCGCCGCCCGCACCAAAGCCCCCGCCCCCGACTCCACCGGTCGAGGCGAAGCCCGAACCGACGCCGGCCGCGCCGAAGTCGTCGACGACGTCGGTGAACGGCCCGAACGGGTCGGCGGATGCCGGAGCCGTGGCGAGCGTCACAGGGGGCGCCAGCAGGCAGGCATTGCCGTTCGCACAGGCGATGTCGAGGGTGGCCTTGTACGAGAGCGCGCCGAAGAGATCGGCCGCCAGCGGCACCGAGAGCACGAGCGCGAACCGTGTGGGCGCCCCGTTGTCCTGCACCGTGAAGTCGATGCTCTGCCGCGACAGGTCGTCGGCGTCGATCACGATCGAGAGCAGGGTGTCCTCGCCCAGGGCGATCGGCCCCCCGCTCACGAACGAGATCGCCGATCCGCTCCCGGGGGTGATGTCGGGGGAGAAGGACTCGCAGGGTCCGCCGTCGCCATCGAGCTCGCCGAACTCCGCCAGGGCGCAGTCCGACCCGAAGCCGACGGAGAAGACCACCGCGCTCGAAGAGGTGGGAAGGAGCACCCAGGCGAGCAGCGCCAGCAGGACGGGAAGCGTTCGATGCACGGGACCTCGCTCTCGGCCGGTGGATTTCGGCACGAGATGAAGTGGTCCGTCGACGCGCTTTGTGGCCGAGAAGTTTCGTGGGAAGTTGCGCAGTCGCGGCCCTGCCTGATGGACGCTTGGGGGAAACCCCGACGGGCCCGTGGCCCGCTCCGTGCCCGCAGGAGGGTGCGACGGTCGCCGATCGGCGTGCGGGGCACGCCAAAGCGATGGGGTTCACCGGCCAGGCGGTCGGGCCCGGCGCTCAGTGCTCCCAGTGGCGGGTGAGCTCGTTCATGCCGCGGATGATCGCGCCCAGGTCGGTGGGCGCATCGAAGGGCTCGCCGCGCAGCTCGCGGTAGGCGCGATGCACGTTGAAGAGCAGCCGCTGCGGCTCGGTCCAACCCGCGTAGGGGCCCAGGTCGATGCGCTTGGCCGCCTCGATCTCCGAGCGCCCGGCCTCGAAGTGCGCGCGCGACTCGGCCAGCACGTACTCGAGGTAGGCCTTCATCTCGCGCGGCCCCTCGACGCCGCAGATCGGCCCGTGCCCGGGCACCACCACGTCGGGGTCGAGGGCGACGATCCGGTCGAGCGCCTCGCACCACTTGGCGTAGGTGCCATCCCAGCCGATGGGGGTGCACAGCCGGAACAGCACGTCACCCGTGAAGACCACGTGCTGCTCGGGCAGGTGCACCAGCAGGTCGCCCTGGGTGTGCGCCGGCCCCACCGCGATCAGCTCGATGCGCACGCCGTCGAGCTCGATCTCGAGCCGGTCGTCGAAGAGCGTGGTGGGCGGCGTGAGCTTCACGCCCTCGAAGTCCCACTCGGCCAGCCCGCGGGCGAAGGCCGCGACGCCGGGGTCGTCGCTCTCGACCGCGTCGCGCATGGCCTGCATCATCGCGGGGTTTTCCTTCTCCATCTCCGCGGGGCACGCGCGGTGGCCGATGATCTCTGCGCCGGTGAAGAGCTGGTTGCCCCAGCAGTGGTCGCCGTTGGCGTGAGTGTTGACCACGCGCTGGGCGGGCTCGGGCCACACGCGGGCGTACTGCTCGATCATGTCGCGCGTGTGCGGCAGGTCCCAGAAGGTGTCGACCACCAGGCCCCCGCCGCGGTTCACCAGACCCGAGTTCGAGCGGCCGAGCCCCGTGTCTTCTTGCAGGCAGGCGTAGACGTCGTTGCCGAGATTGCGCAGCTCCATGGCTCACCTCCGGAGGCGCCAGGGTAGCGCTGCCTCACGGGCGAGGTGGTCGAGGTCTGGCCACCCCCGCGCTTCGTCGTGTCAGGCGAGCCGGCTCAGTCGCGGGGCGCGTCGTGGGACCGAGGAGCGCCGTCGGGTGCGCGATCGGCCGCACGCTCGCTCCTCCGGCGAAGCCTCGCGCGCAGCTTGCGCCAGCCGTCCTTCGTGAGGAAGAACAGGTGGTCGCGCGCGATCTGCCACTCCGCGCGGCGGGCCTCGGTCAGGATCTCTTCCAGGGGCCGGGCGTCGGTCTTGTAGATCTGCACCTCTACCGGCTCGCTCGCGTGGTTGCGCACGCCGCGTTCGATGAGCTTTCGCATGGTGCGGGTCGGCAGCACGTGCGAGGGCAGGAAGGGCCGCAGGTCGGCATGGTCGTCGATGCGCATGTTGGCGGCGCGAGCGATCACCTTGGTGGCCGAGTGCGCGCAGGTGAGCGTCCTGCGCTCGCGCCCGGCCTGCTCTTCGAGCGCGCGGCGGATGGCGTGCAGCGACTTCACGGGCACGCCCACGAAGCGCACCAGGATTCCGGGGAACACGGTGTCTCGCTGCTTGCGCTTCAACGGCCGGAAGATGTCGCCATCGAAGCGCTCGCTGCCGAGGTTCAGGTAGATGTGGGAGGGCTCGCGGATGCCGATCAACAGCTCGCTCGAGTCCGCGTCGCGCAGTCCGGGCAACGCGATGCGACCCGAGGGGTCCTTGGCACTCTCGGGCAGCTGAAGCACGCGAACGCGCTTGCCGCGGAAGGGCTCCTCGTAGACGGTGATCGGGTCGTCGCAATCGATCTCCAGCCGGTCGGACACCGGCGCCGAGACCAGGCTGCCCCAGTAGCGGACACCGTCGAGCTCTCGGTCGAGCCGACGTTCGATGGCCAGGACGCGGTCGTGGCCGAGCAGATGGTCGGTGTCGGTGGGGAGCGCCTCGAGCCAGGCGAGACGCACCATCTGGTTCACCAGCGCACCGCCGCCGACCCGCAGCAGTCTGCCGAGCATGGCGTCGCCGAGCCGCGGCCCCACCACGACCCGGAGCCTTCGGTCTTCTGCGGTGTCCGAGCGCGGAGGCAGGTCCAGGAAGCGGGCGTTGTCGAGATAGGTGATGGGTACGATCTCGACGCGATGACCGGCCTCGCGGATCCTCCGCACCAGCCCCTCGCCGAAGTTGTCCCGCACGGGCCGGGTGCCGCGGAACCCCTCGGACACACTGCCCTCGGGATAGATCAGCACGTTGCGCGAGGCCCCGGTCTCGAGCGCGGTGATGGCGCGATCCACCGCCGGGCCGCGGCCACCGCCCACGGCGACGAGGCCCGGTGTTTCGGCGATGCGGTCCTTCAGCGCCTTCGGCAGCAGCTGCACCTGGTCGATCGCGTTGAACACCAGGTAGTCGGGAAGCCCCAGGTGCGAGAACGTGATGTTGTCGGTCTCGCCGTGGCGGTGAGCCGGCGTGTGGAGCCGTACCGCTGCCGGGTCGGGCGGGTCGGCCAGGTGCTCGCGACCCGTCACCTCCACGTCGAGCCGTCGCAGGTCGCCGAGGGCACGAAAGAAGTCGTCCACCCGATTCGTGAAAGGCGTGCCGGGGCCCGGGCGCGGACGCGCAACCGTGATGGCGATGGCGCGCACCAGGGCCACCAGCAGCCGCGACGCGGGCCCCACCCGGCGCAGCGTGAGCACGACCGCGCGGCGGATGGCGTAGAGCCCCTCCACCAGCGACCGCCCGGCGGGTTGCGGGGCTGTTGGGTCGAGTGCGCGGATGCGCTCGCTGAAACCGACCATGCCCGCGTAGAAGCGCTGGACGGCCTGGATGCGCCGGTGGTCCTGGGCGGTGCCGTAGTGCTCCTCGAGCTCACAGGCGCGCTGGGCGAGGGCGGTGAGCCGTCGGTAGCGACGCTCGATGCGATTCATACGGCGCTTGCCGTAGAACCCGCGCATGGTGTCCATCGCGCGCTCGAGCTCGCACATCACCTGGGCCATGAAGTGCGTGTGGAGGTGGCGCTGGAAGTCGTCGAGGCGGGCCAGAAAGCCGGCCTGCGCTTCGGCGACCGCGCGCAGTGCAGCGTCGTCGAACTCGGAGTCGGCCTTGGCCTCGAGCGCAGCGCGCACCGCGGCGAAGCCGTGGCCGTCGTCCTGAAGGCGCGCCCACTCGGCCGCGAGATCCTCCTCGAGCTTCTGGAGGGTTCCGAGACCGGGCACCGCATCCAAGCTGGCGCTTTGCTCGTGGCTCACGAGGGCATCCTACATGCCGGGGCAGGGATTCGGAGCGGCGCGGACCGCCCCACGTGTTCGGCGGCCAGGCCCGCGCGGCGTGCCGAGATGCCCGAGGCACGCGCCTCGGCCAGCGCCTGCGCCAGCAGCTGCGCGGAAGCCTCGGCGGGCTCACGCCCCCGACTTGCGGCCTCGATCCGATCCACGAGTGCACTGGCACAGGCGATGCGCGCCCGAAGCGCGGCGCGCGCCGCCCGTACCGGCTCGACCCGCGCCGGCTCGTCGAGCGTTCCGCCGCCAGCGAGATCGGCCAGCAGCTGGTATCGCGCGTGGCGGAGCCCGGACTGGGCCCGGCGCACCGCGCGGCGGTGACTGGCCAGGAGCCACGAGAGCCCCGCGGCACACGCCGCGCCGGCCACCGGACGCAGCGCCCGCAGGACGGTTCGCAGACGATCGCGGTCGGCCTCGAGGCGGGCGCGGGTGAGCTCATCGGAGCGCTCGAGAAGCTCGACAGCGGCCGCGTCCGCCGGCACGTCGTCGGTGATCGCGATCTCGAGAAGCCGTTCGCGCGCGCTCGCGTCGGCAAGCGCATGACGCAGGAGAACGCGCTCGTAGAGCCAGGGATTGCTGCGCAGCGGGTTCGCGACGTGCACGAAGCCCGGGTCGGCAACCAGCTCGCGAAGGCGACCCTGATCGAGCACGCCCGCGGCGGGCGCGTGCCCGCGCAATCGCTCCCATGCGGCCGCCACGCGACTGCGGCGGATGTGCACGCACGGCCCACCGGGCGCATCCACCAGCGGGTGACGCGTGGTGCCGTTCGGAACGCTGGGAAGGTGTGCTCCGCGCAGGGCATCCAGACGGCGCAGGCTGTAGCCGTAGCGCAGGCGACCGAGACCCGAGAGGAGCTTGTCGCGCACGAACAGGTAGCCGGCCGTCCAGAGCTGCGTGTTCAGCGGTGCGTACTCCATCAACGGAATCGTCCAGGCCAGGCCGGCCATGTAGAGGGCGGGATACACACCAAAGGCCTTGAGCGCGCCGAAGAGCGCATCGAAGAAGCCCACGTCCCAGTGCTCGCGCAGAAGGCGACGGAACCCCCGCGTGAGGCCCTGGCGCAGCCGCTCGACGGCCCGAACGACACGCGCCACGCCCTTGGCGGGCCGGGCAGCCCGGGCCCGCGGAAGCAGCTCTCGCTCGAGATCGGCGGCGATCCGGTCGAGCTGGGCTTCGTCCTGGCGCATGGCGACCTCCGTCTCCTGATCTACTGAGCAGTTTCCGTGCCGGTCTGCCACCAAAGGACGAATGCTCAATTTATCCAGCTAGTTGAGCGACCAACCTGCCCATGGCCGATAGGCCGGTCGGGCCCCCGAGACCGGCGCTCAATGTCGGTGCGTGTACGCTCGATGCGTCACCCATGGCCCTTCTCTCCGATGCCGAGCGACCCGTGGTGCAGGCCTTTGCGGGCCTGGCCACCGGCAATCCCTTCCTGCCCGAGCGGGTCGAGAACGAACGCGTCGCACTCGGGCCGACCTTCATCGACGGGACGGCCGTCTGGCACGAGGGGGCCGACCTCGAGGCCGGAAGCCCGAACGTGGACGCGCTGCTCGCGCTCTGCGAGAAGCTCGGGCCGGAGCTGCGCGAACGGCTCGCGGCGGGTGCGAGCCCCAGCGGCGCCGACCTCCGCGCCTACCAGGGCCTCGTCTTCTACCTGCTCTACTACCGCTATCTCGGCGTCTTCAGCGAGCTGGTGGACCGCGGCGGGCGCGGCGAGACCACGACCGGCGGCGTCAGTGCCTACCGCCGCTACCGCGACGATGCACGCCACTTTCTCGAGATCGACGGCGTCCGTATGCCCCTGCGCCTCGAGCCGCAACACCTGTTCGCGTGGGGCTACCAGATCCGACGTGCCTTCGAGGGCACCTTCCGCGGCATCCAGGGTGGCTCGATGCCCGCGGCGCGCCTTCGCGCGGCGGCCTGGCAGTCGATCTTCACCCATGACGTCGTCCGCTACGCGCGCTCGCTGTATCGGCGGATGGGCGACGTGACCACGCTGATCCTCGGGGAGTCGGGCACGGGCAAGGAGCTGGTGGCGCGCGCCATCAGCCTCGGCCGCTACATCCCCTTCGACGAGAAGAAGAGTGCCTTCGAGGAGGACCCGCGCAGTTCGTTCTCGGCGGTGGCGCTGTCGGCGCTCTCGCCGACGCTGATCGAGTCGGAGCTGTTCGGGCACCGCAAGGGCGCATTCACCGGTGCGCTCCAGGATCGCACGGGCTGGCTCGAGGCCTGCTCGCCCCACGGCACCGTGTTTCTCGACGAGATCGGAGAGCTCGAGGCGACCCTCCAGGTGAAGCTCTTGCGGGTGCTGCAGACCCGCAGCTTCCAGCGCGTGGGCGACCTCGGCGAGCGCGACTTTCGCGGCAAGCTGGTCGCGGCGACGAACCGCGACCTGGCCGAGGAGATCGCCGCGGGCCGGTTCCGCGAGGACCTCTACTACCGGCTGTGCGCCGACGTGATCCGCACGCCCACCCTGCGCGAACAGATCGCCGACTCACCCGGCGAGCTGCCCGGCCTGATCGGCTTGCTGGCGCGGCGCATCGTGGGCGAGGAGGACGCGACCGAGTTGACGCGCGAGGTGGCGAGGTTCGTGGAGCGGCATCTGGGTGGCGACTACCCGTGGCCGGGCAACGTGCGCGAGCTCGAGCAGTGCGTGCGCAACGTGCTGGTGCGCGGCAGCTACCTGCCGGAGTCGCTGCGAGGGCGTCGCGCTGGCGGCGACCTGGCCGCGCAGCTCGACGCGGGCGAGCTGTCGGCCGACGAACTGGTGCGCCGCTACTGCACGCTCGTCTACGCCCGCACGGGCTCCTACGAAGAGACGGGCCGGCGTCTCGGCCTCGATCGCCGCACCGTGAAGGCGAAGCTCGACCCGGAGCTGCTGGCCCGCCTCGAAGCAGGCGACTGAGTCTCGATACCGGCGACGGAGCCCGGGCTCCACCACGGCGGCGGAGGCGCGGCCGTGCCCCCGTCGCCGACGCGCGATGTCCGGCCCCGTACATTCCGTGTCGGTCGGGCCGCATCGCGGGCATCCACTCCGAGCCGCACGTAGCGCCGCAGGTACCCGCTTCTGCACGTGAATCCCGGCGTCCCCGGCGGCTGGCATCGTTCCTGCTCTGTCTCCTGGCAACACCCAACCAGGAGACCCTCCGATGTCCGCAATCTTCCGATGGACCACCGGCTTCGCCTCGCGCATCGACGCGATGGTGCGCCAGATCGAAAACCACGACGCGCTGGTGAGCGCCGCCATCCGGGACGCCAAGGAGGCGCGCGCCCGGGCCAAGGTGCAGCTGAAGCGCGTGCGCCAGGACGGCCGGCGCATGCAGCAGCGCCGCGCCGAACTCGAGCAGTCGGAGACGCTCTGGCGCGAGCGCGCACAACGGGTGGCCGCGAGCGACGAGGAGCGCGGCATCGAGTGCGTCCGGCGCATGAAGCGCGCTGCACACGAACGCACCGCGCTCGGCGACCAGGTCGAAGAGCACGCGCGCATCGAGGCGCAGCTCGGCCGCGACATCGGCCGCATCGACCAGCGCATCGAACAGCTGGTGCAGCAGCGCAACCTGCTGCGCACGCGGCAGTCGCGCGCCGAGGCCCTGGCCGCGGCACAGCGCGAGGACGGCTGCCGGATCTCGGAGGTCGAAGACGTGCTCGAGCGCTGGGAGATCAAGGTGTCGCGCAACGAGACGGACGTGGACTGCGACCTCGACGAGCAGGACGACCTCGAGATCGAGCTCGGCGGCGAGGAGGAGCGCGCCGCGCTGCTCGAGGAGCTGCGCGCGCTGGCCCGGAGCGACGACGCCTCGGCCGAGCGCGACGCCTCCTAGCCACTTCTTGCAATCCCTCGAAGGAGCAACGACATGGACCCCCTGCTCGAATCCACTGCGGCTACCGCCGCACGGCTCGGACGAGGCGCCGAGCGCCCCGACGAGCCCGGCGTGGCCGAGATCGATCTCGCCATCGCCGACGAGGACCAGGCGCGTGCGCAGCAGCGCACCGGCGACCGACCCTCGTTGATCGCGCGCGTCGGATCGATCCCCCAGCTGCTGCGCTGGATGGGAGGCGCCGTGCTCGTGGCGGCCGCCTTCGTCTTCATGATCCAGAGCTGGGAGACCGGCGACGACGTCGGCCGCTACTACCACTTCCTTGGCTTCACGGGCTCGCTGGCCGCCGTGGGCTTCTTCTGTGGCCTGCGGATCGGAGACGAGAAGAGCGCCCGCACCTTCCTCGGCCTCACCGCAGGGATGGTTCCGGTGCACTTCACGGTTCTGGGCGCGATCCTGTACTCGCAGCTTCCCTGGCTCTCGGGCTTCACCGACTACCCAGGCTACGCCCACTTCTCGGCGCCAGACCAGGCGGTGGCCCTCGGGACGGCAGCCATCGGGCTGCTGGTACTGGCGCCCGTTTGCTGGATGGCCTTTCTGACCTTCGCGCGGCCGGCGGCGCGGGGCCTGACGGCGGCCTTCCTGCTGGCCAACGCCACCTTGCTCGTGCCGACGCGCCACCCCGACGTGATCGGCGGCATCGCGCTCTTGCTCGTGATCGGCATGCTGGTCTTCGACCGCCGCTGGCTCGCGAGCCTGCCCGCCCTGCGCACCCTCGAGGGTCGCTTCGTGCGGCTGCTGATGACGGTGCCCTTCATCGTTCTCGTGGCGCGCACCTTCAACCTGTACGACCCGAGCATGCTGTTCTTCGCCGCGCTGTTCGCGAGCCTGGCCGTGCTGCTCTACGCGGTGGTGCCGAACGCGGGCCCGACCCAGGCCATGGGCCGGCTCGCCCAGCACATGAGCCTGATGCCCACGGCGGCCGCGTGGTGGTGCGCAATGCTCGGCGTCCATCCGGTGCTCGACTTCCCCGAGGCCTGGGTGCTGCCGATCGCGTGTCTCCCGATGGCCGGCTTCTTCGGTCTGATGTCGCTCCGGGTCGAGGGTGGCGGCGCCTCGGTGCGCCGGCTGGCGGCGCTGGTCGCGACCGGCGGCATGCTGGTGCAACTGCTGCTGTTCCCGGGTTTCGGGTCGTCGCTGTTGTGCCTGGCCACCGCGATCGCGACGGCCACGTACGGCTTCGGCGCCTCGCAGCGTGGGGTGTTGCTGACGGGCCTCGCCGCGCTGGCCTTCGGCCTCGTCTACCACGTGCGATACGCGTTCGAGATCTACGCGTGGAGCCCGTGGGGCGCCCTGGCGGTGCTCGGCATCGCCACGGTGCTCGCGGCATCGGTGCTCGAGCGCCATCGCGGCGCACTCGTCGCACGCGTCACCCACCTGCGCGGCGAGCTTTCGAGCTGGAGCGCCTAGGGCGCGGCGCCCGGCTCCCAACGCGAAGAGGCCCCATGCCAGGAGGAATGCGGGCCCCTCCCTCGACCCCCGGCTCCGGAGATCCCGGCGCCGGGGGCGCTCGCGTCGAGGCTCCGAGTCGAGGACGCGATAGTCTCCACAGGCCGACCCGAGCCCGGAGGCAGCGAGATGAGTGAGGCCGAAGCACGCGATCCGATGCAAGAGGGGGCCGGTTCGGCTGCCTACGCGCCTCCCCTTCAGCGCACCGAGGGCCAGCCCGAGCCGATCGCGGCCAATGGTGGGCTCTCGTACATGTCGTTCGACCGCGCGGGCGACGCGGGTACGACCGCCGCCACCGAGGCGGCGCTACGGCAGATCGCCGACGGCGAGGGCCAGTCGGTGATCGACTGGATCGATCAGGCGCCTCCGGGCCCCATCGAGACGAAGTGGGGCCTCGGCTTCCGGCGCTACGCCGAGTGCCTGGCGCACATCCAGGAGCAGGGGATGCAGGCGCCGGCCGGCGGGGTCGTGCTGCCGCTTCGCTACTCGGTGTACGAGCGGCCGTCGTACTCGATCGTCTCGTCGAACGCGCTCTGGCGCGACCCGGCGCTGCGCGCCGAGCAGGACGCCCTGCGCCAGGACGAGCGCAACGAGGTGCGCCGCTGCCTGTACTATCCGCAGGTGCTGCGCGACGCGCGGCGCATCGAGGAGTACTACCCGGGCCTCGCACCCACCAGCGCCGAGTGCATGGACAAGCTCGGCGTCGCCCTCGCCCACTGCGAGTCCCGGTGCACGAACTTCTACGACGCTCACGAGGTCGAGCGCGTCTTCTACGCCGAGATGGAGGAGCTGCTGCTGGCGTTCTACCCGGACGCCACGGACGCCCTCGTCTACAACCACGACGTCTTCGACAAGGACTACGCCGGCGACCGCACCGAGGACCAGGCCGACAAGAACCCCGGCGTGAACGCCTACTACGCGAACCTCGTCCACAACGATCTCAACGACAACAGCGGACGGGTGCGCTGCCGAGAGCTCCTGACGAAGAACCTGCGCAACTTCGGCCGCACGCAGCACTACACCCCCGCCGAAGCCGATGCGAAGATGTCGCGGCGCTTCTTGTCGATCAACCTGGCCAAGCCGATGGAGACGGTGGAGCAGAACCCGTTCGTGCTTTGCGCCTGGCCGTCGTTCGCCGACCAGCCCTACATCACGAACTACCGCGTGTACGACGACCGTGTCGGCGAGACCACGCGGTTCACCCATCGCCCCTCGCACGAGTGGTACTGGGTGCCGCAGCAGTCGCCGACCGAGGTCTCGATGCTCAAGTGCTACGACTCGATCACCGACGGCTCGGTCTCGCGCTGGTCGTTCCACACCGCGGCCATCGACCACACCGCACCTGCCGATGCTGCGTGTCGCAAGAACGTGGTGGTGCGCTCGTTCGTGTTCTTCTGAGTCGCGCTGCGGCCGACTGACGCGCTCAGAAGGAGTACATGCCGAAGACGGTGTCGCGCTCCAGCAGCAGGAGCCCCACGTCCTGGTAGCGGTTCTTCGCCGTGAAGACGTGCTGGGTGAGCGTGCGCAGGTCACGGAAGTGGCGCGAGATCGGGCTCTCGTCCCGGATCAGCGACGTGCCCGCGGCCTCGGCCATGAGCTCCATGGCATGCGCCGCGGACTGGAAGACGAACGTCGCCGCCCCGCCCATCCGGGCGCGATCCAGGTTGCGAAGCGCTTCGCCCGACTGGACGCGCGCCCAGCTGTCGCCCAGGGCCTGGTAGAGGTAGGCGCGGGCAGCGCCCAGATGCGCATGGGCCTCGCCGAGCCGGTAGTGGCTGAGCGCGGATTCGCCGACCTTCGAGGGCATGTAGTTCGCCGTCTTGGTGGCGCAGATGCCGAGGAACGCGTCGTAGGCGGCCTGGGCGATGCCCAGCCCCACGGCGCCCATCGAGCAGATCCCGAACCAGATCGGGCCGTGGACCCAGCCGGGCGGATACGAGGCGTTGCGCGGCGCCTCGAGCGGGCCGAAGGGAGCCACGCGCCGCTCGGGCACGAAGACGCCATCGACCCGCACGTCGTGGCTGCCGGTTCCGCGCATGCCGAGCGTCTCCCAGTGCTCGACGATCTCGAACTCGCCGCGCGGCACGGCGAAGACATGGGAAACGGGCTCTCCGTCGGGCCCGGGCCTGGGCTCGTCGCCCTCGAACTCCATGCCGAGACCGAAGAACCAATTGGCGTGGTGGCAGTTGCTCACGAACGTGACCTGTCCGGTGACGTGCCAACCGCCGTCGACGGGACGCAGCCGCATCGGCGGCGCGAAGGAGTCGACGAACACGGGGTCCGGCCCCGCGTGCATCTCGGCGACCGCCTCGTCCCCGAACCAGGCCGCGAGGGTCGAGACGGCCGAGCACATCTGGAGCATCCAGGCGGCCGCGCTGTCGATGCGGGCCACCCGCTCGAACAGGCGGCAGGCCGCCACCGGCTCGATCTCCCAGCCACCCAGGGCCTCGGGCACCCAGGTCTTGAGGAGACCTCGCTTCACGAGCAACTCTGCCGTCGCCTTGGGAACGCGCCGCTCGAGCTCTCCCTGGCTCGCGTTATCCCGGATCACGGGCTCGATCTCGGAGACCACTGCCAGCAGATCGTCGATGTCCATCGGCTCCTCCTTCGCCATGGCACCCATTGTCGAGAGCCGGGGCCGAAGGCACAATGACAAGAATCCGAACGATACGGCCAACCCCATCCAGCGGGAGGGAGGCGATGCCCGACCTGCCCCAGTACCTCTTTCCGGCGGTCTCCCGGCTCCCGGCCCTCCGCGCCGAGAATCGACGTCGGCGCATCGTGCTCGTGGCCAGCCGCGAGCCCAATCCCCTCGAGCTGATCGGCCCCATGAACGTGCTGAGGATCGCGAACTGGGTCTTCGAGCACTCCGGGCGAGCGGAGCTCGGATACGACCTGGAGGTCGTCGCGAGCCAGCCCGGCGTGGTCTTCGAGATGGACGGGCTCAAGATCGTCGCCGACAAGCCCTATCACCGGCTTCGGGGCGAGGTCGACACGCTGCTGTTTCCGCCCATGGACTTCGAGGAGCTCTTCCGCGGAAAGCAGAGGTTCCTCGCGTGGGTGAAGCGCATGTCCGGCAGGGTGCGACGCATCGGAACCATCTGCTTCGGCACCTACATCCTCGCCGAGGCGGGCGTCCTGCGGGGCCGCAGGGTCACGACCCACTGGGACCTGCAGCACGACTTTCGCGAGCGCTACCCCGATGTCGAGCTCGACATCGACCCGATCTACGTGAAGGACGGCAACGTCTACACGTCGGCAGGTGCGACGTCGGGTATCGACATGACCCTCGCTCTCGTCGAGGAGGACTTCGGACGCGAGGCGGCGCTCCGCGTGGCACAGGGACTGGTGCTCTTCCTCAAGCGCCCCGGGAGCCAGGCCCAGTTCAGCGTGCAGCTCTCCGCGCAGCTCCCCGAGGAGTCCGGCATCGCAGCGCTGCAGGCCTGGATCCACGACCACCTCGACGAGGACCTTCGGGTCGAGGCGCTGGCCGCGCGCACGGGCATGAGCCCGCGCAACTTCTCGCGCGTCTTCCACCGCGAGATCGGCATCGCACCCGGACGCTACGTCGAGCAGTGCCGGATCGAGGTGGCGCGACAGGGGCTCGAGGAGTCGACGGCGCCGCTCTCGGAGATCGCCGAGCGCTGCGGCTACGGCACGCCGGATGGAATGAGGCTCGCTTTCGAGAGGCACCTGGGCGTGAGCCCACGCGCCTACCGACAGCGCTTCGCGACCGCGAAGGCGGGCTGAGCGGCGACGCCGGGCGCCCTTCTCACCGGCAGCACCCGTGACACCTCCGGGTGGCCGGCGCCCACTACCGAGCGTGGGCGTCGGTGGTTTTCTGGGAGTCGCGGCGGGGCGGAGACGGCGTTCGATGGGCGCCCGAGCGTGGCCGATGGCGCTCCTGTTCGCCGCCGCACTCCTGCCCGTGCCCCGTGGGGCGGTCGCGGCCTCGCTCTGGAAGTGGACGTTCTCGGGGACGGTCGAGTACTTCGAGCGCAACGAGGGCGAAGAAGAGATCCGGAGCGGAACCGGGTACGCCCCCTTCGGCGGGCTCGCGGTGGGAGATCGCGTCACCGCCACCTACACGTTCGATCTCGACCTCGAGTCCACCCACTTCGACGTCAGCCTGGCCCAGGCGCGGGTTCTCGGCCTGGTATCGGCGTCGGTCGCCTCTTCGTCCTTCTCACGGGCATACGACCCCTCGGCCGTTGCGCCCCACCTGGGGTCGAGCGTTCAAGCGAACGCGACGACCGCCCCGTTCCCCGTTCGTGGCCGCGTGACCGCGAGCTTCGCGCAGCCAGCGCCGTTCGAGAACGGGCACCCACTGGACGACCTGACCGTGAGGGTGGACCTCAACACACCGGGTGTGACCCGCTTCGATCTGTTCGGATTTCCGGGGGTCCCGACCCTCCTGCTGCCCGACCCCACGGTTGCGTTGGCGGGCGCAGACAGGGCCCGCATGTACGTCGACTTCCGCCCCCTGAGCGTGAGTCCGATCCCTTCGAGCGTGACCGCCCTCGTGCAGGTCGACGCGTTCTCGGCACTGCAGGTGCCCGAGCCCCACGCCCTCGCACTCGTGGGATGGGGCCTCGCGCTTGCGAGCCTCCGTGGTCGAGCTCGCGGCCGGTCTGCCCACCCTGCCAGCAGCCGGTAGACCATCTCCTTTCGTCGCCTCCCAAGGGCTTGCTGACCCGTCCCCCGGCGCGCGCGCCGCCATCGCGCCCACCGTGCGCTATCTACCGGCGGTCGCGCGCGCCGCGCCGCGCCCGAGCCACCGAGGAGGCCTCCATGTACCGCGCCATCGCCCTGCTTCCCACACTCCTGGCCGTCGCCCTGGCGACGGCTGCGGCCGCGGACGTCGTGCACGACGCCGAGTACTACGTGCTCGCGGCCCAGAACGGGGAGCGCTGGGCCGCCGAGGACGGCGAGCTGGACGAGAAGCTCGCCGCGCTCCGGGCGAAGCACGGCGCACCGCCGAACATCGTCTACGTGCTCTGGGACGACACGGCCTTCGGCGCCGTGGGCTTTCCCGGCCTCCAGAAGAACTTCGGCTACGAGACGCCGCGCCTCAACGAGATGGCCGCCGAGGGCATCAACTTCACGCGCATGTATACGGAGCCCTCGTGCACGCCCACCCGGGCCGCCGTGCTCACGGGCCGCATCCCGGTGCGCCACGGCATGGGCGTCGTGGGCATGCCCCACGAGTACGCGGGCCTGCGCGCCGAGGAGGTCACCATCGCCGAGGTGCTGAGCAAGGCCGGCTACGCCACCGGGTTCTTCGGCAAGGGACACCTGGGCGACATCGAGGAGAGCTACCTGCACAACCAGGGCTTCGACGAGGCGCTCTTCACGCCCATGAACCAGATCACCTCGCTCTACAGCCCGCAGGGCAACGCGGTGAACGCCGTGCTCGGCCTGCACCCGGAGATCTACCCCCCCGACCCCTACCAGCTCGACGATCCGGGCCTCGTACCGACGGGTTGGGTGCAGAACATCGAGGGCAAGAAGGGCGAGCCCGGCGCCGAGTGGTGCGGGACGTCCAACGAGTGCTTCGAGAAGTTCGACGACGAGGCCTCGAAGCGGACGCTCGACTTCATCGAGCGCAACGCGAAGGCGAACAAGCCCTTCTTCGTCTCCTACTGGCCGAATTTCCTGAACTTCCTGGCGCCCGAGGCGCCGAAGCGGAGCGTCGCGGGCCTGAAGGTCGCCGGCGCCTTCCCGAAGTTCGACACGTTCATGGGCCAGCTGATGGACCAGCTCGAAGCCCTGGGCATCGCCGACAACACCCTCGTGGTCGCCATGGCCGACAACGGGCCCATGGTCCACAGCCCGCCTCCGGGCTGGGGCATGCTCCCCATGCTGTACCGCGGTGGAAAGGGCGACTTCACCGAGGGCGGCGTGCGCACCCCGGCCTTCGCCTGGTGGCCGGGCGTGATCGCGCCCGGCCAGGTGGTGGGCGACATCATCCACGTGACCGACCTCTACACGACCTTCGCGCGGCTGGGTGGCGCCACCAAGCACATCCCGGACGACCGTGTGGTGGACGGGCTCGATCAGACGGCGCTGCTGATGCGCGGCGACACCAACGGCCGACGCGACTATGTGTTCATCTACGCGGGCCACGAGCTCGCCGCCACGGTCAAGGGGCGGTACAAGCGGCACTGGATCGGCGCCGGCGACGTCGCCGCCTCCGGCATGCCCGAGGCCTACTACGACCTCTACATGGATCCGCGGGAGGAGAGCCCGCAGCTGGTGCCGCTGATCCACACCCAGGGCCAGTTCAACAAGATGCGCGCCCGCCACGAGCTGTTCAAGAAAAAGTACCCGGACGCGGAGAACGGCAAGGGCATCCCCTACACGGGCCTCTCGAACGCGCGCCCGGAGACGAAGGCGATCGCCGACCGTGTGCGGCGCAACATCGAGGCCATGCCCTTCGACCTCGACGAACTGCTGGGGCACGAGATGCCGGGCAGCGACTCGGTGGGCGACTGGGGCCCGTAGCCGGCGACCGCGTCTAGCGGAGCGCGGCACCCGCATCGCGGAGCACCGCCTGGGCGGGCAGTGGACCATGCGCTTCAACCCATCGTCCCTCGCACGAGTGGTACGAGGTGCCGCAGCAGTCGCCGGGTCGTGCGTGCCGCTCAGGCGGCCTCGGTCTCGCACGCCTCCCGCGTGACGTCGTGGCGAAACGCGAACATCCGCTCGAGCATCCGATGTGCGAACGGGCCGCCCAGGGCACGGCCCAGCGCGCCCATCGGCAGCTCGTACGTGATGTCGTCGGTCAGCAGGCACCGGTCCGAACCCTGGGGTGTCACGACGTGTCGGTGCAGCCACTCGGCGAAAGGCCCCTCGACCATGCGGTCGGCGAACAGGTGGCCGGGCTCGTAGGCCACGTGCTCGGCGACGATGCGTTGCCAGAAGGGGCCGACGCCGACCTTCACGATCACCCGCGTCCCGACCTCGAGCGAGGCGGGGGGCTGCACGATCTCGTGGCGCTGCCACGGCGGCTGCAGGCGCTCGAAGGCGTCGGGGGCCTCGTGAAACGCGAACACCCGCTCCGCGCTCGCGTGAATCACGCTCTCCTTCAAGAAGCGCACGAGGGGTCGGCTGACTGGAGGGGAGCGACGGCGACGCCCTCCGGGAGGGGCTGACGGAAGAGTCCGTGGGGCACCGGGGCACCGGCGCGGACCAGCGCGAGATGCCAGGAGGGCGACGAGCCGAGCGCCCAGCGCAGGCTCGCTAGCGCCAGGGCGCCGGCCCGCGCGCGCGGCGACGAGACCCGCAGGCCCAGGACCTCGCGCAGGGGTGCTGGGACCGTCGGAATGGCGGCCTCGAGCAGGAGGCGGTAGCCGAGCCCCGGGCCGACCGGCACCGGTGGACGCCGCAAGAACGCGATCACGTCGGCCTGCGCGCGGGACGCGGCCACGTCCGGGTGGTCGCAGACCCAGGTGGCCAGGGCTTCCGCCGTCTCGGGCAGTGGCGTGGCGCCGAGCCGCGCGCCGATGCGTGCCTGCTCGAGGACGAAGCGGTCGGCTTCTTCGGGGGCGAGGGGCCTCGGGCCGTAGTGCTGGTACGCACAGAGGAACGAGTCGGTGAGTACGTTGTGAACCCACGCGGCCTGGGCCGGGTCGTTGGCGTCATAGGCGCGCCCGCGTTCCGACAGGCCCTTCACCGGACGGTGGACGGCGCGCACGATGTTCACCGCCTCGTCCACTTCGGGCTTGGCGCCGTAGGTGGTTGCCGTCACGAAGAACGATGTGCGCGTGAGTCGACCGAGCGGGTCGGTGCGGAAGCTCGAGTGCTGGGCGACGCCGGCGACGACCTCGGGGTGGGCGGTCTGGATCAGGAGCGCCCGGATGCCTCCGACGAATGCGGCCACGTCACCCACCACCCGCCAGGAGACCGAGTCGGGCCCGAGCACACCCGGGTCGCCCGCGAAGTCGAGCGTCTTTTCGAGGGGGCGACGGCCATGAGAGAACAGCGACTGCGTGGTCGCGGCGACCTGGCTTCGGATCTGCGCGAACACGGCGGTCTCGCGCGGCCTTCAGCGCTGGTTCGCGAGCAGGGCGAGAAATTCGCGGCGCAGGTTCGGGTCTTCGAGGAAGGAGCCCCGCATCATGCTGTTGGTCATCTTCGAGTCCATGTCCTTCACGCCCCGCCACTGCATGCAGTGGTGGTCGGCCTCCATCACGATGGCGAGTCCGTCGGGCTGCATCTTCTCCTGCAGCAGCTCGGCGAGCTGTGCGATGGCCTCTTCCTGGATCTGCGGGCGGGACATCACCCACTCGACGAGCCGGGCGTACTTCGAGAGGCCGATCAGCGCCGAGTGCTCGTTGGGCATCACGCCTACCCAGATGCGTCCCATGATCGGGCAAAGGTGGTGCGAGCAGGCACTGCGCACGGTGATGGGACCCACGATCATGAGCTCGTCGAGCCGGCTCACGTTGGGGAACTCGGTCACCGCGGGCTGCGGGCGGTAGCGGCCGCCGAACACCTCCTGCACGTACATCTTGGCCACGCGTCGTGCCGTGTCGCGGGTGTTGTGGTCGCTCTCGGTGTCGATCACCAGGCCGCGAAGCACCTCGGCAATCTTCTCGGAGACCTCTTCCTGCAGCGCTTCGACCTCGCCCTCTTCGAAGAACGCCGAGATGTTGTCGTTGGCATGGAAGCGGGCTTTCGCCTCGACGATCCGCGCGCGTACGCGGTCGGCGACCGGCGAGTCCGAGACGATGACGCCGACGCGCGGCCCGCGCGCCATCCCGATCTGCGGTGCTGCGCTCGCCATCAGGACGCCATCCCGTCGGCCGGGCCGTGGTGCATCTCGTAGAAGGCGAGGTACTCGCCCATCGTCATCAGCCCGTCGCCATCCGCGTCGCAGGCTTCGAACGACACGCCGAAGCGCTCGAGCCCGGCCTCGGTGTACTCCTCGGCGGTGACGGCCCCGTCGCCATCGGCGTCGGCCGCGTCGAAGATGTGGGCCACGACCGACGTGGCGTCGTGGGGATCGATGGCGAAGGCCGAGCCAGCCGTCCAAGCTAGGGCCGCGGCGGCCAGGGATGCCAAAAGAGTGAGTCGCATGATGGGTCTCCCGGTGCGAGCGAGGCCGGCCCCCAGGGGGAGCGGGCCGTCGGATCGTTACGAACGTCCAGATAATATCGGTACAAATGTCGAGATTCAAGCCGGGTCCCAGAGTTCGCCGCACTCGCGGGTGCGGGCTGCCGTTCGCTCTGATGGGGCTCCTGGCCTCGTGCCTGTTTCTGGCGGCCGCGGCGCGCGCCGACCTCGAGCGCGCACGCCAGCTGAGTGCCGAGTCACTCGGGCTCTACCAGGCAGGCCGCTACGACGAGGCGCGCACCGCTGCCGAGCAGACCCTGGCGATCCGCCAGGCCGAACTCGACCCGCCGCACGTGCTGCTCGCCGAGGCGCATCTCGCGCTGGGCGTCGTCCTACGGGAGCAGGGAGACTACGCAGCGGCCCGGCCCCATCTCGAGCAGGCGCTAGCCCTCTACCGGGAGGCGTCTGGTCCCGATCACGCGGATACGGTGATGGCGCACAACATGCTGGGGTTGCTGGCCTGGCGCGAGGCCGAGCATGAGCGCGCCCTCGAGCACTACCGCGAAGCGCTCGCGATCATCGACGAGGCTCAGCTCGACGTCGGGCCGTTGCAGGCGATGTTGTTCGCCAATACCGGCCTGGTCCGCCGGGACATGGGTGACCTGGAGTTGGCCGAAGCGTCGCTGCTCCGGGCGATCGAAGTGGCCGTTGGGCCCCCGCCTGCGCCATTCCTCCCGATGCTGCGCGGACACCTGGGCATCGTCTACGTCGACACGGGTGAGTTTGATCGAGCCGAGCCGTTGCTTCAGGAAGCGCTGGCCGGCCACCGTGCATCGCTCGGGCCTACGCACCCGCAGACGGCCCTCAGCGCGATCAACCTGGGCCTGCTTCGCCAGCGGCAGTCGCGCTACGACGAGGCCCGGTCGCTTACGCTCGGCGCGGTGGAGGTACTCGAGCAGGGGTCCGCGGGCACCGAGCATCTGGCCATGGCCGTCAACAACCTTGGGCTGATCGACTACGAGCTCGGCGACTACGTTCGCGCCGAGGCCTCGTTCGAGCGCGCACTCGCGATCCTCGAGGAGGCGCTCGGCAAGATGCACCCATCGCTCGTCATGCCCCTCAACAACCTCTCACGTGTCCGTTTGGCCAAGGGGGACTCGATCGATGCCATCGGGCCGCTCGTTACCGCGCAGAGCATCCTCATCCTTGCCCATGACGGTCCACACCCACAGCGGGCCCTGGTCGAGGCGAACCTGGCGCTGCTCTGGGTGAAGGTCGGCGCCTACGATCTTGCGCTGCCGCTGGTCGAGTCGGCGATCGCCGACTACGAAGCACTGGGCCTGTCCGACCACCCCGACACGGCCGTAGCCCTGCTCATTTCGGCCGAGGTGATGCGGGAAAGCGGCGATCTGACGCGGGCGGCCGACCTCGCGGGCCAGGCGCTGGAGATCCAAGAAGGTGCGCTGGGTCCACGCCATCCGAGCCTGGCTTGGTCGCTCAACGCCCTGGCCATGATCGCCGGCGAGAAAGGAGATCTCGCGTTTCAGAACGAGACGTTCCTGCGGGCTGCATCGATCCGCGAGTCCGGCTCCGGGGCCGATCATCCCGAGCTCGCCATCCTCCTCTGGAACCTGGTGACGGGCTATTGGCAGGTCGGCCAACTCGATCTCGCCGAGCAGTCCGCGGCCCGCGCCCTCGAGATCGAGGAGCGCAACATTGCACGCGTCCTGCCGAGCGCCTCCGAGCAGCAGGCCCGCGCGTACATGGACACGATCGATACCAGTGCCGAGGCGATCCTGTCCTTCCAGGCCGTGCGCCCCGGCGTCGAATCGACCCGTCGCCTGGCCCTCGAGACCGTGCTGCGGCGGAAGGGGCGCGTGCTCGACGTGCTGGCGGGTGGGCTTCGCACGCTCCGGCAACAGCTCGCTCAAGAGGACCGGGTGCTGGTCGACGAGTTGATGCAGCGCCGCGACGCGCTCGCGCGGCTCGTGCTGGGCGATCGCGTCGCGGAAGACGATCTCGACGAGCTCCGCGACGAGATCGAAGCGCTTGAACGCGAAGCTGCGCGTCGGGGCGGACTGATGCGTGCCGCCGCGGCGCCGGTCACGGTCGCCAGCGTGCAGCGTGCCCTGCCCGCGGACTCGGCACTGATCGAGATCGTCGCCTTCGACGCCTACGACCCCACCGGCGTCGAGTCCTCCTGGGGCGAAGCGCAGCTCGGGGCGTTCGTGCTGCGGCCCGAGGGCGAGCCCGACTGGTTCGCCCTGGGCGACGCCGAGCCGATCGAGGCCGCCATTCGCGCGCTGCAAGGGGCCCTCGCCGATGTCAGCACTGCGGGCGAGGCGCTCGAAGCCGGCTCGCGCGAAGTCTACGACGCGCTCGTCGCACCGCTTGGCGAACGGCTCGAGGGCGTCGAGCGGCTCTTCATCGCCCCCGACGGGCCGGTGCACCTCGTCCCGTTCGCGGCGCTCGTCGCGCCAGGGGGCGAACTGCTCGTCGAGGCGTTCGAGATCAACTATCTCACCAGCGGGCGCGACCTGCTGCGACCCGCGAGTCGCCAGAGTTCACCCACGGCGTCGCTGGTGATGGGGGCTCCAGCCTTCGACCTGCCCGGCGCCGAACCCGCGCCGCATCGGGTCGGTGCTCTCGTGGGCGCGCCGTCTTTCGGTCCGCTGCCCGGTACGCGGCAAGAGGCCGAGCGCGTGGCCGAGACCCTCGGGGTTCGCGCCCGGACCGGGACGGCCGCGTCCGAGTCGGCCCTTCGCAGTCGTCCCAGCCCGCACGTGCTGCACCTCGCGACGCACGGCTTCTTCTTGCCCGACGAAGCCAAGACGCGGCCCGATCGCGCGACCGAACGCGGTCTCCAGATGGTGTCGACCACCCAGCCGGGAGCGCCGATGGACCCGTTTCGAGGGGCCCTCGCCGGTGAGAGCCCGCTGCTGCGCTCGGGAGTCGTGCTCGCGGGGGCGAACCAGCAGCGCGAGGGTGAAGAAGATGGGGTGCTCACCGCGCTCGAGCTGGCGGGACTCGACCTCGTGGGTACGCAGCTCGCGGTGCTGTCGGCCTGCGAGACGGGTCTCGGCGACGTGGAGATCGGCGAAGGCGTGTACGGGCTGCGGCGAGCGCTCGTGCTGGCCGGGGCCGACGCGCAGCTGGTGAGTCTGTGGAAGGTGGCCGACGACGCCACGCGCGATCTCATGATCGACTACTACGGGCGGCGCCTCGACGGAATGCCCCATGGAGCTGCGCTGCGGGCGACCCAGCGCGCGATGATCGAGGGCGACCGCTACGCCCATCCCTACTACTGGTCCGCCTTCGTGCCGATCGGTGCAGGCGGCGACCTGGCGCGGTTTCAGCCGGCGCTGCCCGGCGTGGTCGCCTTCGCACTGGGCTCGGCAGAGCTCGACGCGCGCGCGCGCAGTCGTCTCGACGCCTTTGCAGCGGAGCTGGCGCAGGCCCGCTACGCCGATCGGCCGATCCGGCTCGGCGGTCACACGGACGATCTCGGCGACGCCGCGTCGAACGATCGCCTCTCGCGCGCCCGGGCCGAGGCCGTGCGGGCGTACCTGGTGGGCCGCGGCATCGCGCCCGACCGTCTCCGCGTCGAGGCCCATGGCGAGGAGCGCCCCCGCGTCGTCAATCGCGACGGCGGCACCCGCAGCGAGAACCGCCGCGTCGAAGTCGTCATCGCGCCCGATTGAGCGCGCGCTTGGTGGTGTCCCGGCGGTAGCGAAGAGCCCGAGCCACCAGAGCGCAGCTGCAAGCGATCGGCCGTGCAGCCAGCGCCCATCCGAGCGTGGGGGCGGCTCGCGTAACGAGCACGCTCAGAGCGGAAAGACGAGCGGGACGACGAGAAGCGTCGTGAGCCAGGTGAGGATCAAGAGAGGCGTTCCGACCTTCACGAAGTCTCCGAAGCGGTAGCCCCCGGGTTCGACGACCAGGGTCACCACGGGCGTCGAGACGGGCGTCACGAAGGCGGCCGAAGCCGCGATGGCGACGACCATGCAGAACGGTCGCGGCGAGACCGACAGGGCGATCGCCGCCTGGATCGCCACGGGCGCCACGAGCACTGCGGTCGCCGTGTTCGAGAGCACGAGGCCGAGCCCGGCGGTCAGGAAGAACAGCACGCTCATCATCACGTACGGCCCGGTGTCACCGGTCGCAGTGAGAAGTGCCGACACGATGGCATCGGTGCCGCCCGTCTCGTCGAGCGCGTGGGCGACTGGCAGCATGCCGGCGATGAGCACGATGCTGCTCCAGTGGATGGAGCGATAGCTCTGCTCCATGCTGATGCAGCCCGTGGCGACGGCGGCCAGCGCCGCGAGCAGCACCGCCACCACCACCGGCACGATCTCCGCAGCGCTGAGCACGATCATCGCCGCGACGATGGCGAGCGCCAAAGGGGCGCGGTGGCGGGCGGGGGCCACGTCCGCGATCTCGGTCGGGGCGGAGAGGACGACGAGCTCGTCCGAGCTCGACTGGAGTCTGGCCATGCATGACCAGGTCGCGCTCACCAGCAGCGAATCGCCCACCTGGAGCGGTTCGTCGCGAAACGGCTCCACCAGGCGGCCGGCGCGCCGCAGCCCGAGCACGTGCGCGCCAAAACGCGTGCGCAAGCCGGATTCGACCAGCGAGCGCCCCACGCACGAGGCGTCGGGCAGCACCAGCGCCACGGCCATGCCGAACTCCTGCTTCCAGGCCTCCACATCGCGGTCGCGGAGCTCGAGCGATTCGAGGCCCAGGCTGCCGAGCGTCGTGGTGTCGGCCGCGGTGTCGCAGATGGCCGCGAGTACGTCGCCCGCATGCAGCTCGACCGAGGGCGGTGGGCTCGCGATGCGCTCGACGCCGAACCGCTGCGTCCGTTCGATGCCGAGCACGCGCAGGCCGTGTCCGGAGAGCGCGGCCTCCTTGAGCGTGCGTCCGGCGAGCTGCGAATCGGCCTGGATCCGCAGGCGAAGGCGCCGATCGAGCAGACCGAACGATCCCACGATCTCGTCCATGGTCTGGGCCTGGCTCTTCGGCTCGGCGACCTCGCCCCCCGGAAGCAGACGCCGGCCGACGAGCAGCATGTAGACGATCCCCACCCCGAGGATGGCGAGACCCACGGGGGTGAAGCTGAAGAAGCCCAGGGGCTCGAGCCCCTTCGCCTGCAACTCGGCGCTCACCACCAGGTTCGGAGTGGTCGCGATCAGCGTGAGCATGCCGCTGATCAGCGCCGCGAACGAGAGCGGGATGAGCAGGTGTCGCGCGTTCAGCTTGGTGCGTGCCGAGACCGTCAGGACGACCGGGATGAGGATCGCGACCACGGCCGTCGAACTCATCGCGCTGCCCAGCAGGGCGGCCGAGCCCATCAGCAGCACCAGCATCCTGCGCTCGCTATCGCCGGCCGTTCGCATCAGCCACAGGGCCAGCTGGTGCGCCAGGCCCGTGCGCGTGAGCATCTCGCCCACGATCAGCAGCGCCGCGACCAGGACCACGACCGGGTCGCCGAAACCGGCCAGCGCATCGCGTGGTGAGAGCACGCCCGTCATCATGAGCGCGAGCAGCGTCAGCAGCGCCACCACGTCGAGCCGCACGCGCCCGCTCGCGAAGAGCACGGCGGCCGCCGCCAGGATTCCGAAGACGATCTCCATGGGGGTCGGGCCCGGCGACGCCCGGGCGTCATGCCCAGGCGTCCACCGGATGCCCCGTCTTCAGTCCTCTAGGGAGACGATGCAGGTGAGGAACTGCTGCCCGGACGACGTGACGGCGTGGAGTTCCGAGACCTTCATCTTGAACGTGTCGGAGGCGCACTTCGGGCCCACGTCCGCCTTGGGGCCGCTCGGGGTCCCGGGTGTCGTGAGACAGATCGGGTAGCCGTTGGAAGCCGTGACATCTGCGCCGCCCAGGTAGACGGGCGTAGCCCCCGGCTGCCAGCAGCGGATGGAGTCGTACGACGTCGACCCGTCCGGCGGTGCAACCTTGCTCGCGGTCGTGCCCACCGTGTGGGTGAAGCTGCGCGCCGCCCCGTCCGCGAAGGCGCCGGCCGGAAGTGCGATGACGGTGAAAGCGATCAGAAAGCGAAGCATGGGATCCCTCCTGGTGCGCCTTCCATGGCGCGGCCCCAGCATGGCGCGGACACCGAGGCGGCTCAAGAGCATCGTGTCCCCCTCCGCATGGCCCGCGAACTCGCAGACCGGGTATTCTGGCTGCGTGCAAACATCGCCCTTCGCCATGCTTCTCGTGGCGGCCTCGTTGGTCCTCGCACTCCCTCCCGTTCGTGCCGCAGCGGTCGATCCGGCCGACCACCCCGCGCGTCCCGAGTTCATGAACCGGGTGCCCTTCCTCCCGCAGCAACTGCTCGACGCGAAGCCCGAGGGCAGCTTCTTCACCGCGGTCCCGGCCATCGGCGTCGATCCCGACGACGGCATGCAGATCGGCGCCTTCGCGGAGTTCTACGAGAACGGCTCGCGGGACGATCCATTCTTCGCATCCACCCCCTACCGGCGCCTGATCTTCGCGGGGCTCGTTTTCGGGACCGAGGGTTTCTTCCGAGCCGTCGCCGAGGTCGACGCGCCCTATGTCCGCGAGACGCCGTACCGGGTGCGGGCAGCATTCGACCTGGAGCACCGGGACTACGACAACTACTTCGGTCTGGGCAGTTCCAGCCTCTCGCGGCTGCGAAACCCCGTGACCGGCGAGGCCTTCAGCGACATCGACGACTACCGAAGCTCGATCCGCAAGAAGTCGCCCGAAGGGTTCACGCTCGCGGCCTTCAACCAGTACGAGAACACGCGCGCCTCGCTCCAGGGGACGGTCGAGCGCGACATGATGGGTGGGCGTCTGCGTCCCCAGGCCGGGCTCCAGCTGTCCTGGGTCGACGTGAACCTGCTCGACGGCGAGCGTGTCGACGCGTCGGGCGGCACGGGCGTGCAGGGCCCGACCCAGCTCGGCATCGACTGTCGAAACGGCGACGTCATCGGTTGTGCCGGCGGCTGGGACAACCTGCTCAAGCTCGGCATCAGCTGGGACACGCGCGACTTCGAGCCCGACCCTCGAAGTGGCGTGTTGCTCGAGTTGGCGGGCAACCTGTCGGCCGAGTGGATCGGCTCGGAGTACGACTACCGAAGGCTCACCACCCACCTGTCCGGCTTCTGGAGCCCCGCGCCCGAGCGGGCCGACGTCGTCCTCGTGGGACGCGCCTACTACAACTGGCAGTCGGGCGACGTGCCGTTCTATTCGCAGCCCTTCCTGGCCGTGACGACCGACCCGGCCGGCAAGACGGGCCTGGGCGGCTTCCAGACGATTCGCGGCTTCACGCGCAATCGCTTCGTCGGCAAGGTCGCCGCCGGGGCGAGTCTGGAGGCACGCTGGACCTTCGGCGAGGGCATGGTCTTCGGGCAGCACCTCATGTACAAGCTCGTGCCCTTCGTCGACACCGGCCGGGTCTTCGACACCGTCAGCGAGACCACCTTCAAGGACTGGGAGTTCGGCTACGGCATCGGCTTTCGGCTGGCATGGCAGGTCTCCACCGTCGTGAGCTTCGACTACGCGCACACGCGCGAGGGCGACGCATTCTACATGGAGCTCGGCCACGCCTTCTGAGGCACAGGGTCGCGGCGTGGGCGGCCGTCCGCGCGCCAGGTGAGCCACCAAGGCCCCATCGCCGAGCCGCTCTGGTTCGAGGCCCTGGCCGACGGCGTGGCGCGGCCGCCGCTCGTGGGCGACGCCACGGCCGACGTCGTCATCCTCGGCGCGGGGTACACCGGCCTTTGGACGGCGTACTACCTGGCGGTCGCGGATCCTGGGCGCCGCATCGTGGTACTCGAGGCCGAGACCGCCGGGTTCGGGGCGTCGGGACGGAACGGCGGCTGGTGCTCGGCGCACATCGCGGGCATCGATGCGTGGCTGGAGGGCCGCGACGCCGCCCGCGCGGCCGCCCTGCAGCGGGGCGTGTTCGATGCCGTAGACGAGGTCGGCCGTGTGGCCGGCGCCGAAGCCATCGCGTGCGACTACGCCAAGGGAGGCATGCTGGTCGTCGCCGCGAACCAGGCCGAATGCGCACGCGGCCGAGAAGAAGTGGACTGGTGGCGCGCCCAGGGGTTCGGCGAAGAGGACTACGCCTGGCTCGAACCCGAGGCCTGCAACACGCACGTGCGCATCGCCGGCGCGCTGGGCGGCGTCTGGACGCCGCACGCCGCGGCCGTTCACCCGGCCAAGCTCGCGCGCGGTCTGGCCCGCGCGGTGGAGCGGCGCGGTGTCGTGATCCACGAGCGCACACGTGCGACCTCGTTCGGTGCGGGTGGAGTCACGACCGGCGAGGGGCGCCTACGCGCGCCCGTCGTGCTCTGCTGCACCGAGGGTTTCACCTGTCAGCTGGCGGGCCAGGCACGGACCATCCTGCCCCTGCACTCGATGATGATCGCGACCGAGCCCCTGCCCGATGCGACCTGGCAGCAGATCGGTGCCGAAGGCCGCGTGGTCTTCGGCGACCTGCGTCGCATCGTGAGCTACGGGCAGCGCACGGCAGACGGCCGTCTCGCCATCGGCGCGCGTGGCAACTACTTCTACGGCTCGGGCGTGCGCACCCGCTTCGAGGCCGACACCCCCGACTTTGCGCTGGTACGCCGCGTGATGCTCGACTTCTTTCCGTTTCTCGAGGGCGTCGCCATCACCCACCATTGGGGCGGGCCACTGGGGATCACGCGCGACTGGAAGCCCTTCGTGCGCTTCGACCCGGCCAGCGGCCTGGGCGGCGCCGGGGGGTACGTGGGCAGCGGGGTGGCCGCGTCGAACCTGGCGGGCCGCACGCTCGCCGACCTGGTCGACGGGCGGGCGACCGAGCGGGTCGACCACCCGTGGGTGCAGCACCGCTCGCGCCCCTGGGAGCCCGAGCCGCTTCGCTGGCTGGCGGTGGGCGCCGTGCGCAGGATGGGGGACGCCGCCGATCGCGCCGACCGAGAGGGCCGCTCGCGCCCGCTCAGCGCCGCGATCTTCGAATGGCTCGCGCGAAACTGAGCCGCCCGGCCGCGGGCGGCATCGAAGCTACGCCCGGCCGACGGAGGCGTTAGCATCGCCCCATGCTCGCTCGCCTCGCGCTGCGCGATCTCGCCGTGATCGCCGCCACCGCGATCCTCTGGCTGTGGCTCGCACCGCGGAGTGCTGGCAGCGGCCCGCTCGCCGACCTGCTCGGCGTGGCGATCGGCCTGGCGGTGGCCGCGTGCGCCTATCTGATCCACGAGTGGGGCCACCTGTTGGGGGCGCTGGCCACGCGCAGCAAGGTGGGGCTGCCCGAACGCTTGTCGGCGATCTCGCTCTTCAGCTTCGACTCCAAGCGCAACGACCGTGGGCAGTTTCTGGTGATGTCGTTCTCGGGCTTTGCCATGACGGGCGTGGCCCTCGCCGTGGTCTACGGGCTGCTGCCGGAGGGCCAGCTCGCCACGCGGGTCGCGCGCGGCGGGGTGCTCGCGCTCACCGCGCTCACGGTCTTCATCGAGTTTCCGCTGGTGATCTACGCGGTGGTGCGCGGCCAGCTGCCGCCGGTGGAGACGTTCGAGGTCGGGCCCGTGCCCCCGAAGACCGAGCCCGCGAGCGGCGCGGTCCCCGAAGGCTAGGCAGAGGCGCCCGGCCCTCTCCAGGGGCCTGGCCGCTCCGCGCGCCCAACGACTAACCTGTCCCCCTGATCATGCTCGCCCTCGAATCGGAGCACCAGGGCCTCGATCGCCTCCCGGTGGGCGAACAGGTGCTGCACGTTCGCGACCTCCCGCAGCAGAACCGCAGGTGGGTTCCCGGCCCACTTCGTCAGCGCTGGCGGTCGCGACGCAACGGGCTCCGGCTGCTCTTTCGCCACGGCGACTCGGTCTACAAGACCTACGACCCCGACTTCCCCACCGCGGTGCGTCGGTCCCGGGGGATCGCCAAGAGCTTCCCGCTCGTGGCGGAGCTGGCCCGCGCCATCGACCAGGTGGTGCCGATGACGGGGCTGATCGTGGATGGCCCGGCGGACTGCGAACAGGTCGTGGGCTACTGGATGCCGTATGTCGCCGGCCGGCCCATCCGAGGTGCCACGCGGCTCGCGGCGACGCGCGACTTGTTCGTTCGTATCGACACCTGGCTGGTCGAGCGGGGACACCACTGGCGCGACCCCAAGCTCTCGAACTTTCGTTGGGACGCGGCGAACCGCGAGCCGCGCGTGGTCGATCCCAAGCACGTCGTACCGCTCGAGCGGGGCCGCTTCGATCCCGATCGTCAGCGCAACGCGCCGCGTTCACAGAAGCTCGAGGCGCTGGGGCTCGACGCGGCGGACATCCGTGACATGGAAGCCCGTCGCCGCGCCTACTGGCGCCAAGCCTAGACCCCTGCGCCACGGCGCTGGGCGCTCGCGGCCGCTGCTCAGCCCTGGCGCTGGGCCTGGCCGCTCCCGCTCGATTCGTCGACCGGCGTCGCCAGCAGCGGATGGAACGAGGGGTTGCCCGCCGTGCGTGCGGCAAAGCGCAGGGCCTCGATCGGGGGGTCGAGGTAGTCCTCGTGCAGCGCGTCGCAAAGCTCGGAGTTGCTGTCGACGATCCAGGTGAGGGTGCGGTGGATGCCCCAGTCGAGGACGTCCTCGATGTCCATCTGCAGCAGCTGTCCGCGAACGCGTTCGAGCACCTCCCAGGATCGGTGCCGGCGGGACGAGTTCTCCTCGGCCTGCAGTCTCAGCAACAGGCCGCGCGCGCGGTCGAGGTTGTGCAGCACCGACCGTGGAAAGGTGCGGTCGAAGATCAGGAAGCGCGCCACCGCTTGGCCGGTGAGCACGTGGGCGCTGCGCTTGAAGAAGGGCTCGAAGGCCGAGCACGAGCGTAGGATGGCCAGCCACTGGGCCGCGTCGACCGTGGTCTCGCGGTCGGCGGCGGTATCGCCGAGGGCGTGGTGCTTCACGTCGAGGATGCGCGCGGTCTGCCCGGCCCGCTCGACGGCACGCCCGAGCTTCATGAAGAGGAAGGGATCTTCGTGAAGCATGGTGCTGTAGCAGATGCCATGAAAGAGCATGCACTGCTTGCACAGGTGGTCGTAGAAGGCGTCGCGGTCGCGATCGTACAGGCGCCGGGTGGCACGGTCGCGCAACCAGAGCCAGACGTCGTTGACCGACTCCCAGGTCTCCACGCTCATGGTCTCGCGGATCGTCCGCGCGTTCTCGCGCGCCCAACGAACCGACGAAACGATCGACGAGGGCTCTTCCTCGTCCCACACCAGATAGGCCTGCACGGCCTCGGCGTCGTCGATCTGTTCGGCGCCCACGCGTTCCAGGAAGAGCTCTTCGGAGCCGCTCACCACCACCAGAGGCCGCCAGCGATCCCCCGACGACATCTCCGCGTCGAGCTGGAAGCTGCGGTTCACCTCGAGCAGGCGGGCCAACGTGTCGACGCGTTCGAGGTACCGGGTGAGCCAGAAGCACGAGTCGGCGACGCGCGAGATCATGCCGGCGGTTCGCCCACGACCCAGGTGTCCTTCGAGCCACCGCCCTGGCTCGAGTTCACGACGTACGAGCCCTTGACCAGCGCCACGCGCGTGAGACCCCCGGGCAGGACCCAGCTGCTGTCGCCGGTCACGATGAAGGGCCGCAGGTCGACGCGCCGTGGGCCCACGCCGTCGCGGCTCGAGGTCGGGCAGGCCGACAGCTCGATCAGCGGCTGGGCGATGTAGTTGCGCGGGTCGGCGGCCACGCGCGCTCGAAAGTCGGCGCACTCGCGCTGCGACGCCTTGGGGCCCACCAGCATGCCGTAGCCCCCCGCCTCGTTCACGGCCTTCACCACCAGCTCTTCGATGTGCTCGATCACGTAACGCCGGTCGGCTTCGCGCTCGCAGATGTACGTGCGCACCTGCTCGAGAATCGGCTCCTCGGAAAGGTAGAATCGAATCATGTCGGGGACGTAGGGGTAGATGGCCTTGTCGTCGGCCACGCCGTTGCCGATGGCGTTGACGATGGCGACGTTGCCCTTGGCGTAGGCCCGCACCAGCCCCGGTACGCCCAGCATGCTGTCCGACCGGAACCACTGCGGGTCGAGGAAGTCGTCGTCCACCCGCCGGTAGATCACGTGCACGGGGCTCGGGCCGGTCGTGGTCTTGGCAAAGACGCGGTCGCCCTCGACGAACAGATCGCTCCCCTGCACGAGCTCGCAGCCCACGCGCCGCGCCAGGAAGCTGTGTTCGAAGTAGGCCGAGTTGAAGGGGCCGGGGGTCAGCACCACGCTGTGCGGCTCCGACCCGCCCCCCGGCGAGACCGCCGCCATCGCCTCGCGCAGTCGCGTGGGGTACATCTCGACCGGCGCCACGCGGCTCTCGCGAAATACGTTGGCGAAGACCTTCTTCATCATCATGCGGTTCTCGAGCACGTACGAGACGCCCGAGGGCGTGCGCACGTTGTCTTCGAGCACCATGAACCGACCGTCGTCGCCGCGGATCAGGTCGACACCGGCGATGTGCACGTAGACGCCCTTGGGAGGCGTGATGCCGTGCATCTTCGGCTGGTAGGCCTTCGAGCCGAGCACCATGTGCTCGGGCACGACACCCTCGGCGAGGATGCGCTGCTCGCCGTAGACGTCGTTCAAGAACAGGTTGAGCGCGCGGATGCGCTGCACGAGACCCCGCTCGACGTCGTGCCACTCGGTGGCGGACACGATGCGCGGGATCAGGTCGAAGGGAAAGATGCGCTCGGTGTCGGTGCTCTTGCCGTACACCGAAAACGTGACGCCGCTGCGCAAGAAGGTGGTGTCGGCGAGCTTCTGTCGCTGCCGGAACGCCTGGGGGTCGAGTTCGTTCAGGAGCCGTACGACCTGCTCCACCGGCGGGTGCGGCTTGCCGTCGGGGCCGAAGAACTCGTCGAACGTGCCCGGAAGCGGTTCGTAGCCTTCGAAGAGGCGCGGGGTATTCGATAGGCTCATACGTCCACCCCAAATTACCCAAGCGCCGCGGTTCGTCGATCGGCGCGCCGATCTCGGCGCACCGTGTACCCGAACCCGCACAGGGTCCCGCCATGGCGATTCGCGTCGCCCTCCACCACTACACGTCCTACCGCTACGACCGTCCGGTCGTGCTGACGCCGCAGATCGTTCGGCTGCGTCCGGCGCCGCATTGCCGCACGCCGGTCGTGAGCTACTCGCTGCGGGTTGCGCCGGACGGCCACTTCCTCAACTGGCAGCAGGACCCCCAGAGCAACTGGCTCGCGCGGTTGGTGTTTCCCGAGCCGGTCACGCACTTCGACCTGACCGTCGATCTGGTGGCCGAGCTCACGGTGCAGAACCCGTTCGACTTCTTTCTCGAAGAGTCGGCGCAGCAGTTTCCGTTCGCCTACGAAAGCTGGCTCGGCAAGGAGCTGCTGCCCTTCCTCCAGATCGCCGAGTCGGGTCCCTTGCTCGAGGGCTTCCTCGCCAGGGTCGACCGTAGTCTCACCCCCACCGTGGACTTCCTGGTGGCGCTCAACCAGCGACTCTCGGAGGAGATCCAATACCTGGTGCGCATTGAACCGGGCGTACAGACCTGCGAAGAGACGCTCGAGAAGCGCAGCGGATCGTGCCGCGACAGCGCGTGGCTGCTGGTGCAGGCGCTTCGCCACCTCGGCATCGCGGCGCGCTTCGTGTCGGGATACCTGATCCAGCTGCGCCCGGACCAGAAGCCCCTCGACGGGCCCGCGGGCGTGGACGCCGACTTCACCGACCTGCACGCGTGGGCCGAGGCCTACCTGCCGGGCGCGGGCTGGGTCGGCCTCGACCCCACGTCGGGCCTGTTCGCGGGCGAGGGCCACCTGCCGGTCGCGGCCACACCCGACCCGGCCTCGGCGGCCCCGGTTTCGGGCGGCGTCGCCGACTGCGAGGTGTCGTTCGACTTTGCCATGCGCGTCGAGCGCATCCACGAAGACCCGCGAACGACGCAGCCCTACCGCGAAGAGGACTGGCAGCGCATCGATGCGCTCGGCGAGACCATCGACCGCAGTCTCGAAGCCTCGGACGTGCGCCTCACCCTGGGCGGGGAGCCCACCTTCGTGTCCATCGACGACATCGAGGGCGAGCAGTGGAACCACGAGGCGCTCGGCGACGAGAAGCGCCGCGTCGGCGAGGCGCTGCTGCGGCGCATGCATGCGCGCCTCGCGCCTGGCGGTCTGTTGCACTTCGGGCAGGGCAAGTGGTACCCGGGCGAGCCGCTGCCGCGCTGGGCGCTGGCCTGCATCGCGCGGCGCGACGGCCACCCGGTCTGGCGCAACCCGAAGCTGTTGGCCGAGGGCGGCCACGACTACGGACACGATGCAGCCGATGCCGACCGCTTTACCCGGCGTCTCGCCGAGCGTCTGGCGGTCGACCCGGACTACGTGATCCACGCATTCGAAGACCCGCTGGACCACCTGCGTCGCGAGGGCCGCCTGCCGGTGAACCTGGAGCCCGACGACAACCGCCTCGACGACCCGAAGGAGCGCGAGCGCATGCGGCGCGTCTTCGAGCGCGGGCTCTCACAGCCGGTGGGTGCGGTGCTGCCCATCGAGCGGGTGCCGGGGCCGCGCGGCCCCGTCTGGCAGACCGGCCTCTGGATGCTCCGCGGAAAGCACCTGGTGCTGTTGCCCGGCGACTCGCCCATCGGCCTGCGCCTGCCGCTGCCGAGCCTCCCGTGGCAGGACCCCGAGAGCGCCGAGTGGGTGGACCCGCTCGACCCGACGGCGCCGCACGGGCCGCTGCAGCCGCCGGCCACGGCAACCTCGGGGCCGCTGCAGCCGCCGGCGAGGTCTGCGCCGCGCGGTCACGCGCCCGACTTCGTGGCGCTTCCCGCAGACCCCGACGCCGCGCCCGAGCGCGTCCACGAGCAGCGCCTCGCGCCGCGAAACGACCGCGACCTGGCACCGGGGGCCGGCGAGTCGGCCGACTGGGTCGTCCGGACGGCGCTCTGTGTCGAGGCGCGCGACGGCCAGCTCGAACTCTTCATGCCGCCGCTCTACGACATCGAGGACTACCTGGCGCTGGTGGCGGCCATCGAAGCGACGGCCGAGGAACTCGACCTGCCCATCGTGATCGGGGGCTACCTACCGCCGGACGATCCCCGCGTCGAGCGCTTCAGCGTGACGCCCGACCCCGGCGTGCTCGAGGTGAACGTACGGCCGGCGGCGAGTTGGCGTCAGCTCGTCGACGAGACCACCGAACTCTACGAGGACGCGCGCACGCTTCGCCTGGGCACCGAGAAGTTCATGCTCGACGGGCGGCACAGCGGCACCGGGGGCGGCAACCACGTGGTCCTCGGCGGGCCCACCCCGGCCGACAGCCCGATCCTGCGCCGCCCCGATCTGCTGAAGAGCCTGCTGGGCTTCTGGCTCGACCATCCGTCGCTCTCGTATCTCTTCTCGGGAATGTTCATCGGCCCCACGAGCCAGGCGCCGCGGATCGACGAGGCCCGCCACGAGAGCGTCTACGAGCTGGGCATCGCCTTCGAGCAGATCGCCGAGCCGGGTGAGGGGCCGCCTCCGGCGCCGTGGCTCGTCGACCGCGTGTTCCGCCATCTGCTCACCGACGTCACCGGCAACACCCATCGCGCCGAGTTCTGCATCGACAAGCTCTACGCGCCGGAGAGCGCGACGGGTCGTCTGGGCCTGCTCGAGCTGCGCGCGTTCGAGATGCCGCCCCATGCGCGCATGAGCCTGGTGCAGCAGCTGCTGCTGCGCGGGCTCGTGGCCTGGTTCTGGCGCGATCCGTACCGAAGTGCGCTCTCGCGCTGGGGGACGTCGCTTCACGACCGCTTCCTGCTGCCCCACTTCGTCGATGACGACCTGCGGGCGGTGCTGAGCGCGCTCGGCGAAGCGGGTTTCGACTTCGACCGGCAGTGGTTCGACGCGCACTTCGAGTTCCGGTTTCCGAAGGTCGGCACGGTGCATCACGACGGCGTGGAGATCGAGCTGCGATCGGCCCTCGAGCCGTGGCACGTGCTCGGCGAGCAGCCCGGCGCGGGTGGCACCGTTCGCTACGTCGACTCGTCCCTCGAACGCCTCCAGGTGCGCGTGCGCGGGCTCGCCCCCGAGCGGCACGGGGTCGCGTGCAACGGTCGCACGTTGCCGCTGCAGCCCACGGGCACCGCCGGCGAGTTCGTGGCCGGGGTGCGCTTTCGCGCCTGGCAGCCCGCGACCTGCCTGCACCCCACCATCCCCGTCCACGCGCCGCTGGTGTTCGACCTGGTCGACCGCGCGGCCGGGCGCTCGCTCGGGGGCTGCACCTATCGGGTGGCCCACCCGGGCGGACGCAACTACGAGACCTTCCCGGTGAACGCCAACGAGGCCGAGGCGCGCCGTGCGGTGCGTTTCGAGCCCATCGGTCACACGCCGGGCCCCATGACCCTGGCGGAACCCGAGCGCAACCCGCAGTTTCCCCACACGCTCGATCTTCGCAGGAGACCGGCTTGAACCTGGCGGTGGAGGGACACTGGGATGAGACGGTGCGTCCCGACGGCGCCCCGAGCCCCGCATGGCGCCAGCTCATGGACGCGCTTCAGGGTCTCGGCCGCCGCGAGCTGCTGCTGCGCTGGGAGCGCGCGCGTCAGCTGCTCGAAGACAACGGGGTCACCTACAACGTCTACGGCGACCCGCGCGGCGTCGACCGGCCCTGGCAGCTCGACGCGGTGCCCATGCTGCTCGACGCCGACGAGTGGGCGGGCATCGAAGCCGCGGTGTCGCAGCGCGCCGAGCTGCTCGACCGGATCCTCGGCGACGTCTATGGGCCACAGCGCCTGTTGCGCGAGGACGCGCTTCCGCCCGAGCTGGTGTTCGCGCACCCGGGCTTCCTGCGGCCCTGCCACGGGCTCGCGGTGCCCGGCGGGCGCCACCTGCACGTCTACGCCGCCGACCTGGCGCGCTCGCCCGACGGGCAGTGGTGGGTGATCGCCGACCGCAGCCAGGCGCCGTCGGGTGCGGGCTACGCCCTCGAGAACCGGGTGGTCATGTCGCGCGTGATGCCCGAGCTGTTTCGCCAGTTTCCGGTGCGGCGCCTGGCCAACTACTTCCAGACCTATCAGGAGTCGCTGCGTCGCATCGCACCCGAGGGCCGCGAATCGCCGCGCATCGTGTTGCTGACGCCGGGCCCGTACAACGAGACCTACTTCGAGCATGCGTATCTTTCGCGCTACCTCGGACTCACCCTGGCCGAGGGCGGCGACCTCACCGTGCGCGACGAGCGCGTGTACCTGAAGACGCTCTCGGGGCTCCAGCAGGTGGACGTGATCCTGCGGCGCCAGGACGCCGACTTCTGCGACCCGCTCGAACTCTGGGGGGAGTCGGCCCTGGGCATTCCGGGCCTGGTGCAGGCGGTGCGCGCGGGGCGGGTGACCGTGGCCAACGCCCTGGGTTCGGGCCTGATCGAGACCTCGGCGATCATGGCCTTCCTGCCGAGCCTGTGTCGCAAGCTGCTCGGGGAAGAGCTGCGCATGCCGTCGGTGGCGACCTGGTGGTGCGGCCATCCTCGCGAGCTCGATCACACCCTGGCGCATCTCGATCAGCTCGTGCTGAAGCCGGCCCTGGCGGGTTCGCCGCGCGCCAGTGGAGAGCCGGTCTTCGGTGGCGAGCTCTCGGCGGCCGAGCGCGATGCGCTCGCCGAGCGGATCCGCGCCCGGCCGCACGGCTGGGTGGCGCAGGAGAAGGTGGCCCTCTCGACGGTGCCCACGGGCGACGAAGACGGGCTTCAGCCCCGTCACATGGTGCTGCGCGTCTATGCCGTCACCGATGGCGACGGTTGGTTCGTGCTGCCGGGCGGTCTCACCCGGGTGTCGAGCACCCGGGACAGCCTGGTGGTCTCGAGCCAACGCGGCGGGGCCAGCAAGGACACGTGGGTACTCGCGCCCGCGCATGAGCCGTACGTGAGCCTCCTGCCGAAGGCGCCCGGGCCGGGCGACGTCGCGCGAAGCAGCCTGTCCCTGACCAGCCGCGTGGCCGACAACCTGCTGTGGCTGGGCCGGGGCAGCGAGCGCGTGGAAGCCGGCGTGCGCCTGTTTCGCGCCGTCTTTCGCGAGCTGTCGGACGAACCGCTGCGACCCGCCGACGCCCCCCTGCCCGACGCCGTCGAGGTGGTCGATCGCATGGGCCGGCTCGGCGCGGACGAAGGCGAGGCACCGCTCGAGGACCGCGTGCTCGCAGCCGTCTTCGACCGGGAGCAGCCCGGGTCGCTCGCCGCGAGCATCGCCGAGCTGCACCGCCTGGCGTGGCTCGCACGCGATCGCATCTCGCCCGATTCGTGGCGGGTGCTGAGCCGGCTCGACCAGGAGTTCACGGCACCCACGGTGCACCCGGCGCTGCGGGCGAGCGCGGCGCTGCAGACGCTCGACCGCAGTCTGCTCCAGGTGGCGGCCTTCACGGGCCTCGCGGTCGAGAGCATGACGCGCACGCTCGCCTGGCAGTTTCTCGAGATCGGGCGCCGGCTCGAGCGCGCTACGCAGGGCGTCGAGCTGCTGCAGGCCACCTTGCTCGAAGCGCTGCCCGAAGACTCCCGCCGGCTCGAAACGTTGCTCGATTCGGCCGACTCGTCCATGACCTACCGCGCGCGCTACCGCGCCTCGGCCGAGCTTCCGCTGGTGCTCGACCTGCTGCTGGTGGACGAGCTCAACCCGCGCTCGGTGGGCTACCAGCTCTCGGGCCTCGACGAGCGGTTGCGTGCGCTTCACCGCGCGCCCCATGATGCGGTCCGTGCGCTGCTCGCGCGGGTGCGCGAGACGCCGCTGGACGAACTGGCGGCGCTCGAGCCGACCGAGGACGGCCCGCGGCGCACGACGCTCGAGTCGGTGCTGCGTGACCTCGCGACCGGGCTGCCCGAGATTGCCAATGCGCTCAACCAGGCCTACCTGAGCCACTCGCTCCAACGCCGGCAGGGCCCCGGCTTTCGGCCGGAACCGGCATGACGCAGAACGACGCTCCGAACGGGACGCAAGCCTCCACAGCGAACGCGACGCCGTCCTCTGGACCGCACGGAACCCGCTACGACGTCGTGCACGAGACGCGCTACGCGTACAGCGAGGCCGCGTTCACTTCGCACAACGTGGCGCACCTGATGCCGAGGGCGACCGACTGGCAGCGCCTCGAGGGCCTCGAGCTGCGGATCGACCCGAGCCCGCCCACGGTGCAGTGGCAGCCCGACTACTTCGGCAACGACGTGGTGTTCTTCACGATCCTCGAACCCCACGACAAGCTCGTGGTGCGCGTCGAGAGTTCGGTCGAGCTGCTGCCGCGCCCCGAGCTCTCGCTGACGCAGTCGCCCGCCTGGGAAGACGTCGCGACGCGGTTGCGGAGCGACCGGGACGAAACCACCCTCCACGCCTACGAGATGGCGTTCGAGTCGCCCTTCGTGCCTCGCGGCGAGCCGTTCGCCGACTACGCCCGCGCGTCGTTCACCGCGGGCCGCCCCTTGGCCAAAGCGCTGCTCGACCTCAACGCGCGAATCCACCGCGAGTTTCGCTACGACCCCGAGGCCACGACGCTGGCTACGCCCATCGCCCAGGTGCTCGAAGAGCGCCACGGCGTCTGTCAGGACTTCGCGCACCTGATGATCGGCTGCCTGCGCTCGCTCGGGCTCCCGGCCCGCTACGTGAGCGGCTACCTGCGCAGCGCAGATCCCAAGCCCGATGCGGATCCCCAACCCGATGCCGACGCCGAGCCCGGGGCGGAAGGGCTCGTCGGCTCCGAAGCCTCGCACGCGTGGGTTTCGGCCTGGTGCCCCGAGAACGGGTGGATCGACGTCGACCCCACCAACGACGTCGTCCCGAGCGATCGCCACATCGTGCTCGGCTGGGGGCGCGACTACGACGACGTGAGCCCGCTCAAGGGCGTGACCCTGGGTGGCGGGGCGCACACCGTCTCGGTCGAGGTCAGCGCCAGGCCGATCGAGGCGAGCCCCTAGCCCGCGCTCGTCCCGGCGCCCGCCCACGGCTCCCGTACGCGGGCGAAGTGCACACCCGCTAGGCAGCCCTGGCGCGGGAGTGTGCGCCGAACCCGGCCCGGATCGGGTCCAGCCGGCCCCTGATGGTCGTTGCGGGCGCGCCTCGGGGGAGGCGAACGGGCACGGTCCTTGCTCTGCGTCCAGGTGGGCCTGCCTTCTGCAGCGCCCCAACCCCGAGGACCCACCCATGAGCGGAAGCACGGCGCGACTCCGAGCCATCGAGGCCGTCAACACGTACGTGCCCCTGAACGAGCCCCTGAACTTCTCCGAAACCTCCGCGCGCGAGCTCTTCGGCGCGAACGTCTTCAACGCGACGGTGATGAAGGCCCGGCTGCCCAAGCAGGTCTACACCTCGCTCCAGCGCACGATCGAGACGGGCTCGTCCCTCGACCCGGCCCTGGCCGACGTCGTGGCCAACGCCATGAAGGACTGGGCGATCGAGAAGGGCGCGACCCACTACGCGCACGTGTTCTACCCGCTCACCGGGGCCACGGCCGAGAAGCACGACAGCTTCCTTTCGCCCGACGGCAGCGGAGGCGCGCTCGCCGAGTTTGCCGGCAAGACCCTGATCCAGGGCGAGCCCGATGCCTCGAGCTTTCCGAACGGCGGCATCCGCGCCACGTTCGAGGCCCGGGGCTACACCGCCTGGGACGTCACCAGCCCGGCCTACATCCTCGAGAACCCCAACGGCACGACGCTCTGCATCCCCACGGCGTTCGTCTCGTGGACCGGCGAGGCGCTCGACAAGAAGACGCCCCTGCTGCGCTCGATGCAGGCCCTCGACAAGCAGGCCCGCCGCGTGCTCGAAGTGTTCGGCCACGAAGACCCGGCCAAGGTGTTCGCGTTCGCGGGGCCCGAGCAGGAGTACTTCCTGGTCGATCGCAACTTCTACTTCGCTCGGCCCGACCTGCTCTCGGCCGGGCGCACCCTGTTCGGCGCGCCGCCGCCCAAGGGCCAGGAGTTCGACGACCACTACTTCGGAGCCATTCCCGAGCGCGTGCTCGCCTTCATGCTCGATTGCGAGCGCGAACTGTTCAAGCTCGGCATCCCGGTGAAGACCCGCCACAACGAGGTGGCACCGGGTCAGTTCGAGGTCGCTCCGGTCTTCGAGAGTGCCAACCTCGCCACCGACCACCAGCAGCTGATGATGGTGACGCTGCAGCGCATGGCGCAGAAGCACGGCATGGCCTGCCTGATGCACGAGAAGCCCTTCGCGGGCGTGAATGGCTCGGGCAAGCACGTGAACTTCTCGCTCGGCAACGCCACCCAGGGCAACCTGCTCGATCCGGGCGACACGCCCCATGCCAACGCGCAGTTCCTGGTGTTCTGCGCGGCGGTCATCCGGGCGGTGCACAAGCATGCGGGGCTGCTGCGGGCGGTAATCGCCTCGGCCTCCAACGACCACCGGCTCGGTGCGAACGAGGCGCCGCCGGCCATCATCTCGATCTTCCTCGGCGAACAGCTCACCGACGTCTTCGACCAGATCGCGAAGGGCGGTGCCACCAGCTCGAAGGAGGGTGGGACGCTCACGGTGGGGGTCGACACCCTGCCTGGGCTGCCCAAGGACGCCGGCGACCGCAACCGCACCAGCCCCTTCGCGTTCACGGGCAATCGCTTCGAGTTCCGCGCGGTGGGTTCGAGCCAGTCGATCGCGGGTCCGCTCGTGGCGATGAACACCATCCTCGCCGAGTCGCTCGACGCGATCGCGACCGAGCTCGAGGCCGCCGTTGCGGAAGACCCCGACGAACTGAACGCGGCCGTGCAGAAGGTGATCGAGCAGATCATGGCGAACCACGGTGCCGTGGTCTTCAACGGGGACGGCTATTCCGATGCCTGGCACGCCGAGGCCGAGGAGCGGGGGCTTCCCAACCTGCGGACGACGGTCGACGCCCTGCCCGTGCTGGCCTCCGACGAGGTGGTCTCGCTCTTCGAGTCCTACGGGGTGCTCTCGAAGCGTGAAATCCACAGCCGCCTCGAGGTCTACCTGGAGCAGTACGTCCTCGCGGTTCAGGTGGAGGCGAAGACCGCAGTCGAGATGGCGCGCACCGTGATCTACCCGTCGGCGGTACGCTACCTGGGCGAGCTGGCGACCACAGCACGCACCCTCGACAAGCTGGACCTGTCGTTCGAGAGCGCGACGCTCGAAGACGCCGTCACCCTGGCCAGTCGGCTCGAAGGCGAGATCGCCGCGCTCGAAAGCGAGCTGGCCAAGGAGCCGGGCGAGAACCTGCAGCTCGAGGCCGAGCACTGCAAGGACGGAATCCTGCCCGCCATGGTGGCGCTGCGCGAAACGGCCGATTCGCTCGAGGGCCTGGTGGCCGACGACCTCTGGCCGCTCGCCACCTACCAGGAGATGCTCTTCATCAAGTAGGACCAGCGGAGGTCGCCCGGGTGAGGTTGACGGGGGTCTTCCAAGCCCGGGCGGCCGCCGGTCCTACCGGCCGGCCCCCTCGTGGTGCGAGCGTGGAGGAGAGGAAGCGTGGACCAGGGGATCGACATCCGAGCCCTCGACGAGTGGATGTACGCCATCCAGTCGGCCCTCGAGGAGCTCGACCCCGCGGCGAACGCGGATCCGATCGCGCTGCTTCAGCGCACGCTCGACGCCATGCGTGAGCGTCGCGCGGCGCTGCGCACCATCCGCCACAACCAAGCGGGATATTGAGCGAGGCGGCCGGACACGCCGGGCGGTAGGCTTGGTGGGGCCAGGACAACTCCCACCCCAGAGGCCCCCATGTCCAACGACACCCCTGCCTCCGCCGGGTCCGGCAGTCCGCCGCCCCGCTGGCTGCTCAAGACCATGACCCGCACCCACGTGGCGTTGCATCGCCTGTCGGGCGGGCGCTGGTTCAACAAGCTCGCGGGTGACGAGGTGTGCTTCGTCACCATGACCGGCGCGAAGAGCGGGCGCACGATCACGATCCCGCTCATGTACGTGCCCCACGAGGACGGCGTCCTGCTGGTGGCGTCCCAGGGCGGCGCGCCGAAGAACCCGGTGTGGTACGGCAACCTCGTGAAGCACCCCGACATCGAGGTGAATCACCGCGGCCGCAACATGGCGCTCCGCGCACGGCTCGCGACCGCCGAAGAGAAGCCGGCGCTCTGGCCGGTCTGCGACCAGCACTACGCGCCGTATGCCGACTACCGCAAGCGAACCGACCGGGACATCCCGATCTTCGTCTGCGAGCCGCGCGCCTAGGTCAGGCCCTCGCGCGCGCAGACCCTGGCTAGAGGTTGAGCTGCTTCGGCGGCCTCACCACGATGTCGGCGATGTTCACGTGGATGGGCTGGGTTACGGCGTAGAGCACGGCCTGGGCCACGTCGTCCGGGTCGCCGAGCAGCTGCTTGAGGCTCTCGCTCAGCTTCTCGAACACCTCGTCGGGCAGGCGCTCGCCTGCCTTCACCTCGATGTCGAGCCCTGCCATCTTGACGAACCCCTGCACGAAGGCCGGGTCGAAGTTGCGCGCAAAGTTGGTGGCGATGGCGCCGGGCATCACGTTCACCACGCGGATCGGGTCTTCTTCGAGCTCGCCGCGCAGGGTGGCGGAGATGGCGTTCACGGCATGCTTCGTCGAGCCGTAGACGCCCGAGTCGGGCCGCTGCGCGGCGATCGACGAGATGTTCACGATGTGACCTTCGGCACCGCAGGCCCGCATGGCGAGCACGCCCGCCTGGCAACCGACGAGCAGGCCCAGCAGGTTGGTCTCGAGCATGGTGCGCCACTGCTCGGGGTCGCCCTCGAGGATCGGCGCCGGGAACGACACGCCCGCGTTGTTCACCAGGATGTCGAGTCGCCCGGTGGCCTCGACCGCGCGATCGACGAGCCCGCGTACCTGCGCGGGGTCGCGCATGTCCGCCACCACGCCTTCGGCCTTTCCGCCGGCTTCGGCGATGGTCTTGGCAGACGCCTCCATGGCCGACGCGGTGCGTCCGGACAGGAACACGTGAGCGCCGGCGCCGCCCAGGGTCTCGGCGATCGCTCGGCCGATGCCGCTCGACGCACCGGTCACGATGGCGGTCTTGCCAGAGAGGGGGGCTTCGCTGCTCATGGGTTCTCCTTGGGGCGCGGCGGGCGAGTGTGGCACAGGTGCGTCGCGGCCCTGGGCTAACCGCGCAGGCGCGGTAGCAGAGCCGGTGTGCGCGCTTCGTACTCGGCAAAGGCCGGCCGGCGTTCGCGGCTGCGCTTGTCGAGCATGGGGATGCTGCCGAGCACGAACAGCAGCAGGATGGCCAGGGCGCCCACGCCGGTCCACCACCATGTGGGGGCGGCGGCCAGGGCAAAGAGCCAGAGCGAGAACCAGAAGAGGATCTCGCCCAGGTAGTTGGGGTGGCGCGACCAGCTCCAGACGCCCAGGTCCATCACGTCACCCGGCTGCTTGCGGGCGGCGAAGATGCGCATCTGCTCGTCGGCCACCAGCTCGAGACTGGTGGCGAACAGGCCCAGGGCGAGCGCCACCCCGTCGAGTACGCCGAAGCCGGTGTCGCCGAGGGCGAGCGCGGGGTACAGAGGCAGGCAGCCGGCGGCCACGAACGCCGCGGGTGCGAGCATCACCGGCACGAGCCGCACCAGCCAGGCGGGCAGCGGCCAGTCGCGCACCATGTCGACGTAGCGCCAGTCTTCGTGGTCGAGCCCCGTCCAGCCTCGCGCCCAGTTGGCGGTGAGGCGCGCGGCCCAGAACCACACGACCGCGTGCACGGCGATCTGTCGCGCGCTGAGTTCGGCGTGGCCCGACTGGGTGGTGAGCCAGAGCGCGGCCACCGGCGGCATCACGCTCCACCACGCGTCGAAGACCGAGCCGTTGCGGGTATGCAGGGCCGCGGCGAAGGTGGCCGCCACCGACGCGAAGAGCCCCGCCACCATGGCCCAGTGCGGGGCCCAGGGCGCAAGCTCGAACACCGCCCAGGCCAGGGCGATGGCCAGGGCATAGACCCCCGCCACGTAGCGAAGGGATCCGGCGCGGTCGGGTCGGGGGGTGTCCGCCATGGACCCATCCTAGCCGGGCTGGCGGCTGCGACCGCTCCGGCGTGGTCCCCGGGCCCAGGACCCCGCTACGTGGCATTGCCACACGCCATGTGGCGCCTCCTGGGTGCAACCCGTGTACCCGCGGCATGCCGCCGCGGGATCGCCGATGGAGCCGCCACCATGCTTCCCGCCCGCTGCACCCCGCTCGCGCTGCTAGCGCCCCTGCTCTCGCTTCTCGCCGCCCCCGCGGCCTGGGCACTGCCCTTCGGCACGATCGGGGGCCCCGCCGACTCGCTGATCCGCGTGGAGGGCGGTAGCCACTGCAGCCCCCCGGGCACCATGTGCGTGGAGGCGATCAACAACCTTCCGCTGGCCGACTACGCGCTCGACGGCAGCGCCGAGATCCGGGCCACCGGCTCCATCGACCACGTGGCGGGCGAGCTGCGCGGCTACGTGGACTTCACCACCCAGACCGGCGCGGGGAGCGATGGGCGCATCGTCGTCCATGCGCGCGACGATTTCACCGTGCACGGTGGCACCCCGGGCGAGACGATCACGCTCACGGCCCGCCTGCGCGCCGAGGGTTCGATCACGTTTCTCGGTGAGGCGACCGCCCGCAGCGCGGTGGTCGAGACCAAGCTCTCGCGCGCGGCCAACGGGTGGAGCGCGACGAACGGCGGGCTGGTGGTCAGCACGGGCGACCTGGGCTTCTTCAGCCCGTGCGGCTTTCCGGGGTGCACGGCCCGGCCCGACCTGGGCTTCTACGCCTACGACGTCGAGGCGGAAGACACGTTCGACGTGGTCGTGGGCCAGAGCTTCCAGCTCGCGTACTCCCTGCGGCTCGACGGCTTCACCATCTTCAACGGGCCGAGCAGCGTGATCCAGGACAGCCTGGGCACGGGCCGGCTCAGCTTCGATCTGGGCCCGGGCTACGGCATCACGTCGCGGCTGGGATTCACAGCGCCCGAGCCCGGTGCGGCGCTTCTCCTGGCGGCGGGTCTGCTCGGCCTCGCGGCAGTGGCCCGGCGCCAGACCCGCTAGCTCACTCGCCAGTTCGTGGGGCGCTCGGGCCGGTAGCTGCAGAGCCGGCCGGTTCGCACCGATGCCTCCAGGTGTCGCGCGAGCGGCGCGTGCACCGTGTCGATGCGGGCGATCGCGCTGCGGATGCGGTTGTAGACGGCCTTGCGCGCGCGCTCGGCGGGGCCCGCCGCGCGCCGCGCGCGGCCGCCGAGACCCACGCCTGCAGCGACCTCGTCGGCGATGCGTTCCATCTCTTCTTGCAGACGCGCGGTTCGGCCCATGTCGTCGAAGCGTTCGGCCTCGGCCAGCTCTTCGCGCAGGGCGTCCATGCGGGCTCGGTAGGCGGCGAACGCTTCGGGGTCGAGCACGGGGTCCGCGGCGTCGCCGGCGAGAGTGCCCGCCCCGGGATCGCTGGCCAGCTCGAGCGCGGCAAACTCACGGCCCGGTTCGGCGAGCAGGGTGGCCAGGCAGGCCAGGCCCTTGGTCGCCTTGAGCCGGACCTCGTGTCCCGCAAAGCCCACGAGCCACGTGTCTCCCTCGAAGTGCATGCGATGCGCTTCTTCGCGCGCGTCGGGATCGCGATCGCCCCCCGGCTCGGAGGCCTGCGGCGCGTCGTCGCGCAGTTCGCGCACCCGTGCCGCGGCGAGCGTGAGGCCGTGCCGAGCTGCATCCGCGCCCGCTTCGTCCAGCAGGCGGCCGGCGCGCTCGGCATCGCCCGGCTGCGCGCGAGCGAGCAGGTGGCGCGCGGCCTCGATGCGGCTGTGTGCGAGGCAGGGCCTCGCCTCCATGCCCGCGTCCAGGTCGAGGGCCCGCTCGAAGTGTGCCAGCGCCGCTTCGTCGCGTCCCGCGAGCGCGGCCAGCCGCCCCAGCGTGCGATCCGCCGCGCCGAAGCAGAGCACCGGGCCGAGTACGACGGCGCGCCCGGCGTACGGGAGCAACCGCTCGTAGACGGCGCCGCCGAGCGCGCCATCCTCGATCGATGCCGCGACCTCGCCCGCGAAGTACAGGTTCAGCAGCAGGAAGCCGTCGCGGGGAATCGCCTCGACGCCGGCCTGGGCCACGGGTCCCAGAGCACGCCGCGCGTCGGCGGGGCGATCCGCTTCGGCGTGGATCCAGGCCAGGTGCAGCGCGTACGCCGGCACGTCGGGAAAGCGCGCCACCACGGCCTCGAGATTCCCCCGCAGCTCGTCCAGGCGCGCCTGCTCGCGACGCAGCATGGACAGCTGACCGCTGAACACCGCCAGGGCATCCGAGCCGCCGGCGCGCTGCGCCTCGGCGAGGCCCTGCCGGATCATCCGCTCGTAGCCCTCGAGGTCGCCGTCGAGAAACACCTGGCAGGCGCGGGCGTGAAAGGGCACCAGCCGCAGCGCGGGTTGGCGAAGCTCGTCCACCAGATGGTCGAGGCGGTCGAGGGTGGCACGCAGAGCGCGGCGATCCCCCAGCTCGAGCTGGTCGCCCACCGCGGCGTGGCCGGCACGAAAGCAGGTGAACGGGTCGCGGCGTTCGCGCCCGAGCCGGTCGAGCTCGGCCGCGATGGCGAGCCGCTGGTGTGCGTGCTCCGCGCCCCAGAGCACGTAGTGCTGGGCGTCGAGGGCGATGGCAAGGCACTCCGGGTCGCCCAGCTCGCGCGCGTGGGCGACGGCTTCGGCCGCGCGCTCCGAGCCGGCCGCGTCGCCCCGGGCCAGACGAGAGAGCACGCGGATGCGCAGGCGGTCGGGCCCGTCCGGCAGGCCGTCGAGCGCCTCGCGCAGCAGCGCGTGTGCCCGCTCGCCGCCCATCGAAGACGACATGGTCATCGACGTGTGTGCCGCCGGGAACGCCAGCGCGACCCGTGCCAATCGTTCCGGGGATCGCGTCTCGCGCGCCAGTTCGGCTGCGCGCGTCAGGCTCTCCACCGCCTCGCGCCGCCGGCCACTGCGAGCCTGGGCCTGGCCGAGGGCGGTGAGCAGGTCGCCGTGCAGCTCGGGCCGCGGCTCCGGCATCAGGTGCAGTACGTCGAGCGCGCGCCCGAAGAAGTGGGCCGCGTCCTCCGGCGCCTGGCGCGCGAGCGCGTCCTCGGCGGCGCGCCGCGCGTGCGCGATGGCGTCCTCGCCGCCACCCGCCGGTGCCGCGCGGCACGCGTGATGGGCCAGCTCGGCCAGGTGGGCGCGTTCGGTGGCGTGGCCGCTCGCGAGCGCCGCGGCCACGCGCGCGTGCAGGGCGATCTGCTGCGAGGCGCCCAGGTCGTCGTACAAGAGCTCGCGCACCAGGGCGTGGGTGAAGTGGTGCCGCACGTCGCTGCCCGGGGTGCGCGCGAGCAGCTCGGCATCTCTCGCCTCGGCCAGCGGCTCGAGCAGGGTCTGGGTTTCGGCCGGTGTGCCGTCGTCCGACACGATCTGTGTCAGCAGGTCGAGGCTGAACGCCTCGCCGACGACCGCCGCGGCTTCGAGCACGCGACGGCAGGCCTCCGAGCGACGCGCGATGCGCGGGCGAAGCGCCTGCCGGATGCCTCGCGGCAGCGCGATCTCGCCGGCTTCGACGGGGTTCGTCGGGTCGCGCAGGTTGCGCGCGGTCTCGAGTACGAAGAGCGGGTTGCCCCCGGTGCGTGCGCACACGCGCCGGGCGAGCGCTTCGCTCGGCGGCGCGCCCGTGGCGGCCCGCCAGAGCGCGGCCACGGCGTCATCGTCGAGACCCGCGAGCGAGAGCGTCGTGCCTGCTCGGGCCAGGTCGGCCAGGGCGACCGAGAGTGTGTCGCCCTCTTCGACCTGGGTTTCACGCAGGCTCGCCACCAGCAGGACCGGGGCGGCGGCCAGATCGCGCGCAGCGAACGAGAGCAGACGCAGCGACCCCTCATCGGCCCAGTGCACGTCCTCGAGTACGACCAGCAGGGGCCGCTTGCGCGCCGAACGCCGCAGCACCGAGGTGGCGGCATCGAGCACCCGGAACCGCGCGGGTTCGCCCTCGAGTGAGGGCGGCGCGGGCAGGTTGGGGAAGCGGTCGCGCAACTCCGGGAACACGGCCGCGAGTACGCTCAGGGACGACCCCAGCTCTTCGACCAGGCCGAGGGCGGCCTCGTCCTCGCTCCACTCGCGCAGGATCTGCGCCCACGGCCAGAAGGGCGCCGCACCGCTGCCATCGATGCAGTGGCCCACGAGCGCGCGCACGTCGCGCTCGTCGGCCCGCTCGCGAAGGGCCTGCAGGATGCGCGTCTTGCCGATGCCCGCATCCCCGCCGAGCAGCACCAGGCTCCCGGCTCCCTCGACCGCCTGGCCAAGGGCGGTGACCAGCGCTCCCAGCGCATCGTCCCGACCCACGAGGGGAAGGCTGCCCGGAACGCCTGCCATCTCGGGATGATGCCGCAAAGGTGCGCCGCGTCGCGCAGGGGCGTGCGCCCCAAGGGGTTCGCCGGCGCGAAGGCCTGCTTCAGGCGTCGTGCGTTCCCTGTCGGCGCCAGGCGCGGGCGCCGCCGGCAACGATCAGCAGGGTCGCCAGTGCCAGCCCCGCCTGGCTCAGCCTCGTACCGAGCTGGTAGCGGTCGCGGCGGGTGGTCATCTCTACGCGGTGCTGGCCGGCGGGGACGGCGACCGCACGAAATGCGAAGTCGGCCCGGAGGATCTCGGCGGGTTCGCCGTCGACCGAGGCCTGCCAACCCGGCGGGTAGTGGTTGTCGGCGAGCACGAGCAGTTGCGGCGTTCGGCTCTGGGTGGTGACGACGAGCCGGTCGGACGCGGCCTCTTCGACGCGAACCGTCGCCTCGAAGTCGGGCGTGGGCGCGACACCCGGCGGCCGATCGAGCAGCACGCTGCGGCGGGCGTCGAAGCCCGGCGCGAGCAGCCGCTCGAGCGCAAGGCGCGGGTCGGCCACGACCTCGTACGCGCCCACCAGGTAAGGGCGCGGAAGGGCGTTCGGGTTCTCGTAGATCTCGAGCGTGCGGTCCCCCGCCACGCGCACGCGGCGGCGGTGCACGAGGGCGCGGTCTGGGATCGGCGCAGGGCTGAGCAAGTACTTCACGTTCAGCAGGTCGAGCAGCCTCAGGTGGATGCTGCGCTCGGGTTCGGGGACGGCGTCGGGGCGTCGCGGTCGCGCGCGTCCAGCGGCATCGCGCTCGTAGTACTTGTCGAGAAACCGCGGAAGGCCGCTTCGATCGAGCAGGTCTTGATAGGCACGCGGTTTGGCGGCGTGATAGCCGCCGATGCTCTCGAGGCCGGCGGCCGCCCAGCGCGTCTCGCCGAAGTACGCGTCCACCGGAAAGATCCGGAACCGACCCCCCTCGGTTTCGCCCGCGAGGGCCCGGACGACGGCGTCCGGCTCGAAGTGTTCGGCGGCGCGGCCGCGCGGCGTGTTGCCGACGACGACGCCGCCCACGAGCAGCAGGTCCACCGCGACGAGCACCGCGACGATGCCGCCGAAGGCCCCGGCCCGCAGGCGGCCTCGAAACAGCAGCGCCAGGGCCGCGAGGGCCACACCCAACTGAAGCCCGACCTGGAAGAGGTCGCCCGCCAGCATGGCCCGGTGGGCCGGTTCGAAGCCGTCCGCCGGCACCAGGGAGGGTGCGAGCAGACCCAGGAGTGCGACGGCCGGTACGCCGAGTGCGGCGGCCCACGCGGCGCGGCGTCGCACGAGGTCCGGGAGACTTGCGGCCCTCTGCACCAGCGCGTCGAGCCCCATGGCGGCCAGCAGCGCCAGCGCAAGGTTCGACAACAGCAGGGCCATGGAAGGCACACGGAAGGCGTCGAAGAACGGCAGCCAGGCATAGGCCAGGCCGTAGACGGGCGTGTGTCTGCCGAACGCCACCAGCAGGGATGCGCCGCCCACCAGCAGCGGTACGCCCGCGCGTGGCGCGCGAAACACCACGGCGACCAGCGCCAGAAGCAGGGTCAGCAGGCCCACGTAGTTCGGGTAGTCGGTGAAGGGCATGCCGCCGGTGTAGGTGGCGCCCCCGAACCCATGGAGCGAGGGAAGCAGGTAGGTGAGCGCCTCGGCCGGCGGCAGCGACCAGTCGGTGGCGTAGGCCAGCCCCACGTTGCCCGCGGGCTCGGTTGCGAGAACCGATGGCGCGCCGCGTGTGGAATACGGCCGGTAGTCCCAGACCGGGAGCGCGACCTTGGCTGCGAGCAGGCCGCCCACGACCAGTGCTGCGGCCAGGCCCGCACCGGCGCGCGCGGCCTCGCGCGGCCGGTCGGTGGCTGCGAGGCGGGCCACGCCCAGCGCGCCCAACGCGCCGAACAGCGCGAGCCCGTAGTAGACCACCTGCATGTGGCGACCCTGGAGCAGCAGGCCGATGGCGAGTCCCGCGAGACCCACGCCGAGCAGGTCGCGCCGGGTGATCAACCGGTCGGCGCACAGCCAGACGAACGGCAGGTAGGCCGCGGACAACACCTGCGAGCCATGGCCGTGCACCACGAGCGCCACCAGGTAGGGCGCGAAGCCGAAGCCGAAGCCCGCCAGCAGTGCGGCCCCGCCCGAGGCACCCAGCCGCCGGGCCAAGAGAAAGGCGCCGAGCGCGGCGAGGGACAGGTGCAGGGCGAGGAACACCGGCCAGCGCAGACCGAACCCGTAGGCCACACGCTCGGGCAGGTAGGCGTCGGGGACGTGCAGCAGGCTTCCGGGCCCCGGCATCCCCGCGAACAGGTGCGGAACCCAGAGCGACGCCTGGCCCGGTTCTTGCGTTCCGACGAGCCCGCGTGTGACCGCGCGTGGCGTGAGGTCGTCCGCCGTGAGATAGCTGCCGCCTTCGGCGACGAGTTCGGCGAACAGCACGAGCACCAGCAGGACGAAGGCCGCACACGCACCGGCGGCCCACGAAAGCGTCGGCAGCCAGCGCGTCGGCGCCTCGCGAGCGGGCATGGCGCTGCGAGGATCGGGGTTCGGCGCGCGCGGTGTCAAGCCGCGCCCGCCCGCATTCGCCGTCGCGCGTGGTCGATGGCAAGAACCCCAACGGCGAGCAGGCCCGCCCCGGAGAGAGCCGCGCCCAGGCGAAAGCTCCAGGGCGCGTATTCGAACACCACCTGGTGGTGGCCGGCCGGCACCGCCACGGTGCGCAGCACGTGGTAGGACGTCCAGATCGGGATCGGCTCGCCGTCGCGCGTGGCGCGCCAACCGGGATAAGCGAGCTCCGAGAGGGTGAGCAGCGCCGGTTCGCGGGTGTCGACGTCGAGCACCATGCGGTTGAGGGACTCGTCGGTCACGACGACGGTGCCATCGGGCGCTGCGCCGCCGAGCGCAACCCCGGGGTCGGCCTCGAGCAGCACCACCTCGCGCGAGAAGGCGCCCAGGCGGATGCGTAGCAGGCGTGCCGGATCGTCGGGCTCGATCTCGTAGCGCCCGCTCAGCCAGGCGCGCGGCGCCGCGTCGGCTGGCTCGAAGCGCCCTTGGGGTGTGAGGACCGTGCCTAGGCCCAGCAGCCGTGCTGCACCCGGACGCGGGCGGTCGACGAAGACGTGCTGGAGAAAGCCCGGACGCAGGTAGGGGTCGCCGTCCTCCTCGAGCGCATGCAGCAGCTCGCCGTAGCGCCGCCAGTGCATGGGCGCGTAGCCGTTCAGGCCGCGCAGGCCGTAGATCGTCTCGGAGTTGGGGTAGAGATTGCGCCCGATGGCGAGCACGCGCCCGTCGCGCGAGGCCCGGCGCAGCCGGTCGGTATCGGGGCGCGGTGCGTACCAGCCAGCACGAGGCTGCGTCATCTGGCCGGCATAGAGGTTCCAGATGGCGACGGTCGTGGTCGTGGCGACGATGTGGATCGCGAGGCCCACGGCAAAGCCCTGCGCCCCGAGCCAGCCTCGGTCACGCGCGATCCAGAGTGCGGCGAACGCAACCACCGACGCGGTGAGCAGCTGGCCGTGGGCCTGCACGAGTTCGGCTGGATACGGCGTGGCGCCGGGCACCGCGATCGCTGCGTAGGCGAGGCCGACGGCCAGCAGCGCGATGAGCGGCACGGCCAGCCTCGCCATGGGTGGCACGGCCTCGTCGCGCAGGGCGTCGAGTCGCGCGGTGGCGAGCACGACCATGGCCAGGACGAACACCACCTCGGCCTTGGCCGCGATCTGGAGCGTGGCGAGTGCGGGCAGCACGCCGGCGAGGAACGCCCGGATCGGATTCTCGAGCGCCAGCACGAGACCCACGGCCGCGGCCGCGCCGAAGAAGCCTAGGTCGCCCTGCTGTGCGGAGGGCATGGCCGTGCGGCCGCGCGTGACGAGGCGAGCGAGCTGCCAGCTTCCGAGTACGAGAACCGGCAGGGCCAGGTAGAGGGGCTCACGCTGGTGATGCGGGGCGTTGCTGAGCGGTGCGAACAGGCTCGACAGCTCGAGGGCGCCGGGCCACGCCCAGGACCAGCGCGTCACCGCCCAGAGATCGAGCCAGGCCGAAGCGCCGCCGGCCGTGCGCGCAGCCAGCCGCTGGCTGTGAACGGCCATCTCGGCCGACGGGAGCAGATGCACCGCCGCGACGAGCCCGCCCAACACGAACGCCGCGCCCAGGGCAACCCATGCGGGTGCGCGCTCTCCCGGCGGCCGCCGGAGCGTGAGCACCAGAGCGTACGCGCCCGCGTACAGCACGAAGATCGGGAGGGTGGTGAGGATGCCCGACGTGAGCTGCACGCCGATGCAGAGCGCCAACGCGGCGACCGCGCCGGGCGTGGGCGCACGGACGGCCCGCGCCACGAGCCATGTGGCCAGCGGAAACCAGATGGCGGTTGCGCCCACGAAAGCCGGCGCGGCGAGCGTCCCCAGGTGGAACCCGCAGAAGATCCATGCCCACGCGCCCAGCCCCGCCGCGACCGCACTCGCGCGCCGGCTCCGCAGCAACACGAACATCGCCAGCCAGCCGAGACCCGCATGCACCATGGCGTGCGCGCCCAACAGCGCGGGGCCGTCGAAGACGAGGCACACCAGCAGCTTGGGCAGGTAGTAGATGCTGGCCTGTCCGTTGGCCGCATGGGGATGCCCCGAGAACTGGTGCGGTGTCCACAGCGGCCATTCGCCCTGGGCGATGGCGCGATCCAGGAAGTCGATGAACGGGAACGAGATGCGGTAGACGTCGGTGTAGGGCGGCGAGAGTACGAGGTCGCCCACCACCACGGGGGCGAAGAACGCCGCGTAGCACGCGAGCGCAGCGAGCGGGAGCAGGGCGCGTCGCACCGGCACCTCGTCGGAATGGGACGCGTGGCAGGGTAGACTGCTCTCACGCCCAGCCGCAGGTACGGGCGGTTCCCCCTTTGGAGGCGCCATGGCAGCAAGCCTCGGACGCGCCCAGGGCGTCACCCGACCGGCTGCGGTCGCCCTGCTGTGCGCGGTCGGGGTGGCCCTGTTCGCGGGGTTGCGCGCCTTCGTCGGGGGCGGCGACCTGTCGCACTTCGTCATGGCCGGAGAACGGTTTGCCGATCCGGCCGCGCTTCCCTCGGGGGTTCGCCCCATTCCGGGCGACGGCTACGACGGCCAGTTCTACTATCGGCTCGCGCTCGACCCGTGGCCCGATGAACCCGTGCAATACGGCATGGCCTTCGACGCACCGGTCTATCGCCACCAACGCATCCTGCTGCCTGCCCTCGCCCACGCGCTGAGTCTCGGGCGTCCCACCTGGGCGGCGCCGGCGATCGTCGCGATCGGTGGGGCCTGTCTGGTCGCGCTCGCCTGGATCTTCGCGACGCTCGCGCGCGCCCACGGGCTCGCACCGGCGTGGGGCCTGCTGCCGCCCCTGTTCGCACCGTTTCTCATCCCCTTCGCGCGCACCACCAGCGAACTGCTCGCGGCCACGCTGCTGGCCGCTGCGATCCTGGCGTCGTCGCGCGCGCGACCCCGCACCACCAGCGCGCTGCTCGCCTTCGCGGTGCTCGCGCGCGAGACCGCGATCCTCGCGGCGGCCGCGCACGCCTGGGTGGCGCTGCGCGACGCCCACCCGTGGCACCGCGTTCGCGCACCGCGCGCCGCCCGGCTCGGCGTGCGGGCGGCGTGGCTCGCGCTCCCTTTCGCGGTGCTGGCGGCCTGGCAGTTCGCACTCTGGAACCACTGGGGTCGTCTGCCGACCGACGCGACACACGGATGGACGGCTCCGCTGCTCGGCCTGGCCCGCGCGCTCCCCGAACGGGCCTGGCTCGTGCGCCCCCATGGCGACGTGATGTTCGTCGGTGGGATCGCGTTCCTGTTCGGGTTCGCCCTCATGGCGCTCCCGGCGATGGTCTCCCGGCCGTCGGCGCCGCGTGGGTACACGCTGCGCTGGGTGCGCCTGACCTGGTTCGGGTGGACCGGTGTGCTGCTGTGCCTGCCCCAGTGGGCCTTTCCCGACCTCATGGCCTTCGGGCGCTACGCCGCCGACTGGTGCGTGCTGGGGTTCGCTGCGTTGCTGCTGGCGGGTCGCGCGCCGCCCGTCTGGTTCGTTCTCGGGGCTTTAGGCTTCGGCGGGGCGGCCCTGGGCCGCCTGGTGCTATGGCCCTGAGCGGGGGCGCTCGCAGAACGACCATTCGACTCTCGCGCCCCGAGGTGCCAAGGTGGCGCGGATGTCGCGCACCGCCTGCATCGTCATCCACCACGGCAGCCGTGAGGACACCGGCCGGGCACTACGGTCCCTCGCAGCGGTTCGCGGCTGCGAACGGGTCGTGCTCCTCGCCGTGGACAACGATCCGCAGGTAGGGGATGACGAACCCGAGGAGAAGGCGCCGCAAGAGATGTCAGTCGAGTGGCTGCGCCCGTCCGAGAACCTGGGCTACGCGGGCGGCTGCAACCTGGGCATCGAGCGAGGACTCGCCCTCGGCTGCGATCGCTTCTGGCTGCTGAACAACGACGTGGTCGTCGAGCCCGGGGCCCTGGCCGCCCTGCTCGACGCCGCCGAACGGACGGGGGCGGCCCTGGTCGGCAGCGTCGTCTGCGAAGAGCCCGATCGCGATCGCCTGTGGTTCGCCGGCGGCCGAGTGATCGAGCCGTGGTACGTGGTGGGCCACCACGGCAAGGGGCGTGCACGCGCCGACGTGCCCCTGCCCTCCGAGCCCTTCGACACGCCCTTCGTGAACGGCTGCAGCATGCTGCTCACGCCCGAGGCGATCGAGCAGCTCGGGCGCCTCGACGCCAGCTTCTTTCTCTACGGCGAGGATCTCGAGCTGTGCCTGCGCGCACGCGCGCTCGGGCTTCGTCAGGTCGTGGCCCCCGACTCGGTCGTCTACCACCGGGTTTCGCGTGCCATCGGCGGGTCCGCAAGCCCGATTCGCGAGTACTACCTGGCGCGCAACGGGCTCGAGACGATCCGCCGGCACGTCTCGGGCCGCGCCGTCCGCGCGTTCGCCTACGGGACGCGCACCGGCTGGCATGGGTTCCGCGCGGTTCGCGCAGCGATCGCCTCGGGTGGCCTCGCGGAGCGGCTCGGTTGGCTCGTGCGGGCGGTCCGCGACTTTCGGGCCGGCCGCCTGGGCCCGGCCGCGCACGACCCGCGCACCGACGGCGCCGGCCGGGCCCAGGACCCGCGCACCGACGGTGCCGGCGGGACCCAAGGCTAGGTCGCCGCATGCGTGTGCTCTACCTCTCCCGCTGGGTGCCGTCGCCGCGAGCCGGCCACGGCGGCGCCGAGAGCACTTTTGCACTCCTCGCGGCGTTGGCTTCGCGTCACGAGGTCTCGCTGCTCTGCTACGCCGACCGCGACGAACTCGCGCTGGCGGTCGACCTCGAAACCCAGGGCGTGGCCGTCCAGACGCTGGCGTACGATCGGGCGCCAGGCCGCCGCGACCTTCGCGCGGCCGCAGCCGGTGCGCTGCGCGCACTGGGAGGGATGCCCTTCTTCGCGGCGAAGTACCAGCGCCGCGGCTTTCGTCGAGCGCTCCAGCACAGGGTTGCGCAGTTTCGGCCGCAGGTACTGCATGCGGAATCGTCCGCGCTGGCGCCGTTTCTCGACGCGCACGGCGGCGCGCTGCGGGTGCTGACCCTGGGCGACGTTCGGACGCGCCTGGCCGAGGCCCGGGTTGCGCCCGGTCTCCACAGGCCGTTTCGACAGCTGGCCGCGGACCGTTGGCGGCGATTCGAGCGGCGCGCCGTCGCGCGGGCCGACGCCGTCATCACCTTCACACCCGAGGATGCCGCCTGCGTGTCGGCTTGGGGCGGCGCGCCCGCCCCCCAGGTGATTCCCGCACCCGTACCCCTGCCCGCGGCGTCGCCGGGGGGCGGACGAGACTCGAATCTCCTGGTCTTCGCAGCGTCGTTCGACGACGCGCCGAATCTCGAGGCGCTCGACGCACTGCTCCGACAGGTCTTGCCGCCACTGCTGGCATCGCATCCGGCAGCTTCGTTGGTCGTGGCCGGGCGCCGGCTCCCGGCGTCCTGGGCGCAACGCATCGCGGCGACACCCGGCGCGCACTACGCCGGCTTCGTCGACGACGTCGACGCACTACTGGCCGCCGCGTGCGTGTTCGTCGCGCCGCTGCGCGCGGGCTCGGGGCTCAAGATCAAGGTGGGGCGGGCGCTGGCCTGCGGAACGCCGGTCGTCACCACGGGGATCGGCGCCGAGGGCATCGCACTCGGGCCGGACGACGGGCTCTTCGTGGAGGATGACCCCGCGCGAATGGCGGAGCGCTGTGCCCAGCTGCTGGCCGCGCCCGAGACCGCGGGCGCATTGGGGGAACGCGCGCGCACGGGCGTGGCGGCACGGCTTTCTGGGGAGGTGGTGGCCGAAGCCCTGAGTGCGATCTACGCAACCGCGCGCCCTGTCCAATGAGCGCCCGGCGCGGCCGATCCTCGGCACGCCCCCGCGCGGCCGATCCTCGGCACGCCCCCGCGCGGCCGATCCTCGGCACGCCGGCGTACGCCCGATCCTGGCAGCGCACGCGCGCGCCGGACCCGGCGCGCACGATGGATGGGTACCGGCGTGGGGTCAGCGCGGAGACTGCGCAGCCAACGCGCGTAGCCGCGGGCCGAGTGCGGGGCAGCCGTCGAAGCGCGCGACCAGCCGGTCGAGTGCGAGGGCTTCGACCGCCACCCCGGGTTGTTCGGCGATCCGCACGATCCGCGCGGCGACGGGGTTGTCGCAACGGGCGTAGCGCACGACGCCTGGCCATGCGGTCACCACGGCCTCGCGCAGGCGCGCCGGGTCGCGCGCGAGCGCCGGGTCCACCTGCAATCGGGCGTGGAGCCGGCGTTCGAAGAGCACGGCCCAGGTGAGGGCGGGAAGCTCATGCTGGGCGACGTCGTCGGGCAGCGTCGCGAGATTGCGCAGCGCTTCGGCGTGTTCGCCCCGGTGGCTTGCCACCAGCCCCGAGGCCAAGCGACAGCGCGGATGCGCATCGAGCATCGGATGCGCGCGGTCGCGAAGCGCGAGTGCGCGGCACAGGCGTCCTAGGATCCGGCCTCGCTGGGAGGCGAACAGGACGCGCGAGGGCGGGTCGAGCTCTCGGGTGAGCACGGTCTCGATCTCGTCGAGCACCGGCTCCGCAAGCGCGGCCGAGCCGGGCTCGAGGCTGATGCGCTCGAGCAGTCCACTCGAGCGCGGTGCGCCGCGGCGCGCGCCCGCCTCGAGCAGCAGTCGCCCGGGAAACGTCGCCCACACCACCGGCTCCTCGCCGAGCAGCCGCTCGAAGGCGGTGACGGCATCGTTCCAGTCTGCGTGCATCGGATCGAACAGCCGGTCGGGCAGCAGCGCGGCGCTCTGAGACACGATCCGCACGTCGGGCCGGCGGCCCTCGACCTGGTGCGCGAACGCGATCGGTCCCAGGTCGACCGTGCTCTCGACCACGAGCACGGCGTCGGGCGGTAGCGCGTTCAGCACGAGCCGGGCGTAGTCGTGCGCCAGGCGTTCGCCCCGGCGGTCGTGGTCGCCCGCGTGCAACAGGGCGACGCTGGCGGTCAGGGCGAGTGCGAGAACCGTGGCGAGGCCTCGGCCCGGTAGCGGCCCTACGCGCTCGCGCCGCGCCACCGCCTGCACGCCGTGGGCGGCGAACAGGGCCAGCGCGGCGTACGGCACCACCTGGATCGCGAGAAACTGCTCGACACCGAGCGGGCTCACCTCGCCCGGCGCGAGCAGGCGAAAGAGGACCGAGGTCGAGATCAGCGACAGCGCCAGCGTCCAGAACGCCCGGCGCTCGCGAGCGAGCCACAGCGCGAAGACGCCCCCCACGGCTGCCAGGAACACGGGCCAGCCCATCTCCTGGGTCAGACGGTCGAAGAAGAGGTTCAGGAAGGCGTAGGTGTCGATGGCCGTGGCCTGCTGCGCGGTCTCCATCGCGCGGTACCCGCGGCGCCCCACGTACCAGAGCAGATCGCCCAGGTTCTCGACGGGACCGAAGGTGGTGAGGGCGCCCGCTGCGGAGCGCAGCGGAAGCCACAGGTAGGGAACCAGGCCGAGGCCGAGCCACGCGAGCAGCCCGGGCGCGCGTCGCGCCACCACGCGCACGTGCGGCGCCATCACCACGACGAAGGGGAGCGACGCCAGAATCGTGATCGGCCAGTGGTTCGACAGGGCGAGTCCATAGGCGAGCGCGGCGAACCGAAGGCCGCGCAGCTCGGCGGGCCCGGCTCCCGGCTGCCCGGCGCGTCGTCTCGCCTCGAGCCCCAGGTTCACGCCGAGCAGCAGCGCGAGCACCGCGAGCCACAAGAAGGCGGCGAGCGTGTAGACCTCGGCCCCGGTGGCATGTACCCAGAAGGTGTCCGACAGGCCGTAGGCGAGCGCGGCCATGGCGGCCACCGCGGGCATCGCGCCCATCCGCCGCGCGCAGGCGAACAGGGCGCAGCACGCCGCCGCCCCCGCCGCCCCGCAGAACAAGTGGACGCCGAGTGCGACGTCCAGCCCCGGCAGGCGCGCGAACGCGCTCGCGAGCATCACCCAGAGCGGGTAGCCCGGGGGGTGCGCCACCCCCGCCGACCAGGCGGTGACCAGCAGCACCCCGGAATCTTCGAGGGTGACCGTACGCGCTGCGGTGACGGCATAGACGGCCCCCAGCGCCAGCACGATCGCGGCCATCCAGCCGGCGTCGGCAGCCCGATTCCGCGGGCCCGCCACGGGCGCTAGGCCTCGCGGGGCGCCGTCGCCCCCCGGTGCCCGCCGCGCCGTCGGGGCTGATACCCTTTGGCGTCATGGAGCCCCGCAGCGCCCAGCGCAGCCCGGGTGCCCGCCGTCCGGATCTCTCGGTCGTGGTGCCGCTGCTCGACGAGCGCGACACCCTCGAGCCGCTGCACGATCGCATCCAGAAGGCCCTGGCCCCCCTCGGCTGTGTCTACGAGGTGGTCTACGTGGACGACGGCAGCCGCGACGGCTCGTTCGACGTGCTCCGCAAGCTCCACGAGCGGTTCCCGGAGGTTTGCGTGGTGCAGCTGCGGCGCAACTTCGGCAAGGCGGCGGCCTATCAGGCCGGCTTCGAACGCGCGCGCGGCGAGACGATCGTCACCCTCGACGCCGACCTGCAGGACGCACCCGAGGAGATCCCGAGCCTGCTGGCCGTACTCGACGACAGCACCGACCTCGTGTGCGGCTGGCGACGACGGCGTGCCGACGCGCGCATCAAGGTGTGGCTGTCGCGGGGCTTCAATCTGCTCGCGCGCGCCCTGCTCGGCACGCGCCTGCACGACCTCAACTGCGGCCTGCGCGTGTTCCGGCGCGAGTTGGTCCGCGACCTCGCGCTCTATGGCGAGCTGCATCGGTTCATCCCGGTTCTCGCACAGGCGCAAGGATATCGGATCGCCGAGGTCGAGGTCCGCCACTACCCTCGCGCACACACGGCCTCGCGCTACGGAATCGCGCGCCTGCCCAAGGGCCTGCTCGACCTGGTCACGGTGTTCTTCCTTGGCCACTTTCGCGACCGTCCGCTCCACCTGTTCGGAGGTCTGGGCCTGGCTCTCGGTACGGCGGGCCTCGCCATCGACGCCTACGTGGCGACCCTTTGGTTGCGTTTCGGCGACATCCAGAGCCGACACCCGCTGTTGTTGTTGGGCATCCTGCTCACGGTGCTGGGGGTGCAGCTGGTGTGCACCGGCCTGCTCGCCGAGCTGCTGACCCAGCGTACGCGCTCAGCCGGCAGCGTCTCGGTGCGACGCATCCTCGACTGAGCCGCGCGCGACGGCCGGTCCGGCGCGGCCGCGCGCCGCCTCGAGGACTTCCGCAAAGGTGTGTCGGCCGCGCAGGAAGGCGTGGTAGGCCACCGAACGCGGTGCGAGGCCGGACGCGCGGCCCGCGCGACGGAAGGGCGCCGCCCGGCGCCGCTTCGCGATCAAGGTGTGGGGGTGCGTGAGCACCCACGCGTGTGCAGCGACGATGGCCGCCGCGTGCCGTGGGTCGCGCAGTGCGAGGGCGTAGCCGAGCGCCGCGATCTCGAGCAGCTCACGCACGAGCAGTCGCGGTAGCAGGCTTGCACCCGGGCTGTTCGCGAACAGCATCAGCAGCGAGTTGCGGTGGTTGAGGTAGTGCTTGAGGTACGCGTGGGGTGCCAGCGTTCCGCCGCCGTGGTGGTGCACCACGGCGGCGGGCTCCGCCCAGACCTCGCGCCCGAGCAGTGCGAGCCGCCAGCAAAGGTCCACCTCTTCCATGTGGGCGAAGAAGCTCCCGTCGAAGCCGCCGGCGGCCTCGAAGTCGGCCCGGCGGATGGCGAAGGCGGCGCCGCTGGCCCAGAACACGCGCGCCGGCCCGTCGTACTGGCCGCGATCGCGCTCGAGATTCTGGAAGATGCGTCCGCGCGCGTACGGAAAGCCGAGGGTGTCGAGATACCCGCCGCAGGCACCCGCGTAATCGAAGCGCCTGGGGTCTCGTGCCTGGACGAGCTTGGGCTGCACCGCGGCGATCTGCGGGTCGTCGTCGAGCCGGGCGAGCAGCAGGTCGAGCCAACCGGCCACGGGCTCGGTGTCGTCGTTCAGGAACACGAGGATGCCGCCGCCGGCGTGCCGCGCGCCCAGGTTGGCGCCGCCCGCAAAGCCCAGGTTGCGCTCGGAGCGGACGAAACGCACCTGCGGGTGTCGCGCGCGAACCGCTTCGAGATCGCCTGCGGATGCGTTGTCCACCACGACCACCTCGACCGAGTCGGGCAGGTCCGGGGATACGGCGTCCAGGCACGCGCTCAGCATCGCGGGATCGCGATGGTGCGGGATCACCACCGTGGCGCGCAGCCCAGGCGGATTCATGCCGCCGCCTGCTCGGCGAGGAAGGTCTCGATGCGACGGGCCAGGGCCGGCGTCGCGCGCTCGCGGCGGCGCGCGGCCATCGCGTCCGCGAAGCCGGCGAGGTTCGCGTCGAGGAGTCGCAGCACCCCGCGAGCCAGGGCGTCGGGGTCTTCGGGCCGGACGAGTGCGCCCTGCACGCCGTCGCGAATCTCGTCGGGAAACGCGCCCACGCGCGTGGCCACCACCGGTCGGCCGTGGGCGAGTGCCGTCTCGAGCACACCGCTCTGTACACCGCGTCGGTAGGGGAGAACCACGCCGTCGGCAGCATCGAAGAGCAGCCGCATGCGCTCGTCCGGTACGTACCCGGGCCACCACACCACCCGGGCGTGCGGCTGCGAGGCCAGCCGGTCGAGGCGTCGCGCCAGGCGCCGCTGCCCGGCCACCACCTCACCGGCCGCCACGAGCTGGAGGTCCGGGCGCTCGCGCCACACCGCGGGCAGGGCGTCGAGCAGCAGGTCGAGCCCCTTGTAGCCGCGAACGTGACCGAAGAAGAGCAGCGTCGGCCGGTCGGGTAGACCGAGCACCTGGCGCGCTTCGCGCGGAGATCGGAGGGGGTCGGGCGGGTCGGCGAGAGGGTGCCACGCAGCGAGCGTTGGCAGCTGCGGGCGTAGCGCGTGCGCTTCGCGGGCGACGGCTGCCGAGAGCGTCACGGCCGAGTCGCACGCGCCCAGCAGGCGCGCGACCAACGCGCGCCAACCCGGAAGCGGCTCGTGCGGGCGAACGGTGTGGAGGAGCACGCTCACATGGGGCGGGGCGGGCGTACCGCGGCGCAGGGCGCGCAGCATGCCCAGATGGCTCGGCACCAGCAGCGGCTGCCAGTGCGCGAGCAGCACGGCGTCGGGGGACCACGCGGCCAGCTGCGCACCCGCCCGCAGCCAGCTGCTGGGCGAGAGGGCGTCGAGGATGCGGGCGGTGTCGTCGGGGCTGGCCGCTTCGACCGCCTGCGCCGGGGGGCGGCGGCGCAGCAGCCGGGGGTAGGTGCGCGAGAAGGTCAGCGTGCGCACCTCGATCTCCTGCGAGAGCGCGCCGCGCAGCCGGGCCGTCACGTGGGCGATGCCGCCGGGGTCGGGCGGCGCTGGACCCACGAGCGCGAGACGACGGATCGACGGCAACGTGCGGAGCATACCGACGGCGCGCGTATCGTTACGAGGTGTGCGACGACCGGGTTCGGTCGGGGCGGCAGGTCCGCAGGCGCGAGGTGGGGTCGAACTCAGCGCTTGCCGAACCGACGCGCTCCTGCGAGGCCGATGACCACGCCGATCACCACCAGGGTGCCGAGCGAAGGCTCCGGGACCGCGACGTTGGCAAAGACCGACGACCCGGCGCCCGGAAGGATGCGGTATCGGAGCGTCTGGGTGAGGTCCGCGATGACCGTGAATACGGTGTCGTTCTGAGCGACGAGCGACGACAGGTCGGCCGGGATGAGCTGGAGGGTATCGTCCGGCGGGTCGAGGTTGAAGAGGCCCGCGTCGGCGAAGGCGAGGAACTCGACCTCGTGCGCGCCCGCTGGAATCACGATCGGGATCGAGACGGTCTCGTCGTCCCATTCGGCCGTCACGAAGTCCGGCCCGACCCCCTGGCTCGTGGGCGGGTTGAAGGCGCCCGCGGTCTGGATCTGCCCGTCCGAGGCGACGCCGGCGAAGCCGCTCGCGCCCGCATGCGTGCCGATGCCGAGCGAGACCTGAAGCTGGGTGGCGAAGACGACGCTCAGCACGTTCGGGTCCATCGTGGTGAGCGTGCCATCGAGGACGATTTCGAGCTGGCCGACGAACTGTCCGGCGGGACCGTCGAACACATACTCCTGCTGGTTCTGGACGAACAGGTTGAGCAGCTGGTTCTGCGAGCCCGGCAGGACCACCTGCATGGTGTCCGCGCCGGCCGCGTACCCGTTCCAGCCGAGCGAGAGCTCGGTGAACTCCAACGGGTCCTGCGGTGGCGTGATCTGCAGGTCGAGCTGGAAGGTGACGTCGTTGGGACTGCCGGTGGCGCAGGCGAGTTCCGTGTTGAACACGACGATCTGTTGGTCGACGCCGCCCTGGTTGCCGCCGTTGGTACCGCCCGAACACGTCGCGAGGCTATCGGCGAAGGAGTTGGCATCGGCGCGCAGCGGAAGCGCCAGCGCCAACAGGACGATCACCAGTCGAAGAGCTGAGACCACGCGCGTGACCTCCATTCGGTAGGGGGGGTGCGGGGCGCACCCACCCGGCTGGGTAGCACGCAAGTTCCGAGCCACTCCTTGGCCCCGAGGCCCCCATCTCCCCAGGGGCCGAAAAGCCATGCTGAATCCACGGGTTCTGGGGACCCGTCTCTGCGGCCCCCCTGCCACCGGGGGCATCCAGGGGAACGCCCCTTCCCATGCTGGGTAAACCCCTTCCGTGGGGCTGGGCGTTGCCCCTAGGCACCTCCGCCGAAGTAGCCCCTGGCGACGTCCGCGGCCGACCCCTCCTCCAGCAGCCGGCCGGCTTCGAGCAGCACGGCCCGGGTGGCCAGCCGCTCCACGATCGGTGCCTCGTGGCTCGCGAACACGATGGTGCAGCCGGCATCGCGGAGCGCCGCGATGCGCTCGAGCGAGCGCTTCCGGAACGCGACGTCCCCCACCGAGAGCACCTCGTCCACCAGCAGCACGTCCGGGTCGAGATGGACGGCGACCGAGAACCCCAGCCGGACCACCATTCCCGACGACAGTGTGCGCAGCGGGTCGGTCTCCCGGTCGGCGAGCCCGGCGAACGCCAGGATCGATCCGACGCGGGCCGCCGCCTCGCGCGGGGCGAGCCCGAGCAGCGCCGCATTCACGAGGACGTTCTCGCGGGCGGTGAGCTCGTCGTGGAAGCCGGTACCCAGCTCGAGCAGGGTCGCCACGCGTCCGCGCGTGGCCACGCGCCCGGCGTCCGGCCGGTAGATGCCGGCCAGCAGTCGCAGCAGGGTGGTCTTGCCCGATCCGTTCGCACCGAGCAGCGCGAGGCACTCGCCACGTCGCACTTCGAGATCGACGTCGCAGAGCACCGCTCGGCGTTCATCGGCGCCGAGTCGGCCGGCGAGCAGTGCCTTGAGAGAGGGAGGGCGTCGCCCGCCGGGCGCCCGCGGAAAGGTCTTCGACAGCGACTCCACGCGGATCACCACCGGTGCATCGCCGCCGCCCGGTACCGGCCCGGCCTCGCTCACAGCTCTTCCATCGCGCGTTCGCGCAGCGCTTCGAAGACCAGTGCACCGACCGCGAGGCTCGCCACTGCGCTCGCGACGAGCACGCACCAGGTCGCCGGAGCCGGCGCCTCGCCGAGGGTGAAGACCGACCGATAGGCGTCGATCAGCCAGTGAAGCGGGTTCAGCGTCGCGCCGAGTCGAAGCGACTCGGGCACGCGCTCGAGCGGATAGACGATCGGGGTGAGGAAGAACAGCATGCGCACGGCCGTGCCGAGCAGTTGCCGCAGGTCGCGAAACACGGTGCACAATGCGGCCGCGGGCAATGCGAGCCCGGCGACGATCCCCGCCTGGAGGATCACGATGGCCGGCAGGCTCAGGAGCCCGAGCCAGGAGACGTGGCCTCCGGCCACGGCCACGATCAGGAGCAGCGAAAGCGTGAGGACGAAGCTCACCCCCTGAGCGCCGATCACGGCCAGCGGAAGCGTCTGCGGCGGCAGCGCCACGCGGGTGAGCAGCCGGCCGCTCTCGCGGAGCGAGTCGGAGGCATCCTCGATCGACTGGGAGAGCCAGAGCCACGGCAGCAGGCCCGAGAGCAGGAACAGGCCGTAGCGCTCGACCCCCGTGTCGAAGAAGACGCCGAACACCAGCCCATACACGGCGAAGAGCAGCGCCGGCGTGACCAGGGTCCAGCCGAAGCCGAGGATCGTGCCCTGGTAGCGCGCCCGGACCGAGCGCCGCACGAGGACGCCCACGACCGGGAGGTGGCGCAGCGTCTCGCGCGCGTGGTCCAGCGCTGCGCCCGGCCCGAAGCGCACGGGCTCGTGGACGCGCCAGCGCGCCGGCGCGCGGCCTGCGGACGGGCTCGACACGCGAGCAGCTTCGCACAGCGAGCAGGGCCGGGCAGGCACCACCACGCCCACCGGCCGCACCCGCCGCCAGGCCCGCCCGGTCGCGCCTCCCGCCTGCCGTACTCTCGCAGGATGTCCCGAGAGCCCGCGGACCGGCCCGCGACCGCAAGCGACCCGGGCGCGCAGCCCCTCCGCGTCGTGATGGACGCGCGGGTCCTGGGCGCCGGGATCGCCGAGGCGCATGCGCGAACCGGCATCTTCCGCATGGCCGAACGGCTGGCGCGCGGGCTGCTCGAGCGCGACGAGGTCGACCTGCGCTTCACCTCCACGGGGCATCTCGATCACGTCCACGCCGCGCGTGAGTTCGTGGCAGGCCGGCTCGATTCGGACGCGCGTTTCGAAGGCGAGGGCCTGATGCGATACGCGCGCGGGATCTCGTCCGCGAGCTTCTCGAATGCGCTGCGCCGCGTGCCGCTGGCCGGCAAGACCTGGCGCCTGCTCCAGCCAGGGCTGCGCATGCTGCGCGACCGGCCGGCGCCGGCCGACGTGTACTTCTCGCCCTACTCCGCACTGCCGCCGATCCGTCGAACCCGGGCCCGGGCGCGCGTGCTCGTCCTGAACGACGTGATTCCGGTGCTGCACCCCGAGTTCTTCGTGCGCCGCTCGGTAGGGGCCTTTCGCAAGATCCTGGCCTCGATCGAACCTTCGGACTGGGTGGTCGCCATCTCCGAGACGAGCCGCCGCGACTTTCTCGCCGCGCAGCCCCACGACCCGGGGCGCGTGGCAGTGATGCCCCTCGCCGCCGAGCCCGCCTTCGGCGCCCCCACGGCGCGGGAGCGCGTCGCGGCGGTCCGCGCGCGGTACGCACTGGGCGCCGAACCCTACGTCCTGTGCGTGTGCACGCGCGAGCCGCGCAAGAACCTGCCCCACCTGGTGCGGTGCTTCGCAGCCGCCGCGGATTCGCTCGGCGACCTGCGGCTCGTGCTGGCCGGCCCGTCCGGCTGGCTGGAAGAGCGGCTGCGGGACGAACTGGGCGCGAGCCCGGTGCGTGCGCGCATCTCCCTTCCGGGCTTCGTAGACGAAGAGGACCTGCCGGCTCTCTACGCCGGTGCACGGATCTTCGCATTTCCGTCCCACTACGAGGGGTTCGGTCTCCCCGTCCTCGAGGCGATGCAGTCGGGCGTGCCCGTCGTCACCTCGACGGCCGGCGCGCTTCCCGAACTGGTGGGCGAGGCGGGCCTGCAGGTCGACCCGGACGACGCGCCCGCCCTGTGCGAAGCGCTGGTGCGTCTGGCCACGGAGGCCCCGCTTCGCGATCGCCTGGCCGCCGCCGGCCTCGCCCGGGCCGCGGCCCACCGCTGGAGCGCGAGCGTCGACGCGCTCGAGGCCGTGTTCCAGCGGGCGGTGCGTGAGGCACGCTGAAACAGGTCGGCCCGGAAGCGCACCGCCAGGCGTGTCAAACTGGCCCTGGCGGCAAGCAGCCGCGCGGGGGCCCGGTGGATCGATCGCGCAAAGAAGCGTTGCAGGACCGCATTCGAGCCGATGGCTCGCACGAGCGCGCCGACCGCGACCTGGCGCTCCTCGCCCGCCCCGAGCTGCGCTCGGTACGGCTCCAGCTCGAGTTCCTGAAGCCCGAGCTCGATCTCGCCGACCACGGTGTCCAGCACACCATCGTCGTCTTTGGCGGTGCCAGGCTGATCGACACCGAGCGAGCCACCGCCCGGCTGGCCGCCGTGGAGGGGGACTCGGAAGCGACCGATGCAGATCTGTTGGGCGCACGCGCCGACCTGGAACGCAGCCGCTACTACGAAGTGGGCCGCGAGCTGGGCGGTCTGATCGGAAGCTGGGGTACCGGTCCCCAGGACAACCGGCTCACGGTGGTGACCGGCGGCGGACCGGGCGGCATGGAGGCCGCCAACCGCGGTGCGCACGAAGCGGGTGCCGTGTCGGCGGGGTTCAACGTGGCGCTTCCGAGAGAGCAGCAGCCGAACCCTTACGTGACGCCGGGCCTGAGCTTCGAGTTCCGCTACTTCGCCCTGCGCAAGCTGCATTTCCTGCTGCGCGCGCGCGCGTTGGTGGCGCTGCCCGGGGGCTACGGCACGCTCGACGAGTTGTTCGAGACGCTCTGCCTCATCCAGACCGGCAAGCGTGCGCCGCTTCCGGTGGTGCTGGTGGGGGAGCGCTTCTGGCGTCGCGTCGTCGATTTCGACTACCTGGTCGAGCAGTGCATGATCGCTCCGGAGGATCTCGATCTGTTCGCGTTCGCCGAGACCGCGCAGGACGCCTGGCAGTGCATCCAGCAGTGGTACGAGCAACGAGGTCGCGACCTCCTCGAGCCGTCGCCCGACCCCCATGCCCCCAACGGCGCCGAATGAAGCTCCGGTTTCTCGGCGCCACGGGAACGGTGACGGGCTCGAAGTACCTGCTCGAGGCCGAGGGCCACCGAATCCTCGTGGACTGCGGTCTCTATCAGGGGGTGAAGCAGCTTCGCCTCCGCAACCGCGCGCGCCTGCCGATCGAGCCCGGCGACGTCGATGCCGTGCTGCTCACCCACGCGCACATCGACCACAGCGGTCACCTGCCGGCATTCGTGCGCGACGGGTTCGAGGGGCCGATCGTCTGTACGCCGCCGACGCTCGAGCTCTGTCGCATCCTGCTTCCCGACGCCGGCCGGCTGCAGGAAGAGGATGCCCACTTTGCGAACAAGCGTGGGACGTCTCGGCACCACCCTGCGCTCCCGCTCTACACCGAAGAAGATGCCGCCAAGGCGATCGAGCAGCTCTCGGCCCTTGCGTTCGATCGCTGGGCCGACGTCGGGCCGTTTCGGTACCGGCTGCGTCCGGCGGGTCACATCCTGGGCGCGGCGTCGGTCGAGGTGGAGCACCGCGGCCGCCGCATCCTGTTCTCGGGCGATCTCGGTACCGACGACGATCTGCTCATGCACCCGCCGGTGGCTCCCGAGCGACCCGACTGGGTCGTGATCGAGTCGACCTACGGCGATCGCCTGCACGAGGCGGTCGATCCCCTGGCGGTGCTCGCCGAGGTGTTGACCCGCACGATCGAGCGCGGCGGCGTGCTGCTGATCCCGTCATTCGCCGTGGGGCGCACCCAGGCCATGCTCTACTGCCTTCACGAGATCTTCCGCCAGGGCATGGCGCCCGCCGTCCCCGTCCACGTGGACAGCCCGATGGCAACCGACGTGACTCAGCTGTTTCGGCGGTCTTCGGAGTACCACCGGCTGTCGGCCGAGGCCTGCGAGTCGGTCTGTGCCATCGCGCACTACACGCGCTCGCCCGACGAGTCGAAGCGCCTGGTCGAGCGGGCCGCACCCGGTGTCGTCATCTCGGCCAGCGGCATGGCGTCGGGCGGCCGCGTGCTCCACCACCTGAAGGCGCGCGGGCCTGTGGCACGCAACACCATCCTGTTCCCGGGTTTCCAGGCGCCCGGTACCCGTGGCGATGCGCTGGTTCACGGCGCCAAGCGCGTGAAGATCCACGGAGCGCAGATTCCCATCGAAGCCGAGGTGCTGCAGTTCGACGTGCTCTCGGCGCACGCGGATCAGGCGGGTCTCGTGGCTTGGCTCGGACGCGCCGAGGCCGCGCCGCGAGAGGTGTTCGTGACCCACGGCGAGCCGGTCCCCGCCGATACCCTGCGTCGCGAGATCCAGGACCAACTCGGCTACGCGGTGCGCGTTCCGGAGTATTTGGAGACCGTCGAGCTCGACTGAGGCCTAGCGATGGGCCGCGCCGGGCTCTGCTTCGGCGGGACGGCACACGAAGGTGGCTTCGGTGCAGAGTCCGGGAAAGCGCGCGCCGAGCCAGCGCTGCAGCCGGTACCACCACTGCTGGTCTTCCAGCCAGTTACCGGGAAGGGAGATCACGCGAAAGCCGCGCACGTTCTCGACGCGCAGGCCGTGGCGCGAGACCAGGTCGCGGAACGCATCGACGCTGAAGTGCTGGTGGTGCGAGCCGTGCTCGGACTGTCCGCGTCGGCGTCGGAGGGCGCTTCGCGTGCGCAGCACGATCGGCAGCACGGCGAGTACCAGCTTCGGGAACACGGGCACGCCCAGTACCGCGACGCCTCCGGGAGTGAGTGCACGCCGCACCTCGCCGAGTGCGGCAGTCACTTCGTCGTCGGTCAGGTGTTCCAGCACCTGCTCGCAGACCACGGCATCGACCGCGCCGTCGGGCGCGGGGATGCCGCGGGACAGGTCACAGCGCACCAGCAGGTCGTAGCCCCGCGTGGCCGCCTGAGCGAGGCGATCGGGCGAGATGTCGAGTCCGACCAGGCGCGCCTTGGCCGACGGAGGAGCCCAGCGCTTCCAATAGAGGGGAAGTCGTCCTTTGCCGCAGCCCACGTCGAACACCGTGCTGGAGCCTTCGGGCAGGGCTTCGCCCAGGGCCTCGGGCAGGTAGCGGTAGCGCGCCAACCGCAGGCGGTAGCGGCGGTTCGAGGGTTCGGCCTCGAAGGCAAGGGGGCGACTCACGGCGCGAAGCCTAGCCGCTGGCGCGTGGGGCACCCGTGAAGGCGTAACCACCAGGGGAGTCTAGTGGTGGGGCGCGAGCGGCCGCGCGCCCACCAGCCGGTCGAGGCTCGCCGCGATCTCGTCGGCGACACGCGATGCGTGTCGGTCCTCGGCGTCGAGGATGACCTGCGCTTCCTGAAGATGGGGCTCGCTGCGCTCGAGCAACTCGGCGAGCGAGTCGGTCGTGGTCGGTGCCCCCGCCAGGAACTCGGGCAGGCTCGCTGGCGCCTCGGCGAGGCGCGCCTGGATCCGGCGCAGCAGGACGTCCAGCGGGCGCCGCAGGTACACCAGCGTGCAGGCCTGGGGCAGCCACCCGCGCACGCCAGGGGCTTCGAGGCAGCGCGTCCCCAGAACGACCACGCCGCTGGGTCGCCGTCCAATCGCGCGCCGCAGGGCGCGCGCCTCGAGATCGCGAAGCGCCTCGGGCCCGTCCTCCACCAGCACCCGAGCGCGGGAGCGACCCGCAGTCGCCTCGGCGTCGCGATCCACGTGGTTGAACGCGAGGCCCGTGGTCGCGCAGAGCGCGTGGCCCACCTGCGCCACACCCGATCCGGGGTGGCCCACCAGAGCCAGCGGCTCTTCCAGGCTCAGCCGCGGGTACGGGTCGTAGTAGTCGCTCAACCGGTTGCCTCTGCGGCGAGTGGCTGGTGTGAAGCCTCGACGGTCGGAAGCGGCTGAGGTCGTTCGCCCTCGACGGTCGCGAGCGGCTGAGGTCGTTCGGCCTCGACGGAGGGCAGCCGGTCGCAGGCCCGCAGCACCGGCTCCCACGCGCGGGCGTGACGGACGCTCGCCCGGCGGTGACGCTGCCACACGCCCGCTTCGTCCGTGGGACTGAGCATGCGGGCGTGGTAGCGCGCCATGGCTTCGGGCGCTTGGTCGAGCCGCCCGGCGCTAGCCCTGTAGATGGCGTCGAGATGGCCCAGCGCAGGGCCCACGTCGCGATCGAGTTCGACGATCGCCGCCTGGGCGGGCAGGTAGTGCTGATCGAAGGCCCGCGCGAGTCGCGCGTTGTCGGTGCCGCAGGCATCGGCCGGCTGTCGCTCGAGCCGGGCGGACACGGTCTCTAGGGAGAGGGCGATGCGCTCGAGCTGGCGCAGGGCCAGACCGAGGGGAGGCTCGTCGCGCAGGTCGCCCAGCGCGAGTTCCAGCTCGCGGCCGGCCTCGGGATCGAGACGCTCGGCCTCGAGCACCCTGGCGGCTACGGCAAGCGAAAGGTGTGCGGTGCCATCGGGGGCATCGGCCGTCGGCGAGGCGCCGATCGCGAGGTAGCGCTCCATGGGCTCCGAAGTCCAGACCGCATTCCAGACGTGCCGGCCCATTTCAGTGCGCTTCGCATGGAGGACGGCTTCGAGCCGCGCGCGACGCTCGGTCTCGAGCGCGTCGACGCAGGCGCGAGCCGTGTCGAGTACCGAGAGCTCGTAGCGCAGTCTCTGGGTGGGGCCCTGGACACGCCCGAGTTGGCTGTTGCGCTCCCCTGCGAGTCGACCCAGTGAGCAGCCCTGGAGAGCGAGAAAGTCGAATGCGCCGATCCGATGATCAGCGGTCCCGAGAGCGCGGTCGCGCCGACTCGGAAGGTGGGTCGCTTCGCTCGAGGGCTGCGCCGAGAAAGTCTCGCCGAGCGCGACCTCGAGGGCCGCGTGGTAGGCCTCGATCCGCTGGGCAGGGCCGGCGGCGCGACAGGCCGTGGTCCAGACCAGCAGCAGGGCCAGGCCGCCGCGGGCGGCACATCGAAGGGCGTAGCGGCTTCGCATGGTGGGTCTCGGGCCGATCGGGGAACGGCGGAGGCGCGGCCCTCGAGGGAGGGGAGGGGTGGGGACGCGCCCCCGCCGAACCGGGGCTCCTACGCGAAGGCGTGGGAGCGCCTACCGACTTCGGGCCGGAACCGGGGCCGGGCGCATTTCCCGGCTGCTTCGGATCCGGATCTTCTTCGGGCCGGACTCGTAACGCGCACGCGCGTAGACGTAGGCGCCGGCCACCGCGAGGAACGTGACGCCGCAACCGAAGGCGGCGATGCCTGCATCAGTCATGGTTCTCTCCTGCGAAGAGCAGCGCGCCGGCGGCGAGGATCGAGGGCACCCAGAGCCCGACGAACAGGCCCTCCTCCCTGGCTCCGGTGAACCACAGGGCGATCGAGCCCAGGAAGGACAGCGTGGCTGCGGAAAAGATCAGGGCCTTGCCGCGGGTCTGTGCGGCCTGGATCTCCTGGCTTCGGTCTCGTGAGGTCGTGGCTTCCATGGCCAACTCCTTGTTTCGAGGACGTCCAGATATTATCGGGACAAGATCGGGAGTCAATTAGATATACAGAAAAAATTGAGAAATTTTGTGAACAGGTTAGATTCCCTCTGTCCCACCCCGCAGGCAGCACAGGAGCCAGATTCAATGTCGAGCCAGGACGCAGAACGAGCCCCGCAGGGCTTCTCGATCGGGACGGTCGCCGGGCTCACCGGGCTCGATCCGCACACCATCCGTGCCTGGGAACGGCGGCATGCGGCGGTCGTCCCCGGCCGCAGCCCGGGCGGGACCCGTCGATATGACGACAGCCACGTGCTGCGGCTGCAACTCCTGAAGGGGTTGGTCGACCAGGGCGAGGCGATCGGCCGAGTCGCCCACCTCGACGAACCGGCCCTGCGCGAGCGCCTGGGGAGGATTGCGGGCATGGCCGGCGGGGAGGCGCGCCAGGCGGTTCGCGGCCGGCCGGCGGTGGCGTGGCTGGCGCCGAACGTCGAGGCCCAGCTCGATGCCGACCCGGCCGCGGACGCGGATCTCGACCGGGTCCTGTCCGCCGACGACCTCGACACACTCCTCGCCGGGTTGCCCGGCATCGAAGTCGATTCCGTGGTGGTCGAGCTCGAGCGCCTGGGCCCTGACCCCGAGCAGGCCCTCGCCGCCCTTCGCGTCGCGGCCGACGGGGCCGAGGTGCTGGTCGTCTACAACTTCGCCGCGGCCGCCGCGCTGGCCCGCCTCGTGCGCGTCGGCGCGCGCCTTCTGCGCGCCCCTCTGCGTGGCGCCGAGATTCGCCAGGCCGTCGTGGCGACCCATCCGCGAGAGCCGCGGGCCAAGGCCGTGCCGGCCGCGCTGGGCTCGAGTCCGGCCGGCGAGGCCCACGAGCCCCGTTTCGACGACACCCAGCTTGCCCGGCTGATGGAGATGCAGACCGCCATTGCCTGCGAATGCCCGAGCCATCTGGCCGCCCTGGTTTCGAGCGTCGGGGCCTTCGAGCGCTACTCGCGCACCTGCGAGAGCCGCGGCGACGAAGACGCCCTGCTCCACCGCCGGCTCGCCCTCGAGTCCGGGCGCATCCGCAGCCAGCTCGAGACCCTGCTCGAGCAGGTCTGCCGGCACGACGGCCTGGCGATCTAGGCGGCGGCGTCGGCGCCGACGCGTCACCCTTCCCGGGGCCGCCCTTCTCGCCGCCCTCGGAGCGCCTGCCTCGACCATGCTTGCAAGAGATGTCCTCGCCTACTGGCTCGGCCCCGCGTCCGACCGCGATGCGCCCTCGGAGTCGGTTTCCAAGAAGTGGTTCTCGGGCGGGGCCGACGTCGACGACGTCATCCGCGAACGGTTCGGCCAGGCCGTGGAGCGCGCGCTGGCTGGCGAGCTCGACGAATGGGCCGACACACCTCGGGGTCGCGTGGCGCTGGTGATCCTCCTCGATCAATTCACGCGCAACCTGTATCGCGGCGATGCCCGCTCCTACGCCGGTGATGCGAAGGCGCTCGACCTCGCGCGCCAGGGCCTGGTGGATGGCCACGAAAGCGAGCTGGCGCCCACCGAGCGCTACTTCCTGTACATGCCATTCATGCATGCCGAGGATCCGGTGGCGCAGGCGCGAAGCGTGGCGCTGTTCTCGGCGCTGGCGCGAGAGGGCCCCTCGCGCATCGACGGTTCGCGCTGGGCCGAGCGCCACTGCGCCGTGGTCGAGCGGTTCGGGCGATTCCCCTCGCGCAACGCCGTGCTCGGGCGCGAGAGCACGCCCGAAGAGCGCGCGTTCCTCGAAGAGAACCCGACCGGGTTCTGATCCGGGGGCCACGCGCCCCGCGGCTACAATGGCCCCATGCGGTTCCGGTTCGCCGACTTCGAGGTGGACGAAGAGGCGTTCGCGCTTCGTCACGGGGGAGAGCCCATCGAGATCGCGCCGCTGCCCCTGCGACTGCTGATCCACCTGCTGCGCTGCCACCCCACGGCGCCGTCGAAGAACGAGCTCCTCGAGACCCTCTGGCCCGACACCGTCGTGGGCGAGGCGAGTCTCTCGAAGGCGGTGCGTCAGGCGAGGGCCGCGCTCGGCGAGGGTGCATCGGACGAGGGCGTGCTGCGCACGGTGCGCGGTCGGGGGTTTCGGATCGGCGTCCCGGTGGTGGCGGTCGACCCGGATCTCGGCGATGCGGAGGCGGCGCCGCGCGTCACGCTGTTCGGTCGCGACGCCGAGCTCGCCGCATGCGATCGGGCGCGTGCGGCCTCCGAGCAGGGAAGCCTTCAGGCGCTGCTCCTCGCCGGAGAGCCCGGCATCGGGAAGACGGGCCTGGCCGAGGAGGTCGCTGCACGCGCTGCGGCTGAGGGTGCGCTGGCGTTGTTCGGGCGTTGCTCCGAACTCGCGGGCGCGCCGGCCTACTGGCCCTGGTCGCAGATCCTCGGCGACTACGCGGCGCGCCGCGACGAGGCGGTGCTGCGCCGCGAGCTGGGGCGGGCAGCCACGCTGGTGGCCGACGTGGTGCCCGAGATCGGCGAGCGCCTGGGTCTGTCGGAGGCTCCCGAGCGAACGCCATCGCCGCAGGATCGATTCCGCTTCTTCGAGGGCGTGGCGCGCTTCGTCCGACGTGCGAGCGAGGAGCGGCTCTTGCTCTTCGTGTTCGACGACCTGCACTGGGCAGACGAGCCGTCGCTGCTGTTGCTGACCTTCCTGGTGCGCGAGGCGGCGGCGGCGAGGCTCCTGCTCGTGGTGACCTACCGCGACGTCGAGCTCGTGCCCGGTTCGCCCTGCGAACAGGCGCTGGCCGCGCTCGCGCGCACACAGCGCGTGGCAACCACGCTCGAGCTGGGCGGGCTCGACCGCGCCGCCATCGGCCAGCTGGTGGGGAGCGACCTGGGGCGCGAGGCCAGCGATGCCTTCGTGGACGAGGTGCTCGAGCGGACTGGTGGCAACCCGTTCTTCGCGCACGAGCTGGCGCGCGGAGAAACCACGGGGGCTGCGGTGCCCGCCGGCGTGCAGCAGGTGATCTCGCGCCGAATGGGCGACCTGCCCACAGCCTGCGGCGCGCTGTTGCGATGTGCAGCCGTGGTCGGGCGCGAGGCCGACGTTCCGCTGCTCGCCCTGGCGGTCGACACCACGCCGGCCGAGGCACTCGCCGCGCTCGAACCCGCCGAGCGGGCACGGCTCGTGCGCGTGGAGCCGGGCGCCGGCCGTGTGCGCTTCGCGCACGACCTGATCCGCGAGACCCTGCTCTCGGGGCTGGCGGCCCACGAGCGCACGGCGTGGCACGCGCGGGTGGCCCAGGCGCTCGAACGGCAGCACGGCGCCCACCCCGACCCGGTGCTGTCGGAGCTGGCGACGCACCACGCCGCGTCGCTACCGGTCGGCGATCCCGCGCGTGCGGTGCACTGGGCCATGCAGGCCGCCGAGCAGGACATGCGGCGACTCGCTTTCGAGCCTGCGGCCGAGCACGCAGCGCTTGCCCTCGACGGGGTCGACCGGGGCGACGCGAGCCTGGCTCCGGCGCGCGCGGGCGCGCTCGATCTGCAGGCCGAGGCGCTCTTCCGCGCGGGTCGCCGCGAGGCCGCGCTCTCGGCGCGCTGGCGCCAGGTGGAGGTGGCCCGCGCGACGGACGATGCCGAGCAGCTGGCTCGGGCCGCCATCGGCATCGCCACGGCCCACGTGCTCACCGCAGGGAAACAGGGCGACGTGGCCCGCCTGCTGCGCGACGCACTGCGTACCCTCGGTCGTGGTCGACCGGGTCTGCGCGCCCAGGCGCTCTGCTGGCTGGCGAGACAGCTGACATGGTCGGACGAGGCCGAGGATCCGGTGGCGCTCACCCAGCAGGCGGTCGACCTCGCGCAGGAGGCCGAAGACCCCGACACGCTCGCCGAGGTGCTCGGCGCACGGGGCAGCATCCTCGAGATGGGCGGCACCGACGCGGATCGCACGCAGACCTACGAGGCTTTGCTGCGGCTCGGCCGAGAGCGCGGCGCGCCCCACTTCGAGGCCGACGCGCTTTCGCTTCGTCTGCAGCACCGCATGGAGCTCGGCGACCCGGTGGGCATCGACCGCGACCTCGAAACGTGTGCGGATCTCGCGGAGGCCTCGGCGCATCCCTTCCACCGCGCTCACCTGGCGCGAAGCCGCGCCATGCGTGCGCTCTGGCGCGGGGATCTCGACGAGGCCGAGCGCCGCGTGGGTGAGGCGGCCGCGCTGGGCGCCGAGGTCGACGCGGACCATGCGGGACTCGTCGCATCGGCCCAGCTCGGCGCGCTGCGGCGTTTGCAGGCGCGCAGCGAAGAGATCGAGGCGGGTGCGCGGGCGGCGGCCGAGGCCCATCCGGCGATGCTCTCGTTCCGTTGCGGCCTTGCCGCCATCGCCCTCGACGCCGGTCGCGAGGACGAGGCGCGCGAGACCCTGCTGCGTCTGGCCCGGCGCGGCTTCGCCGACCTGCGGCCACGCGACCCGAACCTCGCGTTGCAGTTGGCACTGCTGGCCGAGGTGGCAGTGGCGCTGGGCGAGGCCGAGGCGGCCGAGGCCCTGGCTCCCTGGCTCGATGCCTATGCCGGGCGCGTGCTCAGCGTTCCGAACGTGCTCACGGTGGGCGCCGCCGATCGCCACCGGGGTGCGATCGCGGGCCTGATCGGCGACCCGGACGCCGGGGAGGCCCACCTCACCCAGGCCATCGAGATCGAGCGTCGCATGGAGGCAGGCCCCTGGCTCGCCCACGCCCTGGTCGATCGCGCCCGCATCCGGCGGGCCCGGGGCCGCGACGACGCGCAGGCCGATCTCGCCGAAGCGAAGGCGCTGGCGGACCAGGGGCGCTGGCCGGGACTGGCCCGGCGGGTCGAACGCGTCGCGTCCGAGCGGACGCCGGCCTAGTCGCGCGCCGCGAGTCGGCGGCGTGTCATGCGCCGGGCGAACACCCACACCGGTGCCAGCAGCGCGATCTCCGCACCCAGGCCACAGGCCCGTGTACGGCGTTCTGTGTTGTCGCCACCGTTCGAGCATTGCGGGTCGGCCGTGCCGAGGGGCGTGCCGCCGTTCACGCTGGCGCCGCCATCGAAGTCGATGTGGCCGTCGCCGTCGTCGTCCAGGCCGTTCTGGCATTCGGGATCTTCGAAGGTGCGGTTGGCAAAGCCGTTGCAGCCCGGGTCGGCGAGATCGACGAGGCCGTCGCCGTCGTCGTCGATCCCATCCGAGCAGGCGGGCAGGTTCGCCTCGAGTACCAGGTCGCCTTCGAACAGCAGCCAGACCGGCGGACAGTCGAGCAGGGCCGGCTCCGCTGCCTGCACCGGGATCGTGATCGTCACGGCGAGTCCCGTCGCAATGGGCACCGTGTCGATCGTGGCGACCGCGCCGGTCGCGGCGTCGTTCTCCACGACCTCGGGGTTGCTGGCGAGGTTGCGCGGGGGGAACGACTCGATCAAGCAGGCTTCACCGCTCGGTGCCAGCATGCCCGCCGTGGCCTCGAACTGGATGGCATCGGCCGGCACCACCGACCGGTTCGCCCCGGTCGGGGTCGCGGTCAGCAGCGGGCTCGTGAGCGTCACCGCGACGTTCGTGAGCGTCACCGTCACCTCGTCGTTGGGCCCGACGGCGTCGAGCGTGACGTTCTGCGCCGGGAGCACACCCGGTCCGATGGTGATCGAAGTCGCGACCGGCCCCGGGCCGATCCCCAGCGTGATGGGAACGCTGCCCGAGGGCTGCAGCGGGGCCACGTCCTCGGCGGCGACCACTCTCAGGCGCACGGCCGTGGTGGTCGCGGCGCCGTCGGGCTGCACCGTGAGATCGAGCGCGCGCGAAGCCGGCGATGCGAGCCCGAGGGCGAGGACGACCAGAAGGGTCGACCACCGTGCCGCGCGTCGGCGGCCCATGGGTGCGGGCGCCGCGATCATCGTCGCCCCCGCATGCGGCGCGCGACGGCCACCGCCAGCAGGGCCTCGATCCCCAGCAGGCCGCAGCTCGATCCGCCCAGCACGGGCTCGAGCGGTACGCGCACGGTCTCGATGACGGCATCCACGTCGAGGGTGGCGACGAGACCGTCTCCGGGCGCCGGCAGCTCCAGGCAGATGGCCTGGGTGGGCAGGTACCACGTGAAGCAGCACTCGTTGGTGTGCTCGGCCGGGCCCAGACTGGCGTCGGGCACCATGCGCGCCTCGTCGGGCTGGGGGAGGCTGCACGTCACCGAAGCGCCGCTGCCGTAGCTGCGCTCGTCGACGTCGCGGATCTCCCACGGCCCCGGTGCGCCCTGCTGGTCGACTTCGTCGAGGTAGAAGTCGGCCTCGATCGTGCGCGAGGTGCCGCCGGTGTTGTCGAGCACGAAGCAGTGGGTCTGCTCCCACTCGTCGCCCAGGTCGACGGCACTGCTCTCGGTGACCAGCAGGCCGACGTCGTCCGAGTGGATCACCGGGGGAACCACCACGAGCCCGTCGCACGTTGCTGCGTTCGAGGCGGCCGGGGCAAGTGCCAGCGCCAGCATCACGAGCAGCGGCGCGAGCCGTTGCGGGCTGGACGGGGGAGCGAACCGCAGGGGAGCAGGAGGGGACGACATCTGGCTCGGTCTCCAACGGGAGCATACCGCGATCGCCGGGCGCGCCCCTCAGCGGAGCCGGCGCCGTGTGCGCAGTGCCGCCCAGCCGATCGCGGCCGCGAACTCGAGGGCAAGCTGCGTACGCTGGTTCTCTTGCACGCCGTCGCTTGGGGACGAGCGCGGCATGCGCGTCGGGCACGTCGAGGTCTGGTGCGATTCGGGCATGGGCCTCTCCTGGCCGGGGCTTCTTCGGGCGTGGTGCCGGGCCGTTCGGGAGTGGCCTCACGCTACGGCCGCAGCGCGCGGGTCACTTGACCGCCCCCGAACCATTGCCTGACCCCCGGGTCATCCCTCGGCGGTCTCGGCGCCGCGTGCGCTTCGCCACCACGAGGGCGCCGGGCCCCATCACGACCCATTGATAAGCTCCACGGGCGATGCGAGTCCTCCCCATGGCCTGCTGGCCCGCGTGGCGAGCTCGACCGCCAAGCGCGCCACGCCGGCTCTTCCTGCTCGCTTGGATCGCGTCGCTTGCCGGGCTGGCGACCGCGGTTTCGAGCCAGCCCGCCGTCCCCGGCCGCTCCGTCAACGAGCCCGCTCCCCTCGCCGGCGACCGCTGCCTCGCGCTGCTCGACGCCTTCGACGAGCTCGAGTGGGAGCAGCTCGAACGACGCGAGATCCTGTTGCGCGAGCTGCCTTCGGTTCGCGAGGGAGGCCTGGCCTTCTGCGCGGTGCGCGTGATGGCCGTCCCGCCGGAGCGGGTGTGGCCGGTGTTGCGCGACTGTCACCGCTTCGACGAGTTCATGCCGCGCGTGCTCGAGGCCGAGCAGCGCGCGACCCCGGACGGTACGCCCACCTGTCGCATGCTGACCGACATGCCCATTCCCCTGGGCGACGTCGAGAGCGAGGTTCGGATGCTGTTCGACGATCTCGAAGGGCGCGGCCACCGCCGCCGGTACGACCTGGTGCGGGGGGACTACCACCACAACCGGGGCGCCTGGATGGTGCTGCCCTGGCCTGCAGACCGAGAGATGTCGCTCGTCTTACAGGAGGCCGACGCACGGGCGAAGTCGTCGGTGCCCGCCTTCGTGGTGCGCGCCGCGCGCCACCGGCAGCTAAGGGTCGGATGGCGTGCCCTCGAAGCGCGTGCTCGCGATCAGGCAGGCACCGAGCCCAAGCCCTGACGGGTGTCCCGGTACGCCCCACATGGATTCCCGGTTTCGCCGCATCCTCAGCGTGCGAACTCGCCTGCACATGGCACAATGGCGAGGTCCCACAAGGAGAGTTTCGCCATGGCAGCTCGCAAGAAGAAGACCACTCGTCGCAAGACCACCCGCAAGAAGGCCGCGCGCAGGCCCACGGGCGCCGACCTGCTGAAGGCGATCGACAAGGAGCTGCAGGATCTCCAGAAGACCATCGACAAGCGCCTGGCTCCGCTCCGCAAGGAGATCGAGAAGGCCGAGCGCCGGGCCGGCAGCGAGGGCGCGCGCCTGCTTCGCCAGGCCCGCAGGCGGCTGAACGACGTGGAGATCCGGGGTCACTCGGACTGGACGGCGTTCTTGCGCAAGAGCCGGCGCGATCTATCGAAGGCGATGAGCGAGCTCGAGACTGCCATGCGGCCCAAGCGCAAGACCGCCGCGAAGAAGGCGCGCAAGACCACCACGCGCAAGAAGACCAAGGCGACGCGAAAGGCTACGGCCCGCAAGAAGGCTACCGGCCGAAAGAAGACCGCGACCCGCAAGAAGGCCGCTCGGAAGAAGACCACGACCCGCAAGAAGGGCGCGAGGTAGTCGAGCGCCCCTAGGCGCCGCGACCGCGGCGGTTGGTCGGCGCGTCGAGGTCGACCCACACCGCGTCGTCTTCGACGCGCACGGCAAAGCAGGGGATCGGAAACCCGTCGGCGTCTTCGGGCGGGTGCCCCGTGCGCACGTCGAAGCGCCAGCCGTGGGCGGTGCAGGTCACGACGCAGCCCTCGAGGGATCCTTCGCTCAAGGGAAGGCCCGCGTGCGGGCACGCGTTCTCCATGGCGTAGACGTCGTCGCCGACGCGAAACAACCCGACCTCGATGCCCTGCAGCGTGACGCGCAGCCCGCGGCCCGCGGGCAGCGCGTCGAGTCGGGCTACCCGCTCGAAGGCCATGGTGGGATGCCGCGGGTCACTGGGGTTTGGTGATTCGCGGGACCAACTCACCTTCGTGCAGCGCCCAGCCGGCGGCCGCCAGGTTCTTGCGGCAAAGCGGCGACACCCTTCCGCTCAGCCAGACCTCGCGGCTGGGAACGTCCGGAAAGCTCGTGGCGAACTCGGAGATGCGCCTGGTCCAGGACACGTAGTCCGCAGGGGCCAGCACCACCAACCCTCCGTCGTGGCGCCTCGCGGTCAACGGCCCCGGGGCATGCACGTCGGCCACCGGAGCCACCTCCTCGTGGTATCGCCCCAGCATGCGAACCGCGAGGACCACGAAGCGCGCCTCGTCCTCGGTGCGCGCGGCCAGGGCCCAGTCGAGCAGGCCGAGGTGCCCCGACACGCCCGATACGCTGCGCAGCGCATCGAACAAGGTGGCTTGCAGCGTGAGCGTGTAGGCCGGGTGCCGAAGCAGCGCATCGATGCTTGCCTGGGGCGCGCCCAGCGAGCGGAGCCCCTCGTCGATGGCGACGCGCAGGTCGCCAGGCGGCTTGTCCCAGACCCACTGCGTGGCCGTCTGTGTTGCGCTGACGACCATCGAGCCGGGAATCTGTGCGAACCCGATGCGAAGCCCGACCGACCCCGCAAAGGCCACGCTGGCGACCTCGTCGAGCCGGCTCGAGAGCAGTTCGTTCGTGGTGTAGGGATCGACGCGAAGCTCCTTGGCGAGCTTGCGGCGCTGCTCGTCCATGCCCAGCACGTCGGCGGTCACGTGTGCGGCCTGTCCCGCGACCTCGGTCGCCTCGTCGGTTCCGAACGACTCGCCGCTGGCCTGTTGTTCCGACACGCGGTCCTGAACCTTCTGGGCGCCCGTCACGCCCGCGCGCTTCACGCGACCGAAGAAGCGGCCGACCCCTTCCGGGAGCCCTTCGAGGGTCTCTCGGGGGTGCTGGGCGGCCTGCTTGAGCGCGCTGGCCTTCTTCACGGCCTCGCTCTGCAGCGCTTCGACGAACACGTCGCTCTTGCGGATGGCCTCGAGCTCGTGCAGCGCGTGGATTTCGCCGAGCCGGATGTCGAGCATGCCCGGGCCGCGCGCCTCGAACGTCCCGTAGGCCGAGTCGATCACGAACTGGAACAGGAAGCCGTGGGTCTGGACGGCATCCTGCACGGCGTAGAACTCGCCCCGAAGCTTGCCGGGCTCCACCAGGTCGGCGGCCTGCAGCACCGGCGGCGTCTCGAAGGGGCCCTGGGCCGCAGTGGCGCCAGGAAGCGCGACCATGGCGAAGAGTAGAGCCAGCAGGAGTCGGCGAGGTCGATGCATCGCTGCATTCTCGGGGCTGGACGGGTCGACGGCAACCGGGAGGCGCGCCAGGGAACCGCTGTGGCGAAGCCGCCCACTTCGACCGCAGTCCGTCTCGACATCGACCGCTCGCAGGGACGCCCGCCTAAGGTTTGCGCGGGTCGAGGCGGTAGATGAACCGGTCGGCGTCGAAGCCGTCGAGCTCGCCGGGTCGTCCGACCAGGACGGCGGTGAGCGGGTAGACGCGGCCCGAGAAGCGCGCGCGCACCCGGGGGTCTTCGCGGATGTAGGTGAGCCAGCGCCGGTCTTCTGCCGGGTCGATGTAGAGGTGGCCGTCGCGGACGATGTAGTTGAGCTCGACCGAGTAGGGCTGCTCGGGCCGCACCTCGAGGTCGACGAAAGCGTCGTCCACGAAGGACCAGTCGGTCACGGGCTCCGTGACCACCTCGCCCGAGAGCGCGCCGCCGGGGATCAGCAGGAAGGGTCCTCCGCAGCCCGGAGCCAGTGAGAGCAGCAGGATGGCGGTGAGCGCGAGCAAGGGACGAGGGGCAGCGGTTCGCATGGGACTCTCCTCGGGCGCCGATCGGGGTTGACCTTGAGCGGACGCATAATACCATTGTTCGATCGTATAACGCGCCCCAAAGGACACTCATGGACCGCAAGACCCTTGGCTACTGGCTCGCGACCGCCCCTTTCGCCCTGATGCTCACGATCAGCGGCGTGGCACACCTGGTCCGGGTGGAGCCCATCGCCGAGAGCATGGTCGGACTCGGCTACCCCCTCTACGTGATGACGATCCTGGGCGTGGCCAAGCTTCTGGGCGTGGCCGCGTTGGTGGTGCCAGGCCGTCCGCTGCTCCGCGAGTGGGCGTACGCGGGGTTCACCTTCCACCTGATCGGCGCCACGGCGTCGCACCTGTTCGCGGGCGATCCGCTCGGGCCGACGCTGCCGCCGGTGGTGCTCCTCGGGCTGCTGGTCGCGTCGTATCGGCTGCGGCCCGACGACCGCCGGCTCCCGCTCTCGCCCATCGCCGCCTGAGCGTGCGAAAGGCCCCGGCAACCGGCCTAGCGGCCGACGAGCACGAACGCCGCCCAGTAGAACGGGTGCGAGGTGTCGTTGGCCGGCGTCACGTCCTTCGTGACGACGAGACCCCGCCGCGCGCTCGCGGAGCCGGGGTCGGCGGCACCGCCTGGTCGATGGCGCGTCCCATCGCGCAGCTCGTGCTTGGCATCGCGCAGGGCTTCGGCCGCGGGCGCGCCGGCGCGCAGCCGCCGGTAGAAGGCGACCATCAGCGCCTCGGTGGCCTTCGAGTCCACCTCCCACAGCGAAACCAGCACCGAGCGACTCCCCGCCAGCAAGAACGCGCGGCTCATTCCCATGACGCCCTCGCCACTCACGAGCTCGCCGGTGCCGGTCTTGCAGGCCGAGAGCACCGTGAGCTCGGCCCGGAGGTCGAGACGCATGGCCTCGCTCGCCAGCAAGAACCCGTCCTCCCCGCGCTCCTCGGCCAGCACCAGCGCCGGCTCGGCGATCCCCGGAAGGTCGCCGCCGAGGATGCCGTGGGTCGCGAGATGCACGAACCGGTACGGGGCGAGGTCGCGCTCCTTGAAGGTCGACTCGCGGGCCGCCGAGCCCAGCAGTACGTCGACCGGCTCATCTCCGAAGAGCGTTCCGATCGACGCGACTTCGGTGCGCGTGGCCGGTAGCGGGGCGATGCTGCTGCGCACCGGGCCCAGGCTGCGCAGCGCGGCATCCGGCGCGGCCTCGGGCGCGGCTCCTGGGGTTGCCGGCGCGCCTCGGAACTGCGGGTCGGCGACCGCGAACAGGCCACGGGTGGGCTCGGCCTCGGCCGAGCGCGCAGCCAGATAGCGAAGCGACGGCGCCGTGCGAACGACGCGGGTCTCGTGAAGCGCCTGCTGGTCGGTCGGATCGATCAGCAGGTCGAAGGGCACCAGAGCGAGGGCGCCATCCGGCAGCACCAGCAGGCGTCGCTTGCCTCGCAGCAGGTCGCCCAGGTCCCAGAGGAAGAACGAGCCCGCCTCCTCGAGTTCACGGGTGAGCGCGGCCGTGTCGCTCTTGGGGTCGGCGAGCGCGGCGACCAGTTCGCGCAGTCGATTCGATGCGCCCGGTCCATCGTGGGCGCGTACCTGCGCCACGAACCGATCGCGGTCCCACGCCAGCAGCACCAGGTGATGCGACATCAGCACGTAGGTGAGGACGGCCTCGTCCGGTGCAAGCTGCGCGCGCAGCGCGGCCAGGCGATCGGGCGAGATCGAGGCCAGGTCGTCGCGGCCCAACAGGTCGCCCAGTTGGCGGCTGCGCATGTGCTCGCTGGCCTCGATGGCCCGGAGCAGGTCGGCGTCGGCCCCGCTCGCGGCCGCCTGGAGCGCCGTCACGCGAATCAGGCCCCAATGGGCCGCGCGCACGTTGCCGCGGTAGAAGCCTGCGCGATCGGCCACCGAGTAGCTGGTGCGCAAGCGCTCGGCCTGCCGCGCCGCGCGCAGGTAGACCTCCTTGGCCTCGGCGTAGCGTCCGACGCCTTCGAGGGCTTCGCCGCGCAGGCGCAGGTCGAGGATGCCGGGTGCGGGCTGCTCCGAGAGGCAGTGGGCGGACAGCGGCTCGGCCGCCTCGGGCGAACCCTCGGCCAGCAGCAGCTCGGCCTGGCGGCACGCGATGTACCAATCGTCCGGGTCCTGCCCTTCGGACTTGGCGGTCTCTCTCGCGCGATCGAGCAGGTCCCGCGCGTCCTCGAAGGCGCGCGCCTGGCTGCTCACGCTCGAGGCGCGTGCCCAGTGCCAGAAGCGCGGGCCGGGCAGCATCTCCGTGATCATCTCGAACATCGAGAACGGAAAGCCGGTTTCGGGGTATCGGCCGCTGGTGGCCAGGTCGTTCATCCGCTTGAAGTAGAGCTCGCGGATGCGGTCGATCTTGCGCAGCTGCACCTTGGCCCCCATCGCGTCCGTCGCGACCGGCTCCGCTTCGCTCCCGCCCGGCATGTGGGCCTCGGCGGCGGCGAGCGCCAGCTCGCGGTGATGGTCGCGCAGGGCGAGCTGACCGATGTCGGCGTACATGCCCGCGAGCAGGTCGTGCGCATCGAGCCGGTCGTAGGCGCTGCCGTACTTCTGGACCACCTGCAGCTGCCGCTCGGCGTAGATCGAAGCGAAGCCGTTGCGCCCGGTCTGGGCGAAGTACGCGGCGTACGCGCCGTCGAGGGCGGCCCGGGTGAGCGGATCGGGGGCGAGGGCACGGCCCTCCAGCACCAGGCGCCGCGCCTCGTCGTCGGACTGCGTGCCGAGCTGGAGCTGCTGGGAGCGCGCCCCGTGCATTCGGACGAGCATGGCGCGCACCTGGGCGGGCCAGTAGGGCATGTCGACGCTGGGTTCGGTGAGTTCGAGCACGAGCAGGTCCATGGCCCGCTGGCTCTCTTCCTTCTCGACCGCCTCGAGGATGTCGTGGACGCGCACGCGCTTGTCCTCGGGGACCTCGGCCAGCTCGTGCCAGGCCGGGCCGCCGCCCTCCCCGCCCCGCAGCAGGCGGTAGCCCTCCTCGAAGTCACCGCGCTCGAAGGCCTCTTCGGCCCGCGCGAAATCCTCGTCACTGGGTTGGGCCGCCGTCGAGAGGGGCAGCACCGAGAGCAGAAGCAGGAGCAGCAGCGCGCGGGCCATGCGGGCCAGCGTAGCGAGCCGTTGGAACCCCGGCGGTCGTAGGCGTCGGCGCCGTGAAACCGTCGGCGGCCTTCGGAATCCAAGTGGACATGCCCGAAGGAGCCGGAGCCTCACCCTTCCACGAAGGCGAGCAGCGCGTGCAGGAGCGCATGGGCGTTCGCGACGCGATCGAGCCCTTCGCCCGCCGCGTGGTTCGGCCTTTTCTCACCGAACAGCACCAGCAGTTCTATGGGGCTCAGCCGTTCCTGGTGCTCGCCGCCCGGGACGAACGCGGGCGCCCTTGGGCCACGATCGTGGCGGGCGACCCCGGCTTCGCGACTTCGCCCGAGCCCGGCCGGCTCGCGATCGGCGCGCAGCCTGCGTTGGGCGATGCCCTGGACGGCGCGCTCGCCGACGGGGCGGACGTCGGCGTGCTCGGGCTCGAGTTCGCGACGCGGCGGCGCAACCGCGTGAACGGCCGCATCGCTGCGAGCGAGAACGGTGGCCTCGAACTCGCCGTCGAGCAGAGCTTCGGCAACTGCCCCCAGTACATCCACGAGCGCGAGTGGACGCGGGCCGAGCCGGCGCGCCCTCCCAAGCGTACGGAGCACGACGCACTGGTGGCCGCTCACGTCGCCGCCATCGAGGGTGCCGACACCTTCTTCATCGCCAGTGGCCACCGTGGCGAAGGCGAAAGCACGAGCTTCGGCATGGACGCATCGCACCGGGGCGGAGAGCCCGGCTTCGTGCAGGTGCTGGGTGACCGAGAGATCGTGTTCCCGGACTACGCGGGCAACGACCACTACAACACCATCGGCAACCTGGTGCTCGACCCGCGTGTGGGTCTGCTGTTCGTCGACTTCGAGGCGGGGAGCCTGCTGCAGCTCACCGGGACGGCACGGGTGGACTTCGAGCCCGACGCCGCGGCGCAGGTGCGCTTCCCCGGCGCACGTCGCATGGTGTCCATCGACGTCGAACGCGTGATCTCGCTCGAGGCCGCGTTGCCCCTGCGGTTCGGTGCGACTGCGGGCTCCGTACGATCGCTGCGCCTCGTGGCGCGCCAGGCCGAGAGCGCCGACGTGACCTCGTTCGTGTTCGCGTCCCGCGATGGTGGGCCGCTACCCGGCCATCGGGCGGGTCAGCACCTGCCGATCGAGCTGCGCCTCGCCGACGGCACGAGGGTCTCGCGCACCTACTCGCTCTCGGGTGCGCCGAGCGAGAGGCACTACCGCATCAGTGTCAAACGCCACGAACAGGGCCTGGCCTCGCGGTTGTTGCACGACCATGTCGAGATCGGAGCGATCCTCGATGCCCGCGCGCCCGCCGGCGACTTCGTGATACGCGAGGGCGACCGGCCGGTGGTGCTGGTGAGCGCGGGCGTAGGCGTCACGCCGATGGTGTCCATGGCGCACGAGTTGGTGGACGGGGGCGACCCGCGGCCGCTCTGGTTCGTGCACGGCGTGCGCGACGCAGCGCATCGGCCGCTGGCGGGCGAGGTGGAGGCGCTGGCGGCGCGTGCCCCGAACCTGCAGGTGCACACCCGGGCCAGCCGACCGCGGCGCGGAGACGAGGGCCACGACGACTGCGGTCGCGTCGATGCCGCGCTGCTCGAGCGGCTGGTGCCCGGGCTCGATGCCGACTTCTACCTGTGCGGACCGCCCGGCTTCCTTGCCGACGTGATCGGCGGACTCGAGGACGCGGGTGTGCCGGACGAACGCATCCACCAGGAGGCGTTCTAGCCGGCAGGCCCTTCGCTCAGCGCGGGCGCCGCGCGGCGCCCCAGCGGTACGCGAAGCCGATGACCGGCCCGTGCATGACGAGGTCGATCGCGTTGCGGTCGACGCCCAGGGCGCGGTAACCGCCGATCAGCGACCAGGCTTCGCCGAAGTGCCAGGCCACCAGTCCGGCCGTCTCCCAGCTGAAGTCGGCGGCCGACCCGATCCCGAATCCGCCGACGTCGCCGAACACTGTGAGTGTCCAGTTGGCTGCGGGGTCGTAGCGGAAGCGCAGGCCCAGGATGGGGTCGACCCACTGCTGGGTGTCCTTGAACGTCTGATTGATGCCGCCCACGTTCACGCCGCCGAGTCTCACGTTGCCCAGGTCGATCGTGCGACCCAGCGGTCCCATCGCGCTCGCGCTCACGTTGAAGCCCGGGATCTTCACGGGCGGGATCTCCACGTCGATCTCGTTCTTCAGGTACCAGTAGCGACCGCCGGCGTAGGCATCGAAGGTGAAGCGGCGCGGGTCGTCCGGCGTCTCGCCGAGCGCGCGCGAGACGATGCGGTAGCCGCCCGCGAACTTGACCAACACCATGGTGGTGTCGACGTCCACCTCGGCCGGCCCCACGGTGGCCTGCACGCGCGGCACGTTCACCGTCACGGGCCCCTGCGAGAACGAGGCGGGACCGAACCCGACGGTGCGGGTGTCGCTCTTGTTCTCGTCCGAGAGCCAGCTGGCGTTCACGTCGATCAGACCGAAGAAGCGACCCTTGCGCGCTTCGAACTTGCCGAAGAGGCCCATGTTGAGCATGTCGAGGATGTCCTTGAACGGGACGTCCACGTCCGCCGTCGTTCCCTTCGCCTCGATCTCACCCTCGAGCGACAACGCCCAGATGTAGGGCGCAAAGTCGAAGGCCCAGCCCTCGTCCGGGTTGACCGCGGCGGCGGCCGAGACGGCCGGTTCGTCCTCGGCATGGCCGGACACGGCGGCCCCCAAGATCGTCGCGGCGAGTGCGCAGGCGAGTGCGCGCGCGGTACGAGCTGTCATCGGATCCCCCTCCAGGCCCGAAGGCCGCCGAGATCCTAGGGAAGATGGCCCGCCTGTCGCTTGCTCGGGCTTTCCCCTACGGGCCTTCTGGTGGGGTCCCGTGCGAATCGTGCATCCCCAGCTCTCGGAGCCGTGTACGCAGCGCCGGGAGCACGCGCTGCTCGAACCACGGATTACGCCGCAGCCAGAGCAGGTTGCGCGGCGACGGGTGTGGCAGCGGCAGCAGGTCGGGTGCGTAGCGCCGCCAGCTGCGCACGGTCTCGGTCAGGTTCTTGCCCGCCCGCTCGCCCAGGTGGTAGCGCTGGGCGTACTGTCCGATCACCAGCGTGAGCGAGAGGTTGGGCAGCGACTCCAGCAAGCGCGCGCGCCAGGTCTCGGCGCACTCCGGCCGCGGGGGCAGATCGCCGGACCGGCCCGTGCCGGGGTAGCAGAAGCCCATGGGGAGGAACGCCACGCGCTTGGGGTCGTAGAAGGCCTCGCTCGTGACGCCCATCCAGTCGCGCAGCCGATCGCCGCTGGGATCTTGGAATGGCACCCCCGACGCGTGGACCCGGCGCCCGGGCGCCTGCCCCGCGATCAGTACGCGGGCTCTCGGGTCGACCTGCAGAACCGGGCGCGGGCCCTCGGGCAGGTGCGCCTCACAGAGGCGACATGTGCGCACTTCACGCACCAGTTCGCGAACGCCGGCTTGCGTGACGCGCGACTTGCGCCCGGGCTTCGGGGTCGAGGCGGATCCGAGGGCCATGGAGGTTGGATGCCAGCGCCTCGGGCGCGTCACCCGCGGCCTTGGCGGGGCGGGCGCCGGCCGGCGTATCTTCCCCAATCCCGGGAGGCGTATCCTGCTCACCCCCGGTCGGCGTGTCCTCCCCGCCGCCGTCGATTCTGGAGAAGCCCATGCCCCCCATCGTCGAGACCCGCAGCGGAAAGGTCGAAGGCGCCGTCGAGGACGACGTCCAGGTCTTTCGCGGCATCCCCTACGCCAAGCCCCCGGTGGACGCCCTGCGCTTCGCCGCGCCCGAGCGCGAAGAGCCCTGGCGTGGCGTGCTCGAGGCCAAGGCCTTCGGCGCGAGCGCGCCCCAGCGGCCGGCCATGCTTCCCCTACCCGGGATGGACGTGGGTGCGATGGACGAGGACTGCCTCTTCCTGAACGTGTTCACGCCGGCGGCCGACCAGGCGAAGCGGCCCGTGATGGTGTGGATCCACGGCGGGGGCTTCGTCATCGGCTCGGCATCCCAGACCCTCTACGGCGGCGCGCCCATCACCGCCCGCGGCGACGTGGTGCTGGTGACGATCAACTACCGGCTCGGGCCGCTGGGCTTCCTGCACCTGGGAGACCTGTGTCCCGACCTGCCCGGCGCGGTGGCCAACGCCGGCATTCGCGATCAGGTGGCGGCGCTCGAGTGGGTCCGGGAGAACATCTCGTCGTTCGGGGGCAACCCCGACGACGTCACGATCTTCGGCGAGTCGGCCGGGGGCATGAGCGTGGGCACACTGCTCGGGATGCCGAGCGCCCGCGGTCTCTTCCACCGCGCCATCCCGCAGAGCGGTGCCGCGCACAACGCCCACACGCGCGAGACCGCCACCGAGGTGGCGCGCCAGTTCCTCGCCGACGTGGGCTTCTCTCCGGCCGACGCTCACAAGCTGCGCGAGGTGCCGCCGGACAAGCTGCTCGACATCCAACAGCAGACGGTGCTCAAGCTCGGGAGCACTGCGGGGCTCCTGCCCTTCCAGCCCGCCGTGGATGGGGACTCGCTGCCCGAGCCGGCCATCGATGCGGTGACGGCGGGGTCGGCAGCGGGCGTCGACCTGCTGACCGGCACCACGCGCGACGAGTGGCGGCTGTTCGGAATGCTCGACCCCGAGGTGGCGAAGCTCGATCTCGCGGGCCTGGTGCGCAGGCTGGCGGATCAGGTCGGCGGCGCGGCGGCTGCGGCCGAGGTGGTGGACGTGTATCGGCGCCATCGAGAGCCTTCGGGAAACGCCAGCCCCCAGGATCTCTACTTCGCGATCGAGACCGATCGGGTGTTTCGCATCCCCGCGCTGCGGCTGATCGATGCCCAGCGCGCCCACTGCGAAGCCGCCTTCCTCTACCAGTTCACGTGGGCCTCGCCGGCCATGGGGGGTGCACTGGGCGCCTGTCACGCCATCGAGCTGCCGTTCGTGTTCGGGCAGACGCGCGCCGAGGGCGCCGAGTTCTTCATCGGTACGGGTCCCGAAGCCGACGCCCTGGCCGAGGTCACCATGGATGCCTGGACGGCCTTCGCGCGCTCTGGCGATCCGAGTCACCCGGGGCTTCCAGGAGGGCGCTGGCCCGCCTACGACGATGCCCGCCGCAGCACCATGTGCCTGGGCGCCGAATCGATCTGCGAGGTCGATCCCGAAGACCCCGAGCGCGCCGTCTGGGACGAGATCCTCTAGCGCCCGACCGCGCCGTCGGGGACGAGATCCTCTAGCGCCGCCGGGTACGCCCTGCTCTCGCGGCGCGGTGGCCCCTAGACCATGTCGATGAGCATCTCGTGAAGGGGTGACCCTTGCGCGGGCGCCGGACGGTCACGAGCCTGTTCCGCCATGCTTGGCAAGATCGCTCTACTCATGGCATCGCTCCTCTTCGCGCTGTTCCTGGCGGAGATGGTGTTTCGCCTGAACCTCGCGCCCGAGCCGGCCTATGTCGTGTCCAGCGAGTGGTGGAAGGACCGGTGGCTGCGAAAGCGCAAGGGCAAGAACCCGAAGGAGTTCGTGGAGCTCGATCGCGAGCTCGGCTGGATTCCCGCGGCAGAGCTCGATGACCACCCGTACCAGGGCGCCCACATCAGCACCAACTCGGCGAACATGCGCGGCGCGCGCGAGTACACGCTCGAGCGCACCGGCGCGCCGCGCATCGTGACGGTCGGCGACTCCTACACGTTCGGCCAGTGCGTGAACGACGACGAAGTCTATGGCGGCGTGCTCGAAGAACTCCTGCCCGGGTCCGAGGTGCTGAACCTGGGTGTCATGGGCTATGGCCAGGATCAGGCGCTGATACGGCTTCGCCGGGAGGGGCTTCCGTACCGGCCCGACGTGGTGGTGTTCGGCTTCCACGGAAGCAACATGCGCCGCAACCTGCTCTCGTTCCGCGACTACGCGAAGCCTCGCATGCGGCTGGTCGATGGCGAACTGGTCACGGAGAACGTGCCCCTGCCGACCCCCATGCAGGTGATCCTGGACCCGTGGCCCCCGCGCATGTGGGACTACTACGTGATGGCGGGCCAGAAGGACATCCTGAAGCGGCCGGAAGTGCGCGAAGAGATGGAGGCCCTCTCCGAGGCCATCGTCCACCAGATGGCGGCAGACGCGGCCGAGGTGGGCGCCCGCCTCGCCGTCATCCACCTGCCGCATCCGGCCTGGTTGAAGGGCGACGACCCGTTCGGTCTGCCGATCATCAAGCGGCTGTGCGAGGGCGAGAACCCCTCGAACCTGATCTGCCCCACGGCCCTCGACCGGTTCCGGGAGATCGTGGTGGACAAGCAGACCCAGAGCATCCACTACGAGTGCCACTTCTCGCCGCAGCTCCAGCGGGCGGTGGGCGAGGCGATCGTCGAGTCGTTGCGCGAGGAGATGCCCGAAGTCTTCGGGCCCGCGCCGGCGCCCGAGGTGGCGACGGCGGGCTGACGCCCCTCGCGGCGGACGGGGTCAGGATGCGCGAATGCGCTGGAGGGCGCGCTCGAAGAGTCCCACCGTGGTGGCGTGCAGCACGTCGCCCGTGGTCTTCGGGGCCTTGCCCGCGAAAGCGCGCGCGTGGGTGCCCTCGAGGATGATCCCGAGCTTGTAGCAGGCGAGTACGACGTACCACGCCACGGTGTCGATCCCGCGGGTCGCCCGCTCGGCGTAGCGCGCCAGCAGCTCGGGCTCGGTGGGAAAGCCATCCCAGGGTTGGATGCCGATGCTGCCGAGGCCTCCGCCTTCGGGTGCCGGCCAGGTGGCGAGCAGCCAGCCGAGGTCGAGCAGCGGATCGCCGATGGTCGAAAGCTCCCAGTCGACCAGCGCCGCGAGCTCGGGGCCGTCGAGCTCGAACATCACGTTGGCCAGATGGAAGTCGCCGTGGATGATGCCCGGCAGGAACGTCGCCGGGCGGTTCGCCTCGAGCCAGGTCGCGACCTCTTCGACGCCCGGGATCTCGGGCCCCGGATAGCCCTCGAACGACGCATAGCCCTCGAGCTGCGAACGCCAGCGCGCGACCTGCCGTTCGAGATAGCCCTCGGGCCGCCCGAACCCCTCGAGGCCTACCTCGCGGTAGTCGAGCGCGCCGAGGGCGGCGATGGCGTCGACCATCGAAAGCCCCATGCGGTGGCGGATGGCGGGGTCGCCCGCGTGGAGCGCCGGCAGCTCGACGGTGGGCGTGAAGCCGCGCACCGGTTCCATCAGGTAGAAGGCGGCGCCGATCACCTCGGTGTCGCCGCAGGCCGCGATCAACGCCGCATGGGGCACGTCCGAGCCGGCCAGTGCTCCCAGCACCCGGGCCTCACGTCGCATGGTCTCGTCGCTGTTGGCGCGCTTGTGAACCGGTGGACGGCGCAACACGTAGGTGCGGCCGCCCCGGCGAAACCGCAGCAGGATGTTCTGGGTCCCGCCGCCCAGCTGCTCGGGGGCTTCGATGGGACCGGGGGCAAGACCCTGGCCGTCCATCCAGGCACCGAGGGCGTCGAGGTCGACGCCGGGAATCGTCGTGGCGTCGCTCATCAAGCGGCCGGATACGCGGCGCCGCCGTCCACCTTGAGGATGGCGCCGGTGGTGTAGCTCGAAGCCGGGCTCGCCAGGTAGAGCGCGGCTCCCACGATCTCGGCGGCGCGTCCCCCGCGGCCGAGCGGCACGCTGCGTTCGAGCGCGTCGATGGCCGCCTGGGGCCACGCCTTGCTGATGTCCGTCATGAACGGGCCCGGCATGATGCAGTTCACGCGCACCTTCGGTGCGAAGGCGCGGGCCATCGAGAGCGTCAGGTTGTGCAGCCCCGCCTTGGCGGCGCCGTAGGGCGCCTCGATGGGTGTGGGTTGCACCGCGGCGACGCTGCTCACGTTCACGATGCTGCCCCCCTCGCCCGCCGCCATGCGCGTCCCGATGAGAGACGACAGGCGAAACGGTCCCTTCAGGTTCACCGCGATCACCTTGTCCCAGAGGTCTTCGGCGACCTCGTCCAGGGAGGGGTAGAGCGGCGACATGCCGGCGTTGTTGACCAACACGTCCACGCGACCGAAGGCGTCGTAGGCCTGTTCGGTCAGGGCGTCGCAGTCCTCCCAGCGCCCCACGTGGCAGCCCACGGCCAGCGCGCGACGCCCGGTGGCTTCTTCGACCTCGCGCGCCAGGGCCTCGCACGCCTCGCGCTTGCGGCTGGCGATCACGACGTGCGCCCCCGCGCGCGCGAAGGCCTGCACCATCTCGCGCCCCAGCCCGCGGCTTCCCCCGGTCACGATGGCGACCCGGTCGGTCAGGTCGAAGAGCCCGGTCGGGTCCGGGTACGCAGCGGGGCTGGGCGGCATCGGCGGTCCTCCGGGGCCGAGGATGCTCCCACCGACGGCGAGGGGGGTCAAGGTCGGGGGTTTTCTCGATGTCGGCGGCGTGGCCGCCCTCGTATACTCGCGGCCGGGCGTCGCGCCCCGTCGTGCCCGCCCCCCGGAGACGCGCTTTGCTCTGCTCGAGTTGCCAGAGAGAGAATCCGCCCGGCGCCCGCTTCTGCAACGGCTGCGGCGCGGCACTCGCCAACGTCTGTCCGTCGTGCCAGAACGAGAACCCGGCCGACGCCTCGTTCTGCAACGCCTGCGGCACGCGCCTGGTGGCGCCGAGCGCCGAGGCTCCGGCCCACGGCGCCGCGCCCACCACCGACGTCGACGAGGCTTCGAGCCCCGCCCCCTCCGCCGACCAGGATCCGCGGGCCTACACACCGGCTCATCTGGCCGCCCGCATCCTGCAGACGCGCAGCGCCCTCGAGGGCGAGCGCAAGCACGTGACCGTCCTCTTCCTCGACCTCGCCGACTCCACGCCCATCGCCGAGCGCCTCGGTCCCGAGGCCATGCACGAGATCATGGACCGCTGCTTCGGCGTGATCCTCGCCCAGGTGCATCACTACGAGGGCACCGTGAACCAGTTTCTGGGCGACGGGGTGATGGCGCTGTTCGGCGCGCCGATCGCGCTCGAAGACGCTCCGCATCGCGCGATCCGTTCGGCCCTGGCGATCCACCGCGCGCTCGAACCGCTCGCCGACGACGTGCGCCGCCGCTACGGCGTGGAGTTTCGCATGCGCATGGGCGTGCACTCGGGCCCGGTGGTGGTCGGGCGCATCGGCGACGACCTGCGCATGGACTACACCGCCGTGGGCGACACCACCAACCTGGCGTCGCGTCTTCAGGGGCTGGCGCGCCCGGGCATGGTGCTGATCTCGGAAGCCACCGCCAGCCTGGTGGAGGGCTACTTCGACTTCGAGCCGCTCGGCGAGCTCGACGTGAAGGGCCGCGCCGAGCCGGTTCTCGGCCATCGCGTGGTGGCCGAGCGCCAGGTGCTCGAGCGTGTCGAGGCACAGGCGGCCTCCGGTCTCACGCCGCTGGTGGGCCGCGGGCCCGAGCTCGCTGCCCTCGAGCGCGCATTCGCCATGGCGCGGGACGGCCACGGTCAGGTCGTGTTCCTGGTCGGCGACGCCGGGATCGGCAAGTCGCGGCTCCGCTACGAGCTGCAGCAGCGGCTCGCTGACGAGCCCCACCACTGGGTCGAGGGGCGCTGCATGACCTATGCGCGCGACTTCCCGTTCCACCCCATCGTCGATGGGCTTCGGCGCCTGTTCGGCATCGATGCCAACGACGATGACGTGTCGGCCCTGGCCAAGATCGAGTCCGTCGAGCGCAAGCGCGGGGGAGACCTGGCCTGGACGCTTCCGTACGTCCGCCTGCTGCTCTCACTGCCCAGTGGGGACCCGGACGTCGACGCCATGGACGCGGCCACCCGTCGAGGCGAGACCTTCCGCGCGCTCGCGGCCCGCAACCAACGCCTGTCCGAAGGGGTCCCGTTGGTGCTGGTGATCGAGGACATCCACTGGATCGATCGTGCGTCGGAGGAGTACCTGGCGACGCTGATCGACGCGATCCCGCGCAGCCGGACGCTGTTGATCCTCACGCATCGCCCGGGCTACGAGCAGCCGTTCGGAGACCGCAGCTACCACCTGCGCCTGGCGCTCCAGCCGCTCTCGCAGCGGGAGATGGGCGACATGGCGCGCGCCCTGCTCGCCTCGGCCGAGATTCCCGACGCGCTGCGCACGCTGATCGCCTCGCGCGCCGAGGGCAACCCGTTCTTCGTGGAGGAGGTGACCCACTCCCTCCTCGAAGAGGGCGCGCTGCAGGTGGAGGACGGCCGCATCACCCTGGCGCGTGATCTGTCGACCATCAGCGTTCCCGACTCGATCCAGGACGTGCTGATGGCGCGTCTCGATCGGCTCGGCGACGAGCCCAAGCGCGCGCTGCAGATCGGAGCCGTGATCGGACGCGAGTTCGCCCTCAAGCTGCTGGCACGCATCGTCGAGCGCGGCGACGAACTCGGGCCGGTGATCGACGAGCTTCGGGCGCTCGAGCTGATCTACGAGAAGACCACGCACCCCGAGCTGGCGTTCATGTTCAAGCACGCGCTCACGCGCGACGTGGCCTACGACAGCGTGCTGGTGGGACGCCGCAGGGCGCTACACCGCATCGTGGCGTTGGCGATCGAGGAGCTCTACCGCGATCGACTGGCCGAGCAGGTGGAGCATCTCGCGCACCATTTCGGCGAGGCCGAGGAGTGGGGCAAGGCTCTGGAGTACCGCATCCGCGCCGCTGGAAAGGCCGCTGACGCCTTCGCCAACCAGGCGGCGGTGGAGCACGCGCAGCGGGCGCTCGAGATCGCAGATCGGGTCGGCGAGTCGGTGCCGGAGCCAACCCGCATCGAGCTTCTCGAGTTGCTCGGCGCCGCGGCGGGCGCGCTCTCGGAGTTCCAGAAGTCCGGAGACGCGTTTCGAGAGGCGGCCGACCTCTGTGAGCCGGAGCGCGCTTCGTTGAACTACGGCCGAGCCGCGCACAGCTACTTCTGGGGCCACGCCTACGAGGACCTGGCGGCCGCGACCGACGCCTGCGAGGAGGTCTCCATGGCGCATGGCCTGCGCGACGGCGTCGCCATGAGTCTGATCATGCGCGCGTTCACGGACGCGATCCACGGAGAACACGAGAGCGCCGGGGCGCGCATGGCCCAGGTGCTGGAGCTCGAGCCCGAGCATCCCGAGGTGCGGATCGTGAAGGGCTACGTGCTCGGTCAGGCGTGCGAGTGGGCAGGTGCCTACGAGCAGGGTGCACGGGAGCCGCTGGAGAGCATCGAGCTGGGCAAGAAGCACCGGCAGCCCGGCCTGCTGATCCCGGCGCAGTGGTTCCGCGCCAAGGCACTGTGTTGCCTCGGGCGCTACGGAGAGGGCCTCGTTGAGCTGCGCGAGGCCTACGAGCTCTCCGTGCGGATCGGGGACCGTGCCCAGCGGGCACGCATCCTGAACACACTCGGCTGGGTCCACGCCGAGCTGGGCAGCGACGAGCAGGCGGTGGAGTACAACGTGCGCTCCGCGCAGGTGGCGGAAGAGATGCTCGAGCTGGGCCTGGTGGCCGGGACGCCCGAGATCCACGGCAACGCCTCGATCAACCTGGCCCTCAACCGCATCGTCCTTGGCGACCTCGGCGCAGCCGAGGAGGCGCTGGGCTCCGTTCGGGCCGACCTCGGCGAGGACGGCGATCCCTGGATGCGCTGGCGCTACAGCCTCCACCACCGGGATGCCGAAGCGCGCCTGCTGCTGGTGCGGGGCGAGCCCGAGCAGGCGCTCCCCTGGCTCGAGCGCGAGATCGAGGGCGCGCGAGCCTTCGACGCTCCGAAGATCGAGGCGCGCGGGCTCGAGATGCAGGGTCGTGTGCTGCTCGCCATGGACGATCGCGACGCCGCCGAGGCGTCGCTGCGTGAGGCCATCGGCGTGGCCGAACGCATCGGCTACCCGCCCGTCCAATGGCGCGCATGGGCGCTGCTCGGCGAGCTGGCCCGCCGCCGGGGAGCGGGTGACGCCGACGCGCTGGTGGCGCGAGGTCTCGGCATGCTGGAATCGCTGGCCCCCACGCTCGAGGACGAGGGCCTGCGGCGCCGGTTCCTCGCCCTGGGCGAAGGTCTCCGTTCGGCGACGCTGCGCTAGCGACCCACGCCGGTGGCCTAGGGCAGCGACTGGAGCCAGCTCGGGTCCTTGAACCAGAAGGAGCGGGCCTTCTCGAGCGCACCGGTGTTCTCGAGGGCGTCGAAGTAGTTCTCCAGCATGTTCTGCAGCAGGGTCTCGCCCGGCGGAAGCGCGATGCCGATGGGCTCGACGGTCAACGGCCGGCTCAGGGTCTGCAGTTCGGGGTGGCGAAGCGTCGCCACGACGCAGGTCTCGCGGTCGGCAACCACGGCATCCACGCGGTCGGCCAGCAGCATCTGCACGGCCTCCTCGGGCGTCTGCGACGTCACGAGCTTGGCGGCCGACAGGTTGCGCCGCACGAAGCGCTCGCTGGTCGAACCCAGCAGGGCCGCGTAGCGCACGTTCGGCTGGTTGAGCTCCTTGGCCGACTGCACCCGCGCCAGGGTGGTCTTGCGCGTGAGAATCGACTTGCCCGACACGAAGTAGGGACCGGCGAAGACGGCGCGCAGGTTGCGCTCGGGGGTGATCGCCATGCCCGACATCACGATGTCCACCTCGCCCGCTTCGAGCGCGTCGAGCAGCCCGGCGAAGGGAAGCTCCACGAGCTCGGCCCGCACGCCGAGGTTTGCGGCGAGCACGTTCACCAGCGCGACCTCGAGCCCGAAGAGCTCGCCCTCCTTGCTGCGCATGTTGAAGGGCGGCTGATCGCCCGACATGCCCACGCGCATCTCGCCCGTGCGGACGATCCGTGCGAGCGCCTCGCCGCCCTGGGCGCCGGACGGGCCGCCGCCCGACAGCGATGCGCAGCCCGGAAGGAGCGCGAGCGTCAGCGCGAAGAGAAGGATGAGTCGTTTCATGAGGGGCTGGGCTCCGGTCTAGGTAAGGATGCTGTCCAGATAGTCGGCGCTGCGCTCTTCGAGTTCGGCACAGACGAGCAGCTCTTTCTGGATGGCCGGGTCCGACGTGGCTTCGGCGAGGCCCCGCCATGCCGCGGCACCCTGGCGCTCGGCATGGGCCTGGATGCGCTGCTGGTCGCGGGTGTCGTGGGGCGAGAAGACCGCCATGAAGGCCTCGCGCGCCGCTGGGAGCGTCTCGTCCACGCGCGTGCGTGCTTCGGCGCCCAGCGGAAAGAGCCTGGCCACACGCGCCGCGATCTCTTCTTCGCGGTCCGCGCATGCGAGCAGCCCCGCTTTCTGGTCGGCGTCGGTGCTCGCTTCGGCCCAGGCCCGGTAGCGGCTCGCTGCAGCGACCTCGAGACCCGAAAGCAGGGCGGGGACGAACTCCTGGGGCAGGTCACCGATCACCGGTGCCAGCACCACTGCGAACTGGGGAATCTCGAGATCGCTCGCCATGGGGTCCCTCCACGCGCCGGGCCGCAGTCCTGCACAGCTGAGCGCGGGCGCACAACGTCCGGAACTTCGGCCTCGAAAGCAACGGCCCCCCGTCTGCGCTGCAACGGCCCCCCGTCTGCGCTGCAACGGCCCGCCGGTTCGGGGGGCATTCGTTATTTTGAGGATTCTGGAAGGTTGTGTGCAACCCGCAGCAGGAGCCCATCGTGGACAAACAGGACGCCCTCGCCACCCTGGCCGCTCTCGGCCAGGAAACGCGGCTCGACGTGTTTCGCCTGCTGGTGCCTGCGGCGCCCGCGGGCCTGCCGGCCGGAGAGATCGCCGAGGCCCTGGGCGTCGCCCCGGCCACGCTCTCGTTCCACCTGAAGGAGCTCAAGAACGCGGGTGTCGTGCGCGTTCGTCGCGAGGGGCGGTCGTTGCACTATGCGCCGCGCTTCGACGCCATGCGTGAACTGGTGGCCTACCTGACCGAGAACTGCTGCGAGGGCGTCCCTTCGGCCGCGAAGCGGCACCGGGCACCCACGACGCGTCAGGCTTGAGCTAGGCGGCGGTCGCCTGGCGCGCGGCCTCTCCGTCGTCCGACAGCATCGCCTCGTACGTCGGCGGCGCGCCGACCCCCGTGATGCGGCGCACCTCGTCGAGCGGGCGCGGCAGCAGGTCTTCCCAGTCGGCGGCGCTCAGCCAGGCACACCGCTTGCCGCGTTCCCAGGCTGCGCGCACCAGGGCGCGCTCTTCGGGCCCGCCGGTCAGCGTGGCCATGCCCACGATGAAGGCGATGCCGTGGTGCCATTGCTGGGCGGTGTCGAAGGCGAGCAGCGCGAGTTCGCCGCGCAGGTCGCGGCCGTAGCCGGTCACCACGTGCTCCAGATCGTGGCAGTCGCGCAGCCGCTCGAAGAAGCGGCGCTGATCGGGGGTCGCGTCGTCCCGGCGGCCGGGCGTGGTCTCGCTGGCGGCCACCAGGCCGTCGGCGCTGATCTGCTCGCGCGCGGTGAAGTCGTGGTAGGTGCGGCCGAGCGAGCCCTCGGGCATCGCCGCGAGCGCCTCGCGGTCCTGCAGGATCTCGAGGAGGTCGCGCTCCTCGCGCAGTACGCGCTGGCCGGTTTCCGAGTCGACGAAGCGACGGTAGGCGCGCTCACCGGAACGCCCCGAGAGCGCGTCGATGATCTCGAACACGACCCCGGTGTCGTCGGGGTCGGCGGAAAGGCGCTTCCATGCGCGGTAGGCCTCGATCGGTCGGAAACTGCGGTCCATCGCGGGTCCCTCTTCGGGCGGCTTGCGGTTCGGAGCAGTTGCTGACATTATTGTAAGTAACGGAGTCTGTCAAGCATGCCCGCTCGTACCGCCTCGCGCCGCCGTCGGACCGCCGGAGAGGCCAAGAGACTGATCCTGGAAGCCGCCGAGAAGCGCCTGATGGAGGGCGGGCCCGAGGCGATCCGCCTGCAGGACGTGGCGGCCGACGTCGGCGTCTCGCACCCGGCGATTCTCCACCACTTCGGAAGCCGCGAAGGGCTGATGCTCGCGCTCGAGAACCGGGCGCTCACGCGGCTGCGCGACGACCTGCTGGGCTCGGCCGACGCGTCGACCCAGGAGGTGCTCGATCAGGTGTACGCGACGCTCGGCGACAAGGGCTACGCGCGGCTCCTCAACTGGGCCGTGCAGCGTGGGCTCGTCGGGCCCGAGGGTGCGGCCGCGGCCGCAGACGGATCCGGCGAGCACATGATCCGCGATCTCGCCGACGCATGGCACGCCTCGCGCTGTGAGGACGCCGACGCGACGGGTCTCGCCGCGCCCGATCGTGAGGACACCGACTTCGCCGTACGCCTGGCGGCCACCGCCATGTTCGGCGAGGCGTTGATCGGGCCCCTGCTCACGCGCAGCGCTGGGCTCGGGGACGACGCTCAGGTGCGACGGCGGTTTCGCCGCTGGCTCGGCGAGCTGCTCTCGGACTGAGCGCCGAGTCTCCGCCCCGCTCACTCGGCGTCGGATCAGTCCCGCGTGTACCACCATGCCCAGAGGATGAAGACGGCCTGGAACGGTAGGCGCACCCAGTTCGCGATCTCATTGCCGGTGCCGGGGCCGCCCGTGCCGATGTTCTCCTGCGCCACGTAGACGTTGGCCGGGAAGACCGCGATCAGCAGCGCGATGATCCCCCAGGCGGCGTACACGCGCGTGCGCGGCTCGAGCAGGAAGACGCCGAGCACGATCTCGGCGAGGCCCGAGAGCACGTTGAGCCACTCGGGGTTCGGCAGCTCCGGGGGCATGATCGCCACGTAGAAGGCCGGGTTCATCAGGTGGTTGTACCCGGCGAACATGTAGAGGATGGCCATCAACCAGAGCAGGACGGTCTTGGCGCGCTTCATGGCGGGCATTCTGCACGTCCCGGGTGTGCAGGTAAAGCGATGCCTGCGCCAGGTGCGAAAGACCTACCCCGACCCAGCGCGTTCAGCGCGCGGTTCAGGCGGGTCGATGCGCGAGAAACACGAAGAACCCGGCGTCGTCCGCTGCGGTGTGTCCGTCCGCACCCACTGCATGAATGCCCTCGAAGCCCGTCTCACTGAGCAGCGTTCGGAACTGCTGCTGCGTCCACCAGCTGCGTACCCAGTCGCGCTCGAGCGACTCGACGCTCCCGTCGGCGGCGACCCGCTCGTAGCGCAGGGTGGTGCGGTAGCTCCGGGTCGCCGGGTCCACCGCCAGGGCGAGGATGTGGAGGCGGAGGCGGCTGCCATCCGGTCCGGGGGTCTCGCGCACGATCGGCGCGTCGAGCCGGAGGCCCGCATCGGGAACCTCCAGCGGGATCAGGACGCGGCCACCCGGCTCGAGGTGCGCCGCCATGGCCTGCAGCGCGCGGCGCGCGTCGTCGTCGTGGGTGAGCAGGGTGAAGCTGCCCCCGGCGAGGAACATCGACCGGTAGCGGTGGGGCACGCGCAGGTCCTGCATGCGTTGCTCGAACAGCGTCACCGAGAGCCCGCGTCGCCCTGCCTCGGCGCGGCAGCGATCGAGCATGTCGGCCGAGGCGTCGAGACCGTGGACGTCGTAGCCCCGTTCGAGCAGGTCGAGCATGGGCAGGCCCGATCCGCAGCAGAGTTCGAGGGTCGGGCCGCCGGCGGCGTCGAGAAAACCCACGTAGTCGTCGGCGTTGGCTCGCTCGCCGAGCAGCGGCTCGTAGAGGTCCGCGACGAGGCCGGAGTAGAACTGTGCAGCGTCGCTGGGCTCGGGGCTCATGCCTCGAAGCTCGGCGGGTGGCTGCCGAGCGGCGACGGCGCCACGTCCCATCGCGGCGGCGTCTCGCTCATCTGCGTGACCGGCGCCAGGTGCGAGAGCCGCCCCCAGGCGCCTTCGCAGGTCTGCATGCGCGTCGCGACGTCGCCCACGCCGATGGCCGCGTCGCCTTCGAGCGAGCCGCCCATGCGCAGGATCCAGCCCGCGGTCTGACACAGCGAGGCGCGCACGTGCCAGCTGCCTCCACTCCGGGCGCGCTCGGCGAGCGCCGCGATCACGCCGTAGGCCGCGAGGTAGCCCGTGGTGTAGTCGGTCGCGGCGGCGGGGACGAGGGCGGGGGTGGCCTCGCCGCCGTGCAGATGGGCCATGCCGCTCGTGGATTGGGCGAGCTGCTCCCATCCCGCGCGACCCGTGAAGGGACCGCCGGGTCCGTAGCAGTCGATCGTCACGTAGACGATGCCGGGCCGAAGCGCCGCGAGTTCGTCCGGTCCGAAGCCGCGGCGCGAGAGCCGGCCGGGCCGGTAGCCCTGGGTGAAGACGTCGGCCTGCCCCACGAGCTCGCGCAGGCTCGCGACGTCGTCCGGCCGGTCGAGATCGAGAAACGCGTTGCGCTTGCCTCGGCCGGTGTCGGCGACGAAGGGCTCGATCGAAGGGAGCTTCGATGCGCCCACGCGAAGCACCCGCGCCCCGTGCTCGGCCAGCGTGCGACCGCAGGTCGGCCCCGCGAGGACCCGCGTGAGGTCGAGGGCCCGGACGCCCGCGAGGGGCCGGTCGTCGCCGGAAGGCGGGGTCTCGGGCGGCGCATCCCCGATGCGCTCGACCACGACGGCGGGGAGCGGTTCGAGCGCGCGGCCGTGGGGATGCGCGAGCCACTCGTCCCGGCTGCGCACCCGGGCTGCACACAGGCCGCGTTCGGCAGCGGCATCCTCGAGTTCCTGCGCGTCCCAGCGCGCTACGGCGGCGGCGACGCCGTCGCGTCCGCAGCCGAGCAGGTCGAGCATGCCCTGCTCCAGGTGCGCGAAGCCGCCGTGCAGGTGGATCGTGCGCTCGTCGCGGGTCCGGAAGATCGCCGTCACCGGGTTCTCGTGGCGACGCAGGTCGAAGCCCTGGTCCGAAGACTGGAACAGGAACCCGAGCAGCGTGGTCGCGGCCGCCTGGGTGTCGACGGTCACCTGCTGTGTCGTGCCCGTGCGCAGCGCGTGCAGGTCGGCGGCCGCGCAGCCGACCAGGCCGAGGGCCGTCGCCGCGACCTCGCCCACGGCGAGCGACGTGCCCAGCACCGGGTCGCGCCCCGTGACGGTGAGCCTTGCATCCTTCGGCAGTGCGAGGCGCGCCGCGCCGAGGATCTCGGCTACGCGTTCTGCGGGGAGCGGCTCGGCGGGCGTGTCGGACACGGCGCCTAGCTTACGCGATCCCAGGCGATCGGGAACACGGCGCGTTCCGGTGGGCACTTGCCGAGGCGGCGCTCAGGAGGGCTCGTAGCCGAGGCGTCTCAGGAGGGCTTGTACCCGAGCGCCGGGTCGAGCCGCTCGGCGAGCATGGCCTCGAGCTCGCGCGCCTGCTCTTGGGTGAAGTCTTCGAGGTAGCCGCCGACCCGGGCGCGGCGCACCTTGAGCGTGTCCGGGTCGCTCCCGTCTCGCAGGCTCAGCGACTTGTTCTTGAAGTAGCCGTCGCGCTCGAGCCCGCGCATGTGGTCGACCGAGCCGAACGCGACGGCGTCGGCGATGGTGTCGTCGTCGAAGTCCTCTTCCAGGAACTCGGCGAGTCGTCGAAGGGCCCCGGCCGTGTCGCCGCGCAGGTCCTCGTAGGAGAGCACGAGCGCCGACGGGTGCTGCTGGGCCAGCTTCCACCACAGGTTGTGGTAGCGGATCACGTGGGGCAGCCCGATCTCTTCGTGCCGCACGAACGTCATCCGGTCGATGGTCTCGCGGTCGATGGGCGACTGCATCTCGGCCAGCAGCATTTCGCGCTTCATGGCGCTGGTGCGCTTGGTGAACTGGTTGTACCAGGACGTCGCGACGTCGATCGGGTGGCGCGGCATGAACAGGAGCTTCTTGCCGCGCAGGGTCGCGTCACTCGTGATGCGATCGACGAGGGGGCGCTCCCACGAGAGGTATCCGCTGCTGGTCAGGAAGCTCGGCAGGCCAGCGCGCGCCGAAGACAGCTCGTCGTAGCGGACCACGCGATCCGACGGCAGGCCGTACTTGCGCGCATAGAGCCGCGTGATGAGGGCCCGCAGCCAGGTCCCGCCCGTCTTCGGGTGCCGCACGAACAGCACGTCCGCGCGAGACGCGATGCGCAGGTGCCAGCGCGAGAGCGCCGCATGGCGGCTGGCCACGCGAAGCCGGGCGGGGAGCACCGCGGTCGCGCCGAGGATCAACGCACGCTCTTTGCGCTGGATGCCGGCCACGAAGGCAAGGTAGGTGGGCCGGTACCGCCCGCAACCTGTCGAGACTGAGGTGGTGCGCGGCCCATTTCGGCCAGGGGCCCGCGCCGCCGGCTACCGGAAGATGTGAAGCCGTCTGCCCATCACGAGGCTCGCCACGAGGAACAGGAAGGCCGGAGAGAAGGCAGCGAGGGGGGCGGGCAACGTGCCGCCGTAGCCGAGGCTGGCGCCGAGCCCCGTGAGCAGGATCCAGGTCACCGCCACCGTCGCGCTGAACACGAGCGTCGCGGAGGTGCTCGGGTGGGGGGGCCCGCCCAGCGAGAAGAAGAGGGCGAGGGCCGGCAGCAGCAGGCAGGCCAGCGGCGTCGCGAGCTTGGTCCACAGATCGACCCGAAAGCGCGTCGCGTCGACGCCGCTTCGCTCGAGGACGCCGATCTCGCGGCGCAGCTCGCCCACCGACAGGTGACGGGTGTCCACGTTCTGGGGCAGCTCGCTGCCCATGCGCGCCATGGGTTCGTCGCGCACCACGTCGAGATCGAGCCCGCCCTCGTAGCCCACGCGCACGCGGTCTTCCATGCGCCAGAGGCCCTCGCCCACGTGCAATGCCGACGAGGCATCGGTGCGCGCCAGCGGCAGCCCGCTGGCGTCGAGCTCGTAGTAGATCAGCTGGCTCGCGACACCGGCCTCGGGGTCGAAGCGCTCGGCCTCGTAGAAGGCGTCGCCCTCGCGGTACCAGACGTTGGCGCCGACGTTGCCGGTGGGCCGGTCCTTGATCAGGTCGTTGATGCGATCGGCGAGTGCCGTGGTCCTGGGAATGACGCGATCGTTGAGCAAGAAGAAGGTCGGCACGGCCAAAGCACTCACCAGCAGGATCGGCATCAAGCCGCGCCAGGCCGGCACGCCGCAGGCCCGCATGCCGACCAGCTCGCCGCGGCTGCCCAGGATCGACACGGTCAGCGCAGTCGCCACCAGCATGGCGAGGGGGACCACGCGCGACGCAAGGAGCGGCAGACGCGCGGCATAGAACCGGATCAGGTCGACTGCGGGCGGCGCGTAGCGCACGAAGCGGTCGAGTCGCTGGAAGACGTCGACGATCAGGTAACAGACCAGCAGGCCGGCCAGGCAGAGCAGCAGTGTGCCCAGGAAGCTCTGGGCCACGTAGCGCCCCAACGGCCGTCGCCGTGCGCGCAGGGCGCGGTCGCTTCGTCGCCAGCGCAGCCGCTCGCGCCACTTGGAAGGCTCGGGCCGAGGCTGGAAGCTCGGCCGGTCGTTGAGCCCGAGCGGAAGCACGAGCACCGCCACCGCGACCACGAGATTGGGAAGCCACGCCGCCACCCAGGGCGATACGCTGCCCGACCAGAGCAGGCCGTTCGCTCCCTGGACCAGGCCCTGGTAGACGACCATCACCACCACGCCCAGCATCAGGCCGCCCGAGCGGGACACGCGGGCGCCGCGAACGAAAAGGGGAACCGACAGCAGTCCGAACAGCACGGCCGCCACCGGCCACGTGAACCTGCGGTGCAGGGCCACGCGCGCTTCGCGGTCGCCGCGTTCCTTCAGCTCGCCCAGGCTCATCCCGCCCATCTGCTCGACGTCGGTGCGCACGAGGTCGGAGCCGCTCCCGGGGAGCCACGTCACCAGCTCGTCCACGTGCAGGACGCGCGCCTCTTCGCGCGGGTCGAGCAGGGCGCGGCCTCGCGAGAGCCGCAGCAGGATGCGGCCGTCGTCGGCCGGTTCGAGCGCGCCGGTCTCGGCGAAGACGGTCTCGCCCAGAGACGGCATGTAGAGCTGTACGTCGGTGAGGCGGTCGCCGCTGCTGGCGATCTCGCGCGCGGTGAGCTTGTAGTCGCCGAAGCGGTGGACCACACCGGGCATCAGCGTTGCCCAGGGTTTCTCCACCGCCATGCGCGCGAGCCGCGCGTCGAGTCGGCGGTTCGCTCCGGGCGCGCCGTCGAGCGAGAGCCAGAGGCCGACGCCCGCCATCAGCAGGGCGAACAGGCCGAACGGCACCATCAACCGCAGGACCGAGATGCCCGACGCCTCGATCAGGAAGAGTTCGGTGTCGGACGAGAGCTTGCCGAGCGCGACCAGGCAGCCGAGCAGCGTGGCGAACGGCACCATCCACGCGAGCGCCGGGATGGCGCGATCGATGGCCAACGCGGCCACCGATCCCGCTTCGAGCCCGCGGTTCATCACCAGGTCCGAGAAGGCCAGCATGTCCTGGGTGAGCACCACGATGGTGAGCACGGCCAGGATGAAGAGTGCCGGGCCCGGGAGGGTCGATCCGATGTGACGCAGCAGCGTGGGCCCGGGGATGCGCTGGCGGCGCGCGTCGGCGGGATCGGGCGGGTCGAGAGCCGGGTCCTTCCCCGTTGTCGCGGCGACCGAGGACATGCTGCTCGCGGAGGCTAGCCCGCACGCTGCGCGCCGGCCGATGCGTCGGGCCGGGCGCCGCGCGACGCGACCTCGCCCGCTATTGCTCCGTCTTGGGCTCGTCGACGCCCATCAGTTCGCGTACGCGCACGGCGATCTGCGCGGACTCGATGTAGGGCCGGGCGCGCCGCAGCTCGCAGCTGCCATCGAACGGGCGTGCCACCCCGTTCTCGAAGAGGCTCTCATGGAGCTTCTCGATGTCGGGGCTCGGTCGCACCCAGCCCTCTGCCAGCAGCCGGGCGCAGAGGTGTTCGATGCCCTTCTGCGGGCGTGCGATGCCGCGGCGGTTGTGGGGTTGGGCGAGTGCGCGGTCGTGGATGGCCGCCGTCACCCCTCGTACGAACCGTCGCCACAGGCCGAGCGGCCCCCGTGCGCTGCGCGGCAGCGGCATCACGTAGAGCGGCTTTCCGGTCGCGCCGGCCTCGGCCAGCATCGAGGCACTGTCGCCGGTCGCGACCAGGACGTCGGCAAGCGCCAGGTAGCCCATGTACGGGTTCTCGTCGGCGGCCTGGTTGGCGACCCAGCGGTGGAAGTGCGCGGTGACATCGCCTAGCGCCGTCTGCAGCGCATCGGCCGCGGCCGGCGCGGTGCGACGGCTCGTGGTGACGAAGACCGAGCCCGACACCGAACGCGCCGTCTCGGCCACGCGGTACCCCATGCGCTGAGCCACGTCGGGCGTGAGCGAGTGCTCGGGGCTGCCGCCCCCTACCAGCAGTGCGATGCGCGGCGCCGTGCCGCGCTCGAGTCGCGTCTTCCAGCGCTGTGCGGCGATGTCGAGCGACTGCGCGCGCACCCGAGTGAGCGGAAGCACGGTGTCGATGCGCCGCGAATCCGGGTACAGGCCCGCGTACGCAGGGGCCACCGCCAGGTCGAGCTCGTCTCGCAGGCTCGAGCCCATGCGTCCCATCTGGACGGTGCGCGTGGCACCGCCCGAGCGCTCGCGGATCCAGCCCGCGACCGGCGAGCTGCGCCGACCGGTAGCGATCACGAGGTCCGGCCAGGGCGGCGCGATGCCTCGGGCCGCGCTCTTGGTGAGCCCACGCAGCGTCGGCCCCGCGAGCTGCAGCGGCAGCTCGGCCATCAGGTTGTACGAGAGCTGGCGGATCTCGTAGGGCCAGCCGAGCTCCTCGGCCAGGCCCACGCACTGGGTGGTGTGGCCCGGCTTGTGGTCGGTCAGCACCCAGACCGTGGGCGGGTCCTCGCCGAGCCAGGCGCCGCCTTGCACCACCTTGAGCGTGCCGCTTTCCAGAGGCTCGCCCTCGGTGAAGCGGATCTCCCAGTGCACGTCGGGGTTGCGCGCGGCGGCGGCCCGGACGGCCCAGGCCCACCATTCGGGTCGGCCCACCGTGCCCTTGGGCGGCAGGCCGATGCGGCGCCGCGGCGGCGGCTTGTCCATGCGCACGGCGAGCACGACGAAGCGTCGCGCCCGGTCGAAGAGTCGATCGACGACCCAGGGCACGTCGGCCTCCGGCAGGGCGTCGAGCCCCTCGGTGCAGACCACGCCATCGTGCGTCGCGCGCAGCGGCTCTCCGAAGGCCAGGTCGAGCAGGCGTTCGCGGTCGGTTCCCGGGGCTGCCTCGTCGCCGTCGAAGTTCGGCGCGATCTCGAGCACGCCCTGCAGGTCGTCGCTGTGCGAAATCAGTTCGCCGATGCGGTGCTGAAGCTCAGGCCGTCGCGGTCGGGCGGGGGTGGGCCGGCTCCAGCGCATGCGATCGCGCAGTGCCTGGCTAGGCCGGTCGGGCCCCCGCATGTGGAACCCGGCCTGGTTCGCCTCGCGCTCGAGTTCGAACCAGAGCTCGCCCTGGGGGTTCGGCTGGTAGTAGAACCGCTCGGGGAAAGGGTGCCAGGGCTGCATGTGCAGCGTGGTGTAGTGGAGGAGCTTCGACTCGCCAGGCACGTACTCGGCGTCGCGGGCGTTCCAGCCCTGCTCGAGCGGGCCGCGCGCGTTCGGAATCGACTGGGCGGCATCGATCAGCCGGTACTTGCGGCGGCTGCGGGCGGCGGAAACCGACCACACCCCGGCCATGCGCGCACAGTCGATCAGCATCACCGACGTGTCGGTCGCGCTCACCGCGAGGAATCCGTGATCGCCCATGTCGCGATCGAAGAGTTCGGCCGGGTCGGCCAGGTAGATCTGGTCGACGTCGTTGTAGATCGCGCGCCCGTGCCCGCCGGCGAGCTCGGGGATCGCGAAGCGATAGTTCGTGAACGAGGTGTTCCAACCGAGCGGCCGAAATCCCGCCATGCCGCGCATCAGGTGGATCTCGTAGGTGCGCGCGGGGTCACGGACCTTCTGGATCGACCACAGGAACACGCGCTCCGCGCGATACTGCGCGGGCTCGGTCCCGAGGAAGATGCGAACCGCGGGACGGTCGCTGGGGGTACATCCCGGCTCGGGGGCGAGCAGGATGCGCTCCACCCCGCACGCGCGGGCAGCCTCCGTGCGCTCGGTCCAGGGCTCGGGGTTGCGCTTGCTCTCGGCCGGAATGGGCGTGCTCCCGACGGAGGGGCCGCTCCCAGGGGGGAGCCCCAAGTTACCGGATCGAGCCCCGGCCGGTAGCCCGCGGAGCCCCCCTCGGGGAATCTTGTTTCCCCGAGGGGGCATGAAGAGGCCCAAGGCGTGGGGTTTGACCGCGGCCCAGCCCCCTTGCTATCGCCTCCCCACCCTCCCCCTGGCCCTCCGATCTCCGGTCCGCGAATGCGGCCCGGGTTCCACCTCCTGGAGGCGGCCCCATGCCCGTGAGGGTCCCGCGCTGATGTCCCTGCTTCCCCGAACCGAGGGGCTGCGCTGATGTCCCTCGTACCCCGAGCCGAGGGGCTGCGCTGATGTCCCTCGTACCCCGAGCGGTCCGGGTCGGCGCCGCCCATGCGCTTCGCGGCCATCGCGAGCGCAGCAAGGCCCGGCGCTGCGACGTCATGGTGCTCTCGCGAGCGAAGAGCGGTCGCACCTGGCTGCGCGCCATGCTGTCGCGCCTGTACCAGCAGCACTACGGCCTGCCCGAGGCCCAGTTGATCGAGTTCGACAACTTCCACCGCCAGTGCGAGGCGGTGCCCCGCATCCTGTTCACCCACGGCTTCTACCTGCGCGACCTGCTGGCCAGCGACGCCGGTCGTCGCCGCTTCGCGGACAAGAAGGCGCTGTTCCTCGTGCGCCATCCTTGCGACGTGGCCGTCTCCGAGTACTTCCAGTCGACGCGTCGCGCGAGCGAGCACAAGCGCGACCTCTACGGCGTGGACGAGGGTGCGGCGATGTTCGACTTCGTGATGGGCGGGGCGCTCGGCCTTCCCGGCATCCTCGAGTACCTGAACGCGTGGACGCCCGTGGTGTCGGCGCTGCCTCAGGCGAGGATCCTGCGGTACGAAGACCTGCGTGCCCGCCCGGCCGAGATGCTGGCGCCCGCGCTCGAGTTGCTCGGGGCGCCGTTCTCGGAGCAGACGGTCGACGAGGCGGTGGCGTTCACGTCCTTCGACAACCTGAAGGAGCTCGAGCGGACCGACTTCTACAAGAACAGTCGGCTCAAGCCCAAGGACCCGAGCGATCCCGATTCGTTCAAGGTGCGCCGGGGCAAGGTGGGCGGGTACCGCGACTACTTCACGCCCGAGCAGGTGCGCGCCATGGAAGAGCTGGTGCGCACGCGTCTGGCTCCGAGCCTCGGTTACGGCCACGACGTCGCCACGGCGCCCGTGGAGCCGAGCTGATGCGCGGCGAGATGCTCCTGCTGCCGTGCGAGACCCAGGCCCGCGAGTTCGACGCCAAGCTCCTGCTGGCTGCCGCCGCCGCCGAGCGCGGGATCACTGCGATCGTGGGGGCCAAGAAGGAACTCGATCGCTGTCTCGGGTCGTTCCGTCGCGGCACGTATCTCTCGAAGAGCCTCACCGACCGCAATCTCGTCACCTACGAGCTTCTCCGGCGCCAGGGATTTGCCGTGGTGTGCGGCGACGAGGAGGGCCTGGTCTGGCCTTCGCCCGCCTCCTACCTGCACGCCAAGGTGAACGACGAGACCATGCGCAAGGCCGACCTGCTGCTGGCGTGGGGCGAAGAGAACGCGCGGGTGTGGCGCGAGTCACCGGGATTCTGCGGCCAGCCGATCGCGTCGGTGGGCAACGCCCGTGTCGACCTGCTGCGCCCCGAGCTTCGCGGTCTGCACCAGCCCACGGCACAGGCGCTGCGGAAGCGGTTCGGCCGCTTCGTGCTCGTGAACACCAACTTCAGCCGGCTCAACCACTACCTGCCGCGGCAGAATCGCCAGCAGCGCAAGCTCGACGAAGCCCGCCGCGCCGCCGGGCCCGTGGACCCGAACGACCTCGACCTGGGTCTCGCGGCGCACAAGGCCGAGCTGTTCGCGGCGTTCAAGCGCATGCTGCCGGCCCTGGCCGACGCGCTGCCCGACCACCGGATCGTCGTGCGCCCCCACCCCTCCGAGCGCCAGGCGACCTGGACCGAGGCGGTGGCGGGACGCCCGAACGTGCAGGTGGTGTACGAAGGCAGCGTGGTCCCCTGGCTGCTCGCCGCCGAGGCCGTGGTCCACAACGGTTGCACCACGGCCGTCGAGGCCTATCTGCTCGACGCCCAGGCGATCGCCTACCAACCCGCGACCAGCGAGCGCTTCGACCTCCAGCTTCCGAACCTGATGTCGAAGCGCACCTTCGACCAGGAATCGCTGATCGAAGCGGTTCGCGCGCGGGTGGCCGGAGGCCCGGTGGTCGACCCCAACGAGCACGCCAAACAGGAAGAGCTGATCGACCAGTACGTGGCCTCGCGACGCGGCGCGCTGGCCGTGGACCGCATCCTCGACGCGCTCGCCGAGTTCGAAACCGGCAGTCGCGTCCATCAGCGCGTCGATGCGTTGCCCGCGCTCGGCGCGCGGACGGTGGTGGCGGGCCGGCGCATCATGCGGCTCGTGGAAGCGCGCATCCCCGGCCACCACAACAGCCGCCCCTACCTGCGGCACATGTTCCCCGGCGCGACCCGGTCCCAGGTCGAGTCGCGGATCGCCGCCTACGGCAGTGCCCTCGGGCGATTCTCGGGCCTTCGCGTGAGAGAGCGATTCGAGAACGTCTTCGAGGTGGGACCGGCGGTCGGCTCTGGAGCCGGGGCATGAGCTCCGCCGACCCCGGGCCCCGAAGCGCCCCGGTCTCGCTCCGGCCGATTCCGCGACCGGTTCGGGGACGGAGCCTGCACAAGCTGCTCTGGAAGAAGCTGCACTTGCCTCGCGCCTGGGTGCACCCGCTGCTCTCGGGCGCCAAGCATCTCGCCTCGCCCGCCGAGGTGCGGCTGCGCCGTGAACTGGCGCAGAGTCTCGACCCGAGCCTGGCGGCGGGGGGCATCGGTGGGATCCCCGAGGAGCGCGGCTTCCTGCTGCCCGCGACGGGCGCGATCCCGGGCATGGACGCCGCCGTGGCGCGATCCGTCGAGCTCTTCGAAGAGCGACGGGCCCACGAGACCGGCCGCGTCTTCAATGCCAGCAAGGGGGGCTTCCTGCTCTCGGTCCTTTCGGGCGACGACTTCGCGGCCCATCCCGAACTGCTGCGCTTCATGGTGGGCCGGCCGCTGCTCGACGCGGTGAGCGCGTACTTCGGCGCGGTGCCTCTGTTGGCGGGCGCCGTGATCTGGTGGTCGCCGCCGAATCAGTCTGCGACGTCGAGCCAGCTCTACCACCTCGACAACGAGGACGCGCGCCAGGTCAAGGTGTTCGTGAACCTGTTCGACACCACGCCCGACCACGGACCCTTCACGTTCCTGCCGGCGGATGCTTCGCGTGCCGCGCAGTCGGCCCTGCGCGAGGGGCGCGGCCGGCTCGGCGACGACGAGGTCGCGCGCCTGGGTGGCCTGGCCGAGCAGCGCTCTCTGGTCGGGCCCGCGGGCACCGCCGGCTTGATCGATACGTCGCGCTGCCTCCACTACGGCAGCCGGGCCAACCGAGAGGGCCGTCTGGTGCTGGTCTTCCAATTCCTGCGCTTCGAGTCGCCCAGCGAGTCGACCTTCGGTTTCAGCCGGCCGCCGCTGCTTTGCGGCGAAGGGCTCGACGTCCACCAGCAGCTGGCGCTCGGCGTGCGAGCTGCAATGTGAGCGGATCCGACCTCGACCCCCGAGGGGTTCCCTTCATCCAACCCAACGGCCCGAGACACGCGTTTCGGTAGCCTGAGCCGCCCATCATGACTGACCGCCCCCGCATCAAGATCTACGGCGCCGGATCGATCGGCAATCACCTCGCACACGGCTTTCGACGCCGCGATGCGGCGGTGGTGATCTGCGACCTCGACCCGGACGCGCTGCGCCGGACCCGCGACGAGATCCAGCCCGATCGTTACGGCGCCTTCGACTCCGAGATCCGCCTGGAGTCGTGTGACGCCGTGGCCGACGAGACCGCCGACGTGGTGGTGGTGGGCACGCCGCCCGACACGCACCTGGCGATCGCCCGCGATCAGATCGCCCGCATCGCTCCGCGCGCGCTGGTGATCGAAAAACCGCTGGCCACGCCCGACCTCGAGGGCTGCCAGGCGCTGGCCACGGCCGCCCGTGAAGCCGGGACGCGGGTCTACGTCGGCTACAACCACACGCTCACGCCCCACACCGTGCGGGCCGAGCAGTGGCTGCGAGAGCGTCCCATCGGCGCCGTCACCACGCTCTCGGCGCTGTTCCGCGAGCACTGGGGCGGCATCTTCGGCGCGCATCCCTGGCTGTCGGGGCCGAAGGACACCTATCTCGGCTTCACGTCGCGTGGCGGCGGTGCCATTGGCGAGCACTCGCACGCGATCAACATCTGGCAGCACTTCGCCCACGCCGCCGGGCTCGGCCGCGTGGCCGAGGTCTCGGCCATGCTCGACGTCGTCGAAGCCGATGGCGCGCGCTACGACCGCGTGGCCCAGCTCTCCGTTCGCAGCGAGTCGGGCTGCGTCGGCACCATCGTGCAGGACGTGGTGACGCGCCCCGCGCTCAAGTGGCTTCGCGTGCAGGGCAGCGACGGCTTCCTCGAGTGGGAGGTGAACGCCGGGCCCAGCCACGACGCCGTGCGCAGCGCGGCCGCCGACGGGGAGGTCGCCGAAGAGACCTTCGAGAAGACCCGACCCGACGACTTCCAACCCGAGGTCGATCACCTGCTCTCGGAGCTCGAAGCGCCCAGTGATGCCTCGCCGATCTCCCTCGAACGCGGCCTCGAGACCATGTTGGTGGTCGCAGCGGCCTGGCGATCGCACGAGACCGGCCGGAACGTCCGGATCGACTGGGATCGCGGCTGCACGCTCGAGGCACTGGTCTCGTCGTGAGAAACGAACGACGCATCCTGGCCGTGGTCCCCGCGCGCGGCGGTAGCAAGGGCGTGGCCACCAAGAACCTGCGTCCGGTCCTCGGCGTGCCGCTGGTGGTGCGCGCCGGACAGATCGCGGCCGAGCTCGACTGGGTCGATCGTGCGGTCTGCTCCACCGATCACGGTGGCATCACCCGCGCCGCGCACGACGCCGGGCTCGAGACGCCCTTCTTCCGGCCCCCGGAGCTGTCCGGCGATCGCGTGGGCGACCTCGAGGTGCTGACCCACGCGTTGCGCGAGACCGAGGCCGACGACGGGACCCGCTACGACGTGGTGGTGATGCTCCAGCCCACGTCGCCGCTGCGCCGCCCCGAGCACGTGACCGCCACCGTGGACCGCCTGATCGCCGACGATCTCGACGCGGTCTGGACCGTGAGCCCCACCGACCCCAAGTCGCACCCTCTGAAGCAGCTGGTGCTCGACTCCGAGGGTCGCATGCAGCTGTTCGACGAGCGCGGCGCCGACATCGTGGCCCGCCAGCAGCTGGCCCCGGTCTATCACCGCAACGGCGCCGCCTATGCCATCACCCGCGATTGCCTGCTGGAGCAGGGTTCGATCCTGGGAGAACGTGCGGCCGCCGTGGTGATCGACGAGCCCATGTGCTCGATCGACACCGTGGAGGACTTCCTCACCTGCGAGCAGGTACTTCGCGACCGGATCGCCGCCGGAGAGGCCCCGCCGCCGGCGCCGCGACCCGACAAGCTCACCTTCGTGGTGGACATCGACGGCGTCCTGGCCGGGATCACCCAGGGCAACGACTACACCAAGAGCCAGCCCCTGCGGGACCACATCGAAATGGTCAACGCCCTGGCCGAAGCCGGTCATCGCATCGTGCTGTTTACGGCTCGCGGCTCGGCCACCGGGCGCGACTGGTCCGAGCACACCCGCAAGCAGATGGACTCCTGGGGGGTCCGCTACGACGATCTGCGGCTGGGGAAGCCCTCGGCGGACTACTATATTGACGACCGACTGGTTTCCCTCCACGACGCCACCGCATTGGCCGGCGTCGCCTCGTCCGGCCGGATCTCCCCCGAGACCCAGAAAGGGATCTCCCCCGAGAACCCGAACGGGATCTCGCCCGAGACCAACACCGAAGCCAACGGCGGCTCCCGCGAGCCGTCAGGCGACGCATAGGGATCTTCGATGACCGATCTGCTCGACGACCTGTTCGTGTTCGAGATGGCGAACAACCACCAGGGCTCCGTGGCCCACGGCCAGAAGGTGATCGAGGCGGCCGCGCGCATCGCGCGGACGCACAAGATCAAGGCGGCGGTGAAGCTGCAGTTCCGCGAGCTGGACAGCTTCATCCATCCCGATTGGAAGGGTCGCGAGGACGCGAAGCACATCCCGCGCTTCGAGAGCACGCGCCTGTCCGAGGGCGAGTTCCGCCAGCTGGTGCGCACCACCCGCGAAGAGGGGCTGGTCGCCATGGCGACGCCCTTCGACGAGGCGTCCGTCGGCACCTGCCTCGACCTGGGCGTGCAGATCATCAAGATCGCGAGCTGTTCGGCCACCGACTGGCCGCTGCTCGAGGCCGTGGCCCAGGCGCGCCGCCCGGTGATCGCCTCGACCGGCGGGCTCTCGATCTACGACATCGACAACCTGGTGTCGTTCTTCCGCAAGCGCGTGCCCGACTTCGCGGTGATGCACTGCGTGTCGACCTACCCGACGCCGCCCGAGGAGTCGTGGCTCGGCTTCATGGACAAGCTGATCAAGCGCTACCCCTACGTGCGCGTGGGCTACTCGGGCCACGAGGCGCCGGACGACACCGACGTGGTGACGGTGGCCGTCGCCAAGGGCGCGCGGCTGCTCGAGCGCCATGTGGGCGTGCCCACCGACGACGTCAAGCTCAACGCCTACTCGATGAACCCGGCCGAGGCCGACGCCTGGGTGGCCGCCGCGCTTCGCGCCAAGGCCATTTCGGGTCCGGGCCTCACCAAGCACGTGAGCCAGGAAGAAGTCGACTCGCTGCGCACGCTGCAGCGCGGCGTCTGGGCGAAGCGCCCGATTCGCAAGGGCGAGCGTGTGCGGGCCGACGACGTCTTCTTCGCCATGCCGCTGCAGGAGGGCCAGCTCACCAGTGGCGAGTTCGGCCGCCTGCGCGCGCGCTACGTGGCGAGCCAGGACTACGCCGCCGGCGAAGCCGTGTGCGAGACCGCAGAAGAAGACGCCATGAGCGAGATCCGCGGCATCCTCCACGATGCCAAGGGCCAGATCTACGAGGCGGGCATCGAGCTCGGAGACGACTACACCGTCGAGATCTCGCACCACTACGGGCTCGAGCGCTTCCGGCAGGTGGGCTGCATCCTGGTCAACCTGATCAACCGCGAGTACTGCGAGAAGATCCTGATCCAGCTGCCCGGCCAGAAGCACCCGACCCACCGCCACGAGCAGAAGGAAGAGACGTTCCAGCTGCTCTGGGGCGACCTCGAGGTCGAGGTCAACGGTGTGACGACGCGCATGAAGCCGGGCGACAAGCTGCTCGTCGAGCGGGGAGCGCGGCACGCGTTCCGGTCGGATGGCGGCGCGATCTTCGCCGAGATCTCGACCACGTCGATCGTGGGCGACTCGTACTACGACGACCCCGCCATCGCCGAGCTCGACCCGATGCAGCGCAAGACCATCGTGGAGAGCTGGTAGGCCCGCCGTGCGGATCCTCGACGCGGGCCGGCTCGAGGCCATCGAGACGGCCACCTTCACGCAGGCCGATCCGTTTCCGTGGGTGAACCCCGAAGGCGTCCTGCGGGAGGAGGCCTTCGCCTACCTGCGCGCCCACCTGCCGCCGGTCGAGCTGTTCGATCGCATCTTCGGCAAGGCGCGCGCGCATGGGCAGAAGCCCCACGACCGCTTCGCCCTCGAGTATCGCCCCGACCTTCCCGTGGACCCCGCCTGGCACGCACTGGTGGATGAGCTGCGCGGCCCGACCTACATGGGATTCCTCGAGCGGCTGTTCGGCACGAACTCGCTGTGGCTCTCGTTCCACTGGCACTACACGCCCACGGGTTGCTCGGTCTCGCCCCACTGCGACGCACCGCGCAAGGCCGGTTCGCAGATCTTCTACTTCAACACCGAAGAGGACTGGCGCCGCGAATGGGGCGGGGACACCCGCCTGCTGGACGACCAGGGAAAGCTCTCGCGCCGCACGGCGCCGGACTTCGACGACTTCGTCCGCGAGATCCCGGCCGAGACCCTGGGCAACCGCAGTCTGCTCTTCGAGCGCACCCCCCACTCCTGGCACGGGGTCCGCCCGCTGACCTCTCCCGAAGGGGAGATCCGCAAGGTCTTCATCGTGGTGATCAACCGGATGCGCGCGGTGGACCGCGCGCGTCGGGCCTTCGGGCTGCCGCTCGCCGCGGGGTACTGATCGGCCCCGGTCTGCCCGGTGCGGCCCTGGATGCACGTCTGGACGCTCGGCCTCGACGGTCATGCGGGGCCCTACGCCCGCCGCGGCGCCACGATCGAGGCCAGCGCCACCAGGCACCAGGTGCCTTCGAGCACGACGAACGGCATGAAGCCGATGCCCCACGACGCATAGGCCGCAACGCCCGCACCCACCGCGTTCAGTCCCTGGTAGACACGCGAGCGCGCGTCGAGCCACCCCATCAGGTTCGCGAAGAAGGCCCCGAGCAAGAGGGCCACGCCCACCGATCCCACGAACTCCACAGCGGTCCTCCTCGCGCCGGGGAGTCTACGGCCGACGGAGGCCGATCACGAACAGCCGGCGGTGCGGCGAGTCGCGACCGTCCGGCAGCGACTCGCGCTAGGCGAGCTTGGCGGCGCCGTTCTCGAGCCGGTAGACGCGGTCGGCCAGGTCCACCAGGGCGCGTTGGTGCGAGATCGAGAGGATGGTGATCCGTCCGCGCAGGCTCTCGACGGTGGCGCAGACGGCCGCTTCGGTCTCGGGGTCGAGCGCCGTGGTGGCCTCGTCGAGGATCAGCAGATCGGGCTCGTGGATCAGCGCCCGGGCGATGGCGATGCGCTGGCGCTGCCCTCCGGAGAGCATCGAGCCGCGCTCGCCCACGGGTGTGTGCATGCCCTCGGGCAGGGCGGCGACGAAGGACTCGGCACCGGCGGCGCGCAGCGCCGCGCGCACGTCGTCGTCGCCAAGCTCCGGGTCGCCCAGCGTCACGTTCGTCGCGACGCTGCCGTGCAACAGGAAGAGCTCCTGGGGCACGTAGCCGATGCGGCTGCGCCAGCGCCGAAGGTCGAGGTCTTCGAGGGAGACGCCGTCCACCCGCACCTCGCCCCGGGTGGGCGTGATGAGCCCGATCACCAGGTCCGCCACGGTGGTCTTTCCCGCGCCCGAAGGCCCGACCAGCGCGGTGATCGAACCTGCAGGGATCTCGATGTCTACGCGCCCCAGTACCGGGGCGTCTCCGTAGTCGAGGCCGACCCCGCAGAGCGCGATCTCGCGTTCCAGCGTCGGGACGAGCCCGCCCGACTGGCGTTCGGCGTGGGCCTCGGCCTCGTCGATGGTCTTGCGCAGCGACCAGTAGGCGCTCTCCCGCGTACCCAGCGCCTGGTACTCCTTCTGCGCGCGATTGACTGCCGCGAGCGTGCGCGAGAAGAGCAACGCGATCATCAGCAGCGAGGCGAGAGGGACACCGAAGGAAGCCAGCGCGATGTAGAGGCCCAGCGCGAGCGAACCCACCAGGATCGGGTCCTGGAGGGCCTTCAGGCCCTCCTTGCTCAGCACCTCGCCGCGGATCGCGCGGTCGAGGCGCAGGGTCTCGCCCTCGAGCAGCGGGCCCATCAGCGACTCGCGCGCCATGGCGCGCAGCGGCTTGACCGCGAACAGGGCATCGGAGAGATGGCCCAGCGAGTTCTTGAGCAGCTCCGTCTGTCGCGCGCCTGCGCGCCGCGCCGCGAAGATCACGCGTCGCAGTGCCACGCTCGCCACGACGCCCACGCCCAGCGCGGCGACGGCCGCCTGCCACGAGACGGCGAAGGCGAGCACGCTGTAGACGCCCACCTGGAGCAGCGACGTCACCAGCAGCGCACCGTGCAGGTAGGCCTGGGAGGCGCGTTCGGCCTCGGTGGCAAAGGCATTGGCCACGCTGCCCACGGGCTTCCGGGTGTAGTAGGCCCAGCGCGCGCCGAGCAGCGCTCGCACCAGGGAGAGCCGCAGGTCCGTCGCGATCTGCGCCACGGCGTAGCCCACCTGGCGGTTGGCGATCAGCACCAGGGCGGCCTTGGTGACGATGAGACCCACCAGGAGCGACAGCAGCAGACCCAGGGTCGGTTCGAGGTGGACCACCGCCAGGGCGTCGTGGACGATCTTCGCCAGGCCGGACGGGTCCTCTGCGCTCTCGGGCGAGGCCACGAGATCGATGACGGGGAGCAGCGTCGTCAAGCCGACGCCCTCCGCGAGCCCGGCCAGCAGTAGGCAGCCGAGCGTGATCAGCGTTCGCTTCGGGTGGGCCCGCGCGAACGACCAGACCAGCCGCAAGGTCGGTGAACTCCTCGTCGCGCCTCGCTGGGGGCGCGGGTCGTGGGGATGGCCGCGACAGGGTACACGGCGCCTTCTGGTACGATCCCCGCGGGATCCTAGCAACGCTCCCCTCACGAGTCGGTGAAGAGGGGCCCTCGGGGATGGGGACGGCGGCCTGGCGACCAGCACACACGAAGACGCGCCGAAGGCGGCGACCGCACTCGTTCTGGCCGGCCGGCGGCGAGAGGGGGATCCCCTGGCCGCCGCTCACGGGCTGACCCACAAGGCCCTGCTTCCGGTGGCCGGGGAGCCCATGGTGGCGCGCGTGGTGCGGGCCCTGGCCGAAGCCGGGGTGGCCGAGCGGATCCGCGTGGTGATCGATCGGCCCGAGCTGCTCGATCCGGTGGCGGCCGTGAGTGATCTGCGCGAGGCGGGCCGGCTGGCGGTGCTGCCCGCCGCGGCCTCTCCCGCCGCCAGCGTGGCGAGCGCATTCGAGGCCGAGGGCGCGCTCGAAGGCGGGCGCCGTGCGCTGGTACTGACCGCCGACCACCCGCTCCTCACGCCCGGGATCGTCCGCCACTTCGCCTCGGAGGCCGCTGCCACGGGGGCTTCCGTCGCCGTGGGCCTGGTCGACGAGGGTCGGGTGCGCGAGCGATTTCCCGAATCGAAGCGGACCTTTGTGCCGATTCGGGGGATGCGGTTCACCGGTGCGAACATGTTCGCATTTCACGGTGCCGAGGCGGCTCGCGCGGTGCGCTTCTGGCAGCGCGCCGAAGAGCACCGCAAGCAGCCCTGGAGGCTGGCGGCGGCCTTCGGCGCCACCACCGCGGCCCTGTTTCTCGCGCGGCGTCTCGACCTGGGCCAGACCTTCACGCGGGCCTCGCGGATCATCGGGGCATCCATCGCGCCGGTGCTGCTGCCGTTCGCCGAGTGCGCCTTCGACGTGGACAAGCCTGCCGACCTCGAGTTGGTGCGGCAGCTGATCGAGGGCGGGCGCGCTTGAGGCGGACCCGGGCGCGTCGCCCCGCGGGGCTCGAGGCGCAGAGGTTTCGCGACATCCCTCCGCCCCCTTCACGTTTTTGACATGTCATTCGCGGGGTTCCGGGATAGGCTGACCGCACTCGAGCGCGCGGGAGGGGGAATGTGACCATCGCGCTTGGGCCGGTCCCAACACACATCGGGCCGAGATGCCGGCGCGCTCTTCCCACGCGTCGCAACAACAGGAGGGGGCGACTGGGTTCCATCGTGGGATCGGGACGCGTTGCGTGCGCCGAGGGCTCGTCGCCCGAACGCCGCGCGCAGGGCGCATACCGTGCCGCGAGCCCTTCGACCCGGAGCACACGTTGAAGGTCGGCATCCTCACCAATCTGCGCGCGGGTCGGAACGACGCGCGAACGGACCGTGTTCTGCGCGAACTCTCGCGCCATCGCGACGTGCTGCGCCGTGAGACCAGCGAGAGCGAGGCCGTGCCCGACGCCGTTGCCGAGTTCGCCGACGAAGGCGTCGACGTGCTCGTGCTCAACGGTGGCGACGGCACCGTGCAGCGCGCACTCACCGAGATTCTCACCGGTCCGTACAAGGACTGGCGTCCGATGATCGCGCCCACGCGCTGCGGTCGGACGAACATGGTCGCGCTCGACATCGGCACGCAGCGAAGCCCGGTCGGTTCGGTGCGCGCCGTGGTCGAAGCCGCGCGCAGTGGACGGCTCGAAGAGCGCGTGGTGATCCGTCACGCGATCGGCGCCGACATCGGCAGCCACCCGCGCATCTACGGCATGTTCATGGGCGCGGGCACCCTGCCGCGCGCGATTGCACTCACCCACCGCACCTTCCCCACCGGCCGCGCCCAGGGCGTGTTCGGCGGCGGTGTGATGGCGGCGGCCCTGCTGTCGCGAGTCATCCTCGGCGACAAGACCGGCATCCTCGATCCCGACAAGATGCAGATCTCGCTCGATCGCACGCCGGTGGCTTCCGAAGAGTTCGCGCTGGTGATGATCACGTCGCTCGATCGGCTGATCCTGCGACTGCGCCCGTTCTGGGGAAGCGGTCCCGGCCCGATCCGCATCTCGGCGCTCGGCGCGAACGCCCCGGGCTTCGGGCGGGCGCTGCCGGGCATGCTGCGTGGCAAGCCCCCGGCTTGGGCCACGCCCGAGCAGGGCTTCACGTCGGGCAACGCGAACGAGGCGGCCCTGCGCCTCGATTGTGAGGTGTCGTTCGACGGTGAGCTGTTCGAGCCCGAGCCGGGACGCCTGGTGAACCTGCACGCGAGCGAGCCGCTGCGCTTCGTGCGCGCCTAGTACGGCGCGCGCGCGCAGGCTGCGCGCGCTTCGCCGCGACGCCATGACGGCTCCCTCCCCGACGTCCAGCGAACGGCCCGGTACCACGGCTTCGGGCGGGTCCGCCTGGCTCGATGCCGACCTGCTGGCACCCCTCGTTCGCGACGAACTGGCGGTACGCCCGGCCGGTCCGGCCGCCGAGGTGCTGGCGGCCGAGATCCAGCGCCGCCACGGCGACTGTGTGGTCGCGGTGCTCTTCTACGGGTCGTGCCTGCGTCGCCAGACCGCCGAAGGGGTGCTCGACTTCTACGTGCTGGTGGACGATTACCGGGCGGCCCATGGGTCGCGCCTGGCGGCCGCGGCCAACGCGCTGCTCCCGCCGAACGTGTTGTGGCTGGAGCACGAGGCCGATGGCGAGGCCCTGGCCTGCAAGTACGCCGTGATGACCGTGGCCGATTTCGTGAAGGGCGCCGGCTTCGAGGGCATCGACGGCCGCGTCTGGGCGCGCTTCTGCCAGCCCGCCGCGCTGCTGTTCGCCCGCGACGCCGCCACGCGCAGCGCCATCGAGGCCGCCGTGGCCAGCGCGGTCACGACGATGGTGCGACGCATGCTGCCCTTCATGCCCGTCGAGGGCGCGGTCCAGCGCTTCACGTCGGGCGATCTCTTCCACCACGGGTTTCGCGAGACCTACTCGGCCGAGCTGCGTAGCGAGAGCGAGGAGACCATCGCCGGGCTCCACGCGCGCGACCCCGAGCGCTACGACCGCGTGACCGGCGCCGCGCTCGCGGCCCTGGCCGACGCGGGCCAGATCGGCCGGGTGACCGGCGATGCCGGCGGTGCCTTCGAGGTCACGGTGCGCGGCAACGAGGTGCGCCGCGGCCGACGGGCGTGGCGGTTGCGGCGGCCCCTGGCCAAGGGCCTGGTGGTGCTGGCGCTATTGAAGACGGCCTTCACCCAGGACAACTGGGTCAGCTACGTGATCTGGAAGCTCGAGCGCCACAGCGGCCAGACCATCGAGATCACCGACGCCCAGCGCCGGCACCCGCTGATCCTGGGCTGGCCCGTGATCTTCCGGCTGCTTCGAAACGGCGTCCTGCGCTAGCGCGCTCGCGAGTCTGCCGGATCAGGAGCTGGCGTCGCGAAGGGCGGCGTTGGCGGCGTCGGTCCAGACGGGGTCGCCACTGGCGTCCCGGCGGAAGAGCATCACCACCGCACCCAGCAGGCTCGTAGCGTTGGCGCTGCGGTAGGGGTCGTCGGCGGGCAGCTCGGCCATCAGTCGGCGGTGTACGCCACCGAGGCTGTGGTACGGAATGGCCGGGGCCATGTGGTGAAGCGCGTGGAAGCGCAGGCCGACCGGCGCCAGCAGCGCGGCGCTCGGGTGGGCCACGTTCACCGAATCCACGAGCTGCTCGACGTTGTTCATGCGCTCGCCCTCGTTCACGTAGCGGTGGGCGCCGAGGGTGCGCAGGTGGTTCAGCACGAGCACGGCCGCGCCCAGGGCGTACCAGAGCGCCAGCCAGTGCCAGGAGATCACGCCGAAGCCGGCCGCGGCGATCGCCGACCAGAAGACGATGGCCGTGCCCGCTTCGCAGAGCAGCCAGCGGCGCCGGTCGCGCGGCCAGCGGCGCTTCCAGCCCGGGTTGACCATCAGGGTGGACGCCTGCTCCACGGTCCAGCGGCGAAGCGGCGGAAAGATCCAGGCGAAGGGCCCGAGAATCGCCCAGCGGATCACCAGCAACCCCGGCACGGCGAGCATGGTGAACGACTTCACGAACAACACCGCGCGCGACCAGCGCGCGAAGGCCGCGTACTCGGGGTCGTCGTTGGTGCCGTAGATGGTGGAGCGGTGGTGCTCCATGTGCGGGCCTACGTACATGATGCTGGGCGCGCCCATCGGGAAGCCCACGGCCAGGTTCCAGAGCGGTTCGAAGGCGCGCAGCGCGCCCTTTCGAAGGTGCGCGATCTCGTGGATGAACAGCACTGCGCGGTAGAGTGCGAGCACGGCCACCGCGAACCAGAGCAGTCCCGCGAGGCTCGGGAAGGGCGTGCGCCCCGCCATCGCGAAGGCGCCCCAGCCGACGCCGGCGGAGCCGAGAAAGTCGATCCAGTAGATCCACGGGCGCACGACGAAGGCGTCGGGATAGCGCCGGCGCAACTCGCCAGAGGTCACCATGGCCGGGAACATAGGGGACGCTCCCAGGCGCGGAAGCGCCTGTTGCGCGGCCTTTGCGCCCGGGTCACAAGCCTTCCTTCATGTGTCGCCGCGGCCGAGGCGGTTTCGGACACCCCAGGCGCCCAGGCGTTGCCCCCGGGACCTTCGCCGGTCCAAACTGGGCCGGTCCGCGGGCGAGAATGGGTCAGCCCGCATGGGACCGTGGCTGCATGGGGTGGGTGGGGTGCCCCCCGGCTCGGCCGCGAGCGATGTCGAGGGCCGTGAGGGCGCGGGTCGCAACGGGCGCCAGGGACGGGGGTCGCAATGGGCGCAAAGGACGGCGGTGGCACGGGAGGCACGCTGCGCGAGCGGATCACGCAGCGACTGCGCTCGGGCCCTGCCACCGCGGCCGACCTGTCTCGTAGCGTGGGGCTGCCCGAGCGCGATGTGGCAGCGCACCTGGCTCACGTGGCGCGTAGCGCTCGGGCCCAAGGCGAGCGGCTCGAGCAGGTGCCGGCGCGCTGCGTGCAATGCGACTTCGCGTTCGAGAAGCGCGAGCGGCTGACTCGGCCCGGCGCCTGCCCGCGCTGCAAGGGCCGGCGCATCCGCCGCCCGCGATTCTGGATCGCGCCCGCCGCGATGAGCAAGGAGGACCGAACATGACCGATGAGATGGCGAACCAGCAGCAGCGCGACCGGGACTGGCGCCTGCACGTGAGCCTGGGGCTCACCTTCGTCTGGCTGCTGCTCGGGTTCCTCTACATCTCCTCGGTGGTCGGCTGGATGCCGTTCCTGAACCAGGGGGCGCCTTCGCTCGGCGGGTTCCTGGAGGGCGCGTTCGCGCCGTTGGCCTTCCTGTGGCTGGTGATGGGCTTCTTCCTTCAGCAGAAGCAGCTCACCGAGAACACCGCCACGATCCAGATGCAGCTGGTCGAGATGCGCCGCACCGCCCAGCACGCCGAGACCCAGGCCCGCGCGATCCAGGCCGACGAACTGCACTCGCGGCAGGACACCTTCACGCGCGTGACGGGCCTGGTCTACGACCAGCTGGGCGTGATCGCCGGGTACCTCGTCACGTCCTACGAGTCGGGTCGGATCGAGACCGAGGGCCCCGAGGTGATGGACGCCGTGATGGACCTCTGGGGTCAGCTCGGCCGCGGCGATCCCGGCGTGTTCGATCGCTACCTGACCCGGATGTGCTTCTCGGGCAGCGGCGATCCCGCCGAGATCTTCTGGGGCACCGAGGTGCGTTCGGGTCACAGCGCGCGTTTCGCCCATGCCTTCGAGAGGCTGCTGCGAAACGCTTCGAAGTGCGACCCGGACGGCATGATCGAGGACGCGATTCGCGACGGCGTTCACGGGCGCGTGTACCGCTTCATCGACGAGAGCCGGCCCGGGCGGCCAGCCGCGGAATGACCCTGCCCCCCGGCTGCACGCGCCTCGTCTAGAATGCCTTCCGTGTCCGAGACTCCCTTCCGGCTGCTTCCGCAGATCACGCCCGAGAACGAGCACTTCTGGACGGGCGGTGCGGAGGGCGAGCTTCGGTTCCTTCACTGCGCGGCCTGCGACACGCTGGTGCATCCACCGCAACCGCGCTGCCCGCAATGCCTGGCCGGCGGGCTCTCGCCGCGCGCCGTTTCGGGCCGGGCCCGGGTGGCGACCTTCACGGTGAACCACCAACCGTGGATTCCGGGCTTCGACCCGCCCTACGTGGTCGCCATCGTCGAGATCGAGGAGCAGCGCGACGTACGCCTCATGACCAACCTGGTGGGCTGCGACCCCGAGGCCGTACACATCGACATGCCGGTGCGCGTGGTGTTCGAGGCGCGCGACGAAGGAATCCACATTCCGCTCTTCGAGCCCGATCCCAGAGGCGGCGAGGCCGATCCTTCGGGTGGAGGCGGCGATGCCGATCGGTGAGCGCGCGGCCGTGCTCTCGGGCATCGGCCAGTCGAAGGTGGGGCGTCGCCTGGGGGTCGACCCGCTGGCGCTCACGCTCGACGCCTGCATCGGGGCGATCGAGGACGCGGGCCTTTCGCGCGACGACATCGACGGTCTCTCGACCTACCCGGGCGGCATGATCGCCGGCGCCCCCGGCTTCACCGGCGCAGGCATTCCCGAGGTGCAGGATGCCCTGCGCCTCGAGCTCGACTGGTTCTGCGGCGGTGCCGAGCTGCCCGGCCAGCTCGGCTCGGTCGTGAACGCCTGTGCCGCGGTGGCCGCAGGGCTCGCGCGCCACGTGCTCTGCTTTCGCACGGTCTGGGAGAGCACGGCCCAGGGCGGGGGAAGCCGGCGCGGCATCGGCGTCTCGTCCGGAGGTGGAGGCGGATTCCGCGCCAGCGGCTTCATGCAGTGGTCGCTGCCCTTCGGCGCGGCCTCGGCCGCCAACTGGATCGCGATGTTCGCGCGCCGCCACTTTCACGAGTTCGGGACCACCCGCGAGCAGCTCGCATGGATCGCCATCAACGCGCGCCGCAATGCCGCGCGAAACCCGGGCGCGATCTACCGCGAGCCGATGAGCGTGGACGACTACCTCGCGGCGCGACTCATCTCGACGCCCTTCGGCCTCTACGACTGCGACGTGCCCGTGGATGGCTGCACCGCCGTGATCGTGTCGGCGGCAGAGACGGCCCGCGACCTGCGACAGCCGCCGCCGCGCTTCGAGGCCGTGGGGACGGCGCTGCGCGGACGGCCGTCATGGGACCAGTTCGACGACCTCACGACCATGGCGCTGCGAGATGCGGCCAGGATGATGTGGGAGCGCACCGACCTGCGTCCTGCGGACGTAGACGTGGCCGAGCTCTATGACGGGTTCAGCTTCCTGGCCATGGCGTGGCTCGAGGCGCTCGGCTTCTGCGGCCGCGGCGAGGGTGGGCCCTTCGTGGAGGGCGGCGCGCGCATCGCGATCGACGGCGAGATCCCCCTCAACACCCAGGGCGGCCAGCTCTCCGCGGGCCGGCTGCACGGCTACGGCTTCCTGCACGAGGCCGTGGTGCAGCTGCGCGGCCAGGGCGGCGAACGCCAGGTACCCGGCGATCCCCGCGTCGCCGTCGCCGCCGCAGGCGGAGGCCCCCTCGCCTCCTCGCTCCTCCTCGTCGCCGACTAGCGACCCGAGCTACCCGTCGAGGGCGGTGGCGAGTTGGCGGGTGATGTCGCCGGCGGTGACCGGACGCGGGTCGCCTTCGGTCGGGGCCTTGCCGCCGGCGCCCCGGATCAGCGAGAGATCTACGTCCTTCGCCTGCGCGCGCAGCGCCCCCACGCGACACGCGTCGCGCCCGCCCATGGCGGCGAACGGGTCGAAGCGAAATTCGCGCAGCGCGTTGGCGTGGGTAATGGCGTCGATTTCGGCGTCGGGGACGCCCTCGAGGCTCTTCCAGAGACGCTCGGGGGCCTCGGGCCAGGTGCTGTCGGAGTGCGGGTAGTCGCACTCCCAGCAGATCGTTTCGAGGCCCACCTTGTGGCGCAGGCCCACGCCCACCGGGTCGTCGATGAAGCAGGTGAGCATGTGCTCCCGAAAGATCTCGCTGGGTCGCTTGCCTCCGAAGTCCTGGTACGTCCACTGGTGGTGGTGCTCGAACACGTAGTCGATGCGGTCGAGGAAGTAGGGGATCCAGCCGATGCCCCCCTCCGAGAGCGCGAACTTGAGCTTCGGGTAGCGCCGCAGGAACGGCGAGAACACGAGGTCGGCCGCGCACTCGAAGATGCTGATGGGCGAGCACGTGATCATCACGTCCACTGGTGCGTCCATGGACGAGAACACCATGCCCTTGCCCGCACCGATGTGGATGCAGACCACGGTGCCCTCGTCCGAGCATGCATCCCAGAGCGGGTGCCAGTGGGGGTCGTGGATCGAGGGCAGCTGCATCACCGTCGGGTTGTCGAGGAAGGCGATGGCGTGGCAACCCTGCCGGGCCAGGCGCCGGACCTCGTCGGCGGCGAGCTTCGGGTCCCAAAGCGGCACCTGGCCCAGCGGGATGAAGCGCCCGGGGTGTGCGCCGCACCACTCGTCCACGTGCCAGTCGTTGTAGGCGCGCAGCATGGCCAGGGCGACCTCGCGGTCCTGGCAGCCGGCCCAGAGCTTGCCCGCGAAGGACGGGAACGACGCGAAGCACATCGAGGCCAGCACGCCGTTGGCGTTCATGTCGGCCACGCGGGCATCGACGTCGTAGCAGCCGGGCCGCATCTGATCGTAGGAGGTGGGCTCGACGCCGTACTCCTCGGGCGGCCGCCCGACCACGGCGTTGAGGCCGATGTTCGGGAGCTTCTGCCCCTCGAACACCCAGAGATCGTCGCCGGCGGCGCTCTTCACGATCTTCGGGGCGCGGTCCTTGAAGCGCGCGGGCAGGTGCCGGTCGAACAACCCGGGCGGCTCGACCACGTGGTCGTCCACGCTCACCAGGATCATGTCGTCGCGCTGCATGGCGGCTCCTAGGGTTGAATCTGATGGACCGTCAGATCATGTTCGCAGACGTCCCTGGCCGAAGCAAGCGCCGTCCGGGTCTCATCCAAGAGACTCGCGCTCGCTCTCACCGGGGCGTCCCCCGAGGCTCCGCGCTCCCTCGCGCCCGTGCGTCCCCGAGGCTCCGTGCTTCCCGCGCACCAGTGCGCCCCGAGGCTCCGCGCTCCCTTTCGCCCGCACGTCTCTCCGCCGATGCCGCGTGGAAGCCTGCTCGTAGCATCTCCCTCAACCAAGCTGATCCTCGCCGAGGAAGTAGTTGAACTCCTCGGTCTGCTCGCCGTGCAGGATCTCGTAGGCGTGGGCCGGCGTCTTGGCGTTGTACAGGCGCTCCTGGACGGCCGGGTCCGACCCGATGGTACGCGCCAGCGCGGCCAGCACCTCGAGGTGTCGGTCGCGTTCGCCGCGCGGCGTGGCCAGCAGCACCACGCAGTGGACGAGCCGCCCATCGGGGGTCGGAAAGTCGAGGCCGCGTTGCGAGAGCCCCATCACGCCCGCCATTTCGAAGCCCTCGGGCAACTCGCCGTGGGGTACGGCCAGGCCTTCGCCCAGGCAGGTCGAGACCTCGGCTTCGCGTTCGCGTACCGAACGCAGCAGCGCGTCGCGGTCGACGCCCACCAGTTGATGCGAGCGGATCAGCAGGTCGACCAACTGTTCGAGGGTGTGGTCGAAGTCGCGCCCCTCGAGGTCGGTGCGGATGTTCTCCTCCTGCAGGAAGTCCACCAGCCGCGGCCGGTCGAGCCCGACCTCGCGCGCGCGGGTGAGCGCCACACGCGTGGTGAGAGGCCCGACGATCTCGAAGAAGGTGACGGCGGTGAGCACCACCACCGTGAAGGTCTGCTCGATCCCCGCGAAGGCCGGATCGCCCTGGATCAGGATCACCAGCCCCACCGCCACGCCGGCCTGGGGCAGCAGCGCCGGGCCCAGCCAGCGCCGGACGCGGTCGGTGGCCCCGGCGATGCGCATGGCCAGGTTCGACGAGACGATCTTGCCGACGGTGCGCCCTACCACGAACAGGCCGGCCAGCGAGCCCGCGGTCATGGCGTGCTCGAGGTCGAGGTGCATGCCGGCGAGCGTGAAGAAGACGCACAGGATCACCGGCTCGAAGTTGTGGAAGACCGAATCGGCGATGCGCTCGCGCTCGGGGCTCAGGTTGGTCTGGGCCACGCCGAGAGCAAGGCTCGCCGCGAGTGGAGACACGCCGAGATAGGAGGCCAGTCCGAACGTGAGCAGCAGCGTCGTCACCGAAAGCGTCGTGAGCCGATCCGGGATCACGACCCGCAGCGAGACCACGTGCGCCGCGACCGCCGCACCTACGCCCACGCCGATGGCCGCACCGAGCCGCAGGCCTGCCTGGGCGAGCACCTGCAGCGCGCCCTCGGCCTCGAGCGAAGCCCCCGTCAGCGTGATGCGCCCGGCCTCGCGCGCCAGCTCGAACAGGAAGATGCAGGCGATGTTGTTGAGCGCGACCGCCGCCACCAGGGTCTTCACGAACACGCCCTTGGCGCGCGTCTCGCGCACCAGGGCCACCACCGTGGCCGGCGCCGTCGAGACCGCGAGCGTCGCCAGCAGAAAGCCCAGCGTCGGCTCGGTGTCGGTGGCACGCAGCAGCGCGAGCACCACGAGCGGCGTGACCAACGCTTCCGTGAGCATCAGCCAGAAGAGCCGCCGCACGGCGTTGCGCAGCCGCTGGATGTTGAGGTGCGCGCCGACGGTCACGCCGATCAGCGCCAGGGCGAAATGGGTGAGGGGCTCGAGGCCCGCAACGGCCTCGGTGTCGAACAACGCCAACACCGAAGGTCCGAGAATCACGCCCGCGATGATCTGGCCGGTTACGGCGGGCAGCATGGCGCGGCGCGCGAGAAAGCCGAGCAGGGTGCCCGAGACGAGCACCACGGCCAGGATCAGCAGAGGGTCCGCGCCGGGGAGACGTCCCATCGCGGACATCATGCACCATCCGTTCGCGTGCCGTCGGTCCGACCGGCCGCAGAGACCGCGCCGGTGTGCGAAGCTCCGCGCGTCGGCGGCAGGGGTGTGCGAAGCTCGACCCGCCCGCGCACGGCGAGGCGATCAAGGAGGGGAAATGGACCTGGACACGACGACTCGGGGGCGCGCCAGGCGACGCGCCCTGCCGGGGTTCGCCCCGCTCGGGTTCGCCCTGCTGGTCGCGATGGCGCTGGCGTGTGGTTCGGGAGAGCCCGCGGCGGAGGCCGGTGGCGCCACCGATGCTGCGGCTTCTGGCGGCGCGGCGGAGACCACGGCGTCCGGGCTCGAGATCACCCACCTGCGTGAAGGCAGCGGGCCGAACCCGTCTGCCGGCGACGTGGTCGAGGTGCACTACCACGGCACCTTCGAAGACGGCCGGGTCTTCGACTCGAGCGTGCAGCGCGGCCAGCCCGCGGTGTTCCCGCTCACGAGGGTGATCCCGTGCTGGACCGAGGGCGTCCAGAAGATCAAGGTCGGGGGCAAGGCCCGGCTCGTGTGCCCGCCCGGCATCGCCTACGGCGCGCGAGGCGCTCCGCCGACGATCCCGCCGAATGCGACGCTCACGTTCGAGGTCGAGCTGATCTCGATCAAGTGACGCTCACCCGCGTGCGGTGATCACTCCGTTCCCGGTTCTCATTCCGGTTCCGGGCCCGGGCCCGGGCCAGACGTGCCGCGACGAAGTTCGGCGAGCCAGACGGGTGCGGCGGCGGCGGCGCAAGCGAGCGCCACGGCGATCGTCGCGAAGCTCGCGCCCGGAAGCGGGACCAGCAGACGCAGCCCGGCGATCAGCAACCCGAACAGCGTGACGGCCGCTGCGGCCGTGGCGACAAGCGCCTGGGCCAGACGCGCGCCGTCGCCCGTCGTGCCATAGGGGCCCCAGAAGCCCGGCGGGCGCACACGCTCGACGAATCGCCTGAGCACGTCGGTGTCCGTCCTGGGGCCGAGTAGCGAGACGGCGACCGCCACGGTCGTGGCCGCAGCCGCCATGCCGAGCATCTGCGCGGCCTCGCCGGGGACCAGCGCGCGCACGGCCGGGGTGCCCGCAAAGGCCGTGGCCATGGCGGCCAGCTCGCCCCATGCCGTGATGCGCCACCACAGCCATCGCAGCACGGTCACCACGCCGAGTCCGGCACCGAGTACCAGCGTCGCTTTCCACGCCGACTGGATCGAGTCGAGCTGCGTCATCACGAAGAGCGCCAGCACCAGCAGGCTCGCGCCGGCCACGCGCGCCACCCAGACCTCGGCGCGGGGTGACGCACTGCGACCGCGAAGCCCCTGGCAGTAGCCCCGGGCATACAGGTCGCGCGCCACGTAGGAAGCGCCCCAGTTCAGATGGGTGTCGATGGTGGACATCAGCGCCGCCAGCATGCCCGTGAGAAGCAGGCCCAACGCGCCCGCGGGTAGCAGCGTGGCCATGCCCGCCACGAACGACGCCTCCCGGTCGCGGGTGAAGGCGCTGCCTTCGAGGCCGGCCGCCGGCGGCAGCAGGACCAGCAGGGCGAGCGCGAGAGGCACCCACAGCAGCGTGCGCAACAGCACCTGGATTCCTGCGAACCAGAGTGCCGCCTGGCGCGCATCCCCATCGCTGCGACAGGCCATGGCCCGCTGGGCCAGGTAGCCGGTTCCGTCGGCGTTGCGCTGCAGCAGCCATTGCAACGAGAACACCGCGACGAGCCCGGCCCCCACGTCCCGCGCGCCGGAGGGCGCCAGCGCCAGCAGCTGGTCGACGCGCTGCCCGCCGAGCCGCCCCGCCCGTTCGGCCTCGGCGAGCGCATCCATCAGACCGCCGGTTCCGCCGATGGCGGCGAGCGCGAAGCCTGCGTACAGGGCGGTGGCCGTGAGCATGATCGCGAGCTGCACGACATCGGTGGCCACGATGCCGCGCAGGCCACCCAGGGTCGAGTAGCCGAGGGCCACGGCCGTCATGGCCAGGATCGAGATCAGGTTGCTCGCCGAGCGTGCCCAGGCGTCGGGCGCATCCGGTTGCAGGGTGAGCGGGACGCCCACGGCTTCGACCAGCGCGACCACCGGGGCGAAGGCGCCGCCCGGCAGCCACGCCTCCCAGTCGAGAAAGTGCTCGGCGAACATCGTCGTGGCCAGCAGCACCATGGCGACCACGACCACGTTGAAGACCACGCCGAACAGCACGGCGCGCAGCAGGCGCAGCGCCACGGCACCGCGGCCCGAGTAGCGGATCTCGGCCAGTTCGGCGTCGGTCAGCACGCGGGCGCGCCGCCAGAGCGGCGCGAACAGGAAGCCCAGCAGCAGGAAGGCCAGGCCATAGCTCGAGAGCTGCCACAGCCCGAAGAGCCCGGCGGTGGCCACCAGGCCGGTCACCACCAGGGGCGTGTCGGCCGCGAACTGCGTGGCCGCCATGCTGGCCCCGGCCTGCCAGCCGCGCAGCGTTCGCCCCGCCAGGAAGAACTGGTCGGCGTCGGCCCCGGCGCGCCGCCGCGCGCGCAGGCCCGCAAAGACGGTGTAGGCGATGAATGCGAGGGGTATGAGGGCGTCGATCATGGGGCCCGTGCCGGGCGGCCAAGCATGCCGCAGGCGGCACCCGAGACGCCGGTTGATCCCCCAGATTCACGATTTCGTCATTGAAAACAGGGGCTTGAGTGCTGCTACCGACGCTGGCTGGGTGCGAGGCCGGGGGGGCCGGTCTGCTATGGTCGCCACTCACCCCCCACGTCCTGCGGGACGATCAGCAAGGCACATGGCAGAGAAGGACAAGTACTGGGATTGCCTGGACCACGCGGTCGAGGCGGCGCACCTGGGCCGCACCGAAGACGCCCTGTCGTGGTACGACCAGGCCCTGAAGGCCAACCCTGGCGGCGCCGAGGCCCACAACGGCCGCGGCGAGATCCTGTGGGAAGACGGCCGGGTCGAAGAGGCGCTGTACGAGGTCGAGCTCGCCACGCAGGCCGACCCCAAGTTCGTGACCGCCCACCTGAACCGGGCCGAGCTGTTGATCGAAGAGCTGGGCGAACCCGAGCAGGCGATCCAGTACTGCGACTTCCTGCTCTCCGGGGGCGACCCGCTGCCGCGGCTCGACCGCGGCACCGAGGCCGAGGTCCACTACCTGAAGTCGAAGGGCTTCTTCTACCTGGACGACCTCGAGGGCGCCCTGTTCCTCGCGCGCCGCGCCATCAAGACCGCCGGCGACGTACCCGTCTACCGCGCTTTCGAGGGGCAGCTCTGCTTCGAGCTCGGCCGCTTCGAAGAGGCCCGCCGTCAGCTCGAGCATGCCGTGGCGATCGACCCCGAGTCGGCGCATGCGCTCTACCACCTGGGCCTTGCGCTCGAGCGTCTCGGCGAGGACCCGTCGGCGGCCTTCCATCAGGCGAACGCACTGCAGGGCGACCAGTACCCGCTACCGGTCGAGGTGGACGACAAGACCTTTCACGCGATCGTGGCCGAGGCCCTGGCCGACCTGCAGAAGTCGTTCCGCGAGATCCTGGAGCCGTTGCCCGTGTTGGTCGAGGACTATCCCGACCGCGAACTGCTGAGCGAGCGCGACATCTCGCCGCAGATCCTCGGCCTCTACGAGGGCGTGCCGCTCACAGAAGCCGCACTCACCGAGCAGCCCCAGGGCATGAACCGGGTGCTCATCTTCAAGAAGAACCTCGAGAAGGTGTGCCGCACCCACGCCGAGCTGGTCGAACAGATCCAGATCACGGTCAGGCACGAGATCGGCCATCACCTCGGCCTCGACGAAGACGACCTCGAGCGCCTCGGCCTGGCCTAGTCCGACCGGTGAGCCAGCTCCACGCGGCGCTGCGCGCGATCGTGGGACCCGAGGCGTGTCTCACCCGCGCCGAAGAGCTCTACGTCTACGAGGCCGACGGTCTCACGGTTCACAGTGCTCGTCCGAGCGCGGTGGTGCTGCCCGCCGACACCGACCAGGTCGCGCGGGTGGTTCGCGCCTGCCGCGCCCACGGCGTGCCGTTCGTCCCGCGCGGTGCGGGCACCGGGCTCTCGGGCGGCGCGGTGGCCGCGGACGACGGGGTGATCATCGAGTGCTCGCGCATGGACCGCGTGCTGCAGATCTCTGGCGACGACCGCCTGGCGGTGGTGCAGCCCGGCGTGGTGAACGCCGACCTCTCCAAGGCCGTGGCCCACACGGGTCTCTTCTATGCGCCCGATCCCTCGAGCCAGCTGGCGTGCACGCTCGGCGGAAACGTGGCCGAAAACTCGGGCGGGCCGCACACGCTCAAGTACGGGACCACCACCAACCACGTACTGGCCCTCGAGATGGTGCTGCCCGATGGCGAGGTCGTACGGCTCGGCTCGCGAAGCGGCCACGCGCCGGGGTTCGATCTGGTCGGTGCGGTCGTGGGAGGGGAGGGCACGCTGGGCATCGTCACCGAGATCACCGTGCGTCTCGTGCCCGTTCCCGAGTCGGTGGAGACGCTGCTCGGGATCTTTCCCGACGTGGTCTCGGCCTGCCGGGCCGTGGGGGCGATCACGAAGAGCGGCCTGGTGCCGGCGGCACTCGAGATCGTGGACCGTCGCACCATCGAGGCCGTCGAAGCCAGTGTCTACGCAGCAGGGCTGCCCACCGATGCCGGAGCGGTGCTGATCGTGGAACTCGATGGTCCCGAGGCCGGCGTCGCGCGACAGGTCGAGCGCGTTCGCGAGTTCGCGCTCTCGCACGGCGCTCGTGTGGAGGTGGCCCGCGACGAGGCCGAGCGTCAGCGCTTCTGGCGCGCGCGCAAGGGGGCCTTCGGCGCCATGGGCAGGCTCGCACCCGACCTCTACGTACACGACGCGGTGGTTCCGCGCGCCAAGCTGCCCGAGATCCTCGAACGCGTGTGCGAGATCGGCGATCGCTACCGGCTGCGCCTTTGCAACGTGTTCCACGCCGGCGATGGGAACCTGCACCCGAACATCTGCTTCGACCGGCGCGACGCCGACGAACTGGCCCGGGTGGTCGCGGCCGGCGAAGAGATCCTGCGCACCTGCGTCGAGGCCGGCGGCGTGATCAGCGGCGAGCATGGCATCGGTACCGAGAAGCGCGAGTACATGCCGCTGCTGTTCGGCGAGGCCGATCTCGATGCCATGGCCCGGCTGCGCGAGTCGTTCGATCCCGAGCGCGTCTGCAACCCCGGCAAGGTGTTCCCATCCACTCGCTTCTGCGTGGAGTCGAACCCCAAGGCGCGCGGCTACGACCGGGTGCCTTTGTGAACGAAGCGGTGCGGGACGCGCGTGCGGGTGGGACCGTGAGCGATCCGCCGGGGGCGGTCGCCGAGGACGGTCTCGAGGTAGCCGAGTCGCTTCGGCCGACCGACGCGGCGGCGCTCGCCGATCAGGTGGGCGACGCAGCAGCGGCCGGGCGCGCCCTGCTGGTGCACGGCGCGGGTACGCGCTTCGAGACGGGCAATCCGGCGCTCCGTGCGGATGTGCGGCTCGATACCCGAGGGCTTTCGGGAATCGACGAACTGGACGCGGACGAGGGCGTGGTGCGCGCCTGGGCGGGTACGCCGCTCGCCGAGTTGCGCGAGAAGGCGGTGGCCTCGGGCCATGAACTGCCATTCGACCCGCCCGGTGAGGGTACGCTAGGCGGCACCCTGGCCTCCGCCGCCGCCGGGCTGCGTTTTGCGAACGTTCGCGACGCCGTCCTCGGGCTCGACGTGGTGCTGGGTTCGGGTGAAGCCACGCGATCGGGCGGGCGCGTGGTGAAGAACGTGACGGGCTACGACCTGGCCAAGCTGCACGTCGGCGCCTTCGGCAGCCTCGGCGTGATCACGGCCGCCTGGATCCGGCTACGCCCGGCGCCCGAGGCGGTGCGCGTCTTCGAGGGACCCGCGCCCGACGCGCGCGCGTCGCTGGCGGCCGCTCGCCTCGCCACCGCCCGCGCGGCTGCGATACACGATGGCAGGCTCATCGTCGAGTTGGCGGGCGATGCACCTAGTGTGGAGGCCGACCGCGAACGCCTGCCCGTGCGCGAAGAAACGGCGGCCGAACGCGTCGATGCGCTGCGCGACGTGCAGGGTGGGCGCGCCGTCCTGCGGGTTCGCGTGACGGGCGTGGCGAGTGGCCTGCCCGCGGCGGCCGCATGCCTCGAGGGCGCGGGCGGCGTGACGCTGTCGCTTCCCGCGCAGGGGCTGCTCTACGCGGCCTTCGACGACTCCGATCCCAAGGCGCTGGGTGCTGCGCTCGAAGCCGCCGGGCGTGCGGCGGGGCTGGCGGGGGGCGAGCTTCGGATCGAGCGCGCACCTCTGGCCGTGCGACGAGCCCACGACGTGTTCGGCGATCCCGGCCCGCTACGGGGCATCCACCGCGCGCTCAAACAGCGCTTCGACCCGGCGGGCATCCTGAACCCCGGCCGGTTCGCGGGGCGGCTGTGAGCGAGACGCCGGCCGTCACCCCCGAGCTCGCGGCGCTCCATCCGGGCACGCTCGACTGCGTGCACTGCGGCATGTGCCTGTCGAGCTGCCCCACCTACCGCGAAACCGGCCGCGAGTCGTCGTCGCCGCGGGGGCGCATCTACCTGATGCGAGGCGTGGCCGAGGGCGCGATCCCGCTGGGAGACGTCACCGCCGAGGAGCTTCACCTGTGTCTCGGCTGTCGGGCGTGCGAGACGGCCTGTCCCTCGGGCGTCGCCTACGGAGAGCTGCTCGAGCGCGGTCGTGCCGCGGTGGCGGACGCGGGGCTGCGCAACGGCCTCGTCGGGCGGCTCGAGCGATTCGCGCTGCGCCACGTGGTGCCGCACCGTGGGCGCCTGCGCGCGCTCGTCGACCTGACCGCGATCGCGCAGCGGCTGGGGCTCACGCGATTCATCCCGCCCGCCCGACTCCTGCCCCGCGTACCCGCGCGCAGTACGCGGGCGCGCTTGCCTCGGGAGTTCGCCGCTCAGGGAGAGCGTCGCGGGCGGGTGGCGCTCTTCGAAGGCTGCATCATGGCCGAGCTCTTCGCCGACGTGAACCGCGCCACGGCGCGCGTGCTGGCACGCAACGGCTTCGCCGTCGTCGTCCCCCCGGCCCAGGGTTGCTGCGGCGCGCTGCAGGCGCATGCTGGCGACCCGAAGACGGCGAAGCGCCTGGAGGCGCACAATGCCGCGGTCTTCGAGGGCGGCGACTTCGCGGCGATCGTCTCCAATTCGGCGGGCTGTGGTGCGCATCAGCGCCCCCATGACGCGCGGGTGCGCGACGTCTGTGAGCTGCTCGACGAAGCGGGACTGCGCGTGCCGACTGGGCGGCTGCCATTGCGCGTCTGCTACGACGACCCCTGTCACCTGTTGCACGGGCAGGGCGTGGGCGATGCCCCGCGCCGGCTGCTGCGTGCGATCGACGGCGTCGAGCTCGTCGACCACGCCGACCCCGGTAGCTGCTGCGGTGCTGCGGGTACCTACAACGTGGTGCAGCCCGAGATGTCGCGCGCGGTGCTCGCGCGCAAGCTCGACGCGCTGGCCGCGGCCGATCCGGACGTGATCGTCACCGGCAACCCCGGCTGCCTGATGCAGCTTCGCGCTGGGGCGCGCGAGCGCGGCCTGCGTGCCGAGGTGCTCCACCCGGTGGAGCTGCTGGACCGAGCCTACGGCGCCTAGCGCCGCGCTGGAGCTTCCGGCGGACCGCCGCCCGCTCAGTCGTCGAACAGGAACGCGTCGGGCGTCGACTTCGGCATTCGAATGCGCGGGAAGGCGCCGAGGCCGAAGTCTTCGAAGCTGCCCTGCAGCACGATCTCGACCGGCAGGATCGACTCGCGCGAGCGCACCATGCCGTACTTCTCGCGGGCGCCCATGAACGTGTAGCTCGACTGGGCATGCGGTCGGACGTCGATGTCGTCGATGGCCCCGAGCCGCGCCCGCTCGAAGAAGGCGTCGCGGTCCGCGTCGTGCTCGTGGTTCACGTCCGGGTCGGTGAGGGCCAGCTCACGCGACGACTCTTCGAGCTGGGCGACCAAGCGGGCGATGCGCTCTTCGGACACACGCCGGCGTACGCGCTCGGGCGGGTCGCCGTCGCGGCCACTCTCGTCGAGAAACGAGAGCTCGACCCAGCGGCCGCCCAACAGGGTGATGCCCTCGGGATGGAGCTCCCCGTTGAGGGCCTGGCCGTCGATCAGCCCCGGTACCAGGGCCAGGCCGTCGGGGCCTGCGACCTCGGGGTGCTCTTCGAGAAAGCCGCGGCTGATCCGGATGCGCTGAGCGGACGCCTGCTCGAGTTCTTCGCGAAGAGCGAGACCGGCCTGGGCGCCGGCTTCGGTGTCCTGGAAGCGCTGGGCGACCTCGCGCAGCAGCCGCTGCCGTACGTCTCTTTGCTTCTCGCGCTGCGATGCGACGAGGGCCTGTTCCGCGGCCTTCGGGCGCACCTTCTCGATCAGGTCGGGGTCGGGCTCCGGAGCCGACTCGATCAGGGTGAGTGCGCCCACGTGGTTGCCGCGGTCGCGCTCGTAGTCGATGAGCCACTCGCGAACCTCACCGGCGTACTCGCCGTTCGGGTAGCGCTCGAGATAGCGGCGGGCGAGGGTGGCGGGGCGCGACAGCTCCGACTTGAGGAACGGGAAGCGCAGGATCCGGTTTGGCGCCCCCATCGCCACGCCCATCATGGTCGGCAGCTCGACCAACCACTCGACCGAGCGCGGCAGGTCGCGGTCGCGCGCCCCGTGTGCCAGCGGTCCGAAGGCCAGCCAGCGAAACCGCTTCTCGGTGGCTTCGCCGCGCGCAGCCTGGAAGGCCAGGTAGGGATGCTGGTTGGTGCTGCCCAGCAGCGCCGCCGCATGTCGGGCCATGTTGACGTCGCCCAGGTCGTCGTCGGTCTCGGCGACGTCCTCGAGCGCGTCCCAGCCCGCGCTTTCGCTGCCCTGCTCCTCGAACTGCGACATCGCCAGTACGAAGGCGGCCTCGTCGGTCAGGGGTCCGCCTTCGGGCAGGGCTTCGAGCAGGCGTGCGGCCGGGGGCCCCATGGGTGCGCCGGGGTCGAGCATCGCCAGCAGCAGCTCGCGCTGACGCGGGTCGACCACCGAAGGGTCGTCGCTCACGGCGATGCTGCGGGCGCGGCTCTGCTTGTACGCCTGCCCGGCGGCGGTGGCATTCTCGAGCAGTTCGAGGGCGTCGCCGTCCTCGGGCGAGAAGCGCAGCGTGCGCTCGGCCATGGCGGCGGCGAGCAGCGGGTCGCCCTTCTCCAAGGCGTTGCGCCCGCGCTTCAGGCTCAGGTCGCGCTGGGTCTCGAACCAGCGAAGCTGCGCCTCTTCGACCCGCGCCACAAGTTCGGCGGCTTCGGGGCTCTCCGGGTGTGCCTCGATGAAGCGCTTCCAGTGGTCGAGGGCCTGCCGCTCGTGGCGGCTCAGGTCTTCGCGCTGGCGCTCGGCCAGCGCCAGGTTGAGCAGGCTGTTGCCCAGGCGGAAGGGCAGGAAGGTGAGGCTCATGATCGAACGGCCCACCGGTTCGGACAGGGCGTTGAACACCCGTCCCCAGCGAACCCGGTGGTGATCGATCATGCGCGAGCGGGCCAGCTGCATGGGGTCGTCTCGCACGTGCTCCTCGAGCTGCGTGCGAAGCGTCTCGTCCACGTCGCGTCGCTTCAGGATCCGGGCGAGATCGGCCCGGAACTCGCGCACGTCCGTGCGCGTGGCGGTGCGCGCCAGCTCGGCGTAGGGGCCGAGGCCCGAGTAGCCCTGGCCCTGCTCCAGACGCTCGGAGTCGATCAGGCCGATCCGGGTGACCTGGAAGTCCACGTCTTCGGGCGTACCCACGAAGATGGCGGCGGCCAGATCGCGGGCCGCGCGATCCGCGTCGTCCGGCATGTACGTCGCCATGCGCGGCAGCTGCTCCAGGGGATCGACCGGCGGGGGCGGTGCGAGCGAAGAGCAGCCGCACAGCAGGGCGACGAGGAGCGCCGCCCTCGCGGCGATCCAGGCGGCAGCGGGTCGGGAGTTCGAGCTACGGAGAGAATCGGTCACGGTCTACCTGAAGGGTAAAGGCCAGGAAGGCTTCCAGCCGCCGGGCGGCCTCGAGTTTCTCGGTGGCGCCGTCCTGGTTGGCGATGGCTTCGTAGAGGCGCGAGGCCGCCTCGACCAGCTCCTCGAAACGGGGTGGGTCGAACGATAGGGACTCGGGAGGGTGGGTCTCGACGTATTCGACGGTGAGTTCCGCGTACAGGTTGGCGAGCGAGAGCAGGTGCTGGTTGGTGTTCTTGCTCTCGCGGTGGGCCACGACCAGCTGCTGGATGGCGCCCAGCGCGCGCACGTCGCCATCCGGGTCCAGGCGGCGGGTGTCCACCAGGAAGCCCGCGCGCGCCACATCGGTGCGTTCCATCTCCTCCCGGACGATGGCTGCGTAGTGGGTTCCCTCCACGTCCGGGAGGATGGCATTCAGGAGCGCGGTGCGCGCGTCGTAGATGCCGAGCACGCGGTTGGCGTCGGCCAGGTCCTCGGGGGTGGGGGCGAGCAGGACGGACTCGGCCAGGGCGTCACACAGCGACGCGCTGCGCAGGGCGTCGAGCCTGAGCGGCGACTCGCGCTCGGCCGCCTTGCGGTAGCTGGTGGCGGCCAGCTCGTAGGCGCGCAGCCGTTCCAGGGCGCGACCCTTGGCGAAGGAGATCACGTCGTCGAAGGTGCCCGCGCGCAGCGCCTCGCTGTGCACCTTCTCGAGATTCTCGAGCCGGAGCAGGGAGCCGCGGTAGACGTTGCGCCCGGTGTAGTCGAGCGCGGGCTCGAAGCGGTAGGTGTCGTCCGGCACGTGTCGGCGCAGCAGCGCCACCACTTCGAGCAGGCTCTCGGCAGGGCGGTAGCGCGGGTCCTCTTTCGGAGGTCCGCTCGCACAGCCCGCCGCCAGGACGAGCCCGACGCCGAGTGCCAGCGCGCGGGCCCGCGCGCGGCCGAAGGGCCTTCGCGGCGTCCGCACGCCCGGTTTCATGCTTCGTCCTGCCGGGCCGCCACCACGTTCAGCATCTTCTCGGTGGCGATCACGGCGGCGGCGATCTGGTCGGAGTCGACGCCGAGGGTCGAGAAGCCGTCCTCGTCATCGCCGCGCCAGGTGATGATCGTCTCCACGAGCGCGCTGGTCCGCCCGCCCGGCGGGATCCTCACCCGGAAGTCCTGCAGTCGCGGCACTTCGATGCCGAAGCGTCGCACGGCCTTCTTCACCGCGTTCATGAACGCGTCGTAGCCCCCGTCGCCCGTGGCCTCGGCCTCGGAGCACTCGCCGTGGTAGGCGACCTCGACACTCGCCTGGGGCTGTGCGCCATCGCCCACGCTCACGTGGTACGTCGCGATGCGCAGCATCTGCTCGGGAGGTGTCTTCAGCACGTCGGCGATGATGAAGCGCAGGTCTTCCGGGACCACGGCATGCTTCTTGTCGCCGAGTTCGACGATGCGTTGGAGAACCAGGTCGCGCTCCTGGTCCGAGAGCTGGATGCCCAGGCGCTTCAGGTTCTCGTTGACCGAGGCCTTGCCCGAGAGCTTTCCCAGCGCGTACCGGCGCTTGCGACCGAAGCGCGCCGGGGCCAGGGCGGTGGTGTAGAGATCGCCCTTGGCGTCGCCGTCGGCGTGGATGCCTGCGGCATGGGTGAACACGTCGCGCCCCACGATCGGGGCGTTCGCGCTCACGTCCTTGCCGCTGAAGATCTCGACCATGCGCGACACGGCCACCAGCCGGCTCTCGTCCACGGCGGTCTCGCCGACGCCGTGGTCGCGCAGGGCGGCCACCACCTCGGCGAGCTTGGTGTTGCCAGCGCGCTCGCCCAGTCCGTTCACGCTGGTGTGCACGCCGCGCGCGCCCGCCTCGACGGCGGCCAGGCAGTTGGCCGTGGCCAGCCCATAGTCGTTGTGGCCGTGGAACTCGAAGTGCACGTCCGGCCAGGTGGCGGCCATGAGCCCGACGTAACGCGAGACGTCTGCGGGCGCGAAGGTGCCCAGCGTATCGGCGAGGTAGACGCGGTCGACGCGTTGCTCGCCGAGGCACTGCATCATCGCGAAGACGTAGTCGAAGCTCTCGCGGACGCCGCTCGACCAGTCCTCCAGGTAGACGTTGGTCCGCACCCGGCGCTTGCGCGCGTAGGCGAGCGTGGACGACACCCACTTGCGGTGCTTCTCGGGGGCCATTCGCAGCTGGCCGCGGCAGTGCTTCTCGCTGCCCTTCACCAGCAGGTTCATGACCTGCCCGCCCGCCTCGCGAAGCCAGTCGACCGAGAGCTGGCCGTCGCAGTAGCCGAGCATCTCGATGCGGCCGAGCAGGCCTTCCTTGCGCGCCCAACGTGTGATCTGCCGGGCGGCTTCGCGCTCGCCCTCGGAGACCCGGGTGCCCGCGATCTCGATGCGGTCGACGCCGACGTCGGCCACCAGCATGCGCGCCAGCTGCAGCTTCTCGGCCGGCGTGTAGGCGATCTCCGGCGTCTGCTCTCCGTCGCGGAGCGTGGTGTCCATCACCTCGATGTGTCGAACGTCGGCCAAGCGGGTGCCTCTCGAACTCGCGGCGCAGCGCGTCCCCGGTGCGGAGCGGGGCTGGCTGGACAGGGTACCGGTAGACTCGCGCCATGTCCCCGCACCCCGACCGCGCCTTCGTCGTCGAGTCGACCGAGGCGGGCTGGCGGCTCGATGCCTGGCTGGCGGCTGCGCTCGGCGCCTCCCGATCTGCGGTTCGCCGCTGCCTCGACGGGGGCCGGGTCCGCGTGGACGGCCGCGCCGTGGGCCTCGGCGACAAGGGGCAGCCGGTCGTCGAGGGCGCACGCGTGGAGGTCTCGGCCTGGACCGACCCGGCCGACCTGATGCCGGTGCCCGAACCCGAGGCGCCGCTTGCCGTGTTGGACGAGGGCCCCGGCTGGGTCGCCGTCGACAAGCCCGCCGGGCAGCCCGTGCACCCGCTCGCCGAGGGCGAGGGCGGGACGGCGCTGAACGCGCTGGTGGCGCGGCATCCCGAGATCGTCGGGGTGGGCGAAGGGGGCCTGCGCTGCGGCGTGGTGCACCGGCTCGACGTCGATACGTCCGGCGTGCTGCTGTTCGCCACCGAAGAGGAGCGTTTCGCGATGTTGCGCCGGGCCTTCCGCCGCCACCGGGCGCGCAAGACCTATCGCGCCTGGGCGGCGGGCTCGCTCTCTGGCGAGGGCCACTGCGTGGTGCACCTGGCGGTGGGCCGCCACCGGCCGGCCAAGGTGCGCGTAGTAGCCGAAGGCGACGAACCGGCTCCGCCCGGGTCGCGTCGCACCGAACTTTCGTGGCGCGCGCTCGGCGAGGATGCCGCGCGGGGCGCGACCCTCGTCGAGGTGAAGCCGGTGACGGGCTTTCTGCATCAGATCCGCGTCACCCTCGCGCACCTGGGGCACCCGCTGCTCGGAGATCGGACCTACGCGAGCGAGGCCCTGGCCGCGGCGGCCCCGCGGCACCTGTTGCACGCCGCGCATATCCGCATCGCCGACGTCGAGGCCGCATCGCCCGACCCGGCCGACTTTGCGCCGGAGCCGAACGGGTCCGGGACGGCGATCGGGCAGGTCGGTCCGGAAGACGCCTAGCGCTTTCGCAGCAGCGTGAGGCCGTCGGAGACGGGGATCATCGCGCAGTCGAACCGCTCGTCGTCGCGGCAGCGGTCGTTGAACGCGCGGATCGCGAGGGTGTCGGGGTCCTGCGCGTCCTCGCGGATCACCGCGCCGTGCCACAGCACGTTGTCCACCAGGATCAGGCCGCCGGTGCGCAGGCGAGGGTGCAGGGCATCTACGTACCCCGCGTAGCCGGTCTTGTCGGCGTCGATGAATGCGAGGTCGAAGGTCTCCTGCTCGGGCAGCGACGCGAGGGTCTCGGCAGCTGGGCCGATGCGAAGCGAGATCCGGTCGGCGACGCCGGCCTTCTCCCAGGCCTGGCGGCCCACCGCGGTCCACTCGTCGCTCACGTCGCAGCAGAGCAGTTGGCCGTCATCGGGCAGGCCGCGTGCGATGCAGAGCGCGGAATAGCCGGTGAACGTGCCGATCTCGATGGCCCTCTTCACGCCGAGGGCGCGAACCATCAGGGTCATGAAGGCGCCCTGCTCGGGCGCGATCTGCATGCGGGACACGCCGCCGAGCTGGCGGGTGGTCTCGATCAGTTCTTCCTGGATGGCGTCGGGAGGGGTGCCGTGTTCGACCAGGTAGGTGTGCAGTGCGGGCTCGAGGCCGAGGCTCTTGATGGCGTCGGTCATGGCTCAGTCGTCGCTCTGCATCGACAGCCGCATGGCCACGGCGGCAGCCTCTTCGGCCTCCGGAATGTGCCCCTGCTGCTGCAGCAGGCGCGACAGGTTGGTGTGGCTGAGCGCGTCGTTGGGCTCGAGGTCGATCAAGCGGCGGGCGGCCTCGACGGCGCCGTCGAGATCGCCGAGACGGGCCAGCGCCATGGAGAGGCCGTTCCATGCGATCGCCAGCTCCGGATCCGCGGTGATCGCCTGGCGGTAGCCCGCGACGGCCTCTTCGAAGCGATCGTTTGCATAGTGCTGGAAGGCGGCGCGCTGAAGGGTTCGGGCGTCGGACATGGCGCGAGTATAATGCCCGCGCTCCGGAGTTCCGAACGCCGGCCGGTGTCGCCACCTCGAGGTGTCCCATGCGAATCGTCCTCGGTGTCCTGTTCGCCCTCGTGGCGCTCGCCGGTGTTGCGGTGATCACCCTCCAGTCCTCCACCGAGTGGGAGGTGGGCCCGGTGGAGCGGACGCCCGATGCGCGCTTCGCCGACCTGCCGGACTACCCCTTTGCCCCGCACTACGCAGAGGTCTCGGGCTACCGGGTGCACTACCTCGACGAGGGGCCCGAGGACGGGGAGCCGATCCTGCTGCTCCACGGTCAGCCCTCCTGGAGCTACCTCTACCGGCACATGATCCCGCCGCTCGCGGAGGCCGGGTACCGCGTCGTGGTGCCCGACCTGGTCGGCTTCGGAAAGTCCGACAAGCCCACCCGGCAGAGCGACTACAGCCACCAGATGCACGTGGACCTCATGGCCGAGCTGGTGCGTCAGCTCGACCTGCGGGGCGTCACCTTCTTCGGCCAGGACTGGGGCGGCCTGATCGGGCTGCGCGTGGTCGCCGACGATCCGGACCGGTTCGCCCGCATCATGATCTCGAACACGGGCCTTCCCGCGGCCGGGGGCATCCTGGGTTGGGTCGGCTTTCCGCTCTTCCAGATCGCCGTCTGGTGGCAGGGCGACGTGCAGGGGCTCGACCCGGGCGATGGCAGCTTCTCCTTTCCGCGCTGGGTGGCCTACGCGCGCAACGCCCGTGACTTCGACATGCAGGCCCTCTTTCAGCGGGCGACCGAGCGCGAGCTCTCCCCCGCCGAGCTCGACGGCTACGCTGCGCCCTTCGCGGGCGAGGAGCACCTGGCCGGGGCCCGGATCTTTCCGTTCCTGGTACCCAGCCAGTTGCGCGAGAACGACCGGGCCATGCGCGAGGTCTACGACCAATGGACCAGGCCCTTCCTCACCGCTTTCGGCGATTCGGATCCGGTCACCGCCGGCGGCGACGTGCTCTGGCAGGAGCGGGTCCCGGGCGCGCAGGGCCAGCCCCACACGACGGTCGAGGGCGCCGGACACTTCATCCAGGAAGATCGGCCCGAGCGTCTCGTCGAGCTGATGATCGCCTTCATCGAGAACGACTGAACCCTCTTGGACTTCCGCACGCTAGGCGACGACGAGCGTGAAGCGGTGCTCGAGCTGCTCGACGGTTGGGACGTGGGGGACGGCTGGCGCCCGGCGGACTTCTTTCGCCGCTACCAGCGAGACGACCCGACCTTCGCACCCGCGAACATGCACGTGGCTGTCGAGGATGGACGGCTGTGGTCGTGCGTGCAGGTCTTCCCCCGCCCGCTGCGCATGCGGGGTCGCGTCGTTCCCTGCGGAGGGATCGGCAGCGTGTACACCCATCCCGACCGCCGCCAACAGGGCCTGGCGGAGGTGCTGCTCGGCCGCGCGGCGCGGGCCATGCGCGAAGGCGGCATGCCCCTCTCGCTGCTGTTCGCGATGCGCATTCCCTGGTACTCGAAGCTCGGCTGGGTTTCATATCCGCAGCCGCGCTTGCTGCTACGCGGCCCATCCGACGTGACGAGTGCGGGCGAGCCGTTCGAGGCCGCGCGCGACCTCGCCGAGGTGCGCGCGATCCACGAGGCCTACGACGCCGGACTCACCCTGGGCGTCGTGCGCGACGACGCGCTCTGGCAGGCTTCGCTCGCGAACGCCGGCAACCCCGACGAACGCTTCCGGGTGGTGCGCGACGGGGCCGGCGTCTCGGCCTACCTGCGCACCACGCGCCTGTCGGGCATGAACAACCTGCTCGAGGTGGGCCGCCGGGCCGGCGACGCGGTGGCCGGCGAGGCCCTGGCCCGGCTCGTCGCTGCCGAGGTGGGCGAGCTGCTGGTGGCGCCGGGGCTGCACTTCGAGCCGGGTCTCCTGCCCGCCCTCTCGCAGCGGGGTGTCCACGCCCAGACCGTGGAGGACCCGACCGCCATGCTGCGCTGTCTCGACGCCGAATCGCTGGGCGCGCGACTCGGCGAGCAGCCTGCTCCGGGGGAGAGCGGCGACGCCTTCCTGGCGAGGATGCTCGGTGGCGAGCCCTTCACCTTCTGGACCGCCGATCGGTTCTGACCGGCCAGCGGCGCTCTCGACCCAGCCAGGCGTGCCGGCGGAGATCGCTAACCTGATCGGTCGATGGCCACCCTCAAGCGCGTCTTTCGCCAGCTGGTGCTCGGCAACGTGATCCGCACCCTGGCCGTCCTGCTCGGGCTCATGCAGGTGCTGATCGGGCACTGGTTCACCGTCGTGCTCGCCGGCCGGCCCGGTCCGGGGCCGTGGCTGGGGTCGGTACTGGCGGCGATCCTGATCGCGGCCAATCTCGCGATCGTTCCGGTGATGCGCCGGGCGCGCCGCAACCCCGGCCTCGGCGGCGTGCTGGCGCGCGTCTACATGACGATCGGCGTGGCCACCATCCTGCTGGGTCTGGCGGTGGGGCTCGCCTGGATCGGCGCGGTGCCGGGCTCGCTGCTGCTCGCCTCGGTAGGTCTGTCCCCGGACACCGCGTTCGAGGTGTTCCGGATCGCGAGTGCCGGCATCGTCGGTCTGGTGGCCGCGCTTCTGCTGTGGGGACTCACGTTCGGTCAGGCACACATCCGTCACGAGCACGTGCCCGTGGCGCTACGCGACATGCCCGACCCCCTGCGCGGGCTGCGGGTGGCGCACCTTTCGGATCTCCACATCGGCAACGGCATGGAGGGTGCGCGGCTCGACGCGCTGGTGGCACGCACCAATGCACTGGGTGCCGACCTGATCGCGCTGACGGGAGACCTGTTCGACGCCGACCCGTCGGTGGTCGAAGAGGGCGCGCGGGCACTGGGAGCCCTGCGCGCGCCGCGTGGGGTGTACGCGGTGCTCGGCAACCACGACGCCTACGTCGGCTGTGACCGCGTGGCCGACGCGCTGGCGCGTCACGCGCCGCACCTGGCACTGCTGCGCAAGGACGTGGTGCGCGTACCCGAGGGCGACCCGCTCTACGTGGCCGGGGTCGACGACCCGGGCCACATCACGTGGACGGCCCGGGGATTCGATCTGCCCGACCTCGATGAGCTGGCGCGCGAGTTGCCCTCGGACGGTCCGGTGCTGCTCCTGGTGCACCGCCCCGAGGCCTTCCCGCAGGCGGCCCGGCTGGGGTTTCCGCTGGTGCTCTCCGGGCACACCCATGGCGGCCAGCTCGCGGTCCCGATGTTCGAGCACCGGCTCAATCTCGCGCGCATCATGACGCGCTACGACCGGGGCCTCTTCACCGAGAACGGCTCGACGCTCTACGTGAGCCGGGGCGCAGGCGTGGCCGGTCCGCGCCTGCGGGTCGGTGCGTACCGCGAGATTGCGACCATCGAGCTGGTCTAGCGCCGCCGCGCGATTCGCGTGGCGCCTAGAGTGCCTTCTCCAGCACGTCGAAGATGCGCGTGCGCCGGAAGCCCACCTTCTCGTAGGCGCGAACCGCGGTGCGGTTCGCGGGCGAGAGCAGCAGCAGCGCCTGCTCGGTGCCGGCTTCGAAGCGGCGCGCGACGGACCAGGCGGCCAGGCCCGAGCCGAGCCCCCGGTCGCGCAGCGCGGGCCGCACGCCCACGAACGCGAGCCAGTTGCGCTGCGGCCAGTGCGTCTCGATCTCGGTGAAGGCCACGACCTCGTCGCCTTCGCGCGCCACGGTATACGCGTGGTGGCCGGCTTCGAAGCGGGCGCGCGTCTCGTCGAGCGAGCGCTCGGGAAAGTCACACGAGTCGTAGATCTCCTGGATTGCGGCCAGGTCATCGGCCTCGGCCGGGGCAGGGGCGAAGTTGGCGTTGGCGGCGACCTTGGGCCGGGTGTCGCAGCGCATCAGGAAGTGCTGGCGCACCGAACGAAAGCCGTGCGCCATCAGCAGCGAGTAGCCGCCGCGGTTGCGGGTGCCGATGCCCGCCGTAGCGAGCGTCACGCCCAGCCGTTCCTTGCCCAGGTCGATTGCCGCGCGCAGCAGTTCGCCTCCCAGCCCCTGGCCCCGACGGCTGCGATCCACCACCGGGCAGAACAGGCCCGCCGCGTGCGCACCCGACGGGCGAAGCCATCCCGACAGGCCGAGGATCTCGCCGGCCCCATCGTCGTGCACCAGCAGGTGCTCTTCGGGAGCGATGCCGTGGCGCGCGAACTCGGCATGCAGCTCGCCCTCGGTCTCCCACATGGGGTTGAGGACGAAGTCGGCCTCGGCGCGTGAGCAGGCCGCCGACAGTCGGGCGACCGCGGGGGCATCGTCGGGCCGGTAGAGGCGAATCATGCCGGCGAGCATACCGTTCGCCGGATCGCGCCTCGCCCGCGCGTCCGCCCCGGAGCGCCCGGACGAGCCCAGCGGTGCGCCACGTTGACACGAGAATCAACGCTCTCGTACCATGCCTCTTCCCCCGAACCCCAGGAGTTCCGTCCCATGGCCAAGAAGGGCAAGGCGGCTGTCGTCCGCCAACTGAATTCTCCCGTCTCCGTCGAGGAGGTCGAGGTCGAGTCCCCCAAGCTCGGCGAGGTGATGGTCAAGATGTCCGCCGTGGGCGTGTGCCACAGCGACTTCTCCGTGACCAACGGCACCATCCCGATGCCCCCGCCCACCGTGATCGGCCACGAGGCCGCCGGCGTGGTGGAGGAAGTCGGCGAGGGCGTGACCGACATCGCCGTGGGCGACCACGTCGTCATCGTGTGGGTGCCGATGTGCGGCAAGTGCCGCTACTGCGCCGAGGGTCGCCCGCAGCTGTGCGACCAGGCCGCCAAGGCGGTGACCACGCTGCCCGACGGCACCGGGCGCTTCAAGGATGCCGACGGCAATGCGCTCAACCACATGGCGGGTGTGGGCGTGATGGCCGAGTACGCCACGGTGCACCGCGACAACGTGCTGAAGATCGACCCCGACGTGCCGCTCGACAAGGCGGCGCTGGTGGGCTGTGCGGTGATGACCGGCGTGGGTGCCGCGCTCAACACGGCCAACATCCAGCCGGGCACCACCGTCGCCGTCTTCGGCGCCGGCGGCATCGGGCTGAACACGATCCAGGGTGCGGCGCTCGCGGGCGCCGAGAAGATCATCGCGGTCGATCTCGAGGACAAGAAGCTCGAGTACGCCCAGCAGTTCGGTGCCACCCACACGGTGAACCCGAGCACCGACGGAGATGCCGTGGCCGCGATCCACGGGCTCTCGCCCGGCGGTGTCGACTACGCCTTCGAGTGCATCGGCGTACCCGAGGTGATCACCCAGGCGTACAACGCCATCGGCAAGGGCGGCACCATGGTCGTCGTGGGCGTGACGCGCCCCGACGGCATGATCACGTTGCCCACGTTCCTGATGCCGTTCCAGGAGAAGGTGCTCACCGGCTCCATGTACGGCTCGGGCCGCCCCAGCGTGGACTTCCCGCGCTACCTGTCGCTCTACAAGGCCAACCGCCTGAAGCTCGACGAACTGGTGACCGCCACCTACTCGCTCGACGAGGTGAATCGCGCCTTCGAGGACATGAACAACGGCGTGAACGCCCGAGGCGTCATCGTCTTCTAGCCGCCCCGCGCGGCCAGAACCCCAAAGGGGCGGGGACGTCTTCGACGTCTCCGCCCCTTTTCCTTTCTTACCTCGGGGTGCTGGCCTTCTTCGTGCCGGCTCGGCATCCGGAAGCCGCCGGCCCCGCGGTACCTGCTTCGGGCCTGGGAAAGCCCGACTCCTCCGCAGCTGACTGGCTTGGCCTCCTGCATGCCCGATGCGTGGCTCTATGTCGTCGCCGGGCTTTCCCAGACCCTCGTCGGGGCTTGGGAGGCGAACCGAGAGCTCTCGTCCAGAGGTCAAGCCGCGCCGAGGGGTCCGGAAGCCGCCGGCGACGACATAGAGCAACGACTCCCGTTGGCAGGAGGTACGGTCGGTCAGCTGCGGAGGAGTCGGCGGCTTCCGGACCCCGAGCCTCGGAGGAGCCGGGCTTTCCCGGACCCGAAGCCGCCCCTAGTGGGAGCGCGGCTTCCGGACGCCGAGCCGCCCAGAAAGTGGGCGGGGTCAGCTCTCGCCGCCGCCCCCGGCGATGCGGTCGCGGATGCTGTCGACGAGGCCGCCGAGGGAGAGGCGGCCGCGGTCGAGTTGGAAGTAGTGGTCGCCGTCGTCCTTGACCAGCAGCTTCACCCGCTGTCCCGCCAGCACTTCCTCGGGCGGCTCTTCGAGGCCCGGCGCATGGTCGAGCTTGGCGAACACGCGCCCGCCGTCGAAGCGCAGTACCGCCACGTGGACCGGCGCCGGGTTGGCATCGCCGGTCACGTGGATGGTGGTGGCGGCCTCGACGACCGCGCGCTCGCCTCCACGCGCGGTGGATTCCGGGGCCGGTCGCCGCCGCGACGACTGGAAGTGACGTCGCGGCTCGGGCACGTCTTCGGGAGTGCGGTCGGAGTTCGAACGCTCGAGGATCGAGACGTAGACGTTGTTGCCGGGCCCGCCGATCGAGTGCGCGATGCCCAGGTTCGCGCCACGCACCTGCGCGCGTGGGTTCGGGAAGCGCTCGGTCAGCTGCAGCGCGCACTCGGCGATCTGGAACAGGCCGGTGCCGCCCACGGGGTGACCGCGGGCCTTGAGACCGCCCGAAAGGTTGGTGGGCAGGCGCCCGGCCAGGCCGGTGGTGGGGTGTTCGAGCGGGTCGCCCGGGGGCTCGGTCAGGTCGCCCACCAGCGCGGCGACCGCCTCGTCCTCGGTGGTGAGCCCCAGGTCGCCGAGGTTGATGGGGAGCAGGCTGTTGAAGGCGTCGTGGGCCTCGACCACCACACGCTCGAGCCGGCGCGGGTCGCGGATGCCGGCCCGCCAGTAGGCGATGCGTGCGGCCTGGCGGGTGGCGTCCATGTGCGAGAGCGACTCGCGATCGAGGATCGAAGAGCTCTCCGTGGCCGACCCCAGGCCCGCCACGCGCACCGCGTCCGGGCGCGACGTGAGCACGATGGCGGCGGCGCCGTCGCAGATGGGAGAGCAGTCCTTGCGCATGAGCGGCGTGGCCACCGGCAGGTTCTGCGTGGCGTCGAAGTAGGCCTCGAACGCCTCCGGGCGCCGGTAGAACGCCGCCAGCGGGTTCTCGGCGCCCAGGGCGTGGGCGCGGTGCATCAGCCGGGCGAAGATCTCCGGAATGTCCTTGCCGCGGGTGCCCCGGGCGCGAAGCCAGGCCTGGGTCACCAGGGCGATCAGTCCAGGCATGGTGAAGCCGAAGCGGCGCTCCATCGGGTCGACGGTCTTCGACATGATGGCCGTGGCCACGTCGGTGGTGACCGTCTTCATGCGCTCGCCCGCCAGCACCAGCACGCTCTCGCACTGCTCGGAGGCCACCTTGTAGTAGGCCTCGTGGAAGGCGGCGGCCCCGGTGGACGACGCGGTCTCGCTGCGGACGGCGGGCACGCCGCGCAGCCCCAGGCGGTCGGCCACCTTGGCGGCGATGTTGGCGCGATTCTCGAACTCCTCGCTGTCCATGATGCCGATCTGGACCGCATCGAAGCTGCGCACGCGGGAGTCCGCGAGCGCCGTCTCGTAGGCCTGCGCGAAGAGGTCGAAGACGCTGCCGAAGTCTCGCCCGGTGAGGTCGACCTTGGTGAGCCCGACGCCCGCGATGTAGACCGCCCTGGCCATGGCTGGCCTAGGATACCCAAGACCATGGAAGGACCCCGGCAAACGTGAGACGCGGACCCTGGCGATTCTTGATCCTGGTGGCCCTGCTGGTGGCCGGCGTCGCCTTCTGGGCGTTCGGGCGCGGGCCCGAGCTGGCACCCGGTACGCAACTCGTGCTCGAGATACGCGGCACCTATGTCGATGCGCCGGTGAACCCGGTTCTGGCGCGACTGTTCGGTCGCGCCGAACGCACGCTGATCGGTGCCCTGTCCGAGATGAGCAAGGCCGAGCGCGACGACCGCATCACGTCGGTGCTGATCGAGGTCGGCGGTCTCGACGTGGGCTGGGGCAAGGCGAGCGAGCTGCGTAGCGCCATCGCGCGGCTGGGCGATGCCGGCAAGCGCACCACGGTCTACCTCGAGCTCGAGAGCCTCTCGGCCAATCTCGAGTACTACGTGGCCACGGCCGCCGACGAGATCGTGATGGCGCCGGCATCTCGCAGCGTGCTGCCGGGTCTCGCCGCCGAGTACTTCTTTCTCGGCGGTCTGTTCGAGAAGGTCGGCGTCGACGTCGAGTACGAGCGCATCGGCCGCTACAAGAGTGCCGTCGAATCCTACGCCGAGACCGGCATGTCCGATGCCAATCGCGAGATGACGCGCGCGCTGCTCGACTCGATCGACGCGCGCTTCGTGGGGGCCGTGGCCGAGGGCCGCGAACTGGCGCCCGGCGCCGTCGAGGCGCTCATCGACGAGGCGCCCTCGACACCCGAGCGCCTGGTCGAGCTGGGGCTCGTGGACCGCGTGGCCCACCGCGACGAGCTGCTGGCCGAGCCGCGGATCGACGCTGCACAGTGGGCCGCCATCGCGTTCGAAGACGTGGGCTTCGATCCCCAGGCGAACTTCGCGCTGGTCTACGGATCGGGCCCGGTGGTGACGGGGTCGGGCGACGTCTCGCGCCAGGGCAACCCGGTGCTCGCCGCCGACACGGTGGCCCAGGCGATCGAGGACGCCTCGAAGGCCGAAGACATCGAGGCCATCGTCTTCCGGGTCGACAGCCCCGGCGGTTCTCCGCTGGCGTCGGACATCGTCTGGCGGGCCATCGCCCGGGCGCGCGATCGCGGCACGCCGGTGGTGGCTTCGTTCTCGGACGTGGCCGCGTCCGGCGGCTACTACGTCGCATGCGGCGCGGACCGGATCGTGAGCCAGCCCACGACCTACACCGGGTCGATCGGCGTGTTCGTGCTGCGGCCGGTGCTCGGAGGGCTGCTCGACAAGCTGGACATCGGTGTCGAGTCGATGCAGCGGGGCAAGCGCGCCGACCTGCTGCTCTCGGCCGAGCCTCTCTCCCCCGGCGCACGACAGGTGTTACGCGAAGACGTTCGCCGCATCTACGACCTGTTCGTGCAGCGCGTGGCCGAAGGCCGCGGTCTCGAAACGAGCGAGGTCGATGCCGTCGGTCGGGGTCGCGTGTTCACCGGCGAGCAGGCGCGCGATGCCGGCCTGGTCGACGTGCTGGGCGGCCTGCGCGATGCGGTGACCGAGGCGAAGCTGCTGGCTGGTCTGGATCCCGACACCGACGTGCTGCTGATGACCTACCCGCCGCCGCGCCCGCTCGCCGACCAGATCGCCGAAGCGCTGGGGCTGGTTCGCGTGGCTGCCACCCCCGAACTGCCGCTGCCCCGCGGCCTGGCGCGCACGCTCGCGCTGCTCGGCGACCTGCCCCCGGGCGCGCCGCTGCTGGTGCCGCCGGGCCTGGCCGAGATCCGCTGATCGTGCAGGAGGACCGCCGATGCAGGTGAGCCGCAGCTTCGAGGTCGCGAGCAGTCGCGACCAGGCCGTCGAGGTGCTCGATCAGGACGAGACCCTGACGGCGCTGTTTCCGGACATGAAGAGCGAGATCGTCGCGCGCGACGACACGCGCAAGACCGTGGTGTCGCACTACCGCGCCCTGGGTCGCGAGGGCGACGCCACCTTCCATTTCGACTTCCTGATGGACGGCTCGATCCGCTTCGAGAAGGTCTGTGACGGCAACGTCTGGCGTGACCTCCACGGGGAGGTGACCGTGGACGAGCTCGCTGCGGACCGGGCGCGGATCTCGATCGAGATGCAGGGCCGCACCAAGGGGCTGGTCCCCGAGTTCACCATCAAGGGGCCGATGCAGGAGCAGGTGGCGCAGATGGCGCAGGCCCTGCGCGAGCGCATCGAAGCGGCGGGCTCGGTATGACCACGGTGGAGACGACCGACGGCCTGGCGCTGCACGCCGAGTTCTTCGGCGACGGGCCGCCGGTGATCCTCTCCCCGGGGTACTGCCAGACCCTCGAGAACTTCAGGCCGCAGGTCGAACCCCTGGTCGCCGCGGGATACCGCGTGGCGCTGTGGGACTACCGCGGCCACGGTCGGAGCGAAGCGCCCGACGATCCCGATGCCTATGACATGGCCCGGGTGGTGGACGACATGGCGCGGGTGCTCGAAGCGGCGGCACCCGGCCAGCCGGCCGTCGTGGGTGGGCTGTCGTTCGGCGGGCTCGCGTCGCTTCACTACGCGCTGACGCACCCCGATCGTGTGAAGGCGCTGCTGCTGTTCGCCAGTGGACCGGGCTTCAAGAAGCAGGAGGCGCAGGCGGGCTGGGAGGCGCAGGTCGGGCGCATCGCCGACCGCCTCGAGAAGATCGGCTTCGAGGGTTTCACCACCGGTCGTTCGGCGACGACGTCGATCGGTCGCAAGCCCGAGCTGCCCGAGGCCCAGGCCGCAGCGCGCGCGATCGAGGCCCAGAGTCCGCGCGGGGTCGCGAACTTCGGTCGTCGCGTGTCCGGCCCCGCCGCCGGCGTGATCGACGAGCTCGCCGGGATCGAGATCCCCACCCTGGTTCTGGTGGGCGAGCAGGACAACGCCTATCTGCGCGCCGCCGAGGTGATGGCGGCCAAGCTTCCGCAGGCGCGTCACGTGGTGATCCCCGAAGCGGGCCACGTGGTCAACATCGAGCAGGCCGAGGCCTTCAACCGCGCGGTGCTCGACTTCCTCGCCAGCCTCTAGGCGTGCCGGAGCGCACCGGGCCCGGAGCGCCCTCGGAGGCGGAGCTCGAAGCGCTCCCCGAACGGCTCTGCCAGATCTTTCTTGGCTGGCGCCTGGGGGACGACCGCGATGCGCTTCTCGCCCTGGGCGAGGGAGCCCTGCGCATCGATCTGCTCACCGGCGAGTGCTGGTGCGACGACGAACCGCTGCCGGCGCTCGGGATCGCCGCCGAACTCGATCGCGAACTCGACCGGGTCGGGCTCGCCGACCGGCTCGAGGCCGCACACCTCGACGCGCTGTTCGCGGCGCGACCGTACCGTTCGCGGGGCCGCGAGGGCACGGCGCTCGAGCTGGCCTGCCGGGTGGTGCTACGGGTCGACGGCCGCGAGTACGCGGCCGAGGCCCGCAACCAGACCGGCGGCGCCTAGCGGGGCGCCTTGCCCTCGGCGAGCCGCCGCAGCGCCGGGACGCCGCCGCGAAAGTGCAGCACCCGCAGGCCCTCGCGGTGCATCCGCTCGGCGAGGTGGGCGCTCTTGAGCCCGAACTCGCAGTAGAGCACGTAGCGCTCGTCGCGTCCGAAGCTCGGGTAGGCACGCATGGCCTGGGGGAAGTCGAGCCAGACGGCGTCCGGCCAATGCCAGGCGTCGAAGTCGTTGCGGTGGCGAAGGTCGAGCACCACCGCGCCGGCGGGGATCTCGCGCGTCTCGAGCTCGGGCATGCCGCTGTCGTCGGGATCGAGGGCGCGCAGGTCCAGCGCTTCGTGCCCTTCGATGGCACGATCGAGCACGCCGGGATCCATCGCCGCCTCCTGCTCGAGGACCACGTCGAGCCTGGCGGCGGTGGCGGGCCGGCGCGGCACCATGGCGCAGTACTCGTCCACCACCTCGGACAGCCTCGCGGTCCCGATGGCCCGGGCCTGGGCGATGATGTCCTCCTTGTTCGCGCCGATCAGCGGCCGCAGGATCGGCGTGCGCGTGGCGTCGCTGATCACGGCGAGGTTCGGCAGTGTCTGCGACGAGACCTGGCCCACCGCTTCGCCCGTGACGATCGCCTGGGCGCCCGTCTCGCGCGCGATCCGGTCGGCCGTGCGCAGCATCTGCCGCTTCAGGATCACCTGCCAGTAGCGCGGCTCGGCGTGGGCCTGGATGTCCGCGGTCACGGGGTCGAAGTCCACCGCGTACAGTCGGGGGCGCGTGCCGTAGGACCAGCGGTCGGCGACCTCCTTCATCACGCGCAGGGTTCCCAGCTGGTGGCTGGTGCCGCCGAGGTTGCAGAACACGTAGTCGAGATGCACGCCGCGGCGAAGCAGCTGCCAGGCCGCCACGGCCGAGTCGAAGCCCCCGCTCACGAGCGCCACCGCCCGGCTCTCGGTACCGAGCGGAAGCCCGCCCGGCGCGCGCAGCTCTTCTTCGAAGCAGTAGGCCTGGCCCTCGTAGACCTCGATGCGCGCCGTCACCTCGGGGTGTGTGAGATCGACCCCCGCCGACGCCGGCAGCAGGCGCTCGCCGAGCGCGACCTCGAGATCGCGGCGGCCGAACGGGCGTCGCGCGCGGTCGCCCACGACTCGCGCGCGGACCGCGAAGCGCCGGCCCGCCACCAGGCGTTCGAACCGGCGCACGCCGATCTCGACCGCGTCTTCCAGCTTCTCACAGGGCTCGCGTACTGCGGGTGCCACGGCCTGCAGCCCGAACACGCGTGCGAGCGCCTCGGTCCCGCGCCCATCGGGCAGCGAGACGAAGAGGCGGTCGTAGCGCCGCTCGACCTCGCCCGAGAGCCCCTCGGAACGCAGCAGGTCCTGGAGGTTCGAGACCAGCCGCGACACGAAGGCCTGCCGGGTCATGCGTGCCTTGGTGCCCACCTCGCCGGACAGGCGCAGCAGGGCCAGGGTGGTTCGGCCGTCGTGTTCGGACACGGCCCGGCAGGGTAGCGCTCTAGCCGGGCCTGGAAGCGCAGACCCAAGGGCCACGAGTCGAGCCCCAAGGGCTCGAAGCCCGACCCCAGGGTCTAGAAACCCAGCGCGCAGCCGTCCTTCCGGCGGTCGCTGCCGCCGGCGAGCACGCCGTCGGGGAGCCGCGCGATCGCCTGTCCGCCGCCGAACAGGTCGGTTGCGAAGCCGCCGGGGCCCTTCGCATCGTGTCCGCGGGCGCGCAGGGCCTCGAGCAGGGTTCCGCCTTCGAGGGCGGGCGCGTCGGGGTGCTCGATGCGCACCTCGGTACCGCCCTGGTAGCGAAACCGCATGCGGTCGAGGGCCTCCTGCGGGTTGAGACCGTGGTCGACCACGTTCGAGACGAAGTTCAGGTGGCTCTGGGGCTGGACGTCGCCCCCCATCAGGCCGAATGCCATCCACGGCGTGCCGTCGCGCAGCAGCATGCCCGGGATGATGGTGTGGAAGGGGCGCTTGCCCGGTGCGAGCGCGCCGGGGTGCCGCGGGTCGAGTCGAAACCCCGCGCCGCGGCTCTGGAGCACGACGCCGCTGTCGCCGCAGCCCACCCCCGAGCCGAAGCCGGTGAACAGGCTCTGGATGAAAGAGACCAGATTTCCCTCGCCGTCGGCGGTGCACAGGTAGACGGTATTGCCGTCGAGTCCCGGGTCGGCGCCGGTCAGCGCGCGTTCGCCGATCGAGGCGGCGCGGCGTCGCGCGTAGGCCGGGTCGAGCAGCGCCTCGACCGGCACGTCCACGTGGGCGGGGTCGGCGATGTAGGCATCGCGGTCGGCGAAGGCGAGCTTCACGGCCTCGATGCGCCGATGCCATTCGAGCGCGCTGCCCGGCGGCGCCTCCGCCGGGTCGAACTGCTCGAGGATGCCGAGCGCGATCAGCGCGGCGAGTCCCTGCCCGTTGGGAGGAAGCTCGGCCACGGTGGTGCCGCGGTAGTCGGTGTGGATCGGCACGACCCAGTCGCTCTGGTGACCCGCGAGGTCGTCGTGGCAGAAGAAGCCGCCCTCCTCGCGCGAGGTGGCGACGATGGCGTCGGCCACCGCGCCCTCGTAGAAGCCCGCGGCGCCCTTGCTGGCGACGGCACGCAGGCTCTGGCCGAGCGCCGGGGCCCGGAACCACCCGCCGGCGGTGGGCGCGCGGCCGGCGTCGAGCCAATGCGTTCGCGCGGCCGCATTGTGGAGCGCACCGCCCGCGGCCAGCAGCCCCCAGTAGTGCGCGACGAGTTCGGTGACCGGAAAGCCGTCCTCGGCCAGGGCGATGGCGGGCTCCAGCACGTCCCCGAGCGGCAGGGCGCCGAGCCGGTCGGAGAGGGTCTGCCAGGCATGCACGGCCCCCGGCACCGTGGCCGAGAGAATTCCCCTGGGCGCGATCTCGTCGAGGCCGCGTGCGCGGTAGGCCTCGAGGGTGGCCGCGGCGGGGGCGCGCCCACTGCCGTTCAGGCCCAGCAGCTGGTCCTCCTTCGCCGACCAGAGCAGCGCGAAAGCGTCGCCGCCGATGCCGGTCGACATGGGCTCCACCACGCAGAGCACTGCCGCGGCGGCGAGCGCCGCGTCGACGGCGTTGCCCCCGCGTTCCAGCATGGCCAGGCCCGCACGCGTGGCCGCGGGCACGCTGGTGGCCACCATGCCCCGGCGGCCGAGGGCACACGAGCGCTGGCTGGCGAGGGGCGTGTCGAGCCTCGGCCGGACGCTCGGTAGCGCGGGGGGTTGGGTCACCTGCGGTCCTCCAGGACCCGCCGTCGCGGGCGCGCCGAGTGTAGTCCGCGGCCGGCGCAAGCCGTCGAGGGGCCGCCGTGCCCGGCGCGGGGCCGGTCGGGTACCCTGGCCGGCCATGTCTGGACGCATCCGCACCGAGCGAGACGGAGCCATCGGCTGGCTGATCTTCGACCACCCCGAACGTCGCAATGCCATCTCGGTGGACATGTGGCGCGCGATCCCGCCCGCCCTCGAGAGCCTATGCGAAGACCCGGAGGTACGGGTCGTGGTGATGCGCGGCGAGGGCGAGGTCGCCTTCGTCTCCGGGGCCGACATCTCGGAGTTCAAGCAGCAGCGCACCGGCGGCGACGCTGCCGGCAGCTACGACGCGGGAACCGGGCTGGCCTTCGGTGCCATCCTGAACTGCCCGCTCCCGGTGATCGCCATGATCCATGGCTACTGCGTGGGCGGGGGCATGGCGATCGCCTTGGCCGCAGACCTGCGGTACGCGGCCGACGATGCCGTGTTCGCGATTCCGGCCGCCCGACTGGGCCTCGGCTACCACGCGGCGGGCATCCAGGGGCTGGTGGCCCTGGTGGGCCCCTCGGCCGCCAAGGAGATCTTCTTCAGCGCACGGCGCTACGCCGCCCAGGAGGCGCTCGACCTCGGGCTGCTCAACCGGGTGCATCCGAAGGGCGAGCTCGAGAAGCAGGTTCGCGAGATGGCGGCCCAGATCGGCGGCAACGCGCCGCTCACCGTCCGCAGCGTGAAGCGGATCGTGACGGAGACCACCAAGGATCCCGGCGCCCGGGACGATGCGGCCATGAACGAGTCGATCCGCGCCTGTTTCGAGAGCGAGGACTACAAGGAAGGGGTTCGTGCCTTCCTGGAGAAGCGCCCACCCGTCTTTCGGGGTCGCTGAGTCCGGGGCCACCGGGACCCCACGCCGGCAGGGGGTGGGGTGAGGCTAGGCGGGGATCGGCATCGGGAGCGCTCTCCGGCCATTTCATGCCTTGCGATCCGCCCTTCGGGTCCCCACACTCTCGTTTGGTTCGGGGGATCGACCAGCACAAGGGACGAGAGGGGGGTTCTCACCGCATGGAGCGTTCACGACTCACGCGATTCTTCGGGGTTGCGCTACTCGCCGGAGCGATCGGCATCGGCTGCGCCTCGGATGGCTCGGACACCGATGGAACCGGAAGCGGCACCACCGGTGGCTTCGATAGTGGCACCGGCAGCATGGGCGGCAGCGGAAGCGGCTTCGGGAGCGACGACATGCTCTCGACCGGTCAGGCCGTCGCCGAGCTCGAGGCCATCTACTTCGACTTCGACCGCGCACTCGTGCGCGATGACCAGAAGCCGACGTTGCGCACCAACGCCGAGGCCATCCGCACCGGCAGCTGGCGCACGATCGTCATCGAAGGGCACACGGACGAGCGCGGCAGCGAGGAGTACAACCTCGCGCTGGGCGAGCGTCGTGCGAACGCGGCCCGCCAGTACATGATCGACTCGGGCGTGCCCGCAGCGAAGCTCGACACCGTGAGTTTCGGCGAGGCCAAGCCGGCCGTGCAGGGCCACGACGAGTCGGCCTGGCGCTGGAACCGGCGCGCCGAGTTCCGCGTCCTCCAGTAGGCATCGGGCCCCCCGCGGTTCTCGAAACCCGGGGGGCGGTTTTCCGCTAGCATCCCCGCTTCACAGCGGAGGTGTACCCCCATGCCCGTCCACGGCGGAAAGCTCGCAGCCAAGGCCCTGAAAGAGGCCGGTGTCGAGGCCATCTTCACCCTTTCGGGTGGCCACATCATGCCCATCTACGATGGCTGCATCGATGAGGGCATCAAGGTCGTCGACGTGCGTCACGAGCAGGCCGCCGTGCATGCCGCCGACTCGTGGGCCCGGTGCAACCCGGGCAAGGTCGGCGTGGCCGCCATCACGGCAGGGCCCGGTGTCACCGACGGTGTGACCGGTATCGCCAACGCCTGGCGCGCGAACTCGCCCATCCTGGTCTTTGGTGGGCAGGGTCCCTTCGAGAACCTGCGTCGCGGTTCGCTCCAGGAGATGGACCACCTCGGCGTCGTCCGCCCCATCACGAAGTACTGCGACGCGGTCTACGAGACCAAGCGCATCCCCGAGTACATCGAACTGGCGATTCGCCACGCCGTGTCCGGCATTCCGGGCCCCGCGTACCTCGAGATTCCCATGGACGTGTTCATGGGCCAGGTCGAAGAAGACGTCACCATTCCGCGGATCCGCACCCAGCCGCCGCGCATCTCGCCCGACCGCGACGAGGTGCGACGCGCCATCGAGATCCTGCAGAAGAGCGAACGCCCGATGCTGATGGCGGGCACCAGCGTCAAGTGGTCGCAGGCCGCCGAAGAGATGAACCGCTTCATCTCCGAGACGCACATCCCGACCTACGTGAATGGGATGGGTCGCGGCACCGTGCCCCACGATTCGCCGGAGTTCCTGAACCGGTCGCGGCGCGACGCGCTCAAGGGCATCGACTGCATCATCCTGGCGGGCACGCTGCTAGACTTCCGGATGCGCTTCGGCCAGACGATCCCGGCCGATGCGAAGATCATCCAGCTCGACATGGACGCGACCCTGATCGGCCAGAACCGTCAGGCCGACGTGCCGCTGGTGGGCAACCTCGCCTGCGCCTTCGAGCTGATGCAGGAAGAGATGAAGAACCAGGGCGCCAAGCTCGATTTCACCGCCTGGCGCGACGAGCTGCGTGGGATCGAGGTCGAGGCCGAGAAGAAGGTCGAGTCGGCGCTCAACAGCGACGAGGTGCCGATCGACCCCCAGCGCATGTGCCGCGAGGTACGCGACTGGCTCGAGACCCTCGATCGCCCGATCGTGATCGGCGACGGCGGGGACATCGTGGCGACCGCCGCGAAGATCCTGCCGGTCAAGGGCGAGGGCGCCTGGATGGATCCCGGCCCGCTGGGCACGCTCGGCGTCGGCATGCCCTTCGCCATCGCGGCCAAGCTCGCCCACCCGGACCGCCCCGTGGTGATCATCTACGGCGACGGATCCTTCGGGTTCAACGGTTTCGAGTACGACACCGCGGTGCGCTTCGGCCTGCCGATCATCGGTGTGCTGGGCAACGACGCCGCCTGGGGCCAGATGATGCGGCCGCAGGGCGCCGTCTATGGTTGGGACCGGCTCGAGGGGGTGCTGTTGAACCGCACCCGCTACGACAAGGTCGTGGAGGCGCTCGGCGGGCACGGCGAGCACGTGACCGAGCCCGGCGACATGCGCGCCGCCCTCGATCGCGCCGTTGCCTCGGGCAAGCCCGCACTGCTGAACGTCGACATCCGCCAGGACCGGGAGTACAAGGGCGGGATCTACGTCTAGGGCGCCGTGTCCAGCTCGAAGGGGGAAGCCACGCCGGGCTCGCGGGGGCTGGTTCGCGAGCAGCGCGGGCCGGAGACCTTCGGCCTCGACGCCGACGTGCTCGGTCGCTTCGCGACCCGGGTCGGCCCCCTGGCCGTGGTCGACCTCGAGACCACGGGCCTGACCGACGACCCCGAGGCCGAGATCCTCGAGTTTGGCGCGCTGCTGGTGGACCCGGGCGCCGACCACGTGACCACGCTCGAGGTGCTGGTGCGCCCCCGCCGCACCCTGCCCCGTGCGGTGAAGCGCCTGACCGGCATCGAGGATGCCGACGCGGCCGGAGGGCCCCCCTTCGCCGAGGTCGCCGCGCCGCTGCGCGAGGCGCTCGCCGGTCGCGTGATCATCGCCCACAACGCCGAGTTCGAGCAGGCGTTCCTGTCGCGTCAGCTCGACCCCGCGCTCGCCCAGGCCCGCTACCTGGACACGCTCGACCTGCTGGCGCTCACCCACCCCGACGCGCCCGACCTGCGGCTCGAGTCGTTCACGCGCATGATGTTCGAGACCGAGGAGCGTCACCGGGCGCTGTCCGACGCGCTCGATACGGCGCGGGTGGTCTCGGCCGCCGGGCGCGGCGCGCGCCGCGGCGAGCCGCGCTTCGTCGTGGCGCGGCGCGCGCTCGAGTCGTACGCGTCCGAGTCGCCGTGGCTCGAGCTGCTGGCGAAGCCCGACGAGGACGTCTCGGGCGAGCCTCGGGCCGAGGCTCCCTACGTGCGGATCGGTCGCAGCGACGAGCCGCCGGTGCCCTTCCACGAAGACGCCATCGCGGCGGTGCTCTCCGACGAGGCGCGCGGGCGGCGGCACTTTCCCGGCTATCGCGTTCGCAGCGAGCAGATCGAGCTGGCGCGGCGCTTCGCCCGCAACCTGGCCGACGAAGAGGTGCTGCTGCTCGAGGGAGGGACCGGCGTCGGCAAGAGCCTGGCCTACCTGGCAGCGGTGATCCCCTTCGCCATGGAGCGCGAGGCGGCCGGCGAGGTCTCGCCGGTGCTGATTTCCACACGGACGAAGCTGCTTCAGGACCAGCTCCTCGAGCGCGACATCGCCGCTGCGGCGCGCTTTCTCGGGCACTCGGAACTGCGCGCGGTGTCGATCAAGGGCCGCGCCAACTACGCCTGCGCGCGCCGGCTCGAGGTGGCGCTGGCCGAGGGCCGCGCCCAGAGCATCTTTGCCGAGGACCGTCTGGCCTACGCGGTGCTCGAGGCGTGCGCGCAGACGCGGCCCCACGGCGAGATCGGTGCGGTGCCCGCGCTGCTCCTGCGCCGCTATCCGCCGCTGCGTGGGCTGCTGCGCCGCGCCGTGGCCGCGCGCGCCGAGCAGTGCACGCGCGAGCAGTGCGCCAAGACCCGGCACTGCCCGCTCGGCCGCAAGCGGGCCGCACTGGGCCAGGCCCATGTGATCGTCGCCAACCACGACCTGCTGCTGCGCTGGCCGCCCGACTACCCGTCGTTCGAGCACGCGGTGGTGGACGAGGCGCACGAGCTGGCCGACGTGGCGGACGAGGTGTTTGCCCGCGAGGTGCGGCCCGACGTGGTGCTCGACCGCTTCGACGAGATCTTCGGTCCCCCGCCCGGTTCGCGCCGACGCCGCGCGGAAGCGCTGCTGCCTGCCGGGGACCGGCAAGAGCTCAAGAAGGACGCGGCCGCCTGGCGGCGCGACCTGCGGCACGACCTGGCCGCGGTGGGCCGTTCGCTGCTTCCCCGGGCCGGCGACTTCGGTGACGTGCAGCTGCCGCCGGCCGATGACCCGGACATTCGCGAGGCCCGGCAGGCCGCCCAGGCGACGGCGGATCGGTTGGAGGACGTGGCCGATCGCGTACCCGGGGCGGACGAGGGGTCGCCTGCGCTGCAGCGTGCCGTGGCCGACCTGCGCGAGGCCGCCGACGGCTTGCGCATGGCCTTCGACGACCCGCCCGATGCGGTGGCGAGCTTCGAGGGCGTGGCCCCTCCGTACGACCGTTGGCGTCTCGTGGTGCGGCCGGTCTCGCCCGCCGAGCCCTTCCATGGCCAGTTCCTTTCGGGCATGCGTTCGTTCGCGGGCGTCTCGGCCAGCCTGTTCATGGGCGGCGACGCCTTCGCGTCGCTGGGCGATCTGGAGGTCGAGGATCGCGCTGGCGAGCGCCTGCAGCGCGGCTCGGTTCCCAGCCCGTTCCCGTACGACCGGCACATGCGTGTGGTCGCCATGCGCGGGGGTGCCGACCTGGTTCGCGAGACGGCGGACGTGCTCGAGCTGCTCGCGCGCGAGCTGGGCGGCCGCACGCTCGGGCTCTTCACCAGTCTGCGCCGCATGAACGAGGTGGCCGACGAACTCGCCGGGCGCCTGCGCGACGAGGGCATCGACGTCCTCACGCCGCGGCGCGCGGCCGACGACCCGTCGGCCCTGATCAACCGGTTCGTGAACGGGGCCGCGGTGCTGCTGGGCGCGCGGCGCTTCTGGCAGGGCGTCGACATCCCGGGCGAGGCCCTGCAGGCGGTGGTCATCGAGAAGCTCCCCTTCGAGGTACCCACCGAGCTACGGCGCCGCCGCGACGACCGCATGAAGGAGCGCGGCATCTCCCCCTTCCAGCGCGCATCCATGGGCCGCATGCTGCTCAACCTGAAGCAGATGGTCGGGCGGCTGATCCGCACCGAAGAGGACCGCGGCATCGTGGTGATCGTCGAGGGGCGGTCGGACAAGCGCTACTTCAAGCGGCTGAACGAGGCGCTCCCGCCCGGGTGCGAGGTGGTGGTCTCACGCTTTGCCGATCTTCCTGAACACCTGGCGGCCGTGGGCATCGGGAAAGCCCCGGCCGTGGGCATCGGGGAAGGCAGCCCGGCTGACGAGACGCCCGAGCCCTCGGGCAGTGAGGGCGCGTGAGCGACCCGTCGCCTCGCGTCGCGATCGTCACCGGTGCGGGGAGCGGCATCGGCCGCGCCATCGCCCTGCGGCTTTCGCGATCGGGCACCACGGTGGCGCTGCTCGGACGAACCGCAGGCACGCTCGAGGCGGTGGCCGCCGAGTGTCCGGGGCCGGCGCGCTGCCTCACGGTCGATGTGGCCGACCGGGCCGGGGTGGAGGCGGCCTTCGACCGCGTCCGTGACGAACTCGGGGCGCCGGGAGCGCTGGTCGCGAACGCGGGCATCGGCGGGCCCGACGTGCAGGACGGCGTGGACCGCTGGGACGCGGTCGTTCGCACGAACCTGGACGGAGCGTACTTCTGTGCCCGCGGGTTCGAACGCGTGATGGAGGCCGAGGCCGACTGGCGTCACGTGGTCGTGATCTCTTCGTGCGTGGCGCGCTTCGGGGTGCCCGGGATCGCCGCCTACAGCGCGGCCAAGGCCGGCCAACTGGGTCTGGTGCGTTCGCTCGCAGCAGAGCTCGCCCCGAAGCGGGTCCGGGTGAACGCCATCTGCCCGGGTTGGGTCGACACCGGCATGGCCGAAGACCGCATGCGCGACATCGCCCGCGGGCAGGATCGTCCCTACGAAGAAGTGCGCGCCGAGCTTCTGGCTACGGTGCCGCTCGCGCGCATCAGCAGCCCCGACGAGATCGCGGGCCTGGTCGCCTTCCTGGTCTCGCCCGACGCGGCGCCGTTTACCGGTCAGGCGTTCGATCCCAACGACGGCGCCTGGATGGGCTGAGCCCGCGCGGGCGTTGCGGCGCGTCCTCGCTTCGCGGACTAGCCGGCCAGCTTGCCGTAGTCGACGGTGAGCCAGCGTTCCGGGCGCATCACGTACACGAGGCTCTCCTCGGCACTGCCGCCTTCGACGTAGGCATCGCCGAGCTTCTCGCCGAAGTAGCGCCGGGCCATGGGCCGGCTGTCGCGCTCGCGGTCGGCGGGGCGGGTCTCGACGACCGGTCCCTCGACGCTCACGTACCGGTACGGCAGATCCTCGGTCTGGGCGACGAGGCTGAAGCGGCCGGCGCGCTCGAGGGCGACGCCCTTGCGCGACGTGGGCCCGGTCAGCACCCACACGCCCACCGCCGGGTCGTAGTCGTACCAGATGGGTGCCGTGAGCGGCGCACGGGCCGGGTCCGGATCGGCGATGGCGATCACGCCCACGTGCAGGTCGGCCAGGAACGTCTCGCGCTCGTCGCGGGTCATGCGAAGGGACAAAGGGGTTCTCCTGGGTGGCGTGGAGTGGCTAATGGCGAGCGCGCGACTCGCCGGGTTCTTCGAGCAGGCGCGCGATGCGCGCGCCGGTGGCCGGTGCCGGGTCCATCTCGGGGGTCATGATGGCGAGGCCGGACACGTCGTCGGCCCGGAGCGAGCCCACGATCTCGGCGAAGGCCGCAAAGCCCCGCCGCGCCTCGATCGCGCGGCGCAGCGGTTCGGGGATCGGGATCTCGAGTCTCGCCGCGATGCGCCCGGCCGCCCCTGCGTCCGTGAGCGGCATCACCATGGGTACCCAGTGCGGGCGGACCCCGGCACGCTCGGCCCGGTCGCGAAGGGCGCGCAGCGGGGCGAGTTCGAGCACCGGCTGGGTCTGTACGAAGTCTGCGCCGGCTTCGAGCTTCGGGATGAGATTGCGTAGAACCCGGTCGGGCGGTCCATACTGGTTGGCGGTGACGCCGATCAGCACTCCGGGGATCGCGTCGCGCACCTGCGCGACGACCTCGCGAATCTTCGGCGTGTCGGGTGCGTCGTCGGCCTCGTGGTCGCCACGCAGGCAGAGCACCATGCCGATGCCCCCGGCCGCGGCGCTCTCGATCGCCGACGCGATTTCGGCCCGGCACTGCCCCCGGTTGGCGAGGTGCCAGACGGGATCGCGGCCGGCGGCCCGCAGCTCGACCGAGGCATCGAGGCTGGACAGTCGGCCCACGCGCTGGATCACGTTCACGGCGTGGGCAGCGGGTCCGAGCAGCCGGGCCCGACGCGCCAGCACGTCGGGCAGACGCTTGCGCGGCGGGGTGATCTCCAGCGTGATGGCGGGCTCGGGGCTCAGGAGCGTTTCGGCAAAGCACGGCACGGATCCGGAGCCTAGCGCCGCTGATTCTGGGTTGGTTTCGACCCCTGGGTTGGCGCCCCAGCCCCTTGACTTCGAGAAAGTCCCCTATTTTCAGAAGGTTACGCGATGAAGGCCCACATCCGTGGGATCGCCTGGGCCGTTGACTTGAGGTGACTCTCGGTCATGCTTTGGGTGGATGGGGATGGGTGACTCCGGGTCACTTTGTAGCGACACCCCTGTGCGACATCGCCGGGGGCCGCGAGGCGGCCGCAGCCGGCAGGAGGGTCGAGGTGGAAGGTCGATTCGGAGGCGACGACTGGGCGCTGATCCTGGGAGGTTCGAGCGGCTTCGGGCTGGCCACCGCCCGCAAGCTGGCCGCCCACGGCATGAACCTGTGCCTGGTGCACCGGGATCGGCGCGCGACGTTGCGCCAGGTCGAGCCGGAGTTCGAGAAGCTTCGCGCGGCCGGGGTCGAGTTGCGCAACTGGAACGTCGACGCACTCGCCGAGGACAAGCGCACCCTCGTGCTCGACGAGATGACCGAGTTGCTCGGCCCGCGCGGCCGCGTGCAGGTGCTTCTGCATTCGGTGGCATTCGGCAACCTGAAGCTGCTGGCACCCGAGCGACCCCGCCAGGACCACCCTGCCCAGGCACTGGCCAAGGCCCTGGGCATCGAAGAAGAGGCGCTGATCGCCGCCGCCGACGCGCTCTTCGCCCAGGGCGAGGATGGGCTCGAGGGTCTGGCCACGCCGCCGGTCTATGCCGAGCGGACGCTCGACGCGGGCGACATCGCGCGGACGATCCACGCCATGGGCACGAGCCTGATCGACTGGGTGCAGGACCTTCACCGGCGGCGGTTGTTCGCCGACGATGCGCGGGTGTTCGGGCTCACGAGCGAGGGCAACGACATCGCGTGGAAGGGCTACGCAGCGGTTTCCACCGCCAAGGTCGCGCTCGAAGCAGCGGCGCGCTCGATCGCCACCGAGTTCGGGCCCCACGGCATCCGTTGCAACGTGCTGCAGCCCGGCGTGACCCAGACCCCGGCGCTGGCCGCCATCCCCGGCAGCGACCGCCTCGTGGCGGGCTCGCGGCGGCGCAACCCGCTCGGGCGGCTCACCACGCCCGAGGACGTGGCGGGCATGGTGTACCTGCTGTCGCTTCCCGAGTCGGCCTGGGTCAACGGCGCGGTCATCCGGATCGACGGGGGCGAGCACGTGAGCGGGGTCACCTCTTGACCCTCTGGCTCCACGGCCTCGGTCACCACCATCCTGAGACCGAGATCACCAACCGCTTTCTCGAAGAGCTCGACATCGGCACCACCGACGCGTGGATCGTCGAGCGCGTGGGCATCCGGGCGCGTCGGACGGTGCTGCCTCTCGACTACCTACGCACCACGCGCAATGCCGACGTACGTGCGTCTGCGGAGGCGGCGGAACTCACCAATGCCCAGCTCGGTGCCGAAGCGGCGCGCATGGCGATCGCGCGCGCGGGCATCGAGCCCGAGCAAGTCGGGCTGGTCGTCTCGGGAAGCTCCGCACCGGACGTGACGACGCCGCCCGAAGCATGCGTCGTGGCGGCGGAGCTCGGGATCGAGTCCCCCGCGTTCGACATCAACTCGGCCTGCACGAGTTTCCTGGTCGAGCTCGACGTGCTGTCGCGCATGGCCGACACCCTGCCCGATTTCGTCCTCGCCCTGGGTATCGACGCCATGACGAAGGTCACCGACTACGGCGACCGCGCCTCGGCGGTGCTCTGGGGCGACGGCGCCGCTGCGGCGGTCCTCTCGCCACGCGTTCCGGGGCGAGCACGGGTGCTCGGCACGAGCGTGGCCAGTGACCCCGGGCGCTACGAGAAGGTGGTGGTGCCGCGCGCCGGCTACTTCGGCCAGGACGGGCGCGCCGTGCAGATGTTCGCGATCAAGAAGAGCGCCGAGGGGTTCGAGCACCTGCGTCGCGAGTACGCCGAGCCGGGCCGACCGCTCCACTTGATCGGCCACCAGGCCAACCTGCGCATGCTCGAGGCGGTCGCCCGCCGCTGCGACGTCGCGCCCGAACGCCATCACACCCACGTCGAGTGGTTCGGCAACACCGGCGCGCCCGGGGCCGCTTCGGTGGCTTCGCAGCACTGGGACAAGTGGCAGGCGCACGATGACATCGCGTGGGTCGGCGTGGGCGGGGGCCTGACCTGGGCCCGCGCCCTGCTGCGCTTCGAAGAGAACTGAGCGCAGCGCCACGAGGCGTGTGCGTCGCGCGGCGAGCGCGACGACCGGAGGAGAACGGGTTTGAGCGAGTCGAAGATCGCATTGGTGACGGGTGCGGCCACGGGCATCGGGGCGGCGTGCGCACGTGCGCTGGCCGACCAGGGACTGCGGGTTGCGGTGCACTACCGCGGCAGCGAGGCCGCGGCCCTGGAGCTGGTCGAGAAGCTGCCCGACGCGTTCGCCCTGCGCGCCGACCTCTCCGACCCCGAGCAGGTCGATGGCCTGATCGCGGAGCTGAAAGAGCGCGCCGGTCGGCTGGACGTGCTGGTGAACAACGCAGGCGTCAACACGAACGCGCCGCTGCCCGCCATGAAGCTCGATGACTACGACCTGGTGGCCGGACTCACGCGCGGCACCTGGTATCTGACCAAGCTGGCCCTGCGCCGCTTCATGCTGCGTCAGAAGTCCGGGCGCATCGTGAACATCTCGAGCGTCGTAGGCCACGTCGGCAATCGCGGGCAGAGCCCGTACACCATGGCCAAGGCGGGGCTCGACGCCTTCACGAAGTCGATCGCCCAGGAGCTCGCGGGCCGCCCGATCCTCGTCAACTCGGTGGCACCCGGCTTCATCGAGACCGAGATGACCCGCGATCTGCCCGAAGAAGCCCGCAACGCGATCCTCTCTCGCGTGCCGCTGGGCCGTATGGGCACGCCCGAAGAGGTCGCCGAGGTCGTCGCCTGGCTCGCCACCGGCGCGACCTACGTGCACGGCACGGTCCTTCATGTGAACGGGGGCATGTACGGTGGGTAGCCCCGACGATGCCGCCCTGCGCAAGCGCGTGCTCGAAGCCATTCCCCAGCGCGAGCCCTTCCGCTTCGTGGACGAGATCCTGACGCTCGACGAGGACCGCGTGGTGGGGGCCTATACCTGGCCCCCTTCGGCGGACTTCTACCGCGGCCACTTTCCCGGCAACCCGGTCACGCCCGGGGTCCTGTTGCTCGAGTGCATGGCGCAGTGCAGCGTCGTGCCCATGGCGATCCACCTGCGCAATCTCGCAGGGGGTGCCGGCGAGGCGACGCCGCTCTTCACCGACGCCGCCGTGGACTTCACCGGCCTGGTCGCGCCCGGCACGCGGGTCGAGGTGGAGGCCGAGAAGGTCTACTACCGGCGCGGCAAGCTCCGGGTCGAGGCGCGCATGCGCGACGCGGAAGGCCGCATCGTCTGCTCTGGCACGCTCTCGGGCATGGAAGTGCGGACGTGAGGCGTGTCGTCGTGACCGGGCTCGGCGTGATCGCGCCCAACGCCAACGGCGTGGCCGACTTCGAGTTGGCACTCCGCAAGGGCCACTCGGGCGTGCGTCACCACGAGGGGATGGCCGACGCGGGGCTCGTCTGTCAGGTGGCCGGAATGCCCGATGGCGTGGATGCGCTCGCCGAAGCGAGCTTCAGCGAGCTCGATCTGCGTGCGATGAACGCGGGCCAGCGCTACGCGGCCCTGGCTGCGCTCGAGGCCTGGCGCGCCGCGGGCCTCGCCGTGCCCGAGCCCGACGACGACCGTGTCGATTGGGACAGCGGTGCCATCCTGGGCACTGGCATCGGCGGCATGGACACCATCGTCGAGCGGGTGGTGCCGCTGGTGGCGTCCAGGAAGGCCCGTCGCCTGGGCTCGACCGCGGTGGAGCAGGTGATGGCGAGCGGCATCTCGGCCCGGGTCTCGGGCTTGCTCGGACTCGGCAACCAGGTGACGACGAACTCGAGCGCCTGTGCCACCGGGGTCGAGGCACTCTGGATGGGCGCAGAGCGGATCCGCGCGGGCCAGGCCGAGCGCATGCTCTGCGGTGGCGCCGAGGGAGGTGGCGAGTACATCTGGGCGGGGTTCGATGCCATGCGGGTGTTGTGCCGCAACCGCAACGACGAGCCCGCGCGCGCGTCGCGGCCGATGAGCGCCTCGGCGGGGGGCTTCGTGCCGGGCTGTGGAGCCGGGGCCATCGTGCTCGAGAGCCTCGAAAGCGCCGTCGAACGCGGTGTACCGATCCTTGCCGAGGTTGCCGGCGGCGCCGTGAACTGTGGCGGGCATCGCGGGGGCGGCAGCATGACCGCGCCCAACCCCGAAGGCGTTCGCCGTTGCATCACCGATGCACTCCGCTGCGCCGGCATCGATGCCGCGGAGGTGGACGTGATCAGCGGGCACCTCACCGCGACCGGTGCCGACCCCAAGGAGGTAGCGGCCTGGGCCGATGCGCTCGGTCGCGGGCCCGGATCGCTGCCTGCGATCACGTCCACCAAGTCGCTGGTGGGTCACACCCTGGGTGCTGCGGGTGCCATCGAGTGCGTGGCTTCGGTGCTGATGCTCCGAGGTGGCTTCGTGCACGCGTCGATCAACTGCGAAGACGTGCACCCCGAGATCGCCGCGCACGCAGGATCCATCGCCCACGAGACCCGGGCACTCGAAGCGCGCGTGCTGATGAAGGCGGGCTTCGGCTTCGGCGACGTGAACGCCGCGCTGGCGTTCCGCCGCATGGACGATCTGGTCTGAACCGCCGGACGGCGGCACTCGGACCCCAACCTCGAGACAGGAGAGCCGACATGGACCATCCGCAGATCGAAGAGAAGGTGAAGAAGATCCTCGAGCCCTACGTGAAGGACGCGACGGCGTTGGCGAACGCCGGTGCGGCCACCAGCATCCTCGACGACCTCGAGGTCAACTCGGCGCGTCTGGTGGACGTGGTGCTGGCGTTCGAGGACGAGTTCGACATCGAGATCGCCGACGAGGACGTCGATCAGGTGGCGAACATCGGCGACTGTGTCCGCTTGATTGCGGCCAAGCTCTAGAGACGCCTTGCCCGATCCCCTCGCCACACGAGACCGCCTGACCCTGGGTGTCCAGCGGGCCATGGGCTTCGTGCTCGCGCCCCTCTGGGTTCCCCTGGTGGCGGCGACCATGCGCTTCGTGCTGCGCTGGCGGCTGGGCGACGTGAGCGAGGTGCGTGCGCTCTATCGGCGCGTGCGCAGCGAAAGCGATGCACCGCTGATGGTCTGCGCCAACCACCTCACGATGGTCGACTCGTTCCTGATCGCCTGGGCACTCGCGAGCCCGTGGCGGTACCTGTTCGACTACGCCGCGCTGCCGTGGAACACGCCCGAGCGCACGAACTTTGCGAGCCTGCCCTGGCAGCGCCTGCTCGCGTGGGTGGCCAAGTGCATCCCCGTCACCCGCGGCGGAGACCGGGCCGAGATGTCGCGCACGCTCGCGCAGGTGCAGCACGTGATGGCGAATGGCGAGTCGGTGTTGATGTTTCCCGAAGGGGGCCGCAGTCGCAGCGGGCGCGTGGACCCGCGCAGCGCGGCCTGGGGGGTGGGACGGCTGGTGCGCTCGCTGCCCGACTGCCGGGTCCTGTGCGTGTACCTGCGCGGTCGGGGTCAGGAGAGCATGTCGACCCTTCCCCGGCGCGGCGAGCGCTTTCAGGTACGCGCGGTCACTCTCGAGCCCAAGGCTCAGCGCGGTGGGTTGCGCGGCTCGGTGGAGGTCGCGCGGCAGATCACGGGATGTCTCGCCGCGTTGGAGTCGGACTTCCTGGCCGAAGGGGGGCTGGTGCCGGCCCCCGCCGCGGAGGCGACCGATGCTCGGTAACGACGTGGTGGACCTGCAGGGCGACATCGGCTGCCCCGAGACGCGTCACCCGCGCTTCGACCGCCGGGTGTTCGACCCCGCCGAGCGCGAGGCGCTCGGCCGAAGCGGCGCGCCCGAACGCCTGCGGTGGATGCTCTGGGCGGCGAAGGAGAGTGCCTACAAAGCGCTGCGCCGGATCGACCCCGAGGTGGTGTTCGCGCCGGCGAGTTTCGGGGTGACCCTCGAAGCGTCGGGTGAAGGCAGCGTGCGCCATGCGTCGCGCATCCAGCCGATTCCGATCGTGGTCCAGGAGACGCCGTCGCGTGTGCATGCCGCAGCGTCGCTGGGGGCCGAGCCCTGGCTCGCGCGGGTGGGCAGGCTCCTGCCGGGAGAGCGACGCGGAGACGCCGCACGGCGGCTCGCCGTCGACACCGCCGTGCAGCTACTCGATCTTCCCGCCGCCGAGCTCCGGGTGGCGCGACGCGACCGCATGCCGGTGCTTACGCGCGCCCAGGCCGCGCTGCCCGTCGTGCTGTCGCTCTCGCACCACGGCCGCTACGCCGCCTGCGCCATCGCGCGGCTTCCCGCGGCGTCGGTCGCCCGGCACGACGAGGCCCTCGCGGGCTACGCTCCGGGTGCGCCGGCTCTTCTCGAGGTCGCTTCGTGACCCACGAACATCCGATCCGCCGACTCGCGATCGTGAACCGAGGCGAGCCCGCCATGCGCTGCCTGCGCGCGATCAAGTCGCTGCGTGCGCGCGAGGGCTCCGACCTCCAGGCGATCGCGATCTACACCGACGTCGACTGGGACGCGCCGTACGTGCGTCACGCAGACCTCGCCGTTCGCCTGCCCGCGCCCCGCGGCGATGGCGCGGCCTGGCTCGATCACGACCTGTTGATCGACGCCCTCCGGCGCGCGGCGGCCGACGCGGTCTGGCCGGGCTGGGGCTTCGTCGCCGAGGACCCGGCCTTCGCGGCCCGCCTGGCCGACGAGGGCATCGTCTTCCTCGGCCCTTCCGCAGAAGCGATGCGCGCGCTCGGCGACAAGGTGCTCGCCAAGGAGCTCGGCGAACTCGCGGGCGTGCCGGTGATTCCGTGGAGCGGCGGCGTGCTCGAGACCTTCGAGCAGGCGCGCGATGCGGCCGAACGGGTCGGCTACCCGCTGGTGGTGAAGGCCGCGGCAGGTGGCGGCGGTAGGGGCATTCGCCTGGTCGCGAAGGCCGAGGATCTCGAAGAGGCCTTCGGTTCGGCGGAGTCCGAGGCGCGGACGGCCTTCGGCGACCCGCGGCTCTTCCTCGAGAAGCGCGTCGATGGCGGCCGGCACATCGAGGTGCAGATCGCGGCCGATAGGCACGGCGTGGTGAAGAGTCTCGGCTGTCGCGATTGCTCGGTGCAGCGCCGGCATCAGAAGGTGCTGGAAGAGGCGCCGCCTCCGGGGCTCGACCCGGCCGTACGCGAACAGCTCGAGGATGCGGCCCGGCGCCTGGCGGCGCGGGTGGGCTACGTCGGGCTCGGGACGGTCGAGTTCCTGGTGAACGCATCCGGTCACCACCTGCTCGAGATGAACCCTCGGCTACAGGTGGAACACGGCATCACCGAGGCGGTCACCGGGCTCGATCTCGTGGAACTGCAGATCCGGATCGCCCGTGGTGACTCGATCGAGTCCGTCGTGCCGCGAGAGTCGGGTCACGCCATCGAAGCACGGGTCTGCGCCGAGGACCCGGACCAGGCGTTCCTCCCGGCGCCAGGGCGCGTGGTGCGGTTCGATCCGGCGCTCGGCCCACGCGTGCGGGTGGACACGGGTGTGGCCGTCGGCAGCACGGTGCCGCCCGCATTCGATTCGCTCGTGGCCAAGGTGATCGCGACTGGCGAAGATCGTGAAGAGGCACGCGCGCGGTTGGCCGCGGCGCTCCTCGACTTCGACCTCGTGATCGAAGGAGGCGCCACCAACAAGGGCTGGCTGGGAGCACTGCTCGACCACGCCGACATCCGGCAGGGCGCCGTCGACGTCGCTTGGCTCGACCGCGTCGATCCGGTGCAGGGCGATCCCGAGCGCGCCGTCCTCGCGCTCGTCACGGCCGCGATCCTCCGGTATCAGCGCGGTCGCCAGGCTGCACGGCTCAATCTCTTCTCCGACCCCAGCGTGCTGGGGCGCGAGCGCATCCCCGCTTCGGACGGTCAGGAGATCGACCTCGCCTACCAAGGCAGCCAGGTGCGGCTGCGCGTGCTGGCCGTCGGCTCCTGGCGCTACCGCGTGCACCTGGAGGGCCGCGTGATGACGGCGTGCCTCCGGGAAGAGGGGCGCCACGCGGCGCGTCTCGAGGTGGGGGGCCGCGTGCACCGCGTGCTGCACGACGTGGGCGAGGCGGGCCTGCGCGTGGAGATCGAGGGGCGTCCGTTCCGGTTCGGTTTCCAGTCGGCGGGCCAGGTGCGCGCCGGGGCCCCTGCTCTCGTCGTGGGCATCCACGTCGAGGTCGGAGACCGGGTGCGTGCGGGCGAGAGGCTCGGGCTGCTCGAGGCCATGAAGGTCGAGGTGGGTTTCGACGCACCCGTAGACGGCACCGTGGTCGAGTTGCGGGTGCGCCGTGGGCACCAGGTGGCGGCCGGGGACGTGATCCTGGTGATCGATCCCGAGGGCGCCGCTGCCGCCGAGTCGGCGAGCTCTCCTCCGCTGGCGTTTCCCGAAGAGGTCGACCGGCTGGCGCCGCTGTTCCGGGCCGAGGGCGACGAGCCCCTGGCCGTGCCCGACCTCGAGCGGGCCGACGCCGCGGGCCCCGACGCGCGACGCGCGGCACTCGAAGCTGCGCGCGAAGAGGTTCGCCGGGTACTGCTTGGCTACGACGCCTACCTGCCGCGCGCCGAGCGCCTGGCGCAGTTGCTCGAAGCGCCGCTTCCCGACGGACTCTCCGACGCGTTTCGATGGGAGCTGGCCGACCTGCGCCAGGAACTGCTGCTGTTCGCCGACGTCGCGACGCTGTTTCTGCGCTGGCCGCAGGGCTCGGTTTCAGGTGCTGCCGGACCCTCGAACCACGCCCGGCTGTTGATGTACGTGCGCCGCATGCGCGCGGCCGGGGCCGGCATCGACGACGCGTTCCTGACGCTGGTGCAGCAGGCCCTTCGGCACTACGGCGTGGCGAGTCTCGAGCCGGACGACGGGCTCGAGCGCGCCGTCTTGCGCATGCTGGCTTCGCAGAGTCGGCCCGAGCTGAGGGACCGCCTGGTGTTGGCCCTGCTACGGCGCATCGCCGCGCTCGCGCGAGCAGGGGTCCACCTTGCGGACGACGAGCTGCTCGCCGACGCGTTGGGCCGCATCGCATCACTGCGGGGTCTGGTCGCGCACGCGGTCGCCGACGGCGCGGTCGAAGCGCGCTACGTGATCTTCGAACGGCCGCGCATCGAGCGGCAGGCCGAGCGCACCAGCAAGGAGGTGCAGGCCTGGCTCGATGCTGCAGAGTCGGCGCCCACGGCCCCGCCCGAGGAGGTCTTGCGCCAGCTCGCCGACGCGCCACGCGGCGTCTTCGAACGCGTGGGGCGCTTCCTCGACGACCCCGATCCCCGGCGCCGAGCCATCGCGCTCGCCGCCCACGGCCGCAGGCTCTACGCCCCGGTGCTTCCCCAGAACCAGGCGAGCCTGCGGGAGGGCGAGCACTGGATCGAGCGACTCGAGCTGCCCGGCCCTCGCATCGTACTGGCCGGTGCGGGCCCGCGCGAACGGGTGGGCGAGATCGCGCAGTTGCTGGCGCGGGCCGCCGAGCGCGAACGCGCGAGCCACGAGTGGCCCGCGGTTCATGCCCTCGAACTCCTGGTGCCCGACGATGCAGAAGAGACCGAGGGCCAGGACGCGGCCGACGCGCTCGCCACGGAAGTGTGCGCGGCGCTCGGCGAAGGGTTGCCCTGCACGCGATTCACCCTCACCGAGGTCGCCCGCGAGGGCGCCGATCGGCACCACACCTTCGTGCCCGGGCCCGAGGGCTACGTAGTCGACGAGACGTTGCACGGCGTGCACCCGGCCGCGGCCCAGCGCATCGGGCTGGCGCGTCTCGAGGAATTCGAGCTCGAGCGATTGCCCGCGCCGAGCGAGATCTACTGCTTCGCGGCGCGCAGTCGGGAAGTCCCGAGCGACGAACGCATCGTCGTACTCGCCGAGGTTCGTGGTCGCTCTCCCGAGGACGGCCGCGAGGCGCGTCTCCACGTCCCGGCGTTCGAGCACGTCTTCCACGAGGCCACGCGGTCTCTTCGCATCCACCTCGGTCTGCGTGACCCCAAGCGCCGGCTGCAGTGGAACCGGCTGGTGGTGGACGTGGCCCCGGAACTGTTCCTCGATCGCAGCCTGGTCCAGGCGCTCTCGTCACGGCTCGCCCCTGCGACCCGCAACCTCGGCCTCGAGAAGGTCCTGGTGCGACTGCGGCTCCTCGACCGCGACGAGCCGGGCAACGAGGCGCGCGAGGCGGAGATCGTGATCTCCGACGTGACCGGTCAGAACATGACCCTCGACTGGCGCGCGCCGCGCGAAGCGCCGCTTCGGCCGGCGAGCGAATACGAGCGCCGCGTGGCCGACGCACGTCGCAGGCGGCTCGTCTACCCGTACGAGATCGTTCGCATGCTCACCGAAGCACCGGAGGGCGCGGTTCTGACGGGTGCCGGGCTTCCGCCCGGGGTCTTCGAAGAGTACGACCTCGACCCCGATGCCGAGGTGCCGCGCGCGCGAAGCGTGGCGGGCCGCGCCTACGGTCGAAACGCCGCAGCCGTCGTGTTCGGGTTGGTGCGAACGCCTACCGACCTGGTGCCCGAGGGAATGGAGCGCGTGCTGGTGCTGTCGGACCCCACCGCTGGGATGGGCTCGCTCGCGGGCCCCGAGTGCGATCGGATCGTGGCCGCGCTCGAGCTCGCCGAGTCGCGTGGCGTACCCCTCGAGTGGGTGCCGGTCTCGAGTGGCGCGCGCATCGCGCTCGACAGCGGCACCGAGAACCTCGACGCCACGGCGCGTGTGGTCCGACGCATCGTCGAGTTCACGGCTCGTGGCGGGACGATCCACGCCATCGTCGCGGGGGTGAACGTCGGCGCGCAGAGCTATTTCGACGCCCTGGCCACGATGCTCATGCACACCCGCGGTGCGCTCATCATGACCGACGGCGGCTCGATGGTGTTGACCGGTCGTGCAGCGCTCGCCGCGTCGGGCTCGGTGTCGGCCGACGACGAGGAGGCGATCGGCGGCTTCGAGCGGGTGATGGGCCCGAACGGTCAGGCGCAGTATCGGGCCCGCGACCTCGCCGACGCGTTCCGCATCCTCTACCAGCACTACGAGTACAGCTACGTCGTACCCGGCGAGGAGGGGCCGCGCCCGCGCGCGAGCGCAGACCCGGCCGACCGTTCCGTCACCGACCGGCCGATGCCCGAGAGCAGCGGCTACGCAAACGTCGGCGAGATCTTCGATGACGAGTCGAATCCCGGGCGCAAGCGGCCGTTCCCCATGCGGGCCGTGATGGAGGCCGTGACCGACACCGATGGCGGTCATCTCGAGCGATTCGGTTCGCTGGTGGGAGGCGAGACCGCGATCGTCTGGGACACGCGCGTCGGCGGGCGCGCCGTCTGCCTGATCGGCATCGAGAGCCAGCCGGTGAGCCGGCAGGGCTATCGACCGCTCGATGGGCCGCCGACCTGGATGGGCGGCACGCTCTTCCCCAACGCGTCCAAGAAGGTGGCCAGGGCGATTCGCTCGGCGAGCGGCAACCGGCCCGTGGTGGTGCTGGCGAACCTCTCGGGCTTCGACGGGTCGCCCGAGTCGATGCGCAAGCTGCAGCTGGAGTACGGCGCCGAGATCGCCCGGGCGGTGGTCGAGTTCGACGGACCCATCCTGTTCATGGTGGTGTCCCGCTACCACGGCGGCGCCTACGTCGTGTTCTCGCGGGAGCTGAACCCCGGGCTGCGGGCCGCCGCCCTGCGCGGATCGTACGCCTCTGTGATCGGCGGAAGTGCTGCTGCGACGGTGGTCTTCGGCCGGGAGGTGCGAGCCCGTGCGGCCGCCGACCCGCGGGTGCGCGCGCTGCGCGAGGCCCAGCGCATGCGGCCCGAAGGGAGCGATCGCGAGAACCACGAGCGGGTCCTGGCCGAGGTGACCCTCGCGAAGCAGGCCGAGATGGCCGAAGAGTTCGATCGGATCCACAGCGTCGAGCGCGCCCGCGAGGTGGGCTCGCTCGAGGAGATCGTCGAGCCCGAGGCGTTGCGGAGCTGGGTCGTGGAGCGGCTCGCCGACTGACCCGGGCCGCGCCCCTTGCTCGGAACGCGGGAGGGCCGGCCGGGCTGGTTGATCGGCGCAACCCGAGGGATATGATCTCGGGTTCCGGAGCATCCCGATGAAGCGAAGCCGAAAGCGAGGACGAGGCCGCAGCCGCCCCCAGGGTGACGCGCCCCAGTTTGCCGGGCCTGCCGAGGCCGACGCCATGCGCGAGGTCGGCAAGTTCGCCGCCGAGCTGCTGGACATCGTCGCAGCCGAGATCGCCCCGGGCGTGAGCACCGGCGCCATCGACCGCATCGTCGATGAGGCGACCCGAGCCCGCGGCGGCGAGAGCGCACCGTACGGCTACGGCGGACGCCACGGCAGCACGCCTCCCTTCCCGGGGCACTGCTGCACCTCGGTCAACGACGTGGTCTGTCACGGCATTCCCGACGACGCTCACGTGCTACGCGACGGCGACATCGTCAACGTCGACGTGACCCCCATCTTGAACGGGTTCCACGGCGACAGCTCGCGCACCTTCGTGGTGGGCGAGGCGCCCGCCAGGGCGCAGAGCCTGGTGGCCGACACCTGGCACGCGCTGTGGCTCGGCATCCAGGCGGTTCGGCCGGGCGGCCGAACCGGCGACATCGGCCACGCCATCCAGCAGTTCGTCGAGGGCCAGGGCTACTCGGTGGTGCGCGAGTTCACGGGCCATGGCGTCGGGCGCGTCTTCCACAGCGCGCCGACCATCCTGCACTACGGCACGCCGGGGGCCGGCGATCCGATCGAGCCCGGCATGACCTTCACCGTCGAGCCCATGGTCAACCTGGGCCACTGGCGTACCGAGGTACTCGACGACGGCTGGACCGCCGTGACGCGCGACGGCAGCCTCTCCGCCCAGTTCGAGCACACGCTGCTCGTCACCGACGACGGCGTCGAGGTGCTCACCCTCGGCAAGGAAGAGCAGCCGCCGGTCTAGACCGCGGCCTCCCCGGCCACCAACGCGAGCAGCGTGTCGAGGGCCGGCCAGAGCTCGTCCTCGGGAATGTTGAGGGCGGGGAAGAGCCGCATCACGCGGCCCGCCGTCACGTTGACCAGCAGCCCCGCGTCGAGGGCGCGGCGCGGCAGCGAAGCCGCGGCATCGGCGTCGCATAGTACCAGCCCCTGCAGCAGGCCGCGGCCGCGCGCCCCTTCGGCGACGTCGGGGTGGGCCGCAGCAAAGTCCGCGAGCCGCTGGTGCAGCGCTGCGCCCAGCGTGTCGGCGCGCGCCACCAGCCCCTCGCGGGTCACCACGTCGAGGGTGGTGCGAACGGCGGCCGCCGCCAGCGGGTTGCCCACGTAGGTGCCCCCGTGGTCTCCGGGCTGCACGGTCTGGGCCACGTCTTCGGTGCACAGGAACGCCGCCACCGGGAAGCCGCCGCCCAGGCCCTTGCCCAGGGTGAGCACGTCCGGGCAGACGCCCTCGTGCTCGAGAGCCAGCATGCGGCCGGTGCGCCCGATGCCGGTCTGGATCTCGTCCAGGATCAGCAGCGCGCCGCGCTCGCGGCAGAGCTCGCGAATGCGGGTGAGGTAGCCGGACGAGGGTACGTTCACCCCGCCCTCGCCCTGCACGGGCTCGACGATGAAGGCCGCCGTGTCGGTATCGATGGCACGCTCGGCAGCCGCCAGATCGTCGAACGGCACCGCCACCTGCTCGGGCATCAGCTCGCGATAGGCGTCGCGATGTTTCGCCTGGCCGATCACCTGGAGTGCCCCGAGGGTTCTCCCATGGAACGACTGCGTGGTGGAGACGAACTTGCGCCGACCGGTGGCGCGGTGTGCGAGCTTGAGCGCGCCCTCCACCGCCTCGGTGCCCGAGTTCACCAGGAACGAGCGCGTGAGTTCTTCGGGAGAGAGCGCGGCGAGCCGCTCGGCCACCTCGAGCTGCGGCAGCGTGTAGAAGAGGTTGGTGGTCTGCATCAGCCGGCCGGCCTGCTCGGCGATGGCGTCGACGAGTTCGGGGTGGCAGTGGCCGATGGCGCACACACCCCAGCCCGAGGTGAGGTCCACGTACTCGCGACCTTCGATGTCGCGCACGCGCGATCCGCGCCCCGATTCGAGGGCGACGGGCATCCGGTTCACCACCGGGAGGAAGTGCTTCGCCTCCCGGGCGACGACGTCGTCGAGCTTCATGGCTTCCCCTGGCGTGGGCCGGTGCGGGCCATGAAGCGACCGCGACTCGGTCGCCCCGGGGGCCCAGGAAGGCCGAGCTTCGATCCTCCAGGGGGCGACGTCAAGCTCCGCGTCCTGGGGGCGGCGCCGAGCGCCGCGCCGGCCGCGCCCGGGTTTTCGCCCACCTCTCGGCCGGCCGGGGCGGGCCCTCTCGGGATCGTTATGATCGGGCGCATGGCGGACGTGATCCTGCTCGAGGGCATCCAGGTTCCGGCGGCGCTCGGCGTGACGGCTGCAGAGCGCCGCATGCGTCGCCCGGTGACCCTCGATCTCGAGGTCGAGCTTCCCCTGCACGATTCGGGTCGCAGCGATCGAATCGGGCAGACGGTCCACTACAAGCGCATCTACGAGGTGGTGGAGGACGTGGCCTCGAACCAGGAGCACAAGCTGGTCGAGGCGCTGGGTGCGCGCATCGCCGCGGCCGTGCTCGGCAAGTTCGATGTGGATGCCGTGGTGGTGAGCGTTCGCAAGCCCAAGCCGATCTCCGGGGTGCTCGACTACGCCGGGATCCGCATCCGGCGCGAGCGCGGCGAGCTCTAGGCTGAGCGACGCGCCCACCGCCGAGGCGCGGGGGTCGATGCGCGGACAGGGCGCGAGGCTCCTGATGGGCGCATTGCGACGGGCGCCCGAGGCGCAGGCGCGCGCCGTCCTCGCCGCCTTCGGTCGCAGCTGGGCGCGGCTGTCCCTGCCGCGGGTGCGCGATTCGCTCACGAACCTGCGCATCGCCTTCCCCGATTGGCCCGAGGCGCGCCGCCGCGAGGTGCTCGAGCACTCGTTCGAGAACGTGGCGCTGTCACTCCTCGAGTTTGCGCGTCTCGGAGAGCCGGTCGGCGACCGCGTTCGCATCGTTGGCCGCGAGCACTTCGATACGGCGCGCGCCGCCTCACCAAACGGCGCCGTGATCGTGCTCACGGCGCACTTCGGCAACTGGGAGCTACTCGCCGCGGCCATGACCGAGGCGGGATACCCGGTCTCGGTGGTGCAGCGCCCGCGCGACGACGCGGTGCTGGACGACCTGGTGGCCGAACGCCGAGAGGCCGGCGGTACCGACATGCTGCCGCGGGGCTCGGCGGCACGGGCCGCACTTCGCGCGCTGCGGGACGGGCGGATCCTGGCCATGCCCTACGACCAGAACTGCAGCCGCGACGAAGGGGTGTTCGTCCCGTTCTTCGGTCGCCTGGCCTGCACGCGCACGGCGCCGGCGCGGCTCGTCCTGCGCTCCGGCATCCCGGTCCTGCCCGTGTTCCTGCACCGCGAGCCGGATCGGGTCCACCACGTGGTGTATGCGCGCCCTCCCCTCGACCTGATCGGCCCGGGCAACGCCAGCGACGACGCCACGCGAGACGTGCGCGAGAACGCTGCGCGGATGACCCGTGCCATCGAGGACGAGATCCGCCGGGCTCCTGAGAACTGGCTCTGGGCGCACCGTCGCTACCGCACCCAGCCGGCCGGCGAGCCCCGACCCTATCCGCGTTCGGGGCGCAGCTGAGCCCCCTCGGGGGCCTCGTCTTCGGTTCAATCACGAGAGCTTTCCGGCCGATGATCAGGGAATGCCCCTATTCCCGCTGCGTCTGTTCGCGTCGCTCCTCCTCCTGACCTGCCTCGCATGCGCGGCTCCGGCGCCCGCCCCTGCTCCCGAGCCCGTCCAGCCGGCTCCCACGGCGTCCATCGACGATGGTGTGCGTCTGCGTGCCGAGGTCGAGCGCACCCGACACCTCGAACGCGAAGTCGAGCGGCTCCGTGCGGACCTGGCCCAGGCCGAGGCGGCGATCGTGGCCGTCGAGTCGGGCCTGCTCGGCAAGAAGACCCGCGCCGATGCGGTCTCGGCGACCGCCGAAGCGCGCGTACAGGTCGAGCGTGCACGTACCGGTGCCCCCTGGAGCCGCGGACGCATCGACGAGGCGACCGAAAAGCTCCACGAAGCCGAACGCCAGCTCGAGTCGGGCTACTTCGGCGCCGCGATCTTCTTCGCATCGCGCGCCGAGCGCGTCGCGCGTGACGTGCTGGACGAGTCGCGACGTGCGGCGTCCGCGCCGGGTGGCCAGCTGATCGCCGGCGAGCGTGTGAACCTGCGCGCGGGCCCGTCGCTCCAGGACGCCGTGCTCGAGGTCCTGCTCGAGGGAACACCCGTGGTCACCGAGCGGGAGAGCGACGCATGGAGCCTGGTTCGAACCGCCGAGGGTCGCGTCGGCTGGGTGCACTCGTCGCTGATTCGCTGAGGGGTGCCGCTCAGGCCGGGGCTTCGCCGCCGGACCGGACGCAATCCTTGCCCGACTGCTTGGCCTCGTAGAGCGCACGGTCGGCGGCTTCGAAGGTGCTGCGCGTGTCGCCGTCGAACGGCGCGACTCCCAGCGACACCGTGATCGAGACGGGCGTCCCGTCGGGTCGGCTCACCGGGAACTCCGCAGCCGCGACCGTGGCGCGAATCTTCTCGGCCAGCACCATCGCGCCCTCGAGCTTGGTGTCGGGAGCGAGCAGGGCGAACTCTTCACCGCCGTAGCGCGCCAGCATGTCCGTCTCGCGAAGAACCACGGTCATCACGGCGGCGGTCTCTTTGAGCACCACGTCGCCCGCGGCATGGCCGAGCTCGTCGTTGAGTTTCTTGAAGTCGTCGATGTCGATCAGCACCAGGGACAGCGGCACCTCGGCCCGCTTGGCCCGCCGCGCCTCACGCAGGAACTGGTCCTGGAAGTAGCGGTGGTTGTGCAGCTTGGTGAGCCCGTCGGTGATCGAGAGCTGCTCGAGCACTTCGTTGGCGGCCTGGAGTTCGAGGTTGCGGGTCTCGAGTTCGAGCCGATTCTCGGCCAGGCGGCCGATCATGTGGTTGAAGGCACGCGCGAGCACCTGCATCTCGTCTGCCATGCGGCTCACGGGGACGACGACGCCGGTCTCGCCCTCGGCCAGGCGCTCGGCGCCTTCGGCCAGGGCCAGGATCGGGCGGGCACGCCACGCGCCCACTGCGTAGGCGAGCAGTCCCGCAGTCAGCACCACCAGCAGGTTGATGCCGAGTGCCTCGGTCACCGCCTGGTTCACCGGTGCGTAGGCCGCGTCATAGGGCTCGTGCACCGCCAGGGTCCAATCGAAGCGGCCGAAGGGCATGGCGCTCGCGACGAACCGCTCGCCGTCCTGGCGATCCAGGAGCAGGGGCTCGCCAGGCTTGTCCGTGGGGATCGGAATGCCCACGAGATCGCTCGTTCCGGCGACGAGCTGTCCCGAGGCGTCGAGCAGGGCACGCGCGGGCGCGCCCTCGGCATGATCGGCGCGCAGCACCGACTCGAGCGCGTCGAGGCGAAGCACGCCCTGGAGCGTGGACGACGCACGGCCTTCGATCGGGGCCGAGACGATCTGCACCGAATGGCCAGCGACCTCGACGGGCGCGCTGACCGAGGTGGCACCCTCGGCGGCCAGCAGCCGCGACGCGCTCTCGGGTAGCAGCGACGTGTCTCCGACCCCGAGCCAACGCTCGCCATCGCCGTCGAGCACGACCAGCGCGGCGTACTGCGGGAAGCGCTCCAGCACATAGCCCAGGTAGCGCTCGGTCTCGGCCCGCGAACCCGCTTGTCCCGCGGCTTCGACCAGGAGATCGCGCCGCGCGAAGGTCTGCACGTCGATCTCGTGCTGTCGGTACCAGAGGTCCACACGCTCGCGGACGTTGGTGAGGGTCTCGGGGAAGCGCCGGTCGATGCGCGCCTCGACGAAGTCCTCGATCGATCGGACCGAGACCCAGGTGAGCACACCCGAACTCAGAAGGGAGATCACCAGGACCAGGCCCCCAAAATGGAGGGCCAGTCCCCGGAACTGCCAGAGCGAGCGGTGGCCCGCCCGGCTCAAGCGGTGCCTTCGCGCAAGGGTGCCATGAACGGCCCATCGGAATGCTCGGCTGGCCTCTTGATGTTTCTCGACGCCCGTTCGGGCTCGTGCGCGGCGGGGCCGCGATCGGAGCCAGAGGGCTGAGGTCCCCGGGGGGACTTCAGTTCCGCGCCCGCCAGGTCGGGAATTGGAGCGCAATTTCCGCCCCCGCTACGCTGCTTTGTTCGCGCCCACCCTGGCGGAGGTCTGCCCGCTGCGAGCGCCCCGCCGCGGTCGGCTCCACGGGCCGCGCCGCTCCGCTGCCTGCCCGTCCCGATCTGGAGGAGTCCATGCCCCCCGAGGCCGAGCGATCGAACGCCGTCACCCTGCTCGACGGCGATCTCGACGCCATGTCCAAGAACGAGAGGATCAAGGTCGCCAGTGAGGGCCTCTACTGGGTCGCGAACCCCAAGGATGGCGACGGCACCAGCTTTCTCGACGAGGTCACGGCCCTCGAGTCCAAGCAGGCCGAGACGCTGTCGAACACCGCCAAGGAGCTCTCGAAGTTCTTCGGCGTCTACCGCCAGCAGGCGCGCGGCGCGCGAGGCAAGAAGACCCAGGACCACTTCATGATGGTCCGCATCAAGTGCCCGGCCGGGGGCCGGCTGAGCAGCGCCCAGTGGTTGGCGCTCGACGAGGCCGCCGACCAGTTCGCCGACGGCACCCTGCGCGTCACGTCGCGTCAAGGCATCCAGTACCACCGCGTCTACGGAACCGACCTCGCGCCGATGATCCGCCACCTGAATCGCGGCTACCGCGACCATGGCACGCTCGGGGCCTGCGGCGACGTGAATCGCAACGTGATGGCGTCGCCCATGGACGCACTCGACCCCGAATCCGAGGTGGGCGGACTGCCCCTCGGCCATGCCATCGCCGACGAGCTGTCCCCGAAGTCGAACGCGTACTTCCAGATCTTCATGTCCGACGAAGAGGGGCGCAACGCGGGCCCGGTGCATGCCGACGAACCGCTCTACGGGCCGCAGTACCTGCCGCGCAAGTTCAAGATCGGCATCGCCGGATGGCGCGACAACAGCGTGGACGTCCTGACCCAGGACGTGGGCCTGGTTCCCCGAGATGCCCAAGGCAGCCGCTTCGACCTCTACACCGGGGGTGGCCTGGGGCTGACCCACAACAACCCGTCGACCGCGGCCCACGTGGGCCTGTACCTCGGCAGCATCTCGCGCGACGAAGTCGTGGCCGCGTGCCGCGCGATCGTGGTGATCCAGAAGGAGAACGGCGACCGCAAGAATCGCAAGCAGGCCCGCTGGAAGTACACGATCCGAAGGATCGGCACCGACGCGACGAAGCAGCAGCTGCGAGAACGCTTCGAGATCGACCTGCGGGACGAACCGGCGGTCGAGATTCCGCCGCTCGACCTGCACCTGGGCTGGCACGCGCAGCGCGGGGGTGGCGGCTACTACGGCATCTCCGTCGACAGCGGTCGCATCCAGCCGAAGCTGCGAGAGGCCCTGCGCGAAGCGGTCGAGACCCTGTCGCTATCGGTCGTACTGACGCCCCAGCAGGACGTGGTGCTCTGTGACGTGCCCGACGAGGCGAAGCTCCTCGAGATTCTCGATCGGCACGACGTGGCGCGGCCCGATGCGGTCTCGGCCGTGCGCCGCGGCGCCATGGCCTGCCCGGCCAAACCCACCTGCGGGCTCGCCATGACCGACGCCGAGAACGTGCTGCCCATGTACCTGTCTGCCATCGAAGAAGCCGGGCTGGGCGACACCGACGTGGTGATCCGAATGACCGGTTGCCCCAACAACTGTGCGCGCCCGCCCTCGGCCGAGATCGGCATCTATGGCTACGGCAAGAACGACCACGTGGTCCTGGTGGGCGGCGCGCGCAACGGCAGCCGGCTCGCCCACGTGCTGTTCGAGCGCCTGCCGGGTGAGCAGATGGTGCCGGCGCTGGTGGGACTGTGCCGGGCGATCCGCGACCACGCGGCCGGCCGGCCGGCCGGCGACTTCCTCCACGAAACCGACCCCGAGACGCTGCGCGGCTGGGTGGGCGTCGACGCCTGAAGGCGCGCGTGTGCCCGATCGGGCGCCTGTGCCCCCCATGATCCGGGCGCCTGTGCACCCCCCATGGAAAGGGGCGACACTCCGGTGGTGAGTTCGAACCCCTCGGACATCCTGCGGCGCGCGCTCGACGAGCAGCGCCTGTCCGACGCCGACGCGCTCTGGCTGGCGGAGCGCATGGCCGAGGACGGGGTTCGCGAGCCGCTCCTCGAGGCCGCCGGCGAAGCCAAGGCGCGCTGCCAGGGCGACCTGGTGACGGTCTCGCGCAACGTCTTCATTCCGCTCACGAATCTGTGCCGCGACCGTTGCGCCTACTGCACTTTCGCCAAGCAGCCCGACTCGCCCGAGGCGAAGACCTGGGCGCTCGACGAGGTCGCCTCCATGACCCGGGGCGCGGTCTCGACGGGCTGCACCGAGGCGCTCTTCTGCCTGGGCGACAAGCCCGAGATCGCGTACCGCTCGCACCGGGCGTGGCTGCGCGAGCGCGGCTTCGAGACCACCGCCGAGTACCTGGTCGAGGCCTGCCGCGTGTCGTTCGAGGGCGGCATGCTGCCGCACACCAACGCCGGGATCCTCTCCCAGGAAGAGATGGCGGCACTGCGGCCCTGGAACGCGTCGATGGGGCTCATGCTCGAGAGCACCAGCCCGAGGCTGCGCGGCAAGGGCATGGCCCATCAGTACGCGCCCGACAAGGAGCCCGAGGTTCGCCTGCGCATGCACGAAGAGGCGGGCGAGCTGCGCATCCCGTTCACCACGGGCCTGCTGATCGGCATCGGTGAGAACGCGGCCGAGCGCGTGGACACCCTGCGCGCCATCCGCGACCTCGACGACCGCCACGGCCACATCCAGGAGTGCATCGTCCAGCCGTTCCACCCGAAGCCCGACATCCGCATGCGCGCGGCCGAGGGGCTCACCGACGCGGAGGTCGTGGGCTGGGTGGCCATCGCGCGCCTGATGCTCGGCCCTGACGTCCAGGTGCAGGCGCCCCCGAACCTGGCACCGGGCATGCTGGCGCCGCTCTTGCGCGCGGGCGTGTCGGACTGGGGTGGCGTCTCGCCGGTGACCGTGGACTTCATCAATCCCGAGGCGCCCTGGCCCGCGCTCGACGCCCTGCGCGAAGCCACCCACGACGCGGGCGCGCGGCTGGTGGAACGATTGCCCGTCTACCCGCGGCACCTGACCCAGCCTGGGTTCCTCGACCCCGCCGTGCGTGAGGCCGCGCTCCGCCTGGCCACGCCCACCGGCCATGCCGACCCCGATGCCCGCCGCGAGGCCGCGTGAACCCGGCTCAGGCCCGAGGGAGATGTTGATGCTCGAGCAGCTCTATTCCGACGTGAGCCCGCACGTGGCCCGGATCCTCGATCGGGCGCTGTCCGGTCAGGAGCTCGATCGCTCCGACGCGGAGCAGTTGCTCCGCTGCCAGGGCGCCGACTTCCACGCGCTGTGCCGTGCGGCCGACGTCGCGCGCAAGCAGGACGTGGGCGACGACGTCTCGTTCGTCGTGAACCGGAACATCAACTTCACCAACGTCTGCTACGTGGGCTGCACCTTCTGCGGCTTCTCGCGTCACGCCGACGACCCCGACGCCTACGACCGCAGCATGGACGAGATCCTCGACAAGGCCCGCGACGCCGTGGCGCGCGGTGCCACCGAGGTCTGCATCCAGGGCGGGATCGATCCCAAGAAGGACCACCACCACTACCGCGAGATCCTGCGGGCGCTGAAGGGGGAGTTCCCCGACCTGCACATCCACGCCTACTCGCCCGAAGAGGTCGACTTCATGCAGCGCAAGAGCGGCATGGAGCTGCCCGAGCTGTTCGCGTGGCTGCGCGAGGCCGGTCTGGGGACCATCCCCGGGACCGCCGCCGAGATCCTGTCCGACGACATCCGGCAGGTGGTCGCAGGCCGCAAGCTCATGACCGATCGCTGGGTCGAGATCGTGACGGCGGCGCACGAGGCGGGCCTGCGGTCGAGTTCGACGATCATGTACGGCCACATCGAGACGCCCGAGCACGTTGCCGCCCACATGGATCGGGTGCGCGAGCTGCAGAAGCGCACCGGCGGCTTCACCGAGTTCGTGCCGCTGGGCTTCATCTACGAGAAGAATCATCTCGGCCACAGCCTGGAGGCCCCGGGGCCGTCGGCCCAGGACGACCTGCGCCTGATCGCGGTGGCGCGGCTGTTCCTGCGTCCGTGGATCACGAACGTACAGATGTCGTGGGTGAAGATGGGCCCCAAGCTCTCGCAACAGGCCTTGCTCTGCGGCGCCAACGACTTCGGGGGCACGCTGATGGAGGAGTCCATCAGCCGCGAGTCGGGTTCGGACTTTGGCGAGAACCTTCCGCCGGAGGAGATCCGCCGGCTGATCCGCGCCGTGGGCCGCACGCCGGTCGAGCGCAACACCACCTACGGCATCCTGCGCCGCTTCGACGACCCCGAGAAGGACCCGCCGTCGCTCGAGCCCGAGCAGCGCGCCGAGCGAGCGGGCCCGCGCCGCTTCCGCGACAAGGAGCTCCTCTTGGTCGATGGGAGGGCGCAGTAGCGTTCACCGCTCGGCATCGGCGGAGGGACTGCTGGGCGTTGGGTTGCAGGGTCTCCTCTCTTCGTTGATGGGAGGGCCGGTTGGCGTTCCTGGCTCGGCATCGGCGGAGGGACTGCTGGGCGTTGGGTTGCAGGGTCATCTTGGTCGATGCGAGGGCCGGCTAGCGTTCCCGGCTCGGCATCGGCGGAGGGACTGTTGGGCGTCGGGTGGCGCGGTCTTCTCTTGGCGTCAGGCGTAGGTGGGGGCCGCTCCAGGCGGCGCCCCCGGGGTGGGGCTCAATTCCGGTGGTCGGGGGGTCGATCGGCCCCTGGATGGCGAACGAGCTGCGGGTGCGGATGCCGATTGCGGCGCCGGGGCAGTACCGGTGGCTGCACGGGGTCGTGAAGGGCGTCCTGGTCCTGAACCTCGCCGATGCCCTGTTCACGCTCTACTGGGTGAGGGCCGGGCACGCGCGCGAGGCCAACGACCTGATCGACGAGCTCGTGAACGAGCACGCCGTGCTCTTCGTCGTGACGAAGCTGGCGCTGGTCGGCCTGGGCTCCTGGCTGCTCTGGAATCGCCGTAGCCGTCCATTGGCCGTGGTCGCGATCTTCGTGGTCTTCCTCGTCTACTACGCCATCCTGATGCTCCACCTCGATCACCTCGGGGCGTGGTGGAGCCACGCGGCCTAGTTCGAGTCGGCGTCGCGGCCCTCGATGCGGGCGGCCAGGGCCTCGACCTGGTAGCGCAGCGGCGCGCGTTCGAGGATTTCGCGGTCGATCTTGCGCAGGGCGTTGCGCACGGCGGGGTGCTCGCGGCCAAGGGCCCGACCGATCTCGGCCAGGCTGGCATCGGTGTAGCGGTGGCACAGGTACATCGCGAGCTGACGCGGCAGCAACACGCGGTGGCTGCGAGAGGGCGAAGCCAGCGCGTGGGGGGCGAGCCCGAAGAAGCCGGCCACCGCGTCGATCACCTGGTCGATCGACTTGAGGGTGCGCTCGTCGGCCGACGAGACCTTGCGCAGCGCCTCTTCAGTGAGCTTGCGATCGATCGGCTGGCCGAGCAGCGATGCGCAGGCGACGATCTGGCGAAGCACCCCCTCGAGGTCGCGAACGCTGCCTCGCACCCGCTCCACCAGCAGGTCCAGGCAGTCGGCCGGCAGCCGCACGCCGCCGGCGGCGGCCTTGTCCCGCAGGATCTCCCGGCGCAGGCTGGCGTCGGGGGGCTCGATCATCGCCACGAGGCCGCTGGCCATCTCGGACGAGAGCCTCGGATCGAGGCGCGGGATGTCCCGCGGCAGCCGGTCGCCGGTCAGCACCACGTTGCGTCCGACCATGCGCAGGTGCTCGATGGTGTGGAACAGCTCGAGCTGGGTCGCGGCCTTGCCCTCGAGGAACTGGACGTCCTCGATCACCAGCAGGTCGCAGTCGGTGCGGTAGCGGCGCTTGAAGTCGCGCGTGCTCTGGCCGCGGATCGAGGTCATGAGCTGGCTGGTGAAGCCCTCGGCCGAGGCATAGACGGTGCGGCCGGCACCGTGGCGCCGTGCCTCGATCACGAGGGCCCGGGCCAGGTGCGACTTGCCGGTGCCCGAGGGGCCCGCGAGGAACAGGGGCGAGACGCCGGGCTGCCGCGACCGGGCCACGGCGAGGGCGGCCTCGCGGGCAAGCGCGTTCGGAGGTCCCACCACGAAGGTGTCGAACCGATGCGGCAGGGAGAGCTGGATCGGAGAAGGCTCGCTGCATACGAGCGGCTCCGAGCGGGGCTCGGACGAGCCTACCGCGCGGGCTGCTTCGACCCGCGGGTGAGGCCTCTGCTGCTCCGACTGCTCGCCACAGGCCTGCGCCGGCATGGCAGCGGGCTCGATCGCCCGCTGGGCCGGGGGCTCGACCGTTTCCGCCGGCTGGACCGGGAGCGTTGCAGGCTCCACCACCACCTGGGCCCGAACCGGGGTGCCCAACTCGGCGCAGAAGCAGCGCTCGATCAGCGCGAGAAACCGCGTCTCCACCCGGCGCTGGTGGAACGTGCTGGGAGCGAACAGCCGCACACGATCCGGTTCGACGCAGGCACGCAAAGGACGCACCCACGCGTCGAGCGCGTAGTCGGGCATCTCGGTGTGGAGACGGCGTAAAACACCGTCCCACACCGTGGGGGGGTGGGGGGCCATGCTGACTCGTGATTCTCGGGGATGAGAGGGGGATTTCCGCCGGGATTGGCGGCTCTCACCCCGAGAGGGACGGGAGTAGAGCATGCTCGCACGAACCCGGCAAATCAGAAGTCACCGGATCGTCACGTCCGCGTGACACCCGAACGGTTCACGGGATCGCGCCGTCTGCAGCGTCGGAAACCGCTGTTTGCAAGCGGGAACGTCACATGGTTCCGCGCGGTTTCGCGCCGACGTTGAAGCGAGGTGACGCCCGTGGGCAGCGTGCGGGAGGGGGTTCGGAGGGCCTACCCCGATCGACGGATTTCAGCTTCTATCGAGCTCATGCTCGATTTTTCGATGGATTCCTGAGTCGCGCTCAAACCACCCCAACGGGGCCCGTTTCGGGCTTCTCCGGCGCCGTGAACTTCGCGCCGGGCGCGCGCGCTCAGTGAACGGTTGCCGGTGGTGCACCAGACGGCGTGGCTGCATGAAACGCGAGCAATCCCTCGAGCGTGTCGAGCCGTTGTGCGATGTCGTGCGCTTCGAGAAGCCCCTGCTTCTCTTCGGGAGAAAGCCCGACTGCCTGGCTGATCGTGTTGGCAAACTCGCCGTCTTCGAGTTGCTCGAGCCGGGTGAACGCCGACTCGTCCAGCGTTCCGCCGCGTTGCGCGAGGGTCCGCAGGTGCTGGAGCACGCCGCTGCGGAGTGCGGCATTTCGTTCCACTGCGCCCGGGGGCTCTTCGAGGTCCGTGACCTCGGCTACCCGGTACAGCCGCTCGCCGCGAAGCGGAATCTCGTTTTCGATCCGAAAGCGCTTGGTCCCGCGCAACAAGAGGTTGTAGCGGCCGTCGGGGAGCAGTTCGTGCCGCTCGATCACACCCGCACAGCCCACGTCGAACAGCGGCGGGTCGCCGGCCATGTCGTCCGCGTGGTCGGGTCGCACGGTCGTCATTCCGATCGTGCGCTCCCCCTCGAGCGCAGCGGCCGTCATCTGCCGGTATCGGTCCTCGAAGACGTGCAGGGGGACCAGGCAGCCGGGGAACAGCACCACGTTCGAGAGGGGAAAAATGGGGATCCGGCGGGCCATGGGGTCGAGGTTAATTGACGCTTGGGCCCCGGCCAGCGAGACTCGCCCTCCGGGGGGTAGGATGGATCGCAGGGAGCGCCGCGAGCTGCTGGCGCGGCTGCGCAGCGATGCCGAGCGGATCGCCGAGCACTTCGGCCTCCGCTACCGCAGCATCGAGGCCGAGCGCGCCAACGTGACGAGCCGCTACGGCGTCTGCTTCTCGGACGGCACCATCAAGATCCGGCTGCGACACGCCACTACGGGCCGACCGCTCAAGTACTCGAGCCTGGTGGCCACGCTCTGCCACGAACTCGCGCACCTTCGTCACTTCCATCACGGCGAGTCGTTCCGCCGCTACAACGCGTACATCCTCGAGTACGCGCGGCGCGAGGGCATCTACCGGCCCGGGGAACGCGCGGCTGCGGCGGATCCGCCGGTCGAGGAGCCGGAGCCGACGACCGGCCCCGAGCAGCTGGCCCTCTTCTAGACGGGCAAGCGGGGTCGTCCAGGGCTAGGCGCCGCTGGCGTCGTACTCCTCGAGGGTGTTCGGGCCCTCGACCACCTCCGACTCGATCTGGTCGCAGGCGATGGCCTTGTCGAGGATCTCCTTCAGGAGGCCACCGACCGTCAGCTCGTCGTACTCGGCGAGCGCATCTTCGAGCGCGCTGCCGGATACGGTGAACGCCAAGGTGGCGCGAATGCGAACGTCCATGCTGGCTCCTGAGGTCGCCCGGACGGGGTTCGGGCCCTGTAGGCGCTAAGTAGCTGAAAATGCGTAGCTTTCTGCGCCGAAGGCCACACAAGATACACGACGGCCGTTGAAGGGGCCAAGGGTTTTCGAGCCTTTTCGCAAGGTTGCAACCGGGTGGAAACGCCCGCGTGCGACTCAGCCCAACCGCGAACCTGGCCGAAGAGTCAGGGGAGGCCGGATGGCCCGCACGGAGACCCCCCCGGTGGATTGGCGTGGCGCCCTCACCAAGCGAATCGTCTCGTTCCTGACCGAACCGCTCTCGGGCTACGAGCAGCGCGGTTGGAACGACCGCGCCGAGCTGCTGCGCCACGTGAAGAAGGGCGACGTGCTGCTGGTGGAGGGCGACAGCCGGGTCGCCTCGATCATCAAGTACCTGACCCAGAGCTCCTGGTCGCACGCCGCGCTCTACGTGGGCGACGAGGTCACGAAGCAGGGGGGCGAAGTTGCCGAGCGGCTACGCGCCCGCTTCGGCCCCGAGGCCGACCATCTGCTCGTCGAGGCCCTGCCCGAGGGGGTCGTGGCTTCACCCATCAGCAAGTACGTGGACTTCAACATCCGGCTGGTGCGCGCCCACGCGCTGCGGCCCGAGCACCTTCGGCAGATCCTCGACGAGTCGGTCCGCTCGATCGGCTGGCACTACGACCTGCGCAACGTGCTCGACCTGATGCGGTACATGCTGCCGGTGCGGATCGTGCCCGACCGCTTCCGCCGCACGGCGCTGCACTTCGGGAGCGGCATGCCCACCGAGGTGATCTGCTCGAGCCTGCTGGGTCGGGTCTTCCACCGAGTGGGCTTCCCGATCCTGCCCGCGATCGAATACCCCGAGGGCTTCGACGCGGAGGAGCGCCCGGTGAGCGGGGGCCGGCAGTTGCTGCGTCGGATCTTCGGCCACGAGAGCGGCTCGTACACCGGCATCTTCCACATGCGGCATCCCACCCTGCTGACGCCGCGCGACTTCGACCTGTCCCCCTACTTCGAGATCGTGAAGTTCAACGTGGTGGCCGGGGGTCGATTCGATTACCAGCGCATCCGCTGGGCCGACGAGGATCTGGCGGAGGCGCAGGCCGAGCCCCTGGTGGCGGGCGCGACCGGCCATCCCCGGCCCTACGGGGCCGAGCCCGCCGGGGTGCCGCCGATCCCGATTCGCGCCGACGACGTCGAAGACCCAGCCGGCGGAGAGGGCGCAGGGCCCGAGTCGCTCGCGGACGATGGGGCGTCGGGCCCCGTGCGCGCCGCGACCCGCAGGGGACCCACCGCGGCGCCACCGCGTCGGGGCATGCTCGGGCGCAGGTGGAGCGGCCGCTAGGTCAGCCCAGCGACCCCGTGGCCTGCCGCTGCAGTTCGGCCACCTCGTCGGCGTGACGCGCGACGAACCACGGAGCCAGCAGCGGCAGATACTCGCGTTGGAAGGACCGGGGCAGGTCGAAGAAGCCGCCGAACAGCACGCCCCGGCAGCGCGCGGCGCCGCACGCGCAGCTCCAACGGCCGCCGCCCGAGGTGTTGATCAGGTAGTCGAGGGTGATCTCCTGCCCCTGCGGGATGGCGCGTCTCGCCACCACCTCCATCGCGTCGGGGCCGAGGAAGCGCTTGAAGGCGTTCGGGTCGCACGAGTGGTTCAGGTGCCGGTCGGGCGCGCCCAGCAGCAGCACCCGGCCGTCCGGATAGCAGCAGTGCTCGACGCGCTCGCCCTCGCGAATCGGGTCTTCGGCCGTGACCTCGCGCACCACGGTGATGCGACGGATCGTCTCGCCGGCCTCGAAAGCGCGCGCGGCGAACACCCCCGTACCCTCCACGGGAGAGTCGCGAAGCAGCACCGACGAGGCGCTCACGGCTTGTCCTCCTTCACGCGCTGGTCCGCAGGTACCCAGACCAGCAGCACGAAGAGCGCGCCCGACAGGAGCAGGTGCCACAGGACGCCGAGCAGGTAGGGACCGAAGGCGCGGTCGAAGCCGACGCCGGCGGCGTTGAGGGCGAGCAGCGCGGCCAGGCCATAGCCCAGCACCATGCTTGCCCGCCCCGAGGGGTTCGTGGAAGCCAAGAGGATGACACCGGTCGCGTGCCCCACGATCTGGAGGGCCAGGACGGCACTCGCGATCGCCCACAGCAGGCGGGGGTCCTGGACGAACACCTCGATCATCGCGGGGAGCAGGCAGAAGAGCGCCGCAAAGACGGCGTGGATCACCATGCCATTGAACTGGTCCGCATCCTCGGCGCGCCAGCGGCCCTCGTTCGTGCGGCGAAACAGCACCACGATCGCCGAGAAACCGGCCAGGGCCACGGCGATCTCGGCGAGGGTCGGCAGCAGGCTCGGGTCGGCCATGCCCATGGGCCCGGCTAGAACGCCTCGGACCCGCGCTCGCGCTGCGGGTCCGGAAAGTCCCGGTAGAGCGCGAAGCGCACGTCTCGGACCAGCTGGTTCACGTCCGCGTGCAGTCCCTCGACGGGGCCCGTCCGCGCGGACACGTCGCCAAAGGCGCGGTCGAGCTGCGCCAGGTCGCGCACTTCGATCAGGATGTGGAACTCGCCCAGGTCCGCCGGGCCGAGGCCGAGCTTGCGTCGGCTCACCCGATGGCGCTCGATCCGCCCCGCTGCGGCGAGGTGTCCCAAGTAGGCGTCGACCTTCTCGCAGAAGTCCACGTCCGAGACGCCGGGCCGCAGGTTGCACCAGATGTGGTACTGATCCACGCGCCCATTCTAGGGCCAGCGACGGCGCACGGCCCGGGTATCGGGCTGGCCCACGCGCTCCCAGTGCACCCACAGCGCGCGCTCGACCGAGAACCGGAAGATCGGGTCGCGCTTGCCGAAGGCTCCGAAGGGGATCGCCTCGTGGACGCGGGTGCGCTCGTCGGCGTCTTCCACCAGGCTGCCCGTGCCGTGGAGCTGGAGCTCTTCGTCGTTCTCGCCCAGAAACGCATGCAGCACGTAGCGGCCGTCTTCTCGGAGGTCGCGCACCTTGGGCGTGCGGGTGCCCGCCGAGAGGTAGATCGCTTCGCCCGCAAAGATCGGGCAGATCGGCGCGAGGTGGGGTCCGCGGTCCCCGGTCGTCGCCAGGAAGGCGATGGCCACGCCGTCGTCCCCGATCAGCAGCCGGCGCGCCGCGGCTGCCATCTCGGGCTCGGCCCGCTCGAAGTCGCCAAAGCTCCCCATGCGCCCGCGAACCCTACCACGGGCGGGGGCTAGCCTCCGAGCGTGGCCCATCTGATCGAGACTCCGCGTCTGCGTCTGGTGAGCATGGGCGCGGCGTTCCTGCGCGCGTCGCTCGCAGGCGATGGCGCCCGCGCCGCAGCGCTGCTGGGCGCGTCGCTCCCCGATGACTGGCCCATGATCGAGGACGTGCTGCGCAGGCGTCTCGTCCAGCTGGGCGAGGACCCGTCCCGCGAACCCTGGCTCACCCGCGCGATCTGCTCGCGAACGCTCGGCCGCCTGATCGGCGTGACCGGGTTCCACGGCCCTCCCGGGGGTGCGTGGCTCCGCGACTTCGCCCCGGACGGCGTGGAGTTCGGCTACACCGTGCTGCCGGCCCATCGTCGTCAGGGCATCGCGACCGAGGCCGGTGCGGCGTTGGTGACCTGGGCGCACCAGCACCACGCGGTTCGGGAGTTCGTCCTCTCCATGGCCCCGACGAATGCGGCCTCGGCGGGGGTGGCGCGCAACCTGGGCTTCGAGCGGGTCGGCAGCTGGGAGCACCAGGAGCGGGGTACCGAGGACGTGCACCGCCTGCGCCTCGGGCCTGGAGGGCTCGGGTCCTAGGCGAGCAGGGCGGCGGGGTCTTGCGGGGGGTCGAGGACCCAGCGTCGCGCGCGGTCGACGACGCGCAGGCCGGCATCGTCGGTCTCGACTGCGGGCACGCGCGCCGCGCCGAGGGTGCGGCGCAGCATTTCGAGGCCCGCGTAGCGGGCGACGTCTTCGAACGCGCAGGCGCCGTCGCCGTGGGCCGTGGCATAGGCGCCCTCGGCCGCCTCGACGTTCGCCGCCGCCGCGCGGGGCTGGCCCGCGGCCACGGCGGGCAGCGCCAGGTGTGCGAGCAGGGTTCCGAGGTCGAAGGCCGGGTCGCCGATGTGGGCGATCTCGGCATCGAGCAGCTTGGGCCCGTTCTCGGTGAGCAGCACGTTGCCCGCCTGCACGTCGCCGTGCACCAGCGCGCCGCGGGTGTGCAGGTAGCGCGCGTACGCATGGCCGGCGGTGTCCCGCAGCGCGGTGTCCCGCCAGATCTCTTCGGCTCGAGCGCGGGTAGCCGGGGGCAGTGGAAAGTCGTTGGGGCGAAACGGCAGCACGAAGATGTGCTCGCCGTGCAGGCGCTGCATGGCCTCGTTCTCGAACTCGGGGGCCCAGTCCGGCGCCCGGGTGCCCTCGTGGACGCGACCCAGGAAAGCGGCGATGGCTTCGGCCGGCGCGGGGTCGAGCCCGTCGCGGGCGAGCACTTCGTCCATGCGCGGGGCGGAGCCCAAGTCTTCGAGCACCAGCACGCGATCGGCTTCTTGGAAGCCGTGGATCACGGGGCAGACGCGCTCGTGGTCGAAGGCGCGGGTGCGCCCGTAGTAGCGGGCTTCGACCCGGATGCGCTCGGTCGGGGCCTGGTACTCGGGAAAGCGCTCGAGGGCAGGCCGCGCCTGCTTGATGACGAAGCTCCGGCTCTCGGATCGCGCGCGGCGCACCCAGTTGATGTTGCCGTCGCCCGCCTTCTCGACGCGGATGCGCTCGAACCGTTCGAAGAGCCCGATGCGTTCCAGGTAGCCGGGCAGATTGGCCTCATCGAGGACGAGCTGCGTGCTCACGCGCTGGCACTCCTTCGGCAGAATTCGCTCAAGGTGCCCGTAGGCACGACCGAACAGTGAAACATCGATCCGGGCGGAGCCAAGGGGGGGCAAAGCCCGCGGTCCGGTCGCCCCGGAGCCTCACGGCTCCG
>JANQOX010000025.1 GCA_028285625.1 Myxococcota bacterium
GAAGGGGGCGGCGACGAAGCCGAGGTGCTCGCACGGGTGCTCGCGATCGTGGCGGAGAAGACCGGCTACCCGGTGGACATGCTCGAGCCGGATCTGGACCTCGAGGCCGACCTCGGGATCGACACGGTGAAGCAGGCCGAGACGTTCGCAGCGATCCGTGAGGCGTACGACATCCCGCGCGACGAGAATCTGCAGCTGCGCGAGTACCCGACGCTGGCGCACGCCGTGCGCTTCGTGATGGAGCGGCGCCCGGACCGGGCGCCCACCTCCACCCCCGCCACGGAGCCGGTCGAGCGGGTCGATCCACCCGAGGCTTCGCCAGTCCTCGAAGCCTCGACCGTCGCGGAACCGCTGTCCCGCGGCGACGATGCGGTCGCGCACGACACGATCAGGCGCGTTCCGGTCTCCATCCGCCGTCCCGCGCTCGAGCAGTGCGCAGAAACCGGCGTGGTGCTGGAAGAAGGGACGCGGGTGATCCTCGCGGTCGATCGCGGCGGCGTGGCCCGTACGCTCGAGCGCCGACTCGCGGCGCGTGGCGTCGACGTGGCGACGGTCGACCCGTCGGCCGACGACTTCGAGGAAGCCCTCGACGCGGCCCTCGAGGCCGGCCCCGTCCACGGGCTCTACTGGCTCCCGGCGCTCGATCCGGCTCCGACCCTCGAAGAGCTGGGTCTGCCGAGCTGGCGCGCCGAACTCGAGGCTCGCGTGAAGCGGCTGTTCCAGGTCGCACAGGCGATCTACGGATCACTCGAGCAGCCGGGGTCGTTCGTGGTCGCCGCGACGCGTCTCGGGGGACGGCACGGGCTCGACGCCGGCGGCGCGACCTGTCCTCTTGGCGGGTCCGTTACGGGCTTCGTGAAGGCGCTTGGCCGCGAACGGCCCGCCGCTCTGATCAAGGTCGTCGACTTCGCGGCGAGCCGCCGCACCGCCGAACCCGCCGATGCGCTCATCGAGGAGACGCTTCGAGACCCCGGCGCGGTCGAGATCGGCCGAGCCGATGGGATTCGGACCGGGGTCGGGCTCGTCGAGCGGCCCGCTCGAGACGGGGCGGGCGTGGTCCTCGATGCCTCGAGCGTCTTCCTGGTGACCGGGGCCGCGGGCAGCATCGTCTCGGCGATCACCGCCGACCTGGCGCGTGGCGCGGCGGGCGGGGTCTTCCACCTGCTCGACCTGGCGCCAGCTCCCGCACCCGACGACGCAGACGTGCTCCGCTACGACGAGGATCGTGACGGGTTGCGACGAGACCTCTTCGAGCGCCTGAAGGCGCAAGGCGAGCGGGCGACGCCGGTCCGGGTCGAGCGTGAGCTTGCCGCCATCGAGCGCCGCCATGCGGCGTCCTCGTTGGTCGCGGCGCTGCGTGCAACGGGGGCCGAGGTCCACTGGCACGCCGTCGACCTCACCGACGCGGCTGCGGTGGCCGCAGTCGTCTCCGACGTGGCCCAACGCCACGGTCGCGTGGACGTGCTGCTCCATGCCGCAGGGTTCGAGCGCAGCCGCCCGATTCCCGACAAGCCGCGGGACGAGTTCGACCTCGTCTTCGACGTGAAGGCCGACGGGTGGTTCAACCTGTTGAAGGCTCTGGGGGAAACCCCGATCGGGGCGACCGTCTGCTTCAGCTCCATCGCGGGCCGCTTCGGCAATGCGGGCCAGGTGGACTACAGCGCGGCCAACGACCTGCTGGCCAAGTGGTCGACCCGGCTCTCGGCCGACGGGCGCGCGCGCGCGCTGACGATCGATTGGACGGCCTGGGCCGAGATCGGCATGGCGTCTCGGGGATCGATACCGGACATCATGGGTCGCGCCGGGATCGACATGCTGGCTCCCGAGGCGGGGATCCCGATCGTGCGGCAGGAACTCACCGAGGCGGACCGGAGCGGCGAGGTCCTGATCGCCGGGGCGCTGGGCGTGCTCGAGGCCGAGCGCGATCCCACGGGCGGGCTCGCACCCGCCGCGTCGTCCACGGGCACGGGGCCCATGGCCGCGCGCTGGACCGCCATGAGCGGGGTCGATGGCCTCTGCGCGAAGCTCACGCTCGATCCCACGGGCCAGCCGTTCCTGGACCACCACCGCATCGGCGGGACGTCGGTGCTGCCAGGCGTGATGGGGCTCGAGGCCTTCGCGGAGCATGCGACTTCCTTCGTCGCGGAGACCGAGGTCACCGCGATCGGGGACGTGTCCTTCCTCGCTCCGTTCAAGTTCTATCGCGACGAGCCGCGTGAGCTCGAGGTTCGCGCGCTGGTCCTGAACGAGGCGGGCGAGGCGGACCCGATCGCCGCGTGTCGGCTGGTCGGCAGCCGCAAGCTGCCCGGCCTCGAGGATCCGCAGGTCACCGAGCACTTCTGCGCCCGCCTGGATCTGGGCGAACGCCCCAGCGTGGAGGGGCGTGAGCCTCCGGCGGAGGCGCCCGCAGGTTCGGTCACGCGCGACGACGTGTACCGCGTCTACTTCCACGGGCCGGCCTACCAGGTGCTCGACGGCGTATGGCGCGGCGAGGACGGTCGCGTGATCGGACGCATGGCGGAAGACCTGCCCGCCGACCGGGATCCGGTCGACGCGCCCCTGGCCACCCGGCCGCTCCTGCTCGAACTCTGCTTCCAGACCGCGGGCGTGGCCGAGATCGCACGGACCGGGCGCCTCGGGCTGCCGAGTCGAATCGAGCGCGTGGTGCTGCCCGCGTGCGAGGCGCCGGAAGGCGGGGTCTTTGCCGTGGTCGAAGAGCGCGACGGCCACTACGACGCAACCGTCGTGGATGGGCTGGGTCGGGTTCTCCTGGTCGTGAGCGGCTACGTCACGGCGTCGCTGCCCGAGCCACTGCCAGAGGAACTGCGCATGCCGTTGGCTTCGAAGCTCGGTGGGGAGGATCGATGAGCGCCACGCCCTTCCAGCGAATCGCGGTCGTCAACAGAGGAGAGGCCGCCGTGCGATTGATTCGCGCGGTCGAAGAGATGCGAAACGACGGGGAGGCCGACCTTCGCACGATCGCGTTGCATACCGATCCCGATCGCAATGCGCTCTTCGTGCGAAGTGCCGACGAAGCCTTCTCGCTGGGCTCGGCCACCTTCGTCGACCCGGACGACTCCCGGCGCAAGAACCGCTACCTGGACTACCCCGCGCTCGAGCGCGCGTTGCGCGAGAGCGGCGCCGAGGCGGCCTGGGTGGGCTGGGGGTTCGTGTCGGAGCACGCGGCCTTCGCCGACCTCTGCGCACAGATGGGGATCACGTTCATTGGCCCCGACGCGGGCGTGATGCGCGCGTTGGGCGACAAGATCGGTTCCAAGCGCATGGCCGAAGAGGCCGGAGTGCCCGTCGCCGCATGGAGCGGTGGACCGGTGTCGAGCCTGGCCGAGGCCCGCGAAGTGGCCGGTCGCCTGGGCTACCCGCTGATGGTCAAGGCCACCGCCGGTGGCGGCGGCCGCGGGATTCGCCGGGTTCGCGCGCTCGATGAGCTCGACGAGGCCTTCGAGAGCGCGCGGGCCGAGGCCCTTGCGGGTTTCGGCGACGACACGGTCTTCATGGAGCGGCTGCTCGAAGGCGCGCGGCACGTCGAGGTCCAGATCGTCGGAGACGGGCAGGGGACCACGTGGGCCCTCGGTGTGCGCGACTGCTCGGTCCAGCGCCGAAACCAGAAGGTGCTCGAAGAGTCGCCCTCGCCCGGGCTCGACGAAGCCCAGCATCGGGAAGTCTGTGAAGCCGCGTCCCGGCTCGGCGATCGGGCGGGGTACCGCGGGGCCGGGACCGTCGAGTTCCTCTACGACGCCCGTACGACGTCGTTCTCGTTCATGGAGGTGAACGCGCGCCTCCAGGTCGAGCACCCGGTCACCGAACTCGTCACGGGTGTCGATCTGGTGAAGCTCCAGATCGCGGTCGCGCGGGGCCAGCGCCTGGAGGGCGCGCCTCCGCCGCCTCGCGGTCACGCGATCGAAGCCCGTGTCAACGCCGAGGATCCCGCCCGGGGGTTCGCACCGAGCCCGGGCCGCATCGAGCTGATGCGTCTTCCCTCCGGGCCCGGGCTTCGCATCGATTCGGGGTTCGTCGAGGGCGATCGGATTGCACCCGAGTTCGACTCGATGATCGCCAAGCTGATTGCGGTGGGGAAGGATCGCGGCGAGGCGCTGGCGCGCCTCGAACGGGGCCTGCGGGACCTGCGGCTCGTCGTCCGCGGCGGGGCCTCGAACAAGGGATTCCTCCTCGGGCTCCTCGAGCAGGAATCCGTTCGCACGGGCGCGGTCGACGTCGGCTGGCTCGACCGCCTGGCGGCGGAGGGCGGCCACCTCCCGAGCCGGTTCGCGGACGTGGCGCTGGTCCAGGGCGCGATCGACGCCTACGACGACGCCCACGCGATCGATCGCTCGCACTTCTACGCGACCGCGGCGCGCGGCCGCCTGCGGCTCCCGCCCGAGGTGGGCGCCAAGGTGGAGCTTCGCCGAGGCGGCCATGCCTACGCACTGCGTGTGCGCCGCGTGGCGCCCGAGCACTATGAAGTCGAACTCGATGGCCAGACGCTCGCCGTGGCCGTCGAGCATGTAGGCCCCCTCGAACGCCGTCTGGACATCGCAGGCCATCGCTTCCGGGTGCTCAGTCTGGCAGACGGTCCCGACCAGCTGGTCGAAGTCGAGGGCATCCCGCACCGCCTGTCCCGGGACGACGTCGGGACGGTGCGGTCGCCCGCACCGGCGATCGTCGTCTCCCTGGCCGTTCGGCAGGGGGACACGGTAGGCAGCGGCGACCGGCTGGCGGTGGTCGAGTCGATGAAGACGGAGCTCGCCGTGACGGCGCCCTGCGCCGGGCGCGTGCGTTCGGTGTTGGTCTCGCCCAACACCCAGGTCGATGCCGGCGCACCGTTGGTGCTGATCGAGCCCGAGGACGCCGAGGACGGCGGATCGGTCGGCGATCGGATCTCCTTCCAGCCGCTGGCGGCACGGCAGCGGCCTGCAGAAGACCCGCGAGAGCGCTGCCGCGAGGTGCTCGAGTCGCTTCGGCGCTTCGCCCTCGGCTTCGATGTCGACCCGGCGGGATTGAAGGTTCTGTCCGGAGAACTCGAGAGCCTGTCCGCCGCGCTGCCTCCGGACGACGCGGACCTGCTCGCGGGAGAGAACGAACTGCTGGCCGTCTTTGCCGATCAGGCCTCCTTGCTGCATCGGGCGCGGACGCGGCGGGAAGGGGACGGGGCCGAGGCGCGAACGCCGGAGGAGTACCTGCTGCTCTTCCTGCGTTCGCTCGACGCCGAGGCCGCGGGACTCTCGCCGGCCTACGTCGATTCGCTCGGCCGCGCGCTCGGCCACTACGGGTTGGACACGCTGCAGCGCTGCCCCGAACTCGAAGAGGCACTCGTCTGGGTGTGCAAGGCCCACGAGCGCATGGACGAGCAGGCCGGGCTCGTCCGCGGGGTCCTCGAACGCCGCCTGGATCACGTGCACGCACTCACGCCGCAGGCCGGTGCCCGGTTCCGTGGGCTCCTCGATGCCATCATCGACATCGCGGGCACGCGCTACCAGGCCTTGAGCGACCTGGCGCGCGAGCTGCGCTACCGCACCTTCGATCGCCCGTTCTTCGAGGATGTCCGCGCCCGCGTCTACCGGGGTGCCGAGGAGTCGCTCGACGAGGCCATCGCCGCGCGTTCCGCCGAGGTTCGGCGCGATGCGATCGCCGACCTCGTGGCCTGTCCCCAGCCGCTCGCTCCGCTGCTGGCTGCCCGTCTGGAAAGCGGACCCGGGCCCGATCGCGAGGTCGCCCTCGAGGTTCTGTTCCGGCGCTACTACCGGCTGCGCGATCTGTCGCGGGTGCGCGTGCACGAGGCTGGAGGCCGCACCCACACGCTCGCCGAGTATGAGCACGAGGGCACGCGTGTCCACGCGGTCTCGACCCACGCGTCGTGGAAGGACCTCCCGCACCTGGGCGCGCCCCTGGCCACGGTCTTCGAGGAGATCCCCGCGGATCACGACGTGGCGCTCGACATCTACGTCTGGGGAGAAGGCGCGCCGGCCGACCCGGATGCGGCGGCCGAGGAGTTGCGCAGTGTCCTCGAGGCCTGGTCGCTGCCGCGTGTGCCGCGGCGAACCGTCGCGGCCGTCACCACCCCGGGCGGCGGCCGCGGGATGGGTGCCGTTCGGCACTTCACCCTGCAGGCGGGAGAGGGCGGCTCGATCCGCGAAGAACGCGCGCTGCGCGGCCCGCACCCGGCCATGGCCGAGCGGCTCCAGCTCTGGCGCCTGGAGAACTTCGAGGCCGAGCGGCTGCCCTCCGTCGAGGACGTCTATCTCTTCCACGGCGTGGCGCGCGAGCATCCCCGCGACGAACGGCTGTTCGCCTTCGTCGAGGTTCGCGACATGACGCCGGTTCGCGACCTGGTGGGTCGAATCACCCACCTGCCGCATCTCGAGCGGCAGGTGCTCGAGGCCTTCGCGGCGATGCGGCTCTTCCAGTCCCGCCGCAGCCAGCGCAAGCGGCTTCACTGGAACCGGGTGACGCTGTTCGTGTGGCCGCCGTTCGAGCTGGGGCTCGCGGAGCTTCAGGAGGTCGCGCATCGCCTGGCCCCGGCGGCGGAGGGCCTGAATCTCGAGAAGATCCGTGTCCGTGCCCGGGTACGCGACACCGAGACGGGCGAGCTCGAAGACCGGGTCATCGAGATCGCGAGCCCCGGTGGGGCCGACTTCGAGGTCTCGTTCGCCGGGCTCGCCGACCGCCCGATCGCGCCGCTGTCCGACTACGAGCAGCGCGTCGTCCGCATGCGCCAGCGGGGGATGCACTACCCCTACGAGCTGATCCGGATGCTGACGCCGCCGCGCGAGGGCCGGGTCACCGAGTTCCCTCCCGGAGAGTTCGAGGAGTTCGACCTCGACGAGCAAAGCCAGCTGGTCCGGGTCGATCGCCCCGCCGGCGAGAACACGGCGAACCTGGTCTGCGGCTTGATCCGGAACTTCACCCCGCGCCATCCCGAGGGCATGCTGCGGGTTGCGATCTTCGGTGACCCGAGTCGCGAGATGGGGTCGTTTTCGGAGCCCGAGTGCCGCCGGATCATCGCCGCGCTCGACCTCGCCGATTCGCTCGACGTGCCCCTGGAGTGGTTCGCAGTCTCGGCCGGGGCCAAGATTGCGATGGACAGCGGCACGGAGAATCTCGACTGGACCGCAACGGCCCTGCGTCGCCTGATCGAGTTCACCCAGGCGGGCGGCGAGGTGAACGTCGTCGTGGCCGGGGTGAACGTAGGGGGCCAGAGCTACTGGAACGCCGAGGCGACCATGTTGATGCACACGCGTGGCGTGTTGATCATGACGCCCGACGCGTCGATGGTGCTCACCGGCAAACGTGCACTCGACTATTCGGGTGGCGTCTCGGCCGAAGACAACGTCGGAATCGGCGGCTACGAGAAGATCATGGGCGTGAACGGAGAGGCTCAGTACTGGGCCCGTGACCTCGCCGATGCCTGCGGCATCCTGCTCCGGTACTACGAGCACGCCTACGTCGCCCCTGGCGAGCGCTTCGCGCGCCGCGCGCCCACCGAGGATCCCTCGGATCGCGACGTCTGCACGTCTCCGTACGGCGGGGACGGTGACGGCGGGTTCGAGCTCGTGGGCGACATCTGGAGCGACGAGAAGAACCCCGGGCGCCGCAAGCCCTTCGCGATCCGGAGCGTGATGCGCGCGGTCATCGATCGGGACCACGACCCGCTCGAGCGATGGGCCGACATGCGAGAGGCCGAGGCGGTCGTCGTCTGGGACGCCCACCTCGGGGGGGTCCCCGCCTGCCTGATCGGCATCGAGTCGCAGCCGGTTCCGCGCCTGGGGTTCGTGCCGGCCGACGGGCCGGAGCAGTGGACCCCGGGGACGCTCTTCCCGCTCTCGTCGAAGAAGGTCGCCCGATCGATCAACGCGGCGAGCGGCAGTCGACCGGTCGTGGTCCTCGCCAACCTCTCGGGGTTCGACGGGTCGCCCGAGTCCTTGCGGCGCCTGCAGCTGGAGTTCGGTGCAGAAATCGGGCGGGCCGTGGTGAACTTCGAAGGGCCGATCGTGTTCTGTGTGGTGAACCGCTACCACGGCGGGGCCTACGTGGTCTTCTCGCGCACGCTCAATCCCTCCCTGGAGGTCGCCGCGCTGGAAGGCTCCTACGCCTCGGTCATCGGTGGGGCACCGGCCGCCGCCGTGGTCTTCGCGGGCGAGGTGGATCGTCGCGCCAAGTCGGACCCCCGGGTCGCGGCGCTCGAAGCCGAGATCGCGGCAGCGCGCGGCGCGGACCAGACCCGGCTTCGTGCGCGCTGGCACGAGTTGTACGACGAGGTTCGGTCGGAGAAGCTGGGCGAGGTGGCCGAGGAGTTCGATACCCGGCACAGCGTGGAGCGTGCAAAGAAGGTCGGATCGCTCGACGAGATCATCACGCCGTCGCGGCTGCGACCCTATCTGATCGAGGCGCTCGAGCGCGGCCTCGCCAGGGGCGAAGAGCGCGGGTGAGACCCTTGCTTCGGCTCGAGACGCGTGCTTCGCCGCCGCGTGACACCGGCTGGCTGTCCGCCGAGGAGCGGGATCGCCTGGGGCGTTTTCGGCTCCCGGCCCGTCGCCGGGACTTCCGGCGGGGAAGATGGGTTGCGAAGCGCGCGTTGGCCCGGGCATGCGGACTCCCGGAGCGGATCGAGGTCCTGTCCCAGCTCGAACTGCGGGCCGATCCTCGGGGTGCGCCGCTTCCGGTCCACCGGGGCAGGCGCCTCGCTTGCGAGGTCTCCCTCAGCCATCGCGCGGGCGCCGTCCTTTGTCTCGTGGGCGCGGTCGGGTCGAGGCCCGGGTGCGACATCGAGTGGGTGGAGCCGCGCAGTGCGGCCTTCGAGCGCTGCTTTCTCGCGGATCTGGAGCAGCGGCGGCTCGCGGCGGTTTCAGACGCCCTGCGGCCGTTGGAGGCCAATCTGTCCTGGAGTGCGAAGGAGAGCGCGCTGAAGGCGCTGCGAATCGGGCTCGACCTCGACACCCGCAAGGTGGTGGTCGATTCGTCGTCGGACGGCCGTTTCACGGTCTCGCTACCCGTGGAGGCGTCCCCGCTGCACGGGCGTTGGGGCATGCACGCCGGCTTCGTCTGGACGGCGGCGAGCCCGCGGCCCGGGTGGATTCCGGCAGCGCCCGAGGGTGGCGACGTGGGTTCGACCGCGACCGGCCGCCCTACGCAGTGCGCTGTGCCCGGCGCCACTTCTCCCGCGCGGGTGTAGCGCGCGCGACACCTTCGAGGCCCAGACTCCCGTACTCTTGGGGTGATGGCATGCGCCCCCAACGGACGCTCGTCAGCGGCCCCGCGCGTCGAGCTCGACGGTGAGATCCACCCCGCCTTCGGAGAGGTGGCCGGCTGCCTGCAGGAGCAGCTGGAGGCCACACCCGGCGGTGCGGCGGTATGCGTCTACCACCGCGGTCAGAAGGTCGTGGACCTCTGGGGCGGGGTGCGTGACGCGCGGGGGCGTCCCTGGCTGGCCGACACGATGTCTCCCAGCTTCTCGACGACGAAGGGCGTGGCCTCGACCCTGCTGCACGCCGTCGTCGATCGGGGCCTGCTCGACTACGACGACCGTGTCGCCGACCACTGGCCCGAGTTCGCACAGGCGGGCAAGGAGAAGGTGACCGTACGCCACGTGCTCGCGCACCAATCGGGCCTCTACCACATTCGCCAGATGATCGACCGCGCCGACCGCATGCTCGACTGGGATCACATGATCCAAGCCATCGAGCGCGCGAAGCCGCTGCACCCGCCCGGGGAGCGCACGGGGTACCACGGGCTGACCTACGGCTTCATCGTCGGCGAACTCCTCCAGCGGGTGACGGGCAAGGCTCTCGCCGATCTGGTCCACACCGAGCTCGTCGAGCCGCTGGGCCTCGACGGGATGTACATCGGGGCGCCCCAGGGCGAGCTGCATCGGGCGGCCGAGCTGCTCTGGCCGAAGCGCAACATCCTCACGCCGGTGCTCCCCGCCGGAACGACGCGTCTGCTGCTGCAGGCGGCATCGCCCGCCCTCAAGCTGTGGGCTCGATTGCTGTCGGTGCAACTCGACGTCGGAAGCATCCTCGACTCCCTTGCCCCTCGCGGCATCGGGCACTTCGACTTCGGCTCCGACGCCACGCTGCGCGCGTCGATCCCGGCGGCGAACGGCCTGTTCACCGCTCGCTCGCTCGCGCGCATGTATGCTGCCCTCGCGGGCGGCGGGCAGATCGACGAGGCGCGCATCCTCTCGAGGCGCACGCTCCGCCGCGCCACTCGCCAACAGCGCCACGGTGGGCGACTCGCCGTGATCCCCTTCGACATGCGCTGGCGGCTGGGATATCACGGGGTCTTCACCACGGCGGGCAGCCCGGAGCACGCCTTCGGCCACTTCGGCTTCGGGGGTTCGGGTGCCTGGGCCGAGCCGCGCCGCGATCTGGCGGTGGGGATGATCGTCAACTCCGGCCTGGGAACGCCGTTCGGCGACCTTCGGATCGCGCGGATCAGCGGAGCCGCGCTGCGGGCCGCAGACGCACGATCGCAGGTGGGTCGCCGCGTGACGCGGCCGCGTTCGGCGCTGTCGATGGCACACGCCTCGCACTAGTGCTCGGCCGGCGCGCCGCGACGTCGATCGACAGCCGACGCCCCGCGTGCGCCATCGGGGTGCCATCGCACTTCGGCGGGCGTCGAGGCTAGGATCAGTCGGGGAGGGCGCTTGTCGGAATCCAGTGGAGCCCCGCAGTGGCTCGAGCGTGGCGGTCTTCAGCAGCTGCTGGACGAACTGCGGGCGCGGGAGTACGACGTTCATGGGCCGGTCCTCCGGGACGGGGCGATCGCCTTCGAGCCGGTCGTGGACACGGCGGAGCTGGCCAGCGGCGTCCACGACGTGCAGGAGGCCGGTCGCTATCGCCTGGAGCCGGGCGACGGCGGGCGCACGTTCGCGGTCGTCCATGGCCCGGCCGCGCTCAAACCCTTCACGTTCGCGCCGCGCGAGCCCCTGCTTCAGGTGCAGATGGACGGCCCGGGTTCGAGCTTCGAGTGCGAGCCCGTCCTGCCGGACACGGGTCGGGTGGCGGTGCTGGGCGCGCGTCCCTGTGACCTTGCGGCCCTCGCGGTGCAGGACCGGGTCTTCCTCGGAGATCGCTTTCCGGACCCGCACTACGCGGCTCGTCGCGAGAACCTGCTGACGATCGTCGTGAACTGCACACGCTCGGTCTCCACCTGCTTCTGCACGTCGATGGGAACCGGGCCCGAGGCCCGTTCGGCGTACGACCTCGCTCTCACCGAGCAGGACGATGGCTTTGTCGTGCGCGCCCGCAGCGACGCCGGGCGGGAGATCCTCGGGGCGCTCGCGCTCCCCGAGGCCGAGGAGGCCGCGCTCGATCGGGAGCGGATCGACCTCGAAGCCTGTCGCGACGGTATCGACCGGGCGCTGGACACGACGGACCTCCGAGAGCTCCTCTACGAGAACCTCTCCCATGCCCGTTGGGACGACGTGGGCGAGCGCTGTCTCGGCTGTGGCAACTGCACGATGGTCTGCCCGACGTGCTTCTGCCACGACCAGCGAGACGAGCCCGAACTCGATGGCAAGGCCTCGCTTCGCGTGCGGCAGTGGGATTCGTGCTTCGACCCGGATCACGCCCGGATCCACGGCTTCGACTTCCGCGCCCGTGTGCGCGACCGCTATCGGCAGTGGCTCGTCCACAAACTGGCCAGTTGGGAGGACCAGTTCGGCACCTCGGGGTGCGTGGGGTGCGGGCGTTGCCTCACCTGGTGTCCGGTCGGCATCGACCTGACCGAAGAGGTCGCGGCCATCCGGGGTGGGGGCACCGCGTGAGCGTGACGGCGCCCAGCGTGCAGGCCCTCGTTCCCGAGCCCGCCGAGATCATCGAGAAGCGAAGCTTCGGGAGCCGCCTTCACGCGTACCGGCTGCGCCTGCGCGACCCCGCGGCGCGTCCGCGTTTCGACTTCCTGCCGGGGCAGTTCAACATGGTGTACGTGCCCGGCGTCGGCGAGGTCGCCATCTCGATCTCGTCCGACCCCGAGGAAGAAGACCTCGAACACACGATCCGCATCGTCGGGCGCACGACCGAAGTGATCGATCGCCTCGACGTCGGCGACGTACTGGGCCTTCGCGGGCCGTTTGGCTCATCGTGGCCGCTGAACGAGGCGCGCTGGAAGGACGTGCTGGTCGTGACGGGCGGGCTCGGATGCGCCCCCGTGACGGGCGCGATCGACTACATGTTCCGGCGGCGGGCCAGCTTTGGCCGCATCTCGATCCTGCATGGCGTGAAGCAGCCCGCCGACCTGATCCACCGCGATCGCTTCGAGGCGTGGCGGCGTGAGCCCGACACCTGGGTCGGCTTGACGGCCGACCAGCCCGACCGGGCCTGGCGAGACCGCGTGGGCGTCGTGACGGAGCTCTTCGAAGAGGTGGAGATCGATCCCGTCCGGACGGTGGTCTTCGTCTGCGGGCCGCAGGTGATGGCGGTCATGGCGGTCCGGATCCTCGAGCGGCGGGGCGTGCCGAGTTCGCGGATCTTTCTCTCCCTGGAGCGCAGCATGAAGTGCGCCGTGGGGCTCTGCGGCCACTGCCAGTTCGGCCCCGAGTTCGTGTGCAAGGACGGTCCGATCTTCTCGCACGAGCGAGTCGCGCGGTTCTTCGGGGTTCCGGGGCTGTGAGCGCGGTGGCACCGGCGCGACCGCGCCTCGCCGTGTTCAAGTTCGCCTCGTGCGATGGCTGCCAGCTTCAGCTGCTGAACCTCGAAGAAGAGCTTCTGGCGTTGGCCGAGCGCTTCGAGGTCGCGCACTTTCTCGAGGCGTCGAGCCGGGTCCTCGAGGGCCCCTATGACGTCGTCCTCGTCGAAGGCAGCATCACGACGGCGCACGACGCCGAGCGGATCCGGGGCATTCGCGAGCAGGCCGGGTGGCTCGTGGCGATCGGCGCGTGTGCGACGGCGGGAGGCATCCAACACCTTCGCAACACCGCCGCGGTCGAGGACTGGAAGCGCGAGGTCTACCCCCACCCTGAGTGGATCGAAGTGCTCGAGACATCCACGCCGATCTCCGACCACGTCCGCGTGGACCACGAGATCCACGGCTGTCCCGTCGACAAGCACGAGGTGCTGCGGGTGCTGACCCGGTCCCTGCTGGGCGCGCTGCCCGACCCGCCCCGCGGAAGCGTGTGCGTCGAGTGCAAGCGGCGAGGCCAGGTCTGCGTCACCGTGGCCCGGGGCATCCCCTGCATGGGGCCGGTGACCCGGGCGGGATGCGGCGCGCTTTGCCCCAGTCTGGGCCGAGATTGCTACGCGTGCTTCGGCCCGTCCCGTGATGCCGACCCGGCGGCGCTCGCCAACCGTTTCCGCGAACTGGGCCTGTCTCCTCATGACATCGCGCGGCGGTTCCGTGGCATCACGGGCGGGGACCCGGTGTTCCGGGATGCGGCGCAGGCCCTGGAGGACTCGGATGGCTGAGCGCCGAACCATCGAGGTCGGCGCGCTCGCTCGCGTCGAAGGGGAGGGCGCCCTGCACGTGGCGCTCGAGGGCACGGCCATCACGGACCTGCGCCTCGAGATCTACGAGCCGCCGCGCTTCTTCGAGAGCTTCCTCCGCGGCCGCGCGCTGGAAGAGGTGCCCGACCTGACCGCGCGCATCTGCGGGATCTGTCCGGTGGCTTACCAGATGAGTTCGGTCCAGGCGATCGAGCGGGCTCTGGGCGTCACACCCGATCCGCCGACCCGCGCGCTTCGCCGGCTCTACTACGCGGGCGAGTGGATGGAGAGCCATCTGCTGCACATGGTCTTCCTCGCGGCGCCTGACTTCCTGGGTCTCGATGACGGGATGGCGGTCGCGCGCCTGCACCGCGAGCCGGTCGAGCGCGCCCTGCGTCTCCGCAAGCTGGGCAATCGGATCCTCGCGACCCTGGGCGCTCGCCCCGTGAACCCCGTCGGCGTCTGCATCGGCGGGTTCCATCGCAGTCCCGACCCGGCGACGCTCCACGCCCTCGCGGAAGACCTGCGGACCGAGCGGGGCGAGGCCGAGGCCCTGCTCGACTGGTTCACGACCCTCGACGTCCCACGGCGTCCCCAGGACGTCGAGCTCGTGGCGCTTCGGCATCCCGACGAGTACCCGATGAACGAGGGGCGGATCGTCTCGTCGCGAGGCCTCGACATCGAAGTCGATGCGTTCGAGGACACGTTCGAAGAGACCCAGGTCCCCCACTCGACGGCCCTCCACAGCCGGATCCGCGGGCGCGGTGCCTACCTGGTGGGGCCCCTGGCGCGCGTCTCCCTGAACCGCGATCGCCTGTCCCCGGCGGCGAGCGCGGCGCTCGCGAGCGTGGCGGATCGCTTCGACCAGCCCGATCCGGCGGCGTCGGTGTTCGCGCGCGGGATCGAAGTGATCCAGGCGATCGACGAGGCCCTCGCCGCCATCGACGGATGGGCGGGGGCGGCCACCGTCCCCACCTGGGCGCCGCGCGCGGGGGAGGGCATGGCCGTGACCGAGGCGCCCCGCGGGCTGTTGGCCATCGCGATCCGTGGCGACGCTCGCGGCGAGGTCGAGCGGATCCGGATCGTACCGCCGACTTCCCAGAACCAGGCGCAGATCGAGGCCGACCTGCGCGCGCTCCTGCCGCAGATCCTCGATCGACCTCACGAAGAGATGCAGCGTCGTTGCGAATCCGCGATTCGAGACTACGACCCGTGCATCTCCTGCGCCGTGCACTTTCTCGATCTGCGCGTCGATCGGGGGGACCCGTGCGACTCCGCGTGATCGGCGTCGGGACCGACTGGGGGGACGACCGGGCGGGCCTGCGGGTGGCCGAGCTGCTGGAGCGTCGGCTTCCGGCGGACGTCGGCGTCGTCGCTTGCCGCAACCCGGGCCTCGAGCTGGCCGATGCGCTTCGCGGGGTGGACGCCGCCGTCGTCGTGGACGCGGTGCGCTCGGGGTCCCCTGCGGGCCATGTCCGACGCGTGGAACCCGAGGCGCTGGCCGAGCCCCGCGCGTTTTCCACGCACGGTCTGGGCGTCGTCGAGGGGCTGGCCCTCGCACGCGCGCTCGGGTGCGCGCCCGCCCGACTCGCCATCGTGGGGATCGAAGCGGACCACCTGGGCGGAGAGACCCTGTCTCCTGCGGTCGAGCGAGGCGCCCGGGCGGCCTGCGAACACGTGCTCGAGCTGCTTGCCGACCTGCGCGCGATGCAGCCGGATACCGGGGGGGCCGCGCGTGCATGAGGCGCGGCTATGTCTCTCGTTGCTGTCCCTCGCCCAGGAGCACCTGGAGCGGGAGGGCGGCGAGCGGATTCTCGCGCTGCGGATCGAGGTGGGTGATCTCTGCGGCGTCGTGCCCGAGGCCCTCGCTGCGGCCTTTCCGATCTGCGCCGCCGACACGCCGGCGGCGGGCGCCGATCTTCGGCTCGATCGCACGCGGGGTCGCACCTTGATGCTTCGCGACATGGAGGTGGTCTGATGTGTGGAACGTGCGGCTGCGGCCGCGAGTCGGAGGGCGACGTCGCCCACCAGGCCTTGCACGAGCGCGAGACCCGACGCGTCGCGGTCGAGCGATCGCTCCTCGAGGACAACGACCGAAGGGCCGAGGCACTGCGAAAGCGTCTGGCCGAGCGGGGCGTCGAGGCGATCGGGCTGCTGGGCGGACCCGGTGCCGGCAAGACGACGCTTCTCGAGGCCACGCTTCGTGCTCTGGGCGACGGCGCGGGCCGCGAGGCGGTCGTCGAAGGCGACTGCGCGACCGACCTCGACGCCCGGCGAATCGCCGCCTGCGGGGCCCGGGTCGCGCAGGTCGCGACAGGGGCGCTCTGTCACTTGGATGCGCATCTCGTGGAGCACGCCCTCGCCGAGCTGGATCTCGAGGGCGTCTCGCGGGTCTGGGTGGAGAACGTCGGCAACCTGGTCTGCCCGGCGCCCTTCGCCTGCGGCGAGTCCCGGCGGGTGGTCGTCGTCTCGGTCACCGAGGGCGACGACAAGCCCGAAAAGTACCCCGCCATGTTCGCCGTGGCGGACCTGTTGGTGGTGAGCAAGGTCGACCTGCTTCCGCACGTGGACTTCGATCTCGCGCGTTGTGTGGCGGGCGCGCGAGACGCCCGGCCGGACCTGCCGGTCCTCGCGCTCTCGGCGCGCGACGGCCGCGGTCTCGACGCCTGGCTCGACTGGGCCGGTCTGGAGCGCGCCTAGCATGTGTCTGGCCGTTCCGGGCCAGGTTCGCGATGTCCGAGAGGATGCGGGGCTGCGGGTGGCCTCCGTCGACTTCGGCGGCGTGCGCCGAGAGGTCTGTCTCGAGACGCTTCCGCAGGCGCGTGCAGGGGACTGGATCCTCGTTCACGCGGGGTTCGCGCTTCAGTGCCTGGATGAGGCTGCGGCAGCCGAGCTTCTCGCGTGGTATGGCGAGTCGTGAGGTACGTCGACGAATACCGCGACCCGGTCGCCGTGCAGCGACTCGCCGAGGCCATCCGCGCTCGGGCCACACGCCGCTACACGCTGATGGAGGTCTGTGGCGGGCAGACCCACGCCATCCTGGCCAGTGGGCTGGATGCGCTCGTGGCCGATCGGGTCGAACTGCTCCACGGTCCGGGCTGCCCGGTCTGTGTGACGCCGCTCGAAACCCTCGACCGCGCGCGACTGCTGGCCGAACGCCCGGACGTGGTCCTGTGCAGCTTTGGGGACATGCTGCGCGTGCCCGGCTCGCGCGGCGATCTGCTCGCCGCGCGAACTCATGGCGCCGACGTGCGGGTGGTCTACTCGCCCCTCGACGCCGCGCGCCTGGCCGAGCGCCTGCCCGACCGTCAGGTCGTCTTCCTGGCCGTCGGCTTCGAGACGACGGCGCCGGCGGTGGCCGGAGCGGGCCGCTGGGCCCTAGAGCGGGGCCTCACCAACTTTCGCCTGCTCGTCTCCCACGTGAGGGTGCCCCCGGCGCTCGAGGCGATTTGCGGTGCGCCGGACTCTCGTGTCGAGGGGTTCCTCGCGGCCGGGCACGTGTGCACCGTGATGGGAACCGAGGAGTACGAGCCGATCGTGCGCCGCCACCGCGTACCGATCGTCGCCACGGGGTTCGAGCCCGTCGACATCCTCCACGGCGTGCTGATGGCGGTCGAGCAGCTGGAGCGCGACGAGCCGAAGGTCGAGATCCAGTACACGCGTGCGGTGCGACGCGGCGGAAACCCGGCGGCCCAGGCGCTGGTGGACGACGTCTTCGAGGTGGCGGACCGGGCGTGGCGCGGGATCGGCGTGCTCCCTGGTGGCGGGCTTCGCCTCCGCGCGCGCTACGCGGGGCTCGATGCAGAAGCGTTGCTGGAAGGACGGGCGGTCGAGGCCCCGGAACCCGCGGCTTGCCGGGCCGGGGATGTCCTTCGCGGACGGTTGCGCCCGCCGGACTGCCCCGAGTTCGGCCGCACGTGCAGCCCGGAACATCCCCTGGGCGCACCCATGGTGTCGAGCGAGGGCGCGTGCGCCGCGTACTTTGCGTATCGGACCGATCGTGATGGGCCCAAGGAGGATGCGGCATGACCGACGCCCCCGACCTCGATGCGCTGCAGGCGGCGGTCTGCCCGTTGCCCACGGCTGCGGAGGGCGAACGCGTGTCGCTGGCGCACGGGGCGGGTCTCGGAGCGAGCGCGCGCCTCTTCGAAGAGCTCGTGCTTCCCGCGCTCGGCAATCCGGCGCTCGAGGCTCGGCACGACGGCGCGGTGCTGCCGCTTCCGGCCGGCGCGGGTCGCATCGCCTTCACGACGGACACCTTCGTCGTGAGCCCACTCGAGTTTCCGGGTGGCGACATCGGTGTGCTCGCAGTGCACGGCACGCTCAACGATCTCGCCATGTGTGGCGCTCGCCCGCTCGCGCTCTCCTGCGGCCTGGTGCTCGAGGAGGGTCTGCCCCTCGAGCGCCTTCGTGGCCTGGTCGGGTCGATGGGCCGCGCGGCGCGCGCAGCCGGCGTTCCGATCGTGACCGGCGACACCAAAGTCGTCGAGCACGGCAAGGGAGACGGAGCGTTCGTCAACACGGCTGGCTTCGGGCTGGTACCGGAGGGACGCGATCTTCGTCCCGCGAGGGTGCGCGGGGGGGACGTCGTGCTGGTGTCCGGGCCGATCGGTCAACACGGGGCCGCGGTCCTCTCCGTCCGGGAGGGGATCGAACTCGAGAGCGAGATCCAGAGCGACACGGCGGCCCTGCCCGAACTCGTCGAGACGCTCCTCACCGTCGCGCCGGGCACCACGTGTCTGCGCGACCCCACCCGGGGCGGCCTCGGTGCGTCTCTTTGCGAAGTCGCGTCGGCCGCCTCGTTGGAGGTCGAGCTCTTCGAGCAGGAGGTTCCGGTCGACGCCCAGGTGCGTGCGGTCTGCGAGCTGCTCGGCCTCGACCCGCTGTTCCTCGCGTGCGAAGGCCGCCTCGTGGCCTTCGTCCCTCCGTCGGAGGCGGATGCCGCGCTTGCGGCGTTGCGCACCGACCCGCTCGGAGCCGGGGCCGCGCGCGTCGGTCGGGTGTGCGACGGCCCGGGTCGTGTGGTGGTCGAGACGCGCATCGGGGGGCGGCGGTTGCTGCCTCTCCCGGCGGGCGATCCGCTCCCCCGGATCTGCTGATGTCTCGGATCCGACGGGAGCTTCGGCTGCGCGGTGCCGTGCAGGGCGTGGGCCTGCGTCCGTGGGCGGCCCGACGGGCCACGGCCCTCGGTCTCGGCGGGCAGGTCCGCAACGTGGCCGACGGCGTCGAGATCGCCCTGGAGGGTGAGCCCCGGGCGATCGCCGCATGGCTGGAGGAGCTGGATACGGCGCCCCCCGAAGGCGCCCGGGTCGAACAGCGTTGGGTCCGATCGGTGTCGACGCGTGGAGAGGACACGTTCTCGCTGACGCCGAGCCGCACGACCGCGCCGAGCGCCGCCGGACGCATCCCACCCGACGTCGCGACGTGTCCGGAGTGCCTCCGCGAGCTGTTCGACGAAGGAGACCGGCGCTACCGCTACCCGTTCACCCACTGTGCGACCTGCGGCCCCCGGGCGTCCGTGATTCGCGCGCTGCCCTACGACCGAGAGCGGACCAGTCTCGCCGCGTTTCCTCCGTGCGCGCGATGTCGGGCCGAGTACGCAGATCCGGATGACCGCCGCTACCACGCCGAGGCCGTGGCCTGCGCCGACTGTGGGCCGCAGCTGCGCGCCGTGCTTCCGGATGGGACCCATGCAGAGGGGGATGCCGTCGCCGAAGCGGCTGCCTGCGTCGCGCGCGGAGGCATCGTCGCGATCAAGGGGTTCGGTGGCTACCACCTGCTTGCCGACGCGACCTGCGATGCGGCCGTGGTCCGCCTGCGCGAGCGCAAGGCTCGCCCCGCGCGGCCCTTCGCCGTGCTCGTCCCCGACCTGCAACGTGCGAGATCGCTTGCCGAACTGTCGCCCGCGGACGAAGCGCTGCTGACCGGCGTCCATTCGGTCGTCGTCGCGCCGCGTCGCCCTGATCGCGATGCCGGGCTCTCCCCGGCGGTCGCTCCCGGGATCTCCGATGTGGGTCTGACCCTGCCGGTCGCGCCGGTGCACTGGCTCTTGCTGTATGCGCCCGGGTCCCGGCCGGGAGATGGGGCGCCGCGATTCGAGTCCCTCGTGTTCACGTCGGCGAACCGCAGTGGCGAGCCCACGCTCTCGCAAGACGCTGTGGCGCGCGCGGCCCTCGCCGATGTCGCGGACCTGATCGTGGAACACGATCGAGACGTGTTGCGCCCGAACGATGACCCGGTCCATCGCAGCAGCGCCCGCGGCCCCATTCCGATCCGGCTCTCGCGGGCGACGGCACCCGTCGTCCTGCGACTCCCGCAGGGCCTTCGGGCGGATCCACCGGTGCTCGCGCTCGGAGGAGATCTGAAGTGTGCTCCCGCGCTGGCCGTCGGGGACGAGATCATCCTGGCCGAGCACGTAGGGGACCTGCGAGCGGTGGCCGCGGTGGACGCGCTCGGCGAGGGCGCGCGAACGCTGTGCCGCGTGCTGGGCGTGGAGCCGGGCGTCGTCGCGCACGACCTGCACCCGGACTACACGAGCACCCAGCTGGCGCGCGACTTCGCGCCCGCGTCGTTTGCGGTGCAGCACCATCACGCGCATGCCGCGGCATGCCTTCTCGACCGCGGTGCCGTGGGCCCCCACCTGGCGCTCGCTCTCGATGGCGCGGGCTACGGACCGGACGACACCGTCTGGGGCGGTGAGCTGTTGCTCGTCGACTTCGAGTCCTGCGAGCGGCTGGCGCATCTCGAGCGGGTTCGCCTGCCGGGCGGAGACGCCGCGGCGCGCGAGCCCTGGCGGATGGCCGCGGTCTGGCTGGATCGCGCGCTACCGGGGGGCGCTCCTGCCGGATTGCCTTGGGCGCAGCGCCGGGATGCGGTCCGTCTGCGCGCCGTTCGCGATATCGCGGCGCGGGGCGTGCGCAGCCCATGGACCTCTTCGTGCGGCCGGCTCTTCGACGCCGTCGCATCGCTGCTCGACCTGTGCGACGAGGTCACCTGGGAGGGGGAGGCCGCCAGCCGCCTGGAGTCCGTCGCGTACGAATCTGCGCGCAGGGGAGCGCGGGGGTGGCGCGAGGGCGATCGATCCTCGGAGCAGGCGGTGCGGCGCGGGGATTGCGCCATCCCGGTGGCGGACCTCGTCGCGGAGGTCGCCCGGCTGCGTGCGGGCGGCTGTGAAGCAGGTGCCGTGGCGCTCCGGTTCCACACAGAACTGGCCCGACGCCTCGTCTCCGCCGTGGCGCGGGCCGCTGCGACGACGGGGGTGCGCCGCGTCGTCCTGACGGGTGGGTGCATGCAGAATCGGCTGCTGGCCGCCGCGCTCGCCGAGGGCCTTGCAGGGGCCGGGCTGGAATCGGTGGAGCACCGGCGGGTTCCCCCGAACGACGGGGGGCTGGCCGCGGGGCAGGCGGTCGTGGCGGTCGCTTCGGCCCGGGCGGCGTCGAGGTAGGTGCCGGTGACTTGCTCCTGGAGCGGGGCCGCCCTAAAATCCGAATCCAAATTTGGGTTCGATTTCTGGGCTCCACTCAGCGGGGTCCGGATGCTGGATCCACCCCATCCCCATCCCTAGCCCTACCGGGAGCCCCCCCATGGCGAGCGCCACGACCGACGGATTCGGCCACGACACCACGACCGACGAGGTGCTCGAGGGGATCGACCTCTCCGGCAAGCTCGCACTGGTAACGGGCGCGTCGGGCGGACTTGGAGCTGAGACCGCCAGGGCGTTGGCTGCGCGGGGCGCCCAAGTCGTGCTGACCGCGCGCGACCTCGCCAAGGCAGGCGCGGCGGCCCAGGCGATCCGCGACGAGACCGGAGCCCAGGTCGAAGTCGAGGAACTCGAGCTCGACTCGCTGGCGAGCGTACGTGCCTTCGCCCAGCGGTTTCTGTCCCGCCACGACGCGCTTCACCTGCTCGTGAACAACGCCGGCGTGATGGCCTGCCCCGAGTCGAAGACCCAGGACGGGTTCGAGCTGCAGTTCGGAACCAACCACCTGGGCCACTTCGTGCTGACGAACCTGCTCGCGCCGGCCCTGCTGCGCGCGGCACCCGCTCGCATCGTCTCGCTCAGTTCGCGCGGCCATCAGCAGTCGCCGGTGCGCTTCGACGACCTGGCCTTCGAGAAGGAGCCCTACGACAAGTGGGTGGCCTACGGGCAGTCGAAGACGGCCAACGTGCTGTTTGCGGTCGAGCTCGAGCGGCGGCTCGGCGGCCGCGGCGTCCACGCCTACGCCGTGCATCCCGGTGTGATTCCGACCGACCTCTCGCGTCACATGGCGAAGGAGGACTTCGAGCACGTCCGCCAGCGCGGCGGCGGCAAGCTGCAGCTCAAGACCGTGGCCTCCGGCGCAGCGACCTCGGTCTATGCCGCCACGGCACCCGAGCTCGAGGGGCGCGGCGGGCTCTACCTCGAGGACTGCCACGTGGCCGAGATCGACGACGGCTCCGAGGCACGTTCGGGCGTGCGTGCCTACGCCGTGGACCCGGACGCGGCGAAGCGCCTCTGGACGCTCTCGGAGGAACTGGTCGGGCAGGTCTTCGATCTTTGACCCGGACCCGCTGGATCTCCGACCTGCACTGGGTTCGCGCGGGCCAGCAGACGCGAAGCCAGCGCACGCAGGCCGCGCTTCTCGATGCGGCGGCGATGCTGCTGGCGGAGAAGGGCGTCGAAGCGACTTCCGTCGCCGATGTGGCGGCTGCGGCCCACTGCTCGGTGGGGTCGGTGTACCACCACTTCCGCGACAAGCAGACGCTGCTCTACGCGGTCTTCGAGCGGATGTGTGAGGAGTTCCGCGCCACCACGCGAGAGGCGCTCGCCCCCTCGAGGTGGGAGGGGGCTTCGGTGGACGACGTACTGCGGAGCTTCCTGGCCTTCTCCCTCGAGCTCGGTCGTGACCGCCCGGCGTTCAAGCGCGGCGGCCTCGCCGTGGCGCAACACGATCCGGCGCTGCGAGAACACTACGGCGCGCTGCGCACGGAGTTCTACGACGGGCTGACCGAGCTGCTCCTCGATCGGGCGACGGAGATCGGTCATCCCGACCCGCCGTTGGCCGTGGGCTTCGTGCTCGACCAGCTCGGGTCGATGCTCCAGGCGCGGCTCGAGGAGTCGGCGCTGACATCGCGTCTCGCGAACCGATCCGATGAGGCTTTCGTCGAGGAGTGCCTCCGTTCGGCATGTGGGTACTTGCAGGTCCAGGGCCCGGCGGTCAAGCCGGAGCCGGACGCTCGCCGAGGCGCACGGTGATCGGGTCTCGGCCGGGCGGCGAGCTTCGCGTCGCGGTCTTCGGGCCCACCGGCGTCGCGGGAATCGGCGTGGTGCGCGCCTGGCTCGACGACCCTCGGGTCGCCGAGGTTCGCGCCGTCACGCGCAGGTCGCTGCCCTTCTCGGAGGAGCGCCTGCGCGAGGTCCGTTGCGACGACTTCCTCGGCCTTCGGCCGATCGCCCATGCGCTCGGCGGACTCGACGCCGTCTGCTTCTGTCTGGGCATTTCCGCTTCGCAGGCCAAGAGCGCTGCCGACTACCGTCGAATCACCCATGACTTCGCGGTGGCCGCCGGCAAGGCCACGCGCGACGCCAGCCCCGCGGCCGTCTTCCACTTCGTGAGTGGGAGCGGGACCGGCGACGACAGCTGGATGCGCTGGGCCCGAGTGAAGGCGGAGGCGGAGCGCGATCTCGCGGCGCTCGGGCTGGGCGGCTGTGTGGCCTGGCGTCCGGCGATGATCGTGCCCGAGGTCGAGCCCGCGAGCCTGCAGTGGTTCCAGCGACTGGGCAGCACCTTGAGTCGCCCGCTGCAGTTCCTTCCCGATCTCTCGGTCTCGAACCAGGCGATCGGCCAGGCGATGCTCCAGGCCACGCTCGAAGGGCGTCGCGACGGGGTGATCGAGAATCGAGAGATCCGCGCGCTCGCGGATCGGCATGGATCGCGCGGCGGCTAGCGGCGGCGGTCCGGGAGGAGACGGCAACATGGAAGTGCAATCTCTGGCTGGGAAGCGATCGGCCATCCTCGGGTTCGCTCTGGTCGCCTCGCTCCTGGTGACGGGGTGTGGAGGGAACGCGCGTGTCGTCCGCGAGCTGCGGGAGGACCCGCATGGCGAGCGGGCCAAGAAGGTCATGCTGCTGACGCTTCCGTCGGGCAAGGAGCTGCCCGTCAACTACCTGCGCGACGGAGAGCGGGTCTACTGCGCCGCGGACTTTCCGTGGTGGCGCGAGCTCGACGACGCGCCTGGCCGCGGCAGCGTCCTGATCCAGGGAGAGACCCTCTACGGGACGCTTCGTGTCGTCCGCGACGATCCCGAACTGCGCGACGCCATCTTCGACCGCCTGCGCCCCACCGCCCCGCGGTTTCTCGGCACCATGGTCGTGATGGACGTGGACCCGCCAGCCGCACCCTGAGCCGCTCGGCCAGCCAGGAGACAGCGCGCCCTCGAGGGGGCATCCTAGTGCGCGGCGGCCGGAGGATCAGATGAACGAGCAGTCGGACGAGGGGCCTCGCGTCCAGGGCACGGTGGCGGCCGGGTTCGAGTCGTTGCGGGAACGGGTCGAACACGATCTGCGGGTGCTGGCCGAGGAGAACGTCCAGCTCTGCGTCTACCACCGGGGCACGTGCGTGGTGGACCTCTGGGCGTCGGCCACGGGCGACGCCGGGTTCTCGGCCGACGCGTTGGTCAACGTCTTCAGCAGCGGAAAGAGCCTGGCTGCCATCGCGATGGCTTCGCTCGTGGGGCGAGGGCTGCTCGGCTACGACACCCGTATCGCCGACCATTGGCCCGAGTTCGCAGAAGGCGGCAAGGGCGAGATCACCGTGGCCGACCTGATGCGCCACGAGAGCGGCCTCGCGGCCTTCGATACCTCGATCGACCCGAAGGACCTTCTGCCGAAGCCGATCCGGGAGAACCCGGTGGGGGCGATCATCGAGCGCCAGCGTCCGCGGTTCCGGAAGGTGGGGAGCCGGCGCGAGTACCACGCAGTCACGCGCGGGTGGATCGCCAACGAGTTGTTCCGCCGCGTCGACCCGGCCGGGCGCACGATTGGCGACTACCTGCGGGAAGAGATCAGCGACCCGCTCGAGGCCGACGCGATCATCGGCGTGCAGGAATCCGAGCTGGGCCGCATCTCCAGGGTGAAGATGGTGGGGATCGGCGTCGAGCTGTTCGAGAGCCTGAAGCCCCGGTTCCTGGGCCGCCGGATCCTGCACAACGTGTTCCAGATCCTGGGCCGGCTGTTCCGGGTGTTGTTCGCGATGCGCCACGCGACCACGCGAGGCGCGCCGCCCCCGTACAAGGGCATGAAGAGCGTGCACGTCTTCAACGAGCCGGTGGTCGCGATGGGGGAGACCCCTTCGGCGGCCGCGAACTGCTCGGCACGGGGCCTCGCCAAGATCGCGGCGATGATGGCCGCACGCGGGCGCTGGGACGGCGAAGCCTTGTTGAGCGAGTCGGGCTGGCAGGCCCTGCATGCCGACCCGGTCGAGGCGGAGATGGGTTTCGGCGCCACGCGTTTCACCCAGGGTGGCGTCAACCAGTTCCACCTGGCGAACGGGGCGGGTGGCCTCGCTCGAGACTTCAACCAGGGGCGCGAGGGCTTCTACGGGTGGATGGGCTTTGGCGGCTCGATCTTCCAGTGGCACCCGGAGCTCGAGATCGGCTTTGCGTTCGTGCCGACGTCGCTCCACGTGCTCGACATCCTCAACGAGCGGGGCAAGGCGTATCAGGCCGAGGTCCTACGCTGCGTGGCGAGGCTGGCGCGCTGAACCCGCGGGCGTGCCCCGGGCCCGCAACGCTGGGGCAGGCTGCCGCATGGGTGGTGTAGATTGGGGCGACGGCAGGCATGCGGCGCGCTCTCGATGAGCGAGATGCGGCACGCCACTTGCTGCCCCTAGGCGCGGGCTCGCCCGAACCCGCCCACCCAGAAGGAACCCGCTCGTGACCTCACCCTCCGCATCGTCCACCCCGGCCGAGCACTTCGACGTCCTGATCGTCGGCGCCGGCATCTCCGGCGTCGGCGCCGCCTACCACCTCACCCAGCAGTGCCCCGACAAGCGCTTCGTCGTGCTCGAGGGCTACGAGAGCTTCGGCGGCACCTGGCACATGCATCGCTACCCGGGCATCCGCTCCGACAGCGACCTCTACACGTTCGGGTACCGCTTCAAGCCCTGGACGGGCCCCCCAATCGCTACGGCCGAGGAGATCCTGACCTACATGGGCGAGGTGATCGACGAGAACGATCTCGATCGCCACATCCGGTACAGCCACCGGATCACCTCGGCGAGCTGGTCCAGTTCGGAGAACCTCTGGACCCTCGAGGCCACGAAGACGGACACGAACGAGACCGTGCGCTTCACGACGAACTTTCTGTGGATGTGTCAGGGCTACTACCGGCACGCCCAGGGCTACACGCCCGAGTGGGAGGGCATGGACGACTTCGAAGGCGAGATCGTCCACCCGCAGACGTGGCCCGAAGACCTGGAATACCAGGGCAAGCGCGTGGTGGTGATCGGCTCCGGGGCCACGGCCGCGACCCTGGTTCCGGCGATCGCCGCAGAGACCGAGCACATCACGATGCTGCAGCGCTCCCCCACCTACTTCTTTCCGGGGCGCAACGAGAACGAGCTCGCCGATCAGTTGCGAGAACTCGAGATCGACGAGGCCTGGATCCACGAGATCACGCGTCGAAAGATCCTGAAGGACCAGGCCGCCATTACGCAGGCCTGCATCGACCAGCCGGAGGACATGAAGAAGCTCCTGATCGCCGTCGTCAAGCAGTACCTGCCCGAGGACTACGACGTCGAGAAGCACTTCACGCCGAGCTACCGCCCCTGGCAGCAGCGGCTCGCGTTCGTACCCGACGGCGACGTCTTCCAGGGGATCGCGTCGGGCAAGGCGTCGGTCGTGACCGATCAGATCGACCGATTCACGAAGAAGGGGATCCTGCTGGCCTCCGGCGAAGAGCTCGAAGCCGACATCATCATCACGGCGACCGGCTTCAATCTGAGCGTCCTCGGCGACATCGCCTTTGCCGTCGACGGCGAGCCCGTCGACTTCGCGAAGACCGTGACCTACCGCGGCATGATGTTCACCGGGGTGCCGAACATGCTGTGGATCTTCGGCTACTTCCGTGCGAGCTGGACGCTCCGGGTCGATCTGCTCGGCGACTTCGTGTGCCGGCTGCTGAACCACATGACCCAGCACGGCTACCAGCGCGTCGAAGCGCGCCTGCGGCCCGAAGATGCCGACATGGAGCTGCTGCCCTGGATGGATCCCGGCAACTTCAATCCGAACTACCTGATGCGCAGCATGGACCTGCTGCCCAGGCGCGGTGCCAAGCCCGAGTGGCAGCATACGCAGGACTACTGGGTCGAGAAGGAAGAGATCCCCGCGGTCGATCTCGGCGCGCCCGAGTTCGACTACAAGTGAAGGCCAACGGCGTACCGGAAGCCCGAGCCGCCCTCTGATGGCCCATCCCTTTCGCGACGACTTCATCTGGGGGGCCGCCACGGCGGCTCACCAGGTCGAAGGCAACAACACGCACTCCGACTTCTGGCTGCTGGAGCACACCCCCGGCACCGCCTTCCAGGAGCCCTCGGGCGACGCCTGCGATCAGCTGAACCGCTACGCCGAAGACATCGCGCTGCTCGCCGACCTGGGATTCGGCTCCTACCGGCTTTCGATCGAGTGGGCCCGGATCGAGCCCGAAGAAGGGCACTTCTCCGTCGCAGCGCTCGAGCACTACCGGCGCGTGCTCGCGGCCTGCCACGAACGGGGCCTCCGCCCCTGCGTCACCTTTCATCACTTCACGAACCCGCTCTGGGTGACGGCGGATGGGGGCTGGGAGAGCGACCGGACGGCCGATCGCTTCGCACGCTACTGCGAGCGGGCCGTCGGGCACCTGGGCGACCTGATCGAGGTGGCCTGCACCCTCAACGAGCCGAACCTGCCGGCGTCGCTCTCGATGGCGGGTGTGCTTCCGGCCCAGGGCATCAAGCAGCTGGCGCCCTTCGTCGCCGCGGCGGCCCAGCGCTGCGGGAGTGACCTCGAGCGCTTCTCCCCGTTTCTCCTGAGCGACGCGTTGCGTACACGCGACGTCATGCTCGCGGCCCACATGCGCTCGCGCGACGTCCTGCGGTCGGGGCCCGGGGAGTTTCCCGTGGGCGTGACACTCGCGATGCAGGACTGTGTCGCCGTGGCCGGGGGCGAGGAGAAGCTGAAGGAGGCGCGCGCCGCGTCCTTCGATCCCTTCCTCGAAGCGGCACGCGAGGACGACTTCATCGGCGTGCAGACCTACAGCCGCACGCGTTTCGGAGCCGAGGGGCCGCTGCCGGCCGAGGAAGGCGTACCCGTGCTGGTGATGGGGTACGAGTACTGGCCCCAGGCTCTCGAGGGAACGATCCGATACGCCGCCGACGTGGCGCGCGTGCCCGTCCTCGTCACCGAGAACGGCATCGGGACGGATGATGATGCGCAGCGCGTCGCCTACTACCGGGAGGCCTTGTCCGCGCTGGTGAGCTGCCTCGAGGACGGGATCGACGTGCGCGGCTACTACGCCTGGTCACTGCTCGACAACTACGAGTGGCTCTTCGGCTACGGGCCGCGCTTCGGCATCGTCGACGTCGACCGCGAGACCCAGGCGCGGACCCCCAAGCCCAGCGCCCACCTGCTGGGCCGGGTGGCCCGCAACAACGCATTCGATCCCGGCACGTTCGGCTAGGCCGCGAAGAAGGGCGGGCCCCTCGCTTCTGGGGGACTCAGCGCAGCCGGAGCGTCACGAGCTCGAACGGCCGAAGCGACAGCCGGATGGCCTCGTCGGCGACCTCGACCGAACCGCCCTCGATCGCGCGCTCGAGCAGATCGACCCGCTCCGCGGAGACGAGGCCCGGGCTGCGGAGTCGGGCGACCCGCTGGCCGCCGAAGGCCTCGTGGAGACGCACGATCCGCCCGTCGCCATCGTCGGCCGCCTTCAGGGCCGCGACGACGACACCCGGCTCGTCGATCTCGAGCAGTGCGCTTCGCGAGGGCAGGGGGCCCGCGCCCCCGCGCTCGACCGCGCGGACCCCAAGGGGCGCGTTGAAGGCATGGGCCTGGGCGATCACGCCGGCCGACGTCGGCGCACCGGCATGGGGCAGAAGCGCGTAGGCGAAGCGGTGTCGCCCGCGGTCCGCCTCGGGGTCGGGCCAGGTGGGCGAACGCAGCAGCGAGATCCGCACCACGTTTCCCGAGACGTCGTGACCGTACTTGCCGTCGTTCAGCAGCGCGACGCCGAATCCATCCTCGCTCTGATCCACCCAGGTGTGGGCGCAGGTCTCGAAACGCGCTTCGTCCCAGCTGGTGTTCGCGTGGGTCGGCCGCTCGACGTGGCCGAACTGGATCTCGTGCCTTGCGGTGGTCGCCCGCACGTCGAGCGGGAACGCGACCTTCAGCAGCTTGTGGCGCTCCTGCCACTCGATGTCACAGTGGACTTCGAGGCGAGGGCTCCCGCGTGTGAGGTGCATCTCCTGGGTGATGCGACTCTGACCGAAGCGGCGCGTCACCCGGATGCGGGCGCGCGTGGTGTCCTGCTCGAGCCACTCGAGGGCCTCACAGTCCACGAGGTCGACGGCCGTGTCGAAGGCTGCACGGTCGATGTCCCACGCGTCCCACGGATCGGGATGGTCGTCCATGAGCTGCAGCAGGTTGGCCGCGGCTCCCGGCGCGATGGCCTCGCGTCCCGTCGCCGCGTGCACCACCGAGCGCAGCAGGCCGGCTTCGTCCCATGCCACGCGGAGCAGGCCATTGTCCATCCAGCGATCGCCCCAGGTGACGGGGGGCGCGTCGAAGGGCAGCGGTCGCGCCCGATCGTGCACCGCCCAGCCACAGGAGGGCACCTGCACGCGCGAAAGCGTGCCCTCGAGGTCGACGACCTCGTCGCGCGCGAAGCCCAGCGGGTTGGTTACGAGGACGGGGAGTTCGGTCGCGCCGGTATCGATCTGCGAGGCCAGCGCGGCGAGGGCCTCGTCTTCGACGCGGCGCGCGGTCTCGCGCACGTCCGCGTAGTCGGCGAGCGTGTCCTGGTAGACCCAGTGGATGGACGAGCCCGGCAGGATGTCGTGGAACTGATGGAGCAGCAGGGTCTTCCATGCGCGGTCGAGCGCGTCGGCCGGGGTCTCGTGCCCGACCCGGTCGCGCGCGCCGAGGGCCCAGAGCTCGGCCGAGCGCAGCGCGCCCTCGAGTTCGCGGTTGCCCCGCTTGACGGCCGCGTGGGTCGTGTAGGTGCCACGATGGAACTCGAGATAGAGCTCCCCGACCCACACCGGGAGGTCGGCGTCGTCGCCCTCCTGGCGCATGCGCGCGAGCGCATCTTCGGCGGTGGTCGACTCGACCCGGCCGACCCCCTCGAGATCGGGCAGGCGCTTCAAGCGCTCGATCATGTCCTGGTTGGGGCCCCCGCCGCCGTCGCCGTAGCCGTAGAGGTAGATCGACAGGTCGCGGGTCTCCCGCTGGGCGAAGCGCTCTTCCCCGTGGAGAAGGTTCGCCACCGAGAGATCACCGGTGTAGGTGTCGGCCGGCGGGAAGTGCGTGAAGATTCGCGTGCCGTCGATGCCCTCCCACCAGAACGTGTGATGCGGGAACCGGTTGGTGTCGTTCCACGAGATCTTCTGCGTGAGGAACCAGTCGATGTCGGCCTGGGCGAGGATCTGGGGCAGCGCCGCGGAGTAACCGAAGACGTCGGGCAGCCAGAGCCCTCGCGTGTCGACCCCGAGTTCTTCCTGGAAGAAGCGCTTGCCGTGCACGATCTGGCGAACGAGGGATTCGCCGGAGGGGATGTTGCAGTCGGGCTCGACCCACATCGACCCGACGACGTCGAAGCGTCCTGCATCGATGTGGCCGCGGAGGCGTTTCCAGAGCCCGGGATGCTCGTCGCGGACCCACTCGAACTGCGCCGCCTGGGAGGCGGCAAAGCGGTAGGTGGGCTCGCGCTCGAGCAGCGTGGCCGCCGTCGAGAAGGTTCGCGCCGCCTTCCGGCGGGTCTCGCGCAGGGGCCAGAGCCAGGCCGTATCGAGATGCGAGTTGCCCACGGCGAGGTGGGTGCGGGTGCGCTCGCCGTCGCTGCGCGCAAGGACCGTCGCCAGCTCGGCCCGCGCCTTGGCCACGCGGTCCGCGGCCATTCCGGGCTCGACGTGTGCGCACGCGCGTTCCAACGCGGCCATGCCTTCGGTGCCGCGCTCGCCTTCGAAGCGCGGCGCCAGCTCGCGCACGAGGTTCCAGTCGCGCACCAGGGCTTCGACCTCGCGATCGACCACGGCGAGGTGGCAGCGGCGCAGGGTGAGCCGGGGCTCGCCGTCGGGCTCGGGCAGCAGGATCGGGCCGGGGTCCTGCGACGGCGTCGCCGGATTGGCCGCGGCCTCGATGTAGAGGTCCACCGCTTCGCCGCCGACGGCTGGGGAGGCGATGCGAAACTCCTGGTGCGTGGGCCCCACGCCCTGCACCGGCTCGCCGTCGATCCAGATCTGTCCCTCGGCACCAAAGCCGCTCAGTCCGCCGTAGCCCAGGTGCAGCATCAGGGCGCAGTCGTACCCGGCAAAGTCGTCCGGAACCGTAGCCGTCACGTGGAACCAGGTGGTTCCCCAGAGCGGGCCCCAGGCGTCGCCGACCTCGAAGGGCGCGAAGTCGCCCGCGGTCGCCGACGCATGCGGCACCGGCTCGCCGGGCAGGTGGTTCGCGCGAATCGCCACGGGCGCCGTGCGCGGCCAGCGCGCGGGCTTCACGGTCTTTGCAAGGACGCCGTCGACGTGCTCGAGTCGTTCCAGGATGTCCGCCATGACCCCCGATGGTAGCTGCGCCGGTGGAGCCTCGGCGGGCGTTCGCACCAGGGGGCGCGGCGGCTAGGGCGTGTCGGTCCCGGCGAGCATCAGCCCCTTGGCGTGTCGGTCCCGGCGAGCATCAGGCCCTGGGCGTGGGACAGGTGGACGAGTTCCGTAGGCCGGTCGGCGGGGTCGCGCACCTGGATGAAGAGCGTGCGGCGAGGGGCCGCCGAGCGGTTCGGGACCGAGCCGTGGATCGTCAGATAGCTGAAGAAGAGCATGCTCCCGCGCCGTGCGGGGACCAGGGTGAGCGACTCCAATGGGTGCGCCACGGGGTCGAGGTACTTCTCGTCGGCGCCCACGATCGGCAGGGGCCCGCCTCGATGGCTGCCCGGCACCACACCGAGGCAGCCGCTCTCGGGCGTCGCATCGTCGAGAAAGAGGGTGCCCAGCAGCATGCTGGTGCCCTCGTGGGGGAAGTGGGGATGATCCTGATGGAGCGGGAAGGGCGCGCCGTTCTTCGGGGGTTTCACGTGGTACTTCGTGTGATGGAGCGCCACGTTGGGTCCGATCAGTTCGACGAAGGGTTCGACGATTCGCGGATCCGTGATCAGCCTCGTCAGGCGCGCGGAGTGGCGCTGGACGTCGTGGATGCTGTCGCAGCGGAACCCTTCGGGGTCCAGGTCCCCGGCGAGGTGCTTGCGGTAGCGGCCGGGCCAGGAGGCTTCGAGCGAGCCGCGCTCCGCGCCGAGCCGCGCGGCCATGCCGTCGAGCTCGGCGGCGATCGCGTCGACCTCGTCCGGGGGCAGGACGTCGGGCACGAGCAGATAGCCCTGCTCTTCGTAGAACGTCCGCCGCGCCTCGGGCGTCGCCAGCGCTCTCTGGGGTCGACCGGCCCGCGGTTGCGCGGCAGTGGGAGAGTCCATGCAAGCTCCTGTGCGTGCCCCTCGGCCCGGCGTGTCGCACGTCACGCTACCGTAACCGCCCCGCACGGGGCCGGCCCTGGTCGCGTCCACGGAAACCGCCGAAACTCGGTGCATGACGGACGAAGCGAGCGAGCGCGGCATCGAGATCCTCGTCGACGGGTTCATGGACAACCCGGTGCTGGCCTGGGTCTTCCAGGACGAGGTCACCCGGGCCGATGGGATCCGCGGCTACGTCGAGGTGTTCCGGAAGGCGTACGGTGACCACGGCGTTCTCGAGGTGGAGGCCGGCGGCGAGGGGGCTGCGCTCTGGGCTGCGCCCGGGACGCCGCCTCTCGGCGGAGAGGACGCCGCCGCCCTGGTCGCGCTGCTTCAGCGCTTCAACGGGGAGCGGACGAATCTCGTGCTCTCGACCCTGGGGGCGATCGTCGCGCCCACCGAGCCGCACTGGTACCTGAACGTGATCGCCGCCCGGCGCGGGTCGAGGTCTCGGGGCATCGGGGCACGCCTGCTCGAGCCCTTCCTGGAGCGCGCCGATCGTGAGGGGGTCGGGATCTACCTCGAGTCCTCGAACCCGAAGAACCTGAGCTTCTACCGGCGCTACGCCTTCGAGAACTTCGGGGAGGCGATCGTGCTGCCCGACGTCGGCCCCGTGCTGCAGCCCATGTGGAGAGCCCCGCACCCCCCGGCCGCCTGAGTCCGCCCACCGCGAGGACGTAGCAGGTGTGGACCGTGCCAGCGCCCAAGGCGTGGTTAAACTGTGCCCGCTCGCGGCGTCGCCGCGCATCGCAGAGGGGAATTCATGACGAGCGAGAGATTCGCGCGCAGTGGGCGGGGCCGGGCGGTACAGGCCGTTGCCCTCCTGCTGGCAGGCGCCCTGTCCGGAGCCTGCGCAACCGGTAGCCCGACGGCTTCGGCCGCTTCGATCGGCTCGGCCGACTACGCGGTGCGCAAGGCCGCCGAAGAAGAGTTGGGGGACCGCAGCCAGGTGGTGCTCCGAGGGGCCGAAGACAAGCTCGAGGAGGCCCGGCGTCTACGCGACGCAGGCAAGCACGATCAGGCCGAGCGCCTCGCAGACGAGGCCGCCATGGATGCCCAGCTGGCCGACGCCATGGCCCAGAACACCGTGGCGCACCGCTACGCCGACGAAGCGGCTCGTGCCCTTCGAGAGCTCGAAGAAGAAGCCCGGAGGAGCGCACCGTGACGGTCAGGAATCTCGCGCCGGTCGTCGTCGCACTGGGGCTCGTCCTCGCGTGTGCGTCGCCGCAGAGCCCCGAGCTGGATGCAGCGCGCGCCACCTACGATCGGGCGGTGCGGGGCGGACTCTCTCCGGACGCCTCGGTCGATCTCTACGAGGCGCGCAAGCTGATCGACGCCGGTCAAGCCGCGTTGGACGACGGCGAAGATCTCGCGGTCGTGGGCTCGATCGCCTATCAGGCGGGCAAGCGCGTCGAGATCGCAGAGTTCAAGGCCGATACCAAGGCCACCCGCGCGCGGGCCGAAGAGCTGGTCGCGAAGCGTTCGGCCTACCGTTTGGAGGCACGGGCGCTCGAGGCGCGGCGAGCGAGCGAGCGCGCCGCCGAAGCCGAGCGCATGGCACGCGAGGCCGAACGTCTGGCCGACCGTGCCCACATGGAGGCCGAACAGGCGCATCTGGCGCAGCTGGCGGCCGCGGACCGGGCCGCCAAGGCCGAAGCCAGTGCGCTGGCCATGCAGGAGCGGCTCACGGAGCTCGAGACCCGTCAATCCGAGCGCGGCCTGGTGCTCACGCTCGGGGGCGTGCTGTTCGCACTGAACAGCGCCGACCTGAAGCCCGAGGCCCAGGAACGCATCGATCGCATCGCCGGGTTCCTGATCGCCGCGCCGGATCGCGAGGCCCTGATCGAGGGCTACACCGATGACACGGGTGCAGCCAGCTACAACCTCGATCTCTCTGGGCGGCGCGCCGAGTCGGTGCGTCAGGCGCTCATCCGCGCGGGGGTGGCACCCAAGCGCCTCGTGGCGGGCGGGTTCGGCAGCGCCAACCCGATCGCACCCAACAGCGACGAAGCCGGCCGTAGCCGGAACCGCCGCGTCGAGGTCATCATCCTCGACCCCGGCGTTCGGGCCTCGCAGGCCGCGCGCTGAGGCGCTAGCGGCCGGACGCGAAGGGCACTTCGCCGCCGCACGCGTGGCGGCGGCGAGGGGGCCCGGCCCGGGTGTTCCGTTCTGGGACACGGGTGTCGGCCGCGACCCGGCGCGAGACCCCCACCGCAAGGCTCATTGCGGGCGGGAGCGTTATGCTCGCGCCCGGGAGTTCGGGTGATGGGGACGCTGCCGACAACGTGAGCGGGCTGAAGACGCTGCTGCGCATGCTCTCGGGGAGCGCACGCGACCTCGTCCCCATCGTCGTCGTGATCGCGTTCTTCCAGGGCGTCGTGCTGCGCCAACCGTTTCCGAACCTGGCCAGCGCCCTGGTGGGGCTCGTGTGCGTCTTGTTGGGTCTCGCGCTGTTCGTGCGCGGTCTCGAACTCGGCCTGTTCCCGCTGGGCGAGAGCATGGCCCATGCGTTCGCCCGCAAGGGTTCGTTGGGTTGGCTGCTGACCTTCTCGTTGGCGCTGGGCATGGGTACGACCATCGCCGAGCCGGCACTCATCGCGATTGCCAACGAGGCGGCCGAGGTCGCTGCGCTCGCGGGTGCCATCGCCGACGACGAGGCGGCGCGCGATCGCTACGCCCTGGGCCTGAGGCTCACGGTGGCCCTGGCGGTCGGGGTCGCCATCGTGATCGGGGTCTTCCGGATCCTGAGCGGCTGGCCCATCCACCTGATGATCGCCGGTGGCTACCTGCTGGTCGTCGTCACCACGGCCTTCGCACCCAAGGAGATCATCGGCATCGCCTACGACTCGGGCGGCGTCACCACCTCGACGATCACGGTGCCGCTGGTGACGGCCCTGGGCGTGGGGCTCGCCTCTTCGATCGAGGGCCGCAATCCCGTATCGGACGGCTTCGGCCTGATCGCCTTCGCCTCGCTCACGCCGATCATCTTCGTCCTGGTCTACGGGATCCTCACCTGATGCCGTCGCTCGCGAACCTGCTCGAGGTCTTCGGCGAGACCCTCCGCGACGTCGTGCCCATCGTGGCGATCCTCGCGCTCTTCCAGCTGCTGGTACTCCGTCGGCCCCTGCCGAATCCGAAACGCCTGGTCGAGGGATTCGCTTGCGTGCTGGCCGGTCTGGTGCTGTTCCTCCTGGGCCTCGAGTACGCCGTCTTTCCCGTGGGCAAGACCATGGCGGCCCAGTTCACCGCGCCGGATTTCCTCGGCGTCGACGCGGCCGCGATGCAGGGGGAAGCAGCAGCCGGTTCGTATTTCTGGATCTACGCCTTCGCCTTCGCCATCGGCTTCAGCACCACGATCGCCGAGCCGGCCCTGATTGCCGTGGCGCTCAAGGCCGAAGAGCTCTCGGCCGGCGCCATCCGTGCATGGGGATTGCGGATTGCCGTCGCGATCGGCGTCGCCATGGGCATCAGCCTCGGCGCCTACCGGATCGTGATCGGGGCACCGCTGCACTACTTCATCACGGCAGGCTACCTCGTGGTCGTGGTCCAGACGCTCTTTGCGCCCAAGCTGATCGTGCCGCTGGCCTACGACTCGGGAGGGGTGACGACGTCCACCGTGACGGTGCCCTTGGTGGCCGCCCTGGGGCTCGGCCTGGCCGAGTCGATTCCGGGCCGAAGCCCGCTGGTGGATGGCTTCGGCCTGATCGCCTTTGCGAGCCTCTTTCCCATGATGACCGTGATGGCCTACGCCCAATCTTCGCAGTGGCGGGCCTCGCGCAATCGCGCCCGCGCGAACACCGCGGGCAGCGCACCCGAGGAGGACCCGACTTGAGGTTCAAGCTACTCGTGGCCCTGGTGGACGATCACCTGACCGAAGCCGTGACCGAGACTGCACGCGAAGCGGGCGCCACGGGCTGTACCGTGCTGACCAATGCACGGGGGGAGGGCCTCAAGAAGAAGAAGACCTTCCTCGGTCTCACGCTCGAGACGCAGCGCGACATGGTCCTGCTGCTCGTCGAAGAACACCGGGCCCGCAGCATCCTGGAGGCCGTGGGAGACGCCGGGGAGTTCGATGCCACCCCCGGCACCGGCATCGCATTCCAGGTCGACGTGGAAGATGCCGTGGGCGTGGCCCATCAGGTCGAGCGCATCGCCTCTACCCTGGAAACGGAGGACCTATGACCGAGCAAACCGTCATCCGCGTCGCCCACGTCATGGACTCGGACTATGTCGTCCTCGACGGCGTGGCCACCGTGGCCGAGGCGCTGGCCGTCCTGGAGGAGCGCGGGGCGATCTTCCTGATCGTGGACAAGCGCCACGACGACGACGAGTACGGCATCGTCATGATCGCCGACATCGCGAAGCAGGTGCTCGCCCTCAATCGATCTCCCGAGCGCACGAACGTCTACGAGATCATGTCGAAGCCGGTGCTCTCGGTGTCGCCTGGGATGGACATCCGCTACTGCGCGCGGCTGTTCCACCGTTTCGGCATCTCGACGGCGCCCGTGGTCGAGGGCGGGAAGATCCTCGGGACCGTCTCGTACGACCAGCTGGTCTTGAAGGGGCTGGCCAAGCAGTCGCCCTGATCCCTGCCCGGGCCGGGCGCGGCGGGCTAGGCTGGAGGGTCGCTGGAGACCCCCATGCCCAAGATCGCCTTCCTCGGCGCCGGTAGCACCGTGTTCGCGAAGAACGTGCTCGGCGACGCCATGTTGCAGCCGAGCCTCCACCACGCCGAGATCGCCCTCTACGACGTCGACGCCCAGCGTCTCGACGACTCATTGCGCCTGATGAGCGCAATCAACGCCAACTGCAACGAGGGCCGCGCGACCCTGACGGCGCACCACGGGGTGAGCCAGCGCAAGGCCGCGCTGCACGATGCCGACTACGTGGTGAACGCGATCCAGGTCGGGGGCTACGAGCCCTGTACCGTGACCGACTTCGAGATTCCCAAGAAGTACGGTCTCGAGCAGACGATCGGCGACACCCTGGGCGTAGGCGGCATCTTCCGCGCGCTGCGCACCCTGCCGGTGGTGCGCGACATGGCTCGCGACATCGAAGAGGTCTGTCCCGACGCCTGGTTCCTGAACTACACGAACCCCATGTGCATGGTGACGGCCGGTCTCCTCATGGGCTCCCGCGTACGCACGGTGGGTCTGTGCCACAGCGTTCAGGAGTGCGTGCCGGGCCTGCTGGGACGGCTGGGACTCACGGAGGAGATCCCTCCCGCCGAGACGTCATGGGACATCGCGGGCATCAACCACCAGTCGTGGCTCACGCGGCTCACGTTGGGCGGCCGCGACGTCTATCCGAGGGTGAAGGAAGTCGCTGCGGAGAGCCTGGCGCGGATTCAGGAGCGCGGAGGGCGCACTTGGGAGCGCGAGCTGGGGGGGCGCATCGGTGTCGCTCCGGACGACGCCTGCTATCTGCTCGCGCTTCGCGCCTGGAACGCCTTCCGCGAGGGAAAGATCAGCGAGGAGGAGGCCCGGGACGCGGCAGTGGCCGGAGACTGCATCCGCCTCGAGCTGATGCTGCGCCTCGGCTACTACCTGACCGAGTCGAGCGAGCACACGGCGGAGTACACGCCCTGGTTCATCAAGTCCCACAAGCCCGAGCTCGTGGACCGCTACTTCGTTCCCCTCGACGAGTACCCGCGTCGTTGCAGGTCGCAGATCGCCGGGTGGGAGGGGTTGCGCCGCATCATCGTCGAGGACCCGACCATCGAGCACCACCACTCGGCCGAGTTCGGGGCGTACGTCATGAACGCGATGGAGACCGACGAGCCCTATCGCATCGCCGGCAACGTCATGAACGAAGGTCTCGTGACCAACCTGCCGCGCAAGGCCTGCGTCGAAGTGCCGTGCCTGGTCGATCGGCGCGGGGTTTCGCCCTGCCACGTGGGCGATCTGCCCGAGGTGTGTGCCGCGCTGAACCGCACCAACGTGAACCCCCAGATCCTCACCGTCGAGGCCTTCCTGACGGGCAAGAAGGACCTCGTCTACCAGGCCGCGATGCTCGACCCGCACACGGGTGCCGAACTGGGGATCGACGAGATCGTTTCGCTCTGCGACGACCTGTTCGAGGCGCACGGCGACTGGCTTCCGGCGCTGTCCTGAGCCGGGGCCGTCTCGCCAGTGCTTGCGTCCGTCGCCGAGGCGACGCCGCTCCCGGCCGTCTAGACGATGCCGCTCCCGCCGTCGATACGATGACGGTCCCGTCAGGCGACCCGTCGATGGCGGCGTTTCGCGATGGCCATGGAGGCCGCAACGAACAGCAGGCCCAGCACGGCGGGCTCGGGCGCCGCAGCGGTCTCCACGACCTCGATGTCGTCGAAGTGGACGCGGATCAGTCGCCCGAGCGGAGCGATCTCGTAGGACGTGAACGCGCCGTTCGCAAGCGAGGAGGGCAGGACGAGCGTCTGCCAGAAGTCGGTGGGCTGGACGTTGAAGGGGTCGGGCGGGCTGGGGATCACGATCTGGATCACCTCGTCGACGCGGCCGCTCGGTCCGATGCCACTGAAGCGCACGTCGAACGCAGCCCCTGGGCTGTTGCCCGCAGCCCAGCTGAGGCGGGGCAGCCGGAACAGGGCGTCGTCCGCACGCCGCAGGGAGAACACGGGGAAGGGGCGGAAGGCGTCGCCCACGGACGAGAACGTCGTGGTCCCGTTCTCCTGGAAGGTGGTGTTGTCGCGTGAGGACGCGACGGACACGATGTAGTGGCGCCCGGCGAGGCTCGCGAAGACGTAGCCCTCCACGGTCACCGTCGAGAACTCGCAGAAGCTGTTCGGCGGGAAGCACGCCTGGCTGGCGGGGTCCTCGAAGTCGAGGGTGAGTGCGCGCGCCTCGGTTCCGGCCGAGCCGATGGCGAGCGTGAAGGCGAGCGCCAGAAGGGCGTGCGGAAGGCAGGGGGTCGTCCGGGTCATGGGTCTCTCCTCGAGTCCCCACTTCCCAGTGCGCGCGATCCTGCCTCGGGGCGAGCGGCGCGGGCTACGCCCGTTCGGGCGGGCTGGGGCGGGGCGGGGCGCACGAGCGAGACGCCCGCGGCGCGTCCGCCGCCCGACCGGGCGCTTCCGGGCGCCGGGAGGGCGGCTTCGCTACCCGTCGTCTGGGGGCACGAGGAGGCCGATCCATGGTGCGAGGCGCGGCGTTCGAGCCGTCCGACCCGTCCGCGGTCGATGCCGCCATCGAGGCCATCTACGGCGCGGCTGCGGGGCCGGAAACCTGGACGGACGCGGTCGATCGCATCGGCGAGGCCCTGGGCGCCGGAAGCGCGGTCCTGCAGGTCGTGGCCGGGCCCAGTTGGGCGGGCGCGGTTCCGAGCACGGCGCTGGGTGACGAGTTCGTTCCGGGACTCCTCGAGTGGGCGAACAGCCCCCACAATCCGTTTCGGCACACGCACCTCGATCAGCCCTTGCTTCACCGACCCCTGGTTCGGGCCGACGTCGTCTCCGACGCGGCCTTTCGCGAGTCGCCCTTCTACTGCGACTTCATGCGGCACCATGGGTGCTTCCACGGGATCGGCGTGATCTCGCGACTCGGCGAGCAGGGCACGGTGCTGCTCTCGTTGAACCGGCCCGAGGAGGAGCTGCCGTTCTCGGCGCGAGAGCGGGAACGCCTCGCGCTCTTGAGCCGACACGTCGGCCGCAGTGCGGCACTGGGTCGACGGGTTGCGGAAGCACGCCGTGACCTGGAGACGGCGGCCCTCGTGTGCGACGCCGCGCTGGTGGCGTGCCTGGTGCTCGACGGCCGGGGAAACGTGGCGCTGGCCAACGAGGCCGCTCGTCGGTTGCTCGACGGCGATGGGCGCGTCGGGCTGGAAGGGGATCGGCTTGCGTTTCTGCGCGAGAGCGACGCACGGCGGCTGGACGCGCTGCGCCAGGCCGCTGCCGGAGGCGAACTGGCGCTGCACCAGCCGGGCGAGCCGCCGCTCTTCGTCTGGATGGTGCCGCTTCGGCCTTCCGAGGCCCCGCTTCTCGCACCGCAGCGGGGTCACCTGCTGATCCTGGTCGATCCCGCCGCGGACCCTGGCCTGCACGCCGACGCGCTGGTTCGCGCACTTGGCCTGACGCCGACCGAGGCGCAGCTGGCCTGCCGACTCGTGAGCCACGACACCCTGGCCGATGCTGCGCGCGACCTCGGCATCACGCGCAACACGGCCAAGATGCACCAGCGAAACCTCTACGCGAAGCTCGGTGTCGGCACCCGCGCGGCATTGGTCCGCACCGTCCTGCAGCTCCGGATCCGCCTGCCGGGCTGAAGTCTCCGTCGGCCCTCTCGAAGGGCGGGGCGCTAGACCGCGCCGTGCTCGATCAGCGTTTCGGCGCTGGCACGGATCGCGTCGTCCGCGGCGATCAGGTCGCGCCCCAGGAGCTTCTGGACCTTCTCCGAGGACAGGATGCGCTGCTTGTGCAGCTCCGATGCGATCGCCTTGACCTCGCCGTTCACCAGCGCGAGCGCCCGCACCAGGAAGTCGGGCATCCCGCGTCGGGGGATCTTCGTGCGTTCGGGGTAGGCCGCATGAAGGACGTCGGCGACCGCGCGCATCGTCCGGAAGGCATCGGCCACGATGTAGCGCTCCCCGATGGCGGCGGGGTCGTTCATCGCGGCGATGTGGGCTGCGGAGACGTCGCGCACGTCCACGACCTGGATCCCGGCGTTCGGCAGCATGGGCAGCCGTCCGTCGAGCATTCGTGCGATGATGTCGACGGAGGTCTTGACCTCCGCGCTTCGAATCGGCCCGAACACGGCGACGGGGTTGATGGCGGTGAGCTCGATGCCCTGGCCCTCATCGGCCACGAAGTCCCAGGCGGCACGTTCGGCAATCGTCTTCGACGCGATGTAGGGGCGGCAGTCTGCGGCGTGCGTGGTGTCGGTCCAGTCCGCCTCGGTGAAGCGCTCGGGCATCGCGCCGCGGACCCCGTAGGCGATGGCAGCGCCCGATGAGGTGAGCACCACGCGGGAGACCCCGGCGGCCTTGGCCGCGCGCAGGACGCGCAGCGCACCGTCGCGGGCCGGGCGGATCAGGTCGTCCGGGTTCTTGGGCACGGCCAGCGGAAACGGTGAGGCCAGGTGGTGGATGGCATCCACCCCGTCGACGGCCTCGGCCCAGCCCTCATCCCGCTCGAGATCGGCCTCCACGAGTTCGAGGTCTCGGGCCCGGTCGCTGTGGGCTGCGAGAGCCTGCTTGAGGGCGTCTCGCTTGGCGGCGGATCGCACCGTCCCGCGGACTTCGTGGCCCTGCTCGAGGAGGTCGAGAATGAGTTGCTGGGCGATGAAGCCCGAGGCTCCGGTGACGAGGGTCTTGCTCATGGGGTTCTCCGGGCAAAGGGTGGGCGTGGAGCCAACCGATGGTCAGTAAATAAATGACCATAGGTTGGTTGTCAAGGTCGTTTGCCCTCGCGATATTCCCACCCCGATCCCATGCCCGAGCAGGCCGCCCGACCCCAGTACCAGCGCGCGCGGCGCGAGGCCGAGAAGGCCGAGCGCCGGACGGCGATCCTCGAGGCCGCGCGGACGCTGCTACCCGCCACGGGGTTCGAGGCCTTCACGATGGCCGCGCTCGCCAGGGCCTCGGGCATCGCGAAGGGCACGATCTACCTCTACTTCGACACGCGCGAAGAGGTGCTGCTCGCGCTCTACGTCGCCACGCTGGAAGGCTGGAGCCGCGCGCTGCTCGCCGGCCTGCCCGGTCGCGTCGCCGACGCGGCCTTCGTGGGGCGCTTCCAGGACGCAGCCGTGGCAGACCCGAATTTCTTGACGCTCCAGGCCCGGCTCGAGAGCGTGATCGAGCACAACGTCTCGCGCGAACGCCTGATCGAGGCCAAGCGCGCCATGCGCCGCATGCTCGAGGATCTCGCACCGCGGGTCGAGCGCGCACTGGCGCTGCCGGCCGGGTCGGGGGCGAAGCTCCTGGTGGCTCTGGGCGCACTCCAACTCGGGGCGGCGCAGGCAAGGCTCGGGCCTGCCGTCACCGCGCTCGACCTGCCCGAGGACGTCGCGGAGTTCATGCGGCTCCACACCGGGTTGGACCCGTTTCGCGAGACGGCGCCCATGATCATCGAGGGCGTTCGCGCTGGGGGCTGACCGAGCGGCGTGACGCGCTCATCAGGCCCGATCACCCGTGCCGATCCGGTTGTCCGACCCTCAGCCGCGGGCGGCGTCCCGCCGTCGCACCTGGGCCTGTGCGAGTTCGCCGATCCGCGGCAGGGTGTCTCCCCACGCGGCGCGGAGCGAGCCCAGGTAGGCCGCATCCGTGAGCGTGGCCAGGGCTGCGGCGCGCTGCTCCGCGAGGTCGCGAAGGGCCTCGGCCGGTACCAGCGCATCGAAGAAGCCAGCCGCCACGGCCTCCTCGGGCCCGATCACGCGACCGAGGGCCGTCAACTCATGGAGCCTGCGCCGATCGAGGCGCATGTGTGCGAGCAGCGCGGGCAACTCGGGCAGCGGCATTCCCAGGGAGGGCTCGGTGAAGCCGAGCTTGTATCGGCCCGCTACGCCGAGCCGCACGTCCGAGATGAGCAACAGCATCGCGCCTGCTGCGACGGCGTGGCCCTCGCAGGCCGCGACGATGCGTGTGGGCCCGGACAAGACCCGATGCAGCAGTTCGCCCATCGCGGCCAGCAGACTCTCGCGCTCGGCGGCCCCCGCCGCCAGCGTCCGGTTGTCGAGCCCTGCGCAGAAGCCGTCCGCTCGGCCAGACAGGATCGCGACCGGCGCCTCGGCATCGGCCTCGAGCGCTGCGCCGAGCGCCTCCACCGCCTCCAGGGTGAGCACGTTCCTGGGCCCGGTGTCCAGATGCACGTGTCGGAGCGGCGGCCGTCGTTCGACCTGGACCGGCATCACGCGAGCCCACCGTGAGGATCGGTCGCGACCCCGCGCACCTAGACGCGGACCTCGTACTCGTGAAGGCCGCCTTCCTCGTGGAGCGCGTCGTACTCGGCGAAGGTGCCGGGAAACAGGAACGGCGCTCTCCCCTGGGCGTCCTGGTAGTAGCTCGTGCACGAGGGTGCGCCCCAGGAGAACCGGGGGATCCGCTCCCGAAGCCAATCGTTGTAGGCGCGGTGCACTGCGGGATCGACTGCAATGGCCCGCGCGCCGGCCTGTTGTTTCTGCTCCAGCAGGCGGACGATGCTGCGCACGTTGCGCTCGGCGGTGATGAAATAGGAGACGTTGAGCACCACGCCGTTCGGGCCCACGGCAAAGAAGTAGTTGGGAAAGCCCGGCCGAGCGATGCCCTTGTGGCTCTCCGGCGCTTCGGCCATGGCTTTGGCCAGGGACAAGCCGGCCTCGCCCACGACGTCGATGCGGTCGAAGTCCTGGATCCGGTAGCCGGTGCAGTAGACGATCACGTCGCAGTCGATCTCGCGTCCGCTCGCGGTCGTGATGCCGCGGGGGCGCACCTCGGCGAGCCCCTCGGCGACGAGCTCGACGTGGTCCTGGGTGAGTGCCGGGTAGAAGCCGTCGGATACGAGCCCGCGCTTGCAGCCGAAGCGACTGTCGGGCGTGAGCGCCTTGCGCAGGGCGGGGTCGGGGATGGACTTCTCGATGAAGCCCTTGGCGCGCGCCTCGAAGTCGTCCATCCGCTTGTGACCCAGGGACACGCCGTCGATCACGAAGCTCATGAGCAGGCGCTGGAAGCGTCGGATTCCGCCGATCAGCGCCGGCACGCGGCGGAACCACCTGCGTTGAGCGTCGGAGTAGGGCTTGCGGCCCCGGGGCATGATCCAGTTGGCCGAACGCTGCAGCACCGTGAGATGGCCCGCGACCTTGGCCAGCTCCGGAACGATCTGGACCGCGCTGGCCGCAGAACCCACGACGACGACGCGCTTTCCCTCGAGGGGGACGTCGTGGTTCCAGCGCGTCGCATGCCAGCTGTCGCCTTCGAACCGGTCGAGGCCGGGGACGTCGGGGTACTTGGGCGTGTGCTGGTTGCCCATGGCATTGATCACGACGTCGCATGGGAACGTCTCGCCCGCCTCGCTGGCCAGGTGCCAGGTCCCGTCGTCCTGGTACTCGGCCCTGGCGATCCGGGTGTTCAGTCGGAGGTGCGGCTCGAGCCCGAATTCGCGCGCGCACTGCTGCAGGTAGGCCTCGATCTCCGGCTGCTCGGCGAAGCTCGCGCTCCAGTCCGGGTTCGGCCGGTACGAGAACGTGTACGAGTGGGCCCACACGTCGCACGCGAGCCCTGGGTAGCTGTGGATGTGCCACGTGCCGCCGACGGCGTCGGTCGCTTCGAAGATCGTGAAGTCGTCGAATCCGCGGGCGAGCAGCTCGTGGCCCGCGGCCAGGCCGGCCGGCCCGGCTCCGATGATGGCAATGCGCAGCGCAGCGTGGTCGTTCAAGTCGGCTCCCAGACGGACGGGTCAGCCCATCGGGTAGAGGATCTCCTTGGAGACCTCGTCGATGGCGGCGCAGACGGCGTCGTCCAGGACCAGGTCCCTCGCCGCGAAGATCTCGGGCAGCTGATCCTCGTGGGTCGCCCCGACGATCGTGGACGCCACGAACCGGTGCTGCTTGGACCAGGCGGTCGCCAGCGTGACGACGGACATGCCCGCCTCCTGGGCGATCGCCTGGAAGCGTTCGGTCGCGGTGAGCGAGCGTTCGTTCACGAACCGCTTGACCTGGGCGGCCTGCCGACCGCCCATGCCGAGATAGCGAGAGAAGCGCGCACCCTCGGGCGTGGCGCCGCCCAGGTACTTGCCGCTCAGCACGCCCCCGGCGAGCGGGGAGTACGGGATCAGGCTCACGTTCTCCTGGCGGCAGACCTGGGCCAGCTCGTCCTCGAAGCGCCGGTTGTTCAGGCTGAAGTTGTTCTGGATGGTTTCGTAGCGGGCCTTGCCGAGCCTGCGCGACGCCTCGAGGCTCTTCATGAGCCCCCAGCTGGTCTCGTTGCTGCATCCGAGCACGCGGATCTTGCCGGCGCGGACCAGGTCGTCGAGCGTCTCCATGGTCTCGTCGTAGGCGGTGCCGTGATCGGGCCAGTGGGTCTGGTAGAGGTCGACGTAGTCGGTGCCCAGCCGCTTGAGGCTGCCCTCGAGGGCGCGCACGATGTTGTGACGATCGAGCGCGGTCATGCCGGCGCGCTGGGAGGCCTTGAGCCACCCGTGGCTCGGGCCGCACACCTTGGTGGCCAGAATGACGGCGTCGCGGTCCTTGGTGCGCAGCCACTTGCCGAGGATCTCCTCCGTCTGGCCGGCCCACTTGGGATCGGGCGGCACGGGGTAGTTCTCGGCCGTGTCGTAGAAGTTGATGCCGGCTTCGAACGAGTGGTCGAGGATGCGCAGCGACATCTTCTCGTCGGCCTGCGCGCCGAACGTCATCGTGCCCATGCAGATGTCGGAGACGTAGATGGGGCTTCGGCCGAGTCGTCGCGTACGCATGCGGATTCTCCTGGGGTGCGGGGCTCCCCACCGTACCGGGTTGCCCCGCGCCTCGCTCGGGGGCGATGGCTGCGGCCGGCCCGCGGGCCGGTCGTCAGCGAGGCGCGAGCCGGAACAGGTAGGCCTCGTCGACGTTGCCGTTGCGCGGACGGCGTCCGTACTTGACGTCGTAGGCGTCGCTGAACCGGTCGAACTCCTCCTGGGTCTCGACGCGGGTCGAGGCCAACTCGTAGATGCTCTCGTCGACTTGGAGGCGCACGTCGGGGTTGGCTTCCATGTTCTCGACCCAGGTGGCACGGCTGGCGCCGGCGTGGACGTAGAGGTTCTCGCCCAGCGCGATCACCCAGATGTTCACGCTGTACGGGTCGTCGCCCCCGGTTTCGAGCTGGATCGTGTCCACCTCGTCCGTGAAGGCCCAACTCTCGGGAATGGCGGCCGGCGTGCCGTCGAGCTCGCCACCGGGGAACAGGACGAAGGGCTTGCTGCAGGCGACACCCAGGACGATCCACGGAGCCAGGAGCAGTGCGGTTCGGCGAGTCATCGGTTCTCCTCGTGTGCGGAGGCGGAGTCCTGGAGGGGCCGGTCAGAACCCCGAGAGCGTGGCGTAGCGGTCGCGGTGGAAAGCCTGGTTGCCGAAGGTGGCTTCCAGGGCTCGCGCCCGCTTCAGGTAGAGCCCGGCATCGAACTCGTCCGTCATGCCGATGCCGCCGTGGATCTGGATCAGCTCGTTCGACATGTGGTGCAGGAAGTCGCCGGCCTTGGCCTTGGCCAGGGAGCAGAGCCGGGGCACGTCGTCGGCGCCCGCATCGATGGCCTGGAGCGCGGCCTCCACGCACGAGCGCGTCATCTCCATCTCGGTGTAGAGCGCCGCCGCCCGGTGGCCCAGGGCCTGGAACGACCCGATCACCTGGCCGAACTGCACGCGGTTCTTCAGGTAGTCGAGCGTCATGTCGAACGCCTGGCTCGCGGTGCCGAGCATCTCGGCGGCCAGGCCGGCACGCGCGCGGTCGAGCGTGGCCTCGAGTACGTCGGCGCCGGGCCCGCCCGTGAGCTGGGCGTCGGCGGCGACCTCGACACCGGCGAACGCGATGTTGGCGTAGCCGCGGCTGTCGGTGGTGGCGAGGCGCGTGCGGGTGAGGCCCGGCGCATCGGCCGGGACCAGGAACAGGCCCGTGCCGTCGTCGGTCGCGGCGGCGACGAGGAAGACGTCCGCCGCCATGCCCTCGAGCACGTGGCTCTTGTCGCCCGTGATCCGGAAGCCGCTGCCCTTGGCTTCGGCCCGGGTCGCGAGTTGCGTCGGCGCGTGACGCGGGCCCTCGTCGACGGCGAGGGTCACGATGGCCGCGCCCTCCGCGATCTGCGGGAGCCACTGCTCCTTCTGCGCGTCGGTCCCACCCAGCTCGAGGGCGCTCGCGGCGACGAGACCCGAGGCCAGCAGCGGAGAGGCCGTGAGCTGTCGACCGAGCTCTTCGAGCAGCACCCCGAAGGTGAGGGCGCCCATTTCGGCTCCGCCGAAGGTCTCGGGCACCATGGTTCCCGCCCATCCCATCTCGGCGATGCTGCCCCAGGTGGCCTTGTCGAAGCCCAGCGGGTTGCCGCTGTCCCGCATCTCTCGGAACCGGGCGACCGGTGCCTCGTCTCTCGCCCAGGCGCGTGCCTGCTCCTGAAGGAGGGCCTGTTCTTCGGTCAATGCTGCCATCTTCGTCTAGCCCCGCTGCGTGTTCTCGGGGAGCCCGAGGATGTTCTTGGCGATGATGTTGTTCTGGATCTCGAAAGACCCTCCGTAGATCGACATGGCCTTTCCCGAGAGCCAGGTGCGGACCGCGACGAGTTCCTCGCGTTCGAACCCCTCGCCCTCCCAGCCCAGGCCCTGATGGCCCATGATCTCGAGGGTGAGTTCGGCGCGCTGCTGGGCGACCCGAGAGGCGGCGTTCTTGAGGATGGACGCGGCGGCGCTCACCTTCGCGTTGCCCCGAGCCTCTGCCGCGATCCGCGCGAGCGTGAGCCCGTGGGCCTTGGCCTCCATCAGGTGGTCGGCCAGCCGACCGCGAAGGTCTGCGTCGGCCAGGCGGCCGGCGTCGTCGGTGCCGACGTAGCGCTTGGCCACCTCGCCCAGGGACCTGCGCGGACCGCCGCCCATCCCCGAGGTGGCGCCGGTCTGGCTGGCGCGCTCGTGCTGGAGCAGGCGCTTGCCCACGGTCCAGCCGGCGTTGAGCTCGCCGAGCATTTCGTCCTTCTCGGCGCGAGCGTCGTTGAAGAAGGTCTCGCAGAAGGGAGAGGCGCCGCCGATCAGACGGATCGGCCGGGTCTCGATGCCGGGCTGGTCCATGTCGATCATCAGGAAGCTGATGCCGTCGCGCTTGGGTGCGTCCGGGTCGGTGCGCACGAGCACGCCACACCAGTCGGAGACGTCGGCGCCCGAGGTCCAGGTCTTCTGGCCATTGACCACCCAGTGGTCTCCGGCGTCCTCGGCGCGGGTGGCCAAGGAGGCGAGGTCCGAGCCGGCGTTCGGCTCCGAGTAGCCGAGGGACCAGAACACCTCGCCGCGGCAGATGCGCGGGATGTGGCGCTTCTTCTGCGCCTCGGTTCCGTACTCGAGGATGGTGGGACCCACCATGGTGATGCCCATGCCCGTCGTCCGGATCAGGGGATTGAAGGCGCCCGCGGCGTCGAGCTCCTGGTTCAGGACCTGCGCCTCGAGTTGGCTGAGGCCGCCGCCGCCGTACTCGGCCGGCCAGGTCGGCGTGGCCCAGCCCTGCTCGCCGAGGCGCCTGCCCCAGGCGAGGGCCTCGGTCTCTGCCGCATCGAGGGTCTCGCCCGCCATGACGGCCGCGGCGCGGCCGGTCAGCGAGGGCGGAAAGTGCTCTGCGATCCAGGTACGTGCTTTCGCGCGGAACGCCTCGAGCGCGTCGGGGGTCTCTGCCATCTCTCATCCTCCGGGGGTCGACGAACCGAACCATGATACTTGTTCTATCGTGCCCTGGCTGCGGCCCTGGGGCCGCATTGGCGCGCGTCACGCGCCCAGGGAGGCCCTCGATGAAGTACCGGTTGATGGGAAGCAGCGGCCTGCGCGTCTCGGAACTCGCACTCGGCGCCATGACCTTCGGCGCGCGGGAGTGGGGCGTCGAGCGGGAGGAGAGCCGCAGCGTCTACGACGGCTTTCGTGAAGCCGGGGGCAACTTCATCGACACCGCCAACATCTACAGCGAGGGGCGCAGCGAGACCTACCTGGGCGAGTTCATGGCGGACGAACGGGAGCGGATCGTCCTGGCGACGAAGTACACGGGCGGAACCCGTCGTCGCGACGTGAACGCCGTGGGCAACAACCGCAAGAACATGATGGACTCGGTCCATGCCAGCTTGAAGCGGTTGGGGACGGACTACATCGATCTCTACTGGGTCCACGCGCGCGACTTCCTGACGCCCATCGACGAGGTCATGCGCGGGCTCGACGATCTGGTCACCCAGGGCAAGGTGCTCTACGTCGGGGTGTCGGACACGCCGGCGTGGGAGGTCGCGCGTGCCAACACGCTGGCCGAGCTTCGCGGGTGGTCGCGGTTCGTCGGGCTCCAGATCCGCTACAGCCTGCTCGATCGCGCCGTCGAACGGGATCTGCTGCCCATGGCCAAGGCGATGGACCTGACCGTGACGCCGTGGGACACCCTGGGCTCCGGCGTCCTCACGGGCAAGTACAACCGCGATGCCGAGGCGGGGGGGCGCGCGGCGCTGCGCGGCGAGATCCCCGAGCGCGACCTCGCGATTGCTGCCGAGGTCGTGGCGATCGCCCAGGAGATCGGCCGCAGCCCGGCCCAGGTGGCGTTGCAGTGGGTGATCGGCGGCGAGGGGGTGATCGTGCCGCTGGTGGGCGCGCGGACGCGCCAGCAACTGGACGACAACCTCGGGTGTCGGGAATTCGAGCTCGAGCCCGCCCAGCGCGCGCGCCTGGACGAGGCCAGCCGCATCGAACTGGGCTTCCCTCACGACTTCCTGCGCGAGCGGATGCCGCGCGGTGTCGAGGACCACCGCGCCTAGCCGGGCGGTGGCGACTCCCGGCTAGCGGCGCCGCGCGGGCAGGCGTCGCACCGCGAACCACGCCGCGAGCAGCGGCGCGATCTCGAAGCCGAGCCCGCAGGCGCTGCTGGGGGCCTCGTTGTTCCGCCAGGGCTTGCCCACGCACTGAGGGTCCGGGGCGGTCTGCTGTGCAGGCGGGACGCCAGCCGAGGCGCCGCCGTCGTGGTCGATCAGACCGTCGCCGTCGTTGTTGAGGCCATCCTGGCACTGCGACGCCTCGCGGGTCCAGCCCGGGTTGAAGCACGCCACGTCCGCCGGGTGGTCGGCCGCGCCATCGCCGTCGTTGTCGAGGTCGTCGCGGCAGGCCGGAACGTCGCCCTCGAGCACGAGGGTGCCTTCGATCTGCATCCACGGCGCGAAGATCTCGTCGGAAAGGGGGAGCGCGTCCTGGACCGGCACGCTGAGCGTGACCCGCACACCCGTCGGGATGGCCACCGTCGTGACCGTGGCCACGCCCGAGAGGTCCAGCACCTCGGGGTCGCCGCCGAAGTCGCGGTCCACCAGGATGGCCGCGCCATCGGCGTCGCCGGATGCATCGAACTGCCCGGCGTCGATCTCGAGAGTGATGCCCGAGAGGTCGACCGTTGCGGTGTTGGCGCCGGTCGCCGTCGCGGGCAGGACGGCGCTCGACCCGTCGATCTCCCCATCGTCCAGCGAGGCCAGCACCGAGACGAAGCCCTGGTTCAGGATCCAGTCGAGGTCGTCGGCATCGAGGGTTCCATGGGTGATCTCGACGCTCGTCGCGACGACTCCGTGGGTCGGGTCGTCGACCAGCGAGACGGTCGCGTGGAGGTTGCCGGAGAGGTCGACGCCTTGCGCGCTCTCGAAGAACACGTCGAGGCTGGCCGAAAGCTGTGTGTTCGAATCGTCGACGCCGAGGGTGACGTCGGCGGCGTTGGCGCGGTCTGCAGGCAGGGCGATCGCCAGCATCGCGACGATGCCTGCGGCGGCCGCGACCGATCCGCGCGCGAGGCGTCGGCGGCGCCACCAAGCGAACGGAAGCAACACGATGATCTCGAGGCCAAGCAGTCCGCAGGTGGAACCGCCGGCGGGGGTGCTGTTCTGGAACACCATGTCCAGGTCGAGGCCCGTGCCACCGACGGTCGCATCCACGTGGCCCACGTCGCCCGCCAGCGGCAGGTCGGTGCACTGACCCTGGCCGGTCGCCTGCCAGGCCACGCAGCAGGCATCGGTGAATCGCCCCGAAGCGAGGGTCCCGCTGGCGGGGGCGATGCGGATCGTGTCGGGGAAGTTGCGGCCGGGCGACGGCGGCAGCACCGTGCACGACACCGCCTGGCCCGAGGGCAGATCGTCCTGGGTCGCGAAGGTCGCCATGGCCCAGGGGCCCGGCCGGCCCGGGTTCGTCCCTTCTTCGATGTGGAGGTCCGCCGAGAGCGTCATCTGCGTGGCGCCCACGTTGGCGAGCAGGAAGCAGTTGGTCTGCGTCCAGGGAGCCCCGGCCGCAGCGCGGCTGGTCCAATGCAGGACCTTCAGCCCCTGTTCGGTCACCGGCGGCCCCGCCACCTCTCCGGTGCACTGCGCGAATGCAGGTGCGGCCAGCGTGAGGGGGGCGAGGAAGATCCCGGCCCACAGGGCGAACGAGAGCAAGAACGGTAGACGCAGGCGGGGGGTGGCGTGCATGAGACGACTCCAGCGCAGCAGGGTACACCAATCGGTTTCGTGGCAGGGGGGCGAGGAGAGGACGGCGCTCATGCCGACACCTCGAGTTCGGCGGTCAATCGGTTCGCCGCCGCGGCGAGGCCCACCAGCGCTTTGCGCGTGGCGATGGCCAGAGCCTCGTCGAGAGACGCGCGGGCCGCCTGGGCCTCGCCGGCCGCGAGCCTTACGCGCGCGTGGTCGACATGGGTGGCCGCGAGCCAGGCGTCGGCGGCCATGCCCCGTTCGATGTCGAGCGCGGTCTCGAAATGCGCCTCGGCAAGGTCGAACGCACCCAGGGCGCCGTGCAGCGCTCCCAGGTGGCGCGATGCGGTACCCGCCGCAACGACGTTCGGCGCGGTGAGGTAGCGCCCGGCGAACGGCTCGAGGAGCGTGACCAACGTCCGGGCATGCTCGACCTGGCCGAGCTGGGCACAGACCTCCGAGGCCAGCGCGAGGTTCAGGCCATGGTTCGGGCGGTCGGGCCGAATCTCGGGAAACCCGCCACGCGCCAGCGATTCGAAGGTGCGCCGCGCCGCCGCTTCGTTGCCGGTCTCGAGCTCGATGGCGGCGAGCCCGCAGCGAAAGGACGCCATCATCGGGTAGCGGTCGGCCGCCTCGCGGGCTCCGGCTTCCAGTTCGCCCACGCGGCCCTGAAGCCTTCGGAGCGCGCCGAGCTGTGCCGACAGGGCGACCGCAGCGTGTTCGGGGTCGACGCGTTGGCCCAGCTCGAAGGCGTGTTGGACGAGACCTTCGGCCTCTTGCAGGTCGCCCCGCCAGAGGGCCCGCATGGCCCGGGCCCGCGCCGCGTGCGCGATGTAGAAGGGGTGCCGGAGGTCGCGCGCCAGGCGCTCGCAGACGTCGAGGTCGCGGTCGATCCCCCGGGCGTCGGCGAGTTCGATGCGGTGCTGCAGTCGCAGGGTGAGCGCGTCGGCCTCGAAGACCCGCGAGCCGCGTCGGCGCGCCAGTTCGAGTAGCTCCGTGCAGGTCGCCTCGCGGTCTTCGTCGTCGCCCCCGAGCTCGAGGATCGAGCCGCGGGCGCCCAGCACGTCGAGCAGGGTGGGCTCGTCGCCGAGCCGCCGGGCCATCTCGACCGCCTCGCGGGTGAGCTGGTCCTGGCGGTCGGCCTCTTCCGTCCAGGTGATCTGGCGGGCCAGCCAGGACAACAGCCGAGCGCGGCGAATCCCATCCGCCGGACCGAGCCGGTCGAGCGCCTCGCGGAGCAGGCCGATCGTCTCTTCATGACTGTGTGCCGTGAACACGTTCGCGAACGCCAGCGACATGGCGCTGTCGGCGAGCGCCTCGGGGTCGTCCAGTCGGCGCGCCGCGGCGACCAGTCGCCACCAGGTCCCCGCGGCCTGCTCCCGGCGGCCGGCCCGGAACTGCGCGTCGGCCAGCAGACGCAACACCCGGCTGCGGGCTTCGGGGGCGAGGCCCACCGCCTGGTCGGCGATGGTCAGTGCGAGCTCTGCGTCCTCGGCGGCCTGCTCGAAGGCGAGCAGGCGGAGGTTCGTCTCGGCCGCCCGCGCCGCATAGCCGAACGCCACGTTGGCATCACTTACCGGAAGGGCCGCTGCAAAGTGCCGGGCCAGCTCGGAGAGCACTCGCTCGGGATGGGCGGCGTGAAGCGCCTCGAGCGCGGCCCCGACCCGCGCGTGCAGCCGGACGCGCTCACGCGTGGACAGGTCGGCGAGCAGCGTCTCGCGCACCAGCGCGTGGGAGAAGCGCAGCGTGGCGACGCCGGCCGCCCCGGGGCCGACGATGCGGGCGCGCTCGGCGGGTTCGAGGGCTGCGAGTACGTCGTCGGCGGGCCGATCGAGAGCGCGAGCCACCAGTCCGAGATCGAACTCCCGACCGACGGTGGCCGCCGCCCCCAGGATCGCGAGGGAGTCGTCGTCGAGACTGGCGAGCCGATGTCGGATGACCTGCTGCACCGCGGCCGGGATCTCGGGGCCTGCGCCGCCGGCGTCGTCGTCGGCCACCCACTGGGCGACCTCGCGCGCAAACAGGGGGTTGCCATCGGTACGCGCCACCACGGCATCGAGCAGCGCGGGGGAGGGCGGCTGGCCCACCTCGGCCGCGACGAGCTGGGCCAGGTCTTCGCGGCCGAGTCCGTCGAGGGCGAGCGACAGGCCGCCGAAGGGGCTGCGGGCCAGCGCGGCCAGAGCGGCCTGGAGCCCGGCCGGTGGGTCCATCTCGACGTTGCGCGTGGTGGTCACCAGCAGGATCGGCGAGGGAGGCAGCTCTTGCACGAAGAACTCGAGCAGGCGAAGCGACCCCGGATCGGCCCAATGGAGGTCGTCCACCAACAGGGCGAGGGGACGCTTGGCGGCGACCCGGGCGAGGAACCGCGTCACCCCATCGAAGAACGCGAAGCGCGCCTGCTCGGGGTCGACGTCGGAAGGCGTGGTGGCCGGCTTCACCCCGACGAGCCGATCGGCGATCTCGGGAACCACGGCGGCGATCTCGGCAGCCGAGGTGCCGAGGCACTGCAGCAGTTCCGGGGTTTCGAGCCCCGAAGCCGCGTCGCGGACGATCTGCACGAAGGGCCAGAAGGCCGGCTCCCGGTCCCCCTCGTGCCCGCGGCCCTGAAGGACGCGTGCACCTCGCTCGCGTGCGATTCGCGCCAGGCGCTCGGCGAGGCGGGTCTTGCCGATGCCGGGCTCGCCGATCAGGACCACGAACCGGGGGGTCCCGGCCAGGGCCGCGTCGATCGCCGCCGTGCCCTGGGCCAGCTCGGGCCCGCGACCGAAGAGCGGCTCCTCGACCTCGTCCGGGGCTTCGGGCAGCGGCGCCTCGGTCTGGACCGGGACGCCAATCTTGAAGCCGCGTCCGCGCACCGTGCGAATCACGTCGTCCGCGCCGCCCGCGTCTGCCAGCGCGCTGCGCACCGCCCGTACGGCCTGGGCCAGCGAGGCGTCGCTCACGGCCGTATCCGGCCAGAGCGTCTGCATCAACTCCTCGCGGGTGGGGGCGGCGGGGTGCCGTTCGAGCAGGTGGAGCAGCAGCTTCATCGGGAGCGGCGCGAGCGCCACGGCCGCGCCGCTCCGCCGAAGCTCGAAGGCTTCGGGGTCGGCTTCGAAACCGCCGAACCGGTACCGCATGGCGGCAAGGTAGCGCTGGGATGCGGCCGACTCGCCGCGGATCTCCGCGCGGGGAGGGGCCCCGCCGGCATGGGGCTCGGCGATCGAGACCGCGTGGCCCAGGGGAAGCAGGGCGGCCGCGACGACGACGCCGAGCAGCAGCCGCAACGTGCGGCCGAGGGTGCGTCGCCGTCGCGCAGGGGGGGGCGGGGCGACGGTCGGTCGGGTCGGGGCGGGCAGTGCGGTCAGGAACGCGGCGCGCAGGGTCATGTTCGTCTCCGGAGCTTGCAGACAGCAAGGGGCCGCCCCGCGCGATGCGCGGGCCGGCCGGGGCGTGGGCTACCAGAGGGGCTGGACGATCATGGGCCGCACCAGCGCCTGGTTGAGCAGCAGCGTGAAGTTGAACTCTTCCGGCGAGAACAGGTCGCGGTCGACGGCCTGGGCCGTGTGGAAGACGAGCGGCCGGGCCTCGTCGTCCTCGATGGCGTGGATGTGCAGGTGCGGACCGCTCGAGCTGCCCGAGTTGCCCACCAGGCCCAGCTGCGTCCCCATGGTGACGGGAATCGGCGGGTTCTGTTCGCCGTCCGCGGGGCAGAGCGCGGGAGGCACCGAGCCCTCTTGGAGGTGGGCGTACAGCACGCGTTCGACCTGCCCATCGAGGGTGTGCTCGATCACGAACGAGTTGCCGCCGCCCGAAGGGGAGTCGCCGTCGCTCTCGCCCGGCGCCGAGTGATCTTCGGCGGTGGCGTAGCAGACCACGATCTCCCCATCGGCCATGGCATGGATGGGCTTGCCCCACACGAGGCGGTCGTCGTTCTGGGTGCCGTCGGTTCCGGGGTGGTTCGACGACCAGCCGCTGCCCGTCCAGCGCTTCACGTGCATGTCGTACGCATGCATCTGGGTCGAAGACCCGCGGTGGGCGGAGCCCAACCAGTGATGCTGGCCGGTGGCCCAGAACTCGTCGTTGGCCAGCCCCGACAGCGGTGAAGGGAAGCGGTAGCCACCCTCGGCGGTCGGGTTCACGTGGTTGGCCAGGGTGTGGAACACGATCAGGTCCTTGGTGTAGCCGTCGAAGTCGAGCTCGACGCGCACGGACGCCGGAGCCGGAGAAGGCAGGTCGCGGTCCTCGGGGACCTTGAGCCCGCGCGTCACGCCGGGTGCCATCCAGGCCAGGTTGTCCGGCGCGGCATTGGTGAGGAACCGGACGCTCGCGAAGTGCCCGACCTCGTCCTGGTGGTCGGCGCCGACCGAGAGGATCCGCCCCACGTGGTCCTGGACGATGCCGTTGCCGAAGGCCACCTGGCCCCGCTCGCGGCCCCGCTCCCACTCGAAGGTGCCATGTACGTCGAAGGCGATCGTGATCAGCTCGATCTCCAGGGGCTGCGAGGACGTGTCGTAGCCCCACCCGGTGATCGCCACGTGGTCTCCACGCAGGATCTCGACGTCGTAGGCTTCGCTCGACTCGCCGCGGTACAGATGCTCGCGCAGGCCGGCGATGCCGAAGCTGCCGTCGACGGTCCCGTTGGTCGAGAAGTAGCGAGCCATGCCGATGCTCGTGCCCGTATTGCGGATCACACCGCCCACCAGCACGATGCGGTTCAGGCTGTCCACGTCCAGGTTGTGGGCGCGCACCTCGTTGGCGGCGAAGAAACCGTGCTGGATCCAGCCGTCGCCGCCGAAGGCGCCCCGCATGCTGCCGTCGAGTTCGACCGCGGCGACGCCGAAGTGGCAGTCGTTGGCCGCGGTCACGCAGCCCGAGCCCACCTGGGCGCCGATGGCCATGAACACGGAGCTCGGCGGGGGCGGCGAGCCGGTGTAGCCGCCGATGTCGTCGCCACGGTCGCGCCCGGGGTCGATGAAGCGCACGCCGGCGGCGCCGGTCTCGACGCCGTCACGACCGGACAGCACCATGCGCCCGTCGCCGTCGAAGCGCGGGTCGAGGTAGCCGCCTTCGTCGAGCAGTGCGATGCCGATGCGCCGCAGCCCGTTGCAGCGCAGGTCGCCCACGACCGCGTAGTACTGCCCCTCATCGGTGTCGAGCACGTCGAGATGTGTGGCCTCGGCCTGCTCGCAGCCGGGGAACTGGATGTAGGTGACGCCGAGCTGGAGGCCCCCGAAGGACCCGAAGGGACCATCGGGCTCGAGCGTGGTGCGGTGGTAGCGCGCCACCCGGAAGCGCTCGGCGGGGCCGTCCTGCCAGCCGACCGTGTAGCCGCCCGCCACCAACAGCCGCTCCCCCTTGGCCACTCGAACGGCGTTGGCGCGCAGCGAGAGCTCCTTGCTCTCGGCCAACAGCTTGCCACGGTGGTCGTAGCGGGCGACGTACCATCCGCCGGCGGCGCCGTCGTCGACGTGGCCCGCCATGTAGTTGCCGTCCCCGGTGGTGTCCACGTCGGTGAATCGCGCGCTCTGGCTGCCGTCCTCGAACGGGTCGAGCTGGTAGGCGTTGGGGTGGTAGCCCTCGTCGGCGCGGCCCCAGGCGTCGCCCCAGAGCAGCGACATGCGCTTGCCCGGGGTGTCGTAGGACAGGTCGTACCGCAGCAGGTCCGTGTCGCCCGAAACGGCCACGGTACTGGCCGTGCCCGCCGGGTAGACCACCCGCACCTCGTCGAGATGCAGGAACACGTTGCCGTCGTTCTGGAACCCGACGTCCATGTTGAGCCGCGTGCTCGGGTCGTCGTCGAGGCTTCGTGCGGCGGCACGCTCGTAGATCACCTGATCGTCGGCGTTGGTCGGCCGCACCGTGGTCACCGAGACCGGCGGGCCTCCGGGGCCGCCGTTGCAGCTCGGCGCCAGGGTCGGCACCACGAGCAGGGCGATGGCGAGCACCCGGAGGGCGCGCAGGCCCCAGAGGGCGCGGGAGGAGGACGTTTCGGGGTGGATCGGGCAGCGGGCCTCGGTTCGGATCGTCATCGGATGGCTCCTCGCAGAGGCCGCGAATCGGCGGCCTTGGCTGACGAGAACCACCCTAGAAACGGGGTGTTTGCCCAGCTTGATCGGAACCTGATGACTGTTGAAAGAAACCTGCCCTGCGGGGACTTCGGAGCGCTACCAGGCGTGGATCGGCTGGCCCGGCGCGCCGGATGGAGCGCGGTGGGGGCCGTGTGGCCCCGGGAGCCACTCGGCCCGCGCTACGCCTGGTGTCGAGCCACGTGCTCGGGCTACGCCTGGTGTCGAAGCACCTTGCCCGCGCGGGCCCCCGTGTGCTCGCCGTCGAGAACGTTCACCTCGCCGTTGACCAGCGTTGCGCGGTAGCCCTTCGAGCGCTGAATGAAGCGGGGTGCACCGCCCGGGAAGTCGTGCACGATCTCGGGCTGGCGTTCGGCCACCTGCGCGGGGTCGAGCACGTTCACGTCGGCGCGCATCCCCGGAGCGAGGGTGCCGCGGTCGGCCAGGCCCATGATCCGCGCGGGGCCCGAGGTCATGCGGCGGATGGCTTCGCCGACCGAGAACAGGCCTTCTTCCCGGACCCAGTGGGAGAGCACGAAGCTCGCCCAGCCGGCGTCCATGATCTGCGAGACGTGCGCACCCGCGTCGCCCAGGATCGGGAACATGTGCGGGCTCTTGAGCAGGTCACGCAGGGCGTCGTGGTTCACGTTGAACATGCGGAACGTGAAGAGCGCCCGGCCCTGGCTCTCGTGGGACATCCGCAGGAACGTCTCGGACCAGTGCTCGCCGGCGGCCTGGGCCATCGCCGCCAGACTCTCGTCGGCCGAGGCGGTGTAGTTCGGCGTCTCGCCGTCGCCCATCCAGAAGACCTGCTCGGGCGGCGCGCTGCGGCGCGCCGTCTTGGCGTCCTCGACGAGGCGGCGCTGGAAGTCCGGGTCGCGAATGGCGGCCAGCCGGGCGGCCAGGTCCATGCCGCGAAGCTCGCGCCAGCTGCGCCCGGCGACGGGCAACATGCCCTGGAGCCCGAAGACGAAGCCCGAGCCGCGTGGCTGGGTCACGGCGCTGATGTCGCGCCCTTCGGCCGCCAGCGAGTCGAGGAAGGCGGCGTGGCGCTTGCCCGATTCGGTGTCGGGCGCCGTCCCGAAGCTGAACAGCACGCGGCTCCCCGAGGTCTCGGCCAGGTCCCGCAGCAGCTTGGCCGTGAACTCGAACTGTTGGAAGTCGAGCACGTTCTGCAGCAGCCCGCCGCGCGCACCCACGGCCTTCGCGATTTCGAGCAGCTCAGACGCATCGGCGTAGGTGCCCGGGATCGAGCGCCCGTCGGGGAGCACGTGCGGCGGGTAGCGGTTGGTGGAGAAGCCCACCGCCCCGGCGTCGACGGCCTTGCCCACGAGGTCGGCCATCTCGAGCTTCTCTTCGGCCGTGGCCTGTTCCTCGACCGCGCGCTCGCCCATCACGAAGAAGCGCACGGCGCAGTGGCCGACCAGGCCCGCCACGTTGAGGCTCGGCGCGAGCCGCTCGAGGGCGTCGAGGTAGCCGCCGTAGTCCTCCCAATCCCAGGGCAGGCCGCCGAGGATCGCGTCCTTGGGGATGTCTTCGACCGTCTCCATCATGCCGGCGAGCAGCTCGCGGTCGGTCTCGCGGCAGGGGGCGAACGTCACGCCGCAGTTGCCCATCATCACGGTGGTGACCCCGTGCCAGCTGACCGGCGTACACGCCGGGTCCCAGCCGATCTGGGCATCGAGGTGCGTGTGGATGTCTACGAAGCCCGGCGTGACCAGGTGGCCCTCGGCTTCGATCTCCCGATCGCCGCGGCCGACGTCGGGGCCCATCGCAGTGATCGTGCCGTCGTCGATCGCGAGGTCGCCGGCGATCGGTTCGGCGCCGGTCCCGTCGACGAGTTCCCCGCCGCGAATCACGAGTTCATGGGGCATCTGCTTCTCCTGGCGCGCCACGCTGGCGGCGATGGTTCGTTCTTCGATCAGGGTCCGGTGAAGCGCCTCGCCACTTCGGGGCCGGCCAGGTAGCTCGCCTTCGGGTCGTACTCACTGGCGCCGTCCTCGACCCAGCGCTGCAGCTCGGCGCGCCCCACGACGAACCAGTGGACCTCGTCCGGGCCATCGGCCAGGCGCAGGGTGCGCTGGCTCGCGTACATGTCCGCCAGCGGCGTCCACTGCGAAACGCCGGTGGCGCCGTGGATCTGGATAGCTTCGTCGATGATCTTGCAGACGCGCTCGGGCACCATCGCCTTGATCGCGCTCACCCACACGCGTGCTTCGCGGTTGCCGAGCGTGTCCATGGCCTTGGCGGCCTTGAGCACCATCATGCGCATGGCCTCGATCTCGACCCGGGCGCGTGCGATCACCTCGGTGTTCTTGCCCAGGTTGGCGATGCGCTTGCCGAAGGCCTCACGGGTGAGGCCGCGCTTGGCCATGAGCTCGATGGCGCGCTCGGCGGCGCCGATCGACCGCATGCAGTGGTGGATGCGGCCCGGCCCGAGCCGCACCTGCGAGATCTCGAAGCCTCGGCCCTCCCCGAGCAGCATGTTGTCCTTGGGCACCCGGCAGTCGTCGAACCGGATGTGCATGTGGCCGTGGGGCGCGTCGTCGCGGCCGAAGACGTGCATGCCGCCGAGGATCTCGTAGCCGGGCGCATCGGTCGGCACGAGGATCTGCGACTGCCGCAGGTGCGGCGGCGCATCCGGGCTGGTCTGCACCATCACGATCATGATCTTGCAGCGCGGGTCGCCGGCACCCGAGATGTAGTACTTCTCGCCGTTGATCACCCACTCGTCGCCGATGAGCTCCGCTCGGCAGGAGATGTTCTTGGCGTCGGACGACGCCAGGTCGGGCTCGGTCATGGCATAGGCCGAGCGGATCTCGCCGTTCAGCAGCGGCTCGAGCCACTGCTTCTTCTGCTCGGGGGTTCCGACCCGCTCGAGAACCTCCATGTTGCCCGTGTCCGGTGCCGAGCAGTTGAGGCACTCGGATGCGATGGGGTTCTTGCCGAGCTCGGCCGCGATGTACGCGTAGTCGAGATTCGAGAGCCCCTGGCCAGTCTCGTCGTCGGGCAGGAAGAAGTTCCACAGGCCCTGCTGCTTGGCCTTGTCCTTCACGCTGTCGAGCAGTTCGAGCTGCCCCGGGGCCCACGACCAGCGATCCTCGCGATCGGCGCCGAGCTGGTGGAACTCGAGCGTGATGGGCTGCACCTCCTTCTCGACGAAGGTCGTGACCTTGTCGTACAAGGGGCGTGCCCCCTCCGACATGCGGAGGTCGAACATCTCCGGGGTGGTTTCGAGACCGGACATCGGCGTTCTCCTCTGAAGGGTGGCGCAGGCGACGAGCCAGGGTAACGCAGGCGCAGGGGCGAGGGGTGCGGCCGTCTGCCTCAGACGATCGCGAACAGCGCGAGGCCCGCGGCGGCACCGATCCACTGGTTACGCTTGAGGACTTCGCCGGTGAGGCCCCGGAAGCTCTCGATCGGTGTCGCGCCGGCATAGGATCGGCGGATCACGGGCAGCTCCGTCGTCGAGGCGAAGACCGCGAACCCGAACGCGGCGGACACCAGGGCCACGCGTCCGGGAGCGTCCAGCGGCAGGGCCAGGGCGAGGACCACCACCACCAACCAGTGGGCGACGTTGCCGCCGATGCTCATGGCACGGAAGGGTCCGTCGCCGCTGCGCACGAGGTCGAGGTTGAAGATCGGAAACAGGGACGTGATCGGCTTGGTCGGGGCGATCCCGCCCGACCAACGTGCGCCCGCAAAATGACCCCACTCGTGCGCGAGCGACCCGAGCGATACGCCCACCACGATGCCCACGACCACCGAGAGGACCGTCGCGAATCCGAGCCCGCTGGTGACGTGCCAGGCGTCGGTCGCGCCGAACAGGGCGAGTGCCGCGAGCGCGATGGCGCCGTCACGCTGCCCGAGCTTGGCGACGGGCGCCTCGTCCGCGGGCAGGGCGGCGGCCTCGCCGGCAGGCTCGTGGGCTTCTTCGGTCGCGGTGGCTTCGCTCATGGGGGACTCCTCGGTCCGGAGTCTACCGTTTGCGTTCAGGGGGCCGCGTACCAGATGGGCGAGGTCCAGGCGCGCTCCTGGATCACCTTGGGCAGTCGGTCGCCGGTGCAGCCGTCCGGGCGCTCGGCTGGGGGCAGCGTGAGGCACAGCCGCGCCGACCAGCGGCAACTCGGGTTCTCCACGATCCGGGCGTAGTAGATCGCGTCGCGTTCGGGGTCGAAGCCCGGGTCGGTCCAGACCGCGCACAGCGACGACGCGCCGGGGCCCTGGGGCGCGCAGGTGGCGGGATCGACGGTCGCGGCCGGGTCGACGCCGCCTGCGACGTCATGCACTTCTTGATGGAACTGCCCGTCCTCGCCGACCCAGCCCTTCACGATCTGGATGCGCTGGAGCAGGCCGCCGGGCTCGTCTTCGGTGCCCGGATCGGCCAGTGCCGAGACGGCGAACGACGGTGGGCCCGAATGGCTGGGCGGGGGCAGGTCGCCGCCCATGGGGACGCCGGCGTCGTAGCCGGCTCTCGCGAAGTCGGGCTGACCACACAGGCCGTCGTCGAGGTCCCACCCGCCAAAGAAGCGGGGCACGATGCGCGGGCCGCTGGTGGCGAACGTCTCGCGCCGCTTCATCGCATCGAAGAGGGCGTCTCGCGAGTTCTCCTCAGCGAAGACGCCGGCGAGCCCGCCCGGGTTCGAGAAGGCGGTCGTTCGAGGCGCATCGCCCACGGTGAGGAGCGCCTGCGGCGATGAGGCGTACTGATTCGGGGGCTGGGCTTCGCTGGTTCCCCCCGGCGCCGACATGTGGGTGTCCGTGCTGCCGATGAAGCCGAAGGGGTAGGGGTTGGTGCCGATGCGCTCCTTCTCGCGCAACCCTTCGAGGAGCGCGTAGCGCACGTAGTCCGTGCGCGACGTGCAGCCCTCGCCTCGTTGGGCTCCCGAGCCGGCGCCTTCGCCGCAGTCCTCGAGGTCCTGGCCCATGTCGCGGCTCTTCTCGAAGTCGCAGAGCTCGTCGGGCCCGCCCACCACCTGATACATGCCGTTGCGGCACTCGCTCTCGCCCTTGATCTGCATCATCTCGACGATCGGCTCGAGTCGGGCGCGCAGCGCCGCCTCCTCGCGCTGGCGTTCGGGCGGCAGGTCGGCGTACTCGACCCGGAACAGCTGACCGTTCGAGAGGTTCGGGTTGTGTGGGATGGCGATCGCCTCGCAGCCGCTGCCCGTATCGTTGCACTGGGCGAGTAGCTGCCGGCGCAGCGACATCTCGACCGTCGTCTCGAGCGACGAGATCGGCAACTCGGGCACGATTTCGTTGCGCAGGATCACGTTGCGGTGAACCTTGGTCGAGCGCGGCGAATGGCTGTACTCCCAGCCGTGAAAGGTCGTGAAACGACAGGCCGAGGTGCGGTCGTACCAGCGCTCGGTGGCAGCCTGGTTCGCCTGCCAGACCGATGCGAGGGCCGCACGGCAGCGGGCGTCGTCCTCGCCGCAGACGTCGTCCCGACGCCCACCCGGGCCGAAGAAACCCAACAATCGCGCGCGGAAACCGCGCAACCCCAGCACCCGGGCGAGCCACGAGTTCTTCTCGCCGCGGTAGATCTGGCAGCCCTCGCTCTCATAGCTCGCCGACCCTGGGCTCGTGCAGAGGGAGACCTCGGCCATCCACTCGGCATGGTCGGTCACGGCGGCAAAGTCGAGCGGTCGGTCGATCCGGACCTTGCGGGGACCCCCGGGGTTGCCCGATCCGACGTCGATCGCCTCACCTCGGGCGAAACGGTAGGCGTCGTCCGGGCCCGTGGTCGTGCCCAGCGCGTTCGCGTCCATGGAGACGGCCGTGTGCACGTGCAGGTCGCCGAAGAACGCCTGCCGCTCGGCCACATGCAGGGCGCAGGGCTCGCGCGGCGCCACCGCCGCCGGACGCGCCGGTTCCGGGCGCGGGGACCAGGGGGCCGTCTCCAGTTCGAACCCGCATCCCGCGACAGCCAACGCGAGTGCCGCAAGACAGGATCGTCGGACCAGGCGCATCCCGTTCCCCCTCGTCGCTCCCACCGTAGCGTGTCCGACCCCGGTGACGCCGACGTCGAGGATGTCGGGAGACGGCGGTGATGCGGTACGGTCCCGCCATGGCCGAGGACGCGCGCGAGAACCGATTCCGACGAGCCGTGCCGTGCCTGCCGGTGCGCGACTGCGCCGAGGCGATCCGGTTCTACTGCGAGGTGCTCGGCTTCGAGAAGGACTACGACGACGCGATCCTCGGGCGCGACGAGGTCCTGTTCGCCTGCGTTCGTCGCGACGAGTGCGAGATCACGCTCAACCAGCACGATCAACAGGCCGCGACCCTGATCGTCGGGTGCGAGGTCGAAGATTGCGACCGGCTCTACCTGGAGCTGCGCGAACGGGGCGTGAAGATCCTGCTGGCGCCCAAGGACGAGCCCTGGGGTCAGCGCCACATGGCCATCGAGGACCTGAACGGCCACGAGATCCACTTCTCTTCTCGCGCACGCCCCGACTGAGCTTCGCGCGTGCGCCCGCACCTCGACTGGGACGGGTGCTGGAACGTCCGCGACCTGGGCGGCCTCCCGCTCGCCGACGGCGGGCGAACGACCGGCGGCGCAGTGGTTCGCGGAGATCACCCGCGCAAGCTCGGGCCGAGCGGCTGGCAGCAGCTCTGGGAGCATGGTGTGCGCACCGTCCTCGAGCTGCGGACCGAGGGCGCGGACGAGGACGAGCCCGACCGATCGCCACGGCCCGAAGGTCTGCGCACCGTGCGCGTGGCCATCGAGGACGGGCGGGATCGCGATTTCGTGGCGCGCAACGTCGAGAGCGGGCTCTGGGGCACACCGCTCTACTACCGCGACGCGCTGGTCCGCTGGCCGGACCGCGCCGTTGCAGCGGTGCGCGTCGTGGCGAACGCCGCACCGGGCGGCGTGCTCGTGCACTGCGGCGTGGGGCGCGACCGGACCGGCCTGGTCGCGATGGTGCTCCTGGCCCTTGCCGGGGTGACGCCCGACGCGATCGCGGCCGACTACGTGGCGACGTACGAGCGCATGCGTGCGGCCGGTGATCGCGAAGAGCTGGCACAGATCGAGGCGCTCCTCGCGCAGCACGGCACCACCGCCGAGGCGTCCATTCGAGGCCTGCTCGGCGAGGTCGACGTCGTATCGTGCTTGCGGGAGGGAGGACTCGAAGAGGAGGCGCTGGCGGCCGTCCGCGCGAGGCTCGCCGCCGCGAGCTAGTGGACGCGCCGGCTCTGACCCTTCCAGTAGGGCTCGCGCAGCTCGGTCTTCAGGATCTTGCCCGAGGGGTTGCGTGGTAACGCTTCGGCCCGGTCGACCGACGTGGGGCACTTGTAGTGCGCGAGCCGTTCTCGGCAGTAGTCGATGAGTTCGCGATCGGACACGTCGCTCCCGGCAGCCGGCACGACGATCGCCTTGACGGTCTCGCCCCACTTGTCGGACGGGATGCCGATGACGGCCGCGTCGGCGATCGCCGGGTGCGCCATCAGGACGTTCTCGATCTCGGCGGGGTACACGTTCTCGCCCCCGGAGACGATCATGTCCTTCACGCGATCGTGGATGAAGAGGTAGCCTTCCTTCAGGTAGCCCGCGTCGCCCGAGCGGAACCAGCCGAGGCCGCTCGCATCGCGACCCTCGGGAAACACCTCGTTCGTGGCCTGCTCGTTCTTCCAGTAGCCGAGCATGTTCTGCCGCGTGCGGATCCAGATCTCGCCGACCTCGCCATCGGGCAGGTCGCGCCCCGTTTCGGCATCGACGATGCGCAGGGCCACGTCGCCCCAGGGCTTGCCCGCCGACCGCAGCAGTTCGGCGCGCGGGCCGCCCGGGTCGTGGTCTTCCGGGGCCAGGACCGAGATGGCGCCCGAGGTTTCGGTGAGCCCGTAGACCTGCGCGAAGCCGCAACCGAAGGCCTGCATAGCGCCCACCAGCACCGCCTCGGTGATGGGGGAGGCGCCGTAGACGATGCTGCGCACGGTCGAGAAGTCGCAGTCGCTCGCGTTCGGCATGCCGATCAGGGCCTGCAGGACGGCGGGTACGAAGAGCGCGTTGGTGACGCGATGCTCCGGAACCAGGCGGAGGATCTCCGCGGGGTCGACCTCGCGCATCAGGACGTTGGTGCCGCCCGCAACGAACCCGACGATCGCCCAGCCGCTACCGGCGATGTGGAAGAGTGGCATCGCGACCAGGCTGATGCTGTCGCGGTCGAAGGACCAGGAGTCGACGCCCGCGGCCATCGCGCCGAGCAGGTTGCGGTTCGTGAGCTCGACGCCCTTGGGCAGGCCGGTCGTGCCGGAGGTGTAGAGCTGGTAGCAGGTGTCGTCCGGCCCGGACGGGAGCTTCGGGTCGACGGGCTCGTGCGCGGCGATCCAGTCGGCGTAGGGCTGGTGGCCGCCACCCTCGCCGAGCACGATCACGGTCTCGACCGTCTCGAGCTTCATCTTCTCGAGGTGCCCCAGGAACGCCTCGCCGACCAGCAGCACGCGCGCCTCGGCGTTGTTCAGGATGTACTCCATCTCGGGCGGGGCGAGGCGCCAGTTCACCGCCAGCGTGATGGCGTTCACCATGGCAGCGCCGAACAGGAACGTGAAGTACTCGGGCGCGTTCTTGTCGAGGACCGCGACATGCTGCTGCGGCGCGACACCCGCCGCCAGCAGCGCCTGCGCTACCTGGGCGGACTCCTCCGCGAGGTCGCCGTACGTGATGCGCCGGTCGCCGAAGACCAGCGCGTCCTTGTCCGGTCGTTCGTTGGCGTGGGTGCGCAAGACGTCTGCAAGCACGTCGATGGCCATGGTTCTCCTCCGGGCCGCCGAGGGTACAACGCCGGGAGCGTCCGTTGCCGCATATCTCGGCCCTTGCGACGTCCGCGTGCTCGTGGTCTGCTAGGTGCCCATGCGACGTCTCGCGGTGGCCCTGTCGGCGATGCTCACCTTCGCCTGTGGAGATCCCGAGCCCGTGGTGCGCGAGGCCGATGCGGCCGCGTGCAACGTGGTGCTGCTCCCGCCGCTGCCCGGCGATGCGGCGTCCCGTGCGAACGCGCTGTCGGGCGACGTGGTCGTCGGCGCTTCGGCGCCGGGCGTCGCCTGGGCGTCGGCCCAGCCGGTGATCTGGCAGATGCGCGATCCCGACAAGGCGGGGGAAGAATGGCACTGCGATGCGACGCAAGAGCGCGGCGACCGGTCGCCCTGCGTCCGAAGCCTCCCGCCCCTCGACCCGGACGACCCGACGGGAGAGGCGCACGACATCTCGCCGGGGCGCGTGGTGGGGACCTCGGGCGATCGGCCCGTGGTCTGGTCGCTGGGACCGGATGCCATGCCCGCCGTCGCGGCGGTGCCGGGCACCGCGCGCCGAGGTGCGGCCGCCGGTCTCAGCGGGACGGGCGTGGTGGTCGGGTGGGCGCGCACCGCGTCGGCGACGGTCGAGGCTCCAGAGGAGCGGCTCCCGGTTCCCGATCGCGACCCCACCCCGCTGCCGCTCCGGTCTCGCGGCGGCTGGGCCGGCGAGATCGATCCCGGCGGGCTCCTCGACCTCGAAGCGGGTCTCGGCGTCACGCACCCGCCGCCGGAGGGGGGCTCCCACCGACCCGCGCCCACGGGCTTCGTACAGCATGGAGCGGCCGACGCCCTGGCGAGCGGTGCGGCGCTGCACGCCGTCGCCGACGTAGCGGGCGACGTGTACGCCGTGGGGGTCCAGACGCCGGCTGCGGCCGCGCCGTTGGCGGTGGTCGCCGATCGGGACGGCGTCGCCCGCATCGCGCTGGGAGCGGGCAGCGCGTTCGACGTGACGCCTGCGCCCGCTCGTTCCTCGGGGCTGCGGGCCGAGCCGCCCGAGGGTGCCCCTTCGCGACCGGAAGTCGGCAGCGAGGACGCCCCGTTCGGCCGACTCGTGGTCGCGGGCGAGCAGGCCGGACGTCCGGTCCTCTGGATGCTCGACCCGGATCGGATCGGGCGATTCGGTGCAGGCGTGCCGCCCGCGCTTCGCCTGGGTCTCGGCGGAGGTGGCCCCGCACCGCGCGGCGCCGTCCACGCGGTGGCCGTTCGCGACGGCGTGGTCCACGCGGCGGGCAGCTTCGAGCATCCGGTGCTCGCCGAGCCGCGCGCCCTGGTCTGGAACGAAGAAGACGGCGGCGCCGACCTCGATGCCTCGCTCTGGCCGGGGTGCGATGCCACGCTGGTCCGGGCCGCCGATCTCGACGCCGACGGGCGCGTGGCGGGCGAGGCCAAGACGTCCGCCGGGGCGCGGGCCTTCCTGCACCTTCCGGGGACGCGGCGCAGCTACGAGCGCCTCGGCGTCTCCCTCGTCGCGTCGGACGTCGTCGAGGGCGCCACGCCCCCCGTGCCCGGCGACCGCGTGCGGCTCACGTTCGAGATCACGAATCCCTACGCGGCCCTGCTCTGGACCGAGCTGACTGCGTACGTGCCGTCGGGGCTCGAGCCGGCGGCACCGGCCCAGCTCACGGGCACGCCCGGGGCGCCGGGCCAGTGCGCCCGCGAGCGTTGGGGCATCGCGGCCGATCCCGCCGCCGGGGGAGCGGTTGCCACTGCACGGGTCCGCGCGATGCCCGAGGACGCCTGCACGGTGTCCCTCGACGCGGTGGTCTCGCGCTGGGGTCCCGAGCCGGTGGTCCACGACCGCTACGAGCTTCGGATCGGGGACGAGCGGATCGCGGGTGCGCCAGCGCTTGCGGTGGCGCTGGCGCCGAGACCGCCCGAGGCGTCGAAGACGGTGCACGCGGCAGGGCCGTGGCGACGGTGGCGCTTCGCCTACGCGCTCGACCCCGGTGCCCTGCCCGAACCGTCGGGCAGGGTCTTCGAGCGGCTGCCCGACACCGTGTCGCTGCTCGCGAGCGCGCCGCCCGCCGGCGCGCCCGTGCCGGGGCTCGACTGCGCCGGCGCCGACGCCTGGGCCGACCCCGAAGGCGACGGCGAGCTCCAGGCCCGCGCCGTGGTGGTGGGTTCGCGCGCGTTCGCGTGCGACCTCCTGGTCGAGGCGACCGGCAGCCCCTGGCTGGCAGGTGAGACGCGCAGCCTGACCAGCGCCGACTACGGCCTGCACATCGCGGGTCGCACGGCCGTGGGCGACCCCGTCACGTGGGACGTCACCCGGCCGGTGGGCCTGCCTCCAGAGATCACCTCGGTCGAAGCGCCTGGTGCCTGCGACGAGATCGCGCCCGGCGAGCTTGTCCCCTTCACGATCGAGGCGTTCGATCCCGATGGCGACGCGCTGGCGCGCGTGTCGCTGCGCGATGCTGGGGTGACGGCGGCCGAGCTCACCCCCGGCTCCGGCGCGGCCCTGGGCACGTTCGCTCTCGAGGCGTCCTTCGCGGCGGGGGAGCGCTGCGTGGAACTCGTGGTCGAGGACGACGGGGGCTCTTCGTCCCGGGCGACGCACTGCCTGTCGGTGGGGGGACCCTTTCCGCGGTACGACGCCACCTGGCTCGCACCGGAGCCGGGCGCCGGGGCGAGCCTGGCCCTCACCATCAACGCCCACGGCACCGTGGGCGGAGCCTCCGACGACGACGGGTGCCTGTGGGATGCCGCGGGCACGATCGCCTGCTTCGACGGCGTGCGCGGTCGCGGGCCGGTGGTGGACGTGAACGCCTCGGGCGACTACGTGGGCTATGGGGCCTCCGGGCACAGCTTCGCCGTGCAGGGGTGCAGCGTCTGGACGTCGGACGTGCCGTTCACCAACCAGGCCCTGGCCATCGACGACGGGGGGAGACTCCTCAACCTGCTGCCGTTCACCGCGCACTCCGGCAGCGGGGGCTTCCTGGTGCGCTCCCCGGGAGCGCTCGCATGCGAACCGGAGCGCTTGCTCGGCGCTCCGGTGATCGACCTGGTCGCCGCCCCGACTTCCGCAGCCTGGCAGCAGCACAGTGACGCGCAGTCGATCGACGGTCAGGGGCGGGGGATCGGCGTGGTTTCGGCCGCGTTCTGCCGTGGGCTCGATGATCCCCTGGGGCCGCGGATCGACCACGCCGACGGCTGGGTCTACGGCATCGCAACTGACATGTCGTGTGGGAGGTACGGTGTGCTCATCGAGACGAGCGAGATCTACCTCAACGACAGAGGTCTGGTCGACGACTTCGCGCTTCCACGTACCTGGATCACGCATCCCGACCCGCCGATCGGCAACCGGGATCCGGGGGAGGCGGTCGAGCTCGCGACGGGCCTGCCGCTGCCGCTCCCGAGCGGGGCCACCGCGTCGGCCGCCTGGGCCGCGAACGCCTCCGGGCACATCGTCGGGACGATCGATGATGCTGCCGGGCGCCAGGCCGCACGTTGGGACAGGTGCGACGACGTCCAGCATCTCGAAGACCTGGTGGACGACTCCGGCTGCGCCGGGGACAGCAGCCTGCGCGAAGCCCGCGCGATCAACGACCGGGGACAGATCGCCGGGTTCGGAACGTGCGATGGCCAGGATCGCGCGTTCCGCCTCGACCCGCGCTGACGGCGCCGCACGCGGGCCGAACGAGCGGCTAGCTCGCGAGGTGGGTGCGCAGGAACGCCACCATGCGGTCGATGCTCTCGCGCGCCTGGGGGAAGAACTCCATCTGGGCGAAGCCGTGGGGCATGCCGTCGTAGATTTCGAGTTCGTGGGCCACGCCCGACGCCTTCAGGCGCTCGGCCAGCGCGTGGGCCTGGGCCACCAGCGGATCGGCCGTGCCGCACATCACGTGCGAGGGCGGCAGCCGCTCGGCGAGGTGGATCGGGCTCACGCGGGGGTCTCGCATCTTGTCGTCGCGGCCCGGGTCGAGGTAGGAGCCCACCATCAGATCGACGAGCTTCTCGCCCGCCGCGACCATCTCGGGCGTGGCGCCCGCCACGTCGGGCCCTGCGCCCATCTCGGCGAAGTCGAACACGCCATAGAGGAGCAGGGTCGCTGCGATCCGAACGTCGGGGTCGTCATGCAGGGCCGACGCGACCGCCGCCGACAGGTTGCCGCCGGCGGAGTCGCCGCCGATCGCCAGCCGCGAGCCGTCGCCCCCGTACTGGCTGGCGGCCTTGGCGGCGAAACGCACCGCAGCCAGGCAGTCCTCGAAGGGCGTGGGGAACGGATGCTCCGGCGCCATGCGGTAGTCCACGTTGAAGACGAGGTAGCCGGCCTCGGCGAAGCGGTGCGCCAGCTTCTTGTGGGTGGTGGGGCTTCCACAGACCCAGCCTCCACCGTGCAGATAGACGAGCACGGGCCACGGACCGTCGCCGGCGGGCACGATCACGTCCGTCGTGACATCGGCGGGGCTTCCGGCCACCGGCACCTTCTCGTGGAAGGCGCCCACCTCGGGCAGGCCGGCGTTCAGCATGCCGGCAAAGCCGTCCAGCAGCCGGCGCATGTCCTCGACGGTCTCGGGCAGGTTGGCGCCCATCATCTGTGCCATCGGGTTCGGGGCGGGATCGGTCATCGTGGCTCCAGGCTGGGGTCGGCCCAGGGTAGGGCACGCGCACTCCGCAGCTTCCATCCGAACGAGGGTCTTGAATATATAACGTATAGCGAATATATTGAACCCATGGAGACGTTCGCCGCGCTCGCCGACCCCACGCGCGTCGGAATCGTCGAAGCGCTCGCGGGCAGAGCACGGACCGTGAGTGAGATCGTCGAGCTGTTCGACGTGTCCCAGCCGGCGATCTCCCGGCACCTGCGGGTGCTGCGCGAGGCCGGGCTCGTGCGGGCCCAGGTCGATGGGCGACGTCGCATCTACCACCTCGAGCCGCAGCCACTGCGCGAGATCGACCGCTGGCTCGAACGCTACCGCCGTTTCTGGGCGCGCAAGCTGCGCTCGCTCGAGGCGCACCTGGAGGAGGGCTGATGGACGCGACCCCCGAAGCGAGCGATGCCGAGCTCGGCGAGATCACCCGCTGCTACAACCTCCTCTACCGGCGGACGTCGCGCCACGCGCCCGCGCGCGTGTGGCGTGCGATCACCGACGCCGACGAGCTCTCGCGTTGGATGGGGTACCCCGCGCGGGTCGATCTGCGCGTCGGCGGCGACTACCACGTGACCTTCACCGGCAACCCCGATGGTGATCTCGATGGCGTGATCGTGGGCATCGAGCCCGGGCGTCGCCTCACCTACGCCTGGGGTCTCTCGGTGCTCGAGTGGCGGCTCGAGCCCGACCCCGATGGAGCAGGGTGTCGCTACACGTTCCTCCACCATGGCATGCCGGTCCGCGGTGTGGAGGAAGAGGAGGGCGTCGGCGCGGGCTGGCACGCATGGCTCGATGAACTCGACATGCTGCTCGAAGGACGCAGCCTCGACGCCGCGGCCAGCCGGGCGCGGTACGCCCGACTGTGCGCCCGCTACCGCTCCGCGATCGAGGCCGTGATCGGGCCGATCTGAGCCGGCGCGCCCGACCTGAGTGCCCCCGCGTCTGTGGTAGGATCGTCGGCCGCTCGGGCGCGAGGGCCGGCCCCGCGCGCAAACGAAGAGGAGAGCCCTCCGAACCCATGGGCAAGACACTCCTCGCATTCGCGATCGGTGTGGTCGCGACCACGGCCACGCTTTCCGGTTGGCTCGTCTGGCACAACCCGATCGCCTGGACCTTCGCTTCGGTTGCGGAACTCGTCCTGGCGGTGGCGTTCGTCGCGGTTCTGACGAATGGTGCCTTCGTGGCGGCCCTGCTCCTCGCCTGGCCGGTGGTGCGGCGCCTGCTGCCGCATGACCTTCGCCACGCATGGGGGGCCTTCCTCGCCGGCGGGCTGCCCGCTCTCCACCTCGCATGGATCTTCCTGAACCGGCTGCCCCTTCCCCAACAGCTGTTCTTCCCCCCTCTCTACGTGACGCCGGCGGGTCTGCTGCAGGCCGGCCTGATCGCGGTGGTGTGCGGCCTGGTCGTCTGGGCGGCACTCGTCGGGTTGGGCCGGCATCGGACGGGAGCGGCCGTCCTGGCTCTGGCCCTCGCCGTCGGGATCGCCTCGATCTGCTTGGTCTGGAACGCGAGCGAAGAAGGCTGGCAGCGCCCCGTCGCCCTCGAGGAGGTGGCTCGGGTCGCCGCCGAGCAGGCGCCGAAGTGGGCCGCTGTGCCCGCGGGCGAGTCCGGACCGGTGATCGTGCTGGGGATCGATGGTCTCAGCTGGGCCGCGGCCCTCCCGTTGATGGCCGAGGGCAGGCTGCCGGGCTTCTCGGCCCTCGTCGGGCGTGGAGCGATCGGATACCTCGACAACGGCGACGACTCCTACTCGCCGCGCATCTGGAACGAGATCTTCAGTGGCCGACCAGCCGACGAGCACGGGGTCCACGGGTTCATCAAGCTGGTCCTGCCGCGCACCGGCACGACCGTGCCGGACTTCGTGTCGCAGGTACCGGCCATCGACACCTTCTACGGCATCAAGCAGCTCTTCCGGCGCGCGCGCAATCTCGGCCCCGATCTCTGGCGCCTCGTGGAGACGCAGCTCTCCGATGTGCGCGTGCAGCGCATCTGGGACGTCGCCTCCGACCAGGGGCGATCGGTGGTGGTCGCCAACCCTCTGAACATCCGGCCGGTCTATCCCGTTGGCGGCGCGATGGTCGCGTTCCAGGAGCGTGCCGACGAAGGCACGTTCTACCCGGCCGAGCTCGCATCGCGGTGGGCCGTACCGGATGTGCCTGGCATCAAGCGTCGCAGCGTCGCGGAGTGGAAGCAGGTCGTGGACGCGGAGGCGGCGTTCACGCTGGAGCTCTTCGAAGAACACCAGATCGATCTGGGCATCTACTTCACCAACGTGATCGACGCGCTGGGCCACGTCCACTGGGCTTTCGCCAGCGAGGGCCGGCGCCTGGTCTGGGATCGCCCGGCGGATCTCGACGACGAGGCTTGGCACGCGCTGGTGGTCGAGAATGCCGATCGTCCGGTCTTTGCGGGATACGGAATCGTCGACGCGGCGCTGGTCCGCATCCAGCGCGCCCATCCCCATGCGCGATTCGTGCTGGTCTCAGACCATGGCTGGACGTTCTCGGGCTTCAAGCACTACGGGTCCCAGGACGGGGTGATCGTGCTCTCCGGTCCCGGGGTCCGGCCCGGTGTCCTTTCCGACAAGCCGCACATTCGCGACATCGCGCCGACCGTCTTGTCGCTTCTCGGGGTGCCGATCTCGCGAGAGCTCCAGGGGCGCGTGATCGCCGAGGCTCTCGAGAACCCGCCTGCGGTCGCGTATGTGGACGCCTACGGCCCGCCGCCCTTCGGCGCGGGGGACAGCACCCAGATGAGCGAGGAGCTGCTCGACCAGCTGGAGGCCATGGGGTACGTGCGTTGAGCCGTGGGGTCGCCAAGGTTCGGCTCGGCGACGCGCTCGGTCTGCACCCCGTGCGAGAGCGGGCGCGCCAGGCCCTGGTGGCGCTGCGCGGCCAGGAGGACGTGCCGCCCAGCCTGTTCGGCCTCTCCAGCCTGAGCCAGCTGCGCCCACGGATGGCGCTGCCCATGTGGCGCGGCCGCCCCTTCGTCGAGCGGCAGGTCATCCTCACGAACCTGTTCAATCACCGGCAGACGCCGATTCACTTGGGCTGGTCCGTGAAGAAGACCCAGGTGCGGGACTTCCGCGGGCGAGACCTGACCTACGACAGCCACAACGGCACCGACCTTGCGATTCCGGTGGGGACGACCGTGGTGGCGCCGGCTCCGGCGGTCGTGGCGCACGTGACGAGCGAGTTCAACCGCGGGGGCCTCAAGATCTTTCTCGACCATGGCGGGGGCCTGATGACGACCTGCGCCCACCTGGCGCGGAGTCTCGTCGAGGTCGGCCAACAGCTCCGCCGTGGCGAGCCCATGGCGATCTCGGGCTACAGCGGACTCGACGCGCTGGTCACCTTCCCGTTCGGCGTGCCGCACACACACTTCAACACCTGGCTCGACGCCGAGCCCGTCGACCCCTTCGCGCACGACGGACACGTCTCGCTCTGGCGAGGAGGTGATCTGCCTCGGCCCGTGGAAGATGCCGACGATCCGCCGTTTGCTGCGTCGGAGTACGACGCCGACGCCGTCGCGGCGGCGATTGTCGGCTGTCGGACACCGGCCGTTCGTGCGCGGCTGGAGTCACTCGAACCGCTTGCCGTGCGGGCGGCTCAGACGATCGTCGAGATGAACTACTACCCGACGCGTTTCGAGTGCCGGCCCAACCCGTATGGGGAGTCGCACGACCGCGCGCCCAGGCTCGACCTGCCGTTTCTCGCACGCGACTTCGACGGCGTGGTCTTCGCGGACGATCTCGGCACATTGTGAGGCACCGTCAGGTGCCCCATCATTCGTGGCGTGAGCGAGGACCGAGACAGGGAGTCCCCCGAGCGCCGAGCGCTGCGGCTGATCGAGACCCTCTACCAGACGACGTCGAAGCCGTCGGCCTGGCAAGCGTTCGCCGAGCAACTCTCGTTGGACATGGGCGATCAGATGGTCGCCGTGAACCTGGTGATCCCCGGCACGGTTCCGGCGCGGGTCGCCTACCGCGTGCACTCCCCCGGCGTGTACGCGGAGGTCTTTGCTCGCCACGTCCTGGCCGGCACCGACCCGTGGCCCCTGAAGGCGATGCCGAGGGATCGGTTCATGTGGGGGAGGGATCTCTTTCCCGACGAGGATCTCGAGGCGACGGCCTTCTACCGGGAGTACATGAAGCCCCAGGGGCTCAAGCCGGTCGGCGGCCTGGGCTGTGTCTTCGCACGGGGGGAGGACGGCCTTCCCGCGGCTGCGGTGGGGGTCTACGCACGAGAGGGGTGCCGACGACTGACCGACGTGGACATGGCGACCTGCAATCTGCTGGTGGCCCACCTCAAGAATGCGTGGGAGTTGTTTCTGGGTCTGACGTCGGTCCGCAGGCGGCGCGAGGCGCTCGCCGAAGCCATGGACCTGATTCCGAGCGGCGTGGTGTTCATCGATGGGCGCGGCCGCGTCGCGGCGACGAACCGCGCGGCCGAGCGACTGGCCGACGCCGAAGACGGCTTCAGTCTCGCGGGGGGGCTGCCCCAGGCGACCCGCGCGACGTCGGCCAGGGCGATGCGGCGCATCCTCGATTCCGCTGTGGGGCTCGGTCAGGTTCCTGGCCAGGCTGCCTACCAGGCCTTCACCATCGCGCGGCACTCGGAGGCGCGGCCCTATGCGGCCTGGGTGGGAACGCTTCGCGGGCCCGGAGAGGCGAGGCTCGACGACGACCCGGTGGCGATCCTCTTCGTCACCGACCCCGACCAGGCCTCGCCGGGGCTGGCCGACCACCTGCGCGCCCTCTACGAATTGAGCCCCGCGGAGGCCGACCTGGCGCGCCTGCTCTGCGACGGCCACTCGATCGAGCAGGTGGCGGAGATCCGTGGCGTGAGCCTGCATACGGTGCGCGCGCAGCTCAAGGCGTGCTTCGGCAAGACGGGCACCCGCCGACAGGGCGAGTTCGTCGCCATGGCGCTGGGCAGTGCCGCGGCGGGCGTGGCCCAGCCGGACCTGGCCCGGCCCACCCCGATCCAAGCCGCGAGAGCGGCACGCGCCAAACGCTAGTCGTCGGTTGCTGGCTCACCACGGCAAGCGCTGGGTCTACCTGGGCGTCCCCCGGACGGGCAGCACGACCCTGCATCACTCGGCCGACCTGCTCGGTGCCGAAGAGGTGGCGCCGCAGCACGTCATGCAGGTGCCCGAAGCGCTCCGCAGCTACCGCGTGTACGCGAGCGTCATGGGGCCGTACCGACGTGCCGTCTCGCTCTGGTATCTCTTCCAGCGCGACCACGCGAAGCAGGCTGCGTGGACGCTCGACCTCGACGAAGCATCGGCCCACGACTTCCCGCGCTTCACACGCAAGGTGATGGTTCCCGAGCGTCCGCACCTGAACGTCTACCAGTGGACCGTCGATCGTTGGCTCGCTCTGGCGGGAGAAGGGCTCGAGATCGTGCCGATCCATACCGAGCGGCTGACCCAGGAGTTGATCGCCGCGGACATCCTCCCCAAGGGCGTCGTGCTGCCGCGGCGTGCGCGGACCCGCGTGGGGGACTGGCGCGCCGTGTACGACGACGAGTCCGCCGAGCGCGTCCGGGCGTGGGGCGCCCCGGACTTCGCCCGCTTCGGGTACGACGAAGACCTCGCGAGCTATCCGGCACCCGAGAGCGATGCGACCCCGAAGGGCGAATCCCCCCGTTGGCGCAGGCTCTTGCGACGGATGCGCGGCTGACCGCGCCTACTCTTGGGGAGGCGTGCCGCGGCCGAAGCGGTCGCCCAACCAGGCCAGCACGAGCAGCGCGCACGCGAACGCCGTGAAGAGTCCGAGCGGGGCCATGGCGTAGGTGTAGCGGGGTACGCGCAGGCCGTGGGCGATGGCCGCCGTGAGCGCCGTGGACAGCAGCAGCGCCGCAGCCAACGCGGCGGCCCACCCGAGTTCGAAGGGGCGTCCGTGGCGCCAGGGCAGCGCCAGCACCGCGAGCGCAGCGAGGTGGAGCGGCAGGAACAGGGCATTGAGGGCGGCGTAGACGCGCCCCCAGCGCCGTCCCAGCCGGGCGTCGCCCAGGGTCCAGGTGCGGCCCTCGGGATCCGACGCCGCCGACACGGCTCGCTCGAGGTCGGCGACGTACGCGGCCCCCGCGCGGTGATCGGTGAGCCAGGCATGGCCCCTGGCGAGTTCGAGCGAGCGCGCCTGCAGACGAGGTCCCTGGACGTAGGCCCGGTCGCTGAAGCGGATCCCGTCGGGCACCCGGTACACCAGCCACAGTTCGCCGGCGACCTTGGAGACGAGGCGCCCGGGATCGTCGAGCGCCGCCCGCGCGAACCACCCCAGTGCCAAGCGCCGGAACGCGTCGTCTCCCCCTTCCAGGTGTTCGTCGAGATCGCGGATGAATGGGCCGAAGAACAAGCGATCCGGATTGAAGCCGCGATCCGCGTAGCGGTGGTCGCGCTCCGGGTCGAAGTGCGCGCGTTCCTCGGCGTACGTCCGCAGCAGGTGGCGAACGGCGTCCTGTCCGGGGGCATCGGGCTCGGAGGCCAGCGCTTCTTCCATCATCGGCGCCACCCAGTGGAAGTGCCAGGAGAGCACGACCCCAGGCATGAAGCGGCCCGCGTTGGGGTCTTCGGCAGCGAGGATCCGGTCCGGGAGGACCAGGAGCGCGAAGCTCGCGACCGGGGGGAGCAGCAGCGCTGCGGCGGCCAGGCGCCAGCCCGGCCGGAGATGCAGGAGCAGAAGGCCCACGGCGAGAACGGCCGACGGGGCGAGCAACAAGGTTTGCGGCCGGAGCATGGCGAGGGCCGTCGCGGAGCCGACGCAGAGGCACGCGACGGCCAGCAGGCGCCGCCCTGTATGGTGGTCGTCCATGCGGAGCCGCAGCCCTTCCACCACCGCGACGAGCAGCGCGCCCTGGAACAGAGGCGTCACGGCCTCGGGTCGGATCTGCAGCTCGTATACGATGCTCTGGGCGAGCCAGGACTGCGTCGCGAGCAGCCCCAGGCCCGCCACGCGCCGCGCGGTCTCGAGCCAGGGCGGATGCGACGGCAGCGGGATGCGGAGCCACGCGAACCACACGAGGCAGGCCGCTGCGATCCCCAGCACGTGTTGGACGACGACCACCGCGGACAGGTCGCCGAATGCCCGGAGCACGGCGAACACGAACGCCGGGTACAGGAACTCGCGCGATCCGGTATGGCCGAATCCCTCGCCGGAGAGCATCTGGATGGCCGGCTGCAGGTAGCCGCCGAAGTCGGGGTCGATGGACGCGAGCGCCGGCGCGCGGACGCGCTCGAGGACCGCCACCGCCAGGATGATCGCGGCACCCAATCCGTGCGCGAGTCGCGCCATGCCGGACCTAGGCCTCCGGGGAGGGGGTCGGTTCGGCCGCGCGCGTGGCATCGTCGTCGAGAGTCGTGATCTCCGCTTCCAGGATGAACTGGTAGGCGAACATCTCCGGCCAGAAGCGCGCCAGGGCGTGGTAGCTGCGGGCGAGCGACCCGACCAGGCGGCTTCGTCCGGTGGACTCGAAGACCACCTCGAACGGCAATGCCGTGGCCATCTCTCCGACGATGTGGAAACCCGCGGCTTCGACCTCGCGTCGGAACGTGGCGCGGGTGAACAGGTGCACGTGCGTCTCGTCGAGGACGCCCCGGGGGCCGTACTCGAAGCGGCCCACCAGCAGCGACAGGCGATAGAACCAGATGGCGATGTTGGGTGTCGAGATGAGCAGCCGGCCTCCGGGCTTCAGGTACCGGCGCGCGCTCCGAAGGAGTTGTTCGCGCTCGCGCAGGTGCTCGATCACGTCCGACGAGACGACGAAGTCGAAGACCCGGCCCGTCGGCAGCTCGAGCGGCCGCTCAAGGTCCCTGCGGTAGTAGGCATCGAGCGCGTCGCTGGCATCGTCGCCCGGTCGCGTGTCCACGCCGGTCACCGAGACGCCCCGCTCGGCGAGAGGTCGTGCCAGCAGGCCCTGGGAGCAGCCCAGGTCGAGGACTCGGCTGCCCGGCTGGATGCGGTCGACGATCTGCATGTGCGAGCCCGTCGAACTCTGCTTGAGCGTGTAGTGGACCCCGTGGTCCACGAGGTAGCGATGGCGGCGGTTTCCGTGGAGCTGGTGGAACCGGTAGTCGAGTGCCTGGGACAGCGACTCCCACAGTGCCCCGAGGCGTTCGCGGTCCGACGAGAACTCGCGCCAGTCCGGCCGCACCGAGACCTCCCGGATCGGGAGTCCGAGTGCGCGGCACTGGATGGCGAGCTGTGTGTCGAAGCGACGGTCGTCCGAATCGAGCTGGTGCGGAATGCGCGCGATCGCTCGCATCGGGTAGGCGCGATAGCTCGTGTGCACGTCGGCGAGCCGCAGTCCGAGCACGCGATTGAGCAGTCCGGTCGCCGCACGCCGAGCGAGCTGGCGCACCGATGCAGCGGGTGCGCCCTGGGCCGAGCGCGCCAGCCAGACGCTGGCCTCGGGGCCCTGGGCGACCGCGTCGAGCAGGCGCGGCAGGGCCTCGAGCGGATGGACTCCGGCGCGCGCGAAGACCACGGTGCCGAATCGGCGCAGCGCTGCGAACTCGAATGCGGCCTTGCGCATGCCGCCGAAGTCGAGCGGCCGGGCGGCCCGGTGGATCAGGACCTCGAGCTTTCGCCCTTCGTGCGAGATCGGGTCGGCGCCTGTCAGGGGCCCGCCCGGGCGATCCTCGACCACCACCACGGCATCGAGCCCGATCAGGGCGCGCTCGGGAATGCGCGCGAGCTCGGACGCGAGCTCGGCGTCGTCGGCGACGCCGAACAGGAACAGCGCCGTCGGCCCGGGGTAGCTCACGAGCTCAACCGATCCGGGCGAGCGTGTTCTGGTCGGTATGGTGGAACAGTTCTTCGCGACCGGGCATGCGCATCACCGTGTCCTCGCGGTACCGGAAGCGGCCATCCGGCAGCACCTCGATCTCGACTTCATAGCGGACCGTCCTGAACGCGGAGTGGAGGAACGGGTTCGAGCAGATGCCGAACACGGGCTCTCCGACCTCGGCCGCCAGCTCGAACCGCGTGGCGTCCGCAGCGACCGTGCCCCCCGCCAGCACGCTCACGCCGCGCGGGACGAGAAAGCAGCGCATCACCTGCTGGGCCTGCGGGTCCCACAGCCAGTAGCCGACCTCCTCGTGGAAGGGGTCCGCTTCGCCCTCGGGCCAGGCGGTGGTCGCGTAGCGAAGGGCCTGCAGGCGCTGCTCGTGGTTGTCCACCTCGCCGATGGCCTCGAGGACCAGGCGTTCCCGGTAGCGCGTCTCTTGCGGCGTGCGGTCCGGCGCGGGCGCCACGTCGACGCCGGCATCACCCTCCCAGGTGCCCACCAGAGCCGCCAGCGGTCCCAACCCGTTTGCGTCGGCCATGCCCCCCCCTTCGATCGGTCGGTGCTAGCTAGCCCAATCGCCCGGCTCCGCAACGCCACGGCGCGCCGGGTGCGGTCGACGCCGCGACCCCTCGTGCTCCGGGCGGATCAAGCGGGCCGGGTGGCTCCTCGAACCAGGCGGCCCGGCAGCGCGCCGGTCGACTCCCCGTGTTCGAAGGTGACCTCACCGCACTGCACGGTCACGTCGTAGCCCGTGGCCCTTTGGAGCAGGCGCTTGCCGCCGGCGGGCAGGTCGCGAACGATCTCGGGCCGGCCGACGCCGAGGGCTTCGAAGTCGATGACGTTCAGGTCGGCGCGCATGCCGGGTTCCAGGGTGCCGCGGTCGCCCAGGCCGACGAGGCGCGCCGTGTCGTGGGTCTGGCTGCGGACCAGCTGCTCGAGGGGCAGCCGATCGCCTCGGGTGCGGTCCTTGCCCCAATGCGAGATCAGATACGTGGGGAAGCTGCCGTCGCAGATCATGCCGCAATGCGCGCCTGCGTCGCCGAGGCCCGGCACCGTGTGCGGGTGCGAGAGCATGCTGCGGATCGCTTCGAGGTCGAAGTCGGCGTAGTTGAGGAAGGGCCGGTAGAGGAGCGTGCGCCCCCCGTCGGCGAGAAGGTGGTCGTAGGCGACCTCGTTGGCGGCCATGCCGCGGCGATCGGCTTCGGCCTGCAGGCTCTGGCCGGGCTCGGGCTCGTAGTCCGGCGGGTCGCCGAGCAAGAAAAGCCGGTCGAATTGCCCGGCGATCATCTGGAGCCCGGGAGCCCCCTGCTCGGCGAGGATGGCGCGCCGCAGCTCGGGGTCGCGCATGCGCTCCACGCGCTCCGCCAACGGCAGCGCCGCGATGCGCGCGTAGCTCGGGTGGCTCGAGAACGGGTTCAGCGTGGCCTCGAGGCCGAGCAGGATGCCGATCGCCCGCGTCGCCACCTGCCCGCGCAGCGGAAGGCCGGCGGCGTTCGACCGTTCGAGCTGTTGGAGCTGCTCACGCCAGCCCTCCGGCGCGGCGTCGTGCTGGGCCAGCGAGACCGAAAGCGGGCGGCCGCCGGACGTCTCGACCATGCGGCGCAGCAGGTCCCACTCCGCTTCGCGCTGCAGGTGGTCCGTCACCACCTCGAATACCCCCTGGCCCACGTCGGCCAGCCCCGCCGCGATGCCGAGCAGCTCGTCGGCGCCCGCGGTCAGGCTGGGCGTATAGCGACCATCGCTGCTGCGGTGGTTCCGGGTGCGCGAGGTCGTGAACCCGAGCGCGCCCGCGGCGACCGCATCCCGAACCAGGTCACGCATCTGGGCGATCTCGTCCGGGCTGGGCGCGACTTCATGGTCGGCCCCACGCTCGCCCATCACGTAGAAGCGCAGGGCACCGTGGGGCATCTGCGCGCAGACGTCGAGCGCACGCGGCTTCTTCTCCAGTGCGTCCAGGTACTCGGGAAAGCTCTCCCAGCACCAGTCGATGCCCTCGGCCAGCGCGGTGCCCGGAATGTCCTCGACCCCCTCCATGAGCTTGATCAGGTAGTCGTGGGTGCCGGGGCGAACGGGCGCGAAGCCCACGCCACAGTTGCCCATCACCACGGTGGTGACCCCGTGCCAGCACGAGGGCGTGAGCAGGCTGTCCCAGGTGGCCTGGCCGTCGTAGTGGGTGTGGACGTCTACCCAACCCGGGGTGACGAGTCGCCCCGCGGCGTCGATCTCCCGGTGAGCCCGCCCGTCGATGGGCCCCACCTCGGTGATGCGCCCGTCCAGGATGCCGATGTCGCCCTGGCGGGCGGGGCTTCCGGTTCCGTCGAGGATGCGGGCGTCGCGGATGGCGAGGTCGAGCATGGGATCTCCGGGTCGCCCAGGCTGGGTGGGGGCGCAGCCTCTGGATCGTGCCGCATCGCTCCGGGCCCCGCCCGATCCCCCGGGCGGCGCGCCCGCGGGTTCAGGGCCGAGGTGCGAGCGAAGGCGCCTGGGCGGGGGTGAGCTCGCCCACCTCCACCAGCCAGCGGATGGCGTCGGTGAGCGTCTCGCGCACGGGTCGGAACTGCAGATCGAGCTCTTCGCAGGTGCGGCTGTCGTCGCTGGGGACGAACTGGGTGACGAACAGGGCCGCCTCGTGGGTCAAGGGGTAGTCGATGGGGAACAAGCGCTTCAGCCCGTCGAGGCCGCGACCTGCCGCACGCACCAGCCAGGGAGGCGCCGGGATCCGGCGCACGCGCCGGCCGACGATGTCTTCGCAGAGCGCGGCTTCGTCGGCCCAGGGCAGGAAGTGCCCCCCGGCCATGTAGCGCCTCGAGCCGCGTCCCGGTGCGCAGGCGGCCGTGGCGACCCGAGCGAGGTCGCGCACGTCGACGCATCCCGCACCGCCGCTGGTGAGGATCCAGCCAAAGCGGAGGCGATCGCGCAGGCCCTTCATGGTGTCACTGGGCCCCGGGTCGTCCGGCCCGATCACCCCGGACGGATAGATCGACACGATCGGGGCGCCCCCAGCCTGCAGTTCGCGCACGATGCGCTCGCCCTCGGCCTTGCTGCGCCCGTACGCCGTCTCGAGGTGGGCAATGGGGTCGTCGGGCTTCATCACGGGCCCCGGCGGGGGGAACATCGTGGCGATGGAGGACACATAGAGGACGGGGTCGAGGCCGCGCTCGGCCGCCTGGACCACGACGTTGCGGATGCCGGCCACGTTGTCGTCGTAGATGCCGCTGCGTGCCGCGATGTCGACGTTGGCGGCAGCGTGGAGCACGGCATCGCAGCCGTCGAGAGCCTTGGCGACCGCCGTGGCGTCCGTCATGTCGCCCTGGACGACGTCCCCGAACGTCACCCCGCGGGACGCCTCCACGCGCCGCACGCGTTCGGGCGTGCGGGCCAGCAGCCGCAGGTCGTGGCCGGCCCGGATCAGGGCCTCGGCCGCGTGCGAGCCCACGAACCCCGTGGCGCCGGTGACCAAAATCTTCACGAAGCGCCGAGGATAGACGCTCCACCGGTCCCTGCGCGCGAGGGGGGTACAAAGCTCGGCGAGGGAGGTGAAACCCCGAGCCGGGATGGCTCGTATACTCCCAGGTGCGGGAGGAGACATCGATGCACGGTACGAAGAGTGGGAAGAGCAGGGCGGCTTTGGGACGGATCGAGCGCCTGCGAAGCCTGGCCATGGGGGCCATGGCCCTCGGTCTGGTGCTCGCGGTGGGCGGCATGGCGGCAGCACAGCCCGCGCCGACTGCGCGCTACCGCGTCACCTTCGAGTCGGACTGGACGGCAGCCAACCACCCCATCGACTACCCGACGGGGATCGCGCACTTCTCGCCGCTCCTGGTGGTGACCCACGACTCCGACGTCGAGTTCTGGGCACCCGGGCAGCTCGCCTCGCCGGGCATCGAGAACATGGCCGAGAACGGCGCCAGTTCACCCTTCGACTCCGAGGTGGCGGCCGCGGTACTGGCCGGCGACGCCGACCCGCTCCTGGTCGATCCGCGCGGAGGCATCGGAGGGGACGACGACACCAGCGTGGTGATCACCGCGAGCCAGGCCCACCCCCTGCTCACCGCCGTGGCCATGTTGGCCCCGAGCCCGGACTGGTTCGTGGGCGTCCACGGCGAGGCGCTGTTCACGGCCGGCGACTGGCTGCCCGGTGCAGAGTTCTCGCTGTTCACCTACGACGCGGGAACCGATGACGGCGCGACGTTCACGGCCGATGACATCGAGTCGGTCCCCCACGTGCCGATCTCGCTCGAGACGTCGGGCTCGCTGGGCAACGGCATCCCGATCGGGCGCTTCCTCGTCACGCGGCTTGCGGCCCCGGAGTGCGACATCAACGTCACCCAGACGAGCTACGGCGTCGGCGAGACCATTGCGCTCGACCGCTTCCAGATCCAGAACCCCGGAGGCGAGGCCGGTGCCGCCGAGTTCAAGTTCTGGATCGCCGTCGGAGACACCGAGATCGGCGTGTTCAACATGGGCCACGACAACAGCTTCGTGATCGACGCGCTCGACGTGCTCGACCTGGGCGCCCAGGCGCTGGCGACCGTCGAGGCGGGATTCCCGAGCGGCACCTGGCAGGTGGGCTGCCGGCTGCTGAACCCGACCACCGGCGAGCTCTACGATGCCGACATCGTGAGCTTCGAGGTGGATGGAGAGAACTAGTCGACGGCGCCCAGTCCCAGCGGTCGCGGTCGGCCTAGGAGCCGGCCGCGGCCTCCCCGGCCGGCGGCGGGAAGTCGGCGAGCATCCGGCGCACGGCCTCGCGCACGCGGGCCACGCGTTCGACGTCGGTCTCGTCCGGCGTCACCGTGGCCGTGGCGCGACCGCGCCACAGCACGTCGGTGGTTCGCGGCGTGAACATCACGAGTTCGAGCGAGCCGGCTTCGCCGGCGAGGTAGGTCCGCTGGCTCCCGCCGCTGGCCCACGCCGATCGACCGGGGGTCTGCTCGCCTTCGAACTGACCCGTTGCGGTGCGGCGCTCGAGCATGCCCTTGTATCCGACCCAGAAGTCGGCTTCTTCCGGCGCGACCTCGGTGAAGCCGCCGCCCTCGAGAAGGGTACGGACCTCGCCCGCCACCTGGGCGTCCATCAGGTCGGGATCGAGACGGACCCCTTCGTGCATGGTCCCGACCGGCGCAAACGACCAGTGCCGCATGCCCGTGAAGTCGGTGCCGGGGGTCAGCTGGGTCTGGATCCCCAGGTTGCCGCAGCCGAGCAGCAGGGCTGCCAGCAGGAGGGGGACGACGGGTCGCGCGATGAGCATGGCGAGAGGCTAGCGCCGGGCGCCGACGGGGTCTTTCCTCGCGCCCGATTCGGTGTGACCATGGCCGGGATGCCGCGCCCCAGCGCTCCCGGCCCCATCGCGGTCATCGCAGCCGTGACCGTCTCGCTCGCCGCCTTCGCGGCGCCCGGCCATGCCGAGGACGTCCTGGCCGAGATCGAGGCCTGCATGCTGGCGCAGACGCCCCAGGACAGCAGTGTCCAGGAGGTGCTGTTCCAGTCGCAGCGCAAGGACAGCGACCCGAGGGAAATTCGCAGCGAGGTCGTCTGGAAGCGCTTCGGAGAGCGCCGGCGGGTGCTGACGCGGGTGGAATACCCCGACGACCTGCGCGGCTCGGCCGTGCTGATGATCGAGCGCAAGAACGCCGGCGTCGACATCTTCACCTACCTGCCCGAGCTGAAGAAGGTGCGCCGGATCAGCAGCAAGACCCTGCGCGGCAACCTGTTCGGAAGTGACTTTACTTACGAGGACTTCCAGCTCCTTCATGGGATGGCACTCGAAGGGCAGACCGAGGTCCTGCCCGACCGCGAGGTCGGCGGATCGCCCGCCTGGGTCATCGAACGCCGGCCCTCCGCCGAGAGCGGCTCGGGCTACGAGCGGGTCCTCGTCACCATCGAGAAGGAGCGCTGCCTGATCGCCGGTGCCGAGATGTTCGAGCCCGGCTCCGACGAGCCTCGGAAGCGCCTCACCACCGACCTCGAGGCCGTGTTCGAGCAGGACGGCATCCGACTGATCGAGAAGGTCCGCCTCGACGACCTGCGTCGCGACAGCAGTACTCGCCTCGAGCTGCTCTCGGTCGACCTCGACCAGAAGGTCAAGAAGCGCGACCTCGACGTGTCGGCGCTCGAACGCTGACCCGCGCCTCGTGAGCCGCCTGCAGCCCCTGGACCGCGCGCTGGACTGGTTTCCCAGGCACGCCGGCTGGGTGCTGATCGCGACACTCGCCGTGACGGCGGGGGCCGTGCACTTGATCGTGGACGTCCGCACCGGCGCGCCGCGCCTGGCCATGGACGCGTCGAGCGACCGGCTGTTGCCCGAGGACGACCCGGGCCGGCGCTTTCTCGAGCAGACGCAGCGCGTGTTCGGCAAGGACGAGACGCTGCTCATCGCCCACGCCAGCGACGACGTGTTCACCGCGGAGAGTCTCGCCCGGGTCGATGCGATCACCCGCGCGGTGGCGCAGCTCGAGGGCGTGGAGCGCGTGCTCTCGATCACGAACGCCGTCGGTATCCGCGCGCGCGATGGCGACGTCGAGATCGGCCCGTTCGTGAGCGGGATCCCGGACGACCCCGCAGCCCTCGACGCGCTTCGCAGCGAGCTTCGTGACGACCCCCTGGTCGGGAGCAGCCTGGTCTCCGCCGATGAACGCGTGACGGCCATCCTGGTCTACTTCCTGCCGATGAGCCATCGCGAGTTCGCCGAGCGCGGTCTCGACGAAGCGATCGTGGCGCTCGCCGAGGCCGAGCGTGGCCACGGCGAGGTCTGGATCACCGGTGGGCCCCACGTGCGCCGGGCCACCGCCCGCGTGCTGATCGGCGAGACCGTCGGGCTCTCGCTGGGGATCCTCGCCGTGCTCGCGATCGTGTTGGCCCTGGCGTTCCGGACCCTGCGCGGCGTCGTCCTGCCGCTGCTCACGGTGGTGATTGCGATCCTCTGGACACTGGGCGCCGTGGCTCTCGTAGGCCGGCCCCTGAACGCCGTGACGGCCCTGGTGCCCCCGCTGCTCACGGCGCTGGGCCTGTCCTACGCCATCCACGTCGTGGCCTCCTGGTACGACGTGCTGCGCGCCGACCCGGAGCGGCCCGGGCGCGAAATCGTGGCCGAGGCCACGCGCGAGGTGGCGCTGCCGGTGGGCCTCACCGGGCTCACCACCGCGGCCGGCCTGGGCTCGCTGCTGCTCTCGCCGTTGGTGGCCGTGCGCGAGTTCGGTCTGTTCACCGTGCTCGGCGTGCTGAGCGTGATGATCGTCTCGCTCACCTTCACACCGGCGCTGCTGGCCGTGCTGGGGACACCGCGACGGGTTCCCGACGCGGCCCGGGGCGGCGGGTTCGATCGCTTCTCGCTGCGCATGGCGCGCTTCGACGTGGCGAACCGCCGCTGGATCTTCCTGGTCTCGGCGGGCGTGTTCGCGGTGGCGCTGTTCGGTGCGAGCCAGCTGCGGGTCGGGACCCAGCAGGTGGCGAAGTTTCCGGCCGATGCGCCCGTGCGCGTGCACTTCGAGAACGTGAACGAGGCGCTCGGCGGAGCGAATCCGCTCTACGTGGTGGTCTCGTCCGACGCGCCCGACGCCTGGAAGGAGCCCGAGAACCTGCGCGCGCTGGCCTCGCTCCAGGAGTGGCTGGTGGCACAGCCCGAAGTCGGCGGGGCCCTGTCCGTGGTGGACTTCCTCTCCCTGCTGAACCAGGGCTTCCAGGGGGGAGGCGAAGAGCACCGAACCGTGCCCGCCAGCCGCCGGTTGGTGAGCCAGTTGCTCTTCTTCGGGGCCAGCGAAGAACTCGACCGCTTCGTGGGCCCGGACTACCAGATGGCCAGCATTCACGTGCGCGCGCGGGTGATCGACTCCGAAGACGTCGGCCGGCTGGCTGCGCGCATCGACGCGCGCCTGGCCGAGCTCCCCGGTCACCTGGAAGGCCGCGTCACCGGCACGGCCGTGGTTCTGGCCGGGGCCCTCGAGGACGTGGTGCGAGGCCAGACCCGGAGCCTGCTCTTCGCCTTCGGGGTGATCTACCTGATCCTCTCGGCGCTGTTCGTGTCGCTCCGGATCGGGCTGCTGGCGCTGATCCCGAACGCGCTGCCGGTGGCGGCCTATTTCGGTGCCCTCGGCTGGCTGGGCGTGCGGCTCGATCCCGGTTCGAGCCTGGTGGCGCCCATGGTGCTGGGCATCGCCGTAGACGACACCATCCACTACTTCGCGCGGTTCATCGCCGACTGTCGGCGCACCGCGGACGAGGAGGGCGCGACGGCCTCGGCCCTGCGTGCCGTCGGCCGACCGGTGACCGTGACGACGCTCGCGCTCTGCGCGGGCTTTCTGGTGCTCACCACCAGCGACCTGCGCACCACCTCCGAGCTGGGTGCGCTGGCGGCGTTCGCGCTGGTCGCGGCCTGGGCCACGGACTACGTGCTCACGCCCGCGCTCTGTTCGGGCATGCGGATCGCGACGCTCTGGGATCTGCTGAGCCTCGACCTGGGCGCCGAGCCGCACAAGGAGATCCGCCTGCTCCACGGGCTGCGCGCGGGGCAGGCGCGCATGGTGGCGCTGCTCGCCAGCGTGGTGCCGGTGCGGGCTGGCGAGCGGCTCTTCGGTGCGGGAGAACCCGGCGACGCCGTCTACGCGGTGGTCGAGGGCCGTCTGCAGGCCTCGGTCGGCGGCGCGGACGGGCGCGTGGTGCTGGCAGAGCTCGGCCGGGGCGACGTCGTCGGCGAGATCGGACATCTGCACCTGGCGCGCTCGGCCGACGTCGACGCGTTGGAGGACGCGCGCCTGCTTCGGCTCACCGACGGCGCCATGGCGCGGCTGGTGCGCCGCTCGCCTCGGATCGCGGCCGTGATGTATCGCAACCTGAGTGGCCTGGCCTCCGAGCGCCTGGCACGCGCCGCCGCGGATCTCGGGGGAGCGGCCCAGGCCGTCGAGGTCTCGGCTTCGGGCCCGGTGTCGGCGTCGGGGCATGCGCTCGCCGCCGCGTTCTTCGACGACCGCGACCGCGGCGATGCGCAGGCGGTCTCGCCCGACACGCTCGGTCCCGGGGCTTCGATGCTCCGGGAGGTGGGTCTTCCGCCCGACGCGGTGATGGCGGTGGCCCTCCTGCCGCTGGCGGAGGTCGCTTGGTCCGATGGCTCGGTCGAGCCTCGAGAGCGACAGGCGCTGCTGGATGCGGCGCAGGCGGTCGGCATGGACGGGGATGGCGCCGCGATCGAGCGTCTCGAGCACTTCCTCGCCGAGCGTCCCTCGCGCGAGCTGATGCGCCTGTGGGAGGACACGGTGCGCGAGGTCTGCCGGGTGCTGTCGGTCGAGGGCCGCCTGCGCCTGGAACGAGAGCTCATGGGCGGCGCGCACCGGCTCGCCCAGGCGGCGGGGGGCTTCCTGGGTCTCGCCAGTGTCTCCCGCCACGAGGACGAGGCGCTCACGCGACTGGCCCAGGCTTTCGAACGCGACGGAGGCTGAGGCCGCTGGCGCCGGGCGAGTCGCCTAGAACTCGCCTGCGCCCTTGCGCCGGGCGCGCCAGGCTTCCAGCCGCGTGCGGATCTCGGCTTCGTCGCCGCGGTCGGTCGGTTCGTAGAAGGGCGGCTCGTCGACCAGCTCGGCCGGGAGGTTCGCGTCGGGCACGAACGCGTCCTCCTCGGCGTGGGCGTAGCGATAGTCGGCACCGTAGCCGTGTGACTTCATCAGCGGCGTCGGTGCGTTTCGCAGGTGCATGGGGACCGGCAGCGTGCCCGTGCGCTCGACGGCTGCGCGGGCTCGCGACAGCGCTTGCATCGACGCATTGCTCTTCGGGGCGGTGGCCAGGAAGGTCGCCGCCTGGGCCAGGATGAGCTTGCACTCCGGCAGCCCGATGCGTTCGGTGGCCTGGTGCGCAGCCATGGCCAGGGGCAGGGCGCGTGGCTCGGCGTTGCCGACGTCCTCGGAGGCGAAAATGACGAGGCGTCGGGCCACGAACAGCGGGTCCTCGCCCGCTTCGAGCATGCGCACCATGTAGTAGAGCGAGGCGTCGACGTCGCTGGCCCGCAGGCTCTTGATCAGCGCCGACACCACGTTGTAGTGCTCTTCGCGATCGCGGTCGTGCAGCAGCAGCCGTTGGCCCACCGCCTGGCGAACCGTCTCGGGGGCGAGGGGGCCCTCGTCGCCGCGGCCTCGGTGGAAGGCGACCGCCGTCTCGAGCATGCCGAGCGCACGGCGTGCGTCGCCATCGGCCGCCTCGGCGATCGCGCGTAGCGATTCGGGGGCGATCTCCACACCGCTGCCGCCCAGGCCGCGCTCGGCATCCGTCGCGGCCCGGGCCAGCAGCGTCTCGATCTCCTCGGCGCGCAGCGACTGGAGGGTGAACACGCGGCAACGTGAGAGCAGCGGCGAGATCACTTCGAAGGAGGGGTTCTCGGTCGTGGCGCCGACCAGCGTGACGGTGCCGGCCTCCACGTGGGGCAGCAGCGCATCCTGCTGGGCGCGGTTGAAGCGATGGATCTCGTCGAGGAAGAACAGCGTGCGGCGCCCCAGGCGGCGCGCCCGCTCGGCGTCGGCGACCACTGCGCGCACGTCCTTCAGGCCCGACATCACCGCCGACAGCGCCACGAAGTCGGTCGGCCGTCCCACGTCGGCGCCCGCGTTGGCCAGCAGCCGCGCCAGGGTGGTCTTGCCGGTTCCGGGCGGGCCCCAGAGGATCGAAGAGGGCAGCTCGCCCCGTTCGACGAGCGCCCGAAGGGGTGCACCCTCGCCCACGAGGTGCTCCTGACCCACCACCTCGTCGAGCCGCGTCGGCCGCATGCGGTCGGCGAGAGGAGCGCCGGCATCGTCGTGCCGCGACGCCTCGGGTGCGTGGTCCGCCTCGGATGCGGGTTCGTCGGGAAACAGGTCCAACGAGTCGCCGCGGGACATGGTTAGAGTCTACCCTGTGCGCCGCGCGGCGATGGAGCTCCGATCCGGGGCAGGGAGGCCACGCGTCGATGACCAGCCATCCTCCGATCCGCCACGTGGCGGTGTGGCTCAAGCCGGCCTCCCCCGAGGCGGCCGAGGCCGGGCGCGAGCTGGTCCAATGGCTGCAGGCCCGCGGGATCGAGGTCGAGGCCGACGAGGTGGCTGCAGAGCAGCTCGGCTGCCAGGCTGCGCCCCGGTCGGAGTCGGCCCGGCGCGTCGACCTGATCATCGTGCTCGGCGGCGATGGCACCCTGCTCGGGGCGGCGCGCGATGCCGGCGAGAACGACGTGCCCTTCCTCGGCATCAACCTCGGCACGCTCGGTTTCCTGGCCGAGGTGGCGCCCGAAGAGCAGGCGGACGTCCTCGCCAAGGTGCTGCGTGGCGAGTTTGCCACCGTCACCCGAAACCGACTGCGGGTGATCGCCCGCCGGGGCAGCGAGGTCCTGCTGGAGGATCTGGCGCTCAACGACGTCGTGATCACGCGCAACGACCTGTCGCGCCTGCTCGATCTCGAGACCGTCGCCGACGGGACCGAGGTCACCACGTACTACGGCGACGGGCTGATCGTCTCGACGCCCACGGGCTCGACGGCCTACACGCTCTCGGCCGGCGGCCCGATCCTGATGCCGGGTTCGGGGGTCTACGTCCTCACCCCCATCTGCCCGCACGCGCTCACCCAGCGGCCGCTGGTGCTGAGCGAGCAGGCGCGGCTCGCGGTGCGCATCCACCCGCGCGGCGGAACGGCGCAGCTCACGGTGGACGGTCAGGTCGGCGTGGTGCTCGAGCGCGACGACGTGGTCACGGTGGAGTCGTCGGGGCACCCCGTGCGCATGGTCGCATCGCCGCTGCGCTCGCGGTTCGACGTGTTGCGCACCAAGCTCGGCTGGGGCGGCGCTTGATCGAGAGCCTGCGGATCCGCGAGCTGGCGCTGGTCGAAGACCTCGAGGTCACCTTCGAGCCGGGCCTCAACGTGCTCACGGGTGAGACGGGCGCGGGCAAGTCGGTGGTGCTCGGCGCGCTGGGACTGCTGGCCGGCGCTCGCGCACGAACCGACGATCTGCGCGAAGGCGCCGAGGAGGGTTCGGTCGAGGCGGTGCTGCGCACGGACGGCGAGGCTGGGCTGCTCGCCGACCTGGCCGAGCGCGGGCTCGAAGCCGAGGACGGCACGCTGATCGTGCGCCGCACGCTCTCGCGGGGAGGCCGCGGGCGGGCCTGGGTCGGCGGACGGCTGGTCCCGGTGGGCACCCTGGCCGAACTGTTGGCCGGCCGAATCGAGGTCTCGAGCCAGCACGCATCGCAAGCGTTGCTGCGGCCTGCCGCCCAGGGTCGCGCACTGGACGCGCATGGTGGGCTGCTGTCGCTGCGTGGCGAGGTCGAGCGCGGGGTTCGCGAGCTGCTCGCGCGCGAGGACGAGATCGCTCGGCTTCGCGCCGACGCCGAAGAGCGTGCGCGCCGTGAGGACTTCCTGGCCTTCCAGGTGCAGGAGATCGATGCGGCGGGGCTCGATCCCGAAGAGAGTGCGTCGCTCGATGCCGAGCATCGGCGTCTGGTGCACGCGGATCGCCTGCGCGCGGACACCAGCGCGGCCGCCGCGCAGTTGCTCGGCGATCCCGCGTCACCCGAACAGGCCGGCGCCGCCGATCTGGTGGGGCGCGCGGCGCGGGCTGCCGGCGAACTGGCCGAGCTCGACCCCGGCCTGGCTGAGCTGGGCGAGCGGCTCTCGAGTGCGGCGACGGAGATCTCCGAAGCCGCCAGCGACCTCGAGCGCTACGCCGCGGGCATCGACCTCGACGCGGGCCGGCTGGCCCAGGTCGAGGAGCGGCTCGCGGCCATCGAGCGTCTTTCTCGCAAGTACGGCAAGGGCGCGGTCGAGATCCTGGCGTTCCGCGACGAGGCCGCGCGCGAGTTGGCGGCGATCAGCGGTTCGGACGAGCGCCTGGCCAAGCTCGAGGCCGAGCGCGCGGCCGAGCATGGGCGCGTGGCCGAGCTCGCCGCCCGGTTGAGTGCAGGGCGCAAGAAGGCGGCGCGCGCCCTGGGACGCGCGGTGACGCGCGAGCTTCGCCAGCTGGCCCTCGACGACGCGGTGCTCGAGGTCGTGCTCGAGCCCCAACCCGCACCCGAGGGCGCGCCCTGCGCGGGGTCGGGCGCCGAGACGGCGGCGCTGCACTTCACCGCGAACGCGGGCGAGCCCGCACGTAGTCTCAAGCACGTGGCCTCCGGTGGCGAGCTCTCGCGGGTCTTCCTCGCGCTCAAGAACGTGCTGCGCCGGGCGGGCGAGGGCAGCGTGCTGCTCTTCGACGAGGTCGATGCCGGCATCGGAGGCGCGGTGGCCGACCGCGTGGGCGCCGTGCTCGCGGCGCTCGCTTCGGATCATCAGGTGCTCTGCATCACCCACCTGCCGGGGATCGCGGCGCAGCCGGCCCACCATCTCCAGGTCTCGAAGCAGACGCGTCGGGGACGCACCCGCACCGACGTGGTCGCGCTCGATGACGAGGGGCGCGTCGCGGAGATCGCGCGCATGGCCGGCGGCGACGCACGCGGCGAGGGCACCCTGGCCCATGCCCGCGAGCTGCTCGGTCGGGGCGCCGAGCCGAGTTCGAAGTCGAAGCAGAAGGCCAGGGGCAAGGCCCCGCGGCGCCGCCGCTAGGTCGCCGCGCTTGCGCCGAGGGCCCCGCGCGCTTTCCGAAGCCGCGCGGCGTGGTGTGCGCCTTCGCACTCGGACGGGTCGCGCGCGTGGGGTAGAACCCGGGGGCACCAAGTGGGGGCTCGAGACATGCGACACGCGGACGGGGGCACGGGGTGGCGGGGGCGACGGCGCCGCACGGCATGGGTGGGACTCGCGCTCGGGTCGCTCCTGTTCGTGGCGTGCGACTTCGACGAGGACGGGGTCGCCGACAACTTCGACAACTGCATCACCGTGGCCAATCCCGGCCAGCAGGACGGCGATGGTGACGGCATCGGGGATGCGTGCGACCCGCTGCGGGGCAACGCCGATCTCCAGCGCATCGTCGAGGCACTCCCGGACGAGGTGGTCGGGGGCACGCTGCTCCGGGTGGGCGGCAACATCCCGGGGGTGCTCGCCAAGGAGGTCTACCTCTTCGGCACCGCCACCGGCGGGCAGGACCGGGTCGGCAACGGGTTCTTCTCGATTCGGACGCACCTCCTCCCCGACCAGGTCAACCTGGTCCGCGTGTTCATGCACAGCGCCGTGATCGGGGGCGGCTTCCGGCGCACGCAGGTCTACGCGAAGGAGGTACGGCACCGGACCCGGGCCGTGGACGAGCCCTACGACAACGACGTCGTCGTCCGCCTCACCATCCTGGATGCCGACGCGAACCCACTGGCTGGAGCGAAGGTCGAGCTGCTCGACCAGGTCGCCTTCTCCGGTGCCGACGGCACGGCCGAGGTGGTCGACGTTCCGCTGGGCGACTACCTCGCCACGATCTCCCTGCCGGGCTTCCTGCCCACGTGGTCGATCCTGCGGGTCACCCAGGACGGCACCACCATCGATCAGGAGGCGGTGCTTCAACGCATCTCCGACGACCACACGGTCGTGGGCCCCGCGGGCGGCACGGTCGACTTCGGGGAGTTCGCCAAGATCGTCGTCCCGCCGGGCGCACTGGCGGACGGTCAGGAGCTCAAGGTGACGATCCTCGAGCCGCGCGATGGGATCGAGATCTTCACGGGGTCTCCCGTGGTCGACCTGTCGCCCGCCCAGGACTTCGCGGTGCCCGTGACCCTCAAGGTCGGCACCTGGGGGCGCGATCTGCGGCCGGGTGCCGAGGTGCCGCTCCTGCACATCGACGCGGCCCTCGGTGCGACCGTCGTGAGCTGGGGAACGGTCGATGCGTCCGGCAGGTTCATGGACGTCACGCTGCCCTACGTGTTCGGTAGCTCCTTCTTCTTTCCCGAGATCAACGGGTTCAGCGGGTCGAACCAGATCAGTGACGCGGAGGTGCGAATCGCCCGGGACCTCTGCGTGAACTTCAGCACCACGCGAACGATGACGTGCACCGTCGCCCGGGACGAGCACCGTTGCGTGGTCATCGATCAGTCGGACTCGGGCAACCCGATCAACACGACCGAGATCGGCGTCGATCTCAAGGTGGCGTCGGGCTCGTTCCGGCACTCGTCCGGAGGCGGAAGCGGCCGGTCGGTCCGGGACCGGGCGCCGCCGAACGACATCTGCGGCTCGTCGTCGCCGGTCCGGGTCACGGTCGGGCGCTGCTCGAAGATCTACGACTTGTTCCAGCGCAAGACGGTCTTGCGCCAGACCGAGAGCGTCTGGAGCTCGATCTTCGGGATCCCGCTCAGCAAGCTGAGGGAGTTCCTCTGGGAGCGGACCCTCATCACGCACTCCACGAACCGCGGCGTGCTGGTGGGCGAGGAGCGCGAGAACTGCACCGCCGACTTCTAGCCCGGCCCCGGGCCGATCAAGTCCCTGCCCGCGAGCACCGATGAGCCCCCAGCACTGTTGCGCGCCGCCCGGGGCCGCGTGGCAGGGCGGAGGACTCAGGATGGGCGAGGGGCAGGGCGCGTTGGGCCGGGGAGAGGCGCCGGAGGGCGTGCCGGTACCGCCGGGCGCGCGTGTTCGCATCCTGCGTGGCTTCTACGAGGGCCTGGAAGTGCCCGTGGACCGCGACTGGCTGGTCGTGGGGCGCGGGCGCGGGGCCGACCTGGTCCTGGCCGAGCCCACCATCAGTCGTACCCATGCCGCCATCGGCTTCGAGGACGGCGAGGGCTTCTTCGTCCAGGACCTGGGCAGCACCAACGGCACCCTGGTCAACGGGGGGCGCCACAAGCGGGTGGGCCTCGGCGATGGCGACGAGATCCAGATGGGCCGGCTGCGGTTGCGGGTCGCGCTGCCCTCCTGAGCCGCGGCCCGGTTGCCGCTGGTTTGCCGCACCCCGGACGCTCCCTTAGATTCCGGCCACTTCCCCGACGGGACCCATCATGCTCGGCGCGTTCAAGAAGATCGTAGGCAGCAAGAACGACCGCGATCTCAGGCGGCTGGTGCCGCTGATCGAGCGCGCCAACCGGCTCGAGCCCGAGCTCGTGAAGCTCTCGGACGCCCAGCTCCGGGCCCGCACCGGCGAATTCAAGCAGCGCCTCGAGAACGGCGAGTCGCTGGACGACCTCATCCCCGAGACCTTCGCCACGGTGCGCGAGGCGATGAAGCGCACGATCGGCAAGCGGCACTTCGACGTGCAGCTGCTCGGCGGCATGGTGCTCCACCAGGGCAAGATCGCCGAGATGAAGACCGGTGAGGGCAAGACCTTCGTCGCGACGCTGCCGAGCTACCTGAACGCGCTCACCGGCCGGGGCGTCCACGTGGTGACGGTCAACGACTACCTGGCCCGCCGCGACGCCGAGTGGATGGCCGAAGTGCACGGCTTCCTGGGTCTCTCGGTGGGCTGCATCGTGCCCAACCTCGCCGAGGCCGACCGCAAGGTCGCCTACGACGCGGACATCACCTACGCCACCAACAACGAGCTCGGCTTCGACTACCTGCGCGACAACATGAAGCCGAGCCTCGACTGGTACGTCCAGCGCGATCCGTACTTCGCGATCGTGGACGAGGTCGACTCGATCCTCATCGACGAAGCGCGCACGCCGCTCATCATCTCCGGCCCGTCCGAAGAGAACACCTCGATCTACGGCGTGGCCAACCAGCTGATCCCGCGCCTGCAGGCCGGGACCAAGGCCGACCCCAAGACCGACACGCCCGAGAGCGGCCACTACTGGGTGGATGAAGAGCACCACCAGGCGACGCTCACCGAAGAGGGCGTCCACCAGGTCGAGCAGATGCTGCGGATCGACAACCTCTACGACCCGCAGATGCTCCCCGTGCTGCACGCCGTGAACCAGGCCCTGGTGGCCCACACGCTCAAGAAGCTCGACGTCGACTACGTGGTGAAACCGGGCGATACCGGCGCCAAGGAGGTCGTGATCGTCGACGAGTTCACCGGCCGCCTGATGGAGGGGCGCCGCTGGTCCGATGGTCTGCATCAGGCCGTCGAGGCCAAGGAAGGCATCCAGGTCCGAAGCGAGAACCAGACCCTGGCTTCGATCACCTTCCAGAACTACTTCCGCATGTACGACAAGCTCGCGGGCATGACCGGTACCGCCGACACCGAGGCGCCGGAGTTCGCGAAGATCTACGACCTCGACGTGATGCTCGTGCCGACCAATCGGCCGATGATCCGCGAAGACCTCGGCGACGTCGTCTACCGCACCGAGAAGGAGAAGTTCGAGGCGGTGATCGAGGAGATCCGCGAGCGGCACGCGACCGGCCAGCCGGTGCTCGTGGGCACGATCGCGATCGATACCTCCGAGCGCCTGGCCAAGCGCCTGGGCAAGCGCGGCATCAAGCACAACGTGCTGAACGCCAAGCAGCACGAGCGCGAGGCCGAGATCATCGCCCAGGCCGGTCGCAAGGGCGCCGTCACCATCTCGACGAACATGGCGGGCCGCGGCACCGACATCGTGCTGGGGGGCAATCCCGAGTTCCTGGCCCTGGCCAAGTGCAAGGGCGAGCGCGACCACCCCGAGTACCCGATGCGCCTGGCCGAGTTCGAGACGCAGTGTGGCGCGGAGCGCGAAGAGGTGGTGGCCTCGGGCGGCCTGCACATCATCGGCACCGAGCGCCACGAGAGCCGGCGCATCGACAACCAGCTGCGCGGCCGCTCCGGCCGTCAGGGAGACCCGGGCTCGAGCCTGTTCTTTCTGTCGCTCGAAGACGACCTGATGCGCATCTTCGGGGGAGAGCGCCTCCAGGGCTGGATGGACCGCATTGGCATGGAGGAGGGCGAGGCGATCGAGCACCGCATGGTGTCGCGCGCCATCCAGAACGCCCAGAAGAAGGTCGAGGCCCGCAACTTCGACATCCGCAAGCACCTGCTCGACTACGACGACGTGATGAACAAGCAGCGGCAGGCCTTCTACGGAAAGCGCCGCGAGCTGCTCGAACGCGACGACACCCACGAAGAGGTGCTCGAGCTGATCGAGGGCGTGCTCGTCGCGATGCTCGGCCAGTACTTCCCCGAGAAGGGCGCTCCCGAGCCCGAGGCCATGACCGACCTGGCCACGGCGCTGGAGGCCCACTTCGGGGTCGCGTTCGACCCGCGCGAAGAGCCGTTCGCGCAGGACGGCAAACCCACCGACGACCGCGATGGCCTGGGTCGCGCCATCCTCGAGCGGCTGCTCGCGCACCTGGACGCCAAGCGGCAGGAGTGCGATGCCCTGGCGGCCGAGCACGCCGATGCGGGCTACCCGCGCTTCAGCGACTTCGAGCGCAGCATCCTGTTGTCGATCATGGACCGGCAGTGGAAGGATCACCTGCACGGGATGGACGGGCTACGTGAGGGCGTGAGCCTGCGCGGCTACGCCCAGCGCGACCCCAAACTCGAGTACCAGCGCGAGGGCTTCGCGCTGTTCGAGCAGATGAGCGACCGGGTCGACGCCGAAGCCAGCGAGGTGGTGTTCAAGTTCGTGCTGCCCGACCCCCAGCGGCCCGCCGCCCAGCCGCGGCCGTCCGCCGCAGCGCCGCCCCAGGGTGCGCGCCCCGGTCTGCCGGCCGCGGGAGCGAAGGGCGCGGCGGATGCGAAGCCGTCGGGCAAGGTCGGCCGCAACGATCCCTGCCCCTGTGGTAGCGGCAAGAAGCACAAGAAGTGCTGCGGGGCCTGAGCGGCCTCGCCCTCGGCGCCGCGCGATGACGCGCGTTCGCGGCTTTTCGTTCGCCGGACTGCACTGCGGGGTCAAGGACCGCGCGCCCGACCTCGCGCTGGTCGTGAGCGACCGGCCCGCCGCCGCCGCCGGCACGTTCACCCGTTCGACGGTGCCCGGAGCGCCGGTGGTGCTCTCGAAGCGCCACATCCGCAACGGCGTGGCCCGGGGCATCGTGGTGAACAGCGGTGTCTCGAACGTCGCCATGGGACAGCGCGGGGCCCGCGATGCCGAGGCCATGGCAGCCGAGGCCGCCGGCGTCGTGGGTTGCCGCCCCGGCGACATGCTGGTGGCCTCCACCGGCGTGATCGGCGAGCCCCTGCCCATGGCGCGCATCCGCCGCGGGATCCACGCGGCGGCCGATGCGCTCGCGCCCGACGGCCTGGCCCGAGCGGCCGAGGCGATCCTCACCACCGACACCGTGGCCAAGGTGGCGCATCGCAGCTTCCGCCTGCGGGGCCGCACCGTGCGCGTGGCCGGCATGGCCAAGGGCTCGGGCATGATCCAGCCGAACATGGCCACGATGCTGGCGTTCGTGCTGACCGATGCGGCGGTCGCCAGCGGCTACCTGAAGCGCGTCTGGCGAGAGGTCGTGGAGGACACCTTCAACCGCGTGACGATCGACGGCGAGACGTCGACGTCGGACACGGCGATCGTGCTCGCCAACGGGGCCTCCGAGACGGCGCCCATCCGTGGCCCGCGCAGCGGCGGTGCCCGCGGCCTGCGCGAGGCGCTGCACGGGGTGGCCACGGATCTCGCACGGGCGCTCGCTCGCGACGGCGAAGGGGCCACCAAGCTCGTGACCGTCGAGGTGAGCGGCGCGCGCAGTGCCGCCCAGGCGGAGCTCGCGGCGCGACGGGTCGCGAACTCGGTGCTGGTCAAGACGGCGCTCTTCGGCGGGGACCCGAACTGGGGGCGCATCCTGCAGGCCGTCGGGGCGGGAGAGGTCGCGATCTCGCTCCCGCGGACGGAGGTTCGCCTGGCGGGCGTGCCGGTCTACCAGAACGGCGCGGGGACCGGGACGGCCGCCCGCAAGCGGGCGGGACGCGGGCTGGCGCGCTCCGAGGTCGCGATCGACGTCCGCCTCGGCGCCGGCCGCGCCAAGGCCCGCATCTGGACCTGCGACCTCACCTACGACTACGTGAAGATCAACGCCGAATACACGACTTAGGTTGACCGCCGCGACCGGCGCCGCGGTGGGTCGTGGCTCGGCATCGTGCGGCGGGGACGGGAAGCGGGGAGCCGGCCGGGCTTCGCGGGGGCCCCGCGCCGCGACCGGCGCCGCGGTGGGCCGTGGCTCGGCATCGTGCGGCGGGGACGGGAAGTGGGGAGCCGGCCCAACTTCGCGGGCATCCCCGCGGGCCCATCGGGGCCGCTCGGAAGCGCGGCGGGCCTCCGGACCCAGGTCCCCGCCGCCCGATGCCCGGCGAGCAGGTCTCGGGGCCGGTCGCGGCAGTCCACCAACCTTGCTAACCCTTGGCGACTTCACACGTTCCAGGCTACCCCGGCGGTCCCGGGCACGGCTGATTCAAGCCGCGCGCGGGCGGGGAGCCACGGCCTGGGGCGGAGGATCAACCGCGAAGGAGAGGACCATGTCCGAGGCTCCCGGCGACCCGTCCGTCGCCACGGCCCCGACCGAACCCGCCCCCCCGGCTGCGAGCGAGATGCCCGCGGAGCCGGCCATCCCGCCCCGCGACAAGCGCACCGCGAGCATCAAGACGCTGCTCGAGTCGGGCGCGCACTTCGGGCACCAGGCCCGGCGCTGGGATCCGCGCATGAAGCCGTACATCTTCGGCGAGCGCGACGGCATCCACATCATCGACCTCGACAAGACGATGCCGCTGCTCGACATGGCGCTGGAGTTCTTGCGCGAGACGGTGGCCCAGGGCGGCAAGGTCCTGATGGTCGGAACCAAGCGTCAGGCAGAGGCCCCGATCAAGCTCGAGGCCGAGCGCTGCGACCAGTTCTACGTGAACAGGCGTTGGCTCGGCGGCATGCTGACCAACTTCCGCACGGTTCGGAAGTCGATCGAGCGGTTCAAGGAGCAGCTCGAGCTGCTCGCCGACGAGGAGAAGGTGGGCGAGCTCTCGAAGAAGGAGCTCTCGCGCCTGAACCGGTCGGTCACCAAGTACCGCAAGTCGCTCGATGGCATGAAGGAGATGACGCGTCTTCCCGACGCGATGTTCCTCATCGACCTGAAGAAGGAGCACATCGCGATCTCCGAGGCCCAGCGGCTCGGGATCCCGATCGTGGCCATCGTCGACACGAACTGCAGCCCGGTGGGCATCGACTTCCCGATCCCGGCCAATGACGATGCGATCCGCGCGATCCAGCTCTACTGCGAGCTGGTCTCGGACGCGTGCTCGGAAGGCGCCGAGCTCTTCAACGAGCGCGTCCAGTCCCAGGCCGAGGCCCAGCCGAGCGAGGCCCAGCCGGCAGGCGGCCGCCGCGTGGTGGAGATCAAGGCACCGACCGAGAGCGGCCGCCAGCGCGGTGGGCGAGGCGAAGCCGGCCGGCAGCGGCGTCCGCGCCAGGCCGGCGGCAGCTACTCTGCGGGCGGGGGTCGCGACGAGAGCGGCCCCGAGGTGATGAAGAAGCCGGCCCGCGCGGACGCCGAGGCGGGTGCCGAGGCCGGCGCCGCCGAAGCGGCGCCCGCGGCCGCGCCCGAGGCGGCGCCCGAAGCGCCTGCCGCGGAGGCATCGGCCCCCGAGGCCCCGAAGCAGGGCGAGTAGGACCAGCCTCAACCAAGCCCCAACCCAGCGGCCGCGCGCGCGGCCGGATAGACGGATCGAGGAGACAGCAGCGTGTCCGGAATCACGGCACAGGCAGTCAAGGCCCTGCGCGAGCGCACCGGGGCCGGCATGATGGATTGCAAGAAGGCCCTCTCGGAGACCTCGGGTGACGTCGACAAGGCGATCGAGGTGCTTCGCGAGCGCGGCCTCGCCAAGGCGGTCAAACGCTCCGGCCGCGAGACCACCGAAGGCACCATCGCCACGGGCGGCAAGGGCAGCAGCGGCGCCATTCTCGAGGTCGGCTGCGAGACCGACTTCGTGGCCAAGACGCCCGACTTCCAGAAGCTCGCTTCGAGCCTGGCCGAGACGGCCGCGGCGCATCCCGAGGCGGCCGACGTGGACGCGGTCCTGGCGCTCGAGATGGATGGCCAGCCCATCGCCGAGCACATCCAGAGCGCCGGCGGCACGCTGGGCGAGAACGTGCAGCTCAAGCGCGTCGACCGGCTGGTGGTGGATGGTGCGGGCCACATCGGCAGCTACGTCCACGCCGGGGGCCGGCTCGGGGTGCTCGTCGCCTTGAAGACCGAGGCCACGGGCGACGCCGTGGGGGCCCTCGCCAAGGACCTGGCCATGCACGTGGCCGCGGCCGATCCGAGCCCCGTGGCGGTGGACCGCGATGGGGTCGACAAGGCGCTCGTCGAGAACGAGGCGGACCTCTTCCGCAAGCAGGCCCTTCAGGAGGGCAAGCCGGAAAAGGTGGTCGAGAAGATCGTCGAGGGCCGCATCCGCAAGTTCTACGGCGAGATCTGCCTGATCGAGCAGCCGTTCGTGAAGGACTCCGACAAGACCGTGTCCCAGCTGCTGTCCGAAGCAGGCGACCAACTCGGGAACCCCGTCGAGGTCGCCGGTTTCGTACGCTATCGGCTCGGAGACTCGTAGGGCCCACCATGCAAGCCGCCTTCCGCCGTGTGCTCCTCAAGCTCTCCGGCGAAGTCCTCGCCGGGGAGAGCGGGTTCGGGATCGAACCGGCGGTGATCCGGGCCATGGCCGAGCAGGTGCGCGACGTCCACGCCCTGGGGGTCGAGGTCTGCCTGGTGATCGGTGGCGGCAACATCATCCGCGGGATGACGGCAGCCAGCGAGGGCATGGACCGCGCCACGGCGGACTACATGGGCATGATGGCGACGGTGATGAACGCCGTCGCGCTGCAGGACGCGCTCGAGAAGGTCGATCTCAGCACGCGGGTGCTGTCGGCCCTCGACATCCGCGAGGTGGCCGAGCCCTACTTGCGCCGGCGCGCCATCCGGCACCTGGAGAAGGGCCGCGTGGTGATCTTCGCGGGCGGGACCGGCAATCCCTACTTCTCCACCGACACGGCGGCGGCACTGCGCGCGGCCGAGGTGGGAGCCGAGGTGGTGATCAAGGCCACCAACGTGGATGGCGTCTACGACTGCGACCCGGCCAAGCACAAGGATGCCGTGCGCTACGACCGCATCAGCCACGAGCAGGCGGTGCGCGAGAATCTCCGGTTCATGGACCAGACGGCCATCGCGTTGTGTCGTGAGAACGATCTGCCGATCATCGTGTTCGACATGACGGTCGCGGGCAACATCGTGAAGGTCGCCAGCGGCGAGGCGGTGGGCACCACCGTCTCGAGCACGGGGTAGGGAGGCACATGTCCGACGAGGAAGTGGCGATCGTCCTGGATCAGGCGAAGGAGGAGATGGACAAGGCGATCCGAAGCCTTCGCATCGACCTCCAGAAGGTGCGGACCGGCCGCGCGAACCCGCAGCTGCTCGACGGCATCCAGGTCGACTACTACGGCACGCCCACGCCGCTCAACCAGCTTGCGAACCTGACGGCACCCGACCCGCGGATGATCGTGGTGTCGCCCTTCGACAAGGGCGCACTGGCCGCGATCGAGCGCGCGATCCAGACCGCCGACCTGGGGCTCACCCCGTCGAATGACGGAAAGCTCGTGCGCATTCCGATCCCGGCCCTGACCGAAGAGCGCCGCAAGGAGCTGGTCAAGCAGGTGAAGAAGACGGCCGAGGAGCACAAGATCGGCGTTCGAGAGGCCCGGCGGGCCGCCGTGGCGATGCTCAAGGACCTCGAGGGCGAGGGCAGCGTTCCCATGGACGAGCGGCGACGCGGGGAGAAGACGATCCAGGACCTGACCGACGCCCACACTGGCAAGGTCGACGAGATGACGTCCGCCAAGGAAGAAGAGATCCTCCAGGTCTAGGCATGACGTCGCGCCCGTACCCCGACGACCTACCCCGCCACGTCGCCGTCATCATGGACGGCAACGGGCGCTGGGCCGAGGCGCGCGGCTTGTCGCGCAGCGACGGCCATCGCGCCGGGGTGGACGCCGTGCGCCGGGTGGTCCGCGCGGCCGACGACCTCGGGATCCCGTGGCTCACGCTCTACGCATTCTCCTCGGAGAACTGGAACCGGCCCAAGGCCGAGGTCGACACGCTGATGCGCCTGCCCGAGGAGTACTTCGAGCAGGAGCTGCCCGAGGCCATCGAGCGGGGTACGCGCATCCTCACCATCGGACGACGCGACCGCCTGCCGCCGCACACGCGCGCGACCGTCGAGGATGCGGTGGCGCGCACGCGTGAGGGCCGCGGCATGAACCTCGTGTTCGGCCTGTCCTACGGCGGCCGGGGCGAGCTGGTCGAAGCGGCGCGCCGCATGCTGCGCGACCAGGAGATGGGCAGGCTCAACCCCGAAGCGCTCGACGAGAAGACCTTCGCGGCGTATCTCGACGAGCCCGAGATGCCGGACGTGGACCTGCTGATCCGAACCGGCGGTGAGTCGCGCGTCAGCAACTTCCTGCTGTGGAAGATCGCCTACGCCGAGATCCTCTTCTCCGAGCGCATGTGGCCGGAGTTCGACCGCGCCCATCTGGAGGCGGCGCTCGGCGACTTCCGCAACCGCGAGCGGCGCTACGGGCTCACCAGCGCCCAGGTTCGGAGCGGCGAGTGAGCGGCGTAGGTCGCCCTCGAGCGTGGCGAGTGAGCGACCCGGGGAGCCCTCGGGCGTGAGGCGACTCGCCATCCTCGGTTCGACCGGGAGCATCGGCGAGCAGACCCTGGCGGTGGTCGGCGAGTTCCCCGAGCGCTTCTCGGTGGCCGCATTGGCGGCGGGTCGCAACGTCGACAAGCTCGCCGAGCAGGTCCGGCAGTTTCGACCCGCCCTGGTGTCCGTCGGGACCGACGAGGGCGCCCATGCGCTACGCGAGCGTCTGGGCGCCGAGGCGCCGGAGATCGCGGTGGGCGAAGCCGGCTTGCTGGAGGTGGCGACCGCGCCCGCGGACCTGGTGGTGGCGGGGCTCGTCGGCGCCGTGGGGCTGCCGCCCACGCTGGCCGCGATTCGCGCCGGCCGCGACATCGCCCTGGCCAACAAGGAGGTGCTGGTGATGGCCGGCGCCCTGGTGCTGCGCGAGGTCCAGCGCCATGGCGTGGAACTGCTCCCTGTCGACAGCGAGCACAGCGCGATCTTCCAGGCCCTGGCCGGCCAGCGGCGCGAGGACCTCGCCAAGATCGTGCTCACCGCGTCGGGCGGGCCGTTTCGAACCTGGTCCCAGAGCGAGATCGAAGAGGCGACCACGGCCCAGGCTCTGGCGCACCCGAACTGGGACATGGGGCCCAAGATCACCATCGACTCGGCGAGCCTGGCGAACAAGGGCCTCGAGGTGATCGAGGCGCGCTGGCTGTTCGATGCCCCGCCCGAGGCGATCGACGTCGTGGTCCATCCGCAGTCGATCGTGCACTCGCTGGTGGAGTTCGTGGACGGGTCGGTCCTGGCGCAGCTGGGCCTGCCCGACATGAAGATTCCGATCGCGCTGGCGCTCTCGCACCCGGAGCGGCTGCCGCTCGACGCCCCGCGCCTCGACCTGGCGGCAGTCGGACGGCTCGACTTCGAGACGCCCGACACCAAGCGCTTCCCCTGCCTCGAGCTGGCCTTCGACGCGCTCCGTGGCGGCGAGGCCGCGCCGGCCGTGTTCAACGCGGCCAACGAAATCTCGGTGGCCGCATTCCTCGAGGACCGCATCGGGTTCGGCGCCATCGCGCGCACCAACGGCGCCGTGCTGGCGAAGTTCCTGTCGGGCAGCCAGGGGCAGGCGCCGCTCGGCTCGGTGGACGACGTTCTCGAGGTGGATGCCTGGGCGCGTCGCGAGGCCCGGACGCTGCTCGGCGGTTCGGCGCTTTGAGCGGGATCGGAACGCCGCTCGAGATCCTGTTCGCCTTCGTGCTGATGCTCGGCGTGCTGGTGACGGTGCACGAGTGGGGCCACTTCATCGTCGCGAAGCTCTGCGGCGTACGCGTGCTCAAGTTCTCCATTGGCTTCGGCCCGCCCATCGGCATCGGGCGCTTCCGCATGGCCTGGCATCGCAGCGGCACCGACTACGTGATCGGCTGGATCCCGCTCGGTGGGTTCGTGAAGATGCTCGGCGAGAACCCCGACGAGACCGACACGCCCGAGTCGCGTGCGCACCCCGACGAGACGCTGCCGTCGAAGCCCACCTGGCAGAAGCTCGCGATCGTCTTCGCCGGGCCCGCCATGAACCTGATCCTGCCGATCGTCGTGTTCGTCGGAATCCTCTGGGTCGGCGTCGACCGGCGCGGGCCGGTGGTGGGCACCGTCGAGCCCGGGTCGCCTGCAGCCGAGGCCGGGATCGCGGTCGGCGACCGCCTCGTGTCGATGGACGGCGAGCCGGTGGGCTTCTTCGACGACGTGGAGCGCGCGGCCCGCGAGCGTCCCGGCGAGACCCTGCGGCTCGAGATCGAGCGCGGCGACGCCGTGCGCTCGGTGGACGTCACGGTCGAGGGCCGACCGGGCCTCGACGTGTTTCAGGCCAATCAGGAAGTGGGCTTTCTCGGTATCCAGCACACGCGCCAGCAGGCCGTCGTCGGGGTGCCGGATGCCGACTCGGCCGCCGGCCGCGCGGGCCTGCAGACGGGCGACCGCGTGGTCGCCGTGGGCGGCGAGCCCGTCGAGGACTGGGCGGAGCTTGCGGCGGCGTACTCCGCGCAGACGGGGCCCGTGGCGTTCTCGGTCGAGCGCGGCGACGAAGAAGCGCCCCAGACCGTGCCGCTCGAAGCGCCGGCACTGGGTAGCCTCACCGAACTGGGCCTGATCCCGGCGGTGGTGCTGGTCGCGGCGATCTCCGACGACATGCCCGCCCAGCGCGCGGGGCTCGAGCCGGGCGACCTGATCATCGCGGTGGCGGGTGAGCCCATCGGCAGCTTCGCCACCTTCCGCGAGATGGTGCTCGCGAGCGAGGGGCGGCCTCTCGAGATCCTGTTCGGTCGCGACGGTGAGACGCGCACGGTGTCGCTCGCGGCTCAGCGTGCCCCCTCCCCGACGCCGGGCGTCGAGGACGAGGTGTTCCTGATCGGCATCCAGGGCGCCAACGCGGTGCTCCAGGGCGCCATCGCGCGCGACCGCGTTCGCAACCCGCTCGAGTCGGTACCGCGCGCGGTCGGCATGACCGTCGAGCTGACGACGCTCTACCTGGGCGGGCTCAAGCGCATCGTCAGCGGCGAGATCTCGCGCAAGAACATCGGCGGCCCGATCGAGATCGCCAAGCAGAGCCACATGGCGCTCCAGGCCGGCTGGGATCGGTTCCTGAATCTGCTGGTGCTGATCAGCATCAACCTCGGCATCCTGAACCTGCTGCCGATTCCGATTCTCGACGGGGGGCAGGCCGTGCTCTACGCGGTGGAGGGGATCAAGCGCCGTCCACTGTCGCTGCGCACCCGCGAACTGGTGCAGCAGGTGGGGCTCGTGCTGATCATGGCGCTCATGGGCTTCGCGTTCTGGAACGACTTCTCGCGCCACTGGTCGAGCTTCGTCGACTGGATGAAGGGCCTCTAGCTGCTCCTCGCCCTCGAGACGGCGACGCGCGCCCTGGGCGTGGCGCTGCTGCGCGGCGAGACCGTCGTGGCCGAGCGCACCGAGCCCGAGCAGCGCATCCACTCGCCGCGCATCCTGCCCGCCATCGAGGCATTGCTCTCCGAGGCCGGCGCGCACTTCGATGACATCGAGACCTATGCCGTCTCGACCGGCCCGGGCTCGTTCACCGGGCTTCGCATCGGCATCGCCACCGTGAAGGGCTGGGCCTTGGTGGATGGTCGGCAAGTGGTGGGGGTCCCGACCCTGCAGGCGCTGGCCAGCACCGCAGGCGAGGTCACCACCGCCGCGTTGCTCGACGCACGCCGGGGCGAGGCGTATGCCGGCGTCTGGAACCGCCCCTCGGATCCCGGAGAGCCGATCGTGGGCGAGGGCGTGTTCCGCCCCGAGGAGCTGGCGCGCGTACTGCCCGAGGCTTGCGCGCTGGTCGTCGGCGAAGACGCGGCCCCGCTGGCCGATGCGCTGGTCGCTCTGCGGCCCGACGTGGTTCGGCAGCCCGAATCCTCCGGCGTGGCCCGGGCCGGGCGCGTGGGCGTGCTGGCGGCGCGGATGCGGGCCGTCGGCGGTTTTGGAGACGCCGCAGACCTGGTGCCCCGCTACGTGCGCCGTGCGGAAGCCGAGGCCCGGCGGCTGGGGTCGCCGACGGAAACGCGGTAGGCGCGAGTCGGGTCGGCGGCGTTCGCGAATCCGAAGCGAGGTCAGCTATGGGTTCGCCCGACGCCAGTCCGACTTGTTGCGCTAGGCGTCCGGGCCACGCCCTTGCGAGCGGTTCCCCCAGAGCAGCGCCCCTAGCGCCGCGAAAGCCGCCGCAAGTGGAGTGGGCGCCTCCGGGACAGAAACCGCAGCGGCGATGAGTGTGACGGTTGCCGTGTCGAAGGCGTTTGCCGACGCGAGCGGCGCGTTACGCGCGCGACTGACCGCTTGAAGCGAGAGGGTCACGTCGAAAGGGACTTGCCCCTTCACCTTCGTGAGGGTCTGGAAGCCTGTGTCGAAGAGGATCATGGCCGAGGGGTCGTTGGGACCATCTCGAACACAGATCGGTGGCGTGCAGCCGAGCGAGTTTGAGGCGGGCAGTCTGATCGTCGTGAGGCCGGCGAGCTCGCCACCATCGACCGTAGCGACGTGGGTTGCACCGTGTATTCCGAGGGCGGTCTGCATGGACAACTGCGTGGTGGCGTCCGAAGACTCATTCTGGAGATCGACGACAGTCGTCATGATGCCGTCGAGGACATCGCGCTCAGAGACCCGGTAGGTCACAGTCGGGTCACCATCGACCTTGAACACGGCAGCGATCTCGACGCGTGCCCTTGCACTCGGCCGGCCGGCTCCCGAGTCGGCGAGCTGGGACTTCGCTCGTGCGAGGAGAAGCGCGTTGCCATGGGCGTGGGCCAGCTTCGCGGTCACCGTGGGAGACCCAGGGGGGTCGGTCAGGCCGAGGTCGGCTGGCGTTCGAACCAGCGTGCAGTGTGCCGTCTCCCCGGCACCGACGTCGCACTCGTCGAAGGTCGTCGTGGCCTCTGCCGGTTCGAGCGGGCCGTTGAAGAAGTACTCTGCCGACAGGCTCACGAACTCGATGGGTGCTGCCGAAATCGGGCTTGCGACTAGCAGCAGCGACACGGTGGGCGCTGCCAGCAGCAGTCTTCGCATGATCGTTCCTCCAAGTGGTGGCCCCATGTTCCTGGAGCCATGTGTCCGGGGACGTGAGAGTTCGCATGCCCAGGATGAGGTATGTCGAACTCGGGGCTTGGCTGGGAGCCCGGCATCGGCCCCGCCGATCGCGGTGCTCAGGCCGATTCGCGAAGGGCGCCGGATGGGAACCACCGCGCAGGGGGGCTCCTCACCACGGCGCATGCGTAGAGGACCGCAGGGCATCTTGATGCCCCGCCGAGCCACGATTGACCTCGCTGGCGGTCAGGCGCTGATGGGCTTCGCCTTCTGGAACGACTTCTCGCGCCATTGGTCGAGCTTCGTCGACTGTGCGCCCCGCGGAGGCCGACGCCCGCAGGCTTGGGCCGCCGACCGAGAGCGGATAGATCCCCCGCCAGCGGACGGGGCGTTCAGGGCCGCGCGGCGACCGGGTCCCGAAGCGGCTCGCGCCTGAATGCACCGATCTCGTCGGCGCCGTAGGGGTGGAGGTCGGGCACCCGGGAGATCTCCGTCAGGACCCAGTTGAGCAGGTCGGCGAGTTCGGCGTCCGCGACCGGCGCCTGCGCGACGCCAGGCACGCGGGCGAGGTAGGCGCGGCCGCCTGGCCGGTCGAGCAAGGCGCCGATCTCGCGAAGGTCGGGGACGAAGTCGGGGTGGCCCGCGCCACTCGGGCCGTGGCAACCCGAGCAGTGCAATACGTAGGCCTCGCTGGCTGGAACGCCGGCCTGCGAGACCGCTGCGGCGAGTGCAACCGAAGCAAGGGCGAGCGCGGCGAGGGCGCCTCTCACTTCTCGGGCTGCCCCTCGGTGGCCTGGCCCACGACGATCGCCACCGAGCAATGGTAGGCCTGCGACTTCGCGCCGGCGCACCAGTTGATGTCGTTGTTCCGGTACCAGTGGTACTCGGGCCGCTCCCCTTCGTTGCGGTTGCATACGCAGCGGCCGCAGAAGGACTTTCCGCAGCAATCGTTGTACGAGATGATGTAGTCCTTGTCGTCGCCCGGGTTGCGGCACGTGCCGATCCAGGTGACGGGCGCCATCTCGGTTCCGGGCGGGCAGGTGGTCGCACTGCCCCCGCAGCACGCACAGGCCGAGCCATCGATCGCGCAGTGGCGCCAGTACTCACAGCTCTTCGGGTCACCGGCCGGGCCGTCGAGGCTCTCGGTCGGAGCGGGAACGCGGCCCGCTCGTTCCGACGTGGACTCGCCAGAAGCGCGCGCGACGGGAAGCAGCGGTACCGCCGCCGTGCCGGCGATCAGGGCGGCGGCCCGGCCCAGCAGCGAACGGCGGCTCGTCCGGCGGGCGAGGCCGCGGGTCAGGCCCTCGAGCGCCTCGTCGATTCCGCTCATGCCCGACCCCCCTCGGCGAGCTGCAGGTAGTCCTGGATCGACGCCACCCCGAGATCGGCTGCTTCGAACAGGCTCTCGAGGTGCTCGCGGGTGTTGACGAGGCCCTGGGCGCGCAGGACCCCGTCGCTGTCGATCAACACCGCGTACGGGAGCTTCGGGATCTGGTAGGCCAGCCCCAGGGCCTGCGAGACGATGTAGTGCGAGCGATCGAGGCGCTGGTCGCGCACGAAGCGCTCGTGTTCGAGCTCGGGCCCGTCGCTCGCGACCCGCAGGTCCACGCCGAACTCGCGTGCGAGACGGCGCGCCGTGGGCACGATTCCCTTGCAGATCGAGCACCGCGGCGACGCGAACAGGAGAAGCGTCGAGCGACCCTCGCCGTGGGTCGCGCCGATCTCGAGGGCGCTTCCGTCCAGCGCGGTGACCGGAACCGTCGGCGCGGCTTCACCGACCTGCGGGCCCGAGGAGAGCGCCAGCGCTCCGGCGGGCGCAATGCGCTCGTGCAGCACGCCGACCTGCCGGGCGAGGACCAGGACGAGCCCGCCGAGCACCAACACGAGCCCCCAGAGCAGGGCATGGGAAACCAGCAGCGCATCCATCATGACGGGATCCTTTCGCGGGACGAGCCCGCATGGAGAGAGGCGAGGCGCCCAGCGGCCGACCAGGCGAGGGCGACGAAGATCAGCGCGAGCGCGATCGTCGTGGCATCGAGAGCACCGAGCGCCCGGTCCGTGGTCGGCACCAGGGCCAGCACGGCCGCGAGCGCCAGCAGGCCGTTGCGAACCAGCAGTTCGGGCCCCAGGCGGTGACCCTCCGGACCCCCGCAGCCGCAGTCGATGTCGCGCCGTCCGCGCGCGAGGTTCACGCCGATCGCAGCGCTGTAGGTGCCGATCAACGCGAGGCCGAGCAGCGGGGCGAACGCCAACCCGAGGGCGAACGCGATCGCCGCGCCCGCTTCGCCGAGGGCAACGCCGAGCGCCAGGGGCCGGGCCAGGGCCCGGGGTCCGATCTCGTAGTCTTCGACGATCGCGACGAAGCGGGGCAGGTCGCGCAGCTTGTGGGCGAGCGCCGAGGCGAAGAGCAGGGCGAGCGCCGAGCGCAGCACGATCGCGAGGACCGGGTCCATCAGAGCGCTCCCAGCTGCGGGCCGAAGAGACCCGCCTCGTCGAGGTCGTGCAGGTGTTCCCCGGTGCGGGCGTCGAGGACCGCGACGACTCCCAGCTCGGCGGAGCGGACGAACAGCAGCGGCGCGTCGTCGGAGGAGATCGCGATCGTGTGCGCGCCGGGCGGCGGGACCACGAGCTGGAGAAGCCACTCGGCCCAGCCGTCGGCTTCGAGGCCGAGCTGGGTCGCCAGGAACGACGCGGCCAGGTTCGGCACCACGATGCGTGCCTCGCGCTCCCGCGTGGCGAGGTCGTAGCGCCAGATCTCGGGTCCCGCGCGCTTGTGCGAGCCGGGCTCCCCTTCGTGCATCACGACGTAGAGCCCGGCGCCCGCGTGTGCGGCGACCAGCTGCAGGCCTCCGGGGCGCCATCCGGCCGCGCGCTCCTCGTCGCTCACGAGAGACCACGACCCGGTCACCGTGGCGGCGTCTTCCGCGAACCGCACGCCGTGCACCACTCCGAGGAAGGTCACGAAGTGCCAGGTGTCGCCCGTGCGCCCGGCCGACATGAACGCCGGGTCGTCGACGACGTCGAAGAACGACTCGCTCGGAATGCGGGACGCCAGGCGACCGTCTTCGGCGAGCTGGTGCTGCACGACCGTGCCGTCGCCACACAGCGTGGCGAAGCTTCGGGCCCCCGTGGCATAGACGCCGGCGCAGCCGGTCATCGGGATCTCGGCGGCCACGCTGCGGCGTTCGAGATCGACCACCGTCGCGAGCGGCAGCGGGAACTGGCTGAACACGACGAGAAATCCGTCGCCGTCGAGCAGCGCGGCATGGTGCAGGCTCGCGTTGCTCTCCGACGTGCGGTGCGGCAGCACGACCTCGCCGGTGACCTCGAGCGTCGTGGCGTCGTAGATCGTGACGTAGTCGATCCGGTCGCCCCGGCGCCCTCGGCTGTAGTCGAGGTCGACCGAGTAGAACTCGCCGCGCGAAGCCGCGAGCAAGGGGGACTTCGGCGAGAGGGAGGCCGGGCTGTCGATCGTCGCGACCACGTCTCCGGTCTGGCCGTCGTAGAGCAGGCTGTGCCCGAGCAGGCGGTCGGGCACCCAGACGAAGTGCGTCCGGTCGGAGGGCAGGGTGGCGATGTTGCCGAGGGTCTCGGGCTCGAAGGCGACGGCGGCGATCGGCGTCGCGATCAGAAGCCACGCCGCGAGGCCTCTTCGGAGGTTCCCGATGGGCATGGTCGTCTCCTCCCGGGTGGGGGTTCGATCGAAACGATAGTATATACTATCGAACGATGACAAGCCCTCTACGGACTCGCCGCCGCCCGGGCCAGGAGCGCAGCCGGGCGACCTTCGAGCGGATCCTCGACGCCGCGGCCGAGCTGCTCGAGGAGGTCGGCTGGGACGGCTTCAACACCAACCTGCTCGCCGAGCGTGCCGGCCTGACGGTGCCGGCCGTGTACCGGTACTTCCCGAACAAGCTCGCCGTGGTGTCTACGCTGGCCGAGCGCGTGATCGAGGAGTGGAACCGTTGGATCCTCGCGTACCAGGACGCGGCGACCGAGGCCGACGACCCCGTCGAACTCTGGTGTGAGTACGTCGACGTCTACGTCCGGCGCCTCCGGGCGTTCCCCGGCGGCGTTGCGGTCCGCCGCGCGATGGCCGCCTCTCCCCCGCTACGCGACCTCGACCGCAAGGACAGTGAGGCGATCGCCCGGCGCCTCGCCACGGTCCTGCGCCAGGGCAACCCCGATCTCGAGTCCGCCCGCGCGCGCGACGCCGCACGCGTGCTCGTCGAGACCTCGGTCGCGGTCACCGATCTGGCCTTCGATGCATCGCCGGCACGCGCCAGGCGCCTGATCTCCGAGACGAAGGCGATGCAGCGGGCCTACCTGAAGGATCTCCTCGCGGTTTCCCATGGGACGTGATCTCCTGTCCGTGAGCAGCGGCGCTCCCATCGGCGGCCCTCGTTCGACACGAGGAGGGGACGTGATCCGAGCTTCTCTTTCGCTCCTTGCGGTGGCCTGGGTCGGCCTGTTCATCGCGACCCTCGGGTGTGCGTCGGCGGGCGGGTCTCCGGGGGCGGCTTCGGCCGCGGCGCCGGCAGGCGATCACGGGATCACGCTCTACGTCGGGGATGGGGCGGACATGGCCGCCTGGTTCCGGTCGCACCGTGTCCTGGTATCGGCCGTTGGAGAGGGGATCGAGGCGGTCCCGGGCGGCACGCGCGTCGCGTTGGACTATCCCAGTCCGAACGAGCGCAACGGCCCGATGTACTCGCACCGGGTCGTCGTGCGGGTTCCCGACGGCGTCCCGCTCTCGATCGCCGAGATCGCGGGCTCCCGCAAGCTGGCGGTGCTGCTCGAGACGACCGACCGCGAGGTGTACGACCTGATCGGCGTCGTCGAGCCCGGCGCGCCGCCGCCGCCGTTCGACTTCTTCGAGGACAAGCCGGGCTACCGCTACCGCGAGTAGCACCCGGCACGTCCTCGGGCGCGCGCCTGGGCCCGACGGCTCCCACCGGGCCCCGTTTGACGGTTCCCGCCGGGGACGGATAACCTCCCGTGCCCGCAGGAAAAACCGAAGGAGCAGCAGCCCCATGGCCCTCGACATCTACTACGACAAGGACGCCGATCTCGCCCGCCTCGAGGGCAAGACCGTGGCGATCGTCGGCTACGGCAGCCAGGGCCACGCCCACGCCCAGAACCTGCACGCCTCGGGCGTCTCGGTGGTCGTGGGACTGCGCAAGGAGTCCCCGTCCTGGGCCAAGGCCGAGGCCGCGGGCCTTCGCGTGGCGACTCCCGCCGAGGCGGCTCGCGAGGCGGACGTCGTGATGATGACCCTTCCCGACGAGACCACCGCCCAGATCTACCGCGAGGAGATCGCACCGGGCCTCGTCGACGGCGACTACCTCGCCGTGGCCCACGGCTTCAACATCCACTTTCAGGCGGTGCAGCCGGCCCCTGGGGTGAACGTGTTCATGGTCGCGCCGAAGGGTCCCGGCCACACGGTTCGCGCCCTGTACGAGGACGGCAAGGGCGTGCCCGCGCTGATCGCCGTGGGGCAGGACCCCTCGGGCGACACCAAGCAGATCGCGCTGGCCTACGCCAAGGGCCTCGGTGCCGGCCGTTCCGGGATCATCGAGACCAACTTCAGGGAGGAGACCGAGACCGACCTGTTCGGCGAGCAGGCCGTTCTGTGCGGCGGCCTCACCGCGCTGATGCAGGCCGGCTACGAGACGCTGGTCGAGGCGGGCTACGCCCCCGAGATGGCGTACTTCGAGTGCATCCACGAAGTGAAGCTGATCGTCGATCTCATCTACGAGAACGGTCTCGCCAACATGCGCTACTCGGTCTCGAACACCGCCGAGTACGGCGACTTCACGCGCGGGCCGCGCGTGGTCGACGCCGACACCAAGGCGCGCATGAGGGAGATCCTCGGTGAGATCCAACGCGGCGAGTTTGCCCGCGAGTTCATCGCGGAGAACCAGACCGGCAACGTCTCCTTCAACGCCCGGCGACGCCGGGCCGCCGAGCATCCCCTGGAAGAGGTGGGTGGACGGCTGCGCAGCCTGATGCCCTGGCTGAAGGAGAAGCAGCTGGTCGATCGTACGAAGAACTGACGTGGGCGACCCGCAGCCCAGCCCCGCCGCGGCCGGACCGCCGGTCTTCGAAGAGCGCCTGACCGGCCTCTTCGCGCCGGACGTCTTCACCACGGCTTTCCCGTTGGTCCTGGGCGGCGGTTTCCTCATCGGCGTGGGTTGGTGGATCGCCGGTGCTCTGGCCATGGCGCTGGGTCTGTTCTGCGTGGCGTTCTTTCGCAATCCGCCGCGCGAGATCCCAGGCGACGCGCACACCGTGGTGTCGCCCGCCGACGGCAAGGTGATCCTCGCCGAGGAGGTCGAGCTGGCCGACGGCCAGAAGGCCCAGCGCATCGGCATCTTCCTGTCCGTCTTCAACGTGCACGTCAACCGCGCGCCGGTGGCCGGCCGCATCGTGTCGGTGGACCGCAGTGGCGACAAGTACCTCGCGGCCTTCAATCCCGAGGCGCAGACCCGCAACGTGCAGCTCGCCATGGAACTCGAGACCGCTGGCGGTGCACGCGTGGGCGTGGTGCAGATCACCGGGCTGATCGCGCGCAGGATCGTCTGGCAGCCCGACGTGGGCGAGTGGCTCACCCGCGGCGTGCGCTACGGGCTGATCCGATTCGGCTCGAGAACCGACGTGATCCTGCCGCCCGCCACCGAGCTCTCCGTCGCCGTCGGCGACCGCGTGGCCGGCGGTAGCAGCATCCTCGCCCGCCTGCCCGAGGGCATGGCATGAGCCGGGCGACGCGCGCCGAACGGCGCGAGACACGCCGGCGCGAGGGTCGCGACTTTGCGCACCTGCTGCCGCACCTGCTCACCACGGGCAATCTGGCCGCGGGGTTCTACTCGATCACGCTGTCCGCCAGCGGAAACCTCGATCGCGCGGCGCTGATGATCATCATCGCCGGCGTCTTCGACACCCTCGACGGCCGGGCGGCCCGGCGTGCCAACGCCACCAGCCGTTTCGGCGCCGAGTACGATTCGATCTCCGACACCGTCTCGTTCGGCGTGGCCCCGGCGCTGCTGGCGTTCTCGGCCGGCGCCCTCCAGGAGCTGGGGTGGACGGGCTGGGTGCTCGCCTTCCTCTACACCGCCTGCGCCGCGCTTCGCCTGGCACGCTTCAACGTGGCGCCTGCGCGCTACGTGGGCCGCTTCGAGGGTCTGCCCAGTCCGGCGGCGGCCGGCATGATCATGTCGTCGGTGTGGTTCGGCGGTTTCCTGCGCGAGAGCGGCTTCGCCTTCGAGGTGCCGGCGGCGCTGGCGGGCGTCGGGGTGGCGCTGGTCGGCATCCTGATGGTGAGCCCGATCCCATATCGCAGCAACAAGGGCGGCGCGAATCTGCCGCGTTCCCAGAGCAGTGTCGTGCTGATGGTGCTCGTGTTCGCGGTGATCCTCTCGAAGCCGTCCGTCACGCTCTTCATCGTCGGCGTGCTCTACACCGCGTCGGGCCCCATCGAGTGGCTGTGGCGCAAGCGCACCGGTCAGGAGCTGGAAGAAGCGGTGCCCGAGAACGAGGAATCGCAGGAGGCCCCGTCATGAGCGATTCGAAGCGGGGAGACCCGAAGCGGATCCTGATCTTCGATACGACGCTGCGCGACGGCGAGCAGAGCCCCGGCTGCAGCATGAACCTGAAGGAGAAGATCACCCTCGCGCGTCAGCTCGAACGCCTGGGCGTCGACATCCTCGAAGCGGGCTTCCCGATCGCCAGCGAGGGCGACTTCGAGTCCGTGAAGGCGATCGCCGATTCGCTCGAGCGCACCTGTGTGGCGGGCCTGGCGCGCACCAGCGACGCCGACATCGATCGCGCGGGTGAGGCGTTGGCCAAGGCTCGGCATCCGCGGATCCACACGTTCATCGCCACCAGCGACATCCACCTCGAGCACAAGCTGCGCATGGGCCGCGAGCAGGTGCTGGAAGAGGTCGATCGCGCGGTGCGGCGGGCGCGTGGGTTCACCGACGACGTCGAGTTCTCGGCCGAGGATGCGACCCGCACCGACTGGGACTATCTGGTGCAGGTCTTCAAGGCGGCGATCGACGCTGGAGCCACCACACTGAACGTGCCCGATACCGTGGGCTACACGACGCCGGTCGAGTACCACGAGTTGATCCGCTACCTGCGCGCCCACGTGCCGGGCAGCGACGACGTGATCTTCAGCCTGCACTGCCACAACGACCTGGGACTGGCGGTGGCGAACAGCCTGGCTGCCGTGCAGGCGGGCGCGCGGCAGGTGGAATGCACGGTGAACGGCATCGGCGAGCGTGCGGGCAACACGGCCATGGAAGAGGTCGTGATGGCGCTGAAGACCCGTCCGGACCACTACGAGGGGCTGGATACGGGCATCGTCACCACCGAGATCTACCCGACCAGCCGCATGCTGAGCTCGATCATCGGAATCCCCGTGCAGCCGAACAAGGCGATCGTGGGCGACAATGCATTCGCCCACGAGGCGGGGATCCACCAGCACGGCGTGCTGAATGCCGCCATCACCTACGAGATCATGACGCCGCAGTCGATCGGCCGGCCCAGCAACGAACTGGTGCTCGGCAAGCACTCCGGCCGTCACGCATTTCGCGATCGGCTGGCCGAGCTGGGCTACGACCTCGAGGACGCCGAGTTCCAGAAGGCCTTCAAGCGCTTCAAGGACCTCGCGGATCGCAAGAAGTCGATCTACAACGAGGACCTCGAGGCCCTGGTCGCCGACTCGGTGGGCCGGCAGGAAGGGCGCTTCGCCCTGGCCGATCTGGTGATCACGAGCGGGACCTTCGCGACACCGACCGCGACGATCGAGCTTCAGGTGGATGGCGAGCCGCACAAGGCGACGGCCCAGGGCGACGGCCCGGTGGATGCCGTCTTCAAGGCCATCACCGAGGTCACCCAGACCAAGTGCGAGCTCGAGCAGTACCAGGTCAAGGCGATCACGGGGGGCATGGACGCCCAGGGCGAGGTGACGGTCACGATCTCCGACGAGGGTCGGCGCGTGATCGGCCACGGCGCCCACACCGACGTGATCGTGGCGAGCGGACGCGCCTACGTGAACGCCATCAACAAGCTCGAGTGGCACAAGAGCCGGCGCGGGTCGGACGAGCCCCGGGGCATCTGACCCCCTGGTGCCTGGTCGGCACCGGACCCGCCAAGACACCGCCACCAGACGGAGACCCCCAGGCATGACCGATCGCATCCTGCTGCTGCCCGGTGACGGCATTGGCCCCGAAGTGACCGCCCAGGCGCAGCGCGTGCTCGAAGCCGTGGCCGACCGTTTTGGCCTGTCGCTGGCCTTCGAGTCCGGCCTGATCGGTGGCGCATCGATCGACGCCCACGGAACGCCGCTCACCGACGAGGTGGTCGAGGTGGCGCGCAAGAGCCGGGCCGTTCTGCTGGGCGCCGTGGGTGGGCCGCGCTGGGACGAGCTGGCCGTGGACGTCCGACCTGAAAAGGGCTTGCTGCGCATCCGCAAGGAGCTCGGCCTGTACGCGAACCTGCGGCCGGCGGTGGTGTTTCCGGCGCTGGCAGCGGCTTCGTCGCTTCGGCCCGAACTGGTGGCCGGCATCGACATGCTCGTGGTGCGCGAGCTCACCGGGGGCATCTACTTCGGCGAGCCCCGGGGCCGCGGTGTCGAAGACGGCCGGCGCGTGGCGCGCAATTGCATGGTCTACGACGAGGTCGAGATCGAGCGCATCACCCGAACCGCCTTCCAGGCCGCGCAGGGCAGGCGCCGCCACCTGACCCACGTGCACAAGGCCAACGTGCTGGACGTCTCGCAGCTCTGGATGGAGGTCGTGGACGAGGTGGCGCGCGACTTCTCCGACGTCGAGCTGGTGCATCAGCTGGTCGACTCGTGCGCCATGTTGCTGGTGCGCGAGCCCGCGCGCTTCGACGTGATCGTGACGGGCAACATGTTCGGCGACATCCTGTCCGACGAGGCGGCGATGATCACGGGTTCGCTCGGCATGCTGCCGAGCGCGAGCCTCGGCGAGGGCGGCGTGGGCCTCTACGAGCCGGTACACGGTTCGGCACCCGACATCGCCGGCCAGGATGCGGCCAATCCCCTGGCGGCGATCCTGTCCGTGGCGATGTTGCTCGAGCACACGCTCGGCCACGCCGAGGCCGCCGCGGCGGTGAATGCCGCGGTCGAGGGCGTGCTGGCCGACGGTGCCCGCACCGCCGACCTCGTGCTCGGCGACGATCCGCGTGACGTGATCGGCTGCGTCGCCATGGGCGACCGCGTGCTCGCGCGGCTCTCCTCGTGAGGCGCCGGGTGGCGTGCGACGGGGCGAGGGCGTGACGGATCTGCTGCGTGTGGCCGTCGTGGGGGCCACCGGCTCCGTGGGTCGCGAGGTGCTCTCGCTCCTCGAAGCCCGTCGGTTCCCGATGCAGGAGCTGGTTCCCGTCGCCACCGAGCGCTCGCTGGGCGCCTCGGTCGAGGTGCTGGGCCACGAGTTGCCCGTCGCGACGGACGCACGCCTCGAGGGGCTCGACCTGGCGTTCGTGGCGACGCCCGGCGCGGCGGCGCTCGACTGGGTACGCCGGTCGCTCGAGGCCCGCGTTCCGGTACTCGACCTGTCCGGAGCGGCCGCTTCGACGCCCGACGTTCCGGTGCTGGCGGCCGCTTTGACGCCCGACAAAGCCGACCTCGAGGGGCCGGTGCTGGGCTGCCCGGGCGGGGCCGCGCTGGCCTGGGCGCTGGTGCTCGCGCCGATCGCCCGCGCCGCCGGTCTGGTGCGCGTCGTCGGGACCGGGGTCGAATCCGTCTCCGGGGCGGGGCGCGGCGGGATCGAAGTGCTGGAGAGCGAGACCCGTGCGCTGTTCAATCAGGTCGAGCCGCCGGACTCGGAGTTCTTCCACCATGGTGTGGCCTTCGATTGCGTACCGGCCACGGAACCGCCCGAGCACGAGGGGGAGACCGCCGCAGAGCGTGCGCTCCGCCGCGAACTGGCCCGGCTGCTCGGTGGCGAGCAGCCGGTGGCCGTGGCGGCGACCCTGCTGCGAACGGCGACCTTCGCGGGAGCGGGTGCGAGCCTGGCCATCGAAACCGAGCGGCCGCTCACGCCGGCCGCGTGCGCCGCGCTGCTCGCAGATGCGCCCGGCGTCGATGTCTGGGACGACGACGCGCCGAGCACGCGCGATGCCGTGGGGTCGGACGAGGTGCGCGTCGCGCGGGTTCGCAACGATCCTTCGCGTCCACAGGGTCTGCTTCTCTGGCTCGCCTCCGACCCGATCTGTCTGGCGGCCCACAACGCCGTGCGGCTGGCCGAGGCGCGCTTCTCCCAGGGCTGAACCGGCTTGCCCACGTTCAAGCTGACGCTCGCCTACGACGGGACCGACTTCGACGGTTGGCAGGTGCAGCCCGGCGGGCGGCGCACGGTGCAGGGCGTGCTCGAGCCCGTCCTGGCGACGATCGCGGACACGCCGGTGCGCGTGGCCGCTGCGGGTCGAACCGACTCGGGTGTCCACGCCGAGGGTCAGGTGGCGAGTGTCACGCTCCAGACCGGACTCGCCCCGGAGACGCTTCGCCGGGCCCTGAACGCCCAGCTCCCCCTGGACGTCGAGGTGCGGCGTGTCGAGCGGGTGCCCGAGAGCTTTCACGCGCGGTACGACGCGCGGGCCAAGCGCTACCGCTACCGGGTCTGGAACGCCCGGGAGCGAGACGTCCACCGGGATCGCACCCATCACCACGTGCCCCAGCGGCTCGATCTCGAGGCCGTGGCGCGGGCAGGGCGCCACTTCGAGGGCGAGCACGACTTCGCCGCGCTCGCGGCCGCGCGCACGGCCGTGAAGACCACCGTCCGCACCCTTCACCGAGTGGCCGTCTGGGGCGCCCCGGGCGCCGCGGTGGTGTTCGAGGTCGACGGCACGGGGTTCCTGCGCCACATGGTCCGAAACCTGGTAGGGACCTTGATCGAGGTCGGGCAGGGCCGCCGGTCCGAGGAATCGCTCGGCGCCATGCTGGCCGCACGAGACCGCACCCAGGCGGGCCCCACGGCGCCCGCGAGGGGCCTGTGCCTGGTCTGGGTGCTCTACGGGCCCGGCCCCTCGGGGCCGACGGGCTGCGAGACCGCCTCCGAGGCCAGCCACCGCGGCGATTCCCCCGCTGCGACGGGGGGTTGCCCGTGAGCGTGCTTGACGCCCGAGGGCCCAAGGGCTAAATCACCCGCCTCGCACACGTTTGTCCCGAGCCCTGTGCCGTCCCGAGACGGCCGCCGAGGAACCGATGAGCAGCCAGGCCCACAAAGCCACCCAGAGCGCCAAGCCCGCCGAGGTCGATCGGCGCTGGTACGTGGTGGACGCCGAGGACCTCGTTCTCGGCCGCCTGGCCACGCGCATCGCCACCGTGCTTCGCGGCAAGCACAAGCCCACCTTCACGCCCCACGTGGATACCGGCGACTTCGTGATCGTGATCAACGCCGAGAAGGTGAAGCTCACCGGTCGCAAGCGCGAGCAGAAGACCTACTACCGGCACTCCGGCTGGGTGGGCAGCATCAAGAGCACTACCGCCGACGAGGTGCTGAACGGGCCCCACGCCGACCGCGTGGTCCGGCAGGCCGTTCGCGGCATGCTGCCCAAGAACGCGTTGGGTCGTAAGCTGCTCGGCAAGCTCAAGGTCTACGCCGGTTCCGATCATCCCCACCAGGCCCAGAAGCCCGAGGTTCTTCCGCTTTGAGCACCGAGCCCACTGCCACGATCCCGACCGAGGCCGTCACCACCGGCAAGCGCAAGACCAGCATGGCGCGCGTGCGGCTCAAGCTCGGTACGGGCCGCATCACGGTGAACGGCCGCACGCTCGAGGACTACTTCCCGCGCGAGACCCTGCGGATGGTGGTGAACCAGGCGTTCGAGACCGCCGGCGCCGTGGGCCGTTACGACATCGTCGCCCGCTGCGAGGGTGGGGGCATCAACGGCCAGGCCGGCGCGCTTCGCCACGGCATCTCTCGGGCGCTCACGGTGGTCGACCCCGGCCAGCGCACCGCCCTCAAGAAGGCCGGGTTCCTCACCCGCGACGCGCGGAAGAAGGAACGCAAGAAGTACGGCCAGCGCGGCGCCCGGGCCCGCTTCCAGTTCTCGAAGCGCTAGGCCGGCGGGCGACGGTCCCGTCGCTCGATCGATTCGCGCCTTCGGCGTCCGACCACTCCGAGCTCTCGGACGGAGGACGCACCAGGCACCGCTGCGCCGGTGCCCCGGGCGAAGCCCGGCCGGCTGCGCTATCACCCGTGAAACCAGCCCAGGGTGAAGCCATCCAGCCGAGAGTCGAAGCGGCCCCTGCCGGGGTCGGTGATTCCACGGAAGCTCGGCCGGGTCGCGGCGAGACCACGTACTACGCTGCAGACCCGCAGGTGATCCGCCTCTCGGTGTCGGCGCTGGTCTGGCGGGTTCGAGGCGCCTCGCGCGAGCTGTTGCTGATGCAGCGCTCCGACAACGGCCACTGGGGCATCCCCGGCGGCTATGTGGAGCCGGGCGAGAACGTGCACACGGCCGCCGCCCGCGAGGTGCATGAAGAGACCGGGGTGCGCTGCCGCGTGGGCCGCCTGGTGGGGGTCTACTCCGACCCCAGCACCCAGGTGATCGCCTATCCCGACGGCAATCGCGTGCAGTCGGTCAACCTGTGTTTCGAAGCCGAGGCCCTCGGACAGGACGAGCCCACCACGCCCGAGGAGACCCTCGCGGTGGCGTGGCGAGCGGCGGACGACCTGCCCGAGCCCTTCGTGCCCATTCAACAGATGCGCCTGCGCGACGCCCTGGCCGGGGAGCGCGAGGCGTGGGTTCGATAGATTCGGGGGGATCATGAACGCGAGACCGAAGAAGTTCATTTTCGTGACGGGCGGCGTGTTGTCGGGCCTGGGCAAGGGCCTCTCGGCCGCCGCGATCGGCTCGCTGCTCGAGGCCCGCGGCCTGCGCGTCACGTTCCTGAAGCTCGACCCGTACCTGAACGTCGACCCGGGCACGATGAACCCGATCCAGCACGGCGAGGTCTACGTCACCGACGATGGCGCCGAAACCGACCTCGACCTCGGGCACTACGAGCGGTTCACGAAGACCACCACCGGCCAGGTCAACAACGTGACCGCCGGCCGCGTCTACGAGTCGGTGATCAGCAAGGAGCGCAAGGGCGACTACCTGGGCGGCACCGTGCAGGTGATCCCGCACATCACCGACGAGATCAAGAAACGCATCCACCAGGCGGCCGAGGGTGCCGACCTGCTGATCTGCGAGGTCGGCGGCACCGTGGGCGACATCGAGTCGCTGCCGTTCCTCGAAGCGATCCGGCAGTTCCGTGCCGACGTGGGGCGCGACAACGTCTGTTACGTGCACCTGGCGCTGGTGCCGTTCGTGGCCGTGGCCGGTGAACTCAAGACCAAGCCGCTCCAGCACTCGGTCAAGGAGCTTCAGGCCGTCGGCATCGCGCCCGACGTGCTGCTCTGCCGCACCGATCGCTTCCTGCCGAAGTCGGTGAAGGGCAAGATCGCTCTCTTCTGCAACGTGGACGAAGACGCCGTGGTCACCGCCAAGGACGTCGAGCACATCTACGAGGTGCCCCTCATCTTCCACGACGAGGGTCTCGACGAGAAGATCACCCGCATCCTGGGCATCTGGGCCGGCGCCCCCGACCTTCAGCACTGGCAGCGCGTCGTGCGCGCCGTGAAGGAGCCCGAGCGCAAGGTGCGCATCGCCATGGTGGGCAAGTACGTCGACCTGACCGATGCGTACAAGAGCCTGAACGAGGCGCTCCACCACGGCGGCATCTCGCACAAGGCGCGGGTCGCCATCGAGTACGTGGACTCGGAGAAGCTCTCGGGCCCGCAGGAGCTCGCCGGCATGGACGGCATCCTGGTGCCGCACGGCTTCGGGGCGCGCGGCGTCGAGGGCAAGGTGGCCGCCGTCAAGTTCGCGCGCGAGAGCCGCATCCCGTTCCTGGGCATCTGCTTCGGCATGCAGATGGCCGTGATCGAGTTCGCCCGCCACGTGGCCGGGCTCGACGGCGCCAATAGCACCGAGGTCGACCCCGACACGCCGAACCCGGTGATCGACTTCCTGCCCGAGCAGAAGGCGCTGGCCGAGTCGGGTGCGAGCATGCGCCTGGGTGCCTACCCCTGCGTGTTCCAACCCGGTACGCGCGCGGCCGAGGTGTACGGGCGCGAAGAGGTGTCCGAGCGACACCGCCACCGGCTCGAGTTCAACCCCGAGTACCGCGACCGGCTGTCGCGCGCCGGGCTGGTCTTGTCGGGCACCTCGCCCGATGGTCGCCTGGTCGAGGTCGTTGAGATCGAGGACCACCCGTTCTTCCTGGGCTCGCAGTTCCACCCCGAGTTCCAGTCGACGCCGTTCGAGCCGCACCCGCTGTTCACGGCCTTCGTGGGTGCAGCGATCGAGCAGGCCGCGCGCGGGGCCTAGCCCTTCGATGACCGGGCTCCGCATCGCGGTGCGGGCCGCCCAACTCGCCGTGGCCACGCTGGTGGGCGCGGCGGTCTTTGGCGCGGGCCTGCTGCGGGGGCCCGAACGGGGCAGGGCACGCGTCGCCCGCGCCGCCGGCGCCGCGCTTCGCGGCCTGTGCCAGCACCTGGGCGCCACCTTCATCAAGGTCGGTCAGATCGCATCGACGCGCGGCGACCTGCTGCCGCCGGGCGTCGTGGGCGAGCTGGCCAAGCTGCGCGATCAGGTCCCGGCGTTCGACTTCGCGAGCGTTCGCGAGACCGTCGAAGCCGACTTCGGTCGCCCGCTCGGCGAGATGTTCTCCTCGTTCGAGGCCACCCCCATCGCTGCCGCGTCGGTGGCACAGGTACACCGCGCCACGCTTCCCGGCGACGGCACCCCCGTGGCCGTGAAGGTGCGGCGACCGGACATTGCCGGACGGGTGGCGCTCGACCGGGCGATCCTCTCGTTCGTGGCGCGCGCGGGCGAGCGGCTCGTGCCGTCGCTTCGCATCGTGGCGCTCGAGGGCGCCGTCGCGAGTTTCTGCGATGCCGTCGAAGAGCAGCTCGACCTGGCGCGCGAGGCCGACAACAACCGGCGCTTTCAGCACGCCTTTCGCGACGACCCCGACGTCTGCTTCCCCGAGCTGCACGACGAGCTCTGCAGTGCGCGCGTGCTCACCATGGAGCTGATCGGGGGCGTCCACGAGTCGGACCTCGACCAGCCGGGCTCGGGCATCGACGTTCACGCGGTGGTCGAGGCCGGCATGCGTGGTGTGAGCCGCATGATCTTCTCGCATGGCTTCGTCCACGCCGACCTGCACCCGGGCAACATGCGCTTCGTGCCGCCCGGCCGTGTGGTGCTGCTCGACCTCGGACTCGTGGGACGCCTCGAAGACCGCGATCGCCTGAATACCGCCCGCATGCTCTACGCGTTCGCCACGGGCGATGGCGCGACCGTGGCGCGCGTGCTCTACGACGAGGCACCCCACACCGCAACGCCCGACTATGGCGCCTACGAGGCGGAGGTCGAGGGCTTCGTGGGGGCGCTCGTCGACCGCGGCCTCGCAAGCGTTCAGATCACCCTCGAGATCGGCCGCCTCTTCGACATCCTGCGACGCCATCACGTGCAGGCCCGCAGCCACATGACCATGGTGAACCTGGCGCTGATGACCGCCGAGGGCCTGGGCAAGCGGCTGGCCCCCGACCTGTCGCTGACCGAGGCGGCCCTGCCGTATCTGGCCGAGGCGCTGGGCATCGCCCACCCGGCAGCGCCCGAGCCTACCGAGGCCAGCCGACCGGCGGCTGCCGCGGGTAGGGTGGCGCCCGTGGCCCCCTCGGGGTCCTAGCGCCATCGGCCCGCCAGGCGGTCGCGAACGGGCCCGCGCTTCGCTAGAACCGGTCCTCTCGGGGCGTTAGCTCAGTTGGCTAGAGCGCTGTGTTCACACCGCAGAGGTCACTGGTTCGAGTCCAGTACGCCCCACCATCCCCGTCGCTCGCGCTGCTCAGGCAGCTCGCGGAGAGACGGCGGCGGTCCCATCGGATCAGGGTTTCCCCTGATCGCGTGTGCTAGGGTGCGCCCCCCGCGATCAAGCGGAGGGTCCAGGCGGACCAGAGGGGAACCATGCGACTCGTGACTCCGTTCTTGCTGATCGTGGCTCTCGCGTTGGGCTTCGGTGCGCCCGCAATTTCTCAGGACCTCGGTAGCGCCATCCGCGACACCAAGGGTGCCGTCGAGGACGTCAAAGAGATCGTCGACGATGACGACGACGAGAAGGCCAAGGAAGAAGACGACTCCGAGAAGGAAGAGAGGAAGGACTGAACCGCTGGGCGCGCTGAACCGGCGACGCCATGCAGACGAGGAGAATCGGATGGGACTGCTCGACAACCTTCTGAAGGGCGGCGGCCTCGCCGACCTGGCGAACCTGGGATCGGATGGAGGTCGGCTTCTCGAGGCGGCGCAGAGCATGCTCGACCCGTCCGATGCGTCGGTGGGTGCGGGCTTCGGTCTGGATGACGTGATGAAGGCGCTCCAGTCGAGCGGCCTGGACGATGCGTTGCAGTCGTGGCTCGGTAGTGGCGCGAATCAGTCGATCGGCGCCAGCGACATCGCCAAGAGCCTGCCGGACGATCTGCTCACGCAGTTCGCGGGCAAGGCCGGTATCGACGTGGGCGATGCGAGTGGGGCCCTGGCGTCGATCCTTCCGAGCCTGATCGATCAGCTCTCCCCGAGCGGCAGCGCGCCGTCGGGCAACGATCTGGGCGGTCTGCTCGGCTCGGTGATCTCGAGCCTGGGCAAGCGCTGAGGCCACCCAGCGGTCGATCTGGGGGTCGCTTCTCGCCCCCTAGAAACCCTGAGTCGGCTGTGGTTTCCTCCTAGGGCTGGGCGCGAGCCCGGCTCCCTGGGGCATCGGAGCCGACCCATGCCGTCCTTCCGCCCCACGCCCGCTGCGCTCGCGCTCTGCCTGCTGCTGGCGTTGCCTGCGCTCGCCAGCGCGGCGCCCTTCCAGCCCTACGGCCAGGCGGGCCCCAGCGGCACGTTTGCCGCGAGCTGTAGCGGCCCGGCCGACGGCGGCCTCGCCAACCCCAACGTCAACGACAACCAGCTCTTCTTCAAGACCGGGTCGGACTGCCAGGCTGGCCCCGGCGCGGCCGCGTCGTCGGTCTTCGGTCAGGGCAACGTCGCCGCCGCGGGGCAGGGCGGTGCTGCATTGGGCGTGATCCAGGGCCAGACGAGCATGTCGACCGATGCCCAGAACACGGTGCTGTTCCCGGCCGGCTTCGTCGACCTCGGTTGGATCGACACGCTCACCATCGTGAGCCCGGGCAACCAGGGTGAGCTTGCCCTGGTGACCGTGGCGCTCAACGTGACGGGCTTGATCACGGCCGACGGGCCGAACGTCTTCGGCCGGACTTCGGTGGTCGCCAATGCCGAACGCACGGGTGGCGCGTTCGACTTCATCAAGACCTACCAGCTCCAGGCCGGCAGCGGCACGACCCAGCTTCCGGTGGGTGAGGTGCTGACGTTCGACCTGCCGTTCACCGTTGGTGTGGCCCAGCAGTTCATGATCCGCATGCTCAGCCAGTCGATGACCTCTTCGCAGACGTCGTTCGGCAACAACACCGCCACCACGCAGTTCCAGAACACGCTCACCTGGGGCGGCATCCAGCAGGTGAGCGTGGGCGGCAACGTGATCATGCCCGACGACATCGTTTCGGATTCGGGCATCGACTGGCGGCTGCCGGCGACGGTGCCCGAGCCGGCACTCGGCCTGCTCGCCGGGGCGCTGCTCCTCGGGGCGCGTCGCTTCGCACGCTGAGACGGCGCCTCAACGGGCGCCGTCGGCCACCGGGATCACCTGATTCGCGCCTTCGAAGGTGCGAACCGACTGGACGGCGGTCCGGTCGTCGACGAGCCGACTGGGGATGAGCTCCAGGATGACCACACGGCGCCGCCCGAACAGCGTGAGCGAGTCGTAGACCAGTGCGGGCCGGACCGACCAGCGCGTGTCGGGCAGCGGTCGGAACGGGCCGAGTTCGGGAAGCCGCAATTCCACCGCATCGTCACCGCGCGAGGCGATTGCCACGTGGGCGATCGGCACCCCGTCCGGCCCCTTCACGATGTCGTCGAGCGACGCGCTGAAGGCGCCCTCATGCGGTAGCCAGAAAGCCGAACTCGCGCCTTCGTCCTCGATCATGACGTAGCGGGGTGTGGCGTTGGCCTGCTCGGCGGCCTGCACGGCGCGCAGGCTCGCGTCGGCCGCCTGCCGCTTCATCGCATCGAGCTCCACGAGAGCGCTGCGGACCTGCTCGTGCAGCCGCGCCGTCGCGTCGCTCGAGGTGCGCTCGCGTTCGCCCGCCTTCTGGCGCTCCTCTCGCATCAGGTCGCGGTAGCCGTCGGCGATCGCGCGTGCGTCCTGGACCAGGCGATCGGCCAGGTTGGAATCGCCACCCTCCACGTGCACTCGGACCAGGTCCGTGAACTGGTTCGTGAACTCTGCGTTGAGCTCGTTCGCAGTCTGGATTCGGACGTCCTGGACCGCGAGCGCTCGCTCCACGGCCTCGATCTGCTCGCGTTGCTCCGTCACCTCGGGCGTGGCCCAGTCCTGGAAGCTCGTCAGGTCGCTGACACGGATGCCGAAGAAGGCCTGAAGCGCGAACAGGCCGAGCGTGACGACCACGGTGATCACGGTCTTGGTGGACTCGTTCATCGGGACTCCTCGCTCCCCCGTGAACGGCACGCTGCAACCCAGGTGCCAAGCCGCTCGCGTCGCGCAAGCACGGCTGGGCGCGCTTGCGGCGGGGGGGCCGTCCAGCCAAGTGGACGGCCCCGTCTCCGCTGCCGGACAGCGGCGTTGGACGGCGCGAGCGCGTCGATTCGCTAGATTGCGCCGGCCGAGAGAGCGGGGCTCGCCCCGCCACGCAGGCCCGGAAGCCAGCCCCGGGCGCGCTAGCGTGATCTCGACGGCCCGGTAGCTCAGCTGGATAGAGCACCAGCCTCCGAAGCTGGGGGTCGCAGGTTCGAATCCTGCCCGGGTCGCCAGCCCTACGCCGTGGATGCGCCCGCTCGGGGCCCGGCGTAGGCGCCGTCGCGAACTGGAGGCCGGGGTTCGCGGGGCGCGGCTCCTTTCGGACGGAACTCGATCCGAAGCCTCGCGTGCAGCGTTGACGCCTCAGGCCATCCGCGTGACGATGGGGGGGATAACGGGCACTTCGCCCGATGAGAGGGAGACTCACTTGCTTCGCATTTCGACTGCGCTTGCCTTTGCGGCAGCCCTGACCTTCCAAGCGGCTCCGGCCCTGGCCGACGACAACGTCGGTTGTGGCTGGGGAACGATGATCTTCGAGGGCAGCAGCGGGCTGCTTCCGAACGTGGGTGCCGCCACGACCAACGCCTTCCTGGGCAACCAGACGTTCGGGATCAGCTCGGGCTCGCTCGGCTGCAACCAGAACAACACGATCGGCGCGATCCAGCGCCAGGAGATGTTCGTCGCTGGCAACATCGAGCAGCTCGCCATGGACATGGCGATGGGAGGCGGCGAGACCCTCTCGGCGTTCGCCCAGGTGCTCGAGATCGAGGAGGCGGACCGCGCGTCGTTCTACTCGATGTCCAAGAGCCACTTCGTGGAGATCTTCTCGGCGCCGAACGTGAGTTCCGACGAGGTCCTCGACAACGTGAAGCGCGTCATGGCGACCGACCAGAGGCTGGCTCGCTACGCCAGCTGAGGTGACGACCATGGAAGGCGGGGCAGCCACTCGGCTGTCCCGCCTTCGTCGATTCAGCGCTCTGATCGCGGCGGGGGCGGCTCTTCAGCTCGCCTTGCCCGTTCATGCGCAGCCGCCTGCGGGCGGTGAGCTCGCCGTCCTGCAGGAGCGCGCGAGAGAACTGCGGCTCGCCGACGCGCCACTCTGGCGCGCGCTGCTCCACTACCGTGGCGACGTGCTCGGGCCGGGCGTGACGAGCCTGGCCGACGAGCCGGGTTTCTTTCTGGCCGAAGACGGCAAGCGCGACCCCCAGGCCGAGCTCGATGCGACACTCGCGGCGTTCTTCGATCCCGCTGCGCGGGTGCGCAACGGCGAGCACCCGCAGTGCGCGTTCGTGGCCCGGTTCCACTGGCTTCGCGAAGAGCTCGGCTTCGATCCGGACGGGTTTCGCGCCGATTGCGAGCTGTTCGAGCAGTTCCGCGACACGATTGCGGCGCGGGGCGTCACGCTGGTCCTGGCCGAAGCGTTCATGAACAACCCGTCTTCGATGTTCGGCCACTCCCTGCTGCGGATCGACCGGGCGCCGCCTGGGGCCGAGCAGGCCGAGTCGGACCTGCTCGCCTTTGCCGTCAACTTCGCGGCCGAAATCGGGGACGACCCGGGCTACCTGTTCGCCGTCAAGGGCCTGACCGGGGCCTACCCCGGCTACTTCAGCGTGTTGCCGTACTACGCGAAGGTGAACCAGTACGGCGACTTCGAGCAGCGCGATCTTTGGGAGTATCGGCTCGATCTCACGCCCGAAGAGATCGCGCGCATGATCCGCCACCTCTACGAGCTGCAGCAGATCCGTTTCGACTATTGGTTCTTCGACGAGAACTGCTCGTTCGAGCTGCTCGGCCTGATCGATGTCGCGCGGCCCGGCCTCGACCTCCGAAGCCGCTTTCGCGGCTGGGCGATTCCGGTGGATACGGCGCGTGAGGTGCTCGGAGAAGTCGCTCCGGTGAGTACCGTGCACTACCGCCCCTCTCTGGCCACCCGGCTTCGCGCGAGCTCGAACGCGCTCGACCCGGACGAGCTCGCGCTGGCCACGGAGCTGGCCGAGGGCGTCGCCGAGCCCGCCGATGCGCGCCTGGCCGCCCTGCCCGAAGAGCGGCGGGCCTGGGTGCTCACGGTGGCCGTGGACCGGCTGCGCGCGGTCCGCCGGCGCGATGACGTCGAGGAGGTGCGAGCGCGAATCCTCGCGCTGCTCGGCGAACGAAGTCGGATCCCGGTACAGGGCGACTTCGCGCCGGCGCCCCCACGGCCGGCGGCCCGCCCCGACGAGGGGCATGACACGGCGCGCTTCCGGCTGGGTACGGGGTTTCGCGATGGCGACTTGTTTCTCGAAGCACGCGTGCGCCCCGCCTTCCACGAATTGCTCGACCCGGCGCAGGGCTTCCTGCCCGGGGCCGCGATCCAGCTCTTCGACGTGGCGGTGCGGTACCGGCCCGAGGACCAGGACGTCGACCTCCACGAGCTCGTATTCGTCGACATCCAGTCCCTCGCGCCCCGCGACGGGCTGTTTTCGCCGATCTCCTGGAGGTTTCGCACGGCGCTCGAGGACCGACTGATTCCGACGGCTCCTCGAGACGAGCTCAACGGGAGCCTCCTCTGGCGATCGCAGTTCGGTCTCGGCGCGACGCGGGCCATCGGCTCGGATGCCCTGGTGTTCGGCTTTGCGGAGGTCACCACGGACTTCTCGACGCGGCTCGAGAACTCCTACGCCCTGGGGCTCGGGGGCAGCGCCGGCGTGCTGATGGGCGCTCGCAAACCGCTGGGCCTCGAGGTGCGGCTCGCCTACACGGGCTTCCTTGCCGGCGACACGCGCTCCCAGATCACGGCCTCGTTGCGTCCGCGCCTGCGGCTGGGGCGGAACGACGCCATCGAACTGCGCCTCGATGCCTCGCGCGATTTCGGCCGTACCTGGGGCGAAGTCGGGCTGTTCTGGAGCCGGTTCTTCTAGACGCCCGCCGCCCACGCAAGCGGGCGTGTCGGCATGAAGGCCGTGCGCGCGATATCCTGTCGGGATGCGCATCCTCGCGCTCGCGGCCCCGGTGCTCCTGCTCCCCCTGCTGCTCATGGCCTCGCCCGCGGCGGGCATGTGCACCCATGAGGTCTTCATGCCCGAGCCCATCCAGGGCGACGGGATGATGCTCTACCTCTACGAGAGCACGCCTTCGGAGTCGGGCGGCGTGTGGTCGCAGGAGGTCTGCTTCACGCTCGCGAACGTCGGCGCCACCGACGACAGCGCGATGGGCGAGTTTTCGGCCTGGGACGATTCGGACACGGATCTCACCTTCGCGATCACCGGCGTGCAGGCGAAGGACATCGGCCCGCCCGGGTTCGCCGAGACGCCGGCCTGCTCGATCCAGGGGGGCGATACGGCGCGCATCGAGAGCGTGGGAGACCTCCCGGCGGGTGCCTTCACGCACCTCTGCTGCTTCGACTTCGAAGCCGTGGCACCGAGCACCTGCGACGAGCTGATCGGCCAGACGACGACGGTGTTCTTCCAGGGGGCGCCGGTCTACCTCACGGACAGCGCGAGCGTGGTGGTGAAGAAGGGCGGCAGTACCGTCGCGGACGAGGACATCCCGCTGAACCCCGTCTCGTTCGACCCGATCACGGGGCCTGGCTGCGGTCTGTTGGGGCTCGAGGCCGTGGCCCTCGTGGCGATCGGGCGAGGGCTACGGGCGTGGCGCGCGAGGGCGCGGCGATGAGCGTCCGCGCCGCGATCGGGGTCGCGCTGGCACTCCTCGTGGGGGCGCCCTCGGCCGCGCAGCAGACCGTGGTCTTCCAGGTCGATTCCGGCAGCCCGGCGCTCGACGGGACGCTTCACGCGATCGGCTCCGACGCGACGGGTTTCGACGTGGCGGGCACGCTCACGGCCACGGTGACGCTCGACGCGGGCGAGACCCGGGTCGAGGCGTTCCGGACCACCGACGCGGCGCTGGTCGCGACGCAGGTGGGATCGTTGGACGCCGTCTTCGGGGCCGGGCTCGGTCCTGGCGGCGCGGATCGCGTCTCGCTCTCGCTCTCGAGTACGCCGGCCACTGCGCGCCTCGACGGGCCGCTGGTCGATGCGTCGCCTGCGGGGCCCGGGGCCGCCACGTTTCCGCTGATGGGTCACACCGTGGACCTGGTCGCTGGCAGCTTCACCGTGGCCGGCTCCGTCGCGGGTACGGCCGTCTCCGAGACGGAGGACTTCGACGCGATCGCGGGAGACCTGGGGGTGGGTACCGGTACCGCCCTGGTGGTGCTCGACGAGACCACGAGCCCGAAGGAGCTGCGGCTCACCTTGCCCGTGGCGCTCGCCGTGCTCGTGTTGCCGCAGCCGATGGTGGCCACGCTTCGCCTCGAGGGCGATCTGGTGCTCCGCGGCTCGCTCTGCGAGACGTGCGCCGCGGCCTGCAACGACGCGCTCGACAACGACGGGGACGGCCTCGTCGATGGCGGCGATCCGGGCTGCGATGGCGTGACGGATGTGTCCGAGCACGACGTCTCCCTCGCGTGCGACAACGGGCTGGACGACGACCTGGACGGGTGGATCGATGCGGCGCCCGGGGGCGACCCCGTCTGCGTGTCCCCCGGCTTCTTCCGTGAAGACAGCGAATGCCAGGATGGCATCGACAACGACGGCAAGTTGGGGACGGACTTCGACGGCGGCGAGTCGGTCCTGGGCGTGGGCCGGGGCGATCCCGACGGCCCCGACCCGCAGTGTGTGGGCAAGCCCGAGCGCAACAACGAGAAGTCCATTCGCAGCTGCGGCCTGGGTGCCGAGCTGGGCGTCTTGCTGCCGTTGCTGGTCGCCCTGCGCCGCCTGCGGGCTCGCTGATCGCAGGGCCTCTCCTGGCGAGGCCCGGGCAAGCCGCGCCCGGGGTCGCCGCCACGCGCTGGGATTTCGGCGATACTCGGCGCCGTGCGGTTCCGGTTCGGCGAATTCGAGGTGGACGAGGATCGGTTCGAGCTGCGCCAACGCGGCGAGCCCGTGACGATCGAGCCCAAGCCGCTGCGGGTGCTCCTCTACCTGCTCGAGAGGCACCCCTCGGCACCCGAGCGACAGGAGCTGCTCGATGCGCTCTGGCCCGACGCGGTGGTGGGCGAAGCCGTGCTGTCGCGCGCCGTGCGCGCGGCCCGTGTGGCCCTGGGCGAAGACGCCCGCGACGGCAAGATCATCCGGACGGTGCGGGGGAGGGGCTTTCGGATCGGTGTCGACGTCGAGCGGCTGGGTTCGACCGGCAGCGCGACGGGCGCCGAGGCGCCGAGCGACGGCACGGCCGAGCGCCTGGACTTCGTGGGTCGCGGCGAAGAACTGGCGCGCACCGGCGCGTCCCTCGAGGCCGCGCTCGCGGGCGCACCTCGGGTCGTGCTCTTGCTCGGCGAGCCCGGAATCGGCAAGACCCGACTGGCCCAGGAGGTCGCCGCGACGGCTTCGACAAGGGGGGCCGAGGTGCTCTGGTCGCGGGCCCACGAGGGTGCGCCGGCATTCTGGCCGTGGCTCCAGCTGCTGCGCGCCCACGCCGAGCACGTCGACCTGGACAGTCTGCGCCGCGACCTGGGCCGCGGCGCCGCAGACGTGGCGGCGCTCGCGCCGGATCTGCTGCCCCTGGACGGGCCTTCGCATGCCGCGGCGCTCGAGCCTCAGGAAGCACGCTTCCGGCTGTTCGAGAGCATCGCGGGGCTCCTCCGAGCGGCCGCGCGACGGGCTCCGTTGGTACTGGTGCTCGACGACCTGCACTGGGCCGACGAGGCGTCGGTCCTGCTCCTCGAATTCGTGCTCGCCGAAGTGACGGACGCCCCGCTCCTGGTGCTGGCCACGCTGCGCGATACCGAAGGGGCGTCGCCCGCACGCGACCGACTCCTGGCGAGCGCCGCGCGCGCAGGACACTCCGAGCTGGTGCCTCTGGGGGGGCTCGATCGGGCCGAGCTCGACGAGTTGGCTCGGATCACCCTCGACGAGGAGGCCGCCCCCGACCTGCTCGACGCGCTCCAGTCGCGCAGTGCCGGCAACCCCTTCTTCGCCCGCGAGATCCTGGCTCTCGCCGCGAGCGGCCGTGGCGCCGCCGACCCGACGGCCGGGCTGCCGCCGGGCGCGGAGCACGTGGTCCGTGCACGGCTGGCCCAGCTTCCAGAGGCGACGCACGGGCTACTCCGCGTGGCCGCGATCGCGGGCGATCCGTTCCGGCTGGCCATGGTGGCCCGGGCGGCCGGTGAGCGCCCCGCAGATGCGCTCTCCGCGCTGGAGCCCGCCGAGCGGGCGCGCCTGGTGGAGACGACGGAGGCCTCGGGGAGCTTCCGCTTCTCCCATGCACTGGTGCGCGAGGCGCTTCAGGCCGAGCTCGCGAGCGGTGCGCGCGCGGCAATCCACTACGCGGTTGCCGAAGCGTTGGCGTCGCAGCCGAAACCGGATCTCTCGGAGCTCGCGGCGCACCACCTGGCCGCGCTTCCGGGGGGCGACCCCGAAGCCGCGCTCGACGTCGTCGTGCGAGCCGCCGCGCAGGCCCGGGAGCGGCTGGCCTTCGAAGAGGCGATCCGCTTTGCCGAAGCCGGATTGCGGGTGCTCGACGAGGGCACGGCGTCCGATCGGGGTCGGCGCTGCCTGCTGCTCGAACACCTGGCGGATGCGCAGTTTCGCGCGGGTGAGCGCGAGGCCTCGGTCGAGACCCTGCGCCGCCTGGTAGACGAAGCTCGAGCCACCGACGACGTAGCGGCCCTGGGGCGGGCCGCCGCGACCCTGGCCTTGAACCAGTTCTTCACCGCGGGTGTGCACGGCGAACTCGCGCCCATCGTCGAGGAGGCGCTGCGGCGCCAGCCCGAGGGCGACAGCACGCTGCGCGTGCACCTGCAGGCGGGCCTGGCCCGCCAGCTCACCTGGACGGGCGACTCCGACCGGCAGCAGGGGCTGCTCGCAGAGGCCGTCGCCATGGCGCGTCGGCTCGACGAGCCTGCGACGCTGCTCGAGGCGCTTTGTACCGAGGCCGCCTACCTCGACCCGCTGGACGATGCCCGGCGTCGCGCCATCCAGTCCGAGGTGCAAACGGTCGCGGGCGCCGGCGGTCTCCCCTCGTATCAGGCCGACGCCTGCTGGTTTCGTCTGCAACACGCGATCGAGCTCGCCGAGGCCGATGCGATCGAGCGCGAGCTGGAAACCCTCGCGGTCCTGGCCGAAGACCTCGATCACCCGCACTTCGCCGCGTTCGTCGAGCTGGCCCGCGCGCTTCGCGCGCTCTGGCGCGGCGACCTCGAGGACGCCGAACGCCTCGTAGCGCAGGCCTACACCGCGGGGAGCCGCTCGGAAAGCGCCTTCGCCGACCAGGCGCGCGGGGCGCAGACGATGCAGCTGATGCGGTATCGGGGCCAGGACGCCGTGCTCGAGCCCGCGATCCGCGCGGCCACGCTGCGCCTTCCCATGGTGTCGAGCTACCGCTGCGCGTTGGCGCTTTCGGTGGCGCGCCTGGGTCGCCTGGAGGAGGCCGCCGAACTGCTCACCGCGCTCACCGCAGGCGACGCCCCGGGCCTGGGAGAACGCGACCCGAACCTGCCTCTCAATCTCGCGCTGCTCTCGGAGGTAGCGGTGGCCGTCGGAGATCCCGAAGCCGGTATACGGATCGAAGCCGTGTTGTCTCCCCGCCGCGGGCGCTACCTGTACGTGCCGAACCTGCTGACCCTGGGCGCGGCGTCGCACTACCTCGGTCTGCTCGAGAACCTGCGCGGTGAGTCTGAGGCCGCCGTGGCCTCGTACGGGGATGCGCTGGAGACCGAGGAGCGCATGCAGGCGCGGCCGCGCATTGCGGCCACCCGGCTGGCGACCGCGGAAGCGCTCGAGCAGGCCGGCGGCGAGGCCTCGGCGGTGGCATCCAACCGTGCCGAGGCGGATCGCATCGGTCGCGAGCTCGGGATCGAGGCCTGGCTGTACGGCATCGAGCCCGACTGAGCGGGCCCACGCCGCTGCGTGGGTTGGGCATCCGCACCACGCAAAGGCGGGGCCGGGCATGGCCCGACCCCGCCTCGCCTGGCCCACCTTGGGCCCGGCCCTGCATCAGCAGGAGGGCGTCGTGTACACGTACTGCCGCGTCGCCGTCGCCGGCTGGCCGTCGGCATCCTGTGCCCGCGCCTCGATCTCCACGGCCGTCTGGTAGCCGCAGAAGTTCACCAGGTGCGTTCCCGGCAGCCACGCCCCCGTGGTGGAGGAGGCCTGGTCCAGGCCCGACGTGAGCCCGATCTGCACCTCGGTGATTCCGCCGTTCGTGCCGAGCACGTCCTGGGGCGGGGCGTCCGGCCGCACGATCTCGGTCGGCGCCAGCAGCACCCACTGGTACGTGATCGGGCTCTTGTCGTCGGGATCGTCGCCCCAGGCGCGCAGCATCTGCACGTCGGAGCTGCCGAAGCCGCCCACCAGCGGGCTCTCGATCAGCACGTTGGGCGGGCCGGTGTTCGGGCCGGGTACCACCTGGATGGTACGCACGTCCTGGCCCTGACCCGACGATCCATCCTGGCCCGTGAGCAGCACGCTGTAGGTCCCGACGTTCGGGAAGTACACGATCGGCGTGCAGCCTGTGGCCGACTGACCGGCGATGCCCGCCGACGTCCACTGGAGCGCACTGCACGGCAGCGGGGCGAACAGCTCCGAGTCGAACGAGGTGCCCTCGAGCACGTAGGGGCCCGCCTGGATCGTCTCGTTCTGGGTCGGCGCGACGATCGAGACCGTCGGCGCGCTGTTGCTCGTGACGACGAGTACGGACTCGGTGGTGGTGTTGCCCACCTGGTCGGTGGCGGTGGCGTAGATCCAGCGCGGGCCGGCGCCCGAGATCTGCGCGGTGAGGCTCACCTGTCCCGCGACCGGAGCCGAGGTGCCGAGCGGTCCGTCCACCGAGGACGTCCACGCGACCTCACAGGCCGGGCACTCGTCGCCCCACTCGAAGTCGAAGAACGTGGCGTCGAGCTGCAGCGTGAAGAACGAGCCGGAGCCCAGGTTCTCGGTGTGCGTCGGGCTGGTGATCGTGAGCTGCGGCGGCTCGTTCGCGTTGACCGCATCGATTCCGCCGAGGCTCGCCTCGATCAGGCCCAGGGGCGAGAACCAGAAGTAGTCTCCGCCCCCCGTGGGCCCCGCAAACAGCAGGCCGTGGAACGCCACCTGGTTGTAGGTGCCCAGCTCGCGGTACACCGGCGACCCGCTGTCGCCGCCGTCGCTCGCGCCCTCCACGCGGTTCTGGCAGAAGTGGACGTTGTTGTTGGTGAGCTTCACGGTGGAGCAGGTCTCGCTCACCTCGCCTTCGCTGTACCCCGTGGTGCGGCCCGACTTTCGAAGGTACTGGCCCTGCAGGGTCGTCGGCGACTCCAACACGATGGTGGAATTGCCGTTGGGGTGGCGAATCGATCCACGCACCCCCGTCACGCCGGGATCGATCTCGATGAATGCGGCGTCTGCGAAGGTGCAGAGGTTGCCGGGGCAGTCGATTCCCCAGTAGGCCGAGTCCATGGCTTCGACGCCGACCATGTCGGCAGCGGCACCGGTCGCCTGGTTGAACACGTCGAAGTTCACCTGGCCCAGGTTGCTGGTGCAGTGCGAGTTGGTGAGGAAGCCGAGCTTGCCCGCCCACTCGACGACGGGGCCCATGGTGCAGGTTCCACCCGAGACGATCTGCAGTCCGCCGCGGATCGGACGCTTGGTCTCACGCAGGCCGTCCACGAAGGCGTACGGAGCGAGCGGCTCGCGCACGACGACGGTGAAGGCCTCGGCGGGGATGCCCATGGAGAGGGCCGTTTGCGTCACCTCCGCGAGCTTGGCCGGGTCCGAGACGCCGAACTGCAGCGCATTCTTGCGCTCGTCCACGTCCACGCTCACGACCTCGGGAATGAACAGCAGCTCTTCCGAGGTCGTTCGCAGCGACGCGAGTTCGTCGAAGCCGAAGGTTCCGATCACCGGTTCGGGCGGAACCTGCGGCAAGCCCGGGCCAAAGACGTCGACGAGAGCGTCGACCGCGGCCGCGAGGTCGCCGGCGTCTCGCAGGACCACCTTGAGCTGGCCGTTCTCCTCGTACGCGCCGCCGAAGCCGGGAACCAGCGCGGCGACCTGCTCGAACCCTTCGTCCAGCGTGGCGGGCGAGGGATGCGACGGCGGGGTCGGCGGCACGAAAAAGCCGATGACACCCCCTGGATGGCACTGGCTCTCCATCGTCACGCCGGGGTCGGGAAGGCCCTCGGCGATGGCCTCCGACAGGGCCAGGGCCGCCCGCAGCCGGCGCATGTCGGCTTCGTCCGCGGGCCCGCCGCAAGGCAGCGCCACGTCGGCCAGATCGGGGCCCGGCAGCGGGGACGGGTCGGTGTCGTTGGCGGTCAGGATCGCGAGCAGCGCATCGAGATCGCCTCCGTCGAAGCGATTGTCCCCGTTCACGTCGCCGATGCGGGGCTTCGCTCCGGGCTTGCAGGCGGCCCCCATGGTGGCGATGGCCACGGCGAGGAGCAGCGCGGTCAGGATGGGTCGCAGGGTCCGGGTCTTCATCGTTGCCTCCAGCGGCGGCACGCGACGTGCCGCGATGTGATGGGGGGAAGCTAAAGCCCTTTGAATCCAGCTACTTGACGACCATCGAACGGTTTCTGAACGGTTCGGCGGGCCGGTTCGGCGGCCGGGCTCGTCGCCTCTCGGGGCCCGGCTAGGCTCGGGGCGCGATGGTCCGGTGTGGAGCAAGCAGAGCGTGAGCGCCGCCCCCGTGGTCGTCGTGGGCGCGGGTCTGGCGGGGCTCGCGTGCGCTCTGCGCCTCGAGCGCCACGGACGCCGCGCCGTCGTGATCGAGGCCGGTGACGACGTGGGTGGCATCCTGCGGACCGACATCGTGGAGGGCCACCGGCTCGACCGCGGGTTCCAGGTGCTGCAGACGGCCTATCCCGAGGCCCGGGCCGTGCTCGACTACGGGGCCCTCGGACTGAGGCGGTTCGCGAGCGGTGCCTTCACGCGTTTCGGCGGCCGGTTTCGTGGCCTCCACGATCCGCGGCGGCACCCCGCACGCGCGCTGGCCACCGCGACGTCGGGGGTGGCGACGCCCGGCGACGTGCTGCGGCTGCTGGCGCTGCTGCGCCGCGTGACACGGCCGGAGCTCGAGACGCTGATGCAGCGACCGGCACGCGACACGCGCTCCCTGTGGGGTGAGCTCGGATTCTCCGACCGGTTCGTCCAGGCCTTCCTCGGGCCCTTCTATCGGGGGGTCCTGCTCGAACCCGAGCTCGTCAGCTCGAGCCGGGTGTTCGAGTTCACCTTCCGCATGTTCGCCACGGCCCCCGTCGCGCTCCCGCGCGCGGGAATCGGTGCCCTCGCCCAGCAGCTCGCCGACCGCCTCGGCCGAGATGAGATCCGGCTGGGCGCGAGGGTGGCCAGCGTGGAGGAGGGTGGGGTGGCGCTCGACGACGGCGAGACCCTCGAGGCCTCGGCCGTCGTCGTCGCGACGGATGCCGAGACCGCCGCACGCCTGGTGCCGGGGCTGCCACGGCCCGCATGGACGACCGTGGGCTGCGTCTACTTCAGCGCCGACCGCGCCCCGCTCGCCGGGCCGCATCTGATCTTGAATGGCGAGGGCGCGGGTCCCGTCAATCAGGTGTGTTTTCCCACCGAGGTCCAGCCGTCGTACGCGCCGGCCGGCCGCACCCTCGTGTCGGCCACGGTCCTGGGCGGGCTGGAGGGCGACGACGAGGTGCTCGCCGGCAGCGTCCGCGAACAGCTTCGCGGTTGGTGGGGCGCCGAGGTCGACGGGTGGCGGTTGCTTCGCGTGGACCGCATCGCGCATGCGACGCCTCTGCAGACCCCCGAATGGCTCGAACCCGCGACCCGCTCGGTGCGTGCGGGCCCGGGGCGCTACGTCTGCGGCGGGCATCGCGAGACCAGTTCGATCGGCGGTGCACTGCGCTCGGGGCGCCGCGCCGCCGAGGCGTTGCTCGCCGACGCTTCAGGGGAGGGTTCGGCCCGCTGACGGCGCGCCCGGTGGCGGTGGTCATGAAAAGGACCGCCCCTGGCCATGTGGCGCACGCCTCGAGCGACAGACTCGAGGATCAGGAGGAACCACCATGCGCCGAGCAGGACTCGCACTCGCCATGCGTCGGGCGGGACTCGCACTCGCAGTCGGTCTCTTGCTGATCGGAGGATCCGCCATGGCGATCGAGAAACGCAGCTACGAGACCCTCACCGTGGACGGGGACTTCGAGGTCCGCGCCTACGACGCCGCCATCGTGGCCGAGACCATCGTCGAGGCACCGTTCGAGCGCGCGGGCAACGAGGCCTTCGGGCGCCTCGCCGGCTACATCTTCGGAAAGAACCGCGCGGATCAGAAGATCGCGATGACCGCACCGGTGACCCAGGAGTCGCCGCGTTCCGAGAAGATCGCCATGACTGCGCCCGTGACCCAGGAGGCGGCCGGGGATGCATCGAGTCGAGATGCCTGGCGCTTCACGTTCACCATGCCGTCGGAGTACACCCTGGCCGACCTTCCCACGCCCGAGGACGATCGGGTGCGGGTGCGAGAAGAGCCGGGCGGCTGGTACGCGAGCGTCCGCTACTCGGGCACCTGGAGCCGCAAGCGCTACGAGGCGCGGCTGGCGTCGCTTCGGACCTGGATGGACAGCGAGGGCCTCGCGCCGACGGGCAGTCCCGTCTGGGCGCGCTACGACCCGCCCTTCATGCCGTGGTTTCTCCGCACCAACGAGGTGCTGATCCCGATCGACGAGCCCTGAACGCCGGGCCTTCGGCTAGCCGTCGATGGCCTCGAGGGGCGGCAGGCCCAGCTCGCGGTTGTAGGTGTTGTGGTAGTGGTGCAGCGTCGGCTCGTTGCGCCCGAACACGAAGCTGTCCTGCATGCCCGAGTCGGCGGCGCGCTGGGATCCCGAGGCGGCGACGTAGTCTTCGTCGCGAATGATCTGTCCGAAGGTCCGGGCGGCCTCGGCGGGCGCGAGCCGTGCGTCGTCGGTGTGCGCGACCTCGGGGTCGAGATAGAACGAGATCTGCGATACCGACCGACCCACCTCGGTCGCGTGGGGGTAGACGCGCACTACGATCACCATGTGCTCGCCCACGTTGAACATGACGTTGGGGAAGAGCCAGTAGACCGGGAAGGCCGGGCCCCGGATCTTCCACTCCGACTCGGGGCGCAGGCGCATCGCGTCGATCTCGCGGGTGCACAGGATCATGCGGTGGTTGCGCTGCCAGTGGTCGAAGCCCTGCACGTTGCCATGGAAGACGGGGAAGAGCGTGTTCCGGTGCAGGGAGCTGAAGTGGTAGGTCTCGCCGAACGTATCGATGGCGAGCTTCCAGTTGAGCGGCATGTCGTAGACGTCGCCGCCCATGTGCACGTAATCCTGGAAGCCCCAGTTGTCGAAGTCGGGCCCCAGGCCCTCGAGCACCGATTCGGCGTCGATTCGTCCGTCGCGTTGCGGGTGCACCAGCAGTACGCCGTACTTCTCGACCGCCGGTAGCTCGATCAGCCCGCGGCAGCTCTTGTCCACGTCTCCGAAGTGGTCGGCCTTCGGCACGCCCACGAGGTCGCCTTCGCTCGAGTACGTCCAGGCATGGAAGGGACAGACGAAACGCGCCTTCTTGCCCCGCACCTGGTCCTCGACCGCGACGCCGCGGTGGCGGCAGGCATTCAGGAACGCCCGGAACTGCCCGTCCTTGCCGCGCGTGGCGAGGATCTTCACGCCCCAGTCGTCGCGGGTGAGGAACGAACCGTTCTCGGGAAGGTCGCCGCTCATGCCGATCATCTGGGGGTAGTCCCGAAAGAACCGCTCGCGCTCGAGAGCCGCTCGCTGCGGGCTGGCGTAGACGTCGGCTGGCGCACGCAGCATGACTCCGGCGTCGAGGTTCGTGCCCGAGTCGAGCTGATGGATCAGGTGCTTGAGAAGTCGGATCTGTTCGTCTCGCTTCATGCGGGACCTCCGGAGGGTCAGGCCTCTTCGGCCTGGGGACGGTAGGCGCGCTCGAATCGCTCGAAGATGTCGCCGACGAGGTCGTCTCCCGACGCCGCCACGAACAGGTGGCCCGAGAGCTCGAGGGACATGACACCGTGGATCGACGCCCAGAACGAGAAGGCCAGGCGCGCCGGGTCGCCCTCGAGCTGGCCGGCGCGCGCAGCGGCTTCGAACGCGCCGTGCAGCAGCTGCCACGAGCGGCGCACCGGCTCGAGGTCCCCGTCGCGGACCAGGCGGTCGCGCGCCTCGGTGGGTTCGCGCAGGTCGAACATGACGCGATAGGCGTGCGGGTTGGCGCGGGCGAAGCCGACATAGCTTCGGCCCTGTCCGCGGATGCCGTCCCAGACGTCGCCGGCCTGGGACGCTGCGGCCTCCTGGGCGCGGCAGAGCTCCTCGAAGGCCCGGCCGCAGACCGTCGCGAAGATCTCGGCCTTGTTGCGGAAGTAGCGGTACGGGGTGGCGGGGCTGCAGGAGAGCGCACCGCCCAGGGCGCGCAGCGTGAAGCCCTCGTAGCCCCGCTCGGCGAAGAGCCCCAGCGCCGCATCACAGAGGCGCTCTCGGAACTCGCCGATCTCTTCTGCCTGGAGCGCAGGGCGACCCATGGAATAAAGAGAACATCAAAAAATAAACGTTGTCAACGAAACTGACGGCAGCTAGCCCAGCACTCCCGCGCCCCAGGTTTGCGGTCTACCGCCTGCGCGAGAGGGCGGCGGCTGCGCTGGCCAGCAGCGCCAGCAGGGCCGGCTCGGCCGCCGCCGTGACCGTGCCGCGCTGCACGATCAGGTGCGAGCCCTCGTCCACCGACGGGCTCGAGAAGTCGAACCGGTAGTCGAAGGAGTCGCCCGTGATCTGGTGCTCGAAGGGCTGTCCCGCGCCGAGAGGGGTGTTGAACAGGGTCTCCACCAGCACGCCGTCGATGCGGATCTCCACGAACTCCGACGGGATGTCGAACTGGCTGTCGTTCCGGATCAGCGCCTCGATCGTCCAGGTGGCCGCGAACGGAAGCACCACCGTTCCCTCGTGGAAGCCCACGTTGAAGCTGCCCTGGAGCCTCAGCCGCTCGGGCCCGGTGGGGCCCGGTGGGTCGATCACGCCGCTTCCGCTTCCGTTCGAGAACCAGTTGGCGTCGACGGTGGTCGCCGACGCGGGCGCGGCGATCCAGAGTGTGATCGACACGGCCAGGGCGAGCAGGCGGAGCGTCATGGGGCCTCCCACGGCCGCGCGCACGGGCGGCCTCCCCTTAGGTGGTGCCGCCGGCCCCGATGTGTCGGGCCCGCGGGGAGCCGCGGGCGCACGAGGCGGTCGGGACCTGGCTAGCTGCGACCGGCGCGCCCTCGGAAACGGTCGGCGTACTGGTTGTCGCCGAACGAGTTCGAGAACGACTCTTCGTCGAGGGGGATGTGCGTGTTGGGCGGGATCCGATAGACCGCGCCGCTCACCAGGTCCTTGCCGCGCGCCACCCCGGGCCGCGACTCGATGGCGTGGAACCAGCGGGCGATGGCGGGGTAGGCGTCGTCGATGTGGATGTCGATCATCGGGAGCGAGCGCACCCACGGCCAGCAGGCGATGTCGGCGATGCTGTAGTCGCTGGCCAGGTAAGCCGCTTCTCCGAGGCGGTGTTCGAGCACGCGCAGCTGCCGGTGGGTCTCGTTCCAGTAGCGCTCGCGCGCATACGGCTGCTCGACGGGCGCGTAGCGGATGAAGTGATGGGCCTGCCCCTGCAGCGGGCCTACGCCGGACATCTGGAACATCAGCCACTGAAGCGTCGCTGCGCGTTGCCGGGGCTCGGCGGCAAGCAGCTGGCCCGACTTCTCGGCCAGGTAGATCAGGATCGCGCCCGACTCCCAGACGACGATCGGCTCGCCCCCGCCGTGGGGCTCGGTGTCGACGATCACGGGGCACTTGTTGTTGGGGTTGAGCGCCAGGAACTCGGGCGTGAGCTGCTCGCCCTTCAGCAGATCGGTCACCGTCACCTCGTAGGGCGCACCGATCTCTTCGAGCATGATCGAGACCTTGTGGCCGTTGGGCGTGGGGACGGTGTGGAGCTGGATCAACGTCGGTCCTCCGCCTGCCCTGGATAGCCCGCATCCGCGGGCGAATCGATTGCGTTCTTCGCCCCACGAGCACCGGCTCGCGCATCGGGGCGTTAGAATCGCCCCGGGGAGTAGCCCTTGGAAGAGATGCTGGCGCTTCGATGGCTCGACCTGGCCGACCTCGCGGTCGTCTGGTTCTTGATGTGGCTGGTGCTGGTCGCCCTGCGCGCGGCGCGGGCTCGGCTGGCGCTGGCCGGCGTGGGCATCGTGCTGGTCGTCTATCTCGTGGCCCGCCAGTTTGGACTGCCGCTCACGACGCAGATCCTGCAGGCCTTCGTGGCGGTCTCGGTCATCGTCGGCGTGGTGCTGTTCCAGGAAGACCTCCGCCGACTCTTCGAGCAGATCGCCTCGGTGGGCCTGCGCCGCGGGGCGGCGCCCGGCCTGCAGTCGGACCAGGCCAACACCCTGGCGCGCGCCATGGTGTCGCTGGCCGAGGGGCGGCGGGGCGCGCTGGTAGTCCTGCCGGGCAGGGGGCCGCTCGATCGGCACCTCGATGGCGGCGTCGAGCTCGACGCCGTGATCAGCGAGCCGCTCCTGCTCTCCCTGTTCGATCCCCACTCACCCGGGCACGACGGAGCGATCCTGGTCGAAGCTGGACGCGTCAAGCGCTTTGCGATCCACCTGCCCCTGTCGAGCGATCACGCGCAGCTTCGCGACCGGGGCACGCGCCATGCCGCGGGACTGGGCCTTGCGGAGCTGAGCGACGCGCTGTGCCTGATCGTCTCCGAGGAGCGGGGAACGATCTCGGTCGCGCGCGACGGCCGCCTGCGCAAGCTCGCGTCGCCTGGAGCGGTCATCAAGGAGATCGAGGAGTTCCTGGGCGCGCAGCGGGCCGACGGTGCAGGCGCTGGCTTCGGGTTGCTCACTCGGTGGAAGGAGGCGGTCGGTGCGCTCGGGCTGGCCGCACTGATCTGGGTCCTCGCGATCCCGGGCGGGGCCATCATCGAGGTCGATCGCGAGGTGCCCGTGACGGTCCGGGGTCTGCCGCCGGGCCACGCGCTGGTCGGAGTCGATCCACCCGTTGCGACCCTACGCCTCGCGGCACCGCGGCGAGACCTCTTGCTGCTCGATTCCGACGACGTAAAGCTCACCGTCGATGCGATCCTGGCCCGGCTCGGGCGGCGAACCTTCCAGCTCTCGGATTCGTTGGTGGAGACGCCGCCGGGTGTCGAGGTTCGCGCCATCGAGCCCGAGAGCATCAAGATCGAACTGATGGCCACAGAGAGCGAAGGCTCGCCTCCGGCGACCCGCTGAGAAACCCACCGGAGGACGCATGGCCCGATCTGCCCTGGAATCCATGGTGCGCGCGTTTGCCGTCGCCCACCCCGATGACGCCGCGCGCGCGCTCGATGCGCTCCCGCCGGCCGAGGCGTCGGCCACGCTGAAGAAGCTGCCCGACTCCGCGGCTGCCGGTGTCGTGGCGTGTCTCGCGCCCGTCTCTGCGGCGACGATCCTCGGTGGGCTGGGCCCGGAGGCCACCCAGAAGCTCCTGGCCGCCGTGGGACCGCGGGTTGCGGCAGCGATCCTGCACCAACTCGAAGCGGCTGCGCGCGAGTCGGCACTGGCCGGCCTGCCGGAAGAGCGCGGAATTCGCGGCCTGCTGCAGTACCCGCCAGACACGGCGGGCAGCCTCATGGACCCGCGCATCACGGCCCTGCGCCTGGACATGACCGTCAGCGAGGCCATCAACCGGCTGCGTCGCGCGCCGAGATCGACTCTCTTCTATCTCTACGTCACGGACGGCGAGGGCAAGCTGGCCGGGGTCGTGAACATGCGCGACCTGCTGCTGGCGCCGCCGCGCGACCCGCTGGCGCCCCTCGTGAACCGCGAGATCGTGAGCGTGCCGGGTACCACCACACGCGACGAGCTCAGCGATCTGATCCGCGAGCGCCGCTTCGTGGCCCTGCCCGTGGTGGATGCCGAGGGCTTCCTGCTGGGCGTCGTGCGCCGAGACGAGCTGATCCAGGCGATCGACGAGGAGGTGTTCGGCGACTTCCAGAAGCTGGTCGGTGCCGGCGAGGATGAGCGCGCGCTCTCGCCCGTTGGCCTCGTGGTTCGAAAGCGTCTGCCCTGGCTCTACGTGAACCTCGGCACGGCCTTCCTCGCGGCCGCGGTGGTCGGCGTCTTCGAGGGAACGATCGAGAAGGTGACGGCGCTCGCGGTGCTGCTGCCCGTGGTCGCCGGGCAGGGCGGCAATACGGGCGCGCAGGCCCTGGCCGTGGTCATGCGCGGGATCGCGCTGCGTGAGCTGCTTCCGGGAAGCACCCGCCGGCTGCTGTTCAAGGAGACCCTGGCCGCCTTCATCAACGGGGTCGGGATCGCCGTCGGTACGGGTGCCGCGGTCTGGTTCTGGGACGGCCGCATCGGCCTGGTGCTGATCATCTTCCTGGCCATGATCGTGAACATGACGGCCGCCGGGCTGACGGGCGCTGCCATTCCACTCCTGCTGCGCGCTGCCGGGCGCGACCCGGCGCAGTCGGCCTCGATCTTCCTCACCACCGTCACCGACATCGTGGGCTTCGCGGCCTTCCTGGGCTTCGCGGTCGCCCTGATGCCCATGCTGGGCTAGGCGACGCCGAACAGGTTGGCGGTGTAGGTGAGATAGAGAATCCCCAGCAGCGCCCCGTCCCATCGCGTCATCGTGCGGTCCTGGAGCACGAAGAAGCCCAGCACCGTCACCGCGAGCATCACCGGCAACGAGAAGGCCAGCAGCGAGGCGGGGACGGCCACGGTTCCGAACAGGGCGGCTACGCCGACGACACCGAGTGCGTTGAAGATGTTCGAGCCGATCACGTTGCCGACCGCCAGCTCGGGCTTGCCGCCGAGGGATGCCCGGACGGTGACGGCCAGCTCGGGAAGCGAGGTTCCCAGCGCGACCACGGTGGCGCCCAACACGTCGCCCCCGATGCCGGTGACGGCCGAGATCCGCACCACCGACTCGACGGCACCCCAGGCGGAGAGCTGGAGCACGCCGAGGGCGGCGACGGTTCCGGCCCAGGTGCCCAAGCCAGGCTGACGTTCCGCCTCCTGGGCGTCGGGGGCCAGCAGCTCGGCCGTTCCCACGCGCCCTTCCGACGAGGCGTAGACCAGGTAGACGGCGAGGGCGAGCAGGCACAGGGAGCCCTCGATCCAGCCGATGCCGCCGTCGAGTGCCACCACCGCCAGGAGCAGGGCGGAGCCGAACAGGAACGGCAGGTCGACGCGGACGAGCTCGGACTCGACGCGAAGCCCGCGCCCCAGCACGGCCGCCGTGCCGAGAATCAACAGGAGGTTCGTCACGTTGGAGCCGATCGCCGTGGCGATCGCGATCTCCGAGACACCGCGAACGACCGAAGTCACGGCAGCCAGCAGCTCGGGCAGGGACGTCCCGAATCCCACGACCGCGACGCCTACCACGAAGGGCGAGAGTCCGAGCCGTAGCCCGATCTTCTCGGCACCGCTCAGGAAGCCGTCGGCCGATCGAAGCAGCGCAGCCAGGCTCACGACCAGCAGTCCGACCCAGGGGAGTGCAGCGTCCACGACCCCATGGTGCTCCGCGCGCTCTGCACCCGCCAGCGATCCTCGCGGGTATCGTGGTCGGCGATGGTGTCGGTTGGGCCGGGCGAGTATGCTGGGGCTTCGCTCTCGAGGAGCCCCCATTGAAGATCGCGATCCTCTCGCGTGGTCCGCGCCTGTACAGCACACGGCGACTGAAGGAGGCCTGCGAGATGCGCGGCCACCAGGCCAAGGTGGTCAACACGCTCTCGTTCACCATCGAGGTCGAGCGCGGACGCCCGTCGCTCTACCACCGACACAAGCCCCTGAGCCGATATGATGCCGTCATCCCGCGCATCGGGGCGTCCGTGACGTTCTTTGGGACGGCGGTGGTGCGCCAGTTCGAGCAGATGGGCGTCTATTGCGTCAATCCGTCTCACGCGATCAGCGTGTCGCGAGACAAGCTGCGCTCGATCCAGGTGTTGAGCCGGCATCGGCTGGGCATTCCCAAGACGCTCTTCGTGCGGCACGTGAACGAGGTGCTGCCGGGGATCGAGCGCCTCGGCGGCCCGCCGGTCGTCATCAAGCTGCTCGAGGGGACCCAGGGCGTGGGCGTCATCCTCGCCGACTCGCCCAAGATCGCCGAAGCCATCATCGAGACCCTCCAGGGCCCCGCCAAACAGAACGTGCTTCTCCAGCAGTTCGTGAAGGAGAGCCGAGGCAAGGACATCCGCGCCTTCGTGGTGGGCAACCGCGTGGTGGCGGCCATGCGCCGCGTCGCCCAGGAAGGCGAGTTCCGCAGCAACGTCCATCGCGGTGGCCGCGCCGAGCAGGTCGAGCTCGACGATGAGTACGCGCGCACGGCGGTCCACGCGGCCCAGATCATGGGCCTGCGCGTGGCCGGGGTGGACATGCTCGAGGGCAACGACGGACCGATCGTGATGGAGGTGAACTCCTCGCCGGGGCTCGAGGGCATCGAGACCGCCACCGGGATCGACGTGGCCGGCGAGATCGTGAAGCTCATCGAGGACGAAGTTCTCTTCCCCGAGATCGACCTCCGTCAGCGGCTCACCCTGCAGAGCGGCTACGGGGTGATGGAGATCCCCGTGGACGCGAGCTCCGAGCTATGTGGCACGACCGTCTCGAGCTCCCACCTGCGCGACCGGGACGTACTGGTGCTCACGATCCAGCGCGAGAGCGTGGCGATTCCGAACCCGAAGGGCTCACGCGAAATCCTGGCTGGTGACGTGCTGCTGTGTTTCGGCAAGACGCTCACGCTCAAGGGGCTCGCACCGCAGCCCAAGCGGCGCAAGCGCGCCAAGCGCGAGCCCGTGGGGACGCAGCAAGCCGAGTGAGCGATGCGCTCACCATCGCAGGGACCGCGATCGAGCCTGGCGAACGGGTATCGCTGCGGTTGCCGGTGGCGCCGCGCGTGTCGGGCGCCCAGGTCGAGCTGCCGATCCGCGTGGTGCGGGGCCGCAAGGACGGGCCGCGCCTGTTCGTGTGCGCCGCCATCCACGGTGACGAACTCAATGGCGTCGAGATCATCCGGCGTCTGTTGGCGCGCCCCGAGCTGAAGCGGCTTCGCGGGAGCTTGATCGCAGTGCCGATCGTCAATGTGTACGGGTTCGTCGCGCAGACGCGCACGCTTCCCGACCGGCGCGATCTGAATCGCTCGTTTCCGGGTTCGCCTCGCGGGTCGTTGGCTTCGCGGCTGGCACACGCATTCCTCGCCGAGGTGGTCGACCACGCCACTCATGGGATCGACCTCCACACGGGAGCCGTGCACCGTGAGAACCTTCCGCAGGTGCGCGCGTGCCTCGATCTGCCCGAGACCGAAGCACTCGCGCGGGCCTTCGGCGTGCCCGTGATCCTGAACGCCAACCTGCGAGACGGTTCGCTGCGCCAGGAGGTCCTGGAGCGTGACATCCCGATGCTGGTGTACGAGGGCGGCGAGGCGCTGCGGTTCGACGAGACGGCGATCCGGGCCGGGCTCCGCGGTGTGTTGGCTGCGATGCGGCATCTGGACATGCTCCCGAGGCGCCACACACGGTCCAGCTTCGAGCCGTTCCTGGCCCGGAGCAGCCGCTGGGTGCGGGCACCGGAGAGCGGGATCCTGCGAACGCGGGCAAGGCTCGGGGCACGCGTGGCGCAGGGGGACATCCTGGGCGTGATCTCGGACCCGCTGGGAACCGAAGAGTGCGAGGTGCAGGCACCCGAAGCAGGCGTGGTCATCGGGCGTACGCGCATGCCCCTGGCTCACGAGGGCGACGCCCTGTTCCACGTGGCCAGCTTCGCCAAGCCCGCCACGGTGGCCCAGCGGGTCGAGCGCTTCCAGGACGAGCTGACCGACTACTCCGACTGACGCCGGGTCTTCGTGCGTTTGACGTTCTTCCGCGTGTCGTTCTTCCGCTTGACGGTCTTTCGGCGACGGCCCTGGATGTGGGCCCGGTCCACGTCGATCAGAAAGGGCCCGGCGAGGGCCGTTCGCCCAAGCAGCATGCGGAAGATCATGCGCTCGCGGTCGACGAGACTGAGTTCGACCACGCGCTCGATGGGCCCGATGCGGACGCGGGTGGCTACGAAGATCCGGTTCGTGTAGTGGCCCGTGCTCGAACGCACGCGTCCACGGCGCACGATGCGGGTCTCCACGTGAACGCGCCGGTCGCGTCGCTTGCGGTGGAGGACCACGTCGAAGCGGACCCGGTTGCGCCCGATCTCTTCGACGTTCTCGACGTGGAGGGCGCTCGAGCGCGCACCGGTATCCACCTTGGCGCGCAACCCGCGCACGCCCCAGTCGGGCAGGTCGACGTCCTCGTTCCATCCGATGACGACGGTTTCCCGAGTCATGATGGAGCTGGCCTTCGCTGGCTCTTCGAGATCTGGGCCCCCGCTCGCAGTCGATGGCAGCGTAGCGCGGCCCGTGTCCTTCGGGTGAAACACGGACCTAGAGCTGGTCGAGCACCGGAATCGTGATCGAGGCCTGGGTGTCGGCGAGCTGCTTGCCGCCGACGATTCCCTGGAAGAACCGGCTCTGGCCCATCTGGAGGAAGTGCGCGACGCCGGGGTAGTAGACCAGCGCGACGGCGTCGAACCGGGCCTCCCCCTCGACCGTGACCGAGCGGCCCATGTGGAAGGGGCCGTGTGCTCCTTCTGCGAACATTCCCGCCATGGCGAGTCCGTACTGCCGGTTTGCGTCGCGTTGCTCGCGCGTGCCCTCTTGCAGCAGGTTCACCACGACGACGGCGCCACGGTCACGGCTTCGAGCGGCCTCGAGCGCCCGCAGGCGTTCCGTGTCCACAGCCAAGGGGCCGTCGGCGCGCTCGAAGGGAAAGTGCGAGGGCGCCCGGGTCAGGATCTGCCCGGCTCGCAGCACCAGCAGGAGCTGGTGGATCGCGAGGTTGAACAGCCGCGGCCGCTTCATCCCGTGCTCGTAGGCCCGCGCGAACTCGGCCAGCGCGCGCTGGCGGTCGGGCGAAGCGCGCGCGGCGTCATACGCGTCGCGCGTGGGATGCTGGGTGAGAACGATCGCGTTCCAGTCGGGTTCGGGGATCTGCGCAGAGGCCAGTGGCGTCAGGACCACCTCACCCGCGTAGATCACTTGGGCGTCGCCGGGCGCGAGGAGGGGGACGACCTTGCGCAGGGCCTCCAGGGTCTGCTGCCCCGGTGCGAGTTCGAGAAAGGTGAGCACGTGGAACGCCTCGGCCGGGTGGATGAGGGCCTGGCGGTCGTGGAGCACGTTGCGCCGAAGCTCCACGTAGCGCAGGTGCTGCCACAGCATCGTCGCGCCCGCGGCCAGCAGGGCGAGGGCGGCGACCGTGCCGAGGACTCGCATGGGACTCCCTCCACGCCTGGTGGCGCTGGAGGCGATGCTGTCGTATTGGCACGCACAATGTCAATAGGACTTCAGCGGGGCTCGGCGAGCACCTCGAACCGGTCCACGTCCTCCGCCAGGGTCTCGCCCGTATCGGGGTCGACCAGACGGCAGCCGATCGACCAGTTGCCGACCGGGACGGTCTCGTCCACGAAGATCGACGACGTGGGGGGCGAGGCGAAGGTCGCCCCGGCGTCCAGGCAGACGCTGCCGTCTGCACCCACGTTGACCGAAGGCAGGATCGTTCCGTCGGGCGCTTCGAGCCAGACCTTGGCTTCGATGAAGCGCGCTTCGTCATCGCGGTTCGTCATGGCGAACTCGTAGGTCTGCGTCTCGTCTGGGGCGTAGGTCGCCTGAGCGACCGCGCCGTCGCACGAGATCGCGGCTTGCTCGGTCAGCCGCAGGTCGCCGAAGGGCGAGAAGATCGGGTTCAGGATTCCGACGATTTCGCCCACCGCCACCACCTGCCCGGTGGCGGGATCGAGCGGCTGACCGGCGACCAGGGTGCAGTCCGGGCCACTGGTGCACGCGAAGGGGAACTCGACGTCCAGCACGGGCGCGAGCAGGAAGCCCAGCGTCGCGTCGGACTGGAGTGACTGCTGGAAGTCGAACAGGCCGACGTCGGTGTCGATGCTTCCCGTGGAAGTCAGCGAAAGCACCTCCCCGGTCGCGACCTCGAGCGTCATCACGAAGTCCGTGAAGCTTCCGGGAATCGGCGTGATCAGGCCTTCGAACAAGGCCGTGATCCGCGCTTCGAGCAGCGCACCGTCGAGCACGACGGTGGCCACCGTGCCGTCGGAGTCGAACGAGGCCGGTGCGGGAAGGCTGAACGCGCCCCCGATCGCGGCGAAGTCGATCACTTCGGTATCGAACTCGATGCGGATCTCGCGCGAAGTCGGATCGGTCAGGTCCAGCGGCGGGTTCGCGGCCGCAACCCCTCCGAAGCCGACACTCACCAACAGGGCCAGGCACAGGGCGATCGACGGGGTTCGCTGCATCGGGGCACCTCCGAGGGACCCCTTTGTCTCATCCACGGTGAGCGGGTGTCAATCCCCAGGGGCGCCTAGAGCCCCAGCTCGAGGCCCAGCACCGCACGATCCGCATGGCGGAACTGCCCGAAAACGCCCCGGCGGTCTCCGTAGAAGACGTCTGCGCCCAACCACACGTCGAGCCCGTCGCGCAGCTCGTACGTGACGCGAGGCCGAACGAGGCCGTCCCCATCGTTCAGGTTGTGGATCCAGATCGCCTCGAGCGTGAGCCGGTCGTGCAGCATGCGGTGCTGGCCGAACACGGTCACGTTGGTGTCGAGGCGGTCGCGAACGAGTGCGCGCCCGTCGTCGACCAGCCAGCTCTGGAAGAGTTGCACGCTGAGCAGGGTGTCCCGCAGGCCGAACCAGTCCAGCCCGAGCACGTAGGCGAGTTCGGGCGTCTCGTGCAGCAGCCGCGGAGTCCGGGGGTCGCTGCTGCCGATGAACCGGTCGCTCCGCGCGAGGGCCTCGCCGCGCACCGTGAAGTCGCCAAAGGCGTTCGCGAAGGTGAGCCCCACGACGTGGGTGCGTTCGTAGGTCTGCGTGAACGAGACGGTGGGTCCCGCCGCGCTGCTTCCGAAACGCCCCGCGAAGACCGGCCGATCGTCGTACTGGTAGAGGTAGGAGATCGAGAGGTCGAATCCCCCGAGCCGGCCCCGCAGGCGCGCGCCCGCATCCGAATCGAGGAAGGCGTTGCCCGGTCGATCGATGCCCGCGAACTGCGGAACGACCCCCGGCACGGCGGGCGGTAGCAGCTGCGGTGACGTGAAGCCGAATACGCCGTCCGGTTCGGGAAGCTCGTGGTGGCTCGGGTCGGGAACCCAGAGCAGCTGCAGCTCGGTGGGTCCGATCGGCACTTCGACGTTCACGGTCCAGAGCGGGATGCGCGAGCGGTCGAAGCGCTCGAGGATGAACTCGCGAAAGCCCTGCGGGTCGACGAGGTCCAGCACCTTGAGGCCGTCGGCCTCTCCCCAGACCACCTGTTGTTTGCCGAGGGTGAGCCGCGCGGGCCCCAGGGCCACGTCCGCGAACAACTCGCGCAGTTCCCAGTCGATGTGGTTGCCGAGGGCGTGGCGGCGGGTGAGGCGTGCCACCTCGGGCGCGTCGGGCCTTCCCGGGTCGATGCGGTCGAAGGCATCGGCGCGGACGCGCGCGACGCCCACGAGGGCCGCACCGCCCGGCAGGTCGAGCTCGAGTCGCGGATAGGCCGCGACCTCGGCCTTCTGGAAGCGGGCGTCGCCGGTGTCGACCGCGGTCTCGAACACGATCAGCGCCGACGCATCGAGCCGCCAGTCGGTGGCGGCCGCCGGCGGGGCCGTGATCGCGATCAGGCTGGCCCAGGCCAGGGCGACGGCCCGCCCGCACGAGGCCCTGGCGGCGCCACGGGGCCTTGCGGACGCAAGGCTCCAGGCGGCACGAGGCACGCTCCGACCCCCCCGGGTGCGCTTTCGCACGCGGCCACCGTAGCGAAGCACGCGCCCTCGTGGTTTACTGGACAGATGGCCAGCAAAGGTCGACGCTCCCAGGTCGAGGCCGAGCGCACCCGCACTCGGATTCTCGATGTGGCCGAACGCCAGTTCGCGCGATCGGGCTATGGGGGCGTCTCGCTGCGGGCCGTGGCTGCGGACGCCGGGGTTCGGCCCTTCACCATCCAGCACCACTTCGGCCCGAAGGCGAGCCTGTATCAGGCGGTGCTCTGTCGTTTCGACGAGGCGCTCATGAAACGGCTCGGTGAGCGGGCTGGCGATGCGACCGGTGCATCGGACTTGATCGACGGGCTCCTCGACGAGGTGTTCGACTTCTTCCTCGAGCGGCGCGACTGGGTCGCGCTCAACGCGCGTGCATCCCTCGGCGAGGGTCTGCCACCGGGCGTCACCCGCATGGACCGGGGTTGGCTGCGCTTCGTCGAGGGCGAGGTCGAGGGACGGGCGATCGCCGCAGAAGGCCTCGACCTGCGGCTGCTGCTGATGACGGTGGAGGGTGTTCTCAACCAGCACGTGCTCGGGGACTACCGCGCGATGTTCGGCTGCGGCCTCGACGATCCGGCGCTGCGTGCGACGGCCAAGGCCCATCTGCGACGCGTGGTTCGCGCGCTGCTCGGTGCGGCGGGCGGCGAGGGGCGCGTGGCGCCGTGAAGCTCACGCACCTGAACGGCATGGGCGCGTTGGTCACGGGCGCGTCGAGCGGGGTGGGGCGGCTGCTCGCGTTGCGTCTGGCCGCCGCGGGCGCGCGGGTGGGGCTGGTCGCCCGACGCCGCGAAGTGCTCGAGGCGGTCGCGAACGAGATCGCGGAGTGCGGCGGCGAAGCGCACCCGATCGTCTGCGACGTCGCCGACGTGAAGCAGGTCGCCACGGCGGCGGCCGAGGCCCAGGACGTGCTGGGCGGTGTCGACCTGCTGGTGAACAACGCCGGCTACGGCCACCACCGCACCTTTCTCGACTGGGACGTGGAAGACATGGAGCGCATGATGCGGGTCAACTACCTGGGCGCGCTCTACCTGACCAAGGCGCTGCTCCCGGCCATGGTCGCCCGCGGCCGTGGCTGGCTCGTCTTCATGGCCTCGGTCGCCGGGCGCATCGCACCGCCCGAGGAGTCGGCCTACGCGGCCTCGAAGTTCGCCCTGGTCGGGCTTGCCGAGTCCCTGTCGATCGAGGTGGAGCGTCGCGGCGTCCACGTACTCACCGTGTGCCCCGGTGCGATCCGCACGCCGTTCTTCGGGGCGGCCGATCTGGCGCGCCTGCCGCCCGTTGCCCGTCGCCAGATGATCGAACCCGAGGTGGTGGTGGATGCGACCCTCGAGGCCCTGGCGCGCGGGCGACGCGAGGTCACGGTGCCTCGTGGCATCGGACTCGCCTACGTGGTTCGCGCCCTGGCGCCGGGGTTCACGCGCCGGCAGGTGCGACGCACGACGCTCGATGCGTTGCGCGGTGAGCACATCCGTCAGGGGCGCGATCGAACCGGCCCTTAGGGCTTCATCGGGTCCTCAGGGTTTCGTCGGGTCTTCGCGGTTCCTCGGGTCGGACGCTGCGTACAGCCGGAAAGGTGCGCGGCGCGTGGGCCAGCGGGCGACCTCGCGTAGCGAGGCATCGTCGAGGGGCCGGTCCGAGATCACGTGGGTGGCGACGCAGGTTCCCGCCATGCGGCACGCGGCGAGATCGTCGGCACTCTTCACGCGTAGGAGCGGACGATCCAGGTGATAGAGCAGCGATGCGCTCACGCGTCCGAGGGCGACGAGCGGTGCGCCCTCGGTCATGCGCTCGTCCACGCCGGCTGCGATCTCGACGTACGGGTATCCCGGGGCCCGCGTGGGCCAGTAGATCTCCGCCCAGCCACCGCGAAGTGCAAAGAGCATCACGAAGAGCCCGGCGAGTACGATCGCCGTTGCGTCGCGCCGAACGCCGAGCGCGATCGCCGCCCGGCCGGCGAGCATGACCGCTGCCAGGGCAAGACCCACCGGCAGGAGCTCGGGGTCGATCTGGTAGGCCACGACGGGCAGGGCGAGGGGGACGCCCCAACTCGCGACGAGCAGGCCATTCAGCAGGATCCGGCCATAGGCCTGCAGCCCCGGCAGGCGCCGACGCTCGCACCACCCCCAGGCGACGAGCAGCGCCCACGCGGGGTACGTCGGAAGCAGGTAGCGGGTCTCCTTGCCCGAGGAGATGCTCAATGCCAGGAGCGTCGCCACCGACCAGGCCATCAGGAACGCGAACAGCGGCCCCTTGCCGGTACGCGCGTCTCTTTGCGCGAGCACCGCCAGGCCCGGGAGCAGTAGCGACCAGGGCGCCATGCCGCGTGCGAGGGCAACGAGGTAGTAGTAGAAGGGCTCTTCGTTCACTGCGTCGGCCGACTCGACGCGTTGGAACACCTCGACCTGGAGGACGCGGGAGAGCTCGCCCTGCTCGAACGTCGAGAAGAGCGCCGCCACCCAGGGCACGCACACCAGCAAGGCGAGCGCGCCGGCCGCTGCGACCGTGCGCAGCGCGAGCAGGCGCGACTCGGCGACTGCGACGAGGGCTGCGCCTGCGGTCGCGAAGGCGATCAAGGGGACCGGTCCCTTGGTGAGGATCGCGAGCCCGATGCCGAGGCCCGCCAGCAACGTGGCGCGTGCGCGGTGTCGGGGGCTCCGGCAGGCCTCGTACAGCGCGAGCAGGCCCCCGGTCGACGTCACGAGGAGCAGGGCCTCCAGTTCGGCGCGCGAGCCCTTCTCGAAGGCCAGCGCAGCGAAGCCCGTGATCACGGCTGCCAGGAACCCCGCGCGGGGCCCGAGATGGCGGCGGCCGAACGCGGCGACCAGCAGCATCGTGCCGATCATCGAGAGCACCGAGACCAGTCGACCCGAGACGATCGTCACGTCGCCGATCGGCGCCGAGAGCGTCGCGATCGCCCAATAGACGAGCGGCGGCTTGGCGAGGTACGGGTCGCCGTTCAGACGGGGAACCACCCAATCCCCGGTGGCGAGCATCTCCCGGGCGGGCACCATGCGCAGCCCCTCGAGCGTCGTGTAGACGGGCTCTGCGCCGAGCCACGGCAGATAGACCACGCCCGCCAAGAGCAGCAGCCAGCGCGTGGGGTGCGCTTCGCACAACTCGTGGACGACGCCGTCGAAGCGGCCCGGCGGGCCGCTCCCCGAAGCGCTCACGGCGCCCCGCCGGCCGCTTCGCGACCCCGCGGTGCGCTCGTCTGCGCAGCGTTGGGAGGCACGTCGAAGCGGTCGATCACGATTCCGTCCGCGTCCACCTGGCGCACGGTGAGGCCTTCGGGCGCCACTTCGACGAAGGTCGCGCTGAATCGCTCGCCGTCTCCTCCGCGCAGCTCGTCGGGCCACTCGGCCTTGGGCGGGATCGCGTCGAGGTCGCCTCCGCCTGCGCCGCTCACGACGTAGACGACCCCTGGTTCGCCCGGGCCGGCGACGCGTCCCCCAACCATGGGCGCCGTACGCTGGTAGTTGTGGTCGTGGCCCGAGAACACCATCTGGACGCCCAGCGATTCGAAGAGTGGCACCAGCGTCTGGACGGGCAGGGTCGGTTCGTGGTTGCCCCACGTGTACGGCGGATGGTGGAGCACGACGAACCGCCAGCGCGGCAACGGCGGCTCGTTCATCTTGCGCTCGAGCCAGCGGCCGATGCGCCAGCGCAGGGTCCGCGGGCCCTGGTTCGAGTCGAGAATCGCGAAGCGCGCGTCGCCGTGGTCGATCACATAGTTGCGGCTCGGGGGGAGACCGGGCGGGCCATCGGTGGGCAGGTCGAACAGCTCTCGAAACACCGGCTCGTATTCGAGGTCGTGGTTGCCGAGGGTGGGCCACAGAGGGCTCTGGGCGAGCAGCGCCGCGTAGGGTTCGAGGAAGACCGCTTTGGCATCGTTCGAGTAGAGGACGTCGCCCGTGTGCAGGACCAACTCGGGCTCCAGACTGGCGAGTCGGGCGCCCAGGCGCGCTTGGTCGCGGGACGCCTTTCCACTGTCGCCGAGGACGGCGAAGGCGAAGCGCGCCGGCGCCCCTCGTCGTGGGGCGGTCCGAAAGCGTCCCTCGAACCGCGTCTCACCGTCCACGAGCACCGCGTAGGCATAGGTCGTCGCCGGTGCGAGATCCGCGACGCGACAGCGGTGGCGGCCTGCGGTGCTCTCCGGGTCGAAGCGCTCTGCGGCTTCGCTCTCGGGCCTGCGTACTTCGAGCCAGCTGGTCTCGTCGGCCGCAGTCTCCCAACTCAGCACAACCTGCTGCGGGTCGGTGCGCAGCACGCGAGGCCCGGCCATCAGGCCGCCCGTATCCGGGCACCCGGCGAGCGCGCCTGCGAGCAGGGCGAGCGCGCCGATCCATACTCCTCGGGCACCGCGCATGGGATCGGGGCGGAAGCTAGCCAGTCCGAGGGGTTCCGCGTGAAGTTGGCTTCATCTGGGCTTGTTTTTCTACCTTCATGCAGGTAGAAAGGGGCGTGGCCGAACCCGCCTCTCGACCGACGACTCCCAAGGCTGCCCGAACCCGGGCCGCACTGATCGAAGCGGGAGAGGCGCTGTTCGCAGCCCGCGGCTTTTCCGCGACCCGGCTCGAGGACGTGGCGGCCGCCGTGGGGATTCGTCGCGCGTCGATCGTCTACCACTTTCGCGACAAGCGGGCGCTCTACGACGCCGTCCTGGCCGATGTCATGGCGGGTCTCCACGAACGGATCGCACCGTTGCTGCGCGACGACGCGCCTCTCGGGCGTCGCATCGAGTCCGCGGTGGGCGCCTGGGTCAGCTACGTCGGCGAGCGGCCGAGCCTTGCCCGGCTGCTTCTGCGCGAGGTGGCCGACGCCACCGCCGGCGACGCGCCCCCGGTGCGCGCGCACCTGGGCCCCTTCGTGACGCTCGCCAAGGAGGTGATGGCCCGGGGGCAGGGCGATCCGATTCTCTCTCGTGCGCCGGCCGACCCCGCCCACATGGCCAGCACCATCGCGGGCGCGACGATCTTCTTCGTGGCGGCGCTTCCGACGTTGAGCCCCGACCTGCGTTTCGATCCGTTGTCCGAAAGCCAGATCGGCGAACACCGCAAGCAGGTCCTGGCGATCACGCGACGCCTGCTCGCGGGCGACGACGATGGCCCCCGAGAGCCCGAACCCGGAGATCCCGAACGATGACCACGACCGCCCCCGACGCGACGGCCCCTTCGGATCCCTTCGAGGCGTTCAACCGCAGCCAGGGCATCGGCCTGATCGCCGATCCCCACCCCCGCTGGGCCGAGATGCGTGCGCGCGCGCCGATCCTCGAGACCAGCTACAAGGCCCTCTTCAACCGGGACGTGCCCTCGCTACCGGGCATGAACCCACGGATCTATACGGCGGTGGGCTTCGAAGCGGTGGTGGACGTGCTGCGCGACGGTGCGACGTTCTCGAGCGCCGGCTACGCCCGCTCGATGGGCCTGGTGATGGGGCGGACCATCCTGGAGATGGACGAACCCGAGCACGGCCGGGTGCGGTCGCTGCTCTCGCAGGCCTTCTCTCGCCGGGCGGTCCAGCGCTGGGAGCGCGAGGTGGTGCGGCCGATCGTGCGTGGGCGGGTCGCCGCCATGCGCGGTCGCGGTCGGGCCGAGCTGATCCGCGAACTCACTTTCCCGTTTCCCGTCGAAGTCATCGCCGAGATGATCGGGATCCCGGCCGAGGACACCGAGCGCTTCCATCGCATGGCGGTGGAGCTGATCAGTGTGTCGTTCGACCCGGCTGCGGGGATGCGCGCCAGCCAGGAGCTGCGCGCCCTGTTCGCCGATCTGCTGAGCCAACGGCGCGCCGACCCGCGCGACGATCTGGTGAGTGTGCTCGCCCACGCCGAACTCGACGGCGAGCCCCTGGACGAAGAGCTCGTGTACGGCTTCTTCCGGCTCCTCGCCCCGGCGGGGGCCGAGACGACCTATCGGTCGTCGAGCAACCTGCTCGCTGGCCTGCTCACGCATCCGGACCAGCTCGACGCGGTGCGCGCGGACCGGAACCTGTGGTTCCACGCCATCGAAGAGGGCTTGCGCTGGGAGCCGCCGCTGACCGGCATCATGCGCACCTGCGTGCGCGACTGCGAGGTGCAGGGCGTTGCGGTGCCCGCCGATACCACGATCAGCGTGAACATGGCCGCCGCCAATCGGGACCCGGCCCGGTGGGACCAGCCGAATCGCTTCGACGTGTTCCGGCCCTACCACCGGCACGCGGCTTTCGCCTTCGGCCCGCACACGTGCCTGGGGATGCACCTGGCTCGCATGGAGACGCAGGTCCTGCTCGAGGAGCTGTTCGAGGGCTTACCGGGACTGCGGCTCGACCCCGACGAGGCGCCGCCGACGGTGAGCGGGCTGCTGTTCCGCAGCCCCCTCGCGCTCCATGTGCGATTCGACGCCTGAGCGCGCCCCGGCAGAGCGCTAGGGACGCAGCGGTTCGCCGAAGCGCTCCGCGAACGCGAGCTTCTCGATCGGGCGTCGCGAGAGCGGACCATGGCCCCGCAGTACCGGCCAGCCGATCGGCACCGCGGCCGCGGTCGCCCAGGGTTCGGGGATCTGCAGCAGGGCACGCACCTCGGGCTCGGCCTCGCACAGCAGCGTGGTGAGCACGCAGCCGAGCCCCTCGGCACGGCAGGCGAGCATGGCGTTCTGCACGGCCGTGTAGATCGAGGCGCCACCCACCACCGAGGGCCGGGGCTGGCCGGCGTCGGTGATCGCCATGTGCTGCGGGTTGAAACAGAAGACGAGTACCACGGGCGTCTCGTGGAAGTGATCGGCCAGGTGGTCGCCGGCCCGCAGCATGCGGCCGGCGCGCTCGCGGAGGTCCTCGGGAGCACGCGCCAGCAGTTCGCGTTGCTGCTCGGCATAGGCGTGCCAGCGGGTCGCGTAGAGATCGCCGAGGGCGCGCTTTCCCTGGTTCTCGCTCACGACGATCACGCGCCAGGGTTGGGCGTTGCCACCGGTGGGGGCCCACGCCGCGGCCTGAAGCACCCGGTCGAGCGCCTCGTCCGGGATCGGGTCCGGCCGCAACCGCCGGACCGCGCGCAGGGTGCTCATGGCTTCGTAGACGCCGGGCTCGGTCACGGGGCCTCCGTGTCGCGCGCGGCGCGCGCAAGGTCGGGGTATCGGGTCTCCGTCATGCGCTCGGTGGCCTCCCACAGTGCGTGGGCGGTTGCGGCGTCGGTGGCATGCGCCGCCGGCTTGCGTGCCTTGCAATCGGCGAAATAGGCGCCGCTGGTGGTGGCGACGTCCGGCGAGGCGGCCAGGTGGATCGAAGTGCGTGCCCCCTGCTCGGGGGATTTGAGGAACAGGCCCACGATGCGCTGCACCCCATCGAGGATGGGTCCGTTGCCCCGCCCGAGGTTGCTCCGGATGGCACCCGGGTGAAGGCAGTTGGCCGTGACGCCGGTGCCCGCGAGCCGGCGCGCCAGCTCGCGCGTGAACAAGATGTTGGCCGTCTTCGATTGGCCATACACGCGCAGGCCGCGGTAGCTCCGTTCGTTCTGGAGGTCGTCGAGATCGATCCGGCCGAAGCGATGGGCCTCGGACGCGACGCTCACGATCCGAGCCGGCGCCGAAGCCACGATTCGCGGCAGCAGCTGCGCCGTCAGCTCGTAGTAGGCGAGATGGTTCACGGCGAAGGTCGTCTCGTATCCGTCGACGGTCGTGGTACGGCGCGTCACCGTGACACCGGCATTGTTCACGAGCACATGGATCGCGGGACAGCGCTCGAGAACCTCGCCCGCAAGGCGCCGAACGTCTTCGAGCGAGGACACGTCGGCACGCAGGATCGTCGCGCGGTCGGCCGCTCCAGCCTCCTCGAGCAGTCCGAGCGTCTCTTCGATCCGAGCCGGATCGCGCCCCACGCCCACCAGCCGGGCGCCGAGCCCAGCCAGGCCCAGCGCCGTCGCACGCCCGATGCCGGCGGTCGCTCCGGTGAGGACGACCGTCTTGCCCGTGAGATCGGGTTGCAAGGCCTGGCGTATGCCTCCATGTAGGGTGACCGGATCAGGGGCCGGTCCCGGCTTCGTGGCTGACCCGTACACTACTCGATCCAGGCGCTGCGCCGCCGGGGCTAGACTGCTCGCTTCAGGAGGCACCGTGACCGACGCGTCCCGATCCGATCGTCCCGGCGTGGGCGACTGGGCGCCGCTACTCGAAGCGCTCGACCAGAAGACCCGTGCGGCTCGTTCGATGGGCGGAGAGACCAAGCTCGCCCGCCAGCGTGCCACGGGCCGCCTCGACGCGCGCCAGCGCATCACCCGGCTGTTCGACCCGGGGAGCTTTCACGAACTCGGTACCCACGTGGGAGGCGCGAGCGTCGGCCAGCCGCCACAGCCGGCGGACGGCTTCATCGCGGGGCACGGCCGCATCGACGGAAGGCCGGCGCTGGCCGGCGCCGAGGACTTCACCGTCCAGGGCGGTTCGATCGGGCTGCCGGGTGCCGACAAGCGTTTCCGGCTGACCCAGCTTGCGGCGCAGGAGCGCGTGCCGCTGGTCTTCCTGCTCGAGGGGGGCGGGCACCGCTTGACCAACGCGCTGCGCGACCACGGCCGGACGCCGAACGATCTGCAAGGGCTCGCCGCGCTCTCGGGCCTGGTGCCCACGGTGTGCGTCGTGATGGGCGCATCGGCTGGGCATGGTGCGCTGGCCGCCCCGTTGATGGACTTCGTCGTGATGGTCGAAGGCGCCTCGCTCTTCACCGCCGGCCCACCGCTGGTCGCCGCGGCCACGGGGGAGCAGGTGACCAAGGAAGAGCTCGGAGGTACCGCCGTGCACGTTCGCGAGAGCGGCGTGGCGCACAACTGCGCGCCCGACGATGCAGCGGCCCTCGACCTGGCGCGGCGCTACCTCTCGTATCTCCCGTCCAGTGCCTGGCAGGCTGCACCGGGGTCGGACCGAGACACCGGGCCGCGCCGGCTCGACGACATCCTGGAGCGGATTCCGGCCGATGCCCGTCGTCCCTACGCGATGGGCACGGTGCTCGATCTGGTCTGCGACGCCGGAAGCGTGTTGCAGGTGCAGCCCGAGTACGGCGCCTCGCTGGTGACGGCTTTCGCGCATCTGGGCGGTCGCGCCGTGGCCATCGTCGCGAACGATCCCTCGGTTCGTGCGGGTTCGATCGATACTGCGGCGGCCCACAAGGGGGCTCGCTTCCTCGAGCTGGCCGGTGCGTTCCATCTGCCCGTGGTCTTCCTGGCGGACAACCCCGGTGTGATGGCGGGTACACGCGCCGAACGCAGCGCGGCGCTTCGCGCGGCGGCCCGTCTGTTTGCCGCACAGCACCGGCTTCGTGTGCCGAAGATCTCGGTCACCCTGCGAAAGGCCTTCGGCTTCGGAAGCTCGGTGATGGCGATGAACCCGTTCGATGGCCAGACCCTGTCGCTGGCGTTTCCGGGCGTGAGCCTGGGTGCGATGCCCGCCAGCGGGGGCGGTGCCGCGGCGAAGGCAGACGATGCGACCCAGGCCGCCTTGGACGAGACCGAGGGGGCGGGGCCCTGGAAGACGGCCAACCACATGGCGTTCGACGAGGTGATCGACCCGCGCGAGCTGCGCAACGCGCTGCTCGCCGGTCTCGAACTGGCCGGCGAACGTGCGCAGGGCCTGGGCCCGGTAGCCCGCATCGGGGTCCTGCCCTGAGGGCCCCGTGAGCGGGCCCGGCCTCGTGCGCGCGCTCGGTGGGGTCGTCGTGTCGGCTCTGGCGTTCGTGCTGGCGTTCCCACCCGTTTCGTGGGCGCCGCTCGCGCTCGTGGCGCTCGGTCCCCTGGTGTGGGGCCTCGACCGTTCGACCCTCGGACGTGCATTCGCGCTCGGTTGGCTGCACGGCATGTTGTTCGGGCTGGGTGTGGCCCGCTGGCTGGCGACGCCGCTGATCGCGGAATACGGGGTGCCCCCGCTCCCCGCGTGGACGGTGGTCACGGCCGTCGTCGCAGCCTACGCCGTCGTGCACGGCGCGGGCATTGCGCTCGGCGTGACGCTCGCCGGCCGCACCGGGTCGGCGCTGGCGCCGCTTGCGGTCGCGGCGGCGTGGGCGCTCGCCGAGTGGGTGCGCGGCGACGTGCTGGGGCTTCCCTGGCTCCTGGCCGGTCATGCACTGGCGCGCCACCCGCTGTGGATCCAGTCCGCTGCCCTGGGCGGGACCACGCTCCTCTCCGTGCTGGCACTGCTCCCCGGGGCGGGCCTGGGCTACGCCATCGTGCGGCGCCGCGTCCTGCCGTTGGCGACGAGCGCGCTGGTCGTGTTCGCATGGGTGGTGCCGACCGCCTGGTGGGCACCGGGCGGTACGCCTGCGCCATCGGAGTCGATCGAGGTGCTGGTGGTCCAGGCGTCGATCCCCAACGAGGCGCGCTTCGTTCCCGGTTCGGCCTGGCGCAACACCCAGCGCCATGCGGCCTTGACGCGTCAGGCGGTGGGCAACGTGGCGCCCGACCTCGTGGTGTGGTCCGAGACGTCCGTCGATGAGGACCTCCGGTCCGGGCGACTGCTCGAACTGCTCCACGACCTGGCCGACGAAGTGGGCGCGCCGATCGTCACCGGCGCGCCTCTCGAAGAGGGCGGCGCACGCCGCAACATCGTGGCCTCGGTGGCGCCCCAGCGGACGAACGTTGCACGCTACGCCAAGCAGCGTCTGGTGCCGTTCTCCGAGTACGACCCGGCCTGGGGTCGACCGCTTGCCGGCCTGCTCGGCCCGGTGACCGACGGCCCGGGCTACGTCGCCGGGACCGAGCCCTTCGTATTCACCGACCCCGTCCGCTTCGCCACACCCATCTGCTTCGAGATCACCTACGTCGACCTCGTGCGCCGATTTCGTAGCGAAGGCGCGGAGTTGCTGGTCAACCTCTCGAACGACGCTTGGTTTGGCCGAACCGGCTATGCCGAGCTGCACCTGCGGCACGCGGTGCTTCGAGCCGTCGAACTGGGTGTGTGGGTCGTTCGCGGTGCCAACACCGGCATCTCGGCGCTGATCGATCCGGCCGGCCGGGTGGTGGCCGAGCGCGCGCCGTTCGAGGAGGGCACCCTGCGCGGCCGGGTGGGCACGCGCGCGCGGGAGACGTTCTATGCTCGGCTCGGCGACGGTCCGGTCCTGATGACGCTGTCGCTCGTGCTCGTAGCCGCCGCCTGGCGGCGGCCGCGGTCCCGACGAAACTGAACCCGATGGCGACCCAGGAGGATCGATCGTGCTCGTGATTGCCGGTCACATCACCATGGACGAGACGAAGCGAGAAGAGGGCATCCGCGCCGCATCCAAGATGATGGCGGCGACGCGCCAGGAGGCCGGCTGTGTCTCGTACACGATCTCCGCGGACGTGGACGCCCCGGGGCGCTTCCACATCTTCGAGGAGTGGGAGTCGCCCGAAGCGCTCGATGCCCACTTCGCGGCGCCCCACATGGCCGAGTTCCAGAAGGCCATGGGCGGGTTCGGCATCCGCGAGATGGCGGTGCAGCGCTACGAGATCTCGTCGGTCGGCCCGATCCGTCCCTGAGCGAGGCCCGGGCGCGGCCGCAGCTACAGCCCGAACCGGGGAGCAGGCTCAGGGATTGCAGACGTTGGCGTTGCCGACGCAGAAGGGCATCTCGTTGCTGTGCAGGCCGCTCGGCTTCTGGAGCTGGAGCAGGTGCATGCCGTCGGCCAGCGCGATCCCCAGGTCCACGAACACCACCTCGTCGGCGATGGAGTCGGCACCGTCCGACTCGCAAGGGGTCGGACCACCGAAGCTCGCCACCGCACCGCCCGTGGGTGCGCCGTCGACGATCACCACGTCGCCGTCGTCCACGTGCCGAGCCTCGATGAAGAACGAGGTGCCCTCGGGCAGCTCCGGGTCGCCGGTGGGCCCGACGCCGGCCTGGCAGTTGGCGCCCAGCGGCGCGATCAACGGCTGCGGGTTGGCTTCAGAGACGTTCGTAGGCAGGTGCGCGGTGAGCGTCGCGCGCAGCTGGCCCGTCGCGGCCTCGCCGAGCAGCGCTGCGCGATCGAGCACGTCGGCGCCGTCGATGCGGTAGGCGGAGAGGGTCGCCACGTACTCGATCGAGCTCGGCTGTCCCGCACGGACCCCATGGCCCTTGAGGTTCACGAACCCGCGGGTATCCGCCTGCTCGAGAGCGGCCAGCAGGGCCTCGGTGTCGGTCGCCAGCGGCACGTTGGCCGTACGACTGCTCAGGGTGAGCTGCCGACCGACGGCGCCCGAGTGCCCGGTGCTCGCCTCTTCGAACATCTGGAACATGTTCACCGGGCGCGTGCCGTAGACCGACTCGAACACCAGGAAGGCCGCACCGAAGGTCGTCTTCTCGTCCAGGCCGCGGCCGACGGGATCCCAGGCGAATGCCGGCTCGAGGGGCTGGGTGCCTCCGCCGAGCGGGGTGCCGACGTTGGCGAGCTCGAGGAGTTCGCGCGGCGAGGTGATGCCCATGGAGAACTGGAGGAACCGATCGGTGAGGCCGCGCATGGTCGGGGCGTCGAACCCGTCGAGGGTCTGCGAGTTCGTGCCCGTGGTGAGCGGCAATTCGTGGCAGCCCGCGTTGGAGTCGGCGCAGGTGTTCGGGTTGCCGCCCTGGTCCATGAAGAAGTCGCGGAAGCCCTGCTCGGCAACCGGTGTGATGTCGTCATCCACCGGGCGTGCGCGAGGCGGCGGGTAGCTCACGACCTCGAGGAACGCCGCCATCTCGTCGCGTTCGGTGGTCGTCAGGCGTCCGGGCAGGCCCGAGGGGCCCGTGGCGCAGCCGCCGCTCTGGTCGCACATCACGCCCGAGAGGCTCGCGTCCACCAGGTGCCGGAAACAGCCCTGCTGGTCGTTCGGGTCGCAGACCGGGGCCTCGGACCCCGAGCCGCCGAGAGCGCCGTTGGTGCCGCCCCAGGGGTCTCCGAGCGTGCCGTCCCAGTGCAGCGGGACCGTGTCGCGAAGGCCGCGCACCGGCATGGTGGTGCGCGGCTCGTCGTCACCGGTGCAGGCACCGAAGACGCAGGCGCCTCCGATGCGCCAGAGCAGCTGGTCGGTGTTGCCGTCCGGATGGCAACTCTCGCACGAGAAGTTGCCGCTGTCGGAGGCGAAGGCGTTGCTGAAGGCGATGCGCCCGCGGCGCACGTCGTCCGGCGTGGGGTCGCCCCCGATGGCGATGAGGCCGATCGTCTGCGGCGCCGTCGGGTCCGTCAGGTCGACGATGCTGACCGAGTTGGAGAGCGTGTTGAGCACGTAGGCGCGGACGGCGGCACCCGTCTCGGGGTCGGCCAGCAGCGCCACGCCCTTGGGCACGCTCCCCACGTCGACCCGGCCGAGGAGGGTGCCCGTCGCGTCGAGGGTGAACAGCCGGTGGGTGCCGGCCGCCGTGCCGACCACCAGCGCTCCGTCGGGTGACACGGCCACGCCGAAGGGCGTGGCCAGGGCCGTCGCGGGGTTCGGGAAGTCGGGCTCGAGTTCGACGGTCTGCGCGATCGAGCACCCCGAACCGCCGCTGCAGTCGAGAATGGCCACTTCGTTGTCGAAGAGCTTGTTGCCGAGGGCGGGCAGGTTGTCGCCCTCGGTGCCGTTGGCGGCGTTGCGGGCGTCGGTCTGCGTCACGTAGACGCGGCCGGCGCCGTCTGCGGCGACGCCGTAGAGCAGGGTGCCCACGTGCTCCACCACGTCCACCAGGGCGTCGTTCGACGTGTCGAAGACGAACACGTCGCGGTCCGGCAGGGCCGGGTCGACCACGATGTTCTTGGCGACACCGGGCAGGTTCGGTGTGGTGGCGAAGTCCTGCAGGTCGCGCAGGCCCATCGAGCAGGGGTCTCCGGGCTGGTTGGAGCCGTTGATCACGTTGCAGAGCGAGAGCTGCGTCTGGTTGTTCGACTCGAAGACCGCCACGAAGAGCAGGCCTCCGGCGACGGTGATGGCGCGCGGGTCCTGGCCGGAGATGTCGAGGTGCCCGGCCACGTCGTAGGCTGCGGCGTCGATCACGGCGATCTGGTCCAGAGAGGAGAGCGCGACGTAGGCCTTGGTGTTGCTCGCGAAGGCGATGCCCACGGGCTCGTCGAACCGCGTCGCTCCGTTCGAGTCGAGCTGCTGGATGGTCTCGACGACTTCCAGGTAGCTCGCGCTCCCAGCGGCCGTGTCGATGACGCTCACCGAGTCCGACACGTGGTTGGCGACCCAGACCTCCTGGCCGTCCGGGCGAAACGCCACCGAGACGGGTTCGAGGCCGACCTCGACCTGACGGAGGAGCTTTCCCGTCGCGACGTCCACGAGGTCCACCCGGTTGCTCACCGTCTGGGCGATCACCAACAGGCTCTGGTCCGGCGACAGGGCGATCGGGTTCGACTGCGGGCTCGCGAAGGTCAGGTGGCCTGCGGGCTCGGCCGCCGGGCGGCGGCGACCGGCGTGGGTGACGGTGGCCGCGGCCAGAAAGGCGATCGCGACTGCGAGTACGATCACCGGGCGCCGGGGGAGACAACGCATGGAGACTCCTTGGAGTAGGAGCCTAATCAATTAGTCGATGAATCGGGGCCGTCAAGTCCCCTGTTGCGCATCGGTCGGTGAGAGGACCTCGGGGCGTTTCAGGTGAGCGCTCAGGTCGCCCACCTGGTCGATGCGGATGCGCCGTTCGCAGAAGCGCCATCCGGCGGCTGCGCGCTCGAAGACATCGAAGTAGCGCCCCAGCACGATCACCTCGGGGGCCCCGCCCGAAACCGACTGGAAGACGGTGAAGCACGATCGCACCTGGGCCCGGTCGCGCCCCTCACTCAGATCGACGATCACGTTCGAGGTGAGATGCCGGGTGCGCGGCGTACCGTCGTCGTAGCAGCGCACGGTCTGATCCATGAGGCGCTCGACGGCGCGTGCCCCACGCACGGCGTCGCCACCGACCATGCCGTAGCGGCCCTCGGAGAACAGAGCGCCCACGGTTGCAAAGTCGCCTGCGTCCACGGCCTCGGCGTAGCGGTAGAGCAGGTTCTCGATCGCGTTGCGTGCCATGGCGCGAGGCTAGCGCGGGGCATGTGTGCCGGTTGCGGCACGAGCGCGAGCCCGCGACTCGGATCGCTGCGCCGGACCCGGCGCGGCGGGCCGCCGCGCGAGGCCGCGGGCGCCGGTGCATGCGCGAACCGGCGCCCGCGGTGGGCGGGCAGGCATGGCCTGGCTCACCCTCGCGAGACTTCGAGCCCGCGTCGGCCTCGGCGGGCGTGGGCCCTGCTCCAGAGGGTTAGGGGCGGCTGGACGCCAGTGCATCCCTCAAACGGGGTGGGGGGAACGCCCAGACCCCGACGGTCCCGTCGGGGTCTACGGAGCCGGATCGATGGGATGCGCTGCGCAGAGCCCATCCCAGCCCGTGCGGTAGCGCTCGGCGGACAGCGTGGCTCCGAAGCGCACGAAGTCGGCCAGCACCGCGCACCGCTCACCGGGATTCTCGAAGCGCGGGTCCGTGGCGAGGGCATCGAGCAAGCCTGCCGACTCGACCGTGTCGGTCGACGTGTGGATCCCGCCATCATCGGCACTGTCGAGAACCAGGTACTTCGGCCCTTCGCCGGCGGACCAGGCTGGCCATGACGGAAGCGAGTCGTCGCGGCCGCGGCCGGGGTCGCCGGTTGCTGCGAACGAGGTCCAGTAGGAGACCATCGCGTCGGAGAGCTCCTGGTCGAGCTCGCGCCGGTCTTCGTCGAAGATCAGGTCGGTGAACAGGCCCAGTCGGCCGAACACGAAGGGGATCTCGAGCGCGTGTGCCGCGCCGAGCATCCGACCGAGGTCGAGCCAGAGCAGCCGCCCCTCGTCGTCCCAGTCCCAGCGGTAGCCGAACACGGTCGGCCCCTGCACGGGTCGCATGCGCGCGAGCGGCTCGTCCACGGCCCGGGCCTTCCAGTCCTTGGCGCCGTACTCGGCGTGCAGGTCGTAGAGCCGCGGCTCGCGAATGCGCAGGGGGATGCCCAGCATGCGCGAGACATGCTCCGAACCGAAGAGCATGAAGAGCTTCTGCTCGTCGCGATTGGTGCCCGACATGAAGGGGACGCGGTTGTATCGGCCGGCGGCGAGGTGCTCCATGGGATCGCCCGTCAGCACGACGTGGCCGTCCCGGATGATCTCGGGCGCTCGATACATGCCACCGAAACCCTCTCCCACCGTGGCGAGCAGGGCTTCGGCGGGCTGGCCTCGCAGGTACGTCTCCACCGCATCGGCCGACATGCCCGCGACCGCCTGCTTGGCCCCACCCCGGTCGCTGGCCGTTCCGTCGGCCTGGAGCAGGCTCAGCAGCACCTCGCCCGAACTGCCCGGCGCGCCGGGCTCCGCCGCGTCCACCGCATGCTCGGCCTCGCTGCGTGGCGTAGACCGCACCGAGCCACTCTGTGCGATTCCCCGATGAAAGAGCCCGGCCGCGCGCGGCGAGAGCAGAAGGCTGTAGACGTCGCTTCCGCCTGCCGACTCGCCGAAGATCGTCACGCGGTCGGGGTCTCCGCCGAAGAAGGCGATCTCGTCGCGCACCCACTCGAGCGCGCGCACCAGGTCGAGCGTGCCGTAGTTGCCCGAGGCGTCGTCGAGCGACGTGCCCTCCGGCCGAAGGGCCGAGTGGCTGAACCAGCCGAAGAAGCCCAGCCGGTAGTGAACGGTCACGACGATCACACCGCCCTGGATGGCGAGGGTGGACCCATCGTACGGGGAAGCGTCTCCGATGCTGTTGCCGCCGCCGTGGATCCAGACCATGACGGGGAGTCGTGCATCGCCGGTGGGGACCGCATCGGGCGTGAACGCCGGTGCGAACACGTTCAGGTAGAGGCAGTCTTCGCTGCCGGTGGGCTCGCCGCTGGGTGTGCCGTCTCGCGCGCCCAGCGGGCTCGCGATCTGCATGCAGGGCGAGCCGAAGTCGAGCGCCTCGCGGGGCGCCGTGACCGGCTCGGGGGCCCGCGGCGCGCGCCACCGCAGGTCGCCCACGGGCGGCTGCGCGAAGGGGATGCCGAGCCACGCGTGCCCGCCCTCGGGGTGCGCAAAGCCGATCACCGGTCCGCCCGCCAGGTCGCGCCGGGTGGCCGGGTCGGCGACTTCACCCGCCAGGGGTTCGACACGCCCGCCACCGCAGGCGACGACGCAGGCGAGGCTCGCGAGGAGGACGGTGCGCAGCAGGCGAGAGCGGTTGGGCATGGCCGCCAACGCTAGCCGAATCGGCCCCTGCGAGCGCCGCTCGTGGGACTGCGGTCATTCGCGCCAGGGGCGCGGCGGCCGCGGGCTAGCGCTGCCGGCGCAGCGCGAAGGCCCCCGCGGCGAGCAACAGGGGCATCACCGCAGGCGCGGGCACGGGCACGGACGACACGCCCTCGAGGCGCTTGTCCTTGCTCAGCACGAAGGACTTGCCCGGATCGAGCAGCACGTCCCACTGCAGCCCGAACGCGACGTCGTCGGGGCCTGCCGGGTCGCGCGCGTCTTCGAGGCCGAGCCCGGCGTCGAGCAGGTCGGCCACATCCGGGAACAGGGCCAGCTGGATCACGTCGGCGCCCGGGGTCACGACCTCTTCGAAGATGCTGGTTCCGGCGGTATCCACCTGCCGGACGGTGTGGCCATCCACGAGCTCGACCACGTCGGCCAGGCTGTCGAAGCCCAGGTCGAGGTCGACGTACTGGACCAGGGAGATGGAGATCGCCTCCTGGGCGGTGTTCGTGATCACCACGGTCTCGGCCACGTCCGCCGCGCCGCTACCCGGCGCCGCGCCGCGCAGGGTGAGGGTCAGGTCGATGGTGAGGTCGCTTCCGCCGTAGCGAACGGCCACGGTGTCGAGCCGGTCGTCCACGAAGGCGTTCGTGTCGCTTCCCTGCTCGCCCACCAGACCGTAGGTGTCGATGCGCTGGTAGTCGCCATCGCCCGCCTGCAGATAGAACCACTGCTCGAAGAGCTGCTCGGTGCCGTCCACCTGCCAGGAGAGCATCCCCGAGCCGTCGGGGTCGCTCTCCTCGGTGTTCACCACGGCCGTGGCGTTCTGGTCGCCGAGGACGAAGGAGGTGGCGCTGGCCGGGCCGGCGAGCAACAGGGTGAGGGCCAACACGGTGAGGCCCTGAAGGGCCCGGGCAGGGGTCGAGGCCGCGCCAAGCAGCATCCGCATCGAGTTCATCCTCCGGCGCAGGTTGATCTTTCGAGGCCGCCGCGCGCGGGCGCCCCAAGAGCCGTGGTGCGAGAACCACGGTTGTGTCGAAAAAAGCAGACGGGGGCCCCGGCCTGGGCCGGGACCCCCGTTCGCGGGGTACGAAGGGTCGTGGACCTATGCGCGGCGGCGGCCGATCACGGCCAGGCCGACACACCCGAGCAGGCCGAGCAGCGCGGTCGCCGGCTCCGGAACCGACGGGGTTCCGGGCGCGGGGCCGAGGCGCTTGTCCTTGCTGATCAGGAACGTGTCGCCACCGTCCAGCTCGACGTCCCACTGGAAGGCCCAGGCCACGTCGCCGGGGCCCACGGGGCCGGAGTCCGGGACGACGCCTGCACCGCTCGTGATGTTGGCGAGCAGCTCGTCGGCGCTGCCTACGGCGGCGAGGTCGGGCTTCGGGGTCACGACCTCTTCGGCCACACCGACGGCACCCGCCGCGTCCTGCTGGCGAACCGTGTTCGCGTTCAGGATCTCGGCCACGTCACCGGGGTCGGCGCCGAAGTTGAAGTCGACGTACTGGATGAAGGACACGGAGGTGGCCACGTCGCCGAGGTTGCTGAGCACCAGGGTCTCGGCCATGTCCGCTACGCCGGTGCCAGCCTGCCCGCCGCGAAGGGTGAGGGTCAGGTCGACCACGATCGGGCTCTGGTCGCCATAGCGAACGGCCAGCGTGTCTTCGTTGTCGTCGACGAAGGGGTTCGTGTCGCTCGCGAGCTCTGCGCTGCCCCCGGCGGCCACACCCAGCAGGTCGATCGGCACGTAGTCCGAGCCGTCGATGCTGATGAAGAACCACTGCAAGTTGAGGCTGTTCACGTCATCGACGGCCCACGCGAGCACGCCGCCGCCGGCGCCGGTCTCGATGATGGCGGTGCTGTTCTGGTCGACCAGCGTGAAGGACGTCGCGAACGCAGCGCCCGGGAAGAGCAACATGGCGCTGGCTACCGCAGCCAACACGAATGAACGGGTCATCATTTTCCACTCCCGCTAGAGATGAAGGTCCGCGGGTGTGTGGTGGCCCGAAGCGTGTTGTGTCGTGCACCCAGGAAGAAAAAGGCCGTATCCCCCAAAAAAGGGAGAAAATCCCTTCGGGGAGGCGCGCGGCTGCGTGAGCTGCGTTCTGCGCTCTCCTCACGAACCGGCAGGAGGCGCGCGCGAGAGGCGGGGGGCTCGCTAGAGTGAAACTCGTTTCAATTTCGTCGCTCCCCTCGGGACCTCTCGAAAGGCCTCCGTTGACCGACCTCCCCGTGCTCGCCGACGTGAACCTGCTCGATGGGCGGCTGTATGCGGACGGCCCGCACGAGGCCTTCCGGTGGATGCGTGCGAATGCGCCGGTCTACTGGGATCCGAACGCCGGGCTCTGGGGCATCACGAAGCACGCGCACGTGATGGAGGCGGCCAAGAGCCCTGGCGCGTTCGGCAACCGCCATGGCATGCGGCCGGACAGCCCCGCGCTTCCGTCGATGATCAACATGGACGGCAAGGACCACAAGCGACGCCGCAACCTGGTGAACGCCGGCTTCACGCCCCGTCGCGTGGCCGAGTACGAGCCCAAGGTCCGCGCCGTCGTGACGGACCTGATCGACGGCGTCTGCGAGCGCGGCGAATGCGACTTCGTGGCCGACGTGGCGGCGCCGCTGCCGATGATCCTGATCGGCGACATGCTCGGCGTGGCGCCGGAGGACCGCGACCAGCTGCTCCGCTGGTCCGACGACCTGATCGCCGGGGTGAATGCGACGGCGGCGCCCGAGGTCGCGGCCAAGGCGGCGCAGGCCTTTGCGGACTATGCCGCCTACAACGCCGACGTCGTGGCCGATCGTCGGGCGCGCGCCCCCGGCGACGACCTGATGAGCCTGCTGGTGCACGCCGAGATCGACGGCGAGAAGCTCAGCGACGAGGCGATCCTCCAGGAAGGCCTGTTGATCCTCGTGGGCGGCGACGAGACCACGCGCCACGTGATCACGGGAGGCATGCATCAGCTGCTGAAGAACCCGGCTGAGCGCGACAAGCTGCTGCGCGACCCGGGCAAGCTCGAAGGAGCCATCGAGGAGATGCTGCGCTGGGTCACGCCGATCCAGAACATGTCGCGCACCGCGCTGCGCGACGTCTCGTTCCACGGGCAGGCCATTCGCGAGGGCGACAAGCTGCTGCTGCTCTACCCGTCGGCCAACCGGGACGAGGACGTCTTCGACGATCCCTACCGGTTCGACGTCGAGCGACATCCCAACGAGCACGTGGCCTTCGGAGGCTACGGGCCTCACTTCTGCCTGGGCCATGCGCTCGCGCGCCTCGAACTGCGGGTGATGTTCGAAGAGCTGCTGCGCAGGCTTCCGGACATGGTGCTCGCCACGGACGCGCCGCCTCCCATGCGCGCCTCGAACTTCATCACCGGCATCGAGCGGCTGCCCGTGCGCTTCGGCCCGGCACCGCGCGAGGGCAGGGCGAGCTAGCGATGGCCGACCGGACCCCGCTTCCCGCCCCCCGCGCCCAGGCGTTCCCGACGGCCGGCGAGATGCTCCGCGATCTCGAGGCCGGCCGAACCACGAGCCGCGTGCTGCTCGACGAACTGTTGGCTCGGGTCGAACGGGACCCCCACAACGCGGTGGTCAGCGTCGACGTCGAGAACGCCCGCGTCGCTGCCGATGCGGCCGACGCGGCGCGCGCTGCGGGAGAGCGCGTGGGGGCCCTGCACGGGCTGCCGATGACGGTGAAGGACTGCTTCGAGACCGAAGGCCTGCGCACCAGCTGTGGTGTTCCAGACCTCGCCGATCACGTCCCGGCCGCCGACGCCACGGCGGTGGCGCGGTTGCGCCAGGCGGGGGCGGTGATCTTCGGCAAGACGAACACGCCCACCTGGGCCTCCGACTGGCAGACGACCAACCCGGTGTTCGGCCGTACCACCAACCCCCACGACCCGACCCGCACGCCGGGCGGCTCGTCGGGGGGCAGTGCCGCCGCGGTGGCGGCCGGGCTCACCCCGCTCGAGCTCGGCAGCGACATCGGCGGCTCGATCCGGGTGCCCGCTCATTGGAGCGGGGTCTGCGGGCACAAGCCCAGCCACGGGCTGGTGCCCCAGCGAGGTCACCTGCCGGGCTCGCCCGGCGATCTGGCGGATGCCGATCTGAACACGGTCGGCCCGCTGGCCCGTTGCGTCGCCGACCTGGCGCGGGCGCTCTCGGTGCTAGCGGGGCCGGCCGCCGATCGCGCGCGAGCCTGGCGTGTGGAACTGCCGCCGCCGCGCGCGACCGACCTGGCCGGTTTTCGCGTCGGCACCTGGCTGGACGAACCGGCCGGGCAGGTGGATGGCGAGGTCGCGGGCGTGATCCGCACCGCGCTGGACGCACTCTCCGATGCGGGGGCGCGGATCGAGGAGCGCCATCCCCAGGTCTCCTACGCCGAGGCCGTGGACGTCTACACCCAGCTGCTCATGCCCCTGAACACGCGCGTGCACGGACCCGAGGAAGATGCCGGCCTCGAGGCCGTGGTGGCCGCGCTGCAGGACGACCCGGACGATCGCACCGCGCGAAGCCTGCGCGCCCACCTGGTCCTGCACCGGGACTGGCTGCGGCTGAACGAGGCCCGCGAGCGCATCCGGGTGCGCTGGGCACAGTTCTTCGAAGACTACGACGTGCTGGTGTGCCCGGTGAACCTCACCGCGGCGATCCCCCACGATGACCGCCCGTTCTTCGAGCGCACGGTAGAGGTCGACGGTCGGCCGCGGCCCTATGCCGAGCAGATCGGCTGGCCGGGGCTGATCACCATGGCGCTGCTACCCAGTACCGTGATTCCGCTGGGCCGGACGCCGGAGGGCCTGCCCGTGGGCGCGCAGTTCGTCGGGCCGTTCCTCGAGGATCAGACGTCCCTCGCCTTTGCCGCCGCGGCCGAAGCCGTACTCGGCGTGGGCGCGCCTCCCCCGTCTCCACCGACGGGGGGTTCCATCGCAGCGGTGAGCAGATAGGGAGTTCCATTGGACTGGGTTGAGCTGCGGATCGCCGAGGTCGTCCAGGAGACGGCCGATTCCCGATCGTTCGTCCTCGACGTTCCGGCGGGCCTCGAGGACCGGTTTGCCTACCGGGCGGGCCAGTTCCTCACCTTCGAGGTGCAGATCGATGGGGCGCGGCTGCTGCGCTGCTATTCGCTCGCGAGCTGCCCCGAGCTGGGCGAGCGGCCGAAGGTCACGGTCAAGCGGATCGACGACGGGCGCGTGTCGAACTGGATGAACGACCGGCTCGCCGCAGGAGACACGGTTCGCGTCCTGCCCCCGGGTGGCCGGTTCGTGCTGCGCGATGCGGCGCGACCGCTGCTGCTGTTCGCGGCGGGTAGCGGCATCACCCCGGTCATCGCCCTGGTCAAGTCGGCGCTCACGGGGACGGCGCGACCGGTGCGCCTGGTCTACGCGAACCGTGACCGTGCCAGCACGATCTTCGCGAGCGAGGTCGACGCACTGGCGGCGGCGCATCCCGAGCGGCTGTCGCTCGCCCTGCACCACGACGTCGATGCGGGCTTTCTCGACGCGGCCGGTGCGGGTGTGCATGCCCAGGGGTGGGCGCATGGCGACTGCTACGTCTGCGGTCCCGGCCCGTTCATGGACGTGGTCGTGGCCGGGGCCTCGGCCGCCGGCGTCGAGGAAGAGCGCCTGTTCATCGAGCGCTTCGAGTCGCCTCCCGACGGCCAGGCGCCGGGCGCCGCCGACCCGTCGCAGTCCGACCCGTCGCAGTCCGACCGCGCGCCGACCCCGGCCGAAGCGGGCGAAGTCGCCCCGGAGACCCTCACGATCCGGCTCGAGGGCACCACCACCGAGGTGCCCTACGACGGGCGGTCCACGGTACTGGCCGCCGCCCAGGCCGCAGGTCTCGATCCGCCCTACGCGTGCACCGAGGGCTTCTGCGGGTCGTGTGCGGCGCGGCTGGCCTCGGGCCGCGCCGAGATGGGCGCGAACGACGTGTTCAACAAGAACGAAGTGGCCCAGGGCCACGTGCTCACGTGCCAGGCGCGCGTCGTCGCCGGTCCCTGCGAGGTCGTCTACGAGTGAGGAGCGTGCCATGGCCGATCGCCTCGACGCCGAAGATCTGATCGCGACCGCCCGCAGCCAGGCCGGCCTCGAAGACTTCGGCTCGCCGGACTTTCGCGAGGGCCTCGGCGTGCTGCTCGAGACCTACGCGCGAGCGGGCCTCGACGAGCGGCGCACGCGTCGCGAGCGCCGACGCCTGCTCGGGCTGCTCGCGACGCGACTGCGCATCCAGGCGGCGTTCGAGCAACACCCGGAGATCCGAAGTCGGCCCGTGCGTGCGCCGCTCTACCTCACCGGCTTCCCGCGCACGGGGACCTCTGCGCTGTTCAATCTGCTGGGCGCCGACCCCGCGAGCCGCCCGTTGCTGCTCTGGGAGGGGATCTTCCCGGACCCGCTGCCGGATCCGCTGCCGGAGGGGGAAGAAGACCCGCGGCTCACCATGCTGCGCAAGTACTACGACGATGCGATCGCCAAGAACCCCGAGTTCGCCAAGATCCACGAGGCCCGGGCCGATCTGCCCGAGGAATGCGTGATGCTCCAGGCGCACGCGTTCTGCGACGTGCAGGTAGGCATCGAGGTGCTTCTCGACCCCTATCGCTCGTGGTTCGAGGCCCAGGACCTGAGGCCCGCCTACGCGTACTACGCGGACCTGCTGCGCATGGTGGACTGGCAGCGTCCCGGCGAGCGGTGGCTGCTCAAGTCGCCCGCGCACCTCTGGGCCCTCGACATCCTGGTCGAGCTGTTTCCGGATGTGGGGGTCGTGCTCACCCACCGGGACCCGGTCGAGATCGTGGGCTCGTACTGCAGCATGATGGCCACGCTCGCCGAAGGCATGGCGGCCGTCACCCCGACGACGCTGGGCCCCGCGGTTCTCGAGTCGCTCGCGACCATGATGGAGCGGGGCATGCGCGCCCGCGGCCAGTCGGACCCGAAGCGATTCCTGGACGTCGACTACCGCGCGTTTCTGGCGGAACCGATGGCGACGGCCGAGACCATCTACCGGCACTTCGGGTTGCCTCTGCCGGCCGAGGCCGAGGCAAGGCTGCGCGCACACGTCGAAGCGAGCCCGCAGCACCGGCACGGCACCCACGACTACGATCTCGAGCGCTTTGGCCTTTCGCCGGAGGGGGTGCGGGAGCGCCTGTCCGAGTACCTGACGCACCACGGACTCGCGGTGGCGCCGGCGTGAGCGACCCCGACGCCGAGCTGCGCAACCGCTATGGGCCCGTGGCTGCCGTGCTCGGCGCGGGCCAGGGTATCGGTCGCGCCTTCGCCCAGGGCCTGGCGGCTCGAGGGTTCGAGCTGCTGCTGGTGGACGTCGATGAGCGGGCGCTCGAGGCCGCGCAACGCGAACTCGAAGCGGACGGCGCCAGGGTCGAGGCCCACCGACTCGACCTTGCGTCCCGCGACGCCGGGGACGCGCTCGCCTCATGGGCGCGTCGCCACGAGGTCGGCCTCGCCGTGTACAGCGCAGCTCGCGCGCCGGTCGGGAGCTTCCTGGCGGCCGCGCCGGCCGGCCTGCGTGAGGCGATCGCGGTGAACTGCGGCGGTGCCCTGGCCGCGTGCCATGCGCTCGCGGGGCCCATGGTCGGGCGGGGCCGCGGTGGCCTGGTGCTGCTCACCTCGCTGGCGGGGCTTCAGGGGACGGGCACCGTGGCGGCCTACTCGGCGACCAAGGCCTTCGATCTCGCCCTGGCCGAGGCGCTCTGGTGGGAGCTCGGCGAGCAGGGCGTGGACGTGCTGGCACTCGTCGCCGGCTCCACCGATACGCCGGGTTTTCGCGGGTCGCGCCCGAAGCTCGCGTCGAGCGCCGTGCTCGATCCTCCCGAGCGGGTGGTGGACGAAGGTCTCGCCCACCTCGCCCACGGGCCCGTGCACGTCGTGGGAGAGGGAAACCGCAAGGTCGCCCGGGCCCTCGAATCCATGGACAGGGCGGATCGGATCCGACTGATCAGCGAGCAGACGCGGGCGCTCTATCCCGGCGAGGATCCCTGAGGCGTGTCGTGCCGCGCGATCGGGCCCGAGTGCGCAGGGCGCGCTGCAGGGATACGCTCAAGCGGTGGTCGGGTCTGGCCGCAGGAGGACGAGACGTGCCGAAGCGCCGAACCACGCGATGGATGCCGGTCGCGATCCTGATGCTGGCGTTGCTCGCTCCCGCGGGCGCCTGGTCGGATCCGCATGATCCCCAGGAGTCGGGCCACCCGTTCCGCGTGCTCGCGTACGTGTTGCACCCCGTGGGTGTCGTCATCGATACGGTCGTGTTTCGGCCCGCGCACTGGTTCGTGCATCGCGCCGACTGGCTCGAGACGCTCTTCGGCCACGACGACCACGACTGAGCCCGCGGCGCCCGCGCAGCCTCACCGCCCGGGGCCGCGCAAGAATCGATGAAGCGGCGCGTTTTCGCCGCGCGATCAAGTGCTTGCCCGGGTGAGCGCCCTGGGTATGATGTTTGCATCCATGCCCAGGAACCCCTGCGCCAGGTCCCTCGGGACGCTTCTCGTTGCAGTTCTCGGCCTGGCCATCGCCGCCGGGGCAAGCGGCCAGGAGTCCAGACTCGACCTCGAGGCGCGCAGCGAGCCGCGCGAGTCCCAGGTCGATCTCGGCAAGATGACCTACGTCTCGAGCCGCGGGACCACGAACGAGATGATCGTGGATGCCGAGACGGCCCGGATCCTGCCGGACGAAGAGGTGGCCCACCTGCGCGACGTCCACATCCGGATGGCCGCCGCACAGGGCGGGGACGGTGGCCTCGACATGACCTGCGATGAGGGTCGCTTCGACTTCGAGACCGGTGACTTCATCGCGACCGGGAACGTGCGCGGGCGCACCACCAACGGGCGTCGTTTCGAGACGACCGTCGTCCGGTACAGCCACGAGACCTCCCTGGTGACGACGGACGTGCCGGTTCTGATCCGTGACGATGCGGGGACGTACCGAGGCGGCGGCTTCGACTACTACCTCGAGGAGGACCGATTCCGCATTCGCGGCGGGGCGTCGGTCGTGCAGGAGTGACCATGAACGAGCTGGAGAACGAGGGGCGCGCCGGTCGCGCGAGGGCGCACGGCCGGGGGGCGCCGATCGTGGCGGCTCTGGTGGCGCTGCTGGTCGCGGCGGTGTGGCCGGCGACGGTCGCGTCGGGTGCAGCGCGAAGCGTCGGCATCGCGCCGTTCGAGCGCGTCGCTGCCGAAGGCACCGGCGTGCCCGACATCGCAGGTCGGTTGGCGCAGCGCCTGGGGACGAAGGGGCTGAGCCGCGTGGTGGGCCCGCTCGAACTGGGCGCGGCTGCGGCGGCCGAGCCGTCCCCCGCAGACGTTTCGCGCTGGGCCGGGCAGGGCGGTGTCTCCTACATCGTGGTGGGGCGCACCACGCGTTTGGGAAACGCGGTGAGCGTCACTGCGCGCCTGCTGGATCCGGCTGACGGCGAGGCGCTCGGTACGCCCATGGTCGAGGAGGCGGGTCGGCCCGAAGAACTGGGTCGGGCCATCGAATCGCTGGCCGACCAGGTGATCTCCCGCATGGAGGCGTCCCCGTCCACGGCGGCGCCTGCGACGGCCGCGGCCGCCGGAGCTGCGGCCGCGACGGGCGCCGCGGCGGCGGCCACGCCGGCCGTGGCGGCGCGCCCGCCGAGCCCTTCCCAGAGTTCGGGCGGGCCGATCTCGATCCGGGCGGACTCGCTCGAGGTGCTGGACGGGGCCAACAAGAAGATGCTCTTCCGGGGCAACGTGCGCGCCAAGCAGGAGGGGTTCATCGTCTACTCCAGCCGGCTCGAGGCCTCCTACCCGAAGGGCAGCAGCCAGCCCGATCGCATGATCGCCACGGGCTCGGTGCGGATCGAAGAGGACGAACGCACCGCGCGCTGTGGCAAGGCCACCTACTATCGCAAGGACCGGAAGGTCGTGTGCGTCGAGAAGGCAGCCGTCGTGCAGAAGTGCGACGAGGTGCGGGGCGACAAGATCACGTTCTACCTGGACCGCGACGTGCTGAAGGTCGAGGGCGGGGCCGACGTGAGCCTCGACTCCGAGGACCCCAGCTGCGAGTCCGACTCGTGAGCGATCTGCGCATCTGGACCGACGGGCTGGTCAAGCGCTACGGGGACCGCAACGTCGTCGATGGGTTGGACCTCGAGGTGCGTCTCGGTGAGGTGGTCGGTCTGCTCGGTCCGAACGGGGCCGGCAAGACGACGAGCTTCAACATGATCGTCGGTGGCATCCGGCCGACCTCCGGTCGGGTGTTCCTCGGGGACATGGACGTGACCGAGTTGCCCATGTTCCAGCGGGCGCGCCTCGGCGTGGTCTATCTCCCGCAGGAGCCGTCGGTCTTTCGCAAGCTCTCGGTCGCCGACAACGTGAACGCCATCCTCGAGACCGTCGAGCCCGATGCGCAACTGCGCCGCGAGCGTCTCGGAGAACTTCTGAACGAGCTCGGACTGGCCGATAAGGCGGGGCAGCGAGCGGACTCGCTCTCGGGCGGCGAACGGCGCCGCGTCGAGATCACCCGCGCGCTCGTACTGGATCCCAAGTTCTTGCTACTCGACGAGCCCTTCACCGGCATCGACCCCATCGCCGTGATCGACATCCAGAAGATCGTCGAGCAGCTCAAGCTGCGCGGCATCGGCGTCGTCATCACCGAACACAAGGTGCGCGAGGCGCTGGCGATCTGCGATCGGGCCTACGTCATCAAGGACGGGAACATCATTCGCAACGGCAGCCCCGAGGAGATCGCCGCAGACCCCCAGGTCCGCGAGTTCTACCTGGGAGAGAACTTCGAGCTCCAGCGCTAGCTGAGCAGGAACGTCATGGCCATCGAGCTCAAGCAGCAGCTAAAGCTGACCCAGCAGCTGGTCATGACGCCGCAGCTGCAGCAGGCGATCAAGCTGCTGCAGCTCTCCCAGCTCGAGCTCCAGGCCACCGTCGAGCAGGAGCTCCAGGAGAACCCGGTCCTCGAGGAAGCCCTGGACCTGGACGACGACCTGCCGGGCGACGTGCGCAAGGAGGCGGAGTCCAATACCGACTCGGCCGCCGAGACTTCTCCCGATGCCTCCGCGGAGCGCCAGGAAGGGCCGGAGGTGAGCGATCTCGACAAGATCGCCGACGTCGACTGGGAGAACTACATGGACGCCTACCCGCAGACCGGCATGTCGGTCATGCGGGAGGACGACGAGCGGCGGTCGCTCGAGGCGACCCTCACCAATCGCGAGACCCTGGTCGACCACCTGGAGTGGCAGCTGCAGCTCTCGGGCCTCGAGCCGGCAGAGCGCGAAGCCACCGAGTGGATTCTCGGCAGCCTGGACGACGATGGCTACCTGCAGGACACCGTCGAGGGCCTGGCTCGCCGCACCGGCGTTCCCGAGGACGCAGTGGCGCGCGCCCTGGCGCGCGTCCAGGGCCTGGACCCGGCGGGCGTGGCCGCGCGCGACCTGCGCGAATGCCTGAACCTGCAGCTCGATCAGCTAGGGGTGGTCGACCCGCTGGTGCGCGCGCTGGTGAACGAGCACCTGAATCTGCTTCAGAAGCGCGACATTCGCGGGCTCGCACGGATCCTGGGCGCGACCGTCGAGGACGTGGCGGCAGCCGCGCACGTCGTGAGCCAGCTCGAGCCCCGGCCCGGGCGGGCGTGGGGCGGCGAAGAGCCCGTCTACATCGTGCCGGACATCTACATCCACAAGCTCGGAGACGACTTCCACATCGTCCTGAACGAGGACGGTCTCCCGAAGCTCAAGATCAACAACCTGTACCGGCAGGTGGCACGGGACCGCGACGTCGCCAAGGACACCCGCGACTACGTGCAGGACAAGGTCCGCGCGGCGTTGTGGCTGATCAAGTCGATCCATCAGCGGCAGCGCACCATCTACAAGGTCACCGAGAGCATCATCCGACACCAGCGCGAGTTCTTCGAACGCGGCGTGCAGTTCCTGAAGCCGCTCAACCTGCGCGACGTGGCCGATGACATCGGCATGCACGAGTCCACGGTGAGCCGCGTGACCACGAACAAGTACGCGCACACGCCCCAGGGCATCTTCGAGCTCAAGTACTTCTTCAACTCGAGCATCAATCGCGTCGAGGGTGACGCCATCGCGAGCGAGAGCGTGAAGGAGCGCATCCGCAAGATCATCGCCAACGAGGACGCGCGGCGACCGCTCTCGGATCAGCGAATCGCCGAGATGCTCAAGAATGCCAACATCGACATCGCCCGGCGGACGGTCACGAAGTACCGCGAGGCGATGTACATCCTGTCCTCGACGAAGCGTCGGCAGGTCGGTTAGCATCTTTCCCCGCGCCCAGGCCGCCCGGAGTCAATCCCCATGAAGATCATGGACATCCTCGTCCGGGACGCCGTGATCCTCGACCTCGCGTCGCAGGCCAAGCACGACGTCCTCAAGGAACTCGCCTCGGCCCTGGCCAAGGCCGAATCCGGCGTGGACGAGGAGCGGCTCCTCCAGGTGCTGCTCGAGCGCGAAGGGCTGCAGAGCACGGGAATCGGGGACGGCGTGGCGATCCCCCACGGCAAGATGCCGGGCCTGCCCCGCCTGGTGGCCTCGTTCGCCCGCAGCCGGGAGGGCGTGAACTTCGAGTCCATCGATGGTCAGCCCACCCATCTGTTCTTCCTGCTGGTGGTGCCCGAGCACTCGGGAGGCCAGCACCTGAAGGCCCTGGCGCGTATTTCCCGTTTCTTCCGTGACGCGGGCTTCCGCAAGTCGCTGGCCGAGGCCACGAGTCTGGACGACGTCTTCTCCGCGATCGAGGAGGAGGACGCCAAGTTCTGACGGTTCGGCGGACGGCGGCCGGCCCGCCCCCGCCGTTCGAGGAGGCGCGCTCATGCAGGTCCACGGTGCGTTGGTCCGGGTGCTGGGTGTGGGCGTCCTGCTCGAGGGTCCGAGCGGCGTCGGCAAGAGCGAGATTGCGCTCGAGCTGGTCACGCGGGGTCACCAGCTGGTGGCCGACGACGTGGTGCTGATCGAGCGCGGGCCGGATGGGCACCCGGAGGGCTCCTGCCCGGAGCTGATCCGCCATCACGTCGAGATCCGGGGGATCGGCATCCTCGACCTGGTGGACCTCTTCGGGAAGGAGGCCGTGGTCGAGCGCGCTCGGATCGACCTGCTGTGCCGGCTCGAGCAGTGGCGTCCCGGTGCGAGCTACGAGCGTGTCGGTCTCGAGCGACCCCGGCGCGAGTTGCTCGACGACTCGCTGCCGGCACTCGTGCTGCCGGTTCGGCCCCACATGGCCACCCTGGTCGAGGTGGCGGTTCGCGAGCACCTTCGGCGCGACGCCACCGGCAGTGCCGCGGCGCGGCTCGACGCGCGGCTGCGCGGAGAGGCGGCGCCTTGATCTCCCCTTGGCGGGACGAGAGGACGGTATGAGCGAGCGGTCGAACCGCATCGTGTTCGTGTCGGGTCTGTCGGGAAGCGGCAAGACCACGGCGATGGACGCCCTGGAAGACCTCGACTTCTACTGCGCGGACAACCTGCCCGTGCCCCTCACGCCGCAGTTCCTCGACCTCTGCGCGAACTCGACGCCACCCATCGCCGAGGTGGCGCTGGCGCTCGACGCGCGCGAGCGCGGCTTTCTCGCAGGCCTGCCCGCGGTGGTCGCGCAGGCGCGCGAGCGGGCGGCCGAGGTGCTGGTGATCTTCCTCGACTGTGCCGACCGGGTCCTGGTCAACCGCTATCGCGAAACGAGGCGGGTGCACCCGCACTCGCCCGGGGGATCGGTCGAGGAGGGCATCGCCGTCGAGCGGGCGCTGCTGGCCGAGGTCGCAGGCCTGGCCGACGTCGTGCTCGACACCAGCGAGCTCAACGTGCACCAGCTTCGCGAGGCCGTGATCCGCACGGTGGCCGGGGAGGGCGCACCGGCGACGGTCGTGAACCTGGTGTCGTTCGGCTTCCGCTATGGTCCGCCTCCGGGGGCCGAGCTGCTCTTCGACGTGCGCTTCCTGCCGAATCCGCACTTCGAGCCGACGCTTCGCCCCCGCACGGGGGAGGATCCGGAGGTGGCGGCCTACGTGCTCACCAGCGATCGCTCGCAGGCGCTTCTGGGTCGGCTGGTGGATCTGCTCGGGTTCCTGCTTCCGTGCTACGACGACGAAGGCAAGGCCTACATCACGGTGGGCGTAGGATGCACCGGGGGGCGCCATCGATCGGTGGCCATCGCCGAGGCGCTCGCCGAGGCGGTTCGAACGCTCGGCAGGGAGGTCAACTTGAGCCATCGCGATGCGGAGCGTCAGGCGTGACGCCGCCGCAGAGAGAACATCCGTCGCGCATCGGCGTGCTGCTCGTGTCCCACTACGGACTCGGTCAGGAGTTCCTGCAGGCCCTGCGTCTGATCGTGCCGGGCGGGCCTCCCTTCGAGGCGGTCGGGATCGAGCCCACCCAGAGCGTCGAAGAGATGCGCGACAACATCTCGGGCGCGCTCGCCAAGCTCGACCAGGGCCAGGGCGTATTGATCCTGACGGACATGTTCGGCGGAACACCCTCGAACATCAGCCTGTCGTTTCTCGACGAGCACCGGGTCGAGGTGGTGACGGGCATGAACCTGCCGATGCTGATCAAGCTGGCGACGCTGCGCGAGGACAAGCCCCTCGACGAACTGGCCGGGTTCATCAAGGACTATGGGCGGCGGAACATCTCGGTGGCCAGTGATCTGCTGCCCGACGAGTCGCCGTGAGCGAGGCCGAGGGCGAGTACGTCGTGGCCTCCGAGCTGGGCTTGCACGCGAGGCCCGCGGGTGAGTTCGCGATCCTCGCCGGCCGGTTCGAGTGCGAGATCGAGGTCTCGCGCGGTGGCGAGTGGGTGAGCGGCCAGAGCGTACTGGCGTTGCTCTCGCTGGCGGCGGCCCGCGGCACGCGGCTGCGGATCCGCGCCGAGGGCGTCGGCGCGGCCGACGCCGTGAGCGCACTCGGCGCCCTGATCGAGCGCGCCGACGAGGCGCCGCAGGGCGGCTCCTGAGCGGGCACGGCTTCGCCTCCCAGGCGCTGCGAGGCGGCCGTTCCGCGACGCCTCGGGGCGCCGCAAGTCCCCGAACCCCCTAGCGGAACGCCACGGCGGACCCTACCCTCCGCGGCTCGCTGGACCCCTGCCGGGCGCTCCGCGGCATAGGAGAATTTCTGCATGGCGACGCGCCCCGTATTCACGTCCGAGTCGGTCTCGATGGGACACCCGGACAAGATGTGCGATCAGATCTCGGATGCGGTGCTCGACGCCATGCTCGAGCAGGACCCGAGGTCGCGCGTGGCCTGCGAGACCATGACCACAACCGGCCTCGTGGCCCTGGCCGGCGAGGTCACCACCTCGGCCCAAGTCGACCTCGCGGCGCTGGTTCGGGGGGTCGTCCACGACATCGGCTACACGAGCTCGGACATGGGCTTCGACGCCGGCACCTGTGCCGTGATGATCGCCCTGGGCAAGCAGTCGCCCGACATCTCCCAGGGCGTGACCGAAGGCGAAGGGCTCCACAAGGAGCAGGGCGCGGGCGACCAGGGCATGATGTTCGGCTACGCGTGCGACGAGACACCCGAGCTGATGCCCGCGCCGATCCGGCTCTCCCACCAGTTGATCGAGCGCCATCGCGAGATGCTCGAGTCGGGTGAGCTCGACTACCTGCGCCCCGACGCCAAGAGCCAGGTCTCGATCGAGTACGAAGGCGACAAGCCCGCCCGCATCCCGGCCGTGGTGCTCTCGACCCAGCACAGCGCCGACGTTTCGCACGACAAGCTGCGCACCGAGATCATCGAGAAGGTGCTCCGGCCGACGCTGCCGAGCGAGCTGGTGGACGACGACACCATCTTCCACGTGAACCCCACGGGCCGCTTCGTGGTGGGCGGCCCCATGGGCGACGCCGGCCTCACCGGCCGCAAGATCATCGTGGACACCTACGGCGGCATGGGCCGTCACGGCGGCGGCGCCTTCTCCGGGAAGGACCCCTCCAAGGTGGACCGCAGCGCCGCCTACGCAGCGCGCTGGGTGGCCAAGAACCTCGTGGCGGGCGGCGTGGCCCGACGCTGCGAGGTGCAGCTCGCCTACGCGATCGGGGTGGCCGAGCCGGTCTCGATCCGCGTGGACACCTTCGGCACCAGCGATCACGACTTCGCCGCCCTCGAGCGCCTGGTGCGCAAGCACTTCGACCTCACCCCGAACGGGATCATCGAGTCGCTCGACCTGCGGCGTCCGATCTATCGGGCCACGGCCTACCACGGGCACTTCGGCCGCGAGGGCTTCCCGTGGGAGGACACCTCGAAGGCCGAGGCGTTGCGCAGCGAAGCTGGGCGCTAGCGTGATCCCGCTCCAGGCGCAGACCGGAAGCCCGCTCGACTTCCTGGTCCCCATGGGCGCGATCTTCGTGATCTTCTACTTCCTGCTGATCCGACCTCAGCAGAAGAAGCAGAAGGAGCACGACCAGATGCTCGAGGCCATCGGTCGCGGGGACCGGATCGTGACGAGCGGTGGCCTGCATGGCCTCGTGACCGGCGCCGAGAAGGACGTCCTGACGCTGGAGATCGCCAACGCCGAGGGCAAGCGCATCCGGGTCAAGGTCGATCGCGGACGCGTGGACCGGCGCGTCGAGGCGGCGGACAAGCCGGCCGAGAAGGCAGACAAGCCCAAGGAGAGCGGCAAGTGAGCCTGCGCTGGCGGATCATCGCCGTGGCCGGACTGGTGGGGTTCCTGGCCTACCTGGCCATGGCGAACTTCGTCCCGGCGGAGCGGCGGGCCGAGGCCTGGTGGTGGCCGGAAGAGGGCCTGCGCCTCGGGCTCGACCTGCAGGGCGGCATCCACATGGTGATCGGCCCGGATCTCGACGCGGCGACGGGCCACGAACTGGCAGCGATCCGCGACTCCCTGGAGTCCGATCTCGACGACGCCGAGGTGCGCGGCACGAACTTCGTGATCAGCGGCGACACCCTGCGCGTCGAGATGCGAAGCCCCGAAGACGAGCCCGCGGTGCGCGAGGTGCTCGTGAACTACGACACCGTCACGGTCAGCGACGAAGGGCAGGGTACCCTGGCGCTGCAGCTCACCTCGGACTGGCTCGAGGAGGTCCGCGAGCGCGCCATGCTCCAGGCGCTCGAGGTGCTGCGCCGCCGGATCGACGACCCCCAGACGGGCATCCCCGAGTCGGTCGTCACCCGCCAGGGCCGCGACCGGATCCTGGTGCAGATCCCGGGCGTCTCGCGCGTTCCCGACATCTTCCGCCAGACGGGATATCTCGAGTTCAAGATCGTCGAGGACTTCGCGGCCACCGAGGAGCTGCTGCTGGCCAAGTATCCCGACGGCGTGCCCGCCGGCCAGGAGGTCGTCTTCGAGCGCGACCGCCAGACCGATCGCGTGGTGTCGGCCTACCTGGTCGAAGAGCAGGCCGCGATCGTGGGCGACTACCTCACCGACGCGCGGGTCGGCTTCGACAATCGGCGCAACGAGTGGCAGGTGAACTTCACCTGGAACCGCGAGGGCGGCGAGATCTTCGGTGAGCTCACCGGGGCGAATATCAACCGGCAGCTCGCGATCATCCTGGACGACGCGATCTACAGTGCCCCGAGCATCGAGAGCCGGATCTCGCGGCAGGGCATGATCCGGGGCCGCTTCACCTCCCAGGAGGCCTCGGACCTCGCGGTGATCCTGCGCGCCGGTGCGCTCCCGATCCCGGTGTACATCGAAGAGGAGCGCACCATCGGACCGGCGCTGGGTGCCGACTCGATCTCGCGCGGCCTGCGGGCCTCGGCGGTGGGTCTGATCGTCGTGGTCTTCTTCGTGGTGGGCTACTACCGCATGTCCGGCGGCTACGCTTCGATCGCGCTGGCGGCGAACCTGCTCATGCTGGTGGGTCTGATGACGCTCTTCGGCGGAACACTCACGCTGCCGGGCATCGCCGGATTGGTGCTCACCGTCGGCATGGCGGTCGATGCGAACGTGATCATCTTCGAACGCATCCGCGAAGAGCTGCGGGGCGGGCGGGCGCCGCGTGCCGCCATCGCGGCCGGCTTCCAGAAGGCGCGTCTCACGATCCTCGATGCGAACGTGACGACGCTGTTCACCGCGATCATCCTGTTCAACTACGGCACCGGTCCCATCAAGGGCTTTGCCGTCACGCTCTCGGTCGGGATCCTGACCAGCGTGTTCGCGGCCCTGGTCATCACGCCGCTGCTCTACGCGATCAAGCCCGGCCAGGCCCCCGTGGAAGAGCTCTCCATCTAGTCCGTTTGCTGGCGCTGCCAGCCAGCCGCTGGTCCGCCAGCCGGAGGCCTCGTGCCTTTCGAGATCGTCAAGCCCGACACCCACATCGACTTCATTGGCAAGTGGCGAATCGCCGCCGTGGTCTCGCTCGTGGTGATCCTGGCCGGTGCCATCGCCATCCCGCTGCGCGGGTTCCGCCTGGGCATCGACTTCGCGGGCGGCACCGAGGTGCAGGTCCGCTTCGACGAGGCCGCCGTCGACGAGGGCGACGTCCGCGGCGTCGTCGAGGGGCTGGGCATCGAGGGCGCCAGCGTCATCCGCTACGGCGAAACCGAGGTCTCCGAGTTCCTCGTCAAGTTCCCGGGGGCGCGCGCGATCGAGGCCCCCGCCGAAGGAGCTGCCGCGGCCCCGGCGACCGATGCCGAGGAAGCCGAGGCGGCATCCGAAGGTTCCGACGAAGCGGGGGAAGCGGCGGTCGCGACCCTGGCGGCTCCCGATGCAGAGGGGGCGGTCAACGCGCGTACGGACCGCATCCTCGCGCTCCAGGATGCCCTTGAGCGCGAGATCGGCTCGCTCCACGTCGAGCGGGTCGAGTTCGTGGGTCCCAAGGTCGGCGCCGAGCTGCGCGAAGATGGCCTGCGGGCCATGGCCTTCGCGGGCATCGTGATCCTGCTCTACATCGCGTTCCGTTTCTCCACGCGATTCGCTCCGGGCGCCATCGTCGCCCTGGTCCACGACGTCCTCGTGACCTCGGGCGTCTGGGTCCTGCTGGGGCTCGAGTTCGACCTGCGGGTGTTGGCCGCGCTGCTGGCGATCATCGGCTACAGCCTGAACGACACGATCATCGTCTATGACCGCATCCGCGAGAACCTCGAGCTGCACACGCGTCACGACCTGGTGGACGTGCTGAACCGCAGCGTGAACCAGACGCTGTCGCGCACCTTGCTCACTTCGGCCACGACGTTGGCCGCCGTAGGCGCGCTGCTGCTGCTCGGAGGCAGTGTCGTGAGGCCGTTCGCCCTGGCCATGGGCATCGGCATCATCGTCGGCACGTACTCGTCGGTATTCGTCGCGGCGCCGACGCTGCTCTGGCTCGAGTCGCGCTCGTCGAAGGGCGCCTCGGGCACGGGGGGCACCGGGAAGGAGCCCGCGCCGAAGCCCGCACGAAGCGCGGCCGCGGCCGCCAAGCCCGCGCGCCCGCAGCCCGCCCGCAGCGGCGGGAAGTCCAAGCCCAAGGGCAAGGCGAAGGGCAAGCGCGGCCGGAACTAGGTCCCGGCCCGGTGCCCGGGCCCGACGGGGACCCGGGCGGGTGGGATCAGGCCGGCGGCGGGGCCGAGGAGCGTTCGCCGCCCTGGCTGGTGCCCTGCGTCGCGCTGGACGTGCTGGCCGATGAACCGGTGGACTTGCGCGGCGCATCGCCGGGCTTCACTTCGCCCATCTCGACGCTGCCGTTCATGACCGCGCCTTCGTGCACGATCAGGCGCGGGGCACGCACGTCTCCTTCGACGATGCCGGCGGCCTGTACTTCGATGCGCTCGACGGCGGTCACGTTGCCCTTGACCCGTCCGATCACGATGACCGTCTTCGCGTGCACTTCTGCGTTGCACTGGCCCTCGGGCCCGATGGTGATCTCGTTGCTCGGCAGGTCGACGCGTCCCTCGATGGTTCCCTCCACCTGAACGTCTTCGCTGCCCGTCATCTCGCCCTTGATCGTGATCGACTTGCCGATGTTGGCCACGCTGGCCCCTCCCTGCGTGTTGCTTGCGGTCGCCGAGCGGCCGGCGCTTGCCGGCTCCCCCGGCGCCGTGGTCGTCGTCTGCGGGGATGTCGGAGGTTTCGGGGCCGACTCGGCCTTTCGGGTCGACGCTGCCGACGGCTCCGCCGGCGGAGACGGGCTCGCGGCCGCGGCATCCTTCGACACCTCGTCCTTGCCCTGCTGCGCGTCTTTGCCGCGGCCGAACAGACTCACGGATCACCTCCCATCCGTTCGCGGGAGCGTAACGCATGGCCCCGGCCCGCGCCGAGGCGAGAGCGCTATCGAAGCTGCGCCGCCTCGTCGACGACCACGTTCCGATCCCGCAGGATGGTGCCCTGTGCGCGGTCGAGCGCCGCCACGGAGCTGTGGTAGATCTGGAGCGCACCGATCTTCTGGCTCTCGGCGTCCACCAGCTGCTCCTGACGCTGGAGCACGTCGAACGGCGTCGACTCGCCGTGCTCCAGCCGGATCTGCTCCGCCCGAAGCTGCTCCTCGGCTGCGCGTCGGCGGGCCTCGGCGGCTCCGATCCCCTCGAGGCCCGTCTCCAGGTCGCGAATGGCGTTGCGTACCTCGAGCACGATGCGCTGCTCCTCGCGCCGGAGCTCGGTCAGGCTGCGTCGCAGCTCGAGCTTGGCCGCCCCGACGTCGGCACGCCCCCGGATGTTCCCGATCGGGATCGAGAGCAAGGCGCCAGCCGACCACGACTTGGCCTGCTTCGCCCCGAAGAACTCGTTGTCCGCGTCGAAGTAGTCGCGGCCCACCGACGTGATGGGGGCCCGCTGCCCACCGAAGAGGTCCGGTGAGGTGCTGGTGGCGCCGGACAGGCCGTTCTGGCCCCAGCTCCCCCGCAGGTCGAGCTGCGGCAGGCGCGAGTTGCGCGCGAACTTGAGCCGGATCTCGCGCTGCTCCACGGCCTGGCGAGCGATCTCGAGCTCGGGGCGATGAGCGAAGGCCCGAGCCCCGGCTTCCTCCGCGTCGACTGCGAAGGTCCGGTAGTCCTGCGGGTCGTCGGTGGTCACGATCCGCAGCTTCGACCCGGGCTGCAGGAAGGGCCCGAGCACCAGGTTGACGAGCTCGTCCTGGCCGCGGCCCAGCTCGTTGCGCGCGCGGATCAGGTCGACCTCGCGTGCGGCGATGCCGGCTTCCGCCTCGACCACTTCGACGCGAGAGACGACGCCCACCTCGTATTGGGCCTCGGTCTGCTCGAGCAGCTCGCTGGCGGTCTCGACGCTCGTCTCGGCCACGCGTAGCTGGTCGCGCCGGGCGGCGAGGTTCCAGTACGCGTCTTCGATGGCCTTGACCACGTCCATCAGCTGCCGGCGGAAGGTCTCATAGGCCGTCTCGCTCTGGACGTCGCTGAGTTTCACCTGGGTCCAGCCGTCGCCCCAGAGAAAGCCCCGAAGGATCGGCAGGGTGGCCGTGGCCAGGACGGTGGTGCGGTATTCCGGTGAAAGGCTCTGGATCGAGGAGGTCGATTCGAGGCTTTGGCCGGTGTAGCCCACCTGGTATGACCAGCCGAGCTTGGGCAGCAGGCCGCGGACGCCGCCGTTGCCCCCCACCCTGCGCTCGGAGACGCTGGTCGCGCTCTGGAGGGAGCTGGCGACGGGGTTTTCGTCACTGGCGTACTCGAAGTCGGCGAAGAACTCCGGGTCGTAGACGCCCCATGCAGACGTCGCCTGGTAGTCCGCGATCAGGGGATCGTGGCGCACGATCTCGACGTCGAGGTTGTTCTCGATGCCCATGGCGATGGCGTCGGCCAGGGAGAGTGCGAGGTCGCCCTGGAGCGTCGGGGCCACCGGCCCCGCGGGCCCCGCGGCGCCCGACTGGGCCTGGGCCGGACTCCCCAGCAGGAGCGCCGCCCCGAGCAGGAAGAGAACGGCCGCTCCGGGTCTCGCGCCGGCCTCGTCGCGCTGGGGGCCTCGGTGCCGGATTCGTTCGGAAAGTCGCATGGATCCACCTCCCGGGCGGCACGTTAGCAACCGTCTTGGGCGGTTCGACCTTCGCTATCCTCGCCCCATGCTCGTCGCGGCCCTGGTCCTGGGTGCCGGGCGCGGCGACCGGCTGCGGGCGACCCTCGCAAAGGAAGCAGCGAAGGGCGGGGGGCGGGCCGATCCGCTGCCTCCCAAGGCCTTCGTCCCCCTGGCCGGCCGCCCGATCCTGGCCCATGCGGTGGAGGCGCTCGCCCGCTGCCCCGAGATCGATCGGGTGCGGGCGGTGCTTCCCGCCGACGATCTCGCGCGCTGGCTGGAGCTCGCCCCAGGGCTCTCGGAGGCGGCGCGCGCCAAGTGCGGAGCGCCCGTGGCGGGTGGTGCGGAGAGGCAGGACTCGGTCCGTTGTGGCCTGGAGGCGCTCGAGCGCGAGGTCGACCTGGTGGCCGTGCACGACGCCGCACGGCCCCTGGCCTCCGAGTCGCTGGTGGCCGACGTCGTACGCGCCGCCCGTGACCACGGGGCGGCATTTCCGGCGATCCCCGTCGCCGACACGATCCACGAAGTCGAGGGAGATCGCCTGGTCGCAACGCCGCCGCGAGCGCGTTGCCGCGCCGCGCAGACGCCGCAGGTCTTCCGGGTCGACTGGCTTCGCGAGGCCCTGGACAAGGCCCGGGCCGACGGCGTGTCGGGCACCGACGACGCGGCGCTGGTGGCGCGGCTGGGCAACCCCGTGGTCGCCGTGCCGGGAAGCGAGGACAACCGCAAGATCACGACGGCCGAAGACCTGCTCTGGGCCGAGGAGCGCGTGCGATGACGGAGGCGCCGCTGCGGGGGCCGCGCATCGGGCAGGGGTTCGATGCCCACCAGCTGGTGGCTGGGCGTCGGCTCGTGCTGTCGGGGGTCGAGATCCCCCACAGCCACGGACTCGAGGGCCACTCGGACGGGGACGCGCTGCTGCACGCCGTGGCCGATGCGATTCTCGGCGCGCTCGGGGATGGCGATCTGGGTCGGCACTTTCCGTCGAGCGACGAGACGCTTCGTGGCATGGCGAGCCGCGAGATCGTCCGCCAGGTGGTGGCGCGCATGCGCGCCTGCGGACTGGCCATCGGCAATGTGGACGCCACGATCGTGGCCCAGCAGCCGCGTCTCGCGCCGCACCAGCCGAAGATGGCGGCCGGCCTCGCCGAGGCCCTCGACACCGATCCCGGCCGCGTGAACCTGAAGGTCACCAGCACCGACCGTCTGGGCGCCATCGGACGTGGCGAGGGCATCGCCGCCCTGGCGGTGGTGCTGCTCGAAGCCGCGGCCGAGACGGAGGAGGGCGCGTGAGCGAGTCCGGCACCGGGGAGGGGCTCGTCCTCTACAACACGCGCACCGGCCGCAAGGAGCCCTTCGTGCCGCTCCAGCCGGGAAAGGCCGGGGTCTACTCCTGCGGTCCCACCGTCTATTCGCACCAGCACCTGGGCAACATGCGCCCGTACCTGTTCGCGGACCTGCTGCGCCGTGCGCTGCTGGCCGAAGGCCTGCAGGTCAAGCACGTGATCAACATCACCGACGTGGGACACCTGACCCACGACGACGAGGACGCCGGCGAAGACAAGATGGAGAAGGCCGCCCGCGAAGCCGGGCGTCGGGCCGAAGACGTGGCTGCCGAGTACACGGCCCAGTGGCGCACCGATCTCGAGCTGCTGGGCGTGCCTCCGCCCGACGAGCTCTGCAAGGCCACCGATCACATCGACGAGCAGATCGAGATGATCCGCGTGCTCGAAGCCAAGGGCGTGACCTATGTGATCGAAGATGGCGTGTACTTCGACGTGTCGCGCTTTCCCCGCTACGCCGACCTGGCCCGCCTGGACCTGGCGCAGCAGGCGGGCGGCGCGCGCGTGGCGCAGGTGGCCGGCAAGCGGAACCCCCAGGACTTCGCGCTGTGGAAGTTCGCAAGCGAGGGCGTCGATCGGCAGCAGGAGTGGGATTCGCCCTGGGGCCGCGGCTTTCCGGGCTGGCACATCGAGTGCTCGGCCATGAGCACCAAGTACCTGGGCGAGCGATTCGACATCCACACCGGCGGCGTCGAGCACCTGCCCGTGCACCACACCAACGAGGTGGCCCAGAGCGAGACCGCCCTCGACGTGCACCCGTGGGTCAACTTCTGGATGCACGAGGACTGGATCCTCTTCGAAGGCGGCAAGATGTCCAAGAGCCTGGGCAACGTGCTCTCGCTCGACGACCTCGTGGCCCAGGGCATCCTGCCCCGGGCCTATCGCTACTTCTTCCTCCAGGCCCACTACCGCAAGCAGCAGCACTTCAACGGTGAGGCCATCGGGGCCGCCGACACGGGCTACCGGCGCATGGTGCAGGCCGCCCAGGCACTCGAAGGGCCGGCGACGGAGGCCTCCGAGGGCGTCGCCGTCTTCCGCGAGCAGTTCCGGGCGGCGGTGCGCGACGACCTCAATGCGCCCCGCGCGCTCGCACTGGCCCAGCAGGTCCTGCGCGACGCGTCGCTTTCCGACGGCGACAAGCTCACTCTGCTGACGGAGTTCGACGGCTGGCTGGGGCTCGACCTCTTGACGGCGAAGCTCCCCCGGGACGACGATCAGGGCGACCCTCGAATCGACGCACTCGTGGCCGAACGCGACGCCGCCCGGGCGGGCAGGGACTTCGCGCGGGCCGATGAGATTCGGGACGAGCTGGCCGCAGAGGGCGTCGTGCTCGAAGACGGCCCGGAAGGAACGCGATGGCATCGGAAGTGACCGGGTGAGCGCGACGGACGCACCGGGTGGCGGCATCGTCCGCGACGAGCTCGCAGACGCGGGCAAGGACCGCTTCGAGCTGGTGTCGTCGTTCCGGCCTCAGGGCGACCAGCCGGCCGCGATCGAGCAGCTGGTCGAGGGCATCCAGGCGGGCCTTCCGCACCAGACCCTGCTGGGCGTCACGGGCAGCGGCAAGTCGTTCACCATGGCCTGCGTGGTCGAGCGGGTCAATCGGCCCACGCTCGTGATGGCGCCGAACAAGACGCTCGCCGCGCAGCTCTACGCCGAGTTCAAGGGGCTGTTCCCGAACAACGCGGTCGAGTACTTCGTGTCGTACTACGACTACTACCAGCCCGAGGCGTACCTGCCCGCGACCGACACGTACATCGAGAAGGACTCGTCGATCAACGACGAGATCGAGAAGCTCCGGCATGCCGCGACCCACTCGCTGCTCACCCGGAAGGACGTCCTGGTGGTGGCGAGCGTGTCGTCGATCTACGGCCTCGGCGCGCCGTCGGCCTACGGCGAGATGCACGCCTATCTCGAGGTCGGAGCCACCCTCGAGCGCGACGAGCTGTTGCGCCAGCTCGTCGAGATGCTCTACGACCGAAACGACGTCGACTTCCAGCGGGGCACGTTCCGGGTGCGCGGCGACGTGGTGGAGATCATTCCGCAGTACGAGCACGAGCGCGCCGTGCGCGTCGAGTTCTTCGGTGACGAGATCGAGTCGATCGCCCAGGTCGATCCGCTGCGGGGCAAGGTCCTGGCGCGGCCCAAGCGCGCGATGATCTACCCCGCGAGCCATTACGTGGCCACCGAGGAGACCCTGAAGCGCGCCATCGCGGGGATCCGCCAGGAGCTCTCCGTCCGGGTGGAGGAGCTGCGCTCGTCCGACAAGCTGCTCGAGGCCCAACGGCTGGAGCAGCGCACCCTCTACGACCTCGAGAGCCTCGAAGAACTGGGGTTCTGCCACGGCGTCGAGAACTACTCGCGCTGGCTCGACGGGCGCAGCGAGGGCGAGACCCCGTATACCCTCTACGACTACTTCCCGGACGACCTGCTCGTGTTCCTCGACGAGAGTCACGTCTCGGTCCCGCAGATCGGTGGCATGTTCCGCGGTGACCGCGCCCGCAAGGAGACGTTGGTCGAGTTCGGGTGGCGCCTGCATTCGGCACTGGACAATCGGCCGCTCCGCTTCGAGGAGTGGGAGCAGCGCGCGCCCCAGCGGGTCTATGTGTCGGCCACGCCGGGCGACTACGAGCTCGAGCACAGCGAGGGGAACGTCGCCGAACAGATCATCCGGCCCACGGGTCTGATGGATCCGCAGGTCGAGGTCCGCAAGGCCGCGGGGCAGGTGGACGACCTGCTCGGCGAGATCCGGGCGCGGGTGGCCGCCGGCGACCGGGTGCTGGTGACCACGCTGACCAAGCGCATGGCCGAGGAGTTGACCGACTACTACGCCGACCACGGCGTGAAGGTCCGCTACCTGCACAGCGACATCCAGACCATCGAGCGCACCGAGATCATTCGAGAGCTGCGCGAGGGCGTGTTCGACGTGCTGGTCGGGATCAACCTGTTGCGCGAGGGCCTCGACATTCCCGAGGTCTCGCTGGTGGCCATCCTCGACGCCGACAAGGAGGGCTTCCTGCGCTCCACGCGTTCGTTGATCCAGACGATCGGGCGCGCCGCACGCAACGTGAACGGATCGGTGATCCTGTACGCCGACAAGCAGACCGACTCGATCCGCCACACCCTCGCCGAGACCGAGCGGCGTCGCGAGGTGCAGGCCGCCTTCAACGAGAAGCACGGCATCACGCCCAAGAGCATCCAGAAGGACATCTCGAGCCTGCGAGATTCGATCTGGGAGCAGGACTACGTGACGGTTCCCAAGCAGCCGGAGCGCGGCGAACCCGAAGTGCCGCTCCACGAGATTCCGGCTGTGGTCGAGGCCCTGCGCAAGGAGATGGCTGCCGCCGTCGCCGACCTCGAGTTCGAGCAGGCGGCGGAGTTGCGCGACCGGATCCAGGCGCTCGAGGCGGAACGCCTGCGGGCGCAGTGAACGATGGCGCCCGCATCGGATCAGACCCGGTGAGCGGTCCCGATCGCCCCGGGGCGGGTCCCGAGAAGCACCCCGATCACCCCGACGGCGCTTCCAATCCCGAAGGAGATGCGCGCGGTCAGGAGGCTGCCCTCGTCGGCGACCTCGAAGAACAGGTCGAGGGGCTGCCGACCACGCCCGGTGTCTATCTGTTCAAGAGCGCGCGCGGCAAGGTGCTGTACGTCGGCAAGGCCCAGAACCTGAAGACGCGCGTCCGGTCGTACTTCTCGGGCGGAGATGGGCGACATCAGGTGCCACGTCTGGTCCGCGCGGTGCGAGGTGTGTCGATCGTGGCCACACCCAACGTGAAGGACGCCTTGCTGCTCGAGAACGAGCTGATCAAGCAGCACCGGCCCGCATTCAACGTTCGATTGCGCGACGACAAGCAGTACCTGGCACTGCGCCTCGACACCCAGCAGGACTGGCCGCGTCTCACCATGGTGCGTCGCTTCAAGCGCGATGGGGCACGGTACTTCGGGCCCTACACGTCGAGCAGCGGCATGCGCCAGTCGCTCTCGAACCTGCGCCGGATCTTTCCGCTGCGTACCTGCAGCGACCCGGTGTTCCGGGACTACGAGCGGCGGGGCCGGCCCTGCATCGAGTACGAGATGGGGCGCTGCCCAGCGCCCTGCGTCGGCTACGTGACCCGGGAGGCCTACGGCGAGTTGGTTTCGGCGACCGAGCTCTTTCTGCGAGGGCGGTCGGCCGAGCTGGTGACCACCCTGCGCGCGCGGATGCAGGAGGCGGCCGAGGCGGAGCGATTCGAGGAGGCCGCGAGCCTTCGCGACCGCATCGCCGCGGTCGAGCACACGGTCGAGCGTCAGCAGATCGTGTCCGAGCGGCCGGTCGACCGGGACGTCTTCGGTCTGGCGAGGGACGGCGGGGAGGTCGAGGTGCGGATCCTGCTGGTTCGCGAGGGCCGGGTGATCGGTTCCGTCGACCATGGGTTCTCGGGCGTGCGCCTCGACGACGGCGAGGTGATGAGCTCGTTCCTCGGCCAGTACTACGCCGGGCACGACGACCGCCAGGTTCCGGCGGAGGTCCTCACGAGCGTGCCGGTGGACGACGACGGGGCGCTGGCCGGCGTGCTCTCCGATCGCGCGGGCCGCCGCGTCGACCTGCGCATGCCGAGCCGGGGGGCGCCGCGAGAGATCGTGGCCCTGGCCCAGCGCAATGCAGAGCTGGCGCTCCGCACGCGCCTCGAAGCGCGCGAGAGCGTCGATGCGGCGCTCGAAGAACTGCGCGAGAAGATGGGGCTGGCCCAGCTTCCCCGCGTGATCGAGTGCTACGACGTCTCGAACCTCGCCGGCACGCTCGCGGTGGCGAGCCGGGTCGTCTTCGAGGACGGGCAGCCGCGCAAGGCCGACTACCGGCGCTACCGCATCCGCGAGGCCGCAGCGGGGGACGACCTGGCTTGCATGCGCGAGGTGATGGCGCGCAGGCTCGAACGCGCGGATCGCGAACCGCTGCCGGATCTGCTGCTCGTGGACGGGGGTCGCGGCCAGCTCGGGGTCGTGACGGCAACGCTCTCGGACCTCGACCTCGAGGTGGACCATGCCGGGATCGCCAAGGAGCGTGACGAGGGCAGTGCCAGTCCTCGGGTGCGGCGTTCGGGGGGGCTCAAGGCCGAGCGTCTCTTCCTGCCGGGGCGCAAGGACGCCCTGCTGCTGCCGCCCAGCTCGCGGGGTCTGCTGCTGCTCCAACGCGTCCGCGACGAGGCCCACCGGTTCGCGATCACCTTCCAGCGCGAGCTTCGGCGCAAGGCGGGTTTGACGTCGATCCTGGAAGAGCTGCCGGGCATCGGGCCGACCAAGCGCCGTGCCCTGCTGAAGCACCTGGGCGCCCTGCGCGAGGTCCGCGAGGCGGAGCCCGAACGGCTGGCGGAGGTGCCCGGGATCAGCGCGCGCGATGCCGAGACCATCCACCGCTTCTTCCGTGCGCTGGAGGCCGAAGACGCCGCAGAGGAGCCGCCCGCGGCCGAAGAAGGGCAGCCCGAAGCGGAGTCTCCGGCTACGCCGGTCGAGCGCGGCGAGGGGGGCGAGGGCGGATAGGGAAGCGAGCTACCCAGAAGGGTGAACCGGCGCGCACCGCCGGCCATGGCCCCGCGGGTGCCGAGCGCGCCGCGAGCGCGTCTTTCGCCATGATTCCGGGCACCTCGGCCGTGGGGTGCACACGAGGTCGTCGTGGCACCCTTCTTGCTCTCTTCGTGGGTCATGGTGGAGCGAGACGTCGACCAGATCCGGCGGGACCTCGAAACGCGGGGCATCTCGCGCGAGTTGGCACCTGCGCTCGCCCGGCGGCTGGCGGAGGCCACCGAGCAGCTCTCGGGCGAAGCCTATGACGCCGTGCTCACCGGGGTCGCGATCGCCTACGGGCGCGGCCACCGCAACACGGCCGACGCGGCCGGCGGCGAGGCCGGGATCGAAGAGGTCCAGCGCCTCATGGGTGCCTTCACGGTCGAGCTGCGCAAGCTCGAAGAGGCGCTCGAGACCCTCGCCGCCTACGTGACGCGCATGCGCACGCAGACCCGGGCGAAGCAGCCCGACCGCGTGCTGCACTAGCGAGGGCGTCGACCGGCCAGCGGTTCGCGGGCGCGTCGGGTAGCTTCGCGCTCCCCGGTCCCCGGAGATCGCCCTGGCGCGAGACGGACGGGATCGCGCGCGACCGCGGATCTTGCCGTGGCTGGTTGCGGCGCAGGCGCTCGGAGTCGCGCTGGGCCGCGCCATCGAGATGCCGCCCGGGCCCCCGCTGGTGGCTGCGTTGCAGCTCGCGGTGTGCGCGCTCCTCTCGCGGCGGCAGAGCGCGGCGCGCGCGGTCTTTGCACTGGCGCTCGCATGTGCGGCCGGCGCGGCGGGTTCCTCGAGGCTCACGGCGCCGCCGACCCTCGCGGCGCCGATCGAGGCCACGGTCGAGGGCCGTTTGGCGCGGGTTCGTTCGAGCGGTCTCGGGTCGTCCGTGGAGCTCGACGCGCTTCGCTGGATCACGCCGCGGCCGGGCGCAGGGCTCGATCGCGTTCGTCGGATCGTGACGAGCGAGGCCCGGTCGGAGGGCTTGTCGGTCCATCGCGTGGGAAGCCGCGTGCGTGCGCGGTTGCGGCTGCGCCCGCCGACGTCGCGCTGCAACCCGGGGCTGCCCGACCCGGCAGGGCGTCTCGCGAACCGTGGGATCGCTGCCGTGGGCGGTCTGGTGCATCCGGCGCTCACCCGGCAGCTCGCCGTACCGAACGGGCCCTGGGCAGCGGTCGAGCGGCTGCGCCGGCACGGTGTCGAGGGGCTCGCCGCGCACGGCCGGGGAGGAGCGCTCCTGGCCGCGCTCGCCTGGGGCGATCGCGACGGGATCGAAGCGGACGATCGCGAAGCGTTGCGCCGGCTGGGCCTCGGGCACCTGCTCGCGGTGTCGGGCTTGCACCTCGGGCTGGTGGCGGGGGGTGCGTTCGCGGGTGTGCGTCGGGTAGCGCGGGGGAGGGCCGCCGATCCGCGCCGCGCGGCATTGTGGCCCGCGCTCTTGCTGGCGGGAGTCTATGCCGTGCAGACCGGCATGGCCGAGCCGGTGCGTCGCGCCTGGGTCTTCCTGGCGGTCGGTGTGGTCGCCTCGCGTCTGCGGCGGCCGTTGCCTCCCGGCCAGGCGCTCTGGGTGGCGGCGTGGCTGATGCTGCTGTTCGAGCCGGGCGCGCTCTTCTCTCCCAGTGCGCAGCTCTCGTTCGCCGCGACCGCGGCCATCGCGATCGCCCTGGGCCACGCTCGCCGCAGGGGTGCCGGTGCGCGGCCTGGAGGCCTTCTCGAGCGGGCTCGTGTGCTGTTCGATACGTCGGTTGCGGCCGTGTTGGCGACCACGCCGATTGCGGCGTGGCACTTCGGTACGGCATCGCCGGTGGGTTGGATCGCGAACCTGGTGGCGGTGCCCTGGACGGCCGTGGCGCTGCTCCCGGGAGCGCTCCTGGCCGCAGGGCTCGGCGCCGTCGGGGCCTCCGGAGCCGTGGCGCCCTTTGCCGAGATCGCGCGTCTGTCCCTCGTGGCGGCCGAAGCGGCATCAGGACCGGTGCCCGCTGCCGTGGGCCTTGCGCCTCCGCCGTGGGCCTTCGGCGGCGCGGCGCTGCTCGCGGTGGCGGGGCTCCGGATCCCTTCTTCGCTCGCGCGCGCGGCGATGGCCGTCGTCGCGGGCCTGCTGATCGTGCACGCGCCACCGACGCCTCGGCTGCCGCCCGCGCCCCGGCTGGTGGCGCTCGACGTGGGGCAGGGCGACGCCGTTCTCGTGCAGGGCCGAACGGGAAGCCTGCTGGTGGATGCGGGCCGTGCGGCACCCGGTCGCTTCGACGTGGGCGCGCACGTGGTGGTACCCGCCCTCCGCGCGCTCGGGGTGCGGCAACTCGACGTCGTCGCGGTGACCCATGCCGACTCCGATCACCGCGGAGGCGTGCCCGCGGTGCTGCGCCAGATTCCCACCGGCGAGGTGTGGTTGCCGCCGGGGGGCCTGGCGGACGCGGCGTTCGGCTCCGTGGTGGCCACTGCGATCGATCGGGGCGCCCGTCTGGTGGAGCGCGAGGCGGGGCGGGCGGTCTCGCGTGTAGGCGACCTCTCGGTCGCGGTGATCTGGCCGCCGGGGCAGGGCGCGCCGGCGGGGGACAACGCAGCCTCGCTCGTCCTGCGGGTCGCCACGCCAGAGGGGTTGCGGGTCCTGCTCCCAGGCGACATCGAGCGCGACAGTGAGGCCGCGCTGGTCCGCTCGGGCACCGAGCTGCGAGCGGACGTCCTGCTGCTGCCTCACCACGGCAGTCGGACGAGCAGCTCGGCGGCCTTCCTCGAGGCGGTGGCACCGCGCCTGGCCATCGTCTCGGCGCCTCTGCGCTCACGCTTCGGGATGCCCCATGCCGAGGTGCTGCGCCGGCTCGCGGAGTCCGACGTGCCCCTGGCCTGGACCGGACGCGACGGCGCCGTCCGGGTGGGACTGACCCCCGGGCTCCCCCGACACCACGGTGGGTGCTTCTAGGAAGCGGGCGAGTCTCGGCTCGTCCTCGTCAGGAGCCCTTCCACTCGGGGGGCCGCTTCTCGACGAAGGCGCGCTGCGCCTCGCGCGCATCGTCGGTGGTGCGCAGCGGTTTGCCGATCGCCTCCTGCCGCACGTAGGCCTCGGGTAGCGGCGTCGTGAGCAGCTCGCGCACGCCGGCGCGGGCGGCACGCACGGCGAGGGGCGCATTGCACGCAATGGCGTCGGCGGCCTCGAAGGCGGTCTGGAGAAGGTCCTCCGGCGACACGATCCGGTTGACCAGGCCGATGGTCGCGGCGCGCTCGGCATCGATGGGCCGCGCCGTGAGCAGCAGCTCTTGCGCATGCACCCAGCCGATCTGCCTGGGGAGCATCACCGTGGCGTTGCCCGTGGGGTACAGCCCCAAGGCCACTTCTTCGAGCGCGAATGTCGCGTGGGGGACTGCGAAGCGCAGCTCGGATGCCAGCATCAGGTCGAATCCACCCGCGCGAGCGTGCCCGTTGATCGCGCAGATCAGCGGCGTCCCCAGGTCGAACCCGGCGAGGAGCGCGGTCTTCACGCTTCGCAGGCCTTCGAAGCTCCGGGGATCCACGCGTTCGCCACGCGCAAGCTGCTGCGAGATCGGGATGGTCGTCTTCATGTCCATTCCCGAACAGAAGACGCGATCGCCCGCGCCGGTGAGCACGGCGCAGCGCACGCCGTCGTCCTCTGCGATCTCCCGCCACGCGGCCGCGAGGTCGCACAGCATGCCCGGGTCGAGCGCGTTGGCGCGTTCGGGGCGGTCGAGGGTCACGAGCGCCACGTTCGGGTGCTCGGAGGGGCGTTCGAGGTGGACCGGCATCCCGGCATGTTAGCTGGCGGGTGCCGGCCTCGGGGGGCTCCTTGCCTGCGGTACAATCGGCCGATCGCGACGAAGAGGAGACGCCGTGCCGTTCCACCACGTAGCCCTGGCCACCCGCGACATGAAGGCGATCCACGAGTTCTATGAAGCCGCGACGGGCTTTCCGCTCGTGAAGGTCGAGGTGGCTTCGACGCCCGCGGGTGGCTTTGCCAAGCACTTCTTCTACGACACCGGCGAAGGCCAGCTGATGGCGTTCTGGGAGCTGCACGACGACTCCATGCCCGACGACTTCTCCACCGCGATCTCCACGGCCGTCGGCCTGCCCGAATGGGTGAACCATCTGGCCTTCGGGGCGCGCGACAAGGACGACATCGAGGCACGCGCGACGCGCTGGCTCTCGGCAGGCCACGACGTGCTCGAGATCGATCACGACTGGTGCTACTCGATCTATGCCAAGGACCCGAACGGGACGCTCGTGGAGTTCTGCACCACGACGCGCCCGTTCGACGATGCGGACCGCGAGCAGGCACTCCATGCGCTGGAGAGCAACGAGCTCACGCGCTCGACCGAGCCGGGGGTTCGCGTCCGGCGTGCGAGCGAGTTCTCGGCGAGCTGAGCCGGGGCTCTGTGGCGGCGGACCGCCTCAGTAGAGCCCGAACATCCGTCCCGCCATCGCGACGACGGCGATCGCGAGAACCGGCCGGATCAGTCGCTCTCCTCCGCGCACCGCCATGCGCGCGCCGAGGGCGCCCCCGGCGGCGAACCCGGCCGCCAGGACCAGCGCTTCGGGCCACGCGACGAGGCCCTCGGCGAGAAACACCACGAGTGCGAGCGCGGTGAAGCAGAAGTTCACCACCACCTTGGCGCTGTTCGAGCGGACGAGATCGAACCCGGCCCACGACAGGGCGAACACCAGCAGGATGCCGACGCCGGCCTGGAACGCGCCGCCGTAGAGCCCGATGCCGAGAAAGATCAGCCAGCGTACCGGTGTGGTGGCGTGCCGCGGCTGCTCGCTGGGTTGGCGCGGCACCAGTGTGGGGACCAGGAGAAGCAGCATGAGGACGCCGAAGACGCGCTCGAAGACGTCGTCGGGGAGGCGCGCTGCGAACCACGCGCCCACCAGCGCCCCCAGCATCACGGGCAGCAGGATCGGCGCGGCGGTGCGGATGCCCGAGACGCCCTGGGCGCGGAAGCTCCAGGCGGCGATTCCGTTCTGGACCAGCACGCCCACGCGGTTGGTGCCGTTGGCGAGCGTGCCGGGGAGCCCGACGAACACGAGAAGCGGCACCGTCAGCAGCGAGCCGCCGCCCGCCAGGGTGTTCACCACGCCGGCGACGAGGCCACCGACCAGCAGGATCACCACTTCGAGCGGGGTCACGGGGTCGGTACAGTAGGGCGCGGGCGTCGGCCGGTCGATGGCCGCATACCGTGGCGCCGCGGTCCCGGCAGCCCAGGAGACGATCATGGCCACACGACCCCATGGCGCCTGGCGGTCACCGCTCTCTGCCCAGCATCTCTCGCAGGCGGTTCGGGGCCTGACGGAGACGCGCCTGCATGGCGGCAGGCTGTATTGGATCGAGCGCCGCCCGGACGAGGGTGGGCGTCAGGCCGTGGTGTCGGCCGGGCCTGGCGGCGACCTGGATGAAGCGTTGCCCGCCGACGCGAACGTCCGCTCGCGGGTGCACGAGTATGGTGGGGGCAGCTTCGAGGTCTGCGACCGCGGACTGTTCACGGTGGACGAAGGCGAACCGGGGATCGGTTGGCGCACGGACGGTGGCCGGGTCCTGGTGCCGGGGAGCAATCGTCCCGTCCGCTATGCCGAACCCGTCGCATCACCAGACGGTCGCTGGCTGGTGGCGGTCGAGGAGGAGCCCCGTGCGGTGGGCGAGCCCGCCAACCGGCTCGTGGCCTTCGAACTCGCCGGGGGCGGCCGCCGGGTGCTCGCCGAGGGCGGCGACTTCTACGCTTCGCCGACCTTCGCCCCCGATGGCGGCCGTCTCGCCTACCTGACCTGGGACCATCCCGCGATGCCGTGGGACACCACGACCCTCGTCGAGGCGGACTTCCGCGAGGGCGCGCTCCAGGCGCCGAGGATCCGCGCGGGTGGGCCGGGCGAGTCGGTGTTCCAACCGGCCTACGGACCCGACGGCGCGCTCGTGTTCGCAGCCGACCGCTCCGGATTCTGGAACCTCTATCGGGGCGACGGCTCGGGATCGAGCGCCTCGCCCCTGTGTCCGCGCGATGCAGAGTTCGGGCGGCCCCAGTGGGTCTTCGGCATGCGCTCCCACGCCTTCGCGGGGCCGGGGCGCCTGGTCTGTACCCGCATCGAGGACGGCCACGATCGACTCGGCCTGCTCGACCTCGAAAGCGGTCGTCTCGAGGACCTCGCGCCCGGATTCGTCTCGGTGACCGACGTGGTCTGCGACGGCACGCACGTCGCGTTCGTGGGCGGCCGGACGGACGAGCCGTCGGGGGTGCGCCGGCTCGACCTCGGAAGTGGGCGCATCGAGACGTTGCGGCTTGCAGCCGACCTCGAGTGGGGGCCCGAACTCTTTTCCCCCGCCGAGCCCGTCACCTTCCCGAGCCGGGACGGGCGAACGGCCCACGCGTTCCTGTACCGCCCGCAGTTGCCCGGTCACGAGGGCCCGGCTGGCGAGAAGCCCCCGCTGTTGGTGAAGGCGCACGGCGGGCCCACCGCCGCCGCCTCGCCCACGCTCGACCTCGGCATCCAGTTCTGGACCACGCGAGGGTTCGCGGTGCTCGACGTCAACTACGCGGGCAGCACGGGATACGGGCGCGCCTATCGACGTGCCCTGGACGGAGCCTGGGGCGTGGCCGACGTGGACGATTGCGTGGCGGGGGCGCTCCACGCTTGCGAACTCGGCGTGGCCGACCGACACCGGCTCGCGATCTCCGGCGGGTCGGCCGGGGGCTACACGGTGCTCTGCGCACTCACGTTTCGCGATGCGTTCGCGGTGGGCGCGAGCCGCTATGGCATCGGGGATCTCGAGGCGCTGGCGCGTGACACGCACAAGTTCGAGTCACGCTACCTGGACGGCCTCGTCGGGGCCTGGCCCGAAGACAAGGCGCGTTACGTGGAGCGCTCGCCGATCCACCACACGGCGGGGCTCTCGTGCCCGGTGATCTTCTTTCAGGGGGGCGAGGACCGCGTCGTGCCGCCGGCCCAGGCCGAAGCCATGGTCGCGGCGTTGGCCGAGCGCGGCCTGCTGCACGCGTACGTGTTGTACCCGGACGAGGGCCACGGATTCCGACGCGCGGCCAACATCCAGCGGAGCCTCGAGGGCGAGCTCTACTTCTACGGACGCGTGCTGGGGTTCGATCCGGGCGTCGATCCGGGGATCGAATTGTCGGGGGCGGCCTCTTCGTCCGCGTCGTAGAGCGACACCAGCCGTGCCACGAGGACGGCGGGGAAGAAGATGCCCAGTGAGGCCACGCCCGCCGCGAGCATGCGCGCAGGCTCGGTCACGGGCGTGATGTCGCCGTAGCCGGTCGTGGTCAGGGTCATGAAGCTCAGATAGATGAGGTCCCACTCGTTCTGGCCGGTCGTGCCCGAGAGCGCACCCGGTTGCCACAACTCGATCAGCAGGAAGGCGTTGGCGAACATCCAGCCGATCAGGAAGAAGGTCGCTGCTGCGGCCACCAGCGTCGATGAGGTGACCCGGCTGCCGCGGAACTCCCGGCTCGCGATGCCCAGGATCACGAGGCCGAGCAAGGTCACCTCGGCAGCGGCGCCCGTCGCGCGCACCGCCGTCGGAGCCGCCTCCCAGAGCGCCCCCGTCATCGCGGCGAAGACCAACGCCAGGCCTGCGATGAGCGTGCCGCGCCCGCGGCGGACGGCCATGAGAGCCGCCACCAGCATGGCGCTCTCTGCCAGCGCCAGCAGCCGCCGTCCCTGACCCGTCTCGAAGGCTGCGCCGGCGACGACCGAGATCACGAGTGCCGCGAGGAGCCAGACCAGCGAGTTCCGGAGCGGGCTGGTGTCGCCGGGGCGGCGCTGCGGGAACCGGCCGCCCGCGGCGTAGAGCGACACGAGCCGCGCCACGACCATCGAGGGATACAGGATGCCCAGCATGCTCTCGAGAATGACCAGCGACCGGGCGAGGTCGGCCACGGGAACGATGTCGCCATAGCCCAGCGTCGTGAGCGTGACGAAGCTCATGTAGAGGAGCTCGGAACCGCGGTCGGCCGAATCCCCTCCGGACGAGAACGCCCCCGGAATGTAGAAGTCGACCAGCAGGAACAGCGTCGCGAACGCGGAAGCGAACAGCATCCAGGAGCACAGCGCGGCGACGACCGCGTCTTCGCCGATCCGCTCGAGCGTGCCGACGTAGCGAAGCACGTAGATCCCGCCCAGCGAGTAGAGCAGCGTGCGCGCGGCCAGGCCGACCGGCTCGGCCTCCGGAAGGCTCGGGATCCACAGGCTCGCGAAGGTCGGCAGTGCGAGGACCGCGCCCACGATGAACGCCACGCGCGAGCGGCTCACCGAGACGAGGATGGCGATCAGGACGAAGCTCACCGCAAGCGAAGCCAGGGGCGTGGGCTCCGGGAGCAGACTGTCGAGCGAGGCCGCCGCGAGCAGGAAGGCGAGCGCCACGAAGAGCAGCCGGAAGCGGTAGGCCTCGAGGAGCGCCCAGCGCGATTCAGGACGATCGGGGCCGTGCTCGGTCATGTCCGCCTCACTTGTTTGCTCCGGCCGGGGGTGCGTCCGAACGGTCCGCCGGCCTGGTCTTCACGGGGACGTAGGGCACCTCGACGGCGATCTTGACCAGCTGGCCTTCGTCGAGCATGGGGTCCCCCCGAAGGCCGTTCATCACCGCCGTGTGAAGCAGCGGCATGGCGTTCTGCGTGCGCCTCGACAGTCCCGAGAGCGTCTCGTTGCCCGTGGCAACCGCGATACGCACGCGCTTCTCCTTGACCTTGGCGAGCAGCGCGGGGGTCATGGGCCGGAAGCTCCGCGCGACGTTCCTGAAGAGCGTCTCGAAGCGCGCCTTCGAAGCGATGCCGACCACCCGGAGGATCTGCCCGCGCCAGGGGATGAAGGTCACCACCATGGTGAGGGGCACGCCCTGGGCACGGACGCCGCCCACCACCCGCCAGGCGTCGCGGCCGGCGAGGCGCACGGCCTCGCTGCGGTCGATGCGGACGTGGTGCTCGTGGTTCTCGCCGATCCACTTTTCCGCGGCCTGCGCGGCATTGTTGCCGGGTCCGCCGTGCTCGACGAACGACTGCGCATCCCGGGTGGGCGCGATCGCGCCCGCGGCGGCGGGTGTGTTGAGGGTGCTCCATCCGTCGGGAAAGCGGATCGTGAAGCCCATGTCGGGATGCAGAAAGCGCGTTCCGTCGAAGACGCCTTCTGCGCCGCTCTCGCCCACGACGAGGTTCTTCATGCGGCGCAGGTGATCGGCCGCGCTCGAACTCACGCCCGGCGTGCGCGTCCACTGGATGCTCCCGGCCCTCTGGCCGGCCTCGGCAGCGCGTTCGCGCGTGCCCGGATGGGTGGCATAGAAGGTCGTGACCCGGAACGTGCCGGTGGTGATGCGCTCGAGGCCGTCGAGCGCGCGGAGGAACCCGACGATGCCAGCGGGGTCGTAGCCGGAGACCGCCGCGAGCCCCTGACCCATGCGGTCGGCCGTTCGCTCGAGGTCGCGGCTGTAGGCGACCAGCCACGGCTGCTGGAGGAACTGCAGGAATCGCGACCGAGCGGCCACCTGCTGCTGCGCCGCGGCATGGCGCGAAGCCACGTGGGCAATCTCGTGGCCGATCACCCCGGCGAGTTCGTCCTCGGTGTTGGAAAACAGCAACGCCCCGCGGCTCAGGAAGATGAAGCCACCGGGAAGCGCGAATGCATTCGGCTCCTGCTGGTCGACGATGTGGAAGGTGTAGTCGAACCGGTAGCCCGGAGCGTTGCGGGCCAGCCGCTGGCCGATCTCGTCGACGTAGGCGAGCAGGGCCTCGTCGGTCACCAGGCCGAGCTGCGGGGCCATCTCCTCGACGGCTTCCTCGCCGACCGCCTCGTCGACGTGGGGCGCCGTCAGATCCGGGGGGGGGCCCTTGCCGGCGGGGGGCCTGCCGCACGCCAAGGCGCCGGTCAAAGCCGTGACCACGAGCAGGGCGAGAGCGATCGGAGCGCGCGGCCGTTCCATCGGCCCCTGAACGGTACCAACTGGCGTGGTACCTTGCGGCCCCCGTGTTCGATGTCGCAGAGCTGGGCAGCAAGGTGTCGAAGGCGGAGTTCGAGGCCGCGGCCCCCGGGCTGCGCGTCGACCTGCTGAACGCGCAGTTCGACCTGGCCGGCGCCCCTTTCAGCGTCCTGGTCGTGCTGCTCGGAGACGATCTCCACGGCGTCGACGCGGTGCTCGACCGGCTCCACGAGTGGATGGATGCCCGCTACATCGACACGCACGTGCTGCTCGAAGCCGAGGACGATGCCGACCGGCCGCCGTTCTGGCGCTTCTGGCGGGCGCTGCCGCCCAGGGGGCGGGTCGGGCTGTACGTGGGTGGCTGGCCACTCGACGCGTTGAGCCGATGCCTCGGGAGCGACCCCGCCGATGAGGCGGGCTTTGCGCGCGATCTCGATCACCACGAGCGCTTCGAGGCGGCGCTCGCAGCCGACGGGACGCTGCTTCTGAAGTTCTGGATCCACCTGCCGGAGAAGGAGCACAAGAAGCGACTGAAGCGGCGCGCCAAACGCAAACTCCAGCTCGAGGATGCAGACTGGGAGGTCACGCGGCGCTACGAAGACGTGACCCGGCTGGGGGAGAAGCTGATTCAGCGCACCAGCACGTCGCGCGCGCCCTGGCTCGTCATCGAAGGGACGGATGACCGGCATCGCGACCTGACCGCCGCCCGGGCCGTACGCGACGCGATCCGAGGGCGGCTCGAGGACGGGGGCGAGACCCAGGCGACGTCGACCGTCTCGGTGGCGTCCGCGCCCGACGCCTTGTCGCAGGTGGACCTCGCCTCCGAGTTGCCGCGAGACGAGTACAAGCAGCGCCGAGATGCGGCGCAGGAGGCGCTCTTCCAGCTGGCGATCCGGGCGCGTGAGACACGCCGGTCGCCGGTGCTGGTCTTCGAGGGCTGGGATGCAGCGGGCAAGGGCGGGTGCATCCGGCGCATCACCCAGGCCCTACACGTGCGGGACTATCGCGTCGTGCCGATCGCGGCACCCACCGATGAAGAGCTGGCGCGGCACTACCTCTGGCGCTTCTGGCGCCAGCTGCCGTTTCCGGGGCGGCTGATCCTCTTCGACCGAAGCTGGTACGGGCGCGTGCTCGTCGAGCGCGTAGAGGGCTTCGCACGAGAGGACGAATGGCGGCGGGCCTACGATGAGATCAACGACTTCGAGCAGCAGCTCGCCGACGCGGGCATGCCCGTCATCAAGTTCTGGCTGCACCTCGACCCCGACGAGCAGCTGAGACGGTTTCGCGAGCGCGAGGCCACGGCCTACAAGAAGTACAAGATCACCGAAGAGGACTACCGCAACCGGGACCGCTGGGACGAGTACGTCCTGGCCGTGAACGAGATGGTCGCTCGCACCAGCACGCTCTCGGCTCCTTGGACCCTGGTGCCCGCCAACGACAAGAGGTTCGCGCGGGTGCAGGTGTTGGAGACCGTCTGCGAGCGATTGAAGGAGGCGATGGACTCGTGAGCGATCATCCCAGCCACCTCGTGCAGAGCGGGCGCGGGAGCGCCGCTCGTGGGTGGTGGCCGGTCGTGCTCGGTGCCCTGGTGGCAATCGGGCTCGGCTGCTCGACCAATCCCGCCACGGGCAAGCGCGAGTTCGTCCTGATGGGGTCCGATACCGAGGTGGCCATCGGGGAGGAAGAGGCCGTGCGCATCGCGCGCACCATGGGCTTCGCCGACCACCCCACGGTCGGCCCCTACGTGCGGGCCGTTGGGGAGCGCCTGGCGGCCGTGTCGCCCCGGCAGGATGTGCACCACACCTTCCACGTGGTCGATACGCCGGAGCCCAACGCGTTCGCCCTGCCCGGGGGGCCGATCTACGTGTCGCGGGGCCTGCTCGCCCTGTTGAACGACGAAGACGAGCTTGCCGGGGTGCTCGCCCACGAGATCGGCCACGTGGCGGCACGTCACGCCGTCCAGCGGGCGACCGTGGCCACTCCCTTCGCGATCCTGGCGGGGCTTCCCGCGGCGCTGGTGGGGCGTGTGAGCCAGACGCTGGGCGCGATCGTGGCCGCCCCCGGAGCGCTGGCCGGCAACGTGGTGCTCGCGCCGTTCGGCCGTGAGCAGGAGCTCGAAGCCGACCAGCTCGGGGTCGCCATTGCGGCGCGTGCCGGCTACGACCCGCGCGGGCTGGCGCGGGCGCTCGCGACGCTCGAGCGCGAGGATCGGCTGCGCCATGGCGAAGCGCGCAAGGCGGACTTCTTTGCCAGCCACCCCACGAACCCCGCCCGCATCAAGAACGTGACCGAGCTGGCTGCGACGCTCACTCCGGTGGCCGCCGACTCGTTCGCAGCCGGCCGCGCCGGCTACCTGGGCGAGGTCGAGGGCCTGCTGGTCGGGCCCAACCCCGACGCCGGGGTCTTCGTGGACGCGCTCTATGTCCATCCGGATCTGGGCTTCACCGTGCAGTTTCCCGCCGGCTGGACCACGGAGAACCTGCCGGACCGCGTCGTGGCGTACGACGCCGACAAACAGGGCAAGGTGTTCGCCATGCTCCAGATCGTGGGAGCAGGCGACGACCCCGCCGCGGGGCCCGAACTCGACGGCCTGGCCGAGTCGCTCCGGAGCGACGTGAAGCTCGCCCCCTCAGGCGAGCGCCCCGCCGCCCGCTTGTTCACCACGCACCGCGGCACCGCCTTCCACCTGACGTGGCTGGCCCACCGGGGCCAGGTGTATCGGCTCTCGTGCGTCTCTCCGCTCTCCAACTTCGAACGCTACCGGGAAGCGTTCGGCCAGCTCGACCGGAGCTTCGCCGAGCTCGACGATGCGGTGTTGGCCCAGGTGCTCGAGGGGCGGCTGCGGTTGGTGGAGGCCGAAGGAGGCGAACGCCTGCCCGACCTGCTGACCCGCGCCGGGACCGACTGGCGTCCCGAGCTGATGGCGGCGGCCAACGGCCTGGAAGAGACCCACCCGCGCCTGCCGGCGGGCTTCCCGGTGAAGATCGTCCGGATGGAGCCGTATTCGCGCTAGCGCCCGAGTGCAGAAGGGTGCGCGCTCAGCGGTCGCGAGGATCGAAGGGCACCGTCACGGACTCGTCCGGCGTGGCGGCCTCGAGGCGGCGCAACCGCGCCTCGTCGTCGAGGCTTCGGAGCAGCGCTTCGGTCTCTCCGCGGCCGGATCGCGTGTCGAGCTCGAGCGCCGCGGCCGGCTGGCTCCCGAACAGGACGCGACGCGTGGTCGGGCCCAGCGGGCGCCCCAGTCGCCGCTCGACCTCGGCCGCGTCGATCGATCGGCTGCGTGCGTCGAGGTCGTCCTCGCGATCGATGCGCCGCTCGAGGTCGCGGATGGCCTGCGGCGAGGGATTGCGGCGGACGGCCTCGTAGGCGCTCTGGCGATCGAGGGTGCGGCCGGCGGCCCGCACCCCGTCGCGCGCCTCGAGGTTGCGCGCGGCGGTCGACTGGTCGAGTTGCTGCTGCTGGCGGGCGCGGATCTCCGCGGGGTGGCCCGACGACCGCGGCATGCCGGGTCGCATCGTCCGGCCCGACGAGAAGGGGTCGGCCGCTGCGGCCGGCCCGAGCCCGAGCAACGCCAGCGCAAGGCCCCAAGGAAGGAGGCGGCCCGGTCGCGCGTGAGAAGCCATGGATCGAGGCTAACGCTTGGCTCCGAGCGTGCCGCCGCCCGATCTCGCCGCCGGGTCCCAGGCGTTACCCTGCGGCTCGTGCTGCGCCGGTTCGTCCCGATCGCCGTGTTCGCCCTGGCTGCAGGCTGCGCCACGCCCGAGCCGCTGACGCAGCTGCACGCCTACGTCTGGGCCGCCCAAGAAGAGGTGCGTGTCTTCCTGTGCCGATGGCCCGATGGCGCGCGGGTCGGCGTGTCCCTGCCGCAGCAGGGGCCCGAAGCCATGCGCGAGGCCGCGGCCGCCGCCCTGGCCGCGTGGCAGCGGGTGGACCTGCCGATCGATCTCGTCGAAGAAGTGCCCGAGCGCGCGCAGATCGAGGTGCGGCTGGTAGACGGTGCCATCCGCCGGGACGACGGCCGCGCCGGCAGTGGCCGCGGTTTCGCCGACTGCCGCGTCGGCGAGGGCGGCCCCGACCAGCTTCACGGAGCGCGCGTCGAAGTCGCCGTGCGCTCGGCTCCGGACGCGCGCGGCCACATCCACGAGCACACGCCCGAAGTCGTGGCCGGCACCGTGCTTCACGAACTCGGGCACGCGCTCGGCTACCAGGGTCACCCGCGCGGCGGGCGTGACGAGCCCATGGTTCGCGAGGCCGATGCACTGAGGCGACTGGGACGCCGCGTGCTGGCCGGCAAGCGCATCGACTCGCCCGAGGTTCGGGCGCTCTACGCGCGGCCGACCGGTGCGACGCTCTTGCGGGCCCCGGTGTCGCGCTGGCGAACCGAGCCCGTGGACCAGCTCGCACCGCTCGCGCGTGCCGATGGGTTGGAGGGGCCGTTCGTGCGATCGGGCGACGCCTGGGGCCGCATCCTATGGCGCGGCGCCGCAGGACAGGAGCTCGGGATCTGGCTCCCCAACCTGCTCGAGGCCTACGATGACCCCACACGCATCCTGCTGGTGCCCGACCCGGCGAGCCGCGAGCGCATCGAGCGCGGTGCCGGCCTGGGTTCAGCCGGGCCGTGACCGCCCGATCTCGGCCTCGACGACGGCGATGCGCTGCCGCCAGAGGGGCTCCTGCGGAGCGAGCGCGGAGGCCTTCTCGAGGTGCTCCGATGCGCGCTCGAGCTCGGGGGGGCTCTTCTTGAACAGGCACCAGCCGAGGGCGCCCTGGTAGTCGGCCTCTTCGGGCCAGAGCTCGACCGAGGGCTCCAGGAACTCGACGGCACCGAGAAAGTTGCCGGCCTTCATCAGGATCTCGGCCTTGCGGTAGAGCATCTCCGCCTGCGCGATGCGATCCGCATCCTCGACGGCATGGCCTTCGAGGGTCGCATCGTAGTCGCGTCGGGCGTCCGGGTCCGAGAGTGTGGTGTGTGCGCGTGTGATCTGGGCGAACACCTCGGTGGCGGCTTCCTTCACCTGGTGGAGCCCCTTCTGGGCGATCGCGTCGGGGTGGAGCCGCTTGGCGAGCTTCAGGTAGGCGCGCTTGATCTTGCCGGGAGGAACGTCGCGCGCCACGCCGAGCAGCTCGTAGTGGTCGATCTCCGAGAGTCGCGCGAGCAGTCCCTCGACCTCTTCGCGTAGCTTGCGCTGTGCGGGGTCTTCGTGGTCGGGGTCCGCCTCCTCGGTCCGGGCCCGGGTCTGCGCGGCCGCAGCGCCGTCGGCGCCGCCCGCGACGGCGATCTCGATCTCGGGCAGGAGCGCCAGCTCCTCCTCCGGCTCGGCCTCGACGGGCTCGAGTGTGGGGTCGGCCTCGCGGGGTGTCGCCTGCCAGGCGAGCAGGCCGAGCTGGTCGTAGACCACCAGCGCGGCGCCGGCGCGGGCCGCGTGCTCGCCCTTGACCATCGCGAACGTGGCCATGCGGCCGTTCAACATGGCCCGGAGCGCATCGAGGTCCGGGGTGGCGGGCAGGAGTTTCTCCAGTGCGCCGGGATCGTCCGCGGGCTCCGGGAACGCGCTCACCTTGTCGCCGAGCAGATCGAGCAGTTCGTGGGGTCGCCACCGGGCGAGCGTCTCGAAGGCCACGCCCGCGGGCTCGACCCCCACCAGCGGAACGTCCTCGCCCCCGGCGGCCGGCTCGAGCGAGAAGCTGCCCATCGTGAAGCCGCACAGCGACTGCAGGCAGGCCTGGGTGGCGGCCCGGATGCCGCCCACGAGATCGCGCGGCGAGAGCTTGCGAAGCTGCGCGATCGCCTTGAGCTCGCCGTCGCCTGCGGCGCAGCGCGCCTTGATGCGGCCGAGGTCGGCTTCGTCCAGCAGGCCCTGGGTCACCAGCCGCTCTGCGAGCCCGTCTTCGGGTCGGCTCGACTCCGCGCGCAGCGCCATGCCCGACTCGAGGCTGATTCGCAGGCGCAAGGCACCCTGGGACACGGCAAGCACGCCGCTGAACCGCTCTCGCCGCAGACCGAGGATCAACAGCGGCGCAGGGGTCTTGGCCAGGTCACCCATGGGGCTAGATCAGCTGCCTCTGGGCGTCGGCCACCTGGAACGCCACGGCGATGGCCTCCGGCAGATCCTTCTGCAGGACCAGGTGGGTCTGCTCGAGGTCCGCCACCACCGGCGCGGAGAGCGGCGAGACGCCGGCCAGCACCGGCTCGGCTCCCCAGCCTTCGACGGCATCGATCACGCGCTCGAGCGCCGCGGCGCCGAAGCCCGGGTCGATCAGCGTCCCCGAGAGGTCGATCACGACCACGCGCACGCCCCGGGCGCCAGGGTCGCGGGCGATCAGCTCGAGGGCACGCATGGACTCTTCGGGGCCCGAAAAGGGCAGCACCATCACGGGGCCCCACACGTGGACCACGGGAGAACCGGCTTCGAACTGCTCGGGCTCTTCGGGCATCGGCTCGGCGTCGTCGAGCTGACGGGCCACGAGTTCGCGCAGCGCGCCGAAGGGCAGGGCGAGTGCGAGCGCCGCCCACGGATGGTCGTTCTCGGCCCAGTTCTCGGCTTCGCGCGCTTCGAAGTGGCAGGCGGGGTGGCCCGCCGCACAGCAGGTCTGCTCGAGCGCGAGCATCTCGGTGTCGTAGATGCCCGAGAGCCAGCCCGACGTGTAGCCCGAACTGACCGCGCACGAGGTCTGCTCGGCCGCGCCGCCGGCGTCGAGGATCGCATCGGCCTCGCGCCGCTCGGGCCAGCCTCCTGCCACGGCGACGGCGGTTCCCGCGGTCGGCGACGCGTGGATGGCCAGTCGCGGTGCGCACGGTGCGCCACCCAGCATCGCCGTTCGCTGGCCGAAGCCCGCGCGCAGCACCAGCGCAGCGTCCCGCAACCCGTGCAGGAACCCCAGCTGGAAGAGGGCCCCGAGCTTCTCCTCGGGGCTCAGGCGGTCCTCGAGCTCCGTGTGCACGGCGCCCAGAAACGCCGGGTCCAGCAGGAATCGCGGCTCGTCGCGCAGCGTGCTCTCGAGATCCAGCCCCAGGGCGGCCAGCTCGTCACTCAGTCGTCGGAGCAAGCTCAGACCTCCAGGAACGCGTGGATGTCGAACTTCTGCTCCTTGCGCACGAAGCCCTCGCCTTCGTGCTCGAGCAGCTGCAGCATCGCGTCCACACAGGTGGGGTCGAACTGGCTGCCCGAGTACTTGTGCAGCTCGCGAATCACCACGTCCAGGTCGAGGCCCTTGCGGTAGGGCCGGTCGCTGGTCATGGCCTCGACCGTGTCGGCCACGAGGATGATCCGGGAGGGAAGCGGGATCTGATCGCCCCGCAGGCGCATGGGATAGCCGCGCTCGCAGCCGTCGTACCACTCGTGGTGGTGGCGGACGCACTCGACCACGTCGGCCAGGAAGTTCACCGGGGTGAGGATGCGCGCACCGATCTCCGGGTGCTGCTTGATCTCCTCGTACTCCTCGGGGGTGAGGCGGTCCGGCTTCGTGATGACGGCGTCCCGGACCCCGATCTTGCCCACGTCGTGGAGCAGGCCCGAGATGTAGACGCGCTCGATCAGCTCGCGCGGCAGGCCCAGCTCTCGGCCCATCTTCGAGGCGTAAACACCGACGCGCTCGGAGTGGCCCCGGGTATAGGCGTCCTTGGCGTCGACGGCCTCGGACAGCGCGCGAATCGTCTGGATGTACGCGATCCGCAGCTCCTGGTGCTTCTCGCTCACCTGCTTGGTCCGCTCGCGGACCTTGCCCTCCAGGTTGCGATTCATGTCCTGGAGCTTCAGGTTCTGCTCGCGCGTGACCTGGTTCAGCCGCTTGATCTCGTTCTTGAGGTCGAAGTGGTCGAAGGCCTGCCGCAGGATCGCCTTCAGCTCTTCATCGTTCCACGGCTTCGTGATCAGCCGGTAGATCTCACCGCGGTTGATCGCGTCGACGGCAACGCCCATCTCGGTGTACCCGGTGAGCATCATGCGCACGAGGTCGGGGTGACGCGTGCGGATCGCCGCGAGCAGGTCGACGCCGCTCATCTCGGGCATGCGCTGGTCGGTCACCACCACCTGGGTGGGCGTGTTCTCGAGAATCTCGAGCGCCTCGCTGCCGCGCGACGCGGTGAGCACCTGCCACGGCTCGTTGCGCAGCAGGCGCTGCACGGCCTTCAGGATGTTCACCTCGTCGTCCACGAACAGGACGGTGTGCTCGGCCATTCGGGTCCCCCTCGGCGCGTGGCGCCGGGGGGCTTCCAATACAAGGGTCGTGCCATCCACGCCCGCTCGATTCCGGGGCAGTTTGCTCCATGATTCCGAGGGTTTGGGGGGTTGCTTCGAAGTTGCCGGTCGAACCCTGGGTCCCGGCTTCGGGACGCCCCCCTGCAGCCCGCCGGAAGCGGACGCGCAGGCTGCTCATCGCCTTCCTGCAGCCTGCGCGACGGGGTGGGTGCACCGCAGGCGCCAAGTCCCCGGAACCCCACGGGCTGCGAGGCGCGTGTCGGTCTCACCGTCGGTGGGCGAGGGTTCTCCCGCAATCGCGTGATCCCGCGTGTGGGACTTCCCGGATGCGGGAGGTCGCCGTTGCGCGCGCGCTGCAGCGCTGATGCACCGTCGGTGCGCGGGCGCCGCGCATCGATCCGAGGGTGTGGGCTCACTCGTCCGTGGAGAGCCCCAGTCGCTCGCGTCGGTAGCTGCCGGACTGCACGGCCTCGCACCACTCCGGGTTGTCGAGGTACCAGCGAACGGTGCGCGCGATGCCCTCGTCGAAGGCCATGGCGGGTGACCAGCCGAGTTCGGTGCGCAGCTTGGTGTCGTCGATCGCGTAGCGGCGGTCATGGCCCGGCCGGTCGGCCACGAACGTCTTCAGGTCGGCATAGCCGGCCAGGCCTCGCGCCGAGGCGGCGGCGTTCTGGGCGATCGGAGCCTCCCGTTCGAGGACCTCGCAGAGCCGATCGATCACCTGCAGATTGGTGCGTTCGGCGCGCCCGCCGATGGCGTAGGTCTGGCCCGGGCGGCCCGCTTCGAGCACGCGACGGATGGCGGAGCAGTGGTCCTCGACGAACAGCCAGTCGCGCACGTTGAGGCCGTCGCCATAGATCGGCAGCGGCTTGCCCTCCAGTGCGTTCAGCAGCATCAGCGGCAGCATCTTCTCGGGGAACTGGTAGGGGCCGTAGTTGTTCGAGCAGTTGGTCACGAGCGCCGGCAGGCCGAACGTCTCGTGGTAGGCGTGCACCAGATGGTCGGCGCCGGCCTTCGAGGCCGAGTAGACCGAGCGCGGCGCGTAGGGCGTGGTCTCGGTGAAGTAGCCCTCGTCGCCGAGCGAGCCGTATACCTCGTCGGTCGAGACCTGCAGGTATCGGAAGGCTTCGGCTGCCTCGGCGTCGAGACTCGCCAGGTGGGCGCGTGCCGCCTCGAGCAGCTGCAGCGTGCCCAGGACGTTGGTGTGCACGAACTCCACCGGGCCGTCGATCGAGCGGTCGACGTGGCTCTCGGCGGCAAAGTTGACCACCGCGTCGGGGCGGTGCTCGCTGAAGACGGCATCCATGGCGGCGCGATCGGCGATGTCGGCCTCGACGAAGGCGAAGCGGGGGTCGTCCGAGATGTCGCGCAGGCTCTGCAGGTTGCCCGCGTACGTGAGCTTGTCCACCACCACCACGCGCGCGTCGGTCTCGGCGAGGGTGGTGCGTACGAAATTCGAGCCGATGAAGCCGGCTCCGCCCGTGACGATCCAGGTGCCCATGGGTGTCCTCAACGATTACTCAGAGATAGGTGCCGGTGGTCCCGGTGCGCGGCATGCGCTTGCGGGTGAGGCGGAAGCGGTCGAGCTCCTCCACCAGGTCGTCGGTCTCGATGACGCCCACCTCTTCGCCGGCGCAGTCGTGGCGCGCCTTTCGGCGGAGCGCCCCGTGCATGAGGTGGATCCAGTCGGCGGTCGAGGGCTCGCGATAGCGGCTCACGACGTCGCGCCAGTCGACCTCGCCGAAGAGCGTGCGCCCGGCGCGCTTCTCGGCGGCGCGGGCGTGGATGCCGAGCGCCGCCACGATGTCGTCCGGAAAGGCGGGGGTCACTTCGACCACGCGCTCGAACCGGCCCGGCGCCACGAAGGCCGGGCGCAGGATGTCGGGGTGGCTGGTGGAGCCCAGGGTGAGCGTGTGGTCGAGCGCCGTCGCGCGGTCGATGAGCTCGACGAAGAAGTCCATGATCGGACCCACGGGCAGGTCGGTGCGACGCCCGCCGATCTCTTCGGCCTGGAAGAACTCGAGCTCGTGGAAGAAGACCGTGGTCTTGGGCATGTCCTCGAGCGTCTGGGACCAGGCCTGGAGCAGCTCGCCCACCTTGCCGCCGCTGTGCATCACCTCGAGCGCGAGACGTGGCATCTCGACCTCGAGAAAGGCGGTCCCCGCGCGGGTGGCGAGGGCCTCGGCCAGCAGGGTCTTGCCGCCTCCGGTCTCGCCGATCAGCAGCAGGCCGCTGGGCGGAAACGTCCCCCACTGGTCGTAGACCTCGGGGTTGGTCATGGCACAGGCGTAGGTGAGCACCTCGTCCTGGGCGACCTCGAGTCCGCCGATCTGCTCGCTGCCGACCTGGGGCGCGGCCGTCAGGCGGCTGGCCTTGGCCAGGGGCGGGAGCTTGCGCGTGGCACTGGTCCACAGGTTCTGCGCCCGCTCCTGTTCGATCGCCGCCTCGTTCATGCCTTGCCTCCACCGGGCCCCATCGGGGCTACCGGAGCCCAGGATGGTACCGGACGCAATCGGCGAGCGGCCGTCGTCCCCCGAACCCCCACCGCCGCCCCGGGATGGCGGCCCGGGCCGGCCGCGGCCTAGGCTCGCCGCGTGGCCGCCAAGCGCATCGACGACGCCCTGCTCGAGCGCGCGAGGCGCAGCCTGGCCCGGCGTGATGCGGCCCTGCGCCCGGTGATCCGCGCCGCCGGGCCCTGTGGCCTGCACGGCCGCGAGGGGGCCTACGACTACCTGGTGCGCTCGATCCTCTACCAGCAGCTGGCCGGCAAGGCGGCGCGGGCCATCGAGCTTCGCTTCCAGGCCGACTTCGGCGGGCGGACGCCCCGGGCGCCCGAGCTGGCCGTGGCCCGGCGCGATCGGCTTCGCCGACTGGGGCTCTCGGGTCAGAAGGCCGACGCCGTGCGCGCCGTGGCGCGGGCCTTTCGGGACGGTGCGGTGCGGCCGCACGCGCTACCGCACATGAGCGATGAAGAGGTGATCGCCGCCGTGACCCCCATTCGCGGGGTGGGCGAGTGGACGGCACACATGCTGCTGATGTTCGCGCTGGGGCGCCCGGACGTCCTGCCGGTGGGCGACTACGGCGTGCGCAAGGCGGCCCAGGCGCTCTATGGCCTGTCGGAGCTGCCCGATCGCAGGGCCCTCGAAGCGATCGGCGAGCCGTGGCGCCCGTACCGGAGCATCGCGTCCTGGTACCTCTGGCGCGCGACGGAGATGCCCAACGTCATGGCTAGCCCCCCCTGAGCCGTTGGCGGGACCCCGCGCCTCGTGACTCGTTCGCAGGATCGCTAGGGTGGGTCGCAACCCAAGGAGACCCGATGACCCCGCAGGCCCGACTCCGGAACCTCGGCGCACTGGTCGCGCTGGTGCTGCTCGCGACGGCCTGCAGCTCGACCAAGGTCGCGCGCGTCGAGCACACGCCGCTCGGCCGCACGAAGCTCAACAAGTGGGTGGTGGTGGCCGTGGCCGCCAACGAGACGAACCGCATGCGCTTCGAGCGCGTCTTCGCGCGCAAGCTTCGGGGCCGAGGCAATGACGCGACGGCGGGCGTCGACCTGTTCGGCCTCGGCAAGATCGACGAGAGCGAGGTGTCGGCCAAGGTCGAACTCGGCGCCATCGACGCCGGCATCGTCACCACGCTCACGAGCCAGGGCACCGAGCGTCAGCATTGGTCGGGTCGGCCCCCGGGCGCGCCCGAGTCGTTCGTGCGCGGCGGCTTCTACGCCGATTACGATACGAGCTGGGACCTGGTGACGACCCCCGGCTACACGCTCGAGCGCGAGGTGCTGCGCCTGCAGACCGTGGCCTACGACCTGAAGAAGGGCCGCGAGGTCTGGCGCATGACGTCGAAGACCTTCTCGCCCAACGATCTCGAACGCGTGATCGACGAGGTCACCACCACGGCAGTCGAACGCCTGGCCAAGGACGGGATCACGCAGTGAGCCTGCGGACGGGCGCGTGACGCTGTTCGGCCCAGGCGATCCCCCGCCGCCGCCCGAGCCCACGCTCTGGTACTTCGGCTACGGGAGCAACATGGAGCGCGGCACCTTCTTGGGCCGCCGGCAGATGAAGCCCGTCGAGGTCTGCCCGGCCGTCCTCGCCGATTGGGCCCTGTGCTTCGACCTGGGGATCGGGCCCGGCGAACGCGGAGTGGGCAACGTTCGCCGGGCCCCGGGGACCCTCACCTGGGGCGTGGCGTGGCGCATCACCCGCCGCCAGGCCCAGCACCTGGACCGGACCGAGGGCGTCCACAAGGGCGGCTATCGGCGGCTGCCGGTGACGGTCCTGGCGGGCGATGGCCGGCCGCTCGAAGCCTTCACGTACCGCTCGGAGCACGGCCGCGCCGGGCGCAAGCCCTCGCGCCGCTACATGGGGCTTCTGCTACGCGGAGCGCGCGAGCATGGCCTGCCGGAGACGTGGGTGGAGCATCTGCGCGGGTTCGAGTTGGCGGTGGACGAGCGGACCGGGCAGGGCTCGCTCTTCGAGCCGGGCCGACGAAGCTCGTGACGCGTTGGGCGCTACTGGCGGCGGCCGCGTTGGGCGCGGTGGCGTGTGCGAGTCCGTCCGAGCCGCCCGCCGAGCCGGAAGCGGCCACCCAGGCCGATCCGTCGGCCGAACCCGAGGCGGCCGCGCCCATCGCACTTCGCTTCGACTGGCCCGACGGGTTGGTGCTGGACGTCGAGTATCGCCGCTGGTCGGAGCCCGCCGACGAGACCGCTCGGACGCTTCGCTACCGCATCGAAGTCTCGCGCCGCTTCCGCTCGAAGCGCATCGACGTGAGCGCGCCGCGGATTCTGGAGCCGGTTTCGCCCGAGGGCGCGGCGCGCACACTGGCCCCCCTGGTGCCGAGCTTCGTGGTGGGCCGTGACGGCCAGGTCGATCGCCTGGCGGATGCCGACGCGCATCGCGCGAAGATGCTGGCCTTGCTGGGCCCCGACGCGGACCCGGACGCGGTGCCCGTCTGGCTGGAGGAGTTGATGGCGGACGAGGCCCTGCTCGAGGGCGTACGCGACCGCTGGAGCCCCCTGGTCGGCGCCTGGGTGGGCGCCGAGATGCAGCCCGACGTCCGCTACCAGGGCGACGACGAAGTGGTGGTGCCGCTCTTCGGGGGGCTCGCGATCCCGCTGGCGACAGACTACGGGCTCGGGCCGCTCGGCCCTTGCGATGCCCAACCCGATGGTCAGGGCCCGCGCTGCGTCGAACTCACCTACCGCGCACACCCCGATCCCGCGCGCTGGGAGACCTTTCTGGCCGAAGAGGTGCTACCCCGGCTCGGCCAGCGCGCGCCGGGGGCCCGGGTCGAGGACCTGCGCGTGGAGCACGAGATCCGGCTGGTGACCGAGCCCGAGGGTCTGCGCCCGCACGCCCTCGAGGTGACCCGCCGCGTGGTCGCGCGCACCCAGGACGAGCAGGGCCCCCACGACCTGCTGGCCCTCGACGACCGCCGCGTCTGGACGTTCAACGAGCCCGCGCCCGAACCGGAGTCCGACCCGGAAGAGTGACCGCGCCCTGGGGCCCGGCGAGCGACACCCGGATCCAGGCGCAGCCGAGTGACGACCGGGCCCGATCCGTCATACTCCCCCCCGGCGCCGGCCAACGCCGGCCGCCCCGCGTCCCCATCGTCTAGAGGTTAGGACTCAGGCCTTTCAAGCCTGTAACACGGGTTCGATTCCCGTTGGGGACGCCAGCACATTCGCAAGTGGTTGAATCGCTTACGGATCTGGCGGTTCGTGAACACCACGTCTCGGCCTTCCTATATCAAAGGGGGCGTCGTGGTTGTCCTGCGCGGGCCGCGCATGCGAGGCGTCTCCCGTACTGGAGCCCTGAGCCTGCGGGACCGCAGTTAGCCTGATCCTTGCGGCCGCGTCGTGGGTGCGAGTCGCGACCTCAGTTGTTTGCGGCGTCCAAGCCGCTTCGTCTCCACAGCGCCGCGAACAGGACAGCGAACAGGGCGATCCTGGTTGGCTCAGGAGTCGAGATAGCGTGACGGAAGTCGATGCCGCCGTCGCCGATCGCCGTGAAATCCTCGATTCGGTTCCCGTTCTCGTCCAGAACCTCCGTGATCCCGCCCCAGCTAATGGTGTTCCCGAACCTCGCGCTCGCGACGCCAAGTGCATCGCCGAGAAGTCCCCATGAGAGTGCGGACGCAATGACTCTGGCTTCCATCTTTACTCTGACAGCGGTGAATTGCTCCGAGTTGACGAAGGTTAGTTCTTGGTCCCTGTTGTACGTGCTCGGATCCATCCAGTGGTGGTACGTGCTCGTCTCCACAAGGTTGTCGTTGATCCACACGTCGATCTCTAGGTCTGCCTCATATGTCGAAAAGGTCGACGACTCGTCCGCCGTGAGGAATCCGTCAAGGTGGATTGAGACTGTCTGCTCCGACCAGGCCCCCGGAATCGCGGGGAGCAGTACGTACTCCCACTCAGTGAATGCGGACGCAACGCCCCGCGCGCCCGCTTGGATATTTGAGCTGGATTGAGCGAGAGCGGTCGCGGACACGCGAAGACTGCCGGTGCTGGCAGAGTGTGACGCGGAGGAACGGGCTTGATGGCCGGCGCCAGCGGTGAAACGTGGGTGTCCAGAGTCGACAAGGCACCTTCCGGGCCGAAGATTGTCGGTCTCCTGGACGGGCTGGACGCCGCAGGTTGCACTGGCAGCGCCGCCGTTCAAAGGCGCCGCCGATGTCATTGCCGGCGAGAAGATCCACGGCATCGCCAGGCCAACCAACAGAATTACGGCTCGGTGCATTTCGTCCTCGTGGGCTAGTTTGGGTTGAGGCGTTTCGACCCTGGTTGTATGTGGCCAGCGCCCTGGAAAGTGTCACTCCGCCCCGAATTTCGGCTGGCGCGATCATGGCGGCCGTGACGGTCGCCAGGGCCTTTCGAGGCGTGTCCTCCAGCCGAAGCTGAAACTCGCGGCTCGCGGCGGAGGGCGTTGCAGGCCGCCTGGACATCGGAGTCCGCGCGGCATCCAGCGGTGCACGGTGGTGCGGTCCACCCTGGCCAGCTCGCTGCACGCTCGGAGGCTCGGGCGGCCATGGCCGGCCAGGCGCTCCGGATCGCGTTGCGCCACAAATGGGCTCCGCAAGCCACGCTACGGGAGACCCCAGGAGAGTTGCATGCGGAGCTATGCCCTGATGGGCTTGTTGCTGGTTGGAATGGCCGGATCTGCGGGGGCCGTCCCGATCGCGGATTTCACGGGACGCGACGTTTCGCTCTCCGTCACCACAACGTCCTCGGGAGGGCAGGGGTTCTTCGCCTCGTTGGCCAGTCCGGGGGTAGCCACCATCGGGGCCGGTCCCGAGTTCACCTTGCAGCTGGGCGCCAACGGGTTCACCACCCGGACCCTGCGCGTCGACTTCGAGGGATCCGGCTTGGTCCGGGCCTACGCCGACCAGCAGTTCGCCATCGGCAACACGAGCTTCGCCGACTTCTCGTTCGAGGTGGCGTTCACCATCGCCGGGGCGGCCCTCACCGGCGCGGTCGGAAGTGGCGACCTCGTTCGAGGATCTGCCTCCGTCGCGGGCCTCGACCCGGTGATCTGGACGTTCGTGAACGAGCAAGACAACGCGTTCGGGCGGATCATGACGTTGGGGCCGCTGGGCGGCGTTGTCCCGCAGATCCAACTCTCGGCCGAGCGCGTGCCGGGCCCCGCCGCCGCGCCGCTCCTCGGATTGGCCGGCCTCGCGGCACTCGCGCTACGCCGGAGGCGTCTCCATCGCCTCGCGTAGCCGTTCGAACTGCTCGGTGTGCGCCGCTTCGGCCGTCCGCGCGGCGTAGCCAAGCAGCAGGCCGGGGGCCTCGATCTCTACCCTCTCGATCAGGCGGGTACCCGTTCCCTCTGCTGCGAGCACGAAGCGATTGACCAGGTGAACGCGCGCAGGCGCCCAGGCCTCGGCGAATAGCTCGGTCGGGGACACGACGCGCATCGTGGCCGTGTAGGTCGATCGCCAGGAGAACGGGCCGAGGGTGAGGCGCTCGAGCATCTCGCACCGTTGTGTGTCCGCATCTTCGGGATCGCGCGGCAGCTCGGTGATCCGGATCAACAGCGGGTGGAAGTCGCGGTAGTTCCGTAGGTCGCGCAGCTGCTCGTGGACCCGCTCGAGCGGGGCATCGATCAAGGTCTCGACGGTGAAGCGCGCGGTCTTCATGGCGCGCCGAGCTTACGCCGTGATCGCCCGGTCGGCCTGGATGCCGACCCCTGCGGCTGGCATCCTCTTCAGGGCCATGAAACCGCTCCTCCCGCTCCTGCTGGTCCTGGGCCTGGCCTGTGCGTCTGGCCCGCTTGGGCCCGACGGCCAGCCCGACCCCGGCTCGGCGATCAAGACGACCGCGAGCGATCGCCCCGGCAGCGTGAACTGCGGCGCGAAGTGCCAGATGCGCCGCGGCCGAAACTGCCCCTGCGCCGGCGTGGCTGGCCACACGGGGCGTCCGAACCCGTCCGCACCGAAACCGGCCAGTCCAGAGTCCCAGGAGTCTCCTGAGGACGAGTAGCCGAGTCTCGCTCAGCTAGGCGCGCCGGCGGCGTCCGAAGGCGAACAGGCCGGCAGCCGCGAGCAGCCCAGCGAGTGTGGGCTCCGAGAGCGTGAAGGCGCGGATGTCCTGGGCGCCGGGCAGCGGCGCGACGGTCGTCAGGAGCCTCACGACCTGGCCCGATGCCGGGTTGTACTCGAACACGTGATCGTCGCGGAACGCGACGCCGTTGATCGCCTCGTCCGCCAGCGTCGAGAGCAGCAGGTTGCCGTTGCCGCGCTGGTAGACGGCCACGACGTCGGCGTCGCCATCGTCCCAGATGCCCGTCAGGTCGAAGGCGAGGGCGAAGCTGCCCGTGGTGCGGTCGTAGGTGAAGAGGTCCTCGTCCTGGAAGGTGAGGGCGCCGACCGACACCGTTCCGGTGGAGGAGAGCAGGAGCAGGTTGTCATCGATCACGTGCACCGCGTCGATGTCTACGCCGCCTCCGCTGAGCAGGCCGCTCATGTCGGCGTAGATCGATGCGGTGTCCGTGGCGGGGTCGTACAGAAAGAGGTCCTCGTCCTGCACGGTGAGGTTGGGCCCCGCGAGATCGAGCGTGGCGCCGCCGGACGTGGACATCACGAAGGTGCCGTCCGGGAGCTTGTGCAGGGCGTCGATGTGCTCGTTGCCCGTGAAAAGGGCACCTTCCGTCACGACCACCTGCGCCGTGGTGTTCACGGGGGCGTCCGGGTCCCAGAAGAGGATGTCGCCATTGTCGGCGCCGGTGAAGTCGGCATTGTTCGACCAGTACATGTCGAGCGCGAAGGAGGGTGAGGCCAGCGCACCGAGCGCCACGCCGAGTGCCATGAGAGAGAGGAAGCGATTCATGCCACGCAACGAATCGGCAAGACACCGGCGGTCGTTGAGCGGCGGATCCGCAAGGCGGAGGGGTCTTGCCGGCAGCCTGCACATGAGTTGCCGGTCGCTTGCAGCACTCCTGCTCGGTCTGTGGTTCGTACTCGGTTGGGCTGCCCGCGCAGAGACGCCGGGCGACGCCTATCTGCTGGAGGACCCGCGCCTCGAGCCGATCTCGATCGAGGCACTGCTCGCCCAGCCGCCGCGGTTTCGCTTTCCGCCCGGAGAACGCGTGGTCTGGCAGGTCCGCTACCTGGGCATCCCCGTCGGTCGCGTCACGAAGCGGGTGGCCCGCTTCGTCGAGCTGGATGGCCAGCGTCTGGCCCACGTCGTGGCCACCGCGCGCACCAACGAGGTGTTCTCGCTTCTCTACAAGCTCGACGACCGCGCCGAAGCCTGGATCGACGTCGACACCCTGCGTACGGTGCAGACGGCGACGCTGACCCGCCACCGCAGCGCGCGCGAGGTCTATGAGGAGGTCGCCTTCGACTGGGAGTCGCGCCTCGTCCACGTGCTCGAGGACAAGCGCAGCAAGCGGGTTCGCGAACTCAGCCTCGGCCTTGGCGATCACCTGCACGACACGTTCGACCTGGTGTACGCGATCCGCGCGCTGTCTCTCGAGGACGGCCAGCATGCGGCGTTTCCGGTGTACGCCTCGGGCAAGATCTATGGCCTCGAGCTACGCGCGCGTCGCACCACGCCAGTGGTGCACCCCGTGCTGGGCACCGTGGAGGCGGTCGAGCTGCGACCCCGCAACCTGCTCGACGGCGAGCCGCAGTCGGACGGCCGTGGTCGGATCGTGATGTCGGCCGAGGGGCGCCACGTGCCGCTCTCGCTCCGGGGCTGGATGCGCGCCTACACCGGGATCCGGATCGGGGGGATCACAGGCGACCTCCTCGCCTACGAGCCGGGCGATCCCGCCTGGGAGGCGCTTCCGCTGCGCGCCGAGGCCCCCCGGAGCGGGTTGCCGCAGACCGAGAACGGCCGCCTGATCGCGCGCCCCACCCGAGAGCTGAGGGCGGCTCGCGAGCGCACGGGCGTTGCGCGGGTCGACCGCAAGCACTGGTCGATCAGCCTCGAGAGCCTCGTCACGTGCGATCCGCCGGCGAGCGTGTCGCGGTTCGCGCGTACGCCGGGCCAGCGGGGGGTCGAGGCGCCGCCCTGTCGTGCGCCCGTGATGGCCGACCGGCCGGGTCCGGCCCTGGCGGAGGGCCGGGTCGATGGGCTCGCCGAAGGCCAGCCCGGAGGGTTCGGGAGCTAACGCTCGACCTCGAGCAGTTCGGCCCAGGCGCCGTCGGACTCGCCGGCCAGGCAGTGCACCAGCTTGTCCGCGGTCATGGGTTCGGCCAGCAAGAACCCCTGGGCCCGGTGACAGCCCAGGTCGCGCACGGCGTGAAGCTGCTCTCGCGTCTCGACGCCCTCGGCCACGACGTTGCAGCCGAGCCCGCGCGCCATCGTCAGCATGCCTTCGACCACCGCGCGGTCGAGCGAGGACGAGGGCAGGCCCGCCACGAACGTGCGGTCGATCTTCAGCGCATCGAGCGGCAGCCGCCGCAGGGCCTGGATGGTCGCGAAGCCCGTTCCGAAGTCGTCCAGTGCGGCTCGCACCCCCGCGCGCCGCAGCCTGCGCAGGTTCTCGATGCCGCGCTCCTTCTCGTGGATCGCCACGCTCTCGGTGATCTCCAGCTCGAGCAGCGCCGGGTCGAACGCCTGGTCGCGCAGCACCGAGTTCACGAGATCGGGAAAGCGCGCGTCGGCGAGTTGCTGTCCCGAGACATTCACGGCGATCGGCAGCGGTCCATGGCCGGCTGCGGAGATCTCGACGATCTCCTTCACCGCCTGGCGCAGCACCCACTCGCCGATGGCCCCGATCATGCCCAGCCGCTCGGCCTCCTCGACCAGGCGCGCCGGGCTTCCGCCGGGCCCATCCGGGGCTTCCCAGCGAAGCAGGGCTTCGGCGCCCACGATCTCGCCCGTCGTGAGATCGACCTGCGGCTGGTAGTTCAGCGTCAGTTCGTTCCGATCGAGCGCCCTGCGTAGGAGCGCCCCCGACCGCATGCCCAGCGCGAGCTGCGGTCGCATGCCGTGGGCGTAGAAGGCGTGGCGATCACCGCCACTGCCCTTGGCCTCGCCCATCGCCAGCTCGGCGTGGCGCAGCAGCGTGTCGGCGTCGTCACCGTCGTCGGGAAAGCGTGCGATGCCCAGCGTCGATTGGACGCGGTGTTCGACGTCGCCTACGACGATCGGCTCGGCGAGGGATTCGATCAGGCGCCTGGCCACGACCTCGAGCCCGTCTCGGCTGCTCGGGTCCTGGGCCATCATCACGAACTCGTCACCCCCCAGGCGCGCCAGGACGTCGCTCGAACGGGAGGCTTCGCTCATGCGTCGGGCCAGGGTGCGGAGCAGTTCGTCGCCCACGGCGTGCCCGTGGCGGTCGTTCACCTGGTGGAACGCGTCGAGGTCGACGAAGAGCACCGCCAGCGGGGTGCCCGCACGGCGCGCCCTGGGCAGGGCCTCTTCGAGGCGCTCGAGAAACGCGTAACGATTGAGTAGTCCGGTGAGCGCGTCGTGGGTGGCGAGAAAGTACTCCTGCCGGCGAGCGTCGCGAAGGTCGCGCAGGACCCGGTGGCGCTCGATCGCGTTCAGCACCATGCCGACGAAGCTGCGTCCGCCACGGCCCTTGACCGCGTACTCCTGTGCGCCGAGGCCTACGGCGTCGAGCGCGAGATCCTGGTCGTCGCGATCCGACATCACGATCACGGGGATCGAGGGCGCGGCTTCCTTGGCCCGCATCAGCGCCGTCATGCCATGGCCGTCGGGCAACGACAGGTCGAGCAGGAACACCTGGTAGCCGCCGGCCGCCGTGGCGTGCAACGCCTCTTCGAGCGTGCGGACCCGGTGGCACGAGAAGCGGAACTCGTCGTGGTCCTCCAGCAGGCTCTGGAGCGCCTGCGCGTCCGCATCGTCGTCCTCGGCGAGCAGGACGCGGATCACGGGCCGGGAGAGGCGGGACTCCATGCACGGGGCATCGGCCTCCGGCAGGCCGGAACTTGACCCCGGGGTGGCCCCGTGGGGAAGGCTGAAGGTCCGATGAGGCCAGGTCGCGCGGAGGAGGGCCCGCCCCTAATCTCGCCCGCGAACGGCCTACCGCCCCTTCCGTCCGTTTCCGATCGGCAGACGCCCTCGGAGGGCGTCTGGGGTGGCCTGAGGGGGGCATGCCGTGAACACCGGCTACGTCGTGACGACCGAGCCCAATCCCCATTTTGCGCGGGGGGCCGAGATCCGGCGCTTGTACCCCGAGGTCAAGCGCTGGTTCGGCCGCGACCCGTTCTCGCAGGTGTGCGTTCTCGGCGTGGTCGGCCTTCAGCTCGCCATGGCCTTTCTGCTCCGCGACGCCGGCTGGGGCTGGGTCGCCTTGGCCGCCTGGTGCATCGGGGCTTTCGCGAGCCACTCGCTGTTCGTGCTGATCCACGATGCGGCACACAATCTGATCGGCCGCGGCTCCAAGGCCAACCGGTGGTGGGGCATTGCCTGCAACGTGGGCCAGGGCTTTCCGAGCGCCATGCCGTTCCGCACGTTCCACCTGCTCCACCACTCGCACCTCGACGAGTACGACTGGGATGGCGATCTGGCCTTCCACGCCGAGGCGCGCTTCGTGGGCAACTCGCCGTGGCGCAAGGCACTCTGGCTGGCGGCGTTTCCCCTGATCGAGATCGTTCGGCCCGAGCGAATCGATCGCCCGACCTGGGACCGCTGGCAGTGGGTCAACCTCGCGGTGATCGTGGCGACCGACCTGGCGATCCTGTGGGTCGCCGGGCCGCAGGGACTCGCCTACGTGCTGCTCTCGACCATCTTCGGACTGGGACTGCATCCCACCGGCGCACGTTGGGTGCAGGAGCACTACACGTTCGAGCCAGGCCAGGAGACCTACAGCTACTACGGTCCGATCAACAAGGTGGCGTTCAACATCGGATACCACAACGAGCATCACGACCTGCCGGCGGTGCCGTGGCGGCACCTGCCCAAGGTGCGGGCGACGGCGCCCGAGTTCTACGACGGCCTGTACGCGCATCGCTCGTACGTGCGACTGCTGGTGCGCTTTCTCACCGATCGCAACGTCGATCTGTTCAGTCGGATCACACGCGAGCGCCCTCGTCGCGGCGCGCGCGCCCAGGGCGAAGCCCCCGCGGCCTCCCACGCCGAGGCGCCCGAGGCCGCCGCCTAGCCCGACGCCCTCGGTTCGGCAGCTTGGCGGACGATGAAGAGCGTTGTTGCATGTGCGCGCGTCGCGCCTAGATTGCGCGCGCCATGAAGTCGCGCGTGTTCGTCGCCTTGCTCGTCTCCGTCTGCCTTGCCGGTTGCACGGCCGTCGGTGTCGATCCCGTGGGCATGCCGCTCCGGCCTTCTCAGGCAGCACATCAGCTCACGGTGGTCTCCTGGAATGCCCAGAAGGGGTCAGACCCGCGCTTCACCCGCGACCTGCAGTCGCTCCTGCGCGCCGAGACGCCGGACCTGGTGTTCCTGCAAGAGGCGCGAGCAGAGCTGGCCGAAGGGGTCGGCCTCCCGGGCCTGTTCGCACGCAGCTGGTCCTACCCGTGGCCGGGTGGGAAGACGGTGGGCGTGCTCACGCTCTCGCGCAGTCCGGCCCTCCGCGCCCGTCCGGTACGCAGCCCGAGCCGTGAGTTCGGATGGACCGCGCCGAAGATGTCGCTGGTGTCCGAGCACCGCCTCCCGGGCGGTCGCAGCCTGCTGGCTGCCAACGTGCACCTGCTCAACTTCGAGCGGTTCGGGACGAGGCAGCTCGACGGCCAGCTCGAGGGGCTCATCGGTCGCCTGGCGGCCCACGAGGGCCCGATCGTGATCGCGGGGGACTTCAATGCGTGGAGCCCGGCCCGGCTGGCTCGGGTGGCGGAGCTCGCGTCCGGGCTGGGGCTCCAGGAGGTTCAGGGCTTCGGGCTGGGCCGGCGCACGGGCGATCTGGGCCAGGGCTGGGCGAACCGGCTGCTCGGCGTCGACCCGAGCCTGGCGCTCGACCGCGTCTACTACCGCGAACTCGTGCTGCTCGGCGCCAAGGTGCTCGACTACCGCTCGTCCGACCACGCACCGCTGTCGGTCACATTCGGGTTGGAGGCTCCGCGGAGCTGACGCCAGCTGGCGCGAGACCCGGGCGAACCGAGCCGGTCGCGGTTACCGTGCGGCGTGGAGGATTCGCACCGAATGAACCGAATCGCCCGTGCTGTCGCGCCCGTTCTCGCGGCCTTTCTGGCCCTTGGCTGCGAGAGCCTGCTGCCGCACCAGCGGACCCATCTCGATTCGCCCTGGGCCGAGTTCGACGACGCGCTGGCGGCGTTCCATGCGATCGAGGTTGGCGAGACACGGCAGGAAGACCTGGCGCACCTCGGCATCGACCCCTACCGAAGCGACAACGTCGAGATCCTCACGTACATGGACGTGTTCCAGAAGTTCGTGCCCAACGACGGCATCCGTCTCGACCAGCAGTCCGTGGGCGTCCAGGATTGCATCGCCGCGCGTGAGCGCTGCCTGGGTCTCCAGATCGAACCGTTCCGCGAGTACGGGCGCGAATACGGCAACTTCTGGTCGAACTTCTTCCGCTTCCGCGAGCAGACCGAGATCGCCGGCTGGGTGTTCGAGTCGACCGTCGTGATGGTGGACGACGTGGTGGTCTACAAGCTGTGGGAGGGCAATCCCACCGTGATGAAGCGGCAGGACAAGGTCAAGCCGCTCGGGCCCTTCCAGGACATCGACATCAAGATGAAGCTGGAGTTCCCCTAGCGCGGGTGCCTCGGCACCGCGTGGGGTCTCGCCCTACTCGGGACGGATCTGCGTCCAGCCGTCGTCGAGCATGCAGCGCATGAAGACATTGCCGCGCTGATCGACCGACTGGCGCTCTCGACGCTCGGTGCGGGTGGTGACGTCATCCGCTTCGGCCTTCTCGAGGCAGCGCGCGAAGGCGGCCTCGCGGTCGGCGTCGCTCGCACCGGGCTTGGTCCATACCGGCTCGGCCGGGACTTCGGCGCAGGCGCCCCAGAGCAGGGCTCCAGCGAGCAATGCAAGCGCGGTCCATCGATTCCTGCGCGCGGTCCATCGACTCATGCGTCTCCCTCGCAACAACCGCGGAGGCTACCACAGCGCGGCGTCGGCTCTGGCTGGGTCGGGGGCTCAGTCGCCCGGATGCACTTCGCATCGAAGGTTGCCGTCGTCGCCCAGTTCGCAACGGGGGTCTTCCGACGGGTACGCCGGCTCGATGTCGAGCGTGCGGCGCACCAGCGGGCAGACCAGGTGGTCGCCGCTGACCCAGCAGCCCTTCCCGACCTGGGGCGCCTTGGCCTCGAACGAGCACGCGCACTCGCAGGGCGGCGCCTCGACGTTCACCACGGGCGGCGGCGTCTCGCACGCCACGACGAGTGCAAGACAGGACAGCAGCAGAACCGTCGATGCGAGTCGAACCATGCTCGGATCTCTCTTTAGTCTTGGGTCATAGGGGGTTGATCTGAAACGGCTTTTGGGAGCCGCCAGGCCAGCAGCGCCATGCCCAGCGCTCCGGAGACGGCCGAGGCCACCAGGACCCCGATCTTGGCGGCATCCAGGGCGGGCCCATCCAGGGCGAGCCCGGAGATGAACAGCGACATCGTGAAGCCGATGCCTGCCAGGCAACCCGCCGCAAGAATCAGGCTCCAAGAGATCTCTTTGGGCCGCTGGGCAAGGCCGAGCGCCACCGCCGCAGCGGAAAAGCTCACGATGCCGAGTGGCTTGCCCACGACGAGTCCCAGCCCGACGCTGGCCGCGACCGGGTCGCGCAACGCATCGAGGTCGAAGGCGACACCCGCATTGGCGAGGGCGAACACGGGCATGATTCCGAAGCTCACCCAGGGGTGGAGTGCCGCCTCCAGCCGCTCGAGGGGTGAGATGGACTCGCGCATGGTGGTCTCGACCTGTCGGGCCACCTGCATGCGCGCTTGGGTCCAGCCCGAGCCGCGCAGGAAGGCCCCCGCGCGGTCGAGCGTGTCGTGAAGAAGACTGGCGCTCACCCACTCGCGGGCGGGCGTCATCAGCCCGAGGATCACGCCCGCGATCGTGGCGTGGATGCCCGACTCGTGGAACTCCAGCCACACGATGCCGCCGAGGAAGACGTAGACCCCGACGCTGCGAACGCCGGCCAGTGCGAGCACGCGGACGGTCGCGATGACGGCGATGGCCAGGCCGAGCGCAAACAGATCGATGCGATCGGTGTATCCGATCGCGATCACCAGGATCGCGCCGATGTCGTCGGCGATGGCGAGGCTCACCAGCAGCACGCGCAGGGAGGCTGGGACGCGAGAGCCGAGCAGCGCCAGGCATCCCACCACGAACGCGATGTCCGTGGCCATGGGGATGCCCCAGCCCCGGGCCGCCGGCTCGCCCGCCTGGGTCGCGAGATACAGGCCTGCTGGGACGATCATGCCGCCGAGCGCGGCGGCGATGGGCAGCGCGGCGCGGCGCAGGTCGCGCAGCTCGCCCAGCACGAGCTCGCGCTTGACCTCGAGGCCCATCACGAAGAAGAAGATCCCCATGAGGCCGTCGTTGATCCAATGCTTGAGAGAGTGGCTCATCTCCAACGAGCCCACGCCGAACGAGACCGGTGTCTTCCAGAACGCTGCGTAGGCGTCGGCCCAGGGCGAGTTGGCCAGGATCAGCGCGATCACGGTGGCCACGGCGAGCACGACGCCACCCGCGGACTCCACGTGGAGGAACCGCGTGAACGGCTCCAGGAAGCGGTCGATCGGCTGGTCGGGGAGCCTGGGATCTCCCGTCTCGTGACCGGACGGCGGGCTCAGGGCGCTTGCCGGATCTCGTCGCGGCTGAGCAGGCCGTCGCTGTCGGTGTCGGCGGCGTTGAAGTCGCGCGACCGCGCCTCGAGGAACTCGTTCATCTGCAGCCGGCCGTCGCCGTCGGTGTCCGCGCCCGCGATGGTTTCGGGCGTGAGGCCGGCCTCGCCGGGTTCGAGCGCGCCGTTCTTGTTGCCGTCTTCGAACAGGAACACGTCGAGCTGCCGTGCCTGGTACTCGGCGTGGTCGACGGCGCCGTCTTCGTTGCGATCGGTGGCCTCGAAGGCCCCCGTGTCGCCCAGCGCGGGCGACGCGAACCCGAGCCAGGCCAGGGCCAGCGCGGCGGACAAGATGCGAATCGGGGTCATCGGATCCTCCAAGAGCCTGCGTGAGCCGGTCACTCGACCACCTTCCACGAGCCGTCGGGCTGGCGGCAGGCCGTGCCGTATCCCATCTGGCGTTCGCCAGCGACCCAGATCTCCTGGGTGAACTCGCGGCAGTACTGGCCGTTCGGCTGCTGGTAGGTGCGGGTCGGCGTGAACGAGCCCGAGGCGCCGCTGTCGGGGTTGTTCCAGGGCGTGGCCGTGCCCGTGGGCGCGGTCTCGAGCGAGCGCTGGGCCGCCTGCTGGGAGATCTGGCGGTCTCGCTGGTCGAGCACGGCGCCCCCTGCGGCGCCGAGCAGGCCGCCCGCGGCCACGCCAGCCAGGATCGCATCCGTGTCACCGCCCCCGATGGCGGCGCCGAGCAGGCCGCCGGCCACGGCACCGCCGAGCCCGCCGGCGGCGGTCTTGTTGGTGCGGCCGGTCTCGTTCGTGGGCGAGACGCAGGCCAACGCGCCAACCAGCGCGACGGCCACGAGCGCCAGTCTCATGCGCGGTCCGTGCGAATGCGCCCTCGCCGGGCCCGCTGTGGTCTGTCGCGGGGTCTTTCGAAGCTCGAAGTCCGTCGTGCTGCGCGATCGCATTGGGGGTTCCTCCCTCCAAGAGTTGCGAAGCCGAATCAACCTAGCAGTCGGACGGGGCACCCCCCATGAACATTCACGGCGTGGGAGGTGCCTTCGGGCTGCCGCTCCGGGGGGTTGCCGCTGCGAGCCCCGCGGGCGGTCCGTATGCTGTCGCCGGTGGGGGGAGTTCGGAACGGGGAGGCGGAGCGAGGCGCCGTCAGGCGCGCGCGTGCGGCGGCGCTGGCGGCCGCGGCGCTGCTGGGCCTCTTGCTCGTGGTCCTGCCGGGCCCCTGGACGCTCGAGAGCGGCGCAGGGTTTCCTTCGCCCTCGGGCCGGCCGCTTCGGGACACGGTGTTTGCGGCGGTCTACTGGGTTGCCGCCGGCGAACTGTTCGTGGTGTTGCTGTTGGCTGCGACGGCTTCGCTGTGGGCCCGCGAACCCGAGCGCGCGCCTTCCGCACCAGGGTGGCCGCGGCTGCCGCGAACCGGCTGGCTCGCCTTGTTTGCCTGCGCGGTGCTCGCCGTGGGGCTGCGACTGCCCCTGGCCGGAAGCAGCCTCTGGTGGGACGAAGCGTGGTCCATGCGCCGGGTCGTCACGGGGCAGGCGGTGCCCAGCGCCGAAGATCCCACGCAGCTCGAGGTGAAGCGGCCGCCCTGGTCGCGTCCCTTCTTCGACTACCGCAAGCCCACGAACCACGTCGTCTACAACGCGATGGGTCGCGCGAGCGTCGAGGTGGCCCAGACCGTGCGCGGATCGCCGCCGTGGGTCTTCGACGAGTTGGCATTCCGGTTGCCCGCACTGGTCGCCTCGGCGCTGGCGGTGATCGCGATGGGGCTCCTGGTGACGCGAATGGGCTGGCCCGCACTCGCACCCGTGGCGGCGCTGTTGCTGGCGGTGCATCCCTGGCACGTGCGCTACGGCGCCGAGGCCCGCGCCTATGGGCTCGTCCTGTTGTTCGCGCTGGCAGCGGCGCTTGCGCTCCAGGGCGCACTGGCCCGCGGGCGTTGGCGCGACTGGCTGGCGTTCGGCGCGACGCAGCTGGCGCTGCTCTGGACGCAGCCGAGTGCCATCTACCTGGTCGTGTGCTTCGGCGTCGGGGCGGCGCTGCGCGTCGCGTTGGGGGCGGGGCCGGTACGCGACCGGGCCATCGGGCTGGGCCGGCTGGCCGTTTCGGGCGTTGCAGCCGCCCTGGTGTTCGCCCTGGTGATGGCGCCGAACATCGCGCAGTCGTTGGCCTGGACCGACGTGTTCCAGGAGCAGCAACGCATCTACGCCGCGGTGTTGCGAGACCTGTGGGTCAACGTGGCGATCGGCATGCAGGACTGGACGGGAGTCGAGGCCCAGCCGCCGGAGGCCTACGCGACGCTTCCGGTGCTCGCGGCCGAGCGTCCTTGGGTGGTGCCCTTCGTCAACGGGCTGCTTCCGCTGGTCTGCGGTGCGGGCCTGGTGCGGCTGGCGTGGCGCTCGCGCGATGCGCGCACGGTGTTGCTGGTGATGCTCGGGGGGATGGCCCTCGCTCTCTACGTCACCCATGCGCGGCAGATGTACTACTACCACCGCTTCGTCATCTACGCGCTCGTTCCCCTGGTCGCGGGTCTCGTGGCCGGCTGGGACCTGCCGGTGGCGGCGCTCACGAAGACGCGCGCCCAGCGCGCGGTGCGCGCGGCCTGGCTGCTCGCCGGGGTCGCGGCCTACCAGGCCGTCGTGTGGCCGCAGACGCGACTGCTGCTGACGCGGCCGGTCGCGCCGATGCGCGAGGTCGGGGCGTATCTGCGTGGGCTCTCCGGCGACGACCCGACCCGCGTGCTGCGCGGTGGGCTCGGCCTCGGCGGCGAGATGCCCGCCCTCTACGACCCGTGGCTTCGGTCGCTCCAGACCGAGGAGGCCTTCCAGGCGCTCCTGGCCGAGGCCGAGCGCACGGGGGCCCCGCTCGTGATCGCCTACGCCTACCGCGGGCAGAACGAGCCGCGTTTCCCGGCCGCCTTCGCGCTGCTGGACGACCCGGAACACTTCGAGCCGATGGCCGAGTGGCGTGGTGTAGAGATCGCGCACCACTACCGCGTGTTCTGTGCGCGGTCCGACTGTGACCGGGTGCGCGGCCCGGAGCGCGAGTGACGACCCCGCCAGCGTCCACTAGCTTCGGTCCTCGCATGGGCGAGGGGGTACCCGCGGGATCGGGCGCGCGCGCCGCGGTAGCACGATCGCGGGCCGTGCTCGCGGCCATCCTGCTACTGGCTGCCGTCGTACGCACGATCCGCTGGCACCAGACGGGCGCGATCTTCAACGATGGCCCGGTCTTCCTCGCCGTGGCCGAGCTCCTGCGCGAGGGACGCTTCGCCGAGGCGCTGGGCCACCCGTTCCACCCGCTCTACTCGGCTCTGGTCGCGCTGGTGCACGGCGTGGTGCCGGACCTGGAGACGGCGGCGCTCGTCGTGTCGATCGGTGCGGGGACGGCCGCCGTGGCCTGCCTCCATGCGCTCGTCCGCCGTGCCTTCGACCCGACGACGGCGCTGGTGGCGGCCTTCTTCCTCGCGGTGCATCCGGGTGCGATCGAGTACTCGGGCGACATCCAGAGCGAGCCGCTCTATCTGGCGCTCTTCCTGGCCTGCGCCGCCGCGCTGTGGCAGGGCCTGACGACCCGGCGCGCGGCCCCGTTGCTGCTCGCCGGCGTGCTGGGCGGGGCCGCCTACCTGACGAGGCCCGAAGGTCTCGGCATCGTGCTGGTGGCCGGGGCGGGGCTGGGTTGGGCGGCATTGTGCAAGCGCCTTGCTTGGGGGCAGGCGGTGGCCCTGGGTAGCGCGCTCGCTCTGGGTCTGGTGCTCACCGCGGGGCCCTACCTCGGTTGGCTGCGCATCGACGGCGGGAGCTTCGAGGTCTCGGGCAAGAAGCAGCTCGGCGTGGTGGCCGGCGTCGTCGAAGAGCCCTTCCAGGGCGAAGACCCGCTGGCCGCGAACCCCCAGCAGCCGTGGGTGCGCGACGCCGACGACCCGGCCCCGGACTCGCCACAGGCGCGTCCCCCGCGGCCGGAGCCCTCCACGTGGGAGCGGGCCCTCGATGCCGTCCTCGACACGTTCCAGACCCACTTCCGGTCGCTCCGTTACGAGCTGGCGCTGATCGGGTTGGCCGGCCTGGTGTTGGCCCGCCCGCGTCCGGGGCGACGGGCGGCCATGGTGCTGTCCGTGGTGGCTGCGTACGCGGCTTTGCTGCTGCTGCTGCGCTTCAACGTGGGCTATGTGAGCGGCCGGCACACCCTGCCGTCGGTGACGCTGGTCTTCGGCTACGTGGCGGCCGCAGCGCTGGTGGTCACGGCCCGGGGTAGTCTCGGCGCAAGGGGCCGGGGGGTCGTGCTGGCAGTCCTGCTCGCCATCGTTGCGGGAGTCGGGCTCACCAAGGCGCTCAAGCCCAGTCGGCTCGAGGCCGTGGCCGAGCGGCGCGCGGCCTCCTGGCTGGCCCAGGCCGAGCCGGACGCCGTGGTGGCGGCGCGCAAGCGCCGGACCGCCTACTACGCCGATGCGCCCTGGGTGAAGCTCGCGACGGCCGCCTATCCGGGCGGGCTTCGCGCACTCGGTGCGACCCACCTGATCCTCGCCGACGACGACGTGGGGGACTACGCCAAGCTCGGCCCGCTGGAGCCGCCCCGGATGCGCCTGCTGCACCAGGAGCAGGCACACGGGGTGACCGCGTCGGTCTACGGGCTCTGGCCCGAGGGCGAGAGCCAGTAGACCGGTAGCGGCTATTCGCCGAGGCCGTATGCGGTCTCGGAGTGCTCCGCGAGGTCGAGGCCCGTGGCTTCGCTCTCCTCGTCGACCCGGAGGTCGCCCATTACCATCTTCATGGCGAACAGGATCGCCAGCGTGGCCAGCGGCGCGAAGACCGCCGTGAACGCGACGCCCTCGAGCTGGATCAGAAGCTGGCCACCGCGGCTCGCGATCTCGCCGGCCTCCATGGCGTAGTCACTGAGGAAGAGCGCAGCGGCGATGGCGCCCCAGGTGCCTCCGATGCCGTGCACCCCGAACACGTCGAGCGAGTCGTCGTAGCCGAGGCGCGGCTTGAGGAGCATGACCGCCACGTAGCAGATGACGGCCGATCCGGCGCCGACGCCGATGGCGCCCGCCGGCGAGACCGCGGCGCATGCCGGGGTAATGGCGACCAGGCCGGCCACCGCGGCCGTGGCCCCGCCCAGGACCGTGGGCTTGCCGTGCTGGAACCACTCGATGGCGACCCAGACGAGGATCGCCGAGGCGGCCGCCGTGTTCGTGTTGATGAACGCCAGGCCGGCGATGCCGTCGGCGGCGAGCTCGCTCCCCGCGTTGAACCCGAACCAGCCGACCCAGAGCAGGGCGGCGCCGATCACCGCGAACGGCAGGTTGTGCGGCGCCATCTGCTCCTTGCCGAAGCCGCGCCGCTTGCCCAGGTAGATCGCCGCGACCAGGGCGGAGAATCCGCTCGACATGTGGACGACCAGGCCGCCCGCGAAGTCGATCGCGCCGGACTCGCCGATCCAGCCGCCGCCCCAGACCATGTGGGCCAGCGGCGCGTAGACCACCAGCAGCCAGATGGCGATGAACACGAGGTAGGCGCTGAAGCGCATGCGTTCGGCGAAGGCACCGAGCATGAGCGCGGGCGTGATGATCGCGAACATGCCCTGGAACATCACGAAGACGTACTCGGGGATGGTTCCCGAAATCGTCTCGGGCGTGGCGTGCGAGAGCATCAACATCGAGAAGTCGCCGATGAGGGCATTGCCCTCGCCGAAGGCCAGCGAGTAGCCGACCACGACCCAGAGGACCCCGGCCAGGCCCGCCGAGATCAGGCACTGCATGAAGACCGACAGCACGTTCTTGCCGCGGACGAGGCCGCCGTAGAAGAGCGCGAGCCCGGGCAGGGTCATCATCAGGACCAGCGCGGTGCTGGTGAGCATCCACGCCGTGTCGCCGGCGGACAGTTGGTCCTCCGCAGCCGCGGGGGCGGCCTGCACGAGCGCGACGAGCGCCGCGAGCAGCGTGAGCCAGGCGGGGTGGTGGAGCCTACGAGTTGACATGGCTGTGTCCTTCCGAGCACGGTGGGCCTCTTGCGGCGCAGTCGAGGAGCAAGACCTGTGCCAGCGGGAGCGCACGTGGGGCGACTTCAGCCGGGTCCGATGCCCGTGCTGCCCGCGAAACGAGCACCCCCTGCCTGATTGCTGGGCAGACCTCTCGCGCCACCGTCCCTCGCCGCTGCTGCCGTATGCTCGTGGTGTGGAGCACCGCGCAGGGCCGCCGCAGATCCTTCCCTTCGAGGGGATGGAGCCCCGGGTCGACCCGAGCGCCTGGGTGGCCCCGGGAGCGACGGTCGTGGGCGACGTGGTGATCGGCCCCGACACCAGCATCTGGTACGCGTGCGTCGTGCGGGGCGACGTGCACCGGGTCCGAATCGGGGCGCGCAGCAACGTCCAGGATGGCAGCGTGATCCACGTGACACGCGATCGCTTCGCGGCGGAGATCGGAGACGAGGTCACGATCGGCCATCGCGCGGTGGTCCATGGATGCAGGGTTGGCGACGGCGCGCTGGTCGGAATCGGCGCCGTGGTGCTCGATGGCGCCGAGGTGGGCGAGGGAGCCTTGGTGGGCGCAGGAGCGCTGGTGGCCCCGGGTGCGACGGTGCCGCCCCGCACGCTCGTTCTCGGCACCCCGGCGCGCCCGGTACGCGAACTGAGCGACGAAGAACGGAAGCTCCAGCGCGAGCGCACCCTGCAGTACGTCGAGACGGCGCGCCAGCATGCCAAGGCCATCGCTCGTTGATTCCGGGGCGGGCGAGCCGGCCGGCCCTCGAAGCCCGGCACTTCTGGCGGTGGCTGGCCTTCGCCAGCCTCTCGTGCGGCGTGCTCGCCGGCTCGGCCATGGCCGACCCGGCCCCCGACCCGGGTCACCCCTACTGTGCGGCCGCGCTGGCCGACCATCCAGGGCTCGCACCCGTGGCCGCGCTTCGCGCGGAGGAGTCCGAGCGATGGAAGCGCGCGCGTGCCGCCGCGCGCGAGGGACGAAAGTCGCTGCGCCGCTCGCTCGGGGCCGGGCCGAGCTCGCGCGTGCTGGCCGGCGACTTCGAGCGCGCCGACGGGGTGAACCGGCAGTCGATGAGCGAGGCGCGCACATTCTGCGAGTGCCGCGCGCGCCTGGGCGACCCGGATGGGGCCCCTTGCGACCGGCTCTACTACGGCGTGCCGTCGCTGCCTGCGAGCCAGTCGATCCCTGCCGAGGCGAGCGCCAGCGACAGCGGCTCGTAGGGCCACCCGCCGAAGTGCGCGCGGGCACGATCGAGGGCTTCGTCCAGTACCTCCACCGGATACAGGCGCCCGTCGGCGACCACCGCCAGAAGCGAATCGAGCGCGTCGAGGTCACGCGTGGGATCGCGGGCGAAGACCAGCAGGTCGGCGGGCGCACCCACGCGAAGCCGCCCCAGGTCGGCGATGCCGAGCGCCTGGCCGGCCCGCCAGGTCGCCGCCGACCACGCGCCCTCGGGACCGAGGCCGGCCCAGGCCAGCTCGTGGAGCTCTTCCTGCAGGGCCGCGCCAGGAACCAATCCAGGGTTCATCGTGTCGGTACCGGCGATCACCGGGACCCCCGCGGCATGCAGCTCCCGCACGGCGATGCGCATGGCCTCGAGGCGTCCCGGCATGCCCATCTGCGCTTGCATCAGGACGTTGCGACGGGGATGCCAGAGGACTTCGCGATGGTACCGGGGCAGGAGCTCCGCGTAGCGTCCGTGCTGCGGTTCGGCCCCGCTGCGCAGGGCCGACTCGAGGTCTCTCAGGCGTGCGAAGGGCGCCAGGGTGGGCGTATGCGAGATTCCGAACTGCTTCGACTGCGCCACGTAGCGCGCCACGACGGCGTCCGAGACCCCCGACCAGTTCAGGGAGAGGCCCATCAGGTGCTGGACTTCGGCGCCGGGCAGGAGCTCGATCGGCAGTCCCCACGGAACGTGGGCCACCACCGGCAAGCCGTGCTGCTCCGCCGCCTCGAGAATGCCGCGTGTCGCTCCCGGGGTGAGTTCGTTGTAGATCTTGAGGCAGTCGACCCCGCTGCGCGCCAGCTCGGCGACGACGGCCTCCGCAGCGGCCTGGTCGCGCACCACGCGTGCGCCCGGCCAGACCGGCGGGTCGCCGTCGAGCCAGGGTCCGCAGCGCAGGGTTCGGGGGCCAGCGAGCCGTCCGCTGGCCACCGCCCGAGCGTGGCGCCCCAAGACCGAGGGCAGGGCGCTTCCGGTGTCGCGCACGGTCGTCACACCGAAACGCAGGAACAGCAGGGCGAAGAGTTCGCGTTCGCCCACCGCGACGACCGGCGGGTGGTGCACGTGGGCATCGACGAGCCCCGGCAGGACGAAGCTCCCCGCGTAGCGTGCATCGCCCGACCCGGGAGGCGCCGGAGTCAACTCGCGGATGCGATCGTCGCCGCGAATGACGTGTCCCCGCCGTCGCGTTCCCTCGGGCTCCACCAGGGTCACCCCCGAGAGCACGAAGCCGCGCTCGGGCACGGCGAGCTTCGGCGGCCGCAGCAGCCACGCGAGCACGCCGGACAGGACGGTGAGTACGGCGAGCACGACGGGCAGGGCCCGGAGCAGACGCCTCATGGGTTGGCCCCTCGTCCGTTCACGGTGCGACTCCGACCATGCGCAGGATCAGGGGCAGGGTGACGAAGCCCAGCAAGGTGGAGAGCAGCACGATGCTCGCGATCTCTTCCGGGGCGCGGCCGTAGCGCTGCGCGAAGACGTGGTTGAAGACGGCGGCCGGCATCGCGGCCTGTACGACGAGGACGCCGCGCGCGTCGCCCTCGAGCCCGAACAGTGCGGCGCAGACCAGACCCGAGGCGAGCCCGAGCCCCAGGCGCAGGCCCGCGATCGCGCTTGCGCGCCCGAGCCGCGTGATGCGCAGCTCGGCAAGGGACACCCCCAGCGACAGCAGCATGAGCGGGATCGCCAGGTCACCCAGCAGGTGCGTCGTGGCCAGTAGCCAGCCGGGCACGGCGAGGTCGAGGCCCAACGTGGCGACGGCCGCTGCCACGGCCCAGACGAGGGGCGTGCGCAGCAGCGCCAGCGGGTCGAATCGGCCCGACCAGAGGACGGGGCCGACGACGAAGTTCAAGACCGCGCAGACGGCGAAGTAGGCGATGGCCAGGGGCAGGGCCTGCTCACCGAAGGCGAACAGGCAGACCGGGATGCCGATGTTCCCCGCGTTGTTGAACACGATCGGGGAGAGGTAGGTGTGGCGTGGGAGCCTAGCCAGACGCAGCAAGGCCCATCCGGCGACGGCCACGGCGACGAAGCTGAGTACCGCTGCGGAGGTCATGGTCGCCATCGCGGCGGGGTCCATCTCCAGGCCGACGAGACGCGAGTACACGAGGCAGGGCGCCGCGAGGTCCGAGTTGAGCGTGCCTGCCGCATTGCGGTCGAAGGGGCGGCCGGCGCGCGACCACACCCAGCCGGCCGCGGCACACAGGAACACCGGCGCGAGGACGGAGAGAATCGAACCCACGGCTCGGCCGGGCTAGTCGCCGAGCAGCTCGGAGGCCAGCCGGCGGGCGAGTCCGCCGTCCACGTCGCCCTTGTGCGCCTTCATCAGGGCGCCCATCACCTTGCCGAGTTCGCGTTTGCTGGTGGCGCCGCTGTCGGCGATGGCCGCCTCGACCCAGCTGCGGGTCTGCGCCTCGTCGGCGAGGCTCGGCAGGAAGGTCTCGATCACGGCCAGCTCGCCACGTTCGACTTCGGCCCGCTCCGGCCGGTCGGCCTGTTCGAAGGCTTCGACGCTTTCGCGGCGCTGCTTCGCCAGCCTGCGGAGCGAAGCGATGGCGACCTCGTCGTCCAGGGTCTCTGCGCCGTCCTTCTTCATCTCCACCAGGAACGCGGCGCGGATCTGCCGCAGTGCGGCGACCCGCGCGGTGTCGCGCGCACGCAGCGCATCGGTGAGCTGCTGGCTCACGTCATCGACCAGGGCCATGGCGTCTCCTTCGCGCGCGAGCTTAGCGACCCCGGGCCTAGCCCTGGGGCGATCGCGCGAGAGCCAGCAGGGACAGCCAGCCTGCGATCAGCAGCAGGCCGCCCAGCGGAGTCACGGGGCCCAGCACCCGCGGGCCGCCGAGACAGAGGGCATAGATCGACCCTGAGAACAGGAAGATGCCCCCGGTGAAGAGCGCCCCTTGCAGGGTGATGCTTCGCTCGGCGGCGCCCGCGTAGAGCGCCAACGCCAGGAGCACCACCGCGTGCAGCAGATGGTACTGGGCCGCCGTACGCCAGCTCTCGAGCTGCGCGGGGGTGAGGCGGCTCTCGAGCCCATGCGCGCCGAAGGCCCCGGCGACCACCGCGAGCGTGCCGAGCACGGCGCTCGTCGCCAGCCAGAGGCTCACGGGATCACCTGCGCGTCGCGCAACGCCGCGACTTCGTCGCGGTGGAAGCCGATCTCCGCAAGCACCTGCTCCGTGTGCTGGCCATGGGTAGGGGCGGGGTCGGGCAGCTCGGTGGGTGTGCGATCGAAGTGGGCCGCGGGGCGCGGCTCGCGCAGGCGTCCGGCCACCGGGTGTTCGCGTTCGACCACGAGGTCGTTCTCGACGATCTGCGGGTGCGAGGCGAGTTCGTCGCGGCGAAGGACCGGGGCACACGGCACCTGGGCGGCGTCGAGCCGCTCGAGCCACTCGGCGCTGGGGCGTTCCAGGAAGGCCCCAGCCATGAGTTCGAGCCGGGCATCGGCGTGGATCACCCGCCCCGACGCCGTCTGGAAGCGCTCGTCGTCGAGCCACTCGGGGTGGCCCGTGGCATGGGCCATGCCGTGCCATTCGGCGTCGCTGACCGCACCGGCGGTGATGTAGCCGTCGCGGGTCTCGAAGATCAGGTCCTGGGCCAGCTGGGCGCGAGGCGCATGCTCGCGGCCCACGAAGGTGTGGCCGGCCATGGCCTCGGGCCAGAGGAAGGCCACGGTCGCGTCGAGCATGGCCAGGCGGACGTGCTGCCCGGCACCGGTTCGCTCGCGGGCGAGCAGGGCCGCCGTAATGGCCTGGGCCGCCGTGAGAGCGGTGAGCTTGTCGGGAATGATCAGACGCATCATCCGCGGGCGGCCAGTGTCGCGGTCCGCCTGGATGTCAGCGAGGCCGGACAGCGCCTGGATCACCGGGTCGTAGACGCGCTTGCCCGCATAGGGCCCGGTCTCTCCGAAGCCGCTGATCGAGACGTAGACGAGCTCGGGTGCCACCGCGCGCAGGGCGTCCTCGCCGAGGCCCATGCGTTCGGCCGTGCCGGGGCGGAAGTTCTGGACGAAGACGTCGGCGGTGGCCACCAATCGCCGCAGTGCGTCGAGGCCGCCTTCCTGCTTCAGGTCGAGCACCACCGAGCGCTTGCCGCGATTGGCATGCAGGAACGTCGGCGACAGTCCGTCCTTGCGCGCACCCATGGCGCGTACCAGATCGCCCGTGCCGGGTGCTTCGACCTTGATCACGTCGGCGCCCTGGTCGGCGAGCATGCGCGTCGCGATCGGTCCGGAGATCATCTGCGTGGTGTCGACGATCCGGTAGCCGGCCAAGGGTCCGTTCATGCGGGCAGTCTAGCCCCGGGGCGTGAGCTCGGGGGGGTCGGGGCGCGGGAGGCGTTCGGCCACGGGGCGCAGGGCGGGCAGCGGATCCGTGCGTCCCAGCTGATACCAGTAGGCGGTGCTCGAGTAGTCGTTGCGCAACGCGTTGGCGTGACCCGTTTCGATGGTGACGCGGATCGACTTCTCGAAGCGGATCGGGTCTTCGACGTGGAACCGGTACATCGAGTTCTTGCCGCCCCAGGGCCAACCGGCGTTCCCGCTGTAGAGGGTGATCCCGTGGTAGGGCGCGGCGTACTCCTGGGTCGGGCAGAAGGCGGTGTTGAAGTAGTCCTCGGTGCCGGTTCCGTGCAGTCGCGGGGGCCACGGTTCGTCGTCGACGAAGATCATGTCGTCGCCCTCGCCGTACCAGTCGTTCACCTGGCGCTCGAAGACGTCGACGTTGAGTACGCAGCCCACGTACTGTCCGGTGCCGCGGGCCTCGAGCAGGGTGTAGTTGCGCGCGCCGTCCAGGTTCGGCTCGAACCACGGGCCCGGGTCCTTGGGCCCTCCGCCGAACGCGAGCCCAGCACCCACGGGCCGTCGCTCGTCCAGCCCGTAATCGCTCCGGCCCCAGCCCTTTTCGGCCGCGACGCCCGCCGTCTCGGGAACGCGGTTCCACCACGCGTGGAAGCGCGCGAGGTCGTCGGGCAAGCCGTCGTAGGTCTCGTAGTCGACGTAGTAGAAGAAGATCAGCATGCCCTCGCTCTGGTTCTCGACCTCGAAGCGCGCGCCCCGCGCGAAGGGCATGGGAAACCAGCAGTTCATGCTCTTGCCGTCTTCGGGGCTCATCTGGAGCGGGAGCGAGACGAAGTTGCGCCGCCGTCCGAAGCCCAGCCCGAAGAAGTCGCCGAGTGGCGCCTCGACGCTCGGCGACGCCTCGCCGTCCCACCACATGCGGAGCACCGCCTTGCACAGGATCAGCGGGTCGTCCGGAATCGACGCCACCGTGACCCAGACGTGCTTCACGCATCCGGCGCCGTCGATCTCGCCCAACGACGCCTTCTCGCCGGCGGGTACCCGGAGCGCGTCGAGGTTGCCGCCCCGGCGGTCGTAGGACGACAGCCGGTGTCGGCGGAAGTCTCGCAGGCGGGCGAGATCGGCGAGGGATCCTTGACCGAGCATGGGGCTCCTCCTCGGCTTCAGTGTGGCACGGGTGGCCCCGGCCGCGCCGCGGCGTGAGGGGCGCTGCGCTCAGTCGCTGGCGACGGCCGCCACCAGCGCGAGGTCGCGCTCGCGCACCGACGCCAGGTCGAACTTGCGCGCCGAGGCGGCCATCCGGGTCAGCCCGGCCGCGAGTGTCATGGGCGGCTCGGTTTCGCCCTTCTTCGCACGGTGGAAGCGCACCGGGTTGATCCGGGCGACCACGTAGTTGCGCACGTAGGGCGACTTGAACCCGCGTTCCTTGAGGCCTTCGATGATCTCCTTCACGCGCGCGTCGATCTCGAGCAGCCGGGCCGCCTGACCCTCGCGCTCGCGAAGCGTCGCGCGCAGGGTCTTGTCGCGGAATCGATCGAGCTTCTTCAAGAACGGTGAGTAGGCGCCGCCCGCGAATCGGCCCTGCTGCTCGTAGACGAGGCCCAGGGTGAGCAGCTCGGGCGCCTCGAACTCGCTGGTGAAGGCGCTCTCCTTGGCGCGCGGACTGCGCTCGGCGAGCGCGCGCGCCATGCGGATCACCTCGAGGCTGCGGTCCTTCAGGTTGTGCGCCTTCTCCGTATTGAGCGCGAGGATGCGGAACGCGAGGTCCTCGTCCGGCGAGACCAGGCAGGTGATCTGCCGGAGCCCGAGCACCTTCGAGGCCGCCAGGCGGTGGCGCCCGTTGGGCGTCCAGAAACCGCCCTGGGCGCCGCGCACGACGATCAGCGGATCGAGGAACGAGCCACTCTCCTCGATCTTCTGGGCGAGCCGCTTGGTGTGCGTGGGAGAGAGGTCGCGCTGGAAGGGCGTGGGCTCGACGGCGCCGCGCGGGAGCGAGGCCAGCAGCAGCGCACGGCCCGAGAGCGGCTCGCGGTAGGCGCCGATGGGGGCGCCGCCGGCGTTCTCGACCTCGGCCACCAGCGGGGCGAGCGCCGGGTCGTCGAGCCCGATGCGCACGTCGGCGGCTTCGAGGCCCCGGTCCTCTTTGCTGGGCGTGAGGCGCTTGCGCGCCGTGCTCTTGCGCGTGGCCTTGCGGCGCGCGGACTTCTTCGACGCGGTCTTCTTGCGGGTGGACTTGCGGGCTGCCATGACGCGAGGGTACGCCGGCGACCCGACGGTTGCCGGCAGCCTGCGTCCAGCCTGCTGTCAGCGCGTTCTCACGCGCGGCCCGTTCTCAGCGCGTGGCGCTGCGCAGCTCCTCGATGCGCTGCACGCGCATCTCGGCGGAGGCCGGCCGGCAGCTCGGGCAGACCGGCGCGTTGCGCCAGGGGTCGGAAGACTCGTGGAGCCGCTCGCAGAGCACACAGCTCACCAGGATGAAGGGGAGGCTTGCCATAGGGCACTCGTTTCGACGCCCGTGGAAGGCCTCTTGAGAATCTCCCCCGGGGTCAGGCCGGGTGCGGTCCCTTCGGTTGCCGCGGTGCGAAGAGCAGACGCTCGGCGTTCTGGTAGAGGTACTTGTCGAGCACGCCCTCGCGGAAGTCGATCTTGGACGCCTCGTCCACGCAGCGCTTGAACGACAGCACCGGGTGGTCGGATGCGAACAGCACCTTGTCCTGCCCGCGCGTGTTCATGTAGTGGATGAGCTCCTGCGGGAGGTACTTGGGCGCGTACGCCGACGTCATCAGGTGCAGGTTGCGGTACTTGATCATCAGCCGGATCGCGACGCCCCACCACGGATCGGCACCGTGGGCCATGCACAGCCGCAGGTCGGGAAACTGCAGGCACACGCGGTCGAGGTACATGGGGTTCTGGCACTCGCCCGGAACGGGCGGGCCGGGGATGCCCGTGTTGATCGAGAGCGGCAGGTCGAGCTCGGTGCACTTCACGTAGAGCGGGTAGTAGAGCGGGTCGGTGGGCGGCCGGTCCACGGCAAAGGGCACCACGCGCGCCAGCACCACCGGCAGGTCGCGCACCATCTCTTCGAGCCGCCAGACCTCCTTCATCTGCCCGGTGGGCTGCAGGTTCACGGCGTAGGCGAAGCGGTCGGGGTGCTTGGCATGAAAGGCCAGGATCGCGTCGGAGGGGCGCCCCACGCCCAGCGACAGGATGCACCGCTCGATTCCGGCCTCGTCCATGTCGGCCACGAGCTGGTCGACGGCGATGCTCTGGAGGAACTCGTCGCCGCCCTTGAAGTAGTCCTCTTTCACGCGGACGAGCCACTCGGGCGGCTTGCCCTCGCCCATGTTCACGTTCACCCAGCAGTCGATGGCGCGCAGACTCACTCAGCCTTCTCCTCGCTCGAACGCGCGCATGGTATCGCGCGGGCAGGCCATGGTGGGCCGGGCCCGGAGTCGCCTCAGGTGCCGTGGTCTTCGGACTCTCCGGCCTCTGCGTCCGGGGCTTCGAACGAGCTCTCCACGGCCAGTGCCACCTCTTGACCGAAGGCGATCTCGAGGGTGTGGTCGTCAGGGTCGGAGATGAGCGCCCAGTAGCCGACCGGGTAGCCGGCATCGACGGGGCCGTAGACCGTGCGCCCCTCCTGCTTGGCTGCGGCCACCAGGCCGTCGACTTCTTCGCGTGAGCCCAGGCCTACGCCCAGGTGGGCGAGCGGGAGCAGCGGCGTCCGCACCTCTTCGACCTCGATCAGCACCACCACGAAGGGGCGCGTGCCATCGCTGATCCACGCCACGCGGGAGCCCGGCTTCGGATCCTCTCGCCGGTGAACGACCTTCATGGCGGCGTAGCGCTCGTAGAAGGCGAGACTCGCGTCGAGGTCGCGAACCGGAAGCGCCACGTGGGTGAGGCCGCGGTCGATCATGTGTCGAACTCCAAGCGCGCCTCGCCCGCCTCGACCACGACGGCCGGTCGGTCGATCATCCGGCAGGGACGGCCCCCGCGCTCTCGGCCCGTCTCCAGGTCGAAGGTATACCCGTGCCAGGGGCAGGTGACCGCACCGTCTCGCAGGTCGGTCTGCGCGAGGGGCCCGCCCAGGTGCGGGCAAGCAGTGGGGTGGGCATGCAGCCCTTCGCCCGCGCGCACCACGCGGTATCGGCGACCGTGGGCGATGACCTCGTGGGGAAGCCGCAGGGCCTCCACGGGTCCGAGCGCGACGGGGTCGCGCCCGCTGGGCGGTCGCGCCAGCGCCCCGTCGTCCAGTGCGCGCTGGCGTTCGCGCATCATGTCCTCGTCCTCGTCCCAGAGCGTCGTGTAGAGGCTGACGTAGCCCTGGCCCACCCCGTCGCGGTGCTCGGGCGCGATGCCCGGGACGAGGAACGCAACGCGGATACCGGTCTCGGCGTCGCCCTGGGGCGTGACCTCGGTCCAGATCTCGGTTCCGGCCCCGGCGCCCTCGGTGGTGCGCGTCACGTAGCGGCTGGCCTCGCGATCGACGAGCAGCTCGATCGCGATCTCGGGGTGCGGCGGCCTTGCCAGCGACACGCGTGCCCGCCAGCCCCAGCGGCCCGCGCCCTCGCACTGGATCGTCTGGAATGCGTCCGCATGAAGCCACGGAAGGTGCTCCCAGTCGAGCACGTTCTCCCAGACCCGCTCGGCCGAGGCGCGAACCGTCCGCTCGTACGTGGCCACCGTCGGGATCTCGGGGTCGGGGGTCATCCGGTCCGGCGAAGCCACGCGGCCATCTCCTCCAGGGCGGGCTCGCGGCCCGTCTCGACCGGAAACCCATAGTGATCGCCCGAGAAGCTCGCGCGCTCGAGCGACCCGGTGGCCAGCGAGCGGGCGATCAGGTCCTGATCCCCGGGTAGGATGCAGTTGTCGGCGCTATAGCCGATCTGCAGGCACGGCAGCGTCATCTTCTGGCCGGTGTGCGCGATCTCGGCGCGCGAGGTGTGGCTCGACCATGTCGAAAGCCAGGCCTCCGGCGAGACGACCCGTGCGAACCCCACCGGGCCGTAGTTGATGAGGTCGGGCCGCACGCCGAACAGCGACCCGTAGTCGCGCTCGGAAGGATCGAGGGAGAGGTCGACGCAACGCGGGTCGGCATCGGTTCGATACACCAGCAGGAAGTCGGTGGCGATGGCAGCGCGGGCATCCTCGGGCGAAGGACCGTTCCGCAGCCGCTTGCGCGCGGCATCGCGCCGGGCGATGCGCTCGCGGGCCCGCTCGTCGATGCGCGCCATGCGGGCCCGCTGGGCGGCCCGGTAGCGCTCCAGGAAGTCGGCGGCGTAGCGGCTCGACTCGGGTGGTGTCGCAAAGCCGTTGTGTCCGGCGTACAGATCGAGAGCGGGGTCGCACGACACCGGGTCGGCCTCGTCGATGACCGACGGATCGATCGCATGCGCAAGGAAGTGCCCCTCGCCGGGGTGCGCGGCGAGGTAGATCATGGCGTCGGCTGCGGGCATCGCGAGCTGGGTGAGATCGCAGGGGTCGCCGGCAGGCGTGTCACGCAGGCGCTCCGCCTCGGGGGCGAGGGCCTGCGATAGGTAGAAGGTGTAGAGCGATCCACCGCCGGAGTTGCCGCAGAGCACCACGCGATCGAAGCGCGGCCGCACGGCCGAGATGCCCGCCGCTACGTCGAAGAGCACGCGCTCGTGGATCAGCATCATGTCGTTGCCGACCCAGCGGCTGTTCTGACAGAGCACGGCGAAGCCGGCATCGACGAGCAGGGGCACGGCGTAGTGCTGGGAGAAGTCCGCGCGCGGGTGCATCAGGCACACCACCGTGTCCTCGCCCCCGCGCGCATACAGCCAGCCGTGGGAGATGGCCCGATCGGCCGTCTCGAACTCGAGGGGCTCGCATGTCGTGCCCGACGGGAGCGGCCGGTGCCACTGCACGGTCTTGTACGGGTTGTCGTAGCGCCCGATCCGCAAATCAGGCCCCCCACGTCTCGGGGGCGCCCCCCGAGGCTGCCACGCGTGCGGTCATACGATGCGGTTCTCGTGGCCCGTCCAGTAGCGGTCCTTCAGCAGGCGCTTGTAGAGCTTGCCGGTGGGGTGTCGGGGGAGCTCTGCCTCGAAGTCGACGGTGCGCGGGCACTTGATGTGGCTGAGCTGCGAACGGCAGTAGTCGATCAGCTCCTGGGCCAGGGCCTCGTCGGCTTCGGCCATGTCCACCGGCTGGACGACGGCTTTCACCTCCTCGCCGAAGTCCTCGTTGGGTACGCCGATCACGGCCACGTCGTAGACCTTGGGGTGCGTGATCAGGACGTTCTCCGCCTCCTGTGGGTAGATGTTGACCCCGCCCGAGATGATCATGTGGGCCTTGCGATCGGTGAGATAGAGCCAGCCGTCCGCATCCACGTAGCCGACGTCGCCGAGGGTGGTGTAGCCCTGCTTGCTGCGCGAGCCGGCGGTCTTGTCCGGCGCCTTGTGGTACTCGAACTCGACGTCGCTCTCGAAGTAGATGGTGCCGATCTCGCCGGCGGGCAGCTCGTTGCCGTCTTCGTCGAGGACGTGCACGACCGCGTTGATGGGCTTGCCCACCGAGCCCTTGTGTTCGAGCCACTCGTTGGAGTCGATGCGGCAGAACCCGTTGCCCTCGGTTCCGGCGTAGTACTCGTGGATGACGGGGCCCCACCACTCGATCATCTGCTCCTTCACCGGGATGGGGCAGGGCGCGGCGGCATGGATTGCGGCCTGCATGCTCGACACGTCGAAGCGTGCGCGGTCTTCTTCAGGGAGCTTCAGCATGCGCACGAACATCGTGGGTACCCACTGGCTGTGGGTGGCGCGGTGGGTCTCGATGCAGCGCAGCGCGTCGAGCGCGTCGAAGTGCTCCATCACCACCACCTGGGCTCCCACGCGCAAGAAGCTCATGGTGAAGGCCAGAGGCGCCGCGTGGTAGAGCGGTGCGGGCGAGAGGTAGATCGCGTCGGGGCTGGCCCCGTACATGACCATGATCCCCGCGGCGAGCGCCGGGTTGGTGCCGAAGGGCGTGCGCTGGAGCGGGTGCTTCACCCCCTTCGGGCGCCCGGTGGTGCCCGACGAGTACAGCATCGACGCGCCTTCCCACTCCTCGGCCAGCGGCTCGGCGGGCTGCCCGTCGCGGGCGGTTTCGTAGGAGGCGTAGGCGCCGCGTTCGCCGCCGAGCAGGTAGCGCTGCTCGAGCCCGGGGCACTTGTCGGCGAGCGCATCGGCCAGTTCGCTCATCTTCTCCGAGGTGAGGAACACGCGGGCATCGCAGTCGTCGAGGATGTACTCGACCTCGGGCGGCGTGAGGCGCGAGCTGATCGCGGTGAAGTAGAGCCCCGAGCGCTGGGCTGCCCAGCAGATCTCGTGGTAGCGGGCATTGTTCTCCATGCAGAGCGCGATGTGGTCGCCGTGCCGCAGCCCCAGCGAATGGAAGAGCTGCGCCGCCTGGTTGGAGCGGTCGTTCAACTCACCGAAGCTCACGCGTTCGCCGGAGCCGGCCATCACCAGAGCGGTCTTGTCGGGGGTCTTCGCGGCGTGCTCGCCCAGATGCATCGGACGTCTCCCTCTGGCAGTGTCGTCGGGTGTCGTGGATCGCCCGGCAGGCCCCAACGGCTCGTGCCGGGCTCGCCAGTATACGCCGGGAGTCGGTCCGCGGGTCGAGGCCCGGGGCCAGTAGCCGTGGGCACTGCGGCCCACCGGGCGCTATCAGAGGGGCGTGCTGAAGCTCCGATCCGCCACCGATCCGGCCTGGGCCGCGCGGGCTGCGGCGCATCTCGACGAGATTCTCGTGGATCACGCGCACTGCGAGCGCAAGGCGGCGGGGCAGGCGGTCACGCTGCTCTTCCAGTATCCCGATCAGCCTGCGCTGCAGCAGCCGCTATCGGAGCTGGCGCGCGAAGAACTGACGCACTTCGAGGCCGTTCTCGCCGAGCTCGGTCGCCGCAACCTCGCGTTCGGGCGCCAGCGGGCCAGCGCCTACGGAGGCCGGCTGCGCAAGGCCGTCCGGCGAGACGAGCCCGCGCGCCTGCTCGACATCCTGCTCTGCGGCGCGCTGATCGAAGCGCGAAGCTGCGAGCGCCTGGGGCTGCTGTCGGACGCCCTGGCCGCCGACCCCGCTGAGGCGGGTCTGGCCGCGTTCTATCGCGGCCTTCACCGCGCCGAGGCCCGGCACCACGGTCTGTACGTCGAACTCGCGTGTGCGGTCGCACCACGCGATGTCGTCGCACGGCGACTCGACGATCTGGCCGAGGAAGAGGCGCGGGCCCTGGCCGAAGCGGGGGGGCTCGCGCGCATCCACGCCAACGTGGACGGGTAGGGCCGGCGCTCGCGTCCGAAGCGCTACGGGCTCGCCGGAGCCGGCTGCGGCTCGCGCACCGTACGCGCGATCAGGTCGTCCTTGCAGTGGGTGCACAGGCCGTGGGTGAACGCGGCCTTCGAGTGGGCCTCGAGGTAGCCCTCGAGCTGTGTCCAGTACCCCTGGTCGTCGCGGATGCTCTTGCAGGACGAGCAGATCGGAAGCAGGCCCGAGAGCTCGCGGACTTCGGAGACCAGGCGGATCACCGCAGCGAACACCCAGGTCGCCAACGCGATGCCGGCGGCGAGCAGGCTGCCCCCCACCCACCAGGCCACGCGCTCGTCCCTTCGCGCGGCGTTGGCGGCGTCGTCAGCCGCGGCTCCTGCCGACGCGAGCAGTGCGCCCAGGGCGGTTTCGAGCCCGTCTTCGAGCGCCACGGCCTGGTGCGCGGCGGCGACCGCCCGGCCGCGTTCACCCGCGTCGAGCAGGGCAAAGGCCTCGCGGACGCGCGCCGCATAGGCGTTGTGGGCGGCATCGAGTCGCGCGATCTGCCGGGTCATCGTCTCCGCGCCCGGGTCCTGCGCGCGCACCGCGTCCTTGGCCAGGCCGCGTGCTTCCTGGAGCTGGGACCAGATCGTGGCGGCGCGGGCTGCGTGTTCGTCCCGCGCGGCGGCGTAAGCGGCCTGAGCGTCGGCGGATCGGTGCCGGTCGTCCGCATGCCGGATCGCCCGCTCGAGCAGAACCGCCTGCTCGTGGTAGGCGTCGTTGACCCCCACGGCGATGGTCAGCAGCGGCACGTCGCGGGCGGTGACGCGCGCCAGGGCCTGGGAGGCCCGGGCGCGCGTCCCTAGCGCCGCACCGATGGCGACCGTCATGAACAGCAGCAGGCCCAGCAACAGGGCCAGGATCTTGGTCCGGATGGCCACAACCTCTCTCCTGCCTCGAAGCATAGACGCAGCGCGTTAAGCGTCAATGTACGCAGAAGGGCTCGTAACGTGCTGGAATCATTCACCTGTGCTCTGCGCCGTGACGCGGCGCGAAACGTCCCGGCGGCTACCGGGTCGCGAGCGAGCCCAGGCGGGCAACGGCTGGGGGGCAGGCGAGGCCGGCGTCCAGGTCGTAATCCCCGGCGCCGTGGAGCACCTCGACGTTGCCGTCTGCAATGAGTCGGATCCGCTGGGCGCCCGCGCCGTTCACGGGCTGGTCGCCCTCGAGCCGGATGTCGCCGCCGGCCCGCACCACGAGGCCTTCGAAGTCGAGACCGCGTACCGGCACGAGTACGTCCGAAGCCCCGATCACCGTCACGCGTTCTCGTCCGTCGCCGCCTACCGGCTCGAGACCGACCACGGGCTGACCGGCTTTCACGACGATCGGCACCGTGCTCACGAAGGTGAGGCCGCGCATGCCGACGGGTCCGTTCGGGCTGACCTTCGTGTTCACGGCGGGGTTGTGCCAGCGAAGCGAAGCCGCCGAGAGACCATCGTCCGGCGCTTCGTAGAAGATCACCGTCGGCTGCTCGCCGGCGGGCTCGATGGCCGTGAGGTCGAAGAATGCGGTGCGGGCGAAGCTACGTCCCTGCGTCGCCTGTTCGGCACCCACGCCGTAGTAGACGCCATCGGGGGACGATCCCTCCGTATAGATGACATCGGCGGCGGCGCGTAGCTCGTCGAGGAGTGTGGCGTCGACCGGCCGGATGTCATCGAGTCTCGGGGCCTGTGATTCGGCGTCGGCCAAGGCCGCCGGGCGCACGTTGGCGAATCGTTCGACGGTGGGGCCGAAGATTCCGAACGTGATCACCTGATCGGCCTCGAAGATCGATCCCTCCGCGGACCATGCCGTCTCGCGGATCTGCGGCGAGCCCGAGACGATCACGTCGCCGTTGGCGTGGACGAGCCCGCCACGCAGTGCACCGCCGGTGCTGCCGTCGAGAAAGAGCCGCACCTCTCCGCCCGGGTCGAGCGAGATGAGGCCGTAGTTGCGCAGGTGCGCGACCGACGCGGCGGAGACCCTGACGCCATCGCGCCGTCCGCCGCGAAGCAGGGTCGGGACCACACGCGAGAGGCGAATGCGGTAGGCGTTGCCGACGGCGTCTTCCGGGAAGCCGGGCGATCCCGCGGCGACGAACTCGGAGCCGTCCGCGAACGCATCGCGCATGTCGTTCTCGTCGAACCAGCCGCGCGTGATTTCGAGCACGTCCTCGTCGCGCGCTCCGGCGGCCTGCGCCATCACGCGCACGGCGGCCTCGGGGTCGTCGTCACACAGCGCCTGCGCGCCCGCCAGCGCCGCCGCGCGGGACGCGGTGGCCAGGCGGCCGCGCTCGGCGAACAGCACGCCGGTATCGGTGACGAGGCCCAGCAGCAGTACGCCGAGCAGAAGCAGGAGTGCCGCGGAGACGGCGATGCTGCCGGTCTGGCGTCGGCGCAGCATGGGGCGTCGGCAGCGCGAGGCGCTCACCTCAGCTGGCGCACCTGTTGCGAAGCGCTTGGTTGGACCTCGGGCTCCTCGAGCAGGGACTCGACGTAGCGTTCTTCGTAGACGCGGTTCGCGACCTCGCCCGGTAGCCCCTCGGCCGGCGTCGCGTCCTGGGCCCCGGACGGGTTCACGACCTGGGCTTGGAAGGCATCCCGGTAGGCGTCGCCGTAATCGTCGCTGATGTGCCGCTTCGGCCCTGCGCAGGCCAGCGCCAGGAGCGCGGCGCAGCCGAGCAGCGCACAGGTCGTTCGAGAGGCCGTTCGCGGTCTGGTGTGGTTCGGGATCATCAAGGGGTCTCCTCTCGGGGCTCGAGTCGTGCGAGGTTGCGGCGCGCCGGGGCGAAACGGGGGTCGAGCTCGACGGCGTCGCGATAGCGGGCTCGCGCGCGATCGGTGTCGCCGCGCAGTTCGAGAACCGCACCGAGGTCGTTCATCGCCGCGGCGAGCGGGCGGCCTTGGGACAGGACCCGCAGCGCTTCGTCTTCGCGCCCCAGCAGGGTCAGCGAAGCCGCCAGATTGATGCGCGCCGGGGCGAAATCGGGATCGAGCGACAGGGCGCGCTCGAAGTGCTTGCGCGCGGTGGCAGGTTCTCCGGCCGCCAGTCGCGAGAAGCCCAGGTCGTTGTGGAACGCCGGACGCGCCGGATCGAGTGCGATCGCCCGCAGGTAGGCCGACTGCGCATCTTCGGCCCGGCCGAGCTGGTCGAGGGTGAGGCCGAGTCCATGGTGGGCGCGCGCATGGGAGGGGTCGGCGTCGACCAGCCGTGAGAAGGTGTCCTCGGCTTCTTCCAGCCGGCCTTCTTCGCGCAGTGAGATGGCGCGCAGGTGCTGGACTTCCGCGTCGTCGTCGGGAGCGCGTTCGAGCTGGACGAGGGCCACGTCGTGCAGGCCGCGCCGCACCAGCTCGCGCGCTAGCGAGACCACCTGGGCGTCGCTCGGGGCGTCGACCACCGGCACCTCCGGCTCGTTCGGGGTCGCGCACGCGAAGGTGAGCGCTGCGACGCATGCGGCGGTCGCGCCGCGCCACGCGCGGCTCGCAGGGTGTCGGGCTCGGACGCGTCTCATTGGAATCGCTCCATCAGCCGGATCAGGCCAGGCCCCGCCACCACGATGAGCAGAGCGGGGAGGATGAACAGGATCATGGGGAAGGTGATGCGCACGGGGGTTCGCGCGCCCTTCTCCTGCGCCGCCTGGCGTCGCTCGGTCCGAAGCGCGGCGGCTTGCACGCGCAGTGCTTCGCTCACGTCGGTGCCGTAGCGCTGCGACTGCAGCAGCACCGTCACGACGGCGTCGACCGCACGGACCCCGCAGCGCTCGCGGAGGTGATCGAGCGCACGCTCCCGCGAGAGTCCCCCTCGAATCTCGCGCAGGGCGTGCCGCAGTTCGGCGGAGAAGACGGGTGCCACATGCTCGAGTTCGCCGCTGGCACGCTCCGCGGCCGACTCGAAGCCGAGCCCGCCTTCCATCGCCACCAGCACCAGGTCGAGCAGGTCAGGGAGCTCCTCGACGATGCGCGCCCGTCGGTGGTCGCGCATCAGGCGAACCACGATCGCCGGGCCCAGGTAGCCCACCGCGGCGAGCGCCAGCGCCCAGGCGAGCGCCTGGGAGCCCGCCGTCGGGATCATCGCCAGCGCGGGCAAGGCGAGGACGGCCGCGGTGAGCAAGCGTGCCCCGTAGAAGGCCGGGAGTGCATCGTCCTGGGCCCATCCAGCTTCGGCCAGCCGGGCGCGAGCCTCGCGCTGCTCTTGCGGATCCGAGGGGACGCCGGCGTTGCCGATGCGCGCGAGCGCGTCTCGCAACCCGCGATCCGGCGCAGCCCGGTCGCCGCTCAGTTCGTGAACCAGGTTGCGGCGCCGCAGGAAACGACGGACGACGGCATCGGCGGCCAGAATCGCGCTGGCGCCGCCGGCGAAGGCCACGAACCCGAGTGCCAGGGTCGATGCACTCATACGCGTACCCGCGAGAGTGCACGCATGGCCATGAAGCCCACGCCCTCGAGCACGAGTGCTGCCAGCAGCAGGGCCCGGCCCGTGGGCGCCTCGAAGAGCGGCGCCACGTAGGCGGGGCGCAAGAGCGCGATGCCCACCATGAACACGAGCGGCAGGAGCGCCAGGACGATTGCGGTGGCGCGTCCTTCAGCGGTGACCGCACGCACGTCGCGCCGAAACACCACGCGCTCACGCAGGGTGGCGGCGAGCCGCTCGAGGATGTGGGCCAGGTTGCCGCCGGTTTCACGCTGCAGCACCAGCGCGGCCACCAGGAAGCGCACCTCGGCCACGCCCGGGTAGCGTTCGGCCAGCCCGCGAACCGCCCGCTCGAAGGGCGCGCCCAGTCGGAACTCTTCCTCCACCCGTCGCAGCGCACGGCCCACCGGATCGGGCATGCGTTCCCCCGCTTCGCGCAGCGCGGCATCCATGGGCTGGCCCGAGCGGATCGCCCGCGCGACCACGTCGATCGCCTCGGGTAGCTGGGCCTGAAGGGCCTCTTCGCGGCGGCCGCGCCGCGCTCGAAGGGAGGCACAGCCGCCGAGGGGCGTGGCGATGCCTGCCAGGAGCGCCCAGCCGATCGAGCCGGATAGGGCGAGCGCGATGGTACCCAGGGCGATGGAGAGCCCGCCGAGGGCGGCCAGGAAGCGGGAGGGAGCCATCGCGATCCCGGCGCCGTCGAGAAGTGTCGGCAGCGACAGCCACACGGCCAGCGTCTCGAGCGGCGGGGTGGCCGCAGGATCCGGTTCGTGCGCAAGTTGGGGGCGCAACGGCGCGAGCGCTTCGATCACCTGGGTGCGGCGGCGGCTGCGCAGGTCGGCACGCCACAGCCACACCCCCAGGGCGAGCAGGGTCAGCGCCGTCACGGCCGCGACGATCACGGCGCCCGCCTCGGTGCCGATGCCTTCTCGAAGGCGAGCAGGCCGTCGGGCAGGGCGTGGCCGGTGGCGGCCAGCCGATCCTCGAAGCGCGAGGCCTCGCCCAGGCCGCGGAAGGTGCCGAACACCCGGCCCTCGTCGTCGACGCCGCGCTGCTCGAAGACGATCCGTTCTTCGAGGCGCGCGCGTTCGCCGTCCATCCCGACCATCTCCGAGATCGAGACGATGCGCCGGCTCCCGTCGGAGAAGCGTGCGAGCTGAACGACCACGTCGACGGCGCTGGCGATCAGGCGGCGGACGGCCTGCTCCGAGAACCCCGAGGTGCCCATGCTGGCCATCACCTCGATGCGCGAAAGGGCATCGCGTGGGTTGTTCGCGTGGACCGTGCTCATCGAGCCCGGGTGGCCCGTGTTCATCGCCTGCAGCATGTCCATGACCTCGGCGCCGCGGGCCTCGCCGACGATGATGCGATCCGGGCGCATGCGCAGACTGTTCTTCACCAGGTCCGAGAGCTGGACCTCGCCACGCCCTTCGAGGTTGGGCGGGCGAGACTCCAGCGTGACCACGTGGGGCTGGCGAAGCCGAAGCTCGGCGCTGTCCTCGATGGTGAGGATCCGCTCGGTCGGAGGGATGTAGTCGGAGAGCGCATTCAGCAGCGTGGTCTTGCCCGAGCCGGTGCCTCCCGAGATCAGCACGTTCAGCCGGGCCCCGACGGCGGCGGCGAGGTAGCGCTGCATCTCGTCGGTGAAGGCGCCCCCGTCGAGCAGGTCGTCGGCGCCGAGCGGGTCGCGCCCGAACTTGCGGATCGAGATGGCGGGGCCCCCGAGCGCGAGAGGCGGCAGGATCACGTTCACCCGCGAGCCGTCGGCGAGCCGCGCGTCGACCATGGGCGAGGCCTCATCCACGCGCCGGCCCACGGCCGCCACGATGCGGTCGATCACCTGGCGCAGGTGCGCCGCATCGCGGAACCGCACGTCGGTGCGGTGGAGGACGCCGGAGCGTTCGACGTAGACGTCGTCGGGCCCGTTCACGAGCACGTCCTGCACCTCGGGATCGCGAATCAACGTCTCGAGCGGACCGAGGCCGAGGACCTCGTCGACCAGCTCGCTCACCAGGCGCGCACGCTCGCCCCGGTTGAGCGGGACGTGGGTCTCGCTGGCGATCTGGACCAGCGCTTCGCGGACCTCGCGTTCGAGCGCTCCGCGGTCGCGCGGACCGGCGGCATCGAGATCGAGCGAGGCGACCAGGGCCTCGTGCACGCGATCCTTCAGCAGGTCGAACTCGCTGGTCGCGTCGAGGACCTGCGCGGCGGCCTCGGTGGGCAGGGCAGCGTCGCCACCCCGAAGACGTTCGGCGAGCCTCATTGCCCGGTTCCGCCGAACAGCCGGCGCCACCACGCGGTGGCCTCGGGCTGGGCCTGTCCGAGCAGGTGGGCGGCGAGGGCGTCGATCGCGCGCGAGGCGTCCGCCTCGGCGTCGATCCGGCCGATCGGCCGGCGTTCGCGCGCCGCAGCTGCCCACAAAGAGCGGTCCTCGGCGATCTGCGCGACGGGCTCGTACCCGATGATGCGCTCGAGGTCAGCGGGCCGGATGTCGTCGCCGGCCGCAGTGCGCGTGAGCACGACCTCGACCGCTGCCGTCGCCCCGATCTCGTTCACGAACTCGAGCGCGGCCTGGGCGCGGCGCAGGCTCGCCGGAGAGGGCGTCACCACCAGCAGGATCCGGTCGGCGGCCTCGAGCGCGCAGAGCACGGGACGCGAGAAGTCGTGCGGCAGGTCGAGCACCAGATGGTCGAGGTGGGATCGCAGCGTCGCGAGCAGCGAGGCCAGCGGTCCTGCGCCCACGCCCTCGGCATCCTGAACGGCGCCTTCGCAGGTGGAGAAGCGGAAGCCGTCGCCCTCGTACCGCGCGAGCGTTGCGTCGAGCAGTTCGCGATCGAGTCGGTCGAGACGGCCGAGGAGCTCGTGGGGCCCGGCCGGGCAGGGGCCCGCGAGCCAGCTTCCCAAGCCGCCTACGTACAGGTCGAGATCGAGCAGGAGGACCTCGCCCCCGCTGCGCACGTGCAGCCGGTCGGCGAGGGCCGCGCAGAGGCTCGTCGAGCCCGCGCCACCCGAGGGCGCGAATACGGCCGTGACCGTGGCGCCCGACTGGCCCGTGACGTCGAGACAACGGTCGACCGCCGAGCGAAGCGCGCCCGCTGCGCCGTCGCGTGTGGCGAGGTCGCGTGCGCCGGCGCGAAACGCGGCGAGGACGACCTCGGTGGGGGCTTCGTCCGCGAGCGCGAGGATCGGGAGCTCCGGTGCGGCCTCGCGTAGCCGAGCGACCCAGCCGAGCGCGCGTTGGGCGTCGGGCGCGAGGTCGACCACCACGAGCTTCGCGCCGCCTTCGGCAACCCGGCCCAACGCCTGCTCGACCGTCTCGGCAGCCGCGAAGGGGCCCGCGTCGTTTCCGAGCTCGCCCATCAGCCAGCGCAGGCTCGCCTGCTTCTCGGAAAGGACGACCAGGCTCATTCGGAGAACCCGAAGGGCCCGCTGAACTCGGGCGTGCCGGTGGCGCGGACGGGCTCGTCCTCGCGCGGCGGCGCCATCGTCCGGTTCAAGAGGAAGAAGTCGACGTCCGACACGTCACCCGCCCAGTCGTCGCCAGGCAGCGCCGGTTCGCGGTCGACGGCGCGCGCCAGTCGCGCGGTCACGGCGATCACCAGCTCGGTTTCGTCGGTGCGCGCCTCCTTGCGGGTGAAGAGCGTGCCCAGGCCAGGGATGTCGCCGAGGAAGGGCAGCCGACCATCCGCCAGCGAGTTCTCCTCCTGGAGCAGGCCCGCCATCACGAACGTCTGGCCGTCCTTCAGCTGCAGCGTGGCGGCCGCGCGGCGCGTGCGGACACCCGGGACCGCTACCCCGCCCGAGACGGTGCCGAGAGATTCGTCGGTGTTGCTCACCTCGGGCTCGACGCGCAGGCTGATCGTCTCGGGCGCGACCACGGTCGGCGTGAACCGCAGCAGCGTGCCGAACTCCTTGAACTCGATCGACGTCACGCCGTCGCGCACCGCCACCGGCACCGCGAACTCGCCCCCGACCAGGAAGCTCGCCTGCTGGCCGCTCATCGAGACCAGGGTCGGGCTCGCCAGCAGCCGGGCGAAGCCCTGCTCGCGAAGCAGACTCAGCACCGAGAGGAAGTCGTCGTCGAAGGCGGCGATCTGGAAGGCGGACGCGAACGGCGTGAGCGCGGTGAGGGCCGACTGGATGATGGTGTCCTCGGCCGAGGTGGCCTCGCCGGAGACGTCGCCGGCCGGAATCACGCCCAGCGTGAACTCGTCACTGATCAAGAACGACAAGCCCATCCGCCGAAGGCCGGACCGCGAGACCTCGGCGACCCGAACCTGGAGCTGCACCTGCTGATCGCCCCCGACGCGCATCAGGTTCGTGACCTGCGCGCCCAGGGCCTTGGCCACGGCGAGCACCCGCTGCTGGTGCTCCATGCTGGGCACCGTACCGTCGAGCAACACCCCGTCGCGCCCGGGCAGTACGCGGACATCGCCCTCCGGGACGAGTTCCTGGAGGCGTCGATCGATCGACGCCGCGAGGCCGTCGGGCAGGGAGACCTCGAGCTCATACACGTCCACTCGCGCTTCGCCGTGCCACAGGATCAGGTTCGTCGCGCCCACGCCGCCGCTGGCCGTGACCAGGATCTGGGTGGGGGTGAGCAGACTCACGTCGGCGATCGACGGGTCGGCCACGGACATGCGCGAGATCGGTGTGCTGGTGCGCAGCACCAACGACTTGCCGCGCTCGACCGAGAGCTGCTTGGGTGCCGCCGCATCCACCAGGTCGGCTGCGGACGGTCGCCAGGGCGTTGCCAGCAGCAGTCCCAGCACGAGCACGGCGGAGAGAATCGGTCGTGCGATCATTCGTAGAAGGTCCGTTCGCTGCGCCGTCCGCCACGGACGACCTCGACGCGCGAGGTGGCGCGCCGTTTGGTGAGCAGGTCGGTGAGCGCCTGGCCGCGCGTGGCCACCTGGCCGGTGTCGTCCTGGTTGCGACCCAAGAGCCGCAGCAGGCTGCGAGACGTCGCGTCGGTCGCGACGGCGAGCCGCTCGGCATCTTCGGGAGGCACGAGCAGGGTGACCCGCCGGGCGGGCTGGGGCCGGTCGACGCCGCCCTCGAAGGTCTGCTCGGTGGCGAGCACCTCGACGTCCTGCAGGATCAGCCGCGAGACCATGCGCGTGGCACTCACCTGGCCGGGAGCGCCGGGTGCCGTGTTGCCTCCGCTCGCGAAGGTGCTGAACGGAGAGGTGAGGATCACGTCCACGCGGTCGCCGGGTCGCAATACGCCCGCGATGCCATCGGTCTCGCGCACTTCGATGGTGATGGCGCGCAGGCCCGGCGGAATGTCGTCGACCAGGGTGCGGTCGCGCTCCACCAGGGTCGATGCGCCGCTCTCCCGCGTGAAGGCCAGCTCTCGAGCGCCGATCGGGCCCTCGTCCGAGGGGTTGCGGACCAGCAGCGCAAAGCGCGCGCCTTCGGCGGCCGCGACGGACATGGCCTGCTCGGGTGTGGCCAGGATCGAGACGGGCAGGGCGCCCCCGCGCCGCGACGGGGCCTCGCCAACGGCATGCACCGTCACGTCCTCGAGCAGCAGTCGCGAGACGCGGTCGCCGTCGGCAGACGGAAGCTCCGAGGTGGCTACGACGTCCACGCGGTCGCCCGGAGACAGCGCGCCCCCGTGGCCGCCGACCCGCTCGATGGGCAGGGCCACGGCGCGCATGCCCACCGGAATCTCCCGCTCGACCGTCTCGGCGTCCTCGTCGGGCGGCGCTGCAGCCACGGGGGGCGTCGCCGTGTCGGACGGCCCGATTGCCACGCGCACGGCGACCAGCCCGACCAGCAGGGCCGCCAGCAATACGATCCAGGTGCGAGCGCTGGGCATGGAAGCGTCCTCATCGAAGCGGGACCACGGAGACCGCAGACAGCGACTGCGGGATCAAGGCGTCGGGCAGGTAGCCGACGAGGGGTTCGTAGGGCAGCCGCTCCACCGCGACGCGCAGACGGCGCGGAGCGGCGGCGGCCTGCGGCAGCTCTTCGACGACGATCGCGTCGGCCGGGAGATCGCCAATCCAGTACGACTCGCGTAGCGCCGTCCTCGCGAACTGCGCCGGGTCTTCGCCCAGCCAGTCGCGTGCGGTTCCGCCGGACTGCGCACCGGAGTCGACCGCCTGGACGAGCACGAGTCGCGTGGTGAGGAGCCAGCCGAACTCGAGCATTGCGAAGACCACGAGCAGCAGCGCGGGAAGCACGATCGCGAACTCGAGTGCCGCCGTGCCTGCGCGCCGTCGTCGATCGCGCCGCGTCACCAGAGGTCTCCGAGCGCCAACCAGGCCGTGAACCCGGCGGCCAGGGCCACGGCGTAGGGCAGGGTGTGCGCCGTGGGCTCGGCGTTGGCGCGGCCCGCCTCTCCCGTCGCAAGCAGCGTCGCGAGGTCGCGAAACGGGCGCGCCGGATCGACCCTTCGGCGGCGAACCAGCGCGACGCCCAGGGCCAGCAGGGCTCCCGCCACTGCGGAGTAGGCGAAGACCGCGATCACCGAGGTCGTGCCCAACCAGGCGCCGAGTGCCGCGAGCAGCTTCACGTCGCCGCCGCCCATGCCACCCAGTGCGAACGGCCCGATCAGCAGCAGCCCACCGACGACGAGGCCCGCGAGCGGCACGCCGACGGGTGTTCCCGCGAGCGCATGAAACGCCAACGCGGTGATCGCCGAGCAGGCGACCAGCACGTTCGGGATCCGCCGCGCCTTCAGGTCGGTATGGACCGCGACCGCCAGCGTGGCTGCGCACGCTGCCACGATCAGGCTCACCGGGTGGTCTGCTCGCTCGCGATCTGGTTCTCGGCGTCGTCGAGCCGGTCGGTGAGCGCGTCGAATACGTTCTCGATCCGGTCGCCGAACGTCCCGAGGGCCACGATCAGCACCGCGCCGATCAGGCCGGCGATCAGCCCGTATTCGATCGCGGTCACGCCGCTCTCGTCGTCTCGAAGTCGTTGCAGGAGCTCACGGAGTCTTCGCATCGGGTTCTCCATCCTGTTTGGTGGTTCCGGCCGCGGGAGCGGCAGGCGAGTAGACCTCTCGCGCGAGAGGGCGCCCTCCCAGGAGCAGCACGACGGTCACCGGTTCCTGGGTCTCGGCCGTCTCGCGGTAGCGCGTCGCGACTTCACGCATCACGTCCCGGGCCTCGCCCGCGTGGGCCGGCTTCACCCGAATCCAGAGCTCGTGCTGCGGCCGCACCTCGAGGCTCGCGAGAGGCAGGTCGGACGTCCGCGCCTTCAGGTCGGGCGACTCCGCGAGCGAGGCGCTCGCGAGTCCGCACGCGATCAGGACGATCCACGCTGCTCTCATGCCCGGCCCCTGGCACGTCGACGACGCACGAACGACCAGGCCAGCGCGGCGAGGCCGGCTTCGAAGCCCAGGCCGCAGGCGCGCCCGACGCCTTCCTTGTTGATGTGCCCACCGCTGCTGCACTGGGGGTCGGGGGTCGCGCCTCCGATGCCCCCGTCCCAGTCGATGCGGCCATCGTTGTCGTTGTCGATCTCGTCGTCGCACTGGGGCGACTCGTTGAATCCGATTGCGTTGAAGCAGCCGGGGTCGGCCGTGTCGACGAGGCCGTCGCCATCGTTGTCGACGCCGTCGTTGCACGCGCGCACCGGAAAGCTGAGCCCGGCGCCAGACGCCGTGGGCACCGCGGCGCCGGCCAGGTATTGCCCGTTGGCGATCACGCCGAAGCCCTGGACGCCGGTCGCGAACGTGATGTCGGCGATGTCGTCGGGCACGGCACCGAGCGCGAGCTGGAACGTGATCGTACCGAGCACCGTCGGGCTGGTGATGGGGGCCGCGATGCCCTGGTCGGCGCCGTTGAAGGCATCGAGCTGGCCTGGGATCGTCTGGACCATCGGGCCGAACGCATCACCCTGCACCGGGGCCGGTGGCGTGTTGGTGTACGAGCCGGTCCAGGTGACCTTCGTCTCGTCCACGGCGAACGAGAAGTTGTAGGCCGCGAGATCCACCGTGCCGCCCTGCGGGTCGAGCACGACGTCTACGGTGAGGTCGCCGTCGGGGTTGTCGAGGAGAACCACCCAGGACGCTGCGGGCTGTGCCGCCAGGACCAGGGTGGCCGCTACGGTGAGAAGTCGAATAAGGGTGTGCATCAGAACCAGGGCTCCGCGGTCAGCCATCGCGGCCGGAAGAGGAAGTAGTCGCCGAGGTCGACGAAACCGTCGCCGTTCATGTCGCGGTCTTCGTTTCCGGGCGAAGGCGCCTCGAGATAGCTCGAGGCGAAGTCGAAGAAGTCGGCGAGGTCGACGAAGCCATCGTTGTTGAGGTCGGCGTCGGCCACGTTGCCGGTGCCGTCTCCATCGAAGTCCTCCTGACCGGGGTTCGGCGTGAAGAAGGCGTTGTCGGCGGAATCGGGGATGCCGTCTCCGTCCTGGTCCGGCGCGCCCGCCGGGAAGTACATGGTGAACCGCGGCGTGACACCCGGCCCCCAGAAGTCCTGGCCCGCCGCGGTGCAGCTTCCGCCGTCCACCGTGGTCGGGTTCCACAGCACGCCGAGGCTCGCGCCCCACGAGTTGTAGATCGCGCCGGTGGCGGGGTCGTCTTCGCAGCTGTCGGGGGCGAGCTCCTTGTACTCGGAGCCGTTGCCTTCGTCGACGGGCGCTCCCCCGCCGGCAACGCGCGCCACGACCGAGGCTTCGATCACCGCCGCATAGCCGGTTTCCGTACCGGCGCCTCCCCCGAAGGCGTCGCCACCGCCGATGTGGACGTTGCCCTCAGCGTCGAAGCCGAGGCTCGAGGCCGACAGCACGTTGCTGGCCAGCAGTGCGCCGTCCACGCCGTAGTCGAGCGGTGTCCCTGTGCCGAGCGCGTTGAAGACCTGTGCCGAGCTGAAGTAGCGGATCTCGCCGGTCTGGCCGGGCGGCGCAAAGCCGAGTCCGGTGACCAGATTGCCGAACGGATCGATCCCGATCGCGCCCGATGCACCTGGGATGTTCTGGATGAGCGCGCCGCCCGGATCGTTCGGCACCGACGTGTCGATGGCGCCGATTCCCGAAATGCAGGGGATGCCCTGACCGCAGGACCAGAGCCCACCGGTGAGCACCAGCAGGTCGTTGCCGAGCCACTCGCCCTCCTGGTAGTTGATCGGGTACGCCTGTACGCCGGGCGCCGTATCGAGCACGGGCGGATTGGTGGTATCGAGCGCGCTGGTCGGAATCACCAGCAGGTCCTGGGCGAAACCCAAGCCGAGCGCGATCTTCGTGCCATCGGGCGAGATCCGCACGAAGGCCGGGTCCATCACGCCCTGAGTCGTGCCGACCGGGATGAACGCGCTCGCGCCGTGGTTCTTCTGCAGGTAGAGCGTCTGATCCATGGCGACCAGCGACAGTCCGTCGACCGGGAAGTTGCCGATCTGCTCGCCCGCCGTCGGGGGAAACTGGTCGACGACGGCGACGAATCCGCTCTGGATCGTCGGGAACGACACCTCCTGGGTCGAGCCTTGCGCGGTTCCGTAGTCGTCGAAGTCGTCTGCGTGTGCGGTCGCGGCCAGCGCGAGCCCCACGATCGCGATCAAGAGTCGCAACGGGTTCCTCCTCGAACGTTGCATCTGCCACCTCCTCCCCAAGCTTGTCAACAAGAGGTCGCCGTGGGCGGGCCGCACCCGACGGTGCGGCCCGCTCACGGGTGGATCGGCCCTCAGTCGCGTCGGCTCCGGAGCCACACGACCGCCAGCGCTGCGAGGCCGAAGCCCAGCGCGGGCTCGGGCACTGCAGCGCCCGTGGCGGCGCTCGACACGACCACCGCGTCCAGCTCGAAATTGAGCGACGTGCCCGCGTTGCCATCGTCGGCCACGCTGAATCGCACGTAGGCAACCTGGCTGAGGCCCGTGCCCGACAGGTCGAGCCAGGTCCCGCCGCCCGAGCCACCGAACGCCGCGACCGTCGAGGCGTAGTCGAGGCCGTCGAATGTGCCGAGGCTGCCCGAGCCCAGGAACGGCAAGCCGAAGTCGGCGCCCACCGCCCCAGCCGGCTTCGAGGTGTCGAAGGGACCCGCGTTCAGCCAGAAGATGGACGGCAGGTCGAAAAGGATCGGCGCGCCTCCGTTGAGGGCCACGAAGGTCTGGCCGTCCTCGCTCACCTCCACCACGGCGGAGTCGAGCCCGAAGGCGAAGGCGGGGCTGAAGTTCTGGCCCGTGGGAAACGACGCGTCGGCGAGTCCCACGTTCGCCACCACGCCCAGCTCGAGCCCGGCGCCCACCACCGCGAAGTCGCGGAGCTGGATCGTGAGGTGGCCGCCCTCGCCGATGGACACCAGCTCGTCGGCCTCGAACCCGGGGTTGAAGGGCGACAGGACATTGTCGAAGCCCGCGTCCTCACCCACGATCCCACTCGGCAGCCGCTTCGCCGAATCGGGGTTGGTGAGTCCGGCCGCTGCCGTCGTCCCCGGGTCGTAGCTCACGACCCGCTTGCCGAAGGACAGCGCGTTCGCATTGCCCCCAATCAGCAGCCCGGCGGCCGCCATCGTCCAAACCAACGCCTGCGCGCAATTCACCCGTCGCAATAGCCTGTGCATCGTGTTCCCCGACGGGACCGGGCCTGCATAGCGAAACGACGGCCGTGTAACGGTCGCCATCTGCATCATCCACGGGCCGCGGCCCTGTCTTTCTCGTTCAGATAGTGAAGAGGCTTCCCTTTACGCGAGGGGGCCGCCTCGATTCGGTAGGCAGGTCTTCTGGCTTACGACGGTCGGGACGGACCTTCCCGGTTCACAGGCCGAGTCCAGTGGTCCTACGATGTCCCTCCCCCGGCCCGTGGGCCGGCGAAGACTCCGGTTCCTCCAAGGAGAATCGGTGTCCGGTCGCACACAGCGGCGCGTCCACGGCGGATTCTCACCGCCTTCCCTGACACCTACCGCGCGACAGGAAATCACACGGCCTGCAAACCGTCAACGCTGAGCGGCCGCTGCAGGGGATGTCGCGCCGACTAGCTGCCCGCGAGCACGCCGTCGAGCGCCTCGCGAAGTCGCTCGACGCTGGCCGCGCGGGCGTTGTGCCCCATCAGCCCGATCCGCCAGATCTGGCCTGCCAGCTTGCCGAGGCCCCCACCCACTTCGATGCCGTGGTCGTCGAGCAGGCGCCGCCGGACGTCGGCCTCGCCGACCCGGCCGACGGTGTCGGGGAGGCGGAGCGTCGTGAGGGGAGGCAGGCGAACCGCCGCGTCGACCAGGGGTTCGAAGCCGAGCGGCGCCAATCCGGCGAGCAACGCCTGTTGGGCCTCGGTGTGCCGGTCGACTCTCGCGGGCATTCCCTCGTCGTGTACGAGGCGAAGCCCTTCGGCCAGGCCGTAGATCGCCGAGATCGGCGCCGTATGGTGGTAGGCGCGCTCGCCGCCGTAGTAGCCGGCCAGCAGCGACACATCCATGAACCAGCTCTGCACGGGGTGGCTGCGTTCGGCGACGCGCGCGATGGCACGGTCACTGAAGCTCACGGGCGAGAGGCCAGGCGGGCACGACAGGCACTTCTGGGTGCCGCTGTAGGCGGCGTCGATGCCCCATGCATCGAGTTCGACGGGGAGACCCCCGAGCGACGTTACGCAGTCGAGCACCACCAGTGCGCCGTTTTCGCGCGCGGCGGAAGCGATGTCCTCGACGGGCTGCAGGACGCCCGTCGACGTCTCGGCGTGTACGAAGGCGACCACCTTCGGTCGCGCGCGGACGATGGCGTCGCGCATGGCGTCGGGGTCGAGGGCCGTGCCCATCTCGGTCTCGACGCGCGTCACCCGGGCGCCGATGCGGCCCGCGACCTCACACATGCGCCCACCGAAGACACCCGCCACGCCGATCACCGCTTCGTCACCCGGCTCGAGCAGGTTGGCGAGGCAGGCCTCCATGCCTGCGCTGCCCGTGGCCGAGAGCGGCAGGGTCATGGCGTTCGTGGTCCCGAACAGGCTTCGCAGCCCATCCTGGACCTCGTCCATCAACGAGAGGAAGAACGGGTCGAGGTGCCCGACCAGGGGCTCGGCCATCGCGGCCAGCACCCGCGGATGCACGTTCGACGGACCCGGTCCGAGCAGCAGTCGCGAGGGCGGCGAGATCGGCATGGCCGCAGCATGGCACACCGCCCGGGCTGCGCGCGCGCTAGCCTCGCCTCGTGCCGCCCTGGCGCCCCCTTCTGCTCGCGATCGCTGGCCTCGGCCTGGCCGCACTGGGCCTGTGGGCGGTCCTCACGCTGCCCGGCGACGAGGCCCAGGCACCTCCGCCGCCGCACGCGGTGATCGACGACGACTCGAAACGCGCGCTCGAGCAGGTCCTGCGCGAGAACCCCGAGCCGTGAAGCCGCCCGATCGCGCCGAGCTGGAGCGTTGGGAGGAGGAGCGCCTCGCGCCCTACGCCCAGCGCTCGCAGGCTTCTGCTGGCCGCCTGGTGGCCGAGCCCGAACCGCGGCACCGGACGGCCTTTGCCCGGGACCGCGATCGCATCGTGCACAGCCAGGCCTTCCGGAGGCTCGAGTACAAGACGCAGGTGTTCGTCTACCACGAGGGCGACCACTATCGGAATCGGCTCACGCACACGCTCGAGGGCAGCCAGATCGCCCGTACCCTGGCCCGTGCGTTGCGCGTGAACGAAGAACTCGCCGAAGCCGTGGTGCTCGCCCACGATCTCGGACACACGCCCTTCGGGCACGCGGGCGAGCACGCGCTCGACGCGCTGATGCGCGAGCACGGCGGCTTCGACCACAATCGCCAGACCCTGCGCACGGTCGACCTGCTCGAGCATCGCTATCCCGACTTCGACGGGCTGAACCTGACGGCCGAGACGCGCGCGGGCATCCTGAAGCACGGCGCGGACTTCGATCACCCGGTGGCGCTGCCCGAGCTTTCCGCGAGTGCTTCGTTGGAGGCGCAGATCGCGGACATCTCCGACGAGATCGCCTACGTGAATCACGATCTCGACGATGGGCTCCGGTCGGGCCTGCTCGACCTCGAGCAGCTCGAGCAGGTGCGCCTTTGGGACGACGAGCGTCGCCGGGTCGAAGAGCGTCTGGGGGAGGCATCGACTCGCGTGCTCCAGGCCCAGACGGTGCGCGCGCTCATCGATCGGCTGGTGACGGACCTGCTGGCGCACACGGTGGCGCGGATCGAGGCGCACGGCGTGACCACGGCCGAGGCGGTTCGGGATCTGGGCCAGCCGCTGGTGGGCTTCGGTGAGGAAACGGCACGCCAGCGCTCGGAGCTGAAGCGCTTTCTCTCCGACGAGCTCTACCAGCATCCCCGCGTGGTCCGGATGAGCCGGAAGGCGGGGCGGATCCTCGACGACCTGTTCGGGATCTACCGGGACGACCCGCGGCAGCTGCCCCGGGCGGTGCTGGCGCGATTCGACCGGGAGGGCGAAGCTCGCGCCATTGCAGACTACATCGCGGGCATGACCGACCGGTTCGCCCTGGCGGAGCACCGGAAGCTGCTCGATCCGCACGAACCGGTCTGAAGGTCCGGGCCCGACGGCCCGGCAGCAAGCCGCAGGTGGGGGAGACATGGGTGGCTATGCCGAGACGGCGGAGGAAGTCCGCATCGTGCTCGTGACTGCGCCGGATGAGGAGACGGCCCGGCGACTGGCCCACGCCCTGGTCGCGGAACGCCTGGCCGCGTGCGTGAACGTCGTTCCGGGCGTGCGCTCCGTGTATCGCTGGGAAGGGGCCGTGCAGGAGGACTCCGAGGTGCTGCTCATCGCCAAGAGCCACGAGGCCCGCGCGGCTGCGCTCTCCGAGCGCGTGCAGGCGCTCCACCCCTACGACGTGCCCGAGGTGCTGGCGCTGCCGGCCGCGGGAGGCAGCGCGAGCTATCTGGCGTGGCTCGGCGAGGCGGTGGCGTCGTGAGCCTCGCCGATGCGCTCGAGGCAGCTGCCAGCGCGCTGCCCGACCGAGCCGACGCGATTCGTCCCGCCAATGGCGACCCCACGCGTCTGCTCGAGCTCTTGACCGGGCAGGGCGCCGGCGCAGTCGACGCTGCCGCCGAGGTGCTGGCGTGGCTGCTCGAGAACCGCGCCGACGATGCCGAGGAGCTGGCCGAGGGATGGTCCGCGACGGCGGACGGTGCCGGAATCGTGCTGGCCGTCGACGAGGCGGGGCTGCCGAAGCCCGGCCGCAAGGCGCTCCGTCGTGTGCGCCACCGATTGCGTTCACGTGGCATCGGCGCCGACGCGGCCCCGCAGCCCGTGGTCGCGTCGCTGCCTCGCGTCGAGGACGACTTCCAGGCCGCGTTCCTCTCGGCCATCGATCCTTCGGGTGCCCGAATCGCCTACCTGGCCGAGCCGAACCCCAGCGGTGGCGTTCGAATGTTCGAGATGGTGCTCGACGATGCGCGCGGCGTGGCGGGCTTCGAGGTCTACACTGCGCCGCGCAAGAAGACGCGCGAGTTTCTCGAGAGGCTCGAATCCAGGGGTCGGCTGCCGATGGTGGCCGTTTCGCCCGATGCCGTTCGGGCCGTGGTGAACCATGCTGCGGCCCGCCAGGCGGCGGACCGCGCCGCGCCGCGAACCTTTGCCGAGTGGCGGACGCGCCTGACCGACGCCGGGGAAGAGCCGCTGCCGGGTGCCGTGGTCGCCGAGGCCCTGGGCGAAGCGACCCGGGAGGACGGCGAGGCCCTCGGTCGCGCAGGCTCGCTGGCCGACGCCGGCGAGATCGGCCCGTGGCCGGCGAGCCCCGACGTCTTGAAGGACACGCTCGAGCGCATTCGCAGTGCGTTCGACAGCCCGCTCATCGTGTCTGACGCGACCCAGCAAGAGCAGGTCGATCGCATCCTCGACGAGACCCTCGCCGAGGTCTACGAGGGAGAGGCGGCCGCGACGGCGGCTCACCGGCTTCGCGAGTCGGCGTTCGTCTTCTGGAAGATCGAGCGCGAAGAGGATGCGCGTGCGTGTCTCGCGGCGGCCGAGCGCTTCGATGCCGGCGACCCCGCCACCAATGCGGTCGCGCGCGCGTTTCTCGAGGTGCCGCTCAAGCCGTCGATCGAGGCGCTAGCCAGCGGGGAGGCCAAGGGCGAGGCGCCGGACGGCGACGACGAGCCTCGGCTGGTCACGCCGGTGGGCGGAGGGGGGGACGCGACATGATCCTGGCTCAGGGTCGCTTCTGGCGCGCGGAGGCGCGCAAGAGCGGAGACGGGGTGGCGCTGTCCGTGTTGAAGGATGGGGTGCGGACGCTGAGCGGCGAGGTCTCGGAGCTCAAGGAGCTGAAGATCGACGTGCCGCTCACGGCCTGGACCCGGGTCGTGAAGAACCTGCGCTCGGACCGGAAGCTCCTGGGGGGCATCCTGCTCGACTTTGCCCGGCCGAAGGAGGCCTTGGCGTCGGCGATCGCCCACGACCGGCTCTTCCACGCGCTGCAGGACGTGGTCGCCGACACCACCACGAGTCTGGTGGAAGAAGGGCTCCTCTCCCTGGTCGCCGTCGAGGGCGACGATTCGCCGTAGCGCGGGCGGAGCAGGGGCCAGCGGACCGTATGGGGCGCCTGGCCCCTGGGGGACCTGCTCTCAGACGCCCCGCTGCAGTTGAATCACGGCGGCAACGCCGCTACGACCCAGGGTCATCCCCCCGCCTTGCCGCCCGGTCGAGGGCGAGCCACGCGACATCGACGCACAAGCGCGCCCCACGTGCGGCGCGAAACAGATCGGACACCACGCCATGAGACGAGGATTCGGCCGCAGGCGGCGCCGCGGCGCCGAGCCCAGTTCAGCTGCACCCATCGAAGAGGCTTGGATCAGCCGGGTCCAGGACGCCGGCCTGGCGACATCGCTCGAGCGAACCGAGCTCGAGGGGGTGGAGCCCAGCGTCGCACTGCTTGCCCGCGTGGCGGCGCCCGCGGGCGAGGACGCACCGGGTGACGACGATGCACCCGCTCCGAGCCCGACGCCCGGGCTTTCCGTCGCCATCGCGCCGCGATCGGCCGGCGACGCGCTGCTTGCAGCGGTCGCGCTGGCGGCGTCCTCGGACTCGCCCGGGCCCGTCCTGGCCGTGGCCGAGCGAATCGACGCGCGAGCGCTGCGACGGCACGCGTGCATCGGCGGCCTCCCCGAGGCGCCGCGACTCGCGACCGTCCACGGCGACGGCCCGGCGTTCGAAGCGACCGAGCCGATTCCGGCACCGTGGTCGCCCGCACGTCTGGCCGAGGGCCCGACGGACCCCGCACTCCGGTCGCTGACGGCCCGTGTGCTGAACGGGCTCGAGGGCCTTGCAGCCAAGCATGACGGCTCGGTCCGAAGCGCTGGCTCCGGGGTCGAACTGGTGGTTCTGGCGCGTCCGGTGGCAACGCTGCGGATCGAAGGCGACGAGCCGATCCTCGAGATCATCGATGGTGGGAGCGAGCGCCTCGTCGTGGCCGAGGCCTCGGTCGTGGACGCACTCGATCGGGTCGAGGGGACCGTGCGCAAGCGGATGAACGACCGCCGCGTACGCGATGGAGAAGAGGGCCTGCGCGGACGTGCGCTCGGCGCGCTCGAACGCGCCGCGGGGCTGCGATTCGCCGCCCGTTGGCCGCTCTCGGGGCCCGATCCGGATGCGCTCGACCTGGCCGGAGTGGCCGAGGACGGAACGCCCGTCGTCGCCGCGGTCCGCAAGGTCTTCGGGCTGCGCGATCTGGGTGCGGTGCTCGATGCGGCCCTGTGGGTCGAGCCGTGGCTGCCCGCGCTGCTGGCCGCATCGCCTTCGCCGGTGCGCGTGGCCCGGCCGCGACTCGTGCTTGCCGCAGAGCGTGTGTCCCAGGTGGTGCGCGACGTGGCCAAGCACCTGGCACTCGAGGTGGTGACCTTCGAGCTGGCCGAGTCGGCGGGACGCGTGACGCTTCGTCCGCAGGACAGCAGCGAGGCCGCCGAGATCATCGCACCCGCCTCCCTGCCCGGGGCCCCGCTGCGCAGGCGCAGCGCCGAGCCCGCGGAACGCGAGGACGCCGGGCGCGGCGATGGCCCGCCGCGGAGCCGCGGCGGCCGCAACCGTCGGGGCCGGGGTCGCGGCCGCGGGCCGCGGGCCGAAGACTCGGGCGAAGCACGAAGTGCCGTAGCCGATGCCGCGCCGGAGGCGGACGCGAGCTCGGACGCGCCGGCAGAGCCGAGCGGACCGCGCTTCGACGAGGTCTCGCTATTCGATCTCGACCTCGAGAGCGAAGAGGATGGCGGCGGCGACGGCAGTCGGCGGCGAGGCGGGCGCAGGCGTCGCCGTGGCCGCCGGCGCAACGGCGATGCGCCCGACGAACGCGCGGCCCGGGACGGTGAGCCAGCGGGCGAGACCGAATCCGGGTCGGACGACGAGGGGGCCCCCCGACGGAAGGGCCGGAGCCGTGGCCGTGGCGGACGCGGCCGCGGGAGTGCGAGCGAAGACCGGGGCGGCCGCGAGGCCAAGACGCGTGGTGGCGATGACGCCAGCGCCGATGAGGACGTGGTCGACGACGACGTCCTCGAGCTGGCCGAGGCGCCGGATCTGGACGAGACGCCCGACCTCAAATACGAGGACGAAGAGGGCGCCGACGAGGAGTCCGAGCCCGAGACGGAAGCCGATCGCATCCGGCTCGAGCGCGAGCGGCGCAGGCTGGCCCGTCAGAAGGATGCAGCCCCGAGCGTCGAAGAGGTCGAGCCCGAGGCCGAAGAGGTCTTCGAATTGCCGCGCGGCCGCGTGGCGATCCTGGCCCACGCCGATCGTGAGTCGATTGCGGCTGCGGTGCTGCTGGCACGAGACTGGCGGCAGGTCGAGGGGATCTGGATCTACCCGCAGTCCGAGCTGATGACGTTCTTCCGGTCCGTGACGACGGACCTGCGGGACAACACGCCGATCCTGGTGGTCGGGTTCGACGCCCATCCCACGCGGGACGTGATCCAGGCGGCATCGCTCTACCGCGGGCGGCTGGCCTGGTACGACCACCACACGTGGGCCCCCGAGGACGAAGAGGCCATGCGGCAGGCGATCGGGCGCGACCACCTGCACCTGAAGCCCGGCGCGGGCAGCTCGCTCGCCGCGGTGCTGCCGACGTGCGCCCGCCGGAGCCGTTTCTCCGACAAGCTCGTCGATCTGGTGACCGGGCGGTTCTCGGTTCACGACCACCAGCGCTGGGGAGGGCTCTGGTGGTGGCGCCTCGGAGATCTTGCGAGCCGGCCGGGCGAGCGTCACAACGAACTCGAGCATCTGGTCGCGGGAAGGCCCTCGGACCTGGCGCGCGAAGCCCAGCGTGCCGAGAAGCCTCCGATGCCCGAGGAGATCGCCTGGGTCGCGAGCCACGACTTCCGGCTCGTGCACTTCGGTGGGCTCTCGCTCGTGGTGCTCGACGTGCCCGTGGGTCTCGACGTGCACCTGGCGGGTCGGCTGGTTCGCGAGCGCTACGGCGCCACGCTCTCGCTGGCACGGACCGCAGGCGACGCCGTCGTGGTGCTCGGTGCCGACGACGTCACGGGGCGCCGCGCGGTCGACGTGAGCGGCATGGTGGCGCACCTGTCGGAGAAGTTTGCGTGGGCCCACAGCCTGCCCGACGCCGACCATGTGGCGCGCCTGCGCATCGCCGACCTGACGTCGCAGCCCGAGCGGCTCGACGACGTGGTGGCCGAGATCGGAATGGGCCGCTCGATCCTGGAAGGGTGAGCGCCGGGGCCGACGTCCCGGTCGATCTCGTCGAGGTCTTCTCGTCCGCGCAGGGCGAGGGCCTCGACGTCGGCCGCTCGACCCTGTTCGTGCGGCTGGGCGGGTGCGACCTGCGATGCGCGTGGTGCGACTCGCCGGGCACCTGGAAACCTTCACCTCAGGGGCGGATCGAAACCGCCCGAGGAAGTGGGGTTTTCGAGCCCCACGACAACCCCGTGGAGGCGGGCGCCATCGTCGACGCGTTGCTGCACCTGGAGCCCGAGCGCCACGCCATGGTGAGCCTTACCGGCGGCGAGCCGCTTCTCCAGCCCGACGCTGTCCGCGCGTTGGCCGCCCGGCTAGGAGTGCTGGGCCCGGAGGTGATGCTGGAAACCCATGGCCTGCACGTCGAAGGCCTGCGGGCGGTGTTGGATCACCTGGACGTGGTCTCGATGGACTGGAAGCTCGCGAGTGACGTGAGGCGGGAGACGGACGCGCGTGGCGGCACACCCGCGGCCTTCCACGACGCGCATGAGGCCTTCCTCGCGGTTGCGCGCGCCGCACCGCGAGTCGTGGTGAAGGTGGTGGTGACGCAGAACAGCACGGACGAAGAGATCGACGCGGCCGTCGCGCGGATCGCGCGGACGCACCCGAGCGCGGCGCTCGTACTGCAGCCGGTGACGCCGTTCGCAGCGGTTCGCGAGCGACCGTCGGCCGAGCGGCTGCTCGCGCTTGCGCGCCGGGCCGAACGCAAGATCGAAGATGTGAGGGTCGTCCCTCAGACGCACCCGCTGATCGGAGCCCTCTAGGACGTCCGGGCCTGGAGCGCGCGGCGCACCGCGAGCAGCGCTTCGGCGGTCTCGGGGGCGTCGGCCCCCCCGAAGCGCACGGCGAGATGGGCCTCGGTGAGTGCGTGGAACGCGCGCGCTGCCCGCGGGATCTGCGCTTCGACTTCGCGCGCAAATGCGCGCGCGGTGGTCGCGGGCTCGCGGGCGAGGCCCTTGCCGGCCAGAAGCCGCAGGGCTCGGGCATAGTCGGGCGGCTCGGTGGGGGCGCGTGCTCGCCGGCGGCGCGCCAGCAGCACCGCGCTCAGCACGCCGATGGCGACGAGTCCGACGAGGGTGCCCCGCGGTAGCTCCGTGGGGGCCCACGGGCCCAGGGCATCTCCGGCCCCTGGAGTCGGGCCCGGGGAATCGGAGCGCGCCTTTCGCCAGTCGCGCCACTGCAGCCAGACGCCCCGAAGCGCGCGCAACTGCGAGCCTCGGTCGTAGTCGACGACGTTGCGGAACCACCAATGCTCGACCGCCGAGAAGAGCGCTGCGGCACTCCCGGTCTCGCGCAGGGCGTCGGCGCCGGCCAGACGCAGATCGACCGGCGTGGGGTCGTAGGGCACCCAGCCCGCGTCGTCGTAGTGGATCTCGACCCAGGTGTGGGCGTCGGACTGCGCGTATTCCACGAACGATCCGAGCGGGTTCTGGCGGCCCCCAGCAAAGCCGCTCACGATGCGCGCGGGCAGTCCGAGGCTGCGCGCCATCACGGCCATGCCGGTGGCGAAGTACTCGCAGTGGCCGGCGAGGTCCCCGAGAAGGAAGGTCTCGATGGGCGAGCCGCCCTCGTCGGTCATTTTGGGAGGCGTGTCGGTGTAACGACCGTTCGTACGCAGCCAGCGTTCGAGCGCGCGGGCCCGGTCGGCGTCGGTCCCCGCGCCCGCGACGGCGGCATGCGCGATGCGCGCGAGTTCGGGCGAGAGCGGCGGGAGCCGCAGCGTGCGGCCTCGCAATGCCGCTGCCCGGTCGCTGGGAGGCTCGACGGCACGATCTCGGCGCAAGTCCTCGAGGGGCGGCTCGACCAGACGGGACGTCACCTGGTAGTCGACGCGCGCGTCTCGGGTGCGGCGGGCATGGAGCGAGCCGCCGGCGTCGAGCTCGAGGTGCCCGAGGACGCCGCGGACCGAGAGCAGCCGCCCTGGAGCGAACAGGATCGGCGTCTGCATTTCTTCTCGCGCGATTCGCTGAACCAGGCGGGGGCCGTTTCGACGTGCGGGCGGGTCGGGCGAGACGCGCACCCCGCGCTCGGGATCGCCCGGTACACGGTGGCGCGAAGGGGGCGTGATGGACCAGCGCTGACCGTCGAAATGGTCGAAGGCCAGGCCGCGCAGGTAGCGCCGTTCGGGGGCGGGCGCCTCGCCCTCGATGGTCTGCACGCGGAGGACCACGCGCGGGTCCATTCGGATGCGGCCGATGTCGCCGAGCTCTACGCGGTCGGAGAAACCCGAGACGGACATGCCCGGGCCGCCCCCGCCGGAGAGCAGTGCACCCGCGCGGACGCGCGGCAGCATCGGGAACAGGACGAGCGCGGTCACCACCGAAGCCAGGCTGGCCAGGGTGATGGTGCGACGTAGCCCGCCCGAGACGGCGCGTGCGACCGCAGCAGGCTCGCCGGCCTCGAGCGCCTCGGCTCGAAGCGTGTGGACGAGCAGCGTCCAGACCGCGGCGACGGTGAAGGCCGCGAGCGCCACCGGGTAGAGCAGGCTCTCGGTCATGTTCGCGGCGAGGATCACCTGGAACAGCGCCAGCGCGACGAGCAGGAACTCCGAGCGGCGAGGCCGTGCGTCGAGCAGCTGCAGGCCCTGGGCGAGCACCGCGAAGTGCGCCAGCGCGATCATCGCCAGCTGGCCCTGGAGCCAGAGTGCCATGGCCACGCCCAGCGACGCGATGAGCGCACCGTTGAGCGCGAGGGCCGAGCGCTGCCAGCCGAACGGGGTGCCACGCCGGAAGGCGGCAAAGCCAATGGCGCCGATCCCGACCACCAGAACCGCGGGGTGGACCTGGCCGGTCAGTGCGAGCGTGCCCGTGGCGATCAAGGCCATCGCGGTGGCCGAACGCGGCCGCGGAGACCCGACCGCTTCGCGGAAGCTGCGTCGGCTCATGCCGGGGCGGGCTCCACGCGCGCGAGCCGAGCCAGCAGGGTCGCCGCGTGCCCATGTCCATGGCCCGGTGCCAGCTCGGCCCCGTCCAGTACGAGGCCCACGCGGTAGCCCGCCTGTACATGGGCGACCACCTCGCTGGCCGCCTGGGAGACGTCGCGCTCGAAGCCCGGGCCGGGCTCTCGGTTGCCCGTCCTCAGGCGGACGATCTTCTCCGCACACTGCTCTCGGGCGCGGTCGCGAACCAGCAGCGAATCGCGCCGCAGGGAGGCCCGCCAATGGATGCGCCGGTGCGCGTCGCCCGGCGCGAACGGTCGGAGCCCCGCGGCTTCCGGGCTGTGGCCGCCGGCCGCGGGGGAGGGCTCGCCCGAACGCCCGCCCTGGGCCGGGGGCTGCACGGGAACCTCGCTGACGGCGGGGTAGACCAGGGCGGTGCCGGGCGAGTCGATGCGCATGGCCTTCGAGAACAGGCCGAACGGGAAGCGCGTCGACACCCGGAAGCCGCCGAACTGCAGATCGCCGCGCCGCTCGGGCGCGTAGCCGTAGCGTCGCGACACGGTCTCGCCGGGCCCGATGCGAAAGGCGAAGACCCGTCCGGCTGCGGCGCGCTCGTCTGCGCGTTCGACGTCTTCGCCGAGCAGATCCTCGACCACGACGGCAAAGCTCGGAACGCGCCGCTGGGCGTTGTGGACCTCGAGGACGATCGATCCCGGTTGGCCGGCATGCAGGTCGCCGGGAAATCGCCGCCGGACCGAGAGCCCCCGCAGCGCCGACTCGGACAGTACGCCCGAGAGCACCAGGAACGAGAGCAGCAGAGACAGCACCATGTACAAGAGGTTGTTGCCCGTGTTCATGGCGGCGAAGCCCACGCCCAGGGTCAGCGCGAAGAACGACCAGCCGGCCCTCGTGGGCCGCAGGGTGCGAGGCGGACGAAGCCAGCGCCGAACCGTGGCTCGGAAACGCGCACCGAGGCCGCCGGGCTCGCGGCGACGCGCCGCTAGAGCGGTACGGGGACGCGGTCGAGGATCTCGTCGACGATCCACTGCGCTTCCTGCTCGCCGGATGGAGTCGACAGCGCCACGCGCCCGGTGCCCTCCAGCACCAGGCGGTGGGCGAGGACGGGGCCGGCGAGCACCTGCACGTCTTCGGGGATCGCAAAGTCCCGGCCGTCCACGAGAGCGTGTGCCTGCGATGCGCGTCGAAGCGCGAGCGCGGCGCGGGTCGAGGCGCCGACGCGCACGGCCTCGTGGTCTCGCGTCTCGCCAACGACGGCGAGTAGGTAGGCGATGAGGGACTCGCCCACCTTGACCGCGTCGCAGGCCAGGCGCAGGCCGCGTACGTCGTCGGTGGTCACGACGGCTTCGAGCTGGGGCAGCGCGTGGTTCGAAGGGTCTTCTCGGAGAACCGCGGCCTCGGCCTCCGGGTCGGGGTACCCGATCGACAGTCGGACGTGAAAGCGGTCGAGCTGGGACTCCGGAAGCGGGTTGGTGCCGTAGTGCTCGACCGGGTTCTGCGTGGCGACGACCAGGAAGGGGTCGGGCAGCGCATGGCTCTGACCGTCGACGGTGACCTGGCCTTCGCTCATGGCCTCGAGCAGCGCGGACTGCGTCTTCGGGCTGGCGCGGTTGATCTCGTCCGCAAGCACCACGTTCGCGAACACCGGGCCCTTTTGGAAGAGCAGGGCGCCCGACGGCCGGCCCTCGACGAGCTCGGGGGTCGCGGCCCCGACCACGTCGCTCGGCAGCAGGTCGCTCGTGAACTGGATGCGACCGAAGCTGCCACCCAGAGAGCGCGCCAGGGCGTGGGCCAGGGTGGTCTTGCCCACGCCGGGGACGTCTTCGAGCAGCAGATGGCCGCCGCAGACGAGCGTCTCGACGGCCCGACCCACCACGTCCGGCTTGCCGCGTAGGGCACGCTCGACATGCGTGCGCAACTTGTTCGCGAGGTCCGCGGCTTCGCGGGGCTTCGGGGTCGGCGGGGGCTGCGGGTGCGAAGACATGGCGCTCCAGGCGGCGTTGCGAACGGCTTGCAGGGCTACGGCGCTACCTTCGGCCAGTTGTCGCCCCGCCCTGAGCGGCGTCTGGAGGGCCAAGTGGCGTCGCGCGGTAGGCCGCAGGGGTTCGTGCAATGGGAGGTGGTCGCGCCCGAGGGCGCCGTCGCGGACCGGGTGGTGGCAGAAGCGCATGCGGCGGGTGCCGCGGGGCTCGAGGAGCTGGCTGAACCGGGCCACCTGCGGGTGTTCGCCACGGCGGACCGGGCGGACGCCGTGACGGAAGCGCTGCTTCGCATGCAAGGCGACGGGGTTCGAGTCGCGGCCGGGCCGAGCCCCGTGGTCGAACGGGACTGGAGCGAGGCGTGGAAGGAAGGCCTCGACGCGGTGCAGGTCGAGGGCCGCCTCTGCGTCCGGCCGCCCTTCGCGCGCAGGCCGGAGGGGTTTGCCGGACCGTGCGTCGTGATCGAGCCGGGGCAGGCCTTCGGGACCGGTGCCCACGCCTCGACCTACCTGGCCCTCGAACTGCTCGTGCGCTGGATGGCGGGCGGCTCGGTCGCGCTCGACGTGGGGTGCGGCAGCGGGGTCCTGGCGCTGGCCGCGCTCTCGTTGGGTGCGCGCCGCGCCGTGGCTTTCGATCTCGACCCGCTCGCGGCTCCAGCGGCCTTGGACAATGCTCGTGCGAACGACCTTCCGCGGCAGCTGCGTGCGTTCACCGGTCCGCTCTCGGCGCTGCGTCCTGAGCTTCGCTTCGACCTGGTCGTGGCCAACATGATCCGGACCGAACTCGAGCCGCTCTTCGCTCCCATGGTGGACCGGCTCGCGGGAGGCGGGGTGCTGGTGGTGTCGGGACTTCTCGCCGCCGAACTGGATTCGGTGCGCGACCACCTGTCCGCACGGGGTCTCGACCCGATCGAGGCGCTCACCCGCAGCGACGCGACGGGCGACGACTGGGCAGGTCTCGCGCTTCGCGCTCGGGTCTGAGCAGCGCTGGCCGCCGGCGAGGGGCGCGGCCGTGGCGGCGGCGATGTAACGTGCGCCGCGAGGAGGACGCGTGGGCGAAGACCGGCGAGAGGTTCGAGATGCCGTCCCGGCGGAGCTGGACGCCGTGGCGCACTGCCTGGGGCGCGCCTTCGAGACCGACCCGATCAGCCTCTACCTGTTTCCCCGCGCGTCGAGCCGGCCTCGGCGCCTTCCACGCTTCTACCGGCTGGTCGCGCGCGAGATGGGCGCCGTGGGACGCGTGATGACGTCCGACGGCGTGCCGGGCGCGGCACTCTGGCGCGCGCCGAGCCCGCCGCGACCCACCCGATGGCAGGGCTACGCGTCGGCCGCGCGCTTCATCGCGGTACTGGGATCGGCCGTGGTGCGGTCTCGCGCATTCTTCGAGGAGCTCGAGCGCGTTCACATCCGTGAGCCGCACTGGTACCTGGCCGTGCTCGGAACCGAGCCCGCGCGACAGGGTGAGGGCATCGGCTCCGCGCTGCTGCGGCCGATGCTCGCGAAGTGCGCGGCAGACGGCGTGCCGGCCTACCTCGAGTCGTCGAAAGAAGAGAACATCCCCTTCTATCAACGCCATGGCTTCGAGGTGCAGGGCAAGGTGGACGTCGAGGGTGCGCCCATCGTCTGGCCCATGCTGTTTCGGCCCTAGCCGTGCGCGGAGAATTCAGTCGGTAGCGACGCGCTGACGCCAGTCGTCGAGTAGCGCTGTGAGGATGCCGTCGAGGTCGTAGTCGGGAGACCAGGCGGCGGCGTCGCGCAGCCGGCCCGCGTTGCCGACGTTGGCATCGGCGGGCCGCCAGAGGTCGGGGTCGCTCTCGATGCTTACGCCGGAGCCGACCGTCGAGGCGGCGAGGAGGCGATCGAGCAGGTCGCCCACGCGGGACCCCACGCCCGAGGCAATGTTGTACACGCCGGCGGGGACGTCGCGCTCGAGAAGCCGGGCGTAGGCGCGGATCACGTCGTCCACGTGCAGGAAATCCCGGACGGCGTCGAGATTGCCGACGCGTAGCTGGGGCTCGCGCTGGCCTCGCTCGATCTCGACGATCTGCCTGGCGAAGCTGGACTCGACGAAGCGGTCGGGCCGCCCGGGGCCAGTGTGATTGAACGGGCGCACGCGCACGACGTCGACACCGCGCCCGGCGTAGGCGGCGCCGAGGAGGTCGGCCGCGGCCTTGCTCCACGCGTACGGGCTGCCCGGTCGAAGCGGCGCTTCTTCGTCGAAGGGGGCATCGCCGGGCTGGGCGGGCCCGTAGACCATCGAGCTACCGACCAGCAGGACGCGGGGCGCCGAATCGAGGGCCTGGGCCGCCTCGAGCACCGACCGGGCCCCGAGGTAGTTCACCCGGTAGGTGAGGGCGGGCTCGTCGATCGACTGGGGCACGAAAGACACGGCCGCGAGGTGCACGAGCGCGTCCGGGGGGCTCTCGGCTGCGAAGGCGTGCACGGCAGCCGCGTCGGCGACATCGACCTCCAGGTCGAACCCGCGGACCTCGTGGCCCTGGCCCCGCAGCTGGGCGCACAGGCGCTGTCCGACGAATCCAGATGCCCCCGTGACCACGACCCGCACGCCGCGGAGCCTGCCAGAGCCTTCGGGGCCCGGCCAGCTTCTGTTGCCAGTTCGGAGCGGCGGCCCGGGGCGGGGCGTATTAGAATCGCCGCCGGCGTCAGGGGCGTCTGATCGGATGCGAGCCACGCCACCGGAGAGGCACGATGAAGCAGATTCTCGTCAACACGTTCCTGGTCATCCTCTGGGTGCTGCTCACGATCGGTCAGGTGCGGCTGATCTACGTCCTCAACGACAGCATGGCGCTCGGCACCGTCGGAACCCTCGCGGCCTGGCTCGTGGGCCAGCTGCTGATCCTGTCTCCCATGATCTGGATCATCTGGCGCGACCGAACCGTCGGCAACGCCTGAGCGGGCGCCGGCCTGATATCATGGCCCCCGAGAGGGGGGCACCATGATTCTCGGCGTTTCGGGGCTGTACGCGTCCGGCAAGGGTGAGGTCGTCTCTTTCCTGGAGGCGCGCTCGTTCGAGGCGTTCTCGCTGTCGGACGTGATTCGCGACGAGCTCGAGCGCCAGGGCCTGACCGAAACCCGGGAGCGGATGATCGCGACCGGAAACGCCATGCGTGAGGCCGACGGGCCGGCGGCGCTGGCCCTGCGCCTGCTGCCGAAGCTACGAAGCGGGCAGAACTACGTCGTCGACTCGATCCGTCACCCCGCGGAGGTCGAAGCGCTGCGCCGCGCGGGGCCGGGGTTTCGGCTGATCTGGGTCGAGGCCGAGGAGGCGACGCGGCTCGAGCGAATCCGCGGGCGGGGCCGCGCGGGCGACCCGGAGACGCTCGAAAAGCTGCGAGACCAGGAAGGTCGCGAGCTTGGCGGGGCCGACCCGGCCGGGCAGCAGCTGCTCGCCGTGCGCGAACTGGCCGACGACGTGATCCCCAACGACGAGGGACTCGAGGAGCTACACGGCGAGGTCCAGGCCGTGTTGCGCAAAAGGGCCCACTTCGAGCGGCCGGGGTGGGACGAGTACTTCATGAGCATTGCCCGGGTGGTGGCCACACGCAGCAACTGTGTGAAGCGCAAGATCGCCGCCCTGATCACCATCGATCGGCGCATCATCGCCACCGGCTATAACGGCACGCCGCGAGGAACGACCAACTGCAACGAGGGAGGTTGCCCTCGCTGCAATGCCTTCGGGCCCAGCGGCAAGGACCTGGGCGAGTGCCTGTGCTCGCACGCCGAGGAGAACGCGATCACCCAGTCGGCCTACCACGGGGTGAGCGTGCGCGGCGGCGCGCTCTACACGACCCACTGCCCCTGCCTGATGTGCACGAAGATGATCATCAACTCTGGGCTGGGCGAGGTCGTCTACAGCACCGGCTACCCGATGGAGGACGTGTCGCTGAACCTCCTGCGCGAAGCCGGGGTGAAGGTGCGCCAGCTCGACCTGCCGTAGGCGATCCAGCGGCGGCGACGGAGACTCGGAGCCACCTCGACCGTGTTGTACCGGTTCGGAGAGTTCGAACTCGACGAGGACCGGCGGGAGCTGCGCCGCGACGGCGAGGACGTGGCGATCGAGAGCCGCATCCTCGATCTGCTTCTCCAGCTGATCCGGGCCAGTGGTCGTGTCTTGCCGCGCGAGGATCTCAAGCGACTGGTGTGGCCGGACGTTGCGGCCAGCGACCATTCCGTGAACCAGGCCCTCTACGGGCTGCGCCGAGCGCTGGGCGACGACCCGCGCGAGCCGCGCTACGTACAGACGCTTCGCGGCCGCGGCGTCCGGCTGATCGCCGAGGTCGCCTCGCTCGAGCCGCCGCCGCCCTCACCGTTCGGCCCCACGGGTGAGCCCCCGTTCGTCGGGCGAGAGGGCGTGATGGCACAGCTCGACGAAGCGCTCGCGGCCGCCGACGCAGGCCGCGGGGGCCTCGTGCTGATCACGGGCGAACCGGGAATCGGCAAGACCCGAGTGCTCGAAGAGTTCCGCAAGCGCGCCATCGCCGCCGGCCACCTCACCGCCATGGGCCACTGCCCCGAAGACGCCGGCGCCCCGGCCTTCTGGCCATGGATCGAGATCTTGCGGGAGGTGATTGCCGGCGAGGACTGGGACCGAGTCACCTCTGGTCTTTGGGATGACGAGGCCCCGCGAAGAGACGAGGCGCGGTTTCGTCTGTTCGACAGCATCGATCGGCTTATCGGGGAACGAGCAATGGAGCAACCGTTGCTGGTGGCACTCGACGATCTGCACTGCGCCGATGACGCCACGGTCGCTCTCTTGAAGCACTTACGATACGGCCTTTCGGACCAGAAGGTCCTCATCGTTGGTTCTTCCCGGCTTGGGTCTGCTTCGTACGGGCGGGTAGTGAACGCGCTAGGAGGGTCAGGCGCAGGGCCACCAGCAGCCTTCATTCAGCTTGGCCCGCTGTCGCTGTCAGACTCGTCGAAGCTCCTGCCCGATCGCGAGGAGGCCGTGGCGGCCCAGTACCATGAGTACTCAGGCGGAAACCCATTCTTCTTGTCGCAGATCGTGTTGGCGACTCGCGCCACGCCTCCTGATGCTGACGTCGATCTGGCGGTGGCTGGCCGCACGGTCGGCGACTTCGTGCTGGCGCACCTCCGGCAGTTACCAAAGTTCACGCGCCGAGTTCTAGGCCTTGCCGCTGTGGCCGGTCGCGACTTCCACGTCTCGGATGTGGCCGCCATGGTCAGCGGGAATCCGGAGGAAGTACTGCAAGCGCTCTATGCTGGCGTCCGCTCGTTTGTCCTAGACCTGGATGGCAACTCAGCGTCGTTCCGGTTCAGGCACGTGCTCTTGTGCGATGTGCTGAAGGACCAGCTCGACGTTGGAGATCGGGACCACGCGCACGGGCGACTAGCGCTGCACCTGATCGCAGCATCCTCTTCAAGGGCGGCTCAGTATCGAGCGGCGAAGCACGCTTGCCGCGCCGTGGCGGTGCTGGGTGCCGATACGGTGCTGGAGCTCTCTCTTGGTGTCGCTCGGGATGCCGCGAAGTCGTTCGCGTTCGATGTTGCACAGCGGATATGCGAGGAGGCGCTTGCTGCAGTTGGATCGTCTCCCGCAAGCGAGAGCTTGCTGGTGGAGATTCTGGTGGTGCTCGGCGAGTCGCAGATCCGGCGAGGCCAGCGAGCCGCCGGACGGGCCACGCTTGAGGCTGCGATTGAGCAGGCGGGTGCAACGGCCTCCGGTGACCTCATTGGGGAGGCCGCTCTTGCCTTGTCGCCAGGCTTCTTTGCCATCGAGACCGGCGTTTTCGATCCACAGGTTGTCTCTCTTTTGGAGGCGGCTCTCGGGACCAAATCTGGGCGCTCGCGAGACGTCGAGGCACAACTTGCCGCACGACTCGCGATGGCACTCTACTGGAAGAGCGGGTCCGGGTTGCGTCGCAAGGAACTCGTCGAACACGCAGAGGCGTTGGTGCCACAGTCGCCCCGATCCAGAGTATTCGTCTCGGCGGCCCGAGTTGTGGCTCTCTGGTCAGCTGACTCCATCGCGGCACGACAAGGCGAGGTAGATCAGCTCATCGAGTTCGCGAGCGCGAGCGGCGACATAGAACTCGAGCTGCTTGGCCGAGTGTTCGGCGTCACAACTCAGCTCGAGCGCGGGAACCACGCTTCGGCTAGGCGAGAAATTGGGGAGTTCTCTTCCCTGGTAGAGGCGCATCGCCTACCTGGTGCTTCATGGTTCGTAGACATGTACTACGGCATGCTGGCGCTCGAAGCGGGGGAGCTTGGGCGCGCTTCGCAACGAATATCGCGCATGGCGAAGTTCCGCTCGGTATTCCCGGATGCGAACCTTGAGAACAGTATCGCGGTCATGACGGCGATCGCGTCATGGTGGCGAGGGGACCTGGGCCCGTTGATTGGCTCAATCGAGGAACTCGTCGACAGGTACCCCGCAGCGATCGCATGGAAGGTGGCGCGCGGCCTAGCGCTCATCGACTTGGGGCGCATCGACGAGGCTCGCGAGATTGTTGCCATTCTCTCCCGCCCTGGGGAACTGCCAGACGATACGCTGCGGGTCGTATCTTTGACCGTGCTTGCGCACATGGCTGTGGTCCTGAAGATGGTCGAGGACGTGCCAACGCTGTATAGCCAGCTGGTGGCCTACCGCGGGCGCTATGCGATCGGTGGATACGGCGTGTTTTCTTGGGGTGCGGTGGACAGCGGTCTGGCGCGCCTAGCAGCTACCGCGGGTGACTGGGGCGCGGCAGGCGAGTTCATCGAGTCCGCAAGTTTGATGCTCTCAGAGGCTGGCGTTCGGGCATGGAAGGCCGAGCACGAGGCGTCGGTGGCGGCACTGCTGGTTCGCCGTGGTCGTTCTCGCGACTTCCAGGAGGCGAGGCGATTGGCGCAGATGGCTTCTCGAGAGGCCCAGAGATCGGGTCTCGGCCGGGTCTCCAGGATTGCGCGCGGCGTTCTCGACTTCATTGGCGACGGTTAGCCTGTCCGCCTGCGTCCGAAGCTGATTTGTTGTGTGAAAAAGATGAATATTTGCAGTGGCTTGCGGCGATTATTGCGGACGATCGGGGCGTCGATGTAACGTCGGTTGGCACGCGTAGTGCGTACCCATTCGATGACCGCCACTCCGCAGCCGATACTCCAACCCAAACTGGGTGCGCTCAATCGGGCGGAAGTCGCTGACCCGGTCGAGGTTCTGGCGGTCCTTCGAAGGGCGCGGAAGCTGGGTGTCCGATTCCGTTGCGGCTTCACGCGTTCCGCGCAAGAGGAGGTAGGCGTCCTCGAGTACGTGGATGCAGCGCGCGTGCGGATTCGTGTCGACGCATTCGAACGGCGAAGCCGGCGCCAGGTCTTCTTCCGGTTCCACATGGATGGTCAGGATCTTTTCTTTGCGGCAGGCGAGTCCCTGAGAGTCGCTGGCCATGTGCTGGAGTTCCCGCTGCCCTTGTCCTTGTGGACGGCAGAGCGGCGAGACCTCACTCGGGGCGGCGACTCCGTGGCGTGCCCGTTCGGACGTGAGGTCCTGATATCTGGCCTAGGGGAGGAGTCGCGGCATGCCAGGGTCCTGGACTGGAGTCCTCAGGGCCTTGGGGTGGAGGTGCCCAACGCGAAGGGTGCCCGAGTCGGTCGCGATCTGGAACTCGGGTTCGTGGAGGGCCCGAGAGCCGGTGCTGGCGCCCATGCGAAAGTCCGTCACTCGACTGTCTCCAACGGTGGCTGGTTGCGGCTCGGGCTCTCGGTCTCTGACGTTCGGGATGGCGCGTCGATCAGCGTGGAGCCGTGTGCCTTGCCGCGAAGTCAGCCTGCTCAACTGGCGGGGATTGCGCGCTTGGCATCGCGAAGGCTGAGTCGAGGTCGCCTCCCGACTTCGGCGCGGGGTGTCCCGATCTATGACTTCTACGACCGAAAGGGGCACAGGCTCCGAGCGATCGTCGAGTCGTCCGGCAACCCCAGGGGGGCGACGGCGATCGTGATCCCGCCCGCGTGGGGGAAAACGAAAGAGACTCTGCAGCCCCTCGCGGCAACGATTCTTGCGACATTCGAGCATGCAGGCCTCCCGGTGTCGGTGCTGAGATTCGACGGCGTCAATCGCCGCGGCGAGTCTCACAAGGACGAGGGTTGCTGGGAGCGGGGTCGAGAGCACCTACGGTTCAAGTTCTCACAGGCTGTTGACGACATCCGCGCGGCGCTTGATTTCCTGGAGAACTCGGAGGAATTTGCGACCACCGACGTCACTCTGGTGAGCTTCAGCGCGGCATCTGTCGAGGCGCGCCGCGCAGTATCCGAAGAGCCGGCTCGCGTTCGCAACTGGGTGAGTGTTGTTGGAATGCCAGACCTGCAGTCCACGCTTCGGGCGACATCCGGCGGGCTTGACTACGCGTATGGCGTCGCACGAGGCATTCAGTTTGGACTTCAAGAAGTGCTGGGGGTCCTGGTCGACATTGATCATATGTCCCCAGATGCGCTGGAACACTCCCTGATCTTTCTCGAGGACGCTAGGCGCGACATGGCGAGCATCAGGGTGCCGGTCACTTGGTTTCATGGGCGCCATGACGGATGGATGGACCTGGAGCGAGTTCGGGAGTTGATGTCCTGCGGCCCCCAAACCGACCGTCGGCTGTTAGAGATTCCGGCCGGTCATCAGTTGAGGAGCAGTCGCGAAGCGCTTCGAGTCTTCAGGCTGGTCGCTGCTGAAGTTGTTCGGCTAGCGACCGGCAAGCGCGTCCCAGGGCGTACGCCTGATCTCGTGAGGCTGGAAGAGTCGCGGGAGGCTGAGCGGGCGCGACTCCCGTCGCCGAAGCTCGCGCCGTCGGAGTTTTGGCGCAACTACTTGCTGGGGCGTGATGGTCGCGTTGGGATCGACATCGTCGCCGCAACTGATGCGTACTCCGATTTTGTGAAGTCGCAGGTGAGCTTGCTTGAGTTGAGCAAGGGCGACCGTGTTGTTGACCTCGGCGCAGGGACCGGGACGGCCCTTGCACACATCTGCGACGCGAGCGAAGACGGAATTGCTCACGAAGTGGACCTCGTGCCCGACGCGATCAAGCGAGCCCTTGGGCGGAATCAACCGCAGTTGGCTCGTTTGCGCGGCGTTGCGGCGGACTTCGACGGGTCTGATGACGGCGCTTTGCCCTATCGGGATGCAGTCTTTGACGCGGCGCTTTCCTCGCTGGTGATCTGCTACCTCGACGACCCGATTGCTTTCCTCAGGGATGCGCGTAGGGTGCTCAAGCCTGGCGGCCGGATGGTAGTGTCGAGCTTGCGCCCGGATGCAGACCTCTCGAAGATCTTTACAGATGCTCTGAGAGAGATCCCGCCTCGTCGCGCTCGAGAGCTCTTTGGTGAAGATGCGGCGCAGGACTTGTTCGACTTAGGTCGAAGCTTCTTGAGTGATGGGGCGAGGTTGTTCGAGTTAGAGGAGTTAGGTCGCTTCCGATTCTTGGACGCGGAAGAACTGGCCGAAGGTCTCCGGGTTGCCGGATTCAGAGACGTCCGCACACAGCTGTCGTTTGGTGATCCGGCACAAGCGGTTGTCGCAACCGGGCGCCGCTAGGGCTTGGCCGCCACCAGGCTGGGAACGCCTCGGATTCTGGCTGCAGCTGTTCGCGGTTCGATCGCACGCCCGCGTCTAGTAATTGCGGCATGGCTTGCTGTCGTCGGCTTGGCTCTGGCAATGCTGGGCGGCGCTGAGATTGAGACAAGCACCGACAGCATCCTGGATCGCTCGGCGCCTGCGTGGCAGTTCTATCGCAGGGCAAGTGAGTACTTTGGTGAGGACGAAGTGCTCGCGGTGGCAATCGAGGGCGCCGAGCCATACAGCACCGTCGCCTTGCGGTCGGTTCTGGATCTGAGCGATCGCCTGGATGGGGTTCAGGGCGTGCGCCGCGTCGACAGCCTTTCGACGCTGCCTCTAGTCAGGCAGTCCGGCGACGGATTCGTTGAGCTTGAGCCTGTGCTGGCGCCTGGATTCGCTGGTTCCGAGTCGGAGAGAAGCGCCCTCGCGCTGGCCGTGGACGGCGACCCGATTGCGAAGCGGCTGCTTGCGTCAGACGATGGGCGCGTTCTTGCCGTCAACGTCTATCTGGAGCCGGCGGAGACCGCTGCCTACGAGGCGGTTGTCGATGAGGTCGAGCAGTTCGCCGCCAGTGCGAGCGCTCGTGTCTCGGGAGTCCCGATCTTTAGAATCGCGAGCAATCGACAGCTCCGTTCAGAGCTGGTCAAGTTCGTCCCGCTCGCAGTGATTGCAGTTGGCGCGGTCCTTCTTGCCGCGTTCCGTTCTTGGACGAGCGTCCTTGTGTGCTTGTTAGTGAGTGGAGCTGGGACGGCTGTGGTCTCCGCAACAATGATCGCCGCTGGCTTTCCGCTGACGTTCACAACGCTAATTCTGCCATCCATCCTGTTGGCGTTGGGGGCTGCGTACACCATGCACTTCCTGACTGCCGCCAGAGGTGTCGGCAGCCACGAGACGCTTTCGGTTGCGCTTGTGCAGGTGGTGGGGCCTGTCGCGCTGTCGGGAATCACGACCGCAATCGGGTTCCTTGCGGTCGCGACGGTTAGGATAGAGGCGATAACTCTGCTGGGCGTGTTCGGGAGCCTTGGTGTCTGCGCAGTGTTCGCTGCCTCGGCGACTCTTGCTCCGGCGCTGCTATCCCTAATCCCCTTAGGCGATGGCGTGCCCGATCTTGACCGTTGGCTTCGTGGGCCAGCGCGGCGATGGATTGTGTCGCTTGTGGCGCGCCGCCGCAGCGCGATTGTCGCGATTTGGCTCGCTGTCTGTGCCGTCGCGGTAGTTGGCCTTACGCGCCTCGAGGTTGAGACCGACGCTACCCGATGGTTCGCTCGCGGTACCGACGTTAGGGATTCCTACGAGTGGATTCGCGACGAACTGTCAGGCATCAGCCCGATCAATGTCGTGCTGGAGGCTGGCCCTGAAACCCGGCTTGACTCAGCTGAGGGCGTACAGGCGATCGCGCGCCTTGGAGACGAGCTCAGGCGTATGGAACACGTTGGCAAAGTGCTCTCTCTCGCTGATCCGCTTGGGCAGCTGCATGCTGGGTTTGGCGGCGTGGGTTTGCCTGAGACCGACGATCTTGTGATGCAGTACATGATGCTACTTGAGTCAGTCGACTACACTCGAGACCTGGTCACGGCTGATGGCCGAAGAGCGAACGTTGTACTGCGCGTAGACAACAATGGCTCAAGCCAGTTGCTTGCTGTAGCACGAGGTGCGGAGCGAGCGTGGCAATCGCACGGCCTGAGTGATGTATCTGCCCGTGCGACTGGCATCATGTTTGAGTTTGCCCGCGTTCAGGACGATATCGCGTCTGGACAACTACGGGGCCTCTTGGTTGCGTTCGCGGCTGTCGGCCTGGCGCTCTTGGTCGTCGTAGGGCGTCCTCTGCTGGCGATACTCGCGAGCCTCCCAAACGCACTTCCGATCTTGGTTTGGTTTGGGATGATGGGCTGGGCACGAGTCCCGCTGGATGCTGGGAGTGTGATCCTCGGTAGCCTCGCGCTGGGAATCGCGGTGGATGACACGATCCACGTTGTTGCCAACTACCGCCGCGCTCGCGGTCGGGGCGTGGACCCCTACAGGTCGATGCATGAGTCGCTTCACCGCGTGCTCCCTGCGTTGGTCTTCACCACAGTTACTATCTCGGTGGGATTCGGCCTGATTGGGCTTTCAGAGTTCGCGCTGACCCGAAATCTTGGCTTGTTCACTGCTGGCCTAGTTGGGCTTTGCCTTTTGGCGGACGTAACGTTGCTGCCGAGTCTGCTTCTGTGGCTTGAGGGAGCGGAGCTAAAGCCCGGGCCCCCGCCTGCCGATCCCCCCGGGGATGCTGGCTACCCCTGAGACCTACGCTGCCTATAGAGCCGAACTCGAGGCAACTCGGCTTCCGGAGTCCGTGCGGTCTGGGATTCTGCTGGTCATCGTTCTCAGCAGCTCGTTCATCGCGCTCGACTACGTCGCTCACAGAGATCACTTCTGGAGCTTCCTCGCTGTGCGGCTCGCGACTAACGTCGGGCTCGGGGCGATCTATCTCTTCCTGACGCGGACACGTCCTGTCCTGTCGGCGATCGTTGGCTGTTACGTCCTGGGCGGCATGCTCCTATTCGTGATCTACGCAACCGGTGGAGTCGCGAGCGATTACTACACAGGGCTCGTTCTCATGTTCAGCGGCGTTCCTGTGGTCGTCCCGCTCTCAGCGCGTCAGTCGGCTTGGGTAGTTACGACGCTTACAGCAGCGTTTGCCGTATCGCCTCTGGTGCTCTCCGCGGAAGTTGCTTGGCGTACCTACGCCCTTCACATTTTCTTCCCGCTCGGCTCAGCCGTCGTGTGCGTCGCCTCCTGTGCCGTCTTGGATCGGATGCGGTTCAATGACTTCTTGCAGCGGCAGGAGTTGGAGCGGGCGCGGGATGAGTTGGCGGAGATGGATCGGGCGAAGTCGCGGTTCACGGCGAACGTCCATCATGAGCTGCGGACGCCGCTCACGCTGATGCTCGCGCCGCTCGACGCGATCCGGTCGGGCGATTTCGGGGACGTTCCCGAGCGGATCCAGGCGACGCTACGGACGATGCAGTCGAATGGGCTTCGGCTGCTGAAGCTCATCAACAACCTTCTCGATCTCGCAAAGGCCGAAGGCGAGCAGCTGAAGGTCCGTCGCGTGCAGCTCGACGTCGGACGGTTGGCTACCGATCTGGTCGAGGGCGCGCGGCCGATGGCCGAGCGCAAGCGCATCGCGCTCGTTGGCGAGAGCCTCGACGGGCTGCCTCTGATCTGCGCCGACCCCGAGGCGCTCGAGAAGATCCTCGTCAACCTGATCGGCAACGCGCTCAAGTTCACGGACGAAGGATCGGTGACCGTCGCTGGGCAGGCGGTGGACGGGGGAGGCCTTCGCATCTCGGTTCGCGACACGGGGGCAGGCATCCCGGCCGAACAGGTCGAGCGCATCTTCGATCGCTTCGCGCAGGTCGATACGTCGGCCACCCGTCGGCACGAGGGCACGGGCATCGGGCTCTCGCTCGTGCGTGAGCTCGTCGAGCTGCACGACGGCCGCGTCTGGGCCGAGAGCGAAGGTGAAGGGGAGGGCGCCACGGTGCACGTTGAGCTCCCCCGCGGCGAGGCCGATGCGGACGAGGGCGAAGAAGTGCTGCTGGCCGGCAACGACGGGCGCGCGCTCAGCGCGGCGCGGTCGTTCGAGGCTCTGGCGAGCGAGCTCGCCCTCGAGCTCGACGGCGACGACGCGCACCGCCTGGTCGAGGTCGAGCGCAGCGTCGACCGTTGGGCCGGGGAGCGGACCGAGGCACGGGATCAGGCGCCGCGCCAGCATCCGCCGGGTACGCCCGAGGTCGTGATCGCCGAGGACAACGTCGAGATGCGCCGCCTGCTCGCCTTCCTGGTGGGGCAGGAGTTCGTGGTGCGTGCCTGCCGCAACGGTCGAGAGGCCCTCGAGAGCGTTCGAGAGCGCGCTCCGACGTTGGTGCTGACCGATGTGATGATGCCCGAGATGTCGGGCACCGAGCTTTGTCGTGCGCTCAAGAGCGACCCCGAAACGCAGTCGGTTCCGGTGGTGCTCGTGACTTCGAAGGCCGAGCGTGAGATGAAGATCGAGGGCCTGGAGCTCGGCGCAGACGACTACGTCACCAAGCCTTTCCACCCGCGCGAGTTGATGGCGCGCGTGCGGTCACTGGTTCGCATTCGCGAACTCCAGCAAGAGGTCGCGGCCCGAAACGAGTCCCTCGCCGAGAACAACGCTCAGCTCGAGCGAGCGCTGCGCGACCTGAAGGAGGCAGAGGTCCAGCTGGTGCACGCCGAGCGTCTGGCGGCCGTGGGCGAGCTGTCCGCAGGCGTAGCGCACGAGGTGAACAACCCGCTCAACTTCGCGCGCAACTCTCTGGCGACCCTGCGCACGTACGTCGACGACGTGCGCAGCGTGGTACAGGGCGTGGCCGACCTCGACCTGGGCGATCGCGCGAAGCTGGAAGCCGGTTTGGCGGATCTCGATCGCCTCAAGCAGGACCTGGGCTTCGATGACCTCGCGGAGGGCCTGGCCGAGCTCGTGGCGATCGTCACCGAGGGGCTCGATCGCACCTCGCGGCTGGTGGCCGATCTCCGGGACTTTGCGGCCCCGCATCGCGGCTCCCAGGCACAGATCGACGTCGCCGCGGGCCTGCGCTCGACCCTCCAGCTGCTGGGACACCGCCTCCGCGAAGCGGGGGCCCAGGTGGACCTCTCCCTGGCGGAAGGCCTCCCCCCGGTCGAGGGAGATCCCGGAGGCCTCAATCAGGTGTTCCTGAACCTGCTCAAGAATGCCGCCGAGGCGATCGAAGGGACCGGGGGGACCATTCGGGTGGTCGCCTCTAGAGGCGACATGGGGGTCGAGGTGCGCATCACGGACGACGGGCCGGGTATCGGCGACGAGGCGCATGGCAAGCTGTTCGAGCCCTTCTTCACCACGAAAGAAGCAGGCCTCGGGACCGGTCTCGGCTTGTCGATCTGCAAGCGCATCGTCGAAGAGCACGCCGGCACCATCGCGGTGCATCTGGCTGCCGAGCGCGGAACCGAGGTCGTCGTGACACTGCCTTCGGCGGCGGAGGTCGAAGATGACCGATAGGGCTCCCCGTGAGATCGACTTCAAGCGGTTCCCGGTTCTCTATGTCGACGACGAGCCGGAGAATCTCCGCATCTTCGAGCTGGGGTTCCGCCGCCAGTTCGAGGTCCTGACCGCGGAGAGCGGCGAGGCTGGGCTCCAGATGCTCGAAGAGCATCCGGTTGCCGTGGTGCTCTCCGACCACCGCATGCCCGGGATGAGTGGGACCGAGTTCCTGTCGCGTGTCCGTGAGACCGACCCGCGCACCGTGCGGATGCTGGTCACCGCCTACGGCGATGCCGAGACCCTGGGGGCCGCGATCAACGACGGCTCGATCTATCGCTATGTGCCCAAGCCGTGGCAGCCCGACGACCTGAACGTCGCGATCCGTCGCGCGATCGAGCTCTATGCACTGGATCGCGAGCGCGAGCAACTGATCCGCGAGCTCAGCACCATCAACCAGCTCGCGACGACCATCCAGCAGGAGCTTTCGCTGGATCGGTTGCTCGACCTGCTGCTCGCGTCGTTGACGCGGATGCTCGGGTTCGACGGCGCATCGCTTCTGCTCTTCGACGAAGCGGGCGAACGACTCGCCTTCGTCAAGAACCACCCTGCCAAAGGGGCGGTTGCCGAGTTCTTGCGGGAGCATCCCATCGGCACGGGGGCCGCTCCCGCATTCCTGGGCGACATGCTGAACGGCCGGCCTGCCGTGCTTCGGTTCTCCGAGGCCGAGCGCCTCGAGCCGCCGGTCCGCGCCTGGCTGCACGAGGTCGCCGCCGAGGAGATCCTCGTGGCGCCGCTACCGGGCAAGCGCGGCGTGCAAGGAGCGATCGCAGTCGACAACCGCCGCGGCGGGCGGGACTTCGAGCCGGCCGACGAAGCGCTGCTCTCGGGCATTGCCGTGGTGGCCGCGGCGGCAGTCGAGAATGCGCGCGTCGTCGACGAACTCAAGCGCTCGCGGCAGCAGGTGATGCGCTCGGAGCGGCTCGGGACGCTGGGCACGCTCGCAGCGGGGCTCGCGCACGAGATCAACAATCCGCTGGTGTCGATCCATACGTTCCTCTCGTTGGCCAACGAGAAGCGCAACGAAGACGACCCGGAATTCTGGGGCGAGTACCACCGACTGGCCTGCGGAGAGGTCGAGCGGATTCGCGGCCTCGTCGCGACGATGAGCCGCCTTGGCCGATCCACCGGCGAAGCGCCGCGTCCGGCGATGTGCGAGCTGGGCACCATCGCACAGGAGGTCGCCACGCTGGTGGCCCGGGAAGCGAGAGCGCGATCGATCGAGATTTCGCTCGAGGCCGACCCGGAGACGCCCAAGGCAACGGTCATCCGCGAGCAGATCCATCAAGTGATCCTGAACCTGGCACTGAACGCGATTCATGCGAGCGAGGACGGTCAGGCGGTCCAGATCGCCGTGGGCCCCGGCGGGCCTGGGGGGGCCGACGGCGTCACGCTCGAGGTGATCGATCACGGCCACGGAATCGCCGAAGACGATCTCGAACGCATCTTCGACCCGTTCTTCACGACCAAGGGCCCCGACGGGGGGACCGGTCTGGGTCTGATGATCTGCCACCGCGTCGTGGCCGATCACGGCGGCGGGCTCGAGGTCTCGGCCACGCCCGGTGGGGGCGCGACGTTCCGCGTTCGGCTCCCGCTCGAACCGGCGCCCACGCCGGAGGTCTGAGCCCCGACGCTCCGGGATCGCGTTCGGTGTTCCCGGTTGACCCTGCGCGCCCCAGGTGGTAGATGAAGCCTCCACGGCGTATGTGCGGGGCTTGACCCGCACCGCGCGACCTGGGGGGAGCGCCTTGATCACCTGGCTGACGCGGCTCGTTTCGATTTCGGCGGTGTTGCTCGCCTTCACGGCTGCCCACGCCGAGTCACGTCGGACCGTCGCCGTCCTTCCGGTCGTCGTGCACGCGAGCGGCGACCAGGCCTATCTCCAGTCCGGCGTCGCCGACATGCTGGCGTCGCGCCTCGGCAAGTCGCCTGGCGTGGCCGTGATCCGGGTGAACGACCCGGCGTCTGCGACCACCGACCTCAACGAGGCCCAGGCGGCTGCGACCGCGGTCGGTGCGGACTACGTCCTCTATGGCTCGTTCACGCGCTTCGGCGAGGGGGCGAGCCTCGACGTTCGCTGTGCCGGCGTCGCCGATGTCGACGAGGCGAAGGGCATCTTCATCCAGTCCGGAACCCTGGGCGAGCTGATCCCGCGCATCGACAAGCTCGCAGAGAAGGTCGGACGACATGTGACGGGCGGAGCCCTGCCTGCCGTGGCAGCCCCTGGCGACGCCAGCCGCGGCGATCTACGGCGGGTCCTCGAGCGGCTCGACGCTCTCGAGGCCGCCGTCGCGGGCCTCGAATCGGGCGCGCCGGCCCCGTAGGCCAGCGCGCTGGATCCGCTAGTCTTCGCGGCCCTGGCGGTGTAGCTCAGGGGTTAGAGCACGGGTTTCATAAGCCCGGTGTCGGTAGTTCGATTCTACCCACCGCCACCAACTCCCCCCCGTCGGATCGTCGAATGCCGAACCCGCGGGACCGCCGCCTGCCGACTTCGCAAGCCTGGGACCGAACGTGCGCGTAGCGGTGCTCGCACCCCTGGTGGTCGTGCTCGGTGTGGGCGCCTTCGTGCTGACCGGGCTGCGGGGGCTCGACTTCGGGTTCCACTGGGACGAGGGCCTGCACCTGCAGGGCGTCCGCAATGCCATCGAGCGTGGGACCGGCCTGCCTGGCATCTACTACTACCCGAGCGTCTCGCATTGGCTCTCCATGGCGAGCATGGGCCCGGCGCTGGTGCGTGCCCGCGATGAAGCCACCGAAGAACGCCTCGCCGCCATTTCGACCCCCGCCCAGCGGCTGGCGACGCGTGGCACCTTCCTGGTCGGCAGCGCGCTCGCCATTCCGCTCCTGTACGCCGTGGGCCTCGCGTGGCACCGCCGCCCGGGTGAAGCCGCGCTGGCCGCGGTGCTGCTCGCGGGCTCCTGGGAGTACGCCTATCACGCGCGCTTCGTCGCGCCCGATGGGTTGGTCGTGACGTTCGCGCTGGCGACGCTCGCCTGCGCGCTCGAGTCCCTGCGACGGGCTCGCGCGATGCCTTGGGTCCTCGCGGCGGCGGCCGCCGCCGGCCTTGCCACGGGGTCCAAGTGGACGGCGGGGTTGCTCGTGTTGCCCGTGGCACTGGCAGCCTGGCGCGGCCGCCCAGAAGAGGATCGGGTGAAGCGGCTGGCCATCGCGGCCGCCGTGTTCGCGGGTGTCTACCTGCTCTCGACGCCGGGCACGCTTCTCGAGTGGGACACCTTCGTCCGCTACCTCGAGCTCCAGCAGAACCGCTACGCCCACGGCCACCCCGGTCATACGGTGGAGCCGGGCGTGGGTCACGCCCTCCGTATCGCCGGCTACCTCGGACTGGCGTTCCCGTCGACGCTCTCGGTCATCGCACTGCCCGTGGCAGGGCTCGCCTGTCTCGGTGCGGTGGGCGTCGCTCGCGAGCGGACGGCCCAGGGGCTCCTGCTCGCACTGCTGCCGGTCCTCTATCTGGCCTATCTCGCGGCGTACCGGGTGCTGATCGTGCGCAACCTGCTGGTTCTCGGCCCGTTCGTCTGCCTGCTCGCGGCCAGGGGCGCGTTCTTGCTCTGGCACTGGGTGCAACGGCCGGCGCTACGCGGTTTGCTCGTCGCCGCGGCCGCGGCCGCCGTGATCGCGAACGGGGTGGTTCTCGTTCGCGCGGCCGAGCGCGTCCGACTCGGCGAGGCAGAGGAGACCCGGCGCGTGGCGGCGTGGGTGGATGCCCGCCCCGACGTCGCAGTCTCGCTTTCCGTGGCAGCGGCCAGGCGCCTTGGCCGGCCCGCTGGCGTGGACTCGCAGACGGGCCGCATCGAGAAGGAGGCCGGAGACAAGGCCCCCGATGCGGTCGCGTTGTTCCTGGCCTCCGAGTTGGGCGCCGCGCTGGGTGATCGGATCCCCGGCAACGATCCCGGTCTCGCGCACGAGGTGCTCGGCCCCCGGGAGGTGAACTTCCCGTACTACGCCACCTGGGCTGGCCGCGATCGGTTCCTCGTGCGCGATCTCGCCGGAGCGCGCGAGTTGGGCCACCCCTTCACAGCTTCCCCACGATGAGGCAGCGCGAGCCGAGAGAGCGCGGCGGCAGGTTGCCGGCAGCGCATCCGCAACTGGGAGTGGAGGGTGCGACGTGCTACCTCAGCGAGCCGCCATGAGTGCTGCCCGCCGGCAACGCGTCCTCTTCGTGCTCTTCTTCGTGTCCGGCCTATGTGGCCTGGCCTATCAGGTGGTGTGGCTTCGGCTGGCCTTCGCGGCCTTCGGGATCATCACGCCGGTCATGTCGGTCGTGATCTCGGTCTTCATGCTGGGCCTGGGCGTGGGTTCGTGGCTGGCCGGGCGCGTGGCCCAACCCTTCACGCGGCGAACGGGGCGTTCGGCGCTCTGGCTCTACGGCGTGGCCGAGGTGGTGATCGGCCTCAGCGCCTTCGTGGTGCCGGTGCTCTTCGTCTGGGGCCAGAGTGCACTGCTCGATGCGGGGTCGCTCGATTCGGCGCGCTACCTGGTGCTCTCCGCGCTGGTGCTGGGCGGGGCCATCCTTCCCTGGTGCGTGGCGATGGGGGCGACCTACCCGTTGGTGATGGCCTACGTCCGGGAGGTCGATCACGACGAGACCACGAGCTTCAGCTTCCTGTACCTCGCCAACGTGATCGGCGCGATGACCGGGACGCTGGTGACGGCGCTGATCCTGATCGAGGTGCTGGGCCTGCGGGGCACGTTGCTTGCGTGTGCCCTGGGCAACTTCGGCATTGCAGCGGTGGCGTTCGCCATGAGCCGAGGCCGCGCCGTCGCGCCGCCGGTGACGGCGACGACGGCTGGATCGGAGGAGGTCGCCGCCGGGTCGGTGCTCCCCCGGCGCGAGGGGCGCCTGGCCCTGGTGATCCTGTTCTTTACGGGGCTCGCGTCCATGGGCGCCGAGGTGGTGTGGATCCGGAACTTCACGCCGGTCCTCAACACCATGGTCTACTCCTTCGCGCTCATCCTGTTCGTCTACCTCTTGGCGACCTGGACCGGCTCGTTGCTCTACCGCCGGCATGTCGCGAGAGAACGCGTGTTGTCGACGGCGACGCTGGTGGCGATCGTGGCGTGCGTGTCGTGGCTTCCCGTGGTCCTCACCGACCCGAGGCTCCATCAGTCGGGGCTGGGCCTGCTGCTGTCGGTCTTTCCGTTCTGCTTCGTGCTCGGCTACCTCACGCCCAAGCTGGTCGATGAATACGCTGCGGGTTCGCCCGTGGGCGGTGGCCGCGCCTACGCGATCAACGTCTTCGGCAGCATCGTGGGCCCGCTGGTCGCCAGCTACCTCCTCCTGCCGCTGTTCGGGGCCCGGATGGCGCTCGTGGTGCTCTGCGCGCCCTTCCTGCTGCTGCTCGTTCCCTACTGGCGGGCCCCTTCGCTCGCCGGCAGTCGGCGGCTCGTCGCAGCCTCGGCGGCCGCAGCATTGCTGCTGTGCAGCGTGTTCGTGAGCCGAAGCCTCGAAGAAGGCGTGGTCGAAGGCGCCGAGGTTCGCCGGGACCACACGGCGACGGTCATCTCGGCCGGCGAGGGCATGGAGAAGCAGCTTCTCGTCAATGGGATCGGCATGACGCTGCTGCTGCCCGTGACGAAGGTCATGGGCCACATGCCGCTTGCGTTCCTCGAGACGCCCCCCGAGCGCGCGGCCGTGATCTGCCTCGGGATGGGCGGGACGTTCCGTTCGTTGGCGAGCTGGGGAATCGACACGACGGCCATCGAGCTCGTGCAGAGCGTGCGCGATGCCTTTCCGTTCTACTTCGACGATGCGGCCGAGGTGCTGGCGAGCGACCGCGCCCGCATCGTGGTGGACGACGGCCGGCGCTTCCTGCGTCGCACCGAAGAGCGCTTCGACGTCCTGACGATCGATCCGGCTCCGCCGGTGCAGGCTTCGGGCTCGAGCCTGCTCTACTCGGCCGAGTTCTACGAGCTGGTGAAGGCACGCCTCGCGCCCCGCGGCGTGCTGCACCACTGGTATCCGGGCGGGGGCGATCTGGTCACGCTCCAGGCCGTGGCACGGAGCCTGGTCGAGGCCTTTCCGCACGTGCGCGCGTACCGCTCGGTGGAGGGATGGGGCATGCACTTCATCGCCACGATGGAGGACATCCCGCCGCCCGATGCCGAGACGTTCGTGGCGCGCATGCCCGAGGCCGCCCGGCTCGACCTCGTGGAGTGGAATGAGGGCGAGCGACGCGACCCCGTGGTGTTCGCACGAGAGATCCTGTCGCTCGAGATGCCCATGGAGCGGCTCTTGAACCCGGACACCGCGATCGAGATCACCGACGACAGCCCGATGAACGAGTACTACCTGCTGCGGTACATGCGCGCGCAGCTGGGCGGGCGCTAGGCGGCGTCGGGCGGGGGCGGCAGGCGGTGCTTCTGCACCTTGCCGCTTGCGGTCCTCGGCAGGGAGCCCACCGTCACGAAGTGCTGGGGCACCTTGAAGGTCGCGAGGCGCTCGCGGCCCCAGGCGGCAAGCGACGGGCCGTCCGCGGGGGCGCCGTCGTGGGTCACGACGAACGCGCAGCCGACCTCGCCCCAGCGCGGGTCGGCCACGCCCACGACCGCCACTTCTCGCAGGGCCGGGTGCGTTTCGTAGACCTCTTCGACCTGGCGTGGGTAGACGTTCTCGCCCCCCGAGATGTACATGTCGCGCGCTCGTCCCGTGAGGGTGACGAACCCCTCGTCGTCGCGGCTGGCGAGGTCGCCGGTGCGCAGCCAGCCCTCGCGAATGGTCTCCGCCGTGGCTTCGGGGCGCTCCCAGTACCCGAGCATGGTGATGGGGCCCCGCACGACGATCTCGCCGGTCTCGCCTGAGGCGCATGTCTCCCACGTGTCGGGCGGCCCCTCGAGCCCGGCGGTCCGTACGATCTTGACCTCGGCGTGGATCACCGGCCGACCCACGGTTCCGGCTTTGCGCACCGCGTCGGCCGCGTCCAGACAGCACAAGATCGAGGTTTCGGTCTGCCCGAACCCTTGCTTCAACCGGATGCCGCGTGCTTCGAAGGCGTGGATCAGGTCGACCGGAATCGCCGCGCCGGCCGTGAACAGAAAGCGCAGCTGCGAGAGGTCCCGGTCGGTCGGTGGCGCCGCCAGCCGCTCATCGAGCGCGCGGAACATCGTCGGCACGCCCCCGGCGAAGGTGATGTGCTCGCGTTCCAGCGTGTCGAGCATCGAGTCCGGGTCGAAGTGCCGCGCGAGCACCACCGCGCCACCGCTGTAGAGCGTGGGCAGAGCCAGGATCTTCAGACCGAACGAGTGGAAGAGCGGCACGACCACGAGGACGCGGTCCTCCTGGGTCTGGCCGAAGAAGAGCTGCGCATTGAGGCTGTTGTAGAGCGTCTTGCGATGGGGCAGCAGCGCGCCCTTGGGCGTGCCCGTGGTGCCCGACGTGTACATCAGGATCATGGGTTCTTCGCCCGAGAGCGGCAGCACGTCGGCGTGAGGTGTGGCGCTCGCAAGGGCATCCTGCAGCGGGGCTCCCGTGGCGACCACCTGCCGCGGTTCGTGGCGCGCCTGGTCCAGCGCGCGACGAGCGCCCTCGGCGAGATCGGCTTCGTGCACGAGCACCGTGGGCCGGCAGTCGTCGAGCAGGTCCGCAATCTCCGGCGGGGCCAGGCGCGTGTTGAGGGGCACGGCCACCGCGCCCAGCCGCGCAGCGCCGAACACCAGGGCCAGGTACTCGGCCCGGTTGGCGAGCAACAGCGCGACCCGGTCCCCGGGCGCTACGCCCGACGCTCGCAAGAACCCCGCGGCACGCTGGCAGAGCGCTTCGAGTTGCTCGCCGTCGAGACGGGTCTCGCCATCGACCAGGGCCTCTCGGTGGGCGCGAAGCTCGGCGCGGCGCCGAAGCCAATGGGCTGTGTTGTGGACGGCCGACCGCATGGGGCCGGGAACATGACCTGCCGGCCCAGGTGCCGCCAGCGGCGAACACAGGTGTCGCCGGCGGCGCGCGCGGCGGGCCGTCCTATGCTGGGGACCGGAGGACGCGCGATGAACCTGCTCGGACAGCCCGCCACGGTGGGCCGCCACTGTGGCTCGAACACCTACGAGGTGACGCCCGAGGTGGCGGCGTTCTATGCCGACGCGCTCGAGGACGAGTCCGCAGCCAAGCTCGGCGTGGCGCCGCCGCTTCTCTACCACTCCGAGTGCTACAACTTTCTCGGCGAGTGGTACCTGAAGAACCTGTTCGGCAATCTGCACGCGCGCCAGGACTGGTCCTTCTACGCGCCCATCCCGGTCGGCGCGAAGGTGCGCACGCGGAGCACCATCATCGACCGCTACCACAAGCGCGGTCGCGACTACGTCGTGAACGAGACCGACGTGATGGCCGACAGCGGCGAGCTTCTGGTGCGGGGTCACACTCACCAGAGTTTCCTGCCGCCGAAGGACGATCAGGGCGACGGGTTCGTCGTCGACGAGAAGACCGCAGGCAAGAAGCGCCAGTCGCGGCCTCGCCCCGAGGCGCCCCAGGGCGACCCCTTTGGCGAGACGCGCAAGACGATCGATCAGCGCCGCTGCTGGATGTTCTCGGGCCCCGGTCGCAACTACCACAACGACGCCGAACAGGCGAAGAAGCTCGGCTTCCCGAACATCGTCGTGCAGGGCATGATGACGACGTGCTTCCCGGCCGAGTTGATGCTCGATCGGTTCGGTGAGGGCTTCCTTCGTGGCGGCCGCATGTCGCTGAAGCTCACGAACGTGGTCTGGGTGGACGAGACGCTGACCGCCCGCGCCTGGGAGCGCGAGCAGCACCCCGAAGGCACGGCGAACCGGGTGGTCTGCGACGTGACCGTCACCAAGGACGACGGCACCACCGTGCTGGTGGGTGAGGCCAGCGCGCTCGTCTAGGGGCGCCATGCCATGCTCGACGCCGTCGAGACCGCTGCCCGTTCTCTCGGCCTCGGTGGCCGTCGCGTTCTCGTCGCCGTGTCCGGCGGGCTCGACTCGACGGTGCTGCTCCATGCCCTGGTGGCGCTGCGCCCGCGGTTGGGCCATGACGTCTGCGTCGGCCATGTGAACCACGGCCTGCGGGTGGAGGCCGACGGCGAGCAGGCGCTGGTCGAGGGCGCGGCCCGCGCGCTGGGCGTCGTGTTCGCCTCTCGGCGGGTGGATCCCGAGGCCCTGCGTCGGGATGCGGTGAGCCGCACGCGGCCCACGCTTCAGGAGGCGGCGCGTCGCTGTCGCTACGACGCGCTCGCCGATCTGGCCAAAGAGCTCGCCGCCGATCTCGTCGCGACCGCCCATCACCTCGATGACCAGGCGGAGACGGTTCTGCTTCGGCTGCTTCGTGGCGCCGGGCCAGACGCACTCGGTGGCATTCCGGAACGGGCCGCGGGCGGTCGTGTGGTGCGCCCGCTGCTGGACGTGCCGCGCGCAGACATCGAACGTTTTGCGCGGGAGCGGGGTCTCACCTGGGTAGAGGATCCCTCGAACCGCGACCCCCGATACGCGCGTGCGCGGCTTCGGGGCGGGGGGCTCGACGCGCTGGCGTCGGAGATCAACCCGGGCTGGCTCAGGGCGGTCGGGCGGCTGGCCGAAGCGCAGAGGAGGGACGCCGAGTGGATCGAGGAGGTCGTCGGCGAGACCGTGGCCGAGTTGACGAGCGAGCAGGAGGACGGGCTTTGGATTCGCGGCGAGGCCTTCCGCGCACTGCCCGAGGCCCTGGCCCGTCGCGTGGTGCGTCATCTGCTCCGCGCCCGAGGCGCCGGTCGCGACGTCAGCCGCACGCACCTGGACCGGATGGTCTCCCTGCTGCGAGATGGGCGCCTCGGGAGCACCCTCGAGCTACCCGGGGGACTTCGGCTGATTCGCGAGCGTGCGGGTTGCCGCCTGCTGGGGCCTCCCGGTCGCGCCGCCTCCGCGTGCTAAGTTGCTTTTTGGCTTCTAGATTCTCCTCTTCAGGGGGCCCGGAAGGGCCGTTCGCCGCGCGATGCGTCGCCGGTCGAAGGGTCAGCGACGCGCCCCGCGCGCCCATGACCACACAGAGCCGCACCCGAGCCGGGCTGCGGCATGCGGGGAATTCGCCCCGCATCAGGATGAGCCGGGAGCTCGCGTGAATCAGCAGTTCTACAAGAACATGGCCCTCTGGGTCGTCCTGCTCCTCATGATGATCCTGCTGGTGACGGTCTTGCGTCAGGGCAAGACCACGCCGCGCGAAATCACGTACACCGACTTCGTCGCGCGCCTCGAGGCGGGCGATCTCGAGAAGGTGACCCTCGAAGAGGGCCACGTGATCGCCCTTCTCCAGGACGGGTCCGAACTCGCCACCAACGTTCCGCCGATCTACGACACGCTCGTTCCCGACCTTCAGACACGTGGCGTCGAGATCGAAGTCCGGCCCAAGCCCGAGTCGTCGGTCTGGCAGCAGATGCTGATCTGGTGGGTGCCCTTCCTGATCCTGATCGGCCTATGGGTCTTCTTCGTCCGCCAGATGCAATCCGGGGGCGGCAAGGCGATGAGCTTCGGCAAGTCGCGCGCGCGGCTGCTCACCGAAAACCAGCAGCGCGTCACGTTCGACGACGTCGCGGGCGTCGAAGAGTCGAAGATCGAGCTGGAAGAGATCATCGCCTTCCTCCGCGAACCCAAGAAGTTCACGCGCCTCGGTGGTCGCATCCCGAAGGGCGTCCTGCTGGTGGGTCCCCCGGGCACGGGCAAGACCCTGCTGGCACGCGCCGTGGCCGGCGAGGCGGGCGTCCCGTTCTTCTCGATCTCGGGTTCCGACTTCGTCGAGATGTTCGTGGGCGTGGGCGCATCGCGTGTGCGCGATCTCTTCATGCAGGGCAAGAAGAACGCGCCCTGCATCATCTTCATCGACGAGATCGACGCCGTCGGCCGGCACCGCGGTGCAGGCCTGGGTGGCGGCCACGACGAGCGCGAGCAGACCCTCAACCAGCTCCTCGTCGAGATGGACGGATTCGAGAGCAACGAGGGCGTGATCATGATCGCGGCCACCAACCGGCCGGACGTGCTCGACCCCGCGCTGCTGCGGCCCGGCCGTTTCGACCGTCGCGTGGTGGTGCCGCGGCCCGACCTGCGCGGTCGGCTGGCGATCCTCAAGGTCCACACGCGTCGGGTGCCGCTGGGCGACGACGTCGACCTCGAGACCCTGGCCCGTGGCACCCCCGGGTTCGTGGGCGCGGACCTCCAGAACCTGGTGAACGAGGCGGCCCTGCTGGCCGCGCGGCGAGATGGCCAGCGCGTGACCAACCATGACTTCGAGCAGGCCAAGGACAAGGTGCTGCTCGGCGCCGAGCGCCGCAGCATGATCATGAGCGACGAGGACAAGCGCATCACCGCCTACCACGAGGGGGGCCACGCGCTGGTCGCCGCGCTCACCGAGGCCGGCGATCCGGTGCACAAGGTCACGATCGTCCCGCGTGGCATGGCCCTGGGCGTGACCCACACCCTGCCGGTCGAAGACCGCTACAACCTCACCCGGGCGCAGATGATCGCGATGATCAAGCGTGCCATGGGCGGTCGCGCGGCCGAAGAGCTGATCTTCGATCACTTCAGTACCGGCGCATCCAACGACCTGCAGCAGGCCACGAACATGGCCCGCGAGATGATGTGCAAGTACGGCATGAACGACGAGATCGGTCCGGTCTCGTTCGACGACGAAGGCGGCGACGTGTTCCTGGGCCGCGATTTCGCGACGCGCAAGAACTACAGCGAGCGGACCGCGGAGCTGATCGACAACGAGACGAAGAAGCTTCTGGTCTCGCTGTACGACGAGGCCAAGCAGATGCTGATCGACAACCGGGACATCCTCGACCGGATTGCCGATGCACTGCTCGAGCGCGAGACGCTCGAGGCCAGCGATATCGAACGTCTGGTCGCCGGCGAGCCGCTCCCCCCGCTGCCCGCCCCGGCCGAAGAGGAGCCGCGGAGGGCCGCGGCCGAGGACTCGCAGCCTGACGAGGATCTGGGGGGCGGGAAGCTGCCCGACCCCGAGCCCATGCCCTCGTAGGGCAGGGGAGAGGGCATGGCGCCGTCTGCGATCTTCCCGCGAGACCGGGTCACGATCGTAGGCGTGGTGAACGTCACGCCCGACTCGTTCTCCGACGGCGGGCGATTCTTCGCTGGCCCGGAAGTGTGCGTGGAGGGGGTGGTGAGCGAGGCCCGGGCCCAGGTGGCGGCCGGCGCCCACGTCGTGGACGTGGGCGGGGAGTCGACTCGTCCCGGTGCCGAGCCGGTGCCGCGCGAAGAGGAGATCGCGCGCACGCGGCCCGTGGTCGAGGCCCTCGCCAAGGATCTGGCCGTGCCGGTCTCCATCGACACGCGCCACGCCGAGGTGGCCGACGCTGCGCTCGAGGCCGGCGCCCGGATCGTGAACGACGTCTCCGGCCTGGCGGATCCGGCCATGGCGTCGGTCGCAGCCCGCCACCAGGCCACCCTGATCGTGGGACACCTGCGCGGCGTTCCGGAGACGATGCAGGACGACGTTCGCTTCGGCGATGCCGTCGCCGATGTGGGCGACGAACTGGCGGCCTCGCTCGACCGGGCCCGCGCGGCCGGGGTGCCCGACGACGCGTTGGTGGCCGACCCTGGGATCGGCTTCGGCAAGCGGCTCGAACACAACGCCGCCTTGCTCGCTGGCTCGGGTCAGCTGCGCGTCCGGCTGGGCGTCCCGATCCTGGTCGGGCCGTCGCGCAAGTCGTTCCTCGGAGCGCTCACTGGAGATCCGGTCGCAGAGCGTGACCTTGCGACACACGCCGCGTGCGCGATCGCGGCGTTCGCCGGGGCCGATGCCGTGCGTGTACACGACGTGGAGGGCGCCCGGCGTGCGATGGCTGTGGCGTTGGCGCTGCGCGAAGCGGGGCAGGGCCTCGCATGATCGAGTTCCTCGTCGACTGGTTCGCTCGGCAGTTCGCGGAGATCGCGGACTTCTTCCAGACCAACTACGACCCGATCTGGGACACCCTCGACGTCGCGGCCGTGTTCCTGGCGCTGTACTGGCTGCTGCTGCTGATTCGGGGAACCCGCGCGGTGCAGATCGTGCTGGGTCTGATCGCGCTGTCGGCGGTGCGCCTCTTCGCCGAGTTCGCCAACCTGGCGACGCTCTCCTGGATTCTCGACACCTTCCTCGCGTACGCACCGCTCATGATCGTGGTGCTGTTCCAGGCGGATATCCGCCGCGCTCTCGCACGCGTGGGTCGCGGGTTCTTCCCCCGGCTCGCGGCCCAACAGGAGACGCAGACCGTCGAGGAGATCGTGCAGAGCGCGCGCGCCCTGTCGGAGCGTCGGCTCGGCGCGCTCATCGTGCTCGAGCGGGAGACGGGGCTCGATGACCTGATCGAGATCGGCCAGTCCCTCGATGCCGCGGTTCGCAAGGAGTTGCTGGTCGCGCTCTTCCATACGACGTCGCCACTGCACGACGGGGCCGTGGTGGTGTCCGAGGGTCGCGTCGCCCACGCGGGGTGCATCCTGCCGCTCACCCTGCGAACGGACCTGCCCGAGGGCGTCGGCACCCGCCATCGCGCGGCAGTCGGAATCACCGAAGAGAGCGATGCCGTCGTCGTCGTGGTGAGTGAGGAGACGGGCGGCATTTCGGTGGTCAACGGGGGCGCGCTCTCCCAGGACCTCGATCCGCCCGCGCTTCGGAGCTTCCTGACCGGTCTGCTCACGCGGGTGCGCACGGTCGAGGACGCGGAGGGCGAGTCGGACGAGGACGGCGACGCGAAGGAGGGCGACCCGTCCAGCGCAGACCCGGCGGCCAGCGACGGGGATGGCGACGAAGTCGATGAAGAACGGGCCGAAGACGAGACCGAGCGCACGGCGGACGTGGTGAAGCTGCGATGAGCTGGCTGTTCGACAACATGCGCTATAAGGTGCTCGCCCTGCTGGTGGCGTTCATGCTGTGGGGTGTTGCCCACAGTACGGGCAGCATCGAGCAGGGCTTCGACGTGCCGATCACCATCCACGGGGTGCCTGAGAACCTCGTCGTGACGACGCGCAGCTCCGACGCGGTGAACATCCGCGTGAAGGGCAGTCGGGCCGCCCTGCGCAGCCTTTCGGTCGGCAGCCTCGAGTACGAGGTCGATCTCGCGGGGGCCAAGCGCGGCCGGACCGAGTTCGAGGTGGACGTGAGCCAGCTCTTGGCGCTCCTGCCGCGGGGGGCCGACATCGTGAGCCGCTCGCCGCTCGAGCTCGACTTCACGCTGGAGCGACGGGGCACCAAGTCCGTCAAGGTCCGCCCGGACCTCGAGGGCGACCCCAGCGAGGGCTACGTGGTGGCCGGCATCCAGCTGGAGCCCTCCCGGGTCAGGATCACGGGCGCGCGCAGCGAGGTGCTACGGCTGAGCGAGGTCCTGACCGAAACGATTGATGTGACCGGCGCGGCGGCGCCGATCGAGCGCAAGGTGCGGACGTCGATCCGCGGCCAGAACGTCTGGATCGAGGAAGAGCAGGAGATCACCGTGCGGGTGCAGGTCGAGCTCGAAGAGCCGCCCGTCGAGGCCATCGAGGAGACGGGATGAGCGGGCCCAGAAAGCTCTTCGGCACGGACGGGGTGCGAGGCACGGCCAACGTCGAGCCGATGACGGCCGAAATGGCACTCAGCCTGGGACAGGCGCTGGCACACGTGTTTCGGCGCGACCACGGCACCAACCGCATCCTGATCGGCAAGGACACGCGGCTGTCGGGCTACATGTTCGAAGACGCCCTGGCCTCGGGAATCTGCGCGATGGGCGGCAACGTGATCCAGGTGGGTCCGATGCCGACCCCCGCGCTCGCGTTTCTGACCACCGACATGCGCTGTGCGGCCGGCGCGATGATCACCGCCAGCCACAACCCCTACCTCGACAACGGGATCAAGTTCTTCGGGGCGGACGGATTCAAGCTGCCCGACGCCGTCGAGCAGCGCCTCGAGGCCCTCGTCGATTCCGGAGAGCTCGCCGGGCTGCGCGCCGAACCCCGCGCGATCGGCAGCGCGCACCGCATCGACGACGCCACCGGTCGCTACGTCGTCTTCCTGAAGAAGACGTTCCCCCTCGACCTCAACCTCGAGGGCCTGCGCATCGTGCTCGACTGCGCGAACGGTGCCGCCTACAAGGTTGGCCCGACCGTGCTCCAGGAACTCGGCGCCGAGGTCTTTCCGATCGGGGTCGAGCCGGACGGCCGCAACATCAACGAGGGCTGCGGGGCGGTGCATCCCGAGGTGCTCCAGGAGAAGGTCCACGAGCTGCGCGCCGACGTCGGAATTGCAGTCGACGGAGATGCGGACCGCCTGATCCTGGTCTCCGACACCGCAGAGCTGGTGGACGGCGACGCGTTGCTGGCGCTCTGCGCGGCCGACCTGCAGGAGCAGGGCCGCCTGCGCGGGCGCGGCGTGGCCGCCACGGTGCTCAGCAACCTCGGCCTCGAAAAGGCGCTCGAGGAGATCGGGCTCGATCTCGTACGAACGCCCGTGGGCGATCGCTACGTCGTCGAAGAGATGCGGCGCTCGGGTCTCAACCTGGGTGGCGAACAGTCCGGTCACGTCGTGTTCCTCGACCACAACACCACCGGAGACGGGCTGCTCTCGAGCCTGCAGGTGCTGGCGATCATGAAGCGCAAGGAGCGCCCGCTCTCCGAGCTGGTGGCGGGCTTCGAGCGCTTTCCGCAGGTGATGCTCAACTTCGCGGTGGCGGAGAAACGGCCCCTCGAGTCGCTGCCTGATCTCACCAAGCGCGTGGCCGCCGTCGAGAAGGAACTCGGAAACCGCGGGCGGGTACTGATCCGCTACAGCGGGACGGAGTCGAAGGCGCGCGTGATGGTCGAGGGCGAAGACGAGGCTCACGTGCGCGATCTCGCAGACGACCTCGCCGAGACCATGCGCCGCGCGCTCGCGGGGGCTTCGTAGTGCGAGAGCTCAGCGTCGGGCTGGATACGCTGGCCACGCTCGCCGACCTGGCCGGCCCCGGCGGTCCGGACCTCACGGCCGCGACCACGCTGGCCGAGCTGGCGGGCGCTGCCGGCGTACGCCTCGGGGTGACCGAAGAGGCCTCCGGGGTCGATGCGTCGACGCTCGCCAACGTTCGCCGCGCAGCGGGCCGCTTCGAACTGCGGATGGCACCCGTTCCCGAGCTGGTGAAACTCGCCCTCGAGGCGAGGCCGGATCGCGTGTTGTTGGCCTCCGAGCCGCGGGGTGCGACCGGCCGGCCCGGCCCGCTCGATTGGCGCGCCTGGGGCGACGCCCTGGGCAGCGTCGTGCGTTCGCTGCACGACGCGGGCATGGCAGTTTCGATCCTCGTGCCGCCCGACCCCGAGGCCGTGAAGAACGCCCACCGGGTCGAGGCCGTAGGGGTGGAGCTGTTCACCGGCCATTGGGTCGATCTTCCCGGGCGCGAGCGCGCCGCGACGCTCGAAGGGCTGGCCGAGACGGCCCATCTGGCGGCGAAGCTTCGCATGCGTGTCGCGGCTGGCGGTGGGCTCGACCTTCGGAGCATTCCCGAGCTACTGGTCGGCGTGCCCGTCGTGAGCCGGGTCGTGGTGGGGCGGGCCTTCGTCGCGCGCTCGATCCTGCTCGGTGTGGACCGCGCGGTTCGCGATCTGCGCGAGCACACCTAGGCGTGGCCGCGGGCGGCGCGAGCTAGGCTTTCGTCATGCTTCGCGACGTCTGGCCGTTGGTGGGCGCCGCCGCCATGCGCGCGCGCGACCGCCACACGATCGAACGACTCGGTGTCCCAGGCGAGGTCCTGATGGAGACGGCGGGTGGCGCCGTGGTCCAGGCCGTCCTCGAAGAACGCCGTTCCCTGGGTCGCGAAGCGCCCGTCCTGGTCGTCTGTGGCGCGGGCAACAACGGAGGCGACGGCTTCGTGGCCGCGCGCCACCTGCACCAACTGGGCGTCTCCACTCGGATCGCCCTGGTGGCCGAAGTCGAGCGGCTCTCGGGGGACGCGGCGGCCAACTACCGGCGCGCCGAGGCCGTTGGGGTGCCGGTGGCCTCGGGCCGCTGGCGCGCCGAGCCGGGTTCGGTCGTCGTGGACGCGCTGTTCGGGACGGGCCTGAGCCGCGCGGTCGAGGGCGATGCGGCCGCGGCCATCCGACGCATCGAGCAGGCCGCGGAGGCCTGCCGGGTGGTGGCCGTCGATGTGCCGTCCGGTCTGGATGCCGATCGCGGCGTGGTGCTCGGCGTCTGCGCCCCCGCGGATCGCACGGTTACGATCGGGCTTCCGAAGCCCGGTCTGATGCTCGAGCCCGGCCGGAGTCTGGCCGGCCGCGTGGAGGTCGCACGGGTCGGCATCGCCGATCAGCTGGGCGAGGCGGGGGACGTCGCCAGCACGCTCGACGAGGCCGACGCGTGGGTGTTCACCCGTTCCGGTGCGGGCGCGCGCCTGCCTTCGCGCCCCACGACCGGCCACAAGGGAACGTTCGGGCATGTGCTCGTGGTCGCTGGCTCCGAAGGCAAGACGGGCGCGGCGGCGTTGGCGGCCCACGGTGCGGCGCGGATCGGTGCCGGCCTCGTGACGATCGCCTGCCCCGAGGCCCTGAACGCCATTCTCGAAGTGAAGTGCACCGAGGCCATGACGGCACCGGTCGCCGCTACGGCCGAGCACGCGTTCGCGCGGGGTTCCGAGAAGGCACTGCTCGAGTTGGCGGCACCGCGCGATGCCGTCGTCATGGGACCCGGCGTGGGTCGCGCGCCGGAGACGCTCGCCGTGGTCCGAACCGTGGCGCCCGAGATCGAGGCGCCCCTGATCCTCGATGCCGACGGTGTGGTGGCCTTTGCCGAGGCGCCCGATGCGCTGCGCGCGCGTCGCGGCCCCACGGTGCTCACGCCTCATCCGGGCGAGGCGGCCACTTTGCTCGCGACCACCGCCGCCGAGATCAACGCCGATCGCGTGGGTCACGCTCGGGCGCTTTGCGAAGCCACCGGTGCGGTCGTGGTGCTGAAGGGGGCGGCCACGGTCGTGGCGGCACCCGACGGGTCGCTCTCGCTGAACCCGACCGGCGGCCCGGGTCTCGCCACGGGTGGGACCGGCGACGTGCTGGCCGGCGCCATCGGGGGCCTCCTGGCCCAGGGCTGCGCTGCGGCCGATGCCGCGCGCCTCGGGGTCTACCTGCACGGAGACGCGGCCGACCGGCTGGCGGCCGAGCAGGGCGATGCGGGCTTGCTGGCCAGCGACGTCGCGACCGCTCTGCCGCGCGCGCTGGCCGCCGCTCGGGCGGCGTGTCTTCGCGATCCGGCCCCGCTGCGGGCGGGCGCACGCCTGGCCTTCCCCGACCCCGAAGGCTCGGCCCTCGGCGCCCCCGCATCCTCAGACCGCTGAGCGACCGCCCATGGACCGCGAGAGCCATTCGACGGAGACCACCCGCGCCCTGGGGCGGGCCCTGGCCCAGGCGGCGCCGCCCGAAGGGGGGGTGATCGCACTTCTCGGTGACCTGGGCGCGGGCAAGACCGTCTTCGCCCAGGGGTTGGGTCAGGGGCTGGGCCTGCCGCCCGAACTGCTCACGAGCCCGACCTTCGTGATCGCGAACGAGTACCCGACCCGGGAGGGTCGGCGGCTCGTCCACGCCGATCTCTACCGCCTGGAGGACGAGGGCGAACTCGAGCCGGCGGGACTGCTCGAATGGCTGGCAACGGGTACGATCCTGGCCGTCGAGTGGGGAGACCGCTTCCCCGAGGCCCTGCCAGAGGACCGGCTCGAGGTTCGGATCGCCGCAGGGGCGGATCCCGACGTGCGGCGGCTCGAGGCGCGCGCATCGGGGCCGGTTTCACGAGGCTGGCTCGAAGCCTGGAGCCGGCTTTGCGATTGAGAAGGGAGCGCCCGGCATGGCGCTGATCGTCCAGAAGTTTGGAGGCACGAGCGTCGGCGACCCGGACCGGATCCGGAACGTCGCGCGTCGCGTGGCCGAGACCGTCCGTGCGGGCCATCAGGTGGCGGTCTGCGTCTCCGCCATGTCGGGGGAGACCAATGCGCTGGTCGCGCTGGCCGAAGACCTCGGCGCCGGTCGCCCCAGCCCGCGCGAATACGACGTGCTGGTCTCGACCGGCGAGCAGAAGACGATCGCGCTGCTCTGCATGGCGCTGCACCAGATCGGCGTCGAGGCCCGTTCGTTCACCGGCGCGCAGATGGGCATGCGGACCGACCGCGCCCACGGGCGCGCGCGCATCCAGTCGATCGACACCGACGCCCTGCGGCGCGCCCTGGATGCGGGGGAGGTCGCCGTGATCGCCGGCTTCCAGGGCGTCGACGACGACGGCAACATCACCACGCTCGGCCGCGGCGGGTCCGACACCTCGGCGGTGGCCGTGGCGTGCGCGCTCCAGGCCGACGTGTGCGAGATCCTGACCGACGTCGATGGCGTCTTCACGACCGACCCCGGCATGGTCCCGGCCGCCCGCAAGCTCGATCGCATCGCCTACGAAGAGATGCTCGAGATGGCGAGCCTGGGAGCCAAGGTGCTCCAGATCCGCTCGGTGAAGTTCGCGATGCACTACGGCGTTCCGCTGCACGTGCGCTCCTCGTTCGGCAAGGGCGAGGGCACGTGGGTGGTGCGCGAGGAGGACGTGATGGAACGGCTCGTGGTATCGGGCGTCACCTACAACCGCGGCGAGGCCAAGATCCGCGTCCGCAAGGTGAAGGACGCGCCGGGTGTGGCGGCCGGCCTGTTCGGCCCGCTCTCGGAGGCCGGCATCGTGGTGGACATGATCATCCAGAACGTGTCCCAGGACGGCACCACCGACCTCACGTTCACCGTTCCGCGCGAGGACTACGCCCGCGGGATCGAGCTCACCCAGAAGCTCGCACCGGGTCTCGGTGCCGAGGACGTCGAGGGCGACGAGGACATCGCCAAGGTCTCGGTGGTGGGGCTCGGCATGAAGGACCATGCCGGCGTCGCCGCGCGCATGTTCCAGGTGCTCGCCGAAGAGGGCATCAACATCCAGCTGATCAGCACGAGCGAGATCAAGATCTCGGTGATCCTCCAGGAGAAGTACACCGAGCTCGCGGTGCGTGCCCTCCACAAGGCCTTCGTGGAAGACGGAGCCGCCGCGCCGACCGACGAGCGGACCTAGCGAAGAACCGGGGATCAGGCCGAGGCGCCGCTGTAGTGGCGCAGGCCGACCCGCCAGAACCAGCGCGAGAAGGCCAGGGCAAACACCGCGAGGGCGAGGGCGCCCACCAGCGTGGCCGGCCCGAGCCGGCCCGAGAGCGCTTCAGCGGGCACCGTGACGGCGAATGCCACGGGTACCACCAGCGTGAGCGTCCAGCGCAGCCAGCCCGGGTACATGCCGACCGGCCAGCGGGCCGCCCAATACAGGCTCCAGAAGATCATCACGATGTTCTCGATGCGGATGAACCAGAAGCAGAGTGTGGTGAGTACGAGCCACAGGCTGTAGACGATGGCGGCCCCGGCCAGCAGCGCGAGGCCGAACCCGCCGGCCTCGGCCGCGCCGACTTGCGTGCCGAGCCGGGCGAGCGAGAAGCCCAGCAGCCCCAGGCCGAGCACGACGTCCACGACCTTCCAGATGCGCACCTCCTGGATGCTCACCAGCAGCTGGGCGTCGGCGGGCTTGGTGAGCATCAGATCGAGGTTGCCGAGCTGTACGTCCTCCATGAAGCGGGTGAGACTCGGCGCGATCACCATGCTGAGCACGCCCAGCACCAGGAAGTAGACCCCGAGCAGGGCGGCCATCTCCTCGAGGCGCCAGCCGGCGACCTGGTCCGTCTGCGAGAAGACCAGCGCCACCAGGGCGAGCGCGGCGCCGAGATTCAGAAGCGATTCGAATACTTGGAACCAGAAGTTCGCCCGGTAGGCGAGGTCCGACAGGGCCCCCAGGCGCGTGAAGACCAGGAACAGGCGCAGGAATCTCATGGCCCGCCCCTCATGCGCCGACCGCCGTGAAGCGGCGGGCGGAGAAGCGCCACGCCGAGGCGATGGTGGCAGCCGCCACGCCGACCCAGAACACCTGAAAGCCGAAGCCACGCAACATCTCGGCAGGCGCGAGCTGACCGAGGAACACCTCCACCGGGAACGCCACCATGTAGTAGAAGGGCAGCACCGCCGCGGCGTCCCGCAGGAGGTCGGGAAAGACGGCGAGCGGCGCGATGCGTCCCGACAGGAACGTCATCACCGCGAAGTAGATCTGGTTCATCGCCATCGTTCGCGTGGTCCAGAACGCCGCGAGGGCGAGCGTCCACTCGAACAGGAACCGCACCGCGAAGCCCAGGATCAGCGCCGGGACGAAGGCCAGCAGCGAGCCCAGCTGCAGGTCGAAGCGCGGGTCGAATCCGATGATCATGAGCACGATGGCCGGGGTGAGGATCACCAGCATCTGGATCTTGTACGCGAAGTTGGCGCACAGGTCGTTGTGGATGGGATGGACCGGGCGCAGCAGCTCGAACGACAGGCTTCCCTGCTGAATGCGGTACTGAAACACGTGCATGATCCAGCTGAACGTCAGGTGGTTCACGACGAGGACCACGATGTAGTACGCGGCGAAGTCGCGCGGTCCGAGGCCCGCGACGTCGCCGCGCGACTCGGCGACGCTCGTCCACACGACGAGGAAGACGATCGGCTCGAGCACCATCCCGATCATCCAGATCACGTTCGATGCGCGGTACTGGATCTGCTCGAGGAAGGCGATCCGAAAGAGGCCGCCGTAGAGCCGCGCCAGACGGGTCACTCGGGCGCCAGCCGCTGCTCTCGGAAGACTTCGTCGATCACGTCTTCGATCGACGGGTCCTCGACCGTCAGGTCCTGTACCGGGTGGTTCGCCAGAAGCTGGCCGGTGACCGCCGGCGTCTCGGCCTTGGCCACGCGCAGGGTCACGCGGGCGCCGTCTCGCGCCACCACCGTTCCGTACCGGGACAGGTCGGCCGTGGCATCAGCGACCCCGAGATCGACCACGAGGGTCTTCTCCGAAGAGAACCGGTCGACGAGCGCCGTGCGCGCACCATCGAAGAGGATCTCGCCGTGGTGGATCAGGATCACGCGCGGACAGAGCGCCTCGACGTCCGCCATGTAGTGGCTGGTGAGAAGCACCGCGGCTCCGGTGCGCCGGTTGTGCTCCCGGACGAAGGTGCGGATGCGCCGTTGCATGGTGACGTCGAGGCCGATGGTGGGCTCGTCGAGGAAGAGCACCTTGGGGTGGTGCAGCAGCGAGAGCGCCACCTCGCACTTCATCCGCTCGCCGAGGGAGAGGTTGCGGACGGGCTTCGGCAGCAGCTCGCCGAGTTCGAGCAGTTCGGTCAGCTCATCGATGGTGCGGCGGTAGTCGCTGGCCTCGAGGCCATAGATGGCCCTGTTGCGGTCGAAGGAGTCGAGGACGGGGATGTCCCAGGCCAGCTGGTTTCGCTGGCCCATCACGAGGGTGATCTGCTCGAGAAAGGCGCGCTCGCGCTGGGCGGGCACGAAGCCCAGGACATGGGCCTCGCCCGAGGTCGGATGCAGGAGGCCCGCGAGCATCTTGAGTGTGGTGGTCTTGCCGGCGCCGTTGGGGCCCAGGAACCCGACGATCTCGCCGGGGGCCACCTCGAAGTCGACCCCGCGGACCGCGGGAACCTCCCGTGTTTCGCGGCGGACCAGGCTGCGAAGGGCCTCGCGCACGCCGGCCCCTCGCACCGGCACGCGGTAGATCTTGGTGAGCCCGCGCAGTCGCACGGCCGGGGGGCTCACGGGTTGGCCTCGAACCATCGCGCGCCACCCGGTGCGCGCCGTCGGATCCGATTCTCGAGCGCGGCCATGGGGCCGAGCATACCGGGCCCCGGGCCGGGATTGACGGCCCCTCCGATCCGAGGAATGCTCCCCGGGTCGGTCGATGCGACCGGGAAAGGAGGCGAGTGATGGCCGTGCAAGTCGCCACACACCGCGTGATCCACGAGATCGCCGGGCTCGTCTCCACCTCGATCTAGGCGGCGTTTCGCCAGATCGGATCCGCAGCCTCGCTGCGGGAGCACCGCAGGTCCTGACCTGCCGGTGGAGTACGCGCGGGCCCGGCCCGCGAGGTGTCGTGGCTCGCTCCGCAAGGGAGCGGGCAGCGGCCCACGCCTCCATCGAGAGGATGGGACCTTGGAACTGCTTCGATCGATCGGATACGGACCGGATTGGGAAAGCGCCTTCGGCGAGCTGGGGATCGACCCCGGCTGTGTGCCGGGGCGCGTGAGCGAGGATCGCGGCGCCGCACTCGGCGTGCTCTGCGAGGCCGGAGAATTGCGCGCCCAGGTGTCGGGCCGCCTTCAATACCAGGCGGCGTCACCCGAGGATCTGCCCTGCGTCGGCGACTGGGTGGCGGTCCTGCCCACGGAGGGGGGGGCCGCCGTGATTCATGCGGTTCTGCCACGCCGCACCGCACTGGTGCGCAACACCCCCGAGCGAGTCACGCGGGCCCAGGTGCTGGCGGCGAATGTCGACCGCGCGCTGGTCGTGACGTCGGCCAACCGTGACTTCAACCCGCGGCGGGTCGAACGGACGCTGATGGTCGTGGCCCAGAGCGGCGCCTCGCCCGTGGTCGTGCTCTCGAAGGTCGACCTCTGCGACGACGTCGGCGAGCGGCTCGAGGCGCTCGGGCGTGCCGCGCCGGGTGCGCCGGTGGTGGCCGTTTCGAGCGTCTCCGGCGAAGGCCTCGAGGGGGTGCGCGAACAGATCGCGGCTGGCGAGACCGGCGTGCTGATCGGCTCGTCCGGGGTGGGGAAGTCCACCTTGGTGAACCGGCTGCTCGGCCAGGAGGTCCAGGTGACCCGGGAGACTCGCGAGGACGACGACCGGGGTCGCCATGCCACCAGCCATCGCCAACTGCTGCGCCTGCCCTCCGGCGGGGTTCTGATCGACACGCCCGGGATGAGGGAGATTGCGCTCTTCGAAGACGGAGAGGAGGTCTCGAGCGTCTTCCCCGAGTTGGCCGCGCTGGCCGAGCAGTGCCGCTTTCGTGACTGCCAGCACCAGGGCGAGCCCGGCTGCGAGGTCGAGGCGGGGCTCGCGGACGGTCGTCTCGACCCGGATCGGCTGGCCCACATGAAGAAGCTCGAGCGCGAGGCGGCGGCCGTGCGGGCGCGGCGCGATGCGCAGGCGCGTCACCAGCGACGCAAGGAGCAGAAGGTCTTCGCTCGACACGTGCGAAGCCTGAACGCCAAGCGCCGCTCGGATCGCGATCCGCGACGCTAGTTGGCGGGCTCGATCGGCACCGGACGCCGCGCGATCGCGGCGTCCGGTGCGATCTCGCTAGCATGGTGTCCCTCGGTCCCTACGGAGAGGCGTTGCGCTCGTGTCGAGCCGTGCTTCGTGAGGCCCAAAGCGGACTGCGCGCACGCTTGAGCGCGCTCCGAGAGGGCGGCCAGGCGGCGTTCGTGGCCGCGCTGCTGATCGCGGCGGCGGCGGGCTGGCCGGATGCGCGGCCCCCGCCCGCGGACGAGGCGATTCTGCCTCCGCCCCGCGGTGCCGAGCGGCTGCTGTATGGGCTCGCACTCGACGCGAACCTCGAGCCCGAGGCGGCCCTGGAGGCGCTTCCCAGCGTGGGGCCGGCGCGCGCCCGCGCACTGGTGCGGGCCCGCGAGGCCCGGCCGTTCGTCCGCTGCGCGGACCTGCTGTCCGTACCGGGAATCGGGCCCGTCACCTACGCGCGCATCGCCCCCCACGTGGAGGTCCGGGGCGTGGTCTGCCGATCCGCCCGCGAAGCGCGCCCTGGGAGCCCCTCCGAGCCGTTCGAGGGCTAGACTGGCGGCGCACTCGGGCCTGGGGCCAGCGGCGGCCAGGGGTCCACCAGGGCGCGCAGCGCGCGTCAGGAGAACGCCACGTCCACCGATACGGCCACGCCCGAAGCCGAAGAAGGCTGGTTCGCCCGCCTGCGCCGTCAGGTCGAGGAGAACCTCTGGAGCCGCGAGCCGCTGCCGCAGCCGCTCGGCTGGGCGCGGAACCTCGTCCAGCTGGGCATCGTGATCGGCGAGGGGTTCGTGCGCGATCAGCTCCTGATGCGCTCGCACTCGCTCACCTACCTGACGTTGCTCTCGATCGTTCCGATGCTCGCCCTGGTGGCGACGTTCGGCGATCTGGTGGGCGCGCGCGAGCAGATCATCGGCCTCATCCAGGAGCAGCTCTCGACCGCGGTGCCCGATGCCACGGAGTACCTGGTGGGCTTCGTGCAGGGCCTCGACTTCCGCCAGCTCGGCGCCGGCGCCGGCGCGGTGCTGGTCTTCACCACGATCCTGGCGGTCGGCAACGCCGAGAAGGCCCTGAACGCGGTCTGGGGCGTGCAAGAGCAGCGCTCATGGCTCCGGCGCATTCCGGACTACCTGGCGCTGCTCGTGATCGCACCGCTGCTGGTGGGGCCGGCGCTCGCCATGCGGGGCGCGCTCGAAAGCCAGACGATCGTCCAGCGGCTGATGGAGATCCCAGGGCTCGAGGCGCTTCTCACCGCGGGCCTGACGCAGGTGCCCACGATCATGCTCGTGGTGGCCTTCAGCTTCCTCTACTGGTTCCTGCCCAATACCGACGTGAAGGCCGGGCCGGCACTGCTCGGGGGACTGGTTGCGGCCCTTCTGTTCACGCTGCTGCAGAAGGCCTTCGTACAGGTGACCGGCGGGGCCGCGGCCCGTTTCGGTGCCATGTTCGGCACGTTCGCGTCCGTGCCGATCTTCATGCTCTGGGTCTACTACTCCTGGGCGGTGACGTTACTCGGTGCCGAGGTCAGCTACGCGACCCAGACCCTGCCACGCTACCGCCGCGAAGTGCGCGGCACCCCGGCGGGGCCTGCGGCGCGCGAGACGCTTGGGCTGGCCATCGCGGCCGAGGTCGCGCGGGCGTTCCGGACGGGGCGTGATCCGTGGACGACGGAGGCCCTCTCCGCGCACCTGGATGTGCCGCTTCGAGTCGTGCGCGAGGTGATGGCCGAGCTCCAGGAAGGCGGCATCGTGCGGCCCTGCGCCGGCGAGGGCGACCCGGGCTACCAGTTGGGCCGAAGCGCCGACAGCGTGCGTGTGGTCGACGTCCTGGTGGCCCTGCGCGGCGAACGCACCACCGAGGTGCAGGTGGCCGAGGTGCAGGCGGTCGTCGCAGGCGTACTGGGCGAGATCGATCACGCCGCCGACGAGGGAAGCGGCCAGCGCACGCTCAAGGACCTGGTCGATGCCATGGGGGCCACGGCATGAGGCCTCGTGTGCCCTCGATCGCTCCAGCGCGGATGCCCGGTCCTGGTTCGTGATCTACCTCGACCACAACGCCACCACGCCGCTTCGACCCGAGGTCGTCGAAGCCATGACGCGCGTCCTGCGCGACGTGCCCGGCAACCCCTCGAGCACGCATGCGCTCGGCCGGACGGCGCGCGGGGTCGTCGAGGCCGCGCGCGATCAGCTCGGGGCGCTCGTGGGTGCCGCCCCCGGCAAGATCGTCTTCACCGGGAGCGCGACCGAGGCGAACAATGCCGCGCTGCATGGTGCCGCGGGCCCACGGGGCCGCGGAGCACACCTGGTGACGACGACCATCGAACATCCGTCGGTTGCGGAGCCGGCCTCGCTGCTGGAGAAGCAGGGCGCCGTGGTGACGCGCATCGGTGTCGATTCGACTTGCCGGGTCGATCCCGACGAGCTGGCCGCCGCGCTTCGCCCCGGGGAGACCGCGCTGGTCTCGGTGATCCTGGCGAACAACGAAACGGGCGTCATCCAGGACGTGGCGCGGATCGGCGAACTCGCCGCCGAAGCCGGCGTGCCCCTGCACGTCGACGCGACCCAGGCGGTGGGCAAGATCCCGGTGGACGTGGGCGCCCTCGGGGCGTCGCTGCTTTGCGGCACCGCGCACAAGCTGAACGGTCCCAAGGGTGTGGGCTTCCTGGTGGATGCGGGGCGCACGCCGTCGGAGCCGTACGTGCGCGGGGGCCCGCAAGAACGCCGCCGCCGCGGCGGCACCGAGAACGTGGCCGGCATCTGCGGACTCGGCGTCGCCGCGGACCTGGCACGGCAGGAACTCGGGGCGCGCGCGGCGCGTCATGCCGCCCTGCGCGATCGGCTGGAGGCCGGGTTGCGCGCCGCCATGCCCGGGCTGCGCCGCAACGGCGTGCTCGACCAGGTGCTGCCGAACACGCTCAGCATCGTGCTCGAGGGCGTGCCCGGAGACGTGCTGGTCGAAGCGCTCGACGGCGAGGGCATCGCCGTCTCGGCTGGGGCCGCGTGCCACTCCGGATCGGTTTCGCCCTCGGCCACGCTGCTGGCCATGGGCCTCGACGCGGAGCAGGCACGCGGGTCGCTTCGCCTCTCGGTGGGGCACGGCGTGGATGCCGATCAGATCGACCACGTCGTGAAGACGCTGCCGGTACTGGCCGAGCGTGTGCGTGGGGCCGCAGCCTGATGCGAGGCGCGCAGTGAGTACGCGAGGCCGCATCGTCGTGGGCATGTCGGGAGGTGTCGACTCGTCGGTCGCCGCCGCGTTGCTGTGCGAGCAGGGCTACGAGGTGATCGGCGTCACCATGCACCTGGCTGGAAGCGACAGCCGTTGCTGCTCCCTCGACGACGCCGACGATGCGCGGCGGGTGGCGGATCGCCTGGGCATCCGGTTCTACGTCGCCAACTACAAGGACCGCTTCCGAAGCGAGGTGATCGAACCTTTCGCCGACGCCTACCTGGCTGGGCGCACGCCGATCCCGTGCGTCGCGTGCAATCGGCGCTTCAAGTTCCATCACCTGCTGTCCCGGGCGAGAGCGCTCGGGGCCGAAGCCGTGGCGACGGGCCACTACGCGCAGCGGCGTCCGGGCATTCAGGAAGACGACACCGCGACCCTCTGGCGCGGCCGCGACCGGTCCAAGGACCAGAGCTACTTCCTGTTCGACCTCGGACCTGCCGAACTGCGCCATGCGCGCTTTCCGGTGGGTGGGCTCGAGAAGGACGAGGTGCGGGAACGAGCCCGCGATCTGGGGCTGGCCACCGCAGAGAAGCCCGAGAGTCAGGAGATCTGCTTCGTCCCCGACGGCGACTACGCACGCGTGGTCGGCGAGATCCGTCCCGGACGGCTCCCCGGACCGGGGGACCTGGTGGATGCCGAGGGCGCCGTGCTGGGCCGCCACCCCGGGATCCACCACTTCACGGTGGGACAGCGACGGGGGCTCGGGCTGCCAGGGGGGCCCTGGTACGTGCGCCGCGTCGAGGCCGCCACCAACCGCGTCGTGGTCGGGCGCGCCGACGAACTTCGCGTGCACGGGGCGCACCTGCGCGGGGTGCGTTTCACCAGCGGCGCGGCGCCCGAGGGGCCGCTTCGCGGCGAGGTGCAGATCCGATATCGGCATGCAGGCGCGCCGGCGAAGATCGTCGCGACGGATTCCGGCGAGGCGCAGGTCTATTTCGAGGAGCCCGAGCGTGCGGTGGCACCGGGCCAGGCTGCCGTCTTCTACCGCGGCGAGCAGGTGCTCGGCGGCGGCTGGATCGAAGCGCCGATCGAGAGCCCGGCGTGAGCCCGGACGACACGGACCGCGGTTGCGAGGGCGACGTCGCGCCGCTCGATCTGGGCCATGCGTTCTCCGACCCGACGCTCCTCGAGACCGCGCTCACCCATGCGTCGCTCGCGCAGGAGCGCGATGGCAGCCGCGGCAACGAGCGCATGGAGTTCCTCGGGGATGCGGTGCTCGACCTCGTGATCTCGCGCGCGCTCTACGACGTCCACCCGGGCTGGTCCGAGGGCACGCTCACGCGTGCGCGGGCGAGCCTGGTGAACACCGGCTCCCTCGCGCGAAGGGCGCGCGCGATCGGGCTCGGTGCGCACCTGCGCCTGGGGCGTTCCGAACGCAAGGGGCGCGGCGGCGAGAAGCCGTCGATCCTTGCGAACGCCTTCGAGGCGACGGTCGCAGCGGTCTACCTCGATGGAGGCCTCGCGGCGGCCGAGACGCTCGTGCGCAAGTCCTTTCCCGAAGCCTGGGATCCCGACGCGCCGCCCCCGCAGCGCGATCCGAAGACGCGCCTCAACGAGTGGGCGGTGGCCGAGCTGGGGGCGCCTCTGGCGTACGAGGGGCTGGTGGATCACGGCGAGGACGCCGCCGAAGCGCGCTTCGAGGTGGAGGTCCGGCTCCCAGACGGCGCGCACAAGGGCCGTGGGCCCACGAGGCGGGACGCCGAGCGGCAGGCGGCGGCCGCCGCGCTCGAGGCGGTGGGCGCGCGCGACGAGGGGGCGGGTGTCCGTTGAGCGACACGCATCACTCCGGTGTGGTCGCCTTGCTGGGCCGCCCGAACGCGGGGAAGTCGACCCTGCTCAACCGGCTGCTCGGACAGAAGCTCGCCATCGTGACGGCGAAGCCGCAGACCACGCGCAGCCGCATCCTCGGCATCCTGAACCTGCCTGGAGCCCAGCTGCTGTTGATGGATACGCCCGGCTTCCACGACAGCGGCAAGGCTTTGAACCGCGCCCTGAATGGCATCGTGGAGGAGGTCGCCGAGGACTGCGACGTGGCCGTGCTGCTGGTGGACGCGATGCGCGGCCTCGATCCGGGCCACGAGGAGCTGCGCGCGAGCCTGGCCGAACGAGGCGCGCGCGTCGTGCTCGTGGCCACCCAGTGCGATCGGCCGGGCGCCGAGGACGGCGCGCGCGCCATGGCTGCCGACCACGCCATCTCGGCTCGGACGGGGGAGGGCGTGGAGGCACTGCTCGCGACCCTGGTGGCTGCCGTGCCCGAGGGCCCGCCGTTCTACCCAGAAGACCAGCTCACGGACCTCTCGCTGCGCTTCCTGGCCGCCGAACTCATCCGCGAGGCCGTCTTCGAGGAACTCGACCAGGAGGTTCCCTATGAGACGGCCGTCGAGATCATGGCCTACGACGAGTCCGACCCCGCCATCGTGCGGATCCGCGCTCGCCTGCTGGTCGAACGCGAGTCGCAAAAGGCCATGGTGATCGGAGCCGGTGGGCGCATGGTCAAGCGCATCGGGATCCGGGCGCGCAAGGGCCTCGAGGCGCTGCTCGAGACACGGGTGCACCTCGAGCTGCGTGCCAAGGCCGAGCCCCGCTGGTCGAAGAAACCGGGTCGGCTCGAGGCCCTCGGCTATCGGTAGGCGGCGACTCCAAGTCACGGCCCCGGCGCCGATTTCGTGAGCGGCGCCGGGCGTGTTGGGGGCAAACCTCTTTGACGCCGCGGGCTTCGGTGCGTTAGCTTCGTCCGGCTCGGCAGGCTCCGCTTGCCCCCCATTCGAGACGATCGCGGCACGAAATGCCGCCAACCGAGGAACCGCGCCCCATGTCGAGTCGCCTGAGCCCTGCCGAGATCCGCAAGCTGGCCGCGAGCCGCAAGATCGAGCGCGTGGTCGTGCTCGGAGCCAACGGCACCATGGGCTACGGGAGCGGCGCGCTGTTCACCACCGCCGTTCCCCAGGTCACGTTCCTGGCGCGCACCAAGGCCAAGGCCGAAGAGGGCCTGGGCGACGCCATCAAGCAGGTGCGTTCGCCCACCGTGGCTTCCCGGTCGACCGTCGGCTCCTATGACGACGACCTCGAGGCGGCGGTCGCCGGCGCCGATCTGATCTTCGAGGCGCTGACCGAGGACTTCGGCGTCAAGAAGGAGATGTTCGACAAGGTCGAGAGCTGCCGCCGCGACGACTCGATCGTTGCGACCGTCACCTCGGGCCTGTCGATCAACAAGCTCTGCGAAGGCCGGAGCGATTCGTTCCGCAAGAACTTCCTCGGCCTCCACTTCTTCAATCCGCCGAACGTCATCGTCGGGACCGAGCTCATCGCCGGCAACGACACCGACCCGGAGCTCGTCGACTTCATCGACGCCTTCAGCCAGATCCGGCTCGGGCGCGAGATGATCCGCACCGCCGACACGCCGGCCTTCGCCGGCAACCGCGTCGGCTTCAAGGTGCTGAACGAGGCCGCGCAGCTTGCCGAGCAGCTCGGACCGATGCTGGTCGATCGGCTGATCGGGCCCTACACCGGCCGCGCCATGACGCCGCTCGCCACCATCGACCTCGTCGGCTGGGACATCCACCGTGCGATCGTCGACAACGTCTACGACAACACGAACGACGAGTCCCACGAGACCAACAAGCTGCCCGAGTACATGGACAAGCTCATGGAGAAGGGCGTGCTGGGCAACAAGACGGGGCGCGGCTTCTTCTATCGCGACGATGAGAAGAAGCAGCACGTGCTCGACCCGAAGACGGGCGGGTACAGCCCGGCCTCGGAGGTCGCGCTTCCCGATCTCTCCTACATCGACGACGTCGCCACCCTCTACAAGGAGGGCCGCTACGCCGAGGGAATGCAGATCTTCCTCGGCGCCGAGGGCGACGAGGCGGCGCTCGCTCGCAAGGTGATCGCCGGCTACGTCAGCTATGCGTTCCACCGCGTGGGCGAGGTCACCGAGACCATCGACGGCATCGACCGGATCATGGGCATGGGCTTCAACTGGGCGCCCCCCAGCGTGCTCGTCGACACCATGGGTGGCGCGGCTGCCGCCGTGGAGATGATCTCGAAGGCCGGCGTGCCGGTGCCCGCCAACCTCGAGGAGGCCGCCCGGACCGGCGAGCCCGCGCGTTTCTTCGACCACCCCCGCATCAACGTGGGGAAGTTCTTCGTCGCGGGCTGAACCCCGCAACGACGTTCTCTGCCGTGGGCCGTGCCCCCGGCACCAAAGCAGCAGGAGGTGATCATGGCGGCAGGATCCGAGGTCTACGTTCTTGGTGGCTACCAGACGGACTTCGCCCGGAACTGGACGAAGGAGAGCAAGCACTTCTCCGCGCTGATGCGCGAGGGTGTGCTCGGCGCGCTGGAGACCTGCTCGATCGCCCCCGAGGAGATCGAGAGCGCCCACGTCGGCAACTTCGCCGCAGAGCTCTACTGCATGCAGGGCCACCTCGGCGCGTTCTTCACCGAAGTGCATCCGGCATTCAGTGGGCTCCCCACGGGCCGCCACGAGGCCGCCTGCGCCTCGGGCTCGATTGCGCTCCTGGCCGCATCGGCCGAGATCGAGGCCGGTCGCTACGACCTCCAGGCCGTGGTCGGCATCGAGCAGATGAAGACGGTCTCGGCCGCCGAGGGCGGGGCCTACCTGGGCACGGCCGCCTGGTACGAGCAGGAGGCCGAGGGCATCGAGTTCCCCTTCCCGAAGCTCTTCGGCCGGCTCGGCGACGAGTACGACAAGCGCTACGGCCTGAAGGACGAGTACCTCGCCGAGATCAGTCGACTGAACTACGACAACGCCAAGCTCAACCCCAACGCGCAGACGCGTACCTGGTACATGAACCGGGAGCACGCGCTCTGCCGCACCGACGACAACCCGGCGGTGGGGGGCCGCATCCGCATCGCCGACTGCTCGCAGGTGACCGACGGCGCGGTGTGCGTCTTCCTGGCGTCTCGCGACTACGCCGAGAAGTACGCCAAGGGCATGGGCCTCAAGCTCGAGGAGATCCCGCGCATCAAGGGTTGGGGCCACAACACGGCCCGCCTGCGCTTCGCGGACAAGGTGGCCGAGTCGGCCAATGACCAGTACGTGCTGCCCCACGTGCGTTCGACGGTGACGTCGGCCATGCGCCGGGCGGGCATCGAAGACGTGAACGGGGTCGACGGCATCGAGACCCACGACTGCTTCACCACGTCCGAGTACATGGCCATCGACCACTTCGGCATCACGGCGCCCGGCGAGAGCTGGAAGGCCGTCGAAGAGGGCTGGCTCGAGATCGATGGCAAGCACCCCATCAACCCCAGTGGCGGACTGATCGGCGCGGGCCATCCGGTGGGGGCCACCGGCGTCCGCCAGCTGCTCGATTCCCATGCGCAGGTGACCGGCAATGCGGGCGCCTACCAGGTCGAGGGAGCCAAGAACTTCCAGACCCTGAACATCGGCGGCAGCGGGACCACCAGCGTGAGCTTCGTCGTCGGGGTCTAGCCCTTGTCCAAGGCTCGCATCGGGCTCGGCCTGCTCTTGGCCGGGGTGATCGCGCTCGGCATCGCTTGCGCACCGCGCGTGGGAAGCGACCGCTGGTGCTCGAAGATGAAGGACAAGCCGAAGGGCGAGTGGACCGCCAACGAGGCGGGCGCCTACGCCAAGTACTGCTTCCTCGGCATGGACGATGAGCGGCTCTGCAGGGAGCTCGAGAAGAAGCCGAAGGGCGACTGGACGGCCAATGAGACGGCCGCCTACGCCAAGAGCTGCCTGGTGGACCGCTCGGACGACTAGGCGGCGGCCACCTCCCGGGGGAGGCCGCCGGGGTGGGCCCTTTCGAAAGGCGCCAGGCCCACCATCGTCTGCACGCTCGAGAGAGGCTGGCCAAGTAGGGCCTCCCAGCGCACCAGGTCGAGGCAAGCGGCGCCCCGTCCGCGCCGCCAAGCGCCCATCTCGCTACGGAGCACACGCCAGCCGTGTTGGCGCATGAGTTCCGTGGCGGCCCCCACGGTGAGCAGGCGTTGCGCGCGACCGCCGCGCTGGCCCAGGGTGAAGGCCAGCAAGACGGCCTCGCCCACGCCGTCGGTGTCGTACCCGGTCACCACGTGGTGCACGTCGTGGAGGAGGATGAGCCGATCGTGGTACCACGCGCGCGCAGCGTCGAGCGGGGGCAGGGCGCCCTCTGCGACCCAGCGCGAGCGCACCTCCCGATGCAGCTCGACGATGGCCAACGGTTCGAAGCCGTTCGCGTCCAGGTAGGTCAGGTAGGAACGTCCGAGACTGCCCTCGGGCAGGCGCGCGAGGGCGCCACGGTCCGCCAGGTGCGCGCCGAGGTCGGGGCGCTCGGAGAGCAGGGCGCGGCCTTCGGGGTGCCGGGCGAATCGGCGGAACTGCGCGTCCTGTTCGTGCTGACCGATGGCGAACCCGAAGTCCATGGCACGCCCGGTGTCGTCCGGGTCGTCCATCAGGGCCCGAAACGCGCGCCAGGCCCGGGGCCAGTCCGTGCGCGGGACGGCAGGGGTGCTCATGGGGTGTCCTCCGGGCGCGCGGGCTGCGTTGCCTGCGCGAAGGGCGTGGGGGTGGCCTCGGGCACACCGACGTCGGGCAGGGGCTCGTCGTCGGGGGGCGGGCCGGTCGCGCCCGCCAGGAAGATCTCGGCGGCGGCGCGCATGCGTTCGGGGAGCGAGCTCACGGCCTCGTCGTAGAGCCAGTGCACGATGGTGCCGTGGGACAGCCCGTCGAAGGCCGCTGCCAGGTCTTCGGGTGCGTGTCGGGGATCGATTTCCCCACGCGCCTGCCCTCGCACCAGCAGCGCCACGAGCTGCACGAGGGCGCGATCGCGGGAGGCCGAGACCACGCCGCCCTCGTCCAGCGCGAGCTGGGTGCGCACGATCTCACGGAAGATCCCACGGTAGAAGCCATGCACCGCAGCGATGCCCTCGCCCATGTGCACGAAGAGCGCGCGCACCAGGCTTGCCGTCGACGCATCGCGATGGCTCCGAGCCCGGGCGAGGATGGCGCCGTAGTAGTCGAGGACGTCGGCCGTGATGGCGTCTACCAACGCGCGCTTCGTCGCGAAGTGATTGAAGACCGTGGCGCGCGACACCCCCGCGGCCTCGCCGATCTCGGCCATGGTCACGTCGTCGAGCGAGCGGTCGGCGAAGAGCCGCCGGGCCGCATCCAGGATGCGGCTTCGGGCAGGGGGCGGCTCGGGCTGCGAAACGACAGGGTTCGCCGACATGGACCAGAGTCTAGCTCAAGTTAGACCTGAGTCTAGTCGGGGATGGAGGTGACCCGATCTCCGTCTGCTATGTTGCCAGTTCACGTGAACTGGCGAACTGGCCAGGGACCCTTGACCCGCGTCGGCCCCCGGCGCCTTCGCGCAGGACCCGCGATCGCCCGAGGTTGGAGGCCCCATGGACGAGACCCCGACCTGGAGCGTGGGCGAGATCTGCAAGAAGACCGGTCTCTCGGCGCGGACGCTCCGCTACTACGAGGAACTCGGTCTGCTGCCCGGTGTGGGACGCCGCGGCGCTCGCCGAAGCTACGGGCGCGACGAGCTCGAACGGCTGCGGTTCATCCAGCGGCTCAAGGCACTGGGGCTCTCGCTCTCGGAGATCAAGGAGCTGAACCAGGTCCACGCGATCTCGAACTCGACGGCCGCCATGCTGGCGCGTCTCGAGGAGGTGTTGTCGCTGCGGCTGTCCGAACTCGACGCGCGCGTCGAGGAGCTCGCGGCATTGCGTGACGAGATGCGCAAGTACCACGATCACGTCGAGCGCCGGGTGGATGCCCTGGGTGCCGGCGGGGAGGGGGCGCGATGAGCGCAGCACCGCAGACACAGGGGGCCGTTCGCGCACCGCGCGTGCGGGTGGTGACGGCCGCTTCGTTGTTCGACGGCCACGACGCGGCGATCAACATCATGCGGCGCATCCTGCAGGCCCAGGGCGCCGAGGTGATCCACCTGGGCCACGACCGCTCGGTCGCCGAGATCGCCGAGGCCGCCGTCGAAGAGGACGCCCACGCCGTAGCCATTTCATCCTACCAGGGCGGGCACATGGAGTTCTTCACGTACCTGCTCGAGGCGCTGGAGCAGCGCGGTGCCGGCCACGTTCGGGTGTACGGAGGCGGGGGCGGCACGATCGTCCCCGAAGAGATCGAGGCGCTGCACGAACGCGGGGTCGCACGCATCTTCAGCCCCGAAGACGGCCGGCGCCTGGGTCTCGAAGGCATGATCCAGACCATCGTCGAGGAGAGCGCCGGCGCGGCCCTCGAGCGCGCAGGCGACGACCTCGCGCGGCTCGGGCCCGATGCCCCCGGCCTGGTCTCGAGGCTCATCAGCTGGCTCGAGGTCCGCGGCGCCGAGGGCGGCTCGGACGTGGAGGCGCTGCGCGGCGAACTGCGGTTGAGACGCGAGGGCGCCCCGGCCCCGGTGATCGGCTTCACGGGGACGGGGGGCGCGGGCAAGTCGAGCGTGGTCGACGAGGTGATCCGTCGGTTCCGCCTCGACTTCCCCGACGCGCGCCTGGGCGTGCTGCTGGTGGATCCCTCGAGGCGCAAGACGGGCGGAGCGCTGCTCGGCGACCGGATCCGCATGAACGCCATCCACGGCGACGGAGTCTTCGTGCGCTCGCTCGCCACCCGGCAGGCGCACCGCGCGCTCTCGCAAGCCGTCGTGGATGCCACCTCCGTGCTGCAGTCGGCCGGCTACGACCTGGTGCTGGTGGAGACGGCTGGAATCGGCCAGAGCGACTCTGAAATCGTGGACCTCGCCGACCACTCCGTCTACGTGATGACTCCCGACTTCGGGGCACCGTCGCAGCTCGAGAAGATCGACATGCTCGAGTTGGCCGACGTGGTGGTCCTGAACAAGGCCGACCGTCAAGGTGCCGACGATGCCCTGCGCGACGTGCGCAAGCAGTGGCGCCGCAATCACGGCGCTTTCGACACGCCCGACGAGGAAGTGCCGGTGCACTTCACCGTGGCCCGGCAGTGGGACGACCCCGGCGTCGAGGCGCTCTACGAGCGGCTGCGCCGCACCGCGGCCGCGACCGCACCTGCCTTCGCGCAGCCGCGGGGAGAGCGCGCCGAGGCTGCACCGCAGGCCGATGCGCTCGTGCCGCCGAACCGCGAGCGCTACCTGGCGGAGATCGCCGAGACGGTGCGCCGGTACCGCGCCGAGACGCAGACCCAGGCCGAGACGGCCGCACGCGCGCAGCGCCTCAGCCTGGCCGCGAGCGAGCTGGGCGAGGACGGTGCGCGGGTCGCCGCGCTCGCGAGCGATGCGCGAGAGGCGCTCGACGCAGAGCTGCGGCGCACCCTGGAGGCCTGGCCCGAGACCCGTGCGCGCTATCAGGCGCAGACCCAGACCTACGCGGTTCGCGGTCGCGACATCGAGGTCATCAATCACGCCGAGACCCTCTCGGGCACCGCGCTTCCGAAGGTGGCACTACCCGCCGAGGACGACTGGGGCGCGCTCACGCGCTACCTGCGCCTCGAGAACCTGCCAGGGCACTTTCCGTTCACCTCGGGCGTGTTCCCGTTCAAGCGCGCGGAGGAAGACCCGGCGCGCATGTTCGCGGGGGAGGGGGGCCCCGAGCGCACCAATCGGCGCTTCCACCTGCTCTCGGCCGACCAGAAGGCCACGCGCCTGTCGACGGCTTTCGACAGCGTCACGCTCTACGGGCGCGACCCGGCGCCCGAACTCGACGTGTGGGGCAAGGTCGGCACGTCGGGTGTCTCGGTCTGCACGCTCGACGATGCCAAGAAGCTCTACTCCGGCTTCGACCTCGTCAACCCGAGCACGTCGGTCTCGATGACCATCAACGGGCCTGCGCCGACGGTGCTGGCGTTCTTCCTGAACGCCGCCATCGACCAGGGCGTGGAGCGGCATCTTCGCGAGACCGGAGGGCTCGATGCCGTCCGTGCTCGATTCGCCGAGCTGCCCTCGTACGCGGGCGAGCCGCCGCCGGGCCACGATGGCCTCGGGCTGGGGCTGCTCGGCATCCGCGGCGACGAGGCGGTCGACGCCGAGACCTACGCGCGCATTCGCGCGGATGTGCTCTCGCGCGTGCGGGGCACGGTGCAGGCGGACATCCTGAAAGAGGACCAGGCGCAGAACACCTGCATCTTCTCCACCGAGTTCTCGCTCAAGGTGATGGGCGACGTGCAGGCCTGGCTGATTGAACAGGGCGCGCGCAACTTCTACTCGGTCTCGATCTCCGGCTACCACATGGCCGAGGCAGGGGCGAACCCGATCACCCAGCTGGCGTTCACGCTGGCCAACGCGTTCACCTACCTCGAGTACTACCGCGCTCGGGGCATGACGGTGGACGATTTCGCGCCGAGCTTCTCGTTCTTCTTCAGCAACGGGCTCGACGCCGAGTACGACGTGATCGGCCGCGTGGCGCGCCGCATCTGGGCCGTGGCGCTGCGCGAACGCTACGGCGCCGGGGAGCGCAGCCAGAAGCTCAAGTATCACATCCAGACCTCGGGCCGATCGCTCCACGCCCAGGAGATGAGCTTCAACGACATCCGCACCACGCTGCAGGCGCTGACCGCCGTGCGCGATCACTGCAACAGCCTGCACACGAACGCCTACGACGAAGCCGTCACCACCCCTACCGAAGAGTCGGTGCGCCGGGCGTTGGCGATCCAGCTGATCATCGCGCGGGAGCTTGGCATGGCGGCCAACGAGAACCCGCTCCAGGGCAGCTACGTCGCGCGCGAGCTGACCGACCTGGTGGAGGAGGCCGTACTCACCGAGTTCGAGCGGCTGTCCCAGCGCGGTGGCGTGCTCGGCGCCATGGAGACGCACTACCAGCGGGGCAAGATCCAGGACGAGAGTCTGCACTACGAGTCCAAGAAGCACTCGGGCGAGCTTCCGGTCGTGGGCGTGAACACGTTCCTGGGCGCCGACCATGCGCCGGCACAGCAGCCCGTCGCGCTGATGCGCGCCAGCGAGGACGAGAAAGCGGAGCAGATGGCCGCACTGCACGCCTTCCAGGCGAGGCACGCGGACCAGGCCCCCGAGGCCCTGCGCCGGCTGCAGGACACGGCGCGCAGCGGCGGGTCGGTGTTCGCGGAGCTGATGGAGACGGTGAAGGTCGCGAGCCTCGGCCAGATCAGCGAGGCGCTGTTCGCCGTCGGAGGCAAGTACCGCCGGTCCATGTGAGGCGGGTCTGCCGCCCCTTGGGAGGCGATTCCCGCCGCCCCAGGGAGTGGCTAGATTCCGGCGCGCAACGCTCCGGGACCGCGAGAGACCGCAAGAGAAGGAGACCGAGATGGCCGACGACGTCGAGCGCTGGCGCGAACTCGCAGGCAAGGAGCTGCGCGGCAAGAACGTGGACGAACTGGTCGTGCGGACGCCCGACGGTCTCGAGATCAAGCCGCTGTACACCGCGGCCGACCTCGAAGGCCTCGAGCAGACCGACACGCTGCCGGGGCTCTTTCCGTTTCTGCGCGGGCCCCGCGCCACCATGTACGCCAACCGGCCCTGGACGCTGCGGCAGTACGCCGGGTTCTCCACCGCCGAAGAGTCCAACGCCTTCTACAAGGCCAATCTCGCTGCGGGCCAGCAGGGCCTGTCGGTGGCCTTCGATCTGGCCACGCACCGCGGCTACGACTCGGACCATCCGCGCGTCTCGGGGGACGTGGGCAAGGCCGGCGTGGCCATCGACTCGGTGGAGGACATGAAGGTCCTCTTCGCCGACATTCCGCTCGATCAGGTCACGGTCTCGATGACCATGAACGGCGCCGTGATCCCCGTGCTCGCGAGCTTCATCGTGGCCGGCGAGGAGCAGGGCGTGCCGCGCGAGAAGCTCGCGGGGACCATCCAGAACGACATCCTCAAGGAGTTCATGGTCCGCAATACGTACATCTATCCGCCCGAGCCCAGCATGCGGATCGTGGCCGACATCATCGCCTACACCGCGGCAGAGATGCCGAAGTTCAACTCGATCTCGATCAGCGGCTACCACATGCAGGAGGCCGGGGCGACGACCGTGCAGGAGCTCGCCTTCACCATCGCCGACGGGCTCGACTACGTGCGCGCGGCGATGTCGAAGGGCCTGGACGTCGATGCTTTCGCGGGCCGGCTCTCGTTCTTCTGGTGCATCGGGATGAACTTCTACCTCGAAGTGGCCAAGATGCGCGCGGCGCGGCGCATCTGGTCCGAGCGCATGCAGGCGGAGTTCGCGCCGAAGCAGGCGCGCTCGATGATGCTGCGCACCCACTGCCAGACCTCGGGCGCGAGCCTGACCGAGCAGGATCCGATGAACAACGTGATCCGCACGACGGTCGAGGCCATGGCTGCGGTCTTCGGTGGCACCCAGTCGCTGCACACGAACGGCTACGACGAGGCCGTGAGCCTACCCACCGATACGGCGGCCCGCGTGGCGCGGAACACCCAGCTGATCCTCCAGGAGGAATCGGGCATCCCCGCGGTGGTGGATCCGTGGGCCGGTTCGTACTTCATGGAGTCGCTGACCGAGAGCGTCTACCGCGCGGCGAACGAGCTGATCGACGAGGTGGAAGAGCTCGGCGGCATGACCAAGGCCATCGTCGCCGGCATGCCCAAGCTGCGCATCGAGGAGGCGGCGACCCGCCGACAGGCGCGCATCGACTCGGGCGAGGACGTGATCGTCGGCGTGAACAAGTACCGGCTCTCGGAAGAAGAGCAGCTCGAGGTTCGCGACATCGACAACTCCGCCGTGCGTGACTCCCAGGTGCGTCGGCTCGAGCAGATCCGCGCCGCCCGGGACGAGCCGGCCGTCCAGGCGGCGCTCGCCGAACTCACGCGTCTGGCCGAGAGCGGCGAGGGCAACCTGCTCGAAGGGGCCGTGGCTGCGGCGCGGGTGCGCGCGACCGTGGGCGAGATTTCGGACGCGATGGAGCGGGTCTATACGCGCCACCGCGCGGAGGTGCAGTCGGTGTCGGGCGTCTACGCGGGCAGCTACCACGGTGACGAGGACTTCGAAGACGCTTGTGCCGAAGTCACCCGCTTTGCGGAGCAGGAAGGTCGCCGGCCCCGCATGCTGGTGGTGAAGCTCGGCCAGGACGGCCACGACCGCGGCATGAAGGTGATCGCCACGGCCTTCGCCGACACGGGCTTCGATGTCGACGTGGGCCCGCTCTTCCAGACCCCGGACGAAGCGGCGCAGCAGGCGATCGACGCCGACGTCCACGTGATCGGCGTCTCGTCCCAGGCGGCGGGTCACAAGACCCTGGTGCCCGCACTGGTCGAGGCGCTTCGGGCCAAGGACGCCGGCGACATCGCCGTGGTCGTGGGTGGCATCATCCCGCCCCAGGACTACGACTACCTGCGCGAGCACGGCGCGGCGGGCATCTTCGGCCCCGGGACCGCTGTGCCGAAGGCCGTGCGCGAGGTGCTCGAGGTGATCCGCGGTCGATGACCGCCAAGTCCGGCCGCCCGTCCGGCCGCAAGGCGGCCGCCCCCGACGCGCGGTCGGGTAGCGACGCGTCCGCGCTTGCCGAAGCGCTGCGCGCCGGCGATCGCCGCTCCCTCGCCCGAGCCATCACCCTCGTCGAAAGCACACGAGCCGACCACCAGACCCAGGCCCGTGAGGTGCTCGAAGCCATCGTCCCGCACAGCGGCGACGCCGTTCGGGTGGGGATCACCGGCCCGCCCGGTGTCGGCAAGAGCACCTTCATCGAGGCCTTCGGCCTGGCGCTGCTCGAACGCGGCCACAAGCTGGCCGTCTTGGCGGTGGACCCCTCCAGCCCCGTCTCGGGAGGCAGCATCCTCGGGGACAAGACCCGCATGGAGCGCCTCGCCGCCGACGCCCGTGCCTTCATCCGCCCGTCGCCCTCCAGCGGCTCGCTCGGGGGCGTCGCGCATCGCACGCGCGAGGCCATGCTGCTGTGCGAGGCGGCCGGATTCGACGTCGTACTCGTCGAGACGGTCGGTATCGGACAGTCCGAGATTTCCGTCCGTGCGATGGTCGACTTCTTCGCCGTGTTGCTTCAGCCCGGTGCCGGCGACGCGCTTCAGGGCATCAAGAAGGGCGTGCTCGAACTCGCCGACGCCCTGGTGGTGACCAAGGCCGATGGCGACCAGGCCGCCATCGCCGAGCGAACCCGCGTCGAGCACGAGGGCGCGCTCGGCCTGCTGCGGCCGGCCTCGACGGCGTGGACCACGCCGGTCCTCACCACTAGCGCCGTCCAGGGCACCGGCATCGCGGAGGTCTGGGAGGCGATCCTCGCGCACCGCGAAGCGCTCACCGAGACCGGCGAGCGCGATGCCCGCCGCCGCAAGCAGGCCCGCGAGTGGATGTGGTCGCTGGTGGACGAGGGCGTGCAGCGGGCGTTTCGCGAAGACGAGAACGTGGCGGCGCGCCTGGCCACCTTGGAGGACGAAGTGGAGACCTCGAAGACCACACCCGCCGCCGCCGCACGCCGGCTTCTCGACGCCTACCTGAGCAGTCGCTCGCGCTAGAGAGCGCGATCCGCGCTCGTCGCGGCGCGCCAGCGTGCCACCGGGTCGCGCTCTTCGATCGGAAGCGTCTCCAGGTACTGGTACCAGGCGTCCGAGAGCTGCACGAGCTCGAGGAAGTTCCCGTCCGGGTCCAGCAGGGCCGTGGTCCACATGAACCCGTTGTCCTTGGGCTCGTAGAGCAGCTCGACGCCGGCATCCTGCAGCCGCTTCGCGAGCCCCCGCACGTCGAAGGTGTTGAGCGCCAGCTTCACCGCGCCCACCCCGCACCGCTCGTCCGGAAAGTCCTCCGGTGGATGGATCGCGAAGTGCTGGGCGCCGAGGGTGCAGCCCCAGTGGGGCTCGGTGTCGTCGTGCTGCTCGTCCGTGAGCGGCAGCCCCAACACGTCCCGATACCAGTCGGCCAGCTTCTCCGCTTCCTTCGAGACGAGGATGATGGCCCCGACGTACCCGATGGTGGTGCGGTCCATGGCGCCCTCCGCCGCTCGGTCGTGGCGGCATCGTACCAGGTCTCGCCAACTGGTTTTGAAACCAGTTGGTTCTCCGCCGCGCGGCGTCGATCGGCGCGGTACGCCCGGGCTTGTGTTTGCGCAGGCGTTCGAGCAGCTCTGCGATGGCCCGGCAGGTCGCCACCCAGGAACTGCCACCGGGCGATCGCGCCCCGCGGGGAGCCGCTTCTCGCGCCTCGGCGCGAAATCACCCCAGTGTGACGGCGGGCCTTCATCTCGCGGCGCTTCTGGCCGATGGAAGGTGCGGCGCCTCGTGCATCGTGGCGCCGAGGGTCCACGCATGCAGATCAACATGGCCGAACGCGAGATCGTGCTGAAGCTCGTCTACTACGGGCCGGCGCTCTCCGGGAAGACCACGAACCTGCAGAAGCTGCACGAACTGCTCGACCCGAGCGCTCGGGGCAAGATGGTCACCCTCGACACCACCGACGACCGCACTCTCTACTTCGACTTCCTGCCGGTCACGTTCGGCACCCAGGGCGGCTTCACCGTGAAGCTCAAGCTGTTCACGGTGCCCGGGCAGGTCATGCACAAGAACACCCGCAAGGTCGTGCTGGCCGGGGCCGACGCGGTGGCCTTCGTCGCCGATAGCCAGGGCTCGTCCTCCAGTGCCAACGCCTATTCCTGGCGCGACATGGAGGCGAACCTCAAGGCCAACGGGGTCGACTTCGCGACGATTCCCAAGGTCGTGCAGTTCAACAAGCGCGACCTGCCCGACATCAAGCCGCTCGAGGACATCCGCAAGGCGTGGGGCGACATCCCGACCTTCCCCGCCGTGGCGGTGAAGGGCGAGGGCGTGATCGAGACCTTTCGCGAGCTGGTCCGGCAGACCTACCGCCAGCTCGACGAGAAGCACCGCTTCGGCGAGAAGTTCGGCGTGACCGAGGACGACTTCCTGAAGGGCGTGCTGAAGTCGGTGCCGGCGTAGCCGGCACCCACCCGACGGCGGCCGGTCCACGGCGGAGGCGCCTCGCGCGTGCCGCGCAACGGTGGCTGCTCCTACCCGGAAGCGCCTCGCGCTCGCTGCCCCATGGCGACTGGCTCCAGCCGGGGGCACCTTGCGCTCGCCGCCCCGCGGTGAGTCCCGCCTTCCAGGCGTGCTTGGCGGCGCGGTCCGAGCACCGCGCCGGGCATGACCCAACGTCACTTTCTCGTGGCGTCGTGGCAGGTTACGCGTTTGACACCCGAGTCAACCGCCGATAGCCTGCCTTAGCTCCCGGACGAACCCCCAGGCCTCGCCGCGCCCAGGCGGAACCGCGACGCTTTCGAAGCCTGCGGTCTGCACACCAGGCAGGAGACGGCACCCTCATGAGCGACCCCCTTTCGAAGCGCGAGCGGGCCTCCGAGCCCACGCCGCTGCCGGTCGATACCAGCGATGTCGTCGTCTCGATCGACGTCGCCCTCGAGGAGATCCGCGCCGGGCGCATGGTCATCCTCGTCGACGACGAAGACCGCGAGAACGAGGGCGATCTGTGCATGGCGGCCGAGCACGCCACACCCGAGGCCATCAACTTCATGGCCCGCTTCGGGCGCGGCCTGATCTGCCTGCCCATGGTCGAGGAGCAGCTCGAGAAGCTGAATCTCGGCATGATGGTCCCGGATGCCGAGAACTCGTCGGGCTTCGGCACGGCGTTCACCGTTTCGATCGAAGCGCGCGAGGGCGTGAGTACCGGCATCTCGGCGTTCGATCGAAGCCACACGATCCAGGCGGCGATTGCCGACGATGCGCGTCCCCGCGACATCGTGCGGCCGGGCCATGTGTTTCCGCTGCGCGCCCGTGAGGGCGGAGTGCTGCGGCGCGCCGGTCAGACCGAGGGGTCCGTCGATCTCGCGAGGCTCGCGGGCCTGAAGCCCGCCGGCGTGATCTGCGAGATCATGAACGACGACGGCACCATGGCCCGCATGCCCGATCTCGTGAAGTTCGCCCGGGAACACGACGTGAAGATCGTGACCGTGGCCGATCTGATCGAGCATCGGCTTCGGCACGAGCGGCTGGTGCGTCCGGCCGGGGAAGCCGTGGTCCCGACCGTCCATGGCGGTGAGTTCCGGGCCATCGTGTACGAGAACGACATCGACCACGTGGACCACGTGGCCCTGGTCAAGGGCGAGATCGACGCCGACGAGCCCATGCTCGTGCGTGTGCACAGCGAGTGCCTGACCGGCGATGCCTTCGGCTCGTTGCGCTGCGACTGCGGCGAGCAGCTGGCCACGGCCATGAAGATGATCGAGGACGAGGGCCGCGGGATCATCCTCTACATGCGCCAGGAGGGCCGAGGCATCGGCCTGGCCAACAAGATCCGCGCGTACGGGCTGCAGGACAGCGAGGGCCTGGACACGGTGCAGGCCAACGAGAAGCTGGGATTCGCCGCCGACCTTCGCGACTACGGCGTGGGCTGCCAGATCCTCTACGACCTCGGCGTGCGCAAGCTGCGCATCATCACGAACAACCCCGCCAAGCGCGTCGCGATCGAGGGCTACGGCCTGAAGATCCACGAGCGCGTACCCCTCGAGATCCAGCCGAACGAGAAGAACTTCGAGTATCTCCGTACGAAGAAGGAGAAGCTCGGTCATGTCCTCCATCTGATGAGCTAGGGCCAAGGCCCCTACCAGGAGTCCGAATGTTCGAGTCCGTCGACGACGTCATCAGCCAGCTTCAGGCGCAGGGCTACATCTGCGACAAGAACATCGCGACGGTGGTGTTCCTGGCCGCACAGCTCGAGAAGCCCGTCCTCGTGGAGGGGCCCGCCGGCGTCGGCAAGACCGAGCTGGCCAAGGTGGTCGCCCTGGCCACGGGCCGCGACCTGATTCGGCTGCAGTGCTACGAGGGCCTGGACGAGGCGAAGGCGCTCTACGAGTGGGAGTACTCGAAGCAGCTGCTCTACACGCAGATCCTGAAGGAGAAGTTCTCGGAGGCCATGGCGGGGGCGACCACGCTGGCCGAGGCCGCCGAACGCGTGGGCCGCGAGGACAGCGTCTTCTTCTCCGACCGCTTCATCGTCCCGCGGCCGCTGCTGCGCGCGATCAGCGCCGAGCAGCCCACGCTGCTGCTGATCGACGAGGTCGACAAGAGTGATCCGGAGTTCGAGGCCTTCCTGCTGGAGGTGCTGTCCGACTTCCAGGTGACCGTGCCCGAGGTCGGAACGCTCGAGGCCAAGCAGAAGCCGATCGTGTTCCTCACCTCGAACGACGCGCGCGAGATGAGCGACGCGCTGAAGCGCCGCTGCCTGCACCTGTTCATCGACTTCCCCAACGAGGAGCTCGAGGTGCGCATCCTCGACTCGAAGGTGCCCGGCATCGAGCAGCGCCTCGCCGAAGAGCTGGTGGGCGTGATGCAGCGCCTGCGGAAGCTCGACCTCAAGAAGACGCCGTCGATCAGCGAGACCCTCGACTGGGCGCGCGCGCTGCTCGCGCTCAACGCCAACGAACTCGACGAGGGCATGGTGGGCGAGACGCTCAACGTGATCCTCAAGTACGAAGGCGACATCAAGAAGGCCCAGAGCGAACTCGGCCGCCTGATCACGCGCAAGACCGAGGAAAAGGAGGCGGGCGGCGAGGCCAAGCCCGCGGGTGACAAGCCGGCCGGTGACGCCCCCAAGAAGGGCGTGCTGCACTAGCCCGTGCAGAAGAAGATCATCGACTTCACGAACCTGCTCCGGAAGAGCGGGCTGCGGGTGTCGGTGGCCGAGGCCATCGATGCATTCCAGGCACTCGACGAGCTGTCCATCGGCGACAAAGAGGTCTTCCAGGACGCCCTGCGCGCCACGATGATCAAGCGCGCCGAGGACATCCCGACCTTCGACCAGCTCTTCGACCTCTACTGGTCCGCCTTCTACGACAGCCTGCGCGAGTCGTTCGAGCAGGCCGCAGCAGAGGCGGGGCAGGGCGACGGCGAAGGCGAGATCGACCTCGACCAGCTGATGCAGGCCATCCAGCAGGGGCTCGAGGGCATGGAGGGCAACCTCGATCTCTCCGAGCTCGCGAAGGCGCTGCTCACCCAGGACCTCGATCAGCTGGAGCAGATGATCCGGCAGGCCGCAGAGGGTGCGGGAACCGAGCGCATCGAGAACATGCTCCAGCTCGGGTTCTTCACCCGCCGCACCATGGAGCAGCTGGACGCCGAGGGCGCGGGACAGGAGCTTCGGGACCTCGCGCAGCAGCTGCGCGAGTCGGGCATGGACGACGCGCAGGTCGATGCGCTGCTCGACATGATCGACAAGTTCCTCGAGGCGCTGCGCAAGAGCGTTCGGAACTACACCGAGCGCGAGCTGCAGCAGCAGAACTTCGACTACATGGAGAAGTTCCGCCGCGAGAGCCTGCTCGAGAAGAGCTTCTACAACCTCACCGAGGACGAGATCGCGCGCATGCGCGAGGTCGTGGCGCGGCTGGCCCAGCGCATCAAGAACGTGCTCTCGATCCGCCGGCGGAGGCTCAAGCGCGGAAAGCTCGACCTGCACACGATGCTGCGGCGCAACATGGCCCATGGCGGCGTGCCCTTCGAGCGCGTCTTCAAGGAGCGCCGCAAGGACCGCCCGAAGCTGGTGATCCTGTGCGACGTCTCCTCCTCGGTGGCGAACGTCTCCCGGTTCATGCTGCAGTTCGTCTACAGCCTGCAGGAGTGCTTCACCAAGATCCGGACGTTCGTGTTCGTCTCGGAGCTCGGCGAGGTGACCCAGGTGTTCCGCGACGAGGACATCAACCAGGGCATCGAGAAGGCGCTCGACGGCGGTGACGTGATCAACGTCTACACGCGATCGAACTTCGGGTACGCCTTCCACCACTTCTGGAAGAACTACCTGTCGGCGATCGACAACAAGACGACGGTGCTGATCCTCGGCGACGCCCGGAACAACTACAACGACGCGCGCGCCTGGTGCCTGCGAGACATCCACAACAAGGCCAAGAACGTGGTCTGGCTGAATCCCGAGTCGCCTTCGGCCTGGGGCTTCGGCGACAGCGTGATGGACAAGTATCTGAGCCACGTCGACGTCGCGGAGGAGTGCCGGAACCTCCGCCAGCTGAACAAGGTCGTGGACCGCCTGATTCTGTAGTCCGGCCGGCTCCTGGAGCCGGCCGCACCCGGTAGGGCGCGGTCCAATGCTCTTCGGCCGGGGTGGGTGCGGGTCTCACGCGCGACCTCCCAGGTAGCGACGCCCCGTTTCCACCGAAGGCCCGCATCGTGGCTCCCGGCCCTTCGGGCCGGTACCAAAGCAAACGCCCCGCCAGACTTGCGTCTGGCGGGGCGTTCTACAGGGCGGAGGGCGGTGGATAGATGATGGGGGGTGAGAGGTTGGACATTTCCGGTGAAGAAAATGTCTTATCCACCGCCGCTCCATAACCTGGGTGATTCGAACGGCGAACCGCAGTATGCGGCGATCGGGTGCCCGATGTCAAACACGATTTGCATGTTGGGGCGGAACCCACCCCCGTCGAAAACCCCACAGGAAACCAGGGGTTGCCCCGTCGGGTGCCGATCGCGCCCGAAAAAAGTCCCAGTTCCGGGGGCTTCTGGACGAGGGGGCGGGGTCGGGTAGCCTGCGCCCCATGGCCCTGCGCTTCCACGTCCACACCTACGGCTGTCAGATGAACGTCCACGACAGCCAGAAGGTGGCGAACCTGCTCCATCACGAGGGGATGGAGCAGGCCGACGACGCGGGCGATGCCGACCTGCTGGTCATCAACACCTGCTCGATCCGCGAGAAGGCCGAGCACCGCCTCTACAGCGATCTCGGAAGGCTCCGGGAGTGGAAACGCGAGCGCCCCGGGCGGGTACTGGGGGTGGGCGGCTGTGTGGCCCAGCAGGAGGGCGATGCGGTGCTGCGCCGCTTCCCCCACCTCGACTTCGTATTCGGCACGCACAACCTGCGCCTGGTGCCGGCCCTGGTGGCGGCGGCTCGCGACGGAACGCGCGCCACCCGGGTGGACGAGACCCGCTCCTTGGACCGGTTCGACCTGCCCGAGCGCCACCCGGGCTTCGAGAGCGGCTCGCCCGGTCGCGCCTTCGTCACGGTGATGGAGGGCTGCGACATGTTCTGCAGCTTCTGCATCGTGCCCCGCACCCGTGGCCGTGAGATCAGCCGGCCGGCAAACGGGATCCTCGACGAGGCGCGCGCGCTGGCCGACGCGGGGGTCGTCGAGCTCACGCTGCTCGGCCAGACGGTGAACGCCTACGGGCGGCACGACGTGCGCCGAGGGCGCACCGAAACGGTCGGGACGCTGGCCTTCGCCGAGCTGCTGACCGCGCTCGACGCGATCCCCGGGGTCTCGCGGCTGCGGTACACGAGCCCCCACCCGATCTTCTTCGACGAAGCGCTGATCCGCGCCCACGCCGAACTCGAGCGTCTCTGTCCGCACGTCCACCTGCCTCTCCAAAGCGGTTCGGACCGGGTGCTGGAACGGATGCGGCGCCGCTACACCGCGGACGACTTCCGTCGCCTGGCGGATCGCCTGCACGCGGCGCGGCCCGACCTGGTGCTCACGAGTGACCTGATCGTGGGGTTCCCGGGCGAGACGGAGGCCGATTTCGAGCACACGCTCGCCGTGGTCCGCGACGTCGATCTGGTCGATGCCTACACGTTCAAGTACTCGCCGCGGCCGGGCACCGCAGCCGAGGACCTGCCCGATTCGGTGGCGCCGGAAGTGGCGCAGGAGAGGCTCGAGCGGCTCCAGTCCCAGGTTCGGGACCAGACCCTGGCCTACCACCGCGGCCGAGTCGGGGGGACGACCGAAGTGCTGCTGCTGGGCGCGAGCCGCCGCGACACCGGGGCGCTCTCGGGCCGAGACCCCCAGCACCGGGTCGTGAACCTCGCAGCGCCCCCTTCGGGCGATGCCGCCCCGGGGACGCTCCTGCCCGTCGAGATCGTGGACGCCACGCCCCACTCGCTGATCGGGCTCGCCCGGCCGTCCGCCGGTCCTGAGGATTCCCTCAGGGACGGGCTGCGGCTCGCCGATGAGCCCAGGCGAATGCCCGCCGTGGCCTGATCGCGGAAGGGCCGGGACCGGCACGCCTGCAGGCGTGGCCTCCGCCCCGGCCGGACCCCGAGCGGCGCCGTGGCGTTCGGAGGTCCCTTGCACGGCACCCGCGTCCTCGTCGTCGACGACCAGGTCTATTTCCGGGTGTTCCTCGAGGAGGCTCTCGGGGCGGAGGACTACGAGGTCGAGACCGTCGGCAGCGGCGAAGAAGCGCTGGCCCGCCTGGGCGAACGTGACTTCGACCTGGTGCTGACCGACCTCGTGATGCCCGGCATGGACGGCCACGAACTGGTCCAGCGCGTGCGCGAGCAGTGCCCGGGCACCGACGTCGTCGTGGTGACGTCGGTGGGCTCGGTCGACTCCGCGGTCGAGGCGATGCGCGGCGGGGCGACCGACTACCTGGTCAAGCCGGTCGACCGGGCCGCGCTGATCCGCGCCATGGACGCCATCGTCGAGCGCCGCATGATGCGCGACGAGCATGAGCGGCTGATGGCCGAGAACCTCGAGTTCATGGGCGCTTTCACGCTGTACGAACGAGCCCTGGGGCTCTTCGCCAATCTCTCGCCGGAGTCGCTGGCCGATCGAATCGTCGAGGTGCTCTGTCTCGAGGCCAACGCCCACGGCGGCGTGCTGTGGCTGGACTCGGTCGAGCAGCCCGGCCGACTGCGCCTGGCGGGCGTTCGCGGGCTGGTCCGGGTCGAGAACGAGGCCGAGGAGATCGACCTGCAGGCCCTTCCGGAGCATCTGCTGCGCCTGGGAGACGAGGGCGCTCGCAGCTTCTTGCAGACCCCGCCCGAGGCCGGCGACGATGCCCGTGCCGCGCTCTACGTGCCGCTGCGCCACGCCGGGCGCGTACTCGGCGTGGTACGCCTCACCGACCGGCTGGATGGCCGGGAGTTCAGTGCGGCCGACCGCGACCTGGCCGACCGCTTCTTGCCGTATGGCGGCCAGGCCGTCGCCAACGCCATGCGTGTGCGCGCTCTCGAGCGCCGCTCGTTTCGCGAGCCCACGACCGGGGCCTACAACCAGGCCTACTTCGAAGACGTCACACGCAACGAGATCCGCAAGGCCAGCCGCTTTGGCCGCCCGTTCTCGTTGCTGCGGGTCGTGCTCGACCAGGCGCCCACGCTTCGCGCAAGGCTGGCAGCGGGGGAGTATGCGATCTGGCAGAAGCGCGTGGCCGAGCACGTGAGCCGCGCGGCTCGGGGCACGGACCTGGTGGCCTTCGAGGGCGACGGGCAGTTCTGCCTGCTGCTGCCCGAGACCGAGCCGCTGGGCGCGACGGTGCTGAAGCGCCGGATTCGCAGCGCCCTCGAGCGTTGCGCCGAGCTTCGCGAGTTGGCGGCCGAGGACCGGCCGACGCCGTTCCTGGCCACGGCCAGCTTCCCCGGCGACGGCGTCGAGGTCGCCGCGCTCGACGAGGCGCTCACTCAGCGCATCGAAGAGGACCGCCAGAGTCTCGTTCGCGGTCTCGATCTCGAGGCGTCGCCGTTCCGAGGGCTGGTGGATGCCCTGCTGGCCGAGGCCAAGCCGGGTCGCGTCGAGACCACCGAGCAGGTCGGCAAGCTGCTGGTGGCCGAGGTGGCGCGGCGCCCGCACGAGCGAGGCATGTTGTTCGTCGCGCCCGGGCCCGAGGCAGAGCCCGGGCTCCGCGAGGCCTTGGAGCGTCTTCGGGGTGCCGACACCCGGACCGACGTGGTGATGCTCGCCAACGGCATCGACGACACGGCGCCTGGATTGCCCGTCACCTGGGTGTCGCCGCTGCGCTCGGGGACCGAGGCGCCCTTCGTGGTCTACTACGGCGAGGGACCTCCGTACGCACTGGTGCGCGATGCCGCGGCCGATGGGGGCGAGACGGCCTTCTTCCACACCGACGACCCGGTGCTGGTCGAGCAACTCGCCTTCCAGTTGGGGCGCGACCTGGGGATCCCGATCGGTGATTGACGCGAACCGCGATTCCCGACCGGTGTCCGCGGCGAACCGGACCTCGTCGAGCCACGGGTGGTCGTCATGACCAGCGCAATCCTGATCGCCGACGCCAACGGCGCCCGGGCGCGCCGGGTCGCGGCCGCCTGTGCGGCTCGTGGCCACTCGACCTGGTTCGCGCGCAACGGCGCCGAGGCCCTGGAGACCGCGCTCGCCGACGTGCCCGACGTGGTGGTCGCAGCAGTGGACCTGGCCCTGATCGACGGCGTGAAGCTCGCCGAGATCCTGCGCGCGAACCCCCGTACCCGGGAGGCACGGTTCGTGTTCCTCGGGCGCGAGGCGGGCCTGCGCGGCGGGGGCTTCGACGCATCGCTTCCGCCCTCGGCCGCTGCCGAAGACGTGGCGGCGCGCGTGGAGTCGGTGCTCGACCAGCGCGCGCGGGTGGATGCCGTCGAGCGGGAGGCCGCGGCCGACCACGAAGTGCAGGGCTCGCTCGGGCAGATCCCGCTGACCGACCTGCTGCAGCTCTTCCACATGAATCGCCGCACCGGCACGCTCGAGCTTCAGGGCCGGGAGCCGGGTGGAGGCGAGGAGCGGGGCGCGATCTCGCTGCGCGACGGCAATGTGCTCGGTGCCAACGCCGGGCGGGTGCAGGGCGAGAAGGCCCTGTTCCGCCTCCTGGCCTGGCGGGACGGGAGCTTCGCGTTCACACCGCGCCCCGTCAGCGCCCCTGCCAAGATCCTGACCCCCACCCGGGCCCTGTTGCTCGAGGGGGTCCGCCAGATCGACGAGTGGAACCGGCTGCGCGAGAGGTTGCCGGCCATGGAGGGCCAGATCCGCCTCCAGGTGGACGCCGAGGCGCTGCCCAAGGGCGTCCATCCGCTCACCGAAGAGGTGCTGGGGCTGCTCGCGAGCCACGAACGCGTGCGTGACCTGGTGGATGCCTGCCCCTGGCCCGACTACCAGGTGTTGCGAACGCTCCAGGCCCTGGCCGAGCGCAAGATCATCGCGGTCCAGCGCCGCGAGGACACCGGTGGGCTGGCCGTGGCGAGCCTGTTCACCAACTCGCAGGTGAGGCGGCTTCGCGACTGGCTACAAGCCGGGCGCCCCCGCGGCAGCCGACCCACCGAAGCCAAGCTTCTGGTGGTTTCGGCGGACACGGCCACCACCCGCGACTTTGCGCGGCTGCTGGGAGGCCTGCCGGGCATGGACCTCGAGCCGCCGTTCCAGACCGGGGGCTTCCGCGCGGACGACGTGACCCCGCTGGGGCGGCTCGCCGTGGGCGATGGCCTGGCGCTCGATCTGATCCACGTGCCGGGGGACGAGGCCTTCGCACCCCTCTGGGCCGCGGCCGCCCAAGGGGCGCTCGGCACCCTGCTGCTTCTCGGGGGCGACCCGGCCGAGGCCGAAGCCCAGCTGGCTCCGGTGGCGCTGGCCATCCGGAAGAGGCCGCGGGCCCGCACCTTCCACGTCATGCTGCTGGCCAAGGGCCAGCGGGTAGACGTGCGCGAGCTTCACGAGCGCCTTTCGCTGCTCGATGAGGGCTCGCTCTTCCTGCTCAAGGTCGAGAGCGAGCGATCGCCGCTCGATCGACTGCGAACGATGCTGGCTCGGGTGATGCCGTGAGCCATCGCTGTAGGATGGAGATGTCATGAGCGAGGAAGGGCTGAGCCGCTTCTCGCTGCTCTCGGAGCTGTCGCCCGAGGACCTCGAGGCACTCGAGCCGCACCTGGAACACGAGACGTTCCGGGCGGGCCGCCAGCTGTTCCGCGAGGGCCAGGAGGCGGATGGCCTTTGGCTGCTCGATCGTGGCCGCGTGCGATTCGAGAGCAAGCGCGTGGACGACCTCGGGTGTGCCGCGGCCGGCTCGGCGCTCGGGGCGATGTCCCTGGTCACCGTGGGCAGCCGCGAGGTCACTGCCGTGGCCGAAGAGGAAGCCGAGGTGCGCAAGCTCTCCCGAACGGCGTTTCACCGTCTGATCGAGGATGCGCCGCGGGCCGCCTGCCGCATCCTGGAGGGCGTGCTCCGGGACACGGCGAGCGCCCTGCGCGAAGGACTCGGAGAGGGCAAGCTCCGCTAGCGCGCTTGGGGGAGCGGCCCTCAGCCCGGGGACCCTGCCGGGGTCGCCGCAGGCCGCATCGTCGCGCTACACTCAGGCGCCAACTCGGGGTGCTCCTTGGCGGAGCTGTATCCGCAGCCCGCCGGCACCCGCGCCGATCCCCAAAGCGGTCACACGCGAGTTGGAGCCCAGCCCATGAACGACCACCGCATTCGCGAAGGCCTCACCTTCGACGACGTCCTGCTCGTGCCGGCGGCGTCCGAAGTGCTGCCGAAGGACGTCGATCTCCGCACGCGGCTCACGCGGGAGATCTCGCTCAACATGCCGCTGGTCTCGGCGGCCATGGACACGGTGACCGAGCACGAGACCGCGATCGCCATGGCCCAGAACGGCGGGCTCGGCTTCGTCCATCGCAACCTCACACCCAAGCAGCAGGCCGCGGAGGTGGACAAGGTCAAGCGGTCCGAATCGGGCATGATCGTCGACCCGATCACCATGGCGCCCGAGCAGCGCATCTCCGAGGCGCTCGAGGTGATGGCCCGCTACCGGATCTCGGGCGTGCCGATCACCCGTGACGGCAAGGCCGTCGGCATCCTCACGAACCGCGACCTGCGCTTCGTGAAGGACGTGGACCAGGCGATCTCGGCCGTGATGACGCGCGACGGCCTGGTCAGCGTGCCGCCCGGTACGACCCTGGAGCGGGCCAAGGAGCTGCTGCACGAGCATCGCATCGAGAAGCTGCTGGTGGTCGACGAGCGCGGTGACCTGCGCGGCTTGATCACGATCAAGGACATCGAGAAGAGCGAGCGGTTCCCGCACGCGTCGAAGGACGCCATGGGGCGCCTGCTCTGTGGCGCCGCCGTGGGCGTGGGCCCCGAGTGCGCGGGCCGCGTGGAGGCGCTCGTCTCGGCGGGCGTCGACGTGGTGGTGGTCGACACGGCGCACGGCCACTCGGCGGGCGTGCTCGAGACCATCCGCGAGCTGCGTCGCAGCTTTCCCGACCTGCCGCTGGTCGGAGGCAACGTCGCGACCGGCGAAGGCGCCGAGTCTCTGATCAAGGCGGGGGTCTCGGGCGTGAAGGTCGGGGTCGGCCCGGGCTCGATCTGCACCACGCGGGTCGTGGCCGGCGTGGGGGTGCCCCAGCTCACCGCGGTGATGGATGCGGCCCAGGCTGCGGGGCCCTCGGACGTCCCGGTGATCTCGGACGGCGGCATCAAGTACTCGGGCGACGTGGTCAAGGCCATCGCCGCCGGCGCGAGCTGCGTGATGATCGGCGGCTTGTTCGCCGGCACCGACGAGTCGCCGGGCGAGGTGGTGCTGTTCCAGGGCCGCTCGTTCAAGGTCTACCGCGGCATGGGCTCGCTCGGGGCCATGGAGCAACATGGCGGCCGGGACCGCTACTTCCAGGGCCACGTGGAAGAAGCCGACAAGCTGGTGCCCGAGGGCATCGAGGGCCGCGTGCCGTATCGGGGCAGCCTCTCGAACTCGATCCACCAGCTCATCGGTGGCCTGCGGTCCGGCATGGGCTACTGCGGCGCCGCGGACCTCACGGCGCTTCGGAGTGAAACACGGTTCGTCCGGATCTCGAACGCCGGTTTGCAGGAGAGCCACGTGCACGACGTGATCGTCACGAAGGAAGCCCCGAACTACCGGATCGAGTAGACTGACGAGACCCCCGCTCCGTCGTCCCCGACATTCATCCGTACCCTCGAGATCCGCGGCCTCCCGGAGGCTCGCGGCGGAGCACCCCCCGGCGTTGTCCGTCGATGCGCACCGCGATCGCATCCTGATCCTCGATTTCGGCTCCCAGTACACGCAGCTGATTGCCCGGCGCATTCGCGAGCAACGCGTGTACTGCGAGATCCATCCGCCGACGATCGGCCTCGAAGAGGTTCGCGCGTTTGGCCCGGCGGGCATCGTGCTGTCGGGCGGGCCCTCGAGCGTCCTCGCGCCCGAGTCACCGACCCTCGACCCCGCGCTGTTCGAACTCGGCCTGCCGGTCCTGGGCATCTGCTACGGCCTGCAGTTGATGGCGCACCTGCTCGGCGGACGCGTCGAACGCGCCGACGATCACGAGTACGGCCGTGCTCGGCTGTCGCTCGACCAGCCGGACCATGCCCTGTTCGCGGGTGTGGCCGCGAAGGGCGGCAACCACACCGTCTGGATGAGCCACGGCGACCGGGTGTTGGCGCTGCCGCCGGGCTTCGAGGTGCTGGGGACCAGCGAGAACTCGCCCTTCGCCGCCGTCGGCGACGATGCCCGCCAGTTCTACGGCCTGCAGTTCCACCCCGAGGTGGTCCACACCGAAGACGGTGCGGCGATTCTCGCGAACTTCGTGCATGGCCTGTGCGGCTGTAGCGGGTCCTGGACGGTGGAAGCCTTCGTCGAGGAGGCGGTGGCCGTCGTCCGCACCCAGGTGGGCGAGGGCCGCGCCGTCTGCGGGCTCTCGGGCGGCGTCGACTCTTCGGTCGCGGCCGCCCTGGTGCACCGAGCGCTCGGCGATCGCCTGACCTGCATCTTCGTCGACCATGGTCTGCTGCGGCAGGGCGAGCGCCTCGAGGTCGAGAAGGAGTTCGGCGAGCACCTGAACGTGCGCCTCATCGTGGTCGACGCGCGCGAACGGTTCCTGCGGGCGCTCGCAGGTGTGACCGATCCGGAGCGCAAGCGGCGCATCATCGGGCACCTGTTCATCGAGGTGTTCGAGGAAGAGGCGCAGCGTCTGGGTGAGGTCGACTTCCTCGTACAGGGCACCCTGTACCCCGACGTGATCGAGAGCGTCTCGGTGCGCGGGCCCTCGGCCACGATCAAGACCCACCACAACGTGGGCGGCCTCCCCGAGCGCATGCGTCTGGCCCTGGTCGAGCCGCTGCGCGAGCTCTTCAAGGATGAAGTGCGCGATGCGGGCCGGCTGCTGGGCCTGCCCGAGTCGATGGTGGGTCGCCACCCGTTCCCGGGCCCGGGGCTCGCGATCCGGATCCTGGGCGAAGTCACCGAAGAGCGCCTGCGCGTGCTGCGTCAGGCCGACGCGATCCTGATCGAAGAGATCCGCCGGGCCGGCTGGTACGACAAGATCTGGCAGGCGTTCGCGGTCTTCCTGCCCGTGCAGAGCGTCGGCGTGATGGGCGACGAGCGCACCTACGAGAACGCCATCGGCCTGCGCTGCGTCTCGTCGGTCGACGCCATGACGGCCGACTGGTCCCGGCTGCCGCACGATCTGCTGGCTGCGATCTCCAGCCGGATCACCAACGAGGTGGGCGGGGTGAACCGGGTGGTCTACGACGTGTCCTCGAAGCCTCCCGCCACCATCGAGTGGGAGTAGGCATGGCCGGTCTCCACTCGTCCGGGAGCAGGCGTGGCCCAAGTTCCGTTCACGCACCTCCATCTCCACACCCAGTACTCGCTCCTCGACGGCGCCATCAAGCACAACCCGCTCTTCGAGCGGACCAAGGCGCTTGGCATGGAGTCCATCGCGATGACCGACCACGGCAACCTGTTCGGTGCCGTGGAGTTCCACGACAAAGCCCGGGCCAACGGAATCAAGCCCATCCTGGGCTGTGAGGTCTACATCGCCGGCGGCTCGCGCTTCACCAAGGAGGGGCGCGAGCGAGACGAGCGCGGCTTTGACGCCATCAACCACCTGCTGCTGCTTGCGATGAACGAGACCGGCTACCGCAATCTCATGCGGCTGGTCTCCAAGGCCTATCTCGAGGGCTTCTACTACAAGCCGCGCATCGACATGGACCTGCTGCGCGACCACAACGAGGGGCTGATCGCCACCTCGGGGTGTCTCTCTTCCATGGTCTGCCGCCGCATCGTGAACGGTGAGGTCGAGACGGCGTGGTCGCTGGTCGAGGACTTCTCGCGCATCTTCCAGGACCGCTACTACCTCGAGCTTCAGCGCCACGGCATCCCCGACCAGGATCTGGTGAATGCCGAGCTGCTGAAGATGGCGTCGGACCTGCGGCTGCCGTGCGTCGCCACCAACGACGCCCACTACCTCGATCACGACGACCACGACCACCACGATGCCCTGCTGTGCATCGGAACCTCGGCCAACCTTGCCGACGCGAAGCGCTTCCGGTTCGACGGCCAGGGCTTCTTCGTGCGCTCGGGCGAGCAGATGCTCGAGATCTTCCACGACCATCCCCAGGCGGTGCGCAATACCATGGAGGTGGCCGAGCGCTGCGACGTGGAGATCCCGTCGGGCGTATTCCACATGCCCGAGTTCCAGGTGCCGGCCGGGGCCACCCGCGAGAGCGTGCTCGAGCGCAACGCCTCCGTTGGGCTGCGCGAGCGCCTGGGCCTGTCGCCGGATGAGCCCCTGCCGAAGGAGATGGCGGTCTACGGCGAGCGGCTGGCCTACGAGCTCGGCGTGATCAAGGACATGGGCTTCCCCGGCTACTTCCTGATCGTGGCCGACTTCATCGACTACGCCCGCCGCAGCGGCATCCCGGTGGGGCCGGGTCGGGGCTCCTCGGCGGGAAGCCTGGTGGCCTGGTCGCTGGGCATCACCGGCGTGGATCCGATCGAGTACGACATCATCTTCGAGCGTTTCCTCAACCCCGAACGGATCTCGATGCCGGACATCGACGTCGACTTCTGCATGCGCGGGCGCGACCAGGTGATCCGCTACGTCGGCGAGAAGTACGACGGCGAGGGAGACGACGGGCGTCGGGTCTCCCAGATCATCACCTTCGGGACGCTTCAGGCCCGCGCCGCCATCCGCGACGTGGGCCGCGTGCTGGGAATGCCCTACGGCGACGTGGACCGCATCGCGAAGCTGGTTCCGGACACCCTCGGCATCACCTTGGAGCAGGCGCTCGAACAGACGCCCGAGCTGCGCGTGCGGGCCGAGAAGGACGGGCAGGTGGCGCGCCTGCTCGAGACCGCCCAGCGGCTCGAGGGGCTCACGCGTCACGCGTCCACCCATGCGGCCGGTGTGGTGATCGGCACCGAGCCCCTGATCGACATGGTCCCGCTCTACCGCGACCCGCGTACGGGCGACGTGATGACGCAGTACAACGGGCCTTGCGTCGAGCGGGTGGGGCTGATCAAGTTCGACTTTCTGGGGCTCAAGACGCTGACCGTGGTGGCGGATGCCGAGCGCAACGTCCGCGCGCGGCTCCCCGAGTTCTCCGTGGACGACGTGCCGCTCGTGGACGAGCCCACGTTCGACCTGCTGTGCCGGGGCGACACCGAGGGCGTGTTCCAGATCGAAGGGCAGGGCATCACCGACCTGGTGAAGAAGCTCAAGCCGCGCGAGTTCAAGGACATCATCCCGCTGGTGGGCCTCTATCGCCCGGGACCGCTCGGTTCGGGCATGGTGGACGACTTCGTCGACCGCAAGCACGGGCGGAACCCCGTGACCTACCTGGTGCCCGAACTCGAGCCGATCCTCGACCAGACCCTGGGCGTGATCGTCTACCAGGACCAGGTGCTCCAGATCGCCAACCAGCTGGGTGGCTATTCGCTGGGCGAGGCCGACCTGCTGCGCCGCGCCATGGGCAAGAAGAAGCCCGAGGAGATGGCCAAGCACGAGGGCAAGTTCGTGGACGGCTGCGCCGCGAACGGCATCGACCGCGCGAAGGCCGCCAAGCTGTTCAAGTTGATGGCCGAGTTCGCGGGCTACGGCTTTCCGAAGGCCCACGCCACGGCCTATGCGCTCATCACGTACCAGACGGCCTGGCTGAAGGCGAACCACCCGCGCGACTTCCTGGCGGCGCTGCTCTCGATCGAAGCGGGCAACCACGACAAGCTCGCGCGCTACATCGCCCACGCCAAGGAAAACAAGATCGACGTCCTGCCGCCGGACGTGAACGAGTCGGCGCGCGACTTCACGCCGGTGGCCGAGGGCATCCGCTTCGGGCTCGCCGGCGTGAAGAACGTGGGGGAGGGCGCCATCGAATCGATCCTGGAGGTGCGCGCCGAGGGCGGCCCCTTCGCGACCCTCTACGACTTCTGCCGGCGCGTGGATGGCCGACGGGTGAATCGGCGGGTGGTGGAGAGCCTGGTCAAGTGCGGCGCCTTCGACTCGATCGAACCCGCCCGTTCTCGAATCTGGGCGGGGCTCGACGCGGCGCTCGAACAGGGCGCGTCCGCCCAGCGCGATCGCGAGATCGGTCAGGAGAGCCTCTTCGGCGAACTCGGGGGCGAGGCCCCGGAGCCGACGCTCCCCGAGGCCTCGGCCTGGACCGAGCAGGAGCGGCTGGGCTTCGAAAAGGAGGTGCTCGGCTTCTACGTGACGGGGCACCCGCTCGGCGTGCATGCCCCCGTGTTGGCCCGGGTGACCGACACCACCGCACTCACGGCAGACGAGAAGGTCGGCCGCGACGTCCGCATCGGCGGGCTGCTCACGGGCCTGCGCGAGACGCGCACCCGGCGAGGCCAGACCATGGGCTTTGGCACCCTCGAAGACCTCGAGGGCAGCTTCGAGCTGGTGATCTTCTCGGAGCCCTACCGGCAGAACGTCGAGCTGATGCGCCGGGCATTGTCCGCCGAGGACGGCGAACCCGTGCCCCTGGTGGTGGCCGGCACGCTCGAGTCCGCCGACCCCTGCAAGGTGCTGCTGCGAGAGGTCTTCGAGCTGGCCCGGGCCGAGGAGCACCTGGCCGCGCGCGTGCACGTGGAGATGCTGGCCGACGAGGCCAGCCGCGACCGGCTGACGGCCCTGGCGCGCGTGCTTTCGGCGCACCCCGGCGACTGCTCGGTCGTCGTCCACCTGGTGATCCCGGGCGAGAGCGAGACCTTGATGGCCCTGCCGGACCACCGGGGGGTCGACCCGTCCGACGCACTGCTTCGCGACGTCGACGGCCTCTTCGGACGGCCGGTGAGTCGGGTGGCGCTTTGAGGGCCCGGGCTCTGAGCGCTTGGCTCCGGCCCCTCAGCCGGGCGCTGCTGCTCGCGGGCGCGCTGCTCGCCGCCGCTGCGGCGCCGGCCGAAGTGCGCCGGGTGGAGCTGGTCGGGGCGCTCGCCATCGTCGACCCGCCTCCGCCCACACGCCAGGCCGTACTCGAAGAGGCGATTCGGTTGGCCGTCGCACAGGTCGCCCGAGATCTGGCGGGCGGGCCAGCGGCCATCGGCCCCCGCTCGGGGACGCCCACCGGCGCCGAGGCCCGCGAGTGGATCGCGAGGCTGGGGGCCCCAGGCCGAAGCTTCGTCGTCCGCTACGAGGCACTCGAGGACCTGGGAGAGCGCACCAGCCAGGCCTCAGGCCTGCGTGAGCGAGCGGTCCTGGCCGAGGTGCACGTGGATGCGGGCCGGGTGGCCGACGCGCTGCTGGCGGCCGGCATCGCCGTGGACGACGGCCGCAACGCACCCGCCGAGCGCTTCGTGGTCGAAGTGCGAGAGCTGGGCTCCTGGGAGGCGCTCGCGGGCCTGCGGCGCGAGATGCTGGGGGCAGGCGGCGCCAGCGTGGCGATCCCTACCGAACTCGTTCCAGGCCGGGCCCGGCTCCAGGTAGAGGCCCCAGGGGGTCCCGAGCGACTCCTGGAGCGACTGCTCGCCACCCCACCGGAGGGGCTTCGAATCGAGCCTCTGGCTGCCGAATCGGGGCTTCTCGTGGTCCGCGTCCGGACCGTCGAAACGCCGTCTCCGGCGTTTGACACGCAACATTGAAATAGGTACAGATTCCGGGCGTTTACGCGTTTCAGGCACGTAGCTCAGTGGCTAGAGCGCCGCCTTGACACGGCGGAGGTCGGCGGTTCGAGCCCGCCCGTGCCTACCAACGGTTCCGACTCGGGTCGGTTCCGGCGAGAAGCAGAGTGGGTTTCGGGCGTGTCGCCGGCACAGGTGTCGGTGGCTACGGCCGCGTCACGCTTCTGCCAAGCCCAGCCACGAGCCCGACCGGATCGCGCGAGGCAACGAGCCATGCCCCGACAGCACCCGCATCTCCATGAGTGACATCGCCGTCGGCCTACCCGACGGCAGGACGCTCGAGATGCCCGCGGGCGCGACCGTGCTGGACGTGGCGGAGCGCATCGGCGCAGGGCTCGCGCGCGCCGCGCTCGCCGGTCGCATCGATGGACGCATGGTCGATCTCCGTGCGCCGGTCTCCGACGGGGACCAGCTGCAGATCGTCACGTCGCGCGACGCCGAAGGCGCCGAGGTGATTCGTCACTCGGCCGAGCACGTGATGGCCGACGCCGTGAAGCGGCTCTTCCCCGAGGCGCAGGTCGACGTCGGGCGCACCGACCACGCTGAGAAGTTCCAGTACGACTTCAAGGTCGCAGAGCCCTTCACGCCCGAAGACCTCGCGAAGATCCAGGCCGAGATGAAGCGCATCGTGAAGACCAAGGCGCCCTTCGTGCGCGAGGTCGTGAGCCGCGATGCCGCGAAGGCGTTGTTCGCGGAGCTCGGCGAAGAGCTGAAGGTCTCGCGGATCGACGACATCCCCGAGGGCGACGACATCACGCTCTACCGGCACGGCGAATTCGTGGACCTCTGCCGAGGCCCGCACGTGCAGCACGCCGGCCAGATCGGCGCGTTCCAGCTGACCGAGGCCGCGGGTGCCTATTGGCGTGGCGACGAACGCAACCCGATGCTCCAGCGCATCTACGGCACGGCCTTCGCCGACAAGAAGGAACTCGCAGCCCACCTCGAGCGGATCGAAGAGGCCAAGCGTCGCGATCATCGCGTTCTGGGCAAGCAGCTCGGCCTGTTCCACCTCGACGCCAACGTGTCGCCCGGATCGCCGTTCTACCTGCCGAAGGGCATGACCGTATTCAACGGGCTCGTGGACTTCGTGAAGTCCCTGTACCCGAAGTACGGTTTCGTCGAGGTCATGGGCCCGCAGGTGTGCCGCAGCGACCTGTTCAAGACCTCCGGCCACTACGACATGTTCAAGGAGGACATGTTCTGGATGGAGGGCGACGAGGGCGAGCTGGTAGGCCTGAAGCCGACCAACTGCCCGGGTCACGCTCACCTGTTCGCCATGACCAAGCGCAGCTACCGCGAGCTGCCCATGCGCCTCGCCGAGTTCTCGCGCCTGCACCGCAACGAACGCAGCGGCACGCTCACGGGTCTCTCGCGGGTGCGATCCTTCGCACAGGACGACGCCCACGTCTTCTGCGAGCCGAACCAGGTCGAGGACGAAATCGAGCGCTTCTTCCAGATGCTGCGCGAGATCTACGCGGCACTGGGGCTCGACGGAATCCGCGTGTCGGTGTCGACCCGCCCGGAGGAGTTCCTGGGCGCGCCCGAGGATTGGGACAAGGCCGAGGCCGCGCTCCAGGCCGCGGTGGAGCGCGCCGGCTACGAGTGCGGAATCAAGGAAGGCGAGGCGGTCTTCTACGCACCCAAGGTCGAGGTCGACTTCCAGGACGTCCTCGGGCGCCAGTGGACCCTCGGCACGATCCAGATCGACATGGCCATGCCGGGGCGGTTCGGCCTGCGCTACATCGGGCGCGACGGCCAGGAGCACCAGCCGGCCATGCTGCACCGCGCGGTGCTCGGCTCGCTCGAACGCTTCCTGGCCCTGTACCTCGAGCACACCGCCGGCGATTTCCCGCTGTGGCTGGCACCCGTGCAGGTGCTGGTGCTGCCGATCTCCGAGCGTCACACCGAATACGCCGGGAAGGTCACCGATGCGCTCGGCGGCGCCGGCGTGCGCGCCGAAGTCGATGCCCGCTCGGAGAAGCTCAATTTCAAGATCCGCGAGGCAGAGCTCCAGAAGGTCCCGATCATGGCGGTCGTGGGCGATCAGGAAGAGGCCTCGGGAAGCGTGATGCCGCGCCGACGCAAGCAGAGCGAGCGGTCCGCGGAGCCGGTGGCGGTCGACGCCTTCGTCTCCGAGCTCGCCGAGCAGATCGCAAGGCGAGAGAGCTAGGAGGGTAAGTCGATCGCCAAGGAAGAATCCGTCCGTATCAACGAGAGGATCCGGGTCCGCGAGATCCGGCTGATCGGGTCCGACGGCGAGCAGCTCGGGGTGGTCACCCCGGACGAGGCTCGTGCGAGGGCCGTGGAAGAGGGCCTCGACCTGGTCGAGGTTGCCCCGAATGCCCGACCTCCCGTGTGTCGCATCATGGACTACGGGAAGTACAAGTACGAGCAGAAGAAGAAGCTCGCTGCGACGAAGAGCAAGGGCAAGGGACGTGCCGCATCGCTGAAAGAAGTGAAGATGCGGCCCAACACCGACGACCACGACCTCGAGTTCAAGCTGAAGAACGCCCGCAAGTTCCTCATGGACGGCGACAAGGTCAAAGTGACCGTGATGTTCCGCGGCCGGGAGATGGCACACCGCAAGGTGGGCTACGGAAAGCTCGACCGCGTCAAGGAACTCCTCGGTGAACTCGTCACCGTGGAGAACCCGCCCATGATGAGCGGGCGGTTCCTATCCATGATCCTGGTGCCCAACCGCGAAGCCGTCGAAGCCGAGAAGCGCATCGAGGCCAGCCAGCAGGCCCAGGCAGAAGACACGAAGGAAGAGGGGGCGGAGGCCCCCGCAGGAGAAGCCTGATGCCCAAGATGAAGTCGCATCGGGGTGCGGCGAAGCGCTTCAAGAAGACGGGAACTGGAAAGTTCACGTACCAGAAGCGCAACAAGCGCCACATCCTGACCAAGAAGGACAGCAAGCGGAAGCGTCAGCTCCGCGAGACCGGGGTGCTCTCGGACGCCGACACGAAGCGCGTCCGACAGATGCTCCCCTACCTCTAGGAGAGAATCGATGTCTCGAGTCAAACGCGGCCACCCCGCCCACCGTCGCCACAAGCGCATTCTGCACCGCGCGCGCGGTTACCAGGGGTCGCGACATACCCTGATCAAGACCGCACGCGAGGCGGTGGAGAAGGGCTGGAAGTACGCCTACCGCGACCGCAAGCAGCGCAAGCGGCAGTTCCGCTCGCTGTGGATCGCACGCATCAACGCCGCGGCCCGCGAGCATGGGCTGTCCTACAGCCGCATGATCCACGGGCTGTCGCTCGCCGGCGTGGAGGTCGACCGCAAGAACCTGGCCGACCTCGCCGTCACCGATGCCACAGCCTTCGGCGAGCTGGCCAAACTGGCCAAGTCGAAGGTCGCCTGAGCGTTCCGCTGCCGTGAGCGAAGGTCGCCTGATCCGGTCGAGACGGTGAGCACTGCCGACGAGCTGGCGCGCATCCTCGAGGAGGCCGGCGTGGCCTTCGAGGCGGCCGGCTCCCTTCAGGACCTGCGCGAGACCCGCGCCCGCTTCCTCGGGAAGAAGGGCACGGTCACGGCCGCGCTGCGTTCGCTCGGGGGGCTGCCGGCCGACGAGCGCGCGCTCGCGGGCCAGCAGGTCAACCGCACCAAGGGCGAGGTCGAGGCGTTGTTCGAGGCGCGCAAGGCCGCGCTCGAGCGCTCCGCCCGCAGCCGCGACCTGGCCGAGCATCGCCTGGACGTGACCCTCCCCGGGGCTGCTCCGCCGCGCGGGCACCTGCACCCGATTGCGCGGGTCGAGCGCGACATGTGCGCGTTCTTCCGGACGCTCGGCTACTCGATCGAGGATGGCCCCGAGGTGGAGACCGACTTCCACAACTTCGGGGCGCTGAACTTCCCCGAGGATCATCCGGCCCGCGACCTGCAGGACACGATCTTCGTCGAGGGCGGCAACCTGCTGCGCACCCACACCTCGAACGTGCAGATCCGCGCGATGACCGGCCGCGAGCCGCCGTTCCGGTTCGTGGCGCCCGGCCGGGTCTACCGCCACGACCTCGACGCCACGCACTACCCGATGTTCCACCAGATCGAGGCGTTCTGCGTGGGCGAGGACGTCACGTTCGCGCACCTGAAGGGCACGCTCTATGCCTTCGCACGGCACCTGTTCGGTCAGGACGCTCGGGTGCGCTTCCGCGCGCACTTCTTTCCGTTCACCGAGCCCTCCGCCGAGATGGACGTCACCTGGGGCGAGGGTTGGCTCGAGTGGGGCGGCTGCGGAATGATCCACCCGAAGGTGCTCGCCAACTGCGGCATCGATCCCGATCGCTGGCAGGGCTTCGCCTTCGGCATGGCGATCGATCGCACCGCGATGCTCCGCTACGGCATCGGCAACATCCGGCACCTCTTCGACGGTGACGTGCGCGTCCTGGAGCAGCTGTAGTGACCCCGACGGAGCCCCGATCGTGCGCGTAGGCCTGGGCTGGCTCTCGGAGTGGGTGGACCTGCCCGCCTCGCGCGAAGAACTCGAGGACCGCCTCACCGTGGGCGGACTCGAAATCGAGGAGGTGATCCAGATGGGTCCCTCGCTCGATGGCCTCGTGGTGGGCCATGTGCGCCAGCGGGTCCAGCACCCGGACGCGGACCGGCTCTCGGTCTGCACGGTCGATCTCGGAGGCGAGGCGCCGGTCGAGATCGTCTGCGGCGCACCGAACGTGGCTGCTGGGCAGGCGGTGGCGGTGGCGCCGCACGGCACGGTGCTGCCGGACGGCACCAAGATCAAGCGCGGCAGGATCCGCGGCGTGAAGTCGAACGGCATGATCTGTTCTTCGCGCGAGCTCGGCCTGGGCGACGACCACGACGGCATCCTCGTGCTCGAGACCGATGCCGCGGCGGGCACCCCGTTGGCCGAGGCCATGCCTCCCGGTGAGACGGTGCTCGACATGGAGATCACGCCGAACCGCGGGGACTGGGTCTCGATGCTCGGCATGGCGCGCGAGGTGCGAGCCCACTACGGCGGTGCGCTCCGCATGCCCGACGAAGAGCCCCCCGAAGACGGCCCGCCGGCGGCGGACGCCATCTCGGTCGCGATCGACGACGGCGCCGGCTGTCACCGCTACGTGGCGCGCATCGTGCGCGACGTACGGGTGGGCCCTTCGCCCGCCTGGCTCGTCGACCGGCTCGAGGCCGCCGGCCTGCGCCCGGTGAACAACGTCGTGGACGTGACGAACCTGGTGATGCTCGAGTACGGGCAGCCGCTTCACGCCTTCGACCTCGAACGTCTGCGCGGCGGCCAGATCGGCGTGCGTGCGGCGCATGCGGCCGAGAAGATCGAGACCCTCGACGGCGAGGTGCGCGAGCTGCTGCCCGAGGATCTGTTGATCGTGGACGGGGAGGGCCCCGTCGCGGTGGCCGGCGTGATGGGCGGCGCCGACAGCGAGGTCTCCGACGCGACCACGGCCCTGCTGATCGAGAGCGCCCACTTCGAGCCCTCCCGGGTGCGCCGCACCGCCCGGCGCCTGGGCCTGCATTCGGACGCGTCCTACCGCTTCGAGCGCGGCGTCGACCCCGAGGGCCAGGCGCGAGCGGCCGACCGCGCGGCGCGCCTGATCCAGGAGATCGCAGGCGGCACCGTCGCGAAGGGCCGCGTCGAGGCGCTGGGCGAGACCCCGGCGCGAACCGCGGAGATCGTGCTGGACCCGGCGCGAGCCAATCGCCTGCTGGGCACGGCGCTCTCGGGTGCCGAGATGGTCGCGCTTCTCGGCCGCGTGGACGTGGAGGCCAGCGAGCAGGCCGATGGCAGCCTGCGCTGCACGCCGCCGAGCTATCGCAACGACCTGCACCTGCCGGTCGACCTCGTCGAAGAGGTGGCTCGCATCTACGGCTACGGCGAGATCGACGAAGCGATGCCCGAAGGCACGCTCGGCGGGATCAGCGAGCCGCCGGATCGCAGCCTGCGCGAGGCCGTGCGAGATGCGCTCGTGGGCGCCGGGCTGGTGGAGGTGATGACCTTTCCGGCGAGCCCACCCGACGATGCCGACGCCCTGCGGCTGCCGGAGGACGACCCCCGACGGCCGACCCTGCAGCTGGTGAACCCGATCACCTCGAACGAACCCACCCTGCGCGCCACGGTGGTGCCGGGGCTGCTTCGGCTCGTGCGGGGCAATCTGGCCCGCCAGGTGGACCGGTTTACGCTCTTCGAGCTGTCCCGGGTCTTCCGGCCCGGCGAGGGGCTTCCGGCCGAGCCGCTGGAGGCCGCGGCTGCCGTGGTGGACGCCGGCGAGGTGGACCTCTGGGGCGCCGGGGCGCCGGTCTTCTTCCAGGCCAAGGGGATGGGCGAGCGGCTGTTCGCCCAACTCGAGGTGGAGGCCCGCTTCGAGCCGGGGGGCAGCGAGCCCTTCTTGCACCCCGGGGCCTGTGGGACGTTCCGGGTGGGCTCCCAGGACGTGGCGAGCGTCGGAGAGATCCACCCCGAGGTGGCCGCTCGCTTCGACATCGAGACGCCCACGGCGCTGCTGGTGGTCGACGTGGCCGGCCTGCTGGCGGTTCCCAGGCGGAGGCCCCACCTCGAAGAGGTGTCGCGACATCCCCACGTCCGGCGCGACCTGGCGGTGCTCCTGGACCGTGGCGTGGCCGCAGGTGAGGTCCTCGAGGCCATCCGCAAGCGGGGCGGCGGTTCACTTCGGTCGGCACGGGTGTTCGACCGATACGAGGGCAAGGGGGTGCCCGAGGGCAAGGTCAGCCTGGCGTTCCGGCTGGTCTTCCAACGGGCCGATCGCACACTTCTCGATTCTGAGGTTTCGAAGGCAGTGGATCGGGTGGTACACCTATTGGAAGAGCGTTTCGGGGGGGAGCTCCGCTAGGAGCGCGCGAGACGCCGTTCGGGGGCTCGCCGCGTCGTGGCGGGCTTCGGGGGAGACGCCATGACGAAGGCAGACATCGTCGAGCACATCTACGAGCGCGTGGGATTCTCGAAGAAGGAATCCGCGGAGCTGGTGGAGAAGGTCTTCGAGATCATCAAGGACACCCTCGCCGATGGCGAGAAGGTCAAGATCTCGGGTTTCGGCAATTTCGTCGTGCGGGAGAAGAACGCGCGAAAGGGCCGCAATCCGCAGACCGGCGAAGAGATCCGCCTGGCCGCGCGCCGGGTCCTGACGTTCAAGCCGAGCCTGGTGCTCAAGAACATCCTGAACGAAGAGCCGGTGCAGCCGGGCGAGTACGAGGCGCAGATCTCGCAGAGCGCCGGCGAGTAGTCACAAGGGGGGGACATGGCCAAGCAGAAGGCCGCCGGTGGCTCGACCCCGGCCGAGGGCAAGCGGTACTACCGCATCGGCGAGGTCAGCAAGCTCACCGGGATCAAGCCCTACGTGCTGCGGTACTGGGAGTCCGAGTTCCGATGGATGTCGCCGACGAAGTCGCGCTCGAAGCAGCGACTCTACCGCCAGCGCGACATCGAGGTCATTCAGCTCATCAAGCGGCTCCTGTACGAGGAGCGCTACACGATCGCCGGAGCGCGCAAGAAGCTCCGCGAGTTGGGGGTGGGCCGTGCGCTCGAGAGCCAGGAGGCCGCGGGGCCCGATCCGCGGGAGCAGCTCGTACGCATCCGCGACGAGCTCCGCGAGATCCGCGCGCTTCTCTAGCTTGCCCAGGTTCGTGCGCAGCGCCGCGGTCGTCTTCGTGATCGCCGGCTTCGCGGTGGTGGCGGCGCCTGCGCGAAGCGCATGCCCCGACTGGACCGGTGTGCCCGCGCCTGCGGCCTCCGACGCCTATGCGGCACGGCTCGCCGCACTGCGCGCCGACGAACTCGGCCGGATCGCCGGCGCCCTCGATGCCCGCGCCCCCTCGGTCGCGGCCGCGTTGCGTGTCGGCGCCGACTGTCTGCGGGGAGCGGACTCCGCGGGCCAGCCGTTCGCGGCGGTACGCTTGCACCGTCCTGCCGTTCGCGGTGCGCCCGAAGCGGGTTCGCCCACCACGGCGCTCGATGCCCCGGTGGTGGTGGCCCTGGCTCCCCTGCCGGCTCCCAAGCCCGCGCCGGCCCGGCCGCCTTCACCGCCGCCGGACCCGGTGCCCGACGTCTCCGCGACCCTCGCCGCGGCCGAGCAGGCACTCCAGGGCGCGCGCTACGAAGAGGCGGCGGAGGCCGCGCGCGAAGCCCTGGCCAAACTGGGAGACCGCCCCGCAGCCGCCAAGGAGCGCAGCCGCGCCGCCGTGCTCGCCGCGACGGCCGAATTGGCCCTGGGCCGGGCCGAGGAGGCCCGCGCCCACTTTGCCATGGCACTCGCCGCCGATCCAGACCTGGCACTGGACCCGATGACCACCTCGCCCAAGGTGCGCGCCGTGTTCGAGTCGGTGAAGGAGACACAGCCTTGATCCGCAAGCGGCGAACAGGTGTGAGTCCCCGACGCATGACGCGGGGGGTCGTCGCCGGCCTCGCCCTAGCCCTCGCCTGTGCGGCGCCTCCCCAGGCCCCGGAAGCCCCGACGGCACAGCCTCCCGAACCGCCGGCACCGGCGATGGCCGAGCTTGCCGTTTCGGTGGTGCGCGGCGCGTCGGCTGCGCTGCCTGCGGGGCCTCAGCCGCAGTACGCGATCGTGGATCTCGGGTCTTCGCTCTCGGGTCGTCCGTCGCCCCGGTCGGCCGTGCGCTCCGCCGCAGACCGGACGCTACGAGCCGGCGCCACGCCGCCCGTGGTGCAGGTCCTGGGACAGGGCCGTTCGGGTTGTGTGCCGCCGGTCGAGGTGCCGGCCACGACGGGGGGCGAGGCCGCGCGTGCCCTTCGCGAGATGAGAGGAGGGGCGCGCGGCTCGCTGGCCGATGCGTTCGCGACGATCGCCTCGCGCCCCGCCGGGGAGCAGCTGGGCGCTTCGGTCGTCGTCTGGAGTGACTTCGCCTCGACCTGTCCAGGTGATCCGTGCGCCGCGGCCGCCCGCCTGGTGGAGGGCGGTGCGACCCTCGAACTCGTGGCCTTCGGCAGCGCCGACGTTCCCGCGTGCCTCGAGGCGTTGGCGAGCCAGTCGCCGTCCGCGGCAACCCTCGCCGCCGTGGCGCCCTCGCCCGTGGCGCTGGCCGCCGGGTTCCGGGTCGAGCGTGAGAACCCGGCGGGGCCCGAGGCGCTCGGTCGCGGGCAGGCCGACGGGCGCGCGCTCGAGGTTGCACCCGGGCCCGCGCGCGTGGTCGTAGACCTCGACCCGCCCATGCGCATCGGCCCGATCGACCTGCCGGCGGGACAGCTCACCCGCATCCGCATCCTCGACTTTCCGGGCGTCGAGGTCCGCCAGTTCTTCGTGGACCGGCCGGCCGGGTCCACCGGCTCGGAAGGCCCGAACCCGGGCAGCTGAGTGGCCGCGCGGAACGACCCGTTCACCATCGCTGCGGGCGCAGGGGCCTATGTGCCGCGCCCCGCCAGCGAGGCGGCCCTCGCGCGGCTCGAAGAAGAGCTCGCGCGCGGGCGCCGGTTGCTCGCCCTCCACGGGCCGACCGGGCTCGGCAAGACGTTCCTGCTGCGCGTCCTGCTCGAGCGTCTCGAGGACGCCATGACCGGTGTGCTGGTGCCCTACGGCGCGCTCGCCACGGCCGACCTCTGCGCCCTCGCGCTCGGCCTGCTCGCCGAATCCGAAGGGTTGGAAGGCCAGGCAGATCCTGACCCGCGGGCGGCGCTGCTGGCCGAGGCCCGGCGCCTGGCCGAAGGCGGGCGGCCGCTGCTGCTCTGCATCGACGATGCGTCGAGCCTGGCGCTCGACGTCGCGCGCGATCTCGCGGCGCTTGCCGAGGAGGCGGGTGGGTCGCTGCGGATTCTCGTCGTCCCGATCGACGACGGCCGTGGGGGCAAGGTGCTGGCTGCGCTCGGCGCCGAACTGGCCGAGGTGCGCTACGTCGAGCCGCTCGACGCCGACGAGTCCGCCGCGTTGATCGCGGGGCGCCTCGACGCGGCAGAGGCGGCTGCCGACGTGCGCGAGCGGTTCGGTGCCGACACCGTGGCGCGCATCCACCGCGCGGGGCAGGGCTCGCCGCGGCGCATGCTGGTGCTGGCGGGACACGTCTGGCGCGAGGGCGAAGACGGTGCGCTGGCCATCGAGTTGGCCGGACACGACCCGATGGAGATCGAGCTCGGTGCCGGGTCGGACGTTCTGCCGGGCGAAGAGCAGGTGCTCGAAGGAGCGCAGCCGATCGGCTTCGAGTCCGGGGCCGAGGTGGCTTCAGAGACGGAGTCCGAGCCCGAAGGGGTGGTCGCGGCGCCGCTCGAGGCCGGGCCCCTCGCTCAGCCCGCTGCGGTGTCCGAACCGGAACCGGAGCTCGAGCCGGAACCCGCACCTCCGCTCCCCGAGCCCGAGCCGGCCGTGGTGGCAGAACCCGAGCCGGAGCCCGAGGTAGAAGTCGAACCGGAGCCCGAACCGGTGGTCGAGGCCGAGCCGGAGCGCCCCGCGGAAGCGGTGCTGGAGGCCGAACCGCAGCCCGCTCCCGAGCCCGCGGTGGAGGCCGAGCCAGAGGTCCTTGCCGAGCCGCCGGTCGAGGCCGAACCCGCGCCTGAGGTGCCCTCTACTCCAGCGGTCGACGCGCCCGTCGAGCCGGCCGACGGGCGGACCGGCCCGGGCTGGGGAACGGCCGTGGTCGCCGTCGGGATCGTCGCATTGCTGGCCGTCGTCTGGATGCGCGGGAGCCTGAGCCCCGCGGACGAAGCGGTCACGCCGCCGCCTGCCGCATCGTCGGTGAGGCCGGAGCCCAGTGCGCCCGAGCCGGTCGCGCCCCCCGAGACCGAGGCCCGAAGGGAGCCCGTCGTCGAGCCCGCTCCGCCGCCCGAGCCCACCGTCGAGCCCGCTCTGCCGCCCGAGCCCGCGGCTCGGCCGGCCCCCGTTGCCGAACCGCTTGCCACGCCCGATCCCGAGCCGGCGCCGCCCGAGCCGACGGTTGCCCCCGCGCCCACGCTGCCCGAAACCGTGGTGACGCCCGAGCCTGCGCCGGCCGAGCCCGTCGTGGCGCCCGCGCCGCCCCCTCCGCCTGCGCCCAAGGTGGCGGTCAACATCAATGCCGTTCCGTGGGCCCAGGTCGCCGTCGATGGTGAGGACCTGGGGTACACGCCGCTCGCCGGCGTTTCACTGACCGAAGGCAGCCACCGCTTCGTGGTGACCTTCCCGGATGGACGCGTGCTCGATCGTGAGATCGCGGTCGGGCCCGACAGCCGCCACTTCTCGTTCAGCCCGCCCGACACGCCCTAGGCGTCCGGGGGCGGGTGCAGGTGACAGGCCCGAGGGGACCGGCTACCCACTCCCCGTCGGGCCGTAGCGCAGCTTGGTAGCGCGCCTGAATGGGGTTCAGGAGGTCGGGAGTTCGAATCTCCCCGGCCCGACCAATCGGAAGCCGCAACCCCCTGAAATACTTGCCTTCCGTATCCCGCCGAGTCACATTGGATCCCGCGCAATCAGGCCGAATCACGGCCATCCTGTGACCATGTTGTGACCGGGGTCGCTCGTGAGACCACCTGAATGCGTTTCAGGGGGTCGTAAATGCGGGCGAAACTCACCAAGCGGGCCGCCGATCAAGCGCCCGTTGGCTTCACCTGGGACACCGAGCTGCGGGGCTTCGGCCTTCGCGTGCGCGAGTCGGGCAAGCGGTCCTGGGTGCTCCGGTACATCAGCGAGGAGGGGCGCGACCGGCGCATGGTGCTCGGCACCTATCCGCCACTCACCCCCGACCAGGCGCGCCGCGAGGCGATGCTCAAGCTGGCGCAGGTGCAGCGCGGCGCCGATCCGATCGAGGCGCGCCGAACCGCTCGAGCGGCGCCGACCGTCGCGGACCTGGCCGAGCGATATCGGCGCGAGCACCTCCCGAAGAACAAGCCGACGACGCGCCGCGAGAACGAGCGGCTGCTCGAGAAGCACGTCCTGCCGGCCTTCGGCCGCAAGCGGGTCGATGCGATCTCGACCTCGGACGTCTCCCGGCTCCACTCGGGGCTCGGTGAGAGGCCCGTGCTCGCCAACCGCGTGTGGGCCTTGCTGTCGCGCCTCTTCTCGCTCGCCGAGGATTGGGGATACCGCCCGCGTGGCTCGAACCCCGTGACGGGCGTCCAGCGGTTCCGCGAGCAGGGCCGCGAGCGGCACCTATCCGAGATTGAGCTCCGGCGGCTCGGAAACGCACTTGCTGAGGCAGAGCCCGGGGAGCCCCAGAAGGTCGCAGCGATTCGGCTGCTCCTCTTCACGGGCTGCCGCCGTGGCGAGGTGCTCTCGCTTCGGTGGGATGACCTCGACCTCGACCGCGGGCTGATCTACCTGGGCGAGTCGAAGACAGGGCGCCGCCCCGTCGTGCTCAATGCCCCCGCGCGCATGGTGCTCGAGGGCATGACGCGCGCAGACAGCGAGTGGCTCTTCCCCGCGCCACGGGGCAACGGTCCGCTCCGTGAGATCCGGAAGACCTGGACCCGGATCACGACGGCCGCGCGGCTCGAGGGCCTCCGCCTCCACGACCTGCGCCATACGCACGCAAGCCAGGGATTGCTCGAGGGCCTCTCGCTCCCCGCGATTGGCGCGCTCCTGGGCCATGCGAAGGCGTCCACGACCCAACGCTACGCGCACTTTGCACAGGACAGCGTGCGGGAGGCTTCGGAGAAGGTCGGGCGGCGGCTTGGGAAGGCGCTGGGGGAGCTTGAGTCGTGACGCCCTATGACGAGGGCTATCTCGATCATTGCCGAGAGAGCTACGAGCGGACCAGGAACCCGCTCTGGGCGTGGCACGCATGGGAGGTTTCCCGATGGCTCGAACTCGAATGTCCGGAGTGGGTGCTGGCCTACCTGGACGAGGCGGCGCGGCTTCTAGTCGCGTGGGAACCGCGGGCTGATCGCGCGCCCGCCGACGGGCCTCCCGGAGCTATCGGCAAGCGCCTGGGCTTCCAGTTTGGCCTCGCGACGAGTCGGAAGCGATGGCGCGGCCATGACCCCTACGACCCACAGAACCCGGTCTCAGTGGGCATGAACATCTGCTTCCGAATGCAGGATGAGGCGCTCTCGGCGAACTCCGCGTGCGAGAACGCGGACGGGGTCTCTAGGAGCAGCGCCTGGCGCGCGCTCCAGGAGCCTGCGGTCGTCAGCTACATGGCGGGTCGGATCGCCAAGGAGTTCCCGGGCCATGCGGCTGAACTCCTTTCACTGAGCACCAGTCCGGCGAACGGGATACGGACGGGGCCGACATACGGTGTCCGTGACGCCGACGCCACCCGGGGACTGTTCAGCAAACTGTGCGCTGAGGGGGCCTTCCAGAAAGGCCCCCCCCCAAGCTGAAATAGACGCCCGCGATCGTCCGGCCCCATAGTTCGGGGCATCGGAGGATCGCCATGGATCGCACTCACGCCTACCTGACCCCCTCGGCTGCTGCCGAGTACCTCTTCGTATCCCCCAACACGCTCGCGAACTGGCGCGTGTTGGGCCAAGGGCCGCCTTTCGTGAAGGTCGGCCGCGCGGTCCGCTACCGGCGCGCGGACCTGGACGCGTTCCTCGAGTCTTGCAGGCGCGCCTCCACGAGCGAAGGCAGGGCATCCGTCGGCTAGACGAGCAAGGGCCCGAGCTGAAACACCCAACAGCCCGGGCCCTCAAGGATCACCTAGCAAATGAACCTAGTATTTTCGCACTCCGACCGCGAAGCATCAAGCCGCCTCGATGCGCGTTCGCTCGAACTCGTGCTGGTGGGTGCGGGGCTGGCCGACCCGTCGGCACGCGAAACGCTCGCCTGCGTGTCGCCGCTCGACTTCAACGACCCGGACATGGCGGCTCTCTTCAATGTCCTGCGCGAATCATGGGAGGTAGGGAAGGTCGCCCCCGAGTCGTGCGATCTCGCCGGCTCCTGGATCGACGCGATCACGAAACGCCTACGAAACCGGCCTGAGGCGGCCGCCCGGATCGGGGAGGCTCTCGAAGCATACGATCCAGAACTGGACGATGAAGCGCGGCTCTCCTCACTCGTCTCGCGACTCCATGACCGCTCCGAGCTGCGACGGCAGGCCGAGCGCGAATCGGCGCGTGGCGCCGCCGGCGACTTCGAAGCGAGGGTTTCGACGGCTCTGGCCCAGCTTCAACCGCTGACCCCCACCGAGGTTGAAGCGGACGAGATTCCCGAGGCCGTCGTGGAAGGCTGGCTCTATCGCGGCATGACTACTTCGCTCGCGGGCGGCGCCAAGCAGGGCAAGGGCGTGCTCTCGATGCAGGCGGCCGTTTGCGTTGCCACGGGGGCGAGGTTCCTCGACCTCGAGACTCGGCGGGGCCGCGTCCTGTACCTATGCGGCGAGATGACGGCCGCGATTGTCCGCGACCGGATGACGGCGATCGCTGCGACCCTTGGCGTGCAGCCCCCCGACTGGACCGAGGACGTGCTCCTGGTCGCTCCCCGGGCGGCTGCGGCGGCCCCCTCGATCGATCTAACGAACGCCGCGGACCGCGAAGCGGTCCTGCGCGCGATCCAGGCGCACCGGCCGGCCCTGGTCGTGTTGGACACCCTCCACAACTTCGCGCCGCCCAGCGAGATGATTGAGGCCAGCATGGGCGAGGTGCTGCGCGAACTCGGCGACGTTGCCCGTCAGTCGGGTGCAGCCGTGCTCGTGATCGACCACGCGCCGAAGGCCGTGACCACCGGAGAGGGCGGCTCGTCGCCTGCGACAGCTGCCTACGGCTCCGTCTTCAAGGGGGGCGCCGTGGCGGTCACGTCGCACCTGCGCCGCGAGGGCGAGGGGTGGAGCCTTGCGGCCGAGGGCTGGCTCCCGACCTGGCCGGAGCCCGTGGTCTACCGGCGCGCGAACGAAAGCGAGGGATCGCTCGGTTGCATCCGATCGACCGCAGCGCAGGCCCGTGGCGTCGACCTCGAGGCGCTCTACGGGGTGTTCGCCACGGAAGGCGAGCGAGACCCGCGCGGTGGCTACTTCTTCGGCTCCAAGCGGGCGCTAGCGAGCGCGCTCCAAGCGACGGGCCTGGTCAGCAACAGCCGGAAGATGGCGACCGGACTCGTTTCGCAGGTCCTGAATGAACACGCTGCCGACGCGGCGTCGGGGGCAGGCAGGTACACGCCGATCGTCACGACCCCCGACGGCCGGTCGATCCGAATCACGATGAAGCCGGAGACCGTGGAGCAGTTCGAAGCCGAGGGGATCCGCCATTGAACCTCATGGTCCCCGTGGTCCCCATGGTCCCCGAGGTGCCGCCGGTCATCTCGATCGGGGCATGGTCCCCTGGTCCCCACCCCTATAGGGGGGGGGACCGGGGACCATTGCCGAGTGACCCACTCATTGGAGGGAAGAGCCCATGACCGTCATCCATGCACAAGCCCGATTCGCAGAGCGACAGCGGGAGGCGCTTCGACCTGTGGAGGACCCGGCGGAGCGCCAAGAGCTAGAGGCTCGGGCGTTGAGGCTGGTCCGCGAGATCCGGGTCTGGGACAAACGCATCGGGCGGCTCGAGGAGCAGCTCGCTGAGGGTGTCTACGTCCGCGGCCCGCGCCGTGGCGTGCCCTACGACCCACGAGACGAGCAGCAGAAGCGAGAGTGGCTCGGCCGAATGCGGGGCAGGGTGGGACCCCTGCACGCAGAACTCAATCGCGTTGCTCACCGGCTCGGGATGGCGGAGCAGTTCTCGGAGCCGACACCGCCGGAGGCCAGCTGACCGACCCCCCCCTATGCCCCTCTCGATCCCTACAGATCGGGGGAGCGTTTGACCGCGAGGGGGGTCGAACACGCGCGATCTCGATTTGCTCGAAGGAGGTCCAAAAAGTGAAAGTTGCATCGCCCGAGCCGGCCCCGCATCTGTCGGCGCGCTCCACCGCGCTCTGGCGCGAACTCGTGCCGAGCCGTGCGCGCTCTGCGGGGCGCCTGGTGCTGTTGCAGTCGGCGCTCGAGGCGCTCGACCGAGCAGACCAGGCCCGCGAGGTGCTCGACCGCGAGGGCCTGACCACCACGACGAAACGCAGCGGCGTCGTTCACCTTCACCCGCTGGTGAGGGTCGAGAAGGACTCGCGCGCACAGTTCCGAGCCGCATGGTCGCGACTCGGGCTCGAATGGGATCCGAACATCGATGGGAGAACGAGATGAGCGACTACAGCCCGGTATCGGGCGGATTGAACGTGGATGCTGCGAAGGCCCTCGAGGCCGAGTACGGGCGGCTGCAGCCGATCGCAATTTCGAGGCTGCAGGAACTCGAGATCGACCCCGAACTCTGGTTGCTCGTCGCATCGGTCGAGCCGCGGCTGGATCTGTGGGCCGACGCGATGAGCCTTTCAGAGCTGCTCGACCGGATGCGTCGGGTCGGCGACTGGATGGAGGCGCGGCTCCCCGGGTTGCGCGAATCGGTGCGCCAAGCGAACACGGTCGGCGTGAACTAACAGCCCGCGGGCTTGACGCGGGGCACGTCGCGCGCAAGGTTTAAGGAGTTCGCGATAAGACTGACTGGCGATCCGCAGACGGGCCCGGTCATGCTGATTGCGAACCTCGGGCGATCGCCCGAGATCACGCGAAGGATCGCTGAGGTCGCAGGCGCGGCCCTACAGACTGAATCCCAGGTGATCGAGCCCGATCCGTAGTCGGGCGGCGCGACACCCGGACCTAGCACCCTTGGGGTGCTCGGCTCCCGGACTGTCCGCGCGTGCCGAGTCCCCATGGCTAACATTGGGAGACTCTGGCATGACGACCGTTTCGGAGATGCGCGCAACCCGCGGCACGAAGATCAAGGAAGCCCGCGAAATCCTCGACATCGCCAAGAAGGCGCATCGAGAATTGGACGAGGAAGAGAGCGCAAAGTGGGAAGCTCTCGTGGCCGAGGCCGACGAGATCCAGTCGAAGATCGACAACCCCGAGGGCGTCCGGTCGCGGTTCGCACCGGAGCCGGGCGGCGGAAGCCGGGAACGCCGAGAGGGAATGCAGCTCGCACCGGACGAGAAGCTCTCGGAGCTTCGAGGTGGCCAGGGGCTCCCGGACGGGATCCAGACCCGCGAGTTGTCGTTCGGCCGCTTCATCCGCGGCCTGACCACGGGCGACTGGCGCGGGGCGGCAGCCGAGCAGCGCGTGCTCGGTGAGGCCGCAGCCGGGACGGGCGGCGTGTTCGTACCGACTCCGCTGTCGGCTCAGGTGATCGACCTGGCGCGGGCGCAGTCCCAGGTGGTGCGCGCCGGGGCGCGGACGGTGCCGATGGAGCACGAGACGCTCACGGTCGCCCGGATCGCGAGCGATCCCACGCCGGGGTGGAAGGCCGAGAACGCCGAGGGCGTGATCTCCGATCCCACGTTCGACTCGGTGGTCTTCACCGCGCGGACGCTCTTCTGCGGCGTGCAGGTATCCCAGGAGCTGATCGAGGACGCGCCGAACGCCGAGAGCGCAATCGAACGGACGCTCGCCGAGGCGCTCGGGCAGGAGCTGGACCGTGTGGCATTGCGTGGGACCGGGACGGCCCCGGAACCGGAGGGCGTGCTCAACCAGACCGGCATCCAGACGACGGCGCTCGCCGGGGCGCTCGTGAACCACAATCCGTTCTCGGTCGCGGTGGAGGAGCTGCAGGGCGCCAACTACATGCCGAACGCAGCGATCATGCACCCGAAGCTGGCCGGGGTGATCGATCGGTTCACATCGGTCGACGGGCAGCCGCGCCTCGGGCCGCCGTCCTTCCAGGCGCTCGCGAAGTTCACCACGAGCAAGATCCCGACCGACCTGGGTGGCGGGTCGGATGAGACGGAGGCGTACATCGGCGAGTGGCCGAACCTGTGGATCGGCGTCCGCGAGCGACTCCGGCTCGAGGCCTCGATCCATGCAGCCGACGGCACGAGCGGCGCCTTCCGCAACCTGCAGGTCTGGATCCGGGCTTGGCTGCGCGCAGACGTGCAGCTCGCGCGGCCGAGCTTCCACGTCCTGACGGGCGTGCAGGTCTAGCGCCGCCCATTGGGGCAGGGCCGGTCGTCAGCCTTCGCCGCCTCCGGTGTCCGCCGTAGACACGCAGCCTGACGTGGTAAGGCCCCGTGGCCTGAGCGATTTTGCCGAAGCTCTCAAGCGACCCTGCGTGGCCCGGCTCTTGGCGCTCAAGGCGAGAGAGCGGAAACTCCGATTAGAGCTACGAGCAGCGCCTAACCTACTGTAAGTTCTCAAGAAATCGCCACGCCTCGCAATCGAGCATGGAGCCCCCATACTTGGGGGCCGCATTGCCAACCCGCCACTCCTCCTAGGCCAGACGCCCTTGGTAACCATTCGGACCTACAAGACAATCTACCGGGTCGATTTCCCGCCATACTGGGAGATGTTGGACAACATGGGGCGCCTCTGCGAGTTGCTGAACGAAGAGACCAGCAAAGCGGGCTTTGAGCGTGCTGAGCTAAATGCGAATATCGTCGAGCACAAGATTACGGGTCGCCTGCGGACTTCGAGTGCCGAGAGCCAACTCACTCTGTCGATCAAGGCTCTGGATTGCCTAGCCGAGCACAAGAAGGGCGGGTCCGAGACGGGCTCCTTCCACTCCGATCCCGTGTTCGCGCTCGCAGACCATGTGATCGCCAGGCTTCAAGCATCCAAGGTCTTGAGTTTTGAGCGAGTTGGAATCAGGTCGTGGATCGTCGTCGAGCGTGAAGGCTTCGGGTTTGAGCGCATCCGCGACCACTTTGTGAAACGCCTGTCCATTGTTGGGGACAGCATCAAGACGAGCTTCCCAGAGACAGAGGACATCGGCCTCGTCTTCGAGTCGCGGAACGAGGAAGCCGTTTCAGTGCGAGTCGCTCTTGGTCCCTACAGTGCGGATGAGCGCGCAAAGTACTTCTCAATCGACCACGAAATCGGCGAAGGTCTGATCTTGGATGTGGATGTCCGACAGCAGAAGACCGAGATTCCGCGGTTTCGAATGACAGAGGTATCGAAGCGTTGGGAACGGTTGAGCTTGGATGTCGCCACTCGGGTTCAAGATAGTCTCGCGCAGGAACTGGAGGCGATATGAGTGTTCTTGCCGGTGTCACGACCACTGAGTCTGGAGAGCCTTCTTCGGAGCCGATTTCGATCTCCCGGAGTGCTTGGCCGGCTTCTTCATCCGACGGCGGTGATGTTGGCAGGCCCGATCCGTACGGCGGGCGCATGCTGTCGCGCGACGGCTTTGATGCTCTTGCGGGGGCTACGGAGGTCGTCGTGCCTGAGAGGACGGTAAGGGAATTGCGGGGCGTGATTGAAGAGGTTCTCCCAGACGCGGTGAAGGTTGAGTTCGACGAAGGGGTGTCGGTCGAGTTTCCGAGGCAGCTCTTTGGTGACGCCTCGTTCGTGAGGTATGGGCAGTCCGTGGTCTATTCGATCAATGAGCGTCCATCCGGGTTGCGCTACCAGCGCTTCGCCCCGATCGCTGCCGAAGCCCCGAATCCCTTCAAGGCCGAAGTCGAGCGTCTCTTGAGTGAGATCCACCCGCGTCGGAGTAGTGAGTGAGCCTAACCCTCCGACTCTTCGAAGTCGGGCATGGGGACTCGATCCTACTCGAAGAGAAATTAGGCGACCAGAGTCGCTTCGTCCTGATCGACTGCAACTCGCGAATGCGCGACGGCGCCCTCCACTGCCCGCCGTTCGAGTATCTCAAGCTCCGGGGCGTCTCCAAGATTGATGCACTCGTGATCACGCACCTCCATGCGGACCACTACTTCGGGGTGCATCTAATCCTAGACAGCTTCTCAGTGGGCAAGATCGTTGTTCCGCCCTTTATAAGTCAGAACGACAGGATCTTCCGAGAGGTTGTCGAGCAGTACAAGCGCAAGCTCCGCGATGCGGTCGCAAGGAGCTCGAGCAGCACTATTGGCGCGAGGGCTTTGAGTCTGGCTCGGCTTCTCGCGTTCATCTGTGAGAACGAAGACCTAGTCCAAGAAGGGAAGGGGCCTGAATCCATACTTCGGTTTGCAGGGATAAGTACGTTCGAAGCGCGCGTGTTGCTCCCCCACAAGAGGATTAAGGGGCTGCTCAACGAACAGTTGCGCACGGGCAAGTTCGATCTGGACTCGTACCCGGGGTGGAACGACGCGTCGCTCGCGATACTGCTGGAAGTGGAGGGCGTGCGAATTCTCCTAGGTGGAGACTCCACTCTCCCGCAATGGAACGAGCACATGCGGCAGATGAAGCGAGACGGGAAGAGTAGTTGGGATGTGGTTGTCCTGAAGGCGCCGCACCACGGATCGGACCACAACAACACCGCGGCCCTGATCAACTATCTATACGGGGTGAATCCGGAGGAGCCTGCCGCGATACTTGTGTCGGCTAATGGCAGGAGCCATCCTGGCAGCAAGTTCTATCAGCTCGTCAAGGAGAGTGGGCTCACCCCATACTGCACCAACCTTTCAACAAGCTGCGCGGACCAAGCACTTGAGGACCTGGATAACTTCCCTGCCGAGATGCGACAGTTCCTGATGCACTATCCAGTCAATCGGGGCTCTGCACGCTGCCAGGGCGACGTCGTCGTGCGGGTCAACAACGGAAGGGCCGAGCTCTTCAATACGACTGGACACCCTTGTGTGTACGACGACATGGCGTCGCGAGCCGCTTGGAGCGGGCCGTAGGACCGGGGTTCTACGCTGCAGACGCTAGTCGCTTAGCTAGCCTCATTTGCCCTAGCTGTGACCGATCCGTTACCGCGGCTACGCCAAGCCAGTTTTCCTCTTGGCGTCAGTGGTTTGCGGAGCAACGGTGCTGAATGGGGTTCAGGAGGTCGGGAGTTCGAATCTCCCCGGCCCGACCAATCGGAAGCCGCAATCGAGCGGCGCGTGTCCCGGCCCCCTTCGCTTGCGCTGGATCTGGCTCCGCTCAGGCGGAACCGTCGGTAGCCGAGCCCTGCCGGGCGTCGGCCTGGGCGCGGGCAGCGCGGTGCGCGTGCTCGGTCAGGGCGAAGCGCGTGACGAGCGCCAGGGCGCCCAGGTGCAGCACGAAGGGGTAGGCCGCGGCCAGGAGCCGCATCCCGAGAATCGTGGTCTCGCCCTGCTCGGCGTTCGGGACGAAGCCCGTCAGTGCCAGCATCATGCCCGTGGCCCAGATCGAGACGCCCCCGGCACCCTTCTGCGCGAAGTTCCAGGTGGCGAAGTACGAGCCTTCCTTGCGCTCGCCCGTTTGCGCTTCGTCCCAGTCCACCACGTCGGCCTTGAGCGAGGGCCCCACGACTGATCCGCAGCCGTTCATCAGGCCAAAGCTGATGGTGACGAGGGTGAGCGGCACGAGGTCGCCCTCGCCCAGGAAGAAGAGCGCGGCGAACAAGGCGGTCTTGACCGCGATCGACCAGAACCAGACCCGCTTCTTGCCGAACCGGCGCGAGATTGCGATCCAGAGCGGGATCGAGACCATGCCCGCGCCGATCGCCCCGAAGAGGTAGATGGCCGTGCTACCCGGGGTCTTGAGTACGTAGTCCGAGAGGTACGGGAGCAGGCCGACCAGCGCCGAGAACCCGAGCTGCTCCAGGAAGAAGACGCCGATCAGGATGCGGGAGTGCGGGTTGCGAAGGACGTCGCCGAACGCGCGCCATGGGTTGGCGCCGCCGCGGCCCTGAAATTCGGAGCGCTCGCGTAGGAACACGGCGGCGACCGCGATCAGCACCGTCCCGCCCATGCCCATGGCGACCGAGAGCGTCCGGGCGAAGGCGCGGGGGTCGTCCGAGCGCTCGAGCATCATGAGCGCGCCTGCGGCGGCGAGCATGCCCACGCTCTCGACGATCTGCATGATCCCGAACACGCGTGTGCGGTCGTGGTAGCCGCGCGAGAGTTCGGCGCCGAGTGCCATGTGCGGCACCCGGAATCCCGTGTAGGCGGTGTAGAAGAGGAAGACGGCTGCCCCGACCCACACGGTGAGCGCGCCGCCCTCGAGATCTGCCGGCGGGCTCCAGAGCATGACGACCGAAGCGCCGAAGGGGATCGCAGAGGCCAGGAACCAGGGCCTTCGCCGCCCGATCCGGGTTCGCGTGCGGTCCGAGAGCCAGCCGACCAGCGGATCGCTGATGGCGTCCCACACGCGGGCGCCGAGCAGGATGGCGCCCATCACGGCCGGACCCACCAGCAGCACGTCGGTGGCGAACTTGAGGATGTAGAACGAGACCAGCATCCCGGCCATGAACACGCCCAGGACGGGCGAGCTGTAGACGAGGATGCGCGGCGTGGGGACGCGTTCTTCGGCCGGATCGGAGGCGGACGGGGTCGGCTCGGATTCGGCCATCGGTAGACCCTAACCGGAGTCTCGGGGGCGTCGACCCGAACTCTCGGCTGGCCCGCTAGCGTCTGGCGCCAGGCGGGCGTCCCGGGCCCGCGGAGGTCGCACCCAATGGCCTGTGTGGTGCTTCAGCTGCAGGAGGGAGAGGTCGTCGTCGAGGTGCTCGAGGACGCCGCGCCCCGGGCTGCGGGCTTCTTCCTCGATCACGTCGAGAAGGGCACCTACGACGGGTGCCGCATCTACCGCTCGACCCAGCTGGGCGTCGCCGAAGGCCCGCGACTGCTCCAGGGCGGGCCGCTCGCATCTGTTCTGGCCCCCTCGGCCGAGCCAGCCGCCGCGCCCGTGGTCGAGCCGCCGGCGATCGAGCTCTTCGAGACGACCGAAGAGTCGGGGCTGCGCCACCTGACGGGCACCCTGTCCTTGGCCCGCGATCTGCTGGGGACGGGCGACGCCATCGCGGAGTGGTTCATCTGCCTGGGGGCGTTTCCCCAGCTCGATGCGGGTGGGCGGAGCGAACCCGATGCACGCGGATTTCCAGCCTTGGGTCACACGACGGCTGGCCTCGACATCCTCGGCGCGTTCGCACGCCGCCCGACCGACGGCCGCACACCCGTGGATCGATTGCGCGGAGAGATCCTCTCGGAGCCCATTCCGATCCTCCGGGCCTTCGTGCGCTGAGCGCGCGCCGCTCAAGCCCGGCAGCGAATCGATCGATGCGTCCTGGGGAGGGCATCGCTCGATGGCGATCGGCGCATTCGCATCCCTGGCGGTCTTCGTCGTCCTGGTGGGCGTCGTCGGGGTTCGGCTCGCGCTCCTGTTCCTGCGGACGCGGCGCGCGCCCGAGGGGCTGCTCGGCGCGGGACTGCTGCTGCTGACCCTCTCGATGCCGTGCACCGCCATCGGTCGGGTCCCGGCCATGGCCATGGAGCCGGCCGGGCGGGTGGCTTTCTGCCTGGGGCTCACGCTCGCCTGGCTGGGCATCGCGCTCCTCATGACGTTCCATCAGGTGGTCTTCCGGTCCGGCCAGCTCGGGGGCCGGCTCTGGCTCGCCGGCCTGATCCTCGCGAGCGGCGGTTCGGTGGCCTTCATGTCGGCGGCGAACTTTGCCGGCGCGAGTGTGCAGGAGATCGTGGTCACCATGCGGCCTGGCACCCTGGTGTTGATGGCCACCCTGTTCCTGTCCTTCGTGGCCGGCGCGCTCGACTCGTTCCGCTACGGCGCGGGCCTCGAGCGAAGGCAGGCGCTGGGAATCGCACCTGCGGATCCGCTGCTGCGCGACCGCTTCCGGCTCTGGGGCATCGCGAGCACGGCCAGCGCAGCGCTGATGCTCGTGATCGTAGGGTGCGCACTCGCCGGGATGACGCTGATGCAGGAGCCGCTGCCGCTCGCGGCCCAGGCGGGCGCTGGCACCGTCATGAGCGTGAGCTGGTACCTCACGTTCTTCGCGCCCGCGCCGTATCGCCGGTTCGTCGAAGCGCGAGCCGCGCGCATCGCCTAGCGCACCCTGGGCGCCGGGCTCAACCGGTGGCGCGACGCTCGGTCTCGCACACGTGGGCGAAGGCCCAGAAGAAGACGAAGCCGAAGGCGCCCACCACGTGCCAGAGGGCGTGCACCGGGATGAACGGCGCCACGATCTGGTCGTTCGAGGCGGTCGCGAGCAGCAGGCCCACCAGGAAGATCGCCACCACCGTCCAGAGGATCGGGCGCGCGCGGTCGGGGATGCTCGCGCGACGAGCCACGTACAGGCCGACGGTCGTGAACGACAGGGCGATCAGGCACGACTCACCCGGATAGAACCCGCCCCACTCACCGAGCGGGACCAGGTAGCGCCGCTCGGTCGTGGGCAGCCGGTCGTAGAAGTGCCAGGCGACGCCCACCAGCATGGCGAGGGTCAGGAGCAAGCGGCCGCGGCGCACGGCGGGCCCGCGGTAGTACTCGGCCAGCGCCGCCAGGGCGAGCGCCCACGCCACCACGATGTTGCTGCCGGTGTCGAGGAACGCCCAGAACCAACGCGGGCCGTACCCGCTCACGGTCTCTCCGAATCCGTGGAGCGTGACGGTGAAGACACCGGTCACGAGCACCATCCACCACGCGAACTCCCAGTGCCGCGGCTGCCGCTGCACCAGCCAGCACAGGCCCAGGCACGTCGCACCGGCGAACAGCGTGGCGAACCCGGTGACGGTATTGGCGAGCCCGTAGTTGGGTAGCGCGTCCATGGCGCGCGCCACGGTACCATGACGGCACCCGATGCGTGTGGGGCTAGGGCGTCGGCGCCTGATGCAGGATCGTACCGTCGTCGCCGACCGCGAAGATGCCGGCGGCGGCGCTGCCCCAGATGCCGAGCAGGTGCTGGGTGGTGCCCGAAGCCTGTGGCGTCCAGGCGGTGCCGTCCCAATGCAGGATGGTCCCGCCCGTGCCCACGACGTACACGTCACTCGGGCCGCTGCCCCAGACCGCGTGGAAGCTCGCCGTGGACTGATGCACGACGGTCCAGCTGGTGCCATCCCAGTGCAGGATCGCCCCGCCGAGCCCGAGGCCGCGCGGAGACACGGCGTAGACGTCGTTCGGCCCGCTTCCCCAGACGTCGTGGAGTGGCCCGGGGTGCTCCACCGCCATCTCGGTCCAATCGGTTCCGTCGTACCGGTAGATGTAGGCCTGATCGAAGATCGTGCCGCCCACGGCGAAGACGTCGGTGGCGGACAGGGCATAGACGCCGTTCAGCCGGGTCTCGGCACCGCGGTCGAGCGTCGTCCAATCGGTGCCGTCGTAGTGCTGGGTGCGGCGCCAGCGGCCATTCATGTCCAGGTAGCCGCCGACCGCCCAGATGTCGTTCGCGGCGAGGCCGTGGATCCCGAAGAGGTTCTGGTGCCACTCGTCCTGCTGGATGGTGGTCTCGGCCCAGGCCGGCCCGGTGCCGTCCCAGTAGAGGATGGCACCCTGGCTGCCCACCGCGCGAACGTCGCTCGCCGAGCTGCCCCAGACGTCGCTGAGCTCGACGGGGACGGGCGTGTCCATCACCGACCAGGTCGCCCCGTCCCAGTTGAGGATCGTGCCCATGCGGCCCACGGCGAACACGTCGTTCGGGGACGCGCCCCAGACACCGCGCAGCTGACGGTCGGTGCCGCTGGTCATCGCCGTCCAGGCGAGGGCCGCCGGCGCGTGGAACGCCACCACGAGGGCAGCCAACAGGAAGGGGGTGATGCGGCTCACGGCGGCGACTCGCCGCGCCACATGTACCAGACCTGCTTGGGCTGGTCGTTCTGGGTCCGCATGCCCACCACTTCGAAGGCGCCCTCGAACCACGGCACCTCGCCGAAGATGAGCTGGTCGTGCGCGGAGTACCAGGTGGCGACCTCGACGTCCAACGGCGCGAGCTGGTCGAGCATCTCCTGGAAGATGGCGGCCTGGTCGCTCTCGTCGAAGGCGGCGCCCGTGGCGCCGGCCGAACCGAACTCGGGAATCACGTAGGGCAGTCCGGGTGCCACCTGCTGGGCCGCGGCGAAGAAGTCCTCGGGAATCGGGAACGGCGGGATGTTGAAGATGAACTCGAACAGGCCCGGGTAGATGCTGAAGGCGATGCTCTCGAGCTCGGGCAGCAGCTGCCGCCAGAGGTCCGCGTGCTCTTCGACCAGCAGGCCCGTCTGCGGGTCGACCATCCACTGGAGCTCGAAGTAGCTCGACACGTGCACGTCCGGGTTGCTGAGCTTCAGCGCGGTCGCGGCGTCCTTGAACATCTGCACGAAGCCCGGCCACTGGCCCGGGTTCTTGTAGTACAGGATGTCCATCTCGATCCCGAGCATCAGGTACTCGGGCAACACGAGGTCGTGCAGGGCCACCAGCTCGGTGAGGATGGCCCCGGACACGGTCGGGTCGTTCAGCGAGCCGACGGGCTCGCGCGACGAGAGGGTATTCACATCCCCCACGGTCTCGGGCAGGTCGTGGGTGAAGTCGAAGGTCAGCATCACCTCGAGGCCTGCGTCGCGCGCGAGGTTCGCTGCGCGGATCACGTCGCGATGGACGAATGGGACGCTGTCGCCGGTGAGCGCCGTCCACTGCACGTGGGAGATGATGTTCACCACCTCCGAGGTCGTCGCGAATCGCGTGAACAGGTCTTCGACACCGCGCTCGCTCAGGTTCCGGGGGCTCTCCTGCGCGAAGGCACGCTTGAACCCGTGCGGGTTCGGGAGAGACACCGAAGGAGGCGCCGCCTTGGGCACCACCATCTCCACTCGAAAGTCGTCGACCCACACGGACCCCGTGGTCCCTCGCGTCGAGATGACCGCCATCAGCGCCTGGGCCTCATCGGTGCCCCGGAATGCGCCCTGGTAGGTCTGGAAGCTTCCCTCCGGCCCGTCCGCCACCAGCGTCAGGTCGCCGGCCGTCCCCATGCCCAGCTCGGGGTGGGCGGGCAGGGTCCGGTTGAACGCCACGATCTGGACGAGGGGTGGCTCGATCAGCCCCTCGTGCCGGATGTCGATCCGCACCTCGACCCGACGTCCGCCGAACGAGCCCAGGTCGTGCGCCGGTGCGTTCAGCACCTGGCTGAGCCGATATCCCGTGTTGCTCGCAGGCGAGATTCGAAGGCTCTGCTGGCCTTCCGTCTTGAATTGCGTGTCGTAGGCCCAGCTGCCGCGCTGCGTGTAGCTCTGGATGCTCGTGACGAAGCCCTCGAGCCAGTAGCGCGGACGGCTCGGGTCGGTGGGCGCCATCTCGAAGCCTGGATCGAGCGCCACGTTCTCGAGGGGCGCCGGACCGCAGCGGGGCGCCAGCGCGGCGAGGGCCGCGAGAACGAGGAACAGCGTCAGCATGAGACCGCGATGAGCCAAAGCAGACGGAGTGTAGTCGGTCGGGGGGCGCAACTACGTGAAAACCCTCACACCGGGAGGCCCCGTGGGGATGCCCGGCCGGCCCGGGCTCCGGAACGAAGGCCCACCTCCTGGCAAGTGGCCCGGCCGAGCCTCAGGTGACGCGCGCCGTGGGCCAGCGCCCGGGCCCGCCCGGCGGAGGGGGCGCCTTCCGCCAAGGGGGGCCCGGGCGCGACCCTGGGGCGTCAGTGATCGAAGCCGTGGGTCACGTTGTAGAAGAAGCGGTACTTGCCCGACCCGCCCGGCGCGAAGACCTGGTCGTCCTCGACGGGCCCCAGCGTGTCGCGGTCGAGCTTGGGGATGATGATGGTGTGTTCGTCGTCGTCCCCGGCGGCCGCACCGTCCTCTTCGTACACCCGGATCCGCAGGTCGTCGGTGCCCGCGAAGTAGAGCGGCTTGCCGCCCAGGATCTGCTCCATGGGCCACTTCGTGCCGGCATCGAAGTCCCCGATGAACGTCGTCCCGGGGACCACGGTCACCCCGTCGATCTTCGCGTACTCGAAGTAGAGCTCGTCGTCGCCGTCGAGATCGAACCCGTCGTTCTCTTCGAGGCACCACATGCGGATGCTCTGGCCGCCTTCGCCCGCGCCGTAGAAGATCGTGAGGTCGGTCGTCCAGTGCATGGTGTAGCTGCGCGCCTCGACGGGGTAGGGCGCGGGCCCGGCCGGAAGCCGCTGCACCTGGAGGTAGTACTTCTTCTTGACGGTGACCGTCTCGTCGATCTTCAGCCGCCTACCGCCTTCGGGATCGGCTTCCGGCGTGCTGGTCTTCTGGACCAGGGTGGTGCCGTCGTCCTCGAGCAGCCGGAACTTGAACCAGTTGAGCGGTGAGGAGGGGATGTCGCGCACCTGCAGCTCGAGCTTCTGGAGGATGTCGCCCGGGGTCTGCTCGGTCACGATCTCGAACCACTCCTCGTCGGCGCCGTTCAGGGGCGGGGTGTCCTGGAGCTTGCGTTCGACACGTTCACCCGGTGCCAGGGCACAGGCCAGGATCTGGCTGCCGCAGTCGTGCTTGACCGCGCCCAGGACGTAGTTGCCCGTCTGCATGCGGTTCGGGTGGTAGACGCGCACGTAGAACGGCGCGTTCGACATGCGGAACTCCTTGCCCTCGAAGGGCAGGCCGCGCGGCGTCGTGAACTTCGTGACTTCGTTCTTGTACGAGGGCGCCGGCGTCGTCATGTCGGTGCTCTCGTAGACGCGGAAGTCCACGCCGTTGGGGCTGGTCATCTGGAAGGAGTAGGTCCCCGCCTCGTCGAAGCGGTACCAGACGATCTGCCCGGGCTTCGTGAGCGTCCCCGACTGCAGTCCGACATTGCCGTTGCTGGGCAAGGTCACGACCTTGGCGCGCGCAGGATTGCAGTGCGTCGAGTGGGTGTTCAGGTCCATGTTGATGCCGAAGTGGTCCGAGATGTCCTCGACGCCACCGATGCCGACGCCATTGGGACCCATGCCGGTCTCGATGAAGGTCCCGCCCGAATCACTCCAACGCAGGTTGTGCGTCAGGCTCATGTGCTGGGCGCACTTGCGGCTCTTCCACGTCCGCAGGATGTAGTCCAGGCGCGCTCCGGGGCCGCCCCCGCCCCAGTGCGAGGCGTTCGTGACGCCGCGGTCGTAGTTGCCCGAGGGGTCCTTGGGCGAGTTCTCCAGGGCCCACGCATCCCACACGATCTCCTTGTAGAAGCTGCCCGCCGTGTCGAAGTGGTAGTTCCACTCGTGGATGTTGACTTCGTTCGGACCGATGAAGCCCAGGTCGGGCGCGTCGAGGTGGCCGTCGATGTTGAGGTCGCCCAGGATGAACGTGTCTTCGTCGAAGACCGCGCTCTGCCCGATGGTCGCGACCAGGAGCTTCTCGATGTCGGCCATCTGCGCGATTCGGACGTCCCGCGCGTCGACCGCATCGACGAAGTCCTCCTTCTCGTTCGGGTAGTCCGCGGGGACGTAATTCGCCTGCATGTGCGTCCAGATCACGTTGTAGACGTCGTTGTTGCTGGGGTTGCGAAGCCGCACGTAGGCGGCGCCCTTGCTCGAGAAACAGTCGTCCCCCTCGCACTCGTCGAACTCGATGAAGGCCACCTTCTCGCAGTCGGCCTTGCCCACGTTGAAGATGCTCTGGGCGACGCCGTGGTCGCTGGCAACGCACTCGAGGGGCGAGATCTCGTACGTGTCGAAGGGCAGCGGCTCGAAGGGGAAGCGGCTGAAGATCTGGAGCCCGCTGTCCTCCAGGTCGGCGGCGTCCAGGTACTGCACCCAGTAGGGGAAGGTGCCGCCGAGTTCGTTCACCATGAGCTCTTGCAGGTCCGCGTCGAACACCTCGTTGAGCGCGATGAAGTCGTACCCCGAGGCGAGGATGCGCTTGGCGAGCTTGCGGCCGTTCTCCTCACTGGTGCCCGCTGCGAAGAAGCTCGGCAGGAACTGCGTGTTCTGGGTGGCGAAACGCACCGAGTCGCCCACGCTGAGGGTGGCGACCAGGTCGAAGATGGATCCGTTGGCCAGCACCCACTTGCCCTGGATCGCGCTGCCCGTGGCGTCGATGATCGCCTCGATCACGATCGGGCCTTCCAGGTTCTTGCAGAACGGAAACTTGACCTTGACCTCCCAGGAGACCGCAGCGTCGGGCGGCCCACTGCTGTAGAAGGGCGTCAGCTCGGCCTTGGTGCGCGGGCAGCCGCTCTCGGTCTGGATGTAGCCGTCCTGCAGGGCCAGGATGTCGGCGCCCCCGTCAGCAGCCGGTGAGCCGTCGTGGAAGATGAACTGCCCGCTGGGCTCGGGGTAGTTGCACTTCTTGGCGGCGCCCCCGAGGGGGAGCACGAGCGCGAGCAGCAGGAGCAGGTGCCGCCAGCGGGAGCGCTTGGAGGAGCGGTTCTCAGGCGATCCAGGCGTCGAGGATTGAGTCTCACGAGATCCGGGGGTGGGGTGCAGCGTGGGCATGAATCCTCCGAGCCAATGGGCGAACGGCGCCTGCGCGTTGCCCCAAGGGGCACCATGGGGCGAAGCGCGGGCGCTTCTACGATCGAGAGGCGTTCATCATGGCGGAACAACGTTCGCCCGTGGGGAAATTGTTCCGCGAGCCCGATTCCCTCTCGCACCGGACTCCCGAGCCACGCGCGATAGCATGGGGGGTCCCTCTGGAGGAGTCCCATGCCTGATTCACGCGAGTTCGACGTCGTCGTCTACGGGGCCTCCGGGTTCACCGGCAAGCTCACCGCCGAGTACCTGCTCGCCCGCCACGGTACGTCCTCGCTGCGCTGGGCCCTGGCCGGGCGCAGCGCCGACAAGCTCGCGCGCACCCGCGACGAGATCGCCGCATCGACCGGCAGCGATGCCTCGGGTCTCGAGATCCTGACCGCAGATTCCGGCGACGCCGCGTCGATTGCCGCCCTCGCCGAGCGGGCGCGGGTGGTCTGCACGACCGTGGGTCCCTACGCCCTCTACGGTTCCGAACTCGTGGAGGCCTGTGCGAAGGCGGGCACGCACTACTGCGACCTGACGGGTGAGGTCCACTGGATGCGCCGCATGATCGACGCGCACCAGGACGCGGCCCTGGCCAGCGGTGCGCGCATCGTGTTCACCTGCGGCTTCGACTGCATCCCCTCGGACCTGTCCGTACACTGGTTGCAGGGCGAGATGCGGTCGCGTCACGACGTTTCGAGCCCCCACGTGAAAATGCGCGTGGCCGGATTCAGCGGCGGAGCCAGCGGTGGCACGGCCGCGAGCATGGTCAACATGATGGAAGAGGCCGCGCACGACCCGAACGTCCGGCGCGTCATGGCCGATCCCTACTCGCTCAACCCCAAGGACCTGCAGTCCGGGCCCGATGGTCGCGACGGCTTCGGGCCGGCGTTCGACGACGACTTCGGCCAGTGGACGGCGCCCTTCGTGATGGCGGCGGTCGACACCCGCGTCGTGCGCCGCAGCAACGCGCTTCTCGATTTCGCCTACGGGCAGGACTTCCGGTACGACGAGGCAATGCTCATGGGCACGGGCCCCCTCGGCCTCGCCAAGGCGACGGGGCTCGCAGCGGCCCTCGGTGGGGGAATGGCCGCGGCCGCCGTCGGCCCCGTGCGCGGCCTGCTGAAGAGCCGCATGCCCGCACCCGGCGAAGGCCCGAGCGCCGAGCAGCGCGAGAAGGGCTACTGGGACATGCGACTCGTGGCCAAGCACCCCACCGACTCGAGCAAGGACGTCCGCGGCCGCGCCACGGGCGATCGCGACCCGGGCTATGGGTCGACGTCGAAGATGCTGGGTGAGGCGGCCGTCTGCCTCGCGCAGGACGCGCTCCCCGACACGGCGGGCATGCTCACGCCGGCTGCAGCCATGGGCGACACGCTGCGCGCGCGGCTCGAGGCGCACGCGGGCGTCTCGTTCGTGCTGGAGGACGCGTAACGCCATGGCGATCGGAGAGCGCTTCTCGGCGTGGCTGCTCGATTGGGCCATGCGGCAGATGGACGATCTGCGCCCCGGCACCACCGGCGCGGCCTCGGGCGAGGTGCTCGAGATCGGCTTCGGCACCGGCCTCAACCTGCGCCACTACGGCCCCGAGGTGAAGAAGCTGATCGGGGTGGATCCGATGTCCCCCGACGCCATCGGCGCGACCGCCGACCGCATGGCCGCTGCGCGGTTTCCGGTGGAGCACCACCAGCTCCGCGCCGACGGCACGCTGCCCTTCGACGCCGGGCGCTTCGACACCGTCGTCACCACGTGGACGCTGTGCACGATCCCGGACCCGATCGCGGCCCTCGCCGAGATGCGGCGCGTGCTCGCCCCGGGCGGCCGCTACGTGTTCGTCGAGCACGGCCGCGCCGAGTCCGAGCAGACGGCGCGCTGGCAAGACCGGCTCAACCCGATCTGGAAGCGCATGGCAGGCGGCTGCAACATGAACCGCCGCACGGCCGAGATCGTCGAGCGCGGGGGGTTCGCGCTGCTGGAGAGCGAGCGCTTCCAGTCGGACGCACCGGCCCTGCTGTCGCACACGCTTCGCGGCGTGGCCCACGTTCCCTAGCGCCCGAGCGCGCCTGGCATGGCCGGGCTAGGACTTCTCGGCCTCCAGCCGCTCGCGCATGGCGGCGAGCTGCTTGGTCAGCTCTTCGGGCAGGTGGTCGCCGAAGCCCGCGTAGTACTCCTCGATGAGGGGAAGCTCGGCAAGCCAACCCTCGTGGTCCACACGCAGCAGCTGCGCCAGGTCCTCGGGTGACACGTCGTCGAGGCCACTCACGTCGAGCGCGCCGGCCGCCGGCAGGTTGCCGATGGCGGTCTCGACGGCCTTGGCCGTGCCTTCGCAGCGCTCGAACACCCACTTGAGCACGCGGCCGTTCTCGCCGAAGCCGGGCCACAGGAAGTCGCCGCCGTCGCTCTTGCGGAACCAGTTGACGTAGTAGATGGACGGGAGCTTGGCGCCGCTTCGCGCGCCGATGTCGAGCCAGTGGCCCCAGTAGTCCGCCATGTTGTATCCGCAGAAGGGCAGCATGGCCATGGGGTCACGGCGCAGCTCACCGATCTTGCCCGCGGCTGCGGCGGTCTTCTCGCTGCTGATGATCGAGCCGAGGAAGGTGCCGTGGTTCCAGTCCCGAGCCTCGTTCACGAGCGGCACCACCGTCGCGCGGCGGCCACCGAACAGGATCGCGCTGATCGGCACACCCTTCGGGTCTTCCCACTCGTCGGCGATCACCGGGCACTGGCTCGCGGGCGCCGTGAAGCGGGCGTTGGGGTGCGCGGCCGCCGTCTTCGAGTCGGGCGTCCAGTCGTTGCCGTGCCAGTCCTTCAGGTGGGCCGGCAGCTCCTTCGTCATCTCCTCCCACCACACGTCGCCGTCATCGGTCAGCGCGCAGTTGGTGAAGAGCGAGTTCGCGTGCAGGCTGCGCATGGCGTTCGGGTTCGAGCTCATGCTGGTGCCCGGCGCGACGCCGAAGAAGCCGGCCTCGGGGTTGATCGCATGGAGCCGGCCGTCGTCGCCGAACTTCATCCAGGCAATGTCGTCGCCGATGCACTCGACCTTCCAGCCCGGGAGCGTGGGCTCCATCATGGCCAGATTGGTCTTGCCGCAGGCGCTCGGGAACGCGGCGGCCACGTAGTGCGTGGCACCTTCGGGATTCGTGAGCTTGAGGATGAGCATGTGCTCGGCCATCCAGCCCTCGTCCCGGGCCATCACCGAGGCGATGCGCAGGGCGAAGCACTTCTTGCCGAGCAGGGCGTTGCCGCCGTAACCCGACCCGAACGACCAGATCTCGCGGGTCGCCGGGAAGTGCACGATGTACTTGTTGTCGGCGTTGCAGGGCCACGGAACGTCCGCCTGGCCCTCGGCCAGCGGCATGCCCACCGAGTGCAGGCACGGCACGAACTCTCCGTCGCCCAGGGTGTCGAGCACCTTCTGCCCCATGCGGGTCATGATGCGCATGTTGGCGACCACGTAGGGCGAGTCCGAGAGCTGAACGCCGATGTGCGCGATCGGCGAACCGATCGGACCCATGCTGAACGGGATCACGTAGAGGGTGCGGCCCTTCATGCTGCCCTCGAACAGGCCGCGCAGGGTCTCCTTCATCTCGACCGGGTCGCGCCAGTTGTTCGTCGGACCGGCGTCGGCCTCGTTCTCGGAGCAGATGTAGGTGCGGTCCTCGACGCGGGCCACGTCGGCCGGATCGGACCAGATGAGATAGCTGTTCGGACGTTTGCTCTCGTCGAGCTTGCGGGCGGTTCCGCCGGCGACCATCAGGTCGATCATCTCGGCGTACTCGGCCTCGGAGCCGTCGCACCAGCGCACCTGGTCCGGCTGGCACAGGGCCTCGACTTCCTTCACCCAGGCGATCAGCTTCTCGTTCTTGGTCATCGCGGTTCGGCTCCTACCTCGAGTCGGGCGGTTTGTCTGGACGTCGCAGCCTCCGTGGGGCCGGCTCGCCGCCGCCCCTCCAGACCCGGGGTCTTCCCCGCAACGGAACGTAGTCCGCACACGTGGGTCGCACGAAGGGCCCAACAGGTTACGGAAAGCCTCTCGATGGGTCACCCCGAACGGGCCCACCCGCCGAGTGCGGGCCGAGGTGCAGGTTCCCGGCAACTCGCGGGCCCCGGGCCCAGAGCCTCGCGGGCTTTGCGCGGCGCCCACCTATACTGGGCCCCGTGAAGCTCCACACCTTTCCTCGAGGCCCGAACCCCCGCAGGGTCCACATCTACCTGTCGGAGAAGCGACTCTCGGTTCCCTGTGAAACCGTGGACATCCTGAAGCGCGACAACCGCAAGCCGGACTTTCTCGCGCGCAACGCGGTCGGAGGCGTGCCCGTCCTCGAACTCGACGATGGCTCTCACCTGGCCGAGTCCGTGGCGATTTGTCGCTACTTCGAGGCGCTCCACCCGGAGCCCCCGCTGTTCGGAACCACTCCGCAGGAGCAGGGCCGGGTGGAGATGTGGATCCGCAGGGCCGAACTCGAAGTCATGGTTCCGACCGGCCTGGTCTGGGCCCACGGATCGCCGCTCACCCGAAGCGTGTTCCCGGATCAGCTCCCGGAGATGGCCGCCCAGTCGCGCAAACGGGTGGCGCGGGGGCACGAACTACTCGACCAGCAGCTGGCTCGCGAGCCCTTCCTCGCGGGAGACACCTTCTCGATGGCCGACATCGTGGCGTTCTGCACGGTCGACTTCGGTGCAGCTCTCGTCGAGCTGCCCCTCGACCCGGCCCATGAGCAGCTGGCCCGCTGGCACGCCGAAGTCTCCGAGAGGCCGAGCGTCCGCGACTGACCCGCGCCGGGCCCCTGGCCGCCGATCCCCGTTGGCGAAGCCGCCTGGTACCCGGACGGCGAAGCCGCCTGGTACCCGGACGGCGGAGCCGCCTGGTACCCGGACGGCGGAGCCGCCTGGTACGATTCTCCCGCGGATCGGGGAGGGATCGTGAAAGAGATCGAGGGGCGCGTCGCCGTCGTGACTGGCGGCGCCAGTGGCATTGGGCGGGGAATGGCACAGGCCTTCCTCGATTCCGGCATGAAGGTCGTGATCGCCGACGTCGAAGAGGCAGCCCTCGCGTCGACCCAGAGCGAACTCGCGGCCCAGGGCGACGTCGTGGGTATCCGTTGCGACGTCTCGAAGGCCTCCGAGGTCGACGCCCTGGCGCGTCAGGCGGTCGAGGCGTTCGGCGCGGTGCACGTGCTGTGCAACAACGCAGGCGTGGCCGGCTCGGCGCCAGGGGGCATCTGGGAGGCCCCGCTCGACGAGTGGGACTGGGTCATGGGCGTGAACGTCATGGGCGTCGTCCATGGCATCCGCAGCTTCGTGCCGATCCTGCTCGACCAGGGCGAGGGCGGACACGTGGTCAACACCGCCTCCATGGCCGGCCTGATCCCGGGCGGTGGCATCTACGGCGTGACCAAGCACGCCGTCGTCGCGCTCTCCGAGTCGCTCTGGTCGCAGCTGGCCATGCGGGATCCGAGCGTGCGCGCCTCGGTGCTGTGCCCGGGCTGGGTGAACACGCGCATCATCGAGTCCGAGCGCAACCGGCCCGAGACCCCGCGCCCCGACCCGGGGCCCGCGGCGCCGCAGATGGAGGCGATGCGCAAGGTCGTCGAGGGCCTCGTCCAGAGCGGCCTCGACCCGCGCGAAGTGGGCCAGATCGTGGTGGAGGCGATCCTCGACGAGCGCTTCTACATCCTCACGCACCCGTGGCAGGACATGGTCGAGCACCGCGTCCAGAACATCCTGCAGGATCGCGACCCGGTGGGCAGCCCCCCGCCCGGCATGGCGAGCCTGCTCGGCGGGGGCGGCGAGTAGCGCCGGCCCAGGGAGACTCCGGAAATGGACCTTCGTTTCACCGATGCACAGGTGGCCTTCCGCGACGAGGTGCGAGCCTGGCTCGCGAGCAACCTCACGCGGCCGTTTCGAGAAGAGGTGCGCGATCCGGCCCACGATGCCGACTCGCTGGTGGAGGTTCGCCGCCAGTGGCAACGCAAGCTCCAGGCGGCGGGCTACCTGGCCATGGGCTGGCCCGAAGAGTGGGGCGGACGCGGCGTCGGTGAAGTCGAGAACGCCATCCTCGAGGCCGAGCTGGCGCGGGCGGACGCGCCACAGGTGCCCAACTTCCTCGGCATCTCGCTCCTCGGCCCGGCGCTGATCCACCACGGCAGCGAGGAGCAGCGACGCCGCTTCATCCCGAAGATGCTCTCCTGCGAGGAGATCTGGTGTCAGGGCTTCAGCGAGCCCGGCTCGGGCTCCGACCTGGCCTCGCTGCGCACGCGCGCCGAGCCCGACGGGGACCACTACCGCATCACGGGCCAGAAGGTCTGGACGACCTTCGGGCCGTGGGCGAACTGGATCTTCGTCCTGGCCCGCACGGACATGGAGGATCGCTACGGCGGGATCTCGTTCTTCCTGGTGCCGATCGAGCAGGACGGGGTCGAGGTGCGGCCGATCAAGCAGATCAGCGGCGAATCGGAGTTCGGCGAGGTCTTCTTCGATGGCGCCCTCGCACGCCGCGAGCACATCGTGGGCGAGCTCGGCGAGGGCTGGCGCGTGGCCATGACCCTGCTCGGCTACGAACGCGGCGCGGCCGCGCTGCGCTACCCGGCCGAGTACGACACCTTCCTCGACGGCATGGTGCAGGCGTTGCGCGAGAGCGGCGACGCCGAGCGCCCCGAGGTCCGGGCGCGTCTCGGGCAGTTGGTGGTCGAGAACGAGGTGCTTCGGGCCAACGGCCTGCGCACGCTGGCGAACCTGGCGGCGGGCAACGCGCCCGGCCCCGAATCGTCGATCGAGAAGATCGGCTGGAGCGAGTACGCCCAGCGGCTCACCGACACCGCACTCGACCTGCTGGGGCCGCAGGCCCAGCTGGTGGCGACCGATCCGCACGCGCGGCCCGAACTCGACTGGGCCTACCAGTACATGTGGGCGCGCGCGGGGACCATCTACTCGGGATCGTCGGAGATCCAGCGCAACATCATCGCCAAGCGCGTCCTGCGCATGCCGACCAAGCGCTAGGCGGGGGCAAGCCATGCAGTTCGACCTGGACGAAGACCGCGCACTGCTGAAGTCGAGCACGCGCGAGCTGCTCGAGAACGAGTCGCCGGTGGCCGAGGCCCGGGCGATCATGGAGACGTCGCCCGAGGGCTACGACCGCGCCCTGTACGCGCAGCTCGGCGAGCTGGGCTACCCGGGCCTGCTGTTGTCCGAAGACGCCGGTGGCATGGGCGCACTGGCCTTCGCGGCCGTGATGCACGAGATGGGTCGCGTGGCGTTTCCCGGCCCGTTCCTCGACCTTGCGGTGGCAGTGGCCGCGATCTCGGCCTGCGAGGGCGACGAGGCACGCAAGTGGCAGGAGCGTGCGGCCGCGGGCGAACTGGTGGTGCTGGCACGGAGCGAGTCCCGGGCCTCGCTCGACCCATGCCCGCCGGCGACGCGTTTCGAAGACGGCCACGTCCGCGGCACCAAGACCTTCGTGCCCTCGGGCGCTCACGCCGAAGCGCTGCTGGTGGAGACGACCGGCGGGTTGGTGCTGGTGCCGCGCCCCGAGTCCGGTTGGGACGCGCAGCCCCTCGTGACCCTCGACCATGCCCAGCGCTTCGCCGAGATTCGGCTCGACCACCCGGGCGTCCTTCTGGCCGAGGGTGCCGCCGCAGTGGCGCTGCTCGCGCGCAGTCAGGTTCACGGTGCGCTGGGCGCTGCAGCATGCCTGCTGGGATTGATGGAGCGCGCGCTCGAGCTGGCCGTGGACTACACCCGCGAGCGCGAGGCCTTCGGGGCACCGCTGGCGAGCTTCCAGGCTCTGCAGCACCGCGCGGCCGACATGCTGGCGCGCACCGAGAGCAGCCGCTCGGCGGTCTACCGGGCCGGCTGGGCGCTCGAACACGATGAGCCGGATGCCGACTACCTGGTCTCCGTGGCGAAGGCCTATGCGGGCCCTGCGGCGCGCGCGGTCTGTGGCGAGTGCATCCAGTTCCACGGCGGCGTCGGGTACACCTGGGAGTACGATCCGCACCTCTACCTCAAGCGCACCAAGACGCTCGAGCAGCAGCACGGCACCACCGCCTGGCACGAGCAGAGGGCGCTCGATGGCCGCCCCGCCTGAGGTCCCCGCGCCCGAAGGGCCGGATGGGGGCGGGCAGTCGCGCGACTACTACGCGGCATCCGCGCCCATCACCGCGGTAGGTCGGCACGCGCCGAGCCTCGACGATCTGCCACGCGACCTCGCGTCGCTCTGTTCCGTGGTCCAGGGACTGTTGGTGCATCCGTTCTGGCTCGCGGTCTACGGCATCACCCTGCGTCCCGGCGGCGAGAACGAACTGCAGGCGCGCGGCGTCGAGCAGATGCTCGACCAGGTGCTGGCCGTCGATCCGGCACCCTTCGACGAGGCGCGCCCACCCGAGCGGCGCGCGGTCGGCAACTGTCGGCACTTCACGACCCTGCTGGTGGCGCTGCTGCGCCATCAGGGCGTGCCGGCCCGGGGGCGTTGTGGGTTCGGCGCCTACTTCGAGAAGGACCGCTACGTGGACCACTGGGTGGCGGAGGTGTTCGACGCCGATGAACAGCGCTGGCGCCTGGTGGACCCGCAGATCGACGACCCGCAGCGCGAGGCCCTGCGCCTCGAGCTCGACACGCTCGACCTCTCTCCTGAGGACTTCTGGGTGGCGGGTCAGGCGTGGGAACGGTGCCGTCGCGGCGAGGTCGAGGGCGAGCGGTTCGGCATCCTCGACATGTGGGGCGACTGGTTCGTACTCGGCAACGTCGCGCTCGACGTGGCCAGCCTGCACCGGATCGAGTTGCTGCCATGGGACGGATTCGGCCTGGGCCTGGTGGAACGGACCGACTGGACGCCCGCGGTCATCGACCTCGCGGACCGTGCCGCGGCGGCGACGGCCCGGCGCCCACTCGACCTGGGAGGGCTCGCCGGACTCTGGGCCCGAGAACCCATGCTGCGCGTGCCCCGGCAGATCCGCAGCCACCAGCCCACGCCCCACGACGTGGACGTCTCGGACCTGCTTCCCGAGGCGGGGTGAAGGCGCAGACGCCTAGGCCAACGGGTCGAGCAGCACCTTGAGAATGCCGTCCTCGCGGTCGTTGAAGCGGCGGTAGGCCTCGGCGCCGTCCGACAGGCCTACGTGGTGGTTGAATACGATCTCGGGCGTGAGGCGCCCCGAGGCCACCAAGGGCACCAGGTTGGGCCAGAGCTCCTGAACCGGCACCAGGCCCGTTCGGAAGGTCAGGTTCTTCATCAGGGCGAGGCCCATCGGAAACGGCAGGGCCGGGCTGGTGTTCACGCCTACCACGGACACCGTTCCCCCCGAACGCGCATACACCAGGGCCTTGTGGATGGTGGCGTCCGAGCCCACGGCCTCGATCACCGTGTCGGCTCCCTGGCCATCCGTGGCCTCCACCAGAGCCTCGTCGGCCTGGTCGGCGTGCAGCGGGATGGCGCCGAGCTTCTCGACGAGTGCGAGGCGCTCGGGAACGCGGTCCACCTGGAAGATGCGCGCGGGCCCGAAGAGCTGCGCGCACAGCAGTGCCTGGATGCCCACGGGACCCGCTCCGATCACGACCACGGTGTCGCCCGGTTCGATCTCGGCGCGCCGCGCGCCGTAGTAGCCGGTGGGGAGGATGTCGGTCAGCAAGACGGCTTGTTCGTCGCTCACGCCGTCGGGGATGCGGGTCATGGCGTGGTCGGCGCCCGGCACCGCGACGGCTTCGGCCTGGCCCCCGTGCAACTCGGGCGACATCCCGAAGACGCGGGTCTCGTGGCGCTCGCAACGGATCACCTGGCCCGCCCGGCAGCGGGCGCACGCGCCGCAGCCGATCACACCGGAGACGATCACCCGGTCACCGGTCCGAAAGCCGGACACGCCGCTTCCGGTCTCTGTGACCTCGCCTACGAACTCGTGACCCATCGTGAAGCCCGACGGCACCGGCAGGTCGCCGTGGTAGAGGTGCAGGTCGGACCCGCAGATCGCCGTCTTCACGACGCGCACGATCGCACCATCGGCGGTCTCGAGGGTGGGGTCCGGGACCTGCTCGCAGCGGATGTCTCCCTTGCCGTGATAGACGAGGCCACGCATGGACTTTCTCCCGAATCTTGGAACGAGCGCTAGAGCATCGGACCTAGAAGTACCGCTCGAGCATCAGGCGGGCGTCCCACCAGGACGCACCGAAGAGGTGGTGGTAGCCCAGATCGGCGCGCAAGGCGGTCCGGCGCGACAGGCGAAGGCTCTGCTCGAGCGCGATCTCGGCCAGGGTGCCCCGGTCTCCCAGGGCGAACCACCGCCCGCGCGCCACCAGGCGGCCCTTCCAGAGGTCGCCGGGCGTGCGCAGCGATACGGCAAGGCTCGCACCCGGCCCGAACGCGACGTTGCCGTCGTAGGCGCCGCCGGCCTCGACCGCGGCGTCCAGGCCGACCGTCGCTCGCAGCCGGCCCTCCAAGCGGCTCGCGGTGATGCCGCCTCCAGCCCCGGCCCGGAACAGCAGTTCGGGGTCGAGATCGCCGCTTCGGTCCTCGAATAGGCGGGTCCGCAGCCCGACGTCCGCCTCCCAGGACCAGGGTCGGCGCAGCGCGTCCCAGGCGGTTCGAGAGCGCAACGAGAGCAGCGAAAGTTCCTCCAGGCGCAGGCGTCCCCGTGCGGGCTCGTAGCGAAGCCGGGCGTCGAGGGCTTCGATGGCGGCATCGACGGGAAACCCGCCTTCCGGGTCGAGCAGGCCGTGGAAACCGGGGCGCACGCGAAGCTCGACGAAGCCATCCCCGTCGCGGGCGCCGCCGCCGAGGGCGACGAGCGCCGTGCCGTGACCCTCGTCGGGGGCCACATCCGGCCGCGGAGGCACCGGAGGCTCGAAGGCGGCGCCCGCCCGGCTGCGCGCCACCAGCAGCGCGTACGCGCGGTCGCGGGTGCCTTCCTCGTCCACGTCGCCTGTCATCAGCCAGTAGTGAAGGGCGTCGTACGCCGCGCCGAGAACGCGCTCGGGATGGGCGGTGACATCCAGCGCGGGGTCGTCGACGTCGCGCTGGCCCCGCGCCAGCTCGAAGGCCAGCGCCGCCTCGGAGGGCGAGAGCGACGAGAGCGCGGCGCGCAGCTTGCGGGCGGGGGAGGGCATATACGCCACCGCGCCGGCCAGACCGATTCCGTCGACGAGGGCGCGCACCGTGTCGATGGGCGCGACCGACAGCCGATTGCCCGCTTCGATGGGCAGGCCCGGGCGCACGACTTCGAGCAGCCGCACCAGCTGGTAGGAGCAGTTCTCGCGAAAGAAGAAGTACGGGAACGAAACGCCGCGAAGCTCCCAGAGGTGCAGGAGCAGGAAGTCGAGCTCGGCGGCCTCGAGCGCGAGCGGGTACTCCCAGACGTCGCGGTTCTGCCACTCCGCATAGAGCTTGAGCTTGGTGTAGTAGGGGTTGACCGCGAAGCGGCCCGGGTACTGCCCGAGCGTTCCCTTCACCAGGTAGATCGGTCCGGCCTCTCCACCCGTATCGGCCGTGAAGTCGAGCGCATGCGAGAGCAGGTCCGAGCCTTCGTTCGAGGGCTCGGGGTCGAGGCGAAGCAACGTGTGCCCGAACATCGAGGCCGGACTGCCGAGAAAGGCGTCGGCGTAGATGAGCGTCAGTCGGGCGGCGCGAATCTGCCCGCGCCACTGGGCGAGATCGAGGCAGGGCCCCCTTGCAAAGTGGCCCGCGGGCAGCCCCAAACGCTCCTCGAGCCAGCGCGCGCGGGCCGGCAGCGCGCACGCTGCGGGCTCGTCGCCGACGCGGCCGTCGGGGTCCTCGAGCACTGCGAGGGTGGCGCGCAGTTCGGCTCCCGGGTCGGTGGCGCCGTTGGGGCTCTGGAAGAAGTGGCCCCCTTCGGCGGCGCTGCGTGCGAGCGGTCGGTTCGGAAGATGCAGCAGCGCGCGCCAGACCGGGTCCTGATCGAGGTCTGCTGCGAGGGCTCGTTCGGCGAGCCCGTCGGGCACGCCATCGGCTTGCACGCGCGCCCGCCGAGACTCGGCGTGCGCTCCGTGGGCCGCGAGGACGAGGCAGAACCATGCAGCCCAGCGGGTCACGCAGCGTGCCTGATACGAAGGGGCCCCGCCCAAGGGCGGGGCCCCCGAGATCAGCTCTCGATCGCGTGGTCGCCGACGATCCGGTAGAACGCGTCCACCATCTCGTTCGACTCCGTCGCTGCGCTCGGGAAGAGCTCGACGAAGTGCGCCTGCGTGAATGCGAAGAACGCGGGGCGCTCTTCTGCGGGCACGCCGAGCAACTGGGCGAAGGCGTCCAGTCGTTCGCCATCGCCGCGCGATACGTCGCGGGCGAGACCGTCCAGGTTGGTCGCGGCGAAGCGGCGCAGTTGGGCGTCCCCGACCGTAACCGTCCCGCGGCCGTCACACCCCATGACGCCGAACGTGATCGACACCGACTGGAACAGCAAGCCGTTGGTGAACGAAGCGCAGAGCTTCGGGAACAGGCCGCTCTGGCCCTTCCAGATGTTGGTTCCGACGCCGCAGCCGACGTCCGGATCGGCGGCCGCAGGCGTGCCGGCCAAAGCAAGGAATCCGGCCGCCGTGGCTGCCAGGACTCCCGATCGGATCAATCCCCTCATCTTCATGCCCTGTCCCTCCTGTGAATCAGGCTGCCCGATTACACCCGACCCAGGGGACCGGGGCAAGCAGGGGCTGCCTCACACAAGGTGGCGAGCGGGATCACGTTCCGGCGCCTGGCGGGCTAGCGTGGCGGCCCGATGCCCAACGCCTACGACCGCACACCGGATGGCTACTTCGAGGCGCGCGGGCTGCGCCGCCACGCGCGTGTGGGATCGCTCTGGGCACTGGGCGTGGGCGCCGTGATCTCGGGCGACTTCTTCGGCTGGAACTTCGGGCTGGCCTCGGGCGGCTTCGGAGGCCTCCTGCTGGCGACCGGGCTGATCACCGTGATGTACGCCGGGCTCTGTGCCTCGATCGCAGAGATGGCTGCGGCACTGCCTCATACGGGAGGGGCCTATTCGTTCGCGCGATCGGCCATGGGGCGCACCGGCGCCTACGTGACGGGCCTGGCCGAGAACATGGAGTACGTGCTCACGCCAGCGGTCATCGTGGTGGGCATCGGCGGCTACCTGGGCGCGATCTTCGGCACGCCCGACGCGTGGGCCCCGGCCTGGTGGGCGGCGGCCTACGCGCTCTTCGTGGGGCTCAACGTGGCCGGCGTCGAGGCCACCTTTCGCTTCACCGTCGCGATCACGCTGCTCGCGCTGGCGATCCTCGTGGTGTTCTGGATCGGCGCGATTCCCCACGTCGACTTCGCGCGCTTCGCCTTCGACGTCCCGGCGGACCCGGGCCAATCCGCCTGGTTGCCGCGGGGCTTTGCGGGCGTGCTCGGCGCGCTGCCGTTCGCGGTTTGGTTCTACCTGGCGATCGAGCAGCTTCCCCTTGCGGCCGAGGAGAGCCACGACCCGCGCACCGACATGCCCCGCGGCATCCTGCTCGGCCTGCTGACCCTCGTGGTCTGTGCGTTCGCGACGCTCGTGCTCTCGAGTGCGATTTCGCCCGGTGCGGCCGCGCTCGGCCAGTCCGAAGAGCCCCTTTTCGAGGGATTTCGGACCATCTTCGGAGCCGGGCTCGGCACGCGGGTGCTCGCGCTGATCGCCGTGGCCGGACTGGTGGCGAGCTTTCACAGCATCATCTTCGCCTACGGTCGACAGGTCTACTCGCTCTCGCGCGCCGGGTACTTTCCGCGGTGGCTGTCGGTCACGCATTCGCGACGCGCCACGCCGCACCGCGCGCTGATTGCCGGCGCCGTGATGGGCTACGCCGTGGCCCTCGCCATCCACCTGCTCGGGCCCGAGCACCCGGTGGGGGCCGTGCTGCTGAACCTCGCGGTGTTCGGGGCGGTGCTCTCCTACGTGCTGCAGATGCTGGCGTTCGTGCTGCTGCGCCGACGCATGCCGCACATCGAACGGCCCTTTCGCAGCCCGCTCGGGGTGCCGGGGGCGGTGGTGGCTGCGGCGATCGCAGCGCTCACGCTGGTCGCCCTGTTCGTCGTGGATCCGGTCTACCAGAAGGTCGCGCTGGCCGCGGCTGCCTGGTACGCCGCGGGCCTCGCGTGGTACGCGCTGGTCAGTCGGCACCGTCTGGTCGAGGCCCCCGAGGAGGCGTTCGCGAGTCGGCACGAGTCGGGTCCCGCAGGGCCCCCCAGCGATTCCAGTAGGTGACCTCGCGGGCCGGTCGCCGCACGGCCGGCCGCAAGCGCGCGCCGAGGGTGTGCCCCACCGGCAGCAGCACCGTCTGGGTCACGCCATCGGGAATCCCCAGCGCACGTGCCGCCTCCTGCTCCTGCAGCAGATGCAGCGTCGTCCACGTGGCGCCGAGCCCGCGGGCACGCAGGGCCAGCATCAGCGACCACGCGGCCGGAAGCACCGACCCGAAGAACGCCACCTGCAGCGCCCGGCTCGCAGGGTCGGGCTCGCCTTCGGAACAGACCAGGATCAGCGCGGGCATCTCGCCAAGCCGCTCGGCGTGGGTGACGACGGTCGCCTTCGGGCCGTCGGCCCCATCGGGTCGCGCAGCACGCCAGGCTGCGAGCGATTTGCGGTAGAGCCCTGCCACGGCTGCCTTGGGAGCGGGATCGGTCAGCACCAGGAAGCGCCAGCGCTCGCCTCCCACGCCCGTCGGAGCCTGCACGGCACTGTCGATGGCCGACTCGATCAACGCAGGATCGACCGGGCGATCCCAGTCGATGCGTCGACGCACCGAGCGCGTGGTCCGCAGCACCCAGTCGACCGCCTCGGTGTCGACTGCGGCATCCGGCGCAACGAAGTCGGCTCGTTCTGCACCGGGCTCGGGGGGATTCGTCCCGCCGGCCATGCTCAGCCCACCCGGGCGCTCTGCCCGCCATCCACTGCGAGCGCCACGCCGGTGACGAAGCGCGCCTCGTCGCTGGCCAGGTAGAGCGCCGCATAGGCCACGTCCCACGCCGTTCCCATCTGAGCGCGAAGGGGGACCGCAGCATCGCGGCGCCGGATCAGGTCCTGTTTGTCCATGCCCGTGGCCGCCGAGATGCCCTCGATGGCCATGGGCGTGTTCATGAGCCCGGGCATGATCACGTTGGCGCGAACTCCATGGCGTGCGTTGCCGATGGCCAGGGACTGGGTGTACGCGTTGATGCCGGCCTTCGACGTCTTGTAGGCCACGATGCCGGTCGAGCAGACGGCGGCCACCGAGGAGACGTTGGTGATGGCGCCGCCGCCCTGCTCGCGCATCACGGGCAGCACGTGCTTGCAGGGGAAGACCACGCTCTTCAGGTTGACGTCGAGGATTCGGTCCCAGTCGTCCTCGGTCACATGGGCCGGGCCCGCATCGCCGCCGCCGATGCCCACGTTGTTGTGCAGCACGTCGATGCGGCCGTAGGTGCGCACACAGGCTTCGATGAAACCGCGGCACTGGGCCTCGTCGGTGGCGTCGGCTTCGTGGGCGAGGGCTTCGCCCCCCTCGGCCTGGATCTGCGCCACGGTCTCTTCGGCCGATGCCAGCCGGTGGTCGACGGCGACCACCCGGGCACCCTCGCGGGCGAACAACAGCGCCGTAGCCCGTCCGTTGCCGATCGTGTCGCCCGGCGTCTGCCCGGCCCCGACGACGATCGCGACCTTGTCGGCGAGCCGTCCGCCGCTCTTGTGGTCGGGCCCCCCGGTCATCGCCTGCTTGCCGCGCGCGACACGCTGACGCCCATCGGAACCATCCGTTCGCCCTGCACGTTGCCCTCGGTTCGAAGCGGACCCACCCCGGAAAGGGTGAGACCGGAAGTGAGCGGGATCGCTCCGAGCCTCGCGCACTCCGCAGTTGAAGGCCATGCCCGGGCTCGCGCGGATACGCCCCGCGCGAGCGGGGTAGGCCGGCTGGGCGGTAGAGTCGGCTGGCCGGGCTGCCGCCCGAAGCGAGGAGGATCCCCATGGAAGCGGGCCGCGGACCGATGGCGGGCGTGCGCGTGGTCGAACTCGGCGCCTGGGTCGCGGGACCTGCGGCCGGCATGATCCTCGCCGACTGGGGTGCGGACGTCGTCAAGATCGAAGGTCCGGGCGTGGGCGACCCGGGTCGCCTGTTCGCGTCGATGCTCGGGGGAGACCTTCCGTTCAATCCGCCCTTCGAGATGGACAACCGCAACAAGCGCAGTGTCGTGCTCGATCTGGGCCTGCCCGAGGGCCGCGAACTCGCACTCGAACTCGTGGACCAGGCGGACGTCTTCGTCTCGAACCTGCGCCCCGCGGCGCTCGACCGGCTGGGCCTCGGGAGCGACGCGCTGCTCGCCCGCAACCCCCGGCTCGTCTACGCCGTGATCACGGGCTACGGGCTCGACGGGCCCGACCGCGGCAAGGCGGCCTACGACATCGCGGCCTTCTGGGCGCGATCGGGCATCGCGCACATGCTCACCCAGCCCGGCCAGCACCCCCCTTTCCAGCGGGGCGGCATGGGCGATCACAACGCCGGCCTCGCGGCTGCGGCAGGGATCTCGGCCGCGCTGTTCGCACGCGAGCGCAGCGGCGAGGGGCAGGTCGTGTCGACCTCGCTCTTGCGTGAGGGCATCTACACCATGGCCTTCGACCTGGCGACGACCCTGCGCTTCGGGGTGCCGCTCGCGGTGGGGCAGCGCGCGAACATGGGCAACCCGGTGATCAACAACTACCAGGACCGCGACGGCCGCTGGTTCTGGATCGTCGGTCTCGAGGCCGAACGACACTGGGGCCCGCTGGCGCGTGCGGTGGGTCGCCCCGAGTGGGTCGACGACCCACGCTATGCGACCGCGCGAGAGCGCGCGGCGCACGCGACCGAGTTGATCGCGGCCCTCGACGAGATCTTCGCCACCCGTACCCGCGAAGAATGGGGGCAGATCTTCGATGCCGATGGGGAGATCTGGTGGGCGCCGGTCCAGAGTCTCGACGAGGTCCTGGCCGACCCTCAGGTGCAGGCCAGCGGGGCGCTCTGCGAGGTGCCGGACGCCGGTGCCACCACCACGCTTCCAGCGACGCCGGTCGACTTTCTCGGCACACCGTGGGCACCACGGGCCATGGCGCCCGAGCACGGCGAACACACCGACGAGATCCTGGCCGAGCTCGGGCGCGACGCCGAGCAGATCGCCCGCCTGCGCACCGAGAAGGTGGTGGCGTGAGCCGGGCCTCGGGCAGCGCCCGGCGGCGCGCCTGCCGCCAACGGAGTGGTCACAGGCCGTTTGGTGCCGCCCCGGGGCCGGTTGCTACCGCCAGCCCGCTGGCGGCTGCGAACCCGGGAGGGGGTCGCACACGCCGGGTGACCTGCCACCCTTCGCAGCCATGACCCAGGCGGACCTCACGCGCGCGCAGGAATTCCTCGCCGGCAATGGCCGCCGCGTCGAACTCGCGGCTTTCGAGAGCCGGTTCGGCAGCGGCACGCCACAGGCCTTCTTCCGGGCGCTCGACGCCTATCAGGGCGACGACGGCGGCTATGGATACGGGCTCGAGCCCGACGTACGCGCTCCGGACAGCATGCCGCTCCACTGCGAGATGGCCCTCGCCTTGATGGACATGGCGGGGCTTCGCAGCGTCGCGCGCGCGGACGCGATCGCGGGCTTCCTCGACGGACTGGCGGAACCCAGCGGTCGGGTACCCATCGTGACCGCCGCGGTGGCCGACCATCCCCGCGCCGGGCACTGGAACCACCCGCTCTTCCCGGCCCCATCGCCGAACAACGTCGCAGCGCTGGTCGGCCTGCTCCGGGCCCAGGGGGCCAGCCACCCCTGGCTCGACCGGGCCGAAGCCTTCTGCTGGAAGCGGCTGGAGTCGCCGGTCGACGAGGCCCACGAAATGGCGGCGGCGCTGCTGTTCTTCGAGCACGTGCCCGACCGCGCACGCGCCGAACCGCTCGCCGCACACGTCGCGGCCCAGGCGCCGTCGAGCCGCATGTTCCTGCGCGACCCCGAGTCCGAGAACTATGGCCTGACGCCGCTCGACCTCTGCCCGCGGCCCGACTGCCTCGCGCGCTCGGGTTTCGACGACGATCTGCTCCACGCGCACCTCGACGCGCTGGCCGCCCAGCAGTGCGACGACGGAAGCTGGCCGGTGCGCTTCGAACCCGTGGGGCCTGGGGCACGCATCGAGTGGGCCGGACAGTTCACGCTGCGCGCGGTCACCCGCCTGGCGGCGTGGGGGCGTCTGTAGGTTCGGCCTCGTCGAGTACGAGCGTGTTGCCCTCGGGGTCTTCGACGACCGCGATCCGGCCACCCTCGGGCTGCTCGGTGGGTGGCATGGCGAAGTGGACCCCACGCTCGCGAAGGGCTTCGTGGGCTGCATCGAGGTCTGGGACCTGCAGCCCCACGCCCGTGGCACGTCCGACGAGACGGGCGTCCGCCGGGGTTTCGGCTGGAACCCGGGTCACCACCAGTTGGGCGCCGAGCGTCGCGAAGGTGCCCCGTCCGCGGACGTCGTCGCGCGATCGCAGCGGCAGGCCCAGGGCGACGTCGTAGAATTCCATGGCCCGCTCGAAGTCGCGGACGTACACCGTGGCGTAGTCGAGCCGGAATTCCATGGGCCCTCCGGTCCGGACAGCCTAGCGGCGCTTTCTCGGGCTTGCGGGAGGACGGGCTACGCTGCCAGCCCAGCTACGTGGACGCCGCTTCGGCACGGGTCGTGCACTGAACCCGGTGCAGACTGCCCCGAGGCTACGGGGCGAACCGAGCGGCGCTGCGAGGCCCACGGGTGCAGACGTCGAGCTGCGGCAGCGCAGCAAGGAGACTGCATCCTGGGACCTCGAGAAGCCGCGATCGCCAACCGTGCCGTTTCGACCGGCGAAGCTCCCCTCGGTCCTGTCGCAGGGCCCGCGCCGGCTGGCGACCGGAGCACCCTCACCGTGGGCCTGCTGCTCGCCTACGCGGGCCCGGCAGCAGGGCACGGCTACATGTTCCTGCTCACCGGCATCTACCTGATGGCCTTCGCCACCGACGTGCTGCTGGTGCCACCCGCCACCCTGGCCCTGCTGTTCGGGCTCTCGCGCATCTGGGACGCGGTGAGTGATCCCCTGGCGGGCTACCTCACGGATCGCACGCGCACGCGATTCGGGCGCCGCCGGCCCTGGATGCTGGCCGGAGCCATCCCGATGGCGCTGGCTTTCGCCATGCTCTGGGCGCCTCCCCAGGCGCTCGAGGGCGGGGCGCTCGTAGCCTGGGTCGGCGTCGCGCTGCTCGTCTTCTACACCGCGTCGACGGCCGTCGACGTACCGCACTCGGCGCTCGGTGCCGAGATCTGTGAGGACTACCACGAGCGCAACCGCCTGTTCGGCTACAAGCGGGCGCTGTTCGGTGTGGGGTCGCTGCTCGCCGTGGCGTCGATGCAGGGCTTTCTCGCCGGCGACGCTCGCGAGGTGGGCCGCTGGGTCGGCCCGCTGGCGGGCGCGCTCGCTTTGGTGTTGGTGCTGCTCACCGTCCTGCGCGTACGCGAGCGGCCGGAGTATCAGGGGCGCGGCGCGCGCACGCCGCTCTCGGCCGTGCGGGATGTCTGGCGCAATCGCCACGCGCGGGTGCTGCTGGGCGTCTTCACACTGCAGCAGCTGGGGGTGGTCGGGGTCTCCGTCACGATCCCCTACTACTCGAAGTATGTGCTCGAAACCCCTGAGTACACATCGGCTTTCCTGGGCTGCATGTTCGTCTCGGCGCTGCTCGGCGTGCCGTTCTGGATGCGCTTCTCCCAAGGGCGCGACAAACGCCGCGTGATCGTGCGCGCCATGGTGGTCGTGGCCCTGGCGCTCGCCGCGCTCTCGCTGGCGCCCAAGGGCGCCGCCTACTGGGTGATGGCGATCGCCACCCTGGCCGGGTTCGCAGCCGCGGCGCTCGACGTCCTGCTGCCGTCGGCCCAGGCCGACGTGATCGACGTGGACGAGCGCGACACCGGCGAGCGCAAGGAGGGGGCCTATTTCGCCGCCTGGGCCTTCGCGGCGAAGACCGCCGGCGGTGTCGCCGCCATGATCGTGGGCTTCGCGCTCGACGGGCTGGGTTTCGAGCCCAACGCAACCCAGTCGGCCGAGGTTCTGCTCGGGCTGCGCGCGGTCGCGGGGCTGCTGCCTGCATTGGTCTACACGGCCGGGCTGCTGCTCTTCTTGCGCTTCTCGCTCGGCCCGGACGAACATCGCGGCGTGCGCGAGGACATCGCCCAATCCCGTGAACTCGCAGCGGCGGATCGCGCTTGAGCGCACGCCGCCCGTGGTGGACCTGGGCCGTACCGTATCCGGGCAAGGTCCCGGACCTCGATCCCCGCCAATGGCGGGTGCTCGGGCTGCTGGCCGCGGCCGAGTTGTTCGACAACTACGACCTCGGTCTCATGAGCCTCGCGCTGCTCCAGATCCAGCAGGGGCTCGGCATCCCCGAAGCCGAGATCGCCGGCGTGACGGCGGTGGTGCGGCTCGGTGTGCTGCCCGCCTTCGCATTGGCGGTGTTGGCCGATCGCTACGGCCGGCGCCGGCTGCTGCTGCTCACGATTCTGGGCTTCACGCTGTGCACGTTCGCCACCGCTTTCGCGCAGGACGCCACGCAGTACATGGCCCTGCAGTTTCTCGCGCGCATGTTCGTGTACGGCGAGACCATGCTGGCGGTGGTGGTCGTCACCGAAGAGCTCGCCGCCCGGGACCGCGGTTGGGGCATCGGCATGCTCGGCGCGCTGGGCGCCCTGGGCCACGGACTGGCGTCGATCCTGTTCGGCTTCATCGAGGTGCTGCCCTACGGCTGGCGGGCGCTCTACGCCCTGGGGGCAGCGCCGCTGGTGCTGCTCGCCTGGTTCCGCCGGGGGCTGCCCGAGACGCGCCGCTTCGAAGACCACCGTGACCGATCCACGACCGGTAACGGGGCGTTGGCCGGCCTGCTGGCGCCGGTCACGGCGCTTCTGCGCATGTACCCGGGCCGCATGACCGCGCTCTGCCTGGCCATCGTGCCCTTCGAGTTCGTGGTGATGACGGCCGGCACCTTCATGGCGAAGACGCTGCAGGAGACCCACGGCTACGAGCCCTGGGCCGTGACCACGCTCTATCTGCTGGGCGGCGCCCTCGGCATCGCGGGCAACCTCTTCGCCGGCGCAGTGTCCGACCGGCTCGGCCGACGCCGGGTGATGGCCGTAGGCTCGGTGGTGATGGGCTTCGCCATCTATGGCTTCTACAACGGCCAGTCCTGGCTGGTTCCGGTGGCGTGGATCGCGATGATCTTCGCGATGACGGGCATGGGCGTGCTCTTCAAGGCCGTGGGGACCGAGCTCTTCCCGACGTCGCATCGCTCTACGGCATCCGGCGTTCGCGCGATCGTCGGGACGCTCGGTGGGATCGCCGGGCTCGCACTCGAGGGCACGCTCTACGAGGTGACGGGCTCCCACGCCGCCGCGATCACGATGACGCTGCCCGTACTGCTGTTGCCTCCGCTGGTCCTCTCGCTGGCAATCCCCGAAACGGCCGCCCGCGAGCTCGAGGACATCGCACCCGAACGCGGGGCGCCGGGCCCGACCGGCGGGCCGGTCGACTGACGATCGCTTCGCCCGGCGCTCCTCGCTGGACGGCGGCGGGGGGCGTGCCATCCTTCGAAACCGTGGGGATCGCCGGGGGCCAGGGGTGGGCGGCCTGAGCGCACGTCGCACGCGCACGGGGCGAGGCCGGTGCGGCCACGGCGGGATGGGGCCGGCGGGGGTCGTCCTGTTGGTGCTCGCCATCGCCGGCTGCCAGAGCCGACCCTCCGACGGCGTCTGGCACGAGGTGCGCGCCGGCGAGACCGCCTACTCGATCGCGCGCTACTACCGAGTCCCGGTGGGTACGCTGATCGAGACCAACGGCATCGACGATGTCACGCGCCTCGCAGTCGGCGAGCGACTCTGGATCCCGGGAGCCGACCGCGGCCAGACCGCCGGCGCTCCGCCGCCGGCCGCCGCGCAGGCGCGCAGGCTCGAGGCCCAGGGCGACGCACTGACTTCGGGCAATCACTCGTTCGCTTGGCCGCTCCGCGGGCGCATCTCCTCGAAGTTCGGCAAGCGCGGAGACCGTATGCACGAGGGGATCGATCTGGTCGCGCGTTCCGGCACCCTGGTGCGCGCTTCGGAGTCGGGTCGCGTGATCTACAGCGGCACGCTGGGCGCCTACGGCAAGGTCGTGATCCTGCGGCACAGCCCGGCGTACACGAGCGTCTACGCCCACAATCGCCGCAATCGCGTGGCGAAGGGCGCCTACGTCGACAAGGGCGCCGTGGTGGCCGAGGTGGGCGCTACGGGCAATGCCACCGGTCCCCACCTGCACTTCGAGATCCGCCGCGACGACCGGGCGCAGGACCCCCTGCTGTTTCTGCCCTAGACCTGTGGGGCGCCGGTGGTACGATCGCGCTCGAAGCGACTCAGGGGTGCGTGGAACGCGCCCCAGGGTGGTAGGATCGCCCCCGACCCGCATCCCCTCCTAGGGACTTCGAAGCATGGGCCAGCCGCAACGCGACCACGAAGGGGATCGCGCGCGTGCCGTCGGAGGCGCGGCGCTGCCGGTCGTGCTGCTCGCGGTGTCCGCGTTGCTGCTGGGCGCGGATCACCGGGACGCCCCGCTCACGGTGCGCGAGGTCGATCGCGGGATCTTCGACCTCCGCGACTCGAGCGACTCGATCCGGGGACTGAACCCCGCGTTCTCGCCCTTTGGCGGCACCTTGCCCGCCGGTTTCGGCGGCTCGCTGCCCGCGGGCACCCGCATCCAGATCGAGTTCGACAGCAGCCGCTTCTGCAACTACGGCAGCAACGAGCTCGCGCTCGGCTCCTATGACCCGCTCTTCGCCACGCTCGGGCCAAGCGATTCCGGCAGCCTCGCGGTCGGCGGCGTGATCACCGTGGCGGGCCAGGGGTTCGAAGACCCCGCCTACCGGTACCGCAGCGGGATTCCGATCTCGACGGACGATCGCTACTGGGACTACCGGGGCACGAGCGACTTTCGTCTGACGGCGGAGCAGCTGAGGGCTCTCGAAGCCGGGTCCTCGAGCTACCTGAGCGACACCTCCGACCCGTCCTTCGGCGCCGACGCGGCGAGCGGCCTGCCGGCGGGGGATCTGGACGGGGATGGCGACCTCGATGCGTTCCTCGGCAACGCAGCGGCCGACCCTTCGAGACCCGCCTTCCCGCAGCACGATCTGGGCACGAACGCGATCTCCTACGAGCCCGTTTCCACGAGCCAGTCGACCTGGGTTCCCCCGCCGCAGCTGGCAGCGATTACGCCGCCGCCGGATGGCATCCTGCTGATCAAGGCCTCCCAGAGCGTGCTCGTCGGGGACGCGACCGAGGTGCAGGGCTTCAACGACGTCCTGCTGCGCATCGACGAGATCGAGATTCCGCCCGAGCCCGCGCCCGGCAACGAGCGCGACGACTCCGGGGCCGGACTGCTGCCGTTCTTCGTGACGTTCGACGAAGACGGCAACGGGCAGGCCGACCTCTCGAAGCTCTCGAACCCGGCCCTGAAGGGCTACGACGACCTGCTGAGCGGCCGCTTCGACCTCGACCTCACGCCGCAGACCAGTACGAACGTGCACGTCGACCCCACTTTCGCCTTGGACGAGATCTTTCAGGGCCCCTTGGGTGGCTTCGTGCAGGACGTGGTCGATGCCGCCGGCGAGAACGTGCTGGTCCTCAACCATCCCGAGCAGGGGGCCGATGCCCTGCGGGATGCCGCGAGCGAGCTGCCGTACGTGATCCACGTCGAGGTCAACGTCTGCCGCAACAAGCTCGTGGACGACCCCTACTACGCGTCGCGAGGGAGCTGGGGACAGGCCGCGGACGACCAATGGGCGCTCAAGCAGGTGGGCGTCCCCGAGGTCTGGGACGCGCTGGGGCCCGACCCTGCGCCGGTGGTGGTGGCGGTGATCGACTCCGGCCTCGACTGGAACCACAAGGACTTCGCCTGGGAGAGCCTCTGGCGCAACGAGGACGAGATCGCCGGCAATGGGGTGGACGACGACGGCAACGGCTACGTCGACGACACCTTCGGCTGGGACTTCGTGCGCAGCGACCGGCGCCCCTGGGATCGCGACGGTCATGGCACGTTCGTGGCCGGCGTGATCGCCGCGACCACGGACAACGGCGTGGGCATCGCCGGCATCAATCCCCACGCGCGCATCATGCCGCTCCGGGCGCTCAACGGGTTCGGCCACTCACGCGCATCGCTGGTGGCGAAAGCGCTGTTCTACGCGGCCGACAACGGCGCCCGGGTGATCAACCTGTCCGTGGGCGGAACCACCCTGACCCGCATCGAGCAGCGCGCCATCGACCACGCCCGTGCAAAGGGCGCCGTGGTGATCGCCGCGGCGGGCAACGACGGAGCCGACGTGGGCGGGTTCGCGCCTGCTGGCCACCCCGATGTGATCGCGGTGGGCAGCACCGACTACGAGGACGGGCAGGCGACATTCTCGAACTGGGGTCGGGGTATCGACCTCGTGGCGCCCGGCGTCGACGTGCTGAGCCTGCGTGCGCGTGGCAGCGACCTGGCCGCCGGCATCCCCGAGCTCGAATACACGCTCGGCGACAACATCGTCGGCGACGACAAGCGCTACTACCGCGCGACCGGCACCTCGTTCTCGGCGCCGCTCGTGAGCGGCGTGGCCTCGCTGCTGCTCTCGAAGAACCCGCAGCTCACCGGGGCCGAGGTCGAGCGCATGCTCGTCCACTCGGCGCGCGACGTGGGATCTCCCGGCATCGACAACCTGAGCGGGCATGGCCTGCTCGACGCCCGGCGCGCCCTGGCGGCCGATCCGGGTTATTATGCGGCCGCCCGCATCGATGGGGTCGAGGTGGTGCGGGACGGCAAGGCGACCTTCCTGCGCGTGCTCGGCACGGCCGAGGCGGACCGGATCGACTCGATCTGGCTCGAGGTCGCACCCGAAGACGACCCGGACGATTGGGAGCGCGTGGGCAAGAAGCGCAGCCAGGCGGTTCGCGGGGGCGAACTCGGCCGGATTCCGGCTTCGGATCTACGGGGCGCCAAGCGCTGGACGATCCGCGTGATCGTGGAACACGAAGACGGCAGCCGTCGCGAGGCGCGATACGCGCTGAGCGTGGGCTAGCCAACGATCATCACGAGGCGTGCCGCCACGGCGGCCACCTTCGGGAGGGGGGCAGCATGATTCGCAAGCAACACTGGATCGCCATTCTGGCGGGCTTCTTCGCCTTGGCGCTTCCGCTGGCGGCAAACGCCGTCGTCACCAAGATCTCGGTCACCCAGGGTGGGCAGCCGGTGGAGGGCGCGACCGTCGACCTGTTCGACGCGAGCGGCACGCAGATCGACTCCGGCAAGTCGGACGATGACGGTGCCGTCTACTTCGACCTCAACCCGGGTTCGAACTTCAGCGCGCTGGCCAACGGGCAGCGCTCGAACCCGTTCCAGGCGGGCGACAGCGTGACGATCCGCGTGCCCGGGGCCGCGCCGGGCGCGGGCGGGATCGTGATCAGTCTCGAGGCGGGGCCGGCCGGCGTCTTCATCGATTCGAGTACCAGCGTCGATGGCAGCGTGAGCAGCAGCCGCGAGGTCCGGATCCAGGATCCGATCTTCTTCGACCGGTTCACCATCGAGCGTGTGGACGAGACGACCTTCTTCTCGGCCAACCAGAACGTCGACCTCGACAGCGCGGTGGGCACCCTGACGGCGCGCATCGACGGGCCGCCGGTCGGGCCCGGTGGTTCGAACCCGTTCTTCACCATCGGCTCGAACGCCATCTTCAACAGCCCGAGTGAGCGGTCCACGTCGCCGCTGAGCGGGGGCGGCGAGTTCGAGCTGCGATCCAAGCTCGAGAGCAACCTCAACTTCGGCCTCGGCGGTCAGATCCCGGTCTGCCGGGACAACTGCCCGTTCCCGGTGAACGTCGACGCGGGCCTGGGCTTCGCCTGGAACGAGATCTCGTACCGGGGGATGGTCGGCGGGGACAGCATCAAGCAGACCACCGACGTCTGGTACATGGGTCCCGTCGCGGGCGTGAGCGGCGTGGTCCACGAGAACAAGAACGTGATCGTCTCGGTCTACGTGAACGGGGGCTACCTCTTCGAGATCTCCGGCGGCAGCGAGAAGATCCGCGTGGGCAGCGGCAGCAACAGCGCCACCATCGAGCTCGAGAGTGACGGAATGGGCTTCGTGGGCGGCGGCGTCCGCGTGGGCTTCAAGCCCGGCGGCAACTGAGCCCAGGCGACGCGCCCCGCGGGGCGCGGGATTTCGGGGCGGCTCGCCAGTGCGGGCCGCCCCTTCTTCTTGCAGCACGCGTTTGCGTGTGCGATCGACGCTCTTGCAGCACGCGTTTGCGTGTGCGATCGACGCCAGCGCATGTTGAAACGTCTGGCACAGACCGCGATCCGCGTCGTTCCGCTGATGCGGGGACGGGGCGCCGAACTGGTTCCCGTGCTCCGCTATCACTCGCTGGACGAGACGGGCTCGTGCATCTCGACCCCGCCCTCGGCGTTTCGCGCACACCTCGCGTTCCTCGCCCGTCACGGGCTCCGCGCAGTCTCGCTGCGCGATCACGCTCTGCTCGACCCGGACGAGGCGGCGGCGACGGTCGTCGTCACCTTCGACGACGGGTTTCAGAACAACCTCGACGTGGCCCTGCCGGCGCTTCGGGAGCACGGGGGCACGGCCACCTTCTACGTCGTGGCGGGATGCGTCGGTGCGCCCCCGGCCTGGACCCAGAGGGATCTGGCCGAAGCGATCCCCAAGGGCCTCGACGCGATCGACGATCTCGAGCGCTTCCTGGCCACGGCCGAACTCGACGACGCCTACGTCGCCTCGCACCTGCCCACGCTCTACTCGGTCGGGCGGGAGCGCTGCCTGCGCGAGTACTACGAACTGGGCCGCACGCGCCGCTTCGAGCTGATGGACTGGGAGGGCGTGCGGGCGCTCCATGGGTCGGGCATGGAGGTCGGGTCGCACACCGTGGACCACCGGCACCTGTCCGACGTCGATGCGGGTGAGCGCCGTCGCCAGATCGCCGATTCGAAGCGCATTCTGGAAGAGCAGGTCGACGCCCCCGTAGAGGCATTCTGTTACCCGTACGGGACCATTCCCGACGAGGCGCCCGACGAGGTTCGTTCCGCGGGCTACACGACCGCCACCAGCTGCGAGCGCGGCTTTCACGCTCCCGGTCGGGATCCGTTCCGGATGGCGCGGCTCGAGATGGAGCCCATCCGGGACGAGGCGGACCTCGCTTTCTGGCTGCTGCCCCAGCACCGCGGCCTGCTCGACCGGGTCCTGCCGAAGCGCTGATCCCGCGGGGTTGACCCCGGAGGGGATTAGGAGTTTTCTCCCATTGGGGAGAGATCTCCTCGTCGTCCGGGCCGGCCCGCAACCCGGGCGGCCCCAAACGGCACCTATCCCCCGAGGAGGTGAAGGCCTTGGCTCGCGTCGCGCCCGTTGCTCTCTGGATTGGCTTGCTCTGGGTCCTCGGCACGCCGCTGTCCGCTGCGGCGGCCGACGAGTCCGTGGCCTTCGACCCGGATCTGCCGACCGAGACGGTCGAGGAGTCCGAGTTCGTAGCCGGGATCCGGCAGGCGGTGAAGCGCCGAGCCCAGATCCTCGACCGGGGAGGGCTCACCCGAGTAACGGCCCCGCCCGCGGCCGGAGTCGCCCCCTGGTGGGAGGCCCAGGTCACGACCCCGCAGCTCGGTGACTCCTATTACCAGGCCCCGTTGCTCGACTTCGTAGACCGTTCGGTCGCCCATTCGAGCCAGATCGCCGTCTTCTCGAGCATCCCGCTCATCCGCGAGACCGGCATCGACGAGGTCGACGGCATCTACGTGCCGCGCCTGTTCGCCGAGGGCAAATACGAACACCGCAACGAGCCCGTGGGCAGCGTGCTGACCACCGGTCGGCCGGGACGTTTCCGGCAGAACGAGGGCGCCCTCGAGCTCGGCGTACGCAAGCGGTTCATCACCGGCGGCGAAGCGAGCCTCTATCAGCGATTCACCGAGGTCCGGAACAACTCCGACTTCTTGTTCCCGAACCCCCAGGCCGGCAGCAACACCGGGTTCTCCCTGGTCCAGCCGCTGCTCCGTGGCGGGGGCATCGGCTACTACAAGGCACTCCGCGACCTGGCCGTGCTCGATACGGCGGTCTCGCGCCACGAGTTCCTGCGCCAGGTCGAGAGCCACCTGCTCGAGGTGCACCGCTCGTACTGGGCCCTCTACCTGGCCCGCGCCCTCTACCTGCAGAAGGAGCGCATGGCCGAGGACACCGAGCAGATCCTCGACAAGCTCGAGGCCCGGGCCGAACTCGACGCGCAACAGAGCCAGGTCCTCCGCGCGAAGTCGGCCCAGGTGGATCGCCAGACCGACCTGCTGCGGGCCAAGATCGCCGTGGAGAACAGCAGCAGCCGCATCCGTGCCCTGGTCAACGACCCGGCGCTCGAGCCGTACACGGAGCTGGTGCCGACGGAGCTACCGCGCGCGAGCTATCCCGAGGTGCGGCTGGCCACGGTCATCGAGAAGGCCGCCGAGGAGCGGCCCGAGGTGCGCCAGGGCTACCTCGCCTACGAGGCGGCCACCCTGCGGGTAGGCCGGGCCAAGCGCGACACCTGGGCGCTGCTGGATCTCGTGATCGAGGGATCGTTCAACGGCAACGACGGGCAGCGCTACGCATTCGATCAGGCGTTCCGCGATGGCTTCGACAACACGCCGGGGGTGCTGGTGGGCCTGCGCTTCGAGATCCCGCTGGGGCGCGACGAGAGCAAGGCACGCCTCTCGCGGCGCAGGCTCGAGCTGGTCCAGGCCGGCGATCAACTGCGCAACACCATGGACACCGTGATCCTCGAATCCCAGGTCGCCGTGGCCGAGTACGCCACGGCCGTGGCCGAGCTCGAGGGGCGGCGCTCGGTCTGGGACGCCACGCGCCAGGACTTCGAGCAGAAGCGCGAACGCTGGGAGCAGGGTATCGGGGGCGAGAGTGGGGCAGCTCGGCTCGAGTTCCTGCTCGATGCCCAGGACCGGCTGCTCGACTCCGAGGCTCGCCTCGTCCATGCGCAGGTGAACTACCTGGTGGCGGCCAGCACCATCGAGCGCGTGCAGGGCACGCTGCTCGAGTCGCAGGGCATCACGGTGGCCGAGGTGCGCGAAGAGGACGAGCTTCCGACCCTGGATCTCGGGCGAGACTGAAGGTGGGCTTGATGCGCCTCCCCCGTTGGGCCCGCCGGGCAAAGCGCACGCCGCCGCCGCGCTGGCTCGCCGGGCGCGGGCTGGCCGAGGCGCTCGAAGCGCGGATCCTCCTGGACGCCGTCCCCACGGTGGCGCTCGATGCGCCGGCCGAAGCCCGGGTGGGCGAGACGTTCCAGGTGAGCGTCACCTTCGAGAACCAGGACACCGACCCCGGCTTCGCGCCGTTCATCGACCTCGTCCTGCCCACCACGGGCGTCGACGGCGACGACGGGGTCAGCTTCGTCAGCGCTCAGCTGCAGAGCGGGTTCAGCCTCTCGTCCACGGTCCTGACCTTCGATGCCGCAGGCGAGGCCCTGCATCCCCTGGCAGTCGACAACGCGGACAACCCGGTGGTCGTGACGGGTACGCCAGGGGACACGCTGCTGGTGCTCCAGCTGCCGTTCGGCTCCTTCGTGCCCGGCCAGACGCCGGTCGTCGCCGATGTGACACTCCAGATGAGTGAGCTCGCCGACGAGGGGGTCGCGCTCGACATCCAGGCTCGTGGCGGGTTCGCCCTCGGCTGCGACCCGCAGGACGATCCCACCAGCGATCCCTCGACCTTCTCACCGTTCGTGACCGACGCCGTGGTCCCCACGGTCTTCGACATCGAGAAGACCTCGAACGTCGCCGAAGGCGAGACCGTCACCGGGCCGAACCACCCGGTTCAGTGGCGCCTGGCCGTGGACATCGCCGACGGCCAGACCCTCACCGACTTCACGCTGGTCGACACGCTCTCCGAGAACTTCGCGTTCGTCTCGCTCGATTCGTTCACCGCGGGCGGCGTGGTGGTCTCCACGCCCCCGGTAGGCGTGCCCTACGAGCCTGGCGTCGACCCCGTTCTCGAGATCGAGTACGCCTCGATCACCGGCGGGCCCGGCACCGAAGACCTCGTGGTGCTCTTCACCACGTTCGTGCCCGAAGACACCTTCGCCGGCACGCCGATCCTCGACCCCGTCACGGGGGCGGACACGATCGCCACCAACAATGTGGCCGGCGACGGAACCTGGGACCCGATCGACCCGCGCGACCCGATCCAGACCGTGAACGGTGCCGATACCGGGCAGGTGACGGCGAAGGCGTCCGCGATCCAGAAGACGAACACCCTGTTCGTCGACAACAATGCGCCGGGACCGAGCCCGGGCGACATCATCCAGTTCACGATCGATCTCCAGGTGTCGGACTTCTTCACCCTGGGCGACCTGCAGCTCGACGACCAGTTCTCGGACGGGTTGCGCTTCACGAGCGGCGGCGGTTTCGATCCCGTCTTTTCGGTGATGGAGCGCGATGGCACCTTCACGAGCCGGCCGTTCGGGCTCGGCAACGTGAGCGTGTCCGGAGGCGACGCTGCAACGCCCGTCCAGAGCGTCCAGTTCGCCTTTTCCACGGCACTGGACGCGCAGCCTGGGCACGACGATCTGCTGCAGGGAGGTCTGGCGACCGGCCTGCCGAACCAGGGGCCGACCACCGCGCAGCTCGTCTACTACGGCGAGATCCAGGACGCCTTCGACGGGGCGACACCCGGCAACCCCCAGATCGGCCAGGGCGATTCGTTCCGCAACGACGCCGAACTCGAGGGGACGATTCGCGACAACCTGGCGCCGGGAACGCCGCTGGGTCCCCTCGATCCGGACGACTCGAACAGCGAAGTGGGCATTCCGACCGGGGCGATCGACAAGGACGTCTACGCGGTCAATGGCGTGATCGGCGCGCCGGCCACGGTCGCGCCCGGAGACACGCTCACCTTCCGCATCCGGTACACGCTGCCGCTCTCGTCCCTCGAGGACTACGAGATCGTCGACTACCTGCCGCTCCCGCTGCTCGATGCCACGACGGTCACGACCTTCGCGGGCGGCGCGCCGAGCCCCGTCGCACCGGCCGCCGGGACCGCGAGCTACGGCCCCACCGACACGTTCTCGCTGATCGCCGGGGCGCCCGACCCCACGCTGGTGAGCGACGCCACCGTCAACACGCTGACCTTCGACTACGGCTCGTTCGATACGGGCGCCAACGTGGCCAGCACCATCGACCTGCTCTTCACGCTGCTGATCGCCGACGTCGACTTCAGCGACCAGCTTCAGCTCACCAACGTCTCCACCGCCTTCGAGAACGACACGCAGCTCGGCACCAGCGATGCCACGGCGGGTGCCCAGTTCCAGTACGGCCAGCCCGAACTCGGGGTCACCAAGGGGGTGGTGGCGACGGACAACGGCGCGGGCGCCTTTACGCCGGGCACCGTCGGCCCGAGCGGCTTCACGGCACCGGGCAGCCCGGGCGTGCGTTTCGTGCCCGTCTTCGGCTCGACGGGCCTGCTCGCGAACCCCGTGGACAGCGACCTGGCCGACGTGGACGCGGGCGACCTGGTCAGCTTCGCCATCGTGATCGAGAACACCGGGACGGGCCGGAATGGCGCGTTCGACATCCAGGTGAGCGACACCCTGCCGGTCGGCTTCGCCATCCCCACGGCCGGCTCGGGCCTCAACCTCACGGTGACGGACGGCGCCGGCGCCGCGATCGCGTTCACCGACCTGGGGGGCGGGATCTTTGGTTCGGGGATCGAACTCGTCGACCCGGGCCCGACCGCCACGCCCGGTGCGCTCGACCCCGCCGACCCGGCGAACGGTCGCAACATCGCAGTCATCACCTACGACCTCGAGCTCGCCGACACCGTCGCCTACGAGGTCGACCTCACCAACACAGCGACGGTCGCACGTTTCGCGGCGCTCGAAGGCGGGGCGAATCGTGCGGCCGACCTCGAGGACGACGCCACGGTCTCGACCGCCGCGCCCACCCTCACGAAGGTGGTCACGTCCACCAGCCGGCCCGACACCGGCAGCGGACAGCTCGACCCGACGCTGGAAGACCTCGCGATCGAGGAGGAGGTGACGTTCCAGATCACCTTCACCCTGCCCGAGGGCAGCGACACGCTCAGCCTCGTAGACCAGCTTCCGACCAACCCGCCGGGCGTCCTGTCGCTGGTGAGCGCGCAGGTGGTGAGCGTGGGGGCGAACGTCGCGGGAATCTCGGTGGGAGATCTGCCCGCCGTCGCGGATGGCAACGGCGACGGGTTCGACGACCTCGCGACCTGGAACTTCGGCACGGTCACCAACACGCCGGACAATGTGGCCGACACCGACGACCAGGTGGTGGTCGAGGTCGTCGCGCGGCTCGAGGACATCCCCCAGAACCGGCGCCGCGACGTCCTCACGAACACCGCCACCCTCAGCTGGGCCGCGGGCGATGCCTCGGACACCGAGCGGGTCGAGGTCGTAGAGCCCCTGCTGCGCGTGGCGAAGCGGGCCACGCCTTCGGTCGTCGATGGGGGCGACGTGGTGGACTACCGGGTGCGCGTGCGCCACAGCGGGGCCTCGCTGATGGATGCCTACGACGTCGTCGTGGAGGACCTGCTGGCCGACCCGGACCTCACGCTGGTCGCGGGCAGCGTCACCACCACGGCTGGAACCATCGTCACGGGAAACGGCCCGGGCGACACGACGATCCGCGTGGATCTCTCGGTCCTGCCCCTCGGCACCATCGCGACGATCCGCTACCAGGCCCAGGTGAGCGCCACCGTCGCCAGCGGTGACGTGCTGCCGAATACCGCCGCCGCCGAATGGGACCAGATCCCCGGGCCCGGCGGCCGGGTCGGGCAGCACGATCGCACCGCCCAGGTCACGGTCTCGTCGCCCGACATCGCGAAGACCGTCGTCAGCACCTCGCGGGCCGATACCGGCACCGATCGCCTGGACCCGACCCTCGAGGACCTGGCGATCGGCGAAGAGGTCGTCTTCGAGGTGCGTCTCTCGCTCGCCGAGGGCACGACCCCCCTGATCCTGACCGACCAGCTGCCGGTCACGCCGGGCGTTCTCGGGTTCGTGAGTGGCGCGGTCACCTTCATCGGCGGAAACGTGAGCGGCGGAATCGCCCTGGGCCAGGCCCCCACCGCCACCAACGACACGAACGCGGATACGTTCCTCGACCAGATCATCTGGGACTTCGGTTCCCTGGTGAACACCCCCGACGGCTCTCAAGACGCCAACGACGAAATCGCCGTCGAGATCCGCGCCCGGGTCGAGGACGTGCCCGCGAACACCAATGCGATCGCGCTGGTGAATACGGCGACCGCCGACTTCGGCACGGGAACGGCCCAGGACCAGGCGAGTGTCGAGGTGGTCGAGCCGGAGCTCACGATCACCAAGACGCCGAGCTCCACCACCGTCGTGGGCGGAAACACCGTCACCTACACCGTCGATGTCGCGCACGACGCCGCTTCGAACATGACCGCCTACGACCTCGTGATCGAGGACCCCTTCACGGACGGGCGACTCGCCTTGGTGGTGGGGAGCGTGACGACGACGCTGGGGACGGTCACCACGGGCAATACCGCAGGGGACACGACCGTTCGCGTGGACCTCGCGAGCCTCACGCTCACGCAAAACGTCCAGATCACGTTCGACGCGGTCGTTACGCCGCCGGTCTTCGTGGGCGACACCATCCCGAACACCGCCGACCTCGACTGGGACGACCTGCCCGGCGCGGGGGGCCGCCCGGGTACCGATGACGCCTCGGCCGCGGTGGTCGTGGATACGCCGACCGTGGAGAAGACGATCACCGACACGTCGGTGCCCGAGACGGGCACGGGGCAGGGCGACCCGACGATTCCCGACGTGGCCATCGGCGAAACCGTGACGTACGAGCTCACGGCCTTCCTCGTGGATGGAGCCGACCAGGCGGTCCTGCTCATCGACCAGCTGCCGACGGGCCCGGAGATCATGAGCGTGGTGAGCGCGCGCGTGCTCTTCGTGGGCGCGGACATCACCGAGCAGGGCACGGGCAACCCCGTGCCCGCGCCCACGATCACGATCTCAGACACGAATACCGACGGCTTCGACGATCGCGTGACGTTCGACTTCGGAATCGTGACCAACCCCAACGACGGGGCGAGCGACGTGGACGACAGCATCGTCGTCGAGGTCGTGGCCCTGGTCGAAGATGCACCGGGCAACCTGAGCGGCGTGGTGCTGGAGAACACCCTCGACTTCGGCTCGGGGACGGACGACGACGACGAGCAGGTGGAGATCGTCGAGCCCGAGCTGGTGATCGACAAGAGCGCCGTACTCGGGGTGGATGGCCTGGTCACCTACACGGTGGTGGTGAGCCACGACCCGGCCTCGGTGGCTCCGGTCTTCGACCTGGTCGTCACCGACGACCTCGCCGATCCCAACCTCGCCCTCGTCGCGGGGACCGTCACGACGACCCGCGGCACCGTCGATCTCGGGAACACGGGTGGCGACACCACGATCGAGGTGGACGTGGGGCGCATGCTCCTCACCGAGTCCGTGACGATCACCTACCAGGCGCAGACCGCTGGAGCGACACCCGTCGACCTCACGATCGACAACACGGCCGTGGCCAACTGGAACACGGTCCCCGGCGGCGGGCGCGCCGACACCGATCAGGACACGGAGTCGATCGTCGTGGCCGTGCCCGAGGTCGACAAGGTGGTCGCGGACACCTCGATCCCGGAGACCGGGACGGGGCAGGGCGATCCTGCACTCGACGACCTGACGATCGGCGAAGAGGTGACGTCCCAGATCACGGTGACGGCGCCCGAGGGGCCCACCGACATCGTGCTCTCCGACCTGCTCCCCCTCGCACCCGGCGTCCTCGCACCGGTCAGCAGCCGCGTGGTCTCCATCGGCGCAGGCCTCAGCCTGGCCGGTGGGCCGGTGGACAGCGTCGGCGACTCGGGGACCGTCTCGGGATCGACCGTCACCTTCGACTTCGGCACCGTCACCAATGCGACCACCGACGACGCCATCACGCCCGACGACCTGATCGTCGTGGAGGTGGTCGCGGTGGTGACCGACGTCGCGGCCAACGTGGCGGGGCTCACCCTCACGAACCAGGCGCAGGTCGACTTCACGGGCCCGAAGGGCACGGGCAGCGATACGGACGATGCGCAGGTCGAACTCGTCGAGCCGGAACTCGACATCCAGAAGACCGCGGCGCTCGCGGCCAACGGCGTGGTCGACTACACGCTGGTCGTGAGCCATCCGGGCGGTTCCTCCGCCCCTGCGTTCGACGTCGTGGTGACCGACCTGCTCGCCGACGCCGATCTGGCGCTGGTGGTCGGGACCGTGACCACGACACGTGGCACGGTGGCGCTCGGGAACACGCCGGGGGACACGACGATTCGGGTCGACGCCGGCACCCTGTTGCTGGGCGAGAGCGTGACCGTCACCTACCAAGGCATGGGTGTCGGGCTCGACGCGGTCGACACGGTCATCGACAACACGGGACACGTGGACTGGGGCAGCAGCCCGGGCAACGGGCGCCCCGGTACCGACACCGACGACGCCCAGGTGATCCTTGCGATTCCCGAGGTGACGAAGGCCGTGTTCGACACGTCGATCCCCGAGACCGGGACCGGTCAGCACGACCCGGCGCTGCCCGATCTGACCGTGGGCGAGGAGGTCACGTTCGAGATCGTGGTAGCGGCGCCGGAGGGCGATACCGCGATCGTGCTCACGGACGCGCTGCCCACGACTCCCGGCATCCTCACGCCGATCTCGGGTGCGGTGGTGGCCATCGGCGCCGGCCTCACGCTCTCGGGCCCGGTGAGCGCGGTGGGCGATCCGGGGGTGGTCGGCGGCGCGAACATCGTCTTCGACTTCGGCACCGTGACGAACGCTTCGACCGACGACCTGGTGACGGCGGCCGACCAGATCGTGGTTCGCGTCGTCGGCCGGGTGGATGATCTGCCCGCGAACATGGACGCGGACCTCCTCACCAACACCGCGACCGTCGACTACACCGGGCCCAAGGGGTCGGGCAGCGAGAGCGACGCGGCCCAGGTGGAGATCGTCGAGCCTCTGCTCGAGATCGACAAGACCGCCTCGGTCGGTGCCGACGGGCTCGTGACCTACACGCTCCAGATCACGCAGGACCCGGCTTCGACCGCCGCGGCCTTCGACGTGGTGGTGGCCGATGCGCTGGCCGACCCCAACCTCGACCTGATCGTCGGGAGCGTGACCACGACCCTCGGGACGGTCGCCCTCGGCAACACCGCCGGCGACACGACGGTGCGCGTCGAGGTTCCCACGCTGCTGCTCGGGCAGACCGTGACGGTGACCTACCAGGGCCAGGTCTCGGGCATCACCGCGGTCGATCTCGACGTCGCGAACACCGGTCGGGTGGATTGGGGCAGCACGCCCGGCAACGGCCGCCCGGGGAACGACACCGACACCGAGATCGTGACGCTCGCCGCGCCCGAACTCGACAAGATCGTGGCGGGCTCCTCCGTAGCCGAAACGGGGACGGCGCAGTTCGACCCCACGCTCGACGACCTGGTGATCGGCGAGCAGGTGCGGTTCGAGATCACGATCGCGGCGCCCGAGGGCCCCACCGACATCGTGCTCACGGACCTGCTGCCGACCTTCCCCGGCGTGCTGACCCCCGTCAGCAGTCAGGTGCTCGCGGTGGGCGGTGCGCTCACGCTCGGGGGGCCGGTGAGCATGGTCGGTGATCCGGGTCAGATCGTCGGCTTCAGCGTCGTATTCGACTTTGGAACGGTCACGAACGCCTCTACGGACGATGCGATCACGCCCGACGATCAGATCGTGGTGGAGGTCGTCGCGGAGGTCGCCGATGTCGGCGCCAACGCGGCCGGGGACGTGCTGACCAACCGGGCCAATCTGACGTACGTCGGCCCCAAGGGCAGCGGCTCCGACAGCGACCAGGCCCAGGTCGAGGTCGTCGAGCCGGAACTCCTGGTGACCAAGGGCGTGAGCCCCACGGTGGTCGACCAGGGCGGGGTGGTCACCTACACGGTCGTGGTAGGCCATGGCCCCGACTCGACGGCGCCCCTGTTCGACGTGGTGGTGACCGATCCGCTGGTCGCCGGCCTCGTGCTGCTCCCGGGCAGCGTGACGACCACGCTCGGCACCGTCGTCGTGGGCAACGGCCCCGGCGATGCGACGATCGAGGTTCAGATTGCGCGCCTGCTGCTCGAACCCACCGCGGAAGAGGCGACCATCCAGTACCAGGCGCGAGTCACCGGTCGCCCCGGTGCCAGCCTGCCGAACGTGGCCACGGTCGATCTCGACAGTCTCCCGGGCCCGGGCGGTCGGCCCGATCAGGGATCGGACGACGCGGTGGTTCGCGTTCGCCCGCTCGACCCGCCGCCCGTGGTGCCCCCCGAGCCGCCGAGCATCGTTCCTCCGGGCTTCGGCACCAACGTGTTCAACGATCAGAGCCTGAGTCCAACCGGAGAGCGGCTATTCGCCCGGCGCTTCTTCGAGTCGATCCGGCCGCCGCCGAGCCCCTGGACCCTCGACCCGATCTACAGCGGTGCGGCGCAGCCCGGGACCACCGTGCAGCTGCAGGTCGTGGACCGGCGGGGCGCGATCTCGACATCGCAGAGCGTCGTGGCGGACATGGGGGGCAACTGGATGCTGCGGCTTCCACACAGCGCCTCGGACGATGCCGCCCGCACGCTCGAGCAGGTGAACCCGCGGCTCCAGGGCAGCCAGCTGCTGCGCCTCTCCCACGTGCTCCCGGCCACCGGCGTCGGCCTGCTGGGCTTCCTGCCCGCCTCGCCCGAGGCCGACGTGGGCGCACGCTTCTTCGACGAGCCCTACCGGGTCCGCATGATCGAAACGCCGCCGATCTTCGACGCCGACCCGCAGGGGGGATCGAATCTGAGGACCTACTACGCACCCATCCTGAACCCCGGTCAGCACGTCGAGCGGCCCCCGACGCTCGACGGGGCCACCGCCCAGGTGGCCGACCATGCGTTGACCCTGCGCCAGCTCGGCGCCGAGGAGCCTCTGGAGTCCCTTGCCTGGAACAAGTTCAACGACGAGTTCCTCGCGGCGTCTGCAACCCCCGACAGCCGCTAGCGAGCCCACGTCACTGGGGCGGGCTGCCGACGCGGTGCTCGCCTCGGCCGGTCCCGAACGGCTGGCGCGCCTGCTCGCGCTGCAGTGCGAACTGACGAACGCCCTGCGTGGGGTGGTGCTCGAACTGCCGCCGGATGGAGAGCCGACCGTCGCCGCGAGCTGGTCCGGGACGGCCGGCGCGGCCGATCCGCCGTGGCTGGGCGAGGCGGCCCAGGCGCTGGCCGGGCGCGACGTCGGGGCGGGACCCGCGGCACTCGTGCGCAACGCCGAAGGTGAAGACAGCACGCGGCATCTGCTGGTCCAACGCTGGCCCGACGATGCGGACACGTCACGCGGCGCCGCGATCGAAGTGGGTACCGATGGCGGGATCGTGCTCGCGCTGGCGGTGGAGCGCCTGGAACTCTCGTCACGCCTACTGTGGCTTCCCGAGCCGGGTCTCGGCGCCGAAACGCTTGCGGCCGTGGCCGAGGTCGCCGCCGCCTGCAATGCAGCGCCAGACTTCGAGCTGGGTGCGGCGCGGCTGGTGGATCGGCTCGTGAGCCAGCTGGGCGCAGCCCGCACCTGGTTGGCCGTGGCCGAAGGCGACGCCGCCCACATCGTGGCAGTGAGCCAGCTCAGGAGTTTCGACCGCAGTGAGAGCCGGGTGCGTGAACTCGAAGGGCTGCTGGCGGCCTGCGTCCGGACTCGAAGCGAAGTGGCGGTCCCACCGGGTGCCGGAGCCGGGCACGAGTCCGTGGCTGCCCATGCAGAAGGCCATGGGATCGCAGGTCTGATGCTGCTGCCCTGGGGCGAGCGGGACCCGTCGGGTTCACCGGCTGGCGCGTTGGCCGTCGAACTCGAACGGGCACCCACGGCGAGCGAACTGGCGACCTGCCGGCTGCTGCTCGAACTCGTGGGCGCGCCTCTGGCGCGGGCCGCACGGGAGGATGCGCCGCTTGCGACGCGCGCTCGCCGACGCCTTCGAGAGGTGGCCGCAGCCGCACGCACCCCGAGGCATACGGGCTGGAAGATCGCGGGTGCCTTGTTGGCCGCGCTTCTGGCCTGGTCGCTGTTCGGGACGACCCACCGCAGGGTCGAGGCCCCGGTCTCGCTCGAGGCGGGCGAGCTGCGCGTGGTCTCGGCGCCCTTCGAGGGGAGACTCGCCGAATCCACCCTCGAACCCGGCGCCGTGGTCGAAGCCGGCGTGACCCGGATCGCGCGACTGGCCACCGACGAACTCGAACTCGAGCTGAGCCGCGCGCGTGCCGAGCAGGCGCGCATGCTCCAGGAAGCCCGGGTCGCGCGGGGCCGGAGCGACCCGGCGGCGGCCCGCGTCGCCGAACTCTCGGCGTCAAGGGCCGGCGCGCGCATGACCCTGCTCGAAGGCCGAATCGAACGGGCGGACGTGCTCGCGCCCGTGTCGGGCGTGCTCGTCAAGGGCGATCTGCGCCGCCGCATCGGCGCGCCGGTCGCGCGCGGCGAACCGATCGCGGAGGTCGCGCCGCTCGACTCGATGCGGGCCGAGCTCTACGTGGACGAGCACGACGTGGCCTTCGTGGCACCCGGCCAACGGGGCGAAGTACGCACCGCCGGCGCGCCCGGCCGCCCGATCGCCATCGAGGTGCTTCGGATCGACCCGCTGGCCGAGCCGCACGGGGGCCGAAACACCTTCCGGGTGATCGGGCGACTGCTTCCGGACGCCGATGGGCAACTGCCCGAGGTCATGCCGGGCACCCAGGGAGCCGCCAGGGTGGAGGCCGGAGAAGGCCGCCCCCTCCAGGTCTGGCTGCGCCCGCTCACCACGCGCGCGCGTCTCTGGCTCTGGCGGTAGGCGCCGGTGGAAACGAATACCCTCCACGACGAGCGCTGGTACCGAGTCGGTCCGCTGCGCCCCCGGCTGGCTCCGGGCACCGGCGTCCACCGGCAGCGGTACCGGGATCGCCCCTGGGTGCTGCTGCGCGAGCCGGCGGGCCTGCGTTTCGTGCGCTTGCACGCCGAGGCGTGGCAGCTCGTGGTTCAGTTCGATGGCACCCGCAGCGTGGCCGAGGCTTGGGCCGCCAGCGAGAGGGACGGGGCGGCGTTGTCGCAAACCGAGGTCGTCGAGACGCTGGAGCTGCTGGCCGAGCACGGCCTCCTACGCGCGGATGCGCCGGACAGCGATCTCCGGCTCCGGGGCGTGAGACAGACACGTCAGGCGAGACGCGGCACCCGGATCTTCGAGCTGCTCGCGCTGCGCGTGCCGCTGGTCAATCCGGATGCGTGGGTGGCGTGGCTCTTGCCCGTACTCGGCCCGCTGTATGGCCGCCGGGGTCTCTGGGCGACGCTCGCCGTCGTCATCGCCGGAGGCCTCGCACTGCTCACGCGCGGCCCAGAGCTGGCGGCGGCGGGCGCTCGGCTGCTCGATCCCACGGTGGGCGAGATCGTGATGGCCGCCTGCGTCTTCGTCGCGATCAAGGTGCTGCACGAGCTGGGCCACGGCGTAGCGTGCAAGCGGCTCTGCCGCGCGGCGGGCGTCCCCGGTGGCGTCCCGACCATCGGCGTGCTCTTCATCGCGGGCATGCCGATTCCCTACGTGGATGCGTCGGCCGCCTGGGCTCTGCCTTCCAAGCGCGACCGCGCCACCGTGGGAGCCGCGGGCATGCTGGTGGAGGCGTGGCTCGCGGCGCTCGCGGCCTTCGTGTTCGCGGCGACCGGCGACGGTGTGCTGCACACGCTGGCCTTCCAGACCATGGCCATCGCGGGGATCGCGACCCTGGCATTCAACGGCAATCCGTTGATGCGCTTCGATGGCTACTACGTGCTGAGCGACCTGCTCGAGATCCCGAACCTGTTCGATCGCTCTCGGGCCTACCTGGCCTTCCTGGCGCGCCGGCTGGTCGGCGCCCCAGCCGGCCGCGACCCCTCGCACGAGCCCGGCGAACGCCCCTGGCTGGTGGTCTACGCCGTCGCGTCGGCGATCTACCGTGCCGTCGTCGTCTTCTGGATCCTGTACCTGCTGTCGTCCCGTTGGCTCGGCCTCGGCGCAGCGCTGGCGTGGCTGGGTGTCGTGGCGTGGGGGGCCTGGCCGGTCGCGCGCGGGGTGCGCAACCTGATCCGGGGTGCCGGCCCCGGGCCCGGCCGCACCCGGATCGTGACGACGCTGGCCGCGGGCACGGCGGCGATCGCGGCCTTCGTCGCATTCGTTCCGGTGGCAGACGACGGACGCGCCGAAGGGTTGGTCGAGCCTCGCAAGATGCTGGCGTTCCACCCCCGCGATGCCGGCTTCGTCGAACGGGTGCTCGCGAGCGGCACGCGCGTGGGTCCCGACGGCCCTCCGCTGTTCGTCTTGCGCAACGAGGTCCTTCTCGAAGAACAGGCCCGCATCCACGCCGAACTCGGCGTCGCCCGGGTCGAGCTGGGCGGTGCGCGCGGCGTCGACCCGGCCCGCCAGGAGGCGCTGCGGCGCAACGTGGCAGTGCTCGAAGCGTCTGCCGAGGCTCTGGGCACGCGCATCGCCGAACTCGCGCCGCGGGCGCCCTTCGAGGGCACCTGGGTCTCGCCGGACGGCGAGCAGTGGCTCGGTCGCTTCGTCGCGCCGGGCGACCGGCAGGCGCTCGGCATGATCGTGGGCGAGGGCGCCTACGTCGTACGCGCGATCACCGATCAACGCCTGGGCCCGCGGGTGGCGGACGAGCTGCCCGAAGGCACCGCGACCGAGCTGCGGCTCGTGGGGCGTCCCGGCCGACGCATCGAGGCCGTCATCGAAGCGATCGTACGGGGAGGGCAGGATCGACTGCCCTCGGCTGCGCTCGGCGAGGTCGCAGGCGGTGCCGTGGCGACCGAGCGGGGCGAAGGACGAGACCGGCGAACGCGCGAGCCCGTCTTCGAGATCCGCCTCGCTCCGGACTGGCCCCCGGGCCTGCGCCTGTTTGCCCACGAGCGCGCGGTGGTGCGATTCCGACTGGCGCCGAAGCCGCTCCTGACCCAATGGCGCCGCGCTTTCGACGAACTGCTCCAGCGGCGGGGCGCCTAGCGTGGCCGTGCACCGCACGTCGGCTCCCGAGCACCTGGCCCCGTGAGCTCGGCGTCCATGGCCCCCAGCCCTTTCCTGGCGGCGGTTCGGGCGGCTCGAAGCGAGACGCGAGCGCTTCCTCCCCTAGCCCGGGGACTCGACCGGACGGCCGTCTGGCTCGACGGCGTCTGGGCGCGACACCGGATGCGCAGCGAGATCTGGATGGCACGCGCCGAGCGCGTCGCGCACGAAGCGCGCACGCTGGAGACGCTCGCGGACGACGACCTCGATGCCCGTCTGGCGCTCCTCCGCGCGGACCAGCAGAGCGCCCGGCCCACGTCCGCGGGCGTGACCGAAACCGCGGTGGCAACCCTGGGCGAGGCCCTGCGCCGCACCCTGGGCTTCGCGCTGCATGACGTGCAGTGGGCGGCCGCGCTCGCGCTCGACGCGGGAGCGCTGGTCGAGCTGGCGACCGGAGAGGGCAAGACCTTGTCCGCCGGCCTGGTCGCGGCCCTGCATGGCCTGGCCGGCCGCGGCTGCCACGTGGTCACGGTCAACGACTACCTGGCCACGCGCGATGCGGGGAACCTGCGTCCGTTCTACGAGCGCTGCGGCCTCACCGTCGCGGCGGTGGTCGCCGCATCCCCGCCGCCCGAACGGCGCCGGGCCCATGCGGCCGACGTCACCTACGGGACTGCGCGAGAGCTGGCTGCGGACCACCTGCGCGACCGGCTCCGTGGGGCGCCGTCCAGCGTGGCGGCGCTGGCATCCGGCGCCCTCCGCGGCGAAGCGCCGCCGCCTCGGATGCTCGCCGGGCGCTACAGCGCGATCGTGGACGAAGCCGACTCGGTGCTGATCGACGATGCGGTGACGCCGCTCTTGATCTCGGAGCCCGACCACGCCGGCCCCTCGGCGGCCGAGTTGGAGCGAGCGGATCGAATCGCACGTGCCGTGGGCCCGACGGCGAGTCCGAACCCAGCCGGGCTCTCGAACACAGCGCGGTCCGAAGTCGTCCGTGCGCTCGAGGCGGACGGCGTGCGAGAGGCGAACCAGAGGCGCGGACTCGCCCAGGTCGAGACCGCGCTGCGAGCACGCAGGCTGGAGCGCGACGTCCACTACGTGGTGCAGGACGGTGCCATCGTGATCGTCGACGAAGCCACCGGGCGCACCATGCCCGACCGAAGTTGGCGCCACGGGCTTCACGAAGCGGTGGCGGTGAAGGAAGGACTCTCGCCCTCCGGCGCGGGCGAGACGCGTGCGCGGATCAGCTTCCAGCGCTTCTTCCGGGGATACGGACGGCTCTGTGGGCTCACGGGCACGGCCCACGAGGTCCGTGCCGAGCTCTACGAGGTCTACGGACTGCCGGTGACCCGGCTTCGGACCCACCGGCCGGTGCGTCGAACCCAGGGCCCGACGAGGGTGCGCAGGCCGCTCGACGCGGCGCGTACGCTGCTCGAAGAAGTGAAGTCACTCCATGCCACCGGCCGTCCCGTCCTGATCGGAACCCGGAGCGTGCGCGCGAGCGAAGCCGTCTCGAGGGCGCTCCGTGAAGCGGGAATCGCCCACGAGGTGTTGAACGCGCGCGACGACGCCCGCGAAGCCGAGATCGTGGCCGGCGCAGGCCAGCCGGGAGCCGTCACCGTCGCCACCAACATGGCAGGGCGCGGCACCGACATCCCGCTCGGGCCTGGCGTGGCCGAACGCGGCGGGCTGGCGGTGGTTGCGACGGCGAGCCACGCCTCGCCGCGCGTGGACCGCCAGCTCGCTGGGCGTGCGGGACGGCAGGGCGACCCCGGTTCCTCGTCGACCGTGATGTCGAGCGACGATGATCTGTTTCGTGAAGGCCTGATCGCGCCGCTCGCGGCGGCCGTAGCGGGACTGGCGCGGGCCCGCGGCGGGCCTGCCGGCCGCTGCCTCAGGGGGCTGGTGCGCCTGGCGCAGGCGCGTGTCTCTTCGCGGGCCCGCGGCGTACGCCGAGCGCTGCTGCGGAGCGAAGAGCAACGCGAGGTCGCACTCTCCTTTGCTCCGGATCCCTAGGCCGGCCGGATCGCGCGCGGTGGCTGTCGAAAGCGCTACGGCGCAGGCTCGTCGAGCAGAAGCGCGACCCCGAAGCCAGAGGGATGCCGACTCTCGCGGTTGTCGATGGTGAAGACCGCGCGCACGGTGCCACTTGCAGGGTCGATCTCGGCGTCCACTGACGCGAGTTCGGCCCGCAACGGACCCGCCGCCGGCGGGTCGCCGCGCAGGCGATAGGCGCGCCCCACCTCGAGGTCTTCGAAGCGCTCCACCGGAACGAAGAACACGGCCTCGAGTTCGTCCAAGGAGACCAGGGTGAGCAGCTCGTCGGCGCGCGTCACCGTGGCACCGGGATCGAATCGGACCCGCGTGACGGCGCCGGCAAAGGGGGCGTGAAGGACGTAGCGGGCCAGGTTGGCCTGCTCGATGCGCAGACGCTCCCGGTCGCGCGCCCGGCGTTCTTCGGCCGCATCGAGCTCGGTGCGGGCTCGGTCGAGGGCCAGCTCGGCGCGCCGAAGCTCCCAGGCCGCCGCCGCCCCCTTGCCGTGGGCGTTGCGGGTTCGTTCGAGCACGGCGGTCGACTCCTCGACGGACAACCGCGCGGCACGAAGGTCTGCATCGGCCTGGTAGACGGCACGCGCCGATCCGACGCGTGCCTCCTGCACGTCGTCGCGCATCTCGACCAGCAGGGCCTCGGCCTCTACGACGTCGCCCTCCGCGACGGCGATCGCGTCGATCACGCCGTCGACGGGCGCGTGCATCACGACCCGCAGCCTGGCGTGCACCGTTCCCGCGATCTCGCTCGGGCCGGGCGCGACGCTCGCGCGAGGCGTCTGGCCCAGGGCCTCCGCCGCCGCACCGAGCACTCCCACGAGCGCGAGGGCGCCGATCCACTGCCTGGACATGGGGCCATTGTAGGCGCTCCCTCCCTCTCGGGCCGGGGCTGCTCTCGCGCACGGGTCCTCGACGCCACCGCAGCCACTCCTGCAATCGTGGTAGGATGCTCGCGTAATCACCGCCGATCGGAATGCCCGTGATGCCTTCGCTCACGCGCCGACGATTCCTCGAACTCACCGCCGCTCTCGGCGGCGCGATGGCGCTTCCGGCGCGGTTGCGGGCCGACCCGGCCGACGAGATCTTCGACGACGGCTTCTTCGGCATTCCGAGTGGTGTCGTCGGCGCGCCCGAGCGGGTCCTCATCGTAGGCGCGGGCTTCGCGGGCCTGGCTGCGGCCAACGCGCTCGTCCATGCCGGGGTCGAGGTCGTGGTCCTCGAGGGGCGCAGCCGCCTGGGCGGCCGCGCTCGGACCATCGACCTGGGCGGCCACCCCGTGGATCAGGGCTGCAGCTGGATCCACAATCCGGTGGGCAACCCGATGGCGCAGTGGGCTCGTCAGATCGGTGTTTCCACGTTCCCGGCAGACTACTCGATCGACCTGGGCACCTTCCGCGGACACGACGAGGTCTCTGGCGATGTCGCGCGCTCCGACATCGCCGTGGCCTTCGCGCAGACCGTGGCCTGGGACAATGACCGCGGCTTCCTGCTCGACGCCCTGGGCGACCGGTCGACGGTCGAGCAGGGCATCCAGCGCCAGCTGCGAAACAACCCACTGCCGGGCGACCTGCCGCGGCTCACCGAGTTTGCGTTGCGGGTGTACGAAGAGCTCAGCTATGCGGGGGCCACGAACGACATGTCCCTCGGCGGCGCCTTCGAAGGGGTCGGCATCGGCTACGGCGGGGCGGACCACTTTCCCCGGGGCGGCTACACGGGCCTGGTCGAGCCGCTCGGGCGCGGACTCGACGTGCGCTTCGGCCATCGCGTGACGGGGATCCAGTACGGCCCGGATGGCGTGCGCGTCACGGCCCGCATGAAGGTCGGGTCACGTCGCAAGACCCGCGTCTTCGAGGGCTCGCACGTGATCGCGACGTTGCCCATCGGCGTGCTGAAGGATCGTCGGATCGCGTTCGAGCCGATCCTCCCGATCCCGAAGGCGCGCGCGATCCAACGGCTCGGGGCTGGCTCGCTCGAGAAGGTGAGCCTGCGCTTCGACGAGCCCTTCTGGCAGGATTCGGGGCGCACGCACCTGGCGTACATCTCGCAGCGGCGCGGCGAGTTCCCGCTCTTCTTCGACCTGCAACGCCTTTCGGGCATCCCCGTGTTCCAGGCGTTCGTCGGAGGGCAGTTTGGCCGGGAAATGAGCCAGATGAGCCGGCGCGACATCAAGGACCGGGTACTCGAGATCCTGCGATCCGTCTACGGCAGCGTTCCGACGCCTCGAGACGTGGCGATCACCCGTTGGTACGGCGACTCGTTCACCCGGGGCTCGTACAGCTTTCTGCCCGTGGGAGCCGATGGTCTCGATCACGAGCAGCTCGCTGAGCCGGTGGGTGGGCGGCTGCTCTTTGCCGGCGAAGCGGCCACGTCCCTGCGATCCGCGACGGCGGATGGCGCCTTCTCGAGCGGCGTGCGCGAGGCCAAGCGACTGCTTGGCGAGCGCACCGTTCGGATCCGACCTCTGGCCTGACGCGCTAGCCGAGTCGGAGCGGAAGCTCGGTCGGACCGCGCAGCACGGTGCTGCCGACCCACGCTTTCGCCTCGGTCGGGCCCGTGAACTCGGGAAACCGCGCGAGCAGCGAGGTGAGGGCGATCTGCGCCTCGACCCGCGCGAGGTGCGCACCCAGGCAGAAGTGCGCGCCCTGGCCGAACGAGACGTGTCGCCCGTCGTCGCGGGTGAGATCGAGGCGATCGGGCTCTGGAAAGCGCGCCGGGTCGCGGTTCGCGGCTCCCAACAGCGTGACCACGAAGCTGCCCTTCTCCACCCGCTCCCCGTGGATCTCGCAGTCCTCGCTGGCCACGCGGTCGGTCGCCTGCACGGGCGAGTCGAAACGCAGGATCTCTTCGACCGCCGACTCGATGATCGAGGGGTCGTCGGCGAGCCGCTTGCGCTCACCTGGGTTGCGCAACAGGGCGAGTACGCCATTCGAGATGAGATTGGTCGTGGTCTCGTGGCCTGCGCCCAGGATGAGCGCGCAAAGCGCCAGCAGCTCGGTCTCGTCGAGCCGATCGCCATCGACCTCGGCGGCCACCAGGCCCGACACCAGGTCGTCGCGAGGCTCGGCACGCCGAGCCGCGAAGACGTCCGAGAAGTACTCGCTCATCTCCTCGTAGGCGCGGACGGCCCCGTCCATGCCCTGGATCGACGCCACCGGGTCGACCAGCACGCGCAGGCCCACCGACCAGGACTTGAACCGCTCGCGCTCTTCGGCGGGTACACCGAGCAGCTCGGCGATGACCGTGACCGGAAGCGGGTAGGCGAGGTCGCGCACCAGCTCCATGTCGGAACGGCTCGCGGCGCGATCGAGCAGACCGTCCACGACCTCCTGCACCCGCGGTCGCAGGCGCTCGACGACGCGCGGCGTGAAGGCCTTGTTCACCAGGTTGCGCAGTCGCGTGTGGTCCGGCGCGTCGGTCATGAGCAGCGACTTGCGGATGCCCTCCTGCATGCCCGGGGGCAGGTCGGAGAAGGGGTCGTTGCGCTGGAACGCCTTCGACCGGGTGCGGTTCGCGATGAACCGCGGGTCGCGCAGCACCGAGACCACGTCGTCGTAGCGCGACAGGACCAACATGCCGAGCCGGGGGTGCCGATAGACCGGCGCCTTCTCGCGCAGCCGCTGGTACTGCGGGTACGGATCGATCCGGGCATCCGGGTGGAACGGGTTGTAGAGGCCCATCGCCGGCGAGATCGCCCGCATCAACAGGGGGCGCCGCAGGAGAAACGCGAGGATGCGGAAGATCAAGGGGTCCCCCGAGCCGGGCGCGGCCCTGGCAAGGCTAGCAGGGTGCTCCAAGCGCAGCGCGGACGCTGCTTGCGTGCCGCCCCGAGCGCCAGTTCGCTCCGGACGGCTCGGGGCGATGGCCTGCTAGCGTGCCGCCATGTTCGGCCTGGTTCGACGCTGGCGGCGGCGACGATGGGTCAAGCGGCCGTTCCCCGCTGACTGGCTGCCACCCCTCGAAGAGCATGTGGGCTTCTACGGTGCGCTCGACGGAGACGAGCGCGCCCGCTTCCTCCACTTCGTCAAGTGCTTCGTCTGGGAGAAGCACTTCATCGGTGCCGGCGGCCTGGAGGTCGATGACGAGGTGCGCGTGGTCGTCGCCGCGGCGGCCGTGCGCCTCGTCCTGCACCTGGGTCTCTCCTACCTGGATCGGCTCACCGAGATCGTGGTCTACCCCGGCGCCTTCCGCCGGCCCGATTCGGATCAGGTGATCCTGGGCGAAGCGCATGACTGGGGCACCGTCGTGCTGTCGTGGGAGGACGTGCTGCACGGCCTCGGCAATCCACACGACGGACACGACACCGCCACCCACGAGTTCGCCCACGTGCTCGATCGGGCCGGCGGGGCCTTCGATGGCACCCCCGAACTCCGGGCGCGGGAGGACTACCGCTCGTGGGCGCTCATCATGAGCCGGCACTTCCTCGGCTTGCGCGGGCGCAAGCGCCGGCGCCGTAGCGTCCTACGCCGCTATGGGGCCACGAACGAGGCGGAGTTCTTCGCCGTCGCGACCGAGGCCTTCTTCGAGAAGCCGCAACAGATGTACGAGCAGATGCCCGACCTGTACGAGGAGCTGAGCCGATTCTACGGCTGGGACCCTTCGAGAGAAGAAGCCTAGGCGCGTCCCCGCCTCAGGGCGCTCGCACCTTCGTACGCAGGAAGTCCCAGACGAGGTCGGTGGTCGAGATGCCGCTCGGGGTGGGGTCGGTGGTGCTGCCTTCCCACTCGTGGCCGCCGTCGAGGATCACGTCGAGTCCGACCTCACGTTCGGGCGGGCCCGCGACGAATCGGGCCACGCCGGGGTCGGGGGGAGGCGGGATGCTGACGGGCTCGTCTCCGTTCGCGCCCAGCCAAAAGGCGAACCCCGCGATGACCGGCAGGTCGTTGCGCCCATTGGCCGCCCCGGGGCCGCTGCCGACGCCGCCGTCGAAGGGCACGTTCGGATCGAGGAGCCCATGCACCATGCGAATCGGCACCGGGACGGGCGGAAGCTCGGGAAGCAGCTGCGGCTCGCTCTCGGCCGGGTTGCCTCCGATGGCGCCCGCCACGGGCGCCACCGCCGCGAGGGTACGGCTCGCCTCGGTGGCCAGACGATGGGTGAGCATCCCGCCGTTCGAGTGGCCGGTGACGTAGATGCGCGAGCCGTCCACCTTGGTGACCTCGCGCAGGGTCTCGATCAGGAATCGCACGAAGCCCACGTCGTCCACATCGTTCTGGAAGGCCGATCCACAGCAGTGCACCGCGTTCCACGTGGGGATCGCGCCGGTGCCGTCGGGGAAGACCGCCAGGAACCCCTCTGCGTCGCTCTTGGCGATCCAGCCGTTGGACGTGGCGAACTGCGAGCCGCTGCCGAACCCGCCGTGCAGCCCGACCACCAGCGGCAACTTGCTGGCGGTGTCGTAGGCGGGGGGGACGTGCAGCAGCGCCGTACGATCGCCGTCGCGCCAGGGCACCACGATGGGGTAGTCGCCGGGCGGGAGGCTCGCGAGAGGCGGCGGTAGCAGCGCCATCGGGTCTAGGGCCGCGATCGCCTCCTCGACCGCGCGATCCCAGAGCGACGCGCCGGGCTCGGCAGCGAGATCGAAGATCGGCACCGCGCCGAAGCCGTGACCCGCACCCGGTACAGGCCGGAACTCGGCCCGCACGCCGACGGCGGCGGCCTGGTTCGCCAGATCGAGAGCGCCTTGGAACGGCACGGTCGGATCGAGCTCGCCATGGATGATGATGAGCGGCGGCTCGCCGGCTTCGAGATCGCCGGCGAAGTCGTAGAGCGACCCCCAGAGATCGACCACGAAGTGCACCGCGGGGCTCGTCGGGGCAGCGTGATCGTCGCGCGAGTAGGCGACGATGAGCGACGTGATCGCACCTGCCGAGCTCCCGCCGATGCCGATGCGGCCCGTGTCGATCCCCAGCACACCGGCCTGGCCCACCAGCCAGTCGAGCGCGGTGACCGCATCTTCGACGGCGGCCGCGATCGCATCGGCGCGTCCCGCCGCCCGCGGGACCAGGTCGGCCTCGAGAGTCTGGAAGGCGGGCCCCACCACCGGATCCTGCCCATCGAGCCGGTAGTCGATCGATGCGCACACGTAGCCCCGCGAGGCCATCTCATTGCAGATGCGCACGTGACTCGCGTTGGTCCGCGACCCGCCCGTGAAGCCGCCCCCGTGGATCGTCAGGAAGACCGGCTTGACCGCCGGCACGCCCGGCCCCGTGGGCTCGTATAGGTCGAGCAGCAGATCGAACGCCCCCGGCGCGGGGCTCTGCACCTGCCCCTGGCCGTAGACGACGCCGTTGGTGCGCTGCACCTCGAACCGCGGATAGCGGAACGTGGCCTGGCCGAAGGCGGGCAGGGCCAGGCCGATCGCGAAGGAGAGCAGCAGCAATCGCAACAGGAAGATGCGCTTCACGGGGCGCTCCGCGGTGAGCGTTGAACCCGGTGAAGATAGCGCGCCGGCCGGGGGTGAAAGCCAGGCGCCAGCGGCGCGGTGCGGAGCGCGCGGAAGCGCGAACCGGGGCTTGTGCCGACGGGGCGCGTCCCCGAGGATTCCCTCACCCGAAGCAGGAGGAGTCGACCATGCCTGCCCGACGAAGGCGGCGCGAACGAGACGTCGAGAAGGTCGTTTCGCGACGCGCGTTCGCCACGAAGCTCAGGCGACTGGCCGACGCGCTCGAGAGCGGCGACCGGTTCCGCATCCAGATCGCCGGAGAGCGGATCTCGATGCCGCCCGAGGTCGAGATCACCCTCGAGCACGAGCGCGAGGACGGCGAGGAAGAGGTGGAGTTCCAGCTGCGCTGGAAGCTGCCCTAGAGCGCCGCCTCAGCCGGGGTGCATCTGGCTAGCAGCCGGCTGCGCTTCGCACGAACAGCGCGCAGGACATCCTCCGAAGCCGCGTGAGCAAGACCCTCCGCGGCGCGAGGCCCAATGATCGCGAGCGCCAGAGAGTGCCCGCGCTGGGCACCTCTTCGCACAGCGCGCGCCGCGGAAGGTGAGAGCGGTCCCGGCTCCTCGCTCAGGGCCGCCCCTTGGCTCTAGGGGTTTCGCCCGAGCCCCGGGTCTTTCTGCACCACGTGCTGACACTTCTACGAGCACGCCGCCACGTCTCCCAATGGAGTATCCGCGCGCCGCGGACTCGTGGGCCCCGGGACTCGGGTCTCCGACTCCAACCGAGCGCCCCAAAGCTCCTGCCGCACCCGTCGCGATCGAACTCGCTGCCGCTCTCTCACCACTCGAGGACCACGACTTTGCCTGCCACCATGGCCCGCCTTCACGCCAGACTGATTCTCGCTGTTGCCTTGGCATTCGGCCTGGGCGCCTCGACAGCGGAAGCGGCGCCCATCGACTACGGCGACTTCGATGGCTTGACCGTCATGTATCTCGACGTGACCGAGAGCGCGAATGCGCCCACCGACGCGGAGCCGCTGTTCGGGCCGCCCACCGTCGTCGGCGACGCGCTCGACTTCGAGCCCGAGTCCTTCCAGGCTGCTAGCACGAGCGCTTCCTCGCAACTGACGGATGGCCAGCTCAATTTCGACGTGATGGGCAAGGGCGCCGCGGTCAACTCGCTCTCCCTCAGCGAGACGGGCGAGTACAGCCTCACGGGAGCCGTCGGGTCCGCCGCGACGAATGTCCGGTACGCCATCTCGCTCGCAAGCATCAAGGTCCTCGCCATCGACGGCATCGACCTCGGAGCCGCCGTGGATCTAGCGGGCGCCGTGGTCTCGAGCAGCAAGAACCTGGCCTCGGACGGACCGGGCACGTTCGACTGGTCGCTGTCGCTCTCGTATGACGTCGATGCGGCCCTCGCGAACGCTGGCCTGAGCTTCGAGTTCGGCGCCACGAAGCTCCGCATCGCGCTCGACGACACGCTGACGGCCAGCAGCGAGCTCATCTTCGTCGACCTGGGCCCGGGCTCGTTCGATCAGATCGAGACCGCAGCTTCCATTGCCAAGCAGACCTTCGTCATCGATGGCGGGACGACCCCCATCCCCGCCCCCGGGCCCTCGGCGCTCGCACTGCTCCTTGCCGCGGCCTGCGGCACGGGAGCCATCCGACGCAGGCGCTGTTCCTAGACGGGGCCGCACGACTCCAAGCTGCTGCAGCCACTCCCGAACCTCAACGCCCCCCAGAGGATCTCCAAGATGTCCGCCTCGAATGCCCGCCTTCCCGCAAGACTGCTCGCCATGCTTGCCTTCGCTTGCACCTTCGGCTTCGCGAGCGCAGAAGCAGCGCCCATCAACTACGGCGACTTCACGGGCCCGACCGTCATGTACATCGACGTGACGGAGACCGCGAACACGCCCTTCGATGCCGAGCCCCTGTTCGGTCCACCGACGCTCCTGGGCGACTCGCTCGACTTCGAACCCTCGACCTTCGCCGCCCAGAGTTCTGGCGCGGCCACTGTGTTGACGGAAGGGCAGCTGGGCTTCGATCTGATGAGCCAGGGCGCGGCGATCAACTCACTCGCGTTCAGTGAGGCGGGCGACTACACGCTGACGGGTGCGGGAACTTCGGCGACGGAGGTTACCTTCACTCTGAAGCTGTCGAGCATCCAGGTGCTCGCCATCGACGGCGCGGATCTCGGCGCGAGCGTCGACCTCAGCGGCGCCACGGTGACCGGGCTGAAGAACCTGGCCGCTGATGGGGAGGGTACGGGGCTCTGGTCGATGTCACTCGACTACGACGTCGACGCCGCGCTCGCGAACGCGGGGCTCAAGTTCGAGTTCGGCGCCACCAAGCTTCGCGTTCTGGTCGAAGACAACCTGCGTGCGAGCAGCGAGCTGATCACGACCGAGATCTCTCCCACCTCGACGAGCACCTATGAAACCGCCGCCTTCATCGCCAAGAAGGACTTCGTCATCGACGCGGTAGCAACCATCGTTCCCGCTCCGGAGCCCTCCCTCATCGGGCTGCTCGGCACGGTGGGCGGCGTCGCAGCAGTCGCCCGGCGCCGACGCACCGCACGGACCGGCTGAGACGACAACGAGGCCGCAACGGCACGTCGGGACGAAGCCGGCAACTGGAGTTCAAATCCAGTCGCCGCGGCTGGGCACCATCGCCGACGCCGCGGCTGCGACGACTACTCGCTGGCCGGCAGCGAGCCCCAGGTCTTGAGGGTGCGGATGACGAAGGTGCCCCCGAACTCCCCGGCTGGCGCCGAGGCCTTCTGGTAGGAAGCCCAGTCCTGGGTCGCCGTGATCTCCCGGGTCCAGGCATCCGCCTCGGTCTCGCTCTCGTAGCCCACCGAGATGACGTGCGTGATCGAAGTCGCCCCCGCCGCATCCACGGCCGAGAGGTGCACCTGCGCGGGACTCTTCTGGCCCGTGGGCGACTTCATGAGCGTGTCGAGCGCCGAGGTGAACGCGGCGGCGTCGCTGACGTCGAACACGTGAAGGCGCCACACCACGTCGGCGTCGCTCACCGGCCCCCAGCTCCGGACGGTGTTCATGCGCGACGTGGAGCCGGGGTCGCTCAGCGGACCGAAGGTCGCGAGAAATGCGTCCCAGGCCGGGTCGGCCGTCATCTTGGCGAACCAGGCCTCACGGTCCGCCATCGAGTTGAAGACGCTGATGAAGCTGTGGGTCGCCGGGTCGTTGCCGTCGAGTACGGATGCCATCAGCGAGACCGTGCCCGTGAACCCCTGCGTCCCCGGCGCCGACATGAGCTTGTCGGTGGCCGCGATGATCTTGCCGACGTCCTGGGGTTCGGCGGTGAACGTGGTGACGGCCCAGTTCTGTTGTGCGCTCGCCGCGTGGGCAAGCAACACCAGACTGGCGACCAAAGCGATGAAACACTTCATGGGATCCCTCCTCGAAAGCGCCGGACGACGGGAAACTCCGATCCGGACTCGCGAAGGGTCATCATCCCACATCCCAGGGCGCCGGAGCGCACGAAGCGTGCATGGGGCGGACTGGGGCAGCTCGCTAGGCCGTGGCGCGTCGGTAGGCGCCGAACGCGCGCCATGAGGTACCGGGACCTTGAATTCTCTGGCGCCCCCGGCACGACTCGAACGTGCGACACCCGGTTTAGGAAACCGGTGCTCTATCCAGCTGAGCTACGGGGGCGGGTCGCGAAACGCTAGCGAATCGACGGAGACCCCCGGCACGCACGCGCCGCGCGCGCGGGACCGGAGGCCGCGATCGCGGCGCTGCTACTGCGCCACGATCGGCATCTCGTTCGAAAGCAGGCCGTCGGGGTTGTGGACCTGGATCATGTGCGGGCCCACGGTGGGGGCCGGGTCGAGCGTCACGACCATGCGCTTGGGGTCGGCCGCATCGAGCAGGGCGAACGAGCACGCCGCGCAGACGGCGCCGTCCACCAGCACCGCGGCAGCGGGATCCACGCTCTCGCTCTGCAGCAAGAAGCTTGCCTGCGCGCCGGCCTGCGGACGGCCCACGGAACCCCAGAGCAGCGGCTGCGCGCCCCCGATCTGGACGGCGGGCGCGTGCTCGGCGGTGATCGTGAGCACGGCACCCGGCGTACCGGCCACGAGCGCGCGAAGGCTGGCGCCGGTCTCGGTGGCGACCCCTTGCGTCCAGAAGCCCGTGTCGGGGTCGACCCGGTACTCGCCCAGGTCGCCGCTGCGGGCCACGGCGGTGATGCGTCCTTCGGTGGCGAAGGCCTCCATCTGGTCCATGCCCGCGATCAGGTCCGCGTCGGCTGCGGTGGCGGCCGTGAGGTCGAGCTGTCGGCCGAGGATGCCGGGGAAGCCCACGCCCAGTTCGCTGATCATCTGGAAGATGTCCTCGCCGCGCACGCCGTAGATGCCGAGGAAGCCTTGACCGACCGCGGCCGGGTCGTCGGGGAAGGTCGCCAGGAACGAGCCGCGCTCGGTATGGCCCACGTTCGGGTCCCAGATCGCGACGCTGTTGGCGCTGTCGAGCAGGACCAACGCTTCTTCCGCCTGGAACATGCCGTTGCTGAAGAGCAGGAACCGGTCCCACATGCCGCGAATCGTCGGCGCATCGAACGCGCCGACGAAGCCCGAGTTGGTGCCGGCCGTGAGCGGCAGCGCGTGGCAGCCGGCGCCCGAGCTCGCGCAGGTGAGAATCTGCTGGCTGCCCTGGCCGTCGTCGTTGGTGAAGAAGTCGCGCGCGCCCTGCAGCGCATCGGCCGTCATGGCGTCGCTGGGGCGCCGCAGCGGCGAGGGCGGGTAGGGCAGCACGGCCAGAAATGCGGCCATGTCGTCGCGCTCGTCGTCCGAGAGCTCGCCAACGCCGGCGCAGGGCTGCTCGCACATCACGCCCGAGAGGCTCGCGTTCACCAGGTGCCGGAAGCACGCCTGCGCGCCGTCGGCTTCGATGTCGCAGTCGAGCCCGCTGTCGCCCGGTACGAATGCGCCCGCGATCGGGTCGCCCAGCGTGCCATCCCAGTGCAGCGGCAGCGTGCCCGAGAGGCCGCGGATCGGCATGGTCGTGCGCGGCTCGGGCTTCTCGCCGCTGGTCCCGAGCGGATCGTCCGGCCCCTGCACGGTGTTGATCGACCACTGCAGCTGGTCCGTATGGCCCTGGGGGTGACACGACTCGCACGAGAAGGTGCCGCTCGTCGAGCCCAGGGCGTTCGCGAAGGCGATGCGACCGCGGCGGATGTCGGCCGGCGTGGGGTCGTCGCCCACGATCACCGTGTGGTCCACTGCGGGTACCGCTGGTGCACGGACGTCGACCACCGAGACGGTGCTGTCAGCCGAGTCGAGGACGTAGGCGGTCTGCGCCACGCCGGCGCCGTCCGAAGCCAGCACCACGCCCGAGGGCAGGGCGCCCACGGGCAGCTGGCCCAGGGCATTGCCAGCCCCGTCGAGCAAGAAGAGCCCAGGCGCCCCGGCGCTGCCGTCCGACCCGAAGGCCGTGACGGCCACGAGGTTGCCATCGCCCGAGACGGCCACGCCGTAGGGCGTGGGTGCCGGCGTCCCGGCCTCGGCGTCGAGATCGATCTGGGTGGCGTTGCCGGTGCAGCCCGCCGAGCAGTCGATCACGGCGAGGCGGTTGTCGAACATGCGGTTGGCCAGGGCGGCGAGGCCGTCCTTCTGGTTGAGCGCCTCGGTGTTCGTCAGGTAGAGCGTGCTGCCGTGGGCCGCGAGGCCGTAGTGCAGGGTGCCCAGGGTGTCGACGACCTCGTCGAGCGCGAGGGTCGCGGCGTCGAACACGAAGAGATCGCGGTCGGGCTGATCACGGTCCCGGATGATGCGCCCGCCCAGGTTGGGCTCGAACACGAACGCGGCGCCATCCACGACGACGTCGAACTCGCAGCCCTCGTCGAACGGGTCGCTCTCGTCGAGGCCGCGTGGGTCGTTGGCGGCGTCGCAGGTGGGGAACTCGGTCTGGTTGCCCGACTCGAAGGCCGCCACGTAGACCTTGCCACCCGCGGCCGCGATCGCACGAGGGCCCTGCGCCGTGATCGCAAGCCGGGTGGGGTGGACCGTCACCTGGCCGGCGGCATCGACGTCGAGGACCAGCACTTCGTTGGGATGGTCCAGCGTGACGAAGGCGCGCCCCGGGCCCGAGAACGCGACGCCCGTGGGCTCGTTCGTCTGCGTCACGCCGTCGGCGCCGATCACCTGGACGGTCTGCACGACCTCCTGGCGACCGCGGCTCACCACCGAGATCGAGTCGGAGACGTGGTTCGTGACGAGCACCAGCTCGTCCTCGCTCGCGTCTTCGGGGTCGACCTTCGGGCGCACGGCCACGCCCACGGGCTCGAGCCCCACTGCGACTTCGGCGATCAGGCCCGGCGCACCGGCGCCCGAGACGTCGAGCAGCGAGAGCGTTCCGCTCGAGGTGTTCGCGACATAGAGCACCTGGCCATCGTGCGAGAGCGCCAGGGGCTGGGCTTGCGGGCTCAGGAAGCTCATCTCGCCGGATGCATCGGGCACGCCGGCGGGGCCGACCGGCGCCACGCACTTGGCGCCGAGCAGCGCCGTCGCCGCGACCAGCAGCAGGACGACGCGTGCGCCGCCGCCGAACTTCAGGACGGACTGCATGCGTCGCCTCCCCCTCTTGCGACCCAGCGCCCACGGTAGCGCGGCGAGCATCCACCACGAGGCGGGCTCGGGCACGGCGGTGCCCGTGCGAAACAGGTTCATGAAGTGCCCGTCGGTCGCCGGCAGTGCGCCGAAGTCGCCGGGCCGACTCGGGTCGCCATTCTCTCCCATGTCCTGGAAGGGGCCCCCGTCGAAGGCGAGCCGGCCGTGGGGGATCAGGACGCCGCCGATTTCGGTCAGGACGAGCCGGAACGAGATGGTGTCGAAGGCGAAGTTCTCGTCGGGCAGCACGAAGAACTCGATGAAGTTCGTGGCGAAGTTGAAGCCCTCGTCGAAGAGCAGGGCGATCACCTGCTCGTCGCCGTTCACGGGGTTCGTGAAGGCGAAGACGCCGAGGGTGAGGTTGCCGCCGGTGCCCCCGACCGAGAGGCCGTAGCCCTGGCCCAGCTGCTCGGGGGTGCGGTAGCGGTAGGTCGCGTCGAAGCTGCCGCCTCCGGTCGACCCCGCTGCGAACTGCGTGATGATGCGGGTGCCGCCGCAGGCCGGCTCGGACGGTCGCAGTCTCAGCAGGCCGTTGCGCTCATCGCCCGCGCTGAGCGCGTTGGCGCCGCAGATCACCGAACCGAGGGTCGGCGAGAGCAGGCCGTCTTCGAAGTCCTCGGTGAACGAGGACCCGCTGTCCCAGGTGCCCGCCATGCCTTCGACGAACATGTTCACCGCGTGGGCGGGTGCCGCCCCGAGAACGCCCGCCAGCAGGGCCCATGCCAGCACGTGCGCGATTCGACCCGGTCCCGAAGCCTGCAACGCCACGTGGCATCCCCCGAAGTGTTCGCCGCCCCTCGGTCTTGTGGTTCCGGGGCTGGGGATGTGTCGGATGAAGCCCACGACGGGGCCGGCCGGGCGTGCGGGGCTGGCGCCCCAGGCGCGGCTATCCTGCCGCCGAGGAGGTCCGCGCATGCGCGTCGTCGGCGCCCATCACATGTCGCTCACCGTGCTCGAGGTCGAGCGATCCAAGGCCTTCTACGGCGGGGTGCTGGGCCTGCCCGAGATCGACAGGCCGGACTTCGGGTTCCCGGGCGCCTGGTACCAGGCCGGGCCCGTGCAGCTGCACCTGATCCAGGCGCCGCCGGGTCACGAGCCCGCGGCCACGGAGGCCGGGCCGAGCCCGATCGAGAACCACCTGGCCTTCGAGATCGACGACTACGCCGCGGTGCAGCGCGACCTCGAAGCGCAGGGACACCAGGTCCTTGGGCTGGGCGAGAACGTGGGCCAGCTCTTCGTGCGCGACCCCGACGGACACATGGTCGAGTTGATCCAGCCCGGCGGCCAGCTGGGCCGACCGAAGCCGGCCTAGCGCGGCTCGTAGCGCAGTACGCAGTCGCGCTAGTAGCGCAGTACGCAGTGGATGGGGTCGATCCCGTCCAGCAGCTTCGCGCCTCCCAGGTCCGAGAGCTCGATCAGGAAGGCGGCGCCGACCACCTCGCCGCCGGCCTCGCGGGCCAGCTGCACGGCCGCGGCTGCGGTGCCGCCTGTCGCAATCAGGTCGTCGAGAATCAGGACGCGGTGGCCGGGCTCCACGGTGTCGATGTGCATCTCGACCGTGTCCGAGCCGTACTCGAGGTCGTAGCTCACCTGGTGGGTGTGGTACGGGAGCTTGCCCTGCTTGCGCACCAGGCCGAGGCCGGCGCCGAGTTCGAGCGCCACCGGCGCGCCGAGCAGGAATCCGCGCGCCTCGATTCCGAGCACGCGGTCGACGCCCGCGTCGCGAAACGGCGCCGCCACCGCCGCCGCAGCGGCGCGCAGGGCATCGGGCTCGAGGAACAGGGGCGTCACGTCGCGGAACATGATCCCTTCCTTCGGGAAGTCGGGGATGTCGCGGACGAAGCTGCGGAGCTGGTCGGTGTTCATGGCCTTCCTTCGACTCGGGGGCAGGGGCGGGCCAGACGGTAGCGGCTCCGTTGGGTCCCGCGGCACTTGTCGGCCGTCGGGAGGGACTTCCGGAGCCCCGGTGCCTTGCCGCACCCCGCGGGACGAGGAACCCTCCCGGCCCATGCGCCAACCCTCTCGACCCAGCGCCCGGCTCGCGACCGCAGTCGGCCTGGTTTTTGGCCTGGTCGTGCTCCTCGGGGCCGCTGCGCCGGTGCGCGCACAGGAGGCACTCGGGCTCGAAGCCGTGGTGCCCGGCGCGCCTGCCTCGCCCGCCGCGCCGGTCCCGCCGGTCCCCGCCGAGTTCGCCAGCCCGCGCGCGACGATGAGCGCGTTCCTCACCGCAATGACCGCGCTCTTCGAGAACCCCACGGCGTGGAACGACGCCTACGAGTGCCTCGATCTGGAGGCGGTGCCCCGCGGCGAATGGCAGCAGCGCGCGCGCCAGCTGTACGGCGTGCTGAACCGGATCGAAGAGGTCGACACGCGGAGCCTCCCGGGGGCCGCGGAGGTCGCAAAGGGCCTGACCTCGCACCAGTACTTCCCGAACCGCCGGCGCGACGGGGCACTGCTGGGACGAATCGGTCCGCCCTCCGGCGCGATCGTAATCGCCGCCGACGGCAACGGCCGCTTCCGATTCGACGCCTCCACCATGGCGTCGATCCCCGATCTGTACAGCCAGATGGAGTCGCTGCCCACCGTCGCCGGCGAAGAGATCCTGACGGTCAGCGACTACGTCGAGACGCGCCTTCCGGAGAAACTCGTCCACGGCAGCGCACTCGGCGTCCGCTACTGGCAGTGGCTGGCGATCTTCGCGCTGATCCTGCTGGGGCTGCTGGTGGACCTGCTCGTGCTGTCGGCCTTGCGAGCAGCCAGCACGCGCGTGGCGCGCTCGTTCGGGGCAGACGCGCCGGACGACCTGCGGCGCAACCTGCGCCCCATCGGCCTCGTTGCGGCAGGCGGGACGTGGCTCGTGGGGTCGCGCTTCATCGGCCTCGACGGCGTCGTCGTGCCGGTGATCGAGGGGGCGCTCCAGGTCTTCCTGGTACTCGCGGCCACCGTATCGGCCTGGCGGCTCATCGATCTGGTCGCCGGGGTGATGACCCAGCGCGCCGCGAGCACCGACACCAAGATCGACGACATCCTGGTCCCGCTGGTGACCCGGGCGGTCAAGATCTTCGTGGTCGTGATGGGCGTGATCTACGGCGCCGACGCCCTCGACATCCCGATCACGCCGCTGCTGGCGTCGCTCACCGTCGCCGGCGTGGGATTCTCCTTCGCCGCCAAGGACACGGTCGAGAATTTCTTCGGCTCGATCGCCGTGCTGCTCGATCGCCCCTTCGAGATCGGCGACTGGATCGTGGTCGACGACTGCGAGGGCATCGTCGAGCAGGTGGGCTTCCGATCCACGCGCATCCGGACCTTCTACAACTCCCAGATCACCGTGCCCAACGCGAACCTGGTGCGCGCCAAGGTGGACAACTACGGGCGCCGGCAGTACCGACGCTGGAAGACCACGCTGGGTCTCCAGTACGACACACCGCCCGAGTCGCTGCTGGCCTTCACCGAAGGCGTGCGCGAGCTCATCCGCCGCCACCCCTTCACCCGCAAGGACTACTACGAGGTCTACGCCAACGACTTCGGCGCCTCGAGCCTCGACGTGCTGCTTTACGTGTTCTTCGCGGTTCCCGACTGGAGCACCGAGCTGCGCGAGCGCGAACGGCTGATGGTGGACATCGTGCGGCTGGCCGACCAGCTGGGGGTGTCCTTCGCCTTCCCCACGCGCACCCTGCACGTCTTTACCGGAGAAACGCCGGAGCCGGGCCAGCACGCGGCCCCCGAAGCGGCCACCGACGACGGCGCCCAGCAGCGCGGTATCGCGGCGGCACGCGACCTGGTGCGCCGCCAGACCTGGCGGACCCGGCAGCCCGGCCCGGTGCAGTTCACCCTGGGCCCCAGCGAGCCGCTCGACGACGCGGGCAACCCGGTCGACGAGTCCGGCAACCTGATCGGCCCGGATGCCGATGGCCGACCGGGGTCGGACGAGACCGGCCGCTCCTAGCCCAGGCGCCTCGCGGGTAGAGGGTGCTTCAGTTGCCGAGGCCGAGCCGGGTCTCGCCCCAGCTCCCCGACGGTGCCCGGAACGTCAGCAGCCGCCGCGACGTGCGCACGGTCGCCAGGTTGGCGCTGGTCTCGACCGACTCGAGCTTCTCGCCCGAACGCAGCGAGACCTCGAAGAACCCGCCGGTGAAGGGCGAAAGGCCGAGGGCCCGTCGGGCCGTGGCGACGACGGCCACGTTGCTGTCTACGGCACGCGCCAGCACGGTCTCGCCCGGGCCGAGCCGTTGCTCGACGAGGTTGCCGCTGCCCCCGTCGAACCCGAGCACGCGCAGCCCGGTCAGGATCAGCGCCACCCGATCGCCGAGCAGCGGTTCCTCGAGCGCCGCCTCGCGCAGGCGGTAGGGAGCCTGCTGCCATGCGCCCGAGTCGGCACCCACGGCCAGCACGCGCCGGTCGGTCAACACCACGGCAATCTGGCCGCGGGCCTGCTGGGTCAGCACGTTCTCGTCGAGCCGCAGGTCGAGGCGCGTGTTGCCGCCGCCCCGCGCGTCGAGCGCGAGCAGCTCGTGTTCGAGCACGACCACCTGAAGCACATCGTCGAGCGGGATGTCGCCCGGCGCGGTCTGGGCCTGGGCCAGGACTGCGAGCAGCGGCGCGAGAGCCAACAGGTGCCAGGCCGAAGGCCGGATCGGCCAGAGGGAGGTCTTGCTCACGCGGGGAGCCTACCCCCTCCGGCCGACACCGACCCGCTGCCGGCTAGAACGCGTACTGCCAGCCGGTCACGACCCGCCAGTCGGTCTCGAGCTGCGGGCCGTCCAGGCTCTGGTAGAGGGGCATCCCGAACTCGACCGCCAGCCGGTGCCCGCGCACGAAGCCCGACTGCCCGAGCAGGTTCACGCCGATCAGCAGGTCGAGCCGCCGACCCGCCCGCAGGTCGGGATCGGCCGTGGGGACCACGCGGGGGTTCAGCGCATCGTCCTGCCCCTCGATGTCGAACCATTGCTGCCAGTCGAGTCGCAGCGAGGCCGAGAGCCACGGAAGGATCTCGCGCGCGATCCAGCCCGTGGCCTGGTAGGCGTGGCCCAGGCGGTAGCCTTGATTGTTGCGACCCGTGCGCAGCGTCGCGTTCAACTGGCTGCCGTAGTCGAACCAGGGGGCGGCACCCTGCCACGTCACACCCGGCAGCAGGTCCCACGTGCCCGAGCCCAGCTGCATCGGGTAGGGCAGGCGCACCTTGCCCATCGGCGTTCGGCCCTTCTCCGTGGTGCTGCCCGTCGGCAACGACAGAATCAGGTTCGCGTGCAGGCGTCCGCTCTCACGTTCGACCAGCGGCACCAGGGCACCGACGCGGATGTCGCCCAGCCCGTCGGTCTTCGTGGTGAACGACGTGCCCATGCGCGTGCGGTGGTCCATCTCCTTGCGCAGGTACGGAACCATCGCGCTGAGCGTCACCTGGTCCACCGGCGCCCACATGGCGCCGAACATGTGCATCTCGGTCTCCATGCGCGTGGGCGCGACCGGGAAGTCGCGCAGGACATCGGCGGTGCTTCGGTCGCTCGTCCCGTCGCGATTGCCGTCCATGTTCATGAAGCCGAACCGGTAGGAGAGCATCACGCCGCCGGCGCCATGCGTGTGGTCGCCCATCACCCCGAGCGGAGCATGGGCCGTGGGGCCGGGGCCATGGTGGCCGTGGCCGTGGCCGACGTGGTCCTGTGCGTGAGGGGTGTCTGCGGGCTCTTCGGCCCCCGCGTTCGAGGGGGACAGGAGTGCCAGCAGCAGGCAGGCCGAAGCAAGGGCCGCCCAGCGGGTGGCCATTCGGGTACGCGTCATCGTGCAACCTCGCGAGGCCGCGTGGCCTCGCCTGAGCGCTCGCGTCGCGAGCGCAGTCGAAGAGAAGGGCGGGCAGGGCGCCCGCGCGATCTAGCCGAGAGGGTTGGCGATGGGGACGGGTTCGAGCGGCGACGGACTCCGCGTGCGCAGTCGCACCTCGGGGTGCGGCGCCAACGCAAAGCCCTGCGGCCGAACCTCGAGCTCGGTGGCATCACCGACCTGCAAGACGGGGCCGAGGCCTCGCCGCGCTGCGTTGCCGGTATCGCAGTCGCACGGGCAGAAGGGCAGGAACATCGGCGGAGGCCGCGTCGAAGGCGCGGCGGTCTGCAGGGTCGCGGCCAGGCCCGCGTGCGCGACGGTCGCGTCCGTGTCGCCACCCGTGGGCGGGCAAGGAACCGAAGCGACGACCCCCGCAACCCCTGCGAGCAGCACCGCCGCGAGGCGCAACCGGAGCGTGGCGCGTCGGCTCGTGCGGCCCTCCTGCATGGCCGCGGACCCTAGCCAATCCCCCGGTGCGCGAAACGGCGGGCCGTGGGGCCCTTCGCCCCATCCTCAAGGCCCCTCTCGGGCCTGCCGAACCGCAGGGGTTCGGAGGTCTGCCTTGGCCCGTCCGCACGCACTCCCCATGGCACGTGGGCTCGTTCGCCTCGCGCGGACGGTGTCGCTCGTGCTCGCCGTGGGGTTGGCCGGCCTGGTGTTCGTGTCGCCCGCGGGCGCCGAGATCTATCACTGGACCGACGAGCGGGGCATCGATCACTACTCGGACCGTGAGGAGGACGTCCCCGAGGCGTTCCGCGAGCCGATCCTGAGCGAAGCTCCCGAAGCGCCTGCGGGCCCCGCCGACTTCCTGAGCGAACTGAGCGAGGCGTTCTCGGCCCAGGCCGAAGAGGGCTCTTCCGGCACCGACACCGGGCCCGCCGCCGATGCGCCGTTCGAAATGCAGCGCATGATGGAGCGCTTCGAGGGGCCGATGCTCCTGGTCGCAGGTCTGGCCGGCTTCGCGGTCCTCGGCTTCGTGCTGGCCTTCGTCACGCTGGCGCTGCTGGTCGCATGCCGCATGGTCGGGCAGGAGAGCCCCGGCTTTCGCAAGGCCTATGGCGTCGTCCTCGTCCAGTTCCTCGCCGGTCTCGTCGTAGGCCCTGGCGTCGTGGTCGTGCTCGGCCAGCCCGAGGCCACCGACCTGGGCGCGGTGGCCAAGGTACAGGCGATCAACTTCGTCGCGATGCTGTTCGTGAACGCGGCGGTTCTGCGCGCGATGCTGTGCGATGGCTTTCCGAGGTCGCTGGGGCTGGCGATCGTGGTGAACCTGGTGCTCCTCTTCTTCGGCATCGTGCTGGTGGTGGGCGCCATCACCTGCGCCGGGGGAGCCGCCCTGATGGGAGGCGCCGGCTAGCACGACGCGCCGTGCTCGCCCGCCGATCCGTGGCAGTCTTCCAGCATGCAGATCCCCGGCCTGATGCCCTACCTGGGCCCTTACGCGCTGTTCCTCATCCTGGTCGAGGTGAGCGGCTGGTTCCCCGAGCAGCAGGGGCTGCTCCTCGTCCTGCGCGTGGTGCTCCCCGGCCTGCTGGTGTGGTTCCACGCGCGACGGGGCGACTACCCCGAGCTGCGGGGTTACCGCTTCGGCGCGGCCACGGTGCTCGACGTGGGCGTCGGCTTCTTGATCGCCGCCGTATGGGTGGGCCCCTTCCTGTGGATCGACGCGCTGCCCAGGGCCGAAGAGGGCTTCGACGCGGGCATCCTGGGTCCGGGGCGCGAGCCCCTTGCCCTGGCGGTGCGCTTCGTGGGTTTCGCGCTGGTCACGCCCTATGTCGAGGAACTCTTCGTCCGCAGCTTTCTGCACCGACTCGTGGACGGCTGGCCCCCGGCCCGGCGCGACTTCCGCAGGTTGAAGGTGGGCGAGTTCACGTGGGCCGGCTTCGCGGTGACCGTGCTGTGGTTCACCTTCAGCCACGTGCCGTGGGAGTGGTGGGTCGCAGCGCCCACGGGCGCGCTCTTCAACCTGTGGCTCTACCGGCGCAAGCACATCGGCGCGACGATCGTGTCGCACGCGACCGCCAACGCGACGATCTTCGCGCTGGTGCTCGCCGGCCCCTGGGCGCTCGACGGGTTCTTGTAGCCCGCCCGGTAGGCGTGGGTCAGGCGGAGGTGTGGTGCCCGCGCCGGATTCGCGCAGCCAGTTCAGTGGCCTCGACCGTGTGCTTGTGCGCGGCCTGGGCATCGGTGCTCTGGCAGGCGTACGCGAGGGCGAGGGCGACCTGGGCCAAGGGCTCGTAGCCGAGGTCGCTGGCCATCGTGGCCAGCGCCCCCGCACGCTCGGCCAGTTCGGACAGATCGCCGCCGGCCTCCGAGTCCTGCAGCGCGTCGATTCGCTCGCCGAGGGTCACGACGAACTTCTCGATGGCATCCTCGGCGTCGGGGTCGTCGGCCCGGCTCGAGACCAGGGGCTTCATCGGTCGGATCGCAGCCATGCCGGCCGTATCGGTCGGGGATCCCCCCTACTGAACGGCTTCGAAGGTGCTGGGCCGGCCCCCGAACCGCACGCGGAGCGGGTTCGTGAGCCACAGCCCTTGGGGGGCTCCCCGGGGCGCCGCAGCTACGTCGGAGGCTCCGAGCGGGGCCTCGAGCTCTCCAAGAGCATGCAGGCGACGCGCAAGATGGCCCAGCGAATGAGGGGACGGGGCCGTCTCCGGCTCCGGCGGAGCGGCCGTGTCGAGAACCAGCCGTCGCTCGGCCCCCTCGCTGATCGCGGTCAGCGGCCGCGGGCCCAGGCCTCGGTGATGGAGCACTTCGGCGCGGGCGAAGGCATCCTCGGCCGAGGCCCCGCCGCTCCATGTGCAGCAGCGACGCTCGCCGACCTGCGAGGTGCTCGTTTCGTGTTCGCCCCGGCGGGAGACACGGCGGACGCCATCGGAGTCCGTGCGCACGAACCGCCGCCCGCCGCGCAAGAGCAGGCGCTGCAGGCGGCGATGATCGCGACGGGCCAGTCGCGCCCCGGCCGCCAGCACCCTGGGCCAGGCCGCGCGGGCGCGCGCGGGAGAGCCCAGCAGGCCCAGCAAGAAGCGCATGCGATCTCCGCGGGTGGTTCCGGCGAGCTCGCGATCGAGCTTTGCCACGGCGCGCCAGACCGCATCGTCGTCACCGCGCTTGCGCGTGGTGCGCTCGAAGTCGATGAGCTGTACCCCGGACGGGCCCACCAGTACGTTGTTCGGCGCCAGATCGTCCTGGTGGAGGCCGGCCGCAGCGAGCCTGCGCACCTGATCCCCGAGTGCGCGGGCCACCTCGCGGCGCTGCGCGCAGGGCAGGGCGCCCTCGACGACCAACCGGCGCAGGTCGCGCGCGCCCTCGACGAAGGGCACCGCCAGGTAGTCTGCTTCGAGGCCCCGTGCGCTGCGCACTTCTCCTGCGGCGATCGGGAGCGGTGTCGCCACGCCGCCTGCGGCCGCGGCGGCTGCGATGGCCAGTTCGCGCCGCGCCTTGCCGCCGCCGAGGGCCCGCCGAGCCCGATCGAAACCGGCGTAGCGGTTCATCTTGAGCAGCAGCTCGGGCCGACCGCTCACCGGTTCACGCACGACGTAGAGCGCCTTCTGACGCCCCCGTTTCCACTGCTCGGCATCGCCCGATCGCACGGCGCGCACGGCCCGGACCAGCCGATCGGCATGGTCGGCCCAGGTGAGCCCAGGCGCCGGATGCCAGCGCACCCCGTCGACCCGATCGCTCATGGCGTCTGGGCAGCGCGGCCTCGACCGGCGTTCACTGCTCGCCGACTGCGACCAGGTCGAACTGCAGCTCCGTGCCGTCCTTGGCCGTGACCGTGAGGGACAGCTTGTGTCGGGGCCCGAACTCGGCGAGGCGGTTGTAGGCGTGAGAGCCCCTGCGGACGGGCTCGAAGCGCGCCGTGGCCCCGCTGAAGTCGACGGTCCGCATCTCTTCGGCGCCCGGCTTGCCGACCCGCAGACGACCCCGCGCAACGACGAAGTCGAACCCGCCCTCGCGCCGCAGCGTGTCCTGAAAGTCGCGGGCGGCGGTGTCCGATCGGCCGCGCCGCCCTTCGAAGATGAAGCGCAGCGAGCCGATCACGTTGGGCTCTTCATGGCCGTCGTCGCGGTAGCAGTGCGTTTCGCCCGGAGCCTCGAGATCGTGGAAGATCATGCTGTTGGTGGGGCGGTAGGTGATCCGGCGGTCGACACCGACCTCGACACGGCGAAGCACGCGGCCGCTCTTGCCTTCCACGTCGCAGATGATCGGCGACCGGAAGTCGCCGTGGGTCCACCCCAGGGCCAATTCGCCGAGGTCGGCCTGCGCGACGGCGGGGGTGGCGCAGGCCAGCAGCGCGCCCAGGAATGTGGCGACCCTGGCTGCACGCCGAGCCAGCAACATCCGAAGGGTCGGGTCGAGGGCGGCCATGGACGCGGAGCCTATCACTGGGTGCGCCCGTATGCGGGCCGGCGCCGCCGCGGTTTGCGCCCCCGGAGCGGCTCGGTCAAGGTGACGGGGCGGGCGCGCGCCCTGAGGCGCCCGCTCGGCCCGAGCCCGGGATCTGGGGGTTGCATGAGGTGCCACGCTTGCGCGACGGCGGTCGCACTCGCTTCGGGCGAGCGGGTCGGCTTCCGCGACGCCTGTTCGTCCTGCGGCGCAGACCTGCATGCCTGTCGGAACTGCGCCCACCACGATCCCCAGGCTGCGCACGGCTGTCGCGAGACCCAGGCCGAGCCGGTCCAAGACGCCGAGCGGGCGAACCGCTGCGAGTGGTTCCGCCCGGGCGACGGCGATGCAGGGGCAGACTCCCGAGCGGCTTCGGAGCGCGCCCAGGCGCGGGCGGCGCTCGATGCGCTGTTCGACAAGGGCGATTGAGCCGCGGGGGTAACAGTGCGACCGCGGAAGGGCACGAGCGTGCGGCGGTGCCCCTCGCGGCCGGGGCAGTGCACGTCTTCTGGGCTCCCGAAGGGGGGCTAGCGGGCGCATCGCTGGTGGCCCTGGACACCGCAGAGCGGCGCCGGGCCGCCGGGATGCACCCGAGGCGGGCGCGTGCCTTTCGTGCGGCGCGCGCGCTGCTGCGCGGGGCGCTGTCGCAGGCGACCGGCGGCCACCCGGCTTCGCTGCGCATCGAGCCGGACGAGCAGGGCGCGCTGCACCTGCGGGCTCCGGCCGGAACGGGCCTTCGCGCGAGCCTCGCCCACGCAGCAGGGCACGTCGCCTGCGTCGTCGCCCTCGAGCGCCCGATCGGGCTCGACCTCGAGGCGGCTTCTCGCGCGGCGGACGCGCTTCGGCTGGCCGGCCGCTTCTTCCCCGAGGACGAAGCCAGGGCACTACACGACCTGGGCGACGCCGAGCAGGCGCGCCGCGCCTTCCTGCGCGCCTGGACCGCGAAGGAGGCCTTCGCCAAGTGCCTCGGCGTCGGCCTCGGCGGCGGTGGCCTGGCCGCGCGCGTCGAGGGACCCGCAGGGGCGCTGCGGGTTCGCGGGCCGGGCGCACCGCACCCGCTGGCCCTGCATCGCGAGACCCTGGACAGCGAGCCGCCGATCCTGCTGGCCGTAGCGGCACGGGGCCGGCCGGCTGCCATCGAGGTCCGCCGGTGGTCCGCCGGTGGGCCCGACGGGCGCGGGCCTGCCTAGTCGGGCTCGCCCAGGCTGAACGCGAAGCGCGTCTGCCCGATCTGCACTTCGTCGCCGTCGGCGAGGACCGACGAGCGCACGCGCTTGCCGTTGACCTTGGTGCCGTTCGTCGACTGGAGATCTTCGACGGTGTAGGCGTCGTCGGTCTCGTCGTAGAGCACGATGGCGTGCTCGCGGCTGATCCCCTCGTCGAGGAGCGTGATGTCGGTGGTCGGGTTGCGACCGATCAACGTCTCTTCGGCCGTGATCTCGTAGCACATGCCTTCGAAGCCGCCGTTGCAGATACGAAGCATCGCTCGGGTTCGGGGCGCCACGGGTCTCTCCCAGGTGGGCCTCCGATCGACGCCCATCGCCGTATCGGAGCTTCCCCTCACACCAGGGGCTCTCCGCCTCTTCGGAACGTCCTGGGGAGCGCTTGAGCGCCGCTCAGAGCCGCCGGTGGCGCAGGGCGGGCAACCCGCTTCGGATCCGATCCTGCTGGTCGAGGTCGCAGTCCGCCAGCACCACGCCGGGGCGGTCTGCCCCCAATCCCAGCACGAGGCCCCAGGGGTCGATGATCATCGTGCGGCCGTGGCTCGAGCGGTCCGGGCTGTGGGCACCCCACTGCGCGGGAGCGATCACGAAGCACTGGCTCTCGATGGCCCGGGCCCGCAGGAGCACCTCCCAGTGGTCCCGGCCGGTCTGCGGCGCGAAGGCACTGGGGACGGTCAGAAAGCGCGCTCCGCGGTCCACCAGCTGGCGGTAGAGCTCGGGGAATCGCAGGTCGTAGCAGACCGAGAGACCCACCACGCCGAAGGGCGTCTCGGCTGCGACCACCTCACTGCCCGGCGCGATGCTCTTCGACTCGAGATAGGCGCTGCCTCCCTGGTCCGAGAGGTCCACATCGAACAGGTGGATCTTGCGATAGACGGCCTCGAGCGTGCCGCTCGGGGAGACCAGCACGCTGGTGTTGTGCACGCGGTCGCCCTCGGCCTTTTCGGGGAAGCTGCCCCCGAGCAGCCAGATGCCGTGCTCGCGCGCCAGTTCGCGCACCGTCCCCACGATCTCGCCATCCAGACCCTGCGCGCACGGAAAGGCCTGACCCTCGCGGCGCAGGAACGCGAACATCTCGGGCAACGCCACCCAACCCGCGCCCGCCGTAGCGGCTTCGCCGACCAGGGCGCGCGCCTGGGCCAGGTTCGCCTCGACGTCGTCGGTCGAGCACATCTGGACGGCGGCTACGCGCATCGCGCCAGCTTACCGCGTGGAGCGCGGCGCGTCGGACGGGGCCTTGGCCTGGGAAGGGCCGAGGCCGGCTGGGCTACGAGCGGAACTGGCCCGGATCGACGCCCGTGCGACGGATCACGTCGTAGAAGTCCTTGCGGTCCTTCTTGGCCAGACGGGCGGCCCGGCTGATGTTGCCGTCGCAGCGGCGCAGCAGGCCCGTCACGTAGCGCGTCTCGAAGGCCCGCTTGGCCTCCTTGAACGACGGCACTTCCTCGGCGTCCCGGGCGAGCATCAGCGACTCGGCCGTGATCGCACCCTCGCCACACAGGCGCACGGCCTGGCGGATGCGTTCGCGCAGTTCGCGCACGTCACCGGGCCAGGTCTCGGCCTGCAGGCAGGCTCGGGCGTCGGCGGTCAGCCCGACCGGTTGCCGACCGAGTTCTTCGGAGAAGGCCGCCAGGTAGTGCGCCGCCAGGGGCAGCACGTCTTCGGGCCGCTCGGCCAGGGGCGAGAGCTGGATCAGGTGGTGAGGCATCTCGGCGAGCGCCGGCGGTGCTTCCGAGGCGCTCGTGCAGATGAGGCGCGCCCCGAGCGTCCGCGGTGTGGACTCGCCCTCGCGCTGGAAGCGACGATCACGGGCCGCGCGGAGGATGGCCGTGGCGACGTCCGAGCGAAGTTCGTCGAAGGCATCGAGCAACAGGGTCGAGCTGGCGTTGCGCTCGAAGGCGCCCACGTGTGCACCCGGGACGGCCGGGTAGACGCCTTCTGCGCAGCCGAAGACCTCGCGCGACTGGAGCGCTTCGGGAACCGACGCGCAGGACAGGGCCTCGAGGTCGGCGGAACTCCGCGGGCCCCAGGTGTGGATGGCTCGGGCGACCAACTCGCGGTCGCTTCCGGCCGGGCCGACCAGCAACACCAGGTGGTCGTTCGACGCGGCAGCCGTCGCCCGGGCGATGACCTGTCGCGTGGCCTCACTGGCACCGACGATGCGGTCTTCGCGGCGGCGCCCCGCTGCATCGGAGACGTGGGCCGTCCCCGAGGCGCCCGCGGCGGTGCTCGCGCCCTCGTGCTGGCTCATGCGATCCATGGACCCCTCCCCCTCAACCGCGAAACTATTGGAAAACCGGAAGGTTTGTCAATGCATTTGCGAGTGCCGCCCGCCGCACGTACGGCGTTGACGGCGACCCACGCTCCGTGATACGTCCTGTCGCGGGGGGATTCCGTGTCCAGACTGCCACAGAAGCCTGCGCCGGTCACGGGACCGGAGTCGGCCGGGGAGGGCCCTGGCGCGCGCGTCGAGCGCCTACCGGACGCCCTGGTGGACCAGATCGCCGCCGGCGAGGTGGTCGAGCGGCCTGCCTCGGTCGTGAAGGAGTTGGTCGAGAACGCCCTGGACGCCGATGCCGGACGGGTGCGGGTCGAGGTGCGCGAGGGCGGCGCCGCCCTGGTGGCCGTCACCGACGACGGCCTGGGCATGACCCCCGACGACGCCCGGCTGGCCCTCGAGCGCCACGCCACCAGCAAGCTGCGGCGGCTCGACGACCTCACCGGGATCGGCACCTTCGGCTTCCGGGGCGAAGCGCTCCCGTCGATCGCTTCGGTCTCGCGCCTGCGGCTGCGCACCCGCGCGCGTGGCGCCGCCGAGGCCTACGAGATCCGCATCGACGGCGGCGAGGTCGTTCGCGCGCACCCGGCCTCGGGCCCCGAAGGCACCCGGATCGAGGTCGCCGACCTGTTCGCGCAGATTCCCGCCCGCCGGAAGTTCCTGAAGTCGGCGGCCACCGAGTGGGGCCACATCGCAGACTGGATGTCTCGCGTAGCACTCGCCGTACCCACCGTTCACTTCGATGTCTCGCGCGACGAACGCGCAGTGCTGCAGTGGCCGGCCGCGAAGGATCCCTTGGATCGCATCGCGGCCGTGCTCTCCGAGGGCGAGGCGGCCGCGCTCCAGACGGCCGAGCGCCAGGCGGGCGACCTCTCGGTGCGGGTCTTCGCCAGCCACCCGAGCCACCACCGCGCCACCGGTGCCGGCATCCATCTGTTCGTCGACGGCAGGCCCGTGCGCGACCGCGTTCTGCGCCACGCGATTCTCCAGGTCTATCGGGACGTGCTTCCGCGGGGTCGGTTTCCGACCGTGCTGGTCTACCTCGAGGTCTCGCCGGGCGGGGTCGACGTCAACGTGCACCCGGCCAAGTGGGAGGTGCGCTTCGCCGACCCCCAGGCCGCGCACCAGGCGCTGCGCGGTGCCCTGGGCGACGTGCTCGCCCAGCGCGGCTGGCTCGCTCCGGGTGGCGCATCGAGCCAGGGGGGTGGCGCGTCGAGCGAGACGGCCGGCGGGGCGCCCGTCGAGCGCGCGACCGGAGACGTGCCGGCCTCGTCGCGTGGTTGGTCGTCGTTGCCCCCCGAGCGCCAGGCGGCGTCGGCCGCCACCAGCGACTGGGTGCTGGCCGAACGTCCGGGCGCAGGGGTCGAGGGTTTCCAGCCCGCCGGTGTGGCCGGACTGGCGCGCCCGGCACGCTTCGGCGAACTGCGTCTGCTCGGCCAGCTGCTCGCCACCTACCTGCTGGTGGAGGACAAGGGGGCGCTGCTGCTCGTGGATCAGCACGCCGCCCACGAGCGCATTCTCTACGAGCGACTGCGGGCCGGGTGGCAGGAGGGCGGCGTGGCGCGACAGGCGCTGCTGGTGCCCGAGACGCTCGAACTCGACGCGACGCGCATGGCGGCGGTGCGAGAGCATGCGGAACGCGTCGAGGGCCTCGGCTTCGAAGTGGAGCCCTTCGGCGAACGCACCGCGGTGGTCCGGGCCGTGCCCGAGCTACTGGCCGAGCGCGACCCCATGGGCGTGCTGCGCGGGCTGCTCGACGAACTGGCCGGTGCGGGAGACGCCGGAGGCGAGGGCGGCCGTGGCGACTCGCGCATGCTCGACGCGGCCGACCACCGCTTCGCCAGCATGGCCTGTCACGCCGCCCGGCGGGCGGGCGAGGTGCTGAGCGAGGACGAGCAGCGAGCGCTGCTCGATGCACTCGACGCCATCCCGTGGGCACCCACCTGTCCCCATGGTCGGCCCGTCGCCGTCCCCATCGGGCTCGACGAGATCGAGCGCCGCTTCAGCCGACGCTGAGCCTCGTCAGGCCAGCCACCGCTGAGCCGCAGGAGCTGCTCTGGGTCGCTGAGCCGCGTCGGGCCTTCGCGGGAAGTGGCTAGTCTCCCGCGCCATGTCGGAGCAGGGCCTCGCGCGGATCGACGGGCCGGTGGTGGTCGTCACGGGCCCTACCGCGGCGGGCAAGACCGCCGTGGCCCTCGCGCTCGGCGAGCGCCTCGGCGCCGAGATCGTGAACGCCGACTCCCAGCAGGTCTACCGCTACATGGACGTCGGGACCGCCAAGGCCACCGTCGAGGAGCGTGCACGGGTTCCGCATCACCTGATCGACGTGGTGACCCCCGACGTGCCCTATAGCGCCGGCCGCTACGCCCGCGAAGCCCGCACGGCCGCCGCCGGGGTCCTGGCGCGCGGGCGCCCGGTGCTGCTCTGCGGAGGGACGGGGCTCTACATCCGAGCCTTTCTCGAGGGCTTCTCGGTGGACGTGGGCCGCGATCCAGAGCTTCGCCACGCGCTCGAGGCCGAGCACGAAGAGGCCGTGGCCGCGGGCGACCCGGGACGCCTGCACCGGCGGCTGGCCGAGGTCGACCCCGACCGGGCAGCGGGCCTGCACCCCAACGACGTGCGCCGCATCGTGCGCGCGCTCGAACTCTGCGCGACCACCGGCAAGCAGGCCTCGGCCATGCAGCGCAAACGGGACCGGGTGCCCGCGCTGCATCTCGCCGTCGATCCGGGGACCGAACCCCTCCGCGAGCGCATTGCGGTGCGTTGCGATCAGATGATCGCCCAGGGCCTGCTCTGGGAGGTGCGCACGCTACGCGAACGCGGCTACGGCCCCGAGCTCGAATCGATGCGGGCCATCGGCTACCGCCACATGCAGCCGGTGATCGAGGGCCGCGAAACCCTCGGAACGGTGGTCGAACAGATGAAGCGCGACACCTGGCAGTTCGCGCGCCGTCAGCGCACGTGGATTCGCGCCGTCGACGACGTCGCCTGGGTCTCCCCGGACGACATCGATGGCATCACCGAGCGCGTGGCCCGGTACCTGGACGAAGCGGGCTAGAAGGCCGGCGTGGTGTAGTCGACGCCGAACTTGACGTCGTAGATGCCGTTCTCCCAGTCGACCAGCGCGTCGTTCTCATCGGCGGGGTCGAACAGCGGGTCCATGTCGGCATCGAGGAAGAGCAGTACGACGCCGGGAATCAACTCGAGCACGCCGGTCACGCCGCGAAGCACCGAGGCTCCCCAGCCGACCATCACGTTCCAGAGGTAGCCGGGCACCGGGTAGGCGATGCGGACGCCCGGGCTGTCCTCGACGCTCTGCAGGTTCGTGACGATCGACTTGCCCGCCACGATCGGCGTAGCGACGATGTCGAGCGGCCACTGGGTCAGGTTCTCCACCGAGCGCTTCAGCGTCTCGGGGCCGGCCGCAGCCGGCGCGGCGAGCCCGAGGACCAGCGCGACGGCAGCTACCATGCTCGTGACCGCAAACAGGCGGCGTGAAGTCTGATTCGGCATATCCCCTCCGATTCGAACCGCGTGGAGCTGGCGGCCCGGCCTCTCGGCAAACCCGCCGTCACCCGTTCCAGACGTGTATCCAGACGCGTGTCGGCGAGCCCGTTGCACCCCGTCGGGGAGCCTACGGCCGCGCGCCAGCCATTGTCAAGCAAACGATCGGCGCGGCGATGGTTTGCCTGAAGTAGTTGCGAACCCTCCAATGCGGGGTAGGGTGATCGCCCCCACCGGAGCCGCCGTGTCGTCCTCCCCCCTCCCCATCGTGGCCATCGTGGGGCGCCCCAATGTGGGCAAGTCCACCCTCTTCAACCGCTTCGCGGGGCGTCGCCGCGCGCTGGTGGAGGACGTTCCGGGTGTCACCCGGGATCGGATCGTCGAGGAGGTCGAGGTCGGTCCCCGCCGGGTGCTGGTGGTCGATACCGCCGGGCTCGACCGCGACCCGGCCAGCGCCATCGAGGCCGCGGTCCAGGAGCAAGCGCGGGCCGCCGTCGAGGAGGCCGACGCGATCTTGTTCGTGGTGGATGCCCATGCCGGGCTGCTGCCCGAAGAGCGCGACATCGCGCGTGGGCTCCAGCGCTCGGGAAAGCCCCTCGCCGTGGCGGTCAACAAGGTGGACCACCCGAAGCACGAACCCCTGGTGGCCGAGTTCCACGCCCTGGGTCTGGCCATGGTGGAGGGCATCTCGGCCGAGCACGGCCGCGGCGCGTGGGACCTGCTCGAAGCGCTGGTGGAGCGGCTGCCGGAAGAGGGCGCCGACCCCACCGAGCCCACCGACGACGATACGCCGCGCGTGGCCCTGGTCGGGCGGCCCAACGTCGGCAAGAGCTCGCTGCTGAACCGGCTGGCGGGCGAAGAGCGCGTGGTCGTATCCGACGTCCCCGGCACCACGCGCGACGCCATCGATCTCCGCATCGTGCAGGGCGAGAACGCCATCACCTTCGTCGATACGGCGGGCATCCGTCGGCCCGGCCGTCGCCGGCGCACGGGCGAGCAGGGCAGCGCCCTGATGGCCGTGCGCGCCATCGAACGCGCGCAGGTGGCGCTGGTGCTGGTCGATGCGGACGAAGGCTTCACCGACCAGGACGCCAAGGTGCTGTCGCTGGTGCGCGATCGCGGCTGCGCGTGCGCGCTGTTGCTCAACAAGTGGGACCTGCTCGAAAAGCGCGACGAGGGCGACCGACGACGATTCCAGGACGAGCTCGCGCGGCGCATGCGCGGCACGCCGGACGTGCCCGTGGTGCGCCTGTCGGCCAAGACCGGGCGCGGCGTGGGGCGCATCTTCGCCCTGGTGGCACGCATCCATGCCGCAGCGGGCCGGCGTGTGCCCACGTCCGAACTCAACCGCTGGCTGCGCGACACGGTCGCGGCCCACGAACCCGCCATGGCCCAGCGAGGGGTTCGCAGGCGCCCGCTCAAGTTCTTCTACGCGACGCAGACCGGGGTGCACCCGCCGGCCTTCGCGCTGTTCTGCACCGACCCGAGCGGCATCCAACGCTCGTATGTCCGGTTTCTCGAGAACCGGCTCCGCCAGCAGTTCGACTTCGAGGGGACGCCGCTTCGGGTGATGTTGCGTCGCCGGAGGCCCGAAGAAGACGATGGCTAGCGCGCCGCCGGGCGGGGCGAGCGTCCGGCGAAAGGGTGCTATCTAGTCCGGCCGCCCGGGGCCTTTCGCCCAGTGGGTGGGGAGAACAAGCCGTGGCCCGCCGTTCCGACGCCAAGCAGGCGACCGAGACGCTCGCAGAGATCGAGAGCGTCTTCGACCGCGCCGCCAACTGGGTCGGCGACAACCCGAACACGGTACTCGGCGTGCTGGGGGGCATCCTCCTGGTGGCCGCGGTGCTGGGCGTCGGCGAGTACCTGCAGCGGCAGGGTCGCGACGAGGCCGCCGCGGCCGTGGCCGAGGTGCAGACGAACTACCTGCGCGAGATGGGCGCGGCCCCCGGCAGCTTCGTAGTGACCGAGCCGGCAAATCCCGAGACTGCGCGAGAGGTTCGGCAGGAATACGTCGCCCAGTTCCTCACCGTGGCCGAGGAACACTCGGGCACGGCGGCCGCGGTATCGGCGTTGCTCGAGGCCGCCACGCTGCAAGAAGAAGCCGGCGACCCCGAGGCCGCCTTGACCACGTTCGAGCGCGCCCGCGACGAAGCCGCCTCGGGCACCGAGCTGCGCGGCCTGGCGCTCTCGCGCCTGGCGCGCGCCTACGAGAGCGCCGACCGACTGGCGGACGCCGGCGAGGCCCACGCCGAGGCCGGCCGGATCGCATCCTTGCCGACGCGCCGCCTGGCGCTGGCCGACGCCGCGCGCTGCTTTGCGCAGTCCGGCGACACCGAACGCGCCTTGGCGCTCTGGTCCGAAGCCCAGGAGCTGGACCAGCCCGAGATCCCGCAGCACGTCCGCGCACGGCTCGCCGAACTCGAAGCTGCCAGCGGCAGCTAGCAGCCGACCCGAAACCGCAGCCCGCGGGCCTCGAGACCGGGAACTGGATTCGAATCCAGTTGCGGGGCCGCACGGGCCGCCTGGGTTTCGCTCGCGGAGCTCTGGGACGCCGTCCTCCAGCTGGCCTCCAGCTATGTCCTCGGTGCCCCTCGTCGTGCCACCCGAAGAACCCCGCCCCTCGTTCCAGATGTCCGATAAGATAGATTATGTCAAATATCGTATTCGTGGCGCCCAGCGGGCGGACGCCCGTCCGAAACCCCCTCCCGCCCCGCGGCGTCTGGTCTGGGAGGCAATGCACCTTGGCGACGGGCCGCTTCCGTGCTACTGGCCTGCCGTTCTCCCGGGCGCCCGACCCCCCGCGTATCGCCTCGGACAGGCCTATTGGAGGAAGGGACGCCTCGCGTGCCGCTCGTCATGACCCAAGCCAACGGGGGCCTTCGGGACCAGCTCGCCGCCCACGGCCAGGAGCACGTCCTGCGCTTCTGGGACGGCCTGGATGCGGTCGGCCAGCAGCGCCTGCGCAGCCAGCTCGAGCGCCTCGATCTGCCTCGGTTGGCCGAGCACTACGAAGCCGCCCTCGCCCTGGGCCGCGTGCGGCCGGTGGGCTTCGAACCGGCCCCGGTGGTCGCTCTGCCCGAGCATGGGGGCGACGCCGAGCGCCGTCGGCGCGCGCGCGAGGCGGGCGAGCAGATGCTCGCCGAGGGCCAGGTCGCTTCGCTCGTGGTGGCCGGTGGCCAGGGCACACGGTTGGGATTCGGGGGACCCAAGGGGGGCTACCCCCTGGGCCCGGTGAGTGGCCGGACCCTGTTCGGCCTGCAGGCCCAGAAGCTCCGCGGGGTGGCACGGCGCCATGGGCGCCCCCTTCCCTGGCTGGTGATGACGAGCCCGGGCAACGACGCCGAGACGCGGCACCTGTTTCGCGCCGAGGACTGGTTCGGGTTGGATCCGGCCCAGGTGCACTTCTTCACCCAGGCGACGGTGCCCTGCTTCGACTTCGAGGGCCGGCTGATGCTGGCGGCCCCCGACCGCCTGGCGGCCTCTCCGGATGGCCACGGTGGCGTGCTGCCGGCACTGGCTGCGGCGGGACTGCTCCAGAAGCTCCGCGAGGCGGGGGCAAGCGCCCTGTCCTACTACCAGGTCGACAACCCCCTGGCGCCGGTGGCCGACCCCCAGCTGCTGGGCTTCCTCGCCGAGCCCGGGGTCGAGATCGCCAGCAAGGTGGTGCGCAAGCGCGCCCCCGACGAACGGGTGGGCACCATGGCCTTTGCCGACGGCCGAACCCGGGTGATCGAGTACACCGAGATCCAGGAGCCCCAGCGATCCGAGCGGGGCGAGGACGGCGAACTCCGCTTCTGGGCCGGGGGCATCAGCATCCACGCCTTCGATCTGGCCTTTCTCGACCGGATCGCACTGGACGCGGACCGCTTGCTCCCCTACCACGCTTCCGCCAAGAAGATTCCGACCGTGGACGACGCAGGGCACCCCATCGCCCCAGCCGAGCCCAACGGTCTCAAGCTGGAGCGATTCGTCTTCGATGCGATGCCGGAAGCGAGCGAATGCGCCCTGGTCGAGATTCGACGGGATGAGGAGTACGCGCCCGTGAAGAACCTGGAGGGAGGCGAGTCGCCCGAGACCGCCCGGATCGCCCTGGACCGCTGCGTGCGAGGCTGGCTCCGGGAAGCCGGCGTGACCGCGCCCGAGACCGGCCTGCTCGAAGTCGACCACGCCTGGATCGACGGGCCGGAGGATGCCCGTGCGCTGGGGACGACCGATCTGGCGCTTCGACCGGAGATCCACACCTGCGGCAGCGCCGCAGACGACCCCACCCGCATGGATAGCGGAGGAACGCGATGAGCCCGGCCCGCAAGAAGGCGAAGAAGAAGGCCCCGGCCAAGAAGGCCACGACCAAGAAGGCGCCCGCGCGCAAGAAGCCGGCGGCGAAGAAGGCACCCGCCAAGAAGAAGGCGACGAAGACGGTGGCCAAGAAGGCCACCGCCAAGAAGCCGTCTGCCAAGAAGGCTGCGGCCAAGAAGAAGACGGCGAGCTCCAAGAAGGCGGCCGCGCGCAAGAAGGCGCCGGCGAGCGCAAAGAAGAAGGCCGCGAGCGCCAAGAAGGCCGCTCCCGCACCGGCGCCCCCCAAGACCAAGCGGGTCGCGCCCGGCGCGGCCAAGTCGGCGGCCAAGAAGAAGCTCGCCGAGACCAAGAAGGCCGCAGCCCGCAAGAAGGCCGCCCAGCGCAAGCTCCCGCCCGAGATGGCGGCCCAGGAGCCCAAGCCGGGCCTCGGCCTGAAGTGGACCTGCTACTCCTGCGGCGCGAAGTTCTACGACCTGGGCAAGCCCGAAGCCATTTGCCCGAAGTGCGGCTCCGACCAGTCGGAGCGCCCGGCGGCGGACAAGAAGGAGTCGAAGCCGGCCCAGCCCGCCACCAAGCGTCGGCCCAGCCTCGCCCCGATGACCCGCCTGCTCGAGGAAGAAGAGCCCGCCACCGAGTTCGAGGAGGAGGAGGCGGCCGAGATCGACATCGAGTCCCTCGGCGAGGGTGGCTACGTCGAGCAGTCCGACGACGACTGAGCGCGGCTGGTAGAGACCCCCGACCGGGTGCCCGTCAGAGCGTCGTCAGGCGCCTCCAGTGCACGTCGAAGCCGCGGTTCGATGCCCGGGTGGCCTGCTCCACCTCGAGATCGCGAAGAACCGCCGCCTGGCCCGCCACATCGGCAGCCCGCCCGCGAACGCGATCGGCGGCCTCGCGCGCCTCTTCGAAGCCCTTCACGTGGTCGGAAATGTGGGCACCGCGCGAGACCTGCCGAACCGACCGGCCATCGCGGGCCTGCTGGTAGCGCGCATCGAGCGCGTCCACTTCGCTGCGGTAGGCCGCGATCAGTGCGTCGAGTTCGGCGTCCGCGTACCCCCGATACGGTCGCGGAACGGCCTCCTCGCTGCCGAGGTTGCGCCAGTAGTTGAAGGCGCCCGCCCCCGCCACGAGCAGCAGGACCAGCAGGACGGCGATCATCACGCCGCCGCGATTTCGTCGGTTCATCGGACCCCCCATGTCGCGCAGGCACCTCCCCTGGGACGCGCCAGGCGTCCCAAGGCGCCTAAGCGTCGCTCGGGTGCGCGCGGAGGAACGCCGACAACTCGGCCTCCGTGGCCAGGCCGCCCTGGGCGCCCACGGCACGGCAGCTCATGGCCGCCAACGCGTTGGCCGTCTGGAGCACCTGCTCGGCTTCATAGCCTTGCAGCAGCCCCCAGACGAAACCGGCATGGAAGACGTCTCCGGCACCGGTGGTATCGCGAACCGGGACGGGCACGCCGGGGCAGCGGACCATGGCCTCGCCCCCTCCGATCGCACCCTGATCTCCGAGCGTCACCACCGCGAAGCGTGCTCCCTGCGCGACCAGCGCCCGGACACACTGTTCCGGTACGCGCGCACCGCCATACGCATCGGCGAAATCGAGCGAGACGATAGGAAAATCGACCTTGCGCAGAAGCGCCTCGATCCCGGGGACTGGAGCATCGGCGTCGAGGACCACCGGGATCCGCTCGCGCCGCGCGATCTCCGCCGCCTCGATCGAGGCGTCGAGGTCACTGGCATCGACGTGGAGCACGCGGGCTCGCGCCACCTCCTCGGCGGACAGCGAACCGGGCGGCACGCGCAGGGCCGGGTCCAGGTGGCCGAGGACGGTTCGTTCTCCGCTCTCGCGGTCGACCAGCACCACCGCACTGCGCGTTCCCACGTCGGGCAGGGCCCTCACGCCCGACACGTCGACGCCGCCGTCGCGCAGCGGCGAGAGGGCCACCTCACCCGCGAGGTCGCACCCCACCGCGCCGACGAGCCCCGCGCGAAGGCCGAGGCGGGCGCAGGCAAGCATGGCCGTGGCCATCTGCCCGCCGGGAAGCTCGAGCCGCGTATGCACTGGCACCTTGGCACCGGGCGCCGGGATGCCGTCCACGAGAAGCACCGTGTCGAGCGAGCACTCGCCGACGCCGACGACGTCGAGACTACGGGGTCGATCCGGAAACGTATACAGCCGGGGTGCCAGCGGCCTGTTCTCCTTGCGAGCGGGTCAGCGCCGACGGGTCCCCGGCGAGCTCGGTGCCGTACAGGGCACGGTAGACGTAGAGGCTGCGCAACACACGCCGGACATAGCCCCGGGTCTGATCATACGGGATCGACTCGACCCACTCGTCCTCGGGGAGGTCTCCCCGCTCGCGCACCCAGCGCCCGACGGCGGCCGGTCCCGCGTTGTAGGAGGCCACGGCCGGGGCGGCGCGGCCGTCGAAACGCGCCAGCAGCTCGGCCAGGTACTGCGCACCCAGTGCGAGGTTCGTGTCCGGCTCGAAGAGACGGTCGGGATCGAAGGTCGACCAACCCCTCCTGCTCGCCAGCTGACGCCCGGTTTCGGGCATGATCTGGACCAGGCCGCGGGCGCCGACACGGGACACCACCTCGGGGCGATAACCGCTCTCCTCGCGCATGACGGCGAAGACGAGGCCCGCGGGCACCTCGCCCGCCTCGCGCACGCCTGCCTGCAGCGAGTCGGCGAATGCCAGCGGCCAGGCGTGCTCCCAGAGCACCCGGCGCGCCGGCTCCAGACCGCGCGCCAGATCCTCGCGGGCGGCATCGACGATCAGCCGCTGGGCCTCGTGGTAGGCGCCCGCATCGCGGTAGAGCCGTGCCAGGGCCGCGCGCTCGGCCATCCCGCCGCCAGCGCGCGCAAGCAGGTCGATCTCGAGCTCGGCCTCGGCGAGGAGCCCCGCTGCCAGCAGGATCCGGCAGCGCTCGAGTCGGTCTCGCGCGATCCGGGCCTCCGGCAGAGGCCCCCTGCCCTGGCCGCGGCCCGCGCCGTCGGTGCGGCCCGCGCCGTCGCCGCGGCCGGCGCGCGCCGCCGCGCGCCAGCCGTAGTAGGTGAAGGGGTGCGACGCGGCCAACGCGCGCAAGTGCTGCGCACCCGCCTCGGCATCGCGCCTCTCGAGCGCCCGCCCGTGCCAGTACCGGGCCCGCAGGCTGCCGATCTCGTCATCCCGGGCCTGATCGTCGGCGAGCGCATCGAACTGCCGTTCGGCCAGGTCGAAGCGCCCCTCGGTGTAGGCGAGCCAGCCGAGACGCCAGCGTGCCGATCGCCGCAACGAGGGTGTGGCGCGCCCGGTGGCGGCGGCCTCGAAGCTTCGCCGCGCGTCTTCGGCGCCCCCTTCCTCACCGTCGTAGAGCGTGCCCACCAGGAAGGCCGCGCGCGCGCCGACGCGGCCGCCTTCAGCGGCCAGCTTCTCGAAGGCCGCGATCGAGTCGTCGATGCGCCCGGCGCGCGCCAGCGAGCGCGCGTGCATCAACCGCGCCTCGCGGTCGGGGGCCAGCCGCGCCCAGGCCTCCACGGCCTCGGGATAGCGCCGCTCTCGAAACAACATCCGCGCCGAGAGCTCGCGCATGGTACGCGCCGCCTTGAGCGGAAGACCCAGGCTGACCGCGTGCTCGGCAGCTTCGCGCGCGGCGGCGTTCGACCGCGCCCGATCGAACGCCTGGGCGCGGCGCGCGTAGGCGCGCGCATCCCGCGGCTCGGGTGCTCCGGCTGCGATCAGGGCATCGATCGCGGCGTCGGCCTCGGGGCCTGGGTCGCTGGCGGCGTAGGTGCTCCAGACGACGAGCCATGCCTTCGCCGCGTCCTCGAGCCGTCCCTCGCCTGCAAGGGATCGCGCGCGGGCGGCGGCCAGCTCTGCCCGCGTGGCGTCATCGCGGGCCAGACCCTTGGCGCGTGCCCAGGCCGCGCGCGCGGCAGGGCCCTGCCCCAGGGCCTGGCGCGCATCCCCTTCGAGAGCCGCCACCCATCCCCGCACCGGCGAATCGGGGTGTTCTCGGGCAAACCGCTCGGCGGCCGCGGCGGCCGTCTCGTACTCGCCGCGCTCGAGCCGCGCGGCCACTTTCAGTCGATCGACGTGGTCGGCCACCAGCGGCGCCTCGACCATCGAGAGCCAGGTCAGCGCCTCCGTGGCACGCCCGGCTTCGAGGGCCTCGTGGGCGGCACGCAGGGGCGGCACCGGGTCGGCGAGCGCCGCGGGCGCGCCCGCGGCGCGGGCGGCACCCTGCGCCCCGAGCAGGGCGCTTGCGCAGGCGACTGCGAAGGCGATCCATCGCCGCCGCGCGAGCGAAGGCGCGGCCCTGCATGCCCGTCGGGCTCGCCGCGGCGGTGTGTCGATCCCCATCATCCCCCCGGTCGATCGAGTGTGGACGAGCCGCGCCGGCTGTCAAACCCGAATCGCGTGGAACGGTGCGTGCGCGGGTCTGGACCGGTAGGCTGATCGCGCCTTGCCCAAGCGCAGCGCCCGCACCGTCGCGATCCCGGCCGTCGGCATCGCCCTCGCGTTCCTGCTGGCCGCGGCCCTTCCGGCCGCCGAGCCGCCGCCCACCCACGCCCGTCGAGGGCTCTGGGTGCTCTGCCAGGGCTCCCAGCGGGTACTCGAGCAGCCCGAAAGGCTCGACGTGCTGCTCGCCGACGCCCGGGCCATGGGTGTGACCGACCTGTTCGTGCAGGTCTACCGCGGCGGCCGGGCATGGTTCGCGTCCACCCACGCCGACGCCACGCCCCACGACCTCATGTGGCGGCAAGAAGATCGCGATGCCCTCGAGGTGCTGATCGCCCGTGCCCACGCTCAGGGCCTTCGGGTTCACGCGTGGGTCAACGTGCTCTCGCTCGCGAAGAACCCCGAGGCACCGATCCTGAAGCGGCTCGGGACCGACGCGGCCATGGTCGATCAGCATGGGCGCTCGGTCCTGGACTACCCCGACTTCGACCTTCCCCAGCCCGACCGCGCCTGGTACCGCATGGGGACGCCCGCAGTCTGGCTCGACCCCGCGACCCCCGGTGTGGGCGAGGCGCTCTCCGCCACCTTCGCCGAACTGCTGGTCAAGTACCCGTCGCTCGACGGCCTGCACCTGGACTACATCCGCTACGCCGACGTGCTGCCCTTCACCCCGGGTGCACGCTTCGGCGTGGGCCTGTCGTTCGGCTTCGGCGGACCGGCCCGCGACCGCTTCCGCGCCGAGACCGGGCGCGAGGCGCCCTTCGGGACTTCGCTGCGCAACGCCAACCAGTTCGACGACTGGCGCCGCGAGAAGCTCACCGAGGTCGTGGCGCGCATCGCCGCGGACGCCCGCAAGGCCCGGCCCGGGCTCGAGATGTCGGCCGCGGTGATCGGCGACCGAGAACGCGCCTACCTGGTGGACTTTCAGCACTGGGCACGCTGGCTCGACCTGGGTCTGCTCGATTTCGCGGTGCCCATGCTCTACACGCTCGACCGCGAGCGCCTGCGCTACGGGGTCGAGTCCTATGCGGGGCTCGCCCGCACGCGCAACATCTGGGTGGGCCTCGGCTCGTGGCTGTTCTCCCAGCGGCCTGCCGAGGCGGTCTGGCAGCTGCGTCAGGTCGGCCGAGAGCGCGCCCTGGGGTCCGCCCTCTTCTCCTGGGACTCGATCGCCGACACGCCGGCCCTGCGACAGGCCCTGGCCAGCGAGGCGCAACGCGCCAGCCGCGCGCCGGCCCCCTAGCGCACGGCGTGTCCGCCCCGCTCCGCCTCGCGGACTACGACTACGCGCTACCCCGCAGCGCCATTGCCCAGGCGCCCCGCCCCCATCGCGAAGACGCGCGGCTGCTCGTGCTCGATCGCAGCACGGGCGAGTGCAGCCACGCGCACGTCCGCGACCTGCCCGACCTCCTGCAGCCCCGCGATCTGGTCGTCGCGAACGCGACGCGCGTTCGCCGTGCGCGCCTGCGGGGCACCAAGGCCAGCGGCGGACGCGCGGAAGCCCTGCTGCTCGGCCCGGCCGGAGCCCCCGATGCCTACCGTGCCCTGGTGAAGTGTCGCGGACGCCTGCGCGAGGGCCTGACGTTCCGCTTCGAACGCGCCGGTGCGGGCGCGGCCGACGCGCGGGTCGACGCGCTGGGCGCGTCCGGCGAGGTCGTGCTGCGCTTCGAGGAGGGGGCGCAGCCCTATGCCCTGGGCGAGATGCCGCTGCCCCCCTACATCGAACGTCTCGAATCCCAGGAGGACGACGACGAGCGCTACCAGACCGTCTACGCGCGCGAAGACGGGTCGGTCGCGGCGCCCACCGCGGGCCTTCACCTGAGCCGCGCACTGCTGCGCCGCCTCGATTCACGCGGGGTCGCCTTCGCCGAAGTGATCCTGCACGTGGGGGCCGGGACCTTCCGCCCGGTCGACGACGCGACGCTTGCCCGGGGGCGCCTGCACGCCGAGGCCTTCGAACTGCCCGAGGCCACGGTGGAGGCCGTCTGCAAGGCCCGGGCGCGCGGAGGCCGGGTGATCGCCGTGGGCACGACCACCACACGGGTCCTCGAGCATCGCCTCCGCGACGGTGCCCTGCAGCCGGGGCGCGGCGAGACCGAGTTGCTGATCGCGCCGGGCCACCGCTTCCAGGCCATCGACGCGCTGCTCACCAACTTCCACCTGCCGCGTTCGTCGCTGCTGCTGCTGGTGTGCGCCTTCGCCGGGCGCGAACGCGTGCTCGAAGCCTACGCCGAGGCCGTGGATCGCGGCTACCGCTTCTACTCCTACGGCGATGCCATGTTGATCCTCGGATGACGGCGCCGCGCTTTCACGTCGTCGGTCGGGACGGAGCCGCCCGCACGGGTCGGCTCGAACTGGCCCACGGCACGGTGCAGACGCCGGCCTTCATGCCCGTGGCCACCTACGGAGCCGTGCGCGGGGTGAGCGCCGACGACCTTCGTGGCCTCGGCGCCGAGATGCTGCTGGCCAACACGTTCCACCTGCACGAGCGCCCCGGTGAGGAGTTGATCGCATCACTCGGGGGCCTGCACGGCTTCACCGGCTGGAGCGGGCCGTGGCTCACCGACAGCGGCGGGTTCCAGATCACCTCGCTCGCGGACCGCGTCCGCCTCGACGACGACGGCGTCACCTTCGCGTCGCCCGTCGATGGTCGGTCCCGCCGGCTCACGCCGGAGAGCACCGTCGAGATCCAGGCGGCGCTCGGATCCGACATCGCCATGGTCCTCGACGAGTGCCGTCCCGTGGCGCCCGAAGAGGCCCAGGACGCGGCGCAGCAGGCGGCGGTGGCCGCGGCGGTGGAGCGCAGCCTGCGCTGGGCCGAACGCGCGAGACGGGCCCACGACAAGCCCGAGCAGGCCTTGTTCGGGATCGTCCAGGGCGGCGTCGACCTCGACCTGCGCCGGCACAGCGCGCGGGCCACCGCGGAGATCGGCTTCGACGGCCACGCACACGGTGGACTGGGCCTGGGCGAGGCGCCCGAGCGTCGCCTCGAGGCCATCGAGGCCGCGCACGAAGTCCTCCCGAGCGAGGCCCCTCGCTACCTCATGGGCATCGGGCGGCCCGAAGACGTGGTCCAGGCCATCGGACACGGCGTGGATCTCTTCGACTGCGTCGTGCCCACCCGCCACGGCCGTCACGGCGTGCTCTACACCTCGAGCGGCATCGTCATGATCAAGAACGCCCGCTTCGCGAGCGATCCCGACCCCATCGACGTCGACTGCGACTGCCCCACGTGCACCCACCACAGCCGGGCCTACCTGCGCCACCTGTACCGCTCCGGCGAGTCCTTGGGGGCGCGCCTGGGGTCGCTGCACAACCTGCGCTTCTACCTGCGACTGATGGCACGCGCCCGCGAGGCCATCGCGTGCGGGTCGTTCCACGCGCTCGGGGCGCAGGTGGTGGCTGCGGGGGGCGTGCGGGTGGAGTGAGCGCTCGTCGCCGCCGCTCGGCACCGGCCTCGACGGGGGTCGGCGGCGGCCCGATGGCCGCTTCGTCACCGGATCCGCCCTGGCCTCAGGTCCGGGGTGCGACCAGGGGACCCAAATCCCTGCTTATCAAGCGCTTTCCTAAAGCGCAGGGCCGCACTCGCCGATCCACCTGGGGCGTTGTCCTGGGGAGCATGGCGAGCGATGAAAGCCCGACCGGAAGACCGACTCGAGACCCGACCGCAGGCTGCCGTGCCGGGAGATCGCCGTGGCGCGGCCCTGCTGGCCGCGACCGCAGCACTGCCGACGACCCTGGGCGCAGGGCTTCTTTGGGCCGGTGCGCCGAGCATCGCCGCGGCTACCGCTTCGGGGTTCGCCGCAGCTGCATGTGGGCTCGCCCTGTCGCGCCACCTCGCCGCGCGACGCGCGCGCTCGGCACGGCTGCTCGCGTGGCTCGGCTCGATCGGTCGTGGCGGCGACGTCGGAGTGCTAGACGAGTCGGACCGGGCGTGGCTCGGTGAGCACGGCGAAGGCCTCGACGAACTGCTCGAGACGCGACGCCGCTTCGATCGGATCCGCGTCGAGGTGCGCGACCGCCTGCGCGACGCCCCCGAGCGCGTGCTGGCGGCGCTGCGCGAGATCGAGTCCGGACGCGACCTCACCGAGGAGACCGTCGAAGAGACGGCCTCGCTGCTCGCCAACATCAACACCTCGATCAAGGGCATCAACGCCGAGGTGGACAGCCTCTCGCGCGCCACCGAAGAGGCTTCCTCGTCGATTCTGGAGATGGGAAGTGCCATCGACGAGGTCGCGCGCAGTGCCGGATCGCTTCACGACTCGGTGGACGCTTCGACCTCTTCGATCCACGAGATCAGCGCCAGCATCAAGCAGGTGGCCGAGAGCACCGACGCCGTGCAGGGCATGGCCGAGGAGTCGGCCGCAGCCATGGTGCAGATGGACCGGGCCATCCAGGAGGTGGGTCAACACGTGGGCGAGGCGTCGGAGCTCTCCGAGCAGGTGAGCCAGGGCGCCCAGGAAGGCTCGAAGGCGGTTCACGCCACCATCGACGGGATCGAGGAGATCCGGACGCAGACGCGCAAGTCGCGCGAGGTGCTCGAGCGCCTGGCCGGCCGAATCGCAGAGATCGGCGAGATCGTCGACGTGATCGGCAGCATCAACGACGAGACCAACCTGCTGTCGCTGAACGCGGCGATCATCGCCGCGCAAGCCGGCGAGCAGGGCAAGGCCTTCGCCGTGGTGGCCAACCACGTGAAGACCCTGGCCCAGCGTACCGCCGGGAGCACCAAGGAGATCGAGGCCCTGATCGCCGCCGTGCAGGAGGAGTCGAGCAATGCCGTCGCCGCCATGGGCGCCGGCATCGAAGCCGTCGAGACCGGCGTCACGCGCTCACGCCATGCCGGCGACGAGCTCGCGCGCATCCGCGACCTGGCCGGCGAATCGAGCTCGCGGGTCGCGGAGATCGCTCGCGCCACCGGCGAGCAGACGCGCAACTCGAAGCACGTGGCCGAGGCGGCCCAGCGCACGTCGTCGATGGTGCAGCAGATCACCCAGGCAGTGGGCGAGCAGTCCAATGCCAGCGAGGCGATGCTGAAGAACGCCGAGAGTGCCCTCGAGCTCTGCCGTCAGGTGCACCGTTCCACCGAGGAGCAGCGCGAGAGCGGCCGCTTCATCACCGCCAGCATCAGCTCGATCACGGACATGATCCGCTCCATCCAGCGCAACACCGAGTCTCACGGGGCCGCCAGCGAGGCCGTGTCGGACGCCGTGGGCCGCATCCTCGAGATCGCGGGCACGTCGGGCGCCAACGTCCCGCTCGTGGTCGAGGCGATCGGAACCCTGCAGCAGGAGGCCGCTCGGTTGCTCGGCGATGGCGACGAGGCCACGACCGATCCGGGCGTGGACGAGACGTCCGAGGCCGGCGCCGCCTAGCGCGTCGCCTCGAGCGCGACCGAGATGCCCGCAAGGTCGGCGAGCCGGTCTTCGAGGGCCGCCGGCACGATTGCGAGGTCCTGGCCCAGAAAGTCCCAGACGTGCGCGCGCACGCGCTCGCGCACCGGGCCCAGACAGAGTGTCTCCCCCGCTGCGCGTGCGATGGTGCCGAGCACGAACACGTCGGGCGCCAGCGTGAAGGTCAGGATCACGAGTAGCCGCGCCAGGTAGTCGTTGAAGCGCTCGAACTCGGCCAGCGCGAAGGCATCGCCCTCTTTCGCGGCCGCCACGACGTGCTCGGGCCGGGGCTCGCCCGCCGCGAGCGCGGCGACCCGGCTGTCGGCGGGCGTCACCGCAGCCAACCGGCGTGTCCACGCGGCACCACCGATGTAGGCCTCCACACACCCCGCAAGGCCACACGCACACGGCTCGCCCTCCCAGACGATGGGCAGGTGCCCGACCTCTCCGGCCGCGCTGGCCCGCCCGGCATGCACGCGCCCGCCGAGCACCAGCCCGCCGCCGATTCCCGTCGACATCGTCAGGTAGACCAGGCTGTCCGTGCCCTGGCCGGCGCCGAACTGCCACTCGGCCAGCGCTGCGGCGTTCGCATCGTTCTCGATGGTGACCGGCCGGCCGAGCGCCGCCTGCAGCACGTCGCGCACCGGCGCGCGGTCCCAGCCCGGAAGGTTGGGCGGGTTCAGCACCAGCCCCCGCTCGGTGTCCAGGGGGCCCGGGACCGACACGCCGACCGCCGCGACGTCCTCGAGGCGGTGGCCGCTCTCCTCGACCAGGGACCGCACGTCGGCGGCCATGCGCTCGAGATCCCGCACAGGGTCCCCGGACGCCTCGGTGGGCCGACGCCGGCTGTCCAACACCTGGCCCGACGCGTCTCCCAGCGCACAGGCCACCTTGGTCCCGCCGACGTCGATCCCGAGCAGCAGCATGGCGGCAGAGCCTAGTGCTTCCGCACCGGCCCGGCCGGGTCCGTCTCAAGTCTCACTGCCGGGATTTCGATACGGGATACGGCCGCCGGACCCGCTGATTGCGTACGTCCTGCCGGCCGGAGGGGAACATGCCGAAGCGATCGCTGCGCCACCCGTCGGGTGCCCGCACCCGGACCACCTTGTCTCATCACCGAGCCGACGCGCCGGGCCGACGCGTCTCACGCGCACTGGCCGCGCTCGCCGTCGCGGGGGCCGCGCTGCTCTCGCTCGGCTGCGAGACGCTCATGGCCATGGATCGCAAGGACGACTTCGAGGTCGCCCAGAACTACTTCACGCAGTACGTGCGCTACGGACGCATCTCGCACGCTGCGATCTACGTCGATCCCGACCAGCGGAGCGCCTTCCTGAGCCTGGAGCCGGACCTCACGAACCTGCGCTTCACCGACTACGACAAGGTCCACGTGGACATGGACGACGAGGCCAAGGAGGTCACCGTCACCATGCGCTTCAGCGGGTACATCCAGCCCGAGATGATCGAGCGTCACGTCGACTTCGAGCAGACCTGGCGCCACGACGAGGAGGAAGGCTGGGTCGTCCGCCTCGAGATCGACAAGATCCGCCGGGTACTGTCCGGCGAGAAGCCGTAGGCCGGCCATGGACGAGCGACCCACGTTCCTCGTGGTGGACGATGCTCCCCTCTTCCGCGAGCTCGAGTCCCACTTTCTCGCCCGGTACGGACGCGTGATCACCGCCGAGAGCGGTGGCGAGGCGCTCGAACGGGTGCGGACCGACCACCCCGACGTCGTCGTACTGGACATGACGCTGCCCGACCTCGACGGCAGCCTGGTCTGCTGCGAGATCCGTAGCGACGCGGCCACGCGCGAGACGCCCGTGGTGGTCGTGGGCTGCGGCGATGCGGCCGAGCACGCCCGCGCCATCCATGCAGGCGCGTCCGACGTGTTGATGAAGCCGCTCTCGCGCCGCGAGCTGATCGGGGCGGTAAGGCGCTTCGTCGCCAGCGACCGCCCGACGGGCCTTCCCCGGGTCCCGCTCGACACGCCGGTGCGCGTCGAAAGCGACGGTGAGGGCCGCCTGGCCCTGTGCCGCAACCTCTCGCGAGGGGGCATGTTTCTCGAGACGAAGTTCGAGCCACAGACCGACGAAGTGCGGCTCTCGTTCCAGCTGCCCGAGTGCGGGACCGGCCGCCTGGCCACCAGCGCCCGCATCGTATGGAGGCGCCCCGCCGCGCCCGGTGTGCATCCCGGCATGGGCGTGCGCTTTCTCGCCCTGGATCGAGACTGCGCCCAGGAACTCGATGCGTTCGTCCACGAGCGCTACGTCCCGGCGGCTCCCGCTGCCGAAGCAGGAGGTGCTGCCCTGTGAGCGTCCGAACCCCGTGGCCCGCAATCTTCCTGGCCCTGCTGGCCGCCGCGGTGGTGGGCGCAGCTACCCTGCCCGTTCTGGCCCAGCCGCCCGCAGCCCAGGCCGAGGTGGACGAATCCGTCTGGGTGCAGCGCCTCGAGGCCGGTCGCCAGCGCGTCGAGGTGGCTCGAGCCCGGGTCGAGCAGTCCGATGCCGCCTACGGCAAGGGCCGACAGCGCAATCAGCGAGGCGAGCGACGATCCGAGGCCGTGAGCGCGCGCGAAGAGGCCGCACGCGAACTCGAGGCGGCGGAAGCGGCGTGGCCGAAGTTGCTCGAAGAAGCGCGGCGCGCCGGCGTATCGCCGGGCGCGCTACGCCCCTTCGAGTCTCCGTAGTCCGCGGGCCGCCGCGACCCTCGGCCGATCCGTTCCGCCGCTCAGCGGATGAGCTCGGCCTCGTCGACCCAGTCGCTGGGCGAGCCCTGGTTCGACTGCGCCGGTCGCACCACCATCAGCACGTCGTCGCCGCGCCGGACCACGGTGTCGTGGATGGTGAAGTTGCTGCCGTCGCGCCTCACCCGGATCTCTTCGACGATGAGCGGGCCGTTGGCCGCCGAGCCCGTGTCGGTGGGCACCCGGATCGACGTGTTGCCGTTGACCTGGACCAGCGCTGCGGGCGACTCGGTCGCCGGTGCACCGGCGGGCGGTGCGGCCGACACTGCCGGCAGCGGCGCCGCGATCGGTGCCGAGAACGGCGCCGGTCCCGCTGCAGGCTGGGGCGTTTCGGCCGGGGTGAATCGGGCGTAGCCGTCGAGACCGCCCGTCTCGATCCGCGTCGCCCCCGCGCGATGACGCGCCGGAATCCGATCCAGTTCGTCCGTGTACGAGATGGAGCCATCGTCGCCCACCCACTTGTAGAGCGTGGCGGCGCCGGCCGGCATCCCCAGGCCCAGGCTGGCAGCCAGCGCCAGGCTGGTGGTCCCCCGGGCGATCCATCGATGAATGCTGTGCTTGTCGAGCTTCCGCATGGGTTCGACCTCCCGAGCGTGTGTGTCCCCGCCATGACGGAAAGTGTCACCGCGGTGCCGCAACTGCGCGTGCAGGAAGCCCCGGTGTCGCGCAGCCCGCACGCAGCTGGACCCGCGAAGCGCACAGCCCGCTTGGGGAAAGGCCGCTCGGAGGCCAGCGTTGACGCCCCCCGCCCCGGCGCTAAGGTCCGTCTCCCAGATCTTGCTGCGGGGTAGAGCAGTCTGGTAGCTCGTCGGGCTCATAACCCGGAGGTCGGGGGTTCGAATCCCTCCCCCGCTACCAATCTCGTCGCCCGGGTGCCCTAGGGCCCCCGGGCGACGCGCATTTTGGGTGTCGCGTCGCCGGCGAGCGCCCGCTCGACCCGCCGGGCCAGGTCGCCTCGACCCCGGGCCGGGGGTCCGTAAGAATCGGCGTGGCGAACCCGAGGAGAGCCCCATGGCCAAGCTCGATCCGACCCAGTGCATCCTCTATAGCGGTGCAGCCCAGGGAGCCGAGTCGGCCTTCGGGGCCGCCGCCGAGAAGCTCGGCATGCCCGAGGTGAACTTCACCTTCGAGGGGCACTCCGATGCGCGGCATCGCGGCATCCGCGTGCTCACGCCCGAGGAGCTCGAGCAGGGCGACGTGAGCCTCAGCTACGTGAGCCGGCTCATGGATCGCAGCTTTCCCGATACCAAGCTCTTCAAGCGCGTGCTCCAGACGATCTGGTTCCAGGTGAACCACGGCCAGGAGATCTTCGTGGTCGGGCGCATCCTGCCCAATGGGACCGTGAAGGGCGGCACCGGCTGGGGCGCCGAGTTCGCGAAGCTCTGCAACAAGCCGCTGCACGTGTTCGACCAGGAGCAGGACGGCTGGTTCCGCTGGCGGGGAGATGCCTTCGAGCCGGACGCGGAGCCGCGCATCCAGCACCCCCACTTCTGCGGGACGGGTACGCGCTTTCTCGACGCGAGCGGACAGGCGGCCATCGATGCCCTGTACGAGCGGAGCTTCGCGGCCTAGTCCGCGCCTCCGCCGTGATCGCCGTCGAGGAGTTCGCGGAGCGCCTGATTCGGCTCGCGGCCGGTTTCCAACCGCGTCCCCTGCCCCGTCGACGTCGGGATCGCCAGATTCTGATGAAGAGCTTCCTGCTCACCCTCGACAGCGACCGCGGCTACACCGAGCCGGAGATGAACGCCGCCATCCAGCGCTGGAACGACGAGGTCGCACCTGCGATCGAGACCGACCACGTGACGATCCGCCGCCTGCTGGTCGACCACGGGTTGCTCGAGCGTCGGCGGGACGGGCGCGCCTACCGCGTGGGCTTCCCGGCGAGCCCACTGGCTTTCGACCTCGAGGTGGATGGGCTCGACCCGCGCAGCATCGTGGCTGCGTGGCGCGAGGCGCACCCGCCGCGGAGAGGTCCGCCCGCGCCGGCCTAGCGACCGGGGCGAACGCTTCGGTCAGGCGCTGGGCGACGCCAGGTGGAACACCCAGATGCGCCCCGACTCGCCACCCGGGCCCGCGCCGTACTTCTCGCGCAGCAGATCGCGAATCGTCGAGCCGAGAGGTTCTTCGTCGACGCGCTGCAGCCGGCGCCGGTATCGCTTGCCCTCGACCCGAACCACCGCCTCGGGTTCTTCGAGCGCCTCTTCGTGCCAGGTCTTGCCGGGCGGAAACTCGAGGCTCGCCGGGACGTACGCCTCGCCCTCGTGAACCACGAGCCAGACCGTGCGCGAACGCACCGGGTCGCCACTTTGCAGCTCGATCTCCTCGAGGTCGCCCGCGAACGACCAGTCCACGTCAGGGGCTTCGACCCAGTCGCCCGTCTTGAACGGGCCGCCCGGAAGCACGGCCAGCGGTCCGTCTGCGAAGCGAGCAGCGATCACGAGCGCGCCCCCTCCCAGGACCAGAAGCCCCAGAACCAGAGCGATACCCCGAATGATCCGCATGAACAGCCTCCCCGACCTTGCGCCTGCCGGACGTCCGAGGATACGCCGGGCGGGCGTGCATGGGTACGGTCCCGCAGCCGAAGAAGCGCCAGGCCGCGGCTAGCTCGATCCGGCTGGGGTGGCGCTGCGCTCGCGGTAGAGCGAAGCGTCGACGGCACGGGCCATGGCCCCGGCCTGCGCGGGGCGGCCCACGAACCGCGCAAGCTGGTGGGCCGCCTCATCCGGCCGGCCCAGCACCAGGGCGTGGTCGAGTTCGAGCACCGATGCGGTGCTTCTCCTGCCGAGCCATACCCGCAGTTCATCCAGCTGGCGGGCATAGGCCGTGCGTAGCAGGGCGCGATCTCCGACTTCGGGCTGCTGGCCCTGCCGCTCGAGCATGCGCTCCTGCGACCGCAGCACCTCGTCGAGGTCGCGCTGCATCCAGACCACGCGATAGCGCTCGGCCTCGGGCAGGTGCGGCACCAGTGCGTGGATCACCTTCACGGCGCGCCCCCGAGCGCTGGCCACCCAGGCCGCCTCGCGGCGGGTCGCCTTCACGGGCGCGTACTCGAAGTAGCCGCGCGGGTTGCTCGCATCGGCGGGGCGATGCGCATCCACCAGGAGCGGCACTCCCGCGGCGTGCAACATCCCCATGGCCATCGAGGTACCCGAACGGGGCAAGCCGGTCACGACGGTGATCTCGTCGGCGACCGAGGGTCCGGTCTGCTGCGCCCCGGGGCTCACGACGCTTCGGAGGGGCCGAGCGCCCGGGCGACCGCGGCCCGGCCCTCGGCGATGGCCTCGTGAGCACGGTCGAAGTCGAGCAGCCCGAAGTCGCCGAGGCGCGGCGTGATCAGCACGTCGGGGGGATCGCCCGCCATGCGGCTGCGCGTGATGCGCACCTGCATGATGTTCAGTGCGTTCGCGACCACCTCGTAGATCGAGGGCGCTTCGGGCTCGCCGGGCCTTGCGGGCTCCTCGCCACCGGCACCGATGCGGCTTCGCACCGACTCCACCAGCTCCTGGACGGCGCTCGCCACCTTGGTTCCGGTCGATTCGGTCTCGGAGCCGGGCTTGGCCAGCTCGGGGACCTCCACGGGCACCGGGACGGGAGATGCGTCCCCCGCCAGGCGGCGACCGAGGAGCACGGTGTCGAGATCGACGGCGATCACGCTGTCGGCGCCCATGGCGCGACACAGAGAGACCGGGACGGCGTTCACCAGCCCGCCGTCTACGAGCCAGCGCCCTTCGCGGTAGACCGGTGCCACCAGCCCCGGCATGGCGATCGAGGCCCGCAGCCCTTCGGCCGCCGAGCCCTCGCGGATCCATACCTCGCGACCCGTGGCGAGATCGGTGGCGACGCAGGCGAACGGCAGCTGCAGCTCGCTCAGGTCGGCGTCCTCGAACTCCGCCGATAGGAAGTCCACCAGGCGCCGCGCCTTGATGAGCCCGCCTCTCAGGGTGAGGTCGAAGTAGCCCGCCATCTGCCGCCAATCGAGCTTGCGGCCGAAGGTCTCGAGCGCGTCGAGGCGCCCAGCGGCGTAGAGCGCACCCACCAGGGCCCCGGCCGAGCTGCCGCACACGATCTCCGGGCGGATGCCCCGTTCGGCGAGCGCTCGCAGCACACCGACGTGGGCCCAGCCGCGCGCGGAGCCGCTTCCGAGCGCGATGCCGACCTTGCCTTGGAGTCTCTCGGGCACCCGCGGAGCGTGGGACACGACGAAGGCCGCGTCCAGCGCCGACGCCGGCCTAGGCCGCGGCGCGGGTCGAGTCTGCCGCCTGCTCCTCGGCCGGCCGAGCCAGCCCGCGCTCCATGCAGCTCGCGGCGATGAGCGAGCACGCGCTGAGCGCCGCCCCCGCGCCGAAGGCCAGGGCGAACGCCTCCCGGGTGTCCTGTCCCCCGTAGACCAGGGCCAGCAGCGTGATCCCGAACGAGGCGCCGACCTGGCCCATCAAGCGGCTGGCTGCCGACGCGATCCCCAGGTCGTGTTCGGGTACGGCGTTCGAGACCGACGAAGTCAGCGAGGGCAGCGCGAGCCCGTGGCCCGAGCCCTGGAGCACGAGCCCCGCAACCAGCAGCGGCAGCGACCCGGTCCAGGCCGAACCGGCGAGCAACACCAGCGACACGGTCATGATGGCCGAGCCGAGTATGGCAGCACCTCGCTCACCGATGCGGGCACCGAGCCGCCCGCCGAGGGGCGAGGCGATGGTGAGCGAGGCGGTGCGGACCAGCATGACGCCGGCTGCGACCGACACCGTGAACCCGAAGCCCTCGAGCAGCAGCATCGGCGCGATCACGAAGGCGCCCATGTACGCCGCGCCCATGAAGGCGTTCGAGAGCATCGGCGCGGTGAAGTTGCGGCGCTGGAAGAACTCGAGCGGAAGGAGCGGCGCCGGCGCCCGACGCTCGATCCGGAGAAACACGAGGATGCCGGCGACGCCCACCGCGAACACCAGGGGCAGCTCGATCGAGCCGAGTCCCACCACCCGCGCGCGGCCCAGGCATCCCATCAGCCCGGCCACGCCCACCGCCAGAGCGGCGGCGCCCGCGACGTCGAAACGTACGCGCTGGCTGCGGGTCTCTCGGAGCACCGCCCAGGCCAGCGCGAGGGAGCCCAGCGAGAGCACGGCCTGCAGCAGGAACACCACGCGCCAGCCCAGCAAGTCGACGAGCGGCCCTCCGGCCACCAGCCCGAGGGCCGGTGCGGCAGCGCCGGTGAACGACCACCACCCCATGGCATTCACGCGCCGGGCCTTGGGCGTGACCCCGAAGATCAGCGCCATGCTCGACGGGCCGGTGGCGCCGCCCAGCACGGCCGCGAGCGTGCGCAAGGCGATCAGCGAGGGCAGATCCCACGCGAAGGCGGTGAGCCCCGCCGTCACGGTGGAGGCAGCGAATCCCAGCAGAAAGACGCGCCGGTGGCCGTACAGGTCGCCGAGCTTTCCGAGGAGCGGAAGCGCCACCGCCGAGAGCAGCATGGGCGCCGAGATGACCCAGGCCGCGAGGTCGCGCGGGACCGAGAACTCCTCGGCCACCGTCCCGAGCGCCACGGTGAGGATCGTGATCGGGAACGTCGTGGCGAACATGCCCGAGAGGGCCGCCACCAGCACCCAGGTGGGATAGCGGCCGCCTCGTTCGAGGCGCGCGATGATGCGGCTGCGCAGCCCGGTGGGATCGGGCCCGGGGCCGCCGAGGGGTTCGTAGGCGCTCACGCGCGGACTCGCTGGGGGGCGTCGCGGCTCGGGGTTGGAGGCTGGAGCGGGGCGGACATGGAGCGGAGCAACTTAGCGGGATTCGGCTGGGCCACATGAAGCCCCGGGCGTTCCCCTGCCCCCTCCCGCCCTAGCCCTGCTCCTGGTCCTTCCAAGGCGCGGCCCAGGAGCGGCCGAGCGTGACGATCCGCTGCAGGAGGGCCTCGTACTCGAGCCCTGCGCGCTTGGCGGACCTCGCCAGGTCCTCGGCGCGACACAGGTCGGGGTTCGGGTTGGCCTCGAGCACCACGACCTCGCCTTCGGGAGTGAGGCGCAGGTCCACCCGGGCAAAGCCCGAGAGCCCGAGGGCGCGGTAGATGCGCTTGGACAAGTGGAGGATGCGGCGCTCCACGTCCTCCGAGAGCCGCGCCGGCCCGGTCCGGACGCCGATCTTGCGCTGATAGGCCGGATCCCACTTGACCCGCGACGTCGCGATGGGTTCGGACCCCGCGGGCAGGCGCGTGAACTGCATTTCCCAGACCGGGAGCGCCTGCAAGCGCTGGTTTCCGATCAACCCCACATAGAGCTCCCGGCCCTCCACGTACTCCTCGGCCAGGGCGTCGGTCCCCACGGTTCGGTGGATGAAGGCCACGCGCTCCCGGAGCTCATCGGCGTCGTGCACGACCGAGGCCTGGGCGATGCCGATGCTCGAATGCTCGGCCGACGACTTCACGAAGAGCGGATAGGCCAGTCGCGCCGGCGCCCGCACCGCCTTGCCCCGCTCGAACGATGCGAACCGCGGGGTCGGGATCCGGTGCCACGCCAGCACCTTCTTCGCGAGCACCTTGTCGCCGCAGAGCATGAGCCCGCGCGGATTGCAGCCGGTGTACGGCGTCCGTAGCAGCTCGAGGTAGCTCACCACGTGGGCGTCGTAGACGCCGAGCCCGTGGAAGTGCATGAGCAGGTTGAAGACCACGTCCGGCTCGAAGCCTTCGATGGCCGTCCGGATCGGCGCCAGCTCGTCGCGGACCCCGACCGACTGGACGTCGTGCCCCAGCGCCCGCAGACCGCCCAGCACGTCGTGCTCCATGGTGACGAGGAGCTTCTCCTTCTCCGGCAGGCCGCGAAGCGAGTCGGGAGGCACGAGCTCTTCGTGCATCAGCAGCAGGATGCGCAGACGCTTCAACGCTGGTACTCGGCGACGCCGGCATCACTGGCCAGAAAAGTCATGGTCACCGACGTGAGGAGCGCCGCCACCTCGATCAGCGTCTCGCGCTCACTTCGCGTCACTCGCAGGCCCAGCCTACGACAGCGCAGCACCAGCTCGTTCATGACCTGGCTGATCAGGTAGGGATGCTGGCCGGTCACCGCCGAGATGTGCCGTCGCAACTCGCCGCGGGTGCGCTCCAGGAACCGCGCCGCCGTCTCCCGCCCCCGCGTGCCGAACACGCGCGTGAGCGACTCGTCGTACTCGAAGCTCACGTCCTGCGCGTAGCGCGCCTGCTTGCGCCGCCAGTAAGTCCGCAGGCTCATGCCGACGCTGCCCAGCGACCCGGGCCGGGCGCGGGAGCGCACCTTCTGGGGCTCGCGGGCCAGACGCTTCATCGTGTCGTCGACGTAGAGCAGTTTGTCGAGCGCGGGCCAGCCCCGGTAGCGCTCGCGCCAGTCGGAGCCGGGCTCGAGCCAGACCGAGAAGGTCTCGGCGAAGTCCTCGGCGGGGTGGCTCTGGGCGTACCAGTAGTCGAGGCTCAGCACGTACTGCTCGCTGGTGGGATCGGGGACGTAGTGCTCCCGGTACGGCTGCGACATCGGCCCGAAGGTCTCGCGCCAGCGCCTTCGACGGCGCAGGCCATAGGCATTGTCGAGGGCGTGCGCGGTCTCGTGGCGCATGAGCTTCATGCACCAGTCGACGGTGCCGCCCTCGACCTCCAGCATGTTGCGGCGCTCGAGGCGCGCGAGGCGCGGGTGCGCCAGGAAGAAGGGCACCGCGAAGCCCGGCACCCCGTCCGGGCTGAACCAGTCCGTCGCGAGCCAGACGTGCGGACGGAACGTGATGCCTGCGCGGTCGAGCTCGCGCTCGAGGCGGGCCACCCTTGCGGCAAGCGGGCTGTCCTCGAGCCGCAAGCCGAGCTCGCGAATGGGGACGCGCTCGAGCTCGGCATCCGAGAGGCCGGCCCACCACGGGTTGCGGCTCATCGCGGGGCCTCGGCCTGCGCGAAGGCGCGGCGACCGCGGGCGTACTCGTCGGCGCTGCCCACGTCGATCCAACGGCCCTCGAGCCTCACCCCGCGGAGGCGGCCCTGACCCGCCAGGCGCTCGGCCAGGTGGCCGAGATTGTCGGGCGCACCGCCCTCGGCCAGATGCCGGCTCACCTCCGGCAGCACCTCGGCCGGAAGCCCGTAGATCGCCGTCACGGCCAGCGTTCCGTTGGGTGCAGGGTCCTTCTCCACGAGTCGAAGCACGCGCCCATCGGCGTCGATCTCCACGCTTGCGTAGCGGCGAACCAGGTCGGGCCGCCCGACATCATGCACGGCCACCACCGCATGGTGCACGGCCACCCGGGCGACCTCGTCGAGCCCGGCGTCGAAGAGCTGGTCGCCGCCGAGGATGAGGAGAGGCTCGTCACACGGGTCTCGTTCCAGGTAGCGCGCCAGGTCGCCCACGGCGCCGAGCCGCTCTTCGAGTCGGCGGGTTCCGTTCGACGCGACCGCGAGGCTCGCGCGGCAGGTGCGCTCGTGTGCCCACGCCTCGAACGCCTGCGCGAACGCGTCGTTCGTCCACACGCAGATGCGCTCGACCTGGGGCAACGCATCCAGGCGGTCCACGACGACGTCCAGCGGCGTGGTCGCACCCACAGGCAGCAGGTGCTTCGGACGGTCCTGCGCGATCGGCCCGAGCCGAGTGGCCCAACCGGCTGCCAGCACGAGCGCGCGCACCCCGGAAGCTTGCCACACCTAGGCTCCACATCGAGAGCGGCTAGGTTCCGACCCGGGAGCGGCTAGGCTCCGCCGCGTGATGGAAGACAACGCACAGCGAGCGCTCGAGCATGCGGGTCGGGTCTGGGACGCCGAGATCCTGCCGGCCCTTCATACCTACATCGGCCTCCCTGCGCTCTCCCCGCTGTTCGATCCGGACTGGAAGGCCCACGGGCACCTCGATCGCGCAGTGACCCTGATCGAGACCTGGTGCCGGTCACGCCCGGTTCCCGGGCTCGAGGTCGAGGTGATCGTCCACGGCGACCGCACGCCCGTGATCTGGATGGAGATCCCCGCACGCGGTGGGGCATCGAACGACGACACCGTGCTCCTCTATGGTCACCTGGACAAGCAGCCCGAGATGGTGGGCTGGCGCGAAGGGCTCGGCCCCTGGCAGCCGGTCCGCGAGGGCGACCGGCTCTACGGGCGCGGAGGCGCCGACGACGGCTACGCGGCCTTCGCCTCGCTCACGGCGCTCGAGATCCTCGCAGCCGAGGGACTCCCGCACGCGCGCTGCGTCGTCCTGATCGAGGCCTGCGAGGAGAGCGGCAGCCCCGACCTGCCGCACTACGTCGAACAACTGGCCTCGCGCATCGGCGACCCTTCCCTGGTGATCTGCCTGGACTCGGGCTGCGGCGACTACGAGCGCCTGTGGGGGACGACCTCGCTGCGTGGGATGGTGACGGGCGACCTGCACGTGGACGTGCTTCGCGAGGGCGTACACTCGGGCGATGCCAGCGGCGTGGTGCCCTCGAGCTTCCGCGTGCTGCGCCAGCTGCTCGCGCGACTCGAAGACGCCGAGACGGGTGAGATCCTGCCCGAGGCGTTGCAGGCGCCCATTCCCCCGGACCGGGTCGCCCAGGCCCGTGCGATCGCGACGGTGCTCGGCGACGCGGTCCATCAGAAGTTTCCCTTTGCCGGCGAGACGGGCCCGGTGAGCTCCGACATCGCCGAGCTGGTGCTGAACCGCACCTGGCGCGCGGCGCTCTCGGTGACCGGAATCGGCGGCGTGCCTTCGCTCGCCGACGCGGGCAATGTGCTGCGGCCGGGAACCACCGCCAAGCTCTCCCTCCGGTTGCCGCCCACCGTGGACGGCGCGGAGGCCACTGCACGCGTCCAGGCCCTCCTCGAGACGGACCCGCCCTACGGTGCGTCCGTCCGGTTCGAGCCCGAAGCTCCCGCCACCGGCTGGAACGCACCCCCGTTCGAACCCTGGCTCGACCAGGCGCTGCACCGAGCCTCCCGTGCGTGCTTCGGACCCGATGCCGCGTTCATGGGCGAAGGCGGGAGCATCCCCTTCATGGGCATGCTCGGGGAGCGCTTCCCCGAGGCGCAGTTCGTGATCACCGGTGTGCTCGGACCCGGTTCGAACGCCCACGGGCCCAACGAGTTCCTGCACGTGCCCACCGGCGTACGCCTCACGGCGGCCGTAGCGCAGGTCCTGGCCGAGCACGCCGACCGCTAGCGCCGCCGGACGGACGCGGGTCCGCACACGGAAAGCGCGCCTACATGCGCGCGATCACGTCCTCGCCAAAGCGGCGGATCCCCTCGAGGCGCCGGTCGAGATCGTCTGTGGGTCCCCCGTAGAAGATCCACGGCATCGTCGTGAGGTGGGTGACGCCCAGGGCGGCGACGCGCCGATACCCGGACACGTCCCCCGCATCCATGACCGACGCCGCCACCGAGAAAGGCTCGTCGCCGCGGCCGGCCTCCTCGCGCAGCGCGCGCAACCGACTCACGATCTCGCCGAGTTCTTCGGTCGTGTGAAGGTCGGAGATCCAGCCGTCGCCACGCTGCGCGGCGCGCCGCAGGGCGGGCGCGGAGAGGCCCCCCATCCACACCGGGATCGGGCCCGGGGGCACCGGGCTCATCTCGAGCGGCTCGAACGCGTAGTGCTCGCCTTCGTGCGACACCATGCCTCCCGCCCAGAGCTTGCGGAGCACCTCGAGCATCTCGTCCATGCGCTTGCCGCGGCCTGCGAAGGGCTGCTCCAGCAGGTCGAACTCCTCTCGCATCCAACCTGCACCCACGCCGAGCACCACGCGCCCGCGCGACAGCACCGCGGCGGTCCCTACGGCCTTGGCCACGACGAACGGGTTCCGCATGGGAAGCACGTAGATGCTGGTCAGGAACCGAAGCCGGGTCGTCACGGCAGCGAGGTGGCCGATCGTCACCCACGGATCGGGCCACGGCGTGAACGGCGGCCAGCGAGGCGCGCCGTCGGGCGTGTAGGGGTACGGCGTATCGATCCGTTCGGGGTGGACCACGTGGTCCGACAGCGCCACGGCGCCGAAGCCCGCCTGCTCGGCCGCGACGCACAGGTCCGGAAGCTGGAGGGGGTCGCTGAAGGCGAGCGAGATCACGAACTGCACGTTGCCGAGGCCCCATGTGCGATGAGCGCCGCCATTCGCAACGCTCTCCTGGCGGAGTCCATACCATGATCCCCACCCCCTCGCCTCGAACGTGGCTTCATGTCGCGCTGCTGGCAGTCCTGGCCACGGCCCTGGCGGCGCCTCGCTGCGGCCCTGCCCCGGTTCCGCCGGCCAGCTACGCCTGGGCCTCGGGCTTCGACACGCCCGTCTTCGTGACGGCACCGGCAGGGGACGTGCGGCTCTTCGTGCTGGAACAGCGCGGACTCGTCCAGGTGGTCGACGCGGCCGGCAACACGCGCCCGACCCCGTTTCTCGACATCCGCGACCGCGCGGGCAGCGCGTTCGAAGAGGGTCTTCTCGGGATCGCCTTCCCCGCCGACTTCGTGACGTTCGGCCAGTTCTACGTCTACTACGTCGACACGGCCGGCGACTCGGTGCTGTCGCGCTTCATCCTGGACGCCGACCCCAGCATCGCGGACCCGGCCTTCGAGAAGGAGTTGCTGCGCATCCCGCAACCCGACGACAACCACAACGGCGGCACCATCGCGTTTTCGCCCGTGGATGGGATGCTGTACTTCGCCCTGGGCGACGGTGGCGGCGCCAACGATCCCTTCGACCAGTCCCAGGACCCGAACACCCTGCTCGGCAAGATGCTGCGCTTCGACGTGGGACCGGACCCGGTGCTGGGCATGGACCCCAGTCGCGACCTGCAGATCCCCGGAAACAACCCGTTCGTCACCGATCCGGGCGTGCGCGACGAGATCTGGGCCCTGGGCCTGCGCAATCCCTACCGGTTCGGGTTCGATCGCGTCACCGGTGCGCTCTGGATCGCCGACGTGGGGCAGGGTCAGCGCGAGGAGGTCAACCTCGAACCCGCCGGGGCCGGCGGCCGCAACTATGGATGGCCGACTCAGGAGGGCACGCGTTGCCACCTGCCCACCCCGGGCGTCCCCTGCGAAGACCCGGCCGCACCCGTCGACCTGACCTTCCCGGTGTTCGAGTACACCCATGACGACGGCTGCTCCGTCACGGGCATGGCGATCCATCAAGCCCCGCCCAGCCGCTTCGCCTTCAAGGCGCTGGTCGGCGACTACTGCTCGGGACGCATGTGGACGGTCAACGCCGACGGCGACGACTTCGACGAGGTGACGTCCGACCTCGGGACGTTTCCGCTGCTGACCGCGGTCTCGGAGGGCGGTCTCGGACGCGTCTGGCTGACCACCGCCACGGGAGAGGTGCGGCTGGTAGGCGGCGTCTTCGACCAGGACGGCGACGGGGTGCTCGATGCCGACGACGTCTGCGTGCTGGTGCGCGACCCCGACCAGGTCGACTCGGACGGCAACGGCGTTGGAGACGCGTGCGAGCCCTAGCTCCGGGGACGGCTGCGACGCCCCCAGCCGGAGCTCCAGGGGCGCGCTAGCGTGACGTCATGCACACCGTCGATCCCTGGCGCTTCACCGGGCGCTTTCTCACGAACCTGTTCCAGGGCCAGATCGAAGCCGCCGACGAGCAGCGCGACATCCCCTGGACGAAGCCCCGCGTGCCCGTGGCCGAGGCCAAGGTGGCGCTGGTCTCGAGCGCGGGCATCTCGATGCGCGGCGACCCGCCCTTCGACATGGACGGGGAGCGACGGCGCCCGACCTGGGGCGATCCGAGCTGGCGCCGGATCCGCGAGGACGCGAAGCCGGACGACGTCGCGGTGAACCACCTGCACATCGATACCGGCTACGCCGAGCGCGACCTGAACGTCGCGCTGCCGCTCGACCGGCTGCGCGAACTCGTGGCCGCCAGGGAGGTCGGCGCGTCGGCATCGAGCCACTATGCGTTCATGGGCTACCAGGGCAGCAGCGGCGACGCGCTGGTGTCCGAGAGCGCGCCCGAGATCGCTCAGGCCATGCGCGACGAGCGTGTGGACATTGCGCTGCTCGCGCCAGTCTGACCCGACTGCTGCCGGTCCGTGGGACTGGTCGCACGTGTGATCGAGGCATCGGGCATCCCGACGGTGACGCTCAACCTGCTCTGGCCGCTCCAGAAGCCGATCGGGATGCCGCGGGTCGCCGCAGTCGAGCACCCCTTCGGTCGGCCCTTCGGCGACGTGGGCGATGCCGAGACCCAGACGGCCGTGCTGCGCGCCGCACTCGCCGTGGCAGACGAGGCCACCGAGCCGGGTCAGGTGACGCACCTCCCCTTCCGATGGCACGAGGACCCCGCCGAGACGCGGTGGCACCCGAGCGAGCCCTCACCCATCATCGCCGCGATGAAGAAGGCCCGCGCCCGCAAGGCAGCCGAGTGAGCCCGCGCCCCGACGTCCTGCTCGACGGTCTCCTGTTCGGAGAGGGCCCGCGCTGGCGCGACGGCAGGCTCTACTTCTCGGACATGCACGCGCATCGCGTCGTTGCCGTGGACGACGCCGGCCGTTGCGAAGAGATCTGCCGGGTGGAGGCCCAGCCCTCCGGCCTGGGCTGGCTCCCGGATGGCCAGATGCTGGTCGTGTCCATGACCGACCAGAAGCTGCTGCGCCTCGAACCCGAGGGCCTCGTCCTGCATGCCGATCTCTCGGGCGTCGCTCGCTACCACTGCAACGACATGCTGGTGGACGACGCGGGTCGCGCCTACGTGGGCAGCTTCGGTTTCGACCTGCACGGCGGGGCCAAGCCGGTGCCCTCGACCCTGGCCCTGGTGCTGCCGGACGGGACGGTCCATCAGGCCGCCGACGACATGCGCTTCCCCAACGGGACCGTACTCACCCCCGACGGCCGCACCCTGATCGTGGGCGAGTCCTTCGGTGCGCGCCTGACCGCCTTCGACGTGGACGAAGCAGGCGGGCTCTCGGGCCGGCGCGAGTGGGCCCGGCTCGAGGGGGCCGTCCCCGACGGCATCTGTCTCGACTCCGAAGGCGCCATCTGGGTCGCTTCGCCGGTGAGCGCCGAAGTGCTGCGCGTGCACGAAGGAGGCCGCGTGAGCCGGCGCGTCCCCGTCGAGACCCAGGCCTTCGCGTGCATGCTGGGCGGCGACGATGGCCGCAACCTCTACATCTGCACGGCCGCAGACTCCGACCCGGCGATCTGCCAGGAGAAGCCCAGCGGACGGATCGAGGTGGTGCGCGTCGATGCGCCTCGGGCCGGGCTGCCCTAGCCCTCGGCGGCTGCGGCCGCCCCCCCGAACAGCGGCCGCAGGTCGGGGCCCTTGCGCAGGGTGTGTCCCCCATCGACGGCGAATACCTGACCCGTGACCCAGCTCGCGCGTTCGGACAGCAGGAAGGCGACGCTGTCGCCCACGTCGCGCGGACGACCGATCCGCGAGATGGGCATCAGCCGCAGGTACTCCTCACGCGCCACCGGCACGTCCGATAGCACGGCGGCCATGGGCGTCTTCACCACGCCGGGCAGGATCGAATTGACGCGAATACCGTGCTCGCCCAGTTCGTCCGCAGCGCAACGCGTGAGCATGTCGAGGCCAGCCTTGGAGACGCAGTACGGGCTCATCCAAGGGTGCGTCAGCGCCCCTGCGATGGAGCTGATGTTCACGATGCTGCCGCCGCTGCCGGCATCGCGCATGACGCGCCCGGCGGCCCGCAGCACCCGGAACGAGCCCAGCAGGTTCGTATCGAGCACCCGCTGGAAGTCTTCGGTGGCGACGTCGAGGATCGGCCCGGCGCCCGCGGTACCCGCCGAGTTCACGACGCCATGCAGCGCGCCCAACCGCGACAGCGTCTCGGCCACGGCGCCGTCGACCGAGGCATCGTCGGTCACGTCACACACGACCCACTCGCAGGCCTCGCCGAGCGCGGCCGCCGCCTCTCGCAGCGTGTCTTCCCGGCGCGCGCAGATCATGGCGCGCCCCCCCGCGGCGATCACCGCCTCTGCGCAGCCGTAGCCGATGCCCGTGGCACCCGCGGTGACGAGCACCACCTGACCGTCGAGATCTCCCACGAAACCCTCCTCGCTGGGCGCGCGAGCGTAGCCCAGGGGCGCCGCTGGGCGTGACGGAGGCGGGCGCGAGGACCCTCAGTCGCCTCCGGCCACCGTCCCCGGCATTGCGGGCGTGGCCGCTGGCGCGCCGCGGCGGCGCCGCCGCAGCCGCTCGGGCAACCGCGCGAGATCGTCGAGCACCAGGATCCCCGACGGCAGCAGGAAGAGCGTGATCAAGGTGGCGAACACCACCCCGAACGCGAGTGACGTCGCCATCGGCACGAGGAACTGCGCCTGCATGCTGCGCTCGAGCAGCAGCGGAAGCAGGCCCACGAACGTCGTGATCGAGGTGAGCACGATGGGCCGGAAGCGCGCCATCGCCGCCCCGATCGTGGCGTCGGGCAGGTCGGCCCCCTGGTCGCGCAGCCGGTTCAACGTGTAGATGAGGACGAGGCTTCCGTTCACCACCACGCCGGTCAACGCGACGATGCCGGTCACGGACATGAAGGTGAGCGAGAAGCCGGGCTTGTAGAGCCCCATCACCACGTGGCCGAAGACGGCGCCCACGATGCCGAAGGGAATCACCGACATGATCAGGAAGGGCTGCACGTACGAGCGCAGCGGTACCGCGAGCAGCGCGTAGATGCCGAACATGGCGACCAGGGTCCACGCGAACAGCGCCCCCATGGCCCGGCGCTGCTCCCTCTGGATTCCCTCGAGCGAGTAGCTGAGCCCGGTGTAGTCCGCCGCGATGGCGGGCAATGCTTCGACGCGCAGGTCGTTCAGCACCTGGTCCGCAGTGACGCGCGCCCGGTCGACGTCGGCCGTCACGTTGATCACGCGCTGCCGCTCGGCGCGTCGGATCGTGGAGAACCCTCGACCCAGCTCGGCCTGCGCCACCGACCGGAAGGGCACCTCGCCGCCGTCGAGCGTCCGCACCCGCAGGTTCTCGAGGTCTCCGAGCGAGCGACGCTCGGTCTCGGGGTAGCGGACCATCACCTTCACGTCGTGTCGACCGCGCTGGACGCGTTGGGCCTCCTCGCCGTAGAACGCCTGGCGCACCTGGCGTGCGAGGTCCTGGAGGCTCAGGCCCAGCGCCTCGGCGGAAGGCAGGATCGCCAGTTTCACCTCCTGCTTGCCGTCCTGGAACGAGTCGGAGATGTCGATCACGCCCGGATACTCGGCCAGCAGCGCCTGCACCCGGCCGGAGGCTTCGCGCAGATCCGCGATGTCGGGGCCCTGGAGTTGGATGTTGATCTCTTCTCCGGCCGTGAAGGCCGCCGTCAGGAACTGCAGCTCCTCGACGTCGGCAATGTCCGGCAGCCGCTCGCGCCACATCTGCGCGACGTCGTTCGCGGCAAAGGGTCGTTCCTCGGCGGGCACCAACTCGATGGCGACCTCGCCCAGGTGCCCCCCGGCCCCCGTCACCCGCCCCACGTTCGAAGGGTTCTGGCTTCCGCGGTTCTTGCTGGGCTGCTCGCCGACCGCCGTCAGCACGTGCTTCACGATCGGTCGTTCGGGGGTGCCGTACTCGGCATCGAGCTCTCGGCGCAGCGAGTCCGCAGCCGCCTCGACCTGGGCGACTGCCTCGCCCGTGGCGACGGCCGGCGTCCCCTGCGGCATCGTGAGCGCCGCCGTCACGTAGTCGGACTGCAGCGCCGGGAAGAACGTGAAGCGCAGGTGGCCGCTCGCGACCACGGCGAAGGCGCACGCCAGCATCGCGATGCCCAGCGCCAGGGTCGTATAGCGCCAGTGCAGCGAGGTCTCGAGCCGGCGACGGTACGGGCCGTCGATGAACGCTTCGAGACCCGACGCAAACCCGTCCTGGAAGCGCCGCCACCGCTCGCCGACCGCCGTCCGCGATCGGGTGTCGTCGGCGGGCCGGCCGTGGCCGAGGTGCGCCGGCAGGATCCATTGGGACTCGACCAGCGAGAAGAGCAGGCAGACCATCACCACGGTCGCCATCACCGAGAAGATCTGGCCCATGGTCCCACCCACCAGCAGCATGGGCATGAATGCGACCATGGTGGTGGTGACCCCGAAGAAGACCGGGACCGCGACCTCCTGGGCGCCGCGTGTGGCGGCCTGGAGCGGGTTCTCGTGTTTCCTCTGGTGGGTGTAGATGTTCTCGCCCACCACGATCGCGTCGTCGACCAGGATTCCAAGCACCAGGATCAGGGCGAACATCGAGATCTGGTTCAACGTGATGTCGAAGACCGGCAACAGGAACAGCGCGCCGGCGAACGAGATGGGCACACCGAGTGCCACCCAGAAGGCCAGGCGCGTGCGCAGGAACAGCGCCAGCACGAGCAGCACGAGCCCGAAGCCCGCGCGGCCGTTGCGCAGCATGGTGTCGATCCGGCCCCGGAGCGCCACCGACCCGTCCCTCCAGACCGTCAGGTGCATGCCCTCGGGTAGCCTCGCCTGGGCTTCCTCGACGTAGGCCCGCACCTCGGTGACGATCTCGATCAGGTCCTGGTCCCCGATCCGGTAGACCTGGAGCATCACCGCGAGTTCGCCATCGAACATGAGCTTCTGGTCGGTGTCGGCGAAGCCGTCGACCACGCTCGCCACGTCTCGCAGGTAGACGCGCGTTCCATCCCCGCGCGTCAGGACGACGATCTCCTCGAACTCGGCACCCCGGTACGCCTGCCCCTTGGTCCGCAGCAGGATGTCGCCGCCGCGTGTCTTGATCGAGCCACCCGGCAGGTCGAGCGACGACCGCCGTACCGCTGCGGCCACCTGGTCGAACCGCAGGCCGTGACGGCGCAGCGCGGCCTCGGACACCTCGATCGAGATCTCGTAGGGGCGCGCGCCACTGACGCCGACCTGGGTCACCGTGGGCAGCGCCGCGAGCTCGTCCCGGATGCGGTCCGCCAGCTCCTTCAGCGTGCGTTCCGGGGCATCGCCCGAGAGGGCCACGTCCACCGCTGCCCGGGTCATCGTGACCAGTTCGACGACCGGCCGCTCGGCCTCTTCGGGCAGCGTGTCCAGTGCGTCGACGCGCGCCTTGATGTCATCGAGCGCCTTGCTCTCGTCGGCCTCGGTCAGCAGCTCCGCCGTGACGACGCACATGCCCTCGGTGGCCGTGGAGCGCAGCTCGTCCACCCCCTCGACGCCGTCGATCTGTTCTTCGATCCGAACGCAGATGCCCTCTTCGACCTCCTCCGGCGCCGCGCCCAGGTACTCGACGCTCACGTTCACGAGCGGGACGTCGATGTCCGGAAACTCCTGCTGCGGGATCCGCGGCAGCGAGGTGAACCCGCCCACGAGCAGGAGCGCCATCAGCAGGTTGGCGGCGACCGAGTTGCGCGCGAACCACGCGATCGCGGCGTTCACGAGCCCGCCTCGTCGGGCGGCTCGGTCGGGCCCTTCGCGCCTTCGCGCTCGGCGCGGGTCGGCCCGGCCACGCGCACCCGCATGCCTTCGACCGGTGTGGCCAGCGGCGAGATGCAGACCCGCTCGCCATCGCGAAGCCCGCCCGAAATCACCACCTCGTCGCGGGCGAGGCGCGCGACCTCGACCTCACGGAACCGCAGGCGGCTCTCGTCGTCGACCAGCAGGACCCGCCGCCCGTCGCGCAGCGCTTCGCGCGGCAGGGTCACGCCCGCGTCGAGCGTGCGGCCCTGGATCTCGGCATCGACGAACAAGCCCACTTCGAGCGGAACCCCGCCCTCCCCGCGTTCGGCGAGCGGGTCGTCCACCCGCGCCACGACCCGCACCATGCGACTCTGCGGGTCGATCTCGCCCTCGGTCCGTACCACGCGGCCTCGCCAGGTCTGATCGCGGCCCGCGAAACGCGCCCGCAGCACCACCTCGGGGCCCGAGCCGTTCACGCCTCCCGGCCGGAGCCCCAGGTCGAGATGGGCGAGTTCTTCATCGGCGATGGGGAGGCGGATCTCGGCGTAGTCCACCGCGTAGATCGTGGCGATGGGATTGCCGCGTGCCACGAACTGGCCGAGATCGACCCCTTCGTCGCGCACCCGACCGCGATAGGGGGCGCGGAGTTCGGCGCGGGCGAGATCGAGTTCGGCCTTGCGAAGCGCAGCCTGCGCCTGGCGAACCACGGCGTGGCCCACCTTGGCCGCGTTCTCCGCGTCGTCGAGGCGAGCCGCACTCGCGACGCCCTGTTCAGCGAGCGTCCGCTGCCGCTCCCGTTCCTTCTCGGCACGCCCGGCCTCGCTCTCGGCACGGGCGAGATCGGCGCGGGCACGCTCGAGCGCGACCTCGAAGTCGATCGGGTTGATGCGCAACAGCGGTTCGCCGGCCTCGAAGTAGCCGCCGGACACGAGATTCGGCGACATCCAGACCACGGGCCCCGAGACCTCGGGGACCAGCGCGCTCTCCGTCCTGGGCTCCACCGTTCCGTGCGTATGGACGGTCAGCGTGACGGGATTGCGGACCACGTCGAGGACGCGCACCAACGGAACCACCGCCTCCGGGGCCTGCGCCTCGACGCGGGGACGGGTCGCGAAGATGAGCATCGCCAGACCCACGCCGGCGGCGACCACGAGAATCGGAAGCAGGACGCGGCGACTCATGAAGAAGTCCCTCCGGTGGCGGTTCGCTCGGCGGCCGAGGCCGGCGCGCGCATCCCCGCGGCCAAGAAGCGGATCATCTCGTCTCCGTCGCCAGCGCTGGGGCGATCGGGCTCCAGCGGGTGGTGCCCGACGACCTGAAATACGACGGCTCCGATGATGAACGGCATCCGGTCTCGGATCACGGAGTGCGGCAGCTCGGGCAGTGCCTGGGCCAGCAGCTCCTCCATGCGTGCCGCAATGTGCGCGAACAACTCGGGCACCATGGCCCGGGTCGCAGGCTCATAGAAGAGCATGCCGGCCAGCTGCGGCACGCCCTCTCCGGCGGCCTCCTCCAGCAGCGGATCCACGAACGCGTGCAGGACCGACTCCAGGGTCGGACGGCCGGGGGCGCGCTCGAGCGCGTCGAGCCGGGTGAGCCGCGCCTCGTTGATGGGCCGGATGCGGCGCTCGAGGGCGGCGCGCAGCAGCTGCTCGCGTCCCCCGAAGTGGTAGTGGATGGCCGCGACATTGGCGCCGGCCGCCGCCGTGACGGCGCGTAGCGACGTGCCCGCGAACCCCTTCTCGACGAAGAGGCGCTCTGCGGCGTCGAGAATGCGTTCCTTGGTGTCGGCCCGGGTATTGGGGGCTGCGGCGGCCAAGCGGGGCTCCGTGGGGGCGCGACTTCAATCATCCGCTTGAATCAAGTGCTTGTCAAGATCGGGCCGGCTCAGTCCCTCCCCGCCAGCGAGAACCAGAGCGCCTCGGCCCGGGCGAGTACCTGGCCCTCCGGCCCGTACAGCGCCGCCCGCGCCCGGCCCCGTCGGCCCTCGAGGCCCATCTGCCAGGCCGCGATCCAACAGGGCTCCCCGGCCGGGGGGCGCCCGTCGATCCGGGCGGTGATCTGTCCGAGCACCATCGGCTCGAGCTTCTGGGCCTCGGGGTCTTCGAGCAGTGGGAACACCGTGGGGCAGTCCAGCGCCGCCCAGACATGAGCGGTTCGCACCAGGCGCTGCGGGTCCGCCAGGTCGGCGCCGGGCGCGAACCGCGCGGCGACCCCTTCGCCGAGCGGACCGGGCAGGATGCGGAGGCCGTCGTCGCGCTCCGGGCCGCAGACGAAGCAGCGCGGAAACGGGTGGGTCTCGAAGGCGCGGCAGCGCGCTTCCACGGCGAGCACGGCATCGGGATCGGGCGGCGCAGGCACGTCGAAGTCGAGCGCCTGCGGCCGGGCCTCCACCAAGAGCGTATCGCCGTGCGTCAGCCGGATCGCCTCGCCCTCGCGAACGATCGTGTGGTCGCGGTCGAGGGGCACGCCCTCGCGGAGCGTGACCCGCACACCCTGCCGGCCGGCCGCCCCCAGCTCGGACGCAAGGCAACCGGCCACGTACCCACCGTTGGCCAGGCCGGGGGGCCCGCAGAAGCGCCCTTCGACGCGAAGCACACTCACGCGCGCCGCCTCTCGATCAGCGCCATCGCCATCACCACCGCCAGGTTCAGCGCGAGCCCCACCACCCCCACGTGAACGCCCGCCCATCGCTTCTCTCCCAGCAGGGCTGCGCCCGCCGCCAGCAGCGTCCCCGCGACGGCACCGAACAAGACCGGCCGGGCGCGAAGCCCCGGCCAATGGAGGGCAAGCAGGAACGCGGGCACGCACTGGATCAGGAGCTCCATCTTCAGCTCGATCAGACGCCACAACGTGAAGCGCGGGAACAGTGCAACCCCCACCAGCACCACCATCATGGCAGCCGCGTACTGCTTGCCGAGCTTCGTGGTGGCGGCCTCGTGGCGGTCACGGCCCATCAGGTCCACCGCGACGATCGAACCCAGCGAGAGCAGACACGAGTCGGCCGTCGACATGATCGCGGCCAGCGCCCCCACGAAGACCAGGACCGCCAACGCCGACGAACCCGGCCCCGCTGCCGCCCAGGATTCGAGGATGCGCGGCATCACCGTGTCCGCCTGCACCGCGCCGAGCGCTTCGAAACGCGGGATCGCCGCCAGACCGATCAGCGTCACCACCAGCGTCGTGATCAACGGCATGAACGTCATCAGCGCGAATGCACGCGCCAGCGTACGCCCCGAGCGCGCCGCGTAGATGCGCTGGATCGCCTGGGGATAGACGACGCTCGCGAGGCCCAGCAGAACGATGGTGCTGACCCAATTGGTGCGCTCCACCGTGTCGGGCACCCGAACCGCATCGGGGCGCACGGCGCGCACCGACTCCGTGAGGGAGGCGAGCCCGCCGGCGTCGCCCAGCAGCCATGTGAGCAGCAGGAGCAGCCCCACCAGCATGAGGACGCCCTGCCCTGCATCGGTCCAGGCGACCGCGCGCATGCCTCCCACCGTCTCGTAGAACAGGATCAGCGCAGCGAGCCCCACGACGCCGACCGCATAGGGCACGGCCCCCCCTGTGACCTCGCTGGTCACGTGGCCCATCGCCATCAACTGGGCGAGCAGGAAGTTCGCCAACGCCACGGCCATGAGCGCGCCAATCACCCACCGGAGCGCCTGGCCACCCGGCGCATCCCCGAACCGGTGGCGCACCCAGTCGCCCGGCGTCACGAATCGCTCTCGCATCGCGATCGGGCGCAGGCGCGGGACCAGGATGTGGAAGACGACGGTGATCGCCATCATGAAGCCCGTGGCCATCACCCACGAGAAGCCGCGCCGGTAGGCCTCTCCCGGGTAGCCCAGCAACGAGTTCCCGCTGTATGCCGTGGCGTAGAGCGTGAGGAATACGACGAAGAGGCCCAGGCCGCGGTTGGCCAGGAAGTGGTCGGCCGGTGAGGCGTCCTGCCGTGCGCGCCGTGCCACCAGTGCGAGGCCCACCAGCATGAACAGGTAGAGCACCAGCCCCACGAGCCCGAGCTGGGAGAAGCTCACGCGTCGCCTTCGTCTTCGTCGCGAACGTCGGTCACGAGCCACGCCGCCGCGTTCAACACCGCGGCTCCCGCGTAGCAGAGGACCGCCACCGCCACCCAGTCGGGCAGTCCGAGCCACAGCTCGGGGTCGGCGCCGCCCTCCCGGTACCACGGGATCGAAAGGGCGTAGAGCACGCCGATCAGCACCAGGAGCCCTGCGCGGATCTTCCCCATGGGCGGGGTTCTATCACAGGATGCCGTCCAAGGGATGGCGGCGTGGCCTGCGCCGGGTCAGAACAGCGACAGTTGCGGATCGGGCTCGGCGACCAGGCAGTCGGGCCCTTCCTGGCGGACGTCGTTCACCCGCACGCTGGCCGGGCGGTAGCGGAATGCCGAGGCCCCGCTGCTCGGGACCCGCTCGAGCGCGACCTCCCCGTCCTGCTCCGCCGGGTCGAGCCATGCGTCGAAGCCCTCCCGGTCGACCAACAGAGGCATGCGATCATGAAGGCTGCTCAGGGCAGCGTTCGCTTCGGTGGTGAGCAGGGTCACCGACGCGACCTCGCGGTCGCCAGGGCCGCGCCAGTGCTCGAAGAGCCCGGCCATGGCGAACAGCGCGCCCTCGGGCAGGGTCACGTGCTGGGGCACGCGACGCCCCGCCGGGCCGGACCACTCGTAGAAGCCGTCGGCGGGCACCAGGCAGCGGCGCTTCGCCAACGCCCTGCGAAACGCCGGACGCGTCGCGGCCGTCTCTGCACGCGCGTTGATCATGCGCGCGCCTTCGGCCGGATCGTCCGCCCAGGGAGGGACCAGACCCCAGACGCGCGGCTCGAGCCGAAGCGTCGCCTGCTCGGGATCCCGCCGCGCCACCAGGATCGGCTGGGTCGGCGCCACATTGAACCGGCCGGTCAGCGCAGGGCCCTGCGCGGCCGATGCCTCGACGCCGAACCAGGCCGCCACGTCTGCGGCAGACCGCGTGAGTGTGAAGCGGCCGCACATCGCGGTGGCTAGAGTAGCGGCCCTCATGACCTCGACTGCTCCGCCCGACCCGACCCCGCACGACGAGACCCCCGAGACCGACGACACCGCGCTCGTCCCGCTCGCGCTTCGCTCGAGCCTCGGCGGCATGCTGATGGGGCTCGCGAACCTCGTCCCGGGGATCTCGGGCGGGACGATGCTGCTCGCGGCCGGCGTCTACACGCGCTTCATCCGAGCGATCGCCGAGGTCACCACGCTGAAGTTCCGCGTACCCTCGCTGGTGGTGCTCGGTGTGGTGGTCGTGGCCGCCGGCACGGCGATCCTGCTGCTGGCGGGCCCCACGCGAAGTCTCGTCATCCACCAGCGCTGGATCATGTACAGCCTGTTCATCGGACTCACGCTCGGCGGCGTGCCCCTGGTCTGGCGCATGGCGCGACCGCTCACCCCCGGCGTTCTCGCCGGCGGCGCCGTGGGCTTCGGGGTGATGCTGTGGATGGCCCTCACACCGGGCGCCGCCGGATGCAGCGAGGGCGCCGCGACCGGCATGTTGCTGCTGTCCGGCATGGCTGGAGCCGGGGCCATGATCCTGCCGGGCGTGAGCGGCGGCTACCTGCTGCTGCTCCTCGGCCAGTACCTGCCGATCCTCGGCGCGGTCGACAACCTGAAGACGGTCCTGCTCGGCCTGCGAAGCGACGCGGGACTGGACACGACCCTGCTCGGCGACACGCTCGCGGTGGTCATCCCGGTCGGGATCGGCGTCGTCGTGGGCGTGGTCGTCATCAGCAACCTGCTTCGCTACGCGCTCGACCGCTTCCCCAAGGTCACTCTCGGGCTGCTGCTGGGCCTGCTGTTCGGAGCCGTCGTGGGTCTGTGGCCGTTCGCCCAGGGCGTGGCGCCGGTCGCAGGCGACGAACTCAAGTGCCGCACGCTCACCGCGGCGGACCTGGCCGAGGTCGACCCCGAGGACTGGCCCATGGAGCGCTTCACCCCCACGGGCCTGCAGGTCGCGAGTGCGCTCGGGCTGGTCTTGCTGGGCCTCGGGCTGACCCGCGGCATCGATCGCATCGGCGGTGGCGGGGCCGACGAGCGAAGCGAGCCTCAGTAGCCGGCAGGAAGGGGGCCGCGTCCCACCCAGAATGGGAACGCCTCTACCCATCGCGTGACCGGGCGCACGGTGCAGCTCACCGGCAGGTTCCGTGCAGGCGATCCGCCAACCCGACTGCCCGCCTCGTCGAAACCGCCATGGCCCGACCCACCCCCCTGCCTCGCACGGTTCTTGCAACCATGGGCCGTGCGTGCCCCGCGTGGGTACGCGGGGGGTTCGAACATGCAGCATTCCGACTCGCGTCGGCGCGCAGGGCGCCGCGTACGCAAGGCTCGTACCGGGCTCGCGCTCGCCACGGCCGCAGCGCTGGCCACCGCAACGGGCTGTGGCTCGGGCAAGCAGATCGTCGTAGAGGACCGCGAGCCCGTGACCAACTACGGCGCCGGGGCCACGATCCTGATGCCCGGGCAGACCGTCCCGATGAATGGCCCTGGGGGCGGACCTGGCGGGTCGCTCCGTGGCCCGGGCACCGGCAACGTGAGCTTCATCGGTGGCGCCTATCAAGACATCATCGACGAGCAGACCACCAACCAGAACCTCGGTGCCGAAGCGGTGGGCAGTGGCGCGCGCGCCAACCCCGGCGACACGCCGACCTGGGTCAAGGTGATCGGCGCGCCGTTCATCATCCTCTCCTACCCCTTCGTGAAACTCGCCGAGGTCATGGGCAGCGGTGCCAGCGAGGTGCGCAGCAGCTCGAGCACCGGGGGCAGCAGCCAGAGTTCTTCGGGGGCCCCCACGGAGTGGGAGAGCCGACGCGCCGCCGATACGGCCGGCAATGCGGCCCAGCCCGGGGCGGCGCCGCAGGCCCCGCAGACCCCGCCGGCCCCCCGCGATCGCAACCTCGTGATGGAAGGCGCCGAACTCGACGCGATGGAGCGCGAACTCCAGTCGCGCACGCCGGCCCCGGTGGCGGGCGATGCATCGGCCAGCGCAGGTGTCGCCATGCCCGGCGAACAGCCCGCCGGCGAAGCGCCGCTGCCCTGGCAGCAGACCGCACCCGCACCGCCGCCGGCGCAGGTCACCGCGAGCGCACCGCCGCCGCCGGCCCCGCCGGGCCGGTCGCGCTCGATCGCTGAAGAGCTGGCGGCCCTCCAGGCCACGATCGCTCCGCGACCGCGCGCCGAACAGACCGCCGCGAGCCCGAGCGGGACGCCGGCCGTCCCGACCTCGACGGGTCTGGCCGACCGCGTACGCGACCGCGACGGCAACGGCATGCCCGATCTCTGGTCCTACCACGATGAAGCGGGCCGCCCCACGCGCGAGCTGCTCGACGAAGACGGCGACGGTGCCCCCGACCGCACGGTCTGGTTCGACCCCGAGACGGGCACCGAGCTGCGCGTCGAAGAGGACACCAACCTCGACGGGCGCATCGATTCGTGGGTCGAGTTCCGACGCGGCGCCGTGGCCCGCCAGCGCCGCGATCAGGACTTCGACGGACACCTCGACACCTGGAGCTTCTACGAGGGCGGCGAACTCGCCCGCCAGGAGCAGGACACCAGCGGCGACGGCTTCCGAAACCGCGTGGCGTTCTACGACGCCGGGCGCATCGTGCGGGAACGCGAGGACCGCGACGGTGACGGCAGCGTCGACGCCGTGACGCTCTACGACGACCAGGAGCGTCCCACGCGTCGCGACGAGGACACCGATGGCGACGGCCGCATCGACGTGCGCTCGATCTACGAGGGTGGCCGGCTGGTGCGGCGCGAGCTGGTCGAGACGCCCGCCGACGACGCCACCGAGACCCTGAACGAGACGGCCTGGTCCGAGGGCGACGCCGAGTGACCGGGCGGCCCCGGCAGACGACGGACGGACGCGCGTAGTGCCTCGCACCTGGGTACAGGGCGTGGGATTCGTGCTGGGCTTCTGGCTGGCGATCACAGTGATCTTTCCGCTCGGGGCACGCTCCGAGCCCGCAGGGGACCTGACCGGCGTCGAAGCACAGATCCACGACGAGGTGAACGCGTTCCGGGAGCAGAACCGCCTGATGCCACTCACCCGGCGTGCGGATCTCGACGCCGTGGCGCGCGCCCATTCCGAGGACATGGTGCGGCGGGGCTACTTCTCCCACGAGACGCCCGAGGGCCTGAACCCGATGCACCGCATCCAGCGCGCAGGCATCGACGGCATGACCCTGGCCGCCGAGAACGTGGGCCAGACCACGGAGCGGGCTCCCGGGTCGGCGATCCTCACCGGCTGGAAGCGATCTCCCGACCACTACCGCAACCTGGTCGGCCGCCCGTTCAACCACACGGGCCTCGGCGCTGCGCGCACCCCCGACGGGCGCCTGTTCGTCACGCAGCTCTACGTGACCTTCCCCAGGCGCTGAGGGCGAGACCGGCAAGGCGGCCAGCCGCGCGGCTTCGGCTCCGCGGTCCCAGAGCCAGGCCACCCGCCGAAGCGGGCCTCACCCGACGAAGCGGGCCACCGTCACCCGCCGAAGCGGGCCACCGTCACCCGCCGAAGCGGGCCACCGTCATGCGGTCGTTCCAGTAGACGTCCAGCGCGAGCGCCGGGTCCATGGTCTCGGGGAGGACGATGTAGCCGAGGACGGCCTCGCCCCCTTCGAGATTGCCGAGACGACCCTGGAGCACGCCGAGCTGCCGCGCGTTGGTGGCATCCGGCTGATAGGTCATGTGCTCCTGCACGAAGGTGAAGTTGCCGTGGAAGGCGAAGGGCTGCTTCGACACGGCGGTGAAGAGCACCACCGTGGCGCCGCCCAGGCCCCCTCGCGACTCCCAGGCATCGCGCAGGCGCGACTCGAAGGCACCCGAGCGTGCGAGCGCCACACGGAAGACGCCGCGGCCGTCCGCGGTGTTGCGTGCGAACTGCACCGGAATGCTCTCCTGGGTGAGTTCGACGATCTGGTAGAGGCTTCGCAGTTCGTCGCCGCTGAGGCCGAGATCGAGCGGTCGGCTCGGCAGCGTCGGAGCCGCAGGGCCCGACTGGGGCAGCGCAGCCACCTGCTCCGAGGGGGGAGCGCCGGCCACACCCGGCGGCGGCGCGCCGCCCGGCCCATCGAGGCCGCGCACCTGACGCGCAGCATCGATGAGGTTGTAGGGGTTGTTCGGGTCCTGACGCTCGTTCCACACCTTCCAGGTGTAGGGCGTCGGCAGCAACTCGGGCCGGATCGGCGGGATCTCGTGGGGCGCCACCTGCTTCGAGTCGGGACACGGGATCTGACTCTCGCGCTGCACGATGTAGATGCTGCCGTCGGGGCAGAGCCCCGAGATTCCGGCGGCCGCCGGCCCGGCGGGTGCCGCGGCGAGGGTCGCCAACGCACAGCTGCGAACCCAGTTTCGCCTGCGCTCGCGGCGGTCGCGAGACCGCTTGTTCCGGATTGCGCGCCTTTGAGTCGTCATCGCGTGGGCCCCCTCATGGGAGTGACCCGCGAGGGGGAAAAGTGTCGTGTTTCCGGAGGGATGCGCCCTCATGTCGAAGGGGCGCCCGAGGCGGATTCAACGGTCGCGACGCACACCTGCGGGCCGAGGTGCACGCGTCTTGCGGGTTCGGCAGTAGTCGAGGAGCCGCCGTTGCTCGCCGGGCGTGAGCGGTCGCGCTTTGGCGGGCTCGAGCGGCCCCAGGCGCAGCGGGCCCATGCGCACCCGCACCAGCCCCGTCACGGGATGGCCCAGGGACTGCATCGCCCGTCGGATCTGCCGCTTGCGGCCCTCGCGAAGCGTGAGGTGGAAGCTCGTCTCGCCCCTCCGCGCATCGTGCCGTCGGGGCCCGACCTTGCACGGCGCCATCGGCCCGTCGTCGAGGACCAGTCCCCCCGCCAGGCGTTCGGCATCGCCATGGGCGAGCCGGCCGCGGACGCGCACCCGGTACTCCTTCTCGCAGCCGAGCGATGGGTGAAGCAGCGCGTGGGCCACGTCTCCATCATTGGTGAGCAACAGCAGCCCCTCGCTGTCGAGATCGAGTCGGCCCACCGGGAACAGGCGCTTGCGGCGCGCGCCTTCGGGGAGGAGCTCCATCACCGTCGGGCGTCCGGGCCCCGCATGGGGATCGCGCGTGGTGGTGAGGACGCCGCGGGGCTTGTGCAAGAGCCAATAGGCGTGGCGCTCTTCGCGCACGGGTCGCCCGTCGAGCGCGATGCGGTCGGTCTCGGGATCGGCCGAGTCGCCGAGCTTCGCTGGGCGGCCGTTGATCGTGACGCGTCCCGCTTCGATCAGCCGCTCGGCCTCGCGGCGCGAGGCCAGGCCTGCCGCGGCCAGCAGCTTCTGGACCCGCTGGCGCACGCCGGCCTAGTGCAGCTCGCCGGCAGCCTCCGCCTCGGCCTGGGCCGTCTCGACGTCCCCGATCTCGGCGGCGGCGGCGGCCGCACCCTCCTCGGCCTCGCCGCCAGAGGCAGCCTCGGTCTCGCTGCCGGAGGCGACCTCGTCCTCGGACGAAGCCTCGCCGGCCGGAAGCAGCTCGTCGATCTCGCGCAGGGTGGGAAGGTCCTCCAGGCGTCGCAGACCGAACGTCTCGAGGAAGCGCTTGGTGGTGCCATACAGCATGGGCCTTCCGGGCACCTCGCGGTGCCCCGCGATCTTGACCAGGCCCCGCTCGACCAGGCTGCGAAGCATGGGGCCGGCGTCGACGCCCCGCACGTGCTCGACCTCGGCACGCGTCACGGGCTGCTTGTAGGCCACGACGGAGAGCGTCTCGATCGCCGCCTTCGACAGGCGCAACGGCCGCTCCTTGAGCAGCTGCCTCACGTAGGGTGCGAGTTCGGGACGGGTGCGCAGCTGATAGCCGCCGGCCACCTCCCAGATCTCGAAGCCCCTGCCCTGCTCCTCGTACTCGCGCGACAGATCTGCCACCAGCTCCCGCGCCCGGGCGGGCTTCAGGTGCGGAACGATGTCGGCCAGCTTGGCCGCCGAGATCGGCTCGCCCGCGGCGAGGATGAGCGCCTCCACCAGCTGCTTCTTGCGATCGTGCTCCATTGCGTCCCTGATCTCCTGCGAGCGGACTCGGCCCGCTACATCACCTCTGCGATGCGCTCGCGCCACGGTGAATCCGTCTTGCGCAATCGAATCGGCCCGGTGGGTACGCCCTCGACATCCACCGCCTGGTAGACGCGAATCGCATCGAGTCGCACCAGTTCGAGCACGCCCAGAAAGCTCGTGACCAACACGGGCCGCGTGACCGGCCCCCCGTCCTGGGGGACCAGAGCCTGCTCGAACTCCAGCTGATCGGCCACGTCGAGCCGCTCCATCATCGCGAGCATGCAGGCCCGTACCGTGACGCTCTCGGCCTCGACCTCGTGGACGCCGGGCCCGTCGGGCCGGCCGCGCACCACCTGCCGGAAGGCCTCGAGCAGCGCGACCAGGCCGACCTCGATCTCGCGCTCGCCCTCGGGCGTGGGCTCGAGCGGCGCGCCGGTCGCGCGGAAGACGTCGCGTCCTTCGCGGTGCCGCTCGGCCAGGGCCTCGGACGCCTCCTTGAAGCGCTGATACTCGAGCAGGCGCGCCACGAGCTCGGCCCGGGGGTCGACCTCTTCGTCGTCCTCGCCGGTGTCGGGGCGCGGGAGCAGGATCCGGGACTTGATCCAGGCGAGGGTCGCAGCCATCACCAGGTAGTCGCCGACCACGTCGAGATTGAGCTCCTGCATGAGCTCGAGGGTCTCGATGTACTGCTCCGCGATCCGCGCGATGGGGATGTCGGTGATGTCCACCTCGTTGAGGCGGATCAGGTGCAGCAACAGGTCGAGCGGCCCTTCGAAGACGGGCAGGCTTACGGCGACGCTCGCGTCGCCGGACTCGGTGTGCTCGTGGTGCTCGGTTCCGCTCGGGGCGGTCATGCTCGAAAGGCTCCACGGAGGCGGGGATGATGAGGAGCCGCGGCGATCATAGCAGTGCGCCTCATCCGCGCCGCCTCCCGCGGCCACCGGGCCCCAGTTCGCGCGCCAGGGCCAGCGCCTCGTCCCGGGTGCGAACGCCGCCATCGAGCACGGCCATGCGGATGCGCGCGAGCGCGCGCCCCACCTGGGGGCCTTGCAGCCCCAGCTCCATCAGGTCCTCCCCCCGCACCGGCAGCTCCTGTGCCCGGTCTTCTGAGGCGAATCGAACGATGCGGCGCCTCAGATTCGGAGGCACCCGCGCGGCCAGCGCCAGGAGCTCCTCTTCGCCGAGCGCTCGCAGCACCACGTCGGCGGCGCCGCGACCGCGCGCTCGCCCGAGTGCGCGCGTCCAGCCGTCGGCCGAACGACGAAAGCCCGCGATCCGTGTGGCCGCCTCGCCGCGCAAGGCCAGGCGACTCAGCACCCGACGGCGCAGTCCGGCTTCGAGCGGCGCCAGCCACAGCATCAGCCCCGCCATCCACGCCTGGCCGCCCGCGGGCCAGGGGGGCTCGGCCAGCTGTCGGCCGAGCCGACGCACCGGGGCGACCGCCTCGCTCGGCATCGAGAGCCCCGGCTCCAGGGCCGGGAGCACGTGCCACTCCGCCAGGTGCCGAAGTGCACGCGCCGGGTCGAGCCCCAGCAGCGCGTCCTCGAAGACGCGCTCGATCTCGGCGCGGTAGCGCTCGCCGGTCACGGCGCCGAACGCGCCGTCGCGCAGGGCCGAGCGCAGGGCCGAGCGAGAGGGACGGGCCAGACGGAACCCCAGGCGCGGTGCCAGCCGCGCCGCCCGCAGCGCGCGCGTCGGATCGTCGTGAAAGCTCCGCGTGTGGAAGACGCGGAGGGTGCACGCGCGCAGGTCTTCGACGCCGCGGCCGGGATCGATGATGGCTCCTCGCCCCTTGCGCGCCTCCACGGTCAGCGGAATGGCCAGCGCGTTCGCCGTGAAGTCGCGACGCTCGAGGTCTTCCTCCAGCGTTCCGGGTAGTACGCGAGGCAGGCTGCCCGGCCGCGCGTAGCCTTCGGAGCGCACCGTCGCGAGGTCGAGACCCGCTTGACCCACGCGGATCTTGGCGGTGCGGAAGCGCGCGTGGCGTACGATTCGCGCCTCCTTCGGGGCAGCCTGCTCCGCGAGCCACTGCGCATCGCGCCCCCCGCTGGGCTCGACCACCAGGTCCACGTCGCGGACCGAGCGGCCAAGCAGGAAGTCGCGCACCGGCCCGCCGACCAGGTGCACCGCCAACCCCTCTCGTTCTGCGGTTTCGAGCACACGCTCCACGATGGGCCGTGCATCGGGCGGCATGGCGCGGCGAACCGCAGTCGGGGTCGGTCGCCTCACCGGCCCTCGGGCCCGCGCCGTTCGCGGCGCGGGCGTGCGGGAGCCCCTGGCCCCCCGCTTCCGCGCGGATGGTGGGCATCGACCAGAGAGCGCAGCCGCGCCCGGGAAACGTGGGTGTAGATCTGCGTGGTCGCGAGGTCGCGATGGCCGAGCATCATCTGCACGGCGCGCAGGTCCGCGCCGCCTTCGAGCAGGTCGGTTGCGAAGGCGTGGCGCAATACGTGGGGGGAGACGCGCGCCCGATCGATGCCGGCGATCAGCGCCAGCTTGCGCAGGCGCGTGAAGAAGTTCTGGCGGGTCATCGCGCTCCCGCGGCGGCTCAGGAACAGCGCGTCGCTGCGACGCCCGGGCACCAGGAGCTTGGGCCGGCCCTCCTCGAGCCAGTCGGCCACCGCGGCCAGCGCCGGTTCGCCGAGCGGCACCAGGCGCTCCTTGCCCCCCTTGCCCCGCACGCGCACCAGCCCGGTTCGCGCATCCAGCGCCGACAGCGGCAACCCGACCAGTTCGCTCACGCGGAGTCCCGCGCCGTAGAGCACCTCGAGCATCGCCCGATCGCGCAGGTTCAGGGGTCCATCGCCTGCCGTGGCGGCCAGCAGGGCTTCGGTCTCCTCGGGCCGCAGCAGCTTCGGAAGCGTCCGGGCCAGGCGTGGCGAGCGCAGCCCCTCGCTCGCATCGGTGGCGAGCTGTCCGGTGGCCACCAGATGCCGGACGAAGCGGCGCGTGGCCACCAGCACCCGGGAGCGACTGCGTTCGGCCAGCCCCTCGGCCTCGAGCGACTGGGCAAACCCCCGGACGTGCGCCGGCAGCAGCTCGCCCGGGCCGGCTACGCCCTGCTCTTTCGCGAATCGCACGAAGCGCTCGAGGTCCCGGCCGTAGGCTTCCAGGGTCCGGGGCGCGAGCCCGCGCTCCACGGCGCAGTGCGAGAGGAACCCCTCGCGGGCCACGCCCAGCCGATCAGCGGCCACGCCGGCCTCCCGGCAGGGGCGTCGCCCTAGGCCGCATCGCCACCGGCCCGCTCGTCGACCACCGCCTGAAGCGCCATGCGCAGGGCCTCGACCGCCGCGGGATCGGTGAGCTTCTGGCGGTCGGCCGCCTTCAGGTAGAACGTGTCCGCGACCTGGTCGAGCACGGTGGTCGCCTTCGACAAGTAGATCTCGAGACCGTGGTCGGCGATCGTGCGTGCGATGTCGTAGAGCAGGCCGAGCCGGTCGTCCGCGCTCAGATCGACCACCGTGTAGAAGTCGGACACGTCGTTGCGCACCTCCACCGAACCCGGCGTGGTGCGCGGCGGGCGCGGCCGGCCGACCCGCGCCCCCGCCCGCACGATGGCCTCGTGGACTTCCTGCTCGCCTCCGATCACGGCGGCCACCAGACGCTCGAACCCCGCCCAGGTGGCGGCCTTCTCCTCCTGTCCTCCGGAAGGCGTGGTCACCCGGTAGATCTCGAGCGCCAGATCGGTGCGGGTCGTATAGACGTGGGAACCGAGGATGTTGATGCCGGACGCCGTGAGCGAACCCGCGACGTCGCCGTACAGGCCGTGGACGTCCTGGGTGCACAGGATCAGCTCGCTGAAGTCCCCGCGCATCTCGCGCACGGCGAGCGCGTAGGCCTGATCGGGATCGAGCGAAAAGACCACCTGGGCGTGCCGGGCGATCTGCCGCGGGGTATGCGAGATGAAGTAACGCCGGGGCATCATGTCGAAGAACGACACGATGCGGGAGTGGTCCACGCCCGCCTCTTCGAGTTCGCGCTGCGCCTGCGCACGCCGAAGCTCCACGCGCGCCTCGATCAGTTCCAGCGCGCGGTCGGGCTCATCGCTACCCGACTCGAGGAACTCGGAGGTACGCTCGAAGAGCTCCGCCAGCAGCTCCGCTCGCCACTCGCTGAACGCCGACTGGGACGAGGCCTTCATGTCGGCATACGTCGCCAGGTAGAGGTTGTGCAGGTTCTCGCGGTCGCCCACCACCCGTGCGAAGTCGACGATCACCTTTGGGTCACCGAGGTCGCGCCGCTGGGAGACGTGCGACATCAGCAGGTGGTACTTCACGATGAACACCACCCGTTCGACCCGGTCGGCCGACAGCCCCAGGCGCTCGAGCAGCCCCACGGCGATCGTCGCGCCCTTGTTCGAGTGGTCGCCACCGAAGCCCTTGCCGATGTCGTGCAGCAGACAGCCCAGGAACAGCGCCGGAAGATCGGGAACCGTTCGGACCAGCTGCGTGAGTTCGGGAAGCGCGTCTTCGTACTTGCCTCGCCAGAGCCTGCGCAGCGCCTCGACCAGGAAGATCGAGTGCACGTCCACCGTATAGGTGTGATAGATCACGTGCTGCCAGCGGCAGACGATGTGCTCCCACTCGGGCAGATAGCGGCCGAGGACGCCCACGTCATTCATGGCCATCAGCGTGCGCATGACCCGGTTGCGCGCGCCCAGGATCCGCAACAGGACCGACGCCGCCTCGGGGTCGGCCTGGAACGCCTCGTCCACCAGGCCGAGATTCTCTCGCACCAGACGCCGGGCGGTGCGAGACAGCGGAACGTCCTCGTCCTGCGACACGGCGAAGGCCGTGAGCAGGCGCAGGGGCCGCTCGCGCAAGTGCGCCGCGTGCGGGATCTCGAGCCGGTCCCCGACCCGGCGAAAGCCGTCCTCGACCTCGATGGCCGCCGGCTCCGGCGCGGGGGGGCGCGCCCGCGCGACGCACTGCTCGATCACGATCTCCGAGTAGTTCTGGATGGCCCGGGCGTGTCGGTAGTACGCACCCATGAAACCCTCGACCGGCAGTTCGCCGGACTCGCCGGCCTCGGTCCCGCTGCCGTAGCCCAGGTCGGCTGCGAGCTTCTCCTGCAACTCGAAGCTCATCTGATCCGACTTTCGGCCGGCCAGCAGGTGCAGCCCGTTGCGCACCCGCCACAGGAACTCGACCGCTGCCGTATAGGTCGCCATCTCCAGCTCGGACAGCAGCCCCGCGTGCAGGAAGTCGTCGAAGCTCTGGACCAGCGGCTCGACGGTGCGGGCCACCCACCAGGCGGTGTGGTAGTCGCGGAGCCCTCCGGCGCTCTCCTTCACGTTGGGCTGCAGCAGGTACAGCGACTCGCCGAACTTCTCGTGCCGGGCGTGCATGGCCGCGTGCAGCGACGCGGCGAAGGCCGCCGGGTCATCGAAGAGGTGCCGCCGTTTGGCCGTCGTGAACGCGTGGAACAGGCGCGCATCGCCGCCGAGGAAGCGCCCACCCAGAATGGTGGTGCAGGCGCTCAGATCCTCCCGGGCCAGCGAGAGGCTCTCGTCTACGGTCCGGACCGCGAAGCCCACCTCGACGCCCGCGTCCCATAGGGTGTACTGGAGTCGCTCGGCCAGAAAGCCCGCGCGCTCGGGGGCCTCGTCTCCCTGGAGCACCAACAGGTCGAGATCCGAGCCGATCGACAACTCCCGCCGGGCATAGCCGCCCGCGGCCACGATCGCGGCCATGCCGCCGCCCTCGCCGTGCTCGGCATAGAACTGGCCGCCGGCCACGTCGTGCAGACGCCGGATGAGGCGGTCCAGACCATCGCTGTGCGCCTCGTTCACGCTCTGACCCGACGCCCCGGCGTGGTGGCGGGCCGCCAGGTGCGCGCGCAGTTCGGACAGGTAGCCGCGCGCGCCGGCGGCAAGGGCCTGGGCGTCCACGGGTGTACCCGGGGTATAGGGCGGGACGAAGCGATCGATCTCCGGCGCAGGAGACGTACTCATGGCTGGCTCCGGCTGAGGCGTGGGTCACGGGTGCCTGCGATCGCCATGGCGCGCTCGCTTCGATAGCGCGAGAGCCCCCGCGCGATGTGCTCGGCCAGCACCGATCGGTAGAAGCGGCTGCGCAGGCGGCGGGCGTCGGCCTGGTTCGTGACGAAGCCCACCTCCATCAGGATCGCCGGCATGCCCGACAGGAACAGCACGTGGAAGGGTCCGCGCTTCACGCCCAGGTCCCGCACCGTGCCGTGGGAAGCGCGGATCCCCCGGACCATCTCGCCGTGCACCGTGCGCGCCAGGGATGCGGAGTGCTGGCCGACCTCGCTGACGCGAAGTTCGGCCAGGCTGCGCTGCAGGTCGTCCAGGTGACCCGCAGATACCCCGTTCTCCCGGGCGGCCACCCGCATGGCGTGACGCTCGTGGTTGGCATCGAGGTAGTACGTCTCCACCCCTCGCGCGGCGCGACGCGGAGCGGCGTTGGCGTGGATGGAGATGAACACGTCGCCCCGTGCCCCTTCGGCGCGGGCGGTCCGGGCCTCCAGCGACAGGGTCTCGTCCTTCGTGCGCGTGAGCACCACGTCGAAGCCACGCTCGCGAAGCTTCTGGGCGAGTTCGCGCGCCAGCATCAGGGTGAGGTCCTTCTCCCGAAGGCCGCCCACGCCGACGGCGCCAGGGTCCTTGCCGCCGTGGCCTGGGTCGATCACCACGGTCTGGATGCCGCGGAGTTCGATGGGCAGGCGCGGGTCGGATGGCCTTGCGGGCGTGGGGGCCGCGCGCGGCGGACGCGCGGAGACCGGGGGCGGCGTGGGGCTCGGGCGCGCGACGCGCCTCATCCGGGACGCCCCGTAGACGTCGAGCACCACACGCGGTGGACCGTCGAGGAAGAAGAGGCGGTGGTGGCCGTAGTTCTCGAGGTCGACGACCAGGCGGGTCGTGCGGCTGGTGTTCTGACCGAGCCGTACGTCGGCGAGCAGACCGTCCCCGACCTCGATCGGACGGGGCCAACGCTTGCCCACCCAGATGCCAGGCAGGTCGACGTAGAGCCGCTCGGGACGACCGGCGCGCGCGTCGGCCGCGAGCCGCTTCAGCTCGCCGCGGCTGCTGCGCGTGAGCTGGACGACCACGCGCGTATAGGCGTCGTAGGACCAGGTGCGCACGTCTGCGACGTCGCCGAGCCCCGGGGGCCGGTTGGCCGCCAGCAGCAGCAGCGAGAGCGCGACCACCGCCAGGCTGTGCGCGCGCCGACGCGCCAGGCGCCCTCCCCCAAACGCGCTCATGCGTCGTCTTCCTGGAGACGGGTGCGCAGCTCGCCGAGCAGCGCGAGGGCCTCGAGCGGCGTCATGCGGTCGGGGTCGAGGTCGCGAAGCGCCTCCAGCGCGCGCGCCTCGGCCTCGCTGGGACCGGACCCCGCCTGGAAGAGCGCGAGCTGCCCGCCCGCGTCGGCACCCAGGGAGGCCAGGCGTGGCCGCCCCGCATCGGAAAGCTCGTCGCGCTCGAGACGTCGCAGCACCTCGTGGGCCCGCGCGATCACCGGGTCGGGGAGCCCCGCGAGCCGCGCCACCTGGATGCCGTAGGAGCGATTGGCCGGACCCTCCACGAGCTGCCGGAGAAACACCACCTCGTCCTCGAATTCGCGGGCCTGGAAATGGGCGTTGGCGACGCCGGTGCGGCTGGTTCCGAGGTCCGCGAGCTCGTGGTAGTGGGTCGCGAACAGCGTACGCGCGCCGAGACCCGGCGTGTCGTGCAGGTACTCGGCCACCGACCACGCGATCGAGAGACCGTCGAAGGTGCTGGTTCCTCGCCCGATCTCGTCCAGGATCACGAGGCTCCGTGGGGTCGCCTGGGAGAGGATCTCTGCGGTCTCGCGCATCTCCACCATGAAGGTGGACTCGCCTCGGGCGAGTCGGTCCGATGCGCCCACACGCGTGAACACGCGATCGACGATGCCGATACGGGCGGATTCGGCGGGCACGTAGCTGCCGATCTGAGCGAGCAGGACGAGTAGCGCGACCTGCCGAAGGTAGGTGCTCTTGCCCGACATGTTGGGCCCGGTGAGCAGCAACAAGCGCGTGCCCTCGGGATCGAGACGCGTGTCGTTCGGGACGAAGTCGCCCTCGCCGCGCGCGCGCAGCCCCGACTCGACGACCGGATGACGACCGGCTCGGATGTCGAGGTGCGTGCCTTCGCCGACCTCGGGTCGCACCCAGCCCTCCCGACGCGCCACCTCGGCCAGGGATTGCAGGGCGTCGAGTTCGCCGCACGCGGAAGCCGCACGCCGAATGGCCGCGGCCTCGGAAAGAACGCTCTGGCGCACGTCCTCGAAGATCTCCCGCTCGAGCGCCGCGGCCCGCTCGTTGGCCCCGAGCACGCTCGACTCGATCTCGCGCAGCTCCGCCGTGGTGAACCGCTCCGCGTTCGCGAGGGTCTGCTTGCGCTCCCAGTCCTCGGGGACCCGGGCGAGCTGCGCCTTGCTGACCTCGAGCGAGTAGCCGTGGACGGGGTGGAACTTCACCTTCAGCGTCGGCAGCTCGAGGCGCTCGCGCTCGCGGGCCTCGAGCCCTGCGATCCAGCTGCGGCCCTTCTCGGCCGCCTCGCGGAGACCGTCGAGCTCGGGCCGGAACTCCGGCCGGACGTAGCCGGTCTCGCCGGCACCACGAGAGCCGCGCGGGATCGCACGCGGCTCGTGGACGATCGCATCGCGAAGCAGCGAGGCGACTGCGGGAACCGGCTCCGGCACCGGCAGCGCCGGGCCCTGCGCATCGGCGAGCAGGCCCTCCTCGTCGGCGAACGCCTCCCCGAGCGCGGGCAACGCCTCGAGTGAGGCCCGCAGCGCGGCGAGGTCGCGCGGCTCGGCCCCTGGACGACCGACCCGGGCGAACACCCGTTCGAGATCGCGCACCTCGGCGAGCGCGGTCCGCAAACGCGCGCGAAGCCGGTCGCGATCGGCGAGTGCCGTCACCGCCGCCTGGCGCGCCGCGATGGATCCGACGTCGAGCATCGGATAGGCCAACCAGCGGCTGAGCTGCCGCGCGCCCAGGGCGGTTCGCGTCGCGTCGATCCGCTCGATCAACGTGCCCCGGCGCGAGCGATCCTCACCGTTCTCGAACAGCTCGAGGTGCGTGCGCGTCGCCCCGTCGAGGATCATCGCATCGGCGAGCCCGTAGCGGAGAAGCCGCGGTGCATGGGCGAGCGCACTGGGCTGGCGCGCCGCCACGTAGACCAGCACCGCCGCGGCGGCGCGCAGGTCGGCGCCGGCGCCCTGCGGGTCGAACCCGTGGAGCGCCTGGGCGACGGCGTCAGCCGCCAGTTCGCCGGGCTCGAAGCTCGCCGGGGGCACCTCGGTGAGCGCGACCGACGGCAGCCGCCGCTCGAGTTCGGCGCGCAGTCCGGCGTCGGCACCTTCGGAGACCAGGATCTCTCGCGGCGCGATCCGCTCGAGCTCATCCAGCACCGCGGCCGGCCACCCACCGTCGGCTTCGCGCGGGTGAGCCGTCGCCCGGAAGCTCCCGGTCGACGCGTCGAGCGATGCCGCGCCCAGCCCGTCCGGGCTCGCGGCGACCGCGGCCACCGCCACCTCGCGCGCACCCTCGAGACCCGACGGATCGCCCACCAACCCGGGCGTCACCACCTCGACCACCTCGCGACGCACCAGGCGCTTGCCGCCCGCGGCCTTCGCGTCCTCCACCTGCTCGCAGATCGCCACGCGGTGGCCGAGCTCGGCCAGCCGTTTCACGTAGCCATCGGCGCTGTGCACGGGCACCCCGCACATGGGGATGGCATCCGGCTTGCCCCGGTCCCGCGTGGTGAGCGTGATCTCCAGCAGTGGCGCCGCGCGTTCGGCGTCGTCGAAGAACAGCTCGTAGAAGTCGCCCATGCGGTAGAACAAGAAGGCGTCGGGATGGTCCGCCTTGATGGCGCGGTACTGCCGCATCATCGGCGTGTCGCGGCTGCCCTTCGCGGCCGGGCTCATGCGATCGGCTCCGCGCGCTCCCGCGCGCCTCGCCGCTCCAGCAGGTCGATCAGTTCGCCGAGAACCTTCGCCGCCTCGCTCTCGCGCCCCTCGCCCAGCAGGATCCGCCCCCGCACCAGCTGGGCCGGAAGCGCGTCGGGCCGCAGGTCGAGAACCGTGTCCAGCTCGCCGAGGGCTTCTTCGATCTCTCCCCGCGCCGCGAGCGCCCGGGCCAGCGCGACTCGCACGGCATCGTCGTCGGGCTGCTCCGTCAGGAGCTTGCGCATGGCCGCATCGAAGTCGCGCGGCCGGCCGAGTGCCGCATACGCCGACTCGAGCCGCGCGTAGACCGTTGCCGCCGCCCGACGATCGAGCTTCGGCACGCGGCTCCAGGCGGCCAGGGCGCGCTTGGTCCGGCCGCGTTCGGCCTCGAGGCTACCCAGGGCGATCCAGGCCTGGGCGAAGGCGGGGTCGCGTCGCAGCGCGCGTCGCAGCGCGCGACGCGCGTCGTCGTTTCGCCCCTCGGCGTGGGCCGCGGCGGCGCTCTCCACCAGCAGCCGCGCTTCGTCGGTCCGCCCGTCCTCGCCCAGCGCCTTGGACAGCCGTCGCCGCAGCTCGAGCGCACGCGGAAACGTGCGAGCATCGGCGTGGAGCCGCACCAGCGCACGCAGCGCCTCCACGTTTCGCGGTTCGCGGTCGAGCACCTCCTCGTAGGCGGCGATCGCGCGCTGCAGGAAGCCGCCCTGCCGAAAGTCGCCGGCGAGGCCGAGCAGCGCCCGATGGCGCAGGTCGTCGGCCAGATCCTTGCGAAGCAGCAGGTTCTGGTGGATGCGGATCGCCCTGCCCGTCTCGCCCCTTCGGCGATACAGACGCGCGAGCAGCAGGTAGACCTCGACCTGGTCCGAGTCGGTGCGGACCACCCGCGAGAGCGCCTCCTCGGCGGCCTCGAGGTCGTCCTCGAGCACCTGCCGCAGGGCATCCCGCACGGCCTCGTCCACTCCGCTCGCCGCGCCGGCCGCGATCGTGCGTGCGCGCCGCCACCAAGCCATCCGGTTCAGGCGCCTCCTTGGGAGGGGCCCTGCGCAGATTCCTCTCCGGAGAGCGGGAGGTTGCGCAGTTGGTGGATCTCGGACTCGAGACCGACCGCAGCCTTGCGGTAGCGGCGGGCGATCATGCTCGAGCGCATCAGGCGAAGGGACAGGATCGAGGCCGCGAGCGCCGCCCCGATCGAGAAGGTGATGAGCAGCAGCGCCCAGGTCGCGAGGATGGGCGTCTCCCACACGATCAGATCGACGGTCATCGTGTCCTGGTTGCGGAAGCGGAACTCCCACACCACCCAGAACAGGCCGACGAAGAGCGCGAGCAACAGCAGGCGTCGGAGGATCTTCACGATGTGCCTCGGGCGGTCACCCCGGACGGGGTCTCGCCCTCGGGAGAGGAATCAGTCCTCGTTGGAGGGGTCGGCGTTCGCGCCGGGCACGGTCGAGTCGACCTTTTCCTTCAGCTCCTTGCCGACCTTGAAGAACGGCGTGCGCTTGGCGGGGATGTGCACTTCCTCGCCCGTCTTCGGGTTCCGGCCCTCTCGAGCCTCGCGCACCTTGACCTGGAAGCTTCCGAAGCCCCGGATCTCGATGCGCTCTCCCCGCTTGAGCGCCTCGGTCATCGAGTCGAAGATCGTGTTCACCACGATCTCCGTGTCCTTCTTCGAGATGTGCGGCGTCAGGTCCGCCACCGTCTCGATGAGCCCGCTCTTCGTCATGCTTCCCCCCGATGAAGGCTCGCCCGACCGGCCCGGCCCCGCAGGCCGAGGCCGGACCGGCCGCGCGAGAACCTACTCGCCGTCCTGTTCGGCCTTTGCCGCCAGCTTCTCCTTCAGCAGGTCGCCGAAGGTGGTGGTCTGGGTGGCCGACTGCTGCGCGGCGAGCTTCTTGAGCGCGTCGCGCTGCTCGCGGTCGGCCAGGGCCTTGATCGAGAGCGAGATCTTCTGATCCATGGGATCGACCTTCGTGATGAGCGCCGTGACGGTCTGTCCCGGCTGCACCACGTCCGCGGGGCGCTCGACGCGCTCCTCGGCCAGCTCGGAGCTGTAGATCAGCCCCTCGATACCCTCTTCGAGCTTCACGAACGCACCGAAGTCGGTCACGTTCGTGACCTCGCCGGTGAGCTCGGTGCCGAGCGGGTACTTCTTCTGGATGTCGTCCCAGGGGTTGGCCTCGAGCTGCTTGATCCCCAGCGAGAACTTCTCGTTCTCCCGGTCGATCTTCAGCACCACGGCCTGGACCATGTCGCCCTTCTCGAACTTCTCGCTGGGGTGCTTGATCTGCTCCGTCCACGAGATGTCCGAGACGTGCACCAGCCCGTCGATGCCTTCATCGAGACCGATGAAGACGCCGAAGTTGGTGATGTTGCGGACCTCGCCGCTCACGTGGGTTCCGACCGGGTACTTCTCCTCGATCAGGGCCCACGGGTTCGGCTCGATCTGCTTCATGCCGAGCGAGATCTTGCGGCTGTGCTCGTCGACGTCGAGGACGACCGACTCCACCTCGTCGCCGAGCGCCACGACCTTCGACGGGTGCTTCACCCGCTTGGTCCACGACATCTCGGAGACGTGCACGAGACCTTCGATACCGGGCTCGAGCTCGATGAAAGCGCCGTAGTCCGTGAGCGAGACGACCTTTCCCTTGAGGCGCACGCCGATCGGGTAACGCATGGCTGCGTCCACCCACGGGTCGGGCTGGATCTGCTTGAGACCCAACGAGACCCGCTCGCTCTCCACGTCGAACTTGAGAACCTTGACCTTGATCTCGTCTCCCACCCGGAACAGCTCGCTCGGGTGATTGACGCGACCCCACGACATGTCGGTCACGTGGAGCAGGCCATCGATGCCGCCCAGATCGATGAACGCACCGTAGTCCGTCAGGTTCTTGATGACGCCGTCGATGATCTGACCCTCCTGCAGGGTCTCGAGCGTCGTGGCGCGCATCTTCTCGCGCTCCTTCTCGAGGAGCGCCCGGCGCGAGAGCACGATGTTCCCGCGTCGCTTGTTGAACTTGATGATCTTGAACTGCAGCCGTTCGCCGAGCATCGAGTCGAGATTCCTGACCGGACGCAGGTCGACCTGCGAACCGGGCAAGAAGGCCTTGACGCCGATGTCGACCGCCAGACCGCCCTTCACCCGGGACAGGATCCGGCCCTCGACGGCCTGGTCGGCCTCGTACGCCATGCTGATCTCGTCCCAGACCTTGAGGCGGTCCGCCTTCTCCTTCGAGAGGATGATCCTCCCGTCCTCGTCCTCGGACTCCTCGATGAGGACGTCCACCTCATCGCCGGCCTTGACGAGCACGGTGCCCGCCTCGTCCATGAACTCCCACGCATCGATCAGGCCCTCGGACTTGAACCCGATGTCGATCTGGACGTGGTCGTCGTCTACGGAGAGCACGCGGCCCTTGACGACCTCGCCCTCCTTCAAATTGCCCGCAGACTCCTCGAAGAGTGCTGCGAAGCTCTCTCCTGCTGCGGTACTTGCTTCTTCGGTCATGAAGTTGTCTTCACTCCTTGGTGGCCGCCTCTGGGGCAGCCTTGATTTCCGGGTGGGTCGCCCCCGGATCGGGCGGTCCCGCGTGACGCGCGAGGGTATCGCGCGCCGCCGCGAGAAATCGGTGGACGGCCTCGCCGTCGCCGGCTTCGACCAGTCGTGCAAGCGTGGCCAGGGCCTCGGCCGTGTCGCGCAGGGGCCCGGCAAGGGCCTTCTGGTTCTGCACGAGGATGTCGGCCCACAGATCGGGATCGCTGCGCGCGATTCGCGTGAAGTCGCGAAACCCACCGCCGCGCAACTCTCCGGCCGCGGCCGGCGCGCCCTCGAGTGCGTGGGAGAAGGCGAATGCCGCGGCGTGGGGCACATGGCTCACCCAGGCCACCTCGGCGTCGTGCACGCTCGGATGCCGCCGCACCACACGCGCCCCCAGGGCCTCGAAGAAGCTCGCGATGCGATCGCAGGCACGCGCCTGCTCGGCGCCTTCGGTGGGTGTGATCACGCAGGTCGCTGCCTCGAGCAGGTCCGCGCGCGCGTGCTCGAGGCCGCTCTCATGGCTTCCAGCCATGGGGTGCGCGCCCACGTAGGTGACGCCCTCGGGCAGTAGCGCGGGGAGCGATTCGACCAGCGGTTGCTTCACACTGCCCACATCGGTCACGAGCGCGCCCGCGCGGAGCGAAGGTGCCGCCTGCTCGAGAACCCGCGCCATGGACGCGACCGGCGTCGCCAGCACCAACAGGTCGGCGCCGCGTGCGCCCTCTGCGGGATCGAGCCGAACCTCGTCGACGATGCCGCGCGCCAGGGCCAGATCGGCGGTCTCGCGCCGCCGCCCGATGCCGACCACGCGCCGGGCGAGCCCGCGGATGCGGGTGGCGTGGGCGACGCTCCCACCCAGCAGCCCGAGCCCGAGCACCGCCACGGTGTCGAAGGGCTGGGTCACGACCGTTCCCTCTGGCACTCGGCGAGCGCCTTCACGAGCCGCTCGTTCTCGGCCGGCAGCCCGATGGTGATGCGCACGTACTCGGGCATGCCGAAGCCGGCGAGCGGACGCACGATCACCCCCTTCGCCAGGAGGGCCTCGTAGGTCCCGGGGCCCGGCTGGGCCAGCAGGTAGTTCGCATCGGTGGGCCAGACCGGGATGCCCAGCGCGCCGAGTTCCCGGGTGAGCAGCTCTGCACCCTCTTCGTTCACGCGCCGCGACTCTGCCACGTGGGCGTCGTCCGAGAGCGCGGCCAGCGCCGCCTCTTCGGCCAGCAGGTTCACGTTGAAGGGGTGGCGGGCACGCTCGAGGTGGCCCGCGAGCTCCGGATCGGCCACGGCGTAACCCACGCGCAGCCCGGCCAGCCCGTAGATCTTCGAGAACGTGCGCAGCACCGCCGTACCGGGCCGGCGACGCACCCAGGTCAACGCGTCCGGGAAGTCCGCTCGCCGCGCGTACTCGACGTAGGCTTCGTCGACGAGCAGCACCACGTCGTCCGGGAGCGATGCGACGAAGGCATCGAACGCCTCGGCGCCGACGCTCGTGCCGGTGGGATTGTTCGGGTTGCAGACGACGACCGCGCGGGTGCGCTCGGTGATCGCGGCACGCATGGCGTCGAGGTCGTGGACGAAGTCGGACGTGAGAGGCACCGCCACGGGGGTACCGCCCATCCCCTTCGTCACGATCGGATACATGGCGAACGACGGCCACGCGAAGACGACCTCGTCGCCCGGGCCGACGTAGGCCTTGGCCGCCAGCTCGAAGACCTCGTCGCAGCCACAGCCGAAGACCAGCTGCCCCGCATCGACGTCGAGCCTGGACGAGAGTTCCTCCCGCAGTGCGTAGCTCGCGCCGTCGGGGTAGCGGTGCACGCGCGAGGCTGCGGCCAGGATCGCCTCCTGCGCCTTGGGCGACGGGCCCAGGGGGTTCTCGTTCGAGGCCAGCTTGACGACGTCCTCGAAGCCGAACTCGCGCTGCAGCTCCTCGATGGGCTTGCCCGGCTGGTACGGCTCGAGCGACGCCACGTGCGGCTTGACGGGAAGGCTCATGCGCCCTCCCCCCGGTTCTGGATCGGCGCACGCGGGAACGAACCGAGCACGCGGTGGGAGTGCGCGCAGGCCGCCGCCGCCGCGAGTGCGTCCTGAACGCGCTGCTCGCTCTCGTGTCCCTCGAGGTCGATGAAGAAGACGTACTCCCACGGGCGACCCTTGAGCGGTCGCGCCTGGATGCTGGTCAGGTTCACGCCATGGGCAGCAAAGGGCTCGAGCAGTCGGTAGAGCGCACCGGCTTCGGTCTTGCGCACCGTGAAAGCCACGCAGGTGAGATCGTTTTCGCTGGGCCGCGGCGGGTCCCCACCCATCACCAGGAAGCGCGTGGTGTTGTCCCGGCGGTCCTCGATGGCGGGGGCCAGCGTCTGGAGGCCCAGCAGGTCGGGCAGCAGCGAACTCCCGATGGCGGCCACGTCGTCGTGCTCGCGCGCCATTTCGGCCGCCACCACGGTGCTCGACGTCTCCACGCGATCCACGCCCGGAAGGTGGCGATCGAGCCAGGTCCGGCACTGGGCGAGCGGTTGGGGATGGGAGGCCACGCGGCGCACACGGCCGAGATCGCCGCTCTGCGACATCAACTCGTGCGAGATCCGCTGCACCGTCTCGCCGCAGATCGGGAGAGACGTCTCGAGCAACGCATCGAGCGAGGTCGTCACCACGCCCTCGGTCGTGTTCTCCACGGGTACGATCCCGTGGTCGGCCTCCCCGCGCTCGACGGCGGCCAGCACGTCCGGGATCGTCGGCACCGGGACGAAGTCCGCCAGCGCGCCGAAGCGATCGCGCGCGGCCAGGTGCGAGAACGTTCCCTCGGGCCCGAGGAAGGCGACCCGAAGGCGCGCCTCGAGCGAGCGCGTGGCCGACACGATCTCGCGAAACACCGGTGCGAGGCCCGCGTTCGGAAACGGTCCCGGGTTCTCACGGGCCAGCGCAGCCACCAGGTCGCGTTCGCGCGCGGAGCTGTAGATCGCACTGCTCTCGCGGCGCTTCAGTTCGCCCACCTGCTGCACCAGCGATGCGCGGCGGTTGAGCGCGGCCAGCAGATCGCGATCGACGGCATCGATCTCCACGCGCAGGCGCAGGAGCTCGGCCTCCTCGCCGGATGCGGGCGTGGCCTGCAGCGGTTTCGTCGAACGCGGATCGCTCAAGGCGCCTGCCTCGCAGACCAGAACCACGCACGCCCATCGCACGCGACACCGGGAACCGTTCGGGTCGGGGCTCGCCGGTGACAATCCGGCCTAACCCCTTGAAAATGCTGGGGCAAGATATCCGAGGGGCGCCGGGCGGTCAAACCGCGGCTAGCGGAAACCAAAGCGCTTCCAAGGGGTTACCCGATCGCGGCCCGGATGCCGGGGCGGCCGGGCTCGCGGGGCGACCCTGGAGCTGCAAGTCCCTGTTTTGTGGATGTTTTTTGAGGATCCGCGGCGTCAAGCAGGGCCTGCGTACAGCCGATACGAAGTCGGCCGAGTCATGAGCGAAGATCGCCCCGCACCCTCTCGCAAACCGCCGCTCCAGAGCCTGGCCACCCGGGTCATTCTGGTCGTCTTCCTCGCGACGTTCCTCACGGCGGGCGTGGTCACGTGGCTCGCCGTCCGCTCCACCTACTCGTTCCTACGCGACGACCTCGACGACCGGCTACCGGCCGAGGCCAGCGCGCTGGCTGGGCAACTGAGCCCTGCCCTGGCGTCTACCGAGAAGGCCCTGCAGGCCCTCGCGGCCGACCCCGCCCTCACCGCTTCGCCCGAAACGGGGGCGGACCTGCTCGAAACGACGCTTCGGGCCCAGGGAGACCCGGGAGCCGCCGACCTGGATGCTCTGGCCCTGGTTGCACGGGACGGCCGCGTTCTCGCGGCAGCCGGCGCACCCCATCGGACCCGTGCCCTCGCCCTGCTGCCCTGGCAGACCGACTCCCCGCTGGCGGCACTGCGCATGCCCGATGGAGGCGATGACCTCGCCGCCTGGACCGTCTCGCTGCCAGGCGAGACGGGCCCGCTCCTTCGAGGCGCCCTGGCGGTTCCCACCAGCCTGCTCGCGGCGCGCTCCGACCCGGATCCCGGCCTGCGCGCGCGGATCGTCGATCCCGCCGGCCGCGCACGCTGGGTGCTGCTCGGCGAGTCCGACCCCGGCCCGGACCGTGTGGTTCCGCCGAGTGCGGCCGTCGGCGTGTACCGAGGAGCCGAAGGGCAGTTCCTCGTCGGCGCCGCCGTCCCCCTCGACGTGGCGGATCTGCGCCTCGTGGTGGAGCGTCCCTTTCGCAGCGCCTTCTCCCCGGTCTTCTCGATGCTGACGCGGGTCTTTCTCGCGGACCTCTGCATCGTGCTCTTCTTCAGCTTCCTGGCCTACCGGCTCACCGCCGCCATCGTTCGTCCCATCGAAGATCTCTCGGACGGGGCGCGACGGATCTCGGTGGGCGAACTCGACGTCGAGGTTCCCGAGCCCCCCGGCCACGACGAAGTCGCGCTTCTCACCCGCACCTTCAACGACATGACCCGCAAGCTCCGGCGCCAGCGCTCGGAGATCCATACCGCCGCGGTCGCCCTGCGCGAGCGGAACGAGGACCTCCAGCGCGCCAACGAGGTTCTCGAACAGCTCTCGATCACCGACGGGCTGACCAAGCTCCACAACCACCGCTACTTCCAGGACAGCCTGACCCGGGAGATCAAGCGGGTGACGCGCAACCGCGAACCGCTCTCGGTCCTGCTGATCGACATCGACGACTTCAAGCGCCTGAACGACCGACTCGGCCACGCGTCCGGGGACGAACTGCTGATCGGGCTGGCGCGCATCCTGAACGACGCGACCCGCGAGTCCGACCTGGCCGCGCGCTATGGCGGCGAGGAGTTCGTGGTACTCGCCGCCGACACCGACCTCGAAGGCGCTGTGGCCCTCGCCGAGAAGATCCGCATGTCCGTGCAGGAGGCCTCGTTCATCCTGGACGACTCGATGCAGCTCACCAAGATGACGGTCTCGATCGGCGTCGCCCAGTATGCGGGCAACCGCAAGACGTTCTTCACGGCGGCCGATCAGGCGCTCTACCGCGCGAAGGCCGAGGGCAAGAACTGCGTGCTCTCTGCGGAGCCCGAGCCGGGTACCGGCACCGTGGACGCGGGCACCGGCACGCGGGACCCCGAGCCCGCAGACGGGCCCGAGACCGAAGCCACCTAGCTTCGACGCGCTTGAGCGCTGCGGGCCTTCGTGCGAGTCTCCGCCCGTGACGCGCGTGATCGGACTCTCCGGAGGCATCGGAACGGGAAAGAGCACCGTGGCCCGGATGCTCCGCGACCGCGGCGTGGTCGTGCTGGACGCCGACGCCATCGTCCACGAGATCCAGGAACCCGGCACCCCCGCACTCGCCGAGATCGCAGAAGCCTTCGGCGCCGAGATGCTTCGCGAAGACGGCAGCCTCGACCGCGATCGGTTGGGCGCGGTGGTGTTTCGCGACGAGGACGCCCGGCGACAGCTCAACCAGATCATCCACCCGAAGGTCGGCGCCGAGATGGGCCGAAGGCTGGCCGAAGCCCGCGACGGCGGCGCTCCGCTCGTCGTGCTCGACATCCCGCTGCTGTTCGAAGGGCGCGGCCGCGGGGGTTCGGCAGGCCTGGTCGAGGAGACCATCCTCGTCTACGCCCGGCCGGACCAGCAGGTGGCGCGCCAGCGCGCGCGCGATGGCCGCACCGAACAGGAGGCGCAGGATCGGATCGCCGCGCAGATGCCCATCGACGAGAAGCGCGCACTCGCCGACCACGTGATCGACAACAGCGGGACGCTGGCCGAGACCGAGCGCCAGGTCGACGCGCTGCTCGAAACCCTACGGTCTGCTGCCGTGCAGGAGCCCGCGAGCGACTAGCCGGGCTCTTCGATCCGCTCGGTCGCGCCCTGGGCCTGCCGAACTGCGGCGACGAAGGCCTCCATCCGGGCGCGGTCCTTGCGGTGCGCGTCGCCCTCGACACCGGTGGCCACGTCCACGCCCCAGGGCAGCACGTCCCCCACGCTCTCGAGCACCTCGCCCACGTTGTCCGGCGTGAGCCCGCCCGCGATCATGATGTCGTAGCCCTCGGCGATCAGGTCTTCCGCCTCGCTCCAGTTCCAGCTCTTGCCCTGACCACCGCCCTCGGTGGGATGGTCGAGGAGCAGCAGCGCGCCGGGATACGCCTCGGCCGCCTCGCGATCCGCGCCACGAACCGCCTTGATCACGGGCAGGTCGACGAGTTCCACGTCGTCCTCGGACTCGTCCCCGTGGAACTGGATGCGTTCGAGGTCGATCCGGCGGGTCACGCGCTCGATCTCGTCCCAGCGCGCATTGCGGAAGACCGCCACACGCTCGGCCTGGTTGCCGATCCGGGACGCGATCGCCTCGGCATCGGCGAGGCTCAGACATCGCGGCGAGCCCGGTACGAAGTTCAACCCCACGAGATCCGCGCCCACGTCCACGGCCGCCGCCGCGTCGTCGGCGTGGATCACCCCACAGATCTTGATGCGGACGCTCACGCCTTCCCCCGAAGTCTTCGAAGCGCTTGCCCGACGTCGGGTTGGCGCATCAGGGATTCTCCCACGAGAAACGCCCCCGCGCCTGCACGGGCCAGGCGGTCGACGTCCTCGGGCTCGAAGATACCGCTCTCGCTCACCAGCACGGTGCCTTCTCCCACGGACGGTGCCAGCCGCTCCGTGGTCGCGAGATCGGTCTCGAAGGTGCGCAGGTCGCGGTTGTTCACGCCGATCAGGTCGGCCCCTGCGCCCAGGGCCTCCGCGAGTTCGGCCTCGTCGTGCACCTCGACCAGGACGTCGAGGCCGCGGCCCTTGGCGTGCCCGTGCAGATCCTGCAGCGCCTGCGGATCGAGCGCGGCCACGATCAGCAGCACGGCATCGGCCCCCGCCGCGCGCGCCTCGTCGATCTGGTAGGCGTCCACCACGAAATCCTTGCGCAGCAGCGGCCGGTTCGTGGCACCGCGAACCGCCGTCAGGATCTCGAGGCTGCCGCCGAAGTAGTGCGCGTCGGTCAGTACCGAGAGCGCCGCAGCGCCAGCCTCGTCGTAGGCCCGCGCGATCGCGACCGCATCGAAGTCCTCGCGGATGAGACCCTTGCTCGGCGAGCGGCGCTTGACCTCGGCGATCACCCGGGGCGGCTCGCCCCCCGCCAGGGCGGCCCGGAAGCCCCGGGGCGGACCCGCTGCGTCGGCGGCCGCTGCGACTTCTGCCGGCGGAACGCTTCGCCGCGCCGCCGCGACCTCTTCGCGCTTGTGGGCGAGGATCTCATCGAGGATCGTCATGCCGAGACCAACCGAGCGAGGCGCTCGCGCGCCGCGCCACTCGAGATGCTCTCGCGCGCGAGCGCGACCCCGGCGGCCGGGTCCGAGGCGGCCCCCGCCGCGTACAACGCCGCGCCGGCATTCGCGAGCACCAGGTCTGCACGCGGACCCGCCGTGCCGGCCAGGATGTCCCGCGCGATCTGCGCGTTCTCGGCGGCGTCGCCACCACGCACGTCGTCGGCCTCGCAGGGCGCGAGGCCCAGCTGCTCCGGGTCGAGCTGGAAAGCCTCGACCCGCCCCTGGTCCAACAGCGCCGCATGGGTCGGCCCGGTGAGCGTGACCTCGTCGAGGCCGTCGCTGCCGTGGACCACCAGCGCCCGCTCGCTGCCCAGCGCACCGAGCACCTGGGCCAGGGGCTCCACCAGCTCGGCGGCGTAGACCCCGACCAGCTGGAAACGCGGGGAGACCGGGTTCAGCAGGGGGCCCATGCAGTTCATCACCGTGCGTACGCCGAGCTCCGCGCGCACCGGGGCGAGATGCCGGAATGCGGGGTGTGCCACCCGCGCAAAGAAGAATGCGATGCCGATCTCGGCCAGGATCTCCGCGGCGCGAGACACCGGCACCTCGACGTCGACGCCGAGGGCTTCGAGCACGTCGGCGCTCCCCGAGCGGCTCGTGGCGGCGCGGTTGCCGTGCTTGGCGACGGGCACACCGGCCCCCGCGACCACGAAGGCGGCGACGGTCGACACATTGAACGTGCCACTGTGGTCGCCCCCGGTTCCGCAGGTGTCGATCGTTCGCGGATCGGGAAGGTCGGCGGTGACCGCGTGGGCGCGCAGCGTACGCGCGATGCACGCGATCTCGTCCACCGTCTCGCCCTTGGCCCGCAGCGCCACCAGCAGCCCGGCGACCGCCACGGGCGCCGCCTCGCCGCGCATCACCTCCTCGAAGGCCCCCGTGAGCAGGTCCGGCGGCACCGCCGGTCCGCCGAGCGCCGCTTCCAAGGCAGCCGTGACGCTCATGCCGTCGGTTCCAAGGCAGCCGTGACGCTCATGCCGCTGCCCGCTCGCAGCGCGCCACGAAGTTCGCGAGCAGGCGCTTGCCGCACTCGGTGAGGATCGACTCGGGGTGGAACTGCACGCCCTCGATCGGCAGCGAGCGATGCTGCACCGCCATGATCTCGCCATCGTCGGTCCGTGCCGTCACCTGCAGCGCGTCGGGGCAGGACGCGCCCTCGATCACCAGGCTGTGGTAGCGGGTGGCGGTGACGGGATTCTCGAGGCCCTCGAAGACGCCCTGGCCCTCGTGTCGGATGTCCGAAGTCTTGCCGTGCATGATGGAGCGCGCGCGAACGATGCGGCCGCCGAAGTGCGCACCGATGGCCTGGTGCCCGAGGCAGACGCCGAGCACCGGCGTGCCGCGCTCGGCGAACGCGCCCACGGCGGGGACCGAGACCCCTGCGTTCTCCGGCCGACCCGGGCCCGGCGAGATCACGAGCCCGGCCGGTTCACGAGCCAGCATCGCCTCGAGGGCCTCGGCGTCGTTGCGCACCACCGCGACCTCGGCACCCAGTTCACCGAGGTACTGAACCAGGTTGAACGTGAACGAGTCATAGTTGTCGATCATCAGGATCGGAACCGCCATCGATCAGTCCACACCCTCGCGCGCCCGGTCGATCGCCTCGATCAAGGCCTCGGCCTTGTTCGAGCACTCCAGGTGCTCGAGTTCGGGCTGCGAGTCGGCCACGATGCCCGCACCGGCCTGGACGTGGACCCGGTCACGGTGGGCCAGCATGGTGCGAATGGTGATGGCGAAGTCCATGTTCCCCGAGTAGTCCACGTAGCCGACGCAGCCCCCGAACGGCCCCCGCCGAACCGGTTCGAGCTCGTCGATGATCTCCATGGCCCGCACCTTGGGCGCGCCCGAGAGCGTACCCGCCGGGAACGAGGCGCGAAGCAGGTCGAGCCAGTCGAGCCCCGGCCGCAGCCGCCCCTGCACGTTCGAGACGATGTGCATGACGTGCGAGTACTTCTCGATCTGGGCGTACTCGGTGACCGCGACGCTGCCGATCTCGGCCACGCGCCCCACGTCGTTGCGCCCGAGGTCGACCAGCATCACGTGCTCGGAGCGCTCCTTCGGGTCGGCGAGCAGCTCCGCCTCCATGCGCGCCTCGTCCTCGGCATCGCGGCCGCGGCGACGGGTCCCGGCGATCGGGCGCAGGTCGACCTGCTCGCCCTCGAGCCGCACCAGGATCTCCGGAGACGAGCCGATCAGCACCGGCCCCTCGAGCCGCACGAAGAACAGGTAGGGGCTCGGGTTCACGTGCCGGAGCTGGCGGTAGAGCAGGAACGGGTCGACCTGCAGCGGCACCTCGAAGCGCTGACCGAGCACGACCTGGAAGACGTCGCCGGCCTCCACGTACTCGATCGCGCGCTTCACGATGTCCTGGTACGCATCGGGCTCGATTCCCCGGCGCACGTCCATGGGCGCGCGCACGGCCGGGCGACGCGGCTCTTCGGGCAGCGGCGACCGAAGCTGCCGCACGGTCTCCTCGAGAGCGGCCTCGGCCTCGGCGTGGCGCTCGGCCGGATCGCAGCCCTCGGGCAGGTGCACGTGGCGGACGATCTGCGCGGTGTGGCGGATGTTGTCGTAGACGACCACCGTCTCGGGGAAGACGAAGAACAGGTCGGGCAGCCCCAGCTCGTCGGGATTGGTGTCCGGCACCTCCTCGACGAACCGCACCCAGTCCCAACCCACCATGCCCACCGCGCCGCCGGTGAAGCGCGGCAGGTCCGGCAGGGCCACCGGCCGGTAGGCGCGCAGATGCGCGCGCAGGCTCTCGAGGGGGTCTCCCTCGGCGTGCTCGTGCCGCGTCTCGCCGTCGACGGTCCAGCTGATCTCTGCGCCGTGGGCCCGGAAGATCGCCCGCGCGCCGGTTCCCATGAACGAGTACCGCGCCCACTTCTCGCCGCCTTCCACCGACTCGTAGAGAAACGACGTCTGACCGTCGTCGAGACGCCGGAACAGCGATAGCGGCGTATCGAGATCGGCGAGGATCTCCCGCACCACCGGAATCAGGTTGCCCTGGGTGGCGAGCCGCGTGAACTCTTCTCGGGAAGGGCGGAGCACGGGTGGGCCTGGACGGGGGCGTTGGCGCGCGGAAATCCCCTTTGGAATCCGCTTGTTATCACGGCGAGGCGAAGGCGGCAAGTCACCGCCCGCGAGCGGGAGGAGCCTAGTAGTCGCCCACCAGGCTGTCGGTCCGCCGCGTCCGGGTCCGCACACCCGAGAACGGGCGTACCGTGTCCTCGCCGAGGCCGATGATCCGGTACTGGAAGTTGAACGTGAAGCCCTCGGTCCGGCGCTGCGAGGCCTGGACCCGGAGCGCCCAGCAGTAGCAGCGCGACAGGTACTCCACGCCCACCTGGTTCGCGAGCACCAGCGCGTCCTCGAACGAGTACGCGATGCGGTAGGTCAGGCCGATGTGCTGGGTGAGGGCGATGCGCGTCAACACGTCGATCTGGTTGATGCGGAGGAAGCCCTCCTCGAAGTCCTCGAAGCGCTCGGTGTCGAATCGGAAGTTCTCGAAGAAGCGCGGAACGTCCTGGACGAAGCGGTAGAGCACGCGCAGGTCGTGGCCCGCCGGGTGGTACCAGCCGACCTCGAGGTTCGACTCGGCGATCTCGCCCTCGTTGAAGTCCCAACCGAAGTTGAAGCGCGCCCGCACGTTGTAGAACGGGAAGAGCGTCCCGTCGGCGTAGAAGGCCGTGAACTGATCGTCCTCGAAGTCGTGCTGGAAGGAGAAGGCGACGTCCGCCACCAGCTCCGCGGGCCCGAGCAGGCCCTCTTCGTCCAGGCTTCCCGGCAGGTAGAAGCGGTTGCCCAGCCCCACCGTGATCGCGTTCGCGCCTTCGATGCGATCCGACGGGTCGCGCACGATGTTCATCACGTCGTACTGCCGAAGACGCTTCTGCATCACCTGCGGCCGCGGGATGAAGAGCGGGTTGCCCGTCTGGCCCACGTCCGACACGAAGGTCCACGAGAAGCGCGGCTCGAGCACGTGATTGACCGGCCCCTGGACCGGAAGGTTCACCCGGCCCCGGAAGCGCGAACGCATGTCGACGTTGGCCGTCACCAGGTTGCGGGTGGTCGACCCCTGGTTGTCGGTGTTGTAGAAGGTGCCGTGCCAGCCGAGTTCGGGCAGCACCTCCACGGCGTCGAACAGCCGGAAGGGCGTCTGGATCCGCGGGTTCACCACGACGCGGTGACCCCGATCGCCGAGCGGCTCGCCCTCGGAGAAGATCCCGTCGCCCTCGGGACCCGGGAAGTCGTCCTGGCTGCCGTCGAGCTCGAGGATCGGGATCTCGGGATCTTCGCCCTCTTCCGGCGGCGGAGCCTGGGCCAGGAACTCTTCGATCGTGACGATCGTCCCGTCACGGAGCTCGACCGTGCCGTCGAGGCGGACGATGTTGCCGTTGGCATCGCGCTCGCGGCCATTGGGCAGGGCATCGATGCCGGTGTCGAAGAAGACGTCGTCGCCCACGCCGAGGTCGAGGGTGGTGGTGTTGCCCGGCACGCCCTGGATGGTCTCGCGTACCTCGGGCATCGCCTCCTCGACCGTCTCCTTCGCCCAGAAGTGCGTGTAGCGGAGGTCGAAGGAGGTCTGGAGCCAGGGGAGCGGCGTCGGCGCCATGGGCCGGCCCGAGAGCCAGAGGTCGGGCAGGCGCTGCAGCAGGAACGCGTCGCGATCGAGGTCGTCCGGCGCCGAGACGTCGTCGGCGTAGTAGGCCGCGGCCGTGAAACCGAAGCGCCCCATCAGGCCGAAGCGCTTCTCCAGGAAGCTCACGGCCTCCATGAAGCGGTCGCTGCGGAAGCGCGAGAAGTCGCGGAAGTCGAACGCGTAGCTGTTGTCCGAGGCGAAGCGGGCGTCGACCTTCCACCACCAGTCCCAGGGCAGTTCCTGGATGTGGAGCCACTCGACGCCCCAGCGCTGGCTGTCGAAGGGCGTCGAGGGGTTGGTCGGGTCGATGTCGTCGTCGTCGATGAAGCTGCCGTAGAGCTCGCCCAGGGAGTACGCGCCGAATACGTACTCGATCTCGGCCTCGGGCTTGAAGCCGCGATTGGTCAGGTAACGCGGCTCGAGGATCACGTTGACCTGATCGTGCACCGCCCAGAAGAACGGGACGCTGACGTCGAAGCCCGTCCGCTCGGACGTGGCGAACGTCGGGAACAGCAGGCCCGTCTTGCGATCGGTCTTGAGCGGGTACTGCATCCACGGCGTCCACAGCAGCGGGACGCCCAGGATGTCGACCTTGGTGTTCTTGGTGGTGGCATAGCCGTCGAGGTTGAGGTCGGCCGTCTCGGCACGGATGCGCCAGGGGTCGCGCTCACCGTCAGGGCACTTGCAGGTGGTGAAGGCGGCGTCGTGGAACAGGTAGCGCTGCTTGTCGAGCCGCTTGATGCGGTCGCCCTGCATCTGGAAGTCGGTGTCGTCACCGCTCAGCTCGCCGCCATAGATCACGCCCAGCAGGTCGTCGAGCTCGAAGTGCAGTGCATCGGCGACGAGCGTGTCGCCCGCCTCGCTGATCAGCACGTTGCCGGTGGCGACGCCCTGCTGCGTGGTGTTGCTGAACGCCACCCAGTCGGCCGAGATCACCGTCTCGCCCTTGGAGATGCGCACGTTGCCGCGCGCCACGTACACCCGCTGCGCGGCGTCGAACTCGACGGAGTCGGCTCGGATGTCGAGCTCGTCCTCCTCCTCTTCGGCCTCGGCCTCGGCGCCCTCGGCAGCGGCGGACGGGTCGGCGGCGCCCGACGTCTCGGCGTCCGGGCCCTGGTCGAAGTCCTGGGACTGCGCAGGCACGGCGACGAGCAACCACGCGAGGACCGCAGTCCACAGCAGCGCGTACGCTGCCGGACCGCTTCGCATCGTCGCCCACATTCGCGGCCGGCGCGCCAGTTGGGACCCCCACCCAGGCCCTCCCCGGGCCTCGGGGTCACCCTACCGAAACCTCTCGGACGCGTAAACGCGAGAAGGCACGAAGGATTGGGAGTATTCGTGCACACGGGCGCCGGTGGCCGGCCACGTTGGCGCCGATCGGCCGGGCGGCGCCGCCCGGGGTGCCTCAGTCGGCCGCGTCGAGCGAACCGGAAAGGGCTTCCAGGCTCGGGATCCGCAGCACGTCGTCGACCAGCTTCACGAGCTTGCGATCGAGCAGCTGCCCCAGCGCCCGGTGGGCCTCGAGCATCGACAGCCCGGCCTCCCGAGCGATCCGGCGCAGCGTCGTGGGCAGGCGGGCCCCCTCGTCGTCGGGCTGGGCGCGGCGCAGCAGCACCCGCACCACCGGCCGCAGGATGTCGTCGGCCCCGAGTGCCTGGAGCCGCTGCTCGAGGTCCACGGCACGCGCGGCCAGGCGCTGGATCACGCGAATCGCGATCTCGGGCTGCTCGACACACATGGTCTCGAACGTATCCACGTCGATCTGGAGAAGCCTGGAGTCGCTCACGGCCACCGCACGGTGGCGGCGCGGGCGCCCCATCAGCACCTCCATCTCGCCGAAGAACTCGCCCGGGCCAAGGCGTGCCAGCAGGCCGTGCTCGCCCTCGCAGGCGCGCGAGAGCTCGACCTGGCCGGCCATGATCACGTAGAGCGTGTCGCCGGGCTCGCCTTCCTCGAAGACGGTCGCCCCCGCACGCACGGGGCGCTCGAAGGCCCGCTTCACGTGGAGCCCGGTGTCCTCGATGTGCTGCACCCGCTCGGCCACGAGGCCTTCATCGGCCCCCGGAGGGAGCCACTTGAGGGGCACGGCGGCCCCCGAAGGGGTCCCCGGCTAGGAACCCTGGGCCTCGGCGACCGCGCGGTCCAGTTCCTCGCGGTCCACGATCCCTGCGTGCTCGAACACGATGCCGCCCTCACCGTCCAGCACGTAGAGGGTCGGAAAGCCGATGGCCCCGTAGCTGCGCGGGAGCGCCATCTTGGCCTGGAGCACGCGGTAGCGAATCGGGTGCTCCTCGAGGAAGGCCCGGATCACCTCGGCGTCCTGGTCCAGGCTGATCCCCAGCACCGGCACGTCTTCGCCGTGGTCCAGCTGAAAGTCGTTCAGGATCGGAATCTGGTGAACGCAGGGGGCACACCAGGTCGCCCAGAAGTCGATCACCACCGGCTTCCCACGCAGCTGTCCCAGCGACAGGGTCTCGCCCCGGAGCGTGGTGAGGATGAAGTTCGGTGCCTGCCGCCGCTCGGACGGGGTCTCGGGCTCGGCGGCGCCGCAGCCGAGCAGGACGCCGATCAGGAGAGCGACCGCGACCGACCCCCTCAAAGCAGCCAGGACTCCGCCGCCTCGACCACGTCGTTCAAGAAGAGGAAATAGGAGTTGAGCACCGCCAGCCGGTTGGTGGCCACCATCACGCCAATGGCGATGAGCAGCACCCCGGAGACGACCTCGACGGCCCGGAAGTGCCGACGCATGCGTCCCATCGCCTCGAACAGGCGCTCGACGCTCAATCCCGCCAGGAAGAACGGGACGCCGAGACCGGCGGAATAGACCGCCAGCAGCAACATGCCCTGCCCCACCTGGTCGTGCTGCGCCGCGATCGTGAGGATGCCGCCGAGGATCGGCCCGACGCACGGAGACCAGCCGAAGGCGAACGCAGCACCCACCAGGTAGGTGCCGAAGAAGCTCCGCGGCGCGCGCCCCGTCCCGTGGAAGCGGGTGTCGCGATAGAGGAACTGGATGGGGAGCCAGCCCAGCATGTGCAGGCCCATCAGGATGATCACGACGCCCGCGATCTGGACGGCCGAGATCTCGAGGCCGAAGACCTCGACGCGCCAGGTCTGCAGCAGCCGCCCCACGGCCGTGGCCGAGGCACCGAGCAGGACGAATACGGTCGAGAAGCCGCCCACGAACCCCGCACAGCCCAGCATGACCCGGCGCCGCAGGTCGGGCTGGCCCTCGCCTTCGCGAAGCTCCTCCACCGAGATGCCGGAGATCAGCGACAGGTAGGCCGGCATCAGCGGCATCACGCACGGCGACAGGACGGAGATCAAACCGGCGCCGAACGCGGCGCCCAGGGAAGCGATGCTCAGACCCTCACTCATGCTGGTCCGAGATGATCGCGATCCGAAGCCCGTTGCGCCCGCCGAATTCCGCGAAGCGGAACGCGGCGGGCCGCAGGCGAGCCTCGGGCGTGGCGGCCCAAGGGCCGCCCCGCAGCACTCGGGCCAGGGAAAGCCGGGGCCCGGGCTCCCGATCGGAGCCCGGGCGACCCGTCAGTACCCTTCGTTGGCGCCGGCGCTTTCCCAGGCGGCGCGCTGCTCCGCCTGGCGCTGAGCCGGTGAACGGCCCACGAACTCGAGCCGGTCCTTGCGCTCGAGGTGCGACTTGGTGACGACGTAGTCGCCTCGCAAAGACGCATCGACAATGGGCCGCGAGACGTCACTGTCCCCGCCCGAGAAGACCCAGGCGATGCCGGCGACGAGTCCGCCCCCGGCTGCGTAGATCGTCTTCACCGGCATGTAGACGATGTTCGAGAGCACCGTCAGGCACCCCTTACCGAACTCGCCAGCCGGCGAACCGGCGGCCGCAGGTGCAGCCGAGAACAAAAGAGCGGCGATGGCCAGCGCAACCAGCGCGGACCGCGTGCGAACACAGCGATTCACAGTGGACTCCCTCTCACAAGGGCGGCGTGGGGGCGCCGCCGGTTCCCCACGTAGACAAGTGTGCCCTTCCCGCGGGCGGGGTCAAGGGCAAGCGCGCGAGCGCTGCGATCTAGGTGGGTGTGTCGATCACCAGCGTGACGGGGCCGTCGTTCGAGAGTTCGACGCGCATGTGCGCACCGAAGCGCCCAGTCACCACCGGCGCACCGAGTTCGCGGGCGATCGAGACGACGTGCGCGACCCGCGCCTCCGCGTGGGCGGGCTCGGCGGCCTCGGCGAACGAAGGCCGCCGACCCCTTCTCGCATCGCCGAGCAGCGTGAACTGGGAGACCACGCCGAGCGTCCCCCCCACGTCGAGCAGCGACCGGTTCATGCGTCCGTCCGAATCGCCGAAGATGCGCAGGTGGACGAGCTTGTCGGCCAGCCACGCGGCCTGGGCGTCGCCGTCATCGTGCGCGACGCCCACCAGCGCCAGCAGGCCCGACGGCATCTCGGCCACACGCTCCTCGCCCACGTCCACCCGCGCGTGCGCCACGCGCTGCACGACGGCGCGCACGTCAGGGCGCCTGTTGGCGCAGGAAGCGGCCCTCGTAGACCGCCTGCCCTTCGGCGCGCAGCAGCACCACCTGGCACACCCGGACCCCCGCGTGCAGTTCGAGCGCGCGGCCGGCCACGTTGCTGATCTCGAGCACCTGCTGGCCGTCCATTCCCGGCTGCACGAAAGCCGACGTCACGTGGATCATCAGCCCCAGACGGGCGAAGCGGCTGCGGCCCTCGAGAAACCCACAGAGGTCCGGCGGCAGCGCCAGCCGCTCGACGGTGATGCCGTGGATGGTCTGGCCGGGCTCCAGGCGGAAGGGCCCGGACAGGTGCCGCACCGCGGTGTAGTCGCGGTGATCCGCTTCCTCGACGATCGGAATCGGGGCCTCGCCCGCGCTCATCACGCGGATCTCGTCGCCGAGCGTGAGATCGATCGAAGCGGGCCCGACCTGCGACGGGTCGAGCGGATCGACCTGCAACCGCCCGGACTCGAGCTCGCGCAGGATCGCCTCTCGGGTCAGCACCATCGGACGGCGGAGCATACCCCAGCGCTGCACCGGCTCGGGTCGGTGATACGCTCGACCCATGCGCCATCCGTTCTTCGACCTTCCGAAGCCGCTCGTGGTCGGGCACCGCGGGTGCAGTGGCGAGCTGCCCGAGAACACGCTGGCCGCCTTCGAGCGCGCGCTCGCCCAGGGGGCCGTGCTGATCGAGACCGACGTCCACCTGTCGCGTGACGGCGAAGTCGTGATCCACCACGATGCCGACCTCACGCGGACCACCGAGGACGCCGGGCCGCTGGCCGAGCGAACCCTCGCCGAGCTGCGCCGGCTGGATGCGGGACACCGGTTCTGCCCCGATGGTCGGAGCTACCCCGAGCGCGGCAAGGGACATGGGCTGCCCACCCTGCGCGAAGCCTTCGACGCCTTCCCGGGCGTCCACTTCAACGTGGAGATCAAGGCGAACGACCCTGCGCTGGTCAGCGCGACGCTCGACCTGCTGCGCGAAATGAAACGCGCCGACAGCGTGCTCCTCGCGGCGGGCGAGGACGACACCATGAAGACTCTGCGAGGCGCGTTGGCCGAGAGCGACGTGCAGCCGGCGCAGGGAGCCAGCCTCGGCGACATCGTGGGCTTCGTGCGAGCGGCCCAGGACGGCTCTGCCCCGCCGCCGGAGCCGATGGCGCTGCAGATTCCGCCGAGCTTCGGCGGCAACCCGCTGGTCACGCCCGAACTCGTGACCTTCGCCCACGAACACGACACCGAAGTCCACGTCTGGACCGTCAACGATCCCGCCGAGATGGCGCGTCTGCTCGACCTCGGTGTCGACGGCGTGATGAGCGACTTTCCGGGACGCCTGGCCGAGATCGTGGCGTCGCGCGCGCGCGCGTGAGCCAGACCCGTCGGGCCCGCGGCGACACGCCGCCGGCGGGCTTCCTCGCGCGCCACCTGGCCGACCTGCGCACCGCCACCGAGGCCGATGGTGGGCGAGGCGTCGTCCTCGACCTGGCCTGCGGGCGCGGCCGGAACACGCTGGCGGTGGCGGCCGCCGGGGTCGCGACCGTGGGCATGGACCGCAATGCGAGCTTCCTCCGGGAGCTCGCGGACCGCGGGCGGGGGGCGCAGCTGCCGCTGGCCGTCGCGCGCACCGACCTCGAATCCGGGCGAGGGGTCCCCGCCCGTAGCGCGAGTCTCGCCGCGGTCCTGGTCTTCCGCTTCCTGTACCGACCGCTCGTGCCGGAGATCCTGCGGGTGCTTCGGCCCGGCGGGCTGCTGCTCTACGAGACGTTCACCACCGGCCAGCTGGCACTCGGAACGGGCCCGCGAAACCCGGCCTTCCTGCTCGAGCCCGGCGAGCTGCCGAGCCTGTTCGCCGGGCTCGAGATCCTCCATGCCGACGAGGGCCCGGTGGAGGAGGCCGGCAAGCCCTTCGTGACGGCACGCCTGCTGGCGCGTCGCACCCATCCCTAGCCCCGTCGCTGCTGGCGCGTCGCCCGCATCCCTAGCCGCGGCGGCCGTTCCGGCCGCGGCAGCGCCTAGGTGCGCTCGAGCTGCGCGAGGGCCCAGCGCGCATGCTCGGCCAACAGCGGGTCGTCGCCCTCGGCGTGGCGCTCGATCTGCGGCACCAGGCTCCGATCGCCTCCGTTGCCCGCGGCCACCAGGGCGTTGCGCAGCAGGCCCCGGTACCCGGCGCGGCGCATGGCGCTCCGCCGCGTGTGGCGCCTCCAGCTCTCGAGGTCGAGTTCCAGCACGAACGAGAGAGACGCCTGGGCCCAGGGCGCGCGTGGCGCCAACCGCTCCCGAAGGGCCAGCGGGTCCGCCTCGGGGTGCCGCACGGCGCGGTCGTTCCATGGGCACACGTCCTGGCAGATGTCGCAGCCGTAGATCCAATCCCCCTGGGCTTCGCGCAGCTCCTCGGGGATTGCTTCCCGAAGCTCGATCGTCGTGTACGAGAGGCAGCGCGTGGCATCGAGTACATAGGGTTCGGCGAAGGCGTCCGTCGGGCATGCGTCGAGGCACGCGCGACAGCTTCCGCAGTGGTCGGACATGGGCTCATCCGGAGGCAGCACGAGGTCCGTGAGGACGACGCCGAGAAACAGCAGGGAACCGCGCGCCGGGTCGATGAGGCAGGTGTTCTTGCCCACCCAGCCGAGGCCAGCCAGCCGCGCCCAGACGCGCTCCTGCACGGGGCCGGTATCGACGTAGACGCGACTGCGCACCGGCTCGCCCGCCAGCGGGCCGAGCGCGGACGCCACCGCGCGCAGCCGGTCGAGCAGGACTTCGTGATAGTCCTCTCCCGCCGCATACCCCGAAACGCGCGCCGGCCCCGGAGCCGGCGGTCGCTCGTGTCCCGGGTAGCGCAGGGCCGCGGCGATCACGGTGCGCGCGCCAGGCAGGACTCGGCGCGGGTCCATGCGCTCGGCCGCGCGGCGCCCGATCCACGCCATCTCCCCGGCGTACCCGCGAGCCAGCCAGGTTTCGAGAAAGCTCGCCTCCGGGCGCGCCTCGGCCCGGGCGAAGCCCACGGCGTCGAGCCCCAGCGCAACCCCCAGCCCGCGTACGCGCTCCGCCAGCGCCGGCTGGCGCGCGGTCGCGGCCCCGGGCTCGCGTGCCCGCGTCGCGGGGTGCGGGGGCGGTGTCGTCGGCATCGCCCGGTAGACTACCCGGCCGCCCCCGTGGCGGAGCGAGGACGGACATGGCACGCGTCAGCTTTCCCGAGGGCTTCCAATGGGGCACCGCCACGGCGTCCTACCAGATCGAGGGCGGCGTCCGCGAAGACGGCCGGGGCGAGTCGATCTGGGATCGCTTCAGCCACACCCCCGGCAACGTGCTGGGCGGCGACAACGGCGACGTGGCCTGCGACTCCTACCACCGGCTCGCGGAAGACGTGGCGTTGCTGCGCGAACTCCGCTGCACCAGCTACCGGTTCTCGATCGCGTGGCCGCGCATCCAGCCCGAGGGCAAGGGCCCGATCCTCGAAGCCGGCATCGACTACTACCGGCGCCTGGTGGATGCCCTGCTCGCCTGCGGGATCCGTCCGTTTCCCACGCTCTACCACTGGGACCTGCCGCAGCGCCTCGAAGACGACGGCGGCTGGCCCGAGCGCGACACCGCGGGCCGGTTCGCCGACTACGCCGGCGCCGTCGTCGGCGCGCTCGGCGACCGCGTGGCGGACTGGATGATCTTCAACGAGCCCAGCGTCTTCACGAGCCTGGGCTACGCGCTGGGCGTCCACGCACCGGGGCGTCGCGACGTCGACGCCTTCCTGCGCGCGACGCACGTGGTGAACCTCGCCCAGGGCGAGGCCTGTCGGGCCATGCGTTCGGAGCACTCGGGACTGCGCATCGGTACGGCGTTCAACACCAGCGCCTGCGAGCCCGGCGGCGACGACGAAGCCGATGCCGCCGCGGCCGAACGCTGGCACGCGCTCACCAACGTGTGGTTCGTCGAGCCGGCCCTGCTGGGCCGCTACCCCGACGCGTTCGTGACGGGGCTTCCCGCCGACCGCATGGGCATCCGCGACGGCGACCTCGAACGCACGCGCGCCGACCTCGATTTCCTGGGCATCAACCTCTACAACCGCACGCTGCTTCGTCACCAGGGCGAAGACCCGAACGGATTGCACGTGCTGCCCGTCGGGCCCAGCGGCGGCGACGAAGGCGAGAAGACCGACTTCGGCTGGGAGGTCTGGCCGAATGCCCTGCGCGACATCCTGCTTCGCTTCACCCGCGACTACGACACGCCGGTGCTCGAGGTGACCGAGAACGGCTGCGCCTATGGGGACGGCCCGGACGAGCGCGGCCATGTGGCCGACACGCGCCGCATCCGCTTCTACGAGGGCTATCTCGCCGCGGTGGCCGAGGCCATCGCTGCGGGAGCCGACGTTCGGGGCTACCACGCGTGGAGCCTGCTCGACAACTTCGAGTGGGCCGAAGGCTTCTCCCAGCGTTTCGGCCTGGTGCACGTGGACTTCGCCACGGGCGCCCGGACCGTGAAGGCGTCCGGGCGCTGGTATGCGCAGGTCGCCACCGAGAACGGGTTCGAGGCCTCCCTCGAACGGGACTGAACCCCCGGACCCTGGCGGCCGATGAGACGAACAGCCCTCGAGGGCCGATGAGACGAACCGCCCCCGACGGCAGGACCCCGATAGCCCCATGCAAGACCGCCTCGCCTTCCTGATCGGAGCCCCGCGCTCCGGCTCCACCCTGACCGCCCGCATGCTGGGCGCGCACTCGGCCATCCATGCGCCGAGCGAGCCCCACCTGATCCCGCCCCTCGCGCACCTCGGCTACGGCGAGCGCGTGGAGAAGGCCCCGTACGACCCGATCATCACGCAGATCGGCCTGCGCGAGTTCGTGGGGCTGCTGCCCGGGGGAGAGGCCGACTGGTTCGCCGCGCAGAGGGCCATGACCGACCGCCTCTACGAGGGCGTGCTGACCCCCAGCGGCCGCAGCCTGTTCCTCGACAAGACCCCCGCCTATGCGCTGGTGCTCGACTACCTGGCCAAGCTCTACCCCGAGGCCCGCTATGTCGTGCTCACGCGCAACCCGATGGCGGTGTGGTCGAGCGTGATCGACTCGTTCTTCGACGGCGACCACGAGGCTGCCCACCGGCACAACCCGGTGGTGGAGCGCTACGTGCCCGCCATCGCGCGCTTCTTGCGCGAACGCCCGGTGCCGCTGCTGCACGTCCGCTACGAGGAGATCGTGCAGGCGCCCGAGGAGCAGATGCAGAAGGTCTGCGACTTCCTGGGACTCTCATTCGAGCCCGGCATGGTGGACTACGGCTCTTCGGACGCACCGGCGGGCCCCGCCACGCGCGGCCTTGGCGACCCGGTGACGGTGGCGAAGGAGACCCGACCGACCACGCGCAGCGTGGACAAGTGGGCGAAGGGGCTGGCCGGCAATCCCGGCCGCCTGGCCCAGTGCCGGGAGATCGCGGCGCGCCTGACCGACCCGGACCTGGCCACCTGGGGCTATCCCACCCTGCGGCAGGAGCTCGCAGCCATCGAGCCCACCGATGCGAAGCCCCGTCGTGCGAAGCTCACGCGCTATGCGCTCGAACGGCGCATGCTGGTGATGCTGCGCCGCAACATCCACACCAATGCGCTCGGCCGGCTGGTGCGCCGCGTGCGCGATGCCTGCGACCTGCTGCTCCGATAGCGCGCGGCCAGGAACCGGATGAGCCCGGTAGCCCGCCCACGAGCCCCCGCTAGCCCACCCCCGCGCTTGTGCTATTCCCAGGAAATGGACCGAGAGCCCTTCGTGACCGCTCCCGAATCTCGCGACGCCCAGGGCTGGCAGGCTCCGCGCGTCGAGGTGATCTCCCTCTCCTGCGAGATCACCTCCTACGCGCCGGACGACGAGCCTCTCTTCTAGGGCCCCGTGCTCAAGCGAATCGGGTCCGCCATCCGGACCGCCCTCCGGCGCTACTTCGTCGCCGGCGTTCTGGCGTTCGCGCCCATCGGCATCACCGTCTGGGCGATCAGCTGGATCATCCAGCGCCTGGACAACCTGCTGCTGCCGCGGGTGCTGAAGCTGGTGTTCCCCGGCGTTCAGGACCCGCCGAGCCTGCCCTTCGTGGGTGCGTTGTTCACGCTGGTGGTGATCCTGCTGTTCGGCGTGGTCGCGCGGCACCTGTTTGGCTGGGAACTGGTGCGGCTGTGGGAGCGGCTGCTCTCGCGCGTGCCCGTCGCGCGCAACATCTACGCGGCGGTCAAGCAGCTGTTCGAGGCGATCTTCCGCGACACCGACCAGACCGGCTTTCGGCGCGTGGTGCTGATCGAGTACCCGCGCAAGGGCATCTGGGCCATCGCCTTCACCACCGGGCCGGCGAGGGGGATCGTCCAGGCCCAGACCCCCCAGGACCTGGTGAACGTATTCGTACCGACCACGCCGAACCCCACTTCGGGCTTCTACCTGTTGATCCCCGAGGACGACCTGGTGGACGTGCCCGTGACCGTCGAGCAGGCCTTCAAGATGGTGATGTCCGCCGGCCTGGTCACGCCGGGCGAGGCGCCGCCTGGCGGAATCGCGCCGGCCGAGGGCGACGTCCCACCGCTGCCCGTCTCCGCCCCTGCCCCCGCGCGCGAGAGCTGACCCAGAAGGGCCTGAAGGGGCCTGGACGGCTCTCCACGACCGCCTGCCCCGCTTCGGGGCTGCGATTGTCCCGCCCTGGTCCGTGCATCACGCGATCCGAAGGGCAGACTCCAGGAGCGCCCATCGTGGGGGCCCCGCCCGTCCGGGGCAGGCCCTCTGGAGATCCCCTTGGACCGAAAGCCCAAACGCACGTCTCGCGTCCCCGTGGGGCGCCTGGAGCGCGTCGCCCGCATCGGTTGGATGAGCGGCGGGATCGCCCTGGGCAGCGCGGCCGAGAGCGTTCGCCGGGCCCTCGCGGGCGCCGACGTCGACGCCAGTGTCTTCCTGAACCCGGCCGGGGCCGAGCGGCTGGCCCGCCAGCTGTCGAAGATGCGAGGCGCGGCCATGAAGGTCGGCCAGATGCTGTCGATGCTCGACGAGCAGTTGGTCCCGCCCGAGTTCGCCGAGGCCCTGGCGATCCTGCGGCAGTCGGCGGACGCCATGCCCGAGTCCCAGGTGCGCAACACCCTGGCCCACGAGTACGGGAGCGACTGGCCGCGCCTGTTCGAGCACTTCGACTTCGAGCCCATCGCTGCCGCCTCGATCGGTCAGGTGCACACCGCCACCGCGCGCGACGGGCGCGAACTGGCCCTCAAGATCCAGTACCCGGGCGTGGCCGACAGCATCGAGAGCGACGTCGACAACCTGGCCACCGCGCTGCGCGCGGCGCGACTGCTCCCGGGCGACCTCGACCTCGACCCGATCGCCGAAGAGGCCAAGCGCGTGCTGCGGCAGGAAGCCGACTACGAAGAGGAAGCCGCCCTGCTCCGGCGCTATCGCGCGCTGGTCGCGCACGACGAGCGCTTCGTCGTGCCTCACGGCGTGGACGAACTCACCACGCCGCACATCCTCGCCATGGAGCGCCTCACCGGCCTGCCCCTGGAAGACCTGGCGGGCCCCGACCATCCCCAGGAGAGGCGCGACCGCGTGGGCGCGTTGCTCATGGAGCTGACCTTCCGCGAGCTCTACGAGTTTCGGCTGATGCAGACGGACCCGAACTTCTCGAACTACCTGCTGGTGGATGGGGGCGACACGATCGGCCTGCTCGACTTCGGGTCGACCTGCGAGGTGGCCCCCGACGTCGCCGCCCGCATCGGCGCACTCCTGCGCGCACTGCGCAACCACGCGCACGACGATCTGGTCCAGGCGTGCATCGGCCTGGGCTACCTGCGCGAGGACGACCCGGAGAGCCTGATCGCGCCCTTCGTCGAGCTGCTGAAGCTCGTCTACGAGCCGCTCGTCACCGAGGGCCCCTACGACTTCGCCGGTGCCATGTCCCTGCAGCGCGGGCAGGAGCTCGGGTTCGAACTGGTGCTGAAGCACGGCTACCTGCGCACGCCTCCCGCCGAGTTGATGTTCCTCCAGCGCAAGATCGACGGCATGCGCCTGGTGTGTGCGCGCATCCGCGCGCGGTTCGACCTCGGCCTGGTGCTCGACCCCTTCCTGGCCGCCGACTCCGCCTAGTCTCTCGCCGGCCGCTGCGCCGAGCCGGGCCGTTCCGAGGGCGGTGCCCTGCGGGCCGCCCCCAGCAGGAGCGCGATCCCCGGCAACAGCAGCCCGGCGCCGGCGACCAGCGCCGCGCGCAGCCCGAAGGCCCGGCCGAGCGCGCCGAGCAGGGGGCCGCCGGCCACCTGACCCAGCGCATCGGCCTGGCCGAGCATCGACAGCACCGTGGCACGCACGCGGGGGTCGAGCCCCTGGTTGACCCATGCATTCTGGACCGGCCCCTCGGCCAGGCGCACGCCGGTGAGGAGCAGCCAGGCGGCCACTGCGGCCGCGAAGCTCCCCGCCAAGGCGAATGCGAGCGCGGCGATCGCCGTGGCCGCCTGCAGTGCCGCGACGATCGCCGGCAGTCGATCCAGCCGCTCGGGCCGGACCCGGCGGCGCAGGACACCGAGAATCGCGATGCCGAGCACCAGCGACGCCGCCTGCAGCAGCGCCCACCAGGTGACCCCCGGGAGCGGGCCGAGCGGGGGCAGCGCGCCCGACGCCGACTCGAGGAGCCGCAGGTGGTGGAGGCGGTCCACGCTCTCGCTGAACGCGCCCGCCAGCAGCCCCACCACGAGCAGCACGATCACCACGCGGCTCGCACGCGCCTCGGCGATTCCCGCTCGCAGCGTCCGCCCCATGGATGCGAACGTCTCGTGGCCGGCCTCGCCAGCGCCGGGAAAGTGGAGCTCGCTCATGATCAGCGGCAAGGCCAGGCCCAGCGCCACCAGGCCCGCCGCCCCGACCGCCATGGGGAGTTCGATCTGCACCATGGCGAGGGGCGCGGCGACGACGATCCCGGCCAGGGCCGACGCCTGGCCGATCTGCGAGGCGCGCAGGAAGACGCCCGCCGCCCTCTCCTCGCCGATCTCGTCGGCGAGCCACGCGCTCCGGGCGCCGCTGATGAAGGTCCAGCCGACACCCCACACGACCTGCGCCAGCAGGACCGGCCAGAAGGCGTGGACGAGGGTCTCGAGCGCCATCCCGAGGCCCACCACCGTCGTGCCGATCGCGACCGAGCGGCGGCGTCCGCGCAGGTCGGCCACGACCCCGGTCGGGACCTCGGCGAGAAGCACCGACGCCTCGAGGACCGTGCCCACCAGCACCAGCTCGAGCGGGTCGAAGCCCAGCTCCGTGACCCGCCGGACCGAGGCATAGACCGACCACAGCGAGAAGCTGAACGCGTAGATCCCGCGCTGGAGCAGGAACACGCGCACCGGCTCGACGGCGAAGGGAGCGGGGCCCGGCACGGCCGCATGGAACGAGCCCAGCCCCGCTTCGTCAACGCCCCGACGGGGGTCCACTGCAGTCCAGGCGCTGCAGGTGACGTAGAATTGCTGCGCCCCACGGTAACCCTGGCGCTCCAAGTCCTTGATTTCAAAGGACCCAGGTTCTGGCACGGGCCTTGCTCTATTGCCTGGCCATGACCATCGTGGTCCGAATCCCAGCGCAGCCCCATAATCGAGGTCACGGGACCATGTCGCACCCCCAGGACGACCCGACACGCAGACGGCGCCGACGGCGCCGGCGGGACCGCCGCTGGGTCGAGGTCGACGAGGCCCCCGCTTCGCGTAGCGGCTCGAACGCGCGCGCCTGGTACGGCGCACCGACGCCCCCCACGCCGCCGACTCCGCCCATGCCGCCCGCGCCGCCGGCAGCCCCTGCGGCCGCGGGCAGCGGACAGCGACGCCGCCGCAAGCTCACCCCCGAGCAGAAGGCCTATCGCGAGGCCCGGCAGGCCGCGAACCGCAAGATCGGCTTCCTCGCCCACGCCGTGCCCTACGCCTGCGTGTGCTTGTTCCTGCTCTTCGTCGCCGGCTTCCGGCCGGCGATGATCGTGGCCATGTCGTGGGGCGTGGGTCTCGCGATCCACTACTTCTTCGCGATCATCGCGCCGGACCTTCGCCAGCGGATGATCGACCGCGAGGTGAGCCACCGGGTCACCGAGAGCGTCACCGCCGAGCGACGCAGCCTGGAAGGTCAGCAGGCCCAGCGCATCGAGGAACTCTCCGCGTCGATCGCCCACGAGATCCGCAATCCGATCACCGCAGCCAAGAGTCTGGTCCAGCAGATGGGCGAAGACCCGGCGGCCAACGACAACGTCGAGTACGCCAAGGTCGCGCTCGACGAACTCGATCGCGTGGAGCGAAGCGTGGCCCACCTGCTGCGCTTCGCGCGCGAGGAAGAAGTCGAGTTCCAGGACGTCCGACTCGAAGACGTCGTGGAGTCGGCGATCGACACCTTCGGGGATCGGATCGGAGCCGAAGGCGTCGGCATCGAGACCGACCTCCAGGTGAGCGGCCCGCTGCGGGCCGACTCGGACAAGCTGCGGCGCGTGCTGATCAACCTGCTCGGCAACGCCCTCGACGCCTTCGCCGACGCGGGCACCGAAGACCCGCGCCTGATGATCCAGGCGGGCGAAAACCTCGCCGGCACCGAGATCTGGGTCCGCGTGAAGGACAACGGCCCGGGCATCGATGCGGACCGGCTCGAGCGCATCTTCAACCCCTTCTACACGTCGAAGGCCAGCGGCACGGGCCTCGGCCTGGCCATCTCGAAGAAGCTCGTGGACGCACACGGGGGTTCGATCGAGGCCCAGTCGAGCCCGGGGGCCGGCACCGAGTTCGTGCTCACCTTCCCCAAGCCCTCGGGAGCCCCCTCCTGATGGCCGAGGGAGTGGCAGGAGATCCGCGGATGGCCCGAAAGCGCGCGCGCGAAGCCCGGCGGCACGAACGCGAAGCGCAGCGGCACGAGCGCGAAGTGGAACGCGAAGCGCGCAGAAGCGCCCGCCGAGCGCGGCGCCGCGGCCGCTACGTCCACGAGCGGCACGCCACGGCAGACGACCCGCCCTACTCGTACGAGCCCGCCGACGAGATCGACTACGAAGAGGCGCGGGATCTCGCGCGCGCCAAGGCCCGCGTGTCGCGCGAGGTCATCCAGTACGCCGTGGTGGTGGGCCTGCTCTGGTTCTTCCTCAAGCCCGTGGCCTGGATCGTGGGCCTCGTCTGGGGCCTCGAACTGGTAGGACGTTTCAGCAAGCGCGTGGTCGAACCGCACCTGCGCCACCGCTGGGTGGATCGCGAGGTGAACCGTCGGCTGCGAAGGACGGTGCCGGCCGAGCGCGACAAGCTCGAGAACGAGCACGACCGGCGCGTGTCGGAGCTCGCCGCGGGCGTCGCCCACGAGATCCGCAATCCGATCTCGGCCGCCAAGAGCCTGGTCCAGCAGATGGGCGAAGACCCGGCTGCCGAGGACAACGTGGGCTACGCCCACGTGGCCCTCGACGAGCTGAACCGCGTCGAGCGCAGCATCTCGCACCTGCTGCGCTACGCCCGGGAAGAAGACGTGCACTTCGGCGAGATGCGCATCGCCGCGGTGATCGACTCGGCCCTCGAGACCCTGCGTGATCGCATCGCGCGAAGCGGCGCGCAGATCACCACCAGCGTCGATGCCGAGGGCGTGATGCGCGGCGACGCCGAGCAGCTGCGGCGGGTGATCCTGAACCTGCTGGGCAATGCGCTCGACGCCCTGGACGAGGCCGGCGTCGCCGAGCCGCGCGTCGACCTGCAGGCCGGAGAGAACCTGGCGGGAACCGAGGTCTGGGTCCGCATCCGCGACAACGGACCGGGCATGGAGCCGAGTCGCCTCCAGCACATCTTCAGCCCCTTCTACACCTCCAAGGACGACGGCACGGGCCTCGGGCTCGCCATCTCGCGCAAGGTCGTCGACGCCCACGGAGGCTCGATCGAGGCGGCCAGCGAACCCGGCAAGGGGACCGAGTTCGTGATCACCCTGCCCCGCGCCGGCACTGCGGCGAACGGCCGCGAAGAGGAAGCATGAGCCCGCGAATCCTGATCGTCGAAGACGAGGCCGCCATCCGCCTCGCCCTTTCCGGGCTGCTGAAGCGTGAGGGCTACGAGGTGGATCAGGCCGACAGCGGCGACGCCGCCGTCGCGCGTCTCGAGAGCGAGACCTGGGACTTCGTGCTGACCGACCTGGCGCTCGGCAAGGGCAAGAACGGCATGGACGTGCTGCGCACCACGAAGCAGCGCCAGCCCGAGACCCCGGTGGTCATGATCACGGCCCACGGCAACGAGAACATCGCCGTCGAAGCCATGAAGCTCGGTGCGGACGACTACGTCCCGAAGCCGTTCGACAACGACGAGATCCGGCTGGTCGTGAAGCGCTGCCTGGAGCGCACGCAGCTGGCCCGGGAGAACCGCATCCTGCGCGATCGCGTCGAGCGGGCCTACGGTTTCGAGAACCTGATCGGATCGGGCAAGGCCATGGGCCAGGTCTTCCAGACCATCGAGAAGGTGGCCGAGACGGACCTCACGGTGCTGGTGCGCGGCGAGAGCGGCACCGGCAAGGAACTCGTGGCCCAGGCCCTCCACCAGCGCTCGCCGCGCAAGGACGCCGCCTTCGTCGCGGTCAACTGCGCCGCCATCAGCCGCGAACTGGTGGAGAGCGAACTCTTCGGGCACGAGAAGGGTGCGTTCACGGGCGCCGACGCTCGGCGCGCCGGCCGCTTCGAGGCTGCGCACGGCGGCACGATCTTCCTCGACGAGATCGGCGACATGGCTGCGGAGACCCAGGCCAAGGTGCTGCGCGTGCTCCAGGAGCGCTCCTTCGAGCGCGTGGGGGGCGGCAAGCCGATCGAGGTGGACGTGCGCGTCGTGGCCGCCACGCACCGCGACCTCGAAGCCGAGGTGGCCGAGGGGCGCTTCCGCGAGGACCTCTACTACCGGCTCAAGGTGGTCGAGGTGTCGCTGCCGCCGCTTCGCGAGCGCACCGAGGACATCCCGGCCCTGGTGGCGCGGTTTCTCGAGGCGGTGGCCGAGCGGCACGGCCGCGAGACCAAGGCCATCTCGGCCGAGGCCCTGGCGCGGCTGGCGCGCCACGCCTGGCCGGGCAACGTGCGCGAACTGCGCAACGTGGTGGAGCAGGCCGCCGTACTCGCACCCGGCGAGGCCATCGAAGCCGAAGATCTGATGCTGCCCGACACCGGGGCCGGCGACGTGGCCGAAGCCACGGACCTGCACATGCCCTTCAGCGACGCCAAGAAGGGCGCCGTCGAGCGTTTCGAGCGCTCCTACCTGCTGCGCGCGCTCCGCGAGCACGCGGGCAACATCTCGCGCACGGCCGAGGCCATCGGCATGGTGCGGCAGAGCCTCCAGCAGAAGATCCGGGAGCTCGGCCTGCGCGACGAGGACTGGACCCGGGACGACTAGCGCCCGCCCGAAGCCCGGGACCAGCGAGCAGAACGTTTCGAACCCCTCGGTCGGGTGCCGCGTAGTAGCGGCCACGAGCGAGGGCAACAGGAGACCCACATGAGTCGACGACCCGGTTTGATCGCGAGATTCTTCGGCCTGGTGAGCGGAACCCTCACCAGCTGGCTCAAGCGGCGCGAGGAGCAGAACCCCGCGGCCGTGTACGAGCAGGCCATTTCGGAGCGCGTGGTGCAGTACCGCGAGCTCAAGGAGGCCGTCGCCGGCATCCTGTTCATGCGCAACAAGCTCGAGGCCGACCTCGAAGAGCGCCGGGCCGAGCTGTCGCGCACCCACGAGGACATCCGCAGGGCCGTCAAGCGCGGCGACGACGAGGTCGGCGTCGCGCTGATCTCGCACAAGCAGGTGCTCATCGGGGACATCCAACGGGCCGAGAAGGAGTTCGAGGGCCTGCGCGCCCAGGCCGACGAGGCCAAGGGCAACCTGGTCCGGTTCCGCGAAGAGATCCGCGCTCTCGAACGCGAGAAGGGCCGCATCGTGGCCACCTTGGCCAACGCCCACGCGCGACGCCGCATGGTCGAGGCCCTCGAGGGCATGGCGGTCGACGCCGACATGCGCGCACTCGAGTCGGTGCGCGAGCACGTGGCCCGCATCCAGACCGAGGGCGCCCTCGAGCAGGAGCTCGGCGACGATCACGGGCTCGAGGCCCGCATCAAGGAGATCCGCAAGGAGGCGGACCAGGATGCCGCCCGTCAGGAGCTCGAGGCGCTCAAGCGCCAGCTGCGGCCCACCCCGCTGCCGGCCTCGACGCCCAAGCCCGAGACGGTCGAGACCCAGGCCGTACCCGTCGCGGCCAACTGAGCCCCGAGCGCGTCGCCCCGGTCGGGGCGGCGCGCCGGTCGCCCCCGGGAGCGCGGCGACACGCCGGTCGCGCCCCGACCCCACGAGGAGGACGTAGAGAAGATGGCCAGCCCCTTCGACCAGTCGACGCAGAGACGAACATTCGAAGCCGCAGAGCTCGACGAACGCGAATTCGACGCCGTCGTCCGACGCGTCGAGCGCCGCCAGCGCGCCGAACGTCAGGTACGCGCGCTCGGTGCGGCCTGGATCGGCTTGAGCGGCGTGGGCCTGCTGGGCGCCGCGCTCACCTGGCTGGCCATCGCGCCTTGGGGAGTCTTGTCCGGCGACCCGACCGCCACGGTCGTGCTGGGGGGCCTGGGAACCGCCATTGCCGGCGTGATCGCCGTCTTCGCGCTGCCGGGACTCGTGGCCGGCGTGGGCCTGCTGGGGCTCCGCCCCTGGGCCCGCGCGCTCACGCTGGTGCTTTCGGTGCTGTCGCTGGTGCAGGTTCCGCTGGGCACGGCGCTTGGGCTCGTGAGCCTCGCGGTGCTGCTCCAGGACGGAACCGGTCGCCTGTTCGAGTCCCCGCAGCGCAGGCGCGCCGCACTCGGCGCCGCCGCCTAGACCTCACTCCGGCGCGGGAACCCGCGCCAGCTCGTCTTGATCGAAGCGCGGCAGCGGTGTCTCGACACCGCCCGCACCAAAGAGCCGGCGACCTGTGCCCGAAGGCGCCAGGGTCGCCACGCGCGCGCTGGCGATGCCTTCGGATCCGAGCGCCTGGCACACCGCTTCCACGTCGGCCGGGTCGACCGCCATGAGCAGCGCGCCCGAGGCGATCAGCCCCAGCGGGTCGAGCCCGAGGGCCCGACAGATCGCTGCGGCCGCCGGCAGCACCGGCAGGGCTTCGGCGTCGACCTCCAGGTCGAGGCCACTGGCATCGGCGACTTCGTGGAGCGCCGTCGCGATGCCACCCTCGGTCGGGTCGTGCATCGCATGAACCGAAGCGGCGGAGCACGCCACCCGGGCAGCCCGCAACACCGAGAGCCCCGGCTTCCGCGCATAGGCCGCCGCCTCTTCGATGGTCTCGGCCGGCACGCCCGCGGCGCGCAGCGACGGCCGGTACTCGCGCGCCAGGATGCAGGCACCCTCGAGCGGAACGCCCTCGGTGCAAAGCACGACGTCACCCACACGTGCGCCATCCGACCGCACCAGGCCCGCACGCGACACCTCGCCGATCAGGGCGGCCGACACCACCGGTCGCGTGACGGCCGACGTGACCTCGGTGTGACCGCCGACCAACGCGATGCCTTGGGCCCGGCACGCGCCATCGACGTCGGCGGCGAGCGCCTCGGCCTGCTCGGCCGGCGTCTCGGGCGGCAGCAGGATCGTGGCCAGCAGGTAACGCGGCATGGCACCCGCCGTGGCGATGTCGTTGGTGTTGACGGTCACGGCGAGCGCCCCGGCATCACGGGTGGCAAAGGTGATGGGGTCGGCCGTCAGGACCCAGAGGCGATCTCCCGCAGGGTCCGGGTCCACGACGGCGACGTCGCGGCCGGGCGCGGGCGGCACCAGCACGGTCGCGTCGCCATGCGCGATCCCGCCCAGCAGCCGCGCCAGCAGCGCCGCGGGGAGCTTGCCCTCTGCCAGGGGCTTCGCACGGTCGTCCACCGGCGCCGAGCGTATCAGCCCGCACGGGTCCTCGGCGACGCCTATCTTCGCGGCCCGCTGCGGCGGCGCGTCGCCGACCGCTCTTCACCGAGGTCCCCATGTCCGAGCCCGTACTCCTCGAATCGCGCGACGAAGGCATCGTCACGCTCACCTTGAACCGGCCCAAGGCCATGAACGCCCTCTCCCAGGAGTTGCGTCGCGCCATCACCTCCGCGTTCGAGCGCCTTCAGGACGACGCCGAGGTGAAGGCGGTGATCCTCACGGGCGCCGGGCGCGCTTTCTGCGCCGGCCTCGACCTGAAGGAACTCGGGCAGCAGGGAGCGCCCGGCGGCGTCGGAGAGGGCGTGAACCTGATCGGGGCCATGAACCGGTTCGATCGGCCGATCCTCGGCGCGATCAACGGCGTGGCGATCACGGGAGGCTTCGAGGTGGCCATCGCCTGCGACATCCTGATCGGCTCGACCGAGGCGCGCTTCGCGGACACCCATGCGCGCGTGGGCATCCTGCCCGGCTGGGGGCTCTCTCAGAAGCTCTCGCGTCTGGTGGGCATCCACCGCGCCAAGCAGCTCTCGCTCACGGGCAACTTTCTCGGGGCCGAGGAGGCCCGCGCCTGGGGCCTGCTCGGACAGGTCGTGGCGCCAGACGCCCTGCTGGATACGGCACACTCGCTGGCCAGGGACATCCTCTCATGCGATGCCGAGACGATCCGTGGCTACAAGGCGCTGATCGACGACGGGTTCGCGACGACCTACCGCGACGGCATCCGCGCCGAGACGGAGCGCTCGGTGGCGCACGCCAAGCAGGTCAGCGCCGAACAGATCGCGGAACGCCGCGCGGGCATCCAGGAGCGGGGCCGGTCCCAGAGCCGCGACTGAATCGCAGACGATTCGAGCAGCGGGCTCAGTCGTCGCGCTTCAGGCAGACCTCGAGGGGAATGCGAAGGTCGTCACCGAGTTCGGCGAGTGCGCGGCGGAGCGGATCGGCGAGTGCGCGGCGAATCGGCTCGGGCAGCGTGGCGAGATCCAGCCGCACCTCGAGTACGGCACCCGGCGTGCGGGCCCCTGCCAGCTCCTCGACGGGTGGGGTCACGTGACCGAGGGGGTCGTGGGTGTCCTCGAGCCGCGCAGGAATCGGCTTCTCGGGCTCGTCATCGAACGCCTCGGCGTCCTCGAAGGCGACCGCAGCCTCCGGCTCGTCCGCATCGGGGAACAGCGAACCGGGCGCTTCGCCGGCCATTCCCACGGGCGGAAAGCCCGCAGGCTCGACCCGAGGCGTCGACTCGGACCTGGGCTCGGGCTCGGGTTCGTCGTCGAAAGCCGTCACGCCGACCGCGACGCCCGGGGTCGTCACGTCGCCCGGCAGAAGCGAGACCGAGGTCATGTCGAGGGCGGGCTCCGCGGCACCCGCCACGCCCTCCCGCGGCGCCTCGAGCTGAACCTCGTCCGCGATGGGACGCTGATCGAGCAGGAAGGTGAGCTCGAACTCGCCGACCGCGATCACGTCGCCGACCTCGAGCTCGCGTCGGCGCACGGCCGTGCCGTTGACCGCCGTGCCGTTGATCGAGTCGAGGTCGCGCACCTCGAAACCCTGACCCTCGCGGACCAGGATGGCATGACGTCGAGACACCCCGGGGCCATCGATGCGCACCTCGCAGTCCTCGCCGCGGCCCACGCAGAGCCGGTCGCGGTCCCACGAGATCACGCTCTCGAGCCGACCTTCGCGTTGCACCACGAGGCCGGCGTACAGGGCCGGCCCGTCCGGCGCGACCAGCGGATCGGGACCCTCCGGGACCGGCACGGCCGCCTCGGCGGCGGGCAGCGCGTCCTCGAAGGAGAAACCCGTGTCCCGCGCGAGGCCCGAGCCCGGAGAAAGGTCCTCCTCCAGGGCGAACTCGAAGAGGGACGTATGTCCACCGGCCGCGACCTCGGCGGTGTGGTCTCGGGTGGAGACTTCGCCCAGCCGGTGGCGGCCGAGTTCGACGAACACCCCCGCGTCGAGCACCACGGCACCGGCGACGGGCTGTCCGTCCACGAACGACCCGTTGCCGCTGCCCAGGTCCTCATACACGAGACGACCCTGGTCGTCCCGATAGATCTCGGCGTGGAACCGGCTCACGGACAGGTCCGACACCACCAGGTCGTTGTCGGGCTGCCGGCCGACGCGTACGCGTCCACCCGGGTCCGGGGACGCAACGCACCCGACCTGCTGATCTCCTCGAAGGAGCTGTACCTCGGCGCCCATGGAACCCCCAAGCGCCCGGTCTGCGCGCGCGCGGCCGGGGCCTAGGCGTTCATCGGCCGTCGCTGGCCGGCACTTGAACGGAACGCGCCATGGCGCGCTCGAGACCGAAGACGTGGTCGTCGCGCGCGTCCATGGCCCGCAGGGCCACGGCGAGTTCGCGCACGTACTCCACGTTGCTCCCGCTCGGGCCATGGCTGCCGAGCACCTGCGCGGCGATCGCCGCCAGCGGTGCCGGGCCGAGGTAGTTCGGGTTGTCTTCGGTGGCCACGTAGACGAGGCCATCCCGGATCGCCGGGCCGCCGTCCGCCAGGTGCAGGGTCACGCGGTGGCGGGCGTAGCCGCCCTTCTCGCGCCAGTCGAGGTGGTCGAGGACCTCCGAACGGTCCGCCGCAGCGATTCGATAGGCCGTGCCGAAGCAGCGCGCCCCTCGGTCCGAGATCAGCGTCACGACCCGGCCGGGCGCACCGGGCGTGCCGCGGTGGTCGGTCGAACCCTGCCAGAAGCGGCGGGTCCAGTCTCGGACGAACGCCGGCCGGCGCTCGAGGTGCACGAACGACGGGCGCCACACCAGTGAGCCGTACCCGAACAGCCACAGGTCACCGGGCGTGGCATCGCCCTCGCCGGCCGCGCCTGTCAGTCCTCGAGCAGCTTGGGCCAGTTCTCGTCCGCCTTCGCGATGTATCCGGGAATGTCCTGCTCCCAGCGCGCCTGGATCGCCGGATTCAGGTTCAAGTAGAGCTTGCCATCCACGATGCGCCAGGCCTCCGGATCGATTCCCGCCGTCGCGCCCTGACTGACCGCGTAGGCACAGTAGCCGCCGTACTGCGGGGCATAGCGTTCGGGGGCTTCGACGAACGCGGCGCGATTCGCGTCGCTCGCGAAGCGCCACGTGGCGCCCTGCCATTCGAAGCTGTGGTCCGCCACGCCGCGCACGGGCCGCCCGTCTCGAAAGTACGCCACGGGGTCATGGCCCTCGATGGCGATGCCACCGAGGAAGGACTGGTTCACGGGGTCGATGGCAGCAGCGGGTGAGGCCGCAACCAGAGCCAGCGCGGCACAAGCCAGCAGGAGCAGGATGGCGCTGCGCGCGCCGGGGTTTCGATCGTTGCGGGACATCGTCGGTCTCCTCTCGGGTTGCGACGTTCGATGCCAGGCGAACCGCTTCGGTTGCACCCCTCGGTGCCGGGCGACCGACTTCGGTTTCGGTACACGACGCGGCGGCGAAACCTATGCGTCCTCTTCGTCGTACTCGTAACGGACGCGGAGGATGCTCAGCATGGTGGCGCCACGAGGACGGCGAAGCTCTACTTCGTCGCCCTGCGTTCGGCCCATCAGCGCCTGCCCCAACGGCGACTCGATGCTGATCCGATTGGCCCCGGCATCCGACTCGTCCGGCCCCACCAGGCGGTACTCCTGCACCTCTCCTTCCTCGTCCTCGACCTCGACATACGCCCCGAAGTAGACACGCCCTTCCTGATCCGGCGTGTTGCGCACCACCGTGAGCGCGTCCATGCGCTTGCTGAGAAAGCGCAGCCGGCGATCGATCTCACGCAGCCGCTTCTTGCCGTAGATGTACTCGGCGTTCTCCGAGCGGTCACCCAGCGCCGCGGCGTCGGACACCTCGCGGGTCACCTTCGGGCGCTCGACGCGCCAGAGGTACTCGGCCTCCTGCTGGAGGCGCTCGAAACCCTCGGGTGTGATGTAGCTGCCCACGCGCGAAGACTGACACGAAGCCCGGCGGGCGCCAGCCGAACCGAACGGCTCGCCCGGCAGGCCTCCGCGGCTCGCCGCGCTGCTTGCGAGGCAGGCCTCGGCGACTAGCCTCGCCCCCTTGCAGGAACTCTTCGACAACGTGCGCGAGTCGGCATCGCGCCCGGTCTGGTCGCGCGGGGTCGAACTTGCACGCCAGGGCGCGGTCGAGGGCGAGCACGCCGAAGCGGCCGAGGTGGTGGTGCGCGTCCGCACCCGCGGCGTCGTGCATCCGAGCGTGATCCTGTACGTCGACGACGCCGAGTGGGAATGCGACTGCGGCGGGCCGGACGACCCCTGCGAGCACGTGGCCGCCGCGGCCATCGCCGTTCGGAAGGCCCGCCAGCAGGGCGAGGCCCTGCCCACCGGACGCAGGTCGGGGCGCGTGGCCTACCGGTTCAACACCGGCCCCGAGGGCATCTCACTGGAGCGCACGATCCGTACCGAGGACGAAGAAGTCCCCCTGCGTACCACGCTTGCGGCGCTCGCCTCGGGGCGCGTGAGCGGTCCGGAGGTCACCGCCACCCAGGCGGACCTCGCCATCGAGCACGCGTTGGGACCGCGGTTGGCGGGCGCCCTGCCCCATGGCGTGCTGCGTGCGCTGCTGAAGCCCCTGGCCGAGGTGACCGACCTCACCCTGGATGGCGAGCCCGTAAGTGCCGAACCCGAGCCGGCGGGCCTGCGGGCGATCCTGGAGGACGACCCCGAGGGCTTTCGCCTGCGCGTCCGGCGCGACCCGCCGATCGACCGCGACCTGGGTTCGGGGCTGGTCCGTTGCGCCGACACGCTTCGTCCGGTGGCCGGCACGCAGTTGCTCGGACGCGAGCTCGAGTCGCTGCGCGGGCGCGGGCGCCTGATTCGCGCCGACGAGGTCGCCGAACTGCTCGGCGAGGTGCTGCCCGACCTGGAGACCCGCGTCCCCGTCGACGTGGTCGCCACGCGACTGCCCACGGCGCGCCGCGAGAAGCCGCGACTGGTGGTGGACCTCGACGAGGCCGGCGGCCAGATGCGCGCGCTGGCCACGCTCGTCTACGGCGACCCTCCGGTGGCCCGTGTGGACGCGGGCCGTCTCACGCACCTCGAGGGCCCGGTGCCGATCCGCGACGAAGAGGAGGAGCGCCGCCTCACGGAACGCCTGCGCACCGCCTTCGGGCTCGTCCCGGGCCGACGCGTCGAACTCACGACGCCCGACGCCCTCGACCTGGTCGAGCGACTCGATCGCTTCGATGCGCAGGTCGTCGGCGACGCGCGCCGCCGCTACCGACGCGAAGCCTCGCTCGTGCCCGACCTGCGAATCGACGGACGACGGATGCAGCTCGACTTTCGCAGCGGCGCAGGCGAGACCGCGGGCGCGGGCGACGGCGCCGGTGCAAGGGCCGAAGCCGGCGCCGTACTCGCCGCGTGGCGGCGCGGTGAATCGTTCGTCCAGCTCGATGGCGGCGGGTTCGCACCGCTTCCCGCCGACTGGCTGGCACGACATGGCCAACGCGTTGCAGACCTGCTCGCGGCCCGGGGAGAGCGCGACAGCGAAGAGCTGCCCGCCGCCCTGCTGCCCGACCTCGCGCGGCTCTGCGACGACCTCGACGAGCCGCGCCCGGACCTCGGCGCGCTCGAGCGCCTGGTGGCGACAGGCCACGCCGCCACCGCGGCCCCGCTCCCGGAGGACCTTCGGGCGGAGCTGCGACCGTATCAGCGGGTCGGCGTCGATTGGCTGGCTTCCCTCGGCGAGGCCGAGCTCGGCGCGCTTCTCGCCGACGACATGGGCCTCGGCAAGACCGTCCAGGCACTCGCGGCCCTGCGTCCGCCTGCGCTGGTGGTGGCCCCGACCAGTGTCCTGCCGAACTGGGCCCATGAAATCAAGCAGTTCCGGCCCTCCGTTCGCGTGTCACTTCACCACGGGGCCCGGCGCGCGCTCGACCCGGACGCCGAGATCACCCTCACCAGCTACGCGCTGCTGCGCCGAGACCGTGACGATCTCGCGGCGGTGGACTGGGAGACCCTGGTGCTCGACGAAGCCCAGGCGATCAAGAACCCGCAGAGCCAGGTGGCCGAGGCCGCCCACGCGCTTCGAGCGGCCCGCCGCATCGCGCTCACCGGCACGCCGATCGAGAACCGGCTGACCGAACTGTGGAGTCAGATGCACCTGCTGAACCGCGGGCTCCTCGGCAGCCGCGCCGACTTCGAGGCGCGCTACGCGGGGCCGATCGCGTCGGGCGACGAAGCGATGGCGGCGCACCTGCGCGAGCGCATCCGCCCGTTCGTGCTGCGACGCCGCAAGAGCGAGGTCGCACCCGAGTTGCCCCCGCGCACCGAGAGCGTGCTGCGCGTCGCGCTTCGCGACGACGAGCGCGCGGTCTACGACGCCGTGCGCGCGGCCACCCTCGAAGACGTGGTCGCCCGCCTCGAGTCGGGGGGCGGCGTGATGGCCGCACTCGAGGCCCTGCTGCGACTGCGACAGGCCTGCTGCGATGCGAGCCTGGTTCCCGGGCAGAGTGCGGGCGACGAGCCGTCGTCGAAGCTCGCATTGCTTCGCGATCGCCTCGAAACCGCAAGCGCCGACGGACACAAGGCCCTGGTGTTCAGCCAGTGGACGGGGCTGCTCGACCGGGTCGAGCCGCTGCTCGAAGAGGCCGACCTGCCCTTCGTGCGCCTCGATGGCAGCACGCGAGACCGGCAGTCCGTGGTCGACTCCTTCCAGTCTCCCGACGGCCCGCCCGTCTTCCTGATTTCGCTGCGTGCAGGCGGCACCGGCCTCAACCTGACCGCCGCCGACCATGTGTTCCTGCTCGACCCATGGTGGAACCCCGCGGTGGAGGACCAGGCCGCCGATCGTGCCCACCGCATCGGTCAGGATCGGCCGGTGTTCGTGCACCGGATGGTGGCGCGAGATTCGGTGGAGGAACGCATCCTGGCGCTCCAGGCGCGCAAGCGCGCACTGGCGGAGTCGGCCCTGGGCGACGCCGCCACGGCGCCTACCCTTTCGCGAGCCGACATCCTCGAGCTGCTCCAGGGGGACGCATGAACCGGGCACCGGCCGAGTGACGCGATGACCGACCCCGACGAGGTCGAGGCCCGCGTACGTGCCGACATTGCCAACCACGGCTGGCACGCGGCGCTCATTCCCGGTGAGCAGGGGACGCCGGGCTGGGCCTGCAGCATCGGTCTGCACGAACGGTTCGACCATGCCGAGCTCGTGGTCTTCGGCCCTGAGCTCTCGGTGGTGCGCGCGCTACTGACCCGCCTGGCCGACGACGTCGCCAACGGGCGTCGGTTCGCCGACGGCGAAGAGCCCGACGACGTCCTCGAAGGGCAGCGCCTGGCCCTGCGAAGCGTCGACCGCGCCTGGTACGGGCCCTTCCTCGGCAACGTGGCCTGGCACTACCGAAGCGAGGACTTCCCGGCGCTCCAGTGCTTCTGGCCCGACGCCGCGGGGCGGCTTCCGTGGGAGCCGGGGGCCGACCCTTCCTGCGCGCCGCTCCAGCCGCGCCTCGACCTCGCGGACCCTGCCCAGGCACTCGACCCGGACCTCGAGGCGTTGCTGCGCCGCGAAGGTGCCCTGTAGACTCGCCGCCTTGCACGTCGTCGTCATCGGAGGAAGCGTGGCCGGCCTGGCCACGGGGCTGCTGCTCACGAGAGACGGTCACCGGGTGACCCTGCTCGAGAAGGACGCCACGCCCTTCCCCGAGAGCCCGATGGCCGCCTTCGAGCGCTGGGACCGGCGCGGGGCACCGCAGGTGCGCCACAGCCACGCGTTCCTGGCCCGTCTGCGCAACGAACTGCGCGATCGCGCCCCCGACCTGCTGGCCGCACTGCTCGAAGCGGGCGCCGAAGAGCTGCCCTTCGATGGCCTGCTGCGCCCCGAGATCGACGACCGCTCCCCGCGCGAGGGAGACGAAGACCTGGTGATGCTGGCCTGTCGGCGCATCACCTTCGAATGGGTGCTCCACCATCAGGTGCAGGGCGAGCCGGGCGTCACGCTCCGCGATGGTTGCGAGGTGCTCGGCCTCGAGGCCGAGCCGCAGGCGGACGGGCCGCCCCGCGTCTGTGGCGTTCGCATCCGGCACGACGGCGGCGAGGAAGTGCTGGCCGCCGACCTCGTGGTGGATGCCTCCGGGCGCCGTTCGCGCCTGCCGCGTTGGCTCGACGCGATCGGGGCCGAGGCTCCCGAAGAAGCATCCGAAGCCTGCGGCATCTTCTACTGCTCGCGCTTCTACCGCCTACGCCCGGGAGCCGAGACCCCGCCGCGGGATGCCGTGATCGGCGCCGACCTCGGCTACCTCAAGTACGGGATCTTTCACGGCGACGGCAACATCTTCTCGCTCACGTTCGCGGCACCGCCCGAGGACAAGGGCCTGCGCGCACTGCTGCGCACGGCCCCCTTCGAAGCCGCCGCACGCGCCCTGCCCGCCACCGAGCCCTGGGTCGCGCCCGAGATCGCCGAGCCCATCACCGACGTCCACGGCATGGACCGGCTGATGAACACGCGGCGCCAGTTCGTTCGCGACGGCCGGCCGCTGGCGCGCTCGGTCGTCGCGGTGGGCGACGCGGCCATCCACACGAACCCCATGTACGGCCGGGGGTGCACCTTCGCCGTGGTCTACGCGGCGCTGCTGGCGGACGCGCTGCGCGCGCACCCGGACGATCGCGACGCTCTCGCCGTGGCCCTCGCCGAGGCCGAAGCACGCGAAGTCGTGCCCTGGTACGAGCTCACGCTCGGACAGGACCGTGACGCCATCGAGCTGGCGGCGAGCCTACGCGAGCCCGCCGAGCCGGAGACCCAGCAAGCGACGGGCGCCGTCGACCCCAAGGCCTACATGCGCGACCTGATGAAGCGCGGCCTGCTTCCCGCCCTGCGCACCGACGCGACCGTGCTGCGTGCCTTCATGCGCGCGGTGAACCTGCTCGAGCCGCCGGGCGACCTGATGCGCGACCCCGAGGTGCTGCGCCGGGTGATCGCCTCGTACGAGGCCCGGGACACCCGCATCGAGCCCGATCTGGGGCCCGATCGCGCCAGCATGCTCGAGCTTCTCGCCGACGCCGCCTGACCCTCGAACGCCACGAGAGGGCGTCCGCCTCCAGCGGTTCGCGGGCGCCGGTGCGGGCGCGATATCCTGACCGATCCGAGGAGGACCCCATGTCGAAGGCCGAAGCCGCAATCGAGATCTTCAAGAAGCACCTGGGCGCGACCGAAGGTGTCGGCGAGTGGCACCACGTCACCCAGGAACAGATCAACCTGTTCGCCGATGCCACAGGCGACCACCAGTTCATCCACATCGACCCCGAGAAGTCGGCGGAGCTCTCGCCCTACAAGGTGACGATCGCCCATGGCTTCCTCACCTTGTCGCTGGTGGTGCACCTGGGCAAGACCGTCCCCAACGCAGCGCCGGAAGCGTACGAGGGCGTGGTGATGGGCGTGAACTACGGGCTCGACAAGGTGCGCTTTCCCGCACCGGTGAAGGTCGACTCGAAGGTGCGCGCCCGGCGCGAACTCGTCGAAGCCGAGCTCAAGAACCCGACGACGATCCAGATCAAGCAGCGGGTCACCGTGGAGATCGAGGGCGAAGAAAAGCCGGGCTGCGTGGCCGAGACGCTCTCGCGCCTGATCTACGCCTAGCCATGGCGGGCAAACCGAGACTGCGCGCCCTCGCCGACGACGAGTGGAGCGACGACGTCAAGGAGCTGCTCGAGCCCCAGCGGGCCATGGGGGGCGGGCGTGTGCTCAACATCTTCCGCACCCTCGCGCACCACCCAGGCCTGATGAAGCGATGGCTCGTGTTCGGCGCGCACGTACTGGGCAAGAGCACGCTGCCGCCGCGTGAACGCGAGATGGCGATCCTGCGCGTCGGCTACCTCTGCCGCGCCGAGTACGAGTGGGGCCAGCACGTGCTGATCGCACGCCAGGTCGGCATGACCGACGAGGAGATCGGCTGGGTCGCCGACGGCCCCGACGCGCCGGGCTGGAACGAGCTCGAGTCGCTGGTACTGCGCGCGACCGACGAGCTGCACGCGGACAAGACGATCTCCGACGCCACCTGGGAGGCGCTCGCCAAGCAGTGGACGGACCAGCAGCTCCTCGACCTGGTGTTCGCGGTGGGTCAGTACACGCTCGTCTCCATGGCGCTCAACACCCTCGGCGTCGAGCGCGACGAGGGCGTGCCGGGACTGCCCGACTGAGGCGCTCCCTGGTCTTGCGCGCGAGACTGCGCCCTTAATGGCACAGTCGGGTTCATTCTTTCCCATCGAGGCCCAAGAAGACCCAGCTGGGCCTTGTCTTGCTCGGGCTGGATCGGGTACAACGGGACCCCGCAGGGAGGTCCCCCCATGACCGACGGCCTCGATTCGGGCAACACCGCCTGGATCCTCACCTCGACGGCCCTGGTGCTGTTCATGACGATCCCGGGCCTCGCCCTCTTCTACGGCGGCCTGGTGCGCACCAAGAACGCGCTCTCGGTGCTGATGCAGTGCCTGGCGCTCACCGGGTTCGTGACGATCGTGTGGCTGGCGATCGGCTATAGCCTCGCCTTCGACGCGACCGGGATGCAGGAGGGCGAAGTCGGGCTGCGCGCGTTCGTCGGCGGGCTCGACAAGGCGTTTCTCATGGGCGTGGGACCCGAGACGCTCTCGGGGTCGATCCCCGAAGTCCTGTTCTTCGCCTTCCAGATGACCTTCGCGATCATCACGCCCGCGCTGATCGTGGGCGCCTTCGCCGAGCGCATGAAGTTCTCAGCGATGCTGATGTTCTCGCTGCTGTGGCTGGTGCTGGTCTACACGCCGATCTGTCACATGACCTGGGGCGGGGCCGGCGGCTTCTTCGCCGACCTCGGCGTGTTCGACTTCGCCGGCGGCATCGTGGTGCACATCACCGCGGGCGTGGCGGCGCTGGTGGCCTGCATCATGGTGGGACCTCGCAAGGGCTACCCGCAGACGCCGATGCCGCCGCACAACCTGACCATGACCGTCACGGGTACGGCCATGCTCTGGGTCGGTTGGTTCGGCTTCAACGGTGGCAGCGCGCTCGCGGCGGATGGTTCGGCGGCCATGGCCGTCGTCGTGACCCAGATCTCCGCGTCGGCGGCCGCCTGCATGTGGATGGCGATCGAGTGGGTCCGCTACGGCAAGCCGAGCGCCCTGGGCATGGCCACGGGCGCCATCGCCGGCCTCGCCGCCGTCACGCCGGCCTCGGGGTTCATCGGGCCGGTGGGCGGGCTCGTCATCGGCCTGGTCGCGGGCGCGCTCTGCTACGCGGCCTCGACGACCATGAAGCGCGCCCTCGGCTACGACGATTCTCTCGACGTCTTCGGCGTCCACGGGGTCGGAGGCTTCGTCGGCACTCTGCTCGTGGCGGTCTTCGCGGCGGGCGCTTTCGGGGGCAACCAGGGCGATCTCGCCATCGGGCGCCAGCTCGTCGTCCAGCTCGGCGCAGGGCTCGGAACCGCGGCCTTCACGGCCGTGGTGAGCTACGCGCTGCTCAAGCTCACCGACATCGTCGTGGGCCTGCGCGTGAGCGAGGAAGACGAGCAACGCGGCCTCGACATCTCCCTGCACGAGGAGTCCGGCTACAACCTCTGAGCCGCGCCGCCCGATCCACGGGACGGTGGTACGCTTGGCCGCCATGGCCGACCGCGACCGCGAGCTTCCGGAGCTGCAGGACCCCGATGCGCACCTGCCCGCCCCGCGTGGCGACGCGGACGAGTCGCTGCTCTGCATCATGAACGGCATCACGCGAACGGGCGAGTGGGAGCCTGCGGATCGCACGCGCGTGGTGGCGATCATGGGCGGCGCCAAGCTCGACTTTCGCGATGCCGCGATGCTCGAAGGCACGACCGAGGTCGAAGTGCTGGCGATCATGGGCGGGGTCGAGCTGATCGTCCCGGACGACATCGACCTCGACATCCAGGGCCTGCCCATCCTGGGCGGCTTCCCCCACCAGCGCCACCGCTGCGGCGATCCCGATGCGCCGACCCTGCGCGTGCGCGGCCTCGCCGTCATGGGCGGGGTGGAACTCAAGATCAAGCGCGCCTAGCCCCATCAAGGAGCCCCATGTCCGACCCCGTCCTGCATACCGTCCCGTCCGATGCCCACGACCGCGCCGTGGCGGTGCAGGTGCTGGCCTTCTCGGGCGATCCCATCATGCGTTGGCTCTACCCCGACCCCGCCACCTACCTCGAGGCCTTCCCTGGTTTCGCGCGCGCCTTCGGCGGGCGCGCGTTCGACGAGGACACCGCCTTCGCGTGTACCGAGTTCGGCGGCTGCTCCATGTGGCTGCCGCCCGGAGTCCACGCCGATGGCGACGCGATCGAGTCGCACCTGCGCGACACCGTCGACAAGGATCGTCAGGACGACCTGTTCACCACCCTCGACCACATGGACCGGCTGCATCCGAAGGAGCCGCACTGGTATCTCTCGATCATCGGCGTCGAGCCTGCACGCCAGGGGCGCGGCCTCGGCGCAGCGCTCTTGCAGCACACCCTGGCCCCGCTGGCCGGCCAGGGCCTTCCGGCCTACCTGGAGTCGTCGAACCCGGCCAACGTCTCGCTCTACCGGCGACACGGCTTCGAGGTGGTCGAAGAGATCGAGTCGGGTTCGATGCCGCGCGTCACGGCCATGTTCCGCGAAGCCACCTGAAGGCCTCCCCAGCGCCGGTTGCGGCTTCATCTCGCGCCGATTTCCGTTTGGTAGCCTCGCCCGCTTGTCGAGGGGAGCAGAGGCGCTGAAGCGACGGATGCGATGGGCGTCGTGGGGAACCGCGGCGCTGCTGGCGCTCGCCTGCGCGGGTGCCAACGACGGCCCACTCGACTCGGAGGACCCCGGGGACTGGCAGCCTGCCCAGCAGGCGCTGGCCGAACTCGGCCCGGGCTTCGTGGTCTGGGAGTCGAACCGCTCGGGCGACTGGCGGATCTGGATGCGCAACCTCGACGGGGATGGACTGCGCCAGCTCTCCCCCGACGAGCCGGACCGCGACCACTATGGCGTGCACGTCTCGCCCGACGGCACGCGGGTCGTCTACCTGAGCTACGCGCGGCCCTGGAACTCCTACCGCGAGCCGCCCCGCGACGAGCCGGCCGCACGCCTCATGCTCCTCGACGTGGCCGAGGGCACGCACCGGGCGATCGCGCCCGAGGCCCGCGCCTACGGAGAGAGCCGCTCGGCCGTCTGGATCGATGCGCGTTCGCTCGTCTACCTGGATGCACGCGGCGACACGAGAAGACTGGATCTGGACACCGGGGAAGACACCCTCCTCGCCAAGAACGGGCCCGGTGGCCCCTTCCTGCTGAACCCGACCTTCACCCATGGCACCAGCAACGCGCCTTCGTTCTCGCTCTACCGCGCCGAGACCGGTGATTTCCAACGCCAGCCCTACCGGGACGGATGCCAGCCGTACTTCACGCGAGACGGGCGATTCGGCTTCTGGACCAGCCGGGCCGGGGGACCGATCCAGCGCATGGAACTCTGGAGCGAGCGCATGAGCACCGTGGTCGAGCGCAACGACGCACGCATGCCCGAGGCCTTTCCGTACCTCTACTTTCCGATGGTCTCTCCGGGGCAGCGCGTCATGGCCTTCGGCGCTTCGCGCGGGGAGCACGATCACTTCCGGGCGGACTACGAGATCTTCATCGCGCCCATCGACTCGCGCACGCTGGAGCTCGTCGCGGACCCCGTCCGCTACACGTTCCACGAGGCGACCGACCGCTTCCCCGACGTCTTCGTGAGCGGCATCGAGCTCGGGCACATCGAAGGCGAGGCGCCCCTGCCCGTGGCCCTCGACGCCAGCCGCGCGCGGCTCGACTTTCCGGTGGGCGCCGTCCTCGACTGGGACTTCGGCGACGGCACGACCAGCCGGGCCATCATCGGAAGGCACGTCTACGAGACCCCCGGCCGCTACCACCTCGAGGCTCGGCTCGACGGCGAGCGGGTGACCGCGGCCTACGTGGACGTGGACGAGCCCAAGCCGCCGGAGCCCCTGAGATCGTTCCAGCGGGGCGACGAACTGCTCATCGAGTTCGACGAGCCCATCGATGCCGAGGTCGCCGAGCTCCGGTTCGAGTCGGGCGCTCGTGCCACCGAGTGGTTCGTCGGCCCCGATGGCAACACGTTGCACCTGCGCACGGATCGCAGGCTCGAGCACGGCGAAGTGCTCGAGCTGACGGGCATCCGCGACCGGGGTGCCGTGCGCCGGGTGCTACCCACCCGGCGGATCCCGGTCGAGCCCTCGACCTGGCCCATGGACGCCACCGGGCTCGTCTTTTCGTTCAGCCCCGAGGATGGCGCGATCTGGCGCAACCCCGGGCGCGGCACGCTCGAGCAGACGCCGCTCGAAGCCGTGGGCCGTGCGCGTCGGGATCGAACGGGTGCGCTTCACGTGACCGGCGGCGGTTTCCGAGCCGACGATTCGGTGGCCCGCGCCATCGGTGAGGCCTGCCGCGGCAGCGAGTTCAGCGTGGAGGCGGTGCTCGCCACCGCGCGGCACCGCCAGGCCGAGGACACGCGGATCATGAGTCTCGAGCGAGACGACGGCCGTGACTATCTCGCCCTCAAGCAGGAGGGCACACGCCTCCGGCTCCGCCTGCGCACCGACGACGAGAAGGTCTTCAGCGTGGGCAACTTCGACCCGGATACGTCGACCCACTTCCTGGTGAGCTACGAGTCCGGCCACCTGAGCTCCTTCCGAGACGGCCGCAAGGTTCAGGACACCGACCGCGCCACCGGGGAGATCGACTGGCGCGAGGCGAGTCGGCTCACCCTCGGAGCCGGATTGGACGGCGGGAAATGGCGAGGACGCATCGAACGGTTCGCCGTCTACTGCCGCGCCATCCACGAGGCCGAGGCCGCCAACAACGCGCACGCGGCGCTCGAGTTGCTCCGCCAGTCCGAGCCCGTGCCCTCCGTGGCCGTGCGCGCCACCCTGCGCGCAGTGGCGGCCATTCCGAGCCTCGAAGAGATCCTCCCCTACAAGGAAGGGCTCGTGATGGCCTCCTGGCAGGTCGACGAGGTGCTCTCGGGTGAACTCGGCGTGCCCGAGGTGCGCGTCGCCCACTGGGCGTGGCTGAATGGCCATGCCCAGGAGATCGGCGGGCTCGAACTCGGGCACCAGACGGTGCTCCACCTCGAGCCCTTCGCCGACCAGCCCCAGGTCGAAGCGCTCTTCCTCAGCGATACGCTCGACTTCGACCCGACCGTGCCTGTCTTCCTCGACGTCCGCCCCTAGCCGCGCGAGCCTTCGCGCGTGGTCTTCTCGTCGCCGATCTTCCTGCTCGGGTTCCTCCCGATCGTGCTGCTGCTGTACTACGCGGCGAGGGGCCTCGGCCGACCGGTCTCGCACGTCGTGCTGCTGGCTTCGAGTGCCGTCTTCTACGGCTGGGCGAACCCCGCGTTCCTGCCCCTGCTGTTCCTGTCGGCCGCGGTCGACTTCGCGTGTGGGGGGTTCGTGGCGCGCACGCAGCCCGGCGCGGTCGCGAACGGTGGGGAGCTGCCACTGTGCCCGCCTGGGGGCCCACGCACGCGGTCGCAACGCGCGGCCGTCTTCGTGTCGGTGGCGACGAACCTCGGCGTTCTGGCGCTCTTCAAGTACGGGGGGTTCTTTGCCGACGGCGTCGCCCGCCTCGCCGGACTCTTCGGTGGCGCCGACACCGCCTGGGCCGAGGCCTTCCGGTGGACGCTTCCCCTGGGCATCAGCTTCTACACGTTCCAGTCGATGTCCTACACGATCGACGTCTACCGGGGCCATGCGCGCGCCACCCGCAATGCGCTCGACTTCGCCTGCTACGTGTCGCTGTTTCCTCAGCTCGTGGCCGGGCCCATCGTGCGGTTCTCGGAGGTCGCCGAGCAGCTGCGCGACCGCCGCCACGACGTGGTGCGCTTCGCACGCGGCGTGGCCTTCTTTTCGTTGGGCCTCGGCAAGAAGGTCCTGCTCGCCAACCCGATCGGCGAACTCGCCGACCTCTGCTTCGGGGCCGGCGCGCTCGGCCCGCTCGAAGCCTGGCTGGGACTCGTCGCCTACGCCTTCCAGATCTACTTCGACTTCTCGGGCTACTCCGACATGGCGGTCGGGCTCGGCTTGATGCTGGGGTTCGTGTTTCCCAAGAACTTCGACGGCCCCTACCGCAGCGCCTCGATCACCGAGTTCTGGCGTCGCTGGCACGTCTCGCTCTCGAGCTTCCTGCGCGACTACCTGTACCTGCCGCTGGGCGGCAACCGGCAGGGGCGCACGCGGACGGCCGTGAACCTGATGGTGGTGATGGGCCTGGGCGGCCTCTGGCATGGCGCGTCGTGGAACTTCGTGGCCTGGGGGATCGCCCATGGCGTGCTGCTCGCGATCGAGCGTGCACGCGGCCGCCGGGCGCTGTGGAGCGCCCTGCCCCCTCCGCTGCAGGTAGCCTGCACCTTCGGGGTGGTGGCGCTCCTGTGGCTGCCCTTCCGTGCACCCGACCTCGCGAGCGTGGCGAGCTACGGGGCGAGCCTGTTCGGCGCGGTGGAACCGATCGACGGCGCCCGTCTGGTGCGTGCGAGCCTGCTTCGGCCCGACGCACTGATGCTGCTGCTCACCTCGGCTCTCGTCGTCTGGCGCGCGCCCCAGGTCTGGGACTGGACGCGCACCCTCACGCCGGCGCGCGCCGTCGCGTCGCTCGTGGTGCTCGTCGTCTCCGCCGCGCTGCTTCTGACCCAACAATTCAACCCCTTCATCTACTTCATCTTCTGATGCCCGAACCGCTCACGCCGAACCTGAACCGCGCACGCGAGGCCCAAGCCGAGGCCGAGGTGGGCGAGACCACCATCACCACGCGCACGGCATGGACGCTGGTCGTGGGGTTCGCGCTGCTGATCGCTTCGGGTTTCGTCGCCGAACTCCTGGCGCCGCGCGCGGCGATGCCCTCGCTCGATCTCGCGGCGAGCCTACGGGACGGCGGCTGTGCGCTGCGCGACTTCGAGCGCGAGGTCGAGCGAGACTCGCCGCTCGCCGTGGCGGTGCGACCGGCGATCCAGGCCGGGCTCGTGGCGCTCGGCCGCGGCAACGCGGCCGTGGTGAACACCGGCGGCGGCGGCCTGGCCCTGCGCAGCGAGCTTCGGCACCTGGTGGCGCCCGACTTCACCTCGCCACGGGTGCAGCGCGCGCGCGAAGCCGCGCGTGATGCCTGCGACCCGCCCGTCCATGCCGACCCGGTGGCGGCTGCCCGCGAACTCGGCGAGATGCTCGCGGCGCGCGGCATCCGGCTGGTGGTCATGCCGACTCCCGGCAAGCTGGCCATCGAGCCCGAACGCATGGGCGCCGGGCCCGGGCCCATACTCCAGACGGGCCAGGCGGCGCTTCGGGCACAGCTCGAAGAAGCCGGCATCGAGGTCTTCGATCCGACGACCGTGCTGCAGGCTCGACGCGAACAGACGGGTACCCCGGTCTATCTCGAGCGCGATTCGCACTGGCGACCGGACGCCGTCGATGCCGTAGCCCGCGAGCTGGCAAGGCGGCTCGGCCTGGCCGACCCGCACACCGGAAAGCGTGGATCGCGAAGCGCCGTGGCCGCGCGCAACGTGGGTGATCTCGCCGCGCTGCTCGACCAACGTCGTGGTGCCGAGCAGGTCTCGCTCGAGGCACCGAACTCAGAGACAGTGGGGGATGCGCCGGTGCTGCTGCTCGGCGACTCCTACGCGGCCATCTACAGCGACGGCGGCGCCTTCGCACGCCGCTTCGACCCTTCGCTCTCCTGGGGCCAGGGGGCCGGCCTGCCCGACCAGCTCGCCTACTACCTGGGCCGCGGCGTCCGGCGCATCACGCGCAATGCGGGCGGCGGCACGGCAACCCGGGAGGCCCTGGCCATCGAGATCGCGCGGTCGGCCGCCCGTGGCGAGGACTACCTGGCGGGCGTCGAGGCCGTGGTCTGGCAGCTGGCCGCGCGGGAGCTCTCGGTGGGCTCTTTCGATCCCGTGGCCTGGACGACGCCCGTGGCGCAATCGACGACCGAGAAGCCACCGCCCACCCCAATGGCCATACGCATCCACGCCCGCCTGGCCGCGCGCTCGGGCCTCCCCGAGCCGGGCAGCACGCCCTACGGCGAGGCCGTCTTCGCGGCCCATCTCGTGGACGTCGTCGACGCGGCCACCGGGGCCCCGTGGCCCGGGGCCGACCCCGGCGGCATCGTCGTGTATCTGCTGGGCATGGAGGGCCAGCGCGCGACGCCGGCGGCGACCCTGTCACCGGGGGACCCGATCACGGTGCGGCTCGAACCTTGGGACGACCCGTCGGTGCAAACCCGGGTGGGGAGCTTCTCGCGAAGCGAACTCGAGGATCTCTCGCTGCTGTCGCGGCCGGCGTTCTTCGGCAAGCTCACGCCATGAACGAATCCCGCAGGCCGTTGACCACGCGCGCACTTCTCGTCTTGCTGCTGCTCTTCCCCGCGAGCGCGTGCTCGAGCGAAGGACTGGCCGACTACGTCGCCCGGCTCGACGAGAATGGCCTCGCCACGAGCCCGGGGGCGAACGGTCATTGGCTGCTCACCTCCGAACTGCGCCACCTGGCCGCGGGCCCCTATTGGAGTGCCGATGCGGCCCGCGTCTCTCGCGCCGCCCGCAAGGACTGGGCCGATCCCCTACCGGCCATCGTCGACTTCCACGAGCAGCTCGCCGCCGCGGGGATCCCGCTCGTGGTGGCGCCGGTTCCCGCCAAGGCCGCCGTGGTGTCGGGGGCGCTGCCCGAGGGCATCGACCTGGTGGACCCGGGTGCAGCCGACCAGGCCTTCCTGAGCGTCCTGGCCGACGCGGGGGTTCGCGTGGTCGACCTGCGGGCCGTGTTGGGAGAGGACGGCGCAGGCTACTGCCGCACCGACTCGCACTGGTCCCCGGCCGGCATCGAGCGCGCCGCCGCCGCGATCGCAGACGAGCTGGTGCGTCTCGGGGTCGAGCCCGGTGCGCTCGAGACCGGCACCTCGCAGCGCGATATCGAGGTCCGGGGCGACCTCGCGAAGCTTCCCGGGGGCGAGGACGTGCCCACCGAGCGCCTCCCCATCCGATTCGTCGGCGTCCCGGCCGACCCCGAGGGCCGGCCCATCGCCCCCGACCCGGAGAGCCCGGTGCTGCTGCTGGCCGACAGCCATGGATTGGTCTTCCACGCCGGCGGCGACATGCTGGCCCGCGGTGCCGGTCTGCCCGACCAGCTTGCCCTGGCCCTCGGCCAGCCGGTCGACCTGGTCGCCGTACGCGGCGCAGCCTCCAATGCCGCCCGCATGGCGCTCCTGCGCCGAGGCGCGGACGCCCTGGCCGACAAGCGCGCCGTGGTCTGGGTCTTCTCGGTCCGCGAACTCAGCCAGTCAAGCCAGGGCTGGCGCAAGCTGCCGCTAGGACTCGCCTCCGAATAGCCCTGTGCGCGGCGACATGCCGCAGCGCCCGGCTGCCCCTGCTGCGTGCTACCCAAGCTGCATGGGCCCGCATCCGGTGAATCGGCGAGTCGCACTTCTTGAAGCTCGTCTCGATTCCGAACGGCGCCACGGGGATCACCAGCGCCCGCGACCCTTAGACGGGCGAATGGCAAGAACGAGCGGGTACCGACCTACGGTGCCGGCGGGCGCACCTTTCCCAGCAGGTTGCCCATCAGCTTGTCGATGGCGGCCTGGGGGGCGAGCGCACGCACCCAGGTGAGGACGCGGGCGCGGTCCATGGGAACGCGCAGCGGCTTCGAGTCCTGCTGGATCACGGCGAGCACGCGGGCCGCGACGTCTTCGGGGCGCAGGTGGCTCGCCTCGGTGTCCCGCGCCATCTGCTCGACCATCGCGAGACTCGTGGAGCCCGGCTCGACGCCGGCCACGGTGTCGAGGTGTGCGCCCGTGGCCGGCCGGTCCATCTTCATGGCGACGGGCTGCATGATGACGACGTCGATGTGCTCGTGCTGCACCTCGTGATAGAGCGCCTCGCTGAACGCCTCGAGCGCGAACTTGGCCGACGTGTAGGCGCTCATCGTCGGGACGGCGAGCAGCCCGCCCAGCGAGCTCATGTTGACGATGGTCCCCCCACCCTGGGCGCGCATCACGGGCAGGATCGCCTTGCACAGCGCCATCACGCCGAAGACGTTGGTCTCGTACAGCGCGCGAACCTCATCGAGGGTCTGTTCCTCGACGCGGCCGATGATCATCTGGTTCACGCAGTTCACCAGCACGTCGATGCGGCCTTCCTTCGCGACGACGTCGTCGATGCAGCGCGCGATCGAGCCGGGCTCGCCCACGTCGAGCGGCAGCATCGCGACGCCCGCAGGCGCATCGGCCTCGCTCGGCGCACGCGCCGTGCCGTAGACCCGCATCCCCGCCTCGGCAAGCGTTCGGACGAGCACCCGTCCGAACCCCCCCGACGCGCCCGTAACCAGTACGACCTTGCCTGCCATGTGTGCACTCCGTCGCGACGAACCCGTATTATACGGTTGAATAATCCGAACGCAAGTCCGATCATCCACATCTCCCCAGAGCGTTGCTTCCCACCCCTGGGCCGGGAGACACTTCGCGACGTGGCGGGGCACCATAACGACACGCCCTGAGCTGATTTCAACAGAGGACCGTCGCGTTGAGGCAACCAACATGAAGCACTTCCTGGGCCTGTTTGCCTGTTTGCTCGTAGGGCCGAACGCTGGCTGCATCACGACGGCTGGTGACAGCCTTCCCGATCTCCAAGTAGAAGCCGCGCGTTCCCTTGGCGCGATCGAGCAGACCGTCGGAGCGTTCTCGTTCCACCTAGACGGCGGCAAGATGGTCACGTCCAACAAGATGGGCCGTCAGCTCAATGACGAGATCCTGAACCGCTGGCGCAGAAGCGGCTTCATCTCTGGCCACAAGTACGTCAAGTCCTCCGATTTCACCGGCCAGGCCGAGTATCAGCTTACGCTATCGGGTCACCAGGAAGGCGATTCGAGCGTCTTCATGCAGGTCATCAGTGGCTTGACCCTCTTGCTGATCCCTCACCACGTCGACTCGCAGATGTCACTCACCTACTCGATCGAGCATGCGCCTTCCCGCTGCACGTTCTCGGCATCGGCTTCAGATTCGTTCGGGACGCTCATCGGCCTCCTCATGATTCCGGCCGCTCCATTCATGCAAGGAGGGCGGACGCGCACCTACGAGCGGCTTGCGAACCACCTCTACGATGGTCTCGCGAAGCAAGGCGCCTTCGCCGAGCACGAGACGTGCGCAGATCCCGTCGATCAGGGGCCTCCGGGTGACCCTTCGTCGAACGGTGCTTCGGAGCGACTCGAGGAACTCGAAGAGCTACGCCGCAAGGGCCTCATCACTCCCAGCGAATTCGACACGAAGCGCGAGGAGATCCTCGACGATCTCTAGCCCGGACCGCAGCCGGTGCTGCCGACCTTGACTACGCGAAGGCGATGACGACCGGCTGGGCTGGCGAGCTACTCGCTCTCCGCGCTGATCGGGCTCCGCAGCGGGTTCGCGGCAACTGGGCCTCCGCTACGGCTGGGCAAGCGCCATGGTGACCGTGGAGCGCGAGACGGGGGTCGAACCCGCGACCCCGAGCTTGGGAAGCTCGTGCTCTACCAACTGAGCTACTCGCGCGTCGATCGGAGGCTAGCAGAAGGCCCACGAGCCGTGTTCGAGCCTCCCATTGGAGAATGGAGAATTTTCGCCCTAGTTTCGCTACCCTCTGAAGCGACCCGGTCCCACCGGAGGCGGCTCCCGTGTCCGACCTCCCCGAGCCCGAACGTCCCGAGGCGATCACCCGCGTCGTGCGCGGTGCGCGCGGCGCGAGCGCCCTGCCGAACCCGCGGTTCGGCGAGTACTGGCCGCGTGTCGAGCGCCACCTCCGCTTCACGACGCAGGATACGGGCAACGTCGAGAACTACGTCGTCTGCTGGCGTGAGGTCGAGACGCACCACGACGAGCTGTTTGGGCGGCTCGGCGACCTCCCCTTGCGAAGCTGGACCCGCACGACGGCGGTTCGTCTGCTGGCTGCACTCTCCCACACCTCCGAGGGGCGCCCGCGCGCGCTCTCGACCCTCAGTTGCAAGGTCAACGCCATGGCCGCGGTCTTCCGGCGCGCAGGCTTCGACGCCCATCCCCTGACCGACGAGCCGCTCTACCCACGACCCAACCCCTTCCGCAACAAGATGGCCTTGCTTCGCGAGGTCTTCGGCAACCAGGAGATCCAGCAGCGAAGCGGCGCCACCGAACCCCGCCCCTACGCCCGGGACGAACTCGACCGCCTGCTCCACACGACCCGCACCCGGAGCCCGGCCGACCACCTGGTGCTGCTCTTGTGCGTTCGCTGTGGCCTGCGCCGGTCCGAGGCGATCGCGCTGCGGTGGAGCGACTTCAACGCCGCGGCGCGCAGCGTCTCGGTCCGCCGCAAGGCGAGCAAGCCCCGCAACGTGGCCGTTCGCATCTCGAGCCAGCTCAAGACCGAGAACTCGCGGCGCACGGTCCCCGTCCCTGCCGACGCCTGGCAGGAGGTCCTTCGCTGGAAGTCCCACTGCACCACACGCGCCGCCGAGGGCTGCAGCCCCTACACGAGCTACACCCAGCCAAGCCGGCGCCGCCCACCCTCGGAGCCCAGCGCGTACCTCTTCCCCCCACGCCGGCCCGCCAACACGAGCGCACCCGTGCTGGACCCAGATGCCTGGGCCGGGCGCCTGAAACACGACCTGGCCCGTACGGGCATCGACCTCCACGGCCGACGCCACTTCGCGCACAACCTTCGGCACACCTACGCATCCGAGTTGCTGGCCCGGGGAGCAGACCTGAGCCAGGTGGCCAAGCTGCTGGGTGACACGCTCGCGGTTGCCGAGCACTGCTACGCGCATCTGGCCCAGAGCCGCAGGCTACGCGATCTGGTCGACAGCCTCGAACGCGATCTCTAGGCAGCGTTGGGAGACAAGCTTGGGAAGCTGATGCTCTACCAACTGAGCTACTCGCGCGCAGTCGGAAGGCTACCCGCTCGCACACACGGCGTCGAATGACGGGGTCGGGCTCTCGCCGGGCCGCTAGTCGCCCACGAGGTCGGCGAAGAGATCGTCGAGTTCGCCTTCGGTTCCTTCGGAGGCATCGGAGAAGAGCGCCACGGTCTCGGCCGCGGCCGCGCGGCCCTTCGGCCGGCGGGGCGCCTCGTCCGGAACCTCGTCGATCAGGGCCACGGTCGCGTCCGCAGCGCCACGCGACACGCGCTGGGGCGTGTCAGTGGCGAGCACGTCTTCGACCTCGCTGGGTTCGTCCTCGCCCACGAAGAGCGTGGTCACCTCGGGCTGGCCGCGGCTCGGCGTCGGTTCGGGGCTCGGCTCGCTCGCAGGTACCCGTGCCGGTTCGGCGGCGGGCACCGGGGGCGCACTCAGACCCAGTTCGCGAGCGGCGCGCTCGACGTCCTCGCCGGTCGCCGAGACACGGCCCGCCACGTGCGCCTCGAACAGCGCGCCGTCGGCAAGCGTGTTGAGCCGCCGCGGGGTTCCGTGGCCGAGCTTCACGAGCGCGTCCATGGCGCCCGACTCGAGGATGGCCGGTGCACCTCCCGCGTTGCGGATGCGGTGCACCACGTAGGCCTCGGCGCTCTCGGCGTCCATGGCCGAGAGCGTCACGCGCGCCTCGACCCGATCCGCCAGACCGGCCTCGTCTTCGACCGCCTCGCCCAGTGACCCCGGGCCGGCGAGCACCAGGGTGAGCAGGCGCCTGTCCTCGTACTCGAGGTTCAGGAGACCGCGCAGCGCCGGCAGGACGCCGGCGTCGGCCAGCACCTGGGCCTCGTCCACCAGCAGCACCGTGTGTCGGCCGTCCTCGCGCACCTGGGCGAGCTGGTCATAGAGCTGCGCGAGCAGCTCGGCGGGGTCCTTGGAAGGCTCCTCCTCACCGAGCTGGCGCACCAGGCGATCGAGCACCCACGTCGCGTCGGAGAGCCCCGGCACGGGCACCAGCATGCAGGCCTCGAACATCTCCTCTTCGAGGGCCTCGAGCATGCGGCGGACCAGAAGGGTCTTGCCCGATCCGGCGTCGCCCAGGAGCAGGACGAGCCCCTTCGACTGCCGCACGGCGCGTGCAAGGCGTCGCTCGGCATCCAGATGGGCGGGGCTCGCGAACCAACCCTCGAGGTTGGGCTCGTTGCTGAAGGGGTCTCGGGTGAGACCGAAGGTCGACAGATGCTCCACGACGGGTCCTCGTCTAGAAGAAGGAGATGCGCTTGCGGCGCTTCTTCGGCGCCGGCTTCTCGGGTGCCGCGACCGGCTCCTCCGACGGAGCCTCGGTCTCCGGCTCCGGGTCGGGCAGCGCGGGCTCGACCTCTCCGGACGCCGCGTCCACAGGCGGCTCGGGAGCGATCTCGACGTCGGGGTCGGCGTCCACCGGGTCCATGACCTCGGCTTCCACGGGCTCGGCAGTCGCTTCGGCCACCGCCTCGAGCTCGGGCTCGCTGTCCTCGGCCTCTTCCATGGCGTCGGCTTCGCCCGCCACCAACGCTTCGGCGTCTTCGCCGCCGGTGACGGCCTCGGACGCCGCTTCGGAGTCGGGCTCGAGCGCGTCTGCACCGGTCTCGGCATCGGCCTGTGCAGGCGCTTCGGCGTCGTCGTCGCCGTCGTCGGAGAGGAACTCGTCGAAGCTCTCGTACTCGGGCTCCGCGGCTTCGTCGGCGCGCGGCTCGGTCACGTCGGACTCGTCGATCAGATCGTCGAAGCTCTCGAAGGCTTCGGCCGCGTCGGTTCCGGCGAGATCGGCACCGGGGTCGGTGCTGAGCTCGTCCAGCGCGGCCAGCCGGTCCGCGGCGTCACCGAATTCGGGGTCGGCTTCGATCACCGCCTCGAAGGCGGCCCGGGCCCGCTCGACGTCGCCCTGCTCTGCGTACGCACGACCCAGGTCGAAGCGCAGGCCGACCAGCTGATCACCGGGCACGTCCGGCAGCGCGAGGGCCTGCTCGAGGTGCGCGACGGCATCCACCACGCGGCCCAGATCGAGGGCGCAGAGCCCCATCATGTGCAGGCACGGCAGCGCGCGGTCGGGGCTCGCCATGGCGCGACCGAACTCCTGGATCGCGTCGTCGAAGAGGCCCATCTCCTTGTAGGCGATCCCGAGGTCGTAGTGGGCCTCATGATCGCCGTCTCCGAGCTGCTCCTGCACGCCCTCCTTGAAGGCGGCGAAGACCTGCTCGAAGCCTTCCTCCTCAGTGGCGCCCGACGCGGCGCCACTGGTGGAGTCGTCGTCGGAGCCCAGGATGTCCGACAACTCGGCGGCCAGGTCGAAGCTGCCGGAGTCCTCGTTCGGATCGCTCGCCTCGGTCTCGACCGCGGCCGCGGCCGAAGGCGCAGCATCCGGCGTGGGCTCGGGTTCGACCGGGACTGCTTCGGCCAGCGCGGGCTCGGGCTCGGGCACGATGGGCTCGGCCACTGCGGGCTCCGGCTCCGGCGCAACGGGTTCGGGATCGGGTTCGAGTTCGGCTTCGGGCGCAGAGGCCTCGGCCTGCACGGGCTCCCGATCGGGTTCCGGGGCGATCGGCTCGGCTGCTGGGGCTTCGGGGGCCAGCGCGTCCGCGTCCGGCCCGGCCACGGGATCGAAACCCTCGTCCAGGCCGAGGTCGAGATCGATTCCCGGGTCGGCGCTTGCGTCGACGAGATCGAGCGTGGCGTCGGACGGGACCGCGCCATCGTCCTGCAGTGCCGCGGGTTCCACGGGCGCCGCAGCCGGCCCGCTGGTCGCGGCCTCGATCTCACCGAGGCGAAGCATGGCCTGGGGGTGCGCGGGCGCGACCGTGAGGATGCGCTCGTAGACGCCACGCGCTTCTTCGTAGAGCCCCTGCTGGAAGTAGAAGTCGGCCTCTTCGAGGTCCTCGACCATCTGCTGGGGCGTGGTGGACGAGCCAGAGGACGTGGCATCGGAAGCCGCGTCGGCGGGCGCCTCGTCCGAAGCCTCCGATTCGGAAGCCGGCGCGCTCGCGGCCACTTCGGCTGCGGGATCCGGTGCGACCTGAGGCTCGGCATCGGGCTCCACGTCGAGATCGAAGTCGAGCCCGACGTCGGCCAGCTCTCCCGCTGCTTTCGCTGACGCGTCGGCCACGGCAGGGCCCGCCTCGCCCTCGTCCGTCTCTTCCCCGCCCAGCTCGAAGTCGTCCTCGAAACCGATCTCGATGTCGTCGGGTGCGGCCGCGACGGCGGGCGAATCGGCCGCATCGCTCGCACCGGCGCTGTCCCCTTCGACTTCGGAACCGGTATCGGCGCCGAGATCGACATCCGTCGCCAGGTCGAAGGCGTCGTCCTCCAAGGCGGTCTCGGGCGACTCGTCTTCCACCCCCAGGTCCGCAGCCGCCTCGGCGGCGGCATCCTCGGCCCCCAGCTCGGCGGCATCGCCCAGTTCGGTGGCCCCTCCCAGATCGGAGGCATCGCCCAGCTCGATCGAGCCATCCAGATCCGCTGCCTCACCCAGGTCGGACTCCCCGCCGAGTTCGAAGCCGCCCTCGCTCTCGTCGAGGTCGAACGCGCCATCGTCCACCGCCAGGTCGTCGGCCGCGGCCGGTGCAGCCGCAACGTCGGTCTGCTGGGCGTCGGCGTCGGGCGCCGAACCCATGTCGAGATCCCCGTCGTCGATGTCGATGTCGTCGAAGAGGTCCTCGTCGGAAGACGACGTGGCGTCTGCTTGCGCGGGCTCGGCGGACGGCGTGGCATCTGCTTGCGCGGGCTCGGCGGCCGGAGCCACCTCGGCCAGGCGCCTGCGTGCCTCGGCGGCGTTGTCCTCGTCGCCGGCAGCTTCGAACGCATCCGCCAGCTTGGCGAGCGCGCCGGGATGGCTGGGATCGATGGCCAGCACGCGACGAAGGGTCTCGATCGCGCGGTCGTGCTTCTGGTAGCGCAGCAGCACGCTGGCTTCGGCCACCAGTTGATCGGGGTCGGCGTCTTCGGCGTCGGCCACGGGCGCCTCGGACAAGGCGACGGTCTGACCGGCGTCGACCGCCGGCGCAGGCGCACTCTCGACCTGCGGGCTCATCTCGTCATCGAGCAAGGGCGCGGGGCCCGAGTCGTTGGAGTCGAGATCGGTCTCGAGGGCGTCGGACGCGAGGTCGTCGGCAGCCAGATCGTCGGATTCGAGCGCGTCGGAACCGACCGGACCGCTTATGTCGAGGGCCGGCTCGTCGGCTCCGTTCGTTTCGAGGGGCGCCCCCAGCTCGAGCCCCTCGGACAGCTGCCCGGGATCGTCGAACCCGGGCTGGCCCGCGCCCAGATCCGTCCCTTCGCCAAACGCGAGCTCGTCGGTCTGCTCGAGTACGGGCTCGTCGGTGTCGCCGCCCAGCTCGCTCGCCTCGCCGTAGCGCTGCATCAGGTCGCGGGCGCGCGCGTCGTCCCCCGCCTCCTTGCAGAGCGCCGCGACCGTCTGCCAGGTCGTGCGGGCCTCCTTGGCCTGGCCACTGTGCTCGAGGGCCTCGGCCAGCAGCTCCTGGTGCACGATCGCCGTCGCGTCGCGCTTGACCAACGCGCGGGCGGTCTTCTCGGCGACGGCGTGGCGCTCGGCTGCGAGCTGTGCGCGCGCGAGTGCGACCAGACCCTCGGTGCGCGCCGGGTCGAGTTCGACCACGCGTTCGAGTGCCTTCACGCGGCCTTCGCGATCGTTCTGCCGCTCGAGTTCTTCGGCGACGGCTTCGAACTCCGCGATCGCCTCTTCGGTGCGTTCTTCCTGGCGGAGCAGGTCCGCCACCTTCATGCGGTTGGCGGTGTTCGTGGGGTCGAGGCTCGCCATGCGGCGCAGCAGGTCGAGGGCCTCGTTGCGATTGCCCTCGCGGTAGTGGGCATCGGCTGCCGTCTGCAGCGCGGACATGGCGTCGGAATTGAGACCGAGGCGCTGATAGAGTTCGGCCAGCGGCTGGTAGACGTCCAGGCGCTTCTCGTCGATCCGGACGATCTGCTTGTAGAGCGCGACGGCCTTGGCGTCGAAGCCATCCGCCATGAAGCGATCGGCCACCTTGAGGTAGGCACCCACCGCTTCTTCGGTGTTGCCCTGCTTCAGGTGGATGTCGCCGATCTTCAGGCGAACGTTCGAGTCCTTGGGGTCCGCCTTCAGAAGGGTCTGGTAGTCCTTGAGCGCCTTGTCGAGCGCCCCCTTTTGCAGGTTCTTCTGCGCGGACTGCAGGACCTTCCGTTTGTTGATCGCCAAGTGCGCAAACCCCGACCGGTGAGAGACGAAGGGCTGGAGCGGAAGGGGCCGTGCGGGACCCCTCCCCACCACTCCGTATCGGCCAGCGGGGGGTGCCCTTGAGGCCGGCCCTCCTCTCGGCGATCCGGGTGGCCGCAAGCCGGGGGGAAACCCCCGGTCCCCGTCGAATCGGCCGCCGCTGGCCCGCCCGGTCGGGCGCGCCGAGGCTCTGGCGCCTGCCGCCTGGAACCGGGGTCAGGCGCTCAGGTGGCCCAGGAGCGCGTCGAGGCCCAGGCGGTAGCTGTGGGGGCCGAATCCGCCCACCACGCCCACGGCCACGTCGGTCACCAGCGAGGTCTTGCGGAACGGCTCGCGCGCGGCGGTGTTGCTGAGGTGCACCTCGACCACGGGCAGGCCGGTCGCCAGCAATGCGTCGCGCAGGGCGACGCTCGTGTGGGTCAACCCGCCCGGATTCAGCAGGATCCCGTCGGCCCAGGCGCGCGCCTCCTGGATCCGGTCGATCAGCGCGCCCTCGTGATTCGACTGGAAGCTCTCGATCTCCGCGCCCGCCTCCTGGGCCTGGGCCGCGAGCGCCTCGTCGATCTCTGCCAGCGTCGTGTGGCCGTAGACCTCGGGCTCGCGCGAGCCGAGCAGGTTGAGATTCGGCCCGTGTACGACGAGCACCCGGATCGCGTCGCTCATGGCGCGCAACGGTAGCGCGAGGCGCGCCCGGCGCCGCTCACGGGGCGCAGGGTCGGCTAGAGCTGCTCGCGCAGCTCGAAGAGGTGGCGGCGCATGAAGAAGCGCGCCTTGCCGGCGTTGCCCTCCGGCGCGAGCGTCAGGAAGAGCACCGTCTCGGGATCGACGCTGCGCATCAGCACCTGGCAACTCGCGAGCCGCACGCTCACCTCGGACACCGCACCGCCTTCGACCGAGTCGGAGGCCTTGCGCATGTCATCGAGGATTCGGCCGAACTCGACGCCGAGCACGGCCATCTCGTCCTCGGCCATCTCTCCGGCCTGGAGTCCCACCACCTGGGCGATGGGAATGCCGTCGGTGCCCATGAGGGCAGCCGCCGTACCGCTGCAGCCGTCCACGATCTTGCGCAACGTGGAGTCGAAGGTCATCGGGAACCCCCCTGAAGCTTGGACAGCCACCGCTCGAGGGTGGCGACCACGCCGGCGTCGCGACCCGCAATGGGTGCGGCCTCGGCGGTTGGTTCGTCGGTCACGAGGCCCTGACGGACGGCCTCGGCACGGTCCTGGTGGCCCTGCTCTTCGAGCAAGCGCGCCACCGTCTCGGTGGCGAACGGCGAGTCCGCCGACGCCAACAGATCCTCGGCATCAGACTGCTCGACCTGATGCAGCGCAGCCTGGGCCACGTCGTTCGCATCCACCATCTGGTCGGGCTCGGCCTCGGCGTCGAGGAACGCGGCCTCGAGTTCGCCCTCGCCCAGGTCACCGAAGGGGGCAGCCTGCGCGGGCGGCTCGGACGCGGGCGCAAGCAGGTCCACCGCGATCGGGTGATCCGGCACCGCCTGGAGCACGCCGACGATCTCGCCACGCGCCTCCTCGGCCCGCCCCAGATCCAGCAGTGCGAGCGCCCGGGCCAGCCGGCCGGCGACCAGGTCCGGGCGGGCGCGAAGCCCCGCATCGGCGACCCGCAGCGCCTGATCGGCTGCGCCACCGCGGCGGTGGGCCTCCGCCAGGGCTGCAAAGCCGGGCGAGCCCGGCACGAGCGCACCGACCGCCTCGAGGCGATCGATCTCCGCGGCTTCCACCTGCTGGTCCAACCCCGTTCCTCCGCGCCTCAGCCGCCGAAGCGGGTTCGAGGCGGCACGATCTCTTCCGGCAGCAACGGGACGGTTTCGGCCCGACCGAGCTTCCGGAGCGCGACGAACTGGATTCGTTGGTCGCGCCTCTTCTTATCGACACCCACCGCCGAGAGATAAGCCCTCCGTGGGAAGCGCGGAAGTTCGGTGGGCAGACCGATGCGAACGAGCAGCGCGGCGATGCGCGCGGCCGTCCCCTCGGGGGTAATTCCCAACGACTCCCCTCGGTAGGCCGCGTAGACCATGCCCATCGCCACGGCCTCGCCGTGAAGCAGGCCCCGGTACCCGCGCAGGGCTTCCGCGGCGTGTCCGAGGGTGTGGCCGAAGTTGAGCAGCATCCGGACACCGGCCTCGCGCTCGTCGCGGCTCACCACCTCGGCTTTGATCTCGCAGTTGCGGGCCACGATCGGCAGCACCACCGAAGGGTCGAGATCGAGCATGGCCTCGACCTCGTGCTCGAGTCGCTCGAAGAGCGCCGCGTCCCAGATGGCGGCGTGCTTCACGACCTCGGCCATGCCGTTGGCGAGCTGGCGCGGGGGGAGCGTCGCGAGCGCCGCGGTGTCCAGCCAGACGAGCCGCGGTTGGTGGAAGGCGCCCACGAGGTTCTTGCCCCGCTTCACGTTCACGCCGGTCTTGCCGCCGACGCTGGAGTCCACCATCGCGAGCAGGCTGGTGGGCACCTGCACGAACGGCACTCCCCGCAACAGGGTCGCCGCCACGAAGCCGGCGAGATCTCCCACCACGCCGCCGCCGAGCGCGAGGATCGCGGACCCGCGGTCGAACCCCGCCTCGAGAAGGGCGTCGTAGAGTGCGCCGGCCTGCCGCAGGCTCTTCGAACGCTCGCCGTCGGGCACCTCGAAACGACGCGCGGCGATCCCCGCGTCGCGAAGCGAGCGCAGGACCCGGCTGGCGTAGCGCCGCCCCACCGGCGCGACCGTGATGACGGCAGCGCGCTTGGCGCCGGTCGCGCGCTTCACGGCGGGGCCCAGGGCATCGAGGTGTCCTTGCCCGATCTCGATCGGATAGCTCCGCTCGCCGAGCTCCACCTGCACCCGCTTCCGCTTGCTCACGCGCCCTCCCCGCCCACCTGGGCCCCGAGCCGCTCGGCCACGGCCCCTGCTACCTGCTCTGCGTCGAGGTCGTCCGTATCCACCGTGATCTCCGCCGTCTCGTAGTGCGGCGCGCGCTCCGTGAGGATCGCGTTCAGCCGCGCCTCGCGCCCGGCGGCGTCGAGCCCGGCGAGCAGCGGTCGCGCTGCGGCCTCGCCCACGCGGCGAGCCAACGTCGCGGGGCGGGCCCGCAAGTACACCACCCGACCACTGCGGGCGAGATGAGCCGCGACGCCGGGCTGTGCGACGGCCCCGCCGCCCAGTGCCGCCACCACACGCCGCCCGGCGATCTCTTCGATCACCGTGCGCTCGAGCTGGCGAAACGCCGGCTCTCCCTGCTTTTCAAAGATCTCGGAGATTCTCTCGCCGGCCCGCTCTTCGACCTCGGCATCGGAGTCGACGAAGGGCCAGTCGAGGCGCCGAGCCAGCGCAGCACCCACTGCGCTCTTGCCCGCGCCCATCATCCCCACCAACCACAGGGTGTCGCGCCCCATCACGACGCGGAGGATAGCGGCCGGCCGCCCAGCCGCGGCGCAGGCCGATGTCCCGAACGCAAGACGGGGAGAGGCCCTCGAGCCACTCCCCGTCTGCGGTCTTTGAACTCCGGCCCGGGAGGGCCGGCGCGGTCGGGATCTCGACCTAGGAGCCGACCTCCGGGTTCACGACGATGCGCGGGGTCACGAAGACCAGCAGCTCCTTGCGGATGTCGCGAATCTCGTTGTTCCGGAAGGCGACGCCCAGCACCGGGATCTTGTGGAAGTACGGCACGCGCGACTGGCGCTCCGCCTTCTCGATCGTGTAGATGCCACCGATCACCAGGGTCTGACCGTCCTTCACCAGGGTCTCGGTCTCGGCCTCGTTCTTGGCGATGGCCGGCGAACCGGTGGGCGTCTGGACGCTGTCGTCCGGCGCGTTCCGGTTGACCTCGACCTTCATGATGATGCTTCGGTCGGCGGTGATGTGCGGCGTGACCTCCAGGCGGAGCACCGCGTCGATGAACTCGAGCTTGGCGTCGCCGTTCTCGAAGGTCTGGAACGGAATCGACACGCCCTGCTCGATGCTCGCCTTGCGGTTGTCCAGGGTCACGACGCGCGGGCTCGAGATGACCTTGCCCTCACCATGGCTCTCGGCGGCCTCCAGACGGAGCTCCACGTTGAACTTCTGGTCGAGCAGGAAGGCGCCCATGTCGAGCAGGCCCGTCGGCACGCTGGTGATCGGGTTGGTCACGGAGACGTGATTGAACGTCTCGGTGAAGCCCGTCAGCAGCGGGTTGTTGTGGAACTGCACGTTGTCGGCGCCGCCGATCGTGAGGTCCTGGCGGTTGCCGCTACCCGAGTCGAAGCCGTCGTTGAACGGCTGCGTCCCGAAGGCCCACTGGCTACCGATCTCCTTCGAGAAGTCGAGGTTCGCCTCGACGATCTTCGCTTCGATCAGTACCTGCGGCGTCTGCGTATCGATCGCCTTGATGAGGGCGGTCGCCTCGTCGATGACGCTCGCGATGTCCTTCAGGATGATGGTGTTGGTGCGCTCGTCCACGTCCACGCTTCCGCGCGGCGTGAGCAGGCGCTTCACCATCTTCTCGACCTCCTTGACGCTGGCGTAGTTCACCGGCTGGAGCTTGACCAGGAGATCTTCGAGCTTCTCCTTGGCGCGGCGCTCCTGGAGGCGGGCCTCCTCTTCGGACTTCAGCTGCTCGCTGGGCGCGATGCGAAGCACGTTGCCCACGCGAACGAAGCCGAGGCCCTTGGTCAGCAGGATCACGTCGAGCGCCTGGTCCCAGGGCACGTCCACCAGGCGGATCGTCACGCTGCCCGCGACTTCGTCACCGGCGATGATGTTGAGATCGGAGACCTCCGCCACCAACCGCAGGACGTCGTCGATGTCGACGTCCTTGAAGTCGAGCGACACGCGACGCCCGGTGTAGTTCTTGCCCTCGAGCAGGCCACCCTCTTCCAGGATCTCGAGCGCTTCCGAGTCGGGATCGATCGCCGCCGGCGGCGCTCCCCCGGCTGCAGCCGCGGCACCCGTCGCCATGGCGGGCGGCACGCTCGCCACCTCATCCGTCGCGGCGAAGTCGAGAACCAGGTTGCCGTCCACGGTGCTCAGGTTGGGCTCGAGCCCGCTGGCTCGGCGCACCACCACGCGCACCTCGGGCAGCCCCGTACCGGGCTGCTCGAAGGCCGTGACCAGCGACACGGCGCCCGGCTCCACGGGGGCGATCCGGGTGATCGCGTCGTCGGAAAGGCCCGTCCCGACCAGGCGAAGAATCACCGTCTCGGCATCGGGCTTGACCAGCGTGGGCTCTACGAGGCCATCGAGGAACACGGTCACCCGCGAACCCGTCGCTTCCTCATCGAGCTGCACGCCCAGCACGTGGATCATGCCGTCGGACAGGTCGGGCGTCTCGGCAGTCTCCACCATGACCGGTGCGCCGGTCTCGGACATCAGGCTCGTGTCGTCCCCGAAAGCGTCCACCTCGGCATCCGCTGTGGGTGCGGTCGTGTCGGCCGCAGCTTCCATCCCCGAATCGACGTCCGTCGCGCTCTCCACGTCGCCGAGCGAACTCGTGCTCGTCTCGCCGGGCGAGCTGGTTTCGTCGAGCACCGTGGGTTCGTCCAGCGAACCGGTCTCTGCGGTTGCCCACGGGTCGTCGTCAGCCTCGGCCGGTGCGGCCGGAACCGTCTCGGTCGAGGCGTCGACTGCCCAAGGATCGTCGACCACGACGGAAGCCTCGGGCTCCGAGGCCACCTCCATCGAGCCCGCGTCCGACGCCACCTCGGCCCCGGTCGCCTCGCCCTCCACTGCGGGAGAAGCTCCCACCGGCGGCAGCGAAGCATCATCCGAAAGCCGGATCAGGACGCCTTCGTCCGACGCCTCACCGTCCGCGCCGGCCAGCGCCTCTGCGCTGGTGCCGTCGAGCACCACGCGAACCTTGCCATCGTGCTGCCCCACACGGGCGCGCTCGATGCTGTCCGCGCCGAGGTCGATCAGCGACGAGGAGGTCGCCTGCACCAGCCCCGGCAGGTCGACGACCAGCCGCGGCGGATCGGCGAGCAGGAACTGCGTGAACGTCTCCGGTCGCCCGTCGGTGCGCAGCAGGATGCGTGCGCCGGGCTCACCCGTGAGAGCATCCACGCCGAGCAGGCGCGTTGCGCCCGCTGCGATCTCGGCCGCGGGCGGGACGATCTCGGGCACCTCTTCGGGAGCCGGTGCGGCTGCGAGCGTCGTCGACGACAGCGTCGTCTCGGCACCCACGGTCTCTTCCGCCAGCGGTTCGATCCGGATCTCGAGCGCGCCGCCCACCGCCGACACGTCGTAAGACGCCGCGGCCGCCAGCCCCACCTCGATCCGGGTCACGTTGGCACCCGTGGCATCCTCGAAGCCCTGGACGGTCACGTCCGAGACGGTGCCATCGAGCACGGCCGTGCTCTCCGGCGCCGTTCCGGGCACGACGCCCTCCACGTCCACGACCACCCGAGCAGGGTCACCCTGCTGGAACGCCGTGAACGACGGATCCGAAGCCCCCTGGACCTCGATCCGTGTGGCCCCCTCTTCCTGCGAGACGACGACGGCCGACAGGGCCGGCGTGGTCTGCTCCGCCATGGCCGGACCGGCGACCCCGACGGCGAGGGCCGAGACGAACAGCAGCGTTGCAGCCCTCACGGTTCCCCGATTCCTCGAGCGGTCACTCAAAGCGAACATCCAGATCACCCTCCCTGACTCTGGCGAACGCGCATTTCGATCTCCTTGGTGGTGCGCTCCCCGTGGAAGTCCACGTAGGCCTCCCGCACCACCACGGCGTTGTCGCCGATCGAAACCACGCGACCATCGTTCTTTCCAATGGGATCGCCCTCCGAGACGATGTAGTTCTGACCGGAGGGATCCAGAACAAGCGCACGGCGCTTGTTCGTCTCCCAGACGACGCCCGTGACGTCGAGCTGGGACAAGTCGAACTGCTCGAGCGGATGCTTCGCAAAGGCATCGCGCTCCTTGAGCCGATCGAGCACGAACGACCGGAACGGGTCCCGCTTGTCGAGCGGGTCGTACGTGAATCGTCCGTCGTTACCGAGCGCGAAGGCCGCGGATGCCTCATCGGGCGCCGCGTTGGCCGCCTGGCCCGCCACCTGGGTGGGCTGGCCCGCCTGCTTCTTCTGCTGCTCGATGATCGCAGCGCGCTGCTTCTGATAGTCGGCCACATTGGGGCCAGCGGTCCGCTTCTGACAGCCGGACACGCCCACGACCAGAACCAGGGCGATCGCGACCGCGAGTCCCTGTTCACGCAACATCAGTGCCCCCCTCCGTGGCCGCCCTTGCGACCGTGGCCGCCACGCTTGCCCTTCGCCTTGTCGGCCGGCGCTTCGGGCTCCGGCTCGACGAAGCGGAACGTGGTGGCGCTGCCGACCACGTTGAGCGTCGTCGAGGTCGAGGCCTCCCGAGCGATGGTCATGTCCATCTCGCCGATGTTGACGATCCGCGGCAGGCGCGAGACTTCGTCGAAGAACAGCGCGATGTCGTGAAAGCCCCCGGTGAACTCGATGTCGATGGGAACCTCGGCGTAGAACTCCCGGCGTACCTCTGCCTGCGGGCGGAAGGCCTTGAACTCGAGACCGGCGTTCTTGCCCAGGCTCGTAATGTCGGTCAGCAGGACCGGAAGCTCCTTGTCGTCCGGCAGCTGCCGCAGGGCGATTGCGAGCTTCTTCTCGAGAACCGAGATCTCCTCCTTCACCGCGTCCTCATTGGCCGCTACGGAGCGGACCTCCGAGAGCTTGCGCTGAAGCTGGAGATGCTGGTCGCGCGCCGTCTCGAGCGTTTGGGACGCAGGCAGGTAGAGGAAGTAGACGTAGACCGCAGCCACCAGCACGACGACGGCGGGCAGCATGGCCAATCGGTACGGCTTGGGCAGCCGCCCCAGCTTGTCGAGCTGGCCCTGGATCTGGTCGAGACCGAAGTCCGGCATCGTCCCCCCTATCGCCCGGTCCCGAGCGGTCCGGTGCTGGTCGCACTGGCCGTCCGGTTCCGTGCTGCGGCTTCGCGCTTCTCCGCCTCGGGCGAGGTGATTCGCGCAGAGAGCTCGAACTCGTTCAACTTGAACCCGCCCTGCTCGCGCGCCTCGGTCTCGAGGAGTTCCACCTCCTTGAAGTAGGCGGAGTCGTTCAGGGCGGTCAGGAACAGCGCCACCAGCTCGTTGTCCAGGCTCATGCCGTGGATGCGGATGCGCATGTTCTTGGCTTCGATTCGCGTGATCCAGAGGCGGTCGGGTGCATGTGTGGCCAGCTGGTCCAGCACGTGAACCGGGCCCGAGCGCTCTTCATCGAGCCGCTCGATGACTTCGAGCTTCCTCTCGATCTGCGCCTTGGCGTCGCGGTACTGCTTGACCTTGGCCAGCTGCGGACCGAACTGGTCGATCTGCTGCTGCGTCTGCGCGATTTCGGCCTGGGTGTCCGAAATGCGCCCCATCAGGCTCCAGTGAAAGAAGCTCACCAACGCCACGGCCAGCAGCAGCACACCCACCAGCATCACGGCGAACTGCTGGAGATCGGCGCGTCGCCGCTCTTCGCGGACCGGGAGCAGATTGATCCGGATCATTGGTCGTCCACCTTGCGAAGTGCGAGGCCCATGGCCACGCCGAGTGCCGGCGCCACCTCGGCGAGCCCTTCGCCCTCGAGCTTCGGCGAGAGCCCCACGCGCGCGAGGGGATCGAGCCGTTCAACCGGCAGGTTGGTCTTGCCCTGGAAGGCCGTATCGAGACCCGAGACCTGGGAGCCACCGCCCGCCAGGTAGATCTTGCTGATCCGGCTCTCCGCAGCGGTGGCGGCGAAGAAGTCCAGCGAGCGGCTGATCTCGCCGAGCACGGTGTCGCTGACCCCGCGCATGGCCTCCTCGACCTCCTGCGGCACCACCTCCTGGCTGTCTTCGCTTCCGATGCCGCCGATCTTCAGGCGCTCGGCTTCGTCGAAGCTGACCGAGAGCGCCTTCTGGATCTCTTCGGTGTAGACGTTGCCGCCCGTCGAGATGTCGCGAGTGAACGCCGGCACACCCTGGGTGAGGATGTTGATGTTCACGACCTGCGACCCGATGTTGACCAGCGCGACCACGTCGTCCGGGTTGACGTCGTAGTTGGCCTCGAAAGCGTTCGAGACCGCGAAGGCCGCGACGTCGATCACCGCCGGGTGCAGCCCCGCTTCGGTGATCACCGAGACGTAGTCGTCGATCAGTTCCTTCTTGGCGGCCACCAGGAGCACGTCCATCTGGCCCTCGGCATCACCGCCATCCAGGATCTGGAAGTCGAGGTTCACCTCGTTGATGTCGAACGGGATGTACTGCTCGGCCTCCCAACGAATCGACTCCTCCAGCTCGTCGCGCGTCATGGTGGGCAGGCTGATCTTCTTCACGATCACGCTGTGGCCCGCGACGGCCGTGGCAGCGTTCTTCGCCTTGATGCCTGCCGTCTCGATCGCCTGGCCGATGGCCTCGACGATGGCGCTGGAGTTGAGGAACGCCCCTTGGACGATGGCTTCGGGCGGAAGCGGTGCGATGCCGGCATGGACGACTTCGGCGCCCTTGCCGCGCAATGCGCACTCGACCACCTTCACCGAGGACGAGCCGATGTCGAGCCCGACGACCGACTTGGACTTGCCAAACGAGAACTGCACGCGTGCCTCCTCCGTCAGCCCTGGGCGCTGCGGGCCAAGGGATCTCGCGCCGGGACGGGGGCGGCGAACACGCGGTCCTTGTCCGCCACCTTGAGTCCCAGCGCGATCAAGATCTTGCGCTTGGTGTCGAGGCGGCAGGGCCGCCCGGCTTCGATGCGATCGATGGTGAGCGTGGACACACCGGCCTTTCGGGCCAGCTCGGCCTTGCTCATCATGAGCGCTTCGCGGAACTGTTGGACGTTGTTGCTGGGCACCTTCCCCCCCGGTCGGCGCGAATGCCGGCGCAGGCCGGCCACGTGCTGCTATCGGCCCGCGGTTCCGGGGACTTGAGGGTGTCCCACCGCCCGCGGTTCCGGGGACTTCGGGCTTCCCACGCGCGCGCATGGTGTTGCGGATCACACTTCACGGCGATGCAGGATCCCAACACCGCCTCGCGCTCTCCGTGCCGCTCACGGCCGGCCCGCCGATGGCCGATGCAGGGACCAGAACGACGCCAGACCCGCATCCCGCGGGCAAGTGGCGACGCCCGGAGTGCCAGCATGTCGGAACGCATCCTGGTGGTCGACGACGACGACGCCCTGCGCGAGAGCCTCGAGTTGGTCCTCAGCGCCGAGGGCTACTCGGTCGTGGGCGCCCAGGATGCGGAGCGCGCGCTGGCGCTGGTGGAGGCGTCCCCTTTCGACCTGGTGCTCTGCGACCTGCGCATGCCGGGAATGGATGGCCTGGAGCTGATCCCCCAGCTCGCGCGACGCAGCCCGGGCACCACGATCTTCCTGATGTCGGCCTATGCCACGTCGGACCTCGCCATCGAGGCGATCAATCGCGGGGCCTACGACTACCTGGCCAAGCCGTTCCAGCCGTCCGAAGTGATCCTCGCGATCCGCAAGGCGCGCGAGCGGGAGCGGCTGCGGCGCAGCAACGAGCTCCTGCGTCGCGACGTCGAACGTGCGGCGGGCGAACGGCCGATCGTCGCGGCCTCGCCCGGCATGATCGAGGTGCTCGAGGTGCTCGAGCGTGCGGCGGACTTCAAGGCGACCGTGCTGATCACGGGCGAGAGCGGCACGGGCAAGGAGGTGCTCGCCCGGGCCCTTCATGCACAGTCGCCCCGTCGAGAAGAGCCATTCGTCGCCGTCAACTGCGGAGCGATCCCCGAGAACCTGCTGGAGAGCGAACTTTTCGGACACGCCCGCGGCGCCTTCACCGGTGCCGATCGCGCTCGCCGCGGCCTCTTCCTCGAGGCCGACGGTGGATCGCTGTTCCTCGACGAGATCGGCGAGCTTCCGCTCGCCCTCCAGGTGAAGCTGCTCCGGGTACTCCAGGAGGAGGAGGTGCGGCCGGTTGGCGAGAACAAGCCCCGGTCGGTGAACGTCCGCGTGGTCGCAGCCACCGCCCGCAACCTCGAAGCCGAGGTGGCAGAGGGGCGCTTCCGCGAAGACCTCTTCTATCGCTTGAACGTTCTTCGGGTTCCGGTGCCGCCGCTACGGGAGCGCCGCGACGACATCCCGCTGCTGGTGGACCACTTCCTCGCGCGGTTCAGCGGCGAACTGTCGCGACCGCTCCGCGGTCTCGACGACGACGCCCTGGCTGCGCTGGTCCGATACGCCTGGCCCGGAAACGTGCGAGAGCTCGAGAACGTGATCGAGCGAGCCGTCATCCTCGCGCGTGGAGATCGGCTGGCGGTGGACGACCTGCCCAAGAACCTCGTCGACCCCGAACCCGCAGACGCGGGCTCGCGGGACGACCTTTCGCTGAAGCGTGCACGACGTGCCTTCGAGGCCGACCTGATCCGCCGCGCGCTCGAGGCGACCGGCGGCAACCGCACCCACGCCGCCAAGCTCCTCGAAATCAGCCACCGCGCCCTGCTCTACAAGCTCAAGGATTATCAGATCCGCTAGCGCGCCCAAGAAGAGGGCCACGACGGGTGGGTCCCCGAGGCTTGGCACCCTGGTTGGGGCCGCCTCCGCACCACGTCCCCGCCGCTCGATGCACGGCCCGCAGGCCGAGAAGCCCCTCGCGGCGGTCCCTTCAGAAGTTAATCGACGCTCTTGCCGATGCGGAGGGTGTCGACGGCCACGCGATTGCCACGGCGGTCGCCCTGGTAGCGGACGGGCACCTCGCGCTCGCCCTCGCGCAGGTCGAGCTCGCGAAGGGTCACCACGCGCCCCCGGTCCTCGTCGATGATCTTGGTCTCCGGCCCGATGTCGAGGATCGGAGCCGGGTCCAGCAGGATCGTGCTCGAGGCCAGGTCGACGCCGACCGCGACACCCCAGGCATCGACCGGCTCCGCGTTGGCGGCCATGGCTCCGAGGCCCAGGGCCAGCGCGGCCGCTGCCCCGGCGCCCCGAAGGCGGGCCTGCACGGTTCGATCTCGTCGTTCTCGTCGGTGGAATCGCATTCCGGAGTCTCCCTTCCCTACATCTCTCGCCAGTAGAACTGGCCGACGTCGGCGTTGCTTCCGTCATCACCGTCGTTGTTGTTGGTGTTGCCGTCCTGCATGTTGACGATCACACGGTTCACGCTGGGGCCGCTCGTACCGCCGCCGCCACCGCCGCCGCCGCCGCCACCACCGCCGCCGCCGCCACCGCCGCCGCCGCCACCGGTGCCGGGGTCCTTGGTGCCAATGGTGATCTTCGGGTCGGTGGGCATGCCCGAGCCGAGGGTGATCGAGGGTTCGGTGGTGCCATCTCCGTCTGCGTCGTAGAGACCCTTGCCGCAGGACACGTTGAACGCGTACAGCTTGGCGTCGCCGCCGGAGGCACACGGGTCACTGGTCACCTTCGGGATGAAGGAGGCCACGAAGACGTTGTAGAAGAAGATGTCGCTCTGGGTGATGAACTTCTCGCCATCGACACCCTTGATCAGGAAGCCGCGATGGGCCGAGAGATCCGGACACCCGGATCCGACCGTGGCCGTCACGTCGATGAGGTCGGCCTCGCTCAGCACGGGGCTGGTCCCGTCCTCCTCGAGCGGGTCCAGGTCGGTCATCGTGTAGAAGCGGTTGTTCTCGTCGGCCGGGGCCGGGTGACCCAGGAACCGCAGGTCCATCCGCTCGCCGGTGCCGAAGGCGTAGTAGAGCGTCTTGCCCTTGAACGTCGCGCTCGGGGCGAAGTAGATGCTCTTGTAGTAGCGGTTGCCCGCCACGACCTCGGTGGGTGCCGAGAAGAATCGGCCGAAGGGCCAGTTCGTCTGGGCCACCGAGCCCGCGCCGTTGATCGGGTCGTCGCCCACGTCGGTGATGACCCACTTCCAGAGGTTGCCGCCCGCGTCGCCGATCACCACCACGTCGGCGTAGCCGTCGAAGTCGAGATCGTAGACACCCGGGGTGCCCGCGAACGCATAGTGCATGTACTTCTCGGGGTTGTTCGGGTCGTAGGTGAGCGCCCCCGGGTCGGTCGTCGGGTTCGGCGTGACCGCCGGGTCGGGGTTGAACGCCTTCATGCCGAGCACCTGGCCGGTCTTGATGTCCACCATGAAGATGGCCCGACCCTGGGTGGCCGTGGCGTCGTACTCGACGAACTCGTTGGGGTCGCTCTTCGGGTCGTAGCCTGCACCGAAGATCGCCACCCAGCGGTCGTAGCCCGCCAGGTGCGACCCGGAGGGGTCGACCCGCACCTTCGTGATGATCGGCTCCGAGAAGGTCTGGCCCATGTAGGCCTTGAGGCCAGCCGGAGCGGTCTCGGCGGGGAACTCCCAGAGGTAGCAGGGGTATCCCGCGCCGGTGGCCGGTGCCGAGCAGGTGGGCGCGGCCGGGTTGGTGATGTCCAGGGCGTAGTAGTGGCGCCCACCCTGGCGCAGGCCACCGATCAGGACGGTGCGCCAGCTACGCCAGTCGGTGCCGTCCTTCGGCGAGTTGGCACTGGCGCTCCCGTACAGCCACACGTCGGCCACGCTGGGCGAGCCGTCCACGTAGTAGTAGTTGCGCCCGCCGGCATCGATCGGCAGCTGCTTGGCGTTCTGACGTGCCTCGTAGGGCATGAAGCCCACGATCTCGTCGCCGTCACCGTTCGTGTAGGCGCCCGGCGCGGGGGCCGTGAGCCAGCGACCCGCGTCGAAGAAGTGCAGGAAGCCGTCGTTGGCGCCCGCGATGATCATGCGGTCGCGATGCTCGTAGTTGTCCTCGAACTGCTTGAAGGACAGATCGGAGAGGAACGACTGCGGGCCGGGCACGACGATCGGGTTGGAGTGGAAGATGTCGCCCAGCAACCACGGCCGGGTGGCGCAGGTGCTGCTCACGTCTCCCAGCTCGCACCCTCGCACGTTCTGGACGATCACATCGGCGAGGGCCTCTTCGTCCGCCGGGACGGGGAAGGCGCCGGTGTTGTAGTTGGGGATCTCTGCGGGCGTCACGCCCAGGTGCGCGGCCGAGATGGTGCCCGTCGTGAAGGGGACCATGGCCCCGCCGACCGAGACGCGCAGATCGCGGGACGAAGGCGCTCGGGTCTGCAGGCGTTCGCCAGCGTCCCAGAACGGGATGGCCGGGGGCGTCGGCAGGAACGAGCCCGAGAAGCACGCGCCGGTCGGATCGTCGAGAGCGCAGTTGCCCAGGCTGTCTTCGATTCGACCCGAGGCCGTGATGGTCCACGACTTGAGGTGCCCCTCCCAGAACCCATCGGAGTTCGAGGGGACGAAGATGCTGGTGTAGAAGCGGCCGCCGTCCGAGGTACGCACCGCCGGCACGGTGGCCGCGGTGAACGACTGCGACTTCTGGATGATGTCGGTCACCGCCGAGATGATGTCGGCGGCCAGCGACTCCGGGTCGGTGCTGAAGTAGAACTGACCGTTGCCCACGTCTGCGGCCTTCTGGAGGATCGCGTTGGCGAACGGCGACGTCGTGAAGCCCACGGTATAGACGTCGATCACCTGCTCGAAGCCGTTGTGGGCATCGAGGTCGGGGCGGAAGTCGCGCTCCTGCATGAACTTGGCGATGTCGTCGAGCCAGCGGGTGGCTTCGCAGTTCGTGCAGCCCGGGAAGCTGCCCGGGGTCTCGTCCTCGCCGTCGACGTTGAAGTCGCCGATCAGGTTGGCGAAGTTGCCGAAGCCCTGGGCCTCGGTCGCCGATGCGCTGACCGTGAAGCCGTCCTTGGTGGGCTCACCGTCGGTGATGACCACGACGAAGTTGCGCTGACAGGCATGGAGTACCGGGCTTCCGGGTGCGCTGGTGGTGCTGTAGGGGCCGCCATGGCCGCTGGTGGCGCTGGTGGTGTACTCGTACTCGGGGAAGGTGCCGCTCACGGCGCCGGCCGGCCGGTCGGTGGACGTGCGACTCATGAAGTACGTGTAGACCTGGAAGAGCGTCTCGGCGAGCGGCGTCCACGACTCGCCGGTCAGGTCGTCGATGGCGTCGTCGAGGTGGTCGCCGTGCGTGTCGTTCGTGCCGTTGAGCGAGTAGGTATTCGCGGTGCCATCGGGCTTCAGGTAGTCGTTGATCGGCACGCGGACGTAGCCGCCGTTGGGGTTGCCACTGGCCGGCCGGCGGAACTGGGCCAGGCCGAAGCGCACCGCGCCTGCCAGGTTCACCTGGCAGATCACCTCGCGCAGGATGTCCTTCGCGGCGGAGATGCGCGCGCGGCGATAGAGGTGGTAGGTGCCGCTACCCAGGCAGGTGGAGAATACGCCGTTGTTGGTCGCGACGATCTCCACGCTGGGCGCCACCGTAGCCGGGGCGACGACTGCGTTGGCTGCCGCGCTGTAGTACCAGTTGAGATAGCGCCCCATCCAGCGCGTCGAGTTGTTCTCGGCCTGCACGGCGGGGTCGATGAAGATCTCGCGCGAACCCGTGATGCAGCCCGCGGGCGGACTGGGGAGGCTGTAGGTTCCCGGGTGGAAGTAGGTGTCGCCGCTGCTCGAGGGACCGTTGGTATCGGTGCTGTTGTCGTTGACGCTGTACTGCGAGTTGTTCGAGAAGAACGTGCAGGTCGGCGTGAGGGCCGGGTCGAACGCCGGGTGCCAGACCACGTGGTTCATCGAGCCCGAGTTGTCCACCACGAGCATCACGTTGGGCGGGACCACCGTGGAGAAGAGGTCCGTGTCGTCGCCCAGGGCCACGGCCGGGATGAGCAGGCCGAGGGCGGCGATGGTGGCGATGACGAAGCGGATGGTGTTGCGGACCATGGTGTCCTCCTGACGACCGGGGCATGCGATGAGCCCGTGGGAGGTCATCGCAAGCGGCGTGCCACACGCCGGAATCGGCTAACTAACCGGTTTTGCAGCAGTTTGGGATCAAGCGGAGCACGGGCGACTGCGCACCCGGGTGCGTGGTGCGAAGCGCGCTTCGCACCCCCTCCCCCGCGACCCTCAGTCCTCGCGAGAGGCCGGCGGTGTGCTCGGGGTCTCGGTGGCGACCGTCACCTCGAACAGGAACGTCGTGCCCTCGCCCTGCGAGTCGGTCACACCGACTTCTACGGGGTGAACGCCTGCCTGGCTGGCCTTGGGGCGCCACTGGAGCTCCCCCGTGATGGCGTCGATCGCCATGCCGGCGGGCGATTGGTCCAGGAAGAAGCGCAGATTGCGATCTCCGTCGGCGTCGTAGGCCTCGAACTGGTACGTGAAGACGCCCGAGTCGGTCTGGACGTCCGGCAGCTGGGTGATGCGCGGTGGCGTGTTGCCGAGTTGCAGTTCGGGGCTCATGAAGGGCTTGCTGCGGTCCGTCCCATCGTCGGCGACGACCTCGACCGAGAGGCGATCCCCACTGCGGAGTCCTTCGGTGCGAAGCTCGCGATCGCGGCCTCGCTCGACGCCGTTGACGAGCCAACGGTACGAGTAGTCGAGATCGTCCCCATCGGGGTCGCGCGCGAGCGGCGAGACCTTCACCACGTCGCCCGCGCGAACCGGGCTCTCGGGCTGCAGATCGACGCCCGCCACCATCGGCGGCCGGTTGCCCACCCGGGCCCTCGCCTTTCGCGGCTCGCTCGCGTTGCGACCATCGCTGGCCACGACTTCGACCTCGACTTCGTCGCCCTTTGCCAGGTCCGGAAGCGAGAGGCTGGGTCGGGCACCCGTCACCACGTCGCGGCCGTTGACCCGCCAGGTGTAGGTGAGGCGCAGCGCGTCCCCGTCGGGATCGTCGGCCTCGACCAGCGCCTCGATCGGCACGCCGGCCAACGGCCGGCTCGGGTTCATGCGGACGTCGCGCACGATCGGCGCCTCGCCCTGGCCCTGCCCTGCGCCATGGGACGCTGCCGGCGTGGCCATCGACGCGCCGCTTGGACGCGCGGCTTCCACCTGGGCCTCGCCACAGCCCAGAAGCAGGAAGGCGAAACCGCCCCCCCCAATGGCCTGGATGATCTGCTTACGCTGCATGCTCCCCCCCAGAAGCCCCGCGCGCCCCGAAAGGAGCCGCGGGCTCGCGAGCTAGTAGCCCGAGGCCAGGATCTTGGTCTCCATGACCTCGACGGCCGCCGTCGACCCACGGCCTGCGCCGAGGGCGTTCGGGCTCTGTCCGACCACGTTGATCCGCCAGAGTGTGTTCACGAACTTGGTCTTGCTGCCGAGATTCATCCCACCAGCGACGCCACCGTCGTCGGCGTAGGAGATGAAGTTGGGCGCGAAATTCGGGTCGCCGTAGAACGAGGGAAGCTGCGTCTCGTTGTCGTAGAGCGCCGCGTCCCCGAGATTGGTCGCGACCAGCGGAGGGGTCGAGCCCCGCGAGGTGACCGAGCGGATCGCCGCGCGCCCGGCCGCGACGCCTGCCTCGGCGGCGTAGAATGCGCTGCGGCTGCGATTCTGGAAGCCGGCGACCTGGCGATCCCGGGTCGCAGTGTCCATCGCAGCCAGGCCGAGCCAGCCCATCAGGACCAGCATCATCACCGCCAGGAACATGGCCGATCCAGCCTCGCGGCGGCGTACGTGCGCGCCAGGCATGCTTCGTCCGTCGTCCTTGGTCATCGCGCGTCTCCCGTTCTTCCTGCGGCGCATCACACGCCTCCCGTGGGCCGTAGGCCGATGTTCCGGGGCCGGACCGCGAGCGTATGCACGCGTCGCCGGAATCCGTCTGGGCCACCCGCGGGCGCAACGCGGTTCTCCGTGGTCTGGAAGACCCCCTGAGCGCTACCGGGGTTGTTCACCACGTCGGCGTCCTGGGCGCGCGTGCGCACCACGAAGTTGAGCCGCAGTTCGCGCAGCAGCGAGTTGTCGAACGCGTTCGACTGGAAGACGGGCTCGGCCCCGGCCGCCCCCGAATACTCGCCGGGGTCGGTCAGGCCGTCGTCGTCGAGATCGTAGAATGCGGCGAACTGGAGATCTTCGACGTCGTCGGCCAGCAGCATGCCATCTCGCCAGAGCTGAGGCGCCTGAGTGCCCGTCGCATTCGGCGGCACGATGGCGTACCAGTGCGCCGGCACCGCAACCAGATCGGTGCCGGGACCGCCCGGGATGAAGTTGGGTGCGGGCGCGAGCTGCGTCGGCACGGCGGCACCGACCGTGATGTTCCAGTCGACGCTCACGTTGTTGGCATTCGGAACGTTCGTAATGACCGCGCACATGGTTCCGGCCGCCGGGTTGGAGCGGTCGAAGACGATCACGCCGCCGAACTGCCCGAGAAACGGATTGGCCAGGAAGTCCGATTCGGCGACACCGTTGTTGTCGTTGTCGTAGAACGCGGCGCCATCGAGTACCGTGCCCTGCCCGGTGCCCGGGACGCTCACCTGCAGGTTGGCCGCCGGCATGGCGTTCTGGATGTCGGCCACCAGATTCAGCTGGGTCTGCGTCGCCGGGTTCAGGGCGTCGGCATCGCTCACGAAGACGACGTCGGCGCCACCGAGATTGTCATAGCCGCAGAATGCGCCGCCTTCGGGCACCATGAAGCCGGTGACGCGCACCTCGCGTTCGAGCAGATCCGCGATCGCGCGCAGGTTCTGCTGCGCTTCGGTCGTCTGCTCGACCACGACGTATGCGCGGTTCTGCCGTACGAGCATGTCGGTCAGGTAGAGCGAGACCACGGCGAGCACGGCCACGGAGACGAGCATCTCCGCCAACGTGAATCCGCCTTCGCGACGAGGCGTTCTCTGCGCGTTCGGCTGCATTCGACTGCTCCGGTGGGGTCGGGTTCGGCTCACGGGTCGTTGTACAGTCCGCTCGAGACGGCGTACCGTCGCGGCGTGGCTCCGGGCGGCGCATTCGGCTCGACCCAGGTCACGCGAACGTCGAGCAGGCGCACGTTCGGGTCGGCGGTGGCATTGATGCGCCACTGCAGGGTGTACGTCTGGGGTACCACGGCCCCTGCCGCGAGGACGGGAGGGGTCACCGGCACGCCGGCATTCCAGCCCGTCGGCTGCACCTGCGCATTGGCGAACGGCAGGCGCTGTAGGAACTCGACCTGCGTCTGCGCGACCAGCGCCGCCTGGGTGTGGTCGCGTCCCATGCGACCCTGACGCATGGCCGAGACCTGCATGGCGAGCATGGCCAGAAGACCGCCGGCGAGGATGGCGAGGGCCACCATCACTTCGAGGATCGTCATGCCCTCGCGGCCCCGCCTGCCATGCCGCAGGGTTCGGCGTACGCGGTGCAATCGCATCAGTCGGTCCAGGCGCCCGCGGCGCGGTCGAAGCTGAAGACCTTGGTGCCACCGAGCGGCGTGAGAAGCACGGCATAGTCGCGGTTGGTGAAGGGCGGACCGTTGGTCACGTAGACGCCACCCTTGCCGCTTCCGGTCTGGCCCTGCACGCAGGCTCCGGTGAAGCCCACCGGAACGCCGTCCGGCCGAAAACCGACCCAACGAGTCTGCGCGCCGAACTGGTCTGCGAAGCTCGAGCCCGTGGTGTAGTCGCCGAGCCCGGTGTCCTCGGGGTGAGCGCCGCCCGCGAAGCTGGTGCCCCAGAAGACGCCCGGTGTCGCGGGCTCGGTGGTGAACACCTCGCCCGCATCGATGCAGCAGTTCTGCAGCGCCGTGCCCGGCGCTCCGTCGTTCAGGATGCCGATCGGCACCGGGTTGCCGGCACCGTCTACCAGCGGGTTGCCGCAGGCGTCGGTACCCGCTCCCATGCCCAGGTAGACGATGTGGACCGTCTCGTTCATGATCGCCTGGTTGCGGGCGAACTGGAACGCGTTCGCCGCCTCCCGCGCGACCGAGCGGAGGTTCGAGTCCGACTGCATCTGGCGGAACGAGGGCACCGCCCACGCGGCCGTGATGCTGATGATCGCCACCACGGTGATGAGCTCGAGCAGGGTGAACCCGCCTCGCCTCCCGCGGTCTTCTTGTGCGCCGGTGCGCAACTTCGGGATCGTCACGCGAACCTCCGTTCCCCCTGCGATCGCCGCGCGCGCTCGCAGGACAAGGGACCCACGAGCAAGCCCCATGCCACCCCACCCGAATCGGCCAAACCCCTGCCGCTCTTGAGGATTGAGCCCAGCAGCCCGCTAGCGCCGGCGCCGTACCCCGAACGGGCTTGCGGGGTCCGCAGAGGGCTGCGCAGCAGCAGGGTCGGGATCGTGACCGGGCTCACCCGCATCGGGGCGGCGAGGAACAGGAAGCGTGAGTGCGAATGCCGTCGAGAAGCCTTCCGGCGGCTCGACCAGGCTGACCCGACCGCCCTGCTCCTCGGCCATGCGTGCGGCATTCGCCAGGCCCAGTCCGGTGCCCTCGCCCGGCGGCTTGGTCGTGAAGAACGGGTCGAAGATGCGCTCGCGATCCTCCTCGGCCACACCGGGACCGCGATCGGCGATCACGCAGCGCACCGCGTCGGGATGCCGGCGGGCCCACCCTGCCGGATCGCCATCGTCCTCGGCACGACCATGCAGCGCCGCCGGCTCGACCACCACCCGGATCACGAGCCGTTCCACGTCGTCCGAGAAGCTCGGTGCGCCTTCGACCGGCTCCAGGGCCGCATCCGCGGCGTTCAGCAACAGGTTGAGCAGCACCTGGGCGATCGCCTCGGGCTCGGCCAACGCGGGAGGCGCCCCAGGCCGCGACGACGCCTCGAAATGCAGCTCGGCATAGCGTCGCTGCGCGTGCAGCAGATCACATGCTTCCGAGGCCGCCCGTGTCAGGTCCACCGGTACCGGCTCTCCGCGCCGGGGCCTCGAGAAGTCGAGCAGCTGGCGCAGGATCACCCGCACGCGCTCGCCCTCGCGGCCCGCCCGTGCCAGGTGACTTCGCGTGTCTTCGCTGATGCCGGGGTCGCGCCGCGCCAGATCCAGAAAGGCGAGGATGGCGCCGATCGGGTTGCCCACCTCGTGGGCGACCCCCGAGGCCAGGCGACCCACGGCCGCCAGGCGCTCCGCCCGATCCAGTCCCTCGCGCGCCAGGCGAAGGTCGGCGTTGGCGCTGCGCAGGCCGACGACGGCCTTGTGGAGCTCTTCGCTTCGACCCTCGAGCGCATCGGTCATGTCGTTGAAGGAGCGCGCCAGCTCGGCCGCCTCGGCGCTTCCTTCCTCTCGGGCACGGACTCCAGGCGCACCTTCGGCGAGCGCGCGCGCGGTGTGAGACAGTCTCTGCAGGGGTCCCACGACCCGACGTCGAAGCAGCACCACTCCGAATGCGGTGAAGATCAGCGCATCGGCCAGCAGCACCCCGGCACCGACCAGCAACGGAACGGCGCGCAGCCGCAGCGAGGTCTCTCGCGGCAACCGGGCGAGCACGACATCGCGGCCGTTGGCCAGAGGCGCCGCGAACCGCATCTCCTCCCAGACGGCACCGGGTCGCAGGAGCGGGCGCCCGGTGCGCCGCGCCTCGAGCGCCAGGGCGCGGGTCTCGCGGTCCAGCGCGCGCCCCACGCCGGCGCGGGGCCGGATCAGGTCGCCTTCGGAGACCTCCCACCAGTCGGTCCCCGGAAACAGCGCGCGCCCCGGAGGCGCGGGAACCACGGCGCGAGCTTCCTGCAGCAGCGCGCGCCCGACCAGAGCCCGGAGCGTCGCTTCGTGCCGGACGGCCCAGACCGCCGACACGCCGACGGTGGACAGCAACATCACCACCGCGAGGCTCACCAGCACCTCGGTCTGGATCCCCGCGCGGCGCGGCATGGTGCCTACACCTCGGGTTCGCAGGGGCCGTCGATGCCGAGTTTCTCGAGGCGATAGCGGAAGGACCGGAAGCTCACGCCCACCAGCGCAGCCGCACGCTTCTTCACCCCGCCCGCCCGCGCCAGCGCCTCCCGCAGGATCTGACGCTCGTACTCGTTCACCATCTCTTCCAGGCTCGATCCCGGGCCCGGCAGGACTGCGGCCGCGGCCTGCTGCGGCCCCTGGAGCACCGCCGGTGGCAGACAGTCCATGGTCACCATCGGCGTGCGGGTGAGCGCCACCGCGCGCTCGACCATGTTCTCGAGCTCGCGGACGTTGCCCGGAAAGTCGTAGGCGAGAACGGCCTGCATGGCATCGTCTTCGAAGCCCTCGACGGGCTTGTCGATCTCGGCCGCGTACTTCTCGAGAAAGTGCCGGATCAGCAACGGCACGTCTTCCATGCGCTGGGCCAGCCCCGGCAGACTCACCTGGATCACGTTGAGCCGGTAGTACAGATCGTCTCGAAACCGTCCTGCCGTCACCTCTTCGGCCAGGTCGCGGTTGGTCGCGGCCACCACGCGGACGTCCACCGAGCGATCCGAGTTGCCGCCGACACGCCGGATCGTCTTCTCCTGGATCACGCGCAGCAGCTTCACCTGCAGCGACGCCGGCAACTCACCGATCTCGTCCAGGAAGATCGTCCCCCCATCGGCCGCCTCGAACAGGCCTTCCTTGTTCTGGACGGCCCCGGTGAAGGCGCCCTTCACGTGGCCGAACAGCTCCGACTCGAGCAGGTTCTCGGGGATCGCGCCGCAGTTGACGGGCACGAAGGCACCGTCGCGGCGCTCGCTCTGCTGGTGGATCTCGCGCGCGACCAGCTCCTTGCCCGTGCCGCTACCGCCCGTGACCAGCACGTTGGTCTTGGTGTCGGCCACCTGGGCCACCAGGTCGTAGACCTGCTGCATGGCCTCACTGGTGCCGACCATCGCACCGCGCGTCCGCGTCTGGCTGCGCAGCTCCGAACGCAGTCGCCGGTTCTCCTGGGTGAGCAGCTTCTTCTCGAGCGCCTTCTCCACCACGAGGCGCAACTCGTCCACCTTGAAGGGCTTGGTCACGTAGTCGTACGCGCCCTCCTTCATGGCCGTGATGGCGGTCTCGGTGGTGGCGAAGGCCGTGATCATGATGACGACGGTCTCCGGAGAGACGTCCTTCGCGGCGCGCAGCAGGTCGAGCCCGCTCTCCGTGTCGAGCTGGATGTCCGAGATCATGACGTCGTAGTCGTCCGACTCGATCGCCATCAGCGCCTCGGCGCGGCAGCCCGCGGTCACCACCTCGTAGCCTTCGCGACGGAAGAAGATCTCGAGGAACTCCTGCATGGAGCGCTCGTCGTCTACGACCAGGATGCGCGCTGCGTCGCTCACGACCGCCGCCGTCCCGTTGCGCTCGACGCCTGCATCATCGCCCTACCCCGCCGCCAGGAGCCGGACGCGGAACTCGGTCCCGCGTTCGGCCTCGCTGTCTACCTGGAGCACGCCGCCGTGCGCTTCGACGATCCGATGCACGGTCGGGAGCCCGAGCCCCGTTCCCCCCGCCTTCGTGGTGAAGAACGGGTCGAAGATTCGATCGAGGTGCTCCACGGGAATGCCGCTGCCGTCGTCGGAAACGACGATCTCGACACCCGGGGACCCCTCCACACCTTCGTTTCGACCGGTGCCGGCCATCGCTTGAGACGTCGCCGGCGGCTCCGACTCAGGACGCGCGCCTTCGCGGGCTTCGGTCCGTAGCCGAATGACCCCATTCTCGCCGACCGCCTGCTGGGCGTTGGTCACCAGATTCCACAGCGCCTGCCGCAGCTGCGTCGCGTCCGCCAGCGCCGAGAGGTCCGCGTCGGCCTCGACCGTGAGGACGACGCCCTCCGGCAGCGCTGCCCGTGCCATCTCCGCGAGATCCTCGAGCAGCGGCGCCAGCAACACCGATTCGAGCTTCGGCGGCGTCGGCCGCGCATACTGCAGGAAGTCCGTGATCAGGCCGTCGAGCCGCTCGATCTCGCGCAGCACGATCCCCATCAGCCGACGGCGCTCGTCGTTCTCCCCGGAAGCATCGAGGCCGGACTCCAGGATCTCGACCGACCCCGAGATCGCCGCCAGTGGATTGCGGATCTCGTGGGCCATGCCCGCCGCCAGCTGGCCCACCCCTGCGAGGCGCTCGTTTCGGTGCAGCTCGCGCTCCATGGCGACGACCTGAGTGACGTCCTGGAAGATCACCACCAGCCCGGTCTGCTCGTCGTCGGCATCACGCAACACCGAACTGGCCAGGCCCAGGAAGCGCTCCTTGCCCTCGGCGTCCACGAAGGCCAGACGTCGCCGGCCGCGGCCACCGCGGGCCGCTTCGCTCCTGCCCCCCAACACTTCGGCGGCGCCCGGCAGTACCTCGTCGAGGCTGCGTCCAGCGACCCGCGCCGCGGACCGCCCGGTGATGCGTTCCGCCTCGGGGTTGAACGAAGTGACCTGGCCGTCGCGGTCGACGGTCAGCAGACCGCTGGTGAGGCTCGCGATGGTGCGCTCATGGAGCGAGCGCAGGGCCTCGAGGTCGACGGTGCGGGCGTCGAGCCGTTCGCCGGCCCGTTGCAGCTCGGCCGCGAGCCCACTCGCGAGCAAGGCCACCAGCAGCAGGGCTCCGGCGTGCAAGCCCGCCAGCACCAGGCCCGGCGGTCCGGCTTCTGGCGTTCCGAACAGGGACCCGGCGGCCAGCAGGGCCGCGGCGTACCCCGCCGCCCCCAGCGCTGCCGAGCCGTAGGCCCCCGGGCGCCCGAACAAGAGCGCGCAATAGACGGGGATCGGCAGGTACAGGAAGCCGAAGATCGAGTGGACGCCGCCCGAGAACGCCACCAGCGACGTCACCAGCGCGACATCGGTCACGACCTGAGCCGCGCCCAGCCAGGCGAGCTTGCGCACCCGCGGGAGCAGTACCGCGTACAGCGCCGTCGAGCCGAACGCGAGAGCGAGGGTGCCGTAGAGGCCGCGCTCCGCGCGCTCCGCCCCCTCGTGACCTGCGCCGAGCAGGAACAGCGCCAGCGCGAGGACCGCCAGCGCCAGGCCCAGACGCGAGACCATCAGGGAGACCAGGCGGCGGCGCAGCACCTCGCCTCGCGCAGCGGCGATGGACGTGTCACGCGGGGCCGCCGGAGCCGCGACCTCGCGCAACCGGGGAGCAGTCATGGCGTGGGGATCTAGTGGATGTTTTCTGCGATCGAGAAGATCGGCAGGTACATCGCCATCAGGATGCCGCCGATTGCGCCACCCAGGAACACCATCATCAGCGGCTCCATCAAGGACGTGAGTGCCTCGACCGCCGTATCGACCTCGTCGTCGTAGAAGTCGGCGATCTTCGCCAGCATCGAGTCCATGGCGCCCGTCGATTCACCGACGGCAATCATCTGGACCACCATGCCCGGGAACACGCCCGACGCCTCGAGGGGCTCGGCAATGGTGCGGCCCTCGGAGATCGCCGCACGCGTCTTCATGAGCGCGGCCTCGATGACCGTGTTGCCCGCCGTCCGCGCACAGATCTCCAGGGCATCGAGAATCGGAACGCCGCTCGAGATCATCGTGGAGAGCGTGCGGCTGAAGCGGGACACCGCCACCTTCCGCAACAGGGAGCCGAAGATCGGCAGCTTCAGGAAGACGCCGTCCGTCATGTACTTGAAGCGTGGCACACGCGCGCGCGCCTGCGTGAACGAGACGACGGTGATGATGATGCCCGCGATCAGGTAGACCACGTAGGCCTGCATCCACTCCGAGAGATCGACCACCACCTGGGTGGGACCCGGCAGCGCGCCGCCGAAGTCGTCGAACATCTTCTGGAAGACCGGGATCACCTTCACGAGCAGGAGCGTGATCACCGCGAACGACACCGTCAGGATGGTGCCCGGGTAGATCATCGCGCCCTTCACCTTGCGCTTCAGCGCGTCGGCCTTCTCCAGGTACACCGCCAGGCGATTCAGGATGGTGTCGAGGATGCCGCCGATCTCGCCGGCCCGAACCAGGTTCACGTAGAGATCGTCGAAGGGCTTCGGGTGCTTGCCCAGGGCGTCCGCGAAGGTGGCGCCCTGCTCCACGTCGTTCTTCACGGCGCGGAGGATCCCCTCGAACCGCTTGCTCTCCTGCTGATCGGACTGGATCTCCAGGCACTGCACGAGCGGCAGGCCCGAGTCGATCATCGTCGCGAACTGGCGTGTAAAGATCACGAGATCACGCGTCTTCACGCTCCCCTGGAAGAGCGTCACGCCCTCCAGGAGATCCTTGGACTTCTGCTTGACGTTGACCGGGATGATGGCCTGTGCGCGCAACTGCGCCATCACGGCGTCCTGCGTCACGGCCTCGATCACGCCCTTCTTGGTCGTGCCCTGTCGGGTACGACCTTCCCAGGTGAAGACCGGCATGTTTCCCCTCCTCGGCCCGACGGGAGTCGGGCAGCGTGCTTACGCGGCGCTCTGACCGCGGCGCGGGCCGGCGGCCGGGGCCGCCCCCTTGGACACGAGCGTCCGGAGCTCGTCCGGATCGCTGCTGCGGCCCAGTGCGTCGTCCAGCGTGATCATCCGACGCTGATAGAGCGAAGCGAGCGACTGATTCATCGTCTGCATCCCGAACTTGTCCTGACCGATCTGCATCTGGGAGTAGATCTGATGGATCTTGTCCTCCCGGATCAGGTTCCGGATCGCGGGATTCGGCACCATCACCTCGAGGCAGAGCACACGGCCGGGGCCGTTCGCGCGCGGCACGAGCGTCTGGCTCAACACCCCTTCGAGCACGAACGACAGCTGGGCGCGCACCTGGCTCTGCTGGTACGGCGGGAACACGTCCACGATGCGGTTGATGGTCTGGACGCAGGAGTTCGTGTGCAGTGTCGCGAACGCCAGGTGACCGGTCTCGGCCACGGTCAGCGCGGCTTCGATGGTCTCGAGGTCGCGCATCTCGCCGATCAGCACGCAGTCGGGGTCCTGGCGCAGGATGTACTTGAGCGCCTTGGTGAAGCTCGACGTGTCTGCGCCGACCTCTCGCTGATTGACCACGCAGCCCTTGTGCGGGTGCAGGTACTCGATCGGGTCTTCGATCGTGACGATGTGCTCGTTCCGCTCCGTGTTGATCTTGTCGAGCATCGTCGCGAGCGTCGTCGACTTGCCCGAACCCGTGGGTCCGGTCACGAGAATCAGCCCACGCGGCTTCTGGGCGAGTTCCGCGACGGCCCGGGGCAACCCGAGCTCCTCGAAATTCATGATCTTGAACGGAATCGACCGGAACGCACCGGCCACCGCGCCGCGCTGCGTGAAGATGTTGGCGCGGAACCGCGACAACCCGCGGACGCCGAACGACAGGTCGAGCTCGTTGCTCTCTTCGAACTTGTGCTTCTGGGCGTCGGTGAGGATCGAGTAGCAGAGCTGCTTCGTCTCCGGCGGCGACAGCGGCGGCATCTTGAGCGGGTGCAGCTTGCCGTCGATGCGAAGCTGAGGCGGCGAACTGGTCGTGATGTGGAGGTCGCTCGCCCCCTTCTCGATCATCGCCTTCAAGAGCTGATGCAGGTTGGCCATTACGGGCTCCTAGAAGTCTGCCGCCGAGACGCGCACCACTTCCGACAGGGTCGTGGTGCCTTCGGCCAACTTGTTCAAGACGCTCCGGCGAAGCGTCACCATGCCCAGCCGGATCGCCTCCCGCTTGAGCTCGGTCGCCGACGCCCCGTTGAGCACGAATTCCTTGATCTCCTCGCCGAGGCGCATGACCTCGTAGAGGGCGATTCGGCCCTTGTAGCCGGTCTCCGAGCACGCCCGGCAGCCCCGGCCGCGCTGGGGCGTCACGCCCTTGGCCTCGTCCTCGGACATGCCGGCGGCCACGAGGGCTTCGACGGCCACCTCGGGATCGGGCTCGGTGCACTCGGTGCAGATCCGGCGAGCCAGACGCTGGGCCACGATCGCGTTGACCGAGGACGACACCAGGAAGGGCTCGATGCCCATGTTGAGCAGCCGGTTCACGGTGCTGGGCGCGTCATTGGTGTGGAGGGTCGAGAGCACCATGTGGCCGGTGAGCGCGGCCTTCACCGCGATCTCCGCGGTCTCGAAGTCGCGAATCTCACCGACCATGATGATGTCGGGGTCCTGCCGCAGGAACGAACGGAGGGCCGCGGCGAAGTTGAGCCCGATGTCGTCGTGCATCTGGACCTGATTGATGCCCTCGAGGTTGAACTCGACGGGATCCTCGGCGGTGGAGATGTTCTCGGAGATCTTGTTCAGCTCCGAGAGCGCCGAGTAGAGCGTGGTGGTCTTGCCCGAACCCGTCGGGCCGGTGACCAGCACCATCCCGAAGGGCTGGTGGATCGCGTCCTTGAAGACCTCGAGCTGCTCTTCTTCGAAGCCCAGCTTCGTCATGTCGAGCTGCAGGTTCGACTTGTCGAGCAGGCGCAGCACGGTCTTCTCGCCGAACAGCGTCGGCAGGACCGAGACGCGATAGTCCATCTCCTTGCCGCGCCCGAGCTTCAGCTTGATGCGACCGTCCTGCGGCAACCGCCGCTCGGCGATGTCGAGCTCGGACATGATCTTCACGCGAGAGGTGATCGCGTTCTTCAGCTTGAGAGGCGGCTTCATCACCTCGTACAGCACGCCGTCGATGCGGTAGCGGACCCGGAACTGCTTCTCGTAGGGCTCGATGTGGATGTCCGAGGCGTCCTTCTTGATCGCGTCGGTGAGCACCAGGTTCACGAGCTTGACGACCGGTGCGTCCTCGGACTCGCGGGCCAGCTCGCCGACGTCGACTTCGTCGTCGTCGTTGACGACCTCCATGTCGGTGTCGTCGAAGTCGGCCATCACGTCGTCGATGCTCGACGACTGGTCGTAGTAGCGGTCGATGGCCCGCTTGATCTGCTCTTCGGAAGCGACGACGACCTCGACGTTGTATCCCGTCAGGAACTTGATGTCGTCGATGGCGAAGATGTTGCTCGGATCGCCGGTGGCGACGACCAGGGTCGAGCCGGCGCGGTTCACGGGCATCACGCCGTGCTTGAGCGCGACCTCTTCGGGGATGAGCTGGATCACCGCGGGATCCACCTCGAACTCGTCGAGATCGATGCTCGGCACGCTGTACTGCCGGGCGACGAAGTCGGAGAGCTCGTTCTCCTGGAGGAACCCGAGCTTGGTGATCTGGGCGCCGAGGCGCCCGCCCCGGTCGTTGATCTCTTCACGTGCCTTTCGGAGCTGCTCCGTGGTGAGCAGATTCTCCTTGACCAGAAGCTCGCCGATCCGCTCGTTCAAGTGCCTTCCCCGCGTTGGGCCGGTGCACGGCCCTCGCCCGCGAGCGCGTCGCGCCCGTGCAAGGGAAACCCGTGGCAACCCGGACGGTTATCGGCCCACCCGAGGCGGACCTTTATGGCCGGGTGGAAATCCCGACCGCGGGGTCGGCGCGGCCCCGCGCGGGGGCGGCCCGACCGCCCGAAAGGGGCTCCGAGGGGCCGGGGGGCCCGCTGCAGCGGGTTCTTGGCGGACCGTGTCAGCCCCGCTTCCGGGACCCCTACGGCTCCGTTTCCGGGGCCGGTTGGCGCCTACGAGGGTGATTCGGCGCTCGCGAGCGCCTCCTTGAGGCTGCCGCCCCGCTGGCGCAGCATCAGCAGGCCGAGGCCCGTGATCGTGATCCAGAACACCCCGTGGGCCAGCGTCCCCACGGCGAGCGCCGCCTCGGGACCCACCCCGAAGGGCTGGAGCGCAAAGCGCGCGGCCGTGTGGTAGAGCCCGACGAATCCCGGCGCCGAAGGCAGCGCCACGGCCGCACCGACGCAGACCAGCACCGTGAGCGATGCCTGCGCCAGCGAGAAGGGGCCGCCCACGTCCACGCCCAGGGACAGCATCGTCGCGGCGAAGGGGATCGTCGAGCACGGCAGCCACAGCACCGCGCTGTGGAAGAGCACCCAGGCCAGGGAGCGGCCGCTGCGCAGACCCGACAGACCGTCGGCGAGACCGCGCACCAGCCCATCCACCCGGGTGGCGAGCGCGGCCGGCAGCACCGCGCCGGTGATGCGGGTCACCAGGTTCAGGACGCGCTCCGGCGCCGCGCGGAGCACGGCGATGAAGACGAGCGGCACGGTCACGATCGTGCCCAGCGTCACCAGGACCGCCCGGGTATCGAGCCCCTGCACGCCAAAGGTGCCGAGCACGAACGCGGCAAGCAGCAGCACGAATACGGCGTCGACCACGCGTTCGACGATCACCGTCCCGAACAGCGCCGTGGCGGGCACGCCCGTGTCCCGCGAGAGCACCCACGCCCGGACGATCTCGCCCAGCCGCAGCGGCATCACGTTGTTGACCATGAAGCCCACGGCGGTCGCCCGAAAGAGCGCCCCGCGCTCGATCGTGGCGAGCCCTTCGGTGAGATGGCGCCAGCGCAGAGCGCGCACGTAGATCGACCAGACGTAACAGGGCACCGAGGGCAGCAGCAGGATCCACGGATCCGCGGCTCGCATGGCTTCCCAGATCGCCGAGAACGACACGTCGCGGAAGGAGAACCAGAGCGCCAGCGCACTCACGGCGAGGCCGAGGAGAACGCGCGGGTCGGTGACGCGAGGGAAGCCCCCGCTCGTGCGGTTCGATGCGTCGTCGCTCACCGCCGCCCGTCGCCTCCCGGCGCGAGGCGCGCGCGCGCCGCATCCACATCGCGCGCGATCTGCTCACGCAACGCATCGGGCCCTGCGAACCGCTGTTCGCCCCGCAGTTGGTGCTCGAAGCAGAGCTCGATCCGGCGGCCATAGGCCTCGACCTCGCGATCGATCAGGTGCGCTTCGGCCAGCACCTCTTCTCCTTCCTTGAACGTGGGGCGACGGCCCACGTTGGTGACGGCGGGAATCTCCTCCCGGGAGCCGTCGCCCTCGAGGAATCGGACCCGACCCGCGTACACGCCCGACGCAGGCAGGATCTCGTTCTCCGGGTCGAGGTTCATGGTGGGAAACCCGAGGGTGCGACCGCGCCGGTCTCCCTCGATCACGCGCCCCCGCACGGCGTAGGGTCGGCCCAGCAGGACGGCCGCCTCGCTCACCTCGCCCTCGGCCAACAGCCCTCGGATCCGGGTCGAGTTGACGTCGCGTTCGCCGAGCTTGACCTCCGGGATGATGGTGACCGAGAAGCCGAGGTGCGGCCCCATCTCGGTGAGCGTGCGCATGGACCCTTGCCGGTCGCGGCCATAGCGGAAGTCGTAGCCCACATAGACCTCGGCCGGTCCGATGCGCTCGTGGAGGATGCGGCGGACGAAGCCCTCGGCGGGCTGGCGGGCAAAGTCGAGGGTGAAGGGCTCGACGATGGTCATGTCGAGCCCGGAGCCGGCGAGGAGTTCGAGCTTCTGCTCGAGCGTGGTGAGGAGCCGCGGAGACTGCTCCGGGCGGAGCACCCGGCGCGGGTGCGGCTCGAACGTGTAGGCGACCGCCGGCCCGCCCAGGGCGCGCGCACGACCGATCACCGTGTCGATGATCGACCGGTGGCCCACGTGGAGGCCGTCGAAATTCCCCACGGTCAGGGCGGCTCCCGGGAGCGGGCCGGAGAGCGTGTCGCTGCCCTCGACCACCTTCACGCGAAACCGCCCCGGGCGGCCGTGCGCTCGCTTAACCGGACCATCGTCAACCGCTAGACTCCCGCGCGTGCAGACCCTGTGGCGCTATGTGGGCCGCCGATTCCTCTCGGCATTCCTGGGCTCGCTGCTCATTCTCGCCCTCGTGGTGCTCGTCGTCGACATGTTGGTCAACATCGACGAGGTGCTGGCGGTGACGGGTACCCTGGGCGGGGCCGTGGGGCACCTGCTGGTGCGCAACGCGGCGCTCTACCTGCCCTACCTGATCCCCGTGGCCACCTTCACGGGCACCTTCGTGGCCGTGGGGCAAGCCGCCCGAAGCAATGAGCTGCTGGCCATCAAGGCGGGGGGCGTTTCGCCCCTGCGCGCGCTCACCCCCGTCCTCCTGGTGGCGGCGGCCATCGCCGGGCTGGCTCTGCTGATGAGCGAGACGGTGACCATCCGCGCCGCCCGCAGCCTGGCTGCGATGTCCGGGCAGAGCGACGTGGCCATCCGCGCCGGCACGATCTGGTACCACACGGGCCGCTTCGTCTACAACGTCGGCGACGCCGAAGGGGATGGCGACGGCAGCATGGTCCGCGACGTGCGCGTCTACGAGCGCGACGATGCCGGTCGCCTGGTCCGCACGATCCGCGCTCGCCGGGCCCAACGACTGGAGCCGCAGCGCTGGTACTTCGAGGACGCGACCATCCGGCGCTTCCAACCCGGTCAGCCCGACGCCACGCCCGACCGAAAGCGCCTCCACGACGTGGAACTGATGCTGGCCGAGGACCGAAGCCCCCGGCTACAGGATCGCGAGCTGGCCGGCATGCCGGTCTGGGACCTCATGGCCTACACCAGCCAGATCAGCGAGCGCGGCGGCCACACGGGACGCGCCGGCGAGATGGTTCACGAGCGGCTGACGATCCCCTTCCTGGTCGTGCTCTTCGCCGTGCTGGGACTCCCACTGGGGATGCGCGTCGAGCAGACGCGCAGCCTGGCGCTCCCCGCCCTCGAAGGCGTGGTCGTCCTGTTCGTCTTCGTCTCGCTGCGCGAGTACGGCTCGAACCTGGTGCCCGCCGGCATCTCGCCAGCCCTGGCGCCCTGGGGCGTGGTCGGACTGTTCTACAGCTACGGCGTCTGGCAGCTCTCACGCGTCCATCAGTAGCGCGCGGCACGACGCCGCGTCGCGAGCCGCGTCCCTACCCGTCTTCACGAGCGCCTTCGCTAGTCGCGCCGTCCGCCGGTGTTGAAGAGCCGAAAGAACTCGTGATCGGGCGGCAGCACCATGGTCGTGCCCTCGCCGATGGTCTTGCGGTAGGCCTCGAGACCGCGCCAGAACCCATAGAAATCGGCGTCGGAGGAGTAGGCCTCGGCATAGATCCGGGCCGACTCGGCGTCGCCCCGGCCCTTCTGGATCTCGGCCTCGCGCTCGGCCTCGGCGACGATCACGCGGCTCTCGCGGTCGGCCTGGGCCCTCAGACGACGCGCCTGCTCCTCGCCCTCGGCCCGGTTGCGGCGGGCGAGACGCTCGCGCTCGGCCCGCATGCGCGCGAAGACGTTGGCCTCCGTCCCACGAGGCAGCTCCGTCCGGTTGATGCGAACGTCGTTGATCCGGATCCCGAAACGAGAGAGGGCCTCGCCGCTCTGCTTGCTGATCGCCTCCATGATCTCGGCACGGCGGTCCTTCAGCACCTCGATCAGCGTGTGCTGGCCGATCACCTCGCGCACGTTGGCGCGCACCTGCTGCGCGATCTGGGTCTCCGCCTCGACGGTTCCGGTGGGAAAGGCCTTGTAGAACAGCAGCGGATCCTCGATCCGCCAGATCATGTAGTTGTCCACGGCGATGCGTTCGCGGTCTGCCGTCTGGATCTCCTTCGGCTCCGAGCTCAGGTGGAGCCAGCGGCGATCGAAGGTGCGGACTTCTTCGAGAAACGGGATCCGCAGCGACAGCCCCGGCCCCGTGGGCTCTTCGCGCGGGTTGCCGAGCAGCAGGATGATCCGCTGCTGGTCCTCGCGGGTGACCACGACGGGCCCGATGCCCTGCTGGCCCAGGGCGACGAGGCCTACGAAGAGGACCACGGCTCCGACGATCAGGTAGATCACGCGTCTCACGGCCGGGCCTCCGCCGCCGGCGCAGGCGCGGGCGGGGCCGAGCCCACCCCGGGCCGTCCGCCGCTGCCGAGTGGCAGATACGGCAGCACCGAAGCCGTACCGGGTTCGATCAGGATCTTCTCGACGCCAGGCAAGACCTGTTCCATGGCCTCGAGGTACATGCGCTGCCGCGTCACGTCGGGCGCGAGACGGTACGCCTCGAGCAGCGCCAGGAACCGCTGGCTCTCGCCCGTAGCCAGGGCGATCCGCTCGTCGCGGTAGGCGATCGCCTCTTCGACGTGCTCGGCGGCGCGAGCGCGTGCCTGGGGCAGCACCTCGTTGGCGTAGCCCTCGGCCTCGTTCACCTTGCGGTCCCGGTCCTGGGCGGCCGCGAGGACGTCGTCGAACGCATCGCGAACCGGGCCCGGCGGCTGGACCTCCTGCAGCTCGATGCCCTCCACGAAGATGCCCGACTCGTAGCGATCGAGGATGGCCTGCAGCAGCTCGGCGGCCTCGTCCTGGATGAGACCGCGCTTCTCGGAGAGGACGTCGTCCACGCTGTTGCGGCCCACCACCTCGCGCATGGCGGCTTGGGACCCGTCGCGCAGCGTCTCGCGCAGGTCGGCGATGCGGTAGCGCGACTGGAAGGGATCGCGAACCTTGTACTTCACGACGAATTCGAGGTCGACGATGTTGTTGTCGCCCGTCTGCATCGCGCTCTCGATCCGGGACGTCTCGCTGTTCACGTCGCCGAACTGCTCTCGCGCGACGAGCCCGATGTTGGCGACGTCCATCGTCTCGATCGGCGGGGGCAGGTGCCAGTGCAGACCCTCGCGTACCTCGGTGGCGCGGTATTGCCCGAGCCGGAGGATGATGGCGGCCTCACCGGGGTTGAGCCGGTAGAACCCGAACGAGGCCCAGAAGCCCAGGGCCCCGAGAACGGCCAGCGCCATCACGGCCGTTCCCAGCGTGCGCGCCACGCCTCGACGCACCTGCTTGTCGGTATCGCCCTCCGCCACCCTAGGACCCCGAGCCCTCGCCGGAGCCGTCGGAGCCGCGCTCGTAGAACGGCTTCAGGATGTCGATCGGGATGGGGAACACGATGGACGAGCTGTTCTCGGTCGCGATCTCCGACAGCGTCTGCAGGTAGCGCAGCTGCAGCGCAGAGGGCTCCCGTGCCAGCACCCCCGAGGCCTCGGCCAGCTTCTCGGCGGCCTGCGCTTCACCCTCGGCGTGGATGATCTTCGAGCGCTTCTCGCGCTCGGCCTCGGCCTGCTTGGCCATGGCGCGCTGCATGTCGCCGGGAAGGTCGATCTGCTTCACCTCGACCGCGCGCACCTTCACGCCCCACGGCTCGGTCTGCAGGTCGATGATCTCCTGGAGCTGGCGGTTGATTGCGTCGCGCTCGGCGAGAAGCTCGTCGAGTTCAGCCTGGCCGCAGACGCTGCGCAGCGTCGTCTGGGAGAGCTGCGACGTGCCGTAGAGGTAGTTCTCCACCTGGATCACGGCCTTCTCGGGGTGCAGCACCCGGAAGTAGATCACCGCGTTCACCTTCACCGACACGTTGTCGCGGGTGATCACCTCCTGGGGCGGAACGTCCATCACGATCTCGCGCAGGCTCACCTTCACCAGCCGATCGACCAGCGGGATGACCCAGCGAATGCCGGCCTCCTTGACGCCGACGTAGCGCCCGAACCGGAACAGTACGCCGCGTTCGTATTCCTGGAGGATGCGTACGCCCGCCAGGGCGAACGCCACGAGAACCGCGACACCGATCAGCGGTGACAAGAACATGGATTTCCTTCAGTTGCCCGCCGAGTCGGCGGACTGGGCCGGACGGACGTGGAGCCGCAAGCCCTCCACCCCGATCGCTTCGACCCGTGCGGCAGCGGCAATGGGCTGATCGGCACGCGCCGTCCAGTATTCGCCGCGAATGAAGACCGTACCTTCGGGGTCGAGCGCCGTGTGCGCCACCCCCTGCATCCCGATCATCTCGGAAGTGCCGGACTGTTGGCGCACGCGCAGGGACCGGCCCACGGCGAACACGACGATCGCGCCACACGCGGCCATCCCGGCCACCGCAGGCACCAGCACCGGCCAGAACGAGACGTTCAGATCCGAGAGGTCCGGGCGGTCGAAGATCATCGATCCACCGAGCAGCAGGCAGGCCACGCCGGCGGCGAAGAGCAGTCCGAACGACGTGACGAACACCTCGGCCGCGAACAGGCCGACGCCGGCAAGCATCAGCAGCACCCCGACCCACGAGAACGGCAGCACCTGCATCGCGATCAGGGCCAGCACCAGGCAGACGGCCCCGGCGGCACCGGGCACGATCAGCCCCGGCTGGTTGAATTCGATGTAGAGGCCCAGCAGGCCGGCCATGAACAGGATCACCGCCACGTTCGGGTCGACGATGACGTTGAGCACGCGCATGAGCGGCGTCATCTCGACGTCCACGACCTGGGCATCCTCGAGCGCCAGCACCACCGGCTCGCCGTCGAACTCGAAGGTGCGGTCGGCGAGCGCCTCCAGCAGCGCCTCCCGGTCGTCGGCCACCAGGTCGATCACGCCGAGTTCGAGGGCCTCCTCGGCGTCGACCGCCACCGACTCGAGCACGGCCTGCTTCGCCCAGTCGACGTTGCGGTTGCGTTCCTTGGCAATGGACTCGATGAAGGCGATCAGCATGTTCTCGGCCTTCTTGGCGGCGTGATCCTCGCCGCCCCCGCCCTCTTGCTGCTCGCCGCCCGGGCTGCCCCCGCCGATGCCCACGGGGTGGGCCGCACCGATGCTCGACCCCGGCGCCATGGCCGCCACGTGGCCGGCCAGCGTGATGAAGGTGCCCGCACTGCCGGCCCAGGCCCCGGCCGGCGCCACGTAGACGATCACCGGCACGTCCGACCCGAGCATCGCCTGGATGATGTCCTTGGTGGAAGCGACCAGTCCGCCCGGCGTGTCGAGTTCGAGGAGCAGGGCCGCCGCCCCGGCTTCGCCCGCGTCCGCGATGGCACGCTGGAGGTAGTCGGACGATGCGGGATTGATCGACCCGCTCACTTTCACCACGTAGAGCGCGCCGCGGCGCTCGGCGGGCGTGGGATCGGCGATGCCGGGGCCCGCCAGCATGAGCGCACCCAGCAGCATGCACCAGACGGAGGCGCGAAGTCGCGGGCTGTGGCCTCCGGCCCGAAGGCGGGCCCGGTGCCGACGCGGGGCGGGCGGGGTTGCTCGGCTCATGAACTCTCGGTCTCTCCGTGCGTGTCGCGCAGCTTCGCCACGCGGTCGAGCACGCGGCGGGCCACCTCGCGCTTGGGCAGCAGGGGAAGCTCCTCCACGTCGCCGGTGGGACTCACCAGCAGGACCGCGTTCTCGTCGGTCTCGAAGCCCGCGTCCTCACGCGAGATGTCGTTGGCCACGAGCAGGTCGCATCCCTTGCGGGCGAGCTTTCGGCGCGCGGCCGCCACCACGTCGTGGCTCTCGGCGGCGAAGCCCACGACCACGCGCGCCCCCCGGTCGCGGCTGATCTCGGCCAGGATGTCCGGGTTGGGCACGAGCTCGAGGAGCAGCCCCTCGCCCGGGGCGAGGTCTTCCTTCTTGATCTTTCGCTCGCTCGCCTGCGCGGGGCGGAAGTCGGCCACCGCCGCACAGCAGATCGCGACACCCACTTCCGCGATCTCGTCGCGAACCGCGGCGTGCATCTCCAGCGCGGTCTGCACCGACACGCGCCGCACGCCGGCCGGGCAGCGCAGCGCAGTGGGCGCCGAGACCAGCACGACCTCGGCACCGCGCGCCGCGGCCTCGGCGGCGAGGGCGTAGCCCATCTTGCCGGACGAGCGGTTGGTGATGGCGCGAACCGCATCGATCGGCTCGCGCGTCCCGCCGGCCGTGATCAGCACGCGCTCGCCCGCGAGGCTCTTGGCGCCGAGCAGCCGCTCGGCCTCATCGGCGATCGTCTCTGGATCGGCCATCCGACCCAGGCCTTCCCAGCCACACGCGAGTTCGCCGGCCTCGGGGCCCACACGCGCGATCCCGCGGGCTTCGAGCACCGCCAGATTGGCCTGCGTCGCGGCGTGTTCCCACATGTGGACGTTCATGGCCGGCGCGATCAGCACCGGCGCGCGGCTCGCGAGGAGCACGGTCGTCACCAGGTCGTCCGCCAGGCCCTGGGCCATGCGTGCCATCAGGTCGGCGGTGGCCGGGGCCACGACGATCAGGTCCGCCCAATCTGCCAGCTCGATGTGGCCGATCTCGCCCTCTTCACCCGGATCGAGCAGCGACTGGCGAACCGGCGCGCCGGAGACGGCGCCGAGGGACAGCGCGCTCACGAAGTTGGCCGCGGCGGGCGTGAGCATGCAGCGCACCTCGTGCCCGGCGCCGCGAAGCGCGCGCACGAGTTCGGGGAGCTTGTAGGCGGCGATGCCGCCACCGCCCGCAACGAGAATGCGCCCGCGCCCCATCCGGTCCTCTCGGTCCTCTCGATCCTCGTCATCCCTCGCGGCCCGAGTGTGACCGGTGCCATCCGGCCCTCGGAACTGCCCGGGACTGCGAAAAGCCCTCGAAAAACGAGGGATTGCGCGGAAGGTAGTCAATTCGCGGGCGGTGGGCAGCAATCTGCCCCCAAAGCGCATGGCCACGATCGCCCGAACCGGCGCGGCCGCGATCGCCCGAGCGGGATGCCGCGGTCGGCAGCCGGGCGTCAGGCTTGACGGCGCGCCAGGCGGAGTCCGGCCTCCAGCCTGCGGACGAGCCGGTCCGGCGAGGGAGCCTCGGCGTAGACCCGAAGCACCGGCTCGGTTCCCGAAGCCCGCAGCATCATGAACCCGTCGGGGAGCGCGAGATGCAGGCCATCGGGCTCGGTCGCCTCCACGATGCGCGCGCCATCGACCCGAGCCGGGAGCGATGCCGCGACCCGCGCGAGAATGGCGTCGCCCTCGCAGCCCACCGACAGGGCCAGCGCGCGTCGGCCGCAGACCCGAAGCCCATGGAGGCGACGCAGTGCCGCGAGTCGCGTGCCCAGCCCGCCCTCGAGGGCCACGAGCTCTGCGAGCAGCACGCCCGCCAGGATGCCGTCCTTGTCGCGCGACACCGGCGCCCAGGCGAACCCGCCGCTCTCTTCGCCGGCCACGTCGGCGCGACCGGCGTGAAGCTCCCGCGTCAGGTGTTTGAAGCCGATCGGGTGCCGCGTGACGGCCAGACCCGCATCGCGGGCGACCCGTTCGACCAACGTTCCGGTCGCCACCGAGATGGCGACGCCCCGATCCGCTCGGCCCGTTCGCGCGAGATGGTCGACCAGCAGGGCCAGAGAATCCGTCTCGGAGAGCACCCGGCCGCTGCCGTCGACCGCGGCAAACCGGTCGGCGTCGCCATCCGTCGCCAGGCCGAAGCGCTGGCCCGTCAGGCGACGCACACGCAGCGACAGCTCGCCCAGCCGCTCCGCGGCGGGATCCGGGGGGCTCCCCCCGAAGCGAGGATCGGGCTCGCCCCGCAGCAGGGTCACCTGAACCCCGAGTGCAGCCAGCGCGCGGTCGGCCGCGCCGGCCCCCACGCCATGCATGGCGTCCACGACCGCGCGCAGACCCGCACGCCGAACCGGACCCGCCGGCACCTCGCGCCCGAGCGCGGCGAAGTAAGCGCCCCTTGGATCGATCGCGCGGCCCCCCGGCTCCAGGCGGCGCGGCGGCCCTCGCCGCAGGATCGCGGCGGTGCGGCGCTCGAGGTCCCGGGTGGTGCGCGCCTCGGCCGCGCCGCCCCCGGGGGCCAGCACCTTCATTCCCTGGTACTCGGGAGGATTGTGGCTCGCGGTAAACAGGATTCCGGCCGCGGCGTCGCGGACCCGCACGGCGTGACTGGCGATCGGCGTCGGGACCGGGCCCTCCACGCGCAGCACCGCCACCCGGGCCCCAGCCACGACCCGCGCGGCTTCGCGTGCCAGGACCTCGCCCAGGAAGCGCGTATCGTGCGCCACGAGCACGGGACGTCCGCGCCCGTGCTCGCGCGCGTGATCCGCCACGGCCCGCGCCAGCGCCCGGGCCCCCTCGAAGCCGAAGTCCTGCCCCAGGACGCCCCGCCAGCCACTGGTGCCAAAGCGCACACGCGGCCGCGTCGTCGCCGACTCTGCCAACCCGCTCTCCGTCCGCCGCTCAGTCGGCCGCGAACTTCGCTTTCAGGTACTTGTCGACGATCGGCGGCACCCACTCCGAGATGTCCACGCCGAAGCTCACCAGCTCCTTCAGACGCGAGGAGCTCACGTAGAAGTACTCCTGACTCGTCATCAGGAAGAGGGTCTCGACCTCGGGTCGCATGTGGCGGTTCATCAACGTCATCTCGAACTCGTACTCGAAGTCCGAGGTGGCGCGCAGACCGCGAACGATCGTGGAGGCGCCGATCTCGCGCGCGTACTCCACCGAGAGGCCCTGGAAGGACGTCACGGATACGCCCGGAAGCTCGCCGAGGACCTCGTTCAGCATGGCGAGCCGTTCTTCCAGCGAGAACGTTCCGGTCTTCTTCACGTTGTGGGCCACGGCGACCACGAGCTCGGGAAAGACGCGCCGGGCGCGCTGCACGAGGTCGAGGTGTCCGTTGGTGAGCGGATCGAAGCTGGCCGGGAAGAGCGCCAGTCCGGACTTGGGGTCGGTCATGGGCCGGTCGGGCCTCCTTCGATCGGATCGGGGTCGGGGCCGTCCATCGTGTAGCGCACCACCAGCGACTCCCCGTGCGTTCTCTCGTCGAGGCTCCGTAGCCCCGCGACTTCCCCGGGAGGATGCCGACGACTGGCCTCCGCCACCACCACCGCTCCCGCAGCGAGGATCCGAGCCTCGGCAATGGCCCCGAGGGCGCGGCGCGCCTCGTCGGGCCCGTAGGGCGGGTCGAGCAGGACGAGGTCGAAGCGCTCGCCCGTGCGGCCCAGGCGCCGGACCGCCGCCACCGCCTCTGCGCGCTGGCTGCGGGAGCAGGCCTCCAGATCGAGCGCTTCGAGGTTGGCCCGAATGCAGCGCAGCGAAGCCGTGGCCTGTTCCACGAACACGGCGGACGCGGCGCCCCGCGACAACGCCTCGATGCCCAGCGCACCGGACCCGGCGTACAGGTCGAGTACGCGCGCGCCGGACAAGTCGCCGAGCCGCGCGAACAACGACTCGCGTACGCGGTCGGTGCTGGGGCGTACGGCATCCCCCTTCGGCGTGGTGAGCCGCCGCCCGCTCAGTCTGCCCCCGGTCACGCGCAGCGGCTCGCTCCCCGGACCGTGCGAGGCCCGTTCGTTGGGCATCGGTTGCACACGAAATGCGTTGCTGCAAGCGCGAACCGTTTCCTAAGATCCGCCGCTCACCGTCGGCCACGCCCGCGGCGAACCCCCTTTCTGACCAGGAGACAGCGACCCATGTCGAAGCCGGCGATCGACCGCACCAAGAGGAAGCTGCCCGAGCGCCTTGCGCAGGTCCGGGGTGAGCGGTCCCAGCGGCAGTTCGCGCGCGACATCGGCGTGTTCCAGCAGAACGTGAACCGCTACGAGAACGGCACGACGCCGCACACCGACTTCCTGATCCAACTCGCCATGAAGGAGCAGGTGTCGCTCGACTGGCTGCTCCTCGGCAAAGGGCGCATGCGCCGCAGCCGCTGACCGGCCCGCGCGAACGCCGGCGCCAGGAACGCCGGGTGTCTCGACCCCGCCCGATGGCAACGTCGAACCGGGGCTGACCCCGGCATCGGACCCACGACCCCCGGTCCGACCCCAACGTCGGACCTACAGGCCGACGCCAAAGCCGGACCCAAAGTCGGAAACCGGCTTCCCTCCGCCAACCGACAGCCACCCGCTGAGAGCGCGCAACGATCGCGCAACGGGTGACCGAGTGGCCCGTGTTCACGGGCAGACCCGGGCCCGCCGCCGCCGAGGCACGCTTCTTGCGACCCAGGTGGCCCATGCTCGTCGTGCTCGTCCTGCTCGCGCTCGTGGTCTCGGCGGCGGACCACTGGACCACCTACCTGTGCCTGCGCTCGCCCGTCGCCGGCTTCGACGTCGTCGAAGCCAACCCGATCGCCGCCGCACTGTTCGATGGCATCGGCCTCGTGGAGGGGCTCGCCATCGACAGCCTGTTCACGATCGGGGCCATGGCGTTCCTGCTCACCACGACCCGGCTCCCGCGCAGCGCCAAGGTCGCGTTCCTGGGCCTCGTGATCGTCTGGACGGGCGCGGCCGTGGCCAACAACCTGCGCGCCCTCGAGGCGCTCGAGCTCTCGCTCTTCGGTTGATCAGCGCGCGAGCTCGGCGGCAAAGCCATCGAGCGCGTCCATCGCAGCGCGGTCCCCGCGCGCGTAACCGTTGACCAGCACCGAGAACACCAGATCCCGGCCCGCGGCGTCGCGTGCAAAACCCGACAGACCCGTCACGCCGCTCAGCAGCCCCGTCTTGGCCCGCACCCTTCCGGAGGCCGCCGCCGCGCGCTTCTCCAACGTGCCATCGCGCCCTGCCAGCGGAAGCCCTGCGAGAAGCTCGGGGCCGAACAGGAACGAGCGGTCCGCTCTGCGCAGGGCCGCCACCAGCGTTCGCGCGCTGGTGCGGTTCTCGCGCGAGAGCCCCGAGCCATCGGCGACCCGCAGCCCCTCGATCGGCAGTCCGAGCTTTTCGAGACCGCGCTCGAGCGCGGCGGCTCCCGACGCGAAGCTCGCGGGCGGCGGTGCGCCATCGGCCACCGCCAGGGACTTGAGCAACGACTCGGCCATCACGTTGTTGCTGTGTTTCAGCACCAGCCGCGCAACCTCGGAGAGTGGCCGGCCCTCGAAGGCCAGCAGCGTGGTGCTGCCCCCGGGTGCGGCGCCGGGGAGCACGCCCCCGGCCACGGAGATCCCGTTGGCCGCGAGCTGCATGCGCAGCAGCTCGCCGGCGTAGTGCGCCGGTCGCGCCAGGCTCCGGTAGTAGGTCTTGGGCTCGACCGACGCGGGGATCGACCCCGTCACGACGAAGCGCTCGCGGTCGGCCGAGACCACGCGTCGGATCGTCACGCGCGGCGCCCCGCCCGAGGTGGTGGTCACCTTCGCATCCAGCTCGAGGTACGGCAGTTCCGGATCCAGGCGCACGCGCGCGGCGCCGCCGGCATGCGCCGGAGTGACGCGCAGCTGCACCGCACCGTAGTTCGCCATCAGCGCACCCACCGGGGCGTGATAGGCCCGGGCGCTCACGTCGCCCCAGGTCGGATGCCAACGAACGTCGTCGAACAGGCCGTCGTCCACGTAGACCGGCCCCTCCACCCGGGTGAGCCCGGCCAGGCGCAGATCGGCGGCGAGGCGCCACAGGGTCTCGGAAGTGAGTGAAGGGTCACCGCCACCGCGCAGGTACAGCGCCGGGAGGGCACCCGAAGCATCGGGCAGACGGGAGGCCAGCACCTCGGTGGTGAAGCGGTACGTCGGCCCGAAGCGGGCGAGCGCCGCGGTCGCCGTCAGCACCTTCTGGTTCGAGGCCGGGACGAGGGGCCGGTCCGCGTGGGACGCAAACACCGGCTCTCCCGAAGCGCGATCGACGACCAGGGCCGTGTGCGAGGCCCCGGCGAGGCCCGGCGTCGCGAGTGCCCGCGCCAGCCGCCGCCCGAGCGGCGACGGGTCGGCTGCGCGGGCCTCCTGCGCGGGCTCGGCCCAGGCCAGCAACACGACCAGCGGCGCGGCCCAGAACCCGATCACCGCGCGCCGGCCTCCGCGGGCCCCTCTCCCGGGCGCTCCCCACCTGTTTCGCATGCGGTCGTCCTCCGCGTCGCGCGCGTCCGGTGGGGGGTCGACGGGGGCGTCGAGAGAGAACTCGCTTGACGCGATGGAACGTATCCCCGAGGCTGCCCAGCGGCAATCAGCTCGCACGGGCTCGGACGACGGGGGGTCGTTTCGTGCTGAACGGGATCTGGCTCTTCCTGGTCCTCACCTCGGTGCTGGTCGCGGCCTTCACGGGACGCATGGAACCGCTGTCGCGGGCGGCTCTCGACCAGGCCACGTTCGCAATCCAGTTCACCATCAAGCTCACCGGCGGAATGGTGTTGTTCCTGGGGCTCGTCCACGCGGCATCCGCCGGCGGCCTGCTCCGCGGCGTGGTGCGGCTGCTGCGCCCGCTGCTGCGCCGGCTGTTTCCGAACGTGCCCGAAGACCATCCCGCCATGAACGCGATCGTGATGAATTTCGCGGCCAACGTGCTGGGCCTGGGGAACGCGGCCACGCCGTTCGGCATCAAGGCCATGGTCGAGCTCGACAAGCTGAACACCCATCGCGGCGTGGCCACCAATGCCATGGCGCTCTTCCTCGCGATCAACACGTCGTCGATCGTGCTGCTGCCGCCCACGGGTACGGTGATGGCGCGGCTGGCCACCGGCAGCGAGGCGCCGTTTGCGATCTGGCTGCCGACGATCTTCGCGACGCTGTGCTCGACGCTGGTGGCGGTGAGCGCATGCCTGCTGCTGGCCCGCCTGCCGTACTTCAGGGCGCGCCCCCTGCCCGACCCGCCCGAAGGCGACCCGGCGGTGGACGTCGAGGCGCTCCCCGATGCCGAGCTCCCCGGGCTCGAAGAGCCGGCGCCGCCGGACCCGAAGCGGCGGCTGTTGGTGTTCGGCTTCACGGCGATCCTGGGCGTCGCCCTCGCGCTGGCCCTGCGCGACGCTGCGGGCGACGAGGGCGTGGTGCCCTTCCTGCGCGACGAGTTCGCCAGCTACTGGCTGCTGCCGCTGCTGATCGCCGTGCTCGCGCTGATCGCGTTCGCGGGTCGCGTGGGCGTGTACGACGCGCTGATCGAAGGCGGCAAAGAGGGCCTGCAGGTGGCCGTCCGCATCGCGCCCTACCTGGTCGCCATCCTCGTGGCCATCGGCATGTTCCGCGCGTCCGGTGCGCTCGAGCTCCTGGTGGGCGTACTGGACCCGTTCACCTCGGCGGCCGGGGTTCCCGGGGAGGCCCTGCCCATGGCGCTACTGCGGCCGCTTTCGGGCTCGGGCGCCTTCGGCGTGATGGCCGAGATCCTCGAGGCGAACGGGCCGGACACCTTCATCGGCATGCTCACCAGCACGTTCCAGGGTTCCACCGAGACCACCTTCTACGTGCTCGCCGTCTACCTGGGTGCGGTGCGGGTGCGCGACTCGCGGCACATCCTCCCCGCGTGCCTGCTGGGCGACGTGGCGGGCTTCGTAGGCGCGGTGGCGGCCTGCCACTTCTTCTTCGGCGACCTGCTTTGAGCGGGACCCGCCCGAGCGCGACCGGCGCCGACGACACCGCCGCCATCGCCCAGGTCGTGCGGTCCTGTACCGGGCGAGAGGTGCGGGGGCTGCATCTGCTGACGGGCGGCCTCGCCCTGCGGCGCTTTCACCGCGTCACCCTCGACGGTCCGCCGCACACCCTGGTTGCCCGGGTCGAGGCCGAGGAGGACCCGGCGGGCCGACCCGCGGGCGTGCCACCCGAGCCGCCGCTCGAACCGATCCGCGGCTTTCTCGCCGAGGCCGGCTTGCCCGTGCCGGCCAGCCTCGGTCGCGACGCCGATCTCGGGATCGACCTGCTCGAGGACCTGGGTGACCAGGCCCTCGCCGATGCACCGCAGGACACGCGCCTGGCGTACACCGCCGAGGCGTGCGCGCTGGTCCCCCGGCTTCAGTCGCTCGCCGATCCCGGCGCCCTTCCCGCCTTCGCGCGACGCCTCGATCGGGCCCTCTTCGACTACAAGGCGGCGCTCTTCTCTCGGGTGAGCCTTCCACTGGCACTCGGTCGCGAGCCGACCCGCGCCGAGACCGCGCGGGTTGCCGAGGCGTTCGGGGTGGTGGCAGACCGCTGTGAACGGGCTCCCATGCGCCTCGCGCACCGCGACTTCCAGAGCCACAACCTTCGGCTGGCGCCCGGCGAGCGGGGCGGACCGCTGCGGCTGGTGATGATCGACCTGCAGGGGGCGTTCCTCGCCCCGCCGGAGTACGACCTGGTCTGCCTGCTTCGCGACTCGTACGCCGAGACACCGGAGCCGGTGGCCGAAGAGCTGCTCGACGGGGTGCGTCCGCAGCTGCCGGACGCCCCCGACGCCGAGGTCTTCGCGGAACGCTTCGACCTGCTCACGCTCACGCGCAAGGGCAAGGACCACGCGCGCTACCTGGACGTGGCGCGCCGACGCGGAGACGCGAGCCACGTCGCCTACGTCTCCGCCGCCGCCCACGCGCTCCGCGCGGCCAGCACGCGGGTGGCCCACCTCGACGCTTCCTTGCGCGACCTCCGCGATTGGATCCACGCGCTGCCCGAGGAGCCGTCTTCGTGCGCGCGATGATCGTGGCCGCCGGCCTCGGGACGCGGCTGCGTCCGCTGACCGACCTGCTGCCCAAGCCGGCCGTGCCCGTCCGCGGCATCCCGATGATCGAGACCACCCTGGCGCTGCTGGCGGCTGCGGGCGCGCGCCACGTGGCGGTGAACCTGCACCACCTGCCCGACCGTTTGCGCCAGGTCGCCGAAGACGCCTGCCCAGCCGGTGTGGACCTCCACTTCTCCATGGAGGAGTCGCTGCTGCACACCGGGGGCGCGATCCGCAGGGTCGCCGGCTTCCTCGGCGAGGAGGAAACCTGCCTGCTGGTCGGAGGCGACATGATCGTCGACCTCGACCTCGCGGGACTCGTCGCCCGCCACCGCCGCTCGGGGCGCGAGGTCACCCTGGCGCTGCTTCGCCGGCCGGACGGCGCCGGGTCGGCGCATGGCACCATCGGCGTCGATGCCGAGGGCCGGATCTGCCGCGTCGCCGACCGCTGGGACGCCGGGGGCGAACGCGGCGCGGGCTTCTATACCTGGGTGAACGTGGTCTCACGGTCGGCATTCGCGACCCTTCCGGCGCGCGACGTCTTCAACCACCTCGATGATTGGTGGGTGCCGCGCGCCATCGCGGCTCCCGGCACGATCGGAGCCGAACTGCTGACCCCGGGCGACCCGGTCGAACGACCGAAGCGCTGCCGGTGGATCCCGGTGGGCACCCCGGCGGAGTACCTGCGTGCCAACGCGTCACCGCTTCGTCTCTCGTACCTGGACGTGGACGCGCGCGCCGCCGGGCGCGGCGCGCGCCTCGTCGGCGACTGTGTGGTCGGACCGGGGGCGGTGCTCGGCGCCGGCGCGCACCTGCGCCGGGCCGTCGTCTGGCCCGACGAGCGGGTCCCGGCGGGCTTCGCCGGAGCGGATGGGGTCTATGCCGGCGGCACCTTCCACGACTTCGGACGGGAGGCCGCATGACCGAACTGCTGCTGGTCGGCACGAGCGATGCCTTCGGCTCGGGCGGACGCAACCAGAGCGCCTACCTGCTGCGCGAAGCGGGCGGTGCCGTCCTCGTCGACTGTGGCGCCACCACCAATGGCGCCCTGGCTCAGCACGGCGTGGACCGCGACGAGATCGATGCGGTGGTCGTGTCTCATTTTCATGGCGACCACTTTGGCGGCATCCCGCTGCTGCTGAGCGCGGCGCACTACCAGGACCGCCGCCGGCGCCCGCTCCTCATCGCGGGCCCCCCCGACGTCGAGGCGCGCGTCCGCGCCGTGGCGACGGCCCTCGGGCACCCCATCGACGAGAGCGCGCTCGGCTTCGCGCTGCGCTTCGTCGAGCTGGCACCGGGCGCGCCCCAAGAGATCGGCCCCCTGCGCGTTCGCGCCTTCGAGACCCGCCATGCACCCGAGTCGCACCCCCACGGCCTCTCGGTCGAAGCCGGCGCGCGACGCGTCGTCTACAGCGGCGATACCGGCTGGTTCGACGGGCTCGCCGGCCACGTGGCGGGCGCCGACCTGTTCCTGTGCGAGTGCACCTTCCCCGACCCGCGCATGCCGCACCATCTGAGCCTCGCCGAACTCGATGCCCGCAGAGACGCCTTCCGCTGTGGCCGCATGGTGATCACCCACCTCGGCAAGGAGATGCGCGCACTCGATGCCACCGCGGGCTTCGAGCGCGCCGACGACGGAATGAGGATCGTCCTCTAAGGGACGAATGAGGATCGTCCTCTAAGGGGCGGGAGGCGGCCCGCCCGCGAACTCACCGAGCACGCACGCTTTGCGGGCTCCGGTCGTGCGGGGCAGGTGGTTCGGAATGCCGAGGAGCGCGTTGCGGCCCATCAGCGAAAACGCCATGGCCTCGGCGGCGCCGGCGGGCACGCCGGCCGCGTCGAAGGGTTCGGGGTCCGTGCCCAGCCGCGCGGACAGCTCGCGGCACAGCGCCGGGTTGTGCACGCCGCCGCCGCCGAGCAGCACGCGGCCGGGGGGCGCCAGGAAGCGCTCCACCGCGACCGCCACGCTCGCGGCGGTAAAGGCGGTCAGGGTGGCGAGCAGATCGTCGAGCGCGCGCCCCTGCGCCTTCCACCCGGCGTACAGCGCCTCGGCCTCGCCGGTCCCGTAGCGTTCGCGTCCCGTCGACTTGGGCGGCGGCCTGCGCAGGTAGTCGTCGTCGAGAAGGCGGGTGAGCAGGCTTTCATCGACGCGTCCCCGGGCCGCCCGGGCGCCATCGCGATCCATGCGCTCCGCCCCATCGGTCGCCGCCACCACCACGCCGTCCATCAGGGCGTTGGCCGGCCCGGTATCGAAGGCGATCACGTCGTCGGGATCGCCGCCCCGCGGCAGCCACGTGACGTTGCCCATGCCTCCGAGGTTCACGACCAGGGTGTCGGCGTCTTCGCCCGCGAACACCGCGTGATGGAAGAACGGCGCCAGCGGCGCGCCCTCGCCCCCGGCGGCCAGGTCCCGGGCGCGAAAATCCGCCACGGTCCGAATGCCGGTTCGCTCTGCGATCACCGAGGGGTCGCCGATCTGCAGCGTCGCCCGGTGCTCGGGGTGGTGCGCCACCGTCTGCCCGTGGGAGGCCACGGCGGCGACGTCGGCCGGCTCGAGGCGGGCCGCCTCGATCACGGCCAGCGCCGCCTCTGCGAAGCGCTCGCCGAGCAGCACGTCGAGGCTGGCCAGCTCGCGGAGCGCATCGCCGCCGGGAACCCGGGCCGCCGCCAGCGCGTGGATCCGCGCCTGGAGATCCGGCGGCAGCGCCGTCTCGCGGTGGGCGAGCAGCGCGAAGGGCCGGGCCCGCGCGTCGTCCGGCCACTCCACCAGCGCCGCATCCACACCATCGGCCGAGGTGCCCGACATCAGCCCGACGACCTTCACGCGCGCGTCCCCTCCCGATCGAGCCCGCTCACCCGGGGGAGCTTAGGTGCGATCGGCCGTTCTTGGAGGCCCAGAGCCCATGCCCGCGGGGAAACGCGTTGACACCCGGAGGTGCGACCCCGATCATCCTCGCCCGATCCACCCGGCCGGGTGCCGGCAGGGACGCGCCTCGCTTCCTGTTGGAGCTCGACGAAGGGATCCGTCACTCATCGCACGATGCGACCCCGAGGCCATGGCCGCTTGCGGTCCGCCGACGACGAGCCCGCCTCGTCACACGGGAAGGTCGGCGAAGAAACGGAGCCCACCTGGTGAAACCACCAGGGATCGAGCCGCCCTCCGGGCTCGGCCGGGCTCGTCGCCCCCGACAGGGCCGCCTCGGGGTGCCACATCTGCAGGAGGGGCCATGAACGACAGCTCGCGCACCCAAGGACTGATCATCTGTGCCGGGGCCGCGATCCTCGGTCTCGTCTTCGCCCTCGGCCTGCTCGCGGGAGCCTGGTGGGCGGTCGCGATCCCCGTGGCCATCCTGCTGGCCTTCGTGCTGGGCCTGACCTTCTGGGTGGGCTTCACCATCGCCACCGTCCAGGTCGACCCCGAGCCCAGCCCCGACGCAGCACCGAGCAGCGAGGCGGCCGCGAAGCCTGGAACCGAGACCCCCTCGGGCGACGCGTCCTAGACCATGCGGATCGCGCTGCTCACGTACCGGGGCAACATGTACTGCGGCGGGCAGGGCATCTACGCCGCCTATCTCGCCCGCGAGTGGAAACGCGCCGGGCACGACGTGCACGTGATTGCCGGGCCTCCCCTGCCGGATCTCGAGCCCGACATCCCGCTCCACGTGATCCACAACGAGAACGTCTTCGGGCTGCCGCTGCGGGACTGGGCATCCGACCCGTCCCACGACGCCCGCCGCCTGCTGAACCCGTTGAACCTCTGGGAGCTGGGGGTGTCGCGCTTCGGCGTCTTCCCGGAGATGCAGAGCTTCGGGCTCCGGTTGCTGCTGCAATGGCGGCGTCTCCACGCCGAGCACCCGTTCGACGTCGTCTTCGACAACCAGTGCCTCAGCTGGGGCCTGCTGGGCATCCAGGCTGCCGGCGTTCCGGTGGTCTCGGTGATCCACCACCCGCTGCACATCGACCGCGAGGCCGACTTCGCCGTCGACCCCCGGCTCGCGAAGAAGGTCAAGCGCACGCTCTACTTCCCGCTCTTCATGCAGCAGCAGGTCGCCCCGCGACTCGCACGCATCGTGACCGTGAGCGAGGCGTCGCGGCGCGAGATCGAGCGCTACTTCGGCATTCCGGAGAAGGAGGTGCCGGTGGTCTACAACGGCACCGACGCCGACCTCTTCCACCCGGTCCCGGACGTCGCCAAGGAGACCGACCTGATCTTCATCGGGCGCACCGAGGATCGGAAGAAAGGCATCGGGACCCTGCTCGAAGCGCTGTCGCTGCTGCCCGCGAAGGTGCGGCTCAAGATCGTCGATGGGCGCATCCCCGAAGAGGGCCTCGTCCCCAGGCTGATCCGCAAGTACGGCCTCGAGAGCCGGGTCGTCATCCAGGACCGCTTCCTCGAGATCGACGAATTGGTTCGCGAGTACAGCACCGGCCGCGTGGCGGTGGTGCCGTCGTTCTTCGAGGGTTTCGGTTTCCCGGCCAGCGAAGCCATGGCGTGCGGCCTGCCCGTCGTGGCCAACGCAGCGGGGGCGCTGCCCGAGGTGGTCGGCACCGACGGCACGGCCGGCCTCCTGGTTCCGCCGCGCGACGCCCCGGCCCTGGCCGAGGCGCTGGCCGGCATTCTCGGCGAGCCGGATCGCGCCGAACGCATGGGCCGAGCGGCCCGGGCGCGTGTGCTGCGGACCTTCCGCTGGCGCGACGCGGCCGACGGCCTGCTCTCGGTCTTCGAGGACACGCTGCGTGCTGCTCACGGTCGATCTCGAGCGGCTTGACGTCCGGCCGGGCGACCGGCTGTTGGACGCGGGTTGCGGCGAGGGACGGCACTGCTTCGGGGCGCTCGAGCGGGGCGCGTCGGTAGTGGGGCTCGACCTCGACCTGCCGAGCCTGAGAATGGCGCGCGGTGCCCTGGCCGACCGCGCCGCCGAACTCGACCGCGGGGGGAGCGTGCTGCAGGGCAACGCCTTCGCCCTGCCCTTCGAGGACGGCACCTTCGACAAGGTGATCTGCGCCGAGGTGATGGAGCACGTCCACGACTACCGCGGCGCCGTGCGTGAGCTCGCGCGGGTGCTGCGGCCCGGCGGGCGCATCGCGGTGACGATCCCCACCGCCACCAGCGAGCATCTCTACCTGCGCCTGGGCGACGACTACTTCGAGAGCCCGGGAGGCCACATCCGCATCTTTCGCCCGCGCGATCTGGCGCGCGGGCTGGCGGCCGCGGGGTTCGCCGTCGAGGGGGTGAGCTTCGCCCACGGCCTCCACACCCCCTATTGGGTGCTGCGCTCCATCGCCCAGCTGCCCGACGCCGACCGCAGCCGGTTGGTACGCGGCTATCGCTTCATGCTGATCCGCGCGACGGCGTCGCGCGTCATGGACCGCGTGGAGAAGTGGATCCTCAACTACGTCTGCCCCAAGAGCCTGGTGCTGTACGGGACCAAGCAGGCCGACGCCGCGCCGTGAGTCTGCGCGTGGCCTTCGTGGCCTACCGCGGCAACATGCAGTGTGGCGGCCAGGGGATCTACCTCTGGTTCCTGGCGCGCGAGCTCGCGCGCATGGGCCACCGCGTGGACGTCTTCGTGGGGCCGCCCTACCCCGACCCCATGCCCTTTGCCGGGCGGGTCGAGGAGCTGCCCAACGAGCAGTTCTGGGCCAAGTGGTTCATGCGCGACCCCGCGGCCTTCGTCATGCGGCCCGACCCCCTGCGCATCTTCTCTCCGCTCCACTTCTATGAGCTCGCGGCGAGCCGGCTGGGCTTCCTGCCCGAGCCCTTCGCCTTCAGCCTGCGCGCGTTCTCGGCCCTGGCCCGAAGGCTGCGCGCAGGGGACCGCTACGACGTGGTGCACGACGTGCAGTGCCTCGGCTACGGGCTGCTCGGTCTCCAGGCGTTGGGCCTGCCGGTGGTGACGACGGTGCACCACCCGCTGTCCGCCGATCGCCGCCTTTCGTTCCTGCGCGACGAGAACCTGGTGGAGGCGATCGGCACCCAGCAGTTCTACCCGATCGGCATGCAGGCCTTCGTGGCGCGCCGGCTCGCGCGGGTGATCACCTCGAGCGACGCCAGCGGCGAACTGATCCGGCAGGACTTCGGCGTCCGCCCCGAGCAGATGACGATGCTCGGCAACGGCCTCGACACCGACCTCTTCTCCCCGGACCCGACCGTGGCGCGCGAGGACCACCAGTTGCTCTGCGTGGGCCGGGCGTCGGACCCCACCAAGGGCATCCGCGTGCTGATCGCCATGCTCGCCCGGCTTCCCGAGCACGTCCGCCTCACGCTGGTCGACCGCGAACAGAGCGAAGCTCGCAAGTGGGCCGAAGAGGCCGGCTGCGGGCACCGCCTGCACGTCACGGGCCGCGTCGAGACCGAAGAGCTCGTGCGCTTGTATCGCAGTGCGGCCGTCTGCGTGGTGCCTTCGCGCTACGAGGGGTTCGGCCTGCCCGCTGCCGAGGCCATGGCCTGCAGCACGCCGGTGGTAGCCACCGCGGCGGGCGCGCTGCCGGAGGTGCTGGCCACCGCGGGGGCGACCTGCGTGCCGGTGGGCGACGCCGACGCACTGGCCAAGGCCGTGGTGTCGCTGCTCGACGACCCCGAGCGCCGTCGCCGATTCGGCGCCGAGGCGCGTCCGCGAATCGTCGACGCCTATGCGTGGCCCCGCGTCGCCGCGCGCACCGCGGACGTCTATCGCGAGGTCTGCGAGGCGCGAGGGGCCGCCTGAGTCGGCCCCCGCTCTGCCCGGCGGCTGGCCCGGCCGGCGACCAGGGCCCCGAAGGCCAGGGCGAGACCTGCTGCGGGGCCGGCCTCGGGCACGGGCGTGGAAGACAGCACGATGCTGAACTGCGCGCCGATCGGGTTGCTCGCTGCACCGGCGCCGAGGAAGTTCGAGAACGCGATGTCGCCCACGGTCGTGAGGCTTCCGGCCAGCGTCAGCGTCTCGCCCGCCACCAGGGGAGTCAGGAAGTCGAGCTGGAGATCGTCCGTTCCTGGCGAGTCGTCGTCGACGAGCAGGCGTGAGGCCGAGCGGGCCCCCGAGACCGAGCCCACGACGATGAAGTTGCCGGGGTCCGGGAACTCGAAGCTCTGGATGGCCGGCGGGAGAAAGTTGAACGACAGCGTGTTGTCGCTGATGCCCGTGACGGCTCCGAGCGCGAGGGTCCCGCCCGTGTCCGTCAGGGTTACCCGCGTCTTGCTGCCGCCCGCCGCCGGCGAGAAGGTGAAGATGAAGTCGGCCGAGGCGCTGCCGGGCAGCAGCACCAGGAACGGTACGAGCAGGAGTGCGAAGCGCAACGCGGCCATGCCGAAGCGTCCTCCCGGAGCGCCCCTCCCCCCGTGTAGTGGCACCCGACCCGCGAATGTGTCGGAACGCCTCGATCGCCGCGCCGCCCTGGCCTCCGGGCCGGGGCCTCGATCGGCCTAGAGGGCGCGCGGCCGCCCGGCAAGCAGGACGACGTCCGCCAGCGAGGGCATGCCCCCGGCGATGTCGTCGGCGGTACGAAGCAGCGAGAAGGCGAGCTTCTCGGGCAGGCGCTGGACCAGCCGCGTCCAGGAGGGCAAGCCCCAGCAAAGCGAGACCCCGCGCACCGTCTCGAGCTCCAGGTGCTCACCCGCCTGCTCGCGCATCAGGTCGACCTCGTAGCGGGTGAAGTGATCGGCCGGCACGTCGTAGTGGCGGCGACCCCGCCGCACGGCCCGACCCAGCCAGCGCTCGCGAAAGCGGTCGCCGGCACGCGCCGCGCGGCAGGCGAGCGACTCGAAGTTGGCGATCGCCAGAACGACCCGGCCTCCGGGCCGCACCACCCGCGCCATCTCGGCGATGGCCTGGTCGGGGCGGTCGAAGTGGTCGATGGCGCCCTTGCAAAGCGCCGCGTCGAAGCTGTCGTCGGCGAAGGGCAGACCATCCGACCAGCCCCGCACCCACTGGGCCTGCGGCCCGTCGGCCTCGGCGCTCTTGAGCCGCGCCCAGGCCGTCATCCGGGCGGATGGCTCGGCACCCACGACGTGCGCACCCTGGGCTGCCATGGCAAGCGCGTCTTGCCCGAAACCACTGGCCACGTCGAGCACGCGGCGCCCGGGACCCGGCCGGGCCAGCGCCAGCGTGAGCGCCGTCATGCGCTCGAAGAGGTGCTCGCTGTCGCGGGTGGTCCCGGTCGGGATCACATCGCTCATGTCCCGGTCGAGGTCGACGACGCGCATGGGGCGAAGACCCTAGCAATTGGGGCCCGAGACGCGGCGTCCGCCACAGCTATGACGACCGACCCGGGTTCGGCCGAATGGCTATCCTGAAAGGCCGATGGATGCGACGCCCGCCCCGCCGCCCAGCACCCCGAACCCGGGCGGCTCCGCCGACGCGGCGCCGGACGCCACCGGGCCCTCGCCCCTCGAGCGCCTCGCGTCGTTCCGGTTCACCTACGTCGCGATCTTCGTGTTCGCCGTCGCCTATGTGTTCACGGTCGAGGGCCTCGAAGACCTGCTCGCCTACCACTACCGCACCGTCCTCGAAGAGGCGGTGGCGGTGGCCCCCGCCCCCGAAGCGCCGACCCAGGTCCAGGACAACGTCCGCGAGGTGGTGACCCAGAGCCGCTGGACGAAGCTCGGCGTGCGCGTCCGGCCGATCGTGCTGGGTGCCGACGGCATCACGCTGCTCTATGCCGGCGGGCGCATGCCGCTTCCCCGGCTCGACCAGATCGGCATCGAGGCACTGCTCCCGGCCCAGGTGGACGTCGAGGTCTCGGTCCCGCACAACGCGGTCCTGACCAACGCGGTGCTGGTCGGCTACGGCGCCATGCTCATGGCAGCCCTGGCCATCTACACCCGGCGCCTCACCCGGCGTGCCCAGCAACGCCTGTCGGGCGCCCTCGACGCGCGGGACCGCAGCCGCCAACGAGCCGGCGAGATCGAGAGCGAGTTGCAGCAAGTCTCGGCGCGGCTGGCGTCGGTGGAGCCGGAGAAGGAGCTCTACGCGGACGAGATCGACTCGCTGGAAGAAGAGCGCAAGGGTCTGCTGACCCGCCTGGCCGAGCTCGAGGCGCGCGAGGCCGGGCTGCGCGAACAGGCGCCATCGGTCCCCGACGACCTGGAGCAGGAACGACGCGCGCTGGAAGAACTGCTCGAAGAGGCCGTCCACGACGTGGAGCAACGGGACGAGGAGATCCGGCTGCTCCAGAAGGAGGCGAAGCGCGGCGGACGCGACCGGACGAAGGATGCCGAGGCGCTCGAGCGCCGCTTCCGCACGCTCTACAAGAACGTCGAGATGGACGACCGGGCGCTCCAGGAGATCGGCAAGCTCGGCGACGAGGGCCTGCGCTTGAAGGCGGAGGAAGCGATCAAGCGCCTGTGCGACGAACCCGACAGCGCCGCCGTGCGCCGCAAGCTGGGCGGACTGCCCCCGTACCTCACGATCTTCGAGCTGGGCTTCGCCGGCAAGGGGCGCATCTACTACACGCGCGGCCAGAGCCGCCGCTACCGGGTACTGCTGGTGGGCGCGAAGAACCGCCAGAAGCCCGATCTCGAGTACCTGAGCCGGCTTCCCAAGGGCACCTGATCCCGCGCGAAGCGCGGCTCGAGATCAGTCGATCCCCAGGGCCTCGCGGATCGCCCCCTTGATCTCGGCATCATCCCAGGGCTTGGGGACCACCGCGGTGATGGCGAGCCGCGCGCGTTCACTCGGCGCGATCTCCTCGGGCCAGCCCGTGAGAAGCATGCGCGCCGTGTCCGGGTGGCGCTCGGCCACCTCTGCGAGCAGCTGCAACCCGCTCGAGCCCGGCATCTTCTGGTCCGAGACCACCAGCGAGACCGGTCGCCCCTCGGCGCGCTGGGCATCGAGCAACGCGATCGCATCCGCGGGAGACCCCGCGGTACGCAGCTGAATGGGCTCGCGCCGCAGGGTTCGACGCAGCGCCGACAGGATGTGCGGCTCGTCGTCGACCAGCACCACCACCGGTCGCGTCATCCGTCGCCCCCGGCCGGCCGCTTCATGCGTCGTCCCCGGCCGGCTCGAGCGGTAGCCAGATCTCGAAGCAGGTGCCGCGGCCCGGCTCGCTGGTCACTTCCAGGCGACCGCCGTGGCGGCGCACCAGCGTATAGCTGGTCGAGAGGCCCAGGCCCGTGCCTTCGCCGACCTCCTTGGTGGTGAAGAACGGCTCGAAGATGCGCGACAGCTGCTCCGGCGCGATGCCCACGCCGTTGTCGGAGACGTCGATGGAAACGCCATCGTCTGCCACGCGGGTGGTCAAACGGATCTCGCCGCGGAAGTCCGACTCGCCGTCGCGTGCCTGCACGGCCTGATAGGCGTTCACCAGCAGGTTCATGAAGACCTGCTTGAGCTGCATCGGGTAGCACGGCACGGGCGGCAGCTCGGCATACTGCTTCTGGAGCGTCACCGTGTGCTTCATCATGGTCCACACGATGTTCGCCGTGGAGTCGAGCGCCTTGTTGAGGTCGGCGGGCGTGCGCTCGGCGGTGTCCTGGTGCGAGAAGGCGCGGAGGTCCTGCACGATGTGACGGATGCGCTCGCTTCCCTCGAGCGACTCGCGAACCGCCTTGCCGACGTCCTCGATCAGGAAGTCTGCATCGACGTCGCCCGCCGTCTCGTCGAGCGCCCGGGCCGCATCGGCGATCGCGGCGTTCGCAGGGCCCGACGCCACCGCCTTGCGCAGCTCCTGCACGCGGGCCCAGACGCGACCGAGGTCGTCGAGGTACTCGCCCACCTGGTAGAGGTTGGCGTGCACGTAGCCCATGGGGTTGTTGATCTCGTGGGCGACGCCGGCCGCCAACTGCCCGATCGAGGCCATCTTCTCCGTCTGCAGCACCTGGCGCTGGAGCTGCTTCACCTCGCTCGTGTCCTGCAGGATCACGACGGCGCCGCGCGTCCCACCCTCGGCATCGCGCAGTGGCGCGCAGGACAGGGCCACGGGCAAGGCCCCTCCATCGGCGCGGGTGACGACGGCATCCACCGCGCGGAAACGCACCCCCTCGCGCAGCGTGCGGCCGAGCGCGCCCTCGGCGTCGGCCGCGGCCCCCAGCCACGAAGCGATCGGATGGCCGACCACGGGCGCGCCGATGAGCTCTTCGGCCATGGGGTTCGCGAAGCGCACGGCGGCCGACGCGTCGAGCATCAGCAGGCCGCCGTTCATGTTCTGGATGAGGTTCTCGTTGGTGCGCCGCAGGTCCGAGACTTCGCGGAGCAGCCGCTCCACCTCGGTGACTTCGGAGAGCAGCAGCAACGATCGCGACTGCGCCAGCGGCTCGGTGCGAACGTCGAAGGCGCGAGCCTCGCCCTCCTTCGCCTCATCGTCCCAGCGGGCCAGATGAGGCCCCGAGGCCTTGCCCCGGGCCGCGTCGCGCACGGCGTCCTGGGCGATCTCACCGAGGTCCTGGGGCAGAAGCTCGGCGAGCCGGCGCCCACGCAGGGCCTCTGTGGGCGCCCCGGTCAGCCGGGCGAAGGCCGGGTTGGTGGTGATGACGGCGCCCGTCCCGTCGAGCACGGCCAGGGCCGCCGGAATGGTCTCGACGATCGTCTCGTGCAGGGCTTCGAGCCACTCGATGCGCTGGGCCGCCTCGCCCCGCTCTCGCTGCACGCGAAAGCGCCGGATCTGATCGAGCACCGCCACCGGAAGCGCGCTGCCGTAGTCGGTGCCCACGCGCACGCTGTCGGACGCGCCGCGGCGAAAGGCTTCGACCGGCAGTCCCTCGCCCGTGCTTCGCGATACGTAGACCACGGGTGTCCCGGTCCGCGAGATCTCGGAGACCAGATCGAGGCAGGCAGCACCGAGCGATTCGTCCACCACCGCGCAGTCACACGGGGCCGCGGAGAGCGCACGGCGCACGCCCCCGGCGTCGTGGACCACCTCGATGCGCGCGTCGTCTCCGAGGCGCGCCAGGGCCCGGCGAGTCGCCGGGTCGCGCTGGTCGAAGGCCTCGGGCTCGACGACGAGCACGCGGACGGTCGCTGCCGTGCTCAAGCCCCCTCCGTTCCCGGGTCTGCCCGGTGTTGGGCCCGACCCGGGGGTCGCGGCCTTGGTCGTCGACGACCAGCGTGGGGCCGGCCGTTGGGGGGTTGTCGGCAGCTTATCGGATCACCTGGGGTCGACCAACCGAAGGGCGCCCGCCGCGCGGGTCCACGCCGTGGCGTGAGAGCTTTCGGTAGAAGGTCGAACGGCCGATGCCCAGGCGCCGGGCCGCCTCGGTCGCGTCGCCCCCGGTTTCGTGGAGCGCACGTTCGAGTGCGCAGCGCTCGTAGGCATCGAGGGTGAGCGGTAGTTCGTCGTCCCGCGGCGCCGCCCGACGAGACGTCGGCCGGGGCGATTCGGGCAACGAGAAGTCGCAGACCCGGAGCCGGTCCTCGCGGGCCAGCGCGAGGCCGGACTCGATCGCGTTCTCGAGTTCGCGGACGTTGCCCGGCCAGGCATAGCGGCTGAGCTGCTCGAGGGCTTCGGGCTCGATTCCACGCACCGGAGACCCCTCGGGCAGGTGCTTGCGCAGGAAGTGGTGTACGAGCGGCGGGATGTCCTCGGGGCGCGCGCGAAGCGGCGGCAGCTCGAGCCGGACCACGTTCAAGCGGTAGTACAGGTCCTGCCGGAAGCGGCCGTCCTCGGCCCAGGCCGCCAGGTCGCGGTGGGTCGCGCAGATCACGCGGATGTCGACCGGCAGCGCCTCGGCCGCGCCGACCGGGCGCACCTCCTTGTGTTGGAGCGCCCGCAGCAGCTTCGCCTGCACGCTCGGCGGCACTTCGCCGATCTCGTCGAGAAAGAGCGTTCCACCCTGGGCCATTCGGAACAACCCGGGTGCCCCCACGGCCCCGGTGAAGGCACCGCGCTCGTGGCCGAAGAGCTCGCTCTCGATGATCGTCTCGGGCAACGCGCCACAGTCCACCGGGACGAACCCGCGCTCGCTACGAGGCGAACTCGCGTGAAGCGCCCGCGCGATCATCTCCTTGCCCGTTCCGGACTCGCCCTGGATCAGGACGTGGCTCTCGTTGTGGCGCAGATTCTGGATCGTACCCATCAACGCGCGCATCGATCGCGAGGTGCCCACCATCTCCGGAAGCTCGCCACGCTCGCGGAGCTCCTGCTCGAGCTCCCGGTTGCGGCTGACCAGCCGACGCCGCTCGATGGCGCGGCCGATGATCGTGCGCACGCGGTGGACGTCGCCGAAGGGCTTCTCGAGATAGTCGAAGGCGCCGCTTCGCATGCAGCCGACGGCACTCTCGACCGTGCCGTGGCCGGTCATCACGATGACCTCGACGTCCGGGCGAAGCGCCTTCGCGCGGGCGAGCAACTCTTCGCCAGATTCCCGGCCGAGCACGAGATCGAGCAGCACCACGTCCAGCGCCGGGTCTTCGAGCGCGCGCTGCATCTGCTCCCAGCCCGAGGCCTCGTGGAAAACGTGGCCATCGGGGCGCAGGATGCGGCGAAGCGCGCGCAGCAACAGCGCGTCGTCATCCACGAGCAGCAGCGCACCGGGCGGACCACCGGGATCCGCGCAGGGGTCGCGCTCGAGCGGGCGTGCAGCAGCAGCGCGCATGGGGTGCCTATCGGAGCCGAGGCCTGCGCCCTTGAGGCACGACGCTCCCCAACGCCCTTGAGCGCGCCTCTGGGCGCGCCTACATTCCCGTCGCCCACCCCCCCGGTGGCACCGAGTCTTGAGCCAGCGCAAGTCCCACGTCCTCGTCGTCGACGACCAGGAGCTCTACCGACGCGCCCTGCGTCGCGTGCTGGCTCGCTCTGGGCACGAAGTGCTCGAGGCCCGTGACGCCGCCGAGGCCATGACCCTGGTCACGCAACACGCGCTCGACCTGGTGCTGTGCGACGTGAAGATGCCCGGAATCAGCGGCCTCGAGCTGGTCCGGCAGATCCACGACGTCCACCCCGATCTGCCCTGCATCGTGATCACGGGCTATGCGAGCGCCGAGAGCTCGGTCGAGGCCCTGCGGGCCGGTGCGTTCTGGTACCTCGAGAAGCCCCTGGAGGCCGCTCAACACGACGTGCTGCGGCGCCTGGTGGACCAGGCCATCGAGCACTCGCGCTTGAAGGCCGAGAACCGGCTGCTCCAGGACCAGCTCCACACCCGGTACCGGTTCGAGAACATCGTGGGTGCCAGCCAGGGCCTGCAGCGGGTGCTCGGGGTCGTCGAGAAGGTCGCGGACACCGACAGCACCGTCCTGGTCACGGGCGAGAGCGGGACCGGCAAGGAGCTGGTGGCCCGGGCTCTCCACTACAACAGCCGGCGCGCGGACCGCATGTTCGTCACGGTCAACTGCGGCGCGATTCCCGAAGAGCTGCTCGAATCGGAGCTCTTTGGCCACGTACGTGGCGCCTTCACCAACGCCGTGAGCCACCGCGAGGGCCGCTTCTCCCTGGCCGACGGGGGAACGATCTTCCTCGATGAGATCGGCGACATGAGCCCGAGCCTGCAGGTGAAGCTCCTGCGCGTGCTTCAGGACCGCACCTTCGAACCGGTCGGCTCCTCGAAGACCCAGCGGGTGGACGTTCGGGTGATCGCGGCGACCAACCAGGATCTCGAGCAGGCCATGGTCGAGCGGCGCTTCCGCGAGGACCTCTTCTACCGCCTGAACGTGATTCCCGTGGAGATGCCGCCCCTGCGCGAGCGCTCCGACGACATCCCGCTGCTGGCCCGCCATTTCCTCGAGGAACGCCGCAAGGAAGGGACCGGGGCGTGCACGCTTTCGGACGAGGCCGTGTCACGGTTGGTCTCGCATCGCTGGCCTGGCAACGTGCGCGAACTCGAGAACCTGATCGAGCGCCTGGTGGTGATGCGCCGCGAGGGAGAGATCGGCATCGACGACCTGCCCCCGACCCTGCGCCGGGCGCCCGAGCCGGCCACGGGCCAGGCGCCTCGCATCTCGTCCGAGGGCGTCTCGTTCAACGACGTGGTCGACCAGTTCGAGCGCGACCTGATCCTGCAGGCCCTCGAACTCACCCAGTGGAACAAGAACCAGGCCGCGCGGATGCTGGGCATCCACCGGACGACCCTGATCGACAAGATCAAGAAGAAGGGCCTGTCACCCGAGGAAGCCTCTACGGACGACGACGCCGCCACGGGCGGCGACCCGGTCCGCCACTGACGATTTCGTAACAGGGGCCCGGGCGCGCGTCGGGAAGCCGACGCTTTCGCCGCCTGCCTGCCGTTGCCGCCACCCGGGGCGGCGCCCCCCCCAGCCCCCATCGGGGCTTCCTCTCGCGCCCCGGTCGAGGCCGAATCCCCCTTTCTAGACGGCTAGTTCGACGCGAAAGGTCGAATGAGCTGCAGGCCTGGGCCGGGGGTCTCCGGCGGCCGTGTCCCGGTCTTGGCACGCCTCGTGCTCTCTCACCGCAGCCAGAACGCAGCGGAGCCGCAGGGGAGGCGCCGCTCGCCAGAAACCGCGCCCGGAGGATGCATGGAAACGCAGCTGCGAGATGCCAAGACCAAGCACGGCGAGGTGCCGCCGACGCTCAAGGAACAGATCGTCGTCGAGCACGCACCGCTCATCCGATACATCGTCAATCGAATCGCCGTGCGACTGCCCTCGCACATCGACCTCGACGACCTCCACAACACCGGCGTGATCGGTTTGATGGACGCCATCGAGAAGTACGACCCGAGCAAGAACTGCAAGTTCAAGACCTACGCCGAGTTCCGCATCAAGGGCGCGATCCTCGACCAGCTGCGGTCGCTCGACTGGGTGCCGAGAAGCGTTCGCCAGAAGAGCCGCAAGCTCGAACGCGCCTACGGCGAGGTGGAGCAGCGCCTGGGCCGCTCGGCCACCGAGGAGGAGGTCGCCGACTCGCTGGGCCTCCAGATGGAGAAGTTCCACGAGCTGATGAACCAGGTGCGCGGCATCTCGCTCGTCAACCTCGAGGAGATCCGCGGCGGAGGCCAGGACGGCGACCGCACCGGGAGCTTCGCCGACATCATCGAGGACGTGAACGCCGAGAACCCGTTCGCGACCTACAAGCTCACCGAGACCAAGCAGCTCATCGCCGACACCATCGGCACGCTCCCGGAGAAGGAGCGCCTCGTGATCAGCCTCTACTACTACGAGGACCTGAACATGAAGGAGATCGGCAACATCCTCGGCATCACCGAGTCGCGGGTCTGCCAGATCCACACCAAGTCGGTGCTCCGCCTCCGCTCCAAGCTGAAGGCCGCCGTCGAACGCAGCTAGCTTGGTTGATGGAGATCCGTCTCCGCCGATGTCCAGGCGGCATCGGCGGACGGACTCGCCGGCGCTCCAGGCAGGGTCTCCTCCCTGCGAACGGCGAACGAGCTCGCTTCGTCGTGAGGAGACCATGCGGGGCACGCCTGGGTGCCGCTCCGCCATTGCCGGGGCGGCGACGGCGCGCAGCCACGCCCTCAACCAGGATTGCGGGGCACGCCTGGGTGCCCCTCCGCCGTTGCCGGGGCGGCGACGGCGCGCAGTCACGCCCTCAACCAGGATTGCGGGGCACACCTGGGTGCCGCTCCGCCATTGCCGGGGCGGCGACGGCGCGCAGCCACGCCCTCAGCCCGAACTGCAGCGGGCCATGACGACGGTGGTGTTGTCCTCGCCGCCGCGGCCGTTGGCGGCGTCGACGAGGTCCTCGCAGACGCGCTGCAGGTCGGGCTCGCCGACCAGCGCCTTCGCGATCTCGTGGTCTTCGACGTGGGTCGTGAGACCGTCCGAGCAGAGCACGAAGACGTCGCCCTCGGCCGGCGTGAGCTCGGCCAGATCGGGCTCGACCCGGGGCCGCACGCCCAACGCACGCGTCAGCACGTGGCGGTGCGGGTGCTCCCGGGCCGCGTCCTCGCTGATCTCGCGACGTCGGAGCAGCTCGCCCACGATCGAGTGGTCGTCGGTCAGCTGCCGGATGCGTCCCTGGCGGACGAGGTAGGCCCGGCTGTCGCCCACGTGGGCGAGTGCGGCGCGCTCGCCATCGAAGAGCACGGCCACGAGCGTGGTACCCATGCCGGCGCAGTCGGCCCGCTCCTGGGCCGCGGTATGGATCGTCCTGTTGGCGGCGGCAACCGCATGGCGCAGCCGCTCCGCCAGGCGGGCTTCGCTTCCGTGCAGCGTCTCGATGGCGCGCACCGCCGCGCGCGCAGCGAGCTGGCTCGCCACCTGTCCGGCGCTGTGACCGCCCATGCCATCGGCCACCAGCACCAGGCCGAGGTGCGGTGCCATCGCCCAGGTGTCCTCGTTCTCGGCGCGGCGGAGCCCGACGTCGGTGCAGCCGGCAGCCTTCAGGATCATCTCGCCTCCCTGGACCGCCACCGGCGGCGACGGTCCCTGGGGCGCTATCGGGCTGGCCCCCCTGGGACTTGACGCTGCCCCCGGCGGGCAGGTTCGTCGGGCAGCCCTTGACGCCGCGCGCGCTGCGGCCGAAAAAGGGGTCAATCAAGGGCAACGCCACGTCGATACTGCGTGCGGAGGAGCGTCTCGCGAAGACCGCCAGACACTCCCGCGCAATGTACCTCGTGTGCTCCTGGGGGGGACCATGCCCAAGACCCTGCTCCTCGCGGACGACAGCGTCACGATCCAGAAGGTCGTCGGAATCAGCTTCGCGAGCGAGGACGTCGAACTCGTGACCGTGGACAACGGCGACGACGCCCTCGCCAAGGCCCGCGAGCTTCGGCCCGACATCGTGCTGGCCGACGTCGTCATGCCTGGCATGAACGGATACGAGGTCTGCGAGGCGATCAAGGCCGATCCGCAGCTCGGGCACGTCCCGGTGCTGCTGCTGACCGGCACCTTCGAAGCCTTCGATGAGTCGCGCGCGCGCGCCGCCGGGGCCGACGGACACATCACCAAGCCCTTCGAGGCGCAAGCCCTGGTCGAGACGGTCCAGGAGCGGCTCGCGGCCGCACCGCCGGCCGCGCCCGTGGCGCAGGCCGTCGAAGCACCGGCGGCCGCGGCCGACACGGGCTCTGCTCCGCTCGCCGAGCCCGCCCCGGCCGAGGCCCAGGCCTACGACTTCTTTGGCGACGACGAGGCCGAAGTCGAAGTGCCCGCCGTCTCCTACGACGACGAGCTCGGCATTCCGAGCGAGCCCGACGTCGCGTTCGCCTTCGAGGCCCCCGAACCCATGCCCGACGAAGTCGCGCCCTCGGTCGCGACGTCGGTCTCGACCGAGCCTCCGGCGGCGACGATCCAGCGGTCCGAGCCGCTCGTCACCGATGCCCCGGACTACCTGGCCGACTCGCCGGCGGCACCTCCGCCCGCGCCGGTCCTCGGCGAGCCCGAGCCGCTCGCGGCGCCGGACCTGGGCGATGCGCCGGACCTGCTTGCAGAGGCCGAGCCCTCCCCCGCTGCCGACTCGTTCGGGGGCGCCGAGTCCGACCCCTTCAGCGCACCCGCTCCCGAGGGCTTCAGCGCACCCGCTCCCGAGGGCCTCAGCGCACCGGGTGATTCGTTCGATGCGCCCGGCGACGCGTTCGACGCGCCGGGCGACGCGTTCGAGACCTCCGGCAGCGCGTTCGATGCGCCGGGCAACGACCTGGCGAGTAGCGGCCCCGTTTCGGGAAACGTGGACCTCGGCGCCCCGAGCACCGAAGCTCCCGCAGTCGATCCCTTCAGCGCCCCGGACCCCGGCGACGCCGCGACCGTGGTGGCCTTCGGCGAGCCGGAGGAGCCGGCGCAGACCGTGGTCGCGCTCGGTGAGCCCGAGCCGTGCGATACGCCCGACGCCGAGACCGTGGTCTCCTTCGGTGCGACCGAGGCCCCCTTCGACGCGGCCGCCGCGTCCCAGGGCGCGCTCGAGTCCGCTGCACCGCTGTTCTCGACCCCGGCCGAAGACGACGCCCTCTTCGGCGAGTCCTCCGAGCCGGTGGCCGCACCGGCCGCGCTCGAAACGAGTGCCGCGCCGGCCCCGCTCGAAACGAGTGCCGCGGCCGGCGACACGGCCGGGTTCGGCCCGGTCGAAGGGGCGCCCGAGCCGAGCGCCGAGGTGAGCGGTGCCGCGCATCTCGACCCCGACCCCGGCCGGGACTACGACGTGTCGGTCTCGGACCTCGGGGCACCTCTCGCCCCGCCGCCCGACCCCGATCCGGTGGAGCTCGAAGCGGACTCGCTGATCGAGGCCGAACCCGTGGCCCCGTTCGAAGCGGCCGAGCCGCCCGCACCTGCGCCGGCTGCCCAGCTGGGCGCACCGGATGAGGCACCCCAGACCCCGATGGAGCTGACCCCGGAGCTCCAGGGCCAACTGCGCGAGACCCTGGAACGCGTGGCGTGGGAAGCCTTCGGAGACGTCACCGAGCAACTCGTCAAGGATGCGCTCGAGCGCATCGAGAAGGTCGCCTGGGAGGTGATCCCGCAGATGGCCGAGACGCTGATCCGCGAAGAGATCCGCAAGCTCAAGGCGAGCGACCGCTAGCGAGCCCCCCTCCACACGCGCAAACGACCCGGCACCGGCACGCGCCCGGCACCGGCGCGCGGGGCGCTATCCTGCCCCGATGGCCGCGATTCCCGCGCATCCCCCTGCTGCCACCTGGCAGCCCCTGGTGGCGCGCGCCCTGGCCGAGGACGTCGGGACCGGCGACGTCACCAGCGAGGCGATCTTCTCCGCCGACACACGGCTCGTGGCGCTGATCGAGGCCCGCGAGATGCTCGTCGTCTGCGGTCTTCGGGTGGCCGCGCACGCCTTCCTCGAACTCGACCCCGACGTTCAGGTCGAGCCCGCCTGCGGCGAGGGCGAGACCGCCGAGGCCGGCCAGGCCCTGCTGCACGTTCGGGGTCCGGCCCGGACGGTCCTGGCTGCCGAGCGCGTGGCGCTCAACCTGCTCGCGCGCACCTGTGGCGTCGCGACCCACACGCAACGCTTCGTCGAAAAGGTGGCGGGCACGCGCACTTCGATCGTCGATACCCGCAAGACGCTTCCGGGTTGGCGCGCGCTCGACAAGTACGCGGTGGCGGTGGGCGGCGGAACGAACCACCGCACCGGGTTGTTCGACGCGATCCTGGTGAAGGACAACCACGCCGCCGCCGCGGGAAGCGTCGAGGCCGCCGTGAAGGCCGCGCGGGCGAGCGCCCCGCCCCACCTGTGGCTCCAGGCCGAGGTCGAGAGCGAGGCCGACGCCGAGGCGGCGCTGCGTGCCGGCGCCGACTCGCTGCTGCTCGACAACCGCAGCCCCGCCGAAGTGCGGCGGCTGGTGGCGCGCTTCGGCGCGGAGACGGTGCTCGAAGCCTCTGGCGGCATCCACCTCGACAACGTGCGCGAGTATGCCGAGACCGGAGTCCACCGCATCTCGCTCGGCGCGCTCACCCAGCGCGCGCCCAGCTCCGACGTGGCCCTCGAGATCGTCCGTCCCGAGGCCGCGTGAGTCCGGGGCGGGCCTAGTGGGAGGCGCCTCGGCCGTGCTCGCGCGCCTGCGCGAAGCGCCCTGCTCCGGCGCCGAGCTCTCGCACCAGCTGGGCGTGAGCCGCGCCCAGGTCTGGAAGCACGTCGAGTCGCTGCGGGCACGCGGCTACGTCGTCGAGGGCGAGCCCGGCGGCGGCTACCGGCTGGTTTCCGCGCCGGACCGACTCTACCCCGAGGAGGTCCAGGCAGGGCTCGAGACGCGCTGGCTGGCCCGCGACCTGCGCTGGTTCGAGAGCATCGACTCGACCAACCGCGTCGCAGGCGACCTCGGTCGGGAGGGCGCCGCCCACGGCACGACGGTGGTGGCCGAGTCGCAGACCCAGGGGCGCGGCCGCCTGGGCCGAAGCTTCTACTCGCCGGCCGGAACCAATCTCTACAGCAGCTCCGTCCTGCGGCCCGCCCTCACCCTCCAGGACGCTCCGACCACGGTCCTGGTCGCCGCGGTCGCCGTGGCCGAGACCCTGGCGGCCGAGCTCGGCAGCGACGACGACGTCTCGATCAAGTGGCCCAACGACGTGCAGCTCGGCGGCCGGAAGGTGTGCGGGATCCTGATGGAGCTGACCGCAGAGGCCACCCGGGTCGGCCACCTGGTGCTGGGCATCGGCGTGAACCTGAACGTGGACGCCGCCGACTTCCCTGAGGAGTTCCGGGCACGCGCCACCAGCGTGGCGACCTTTCGCGGCGCGCCCGTCGACCGCAAGGGCTTCGCCCGCAGGCTTTACGGTACGCTGGAGGACGTGCTGGACCTCCACGCCGAGCGCGGTTTCGGGCCGCTGCGGCCCCGCTTCGACCGCTGGTTTCACATGCGCACGCGACGCATCCGCGTCTCGGACATGGACGGCACCGAGACCGAAGGGACGGCGCTCGGCATCGACACGGATGGGGCGCTGCTGCTCGACACCGGCGCCGCGCAGGCCGAGCGCGTTCTCGCCGGCGACGTGACGGTCCTCGACACCTCCGCGCCAGGGGCCCGGCCGTGAGCGAAGCCAGGCTGCTCGCCGTCGACGTCGGCAACACCAACGTGTCGCTGGGCGTATACGAGTACCACGGGGGCCGCGGCGAGCTGGTCCACCACTGGCGGCTGAGCACACACCGCGAGCAGACCTCCGACGAGATCGGCGTCACCTTGCGGTCGCTGTTCCTGCAGTCGGAGCTCACCCCGGCCGACCTCTCGGACGTGATCCTCTCGAGCGTCGTACCGCCGCTGGCTCCGATCTGGGAGCGGGTGTGCCGCAAACTCTTCGATCGCCCGCCGCTGCTCGTGGGCCCGGGAATCAAGACCGGCATGCCGGTCCGCTACGAGAACCCCCGCGAAGTCGGCGCCGACCGCATCGTGAACTCGGTGGCCGCGTTCGAGCTGGTGGGCGGCCCCGTGATCGCCGTGGACTTCGGCACCGCCACCACCTTCGACTGCGTGAGCGAGAAGGGCGAGTACCTGGGCGGCGCCATCTTCCCCGGCATCCACATCGCCATGGAGGCCCTGTTCGACCGGGCCTCGATGCTCCACCGGGTCGAGATCGCACGGCCCCGCTCGGTGATCGGCCGCACCACGACCCAGTCGCTGCAGTCGGGCCTGCTCTACGGCTACGCAGGGCTCGTGGACGCCATGGTGGATCGCATTCGTGACGAACTGGGCGAGGCCGGCGTGATCGCCACGGGCGGATTGGCCCAACGCATTGCCAGCGAGACCCGGGCCATCGAGAAGGTCGAGCCCTTCCTGACGCTCGAAGGGCTCCGGATCCTCTTCGAGAAGAATCGCACGGCCCCCACTTAGGCCCCCGCGCGAAAGGAGCGCTAGTCGATGCAGAACGTGGACGCCTCGAGGACCCGAAGCCTCGCCCTGATCGGTCACATGGCCGACGGCAAGACCTCCCTCGGCGAGGCGATCCTCGCCGCCGCAGGCGCGATCCCCGCCGCGGGCTCGGTGGACGACGGCACTTCGGTGCTCGACCACACGCCCGAAGAGAAGGAGCGCCATCACACGCTGTCCTCGGGACTGTTCGCGTTCGACTGGGACGACCACCACGTGACCCTGGTGGACACACCCGGGGATCCCAACTTCCAGGGCGATGCGGAGATCGCCCTGCCCGCCCTCGACGGCGGCCTGCTCGTGGTCTCGGCGGCCGATGGCCCCAAGGTGGGCACCGAGAAGATGTTCCGTGCCGCACGGTCCGCGGGCGTGCCGGTGCTCGCCTTCGTGAACGGCATGGACAAGGACCGGGCCGACTTCGCGTCGACCCTCGAGTCGCTCCGCAAGATCGACGTGAATGCCGTCGAGATCGCGCTGCCGATCGGATCGGGCGAGGGACTGCGCGGCGTGGTCGACCTGCGCAGCGGGCGCGCCATCGTCGACGGCGCCGAGACCGACGTGCCCGCCGACATGGCCGACGAGGTCGAGTCGGCACGGGGCCGGCTGGTCGAGTCGGTGGCCGAGTGCGACGACGAACTGCTCGAGCGCTACCTCGAAGAGGGAGAACTCTCGGAAGAGGAGGTCCGGAAGGGACTCCTTGCCGCCACCCGCCAGGGCAAGCTCGTACCCACGATGGTGGGCGCCGCCCGCGCCGGGTTGGGGGCCGCGACGGCGCTCGCGGCGATCACCGAACTGCTGCCCTCGCCGGCCGACCGGGGGCCGGTGGCCGGCGTCGAAGGTGAGGTCGCACCCGACCCCGATGGGCCCTTCACGGCTCGCGTCTTCAAGACCGTGATCGATCGCTACGCGGGCACGCTTTCGGTGCTGCGCGTGGTCTCGGGCACCGTGAAGGCCGACACGCCGGTTCGCAACGCCACCCGCGACGGCAAGACACGACTCGGCAAGCTGCTGCTGATCCGGGGCGAAGAACACGTGGACGTTCCCGAGGCGGGCCCCGGCGACGTGATCGCGGTGGCCAAGCTGAAGGACGTCCACACCGGCGATGCGCTCACGCTCGAGAAGGGGGGCACCGACCTTCCCCCGCTCGAGATCCCGTCGGGCGTGATCTCCTACGCCATCGAGGCGCATTCCAAGGGCGACGAGGACAAGGTCTTCTCCTCGCTGGCCCGCCTGGTCGAGGAGGACCCGACCCTCAGCCTGGGGCGCGACCCGGCCACGGGCGAGTTCCTGCTCACGGGCATGGGCGAGCTCCACATCCGCATCACGGTCCAGAAGCTGAAGCGCCTCTACGAGGTGGACGTCGACCTCAAGACGCCCAAGGTGCCCTATCGCGAGACGGTCACGCGAAAGGCCGAAAACGTGGAGGGCAAGCTCAAGAAGCAGACCGGCGGCAAGGGCATGTACGGCGTCTGCTTCCTCAGCGTCGAGCCGAAGCCCCGCGGGGAAGGCCTCGAGTTCTCGGACGAGATCGTGGGCGGGGCCATTCCCCGCAACCTGATCCCTGCCGTCGAGAAGGGGGTCCTGGAGGCCGCTCAGGCAGGCCCGCTGGCCGGCTACCCGGTCGTGGACCTCCGGGTGCGCTGCATCGATGGCAAGCACCACTCCGTGGACTCCAACGAGATGGCCTTCAAGCTGGCGGGCTCGTTCGGGTTCAAGGCCGCCGTGGAGCAGGCGCGCCCCACCCTGCTGGAGCCGATCATGTCCGTCGAAGTCCAGGTGCCCGACGACCACGTGGGCGACGTCATGGGGGACATCTCGAGCCGGCGGGGCCGGGTCCAGACCACCGAAGCCCGCGGGGCCGCGCAGGTCGTCAAGGCGGAGGTCCCGATGGCCGAAATGCTCGAATACGCGAGCGCGCTCACCAGCCTCACCGGCGGGACGGGTGCGTTCCACATGGAATTCGCGCACTACGACGAGGTACCCGCGCACGCGCGGGACAAGATCATCGCCGAGGCCCGGACCGAGCGGGAGGACGAGTCCTGAGACCAGGACCGCCCGCGAGGTTGCAGCCCGGCTCCAGGAGAAGTCGGGGCGTGGCCCAGCAAGATCAGCTCGAAGCGCAGGAGCGGCAGCCGGAGAAGATCCGGCTGGTGCTCTCTCCCCAGGCCGAGCGCTACGTGCGGCGCGACGCCCCGGTGGAGGCGCGCCGCATGGCCGCGGGAGGCGCCCTGCCCCTGCGACCGGTCGAACTCGCGACGGTGCTGTTCGCGCTCCTGCACGACGACGACCACGAGGTCAAGACCCGCGCCAAGGAGAGCCTGGAGCAGCTCCCCGACTCGGTCGCCGAGACCGTGCTGGGCGCGTCCGAGACCCACCCCTCGGTGCTCGGATACATGGCCCACCTCTTCAAGGACGACGGGTCCCGCATGGAGCGGCTGGTCCTGAACGCCAGCTGCGACGACCGAACCCTCGTCTACCTGGCCAGCTTGCCCCACCGCCGCGTGGTCGACATCGTGGCCAACAACCAGCAGCGCATGCTGCGTGCGCCCGAGATCGTCGAGGCCCTGGGGCAGAACCCGCTGACCGGCCGCGCCACCATCGATCGGATCCTGGGGTTCCTGGGCGTCGAGCGCCCGTCGTCGGAGGTCGTCCCCGACGAGGCCGAGGTCGAACTCGACGATCCGGACGAGATCACCGACGAGGCGGCCCGCGCGGCCCTCGAGCGCCTGCTCGGCGGCGACGCCGGCGAGTTCGCCGACGAGCTGCTCCAGGACGCCGACGAAGAGATCGACGAGGAAGAGGAAGGCAGCCTGCTATCCCAGATCAGCGGCATGAACATCATGCAGAAGATCAAGCTCGCCCGGATCGGCGGCAAGGAAGCACGCGGCATCCTGATCCGCGATCGCAACAAGCTCGTGGCCTCGGCGACGATCCGAAGCCCGAAGATCACCGAGAACGAGATCGAAGCGCTGGCGAAAGCGCGCAACGTGTGCGACGAGGTGTTGCGCATCATCTCTTCCAACCGGGAGTGGACGCGGAACTACCAGGTGAAGTTCGGGTTGGCGACGAATCCCAAGTGTCCGACCCCCACCGCCCTCAAGTTCTTGAACTATCTCCAGGAGCGGGACCTGCGCAGCATCATGAAGAGCAAAGACGTGCCCACGCCGGTTTCGACCCACGCGCGTCGGATTCTTCAGAAGAAGGGAAAGATCTGATGGCGGAAGTCGGCGACGGCGGCCTGGTCAACGCGCGCATCGTCTACTGGGGCGACGAAGGCGCGGGCAAGCGAACCAACCTTCAGGTGATCCGCGCCAAACTGCGCCCGGACCACCGGGGAGACCTGCGCGCGGTCCCCACGGCACTCGACCCGACCGTGACCTACTCGGTCCTGCCCATCGAGCTCGGGCAGGTGGGCGGCGTGCGCACCCGCATCCAGGTGGTGGCCGTGCCCGGCGGCCCCGAGTTCGCCCCGACCCGCAAGCAGCTGCTCGACCAGGTCGATGGAGTGGTCTTCGTGGCCGACACCCGGCCCGACCGACTCCAGGCGACCCTCGAGAGCTTCGAAGAGCTGCGCAGCGCGCTGGGGGCCTATGGCCGCGGTCTCGAGACGGTGCCGCTGGTGATCCAGTACAACAAGCGCGACCTCGGCGACCCGTTCACCCTGGAAGAGCTCCATCGCAAGCTCTCTACGCGGGGCGTGGCAGCCTTCGAGGCCGTGGCTACCGAGGGCACTGCCGTCCTCCAGACCCTGACGACCATCTCGAAGCGCGTGATCCGCGCCCTGCGCGAGACCGAGCCCCTGCAGGGCGCCGCGCCGCCCGATGCGGCGGCTCCCGAGCCGGCCGCACCGATCCCGCAGCCGGTCGCGGCGCCGGCGGAACCCCAGGCTCCCCTGGAGACCCTGCAGCCGACCCAGGAGCTGCCGATCCCGGAGCCCACCGCCACCCGCGTGCTCGAGGCCCCCGACGCCGCGGCCCCCGCGACCCGCGTCCTGCAAGCGCCGGATGCACCCGAGCCCGAGGCCCCCGAGACCACCACCCTCGAGAGCGGCGCCGTCGCCCCCGCGGCGCTGGTGGAGGCCGGCGACGACGCCGACGTACACGGCACCCGGGCCGCACTCGACGCGAGCTTCGAAGAGGCCCGCCTCGCGGCCGAGGGCGAGAGCCTCGGCCGGCTCCGCATCGTCTCGCTGGAGACACCCCATGTGGTCGATGACGGCCACGCGGCGCTTCCCATGGTGGTCGAGGACGAGCAGGGTCGCCGACGGCGACTCACCGTCACGGTGGGTATCGACGTCGAGGACTCCGGAGCCGACTGATGCGACGCGGCGTGGCGCTCTACGGTGCCACGGAGGAGGCCCTGTCGTTGGTCCCCCTCCTGGAGGGGAACCCGGATGTCGAGATCGCCGGCATCTACGATCCCGATGCCGACGCAGCCCGTTCGCTGCTCGGCCGCATCGACCCGGCCGCCCAGGCGCGCCTGGGCGAGCGGGTGGGCGACGACCCGGCCCTGCTGGGCGGCCCGCTCCACGCGGTGATCGACGCGGGCTCGCTGCCCGCATTCACCGACGCCTTCCCCGACGCCCACGGGCGCGGGGTGCAGGTGGTCTCGCCGCTCACCGCCCGGCTGCTGTTCGCCTACGGGGCCGCAGCGCCGGACCGCAAGGGCGAACTGCTCCAGGCCCTGCGCGAGGTCGTCGAGTCGGTGAACCTCACCGTCGACGCCGACGAACTGTTCGCGCGCATGCTCGAGATCGCCATGGGCGTGACCGGTGCCGACGGCGGCTCGCTGATGCTGGTCGACCCCGCCCGCCGCGAGCTGCGTATCCGCGTGGCCGTCGGCGTCGAGCCGGAGCTCTGGCCGAAGATCCGGGTGCCGCTGGGCGAAGGCGTCGCGGGGCGGGTCGCCGCCGACGCGCGACCGCTGAAGATCCGCGGACCCGCCGACCGCAGCCACTTCCGGCTGCTCCGCGAACGGTTCGACGTGGAGTCGGCCCTGTGCGTTCCCCTCGTCCATGAGGCCCAGGTGCTGGGCGTCTTGAACCTTCATCACAGCAGCCGGCCCGAGGCCTTCGACGACGACGACCTGGCCTTCGCCGAGGAGCTGGGCTCGCTGGACGCGCAGATCATCTCCCGCGCCCAGGAGCACGAAGCCCTGCGTCGCGACGCGTCCCGCTACGCGGCCGTGCGCCAGGTGCGCCACGCCCTGTCGGGCGCAGCACCGCTCCTGGACCGGCTGGGCGACCTCTGCCGCACCCTCGCCGAGCGCATCGGCGGGGGCGTGGTCTGCGTGCATCTCCACGACCCCGACGAGCGCGAACTGCGCTTCGCGGCCACCTCGCTGGCGGGGGGCGCCCTGGGAGGCGAGTACCGCGTGGCGCTGGGCGAGGGTCTCGAAGGCCGCGCCGCCCAGAGCCGCGAGCCCGTGTTCCTTCACGCGCCCGACGGGACGCTCGGCTTCGCCGCCGTTCCGCTCGAGGCCGGAAGCGATCTCGTAGGCGTGCTGTCCGTCCAGGGCGGCGGGTCGGCCGACCCGGGGCTCGACGCGTCAGGCCCCGCGCTGGGTGCCGGGCGAGCGCTGGAAGAGACGCTGCTCGAGATCGCAGCGGCCGTCGCCGACGAGGTGGCCCAGGCCGAACGCGAAGCCCGCATGACCTCGCGCGCCACCAAGGTGTCCGCCATCAACGAGGCGGGCATCAAGCTCGTCTCGGCGCGAGACCCGGCCGAGGTCGCACGGCTCTCCACGTCTTCGGGTGCGCTGATCCTCGAGGCGGACCACGCAGTCCTGAGACTCCAGGACCCCGAGACGCGCCGCTACGTGATCCGCTCGTACTACGGTGCGGCCGACGGCCGCACCCAGGAGCGCCTCTTCCGCCTGGACAAGAACGTCTCGGTCGACACGCTCAAGGCGCGCGCCCCGCGCCTGGTGCGGCACGTGCGCGACGTCGAGTCCTACGCCGCGGTCGACTCGGGCGTGCGATCGGTCCTGGCCGCGCCACTCGCGCGGGAGGGGCGCGCCATCGGCACGCTCGCGCTCTACGACAAGGTGCTGCCCGACGCGTTCCAGGCGGGCTCGTTCAACGACGACGACTTCCAGATCTTCACGCGCTGGGTGTCCTACGTGGAGCGTGCGCTCGACGGGGCGCTCTTCTGGTCGCGGGCGCGCCAACATCGCAACTTCGACGAAGAGACCGGGCTGCCCAACGCCGAATACCTGGAGCGCCGCATCGATCAGGAGATCGCGCGCCTGGCCGGCCGCAGCGGCGCTCTTTGCCTGGCGGTCTGTCGCATCGAGAACCTCGACGAGGTGCGCCGCGGCGCCGACGCGCTGCACGCCGAGCGCGTGGTGCTGCGTACGGCCGAAGCACTCCGCGCACACCTGCGCGACTTCGACGTACTGGCCCGCACCGGTGACGGCGAGTTCTCGGCCCTGCTCCCCGATCCCGGCTCCGCAGACGAGCGCGTCACGGCGCTCGCGCGCGCCGTGGCCGACGAGGTCGCCAAGGACGAGCGCTTGAACCGCCCGGTGCGGCTGGCGCTCGCCTTCGGGCATGCGCTGCACCCCGACCAGGCCGCCGACCGCGCCACGCTGCGCTCGCTCGCCGCCGAGCCGCGCATCCGCCTGCTCTAGCCCGACCCTAGCCCCGGGCGCCCAGGATCTCTGCAAGGGGGCGCAGGGGAAGGCCGAGACTCTCGGCGACGCCCGGAGACGTGATTTCGCCCCGCCACAGGTTCACCCCGTCGCGTAGGGCGGGGTCGTCGGCCAGCGCCGCCTCCAGTCCCTGGGCGGCGATGCGCTCGACGAAGGGCAGCGTCGTATTCGTGAGCGCCTGGGTCGAGGTGCGAGGCACCGCGCCGGGCATGTTGGCCACGCCGTAGTGCAGCACGTCGTGCACCCGGTAGGTCGGATCGCTGTGCGTGGTCGGCCGGATCGTCTCGACGCAGCCCCCCTGGTCGACGGCGACGTCCACCACGACCGATCCCGGCTCCATGGTGGCCACCATGGCTTCGGTGACCAGGGTCGGTGCCCTGCGACCCTGGACGTAGACGGCGCCGATCAACACGTCCGTCTCGCGCACGGCGCGCGCCAGGTTCTGGCGGTTCGAGTAGAGCGTCGAGAGCTCGCCGCGGAAGATGTCGTAGACGTAGGCGAGCCGCTTCAGGTCCACGTCGAGCACGTCCACCTCGGCACCGAGTGCGTGGGCCACGCGCACGGCGTTGATGCCCACGATGCCCGCGCCGATCACCGTCACCCGGCCGCGCGGCACCCCGGGCACACCCCCCACCAGCAGTCCCTTGCCACCGCGATTCTTCTGCAGGAGCGTGACGCCGATCTGCGCGGCCAGCCGACCGGCGACCTCGCTCATGGGCGCGAGCACCGGGAAGGTGCCGTCGGGATCGCGGATCGTCTCGTACGCGATGCCGACCACGCCGGCGTCGAGCAGCCGCGCCGTGAGCGCGGCGTCGGCCGCCAGATGCAGGTAGGTGAAGAGCGTCTGGCCCGAGCGCAGGTAGCCGAGCTCGGCAGGCTGGGGCTCCTTCACCTTCACCACGAGGTCCGGCGACGACCACGCCTCGTCGATGGCCACCAGGGCGGCGCCCGCCTGGCGGTAGTCTTCGTCGGCAAAGCCGCTGCCCAGGCCCGCGCCCCGCTCGACGAGCACGCGGTGCCCATCCTCCACGAGCTGGCCAGCGCCGTCGGGCGTCAGGCCGACGCGGTGCTCTTGATCCTTCGACTCACGCGGGACGCCGATCTGCATGCGGTGAGGGTACGCCCGTCTGGGGGGCCGCGTGAAGCGGCCCCCCAGATCGTCAGCGTCAGGGCCGAGCGCTAGCTCCGGTAGGCCTCGATCAGGATGTCGGCGATCTCCGGCCGCAGGATGCGCGGGTCGGGGCGCTCGCCCGAGCGCAGCAGCTCGCGCACCTTGGTGCCGCTGATCCCGTAGGGCTTCTCGTCCGGGTGGCTCTCGGTCAGATCGACCCGGCCGAGGGACTCGTAGAAGGCCGCGAATCCGATCTTGCAGGGCGAGATGTGCAGCTCGCCCGGCAGGTCGTCGAAGATGTCCTGGGCGTCGAAGTCGCCCCAGATCGCCTCGCCATCCTCATAGGGCGCGTCGGCGTGCTTGCGGCCGATCACCAGATCGCTGAACCCGTAGTTCTGGCGATAGACCGCGTGCATCAGCGCCTCACTGGGGCCGCCGTAGAACATCTTGATGTCGAGACCGATCAGCTCGAAGACCTCCGAGATGTCGTAGCCCCGCTCCTTCCAGAGCGCCTCGTCCTTGTCGCCCTGGCCCAGCAGCCGGTCGTCGTGCAGCTTGCGGTAGCACGCCATGCGCATGCTCGCGGGCACGTCGTCGCCCTTGAGCTCGCCGACCAGCGGGTTCAGCACGACGCCCGTGTAGTGGCCCGCCGCCGTCAGGCGCTCGGCCCCGGCCACCAGCGCGTACTCGTGGGCACGGTGCAGCGGGTTTCGCGTCTGGAACGCGAGGGCGCGCTGCCACTGCCGGTCGCGGATCAGCGCGCGCGTCATCATCGGGCTCAGCATGTACTCGCCGTACTCGGCGTTGCGCGGCTGGGGCAGCACGCGGAGGTCGCCGCCCAGCAGCTTGGTGCGCGGGTCCGACTCGACCATGCGGCCACCCGGGTGATCGAAGCGCTCGGTGCCGTAGACCTTCTGGACGAAGGCGTTCTTGTCGAAGTCGAAGACCTCGGCGTCCGAAAGCAACGCGATCACGTCACCCTCTTCGGTGCGCAGCGCGGCCGTGCCTCCCGCGGTCAGCGCGGCGGCCTCTTCGTCGGTGACGGGCAGCGCCAGCGGGATGCCCCACGCGTACCGCTTGCCGCCCGAGACGACGACCTTTTCGTCGAGAGCCAGCTGCCAGGCCTCTCGGCGCATCGGGCCCACCAGCGGCGAGAGCGCACCATCGGCGATCCGGTAGACCGTGGAGAGGTCGGCGCGGCTCACCCGCACCGACGGCTTGCCTTCGGCCTCGGCAAGAAAGGCCTTCCGCTCGCTCAGCGGCACCGTGCGGTTGACGGGTGCGTCGAGGCCACCGTGGACGGGAACGAGGTCATGCTGTTGGGGACTCATCGGGAACTCCTGGTTGATTGGGGGGCGGCAGCGGGCGCGTCTGCGCCGAAGTCACCACGCGGGCTGGAAACCGTCGCCATCGAACACGAGGGGACGATCCCCGGTGCCGTCGATCGCGCGAATCCAGATCTTCTGTCGGCGTGTCTCCGTCTCTTCGACGTAGGCCACGAAGCGACCATCGGGAGAGACGGTCGGCTGATGTTCCTGGCGCGGGCTCTCGCCGAATCGGCGACGTCCCCCGCCGTCGGGTCGGATCTTGTAGAGCTTCCAGCCCTTGCGCGTCTTGGCGCTGTAGACCACCCAACGCCCGTCGGGCGTGAAAGTGGGCCGTCGCCCAGGGGCGAGCGTACGCGGCTCGCCGGGATCGCGGGGGTCGATCACCCTGAGGACCTCGCGCTTGCGATCCAGCATGCTGCGATAGACGAGATGCTCGCCGGTCGGCGACCAGGTGGGCTGGCCGTCGAAGGGCCCCGGCGTGACCGGCTGGGGAGGACCCCCGCCGGGTCGCCAGATGAAGACCCGCGAGCGGTTGTTCTCCACCGACGAGAAGGCGACGGAGCCGTCGGGCCCGAAGCACGCGTCGAGATGGTCTGCGTGCCGCGAGGTGACCGGTCGCACGTCGCCGGTGTCGCGATGCCACTCGAACACGTGGGGCTTGCCCCGCCGCACGTTCGTGAAGAGCAGGCGGGTGCGGTCCGGCGACCACGCCAGGGGCCGCGAGCCTTTCTTGGCGAACTCGGGCAGTTCGATCGCACGGGTCTGCGCGTCGAGGAGGGCCAGCCGGCCGAGGAGCCCCGCCGCACGATCTTCCTTGGTGTTGTAGAGGCCAAACAGCGACCCGACGTCCTCGAGGCGAAAGGTCGCGTTCTGGGGATCCTTGACCTTGCCCTTCTCGGCGCGCTGCTTGAGCAGGTCCTGCACCAGCTCCACGTCCTGGGTGGTGCGATAGACGATGGCGATCGGTTCGGCCGGGAGATCCTCGTACTGGTACGAGGGCCCCGCACACGCGACGCCAAGCCAGGCACCCAGCACGACGAGAGTCCGCAGCGCACGCATTGCGCCGGTACCGCCTACGCCCAGAACCCTCGTCACGCGGGCATCACCTCCACGGCGCGCCCCTCGAAGCGACCCTGGCGGGCGTCCCAGCGAAAGGCCGCGACTTCTCGGACGACGCCCCCGGCCAGCGAGACCACGAAGTGCATGGCATCGGGGTACGGGAACTCGGGCGCGCGCACGAACTGCTGGTCCACCTCGGAGAAGTACGCGCCGGCCTCGACGTGGGAGTGGTAGACGGCGGTCACGCCCTGCCCGCTGGCTTCGGCCTTGGCGAGGATCGCCGCATGGTCGCCCTCGTTCATGTGGAACGCATGGCGGCCATCTCGCGGGTGGCGTTCCGGGTCGTCGTGGTGGAGAAGGGTCATGTCGTTGCGGCAGCGGTGGGCCTGTTCGAAGCAGTCGGCCTTGGGACCGAGCAGCAGCCCGCAGCACTCCTCGGGAAGCGTCTCGAGGGCGTGGGACCGCATCTCGTTGAGCACCCGCACCGGTACCCACGCGGGGGAGAGGTCCGGGTCGACGAAGATGCGATCGCTCAAACCAGGTCGGGGATGCGCCGAGAGCCGCGGATTCTAAGGGAAAAGACGGGGTTTCGCACGAGGCCGGGGAGAGGCCGTGGCCGGGCGCCCGTGGAGCTCCCATGCGGGCGGCGAGGCCCCATGAGGCCCGATTGACACTTCGAGCCCCGGCGGGGTACGGGTGGGTAGAGCCAGGGTTCCACGGTCCGCCGCCAGGCGGCGCGAAGGAGGCCCCCGATGCACCGGCCCACCTCGCCGGCTCCGCTTCCCTGCCTGCCGGGTCTGCTCGCCCTGCTCGTGGCGGCCACGTGGGCGGGCCCCGCCGCCGGTGCCTCGATCCCGGTGGTGAACCCCTCGTTCGAAGCCCCGCTCGTCGGCGACGGCACCTTCGCAGCCTCTCCGCCTGGCGTGGGCTGGCAGTTCTTCGGCAACGCGCTGGCAGGGGACCCCGGGATCCAGAACCCGGGAGACGTCGAATTCACCGGTGCCTCGGACCAGACGCCCGACCTCGACACCACCATCCCGGACGGCCGCAACACGGGCTACCTGAACAACCTGACCGTCATCCGGCAGGTGCTCACCTCGTCCTTCAAGGCGGACCGGACCTACACCTTCTCGCTCCAGGCCGGCTGGCGCCTGGAGTCGTTCGTCGGGGCGCCCACCTTCGAGCTGCTCCTGTTGCGCGGGGACACACTGGCTCCGCTGGCGAGCCGCCAGGTCACCCTCGCGCTGCGCGACCTCTTCACACCGCATTCGGTGTCGTTCGCCGCCGGGGCGGCCGAGGCCGGGCTTCCGATCGCCATCGAGATGCGCTCGCTCGACGCCACGCCGAGCGTCTTCACCCAGGCCAACTTCGACTCGGTGGCGGTCTCGGCCGTTCCCGAGGCCCGGGCCCACGCGGCGACCCTGGCGGGAGCCCTCGCCTTCGCCTGGACGGCGCGCCGAAGGCGACCGTCCCGGCGCTGAGCCGGCCCGTCAGATGTGCCACATCCGCGTGTCCTCGTGGGCGCGCGGGACCCCGCCGGCCGCCGCTTCGTTGCACAGCCGCTCGAGGTCGAAGTCGGAGAGCGTGTCGGCGATCCGGTCGCCGAGCGCCGGCCACAGGAATGCCGGGCGCTCTGCCGGCGCACGGTCGCGCGGGGGCGGGCCTGCGGCGATGCGCGGCGCCACCGGGCCCTCGAGTGCCTCGAGGATGTCTTGCAGCGTGATCTCCGAGGGATGGCGCGCGAGGACGTAGCCCCCACCCGGCCCTCGCTTGCCGCGGACCAGGCGCGCGCGGCGCAGGCGCTGGAAGATCTGCTCCAGGTAGCGGGCGGGGATGCGCTGGCGCTCACCGACCACGCGCACCTGCACCGGGCGCCCCTCGCCGTTGTAGGCCAGGTCGAACATTCCGCAGATGGCGTACTGGGCCTTGAGCGACATGCGCATGCGGCCGGCAACATAGCCCTCGGCCGCGGGGCGGTGGGAACGATGGCGCCGCCGTGAGCGCGCTGGCTTTCTTTGGGTGGAGCGACCCGCTAGGGTGGCCATACCCCCCGGATCCCACGACATCCCCGGTTCGTGTTCCGCTGCGTGCCCTCCCGCGCGGTCGGCTGGAGGTGCATCGTCGTGTCCACCGGTGTGGGCGACGCAGATGGGGCGGGCGCGAACGGCGTCGACGCCATCCCGAGTTCTCAGGGGTCCGAGGCAGCCGGCGCGCTCGGCGTGCCGCGGGGCCGCTGGCGGCGGCGCCTCGCCCGCCACGCGGTGGCCGAGGGCGACGTCGGCGAGCTGCTCCAGGCGATCCGGCGCGACCGCGACCTCGGAGGGTCGATCCGCCACGAGCAGCGCCTGCCGCCGCGGCCTCCGCAGCTCGTGGACGACGCGCTCGAGGGCCCGCTCGCCGAGGTCCTCGAAGCCCGAGGCATCACGCGGCTCTACGACCACCAGGCCCGCGCCCTCGATCACCTGCGCGCCGGTCGCGACGTGGTGCTGGCCACGCCCACCGCAAGCGGCAAGAGCCTCGTCTACAACCTGCCCGCCCTGGAAGACGCACTGGCGGACCCCGAGGCCCGCGCGCTCTACCTGTTTCCGCTGAAGGCCCTCGAGCAGGACCAGCGCAAGAAGCTCGAAGCCGACGCCGAGGTGCTCGCCCGCGCCAGCGGCCGGCCCGCATGCCGGGTCGAGATCTACGACGGCGACACGCCCACCGCACGGCGCAAGAAGATCCGAAGCGATCCGCCGCAGGTGCTGATCACCACGCCCGACATGCTGCACCTCGGCATCCTTCCCCACCACGCAAGCTGGCAGCGCTTCTTCGCTGGGCTGCGTCTCGTGGTGGTGGACGAGCTGCACACCTACCGAGGCATCTTCGGATCCCACGTGGCTCAGGTGATGCGGCGCCTGCTGCGTGTGGCCCGGCACCACCGCGCAGAGCCGCGCATCGTGTGCGCATCGGCCACCGTCGCCAACCCGGGCGAGCTGGCGCGCAACCTGACCGGCCGCGACTTCGAGGTGGTGCGCAGCGAGGGCGCGGCCCACACCGAACGCCAGCTCGTGGTGCTGAACCCGAGCGCATCGCCCTACACGGCTGCGGCACGGCTCTTCCGGCTCTCGATCGGTGCGGGGCTGCGCACCATCGTCTTCACCAAGGCGCGCCGGGTGACCGAGCTGATGCACCAGTGGGTGGGCGAGGCCGCGCCCGACCTGCTGCCACGCATCAGCTCGTATCGCGCGGGCTTCCTGCCCGAAGAGCGCCGCGAGATCGAACAGCGCCTGTTCCAGGGCGACCTGCTGGGGGTGATCTCGACCTCGGCGCTCGAGATGGGCATCGACGTCGGCGGGCTCGACGTCTGCATCCTGGTCGGATACCCGGGCAGCCAGATCGCCACCTGGCAGCGCGCGGGCCGCGTGGGCCGCAGTCGCGACGCGCTGATCGCCCTCGTCGCGCAGCCCGACGCGCTCGATCAGTATCTGGTGGCCCACCCCGAGGCGCTCACCAGCGGCGCCTTCGAGCATGCGGTGGTCGACCCGGAGAACCAGGACGTGCTGCGCGGGCACCTGCCCTGCGCCGCGGCCGAGGTGCCGCTGCGCGCCGGTGAGACCTGGTGCGAAACCCCGGCCGTGCGCACGGCCACCGAGGCGCTCGAGTCCGAAGGCGCCCTGCTCTGCAGCGAGTCCGGCGGGCAGTGGTTCGCTTCGCGACGCGCTCCGCATCGCGAGGTCAGTCTGCGCGCCGCCGGTCAGAGCTATGCCATCCGGGAGGGTCAGGCCGACGACGAGCGCCCGCGCGTGGTCGGCTCCATCGGCTCGGCCAACGTGCTGACCGAGTGCCATCCCGGCGCGGTCTACCTGCACCACGGGCGGCAGTACCAGGTGCGGGAACTCGACCTCGACCGCCACGAGGTGCGCGTCACCGCCGCGCGACTGCCCTGGTACACGCGGGCGCTCTCCGAGAAGGAGACCGAGATCCTCTCGCGGGACCGCGCTCGGCCGGTGGGCAACTTCCGCCTGGTCCAGGGACGGGTGAAGGTCACCACCCAGGTCACCAGCTACGAGCGCCGACGCATCCGCGGGCAGGACCTGCTGGGCACCGAGCCCCTGGAGCTACCGCCGACGCACTTCGAGACCACTTCCCTCTGGCTCGAGATCCCCGAAGAAGTGACGCGCCTGCTCACCCAGGAGGAGCGCCACCCCATGGGCTCGATCCACGCCATCGAGCACGCGGCGCTCTCGCTGTTTCCGCTGTTCGCGCTCTGCGACCGGTTCGACGTGGCAGGCATCTCGACCACGCGACACGCCCAGCTCGAGGGGCCCGCGATCTTCCTCTACGACAGCCACGCCGGGGGCGTGGGCCTTGCGCCGGCCGTATTCGATCGCATCGAGGCGCTGCTCGAAGCCACGCTGGAGCTGGTGGCCGGGTGCAGCTGTGAGACGGGCTGCCCGGCCTGCGTGCACTCGCCGCGCTGTGGCAACGGCAACCGCCCCATCGACAAGGCCGGCGCCGTGCGCGCGCTCGAACTGCTGCTCGGCCGCGAGGCCCTGCCCGAACTGCCCCCGGAGCCCGACCTCGCCCGGCCCGCCCCGGACGCGCCGGCCCGCAGCGCAGCACCCGACCCGCACATGGTGCTGTTCGACCTGGAGACCCAGCGCAGCGCCAAGGAGGTCGGCGGCTGGCACAACGCGCATCTCATGCGCCTGGCCCTCGCCGTGGTCTGGGACTCGCGGACCGGCCGCTTCGAGACGTTCCGGGAAGGTCAGGTCGAGAGTCTGCTCGACACGCTCGCCGCCGCCGAGCTGGTGGTGGGCTTCAACGTGCGCCGCTTCGACTACGAGGTGCTGCGCGGCTACACCGATCGCGACCTGCGGGCCCTGCCCACGTTCGACCTGCTCGATGCCATTCATGGGAGGCTGGGCTACCGGCTCTCGCTGGGCCACCTGGGCGAGGAGACCCTGGGCGAACCCAAGAGCGCCGACGGCCTGCAGTCGCTTCAGTGGTGGCGCGAGGGGCGCGTGGACGAGATCGAGCGCTACTGCCGAAAGGACGTGGAGATCCTGCGCGACCTGTTCGACCACGCACGCAACCACGGTCATCTGCTGTTCCGCACCAAGAAGGGCGAACGCGTGCGCCTCCCCATGCCGATCGCCCCCGCCGAACTGCTGGAGGAGGCGCGGGTGGGCGGCCAGGCGGCCACGCGGTAGCAGGGAACGCTGGCCGCGCGTGGCGGGCCGTGTCTGCTCGGGCGGCCCCTAGTGGCGGACCGAGCGTTCTCGCAGTCGGCCGTCGAGCAGGTCGAAATAGAGCAGCACGAGCACGTGGCGAAGCTCGGGGTCGAGTCGCGCCATCTCCCGGCGTCCGGCTCCGGCGTCGGGCTGCGAGAGCACGCCGCGCAGAGCCGCATGGATGTCGTCTACACGGCCGTCGACCGCGCTGCGCAGCGACTCGGCATCCTGGCGGAAGGCCTCGGTGATCCAGGGCCGCTCGAACAGCGGGTGGAGGCCCCGCTCGCCGATCTCGAGGAGATTCTCGGTGTCCACTCCGGTCTCATCGGCGCATCCCGAGCGGAGGTTGAACACCAACCGGCCCGGAGGGCCGGCCCCCGGGGCTCGCCGGCCGCGGCGGTCGGTTAGTCTCCCGGGCCATGCTGCTCCGGCTCGAGGACGTGGTGCGCCGCATCGGGATCCGCACGCTCTTCGAGGGCGTGAGCCTTCACGTACGCGCCGGAGACCGTATCGGCCTCGTCGGCCCCAACGGAGCCGGCAAGACCACCCTGCTCCGGATTGCCGCCGGCATCGACGAGCCCGACGCAGGCCGGCGCAGCACGTCACGCGGCGTGCGCATCGGCATGCTGGGTCAGGAGGTCGACCCCACCCGCACGAATAGCGTGCGTGAAGAAGCCGCCACCGCGCTCGCCCATCTCGATGCGCTGGAACGCGAACTGCGTTCGCTCGAGGCCCAGATGGCGGCCGACTCGGGTGCGGTGCAGGCGAGCCTGGCGGATCGCTACGACACGCTCCAGCAGCGCTTTGCCCGGGACGGTGGGTTCGAGCGCGAGGCTCGGATCGAGCGCGTGCTGTCGGGCCTGGGCTTCGCCGAAGAGGTACGAGACCGGCCGCTCCGCACGTTCAGCGGGGGCTGGTTGATGCGCGTGGAGCTGGCCAAGCTGCTGCTCGCCGAGCCCGACGTGCTGCTCCTCGACGAGCCCACCAACCACCTGGACATCCCCTCGATCCAGTGGTTCGAGGAGACCCTGGCCGCCTTCGAGGGCGGCATCGTGACCATCTCCCACGACCGCGCCTTCCTGCGGCGCAACACCACCTCGATCGCAGAGCTCGAAAACGCGCGCTTCACGCTCTACGCGGGCGGCTACGACCGCTACCTCACCGAGCGTGCCCAGCGGCGCGAGGAACTGCTGGCGCGCAAGAAGAGTCAGGACCGCAAGGTGGCCGAGACCGAGCGGTTCATCGAACGCTTCCGCTACAAGGCGAGCAAGGCCCGGCAGGTCCAGAGCCGCGTGAAGGCCCTCGAGAAGCTCGACCGGGTGGAGCTGCTCGACGACGACCGGCGCCGGATCCGGCTGCGCATCCCCGAGCCGCCGCGCGCCGGCGAGGTGCCGATCGCGCTCGAGGCCATCCACAAGCGCTTCGGCGACACGGTCGTGTACGAGGGCGTGGACTTCCGGATGCGGCGCGGTGACCGGGTGGCCCTGGTCGGGCCGAACGGGGCAGGCAAGAGCACGCTGCTCCGCATCCTCGCGGGCGTCCTGCCCTTCGACGACGGCGACCGCTCGCTGGGCCACCGCGTCGAGGTGGCGTTCTACGCGCAGCATCAGCTCGATGAGCTCGAGGCCGATCACACCGTGCTGGGCTCGCTGGAATCGATCGCGAGCACGGAGGACGTGCCGCGCCTGCGGAGTCATCTGGGCGCGTTCCTGTTCACGGGGGACGACGTCGACAAGAAGGTGTCGGTGCTCTCCGGCGGCGAGAAGGCGCGGCTCGCCCTGGCGCGCATGCTGCTGCGCCCAGCGAACGTGCTGGTGCTCGACGAGCCCACCAACCACCTGGACATCGCCGCCTGCGAGGTGCTCGAGGACGCCTTGTCGGCCTACGTCGGCACCCTCGCCTTCATCAGCCACGATCGCGACTTCATCGACGCCCTGGCCACGAAGGTCGTCGAGGTACGCGACGGCGAGCTGCGCGAATTTCTCGGCAACTATGCCCACTACCACGAGCGCACCACCGCCCCCGCGAACGACGCTCGCGACGGCACGGCCAAGGCCAAGGAGAATGCGGAGGACGTACCCGCCGCGGAGGAGGCACCCACGGCCGCGCCCGCCGACAGCAAGGCGGCCCGTGCCCGGGAACGCGAGCGCCGCAAGCGACGCGACAAGACCGGCCGCCGCATCGAGAAGATCGAGGCGGAGATCCTCGAGAAGGAACAGGCGGTCGCCGCCCTCGAACTGCGGCTCGGCGACCCCGACGTCTACCGCGACGGCGAGGCGGTCGCGCGGATCCAGGCCGATCGCGATGCCGCGCGCGAAGAGGTCGCCACGCGCTATCGCGAGTGGGAGCGCCTGGCCGCCGAGCTCGAGTCGCTCGACGATGCGCCCGACTAGCCCGCGACCGCGCCTCCACGCTTCGTTGACGCCTCCCCGGCGCGTGTCTAGCCTGTCCGTCCCATCTGGGCCCAGGTGGCGGAATTGGTAGACGCGCTAGACTCAGAATCTAGTGGCCGCAAGGTCGTGCTGGTTCGACTCCAGTCCTGGGCACCAGCACCCCGCACCGCCAGTCCGGCTTTCTCGCGCGCCCGTTCTTCGTCCTGACGCTCGCCCGACGCGCTCCCCGCGGCGCCAGGCCCCCACGGGGCCACGGGTTTGACCTGCCGCCGACCGGGCTTAGGTTTGCGCGCAGCCGCGTTCGGAGGGCCCCTCTCGGCCCTGCCCGCGCGTGCGGAGGCACCCGTCTTTGTCCGAGTCGTCCGAACCCGACATCCTCGAAGTCCGCGCCTTCGGCGACGAGACCCTGCAGATCCCCGCGCGACTCCCCGTGCTGCCGGTGCGAAACGCCGTGGTCTTCCCGGGTATGAACGTCCCGCTGACCGTGGGCCGGCCGGGCTCGTTGGCCGCGCTCGACGAAGCCGGCGTGAACGGCACGATCGTGATCGCCACGCAGAAGGACGAAGCCACCGAGCGCCCGGGCCTCGACGAACTCCACCCGGTGGCCTGCGTGGCCCGCCTGGCGCGGGTCGTCGAGCCGCGCCGCGAGGCCAAGCAGGCCCTGGTGATGGGCATCGTGCGGACGCGAATGCGCCCGATCGAAGACGACACGGGGCCGGGCCTGCACGTGGAGGTCGAGCCGCTGCCGGAGCCCCTGACTGCGACCGCCGAGGCGGAGGTCGCGCGCGCCCGGGTGGTCGAACTCGCGCACCGCGTGATCGACCTTCGGGACGACTATCCCGACGAGTGGAAGGCCTTCGTGTCGGAGCTTCCCACGCCGGGGCTGCTGGCCGACCTGGTGTCGTCGAACGTGGCCCTGCCGTTCGAGGAGAAGGTGTCGCTGCTCTGCGAGCCGGATGCGGTGCGGCGACTCTGGCGCGTGGCCACCCACCTCGAGCGCGAGATCACCATCGCCGAGACCCAGCGCGCGCTCAGCGAGAGCGAAGAGGCCGACGACGAGATGGACCCGCGCCACCGCGAGCGGCTGCTGCGGCGCCGGCTGCGCGACATCGAGGAGGAGATCGGCGAGGGCGACGAGGGCCAGCGCGAGGCCGACGAGCTGCGCGACCGCATCGACGCCGCCGAGCTGCCGGAAGAAGCCCTGGCCCACGCCGAGCGCGAGCTGCGCCGCTTCCGGGCGCTGCCCACCCACGCACCGGACCGCCACCTGGTGCGCACCTACCTCGAGTGGCTGGCCGACCTGCCCTGGACGGTCGAGACCGAGGACCACCTGGAACTCGGCGAGGCCCGCGGCGTGCTCGACGCCGATCACCACGACCTCGAGAAGGTGAAGGACCGGATCCTCGAGTACCTGGCGGTCCGCAAGCTCGCCCCCGACGCCAAGGCCCCGATCCTGTGCTTCGTGGGGCCGCCGGGCGTGGGCAAGACGAGCCTCGGGCGCTCGATCGCGCGCGCCATGGGGCGCAAGTTCGCCCGGGCCTCGCTGGGCGGGGTGCGTGACGAGGCCGAGATCCGCGGCCACCGCCGCACCTACGTGGGCGCCATGCCCGGGCGCATCCTGCTCAGCCTGAAGCGGGCCGGGTCGCGCAATCCCGTCTTCCTGCTGGACGAGGTGGACAAGCTCGGCTCCGACTTCCGGGGCGACCCCTCGTCGGCCCTGCTCGAGGTGCTCGACCCGGAGCAGAACCACACCTTCAGCGACCACTACCTCGAAGTGCCCTTCGACCTCTCGCGGGTGCTCTTCATCGCCACGGCAAACACGCTCTCGACCATCCCGCCCGCCCTGCTCGATCGCATGGAGGTGATCGAGCTTCCGGGCTACACGGAGCGCGACAAGGGCGTCATCGCGCGCGAACACCTGATCCCCAAGCAGCTCGAAGCCCACGGGCTCACGCCCGAGCAGGTCGTGGTACGCGACGATGCCGTCGAGACGGTGGTGCAGGAGTACACCCGCGAGGCGGGCGTGCGAAACCTCGACCGCTTCTTCGCCACCTTGCTGCGCAAGGCCGCCGCGCAGATCGCGGGAGGCGACGCACCGGTGCCCCTCGAGATCGACCCGGCGTGGGTGGGCAAGGCACTCGGTGCGCCGCCCCACCTGCCCGAGACGGCCGAACGAACGACGCTACCGGGCGTGGTCGTCGGGCTGGCCGCGACGTCGCACGGCGGTGACATCCTGTTCATCGAGGCCACGGGCAGCAGCGGCGGCAAGGGCGTGCGCCTGCGCCTCACCGGCCAGCTCGGCGACGTGATGCGCGAGTCGGCCGAGGCGGCGCTGTCCTGGGTACGCGCCAACGCCGCGCGACTCGGGCTCGATGCCGCGCTGCTCGACGCCGGCGAGGTGCATCTGCACGTGCCCGCGGGCGCGGTGCCCAAGGACGGCCCCTCGGCTGGCGTCACCCTGGCCACGGCCATCGTGTCGCTGCTCTCGGGCCGCCGGGCCCGCGGTTCGGTGGCCATGACGGGCGAGATTTCCCTGCGCGGAAAGGTGCTTCCGGTGGGAGGCATCAAGGACAAGGTGATGGCGGCGGCACGGGCCGGGGTGACCACGGTCCTACTGCCCGCCCGCAACGAGAAGGACCTGGTGGAGGTGCCCGAGGAGGTGCTCTCCGCCCTCGAGGTCACCCTGCTCGACAGCATCGACGACGCGCTCGAGGCCGCCCTCGAAGCGCCGGGGGCCGCGTAGCCGCGGCCTAGGGCTGGTTCGGTTCCAGCGTCCAGAGGGGCAGCGTGTTCACGAGGTCGACGTTGAAGACTTCGTAGAGCGCCGGGATGTGCGTGAACATCAGCAGCCCTCCGGCCACCACGGTGATCGCGGCGTAGAGCACGAACCCGCGTTCCTTGTAGAGGTTCTCGGGGTTCTGGACGGCGCTGTTGGGCTTGAGGCCCAGGCGCATGTACCAGGCGAAGAAGCCGGCCAGGAGCGGGATCATGAAGATCAGCTCCAGGTGGTAGCGGACGATGAACACGCCCGAGAACAGCGCACCCGCCATGGCGTAGAAGAACAGGCTGATCAGCAGCCGCTCCTCGTCGTAGTGGGCGAAGCTCGAGCGGTAGGCGGCGGCGACCTCGGGGTCGCCGATCTCGCGATACTCGGCGAAGCGCTTCATGGCCATGAAGAACGCGCCCACCATCCAGTAGGCCAGCAACAGCGACACCGGGGGGAAGCGGTCCGGGATCAGCGCGAACCAACCGAGCACCAGACGGATCGGGTTGTTCACCGACTCCGACAGCACGTCGAGGTACGGTACCTCCTTGGTGCGTAGCGGCGGCACGTTGTAGACGACGCCCATCACCCAGAAGAACAACGTGGTGAGCGCGAAGTAAGGGTGGACGAGCCAGCCCAGGGCCACGCCCAGCATGCCCAGTCCGATCCACTCGACCATGGCGAAGCTCCGCCGGATGGCCCAGGCGGCCGCCGGCCGGTGCTTCTTGGTCGGGTGTTTCCGGTCCGAGGCGGCGTCGAGCACCTCGTTGATGACGTAGTTGCTGCTGGCCGTGATGCAGGTGGCCACGAACGCCAGCAGCAGCTTGGGCAGGGCCTCCCAGCCGAAGGACTCGGGCTGCACGAACAGGGCCACGAAGACCCCGAGCAGCATGAACGTGTTCTTGAACCAGTGATCCGGGCGGGCGATCTGGACGTAGGGCCAGATGCCGCCGCGCTGCTTGGCTGCCAAGGTCGAATCCATGGTCTCCGCCGGGAGGTCGGAAGGGTTTCGAGTCGCGGGGGGTACGGACAGAGGGGGCGATAGCCCTCGCCCGGGGGCCCTGCAAGGAACCCGGCCCCCCGTCCTTGCTTGGTTCTTCATCCGCCTCGTGGGGTGCGAGTCACGATCCGGCCGGGTGGCGAACGACGGCGAGATCGGGGGGACCGCCGGCGGCACGGACCCCGCGGCGGGGTGTTCCGCTCTACGTCTTCTACGGCCAGCCGGCCTTCAAACGCAGGAACGGGCCCGACGGGTTCGAGCTGCTCGACGACGCCACGCACTTCGTCCCCGATTCGCGCTTCGACGGCCTCGAGCCCCGCTTCCTACCGCGTGCTGCGCTACACGGGCGTTTCGCCGACCTCCTGATCGGCGGCGGCCGCGAGCCGCGCCTCGGTCTTGGCCTCCCAGCCGTCGAGATCGCCGCCCGCCTGGAAGTAGTCGAAGACCTCGCGGTCGGCGCGTTCGAGCGCCGCCAGGGCGGCGCCGTGGCGGCGTCGGTAGCGCCACTCGATGGCCGCCACCAGCAGGCGGCCCAGCGTCATCTTGATCGGAAACTTGATCGACTGCGGGACCAGCCCCTTCAGGTTGTAGAGCCGCTCGAGGGTGCTCTCCTGCACCTCGGCGGCCCCGCCACCCGAAGGCCCGCCCTCGCGCGCCACCGTGCGGCCGGGCGCGATCCGCGACGCCTCGGGCACGAACACGCCCGAGCTCGCCACGGCCGAGAGCGCGCCCGCGCCCCCCGCGGCCTCTTCCTCGAAGCGGCGCGCCCAGACCAGCCGCTCCATCAGCTCGGCGATCGAGAACTCGGTCGGGTGCTCGATTCGCTGGGCGAGCAGCGTGTCGTCGATGAGCTTCAGATAGTCGTCCGGCAGGGCGCGGCCGCGGGCGCGCGGCCCCTTCTCGACCACGTCCCGGTAGATGGCGAGGTGCCGCTCCACCTGGCGCGTGACGTCGAAGTGCTCGCGCACGAACGCACGCGCCCGTTCGCCCGTTTCCAGGCGGTGGGCCCGGTCCTGGATCAGCGGCCGCAGGGCCGCCACCAGGGCATCGACGTCGTTCTCGGGCACCACGGTCCCGGTCTCGCCGTCGCGCATCGCCTCGGGGATGCCTCCATGGCGCGTCACCACCACGGGCAGGCCCGTAGCCTGAGCCTCGACCACGACGTTCGGAATGCCCTCCACATCGCCCGTAGGCGGCGTGATCGAGCAGTGCAGCAGCAGGTCGGCCTCGGCCATGGCCGCGCGTACGCCGGCGTGGTCGGTGGCGCCGCGCAGTTCCACCCGGCGGCCCAGGCCCAACCGACGGCGGAGGCGCCGTACCTGGTGGTAGTCCTCGCCCTCTCCCACCACGACCAACCGCACGTCGAGCCGTTCGGCGGCGAGGCGCGCGATCGCGTTCAGGGCGTCTTCATGGCCCTTCTTGCGCACGATGCGTCCGACCATGAGCACCGTCACGGTCTTCGGTGCGGGCCGCGCGCCGCGGTCGACGAACGCAAAGCCGTCGAGGTCGGCGCCGCGGTGGATCACGTGGACTCGGCTCGGGTCGGCGCCGGCTTCGAGCGCCTTGTCGCGCAGGTCGGCCGAGACGCAGATGATGGCGTCACATGCGTCGAGAAGCGCCGCGTACAGCCGGTCGTAGCCAGGCAGGTGCACCTGCATGCCGAGATCGCGACCGCCGAAACTCACCACCAGCGGCACCTCGAGCAGGCGCTGCATCAGCAGCAGGCGCAGCCCCGACCAGCCGAAGTGCCCGTGGATCACGTCCGGGTGCCAGGTCTTGCGCAGGTAGCTCGCCGCCAGGACCCCCAGCCGCGGCTGGACCAGGTAGCGGGTCGGCAGCCGCTCGACGTGCTTCACCGGGAAGCGCTCGAGGTTCTCGGTGCGGTTGCAGAGCACCACGTTCTCGACGTGCTCGCCGAGCCGGTCGATCAGCGTGTGCAGGAACGGCTGGCTCCACGACAGGTAGGCCGCGAACTTGGCCTGGAGCACGGTAAGGCGGGGCTCGGTGTTCATGGGCGGCGCGATCATAGGCGACGCGCACACGCGTCGAGGGCACGGCCCACCTCGGCACAGAGGCCATCCATTCGCGCTCTCCAGTCGTGCTCGCGGGCGCGTGCCACCCGCCTCGCGCGGGCCTCGGCGGGCGCGGCCAGGGCCGCGTCGACGGCGTCCACGAACGCCTCGCCGCCGCGTACCACCGAAAGCACCCCGGGCTCGGCGTATCCGGCCAGGTTGGGCAGGTCCGTGGCCACCACCGGCAGCCCCGCTGCGAGATACTCGAACAGCTTGAGCGGCAAGCTCCCACGGGTGTGGTCGTTGTCGAGAAACGGGATCAGCCCCACGTCGGCATGGGCGAACCAGGTGGGGAGAGCCTCCCAGGCCACCGGGCCGGCCCAGGTCACGTTGGGGAGCCCGTGCAGGGCGCGCGCGGCCGCGCCCGGGGGCGCGACGTCGCCCTGCCCCTCGGGCCCCACCAACACCAGCGCAAGCTCCGGGCGCGCCCGGGCCAGGGCCAGCAGCAGCTCGAAATCGATGCGGTAGCCCGCCAGGTTCCCGGCGAAGAGCACCCGCGGGCGCGGCAGCGTGGCCAGCGCCGCGGGCTCAGGGCCCGGCGGCGCCGCGAACGCGTCGACGTCGGCCACGTTGGGCACGAGCACCACGTCGCTTCGCCGCGAGGTCAACCGCTCGGCCAGCACCGGGCTGGTCGCGAACACCAGATCGGCGCGCTCGAGCATCCGTGCCTCGAGCCCGTCCACCCAGGCCGCGTCGACGCCGGGGTTCGCGGCGTAGTGGTCCACGCAGTGGTAGACGACGAGCCGTGCGTCGAGCGGATCGGCCAGCGCCACGCCCGTGGGCAGGAACGACCAGAGCACCGGTCGGGCGCCCTGGTCCGCGGCGGCGCGTCGCACCTGGACCGCCAGCGCGCGCAGCGAAGCGCGGCGAAAGACGCCCGGGCCCCCGCCCGGGAGCGCCAGCGGCGCGAGCACGTCGAGACGCTCGGCTTCTCGGCGGACACCCCCGGCAAAGCGCCGAAGCCGTGCCGCGATGCGCGAGACGTCGCGTCCGCGGCCGAGGGCCGGCGCGCGCAATCCCGTCGACTCCACGAACAACACCCGGTGGCCACGCGCAGCCAGGCGGCGCGCGATGTGATGGGCGTTCACGGGCGTCGGCGTCTCCCACGGCGCGCTGGCCGCGAGCACGACCGGCACATCGGGAACGAAGCCCCCCTTTCCAGTCGATGCGGTCACTCGGGCGCGAGCTCGGCCTCGTAGGCGTCGAGCATCTCCTGCGCCTCGCCGAAGCCGCGCACGTGACCCCGCTCGAGCCACAGGCAGTGGGTGCAGAGCTCGCGCAGAAACGGCATGGCGTGCGAGACCAGCACGATCGCGCGGCTGCGGGCCATCATCTGCTGCATGCGCTCGCGGCTCTTGCGCTGGAAGGCCTGGTCGCCGACGGACAGCACCTCGTCGAGGATCAGGATCTCCGGCTCGAGCGAAGAAGCGATCGAGAAGCTGAGCCGTGCCCGCATGCCCGACGAGTAGAACCGCACCGGCTGGTCGATGAAGTCCCCGAGCTCGGAGAACGCGACGATCTCCTCCATGCGCGACTGGATCTCGTCGCGGCGCATCCCGAGGTAGGCGCCGTTCACGAGGATGTTGTCGCGGCCCGAGAGGTCGCGGTTGAAGCCGGCGCCCAGCGAGAGCAGCGTCGAGACCTTGCCGCGCACCGCCACATCGCCCTCATCGGGGGTGAGGATGCCCGAGAGCGCGAGACACAGCGTGCTCTTGCCCGCACCGTTCGGCCCGATCACACCGAGCACGCTTCCGTCGGCCACCTCGAAGTTCACGTCGCGCAGGGCCCACAGCACCTTCTGGTCGCTGCGCAGCCCCGAACCCAGCAGGATCGACTTGATCGAGACCCGCCGGCGGCTCTGGAGGTTGAACCAGATGCCGAGACCGCGCGCCTCGATGACGGGCGCGTTCTTCTCGCGGGCGATCTTGGGTGCATCGCTCACAGGAACTTGATCACCCGGCGGTCGAAGTGCAGGTAGACGCGGTAGCCCAGCCAGAGCGCGCCGAACGACTGGACCGTCAGAAGCGCCCACATCTCCGGCTCGACCATGCGGTTGAAGAAGAAGACATCGCGGTATCCCCCGATCAGGACCGCGAACGGGTTCAGCAGGAAGAGCCGCGGCAGCCAGTCGGCCATCCAACCCCCGAGGTTTGCGGACTGCTCGCGCACCAGATCGATGCCGTAGAGCGTGGGCGAGAGATAGAAACCCACGCGCATGACGTGCCCGAGAAAGCCCTTGAGGTCGCGGATCAGCGCACCGAAGCACGCGACCAGCAACGAGAGCCCCAGGACCAGCACCAGCTGGAAGACCAGCAGCAGCGGAAGCTGCACCAGCGCCAGGCCCAGCGGGAGCCCGGCGATCCAGGAGGTCGCGAAGAGCACCAGCAGCCCGAACAGGTGGTGCCAGAAGCGCGCCAGCACCTGCGTGATCGGCAGCGCCATGGTCGGAAAGGCGATCGACTTGATCAGGGACTCGCTGGCGCGAAGCACCCCGGACGCGGCATTCAGCGAGCTGGTGAAGTGCTTCCACGGCAGCATCGCGCACAGGATGAACACCGGATACGGCGCGTAGCGCTCGCCGCGGCCGAAGATCCCGGCGACCACGACCCAGTAGATCAGCATCATCACCAGCGGGTCGACGACCCACCAGAGCCAACCCAGGCGGCTCACCTGACTCTGGCTGCGCAGGTCGGCCAGGGTGAGCTCGCGCAGCAGGTCCCTGCGCGCGACGACGTTGGCAAAGGTCGAGTTCATGGTACGCGTCGCACGGGCCTGCGTGGGCCCGGATCCCCCCGGGCGAGCACCTTGCCGGGTTCACCCCGCAGCCGCAAGTCGCTAGCTTGCGGCCGCGTGAAGAGCCTGCGCCGCCATCCGATCCGGCCGCCGGAGCGGCCCTGCGGGCACGCCGCCGCCGGGCGGTCATGAGCGCGCCCCCGCCTCGCGTGGCGCTGGTCCACGACTGGCTCACGGGCATGCGCGGCGGCGAGCGCGTGCTCGAGCAGCATGCGCGGATGTTTCCCGAGGCCGACCTCTACACGCTGGTCCACGTGCCGGGATCGACCGCCCCCGCGATCGAGTCGCTGCGCATCCACGCGAGCCCGCTCTCGCGCCTGCCGGGCGCGGCGCGCCACTACCGGAAGCTCCTTCCGCTGTTCCCCTGGGCGATCAGCCGCTTCCGCCTCGAGGGCTACGACCTCGTGTTGTCGTCGAGCCATGCGGTGGCCAAGGGCATCCGCGCGAACCCGGGTGCGGTCCACGTCTGTTACTGCTTCACGCCCATGCGCTACGTCTGGGACCAGGCGGACGCCTACCTCGGGCGCGGGTTGAAGCGCGCCCTGGCGACGCCGCTTGCGGCCGCGCTGCGCCACTGGGACCGCACCACCTCGGGGCCCGAGCGGGTGCAGCAGTTCATCGCCATCTCGCAGACGACCTCCGACCGCATCCGTCGCCACTACGACCGCGAGGCGCCGGTGATCTTCCCTCCCGTGGACGTCTCGCGCATCGCGCCGGGGCGGGGCCCGGACGCGTTCTTCCTGATGGTCGGGGGGTTCGTGCCGTACAAGCGCGAGGACGTCGCGATCGAGGCGTTCCGCCAGCTGGGGCTCCCGTTGGTGGTGGCGGGCGACGGCCCGGGGCGCGCGGCGCTCGAGGCCACGGCACCGGCCAACGTGCGGTTCCTGGGGCGCGTCTCCGACGAGGCCCTGGCCGACCTCTACGCGCGCTGCCGGGCGCTCGTGTATCCGCAGGAAGAGGACTTCGGGATCATCCCCGTAGAGGCGCAGGCCGCGGGGCGACCGGTGATCGCGTTCGGGCGCGGCGGCGCCACCGAGACCGTGGTGGATGTGGACGACCCGGGCGAGCGCGCCCCGACCGGCATCCACTTCACCCCGCAGACGCCCGAGGGCCTCGCGCGGGCGGTCCGGCGCTACGAGGCCGATCCCCATGCATTCGACCCGGCCGCGATCCGCCGCCACGCGGAGACCTTCTCGAACGAGCGCTTCCGCGAGCAGATGGGCGACGCGCTCGAGGCGGCCCTGGCGGGCCGGTCTGCGGGGTAGACCCGGCGACGCGCACGCCCCGGGCTAGTAGGCGTTCCGGTAGCCGCGCCAGAAGGTCATGAACAGGATCCGCACGTCGAGCGCGAGGGTCCAGTTCTGGATGTAGTAGATGTCGTGCTCGACCCGCTCGTGCAGCGAGGTGTTGCCGCGCCAGCCATGGATCTGCGCCCAGCCGGTGAGGCCGGCCTTGACCTTGTGGCGGAGCATGTAGCCCGGGATCTCGCGTCGGAACTGCTCGATGAACACGGGCCGCTCGGGCCGCGGCCCCACCAGGCTCATGTCGCCGCGGAGCACGTTCCAAAGCTGCGGCAGCTCGTCGAAGTTGGTGTGCCGCAGGAAGCGGCCGATCTGGGTGCGGCGCGGGTCCTTCTTGGCCGTCCATACCGGACCGGTCTCCTCCTCGGCGCCGTGGGCCATGGTGCGAAACTTGAAGCAGCGGAAGACGCGCCCGTCGAGGCCCATGCGCTCCTGCGCGTAGAAGACGGGCCCGCGAGACGTCAGACGCACGGCCGCGGCAATCGCCAGCATGAGCGGCGCCGCCACCAGCATGGACAGGCTGGTCACCACCAGATCGAACACGCGCTTCTGGAGCGCCGCCCAGCCCACCAGCGGGCTCTCGCGCAGGTTGATCACGGGCAGCCCGTCCAGGTCTTCGACCGAGCTTCGAAGCGTCATCACGTGGAGCAGGTCGGGGATCAGCCGCACCGTCACGAGCTCGTCGTCGAGGTCGGCGAGGATCTTCTCCAGCGCGTCCGAGTCCTCGCGAGGCAGCGCGATCACCACCTGGTCCACCTGCCGGCGGCTCAGGATCGACTTGACGGAGGCGTAGCCGCCGAGCACGCGCACGCCCTGGATGGTGCGTCCCTGGAGCCCGGCGTCGTTCGAGAGCATGCCCACCACGCGCAGGCCGGCTTCCGGGTGCCCGTGGATCGACTCGATGGTCTCGCGCGCCAGCTCGCCCGCGCCCACCACCAGCAGGTAGCGGAGGTTGTAGCCCTTGCGGCGCATGCGGCGGAGGAACGCGCGCCCGCACAGGCGAAACAGCACGACCGACGTCGTGGCCAGCCCGACGAAGCCGGCGATCACACCACGCGACAAGTGCGCGCGCAGCGCGGCGTCGGCGGCGAGCAGCACCACGGTGGTCACGAACATCGCAGCGATCACCGCGCCCGCTTCGCGGATCAGCGACCCGCCCCGCTGGGGCTCGTAGAGCCCGCGCGCCCGGAAAGCGAACAGGCTGGTCGGCAGCACCCCACCCAGGGCGACGAGGTAGAGCTGCGCATCGACCACCGACTCCGAGGGGAAGACGGTGTGGAAGCGGACGTAGTAGGCCAGCAGCCAACAGCCGCCCACGAGCAGCATGTCCGAGACCATGAGCAGGCCTCGGAAGATCTCGCTGTGGCGGTGCAGCAACGCGCACTCCCTGGTTACGGGGCGAACGGATCCCCTGCATGGATTCTTGGGGGGGAATGCGGCAGAACGGTATGAACGCCCTCAGCCCTTGACAATGGCGGGCCCCAGACGCGTTCACGGCATCTTCAGACCCTGGGGATGGGCCCCTGCCGGCCGATCAGGCGGATCGGACCGGGCTGCCGCTCAGGGCGCCTGGGCCGTCTCGGAGTCGCGCAGCGCGTTCTCGATGCCGCGCACCTGCACCAGGAGGTGCTCCAGGCTCTCGAGGTCGAGCTGGCTGTCCCCGTCGCAGGGCGCCGACTCGGGCCTTCGATGGGCCTCGATGAACAGGGCGTCGAGGCCCACGGCCACGGCCGCCCGGGCGAGCGGCGCCACCATTGCCCGATCGCCGCTCACCGCGGCCCCCCCCGGTTCGCGGCGCTGCACCGAGTGGGTGGCGTCGAAGCAGACGGGGGCATAGGTGCGCATCTGCGCGATGCCGCGCATGTCCACCACGATGTCGTGGGGGCCGTAAGTGGCGCCGCGCTCGGTCACCATCGCGTCGCCCCCGAAATGGCGCACCTTGCCGACGGCATGGGGCACGTCGAGGGCGCTCATGAACTGCCCCTTCTTCAGGTTCACCGGCTTGCCGGTGGAGGCACAGGCGGCGATCAGGTCCGTCTGGCGAGACAGGAAGGCCGGCACCTGAAGGCAGTCCACCACCTCGGCGGCGGGCTTGGCCTGGGCCGGCTCGTGCACGTCGGTGATCACGGGCAGCCCGGTCTCGGCCTTCACGCGGCCCAGAATGCGGATGCCTTCGTCGAAGCCCGGTCCCCGGTAGGAACTCAGACTCGAACGGTTGGCCTTGTCGACGGAAGCCTTGAACACCAACGGGAACGCGTGACGCGCGGCCACCTGCTGGAGCTCGTGGGCCATCGCGATGGCCTCGCCCTCGCTCTCGATGACGTTCAGGCCGGAGATGAGCACCAGCGGCGCACCACCCCCCACGGGGACATCCGCGATCCTCAACTTGCTCCCTCCCCCCTGCTCTCCAGAGCCTACCACCTGGGGCGACCCGCAGGGCAAATCCCGTCAGGGGACCCGGGTCGCCCTATCGATAGCGATTCCGCCGATTTGGGCTCACCCGATCTCGGAGTCGCTTAATGCGGCCCGCTCGAGATCGTCTAGGAAGTCCGGCAGGGCCGAGGTCACGCGATTCCAGTTCGGAATCTGGGGCGCGCCCATGGGGTCGCGCACGAAGGACAGCCCCGAGGCCCGCAGCGCCTCCGAGAACGTCTCGACGGCCAGCTCTTCCTCGTGGCGGTCGAAGTTGAGGCCGTTGAGCGCTGCCAGATCGGAATACCGGGCCACCGCGTCCTGGGCCATGCGCACGTAGGCCACCGACAGCGTGTTCAGGAAGCCGGCATCGAACTCCACGCCGTAGCTCGCCAGGTTGCGGATCAACGAGGCCCCGATGTCCACCACCATGCGGTGGAGGCCCCCCCCGCTCTCGGACAGCTCGCGGTGCTTGTGGTCGTAGTTGTCGACGATCTCCACCTGGCAGGTCCGCTTGAGCGAGCTGTTGCGGTAGACCTCGGCCAGCATGCCCACCTCGAGCCCCCAGTCGCTGGGAATCCGGGTGCTGCGGGCCAGCTCGGTGGTCATGGCGCACTCGCCGGCCAGCGGAAAGCGGAACGAGTCGAGGAACTCGAGCAGCGGGTGGCGGCCGAGTACCGAGTTCATGGCGCGCAGGAAGGGCGTCATGAACAGCCGCGTCACCCGACCGTAGAGCCGGTCGGCCACGCGACCGTAGTAGCCCTTGGCGAACTCGTAGTTCATGTTGGGGTTGGCCAGCGGGTAGCAGAGGCGCGCCAGCAGTTCGCGGCGATAGTCGCGGATGTCGCAGTCGTGCAGCGCGATCACCCGGGCCCGGTCCGTGGCCAGCACGTAGCCGTAGGCGATCCAGACGCTCCGGCCCTTGCCGTCCTGACCCGGATCGAGCCCCTCCTCGCGGAGCCGGTCGTAGAGCGCCCGCAGGCGGGGCCCGCCGTTCCAGATCAGCGTCGCCGGCTGGCCGTCCAGGGTGCGGACGCCCTCGAACGCCGCACGCATCTCCAGGTACTCGTCGCGCCGCTCGGTGCCCGAGACGCTCACCACCACCTGCTTCAGGTAGTCGACGCCCTTCAGCTGATCGATGATGCCCTTGAGCGCATCGCCCCGAAGTTCGGAGTGCAGGCAGGGCAGCACCAGGGCGATCGGGCGCGTCTCGGCGAAGCGTCGGAGCTCGCGTTCGAGGCGCGCGAGGTCCGGCTCGCCCAGACGGTGCAGGGTCGTGATGACCCCGGTCTGGTGGAAGTCGGCCACGGCGGAGACGCTGACACCCTTGGGGGACCGTCGCAAGGCGATCCGTGGGAGGCTCGCAAGCGGAGCCGGGGGGCCTCGCGACCGGGGCCCTGGGGTGAAAACCCTGAGAAGTCGGTCCGTTGTCCGCGTCCGCTAGACCGGCGTCAGGACCTCGGTCTCGTCCTCGAGAATCTGCAAGGCCGCCGGATCGATGTCGATGAACTCGAGCCCGACCTCGGTCGTGATCGGGTCGGTCTCGGTGGCCCAGGAGACCCGGCCGACCGCGACGATGGTGCGGTCGCCGACGTTGAAGGTCACCCGGATCGTGTCGGAGAGCCCGATCTCGCAGCCCACGGCCTCGAACCGGATGCCGCCCGCCGACACGTCGACGCTCACGCCGAGCTGGTCGCCCGCGTCGACCATCGCATACGAGATCACCTGGTCCGTGGCGATCCGTGTGTACTTTCGCCGCTCCCGCTCCATGGCGCCCTACCTCTCACGACCCGTCTGCCCCGAGGGCGGTCCGGTGGGTCCAAGGGCACTTCGGCAGTCCTGGCGGGGGCCTTGAGGCCCCGGGCGCGCACCGCCGACACCCCTCGGAGGGGGGTGGGTGGGCGGGTCGACCTAGTCGGCGCGCCGGAAGAGGCTCAGTTGACGGTCGTCCCGCCGCGAGCGGATCAGTGCGGCCACGGCGAGGCCCAGCCGCTTGACCGGGCGCGTGCCGGCCTGGGTCCGCGCGAGGAGCGCCAGGCCGCGTTCCCCCAGCTCGGCCGCGTCGGACACCGCGTGCCGCAGCGTCTCGGTCCGGGTGGTCTGCTCCCCGTCCGAGAAGCGGAGCTTGAGCGTGATGCGCTTGGCGGCCATCCGCTCCCGGGCCAGGCTGGCCTCGATCCCGCGGGCCAGGTCGAGCAGCCGCTCCCGGATCTGGGCCAGATCGATCTCCGGGTCCGGGAAGGTGCACTCCTGGCTGAGACTGCGCGGGTGGGCCGCCGCACGCACGGTGTCGGCGTCCTGGCCCTGGGCGTGGGCCAGGATCGAAAGGCCGTGGTTGCCGAACGCCGCCTCGAGCTGCTCCCGGCCCAGGTCCACGACGTCGCCGACCCGGTGGGCGCCCAGTTCGCCCAGGCGCAGGGCCGTCTTGGGACCCACACCGGGCAGACACGTGACGGGCTGGGGATCGAGGAACGCGTGCACGTCGCCGGGAGGGACGTGCAGGACCGCCGCTACGCCCGCTTGCTCGGCCGCAAGCTTCGCCAGGAAGCGCACCGGCGCGATCCCCACCCGGAGCGGCCAGTCGAAGTGGTGCCGGACCGCCTCACAGAGCGAATCGGCCACCTCCGTGAGCGGCTCTTCCCCCTCGGAGGCCAGGTAGGCGGCATCGAGGCCGGCGCGCTCGACCCGCTCCACGTGGGCCCGGAAACACGCGCGCAGGTTCGACGATGCCTCCCGATAACGGCGCATGTCCGTAGGCAGCGCGCGCGCTTCGGGACAGCGCTGCAGGGCCTCGAGCATCGCCATGCCCTCTTCCACCCCGGCTTCGCAGGCGTCCGGGGTCGCCGCCTGAACCAGCCCGCGCTTGCGCGGGTCGCCGCCCACGATCACGGGACGCTGCGCGAGGGCCGGGTCCGAGGCCCGCTCGACCTCGGCGTAGAAGCCGGGTACCCGCGCGTAGAGGAGCATGGGGTCAGGGTGCAGCCTCGCCCGAGGGCCGCAAGGCGCCCCCGGGCGAGTCCCCCTCACTGGATCCGGATTCGGCCACCGGAGCGGGCTCGAGTCGAAGCCGGGTCATCGGGCCGTCCTCGACCACGGGGCGGCTGCGCGAGAGCAGCCGGGGCCGCCCCTCGCGCCAGTCCGCGATGCCACTGGTGGCGTCGGGATGTCCCGGGTGCTCCGAGGGACCGGGCGCCAGCGTCGTGTGGGCCTGGTCGAGATCGCCCCCGTCCACGACCATCCGAAAGCCGGCCACCACCGCGGCGTCGAACCCCCCCACGGCATACTCGGCCACCTGCACGCTGCCGTCGTCGCCGCCGTACGGCCAGGGGCCGAGCGCGTCCGCCGGCCCTCCCCGCCAGGCCCCCGGCGAGAGCGGCGCGAACGAGAGTCGGTGCAGACGCCCCCACGTCCACTTGGCGCGGTTCGCGCCCATGCGCACGCTGCTGGTGATCCAGACGTCGCGGAGGCTGCGCTCGACGGCCTCGCTCACGAAGGCCGCTTCGGACCAGGGGGCTTTCGGCTCGCCGCCCTCGCTCACCTCTTCGAGCGCGCCGCGCGCCAGGCTCTGGGGGGCCACGCCGCGCAGCGCCAGGTAGCGGCGCAGCAGGTCCTCACCGAGGGTCGGCTCGAACAGGCGCTCGATCAGCTTCGTGAGGAAGACGTGGTACGCGACGGCGCCCACGCTCGTCGGCGTGGAGCGGCCGTCCCAAGACCGGAGGATCTCGACGGCCTGCCGCGTCTCGAAGGGCATGTCTTCGACGGGCCGCACTAGAGACAGCGCGAGCGCCACCAACTCGGTGGCCCCTGGCGAAACGACGTCGCTTTGCACCGCGATCAGGTCGCGCGGCTCGGTCACGCCCGCCGCGACCCGTTCGCGAATGCGTGCCTCGCGCCGGCCCGGACGCCAGAGCCACTCGATGGCGCCCGAGCGGCGCCCGGGCGGCGGGCCGTCGGCGGCGATCACCAGGCGCCGCCGCGCCGACAGGTTCGCGCGCGGAAGCGCCGCGGCCGGAACCTTCGCGCTCCACAGGTAGGCCCCGTCCGCGGCCGGCACGGCCACCCCACCCGACGGCACCTCGCGGGCCGGCAGATAGCCGGCAACCTGGCTTCCGCCCCCGCCTCCGCGGTCGACGATCACCACCAGCAGCACGGGCTCCACGTGCCGTGCCAGGGCCTCACGTGCCTGCGCCACGCTGCGCGCGCGAGCGAGTGCCAGCAGGCCAGCCGGCCCCACGCCGGGCTCCGCGCCGGTCCAGCGCACGGACTGCGGCGGGGCATCGCCCTCCAGCAGCCCGTGCACCAGCGGCCCGCGCCGCGTCTCGCGCACGATCAGGGTCTCGGTGTCGCCTCCGCGAACCTCGATCTGCTCCTCGCGTTCGAGGGCGAGACCCGGGTCGTTCGACTCGAGCACGAGGTCGGTCACGAGCACCGGCAGGTGCGTCGCCGACCAGGCGATCCGCCCGTTGAAGCCGGACCAGAAGCCCGGAACGCCCGGCAGCGCCACGCCGGCCGCATCGAGCCGCCCTCCCGAGACGTGCGCCTGATGGAGCAGCGCCGGTGCGGTGGGCGCGGCGTGCACGTCCCCCGCCAACAGCGCGCGGCCTTCACGCGTGCGGACGGCGAAGGCCGAACTCCCCACGCTCCGTCCAGCCAGACCCGCCGCGGCTCGAAGCGGCGCAGCCAAGGGTCCTCGCATACGCAGCGCCGCAGCTTGCGCGACCGGGCCCGGGTCGGACGCGGCGCGGCCCCAGTGCGAGAAGACGGGGCTGCGCGCCGGCGTCCCGGCGCGAGAGCCGGAACCGCGCGGGGACAGCGCCTCCAACCCGACGCCCTCGGGAAAGAACAGGCGTGCGCCGAGCCCGCCATAGCGGCGCAGCAGGGTCGTGAGCACCAGCGACTCTTCGAGCGTCCCGCCGAGCGCCCAGGCGTAGTGCTTCCAGATCGCCAGGCTGTCGACCGGGTGCCACGGCTCGGGGATGGCGCGCAGCGCACGCGGCGGCTGGGTCTCCCCCGAACCGAGCACGACCAGGTGGGCATTCACCCCCGCGGCATAGGCCTCGAGCGCCCGGCGCTCGCTGGCGCGCAGGGCTGCCAGGTCACGCTCGGCGCGCCGCACGAACCCCAGGGTGCGCGCCAGACGGTCGCCGGGCAGCGCGCGCTCCCCCTCGACGGCGGCCAGCGTGCCGCGCGCTGCCCGACGCGAGCGCTCCATCTGGGCCAGGCGATCCTGTGCATGGACGACCCCGAGGCCGAGCCATGCGTCCGCCTCGGAGGTGGCGAAGACGTGGGGCACCCCCCGGCCGTCGCGAAGCACCTCCACGGGCTCGCGCGCCCCGCGCGCGAGCATGCCGCCCTCCACGCGAGGATGCGCCGCACGCCGGGCCCGCTCGGCCTGAAGCCAGAGCCCCGCGAGCAGCCCCGCCACCACGACGACCGCCGCCGTCCAAAGCCACGGGCCGCGACCCGAAGCCCGCCCCCCTGCCGAAGCCAAGCGCCTCTCCTCCCCGGCCGCGGAGGATAGACCGCGCCGGGCCCCGGCGTGGACTGCGGGCGTGGCCGGGGCCCTCGCGGCGCGCTTGGCCCCGGCCGGCGCCGGCAGTCGGGTCGCCGACAGCAGCCAGGGCGGGTGGCACCCGGGCCCGGATGCGGGCGGGCTACGGGGCTCGGCGACGGAACGGAGACGTTCTTGGCGGTTGCCCCATTGGGCCGCATCCCAGCCGGGAGCGCCCTCGCAGGAAGTGCCGCCGGCCGGTACATTGCGCCCGCCTCGCCCGGGCGCGCCCGCGGCAACCGCGATGCGCGGGCCCGCCGAGTGGGCCGTATACGGCCGGGCGGTCGGAGAGGAGCCCCGTAGGCTCCCCCCCGCGGCGAGGCTGAGCCCAACGCGCACGAGGAGAATCACATGGCGGTCCAGGTAGGCATCAACGGTTTCGGCAGGATCGGTCGGCTCGCGTTCCGCGCGATGGCCGGGCGCGACATCGACGTGGTAGGCATCAACGACCTGGTGCCCGCGGACACCCTGGCGCACCTGCTCAAGTACGACTCCGTCCACGGCATCTACCCGGGCAGCGTCGAAGCAGACGGCGACGCCATCGTGGTCGACGGCCGACGCATCCCGGTCTCGGCCGAGCGCGATCCGGCACAGATCCCGTGGAAGGCCCAGGGCGCCCAGATCGCCGTGGAGTCCACGGGCCTGTTCACCAAGCGCGCGGATGCCGAGAAGCACCTCGCTGCCGGCGCCGAGCGCGTGATCATCAGCGCGCCCGCCACCGACCCCGACTTCACCGTCGTGCTCGGTGTGAACGACGACGCCTACGACCCGGGCAAGCACCGGATCATCTCGAACGCTTCGTGCACCACCAACTGCCTGGCCCCCGTGGCCAAGGCGCTCCACGACGAGTTCGGCATCGAGCGCGGGCTGATGGTCACCATTCACGCCTACACCTCGGACCAGAAGATCGTCGACACCCCCCACAAGGACCTGCGCCGCGCGCGGGCCGCGGCGATGTCGATGATTCCCACGAGCACGGGCGCCGCGCGCGCCATCTCGCTGGTCATGCCCGAACTCGAGGGCAAGCTCGACGGCTACGCCATGCGCGTGCCCACGCCGAACGTTTCGGTGGTGGACCTGTCGGTCTCGCTGGGAAAGAACACCGACGCCGATGCCCTGAACGCCGTGGTCAAGAAGGCCGCCGACGGGCCGCTCAAGGGCTACCTGCAGTACTGCGACGAGCCGCTGGTCTCGGTCGACTTCACGGGCAACGCCCACTCGTCGATCTTCGACTCGCTCTCGACCAAGGTGATGGACGGCAACTTCGCGAAGGTCCTCTCCTGGTACGACAACGAGTGCGGCTACGCGACCCGCGTCGCCGACCTGGCGATCAAGCTCGGCGGCTAGCCCTCGGTGATCGGCCACGCCAGCTGCACGGGGAGTCCGTCGTGACGGTCCCGGATCTCGCGTCCGTCCTCTCGGACGTGCGCGGCAGGAGGGTGTTCGTTCGCGCCGACCTCAACGTGCCGCTCGACGAGGGCCAGGTGGGGGACGACACGCGCATCCGTGCGGCCCTGCCCACGCTGCGCAAGCTCCTGGCCGCCGGGGGGCGCGTGGTGCTGGCCTCGCACCTGGGCCGCCCCAAGGGCCAGGTCGTGGCGGGCCTGTCGCTCGCGCCCGTGGCCGAGCGCCTCGAGGCCCTGCTCGGCCGGCCGGTGCGATTCTGCCCCCACGTCGCAGGCACCCAGGCCGAGGCCGCCGCAGCGGCGCTCGGAGACGGCGAGATCGTCCTGCTCGAGAACCTGCGCTTCGAGCCCGGCGAGACGGCCAACGACGACGCGCTGGCCACGCAGCTCGCCGCCCTGGCCGACGTCTACGTGAACGACGCCTTCGGCACGGCCCACCGCGCACATGCGTCCACCGCAGGCATGGTCCCGCACGTGAAGCGCGCCGCTGCGGGTGAGCTCTTGATGGCGGAGCTGCAGCATCTCGAGTGCGTGCGCGAACCCGAGCGCCCCCTGCTCTGCCTGCTGGGCGGCGCCAAGGTGTCCGACAAGCTCTCGGTGCTCGAGGCGCTGGCGCCTCACGCCGACGTGCTCGCGATCGGCGGGGCCATGGCATACACGTTCCTCCTGGCCAAGGGCGAGCCCACCGGCCGCTCGCTGGTGGAGCCCGACCGCGTGGACGAGGCGCGCGCCGTGCTCGACGCGGCCGAGCGCGCCGGACGCCGGGTGCTGCTGCCGCAGGACCACCGCGTGGCGGCCGAAGTGGCCGAGGGCGCGGCCGTCAGCGAAGTGACCACCATCCCCGAGGATCAGATGGGCATCGACATCGGCCCGCGCACCGCCGAGGCCTACGCGGCGTGCGCGCGCGAAGCGCGCACGATCTTCTGGAACGGCCCCATGGGCGTGTTCGAGATCGACGCGTTTGCCGGCGGTACCGAGGCAGTCGCCCAGGCCGTGGCCGATAGCGCGGGGCGTTCGGTGGTGGGCGGCGGCGATTCGGTCGCCGCGATCAACCGCCTGGGGCTCGGAGATCGGATCGGCCACCTGTCCACCGGGGGCGGGGCCTCGCTCGAGTACGTCCAGGGGCTGACCCTCCCCGGCGTCGCTGCACTGGAATCCTGAGCCGGTCCATGGGAGGCTCCGCGTGAGCCCCAGAGGAGGCGCGTCTTGAGACGTCCCGTCATCGCAGCAAACTGGAAGATGTTCAAGACCACCGGCGAGGCCCAGGCCTTCGCGGAGGCCTTTCTGCCCCTGGTCAAGGACGCCCAGGAAGTCGACGTGGTGCTGGCGCCCCCGGCCACCGCGCTCTCGACCCTGTCGCGCGCCCTCGAGGGCAGCGCCGTCCACCTGGCGTCCCAGAACGTGTGCGCCGAGGAAGAAGGTGCCTTCACCGGCGAGATCGCCCCGCGCATGCTCACCGACCTCGGCTGCCGCTACGGCATCGTCGGCCACAGCGAGCGCCGAACCCTCTACGGAGAGACCGACGAGCAGGTGGCGGCCAAGGCCGCGGCGCTGCTTTCCCACGACGTGCTGCCCATCGTCTGCGTCGGCGAGACCCTCGAGCAGCGCGAGACCGGGCAGACCTTCGCCGTGGTCGGCGTGCAGCTGCAGGAGAGCCTCGCCAAGATCCCGCCGGATCGCGCGGCGCAGGTGGTGGTGGCCTACGAGCCCATCTGGGCCATCGGCACCGGCAAGACGGCCACGCCGGAGATCGCGCAAGAGGTCCACGCGATGATTCGCGAACGTCTGCGCGAGCAGTTCGGCGCGGCCGGCGACGAGATGCGCATCCAGTACGGGGGCTCGGTCAAGCCGGCCAACGCCAAGGTGTTGATGGGTCAGCCCGACATCGACGGGGCGCTGGTCGGAGGCGCGAGCCTCGACCCCGAGAGCTTCAGCCAGATCGTCCACTTCGAGGACGGAGACGCCGCATGACCATCTTCGTGACCGCCCTGCACATCATCGTGTGCCTGATCCTCATCGTGGTCGTGCTGCTCCAGCGCGGCAAGGGCGCCGAGATCGGCGCCGTGTTCGGCGGGGGCGGCGGCGGCACCATGTTCGGCGCGCGCGGCGCGGGCAACTTCCTGACGCGCCTGACCTCGGGCGCGGCCGTGATCTTCATGCTCACGAGCCTCACGCTCGCCTACTTCTCGCGCGAGGACAGCCGAAGCACCTTGTTCGAGGACAACCCGGCTGCCGAGCAATCGACGTCGCCCTTCGAAGAGGTGGCGCCGGCCGTCGAGCCCGAGGCCGAGGCCGGGTCGCCCTTCGAAGAGCTCTCGGCGCCTGAAGAGCCCCAGGCGGCCGAGCCCCAAGCCGCCGAGCCCCCGGCCGCCGAGCCCGGAGACGCCGCAGCCGAGGTGCCCGCGCCTGCCACGCCGTAGTCCGCTGGCGACCCCCGGCGGGGTCTCCTAGGTTTCGACGCCCTCGAAGCCTCCTGGGCCCAGGTGGCGGAATTGGTAGACGCGCATGGTTGAGGGCCATGTGACCGCAAGGTCGTGCTGGTTCGACTCCAGTCCTGGGCACCAACAACGGGGCGCACCCCACCGCTCTTCAGACGATGGTCCAGCCGCCGTCTACGGCGAGGATCTGGCCCGTCACGAAGGTCGATGCGTCGCTGGCGAGGAAGAGCAGCGGCCCGGCGAGTTCTTCCAGCTCGCCGCCTCGGCCCATCGGCGTGCGGCTGCGCATCCACTTGAGCGAGCGCTCGTCGCCGAACATGTCGCCGGTCATCTCCGTGGGGAACCACCCCGGCGCCAGCGCGTTGACGCGCACCCCCCGCCGGGCCCACTGGGCGGCCAGCTCGCGAGTGAGGTTCACGACCCCGCCCTTCGAAGCCGCGTAGGCAGCCTGGTGGATCTGGCCAGAGCCGACCAGGCCGAGCACTGACGCCACGTTCACGATGCTGCCCCGCCCGCGCTCGAGCATCACCCGGCCGAAGCGCTGGCAGCACAGGAAGACGCCCGAGAGGTTCACGTCGATCTGGCCGCGCCAGTCGTCGAGGGTCTGGTCCTCTGCGGGCACGACCGTCGTGAAGCCCGCGTTGGCGACCAGCACGTCCGGCGGACCGAAGCGCGCGAGCGTCGCCCCGACCAGGGCATCGACTTCGTCGTCCCGGGCCACGTCGCAGGCCACGACTGCGGCCTCGCCCCCTGCCTTCTCGATGCGCTCGGCGACCTCGGCCAGGCGATCCTCGCGACGGGCCGCCAGCACGACCCGTGCGCCGGCTCGCGCCAGGGTCTCGGCCATGGTGACGCCCATTCCCGACGACGCGCCCGTCACCACGGCCACCCGCCCATCCAGGCGGAAGTCGGTGCCGGGGATCGTCGCAGCGCCGGCTTCCTTCGTCATTCGTCGAGCACCCCGCCTCGCAGGCGCTCCACCCAGCGCCGATAGCTTTCCAGCGGCTGCGCACCCATGACGAAGCCGTCGTGGCCCGCCACCGCCACCGTCGGAACACCGGTCATGCCGCGCTCCACCGCCGCCCGATGGTCTTCCAGGGTCTCGGCGACCCGCGCCGGGTCTCTCGTCTGTTCGAAGTCACCGGGATCGAGCCCGGCATCGGCCCACAGACCCCGGAGGTTGTCCTCTGCGGTGATGTCGCGGCTCTCTTCGAAGTAGGCGCGCAGCAGGCCGCGGTGCAGCCGTTCGAACGCCTCGGGGTCGATGCGCTCGGCGGCCTTGGCCACCACATGCGGGGGCACGCTGTGGCTCGGCGGCCCCTCGGTGCTCTCCCAGACCCGAAGCTTCGGGGCGTCCGGCTCACCGGCCGGGCGCATCCAGCTCTGCGTGTAGCGGACGAAGTCGAGCAGCTCGCGCCCCCCCGGCCGGGGTCGCAGCAGGTAGCTGCGCCAGGTGAGCTCCAGATGGGGTCCCACTTCCTCGCGAACGCGCTCGAGCCGGTACGCGGTGACGTAGCACCACGGGCACAGGTAGTCCGACCACACCTCCAGCCGAACCGGGTCCATGGCTCAGGCCGGCGCGAGGCCGCGGTAGCCACCGCCGAAGTAGACGAGCGGCTCGCCCCCGCCCTGCGTCACCGACTCCACCCGGCCCACCCAGATGACGTGATCGCCGGCGTCGTGCTCGGCCACCACGCGGCAGTCGAAGCTCACCAGCGCCCCGGGGATGAGCGGTGCCCCGGTGCTGGCGGTCTCGCAGTCCAGCCCCTCGAAGCGCCGGAACTCGTCCTTCTTGGAGGCGAACCGGTTCGAGAGCGCCTGCTGGTCGGCGCCGAGCACGTTCACGCTGAAGACGCGCCCCTTCTGGATCACGCCATGGGTGTTCGAAGACTTGGCCGCGCACACCGAAACCAGCGGCGGATCGAGCGACACGCCCGAGAAGTCGGACACCGTCATGCCGTGAATCTCGTCGCCCGCCCGCGACGTCACGATCGTGACCCCGGTCGCCCAGCGGGCCATCGCCGCCTTGAAGGCCTCTCCATCGATGCTCATGGCACCCTCCCGAACCCGATGCCCTCGGCACCCTCTGGAGCGCGCAGTCTAGCCGCACCAGGCGATTCCATGCGGCACCCTCCGGCAAACCCCTCGGGGCCTGAATAATCCGCCGTGGTGATCCGTCTGGTTCGAATGTAGGATCCCTTCCCTATTTGGGGACCGCGCCGCCGCCCCGGCTCCACGGGACGGCCAATGAGGAGAGTGCCGTGCATCGATCCCATCTCATCCGCCTTTCGACCGCGCTCGTGGCCAGCCTCGCGATCGCACTGCTCGCGGGGAGCCCCGTGTTCGCCGCCAAGGGCAAGAGCGTCCAGAACGAGGCCGAGTGGGTCTCGTTCGACGAGGCCGCCAAGACGGTCACCGTCAAGATCCTGAGCAAGGGCAAGGGCAACAAGAAGCTCATGAAGCAGTTCAAGGACGTGAAGCGCGGCAAGGAAGCCACCTTCAACGTGATCCCCACCGGCTCGGTGCTCAAGCGCACCTCGGTCGCCGTCAACGGCGTGAAGGGCGAGATCACGGACATCGCCCCCGGCAAGCGCGTCCTGCTCTATTGGGTCGAAGATCCCAACAAGGCGGGCGAGCTCTTCGCCCGCAAGATCGACGTGGTGTTCACCGACGAAGAGATCGAGAAGCGGCTGAACATCTCGGACGAGTAGCCGGCCGCCCGGCTCGACGTCCATCACCGGAGCGGGTCGTTCGCCTAGCGGACGGCCCGCTCCGTCGTATGGGCGCCGCCCGCCCCAGGCGGGTCCGATCCGCCGCCGCCCGCCAGAAAGGTCGCCACGTAGGGCCCCATCACGTCCAGGGGCCGGATGCCCGGCGCCAGCTCGGTCGCGAGTCCCAGCAGCAGGGTGAGCGCGCGCGACCACATGACCACGCCATCGGGCAGACGAAAGCTCCGCACCTTCTTCAGGTGCCCGCGCATGCGCCGAAAGTAGGCCCCGAAGTCGATCTCGGTCATCTCCTTCGGCGTGAGGTTGTAGTAGGCCGGGTCGAAGGTCACGCGGGCGATCTCCTCGACCGTGCCCCGATCGCGCTCGTCGATCATGTCCGCATCGATCAGCGACTGGGCGTAGCGCAACGGGTCTCGGGACACGGTCGCCATCAGGTTCTCGCGCATCATCGTCATGACGGCCGGCGCCAGCCGCTTGTTCATGCCGAAGTCGATGATTCCGATTCGGCCGTCCGGGTCGACCAGCAGGTTGCCCGGATGCGGGTCGCAGTGGAAGAAGCCGTCGCGGAAGATCATGTGGAGGAAGGCACGCGTAGCCCACAACACCAACGCCTCGCGGTCCACCCCGGCCGCCTCGAGCCCCGCCGCATCGTTGATCTTGCAGCCCGGGATGAACTCCATGGTGAGGACCCGCCGGCCGCTGCACTCCCAATGGATGGCAGGCACGCGCACGTGCGCGGCCACCTCCGGGTCGCGCGCGAGGTTGTCGCGCACTTCTTCGGCGGCGCGCCCCTCGCGGACGTAGTCCATCTCGCCCTCGATCGACTCGCGCAGCTCGGCGTAGACGCGGTCGAGGTCGGCCACCGTCACGAAGTCGAAGAGCCACAGGCCGATCCGGGTCGCCAGCAGATCGACCGCCACCGACCTCTCGACCCCGGGATACAGCACCTTCACGGCGACCTCTTCGCCCGAGGTCAGCGTGGCCCGGTGGACCTGCCCGAGGCTGGCGGCGGCCAGCGGTTCGCGGTCGAAGCGCGCAAAGGCCTGCAGCGCCGAGACGCCGAGCTCGTGCTCGATCTGCGCCTCGATCTCCTCCACGGGGTGCGGGTCGACACGGTCCTGCAGCCGTGCGAGTTCGTCGCTCACCTCTTCGGGAAGCACGTCGACGCGCAAGCTGGCCACCTGCCCCAGCTTGATCAGCGCGCCCTTGTAGCGCACGGCAACGGCCACGAACCGGCGCGCGAGCTTGCGCTGCATCGCGACCTGCCGCGCCGGGTCGAGCGGCACCCACCGCCGCGCATCGAGGGCCAGCCTGCCCCACACCCACGCTGCGCGCGCGACGAGCCCGAGCGAGACGAGAAAGCGTACCGTCAGCGTGATCGGAGAAGGGCCGGCGTCCACCACGGCGCGGGATCCTAGCCGTCTGCGGCCTCGGAGCCTCCTCGAGCCACGAGCACGAGATCGCGCACGTTCGAGCCCGTGGGTCCGGTTCGCACGAGACCGCCCTCGCGGTCGAAGAAGCCGTAGGCATCGTTGTCCGCGAGGCACGCCCTCGCCGAGACGCCAGCGGCCCGGCCGCGCGCCACCGTCCCGCCGTCGGCGAACGCCCCGGCGGCGTCGGTCGGACCATCACTGCCGTCGGTGCCCGCGGCGAGGATCGCCACGTCGTCCTCCCCCGCGAACCGGATCGCGGCAGCCAGGGCCAGCTCCTGACAGCGGCCCCCCAGGCCCGCGCCCCGTACGCGAACGGTGGTCTCGCCTCCATGGACGCGCAGGGTCCGCGGCGCAGCCACGACCGCCTGGCCGGCGAGCCTGCGACCCTCGCCCGCCGCCTCCCCCGCGAGCTCTTCGGGCTCCGCATGCGCTTCGAAACCGGCGCGGCGTGCGGCCCCCACCGCCGCGTCGCGCGCGTCGGCGTTGCTCGCCAGCACCGTCATCGCCACGTCGTCGAAGATCGCCGCCGCCGCGGCCTGGGCGGTGCCGCCCTCGCCGGCCCGCTCCGCTTCGGCCTCCCGCTCGATGTGTGCGCGCACCGCCTCGGGTACGCCCGCGTCCCCCAGCGCCGCGAGGGCCGCGAGGGCCTGCGCGGCCGAACCGCGCGGCCGCGCGAACGGGCCCGAACCGAGTACGGCCGGGTCGTCCCCGGGCACGTCGGACAGGGCGAGCACATGGATCTCGCGCGTGCCCGACGCCCGGGCCAGGCGCCCGCCCGAGGCCAGTGTGAGCTGCCTCCGGACCGCGTTCAGCGCCTCGATGTCGGCCCCGGCACGCAGCAACGCATCGGTGGTGGTGGCCAGGTCGGCGCTCGACAGGCCAGGCAGCGGCGACGTCATCAGCGCCGAGGCTCCGCCGGAGAGCAACACCAGCAGCACGTCCTCCGGCCCGGTCGATGCCACCAGGTCGCGTGCCGCACGTCCCGCCGCAGCACTCCGCGCGTCCGGTACGGGGTGACCTGCGACCGTGCGCACCAGGGGCGCAGGCGGGGTCGGCCCCGGATCACGCGCCACCACCAGGCCGGCGCGTGGCGGGCGAGGCAGCGAGCCGAGCGCCCCGCGTGTCATGGCGTCGGCGGCCTTGCCCACGGCCAGCAGCACGACCGGTCGATCGGCGGGGACCGGGCGACCGGCCATGCGCAGCGAGTCGCCGGCCGACCCTTCGAGGGCAGCCGAGACGCGCGCTGCGCCGTCCACCGAATCGAGCGCCACGCGCATCACCCCCTCGAGGGCGGTGCGAAGGCCGGGCGCGTTCAGGGAAGCGATGCCGGCGGCGCGGAGCCAGGCGACCCGCCACCGGGCGGTGTCGCCAACTCATAGGCCGCGCCGGCGTCGGACTCGACGGGCCCGCCCACCGGGGCCAGGCGGATCTCGATCCGCCGGTTGGCGGCGCGCCCCTCGGCCGTCTCGTTGGAAGCCGCCGGTCGCGTGGGTCCGTAGGAGACGGCCCGCAGCCGCGACGGGTCTACCCCTTCGTGCTCGAAGAGCCGAACGACCTCGGCCGCCCGCGCGCCGGCCAGGTCCCAGTTCGAAGGGAAACGCCGGGCCAGCGTGCCGTGGATCGGAAGGTCGTCGGTGTGTCCCTGCACCTCGACGGTATGCGCGCCGTTCGTGAGCCGGGCCGCGACCTTGCGCAGGAGGTTCCGGCCCTGCTGGTCGAGTCGCGCCGAGCCCAGCGGAAACAGGATCTCCTGGGACAGGTTCATCCGCAGGCCCTCGCGCAGCTGCTCGATCTCGATGCGCCCCTGGGAGACCTCGGTCTGCAGATCACTCACCAGGTCGTCGTAGGTGCCGCGCAGGCTGCGGATCTCGGCGCGGGTGGTCTGGACTTCGCTGCGGCGGGCGTCGAGATCGTGGACCAGCGTGTCGCGCTCGGCCTCGAGGGCCGCGACGTGATCGCTCAACTCGGCCCGCGTCTGGCGCAGGCTTTCCACCTGATCGATCAACTCCACCCGCTCTCGGGACAGGCTCGTGTTCGAGTCCTCGAGCATCCGGGTGCGCTTGGCCAGCTGCGCCGACTCGGCGGCCAGGCGATCGCGCTCGCGAACCGCCTCGCGGTAGGTCGAGCGCGTCACACAGCCCGGCAGCACGGCGACGACCAGCAGCGCGGCAGCGGCCGCGCCGAGTGCGCGCCTACGGCTGGAGGATCTGGGCAAGGGCCTCATCGATGGTCGAAACGTAGTCGAACTCGAGGCCCTTGAGCAGACCCGGAGCGATCTCCTCCACGTCGCGCGCATTCTTCTCCGGCAGCACCACCCGGCGGATGCCGGCCCGCTTGGCGGCGAGCACCTTCTCCTTGATGCCGCCCACCGGCAGCACCTTGCCGCGGAGCGTGATCTCCCCCGTCATCGCCACGTCCGCAGCGGGCTTGCGGCCGAGCAGCAGCGACGCGAGGGACACCACCATGGCGACGCCCGCGGAGGGGCCATCCTTGGGAACGGCGCCCGAGGGCACGTGGACGTGCAGATCGTTCTTCTCGAAGGCGCTGCTCTCGAGCCCGAGACCTTCGGCCCGTCCGCGCAGCCACGAGCGCGCCGCCTCGGCGGACTCGCGCATCACGTCGCCGAGCGAACCCGTGAGCTTGAGTTCGCCGCGGCCGGGCATCTGGGACGACTCGACGAACAGGATGTCGCCCCCGGCCGGGGTGTAGGCCAGGCCCACTGCGACGCCCGGCTGCCCGGCCCGCTCGGCGAGCTCGGGCTCGTGCTTGACGGGCCCGAGCAGCGCCTGCAGGTCTTCGGTCCGGATCACCACGGGCGACCCGGCGACGGACGGATCCTCGGCCACCCGGCGGGCCACCTTGCGACACACCGCGCCGATCTCCCGCTCGAGATTTCGCACACCGGCCTCGCGGGTGTAGCTGCCGATGATGGCGCGGAGCACCTCGTCCCCGATCTCGAGTTCGATACCGGCCAGGCCGTTGGCCTCGCGCTGTCGCGGCACCAGGAAGCGGCGCGCGATCTCGAGCTTGTCCTCCTCGGTGTAGCCGGGGAGTTCGATCACCTCCATGCGGTCGCGCAGCGCCGCCGGCACCGGATCGAGCAGGTTCGCCGTGGCGATGAACAGCACCTGGGAGAGATCGAAGGGCACCTCCAGGTAGTGGTCGCTGAAGGTGCTGTTCTGCTCCGGGTCGAGCACTTCGAGCAGCGCCGACGAAGGGTCGCCCCGGTAGTCGGTGCCCACCTTGTCGACCTCGTCGAGCAGGAACACCGGGTTGCGGGTCTCGGCCTTGCGCAGCCCCTGCACGATTCGCCCAGGCAGGGCCCCCACGTAGGTGCGTCGGTGACCGCGAATCTCCGCCTCGTCCCGGACGCCGCCCAGCGAGATGCGCTCGAAGCTCCGTCCCAGGGCACGGGCGATGGAACGACCCAGCGAGGTCTTGCCCGTTCCCGGCGGCCCGGCGAAGCAAAGGATCGGACCCTTGAGGTCGCGCTTCAGCGACAGCACCGCGATGTACTCGACGATGCGGTCCTTCACCTTCTCGAGGCCCCAGTGATCCTCGTCGAGCACGCGCCGCGCCTCGGCCACGTCCAACCGGTCCTCGCTGGTGGCCGCCCACGGCAGATCGACCATCCACTCCAGGTAGGTGCGGATCACGCTGTGCTCGGCCGCCGCGGGCGGAATCTGCACGAGGCGCTCCAGCTCGCGGGTGGCCTGGGCGTGGGCTTCCTCGGGCATGCCCGCCGACTCGATGCGCTCGCGCAGCTCGTCGAGCTCGGCGCCCTCCTCCTCGGCCTCGCCGAGTTCGCGCCGGATCTGGTCGAGCTGCTGGCGCAGCATGTACTCGCGCTGGGTGCGGCCCATCTCGCTCTGGACCTTCTCGCGAATCTCGCTTTCGATCTTCACCGCGTCGGCCGACCGCCGCAGCTCGTCGCGCACGCCGTGCAGTCGCCGCACGACGTCGAGCTCTTCGAGGAAGCGCTGACGCGCGTTGATCTCGAGCTCCAGATTCGAGGCCACCAGATCGGCCAGGCGCGAGGGGTCCTCGGTGTTCATGGCCAGGATCTGCAGCTCGTCCGAAAGCCGGCTCGACTCGGACACGAGCCCGACGAACTGGTCGCGCACGGTGCGAGCCAGCGCCTGGGCCTCCACGCCCTCGGGATCTCCCGTCTCGTCGAGTTCGGTGATGCGGCCTCGGAAGAAGGGGTCCTCCTCCACGAAGTCGTCCACGCGCGCACGCGTGACGCCCTGCACCAGCAGCCGGTAGGAGTCGTCGGGGAACTTCAGCATGCGCATCACGCGCAGCACGGTCCCGGTGCGGTGCAGATCTCCCGCCGAGGGGCTTCCCTCCAGCGGCCGGCGCACGGCAACCGAGATCATCAGGCGGTCCGGCGACGCCAGCACGGCGTCGACCAGCTTCTTGGATCGCTCGGTATTCACCAGCAGCGGTGCGAGCAGCTGCGGGAAGATCACCGTGTTCTTGAGCGGCAGGACCGGCAGGGTCTCGGGCAGCTCGAGCGCCTCGACCTCCTCGTCCTCGCCGATCGCGACGGTCACTTCGTTCGCATCGCCCTCGCTGCCGGTTGCCAGCGGGTCTCCGGCCATCGGATCGTCCACGATCAGCCTTCCTTCACGGCGATTCGCCGTGGCTCGGGTCGCGCGAGTTCCACCCGCAGCACGCCGTCTTCCAGGGTGGCGGCCACGCGGGCCGGGTCGAAGGACACCGGCACGTCGACACGCCGCTCGAACGGGCCGTAGGCGATCTCGAGCAGGTGCGGCCGCGCCGCCTCGGCCTCGCCGGGGGCCGCGCGTTCGCCGCGGATCAGAAGCCGGCCGCCCTGTACCAGCACCCGAAGCGATGCCCGCGCCACGCCCGGCAGGTCCGCACGCACCACCACGGCGCGCTCGAGGACGACGACGTCCACGGGCACCGCCGACGGACGAAAGTCCGGGGCGAGCTCCATCGGGTGCGCGCCTCGGCGCTCCATGGCAAAGGTGGGGACGGGCTCAGCCGTCGCCCTTCTCCTCCGTGTACTCGGCGTCGATCACGTCACCGTCGTCGCCGCCCGGCGCCGTGCCCCCCTCGGGCGCAGCCGCGCCTTCGGCGGCTTCGCTCTTGTAGAGCACCTCCGCCACCTTGTGCATCGCCTGTTCGAGACGCTGGCGCGCCGCGTCCATGCGCGCGGGCTCGCCGCTTTCCACGTCCTGGCGGGCTGCGGCGACCACCTCTTCGAGTTCCTTCTTCTGGTCGTCGTCGATCTTCTCGCCGTTTTCCTGGAGCTGCTTCTCCACCGAGTGGATCAGGCTCTCGAGCTCGTTGCGCTTGTCGACGGCCTCGCGCCGCGCCTTGTCCTCGTCGGCGTGCGCAGCGGCGTCGTTCACCATCCGCTCGATGTCCTCCTTGCCGAGGCCGCCCGAGCCCTCGATGCGGATCGACTGCTCCTTGCCCGAGGCGTTGTCCTTGGCGCCCACGTTCAGGATGCCGTTGGCATCGATGTCGAACGACACCTCGATCTGCGGAACGCCCCGGGGCGCCGGCGGGATGCCGTCGAGAATGAAGCGACCGATCTCGCGATTGTCGGTGGCCATCTCGCGCTCGCCCTGGAGCACCCGGATCTCCACCTGGGGCTGGCTGTCTGCCGCCGTCGAGAACACCTGGCTGCGCTTGGTCGGGATCGTCGTGTTGCGATCGATCAGCCGCGTCATCACGCCGCCGAGCGTCTCGATGCCCAGCGACAGCGGCGTCACGTCGAGCAGCAGCACGTCCTTGACGTCGCCGGCGAGCACGCCGCCCTGGATCGCGGCGCCGACCGCGACCACCTCGTCCGCGTTCACGCTCTTGTTCGGCTCCTTGCCGAACAACTCGGTAACCTTCTGCTGCACCAGCGGCACGCGCGTCGAGCCCCCGACGAGCACGACCTCGTCGATCTCCGAGGGCTGGATCCCCGCGTCGGCCAGGGCCTGCTTGCACGGCTGGAGCGTGCGCTCGACCAGGTCCTCGATCAGCTGCTCGAACTTGGCGCGCGAGAGCTTGATGTTCAGGTGCTTCGGGCCCGAGGCGTCTGCCGTCACGTACGGCAGGTTCACGTCGGTCGAAGGCGCGCTCGAGAGTTCGATCTTCGCCTTCTCGGCGGCTTCGCGCAGGCGCTGCATGGCCATCGGATCCTGCGAGAGGTCGATGCCCTGGTCCTTCTTGAACTCGGCCACCAGGTAATCGATCACCCGCTGATCGAGGTTGTCTCCACCGAGGTGGGTGTCGCCATTGGTGGACTTCACTTCGACGACGTTCTCGCCCACCTCGAGGATCGAGATGTCGAACGTGCCGCCGCCGAAGTCGTAGACCGCGATCTTCTCGTCGGACTGCTTGTCGAGCCCGTAGGCCAGCGCGGCCGCCGTGGGCTCGTTGATGATGCGCTTGACGTCGAGGCCCGCGATCTTGCCGGCGTCCTTCGTCGCCTGGCGCTGGGCGTCGTTGAAGTAGGCGGGGACCGTGATGACCGCGCCGTCCACGCTCGACCCCAGGTAGGCCTCTGCGGCGGCCTTCAGCTTCTGGAGGATCATCGCGGAGATCTCCGGCGGCGAATACGCCTTGCCGTCGATCTCGACCGCGGCGGCGCCGTCGGCGCCCTCGACCACCTTGTAGGGGACGAGGCTGATCTCTTCGGGCACCTCGGCCAGGCGCCGCCCGACGAAGCGCTTGATCGAGTAGACGGTGCGCTCGGGGTTGGTGACCGCCTGGCGCTTGGCCACGGCGCCGACCGGCCGCTCGCCCTCGTCGGTGAACGCGACGACGGAGGGGGTCGTGCGCCCACCCTCCTCGTTGGTGATGACGGTGGGCTGCCCACCCTCCATCACGGCCACCACCGAATTGGTGGTGCCGAGGTCGATGCCGATGATCTTGCCGGATGCCATGTCGAGAGCGCTCCTCGCGTCTGCGTCGCCGCCGTCTGGGCCGCTGGAAAATGGTCTCGGGCGTCGCCCGACGCCCTGTGCCGGCGAAACCTCGGCCCCGACGACCGGGTGTCAAACGGGCGATTCGCCCGACGGGCCTGCGAGCCCTTTTCCACGCGAGCCCCGGGCCCAGGGCGGCGCCCCGGGGGGAGAGCGGTCAGCCCTGATCCATGCCCACGGGCGGCCGGAACTCCACCAGGCGCACGGTGCGAAGTTCCACGAGCCAGGGCAGCTCGCCGGGGAGACGCGTGAAGATCTCGAAGGCGAGCTCGTTGGTCCCCGGGAGCAGCTCGTGCAGGCGGCCGTGCGCTCCGTTGCGGCCGATCTCGAAGCGACGGGTCACGTCGGCACCGTTCAACATCGCCCGGAACGTCGGTGCCGCGGCGCGCTCGGGCGCGAACGCCACCAGCACCTCGACACCGCCGAGTCCCACCCGGGCCGCCTCGACGGGGTGCTGCACCTCGAGGCCCGTCCGATCGAGCCAGATCCAAGCCGCCGACGCCCCGGCGATCCCAACGACGGTGAGAATGCCCCCGAGCGCTCTCCACGACTTTGCCTTCATGGGGCCAGGATACGCGAGCGCGCCGGCTGCCGTTTGCCCCGGGCCCACCCCGCCGGAACCCAGCGCGCGGCTCAGGGGTCCAACTGCCGGCGGAGATGCCGCCCGAAGCCCCCGGACCCGCGCCCCCTGGCCCTCGACGGCGACGCCGGGCGCGCCCACGCCATGCGACTACCCCCATAACCCACTGGAATTGCGGGAAAACCACGTGATCGGCCCCGCTTCGCCCGCTATGTTTCCGGCCGCCCCCGTCCGACCGGCCCCGGCCGGTCCTCGTCCTGGGCTCACGTCCCCTCGGCGACGGGCGATAGGCGGAAGGGCATGAACCGGAACGCATCCCAGGCTGGTAGGGCATGAACCGGACAGCGATCGTCGCGCTGAACGCAGTGCTCGTGATCGGGAGCTGCATGCTCGCCGGGCGCATGATCGCGCTCGTCGCGGGAGAGGTGTTACTCGGCGCGCCGGCTGCGGCTGCTGCCCCGCCTTCCCCTAGGGGCCAGGAGCCCGAGCGCGGGACCTCCTGGGACGACCGGCAGGTCATCCTCTCGCGCAATCTCTTCAACGTCTCGACCCTCGCGCCCGCCGCACCGGTCCCCGAGGTGGACGAGAGCGAGGAATACGAGGAGACCCGGCTGCCGCTGCGGCTTCTCGGCACGGCCGCGTCTCCCGACCCCGACCACGCCCGCGCGGCGGTCGAGGACCAGCAGGCCCGGGTCCACCGGGTGGTGTCGGTCGGCGGCGAGTTGCTCGGGGCGGAGGTGGTCCGGATCGAGCGCCGGCGCATCGTGCTGCGCAACAAGGGCCGCCTCGAGGAGCTGTCGCTGGACGAGGCCCAGACGGCCACCGCGCGACCCACGGCCACGCGCCGCAGCCGCAGCAGCCAGGCCCGGCGGCCCCCGCGGCCCAGCCAGGCCCGTGCCGACGTGCGCCAGCTGGGGGACAACCGCTTCTCACTCGACCGGGGCGACGTCGAGGCAGCGGCCACGAATCCCGCCGCCCTCTTCTCTCAGGCCCGCATCCTGCCGAAGTATGAGGATGGGCAGATGAAGGGCGTCCAGCTCAATGCGATCAAGACCGGGAGCCTGTTCGAGCAGATCGGGATCCAGGATGGCGACGTGATCACCGAGGTGAACGGAATCCAGGTGAACGGGCAGCAGGAGAGCGCCGAGGTGCTGCGCGAGCTCACCCAGGCGACGGAGTTCGACGTCACGGTGACGGGCGCCGACGGCAATCCGCGCGAGCTCCACTACCAGATCCGTTGAGCACCGGCGCGGCCGAAGGGCGGACACAGGAAGGGATGTTGGCGTTGGGAACGAGATCGAGCCGGGGCAGGACCCGCGCAGCCGGGTGGCTGTGGGCGCTGGGCATCCTCGCGTGGACCCTGCTCCCGATACCCCAGCCCGCCGCGGGCCAGGACGCGACCGACGTCGTCGTCGAGGACGGCGGCGTCCAGCTCGACTTCAACGACGTGGAGCTGGCCGTGGTGATCGACACCATCGCCCGGCTCACCGGTCGCAACTTCATCTACGACGACCGCGTACGCGGCCGCGTCACGATCGTCTCGCCCACCCGCATCCCGCTCGACGAGGCCTATGCCGTGTTCGAGTCGGTCCTGCAGGTGAAGGGCTTCACCACGGTGCGCGCTCCGGGCGGCGCGATCAAGGTGATCCCGATCCGAGAGGCGAAGGAGAGCAACGTCGAGACCGTGGAGGGGCGGCGCGCGATTCCGAAGAGCGACCGCTTCATCACGCGCTTGATTCCGCTCCAGTACATCGATGCCGAGGCCATCACCAACACGCTGAAGCCGCTGGTCTCGAAGGACGCCTCCATGGTGTCCTACCCGCCCACGAACACGGTGATCCTCACCGACTCGGCGACGAACATCTCGCGCATCGTGAAGATCCTGCGCTCGATCGACGTGGAGACCTACAAGGAGGAGCTCACGGTCCTCCAGGTCCGGCACGCGGATGCCTCGAGCCTGGCCGAGCAGCTGTCGGAGATCTTCGGCGCCGAAACGGCGGCGACGCAGCCGGTGGGTCGCACGCGCCCCCGGCGCACGCCGACCGGCCAGAACCAGCAGGCCGAAACGGCGGCCAAGGGCCGCGTCCGACTGCTCACCGACGACCGCACCAACTCGTTGATCGTGCTGGCCTCGCGCCAGCGCCTGGTCGAGATCCGCGAGGTGGTCCGCCGCCTCGACGTCCCCGTCACCGGGGGCGGCCGCATCCACGTCTACTACCTGAAGCATGCCGACGCGGAGGAGCTGGCCACCACCATCCAGGCGCTGATCAGCGGTCAGCCCAGCGCGCCCACCGCCGGCGTTCGCGGGCCGGGCAACGCCGTGCAGGCCCAGGCGCTGCGCGCCGCGATCACCGAGCTCTCCGAAGGGGTCACGGTCACCGCCGACGCACCCACGAACTCGCTGGTGATCCAGGCCAGCAAGGAGGGCTACTCGACCCTCTCCGGCGTGATCGCACAGCTCGACATCCCGCGACCCCAGGTGCTGGTGGAGGCGCTCATCATGGAGGTCGACATCAGCAACAACCGCGAGCTGGGCTTCAACGGCATCGCGCGCATCTTCAACGGCAACAGCAGCTACACGATCGGCTCGCTCACCGACTCGCGCACGCGCAGCGCACTCACCCAGTCCGCCTTCGGCGTCGAGCGACCGCCGACGCCGGAGGAGCCCGAGAACGGCAACGGCGGCGGGAGCATCGTCGAGAGCCTCGTTGCCGACGCCGTGAGCGGCATCGCCGACAACGCCCTCGGCGGCGCGGTCGCCGGGTTCTCGCGCAACCTGCTCGAACTCTCGGACACGGACGGCGACGGCATCGGCGACACCATCGTCGGCGGCAGCCTGATCCAGGGGATCATCCGGGCCACCAGCAACCAGGCGGGTACGAACATCCTGTCCGCGCCCTACATCCTGACTTCGGACAACGAAGAGGCCGAGATCAAGGTCGGCGCGAACATCCCGATCGTGACCAGCCGCGTGCAGTCGGCGGCAGGCGTCGAGAACGCCAACAACCTCGCCACCAGCCAGAACATCGAGCGCCAGGACATCGGCATCACCCTGCGCGTCACGCCCCAGATCAGCGAAGGCGACATGCTTCGGCTGAAGATCTTCCAGGAGATCACGGACATCAACGCCGCGCTGTCGGCCGTGACCGGCGACCCGCAGGAAGTCGGCGTGTCGCTCTCGAACCGCACGGTCGAGAACACCGTGGTCGTCTCGGACGACGAGACCGTCGTGATCGGCGGCCTCATCAGCGACGACTACGAAGACAGCGTGACCAAGACGCCGTGGCTGGGCGACATCCCGGTGCTCGGCTGGGCCTTCAAGAGCACCGGCCGATCGCTCACCAAGACGAACCTGTTGATCTTCCTCACACCGCACATCGCGCGCACCTCGGCCGACCTCGAGTACCAGACCATCCGCAAGCGCGAGGAGTTCCGCGAGCGCTCCGCCGAGGCCCTCGACCTGAGCAAGAAGGAGAAGGAGGAGCAGGACGAGGCGCGCGAGAAGGCCGAAGCAGCCGGCATCGAGTTCGACGAGACGGCGGGACGCAACCCCGTGCGCACGCGCATGCTCGGCCACGCCAAGAAGTACCCGATCGAGCGGATGCTGGAGATCGAGCAGGGCATCACCGCCGAGAAGGAGGCCATCGCGGCCTCTGCGGAGGAGCCCGAGCCGCGCTACGGCGTGCTGGCCGGCACCTTCACCGACGAGGAGAAGGCGGCCGCCGTCCTCGGCGAGCTCATCGATGCGGGATACGACGGAACGCTGGCCTCGAGCGGCCGCGACGGCGGCGTGCTGTACGAGGTCCGCATCGGTCCGTTCACCGACCTCGACGAGGCCGAGTCCGCCGTGTCGGTCCTGCGGCAGGGCTTCGACCTGCGGCCCTCTCTCACCCTCGAGACGCCGGACCCGTGAGCGCCGAACCGATCGAGTTGCGCGACCTCGCCGAAGGTCTGATCTCGAGCACACGGATCACGCCCGAGCAGCTCGCCGAGGCCGAGTCCCGGCGCCGCGAGAGCGGCGCCAAGCTCGCCGACGAGGTCGTCTCGTTGGGCTTCCTCACCGAGGAAGAAGTCCTCGAGGTCGAAGCCCGCCAGCTGGGGCTGCCCCTGGTCTCGCAGGTCGCGCCCGAATCGGTCGACCCCGAGCTGGTGGAGCGCATGCCCATCGGCTTTGCGAAGAGCGCCGGACTGCTGCCGATCGAGCGTCGCGAGACGGGCGCCATCCGCGTGGCGGTGTCCGATCCGTACGACACCGGGGCCCTCGACGACCTGCGGCTGCTGTTCGATGGCGCCGAGATCGAAACGGTGCTCGCCAGCGGCCGCAAGATCCTCGCGGCCATCAACCAGGTCTACGACCGCGGCGGCAGCTCGCTCGACGACATCGTCCTCGACGCCAACACCGACTTCGAGTCGCTGGCTCACGAGATCAGCGCCGAGCCCCAGGACCTGCTCGATGCCGAGGACGACGCGCCGATCATCCGCCTGGTGGACTCGCTGCTCCAGCAGGCCGTCAAGGAGCGGGCCAGCGACATCCACGTGGAGCCCTTCGAGGGGCACATCCGCGTGCGCTTCCGCGTGGACGACATCCTGTACGAGCCCGTGAACCCCCTGCCCCGCGGCCTGTACCCGAGCGTTTCGTCCCGCATCAAGATCCTCGGCGGCGTGAACATCGCCGAGAAACGGCTGCCCCAGGATGGCCGCATCCCCCTCAAGATCGCGGGTCGCGACTACGACGTGCGGCTCTCGACGGTCCCGGTCGCCCACGGCGAGCGGCTGGTCTTGCGGCTGTTGCCGCGGACCACCGAGATGCTCGACCTCAAGCGCCTCGGCTACAACGAGAGCCAGCTCGACGTGTGGGAGAAGCTCATCTCCCGGCCCCACGGCATCATCCTGGTCTCGGGGCCGACCGGTAGCGGCAAGACCACCACGCTCTACGGGTCGCTCTCGCGCATCAACCGCACCGACCGCAACGTGATCACGATCGACGATCCGGTGGAGATCCAGCTGCCCGGCGTGGGGCAGATCGAGGTCAACCCCAAGATCGGGCTCACCTTCGCGGGCGCGCTGCGATCCGTCCTGCGCCAGGATCCGAACGTGATCCTCGTGGGCGAGATCCGCGACGTGGAAACCGCCGAGATCGCCATCCAGGCCTCGCTGACCGGCCACCTGGTGTTCTCCACCATCCACACCAACGACGCTCCGAGCGCGCTCACGCGGCTGGTCGACATGGGGGTCGAGTCGTACCTGGTGGGATCGAGCCTGGTCGCGGTACTCGCCCAACGGCTGGTGCGCGTGCTCTGCGACAACTGCCGCGAGGCCTACGAGCCCACCGCCGAGGCCTGGACCGAGATCGGCGTCGCGCCCCGGCCGGGCATGCGCGCCCATCGCGCCGTCGGCTGCGGGCGCTGCCACGACTCGGGCTACCGCGGCCGCGTGGGCATCTTCGAGCTGATGGTGGTGGACGACCCCATCCGCGAGCTGCTCTCCCAGAACGTGGACGCCAAGCGGATCAAGCGCCTGGCCGTCGCGCAGGGCATGCAGCCCTTGCGGGGCGATGGCGCTCGCAAGGTGATCGAGGGCGTCACCTCCATCGAAGAAGTGCTCCGCGCCACCGAAGACGAAGGCGTGGTGGCCGAGGTCTAGCGTCGCGATGCCGGTCTACGCCTACAAGGGGATCGACGCCGGCGGCAAGAATGCGCGCGGCTTCGTCGATGCCGACAGCGATCGCAGCGCGCGAAGCCGCCTGCGTCGCGACGGGATCTTCCTCACCGATCTCTCGGAGAGCGCGGCCTCGGACGCGGCGAACGAGGGCAGCCCGCGCTTCTCGATGCCGAGCCTGCGGCGCATCGGCGCCACCGATCTGGCGCTCGCGACGCGTCAGCTCGCGACCCTGGTGGGGGCCGGCATCCCGCTGGTCGAGGCGTTGTCGGCGCTGGCCGAACAGGTAGAGAACTCGCGGCTCAAGGGCGTCATCGGCCGCGTGCGCGACCGGGTGAACGAGGGCGCATCCCTCGCGGACGCCATGGCCGCGAGCGGAACCTTCAGCGAACTCTACGTGGGCCTGATCCGGGCGGGCGAGGCCGGCGGCGCCCTGGAGCACGTCTGCGAGCGTCTGGCGGACTACCTGGAGAGCCAGGTCCGCACGCGCAGCCGGGTGATCTCGATCCTGGTCTATCCCGCGGTCATGTTCTTCGTGGCCATGGGCGTGGTGACCGTACTCGTGACGGTCGTGATCCCGCAGATCACGAGCCTGCTCGAGAGCCTGAACCAGCCGCTGCCCTGGTACACGGTGATGATGATCGGGCTGTCGAACGCCCTGCGTTCCTGGTGGTGGCTGATCCTCATCGGGTTCGGCGCAATCGCCATCGGCTTCCGGGCACTGCTGCGGACCGACGCCGGGCGGCGGCGCTTCGACGGGTTCAAGCTGCGCGTACCGATCTTCGGAAAGCTCACGCGCCAGCTGGCGATCGCGCGCTTCACGCGCACCTTCTCGACGATGCTGTCGGGCGGCATCCCCATCGTGCGCGCCCTCGAGATCTCCAAGCACGTCGCGAACAACCAGGTGATCGCCGACGCCCTGGATCAGGCCAAGGACGCCATCACCGAGGGGGCATCGATCTCGGCGCCGCTTCGCGCCAGCGGCCAGTTTCCGCCGCTCGTGACCCACATGATCGACGTGGGCGAGCGCAGTGGCGAGCTGGAGGCCATGCTCGCCAAGGTCTCCGACACCTACGACGAACAGGTCGAGAACACCGTCACCCGCGTCACGGCGCTGCTCGAGCCGCTGTTGATCCTGTTGATGGTCTTCATCGTCCTGCTCATCATGCTCTCGACGCTCGTCCCCCTGCTCGAGCTCACGAGCGCCATCCAATGAGGAGGATCGCCATGCCCCGACCCCGACGACCCAGGGCCCACCGTCGCCAACGCGGCTTCACGCTCATCGAGATCATGGCCGTGGTGCTGATCATGGGCCTGCTGGCCGGCATCGTCGGCTACAACATCATCGGCTCGATGGACCGCGGTCGCGTCACCAGCACCCGCGTGCAGATCTCGGCGCTCGAGCAGGCGCTCCAGCAGTACTACGCCGACAACGGGCGCTTCCCCACGACCGAGCAGGGGCTCGACGCCCTGGTGCAGGCACCCTCGATTGCGCCCGAGCCGCGCCACTACCAGGCCGGTGGCTACCTCGGCCGCAAGGTCGTGCCGGTCGACTCGTGGGGCAACGCGTTCCAGTACGAGGCGCCGGGTCAGATGAACCCCGAGGCCTTCGACGTCTGGTCCCTGGGCGCGGACGGCGAGCCCGGCGGCGACGGCACCAACGGCGATCTCGGCAACTGGGTCGAGACCCAGCAGGGCTAGCGCGCTGGACCGACTCCGGCCGACCAGCGCTCGGCGCGCTCAGCGCACGGGCGGGGGCTTCACGCTCATCGAGGTGATGGCCACGGTGGCGATCTTCGCGCTGCTCGCGGCGGTCGCGCTGCCCAACCTGCGGATCGCGCGCGACCGGGCCACGCGCGAAGAAGCCCGCCGGCTGGCGGCCGACCTGGAACTGCTCCGCAGCCGGGCCCTGGCCACCGGAGTGCCCCACCGCATCGTGTTCGATCTCGACGCCTCGCGCTGGCAGCTCGAGTCCTGGCGCAGCCCGACCCCGCCGCCCGGGGTCGACCCTCCGGCGCCGCCCGAGGTCTTCCTGCCCGAGCCGGATGACCCGCTCTACCTCTCCCCGCCCCGGGGCCTCGAAGCCGACTTCCGGATCCTGCCCGGCAGCCGTGCCTCGCTTCTGCCCGAGGAGGTCCGGCTCGCGCACGTCGTGAGCGACGGAACCGAGCTTCGCCAGGGAGAGGTGTCGCTGCGCTTCGAACGCGACGGCAGCGCCGAGCCGGTGGTGATCCAGTTGGTGGACGAGTCCGGCAGCGCCTTCGAAGTCGCCGTGGAACCGTTCTCGGACCTGATCCGGGTCGAACGTGCGCAGGCCGACTGAAGTGCCGCGCGCCTCCCTGCCCGCTCGCGCAGGGCGAGCCTTCACCCTGCTCGAGGTGATGGCCGCGCTGGCGGTATTCGCCCTGCTCTACGTGGTGATCTTTCGCGCCGCCACCGGCGGGATCTTTCTCGAGGGCGAAGCGCGGCGGCGACTCGAAGCCTCCCTGCTCGCCGACCGCGAGATCATCGCGATCGAGGCGGAAGGGCTCACCGGAACACCGCCTGCTCCGGGAAGCCGCGAGCGCGAGGAAGGCCTCTTTCGGGTGGCCGTCGCCATCACGCCGGTGGAGGCGGCGAGCCTCGGCATCGAACTCGCCGCGAGCGAGAGTGCGGAAGGCAACGACCTGCGGACCCGGCGCTCTCGCGGACCCGGCTCGACGAGCCTCTTCGACGCCGCCGCCGGCGACACGACCCCGCTGGTGCAGGTCGTCGTGCGGGTCGGCTGGATCGAACCACGCGGCGCGCGCGAGGTGGTGCGCACGGCGTACGCGTACTCGGCAGAGGCCGCCGCGCCGCTCCTGGCCGACCTGGCGCCGGCTACGGGCTTCGATCCCGACGCGAACGGCGAAGGGCGCGACGACCCGCCCGAGGAGCCCGACGCGTGAGGCGGCCGCGCCGGACCGCCGGCTTCACCCTGATCGAGATGCTCGCGGTCGTGGTCATGACCTCGCTCGTGCTCACCGCCGCAGCACGCTTCTACCTGCAGCTCTCACGGGCCACGGTCTCGCAGACCGAGGCCACCCGTGAGGCGCGACGGGCGACGCTGCTCGTCGACCGCGTGGCCCGCGACCTCCAGGGGGCCGTGCTGCTCATCAAGCCGGCCGGCGCCGACCCTCTGAACCACCCGTGGCTCTTCTTCGCCGAGAGCCGCAACAGCGATACCGGGGCGGACCGGCTCAAGTTCATGACCTACGGCCACGAGCCGCGTGCCAGCGCCCTGCACGAGTCGGACCTGGCCACGGTCACCTACGCCCTGGCGCCGACCGAGGGCGACGGCTTCGACCTGCTGCGGAGCGCCATGCCGCGCCTGCCCGAGCAACTCGACCGCGAGATCCCGCGCTCGGACGACGACGGCGTCCAGGTGGTGGGGCGCAACCTCGCCGACTTCGGCGTGAGGCTTCTCGACGAGCAGGGAAACTGGGTCTATCAGTGGGACTCTTCGGTACTCGAGCGCTCCTCGGAGCTGCCGATCGCCGCCGAGATCACCGTGGCGCTCCTGCCGGACGCGCCGGACGAGAACCCCGAACCCTACGTCCGACAGGTGATCCTGCCCGTCCGCCCGTTCGATCTCGAGTCCGAGATCGAGCGCCTCTCGGAGGCCGCAGCCCGGACCGACCAGGACGACGAGGACGAGAACGCCGAGGACGAAGACTGCGTCACGGTGGCCGCCTGCATCGAGCGCAACCCCGACGTGTTCGCGCTGCTCGTCCAGACCAACCCCGAGATCGAGGCGGTCGTGGACTCGATTCGCGACCAGTGCTTCTCGACCCACGCCGACGCCTTGCCCGTGGCGGTCCAGGGGTGCGAATGAACCCCCGACTCCGCCGCTCGCCTCGCCGCCGGCGCGACCAGGGCCTCGTGATGGTCTCGGTGCTCTTCTTCGTGCTGCTGCTGGTGAGCGCCATCGCCACCTTCGTACGCAGGGCGAGCGTCGACGGGCTGGTGGCGCGCAATCGCGACCGTGGCGCGCAGGCCGAGGCCCTGGCACGCGGCGCGGTCCCGCTGGCCATGGGCCTGGTGCTCGAGGACCGCCTGCGCGAAAGCCAGGACGACGACGAGGCCGCGGCGCGCTTCGAGCGGCACAGCGACGTCTGGGCCCTGGTCGGGCGTACACCGATCACGACCGAGGCCGGCGAACTGCATCTGCGCATCGAGGACGCCGGCGCGCGGCTCAACCTGAATGCGCTCTTCGCAGACGGCGCCGCGCGCGATCCGGAGACGGAGCCGTATCTGGAGCGGCTGCTCGAGAAGGTGGTCTTCGAGCTCGAGGTCGGGCCCCAGGGCGAGGACGCCCGTGACGCCGGCGGCCTCGGCGCGCGAGGCGTGGCCTACGACGCACGCGGATCGGCCTACGACCCGCTCGAACTCGCACGCAACCTGATCGACTGGGTCGACGAGGACGGCACCCGCCTCATCGGCGGGCCCGAGGACGCCTACTACCAGGACCAGATCCCGCCGTACCGGGCCGCCAACCGCCCCCTGCTGTCGGTGGACGAGCTGGCCCTGATCGAGGGATTCGATCGCGAACTCGTCGATGCCCTGCGGCCCTACGTCGGCGTGCACCCCCTGGCCGGAGGCGACGGCATCAACCCCAACACGGCCCCGTCCTACGTGCTGGCGGCGCTCTACCACGGCCCGCCGGGTGACCGTCGGCTCGCCGATGCCGATTCGGTGCGCGCGCTGCTCGACATCCGGGCCGCAGGGGGCATTCTGTGCGCCGATGGCGTGGCGCACCCCGATTGCACGCCGCTCGGGGAGGTCCTTCCGGGCGACGTCTATCCCCCGCCCACGTTCCAGAACGAGGTGTTCCACGTGACTGCCGAGGCGCGCGTCGCCGACGTGCAGCGCACCGTCCAGGCCGTGCTCGACCGGAGCGACCCGGCCGAGCCGCGCCTGCTGCAGTGGCGGGTACGGTGAGCCCACCATGGCGCGGCGCGTACTCGGACTCGACCTCGGCAGCCACACCATCAAGGGTGCGCTGTTCCAGCAGGCCCTGCGCGGCGCCGAAGTACTGCGGCTGGCCGAGCTGCGGCGGCCGAACCCGGGCACCGACCTCGCCGACGAGGCCCTGGCGCCGGCACTCGCCGACTGGCTCGACACGAACGACCTGCGGGCGGAAACCGTGGTGATCTCGCTTCCGGGCGACCAGTCGTCGACCCGCCTGCTGACCTTCCCGTTCCGCGATCGCCGCAGGCTCGCTCCCGCCGTGCCGTTCGAACTCGCCGAGCAGGTCCCATTCGATCTCGACGGGTTCGTCTACGACTGGCAGGTGGCACGCGAAGACGCGGCGCAGACCCGCGTGGCCGTCACGCTGGCACGACGCGACCTCGTGACCGAAACGCTCGATGCGCTCGGGCGGGCCGGGATCGACCCGCGCATCGTCGAGGCCGAGGGGCTCGTCCTGGGCAATCTCGCCGAGGTGCACCCGCTGCCGGGTCCTCGCCTGCTGATCGACGTCGGACATCGCAAGACCACGCTGTGTCTGTGCCAGGACGGCCGGGCGCTCGGAGCCCGCACGCTCGCGCTGGGTGGCGCAGCGCTGACCGAAGCGGTGGCGCGCGACCTCGGTCTGTCCGTGCCGGAGGCAGAAGAGGCCAAGCACGCGGACGGCATCTTCGGCGGCCCCGGGCGAGCGGCGTCGCCGGCGGCCGGGCAGGTCGCCGATCGGCTTGCACGCGAGGTGCTGCGCACGCTCGGAGGCATGGAAGGCCTGCTGGCCGATGAGCCCGGGGACGAGCCCCTGCGCGCCGTGCTGGTCGGCGGCTCGTCACGGCTCCATCGGCTCGATGCCTTCCTGAACGAGCAGACCGGACTCGAAACGACGCGACTCGAAGCGCCGCCTCCTTCGGCCGAGCCGGACAAGGGGCCCGCGGCCCTCGCCCAGGCCTCCGCCGCGGCTGGCGACCCGTCCTGGTACGCGCCAGCCCTGGCGCTGGCCGCACGCGGCGCACTGCGACCTCACACGCGCATGAACCTGCGGCAGGGCGACCTCGCGCCCCGCGTGGAACTCGGCAAGGTCGCCCGCCACTTCCGCAGCACGGCGGTCCTCGCGGTGCTGGCGCTGGTGCTGGGCCTCGGCGTTCTCGCCGTCGAAGCCGCAATCCAGGGACGCCGCGCAGAAGCCGTCGAGCGGCAGGCGCTGGCCCTCTACCAGGGCGCCTTTCCGAATCGCCCGCCGCCGCGCGACGTCCAGCGCGGCATGGATCAGGCGGTTCGGTCCGCGCAGCGGCGCGCGGACACCCTGGGCGTGTACCGGGGCAACCTCTCGGCGCTCGACATCCTCACCGAGATCTCGAGCCGCGTTCCCGCCGACCTCGACGTGGTGTTCGAGGAGCTCACGATCGACCGGCGCATGGTCCAGCTGAAGGGCCACTCGCCGAGCTTCGGTAGCGTGGACCGGTTGCGTGCAGAGCTCGCGCGCTTTGCGCCGTTCTCCGAGATCGTCGTGGGCGACATCACCCGCGACGCGCGGCGCGGAGGCCAGAACTTCAGCGTCCGGATCGCCCTCGAGCCCGAAGGAGACGCCTCGTGAGCGGCCTGCTCGCACGACTCCGGGCGGCCGTCCAGGGGCTCTCGCCCAGCGAGCAGCGGCTGGTGGGCGCCGCCGTCGTGATCTTCGTGGCTGCCGGGCTCTTCTACGGCGTCCTGCGCCCGGTGATCGGCGGCATCGCGGCCAACGCCGGGAGGCTCGAGCGAGCGGAAGCCTCGCTCGCCGAGGTCCGCGTGCTGCGCGAGCGCTACGACGACGTCCACGGGCGGCTCTCGGTCGTCGAACGCCGCATCCAGCGCGGCCCCAAGGGCGAGATCTTCACCACGCTCGAGGATCTCGCGAAACAGTCGGCCCTGAAGGTCGATTCGATGGAACCGCGCACCTCGCCGGCGAGCGAGGAGTACCGCGAGACCAAGGTCCAGGTGGCGCTGCGAAGCGTGACGCTCGCGCAGGTGGTGAACTACCTCCACCGCATCGAGGCCGCCGAGCAGGTGCTGTCGATCAAGAGCCTGCGCATCCGCACCCGGCCGGACAAGCCCGATCTGCTCGACGTGACCTTCACGGTCTCGTCCTTCGAGCCGGTCTCGTGAGCGCCCCCGCATCGCCCCGCGAGCGACGCTGGTTGCGCCGGCTCGGGGTACCGCTCGGCTGCGTGGTGCTCTGCCTGGTGTTCGCGGTCTGGCAGTTCCCCTGGGATCGCCTGGCCGGCACCGTGGCCAGCCGGCTGGGCGAGGCCGTGGGCGCCGACGTGCGCATCGCCTCCCTCGGGCCCGGGCTCGGGATCACGGGGCCCTGGCTCGTCTTGCACGACGCTTCGGTGGCCTGGCCCGACGGCAGCAAGCTCGCGCTCACGCGGCTCGCCGTACGCCCCGCGTGGGCGTTCTCGTGGTTTCGCGGCGAGCCGGCGATCGCCCTCGACGCGGAGTCGCCCGCCGGCCAGGTGCGCGGCACCGTGTGGCCGGGCGAGGCGCCGGCCTTCGCGGGGCAGGTGGCCGACCTCGAGCCCGCGGCCCTGCCCGCCCGCTGGTTTGGCGGCCAGTTCCCGCCGGTGACCGGGCGCGTCGCGGCCGATCTCGAGGTCGGCATGGGCGGACCGCGTGGGATCTCGGGCCGGGTCTCGCTCGACGTCGTCGAGGGCGCCCTGGCGATCCCCGACACCCCCGTCGCGATCCCCTTCGATCGCCTTCGCGGCGATCTCGACATCGCCGACGACGGCAGCGCGACCCTGGCCGATGCCGAGTTGCTCGGGCCGCTCGTTTCGATCGGGCTGGCAGGCACCCTGGGCCCGGGGCGGGATCTGGGGCGCTCGGCGCTCGCCCTGGACCTGGACGTGCGCAAGGTCGATCCGACCTTCGCGCCGCTGCTCGCGAACCTCGACCTCCAGGTGGGGCCCGACGGGGGCCGCTTCCGGATCGAGGGTACGCCGGCCTCTCCGCGCGTTCGCAGGCAGTAGCGGCGGCGCCTCCCACCGCCCCCGGGCGGAATCCCCCGCGGGACAAGGCTTGCGCGGGAGGCCCGGTTCTCCGATCATTCGTTCATCCTGATATACGGATATATCAGTGGAGACGATGACGGATGAGCTCGGACCAGCTCCAGAAGGTCTTCAAGACGCTCGCGGACTCGACCCGGGTGCGGATCCTGCGCCTGCTCGAGCGCGAGGAGTTGGCCGTGAACGAGCTCATGGACGTGCTGTCCATGACCCAGTCCCGCGTCTCGCGCCATCTCGGCATCCTGCGTGAGGCGGGCCTGCTGCGAGACCGGCGCGAGGGCACGTTCGTCCACTACCGCTTCGTGCCGCCGACCGACGGCCCCTGGGGCGACGCCTGGCGGCTGGCAACCCGGGCGCTCGAGGACGATGCGGAGGCACGCGCGGACGCCGTGGCCCTCGAGGCCGTGATCGCGGCCCGTGCGGTGAAGAGCCGCACCTTCTTCGACGAAGTCGGCCCCGAGTGGGACGGCCTGCGCAAGGTATTCGGCGACGACATGCTCCGGGCACGGGCCATCACGCGCCTGGTGCCGCCGCACCTCCGAGTGGTGGACGTGGGCACCGGAACCGGAGCCCTCGCCCGCGACCTGCTGCATGCCGGGCTCACGGTGGTGGCCGTCGATCACTCGCGGCGCATGCTCGACGCCGCGCGCGCGAACCTCGAAGCCGACGGCGCCGACCCGGACCGCATCGAGCTGCGCCAGGGGGACGCCGCTGCGCTTCCCCTCGTCGATGGCGAGGTCGGCGGCGCATTCGCCCACATGGTGCTCCAGTACCTGGCCTCGCCGGCCGACGCCATTCGAGAGATGGCGCGCGTGGTGGCTCCGGGCGGTGCGGTCGTGATCGTCGACTTCGTCGCCCACGACCGCACCTGGATGCGCGACGAGCTCGGCGTCCTCTGGCTCGGCTTCCCTCCCGACGAGATCCGCGGACAGCTCGAAGCCAGCGGCCTCGTCGACGTCCGCATCGAGGTCCAGCCGCCGGCCGCGCGCAACGCCGACCTGCCCGAGACGCTCGTCGCCAGCGCGCGCGTGCCCGAACCCAACGCTTGAACGCCCAGGCCTTCGCCCCCGAGGAACGAACGTGAACACCGAAGACCGACTCCGCGCCCTGCTCGCCGAGCGCATCCTCGTGAAGGATGGCGCGATGGGCACCATGATTCAGAAGCACGGCCTGGGCGAGGACGCCTTTCGCGGCGACCGCCTGGCCGACCACCCCTCGGAGCTGCGAGGCAACAACGACCTGCTGGCCCTGACCCAGCCCGTGCTGCTTCAGGAGATCCACGAGCAGTTCCTCGAGGCCGGGGCGGACATCCTGGGCACGACCACGTTCAACGGCAACGCGGTCTCCCAGGCCGACTACGGGACCGAGGCCTTCGCCTTCGAGATCAACGTGGAGGCGGCACGCATCGCGCGCCGAGCCGTGGATCGCTTTCAGGAGCGTGACCCGAGCCGGCCGCGCTTCGTCGCCGGGGCCATGGGGCCCACGCCCAAGACCCTCTCGCTCTCGCCGGACGTGAACGACCCGGCCTTTCGCGCCCTCAGCTGGGAAGCCCTGGAGGCGGCCTACGCCCAGCAGGCCACCGGCCTGCTCGAGGGGGGCGTCGACCTGCTGGTGGTCGAGACGATCTTCGACACGCTGAACGCCAAGGCCGCTCTGGTCGCCATCGAGCGCGTCTTCGCCGAACGAGGCGAGCGCGTCCCGCTGATCGTCTCGGTGGCGATCACCGATGCCAGTGGCCGCACGCTGTCCGGGCAGACGGTCGAGGCCTTCTGGCACTCGATCCGCCACGCGAAGCCCCTGCTGGTGGGCCTCAACTGCTCGCTCGGTGCCGAGGCCATGCGTCCGCACGTGGCCGAGCTTTCCGAGATCGCCGACACCTACGTCTCGGCCTACCCCAACGCGGGCCTGCCCAACGCCTTCGGCGAGTACGACGAGGCGCCCGCGCGCACGGGCGAACTGGTAGGCGAGTTCGCCGAGAGCGGGCTCGTGAACCTCGCCGGGGGCTGCTGCGGGACGACCCCCGACCACATCCGCGCCATCGCCGAATCGGTGGCGGGACTGCCGCCCCGGGCGATCCCGAACCTCACGCCCCTGCGCACCAAGCTCTCGGGCCTCGAACCGCTCGAGCTTCGGCCCGAGGTCAACTTCCAGATGATCGGCGAGCGGACCAACGTGACCGGCTCGGCGCGGTTCCGGCGTCTCGTGAAGAAGGACGACCTCGACGGCGCCCTGCAGGTCGCCCTCGATCAGGTGCGCGGCGGGGCCAACCTGCTCGACGTCAACATGGACGAGGGACTGCTCGACTCCGAGCAGTGCATGACGACGTTCCTCAACCTGATCGCGTCGGAGCCCGAGATCGCGCGCATCCCGATCGTCGTCGACAGCTCCAAGTGGAGCGTGATCGAGGCCGGCCTGCGCTGCATCCAGGGCAAGGGCGTCGTGAACTCCATCTCGCTCAAGGAGGGAGAGGACGACTTTCTCGAGAAGGCCCGCCTGATCCGGCGCTACGGGGCCGCGGTGGTCGTGATGGCCTTCGACGAAGAGGGCCAGGCGGACACCACCGAGCGCAAGGTCGAGATCTGCGAGCGAGCCTATCGGCTGCTCACCGAGCAGGCCGACTTCCCGCCCGAGGACATCATCTTCGACCCGAACATCCTCGCCATTGCCACGGGGATCGAGGAGCACGCGCGGTACGCGATCTACTTCATCGAGGCCACGCGCCAGATCCGGGAGCGCTGCCCGGGCGTGCACGTGAGCGGCGGCGTCTCCAACCTCTCGTTCTCGTTCCGCGGCAACGACGTGGTGCGCGAGGCCATCCACGCCGCATTCCTCTACCACGCGATCCAGGCCGGTCTGGACATGGGCATCGTGAACGCCGGCCAGCTCGAGGTCTACGAGAACATCCCGCCCGAACTGCTCGAGCACGTGGAGGACATCCTCTTCGACCGCCGCCCCGACGCGACCGAGCGCATGGTCGACTTCGCCGAGACCGTTCGCGGCGAGGGCAAGAAGCGCGAGGTCGACCTGTCGTGGCGTGAGGCGCCGGTGGCGGATCGATTGAGCCACGCGCTCGTGCACGGCATCGTGGACTTCATCGTCGACGACACCGAGGAGGCACGCAAGGAGATGGCGCGCCCGCTCGACGTGATCGAGGGCCCGCTGATGGACGGCATGTCGGTCGTGGGCGACCTGTTCGGGGCGGGCAAGATGTTCCTGCCCCAGGTGGTGAAGAGCGCACGCGCCATGAAGAAGGCCGTGGCGCACCTCGAACCGTTCATGGAGGACGAACAGGGTGAGGCCGCCGCCAAGGGCAAGATCGTGATGGCGACGGTCAAGGGCGACGTCCACGACATCGGCAAGAACATCGTGGGCGTGGTGCTGCGCTGCAATTCGTACGAGGTGATCGACCTCGGCGTGATGGTGCCGGCCGAGAAGATCCTCGACACCGCGGTCGAAGAGGGCTGCCACCTGGTGGGGCTCTCGGGCCTGATCACGCCGTCCCTCGACGAGATGGTCCACGTGGCCCGGGAGATGAAGCGCCGGGAGCTCGACCTGCCGCTGCTGATCGGCGGCGCCACCACCAGC
>JANQOX010000004.1 GCA_028285625.1 Myxococcota bacterium
CGTGACGGGCGTGGCCAACCTCCCGGATGGGACGGAGATGGTGATGCCCGGGGACAACGTGGAGATGACGGTGGAGCTGATCACGCCGATCGCGATGGATACGGAGCAGCGCTTCGCCATTCGCGAGGGCGGACGCACCGTCGGCTCCGGCGTCGTCATCGAGATCATCGAGTAACGGGCGGGACCCTTCCCGCCAGAGCGGGCGAGCCGGGCATCGCGCCGGCCGCTCCGCAGAGGACGCCATGGCCGAGGTTGGAACGCAGAAGATCCGGATCCGGATGAAGGCCTACGACTTCAAGCTCCTGGACCAGAGTGCAGGAGAGATCGTCGATACGGCAATGCGGACCGGTGCGCGTGTGGCAGGGCCGATCCCCCTGCCGACGACCATCAACAAGTACACGGTCCTCCGCGGCCCGCACATCGACAAGAAGTCGCGTGAGCAGTTCGAGATGCGAACGCACAAGCGGCTCATCGACATTCTCGACCCCACGCCCCAGACGGTGGACGCGCTCATGAAGCTCGAGCTGGCCGCGGGCGTGGACGTCGAGATCAAGCTCTAGCGGCCGGACGCAGGCCGAACGGAAGACCCATGGCGAACGTGGACGTGATCAAAGCAGGCGGTGGAAAGGGCGGAAGCATCGCCCTCGACCCCGCGGTGTTCGAGGCGCAGGTGAAGCCGCACCTGTTCCACGCCGAGGTTCGCCGGCAGCTCGCCGAGCGACGCGCCGGCACGCACTCGACGAAGAACCGTGCGGCCGTGTCGGGCGGCGGGGCCAAGCCCTATCGCCAGAAGGGCACTGGTCGCGCTCGGCAGGGCACGATCCGCGCGCCCCAGTATCAGGGTGGCGGCGTGGTCTTCGGGCCGGTGCCGCGTGGCTACCACCACCAGCTGCCCAAGAAGGTCCGGAAGGCGGCGCTGCGCTCGGCGGTGTCGCTGCGCCAGGCGGAGGGCGACCTGATCGTGGCCGAGACGCCGGAGCTGTCCGAGTTCAAGACGCGCCTCGTGGCGGCCTGGCTCGGCGAGATCGGCGCCGACGGATCCGCCCTGATCGTGGTGGACGAACCGGACGCGCGCCTCGAGATCTCGGCCCGCAACCTGCCGGGCGTGGATGTGATCCGCGCCGACGGCCTCAACGTCTACGACGTGCTGCGCCACAAGAAGCTGGTGCTCACGCCTGCGGCGGTCGAGGCCACCGCGCGGCGGCTCGGCGAGGCCGGCAAGCCTGCAGCCGAGGAGGCCGCATCGTGAACCTGCACGAAGTGATCAAGCGCCCGGTGGTGACGGAGAAGAGCACCATCGCCCGCGAGATGTCGAACGTGGTCACGCTGGCCGTGGACCCGCGCGCCAGCAAGCACGTCATCAAGGACGCCGTCGAGCAGCTGTTCGAGGTGTCGGTGGTGGACGTGCGCACCATGCGCATGCACCGCAAGACCCGGCGGGTCGGCCGATTTCAGGGCCGCAAGCCGGAGTGGAAGAAGGCGATCGTGACCCTGGCCGAGGGTCACGCCATCGAGTTCTTCGAGGGAGTCTGAACCAGTGCCCGTGCGAGTCTACAAGCCCACGTCCCCGGGTCGGCGCAAGATGAGCGTGTCCGACTTCGCGGACGTCACCCATGCGAAGCCCGAGAAGTCGCTGCTCGGCGGCCGCGTCACCAAGACCGGCGGTCGCAACAGCTACGGCCGGGTCACGTCCTGGCACCGGGGCGGCGGCCACAAGCGGCGCTACCGCAAGATCGACTTCCGCCGCGACAAGGTCGGCATCCCCGCGCGGGTCGCGTCGGTCGAATACGACCCCAACCGCTCGGCGCGCATCGCGCTGCTCCACTACAAGGACGGCGAGAAGCGCTACATCCTGGCGCCCGCCGGCCTGCGCGTGGGCGACACCGTGCAGTCGGGAGAAGGTTCCGAAATCCGGCCGGGCAACACCCTGCCGCTCTCCCAGATCCCCCTGGGCACGGTGGTGCACGCCATCGAGATGAAGCCCGGCAAGGGCGCGCAGCTGGTGCGCGCGGCCGGAGGCGGCGCACAGCTGATGGCGCGCGAGGGCAACTACGCCACGCTGCGCATGCCGAGTGGCGAGAACCGCATGATCCACATCCGCTGCATGGCGACGGTGGGTCAGGTCGGCAACCTCGAGCACGAGAATCAGCGCGTAGGCAAGGCAGGTCGTTCGCGCTGGAAGGGCAAGCGCCCCAACGTGCGCGGCGTCGCCATGAACCCCGTGGACCATCCCATGGGCGGCGGCGAGGGCCGCTCCTCGGGCGGCCGGCACCCCTGTACACCCTGGGGCAAGCCCACGAAGGGCCACAAGACCCGCCGGAACCACCGCTCCGACAAGTACATCGTGAAGCGCCGGGGCAAGAGGTAGTCATGGCACGATCACTGAAGAAGGGTCCGTTCGTCGACCCGAGCCTCCAGAAGAAGGTCGAGGGCGCCGTGGCGTCGGGTAGCAAGCAGGTCATCAAGACCTGGTCGCGCCGCTCGATGATCACGCCCGAGATGCTGGGTCTCACCTTCCACGTGCACAACGGCAAGCTCTTCATGCCCGTGTACGTGAGCGAGAACATGGTCGGTCACCGCCTGGGCGAGTTCGCTCCGACCCGCAAGTTCACGGGCCATGCCACGGACAGGAAGGTCAAGCGCTGATGCAGGTGCAGGCCCGTCTCAAGAACTACCGCGTGAGCGCCCGCAAGGCGCGGCTCGTGGCCGACACCGTGCGCGGTCGTCAGGTGGAGGACGCCCTCGTGCTCCTCGACCTCTCGCCCAAGCGCATCGCCGGCCCGATCGCCAAGCTCGTGCGCAGCGCGGTGGCCAACGCCGAAGACAAGAACAACCGCGACAAGGCTGGCATCGACGTCGACAGCCTCTTCGTGGGCAAGATCATGGTGGACGAAGGCCCGAGCATGTGGCGCATCAAGCCGCGGGCTCAGGGACGGGCGTTCTGGGTCCAGAAGCGGACCAGCCACATCACCGTCGTCCTGGAGGAGCGCTAGATGGGTCAGAAGGTCCATCCCTACGGATTCCGGCTCGGGACCCTCTATGGGTGGAAGTCCAACTGGTTCGAGGAGAGGCGCTACGGCGACCAGGTCCTCGAGGACTTCAAGATCCGGAAGTTCATCAAGAAGAAGCTCTACCACGCGGGCATCTCGAAGGTGGTGATCGATCGCACGGGCGAGAAGTGCGTGATCAACATCCACACCGCGCGGCCCGGCATCCTGATCGGCAAGCGCGGTGCCGAGGTCGAGGTGCTGCGTCAGGAACTCGGGCGGTTCACCAGCCACGAGATCTTCATCAACATCAAGGAGATCCGGAAGGCCGAACTCGACGCCCAGCTGGTGGCCGAGAACATCGCGACCCAGCTCGAGCGCCGCGTGGCGTTCCGCCGGGCCATGAAGAAGGCCATGACCTCGACGATGAAGTTCGGCGCCGGCGGCATCCGCATCGAGTGCGGAGGCCGCCTGGGTGGCGCCGAAATGGGCCGGCGCGAGCGCTATGCAGAGGGCCGCGTGCCGTTGCACACGCTGCGTGCCGACATCGACTTCGGCCAGGCCGAAGCGCGCACCACCTACGGAATCGTCGGCGTGAAGTGTTGGATCTTCAAGGGTGAGGTGGCGCCCAGCGAACTGCGCGGCGGTTCGTTGGCCGCGCGCACGCCCGAAGACGTGGCGAGGTAGCCGATGCTGCAACCGAAGAAGGTCAAGCACCGGAAGATGTTCAAGGGCCGGATGAAGGGGAAGGCCTACCGCGGCAACGAGGTTTCGTTCGGCGAGTACGGTCTTCAGGCCACCGATCGCGGCCGCCTCACGGCGCGCCAGATCGAGGCCGCCCGGATCGCCATGACGCGCCACGTGAAGCGCGGTGGCAAGATCTGGATCCGCGTCTTTCCCGACAAGCCGGTGACCAAGAAGCCCGCCGAGACCCGCATGGGCAAGGGCAAGGGCAACCCCGAGGAGTGGGTGGCCGTGGTCCGTCCCGGTCGGGTCCTCTACGAGATGGAAGGGGTCGACCCCGCGATCGCGAAGGAGGCGTTCCGCCTCGCCGCGCACAAGCTGCCGATCCCCACGCGCTTCCTCCATCGGGAGGAGCTGTGATGGACCGGCGAGCCTCCCGACGGGAGGAGCTGTCATGAAGGCCCAGGAGCTGCGAGAGCTTTCGGGCGAGGAACTGCAGGCGAAGTCCTCGGATCTGCGGGGTGAGCTCTTCAACGCGAAGGTGAAGCACGCCACCGGTCAGCTGGAGGACACCGCCAGGATCGGCACCCTCCGGCGCGACATCGCCCGGGTGGAGACGGTGCTGCGCGAGAAGCGGGAGACCGAACGTGAGTGAACGCGGCAGCCGACGCACGATCGAGGGCGTCGTCGTGAGCGACAAGATGGACAAGACCGTCGTCGTTCGCGTGGAGCGCCTGGTGAAGGACGCTCGATACCAGAAATACGTGAGGCGCTACTCGCGCTTCATGGCACACGACGAGGGCAACGAGTGCGGCATCGGTGATCGCGTTCAGATCATCGAGCACCGCCCGCTGTCCAAACGAAAGCGCTGGAAGGTCCAGAGCACGCTCGTCAAGGGCACCCAGGTCTAGCGGAGTCATCCAATGATCCAGCCGGAATCGACGCTGGAAGTGGCCGACAACTCGGGCGCCCGCAAGGTGGCGTGTATCCGCGTGCTCGGCGGCACCCGCCGCAAGTACGCGTCGATCGGTGACGTGATCGTGGTCTCCGTCAAAGAGGCCATGCCCAACTCGCGGGTCAAGAAGGGCGAGGTGCGCCGCGCGGTCGTGGTGCGCACGCGCAAGGGGATCGCCCGTCCCGACGGCTCCTTCATCAAGTTCGACGACAACGCGGCGGTGCTCATCGAGCAGACCCGCGAGCCCGTCGGCACCCGCATCTTCGGGCCCGTGGCCCGCGAACTCCGGGGCCGACAGTTCATGCGCATCATCTCGCTGGCACCGGAGGTGCTGTGATGTCCACCGAAGCAGCCGTGGCGTCCCCGCGGCTTCTCGCTCGCTATCGCGAAGACGTGCAGGCGAAGCTCAAGGACGAGTTCTCGTACGGCAACGTGCACCAGATCCCGACCCTGTCGAAGATCGTGGTGAACGTGGGCCTCGGCGAAGCCACCCAGAACGCCAAGCTGCTCGAGAGGACCGCCGACGAATTGGCGGCCATCACCGGGCAGAAGGCGATCATCCGCCGTGCCCGCAAGTCGGTCGCGAACTTCAAGCTGCGGCAGGGCCAGCCCATCGGGGCCATGGTGACCCTGCGCGGCGAGCGGATGTGGGAGTTCTTCGACCGGCTCACGAGCGTGGCGCTCCCGCGCGTTCGCGACTTCCGAGGCGCCTCCACCCGCGCCTTCGATGGTCGCGGCAACTACACCCTCGGGATCCGCGAGCAGATCATCTTCCCCGAGGTCGACTACGACAAGGTCGAGAAGATCACTGGAATGAACGTGACGGTCTGCACGACCGCCCGGACGGATGCCGAGGCGCGAGCTCTGCTCGCCCACCTGGGCATGCCGTTCCGGCGCTAGAGGGCCCCTGCCATGATGACCGACCCGGTCGCCGACATGTTGACCCGGATCCGCAACGCCGGGATTGCCAAGCACCCCGAGACCACCTGTCCGGCCTCCCGGCTGAAGCAGGCCGTCGCCGGCGTGCTGCGCGACAACGGCTACCTCGACGACGTGATCCTCGAAGAGGCCGAGGGCCGAAACGTGCTGCGCCTGGTGCTTCGCTACGGCGACGACGGCCGCTTCATCATCGACGGCCTGCGCCGCGTGAGCCGCCCCAGCTGCCGCGTGTACGTGGACGCCAATAGCGTGCCCCTGGTTCGCAACGGACTCGGCCTCGCCGTGCTGTCCACGAACCAGGGTGTCATCTCCGACGACGACGCCCGCTCCCGCTCGGTGGGCGGCGAAGTGGTCTGCGAGGTCTGGTAGATGTCGCGCATCGGGAAGCGTCCGGTGACCGTCCCCAGTGGGGTCACCGTGAGTCAGAAGGATGGCCGCGTCGAGGTCAAGGGCCCCAAGGGCACCCTGTCCGAGTCGCTGCCCACCACGATCGGCGTCGAGGTCGGCGATGGCGAGGTGAGCCTCGTTCGACCCGACGAGAAGAAGGACACCCGGGCGCTGCACGGGTTGGCCCGCGCACTGCTGGCCAACATGGTGACGGGCGTGACCGAAGGGTTCGCCCGAGAACTCGAGATCCAGGGCGTGGGCTACCGCGCCGACGTCGCGGGCAAGGCCCTCAAGCTGGCGCTCGGTTTCTCGCATCCGGTGGAGATGCCGATTCCCGAGGGCCTGAAGGTCTCGGTGGCCGACAACCGGATCAAGGTCGAAGGTGCGAACAAGCAGGCAGTAGGCCAGTTCGCGGCAGAAATCCGAAAGGTTCGGCCGCCCGAGCCCTACAAGGGCAAGGGCGTCCGGTACGTGGACGAGCAGGTGCGGCGCAAGGTCGGCAAGGCCGGCGCTGCCTGAGGAAGAAGAACATGGAGCGGAAGGTCCGCGATCGGAAGCGAGGCAAGCAGCTTGCCCGAAAGACCCGGGTGTCCCGGCGCCTGGCGCGTTCGGAGCGCCCGAGGCTCACGGTATATCGCAGCGCTCGGCACATCTATGCGCAGCTCGTGGAGGCCGGCAGCGGCCGCACGATCGGTGCGGTGTCCACGCGCAGCAAGTCGCTGGGGCTCGGGTCCACCGGCAACGTCGAGGCGGCCAAGAAGGTCGGCACGGCGATCGCGGAGCTCGCCCGCGAGAAGCAGATCGAATCGGTGGTCTTCAATCGCAACGGCTTCCTGTTCCACGGCCGGGTCAAGGCCCTGGCCGAGGCGGCGCGCGAAGCCGGCCTCCAGTTCTGAAGGACAAGCGCATGCGCGGCGAACGACTGAACGCAAACGACTACGAGCTGAACGATCGCGTGATCCACATCAACCGTGTGGCGAAGGTGGTGAAGGGCGGACGCCGCTTCAGCTTCAGCGCCCTCGTGGTGGTGGGAGACGGCGCCGGCGTCGTCGGCGTGGGGCTCGGCAAGGCTGGCGAGGTACCCGAGGCGATCCGCAAGGGCGTCGAGAAGGCGCGCAAGAGCCTGGTGCGCGTACCTCTAGTGGAGGGCACCCTGCCGCACGAGATCCTCGGCTGCTTCGGCTCCGGCCGCGTGCTGCTCAAGCCCGCCTCGGCGGGTACCGGCGTGATCGCCGGCGGTGGCGTGCGTGCCGTGATGGAGTCGGCGGGCATCCGCGACGTCCTGACCAAGACGATCGGGACCAACAACCCGCGCAACGTCGTCAACGCGACCATGGAGGGGCTGGCCTCGCTCCAGGACCCGGAGGCCCGGCGCCAGGAGCTCGCGCGCGCATGAGCGACAAGAAGATCCGCATCACGCAGGTCCGCAGTGCGATCGGCTACGAGCGCAGCCAGCGGCAGACCCTGCGAGGCCTCGGCCTCCGGCGCATGAACCACACGGTCGAGCGCCAGGACACGCCCGAGGTGCGCGGGATGATCAACAAGGTGACCCACCTCGTGCGGGTGGAGGAGTAGGCATGCTGGACCGGCTTTCGCCCCGTCCGGGCGCACAGAAGAAGCGAAAGCGCGTCGGTCGCGGACCGGGCTCCGGGTGGAACAAGACCTCGGGGCGTGGCGAAAAGGGTCAGGGTCATCGCTCGGCCGGCCGCGCCACCCCGATGCACTTCGAAGGCGGCCAGATGCCGCTGGCCCGGCGCATTCCCAAGCGCGGGTTCTTCAACATCCACCGCAAGCCGGTGGAGACGCTGAACGTGCGTGACCTCGACCGCTTCGAGTCCGGCGCGACGGTCGACCCCGAGACCCTGGCCGCCTGCGGCCTGATCCGCGGCCGGGCCGGCAAGGTCAAGCTGCTCGGCGACGGCGAGGCGCCCAAGGGTGTGACCGTGAAGGTCCACCGGGCCAGCGCGTCGGCCGTCTCGAAGATCGAGGCCGCCGGCGGCAAGGTGGAGATCATCACTTGATCGGTGGCGTCCAGAACATGGCGCGGATCCCGGAGCTTCAGCGCCGGATCCTCTTCACCCTGGGCATGCTCGCCGTGTACCGGGTGGGGGCGAAGATCGCGACGCCGGGGATCAACCCCGACGTCATCCGCCAGACGTTCGAGCAGCTCTCGGGCAGCGCCTTCACGCTGTTCAACGTGTTCTCCGGTGGAGCACTCGAGCAGCTGTCGGTCTTCGCGCTGGGCATCATGCCCTACATCAGCGCGTCGATCATCATGCAGTTGCTCACCGTGGTGATCCCGCAGCTCGAGGCCCTCAAGAAGGAGGGCGAGGCCGGCCAGAAGAAGATCACCCAGTACACCCGCTACGGGACCATCGTGCTCGCGCTGTTCCAGGGCTTCCTGCTGGCGGCGGCCCTGGAGGGCGGTCAGTTCGGTGCGGGCGCCGTGGCCGAGGGCGGCATGGGCTTCAAGCTCATGACGATGCTCACGCTCACCGCCGGCACCACGTTCATCATGTGGCTCGGCGAGCAGATCACCGAGCGCGGAATCGGCAACGGTATCTCGCTCGTCATCTTCTCGGGCATCATCGTGACGGTCCCGGGCGCACTCGGGCAGTTGGTCGAGCTGATCCGGACCGAGCAGTTCTCGCTGCTGCAGGTGATCGTGCTGTTCGCCTTCATCATCGTGCTGACGGGCTTCGTGGTCTTCGTCGAGCGCGGCCAGCGTCGCATTCCCATCCAGCACGCGCGCCGGGTGCAGGGGCGCAAGATGACCCAGGGGGGCATGAGCTACTTCCCCCTGCGGGTGAACACGGCCAACGTGATCCCGCCGATCTTCGCGTCGTCGCTGCTGATCTTCCCGACCACGATCGCCCAGTTCACCGACACCGGCAGCGGCTTCGTGGACCAGCTGTTCCAGGACTATCTGTTTCCCGGAGGCGTGCTCTACAACGCCGTCTACGTCGGGTTGATCGTCTTCTTCTGCTTCTTCTACACCGCGATCGTCATCAACCCCGACGACGTGGCGGACAACATCAAGCGCTCGGGCGGCTTCATCCCCGGCATCCGCCCGGGCAAGAAGACCGCCGAGTTCATCGATCACATCCTGGGGCGCATCACCATGGTGGGTGCCATCTACATCTCGGCGATCTGTGTGATTCCGGTGCTGCTCTCCACCAACTTCGGCGTGCCGTTCTACTTCGGCGGAACCGCGCTCTTGATCGTGGTGGGCGTCAGCATGGACCTGATGGCCCAGATCGAAGCCCACCTGGTCTCGCGCCAGTACGAGGGTTTCGTCCAGGGAACGCGCATGCGCGGAAGGCTCGGACGATGACGGCGCACGACGTCCAGGGAAGGGCTCGGACGATGACGGCGTACCACGCCCAGGAAGGGCTCGGACGATGAGCGCACGAAGACTGTTGCTGCTCGGGCCGCCCGGGGCCGGCAAGGGCACCCAGGCGAAGATCCTGGTGGACGCCCTCGGAATCCCGCAGATCTCGACCGGCGACATGCTGCGCGCGGCGGTGGCCGCCGACAGTGCCGTCGGTCGTGAGGCCAAGGGCTACATGGACGCCGGCGAGCTGGTCCCCGACTCGGTGGTGATCGGCGTGGCGGAAGAGCGGCTCGGTCAGGACGACGCCGCGAACGGCTTCATCCTCGATGGCTTTCCGCGCACGGCCGCCCAGGCCGAGGCGCTCGACGACCTGCTCGGCCGGATCGGCACCAAGCTCGAGCGCTGTGTGGCGCTGGTGGTCGAGGAGGACCACCTGGTCGCGCGGCTGCTCAAGCGCGCCGAGATCGAGGGCCGCTCGGACGACAACGAAGAGTCCATCCGCACGCGGATGGCGGAGTATCGCAAGAAGACGGAGCCGCTGGTCGCGTACTACCGCGATCGGGGGGTCCTCACGGAGGTGTCGGGCCTGGGTGAGGTCGACGAGGTGGCCGGTCGCGTTTCCGACGCGATCCGCTGAACCGCGCCGCTACCCAAGAGCCTGGGAGAACGACCATGAAGGTTCGCGCTTCGGTCAAGAAGATGTGTGACAAGTGCCGGGTGATCCGCAGGCGCGGCGTAGTGCGCGTGATCTGCGAGAACCCGAAGCACAAGCAGCGACAGGGGTAGGGAATGGCACGAATTGCCGGCGTCGATCTGCCGCGTAACAAGCAGATCGGGATCGCCTTGACGTACATCTACGGCATCGGCCGGACCCGCGCAGTCGAGATCTGCGGCAAGGCCGAGGTGGACTCCATCACCAAGACGGACCATCTCGGCGAGGGCGAGGTCATTCGCCTGCGCGAGATCATCGAGCGCGAGTACCAGGTGGAGGGTGACCTCCGCCGTCAGGTGTCCCAGAACATCAAGCTGCTGATGGACATCGGCTGCTACCGGGGCCTGCGCCACCGGCGGGGACTGCCCGTCCGTGGCCAGCGAACCCACACCAACGCACGGGGCCGCAAGGGCCCGAGGAAGACCGTGGCCGGCAAGAAGTCGCCCACGAAGAAGTAGGGGACCCCCAGTGGTCAAGAAGGGCAAGAAGAAGGTCAAGAAGAACGTCCAGACCGGGGTGGCTCACATCCACTCGACGTTCAACAACACCCTCATCACGATCACCGACCCGGCCGGCAACGGTCTGGCCTGGGCGAGCGCGGGTCAGCAGGGCTTCAAGGGTTCGCGCAAGTCGACGCCGTACGCGGCCCAGACGGCTGCCGAGGAGTGCGCCAAGAAGGCGCAGGAGCACGGCGTGCGCACCCTGTCGGTCTACGTGAAGGGCCCGGGCTCGGGCCGCGAGTCCGCGCTGCGCGCCCTCCAGGCCGCCGGGATGCGCGTGACCATGATCAAGGACGTGACGCCCGTACCGCACAATGGCTGCCGACCGCCGAAGCGGCGGCGCGTCTAGCGAGGAAACCGATGGCTCGTTACCGAGGATCCGTTTGCCGGCAGTGCCGCCGAGAAGGGCAGAAGCTCTTTCTCAAGGGCGACCGGTGCTACAGCGAGAAGTGCTCCGTCGATCGGCGCAACTACCCGCCGGGCCAGCATGGCCAGGGGCGGCCGCGCTTCTCCGACTACGGCGTGCAGCTGCGCGAAAAGCAGAAGGTCAAGCGCATGTACGGACTGCTGGAGAAGCAGTTCGAGGCGACCGTGCACAAGGCCAGCCGCATGAAGGGCCGCGCCGGCGACAACCTGCTGGCGCTGCTCGAGCGGCGACTGGACAACGTGGTGTTCCGTCTCGGCTTCGCCACGTCCCGCGCCGAGGCCCGTCAGCTCGTGCGTCACGGTCACTTCCTGGTGAATGGTCGCAAGACCACCATCGGTTCGTTCCTGACCCGTCCGGGGACGCTCATCACCGTGCGCGACAAGTCGCGTGAGGTGACGCGGATCGCCGGAGCCCTCGAAGCGGCCGAGGAGCGCGCCGTGCCCCAGTGGCTCGAGCTCGACAAGGACAACTTCGCCGGCAAGGTCAACGCGCTGCCGGCGCGTGAGGACATCACGCTGCCCATCGAAGAGCAGCTGATCGTCGAGCTCTACAGCCGCTACTAGCGAAACGAGGCCGATCGCATTCGCGTTGCCCGGGGGGCAGCGCTGGCGACGGCCACACCCTCCCAACGAGGAGACATCCATGCAGCAGGAACTCATCGCGAGGAACTGGCGAAAGCTCATTCGGCCGCGGCGGCTCGAGCTCGAAGAAGCCGAGTCGACGGGGCGCTACGGACGCTTCTGGTGCGAGCCGCTCGAGCGCGGCTTCGGCCAGACGCTCGGGAACTCGCTTCGCCGCGTGCTGCTTTCGAGCCTGCAGGGCGCGGCGGTCACCACCGTGCGCATCAACGGCGTCCTTCACGAGTTCTCGACCATTCCGGGCGTCCTCGAGGACGTCTCGGACGTGATCCTGAACCTCAAGGAGGTGAGCCTCCGGATGCACGCCGAGGGTCCGCGGACCCTGCGCGTGCGTCGCAAGGAGAAGGGCATCGTCACGGCCGGTGACCTGCAGTCGGACGACCAGACCGTCGAGATCATGAATCCCGACCAGCTGATCGCCACGCTCACGGGCGAGGCCGACTTCGAGCTCGAGTGCACCGCCGATCTCGGCAAGGGCTACGTGCTGGCCGAGGTGAACAAGGAGGAGGAGATGCCGATCGGCACCGTGCCGATCGACTCGATCTTCTCGCCGGTTCGCCGTGTGAACTACACGGTCACGCCGGCCCGCGTGGGTCGCGACACCGGGTTCGACCGGCTGAACCTCGAGGTCTGGACCGACGGCTCGGTGGATCCGGCCGACGCCGTGGCCTACGGCGCGAAGATCCTGAAGGATCAGCTCGCGATCTTCATCAACTTCGAAGAGCCGACCGAGATGGCGGCGCCGATGCTGGACGAGCCCGAGCCGCTCAACCCGAACCTGTTCCGGTCGGTGGACGAGCTCGAGCTCTCGGTCCGGTCGGCCAACTGCCTCCAGAACGCGAACATCCGGTACATCGGAGAGCTGGTGCAGCGCACCGAGTCCGAGATGCTGAAGACCAAGAACTTCGGACGGAAGTCGCTCAACGAGATCAAGGAGGTCCTCACGTCGATGGAGCTCCACCTCGGAATGACCCTGGACGGCTTCCCGTCGCGCAAGGAGCTCGAGCAGCGCTCGCGCGAACGCGAGGGATAGGGCATGCGCCACCGAAAACGACACGGCAAGCTCGGACGCGACAGCGCACACCGCAAGGCGCTCATGCGCAACATGGTGACGTCGCTGCTCGACCACGAGCGCATCGAGACCACCGATGCCAAGGCCAAGGAGCTGCGGCGCGTCGCCGATCGCATGATCACGCTCGGCAAGAAGGGCGACCTGCACGCGCGGCGTCGGGCTCTCTCGGTCATCCGCAGCAAGGACGTGGCGGCCAAGGTCTTCGGCGAACTGGCCGAGCGCTACAAGACGCGCGAGGGTGGCTACACCCGCGTGCTCAAGGTGCGCCAGCGCACGGGAGACGCGGCCCCGCTGTCGATCGTCGAACTGGTGGACGGCGGAGCTTCCGCCTCGACCGAGTAGGCCATCGTGTCGCGGTCGGCGGGGACGATCCTGCTCTTCGCGGGGCTCGCCGCCGCCGCCGTCTGGCTGCTGCTGCGCGATCCGCTGCCCGCAGCGCCGATCGCCACCGGCCAGCCGGCGCCCGGCTTCGCCCTGCCCCGGGTGGGGGCCGAGGGCGAGCTGCGCCTGGCCGACCTGCGCGGCCAGGTGGTCCTCGTGAACTTCTGGGCCACCTGGTGCAAGCCCTGCGAAGACGAGATGCCCGCCATGGAGAGGCTGCATCAGTCGCTCGAAGGCCGTGCCTTCGAGCTGGTTGCGGTATCGGTGGACGAGGGGCCCGATGAGGTCGTGGCGTTCCAGGAGAGGCTCGGCCTGTCCTTCCCGATCGTGCTCGACGTCGAGCGCGACGTGGCACGCGACTACCAGAGCTTCAAGTTTCCCGAGACCTTTCTGATCGACGCCGAGGGGGTGCTCGTGGCCCGGTACATCGGTCCCCGAGACTGGGACGCGCCGGAATATCAGGCGCGGATCGAGCGGCTGCTCGGGGAAGGGTCCTGAGCCGGTAGGGACCCGGTGTTCCGGCTGCGGCGGGCGGAGGGCAGGGGTATCCTGTCGGCGCCCTCCAGGGGGGAAGGGGTGGCTCGAAGGCGATGGTGGATCGCGCCGGTGCTCGTCGCCGCGGCGCTGGTGCTCGCCCTGCTGGACCGCGAGAGCGGGATCCCGGCCTGGCGTAGCCTGCGGGCGGACCAGCAGCAGGCGGCGGATCGCGTGCGCGCCCTCGAGCGCGAGGTCGATCGGGCGGAGCGGGAGGCCGCGGCCCTCGTCGACGATCCGTTCGCCCTCGAAGCGGCCATCCGCGAAGATCTGGGTCTCGCCCGACCGGGCGAGACCGTGGTGCGGATGCCCGAGGGCACCGGACCCGGCGGCGCCGCGCACTAGTCGGGCGTGGGCCCGGGGCCGGCGGCCCTTCCTTGACCCCGAACGACACGGAGGCGACGTTTCGCAGGTGCGGGAGAAGCTCGAAGTCGCGCTTGCCGAGGCGGTGTCGACCCTGCTCGCCGAGGCCGGCGATGCGGAGGCGCCGCCGGCGTTTTCCGTCGAGGCTCCGCGACAGGAGAGCCACGGGGATTTCGCCTGCAACGCCGCGATGTTGTTGGCCAAACGTCTCCGCAGGCCGCCGCGCGAGATCGCCGAGAAGCTGATCGAGACGCTCGGCGACGCAGCCGGCCTGGTGTCGCGCGCCGAGGTCGCCGGGCCGGGCTTCGTGAACGTCTGGCTGGCCGGAGATCGCTGGCAGGACTCGCTGCGAACCATCCTCGAGGCCGGGCCCGCCTTCGGGCGCTCGGACGAGGGCAAGGGCCGCAAGGTCCAGGTCGAGTTCGTGTCGGCGAACCCCACGGGTCCGCTCAGTCTGGGCCACGGTCGGCAGGCGGTGCTCGGCGACGGCATCTCCCGGCTGCTCGACGCCACCGGTTGGGACGTCACCCGGGAGTACTACTTCAACAACGGGGGCCGGCAGATGCGGGTCCTCGGCGACTCGGTGAAGGCGCGCTACCTGGAACTGCTCGGGCGAGCGGCGCCGCCGCCCGCCGAAGCCCTGGCCGATGCCGACGCCCCCTGGCCCGAGGCCATCGGGGGCCTGCCCGTGGCGTTCCCCCGCGACGGCTACCAGGGCGACTACATCGTCGAGATCGCCCGCAGCCTCGTCGAGCGCCACGGCGAGGGCTGGGTGGACGAGCCGGGGGAGGGCGGTTTCCGCGACGAAGCCGAGCGCGTGATCTTCGCCGAGATCGGCGCCACGCTCGAGACGATCCGCCTGCGCTTCGACGTCTACACCAACGAGAAGTCCCTCTACGACGAGGGCCGCATCGACGAGGTCCTGGCCGACTTGCGCGAGACCGGGCTCGTGGCCGAAGCCGAGGGCGCGACCTGGCTGCGTGCGACCGAGCTGGGCCTGCCTCGCGATCGCGTCCTGGTCCGCAGCAACGGCGACCCCACCTACATCCTCCCCGACATCGCCTATCACCGCGAGAAGTTCCGCCGCGGCTTCGAGTGGATCATCGACGTGATGGGCGCAGATCACGTGGATCAGGTGCCGTTCGTGCGCGCGGCCATCGGTCTGCTCGGGTTCGACTCCGATCGCATCGAGCTGGTGATGAACCAGTTCGTGACGCTCTCGAGCGGCGGTTCGACGGTCAAGCAATCCACGCGTCGCGCGACCTTCATCACCGTGGACGAGCTGGTCGCCGACGTCGGCGTCGACGTGTTCCGGCTCTTCATGGTGCAGCGCAAGCCCGAGGGCCATCTGGACTTCGATCTCGACCTCGCCAAGGAGGCCGACTGGACGAAGAACCCCGCCTACTACCTGCAGTACGCCCATGCACGAACCCACGGGATCGAGCGGCAGGCCACCGAGCGCGGCGTCGCCATGCCGGCGCCGGATGGGTTCGATGGCTCGCGTCTCGACCTGCCCGAAGAAACCGCACTGCTGCGCAAGCTCGGCGAGTTCCCCGAGGTCGTGTCCCGAGCAGCCGAGGCCCGCGCCCCGCACCACGTGGCCTACTACCTGCGAGAGGTGGCGGGCCTCTGGAACCCCTACGTCCAGGATGGAAAGCGCCACCGCATTCTCGGTGACGACGCGGCCCTGACCGCGGCGCGCCTGGGGTTGGTACTCGGCGTCCGAACCGTGCTGGCCAGCGGTCTCGAGCTGTTGGGCATGAGTGCACCGGAGCGCATGTAATGGCGGAGACGAAGAAGTCGCGGAGTCGAAGCGGCCTGGGTGCGCTGCTGGCCACGCTCGCGGGGGCGGCGGTCCTGGTGATGCTCGGTTTCGGGCTGGGCCTGCTGGCGGGCGCTGCGTACGAAGACCCGACGCTCGTGGCCGACCACCTGGCGGGCCGCAGCGAGATGGTCGCACTCGACGACAGCGCTGCGCCTGCGTCGCCGGAGCCCGTTCGCGACTTCGGTGTGGCTGTCGAGCCCCCGCGGCCCCCGCCCGAACCCGCCCGCCAGCCGCTGGGCTCGGGGGCGACCGCAAGCCCTGCGTCGCCGTCCGCACCCGCCCCGGTCGCGGCGCCGCCGCCCCGTCGCACCGCCGCACCGGCGCCCACGAACGGCAGTTTCGTGATCCAGGTGGGTGCCTTTGGCGAGTCGGCCGGCGCGCGGCGTTTGCGCGACTCCTTGCGGGCCAAGGGGTTCTCCACCGAGGTCGTCGAACTCACCGGGGCCGCGCGCTACAAGGTGCGCGTCGGCCCGATCGCGACGCGCGGCGAGGCCGACCGGATGGCCGGAGTACTCAAGCGCGAACACGACCTCAACACCTGGGTGGTCGCGCGCTAGGCGCAACGACATGCCCGAGAACCCGCGCTACTTCATCGCCGGCTCCGCCGGACAACTCGGCACCGCACTGCTGGGCCGGTTGGGCGACCAGGCCTTTGGCCAGGACATCGACACCCTCGATGTGGCCGACCCGGGGCCCGTGGCCGAGGCGCTCGACCGTCATCGCCCGGAGGTCGTGATCAACGCCGCGGCCTTCACCCACGTGGACCGTTGCGAACGCGAGCCCGAGCTGGCCGAGCGGGCCAACGCCGTGGCGCCCGGCGTGCTCGCCGAGGCGTGTGCGGCGCGGGGGTTGCGCTTCGTCCACGTCTCGACCGACTACGTGTTCCCGGGCGACGCAGACCGTCCCTACGCCGAAGACGATCCGCCGGGGCCGGTGTCCGCCTACGGCCGCACCAAGCTCGACGGCGAGCGCCGGGTGCACGCGGTCGATCCCGACTTCCTGGTGGTGCGAACCAGCTGGGTCTACGGCCGCGGTCGCAACTTCCCGGCGGCGATCCTGGCCCAGGCCCTCGCGGGCAAGCCGATCCAGGTGGTCGACGACCAGCTGGGCTGCCCCACCTGGGCCCGCGACCTGGCCGACGGCCTGCTCGGCCTGCTTTCGGCCCAGGGTCGCGGTCTCTATCATCTCGTCGGCGGCGGGACCGCGAGCTGGTGGGATCTGGCGAGGGCCGTCCTCGACGCCACAGGCCACGCCGACGTGGCGATCGCGCGCATCGGCACCGGAGACCTCGATCTCGATGCGCCGCGGCCGGCCTACTCGGTGCTCGGATGCGAGCGGGCCAGGCAGCTGGGCGTCGTGATGCGGCCCTGGCGGGAAGCGCTCGAGGACTACCTGGGTTCGGACGAAGCGCCCGAAGGGGCCGGGTCCGGGCGATGACGAACGGGTCCGGGCGACTGACGAACGGGTCCGAGCGGCCGAAGAAGGGGCGCGACGATGGCTGAGCAGCACGGATTCCGGAGGGTCCTCGTCACGGGCGGGGCGGGCTTCATCGGCTCGCACCTGTGCCGTCGGCTGCTGGCCGAGGGTTGCGAGGTGCTCTGCTTCGACAACCTGCTCACGGGCCATATGTCGAACATCGACGAGCTACTGGGTCGCCCGGACTTCTCCTTCGAGCACTACGACGTCACCAACTACCTGTACGTGGACGGCCCGCTCGACGCGATCCTCCACTTCGCGTCCCCGGCGAGCCCGGCCGACTTCGAGCGGCTGCCCATCCAGATCCTCAAGGTCGGCTCCCTCGGGACCCACAAGGCGCTGGGCCTGGCCAAGGCCAAGGGCGCGCGCTTCCTGCTGGCCAGCACCAGCGAGTGCTACGGCGACCCCGAGGTGAACCCGCAGCCCGAGACCTACCTCGGTCGCGTGAACCCCGTCGGTATCCGCGGGGTGTACGACGAAGCCAAGCGCTTCGCCGAGGCCATGACCATGGCCTATCACCGCCACCACGGGGTCGAGGCCCGCATCGTGCGCATCTTCAACACCTTCGGTCCGCGCATGCAGATCGACGACGGGCGCGCGATTCCGAACTTCATGACCAAGGCGATCCTCGGCGAGGACGTGGTGGTCTACGGCGATGGCAGTCAGACGCGCTCGATCCAGTTCGTGGACGACCTGGTCGAAGGCATCTGGCGCCTGCTGCGGTCGGACTACGTCGGGCCGATGAACATCGGGAGCCAGGCCGAGATCAGCATGGCCGACCTGGCGCGCACGATCATCCGGATCACCGAGAGCCGCAGCGAGCTGGTCTTCGGGCCGCTCCCCGCCGACGATCCGAAGGTGCGCCGGGCCGACAACACCCTGGCTCGGGAGATCCTGGGTTGGGAGCCGCAGGTGCCGCCCGAAGAGGGGCTGCGCATGACGGCCGACTACTTCCGAAAGGCGTTGGCCGATCGCGGGTCCACCTGATGGACCCCTCGCGCATCCGGAACTTCTGCATCCTCGCGCGGCGAGGCGCGTGATGGACCCCTCGCGCATCCGCAACTTCTGCATCATCGCGCACATCGACCACGGCAAGAGCACGCTCGCCGACCGCCTGCTCGAAGAGACCCGCACGCTCACCGAGCGTGAGCGGAAGGCCCAGTTCCTCGACAAGATGGAGTTGGAGCAGGAACGTGGCATCACCATCAAGGCGCAGACCGCCCGGATGGTGCACCGCGCCGCCGACGGCGAAGACTACGTCCTCAACCTGATCGACACCCCGGGCCACGTGGACTTCGCGTACGAGGTCTCCCGGGCGCTCCAGGCCTGCGAAGGGGCCCTGCTGGTGGTCGATGCGGCCCAGGGCATCGAGGCGCAGACGCTGGCCAATGCCTACCTCGCCATCGAGGCCGACCTCGAGATCATCCCGGTGGTGAACAAGATCGACCTGCCCGCGGCCGACCCGGACGCAGCGGCCGAGGAAATCGAGGAGGTCGTCGGGCTCGACGCGGCCAGCGTGCTGGCCGTCTCGGCGAAGGACGGCACCGGCGTCGCCGAGCTGCTCGAGCGCATCGTGCGCGAGGTTCCGCCGCCCCGGGGCGATGGCGAGGCGGCCGCGCGGGCGCTCGTGTTCGACGCCTGGTTCGACTCCTACGTGGGCGTCGCGGCGCTGGTGCGCGTGATCGATGGACGCCTCGAGCGGGGCCAGCGCGTGAAGATGATGGCCCAGGGCACCGAGCACGACATCCAGGAACTGAGCGTGATCGCGCCGCACCCCCGTCCCGTGCCCGCGCTGTCGGCGGGGGAGGTGGGGGTCGTGATCTGCGGCATCAAGACCCTCGACGACGTCAAGATCGGCGACACCATCACCACCGCCAAGCGCGGCGCCGAGGCGCCGCTGCCGGGCTTTCGCGAAGTCAAGCCGATGGTGTTCAGCGGCCTGTATCCGGTCGAGGCGGACGAGTACCCCGCGCTCAAGGCCGCGCTCGAGAAGCTGCGACTCAACGACTCGTCCTTTCAGTACGAGCCCGAGACCAGCGCCGCACTCGGTTTCGGTTTCCGCTGCGGGTTCCTGGGCTTCTTGCACGGCGAGATCATCCAGGAGCGGCTCGAGCGCGAGTACGCCCTGTCGCTGGTGACCACGGCGCCCACGGTTCGCTACCGCGTGGTGCCCAAGAAGGGCGAGGCCTTCGAGATCGAGAGCCCGTCTGCGCTGCCCGACCCGATGGATACCGAGCGCGTGGAAGAGCCCATCATCCTCGCGACGATCCACGTGCCCCAGGAGCACGTCGGCGCCGTCATGGCGCTCTGCCAGGATCGCCGCGGCAACCAGAAGGACATGGCCGTCCACGGCAGCCGCGTGCAGCTGCGCTACGAGCTGCCGCTCGCCGAGGTCGTGGCCGACTTCCACGATCGCATCAAGAGCGCGACCCGCGGCTATGGCTCCTACGACTACGACTTCACGGGCTACCGCGCGGCGAGCCTGGTCAAGCTGGACATCCTCGTCAACGGCGATCCGGTCGACGCGCTGTCGCTGATCGTCCACCGCGACAAGGCCCAGACGCGTGGATCCGAGCTGGCGCGCAAGCTCAAGGAGTTCATCCCGCGGCAGATGTACGAGGTGGCCATCCAGGCCGCGATCGGTTCGAAGGTGATCGCACGCACCACGGTCAAGGCGCTGCGCAAGAACGTGACCGCCAAGTGCTACGGCGGTGACATCACGCGCAAGCGCAAGCTGCTCGAGAAGCAGAAGGAAGGCAAGCGTCGCATGAAGCGCGTGGGCTCGGTCGAGATTCCCCAGGAGGCCTTCCTGGCGGCGCTTCGCCTGGAGGACGACTGAGTGGCGCGCAAAGAGAAGGCCGAGAGCGACGAGGCGCAGGAGCAGAGCTCGTGGCTGGGCGACCTGCCCACGCTCGTGCTCGCCGTCGGCGTGGCCCTGCTGATCCGCACGTTCCTCTTCCAGTCGTTCTACGTGCCCTCGGACTCGATGTTCCCGACGATGCTGATCGGCGACCACGTGTTCGTGAACAAGCTCGTGTATGGCCTGAAGGTCCCGTTCTCGGACCTGCGCGTGGCCCGCTTTCGCGAGCCCAAGCGGGGCGAGGTCGTCGTCTTCCAGCTCGGCCGCGGCGCGGGCGGCATCCACCCCGCGGACCTGCGGCCCGACCTCCCGCGCGACGCATTCGTGAAGCGCCTGGTCGGGCTGCCGGGGGACCGGGTCGCCGTGCGCGACGGCCAGATCATCCTGAACGGCGAACCCGTGCCGCTCGAGCCCACCGGCGAGACCTTCACGGACGACGCGGGCCGCGTGTTCGAAGTGCTGATCGAGCAGCTCGGCGACTGCCGGCATCGCGTGCTCGCGCACCCGCAGCTGCCCGACATCTCCATGGCCGAGCGCGAGGTCAAGCCCGGCCGGTACCTCTTCATGGGCGACAATCGCGACAATTCCCACGACGGACGGCGCTTCGGAACGGTGCGCCTGCAAGAGCTCGAGGGGCCGGCCGGCCTGCTCTACTGGTCCTGGGACTGGAGCGGCAGCTGGTTCGCGCTGCTCAACCCGATGGTGTGGATCGAGAATCTCGGCGGCAAGACGCGCTGGGAGCGCTTCGGGCGCTTCCAGGAGTGTTTCGCACCGGGTGAGCCCATTCCCCCGGCGCCTGCATCAAACAAGATTTGAGATCGGCGAGCCCCGCGGGAGCGGGCGCGCGCCATCTCCGTGGCCTCCGACGCTCGCGTCCTCCACGGCCCGCTGGTGTCCCCACTTCGGGACCGGTATTCTCGCGCTGCCTCGCCTTTTAACTCCGTCCCGTGAGGCGGAGAAGGGTTTCCGGTGTCGAGCGATCCCCCCGTCCAGAGTTCTCGCGTGCGCGCAGAGTCGCGCAGCGCCGACGCCGTTTCCGAAGGCGTCCCGGCCCACGTCGTTCTCGACGACGTCGCCATCGGGCGCGCGCTGATGCGCATCGCGCACGAAGTCGTCGAGCGCAACGACGACCTGGCGAGCCTCTACCTGGTCGGCGTGCCGAACGGCGGCGTTCCGTTGGCGCGGCGACTGGCGGCGAACCTGGGCGAGGTCGCGGATCTCGATCCGCTCGTCGGCATCCTCGACACGACGCTGTATCGCGACGATCTGGTGGGGGAGGGCGCGCGACCGCTCCTGCGCAAGACCGAGATGCCGTCGGCGGTCGATGACCGCGTGGTGATCCTCGTCGATGACGTCTGCAGTACCGGCCGCACGGTGCGCGCAGCCATGGACGCGCTCATGGACTTCGGCCGCCCGCGTGCGGTGCAGGTGGTGGCACTGGTCGACCGCGGGCACCGCGAGCTGCCGATCAAGATCGACTACGTGGGCAAGAACATCCCCACGCGCCACGGAGACCTGGTGAAGCTGCTGATGGAAGGCGCGTCCGGGGACGAGCGTCTGCGGGTCGTCGTCGAACAGGAGGGGAGCCGGTGAGCCATCGCCCGTCGCTGGAGCGCACGCCATGAACGGCATCGATCTGCTCGGAATGGAAGATCTCTCCCGCGCCGACATCGAGACCTTTCTCGAGACGGCGACCCACATGCAGGAGATCGGCCGGCGGGACGTGAAGAAGGTGCCGACCCTGCGCGGCCGCACCATCGTGAACCTGTTCTTCGAATCCTCGACCCGGACGCGGACGAGCTTCGAGATCGCGGGCAAGCGCCTCTCGGCCGACGTCGTCAACTTCACGCCCTCCGCGTCGAGCCTGTCCAAGTCGGAGAGCATTCTCGACACGGCCAAGACCCTCGACGCCATGGATCCCGATGCGGTCGTGATCCGGCACGGGGTGGCCGGGGTGCCCAAGCGCATCGCCGACGAGCTCTCGGCGCCGGTGATCAATGCCGGGGACGGGGCGCACGAGCACCCCACTCAGGCGCTGCTCGACCTGCTCACGGTCTACGAGGAGAAGGAGCGGATCGACGGGCTGACGGTGACGATCATCGGCGACATCGCACACTCGCGCGTGGCGAGGAGCAACATCCAGGGCTTTCTCAAGATGGGTGCCGAGGTGCGCGTGGCGGGCCCGCCGACGATGATCCCGGCGCAGGTCGAGACCCTGGGCGTGAAGGCCTTCGGTTCGCTGCGTGAAGCGATCGACGGGGCCGATGTCGTGATGGCCCTTCGCATCCAGCGCGAGCGGCTCTCGGGGGCCTTCGTCCCGAGCATTCGCGAGTACGCGGCCACGTTCGGCCTCGATCGGGCCAAGCTGCGTTTCGCCAAGGACGACGCGATCGTGATGCACCCGGGCCCGGTGAACCGGGGCGTGGAGCTGGCCCACGACCTCGCCGATCGCCGGCCAAGCGTGGTGCTCGACCAGGTGCGCAACGGCGTCGCGCTGCGCATGGCCGTCCTCTACCTGCTGGCCGGGCGCCATCGCGAGCGGGCGCTCTGATGCGCCGCCACGACCTCGGAGGGGTGAGCTAGTGCGGGTTCGCATCCAGGGCGGGCGGGTCATCGATCCGGGCAGCGGCCGCGACGAGGTCGCGGACGTGCTGCTCGAAGACGGGCGTGTGGTCGCCGTGGGCCGCGGGCTCGAGAGCAGCGAGGCCGAGGTGATCGACGCCAGCGGCAGCTGGGTCACGCCCGGGTTCATCGACCTGCACACGCACCTTCGCGAGCCCGGGCTCGAGTACAAGGAGGACATCGCCTCCGGGGGCCGCGCCGCCGTGGCGGGCGGTTTCACCACGATCGCCTGCATGGCCAACACCGATCCGGTGAACGACGACCCGTCGGTCACCGACTACATCCTGGACCAGGCCAAGCAGGATGCGCCCGGCAAGGTGCTGCCGATCGCCGCGGCGACCAAGGGCCTCGAGGGCAAGGTCATGACCGAGATGTCGGCCCTGGTCGACGCCGGTGCCGTGGCCTTCAGCGACGACGGTCGAACCATCATGGACAGCGGGATCCAGCGGCGGGTGCTCGAGTACTCGCGCCTGGTGGGCAAGCCCGTGATCGTGCACGCCGAGGACCGCACGCTCTGTGGGGATGGGGTCGTGAACGAGGGCCCGGTCTCTACGCGGCTCGGACTGCCCGGAAACCCCGCGGTGGCCGAGACGGTGCTGGTGGCCCGCGACATCCAGCTGGCGGAGCTGGCCGGCGCCCACGTGCACATCGCCCACGTCTCCACCGCGGGCGCGGTCGACCTGATTCGCGACGCCCGCGCACGCGGCGTCCACGTGACGGCCGAGGTGACGCCCCACCACCTCACGCTCACCGACGAGGCCACGCTCGGCTTCGACACCAACACCAAGATGGCCCCGCCGCTTCGCAGCGCACGCGACCTGCAGGCGTGTCTGGAAGGGCTGGCGGACGGCACGATCGATGCGATCGCCACGGACCACGCTCCCCACGCGGTGCACGAGAAGGAGGTCGAGTTCACCGAGGCGCCTCCGGGCATCCTCGGCCTGGAGACCGGTTTCGCCGTGGTGCTCGAGCTGGTGCGGTCCGGGGGCCTCACGCCGAGCCAGCTGGTGGCGGCGCTCACCTCGGGCCCGGCCGCCGTGCTCGGCCTGCCCGTGGGCCGCCTCGAACCCGGCGCCCCCGGCGATGTGCTGGTGATCGATCCCGAGCGCCGCTGGACCTACGACCCGTCCAAGGGCTTCTCCAAGAGCCGCAATTCGCCCTGGGCGGGGCAGGAGCTGGTGGGCCGGGTGGAAACGTCCTTCGTGGATGCACGGCTCGTGTACCACGCCGACCGCGGGGTCCTGATGCCATGACCCCTCACAGCCTGGACCAGGGGACCTTCGCGACATGACCTCTTCCACCGCATCGAAAGGGCCCTTCGCGGCCCGCCGAGAGGCACGCCTCGTGCTCGCCGACGGCACCGTCTACCGCGGCAGTGCTCACGGGGCGACCTGCGTCGCGACGGGCGAGGTCTGCTTCAACACGAGCATGACCGGCTACCAGGAGATCGTGACCGATCCGTCGTACGCGGGTCAGCTCGTGGTGATGACGTACACCCAGATGGGAAACGTCGGGGCGAATCCAGCGGACGACGAGGCGGCGGGGGCGCACCTGCGCGGGTTCATCGTGAAGGAACTCTTCGACGCGCCGAGCAACTGGCGCTCGAACGAGTCCCTCCCGGCCTTCCTTGCGCGCCAGGGCGTGCCCGCGATCTCGGGGATCGACACGCGCGCACTGGTCCGGCGCATTCGCGACGGGGGCTTCCAGCAGGGCGTGCTGTCCACCGACCCGGACTGGCAGGACGAGGACGCCCTGCGCGAGCGCGCCGCGGCGGCGCCGGCGCTCGATGGGCGCGATCTGGTCTCGACGGTGACCTGCGACGCGCCCTACGCCTGGAACGAGCCCGAGTGGGAAGGTGTGCCGGGACAGCTTCCGCGACCGCAGCGGCCCGACCCGCAGCTGCGACTGGTGGCCTACGACTTCGGCGTCAAGCGCAACATCCTGCGACTGCTGGTGGACCAGGGCTTCGACGTCACCGTGGTGCCGGCCACCACGTCGGCCGAGGCGGTCCGCGCCCTCGAGCCGGACGCCGTCTTCCTGTCCAACGGCCCGGGCGACCCGGAAGCCGTGGCCGGCGTGCGCGAGCACGTGGGCGCGCTGTCGCGCGAGTACCCGATGTTCGGCATCTGCCTCGGCCACCAGATCCTCGGCCTGTCGCTCGGCGGACGCACCCGCAAGCTCAAGTTCGGCCACCACGGCGGCAACCAGCCGGGCATGGACATGGCCTCGGGCAAGGTGGCGATCTGCGCCGAGAACCACGGCTATGCGGTGGAGGCTGACTCGCTACGCGAGGCCGGCGAGCCGGTGGCGATCACCCATGTGAATCTCAACGACGACACGGTCGAAGGGATCGCCCACGAGGAGCGGCCCCTGTTCTCGGTGCAGTATCACCCCGAAGCGTCTCCGGGGCCCCACGACGCACGCTACTTCTTCGGCCGCTTCCGCGAGATGGCGCTTCGCCACAAGGCGGGCGAGCGGGTCAGCGGCGCGGCGATCGCGGGGGCTTCGGCCACCACCGACGGAGGCGCCTAGCGTGCCCAAGCGAAGCGACCTCGAGACGATCCTGGTGATCGGTGCCGGCCCGATCGTGATCGGTCAGGCCTGCGAGTTCGACTACTCCGGCAGTCAAGCCTGCAAGGCGCTGCGGGAGGAGGGTTTCCGCGTCGTCCTGCTGAACTCGAACCCGGCCACGATCATGACCGATCCCGAGATGGCGGATCGCACCTACGTCGAGCCCATGACGGTCGATGCCGTGGAGAAGATCATCGCCGCCGAGCGGCCCGACGCGCTGCTTCCCACGATCGGCGGGCAGACCGCGCTCAATCTCGCGATCGACCTGTCCGAGGCCGGTGTCCTCGCGAAGTACGACGTCGAGCTGATCGGAGCCGGACTCGAGTCGATCCTCAAAGCCGAAGATCGCGAGCTGTTTCGCGAGGCCATCGAGAAGATCGGACTGGCCGTTCCGGCGTCGGGTGTGGCGCGGTCGGTCGAAGACGCGCTGGCGATCGTCGAGCGGACGGGTCTGCCGGCGATCATCCGCCCGAGCTTCACGATGGGGGGGGCCGGCGGCAGCGTGGCCTACACCCGGGAAGAGTTCGAACCCCTCGTGGCCTGGGCGTTGCAGCAATCGCCGAAGCAGCAGTGCCTGATCGAGCAGAGCGTGCTCGGGTGGAAGGAGTACGAGCTCGAGGTGATGCGCGACGCCGCAGACAACGTCGTGATCATCTGTTCCATCGAGAACTTCGACGCGATGGGCGTGCATACCGGCGACTCCATCACCGTGGCGCCGGCCCAGACGCTCACCGATCGCGAGTACCAGGAGATGCGAAACGCCGCCGTGGCCATCATCCGCGAGATCGGGGTGGACACGGGGGGCTCGAACATCCAGTTCGGGGTGCGGCCCGACGACGGCGCGATCATCGTGATCGAGATGAATCCCCGGGTCTCGCGGTCCTCCGCCCTGGCGTCGAAGGCGACGGGCTTTCCGATCGCGAAGATCGCCGCCAAGCTGGCGGTCGGGTTCACCCTCGACGAGATCCGCAACGACATCACCCGGGAGACGCCGGCGAGCTTCGAGCCCACCATCGACTACGTGGTGACGAAGATCCCGCGCTTCACGTTCGAGAAGTTCCCCCAGGCCGACGACCTGCTCACCACGCAGATGAAGTCGGTGGGGGAGGCCATGGCCATCGGCCGTACCTTCAAGGAGAGCTTCCAGAAGGCGCTGCGCTCCCTCGAGATCGGTCACGCGGGATTCGAGCCCCCGGAACTGCCCGCCGGCGAGGAGGGCGAAGAGGCGCTGTGGCGGCTGGTCGAAGAGCCGCGACCCTCGCGGCCCTGGGCCCTGGCGGAGGCCTTCCGCCGCGGCCATGGCGTGGACGAGCTGTACCGCCGCTCGGCGATCGATCCCTGGTTCCTGCGCAACCTCCAGGAGATCGTCGAGATGGAGGCCGCACTCGCGTCGGCCGACGAGGCCGAGCGGCGCGCGTGGCTGCGGCCGGCCAAGCAGGCGGGCTTCTCCGACCGGCGACTGGCCGACCTGTTCGGGACGAGCGAGGGCGAGGTGCGCGCGCTCCGCCACGAGCTCGGGGTGCGCCCCGTCTACAAGCGCGTCGACACCTGCGGGGCCGAGTTCGAGGCCCACACGCCCTACCTCTACTCCACGTACGAGGACGAGTGCGAGGCCGAGCCCACCGATCGGCGCAAGATCATGATTCTGGGCGGGGGCCCGAATCGCATCGGGCAGGGGATCGAGTTCGACTACTGCTGCTGCCACGCGGTGTTCGCGCTGCGCGATGCGGGCTTCGAGACCATCATGGTCAACTGCAACCCCGAGACCGTCTCCACCGACTACGACACGAGCGACCGGCTCTACTTCGAGCCGCTCACCTTCGAGGACGTGCTCGAGATCGTCGACCGCGAGAAGCCCGAAGGCGTGATCGTACAGTTCGGCGGGCAGACGCCGCTGCGCCTGGCGGTGGCCCTCGAGGCCGCCGGCGTGCCGATCCTGGGCACGCCACCCGATGCCATCGACCGCGCCGAGGACCGCGAGCGATTCGACCTCGTGCTCGAGAAGCTCGGTATCGACCGGCCGCCCTCGGGCATCGCGCGAAGCCCCGAAGAGGCCGCCGCGGTGGCCGAGCGTGTGGGCTACCCCGTGCTGGTCCGGCCTTCCTACGTGCTCGGCGGCCGCGCCATGGAGATCGTGGCCGACGAGGAGAGCCTGGCCCACTACATGCGCTTCGCGGTGAAGGCCTCGCCGGAGCACCCGGTGCTCGTGGACCGCTTCCTGGCCGACGCCACCGAGGTGGACGTGGACGCCATCAGCGACGGCAAGCGCGTGGTGATCGGTGGCGTGATGGAGCACATCGAAGAGGCCGGGGTCCACTCGGGCGACAGCGCCTGTTCGATTCCGCCCTACTCGCTGTCGCGAGGGGTGATCGACGAGATCCTCGACGCCACCCGCAAGCTGGCGCTCGAGCTCGGGGTGCGCGGCCTGATGAACGTCCAGTACGCCGTGAAGGGCGACTCGGTCTACGTGCTCGAGGTGAATCCCCGCGCATCGCGGACGGTGCCCTTCGTGTCCAAGGCGATCGGCCGGCCCCTCGCCAAGCTGGCCGCGCGCGTGATGGCGGGCGCCGACCTGGCGGAGCTGGGCTTCACCGAAGAGATCTGGCCGCGGCACTTCTCGGTGAAGGAGGCCGTGTTCCCCTTCGTGAAGTTCCCGGGCGTCGACACCGTGCTCGGTCCCGAGATGAAGAGCACGGGCGAGGTGATGGGGATCGACTCGGACTTCGGGCGCGCCTACGCGAAGGCGCAGATCGAGGCGGGCAATGCCCTTCCGGAGCGCGGGCGGGTGCTGGTGTCGCTGCGGCCGAGCGATCGCCCGCGGGCGCTCGAGGCGCTGCGGCAGCTCGCCGAGGCGGGCTTCGAGATGCTCGCCACCGAGGGGACCGCGGGCGATCTCGCAGACATCGGGATCACGGCGAGCGTGGTGGCCAAGGTCGGCCAGGATGGCGTCGATACCGTGAGCCGCATCGAGTCGGGTGACGTCGATCTGGTCTTCAACACCGTGCAGCCCGATCCCCAGGCCCTGGCGGATTCGGCGTCGATGCGGCGCGCTGCGCTCACGCGCGGCATCCCCTACTTCACGACCCTCGCCGGGCTGCGCGCCGCAGCGGGCGCGGTGCGCGCCATGCGCGTGCAGTCGATCGGCGTGCGCTCGCTGCAAGAGGTGCACGGCTAGAGGAGGGCGCCACCACGAGTCCCTTCGCCCGCGCACTGGCTGCGATCGCGGAGCCGCTCGAAAGCGCATCGGCGGCCGGGGGTGACGCCGCGGCCCAGGTGGCGCTCGCCCGGCGCGCGCTCGAGGCCGCCCGCGAGCTGCGCCTGCCCAAGGACGTGCACGCAACCCTGGCGCGAGTGGCCAAGCTCGTGTCGGGTGATGCGCCGCGACCCGACGACGCACTGGCACTGCTGGCGCCCCTGCGTCGGCCGGACTTTGCCGACGGGGTGCTCGCCCGGGGCGCGGGCGAGATCCCAGGGGTCGGGCCCAAGCGCGCCACGCAGCTTGCCCGGAGGGGCCTCGCGACCGTGGGCGATCTGGTCTTCCACCTGCCGAGCCGATACGACGACCGGCGCGAGCGCACGGCCATCGGCGCGCTCGAGGTCGGACGCCGCGCCACCTTCTCGGGCGAGGTGATGCACGCCGACTTCGGGCCGCCGCGCGGCCGCAGCGGGCGCGTGTTCCAGGCGGTGGTCGGCGACGGTACCGGTACCGTGCAGCTCAAGTGGTTTCGCGCGGGGGACGCGCTCCAGCAGAGCATCTGCAAGGGGGCGCGGCTGCTCGCGACCGGGGACGTGCGTCGCTACCGCTTCGCGAAGGAGGTGATCCACCCGGAGGTGGACGTGCTGGGGCCGGAGGAAGACCTCGAGGCGCGCGCGGTGGGGGTGGTGCCCGACTACCCGACGCCCGAGGGCATTCCGCCGCGGACCTTCCGGCGCTGGGTCACCGCTGCGGTGGAGACCCACGCCGACCTGGTGCCCGAGCACCTGCCCGAGGACGTCGCCGCCCGACGCGACCTGCCGCCGCTCGCCGACGCGTTGCGGCGCATCCACCTGCCCGAACCCGACGCCGATCCCCAGACGCTTCGGGATCGCGACGGCCCGCTCTACGAGCGGCTGGTCCTCGAGGAGCTCTATCTGCTCGAGGTCGGGCTGCTTCGGCGCCAGACCCGGCGGGCCGAGGCGCAGGCTCCCGCCATCGACCCGACCCGCGAGGTGATCGGCCGCGCGGCGCGCAGCCTGCCGTTCGAGCTGACCGAGGCGCAGCGTCGCAGCGGTCGCGAGATCCTCCGCGACATGGCGCGACCCCAACCCATGTCGCGACTGCTCCAGGGGGACGTGGGCAGCGGAAAGACGGCCGTCGCATGGCTGGCCGCGGTGGCGGCCGCGGCCAGCGGTCTCCAGACCGCCCTGATGGCCCCGACCGAGTTGCTGGCCGAGCAGCACCATCGAAGCCTGGCGCGCCTGGATGCGGCCGGCACGCTTCGCACCGCGCTGCTCACTTCGTCGCGGACGAAGAGCGAGGCGAAGGCCACCCGCGATGCGCTCGCGGCGGGCGAGGTCGACCTCGTGGTCGGGACCCATGCCCTCGTGCAGGACGAAGTGCGCTTCGCCGCGCTGGGCCTCGCCATCGTGGACGAGCAGCACCGCTTCGGCGTTCGCGACCGGGCCACGCTGGCGGCCAAGGGCCGGCCTGGCGAAGAGCCCCACGTGTTGGTGATGACGGCCACGCCGATCCCGCGGAGCCTCGCGCTCACCCTCTACGGCGATCTCGAGTTGTCGGTGATCGACGAGCTGCCGCCGGGGCGAGAGCCCGTACGCACGATCCTGCTTCGAAGCGGGGAGGGCGCCCGCGCCACCGAGCTCGTGCGCGAGGCGCTCGATCGCGGCGAGCAGGTGTACGTGGTGTACCCGCTGGTCGAGGAGTCCGAGAAGGTCGACCTGCGCGACGCCACCGAGTCGGCGGCCCGCATCCAGCGGGCCTTTGCCGACGTACGCGTGGAGCTGGTGCATGGCCGCCAGTCGGCGGCGGAACGCGGCGCCGCCATGGCGCGCTTCGAGGAGGGCGAGACGCGCATCCTGGTCGCCACCACCGTGATCGAGGTCGGCGTCGACGTCGCCAACGCGACACTGATGATCGTCGAGCATGCTGAACGCTTCGGGCTGGCCCAGCTTCACCAGTTGCGCGGCCGCGTGGGTCGCGGCGAGCGGCGCGGCACCTGTGTGCTGGTGGCGCGCGCCGGCGGCGAGGACAGCGAGGCGCGTCTGCGCGCCATGCTCGAGACCACCGACGGCTTTCGCATCGCCGATGCCGACCTGCGCATCCGCGGGCCGGGAGAATTTCTCGGCACGCGTCAGAGCGGCCGGCTGCCGGACCTGTGGATCGCCGACCTGGTGCGCGACGCGCGTCTGGTGGCCGTGGCCAGGGAGGCCGCACGCGTCACCCTGACCGCGGACCCGACCCTTGCCCGGGAGCCGGCCCTGGCCCGTGCCGTGCGCAGCCGCTTCGGCGACCGCCTGTCGCTCGCCGGGGTCGGCTAGGCCCCGCCGACCTCGTCGAGGAATGCCGCGAGCGCGGTGTTCCAGGCGTCGGGCTCTTCGAAGTACGGCGAGTGGCCCGCCCTCGGGATCTCGACCACGCGTGCCCCGGGTACCCGGCTCGCGGCCTCGCGGATCGCCGGAGGCGGAAACAGCGGATCGCGCGCACCGACGATGAAGAGGACCGGCAGGTCGATCCGGCCGAGCGCATCGGCGTCGACCCCCGCGCCGAGCAGGCGCGGCACGATCGCGCCCAGGTCGGGCTCGCCCATGCCGCCGAGCATCTGGTAGAGGTACGCACCCGCCGGGTCGCGGTCGCGAAACGACGGATCGATCGCCGGGTGCAGGCCGAGGGTGTCGCCCGGGTCGAGCGGTCGACCGTCCGCCGCCTGTCGCCGCAGTTCGGCCAGGGCCTCGACCTCGATGCCGCCGAGCGTGTCGGCCAGCGTGAGACTCGCCACGCGTTCGGGATGGGCGAGGGCCAGCGCGAGCGCGGTCCAGCCGCCCATGGACTGCCCGACCAGGTCGGCCCGCCCGATCTCCAGGTGATCGAGCAGCGCCAGCAGGTCGCCCACCGCGGCCTCGGGTCCCGAAGCCGCTGCGCGATCCGTGGAACGGCCGAAGCCGCGATGGTCCCAGGTGACGACGCGCCGCGCAGCGGCGAACACCGGGACCTGCTGGTACCAGACCGCGTGGTTGCCTCCTGCGCCATGGCACAGGACGAGCGGCGGGCCCGCGCCCACGGCCTCGTAGTAGAGACGCTCGCCGTCGTGCTCCAGGTGCCCGCTCTCCCGGCGAAGCGACGCGGGCTTCGCGGGGTCGCCGGCGGCCCGACGAGCCACGCACTCGATCTCCACCCGTGCATCGAGCGCGAGTCGCGCACCGCCGACGGTGATGCGTGCCGGAGGGTCCTCGGGGAACACGGCGGCGTAGGCGGCGTTCATGGCGGGGAAGTCGGCCATGTCGGCCACGTAGACGCTGACCTTCACGACGTCTGCCAGCGTGCAGCCCGCGCCGTGCAGGATGCGTTCGATGTTGTGCAGTGTCTGGGTCGTCTCGGGGCCGGCGCCTCCCGGCACGAGCTCGAAGCCGTCGCCCACGGTTCCGAGGGTGCCGGAGACGAACACCAGCTCGCCGGCGATCCCGGCGTGCGAGAAGACGGGCAGGCGCCCGAGGTCGGAGAGCACCACACGGTCGTGACGGGGGGGCATGGCGCGAGGCTATCACGGCCCGCCGGGCGCTCGGCGCCACAGGCTGCCGACGGTGCGCACGTGACCGGGCCCCGGGGCTGCGCCGGGAATCGTCCAGAGGGCTGCGTTTGACTCGCCCTGGGGCCTTCGGTACACCCCAGCCGATGGCACTCCACCGGTCGCGCCTGCTTCTCCTCGGCCTGCTCCTTCTGGGGGCGGGAGGGGACGTCGCGCGCCGGTAGCGCCATACCAAGCGACACGAAGCCCTCTCCCGCCGGACCGGTCGGAGGGGGCTTCGCGCATCTGGGCCCCGGTTGCGAAACCAGGCCCACCGCGCACGCCCCGCCCGCCGGCTCCGGCCCTACACGGAGCCAGAACATGAGCGAGCGAAGTTCCACCACAACGTCTCCGGACGACGCGATCGTCGCACCCTGCAAGGCCCTCGATCTCTCGCGGGTCCACGTGTTCGACACGACCCTGCGCGACGGGGAGCAGACCGCGGGGGTGTGCTTCTCGGCACAGGACAAGCGCGACATCGCGCTGCAACTCGCCGCCATGGGCGTGGACGTGATCGAAGCCGGGTTCCCCGTGAGCAGCTCGGGCGAGGCGCAGGCCGTGGCGGGGGTGGCGCGCGCCGTACGCGATGCGCGGGTCTGCGCGCTGGCCCGCGCGGTCCCCGCCGACATCGACGCCGCCGCCCGTGCACTCGAGAGCGCGGCGGCCCCGCGCATCCACGTGTTCGTGAACAGCAGCGAGGTACAACTCGCACACCAGCTTCGCCGGGCGCGCGAACAGGTGGTCGCCATGGTCGAGGCCGGCGTCGCACGCGCGCGAGAGCACGTGGACGACGTGGAGTTCAGCGCCATGGATGCCACCCGTGCCGACGAGGACTTCGTCGTCGAGCTGGCCCGCACGGCAGCTCGCGCGGGGGCGCGCGTCGTGAACCTGCCCGACACGGTCGGCTGCGCGCTGCCGCGCGACGTGGCGGCGCTCGTGGCGCGCGTGCGCGCTTCGCTTCCCGACGACGCGATCGTCTCGTTCCACGGCCAGGACGACCTGGGCCTCGCCACGGCCAACGCGCTGGCCGCGGTCGAGGCGGGCGCGCGCCAGGTCGAGCTGGCGGTCAACGGCATCGGCGAGCGCGCGGGCAACACGGCCTTCGAGGAGGTCGTGGCCGCGCTCCACGTCCACGGCCGCCGACTGGGGGTGACGACCGGCGTCGATCCGCGCGGCATCGGGCCCGTCTCGACCCTGGTGGCCGAGCGCTCCCGGGTGGCCGTTCCGCCCAACAAGGCCGTGGTCGGGCACAACGCGTTCCGCCATGCGTCGGGCATCCATCAGGACGGCGTGCTGAAGCACCGGGAGACCTACGAATGCCTCGACCCGGCCGTGGTGGGCCACCCCGTCGGGACCGAGATCGTGCTGGGCAAGCTCTCGGGCCGGGGCGGGTTCGCGAGTCGGGCGGCGGCGCTCGGCTACGAGGTGCACGGCCCCTGGTTCGAACGCGCCTTCGCGCGCTTCCAGGAACTCGCCCAGGACAAGGGCGAGGTGGACGACGGCGACCTGCGCGGACTGTTCGACGAGGCGTGCGCGCCGCGACGCATCGCCCCGGGCTACGCGCTCGACCTGTAGTCGGAGCGGCGCACTGGGGTAGAGTGAGTGGCCCGGGCCCGGCCCGGGCCACTTGGAGGGGACCCGGTGCAGGAAGGCAGCCGCAAGGCCGTCATGACGGCCTTTGCCGCGAACCTGGGCATCGCCATCGCCAAGTTCGTCGCGTGGAGCGTGACCGGCGCGGCCTCGATGCTGGCCGAAGCAGTGCACTCGATGGCCGATACCGGCAACCAGGCCCTGCTGCTGCTCGGCGCCAGCCGCGCGGAGCGCGACCCGACGCCGGAGCATCCGTTCGGCTACGGACGCGAGCGCTACTTCTGGGCGTTCGTCGTCTCGATGGTGCTGTTCACGCTGGGTTCGCTGTTCGCGATCTACGAAGGGGTGGAGAAGCTGCGCCACCCCCACACCCTCACGTCGCCGGAGTGGGCGATCGGGGTGCTGCTGCTGGCCATCGCGTTCGAGTCCTATGCGTTCCGCACGGCGGTCGTCGAGGCGAACCGGATTCGCCGCGGCACGTGGATGCAGTTCGTCCGTCGTGCCAAGAGCCCCGAGCTTCCCGTGATCCTGCTCGAAGACCTGGGCGCCCTGGTCGGCCTGCTGTTCGCACTCGCGGGCATCGGCCTGGCGCTGGTCACCGGCAACCCGCGCTTCGACGCATTGGGCAGTCTCGCCATCGGCCTCCTACTCGGCGCCATCGCCGTGATCCTGGCCATCGAGATGAAGAGCCTGCTGATCGGCGAGTCGGTGAGCCCCGACCGCCGCGACACCATCGCGCGAGCCATCGAGGGGACCGACTCGGTCCGCCGGATCATCCACATGCGCACGCTGCACCTGGGGCCCGAAGAAGTGCTGGTGTGCGCCAAGATCGACGTGGACACGGGCCTCGGGCTGAGCGACGTGGCCGACGTGATCAACGCCGCCGAGGCGCGCATCCGGGCCGCGGTGCCCGGCGACATCGCGATCTACGTCGAGCCCGACGTCTACGTGGAGCCCCCGCCCCCGGCCTAGAGCACGGCCTCGATCAGCCGCGGGCCGGGCTCGGAGAAGCTCGCGGCCAGTTCGCGGCAAAGGTCTTCGCTTCGGTCGACGCGGACCGCGGGCACGCCGAGCCCCTTCGCCAGGGCCACCCAGTCGAGGTCGGGGTGGCCGAGGTCCGTGAGCGCGCGCGCCTTGGGCCCTGGTTCGGCGATGCCGGCGCGGGCGAGTTCGACCTGCAGGATGCGGTAGGCGCGATTCGCACACACGATCGTGGTGACGTCGAGCGACTCGCGCGCCTGGGTCCAGAGCGCCTGGAGCGTGTACATGCCGCTGCCGTCGGCCTGCAGCGAGATCACCCGGCGGTCGGGGCACGCGATGGCCGCGCCCGTCGCGCAGGGCAGCCCCTGGCCGATGGCGCCACCGGTCAGTCCGAGCACGGTGTGGCGGGGCGCTGCATCGGCGACCAGCGCGTAGCCCACGCCCGAGGTGGCGGCCTCGTCCATGACGATGGCCCCGTCGGGCTGCAGCGCCGCCACCGCGCGCCCCAGAGAACCCGGGTCCAGAGCACCCTCCGGCGCCTCGGGTCGCTCTCGCGCGGCTCGAGGTGCTGCCGGCGCGCCAAGGGCTTCGGCCACGGCCTCGAGCGCAGCCACCGCATCGTCGCCGGGGGTGGCCAGCGTGTGGATGCGGGTGCCCTCGGAAGCCAGCCGGCTCGGCGTGTCCGGATAGCCGAAGAACGCCACCGGTTCGCCGGCGCCCACGAGCACCAGATGGCCGAGCTTGGAGAGCACTTCCAACGCCTGTTCGGGGAAGTAGGGGAGCTTGGGAATCGCCGGCAGGCCGCCGCCGCGTTCGACCCGCGCGGGAAAGTTCTCGGAGAAGCACATCGCACCCGTCGCGTGGGCGATGGCCGCGGCGGCGTGGAGGCCCGGCTCGCGCAGGGCGTCGTGGCCGAGCAGCAGCATCGCCGGGGCTCCGGACCGCAGGGCCTCGACGGTCGCACCGACGGTGTCGGCCCCCACCGCCTGCGGCGCTGCCGAGGGCGGGACGGGCACCGGTCCCCCGGCTTCTTCCCACTGGCAGTCGGCCGGGGCGATCAGGGTGGCCACGCAGTTCGGGGCGCCGCGCGCGGCGGCCAGCGCGTCGGCGCCATCGCGGGCGAGTTCGCTGGCCTGGTTCGTGGCCCGGACGAAACCCGAAACGGGGCTCGCGAGCGAGACGATGTCGGACGTGAGCGGTGCGTCCGCGGCGAGGTGCCACGTGGCCTGGTCGCCGATCAGGTTCACGACCGGCGCGTGGGCACGGCGCGCGTTGTGCAGGTTGGCGATGCCATTGGCAAAGCCCGGCCCCAGGTGGAGCAGGGTGGCGGCGGGCTGGCCCGTCATTCGCCCGTAGCCATCGGCCGCGCCGGTGCAGACCCCCTCGAACAGGCCCAGGACCGCCCGCATGCGCGGCTCGGCATCGAGTGCGGCCACCAGCGGCATCTCGGTGGTGCCGGGGTTGGCAAAACACACCTCGACACCCGCCATGGCCAGCGTTCGGATCAGGCTCTCCGCCCCGTTCATGTCGTTCTCCCTCCCTGGGTCGCCCCGCGGGGCCCCGCGGGGCAAGTGGTCTCAAGCCCTCTAGCGGGCTGGAAGAATTCCGGTCGGGTCCCTAAAGTGCCCCCGCCCGGCGCACGCCGCGGCTCAACGCGCGTCCCCCAAGGGAACACGACCGCCGGCCGGAACAGTATGCCCCGTCCGGCCGCCGGCCCGGACCGCGACCTTCGAACGTCTTCCCAGGAGCCCCCTGTATGTCCACGCAAATCGTCCTCGCACTGCTCGCCGGCCTCGCGGCCGTGGTCTACGCCGTGGTGCTGTACCGCGACGTGCTGTCCGCACCCCGCTCGACCGAGCGCGCCAACGAGATCGCCAAGGCGATCCAGTCGGGCGCCCAGGCCTTCCTGAACCGTCAGTACCAGACGGTCGCCATGGTGGGCGTGCCGATCCTCGCGGTGATCTGGATCGCCCTGGGCAGCTGGTATGCCATCGGCTTCCTGGTCGGGGCCGTCGCGAGCACCGCGGCCGGCTTCATCGGCATGAACGTCTCGGTGCGCGCCAACCTGCGCGTGGCCCAGGCGGCCCACGACGGATACGGCCCGGCATTCGGGCTGGCCTTCAAGGGCGGTGCGGTCACGGGCCTGCTCGTGGTCGGCCTCGGTCTGCTCTCGGTGGCGGCGCTGGTCGCCTGGGCACCCCAGGCCAACGCGCCCGACGCCCTGATCGGGCTCGCCTTCGGCGGCTCGCTGATTTCGGTGTTCGCCCGCCTCGGCGGCGGCATCTTCACCAAGGGCGCCGACGTGGGCGCCGACCTGGTGGGCAAGGTCGAGGCGAACATCCCCGAAGACGATCCGCGCAACCCCGCGGTGATCGCCGACAACGTGGGCGACAACGTCGGTGACTGCGCCGGCATGGCGGCCGACCTGTTCGAGACCTTCGGCGTCACCGCCGCGGCGGCCATGCTGCTCGGCGAGATCCTGTTCGGCAGCCACGGCCACGGCATGTTCCTCTACCCGCTGCTGGTGGGCGCGGCCGGCGTGGTCGGCTCGCTGGTGGCGATCCCCTTCGTGACCATCGACGAGCCGGCCGAGGGCCAGATGCCCGCGGTCATGCCCGCCATGTACAAGGGGCTGGGCATCGCCTCGGGTGTGATGGTGGTGCTGCTGATCGTGGCCAACCTGGTCGTCGACATGCCGGGCGAGGTGGGCGGCTTCGCCCTCTGGCTGTGCGCCATCATCGGGGCGCTCGTGACGGGCGTCATGCTCTGGGTGACCGACGTCTACACCGGCGACGGCTCCAAGCACGTCGCGCACATCGCCGACTCCAGCCAGGGCGGTCACGCCACCAACATCATCGCGGGCCTCGCGGTGGGCATGCAGAGCACGGTCATCCCCGTGGTCGTGATCGTGCTCGCCATCTTCCTGTGCTTCGAGCTCGTGGGCCTCTACGGGGTCGGCATCGCGGCCATGAGCATGCTGTCGCTGGCCGGCATCGTGGTGTCGATCGACGCCTACGGCCCGATCACCGACAACGCGGGCGGCATTGCCGAGATGGCCGAGCTGCCCGAGGCGGTGCGCGGCGTGACCGACCCGCTGGATGCCTTCGGCAACACCACCAAGGCGGTGACCAAGGGCTACGCGATCGCCTCGGCCGGCCTCGCCGCGGTTGCGCTGTTCGCCACGTTCATCGAAGACCTGCGTCGCCTGGGCGGGATCGAGGTGAGCTTCGAACTCTCCAACACGTCGGTGCTGGCGGGGCTGTTCCTCGGCGCCGTCACGCCCTACATCTTCGCGTCGCTGGCCATGCGCGCCGTGGGCGATGCCGGTGGCAAGGTGGTGGACGAGGTTCGGCGCCAGTTCCGCGAGATCCCCGGCATCATGGAGGGGACGGCCAAGCCCGACTACCGAACGTGCGTGGACATCGTCACGAAGTCCGCGCTGCGGCTCATGATCGCGCCCGCGCTGATTCCGGCGGTGATCCCGGTGGTGGTCGGTCTGCTGCTCGGGGCCCAGGCGCTGGGCGGTCTGCTGATCGGCTCGATCATCTCGGGCGTGTGCGTGGCGATCTCCATGACCACGGGCGGCGCGGCCTGGGACAACGCCAAGAAGTTCATCGAGAGCGGCTCCCACGGCGGCAAGGGCTCCGATGCCCACAAGGCCTCGGTGACCGGCGACACGGTGGGCGACCCCTACAAGGACACGGCGGGCCCGGCGATCAACCCGATGCTCAAGCTCGTGAACATCGTCGCCATCCTGATGATCCCGTTCCTCTAGGCCCGGCGAGCGGCATTGGCCGCGTCGGAGGGTCCAGGAGACCACCTCGAGCGCGCCCGAACGCGATCCCAGGGACCGCCTGCGACCGGAGCTCTCGCTCCGGGACGCGGTGTTCCTGGTGGTCGCGTCGGTCGTGGGCTCGGGCATCTTCCTCACACCGGGTCCGATCGCCGACCGCCTTCCCCACGCCGGCCTGATCTTCGCGGCGTGGATGGTGGGCGGACTGCTGTCGCTTGCGGGAGCCCTGGCCAACGCCGAGCTCGGCGGCATGTATCCCCACGCAGGCGGCGACTACGTCTACCTGCGCGAGGCGTTCCACCGCCTGGCCGGGTTCCTGGTGGGCTGGCTGTCGTTCTTCGCGATCTTCGCGGGCACGGTCGCCACGCTGGCCGTGGGCTTCTCCGAGGGCCTGCTCGCGTGGATGGGTGGGCCTGGCGACCTGGCCATTCCCCTGGCGGCACTCACCATCGTGCTCGCCTCGGCGCTCAACTACGTGGGAGTGCGCTGGGGGGCGCGCTTCAACAACCTGACCGCTTGGGTCAAGGTGGTGGCGCTGTTGGCCTTCGTGGTGGTGGCTCCGCTCACCGGTCTGGGCGATGCGGGCAACCTGCTTCCGATCGTGCGAGGAGCGGGCGAGGTCGCCACGCCGATGGCCTTTGCCCTGGCCCTGTCGCCCGTCCTGTTCAGCTATCTCGGCTGGAACGCCTCGATCTACGTGGCCAGCGAGATCCGCGATCCGGGGCGCAACCTGCCGCGCTCGCTGTTCCTGGGCCTCGCCATCTGTACGGGGCTCTACCTCGCCCTGAACGCCGTCTACCTCTATGCCCTGCCGATCGCCGAGTTGCGGGCCACCAGCAACACCGGGGAGGCCGCGGCCGCGGCACTGTTCGGCGGACTGGGTGGGTCGCTGGTGGCCGGCTTCGTGCTGGTCTCGATCCTCGGCACGCTCAACGCCACGATCCTGGTGGGACCCCGCATCGCCTACGCCATGGCGCTCGACGGACTGTTCCCGAGTGCCGCCGCCAGGGTGCACGCGCGCTACGCGACACCGAGCGGGGCCATCGTGATCCAGGCGCTCGTGTCGGTCGGGCTGGTGCTGGTCCTTCAGAGCTTCCCGAGCGCGCTCGACTACACGACCTTCGCGATCCTGCTGGCCACCATGGCCGACATCTCCGCGCTGTATGCACTGCGCCGCCGCCAGCCCGATCGCCCCCGGCCGTACCGCGCCTGGGGCTATCCGGTGGTGCCGGCCCTCTATCTGGTGGCCAACGCGGCGATCGCCGGTGCACTGCTCTTCGGGCGCCCGCGCGAGGCCGCCATCAGTCTGGGCATGCTCGCCCTGGGGTTGCCGTTCTACCTGCTGCTGTCGCGCACGGGCGGCTCCCGGCCGCTGGCAGATCGCTGATTTCTCGAATAATCTCAGTCACCTAGGGCGATGGGGCGCGAAGGCGCGTCCCTGCGGTGGGCTGCACCCTGCGGCGCGACCGCCACCGTCCCGGGGTGGATGTGCGCGTGGGCCAGTTCCGACACGACTTCGACAAGCTGAACCGGCTGCCGCCCTACGTGCTCGCCGAAGTGACCGCGCTTCGCCACAGCGCGAGGCAGGCCGGCGAAGACGTGATCGACCTCGGCATGGGCAACCCCGACATCCCCACGCCGCCGCACGTCGTCGAGAAGATCTGTGAGTCGGCTGCGATCGATCGGAACCACCGCTACTCCGCATCGCGCGGCGTGCCCAACCTGCGCGCGGCCGCATCGGAGTGGTACCAGCGACGCCACGGCATCGACCTCGACCCCGACGGCGAGGTCATCGCCGTGATCGGCGCGAAAGAGGGACTCGCGCACTTCGTTCTGGTCACCATTGGCCCCGGCGACGTCGTCCTCGCGCCCGATCCCACGTACCCGATCCACCAGTACTCCGTGATCATCGCCGGCGGCGACCTTCGGCACGTGCCGCTGACGCCCGACTGCGACTTCATCGCCAACCTCGAGCAGGCGCTCGCGCGCACCTGGCCGCGGCCGAAGGCGCTGATCCTCTCGTTTCCACAGAATCCCACCACGCAGGTCGTGGACCTCGCCTTCTTCGAGCGCATCATCGCGTTCGCGAAGGAGCACGACCTGATGGTCATCCACGACTTCGCGTATGCGGAGATCTGCTTCGACGGCTACCGACCGCCGTCGATTCTCGAGGTGCCCGGCGCGCGAGACGTGGCCATCGAGTTCCTCTCGCTGTCGAAGAGCCACTCGATGGCGGGGTGGCGTGTGGGCTTCGCGGCGGGCAACCGCGACATGGTGCACGCGCTCACGCGCATCAAGAGCTACCTCGACTACGGCATCCCGACGCCGATCCAGGTGGGCGCGATCGTGGCGCTGCGCGGCCCTCAGGACTGCGTGGACGAGAACGTCGCCGAGTACCGTGAGCGTCGCGACGTGCTCGTGGACGGGCTCTCGGCCGATGGCCCCGGGGCATGGAAGATCGAGAAGCCGCTGGCGACCATGTTCGTCTGGGCGCCGATTCCGGAGCCCCTGCGCAGCATGGGTTCGCTCGAGTTCAGCAAGAAGCTGCTGCGCGAGGCCAAGGTCGCGGTGGCGCCGGGCATCGGCTTCGGCGAAAACGGCGAGGGCTTCGTGCGCTTCGCCCTCGTCGAAAACAAGCAGCGCACCCGTCAGGCCGTGCGCGGCATCCGCCGCTTCCTGCGCGACGTCCAGGGGCTCTGAACGAGATGGGCGATTCGGTAGGCATCGGGATCGTGGGTCTCGGCACGATCGGCACCGGCGTGGCCAAGCTGCTGCATCGCAACGCGTCGGTGATCGAGCAGCGCCTGGGGCAGCCGCTTCGGGTGGTGCGCATCGCCGACCTCGACACCCAGACCGACCGCGGCATCGACCTCGGCGGCATCCGCTTCGACGACGACAGCGACGGCCTGATCGCGGACCCCGAGGTCGACATCGTCGTCGAGCTGATCGGCGGCTACGGCGTGGCGCGTGATCTCACGCTGCGCGCGATCGCAAACGGCAAGCACGTCGTGACGGCCAACAAGGCGCTGCTGGCGCTTCACGGACGCGAGCTCTTCGAGGCTGCGGCGCAGGCGGGCGTCGACATCGCGTTCGAGGCCAGCGTGGGCGGTGGCATCCCGATCCTGCGCTCGATGCGCGAGGGGCTCTCGGCCAATCGGATCGAGAGCGTCCACGGCATCGTGAACGGCACCACGAACTACGTGCTCTCCGAGATGGAAGAGACCGGCGAGGCGTTCGAGGTGGTGCTCAAGCGCGCCCAGGACCTGGGATACGCCGAGGCCGACCCGAGCTTCGACGTGGACGGCATCGACGCCGCCCACAAACTGACCCTGCTCGCGGCCATGGCCTTCGGGGCCGACCTCACCTACGAAGACATCCCGACCGAGGGCATTCGCGGGCTCGTCCCCATGGACTACGAAGCGGCCAGCCAGTTCGGTCTCAAGATCAAGATGCTGGCGATCGCCAAGCTGCGCGACGAGGACGGCGTCGAGCGCATCGAGGCCCGGGTCCACCCGACGATGATCCCCGCCGAGAGCCTGCTGGCGAAGGTCGACGGCGCCATGAACGCCGTGGCCGTCCACGGCGACGCGGTAGGTCCCACGCTCTTCTACGGCGCAGGCGCGGGCGAACTGCCCACGGCGAGCGCCGTGGTGGCCGACCTGATGGAGGTGGCGCGCGAGATCCGCCGCGGAAGCGCAGGCCGCGTGGCACCGCTGTCCTACGTGCCCGAGGCGCTGGTCAAGAAGCCGCTGGTGCCCCTCGGCGAGCTCGAGGCGCGCTGCTACCTGGTGCTCACGGTGCTCGACCGCCCGGGTGTGCTGGGCCGCATCGCCAGCGCCTTCGGAGACCACGAGATCTCGATCGAGTCGGTGCTGCAGAAGGCGAGGGGACGCGAGACCGCGGTCCCCATCGTGCTGCTCACGCATCCGGCGCGCGAGGCGGCGGTGCGCAAGGCGCTCGCGGTGGTGGATGCGATGCCCGAGGTCACGGCGCCGTCGCGCATGCTGCGGATCGAAGAAGACCTATAGGCTCGGATCCGACCCGGGGAGGGATGGATGGCTTCCAAGCCCCAGTACAAGGCGTGGTTCGAGAGCGTTGCCCATCCCGGCGAGCGCTACGAGCTCGACGAGATCGTCTACACCGACCGCGACGGTGGGCTCCTCCAGGTCGTCCACGACATGGACGAGCTACGCAAGACGCCGGCCGACGACTGGAAGGCGCTGTTCGAGGCGCGCGACCACACCAGCGAGTGGCCCTATGGCTCGGGCGTCTGGGGCAAGAAGGAGTGGGTGCTCCCCTGCGTCCAGCCCGACAACGTGGTGTCGATGTTCGAGGGCCACTCGAACCTCTTCTGGGCGGAGCGCTACGGCAAGCAGTTGGGCCTCGAGGCCCTCTGGATCAAGCTCTGCGGCAACACGCACACCGGGTCGTTCAAGGACCTCGGCATGACCGCGCTGGTCTCCATGGTCAAGGAGATGCGCATGCGCGGAAAGCCGGTTCGCGCCGTGGCCTGCGCCTCGACCGGCGACACGTCGGCGGCGCTCTCGGCCTACGCCGCGTCCGCCGGCATCCCTGCCATCGTGTTCCTGCCCCGGGGCAAGATCAGCCTCGCCCAGCTCATCCAGCCGGTGGCCAACGGCGCGATCGTCTTCGCGCTCGATACCGACTTCGACGGCTGCATGGAGATCGTGAAGAGGGTCGCCGAGAAGGACGGGATCTACCTCGCCAACTCGATGAACAGCCTGCGCATCGAGGGACAGAAGACGGTCGGCATCGAGATCGTGCAGCAGTCCGAGTGGCGGGTGCCCGACTGGATCGTGATCCCCGGCGGCAACCTCGGCAACGTCTCGGCGCTGGCCAAGGGTCTCGACATGCTGGTCGACCTGGGGCTGGTCACGAAGCGGCCGCGCATCGTGTGTGCGCAGGCGGCCAACGCGAACCCGCTGTATCGCGCCTACCAGCGTGGCTTCGAGACGTTCGAGCCGATCGCGGCCCAGCCGACGCTGGCCTCCGCCATCCAGATCGGAAATCCGGTCTCCTACGAGAAGGCCGTGGACGCGATCCAACGCTACGACGGCGTGGTGGAGGAGGCCACCGAGGCGGAGTTGGCCGAGGCCGCAGCCGAGGCCGACCGCACCGGCCTGTTCAACTGTCCGCACACCGGCGTGGCGCTCGCAGCGACCAAGAAGCTGGTGGCCCGTGGCGAGATCGGACCGCAGGACCACGTGGTCGTGATCTCCACCGCCCACGGGCTCAAGTTCGTCGACTTCAAGGTGAAGTACCACGAGATGCGACTGGAAGGGCTGATCCCCGAGCACCCCAACCCTGCGATCGAGCTGCCCGCCGACTACGACACCGTTCGCACCCGCATGCTCCGGGAGATCGAGCTGCGGTTCCGGGAGTAGACGCCGTGTTCACCGGAATCATCGAGGCCGTGGGAGAAGTCGTGAGCGTGTCGCCGGCCGGCGAGGCGATCCGCATTGCCGTGGCCGAGCCGCGTCTGGCCACAGAGGTCGCGCTGGGAGACAGCGTGGCGGTGAACGGCGCGTGCCTCACGATCGCAGAGCGGCACCCCGAAGAGCTGCGCTTCGACGCGATCCGCGAGACCCTCGACAAGACCAGCCTCGGCGGCCTCGGCCCCGGATCGAAGGTCAACCTGGAGCGCGCCATGCGCGCCGATGCGCGGCTCGATGGCCACATCGTGCAGGGCCACGTGGATGGCGTGGGTCGGGTGCGCGCCCTCACGCGCAAGGGCAACGACGTCGAGCTGCACATCGAGACCGACGCGGCCTTCGCCGACCTGCTGGTGCCCAAGGGCTCCGTGGCCATCGATGGGGTCTCGCTCACGGTGGTGGGCGTGTTGGCCGATGGGTTCGGCGTGGCCCTCATCCCGCATACGCTCGAAGTCACGACGCTCTCGGCGCTCGAGCCGGGCGCCCGCGTGAACCTCGAGGCCGACGTCCTGGGCAAGTACGTCAAGAAGTACCTGGAGCGCCTGAGCCTCGGGAGCGCCGCCTGAGCCCCTCGATCCTGCGCCGGGCCCTTCGTGCCCCCGCTGCCGATCGCCGCGCCTTCCTGCGAGCGCTCCTGGCCTTGGCGCTCGCCTGGCTCGTGCTCGCGTCGCAAACGGCTTTCGCCGAGCCCCGCGACCGCTGGGAAGAGACGCTCGATCGCGTGGTTCCCGCGGTGGTGGCGTTGCGCGTCTCGGCGACGCGCCCGTTCGATACCGAGCCGTCTTCGGTCACCGTGGCGACGGGCTTCGTGGTGGATGCCGAGCGCGGGCTGATCCTCACCAACCGTCACGTCGTGCAGCCGGGGCCGGTGGTCGCCGAGGCGATCTTCCTGAATCACGAACGGGTCCCGGTGCATCCGGTCTACCGCGACCCGGTGCACGACTTCGGCGTCTTCCGCTTCGACCCGGCCGACGTGCGCTTCATGGCGCTGGTGGCGCTTCCGCTCGCGCCCGACGCCGCTCGCGTCGGCGCAGAGGTCCGCCTGGTGGGCAACGACGCCGGCGAGAAGCTCTCGATCCTCGACGGCACGCTGGCGCGACTCGATCGCGAGGCGCCACGCTACGGACGGGGTCGCTACAACGACTTCAATACGTTCTACCTGCAGGCGGCCTCGAGCAGCTCGGGCGGCTCGTCGGGTTCGCCGGTGGTCGATCGGCAGGGGAGGGTGGTGGCCCTCAACGCCGGCGGGAGCCGGCAGGCGGCATCGTCGTTCTTCCTGCCCCTCGACCCGGTGGTGCGCGCGCTCGCGCACATCCGCGCTGGCGAGACGGTGCCGCGCGGCACGCTGCAGGCGGTGTTCCGCCACCAGTCCTACGACGAACTCCGCCGGCTGGGTCTGCGGGAGGAGACCGAGGCGCGCATCCGCGCCGAACGCCCCGACGCCACCGGCCTGCTGGTGGTGCAGGAGACCGTGCCCGGTGGGCCCGCCCATGGCCGGCTCGAGCCGGGTGACGTGGTGCTCGATCTGGGGGGCCGTCCGCTGCTCGGTTTCGAGACGCTGGCACGCGCCCTCGATGGAACGGTCGGGGGCGAGGTGACCCTGTCGATCGAGCGCGGTGGTGCCCCCAAGGAGCTGACGCTGCCGGTGGACGATCTGCACGCGATCACGCCGAGCGACTATCTCGAGATGGGCGGAGCCGTGATCCACGCGCTCTCCTACCAGGTGGCGCGTTCGTTCGCCGTCCCGGTGGGGGGGCTCTACGTGGCTTCGCGGGGCTACGTGTTCGGTCGCGCCGGTCTGCCGCCGCGCAGTCTGATCACCCACGTGGACGGCGAGCCGGTGTCCGATCTCGATGCGTTCGAGAAAGCGGTCACGGCGCGTCCCGACGGGGCGCGCATGCGCTTGCGCTACCTGCCGCTGCTGGCCCCCAAGAGCCCGGGGGTGGTGGTGGCCCGTGTCGATCGGCGCTGGTATCCGATGCAGCGCTGCACGCGCGACGACGCCACCGGCCTCTGGCCCTGTCGGCCTTCGGAGCCGCCGCCGCCGGCGCCCGCGCCTGCTCCGTCCACGGCACGGCTCTCGGCCGAGGGGCCCCGCGCCCTGCGCGAGCTGGCGCGCTCGTTGGCGCTGGTGGACTTCGACGTCCCCTTCCTGGTGGACGGCGTGCAGGGTGCGACCTTCAGCGGCGCCGGGCTGGTGGTGGATGCGGACCGCGGACTGGTGGTGGTCGATCGCGACACGGTGCCGGTGACGGTCGGCGACGTCGCGCTGATCTTCGGCGGCGCCATCGAGGTGCCGGGCCGCGTGGTCGCCTTGCACCCGGACCACAACCTGGCCCTGGTGGGCTACGACCCGGCCCTGCTGGGGGATACGCCCGTGCGCTCGGCCGTGCTCGACCCGCGTGAGCTCGTGCCGGGGGACGACCTGTGGCTGGTGGCGATGACCGACCGGCAGCAGCTCGTCTCGCGCCGTACCGAGGTCGCGCGCGTCGACGCGCCGCGGATCCCGATCCCCCGTGCACCACGCTTTCGCGAGACCAACGCCGAGCTGGTGGAGGTGACCGAGACGGCCAAGAGCGTGGGCGGCGCCCTCACCGACGACAGGGGCCGCGTGGTGGCCTTCTGGGCCTCCTTCTCGCGCGATCAGGGTGGCAAGCCGGGCGCATTCTTCGCGGGCCTGCCCATCGGCATCGTCGCCGAGTGGGTGGCCTCGGTGATTCGCGAGGAAACGGTGCGTTCCATCGGTGCCGAGCTCGAGCTGCTGACCCTCGCGGATGCTCGCGCACGCGGCCTGCCCGAGGACGAGGCGCAGCGCCTGGAGGACCACGACCCGGACAGGCGGCGGGTGCTGGCGGTGCGCCGCATCTCGGCCGACGCGCCGGCGGCCGGCATCCTCCAGGTGGGCGATCTGCTCCTCGACGTGGCGGGCGAGCCCGTCACCCGCTTCCGCGAGGTCGAACGCGCCGTCCACCGCGCCGGAGACGACCCGCTGCCGGTGCGCGTGCTGCGCGAGGCGCAGCCGATCGCGCTCTCGGTTCCGCTCCATGCTGCGGGCAACGGCGGGCTCGACCGCGTGGTCGCCTGGGCGGGGGCCCTGCTCCAGAAGCCGCCGCCCGAAGTCGCGAGTCAGCGCGGCATCGCGCGTGAAGGCGTCTACATCGCCGGCCGCTGGTCGGGGTCGCCCGCCGACCGCGCGCGCCTGCGTGCGGCGCGGCGCATCGTGGCCGTCGACGGGGCGCCGGTCGCCGACCTCGACGCCTTCCTGGCGGCGGTGGGGGGGCGCCCCAATCGCAGCTCGCTGCGCCTGCGAACCGTGGATCTCGAGGGCCGCCCCGGGGTGCAGACGTTGGAACTCGACCTGCACTACTGGCCCACCTACGAGCTGCGGCGCCGGGACGGGGAGTGGACCCGTCGCGCGGTCGGGGGCGTGCCGGAGACGGCCACGCAGCAGGGCGTCGTGGAAATGGAGCCGAAGCCCGCCTCCCTGCCCGCTGCGCCGAACTAGGCGCTGGTGGGGAGGGGCAGGGCCTTGCAAGCGCGCCGTCGTGTTATAGACTGACCAGTCAGTTCATGCCGTCGCGACCCCCGACCCCCGCCGCATCGCCTCGCCGCCGCGAGCCGCCGGAGGTGCGCCGAGCCCAGATCCTGGACGGGGCGCTCCAGGTGTTCGGCACGCGCGGCTACCACGCGGCCACCATGGACGAGCTGGTGGTGGCCTGTGGCCTGTCCAAGGGCAGCCTCTACTGGCACTTCGACAGCAAGGAGGACGTGTTCCTCGCGCTGTTCGACGCCTTCGTCGAGGAGTCCTTCGAGGCCTTCGACGAGGCGGCCGAGCACCAGTCGGCGGTCGAGGCCCTGCGCAGCGGGTTTCACGACCTGCTCGAACGCCTCACGCAGCACGGACCGATGATGCCGGCGTGGCTCGAGTTCCTCGCCCACCCCGAAGCGCGTCGCCGTTTCGCCGCGGTGTACGACCAGACGCGCGCCGTGCTGGCAGACCTGCTGCACCGCGCCGCCGAGGAGGGCGACGTCCGAAAGGACCTGTCGGCCCTCGGCATGGCGACGGCGCTGGTCGCCGCGGCCGAGGGGCTCGTGCTGCAGGCCGTCGTCGACCCCGACTTCGATGCCCGTGAGCACCTGCCGGTCGTCTGGGACGGTCTGCTCGGAGGATTTGGAACGTGATCTGCAAGGACCGCATGCATTGGACGCGAGGGTTGCTCGTGACCCTTTTCGGGGTTCTGACCGCTGGGGAGGCTGCCGCCGCCGAGCTGTTGCCCGCACCCGAAGGGCAGGACGCGCGCGAGATCGCCGCCCGCGTGGAGGACATCTTCCGCGGCGACGCGAGCTACATCGAGGCGACCATGACGATCGTCTCGCCGCGTCTGCCGACGCCGCGCAGCGTGGGCTTCAAGAGCTGGGACGACCGGCTGGGCAAGCGGTCGTTCATCCGCATCACCGCACCGCCCAAGGACGAGGGGATGAGCTTTCTCAAGCTGCATCCGAACCTCTGGAACTACATCCCGCGGGTCGAGCGGACCATGCGCATCCCCCCGTCGATGATGCTCCAGGGCTGGATGGGAAGCGACTTCACGAACGACGACCTCGTGCGCGAAGCGAGCCAGCTCGACGACTACGACCACACGCTGCTGGGCATCGATCCCGCTGCGGGCGTGGATGGGGGCGAAGCCTTCGTCGTCGAGTATCGACCCCACGAAGACGCCGCAGTCGTGTGGGGAAAGATCGTGACGTGGATCGACCGGGGCAGCCATGCGCCTTTGGTACAGGACTTCTACGACGAGGGCGGCGAGAAGCTGCGGACCATGCGCTTCGACGCCATTCGCGACGTGCAGGGCCGCCCGTACCCGCACCGTTGGTCGCTGGTCCCGCTCGACAAAGAGGGCCACGAGACGGTGATCGACGTCTCCGAGATCCGATTCGACGAGGCCTTCGACGACACCATCTTCACCAAGCGCAATCTGCGGGGGCGCGACTAGTGCGTCTCGAACGGCGGCTCGCCTGGCGCAACGTGTGGCGCAACCCGCGCCGCACGGGGCTCACCCTGGCCGCGACGGTATTCGCCGTCTTCCTGGTGGTGGTGTTCGTGGCGATGGGGGCCGGCGTCCACGAGAAGATGATCGAGGACAGCGTGCGCATCCATTCCGGTCACCTGCAGGTATCCGGGGAGGGCTACCTCGAGGACCGCACGCTGGAGCAGTCCGTCCCGTTCGACGCCCGGCTCGACCGGGCCATCCGCGAGACCGAGGGCGTCGTGGGCGTGGCCCCTCGGCTGGTGGCCTTCGGGCTGCTCTCGAAGGGCAGCGCCACCAAGGGCGTGGCGCTGTTCGGGGTCGACCCCGAGCGCGAGCCCAGCGTCTCGACGTTGCCCGAACGGCTGGTCCGCGGGCAGTTCCTGCCCGCCGGGGCCACGCGGCCGATCGTTCTGGCCGAGCGCCTGGCCCGAAGTCTCGGCGCGGACGTGGGCGACGAGATCCTGCTCTACTCCGTCGCGTACACGCTCGAGAACGCGTACGACCTGTTCGAGGTGAGCGGCATCATCGCACTGCCCGAGCCCGAGCTCGACCGCACCCTGGCGGTGATCGGCCTCGCCGATGCCCAGGCCTTCTTCGTCTACGGCGACCGCGTGAGCGAGGTGGCGATCCTCGCCTCGGATGCCGATCGCATCCCCGCGATCCACGCCGACCTCGCGAGCGCGCTGGGTTCGGTGGCCGCGACGCCGGTCGAGGTGCATCCCTGGAACGAGGTGATGCCCGAGCTCGAGCAGTTCATCTTCATCGACGATGCCGGCATGTACATCATGCTCGTGATCCTGGTCGTTGTGGTCGCGTTCGGCATCCTGAACACGATCCTGATGTCGGTGCTCGAGCGCACCCGCGAGCTCGGCGTGATGCTCGCGCTGGGGCTGCCGCCGAGCTCGATCTTTCGCGTGGTCTATCTCGAGTCGATGATCCTTGCCGCCGTGGGGCTGGCGGTGGGCCTCGCACTGGCGCTTCCCGTGGTGCTCTGGTTCCAGGGCCATCCGATCCCGATCACGGGTGACGCAGGCAACGCCACGGCCGCATTCGGTTTCGAGCCGGTGGTGACCTTCAAGCTGAAGCCGCTGAACCCGCTGGGGTCGGCACTCACCATCTTCGGAGTGGCCGCGCTGGCCGCGCTCTATCCCGCGATCAAGGCGAGCCGCGCACGGCCCGTCGATGCGCTGCGGAGTCTCTAGCCATGCGCGTGCTCGACTTTCTGCACTCCACCGTGGTGCTCCTGCGCCTGGCCTTGCTCTCGACCGTCGCCCTGCTCAAGCCCTCGACCTGGAGGCTCGCCCTGCGCAACGTCGGGCGGAATGGCCGGCGGACGGCGGTGGTGTTGACCGGCGTGAGCGTGGGCCTCGGCGGGATGATGCTCGCCATGGCCGTGAACTACGGAATGATCTTCCAGATGGTCGAGTCGGCCATCCGCACCGAACTCGGCCACGTCCAGGTCCACGGCCCGGGCTGGGAGGAGCAGCCGGGGATCGAGGTGCGGCTGCCCAGCGACCGCATTCCGAGCGACCTCGAGCAGCGGGCGCCCGGCCTTCGGGCCTGGGCGCCGCGCGTGCGAGGCGAGGGACTGGTCTACTCACCGCGCGCCAGCGTGGGTGTGCGGGTGGTGGGAATCGACCCGGCGCGCGAGGCCTCGGTGACGGTGCTCGCCGATTCGATGACCCAGGGCGTGTTCCTCGACGGCGAACGCCGCAAGGTGCTGGTGGGCGAGCGGCTGGCCGATCGGCTGAAGGTCGACGTCGGTGCCAAGGTGGTGTTGTCGGCCCAGGACGTTTCGGGCGAGATGACCGGCGAGGCGTTCCGGATTGCCGGATTCTTCCGGACCGCGTCGCGAGAGCTGGACGAGAGCGCGGTGTTCCTGCGCCTGGACGAGGCGCGGCGCCTGTTCGGCCTTGGCGACGAGGTCTCCGAGGTGGTGTTGGTCGCGCACGCCGAGTCGGGCTCGGGACCCCTGCGCGATTGGCTCGCGGCGCAGGCGCCCCAGGCCGAGGTCCGCACCTGGAAGGAGATCCGACCCTTCCTGGTGCAGATCATCGACATGTTCGAGCAGACCGGCTGGGTGGTCTATGCGGCGATCTTCGTGGCGATGGCTTTCGGCATCGCGAACGTCCTGCTGATGTCGGTGATGGAGCGCACGCGCGAGATCGGCATCCTGTCCGCGATCGGGATGCCGGCCGACAGGCTCGTCGCGATGGTCCTGGCCGAGGCGCTCGTCGTCACGCTCGGCGGCGTGGCCCTGGGGGCGGCCCTGGGGTTCGGTGGGACGGCCCTTCTTTCCGATGGCATCGACCTTTCGACCTGGGGAGAGGGGCTCGAGTCGTTCGGTATTCCCACGCGAATCGTCCCGGTGTTGCCCGCGCACCAGCTGGGCATCCCCATCGTGATCGCGATCGTGACGGCCGTGGTCGCGAGTCTCTGGCCTGCGATCCGCGCCGTTCGCACGCGGCCCGCCGAAGCCGTTCGACACGTCTAGGCCGAAGCCATTCGACACGTCCAGCCCCGAGGAGCCGACCCATGCTCGAAGCCACCGACGTCACCAAGGTCTACGACACCCGAGGGGTGGAGACCCGCGCCCTGGACGGCGTGTCGCTGCGCGTGGACGCCGGCGAGTTCACGGCCCTGGCGGGCCCGAGCGGCTCGGGCAAGACGACGCTGCTGAACCTGTTCGGAGCGCTCGATGCGCCCACGGCGGGCCAGCTGCGCCTGGACGATCAGCAGCTCGACCAGCTCTCGTCGGCCCAGCTGGCGCGACTTCGCCTGCAGCAGCTGGGATTCATCTTCCAGGCCTACAACCTGATCCCCGTGCTCTCGGCCCGCGAGAACGTGGAATTCGTGATGGAGCTGCAGGGGGTCCCCGCGGCGGAGCGGCGGGAGCGCGCCCTGGCCGTCCTGCACGAGGTCGGGCTGGGCGAGATCGCCGACAAACGACCCCTCGAGATGAGCGGCGGTCAACAGCAGCGCGTGGCCGTGGCGCGCGCGATCGTGAGCAACCCCCGCGTCGTGCTCGCAGACGAGCCTACGGCGAACCTCGACTCGAAGACCGCGGCCGCGCTTCTCGACCTCATGGAAGAGATGAACCGCGAGCACGGCGTGACCTTCCTGTTCTCCACCCACGACCCCATGGTGATCGAGAAGGCCCGACGCGTGGTCCGGTTGCGAGACGGGCGCGTGGTATCCGACGAGCAGCGCGAGGCCGAATCCGCATGAACCCGGGGCGCCGGGCGGCACGCGGCACGGCCCTGCTCGTTGGGGTCGTGCTCGGTTTCGGCCTGGCGTCGTCGTCGTCGGCCCGGGATCTCTGGCGGCGCGGCGACGATGCGCTGCGGCTCACCGGATCGGTCCGGCAGATCGTGACCACGACCCAGGGCACGGATCGCGAGGACTTCGAGCAGGCGGCCGCGTCCGACCCGGCTTGTCTGCTGGCGAGCACCTTCCCCGATTGCGCCGCCTTCGACGTGGTGGGTGACGAAGGGGTCACGCAGTCGCTCACGCGCCTGCGGCTGCGGCTCGACGCCTTCGTGGGCGAGAGCTTCTCTGCCCGCCTCGACTGGGACAACGAGCTGCGCTTCGGGAATCTCGACACCCTCTTCTCGGGCCTGCGACCGGCGGACACCTTCTTCGGCTGGGAAGAAGAGATCCACGCCTTCGGCTTCTCCCGCGGAACGGGTCACCGCCAGTGGGTGACGCGCATCTACCGCGGCTTCGTGCGCTGGGAGCCCGAGCCCTTCGAGGTGACCGTGGGCCGCCAGCGCATCGCCTGGGGGGTGGGACGCATCTGGAACCCGACCGACCGCCTCTCGTTCGTTCCCCCGCTCGCCATCGAAAGCGATCAGGCACCCGGGGCCGACGCCATCGACCTCCGCTACCGACTGTCGGGCATGAGCTACGTGCAGGCGGTCTATGCCGCCGGCACGAGTTCGGATGAGGCGCGCTACGCCCTGCGGTACCAGGGCGTGGTTCGCGACGTGGACGTCTCGGTCATGGCCGGGGTCTTCGACCGGGCGCGCGTGGTCGGGTTCGATCTGGCCGCCAACCTGCTGGACGCGGCCATTCGCCTGGAAGCCGCCTACACCGATCCGCGGCGCGACGTCTGGCCCATCGGCGCCCCGGAACCCCGCGAACTCGACGACTTCTTCCAGGTGGTCGTGTCGGCGGACACCAACCTGCCGGTGGGCACGGGCCTGTACGCGCTGGTGGAGCACCTCTACAACGGCAACGCACTGGGCTTCGGTGCCGGCGAGGCCGGTCCGCTGCTGCCGTTCTTCGAGTCGACCGACGTGCCGCCCCAGGGCCTCGACCCGTCCACCGCCGCAGCCTTGGGGGGGCCGTTCGTCACGACGGCGAGCACCGCGATCTTCGGCAGCAGCCTGGTGGTGAGCGGCTCGGAGCACGTGACCGCCCTGCAGTTCTCCTACGACCTCAGCGCAGCGCTGCGCGGCGACCTGCTCACCCTCTACGACTGGGACGGCGACAGCGCGGCCTTCTTCGTCCAGCTGGCCTTCAACGGCTGGGATGCCGTGGAGCTGGCCGTGGGCGTCCAGGCCTTCGCGGGTAAGGACCGCTCGGAGTACGGCGGGCGGGACCCGCTCGTGTTCGTCCAGGGCGAGTGGTTCTTCTGAGCGGCGGCTCGGAGCCGGGGCCGGGGTAGACTCCCGCGGGAGGTCTCCATGAATCGGTTGCTCGACGTCGGCTCCTCGGTCCTCGCGAGCGTGGTGCGCCTGGGCGCCGGTTCCCAGACCGGCCGGGTCGGCACACGGCCCGCGCAGCGGCTGGTCCTCTACGAATTCGAGAGCTGTCCGTTCTGCCGCAAGGTGCGCGAGGCCTTCTCGACCCTCGATCTCGAGGCCGAAGTCCGCCCCTGTCCCAAGGGCGGCAAGCGCTTCCGCGAAGAACTCGTGAAGCGCGGCGGCAAGGCGCAGTTTCCGTATCTCGTCGATCCCAACACCGGCAAGGAGATGTACGAGTCGGACGAGATCGTGCGGTACCTCTATGCCGCGTATGGGCAGGGGGACGTCCCTGCACTGCTCGCGGGGGGGCCGCTGAACGACGTCACGGCCTCGATGGCATCGGCGGTCCGGTTCGGCGCCGGGACGCGCAGCAAGGCCTCCACGGCGCCCGCCGAGCCCCTCGAGCTCTGGAGCTACGAGCCGTCGCCGTTCTGCCGCATCGTGCGCGAGCGCCTCTGCGCGCTCGAGCTCCCCTACGTGCTGCACAACGTCGCCAAGGGCAGCGGCGCCCGCGAGGCCTTCGCCGAGCGGTCCGGGCGCATGATGGTGCCCTACCTGGTCGATCCGAACACCGGGACGAAGATGTTCGAATCGGCCGACATCGTGGCCTATCTCGACCGCACCTACGCGTCCCACGCGTAGGGAGCGCGCGCGCTCGCCGCGCGCCGGGGCTCAGGCCGCCAAGCGGTCGAGCAGGATCGTGCCCATGCCCAGGAAGGCCGCGAAGCCGAAGATGTCGGTGAGCGTGGTGACGAAGACGCCGGAGCCCACGGCCGGGTCCTGTCCGAGCGCCTTGAGCGTGAGCGGGACGGCCGCGCCAAGGATGCCGGCGACGGCCATGGTGGCCAGCATGGTCCCGAACAGCACCAGTCCGAGATAGGCGTTGCCCTGCCACAGGTAGGCCAGAAAGCCGCTCACGAGGCCGGTGATCGCCCCCACGACGATCGCCACGGTGACCTCCTTGCCGACGGCCCGCAGCCCGCTCGAGAACTCGAGCTCGCCGAGGGCGATCGCACGGGTGATCACCGTGAGCGCCTGGATGCCGCCGTTGCCGCCCATGCCGGCCACCACGGGCATGAAGAAGGCGAGGGCCACGATCTCGTCGAGGGTCCGCTCGAACAGGCCCACGACCCATGCGGCCAGAAAGGTGGCCGCGAGGTTCAGCAGCATCCACGGCAGTCGTTTGCGGATGGCGTGGTGGGCCGGGCTGAAGACCCGGTCCTCCTCGGAGAGGCCGGCCAGGTGGTACATGTCCTCGGTGGCCTCTTCGTTGATCACCTCGATCACGTCGTCCACCGTGATCACGCCGAGGATGCGGTTCTCGTCGTCGACCACCGGGACGGCGAGCAGGTTGTACCGGGTGACGAGCTGCGCGACTTCTTCCTGGTCGGCGTCCGCGCGCACGCTGATCGGGTCGGGGATCATGAGGTCGGCCATCACCCGATCGGGACCGCCCGCTACGAGCTGCCGGATCGGGACGACGCCTTCCAGGCGCCGCTTATCGTCGACCACGTAGAGGTAGAGGATGGACTCGCTGTCGGCGGCCACCGAGCGGATCCGATCGATGGCCTGCTCGGCGGTCATCGACTTCTCGAGCGCGACGAACCGCGTGATCATGGCGCGGCCGGCGCTCTCGGGCGGGTACGTCTCCATCTTGCGCAGCTCGGCGTGGATCCGGTCCGGCAGGCGCGCCAGGACGCCCTCGCGCCGTTCCTCGTCGAGCCACTCCACCAGTTCGACCAGATCGTCGAGCTCGAGGCGCGCCAGGATGTCGGCCAGTCGCTGATCGCCGAGCGCGTCGAAGATCTGCGGCAACAGCTCCGGCGGCAGTTCGGTCAGGGTGCTCGCGGCGCGGTGCTGCTGGAACAGCAGGTCGACCACGGTCCGGATCTCGGGCGGGGTCAGCCCCGAGAGGACCGGGCCGCGATCCGCCGGGCGCATGCGCCCCAGCAGTCGCTGCGCACGCGCCTGCATGCCGCTGGCAAGCAGGCGGCGGAGGATCCGCGTCGTCTCCTGGGGGGTAGCCATGCGACAGTCCCGTTCACCCGTCTCGCGCCCAGGCCGCGCCACGTCGGGGTGGGGCGGTCGGGCCTAGCCGGGCGAGGTCGCTCCCGAGGGAGGTTGAGGCTCGTCGGTCTCGTTCGGCATCACGCGGCGCTGTAGGTAACACACGCACGCACGCATGGGTGCCCCGGCCTGAGGCGCACGCTGGGGGCCCTAGATTTCCCCGCAGGATGCCCATCAGGGGAAACCCTCGCGCATGGGGGTGAGGGGAGTTCCCCGCCCGAAAAACCTTGCCGCAGCACGCTTTTTCGCGAACGCGAGCGCCTGCGGGGGCGTATGATCAGAACGTCGACCCGTTGGGCGGCATCGGTACCCGAGGGCAGGGCGCGCGCCTGCCGGGCCTTCGCGGGATGGATGCTGGGGGAGGGGCGCATGAAGTCGCTGATCGAGGCGATTGTCCAGTCACTCGTGGACAAGCCGGATGAAGTGGAAATCAAGGAGGTCGTGGGCGAGCACGCTCACGTCCTCGAGCTCACGGTCGCCAAAGACGATCTGGGCAAGGTGATCGGCAAGGGCGGGGCGCATGCCTCGGCCATCCGGACCTTGATGGCCGCCGCCAGTGGCAAGGAGAAGAAGCGCTACATCCTCGAGATCATCGAGTACTAGCTCGAGGGCCTCGAGGCCAGCGCCACCCGGGCCGCGGCCATCCGCCGACCCGGAACCCGATGCAGTGCGAAGCGGCACCGCCACGCGATACCCTCGTGCGCTTCTCGCTGCCCGGGAGACCCCGTGACCGCACCCCTCTCCTTCGATGCCCCCCTGGTGCTCGGCGCCCAGATCGAGGCTCGCGCTCAGCACCCCGAGCTGGCCGACAAGACCCTCCTGATCGACGCCCGCCGCACGTGGACGTGGCGCCACTTCCGGGACGAGTCCGTCCGCACGGCCCACTTCCTGCGAAGCCGCCTCGAGCCGACGGGCGATGCCCGGCCCGGCAGCGTGGGCATGATCCTGGAGAACCACTTCGAGCTGCTCTCGCTCTACGCGGGATGCGGCTACGCCGGATACACGCTCTTCGGCATCAACACCGGTCTACGCGGTGAGACCCTTGCCGGTGTGATCAATGCCTCGGGCGTACGGCTGCTGGTCGTGGACCAGCGGTTCGAGAGCGAGGTCGAGCGCGTCGCGAGCCAGCTCAAGAACGTGGCGCCCGAGAACGTGCTGGTGCTGCGCACCAGTGACTCGGCCGTGGCGGGCCACGACTACGAGGCCGCCCTCACCACCGAAGCCGGGGCGTCGGGCGCCGACCTCGATGCGCCGTCGGTCGACGTGACGCCCGAGACGAACCTGATGGTCATCTACACCTCGGGGACGACGGGCCTGCCCAAGGGCATCAACAACAGCCACTTCAAGCTGCTGGCCATCGGGATGGCGATCTCGGGGCGGCTCGAGCTCGAGCGCGAGACCGTGGGCTACGCCTGCATGCCGCTGTTCCACTCGAACGCCATGTTCCTCGGCTTCCAGCCCGCCTTTCAGGTGGGCGGCAGCCTGGCCATGCGAGAGCGCTTCAGCGCAAGCCAGTTCGTGCCGGACGTGACGGCCCACGGCGTGACCTACTGGAACTACGTGGGCGAGCCGGTCCACTACATCCTGGGTGCCCTCGAGAGGGCCTACGGCGGCGACGAGGCCCGGATCCTGGCCGAGGTGGCGGGCCACCCCGACAACGCGCTGCGCTACGCGCTCGGCAACGGCGCTGCGCCCCCCGACATCGACCGCTTCATCCGCTGGCTGGGGCTCGAGGACATGTTCGAGCTCTACGGGTCCACGGAAGCGGCGATCAGCACCTTTCGGCGCAAGACCGACCCGCGTGGGAGCGTGGGCGTCGTGGACGACGAGGCGGTGCGCATCCTTCGCGAGGACGGCGCCGAGTGTCCTCCCGCCGAGGTCGACGCGGACGGCAAGATCACCAACTACGGCGAGGCGGTGGGCGAGATCTGCCGGGTGGCCCCCGAGACCGGCCTGTTCCAGGGTTACTTCGACAACCCCGAGGCCAACCAGAGCAAGTACCGGGACGGCGTCTACCACTCCGGCGACCTCGGCCACATCCGCATCGTGGACGACAAGCGCTACCTCTATTTCGACGGGCGCACCGACGACTGGATCCGCAAGGACGGTGAGAACTTCTCCGCGGCCCAGGTCGCCCGCCTGCTGATGGAGCACCCCGACGTGACGCTCGCCGCCGCCTACGGCGCACCCTGTGCCGTCTCGGACGAGCTCGTGATGGCAGCGCTCAAGCTGCGGCCCGGGGCCGAGTTCGATCCCGCGGCCTTCCATGCCTGGTGCTCGGAGCAGGTCGAGCATGGGGGCATGGATCGGAAGTGGTTCCCGGACTTCATCCGGCTGGTGGACGAGTTCACGTTCACGCAGACCCAGAAGATCCTGGTGCGGAACCTGAAGAAGGATCACTTCCACCGCGAACGGCTCGCCGAAGAGCCGCTCTTCTGGCGCCAACGCGGCTTCGACGCCTACCGCCCGTTCTCGATCGAGGACTTCCAGGGGCTGCGCGAGTCGTTCGAGCGCGCGGAACGCGGAGACCTGCTCGACCGCTAGAGCGCGCGGAACGCGCAGACGTGCTCGACCGCCAGGGCGCGGTCCCGCGGCAGAGCACCAGATCGTCATCGCCGGTTACGCTCTCGTGCTCGTGGGGAAATCTCCCCGCGTGTCTCGGATGCAGGATGCGCGCGCGCGCACGCGGGCTTGGTGCCGTCGGTTGCGCACGGGTGCAGCCCGGCACGGCGCTTGCTCTTCTTCTGGGGCCACAGCGTGACGCAGGTCACGCTTGCGAAGAATGAGGGGCACAGGAGACCGTCCGATGCACGCCACCCACACCGCAGAACAGGAAGTCGCCCACGGAAGGCGCCTGCTCGAAGAGGGCCGCCACACCGAAGCGCTCGAGCACTTTCGCGCCGCCCACACGCTCGACGGCGCGAACCCGCGCTACCGCTCCTACTACGGGCTGGGCCTCGCCCTGGCCGAACGCCGGCTGGACCGGGCCCTGGAGCTCTGCCGCACGGCAGCCAAGCAGGAGTTCTTCAATCCCGACCTCTACCACAACCTCGCGCGCGTCCACCTGGCCTTCGGCTTCAAGGCCGAGGGGCTCCGCTACCTGCGCCGTGGCTTGATGATCGACCCCGGCCACGAGGCGATGCGCAGCGAACTGGTCGAACTGGGACGGCGGCGCAGCCCGGTCCTCGGGTTCCTGCCGCGGCGGCACCCGGTCAATCGCTGGCTCGGCCGCTGGCGAACGGCCGTGCGCGAACAGCCCTCGGTCACGGTCGCGCCCTGAGCGAGGCGCGGAGACCCGGGGGGAGAGGCCCTAGCGCTTGCGCTTGTGGCGCGCGCGCTTGAGCAGCTTCTTCTTCTTGTGCTTCCGCATCTTCTTGCGGCGCTTCTTGATGACGCTGCCCACGGTTGGTGGCGGCCTCCACAGGGGTTCAGAGGGCGAGGAGGAATACTCGCTCGCTGCTCTCGCGTCAAGCCGAGCCCGTTGCGCGACACGCACGCACGCCCTGCGACGCCCAGGCCGAACCGGTGCGCTCGCCATCACCCGCGGGTTCCCCGTTCCCGGCGATTCCGACCAATCGCCCGCAGCTTGCGCCCATAGGCTATTGACTTTTTTCGGTTTCTCTCTTGACGCCCCGAAATATTCGCGGTTAGCTTCGAGCGCAACTGTGGCGCTAGTGCCGCGAAATGCGACGGGAAGGCAGCGGTTTGCCTTCAAGTCGCAGGCTCCGGGTACCGATAGGGCGGGAGCCACAACAGGGGGGTGACCCAAGAATGGCAGCTCGTAAGAAGGCAACTCGAAAGAAGGCCACGCGCAAGAAGGCCACTCGTAAGAAGGCCACGCGCAAGAAGGCCACGCGCAAGAAGGCTGGTCGCAAGAAGGCAACTCGCAAGAAGGCGACGCGCAAGAAGGCGACCCGCAAGAAGGCCACGCGCAAGAAGGCAACCCGCAAGAAGGCGGGGCGGAAGAAGGCCACGCGCAAGAAGGCCGCACGCAAGAAGGCGGGTCGCAAGAAGGCGACGCGCAAGAAGGCAGCCCGCAAGAAGGCGGGGCGGAAGAAGGCCGCGCGGAAGAAGGCTGGTCGCAAGAAGGCGACCCGGAAGAAGGCCACCCGCAAGAAGGCCACGCGCAAGAAGGCCGGTCGCAAGAAGGCGACCCGCAAGAAGGCCACGCGCAAGAAGGCGACGCGGAAGAAGGCAGCGCGCAAGCGCTAGGCCATCTCTGTAGGCCTGAGGGACCCCGGCCGGCGCAAGTCGGCCGGGGTTTCCTTCTTTCTGCCCCCGGGGGCCCGCTTTCGCTTCCCGCCCGGGTCCCCTAGATTCCGCCTTCCGGTCCGCCCTGGCACGCGCCAGCGGGCCCCTCCCGCACCCGCGAGGACGCCATGGCACGCATCACGGTCGAAGACTGCACCGAGAAGGTTCCCAACCGCTTCCATCTGGTTCAGATGGCGGCGATCCGGGCCAAGCAGCTCAAGAAGGGCGCGCGATCGCTGGTCCAGGCCGAAGCCAACCGCGAGGTCGTGACGGCGCTGCGCGAGGTGGCAGCCGGCCTGGTGAAGCCCGACTACGGGACCGAGGCCGAAGAGGGCACGTCCGAGTCCTGAGCGCGCCGGGTCGGGCCCGAGGGCCCGCGCCTAGATGACGTCGACCGGGACCTCGAAGGCGACGCGCGTCCCGCGCCCGATCTCGCTGCGCAGCTGCACCTCGCCCCCGAGCAGGGCGACGAGGTCGCGCACGAGCGTGAGCCCCAGGCCCGAGCCGCGGTAGCGGTTCGAACTGGCCGGGTCGACCTGGTAGAACTCGTCGAAGACGAACTGCATGTCGTCGGCGCAGATGCCGATGCCGGTGTCGGTGATGGCGCAGCGGAGCCGATCGCCCTCGACCTCGACGGCGATCTCGATCTGGCCCTGGGGCGTGAACTTGGCGGCGTTGTCCAGCAGCAGGAACAGCACCTGGTTCACCTTGGCGAGGTCGGTGCGCAGCTTGGGCAGGGGCTCGCGAATGCGCTTCAGGATCTCGACGGGCTTGCCCCCGAGCGTGTCCTGCACGCTGAAGATCGCCTCCTCGACGACTTCGCGGAAGTTCACTTCCTGGTGCTCGACGGGCAACTCGCCCTGCTTCACGCGCCAGAGGTCGAGGATGTTCTGGAGCGTCCGAAGGAAGGTCGTGCCCTCGTCCAGGGCCTGACGCAGGCTGTCTTGTCCCGGCGTCGAGAGGTTCTCGTTCTCGCCGGCCAGCACCGAGATGATGCACTCGATGATGCTGTTGAGCGGCGTGCGCAGCTCGCGGCTCATCTTCTCGATGAAGTCGGCCTTGAGCTTCTCGACCGTCCCGAGCTTCTCGTTGCTCCGCAGCAGCTCCACGTCCTGGGCGAACAGGGCCTCGGACAGGCGAAGCAGCTCGTCGCTCTTCTCTTCTTCCACCACGGCGCGCTCGGCCTGGTTGGCCTGGGCGTGGGTCAGCGCGTTCTCGAGGTAGGCGTGGTCGAGCCGCAGGGCGAGGCTCTCCGCCAGGGTTTCGAGCGCGCGGGTCTGCGGGTCGGCGATCTCCTGGGCAAGCCCCACGGCGAGCGCGCCATGGATGCGACCCGAGGCCTGGAGCGGGACCACCAGCAGCCCGGCCGCGGCGCGTTCGCCGAGCGAGACCTCCAGGGGAGGGCGGCTGATCTCGCCGGTGAGCATGGCCGCCGAAGCGGCCTCCTCGACGCTGGCACTGCCCCGGCGCGCCTCGTCGGCGCTGGCGAAGCCGGCCGCCGCGCGGAGGATCGGCTGCTCGCGCTCGTCGCGCGCGAAGATCAGGGCGAGGCCCCCGACCAGTTCGGCCGCGCGTGCCGCGCCGCTCCGCAGGGCGGTGGGAAGGCTCTCGGTCGGCTCCGGAGTCGCGGGAACGGTCGCGCTGGACATCGCTAGAACCGCCCATCCGACTCGATCTCGAGCGGTTCGAGCACCTTGGCGACGTCGTCGACGCCTTCGGGCTCGGTTCCCTCGAGAGAGAGCTTGGTCTGGAAGTCGCTCGGGTTCGAAGCGGCATTGAGGGCCACTTCCACCGAGATCTTGTTGGCCCGTACGAGGTCGAGCAGGTGCTGGTCGAACGTCTGCATCTTCTCGGCGCGTCCTCGTGCGATGAAGTCGGTGAGCTCGGCCGTGCGGTTCGGGTCGCGAATGCACTCCTGGATCGAGCGCGTGCTGCGCAGCACCTCGACGGCCGGTACGCGTCCCGTCTCCTTCTTGTTGACGAGCAGGCGCAGCGAGACGACGGCCGACAGGTTGTCTGCCAGGCGCGATCGCACGTTGTACTGCTCTTCCACCGGAAAGAACGAAACGAGGCGGTTGATGGTCGAAGCCACGTCGGACGTGTGGATGGTCGAGAACACCAGGTGCCCGGTCTCGGCCGCCTTCAGCGACGTGTCCACGGTCTGCAGGTCACGCATCTCGCCCACCATGATCACGTCCGGGTCCTGGCGGAGGGCCGCGCGCAGGGCGTCCGGGAAGCTCGCGGTGTCCGTTCCGACCTCGCGCTGGGTGATGATGCTCTTGTCGTGGGTGAAGACGAACTCGATCGGATCCTCGATCGTGATGATCTTCGACTTCTGCGTGCGGTTGATCTCGTTGAGCATGGTCGCCAGCGTGGTGGACTTGCCCATGCCCGTGGCGCCGGTGACCAGCACGTAGCCCCGTCGGATCGTCGAGATCTCGCGCAGCACGCCCGGCAGGTTGAGCTCGTCGAACGTCTTGACCTGCAGCGGGATCACGCGCAGCACGATGTTGAACGCGCGTCGCTGTCGGGAGATGTTGACGCGGAAGCGGCCCTCGCCCTCGAGCTCATAGGCGAGATCGACCTCGTTCCAGTCCATGTCCTCGCCGCGGGGGTCGCCCTCGAGGAGCATCCGGGCCATGGCCTCGGTGTCCTCGGGTTCGAGCACCTTGTATCGCAGCTCGACCAGATTGCCGTTGAACCGGTAGAGCGGCAGGTTCCCCACCTGGAAGTGGATGTCCGACGCTCCCCGCTCGAGACCGATCCGGAGGAACTTGCTGAGCTTTTCGCGCTCCATGTCCGGTTTCCTGGCCTCCTGACCCACGTGGGTGCGGCCCGCCGAGGGCTTGCCCGCATGGGGCGTATCGGCCGGCCGACGGGGCGCTTGAACCGCGGAACCCCCAGCCGAGACGATCGGGCTCGTTCGGGCCGAGGGGCGCAACTCCATGCCTGCCCGTGCCCCGCGGGGAGTTGCCTGGGGACACCCAGCAAGCCGGCCCCAGGCCCGGCTGCGGCTCAGGCTCGGCTACGTTCCGGCCGCACCCACCCCGTGTCCGAGGAGCCCCCGTGGCCCGCGTGTTCGCCTGCTGGCTCCCCCTGACCTGGATCGTGATCGCGTGCGGTGCCGTGTCGGCCCTTGCCGCCCCCGAAGCGCCGGTCGCCGCCGAGCCTGCCCCCGCCCCGGCCCTACCCGCGCCTGCCCCCGCCGGTGCGCCCGGCGAGGTCGATCTGGACACGCTGCTCAAGCTCCCCAGCGGGCTCGACTACGAGGTGCAGACCCGTGGCGGCGAGACCCGCGGCGAGTGGCGCAGCCGCTTCCGTACGCTGCGCGCCCGTCTCGCCCACGAGAAGCAGGCGCTCGCCGAGGCCGAGGCCAAGCTGGCCGAGACGGCGCAGGCGGCGAGCCAGTGGACGCTCGCGCCGCCGATCCCCGGAGCGGAGGCCGCCATGGCGGATGCGCCCCTCGACTTCGAACTGCGCCAGGACATGAAGCGGCATCGCCAGGAGATCGAGCTGATCGAGCGCCAACTGCAGGAGCTCGAGATCGAGGCGAACCTGGCCAACGTCCCGCCCAGCTGGCGCGAGTAGCGCGCCGCGCCGAGGCGTCGCGGCTAGGGTTCGTCGGCTTCCTCCGCCAGGCGCGCCCAGCGTCGGGCCGCCGGCAGGAAGGCGAAGGCCGGCACGCTGATCGCCGCGGTGATCGCGAACCACGGGGCGTAGCCCAGGGCTTCGACGGCGGCGCCCGACACCGCCCCAGCGAGGGTTCCCGGCAGGGCGTAGAGGCCGGTGAGCGTCGCGTACTGCACCGCCGCGTGGTTCTTGTCGCAGATGCGCATCAAGAACGACATGAAGCCGGCGACGCCGATTCCGCTGCAGAGCGATTCCACGACCGACGCGGCGAAGATCCCCGCGCGCCCGCTCTCGGGCCACGCGGCCGCGGCGGCGTAGCCGAGGTTCGAGCCGATCGCGAGCACGCCGACCCAGGGCAGGGCGCGACCCACGCCCAGACGGGCCACCAGCCACCCGCCCAGCACCGCGCCGACCATGGTGGCGATCGAGCCGAGCGTCACGCGCACGAAGGCCATCTCGCTCTTGGACAGCCCGCTGTCCACCCAGAACGTCGCGATCATCGGGCCGATCGCCATGTCCGACAGTCGGAAGAAGAGCACGAACAGCAGCACCGAGACCACGCCGCCACGCCGCGCCCACGGCCGAAACGCGCCCAGCACGTCGCGGCGCGCCTCTTCGGGCACGGGGACCCGGGGGCAGGCGAGCAGGAAGGCCGCCATGGCGATGGCGGCCACGGCGGTCGTGGTGTGCGCGACGGCCCAGCCGAGGCGGTCGGCCACCAGCAGGGGGCCTGCCCCGAACACGACGATCGAGAGCCGGTAGGCGATCACGCGTGCCGAGTTCACCGGGCCTTCGCGGCCGGTGTCCGTCAGGCCGATGGTGTAGGCATCGATCGCGATGTCCTGCGTGGCCGACGCGATGCAGATTCCCGCGAGAACCAGGAACAGCGCCGCCGCGGCCCCGCCCGGGTCGAGCGCCGGGATCGCGAACTGCAAGGCAGCCATCGTCAACAGGGCGCCGGCGATCCACTGTCGGCGCTCGCCGAATCGGTCGATGAGCGGCGACCAAAGGGGTTTGATCGACCAGGCCAGGTAGAGGCCGCTCACCAGACCGATCCAGCGCAGCGGCATGCCGGCCTCGCGCAGGTACACGGGCCAGACGTCGCGGAAGAGCGCCATCGGGTAGCCCTCGACCGCGTACAGGAACACCACGATCGCGAGCAGTCGCCGGAGCGAGAGTCCTCCGGCGGGCTGCGACTGCGAAGCCACGCGCACCCCCCGCACGCCAGTCTCGCACGGTCGGCCTACACTCGCGATCGCCACCTCGCACGATCGGCCTACACTCGCGATCGCCATGAGCACCGCGCCGTGCACGCTGCCCGAGTCCGACTCCGAACTCCTCGCGCGCGCGCTCGCAGGGGCCGAACCCGGTCCGCGGGGCCTGTTTCCCGACGGGAGCTGGTTGCGGCGTGTGAGCGGCGAGGGCGCGGCGCTGTTCGGGGGCGCCTGTGCCTTGCTGCTCGAGGTGGCCCACCCGCTCGTGGCCGAGGGCGTCGCGAACCACTCGCGGTACCGCGAAGACCCCCTGGGACGGCTCGGGCGGACCCTGGCGGCGATGAACGCGATGGCCTTCGGCAGCGTGCCCGAGGCCCTGGCCGCCGCCCGGTCCGTCGAGGCGGCCCATGCGCGGGTGCGCGGACAACTGGCGACGCCGACCGGCGCATTCACCGCGGGGACGCCCTACGACGGGCGCGATCCCGACCTGGTCCGTTGGGTGTGGGCCACGCTCGCCTGGACCGCTCGCGAGGTCTACCTGCGCGTGGCCGGCCCGCTCTCCGACGAAGCGCTGTCGGACTACCACCGCGAGCACGGCATCCTGGCACGGCTGATCGGCGTGCCCGCCGAGGCCGTGCCCGATACGCCGGACGCCTTCGCCTCCTACTTCGACCAAACCGTGGCCGAGACGCTGGCGGTGGGTGCCACGGCCCGGGACATCGCGGGGTTCATCCTCGACCCGCCGCCCGCCATGCGTGCGCTCGGCATCGGGCGCGCCCGGGCGCTGGCTGCGGCGCTGCTGCCGGAGCCCGTGCGCGAGGGGTTCGGTCTCCCCTGGGATGCCGCTCGCGAGGCCCGACTCGAGGACTGGCTGGCGTCCGTACGCGCCATGCGCGCGGCGGGGACCTCGCTGGACGCTCCCGGGCCGAGCCGCTAGGGTGCGCGCTCGAACCGCCCAGGAGTCTGCGCCATGTCCGAAGAGGAGCCCCCGAACCGGGTCGACCGAGTCGCCATCTTGTACATCCTCGGCGGCATCCCGACGATCGTGGCCTTCATCGTGATCCTCTTCCTGCTCGTGGGCCGCTTCCCGTCCATCCCGGCCTAGGGATCCCCACCCGGGGGCCCCGGTTCGGCTTGGACTCCCTGCTCGCGGCGCAGCAGCGGCGCCCCGCGCGACCGGCAGCTTGTCGCGGAGCCGCCCGTGCCCACGGCGTTTCTCGCGCGCATTCTCGGATTTCCTTTTGAATCCAAGGGTTTGATTCAACTGGGGCGGGCCGCGCGCCGAAGAGACGGGGGTCATGCGCCCCGTCTTCGAGCGTCTCCAAGGGCTACGCAGTGTGGCGGCCCTGCTGCTGCTGGCCCCGCTGCTGGGCTGCGCCGGCCTCCGACCGGGCCCCGGCGCGCTCGCCGTGGCGCCTACCGTCGCCCGTGTGGCGCCGACTGCCGAGACGGAGCTTCCCGACGTGGGCGCCGGGCGCTACGAGTGGTTCCGCGCTCCGGATCCCCTCGACCCGTGGAGCACCAAGATCGCGGGTTGGCAGTCGCGCGAGCAGGTCGACCTGCCCGACGACGTCACGCTGGCTTCGGTGTCGGGATCGGGAGCCGTGCGCGGCGCGACACGCCCGGCGAGCAGCCTGCGAGACAAGTACGCCGAGCTGCGCCGGCGCTTCAAGCGCGAGATCGCCGAAGAGGTGGCGCGCTGGATCCAGGACGAAGCCCGCGTGCACTACCGCCCGGACGGACCGATCGACCACTGGGCCACGCTCGACGAGACCCTGGAAGAGAACGGCGACGACTGCGATGGGCTCGAGCTGCTGGTGTACCGGTTCCTGCGCGACGCCGGCTTCCGCGATGACGAGGTCTTTCGCGCCATCGTGGTCAGGCCGGCCGATGGCCAGCACCACATGGTCACGCTCTGGTTCGAGCATCCCGAGGATCCGTTCGTGATCGACCCCACCGGTGCGATGACGAGCGGTCTGCCGCGGATGTCCGAGGTTCCCGGCTGGGAGCCTCTCAAGGTGTTCACCGAGGACGACGAGTTCACCGTCTCGCGCCGCAAGCCCCGACGCGCCGTCCGACCGCCTCGCCTGGTCGCCCACGAACCGCGCTAGCTGCCGCGCGGCTTCCGGAAGGACTGCCGCCACGACCCTTCGAGGCCGCGCATCGCGCGCCACTGCGGTTCAAAAGGGGTAAGCTCGCCCGGACGAGGGGGGAGCGTGAGCCGTACCGAAGCATCCGAGGCCAAGGCGCGAGGTCGCGCGCCGTCGCGCGGCAAGCCGGGACGCGGCCGCGCGTCCGGCGCATCTTCATCCAGCGAGTCGGAGCTTTTGCCCGTTCTCCAGAAGGAGAGCGACCACCCCTGCTTCCAGTGCGCGCGCTGCTGCAACTACGTCGCCGTCGAGCTCGACGCCCCGTCGACGATGAAGGACTACGACCACATCACCTGGTACCTCTACCACGAGGGCGTGCAGGTGTTCGTGGACTGGAACGGTGACTGGTTCATCCAGTACGAGACACGCTGCACGCACCTCACGACCGAGGGCATGTGCGGCATCTACGAGCGCCGTCCGGGCATCTGCAAGGACTTCGACTGGCGCGAGTGCGAGCAGAACGTGAAGGACGAGGCCCCGGACAAGCATCTCTTCCGCACGGCCGAGGACTTTCTCGAGTGGTTGGCCAAGCAGCGCCCGAAGGCCCACCAGCGCTATCAGCGCTTCCTGCGACGCAAGCACAGCACCGGCGAAGAGGCGGAGCTCGAGCGCGTCTCGCCCAGCTGAAATCCGAGGCGAGCCCATGTCCGACCCCGAGCGTCCCCTCGATCCCGACCTGCTGAAGGGCTACGCGTTCCGGGTCTTCGGCACCATGCAGGGTGCCGTGACCGCGGCCCTGATCCACCTGGGCGATCGACTCGGGCTCTACCTGGCGCTGGCGGAGAGCGGCCCCGTCGACTCGGAGGCGCTGGCGACGCGAACCGGGTTGAACGAGCGCTGGGTGCGCGAGTGGCTCCACAACCAGGGGGCCGCCGGCCTGGTGGAAGCCCAGGACGACGGACGGTTCTGGCTCTCGCCCGAAGGGCGCGCCGTGCTGGCCGATGAAGACCATCCGGCCTTCGGGGCCGGCATGTTCGACCAGTTGCCCGACCTGATGGGGGTGCTGCCGAAGCTGGCCGAGTCGTTTCGCACGGGACTCGGTCTGCCCTACGACGCCCTGGGCGTCGAAGGCGCGCGGGGCGTCGAGCGCGGCTTTGCCCCCTGGTACAAGACATTCCTGGTGCCCACGCTGATCCCCGCCGTCGAAGGCGCGGCCGATCGCCTTCGAGCGGGGGGGCGCGTGGCCGACGTCGGCTGCGGCGCGGGCATCGCGTTGATCGAACTGGCGCGCGCCTTCCCCGAAGCCGACCTGCACGGATACGACATCTCGCGACACGCTCTGGCTCGCGCGGAGGCCAACCGCAAGGAGGCGGGTGCGGCCAACGTGACGTTCCACCACGCCGAAGAGGACCCGCTGCCCGACGACGGCAGCGTGGACCTGGCGCTCACGTTCGACTGCCTGCACGACATGACCCACCCCGACCGCGTGATGCACGCGATCCGAGGTGCGCTGGCTGCAGACGGCGCCTGGGTCATCGCCGACATCAAGGCGCAGCCCACCTACGGCGAGAACGTCGAGAAGAACCCGATGGCGGCGATGATGTACGGCTTCTCGGTGCTGACCTGCATGTCGTCCGCCCTGTCCGAGCCCGGCGGCGCGGGCCTCGGTACCCTGGGCTTTCACGCGGACCTCGCGCGCGACATGACCCGGGCGGCCGGCTTCACCCGCTTCCAGCGGCTACCGGTCGACCATCCGGTGAACGCCTTCTACGAGGTGCGGCCGTAGTTCGCGTCCACGCGCGGCTGTCGGGCCATACCCCGGCACGGGCCTAGGACGAGGGCTCGCGGATGGGAACCGAAGGCTGGCCCGCCTCGTCCGGAAGGGCACCGCGCTCGAGCACGTACTCGACGCCCGGGCCCGCCGGATAGGTGACGTCGCGCAGGTGACGCATGCCGAGGCGTCTCATGACGGCGATCGAGCCCGCGTTCGGAACGTCGGCACCGGCGATTACCCGATCGAAGTGGCCGGATCCGAAGGCCCGACCGATCGCCGATCGGGCCATCGCGGTGGCGAGGCCGCGTCCTTGCCGATCGGGGTGCAGCACCCAGGTGATCTCGACGCTGCGCGGGTCGGGGTTGGCCTCGAGGCGTAGGCACCCCTGTACGTCCGGGTCGCACAGGACCCAGAGGCCAACACCGAACTGCGAGAAATCCGTCCGGCTCGCGGCGAGCCAGTCGTTCGTCACCTCCCGCGGCGGCGGCGCCCCATCCGCCAGATAGCGGTAGACCGCGGGTACGCCGAACAGGACGTGCAGCGCGTCGGCGTCGTCGTCTTCTGCGGGCCGCAGGTACGGTCCTGCTGCTTCCCCCATGCCCGGATCTCCTAGAGGCGCCAGCCTCGCCGGCCCTCCGATTCCTCCACGTCGGCGGCATGCTCGCGGGTGGGGTCGATGTCGAGCCACTTCGAGAACCACGCGACGCCCAGGTAGAAGGGCAGGGTGTCCACGAGCGCGACCGCCATCTTGAAGACGTAGCCGGAGAGAATGAAGACCCAGAGCTGTGGCCAGAGCGGCGCCGCGTCGTCGATGGGCAGGCCGCGCGCCCAGAAGTGGGTCACGGTGATCACGGCGAACGAGTCCACGAACTGGCTCACCAGCGTCGAGCCGTTGTTGCGCAGCCACAGGTGACGACCCCGCGTGAGCCGCTTCCAGAAGTGGAACAGGTGCACGTCGCAGAGCTGCGCGGCCAGGTACGCGATCATCGAAGCGAAGACCGCACCGGTGGTGAGCTGGCGGATCCGGTAGAACGCGAAGTCGTAGGCCTCGGTGGAGGGAAGCCCGCTGGGCAGCATCTCGGGCACGGGCGGCAGGATCCCGCCCAGCCACAGGAAGCTCACCACGAACAGGTTGAGCCCGAGGCCGACCCACACGACGAAGTTGGCGCGCCGCTTGCCGTAGAGCTCGCTGATGAAGTCCGTGCACAGGAACGTGACGGGGTAGGGCAGCACGCCCACCGCCAACGCAAAGGGCACCTGGATCCCGCCCACGCTGAACGACATGTCGAGAAAACGCGACACGCCCAGGATGTTCAGCATCGTCATCGAGCCGAGGAAGACGCCGGCCAGGACCAGGAAGACGCGCTCGCGGCGCTCGTGCAGGACGGGGTCGAGATGGGGCTCGGCAGCCGACATGGGGCGCGAGGGTAGGGTGCGGCGACGCGATTCGCCGCGCCTGGGGAGCGCCGCGCCCGCCCTGACCGCGGGTGCTAGGAGCCGGCGAAGGGCTGGGCGGGGCTCGCTTCGCGCGTGTCGCCCGGCCTTGGGGCCGATGTCGTAGACGAATCGGCGTCGGGCGCCGCCTGGGGAAGGGGCTCGGCGTCGGGACGCGTCACCTCGAGGTCGAGCGCCTTGCGCTGCTGCTCGGCCCGCTGCTGGGCCGCGGCCCGCTCGCGCTCGATCTCGATCTGCAGCGACTTGCGCGTCTGCTCCACCTGCTCGCGCTCGATGCCCAGCCGCTCGCGACGCAGCTCGACCAGGCGCTCGCTCAGCAGCCGGTTGCGTGCGGCGGTGAGCTCGCGCGGAAGCTCGATGCTCTCCGCCCCTGGAGCGTAGTTGATGACCAGCTCCTGGATGGCTTCCGAGCCGTCTTCGGCCGTGGCCCGCACCTCGATCACGTTGCGACCCACTTCGAGCGGAACCAGCGCCGCGAAGCTGCCATCGGGGCCGAGTTCGGCGTTGGACGCCTCTTCGCCGGTGGTGGTGTTGGTGATCGAGAGGGCGTCGATGTTGGACAGGCTCACGTTGTCGATGACCGACACGAGGTCGCCGGGATGGCGAACGGGCGTGAAGTAGCCGCCGGTGCGCTGGGCCATCTCGACCGTGGCGACGGGCCCGGCGAGCGCCTCGGGGCCGATGGCAAACGAGTGGATGCGAAGCCCGAGTTTGGAGGCGCGGTCGGCGGCGCGCAGCACTGCGCGCACGTTGTCGGCCTCGTACATGGCGTCGTAGGGCAGGGTGGGCTGCCCATCCGTGAAGAAGAGCACGACCTTCTCGCTCTCGGGGTCCACTTCGGAGCGCGCGCCGCGTAGGCCGAAGAGCTCGATGTACGAGACGTCCACGGCCTCGGCCATGTTGGTGAGGCCCTCGGGGCCGCGTTCGAGCAGGTGCTGGAGCGCGCGGTCGATCTGGACGAAGTCGTTGGTGAGGGCCTGCTCGACCACCACGGCGGGACGGCGCGATCCGATCTGGATCACCATGCCGCCGCGGGGGTTCGTGTCCTGTCCGGCGAAGCTGATGAGGCCCACCCGCGTGTTGCGCGCATCGAGGCTGCGGAGGATCCTGCGCGCCGCCGCGACCTCGGCCGCCAGCACCGAGTCGCCCGCGTCCGATCGGCCGAAGATGCCCGAGATGCCGCCCATGCCGACCACGCCGTTGCCGTTGATGTCGGCGCCGGTCATCTGCCCGGTCGAGCCGGACGTGTCGAGCACCAGCATCACGTCGAAGCGCTTGAGCTCGCCGCTCTGGGCCAGGGCGCGGCCGGCTACGAACGCACCGCTCTCGTCGCCGAGGATCACGCCGTCGGCGGGGTGGTCGAACTCGACGTGCACCCGCGTTTCGACGTCGCCAGCCTCGCCGAGCAGGGTCTCGCCGGGCTCGGGGAGGATCGGGCCGCGTCGCGCAGAGACCGCCCAGGCGGAGTCGCGCTCGGGCCCTTCCGGCGGCGCGCCCGGGTCGGTCGCGGTCGGGCTCGTGGCAGCCGGGTCGCTCGGGCGGCGCGGGCCGGTTCGCACCACGGGGTCGTTCGCCGGGTCGGGATAGGACCGCGTCCCCAGGTTGGGGTAGGTCCGTGCGACGGGGTCGGCGCTGGCGCCCGGCGTGGGCGAGCGGTCTTCGGGCGGGGACCAGACGCCCGGGCCCGGGTCTCGCGGCGGCGGCCCGGCAGTGGCGCGCTGGGCCCCGGCAAAGGCCGCGAACGGCCGCCCGAGCCCGCCATCGAGGGGTCGCAACAGGTGGTGGAGGATCTTGTCGAGTGGCGCCACGCCCAGTCGCAGCACGCCGTTGTCGGGCCACGCCGCCTCCAGGACCCCGATCACCTCGCGCTCCGGGTGGCGAAGGACGGGCGCGCCGCCCCAGCCACGCAGGTCGACCGGGGCATCGAGGTCGACCACGATTCGGGTGTCGTCGGCCTGGCTCACGGTGCCGAAGATGTCGTCCTCGTCCTGGGGGATCGCGCTGGGGACGCCCAGGATCTGTACCCGCTCGCCGACCAGGTCGGTGCGGTCGCGCGCGGGCCGCAGGGGTTCGACGCCCTGCGGCGCACGATCGAGGGCGAAGATCACGTAGTCGTCGGCGAGCGTTGCGCCGTCGTCCGAGAAGGGCCGCCCCGGCGGAGCCCAGAACCGGCTCGAGACGCTCACCTGCGCACCCGAGCGGCCGAGCACGAAGTGCACCTCGCCAGCCGCAGCCAGCTCGTCGAGGTCGAAGTTGTGGGCCGCAGCCACGGCCACCGCGCCGGTCTCGTCCGCCGCGGGCAGGAAGAACACGGTGCCACTGCCAATCGTGTTGCCTTCGACCACGTAGCGCGGGCGGGCGACGGACGGGTAGTCACTCGCGCGCGCGGGCGCGCTCGGCCAGGGGAGCAGCAGGGAGAAGGCGAGGATCGCCGCGAAGGGCCTCATCATGGTGCTGAGACACGCCTCGTCATGGAGCTGCGAGGGCCTCCTCCTTGCGTCATCGGGCCTTCCGAAGCATCGAGGATAGCGACCCGATCCAGGTCGCCCCGTCCGGCCACGGCAGGCCATGCTTCTGCGCCTCGCCGCAATCCAATGGGTCGGATACGTTGCTGCGCGGAGGGGGGTAACGAGGTGTCACCTCGCAGCGTGCGCGGCCTGGCCCGTCGGGGTCTGGGCCTGCTGGCGGCCGGTCTGCTCACCGCAGGGTCCATCTCGGCCGTGGCGGAGGAGCCGGGGCGAGACCGGTTCGACACCGTCGTGATCGATCCGGGCCACGGTGGCGACGATCACGGGGCCGCCGGCGGCGACGGCCTGCGCGAGAAGGACCTCGTGCTCGACGTCTCCCAGCGGTTGGCGAGCAAGCTCGAGGCGCTGGGCATGCATGTCCTGCTCACGCGGACCGAGGACGTCTTCGTGCCCCTGGAGGAGCGCACCTCGATCGCCAACGACGCGCGGGCCAAGCTGTTCGTGTCGATCCACGCCAACGCTTCGGGCCTGCGGGGGGTTCGCGGCATCGAGACGTTCTTCGCATCGGCGGAGGCGACCGACGAATCCGCGCGGGCCCTGGCCGAGCAGGAGAACCGCGCCTTCGCCGGGCAGGGTCTGCCGGCCGCGGCTGCCGACCCGCTGGTTGCGATCCTCGGCGATCTGCTGGCAAACGAGCACCTGCATGCCTCCCAGGAGTTCGCGCGCATGGCCCAGCAACGACTGGTGCCGGATGCCAACGGACACTCGCGCGGCGTGAAGCAGGCTCCCTTCGTGGTGCTGATGGGGGTCCAGATGCCCGCTGCCCTGGTGGAGATCGGCTTTCTCACCAATGCCGAGGACGAGACGGCCCTTCGCAGCGAGGCCGAGCGTGAGCGGCTGGCCGATGCGCTGGCGTCGGCGGTGCAGTCCTTCCGAGAGCGTTACGATGCGCGCCGCGGACTCGCCCCCGCCGTGGACCGAACCGGGACGCGTGGCGAGAACGAAGACCGCTGAGGTCGCGAGCGGGCGCGCCGATGTCGCGCCAAGGGAGTACCAGTCGATGAAGCGCGTGGACGGACGCAACGTGAATGATCTGCGGGCGGTGCGCTTCGAGCCCGACTTCACCAAGAACCCCCTGGCCTCGGTGCTGACGTCGTTCGGCGATACGGTCGTGCTGTGCACGGTGACCCACGAGGAGACGGTGCCGCGCTTTCTCACGGGCTCGGGACGAGGTTGGGTCACGGGCGAGTACTCGCTGCTCCCCGGGTCGACCGACCGGCGGGTGGAGCGCGAGGCCGCCAAGGGCCGGCCGTCGGGCCGCACCCAGGAGATCCAGCGGCTGATCGGCCGCAGCCTGCGCGCCGTGATCGAGCCGAAGCGGCTCGGCGAGCGCACGCTGTGGGTGGACTGCGACGTGCTCCAGGCCGATGGAGGGACGCGCACGGCGGCGATCACCGGCGGCTACACCGCCCTCGCGCTGGCGTGCTCGCGGCTCGTGAGGCGTGGCGCCGTGGACCGCTCGCCCCTGCGCGACAGCGTGGCGGCGATCTCGGTGGGCGTGGTGGGTGGCGAGGTGATGCTCGACCTCTGCTACGAGGAAGACTCCCGGGCAGACGTGGACATGAACGTGGTCGCGACCGGCGGCGGCGAGCTCGCCGAGATCCAGGGAACGGGCGAGGGTGCCACGTTCTCCCGCGCCCAGCTCGACGCGCTCACCGATCTGGCCCTGGCGGGCATCGCCGACCTCACGCGCATGCAGAACGAGGCGCTGGCTTCGGTCGGCGCGGCCCCGGCCGCGCCCACGAGCTGATTCGGCGTGCCGCCCGAGGCAAGGGCCGCACGGGCGAGGATCGTCCTCGCCACGGGCAACGCGGGCAAGGTGCGCGAGTTCCGTCAGCTGTTGGCCCGCCACGCCGTCGAGGTCCTGGGCCTCGACGGGCTGCCCGCGGTCGCGTTTCCGCCCGAAGGAGACGACTACGCCGCCAATGCGCGGGCCAAGGCTCGGGCCGCGGCGGAGACCCTCGGTCTACCTGCGCTCGCCGACGACTCGGGGCTCGAGGTCGACGCCCTCGGCGGCCGCCCGGGGCCGCGCTCGGCGCGCTACGGGGGCCCCGGCCTCGACGATGCGGGGCGTGTGGCCAAGCTGCTCGCGGAACTGTCGGCGGTGGCGGACGCGGATCGAACGGCGCGATTCGTGTGCGTGGCAGCGCTCGCCGTTCCCGGTGGAGACATCCGGACCGCGCGCGCGACCTGCGAGGGGACGATCCGCAACGCCGTGCGCGGCGCCGGCGGCTTTGGCTACGACCCCGTCTTCCAGCTGGCGGATGGCCGCACCATGGCCGAACTCGCGCCCGACGAGAAGAACCGGGTCAGCCATCGCGCGCAGGCCGTGGCGGCGTTGGGCGAGGCCATTCGTACCCTGGTCGAGCGCGCCCCCTGAGTGGAGCGCGCGGCGCGCGAGCCCGGCACGCCCGGTGCCGGCGGGAAGCGAGCTCCGTCTCAGCCCGGGAACGCGGCGAAGCGTTCTTCGGGGGTCGGGACCGCCGGGTCGAAGCGGCGCAGCCGGCGCAGCAGGCGACCGAGGTCGCGCCCTTCCAGCCGCAAGCCCCGTTCGCGCAGGAAGCGTTTCAGGGGCACCTCACAGAAGCTCAGCACTTCTTCCCGCGAGAGGCGCTCGGGGTCGCGGCGCGCTTCGTGCAGCGCCAGCCAGAGCTCGTATCGGGGCAGCGGCAGGTCGACTGCCACGCAGAGCTCGGTGAAGAGGTGATCGAAGCGTCGTCTGCTCATGATTCCCCCACTCCGATAGAGAAGTGGCCCGAAACCGCGTTTTGTGTCGCGGCTTTGCGTGAGAGCGGGCGGCCGCGCCCCGCCGGGGGCAGTGCACTCATGGTGCTCACGCTGCTCCTGCTGCTCCTGGTGACGCCCGGCTGCTTCCTGGCTCCGGGCCGGAGCGCGGCTCCGGCACCCCGAAGCGTCGCCGGCGCCGAACCGCTGCTCGCCCGCGCGACCGAGGCACGTGGGCTCGCCTTCCTGGCGCCCGCCCCGGTGCTCGCGCTGCCCCGCGGGCAGGTGCACGCGGTTCTGGAGCGCGAGCTCGATCGGGTGGCGCCGCCCTCCGAGGTCGCCCGTCAGGCGGATCTGATGGCCGCGATCGGCTTGCTCCCGCCGCGAACCCCGCTGCGCGAGATCGTGCTCACACTCCAGTCCGCGGCCGTCGTCGGGTTCTTCACGCCCGTCGATCGGGTGCTCTACGTCGTCGGAGAGCCGGACCAGGACATCGCGAGCGATCCGGGCCTGGCCTCGATCGTGGTCCACGAGGCGGTCCACGCGCTGCAGGCGCAGCACTCGCAGATTCCCGACGTCACGCTCGGCCTCGAAGACCACGACGACCTGGCCTTCGCGCTGAGCGCATTGCTGGAGGGCGACGCCACCTGGTCGATGCTGCGGGACGAAGCCCTGCAGACGGGGCAGCCCCAGCTCCGAGCCGACGACGTGGCGATCGACGTCGATGTGCTGCGGTCGGAGTTCGAGGATGCCGAGGTTCCGCGCTGGTTGAGAGAGGTGTTTCTCACGCCCTACCGGGTCGGACACGTCTGGGTCGAGCAGGTGGCCGACGCGGGGGGCCTGGCCGCACTCGATACCGCCTACCGTGCGCCGCCCCTTTCCAGTCGTGACCTGTTGCATCCCGAGCGCGGCCCGACGCTTCGCCCGCTGCCCCTGCTTCGGTTGCCGGGAGAGCTGGACCCGAGCGCGGCGCCACAGGGTGCCGGCTGCGCGCCCGTGGCGACGAACACCTATGGCGAGATCGGCCTGCGGACCTGGGCGATCGAAGCCGGCGCGCCCCACGAAGCGGCTCGGCAGGCGGCTGCGGGGTGGGACGGCGACCGCGCCCAGCTGCGCCGCTGCGACGGCGGGGAGCAGGCGTACTGGCTGGTCCAGTTCGAGACCCCGCGCGACGCCGACGAGTTCGCGGACGTCGCCCGCGGGCGTTGGCGCGGCGCGATCCAGGCGAGCGGGTCGCGGGTCCTCCTGTCCCGGGAGCTGGACCCGGCCGATGCGGAACGCGTGCTCCGTCGGGCGACGCTCGCACGCTACGACGACCTCGACGCGTATCTCGCCGCGCGTCCCGAGGTCCTGCGCCGCGGTCGCGCGCTGCGCGACGCGCGGGCGCTCGACACGGAGGCCAGCGCGCCCTGAGGCGCTGCCGCGCCTAGAGGACCGCCGCGGCCACGGCCGTGGAGAGCACGGCACCCACTCCCGCCGCCAGCAGCGCAAGGGGGAACTGGGTCCACACGTGATCCATCAGGTCGCAGCCGGTGAACATGCTCGACAGGATCGTCGTGTCCGAGATCGGCGAGCACTGGTCGCCGAACACCGCACCGCCGAGCACCGCCCCGAAGCATACGTGCAGGTAGGTGGGGTCGGGCGCCAGGGCCCAGGCGAGGGGGAGCGCCACCGGGAACACCACGGCGTAGGTGCCCCAGGACGTGCCCGTCGAGAAAGCGATGCCCATGCACAGCAGCGTCAGCAGGGCGGGCAGCGCGATCGCCGGGATTGCGCCCCCCACGGCCTGGACGACGAAGTCGGCGGTGTGCAGGTCGCGTGAGACCTGGCCCAGGGTGACGGCGAGACCGAGGACGATGGCGCCAATCGTCATGTTGCGGCAGCCGTGGACGAAGCCGTCGAGCACCTCGGACAAGGGCAGGCCGCGCACGCCGGCGAGGATCATGGCCGAGAGCGTGCAGAGCAGGAACGCTTCGTTCACCCGGTAGGCGCCGAACAGCCAGTAGGGCACGATCGCGACCCCGAGCAGCACACCGATCGGAACCAGGAAGTCGGCGAGGCTCGGGTCGTAGGGCGTGCGCTCGGTCGGCGCGAGGTCGCGCGCCACGATCATGGGAGAGGCGCCACGTGCATCGAGCTCGCCGGTTTCTCGCGCGCGGCGCCGAGCCTTGGCCATGCGCCGCCCGACCCACGGCAGCCATCCGAGCGAGAACAGCAGCGTCGTCGCGAGGGCCAGAAGCGCGTAGAAGTTGAACGGGATCGAACTCAGGAAGAAGGAGAGCGCGGCCGACTCGGTGGCGAGCAGCGGCGTGGTGCCGACGACCAGACCCGCCACGTACGGCGGCCAGGCGTTGAAGGGGATCACGGTGGCCGCGGGCGAGGCGGTGGAGTCGACCACGTAGGAAAGCTCTTCGTGGCTCACCCGGTGGCGATCGTTCACGGGCTTCACGGTGGTTCCGGCCAGCACCGTGCTCACGGTGCCGCCCTGGTGGAAGAGCAGGCCCACGAGCCACGCAAAGCCCAGGCTCGAGCGAGGCCCGCGTGCCATGCGGGCCCCCACGACCTCGGCGAAGTGAAGCGCGCCCCCGGTCTTCTCCCAGATGCCGATCAGGCCACCCAGGCTCCACAGGTAGATCAGCAGGATCCGGGCGTAGTTGGACGAGCCCACCGCGGGGATCAGGAACCGGTCGATCGGGTTGGCTTCGCCGAGGGTCGCGCCCTGGATCAGCAACACCACGCTGCCGGTCACGACGCCCGCGAACAGCGCGGGGATCACCTGTCGGGTCGCGAACGCGAGCGCGATCGTGACCAGGGCCGGAAGCAGCGACAAGGCTGACGGGTCGGCACCCTCCATGGCGCGGCAAGGTAGCCGTGAGGGCCGGAGCGCGCCGCAGCCGCGCGGAGTTGCCGGGGCGTTTGCGCACCCGAGGGCCTACCCTGGCCGCGTGACCGCGTTGCTTTGCATCCGCCACGCCGAGAGCGAGATGAACGCGCAGCGCCGCTGGCAGGGCCAGGTCGATGCGCCCCTGTCCTCGCGCGGGCACGGCCAGGCGCGCGCGCTGGCCGCCGCCCTCGCGGAGGCGCCCGTCCACGCGATCTACTCGAGTGACCTGGCGCGGGCGCGCCAGACCGCCGAGGCCCTGGGGGAGGCCAAGGGCCTGGCCGTCGCGCTGCTCCCCGCGCTCCGCGAGATGGACGTCGGAGATTGGGGAGGGCGTGCCCACGATGAGATCCAGCGCCGCTGGCCCGACGACTTTGCGCGGATCCGAGCGGGGGACATCGACGTGAGGCCCGGGGGCGGCGAGACCCGTCGAGAGGTCGCGGTCCGCGTGCGCCGCGCGCTTGCCGAGATCGTGTTGGCGCAGCCCGGCCGACGCGTGGCGATCGTGACCCATGGCGGCGTGGCGCGCTCCCTGGTCCCGCACCTTCGCCTCGGCAACACCGGCCGGGTCTGGCTCGAGTCCGAGTCCCTGTCCCTCGCCGAAGCACCGGACGGCGCTGGGCAGGCTCCGACCGGGGGCGGCGCGTGAGCGCGCGCGAGCGCATGCCGAGGTCGCCGGCCCAGGTGCGCAGGCTGCGTCGCGTCGCGTTGGGCGCAGCCGCGGCGGGCACGCTGGCCGCGGGGGCGGCCGGTGCGGTGGCGGGCGTGCTCGCACTTCCGCTGGCGGCGGCGCTGGCGACCCAGGCCTGGCTCGGCCGTCGAGACCGGGGCCCCAGGGAATCCGCGCAGCAGGTGGGCCTCGGTTGGCTCGCCCTGGCCCTGGGGCTCGTGGTGCTGGCCTTCGGCGCCTGGGCGGCCGCCGCCGTCGTCGTGCTGGCTGGCGGGCTCGCCATGGTCGCGGGGCTCGCGCGCGAGGACGACAGCCCGTGGCCCGAGGGTGTGCCGCGCCCCCACCGCTTGTCTCCAGCAGCGTTCCTCGCCCGGGCCGTGGACGAGGGCGTGCGTGCGGTGCAGCCGATCGGGGGGCCGGGAGGTCGCCGGCTGCGTCCCGACCAGGTGGCGGCGGACCTTCGGGCTGCGACCGCGCGTTGGCGCGCCGCGGGCATCCTACCAGCGGGCACGGGTGTGGCGCCCTCCCAGCCCGACGCGCTGCGGGCGCATCCCGTCCCGCCGTCGCTCGAGAAGGTCGACCTCGTTCCATGCAACGTGTCGGGCCTGGGTCCGGCGGAGACGCTCACCTTCGAGAGCGAGTTCGAGCCCGAAGACCCGGAGATTCGCAGCGACTATCTCGCCGGGGTGGAGAACCGACGCGCTCACGTGGTGCTGTCGCGTGACCCGGCTGCGGCGCGCCCAGCTCTGATCTGCGTCCACGGCTACGGCATGGGCCGCCCCCCGATCGATGCGCGCGCCTTCGACGTGGCTCACCGGCGGGAGACGCTCGGTATCGACGTGGCGCTGTTCACGCTTCCGCTGCATGGGTCGCGTGCCCGCGGTCGTTCGTCGGGGGCGGGCTTCCTCGACGGCCACCCCCTCGCGACGCGCGCGGCAATCGGACAGGCGGTCTGGGACCTGCGCCGCCTGGCGGGATGGCTGCGTGCCCAGGGCGCGCCCGCCGTCGGCGTGCACGGCCTGTCGCTCGGGGGCTACGTGGCGGCGCTGCTGGCGTCGCTCGACCGGCGCCTGGCCGTGGCGGTGCTGAGCATGCCGGCCGTCTCGCTGTCGGACCTGTTGCTGCGCGACCGCACGGCCGACGAGCGCCAAGCGCTGGACGCGGCCGGACTGGGGCGGCCGCTTCTCGAAGACGCCTTCGCACCGCATGCGGTCCTTCAGTACCCGCCCCGCGTGGCGTCCGAGGGGCGGCTGCTGGTGGCCTCGGCGCTCGATCGTGTCTGCCCGCCGGAGCACACGCTCGCCCTCTGGGAGCATTGGCAGCGCCCCGCGATCCACTGGCAGCCCGGCGGGCATCTCCTGTCCTACGGCGGGCGGCGCACACGCGAGGTCGTCGATCGCCACCTGCGCGAGCGGCTGGTCGCCGCTGCCGAGGCGCCTCGGGTGCTCACGCGCTTCCGCCGCTAGCGGGCGACCGAGCAAGGCGCGAGCGGGCCACCGAGCAAGGCGGGGCGCACGCAGCAGTGGTCGGACGCGGCCGGAAATCGCACTCCGGCGAGCCGAACGTCACACGAAGTCGTCCGGTTTCCGGACCTCCGTGACCGATCCCCGAACGACCGAGGGCTTTCCCTCGCGATAGAGTGGCCCCACTGGGAAGGGGACCCCCCGAAATCGGGGGGTCCCCTTTTCGTGTTTCCGCGCGGGGACCTACCGCCGGACCCGGAGGGGAGCCGTGAGCGTGTGCCAGACGTCCCGCAGCCCCCGGGGGTCGACTTGGGGATTCACCCAAGAAATCGGGAACTCCCGCGTCACCAATGCGCACCTACAGGCCACTTCACAGTTGAGTTCAGCCGGGCCCGCGCCCGGAACCCACCTAGTACAGGGGTAGAGGATGATGTTGCACCGCTCGTTCAAGCTCGCTCTCGCGCTCGCGGTCCTGTTGCTGCCCGGCCTGGCCAGCGCCGTCCCGGTGGTTCTCACCGTCGGCACCGGCAACGACGGCGGGATCAGCTTCAGCACCCTGCACAGCGCCACGAAGAAGCCCGCCACCATCGCCGGCAACGAGTTCCGACGGAACGGCGACGACAAGTTCTCGCTGTCGGGCTCGCTCAGCGGCGACATCGTGATCGGTGCGACGATCAAGGTCACCTTCGATCCCGGCACGATCGTCGTCGACGGCGGGCCGGACATCTCGGTGACTGGCGGCATGCTCGAGTGGCCGGGCTTCGACCCCGACGCCGAGACCAATGCCTTCATCGGCACCATCGTCACGTCGACCCACGGCACGTTCCACTTCTTCGACAACCAGTCGATCCTGGCGCCGGGTGCCCAGACGATCACCTCGGAGCGGATCCTGCTCTGGGGCAACAACTGGACCGGCCCCGTGCCGACGCCGGGTGCGATCCCGAACTGGGGCATCGATGTCGGGCTCGAGTTCCCGACCCCGCCCGCGCCCGAGCCTGGCCTCGCGGTGCTGATGGCGGTGGGCCTCGCCGGCCTCGCCCTGTTCGGGCGCCGCCGCTAGCACGCGCTTCGACCGACATGAAAGCGCCCGTGGGCCCCGGCTCGCGGGCGCTTCGTCGTTCTGGGGCTGTGCTCGGGTCGGGGACCCGGGCCGCGTCAGGCGCCGGCGGGTTGAACTGTCGTGCGTTCGCGCCAGAGCAGCCGCAGGCCCTCCAGCAGGATCCAGACATCGCAGGCGAGCACGATGGCGCCCATGATCGCGAGCATCGCCTTGCTCTCGAACGCCGCGAAGTAGCCCACGACCTCGCCGAGCATGGCGAACAGCGTGGCCGATGCGACCAGCAGCATGGGCACCAGCGTGTAGACGATGGGTCGCCCCTGGCGCTGCAGCCAGAGCGAGACCACCAACAGGGTCACGCCCGCCACCAGCTGGTTGGTCGTGCCGAACAGCGGCCACAGGATCAGGCCGCCCTGGCCGCCCGCCTGGGTGAGCGCCAGGATCAGCGCCGCGCCGATGCCCAGGGCCCCGGCGGCCAGGCGGTTCGTGAGGGGCTTGACGCCGTAGGCCTCGGCGAGCTCAGCGATCACCAGGCGCTGGATGCGGGCGCCGGTATCGAGCGAGGTCGCGGCGAATGCGATCACCATCACCGCGATCAGGGTCTTGCCCGTGGCCAGCGGGACGCCCAGTGCGGCGACGAAGGTGGCGCCACCCGACACGAAGGCGTCGAGCTTGGCCGAGAGGCTCCCGGCGGCGCCCCAGCTGGCGTAGTGGGACGACCAGTCGGCGAAGGTGGCGAAGCCCGCGGTCGAGGCCAGCACGGCCAGCATGCCCAGCGAGCCCTCGCCGAGCATGCCGCCGTAGCCGATCGCCCGGGCATCGCTGGCGCAGCTGATCTGCTTCGAGGTCGTGCCCGAGGAGACGAGCCCGTGGAACCCCGAGATCGCACCGCAGGCGATCGTGATGAACAAGAATGGCAGCATGGGGGGCGCACCCTCGGGCGCCGCATTGAAGGCCGGGGCCACCACCTCGGGCTGGAGTACGAACAGGCCGAGCGACAGCAGCACGAGCCCGGTGATGAGCTGGTGCGCGTTCAGGTAGTCGCGCGGCTGCAGCAGCAGCCACACCGGCAGCACCGAAGCCACGAACGAGTAGACCAGCAGCACGATCACCCACGTGCCCACCGAGACCTCGCCCAGGCCCGGGAACGCCTCGGCGACGGCATTGCCCTGGAAGACCGCGAGCAGCAGCACGGCATACCCGATCAACGAGGGGATCAGGATCGGGACGCCGCGGCGGTAGATCAGCCAGCCGAGCAGCATGGCCACCACGATCTGCACGTTGATCGGGAAGATCGCGCCCGGGTTCGACACGAACAGCGTGCCGATGATGAAGGCGAACACCGCCAGCACCACCCAGATCAGGAAGCACACCACCAGCAGGAAGAGCGTGCGCACCCGCGGCGAGATCACCTGCCCGGCGATCTCGCCGATCGACCGGCCCTTGTGGCGCAGGCTGATCACCAGGGCCGAGAAGTCGTGTACGGCCCCCATGGCGACGGTGCCCAGAGCGACCCAGAGCAGGGCCGGGACCCAGCCCCAGATCACGGCGATGGCCGGCCCCACGATCGGGGCGGCGCCGGCGATCGACGTGAAGTGGTGTCCCCAGAGCACGTCCTTGCGCGCCGGCACGTAGTCCACGCCGTCCTCGAGCTCGCGGGAGGGCACCGGCTCGTCGTCGGCTAGGGCGAAGATCCGGGTCGCCAGGAAGCGGGAGTAGAAGCGGTAGGCCACCGCGAAGAGCGCGAAGACCAGGATCGCGAGCAGCGCAGCGTTCACGAAACGGTGCTCCCCTCGGACGAGCTGGTGCTCCCCTCGAACGGGATCGTGCTCCCCTCGAGCCTCATGCGAAGGCTCCTTCCTCGAAGGGCACGGCGCCGCTGCCGCGCAGGGCATTCTTCAGGATCTTGCCCGCCGGGTTGCGGGGCAGGGCGTGGTCGATGAACTCGACGAACTCCGGGACCTTGAACGAGGCCATGTGCGCCGCGACGTGCTTGCGGACGGCGTCCTCGGGCAGCTCGGATCCAGGCACCCGGCGCACGATCGCCTTCACCTTCTCGCCCATCTCGGGGTCGGGTACGCCCACGATGGCTGCCTCGTCGATCTCGGGGTGGTCGGCCAGGCAGTTCTCGATCTCCACGCAGTACACGTTCTCGCCCCCGCGCAGGATCATGTCCTTCGCCCGGTCCACGACGAAGAAGAACCCCTCCGGGTCGCGATAGCCCAGGTCGCCGGTCTGGAGCCAGCCATCCACCACGGTCTCGGCGGTGGCGTCCGCGCGGTTCCAGTAGCCCGGCGTGATGGTGGGGCCGTAGAACACGATCTGGCCGAGCTGGCCGTCCGGGACGGGCTTGCCGTCCTCGTCCACCACCTGCATGTCGAGGATCGGCAGCGGCTTGCCCACCGAGGTCTTGCGCGCGAGGAATTCCTCGCCGCCGCAGCTCGTCGCGACGCCATGGGTCTCGGTCAGGCCGTAGGCGTTCGCGAAGCTCGGCTCGATGGCGAGCACCTCACGCGCCTTCTCGATCGTCTCGGGCGGCGTCGGGGCGCCGCCGAAGCTGATGGCGCGAAGCGAGCTCAGATCGTAGTCCCGCACCTTCGGGTGGTGCACCACGCGGTGGAGCATGGTCGGGATGGCCCCCCAGGCCGTGATCTTCTCGCGCTCCACGAGCTGCATGACCTGCTCGGCATCGAAGCGCCCTTCGGTGAAGACGAGCTTCGCACCCGCGGTGATCTGTGTGCAGACGCCCGAGTGCAGGCCCCCCACGTGGAAGAGCGGAGAGGTCAGCAGGCTCGCCAGGGGGTTCTTTGCACCGCTGGGCACGGACGTGCCGCCCCCCGTGAGCGCACCGGCGACGTTCTTGAACAGGATGCCCGAGACCTGGGCGATGGTGCCGCGGTGGGTGGTGATGCAGCCCTTGCTGCGCCCGGTGGTGCCCGACGTGTAGAGGATCACGAAGGGGTCGTCTTCTTCGAGCGGCGTGTCGGGCGGCGTGTCGTGGGGCACCAGCAGCTCGTCGATCGGTACGGTGCCGGCGGGCGGTTGTTCACCGATGAAGAACACCTTCTCCAGGCACTCGACCCGACCGAGCAGCGGTGCCACGCGCGGGTAGAGGCGCTCGTCCACGACCAGGAAGCGGCTGCCCGAGTCGCGCAGCCCGTACTCGATCTCCTCCGTGGACCACCATCCGTTCAGGCCCACGCCAATCGCACCGGCCGACGTTGCGCCGAACAGCGTGACGAGCCAGTCGGGCCCGTTGAAGGCCAGCACCGCGAGCCGATCGCCCTTGGCGAGGCCGTGATCGGAGGCGAGCGCCCGGGCCGACCCCCAGACGAGCCGGCCGAAGGTGCCGTAGTCGATGCGGCGCTCGCCTTGCACCATGCAGATGGCATCCCCGCGCGCCGAGGCATTCGCCACCTTCTCGCGTAGCGAGCGCTCGCGGTTCTTGAAGACGCGCATGGCGCGTCCCTGGACCGATTCTTCGACCATCTCGAACGGTGCGCCCGGCCCCGTGAGCTGTGCCGCTGCTTCGTCGTAGGTCATCGCCATGGCGCTCCCCCGGTCCCCGCGAACGCCGGCAGGGTATCAGCACCCGGGGCGGGTTGGCTCAGGCCTCGGCGCGACGTGTGCCCAGGCGACCTACGGGTAGGTGAGCGGGCCGCCGGGCCCGAGTTCGAGGCCCAGCATCATCCAGGCGACGAGCAGCACCGACCAGGCCACCAGGAAGGCCAGGGCGTAGGGCAGCATCAACGCCACCAGCGTGCCGATGCCCGCCTTCGGGACGAAGCGCTGCATGAACACCAGGATGATCACGACGTAGGGGTTGAGCGGGGTCACCACGTTCGAGATCGAGTCGCCCACGCGGTAGGCCGCCTGGGTGAGCTCAGGGCTGATGCCGACCTGCATGAACATGGGCACGAACACCGGCGCGAAGAAGGCGTACTTGGCCGACATGGAGCCGATGAAGAGGTTCGCGAGGGCCACCACCAGCACGAAGGCCACCATCAGCACCGGGGCGGGCAGGGCGGCCTGGGCCAGGATCTGGCCGCCGGCGATGGCCGACATCTCGCCGAGGCCCGAGTAGCGGAAGTAGGAGATGAACTGCGCCGCGAAGAATGCGAGCACGATGTACGGGCCCATGCCGGCCATCGTCTCGCCCAGCACCTTGGCGGCGTCGCGGTCGCTCCGGATGCTGCGGGTGGCGATGCCGTAGGCCAGGCCCGGGAGCAGGAAGCCCAGGAACAGCAGCGGCACGATCGCGGCGACCCAGCGCGGAAAGCGCCCGGCCATGCCGTGCAGCGGGGCTCCCGGAATCCAGGTGGCGGCCACCATCAGCGCGAGCACACCGCCGAGCACGACCAGGGCCACACGCAGGCCCCGTCGCTCCTCGTCCCCGAGCTCGGCGTCCGCCGGGTCGACGTCGCCGCCCGGGCCGCCCTCTTCGGCGGGCTTGTTCTCGAGCCTCGGCTCGACCCAATAGGCGGTCACGGCCCAGCCGACCGCGGTGAGCGCGAACGTCGATGCGATCATGAACCAGAGGTTCGCGGTGGCGGCGACGGCGTAGTCGGCGTCGAGCAGGGCTGCGCCGGCTTCGGAGAACCCCGCCAGGATCGTGTCGAGGCTCGTGACCACCAGGTTCGCGCTGAACCCCGCCGAGACCCCGGCAAACACGGCGGCGAGGCCCACGAGCGGCGAGCGCCCCACCGCATGGAAGAGCACGGCCGCAACCGGGGGCAAGACCACGTAACCCGCGTCGAGCGCGACCGAAGAGAGCACGCCCACGAAGAACACGGCGGGCGTGAGCAAGGAAGGCGGGACGCGCAGCAGAGTCGCCTTCAGCAGGGCGCCGATGAAGCCGGTGCGGTCGGCGAGCCCGATGCCGAGCATGCCCACCAGCACGATGGCGAGCGGCGGGAAGTCCCTGAAGTTGGCGACCAGGCTCGAGATCGCCCAGTAGGCGCCGTCGGACGAGAGCAGGCTGTTGGCGCGCACGGCTTCGACCACGGTGCCGACGCCGTCGGGTGCCGCCACGGTCTTTTCGACGCTCCAGTCGAGACGCACGGCGAGGTCCGAGAGCAGCATCACGCCGACCGCCCCCACCAGGAAGAGCGTGGTCGGATCGGGCAGCCGGTTGCCGAGGCGTTCGATGCGGTCGAGGAGCGACATCGCGCGCAGGGTACTACGCTGCCGCGCCCTGATGGATCCGCTGTCGATCGGCCTCGTCTACGACCTGCTCGGGACCGCACCTGCCGACCCGGATGCCCCCCCCGATGCCGACGTCGAGTACGAGCCCGAAGCGACCGTTGCGGCCATGGCGTCGGCCGTGCGCGCGCTGGGCCACGAGCCCGTGCGGTTGGGCAGCGCACGGGACCTGCTCCAGGCGGTCGCTTCCGGAACCCTCCCCGAGCTGGCGGCGGTCTGGAACGTGGCCGAGGGCTACGGCCCGCGCAACCGGGAGGCCTGGGCTCCGATCTTGCTGGAAATGGCAGGAATCCGGGCACTTGGCTCGGATGCCCTCACCCTGTCTCTGAGCCTCGACAAGGCCTGGTGCAAGGACGTCGTGGCGGCTGCGGGGGTGGCGGTGACCGCGCACGGCTCCGTCGCTGCGGGCCAGGCCCTCGAATCCGTCGAGCTTCCGGGGCCTTATCCTCTGTTCGTGAAGCCGCGATGGGAAGGCACGGCCAAGGGCATCGGCCCGGGCTCGCGGGTCGAGGATGCCGGGGCTCTCGAGCGGGCGGTCTCGCAGATCCACGCGCGCTACCGGCAGCCCGCGCTGGTCGAGCCGTTCCTGCCGGGTGCGGAGTACACGGTCTCGGTGATCGGGCACCGGCCCCCTCGCGCGCTTCCGGTGCTGCAGCGTGCGCTCGAGCGCGAAACGGGCATCGGCCTGCACGCCGTGGAGCGCCACGCCGCCGGGCGTCCGCTGGAGCACGACCTGCCGGGCGACCTCGACGCCGATCTCGAGGCCGCGCTCGTCGCGCAGGCGCTGCGCGCGTTCGACGCGCTGGCGTGTCGCGACTTCGCACGGGTCGACTTCCGGCTGGACGCCGAGGGTGCGCCGCGGTTCCTCGAGATCAACCCGCTCCCGACGTTCGCACCCGATGGATCGTTCGGCGTGCACGCCGAGCTGCTCGGGACGACGCTCGACGCGCTGCTGGGCGAGGTGGTGCACGAGGGGCTGGTGCGGCTCGGGGTCGTCCCATGATGGGTGCGGCTCGGGGTCGTCACATGACGGGCCGCAGCGCGAGCGCCGCGCCGTGAAGCCCTTCTCCACGCGCGGCAGCACGCCGCCGCCGGGGTTCGACTGCACCCCCGACCAGTGGTCCGACCCCAGCTGGCAGATGCGCAACCGCATCCGCACCGTGGACGACCTGGCGCGCTTCGTGACGCCGACCGATGACGAAGTTCGCGCCGTCGGGGCCCTGGCCGAGCGTTTCCGGTTCGTGATCACGCCCTACTACGCATCGCTCATGGATGCGGACGACCCCTCGTGCCCGATGCGGCGGCAGGTCGTCCCGCGCATGGCCGAGCTCGACGACCCGGCGGGCCTGGCCGACCCGCTGTCGGAGGTGGAGCACTCGCCGGTCAAGAACGTCGTGCGGGTGTACCCAGACCGGATCGCGTTCTGCGTGAACAACGAGTGCGCGCTCTACTGCCGCTACTGCCTGCGCAAGCGCATGGTCGGCGAACCCGAGTGGGCGATGAAGAAGCGCGAGCTGGGCGTGGCGCTCGAGTGGATCCGGGCCACGCCCGAGATTCGCGACGTGCTGCTCACGGGAGGGGACCCGCTGGTCTACGGCGATGACCGCCTCGACTGGCTACTCGGCGAGCTTCGATCGATCCCCCACGTCGACATCATCCGACTCGGAACGCGGCTGCCGGTGACGCTGCCGTTCCGCGTGACCGAGGCCCTGTGCGCAATGCTCGAGCGCCACCACCCGATCTGGGTGAACACGCACTTCAACCACCCGGCCGAGCTGACCGAAGCGGCGGCGGCGGCCTGCGACCGCCTCACGCGCGCCGGCATTCCGGTGGGCAACCAGAGCGTTCTGCTGCGAGGCATCAACGACGACGTCACGACCATGAAGGCGCTCTGCGAGGGCCTCGTCCGCATGCGCGTGCGGCCGTACTACTGCTACCAGGCCCAGATGCTGGAGGGCACCGCGCACTTTCGCGTCCCCGTGGAGCGCGGGCTCGAGATCATGCGAGCCCTTCGCGGGCGGACCAGTGGCTTTGCGATCCCGCTCTACGTGCTCGACACGCCCTACGGCAAGGTCCCGCTCGGCCCCGACGGTTTGCGCCAGCGCGACGGCGACGACGTCGTGGTGGAAGCCTGGGACGGCCGCCTGTGGCGCGAACCGAACCCGGTTGACGACGGACCGGAGGGGACCTGACCCCTCGGCATCGGCGGAGGGGCCTGGCGGTGGGCCGGCCACGGTCGGTCGAGGACGTACCGGAGGGGACCTGACCCCTCGGCCTCTGGGCAGGGGCCCGGTGGCTATGCTGAGGCGCGGGGGAATGGGGTGAGCGAGGCCGCGCGCAAGGTCGGCCTGGCAGCGCTGCTGCTGGGGGCGAGTCAGCTGGCATCGCGCGGGCTGGGCGTGGTGCGCGAGATGGTGCTCGCGTGGCAGGTCGGCGCCGGGCCCGACGTCGATGCCTACCGCGCGGCCTTCCAGCTGCCGGACCTGCTGAACCACTTTCTCGCCGTGGGGGCCATCGCCACGGCCTTCATCCCGCTCTTCCAGCGCGCGCGCGAACGCGGCGGCCTCGAAGCGGCCGAGCGTCTGTTCCAGGTGGTGTGGGGCACGCTCACGACGGCCGTCGTCCTGGTCACGGTGGTGCTGTTCGCCGGCGCCGCGTCCTTCGTCGACGTCTACTTCGCCGACTTTCCGGCGTCGGGGCGCGCCCTCACGACGCAGCTCACGCGGATCGTCCTTCCCGCGCAGGTCTTCTTCGTGACCGGCGGAATCCTGCGAGCGGTGTTGATGGCCGAGGGGCGTTTCGGTGCCCAGGCCGCGGCGCCGGTGCTCTACAACCTGGGGATCATCGCCGGCGGACTGCTCGGCGGTGGCGTCGAGGGGTTCGCTTGGGGTGCCGTCGCGGGGGCGGGGGTCGGCCACCTGCTGGTGCCTCTGCTCGACGCGCGGGGGCGGATCCGGCTGCGCATGCGCGTGGCGCCGTTCGACGCCGACTTCCGCCGCTACCTGCTGCTGGCGCTGCCGCTCCTGGTGGGCGTCACGCTGGTGGCCGGCGACGAGTGGCTCGACCGCTACTTCGGTCAGTTTCTCGGGGCCGGCGCCATTGCGCTGCTCTTCTATGCGCGCACGCTGATGCAGGCGCCGGTGGGCCTGCTGGGTCAGGCCGTGGGCACCGCCGCGCTTCCGGCACTGGCTTCGCTCCACGAGCAGGGCCGACGCGAAGAGTTGTCGCGCCTCGTTCAGCAGGGCTTGCAGACGACGCTCTGGCTCGCGGTGCTCGTGGCCTTCGCGCTGGCCGCGCTCGCCGATCCGGTGGTGCGCCTGCTCTACGTGCACGGCGCCTTCTCGCCCGAGGACGGCGCCGTGGTGGCGGGCCTGCTCGTCGTCTTCTGCGCGGGGATTCCGGGGTGGGTGGTCCAGAGCATTGCCGTGCGGCCCTTCCACGCGCGCGGCGACACCTGGCGCCCCATGCTGCTGGGCACCGTCGTCCTGGTGCTCGCCGTGCCGCTCTACGCGTTGCTCGGGCCGCGACTCGGGCCCGAGGGCCTGGCCGCCGCGGGTGCGATCGCGATCAGCAGCAACGCGCTGGCCACCCTCGGGCTCGCACGCCGTCGGCACGGGGCCCCGGCACTCTGGCCCCTGCTCGACACGTTGCTGCGATCGGCCGCCGTGGGCGCGGTGGCGGCGGGCGCGGCCCACGGCACCGTTCTGGGGCTCGAGATGCCCGCCGGCGCGATCGGCGCGCTGCTGGACCTCGCCCTGGGCGGCGCGGTCTTCGTTCTCCTGGGCGGCGCGGGCATCTGGATGCTGGGCGACGCCGCGCTGCGCGACACCCTGCGAGGGATCGCCCGGCGCGGGCCTCGGTCGGCCCCGTAGCGGGCCCGTGGCCGCGCTGCGCGGCGGGGCGGTACCCTCGCCGGATGGCGATCCACGGACCCGAGCGACTGGCAGGGCAGGGCCTCGACCTCGAGCAGGAGGAGTCGGGCAACCGCGCGATCGCGGCGCTGCTCACCGACCCCGAGACGCGCGACACCGTCGACCTGGTACTGACCTGGAGAGATGACGACGCGGGTGGGGCGTACGAAGCCTGGTCGCGGCGCGGGCTGGTGCGGTTTCGGCGTGAGGTCGGAGAGGACGGCGGCTTCACCTTTCCGGTGATCGAGGTCGTCGGCCAGAACCCGATCGAGAACCAGGACCCGTTCGCCCTGCGCACCCAGGCCGATGAGGCTGCGGCGGCAGAGGCTTCCGGGTTCGACGGCGCCGACCCAGCCCGTCGCTTCGTGGCGCCCGAGCACCAGAGCTATCCGTTTGCCTACGAGCGCATCGCGCAACTCTTCGACTCGCCGAACGCGCCAGACCTGGCCATCTCGCCCACCGATTGGGCGGCCGGGCCCTACGCCGGCAACCACGGGGCGCTGCACGTGCGCCAGGCACGGGCGCCGCTCTGGCTCGCCGGGCCTCGGGTGCGCGCGGGACGTCACGCACTGGCCTCGCGGGCGGTCGATCTCGCACCCACGGTGCTTGCCGCCTGCGGCTTTCCCAAGATCGATGGCGCCGATCACACCGGGCGCACCGCGAGCGAGCGGGGCCGGGCGCCCGACGTCTACCTGAAGCGCCAGGACGGTCGCGTGCTCGACGAGGTGCTCGAGCCCGGAGAGCCCGCTACGCGCGCCTACGTGTTTCTGCTCGACGGGCTGCACATGACCGAGCTCGATGCGCGGCTCGACGCCGAGCCCGATCGCTATCCGAACCTGGCGCGGCTTCGCGAGCGCGCGGCGCGGCTGGACGGCGGCCAGGTCGTGAACTTTCCCTCGATCACCTGGCCCAGTCACACCACGATCGGCACCGGCACCTGGTGCGGACACCACGACGTGGTGAACCCCAGCTACCACCTGCGCGACAAGCGCGAGACGGTGTCGCCCCAGGGCCAACAGGTACGCACCGAGGGCTTCTCGAACCCCGCGGTCGAGTCGCTGTACGAGGCCTTCCGCCGCGAGCGCGCCGACGTGGGCATCACCGCCGCCATCTATGCACCGTTCGGCCGCGGCGCCGAGCATGCGGCGCTCGAGGGTCGGACACTCGGCGACAAGTCGCGTCTGAAGGCGCTCACCCAGGAGCGCGCGGCCGAAGCGTCGCCCCGTTGGCAGGCCGATGGCGAGAAATCCGTGATCGACGAGTCGGTGCTCGACGGGCGGGGCCTGGCCCAGGTGGTCGAGCTGTTCACGAACGACGAGATCAAGACCCCGGCCTACGTCTATCACGAGCTCGCGCTCACGGACGGTGCAGGCCATGCCTACGGTCCCCACGGCGACGGGCTGGCCGACGCGCTGGAGGAGAACGACCGGCGGGTGGGCCACGTGCTCGACCTGATGGCCGAGCGCGGTGTTCTCGAAGAGACCCTCCTGGTGCTGACGGCCGATCACGGCATGGCGCCCCAGGACCCCGAGGCCACCCATCCCGCAAACCCCTTCGAGGGGCGCGGCTTCGAGGGCGTGGTGGCCGAGCCGCTGATCTGGCTGCGCGACCTGCGCGTCGAGGTGGAGCGCTCGGGGGACGGCCGCACCGGGCGCGTGCTCGTGGTCGACAACGATGCCCTGCCGAGCGGCGAGCGACCGCCGGTCGAAGGCGCACGGGTGATCGTCGAGGCGCACGAAGAGGGCGAGACCGCGCGCGAGATCGCCCAGGGCGTGACCGGGCCGGGCGGGGTGCTCGGCTTCGCGACGCCGTCCGACGTGGCGAGCGACCGCATCGCCGTCTCGGTGCGCGCGCGCGGGTTCAACCCGCGGCACCTCCGTCTCGACGGCACGCGCATCGCCCCCGACCTGCGCCGACTGCTCTACGAGGCGTGAGCGAGACGCGGCGGGCCTGGTCGTTCTCGATCGACCGGGGCGGGACCTTCACCGACACGATCGCACGCGATCCGGCGGGTGCCGTGCACGTGGACAAGCGGCTGTCTTCGGACGCGGCGCCCCGGGACGCCATCGCCTCGGTTCTCGAGGGCGCCGGGGCCTGGCAGGAGGGCGACACGCTGCCGCCGGTCGAAGTCCGGCTGGGCACGACCGTGGCGACCAACGCACTGCTCGAGCGCCGTGGCGTGCCGACCGCGCTGGTCACCAATTGCGGGTTGGGCGACGTGTTGGCCATCGGCACCCAGGAGCGGCCCGAGCTGTTCGACCTGGCGATCGACCGCCCGCCGCCGCTTCACGCACGCGTGCTCGAAGCGGCCGGGCGGCTCGCCGCCGACGGCACCGAGATCGAGGCGCTCGACCTGGCCGCCCTGCGAGAGGACCTCGTCGCCGCCCGCGAGGCGGGGTTGGCTTCGGTGGCCATCCTCGGGCTTCACGCCTATCTCGATCCCGGCCACGAGCGCGCCATCGCAGAGCTCGCCCGCGAGCTGGGTTTCGACCATGTGGTGGCGTCGAGCGAAGTTGCGCGCGAGATGGGCCTGTTGGCCCGTGGCGAGACGACTGTCGCCGACGCCTACCTCACGCCCCTGCTCCGCGCGCACGTGCGTGGCCTGGCGGACGCCCTGCCGGGGTCGCAGCTGCGCTTCATGCAGTCGTCCGGCGGTCTCACCGAGGCCGGGCGGTTTCGCGGCCCGAACGCGTTGCTCTCCGGGCCGGCGGGGGGTGTGCTCGGTGCATCCCGGGTGGCTCGCGCTGCGGGCTTCGAGCGGGCGATCGGCTTCGACATGGGGGGGACGTCGACGGACGTGGCGCTCGTGGCGGGTGACGACACCGAGCGGGCGTTCGAGACGTTGGTGGCGGGGTTGCGCGTGCGCGCACCGATGCTGCGCATCCACACGGTGGCCGCCGGTGGCGGTTCGCTCTGCCGCTTCGACGGCATTCGCCTGACGGTCGGGCCCGAGAGCGCCAGCGCGGACCCCGGGCCCCTCTGCTACGGGCGCGCGAGCGCGCGCGAGCTGGCGCTCACCGACGTCAACCTCTTCCTGGGCCGGCTGCCCGCCGACCGCTTTCCGTTCGAGCTCGATCCGGCGCCGGTTCGCGCGGCGCTCGCGCGGCTCGGGGAGCAGCTCACCAAGGCCGGGCTTCCGCGCAGCGCCGACGAGATTGCCAGCGGGTTCGTCGAGATCGCCAACGGCCACATGGCCCAGGCGATCCAGGAGGTCTCGGTGGCCCGGGGCGTCGACCCGCGCGACCACGCGCTGGTGGGTTTCGGCGGGGCCGGGGGCCAGCACGTCTGCGCGGTGGCGCGCGCCCTGGGCATTCGCACGATCCTGCTCCACCCGCTCGCGGGGCTGCTCTCGGCCCATGGCATCGCGGGGGCGCCCGTGGCGTGGGACGGCCAGCGCGATGCCGGCCGCGTGCGGATCGGCGAAGACGGTCGCGCACCCGCGGCAGTCGAAGCGATGCAGGACGAGCTCGAGGCCGAGGGTCGCGCGGCGCTGGCAAGAGAGGGCATCGCGCCCGACGGCATGCGCGTCGAAAGGCTGCTCGACCTGCGGTACGTGGGCACCGAGACACCGCTGCCCGTGGCCCGCCCGAACGATGGCGACTACGCCGCGGCCTTCGACGCCGCCCATCGCCAGCGGTTCGGGTATGCGCGGCCCGGGCGCGCGGTCGAGGTCCCGACCGCGCGCGTGCGCGTGGTGGAGCGCGTCGTCCCGCCGGCGGCCGCGCCGGTTCCGGAGCGGGTCGCGGTGCCGCCGCCCGAGCGCGACCGCCGGCGGGTCTGGTTTCCGGGCACCGGCCGCACCGAAGCGCCGATCTACGACCGCGAGGCGCTCCAGGAGGGCATGCGGATCGCGGGCCCGGCGCTGGTCCTCGAAGCGACGGGAACCGTGGCGATCGATCCCGGTTTCGAGGCGCGCGTCGAGGCCGAAGGGGTGCTGCGCCTGGAGGATCGAGAGCGCTCGACGAGGGACGGCGCTCGCGCGGACGATGGATCGGCTGCCACGCGGCACCTGGAAGAGGCCGACCCCGTGCGGCTCGAGGTGTTGGGCAGCCGCTTCATGTCCATTGCGGAGCAGATGGGCGCGGTGCTCCGCAATACCTCGGTCTCGACCAACATCAAGGAGCGGCTCGACTACAGCTGCGCCGTGTTCGACCCCGAGGGTGGGCTCGTCGCCAACGCGCCGCACATTCCGGTGCACCTCGGGGCCATGGGGGCGACGGTCCGAGCGGTTCGTGCGGCGTTTCCTCGGCTCGCCCCCGGCGATGCGGTCGTCACCAACGATCCCGGAGCCGGCGGGTCGCACCTACCCGACATCACGGTGGTGTCGCCCGTGTTCGTGGACGACGAGCTCGGGTTCTTCGTGGCGAGCCGCGGACACCACGCCGACGTGGGCGGCATCACGCCCGGTTCGATGCCGGCGCACTCGACGCGCATCGAGGAGGAGGGCGTGTTGATCCCGCCCACGCTGCTGGTGAGGGGCGGGCGCCTCGAAGAGGACACCATTCGCGCACGGCTGCTCGACGCGCCCCATCCGGTTCGCCGGATCGAAGACAACCTGGCGGATCTCGAGGCGATGGTCGCTGCGAACCGCGCGGGCGAGCGGCTGCTGCACGACCTGGTGGGCGACGTCGGGCGCGAGGGCGCGACCGTCACCATGGGGCAGCTTCAGCAGGCAGCGGCCCGCAAGGTGGCTCGCGAGATCGCGCGGCTGCCCGACGGCGCGCACGACTTTGCCGATGCGCTCGACGATGGAACGCCGGTGCGGGTGCGCCTCGTGGTGGCGGGCGATCGCATGACGATCGACTTCGACGGAAGTGGCGCGGCCCATCCGGGCAACCTGAACGCGCCCCGGGCCGTGGTCGAGGCCGCCGTGCTGTACGTGTTGCGTGCCCTCGTGGCCGAGCGCATTCCGCTCAATGGCGGCTGCCTGGACCCGGTCGAGATCCGGACGCCTGCGGGCTCGTTGCTCGACCCGCCGGCGGGAGCGGCCGTGGTCGGCGGAAACGTCGAGACGTCCCAGCGGGTGGTGGACGTACTGCTCGGCGCGCTCGGCCGGGTGGCGGCGAGCCAGGGCACCATGAACAACGTGGCCTTCGGCACCGCGGCGTTCGGCTACTACGAGACCCTGGGCGGTGGCGCGGGGGCCGGTCTCGACTTTGCCGGCGCATCGGCGGTCCACACGCACATGACCAACACCCGCATCACCGACGCCGAGGTGCTCGAGCAGCGCTACCCGGTTCGGCTGGTCCACTTCGGCCTGCGCCGTGGATCGGGGGGCGCGGGCGCGCAGCCGGGGGGAGATGGGCTGGTGCGCGAGTACGCGTTTCTCGAGCCGGTTTCGCTGTCTCTGTTGACCGAGCGCCGGGTGCGCGCGCCCTACGGGATCGCGGGAGGCGGTGCCGGTGCCCGGGGCCGCAACCGGGTGCTGCGCGCAGACGGGCGAGAAGAACGGCTCGAGAGCCGCGCAACCGTCGAACTCGATGCGGGCGATCGGCTTCGCATCGAAACACCGGGGGGTGGCGGGGCCGGTGTGCCCTGATCGCCGGTTGGGCGAATCGGGTTCGCCCCGGTTCGACCCCCTGTGCCGCTTCACGGCAGGTCACGTGGTTGCGGCGCTTCTCGGGGGTTCGTAGATTCCGGGTCCCCTGGGCGCGTAGCTCAGTTGGTAGAGCAGCGGACTCTTAATCCGCCGGTCGTAGGTTCGATCCCTACCGCGCTCACCAGGGGGCGCCCCTCTCGTCGGCTCGCCAACGCCGGCTCAGACTACGGGGTCGCACGCGCCGCGCCGGCTCATGCTGCCGGGTCGCAGGCCCCGGCGCAGACCGAGCGCGGCGTCTGGTGCTCGAACGACTGCGGTTCGACCTGGAGCGTCGCGTGATCGATGCCGAACTGGCTGCCCAGTTCGTGGTAGGCGGCGGCGAGCACGTCGCTCGGGGCGGCCGAATCGGCGACCACCACGTGGCACGAGAGGCAGATCTCTCCGCTCCCGATGGACCACACGTGGAGGTCGTGCACGCTGGTCACGTTCGCCAGGCTCGCGAGGGACTCGCGGATGCGGTCGAGGTCGAGATTGCGCGGGGTCGCTTCCATCAGGACGTCGACGGCCTCGCGCAGCAGGTGCCACGCCGAGAAGAGCACCAGTGCGGCGATCAGCAGGGAGACCGCGGGGTCGGCCCAGGCCCAGCCGAGGCCCCAGACGAGAAGCCCCGACGCCATGGCGCCCAAGCTGCCGAGCGCGTCCGACAGCACGTGCAGCCAGGCTCCGCGCACGTTCAGGCTGGACGCCTTGCCGGCGTTCAGGATCCACAGCCCGACCAGGTTCACGACGAGGCCGCCGGTCGCGATGGCGAAGACACCGAGGCCCTGCACCGCGGGCGGCGCCTGCAAGCGCTCGATGGCCTCGATGGCGACGAGTACCGCGACGGCCACCAGCGCCGCCCCCTGCGCCAGGGCCGCCAGGATCTCAGCGCGCGCCATTCCGTAGCTGAAGCGATGACCGGCGGGCCGCGATGCGATCCAGTTGGCGGCGAGCGCGAGGGCCAACGCCGCAACGTCCGAGAGCATGTGCGCCGCGTCGGCCAGCAGCGCGAGCGAGCCGGTGAGCAGGCCGCCCACCACCTCGGCGACCATGTAGGTCGCGGCCAGGGCCAGCACGATGCCGAGCCGCCGCCGGTTCGCCGCCCGCCCCGCCGGATCCGACCCGCCGGGCGCATGTTGATGCATCCCCGCAGTATACGAACGGCCGCCCCCCACCACCGAGGAGACCCCGCCAGTCGTCCGCACCACGCTGGCATGGAGGAGACCCTGCCAGGACCACCAACCCGCCGTTCCCCGACGCCGCTCGGTCGGTTCCCCGAGAGGTCCGTCCCCAGAACCAACCCGGCAAGGAGGAGACCCGGCCAGGCCCACCGACCCGCCGTTCCCCGACGCCGCTCGGTCGGTTCCCCGAGAGGCCCGTCCCCAGAACCAACCCGGCAAGGAGGAGACCCGGCCAGGCCCACCGACCCGCCGTTCCCCGACGCCGCTCGGTCGGTTCCCCCCAAAGCCAGTCCCTAAACCAACCTTGGTGCGCCGGGTGGGATTCGAACCCACACGGTCAAAGACCACCGGATCCTAAATCCGGCGCGTATGCCAGTTCCGCCACCGGCGCGCGGCCCCAGGTTAGCCCCTGCGGGGCCTCGGCGGGGCCGGCATTGCGCGAAGCAGGGGGGCGTCCTAGTCCTAGGCGTTCCGCCCTTTTCCGGCCTCGCGTGTGGCGCCCGACACCGCCGAGGCGACGATTCGAGGTTCCCATGGCCGAATCCCAGAGCGTCCAGGTCACGACGGACGAGACCAGCCCCATCCTTCGCACGCTGACCATCGAGGTCGATGCGAAGCGCGTGCGCAAGACCTTCGACCGGGCCTATCGCTCGCTGGCGAAGACGGCGCAGGTCAAGGGCTTCCGCCCGGGCAAGGTGCCGCGCTCGGTGCTCGAGCGTCTGTACGGCGCGAGCCTGTCCGAAGACCTCGAGCGCCAGATCGTCTCCGAGACCCTGCCCGAGGCGGTCGAGCAGAGCGGCGTGCAGCCGGTCTCCGAACCCACCATCGATGCCGGCCGCCTCGAGGCCGAGGCCCCCTTCCAGTACAAGGCCGTGCTCGAGATCAAGCCTCCCATCGAGCTGCCCACCCTGATGGGCCTGCCGGCCACGCGGCCGAGCGTCGCCTTCAGCGACGAAGAGCTCGACGAAGAGCTGAACACGCTGCGCGAGCGGCGCGCCAGTCTCGTCGACGAGCCCGAGGGCACCGAGGCCGAGACCGGCGCCACGCTGGTGATCGACTACGCGGGCCGCATCGACGGCGACCTCTTCGAAGGCGGTGCAGCCGAGGGCGCCACGATCGAACTCGGCTCCGGCCGGCTGGTGCCGGGCTTCGAAGACCAGCTCGTGGGGGCGACCGCGGGCAGCGAACGCGAGGTGCGCATCACCTTTCCCGAGGACTACCCCGCCGAAGAGCTGGCCGGCAAGGACGCCGTGTTCGACGTGACCGTGAAGGCCGTGCAGAAGAAGGATCTGCCCGAGCTCGACGACGACTTCGCCAAGGGCCTCGGTCAGGACGAGGACCTCGCTGCCCTGAAGGAGCGCATCCGCGGCGACCGCACCAAGGCCCGTGAGCGCGAGGCCGATCGCGAGGCCCGCCGGACCCTGATCGACGCACTCATCGAACGCACCGAGTTCGAGGTGCCGGCCGGCATGATCGATCGGCAGCTGCAGTCGCGGCTGCAGATGGCCCACCAGCAGCTCGCTCAGGTGCTGCCCCACGAGGAGCTCCAACAGCGCATCGACGAGTGGCGCGAGCAGTGGCGGCCCGATGCCGAGCGCGACGTCCGCGAGCTGCTGTTGCTCGACGCCGTGGCGGAGCACCAGGAGATCGAGGTGAGCGACGAAGAGGTCGAGGCCAAGATCGAGGAGATGGCGGCCGAGCAGGGCATGGCGGCGCCGAGGCTCCGCCAGCAGTACGAAGAACAGGGCCTGATCTCGTCGCTCGAGGCTCAGCTTCGCCAGGATCGGGCCTTTGAATTCCTCCTGGCGGGGGCTAAAGTAGAAGAAACGACGGGCACTTAGACCCGTCTCCTGCAGAGACCCGGCGGAGGGGCGCACGCCCTGGGGGGCCCGCACGGGAATCGGCCACCGCTAGTATCAGGATCGACGCCGGGAGTCACCCACCGGTGAGAGTCTCGATGCGTGCTTTTCGCATCAAGGCGCCTTCGTATCCACAGCAGGGGAGCCATGCCGCTCATTCCGATCGTCGTCGAGCAGGATCACCGCGGAGAGCGGGCCTACGACATCTATTCCCGGCTGCTGAAGGACCGCATCATCTTCCTGGGCGGCCCGGTGGACGACGACGTCGCCAATCTCGTGATCGCCCAGCTTCTGTACCTGGAAGCCGAGGATCCCGAGCGCGACGTCCATCTCTACATCAATTCGCCGGGGGGCTCGGTCACGGCCGGTCTCGCCATCTACGACACCATGCAGTACGTGCGTGCCCCCATCTCGACGTTCTGCGTCGGGCAGGCGGCGTCCATGGGCGCAGTGCTGCTGGCGGCCGGTACGGCGGGCAAGCGCACGGCGCTGCCCAACTCGCGAATCATGATCCATCAGCCCTGGGGCGGGGCGCAGGGCCAGGCGAGCGACGTGGACATCCAGGCGCGCGAGTTCGTGAAGCTGCGCCAGCGGCTCAACGACGTGCTCGCACTGCACACGGGCCAGGACCCCGAGCGAATCGCCGTGGATACGGAGCGCGACTACTATATGTCGGGTGAAGAAGCACTCACCTACGGCCTGGTGGACGAGGTGGTCGGAAACCGCACGCAGTCTGCGACTGCGAACGGTGATGGCACCACGGTGAACGGAGGCAATGGAGCGGCGTGAAGAAGCGCGAGGACAACGCCAACCTGTCCTGCTCGTTCTGCGGCAAGAGCCAGAAGGAGGTCCGCAAGCTGATCGCGGGCCCCACCGTCTACATCTGTGACGAGTGCATCGAGCTGTGCAACGACATCATCGCGGAGGAGTACGGGCAGGAGGAATCCACGCCCGAGACCTCCCGCGTCCCCAAACCCCGCGAGATCAACGACATTCTCGACGAGTACGTGGTGGGCCAGGAGCGCGCCAAGAAGGTGCTCTCGGTGGCGGTCCACAACCACTACCGCCGGGTCGAGAACCAGGGCTTCGTGGGCGAGGTCGAGCTGCAGAAGGCCAACATCCTGCTGCTCGGCCCGACCGGCTCGGGCAAGACGCTGCTGGCCCAGACGCTGGCAAAAATTCTCGACGTACCGTTCACGATCGCCGATGCCACCACGCTGACCGAGGCCGGCTACGTGGGTGAGGACGTCGAGAACATCATCCTCAACCTGCTCCAGGCGGCCAACTACGATGTCGAGCGGGCCCAGCGCGGCATCATCTACATCGACGAGATCGACAAGATCGCGCGCAAGAGCGAGAACCCCTCGATCACGCGCGACGTGTCGGGCGAGGGCGTGCAGCAGGCCCTGCTGAAGATCATCGAGGGCACCATGGCCAGCGTGCCGCCCAAGGGCGGCCGCAAGCACCCGCAGCAGGAGTTCCTGCAGATCGATACCTCGAACATCCTGTTCATCTGCGGGGGCGCCTTCGTCGGACTCGAGAAGCTGATCCAGCGCCGCACCGGCGTGAAGGGCATCGGCTTCGGGGCCGACGTCGAGAGCCGCAAGGACCGGCGGCTCGGCGAGCTGCTTCGCGAGACCCAGGCCGAAGACCTGCTCAAGTTCGGCCTGATTCCCGAGTTCATCGGCCGCGTGCCGGTGGTGGCCACGCTCGACGAACTCGACGCCGACGCGCTGATCGACATCCTGACCCGCCCCAAGAACGCCCTGGTCAAGCAGTACCAGAAGCTCTTCGAGTTCGAGGGTGTGCGGCTGCGCTTCACCGAGGGAGCGCTGGGGGCCGTGGCGCGGCAGGCGCTCGAGCGCAAGTCGGGTGCCCGGGGCCTGCGCTCGATCCTCGAGGCCTCGATGCTGGACCTCATGTACGACATCCCGTCGCGCGATGACGTAGAGGAGTGCGTGGTGGGCGAGGAGCTGATCGAGCAGGGGGCCGAACCCCTCTTGGTCTTCAAGCAGGAGGCGGAGTCGGCCTAGATGTCCTTCTTCAAGAGCGACGGCGACGGGGACGAAGACGCGGCAGGAGCTGCCAAGCCCGCCGAGGCGGACGGCCAGACCGTCCCGCTGCTGCCGCTTCGCGACATCGTGGTGTTCCCTTCTATGGTGGTGCCGCTGTTCGTGGGGCGCCCCCGGTCGATCAAGGCCCTCGAGGAGGCGGTCGCCGGCAAGCGTGAGCTGATGCTGGCGGCCCAGCGCGTGGCCAGCAAGGAAGAGCCCGAGGCCGACGACGTCTATCGCCTGGGCACGCTGGGCTCGATCATCCAGCTGCTGCGCCTGCCCGACCAGACCGTGAAGGTGTTGGTCGAGGGCAAGGCCCGCGCGCGCATCCGCTCGTTCACCCAGGACGAGCCGTACTTCGCGGTCGACGCCGAGGTGATCGCCGAGACCGAGCCCGAGGGCGCCGACGTCGAGGCGCTGGTGCGCAGCGTGCACGCCACCTTCGAGAACTACGTCAAGCTCAACAAGAAGGTGCCGCCCGAGGTGCTCGGCACGGTCACGCAGCTCTCGGTGCCCGGCCGCCTGGCCGACACCGTGGCCACCCATCTCAACCTGAAGCTCGAAGACCGTCAGCGGCTGCTCGAGCTCGCGGACCCGGCCAAGCGCCTGGAAGAGGTCTACGGCCTGATGCAGGCCGAGATCGAGGTGCTCGAGGTCGAGAAGCGCATCCGCGGGCGCGTCAAGAAGCAGATGGAGAAGTCGCAGAAGGAGTACTACCTCAACGAGCAGATGCGGGCGATCCAGAAGGAGCTCGGAGATCGCGACGAGTTCAAGAACGAGCTCGCCGAGCTCGAGGAGCAGCTCGCCGCGAAGCAGATGCCCGAGGAGGCCCGAGAGCGCGCCGAGAAGGAGCTCAAGAAGCTCAAGATGATGTCGCCCATGTCGGCCGAGGCGACGGTCGTTCGCAACTACGTCGACTGGATGATCGCGCTGCCTTGGGACGAGTACAAAGAGGAGCACATCGATCTCGACGAGAGCGAGCAGATCCTCGACGCCGATCACTTCGGGCTCGAGAAGCCGAAGGACCGCATCCTCGAGTTCCTCGCCGTGCACGCCCTCGTCGACCGGCTGAAGGGGCCGATCCTCTGCCTCGTCGGGCCGCCCGGCGTCGGCAAGACCTCGCTCGGCAAGTCGATCGCCCGAGCGACCGGCCGCGACTTCGTGCGCATCTCGCTCGGCGGCGTGCGCGACGAGGCCGAGATCCGAGGCCACCGCCGCACCTACATCGGCGCGCTGCCCGGCAAGATCATCCAGAGCCTCAAGAAGGCCGGCTCGTCGAACCCGGTCTTCCTGCTCGACGAGGTCGACAAGATGTCGATGGACTTCCGCGGTGATCCCTCCGCGGCGCTCCTCGAGGTGCTCGACCCGGAGCAGAACCACACGTTCGCCGACCACTATCTCGACGTCGACTACGACCTCTCGAAGATCATGTTCCTGTGCACCGCCAACGTCCTGCAGGACATCCCGCGGCCGCTCCAGGACCGGCTCGAGATCATCCACATCCCGGGCTACATCGAGACCGAGAAGCTCGCGATCGCCAAGAACCACCTCGTGACCAAGGTCCTCGAGCAGAACGGCCTGACCGCCGACGAGATCGAGTTCACCGACAACGCGATCCTCGAGGTGATCCGCCACTACACCCGCGAGAGCGGCGTGCGCAACCTCGAGCGCGAGCTCGCGAGCGTGGCCCGCAAGGTCGCGCGTGACGTGGTGTCGAAGGGCGACGACTACAAGAAGACCCGGGTCACGCCCAAGCTGGTCCGCAAGCTCCTCGGCGTCGAGAAGTTCCGCTTCGGCAAGACCGAGGGCGAGGATCGCGTCGGCGTCACGACCGGCCTGGCCTATACCGAGGTCGGCGGCGAGCTGCTGCAGACCGAGGTCAGCGTGGCCCCCGGCT
>JANQOX010000005.1 GCA_028285625.1 Myxococcota bacterium
GAGTTCACCCACCGGGGCGGGATGTAGACCCTCGGCGCGACGGACTTCGAGCCGGCTGCGCGGTGGTATGTTCGACGTCATGCCCGGCTTCGAAACGGTCGACAGCCTGGAGATCGACGCGCCTGCGCAGACCCTCTTCGACGTCGTTCTCGACTACCCCCACATGCGCGACTGGTACCACCGGTACGAAGTCGACGTGATCGGGGGCGGCGACGTGGTCGAGGGCGCGCAGCTTCAGCACGTGCTCGCCGCCAGGGGTTCGCCCGTGAAGTCGCGGTTCACGCGCACCATCCAGCGCGTCTCGCCACCGACGGAGATCGAGGAGGTCTACGACGGTGGCGATCTCGTCGGGAAGGGGCGCTGGGTCTTCGAGCCGCTCGGCGACGATCGAACGAAGGTCTCCTTCCGCTGCGACGTGCGCTCGAACAGCCTGCTGATGCACATCGGCTTCCTGCTCGGTGGCGAACGCGGGCACAACATGGTCTACCAGGAGCTGCTGGCGGCCCTGGCCGATCACGTCGCGAAGACCACTTAGCGAGATCGCCTCGTGCCGTGCGGGACGATCCTGCTGCCGGACCGGTGTCGAGCGCCCGGGCCAGCAGGGCGGGTCGGAGTCTGCTCAGATGTCCCCGAACTTCCGGGTGAACGTGAAGCGGGCGGGCTGGTTCACCAGCGTCTCCGTCATCACCGCGACCTGGCCGCTTCCGGCGGCGAAGGGAAGCGCGACGACGTAGGCCGCCGAGCCGACCACGAGGCTGACCAGCCCGAGAGGGCGCATCACGAGCAGATCCGCGGCGACGCCGATGAAGTCGGGGTTGGTCGGGCCTCCCCCGAAGCTCGCCCGCGCGGGCGCCGCGAAACCCAGCACGAGCGTCAGCACCACGGCGAACGCGATCGTGCGCGAAGTCCGCTCAGGGACTGTGGTCGTTCTCGAGTCCCCGCTGGCATGGGTCGATCGCCTCGTGCGCATTGCCTTCCTCCTCCTCGGTCAGGTCCCGATGGTAGACCACGCCGGGCTTCAGTCCCGGAGCCGCCTCATCGATCCGACCAGGAGGGCCCAGCCGAGCCACGTGAGGGTGATGGGCTCCGGGATCTCGCGGAAGATGAGGCTCACGCGCTGGCTCTCCGTGAACCCGCGATCCCGCAGGGACTCACCGGTGCGGAAGTTCTCCGGCCCGGCGATCTCGAGGTGGGCCTGGAGGGAGAAGCGCAGCTGCTTTCCCGCGTAGTCCGAGAGATCGACCTCTTCGAGCTGGACGCGTTCGGAGAGCGAGAGCAGGGTGTCGCCGGTGGAGAGGTCCACGATCTCGAACAGGCCCTCGTTGGTGATCCCGTAGATGCTGCCCGAGTCGATCATGGACACGCGGACGAGGAAGGTCGCGGTCGGCACCGTGATGTCGAAGGAGTCGTCGAGCATCAGCGATGCGGATGCCGAGGGGTGGTCGGGCTCATCCGATCGCGAATCCCGGATCACTGCCGACCCGCCCATCGATCCGGTGAGGAAGGTGCCCCGTCCATGGATCCGCCGTATGTCGCGCGAGGCGCGCAGAAAGGTGAGGTTGCCGCCCGCGTTCGCGTTGACCCGGTTCGCCCCGGGCCCGACCGAGACCTCGACGAACGACCGCGTGCCCGTGGGGATCTCCGTGGACTGGTTCCCGATCAGTCGGTTCTCGGCCCCGCAGGGGTCCGTCGTGACGGAGCCGGTCCCGACCCGGACCCTGCAGGTGTCCCCGCCGCCGATCCCGGACCCGAGCTCGGCATGAGCGATGTGGTTCACGGCCACCTGGTCGAGTGAGAAGCCGACCGCCAGGGCGACGTGGGGGACGAGGAGGATCACGCCCAGGGCGATGAGGCAGGCTCGCAGGCTTCGTCGCGGCTCGCTGAATCGACTCGTCATCGGAGCGCCTCTCTCGGGCCCTGGGCGGTGTGGGCTCGCCTGAATCCGTGGCCCCTTCGCACCCTCCGAAGGTTGTGGTCCCGTTGGGCGGTTCGTGTCAGCCGGAGCGCTCTTGCAGGGGGGCTCTGGCTTGGAATCCACTCGTCGGGGAACCAACCGGTCACGGCCGGCACTTCGCCAGGGCACCAGCATGAAGAGGACGGGAGGAGCCATGGAGGCAACGCGATCGGCCGGCGTCCGGTCCCCGGCCGACGGGACGATGGGTGGATCGAAGCTCCTCCGCGCCGCTGGCCTGCTTGCCGTCGCAGGCGGAATCGCGAACGCGGTGTCCGACTACATGCTCCAAGGGGGGCTCAAGCCAGGGCCGGGCGTCAACACCTACTTGCAGCTCGCCGAGGCGCCGTACGACCAGGTCTTCCTCGGGAGCATCATCGGCAACGCTGCGATCCCCCTCTGGCTGCTCGGCTTTTGGCCGGTCTACGTCGCTCTGCGGCCCGCCGGCCGGAACCTCGCGCTCCCGCCCGTCCTCCTGCTCGCATACGCGTTCTCGATCTTTCCCGGCTACCACGGGTCGTACGCGCTCTATGCGGCCGGCTTCCAGGCGCAGGCGGCCGCGCCAGCTGAGCTCGCGGGGACGCTCGCGACGATGGTCGAGCGCATGCACGCCTACCACGAGGCGGTTCTCCTCCCGATCTCCTTCACCGTGCCGATCGGGTCGCTTTGGTTCGCGGCCGTCGTGCTCTTCCGCGAGACCCACTACCCCCGGTGGGTGGCGATCCTGTCACCGATCATCGCCCCGTTGACGCAGCCCCTCGCCGAGATGCTGCCCGCACCGATCGGTGCCTACATCCGCCCGGCCTGGGGCACCACGATCTTCACGCTGCTCTTCCTGGTGACGACCCTCGTGGTCTGGAACGTCTCGCTCGAGCGCGAGGAGCATCGCTAGTCGTCGCAGGGATCGTGGTCGTGATCGCCGGCCGCAACTCTTCGGCTCGACGAGCCCGCTCAGGACAGCGCTCGAACTCGCCCGGCGAGCGCTTCGTTCATCGCCTGGAACGCTCGCCGCGTGAACCCGCGCATCTCTTCGTCCATCTTCTCGGCGAGGCGGCCGCGGAACTCTTCGAAGTGGTCGAAGCGGATCCGTGTCGCGTCGACGGGCTGGATCTCGAAGACGTGATCGGTGTCGAGGAGGCCGCCCTCGCCGGCGCGTCCCCGCCAGTGGAGGACGCGCCCGGGCTCCGCCCTCACCACCGTCGGCTCGACGACGAGCGGCTCGGGCCAGTTCTCCTGGGAGATCGTCACGCGCAAGGTGCCGCCGGGCGCGAGCTCACCTTCGAGTGCGAGGACGTACGGGTTCCACTCGGGGTAGCGCGCGAGATCCGACAGCACGCCCCACGTCGCCTCGGCGCTGCCCTCGATCTCGAGGGCGTGCCGGATCACGAAGCGCGGCGGATCGGGGTGGGGCGCAGCCGGCTCGCCGCTCACGCGGGATCTCCAGCGGCAGGGGCCGCCTCGCCCGGGTCGGGCAGGGGCATCCAGTCGTTGACGGGCGACGGCTTCTTCGATCGGTCGAGCGTCCCGTGGGCCGCCAGGTGGTAGACCATGGCGGCGCGCAGGCCATCGCTCTCGTTGTCCTTCGAGCGGTGCATCAGGTGGCTGTGGAAGACGAGCAGGTCGCCGGGCGCCATCGTGACGGGGCGCTCGTCGGCGAAGTCGTGGTCGACGATCTCCACGTAGCCGACGTTCGCGTTCGGCCGGCGGTCGGGGACGTGCTCGTGGATCGGCTTCTTGTGGGATCCGGGCAGGACCCACAGGCATCCGTTCTCGAGGGTCGCCTCGGTGACGGCGAGCCACAGCCCCACCTGGGGCGCGCGGTCGAAGGGAAAGTAGAAGGAGTCCTGGTGCCAGGGCTGTCCCCAGGCCGCCGGGTTCTTGAAGATGAACTGGGAGAGGAAGCAGTCGATCCTCGGGCCCAGGAGCGCGCGACCGATCTCGAGGACGCCCTGCGACACGATGAAGTCGCGGAAGGGGCCGTCCCGGTGGAGCCGGAAGATCTTCGAGACCCGCTGCTCGGCGTCGGCCGCGGTGTCGATCGTGCCGGCCAGGTTCTGCTCGGGGGCCACGATGAAGCCGTCGTGGACGATCTGCCCGCCGGCGCCGCGGCTGATCCCGATCACCCGGTCGAGCATGGCGTGGCCGACCGCGGGATCCGCGAAGCCCCGGACGAGGAAGAAGCCTTCTTCCTCCCACTGCTTCCACTGCATCGCGTCGAGCAACTGCGCTTCCTCCTTCCGTTCGATAGCCGCCGCGCGTTCACTTCGAAGATCCCGAGTAGCCGGTGACTCTCGCCACCTCCTCGAAGAACGCCTGCTTCTCGGGCGTCGAGAGGCCCCAGTTCACCGGCGGTGACTGGTAGCCGTCCCGGTAGCTGGACCATGCGCGTGTTGTAGAGCAGGCCTTCTACGGATTGCCCCTCGAACGCTCGCCCAGCGTAGGTCGGCACCCCGTCGATCAGGAACTGCTCGCCGGAGATCGCCACCTCCGCCACGCGTCCTCCTCTCTTGCTCCGCGGGCCCCGATCCCGCCCGGGGGGCACGCCGTTCGGGTCCAATTGAACCCCATCCGCGGCAGTGGGGTAAACAAGAGGGGGCTGGGGGCGCGCAGGCGCCCGGCCGAGCGACGAGAGAGGATCGGCGTGAGCGATCGGACGACGCAGACGGGGCTGCAGAAAAGTGGGAGCCAATCCGTGGCAGACGCCTTCCTCGAGCAGGGCTTCGCCCGGATCGAGAGGCTCGTCGCGACCGCGGCGCTCGAAGAGCTACGCCACGACTACGACGCCATCCTGCGCCGCGAGGTCGACGTGCCCGGCGACCGCTACCTGGGAGGCCTGATCCGCCAGGTCATGAACCCGCATCAGGTGTCGGAGGTCTTCCGCGACAACGCTGCGCTGCGCTCGGCGATCGAGGTGGCGAGGGAGATCTTCGAGGGCGGCAAGCCGACCCGTCTCTTCGACATGTTGATCTACAAGGGGCCGGGCTGCCCTGACGAGACGCCCTGGCACCAGGACCTGTCCTACGCCGCCATGCCGTTCCTGGGGGCGGGGGCCCGGAGCAGCGGTCGCGCCTTGCTGCAGTTCTGGATCGCCCTGGACGACGTCGACGAAGAAACGGGTTGCATGACCTTCGTCCCCGGTGTCTATCGCGACCCCTTGCTGCCCCACCACGTGGCCGCAGGCGACCCCGCCGAGGAGCACCGGCTGTTGGGCATCACGGATCCAGAGCGGAATCTGCCCCTGCGTGATGCCGTGGCCTGCCCGCTTCCGGCAGGCGGCGCCACCGTCCACGCCTACAACACGCCCCACTACACGGGCCCCAACCGGAGCCGCACGCGCGCGCGACGCGCATACATCGTCAACCTGGTAGACGGCGCGAAGCGCGCGTAGCTGCACGGGGTCGCACGAGCATCTCGCCGAGCCCGTCGGCTGCCTAGCGTCGCGGGTGCGGCCCGCGGTGCGGAAGGGGCCCGCGCAGATGCAGCCAGGAGTAGTCCCCCCCAGCGTCCAGTACCTGAACGGTGCGTCCGCTCGGATCGATGCGGAAGGCGTTGTGGCTACGGCCGCCGAGCACGTAGAGGTTGTCCGACGCGTCGATGGCCAGCCCCGTCGGAAACTGGAGGGGGTGGGTGCCGTCTCCGTAGCCGTCCAGGACCTTGTGGAGGCTCCCGCCGGGTCCGATCCGGTACACCTCGTTGCGGTAGGACGAGGCGACGAAGACGCGGGCGGCCGAGTCGACGACGAGGCCTGTCAGGGACTCGAAGGAGATGCCGCTCTGCCAACCGATGATCTGCTTCGGCTCGCCCGTCGGTGCGATGCGAAGGACGCCTGATCGCGCCCCGACATAGACGTTGGCCGCCGAGTCCGTCGCCAGGAGGGTGGGGCGGAACGCGAGCGGGCGGTTCGAGGGTCCATCCGCGACGACCTCCCGGATCGCACCCGTCGGCGAGACCCGGAAGACGTTGTTGCTGGCCTCGCAGGCCACCGAGACCCTGCGCTTCCGGTCGATCACGATGTCGGCAGGGCGGTGACACGGGCTCACGCCGTCGCCGCGGCTGCCGAGGATCCGGGTGACGGTGCCGCCGGGGGTGATCCTGAAGACGTTCTCGCTCCCCGAGCCGACGACGTAGAGGTCGCGAGTGACGGGGTCCGAGGCGATTCCGGTCGGCTCGCGGAGGGCGTTTCCCCGGCCGTCTCCCGAGGCGCGGATCACCTCGACGACGGGCTTCGGGAAGATGCGCAGGGCGTTGTCCGTCTTCGACGCCGTGACGTAGACGCCGCCATCCGATCCGACCGCGATTCCCCGAAGGCCTGCGACCGCGTGGCCGAGGCCCTCGTCGTGGAGGTCGAAGATCTCCCGAACGGCGCCGCTGGGAGCGACGTGGAAGACGTTGCCGCTCTCCGCTCCCAGGACATAGACGTTGCCCCCCCGGTCGACGGTGAGGTCTCTGGGCGCGGCGAGGGGGTTGAGGGGCGTCAGGATCTCGGAGACCTGGGCCCAGGCGGGATTCCAGGCGAGGGCTGGCAGAAGCGCGAGGGCGAGCAGGGTGCAGCGCCAAGATCGACGACGCGCCGCCGCCGTCTCCAAGCCGTTGCGCATCCAGACCCCCCAGGATGAGCCGCAGCTCGTCCGATCCCCCCAATGCTTCGTCCAGAGTGTACCCGGCCCCGTTTGGGCGAGATCATCGCGAGGGCCGAAGCGGCGGCGACCGGAACCGAGCGGTTTGCCGCGGCACTGCCCTCATGAGACGGCTCATGCTCCGAGCCGACAGGAGGGCTGCGTGCGCGATCGCTCGACGGGCCATGCTCGCCGCCTGGCGAACCTCGGCAGCAGAGTCGAAGGGCATTGGTTGGGGCACAACCAAAGGGAAAAGGCGTTCCGTTCCCTTGGGAACCGGTCTTCACCCCCGGCTGACCTCGCGTCGATGACATCTCCACAAACCCGTGATTCTTCTGGGATCATCGCCGAGAGCGACGCCCCCCGGTGAGCAGGCTCCAGACTTGCATGCTCCGCTCGGCAATGGGAGGCGGGCTGTCGTGCCGGTCTCCTCGCTCATGCGGAGAGGGAGTCCCTGGCGATCTCCTCTGTCGCGGAGGAGACAATGCGAACTCTGCTGCTCGCCGGGTTCTGTGCGCTACTGGGCGCGGGCTCGGCCCACGCCGTCCGCATCGCCGACCCGGGCAACCCTGCCGACCCGGCGACCGGGTCGCTCTACGGAGCGGTGAACCACACCTACGACATCGGCAAGAGCGAGGTGACCAACGCCCAATACACCGAGTTCCTCAACGCCAAGGCGGCCTCCGACCCGCTGGCTCTGTACAGCGCGGCCATGGCCGGGGGCTTCGGGGGCATCACGCAGAGCGGTGTCTCCGGGAGCTTCACCTACGCCACCGTCGGCGGGCGTGCGAACAACCCCGTCAATTTCGTCTCCTGGTTCGACGCCATCCGCTATGCCAACTGGCTCCACAACGGCAAGGGTGGAGGCGACACCGAGACCGGTTCTTACACCCTCCTCGGCGGAACCCCGGTCCCAAGCAACGGCGCGACGATCACCCGCAATCCTGGGGCCACCTTCGTGCTTCCCAGCGAGGACGAGTGGTACAAGGCTGCCTACTACGACGCCGTCTCCTCGAGCTACAACCCGTATCCGTTCGCGGACGGCTTCAACGGGGTCGCCTGCGAGGTACCCGCTGGAACCACGACCCACTCTGCGAACTGCGACTTCGCCGTCGGCAACACCACCGACGTGGGGGCCTACACCACTTCGCCGAGCGCCTATGGCACGGTCGACCAGGGCGGCAACCTCTTCGAGTGGAACGAGGCCCTCATCGGCTCGTTCCGGGGCGTCCGCGGCGGCAACTGGAGCAACATTCCGGGGAGCCTGGCGGCGTCGTTCCGGGGCAGCCTGCACTCGAACACCGAGGCCTGGGACATCGGCTTTCGCGTCGCAAGCGTCCCAGAGCCCGGCACGGGGCTGCTCTTGGTGGCAGGCCTGCTGGGACTCGCAGGCTGGCGCACGGGGCGCGCCTAACCTCCGCGTCCGTACGCCGCGCGACCTACGTGCTCCGATCGGACTCCGCCAGCGCCGCGCGGAGATTGCGATGGAAGTGGACGATCGCGCTCTCGAAGCGGCCGAAGGTGAAGTACTCGTTCGCGCCACTCCCGATCGTTCGCTGGACGCTCTCCGCGAGTGCACGGTCCTCCGGGGCGCCCGTCTCCGTCACGAACCGCGCGTCTCGCTTGGCCGTCTCCGCGGCGGCCGGGTCTCCGCCGGTGTGCGCCAGCGAGTAGGCGACGTTTCGGGTTCGGCCGGGGGCGATGGGTTCGAGCACGACCAGGATCGTGTGATGAGACAAGACGGTGACCAGCGCATTCGGGAACAGGTGGTAGACGTAGGTGACGCGGCCTTCGATGCGACGCTCGGCCTCCGGCACGTCGGCCAGCTTCTCGATGCGTCGGAAGGGAAAGGTCACCCGGCTGTTCCGGCCGCAGTGCTCGACCAGGTTCAGGTTGTCGTAGCCGTACGGGTAGAAGGTCTTCGGATGGCCGAAACGGATGTGGTAGCCCTCGATGGATCCTTCGAGCGACACCTTCCAGTTGAAGTCGGCCTCGTTGTCGTGCGTGTCGATCAGGTCCTGGTCGGCTGCGATCACGCCGGACATCCCCTCGCCGGGATCGTGCTCGCTCGGCTGCCCGCTCTGGGTGATGAAGACGATGCCGGATCGCTCCTGGGCGAGAACCGGCACGAGGCCGTGTGTGTTCCGGTCGATGCCCGGAAAGCCGCGCTCGTGTTGGACGCGCGCGAGCCGACCGTCGAGCCCGTAGGTCCAACCGTGGAACGGGCAGACGAACGCCTTCGCGCAGCCCATGCCGCTGGCCACCTCGGCCCCTCGGTGGCGACACGCGTTGCGGAAGGCGCGCACCTCCCCATCCTCCCCGCGCACGGCGAGGATGGGGACCCCGGCCGCCTGGCGCGCGACGTAGTCTCCGGGCTTTCGCAGCGCGGCGGAGGGACAGAACGGCACCGGCAGTCGGCGCAGGAGGGCGATCTCCCGACGAAGGCGCTCCTCGCTGCGGTAGTTCTCGACCGGCTCGCGCCAGACCTCGTCGCCCTCGTCCGTCGTACCGTCGCGTACGTGGGCGAGAACTCGCTCCGCCACCGCCCGGTCGTCCATGAAGCTCCGCACGGCCTCTACCTCGCTCCGCGCTCTGGGATCCGGGCGCTCTACTTCAGGTCGATCGTCACGCGCTCGATCGAGCCCGTGAACTGGTTGCCGAACTGCGGGTACTCGGGTGTCACGTTGGTGTGGTGGTCCATGCCCACGTCGGCGGTCTCGTCGGCCGAGAATACGAGGCCCACGGTCTTCTCGATCTTGCCTTCCGCCACCTTCCGGCCGTCCACGTAGAGCACGCCCGTGCCCGGGCCGCCGGGCTTCTCGCCACCCTCGTAGGTGAACTCGTAGCGGATCGTCGCCTTGCCGGGCGAGAGCGCCTCGCCACTGGCCACCGTGTACCGCTCGCGTCCGAACCAGTTGTGCACGTACGCCGGCTTGCCTTCCTTCGTGTAGAGGCTCCATCCCGCGAACTTGCCGCCCTGGGCGAGGATCACGCCCTCGGCTCCGCCCTCGGGCACCACGACGTCGGCCGTGATCGTGTGGGAGCGGTTCTTCACGTTGATGAACGCGTTCTCCATGATCAGCCCCATTCCCTCGTAGAGGGTGAGGGAGGTGCGGTCTCCCATGAGGTCGGGACGGCCGGCGATCTTCGCGTTGAAGCGCTCGTACGTTCTGTCGTCCAACGGCAGGACGTCGTACTTGACGGCCTCTTCGAGGAAGAGCGCCTGCAGTTCGGCCAGCTTCTGCGGGTGCTCGGCAGCCACATCGTTCGCCTGGCTGAAGTCCTCCGCCACGTGGTAGAGCTGCCAGGTGTCGTCCTGCAGCGGGCCGTCGGGGCCACTGGCCCAGGGCGTGCGGTGCTTGGCAGTCGCGGTCCAGCCCTCGTGGTAGATGGCGCGATTGCCGAACATCTCGAAGTACTGGGTCGTGTGGCGGTCCTTCGCGCCGGAGTCGTCGAAGGAGTAGACCATGCTGGTCCCTTCGAAGGGTTTCTGTTCGACGCCGTTCACCGAGACGGGGAAGGGGAGGTTCACGGCCTCCATCACGGTCGGGCCCACGTCGACGACGTGGTGCCACTGGGAGCGGACCTCGCCCTTGGCCCGAATGCCCGCGGGCCAGTGCACGACCAACGGGTTGCGCGTGCCCCCGTAGTGCGAGGCCACCTGCTTGGTCCACTGGAAGGGTGTATTGGAAGCATGCGCCCACCCGGCGTGGAAGTGGTTGTAGGCGTCCTTGCCACCGAAGTCGTCGAGCCGGGGCAGCTGGTCTTCGACGCTGTCGTTCAGCGCGTTCAGGACGACCATCTCGTTGAAGGTGCCCGCCAGGCCGCCCTCGGCGCTGGCGCCGTTGTCGCCCCAGACGTAGAGGAAGAGCGTGTCGTCGAGCTCGCCCATCGCTTCGAGGGCGTCCACCAGGCGTCCCACGTGGTGATCGGTGTGGCTGGCGAAGGCCGCGAAGACCTCCATCTGGCGGGCGTAGAGGCGCTTCTCGTCGTCGGAGAGGGAATCCCACGCCACGATGTCCTCGGGCTTGGCGGCCAGCTCGGTACCTGCGGGCACCACGCCGCGCTCGATCTGTCGCGCCAGGGTCTGGGCTCGATAGGCGTCCCAGCCCATGTCGAACTTGCCCTCGTAACGGTCGATCCACTCCTGGGGCACATGGTGGGGCGCGTGGGTGGCGCCGGTCGCGAAGTAGACGAAGAAGGGCTTGTCGGGGGTGAGTGCCTTCTGGAAGCGCATCCACTGGATCGCCTCGTCCGCCAGGTCCTCGGTGACGTGGTAGTCGGGATCCTGGGGAATCTCGACCGGTGCCACGCCGTCGTGCAGGAAGGGCGCCCACTGGTTGGTCTCGCCGCCGATGAACCCGTAGAACTTGTCGAAGCCCGAGCGCGTGGGCCAGCGGTCGAAGGGGCCGGAGATGCTGACCTCCCACGGGGCCGTCTCGTGCCACTTGCCGAAGGCCGCCGTGCTGAACCCGTTCAGCCTCAGCATTTCGGCGTAGTACGCAACGCTCTTCGGTCGTACGCCCTGGTTCCCCTGGAAGGCCGTCGCGACCTCCATCACCGAGCCTGCGTTCGCGGAGTGGTGGTTGCGACCCGTCAGCAGCGCGACCCGCGTCGGCGAGCAGAGCGCCGTCGTGTGGAACTGGTTGTAGCGGAGCCCGCCTTCGGCGAGGCGATCGAGGGTCGGCGTCTCGATGCCGCCCCCGAACGCCCCGGCAGTCCCGAAGCCGATGTCGTCGATCAGGACGACGACCACGTTGGGCGCGCCCTCGGGCGCCTCGATCGCGAAGCGCGGGGGAGGGGTGGCCTGGCGCGCATCGAGCTCGGTGACCTTCTCGGTGGGCGGCGGCTGGATCGGCAGCACGGTGCGATCGAGATCGGCAGCCGAGGCGGTCGTGGCGAAGACGAAGCACAGGGTCGATGCGAACACCGGCCAGGTCGAGGCGAGGCGAGTCAAGGGGTTCCCTCCCGTGGTCGAACGGCGCATCGTAGCGCTCCTTCCCGACCGGCCGCCGTGGTTCCGAGGGAGTCGGGATTCCGGCCGCGAGTCGGCGGTGGGGACGAACGCCCCGTCGTCGAGCTGACAGGCCGCCCCACTTCGCGAGCCACTCCTCAAGCCGCGCCGGCTCCCCTAGGTTTCCTGCCCCAGCCGTGCGTCGGGCTTCGCCCCGCTCGCAGCCCTGGCCGTACTGGAGGGGACCGTGTCCAGAGCGCTAGCCGCCGTCGTCAGTCTGGCCTTCTTGCTGGGTGCGCCGGAGGCGCGTGCACACGATCCCGCGCCCACGGAGCCGAGCGACGGCGCGTACCAGTTCACGGTGACCGAGCGCAAGCCGGTGACCGCCTCGTCCACCCTGACCGTCCCTGCAGAGGACTTCGAGCTGCGCCCGCTCGAGAGCGGCGGGCAGATGCTCGAGGCCGTGCCCAATGCGCTCACCGCCCAGCACACCGGCGGCGGCAAGGCCGAGCAGTACTTCATCCGGGGCTTCGACGCCGACCACGGGACGGACCTGGCGGTCTACTTCGACGGGGTTCCGATCAATCTGCGCAGCCACGCCCACGGTCAGGGTTACCTGGACCTGCACTTCGTCACCAGGGAGACCATCGAGCGGCTCGACGCCTACAAGGGGCCCTACTTCGCGCGCTTCGGCGACTTCGCCACGGCGGCGGCGATCGAGTACGTCCCCTTCGACTCGGTCCCGGAGTCGCAGGTCCGCTTCGAGGGCGGCTACTGGAACACCTGGCGCGCAGTCGGCGTGGCGTCGCCCCGCTTCGGTCCGTTCGAGGGGGACGATGCGAAGGCCGACGCGCTGGTCTCGTTCGAGGCCTACCACACGGACGGCCCGTTCCTCGACGACGAGGACCTGGGCCGCTACTCGCTGTTCGCGCGGGCAGGGGTCGACCTGCGGCCCGATCTCCGTCTCTCGGGCCACCTCCTCGGGTACACCGCCGACTGGAACGCTTCCGGGTTGATTCCCGAACGCCTGGTGGACGATCGCCGCATCTCGCGCTTCGGCTCGCTCGATCCCTCGGAGGGCGGGGATACGATGCGCGCGCAGGGCAAGCTCCAGATCGACTGGCAGCCGTCGAGCGAGTCGCACCTGATGGCCAACGCCTACGTGGCCGCCTACGAGCTCGACCTCTTTTCCAACTTCACCTACGCGCTGAACGACCCGGTCCTGGGCGACGGGATCATCCAGCAGGACGACCGCCTCTACGCCGGAGGGCGCGTCGAATACGAGCAGGTCTTCTCGCCCGGGTTCCCGGCGCGTCTGCGGGCCGGGGCCGAGTGGCGCTATGACGACGCGCGGGTTCGGCTGGGCACCCAGACCCGGCGAACGACCACCGGCCGGACGAGCGACGACGACGTGGAGCAGCTCTCGGTCGGGCCCTACGTCGAGGCCGAGCTGTTGCCCTTGCCCTGGGCCCGCTTCGTGGGCGGGCTGCGTTTCGAGTACTTCGACTTCGAGGCTCGGAGCCGGCTCCCCGGCGGCTTCGGCGGGTCGGGCGACGACACGATCTGGCTGCCGAAGGCCAACCTCGTGCTCTCTCCCTTCTCCCAGGTGGGCCCCTATCCCAGCCAGGCCCACTGGCTTCGAGACCTCGAGCTGTTCGCGAACTTCGGCATCGGCTTCCACTCGAACGATGCGCGGGCCGCGGTGATCGCACCGCGCATCCTGTCCCGGGCTCCGGGTGCGGAGCTCGGGTTCCGGACGCGCTTCTTCGATCGCGTCGAGGTCGCCGTCGACGGGTTCTGGCTCGAGTTGCAGGACGAGCTCGTCTTCGTGGGAGACGAGGGCACCACGGAGTCGTCGGGCCGGACGCAGCGGTTCGGTGTCGAGTTCGTCGCGCGCGCCGACCTGACGAGCTGGCTCTACCTGCATGGGGACGTCGCCTACACCTCGGCCCGCTTCACGTCGGGAGGCGACCCGGTTCCCCAGGCCCCCCGCTTCGTCGCCAAGGGGGCCGTCGGCGTGCGCGAGGGCGGCTTCGCGGCCGAGCTGAGCGTCCGACATCTCGGTGAGCGCTACGCCAGCGAGGCGTTTCGCAGCCCGAGGCTCTCCGACTACACGGTGCTCGACCTGGGCATGCGCTACCGGTATGGGCCCATCGAGGTAGGGCTTGCCGTCGAGAACATCGCCGACAACGACTGGCGGAGCTCGGAGTTCTTCTACGAGTCCTGTGCGCCGACCGAGGTGGGCCGCGTGGCGGCCTGCCCCCGCTCGGGCGGGGGAGCCGGGATCGGCGATCGGCACTTCACGCCCGGCAACGGCCGCAACGTGCGAGCCTGGGTGCGGTATGCCTTCTAGGAGACGACAGGCAAGTGGCATGGTGATGGCCGCACTCTGCGTGGCGGTCGCCGCCTGCTCGACGCCGCCGCCGGTCCCGGAGGCCACCCGGCCTTCGGCATCTCCCGAGCCCCGGGAGGACGCGCTCCCGCGCTACTTCGCAGAGGACGAGGTCGACTACCCCGCGCACCCCCTCGAGCCCATCGCGCCCGTCTACCCACCCGAGCTTTGGGCCCTGGGGATGGAGGGGCAGGTCGTCGCGCGCGTGGTCGTTCTCGCAGACGGATCGACGGCCAGTACCCGGATCCTGTCGAGCAGCCACGAGGCCTTCTCCCTGTCGGTTCGCGAATCCCTCCGAGACGCGCTTTTCCACCCGGCGCAGCGCACCGGCCTCCACGTCTCGTCCTGGGTGACCCTGCGGCTCCTGTTTCGCCTCGAGTAGCGTTTCGGCATCACCTGGCTGTTCCCGTGGCCGCCTTCCGGCCGGGTCTACTCCTGATTCGTCTGCTGCTCGCGGGTGATCCGCGCCCTCAGGTCCTCCTGGAACGCTCGGGTGATCGGGTAGCGCCACAGGAGCGGCAGCGCGATCAGGGCCAGCCCGGCCGGGAAGAGGCTGTAGAGGCAGGCCACGGCCAGCTTGGCCGAGTCCGTGTTGTCGGTGCCGGCCGTGGGCTCGAAGCCGAAGGCGGCCGCGGCATTCGTGGCGAGCAGCACGCCGAGCGCGACCGCCGCCTTGTTCACCATGCCCCACAGCGAGAAGAACAGGCCGCTGCGTTGCTCGCCCGTCTCGAGCGTGTCCACGTCGATGACGTCCGCCGCCATGGAGGCCGGTAGGAAGGCGAGCGCGCCGATGGCCGAGCCCTTCATGATCATGAGGAAGAGAAAGAGGTAGTAGTCGCCGGGCTCGAGTAGCGGGATGGGCGCGCTCCAGATCGAGAGCCAGACGATCGCCGCGACGACGGTGCGGTGCTTGCCCAGCCGGTCCGAGATGCGCAGCCACACGGGCACGCCCAGGGTCGTGGCCAGGTAGTAGACGAAGATGAAGGTGGCGTAGGTGGCGGTCGTTTCGGCCATCACCGCCGTCACGAAGAAGATCGAGAGCGACGCGGTCATGGTGATGGCCATGATGAAGAACATGAAGGAGACCGCGAGGCGCCGGAACGGGCCGTTGCGCCAGGCGATGGCCAGCTTCTGCCAGCCCGACAGGGCGTCGCGCCGAATGGACTCGGGCTCGGGCTCGGGTACGAGGAGCAGTGCAGGCGCCGCGAGCAGGGGCGTCAGCACCAGGACTGCCACCGCGACGCCGAGCAGCTGGCCGGAGACGTCCGTGTAGCCGAACCGGACCATCCCGAGCGGAATCGAGATCGAGAGGATCGTCCCCACCACGCCGAGGGCCTCGCGCCAACCGGTCACACGCGAGCGCTCGGCATAATCCTTGGAGAGCTCGGCGCCCCACGCGTTGTAGGGCAGGCTGATCAGCGTGAAGGCGAAGTAGAGCAGCGCCACCCACACGAACAGGTAGGTGAGGGTCGGCTCGTCGGACGGAACGAAGAGCTTCCACAGCGACACCATCAGCAGCGGCGTGCCCACGGCGATCCAGGGCTTGCGGCGGCCGAAGCGCGTGCGGTGGCGGTCGCTCAGCGAGCCGATCAGCGGGTCGGTGAAGACGTCTGTGATGCGGCACGCGGCGATGATCAGGCCGACGGCGGCCAGATCGAGCGCCAGCTCTTGCGAGTAGAAGCGCGGCAGGTAGAGCGCCAGCGGCAGGCCCACGACCGAGAAGGCCAGGTTCGGCAGCCCGTACAGGCCCAGCTGCAGCTTGGAGATCCGGGCCGTGGACACGGGCCCAGTCTACGCGGAGTCCGGCTCTTCGCCCAAAACGCCGGCCCCGGTCCTGGCCCAGGTCCAAGACCCGCGAAGGCGGGCACCGGCCGTCGGCACGGCCGGCGAGCGTAGCCGAGCCGCACGCGCGACACTTGCGCCAGACGCTGTCGCCCTCGGTGCCGGCCGACAGCGCTCACGGCGGCCTCGGGTCCGAGGCGAAGCGCGCACCCACGGAGAGCCCCATGGCAGCCGCGTACGAGATTCAGGGCCAGCAGGTCACCTTCCCCGTCGAGGTCCGGGACGCATCTGGAGCCATCGCGGGCTTCCTGGTGTCGAGTCGGGCGGCGGCTCGCCTGGTGGGCGATGCCTTCGAGATCGTCGACTTCCTGCCCGGCCGGACCCTCTTCATGCTCGGTTGCATCGACTACAAGGACAACGATCTCGGCGACTACGACGAGGTCGCGATGAACTTCTTCGTTCGGAAGAAGGGGGCACCTCGCGGGCTTCCGTGGTTGGGCGCCTGGCTCGGCATGGCCAAGGGCGGGCTGCCCTCGTACACGTGGAAGATGCCGGTGGACCAGTCGTTCACCCGGGATGCCGGCGCCATCATCTGGGGCTTTCCGAAGACGGTCGAGCGCATCGACTTCGACTACTCGCAGGAGGGTCGTTTCCGCGGCGCTCTGGAGATGGACGGACAGAAGGTCTTCGAGATCGAGATGCCGCGTGGTGGAAGTACGGACCGGCCCGCCAGCCCCGGAATCGCCTACAGCTACATCGAGGGCATCGCGCACACCACGTCCTTCACCCAGACCGCATCCCAGATGGGCGCCGGCGGTGGCAAGGACGTCGAGATCACGCTGGGCAGCCATCCGATCGCCGACGATCTCCGCTCGCTCGGCCTGCCGAAGAAGCCGCTGATGGCCACCTGGATCGGCAAGATGGTGATGCGCTTCGGCCCGCCCGAGAAGCTCTGACCCGCGATGCTTCCCTGGCGATTCCTCCACCCCCGGATGTGGGCGTTCAACGCACGCAACGTGTCTCACTTTCTGATCGACACCGTGCGAGGCGCGCCGCCGCGCCCGCTGCGAGCGCGCGACTACGTCGCGCGGCATGCGACGCAGGGGGACGCTGCCAGCGTGCTGGCCACGCTCGACCGCTACGCGACCGAGGAGCGTTGGCTCATGAGCGTGGGGCCCGAGAAGGGGCCGCTGATGAGCGAGATGATCGGGGGGCTCCCCGATGGAGCACGCGTGCTCGAACTCGGCGCCTACTGCGGCTACTCCGCGATCATGATCTGCCAACGACTCGCGCCGCCCGGGACCCTGGTGTCGGTCGAGCTCAGCCCCGCGAATGCCGAAGCCGCGCGCGACAACATCGCCGTTGCGGGTTTCGCCGAGCGGGTCGAGCTGCGGATCGGCTCGTCGAGCGATGAGATCGCCAAGCTCGAGGGCCCGTTCGATCTGGTCTTCCTCGACCACTGGAAGGACCTCTACAAGACCGACCTCCAGTTGCTCGAGAAGCGCGGCCTGCTGCGACCCGGTTCGGTCGTCGTTGCCGACAACACCGGCGACCTCTTCTCGCCGGAGGCCTATCTCAGCTACGTGCGCACGTGCGGCCGCTACGACAGCGAGTCGCGCGAAGCCCACATCGAGTACTCGCAGCTTCCGGACGCAGTCGAGATCTCGGTCTACCGAGGTCCCGATGCGACCTAGTGGCGCCTAGCGAGCTGACGCGCGGCGACGAGTCTCGCGGTCCCCAGCGCCGGGGCGCCCGAGCGACGCCTAACGGAACTCGAGCCCCTTGAACTTGCCCGACCGGCGCCACTTCTCCAGGTACTTGAAGTGGGCCATCGGGCCGCGGGGATGCCCCACCATCAGTTCGGCGCCCTCGCCGAGGGGCTGGCCTTCGTTGTTGTAGTAGCCGGGAGTGCAGTCGGACAGAGCGCCGAGCATGTTGCCCCTGCCCTTCAGCAGGAGCTTGATCCAGGCGTCCTGCGCCGCCTGGGTGACCTCGATCTCGTCGTGTCCGTGGTCGACCGCATGGCGCAGCACGCGCGCGATCGTGGCACCCGACTCCGTGAAGTTGTGGGGCACGTTCGAGATCAGCGCCGCCCCCTGCCACGGGCCCAGGATGAAGAGGTTGGGGAAGCCGTGGACGTGAATGCCGTGCAGCGACTTCATGCCGTCGGCCCACGCCTCGGAGAGCGTGAGGCCGCCCCGGCCCGTGACCTCGAAGCCGTTGCGGCTCGCCAAGTCGGTGCCGACCTCGAAGCCGGAGGCATAGATGATGCAGTCGAGCTCGTACTCGTTGCCGTTCGCGACGACTCCGTTCTTCGTGATCCGTTCCACGCCCTTGCCGTCGGTGTCCACGAGGGTGGTACCGGGTTCGTTGTAGGCCTTCAGGTACTCGTCATGGAAGCATGGCCGCTTGCAGAGCTGGCGATACCAGGCCTTCAGGTTTTCCGCCGTCTCCGGGTCGTGCACGACCTCTTCGGCGCGGGCGCGGATCTCCTCCATCTTCTCGTGGTCGGAGTCCTCGAAAGCCGCCAGCATGTTCTTCGGCGTCATCTTGTAGAACGGCAGCGAACGGATCCGGAAGCGGATCCGACGCGCGAGGTCGGTCCAGCCGTCCTGGACGAGATCCTCCTTCGGAATGCGGAAACCCATGCTCTGGTTTGCGGTGAAGTTCTCGAGCCACTTCTGTTGCCAGCCGGGCTCCTGCACTTCGCGCTCGAACCACGCCATGTCGGTGGGGCGATTGTCTCGCACGTCCACCGAGGATGGCGTCCGCTGGAAGACGAAGAGCTCGCGGCAGGCCCGGGCCAGGTGGGGGATGCACTGCACCGCCGTGGCGCCGGTACCGATGATGCCCACGCGCTTGTCGGCGAGCCCCGTCATCGGGCCCCCGCTCGCGTCACCGCCGGTGTAGTCGTAGTCCCAACGGCTGGTGTGGAAGGAGTGACCCTCGAAGTCGTCGATCCCGTCAAGGCCCGGCAACTTCGGCACGTGTAGCGGGCCCGTTCCCATCGCCACGTACTGCGCGGTGAACGCGTCGCCCCGGTTCGTGCGCACGATCCAAACCGAGCGTTCCGCATCCCAGGCGAGGTCGGTGACCTCGGTGTGGAACAGCGCGCCCTGGTACAGGCCGAACTGCTTGCCGATACGGCGGCTGTGCTCGAGGATCTCGGGCGCGTGCGCGTACTTCTCGGTAGGCACGTGGCCCGTCTCTTCGAGCAGCGGCATGTAGACGAACGAGGCCGTGTCGCACTGGGCGCCCGGGTAGCGATTCCAGTACCAGGTGCCCCCGAAGTCGCCGGCCTTGTCGATGACGCGCACGTCTTCGATGCCGGCCTCCTTGAGCCGAGCACCCGTGATCATCCCCGCGAAGCCGCCGCCGATCAGGGCAACCGTCACGTGGTCGGTGACGGGCTCCCGCTCGACGACCGGCATGTAGGGGTCGTCGAGGTAGTGGGCGAGCGACGTGCCTGCGAGGCGTAGGTACTGGTCATTGCCATCGGGGCGGATTCGCTTGTCGCGCTCTGCCAGGTACCGCGTACGCAGTGCCTGCCGGTCGATCGGTGCGGCCGTGCTCATGGGGGCTCCTCGTCATGCAGTATCGCGCGCCGTGGGGGCGTGTTCGACCCGCCAGAAGAAGGCTCGGGCGAGCGCATGGGGCCGGGTCTCCTGAGGGACGCCCTGGAGCTCGCTCGGGCGCTGAACCCGGCGGTCGGCGATCCTGGAGGGCGCTGCATTGGAGTCCAACCCGATGACGATCGAATCCCTCGGCAACATTGGCGAGTTCGTCGCCGCGGTCGCGACGCTCGTGACCCTCGTCTATCTCGCGCGACAGATCCGGCAATCGAACCAGATCGCGCGTTGGGAAGCGCACCGATCGAGCGTGCTCGCTTTCAACGAAACGACCGGTCGCATCTTCGACGACGCCGATACGGCGCGGGTCTGGCGGCGCGGACTCATGGAACCGGACTCGCTCGACGAGACCGACCGGATCCGGCTGCACCACGCGCTGTCGCAGACGGTCCTGAACTTCAAGGACGTCCTCGAAGCCCATGACCTCGGCTTCTACGACGACGCAACCTACGTGGCCTGGGAGGGCTACACCTGCGCGGTGCTCAACTCTCCGGGCGGGGAGCGGTGGTGGGCCGACAACAGCGGGAGCTTCATCAGCCGAGTCTGCGAGGCCATCGATGCAGGGCGCCTGGAGGTGCCGCCGGTGTCCGATCTCGCCCCGTTCTGGTGGTCGTCGGAGCCGGCGAATCGCCCCGTGAAGCCCTCGCGGCGGGAGTCGCACGTGCGCGCAGGCCGCCCGCCCGCGGAGCCCCTCACCGACGAGTAGGCGAGGGACCGATCGATGGATCTGGACCTGCGCGTCGCGCGAGGTCGGGGAGGCGCTAGCCCTCGCGCAGCGCCATGATCGCGGCGATGCTGCCGCCGATGAGGGCGGGCGCGATCCCGATGACGAACGCGACGATGAGGAGATCTTCGAATGTCCCGGTCATGTCCTGGCCTCCTTGCGACGCAACGGATATAGGGGGAATGGGAGGCCGCCGCAACGACGGTTGGCCGTCGCTCGGCGGTGGCGCGGGGCGCTCTCGGGCCGTCAGCTCGCCTGAGCGGGGAGCGTCACCCAGCCTCGCATGTACTCGGTCCGGATGACCTCGAGGGCGTCCACGTCGATCACGTACTCGGGGGCCCGTGCGAGAAAGGCGCGCGCCAGAAGGTCCGCCTGGAGCACACCGAAACCCCGCCCGATGCAGGCGTGCGGTCCGGCCCCGAAAGAGACCGTGCGCCGGGGGTTGCGGTCGATGTCGAAGCGATCGGGGTCTTCGAACTCGCGCTCGTCGCGCCCCGCCGAGGCGTAGAGCAGGAGCAGGCCCTGGCCCGGCAAGAGGCGTTGGCCGTGAATCTCGGTCGGCTCGGCCACGGTGCGGCCCAGCATCTGGGTCGCGTTGTCGATGCGGGCCGCCTCCAGGAACGCCGCCACGGCCTTCGACGGGTCGGCGACCACCTGGGCGCGCTGGTCGGGATGGGTGAACAGCCGGTAGGCCATCGCGCCGAACGCCTTCGGAAACTGCGACGCGCCGCCCACGACGAACATCACCATCTGCATGGCGATGCTGAAGTCGTCGCCCACGGGCTTGCCGTCGATCTCGAGGTGCCCGAAGAGGTCGATCATCGAGTCGCCGTCGAACCCCGCGGCCCGGCGCTGCTTCACGTGGTCGATCAGGTAGGCAGTGACCTCCCCGAGGGCGCCGTTGCCCGCCTTCGTCTGGCCGTCGATGCCGGGGACGCGCTCCTGCGAGCGTTCGGTGAGCTCCTTGATGAGCTTCGCATCTTCGATGGGCAGGCCGCAGATCATGGCGGTGACCTGGGCTGCCAGAGGCCACGCGATGTCGTGCACGATGTCGAACGTGCCGCGCGCCATGGCGTCGTCGACGAGCTTCGTGGCCATCGCCTCGACCTCGGCCCGCTTGTCGGCCAGCGCCTCCTTGCCGAACCAGGGCTGGACCGCTCGGTGCACCTGGGTGTGCTGGGGCGGATCCATCTGGTGGAGCATGGGCGGCACGTTCCGGGTGCCGCTCATGACGTGCCACGGCATCGTTCCGTGGATGGCCGTGAAGTGCCGTGTGTCCGAGTGGGCGTCCCATACATCCTGAAAGCGCGAGAGCGCCCAGGCGTTGCGCGCCTCGATGAAGTAGCAGGGCGCTTCGTCGCGTAGTTGGCGATACAGGTCGAGGGGGGCTTCGAGGGCTTCCGGCGAATACGGGTCGTAGGAGATCGGCACGGCAGCCCTCATAAACTTACGATACTGTAAGATTATCGAAGGAAGGTCAGCCGCGCCAACTCCCAGGCGGCGTCTCGCACTTCGTCGATGGCCTCGTCGCCGCGGTGTGCGTGCTCGGCCGCCATCCACTGCCAGGCGACCATCAGGGCTCGGAGCGCGGTGCGCGACAGGACCGGTGCGCCCTGCGACTTCTGCCAAGCGCGGATCGCGTCGACGGCGTCGTCGTGGGCCTGCTGGACGATGCGGTGAGCCGCCGAAGAGCGGTCGCGCGACTCAGCGAACAGGAACTCCAGGTGCACGGGCCGCGCGAACAGCGCGTCGAGCACCTCGTCGAATACGGCGCGGCCCCCGCGCTTGGCCGCCGTCAGCTCCGCCAGCCCGAGCCGCATGGGCGCCTGGACCGCCTCTTCGTAGAGCGCGGCCAGGACGGCCTCCTTGTCCGCGAAGCACCGGTAGAACGTCGGGCGCGAAACCTCGGCGGCCCGGCAGAGCTCGGCGATCGAGACCGCCGCCGAGCCCTTGCGGGCGAACCGCTCGACGGCCGCATCCAGGATGCGGCGTCGCTGTACATCGACGCCCGGTCGCTGGTTGCTTCTTCCGTCTGCCACGCAGGCCTCCGCCCCGTCGCGACGAGGACATCGTGGACCAACCTAGCTTGGGGCCACGCGTCGGACACCTGGGGTTGGCGCGCTGGTTCCGTTGCGGTCGCCGTTCTAGCCTCGGCTCATGCTCGAGGCCGTCGCCGCGTCACTGCCGATGGCCGTGGGCCTCGCGGCGAGCCCGGTTCCGGTCGCGGGTGTCGCGACGCTCCTGCTCTCCCGTCGGCCGGGCAACGCGTGGGCGTTCGTCCTTGGATGGGTGCTCGGCATCCTGGCCGTCGGCCTCGTCGTGTCGCTGATCCCCGGGCTGGACACGGGACGTGGGGAGCCGACCCGGCTCTCGGGTTGGCTCCGGTTGCTGCTCGGGGGCGTGCTCCTGCTGCTGGCTCGGCAACGATGGCAAGGCCGGCCTGCACCGGACGACCCGGTCGAGGCACCCGCAGCGATCGCGCGGCTCGATGCCATCGGCCCTGCTTCAGCGCTGGGTTTGGCGTTCGTGTTCTCCGCGATCAATCCGAAGAACCTGGTACTGACCTTCGCCGCATCCGCGTCCATCTACGCCTATGCAGTCGGGCCGTCGGCTCAGGCAGGGGCCCTGGTGGTCTACACGCTGATTGCGAGCGTCGGGGTGATCCTGCCGACGGTCGCGCACACGCTGTTCGCGGAGCAGGTCCAGCCGACCCTGGTCACCTGGAAGGACTGGATCCTGCGAAACGAAGCGGTGCTGGTGGGCGTCCTGCTCGTGGTGTTCGCGGCATTGCTCGCCAGCGATGGGTTGCAGATCCTGGCGGGCTGACGGTGCGGCGAAGGCCGCCGCGGGTCATCCCGGCGGCGCGTCGAGGGCTCGCCGTGGCATGAGGGCAGGGCCGCGCCGTCTCGTCGAGACCCGGATCCCTTTGCCGCCATGTGGAAAACCCTTTCCTCGCTGACCCGTGTCCTGGTCCCCTCGCCTTGGCTCCCATCCTCATGGGGCACCATCCCGTAGCGCTGCGGCCTTCCCGAAACGCGTTGTACTCCAGCAGGTTGCAGCGTGAGGTCGGCGGCCTGGGACGGGCTGGCCTAACACGTCATGGATCGAGCGGCCCTACCTCTTTGCGGCCCGCTTCTTGCTTGTTTCTTCTGGTGAACCAGTGTGCCTGCCAACCGGGAGCCCTGCCGTGCCCAAGCCGACCCACCTGTTTCGCCTCGGATTCGCCCTGTGCCTGCTCTGGGCGCTCCCGGCCGAGGCCCAGCCCTCGTTCATCGCCTTCGAGAGCGGCCCGGTGCGCCCGATCACGATGGTCCCCGGTTCGCCTTATCTGGCTGCCGTGAATACGCCGGACAACACCGTCGAGATCTTTCTCGTGAGTGCGAATGGCCTCACGCACGCCTTCTCGGTTCCGGTGGGCATGGAGCCGGTGGCGGTGGCGGCGCGCGACGCCGGCGAGGTCTGGGTGGTGAACCACCTCTCGGACAGCGTGAGCGTGGTCGACATCGTGACTGGCCGGGTCACCCGTACCCTGCTGGTGGGCGACGAGCCCCGCGACATCGTCTTTGCGGACCCCGATGGCAATGGCCCCCTCGCGAGCCGTGCATTCATCACCACGGCGCACCGTGGTCAACACCGGGTGGATGCCTCGATCGCGGCCGTACCGGGCGCCGGCGATCCGCAGCTCACGACGCCCGGCGTGGACCGCGCCGACGTGTGGGTGTTCGACGGCGCGAACCCCGGCACGGCCCTCGGCGGCACGCCGCTCGAGATCGTGACCCTGTTCGGCGACACACCCCGCGCGCTCGCCGTGGACCAGGGTCCGACCAGCGCCACCGTCTACGCCGCGATCTTCCACTCCGGCAACCAGTCCACCACGGCGAGCGAAGGCGTGGTCTGCGACGGCTTCGGCGGCGGCGCGTGCTCCGGCGATGGTGTGAGCGTGCCGGGCGGCCTCGGCGGCGGACAGATGCCCGGCGGCCTCGCCGCGCCCTCGACCAACAAAGACGGCGTGCTCGCGCCCGAGACCGGCATCGTCGTGAAGTACAACAAGGTCGCAGGCACGTTCGAGGACCAGGACGGACGCAACTGGACCAATGCCGTGCGGTTCGACCTCCCGGACAAGGACGTCTTTGCGATCGACGCCGACACCCTGAACGAGACGGCGTTCACCGCATCGGTCGGAACCATCAATTTCAACATGGTCGTGAACCCGGTCAGCGGCAAGCTCTACGTCTCGAACACCGAGGCCAACAACCTGAGACGGTTCGAGGGCCCGGGCTGCAACGGGGTCGCGCCGGTGACGGGGACCGAGGTAGGCAGCATTGCGAACACCGTGAACGGCAAGCTCGCGCTCTCGCGGGTCTCCGTGCTCCCCACGCCGAATACGACGGACGCAACGGGCGCGACCGTCCAGGCGCGTCATCTCAACAAGCACATCGACTACAGCATTCTCTCGATCGAGTGCGACGGCGACCCGAACCCCGCCTACCCGGCGGGCCAGAAGGCGCACTCCCTCGCCACGCCCACCGACATGGTGGTGGACTCCACGGGCTCCACGCTCTACGTGGCGGCATTCGGCTCCAGCAAGGTCGGGGTGTTCTCGACGAGCACCCTCGAGAACGACACGTTCGATCCGACGGTCGAGAGCGCCAACTACTTCACCGTATCGGGCGGCGGCCCCTCCGGCCTGGCCCTCGACGAAGCGCGCGGCCGGCTCTATGTCGCGACCCGCTTCGACAACTCGATCTCCGTCATCGACATCGGCACGGGCGTCGAGCGGAACCACATCCCCCTCCACAACCCCGAGCCGCCGGAGGTGAAGGACGGTCGTCCCATCCTCTACGACGCCGTGCTCACGTCGGGCAACGGGGAGGCGTCGTGCTCGAGTTGCCACATCTTCGGCGACATGGACGACCTGGCCTGGGATCTAGGGAATCCCGACGACCACGTCACGACGAATCCCCTGACCATCAACCTGCTCGCGGGCGCGGGCGATCAGAACGGCGGCGCGTCGAACACCGAGTTCCACCCGATGAAGGGCCCCATGACGACGCAGACGCTGCGCGGCATGTCGAACTCCGGCGCGATGCACTGGCGTGGTGACCGCGCCGACGGCCACTTCGGGCTCAGCGCCACGGACGAGGACCTGTCGTTCCGGAACTTCATCGTGGCGTTCCCGGGGCTCGTCGGCAGCACGGGCCTGATCTCGGACAGCGACATGCAGCGGTTCGCGGACTTCCAGCTCTCCGTGCAGCTGCCGCCGAACCCCGTGCGCCCGCTGGACAACTCGCTCACCACGGCGCAGGCGGCCGGCCACGCGCTCTACACGGGCGTCGTCGGCGGCAACGGTTTCCAGGGTGAAGGGGGGGCCGCGCACACCGGCCTCTCGGACGGCGTACCCGTGGTCGGCGGGCTCGGGTTCACTTGCGAGGGCTGCCACCGGCTCGACGCTGCGCAGGGCTTCTTCGGTACGGGCAAGGAAGCGAGCTTCGAAAACGAGACCCAGATCATGAAGATCCCGCACCTGCGCAATCTCTACGCGAAGGTCGGGATGTTCGGCATGCCCAACGTGGCGTTCAACCTGACGGGCGACAACAGCCACCAGGGCCCGCAGGTCCGCGGCTTCGGATTCCTGCACGACGGGTCGACCGACACGCTGTTCCGCTTCTTCACGGCCGACGTGTTCTCGTTCAACAACAACAACCCGGTGCCTTTCCTTGGCGGGGTCGGCTTCAACACCGGCGCAACCGGCGACACCCAGCGCCAGAACGTCGAAGAGTTCATGCTCGCCTTCGACAGCGATCTCGCGCCCATCGTGGGCCAGCAGGTGACGCTCGACGCCACGAACGAGACGGAGGTCGGGCCGCGCATCGCGCTGCTGGTGCAGCGCGCCGACACCAACTTCACTTCGGAAGTGCTGGGTGGATTGGTGAAGGAGGCGGATCTCGTCGCCAAGGCGAAGGTCGGTGGCCGCGTGAAGGGCTGGCTCTACAATCCCGGCACCGGGTTCTTCGATCCCGATACGACCGGGGATCCGGCTCTCAGCGACTCGCAACTGCGCGATGTGGCAGACACGGCCGGTCAGGAAGTCACGTACACGGCAGCGCCTCCGGGGTCCGGCTATCGCATGGCGCTCGATCGGGACAATGACGGCGTCATGGATGGCGATGAGTTCGCGGACGGCACCGACCCCGCCAACCCCGGCAGCCTGCTGGGCGCCTGCAACGACGGCATCGACAACGACGGCGACGGGCTCATCGATGCGGGCGACCCCGGCTGCAAGAACATCACCTCGCCCATCGAGAACCCGGCCTGCGACGACGGCTACGACAACGACAACGACACCCTCGTCGATGCGGCGGACCCCCACTGCACCAGCCCCTGGGTGACCCGGGAGAAGAAGAAGAACCCCGCGTGCGGTCTGCTCGGCATCGAGTCGATCGCCATCGTTGGCGCGGCGCACCTGCTGCGGCGCAGGCGGCGCGAGCCGTCCGGGCTCTAGAGCGCAGTCCGTAGGATGTAGATCGAGCCGTCGGGCCAAGGCCTCGCGGCTGCTCTCCTGCATGCGCACCGGCGAAGCGTGCGCGAGAAGATCGACCTGGGCTAGGCCGCGCGTCGGCGCCGCGCTGCCAGAAGGATGGCGCCGAAGCCGATGAAATGCAGCGACAGGGTCGTCGGTTCGGGGACCGCGCTGTGCGTGGTGACGATCTCGAACACGGCCTGGAACGCGCGCTGGTCGCCGAACGGCTCCTGGAACCGATATGTCAGGAGCACCTGGTCCCAGTCCAATCCCAGGCTGTCGGGCCCGAAAGTCGGATTGAAGTCCACGTCGATGACCTCGGACGGCCCGCAGGTGCTCAGCGGCGCGCCGCTCGGGCACGAGCGGAAGTCGCTGGAGGTCTGGTTGAATCCGACGATCGTGCCCGGCGCGCCGCCCTGACTGTCCCAATCCAGGTCGTCCAGGGTGATCGTCCAGCCTCCCGTGCCGACGTCGAGGACCGAGTCGCCAATCAGAAGCTCGAGCGTCACGGTCTCTGCGGCGATGTCCAGCGTGTAGCTGGAGGCCGGCGCATTCAGGTCGAACTGGTACTCGACACCGGGGTCGGTGACCGTCGCCGGTGCGGGCACGATGGGATTGAACGTGTCGTTCAGGTAGTTGAAGGTCGAACTCGCAGTCGAGGTAGCGATGCCTTCGATCTCGTCGCCGAGCAGCGACGCATGGGCCGAGCCGGCAGAGACTACAAGGAGGAAACAAGCGGCTACGAGTGCCCGCATGAGCTGCGACATCCCTTCTGTTTGGCTTCGTCAGCCACCCGGTCTACCTGGCGCCATCGAGAACGGCTCGCAGGCCGCTGGGGCACCCCGCCGCAGCTCCCGCGACGATCAGGCCGAGCGCAGACGCCGCGCTCGAGCGTCCGGCGCACGAGGAGCCGGGTCGCTCCACACGGTTCTCTTGCATCTGTGGCCGCGGATCACGGAACGTGTCAGAAAAACCACGCCCCGACGTCGTCCGAGGACGCAAGACACGCCGCCCGTAGCGTGCCGATTGCTACCGTCGGTGGTTGGCCAGCGGCGACACATGCGAGGAGGAGGGAACGTGATGGGTCGCCGAGCATCGCCCCGGTGGCGGTGGCTCCTTCGGGCCGCCCTCGCGGCCTCGCTGGCGTTCGCACCGTCCGGGTCGATCGCCCAGGCTGCGGCCGACGAGGCTCCGCCCGAGCCCGTTCAGGAAGCGCCGCTGGACCCCTCCCAGCCGCTGGGCCCCCGGGACGAGTACAACCGGGGCACGCCGCGCGGTTCGATGTACGGCTTTCTGTCCGCATCTCGGAAGGGCGATTTCGACCGCGCCGCGCAATACCTCGACCTGCGTCGGCTGCCGACCGATGAGCAGACGCGTGGACCGGAGCTGGCTCGTCAGCTGAAGGTCATTCTCGATCAGACGCTCTGGGTAGACACCGCCAACCTCTCGGCCGTCAACGCGGGGACAACCGGCGACGGCCTTCCCCAGTGGCAGGACCGGGTCGGCGAGATCGAGACTTCGGGTGGACCCGTCGACATCCTGCTGCAGCGCGTTCCGCGAGAGGGCGACGAGGTTCGGATCTGGAAGATGGCCGCGCGGACGGTCGAGCAGATCCCGGTGCTGTATGGCGAGTTCGAGCCGGTATGGCTCGAGGAGCAGCTCCCGAGCTTCTTTACCGAGATCCACCTGTTCGGCGTGGCGCTCTGGAAGTGGGTTGCGCTGCTCGCGGCGCTCGCGGCGGCACTCTTCGTCGCGTTCTTGATCGCTGGGATCACGACCCGGATCGCCGGTGCGGTCTTCACCAGAGGGCGAAGTGGGTTCGACCCACGCATCATCGAGCTGGTTCGCGGCCCCGTCCGGCTCGCGCTGACGGTCGTGCTGTTCGCGTTCGGGCACAGGAACCTCGGGCTGGGTCTCGAGTTGGCGGCCGCGCTGCGCTACTTCGAGCGAATCCTGTTCGCTGTCGCGGTGGCGTGGCTCGCGTTCCGGCTGATCGATCTCGCGGCCTTGACGCTTCGGCTTCGCGCGGAGCGTCGTGGCAACGTCGCCGTCTTCCCGGTGCTCCTGCCCGGGGCGCGCTTCGCGAAGATCGTGGTCTTCTCGATCGGGGCATTGGGCGTGCTCGGCACGATGGGCGTCAACGTCTCTGCGGCCGTGGCGGGCCTCGGCGTCGGCGGCATTGCGATCGCGCTGGCTGCCCAGAAGACGCTGGAGAACCTGTTTGGCGGGATCACCCTCTTTGCAGATCGCCCGGTGCGGGTGGGGGACTTCTTCCGGTACGGCACGGACGTCGGAACCGTCGAGGAGATCGGACTGCGCTCGACGCGCATCCGTACGTTGGATCGCACCGTGGTGAGCATCCCGAACCGCGAGTTCTCAGACCTTCGCCTCGAGAACTTCGCGCGCCGGGACCAGATGCGGCTCTTCACCACGATCGGAGTTCGCTACGAAACGACGCCCGAGCAGCTTCGCTTCCTGCTCACGGGACTTCGCGAGATCCTGCTCGAGCATCCGCGGGTGACCGAGGATCCGGCCCGCGTTCGGTTCGTCGGGTTCGGAGCCTACTCGCTCGACATCGAGATCTTTGCGTACGTCGACACCGCGGATTGGGGCGAGTTCCTCGGGATTCGCGAAGATCTCTATCTTCGGATCATGGATGCCGTTGCGGCGGCGGGCACGGGCTTCGCCTTTCCGTCGTCGACGATGTACCTGGGCCGCGACGAAGGTCTACCCGACGACGACGCGCGTCGCGCAGAAGAGCAGGTGCGCGACTGGCGCGAGCGCGGCGAGCTTCCCTTCCCGGGGATTCCGGAAGAGCGCCGGTCCGAGATCTGGAACCGCGGCGATTGGCCGCCCGAGGGCTCGCCCGGTAGTGAAGATCCTTCGGGTCGGCGCGGCCGCTGACCGCTAGGGACGGACTTCGAATCGAATCGCGACGTAGGCGCCGGGCGTGTCGGCATTGGCCTTGAACAGGGTGGGGCCCCGAACCCGGTCGATCTCGAGCTCGCGGTCGACGATGGCGCCCGCCTCGAGGTTCAGGCGCAGGTAGCGGGCGATCTTCCATTCGAAGCCGGCGCCCGCTCGGAGCTGATCGTCCGAGAAGGTGAGCGAGCCGTCGTTGCTGGACTGCTCCGACAGCAGGTAGCGGCTGCCGCTCTCGTACGCGGTTGCGAAGAGCATGAGGTTGGGCAGCACGTCGAGCTCGACCTGGCCGCCCAGCCCTCGGTTGCGCACGGTCCAGCGGTCGCCGAACCGGTACCGCAGGTCGATGATGGGCGACACGCTCACCCCGCCGCGACCGAGCCTCCCCGCGACCCGAACGCCGAGGGCGATACGCAGTGGCAGGGTGTCGTAGCCGACGCCCAGGGATAGGCTCGGCTCCAGCGAGTCGCCGAACGCGTTGCCCTGCCACCGGGCGTTGACATCGATGGAGCCGAGGACGGACCAGGACTCTTCCTCGAACAGCCAGGAGGTGCGGCGCGCGAAGCCGTAGGCCCCTTGGAGCCGCAGCTGCGCAGCATGGAACGAGTCAGGTGGCCCGAGAACCCGGGACCCCGTCTGGTCCACGCGGGTGAGGTCGTACTGGCTGCTCTCGAAGCGCCCGGTGAGCTGGGCGACCGCGCGCTCGGCGAGCGGGATCGTGAGGCGAAGCCGGATGTTCGGTGAGTAGCGATCGAACTCGGCGCCGGGAATCTCTCCGCCCGGGTTGAAGCCGGAGCCGAAGCGAAATCGAAACGCGTCGAGATAGCGGGTTCGGGGAAAGGCAGGCGTCTCGACGTTGCTCGGGTCCACCTCCTGGCCGGGAGGCTCAGGGGGACTCGTCGTCTGTGCCGCGCTCGTGTCGGGAAGCAGCGCGAGCGCGATCACCAGCGCACATCCGTGGTACCGAGACCATGCGCGCTGCGCCGCCCGTCCTCTCACGGCGAAAGCGTTCCAGCCTCAGCTGTCGACTGCAAGGGATGGGTCGCTCTCGCGGCGGATCGCGCACGCTCTCCAGAGGAGGCAGCCTGGAGACCTTAATGGAATCAGCAAGTTACGGGCGATTTCGGTCTCATGCGACAATGCGAGCAAGAACTCTTAGAGTTAAAGCATGCCTTATCGCGTCGAGCAGCTCGCCGAGGTCACCGGGGTCCGCGTCGACACCATCCGCTTCTATCAGGGCAAGGGCCTGCTGCCGCCGCCCGAGCGCCGCGGGCGGATCGCGCTGTACGACGAGCGGCATGTGGATCGCCTGAGAGAGGTCCGCCAACTCGTCGATCAGGGGTTCCGTCTGGCCCAGATCGGGCGGCTGCTCGAGCGCCGGCCCGAACGAGCGCCGGATCGGGAGGAGCCCGGCGGCCCGGTGGGCGAGGGCGAGCTGCTTCGCGAGCTGGCCAGCGAAGCCGTTGGCGCCAGGACCCTGAGCCGCGAAGAGCTGGCGCAGGAGGCGGGCGTCCCGCTGCCGCTCATCCAGGCGGCGCAGGCAGCCGGGCTGGTGGAGCCGACCGTCGTCGGAGGCGAGGAGCGCTTCAGCGAGGCCGACCTCGAGATGGCGCGCACCTCGCTGAGCATTCTGGCCGCTGGCTTCCCCCTCGACGAGCTCCTGCGGCTGGCCATGACGCACGCGCGCAACGTGAGCGACGTGACCGAGCGCGCGATCGACCTGTTCGACGAGCACGTTCGCCGCGATCCCGCGCGCCGTGCGAGTCGGGACGTGACCGAGGCCTTCCAGGCGTTGCTACCGCATGCGACCCGGCTGGTCGCGCTGCACTTCCAGCGCACGTTGGTCAATCGCGCTCTCGAGCGATTGCGCCAGCGCGGGGACGCGGACGACCTCGAAGAGGCGCTCGCCGCTGCCGAGTCCGCCGAACTCGAGGTCGCGTGGAAGTGATCGAGGAGCCGCTGCCCACCGGGGCGGCCAAGGCGGCCGCCGTGCGCGAGATGTTCGATCGCATCGCCCCGCGCTACGACGCACTGAACCGCCTGTTCAGTCTCGGGCTCGACCAGCGTTGGCGCCGCCGCGCCCTCGACCTGATCGAGGTGGGCCCGAGCGATCGGATCATCGATCTCGCCTGTGGCACGGGAGACCTCGTCGAGCTTGCAGAGACGCGCGGTGCCCAGGTGGTCGGGGTCGACTTCGCGCGGCAGATGCTCCACGGAGCGCAGCGACGTCAGACGAAGGCGCGATTCGTCCAGTGCGACGGCGCGCGGCTCCCGTTCCGCACCGCCAGCGCGACGGTCGTGACGTGCGGATTCGCGCTTCGCAACTTCGTATCGCTCCCGCACGTCTTCGTCGAGCTGGCCCGTGTCCTCGAGCCGGGTGGCCGGGTCGCTCTCATCGACGTCGATCGACCCCGCTCGTCCATGCTGCGGATCGGCCACTCGCTCTACTTCGACCGCGTCGTGCCCTGGGTGGGCGGCGTCCTGTCGGACCGGTCGGCCTACCGGTACCTCCCGCGCTCGACCGCGTATCTCCCGCCCGCGCCCGAGCTCTTGCGCAGCATCGAGGCGGCCGGCTTCAGCCGTTCCGAGCGCAGCACCTTGATGGGCGGTGCAGCCCAGATCATCACCGCAGTGCGGGCGGAGAGGACGTGAACGGTCTCTCGGCCGAGCTCGCGCGGAGCCTCGAAGCGCTCCTCGAAAGCGCACGGGACCGGGCGCGCTCCGCCGGAGCCCGCAGTCCGGGTCGTACGCGGCTGGGCGCATGCGTCCCGCTGCCCCGCGAGATTGCCGAAGCGGATGCCCTCGCCCTGCTCGAGTCGAGCCAGGACGAGTGCTTCTGGTGGGATCATCCGGAGGCGGGTCTGACGCTGTATGGCGAAGGCGCCGCAGCGACGCTGCGCGCCAGCGGCCCCGGTCGTTTTCGCGAGCTCGCCGTTCGATCGTGTGCGTTGCTCGGCACGATCCAACGGTCCCAGGAGGACGACCCTTCGAGTGGTGACGGAGACGAGGCGTTTGGCCAGCCGGGTCCGCTGCTGCTCGGGGGCCTCGCCTTCGAGGACGCCGATTCTCGGGATCCGATCTGGCGGGGGTTCCCGGCAGCGCAGTTCATGCTGCCCAGGCACCTGTTCGTTCGTCGAGGCGACCGCGCATGGCTCTTCGTCGTTGCAGAAGTCGGCGATCGCCCTTCGGAGGCGGCCCAGGGCGCGGCGCACTTCCTGGAGAGATTGAGGCCCGTACCCGCTCGAGATTTCGAGCTGCCCGAGCGCCGGAGCGCAGGTTTCGAGCTGCGCGGCACCGCGGGCATGGAGGCCGGGCCGTCCTACCGCGTGCGAGCCGACCGGGCCCACCGGGACTTCGAGGCGCAGGTGCAGGCCGCGCGTCGCGCCATCGCGCTGGGCGAGCTGCAGAAGGTGGTGCTCGCCCGCGCGCTCGACGTGCAGGGCGAGGGTCCGGCGCGCGTCGCGCCTCTGCTCGCCAAGTTGCGCTCGGCCTATCCGGCGTGCGTCGGCTTCGCCATGAAACGTGGCGACGGCATTTTCGTGGGTGCCACGCCCGAGCTGCTGATTTCGATGCAGGGGCGCACGGTGCGCACGGCCGCGTTGGCGGGTTCTGCGCCCCGCGGTCGCGATCCCGAGGCCGACGCGCACCTGGGGCGCCAGCTGATCGAGAGCAAGAAAGAGCAGGAAGAACATCGCTTCGTCGTCGACGCGCTGCGCGAGGTCCTGGCTCCCGCATGTACGCGTCTCGAAGTGCCGGAGTCGCCGCGCCTGCTGCGGCTCGAAGGAATCCAGCACCTCGAGACGCCGATTCGGGGCCTCCTCGCGGAGAGGCCCGGCTCCAGCCTGCTCGAGCTCGCCGGAAATCTGCACCCTTCGCCCGCCGTGGGCGGGGTGCCGCGGCGCGCCGCACTGGACTGGCTCGACCAGTGCGAGGGACTCGACCGCGGATGGTTCGCCGGGCCGATCGGGTTTCTCGACGCCGAAGGCGGCGGCGAGCTTCGCGTGGCGCTTCGAAGCGGTTTGATTCGCGGCAGCCGGGCCCGCCTGTTCGCAGGCGCCGGCATCGTGTCCGACTCACAGCCCGACGCCGAGCTCGAAGAGACGCGCGTCAAGCTCCGAGCGTTGCTCGCGCCGCTCACGGAGATTTGAGTGTCCTCCTATCCCTTCGCCATCGAGTTCATGGCCGAGCTGGCTCACGGCGGTGTCCGGCACGTCTGCGTGAGCCCGGGCTCGCGTTCCACGCCGCTCGCGATCGCCGCAGGCCGCGAGCCGGGTCTCCGCGTGTCCACGCACGTCGATGAGCGCTCGGCTGGCTTCTTTGCTCTCGGGCTGGCGCGCGCGAGCCGATCGCCGGTTGCCCTCGTCTGCACCTCGGGCACCGCGGCTGCCAACCTGCTCCCGGCGGTCGTCGAGGCGCACCACGCACGTGTACCGCTCATCGTGCTGACCGCCGACCGCCCGGCCGAGCTGCGCGACTGGGGCGCCGGCCAGACCATCGACCAGCTGCGCCTGTTCGGCACGGCTGCCCACTGGTTTGCAGAGCTCTCGCCCCCAGAGCAGCACGACGATGCGCTGCGCTACGCCCAGAGCCTGGCGGCCAGGGCGGCAGCGGAGTCGCGCGGGCACGGCGTGCGCGCCGCCGGCCCCGTGCACCTCAACTGGCCGCTGCGCGAGCCGCTCGAACCGCGCAGCGCCGAGGACCTGGCGCCCGCGCGCCGGCTCCGCCGCGGGCTTCTCGTGTCGCGGCCCGAGTCGCAGGTGGCGCCCGAAGCGCTCGACGCACTGGCCGAGATCGCAAGCGTGCACGAGAAGGGGTGGATCGCCTGCGGCCCCGCCGACCTCACACCCGCTGAAGTGGAGGCCGTGGCGGGGCTCTCGCGCGCGACCGGGTGGCCCATCGTCGCGGACGCCGCATCCCAGCTGCGGCGCGGCGCGCACGTCGCATCGACCCCCGTCCTGGCTGCGGCCGACCTCTGGCTGCGTGACGCCGCGGTCGCGAAGGCGGTGGCTCCGGACGTCGTGGTGCGGCTGGGTCCGACACCCGTCTCGAAGGCGCACCGGCTTGCGCTCGAAGCGAACCCGCCGCGGCACCTGATCGTGAACGACGCCGACGGTAGCTGGCAGGACCCTTCCCATCTCGCCACCCAGGTGGTCGTCGCGGACCTCGAGTCCTTCTGCCGCGCATGGGCCGGTCGCTGCCACGCACGTCGCGCCGATTCGGGCTGGCTCGACCGCCTGCAGCGCATGGACCGCGCGGCGACCATCGAAGTCGGCCGGGTGCTGGACGAGGACGCGCCCCGACTGTGCGAACCGCGTGCAGTCCGCGCGTTGTGCGAGTCGCTACCCGACGGGTCGATTCTCTACGTGTCGAACAGCATGCCCATCCGCGACGTGGATGCGTTGCTCTCGCTGGGGCCCTCTCGCGTCCGGCTGCTGGCGAATCGGGGGGCGAACGGCATCGACGGCGTCACTTCGAGCGCCATCGGCGCAGCGGCCGCCGACGGGCGTGTCGTCCTCCTGACGGGAGACCTCGCCTTCCTCCATGACCTGGGCGGGTTGCTCGCGGCCACGCGTCATGCGCTCGACGTCACCGTGGTCGTAATCGACAACGACGGAGGCGGAATCTTCTCCTTCCTCCCGGTCGCCGAAGCGATCGACCCCGCCGGCTTCGAGTCGCTCTTCCGGGTGCCCCACGGCCTCGACCTCGCGGCCGCGGCCCCGCTCTTCGGCGCGGGCTTCGAGCGCGCGACGTCCGAAGAGGCCCTGAGAAAGGCGCTCGACATGGCGCACGCAGCGTCCGGGCTCTCGATCATCCAGGTGCCGGTGAACGCAGCGGAGAGCCGCGCGAGCCTTCGGTCCGTGGTGGCTGCGGCCACCGCGGCGGCCCGCGAGGCGCTCGGCGCATGAGGGCCGCAGACGGGCGGGCGAGCGTTCGCGTGGAGGGGATCGATCTCCACTTCGAGACGCGCCATGCGGCGGCGTCGGCCGAGCCCGTGGTGGTGCTGCACGGGTTCACGGGCAGCCTCGAGAGCATGGACGGGGTGGCGAGGGGCCTGGCGCCTGACCGGCCGGTGGTCTCGATCGATCTGGTCGGACACGGTCGCAGCGCCGCGCCGCAGGACGTCGCCCCCTATCGCATGTCGGCCTGCATCGCCCAGCTGCACGCCCTGCTCGACCACCTGGACGTCGGCGCGTGTCACTGGGTCGGCTATAGCATGGGCGGCCGCGTGGCGTTGTCCTTCGCCGCCGCGCATCCAGAGCGGGTCGCATCGCTTGCGCTGATCGGCGCGAGCCCCGGGCTGCGCGATCCGGCCGAGCGCGCGGCGCGGGTGCGCGCCGACGAATCGCTGGCGGCCCGGATCGTCGAAGGTGGGCTCGAAGCCTTCGTCGACAGCTGGATGGCGAATCCCCTGTTCGCGAGCCAGCGGCGTCTGGGCGCGGCTGCGCTCGCCGAGGCACGGCGTCAGCGGCTCTCGAATCGCGCCGAAGCCCTGGCCCTGAGCCTGCGCGGTATGGGCACCGGCGCGCAACCGCCCCTGCACGACGCGCTGCCCCAGCTGCGTTGTCCCGTTCTCCTGCTGTCCGGAGTGGAGGACGCGAAGTTCACTGCCATTGCCCGGGAGATGTGCGAGCAGCTGCCCGCAGGTCGCGCGGTCCAGGTCGCGCGCGCGGGCCATGCGTGCCACCTCGAAAACCCCGATGCCTCGGTCCGGCTGCTGCGTGGGCACATGAACCACGCCGAGACCCGGCCGAACGTCCTCACGAAGCCCCCATCGAAAGGAAGCCCCATGTCGAACGATCCCCATCACACGGTCCAGCTCTCCGGCGCCCAGTGGAAGGCGCTGCACGAATACGAAGACATCCGCTTCGAGACCAGCGGCGACGGCATCGCCAAGATCACGATCTGCCGGCCCGAGGTGCGCAACGCCTTCCGCCCCGAGACGACCAAGTCCTTGATCGACGCGTTCGCCCGCGTCCGCGAGATGCAGGACATCGGCGTCGTGCTGCTGACGGGCCAGGGTGACATGGCCTTCTGCTCGGGGGGAGACCAGTCGGTGCGTGGTGACGACGGGTATGTGGGGACGGACGACGGCGTGCCTCGCCTGAACATCCTCGACGTTCAGAAGCAGATTCGTTCGCTGCCCAAGCCCGTCGTGGCCCTGGTCGCCGGTTTTGCCATCGGCGGTGGGCACGTGCTCCACGTGACCTGTGATCTCACGATCGCGGCGGACAACGCCAGGTTCGGGCAGACCGGGCCCAAGGTCGGCTCCTTCGACGGTGGCTTCGGCGCGAGCTACCTCGCGCGGATCGTCGGTCAGAAGAAGGCGCGAGAGATCTGGTACCTGTGCCGCCAGTACGACGCTCAGGAAGCCGAGGCGATGGGCCTCGTGAACGCAGTCGTGCCGCTGCCGGATCTCGAGCGCGAGGGCGTCGCATGGGCGCGCGAGATGCTGCGTCACTCTCCGCTGGCGCTGCGCATGCTCAAGTGCTCGCTCAACGCCGAGCTCGACGGTCAGGCCGGCATCCAGGAGCTCGCCGGCAACGCGACGATGCTCTACTACATGAGCGAAGAGGCGCAGGAGGGTCGCAACGCCTACAACGAGCGGCGCGACCCCGACTTCGGCCGCTTCCCCTGGCGTCCGTGACCGACCTGGCCGTAGGCGCTTCGACGCGCGCGGGTTGGTGGGTGGCGCTGCGCCCAAGGACGCTCCCGGTGGCGGTTGCGCCCGTGCTCGTGGGCACCGCGGTCGCACTTGCGGAGGGCCGCGCGAGAGCCCTGCCGGCGTTGGCGGCGCTCGTGGGCGCGTTGCTGCTACAGATCACCTCGAACATCGCGAACGACCTGTTCGATTTCGAACGCGGCGCCGACAACGACGATCGCATCGGTCCCCCGCGCGCTGCGCAGCAGGGGCTGCTGACCCCCGAGCAGCTGCGGGCGGGGATCGCTGCAGCGGTCGCGATGTCCGTGGTCGTAGGGAGCTACCTCGTGTTCCGGGGCGGTTGGCCCATCGCGGTCGTGGGGCTGCTCTCGATCGCGGCGGCGATCGCCTACACCGGGGGGCCCTGGCCCTTCGGGTACAAAGGCCTGGGCGACCCGGCCGTATTCTTCTTCTTCGGGATCGCGGCCGTGTGCGGCACCCACTACGTACAGGCGCTCGAGCCCTCCTGGCTGGCCTTCGTGGTCTCGCTGCCCGTCGGCTCGCTGGCGACGGCCATCCTCGTCGTCAACAACACGCGAGACCTCGAGACGGATGCGGCTGCGGGCAAGAGGACGCTCGCCGTTCGGTTCGGACGCCGCGCCTCGGTCGCTGAGTACGGCCTGCTCTTGTTCCTGCCGTACCTCGCGCCGCCGCTGCTGTGGTGGGCGACCGAAGTCTCGGCGGCCGTCCTGTTGCCGGTCGCGACGATCGTCTTCGCGGCGAAGCTCTTCCGGACCGTCGCGGCCAAGCGGGACGGCCCATCTCTGAACCTCGCGCTCGCCGGGACCGCGCGTCTCGCACTGCTCTATGCAGCCCTGCTCGCTCTGGGCCTGGCGTGGCCCTGATCGTCGACGCGCGCGTGCGTGCCCTGGCGCTTCCGCTCAGGAGTCGACTCGCCACGGCCAAGGGTTGGATCGCGGTCCGCCGCGGCTCACTCGTGCGTCTTCGGACCGACGCGGGGCTCGAGGGTTGGGGTGAGGCGACTCCGGTTCCTGGATTCCCAGGCCCGAGTGTCGAGGAGACGCGCATCGCGCTCGAGCGTGACGCCCGACGGCTGCTTGGGACGATGCCCGAGCGCAGCTGGCCTCCGGCGTCGGGCGCCGGGGGGCCGGCCGCGCTCTTCGCGCTCGAGACTGCGGTCGCCGACCTCTGCGCGCGGCGCGAGGGGCGCTCGCTCGCGTGCTTTCTGGCCGGGGGACCCGCGTCGGAGCACGTGCCGGTCAACGCCCTGGTCGACGGACCCACCGCAGCGGCGCGGGCCGTCTCGGAGGGCTTTCGAACCGTGAAGCTCAAGGTGGGTGTCGGCTCGATCGCCGACGATCTGGACCGCGTCCGTAGCGTGCGGAGCGCCATTCCACCCGAGGTCAGCTTGCGTCTCGATGCCAACCAGGCGTGGTCGTTCGATGACGCCCGCCATGTGCTTGCCGCGCTCGAGAACCTGCGCGTCGAGCATCTCGAGGAACCGCTTCGCGAACCGACTCCCAAAGCGCTCGCCGCGCTGCGGGCGAACGCGTCGGTGCCGCTCGCTGCGGACGAATGCGCCGCGCGCGGCGGCGACTTCGAAGCGCTACTCGCAGCAGCCGCCGTCGATCGCGTGATTCTGAAGCCGGGCGCCATCGGGGGGCTCCGTGCGGCGCGGTTGCGCGCAGCGCGTTGCGCGGACGCCGGTGTCGACGTCGTGGTGACGACCGGTCTCGAGGGCGCCATCGCCGGGCTGGCTGCGTTGCACCTGGCGGCCTCCCTGCAGGGCCCGCTCCCGGCCTGCGGCCTCGCGACCGCGGGACTGCTCGCGCGCGACCTCTGCCCCATGCCGGAGATTCACGAGGGGATGATTCGCGTCCCGTCGACCGGTGGCCTCGGCGCCGCACCCGATCCCGCTGCATTGAGCGCGTCGGCGGCGCGGGCGGCGCGCGAACCGAGCGAGTCCGCCGCATGAGCGATGCCCTCGTGATCGACGGGAGTGCGCTCTCGTGGCCCGGACTTCGCGCACGTGCGCGAGAGGTCGCCGTTGCGCTGGCTGCACGGGGTGTCGAGCCGGGCGAACTGCTCGCCGTTCATCTGCCTTCCGCTGCATTCGCTGCGCTGTTTCATGCGGCACCGCAGCTCGGCGCGGGTCTGCTGGTCTTGAACCCGCGGTTGGCACCCGGCGAGTTGGCGTTTCAGCTGGAGGATGCCGGGGTGCGCTGGCTGCTCGACGCCGAAGCGAGCCCGGCGCCCCTCCCGCCGCACCCGGCGTGGGGACGGCTCCGTCTCGACCGCGAGGGCGCGTGGAAGAGGATCGATCTTCCTGGCAAACCGGCCACCCGCGGGCCCGGTGCCGGCGCGAGCGTGCTCTACACCTCCGGCACGACGGGGCGACCCAAGGGCGCCGTGCTCTCGCGAGCGGCCTTCGAGTCGGGTGCGCGAGCGGCAGCAACCCTGCTCGGGGCGTCTTCGCGCGATCGCTGGCTGGCCTGCATGCCGCTCTTCCACGTGGGCGGGATCGCGATCCTCGTACGGTGTGCGGCGGCCGAGGCGGCGACGATCGTGCACCCGCGGTTCGATCCCGAGCGCGTGAGCCACGCGCTCGATCGCGAAGGCGTGAGTCACGTGTCCCTGGTGGCCAACATGCTCGAGCGTGTGCTGGCAGTGCGCGGCGAGGCGCGAGCACCGTCTTCGCTTCGCCTCGTCCTGGTGGGAGGCGGCCCAGTTCCCGACGACCTGATCCACAGGGCGTGCGCCCTCGGCTACCCGGTGGCTCCGACCTATGGGCTGACCGAAGCCGCCTCGCAGGTCGCGACACGCCCGCCGGGCAGGGCGCTCGGCGAGGGCCTGCACCCGCTTCCCGGGCTCGAGGTCGAGGTGGTCGACGAGCTGGGTCGTACGGCGCAGCCGGCGTCTGAAGGCGAGATACGGGTGCGCGGGGGGAGCCTGATGGACGGCTACTGGCGCCGGCCCGAGGCCACCGAGCGGGCGCTGCGAGACGGCTGGCTGTACACCGGGGACATCGGGAGGATCGGAGCCGACGGTACGCTCCACGTGCTCGACCGCAGGAGCGACTTGATCGTCTCCGGAGGCGAGAACGTCTATCCCGCCGAGGTGGAGGCCGTGTTGGTGTCGCATCCACGGGTCGGCGAGGCGGGTGTTGCGGGACGACCCGACGAGCGGTTCGGCATGCGCCCACACGCCTGGTTCGTGGGGCGCGCGACGCCCGACGAGCTGAGGCACTTCTGCGAGGCGCGCCTCGCCCGCTACAAGGTGCCGGTCGGCTTCGAGCGGGTCGAGGCGCTGCCGCGCGGCCCTGCCGGCAAGCTGCTCCGATCGCGGTTGGGGGCTTGATCGACTGCGGACCCACCGGTTGGGCGTGCTCGGTCAGGGCTCGGGATCGAGCCCGAAGGCGTCGCTGTAGAAGCGGAACCTCTCGCGCAGCGCGTGGGGGTCGAGTCCCAGACTGGCGAAGTCGTAGTCGACCCGGCCGTGGCGCCCTTGACTGTGGGCGGCGAGATGCGCGCGGACCGCGCCGCGAGAGCGCGCGTCCAGTTCGAGACCGGCGAAATCGAGGACGCGTGCGACCGTACCCTCCGGATCGGCCAGGAACGCGTCGAAGCGGACGTCGAGTATCTGGTCGGACGGCACCTCGCGGGCTTGCTCGAGGGAGGCGCGCAGCATCTGCTCGATGCGGTCCACCCAAAGCGCCGCCTCGGCGCGAGGGTCGATCCCTCGGTACGGGACGCGGCGGGAGTAGGTGATCATCGTGGCCAGCGAGAGGGCCGCGCGCACCGGATCGCGATGCGTCCGCACGATGCGGACGTCGGGGAACGCCGCCTTCAGGGGGCGGATCTGCTCCAGATGCTGCGGCGACTTGAGCACCCAGCGCCTGGGCCCTTCGCCCGCCTGGAGGGCCTGGAGAACGCGCCGCAGGTAGAGATAGGCGCAGGTCTGATCCTTCGATGCATACCAGGGTCGGTAGGTCGGAAGGCGGAAGCTGCCCTCGAAGAAGAAGGATCGGAAGTCGAGCGCCGTCAGCTGGAGCTCTTCGTGGGGAAGGTCGGCCTCCATCTCGTGCATCCGACGCATCAGTGGGAGGAGAGAGTCGAGCAGCCTCAGGCGCGCGGCGGCTCGCGCCCTTCGCAGGTCGGGCAGTCGCGCGCCCGGCGGCCGAAGGGGCTCCACGCTCTCCCACAACGGAAGCGAGCGGAGCGTTTCGACACGAGAAAGGAGGTTGTGCAGGTGGGTGGTGCCGGTACGAGGGAGTCCAACGATCACGATCGGTGCGGGAACATCGAGGTGCGCGAGAGAAGGATCCCTCCGAAGCCGGTCCTCGACCACGAGACGCGCGCGCAGGAGCTGACCCAGGAGCGTCCGCGCCGTCGCGCGGCCCAGGGGCGTCAGCAGCTCGTCGCCTTCGAGGTCGCCGAGAATCATCCGCAGCGGCTCGCGAAAGCCCTCGTCCCCGAAGTCGGCAAGGCCGGTACGGCGCTGAGCAGCCGCGAGCAGGTGCGCCTCGTCGAGGGGAAGCAACCGGGTCGCCACATGCGCCGGCATCGTGTTCAGCAGCCGCGCCGGGGCCGGCAGCTGGGGAGCGTCCCAGTCCTCGATGCGCGTCGCCCCGGTGGGCGTTCTCACGGCCGTGAGTCCGCGGGGCCTGCGCGCGTGGGGCCGTCCTGGAGGCGGACGAGGCCGAAGATCGCCGTGGTATAGAGGGCGCCGTTGTCGGGGTGCAGGAAGAGCGCACCCTGCCAGTTGTTGTACCCGTGGCCGATGCCGCTGTGCTTGCGGAAGACGGTCTCGCCCGTTTCGAAGTCGATGGCGGTGAAGTACCAGCCGGTCGCGTCCGCTACGTCGTCGGCACCGTAGCTGTAGATGAGTCCGCTTCCGAGCGAGAGCTTCATCACGCCAATGCTCTTCTCCCCACTCGTCCAGACCACCGCGCAGGAGAACGACCCATCGTCGAGGCGCCGCGCATCCACGCGGGTGATCCCAGGGACTGCTTGCGGCCGCGGAAACGAGTGGTGCCCCCAGTTGTTCTCGACGAGCGCCGAGTAGTGCCCCGTCGGCTTCCCGTCGGCGTCGGCGTGCTCGAAGGCGACCAGGCTCAGGTCGGTTCCGCTCTGACCGTCGCGGAAGACAGGAACGTCGCATACGGTCTCGCCGTCAGACCTTCGAGCGAAGCGCACGTGGATCCGCGGCTCGGCGTTGTCGGACACGACGACCAGCCCGTCTCGGCCGCCGACCAGCGTCACCGAAGAGCCCGAGCCGCGCGTGATGTGGCCGGGCTTCATGGCTGGGCCGCGATCGTACGTCGAGCGCCAGGCGGTGCGCGGGTCGCCGCTCGCGTCGTCTTCGAACAGGTAGAGCGCGTGATCCGAGATCACGAACACGCCCTCCTCACCGACCGCAAAGGCGTTCTCGATGATCTCGCCTTCGAGCCGACGGGTGCGGACCGCGCCCGACGCGACCCCCACCGTGCCCAGTACGCCCGACGTCGTGGCGAACCAGTAGCGCTCGCCGTCCCAAGCCGGCAGAACCCAGGCGACGCTGTCCTGCCCCGGCCAGCGCTGGGGCGCAACATGCCCCGAGAGGTCGTAGCTGCGCACGGGCTCGAAGCCCGCGTTCGAGTCGGGGGCCGGGGTCTGGATGACCTCGATCGCGTTGCGCGTGGTGGGCACGACCGCCCGGCCTCGGTGGTCGAGAAAGAAGTACATGCCCGCGCCGATGTACTTCCAGGGCGGCACGCCCTGGAGCGGGAAGTACCAGGGCCGGCCCGGCAGATCGTACGACGCGCTCTCCTCCAGCGAGTCCGGGTCCATGAGTTCGAGCTGGAAGCCGCGTCCATTGCTGTAGACCGCCACGACTCGCCCCCAGTCGTCGAAGGCGAGCGTTCCGTAGCCGCCGAACCCCTGGGTTCGCGTCGAGATCCGGGGGTCGAGGCCGGCGGGGCCTCGGGCCGGGTAGGCGTCGCTCTGATGGGCGTCGTTGTGCATGTTGTTGCCGCCCGCAGCCAGGAACGGGTGGCGGGAGAGGGGAACGTGCCGAATGGGCTCGTGGGAGGGCGGCCGGTTCAGTGTGAAGTCGCCGTACTGAGGAGCGGGGTGGTTGCCATCGAAGGTGCGCGCCCACCAGACCGCCAGCCCCTCGTGCGGCAACAGCAGGCACTGGGGGATCGGTGCTCGAGATGCGGCGGGCGCAGGCGTGCCGTCACCGCAGGCCCGTGTCGAAACCCAGAGCGCCGCCCCGATGGCGAACGCCGCCAGCGCGAGCCCGCCGCCGACCCAGCGCAGGGCGCGGCGCGCGGTCGGCCGGCCGCGCGCGTCGGGGCTCTCGACGCCGGCGCGTGTTCGCCGCGCCCAGACGAAGAAGGATGGCGGGGCCATCAGAAGGGTAGGGAGCGTGGATGCCGCGGGTTCGGGGGTGCCGCGCAGGCTGTGCACGCCGAAGGTCAGGCCCACGGCGATGGCCGAGGGCACCAGCACCGCGAGGCCCATCGCAAGCGCGCGGGGCGAGACGCGTGCGGCCAGCGTCTCGCACAGCCGGACGATGAAGCCCGCGACGAGAAAGGTGTAGGCCGCCTGCTTGAGCGCCGCGGGCAGCGCCGCGAGGGCCCCGTGGCCGCTGTTGATCCACCAGACGATCGCGCCCATCACCAGCGCGGCGAGCCAGGCCGTGCGGTAGTCGATGTACCGCCCACCGGCATCGATCAGCCTGCGAAGGCTCGCGGCGAGTCCGCGGTGCTCACGACGCGGTTCGGTGGGGATCGGGCCGCTCATGCTCCGGAGCGCGAGCGTAGCCCGGTGGGCGCAAGCGATCGAAGCTGGGGGCTCGAACGGCCCCGGGTCTACCCCCGGCCGCCGAGATCCTCGAGGTTGGCGTTCCAGATCACGTCGTTCTCGGCTTCTTCGTGGCCGACGAAGATGGCGTGAAACTCCACGAATCGCGCGTGCAGGGGCCGCCAGCCCAGCTGCGCGGCACCGCGCACCAACGCCTCCGAGTGCGTTCGGAGCATGTCGTGCTCGCTGCGCAGGCGGCCGGCGAGCCGCGCGAAGCGCGGCTCGGTGGCGACCGCCCGCTCGAGAACTCCCTGACGCTCTTCCCGGTCCAGGTGATCGAGCAACTGGACGTGGAATCGTCCGAGCAGGTCGAGCACCTCGTGTCCGTCCGCGGCCCCGGCGGCTTCCTCTGCCAGCGTGGCCAGCAGCCCTTCGAGCCGCTCGGCGCTCGCCCGTAGCGACTCATGATCCGTCTGGATCTGTTGCCAATCCCCCTGCACCGGCTGAGTGGCCTCTTGGGACGAAGCCGCGGTCGACTCTTGCACGCGCACCATGAAGCAGCCTCCTTGCATCCGACGCCGCCGATCCGTACGGCACCCTCTTCGGTGCAAGACCAATGCCCGTCCGCAAGGGCGCGCAACGGTCCCCGCGACCGAGGCGCCGAATGTTGATGCGACTCTGGGCACGCCCTGCCGGGGATGTGGGCAACCTGCCGTCTGCTGCGCACTACACCGGTGTCAGCGTCACCGGCACGGCCGTCATGAGCGGCATCAGGCTGATCGGCTGCAAGCCGGTCTGCAGGCTGAGCAGCCGCGTCGGGTTCGTTCCGAACCGACGGGGATCGTCTTCCAGGCCGGGCTCGCCGCCGAAGCAGTGGGTCATCGTCAGGACGCCCGGGCGAAGCGTCGCATCGGGTTGGACGATCGCGGTGACGGATCCGTAGTCGGAGGTGAGCGCGACGAGGGCGCCAGGGTCGAGGTTGGCCGCGCTCAGGTCGTCGGGGTGCATGAAGCACGGGTTGTACCCGTTGCGGGCGAGCCCGGGCAGCCGACGTCCGACCGAGTTCATGGTTTCGCGCGAGCGCCCCACGATGAGACGGTACGGGCGCTCGTTCGCCTGGGTCGAGCTGAGGGCGTCGAACGCGTCGCCCAGCTCGGCCGCGACGTCGTCGGGCATCACCTCGAAGCGGTCGGTGGCATCGTCCGGTGTCGGCGCCACGACAGGCAGCGGCACGTCCGCAAAGAGCTTGCCATGCGGATGGGCTCGAAGCGCCTCGTGGTCGACGTAGCCATCGGCCCGCTCCGCGAGCGCTTCTACGTCGGTCGGCACCCGATCCTCCGGGCCATAGGTGCGGCGGCCCATCTTCAGGGTGAGCCCCATGGCCTGTCCTAACCTCAAGAAGAACTCCCAGTCGTGGATCACACCTTCGGGTGGGGGCAGCACCGGGTCCGTGTACTGTGCGAAGGGCTGGTCGGCAAAGTGACCGTAGCCGCGCGTGTCTTCGGCGCGTTCGAGCGACATCGTGGGCGCGATCACGTAGTCGGCGCGCCTGGCGGTCTCGGTCATGAAGGGATCGAGTACGACGAGTAGCTCGAGGCCCTCGAGCGCCTCGAGGATGCGGTCCTGGTCGGGGAAAGCGGCGCCCGGGTTGCCACCGACGACCACAAGGGCGCGGATGCGATCGGGCCCGTCGAGCAGGATCTCGTCTGGGAGCACTGGCGACATCAGTTCGCTTCGCAGCCACGAGGCGCCGAACCGGTTCTTCGGCGCGCGCTCCCATGGTCGGCTGGGGGGCAGGGCCTGCGCCCGATAGCGCGGGCCGCGCTCCAGCACACGCACGCCGCCGGGGCGGTCTCCCTCGCGCGGAAAGCGCCCACACACGACATTGAGCGCCTGCACGAGATGTTCGGCGACGTTGGCGTGCGGGCCCATGTCCGGTCCCGTCCCCGAAGTGGCCATGCCGGATCGGGCCGCGCCGAAGGTTCGCGCGGCCTCGACGATCTGCTCGGGCGCCACGCCGGCGATGCCCGCTACGACCTCGGGCGTGAAGCGCGAAACCGCCTCGCGCAGCTCGTCGACCCCGTTCGCCCAGCGACTGCAGAATGCGTCGTCGGCGTGGGCGTCGCGCAGGATCACGTGGTGGAGGCCCGCCAGAAGCGCGGCGTCGGTGCCCGGTCTGATCTGCAGGTGGAGGTCGGCCCGCGCGGCGACCTGCGAGCGCCGCGGGTCCACGACGATGAGCTTCAGCCCGCGTCGACGAGCCTCGGCCAGTGCCCGCGCGCCATCGTGGATCGGAAAGCCGGTCATGTCGCCGCCCTGCATCGACACCAGCGGGTTGGTGCCGACGAGCAGCCAGACGTCGGCGCTCTCGAAGCGTTGTCGTCCGCCGGCCCAGACGCCGAGCCGCCCACCGGCAACGATCTTGGCGGACTGGTCGATCGTCACCGTGGTGAATCGCTTTCGCGATCCGACGGCACGAAACCACGACGACATGAAGCTGTAGGTGAGGGATGCGGTGTAGGTCTGGGTGCCCACGAAGAGGCCGATCGAATCCGGGCCGTGCGTCTGGAGGATGGACTCGAGCCGGTGGGCGACGCTTGCGACCGCGGACTGCACCGAGATGGGCTCGAAGGTGCCGTCGGCCCGCCGCCGCTGTGATGCGAGCAGCCGGTCGGGGTCGGCGTGCAGGTCGCCGAGGCGGCGGCCCTTGGCGCACGTGAATCCGTGGGTGAGCGGGTGCGCCCGGTCGCCGACTACACGGGTCACGGCGCCGCCCGCGACCTCGACCTCGATGCCGCAGTGCGCCGGGCACAGGCGGCAGTAGGTCACGGCGGTCCGGTCGCCGGCCAGCGCGCGGTTCGTGGGAGGGACCACAACCAGTATCCTAGTATTTCTGGGTTCCCATCGGGATGGAGAATCTCGCCGGCGCGGCGAACGGCCCGCGGGGCGCCCGAAGCGAAGGCCAACTTCGAGAGGTCCGAAGCGCAGATGATTCCGGAAGTCGATGTCGGCGCGCTCTTCGGCCAGGACGCAGGCGCTCGAGTCGAGACCGATCGCAACATCACCGAGGCCGCCTGCGAGGTGGGCTTCATGACGATCGTGGGCTTTCCCGATGAATTCGGCGCCGCGGGTCCGCAGGCCCACCAGTCGCTGCTGCGCTTGTTTCGCATCCCCGATCCCGACCAGCGTGCCCTGTGGAAGAAGAACTTCGCGCCGGACAACCCGAACCTCTACCGGGGCTGGTTTCCGCTCGAGTCGGGGGAGGCGCGCAGCCGCGAGGGTTTCGAGATCGGCCCGGACGTCCTGCGCGCGCTTCCCGAAGACGGCTCGGACGACCTGCTCTACGAGCCGTCCGTCTTTCCGAGCGAGGCCACGCTACCGGGCTGGCGCCGCGCAGCGGCGGCCTACTACGACGCGATGGAGCGGCTCGGCCACGCGCTGTTGGCGTCGTTGTCTCGCGGCATCGGCATTCCCGAGCAGATCTTCCGCGACGCGTTTCGCGACGGCATCTCGACCCTGCGGTTGCTTCGCTACCCGGCGCGTGACCTCGGCCCCTCGCGAGACCCCGAACTGGAGAGGTTCCTCCTCGACTGGGAGGGCGAGCGCGCCGAACTCGTGTGCGCGAACCACGTCGACTCGGGGCTCGTCACGATCCTCGCGCAGTGCGACGCCGCTGGGCTTCAGGCTCGGGCGCGGGATGGGCGCTGGCTCGACGTGCCGCCGTCCGAAGCGGGCTTCGTCGTCAACTTCGGCGGGCTGCTGGCGCGCTGGACGGGGGGCCGTGTGCGTGCGACGCCGCATCGCGTTCTCTCGCGAGGGGGCGAGCGCTTCTCGATTCCCTTCTTCTTCGAGCCGCGTCCCAACACGGTGATCGCGCCCCTGCCCCTCGACGGCGTCGAGCCCTTCGAGCCCTTCCAGTTCGGGGACCACCTCTGGGCGACCACCACGAAGTTCCCCGAGAACTTCGGCCTCGGGCACCTGCGGCCCGCGCGAGCGCCCTACAAGGACCCGTTCGCCTGAGGCGTGTGGGCCTCGCTCCGCCCATTCAGGGCTCGCGCGCGACCGGCGCGACGTATCGTCGCGCGAAGTAGGCAAGGTCTTCGTCGCGAAGTGGGAGCACGCGCCGGAAGTGCTCGCGGACCTCGGGGGCCAGGTTCGTGTACCGGAAGGAGGGCCAGGCCTCGCGAGCGGCCCGGCGCAGGTCCTGGGGAACCGCCCGCACCGAGTCGGGGTTGTGCGCGATCCAGTTCTCGATCTCGACGAAGAGGTAGGCGAGCACGCTGTCGCTGTGCCATTCGAAGGGGTTGAGCAGCGAGTAGGCTCCTACGATGGCCAGCTCGGTCACCCGGGGATCGCGGAGGTAGCCATCGCCGACCTCGCCGTAGATCGACTCCAGCCATGCCGCCCAGGCCTCGGGGGCCTCGCCGCGCCACGCATAGGCGGGCTCGGTCATCACGTAGTGCGGTGCGAAGAGTCCGGGCACGTCGCCGCGCTGCTCGGGCGGCAGAGGGTCGGCGGTCCAGCCGAAGGGCACCATGCGTGCCAGGAAGTTCGGTGCGGGGAAGTAGACGCGGCGGTTCTCTTCCGCGAGATCTCCGAAGTCGAGCGCGAACTGGTGGTGGTGGGCAAGCTCGTGGAGCAGGAGCCCTAGCTGTGCGATCCCCGACAGGTCGATGCCGCTGCGGTAGACGACGAGCGTCTGGGTATGCGAGATGGCCATCGCATGGGTCTCGGTGTCTTCTTCGGGGTAGAGCAGACACTCCTCTTCGGCTGCCACCACCCGCAGCGCGGCAGGCAGGGGGCCGGGCACGGCGTCCAGGACGCGTGTGACCACGTCGTAGACACTACGCGCGAGCCGGTCGTCGAACCGGGCCGAGCGGTCCACCAGGAGGAGCCTGCGATCGACGAACAGCGAACGCTGGATCTCCGCCGCAGCAGATCGGTCCTCGTCGAGCCCCCAGTCGAGGTCGTCCGGCACGCCGTTCTCGTTCTCGTCGAGGAACGTCCCCGGGTCGGGGAGGCCATCGTCGTCGGTATCCTGGCCGCCGCGGGCCGGGTCGTAGGGCGCGTCGTCTACGACGTTTCGAACCCCGTCGCCATCCAGGTCGACGTCGCCTTCGAGGAACTTCCCGTAGTAGTCGCTCACGCGAAAGTCGTGGATGCCGTCGCCGTCGGAGTCCCGCGTCGCATAGACGAGCAGGTCTGGTTGGTCGCCGAACAACTCGAGAAGGAGCGTCGACTCTTCCGGGTCGGCGCCTGCGACCTTTCGGGCGAGTGCGTCGAGCTCCGCCCGATCGGGTGGCGGCGGCAAGGGCGCTCCGGCACGAAACACGAACGCCAACGACTCGCGCTGCAGTCGCGCCCGCTCAGTGACGTGCGGGGTTGCGTCGGGCAACTGCGGTGTCGCACAGCCTGCGGTGAGGGCCGCCGCCGCGACCAGGTTGAGGACTGCCCCGAAGCTCCCAGCCTTGGGAGAGCGCGGGATCTCGAAGGGGGAAGAGCGCGCGCGGAGCAGGACGCGTCCCACGGCTTCGCAACCTAGACGAGCCCCCAGGCGGCAACAAGGCCCCAGGCCCACTCTGCTCGCGGCGCGAGTGCCTATGCTCCGCACCCCATGCCCCTGGTCAGTCTCGACGGCATCTCGATCTCCTTCGGGCGGCATCCGCTGCTCGCTGGCGCGCGGCTGCAGGTCGACGCCGGCGAGCGCGTCTGCCTGATCGGGCGCAACGGGGCGGGCAAGAGCACGCTGCTCGACATCGTCGCAGGCGGTCTGGTGCCCGACGCCGGCGAGGTCTGGCGCAAGCCGGGCCTCGAGGTCGCGCGGCTCGCCCAGGAGCTTCCGTTCGAGAAGGACGCCGAGGTGTACGACGTGGTCGCCGCAGGCCTGGCCGATACCGGCCGGCTGCTCGCGGAATACCAGCACGTATCGCACGCGGTCGGGGACGACCCGGCGCAGCTGCGGCGCATGGAGACGCTGCAGCACGAGATCGATGCCTGCGACGGCTGGAGTCTGGGGCAGCGTGTGGATCAGATCCTGGCGCGGCTCGAGCTTCCGCCGGACGCCCGGATCGGGTCGCTCTCGGGCGGCTGGCGCCGGCGCGTGGCACTGGCGCAAGCACTCGTCGCCGACCCCGAACTGCTGCTGCTCGATGAGCCGACGAACCACCTGGACATCGAGGTGATCCAGTGGCTCGAAGACCAGCTCCAGGAGTTCCGCGGGGGCGTGCTGTTCGTGACGCACGACCGTGCACTCTTGACGCGGCTGGCCACGCGCATCGTCGAACTCGACCGCGGCGAACTCACCTCCTGGTCCTGCGACTACCCGACGTTTCTCGAGCGGAAGGCCGCCGCACTGGAGGAAGAAGCCCGGCACGCGGCGCAGTTCGACAAGAAGCTCGCGCAAGAAGAAGTCTGGATCCGCCAGGGGATCCGTGCGCGGCGCACGCGCAACGAGGGGCGGGTGCGCGCGCTCATGAAGCTGCGCAGAGAGCGCGCGGCGCGGCGCGAGGTCGAAGGCAAGGTGCGTCTCTCGCTCGACGACCAGAGGGCCTCGGGCAAGCTCGTCGCCGAGGCCGCGGGGGTCTCCTACGCGTGGGCCGAGGGAGAGCCGCCGATCGTGCGCGACCTGTCGCTGCGCATCATGCGCGGCGATCGCATCGGCCTGGTGGGCCCGAACGGGGTGGGCAAGACGACGCTGCTGCGGATCCTGCTCGGCGAGGTCGCGCCGACCCAAGGCAGCGTGCGCCTGGGCACGAAGCTCGACGTGGCGTACTACGACCAGCTGCGCGGCGCACTCGACTTCGACAAGACCGTGATCGAGAACGTCGCCGGCGAGGGTGATTTCGTCGAGATCCAGGGCGAGCGGCGCCACGTGATCGGCTACCTGCAGGACTTCCTGTTCAGTCCCGATCGGGCGCGTACGCCCATGTGCGCACTTTCGGGCGGCGAGCACAATCGACTCCTGCTGGCGCGCCTTTTCGCCCAGCCCGCCAACCTGCTGGTCCTCGACGAGCCGACCAACGACCTGGACATCGAGACGTTGGAGCTGCTGGAAGAGCTGCTCACGAACTACCGCGGCACGCTACTGCTGGTGTCGCACGATCGCGCGTTCCTCGACAACGTGGTCACCTCGACACTGGTCTTCGAGGGCGAGGGCCGCGTGCAGGAGTACGTGGGCGGGTATTCGGACTGGATGCAGCACGCTGCCAAGCAGGCAAAGGCCGCGGTCGAGGACGCCGCACGTGCCACCTCGAACACGGCGAAGCCGCGCAGGGCGCAGTCTCGACCGAAGAAGCTGAGCTTCAAGGAGGCCCGAGAGCTGGAGCAGCTACCCGCCCGGATCGAAGCGCTGGAGCAGGAACACGCAGACTGGGTGTCCCGGGTGAGCGATCCGGCCTTCTACAAGGGCGACGGCGCCGAGCAGGCGCGCGCGCAGGCCCGCATGCAGGAGCTGACGGCAGAGATCGAAGCCGCCTACGCGCGCTGGGCCGCGCTCGAAGCAGACCGTGGCGGCGGGTGAGCGCCGGCCGGTCGCCAGGGTCCGTTGCCAGGGCCCGTCGCGGTGTGGGCGATCCGGACTTGGTCGCGCGGTGGGTCGTCATGGACGAAGGACGATCGAAACTGCCTCGGAGATCGCATAGGATCAATGCCCCGAGGATGACGGACCGACGCCGGTCGGCCGATGAGTCTGCCACCGGTCGCGTAGGGTCGGTGCGCCCAACGCATTGAGGAGACCCCATGACTCGCTCGTTTCGCTCCCGCATCATCGTGCTGGCCCTGGCCGTTGCGCTGTGGACCCCCGCCCTCGCACAAGCCGACAGCCATGCCGGTATGAACGCCGAGGTGATGGTGTCGGACTCGGTCGAGGCGACGGGCAAGGTTGCCGCCATCAACCCTGAATCGCGGCTCGTGGTGATCGAAGGCCAGGCCGGGCAGGAGGTCTTTCTCTGGGTGCCCCAGGATGCTCCCAACTTCGACCAGATCAAGGTGGGCGATACGGTGCTCGCGCGATACACCGAGTCGGTCGCCGTGGCGATCACGCCTGTGACCGATGCCGAGCCCGGAGTCACCGAGGTCGCAGCCGTCGTTGGCGCGGCGCCGGGGGACACCCCGGCTGCAGTAGCGGCAGAGGCAATGCAGCTTCGCGCCGTCGTCGCCGCGGTGGATGCCGAGGCGCGCACCGTGACCCTCGACGTGCCTGCAGGCGGCCAGCGCATCCTCAAGGTCCAGGACGGGCTCGACATCGACGCGGTGAAGGTGGGTGAGCAGGTGAGCATCACCCTCAGCCGCGCACTGGCGCTCTCGTTGGAGCCCAAGTAGCGGCCGGGCCGGGGTCCGCATCGCAACGTCGGTCTCCCGAAGCTACCGCGTCGTTGCGGCCCGCCGGGCGTCGAGCGCGGCCTGCCAGCCGCGCGCCGAGCGACGCGTGTCGTCGTGGCGCGCGGCGGTCTCGAGCGCCGAGGCCGCCTCGTCGAGTTGCCCGAGTTCGAGCTGCACGATGCCGAGATGCAGCGATGCCCTCGCGCGGAGTGCGTCGTCCGTCGAGACGATCGCACGGCGCAAGGCGGTTTCTGCTTCGGCAAAACGCTCGGCCTCGATGTACAGCTGCGCGACTTCGAGCCAGACGTCGGGGGTGCCCGTTTCGCGCGCCGTCGCCCCCAAGACCTCCACGGCTCGCTCCGACTCTCGTGCCAGTCGAAGCGCCCGGCCGACGCGAACTCGCAGGTCGGCAGTCGGCGCGATCGTGCCGTCGGCCAGGCCACGCTCCAGGGCGGTGGCTGCAGCCAGCGGGCGCCCGCTCGCCAGCAGCAGCTCGACGAGTTCGAGCTGCTCGGACTGGTCGCTGCGGAGCCCGAGCTCGGCGGCGAGCTGCGCGGTCGCGAGCGCGCGGTCGACGTCGCCGAGGGCCCGGTGCGTGGCCACCAGGCGGTTCCAGTCGGTCTTCCGACCGGACGTGCGTACCACGCGCTCCAGGTACGGAAGCGCCGCGGCGGCGTTGCCGAGCGCCAGGTGAAGCTCCGCAGCGAGCCGCAGCCAGGAATCGGGCGGGTCGCCGCTCGCTTCGATTCCGCGCTCGACGTGGCCTACCGCCTCTGAGTAGCGCCCGGCCTGGGCGTAGGCGTTGCCGACCAGCACGTGGGCCGACGCGGGCGGGTCCTCGGTGCCCGCGAGCCACGTCTCGAGCGTGGCGATCCCGTCTTCGATGCGGCCGGTGCGCAGCTGCAGCTGGCCGATCTGAAGGCGGGTCTCGCCGGCGGCCTGTTCTGGCAACGCCCCGGTTTCGAGCGCCGACTCGAAGGCGGCCAGTGCGGGTTCGGGGCGCTCGGCTGCGACGAGCGCGATCCCGAGCGACTGCAGGGTCACGGCCCGTTCGTAGCGACTGCCTTTCTCGACTCGCTCCTGCAGCAGGGCCGCAGCGTCGGCCGCACGGCCGTCGGCGACGAGCTCTTGCGCGCGCTCGAGGGCCTCGTAGGCGGCACGACCCAGCGTGGGCGAGACGCGGCCCGCAGGGGCCGGACGGGGCTCGCCGACTGCGCCGGACGCGAAGAGCACGATCACCAGCAGCGTGAGCCCCCCAGGCGGCAGGCCGAGTCGTCGCAAGCGCCCGATCCTCACGACGCGTTCGGCTCGAAACGAAGCAACAGTTCGACCCCGGGGCGATCGACCGGGGCCCCATCGCGCATACGCGGCCTGTACTTGAAGCGCTTGGCCGCACGCACGGCCGCGCGTTCGAAAAGCCCTTCGGGTTCAGCGTCCACGACGGACACGTCGGTCACGGCGCCACTGGCGGTGACGGTGAACGAGAGCAGCACCCAGCCTCCGATGCCGCGCTGGGCCGCGCGCGGGGGGTACTCCGGCGGGACACGCACCAGGGGGACGACGTCGAGATCTCCGAGCAGGCCACCAGGCCCCGTGCCGATCTCGAGGCTCGAGGTTGGGAGGGAGTCGACCTCGACCCCCGCGAGCCGAGGGTCGACGGCCGGTGTGGCGAGCTTCAGCGTCGCCGCACGGGGCGCGGCAGGGGTGCGTGCTGCCGGGGTGGGGGGCGGTGGCTTCGGCAGCTGGCGGCGCCGGGTGCGAAGCTCGGTCTCGGGCGGAACCCGCAAGAGTTCGACGCGCAGCACCTCGCGGTGCGCGTCGGCCCCGTGCTCGTGGGGTGCGATCAGCGCCTGCACGGTGAGCAGCAACGCGAGCGTCGCAACCGCCGCGCCCGATGCGGCACCGGCCCAGCGCAGGCCGATCGCCGTCGGCGCCGCCATCAGGGCCCTGCGACCCGTGCGGCAATCGCGACGTCCAGTGCCCCCGCCAGCCGCGCGTGGTCGAGCACCTGCACGAGCAGGCCGTTCTCCGACCGTTCGTCGGCCTGGATCACCACCGAGCCCTTCGGATTCTCCGCGAGCAGGCGCTCGATGTGGGCACGCACCGCACGCGGATCGACCCGCCGTCGGTCGACCCAGACCTCGCCGTCTTCGCTGATCCCGATCAGGATGCTCGCGCGCTCCTTGGGCTCGGCGGTGATCGCGCTCGCGCGACGCACGTCGATCCCGGTCTCCTTCACGAAGGTCGACGTCACGAGAAAGAAGATCAGCAGGATGAACACCACGTCGAGCATCGGCGTGAGGTCGATGGCCGAGTCCTCGGTGTCGCGGGTGCGCGCGCGGCGACGCCTCATGCGCCCTCCCACTCGAGCCGCGCCGCGAGTCGGGCGACTTCGCCCCGGGCTCGGCCTGCGAGCCAGGCCGAAGGCCAGGCGCCCGAGAGCGCCGCGACCAGGCCCGCGAGGGCGGGCAGCGTCGCCCGCGCCACGCCGTCGGCGAGGGCGCGCGGCTCGCCGCCTCCGGTGATCGCCACCGCGTCGAAGAGCTGGATCATGCCGGTCACGGTGCCGAGCAGGCCCAGCAGGGTGCAGAGGCCGACCAGCGCGCGAAGCACGCCCAGCCGGCGCTCGAGCCCGAGCCGTACCTCGGACAGCAACGCCGAGCGAATCCAGCCGGCGCGGCGTGAGGTGTGGTCGGCGCGGCCTTCCCACTCCGACACGGCGCGCTCGACCGCGCGCGGCTGCTCGATGCGCAGGTAGAGCCAGCGCTCGACGATCAGCAGCCACATGGCGAGTAGCGAGAGCGCCACGCCGTAGAGGACGGGGCCGCCCCGCGCGAACAGGTGCTCGAGGTCGAGGAGCGGCTCGAGCCACTCAGCCACTTCGCGCGCCCTCGCCGGCCTCTGCTCGCCGGGCGACCAGGCCGGCGCTCTGCTCCTCCAGCACCTCGACCAGTCCGTGGCTGCGGTCGCGCAGCCAGCCGTGCACCAGCGTGAGCGGGATCGCCACGCCGAGCCCGAGCATCGTCGTGACCAGCGCCTCGGAGATGCCGCCGGCCATGATCTTGGGGTCGCCCGCGCCGAACAGCGTGATCATCTGGAACGTCTCGATCATGCCGGTCACGGTGCCGAGCAGGCCGAGCAGCGGCGCCACGATGGTGAGCACGCGCAGCGTCGAGAGGCCGCGCTCGAGCGGTGGCGCCTCGCGGGCGATGGCCTCTTCGAGGTGGAGCTCGAGCGCCTCGGCGCTCGCACCCGAGTGCACGTTCGCGCATGCGAGGATGCGGCCCAGCGCGTTGCCGTCCGAAGGCGTGTCGGCCTGCAGCTGCCGCCGGATGCCGCGCGCGGCACCGGACAGATAGAAGGCGCGCAGCACCGCGAGGATGAGCCCCACGAGCCCGACGACACCGATGATCAGACCGATCGGGCCGCCCTGGCCGACGCGCTCGCGAAAGGTCGGCGCATCGACCAGCAGCGCGAGCAGCGCGCCGCGCGATGGATCGATCACCGCACCCGCGAGACCTTCACGCGTCGATTCATACTCGCGCGCGTCGGCACGCATCGGTCGCGCGGGCTGTCGCGCCAACTCGAGCAGTCGCCCGCCATCGAAGTGGAGAAAGCGACCGTCCGAGAGCGCCGTAAAGGGGCCGATACGGGTCACGCTGCGGTTCTCGTGATGGCCCGAAGGCAGCGCGACCTCGGCATCGAATCGTGAGCTGCGGCCCGTCTCGGTCATCTCGTGCTGCATCGCCCACCAGAGCGCGGTGAGGCGTTCGAGGTCTGGAAACGCGCTGCCGTCGGCGAGCGCGGAGAGCTCGTCGGCGCGTTCGGGGAACTCGGCCGAGATCAGCGACACCTCGAGCTCGGCACGTGTTTCGCCGGCGACCTGCCGGGCCGTACTCACCAGCTCGCCCAGGTGCCCGAGCTGGTCGTCGAGCTTCTCGCCCAGCGCATTCAGCTCGCGCTCGCGCTGCTCGAAGCGCAGGCGCAGCGATTCGGACCGCTGGGCCTCGCGGTCGCGCGTGGCGCGCGCCTCGCGCAGCAGGCGCGCGCGCTCGTCGCGGCGCTCGATGAAGCGCGCCTCGCGCTCCTGGGCCAGGGCGCGATCGGCAGTGCGCCCCTCGCGCACCTCGCGCAGCAGCGCATCCAGGTCGGCCTGAGCGCGCGCGGGCTCGGCGACGCCCGCGAGACAGAACAGCGCAGCGAGAAGGGCGGCGCGCCTCACGGCCGTTCCTCTGCCGCGCGTACCGGCAGGCGCAAGAGCCCCGGCGCAGCCTGACGCCGGGCGACGCGCAGGCCGTCGCGAATCTGGGCGGCCGTGCTGCGATCGACGGGCGCGAACCCGTCTCCGTCCCAGGCACCCGCACTCTCGCCATCGAGCGACCGGTAGTAGAGGCCGAGTCGGCCCACGCGCAGGAAGTCGACGGTGCGGTTCTCACCGTCGATCGCGAGGTCGCCCGCGTAGGCCTCGAGAGAGTGCCCATAGTGGAGCTCGATCTCGTAGGCCTCGAGCACCCTCCGGAGCTTCTCGCCCACGGCCACGTCCGACCGGTCGAGCAGGCTGCGCAGGGTCTCGACGCGGCCCCGCCGCTCGCTCAGCAGAAACGGCGTGTCGGCCTCGACGAAGACGGCGAGCGTGTCGACCATGCGGCGCAGGAGCGGCAGGACCTCGCGCTCGAGGCGGCCGGCCTGCACGATCTCGCGTTCGAGGCGCTCGCTCTCCGCGTCCTGCGCGGTGAGCAAGGCCTCGAGTTCGGCATTGTAGGCGGCGAGCGCTTCGGCCTCGCGCTCGACCGCGCGGTAGTCCAGCAGGAGCGCGCGCGCCTCGTCGTCGAGGGCATCGATGCGCTGCTGGGAGGCGGCCGCCTCCCGGTTGGCGGCGCGCTGTTCGCCGAGCGCCTGGTCGACGACCTGGGCGTTCGCCACGGCCGAAGCCGCGGCGAACGCCCCGATCAGAGCGATTTGGAATAGACCGCGGGAGCGCGAAACGAACCCCTCTCGCGGACGCTCCCGGCCGGCCCCTAGAAGTCGAGGCGCGCGAGTACGCGCACGTCGATCCCCGCGAGCGGAAGGATGTCCTTGGTGAAGGATACGTGGTTTCGCGCCTTCTCGTCCGTGAGGTTGCGGCCCTCGACCACGACCGAGAAGTCCTTGGCGCGGTCCGGCATGGGCCGGATCGCCACGCTGGCGTTCAGGAACGTGTAGGCCTCGGTGGGCAGCTCGAAGGGGCCGGTGCGGTTCTGCTCGTCCACCCGCCAGACCTCGATGCGCCCATCCACGTAGCGGCTGCGCGCCTCGGCGCCGATCCGGGCGCGGAAGGGCGGGATGCGGGGCAGGTCGGGCCCCCCGTCCACGCGGCCGCGCACATAGTCGAGCCCTGCGTCGAATGCGACGGCCACGTGCTCGTTCTGCCAGGCCAGCCACTCGAGCTCGAGTTCGCCGCCCCAGAGCACGGCGTCGTTCTGCACGTACATCCGCACGGGCAGACCGTCCTCCTCTTCGCCGGTGAGCGACTGGAAGATGTAGTCCTCGAAGGGGTTGTAGAAGAGGCTCAGCGAACCGGTGACCGGCCCCAGGCGTTTGCGCGCCGTGGCCTCGAGGCCCCAGCCGATCTCCTTGTCGAGGCTCGCGTCGCCGACTTCGAAGCCGAAGGTCGCCAGGTGCGGGCCGTTCGAGAAGAGCTCTTCGGCGATCGGGGCGCGCTCGGTCCGAGTGAGCTGTACGCCGAACAGCCAGTCCTCGTCGGGAGACCACGAGCCGCCGAGCGAGAAGCTGAACGCGTTGAACGTGAGGTCCTTACGCACCTCGTCCGACTGCACGTTGGTGTGCTCGTAGCGGAAGCCGCCCTCCAGCGAGAACGGGCCGAGGGCGAGCTGCTCGATGGCGAAGATCCCGAACTGGAAGGTGTCGCTCTGCGGCACGAAGGCTTCGGCACCGAGCGCCGCGAAGTCGCGGCTCACGAACTGGACGCCGACCGTCCCGTCGAGGTCGCCGATGGGCGCCTGACGCAGCTCGAAGCGGCCCTCCCACGCCTCGTTCGTGAACTTGGTGGCGACCTCGTCGCCCTCGAGTTCGCTGTGCTCGTAGTCGCCGTAGACCGCGCGGAACGAGGCCTGGTCGAAGGGACCGAGAGGGTGGTTCAGCTCGCCGGCGAAGTCGTAGCGGTCCTGCTCCATGTCGATGCGCGGGCCGTCGACTTCCTCCTCTTCTTCGCCGTGCCCTTCCTCGCCGTGCTCTTCCTCGATCAGTCCCGAGAGGCCGTAGTTCGACTCCTTGGTGGCCCATGACGCACCCAGGTAGCCCTTGTCGAAGACCCAGGAGCCGCCCAGGGCGCCGCCCTGGTGGTCGTCGATGTCGGTATTGATGAGGTAGCCGCCCGGCTCGTTCGGCTCGGGGCCTTCCAGCGCGATCAGGTCGTCCGAGCGCGCGTTGCCGGGAACCCGGAAGTCGTTGGTCCGGCGCACGAAGCCCTCGCCGTGGATGACGAACTGGCCGACGCCCACGTCGACGGCTGCTGCGCCCGCGCGGTCGCGGGCGTTCGTGCCATAGGACCCGCGAACCGTCGCGTCGTAGATGTTCTCGGGGACCTCGGTCGGGATGCGCCCGTCGAGCACGTTCACCACGCCGCCCACGCCCGAGCTTCCGAACCGCAGGGTGCCGGCGCCGCGGATCACCTCGACCCGGTCCATCAGCAAGGGCTCGACGGCAGTCTGGTGGTCGGGGCTGGTGACCGAGGCGTCGAGCGTGCCGACGCCGTTGTTCAGCACGCGGATGCGCGGCCCGTCGAGGCCGCGAATCACGGGCCGCGCCGAGCCCGGCACGAAGCCGGTCGACGTGATGCCAGGCTGGCGCTCGAGCGTCTCGCCCAGCGTCGCCGACGTCTCGCGCAACAGCTCCTCACCCTCGAGCACGTTCGTGCCCTGGATCACATTGAAGCGCGTGGCATCGCGGCCGGGCGCCGTGACGACCATGGTGTCGAGGCCGCGCGTCGCGGCGGGTTCGCCGTCGTCGGGTGTCGGGGTGTCGCTCGACGCGGCGGGCTCGCCTTGCGTCGAACCATCGGTAGGCGCCTGGGCGCCGGAGTCTTGAGAGAAGGCAGGCTGGCTCGCGAGGGCCGCGAGCAGCACGAATAGATGGAACCAGCGGGTCATGGTCGCTCTCCAGGTGCGCCCGAGCACAGCGGTGCGCCAGATGCGCCACGGCAGCGAACGCCGCGACGCCGTCTCGTGTAGGACGAGAGGAAGGGAGGGAGCGACTAGACCGGCGGGGCCCGCGGGGCGGCACGCGTGAGCAGCGAGATGGGTGCCGTCATCGGTTGCGCCGGGGGGGCCGGTGCGCGGCGCGCCTGCCGCGACTCGACATCGATGCCGGGCGCCGCTGCCGCCAGCTTCGACCCGGCGGACGCCAAGCAGCTGGCACAGCCGGGCGAGCCGTCCATGACGGCGACGGGCTCGCAGATCGCCGGTGCAGCGGCAACCAGAGCGTCGCGATGCGCCTGGCCCGCCGCCCCTCCGAGGAGGGCGGAAAGCGCGAGCAGCGCCAGCCACAGCGCGATCGAGCGGCCTTTGCCCATGAGCGAGGCGAGGCTAGCGGTGGGCCTCGGGGTGCCGCAAGCCGGGCGCCGTGCCCGCGGCGAGCGCGCGGTGGAGCAGGGCGACGACCTCGGCCTGCATGGCGGCGAGGTCCATCGCGTCCGGGTCGACGCGGTCAGGGCCGGCGAGCGAGTCGAGCAGCACGTCGCGCGCGACGGCGCCGACCGGGGCGGACGCGTCGTCCGTCCCGGTCGGAACCGGTCGCAGGTCTCGTTCGGTGCGATCCATCGCGCGCAGGGGTCGGACGGACCGCCGAGGCGGGCTACTTGCCGCCCGCCGCCTGCGGTCCGAGTGCGCCCCAGCGCTGCTCGTACTGATCGACGACGTTGTTCAGCAAGGTCGCCAGCCTCTTCGCGGCGTGCGGCGAGAGGATCACCCGGTTCGAAAGCCGCACCGAGAGGTCGACGCCCTCGGTCTGGGGCGGGTTGCTGATCCCGAAGAAGATCACCATCTCCTCGCGGGTGCCCACGGCGTTGCAGACGTTCGCGTAGGTGCTCTGCATCTGGGAGTCGTCCCAGTTGATCTTGGGCGCGGCGGCGGCTGCGGTCTCTGCGGTCTCCGTCTTCTTGGCTTCTTCGGCCATGTCGTTCTTCCTCTCGGTGGGTTGCGAGGGCGGGGGATCCGTCCTCATCCGGCGAGGGGCTCGAGGAGCCCTTCGTATCTCGCCTGGAGCGCTTCGACGCTCGTGGCGTCGGTGACGATCGGGTTCGATTCGCGCAGTTCGTCGTGCAGTGCGTCGATCACGCGCAGGAGACGCGTTGCGAGCGCGCGGGTCGGGTCCCGCTCGCGCTCGAGGTCGGCCGCCAGGCGGGCTGCTTCGTCGCGCAGCTCGGAGGGCCCCTGCTCGGCGAGCTGCGCCAGCAGATCGCGATGCCGCGAGTGCAGGGAGGGCCCGTGGCCTGCGGCGACCCGCTCTTGCAGATCGCCCATCTCGTGGAGTGCTGCGAGGCTGGTGCGCGTACGGTCGAGCGACTCGAGCAGACCCGCCCGCTGCTCGCGCACCCGAGAGAGCGTCGGCTCGATCACCGCCTCGAGTCGTGCGCGCTCGGCGTCGTTCAGCAGGCCGCTCGGAATCTCGCGCCCGAAGCGAAGCAGCAGGTCCTCGAGCATCTGGCTGGCACGGTCTCGGTGCTGGAGCCGCAGGACCTCTTCCTGGCGTTCCGACAGGAGGCGAAGCTGCTCGACGACGAGCCGGAGCAGCAGCGGGTAGCGCTGCAGGTCCGCCTCGGAGGCGTCCGTCTCACAGGCCTCCAGCGGGGCGGTGGACCGGCCCAGTTGCTGGACCCCCCGCCACCAGGCCCAGGCCTGCTCGAGCTGAAGCTCCATCGCGCGCGCGTTGTCCGCCGACGTGCGCATGAAGTCGACGACGGCCGCTTCGCCGGGAGCGAGGGCAGCCCCGCCGATGCTGGGGGCCTCGTAGGCGGGCTTCGTCCACGCCTCTCCCTGGCCTTCGAGCAGGAATTCGGCGCGGAACCCCCAGCTGCGCTCGATCAACACCGCCAGGGCGCGGCTGGGCCGGCGGTGCCCGTTCAGGACCGAGAAGAGGCTGCGCGCTTCGATCGCGCCATCGACGGCCTTCGCGAACTCGGTCCGCGAGAGCCCGACCGCGTCGAGGAACTGGCGGAAGCGCTGGGCGACGTCCTCGTGGGGGGGCAACCGAAACCTCCTGCTCGCTCTCGCGGGGAGCAGGCACGGTAGCCCGGATTCAGTTCAATGTACAGATGGGTTTACTTGTATACAATGTTCAATACGGCAATGCCCAATGGGATCGAGGACTTCACCGCCCACCCTGCCCGTCGTCGACGACCACGACCGTGCCGGTGACGCACTCCGAAGACGGCGAGACCAGGTACAGCAGCGTGCCGTCGAGCTGCTCGGGCTGGCCCATGCGTTTGCGGGGAAAGTGGGGCGCCATCTCGCCTACCCGCTCGATCATCCCGTCCATCATCTCCGAGTGGAAGGCGCCTGGGGCGATGCCGTTCACGTTGATGTGGAACCGCGCCCACTCCACCGCGAGCACCTGGGTCATGCGCGAGATGCCGGCCTTGGTGATCGAGTAGAGCGCGGCGCCCCCGCCGGCGTAGTGGTAGGCGCCGACGCTGCTGATGTTGACGATGCGGCCGGGGCGCTTCGCTTCGATCAGGCGGCGCGCCACCTCGCAGGCCAGCACGTAGGGGCCGCGCAGGTTCGTGTCGATGACCGCGTCGATCAGCTCGAGCGACATCTTGTGCGCGCGCTGCGCATCGGGGATGCCCGCGTTGTTCACGAGGATCGAGACGGGCGCGCCGAGGCCCTCTTCGGCGGCGGCGGGCGCGGCCTGCACGGCTTCGGCGTCGGTCATGTCGAGGGGGATGGGCAGGGCCTGGCCGCCCGCCTCGCGGATCTCGGTGGCCACCTGATCGAGCCGCTCGACCCGTCGCCCGGCGAGGGCCACCTGCGCGCCGCACTGTGCGAGCACGTTCGCAAAGCGGCGGCCGAGGCCGGACGTGGCGCCGGTCACGAGCGCCACCTGGCCCGAGAGGTCGGTCGAGAGGGGAGGGGAGGAGGCGGCCATCGGGGGGCTCCTTCGGTTGGGGTCTCGGTGGGCGGGTGGGATCAGGCTGCGGGCGGCTGGCTGGGTAGCACCTCGCCGCGGCGGCGCGCGACGCCGGCCAGCGTGAACCAGACCAGCTCGTCGAACGCCGTGTTCAGGCTGGGAAGCCCGCCGCGCTCGAGCCCGCCGAGCACCGGCAGCTCGCCCGGGTGGTTGGCCAGGGCGTCGCGAAACAGCCCCCACTCGTCGAGGCCGGCCTGCGCCTGTTCCATGCGCGTCGCCTCGATCTGCGCGCCCACGCCCAGGATCAGCAGCGCGATCTGGAGGAACGCGTAGAGCGACTCGCTGCTGCCCATGCCGAGTGCCCCGAGTTGTTCGAGGACGCGCTCGATGTAGCGCAGGGGCCCCCCGGCCAGGGGGCGCACGACGCGGACGGCGGGGTAGCGCTCGATCATGCGGCGGGCGTCGCGGGCGAAGTCGAGCAGCCAGTGCGACCAGTGGATGCCGGGCGGCGCCGCCGGCAGCTCCCAGGCGTCGAAGATCACGTCCGCCGCCAGGCGCCGCAGCGCATCCTGACCGCGGACGTGGCTGTAGAGCGTGGCCTGACTCACGCCGAGCTGTCGGGCGAGGCTCGCCATGGTCGGCACCTCGCCCTCGATCTCCAGGATCGATTGCCGCAGCCGCTCCTCCGTTACCCGCGGGGGGCGTCCGCGGCCGACCGACCGCTGGCTCGACGACTCGACCATGCCGCGAAGCTATCATATTTTCTTGAACCATTTTCCATAAAGTCGATTAGGATACCCGACGCGCCCGATCGCCCGGCCTCTGCGGCCGGCCCACCCAGGAGCCACTTTCTTGTCGATCACCGACGGCCTCGATCTCGTCAGCAACCAGGCCTACGCCGAGAAGGGCGTTCCGCACGATCTCTGGACCCGCCTGCGCGCCGAGTCGCCCGTGCACTGGTGCACGCCCCCGAACTTCACGCCGTTCTGGGCGATCACCAAGCACGCCGACATCTGTGAGATCTCGAAGCAGCCGGACGTGTTCTCGTCGGCGAGCGGCATCGCCATGATCCGCGAGGCCGAGGACGAGGCGATCCGTCAGCAGAACCAGGGGTTCGGCGCCATGCGGGTCATCATCGAGATGGATCCGCCCGAGCACCGCAGCGTGCGCAACGTGGCGAGCCCGGTCTTCACGCCGCGGGCGGTCAAGGCGATGGACGCGACCATCCGGACGAGCGCGCGCGAGATCGTCGACCGGCTGGCCGGTCCCACCGGAGCAGGCGAGGGCGAGTGCGACTTCGCCAACGACGTGGCCGCGGCCCATCCGTTGCGCATCCTCTCGACCATGCTGGGCGTGCCGCGTGAGGCCGAGCCCGACATCCTGCGCCTCACCAACCAGCTGTTCGCCAGCGAAGACCCCGACCTGCAGCGTGAGGGCGAGGATCGCCGGCAGTCGATCGCCGAACTCGGTCTCGAGCTCTACCAGCTCTTCGACAAGATCATCCAGGACCGCCGCGCGAACCCGCGCGACGACCTCGCGAGCCTGCTGGCCAACGCCGAGACCGACGGCGAGCCGATGGGCATGATGGAGACCCTCGGCTACTTCCTGATCACCTTCACCGCCGGGCACGACACCACCAAGAACGCGCTGGTGGGCGGCATGCGCGCCTTCCTCGAGAACCCCGATCAGCTCGAGAAGATGAAGAGCGACCGCGGGCTGGTCGATTCCGCGGTGGAGGAGGTGGTGCGCTGGACCTCGCCGGTCAACCACATGAAGCGGATGGTGACCCGCGACTACGAACTGCGCGGGCAGAAGCTCAAGGCCGGCGACTGGCTGGTGATGTTCTACGCCTCGGCGAACCGCGACGAGGAGATCTTCGAGGCACCCTTCGAGTTCCGCATCGACCGCAACCCCAACCGCCACCTGGGCTTCGGGATCGGCGAGCACTTCTGCCTCGGTGCCAACCTCGCGCGCCGCTCGCAGCGCGCGCTCTTCCATGAGCTCGCGCAGCGCATGGAGTGGGCCGAGCTCGCCGGCGACCCCGAGCAGATCCACTCGGCCTTCGTGGTCGGGCTGAAGAAGCTGCCGATGCGCTACCGCATCCGTGCTGCCGCATAGGGCCGGCCACGGCCGATCCGGGCTCTCTCTCGGGTTCTTTGCCGCTTTTTGATCACGTGAGCAAGCCAGGGTCCGTAGACTGACGCCGACCTTCGAATGGGAGCGTCTCCATGGCCCTCGGATCGACCCTTCCCTCCAGACGCCGGCTGGCCCTCGTGCTGACCGGGCTCGCCGTCATCGGTGCGGCCTACGGTGTGGGCCTGCTGGACGGAGCCCGCGGCTCCCTGAGCCGCGCGGCGGAAGCGGCCGAGAGCCGACCGTCGCCCGCTGCTGCGAACTTCCCGCGGACGGGCGCCGTCCGGGACAACGACCGCTTCTACTACCCGGGTACCGAGGCGCTCGCGCCCGACGAGATGCGCGTGACGGCCTGCGGAAGCGGAATGCCCCTTCCTCGCCTGAGCCAGGCCGCGCCCTGCTTTCTCGTCGAGCTCGGCAACGGCGAGAAGTTCGTGTTCGACATCGGCTCGGGATCGACCGAGCGCCTGATGTCGCTGCAGATCCCGCTCGACTACATCAACAAGGTCTTCGTCGGCCACCTCCACATGGACCACATGGGAGACCTGCCGGCCTTCCACCTGTACGGGCCGCAGAACGGCCGGTCCGAGCCTCTTCACGTCTGGGGGCCCGGTGGCGGCGGCAGCCCGCCCGAGTGGGGCATGAAGGCCTCCATGGACCACATGGACAAGATGTGGGCATGGATGCAGGGCACGCTGGTCGGCACGATCGACACGCGGTCATTCGAGCTGCACGTGACGGAGTTCGACTGGACGAAGGTCAACAACGTGATCTACGAGGAGAACGGGGTGGTGATCCGAACGATCCCGGCCATCCACTTCGAGCAATCCGTGAGCTTCATCCTCGAGTGGAAGGGCCTGAAGTTCGCGTACTCGAGCGACACCGTTCCCAACAAGTGGTGGACCGAGCATACGCAGGGCGCAGACCTGTCGATCCACGAGTGCTTCTTCACGGCACCGATGTTCATCGACTGGTACCGGTTCACCCCCCAGGAAGCGCTGAACGCCAGCACCCTCATCCATACGTCGGCCCAGATGTTCGGCAAGATCATGTCCCTCACCCAACCGAAGCACGCGGTGGCCTTCCACTTCAGCAACGATCCCGACACGCTTCCCCTGATCGTCGACGCCGTCCGCGAGACCTACTCCGGCCCCGTGGACTTTGCGAAGGACTTCATGGTCTGGAACGTCACCAAGAAGGGGACGCGCACGCGGCTGGGCGTCGCCAACCCCAACCGGTATCCCTTGCCGCCGCTGCACGAGAAGCAGATGGCCGACGAAGCAGAGCGGTATCAGACGCCTACGTGGGTCATGGAAGGCCTGGAGCCGCGCATGCTTCCGGTCATCCAGGGGATCTACGACGGCTTCAACGAGCAGTTCGGCACGAGCATTCCGAATCCGCTCCAGCAGCCCTCCGAGTAGCGGCAGCCCGCCTAGGAGATCAGTGCTTCGAGCTGCTTCGCCACGCCCGCGACGTCGCCGCGCGGCATGTAGAGCAGCTGCAGGTCCGCGCCCAGGGCGGCGCGCTCGCGCAGCTGCTCGCGCACCTCTTCGATCGGACCGATGCATTGCAGGTCGCGGATCATGCGTTCGGAGATCGCGGCGAACGCGCCCTTCGTGTCGCGGTCGGCGAAGGCCTTGCGCGAGGCCGCCACCTCGGCCTCGTAGCCGTTGCGCTCTAGCATCTGCCAGTAGAACACGCCCATCCGGTTGATGTAGAACCAGAGGATCTGCCGGGCGTCGCGCCACTTCGCCTCGTCGTCCTGGCCGTCGAGCACGTTCACGGTGGTGAAGGGCGCGATCGTGAAGGCGGGGTCGGCTCGCCCCGCGGCTTCGGCCGCGCTCACCAGGTCGGCGCGAAGCGACGCGAACTTCTGCTTCGGCCAGTGGATGGGGATCACCCCGTCCGCGATCTCGCCGGTCTGCTGGATCGACTTCGGCGAAATCGCCGCGATCCAGACCGGGATCTTCGTGCGCGGTCGTGCGTACTCCAGCTGGAACCCGCGATGGAGCTGAAAGAGCTCGCCCTCGTAGTCGAGCTTCTCGCCGGAGATCAACTGGTCGAAGATCTCTACGCTCTCGCGGATGCGACGCAACGGCTTCTCGAAGGGCACGCCGTGGAAGTGCTCCACCACGTTCGCGCCCGACGAGCCCAGGCCGAACACGGCCCGCCCGCCCGAGATCTGGTCGAGCATCGCGAACTCCTGCGCGAAGACGGCGGGCGATCGCGAGAAGCAGTTCAGGATCGAGGTGCCGAACGTGATGCGGCTGGTGTTCGCCGCGATCAGCGTGAGCAGGGGCAGGGCGGACGGACCCCAGGCCTCGCCGGTCGAGACGTGGTCGTAGCCCAGGTCTTCGGCGATCCGGACCCGTTCGAGCGACCCCTTCCAGTCCTTTCCCAGCGCCGCGAGCAGGCCGAGCCGCATGCTAGGCCGGCCGCCGTTCGTTGAGCGCCGCCGTGTTGCCGTAGAGGATCTTCTCCTGGTCCACGAGCGAGATGCCGTCGAGCTCGGACTCCGCGAGGATGTCGCGCGGGTGTTCGAGTCCCTCCATGTGAGGCCAGTCGGAGCCGTAGATCACCCGGTCGGGGCCCATGTGCTCGACGACGTCCGTGATCTTGTCCTCCCAGAAGGGGTTGATCCAGACGTGGTTGCGGAAGAGCGCGGCGGGATCTTCGCCGTAGTACCAGGGCATCCGCTGTTTGGAGTGCTCGAGCTTCACGAACAGGTCGGCGAGGAAGCCCGAGCCGTTCTCCACCGAGCAGATGCGCAGGTTGGGGAAGCGCTCGAACATCTTGTCGAAGGCAAAGGTCAGCAGGAAGTCGTAGATGGCGCGCTCGGGGATCAGCCCCGCCACGCTCGGCTTGCGCCCGCCGCCTAGCGAGTCGAGGGCCGAGTTGCCGCCGTAGCCGTTCGACGTGTACCCGGTGCTGCCGACGTGGGCGACCACGGTGATGCCCGCCTCGTTGACGCGCGACCAGAACGGGTCGAAGTGCTCGTGGGTGTGCGGAAGCCAACCGTCGCGGGTGTTCACGGGCGACGGCCGCATCACGACGATGCGCGCGTCACGCTCGAGCGCCCACTCGAGTTCGCCGCAGGCCCAGTCGACGTCGGCCAGCGTGATGTAGGGCGCGCTGAAGAGCTTGCCCTTGTAGTTGATGCCCCAGTCGTCTTCGAGCCAGCGATTGAAACCCTGGGTCATCGTGCACAGGGCCTCGATGTCGTTGCACATGGGCTGCTCGTAGAGGACGCCCGCCGTCGGGAAGAGCCAGGCGCCCGCGAGGCCCTGCTGCTCCACGCGCGAAACCCGCGCGTCGCGGTCCATGTACTCGGGCGGCATCGGCTCGAGCCCCGAGCGGATCAGTTGGACGAAGGTCTTGCCCTCGGGGTTTCCCTTGTAGTACTCGCGAAGCACGCCGGGTTTCGAGATGGGATTGAAGGTCGGGTTGCCGACCGAGTGGTTGAGCTTGCCGGCGACCAGGTGCCGCCGCTTGCCGTCCATCTCGACCCACTGCACGCAGCGCTTGTGCATCTTGCGCGGGACGTGACGCATGAACGCGTCTTCGGCCTCGTAGTAGTGGTTGTCGCAGTCGAAGATGGGGCCGTCGTATCGATCGTTCATGGGACTCTCCTGGATGGGGGTCGCGTTCGGGGCGGGTCGCGCGTCAGCGGCCCTCGACCCGATGCACCATGGACCAGACCAGCCCGGGCACCATGCGTCGCATGACCTGGGCGAGCTTCGTCTGGGCCGTCGGGAAGCAGAAGGGTTTGCCCTTCGCGAGGTCTCGCTCGATGGCGTCGAGCACCTGGCCGGGCGGGATCGGCTTGCCCATCTCGAGCACCTTGGGCTTCGAGGTCGCCTGCTCGAGGAGCGGCGTGGCCACCGGCGGCGGGCAGACCGCGATGATGCGGACGCCGCGCCCGAGGTTCTCGTGGTAGAGGACCTCGCTGAACGCCACCACCGCGAACTTGGCGGCGTTGTACGCGCCGAAGTGCAGCGTCGGACCCCAGCCCGCGATCGAGGCGAAGTTGATCAGATCGCCCCGCCCGCGTTCGAGCATCCCCGGCAGGATCGCCTTGGCCACGTGGACCAGGCCGTCATAGTCGACGCGCATGATGCGGGTGATCGTCTCGGTGTCCTGCTCCATCAGGAGTCCGGTGGGCATGATGGCGGCCGCGTTGTAGACGCGGTCGATCGGGCCGAGGCGGTCCTCGACCGCCTTCACCGTGTCGAGCACGGCCTGGTTGTCGGTGACGTCGAGGTGGAAGGTATGGATGCCCTCGCGCCCCTGGGCGGTCTCGGCGAGCCCGGCCTCGTTGACGTCGGCGGCGGCGACCTTGGCGCCGGCTTCGGCCATGCGCTGGGCAGCGAGCCGCCCCATGCCGCTGCCGCCTCCCGTGACGAACACCACCTGGTCTGCAAACGACATCGTGTCTCCTTGGGTCGAGCCCGCCCGGGTCTCAGGCGAGGTGAAGCGGCAGCCGTGTGATGCCGCTGATGAAATTGGATTCCAACCGCTCGGGCGGGCCCGAAAGGCGGAAGTCGGGGAAACGCCGAAGGAACTCTTCGAGCGTGACCTGCATCTCGAGCCGAGCGATGTGGCTTCCCATGCAGAAGTGATTGCCGAGCCCGAAGGCGAGATGCGGGTTCGGCTTGCGGGTGATGTCGAAGACCTCGGGGTCGTCGAAGACTTCGGGGTCGCGGTTGGCGGCGCCGTAGTACATCACGACCTTGTCCCCCTCGCGGATCTCGCGCTCGCCGATCGTGGTGTCGCGGGTGGCGGTCCTGCGGAACTGCATCACCGGGGTGACCCAGCGCAGCATCTCCTCGATGGCCTGGGGCAGCAGTGAGGGGTCGCGCCGCAGGCGCTCGAGTTGCTCGGGGTGCTCGCAGAGCGCCTGGATGCCCCCGGAGAGCGCGTTCCGCGTGGTCTCGTTGCCCGCGACGATCAGCAGGAAGAAGTTCACCTGGATCATCCGGCGCGAGAGCGGCGCACCCTGGAACACGCCCTGGACGAGTTGGGAGAAGGGATCATCGAGGGGCCGCTTGCGGCGCTCGCGTTCGAGCAACGTCGACTGCAGAAAGATCTGGGCCAGCGCGAAGCGGACGCGAAGCCGGTTCACCAGGCCCGGTTCGCCGAAGCGCATGGTCTGGTTGGTCCAGCGGTAGAAGCGGGCCGTGTACTCGTCGGGCACACCCAGGAAGTTCGTGAGGATCCGCAGCGAGATCGGGGCCGAGACGGCATCCACGAAGTCGAACCCCGACTTGCCCTCGAGACGATCGAGGGTCTCGCAGACGACCCTGCGCATGTGCGCCTCGGTCTCGCGCACGGCGGAGGGTTTGAACTGCACGTTCATCAGGTTGCGCAGCTCGGTGTGGCGAGGCGCATCCATCTGGATGAGCTGATCGTGGGCCAGCCGCCGAAGCTTCGGCGGCAGGTCGTTGAGCGCCGAGGTGCCGCGCTCGGTCGAGAACAGGTCGGCGCGCTTGGAGACGAAGGCCACGTCCTCGTAGCGCGTGAGCGCCCAGTAGCCGGGCCAGGGCAGGAAGCCGAGGAGCTCACGCTCCTTCTGCCAGTGGACCGGGTCCTGCTCGCGCAGCACCCGGAAGTAGTCGTGAGGAACGCCCTCGAGAAACGTCCTGGGGTCGGAGAGGTCGACGTCTCCCGGGCGCAGGTCCGCGGCGGGCCGGCTCTCGAGGGCGGCGGCGTTCATCGGTCCGAGTCGATCCAGGCGACGGGCCGCTTCGCCTCTTCGGGCGACGTGCGCTCGCGGTAGCGCGCCGCCGCGGCCAGCGACTTCTCGAGGATTTCGTGAGCCTCCTGCGCCTGCCCACGTTCGATCGCGCCCACGGCCTTTGCGTAGCTTCGAAGCGCCTTTCGGCGCTCCGGTTCGCCCCACTCGCCCCGGCCCTCGCTCATCCGGTGCAGCGCGTCGACCAGCAGGCCGAGCACGCGGTTGCCGGAGGCCGTTCCCAGCAGGCTCATGAAGCGCCGCGCCTCCTCGATGAAGAAGTCGGCGTCGGCTGCGCCATCACGCATGCGTGCGACGCTCTCCTTCAGTGCCTCGACGTCGTCTGCGCTGGCCCGGGCCGCGGCCTCGGCCGCCAACACCGGGTAGATGGAGCGGCGCGCCGCAACGACCGACTCGTAGGATGCGCCCGCGAACTGCAGGTGGAGCGAGAGCGCGCTCGCGAGGTGGTCGGCACCTGGCACGCTCACCACGGGGCCGCCGCCCGGGCCCGCCTTGATGCGGAGTGCGCCCTGCAGCTCGAGAAAGCGCAGCGCCTCTCGCACCGTGCCCCGCGCCACCCCGAACTCTTCCACCATCTGGTGCTCGGCCACCAGCTTGTCCCCGGGACGCAAGCCCCGGCGGCGGATCTCGCTGACGAGCTTTCGGGCCACGCGAATGGCTGCACGCTGCGGGGTCGCCTTCGAACGCATGCGATCGACGCCTCCGATTGGGTCCGTGGACCGTCGAGGTCGGCCGGTCACCCTTCGGGCAGGGTCGGTTGACCGTGGGATAACTAGTATCATAGTATCGCAGCGCCAGGAACCCCCTCTCGCGCCCGAGGAACCCATGTCGATCGCCCTCGTCGAAGAGCACCGGGAGCTCGCCCGCGTGGCGCGCGCCTTTCTCGAAGCCCACGGGGCCCGCGCGGCGGCGAGAGCGCAGCTCGAGGCCCCCGGTGACCGCCTGCCCGAGTTCTGGAAGGAGATGGCCGAGCTCGGCTGGATGGGGCTCCACGTGGACGAAGCCCACGCCGGCCAGGGTTTCGGGCTGCCGGAGCTCTCGATCGTGCTCGAAGCGCTGGGCCATGCGGCGGCCCCCGGGCCCTTCCTGCCCACCGTGTTGACCTCGGCGCTGCTCGTCGAATGCGGAAGCGATGCCGCATGCGAAGCCCACCTGCCCGGGCTGGCCGACGGCTCGCTCGTGGCGGCCGCGGCCCTGGGTGGCGATCTGGCCCTCGATGAAGACGGCAAGCTCTCGGGCTCGGCCGGCCTCGTGCTCGGCGCCGAACTCGCAGGCTTGCTTGCGCTTCGCGCGGGCGACGACGTCGCGCTCGTTCGAGCAGATGCCCCGGGCGTGACGGTGGTGGTTCAGAAGAACGTCGACCCGACCCGACGGGTCGCGGCAGTCGTCTGCGAGGGAGTCGAAGTCGCCGAGCAGGACCGGCTGAGCGGGGCGGCAAAGCCTCTCGCTCGTCTGGCGCGCGCCCTGTCTGCGGCCGAGGCCGCGGGCGGCGCGCGCGCCTGCACCGAGATGGCGACCGACTACGCGAAGGAACGTCGCCAGTTCGGCCGGCCGATCGGCACCTTCGGCCCGGTCAAGCACCACTGCGCGAACATGCTCGTCGCGACCGAGGGCGCCACGGCCGGAGCCTGGGGTGCCGTCCGCGACGACCTCGACGCCGATCAGGCCGACCTCGCGGCGGCCACGGCGTGCGCCCTGGCACTGCCCGCCCTCGCGCTTTGCGCCAACCTGAACGTCCAGGTCCATGGCGGCATCGGCTACACCTGGGAACACGACGCCCACCTCTACGTTCGTCGTGCGATCGCGCTCGAGGCCGTCTTCGGCCCGGTGGATGCTGCGCGCGAAGACGTGGCGCGGCTGCTCGGCCAAGGGGTCCGCACCAAGGCCACGATCGAATTGCCTGCCGAGGCCGACGCCTATCGCGAAGAGGCCCGCGCGTTCGTCGAGCGCTACCAGGCGCTGCCCGAAGCCGAGCGGCGGCCGGCGCTCTGCGAGAGCGGCTACCTCGTTCCGCACTGGCCGCGGCCGTGGGGGCGCGACGCGGGGCCGGTCGAGCAACTGGTGATCGAGGAGGCGTTCCGCGGGGTGAAGCGCCCGAACCTCTCCATCAGCGCGTGGAACACGCTGACGATCGCCCAACACGGAAACGCCGATCAGCTCGAGCGCTTCGTTCGCCCGAGCCTGCTGGGCGAGATCGAGTTCTGTCAGCTCTTCAGCGAGCCGGGCGCGGGCTCCGACGCGGCCGCGGTGCAGACGCGAGGCACGAAGGTCGACGGCGGATGGCGCGTCACCGGGCAGAAGGTCTGGACGAGCCTCGCCCACCGTTGCTCCCATGGCTTTGCGACGGTGCGCACGGATTCCTCTGGGCCCAAGCACCAGGGCATCACCATGATGGTGATCGACCTGAAGGCGGACGGCGTCGAGGTGCGGCCCCTGCGCCAGCTCACCGGGCACTCGGACTTCAACGAGGTGTTCTTCGATGACGTGTTCGTCCCGGACTCCGACGTGGTGGGACCGGTCGACCAGGGGTGGACGGTGGCGCGCAACACGCTCGGCAACGAGCGCATCTCGCTCGGAGGCGGGACCGAGGGCGGCATGGCGGGGGGGCCGGACCTCGTGTCCATCCAGCAGCGATACGCACCGAGTGATGCGGGCGTCGCGCGCGAGGTGGGGGCCATGGCCGCCGAGAACGAGGCGATCGTGCTCATGAACCTGCGCGGCGTGATCCGCGCGGTCGAGGGCTCCGAGCCCGGGGCCGAGGCCAACGTCACCAAGCTCCTGGGCTCGGAGCTGGTCCAGCGCAAGGCCGCGTTGATGAGCCGGGTCGTGGGGACCGCGGCCGCCGTGCGAGAGGGAGAGGCGCGTCGCATCCCCACCTGGCAGATGGCCACGCTCGGCGCCACGATCGGTGGCGGCACGTCCGAGGTCCTGCGCAACCAGATCGGCGAGCGCCTGCTGGGTCTGCCCCGCGATCCACTCATCCAATAGGAGAACGCCATGGCCTCGGACGACGAGAAGGCCCCGCCGCACCGCATGGTGAAGTGGTCGCCGCCCTACCGGCGCGAGCACGTCGAGCAGCCCGAGTTCGACCTCGTCGAGATCGAGCGCGACGGACCGATCGGCCGGATCGTCTTGAACTCGCCCGAGAAGCGGAACCCGCTCGGCTACGAGCGGCTGCTGCAGATCGAGATGGCCGCCAAGCTGCTCGAGCTCGACGAGGAGGTCCGGGTCATCCTCCTCAAGGGCCAGGGTCCGTGTTTCTCGGCGGGGTACGACATCACGCCCGTCAAGAAGGGGGAGCGCGCCCGGAACTTTCCGCCCGGGGGCTACATCCACCCCGAGCGCGACCGCCTTTGGCAGTCCTACGACCTCGAGCACGCCCGCGTCTACTGGACGTTGTTCGATCTGCAGAAGCCCGTGATCGCGCAGATCCACGGCGCGTGCCTGGCAGGGGGCACCGAGTTGGCTGGGTTCTGCGACCTCCGCGTGGTCGCCGAGGACGCCAAGATCGGCTGGCCGGTGGGGCGCAACTGGTCGCCGGGCAATCTGCAGTACCTGCCGTGGCTCGTCGGGATGACGCGCGCGAAGTACATGATGTTCACGTGTGAGCCCATGAGCGGCCGCGAAGCCGCCGAGTGCCAGTGGGCGTCGGAGGCGGTCGCCCCGGAGCGCCTCGAAGAACGCACCGAAGAACTCGCTCGGCAGATCGCGCTCACGCCGACCGATCTGATCATGCTGACCAAGCGCAGCATCAACCGACAGTTCGAGGTCATGGGTCTTCGCACCGGGATCGCGTCCAGCGTCGATCTGCTCGCGCTCTCGGCCTTTCGCGACAAGGGCCTCTACGCCTCTCGCAAGAAGGACGGCGGTGAGGGTGGCGACGAGTTTCTGAAGCGCGCGGAACGCGATGGGCTCAAGGCCGCGCTCGCCTGGCGCGAGGAGACCTTCGGCAACCGCTACCGCGACTCGGAGTAGCTGCGGGCCGGGCCCCCGACCCGATTCGATCGCTGGCGCGAAATGACTGGGGGAGCCCAGCGCTTCCCTACTAGCGTATCCTCCAGTGGGGTGCGTGATGCGAACCTTGATCGATCGGTTGCTGCGGCTTCAGGTGTCTCCTTGCTCCTCGGAGTCGCCGGGGTGAGCCGGGTCTGGGCAGCGGTCGCCGCGGCATGGATGGTCGCCTTCGCCCTGGGGTGCGCGAGCGGTACGCCGCTGATGCCGGCGCCACGCATCTACACCGGAGACGCTCCGCGGCCGCTCTTTACGAGCGTCGACCCGGCTGCGCAGCCGGCTGCCATCGATCTGCTGTACGTCACGAACCGGGCCCCGTCGTCACAGCAGGACGCGTCACTTCCCTATGGCTCCGAGCGTTCGCAGTCGCTGGCGTTTGGTTCCGTGAAGGTGGAGGTCGACCCGGAGCTCGACGGCGAGGCGTTCGCGGCCGAGAGCGTGCGGGCCGAACGCGACACCGAGATCGAGGTGACGCTCGGAGAAGCGAAGGAGCTCGGCCGATTCCCGCCGATCCCGTACGCCGTCGAGGTGACGGAAACCGGGCTTCGCCGCGCGTCGCCGGTGATGGACGTTCATGAGAAAGCGGCCGCCGACCTGCGCGCGGAGGCCATTCGACGGCTCGCGCAGGTGCCTCGCAAGGAGTTGGTGCTCTACGTGCACGGCTACGCCAACACGTTCGAGGACGCGGCGCTCACCATGGGCGAGATCTGTCACTTTCTCGGGCGCGAGTTCCTATGCGCGATCTTCAGTTGGCCGGCGGCGGGTGACGCCGGACTCCTTGCGGGCTACGAGGTCGACTACGAGTCGAGCGCGTTTTCCGTCCAGCACCTGAAGCAGTCCCTGCGGTTGCTGACGGAGATTCCGGGTCTCGAACGCGTGCATCTGCTTGCGCACAGCCGGGGCACCGGCCTGCTCAGCTCGGCGCTGCGCGAGTTGGGGATCGAGGCCTACGTCGCGGGCGACTCCTTGGCCGCTCGGTACAAGGTGAAGAACATCGTGCTGGCTGCACCGGACATGGACGTCCAGGTTGCAGGCGCGAAGATCTTCGGCATCGCCTCCGACCCCGGGATGCCCTTTGGCGGGGCGCCCAACCCGCGTGGCGAGTTCCCGCCCATGGACCTGCGCGTGACCGTCTACGCGTCGAAGGGCGACAAGGCGCTGAGTGCCTCGGAGCTGATCTTCGGCAGTGCGCTCCGGCTGGGCCGCGCCGACGTGGACGAGTTCACGCCGCAGCAGGCGGCGCAGGCGGCCCGGCAGGCCTTCCTCGTGGACATCGTCGAGGTCAGGCACACGCCGGGGCTCATCGGCCACAGCTATTTCAAGGACGACCCCGACGCGAGCGCCGACCTGATCTCGGTGATCCGCTACGGGCTGGCTCCGGGAGAGCCTGGGCGCCCTTTGAAGCGTGTGCAGCCGCCGTTCTGGAGAGTGGTTCCTCCGGACGATCGCTAGAAGGATGGGGAGGAGAAGAGGATGAGAGCGGCACTGAAGGTGCTCGCGGGCGCGCTGGCCCTGTTCGTTGCCAGCGAGATGGGCGCGCAGGACGCGGGCGCGCCGCCCAGGGTAGAGGACGTTCTGAAGCGCGCGTCGGCGCACCTCGACTCGCTGCAAACGGTGCGGTTTCACGCCGAGGTCAACTTCGACGACGCGCTGCCCTCGGGCACCAAGATCCAGTACGCGGGCGCCATCGACATCGCCGCTCGGCGTGGCGGCCAGCTGTTCGTCGACTACCGCGACGATCTGAGTGCCCGCCGCCTCTGGGTCGACGACGGCGTGTTCACCCTGCTCGACCCGATCCGAGGTTTCTTCGCGACCCACCGGTCCCCTGGCCCCGTTCTCGGGCTTCTCGACGAGATGGAGGCTCGCTTCGGCGTGACTGCGCCGCTGGCGATCTTGATCGTGCCGGACTTCCAATCCGTGGTTCTGGCACGCACCCAGCGACGCCGCTGGGTCGGGCTGCACGATGTGGAGGGGATCGCCTGCCATCACCTCGCTCTTCGAGGCAAGACCGCAGACTGGCAGGTCTGGGTCGAGGACGGCGAGATCCCGTGGGTCCGCAAGGCGGTGGTGACGCATCGCAACCTGCCGGGCGCGCCACAGTTCGTCGCGGTGCTGATGGACTGGGAGGCCGACCCAGAGCTTCCGGCCGACCTGTTCGAGCCGGAACTCGGCGACGCCATGGAGATCGAGTTCCTCGAGATCGGAGGCCGGGACCAATGAAGTCGACCCATCGGGTGATCGCAATGCTGGGCGTGGTTGCAGCCCTCGCCTGGCTCGCCGAGCCCGTGCTCGCGCGTGGCGGGTTCTCCGGTCGTGGCGGTGGAGGCGGGGCATCGGCCCACCAGGGTTCGCGCGGCGGCGGAAGCTTCTCGGGCGGCGGATTCTCCGGCGGCAGCTTCGGCTCGTCGCACGGTGGCGGTGGGGGCCAGCGTTCCGGTCAGTACGGCGGCAGAGGAGGGGGCCAACGCTCCGGTCAGTACGGCGGTGGCGGAGCGGGCCAGCGGTCCGGCCAATACGGAGGCGCCAGCGGTCAGGCCGGACGCTCGGCGACGGCGGGGGGCCGCCAGTCCTCCGCGAGCGATCGGCAAGGGAGTCGGCAGTCCTCCGCGAGCGATCGACAAGGGAGTCGGCAGTCCTCCGCGAGCGACCGGCAGTCGAGCGCCCAGGGCCGGCAGGACGACCGGGAGTCCAGCGCTCAGGGTCGCCAGGACGACAGGGAGTCCAACGCGCAGGGCCGCCAGGACGATCGTGACGCGGCGTACCAGGACCGCCAGGACGACCGCGACGCTGCGGCGCAGGATCGGCAGAACGAGCGCGATGACGCCGCCCAGGACCGTCAGGACTACCACTCGGAGAATCGCGAAGACTGGCAGGACGAGAGCGACGAGCGCCGCGACGAGCGGCAGGACTTCTACGAGGACGAGATCGAAGACGACTGGTGGGACGACGACGACAACACCGGGCTGGCAATCCTGGGAGGCATGGCCATCGGCGCGGCGGTCGCGTCGATCAACGAGCCGACCACCGCGACCACCGTCTCGGGTACGCAGTATCAGTACGCGCCTTCGAGTGGGACGTGGTACGAACCGGCGCCGACGGGCCAGGGCTATACCGTCGTTGCACCACCCGCCGGTGCCACGGTGTCCACGCCGCCGCCCCAGTCGACCGAGATCTCGTCCGGCGGTGCGACCTATGAGGAAGCGGACGGCAGCTACTACAAGAAGACCGAGACCGGGTACGAGGTCGTGGCTCCGCCGACGGGTACGAGCGTCACCGAGCTTCCCGAAGGGGCGTCGGCCAAGAAGGTCGACGGCACCAACTACTTCGTGAAGGGCGACACCTGGTACCGGCCGTTCTACAGTGGCAGCGAGGTCGTCTACGTCGTTGCGGAGGCGCCCCAGGGCTAGGCAAGCGCACTCGCGCGGTACGCGTTCAGGCCTCGTTCTTGCGGAAGATCTTGCGCACGGCGGCGCGCCCCTCTTCGCTTCGCAGGGCCCGCGCGGCCAGTTTCAGTTCACTGCGGAGGTGCGCGTCGAGGTCGTCCAGCAGGTCGGCGCGCGTCAACAAGCGCTTCGTCTGCTGCGAGGCCAGCGGCGCGATCTCCGCGATCTTGTGACAGTACGCGACGAAGGCCTCGTGGAGGTCCTCGTCGGCGACCACTTCGCCGACGATGCCGAGCGCCAGGGCCTCGTCTGCGCCGTGCATTCTGGGCTCGAGCAGGAAGCGCATGGCCCGCTCTCGGCCGATCGCCTGGGGAAGCGTCCAGGAGAGCCCGCAGTCGGGTGACGTGCCCACGCGCGCGTAGCCCGGGTGGAAGCGCGCGCTCGTGCCGGCGATGCGGATGTCGGTACACAAGGCCAGGGAGAGGCCGGCGCCGATGGCGATGCCGCCCACGCCCGCGACGATCGGTTTCTCGCAGTCCACCCGCATGCCACGAACCAGCCGCACCACACGGTCGGCCATGGCGGCACCCTCGGAGGCGTCGGCGGGCACGCCCAGGTCGGCGCCGGCACAGAAGGCGTCGCCTGCCCCGGTGAGTCCGACCACGCGCACCTCGTCGTCCTTGGCCGCCGTCTCGACGGCTTCGACGATCGCCCGGACGAGGTCGTTCGAGAGTGCGTTCTTCTTCGCCGGCCGGTTCATCGTGAGGATTCGAACGTGCCCACTCGTCTCTTCGAGGAGCACCGGCTCCGTCACTTCGCTCATGTCGGTCTCCGATCGCGACTTCCCGTGAGTTCGGCCATCAGCTCCATGGCTTCGGGCTGGAGGCTCGAGAGGATCAGGCCCGTGGCCCCGGAGCGCTCCCACTCCGGGTAGCGCTCACGGATTCGCTGCGGCGGTCCCACCAGCGAGCCCTCGTCGCAGTACTCGTCGGGGACGGCTTCGATGGCCTCGCGCTTGCGGCCGGCGAGGTAGAGCTCCTGGATCTTCGCGGCGGCTTCGGGGTAGCCGCGTCGCACCATCATGTCGTTGTGGAAGTTCTTGTCGCGGTGGCCCATGCCGCCCACGTACAGGGCGATGCCGGGCTTCATCCGCGCAAAGGCGCTCGCCACGTCGTCGGTGACGCGAACCCCCACCATCGGCTGGATCTCGAAGTCGGCCAGGCCCTTGCCTCCGCCGGCACGCCGAAATCCCTCCGCCAGCCACGGCTCGTAGAGATCCATCATGCCCGGCACGAAGGCCAGCGGGAACCACCCGTCGGCGATCTCGGCGGTGAGCTTCACGTTGCTCTCGCTGCCGGTCCCCAGCCAGATCGGAATCTCCGGGTTCATGTGCAGGATGGACTGGAGCGGCTTGCCGATGCCGAGCGCGCCCTCGCCCGTATAGGGCAGCGAGATCTCCTTGCCCTCGTGGGTGACCGGTGCCTCGCGCGCGAAGATCTTGCGCATGATCGAGACGTAGTCGCGGATGCGCCAATAGGGGCGTCCCCACGGTTGGCCGTACCAGCCTTCGACGATCTGCGGGCCGCTGACCCCGATCCCCGCGATGAAGCGGCCCCCGCCGGCGAGCGCGTCGATGGTGGCGGCCTGCATCGCCGCCATGGCCGGCGTTCGCCCGGCCAGCTGCATGATCGCCGTGCCCAGGCGGATGCGCTCGGTCACCGCCGCGAGATAGGCGAGCGGCGAGGTCGCGTCGGACCCGTAGGCCTCGGCCGTCCAGACGGCGTCGAAGCCCAGCGCCTCGGCGCGCTGCACCACCTCCACCGGCAGGCTCATCTCGGCCCCCGAGTATCCGAGCATCAGGCCGAGCTTCATGGCCGTCCTCCTGCCCGCGAACGTCACGCGGGTCCGGCGAGCCGCGGACCTCTTCCTCGCGACCGTCAAATTAGTATCATGGTTTTGCCGATCGGCACAACGGCGAGGGCGACGACGCACATGCACCCCGGAATCCACGCGCAGAAGACCCCCGACAAGCCGGCCGCGATCCACGCCGGCACGGGCGAGGTGCTGACGTACGCCGACCTCGATGCCGGCTCGAACCGATTGGCCCAGCTCTTCTGGGCCGAAGGCCTGCGCCCAGGCGACCACGTTGCGGTGTTTCTCGAGAACCATCTCCGCTACTTCGAGGTGGCCTGGGCCGCCCTGCGCTCTGGCCTCTACCTCACGACGGTGAACCGCTACCTGACCGGCCCCGAAGCCGGCTACATCGTGGCCGACTGCGGCGCGCGGGTGATGGTTTCGTCGCGCGCCGTCCACGAGGCCGCGTCGGAAGTGCCGGAGCATGCCCCGGGCTGCACGCGGTACCTCGTGGTCGACGGGCCGCCCGACGGGGCGTCGGAGCGGTTCGAGTCCTACGAGCAGGCGGTGGCCGCGCATCCGCAGGAGCCTCTCGACGAGGAGCCGCGCGGCGAGTTCATGCTCTACAGCTCGGGGACCACCGGTCGACCCAAGGGCATCGCGAGGCCGCTGTCGGGTCAGCCGGTGTCCAAGGGGCTCGGCATGGCCAGGACGCTGAGGGGCCTCTTCCAGTTCGACGCCGATTCGGTCTACCTCTCGCCGGCGCCCATGTACCACTCGGCGCCCATCGGGTTCACCACCGCCACGCAGTCGCTTGGCGGCACGGTCGTCATGCTGGGACGCTTCGATGCGATCGAGGCGTTGCGCGCGATCGAGCAGTACCGCGTCACCCATAGCCAGTGGGTGCCCACCATGTTCTCGCGCATGCTGAAGCTGCCCGAGGCCGATCGCGCCCGCTTCGACCTCTCCTCGCAGCGCGTGGTGATGCACGCGGCCGCGCCCTGCCCGAGGAAGGTGAAGGAGGAGATGTTCGCCTGGTGGGGACCGATCCTGCACGAGTACTACGCGGGCACCGAGGCCAACGGGCTCACGTACGTGGGCCCCGAAGACTGGCTGGCGCACCCCGGGACCGTCGGCCGCCCGGTGCTGGGCACGATCCACGTCTGCGGCGAGGACGGGTCGGAGCTTCCGGCCGGCGAGGCGGGTCTCGTCTACTTCGAGCAGAAGGGCGCGTCGTTCGCCTACCACAAGGACGAGAAGAAGACGCGGAGCGCGCAGCACCCCGAACATCCCACCTGGACGGCACTCGGGGACGTCGGCTACGTCGACGACGAGGGCTACCTCTACCTCACCGACCGCGCCTCATTCATGATCATCTCCGGCGGGGTCAACATCTACCCCCAGGAGATCGAGAACGAACTGATCATGCACCCCAAGGTCGAGGACGTGGCGGTGGTCGGCGTGCCGCACGAGGAGTTCGGCGAAGGTGTGAAGGCGGTCGTGCAACCCATGGCGGGCGTCGAGCCGAGCGAGGCGCTGGCCGAAGAACTTCTCGCCTTCGCCCGGGAGCGCCTGGCAGCCTACAAGTGCCCGCGGTCGGTCGACTTCGAGGCCGAGCTGCCCCGCCTCCCGACCGGCAAGCTCTACAAGCGGCTGCTCAAGGACCGCTACTGGGGCGAGAAGAACAGCCGGATCGTCTGATCCGGCGAGCCCGCCCATCAGAGCGGGCCCTGGTAGACCTCCACGAAGCGCATGGAAGCGTCGCTCGGTGTACCCATGTTGGCGTCGCGGCTGCTGCGGATGCAGACCACCGTCGGCCGGTCGCTCGCCTGGGCACGCTCGAGTGCCGGCTGCAGCTGCTCGATGGCGTCGACGTACGCGTGATCGCAGCCGAGGCCCTGGGCGGTGATGTCCCAGCGGATCTCCCCTTGATCGGTGCCGAAGGTCTTGCCCCAGCGCATGCGTTCGTTGGGTTCCTCCATGGTCCACGAGCCTTCGGCGAAGACGATGGTCGTGACGTCGATGCCGTCGCGCGCAGCCGACTGCATCTCCATGAAGTTGAAGCCCGCCGCGCCGTCGCCCGTCACGCACACGACGTCGCGATCGGGGTTGCCGAGCTTGGCGCCGATGGCGGACGGGATGCCCGTCCCGAGCATGCCCAGCTCGAGGATGTTGAGGTACGAGCGCGGCCGGGTGGGAGGCAGGGTCGAGCTCGCCCAGAGCGACGTCTGGCCGCCGTCGGTGGCATAGATGGCGTCGCGGCCGAAGACCTGGCCGATCACGCCCATGGCGTGGGCCGGGTGGATGCCCGGGCCGCTCCATTCGAAGACCGGTTTGGCCGCCTCGGCGTTCCAGGCGTCCTGAGCGGCCTTTGCCCGCGCGAGGTGGGCCCCGTCGGCGCTTCGCGCGCCGCGCTTCTCGAGGACGCGCAACAGGCCGGCGAGCACGTCCTTGGCGTCGGCCACGATGCCGAGCGTGATCGGTCGGGTCACGCCGATGTGGCGGTCGTCGATGTCGACCTGGATCAGCTTCTGCGTATCGGGGTCGCCCCAGTACTTGTCGTAGGGCAGGTCGAGGTTGCCGAGTCGGGAGCCCACGATGAGCACCACGTCGGCCTCGCGCCGGGCCACGTCGCCGCCGGCGCTCATGGCCGAGACGTGCTGCGGGTGATCGCTCGGCACCACCGCACGCCCCGCCATGCTCGGCATGAGGGGGCCGCCGAGCCGCTGGGCCAGCTGCATGAGCTCCGTGGTCGCGTCGGCGCGGTCCACCCCGGAGCCGGCGAAGATCATCGGCCGCTCGGCGTTGGCGAGCAGCTCGGCAGCCTTTTCGAGCTGGCTCTCCGAGGCCTGCGGCTGCGGTGCGCGGTAACGCTCGGGCGGGAGAACGGCGACGTGGGCCTCGTCGCGCTCTTCATAGAGGATGGGACCCGGTACTTCGAGCTGCACCGGGCCGGGCCGACCGGACCACATCTCGCGAAACGCCATGCGCGTGACCTCGGCGATGCGATCCCAGGAAAAGATCGGCCCGCCCCACTTCACGCTGGCCGAAAACGCGTCGAGCTGGTCTTGACCCTGGAACGTGGACGGCGGCGACGGGTAGACGATGCCGAGCCGGTGCTGCGAGGTGATCGCGACGACCGGCACGCCCTCGTGACGCGCGGTGATGATGCCCGGAAGCAGGTTGGCCGAGCCCGGGCCCGGGTTGCCCAGGACCGCGGCGGCCTGGCCGGTGGTCTTGTACAGGCCCTCGGCCATGTGGACGCCCGCCGCCTCGTGTCGGACCGGGACGAGCCGGATGCCGTTGGCTTCGAGCGCCGCGAGCAGCGGGTCGACCTCGGGGCAGGGCAGTCCGAAGACGAAGCGAATGCCCTCGGCTGCGAGGCAGCGTGCCAGAAGCTCTCCGCCGGTGATGCTCGCCATGGCGCATCCTCTCATGGGCAGGTGGCTACGCAAGTGTACCCCGCTGCCCATCCGTGAGACGAGTCGCACGACGGGACGGTCCTGATCGCGGGCTCGGCCCTTTGCGGACGATGCCCTTTCGAGGTGGGGCGAATCTCCTCGAAGTGCGCGTTGGACGCCTCGGCCCCGCGCCCTTGCAAGACCTCTGGGATGGACCTAGAGACCAGTGCAGACGCGGCGTTCTCCGTTTCGAGCCCGACCGGAGACCCGCAGGAGGACGGACCATGCGCGCAGCACTCATCCTGATGGCATGCCTCGTCGCCGTGGGCTGCTGGAACGGCGAGAACGTTCAAGTGCGTCTCGGGGACGTGTCGATCGGCCGCCAGCTGATCGACCTGAAGGCAGCCCTCGACCAGGGAGCCATGACGAAGGCCGAGTACGACCGGGTGCGGATCCTGCTCCTGTCGCTCGGCCAGGTGTGCGAGAACACCAGCGGCCAGCCGGACTAGCGGTCGAGGTCGGTTCCGCGGTCGGCCGCCTCGGCCCGGCGGGCCTCGAACTGCAGGTGAAGCTCGAGCGTTCCCAGCATGATGCCCGGTTGATGGCGGAACGTGTTTCCCGGCGCGTACGCCAGGTGGCCGATCCGATCGAGTAGCCCCTGCCAGGCGCACAGCTGCTCGAGCCGCGAGATGCCGGCGCCGGGACAGGTGCGGGGTCCCTGCGAGAAGGCCAGGTGGCCCCCGACGCGTCGGCGGTCGAGGTTCACCTGGTGGGGACACTCGGGGTAGGCCTCGGGGTCCACGTTGCCTGCGCCGAAACGCAGGTGGAGCAGCGAGCCTGCCGGAACCCCGACTCCCTCGAACACTTCGTCCTGCGTGGTGATGCGCGTGGAGAGGCCCTGCGTGGGCGATCGCAGCCGCATGGCTTCCTCCGTGAATGCGCGAAGCTTCGTGCGGTCGATCGACAGCGTCTCGAAGAGCGTCGAATCATCGCAGAGCAGTTGGGCTTGCTGCTCCAGCGCGTACTGCGTGGTCTCCAGCCCGCCGAGCACCATGGCGTAGACGACGCCCTCGATCTCGATGTCGTGCAACCGGCGGCCGAGCGGGCTGTAGGTCACCTGCGTGAGGAAGGTCGTCATGTCGTCCGCGGGTTGCTTGCGCTTGCGGGCGACCTGGTCCTTCACGTACTGCCCGAACTCCGCCAGGCTCGCGGCCTGGGTCTCGAGCTCCGCGCGCGGGAGCAGGTTCCGGTGTCCGCGCCCGAACACGAAGGGACGCACCATGGCGTTGCCCCAGCTCTCGAGCCGGGGCAGATCCTCGGGCGGGAAGCCGAGGACGTCCGCCATCACACGCTGGGGCAGCGGCCGCGCAAACTCGGCGACGAACTCGACGCGCCCGCGCTCGAGGAAGCCGTCGATCAGGTCGTGCACGTGCCGGCCGATCATCTCCTCGTGCCTCGACGCGCCAGGTCCCACCCAGGGATCCGTCAGCTCGACCTTGTGCGCCCGGTAGAGCTCCTGGGTCGGCCGCAGCGAGGCCATCGAGACGATCATCGCGTTCATTGCCGGGGGGACGTCGGGCGCCCGGCCTTGCGCGATCGCGTCCTCGACCTCGCCACGGATGTCGTCGACGGCGAGGGTGATCAGGGGCGTGAAGCGGTCGGGATCGCGGACGACGCGAGCGATGTCCTCGTAGCGGGTGAGCACGAAGGCGTCGGCGCCGCGCCGCAACCCCTCGCCCTCGAGCCGCAGCACCGGCGACTCTCGGTGCAGGATCTCGTACGCCTCGTACCAGTGCTCCTGCGCGCCGGCGCCGAACAGGTCCACGTCGCCGAGCGTGACGGGGCAGGCCATCTCGCTCGGCGCGTGGCTCGACGTCTTGGACGGCCGGTCGCGGTCTTCCGCCATCGCCGTTCGATGATGCCACAGGCCCGCTCCCCTGGGACGTCGATGCCGCGCGCGGTACAACATGATGCAGCCGGGCGGCGGATCCGGAGAGGAGAGGAGAAACATGGCGACCCTCCTTGCGCACATCCAGGTGAAGCCGGGGCACGAGGCCGAGTTCGAGGCGATCGCTGCAGAGCTCTTCCGTGCAACGCACGCCCGGGAGGCGTCGTGCCTCCGCTACGAGTACTGGCGCGGCGCGAAGCCGGGCCGCTACTACGCCCTGCTCGCATTCGACGACTTCCACGCGTTCCTGCGCCACCAGGTGAGCGACCACCACGAGGCCGCCTCTCCGCGAATCGCGGAAGCCTGCGAGAGCGTCCGTCTCGAGTGGGTCGACCCCGTCGCGGGCGCGAGCGGGCTGCCTGCCACGGCGATGCAGCCGCTGCCCGACGGAGCGGACGAGAAGACCGCCCAATATCACGAACTCTACGCAGCCGTCGAGCAGGACTGGTGGCCTCGCTGACGGGGTGGGCGCCTCTCGACCGCCGTTCAGCCGGCTGACGTCGCGTCGAGGGGCACGTCGGCACGACCGGCCTCGAGCGCTTCGAAGTACTCCCGCACGGTGATCCGGCCGCGGACCGGTCCCACGCCGTCGACCTCGCCCGAGCGCACGATGAACTCGGCCAGGTCGCCGAACTGCTCACTCAAGAGCCCGATTCCCTTCACCAGCCCGTTGCAGAGCCACGCCGGAAGTACCGTCAGCTTCACGGGCTTGCCGACCACGTCGAACGCGATGGCAGCGAGGTCGCGTTGGCTCAGGGTTTCGGGCCCGCCGGCCTCGACCACTGCGGCCTCTCCCTCGCTGGCATCCACGCAGACCTCTGCGAGGTCGTGCCCGTGGATCGGGTTGAAGCGGTTGTTGCCCTCGCCCACCAGCAGCACCCGGCCGCGACGGGCCATGTCGAGTACGGCACCCATGTCCGAGAAGTAGCCCGACGGGCGCACGATCGTGTGGGGCAGCCCGGCGTTCTCGAGGTCCCGCACCACGGCTTCGTGAGCCCGCGTGATCGCGAGGTCGGCGATCTGTTCCGCACCCAGCATCGAGACGTAGGTGAAGCGCTGGATCGCGCGGCCCGCGCACTGGTCGATCAGGTTCTTGTTCGCCTGGTGATCGACCTGCTCGAAGGTGAGGCCGTCGCGTTGCCGCGAGATGCCGATGCTGCTGAACACGACGTCGATCGAGTCGTCCACCAGGCCTTCGAGGCTCTCCGGGCGCGTGGCCTCTCCGACGAAGACCTCATCGACCTCTCCTGCTCCGATCGCGGGCGCGCTGAAGGGGCCCGGTTCCGCCAGGCCCTCGGCGCTGCGCGTGAGTGCGCGCACCCAGTAACCCCGACGCTTGAACGCGCGAACCGCGTACTTGCCGAGGTATCCGGTGGCCCCGGCCACGACGACCCGACGCTTCTGCGCTGCCGCATCCCGCCGCTTCGGCGCTGCCCCATCCACCCCGCGTGAACCCCCGCCGGCGGACTACCGGCCCTTGCTGAGGCGACCGATGTCGATGTAGCGGCGTACTCGGCCCGTGCTCTGCAGGGGGGTGCCGTTGGCGTCCCAGAACTCGATGCGGTTGCCCGTGCCGGTCTGGATGTTGACGATGATGTCGCTGACGACGCGCAGGTCACGCGGCTCCGGAATCTCGTCCCAGCCCTCGTACCAGTCCGGATCATCCTCGCTGTAGCGATGGTTGTGCCAGATGATCTTCCAGAGCTCGTCCTTGCGGTCGTACGCAAACGAGTAGAGCGCGGTCAGCGTCTCCTTGTCGATGTAGATGTCCTTGTAGCTGTAGGGATGGTCCGCGTTCCGGGGGATGAAACGCACCTTGATCGCCTTGCGCAGCTCCCAGTTGTCGTCCGCGAACGAGAGGCCGTAGGGCCCGAAGTTGTGGTCCCGGTCGTACGGGAACGCCCGCACCTTGGAGTTCATCGGCGCGATCAGATCCATCTCGCCCAGGCACTGCCACTCGTATTGCGGAACGACGCCCGAGAAGCTGCGCAGGTCGTCGAACGTGAAGTCGGTGCCCGAGATGGCGTCGGTGCGCTGGGCGGTGGAGATCCGACGCACGCGGCGGAGCGTCGGGATGTAGACCCACGTGTCGTCGTTCTTCGCCTCGGCCTGTGGCTTGTCCGCGGACTTGTAGCGATAGGTCATCAGGCTGATGCCGCGCGCATCGAAGGGCTGGTTGATCTCGATGCCGAAGGCCTGCTTGCGCGTCTCGTTGCGGAACAGATCGCCGCCGCGCTTCTCGAGATTGCTGGGCTCGACCCGGTGGGAGAGCACGACACCCCGCGCCGTTCCCTCGTAGAAGAGCGGCAGCTCTTCACCGCGGTCCCAGTAGGAGTAGTAGTACTCCGAGGAGCCGCCGCTTCCGCTCCACTGGTAGTCGAAGTTCCAGATGATCTTCGCGCCCGCCTGGGGGTCTCCCTCGCAGTCGATCTCGTCCATCGGAAACGGCTGGCCGGCCGTGTAGTTCTCGAGGCTGTTCTCCGGCCCGATCCGGGCCTCGCCCTTGAAGCGCTCGGTCGCGGCCTGGTAGGCCTCCGGAGGCGAGTAGTCGCGGTACGAGGGACCGATCTCCATGCGCATCCCCTCGTAGAAGAAGAAGTCCTGGTTGGCCCAGAACTCCGGCGGCAGGTACGGCCGGATCTTCGAGAGAGCGTCGTGGGTGATGACGTCGCCCTCGGCGAAGTCGGGACCGCCGGGCGGGACGTCCTCCTGTGCGTGCAGGGGTGCGACCCAGGCGAGCGCGAGAATCAGGTGGAACAGGGGGGTGCAGCGCATGCGATCTCCTAGTCGGGAAGGGCGGGGCGCCCGGCGGTCGGTCAGAACGTGTAGCGGAGGCGGATGAAGGCCTCGTCGCGATCCCGCAGGATCGTGAGGCCGTTCTCGATGTAGTCGCTGTAGGCGTTCTTGCCGACCCGGTTGAGGATGGCGATCTCGTTGGTGGCCATGTCCACCCGCTGCGTGCTGCCGAAGAAGGCCGCGACGCCGAAGGTGAGCAGGAACCTCGAGGTGAACCGGTACGTGACCTGCGGCAGGAAGGCGCCCGAGGACGAGTTGACGTCGTAGACGAAGGTGGCGCTGGCCAGCAGCCGGTCCTGGAAGTAGCCGGTCTGGACGGTGAGGGTGCCGAGCACGTTCAGCGGACCATTGGCCCGAAAGCTGTCCTCGTACCCGCCGATGTACTGGAAGAACCACTGCGAGTTGATGAAGAAGGTGCGGTTCGCGTTCAGGAAGTTGATGAAGGTCGGGCGGTCGACCGAGATGGTGAGCGCGTAGACGTCGGCCTTCTGCAGGCCGCTTTCCATGTCTCCGTCCGCGAACTGCACGCCGTCGAACCAGGTGAGTTCGATGCCCCAGTTCGTCTTGGTGACGTCCTCGGCGAAATCGGTCGAGAAACCCAGCACGTTTCGCTTCTCGTGTCGGATGACCACCGGGTTGCCGGCGTGCCACAGGAAGTCGCGCCTCCCGGTGCGTCCGTTGCCGCCCGCCTCGACGGTGTTGCGCCGGACCCCGATCGGCGCGAGGAAGAACGAGAACGCGCCGCACAGCTGGGGCTTTGCGTAGGAGCAGCCGTCCTTTCGCATGGGTCGGCGCGGATCGAAGTCGTCGACCTCGATCCGCCCGCCCCCCGGCGGCTGCGAGAGCGCGACGAACATCATCATGAAGTTCCACGAGACTGCGGCCAGCTCCGAGCGCCAGCGCTGGCCGGTGAACGGGTGGCCGGCCAGGCCGGTGAACTTGTTCTTGAGCGTATTCGGTGGCGTGCCGTCGACCCGGACGTCGTATCCGCGATCGCCAGGACCTCGACAACCCGGGAGGATGAAGCTGCGGCCTCGCTCGTAGCGCGTGCAGGTCGGCCCGCCATCGAATCCGACGGTGCCCGGCTGCGCGAGGCGCCGGTCGGTGGTGTCCCAATCGTCCGCGAAGGTGCCCTCGAAGCCCACGAACGATTGCCCGAGCGCGCTGGCCTCGGTGTTGAACAGGTCGATGCCGTCGAGGTCACAGTTGGTTCGGTAGTAGGGACCGCAGCCGAACAGGGCCTCCTGCTGGTCCGTCAGGGACCCCGAGAGGTCGGCCGAGACGATCGCGAAGAAGCCGCCCGAGGACGGCCCGTCGTTCACGTCGCGTGTGAGCGGCACAAGCGGGTTCAGGGTGCCGCCGCCATTGGGATATGCGAAGGCCGGGAAGACCAGCCCGCTGCGGTCGCCCGCCAGCAGCGTGGCGAGGCTCTCCGCGATCGTGACGGGGACCGGCGCCGCGTCCGGAATGCGCTGGCTGTTGAAGATCGACAGGCCGCACGCCGCGGGATCGATCGACATGCCGATCGTGCCGGCACAGCTGAGGTCGTACAGCGTCCGGTTGCCCGAGGTGTTCTGCAGCGAGTCGGTCCCAGCCTGCAGGCAGTCCGACTCCCGGCCGGTCCGGCAGCGGCCCTCCGAACTCAGCCGGCGGGGGCGGCCGGAGACGGGGTCCACGTTGCGCGAGTAGGTGAGGAGCTTCTCGACGTGGAAGGCGTCGTCGAAGCCGTAGAAGTCGGTGATGGCGAAGCTGAAGTTCCGCCAGCGCCATTCGACGCGTCCGCCGAACTCGAGGCCGCGGATGTCCTCCCAGGGATGCGGCGGATTCTGGAGGCCCGCGATGCCGAGCCCCATGGCCCCGTTGATCGCGCTTCCGAAGGACAACGCACAGATGGCCTCGAAGCTGTAGGGCTCGCCGCAGACACCGAGATCGTTGCCCTTGTACTGGTCGATGCTCGCGGCGAGTTCGACGCGCACGTCCCGGAACGGTCCCACGTCGAAGAAGGACCAGACCGCGCGCACCGCCCAGAGCGGGACACGCGACTCCTCGAAGCTCGGAAGCGTGGAGAGCGCCAGGTCCTGCGGGTTGAACTGGTCCTGGCTGCGGAAGAGCTCCGTCTTGCCCCAGACGATCGACTGTCGCCCGACCCGCAGCCAGAGGCGTGTGTCGAACATCTCGATGTCGAGGTAGAGCTCCTTGAGCTCCTGCTCCCAGCCCTGGCTCGACCCGCGGTTCCACGCCAGCTCGCTCTGGGAGAAGTTGAGCTCGGCGTCGAGGTTGTCGAGCTCTCCCTTTCGAAGCACCCGGGCGAACTCGGCCCGCGGGATCCAGAGCCCCCGCGGAACGTGGCTCGGCGTTCCCGCGTTCGCGCCCTGCTTCGGTGCCGGGCGGAACGGAAGCGCGTAGGCGCCGCCCTGCCGGGTGATCGGGTTGTAGTCCCTCGGCCGGAAGGGGTTGGGCTTGTCGATCATGCCGGCGACCGACTTGATCCGGCACTTTGGGTCCAGGAAGCCCAGGATCTGGGTGGTGCTGCCGTCGGTCGGGCCCTTCACCTGTCGGCTGCTGAGCTTGCAGCGGCCGCCGCGGCGGTCGAAGTAGCGGGAGAAGACGAAGGGGGCCGGGTCGTCGTTGGTGCCGATCACGTCGTCGACGCCCGGGGATGCGAACAGGCTTCCGAAGGTGGGCGCCGAGTCGAGGTTGTAGGGGCGGCGGGACTTGCGCTGGGAGTCGCGGAACGAGATGCCGAACTCCTGGGGCGGCTCGCCGCGATAGAAGCGGGTGTCGCCGTTGGCGACGTTCCAGACACGGCCCTCGCGGCGGCCACTGTTGAGCCGGTTGGGGAGCTTCTCGGGGTCGTTGCCGAACGCGTTGGCGCTCGGAAAGATCCCGCAGGCGCGCGTCCACACGCAGTCGTAGCGGACCTCGACCCGCGCGAACGCGGTCACGATGTCGAAGGGGCCCCAGCCCCGCTCGATCAGGCTCGCGTCGAGCTCCATGTTCAGGACGTGGGCGAACTGCGTCAGGTCCCAGTCGTCGGTGGCGCCGAAGTCCCGGCCGATTCCGCGCAGCTGGAGCTCGTAGAAGCCGTTGACCTCGAGTCGGCCGTCGAAGAACTCGATGCCGCTCGCGGGGCTCGGAGCCAGGCAAAGGACTGCCAGGCCGATGCCCGCAAGAGCCCGATACAGGGCGCCCTTCATGCTTCCCCTCTCCGTGGCGAAGCCGCGGGCGCGGCGCCGGCGTCCCTTTCCCCGAGGACGGCCGGCTCGGTTGCCGCACCCGTGTTCGCAGGTCGGGAGTTTAACACGTTCAAAAAAAAATTTGCATGCGTTCAAACGAGGGCGGGACCCCGGCGAGCCCTGACGAGACTCGCAAGAGATCATATAACCATCCGATAAACCTACGGAAAAAATTCCGCACTCGTGCCTGCGGCGAAGCCCCGAGGCGGAAGCGGGGGTTCTCTTTCCCACAGATTCCGTGGAAAGCGGGCGACACTTCGCGCCCGTTCGGACCACTTCCTTCAGGACGCTCACGCCCGTCAAGGGGACGCGCGGGCGCCGAACTGCCGAGACCACCAAGGACGCATCCACATGAACCTCGCCCGCCACTTGCTGCTGCTCGCGGCCTCCCTCTTCGTCGCCGGGGGCGCATGGGCGGCTCCCGTCGTGTTCACGTTCGAGAGCGCCACCTCGTTCGACGCGCAATTCGGGAGCTCCCAGACCTTCACGCCGGAGCTCCCGTTCTCCGGAAGCGGCGACATCGACGAGGCCGGCGGCACCTACGACGTGACGCTTCCGACCTTCACCATCGTGATCGACGTGCTCGCCGTTCCGGGCGACGACGCCGAGATCGAGACGACCGGATGGGGCCAGGTGGGCACCTTCACGCCCGGCGCCGGCGAGCAGGACCTCAACGGCACCTCCGCTTCCGGCACGTCGACCTGCACCGACCTCGGGGGCGGTCTGGGCGGCCTGGTCTGCGCAGAGGTCCCCCCCAACATCTTGCCCTGGCCGCCGACGGGAGACGCCGGTCCGACCCTCGGGCCCCCCGGCGCCTTCATCGACACGGCCGACGGCCCGGGCTACGACGGCACGATCCGGGTGGTCGAGGCGTTCGACAGCAACGGCGGTCAGCTCGAGAACATCTACCGCTACTCGTTCCTCTCGGTGCCCGAGCCGGCCACGACCGCGATGCTGCTCGGGGCGGGTTTCGCCCTGCTGCTCGCGAGGCGGCGCGCCTAGGGAGTCGTCCAGGCGGTAAGACGCCGAGGGCCGGGCCGGAGAAATCCGACCCGGCCCTCGTTTCGTTTGGGAGCCGCGCGCGCGTCGAGCGGCGCTGGGCCTTCAGGCCGGGTCCGGAATCCAGCTCGAGTGGAAGCCCGACACCACGCGGCGCGGGATGTGGACCTCGGCCAGCGGCGCGTCGGCCACGTTGGCCGCGTCGAGGATCACCAGGTAGCTGGTGTCGGTCTCGGGGTTCCAGACGTACGTCATCAGGTAGCCGTCGTCCTCGGAGCGGCCGCCCTCGCGCGGGATGAACACCGACTCCCCCGGCTCGTGGCCGGTCGGGAACCGGTGCACCTGCTTGCTGGCGCCACTGTCGAGGTCGTACTTGTTGATCTGTCCGCCGAGCGCGGCTTCGGCGTTCGGATCGCCGCCCAGCGCATAGCCGTATCGCATCCGGTGGCCCTGGACGCTGGCCGGTACGCGCGGAAACTCGGACGGCTCGTCGTCCAGGTAGCGCTCCTTCACCGCGCCCGACGTCATGTCGAAGCGCCACTCGTGAAGGCGCGGCAGGTCTTCGGGCGGCGGCGTCACGCTCATGTCCATGTTGGCCGAGTCGCGCCAGATCTCCGGGACGCGCATGCCGTAGACGACCACGTCGTTTCCGTCTTCGAATGCGTTCAGGGTGTGGAAGCAGTAGCAGGGCTGCACGTCGAACCAGCGCACGTCTGCATCGCCGCCCTCGCGCGGCATGATTCCGAAGCGCGCCGGGTAGTCGTCGCTCCAGCGGATCGGCATGCCGCCCTTCATGGCGAGCTCCACGTCGAAGACCGCGGGCAGGTCCATGAAGATGGCGTGGTTCCGCGTGGCCGCGAAGTCGTGCATCATCGTCGGCCCCGTCACCGTGACTTCGGTCTTCTGCACCAGGTTTCCCTGGGCGTCGACCCGGAAGTACGTGAGGTAGGGCGGCACCGGTGCGTAGCCGAAGCCCAGCATCTCGCCCGTGTCGGGACAGAACTTCGGGTGGGCCGTGAACGGGCCCGTGAGCGCCCCGTCGAAGGTGTGCGGGCCGACCGTATCCAGCTCTTTCGTGACCTCGTACGGGAAGGACCCCTCTTCGAGTGCGAGGATCCGGCCGCCGTGGCCGATCACGTGGGTGTTGGCCGCGGAGACGGCGTAGTCGAAGGTGAACTTCTCCGCGTCGAGCGCGAGCGTGAGCCGGTCCACGCCGGGGTGCGCGAACATCGGCGTGCGCACCCAGCGGTTGCGGTACCAGCGGGCCTCGCCGTCGCGCAGCTCGATGCCGTGCAGCATGCCGTCGCCGATGAACCAATGCTCCGTGTAACCGGTCTGCGGGTTGGCGGTGTTGCGGATGTAGCGCCCGTTGAGCTCGCGCGGGATCTCACCCTTGACCTCGAGGTCCGTGAGGGTGACCTCCTCGAAGACGGGCTTGCGGCCGCCGATGAGGTGCCACGGGGCATCCGGGCCCTGGCCGCGGGGATCGAGTTCGACGCTCATGAGGTTCTCCTTGCTGGTGGGCTCGCCGGTGTGGGCGAGCCGGGGATCACGAGTCCTTCGTCCTGCGGCCCGCCTCGCGGTGGACCGACGGACGCATGGAATGGAAGGGGGCCGGGTTCTCGGCCGTCGTCTGACCCGCGTCGACGAGCAGGGTATGGCCGGTCACGAAGCGGGCCTCGTCGCTCGCGAGGTAGAGCAGTGCGTGCGCGATGTCGTCCGGGTGGCCCGCGATGCCGAGCGGCGATGCCTCGCGCAGCCGGCTCTCGGTGGTCTCGAGGTCCTGGTGGTCGCCCGCGACCAGGGCCGAAGTCATCGCGGTGACCGTGTTGCCCGGCGCGACGGCGTTGACCCGGATGCCGTGGCTCGAGAGCTCGGACGCCACGGAGCGCGTGAGGCCGATCACCGCGTGCTTGGCCGCGGTGTACGCGTGAGGGCCGAGGCCGCCCGCCACGCCGGCGGTACTCGAGAGCGAAAGGATGACCCCGCTCTCGTTCGGAAGCATGACCCGTGCCGCGTGCTTCATGCCGAGGAACGTGCCCCGCAGCAGTACGTCCAGGGTGGCGTCCCACGCTTCGGTGCTGGTCTCCGCAATCGAGCCGACCGCGCCGACGATGCCCGCGTTGTTGATCATCACGTCCAGCCGTCCGAAACGCTCGACCGCGGTGTCGACTGCGCGCGCCACATCCGACTCTTGGGTCACGTCCGTGCGCACGAACACCGCTCCCTCGCCGATCTCCCCGACGAGCTTCTCCCCGGCCTCTTCCTGCAGGTCCGCGACCACGACACGGCACCCGCGCTCGGCAAAGCGACGCGCCGTGGCGGCGCCGATGCCGCTGGCGGCTCCGGTCACGACGGCGGTCTTGCCCTCCACCCCGCTCACGCGGATGCCTCCTCGTGCTCGCCGAGGCACCAGGCGATGCCACGGCGCAGCATCTCGTGGTACTGCGGAAGCTCCCAGGAGCAGCGCTCGACCTGCGGGTAGTAGTCCATGGCCGGCTGCATGTCCCAGTGGCCGCGGCAGTGCCCGAGCGTGTTGTACAGGACCGCGCCCTCGCCCAGGGGCCGCAGGTAGACGACCAGATGGCGGTCGGCGTCCGACCAGTCCGAAACGGTGAAGCCCAGGGCCTCGCCCGCATAGGTCGTCTCGAAGAGCGGCACCAGTCGGTCGCGGTCGTGGTACTCGCAGAGGTAGAGCTCGTCGTCGGTCTCGAACGCGCCGATGCCCTGGACCAGCGGGTGGCTCGGGGCCACGGGTCGGACCTCGTAGGGTTGGATCGGGGGGTGCGCGATGAACTGGCTACCCAGCGTGAACGCCATCCGATCGATGATGCGCGGCGCCTCGACGCCCTTCTTGGTGAAGTCGAGGACCGAGTTCGTGCCGTGGAGCGCCAGCCAGCGCCCGCCGCCCGCCACGTAGTCGTGGAGGGCCTCCTGCTCCTCGGCGCTCGGGCGCACGTCGCAGGTGTACGTCACGAGGAAGCGGCTGGCCGCGATGGACTCCGTGTCCCGGTAGTCGGATCCCACGCGCGTGCGGACGTGCGGGTGCTCGGCGAGCAGCTTCAGTAGCTCCGCGCGCGCGTAGTCGATGTCGTGGTAGCGGCCGCCGGCGACCAGGTAGGCGTCGATGCGTTCGGTCATGTCTCTCCCCTGGGCCCGGGCTCAGGCCAGCCCGCGTCGCTCGAGCTCGCGCTTGAGTCGTACCTCGTCCGAGCTCTTGGGCGCGCCCTTCTCCTCCTCGGGGAGCTTCCCGATGGAGTCGCGGGCCATCTTCGCGCCGTCGTAGGTGATCCACTTCTCGACGTTCACCTCGAGCACCACCCGCAGCGGCGAGTCGAGGAAGCCCTCGAACCACTTGGCCATCTTCGGGTCCTCGTGCAGGTGCGCTGCGAAGGCCGGGTAGAACCAGTCCTTCGTCTCCCGGTCCTCGCGAACCACGCAGCGCCCCTTCGCGGTGATCGACTTGCCCGGGCCCAACGAGGTGCCCGTGCTGGTGATGGTGATGCACACGCGCGGGTCGCGCCGCACGGCCTCGATCCGGTGGCGGTGGGCGCCGGCGGTGAGCCAGAAGCGGCCGTCCTGCCACAGGTACGACATGATCACGGACACCGGCCATCCGTCCCGGGTCGACCAGGCGAAGCTGCACTCGGCGTGTTCCGTGAGCAGGGCTTCCCGGCCCTCCTCGTTCAGGTGGTAGATGGAGACCTTCTCGTAGTCCTCGACGGCCTTGGGCACGTTCCCTCCGGTGGATTCACGAGTCGCGCGAACCGGCCCCGACGACGGCGGCATTGCCCTCGGTCCAGAGCACGTCGAGCCGGCGGGCGCGGATGCGCCAGCCCTCTTGGGTCGACGCCCAGGTGTCGCGGTACACGCCGGCGACGACGTAGTTGGCGCCGCCCGGGATGCCCCGCCGGACATGCTGGGCGTGGAAGTAGCAGCGAGAGCGCACGCCGGCCTCTCCGCTCTCGATCTGGTGGTTCGCGACGATGTGCTGGCTCGCGTCGAGGGGCAGCAGCACCCTGCGCAGCAGCCCCTCGATCTCGGGCAGGCCGCGCACCGTCGGGTGGAACCCGAAGTCGGCCTCCGCGTCCTCGGTGAAGACGCGGGCGAGATCCCCCCAGTCGCGCGAGTCGATGGCCCAGCAGTAGCGGACGGTGACGTCCGCGATCGCCTGGCGGTCTTCCGGGCGCAGAGACGGGCCAGCTGCTTGCATCTCGCCGAGCCTCCTCCGCGGTCGAGATCGGGAGATTCCATCGGATTCGAGGCCCCAATCCCGCGAACACGGCTAGAATATCGCTCGTTTGAACATGTTCAAGTCTGAGCAGGTCTGAGAGAAAGGGAGCCGCCGGTGTCGCCCAAGCCGTTTCGTTTCGGAGTCCAGTCGTTCCACGCGGAGTCGGCCGCCGAGTGGCGGGAGGGCGCGCGGCAGGCCGAGGCCCAGGGCTACTCGGCGCTGCACCTCGCCGACCACGTGATCGGACCCGGCCCGGCGCTCGAAGCGACCCACCATCCACTCCAGACCCTCGCGGCGGTACCCGCGATGGCGGTCGCAGCCGAGGCCACCACGAGCCTGCGCATCGGCTCGCGTGTGCTCTGCATCGACTACCGGCCCGCCGCGGTGCTCGCCAAGGAGGCGGCGACGCTCGACTTCTTCTCCGAGGGTCGGCTCGAACTGGGACTCGGAGCGGGCTGGTTGCGCGGCGAGTACGAGGCGATCGGGGTCCCGTTCGATCCCATCGGCACGCGCATCGACCGTCTCGAGGAGACGGTGCGTTTCGTGAAGGCCCACATGACGAAGGGACAGCTCGACATCGCGGGAGAGCACGTCACCGCGCGGGGCTACGAGGGCGCGCCGCAGCCGGTCCAGCAGCCGCACCCGCCGATCATGATCGGCGGGGGAGGGCGGCGGGTGCTGTCGCTCGCGGCCCGCGAGGCCGACATCGTGAGCCTGAACTTCAACAACCGCAGCGGCGTGATCGGCGCGGACGGTGTGAAGAGCGGCACCGCCGACGCGACCGAACAGAAGATCGGCTGGATCCGCGAGGCCGCCGGCCCGCGCTTCGACGCGCTCGAGCTCGAGATCGGGGCCTACTTCGCGTTCATCGGCCCCGGGACCGGCAAGATCGCCGAGGGCATGGGCGCCTCGATGGGGCTTTCGGCCGACGACATGCGCGCCCACCCGCACGGTCTCTTCGGCGAGGTCACGGAGGTCTGCGAAGAGCTCGAGCGGCGCCGGGAGCGCTATGGAATCTCGTACGTCACCGTGAGCGCCGACGCGCGCGACGCGTTCGCGCCCGTCGTCGCGAAGCTCGCGGGCCACTAGGAGGACTACCGTGCCGAAGGTCATCATCGCAGGGACCGTCGACGTCGACCCCGCGCAGCGGGACCAGGCGATCCGCGACGCCAAGCCGCTGATCGACGAAGCGCTCGGCGAGCCCGGCTGCATCGCCTACGAGTGGACGTTCGACGCGTTCGAACCCGGTCGCATCCACGTCTTCGAAGCGTGGGAGAGCGAGGAGACGCTGAGCGCGCACCTGAAGGCGCCCTCCTACGTCAACATGCTGGCCCATCTGGGTGGGGTCGGGATCCGGGGTGCCGTCACGCGCAAGTACCGGGTCGACCTCGAAGAGCCCGTCTACGACGAGACCGGCACGCCCCGGGGCGACTTCGTCACGGCCCGGGACGGGGCGTGACACGAGGCGACCAGGCAGCGTGGGCGGCGCGCATTCGCGCGCAGATCGCCTTCGAGCGCGCCCGGGAAGGCGCGCCCGAGGGATTCCCCGTGCTGCACCCGATCGCCACCGGCCGCTACACGGACCGGGACTTCTACGACCTCGAGCGCGAGGGGGTGTGGAAGCGGAGCTGGCTCCTGGCCGGGCGCGACGAGGACTTCGAAGGCGTCGGCGCCTTTCGGCGTTTCGACCGGACGGGATCCCCCGTGGTCATCGTGCGTGGTAGCGACGGCATCCTGCGTGCGTTTTTCAACACCTGTCAGCACCGAGGCGCTCCGGTGGTGCGCGATGACTGTGGAACGGCCAAGCGCCTGCGCTGCCAGTACCACAGCTGGACCTACGATCTCGACGGGCGCCTCCTTCAGGTCCCCGACCGCCGCGACTTCCCCGAGCTCGATGATTCGCAGCGGGGTCTCAAGCCGATCCGCTGCGAGGTGCACGACGGCTTCGTGTTCGTCAACGAGGACGCCGCGGCCCCGGATCTGGTGAGCTGGCTCGGCCCGGTGGCGAACGAGTGGTCGCCGCTTCGCGGCGCCGCGCTGCGCGCCCACGGTTCGCGCAGCAAGCGGGTGCCCGCCAACTGGAAGATCGTCGCCGACGCGTTCCTCGAGACCTATCACGTCCGGACGATCCACCCCGGCACGGTCGCGAAGCTGCTCGATCATCGCGGCGCCGCGATGGGGCTCTTCCGGTACGGACACTCGCGCATGGTGACGCCCAAGTGGGAGGCCGCGCTCGAGCGAGAGCGCGCCACCGCCCATCCGCTGCCCGAGATCCCGGGTCTCGACCCGCTCTTCCGCGAGACGAACCCCGCCTACAGCCTGTTTCCCAACCTGATCACGCCGCTCGATACGGTGGGCTTCCCCATCATCCTGTTCTGGCCCGTCGATCCCGAGACGACCGAAGTCACGTGGACCTTCTACGGTCCCCCGACCGAGAGCGCCGAGCAGGAGCAGGCCTGGGCGCTCCTGCTCGAGATCTTCGACACGGTCATGGCCGAAGACTTCATGAACCTCGAGCCCATGCAGCGGTCGATCGCGTCGGGCGCGCTCGGGTCGATTCCGCTCGGCTACCAGGAGCGCCGGATCTACCACCTGCATGAAGAGATCGACCGGTGCATCGGGCGCGAACGCGTTCCGGATGCCCTGCGTGTCGAGCCCTTGCTGGAGCGATTCTGGGAGCGGCCCGCGTAGCCGAAGAGAACCGAAGAGAAGAGGAGACGTGTCGATGGACGTAGGGGATCTGTTTCGCCTGGAAGGAGAGGTCGCGGTCGTGACCGGAGCCGGTCGCGGAATCGGCGAGGGGATCGCGCGCGTGCTGGCTGCGGCCGGCGCGTCGGTGGTCGTCGCGGCGCGCCGCGGCCACGAGATCGAGCGCGTCGCCAAGGCGATTCGTGAAGAGGGCGGTCAGGCGCTCGCGATCACGACCGACGTCACCGATGACGCGAGTGTCGAGGCCCTGGCCGCAGGCGCAATCGACGCCTTCGGCCGGCTCGACATCTGGGTGAACAATGCCGGAGGCTCGCCGATCCAGGCGCCGCTGGTGGAGCTCCCGCCCGATGAGTGGGAAGCGACCCTGCGCCTGAACCTGACCGCGGTGTGGAAGTGCACCGTGATCGCCAATCGCCACCTGGCCGACGGGGGGCGCATCCTGAACATCTCGTCCAAGGCCGGGGCGGACCCGGTTGCCGGGAGCGGGCACTACTCGGCCGCGAAGGCGGGGGTGAACTCGCTCACCAAGAGCTTCGCGCGAGAGCTCGGTCCGCGGGTTCGCGTGAACTGCATCATGCCCGGTGCCGTCCCGACCGAGATCATGATGCAGGCGCTCCAGCTCGAAGAGAAGGATCTGCCCCGACTCGAGAAGGGGCTGCGGCTGCCCGCCGGTCGCCTCGGAACGCCCGAAGACCTCGGGGCCGCGGCGCTGTTCCTGCTGTCGCGCGCGTCGGACTGGGTCACCGGAGAGGTCATCAGCGTCGCAGGCGGCATGTAGGTGGGGACCAACCGCAAGGTGGTCCTGGCTCGCAGGCCCCAGGGCCTGCCGACGGACTCCGACTTCCGCATCGAGGAGGAGACGGTCGGCGAGGTCGCCGCCGGCCACGTGCGGGTCGCCGTCGAGCACCTGTCGATCGACGCGTTCATCCGTACCGTGCTCGAGGAGTCGAGCTACCACCCGTCGGTGGCGATCGGCGAGACCGTCACCGCCTTCGGCGTGGGTCGCGTGGTGGAGAGCCAGGCGCCCGAGCTGGCCGTGGGCGACGCGGTGCGGGGGCCGGTTCTCGCGCAGACGCTCGCGACGCTTCCCGCCCGCTACGTCGAGCGGGTGGATGCCGAGCGTGCTCCGCTGACGGCGTACCTCGGTGTTCTCGGGCTGACCTCGGGCGTGACCGCCTATGTGGGCATCCGCGACGTGGCCGCTGTACGGCCGGGCGAGACCGTCGTCGTGTCGGGAGCCGCCGGTGGCGTCGGGTCGATGGCGGGGCAGATCGCACGGATCGACGGCGCGCGCGTGATCGGCATCGCAGGAGGCGCGCACAAGGCGAAGCACCTGGTCGAGGAGCTCGGCTTCGACGCGGTCGTCGACTACAAGCGCGAGGACGTCGCGGCCCGCCTGCGGGAGCTCGCGCCTGAGGGCATCGACGTCTTCTTCGACAACGTCGGGGGGGAGCTTCTCGACGTGGTCCTCGACCAGATCCGCGTCGGCGCGCGCGTCGTGATCTGTGGCGCCATCTCGCAGTACGACGGCGACGTTTCGAAGGGCGTGCGCGGCCCCGCGCTCTACCTTCGCCTGGCGGAGCGAAACGCGCGCATGGAGGGCTTCGCCGTCAACGCGTGCCCCCCCGAGCAGCTCGCCAAGGCCGAAGCCGCGCTCGCCGGTTGGCTCGCGCGCGGCGAGGTGCGGCTGCACGAGCACGTCGAGCAGGGGCTCGAACACTTCGCCGACGCGCTCGGCGTGCTGTTCACCGGCCGGAATCTGGGCAAGCTGCTGCTGGCCGTCTGAACCCGTTCGGAACGCATCGCCCTCAGGGGCGTTCGATCCATTCGTCCAGCAGCTGGTGGAAGTGCCGGAGCTTCGTCTCCCCGTAGTCCGCGAAGATCACATGGGGCTGCTTCATCGCGTGCAGGCCCTTCTGCACGCGCGGCATGTTGTAGACGTCCTGGTTGAAGACCTTCGCGAGCATCCCCAGCTCGGGCGCCTCGGTCCAGTCGTCGTCGGGGCCCAGCCAGTGGATCGGTGCCGCCGGAGGTCGCTTCTCGCCGTCGGGCGCCGGCGCGAAGTACATGCACTCGTGGATGCACTGCTCCGGGTCGTTGCCCAGCGGGCGGAAGCGGTACACGACCCGGTTGAACGAGCCCCACGGATGGAAGTTGGGAAACACCGTGAAGTAGATCGAGTCGAGGAGCTCGGCGTCCGGGACGCGGTCCATGCGGTCGCCGAGAACACGCCGCAGCGCCTCGCGCGCGGGCGCCGCCATCGTCGCGCGCAGATTGGCCGCGCCCGAGCGGCGCGGGTCGGCCGTCGGAGGAGGCGTCGACTCGGTGCCGGCGAGCTGGCGTCCGCCGATCCAGTTGCACAGCGTCGGGTCCGCGTCGCCAACCTGGCCCTCGATGCGCACGCCCTCCTCCGTGAAGAGGCCGACGCGTCCCTCCGGCGTCGTCACGCGGACGCGTCCCTCGGCTTCTCGCAGGTACACGTCGCCGGTGAGCGGGTGGCGCAGCTTGCCGTAGAAGCGTGCATCGGGCAGCGGCTCTCCGGCCTCGACACCCGCGAGGTGCGGGCTGGGCGTGCAGCTCGGCGTGATGGCCCGGCTGTAGTTGCCGAAGACGTCGTACTTCGAGTTCGCGTCGCCCACGTCGTCCAGGATCGTCGGGTGCGTCGCGACCACGTGATAGGCCTCGGAGAACGCCTCCTGCGCCACCTTCCAGTTGCAGCGCAGGATCTTCGCCACATGAGCCTGCTTGTACTGCTGCTCGTAGGGAAGCAGTGCGAAGTGGTCCGAGAGATCGCCCAGGTAGTCGGCCAGCGGTGCCGCGTCCGGGTCCGGGTTGATGAAGACGAACCCGCCCCAGTGCCCCACCTGAACTTCGGGCAGGTTCGCGCGCTCCGGATCGAGCGTCGGAAAGTCCCACTGGCAGGGGACCTCCTTCAGCGATCCGTCGAGGTTCCAGGTCCAGCCGTGGAACGGGCAGCGCAGCTCGGTTGCCCACTTGCCGGGCGCGTCGCGCAGCAGGCGTCCCCGGTGCAGGCAGGCGTTGTGGAAGGCCTTGATCTCACCCGGCGCCGAGCGCACCAGCAGGAAGGAGAGCCCGGCGATGTCGTAGACGTGGGTGTCCCCGACGTCGGGGATGTCGTCCTCGTGGCAGGCCATCTGCCAGACCCGCTTCCAGACCTTCTCGACCTCGAGGTCGTGGAACGCGCGCGAGTAGTAGCGCTCGACCGGGACCAGGGTCGGTCCCGGTCCGAGCGGCGACTCCGCACGCAGGACGTCGGGTACGGGGTGGCTGTCGGCGTCGAGCAGCTCCGCGTAGCGAACGCCCGCAGAGCGCCGAGTCCCGGTGGTGGTCTCGGTCACGACGGCCCTCCTTCGTGCGGTCAGGCGCCCTTGCGGACGATCTCGATCTCGAGGGCCTTGAGCCCGCGCAGGATGAAACTCGGCTCGTACTCGAGCGTGGTTCCCGGCGCGAAGTCGACCGACTCGAGCTTCGCGGCGAGTTCCTGGAAGAGCACGCGGATCTCGAGCCGGGCCAGCGGCGCGCCGATGCAGAAGTGGGCGCCGCGGCCGAATGCGAGGCTCTCGTTCAGGTTGTCGCGGCTCGGGTCGAAGCGGTCCGGGTCGGGGAACACGCGCTCGTCGCGGTTGCCCGAGCCGAACATCACCCAGAGCCTCGCACCCTTCGGGATCGCCACGCCCGCGACCTCGGTGTCTGCGGTGCAGATGCGATAGAGGCCCTGGTTGGGGCTGGCCAGGCGGAGTCCCTCTTCGACCATCGCGGGGATCGTCGCCGGATCCTCCTGGATGCGCTTCCACTCGGTGGGGTTCTGCACCAGGAGCTTCATGATCTCGTTGATGCCCTTGGTCGTCGCCTCGTTGCCGGCGACCATCAGCTGCTGGACGATGCTCAGCATCTCGGGCATCTCGAGCCCGCGCGTGCGTCCCTCGAGGTCCTCGAACTCGGCGGCCACGAGCTCGGAGAGGAAGTCGTCCTGCGGCTTGCGCTGGCGCGCCTCGATCAGAGACGCGAAGCAGTGCTGCATCTCGACGATGCCGCGCGTCGCCTCCAGCGCGCGCTCGCGCGTCAGGCCGAGGCCGAGTGCCGCGACCGAATCGTCGGACCAGCGCTTCACGTCCGCCTCGCGCTCGACGGGGATGCTCAGGAAGTCGGCGATTACGCCGACCGGCAGCGGGATCGCGAGCTCCTGCATGAAGTCGACGCATCCGTGCGCGGGCCATCGCGCGATCAGCTCGCACACGCGCTCTCGGATCCTCGCCTCCATCGACTCGATGCGTCGCGTCGAGAAGGCCTTGCCGACGCTCTTGCGGTACCGGGTCTGGAGCGGCGGATCGAGCGTGAGCATCGTACTCACGGCGGGATAGCCGCTGCTCGTGATCTCGCGGATCTCCTGCTCGGCGCCGCGGAACGACGGCACACCGGCGCTGTTCGCCCACTGCGACGAGAACAGGTTCGGCTGACGCAGCACCTCGCTGATCGCGTCGTGGCGCGACACGAAGTAGACGCCCGCCGGGCCGAGCCAGACCGGCGCCTGCTCGCGCAGTGCTGCATAGGAGGCGAAGGGATCCTGTTGGATCGCGGGATCGGTGGGGTCGTAGCGATCGAGGGAGAGCGTACTCACATGCTCGATTTTAACATGTTAAAGTCATCCCTGACAAGCGCCGGGAACGGATCCCGGTGTCAGACGTTCCACCACGGGGAGATCGCCAACTGGGTTCGTGCCGACAGCAGCACGGCGTGTCGGGGCTCCGGCTCCACGTACTCCGCCCAGGCCGAGCCGTCCTGCACGGTCAGGCTGTGGGGCGGAATGCGCCAGAGGGGCGAGTTGGCCAAGGCCGCGTCGTAGAAGGTCCGGTCGCAGATGCCGTTGCGCCAGTAGATGAGGTCGTTCGCCGCGATCCACTCGGGCGCCGCGCGGAGCGTCTCGCGCTCGTCCGTGGCCGGCAGGTGGGCTCCGAGCACGAATGCGCCGCCGCTGCTGCTGGTGACCCGGGTCGTCAGGCGCCCTTGATCGAATCCATGCTCCATCTCGCCCGCACGCGTCACGATGTTCACCGGGTCCATCGAGCCCACGTTCGACTGCGCCTCCATGACCAGGTAGCGGGGCCCCGCCTCCGCGTCACGCACATAGGTCGACCACTCGGCGCGCACGCCGTTCACGAGACCGGAGACGCAGTACGCGTTCAAGGTGATCGCGTGAAAGGGCTCTTCGCCGTCGATGCAGCGCACCGGAGCCAACTCGAGCCCGTCGGGCAGGTCGAGCCGCTCGGCGAGGGCCTGCAAGCGGTCCGGGCGAATGCTGAAGTTCACGTAGACCGACGGCGGATCCGCCTCCACGTTGAACATCACGAGCGGTGCAGTCCTTCCGAAGAGGATCATCAGCGCATCGCGTACCGCGAGCTGCGAATAGATGAAGCGCTTGATGACCCGGCGAAGAAGGCGATCGCTGCGTTCGAGCTTCATCGAGGTTAGTCTACACGGCCCGTCTTCTCCCCGAACGCGATCGTCGGGAGTCGAGAAGAGGGGCCCTCGACCAGGGGATGCCGATGCCCGAGACCCGTAAGACCTTCTGCCGGTTCTGTCACGTCTTCTGTGGCCTGGAGGTGGACGTCGAGGGCGACCGCGTGATCGCCGTGCGCGGCGACCGCGACAACGAGGTCACACGCGGCTATAGCTGCCAGAAGGGCCGCGCCGAGGCCGAGCGGATCCACCACCCGGACCGGCTGTCGTCCTGTGAGCGTCGCGACGTCGGCGCGTGGACGTCGCTCGCCCCCGAGGTCGCGCTCGACGAGGTGGCCGACCGTCTCGGAGACATCGTCGCACGCCATGGCCCGGACTCGGTCGCCGCCTACACCGGATGCGGAGGCCACCGCACGTCCGCGGGCGGGCCGTGGTTCGTCCGGCGCTTCCTCCAGGCGCTCGGTTCCTCGCGCATGTACACCTCGTTCACGATCGACTCGCCGAGCCTGGCCATCGCCGGCCACCGGTTCTTCGGCGGGCCCGTCCCGTGCAACCTGCTCGACGTGGATCGCGCCGAGTGCGCGATGTTCGTCGGCACGAATCCCGCGCGCTCCCACCAGCTGAACATGGCGCAGTCGAGTCCGTCGCATCGCATCGACCAGGCGAAGCGTGGCGGCATGAAGATCATCGTGCTCGACCCCCGGCGATCGGAGGTCGCGCGCAAGGCCGACATCCATCTCCAGGCGCGCCCGGGGGAGGATGCCCCCGTGCTCGCCGCGATGATCAAGGTGATCCTCGACCGCGGGCTGCACGACCGCGAGTACGTCGAAGCCCATCTCAGTGGTGTCGAGGCGCTGCACGCAGCCGTCTCTGGCTTCGACCCCGCCACCGCCGAGCGCCGCTCCGGCGTTCCGAAGGAGAAGATCGAAGAAGCTGCCGTCACCTTCGCCACCGCGCGCACAGGGGGAGCGATCAGCGGCACGGGCCTGCACATGGCTGCGCATCACAACCTCGCGACGCAGCTGGTGATGACGTTGAACGGCCTGTGCGGCCGCTACGATCGGCCGGGCGGCATGACGCGCAGCGAGGGCCCGCTCGGGCACGTCTTCACCGAGGACTCGCAGCCGATTCAGACCGGCGAGCCGCCCCGCTCTCGGATCCGCGGCATCCAGGGCGTTCCGGGCGTGTTCGGCGCCTACCACGAGCTTCCGACCAGCACCCTCGCAGACGAGATCCTGACGCCGGGCGACGGCCAGGTGCGCGCGCTGATCGTGAACGGTGGCAACCCCGCGCTCGTCTTTGCGGAGGCCAAGCGGGCGCAACGCGCGCTCGAGTCGCTGGAGCTGCTGGTGGTGATCGACCTGTTCCGCTCGGCGACGGCTCGCTTCGCCGACTACGTGTTCGCGGCACGGCATCCCTTCGAGCGTCCCGACGTCGCGAAGATGATGGACACCGGCTACCCGTTTCCCTTCGGCCACTACACGCCCGCGCTGGTCGAAGGCCCCGAGCACACGATCGAAGAGTGGCAGGTCTTCTGGGGGCTGGCGCGGCGTCTCGATCTGCCGCTTCGCGTGGGCTCGCTCACGGCCAAGGACTCCCCCACGACCGACGAGCTGCTCGACGCGATGTACCGCCACGCGCGTGTTCCGCTCGACGAGTTGCGCAAGCACCCGAGCGGCATCGCCACGGGCGAGCGCACCATGCAGGCCGGCGGCGTGGTCCCGAACATGATCGGGCACCCCGACAAGAGGATGGCGGCCGGACATCCCGCCGTGCTCGAGGAGCTCGCGCAGATCCAGATCGAGGCGGCACCGGCCGCGGACGAGCCGTACCCCTTCCGCATGATCACCTACCGGATGGCGGAGGTGTACTGCACCCAGGGCCAGAATCTGCCGTCGCTCGCGAGCAAGCGTCCCTACAACCCGGTGCTGATGCACCCGACGGCGATGCGAGAGCGCGGTCTCGCCGACGGCGACACCGTCCTGGTCGAGAGCCGCCATGGCCGGGTCGAGGGCACCGTCGAGGCGAGCGAGGACGTGGGCGAGCGCACCATCGCCTTCGCGTTCGGCTGGGGCGATCCCGGTGATCCTCGGCCGGCGCGCGAGAAGGGCTCGAACGTGCAGGAACTCACCTGCGCCGACGAGGGCTACGACGACGTGACGGGCCTCGCGCTGCAGAGCGCGATCCCGGTGGACGTGCGGGCGGTCGCCTAACCCTCGGCCAGGGCGTGCGCCGGGCCCGAGGCAGCCGGCAGCAGCTCGCGCCCCGCGCTCCCGCCCGCCTCGGCGCGCGCGATCTCCACGCCAGCCGCCTCCGCCAGCTCCGCGAAGGAGCGCTCGACGAGGGTCACGAAGCGGTCGAGGTCTGGGATCAGATCGTAGTCACCCGTGAAGCCCCAGAAGATTCCGCCGTCGTAGCTCATCAACGCGATCCCGAGGCCGATGTCCTGGAGCAGCGGCACTTCGGGGATCATCGCCAGCATCCGGCTCCCCAACATGTAGAGGGGGACCTGGGGGCCCGGAATGTTGGTCACGATCAGGTTGACCGGATCGGATGCGAAGCCGGTGCCGAGCGCGAGCATGCCCGACGGCGCGAGCTCGGCGGCCGCCATCAGCATCTCCATGCCCATGGCCTGGCGCGACTCCTTGAGCCGTGCGGTCTCCTGTCGGATCGCGTGGACCTGGGCCAGCGGATCGGGCTCGGCCACGGGCAGGTCGAGAAACCAGCTCGAGACGCGGTTCCCCGCGCGGCTGTGGTCGTCCTCGGCCCGAAGGCTCACGGGGACCGATGCCCGGAACACGAGCTCGTCGAGCGCCACGCCGCGCTCCAGCAGGTAGCTGCGGCAGGCGCCGGTGACGGTCGCCAGCACCACGTCGTTCACGGTGCAGGAGAGCTGCCGGCGCACGGCCTTCACGTCCGCCAGCGAGGTCGCGAGCCAGTCGAAGCGGCGGTTCTGGCTGAGCGGCCCGTTGATCGGCGTGTCGCTCGAAGGGCTCGTCGCGGTGCCGAAGAAGTCCCGCAGCGCCTGCACACGCGTCTGGACCTCGTGAGCGACGTCCTTCACCTCTCCCTGGTAGTTCCTCAGGCTGCGCAGGGCGCGGAAAGGCAGCGACGCGTAGCGCCAAGCCTCGTCCCGTAGCAGCTCGGCCGGCGTCGGGACCGGCCGCGGCGTCCACGGCACGGCCGGTGGGACGTCGGTCTCGGGGGACGGCGAGAGCAGCGTGTGCGTGAGCTCGACGCCGGCCGAGCCGTCGAGCATGCAGTGGTGGGTCTTGGAGATGATTGCGAAGCGCTCGTGCTCCAGGCCCTCGACGACCCACATCTCCCAGAGCGGGCGGTGCCGGTCGAGATGCCCCGCGATGATGCGCGATGCGACACGGCGCAGCGCCTCTTCGGTTCCCGGCCGTGGGAGGCTCACGTGCCTCACGTGGTAGTCGAGATGGAAGTCCGAATCGTCGACCCAGACGGGTCGGTCCTCGATGGGGATCCAGATCAGCTTCTGGCGGTAGCGGGGAATCCGGTGGAGTGCGCTCGCGTAGGCGGCGCGGATGCGATCGATGTCGATGCCGCCGCCTGCGGTGCGGAGTGGACCCGGCTCGAAGACCTGGATCGCCGAGACGTGCATCGGCGTGGTCGGCGTCTCCGACAGCAGGAACGTGTTGTCCATCGCCGAGAGGCGGTCGTAGAAGTAGGCCATCGGTCCCCCCGCCAGCGCCCGGGCTGCCGAGCCCGTCAGTCTTCGTCGAGCGGCAGCAGGCGGCCGTCTTCGTCGCGCAGTTCGGGCCCGTCCACGCGAAGCCGGCCGTCGCCGAACGGGGCGTCGCGGTCGGTGATCGCCTGCTTCACGCCCTTGGTCGCGAGGTCCTTGAACATCTGGCGAGCCGCGCGCGCGGTGTGCCCTCGCGCATCGTTCTCGGCGGCGAGCCGCTGGAGGGTGTTGGCTCCCATCAACTCGAGCCCGAGATTCACGATGCGCTTGTTGGCCGCGAGCAGCGCGGTGTCCACCAGCGCGAGCCGGTCCGCCAGACCCTCGACCTCGGCCTCGAGGTGTTCCGGCGGGACGCTCTTCATCGCAAAGCCGATCTTCGCGGCGTCGGCGCCGCTCATCGTGTCGCCGGTGAGCAGCAGCCGCTTGGTCCACTGCGGTCCGCAGTGGTAGAGCCACAGGTGGTTCGGGGGCGAGCCCATGTTGCGCAGCGGCGGAAAGCCGATGTTCGCATCGTCCGCGGTGATCACGAAGTCGCAGTAGAGCGCGAGATCCGTGCCGCCGGCCAGGCAGTGGCCGGCCACCTGGGCGATGGACGGCTTGTGCATGCTCCACAGCGTCTGCATGTAGCGCTGCTGGCGCTCCAGCATCCAGGCGTCTTCGTCGATGCCCGCGCCGGTTCGGCGCTGGATGCCGTCGTCGGCCCTGGCCGGAGGCGGGGCGAGGTCGTACCCCGCCGAGAACGCCGGCCCGTTGGCGCGAAGGATCACGCAATGCACCGAGCGGTCGTCGTCCGCCTCCCAGAGGGCATGCGAGAGCTCTTCGAGCAGCGCCAGCGAGAGGGGATTGCGCCGCTTCGGCTCGTCGAGGGTGATGCGCGCGCGACCGCGCTCGACCTCGTACAGGATGTGCTCGTAGCTCATGGAGTCCCTCGGGGTTCGCTGCCGGGGCAGCGGCTCGGGCAGCGCTGCGCCGTCGGCCGCGATCAGTCGGGCCGGCCGCGGAAGCGCGGTCCGCCCTGTCGTGGGTCGCGGGTGCGCGGTGGTTCGCAGCTCATGTGGCTTCTCTATATCATGTTAAAGTGGAGTCCGGCAAGCTCGGCCGGATGGGACGGTCGGAGTCCATGGGCCGTGAAACGGGGAGGGTGAGTCGTGACGCTGCGCGAGCAGAGGATGGCGGAACGGCGCGAGCGAATCCTCGCGGCGGCGCGAGAGATCATCGCCGATGGCGGCCTCCAGGCGCTCACCACGCGCGACCTCGCCGAGCGTGCCCGCGTGACCGTCCCCACCGTCTACAACCTGGTCGGGCCGCGCGACGAGGTGCTCTTTGCGGCAGTCGAGGACCAGACGACGCGCTTCCTCTCCGCAATCGGCAGCCGGGCGGGCCTTCCCCCGGCGGAGCGTGTGCTCGCGGTGAGCCGTGACTGCGTCGCAGAGCTGGTCGGTGCTCCTCACTACTATCGGGCGATCCTGCTGTTGATGCACTCGTCCGACGCGGGTGCGGACGTGCGCCGATCCGTCGGCCGCACGGTGGTGCGGCAGTTCGAAGAAGCGGTCGTGGCGCTCGGCGAGGCCGGCGAACTCGTCGATTGGATCGCGCCCCGGCAGCTGGCCGAACGGCTCGGCGTGGGCCTGACCTCGTCGTCGCTCCAGTGGGCCACCGGCGACCTGAGCGACGAGGACTTCGAGCGGGCCGCGCAGCTCGGAACCTGTCTGCTGCTGCTCGGGGCCTGCAGCGGCGAGGCCCACGCGACGCTCGAGGCCGAGGCACGCCGTCGCGCGGCGCGGCGACGGCGCCGCGCAGCCACGAAGAACGACCCGGGGCCGAAGCGATGATGCCCGGCAAGCGCTACCAGGCACGACCTGCCGGCAGCGCGACGAGGAGCAGGCGATGAGCCAGGACCGATTCGACTCCATCTTCCGACCGGGACTCTTCGACGACCGGGTCGTGCTGGTCACCGGGGGCGGGACCGGCCTGGGGCGGTGCATCGCCCACGAGCTGGCGGCGCTCGGCGCCACGCCGGTCGTTGCGGGCCGGCGCGAAGAGCCGCTCGAGACCGTCGTGTCCGAGATCGAGGCCGCCGGCGGCCGTGCGGCCTTCCGCACGCTCAACATCCGCGACCCGGAGGCGGTGGATGCGGGTGTCGCCGCACTCGTAGCGGAACACGGGCGGCTCGACGGCGTCGTCAACAACGCCGGCGGGCAGTTCCCGACGGCTGCCGGCGACCTGAAGCCGAAGGGTTGGAACGCCGTCGTCGATACGAACCTGAACGGCACCTGGTGGGTCACGCATGCCGCCTTTCGCCATGCGTTCCAGCCGCAGCAGCGCGGGGCCGTGGTGAACATGGTTGCCGACGTCTGGATGGGGGCACCGGGCATGGTCCACACCGGCGCCGCCCGAGCGGGCGTGATGAACATGACGGTCACCCTCGCGGCCGAGTGGGCGCAATTCGGCGTACGCGTGAACGCCGTCGCGCCGGGGCCCATCCTGACGAGCGGGCTCGCCACCTACCCCGAGGCGCTCCAGCAGCGCTCGCTCGACGAGGCGAAGGTCACGCCCCCGGCGCGTCTCGGGACCGAGAGCGAGATCTCTGCCGCCGTGGTGTTCCTGCTGTCGCCGGCCGCCGCCTACGTGAGCGGCGAAGTCATGAAGGTGGATGGTGCGACGTCGGTCTACAAGAACCCGATCGTGCCGCTCGGCCACCACGACGGTACGCCGCGCTGGGACGGCTTCCACTTGAAGCCGCAGCTCGGCGGCCTGTTCGCCGAGGCCGCACGCCGCAAGTCCGAGAGCGGATCGGATCCAGACACCGACTAGCGGCTCGGGCGCAACGACCGGCTAGTGGTGCGGATGAGCCCGCCTGCCGACGGTCAGAAGATCGAGTAGCCGCCGTCGACGCAGAGGGTGTCCCCCGTGTGGAATCGCGAGGCCGCCGACGCGAGGTAGACCGCGATGCCCTCGAAGTCCGAGGTCTCGCCCCAGCGGCGCGCCGGCGTGCGCTTCACCACGGTCGTCGAGAGCAGCTCGTTGTCCCGCATCGGCGCGGTCGCATCCGTCTCGATCCAGCCGGGCTGGACGTTGTTCACCTGGATGTCGTGGCGCGCGAGCTCGATGGCGAGGGAGCGCACGAGGCCGCCGAGCGCCGCCTTGCTGGCCGCATAGCCAGGCTGCTTCGCGGCGCCGAAGCGTTCGGTGATCGACGAGATCGTGACCAGCTTGCCGCCGCCGCCGCGCGCGACCATGTGGTTCGCCACCTCGCGCAGCGTCACGAAGGTGCCGTCGAGATTGACTTCCAGCACCCGGCGCCAGCGCTCGAGGCTCGCGTTCAGGGGCTTGTAGTAGTCGCCCATGCCCGCGTTGGCGAAGCAGGAGTCGATGCGGCCCAGCGCATCGACGGTGGCCGCACAGGCCTGCTGGATCGACGCCTCACTGCCGACGTCGCAGGCGACCGGCAGCGCGCGGACGCCCAGGGCCTCGATCTCGGCCGCCGCCGCCTCGTTCTGGTCCTGACTGCGCGACCACAGCGCCACGTTCGCGCCGGCACGGGCAAGCCCGCGCGCCATGCCCAGCCCGATTCCCTTGTTGCCTCCGGTCACCACGGCGACGTGGCCGTCGAGGTCGAAGAGGGGGTTCGCGCCCATGACTACTCCTGGTTCGGGTCCACGAGGATCTTCACCTCGCCCGATGGCGTGATCAGCCGCTCGATCGCCGCCTCGAGACCTTCGAGGCCGACGGTTCCGGTCACCAGCGGCGCGAGATCGAGCGATCCGTCTCCGACCCGCTGTTGGGTGATCTCGAAGTCCTCGCGCGTGTAGCCCAGGGAGGCCGTCACGCCGACCTCCTTGGCCAGCCAGGTGGCCGGCTCGATCGTGGCCGGCGTCGACGCCAGCCCCAGGAGACCGACCCGCCCGCCGCGGCGCACGAGATCGACCGCGCGTTGGATCGTCGGGGCCACGCCGGCGCACTCCAGCACCAGCTCGGGCCCGGCGGGGCCGCAGGCCTTGCGGAGCAGCCGTTCGAGGTCCGCGTCCTCGGGCGAGAAGACGTACTCGGCCCCCAGCCGCTTCGCGAGCGCGCCGCGGGCGGCGTCGGGTTCGATCACCACGACGGGGTCGGCACCGCCCGCACGCGCGAGCTGGAGCGCCAGCAGGCCGATCGGCCCGGCGCCGAGTACGACGACCGGCTCGCCCTCGCGGACGGGCGTTCGGCGCAGCCCGTGCGTGACCACCGTGGCGGGTTCGAGCAGGGCGGCCTCTTCGTCTCCGATCTCGGGTCGGACGCCGTAGAGGCGCCGCGCGTCCACCGCGATCGCGGAGGCGAAGCCCCCGTGCGGCGGGGCCATCGGGTCGAGCCCGATCATGCTCGTGAGCACGGTCGTGCACTGCGCGGGTGCGCCCGCCCGGCAAAGCGCACAGCCGCCGCAGGCCGGTGCGACACCGATCGCCACGCGATCGCCCTCGCGCACGTCGTGCACGTCCGCACCGCACGCGCTCACCTGGCCGGCCCACTCGTGTCCGCAGATCGCGGGTGCGTAGGGCCCGCCGTGCGCATAGGCGTGGACGTCCGTGCCGCAGATTCCACAGCGCGCGATCTGCACCACCGCCTTGCCGGGCTCGGGAGACGGTTTCGGGAACTCGCGGAGACGCAGGTCTCCCTTTCCGTCGATCAGTCCGACGCGCACCGGCTCATGCGTTCAGGTACTTCTCGAGCAGCGCTCATGCGGTCAGGTACTTCTCGAGCAGCGTGTGGAAGTGCCGGATCTTGGTCTCCTGGTACCGCGCGAGCGTCACGTGCTGGTGCGCCGCGGCCCGCAGGCCCCGCTGGACGTTGCCCAGGTTGAACGTGTCCTGATCGAAGATGTTCGCGAGCGCGCCGAGTTCGGGTGCGTTCGTCCACGGCTCGCCGATGTCGAGCCAGTGCACCGAAGCCGGCGCAGGCCGCGAGCCGCGGAAGGGCGAGAGGAGCAGGACCTCCATCACCGCGCGGTTCGGGTCGTGCTCGTAGGGGCGGAAGCGGTAGGTGATCCGGCTGTAGCCGCCCCAGGGGTGGAAGTTCGGGAACAGGGTGTAGTAGATGCTGTCGTTGAGCTCGGCGTCCGAAACGCGCTGCACCGACGGCACGCTCGCCTGCAGGTTCATCCGCATCATCTGCGCGAAGATCTCGCGGGCGGTCATCCCCTCCGGTACCGGGAGAGGAGAGGGCCCCTCGATGCTCGCGAGCATGAACGAGTCGAGCATCTCCTGCTCGCTCGCTCTCTCGTCGAGGTGCGGGCTCGGCACCATCTGCGGGGTCACGGCACGGGAGAAGGTGTCCCAGACGTCGTACTGGCTGTTGCAGTCCCCGAGCGAGAAGAGCAGGTGCGGGTGCGTCGCGATGACGTGGTAGGCCTCCATGAAGGCCTCCTGCAGGACCTTCCAGTTGCAGGGCATCAGGTGCGCGACGTGGGCTTCGGTGTAGCGGTCCTCGAGGGGCCACGTCTCGAAGTGGCGCGGCAACTCGCCCAGGTGCTGTTCGAGTGACGGGCCCTCCGCGTCGAAGTGGATGAAGACGAAGCCGCACCAGGTGCCGACCCGTACCTCCGGCAGGCCGAACTCCTCGCGCTTGGCATGCGGAAAGTCCCATTGGCAGGGAATCTCGCGTGCGGACCCGTCGAGGTTCCAGCTCCAGCCGTGGAACGGGCAGCGCAACTCCGCGCTGCGCCCGGGACAGTCCTTCAGGCGTCGGCCGCGATGCAGGCAGACGTTGTGGAACGCGCGGAGCTGCCGGTCTTCGCCGCGCACGACGACTACCGAGCGGTCTCCGATCTCGTAGACCGCGTGGTCCCCCGGCTCGGCGACCACCTCTTCGCGGCACGCCATCTGCCAGACGCGGCCCCAGAGCTTCTCCATCTCGAGGTCGTGGAATTCGCGCGACACGTAGCGCTCGATGGGGACCCGGATGGCCGGAAGCTCGCGGGCCGACCGCCACCGCAGCACTTCGGGGACTTCGCGCGAGTCGCGGTCGAGGATCTGCTGGTAGGAGTCGCCGGGCGAGAGCGCGTCGCGCTCGGGATCGGCCTCGGGCAATGCGTCGTGCGGCCCTGACATGCGGTCCTCGTCGGCCTAGTAGGCTACGCGCTTGGTGAAACCACCGTCCACCACGAGATTGGCGCCGGTGACCAGGCTTGCGGCGGGGCTCGCGAGGAAGACGACGGCGCGCGCCACCTCCTCCGGGGAGCCCATGCGGCCGATGGCACACTGCGCGAGCGCGGCCTCGTAGATCTTGGGCATGGCCTGCTTGATCATCTCCCAGTTGCCGCCCTCGAAGAAGATCGGACCCGGCGAGACCGTGTTGACCCGGATGCCCCGCGGAGCGAGGGCCTGCGAGAGGTCGCCGGCGTGCGTGATCACGGCGGCCTTCATCGCGTTGTAGCCCTGCGGGATCCCGAGGTACTCGAGGGCTGCCGTCGAGCTGATGAAGACGATGCTGCCCGCGTCGCTCTCGGACAGTGCGGGTAGCGCCGCCTCGACGCCGCGCACCCCGCTCATCACGTCGACCTCGAAGCCGGCGCGCCAGGCGTCTTCGCCCGGTCCCGAGCCACCGCTCGCGTTGCTCACGAAGACGTCGAGCCCACCGAGCTCGCCCGCCGCATCTTCGACGAAGGACTTGAGCTGGTCGGCCGCGGCTACGTCGAAGGCGCGGGTGAACACACGGGCGCCCCGCGCCTCGAGGTCCTTGCGCGCGCTTTCGAGTCCGGCGTCGCCGCGTGCGCAGAGCGCCACGTCGCAACCGGCGTCCGCGAAGGCCTGCGCCGTCGCGAGGCCGATGCCGCGGCTCGCGGCGGTGATCAGCACCTTCTTTCCATCGAGACCGAGATCCATCTCATCGCTCCTTTCGCGGCCGCTCGGGCCGGCTGAGAGATTCGGGACGGGCACACCCCGCCGCGGGAGGCCGCTCGAAGCCGAGGCAGGCCGCGCCTCGGGGGCGCAGACGATTCCCGTCATGTGGGGATCGGCCTCCCGCAACGCGCCGCGGATCCAGACACCCCCGCGTGTGAAGGTGCCGGTGCGACCGTCGGCGGTCTCCACGTGAACCCGATCGGCGTCGCGCCGCGTGTAGATGTCGCCCGTCAGGGGGTGTCGCAGCTTCATCGCGTTCCCAGATGGCAGCGCGGGGCCGTTCGCCCCGCGTCCCTGCCACCCGAAGATACTATATCATGTTCAATCGAGTTGGGGAATCCACGAGAACCGCGGAGTTCACGGTAGGCGGCCTCGCCCGGTCGGCTAGGATCGAGCGAGCCGCGCCGGGAGAGGCGGCAGGAGCACCCCCTGAACAAGCGCACGCACGAGATGAACCTCCGGCGCGACCGCATCCTGGTCGCCGCGCGCGAGTTGATCAGCAAGCACGGCCACGGGCACCTGACGATGCGCGGGCTGGCCGACGCGTCCGGCGTGACGGTGCCGACCATCTACAACCTGATCGGCAACAAGGACGCCGTCCTCGGTGCGACGATTCGCGAGGGTACGGTCCGGTTCTTCGAGGAGGTGCGCTCGAACGCGAATCCGGTCGCGATCCTCGAGAAGAACGTCGAGGAGCTGCTTCGCCAGCCGGACTACTACCGTCCGCTGCTGCGGGCACTGCTCTCCGGCGAGGCGCGCGATGCCATGGCCGAGATCGATGCGCTCTACCTCGAGTACCTGGAGCGCGCCCTCGATGCGCAGAAGCAGCGCGGGCAGATCGAGCCCTGGGTCGAGAGCGCCATCCTCGCCGAGCGGATGCTCTCGAACTTCTTCGGCGCTGCCAGCGAGTGGGCCTCGGGCGTACTCAGCGACAAGGCGCTGCCGATCGCGGCCAGCCACGACGCGTACCTGACGCTGGCCGGCGTCGCCTCCGAGAAGGGGCGCGCGCGCTTCCAGGGCCGCGCCCGCCGGCTCCAGCAGGGCGCGATCGCGAGCGAGCGGGGGCGCGTCCGGGCACGCAGCCACCGAGCCACGCGCCGCCAGGGCTAGCCCGCCGGACGGGCCCGCCCGCTTCCAAAGGGAACGCATCTTCCCACCAGTTGGGAAAGTTCGTTCCCTTCTTCCCTCAAAACGCCCCCTCCTCGGCTTCGGGAAATGCCCGATGCCGGCGGCATCGACGCTCGCCAGGCCGAGAATTTCGCTTGGGAAAACGAGGGCTTGGCGGTTCCGGCGGCGGTGTGTCGCGCGCGTCGCCCAAGGCCCCTTGGGGTGGCATCCGGCTTGCACATGTTCAAGGAAAATCTTGCACGTGTGCAAATACTGGCTTTAACATGTGCAAATTCGTTTCCTTCCAATGACAGAAAAAGGTGATCCATGATCAAGCTCTCGAAGCTGCTCCTGGTCGGCGCCACGGTCTTGTTGTGGGCCGGCGTGGCGACGGCCCTTCCGGTCACGTTCACGTTCGTGAGTTCAACGAGCTTCGACGCCGGTTTCCCGAGCACGCAGACGTTCGCGCCGTCCCTGCCGTTCTCGGGTTCGGGCGACATCGACGAGGCGGGCGGCACGTACAACGTGACCCTGCCGGACTTCTCGGTGGTGATCGACGTGCTCGCACTTCCGGGTGACGATGCGAAGATCGACACGGTCGGCTGGAACCAGATCGGCACGTTTGCTGGCGGCGTCGGTGGCGCCCTGACGGGCACCGGCGTGGGTGGCACGCTGTCCTGCACCGATCTCGGCGGCGGCCTCGGCGGTCTGGTTTGCGCTGGCGTGGCGCCGCTCGTGGCGGCCTGGCCGCCCACCGGTGCTTCCGGCCCGACGCTGGGTGCGCCGGGGGCGACGATCGACATCGTGGCCAAGACCATCACGGTGGTCGAGCCGTACGACACGAACGGCGGGCAGATCCAGACGGTCTACTCGTACGCGTTCACGGCTCCCGAGCCGGGCACCGCGGTGCTGCTCGGTGCGGGCCTGCTCGGTCTGCTCGTCGCCGGCCGGCGGCGCGCCTAGCCAGGGCGATCCAGAGAGGAGGCCGCGGACTTCGCAGCCTCCAACGTTCACGGGGCGGTCCTCGCAGAGAGGGCCGCCCCGTTTGCGTTCGAAGCGTTGGGCTAGGAGGCGCCGAGTGCGCCGGCGCGCTGTAGCGCCTCGATCTCCTCGTCGCTGTAGCCGAGCTCGCGCAAGAGCGGCTGCGTGTCCTGGCCCAGCCGCGGCGGCTGGCGCCGCACGCTGGTGGGCGTCTCGCCGAAGCGCACCGGGTTGCGCAGCAGCCGCACCCGCCCCGCCTCGGCGTCCTCGACCTCGAAGCACGTTTCGTTGTGCGCCACCTGCGGGTCGGCCAGAAAGGCCTCCACGTCCTGTACGGGCGCCAGCGGTGCCTGGTGCTCCCGGGCGCGGTCCAGCAGCTCGGCCGTGGTCCACTTCCGGAACTCGCCTTCGAGCCCAGAGAAGATCTCCGCGGCGTGCTGGATGCGCGTGATCAGGTTCGCGCAGCGCGGGTCTTCGAGCAGGTCTTCGCGCTCGAGCACCCGGCAGAGCGCTTCGAACTGATGGTCCTCGATCACGATCGCCGCCACGTACCCGTCCGCCGTCTCCCACGCCCGGTAGATCTGCTCCGACACCACGTCCGGCGGGATCTCGCCCACCGGCGGGAAGGTGTGGTAGTTGAGCGCGTCGAGCAGGCCGAAAGCCGCGTAGGCGTCGATCATGGGGACGTCGACCTTCTGGCCGCGGCCGGTTCCGCCGCGCTCGCGCTCGAGAAGCGCGGCCAGCGTGGCGTACGCCGCGGTCACCGCACTGGTCTTGTCGGCCATCAAGTTGCGCACGAGCTTGGGTCGGGTTCCGTCGCCCAGGAGCGGCGCGAGGCCGGTCAGCGCCTGGATCAGCATGTCGTAGGCGGGCTGGTCGGCATACGGGCCGTCGGGACCGAAGCCGTTCACGGAGACGTAGACGAGCTTCGGGTTCGAAGCCGAGAGCTGCTCGTAGTCGAGCCCCAGCCGCGCGGCCACGGCCGGTCGCCAGTTCTCCAGGAAGACGTCCGCCTCCTGCGCCAGGCGCTTCACCACGGCGACCGCCTCGGGCTTCTTCAGGTCGACCACGAGCGAGCGCTTGTTGCGGTTGCACTGGGCGTAGAGCGGGGTGAGCCCACCCACGAAGGGCGGTCCCATCATCCGCGTGGTGTCGCCGCGGGGCGCTTCGACCTTGATCACGTCGGCGCCGAGGTCGCCCAGGATCTGCGCGCAGAACGGGCCCGACACGACGGTCGAGCAGTCGATCACGCGCATGCCGCGCAGCGGGCCCTGCGCCTCTCCACCGAGATCCACGTCCATGGTCTCTCCTCTCCAGGGTTGTGCGGGCCCAGGGGGCCCGATGTCGACTCTACTGCGCTCGAGGCGGGGCGGTCGAAGCCGTCTCCGTCGGGGACGGGGCCCCGTCCTCCGGGCCCGGACGACCGACGAGCTTGGGCAGCAGCAGGCCCGTGCGGGCGACATAGGCGTCCCACTCGGGGTAGCGCGACATGGAGGCGTCCTTCTTCCGCATGTTGGGCACGAAGACGACGATCCAGTAGAAGCCGTTGATCAGCCAGGGAATCCAGTGCATCGATAGGGTGGCGAAGGCCGCATAGATGAGGACTTCACCCAGGTAGTTGGGGTTCCGCGTGCGGGCGAAGAAGCCGTCGGTGATCAGGCCGGGGCGCGCCTGCAGTACGAAGTGCTTCTGGGCGTCGGCGCCGTAGTGAAAGAGGGTGCCGAAGCCCCAGAGGGCGACCGCCAGGCCGATCAACCAGCCGGGCGCCTCGGTGCCGCCCGAGATCAACAGCCACGGGGCGACCCAGTAGAGGCCCAGCCCCACGAACATCTGGACGCCGAAGGCGGCCGTGATCGTCTGGTCCCACTGACGATCCGGAAAGACCAGGCTCTTGTAGCGCCACATCAGCCCGTACGAGCCGTGGATGGCGAGGTAGGCCCAGGCGCCGGCCGAGAAGTCGTCGTACGCGATCATCATCGCGAGCACGACCGGCGCGGTCAGGACCTTGTGAAGGTCGATGGCGTGGGACGTCTTCATCGGAGCTCCGGATGGTTTCGATTTAACGTGTTATAGTCCACTGCGACCGGGCGCTCCACCGGGGCGCCGCGCTCAGCCCGTGTCGCGGCCGGCGTTCAGGTGGCGCGCAACGTCATCGTTGGACGGCAGCTTGCGGGTCGAGGTGCCGCCGTCGACGGCCAGGATCTGGCCCGTGACATAGGACGCCTCGTCGCTTGCGAGCCAGAGCGCGGCCGAGGTGACGTCCGAGGGCTCGCTCATCCGCCCGAGCGGCGTCTGCTCGAGGAAGGCCGACTGGACTGCGGGAATCGAGAACAGATGGGCCGTCATCGGCGTCTCGACGACGGACGCGGCGATCGCGTTGACCCGGATGCCATCCGGTCCGTACTCGCTGGCGGCGATGCGCGTCACGTGATTGATGCCGGCCTTCGCGCCCGCGTAGGCGGCGTAGTTCTGCGCCACGAGCACGCCGGTGAGCGAGGAGATCGTGACGATCGCGCCGCCGCCCTGCATCGCGCCCGCCATGTGGCGAAGGAAGTAGACGGCGCCGGTGAACTGGACGGCCACCATGGGCTCGAGGGTCTCCGGCGTGATGTCCCGAATGGCCGCCTGCTGCTCGAAGCCGGCCGAGTTCACCGCGACGTCGAGGCGCCCGAAGCGCTCCAGCGTCTGCGCGGCCAGCGCCTCGAGGCTGGCGAAGTTCGTGAGGTCACACGCAATCGGCGTCGCACCGACGGCCTCGGCTGCCCCGGTGAGGCGCTCGCCGTCGCGCGCCGCGATCACGACCTGCGCGCCTTCGCGCGCGAGTCCGTACGCGATGTCGAGGCCGAGACCGCTCGAGCCCCCGACGACGACCGCGACCCGGCCGTCGAAACGTCGCCTGTTCGAATCCTGCATGCCGATGTCCTCCGTGGTGCACACCCTAGGCGACCCGCGGCGGCGTGGAAGGGGGCGCCGCGCGACACGCCGTCGGGTCGCCAACCGCGATCCCGAAAGGCCCGTGATACCGTACGTCCGCACCGCGGCCGAATCGCCCTCGTCTGACCGAGAGGATCTCCCATGGAACTGTCTCGCGACACGCTGCTCGAAACCTATCGCCGCATGCGCACGATCCGCGCGTTCGAGGAGAAGCTCCACGAACTGGTGGTGGCCGGGAAGATCGGCGGCTTCATGCACCTGTACGCCGGGCAGGAGGCCGTGGCCGTCGGGGTCTGCTCGAACCTGGGAGACGAGGATCTCGTCGGCTCCACGCATCGCGGGCATGGCCACTGCATCGCCAAGGGCGTGGACGTGAAGGCGATGATCGCCGAGCTCTTCGGCCGCAGCACCGGCACCAACAAGGGCAAGGGCGGGTCGATGCACATCGCCGACGTGGACCGCGGAATGCTCGGCGCCAACGGCATCGTCGGCGGAGGAATCCCGCTGGTGACCGGCGCGGCGCTCACGGCCCAGGTGAAGGACTCGGGCCGGGTGGCGGTCGGCTTCTTCGGCGACGGTGCGACGAACCAGGGGCAGTTCCACGAGTCGCTGACCATGGCGGCGAACTGGAAGCTGCCTGCGGTCTACGTGTGCGAGAACAATGGCTTCGGCGAGTTCACGCCGACCGAGTTCGTGGTGCCGGTCAAGGACATCGTGGAGCGCGCCGCCTCCTACGGCATGCGGGCCGAGATCGCCGATGGCATGGACTTCTTCGACGTGTACGAGAAGGCGGGGCGGGCCATCGAACTCGCGCGTCAGGGCGAGGGCCCCACGCTGCTCGAATGCAAGACCTACCGGTTCCACGGCCACTACGTCGGCGACGCGACGCCCTATCGGAACAAGGAAGAGGCCGAGGACTGGATCCAGAACCGCGATCCCCTCGACCTCTTCGAGCGAAAGGTGACCGAGTCCGGCGTCGTCGCGGGCGGCGATCTCCGCGAAGTCGACGGTGAGGTGGATGCGCTGCTGAGGTCCGCCGTCGAAGAGGCGGAGAGCGCGCCGAACCCCGAACCCAGCGACGTCCTGACCGACGTCTACGTGGAGTACCCGTCGTGAGCCGAGACCTGTCGACCGGGGGCGCAATCAACGAGGCGATCGCGATCGCCATGCGCAGCGATCCGGACGTGATCCTGATGGGCGAGGACGTGGCCGGCGGCGGCGACCGCTCGAAGGATGGGACCGAGGAGATGGGCGGCGTGCTCGGCACCACCCGCGGCCTGATCGGCGAGTTCGGCATGAACCGGGTGCGCGACACGCCGATCGCCGAGATGGGCCTGCTGGGCACGGCGGTCGGTGCCGCCGCGACGGGCCTGCGCCCGATCGCCGAGCTGATGTTCATGGACTTCCTCGGCACCGGCCTCGACCCGCTGCTGAACCAGGCCTCGAAGCTTCGCTACATGTTCGGCGGCAAGGTGAAGGTGCCCCTCACGGTGCGCACCGTGAGCGGCGCAGGGATGCAGGCCGCGGCCCAGCACTCGCAATCGCTCTACTGGATGACGACGGGCATCCCCGGCCTGAAGACGGTGATCCCGTCGTCGCCCGCCGATGCCAAGGGGCTGTTGCTCGCGTCGATCCGCGACGACGACCCGGTGATCTTCTGCGAGGCGAAGGGCATCCTGAACCAGGTCGGGCCCGTGCCGGAGGACGACTACGAGATCCCGCTAGGGGTCGCGAACGTCGTGCGCGAAGGCAGCGACGTCTCGCTCGTCGGATTCGGCGCGACCGTGGGCATCGCGATGAAGGCGGCCAAGGCGCTGGAGGGAGCGGGGACCAGCGCCGAGGTGCTTGACCTGCGCTCTCTGTCGCCGCTCGACGAGAGCGCGATCCTGACCTCGCTCGAGAAGGCGGGGCGCATGGTCGTGATCGACGAGTCCACGCCGCGCTGCTCGATCGCCCGCGACGTCGCGGCACTGTGCGTCGACCGGGGTTTCGACTTCCTGAATGCACCGGTCAAGTGCGTGACCGCGCCGCACACGCCGGTGCCCTTCAGCCGCGCGCTCGAGAAGGCGTTCATGCCTTCGGCCCAGGACGTCCTCGACGCCGTGGCGGAGATGGGCTGAGCATGGCCTCTGCGATCCACATGCCCCGGCTCGGGATGACGATGGAGGAGGGCACCGTCGTCGAGTGGCCGGTCGCGCCCGGCTCTCCCATTGCGCACGGCGACGTGGTGCTCGTCATCGAGACGGAGAAGGCGGAGACCGACGTCGAGTCCCCGGTGTCCGGGTTCCTTCGGCACACCTACGTCGAGCCCGGTGAGACGGTGCCGTGCGGGACGCTACTCGCCGCGATCACCGAGACCGCCGACGAACCGTTCGATGCCGACGCGTTCCACGCGGCCGAGAACCGGCCCGAGGAGGCTTCGGGCGGCGGCGGACTCGAGGTCCACGCCCCGTCGGCTCCCGCCGCTGCGGAGGACGCGCCGTCGGTCCCACGCGACAAGCCGGTCGCTCCGGCCGCGCGCGCTGCGGCGCGCAGGCTCGGCATCGACCCGGCGGCCGTGCCGGGCAGCGGACCGGGCGGGCGCGTCACCAAGCAGGACGTCGAGGCCTGGGCGGCGGCGCGTGAGGCGCTGGTGCCGGTGGCCGATGGCGTCGCGCTGGAAGTGCTGGCCGAGGGCGAGGGCGACACCGTCGTGCTGCTGCCGGGGCTCGGCACCGATGTCTCCGTCTTCGCGAGGCAGACCCCAGAACTCGCCGCGCGCTTCCGCGTGCTCGGGATCAACCCTCGTGGCGTCGGTCTCTCGGATGCACCGGACGACGATGCCTACGAGGTCGCCCGCACTGCCGCCGATGCCGCGGCCGCGTTCGACGGTGCGGCCCACGTGATCGGCGCGAGCCTGGGCGCGGCAGCAGCGATCGAGCTGGCGCTGGGCCATCCGGACCGCGTGCGTTCCCTGACCCTGGTCACGCCCTTCACCGAAGCCTCGCCACGGCTGCTCTCGGTGGCGGACGGTTGGCGACGCCTGGCGCGGGAGGCTGCGCCCGAGACGCTGGCTGCGGCGCTGCTGCCGTGGTTCTTCTCGTCGGCGCTGCTCGATGACGAGCGGGCGCGCGCGCGTACCGAGCGCGGGCTCGCGCAGACACTCGGGCGCGTGTCTGCCGCGACCCTCGATCGCGCCGTCGCCGGCATGCGGGCCTGGTCCGGGACGCGTCCCGATGCGCTCGGCGACTTGTCGGTCCCGACCCTGGTGGTCGCCGCCGGCGAGGACCTCCTCACCCCGGGCGGCGCGGCACTGGCCGAGGCGATTCCGGGCGCGAAGCTCTGTATGGTGGAAGCCGCGGGCCACGCGGTGGCGCTCGAGTCGGCCGACGAGGTCAACGCGGCGATCGCAGCGCACCTCGCTTCGGTGGACTGAACGGCCGATCGCGAGCGCCCGGGGCTCGCGCGACCCGCTCCCTCAGCGGCCCGGCGAGTAGAGTTCGCCGCTCGCCGGTGCGGGTTCGGGCGTGGCGGCCTCGCGCGCTGCGCGCTCGGCTTCTTCCTCCACCGAGGGAGCGTCTCGCCTCACGAGCCGCCCGATGTCTTCGAGGATCACGTAGGAGGCCGGGACCAGCAGAAGCGAGATGAACGCGGAGAAGATCACGCCGAACCCGAGCGACGTGGCCATGGGGATCAGGAACTGCGCCGAGAGGCTGCCCTCGGTGAGCAGCGGGGCGAGGCCGGCGAAGGTGGTGATCGCGGTCAGCACGATGGGCCGGAAGCGCGCGACGCCGGCCTCACAGACCGCCTCCTTCACGGTCATGCCCTTGGCGCGGCAGGCGTTGATGTAGTGCACCAGAACGAGGCTGGCGTTCACGACGACGCCCGAGAGCGCCACCACGCCGAACACGCTCATCATCGAGAGGTTGCCCAGGGCGGGCGCGAACTCGCGCATCACGCGGTGGCCGAAGATCGCGCCCACGATGCCGAAGGGTATCACCGCCATGATGATGAAGGGCTGTCCGTACGAGCGCAGCGGGACCGCCAGTAGCGCGTAGATCGCGACCAACGCAAAGCCGAAGTTGCGCAGCAGGGCGGCCAGCGTCTTCTGTTGCTCGCGCTGCTCGCCCTCGAGGTCGAATCGCAAGCCCGGGTAGTCGGCGATCAGCGCGGGCAAGAAGCTGCGGCGCAGGTCGGCGAGGACGGCGTTGGCGTTGCCCTCGGTCTGGTCGACGTCGGCCGTCACGTTGATGACGCGGCTTCGGTCGGCCCGCTTGATGGTGGCGAAGCCCCGGCCGTAGTCGGCGCGAGCCACGGCGTAGAAGGGCACTTCGCCACCGCCCGGGGCGCGGATGCGCAGGTTCTGGAGGTCTTCGAGCGAGCGCCGGCCGCTCTGCGGGTAGCGAACCATCACGCGGATGTCGTCGCGGCCGCGTTGGATGCGTTGCGCCTCCTGCCCGTAGAACGCCTGGCGCACCTGGCGTGACAGGTCGTCGAGGGTCAGGCCCAGGGGCTCGGCCGTGGGCAGCAGCGACAGTTTGATCTCGCGCTTGCCCGCACTGAAGCTGTCGGTGACGTCGAAGACGCCGGGGTATTCGCCGAGCTTGATCTTGAGACGATCGGCCGCTTCTTCCAGGGCGACGACGTCGGGCGAAGAGAGCTGCAGGTCGATGGGATCGCCCACGCTGAAGAGGTCGGAGGCGTACACCAGCTCGTCCACGTCGGGGATCGGAGGCGTCGCCTCGCGCCAGCGACGGGCGACCTCCTTCGACGACAGCGTGCGGGCGTCGCCACCCAGCAGCTCGATCGAGACTTCGCCCAGGTGGCTATCGCCGGACGCCAGGCCCGAGAGTGTGGGCCGGCCGCCCCCGACCGAGGGCTGCTGGCCCACCGCCGCGAACACGTTCTCGATGATCGGCATGCCCGTCTCGGCTTCGAGCTCGGCCTGGAGTGCGATGGCTGCGGCCTCGAGGTCGGCAATGGCCCGCGCCGTCGCCGCGGCCGGGGTGCCCAGGGGCATGGCGAGCCGCGCGGACACGTAGTCGCTCTCGACCGGCGGGAAGAACGAGAACTTCATCCGACCCGTACCGACGTAGGTGATGGTGAAGGCCAGCACCGAGACACCCAGCGCGAGGGTGGCGTAGCGCCAGGTCAGCACGCGCTCGAGCGCCGGCCGGTAGATCTGCGTGGCGAAGTGCTCGAGGCTCCCGGCCAGCTTCGCCTGGAGCCGCCGCCAGCGCGCGGAGATCGAATCGCCCTCGAGCTTTGCGGCTGCGTCCTCACCCCGCTCGAGCTTCATGTGCCCCAGGTGGGCGGGGAGGATCAGCTGGGATTCGACCAGCGAGAGCGCCAGGCACACGATCACCACCAGGCCGATGGCCCCGAACACCTGACCGAACGGGCCCGGCGAGAAGATCATCGGCAAGAACGCCGCGACCGTGGTGAGCACGCCGAAGATCACGGGGATCGCCACCTCTTGCGCCCCCGTGATGGCGGATCGCAGCGGGTCCTCGCCCTTCTCCTGGTGGCGGTGCACGTTCTCGCCGATCACCACGGCATCGTCGACCAGGATGCCGAGCACCAGGATGAACGCGAACAGCGAGATCACGTCGATGGAGATGTCCAGGACCGGAAACATCGCGAGCGAGCCCGCGAAGGCGATGGGCACGCCCACCGAGACCCAGAACGCCAGCCGCAGCCGTAGGAACAGGGCGAGCAGCACGAACACGAGGAAGAAGCCCATGCGGCCGTTGTCGATCAGGATCGCCAGCCGATCGCGAAGCACCTCGGACCCGTCGCGCCAGACCGTGAGCGAGACACCCTCGGGCAGGCGCGATCGCGCGTCGCCGACGTACCGCTTCACCGTCTCGACCAGCTCGAGGACCTTCTGGTCTCCCACGCGGTAGACCGTGATCAGCACCGCGGGCTCGCCGTTGAAGCGCGCCGAGATCTCTTCTTCGTCGAAGCCGTCCACCACCCGGGCCACGTCGCGCAGCAGCAGGCGCGTGCCGTCCGGCCGGGTCAGCACCACGATCTCTTCGAACTCTTCGCCGAGGTACGCCTGACCCTTGGTGCGCAGCAGCACCTCACCACCCTCGGTCTTGATGGAGCCGCCCGGGCGATCGAGCGACCCGCGCGACACCGCCTGCACGACCTGGTCGAAGCCGATGCCGTGGCGCCGGAGCGACTCTTCGGGAACCTCGATCGAGATCTCGTAGGGCCGCGCCGCGGACAGGTCGACCTGCGTCACTCCGTCGAGCGCCGAGATCTCGTCGCGAATGCGCTCGCCGAAGGTCTTGAGCGCGCGCTCCGAGAGGTCGCCCGACAGCGCGATCTGCAGCGCGTTGCGACGGATCTCGAAGTGAGACACCACCGGTCGCTCGGTGTCCTCGGGGAAGGTGGTGATCGAGTCCACCTCGTTCTTGATCTCGGTGATCGCGCGGTCGATCGGGTAGCCCGCGATCAGCTCCGCCGAGACGCCGCAGTTTCCCTCGGCCGCGCTCGAGGTGATCTTCTCCACGCCCGAGAGGCCCTGGATCTCCTCCTCGATCCGGACGCAGACGCCTTCTTCGACCTCTTCGGGCGTGGCCCCGAGGAACGGCACGCCGATCGAGATCACGTCGATCTCGAGGTCGGGAAAGCTCTTCTGGTTGGTGAGCGGGAGCGAGGCGATGCCGCCCACGACCAGCAATGCCATCAGCAGGTTGGCGGCCACGTGGTTCTCGGCGAACCAGGCGATCAAGCGTTTCACGAGGCGGGTGCCTCGGCCGCGGCCGCCTGGGCGGCGTCCGGCTCGGTCGGGTCCGCCGCGACCGGCTCGGCGGGCGCGCCGTCGCCCGCTACGCGCACGCGCATGCCCTCGACCACCGCGCGCAACGGCGAGATGCTGACGCGGTCGCCCGCCGCCAGGCCCGTGCCGATCACGACCACCTCGGGCTCGGTGCGCAGCACCTCCACGGGACGGATGTGGAGCCGCCCTTCAGCGTCCACGACGTGCACCTCTTCAGAGGCGTCCGGGTCCATCGGGTTGCCCGACCGCAGTGCGGCGCGAGGCAGCACGAAGACGTCGTGGGCCGTTCGCCCCTGGATCTCGGCACGCACGAAGAGCCCGACGGCCAACGGCACCGGCTCGGTCTCGGCGTGGAGTCCGTAGGGGTCGGCCACGCGCGCCACCAGCCGAACCATGCGCGTTTGCGGGTCGATCTCGCCGGCGGTCCGCACCACACGACCGAGCCAGGTCTGCTCGCTGCCCGCGAATTCGGCTCGAAGCACGACCTCGGGGCCGCGGTCTGGCACGGCATCCTCGGTGGCGGTGTTCTCGGTGGTTGCGGCGCGCAGGTGCTTCGGCGCGCGCGGGACGTCGACGTAGCGGAGCTCGCGGTCGGGGAGCGGCAGGGACACCTCCACGAAGTCGACCGAGTACAACGTGGCGATGCTCTCACCGCGGTTGACGAACTGCCCGACATCTACGCGCTCGCTGCGCACGCGCCCCTCGAAGGCGGCCCGCAGCACGGTGCGCTCGAGGTCACGCTCGGCGCGATCGACCAGCGCCTTCGCCTCGTCGAGCGCAGCGGCCGCGACGGAGGCCGCGTTCGACGCGTCGTCGAAGCGCGCCTCCGAGGCGACGCCCTTCTCCTTGAGGGTGGTCTGTCTGACGAGCTCGTTCTGGGCGCGTTGGCTCTCGCTGCTGGCGCGTGCCAGGGCCGCACGAGCGGTGGTGAGCGCGACGCGGTAGTCCGCGTCCTCGATGCGGACCAGGGCTTCGCCCGGCCGGAAGAAGCCCCCCGAAGCCAGCGCCGGCGAGATCCACTCGACCTCGCCGGCCACCTGCGGCACGAGCTCGCTCTCGTTGCGCGGCTCGACCGTGCCCTGGCTGTGCACGACGAAGCGCCAGTCCGTGGGCTCGGCCTCGATCACCCGCACCAGCGGCGTGACCTGCGCGGGGGGCTTGAGTTCGACGTCGGGCCGGGTCGCGACCAGCAGGGCGATGGCGACCACGCCGACGGCGAGGATGGCGAGGGGCCAGACGAGCTTGGGACTGGGGCGGGGCATGGTGGGTAGGGCGAGGGCCGGGAAGTGGACGGCGCCTTCGGATCCACAAGCCTACAACTCCTGTCGCGACTTACCCCTCGGGGCCTCCAAGGGGCCCTCGCGGGCGACCTGCGGCGGTTCAAGGCCCGCCCGAGGCGTGGCGCGCGAGGGACGATCCGGTGCAGGGGCCTCTCGAGATGGGGAGAAACCCCAAGGCAACCCTCGCGTACGGGATCCGGCCGTCGCGTATGGGGCGCGTTGGGCCTCTTGCTAGGTGCGCGCGCCGAACGGTTCTTGCCCAGCCGTGATAGCATGCGCGAGTCTGCTGCTGGAGGAACCCATGTTGCGCTGCACTCGTTATGCGTTCGCGCTCGCCATCGCCGTCGCGCTCCTTGCGCCCGTTTCGGCCACCGCCACGCCGATGCACCTGGCCGGGCCCACGGGCGGAGCCCAGGATGCGAGCCTGACCATCGGCTTCGAGTTCATCGTCGGCCCCGACCCGGTGAGTATCACCGCGCTCGGGATCATGGAGCAGGGACCGCTCGGCTCGTACGGCTTCGGCAGCTCGGCAGAGCGCGAGGCGGCCATCTGGGAGACGGACGGAACGCCGGTGGCCAGCGTGTTGGTGAACCAGTTGACGGACCCGCTGGTCGATGGATTCATCTGGGGGTCGCTCCCGGCTCCCGTCGTCCTGCAGGCGAACACGAGCTACATCCTCGGCGCGCGGACGGACAATGCGTTCTACGCGTTCCTGCCCCTGGCCAACGACATCCTCGACCCCGCGTTCACGCTGGTGCAGGGCCGATGGGTTTCCGGCGGACCCACGTACGTCATCCCCACGGCCCAGTTCCCGAGCGGCACGGACGCGTCCTTCTACTGGACGCACGTGAACGCCCAGTTCACGGTGGTGCCCGAGCCGGTCGGCCTCATGCTGGTGGCGGCTGCCCTCGTGGCCCTGGGGGTCCACCGGCGGCGCTAGCCGCGTTCGTCGTTCCGATCAGGCGCCGGGTGCCAGCGCTTCGAGCACGTCCCGGTCGATGCCCATGGCGCCATCCGGGCGGATGGGCTGGATGCAGACGTGGGTGGCCCCGGCATCGTGGTGCGCCGCGATGCGCTCGCGAAGCGCCGCCTCGTCGCCCCAGGCCACGATGGCGTCCACGAGCCGATCGCTGGCGTGGGCCGGGTCGGCCCAGTCGGCGTCTTCGAAGCCGAGCTCGCGCAGGTTGTTCTGGTAGTTCGGAGCGCGCAGGTAGATCGCCATGGCGTTGCGTGCCGCCGCGCGGGCGCGCCCCGGGTCGGTCTCGAGAATGACCTTCTGCTCCGGGCACAGCCACGCGTCGGGGCCCATACGCTCGCGAGCCCGGCGGGTGTGCTCGGGGGTCACGAAGTAGGGGTGGGCGCCGCGCGTACGCGTGGCCGCGAGCTTCAGCATGAGGGGACGCAGGGCCGCGAGCACGATCGGCGCATCCTCTTCGGGCGGCCGCGCCATGTAGATCGCCCCCTCCATGGCATCCAGAAAGTCGCGCATGGCGGGCACCGGCTTCTTGTACTCGTGGCCTCGCGCGTTCGACACCAGATGCTTGTGCGAGACGCCGATCCCCAGCACGAAACGGCCTGGTGCCAGCTGCGACATGGTCTTGTGGATGGCCTTCATGGTCATCGGGTCGCGCGCGTAGAGGTTGGCGATGCCGGTGCACAGCACCAGCTTCTCGGTGTGGGCCGCCAGGTAGCCGAGCGTCGAGAACGGATCGAGGCCGACGGCCTCGGGGATCCAGAGGGCCGAATAGCCCCAGCGCTCGAGCTGCTGCGCGAACGCGACGTTCTCGTCGGGCGACTGCCCGTCCAGCGCGGCCCAGACGCCGAGTCTTCCGATCTCCGTGGTCATCCCATCTCCATCATCAGGTTCGCCGGATGATACTCGGCACCGACCGGGCGTCCCGACCGGTGCTCAGGACGCGGTAGAGTCGTGGGCTCACCCGCCTGGGAGCCGCCATGACCACCGAAGTGCCTCAGACCGCGCTGCAGATCCAGTCCCTCGTGCGAGACGACGGCACCCTCGAACTCTCGCTCGGCGAAGCCTCGGTGCCCGAGCCCGGCCCGGACGAGGTCGTCGTACGCGTCGAGGCCGCACCGATCAATCCCTCCGACCTCGGCCTGCTCTTCGGGCCGGCCGACATGCAGACGGCGAAGGCCAGCGGGGACGCCGCGCGTCCCGTCGTCACCGCCGACGTGCCCGCCGCCGCGATGTCGTTCGTCGCCGCGCGGGTCGGCGAGGCCATGCCCGTCGGCAACGAGGGGGGCGGCGTGGTGGTGGCTGCGGGCGACTCGCCGGCGGCGCAGGCGCTGCTCGGGCGGACGGTCGGCGTCGTCGGGGGCGGGACCTACTCGCAGTACCGCTGCGTGAAGACGTTCCTCTGCCTGGCCCTGCCGGAAGGCACGACGCCGGTAGAGGGTGCGTCGTGCTTCGTGAACCCGCTGACGGCCTTGGGCATGGTCGAGACCATGAAGCTCGAGGGGCACACGGCACTCGTACACACGGCCGCGGCTTCGAACCTGGGCCAGATGCTGAACAAGCTCTGCCTCGCCGACGGGGTGCCGCTGGTCAACATCGTTCGCCGGGAGGAGCAGGCGGAGTTGCTGCGCGGGCTCGGCGCCAAGGTCGTCTGCAACTCGAGCTCACCCGACTTCCCCGCAGAGCTCACCGACGCGCTCGCCGAGACGGGTGCGACGCTCGCCTTCGACGCCACGGGGGGTGGCGACCTCACCAGCCGCATCCTGGGCTGCATGGAGATCGCGGCGAACCGCTCGGCCGACGCCTACAGCCGCTACGGCTCGGAGACCCACAAGCAGGTGTACATCTACGGCTCGCTCGACCGCTCGCCGACCACCCTGCACCGCAACTTCGGCATGGCCTGGGGCGTGGGAGGCTGGCTGCTCACGCCCTTCCTGCAGAAGATCGGCATGGAGGCCGGCCAGCGCCTGCGCGATCGCGTGGCCAACGAGATCAAGACGACCTTCGCCAGCCACTACACCCGCGAGGTCTCGCTTGCAGGGGCGCTCGACCTCGATGCGATCGCCACCTACGGCAAGCAGGCCACGGGTGAGAAGTTCCTGATCCGGCCCAACCAGGGGCTCTAGCCCTGGCCCGCGACGCGCAGGGCCTCGAGGCGCCTGAGCGCGCCCCAGAGCAGCAACGCGAAGACCACGTGCACGGCGAGGACCGGGGGCCAGCCGGTCAGGTAGATCACGTTGTTGGCGAGGCCCCCGGCGAACGGACCGCCGTCGAATGCCAGGCCTCGCGTGCCCGCCAGCGCATTGGCCCAGGCCGGAAGCGTGAAGCCCCAGCCGGTGATCACCGACGACCAGAAGAGCGCGCGGTGTTGTCGTTCGCTGAGCTCGAGCAGCGGTGCGAGCGCGGCCAGGCCCATCAGCAGCAGGCCGTTCGTGATGCCCTCGAGGTGGGCCATGTTCCACGCGCGGGCCTCACCGGGGATCTGGATGTCGATCGCCGGGATCAGCGGAAACAGCACGATCTCGCCCAGCAGGTTGAACATGTACATCCAGCCGGTGAGGACCGTCGTGATCCACAGGCCGGCCCCATGGGCCACGAGCAGGACGCGGGTGCGTTCGGTCATGGGCTCTCTCCCTGCAGTGCGTAGGGTTCAGGCGCTCTGCGCAAACGGGGGCGGCATCTCCGCGCTGGTCGTGTCGATCAGGGGGACGCGTTCGGCGCCCCCCTCGGCGGCGTAGCCGTCGATCCAGGCGCGTACCCAGTCGGGATCGGGCTCGCGCGTCGGGTCGTGCCCGGGCAGCGCGCTGCGCAGCAGGAAGGGCAGCACGGCGACGCCGAACTGCGCGACGCGGCGCCACAGGCGCAGCCGCGAGCGCCAGTCGTGCCAGAGCCCGTCCTTCTTGAGCATCGCCACGTAGCCGCGGCGCGAGTACGCCATCACGTGGAAGGAGCCCGTGAAGACGCCGAGCGCGCGCATCCAGTAGCCCGGGCACGCCGCCTGGTAGACGTCGAATGCCACGCGCTTGTGCTCGGTCTCCTCGACCAGGTGCCACAGCACGAACGAGCTCACACGGGGGTCGGCGCCGCGGAAGAGGTCGTGCCGCTGGTGGACGATCCAGTGCGTCACGCCCAGGGTCATGCTCTCGAAGCCGGCGGTGTACCCCATGCGAAAGGCCAGCGACCTGCGGGCATTGATGCGCTCGTAGGAGGCCTGCATGGCGTCTTCGACCTCGGCCAGCTCCGGGTAGCCCTTGGCCTTCAGCAGCTCGTTGTAGCGCCGGTGCTGCCGGTAGTGCTGGCCCTCCTGCGCCATGAAGCCCTTGGCCTCGGTGCGGACGTGCTCGTCTTCGACCCGTTCGAGCGCCTCCCGCATGGTGTCGATCAGGAAGGGCTCGAGGTAGGGCATGGTGAGCGAGGCCCCGTTGATCATGTGGCTCCACTCGGGCTCGTCCGGCTTCCAGTGCGGATCGATGACGTCGGGAAACTCGAACGGGATGTGGCGTACCACGATCTCGCCGGGTTTCGGTGCTGACTTGGGTCTCGCCGTGTCCGATTCCGGTTCCGTGCGCGAGTTCGGTTCGTTCATGTTTTCTCCGAGGGCGAGAGCCCTGCGAGCAGGGTTGCGATCAGGGTGGGGGCCACGTCTGCCAGCGAGCGGCCCATGACCAGCTGGCCGCCGAGGTGCAGGGACACGGCGCCGTGGGCCGCCGCCCAGAACAGGTGCGCGGCCGTGAGCGCGTCCGTCCCCAGGTGGATCACGCCCGCGCGATCGGCCTCGGCCAGCGCGCGCTCGCAGACGCCGAGCGCTGCGGCCTTGGCGGCCGAGAGTTCGGGGTCGTCTTCGGGCGCGTCGCCTACCCGAAACAGCAGCGCGTACGTGCGCGGGCGCGCGAGTGCGAACTCGATGTAGGCCGAGGCGATGGCGCGCAGCCGGGTGCTGGGGTCCGGCTGGCCCTCGGCGGCTACCTCGAGGGTCTCGCGAACCTGCCCGTAGGCGCGGATCCGCAGGCCCAGGAGCACGCGCTCCTTGCTCGGGAAGTAGCGGTAGGGGGTGGTCGCGCTGACTCCGGCCCGGGCCGCGATGCGGCGGAGCGAGACGGCCTCGAGCCCCTGGCTCTCGTGGAGGGCCTCGGCGATGTCGAGGATCTCGGCCTGGCGGGTGAGGACTTCGTCCTTGCTGAGCGCCTTCCTGGGCATGGGGCGCACCGTATGATGAAACATTTACGGTGTCAACTTTATTGCTCGAACGCTCCTGCGGGCGGAGGCCAGGCCCGCTCGAAGCTCCCCGGATCGCGAGGGCGGTAAGATCACGCTGCTCCCCCTCGGAAGGCCCGGTGGCTCGCGGCCTCGGGCCTCGCGGGAGCCCGGGTTGCCGAGCGGGAGGGGGCGCCATGACCAGGTGGTTCGTGCGAGCGGTGGTCGCATTCACCTTGCTGGTGGCGGCCGCGTTCTGGCAGCTCTTCTTCTCCGCTCGTCCGCCGCTCACGACCGACGCCGCGACCCTCGCGGGCGATGGCAGCGCGGTCGACTACTGCGCCCTGCCGGTCCTCGACGGAAGTGGCAAGCGCGCGGCGGACATCGCCAAGGGCAACACGCCCGGCTGCGGCTACGCGCACTTTCCGCTGCCGATCCTGGCCGACTGCACCGAGCCGCTCGTCGCTGGGGCCGCAGACCTTCGCGGCCTGTGGATCGGGGTGGAGGGCCGGCACATCGGCCACGTCGAGCGGGTGGAGCAGTGCGGCGGGCGCACGGTGGTCACGTCTTCAGGGATCATCCACGACTACGGCCCGAACGCGACGGCGGGCCTGAACACGAACGACACCGAAGGCTCGGTCCTGTTCACGATCGGCGACCGCGAGTACTGCGCGCGCACCTCGGCGAGCATGATCTGGAACGACGGCGTGCTCGACTTCCACGTCTTCGGGTGGGGGCCGGTCGTCGTCCGGCGCTACCTCGAGGGCGAGCAGCTGGTCTGGGAGTACGTCGACGGAAGTACCACGCGGATGGACCGCATCTGTACGTTGCCGGCGGATCAGCGAACGCCCAAGCCGAGAGGGCGGCGCTTGCGCCCGTTCGGTTGATGCGATGAGTGCCCCCGCTTCCCACTCGCTTCCGCCCGGCTCCTATCGCTCGATCTGGACGCTGGGTTGGCCCGTCATGGTCAACATGGGGGCCCACACGCTGTTCTCGCTGGTCGATCTCTACTGGATCGGTTCGCTGGGGACGGACGCGATCGCAGCGGTCGCGCTCTGCGGGAACATCATGTTCTCGATGTTCGGCCTGACGATCATCATCCAGGTCGGCGCGCTCGCCATGATCTCGCGCAGGATCGGCGCCAAGCAGCTCGCGGGCGTCGACGGGGCCGAGGGCGTGTCGGGGCAGGCCTTCCACCTGAGCCTCGTACTCGGGCTCGTGGTCGCGAGCCTCGGCATGCTCGCTGCGCGCCCGATCATGGCACTCTTCGATGCTTCGGCCGAAGTGACGGAGCTCGGGACGGCCTACCTGGTGCCGATGATGGCCAGCTTCATGGCGATCTTCCCGGGCATGGCGCTCGGCGCGGTCTTCACGGCCACGGGCAATACCCGCACGCCCATGTACGTGGGCGTGGTGTTCAACATCGTGAACGCGATCTTGGACCCGTTCTTGATCTTCGGTTGGGGAGGCCTGCCCGCGCTCGGGGTCGCAGGAGCGTCGATCGCCTCGTTGATCTGCCAGGCCCTGGGGCTGCTGGTCCTCTACCGCCTGTACCGCCGACGCGACCTCGGCTTCCCTCGCGCGCGTCTCACGCGCTGGTACGGCACGGGGGCCTGGGGGCGCATGCTGCGGATCGGGGTTCCGGGGGGCCTGGGGGCACTCACCCGGCCGTTCAGCACGCTCTTCTTGTTGAAGGTGATCGCTTCGTTCGGCCCGGCCGGCGTCGCGGCCTTCGGCATCGTCGTGCGATCGATGTCCTTCACCTGGCTCTACTACGGCGCCATGTCGACCGCGGTCTCGACGCTCACGGGTCAGTCCCTCGGCCGGGGCGACGTGGACGGGATCCGGCTGCTCGTCCGCAAGAGCATCCGGCTCTCCATCCTGCTGTCGCTGGCGTTGGGTCTGCTCTACGCGGTCTTCGCGCGCGAGATCGTGGGCATCTTCGAGCAGAACGATGCCCAGGTCATCGAGCTGGGCGCCTCGTTCATGCGTCTGCTCGTGCTCGCGAACCTCGCGACGGCGTTCAGCATGGTGTGGGGCGCCGTCATGCAGGGGGCGGGCGACACGCGGCCCCCGATGGTCATCGCGATCCTCTCCAACTGGGTGGTCAAGCTGCCGCTCGCCTACTGGCTGGCGATCACGAAGGAGGTGGGCGTCGAAGGCATCTGGTGGGCGATGGCGATCTCGATCGTGTTCGATGCCGCGGCCCTGCTGATCTGGTACCGCCGCGACCGCTGGAAGCACGCTCAGGTCTAGGCCGGCTGCCCCGCCAGCTCCTCGAGGATGCTGCGCGCGTCTGCGACCGTGCGGCGCACCAGCTCTCCCGCCCGCGGGACGTCCTCGACCAGCCCCTGGGCCTGCCCGATGAACTGTACGCCGCCCTCGATGTCCCCCTGGAGGGTGGCTTTCTCGACCAATGGGATCGAGGCGCCGAAGTAGGCGAGCAGTCGCGCCTGGTCGGGGTTCTGGATCAGCCGGTCGACGACGGGGCGAAGCGGCATGCCCAGGGCGCGTGCTGCCCGGATGGCGCGCCACGCGGTTTCGGCGAAGCCCATCGGTCGGCGCGTCTCGGCCACCGATCGCGGTGTCTTCATCAGACGCGCCCACATGCCATCGAAGTGGTTCGTGTAGAGCGTCTCGTCCACGCCCTTCTCGACGATCGCCTTCTTGGTGAGCTCGTGAAGCCCGCTCTCCTGGGTGGCGGCCAGGCGGGTGCCCATGGCAACGGCACCGGCGCCCAGGGCCAGAGCGGCGGCCAGCCCGTGCCCGTCTGCGAAGCCACCGGCCGCGATCACCGGGATGTCGACGGCACGCACCACCGCGGGAACGAGCACCATGGTCGAGACGTCTTCGCCGTGGGCGGCCGCTTCGTGTCCGGTCACCAGCAGGGCATCGGCGCCGGCCCGCTCTGCAGACCGTGCGTGTCGAACGCTGGTCACGGTCGTCACGGCTTTGCCGCCGTAGCCATGAACACCTTGGATCAGCCAGTCGCCGCGCCCGAGTTGGTAGTTCACCACGGGCACCCGCTCTTCGAGCGCGACCTTCGCGTTCTCCACGGCTCCGGGCATCATCAGCGTCACACCCACGCCGAAGGGGCGCTGGGTGCGAGCACGCACCGCGCGAATCGAAGCGCGAGTCTCGTCGGCCGACAGGGGTCCCGTTGCGAGGATTCCCAGGCCGCCCGCCTCCGAGACGGCCACGACGAGATCCGGCTTGGAGATCCAGCTCATCCCCGGTAGCACGACCGGCAGCTCGATTCCGAGCAGCTTCGTGGCGGCCGTCTTCATCGTTGTCCCAGCAGGGTGCCGAGGTCTGGATCGCCGGTCTCGTTCTCGAAGTCCACGATCGCGGCGACCAGCGCGTCGGGGGCGTCGATGTGCACGTCGTGGCTCGCGCCCGGGACTTCGACGAAGCGCGCGTCACCGAGACGGGGTGTCAGCCCACGGCCGGCCGCCACGGGGATGGACGCGTCCTCGGCCCCGTGCACCTGGAGCACGGGACAGCGGATGTCCTCGTAGGTGCGGGACAGCAGGCGAATTCCGTCGATCGTGTACTGACGCCGGATGTAGGTCAGCAGGGCCGCACGGGTGCCACGAATCTCGTAGGCCGCGGCGAGCCGCTGTGCGTGGGCCTCGGAGAAGACGTCGCTGAACACTTCGGTGCGCCCCATGAGCACTTCCCCGAGCCCCGGAATCAACGGGACGACCTGCATCGGGTCGATGGCGATGCCGTGGCCGATGAAGACCGCGCGGCGCACGCGCTCGGGATGGTCGGCCGTGAACATGGCCGCGACCGAGCCGCCCACCGAGTGGCCGACGACCGTCACGTGGTCGATGCCCAGGGCGTCGATCACGTCTGCGGCCTGTTCCTTCCAGAGTGCCGGCCCGTAGCGAAGGCCGTGGTTCCGGTCGGAGAGCCCATGCCCGTAGTAGTCGAAGCCCACGACCCGGTGGGTCGCGGCCAATCGCTCGGCCAGGCCTTCCTGCCAGTCGGCCACGCTGCGCCCCGTCCCGTGCAGGAGCAGGATCACGGGGCCATCGCCCATGTCGAGAATGTGCGTACGGCCCGAGCGCGTCTCCAGGAAGCGCGTTCCGGGACCCGAGGGTTGCATTGCCCGCGCGACGGGCTCGCGCCGGAGGCTCATGGCGGTTCCGATGGCGAAGCACGCCAACAGGGCCACCACCGCGACCGCGGTCGAGAGTGCAAGGACCTTCATGCATCCCCTTTCGCATCGCAGGCGAAGGCGTCGCGCAGGATGCGGGTGAGTAGCGCGCGTACCTGCTGGCGCATGGCGGCGCCCTCGGTGTCGGGCGGCAGGGTGGCGTTGGCGAGCCCCATCCCCTGGAGTGTCTGGACGAGCAGGTGCATGTAGATGCGAAAGTCGGGAACCGTCGCGGCAAACTCGGGGAACAGTCGCTCGGCCAGCGGGGCGTTGCCCGCATCGAAGGCCCGTGCCTTGGACCAGAGCGCGTAGGCGGCGTCGGGATGGTTTGCGGCGGCGAGCCACAGTTCGAGGACGGCCTTGAACTCGCGCGCGCCGAAGGCCGACCACATGACATCCACCATGGCTTCGACCCGCGCGTCGCCTTCGGGCAGTGCTTCGAGGCCCGCGACCACGCGCGCGCGAAGCTGCCCGTAGACCTCATCGAGTGCCGCGGCTAGCAAGGCTTCGCGCTTTCGGAAGTGGTGGAGGAGGGACCCGTGGCTGACCCCCGCGCGCTTGCACACCGCCGTGGTGGTCGTCCCGGCGTACCCGTTCTCGATCAAGCAGGAGATGGTGGCGTCGAGCAGCAGGCCCCGGGTCCTGGCGGTGCGTTGGGCCTGGGTTCGGCGGCGCTTGGGTTGGGCGGTCTGCGGGGTCGGCGGCATGGTCCGCAGGATGGTCGATCAGAAACATTTAGTCAATCCTAAATGTTTTTAGCTCATGTTTTTCGAGGGTTTGAGAGACCCGATGGTCCTACTCGTCGCCCCAGCGAGCGAGCCATCCGCGCCGTCGGAGTTCCGCCTGGTCGACCTCGCGGTTGGCGCGTCCGATGGCGGCGAAGTCGGCCTCGGTGACCCGCCGCGTCTTGCGCGAGGTCTCGGTCGGAAACGGAAAAGCCGCCGCGAACTCTTCCGCGATCGTGATCTCGAGAGTGGCCAGGTCCGACATCACGTGGCCGTCGCGTTCGGTGACGACCTCCAGCGGAACGAGCGAGACGTCGTCCGCGCAGGTGAGGAGGTCGGGCGCGGTGGACCGTGCCTGCAGGGTCTCGGGCACCGTTTGCGGGGGGTGAACGGCACCTCCGATGTCGTAGTTGCGCTTCAGGGTGATCCACTTGTCGGGGATTCGGGCGTTCGAGTCGAACCAGTGTTGGTCGACGGTCTCGACATAGGCACGGCCGTTCTCCACCGGAACGGCGCCCAGTTCGGTGAGCGTGTTGCGCAACCAGACGTCCATGTTGCGCGCGTAGTCCTGGTCGGTGTTGGCGGCGCCCGAGAGCAACAGTGCTCCGGCGATCTTGGTCCCGAGGACGTTCGAGTAGAGGTCCTCCAAAGAGTACGCAGACGGGTACTCCGGGAACAGCGGCACGGCGTGGTAGCCGTGCCATTGCGCGACCTCGTGCCAGGCCGAGAGTTGGAAGGAGAGCCACTGGGCCAGGGTCGTCGCAAGGACCATGGCTTCGGCGGGCTCCAACGTCGACGGGTCGAAGGCGTGCAGGTGGACGACCCGCGGGCCGAGCTCCGGTGGAAGCTCCAATCGGGCAGGAGCCCCCCACTTTCGCGCGATCCAGGCATACAGGTAGACGGTCCAGTCGGCGTAGTCGCGCACGTGCGCCGTATCGACGAATCCTCCGCGACAGGTGTAGACCTGCGCGTTGCGTTCGTCGGAGGAGACCTCTCGATCGGTCCCCTGCCCAGCGAGCCCCGCGTCGTAGGTGTGAGGACCCAGCAAGCTGGGCTGGGTCAAGTTCTCGACGCGATAGCCCGGTACTGGAACGGCGCCGACCTGCGTCTTGAGGTCGACGCCGAACGCACAGCACGGCCGAAGGTGGATCGGGGGTGCGAGGTCGGGTGCATCGCGGCGATCGTAGTCCCAGAAGTACGGGTACGTCGTGTCGCCCGCCAGAGCCGCCTCGATCGCGCCGGGGCTGCCGGCCACGGTCGAGTACCAGGTGGAGCGCTGCATGGCGCACCCACCCGCGAGGGCAGCGCAAGCGATCGCGAGGAGGGTCCGCACGGCTCAGGATTATAGGAAAGCGGCGGGGAAGGGCGGCGCAACCGTCACGCGCGCAGGGCCTGCACGAAGGGCGCGATGCGGTGGCCGCGTTTGCCGATCTCGGTGGGGGTCGCGCGCCAGGTGTGCTCGACCACGCCGTGTCCCTGGCGCGGCCCGTCCGGCCCGTCCAGCGTGTACGCCACGTGCGTCTCTTCGAGCCACACGTCTCCGCGCAGGATCGGAAAGGCGCCGAGCGGCTCGGCGCGCAGCCTGTGCGTGCGCCCGCCGACCTCCACGATCTCGATCTCGGCTCCGGCCAGCTCGTGTTCGAGGGCGCCCCAGGTGTAGGCCACCTGCGTTCGGGCGATCGGGTGGTTGGTGCCATCGCGATGCACGAAGCCGTTGTCGAGCGTGCGGCCCTGCTCGATCGTCTGCATCGCGTTGAAGCTCATGTCCGGGCCGAGCTGCCCGGAGATCCAGTTCCAGCCCTCGAGGCGATCCCAGTCGCGCACGCCCCACGACTTGTCGCGCTGGCCCAGGGCGTCGATCTCGTGCCGTGTGTCGCCGAAGTGCGTCCACCCCGTCACGCGCCCCGACTGCTCGAAATGGGAGCCCGTCATGGTGGCCGCCAGGGGGCCCTCGGCGTGGTAGTCGAAGGCGGGCGTCCGGGCTTCGAACACCACGTCCATGCCGCGGTCTCCCTCGATCACGAGCCGCCATTTGCGCAGGGGCTCGAGCATGGTCACGACCAGGTCGCCCGCGCGCATGCCATGGGCCGGGTCCTCCTCGCGACAGTCGCCTTCGTGGTCGAGGTCGGCGGGGCCATAGAAGAGCTCGAGTGCGCCGTCCCGGAGCGAGATGACCAGGCCGTCGGTCTTGCGGGGGTGAAACCGGTAGCCCGTTCTCGCCAGCGTGAAGCTCCTTCCGTTCGGGTCGGCCCAGTTGAAGTAGAAGCTCTCCTGCCAGGCCGGGTCGGCGCCGACCTCGTGCAGCCACTCGTCGCGGGCCTCGATCATCGACGCGCGGTGCTCGCGGCCTGTGCTGCGATCCGCTCGTCGCGCATCGCTTCGGGCGACGCGGCCTTCGCCTTGTCGATGTCCCCGATCTCGTTGGGCACGTACCAGTGCATGCGCGTGTCGCCCGCGCAGCAGCGCCAGACGGCCTCGGCGACCTCCTGCGGTTGCACCAGGCGAAACGCGCCCTCGGTCGGCGCGGGGCCCTGCTGCATGACGTCGGCCGTGGTCACCTGGCCCCCGCCCAGGTGGACGCGTGACGTGGAGAAGATCGCGGTGTCGATGTAGCCCGGCAGGACGTCCGCGACCCGTACGTCGAAGGGCGCGAGCTCCACGGCCAGCGCCTCGGTCAGCCCCTTCACCGCGAACTTGGTGGCCGCGTAGACGGCGAGGCCCGGCGTGCCGTAGGTGGCCGCCGAGGACGAGGTGCTGAAGCAGACGCTCCCCGGTGTCTCCTTCAGCAGGGGCAGGGCGGCGTGAATTCCGTTGAGGACGCCGACGAGGTTCACGTCCACGACCCGCGCCATCTCTTCGATGGGGATCTCGCCGAAGGGCCCCGCGACCGCGATGCCCGCGTTGTTGTGCAGCAGGTCGAGTCGACCGCCGGTGGCGTTCGAGACCTCGGACACCACGCGATCGAAGGCCGCCTTGTCGGTGACGTCGAGCTCCCAGCTGCTGCACCGTTCGGCACCCAGCTGCGCGCGAAGCGCGTCCACGCCTTCGCGGTCGCGGTCGACGAGGCCCACCCACCAGCCTCCTTCGGCAAAACGCTCTGCCGTGGCGCGGCCGATGCCGCTGGCGGCCCCCGTGATCAGTGCTGCCTTCCGTTCGTCCTGGCTCATGGATCCTCCGTCGCCGCGCAGCTTCGCGCACGGCTCCGGGCCGCGCCGCCGATCCCGTTATCCATCGGGATTCACGCAGTGTTTCCATGAAACTTCCTATTTGTCGAGGAAACGCCACGCCCGTACGGTCTGATTCGAGGCGACGAACCGCGCAGGGGGACGCATGGACAGGCAGAGCGAGCTGGCGGGCTTCGAGAGCCCGAAGAATCTCTCCGACGCTCCTCGGGTGGGCGTCGTCATGGGGTCCCGATCGGACTGGGACACCATGCGCGCGGCCTCCGAGATGCTGGACCAGCTCGGGATCCCCCACGAGACCCGTGTGGTCTCGGCCCATCGCACGCCAGAGCTGCTGTTCGAGTACGCCGCGTCGGCCGCCGACCGCGGCCTCCAGGTGTTGATCGCAGGGGCGGGTGGCGCAGCCCACCTGCCGGGCATGCTGGCGGCGCGGACGTGGCTCCCCGTGCTGGGCGTCCCGGTCCGCAGCCGCGCGCTCAACGGGATGGACTCACTGCTGTCCATCGTCCAGATGCCCAAGGGCATTCCCGTCGGCACCCTGGCCATCGGCGATGCAGGCGCCGCCAATGCTGCGCTGCTCGCAGCGGGCGTTCTGGCGATCGAGTCGCAGACGGTCCGGGAATCGCTGATGCGCTTCCGGGCTGCCCAGACCGAAGCGGTGCTCGCCGACGGCGACCCCTCGGTGGAACCGGCGGAGGCCGCCGCCCTGCGAGGTGTCGCATGAAGGTGGCCATTCTCGGAGGCGGTCAGCTCGCACGCATGCTCGCGATGTCGGCCCATCGGCTCGGGATCGAGCCCATCGTCGTGGACCCGAAGCCCGACGCACCGGCCACCCGCGTCGCGCACCACGTGCTGGCGTCGCTCGACGACCCGGCCGGATGGCAGCAGGTCGCGCACTGCGACGTGGCGACGGCCGAGCTCGACCACGCACCGCCGAGTGCGCTCGACTGGCTCTCTGAGCACATGGCCGTGCGGCCGGGCCCCGATGCGTTCCGGTTGGCGGGCGACCGACTGCGCGAGAAGCGCCTCTTCAACGAACTCGGGATCGAGACCGCGCCCTTCTGGCCCGTGGACTCGGAAGAGGACCTGGTGCGAGGGCTTCGCGAGATCGGGCTGCCTGCCGTGCTGAAGACCCGCCAAGAGGGGTATGACGGCAAGGGCCAGCGCATCCTCCGCAAGGCCGCCGACGCGCGCCGCGCCTGGCGCGAGGTCGGCGGCGTCCCCGCCGTGCTCGAGGGCTTCGTGCCCTTCGCGCGCGAACTGTCGATCCTGGCCGTGCGCAGCGCGCGAGGTGAGCTGCGGTTCTGGAGCCCCGTCGAGAACCACCACGAGGACGGGATCCTGCGGTCGTCGCGACCGGTCGAGATCGACGTCGAAGACCCGATCCAGGTGGCCGGTCGCCGGGCGGTGGCCGCGCTCGCAACGGCGCTCGACTACGTGGGCGTCCTCACGGTCGAGTTCTTCGAGGTCGAGGGTCGGCTCGTGGCGAACGAGATGGCCTGCCGCGTGCACAACTCGGGCCACTGGACCGAGGAGGGCGCCGAGACCAGCCAGTTCGAGAACCACCTGCGCGCCATCACCGGCCTTCGACTGGGGGGCACACGAACCCTGGGGCCGACTGCCATGTTGAACCTGATCGGGGCACGGCCTCATCGCGACGCATTGCTCAGCGTCCCGGGCGGGCGGCTCCACCTCTACGGCAAGTCGCCTGCGCCTGGTCGCAAGCTCGGGCACCTGACGTTGTGCGCCGACGACGAGGAGCGCCTGCAGCACGCCATCCACCTCGCGCGCGACGCCGCGGCGATGGAGGCACGGACATGAGCGCGCCCGTTCGCTCCACCGGCGGTGCCCGCCGCTGCCTGGTGACGGGTATCTCGGACGAGTCGTCCCTGGCCACCGCCATCGCACGCGACCTGGTCGGAGACGGCGTCCAGGTGGTCTGCAGCGGGCTCGGGCCGACCCGCCACCACGCGGACCTGTCCGAACGAGCGCGCGACTATCTGTCCAGCCAGTTCGAGTCGTTCTGCAAGACCGTCGAACGCAGTGTCGGCGAGGACGCGGTCGCGCTCGCCTGCGACGTCACCCTCGAAGACAGCGTGCGGGACCTGGCCAAGGAGCTGGCCGATCGGGGGCTGGTGCTCGACGGTCTCGTGCACTCCGTTGCGCGCGATCGCACCTTGGGTGGGGAGCGCCCGCAGCCCCTGCTCGAGGTCTCGCGGGACGACTTTCTCGATTGCATGGACGTGTCCGCCTACTCGCTCATCCGTCTGGTTCGAGCGCTGCTCGAGGAGGGCGTGCTGGCCCAGGGCGCGAGCGTGGTGAGTCTCAGCTACCTGGGGGCCGAGCGGATCGTGCCGCACCCCTATCACAACGTGGGCGTGGCCAAGGCCGCGCTCGAGCGGATCACCGTGGGCCTGGCCCATGAGCTCGGCCGCTCGCACGGCATCCGCGTCAACGCCGTCCGCTTCTCCCCCTACGCCGCGACGCGGGCGGGGGGTGCCATCCCCGGCCTGACCGAGGCCGAGCAGGCGTGCGGTGCGGCTGCGGCGTTGGGCAACGCGCAGCCCGAAGACCTGGCGCGCGAGGTCTCGCACCTGCTGCGTCCGGGGCACGGCATCACGGGCGAAGTCCGCAACGTGGACGGGGGGCTTCGAATCCTCGCGAACGCGGGCGCCCTCGGCTGACGCCCGTCCGGTCGCCCAGCATCACGAGGTCATCACCGGGCCCGCGTGGCTCGATCACTCGAGGAGGTGCGATGGTGCCTTTCCAGACGACTCCCGTGCATCGCCTGCGCTCCCAGCGGCTCCGGGCGGGGCGCGCCTCTCATTTCGCACGACAGATCGACGCGGCCCACCGGCTGGCGCCGTGTGAGCCCTATCGCGGTCACGCGGCACTGCTGCTGAGCTGTGGCGATGCCGACGGGCTGGAGGAGGCCGAAGTGGCGCTTCGGGACGCCTGGTCGCCCGATGCCGTGCACCGCCTGCATTGCCCCCTGCCTTCATGGGAGATCGTCTCGTCCGGAGCCCGGGGTGCCTCCTCGTGGCTCGGCCAGTTCATCACGCGCGCGCTCGCCGAGCACGATCCGAGCCTCGTGGCCCTCCTCGATCGTCCTGGCCGGGCCGGTCCCCGGAGCGCAGTCGCGCAGGCCCTCGTCGCGCGCCTTCGGGGCTGGGGCGTGACGTGCCCGATCGCCGTGGTCCGGGTGGCCGAAGATGGCGAGGTGGCGTGGCATGAAGACCGCGCGTGGGCTCCTTCCCTCGAGCGAGCCGGCTAGCGCCGGGCGGCCCGCCGTGGTCCCGGCACGCCTGTGGTGTTGAGGGGACGCGTCATGCAGACTCTCCGGGCCCCAGTCAGGAGGTGCGCATGTCCACCGTGAAGCAGGCCCTACACGCGACGACCATCGCCATCACGAAGGGCGTGTCGCGCTTTCTGCCCGATCGCGTGCCGGTCACCTTCGTGGGCCCGGGCGCGTCCGCCGAGCTCTGCGAGTCGGTGGCCCAGTCGGGCGTGCAGAAGGTGCTGCTCGTGACCGATGTGGGTCTCGTCCAGACGGGAATCGTCGAGCGCATCACCCAGGCGCTCGGTGACGCGGGCGTTCGCGCGGTGGTCTACGACGGGGTCGAGCCCGACCCGACGGATGCCCAGGTGGATGCGGGACACGCGCTGCTCCAGGCCGAGGGATGCGAAGCCGTCCTCGCCGTGGGCGGCGGTTCGCCCATGGACGCCGGCAAGGTGATCGCCGCCATGGCGACCAACGGCGGCCAGGTCGCCAAGCTGGTGGGCATGTTCAAGGTGCGGCAGGCGCCGCTTCCGATCTACGCCATCCCCACCACGGCCGGGACGGGGTCGGAAGTGACGCTGGCCGCGGTCGTGTCCGACGCCAAGACCCACGTGAAGGGCTTCGTCGTCGATCCGAAGCTGCTGCCCGAGATGGCGGCGCTCGACCCGGACCTGATGACCGGCCTGCCGCCCCACATCACTGCAGCGACGGGCATGGATGCGCTCACCCATGCCGTGGAGTCGTACATCGCGCGCACCTCGAACCCGCGCACCGAGGGCTTCGCCACGTCCGCCGTGCGGATGATCTTCGAGAACCTGCCCAAGGCGTACACCGACGGCACCGACCTGGGTGCGCGCAAGGCCATGGCGATCGCCTCCTACTACGCGGGCATCGCATTCACGCGAACCAGCGTGGGCTACGTCCACGCCATCGCGCACACCTTCGGGGCGCACTACCGGACGCCCCACGGGCGCGCGAACGCCATCGTCCTGCCGCACGTCCTCGAGTACTCGAAGGGCGTCGTGGCAGATCGGCTGGCGGCCCTCGCCGACGTGATCGGCGCGGGCGAGGGGGCGATTGGCAACGAAGCCAAGGCGCAGGCGTTCATCGATGCCGTCCGCGATCTGATGACGAAGGTCGACATCCCCTTCACGCTCGAGGATCTCCGAGAGGACGACGTGGCGGCGATCGCCAAGCAGGCGCTGGCCGAGGCCGACTTCAACTATCCGGTACCCCGCTACATGGCCCAGGCCGACGCCGAGCAGCTGATCCGCGCCATCCTGCCTGGCTGAAGCGTGTCGGTGGGAACGTCCCCAACGTGGCATGGACGTGCCATCCTGGTCCCATGGTGAACGAAGTGTCTCGGGGTGCGACACGTCGACAGGTCTTGAAGGCGGGTGCGCTGGGTGTCGCGCAGCTTGCGTTCGGTCGGTCACTCTTCGCCGAGGCGGCCGCGGTTCGGCTTCGGATGGCCGGCTATCCGTTCGAGCACGTCGCGGCGCTGATCGATGGCAGGGTTCCGATCGAAGGCCATGCCGTCGACTTCCGGCCGGGCAAGATCGGCGATCTGAACACGCAGGTGTTCTCGGGCACGGGGACGCTCGACGTGACCGAGATCGGTCTGGCGCCGTTCGTGTTCGCCTGGGCGAACGACGCGTTCCGCGACTACTCGCTGCTGCCGATCTTTCCTCTGCGGATGTTCCGACACAAGAGCATCTTCGTTCACACCGACCGCGGCATTGCGCGGCCCGAAGACTTGAAGGGCCGACGCGTGGCCACGCCCGGCTACTCGTCGACGTCGCTGACCTGGATTCGCGGCATCTTGAACGACGAGTACGGCATCTCTCCAACCGACATCCAATGGGTCGTGGCGGCTGAGGACTCGTCCGCCGCGAACAGCGGGGCCGCCTCGAAGCAGGAGCAGTTGGTCCCGGACGGCATCTCGATCGAGGTCGGGCCGCCCGGCAAGGACGAGTCGGACCTGCTCGTGGAGGGCCACGTCGATGCGCTGTTTCACGCAGCCGAGCCGCGTGCGTTCGTAGAAGGCCACCCGAAGATCCAGAGGCTGTTCGCCGATCCGCGCCGCACCGAGCAGGACTACTTCGCCAAGACCGGGATCTTTCCCATCATGCACGCCGTGGCCATTCGCAACGACCTGGTCGAGCAGCACCCGGCCTTGCCCGCTGCGGTGTTCGCGGCCTACTCGGCGGCCAAGCAAGCGACCTACCAGTCCATGCGCGACAAGTGGTTCCTTCGCACGCTCCCGTGGTTTGCCCAGGAGCTCGAGGCGACCGAGAAGGTGATGGGCCGGAACTTCGCGCCCTATGGCATCGCGCCGAACCGCAAGGCGCTCGACGCCTTGTTTCGGTACACGCACGAGCAGGGCCTGGCGAGCCGCCGCGTCGACATCGAAGAGATGTTCCACCCCGCCGCCCGATCGCTCGCCGAAACCTAGCCGCAGAAGTCTGGGACTAGGGGGGGCAGGTGCCGCCCGGGATGGCGCGGAAGACGCGGTAGCGGAACTGGGGAAGGATCGCCTCGAGTTGCGCGATGCGCTCGAAGGCCTCGGGGTCTTCCAGGAGGGCGATGGCGTCGGCGCGCTTGGCGTTGTGGCCGGCGTAGCCGTAGAACGCGAGCAGCGGCCGCCCAGCCTCCTCGGCCTGCTGGCAGCGCGCGCGGATGTCGTCGAGGTCGTCCATGTAGAGGACGTGCGGGTGGTAGAGCCGCACCATCCCGGTGCCCATTCCCAGGCCGGCGACGAGCGCGTCCGGTTGCTCGGCGACCACCTCGGCCACGTCGCGAAGCGGGGCCCAGGGGCGCGTCAGCACCAGGTGGAACTGCGGGGCCACCAAGAACCCCCAAGCGGCGACCAGAACGCTCGCGACGCCCACGCCGAGCAAGCGACCGCGTGCCCCGAACCGGGCGCGTCCCCACTCGCTCAGCACTTCGCCGAGGCGCCAGAGGCCGACCGTCGCCACGATCACGAAGATCGGGAGCAGGTAGACCTGGAAACGCGGGTAGAACTGGCGGCCGAGCAGGTGGGTGACGATCCACGAGAGCGGCGCCGAGGCGATCCAGCCGAGCATGGCGACGCGACCGGTGATGCTGCGCCGCGCGATCGCTGCGGTTCCCCAGATGGCCAACAGCGGCAGCAACGCGTAGATGCCGATGGCCGTGGCCCAGCCGGCGTCGCCCGGAAACGGGAGCGAGGGCATCACGTGCCCCGGGCCGACGCTCGACTCGATCAGCATGCCCGTACTCATGAGCGCCCAGACGTTGGGCAGGACTCCCCACACGGTTCCCGGGTAGACCCACGTCAACGACACGCCGAGGATCGGTGCCAGCAGCTGGATCGTCACCATGGCCGCCACCACGTGCGCGACGGCGAAGCGTCCTGCCAACGCTGCGCGATCCGCGGCGGGCTGCCGACTGGCTGCGATGCACAGGAGTCCGGCGACGCCCAGCGCTGCGCACAGGAACGCCGCATAGAACCAGGCCCAGACCAGTGCGATCTGAGCGACGACGTAGAGCCCGAGGTCGCGCCACGACAAACTCGTGAGCCAGCGCATCAGGGCGAACGCGGCGAGCCCGGAGAAGGCGATGGCCAACGCGTAGCCGCGCCCCTCTCCGCCATGTCGGATGGCCCATGGGTGCAGGGCGAAGAGCCATGCGGCCAGGACGGCGGCGTGTGGAAAGCCCATGGAGCGGGCGAGCAGTCCGACCAGCAGGATCGCAAGCGCCGAGGCGATCAACGCCGGCAGTCGGTACGCCAGCTCGGAGAAGCGCTCCGGCGGGCCGGTGGTGGCGCGGCGCCACGGCTCGAGCGTCGCCCAGGCGGCCACGCTGTAGAGCGCGTGGTTCGTGGGTCGCTTGCCGTAGAAGAACGCGCGCATCAGGCTTCCCTCGCGGAACTCCCATGCCGACGGGTCGTCTTCGGGCCCGAGGTACGCGCCGACCAACAGGGTGCGGATCGTCCAGCCCTCGTCCCACCAGACGCTCTTCGAGGCCACGGGCACGCGGGCTGCCACACCGGTCGCGACGGCCAGCAGGACACCGGCCCAGAAGAGCCTCGGGGCCAGCGTTCGGGTGGGCGTGGTTCGGGTAGCGGGGGGCGCGGCGGGCCGCGTCCACCAGCGGTGCGTGGCGAGCAGCACGGCGCACAGCGCCGTATTCATGGCGGCCGCCCACCACAGGCCGATCACGATGTTGCTTCGGAGCGGCCGGTGGCGGTCTTCGGCGAAGAAGCCGGGCCCGCCTTCTACGGACCACGGATCGGGCCCGAACAGCAGGTAGAGCGCCCCGAGCGCCGTGCCCGCAGACAAGCCGATCGCGATGCGGGTTCGCGGCGTGTCGAGGCCCATGGGCTCCTTCGGCTGGTTCGACTGGGCCGAAGCAGACTCGACCGCCGATGCGCCTCAACCCTACCGGTCTCGCGGGCGCTGCGCAGGCAGGTGCTGCACCGGCCGTTCGTGTCGTGCGCCCCATGCGTCGCTCGCGCGCTCGAACGGCCCGAGACCGGGGTATCCTTGGCCCGCGCAGCGGCCGCCGGTCGCTGCACGCGGCATGGCGCCACGCCACGGAACGGGGGCCGAGTGGGGCAGGACGAAGACGCGCTGGCGTCGGGCGAGGCCTGGCGGGACTTCTGCGACCGCATGAAGGCCGCCGGTGAGGCGATCCTCGCGGACGGGTTTCCCGATGCCCCTTTCGACCGGGCCGAGGGATTCCGGTGGCTGACGCGGCTCATGGTGCACGCGACCCAGCTCGAGGTCGAAGCCGGGGATCCGAGCCATCCCTGCTTCATCCGCTACGAGACGCCGCACAACCAGTGGGGTGGCCCCAACCCCGACAACATCTACCTGCGCGCGAACGTCGACCCCGCCCTCACGTATCGGATCTGGGCGCGGGTCGAAGGCGTGCGGCAGCTGATCCTCTCCCTCCACGAGGGCGAGATGCAGATGGGAGAAATGGGGGTCTTCAGCGAGCGATCGCTCGACGACTTCGAGGTCGGCCCGGATGGGCGGCTCGAGGTCTGGCTCTCCCCCGACGAGCAGCCGCGCAACTGGATGCCGATGGATCCGAAGGGGCGACTGCTCACGGTTCGCATCTTCCAGAGCGACTGGGAGCACGACGCCGCGCCGGCCTTTCACATCGAGCGCGTCGGCGCAGAGGGCGTGCCGCGCCCACCCATCGACCCGGCGTTCATGGTTCGCGCGCTCGACCGGACCGCGAACTGGGTGGAGCGCACCGCCACGTTCTGGAACGCCTACACCACTGCGGGTTGGCAACGGGCCACGCCCAACTTGGTTGCGGCTGCGCGGCCGGCCCCCGGCGGGGCCGACCACATCCTGTACGGCAACTGCTTCTGGCAGCTGGAACCCGACGAGGCCCTTTGGATCGAGTGCGACGTGCCCGACGCCGCGTACTGGGGCTTCTCCCTCCATACCCTGGGATGGCTCGAGTCGGGCGACTTCGCGGACCGACAGACCAGCCTGAACGACCACCAGATGCACGTCGATGCGGATGGCCGCATGCGCGTCGTCGTCGCACGGCGTGACCCCGGCGCGGCCAACTGGATCGACGCGGGCAGTCGCCCGCGCGGGCTGCTCGTCTACCGCTTCGTGTGGGCGCGCGACAACCCGACGCCGAGCTCGAAGGTCGTCCAGCTCGACGAGGTCCGGAGCCTGCTTCCCGCCGATCACCCGGTCGTCGGGCCGGCCGACCGAAGGCTTGCCCTGGCGCGGCGGCGCGAGCAGGCCTGGAACCGATTTCTCTGAGATGGCGTGGCAACCGCCGAAACGGCCGCGCTGGGCGGACCGCCTGATCGCACACGGGGAGGCGGTCGGCGGCGCCCAGCACCTGATCTCCCTCGACGCCGACGAACTGCTCGAGACGGCGTCGAAGAGCACCGGACTCGACGACTTCGGCGACGATGATTGGCGAGAGCCCTTCGACGTGCTGCTGCGTGCCCTCGAGGGGGAGTCGAAGCTCCACCTGCTCGGACGGCTTCTCGCACGCACCGAACTGCTGCGGACGCTCCGCAACCGGCTGCTTCTCGCCGAGTGTTGGCGCACGCAGCCCGCGCTGCTGGACGCGCCGGTCGATGCGCCCGTCTTCATCGTCGGCAGCCCGAGATCGGGCACCTCGATCCTGCACGAACTCATGGCCACCGATCCGGCGAGCCGGGCCCCCGCCATGTGGGAGATGATGCACCCGTGCAGCGGCATCGAGACGGCCGACCTGGCCGACCGCGTCACGCAGGCCTGGCACGACCTGCAGCCCGAGTACGAGACGATGCACGCCAACTCGGGCCACCTGCCCAACGAGTGCATCTTCATCACGATGCACGCCTTCCTGTCGGACCATTGGGGTGGCTGCCACGTGGTTCCGACCTACGACCGGCACCTGGCTCGCACGGACCAGACGCCGGCCTATCGTTACCACGAGCGGTTCCTACAGACGCTCCAGGCGAACGGCGGCGCCCGCCGCTGGCTGTTGAAGGCGCCGAGCCACCTGTTCCACCTGCAGACGCTCTTGCGCGTGTATCCCGACGCTCGGATCGTCCGCACCCACCGCGATCCCCTTCGGACACTGCCTTCGGCGATCAACCTGATGGGCACGCTGAAGTGGATGCGCTGCGAGGAGGTCGACATGTCGGCCGCCGCGACGCTTCTGCCGCTGGGCTACGAGCACGTGTACCGGCGCGAGATCGCGCAGCGGTCCGGTGGCGAGCTGCCGGACGACCGCTTCATCGACGTGCAGTTCGAGGACATCGTTCGCGCCCCCGTGCGAACGGTGAAGGAGGTGTACGGCCGGCTCGACTGGCCGTTCACCGATGCGGTAGCGAGCCGGGTCGGTGCGTACGCGAAGGGCAAGCCCAAGGGCAGCCGCGGCGAGCACCGCTATTCGCTCGAAGACGTGGGACTCGATGCCGGCAAGGAGCGGGAACGGTTCACGTTCTATACCCGGCACTACGGGGTCGCGCTCGAATCGGCGTAGGGCGAGAGCGTCTCAGGACTTCCGCTGATGGGAGATCCTCAATAGCGCCGCGCGCTGCTCCAGCGCATCGAGGTCGGCCAGGTCGACGGTGCCGGGCGGAAGCGCGAGGTTGCGTACGCCCGATCCCCCGACCCAGAGCTCGCAGCTCGAAGGCAGGCCCGCGCGCAGGGCGGCGAGCGTGCGATCGACCTGCGCGGGCATGGCGGTCACCACGCTGAGCGCGAGCGCAGAAGCGTTCGAGCCCTCGACCGCCGAGAGCAGGTCTTCGACGGGAAGCTCCGGCCCGAGAAAGATCGGGAGGACACCGGCACCCAGCGCCGTGAGCGCAGCGATGTGCAGCCCGATCTCGTGCCGCTCACCACTCGGGGTGGAGAAGACCACGCGGGGCCCGCCCAGGGCGAGCGCATTGGGCTGCAGCGCCGAGCCCAGCAGGGTACGCAGTACGCTCGTTCCGAGGTGCTCGGCGGCCACCTCGAGTCGCCCTTCGCTCCAACGCTCGCCCATCTCTCCCACCAGTGGAACGACCAGGTCGCGCGCGAAGCGGCTGGGTCCGAGCGTCGCGAGCTGCATGCCGAGCAGGCGCTGAGCCTCCGGACCGTCGAGGCGCTCGAGGGCGTCGAGCACCGGGTCGAGCAGGGCCGTGGCGCGAGGCGCGGCGCCCTCGGGCTCGGCCAGCTCGCGCAGCGCCTCTCCGTCCAGCCTCGCGACCCGGCTGATGCGCTGCCCCCGATCGACGGCAGCCTTGATCAGGCGGAGTCGTTCGAGGTCCGAGCCGCGGTAGAGGCGATTGCCCCCCTCGGTCCGCAGGGGCTCGACGATTCCATACCGCCGCTCCCAGGCGCGCAGCAACTCGGGGCTCAGGCCCGTGATCCGCGCGGCGGCGCCCACCGAGTAGGTCATCTCCTCGACTTCACTGGGGGTTTCTGCGCTGCGTTGGGTCGCCATGGGACGATATTAGACGGATAGCGAACTTTGTCCATAAAAAATCCGAAAGATCTCTTGACGAACGACGATATCAAGACAATAATCCGATTTGTCCGGATCGAGGAGAGAAAAATATGAACAAATTCGAGACCGGATCACCTTGCGAAGCCTCAGCCAGTTCCCAGGCGCAGCGCGACCCCTCCCCAAGACCGCGCCGCGCCACTGGGCCCCGGGTCTGCGCCGATTCCCCTCCGCGCAGGCTCGGGGCCCCTCGCTGAGCCAACGACCCCAAGCCTCCACTTCAAACAAGCCCGCCCGGAGACCCCACATGATTCTCAGCCGAACCATCCTGTTCTCTCTCGTCCTGGCCCTGGTGGCCGCACCCTCGATCAGCGGCAGCTACGGCGACAAGGCCGCTGCGACGCCGAAGGCCGACATCGTCGACACCGCCGTGGCCGCCGGCGACTTCGGCACGCTGGTCGCTGCCGTGCAGGCCGCAGGTCTCGTCGAGACCCTGAAGGGCGAGGGCCCGTTCACGGTCTTTGCGCCGACCGACGCTGCGTTCGCGGCCATCCCGAAGGCCGACCTCGACGCGCTGCTGGCCGACAAGGAGCAGCTCACCGCGGTGCTCACCTACCACGTCGTTCCCGGCAAGGTGATGGCGTCCGACGTCGTGACGCTGGCCAGCGCGACCACCGTGCAGGGCCAGTCGATTGCGATCGACACGGCGGACGGTGTGCAGGTGAACGGCGCCAACGTCGTGAAGACCGACATCGTCACCAGCAACGGCGTGATCCACGTGATCGACGCCGTGATCCTCCCCAAGCTCTAGATCCGAATGCGAAAGCGAGCCCCCGTCCCGCCAGGCGCGGGACGGGGGCTTCTTCTCTCTGGAAAGGGAATCCAAGATGGGCACGATCGCGTTGGGCGCACGCCCGAGCAGCGCATGGACCGACCCCCGGAAGCGAACCTTCCTGCTCCTGAACCTGGTGGGTGGCACCGCCGTGCTGGCCACCTACGTGGCAGGGCTCAGCAATCCCGCAGTGGCCGCAGGGCTCTGGGGAGGGGTGCCGGATGCGCTGCGTCCGGTCTACACGATCAACATGTTCCTGGCGGCGGCCGGGTACTTCCTGTTCACGCCCTACATCTTCTTCCGCCTCGACCCCGAGGGCCTTCGCGCGTTCGACCGCCCGGCCTTTCGCGTGTTCACGTCTCTCTACGCGCTCGTGCTGGTCGGTTCGGCGCTCTGGCTCCCCCTCACGGGCATGCTGATCTCCGCGCCGGGCCCCGTGCTCTGGTGGGCGGTGCGTACGGCGCTGTTCGCCACGGCGATCGGCAGCGTGGGGCTGGTCGCGGCGCTGTGGACCCTCGAGCCCGAGGCCCCGCGCGGACGCGTGATGGCCACCGTCGGGCTGCTGCCGTTCTGCCTGCAGACGGCGGTACTCGATGCGCTCGTCTGGCCCGCCTTCTACCCGGTCACCTGGTAGCGGCATGCGCCCTGACCGGATCGTTTCCCACGCCCTCGGGGCCGCGTCCCTCGCAGCCGGTCTGGCGTGCGGGGTCCTCTTGGTTGCAATGCCCGTGCATGCACAGGGCACCCCGGCCGTGTCGGTGGGTTCGGCTCCGCCTCTCGGTCTCGGTTGGCGCGTGCAGGCCGGCGCCGTGCACCAGTTCGATGGGGACATCGATGGCGGGGGCCGCTTCGACGCGACCCGCGCCACCATCGACTTCTCGGCCCGCTACGCCTTCTCCGAAGGCACCTCCGTCGGTGCGTCGGTCGGCTACGGCTTCGATGGGTACGGCTTCTCGAGCGACGCACGCATCGGCGGCCGCGCACCGTGGGACGACGTCCATACCTTCCGGTTCGCGCTCCCGCTCTTCTGGGAGCCCGCCGAAGACTGGTTGGTTCTCGCCATCCCGAGACTCCGCATGAGTGCAGAGGACGCCTCGGACTGGGGCGACGGACTCACGGGCGGCGGCATCTTCGGCTTCGCCTATCGATTCAGCGACCGCCTGCAGATCGGCCCCGGCTTCGGTGTGACGAGCGAAATCGAAGACGACGTCGAGTTCTTCCCGATCCTCGTGATCGACTGGAAGATCACCGATCGGCTGCGCTTCGAGACCGGCCGCGGGCTGGGCGCGAGCCGCGGCCCCGGCCTGCTGCTGAGCTACGAGGTCACCGAGGACTGGGACGTCTCGGTGGGATTTCGACGCGAGCGCCAGCGGTTTCGCCTGAGCAGTTCGGGCGCCACGCCCGGCGGCGTCGGCGAGGACAGCTCCTTCCCGGTGCTGGCCGGCGTCACGTGGGGCAAGCCCTGGGCCAACGTGTCGCTGCTGGTCGGCGTCGAACTCGGCGGCGAGCTTCGGATCGAGGACGCCAGCGGGCGGCGCCTCGCGAAGAGCGACTACGACCCGGCGGCCTTCGTCGGGCTGAGCGCGCGCGTGATGTTCTAGGCGGCTTCAAGTCGCGCAGAAGGCCCATCGAAGCGGGGGACCCAACCCGACACCCCTGATGGGATTCCTCCCCTGGGGAACACCCTAGGGTTTTTCTGACACCACTCTGGGGTTTGCCGCCACATCCACAGGAGCACCTCTCCTGGAGGCCGCTCCCATGCTGGCTCGCTCGCTCCGGTTCGCTTCCGTCCTGTTCACGCTGTTGCTGTTGTCGCACGCCGCTTCGGCGTACTTCGTGCGGCCCTTCATCACGTTCGGTCCCGGCCAGACTACCGACGGGTTGATCGTGAACGGCGCGACCTCGAACACCGTGCAGTTCAACGACGCGGCGCGCTCGTCGCGCTCGACCGTCGACCTGGCGACCGGCGAGATGTCGCTCTTCGCCCAGGGCGGCGGGCCGACCGTCTCGAGCTCGGGCCAGGGAATCATGGGCGAGACGCTCAACTTCCAGGGCGGCGCGGGCACCATGGTCGATTTCGACTGGGGTCTCGAGGCCACGCTCGACGCCACGATCCTCGGGGACACGCCCAACAACTCGTTCCTGACTTGGAGCATCACCGTCGCGGTATTCGAGGCCGACCTCGTCGACCACACGAACTTCTTCGGCAACGCCCTGCAGGACGACCCGACGGACATCGCGCCGCTGTTCTTCCAGCAGGTTCTCGGCAACCGGAACAACCCGGCCGCCGACATCAACGGCTTCATCATCGACGAGTCGATCCAGGGCTCGCTCGAGCTCGCGACGAACAACGAGACTTGGGACTTCTTCTACATCGCGGGGCTCTCCGGAATCGCCCAGAACGAGCTCAGCTCGTACGTGCTCGATGGCGAGAACACCGCGACGGCGGGCGTCCAGGTCGAGCAGTTCGTCGAGGTCGGGTCGGGCTCGGGTGAGTTCCTCGGGTTCCCGACGTTCACGACGCCCGAGCCTTCGGCCCTGGCGATGCTGGGCTTTGCAGTGGTCGCGCTGGCGCGCGGCGCTTCGCGCCGGCGCTAGCGCGGGGGAGGGCGGCGGGGGCCCGTTTCGGCTCCCGCTGCCCAGCTCCGTCGCTCAGGGTCGTCCCACGCCCGGCCGAACAGCTCCCCCAGGAGCGGTTCCATGCGCGACGGACGAAGCAGATGCGCCAGGGCCGCTCTGGCGTGGCTGCTGGGCACCCTCGGGCTCGCCTGCGGGGTGCTGCCCAACTTCAACGCCACCATCGACGTGTCGGGAACGGTCCGCGGTGAAGACGGCCGGCCCCTGGGCGGGGTCGTGCTCGACGCTCGCGCCAGCCGCTTCGATCTTGCGTCCGAGTCCTTCTCGTCGAAGGCCGAGAGCCGGTTCGAGCTGCGCGAGGGCCGGTTCGCATTCTCGTGTCGAAGCTGCTCCGGTGCGGTGCTGCACTTCAGCAGGGATGGCTACTACTCCGAGACGCTGCGCCTCGCCGTCGAGAAGCAGGTGGAGGGCACGGGTCGCTTGGCATCCGAAGCGGCCCAGAACCTGCGCCGCGACGATCTCGAGATCGTGCTGCGAAGCGCCGCCAACCAGGTCCAACTGGTGCGATACGAGGCGTTCGTGCAGTCGGCTGCCGACGGGCCGCGCCGCGTGGCGGCGCTGCGACGCGATCTCGGCAGTAGAGGCGTCGCGTTCGATCGGCTCGACGCACCGCCCTCTCGCGAGGCCAGGTACCTGCCGGGCTACGTGCAGCTGCTCGCGGCCGTCGATGCAGACGGCGCCCTCGCGGCCGAGCCGCTGCCGGACGTGCCCGGCGCACGCATGCGCTTCCCGATGCCGCCCACGCTCGACTTCGGGCCCGCCGGTGGAGGCGTCGTCGTGCACCGCCATGCCGGCGGCAACCCCGCCGAGGTCTATCGCGAGATGCGCACCGCACCCAAGGACGGCTACGTCGACGCCCTCGTCCTCGACCCGCCTGCCCGCGGCGACGTCACCTACTTCTACTTCCGGGTCGGCGACCGCTACGGCAAGGGCCGGGCGGTGTCGCCGTCGTTCGACCAGGAGGACGGCGAGGAAGTGGTGGCCGCCTACGTCGAGCTTCGCCTCAACCCCACCGGCGACCGCAACGTCGAGACTTCGCGCTGAGCCGGGGCGCCGGCACGGCGCTAGTCGACGGCGACCATGCGCACCACCTGAGCGCCCGAGCCGTGCTCGAGCAGCAGGTACAGGGCACCGTCGGGGCCGGTTTCCACGTCGCGAATCCGCGCCAGACGCTCGAGGAGCGTCTCGCGGTGCACCACGCGATCGCCGTCGAGCACCCACCGGTAGAGCGCCGTCGCCTTGAGCGATCCGGCGATGAGGTCGCCCTCCCAGCGCGGAAACGCGTCGCCCCGGTAGACGACGAAGCTCGAGATCGCCGGTGCCGGGGTCATGTCGAGGACGGGCGGTGTGAGCTCGGAGGGGTCGACCTCGATGCCCAGCCGTTCGCCGTAGGCCACCGGGGTGCCGTCGTAGTTCAGGCCCTTCGACGTGAGCGGCCACCCGTAGTTGCCGCCGGGCTCCAGCAGGTTCAGCTCGTCGCCGCCGCGGGGTCCCATCTCGGTGGACCAGAGCCGGCCGGTGACGGCGTCGAACTCGAGGCCCTGGGGACTGCGGTGGCCACGCGTCCAGGTCGTCGGCAGCGCCCCGTCGACCCCGACGAAGGGGTTGTCCTCCGGAACGCGCCCGTCGTCGTGCACGCGGTGGATCTTGCCGTAGGGAAGACCCAGGTCCTGGATGCCGTGGTAGTTGGACCGCCCCTTGATGCCCACGCTCAGGAACACGTGGCCGCGGTCGTCGAAGGCGATCCGCCCGCCGGCGCCGATGTCCGAGCCGTCGGTGTAGCTCGCCGGGTCGGCCTCCCAGACCGTCTCTTGATCCACCCATCGTCCCTCGACGATGCGGCCACGGACCAGCTTGTTCATCGACGTGGCGCACGTCTCGCAGCGGTCGCCGAATTGCAGGTACACCCAGCCGTTCGCTTCGTACTCGGGGTGGAGCGCCACGTCGAGCATCCAACCGTGCCCGTAGACGAGCCCGTCCGGCAGCGCGATGCCGTCGCCGTGGGCCGGGGGCGTGCCCTCGATCGGCTCCGAGGGCTGGCCGTCTGCGGAGAGGATGCGGAGCCCCTGGCTCTTCTCGCTCAAGAGGATCCGCCCGTCCGGAAGCGGCGCGATCGAAAAGGGGCGCGGGCCCAGCCCGCTGGCCACGACTTCCAGCTGGAAGGCGTGGGCTTCGCTCTCGATCACGCCTTCGGGGATCTCGAGCGGCGCATCCACCCGCAGGTCGGACTGAAGAAGGCCCGCCCTGCGCTCGGAGATCAACAGCGCCAGGACCTGGATCTCGTCCGCTTCCAGCGTGTCCGTGCCCGCGGGCATCCCCGCCGAGGGAAAGCCGCGGGCGATGCTCTGCGCCAGGTCTTCGAGGGAGTCGCCGTGGACGAGGTCGCGACCCACCAGCGGCGGCCCGAGCGGCGTGCCCGCGAAGTCGTCCCCGTGACAGACGCTGCACTGCTCGTCGTAGATCCCCGCGAACGCGTCACCCGGCGAGGCGAGCGCCACCCACAGCATCCCGGCGAACGCCACCGCGAACGAGACGGCCATGGACACCGCTGCGAATCGGGCGACGCCACCCTGGCCGAAGAGCACGATCAGGCACGCGACCGTCGCGACGATCGACAGTGCGGCATGGACGAGGGCGAGCGGGTCGGGGCTCCACATCGTGGCGAGCCCGCCGAGCAGCCCCCCGATGCCGCCCAGCGTGGCGCCTAGCCACAGGCCCACCGGCGTGGGGCGCAGGAGCAGCACCCCGACCACGAGGTAGAAGCCGCCGAACACCGCGGCCCCCACCGAGTTCGTGGGCGATGGCGGCAGGAGCAGAAACTGGGCGGTGTGCGTGACGCCCGACAGCAGCATCGCGGCGCTGGCGAGCAGGCGTGAGCGCTTCACCGTGGCTCCTACTCGCTCGCTCCGGGGCCGGGAGGCCGCCGCTGAGCGATCCAGTGACCGTGATACGATCTCACGTTACATCGTGGTCCGCCCGAGCCGCGAACGGGAGCGATCGAGCCATGAGCGAAGCCAACGAAGCGAACGAGCCGGTCGAACCGGTCGTCGACCCCTACGCCGAGTACGAAGCGCTGCGCAACCATCGGCCGGTCTCGCGCGAAGAGGGCGGGCCCTGGCGCGTGGCCCTCTACGACGACGTGCGCCACGTGCTCAAGACCCACGTCGACTTCTCGTCCGAGGTGTCCCAGCGGATGCAGGAGGAAGAGGGCTCGACCCCGACCATGTTGTTCACCGACCCGCCGGCGCACGATCGCCTTCGCGGGCTGGTGAGCCGCGCCTTCACGCCCCGCCAGATCGCCGCCCAGGAGGATCAGATCACCGCCCGCTGCGAGGCGCTGATGGCCGATCTCGCCAGCAGTCCGCGCGGCGACCTGGTGACGGCGTTCGCGGCGCCGCTGCCGGTGGGCGTGATCGCCACGATGCTGGGCGTCGAAGACGGCGACTTCGTCCAGTTCAAGCGCTGGTCGGACACGATCTTCACCGACATCGGCGAGATCCTGATCGGCACCCCCAGCCCCGAGGCCATTGCGGCTGGCGAAGAGATGTCGGCCTACTTCCTCGAGCGCATCGCCGAGCTGCGCAGGCAGCCGCGCTCGCACCTGCTGTCCGATCTCGTCTACGTCGACACCGACGAGGGGCGGCTGACCGACGGCGAGCTGCTGATGTTCTGCTTCTTGCTGCTGATCGCCGGAAACGAGACGACCACGAGTCTGATCGTGGGCTGCACGCGCGTCTTCCACGAGATGCCCGAGACGTTCGCCCGCCTCCAGGGCTCGCCCGAGTTGATCCCGGGCTTCATCGAGGAGACGCTTCGCTTCTACTCGCCGTTCCGGGCCACCCTGCGCAAGGCCACGCGCGACCTCGAGATCGCAGGACAGCCGATCGCCCAGGGCGACCTCGTGCTGCCCCTGATCGCTTCGGCCAACCGCGACGACCGCGTCTTCGAGCGCGCGGACCAGTTCGTGATCGACCGCAACCCGAACCCACACCTCGCCTTCGGTCTCGGGATCCACAGCTGCCTGGGGGCGACCCTCGCACGCATGGAGGGGCGGATCGCGGTGGCGTCGATGTTGCGTCACCTCGAAGGGATCACACTCTGCAATCCCACGGACCCGGAGCTGGATGGCTTCGGCGCCCCGAACTCGATCCTGGTCGAGCTGCAGCGCGCCGCCTAGCCGATCGATCTGGAGGAGGCCGGCCATGGCCGCGGACGAAACGACCCCGCTCACGCCCGAAGACCTGGCGATGCTGTACGCCGATCAGCCGCAGCAGCGCACCACCATGTCGATGCTGATGCTGCTCGATCGACGGCCCGACCCGGAGCGCCTGCGCGGCGCCGTCTGGCGCGCCGTCGAGGCGATGCCGCGGATGCGGCAACGCGTGGTTCCGTCGCCGCTCGACATCTCGCTCCCGCGTTGGGAGGACGACCCCACCTTCGACCTCGACTTCCACGTGCGTCGCTATGCCGAGGCGCCGGTCGCCGACGGCGTGAGTGAACTCGAAGCGCTCTTCCATACGGTGGGGCCGATCTACGAGCGGCCCTTCGACGAGACGCGACCGCTCTGGGAGCTGATCGAGCTCGACTGCCCGGGCGATCGCGCGGCGATCTTCTTCCGGCTCCACCACGCCATGGCCGACGGGGTGGGGGGCAACGCCATCCTCGCGGCGCTGACCGACGCCGACCGCGCCGGCGAGCCCGTACCCCTGCCCGAGGACAAGCCGCCGGCCGGTTGGCCCGAAGAGCCCTCGGATGCGGAGCGGTTCCGCACCGCCATCGGCAACCGCGTGGTCGAGGACTTCCGGCGCTGGCGCATCGTGGTGGAGGGGCTTCTCGGCGGCGTCCGAAGCCCGTCTCGCGTCGCGGAGTGGGTGCAGGTCGCCCGCGAGGTCGCGGACGACGCCGGTTTCGAGAGCGGCTCGCCGCTTCAGTCGTTCGGTCGCGCCCGCCATCTCTCGGGCCTGGCGCTCGACTTCGAGCCCCTGCGCGAGGCCAAGCGCAAGCTCGGCGGGCAGATGATCGACCTGCTGCTCACCGGCGTCGCCGGCGCCATGGGCCGCTGGCACCGCGCCCAGGGCAACCTGGAGGTGGAAGAGCTGCTCACGATGGTGCCGATCAACCTCCGGAAGCCCACCGAGTTCGGGCTGGCTGCGGTGCTGGGCAACCGCACCACCGGCGTCAACGTGCGGCTCCCGGTCGCCATCGACGACCCCGCCGAACGCTTCCGCGTGATCCACGAGCGCATGCAGGCGCGCAAGACCTCGCCGGCGGCAGCCATGCTGCCGACGCTCTCGCACCTGATTTCGGGCTCGCCGCGCTGGCTCTACCAGAGGTTCGCGCGCCAGCTCTCGGGGGCCATCGACCTGATCGTGACGAACGTGCCGGGCATCCCGACCGCGCGCTACGTGGCAGGCGCCGAGATCACCGCCGGGTATCCCATCGCGCCCACGGCACCGCACACCCCCGTCTCGATCGCGCTCTACGGCTATCGGGGCCGGCTGTTCGTCGGCCTCGATGCCGACGGCACGGCCATGCCCGACGTGGGAGCGTTCGAGGAGATGGTGCGCGAGTCGTTCGCCGAGCTGGCCGAGACGGCCGGGGTGTCGGGGGTCGAGGCGCCCGGCTGACCGACGCCGAGAGCGCGGTCGATGCGGCTTCGCGGGTCAGGCCCCGGGAGACACCGTCGGGGCGCCGGCCGCGAATCGCGACCGGCCCGGTCGCACGCTGGGCGTGGGGCGTGCCTCGGCCCCGAGACGGCCGCGGCGGCCGTCGGCGGCGCGCAGCGCGGCACCACTGATGCGCGCGATGCGCGAGTCGCCGAACGGGGTGCCGAGCCCGGCATTCACGATCAGCCCGACCGCCAGCTTGCGGCGCGGGTCGGCCCAGGCGCCGGAGCCGCCGAAGCCAAAGTGGCCGAACGCGTTGCGCGGGCTGCCGATGGACGTGAATACGCCGTGGTACCCGAGGCGCCAACGCATGTCGAAGGGGATCACCGCCAGCGGACCCGGTGCGCGTTGGCGATCGGTCGCGCGGCGGAGCGTCTTGCGCGAGAGCAGGCGCACGCCGCCGATCTCGCCCCCGCCGGCCAGCGCCGCGTACATCCGCGCCAGCGAGCGCGCGGTGAACAGGCCGTTGGCCGCCGGGATCGAGGCTCGCAGCGTTTCTTCGGCACCGAAGTCGAAGTGCTCGATCCCGCGCGGTGCCAGCGAATCGACGATGCTCTCGATGTCGAGCTGGACGTTCAGGAGACGCGCGCCGATCTCGAGGCCGGCCGCACCCGTCCGCAGGAGCTGTCGGGTCAGGGGGTTCGAGAAACGCAGCTCGCCGTTGCCTGGCAGCGAGAAGAGTTGCGCGGCGCGCGGGATCGCCTCGGCCGGCGCGCCGACGTACATGCCATCGAGCCCGAGCGGGTCGACCAGTTCGCGCTTCACCAGCTCGGGAAACGACCGTCCGGTGACGCGCTGCAGGATCTCGCCGACCAGGTATCCGTAGGTCAGGCCGTGGTACCCCGTCCGCTCGCCCGGCGTGTGCGCCGGCGGGGTGCGCTCGATCGCTCGGATCATGTAGTCCCAGTCCAGCATGCGACTGGCGTCGTCGATCATCTGCCGGATGTGGTAGAGGCCGGATTGGTGCGCCAATACGTGCCGAACGGTCACCGCCTGCTTGCCGGCGTGGGCGAAGTCCGGCCAGTAGGTGGCCACTGTGTCGTCGTAGTCGAGCAGCCCCCGGTCGACCATCATGTGGAGCAGCGTGGACGCGACGCCCTTGGTGGTGGAGAAGCTCGGCGCCATGGTGTCCGACTGCCAGCGCCGTCCCGACTCGTCGCGCTGGCCGCCCCAGAGGTCGACCACGCACTCTCCGTGGTGGTAGACGCACACCGCTGCGCCGCCCGGCGTGCGGTCGAGTTGCTCGCGAAGCGCGCGCGCGACGGCTCCGAAGGCCGGGTGCAGGTGGCCGTCCAGTTCGGAGTGCCTCGCCGCGTATCCAGAGAAGCCACCGAATGCCATGACGCAGAGCGTAGGGAAGAATCGCCGGTCTCGGGTGGCCCGGCGCCAAGGACCGGGTGTCGCTCAGCCGACACTCCAGGCGGTCACGGATGAGTCGAAATGACGCTCCCGACGGCTGTATCCTCTCGCCGAGGAGCACCCCCCAACCATGGCGTACACCCACTTCGACCGACTGACCGCACTCGACGCGTCGTTCCTCGAACTCGAGTCCGAAGGCGTCCACATGCACGTGGGCACCGTCGCGATCTTCGAGCCCGGACCGCTCGCCACCGAAGAAGGCGGGATCGACTTCGATCAGATCCTCGCATCGTGCGCGGCGGGTCTGCACAAGGCGCCCCGGTTCCGGCAGAAGCTCGAGAGCACGCCCGTGTCGCGTCATCCGGTCTGGGTCGACGACCCGCGCTTCAACCTGCTCTACCACGTACGCCACACGGCGCTTCCGCTGCCCGGCGACGAACGAAGGCTCAAGCGCCTCGCCGGGCGCATCATGTCGCAGAAGCTCGATCGAACGAAGCCCATGTGGGAACTGTGGTTCGTCGAAGGCCTGCCGGAGGGTCGCTTCGCGATCATCTCGAAGGTCCACCACTGCCTGATCGACGGCATCTCGGGCGTGGACCTGCTGGCCGCCTTCATGGGACCCGACGAGGCCTATCGCCCGGAGACCGAGTCGCACCGCTGGATCCCTCGCCCTGCGCCCGGGCCCGCGACCCTGCTGAGCAGCGAGATCGGCCGGCGCGTGAGTGCGCCAGGCCGTGCGCTTCGCAGCCTGGGGCGATCGCTCTCGAGTCCCGACGAGAACTTCGAGGCTGCGACGCGGACGGCGACGGGCTTCGTCGAGGGGCTGAGCAAGGCCTTCTCGCCCGCGTCGGAAACCCCGATCAACGTCCCGATCGGTCCGCACCGCCGTTTCGACTGGGCCCGCTTCGACCTGGGCGTCGTGCGCGAGGTGAAGAAGAAGCTCGGCGGCACCGTGAACGACGTGGTGCTCGCCTGTGTGGCGGGCGGCGTCCGCAGCTTCCTCCAGCGGCATGGCGTGGACGTGGACGACATCGACTTCCGCGCCTTCCTGCCCGTGAGCACGCGGACCGAAGACCAGCGGGGCAGCCTCGGCAACCGCGTCTCGATGCTCGTCGCCCCGCTGCCGGTGAGCGTCGCGGACCCGCGCGAGCGGCTCGCCAAGATCACGGAGGAGACGGCCAGCCTCAAGCGTTCGGGTCAGGCCCAGGGGACCGAGATCATCGAAGAACTCAGCGACTGGACGTCCTCGTCCCTGCTGACGGGAATGAGCCGGCTCGCGGCCTCGCAGCGTTCCTACAACCTGGTGGTGACGAACGTCCCCGGGCCCCCTTTCCCGGTATTCCTGAACGGCGCCCGCATGCTCGAGACGTATCCGTTGGTGCCGCTGTTCGAGAACCAGGCGCTGGGCGTGGCGCTCTTCAGCTACGACGGCTCGCTCTATTGGGGCTTCAACGCGGATTGGGACGCCGTTCCCGACCTGCACGACTTCGTGCTCGCCATCGAGCAGGAGTTCGAGACGCTTCGGAAGCTCTAGGCCCCCCCACTCCTTACGGGGCGGCGCGCTACCGGTCGCGTCGCCCGATTCACGGAAACGAACATGGCCACCTACGACCGACTCACCCAGCTCGACAACTCCTTCCTGGTCTACGAAGACGCGCAGCCCGACGGCGCCATGCACGTGGCGTCGACCCAGGTGCACGATGCCAGGCCTCTGCGCCTCGATGATGGGTCGCTCGACATCGAGCGCATCCAGGAGTACGTGCTCTCGAGGCTGGATCGGATCCCGCGCTACCGGCAGCGAATCGCACGCACGCCGATCGAGGGTCACCCGGTCTGGGTCGACGACCCCTCGTTCAACATCCGCTACCACGTGCGCCACTCGCGGCTTCCCCAGCCCGGATCGGAGCGCCAACTCAAGCGCATGGCGGGTCGCATCTTCTCCCAGCGACTCGACCGCGAGAAGCCTCTCTGGGAGCTCTGGGTCATCGAGGGTCTCGAGGGGGACCGGCTCGCCATCGTATCCAAGGTGCACCACTGCATGGTGGACGGGGTCTCGGGCTCGGAGCTGATCGCCGCGTTGCTGACGACCGAGCCCCAGGAGAAGCCGGGTGCCGTGAAGCTGTGGGAGCCGCGCGAAACCCCGTCGTCGCTGACCCTCGGCGTGGGCGAGGTCGCGCGTGCGGTTCGAGGCCCCCTCGAGGCCGCTGCGGCGCTGCGCCGACTGGTTCGCGACGAGAACGACGACCGGCACCAGCTCGTCGAACGCATGGGAGCGCTGCGCCGGATGCTGGGCGACATGAGCGGCACCGAAGCGCTGCCCTTCAACCTGCCCGTCGGGCCCCACCGGCGGCTCGATTGGCTGCCGATGCCGCTGTCCGAGATCAAGGAAGTGCGGCAGGCGCTCGGCGGGACCGTCAACGACGTGGTGCTCGCGGTGACGGCTGGCGCCATGCGGCGCTATCTGATGCAGAACCGGAGCATGACGATGTCCGGGGCGCGCCTGACGGTGATGGCGCCGGTGAGCGTGCGCCGGGCAGACGAGCGCGGCGATCTCGGCAATCGCGTTTCGGCCTGGAACGTCGAGCTACCGATCTCCGAGCCCGACGCGCTCACGCGGCTCGAACTCGTGCGACGGCAGACCGAGGAGCTCAAGTCCTCGAAGCGCGCCGAGGCGGCCGAGGTGCTCACCCAGGCGACCGAGTGGACCGGCAGCCTGCTGCTGTCGCTCGGGGCGCGGCTCGCAAGCTACGGGACGCCCTTCAACATGGTGGTGACCAACGTCCCCGGCCCGCGCGTGCCGCTGTTCCTGTTGGAGTCGCCGCTGCTCGAAATCCACCCCCACGTCCCCCTGATGGGGCGCCTCGGGCTCGGAATCGCGCTGTTCAGCTACGACGGAACGCTGTCCTGGGGCTTCACCGCCGACTGGGATCAGGTTCCGGACCTGCACGAGGTGCTGCTTGCCACCGAGCAATCCTTCCAGGAACTGCGCGCCGCGGCCGGCGTCGCTTGATTCGAGTCGGGCGTCGCCCGAGCCAACCCAACGAGAACGGAGCTGCCCATTGAACGCCAAAGTGGCCGACCTGATGACCGAACACGTCGTTTCGACCGAGCCTCACACGTCCGTCGAGCGTGTCCGCGGCATTCTGCAACGCAACAAGGTGGGGGCGCTTCCGGTCGTCGACACCGAGGGGCAGCCGGTCGGTGTCGTCTCGGCGACCGACCTGGTGGCGAGCCTCAAGCCCGAGTCCCCGATCAGCCAGGTGATGACGGAGAAGGTCTACACCGTCCCCAAGTACGATGACGTGAGCATCGCGGCGCGGATCATGCGCAACCACAAGATCCATCGGCTCGTCGTGACCGACGAGCACAAGGTCGTCGGCATGATCACCGCCTACGACCTGCTGGAGCTGGTCGAGGAGCATCGCTGGGTTCCCAAGAACCCCCCGTCGCCGTCGCGAAAGAAGCCGCGCCGGAGCTGAACCGGCGGGTACGCCGCCTCGGGGTCCCGGCTACGCCGCAGCGAGGCATCGTTCCTGTACCCTCCGCTTGCATCGTCGCCGCCGGTGCACACATTCTCTGGAGGCGTGAGCAGAGGGCCCGGTTCGTTGCGGGCACCAAGGGGGTTCCATGGACGCGATTCAGACCGTCATCGTTCCGGTCGACTTCTCGGAGGCCTCGTCGGCTGCGGCCGAGGCCGGGCTCGGGTTGGCGCGTCGCCTCGGCGTGCCGTTGCGGGTGCTGCATGCCGTGCCGCCCATGGTGGTCATGTCCCCGGGTGGTATTGCCGTGCCCTCGGATACCTGGTCGAGCCTGCTCGACGGCGCCAGGCAGAAACTGGCCGAGTGCGTGGAGGCGCTCTCCGGCCGCGGCGTCGAAGTCGCGTCGGCGCTTCGCGAAACGGCGTCCGCAACCGCGATCGAGGACGAGGTCGCAGAGCACCCGTCGCCGCTGGTCGTGATGAGCCCGCATGGACGGGGTCGTCTGGAGCGTCTCATGCTGGGCAGCGTGACCGAGCGCACGGTGCGAAGGGCGACTTGCCCGGTGCTGGTCGTGAAGGGAGACGCGGGCTGGGTTGCGAACGGCCCCGAGACGATTCTCGTCGCCACCGACTTCTCGGACCAGGCCGCGCACGCGGCAGACCTGGCACGCGAACTCGCCGTGGCGCTCGGCGCGCGACTCGAAGTGGCGCACGCCTTCCAAGGGCCCATGGAGTCCTTCCGCGCCTACGGCGTGAACCCGGCCATGGACTTCGTCACCAAGCTGCAGCGTGAGGCGGCGACGGCCGTCGAGCAGAGCGTGGCGCGGCTCGACCAGGGCGGGGTTTCGGTGCAGGGCCGCGTCGTGGAAGGGCCCGCGGCCTCGGCCATCGCCGAGCGCGCCGCTGCCGCCCATGCCGACCTCATCGTGATGGGGACGCACGGTCATACGGGGCTGGTTCACCTCGCCCTCGGAAGCGTCGCCGAGCGGACGCTCCGCGAGGCCGACGTCAGCGTGCTGGTCGTCCCCAAGCCGCGGTAGAAACCCGCAGCGAGAGGGACGATTGCCCCGCCCTGGGTACAGGGTGTGGCGAAGTGCCCCGCGTCCCCACGTGACGAGGCCTCAGCTGCCCCGATGTTTGGCACGACTCATGCTCTCTTTGGGGAGGGTCGCCGCAGGTTCCGCGGCCTCTGTTCCTAGCCTGCATGGAGGGTGTGCATGCTCAGGGGAGTCTCTGCACGGTTGCGTCCGCGACCGGCTTCGGGTTCGAGCCGGATCACGCGTCTTGCCGCGGCCGTCGCCGTCAGCTGCGTCGCGTTCGTCCAGGCACCGCCGGCCTCGGCCTTCGAGTTCTTCGATGGAGCCATCGAGGCGCACGGTTACTACGAGATGCAGCTTCGGGCGATGGCCCGCGACTTCAGCTCGACCGACCGCTGGGACGTGACGCAGTGGTATCACATCCTCAATCTCGAGATCGAAGCCAACATCGCGCCGGACGGCTTCGGGCCCTTCGACCTGATGACGGGGTTCGTGCGGCTCGAGGGCCGCTACGACTGCGTCTGGACGGGGGGCTGCAAGATCTTCCCGTCCATCGACACCTTCGGTGACGATGCCAACCGCCAGCCGCGGCGGCTGTCGGACGGCCGTCGCGCCGGCTTCCGCTCGAGCGGCACGCTGTTCAACTTCGACCGGCGCTTCCTGCGCGACATTCCGCGCGAGTTCCTGCCGTACGAGAACCGACTGCGGCCGCGCGGCAGCCGCAAGCCCTCGCCGATCTTCAACATCCAGGGCATCGACACGCTCTTCGACAGCGCCGGGGTCGACGGCGTCTTTGGGACGCCGGACGACCCGGCGCCCTTCTACTTCGACCGCTTCCTGCGCACGGGCAAGTGCGACTTCAACTTCCGCGCGACCAAGGGCAGCCAGAACGGGACGGGTCACCAGGTGATGGGCCCCTGGCGTCCCGACTGCCAGATCCGCCAGCTCGGCACCCTGCGCGACCGTCCGAACCCGCTGCGCGCGAAGGACATCAGTCCCATCACCGGTACGGGGGGTACGGGCGAACTGCCGCTGCGTCCGGCGCCCAAGGTGGCCGCAGGCACCAACCCGCTCGACGTGCCGCAGGGCGTCTACTACCCGAACAAGCGCCTCCAGCGCCTGATTCGCGACCGGTCGTTCGACAGCTTCGACCAGAACTTCAGCCAGACCGAGCTGTCGTTCAATCGCGGGGCGTCCCAGGAGGACGAAGGCGAGCTCAAGGAGGCCTACCTCGACATCGAGATGTTCGACAGCCGGCTTTGGCTGCGGCTCGGCAAGCAGACGATCGTCTGGGGCAAGACCGAACTCTTCCGCAACCAGGACCAGTGGAACCCCCAGGATCTGGCGCTGGCGTCGTTGCCTTCGCTCGAAGAGTCGCGCATCGGCCTGTGGTCGGCGCGCGCGGTCTGGCACTTCTGGGACGTGGGCCCCCTCGAGGACGTGCGCGTCGAGTTCGTGGCGCTGCTCGACGACTTCGAGCCGACCGACCTGGGCCGCTGCGGCGAGCCGTACGCGCCGAACCCCGTCTGCAACAAGTCGTTCGGTCTGTTCGCCCATGGCCTGACCGGCCTGGCCATCGCCGGCGAGGTGCGGCCCCCCGATCCGTGGGAAGACGCCAGCGGCCTCGAGTTCGGTGCGCGCGCCGAGTGGCGGTGGGACCGCTTCAGCTTCGCGCTGACGAACTACTACGGGCACACCGACCTCTTCTACCAGGACGAGTTGTATCGCTACTCGCGCAACGTCGACCCGGTGACCGGTCGGCCCAGGATGGGCATGAGGACCGGGGCATGCACGACGGGGGAGGGCAAGGACTGCCTCACGCCCGCCGAGGCCCTCAACGAACACAGCGTGAACCAGCAGCTCTTCAGCATGATCTGCGCGACGAGCATCGGGTTCTCGGCGCTCGATACAAGTGCCTGCGGGCAGACCGTCTTCAACAGCCAGAAGGAGGCGATCCCCGGTGGGCCCGCCATCTCGTCCGCGCTGTCCGCGGTGGTCTCGGGCCAGGGCAACACGCTGATCCCGGTTCGCGGCCAGTCGATCCTCTATGCCCTGGCGAGTGGCTTGTCCGGCGGGACCCCCATCAACACGGTGGAGATCGCCAAGAAGACCGTCACGCCGACGGACGACATCGCCACGGCGCTGGCCACGGTGCTGGTGCCGCTCGGCCTGGACCCCTTCGACGGGGGGCCGCCGGCGGCCACGGGCATCCTCAAGTTCGACGTGATCGCGCAGTCCGGCGGCGGGCTCGCCCAGTACCTGACGGACGAACAGGAGGCCCTGCTCGGCTGCGGCCCCTTCTACCGGACGCGCTGCGACATCGAGGGCATCGACCTGATGAACGCCGAGGCCAGCGCCCTCTTCCAGTCGTTCACGGGCTTCGAGGGCAGCTTCGGCGCGAACGTGTCGGAGTGGCTGACCACGGACCGCCGTCGCGCACAGCCGGGCACCGTCGGCTTCGACGGCGGGCCCGTCTGCACGCGCTACGAGCGCGGCCGCATGTTCATCCTGCCCGGCTGCCGCGGCCCCGGCGATGCCGGCTACAACGTCCGCCAGGACGGCTCGCTCACCGGCGCCCCCGCGGCGCCGCTCGTGAACCCGGGCACCCGCGTGCATCCGTTCACCGGCCAGCGGTTCCGCAGCGAGATGGCCGTGGTCTCGTGGAACGCCCTCATGGGTCTGGTGGGCTTCTCGGCCGGGCCCGTCGTCACTGAGTCGGTGTTCGATCCCAGCCGCCCCATGCGTCAGGACGGTTGCTCGTTCGCGCGCCCCCAGCTCTGCGGCAACCTGCAGTCGTTCATCCAGATCACCGGCGTGCAGCGCAACACCGCCATGGCGGGTGGCAACGGCCGCTTCGGCCGGCGTGACTTCGTCTGGCACGGCGGCCGGGACATCGTGCTGCGCTACCAGAAGCGCAACATCCTGGGCTTCTCGATGGACTTCGCCGAGGACTTCACGAAGTCGAACATCGGCATCGAGTACACCTGGGAGAACGATGCGATCCTGGCCAACAACAACAGCCTGGACGGGCTCGGCCAGGCCGATCGGCACAACCTCACGATCTCGGTCGACCGGCCGACGTTCATCAACTTCCTGAACGCCAACCGCACCTTCTTCATCAACGGCCAGCTGTTCGTGCAGTTCGTGGATGGCTACCAGAGGGGGTTCACGTCGAGTGGCCCCTGGAACTTCCTCGGCGTGCTGTCGGTCAACACCGGCTACTTCGACGACCGGCTGCTCCCGGCGATGACCCTGGTCTACGACAAGCGTTCGAACTCGAGCGCGATCATCGCCCAGGTGCAGTACCGGTTCTCGGCGGAGTTCTCGGCCACCTTCGGGGTGGCCTACTTCGGGGGGCGCGAAGAGCCCGTCGAGATGGCGCTCTCACCGAACTCGCTCTCGAATCGAACCGGAAGCTGGGCCTACAACGACTTCACCGAGAATGGCCTGTCGGCAATCCGCGACCGCGACGAGGTGTTCCTCCGGCTGCGGTACACGTTCTAGCCCGCCGCCGAGCGACGGAGATCTGGCATACCCTTCGGGCGATGCCCGAGGAAGTCCAGGACCGGGACCGCACCCAGGCGCTGCGGGCACACCTCGAGGCCCACAACGGAATCCGGGGCCTCGAGATCCTCGAGCCGGACGAAGTCGAGCGCGCGGTCCAGCTGTTCCACCGCGATGGCTTCGTGCTCGTGGCCGACGTGCTGGACGACCAGCAGGTGGCGCGGCTGGCGGCGGGATGCAACGAGGTGGTCGACGAGGTTCTCGCGCTCGATGCCGAGCGCCGCGGCAACCGCGGATCGCACCGCTACTCGTTCGGCGGCTCGAGCCTGACCCGAAGCCAGCTGCACCGTCCCGCGTGGCAGATGCTGCTGGATCTGCCCGTGGTCACGCGCCTGGTCGGCGAGATCTTCGGTTCGCCGCACTTCACGTTGCGGGCGGCGAGCGGCGACTTCTGCCTGCCCGGCGCCATCGACTACCAACCGCTCCACTCGGACGTGCGCGACTGGGTCGACGACACCAAGACGCCTTTCAGTGCCTTCCGCGACCCGCGCGGCCGCATGAGCATTCGCGACCTGCCTTGCCCTTACGTTTGCGTGAATTTCCTGCCCCAGGACGTGACCCGGCTGAACGGTCCCACGCGCCAGATCCCGGGAACCCAGAACGCACGCACGCGGATCCCGCGATTGGAGGACGAGCCCGAGTGGATGCGGCTCAGCACGGTCTGCCCGGCTCCGGCGGGGAGCATCATGGTGCGGGACGTGCGCGCCTGGCACGGGGGCACGCCGAATCTGTCGGACGAGGTCCGCAGCATTCCGAACCTGGAGTTCTACGCACCGTGGTTTCGGGAACCCGTGGTCCCAGGGATCAGCCACGCCGACCATCTGAAGCTGTCGGAGCGCGCCCGAGAGCTCACCCGATTCTGCGTGGCCGACTCGGGTGCCGAGCTGGCGACCGGAACGACCCTCTGGGCGCCCTGAGCCGGACCGGCAGCAGACCGGGAGCCCCGCGACCGGGCGGCAGGACGGCTGCAGCCGAAAGACGGTAGACTGCCCACCGCTCCAGAGGACCTGCTGATGCTGCCCTGCTCACGCGTTGCCCTGGTCTGGACCCTCTCGTTGCAGCTTCTCGTGATCTCGGGCTGCGACGAGGAGCCCCTCGAGCCCGTCCACTACGTGGCCAACCGCTGCTATGCCGTCGGGCTCATCGACCCCGGCGAGGAGAGCCCGCGGATGCTGAGCGTGGCCGATGGCGGGGAAGGCTACGACTTCCCGCGTTGGCGCGCGGCGGGTACCTCCTTCTTCCTGAAGCCGACGCGCCTCGGCAGCTACCTGCTCTACGACGACGGCGGGTCCTACGTGGTGTCCGACGGGGCCCGCGTGCAACGCGAGGCCGAGCTGCTCTCCGACGTCCTCACCGCGGACGACAGCTTCGAGTCGCCCGCCGAGTGGGAGCTCTTCGCCGAGCCGGGCGGCAAGAGACACGCGGGCCTGCGACTGCGCCATCGAAAGTCGGGCCTCTACCTGACGACGAAGGGGCTGGTGATCGGCCAGGGCGCTGGAGCGCGGGTCCAGCTGCACAAGCGGCGCGGATGTGCCGAGTTCCCGGAGGCCACCGTGGATGCGGACGGCCGCGTTCGTAGGACCGTCTTCGAAGACGGCTCCCTCTTCGGGTTCGTCGACGCGCACTCACACGTGCTCTCGAACTTCGCGTTCGGGGGCGGCGGGTTGTTCCACGGCGGTGCCTTCCACGCCCTGGGCGTCGAGCATGCGCTCGCCGATTGCACGCTCTACCACGGCCCCGAGGGACGGCGCGACGTGTTCGGCTACGGGTACGACAACCCGGACGACACCAACGGTCTGCTCCAGGCCCTGGTCACCGGGCAGACGCCCACCGCGAATCACGCCACCGACGGCTGGCCCACCTTCAGCGACTGGCCCGACGCGCCGTCGAGTTCGACGCACCAGGTGCAGTACTACAAGTGGCTCGAACGCGCGTACCTCGGAGGTCTGCGCCTGGTCGTCCAGCACGCGACGTCGAACCAGATCATCTGTGACGTGGTGCGCGGCGCCGGCATCCAGCCGCTTCGCTACGACTGCAACGACATGGTCGCGGTCGATCGCATCATCGACGAGACCTACGCGATGGAGGCGTACATCGACGCGCAGGAGGGTGGGCCCGGGCGTGGCTGGTTCCGCATCGTCCAGACGCCCGAAGAGGCCCGCCAGGTGATCGGGGACGGCAAGCTCGCCGTCATTCTCGGCATCGAGACGTCCAACCTGTTCGACTGCTTTCTCGTCCCGTCCGAGGCGCATCCGGCCTGCACCGAGCAGGACGTCGTCGAGCGTCTCGACGCGTACCACGCGCGCGGGGTGCGCGCGATCTTCCCGGTCCACAAGTACGACAACGGCTTTTCTGCGGGGGATGGCCACAAGGGCATCATCGAGCTCGGCAACTTCATCCAGACCGGTCACTACTCGAACATGACGGCCGAGTGCGATTCGAGTGTGCCGGGCGGGTTCGACCAGGGCGCCGCGGCGTTCCCGGGGTTGATCGAGCCCCGAGACGACTACTTCGATCCGCCGCCGAACGATCTGAGTGGCGTGACGACCGACCCGCTGAGCACCCTGCTGCCGTTCATCGGCGCTTTCCTCACGCCACCGACCGGTGAAGAGGTCTGCCAGAAGGAAGGGATGACCGCTCTGGGCGAGTTCCTGATGGAACAGCTGATGCAGCGCGGCATGATCATCGAGGTCGATCACCTGCCTCGCCATGGCTACCGGCGCGCCTACGAGATGCTCCGCGCCAACGACTATCCGGCGGCCGGTACCCACGGCCGCAACAACTTCGGCGAGCTCTACCGGCTGGGCGGCATCTCCGGCACCGGCTTCGGGGTGTGTCGCTCGCCGGACGCGACGGCCACCACCGACGATGGGTTCCAGCAGCGCATCGCGCTGATCGAGGACGAGGGGGGATTCCCCGCCGAGGGCTTCGCGCTCGACCTCAACGGATTCGCCGGCGCGCGGGGGCCGCGCTTCGGTCCCGACAGCGGCTGCTCGGAGCAGTCCGACCCGGTGACCTACCCCTTCACGTCCTACGCCGGCGACGTGGTGTTCCAGCCGCCTCGAGTGGGCGAGCGCTCCCTCGACTTCAACACCGAGGGGCTGGTGCACATCGGTCTGCTGCCCGAACTGATCCAGGACATACGAGGCGACGGGGTCAGCGACGCCGAACTCGAGCCGCTCTTCAAGTCGGCGGAGGGCTACATCCGCATGTGGGAGCGCGCCGAGGCGCGCGGCCGCGCCTTGCGCCCGACGCCCTAGAAGCCGAGGACCGCCTTGGTGGCGAGGTGCCAGCGCTTGGCCTGCTGGCGCACGGCGTGGATGTGGATCCCGTCGGCTTCGAGTGCGAGGCCGGACTCGTCGGCACCCCGGACGAGCAGCGGAGATGCGCCAACGGCGTCCTCGGTGGCGAGCCGGATCTCGCCGATGCCGGGGGACTCGGCGTTCGCGGGGTAGGGCAGGGCCGCGAGGGTGCGGACGCTCTCGCTCTGCCCCGTGAGGCTGCGAATCGCCAGGTCCGCCGCCTGGGCGAAGTCGACCAGCGCGCTGGCATACTCGGCGCGCGGCGTCTGGTTCAGGCCATCCTGGAAGCCCTGCTCCCACAGGATGCCGCTGACGACCACGTTCGCCCGGCCGCTCGCGAGGTGTGCGACCAGGTCGAGCATGTCCTGGTACGCGGTGCCCATGGGGTCCGAGAGCCATTCACCGGGGGCGCACACGAGACACGTACCGCTGACGGCCGCCTGGACCAGGACGAGATCCTCGCCCGGGTCGTCTTCCCAGCGATCGACGAAGTCCGTCCAGGGACCGGAGAGAAAGCGCGGCGCGTCCGGCAGGGCCAACCCGAACTGGGTGGTCGCGAGGGGCTCGATCGGTCGGTTCCAGCGGACCTCGTCCAGCCCCATGCCCGAGCGCGGGTTCAGGATCCAGTGACGCTCGGGTGCGTCGGCCTGGGGACGAGGCGAGATCGTGGAGTAGCCGACCGCTTGCGACTGCCCGGCGATCACGAAGACCCGGTAGCCAGAGAGGTCGACCGGAAGCGTGAGGTCTGCGGTGACGGTCACCGTTGCCGAGGTACACACTTCCTGCATCTGCTGCGACACTGCGCACGCCCGCACGACCCGGGCTCCGGGCGCGGCGCTCCATGCGCTCATGCAGCCCGAGAGGCTTCCCTCGAACGTCGGTAGTCGGTCGAAGGCAATCGGGTCTTCGACGGCGGACCACGGCGCGCAAACCGCGCTGCAGGTAGCGAGGTCCGAACAAGCGCCGGCGCAGTCGCAGTCCATGTAGAAGCGTTTCGCCGAGCCCGACTCGACGACGACATCCACCGTGCCGTCCTCCGGATGCACCGCCAGGCTGATGTCGAGCGGGCCGTTCGCGTCGGGTGGCCCGCAGCGGGTCCCCAGGCTGGCCGACGCCAGGAGCGCCAGCAACACGCCCGAGAGGCCCGACACCAGGCTGTCTCGTCCCGGGCGGTCCCGTCGCATGCCGCCATCCTACGCATCGGGAGCGCTCGAGGTCTACTCCAAAGAGTGTCACCTGGCCCCTGGGGGGCGCCGCTGCGGTTGCCAGGCGGGCGGGTCCAGCTGCGCCCGCCGATTGCGGTTCGAAGGCCGGGTTCGCCTGTGGCCCCTAACGGGCGGGTACGGCGATCACCCCGTGCAGCAACGTCTCGATCACGGCGTCGACGCGGCGTGCGCTGACCTGGTCGTTCTCGCCCGCGAGAACCAGCAGGGTGTAGGAGACGAAGACCTCGGCGACGACGTGGGCCATGTCGTGCGCGTCCAGGTCCGAGCGCACGTCTCCGCGCCGCACTCCGTCTTCGAGGACCCGCCGCACCAGGTCGGGGAGCAGGTCGCGACCGCGGTCGAGCACGTCGCCGACGAGCGAACGCACCAAGCTGGCATCGCGGACCAGCAGGCCGCGCAGTACGCCGCGACTCCGTGCAAAGTCGAGGCAGGCGCCTAGCACCAGGCGCAGCGTATGGGCCGTACCCGGCGTGGTGCGTGCGGCCTCGGCGGCCAGCACCTCGTTCCACTCGTGGAGGACGCGTTCCATCACCTCGGCGAACAGGCCGCGCTTGTCTCCGAAGTAGCGGTAGACGAGCGGTCGCGAGACGTGAGCCGCCGTGGCCACGTCCTCGAGCGTGGTCTTCTTGAAGCCGTTGCGACCGAAGGCGGCCTCGGCGGCTTCGAGGATCGCGTCCCGGGTGCCCGCGGGGCCATGTTCCATCCCGGCTAGGATTTACGATCCGAGACGAAATGTAAACCCACGGGGATCAATCGTCTGCAGTTCGGGTCCAGAATAGCTATCGATGTTTACAAGTAGATAACTATTTGTTTACATGCTTGGCTCCATTTGGACCGAGAGGAGTCTCCATGGCCCGGGAATCGTTCGACGTCGTGATCGTGGGGGGTGGCATGGGCGGGTTGAACCTCGCCGCCCTGCTCACGAACGAGGGCAAGCGCGTGCTCGTGGTGGAGCGTTCGGGGCCCGAGGGGCTCGGCGGTCGCGCTGCCAGCGGCAAGATCGGAAACGCCGCGATCGACAACGGCATCAAGGGCCTGATCCTGGCGGGTACCCAGGACGAGGTCTATCGGCGCATCGGCAAGACCATGCCCGAGAACGTCTGCCGCTGGACGAACTCGGGCGAGGTCCACATGGGCGGCCGGTGGCGCAAGCTCGACGACATGATCCGGGGCTCGCTCGCGGAGTTCGTGAAGGTCTACGTCGACACGGCGAAGAACTGGAGCTTCGAGGAGATCGAGCAGCTCGACGACGTGTCCGTCGAGAAGTTCGTGACCGAACGCACCAACGATCCCGACGTGATCGACTTCTTCCGCTACATGGGCTGGCTGTTCGGAGGCACGCTCTCCGTACCCCATGACTACTCGGCCGGCATGCTCTTCTACAGCGTGAAGAAGCAGCTCGAGCACCTGGGCCATTTTCCTTCGCAGTCCTATTGGGTCAAGGGAGGCAGCGGTGCGATCGCTGGCCCGCTCATCGAAGCGATCGAAGAGCGGGGCGGCGAGATCCGAACGAACACGTCGGTGTCGCACATCGTGATCGAAGACGGTCGGGTGCGAGGGGTCGAGATCGAGTGCGGCGACCGCCGGGTGCCGACCGAGCTCTACGACACGCAACGAATCGATGCGCCGGTGGTCGTGAGTGCCGTCGCGATCTGGGACATCTTCAACATCCTGAGCGAGGACGACCTGTCGCCGTGGTATGCGGACCGCTTGCGTCACCTGCACCGCAAGACGCTGAACGATGCGACGCTCACCTACGGTCACGACGATCCCGACCTCTGGGACCACAGCGGGCCACGCTGGGTCCAGGAGGGGCCGGTGACGGGCAGGCCCTGGTGTGCTGCTTCGCTCGAGTTCTCCGACGAGCCCGGCCAGTACGAGACCACGTTCTGGATCCAGACCGGTTGGTGGGAGAAGCCCAACCTGTTCCAGATGCGCGAGGCGAGCCACAAGATTGCGCTGAACCAGCTCTTCGACGATTGGGAGGAGGACATCAAGCAGCTCTTCCCGGGCGTGGTCGAGAAGGCCCATTGGCGGCACCGGTCCTTCGGGCCGGCCACCCTGATCGAGACCCCCGGCAACGTGGGGCGTAGCCTGATCGACATCGAGGCCGAAGGGGTCGACGGTCTCTACCTGATCGGAGAGCGCACCAGCGCCGCGAAGATCATGGGCGTCTACGGGTCGGCGCAGGTGGCCCTCGAGGCGTCGCGGCTGATCCTCGAGCGCTCGGAGAGCGCCACGGCGTAAGTCGGCGGCTAACCTCCGCTCCCCGTACCGGGGCGGAGGCGTCCATGACACGACCGAGCAGTCGAGCGAATCGCGCAGGCCGGACCCGACCGCTGCAACGAGTGGGGATGCTGTGGATCGCGCTCGTCCTTGCGGGGGGCTGTGCCGGCGTGCCCGATGGGGTCGAGCCGGTACGGGGGTTCGACCTCGAGCGCTATCTGGGCACCTGGTACGAGATCGCACGCCTCGACCATCGTTTCGAGCGCGGCCTGACGGACATCACCGCGCAGTATCGTCTGCGCAAAGACGGCGACGTCGAGGTGATCAACCGGGGCTGGGACACCAAGGCCGAGGAGTGGAGCGAGGCCGTGGGGCGCGCCGTGCTGGTGGGTGAGCCCGACGTGGGCCAGCTCAAGGTCTCGTTCTTCGGCCCGTTCTACGGCGGCTACAACGTGATCGACCTCGATCAGGAGAACTACGGCCATGCCCTGGTGGCGGGGCCGAACCGCTCCTACCTGTGGATCCTCGCGCGCGAACCCGAGATCGCCCCCGAGCTGCTGCAGCGATTGGTCGACAAGGCGCGCGGCCTCGGCTTTCCGACCGACGAGCTGATCCGGGTCGACCACAGTCGGGCGGCGCGCTCGCAGCCCTGACCTCCCCGGCGCGCCGCCCTAGGGCAGCGTGACCTCCTGCACGTAGATCCGTGTCTCGACGTTCTGGCCCACCGCCCACGGCCAATCCGCCTCTTCGAGGGGGCTCGAGTAGTTGGCGACGGCGAAGCGGCCATCGCCCAGTGGAATCGCCGAGGCGAACGCGGTGTCGCCCCTCGACGGCAGGTCGGCGAGTGGGACGATGCGGCGCTCGTCCGGAAGGATCTCGTAGACGCTCGTCCGCAGCCGCGTCCACCAGAACCTCAGCTGATCGAGCAGCAGCCGCGAGTCGTCGGACAGCCAACCCGGCATTCGCTCGACGGGTCCGCCCAGGCTTCGCCGTGCGAACGCGAAGAAGCGATCGCCGTGGCGCACCAGCAGCGGCGAGTCATGCCGGTGTGGGGTGGGGCTGCAATCCCAGCGTTCGAGCCGGTCCGCCGGGGCCGTGCAGACGAGCGCACCGCGTGGTTCCACACGGACCAACGCGACCAGGTTGCCCTCGGCGTCGAACTCGAACGCGCACTCGCTGGCGCCGGCGTGGGCGACGGGTGAGTCGCGCCCGCTCACCGAGGCCCACGCAAGGCCGTCGTCGGAGCGGAGCAGCCGGACGCTGCGCAGGCGCTCGGTCTCGTCGTAGGGGGCGCGGCCGTCGTAGACGCTCATCCAACCCTGGCCGCGCCGCCACTTGGTGCGCCACACGACGTGACCGGGCTCGAAGATCGGCTGCGCCTCTCCCCAGTCAGCCGGTCCCAGGCGTTCGGTCACTCGGATCGCGTTGGGCGAGAAGACGCCCGGCTGGCTGTCGGCTTCGAAGAAGTAGAAGAGCAGGCGGTCGCCCACCGATAGGAACCGCGGCTCGCGCAGGTCGCGGTCCGGCAGGTCGAAGCGGGCCTCGAGCGTCCAGCGCGCCCCGGGCTCGAGTTCGGCTCCGGCCGAGGTCGACAGGACGATCATGTGCGCGTCGTCACTGGCCCAGTGCCGCGGCGCCGTGCGAAACGCCAGGTAGGTGCGATCGCCGTGGCGCACCCAGTCGAGGTTGTTGTTGGCCGCGCCCAGGCCGAGGCCCGGTGGCAGGCCGGGCCCGGGTACGACCGCGTGGGCCTCTCCAATGCGCAGCCCCTCGGCGCGCTCCCGATCCCAAGCGTGCGTCTCGTCGGCAGTCCAGCCCCAGGCGACGATCCCGCCCACCAGCAGTCCCACGCCGGCAAGAGCCAGTCCGAAGATCGAGAGCACGGCGCGGATCACGCGCGCCAGCATGGGCCAGCCCTTCTGAGGTCGCTAGCGGCGGATTCGCTCGAAGACAGGGGTCGGCCTCCCGAGACCGGCTAGGATCCTGCGGATGTCGTCCTCCCCTGGGCCGTTGGCGCGGCTGCATCACAGAGCGATCCTCGATCGACCCCTTGCCGCGCTGCTGGTGCTGGTCGGGCTGCTCGCCTTCGCGGCGTATCACGCTCAGCACTTCGAGCTCGACGCTTCGGCCGATTCCCTTCTGCTCGAGGACGATCCCGACCTCCAGCTGTTTCGACAGGTCGGGGCGCGCTACGCCACGCGCGACCTGTTGGTCGTGACGTTCCTGCCCGACGGCGTGCTCTTCGAAGACGAGGCGCTCGGGCACCTGGCGGGTCTTCGCGACGCACTCGCGACGGTCGAGGGCGTGGAGTCCGTCACCAGTCTGCTCGACGTGCCGCTCGTCGAAAGCTCGGACGTGCCGCTCGCCGAGATGGCCAGCGCGGTACAGACGCTCGAGACCGAGGGGGTCGAGCGCGCGCGCGCGGTCCGGGAACTGACCGCGAGCCCGGTCTTCGGAGACCTGATCATCAGCCGTGATCGCACCACGACCGCGATCCTCGTCAATCTGGAGCACGACGAGCAGCACGCGGCGCTCCTGGCCGAACGCAACGAGCTGCTGGTCGAGCGCGGCGCGGGGACGCTGGGCCCATCGGGCCAGCGCGAGCTCGAACGCGTGACGGTGGCCTACCAGCGGTCCGCCGCGGCTCGGGGCCCCTGGATGCACCAGGTGATCGGCGACGTCCGCGAGGCGATTGCGCCCTTTCGGGCCTACGGACAGGTACATCTCGGCGGCGTTCCGATGATCGCGGACGACATGGTCACCTTCGTGAAGAGCGACCTGGTGGTGTTCGGGTCGAGCGTGTTCGTGTTTCTCGTCTTCGTGCTGACGGTGATCTTCCGCCAGGTGCGATGGGTCGTGCTCCCGCTGCTCAGCTGCTTCTACGCCACGGTGATCATGTTGGGCGTCCTGGGGCTGGTCGGATGGAAGGTCACGGTCATCTCGTCGAACTTCCTGGCGTTGATGCTCATCATCACGATCTCCATGAACATCCACCTGGCCGTGCGCTATCTCGGCCTCGCGCGAAAGACGCCCGAGGCCACCCAGCGAGAACTCGTTGGCGAGACGCTCAACAAGATGGTCTGGCCGTGCCTGTACACGGCGCTCACCACCATCATCGGCTTCGGCTCGCTGGTGCTGAGCGACATCAAGCCGGTGCGCGACTTCGGGTGGATGATGAGCATGGGATTGGCCGTGGCCTTCCTCACGTCGTTCACCTTCTTTCCGGCGGTGCTGATGCTGCTGCGGCCCAAGGGCGAGCGTCACGGCCGCGAGGAGGTGCCGATCACCCGGGCGCTGGCCGGCGTAACGCGTCGCCACGGCAGGGTGATCCTGGCGGTTTCCGCCGGCCTGGCGATCGTCGCTGGGGTTGGGATCTCGCGCCTCACGGTCGAGAACTCGTTCATCGACTATTTCCGCCAGGACACCGAGATCTATCAGGGCATGAAGCTGATCGACGAGAAGCTCGGGGGCACCACTCCGGCAGACGTCCTGTTGAGCTTCGCGCCACAGCCGCTTCCCGGCGAGCCCGAGCCCGCGGTCGAAGAGGACGACGACTTCGAAGAATGGGAGCTCGAGACCTGGGACACCGAGACCACCAGCAGCGACGCCTACTGGTTCACGCCCTACAAGGTCGAGCGCATCAAGCGCGTGCATGACTACCTGGCCGCCCAGCCCGAGATCGGCAAGGTGCTCTCGTTGGCGTCGATCGTGCGTGTGGCCGAGGCCCTGAACGAGGGCCAGCCGCTCAACGCCGTCGAGCTGGCCCTCGTCTACGACAAGCTGCCGAAGGACATCCGCAGCTCGCTGCTCGATCCCTACGTGTCGGTCGAGAACGACGAGGCCCGCGTCCTGCTGCGGATCAAGGACTCGCAAGAAGGTCTGCGTCGGGGGCCGCTCCTCGAGCGCATTCGAGAGGGCTTCCGCGATGAGCTCGGGCTGGACGAAGGACGCGTCCAGGTGACGGGCACGCTGGTGCTCTACAACAACATGCTGCGCAGCCTGTACCAGTCGCAGATCTCGAGCCTGGGGGCGGTGATGGCGGGCATCGCCGCCATGTTCCTGCTGCTGTTCCGCTCGGTGCGACTCGCGGTGATCGGCATCGTGCCGAACCTGCTGGCGGCGGGCATCGTGCTCGGCTTGATGGGCCTGGCGGGCATTCCGCTCGACGTCATGACCATCACCATCGCGGCCATCACCATCGGCATCGCCGTCGACAACGGCATCCACTACATCTATCGCTTCCGCGAAGAGCTGCGCGAGAGCGGCGACTACGGAAAGACCCTCGAGATCTGCCACGCGAACATCGGGCGGGCCGTCTTCTACACCTCGACGACGGTGATCTTCGGTTTTTCGATCCTGGTGCTCTCGAACTTCCTGCCCACCATCTACTTCGGTGTGCTGACCGGGCTCGCGATGCTCATCGCACTGCTGGCCTCTCTCACACTGCTTCCGCTGCTGATCCTGGCGTGGAAGCCGTTCGGCATCGGCGATACGCCGCCGGCCGAAGGCTGAGCGCGGTCGTCGGACAGGCTGGCCGGATGACCGAAGTCGATCTCGCGGGCCTGGCGCGCGCCGAAACGCTCGAGGCGAGCGCGTACCACGACCCCTCGGCCTTCCAGGCCGAGCGGCAGGCGGTCTTCGCGCGCGAGTGGGTGTTGGTGGCCCACGAGGCCGAGTTGGCGCGGCCCGGCGACGGCGTGGCCGAGCAGCTGGCCGGCTGGCCGCTCTTCGTGCGGCGCGGGCGCGATGGCGAGCTGCGCGCTTTTCACGACGTCTGCCGTCACCGCGCGGGCCCCATCGTCGGGGCTGCCGAGGGCGGCGTCTCGCGGCGCTGTGCCACGCCTCGGCTGCGCTGCCGCTACCACGGGTGGATCTACGACGAGCAGGGCCGCCTCGAAGCCACCCCGGGCTTTGGCCCCGCGGAGGGCTTCGAGCCCGCACGGCTCGGGCTCGAGCCGGTGCGCGTGGCGACCTGGCGGGGGTTCGTGTTCGTGTGTCTCGACGCCGAGGCCCCCCCGCTCGGGCATGCGTTGGGTCGGTTGCCCGGGCTCGCAGAGAGGCTGCCGCTGGAGCGGTTCGAGCTGCACGGTCGCGCACAGCACACCCTGCGGTGCAATTGGAAGGCCTACGTCGAGAACTATCTCGAGGGTTATCACATCCCCTACATCCACCCGCGGCTCCATCGCGAGGTCGACGTGAAGGGCTACGAGGTGGATGCGAGCGACGGCGTGGTGACGCACCACGCGCCCCCCAGCGCCCGGGTGACCGAGCCGGTGTATGACGGGCTCTGGGCCTGGCTCTGGCCGAACGTCGCATTCAACGTGTACGGGGATGGGCTCTCGGTCGAGCGCATGCTGCCGCTGTCTCCGACCGAGATGCGCATCGACTACCTGTTTCTCTTCGCCGAGGGCGCCGATCGCGAGGCCGCGCTGGCCATGTGCCACGAGGTGACCGACGAGGACCGCCGCATCTGTGAGGCCGTGCAGTTGAACCTCGAAGCCGGCGTCTACCGCACGGGTCGCCTGTCGCCGCGCCACGAGGCCGGCGTGTTCTACTTCCAGTCCAAGGTGCGCGAGTCGCTCGCCCGGGCCTAGGCGCGGGTCGCTCGCCGGCGCAAGGTCAGGTGGGCATGGCCGCGTGGCTGGCCTGGTAGGCCGGGCGGGCCTTCAACCGCTCGATGTACGCGCGCACCCGCGCCGAGGCCTCGAGCAGGCCGAAGCCCGTGAAGAAGTCGAGCGTGCCGCCGAACACGACATCTGCGGCGGTGAAGGCCTCGCCCAATGCCCAGCTCGCTTCCGGCGTCATCGACTCCACGGCGGCCAGCACCCGTGGCATGTCGCCGAAGCCCATGCTGCGTGCATCCCAGCTTTCGACGCCCAGTCCTGCGACGGCGACCATGGGCTCGAGCGTGGTCCCCGGGAAGAACAGGTAGCGGTAGTAGGCGCCACGCTCGGGCGTACCCGGGGCCGGTGCCAACCCCTTCCCCGGAAAGCGATCGGCCAGGTAGGCGCAGATGGCCGCCGTCTCGGTCACGACCACGTCCCCATCCACCAGCGTCGGCACCTTGCCCATGGGGTTGAGGGCGCGGAAGGCCGGCGCCTCCAGGTCTCCGGCGGCGATGTCCACGACGACCCGTTCGTGGGGCGCATCGAGCTCCCGGAGCATCCAGTCGGTGGTGACTCCCCGGCTCATGGGGTTGAAATAGTGCTTCAAGGCCGTTCCTCCCACGCGCTTCCCCGAGGGTAGGGTCGACCCGGGGGTGGGGCTATCATGCCCGCTCTCCCCGAGGACCAGGAGGACGCGATGGCGACTGCCGCGAAGATCGATCATTGGGACGTACGTCGGATCACCGGATCGCTCGGGGCCGAGGTGCGCGGCATCGCGCTCGAGAAGGCGGGCCCGGCCGAGGCCGACGCCATCCGTGAGCTGCTCACGGAGCACCTCGTCCTGTTCTTTCCCGACCAGGACCTGAACCCCGACACGCACATCGCGTTCGGCAGGCTCTTCGGCGAGCTCGAGTCTCATCCCAACCTGTCGCTCGACGCCGAGCGCCCCGAGTTCTTCGAGCTGCGGGCCAAGGGGGGCGTGGGCGCGATCGCCGACGAGTGGCACAGCGACCTGAGCTGTCAGGAGCAGCCCTCGGTGCTCGCGATCCTGCACATGGTGAAGTGCCCCGAGTTCGGTGGCGACACCATGTGGGCCAACATGTACAAGGCCTACGAGGCGCTCTCGCAGCCCATGAAGGACCTCTGCGAAGGGCTCACCGCGCTTCACGATGCCCACCCGCACGACAAGCCGGAGAACATGGCGATCCATCCCGTGGTGCGCGTGCATCCCGTGAGCGGCCGCAAGTCGCTCTTCGTGAACGAGCACTTCACCCGCCGCATCGTCGAGATGAACCACAAGGAGAGCGACGCGCTGCTCTCCTTCCTCACCGGCTGGGCGACGAGCCCGGACTTCACGGTTCGCTACCGGTGGAGCGAAGGCACCATTGCGATGTGGGACAACCGCTGCACGCAGCACTGCGTGCTGTCGGACTTCGAGGGCGAACGCGTGATCCAGCGCGTGACGGTGATGGGCGACGTGCCCGAGGCGGCCGAGCCGCCGCGCTACGAGCCGAACATCTCGCCCATCAGCGCGACGAGCCGCCACGACCGGCAGCTCATCCGCTTCCTCGATCAGCGCTAGCACCGAGCTCGGCCAGGAACCGCAGCATCTGCGCCACGGTTTCTTCGAAGCGGCCGGCGGGTGCCGGGTAGTTGAAGAACGCGTGCGGCATGCCCTCGTACGCGATCAGCTCGCAACGCCGGCCCAGCCGCACCATGTGTTCCTGGAAGGCGCGCGCGTTTTCGATCGGCACGATCTCGTCGGCGGTGCCGTGCAGGACGAGCGCCGGAGGAAACCCGGCATGCACGTCCCAGTCGGGCCCGGCATCGCCCATGAAGGCGAGTCGGGGTGTGCCGTCCGGCGCCAAGGCCGGGTTGAACAGCACGAGACCGCAGAGGTCGACCTTCATCGATGCGAGGGCCGCGGCCAGATGCCCCCCGGCCGAGCCGCCCCCCGCCCCAATGCGCGCGGGGTCGATCCCCAGCTCGCTGGCGTGCTCGCGAACCCAAGCCACGGCGAGGCGCGCATCGGTGACGCAGTCGACCGGCGAGAGGCCGTTGTCGTCGGTCACCAGGCGGTAGGAGGCCGTGATGCCGGCGATGCCCACCTGGGCGAGGCGTCGGCATTGCGGCAGGAACTGCTCGCGGCTTCCGATCCGCCACGCGCCGCCGTGGAAGAAGACGACCGCGGGGGCGCCCCGTGCGGGGCCCTCCGAGTCGGGCCTGACGACGTCGAGCTGGAGCTCGCTGCCGTCGCCTGCCCGGTAGCCGTACGTCCGTTCCTCGGGCACCCGGGCAGGGTACCGGACCCGCTGCCGCCGGATCCCGGTGCCTACCCCCAAGGTCTCGGTGCCTGCGCCCAAGGATCGGCCCGCCGTCAGGCGACACCCCCTGGCAGCAGGACCCTCGATCGCCGAACTCCCCTGGACGGTGCCGGCCGGGCTTCGCCTACTCTTCCAACATGACCTGGATCAAGCGCATCGCCCTCGGCCTTCTGGTGCTTCTCCTCCTGGCGGTGGGTGGGGTGGCGGCGAGCACGCTCCTCTCGCTCGACTGGGGTCGCGCCCACACCGCGCAGACGGCGGCGCTACCGCTCTTCACGCCCGACGCGGAGGGGCTCGTGCGGATCGAGGCCAACGGCATGACGTTCCGCGCGCGCACCGCCGGGCTCGCGAACGACGGTCCGGCGCTCGTGCTGCTCCACGGTTTCCCCGAGACCTCGGCGATGTGGATTCCGCTCATCGAGGCGGCGGCCGCGGCCGGCTACCGCGTCGTGGCGATCGACCAGCGCGGCTACAGCCCCGGCGCGCGCCCGGACGACGTCGCCGCCTATGCCGTGGCCGAGCTCACCGCAGACGTGATCGCCGTGGCCGATGCCGTGGGCTTCGATCGATTCCACCTGGTCGGCCACGACTGGGGATGCGTGGTGGGCTGGTCCGTCGCCATCCAGCACCCCGACCGGGTCGAGCGCTTCGTCGGGATGTCGATTCCCCACCCGGGCACGCTGCTCGCAGATCTTCGCGAGGAGCTTCCGGCCTACATCCAGCTGTTCACCGCACCGATGGTTCCGGAGACGATGCTCGGCATGCGCGGCTTCTCGAATCTGCGTGAGGGTTACGATCATGCGACGCCGGAACAGCGCGAGGAGTACCTGGCCGTCTTCTCCGAGCCCGGCGCACTCACCGGAGCCCTCAACTGGTACCGGGCGATCACAGGCAGCCTCGAGGGCGCTGAGGCCTCGTCCGGGCCCGTGAAGGTGCCCACGCTGTTCGTGTACGGCGAGCGAGAGATGTGGGTGAACGAAGATGCGTTGGTCCGCCAGCGCGAGCTGGTACTGGCTCCGTACGAAGAGCTCGAGGTGGACGCGGGGCACTTCGTGCTCGAAGAGAACCCGGACGTGGTGATCCCGGCGGTGCTCGAGCATCTCGGTGCACCAAAGCGCTGAGCCCGACCTGTCCTCGGGGGCGCGTCGGTACGAGGTCCTTGCGCGTCAGTACCTGTCGGTCGCCGACGCATGGTTGCCGGGACGCATCGCGGGCTTCTACGTGGTGGGCTCTGCGGCGCTGGGTGCCTTCCGGCCAGGTCGCAGCGACGTCGACTTCGTCGCCGTGGTGGACCGGCCGCTCTCACGCGACGAGATCCGGCGGCTGCGCGCGGTGCATGCCATCACGGGCCTGGGCACGGCCGCCCGGGGTCTCGCGCGCGCCCCGCTCGCGTTCCCCGAGGCGCGCAATGGCGTCTATGTGGCTGCCGAGCAGCTGGGCCGTCCGGTCACGGCCATCGTGCCCGAGGCCTCGCACGTGGGGCACCTGTTTCACGTGGGCCGGGGGTTCGACGTGAACCCGGTGATGTGGCGTGTGCTCGAGCAGTCGGGGATCGCCCTGCGCGGCCCGGCGCCTTCCGGACTCGCGCTCGATGCCGAGCCGCTGGCGTTGCGGGCCTGGAACCGCGCGAACCTCGAGACGTACTGGCGACCGTGGGCCGACCGCGCTGCGGCGGGTCGGCCGTGGCATCTTCGCGCGCGGCCGCGCTGGGCCGCCGCCTGGGGCGTGCTCGGCGCACCGCGGCTGCACTACACGCTCGCGACCGGCGACATCGTCTCGAAGGAGGCGGCGGGTCGCCATGCTCGCGAGGCGTTCGACGACCGCTGGCATGCCCTCATCGATGCCGCGCTCGCCTATCGCGAACGCCGCCGAATCCCGGGTCCGCCCCCGAGCCTGCGTCGGGTGGGGGCCTTCGTGCAGGAGGTCGTCGCCGCAGCGCGCAGGCTCTAGGGCGTGTACCCGGTTGGCACCCGCCCATTCGCGCACCGCTGGGGAATGGTGTAATTCCACCTCGTGTCCCCGCGCGCGTACGTGAACGAAGACGGCTCGATCCGCTCCGAGGTGCTCGCGGAGCAGCAGGCGCAGCGAGACGAACTCGCGCGGGCGCGCGGCGTGGATCCGCGCTGGGTGGACGAGATCCTTGCCGAGGTCGACGCCCAGGGGTTCGTGATCCTGCGCGACCTCGTGAGCCCCGACGTGCTCGAACGGATCCGCGCGGAGTCGGCGCCCTACCTCCAGTACGAGGGTCGCAACGAGTTCGAGGGGCACAAGACCCGGCGCATCTACTCGGTGATCGAGAAGACGTTCGCGTGCAACCCGCTGGTCGAGCACCCGCTGGTGCTGAGCCTGCTCGACCGCATGCTCATGCCCAACTACCTGCTCTCGCAGCTCCAGGTGATCGACGTGCTGCCGGGCGAGGTGCGTCAGCCATTGCATCACGACGACGGGTTCTATCCCCTGGCGCGGCCCCGCAAGCCGGTGGGCGCAGCGCTCATCTGGGCCATCGACGACTTCACCGAGGAAAACGGGGCCACGCTGGTCTATCCGGGCAGCCACCGTTGGGGTGACGTGGCCAGCAGCGAGATCGATACCTCGAAGCTCGTGGCTGCGGTGATGCCGGCGGGCTCGGCCGTCTTCTTCCCCGCGACTCTTTGGCACTGTGCAGGTCCGAATCGCGGCAGCGCCTCGCGTCTCGCAGCCACGACGCAATACTGCGAACCCTGGGCACGGCAGCAGGAGAACTACAGTCTCTCCATCTCGCGCGACCGGGCCCGTCAGTGCAGCGACACCATCCAGTCGCTGCTCGGCTACAGCATGCAGTTCCCGTTCATCGGGTTCGTGGACGGTCGCGATCCCAAGCGACTGCTGAGCGACGACCGTCCCCTCCCGGACGGGCCGAAGCGCTAGCGGGGATCGAGCCGGTAGACCCAGGCCTCGTCGAGGGTCGTGGGGTCGCGAGCCCAGGCGCCGAGTTCGAGCCAGGCGTCGGCGAAGGCGCGCATCTCGCCTTCGTCCACCACGCGCTCCGCGCGAAGCTCGTAGACGTCGCCTTCGATGCGAAGCCGCACGAGCGGATCGGCATCCATGTGTTCGACCCAGCGCGCACGGTTGTCGCCGGCGGAGACGTAGGGGCGGCCGTCGACGACTGCGCAGGCGATGTTGACCGAGTAGGGGTCCTCCGGCCGGGTCTCGAGTTGCACCGTCCCGGCGTCGCGCGCGAAGTCGAAGCTCTTGGGCGGGGGGACGACCGGGCCCGACAGCCGGCCGCCGGGGATCGTCACGAAGGGCCCGCCGCAGGCGGTGGCGGCGACTACGGCGAAGGCGGCGAGGAGTCGAGACGTCATGACCCGAGGGTAGACGCCCCTGCTCCCCGCCGCCTTCGCGTGGTGACCGGGTCGCGCGTCGTGCTCTACTTGCGTGCGGTGTAGTAGTCGTTGATCACGTCGTGCGGCAGGCTCTTCACCTCGACCTGGCCGAAGCCGGCCTCGGCCAGCATGCGGCGGGCGGTCTCGCGGCCCCACATCGCACCCAGGCCCGCGCCGTCGTCGGCCAGCGACACCGTCATGCAGTGCATGCAGGAGATCGTGTAGAGGAACGGGCCCAGCGGGTGCTGCTTGTCGTGATGCACGTGGCTCGAACCGGCGATGTCCTGCATGAGGAAGACACCGTCGCCCCGAAGTGCCCGGGCGATCCCGGCAAGAACGGCATCGGGGCTGGCCTGGTCGTGGATGGCGTCGAACGCCGTCACCAGGTCGAAGCGGTCCGAGTCGTCGAGCTTGGCCGCGTCCTTCGCGAAGAAGTGCACGTTGGTCGCGCCCCGACGCTCCGCTTCGGCATTGGCGCGGGCCACGCCCTCTTCGGAGAAGTCGTAGCCCACGAACCGGCTGTTCGGGTAGGCCTCGGCCATCCGGTTGAGGGCGCGCCCGCTGCCGCAGCCCACGTCGAGCACGTCGATACCCTCCTCGAGCTGCCGCGTGAGCCCCGGCACGCCCGGCAGGATGTGCTCGATCAGGACGGCCAGGACCGTCTGGTCGCTCTCGTCGGCCATGACCTCCTGGAAGCGCTCGTAGGACGCGTAGGGAACGCCCCCGCCCTTGCGAAAGCACTCCACGACCTCGCTCTCCACCGACGCGAGGACCGGGATCCACTGGGCGGTGACGGCCATGTTGTCGGGGCTCGCGGCCCGGGTGAGCGAGGCGGCGTGCTCCGGGGGCAGCCGGAAGTGCCGGCCGTCCTCCTGCACGTCGACGATGCCTCCCGTCGCCATCGCGCCGAGCCACTCGCGGACGTAGCGCTCGTCGAGCTTGGCACGTTCGGCGATCTCGCCGCTGGTGGCCGGGCCCTGCCCGTCCATGGCATCGAAGAGACCGGTGCGGTGGCCCACCGAGATCATCAGCGAGAGGGCGCCCGCGTTCAGGGTGTCGAGCAGCTTGCCCGAGAAGGCCTCGGCAGCCGCGGAATCGAAGGCAGGGGTCGTCATGTCGGTTCTCCTGATTTCTCTCGGGGACGGCTAGGCCGTCACCTCGCTCGGGGTGGCGGCCGGCGCGTCGGTCTTGCGACGGATGCGCGGCACGAACTTGGGCGTGCGGTCGCGGTAGGCGCGGTAGTCGTGGCCCAGCAGGGTCGAGAGGTCGCGCTCTTCGAACACCACCGCGACCAGGATGTAGGCCGAGGCGATCCCGGCGAACAGGGCGTGACCCACGGTGAGGTCGGGCGTGGCCCAGACGGTCAGGAACCAGCCCACGTAGAGCGGGTGCCGCACGTGCTTGTAGAGCGACGGCGTGGTGAACCGCTTCTCGGTGTAGGGCTTGCCGCGGAAGTACAACACCACCTGGCGCAGGCCGAACAGGTCGAAGTGGTCGATCAGGAAGGTGGCGTAGAGCACCGTACCCAGGCCCAGAGCGAACACGCACCAGGCGGCCGTGCGCGCCACCTCGCCCTCGAGGCTCACCAGCATCGTGGGCATGGGCTGCCAGGCCCAGAACAACAGGATCATCGCGAGCGACGACGCCAGCACGTACGTCGAACGCTCGACGGGCTGGGGCACGAAGCGCGTCCACCAGCGCTTGAAGCCGATGCGGGCCATGACCGAGTGCTGGAGCCCGAAGATGCCGAGGAGTGCCACGTTCACCGCGGCCGCGAGCAGCGCGCCGCTCGCGACGCCCGAGTCGATCGACTTGGGCACGGCGAAGTTCGCGAGGAAGCCCGCCGCGTACAGGAAGGTGGCGAAGAAGATGGCGTAACAGATGGCCCCGTAGGCCAAGGCGGCGAAGCGGTTCATGCTCGGGTCCTTTGCATTCGTTGGGTGATTCGAGACAGGGCGGGCCCTGCGGCGCGCGAGGGCAGGGCCTCGCGTCCGCCGGACCGTCCCCGCACCTTCGTCTGCGACGGCAGCGGACGACGGTCGGGAAGCACGAACTCGCGCCGGGCGCGCCCGGAGTGCAGGCGGTCGGGCGAGTAGTGGGTGAACACGTAGTCGGGATCGCGCAGCTCGGGCCGGGCCGAGAGGAAGCTCTCGAAGTCCTCGGTGTCTCCCGAGTCGATGGCGGCGGCCACGATGCGGGCCCAGGCCAGCGCGCGGGTGGCGTGGTCCGTGGCCGGGAAGCTCGCCCCCCGCAGGCGGCGGACCGCCTCGCGGAGCGGGTGGCTGCACAGCTCGGACCAGGCCAGGCGCAAGTAGGCCTCGTGGTCGTCGCGTCGCCTGTCTTTCCGGTCCGTCGGTGCCATGGGGGGCATCTTCGGCTGCTTCCGCCCGCCAGTCGTTTCCGCTTCCTTACCGATTTCCTACCATTGTCCGGCGCCTGATTCTGTTGCAACATCAAGCACTTGGGAGCTTGCGGCCGACCGTGATCTACCGCTTCGGCGCCTGCGAGTTGGACGAGACCGCGGGCGAGCTGCGCCGAGACGGCCAGGTGGTCGCGATCCAGCCCAAACCCCTGGCCCTGCTGCGGGTGCTGATCGGCGAGCGCCACCGCATCGTGGCCACGGACGAACTGCTCGATCGGCTGTGGCCCGACGAGGCGGTCACGCCGAACTCGCTCACCCGCGCCGTCAGCGTCGCGCGGGTCGCAATTGGCGATAGCGGCCGCTCGGGCATGCTGCGCAGCTACACCCGCCGTGGCTATCGGTTCCACGGGGATGTGGTCGAGATCGAGCCCGCAGTCCCTGGGGCCGCGGGCGAGGCCAGCTCGACCGTGGCCCCCGAGGCCATGCCATTCGTCGGCCGCAGCGAGGTCCTGGCCGAGCTTCGGGCCCTATGGGACGGCACCTGCCGGGGTCGGCCGGGCCTGGCCGTGGTCGCCGGCCCCGCCGGAGTCGGCAAGACCCGCCTGACCGAGGCGCTCGAAGCCGAGGTCGACGGCCGCGGCGGCCTGGTGCTGCGCGGGCGGGCCCTCGAGGCCGAAGGCGAGCCCGCCTTCTGGGTCTGGGCCCAGATGCTGCGCGCCCTGCATGGAGTGGATCCCGACGCGCTCGCTGTGCCGGGGCTGGCGGATACGGGTGAGCTTCTGCCGCTGATGCCCGAGCTTCGCGTCGAGGAGCCGGGGCCCGCGGCGAGTCTGCCCGAAGAGCAACGGCGCTTCGTGTTCTTCGACGCGGTTGCCCAGGCCCTCCGCGGCGCGGCGACCCGCCGGCCGCTGCTGGTGCTCTTCGAAGACCTCCATTGGGCCGACGCCGCGTCGCTGCGGCTGCTCGAGCACCTCGCCTTCGAGCTCGAGGGCGCGAGCGTGATGGTGGTGGCCACCGTCCGCGACCCGGCCAACCTGCCCGATGACCCATCCGTACGCACCCGGGCCGTCCTGGCTCGCAACCAGCGCCTGGTGAATCTCGTGTTGTCTCGCCTGGCGCCGGGCGAGGTGGAGGAGCTGGTCGAGCGGTTGCTGGGCCGGCCCCGCCCGGATCTGGCACGCACGCTGCACCGGCGCACCGACGGGCTGCCGCTGTTCTTGCGAGAGGCCTGCAGGGGACTGGGAGAGGGCGGGGCGGCCGATGCGGCGTTGGCCGGGGACCTCGCCCTGCCGCGCGTGGACTGGGTGAAGGAAGCCCTTGCCGGGCTTGGTGAGGCTTGCGGCAAGCTGCTCGGCGCGGCCTCTGCGGTCGGGCGCGAGTTCAGCCTTCCCCATGCGGCCGCGGCGGCAGAGATCGCGCGCGACGAGGCCCTCGACCTGCTGGACGATGCCGTGCGCGCCGGCGTGCTCGAAGCGCCACCCGAAAGCCCGACGCGCTACGCCTTCGTCCACGACCTGTTTCGCGAGGCTGCCTACGAGACGCTCGCGCCGAGTGCGCGCGCACGCACGCACTTGCGTATCGCCCACCACCTCGAGAAGCAGCACGCGGGGGACGAAGATCGCGTGATCGCCGAGCTGGCGCTGCACCACCACCGCGCGCTGGCCGTGGGCGACCCAGAACGCGCGCTGGCGTGCGCGTCCGCCGCCGCGGGCCGCGCCTTCGAGGCCCACGCGTACGAACAGGCGGCCGTTCACGGGCGGCAGGCGCTCGCAGCACTCGACCACGCGGAGGGGGCCCCGCCGGACCAGCGTCTCGCCATCCTGCTCGAGCTCGGGGAGGCGGCGCGGCTGGCCAGCGAACGTCGTGCACGGCGTCGTTACCTGGGCGAAGCCCTCGACCTGGCTCGAAGGCTCGATCGCCCCCAGGATTTTGCGATCGCTGCGATCGGCCTTTGCGACCTGGCCGAGTGGGGCGCGCGGGACGACATCGGGCGTGCGGCCGTGGTCGAGGCGCTGGAGCGGTTGGTCGACGCTCCGCCCGAACTCGAGGCGCGCCTGCTCACGCGGCTGGGCTACCTCGATGCGGTTCTCGACCGGGAGTCCAGCGAGAAAGTGCTGCGTCGTGCGGCCGAGCTCACGCGGGAGCTCGGAGAGTCCGACGCACTGGAGGAGGTGCTCTACGCCCTCCACCTGGTGTTGGGTGGCCCCGACGGTCTCGACGAGCGTCTCGCCATCCTCGACGAGCTGCGGGGGACTGCCGCGGCCGCGCGCGACCCCGTGGCATCGGTCACGGCGGTGCTCGACGTCGCCGGAGACCGATTGCAGCTCGGCGAGCTCGACGATGCGTTGGCCCTGCGCCGCGAAGCGGACACCATGGCCGGGACACCGCCGCATCCCCGAACCATCTGGAACCGCCGCGTGTTCGACACGGGTCTGGCGCTCCTCGAAGGGCGGCTCGACGAGGTCGAGGGACGCATCGAGGAGGCCTTCGCACTCGGACGACGGATCGAACACCCCTATGCGCAGGGCTGTCTCAACGCCCACCGCACCCACCTGCATGCCCAGCGGGTGGAGCGCGAGGCCCTGGTGGAGTCGCTCGAGCCGGCACTCGCCGCGAGCCAGGGGCCCACGCACTGGGTGCGGGCCCGCATGTCGCAGGCCCTCCACGCGCTGGGGGATCGCGCGCGGGCCGAGCGGGTGTACGAAGAAGCGCTTGCCGACGGTCTCCTCGCCATCCCGCGCAACCTGCGCTGGGTCGTGACCCTCACCGAACTGGCCCACAGCGCCGCCGACCTGGGCGACGCGGAGCGGGCGCCCGAGTTCATCGAGACCCTCGGGCCCCTGGCCCACCACCACGCGATCCTGCCGATGGTGGTCTGCTACGGGGGGCCCGTGGCGTGGGCGCTGGGCCGACTCTACGCGGTTCTCGGCGACACCGAGGAGGCGTTGGACCACCACGAGGCGGCGCTGGTTGCGGTCGGCCGCCTCGGCGCGAAGCCCGCCGAGGCGCATCTGCGCATCGGCTACGCCAAGCTGCTACGCGAACACGGGAAGGCGCGAGAAGCGCGCGAGCACCTGATCCGTGCCGCAGCACTCGCGTCGGACCTGGGCGCGCCCGAACTGGAACGCGTCGCCACCGAGAGCGCGGGCTGAGCGGCGGCGCACGCGCGCCGCCGCCCGAGTGGACTGGCTAGCGCCGGTTGCGCACCGCCGCACCCGCTACGAGCGCACCGATCAGCATGGCGGGCAGCGCCGGCTCGGGGGCCGAGGTCGGGCTGTGAGTGATCTGCACACCCGTGATCACGCCGTCGATACTGCCGAAGTCGAACCCGAAGACGCCGCCCCCGAAGTTGAACGGCTGGAGCCCCTGGAAGAGGCAGTAGTCGGTGCCCTGAACGCCCGGAAGCGTGTAGGTGAGCGGGAACCCGGCGCAGAAGCCGAAGATCTGGCCTCCGTCGTGGCCGAGCGCAAAGCCCATGTTGATCCCGCCGTAGACCGCGATGTCGTAGGACTGGCCCGCGTTCAGCCCCCAGAGAATGAACCCGGCGACCGTGCCCGAGTCCTGCAGGTTGTTGTTGGCGGCGACGGCGTCGGGGTCGTTGTTGTTGAACCCGGGGTCGATGAAGGAGACGTTGGCGGTGGTCTGCACGCCGAACTCGTCGTCGAGGAGGATCGCGTCCACGCCCTGCTCCACGTCGTTCCAGACGGTGCCACCGAGGCTCGAGAGCACGCCATCGTCGCCCACGTGCAGCGTGTCGACGGCGGGGTCGCCCTGGAAGTCGATGTTGACCAATGCGTGGGCGCTGCCCGAGAAGAGCAGGGCGGCGCAACCGAGGGTGAGAAGCAGGCGCGGGAGCATGGTGGAGTCCTCCGTGGCCGAACGAAGGGTTCGACCCTACGGAGGGGGAGTGGCCGGAATGCGCGAAAGGTGACGAATAACGTCAATGAGTCCCGAAACGCCCCACTACGGGGCCGGGCATGCGACTCCCTCCGGGGCTCCCCGGCCGCCCAGCCGCTCAGGAGGTCGCCGGCGGCTCGTCGGTGGTCAAGAGCGGGAGCCGCCGCACCAGGTACACGATCAGGGGATAGGCGAACCAGGCGAGGTTCCAGCTGATCGCCCCGACGAAGGCGAACGGGATCGTGATCAGCGCCGTCACGGGCTCTGCGCGGATGCGCCGCGTGATGTCGACGAGGCGTTCGGTGGAGAGGTCCTTGCGGACGAGCCGTCCGTCCTTCACGGCGGTGTACCAGCCGAGGTAGGAGGTCAGCCCCAGCGCCAGCGCGGAGAGGCTTTCGAACAGGCGCGTGCCCGGCGTGTCTCCGATCAGGGCACCCGTCTTGATGGAATACAAGAAGAGCAGCAGCGAGAAGATCTGGAGGATCACGGCCACCGTGTGCCGCGTGTCGGTGCCCTCGAGCGAGCCCAGGAGCAGGTTGCCCTGGATCCAGTAGACGATGATGACGGCCAGACCGACCGCAAGAACCGCCAAGGCCATGCCTTCCTGGGCGAAGAACACGGAGAGCGACTCCCACTCCTGCTCGTCCGGACGCGGGACCAGCATGAAGACGCGCCAGATGGCGATGGCGTAGACGACGTCCATCAGACGCTCGAGTCGCTTGAGCTGGGATCGGTCGGGTTCCGTCGCGTGCGACCGGGCAGCCATGGCGGTGACCACCATACACGAACCGTGGCATCATCGCGGAGTTCGTACTTCGAGGAGGCGTCGAGTGTTCCGCGTGTTCGTGTTCGCGTGGCTGGCGGCGGTCGCGGTTTGCGCCGAACCGCTCTCCGCGCAGGGCTGGGAACAACCCACGACGGTTCGCGCGGCCGACGTGCTGCCCCCTGAACTGCTGCAGGGGGAACTGCACCGGATCGATCCCACGGTTCGCGCAGACGGCTTTCAGTATGGGTACACCGTGCGTTCGCACTTCGGAGACTTCGAGGTCTGGGGCCAGACCCTCCTCGTCCTGCGGCTCGAGGAGCTGGCGGCCCTGCAGACGCTCGAAGAGCAGGGTGGGGCCGGAGACGCGATCCGCGAGGGCTTGGGCGCGCTCGGCGATCGCGTGGTCGACGTCGGCGGCAAGATCGTCGACGACCCGGGCAAGTTCGTGGGGGGCCTGTTCGGTGCCGTGAAGAAGCGCTTCGGCCGCGTGGTCGACAAGGCCGGAAAGACCGCGAAGAGCGCCAAGAAGGTCGCGGATGGAACCGCCGACGCGAAGCGTGAGGTGACCGCGGACGTCCAGAAGAGCGTCGGCGTGGAGAAGGCCGAGCGTCGGCTCCACGAGCGGCTCGGTACCGACCCCTACACCCGCAACGAAGCGCTGGCCCGGGGCGTGCGCGAGGCGGCCAAGAGTCAGGCCCTGGCCCGCGTGGTCTTCGATCCCATCTCGGTGTCCGACGCCGAGGGGATGGCCTTCGGCAACGCCTTGCAGGCGCTCTATCAGGCACCCCCCCAGAAGGTCCGGCAGCGCAACCGCGAGTCGTTGCGCGCCACCGGGGCGAGCGAGGCCGAGGTGGAGGCCTTCCTGTCCCATCCTTCGTTCTCGCTCACGTTGCAGACCCTGGTGGTCGCGGACCTCCAGCGGCTCGGGGGGGTGGACGACCTGGGCGTCGTCCTGCGCGAGGGGCAACCCGTCGAGTCCTACGAAGAGGCACTCTTCCTGGTCCAGAGTCTCGGCATGCTGGCCGACCACCACGTGCAGGTGGAGCCCATGGTCAGGCTGCTCTACGACGCCGCACTCGTCGCCGGTGAGAGCCGCTCGGGCAAGGCCCTGGTGTTCGGTGCCGTGGATCACCTGCTCTGGACCCAGGCGCTTTCGGACGATCTCGCGCGGTTCGCGCGCGCGCAGCGGGGCAAGCCGCTCGCACTTCACGTCACCGGGAGCCTCTCGCCGCGGGCTCGCGAGCAGGTCGACAAGCTCGGCTACGCGATCCACGACGCGAGCGGGTCCGTGCGGCCCTAGTGTCCGAACCGAAGGCCGACGCACCCGAGCCGTCCGCCGCGTCGCCCGCGCCGCGCTGGCGGTTCGCCGCCGGGGTGGTGCTCTTCGCGATCGGTCTGATCTCGCCCGTGTTCGTGCCGCTCGTCGCGCGACTGCCCCTGGGTTCGGGCGCGACGACCGCGATCTCCGGGCTCCTGGTCTTCGGAATTCCCGAGGTGCTCTGGCTCGCCGCGGCGGCCGTGATGGGCAAGGAGGGGTTCGATCGCCTGAAGCAGCGCCTGTTCGGCTGGCTGCGCGCGTTCGCCCCCGCCGACCGCGTGAGCCGAACGCGCTACCGCGTGGGCCTCGTGATGTTCACGCTGCCGCTCGTGCTGGGGCTCGCTCAACCCTATGCAGAGGTCTGGTGGCCGGAGGTCGGGCAGACGCGCCTGGAGTTCGTCGGCGCACTCGACGTGATGTGGTTCGCGAGCTTCTTCGTTCTGGGCGGCGACTTCTGGGACAAGCTCCGCGCGCTGTTCGTGCACGACGCGCGGGTGAGCACCGGCTGAGCGCGGGCGCCGGTTCGTCCCGACTCCCGAGCGTCAGTTCGTCCCGGTGCCGCCGCTGGTCAGCTGCTCCATGACCTGGTCGATGGAGAAGCTGGCCGGCTTCTGGCGCGGCGGGAACTCCTTGAACGACATCAGGAACTGGCCGACGAACTGCTGAGCAGGCACGAGCGTCCAGAGGTGGTCGATCATCCAGCGGTCGTATCCGATCGACTCGTGGTGTGCCCGCTCGAATGGGTCGGCTCGCAGGTTGAACACGCGCGGCACGCGCAGCGGTACGAACGGCTCTCCCCAGACCTCGAAGCCGTGGGCGCGCTGCTCGGCGAAGACGAGCTTGTAGTTCTCGTAGCGCAGGTTCAGCAAGTCGCCCGTGTCCGAGAAGTACAGGAACTCCTTGCGAGGGCCTTCGTCCACTTCGCCCCGCCAGCGCGGCAGGAAGTCGTAGCCATCGAGGTGCACCTTGCTGTTGCCCTTCGGGAAGGCGGAGCCCTTCTTGAGGCGCGAGACGATGTCGCCGTCGCCGAGAGCCGAGGCGATCGTCGGGAACCAGTCGGTGTGGCTGATGATGTCGTTGGAGCGCGAGCCCGGCGCGATCACGCCGGGCCAGCGCACGAACAGCGGAACGCGGAAGCCGCCCTCCCAGTTGTCGTTCTTCTCGCCCTTGAAGGGCGTCGTTCCGCCGTCCGGCCAAGAGAAGACCTCTGCGCCGTTGTCGGTGGAGTACATGACGACGGTATTCTCGGCGATGCCCAGCTCGTCGAGCTTGTCGAGCAGCTGCCCCACGTGCCCGTCGTGCTCGACCATGCCATCGGGGTAGACACCGAGGCCGGTCACACCACGGCTCTCGGCCTTGAGCCGGGTCCAGATGTGCATGCGCGTAGCGTTCCACCACAGGAAGAACGGCTTCTCCTGCGCGACGGCACGCTCCATGAAGTCGATGGCACCGGCGAGGGTCTCCTCGTCCACCGTCTCCATGCGCTTGCGATTGAGGGGGCCGGTGTCCTCGATCTGCCCGTCGGCCTTTGAGCGGATGACGCCTCGCGGTCCGAAGCGCTTCTTGAACTCCGGGTCCTTCGGGTAGTCCTCGGTCTCCGGCTCCTCCTCGGCATTCAGGTGGTAGAGGTTGCCGAAGAACTCGTCGAAGCCGTGGTTGGTGGGCAGGTGCTCGTCGCGGTCGCCCAGGTGGTTCTTGCCGTACTGAGCCGTCGTGTACCCCTGCGACTTCAGGTACTCCGCAATCGTCGGTTCTTCCTGCTTCAGGCCGAGGTCGGCGCCGGGGAGGCCGACCTTCGTGAGCCCGGTGCGTACCGGGATCTGCCCCGTGATGAAGGCGGCGCGTCCCGCGGTGCACGACTGCTCGCCGTAGGCATCGGTGAAGAGCATGCCCTCGCTGGCGATGCGATCGATGTTCGGGGTCTCGTAGCCCATCATGCCCTGGTTGTAGGCGCTGATGTTCCAGTAGCCGACGTCGTCGCCCCAGATGATCAGGAAGTTGGGCTTGTCCGCGGCGTGAGCGCCACCGGAAACGAAGAGGCCGAGGATGATTGCGAGGCTGACGAGCGAGTTGCGCATAGGGGTGTCCTACTGAGGTTTCCGCGATCGCTGGATCGCGGGCTACTGAAAGATCGGGATGGAGAGGCTGACGTTCAGCCGGACCGAGTTGTCGATCGCCGAGCCGAGCCAGTCCTTGTAGATCACGGCGGTCTTGTATTCGATGTAGATGTTCCAGCTGCGCTTGGGCTGGACGATCACCTTGCCGAACCGGACTGGCAGGTCCATGTACCACTCCTGGCTATCCCAGTCGTAGGAGACGCCCATCTCGCCGTTGCTCAGGTACCAGCCGCCCGGGAACGTCCACTGCAAGATGGGCTGGATCGACAGCGGTCCCGCCCCGGAGTTCTCGACGACGAACTCGTCGCCCTCGATGTCGCCGGAGAAGGTCGTGCCAGCCGAGACGGTCGGGTCTTCCCAGATCTGCCGCAAGAGCACCCCGTAGAAGAGCTGGTCGTCGAGCGCGCGCTGCACCAGTGCTCCGGCAAGGCCGAAGCCCCAGTCGGTGCTGCCATGGCCGCGCTCTGCGGGGATCGTCACGATCGGCCCCAGTCCCCAGCGGCCGGTGCCCCAGTCGTTCACGATGCCGAGGGCGAAGATCTCGGTCTGCGCGAAGCCCCAGCTGCCTTGCTGGTTCTTTCCGTAGCGCACCGTGAGGCGCGGCAGCAGCGTGAAGGGCAGCGGGCTCGACTCCTTCGGGATGGGGGCCACGAGACGGAACTGCCCGAAGAACTTCTGGCCCTTCGGCCGGTTCACGCCGGGCGCGATTTCGCCGCCCTCGTAGTCGTTCCACTGCACAGCGCCCTGAAGGCTCCACTGTGTGGCGGTGGGGTCGGTGGCCATCGACGCGCGGCTCTGCTCCTGAGCGTGGGACGCCCCGGCGAGAAGCGCGACCACCAGAGTCGAAACCAGGAGCGCTTTCATGGACACCTCCGTGCCCCGCGGGTGGGGCGCACGTCCGCCCAGGCAGTCTCGCGGCTCCGCGCCGGCACCGATAGCCGAATTGCGAACGCCCGGGTCAGCTGCCAACCTTGGCCGCAACGCGGAGGGGCGGTGGGCGGTTTCGACTACGCGTGCCAGCAGTTCGACGATTTCGACGCCTTTCGCGAGACCCTCGTCGGTTGGGACACCGATCCGGTCCAGCTCTCGCCGGGCACGCTCTCGCTCCGGAGCCGGTCACTCGTCGGCGAGGGCCTGTCGGTCGGCCGCCTCGAGCTGAACCAGCGCGTCGCCGACCTGAGCCACATCGATGCGGACTCGCTCGGGCTCGTGGTCACCCTCGGCCTCAAGCGCTGGTGCGGCATGGAGGTGGCCCCGGGCTCGCTCGTCGTCATGGGACCGGGCCGAGACTACCGGAGCGCCCTCGAGCCGGGCTGGGCCTCCATCGAGTTCAACGTGTCGCGCGCCGTGCTCGCGGCCGAGGGCAGCGCCTGGGCCGACGCGGAGTTGCGGGATCTCGCGCCCGAGCAGAGCGTCTTCGCACTTCCGGCCGAGCGGGTTCGCGAACTCGACCGCTGGACCCGCGCGCTGCTGGATCCCGCCCAGCCCAAGGGCCGGGCGCAGGCTGCCCAGATGCCGGGGCGGTCGTTCTGGGCGCCGTTGATCCGCCTGCTTCCCGACGCGCTGCCGGGCCGGAGCGCGGCCGCCGGTCGGCGCGCGCGATACGAACTTGCGGTGGCGGCCCTGCACCTGGCGGACCGGGGCGAGTCCCGGACCGCCGGTGAGTTGGCCGTGTCGCTCGGTGTCTCCCGGCGGGCGCTGGAGCAGGCGTTTCGCTCGGCACTCGGGGTGTCGCCGTCGCGCTACCTGCGCGGGGTCCGGCTGAATCGAGCGCGTCGGGCCCTGCGGCGCGATCGGCTGTCGGTGACCGAGGCTGCGCTCGATCACGGCTTCGCACACCTCGGGCGTTTCGCGGCGGACTATCGACGGCTCTTCGGCGAACTGCCGTCCCAGACGCGCCCGCTCGCGCCCTGAGCCGCGGACCGCATCAGCCCATCTTTTCGAGCATCGCCGCCATCTGCTGGTGGAGCAGGTTGATCGCCTGGAGCGGCCGCACCATCACCTTGAACTCGACGATGCGCCCGGCGTCGTTGCAGGTGATCAGGTCGATGCCGTTGACATACTTGCCGCCCATCTCGGTTTCGAACTCGAGCGTGGCGTGGTGGCCCGACAGGATCTGCTTCACGTAGCGGAACTTCGAGCCGCCCCCGGGCTTGTTCGCGCCCGAGGCCCCCTCTTCGACCGAGCCCTCACCGAGGGTGGCGCCCGCCGCGTTCAGGTAGAGCTTGGTCACGTCCTTGCCGCGCTGCGGGGTGAAGACGATCGGCGAGTAGAAGACCACGTCGTCTTCGAGCAGTTCGTCGAGGCCACCGGGCAGCTCGCCTCGAAGCACCCGATGCCAGTCCGCAATGCACCGTTCGATGGGTTCGCCCATGTCCTGCTCCTTCTCCTTCCGGCCGAGACTCCAGGCTAGCAGCCGCCCCCGTCGCCGGGCCCGTGCTGCCGCGGCCGGTCCGAGCCGGTAGCCTCGCGTCCATGGATCTCGTGGAGACCGGGTCGGCACCCGTTCCGGAGGGTGCCTTCGTCGAGTGGGTGCGCGCGGGCGACGGCACCGAGCTGCGCGTGGCGCGCTGGTGTCCTCCGGCGGCACGAAGGGGCACGGTCGTCCTGCTGCATGGCCGCACCGAGTTCATCGAGAAGTACTTCGAGTTGATCGAAGAGCTGCTCGAGCGCGGCTACGCGGTCTGCACGTTCGACTGGCGGGGGCAGGGCCGCTCGCAGCGCCCCCTCGCCAATCCGCACAAGGGACACGTCGACGACTTCGCGCACTACCTCGCCGACCTGCGTCAGGTGCTCGACGAGGTCGTGCTTCCGCACTGCCCGGGTCCGTTCGTGGCCCTGGCCCACTCCATGGGGGGCAACGTCGCGCTGCGCTTCCTGGCGGAACACCCGGAGGCGTTCGCGGCGGCGATGTTCTCGGCCCCCATGTGGGGTCTCGGTCGCCCGGTCAGGCCGCCCTGGTGGATGCGCGCCCTGGCGGGCGGCGCATCGGCCGTCGGGCTCGCCGGAGCCTACCTGCCGGGCGGCGGCGACTACGGCGAACGGAGTCGCGCATTCGAGGGCAATTCGCTCACGCGCGATCCAAGGCGCTTCGAGCGCTTCGCCGGACAGGTGTCTGCCGATCCGCGGCTCGCGCTGGGCGGCGCCACCTTCGGCTGGGCCCGCCACGCCATCCGCTCCATCGATGCCGTGCACGAGCCGGGTTTCGCCGAGGCGATCGCGGTGCCCATCTGCGTTTGCACCGGCAGCGAGGATGCCGTGGTCTCGGGGGCCGCCCACCGGGCTCTGGTGGACCGGCTCCCGAACGCCGTGCACGAAGTCTTCTCCGGCGCGCTGCACGAGATCCTGATGGAGACCGACGAACACCGCGAGCAGTTCCTCGCGGCGTTCGACCGGCTGGTGACGCGCGCGCGGCCCTAGCCTCCGACGGGGCTAGCTCACGACCGAGCCCCCATCGCAGGTGATCACCTCGCCCACGGTGTAGGCGCCGGCCCGCGAACTCAAGAAGATGGCGAGGCCCGCGATGTCCTCGGCAGTCCCCACGCGGCCGCGGGGGTTCACGCGGCCCACGGCGTCCCAGTCGGTTCCCTCGACGTCGCCACCACCTCCCACGCCGGTGCTGAGCATCCAGGTCGGAAAGGGGCCCGGGGCGATCGCGTTCACGATCACGTTGCGCTTCACCAGATGAGAGGCCAGAACGCGGGTCAGGTGATGCACGGCCGCCTTCGAAGGGCCGTAGGACATGGTGTCGAATGCCGGGGTCTGGATACCGTCCACCGATCCGATGTTGATGACGCGGGCGGGGTCCTCGGCGGTAGCCCCCTTCTCGAGGAGCGGCAGCAGGCGCTGCGTCAGGAAGAACACGCCCTTCACGTTCGTATCCATCACCTTGTCCCAGCCGTTCTCGGGAAACTCGTCCAGCGGCGCGCCCCAGGACACGCCCGCGTTGTTCACGAGGATGTCGAGCTGCTGCTCCCGGCCCTCGAGCTCCTGCTTGATCGCGTCGATGCCCTCGAGTTCGGCGAGGTTCGCCGGCAGCGCGATGCACTCGCCTCCGTACGCCTTGGCCAGGCGCTCGGCCGTGGCGATGCAGACGTCGGCCTTGCGCGAGCTGATGTAGACCTTGGCGCCGTTCGCCAGAAAGCCCGCCGCGATCATCTCGCCGATGCCGCGCGAGCCCCCGGTGACGAGCGCCACCTTGCCTTCGATTCCGAACAGGTCCTGCAGCTTCATCACGCCTCCTTCGCTCGTTGCGCTTCTCTCGAGTGGGGCGCCGAGGGTAGTGCAGCCACGAGGGCAGGGGGGCCCTGGATGGAGTACAACTGATCCCGATCCCCTCTTGGAGACCCGCCGTGGCGCCCTTCTCCTTCGAAGCCAGCGTCGATCCGATCCGGCCCGATCTGGTCGAGGCCTACCGACGGGCCTGGAACCACATCGCTGGGCCCGGCACCTGGCTGACCGGGGCCGAGCGCGTGGCGGTGGCTGACGAGACCCGCCGCGCGCGAGACTGCGCGCTCTGCCGCGAGCGGAAGGAGGCGCTCTCGCCCTTCGCCGTGGAAGGCGATCACGACCACGGCGGCGGGCTGTCCGAGCCCCTGGTGGACGCCGTTCATCGCGTCACCACCGATGCCGCCCGGCTGTCCGAGCGTTGGGTTCGGGGACTGCTCGAGCAGGGCACCACGATCGAACGCTACGTCGAGACGCTCGGGGTCACCGTGCTGGTGATCAGCATCGACCGGTTCTGCCACGCCATGGGGCTCCCTGAAGAGCCGCTGCCGCAAGCCCTGTCCGGCACACCTACCGAGGAGCCCGCCCAAGACCTGGTCGAAGGCGAAGCCTGGGTGCCGATGCAGTCGAAGGAGCGCGTCGCGCGCGCGCTCGGCCTGCCCATGGGCCAGGCGCCCTACGTGGTGCGCGCCCTCAGCCTGGTTCCCGCCGAGGTCGAAGCGTGGCAGAGCCTCTCGGCTGCGCAGTACCTGAGCATCGAGCGGATGCGCAGCTTCGACTCGCCCCGGGCGATCGACCGATCCCAGATCGAACTCGTCGCGGGCCGGGTCTCGGCGCTCAACGAGTGCTTCTACTGAACCAGCTCGCATGCCCTGATGCTCCGGGCGAGCATCGCGTACAACGGCCAGGAGGCCGACCTGCAGGGGATCGCCGACGGCGCCAAGGCGGGTGACCAGGGCATCGTGTACGGCGAGAAGCTCACGGCCTTCGCCGATGCGGCGGTCGCCGGCGACCCGGCCACGCTCGCCAGTGCGCGAGATGCGTTGCGTGATGCGGCCGGGTCCGAGGCCCTGGTAGACGCCGCGGCCGTGCTCGGCAACTTCGAGCGCATGGTCCGGATCGCCGACGGCACCGGCATTCCGCTCGACGAGGTGGTGCACACGATGTCGGGCGACTTCCGCGAAGGGCTCGGCATCGACAGCTACCGGAGTCGGCGCGAGGTCGATGCCGGCCCGCTGGCGCGGGCCTTCGCCCCCGTCCTGCGCCGCGTGGCCTCCCTCGGCCTGGGCCTCGCGGGCCGGCTCACCCGCCGATCGGACTAGGTCCCCGACCGGTCCAGGGTCGTTATCCTCCCGCCCATGGAAGCCCACGTCCTCGAAGAGCGCCTGCGCGACTACGAGCAGGTGGTGGACTCCATGCAGTGCGGGCTGGTCGTCGAAGATCCGGATGGCACGCTGATCTTCGTGAACCAGCGCCTGCTCGACTGGCTCGGCTACCAGCGCTTCGAGGTCGAGGGCAAGCCCGGCCACCTGCTGCTGTCGCCCGAGATCAAGTCGCTCTGGCAGGAGGACCTCGACGCGTCCCTTGCCGGGGACATGCGCGCCCGGCTGTTCGCCCTGCGCCGCAAGGACGGCACGACCTTTCCCGCTCTCTCGATCCCCCAGGTGGCCCACGACGAGCAGGGCGAGATCGAGAGCTTCTACTCGGTGGTCGTCGACCTCGGGAGCGTGCTCACGGCCAAGCCCATGGGATCGGGGGGCGTCGACGTGAGCGGCGCGCTCGCACGCATCGCGGTCGAGCTGCACACGATCTCGACCGCGACGTCGGTCGGCGCCGATCGCGCCCTTCCGCTCGGACATCCTTCGCTGTCCGAACTCTCTCCGCGCGAGGCCGAGGTGCTCGCCCTGCTGGTGGCCGGAGAGCGGGTGGCAGCCATCTCGAGCCGCCTGCACATCAGCCAGCACACGGTCCGCAACCACCTGAAGTCGATGTACCGGAAGATCGGCGTCGGCAATCAGGCCGAGTTGATCGCCCACGTGCGTGCGCTCGGCGACGCCCCCGGTGCTCCGGCACCCGCCTAGCGCCCGTTCGCACCCGCCAGGTACGCCCTCGCTGACCCACCATGGGTCGCGCACCAGCCCAAGCCGGGCCGATCTGGTGGCTCGGCCATCGGATTGACCCGTTCCGGCCGTACCGGATGCGCTGGCAGGGAGCACTCTTCCTCCATCGATCGCACCCGGTCCCGCGCCGTCCGAAACAGGGCCGACTCAGGGGGAGATCCGGCAAGGTGCCGGTGGCGCGGGGCCGGGGGCGAATCGAGTCCTCGATCGGAGGGTGCGATGCTCGGGCTCCTCACGAACCTTCGCGCGCAGCGCAATCGCGCCGGCCTCGACCGGGTGGTCGACGAGCTCGGCGATCTCCGCGGCATGGCCCACGTCGCCACCGCGACCCCGGAGGCGATGCCCCGAGCGCTCACGCAGCTGGCCGACATGGGCACCCGCATCGTCGTGGTCAACGGGGGCGACGGAACGCTCTCCACGACCCTTCAGGCGCTCCGCCAACGCGAGCTCCAGGGGTTCCATCCCGACCTGGCACTCCTTCGTGGCGGGCGAACCAACCTGGCCGCGCGCGATCTCGGCGCCCGGCGCAGCCGCCGACGCGACCTCGCCTCGCTGCGGGCGGCCAGCCGCAAGAGCCGCTTCGCCCCACGCGTGATCGATCGCCCGGTACTCCGTGTGAGCTGGTACGAGGAGGGCGCGTTCTACGAGCGCTTCGGCACGTTTCTCGGAGCGGGTTGGATTCACGAGGGCACGCAGCTGGTTCGTCGGCGCCTTCCGAAGCGCTACCAGGGGACCCTCGGCAGTAGCCTGGTCGCAGCGGGGCTGATCGCAAGGACGCTCCTGCCCGGGGGCCGTTGGCCCTTCGAACCGCCCCAGCTACACGCCGTGATCGACGGTCAGCCGATCGATCTGGGTCCGTCGCAGCTGCTCATGATCACCTCGCTCGAGCGGATCCTCCTCGGGATGCGCCCGTTCTGGGGCACGGGGCAGGGCGGCCTGCGCATGACCTCCCTGCGGGCCGATGCGCCGGGTCTTTGGCGCGCGCTCCCGAACGCGCTCCGGGGGCGTCCGCCCTGTGGCCTGGGCGAGCCCGAGGGCTACGTGAGCCGCCGGGCGACGGCCATCCACCTACGCATGGATGCCGGGTTCACGATCGACGGCGAATTCGTGCCGCCGGCACCCGGACGAGCGCTCCGCATCGAGGCCGACACGCGGCTGCGATTCGTGGCTGCCTGATCCCCGTCCGGCAGCCATCCGGTAACGTCCTCGGGCGTGAGGCTCCTGCTCGTCGTCCTGTTTCTCGTGCTTGCCGCCCAACCGGTGCAGGCCGGGTCCGGTCCGAACAATTCGGACCTGTTCGAGTGGTACTACGCCCCGATTTTCGGGAGTGGCGTGTACCGCGTGGACGGAAAGAGCGCCGCCTTCATCACGCTGCCGATTCGCGCCAAGCTCGCCGAGCTGACCGAGGCGGACTGGCGGCTCACGCTTCGCATGCCGGTGACCGTCGGCCTCATCGACTCGGACGGTTCGACGCTCGATGTCTTCGACATCCCCGAGCGCATCGGCATGGCGAGCATCTTGCCCGGGCTCGACCTGGCCATCCCGGTCCTGGGCTGGCGGTTGCTGCCGTTCGCGAACCTGGGCGGCGGGGTCGAGTTCCGGAGTGGGGAGACCTCCCTGATCTGGGCCACCGGCATGTTCGCTCTGCATCGCCGGCCCTTCGGGCCTCTCGATCTGGGCTTCGGCCTCGAGCTGGTGCACTCGTCCTACCACACGTCCAAGGGCACGCGATCGGCACTGACCCGCGTAGGCGGTGGCCTCGACGTGCTGGTGCCGACCGGCCTGCACGCGTGGGGACGCGAGATTCGCGCGGGGGGCTACGTGGCCTATCGCTACTACACCAACGACCTGGACGTCCTGCTCGCCAACGCCAAGAAGCTGAGCGTTCGCCAGGAGATCGAGATCGTGGCCAGTCTCGCCGTCGATCGGCCCTTTCGGATCTTCGGGTTCGAAGTCGGCCGATTCGGGGTCGGCTACCGCTACGGCGACGGCTTGAAGGGAGTGCGTCTGGTGACGGAGTTCCCGTTCTGAGGGCTCACTCGTCGTGGCCGTCCCAGCGCATGGGCTGCTCGCAGACGTCGGCCCCGTCCTTCGGCGGTGGCTGGAAGAAGAGCCACGAGAGCGGGGCCACGATCGGGGAGGTCGCGAAACGGAAGTACGTTCCGAGCAGCTCCTCCGGACGCAGTCGCGGCCCGAAGTCCTCGAAGCTTCCCGAGACCTCGAGCGGTGTGGCCAGGGAGTAGAGCTGCTCGACCTTCGCCTGGGGGTCGAGGGTGAGGTCTACCCGAGCCTCCCGGAAGTCGATGGTTCCTTCGCCCACCACCCGGGCGGTGGTGGTGTCGACGATGATCTGGTCGTGGGTCGCCACGCCGTCCTCGACGTCGAATCGCGCCACGATGCAGTTGACGCTCGAGTGCCGGATGTCGAGGACGGGCAGGAGCGACAGCAACAGGTTGAGGGCCCAGAGATCGATCGCACCCGCGTCCAGATCCTGGGGCCAGATCGCGAGATCGATGTGGCCGTTCGCATGGGCACGAAGCTCGTCTCCGGCCGGAGCATCGGCGACCATCTCCACGTCGAGACTGAGCAGGCCCCGTGCCTCGCTCTCCGGATCCAGCCGGCGAGCCAGGGCCCCGTACTCGAACTTCTCCGCCCGGATCACGAGTTCCGAGACCGTGTGGCCAGGCGCAGGGTCCCAGAACCAGGCCGCGAACACCTTGCCGCCTTCGCCTTCCAGTACGATCGGGGCGGCAACCATGCGGCCATCGCGAACCAGCGCCCGCCCCGAGGCCGCACCCAACACGTCGGCACCCGAGCGCACCTCGTCCACCTCGAGGCTCACGGTGGCTTCGAACCCATCGAGTACGCCCGATGCGAAGACCGGGACCGGCGACTCGCCCTCGGACTCTTGCGGCGCCTCGGCGGTTTCCGGGTAGGCCCAGCTCTCGGGCTCGAAGTCGTCGAGCTGCACGAGCGGCGCGTACAGAAAACCCTCGAAGCGCGGAACGGCCCCGTCGGTGGCGATGCGCCCGCCGCCCACGAAGCTCGACTCTCCTACGTCGATGCGCAGACCCGGAAGCGTGTAGCCCCCGTCGTCGGTGACGACGTCGGCCTGGATCAGGAACGGACCGAGGGCTGGCAGGTCGACGCCGGCGAGACGGCCCCACTCGGAGAGATCGTCTCCCGTGGCGTCGAGTCTGGCGTCGATCTCGGCCAGTCGAAGCGGCAGTTTGGCCTCGGCCGAAAGCGACAACCTGCCGTGCTCGAAGGCGAGCTCGGTCGAGAGCGGCACGGGGCCGGTGCCGTGGGCGAGCTGGGACAGCGTGCCAGTCTCGATCTCTAGGCTGATCGGGTGGTCATCGATGGTCCCCTCGAACTCGACGCGCAGGGGCTCGTTGGCGCGCCCGGTTCCGTGGCCCCGGGTGACTTCGACGATGGCCGCATCGCCGGTGCGGGCGTTGCCCACCGCAACGCGCGCATCGCGAACCTCGCTGTCGAACGCCATCGTCTCGAACAAGCGGGACTCGACGGCGCCACGTGCCACCAGGCGGATCTGCGCATCGCGGGCGAACAGCTCGACGTCGTGCGTGATGCCCAGGTCCGAGAACAGCCGCCCGCCATCGAAGTTGCGCGCGCGGGCCTCCACACGCAGTTCGGGTTCGGCGCCGCCCACCTCCAACGAGGCGTCTCCTTCGAGCGAAGCCTCGTGCAAGCGCGCGACGAAGCTCCCCCTCAGGCTCTTGGCATCGACGAGCCGGGCGCGAAAGTCGATCGCTTCGAGCTCCAGATCGTCGAGCAGGCGATCCACGCGTACGCGGAGGTCGACTTCTCGCAGGTCGAGCTGGCCGGGCAGTGCGGGAATGTCGAACGTGAAGCGCCGCTTGGTGTCGTCCACCACTTCGAAGTCGTCGGGCCGAAAGACCGACTGGATCTCGTCGGGGTCGAGCGTCGTGAAGTGGAGGTCGGCGGTGAAGTCCGATGGATCTTCGAGGTAGGCGTCCAGCAGCGTGCCGCTCGCGTGGGTGCGTCCCAGACGAGCTTCCCGCACCGCCAGTTCCCATCGGTCGGGGTCGAACGTGGCGAGGGCGCGCAGTCGGAAGGAGGCCGTCGCCGCGGCCGACGTACCCAGCAGCGGCGCCAGCGCGCCGATCCGTTCTCCCTCGAGGTCGATCGAGGACGTGACGCGATCCGTGCCGAGCTCTCCCGACAAGGACAGCCGAGACTCCGGGCCGCGAACGGCGCCACGATACGGCGTCGGCTCGTCCTCGAGCAGCGCGAGGGGTCGATCGACCTCCAGCGTTACGGCGCTCGTCACGCCTTCGGTCGTGAGCGCCGTCCGAGCGGCGAGCGCACCTTTCTGGACGTCGACGACGAGCTGGGACAGGCCGAGGTCGTGAGGGGTCTCCCCGACCGGGCTGACCACCAGGTGACCGCGCTGGGCCCGGGCCGAGCCCTCGAGGGTTCGCGACAGCGCGCTCAGGGTGTTGCCCCGCGCATCGAAGACGACGGACAGTTCGGAGAGATCGCCCGTCGGGGCATCCTCGACGCCGAGGGCGGTCAGCGCCCGACCGAGGTCGACGCGGGGGAGGTGACCGTCGAACTGCCAGCGCAGCGTTTCGCCGCTGGCGTCGAGCGCGCCTTCGATCGTCCCGCCGCCGTCTGCAAGGCTCGCGAAGCCGAAGCCGAGCCGACCGTCGCCGAGGGTCAGGCGGCCCGCGAGGCTGGGGATCTCGATGCCCGGCCCCACCACGCGCTCGGCGTCGATTGCAACGTTGCCGCGCAGGCCCCGAAGGCGGCCGATCTCCACGAGCTCACCAGGGTCGAGGGTTTCATTGGAGCGATCGGCGGCGGCCTCGGTCGGGCTCACGGCGGAGATCTCGCCGGCCTCGATGCGCCGCTCTTCGACGGCCAGAAGCGGCGCGAGATCGAGCGTGCCGAAACGCGCCACGCCATCGAGGCCGACGGTCTCGCCCAGCGTGATCGTGAGCGCGCCGGCGAGGTCGCTGCCCGCAGCCTTGCCCGTTGCATCGGTCAGCTTCACCAGGCCGTCGCGCCAGTCGAGCTGGGCGGTGGCATCGAACGGCCCGGCCACGGGAGGCGTGAAGCCGAAGAGTTCTCCCAGCGCTGCGAACCGCTCACCGTGCACGCGCACCGCGCCGTGCAGCCCTTCGAACGACCCCAGGTCGTCGATGCCGCCGTCGAGACTCCCGCAGACGCCTCCCCAGCAGCCCTCCCCCGCGAGCGGCCAGGTCTCTCCCGAGAGCAAGGTATCCACCGAGCCCGCGCGCAGATCGACCTCGCCCGGCGCGCTGCGAAGCGATCCCCGCGCCACCAGGGACGCGGGCTCCCGCGCCGGCAGCTTCCCGCTGGCCTCGTCGATGACCAGGGCCACGGGATCGCTGCCGTCGGCTCTCACGAAGGAGACCTCGACGTCCACGAGTCGGACGTGGGCGGTCCCGAGGCTTGGCGGGCCTCCTTCGCCGGGCGCGGACGCGTCGTCCCGGGGGCCGAGGTCACCGAAGTTGTTCGTTCCGTCCGCCTTCTCGGCGAGGGCCACTCGCGCGCCCTCCAGAACGAGGTCGGACAGGCGTAACTCGCCGTCCAGAAGCGCTGCGATGGACACCTGCGCGCCTGCGCGGCCCACCCGCGCCAGGGGCTCTTCGAACCCGGGCGGGCTCTCGAGGACGAAGCCCTCGATTTCGACCACCGGCGACGCCGACGGCACGACCGAGAGCGCGCCGATCTCGATGGGGCGACCCAGCGCTTCGGCGACGCCGGCCTCGATGCGCGGGACCAGCGGGCCCAATCCGATGGCGATTCCCAGCCACCCGGCCGTCAGCACGGCGAGCAGCAGGACCAGTGCCACGCCGACCAGGGCTGCGAGCCCGCGTCCCACCCACCTGACCAAGCTCGTCTCCCCGCCTCGAGCGCCGGGCAAGGCTAACGCCTCGGACCCGCCGAGACAGGGCGCCGCCCGCTTGAGGAGCCTGGAGCGCTGCGTTACGCCCTGTTCCATGAGAACGAAGCGCCTCGCACTGCTCCTGATCCTGCCCCTGGCGGTGGCCTGTGCCACGACCACGCAACTCGAGCCCGGGGCGGGCAGCGATCCGCCGCTCCCGGATCGGGCGGCCGGGCCGCTGTTTGACGCCAGCGAGGCCGTCATCGCCCGGCACGGAGGCAAGGCGGGCTACCGGATGCTCGCCCGCAACGACGACGCGTTCCACTGGCGTCAGGTCCTGGCCGACCAGGCGGTGCGGTCGATCGACGTGCAGACCTTCATCTGGCACGCGGACGCGAGCGCCGACCTCCACCTGGCCCACCTGCTGGCAGCGGCCGACCGCGGCGTTCGCGTGCGGGTGCTCGTGGACGAGTTCCGCCTCGACTCCAACGACTCCGACCTGATCGCGCTGAACCGCCACCCGCATTTCGAGGTCCGCCTGTTCAACCCGTGGAAGCGACGCGGAGGTGCGGTCTCGGGCGTGGTCGAGCTGCTGGTCGACTTCAAGCGCATGAACCAGCGCATGCACAACAAGCTGATGGTGGCCGACGACCAGATGGCGATCGTCGGCGGTCGGAACATCGGGGACGACTACTTCGGGCTCGGTGAGCGGCTCAACTTCGTCGACCTCGATCTGCTCGCGGCCGGTCCGATCGCCTCGGAGGTGACCGAGGCGTTCGAGGTGTACTGGAACAGCCCCTGGGCGTATCGCGTCGTGGCCAAGCCGGGCGCCGAGCCGCCCGACGACCTGCTCGACACGCTTCGCGCCGAGCTCGAAGAGAGCCTGGAAGCGCGGTCGGCCCATCTGGCCAGCCTCCGGATTGCGACCGAAGAGCAGCAGGCCCTCCTTGCGTCGCTGCCGGAGACCACGAGCGGCGGCGTCGGGCGCGTGGTCTGGGACAGCCCGATGAAGCAGACGACCGACGAGGCCGAGCCGGTCTACATCATCGACGAGCTGAGCGACCTGGCCGAGACCACAGAGCAGGAGCTGGTGGTGAGCGTGGCCTACTACATCCCGCAGAAGGACGGCGTGGAAGACGTGCGCGCGCTCACCGAGCGCGGCGTGCGGGTTCTGGTCCACACCAACTCGCTCGGGGCGAACGACGAGATCGTCACGAACAGCGGCTACAAGAAGTACAGGCGCCCGCTGCTCGAGGCTGGGGTCGAACTCTACGAGCTACGCCACGACGCCGCGGCGCGCACCGACTACGAGACGCCCCCTGCCGCCTCCGACTTCCTCGTCCTGCACACCAAGGCGTTCGTGATCGATCGCGATACCGTCTTCGTGGGGTCGCTGAACCTCGACCCGCGCGCGGTCTACATCAACTCGGAGATGGGTTTCGTGGTGGAGGACCCCGTGCTCGCCGAACGCATGCTCGACTGGTTCGAGACCCTGCGGGCACCCGAGAACACCTGGCGGGTCTTCCTGGACGACGACGACGACGTGACCTGGGAGTCGTCCGCCGGAACCGTCCATCGCCAGCCCGCCAAGGGTTTCGGCGAACGCATGGGCGACTTCTTCTACGGCCTGATCCTGCCGGAGAGCCAGCTCTAGGGGGCGTTCTCAGCGAGCAGGTGCGCATCGAGGAAGCCCCGCACGCGCTCCGTCCACCGGCCGGGCGCATGGTTGAAGAGCGCCGAGTGCCGCGCGCCCTCGAGCACCCAGAGATCGACGGGCTCACCCGCTGCCTCGTGCAGTCGGTGCGCCTGGGCCAGCGGGATCACGGCGTCCTCGGTGCCGTGCATCAAGAGCAGCGGGCGCGGTGAGATGGCGGGTACGGCCTCGAGCGGGGAGGGGCGCGAGAGGGCGGCAGGCCCTGCCATCCGCACGAGCGCCGTGGTGGCGATGAGCCCGGCCGCCCAGGACGGGAGCTGCGTCCCGTCCGGCAGGACTGCGCTCGCGATCAGGTCGCGCACGCTCGTGAACGCGTTCTCGGCGATCACGACGTCGATCGTCGGGTCGGCCGCCGCGGCCATCAGCACGCTGGCGCCGCCCTGCGACGTGCCGATCACCGCGACGCGGTGCCAGCCGAGTTCGCGCTTCGCCCACGCGACCATCGCCGAGACGTCCTCGCTCTCGCGCAGGCCAAGCGAGATGCCCCGCCCCTCGCCGTCACTGACCCCCTGCTCGCGGCAGTCGAACAGCACCACCGGTAGTCCGACTTCGTGAAACACGGGCACCTGGCGCAGGAACTCGCGCCGGTCGCCGCCGCCCCCGTGGACGGCCACGATTCCTGCGGTCGCCCCAGGCCTGCCGGGGACGAGCCAGCCGCGCAGCGAGGCGCCGTCGATGGCCGGCACCTCGATGTTCTCGTAGGCGAGGCCGAGGTCGGTGCCGGGGTCCCGGTAGCCGCCGTCCCAGATGAAGAAGTCGTCGTTCGGGTGGATCGGCCGAAGCCCCTCTTCGGGCGTGCGCTGCTCGTACCAGGGGGGTCGCAGGGCGAGGCTCGAGCCGGTCCAGGCGATCGCGGCGACGCCTGCGACACCCAGTACGGCGGGCAGCACCAGCAGGATCACGAGCAGGCGGCGCATCGCGTCCCTTCCAGTTCCCGGCGGCCGGCGCTAGAAGCCGTAGCCCAGGGTCACCCCGTAGGTGTAGTTCCAGTGGCCGCCACTCACCCAATCGGCGTTGAAGGTCGGCGTGATCACGACGTTGCTGCCCACGTGGAAGTCGTAGCCGATTCCGGTGCGCCAGCTGAAGGCCGTCTCGTCGTCCTCGAACTCGACCGCGGGGCCCGTGAGCAGGCGCAGCCCCCCGATGGGATGCACGCTCAGCGGGAACACCACCACCCACGGGTCGCCCTCGATGTCGAAGGTGTGTTCGACGGCGATCCCGCCACCCAGGTGGCGTAGCGGCCGGTATTCGTACTCGAGCTCCAACGCGACGCCGTGCTCTTCGTGCTTCTCGTGGTAGGCCCCGCCGACGAACACACCCACGTGATGGCGATGCCACCCGTGGCTCTCGCCGTGGGCAGCGGTCTCGCCGCCGTGGGCGCTCTCTTCGGCGACCGCCGGCGCGGCGACCGCGAGAGCGAGTACGAGGAGAAGGATCGAGTGTGCGGAGTTCGGCATGGTGCGACGATAGGCGAACCGGTGCGTCCGCGCGTGCGGTGAGCAGGATTTTTGCAGCGAGCGTGTAGGGGATCTGGCGCCGCTGCCGAACGCTGGAGCCGCCGAGGGGGAAGAGCCCGCGGCGCGCCTCGGGGATGCCGAACGTCGCGTTGCGTCTGGGATCAGGCCCGCTCGAAGTCCTCGAGGCGCGGGGCGCGCATCTCGTCTCGAAAGCGGTCGAAGGTGAAGGGCCACGCGGTCGGCAGCCCCTTGGCGTCCAGGTACCAGCTGCGACAGCCCGAAGCCCAGATGGTGTTGGCCGCCGCCTCGCGCCTCTCGGCGTCGAAGCGCGCGGCGGCCTCGTGGCTCACGCCCACGTTGCGGCAACGGCCGGCGCGAACCTCTTCGATCAGCGACAGGACGTAGCCGAACTGCATCTCGGCCACGTCGATCAGCGAGAAGTTGCCGACCGGTGAGTTGGGCCCGTTCAGCAGGAAGAAGTTCGGAAAGTCCGGCACCGAGATCGCCAGGTAGGCGAACGGGCCGTCCTCCCAGACGCGGTCGAGCGCCACGCCGCCTCGTCCGGTCACCTGCATGGGGCGCACGAACCGGTCCACCCGGAAGCCCGTCGCGAGCACCAGCACGTCGAGGGGGTGAAGCACCCCGTCCTTCGTGCGCACGCCCTCGCGCTCGACTCGGGCGATGTCCTCGGTCACCAGGTGCGCGTTCGGGCGTTGGATCGCTTCGTAGAAGTTGGGCGACAACACCAGTCGCTTGCACGTGGCGCGGTAGTCGGGGCGCAGCCGCTCGCGCAGTTCGGGGTCGGCGACGGTCTCGAGGTAGGCCTCACAGGTTTGATGGATGGCCGCGAGAACGGGCGACTCGGCGTCGATCAGGACGTTGGCGAAACCGTCGACGAACGCGCGCGAGGCGGTGTCTCGCACCGCCTGCATCGCCTCGGGTGTCTCCCGGAAGGCGCGCCGCTCGGCTTCGTCGTAGGCGGGGTTCTCGACCGGCGTGATCCACTGGGCCGTACGCTGGAAGAGCGTCACCTCGGCCGCCTGGTCGACGACGGCCGGAATGATCTGGATCGCCGAAGAGCCCGTGCCCACGACGCCCACGCGACGGCCCTCGAGTTCGACATCGTGATCCCAGCGGGCGCTGTGGAAGAGGGCACCACCGAAGTCGGCTTCGCCTTCGAAGTGCGGCACCGCAGGGTGGTGCAGCACGCCCGTGGCCGCGATCACGAAGTCCACCGTATCGGTCGATCCGTCCTGGGCTTCGAGTTGCCAGCGCCCCTCGTCGAAGCGGCAGCGCACGATCTCGGTGCCGAAGCGCGTGATGCGGTCGATGCCATGGCGCTCGGCCACGCCCTCGAAGTAGGCCTGGATCTCGGCGCCCGGCGAGAAGCGATGGCTCCAGTCGGGGTTCGGCGCGAAGGAGTAGCTGTAGAGGTGGGACGGGACGTCGCAGGCGATGCCCGGGTAGGTGTTCTCGCGCCAGGTGCCACCCGGGCGATCGGCCTTCTCGTAGACGACCACGTCTTCGTGGCCGGCCTCGCGGAGCTTGATGGCGGCGAGGATGCCGGCCATGCCCGCGCCGATCACGGCGAATCGGAGGGGCGGGTCGCGGGGGTCGGTTTGTTGCATGGGCGTTCCGACCCCAACGCTACCGGCCCGGCCGGCCGAGGGCCGGTCCCGGCGGTAGATCGGGACCGGCCCGCACCGGGCTAGAGTATCGGGCCGGTCCTCGGAGGGCGGCCGAAGGGGCGAAACGCCCGGAGGGAGCCATTGGTCTGGATCGTCCTGCTCGGGCTCGCGCTTGGCCTCGCCTGGTGGCTTCCGCACGCCCTGTTCGAAGGGGCCGACCCGCGCGGCTTCCTGCATCCGCGGCCCAGGCCGATGCGCGAAGCGGCGAGCGCGCAGGCCGAGGAGGTCGACCGAGAGGTGCGCGGGATGGCGGGCCCCGCTGCGGGTCGCGCGCGTCGACTGCGGGGCCGGGTGCAGCGGCTTCGTGCCACGCTCGACGCGATGGGGACGCGCGCGGACCTCGCTGGGGTCGAGATCCGGCCCGCTGCGGCCGGTGGCCCGAGGGCCGAGTGGGTGCTGCCCGAAGAAGGCGGGGGTGCGAAGCGCCTCCTCTACCTCCATGGCGGTGGCTTCGAAGCCGGGAGCCCCCTCAGTCATCGCACCATCACGGCCGAGCTCACACGACGCACCGGCTGCGCGGTGCTTGCGGCCGACTACCGGCTCAAGCCCGAGCATCGGCGTCGCGAGGGCATTGCGGACTGCCGGGCCGCCTGGGCGTGGCTCGCCGAGAACGGCCCCGAGGGCCCGGCGCCGGCCGAGTCGATGTTCGTGGCGGGCGACTCGGCAGGCGGCAGTCTCACCCTCTCCCTGATCGCATGGCTGCGCGATACCGGGGGACGCCAGGCAGATGCCGCCGTGGCGCTCTCACCCGGTACCGACTCGACCTTCTCCGCTCCAAGCCTGCGCACCCTTGCGGCACGCGACGTCATGCTGGGTCCCGGCGTCGGCATGTTGGTGCGTATTCCCAGGCCACTCCTGCTCTGGGCCGTGTTTCTTGGGGAACGCGTCCGGCCGAACGCCGAGGACCTGTCTCCGCTGCTGGGTTCGCTCCATGGGCTGCCGCCGACATTGGTGCAGGTGAGCCTGGCCGAGGTCCTGCTCGACGACGCCGTGCGCTGGGTCAACAAGGCGCGGGCAGCGGGCTCGCCCGCCGACATCCAGGCCTGGCCCGGCATGGTCCACGTCTGGCAGGCCTTCGTGGGCGATCTTCCCGAAGCGAACGAAGCCTACGGCGAGATCGAGGCCTTCTTCGAGCGACACGCCGGACGCACCGCCTCCCAGCGCATCGCGTCCGGGGGTTGAGCGGCCATCGTCGTCGTCCTGGGTGGCTGCGCTCAGCGCAGCGCGGCGCGCAGGGCCTCGGCGTAGGGTGCGACGGCCGCCAGCGGCTGGTCGCGCGAGAGGCGCTTGTCGCCCCGGCGCGCGAAGGCCTGCACGTTGGCGCAACGCCGCAGCGCCGCGTCGCAGTCCGCCTGGACGTGCGCGGCGTCCCCCAGCGCGGAGGCGAGGCGTCGCAGCAGGTCGTCCTGGCCGGCCTCGGCAAGGCCTGCCGCCAGGCCACGCGCGTTCTTGGTGAACCGCGACCAGGCTTCGGTTTCGATGCGCAGCACCACCATGCGGGTTCGCACCGCCATCTTGTGTAGCGCCTTCGCATCCTCTCCCGAGGCGGCCTCCGACCGCTCCTCAAGGTCGATGCCCAGGGCCTCGACGGACCAGACCAGACCGTCCAGCTCATCGCGAGGGGGGGCGAGCGGCGAGACGCCGGAAGCCAGGTTCTGCGTGTTGCGGCGGTCGCGGCCGAAACCCTGCCACGGGATCGAACCCTCGGTCGCGAGCCCCGGCGTATCCCAGACGTAGAGGTGGCCCTCCCGGGTCGTCGCCACCACTTCGACGCGCCCGTCGCCATCGATGTCGCCCGGGGTCGGGGACGCCAGCACCCAGCCGTGGGTGAAGCGCGGGAAGCCCGCCGGCGTGGTGCCATCGGCCCCGTAGGCGCGCAGCAGGTAGACGCCGCTTCCCGCCAGGACCTCTGCGATGCCGTCGCCCGTTACGTCGGCGAGGGCCGGACTCGAGAGGAACTGCAGATCGTCCATGGGGCGAGGGAAGGCGGGCAGCAGCTGGCCCGTGGCGGGATCGAAGGCGGAGACCTGGTGATCGGAGAACTGCTGCTGCGCGGGTGCCAGCAGGTCGAGCAGCTTGCGAAGCCCTGCGGTAGGAGCGACCAGTTCGGGCAGTCCGTCGCCGGTGATGTCGCCGAAGGCGACCGATCCGAGCGCTCCGAACAGCGGGGCATCCGGGCTCCCCGCCGTGGCCGGCACCAACGGGAACCCGTCCGGGAAGTCGGCTGCGAGACCGCGCGGCGCGCCCGCCCTGCGGCCCAGCACGGGCTCGGCGTCGGCATCCACCATCAGGATCGGCCCCGTCACCGCGAAGATGGCGGCCGCGAGCGCGCCGTCCGGCCCCACCGGTGCCAGTGCGGGAGCGCCGGGAACGCCGGTGCCCACCGTCGGCAGGATGCCGGGCGTGAGGACGGGGACCGCCAGCGGCCAGTTCGGGAGGCTCGGGCCTCCGGGATGGAGCTCGCCGTCGGGGTGAAGTGCGTGCATGCGGCCCGCCGTGTCGAAGTCGAGTGACTCGCCGAGCTGATCGCCGAGTGCCACCAGCGCCTGCAGCAGCGGACTCTCGGGTGCGAAGTTGCCCGGCTCGTCCTCGTACTCTTCGTTGCTCGTCACCACGATCTCGGGTCGGCCGTCGCCGTCGAGGTCGCCCACCGCCGGCGAGCCGATGAGCTTCGTGCCGCGTTCGCGTACGCCCGGGACCAGCGGCTGCGCCAGCCCGTCCGCGTCGATCGCGACCTTGCTTCGGTCGGCGATCCGCACGGGGTAGCCTGGCCGCAGCGCGCCGTCGTGACTCCACGCGTAGACGTGCCCGTCCCAGGCGGCCACCACGATCTCGAGACCCGGGTCGATGCCGGGCGCGTCGAGATCCACCAGGGTGGGCGCGCCCGTGACGCCACGATCCGGATCGTTCAGCTTGTTCTTGCGCGCGGTGGTGGCATTCGCCGGATCGGTCGCCACGGGAAAGCCGGGTCGGCGCCGCCCGTGGTCGTCGAACACGTAGACACCGCCTTCGATCGATGCCGCCACGATCTCGACGCGTCCGTCGCCGTCGAGGTCGTCGGCGGCGAGCGGCCCGATCAGTCCTTCGTGGGGTACGGGGACCTCGCCGCTCGCGTAACCGGGTGACGGATGCACGGCGATCGGGTCGGTGCGCGCCGGAAACCCCGGCAGGCTCTCGCCGGTTGCGCCTTCGAGCACGTGCACGCGTCCGTCGCTGGTGGCGGCCACCACGTCGAGCACACCGTCGCGGTTCACGTCGGCGAGCACCGGCGAGCTTTCGGCCGACGACCCGAGGGCCAGCCGGTAGCGCAGGTCGGCATCGCCGTGGATCGCGAGGGTGCGCCGGTCGATGCCTTCGTTGCCCAGGGCGTCGACCACGCGAAGCCGCAGGGTGATGGTGAAGGCGTCGGGGTCGTTGCTCGGCGTGGCGGGGTCGAAGCCGCAATCGGCGGCTACGCCCGCCGGGTCGAGCTGGCCGAGCACTGCATCGACCAGCGGCGCCGCCGAGACGCCGTCGTCGAGCGCGGCGTAGGTGCTGGGCTGCACGCCGCAGCCGACCTCGAGCGCCCACGAGAACGGGCCCGGCGCGCGAACCGCCGCCGCCGAACCGCGCACCGCAACCGGTCCCGCGGCGGGGTCGAGCGTGTCGAACCACGCGAGTGAGCTGGCCAGATCGGCCTCGGGCGGAATCGTTTCGGCCGTCACGTCGAGCAGACGCGGGCCGTCGGCACGACCGAAGCCCGTGAACTCGTCCCAGCCCGCCTGGGTGGGAAATCGCTTCGACGTGAGAGCGAGCCCGAGCGCTGGCGCCGACAGCACGGCGTTGATCAGCGGATCGATGGTGAGGTCGTCCAGGGCACCGGCGTGGTCCACGTCGACGGCAGAGCGCCGGAAGAGCTGGCGGACTTCTTCGGCCGAGAACGGCGCGTCGAGACCGGGGTAGGGGGAGAGCAGCCCGGCATCCACGAGGTTGCGCCCGTGCGAGACGAGCAGGGCGGCGAGTCCGGCGCCGCGACCGGTGGCCTCGGAGCTGCACGAGTTGGAGGGCACCGCGACCCACGCGTGCCCGCCGTGGTTGGTGCAACCGTTCAGCAGGTCGTACACCTCTTCCTGCTCGACGAGCGTGCCGTCACCGTGCACGATCGAGTTCAGCCAGATCGTATGGTCGAGGGCGGCAGGCAGGTTGTGGTGGCGGCTCTGTTCGTCGGCCGCGCTGGCCATCACCGGGACACCGCGACGGTAGGCGTAGTCGATGGCCGCCTGGCTGCTGGGCGAGGCATGCAGCGTGCCCAGGGCTTCTTGCACGACGTCGGCACCGGCGTCCACGGCGTACACCACGCCCTGCGCGAAGTCGCTGCCGGCTGCGACGAAGCTGTCGCCCACGCGAATCGGCAAGAAGAGTGCGCTGGGCGCCACGCCGGGCAGGCCCGAGCCGTCGTTGGCCTCCCCCGTGCTGTCCTCGGCCTCGCCCGTGCCGTGGCCGTAGTCGACGACGTCGTCCGGGTCGTTGTCGTCGTCGGCGAAGTCCCAGCCGCAGATGTCGTCGACGTAGCCGTTGCCGTCGTCGTCCACGCCGTCGGAGAACGCGAGGATCAGGTCCTGGCCGTCGAGCAGGCCGTTGCCGTTGCCGTCCGGGGTGCCCTCGAAGTCGGCGATCGAGACGAAGCCGTCGCCGTTGCAATCGTGGCTGGCGCAGCCGTCGGGTACCGGTAGCTCCGCCGTGTTCAGGGCGACCTTGTTCGCCACGCTGCGCGCGTTCCAGCGGATGCCGCTGTCGAGTACGGCTACCACCACGTCCGGCCGTCCGGTGGTGATGCGCCATGCGCCCGGCACGTCCATGCCACTGCCGGCCACGTACTTCCAACTCGAGCGGGCGGCCGGGTCGAAGTCGTCCGGAAGGACGCCCGGCGGCGCGAACAGGTAGGCGCCGAAGTCGGCCGGGTCTTCGCAGGACTGGTCCGCGCAGGTGGGCCAGGGCACGTCGGCCCGGGCGCCGTGGGCTCCCAGCAGGGAAGCCGTCTGGGCCAGGAGCAGGATCCACCAGGGAGCGAGCAGCAGGGGGGTGCGCAACGTCGACCTCCAGAGCCCGCCCAGCCTATCACGGCCCGGGCCCGGGAGGACGCGGCGGCTGCCTACTCCGGGGTGGCGAGGGCCTCCTGACGCCCCGCGCCCTGCCAGCGCTCGGCGCGCCGCCCCTCGTACCAGTCACGGCTGTTCAAGAGCTTGAACTCGGTCTCGTCGCCGATGCGCTCGGCGCCCGCACTCACCACGCCGAACTCGGCGTGGAAGATCCCGGCGCTCTCGGCCTTCTCGAGCTCGAGTTCGGCCATGACGTCGAGCTTGTCGCCCACCAGCGAGAGGCCGCGCACCGACAGGTGCTCGTCGGCCAGCGACACGCTCGCCGTCCCCGCCACGTCCCGCACGGTGAGGATGCCGGCGAAGTGCCGGATCCAGCGCTTCACCTCCGCGAACACGGCAACCAACGCCCGCGTGTCGCGCATGCCGAGCTCGACCTCCGCCTCCACGGACATCGGCGGCCGCAGGCTGCCGTGGCCCTCGGGCACGGCGACGGTCATCCACCAGCCCTCCTCGACGTCGGTTTCGCCGCTCGAGAAGATGCCGTCGAACAGCCGCACCTCGGTGCCTCGCAGGTCGACCTGGTAGGCGTCGAGATCCCGGCCCGACACGCGGGTCTCGGCGGCCAGCTCGATCTGGAAGTCCATGTTGCGAAAGCGGCCGCGCAGGCCTTCGCCGCGAAGCGTGACGTGGCCCTTGGCCTCTTCGTCACCGCCGTCCACGGCGAGGTGGCCGGACAGTGATGCGCGGCCGCCATGTACCTCCACGCCGAGCCCTTCGGGCAGGCGATCGGCGAAGACCGAGACGTCGGGGACCTCCGACTGCGGGATCTCCAGCTCGGCCGAGTAGCTGCCCAGGGCTTCCACCTGGGACAGGTCTTCGCTGCGCGTCTCGAGCCGCAGCCCCTCGCCCCGCGCGAGGACCGTGGCCTCGCCCTGGCGGGCGAGCTGGAACTCGCTGAAAGCGACCTCGACGCGCGCCGTCGTGGTGCCGGCCGTCTCCTTGACCTCGGCCTCCACGCTGCCCGCGCCGTCGGCCCGGAACCCGAGGAACCCCAGCGCCAGCCCGGACGCGTCGACCGCGACGGTGGAGCCGGGCGTGAGCATGCCCTCCTGGAAGCCGACGTGGACGGCCACGTCGCCCCGACCGTCGAGTTCTTCGATCCAGGCGATGTCGGGCAGGAGCAGTGCAAGGGGGCGCAGGCTCTCGACGTGGCCCTCGACATCCACGAACGCCTCGATGCGTCCGAGCAGTGCGCGGCCCCGATCGCGGCGGGGATCGATCGGCGCCGTGCGGCCGCGAAACCCGACCGCGATGGCGTCGGCGAGATTGCGCTCTCCCACCGTGATGCCCGCGCCCGTCCAGTCGAAGTCGGCATCGCGCAGCTGCAGCTCTCCGTCGATCTCGACCGACAGCGAAGTCTCGAGCACGGGCTCGCCGCCGCGCACCACCATGTCGTCGAACGAGATCTTCTCCACGCCGCGGACCACCACGTCTTCGAGGTCGATCCGAAAGCCCGAGAGCGGCGACGGCGGCTTGGCCCCTGCGACCTTGGTGGGCTCGGGTGCTTCCCCGTCGGGTTCGGGGGCCTCGGCGTCTGGCGTCGGTGCGTCCGGCTCGCCAGCGGTCTCGGGCAGGCGTCGGATGGCGACGTCGAGCCCCTCCACACGGATGCGGTCGAAGGCCGCGCGGCCCCGGAGCAGCGGCAGCAATCGCAGGGACGCGCCCACGTCTTCGGCCTGGATCCCGATCCGCACACCCGAGGTCCGGAGCAGGACGGCCAGACCTTCGACGTCGATGCGAACCGGGTACCACGACGTCCCGCCGTCCCACTTCACGAGCAGCTTCTCGGGGTCGCGGTTCACGAAGCGTTCGACGAGGTCGGTCCGGAGGGCGAGGTTGGCGGCGATCAACCACACGACCTCGGCCACGATCAGCACGAGTGCGATACGAAGGGCCAGCTTGCGCACGGCGCCCATCCTAGGCGGGGTGCGCGCTCGGCGCGACGGCCCCTCGAGGTTCGCGACCGCGCGCCCCGCGACCGGTCCTCCCAGGCGCTCCGCCTGCGGTAGCTTGGTCGCGACCCGCTCGGCGCGACCCTCGAGGCGCACAGCAGCGGGTGCTGGGAGACGCGATGACCGACCTCTACTACGAGCAGGACGCCGATCCGTCCCTGCTTGACGATCGCACCCTCGCCGTGGTGGGGTACGGCAACCAGGGTCGCTCCTGGGCGCTCAACCTGCGGGACGCCGGCCTGGCGCCGCGGGTGTGCGTGCGCGCGGATGCCTCCGCGGAGCAGGCGCGCGAGGACGGATTCGAGACGGGCGACCTCGGCGACGCCAGCCGAGCGGACGTGGTGTGCGTGCTGGTGCCCGACGACGTGATTCCGTCGCTTCCGCTCACGCGCACGGAAGACCAGCTCACGGTGGTGGCCAGCGGCTACGCCCTTGCCTTCGACCGCTTCGCGCCGCCCGGCGACCTCGGAATGATCGCGCCGCGAATGCTCGGGCCCGAAGTGCGCCGCTGCTACGAAGAGGGCGTGGGCTTCATCACGGCCGTCGGCGTCCAACGCGACAGCACCGGACAGGGGCTGGCCCGCACGCTCGCGGTGGCCCGTGCCATCGGCGGACTCACCCAGGGCGCGCTCGCGCTCACGCCCAAGCAGGAGGCCGTGCTCGACCTCGCGGTCGAGCAGGTGCTCTCTCCTGCGCTCACCCACGTGAACGCGGCCTTCGTGCGCGCGATGCTCGGCGAGGGAATCCCGCTCGAGGCGATCATGACCGAGCTGTATCTGTCGGGCGAGGTCGAGCGCACCTACGGCCTGCTGCGCAAGGAGGGCTTCACCGGGCAGCTCGGCTACCACTCCCCGGCCAGCCAGTACGGGCAGCTGTCGCGTCGGGGCCGCTACGACGCGCTCGACCTCGACCCGGTGATGAAGGAGCTGGTCGAGCACATCACATCCGGCGCCTTCGCGGACGAGTGGGATGCCGAGGGGCGGGCCGGGTATCCGACCCTCGAAGCGCTTCGGCAGGCGCATGCCGGGCCGGGGATCGCCGCGCTCGAGGCGTCGCTTCGCGCGCGACTCGGGCCCGGTGCGAGCTCGCGCAAGAGCCGCGGCGAGATCTAGGTCGCTTCGCCGGCGCCGGGCAGGTCGTCGGGCCAGACGTGGACGCCCGAGAAGTCCACCGACAGCGGGTCGGCACGCTCGATCGCTGCGAGCGGTAGCTCTCCGTAGAGGTGGGGGAAGAGATCGCCCCCACGCGAGGGCTCGAAGCGAATGGCCTCGTCGAGGCGGTCGGGCGCGACCCACAGGAGGACGAGATCCATCTGCCCCGCAAAGTGCCGGGCCGCGGTCTCGCGGACCTGCCCGGCGGTGGACAGGTGCACATAGCCGTCGGCGTGGTCGACCGGCGCGCCGGGAAAGACGCCCGTCTCGCGTGTGCGCGCCCACTGCTCCCGGGTCGCGATCTTGAACAGGGGCTCGCTGGGCATGGGCGGCGGAGCCTATCCCGCTCAGGACCCGATCGCCCCGGGGCTTGGGGGCGTCTCGGTCCCCTCGTCGCCTTCTGACAGGTTGTCTTGACAACTTGGCCTCGGCCGGCGAGTCTTGGGTCATGGCGCTCAACGCCCAGTCCCCGCTGCCGCTCTACCACCAGCTCGCCGGCCTGCTCCGCAGCCGAATCCGTGAGGGCGAGTACCCCACCGGCGCTCGCATTCCCTCCGAGCCCGAGCTGGCGCGGGCCTACGGAATCGGGCGCCCCACGGTGCGCCAGGCCACGGACGTGCTGGTGCGCGAGCGCCTGCTCGAGCGGCGGCGCGGCTCCGGAACCTACGTGGTGGAGCCGCCCGAGCGCGTGGACCTCTTCTCGCTCGCGGGCACGCTCGCGTCGTTCGAGCGATCCGGCGTGCCGGTGCGCACGGCGATCGTGCAGCGCGCGCGGCGACTGCGGGTGCCCGACGATCCGGAGCACCCGCTCGCGGGTCGCGACGCCTGGGCGCTGGTCCGGCTGTCGCGGGCGCGGGGCAAGCCCGTCCTGCTCGAGCACCTGTGGTTCGACGCCGAGCGCTTCGAAGGGCTCGACCGGCTCTCGCTCGCCGGTCGCTCGCTCTCTCAGCTGGCCCACGACCACTACCATCTGAGCGCCGAACGGGCCGACCAGAACTTCCGCGTGACCGAGGCCCAGGCCGACCACGCGGCATTGCTCGAGATCGCGCCCGCGACGCCGATCCTGCTGGTCAAGCGAAGCGTGCACTTCCGCCAGGCGCCCGATGCGGTCTTTGCCGAGCTTCGGTGTCGCACCGACCAGCTCGTGTTTGCGCAAACCCTCTACCAGGACGGCGACCCCGGCCCGGAGGCCTCTCATGCATGAGCGCGGTTACTACGGCCCGTTCGGCGGCTCCTACATTCCCGAGATCCTCGTCGCGACCTTCGACGAGCTGGTAGCGGCGTTCGACGACGCCAAGGCCGATCCGGACTTCTGGCGCAGCTACGAGCAGCTCATGCAGAACTACTCGTGCCGGCCCACGCCGCTCACCTATGCCGAGAACCTGACCGAGCACTTCGGGGGCGCGCGCATCTACATCAAGCGGGAGGACCTGAACCACACGGGCGCCCACAAGGCCAACAACGTGATGGGTCAGGGCCTGCTGATGAAGCGCATGGGCAAGCACCGGGTGATCGCCGAGACCGGGGCCGGGCAGCACGGCGTGGCGGCCGCCACCATGGCCGCGCGCTTCGGCTTCTCGTGCACCGTCTACATGGGCGAGATCGACGTGGCTCGCCAGCGGCCCAACGTCTTCTGGATGGAGCGGCTCGGTGCCGAGGTGGTGGCGGTGACCGAGGGCACCCGCATCCTGAAGGACGCCATCAACGAGGCCTTTCGCGACTGGGTCTCCAACATGGACGACACCCACTACGTGCTCGGCACCGCATGTGGCCCGCATCCGTTCCCCGAGATGGTGTCCTGGTTCCAGAGCGTGGTGGGCCAGGAGGCCCGGCGGCAGGTGCTCGAGCAGGCGGGCGCCCTGCCCAAGCGGGTCTACGCCTGTGTGGGCGGCGGCTCGAACGCCATGGGCATCTTCCAGGGGTTTCTCGACGACGACGTCGAACTGGTGGGCGTCGAGGCCGGGGGGCGTGGGCTCGCGAGTGGCGAGCACGCCGCGCGCCTCGCGACCGACGACGCGACGGTGGGCGTGGCCCAGGGGTACAAGACCTTCTTCCTGCAGGACGACGACGGCCAGATGCGCGAGACCCACAGCGTGGCCGCGGGCCTCGACTACGTGGGTGTCTCGCCGATCCTCGCGAACCTGCGAGAGACCGGCCGCGTGCGCTTCGCCGCTGCGACCGACAAAGAGGTGGTGGACGCGTTGGCGCTCACCGTGCGCAAGGAGGGACTCATCCCCGCGCTCGAGTCGGCCCACGCCTTCGTCCAGGCGTTTCGCGAGGCGCCGGACCTGTCGCGGGACGACGTCATCGTGATCAACCAGTCCGGCCGAGGCGACAAGGACATCTTCACGATCGCCGATGCCTTCGACGACCCCAGTTGGAAGCAGTTCATCCGCGACAAGGCGGAGGAGTACGAAGCCGATGCCGAATGAACCCGAGCGCCACGGCGGGGCTGCACTCGCCGACCACCTGCGCGCGCGGCAGCGCGAGCGCGAGATCCTGCTGATGACCCACATCGTGGTGGGCTACCCGTCGTTCGACGACTCGATGCGTCTGGTCGAGGGCATGGTCGAGGCTGGCGTCGACGTGATGGAGCTCCAGGTCCCGTTCTCGGAGCCCATCGCCGACGGCCCGGTGATCCTCCATGCCAACCAGCGCGCATTGGCCGCAGGCTCGACGGTGGCGCGCTGCCTGGAGTTCGGCGGCGAAGTGGCCAAGCGTTTCGACATCCCCTTCCTGCTGATGAGCTACTACAACATCCTCTTCAAGTACGGCGTCGAACGCTTCGCCGCCGAGATGGCGGCCGCGGGGATCGCCGGTGCCATCGTGCCGGACCTGCCGCCGGAAGAGGCCGAGGGCTACTTGTCGGCCATGGCCGAGCACGATCTCGCGCCGGTCTTCATCTACTCGCCGCGCACTCCCGACGCCCGCATGGCCGAGATCGCGAAGGTGGCCGGCGGCCTCGTCTACTGCGTGGCTCGCAAGGGCGTGACCGGTGCCGAGACGCGCTTCGGCGAAGAGCTCGATGGCTACCTCGCGCGCTGTCGTGCGGCGACCGACCTGCCGCTGGCCCTGGGCTTCGGCGTGCAGGACAAGGCCGACGTCGACTTCCTGCGCGGTCGCGCAGACCTCGCCGTGGTGGGCACGCAGACGATTCGCGTGATGGACGAGCAGGGCGTGGCCGCGGTGCGCCCCTTCCTCGAGGGTCTGCGCGCCTAGGGCCGCCTACCACCTACCGCCAACCGCGCGGGTTGTCTGCCACCCGGTCGCGCATCTCGTCGAGCCGGGCGGCGAGGCGGCCGGCGACCTCCGGGTGGAGCATCCCGAGATCGTGCGCCTCGTTGTCGAGATCTGTGCGGGTCAGATGGGCCCGGTCGCGGCCGACGTCTCCCGTCTGCGCCAGGTACTTGAACGCGCCGACGCGAACCGCGCCGGGCAGCGTGTCGAGCACCGGGTAGTAGTAGAGGGCGCGGTCGGGCAGGGCGCCGCCCTCGAGCAGCACGGGCGAGAGATCCACGCCGTCGATCACGCGGTCGCCGGGAAGCGGAAGCCCCGCCCACGCAAGCACCGTCGGAAACAGGTCGACGTTCATGGCGGGCTGTTCGCTCGTCCGTCCCGCTGCCACGCGGCCCGGCCAGTGAAGGATCATCGGGACGCGCTGCCCGCCGTCGAGGATCTCGCCCTTGCGACCGCGCAGGGCCCCCGGGCTGCCCCCGTAGTCGGCCCCGTTGTCGCTGGTGATGAATATGGCGGTGCGCTCGGCCAGACCCAGTCGCGCCAGCGTGTCGAGCACCGCCCCAGTGCTGCGGTCGAGGTCCGCCACCACGTCGCCGTAGCGCCCGCCGCGCGAGCGGCCCGCCTGCTCGGACGAGGGGTAGTGCGGCACGTGAGGGAACGTGTGTGCCAGGTACAGGAAGAAGGGGCGCTCGCGGTTCGCCTCGATGAACGCGATCGCCTCTTCGGTGTAGCGCTCGGTGAGGCGGGTCTGGTCGATGCCCCCCGGCCCGAGCGGCGCCTGCTCGTCGCGCTCGCCCTGGCCGAAGCGGCCGGGCGCACGCCCGTCGGCTTCGATCACCTCGTCGTCCCGGTACAGGTCGAGCGGCACCATGTCGTTGCTGAACAGCACGCCGAACCAGCTGTCGAACCCGAAGTCGCGTGGCCGGAAGCCCGCGCGGTCGCCGAGGTGCCACTTGCCCACCATGCCGGTGGCATAGCCCGCAGAGCCCAGCACCTCGGCCAGGGTGATCTCGTCGGCGGGCAGCTCGTTGGCCCAGCCGAGGACGCGACGCGCCCGGCCCACGGGTGAGGCGTCGGGGAAGAACACGTGGCGGTCCGTGCGGGTTCGAGGTGGGTACCGGCCCGTCAGCAAAGCTGCGCGCGAGGGCGTACAGACGGGCGAGGCCGAATGGAAGTGGTCCATGCGCAGCCCCTCGGCAGCCGCGCGGTCGATGCGCGGGGTCTCGATCAGCCGGTTGCCGTGCATCGAGAGGTCGCCGTAGCCGAGGTCGTCGAAGAGCACGACCACCACGTTGGGTGCGCGCTTCGGATCCACCGCCGGGAGCTCGGAGAGATAGCGCCGCTTCTGCTCCAGGTGGGGGGCGTCCGGTGCCGTGGGTGCGACGGAGACCCAGGCCCAGCGCAGGGCCAGGCCCGTGGCTCCGAGCACCAGCGCGACGAGCACGGTCCAGCCGAGGGTGCTCGCGAGGCGTCCGAGAATGCGCACGGTTCCTCCCGCGACGGGGCCAGCCGGGGACGGGCTACGCTGCCGCCGGTGCGATGCTAGGACGGCGCCGTCATGCTCGCGACGCCCCGCACGGAGGATGCCCCTTGGACTTCGAGATCCCCCAGAAACTCGCCGACTACCTCGACGAACTCGACGACTTCATCGCGCGCGAGATCGTGCCGCTCGAGCAGCAGGACGACAACGTGCGGTTCTTCGATCACCGTCGCGAGGATGCGCGCACCGACTGGGACCGCGGCGGGCTCCCCAACGAAGCCTGGGAGGGGTTGCTCTACGAGGCGAAGCGGCGAGCCGACGCAGCCGGGCACTACCGATACCCGTTCCCCAAGGAGTATGGCGGCCGGGAGGGCACCAACCTCGACATGGCCGTGATCCGCGAGCACCTGGCGCGCAAGGGCCTGGGCCTGCACAACGACCTGCAGAACGAGCACTCCATCGTCGGCAACAACGTGGGCCTGCTGCTGATGCTCGAGTACGGCACCGAATCCCAGAAGGCCGAGTGGGTGGATGGCATGGCCGAGGGGCGGCGCGGCTTCGCCTTCGGCATCACCGAACCCGCTCATGGCTCCGACGCCACGCACATGGAAACCACCGCCGTGCGCGACGGCGCGGGCTGGCGGATCAACGGCGAGAAGACCTGGAACACGGGTATCCACAAGGCCGAGTACGACATGATCATGGCGCGCACCAGCGGCAAGGCGGGCGATGCCCGGGGCATCACCGCCTTCCTGGTGCCGACGGCTTCCGAGGGCTTCCAGGTCGAGGAGATGCTCTGGACGTTCAACATGCCCACCGATCACGGGCGCGTCTCGCTTCGCGACGTGCGCGTCGGCGACGACGCCATCTTCGGAGGCGAGGGCCGGGGGCTCGCCGTGGTGCAGCACTTCTTCAACGAGAATCGCATCCGCCAGGCGGCCTCGAGCCTGGGGGCCGCGCAGTTCTGCCTGGACGAGTCCATCGCCTACGCCCAGGAGCGCAAGCCCTTCGGCAAGCCCCTGGCTACGAATCAGGGCATTCAGTTCCCCATCGTCGAGCTGCAGACGCAGTGCGAGATGCTTCGCGCACTGATCCACAAGACGGCGTGGATGATGGACCGCTACGGCGCCTTCTCGGTCTCGGACAAGGTCTCGATGTGCAACTACTGGTCGAATCGCCTCTGCTGCGAGGCGGCCGACCGCGCCATGCAGGTGCACGGCGGCCTCGGCTACTCACGTCACAAGCCCTTCGAACACATCTACCGACATCACCGGCGCTACCGGATCACGGAGGGCGCCGAGGAGATCCAGATGCGCCGCGTGGCGGGCTACCTGTTCGGCTTCATGAAGCAGCGCGCGCCGAAGGGTGTGGACGAAGGCTAGGCACGTCCCGCGTCGTGGGCGACGCGCTCGCCGCCCCACCGCCGCTTCGTTGACGATCGGGAGTCGAGAACTACTCTCCGGTCCGATCAAGACACCATGGCACCGCACCCGACACCCTCAGTTGTCGAAGGAGCGAGTAGCGTGCTTCTCCGGTTCGTTTCGACTGCACTCTGCATCGTCGCAGCACTCGCTGCCCTACCCGCCCTCGCGCAGAAGGCGCATGTTCCCGGTGGCCTGGTGCATGAGGCCGAGTTTCAGCGGCTCTGGGCGGCCAATGGAGATCGCTGGGCCGAAGAAGACGAGGAGATCCAGGCCAAGCTCGACGCGCTGGAGAAGCGATTCGGGAAGAAGCCCAACATCATCCACATCCTCTGGGACGACATGCGCTACGGCGCCGTGGGTCACAGGCTGCTGACGGATGTTTCGGGGTACGAGGCGCCCAACCTGCAGCGAATGGCAGAGGAGGGCATGTCCCTCACTCGGATGTATACGGAGCCCTCGTGCACGCCGACGCGAGTGGCCGCGGCAACCGGCCGCCTCGCGGTGCGCTCCGGGATGATCTTCCCGATCTTCCCGATTCATCGGATGGGCCTGCCCGGCTCCGAAGTGACGATTGCCGAGGTCGTGGACGACACCTACCACACCGGCTTCTTCGAGAAGGCCCACTTCGGCGACCAGGAGGAGGGCTACGTCCACAACCAGGGATGGGACGAGGCGATCTTCTCGCTCTACAACCAGTTCGCCGGCCAGGGCTTCAACGGCGATGCGGAGAACCAGGGCTACTCGATTGCCTATTCCCCGGACGGCTACGACAAGAAGTACTTCTTCGACGACTCGTTCCGTCCCCTCGACTGGATGTGGACGGTCGAGGGATTCGAGGGCGAGGCGCCGGCCAAGGAGTTCTCGACGCCCACGACGTTCGAGGAGTACCAGCAGGCGAACGCTCGGATGTGGGAACGCACGAAGCAGTTCGTGCGCAAGCACGCCGGCAGCACGAAGCCCTTCATGCTTCAGTGGTGGCCGAACCTCTACGAGGTCGCCGACGAGAGCGCCATGCGCCCGTGGACCACGCAGCATGCCACCGCGTCGGCCGAGAGCATCAAGCGCATGGACGCCAAGATCGGCGAACTCTTCGCGCTGCTCGAGGAGCTCGGCATCGCGGAGAACACCATCGTCGTCGCCATGGCGGACAACGGGCCGATGGTCCCGATCTGGCCGGAGACGGGCCAGAACGGGTTCTTCCGCGGCGGCAAGAACGACGTCACCGAGGGTGGCATCCGCGTCCCCGCATTCGTCAAGTGGCCTGCCGTGATCGAGCCTGGAACGGTCGTCGGTGACATCGTTCACGTGTCGGACCTGTTCAACACGTTCGCGAGGATCGCGGGGCGGTACGACCAGATCCCGACCGATCGCGTCATCGACGGCATCGACCAGACGGCATTGCTCGTGAAGGGTGACAAGCACGGACGTCGCGACTACGTGTTCACGTACAAGGGCCCGGCGCTGGGCTCCCTGGTCAAGCAGCAGTTCAAGCGCCACTTCGCACTCTCCACGGGCGCCTTGGCGGGGGCCGAGTTCTTCGATCTCTACAAGGACCCTCGTGAAGAGAACCCGCTGATGGCCGAGTTCCTGTGGACCTGGGCGCAGTTCGATCACATCGTCGGCCGGCATCGGCAGCAGATCGAGGAGTACCCGCACACGCCGGTCGCGAGAGGCGTTCCCTACACGGGGGTGGAGCGACGGGCCGATCCCTAGGGCGCGACGGCGCCGGGCTCGGCCAGCTCGATCGCCACCAGGGTTCCAGCCCACTCGACGGCGTTCGGCCTCAGGCGCGAGAACACGTCCGTGCGGCGATCCGCGTCGTCTTCGATGGCGCGGCCGTGGCCCTGGAGCGTCTGGCCGCGGACGAAGACGGTGACCGCTGCGCCCTCGCCGCGCATCTCCTTCCACCATGTTCCGTCCGCGCCGGCATAGACGAAACCGTCTTCGAGCAGGTAGTTGACCGGCAGCGTGCGGCCCGAAGGCAGCGTGAGGAGCATGACCCGCTTGGCGGTCTCGCCGTCGGGCTCGGCGCGCAGCTCGGCGGTGACCTGCGGATTTCGCACCCAGACCGTGAAGGCGGCGTAGCCCCCCACCAACAGCGCGAGGCCGAGGACCACGGAGAGGACGATCTTCACGCCGGGATCGTAGCCGAGGCGCCGGCTACCCTGCCGGTTCGAGGTGCCGCGTCCGAGAGGCCCCCGGCCTCGTCGGAGGAACCCTTGGCTACGTCGGAGGAACCCTTGGAATGACCGTCCGGACCCAGCTCGACGACGAGGGCGTGCTGCTCGTCACCCTGGACCGCCCAGCCAGGAAGAACGCCTTCGACGAAGCGCAGTGGGACGCGCTGGCCACGGCGCTCGACGAGGCGCGTGAGGACCCGGCGGTGGCCGTGGTGGTGCTCACGGGCGAAGGGGGCAACTTCTCCTCCGGCGCCGACCTGAGCTCATTCTCGGGTGCGCCGCGCGAGCCGCGCGCCGACGGCAAGCCCAGCGCGTTCTTCGCGTGCGTCGATGCGGTCTTCGCCTTCGACAAGCCGCTGATCGCGGCCGTCCTGGGCGTTGCCGTGGGCGGCGGCTGCACCCTCGCCGTCGCGTCGGACGTGGCTTACGCCGGCGAGAGCCTGCGCATGCGGCTCCCCTTCGCGAGTCTCGGACTCGTGCCCGAGATCGCCAGCAGCTACACGCTGCCCACGGCCATCGGCCGACAGCGTGCGAACGAGCTGATGTTCACCTCCGAGTGGATCGACGCCGACCGCGCGCTCTCGCTCGGCATGGTGGCCCGCGTACTGCCCGACGACGAGGTACTCCCCGCGGCCCTGGCCAAGGCGCGCGAGATCGCGCAATGGCCCGTGTCGTCGCTGCGCGCCATCAAGCAGTGCATGATGGCCCCTCACGAAGAGGCGATCCGTGCGGCGCGCAGCGTCGAGGACGCGTGGATGATGAAGCTCGCCGGCTCGCCCGAGAACATCGAGGCGGTCACCGCGTTCGTGCAGAAGCGCAAGCCGGACTTCAAGCCCTTTCGCAAGCGCAGCTGAGCCCGGCTTCGGGCGGCGCTCCGGGTCAGGAGGCCTCGCCAGGCATCGGTCAGTCCGCGTCGCGCGGCACGTAGATCGACTTGCGCGGCGCCGCGAAGACCTTGCGAACGGCCGGCTCGAAGGCTTCGAGCGGCAGGGTGTCGTACTCGGGATCGAAGCTGTTCTGGTCGTACTTCTCGCAGAATGCGGCGCAGTCGCGGAACCACTCGTGGTCCTTGAAGCGGTCGCGCATGTCGCGATCGAGCCCCAGGTGGTGGAAGAAGTAGTAGCCCTGGAAGATCGCGTGCTGCTTGACGATCCACAGGTTCTTCTCGCTCACGAACGGCTCGAGGATGGTGGCGGCCAGGTCCGCATGGTTGGTCGAGGCCAGCGTGTCGCCGATGTCGTGCAGCAGGGCACAGACCACGTACTCGTCGTCCTGCCCGTCGCGCTGGGCGCGCGTGGCGGTCTGCAGGCTGTGGGTGAGCCGGTCGACGGCGTAGCCCCCGGTGTCGCCCTCGAGCAGCCTCAGGTGGGTGAGGATGCGGTCTGGGAGCCCGCGGAAGAACTCCAGGCTGTGCTTGCCGATCTGCTGGTAGTCCTCCCGGGTGGCATCGCGCATGGCGGTGAACTGGGTGGGGCCGGCGGTCATGGCGTCTTCCTCGCACGTTGCGGTGGGTCCGGTCGAGGATAGCGGGCCGCCCCCGGACGCCCGCCGTCCGACGGCGGGCCCGACGGTTCGGCCTGCGCCTGTTCTAGGATTCCGGCCGAGGTGCATCCATGGAGTCTTCTCGAGAACGCCCCCCCGAAGAGGTTCGCCTGGAGCGCAAGCGCGCGGTGGCGCTCGGCTACCGCCTGCTCGCGGCCCAGCGCTGGGGCGACCTGGGCGACGGTCACATCAGCGCACGCGACCCCGAGCGCACCGACTGCTTCTGGATGCTGCGCTACGGCGTCTCGTATCACGAGGCGCGCGTTCGCGACCTCGTGCTCGTCGATCCGGACGGGGAACTCGCCGAAGGCGAAGGCGTGATCAACCGGGCCGGGTACTACATCCACCACCCGATCCTGATGACACGGCCCGACGCGGTGTCGGCCACGCACGTGCACACGGGTTGGGGGACGCCCTTCGCGGCCGAGGCGCGTGCGATCGAGCCGATCACCCAGGAATCGTGCATCTTTTTCGAGGACCATGCGCTGTTCGACGACGAGGAGGTGCAGGTCCAGAGTGTGGCGGCCGGCCAGCGCATCGCCGACGCGCTCGGCCCCCACCGCGCGATCATCCTGCGCAACCACGGGCTGCTCACCGTGGGGGGCCGCGTGGACGAGTCGGTCGGCAGCTTCGTACACATGGAGCGCGTGGCCGAGGCCCACATGAAGGCGCGCCACGCTCGCCCGATCTCCCCCGAGGCGGCGCGTTTCGCCCAGAAGGACCTGGTGCGGTACGGCGCCGGCCGCGTGGCGTTCCACGCGCTGGTTGCCCGGCACATCGGCGACCCCGCCGTCGTGGACGGCTAGCCCAGGCCTGGACCCGAGCCCGCGGGGACGGGCTCACGCCCCGGCACCGTGCCTCCGATGGGGACCCCTGGGGAGGTGCACGTCATGGCCAAGGTCTTCGCAATCCTGATGATGGTCGCCGGCATCTGGGTCGGCGTCGAGTTGTTCACCGAGGGTCGCGCGGGTGCGTTCGGTGGGCGTCTGGCGCCGCTGTTCGGCATGGACGAGACCGAAATCGCCCAGGACGCGCCGCTCGGCCATCGCGCCGGGGGCTCGGTCGCCGAGGCCCACCGCGACAGCGAGAACCGGCTGGACCGCCTGCTCACCGGCGAGTAGCGCCCCCGGCCTCCTCTCCCGTCCCCCCTCACTCGGCGTTTTCCCCGGTGGTGGGGGTTGGGGTGATCTGCGAGCCTCCCGGCCCCCGAAGCCGAGGAGGAAGCCATGGCCAGCGAAGAGGTCTCGCAGGCGTTCCGCGACGATCTGCGCAGCTATCTCGAAGCCCAGTGCCCCGCGCCGCTGCGCAAGGGCGCCGACCCCAGCGCCGCGACCGAGGCCGACCGACAGGCCTGGCTCGATGCCTACGCCGCGCGCGGCTACACGACGCCCACCTGGCCCAAGGAGTACGGCGGCGGAGGGCTCTCCAAGGCCGAGACGCGTGTGCTCGCCGAAGAGGTGGCGCAGGTCGCAGCCTACGCCCCGGTGGTGAGCTTCTTCGGCACGTCCATGCTCGGGCCGGTGCTGCTCGAGTTCGGCAACGAGGACCAGAAGAAGGAACACCTTCCCAAGATCACGAGCGGCGAGATCAACTGGTGTCAGGGCTACAGCGAGCCCGGTTCCGGCTCCGACCTGGCGAGCCTGCAGACGCGCGCGGTGCTCGAGGGCGATCACTGGGTGATCAACGGCTCGAAGATCTGGACAACCGGCGCGAACCACGCCGACTGGATGTTCTGCCTCACCCGCACCGACTTCGAAGCGCCGAAGCACGACGGCATCAGCTTCATCCTGTTCGACCTGCGCCAGCCCGGCGTCACGATCTCGCCGATCCAGCTGATCAGCGGTGCGTCGGAATTCTGCCAGGTGTTCTTCGAGGACGTCCGGGCCGAGAAGCGCAACCTCGTCGGGCCGCTGAACGGCGGCTGGACCATCGCCAAGCGCCTGCTCCAGCACGAGCGGCAGATGCTCTCGGGACCCGTGGACGGCGCGCCTCGGCGGGCGCGTGCCAAGCAGGCGGCCCCGACCGACCCCAGGAGCGCCCTGGCCGAGAGCGCACGCGCGCATCTGGGCGACGCGGACGGCCAGCTCGGTGACGCCGCCCTGCGGGATCGCATCGCCCAGTGGGAGCTCGACTCGATGTGCTTCGGGCTCACGCTGCGCCGCAGCGGCGAGGAGGCCCGCTCGGGGCAGGGCGCCGGTGCGGCCACGTCCATGTTCAAGCTATACGCCAGCGAGATGAACAAGCGGCGGGCCGAGATCCTGATGTCGGTTCGCGGAAGCGATGGCCTCGGCTGGGAGGGCGAAGCCTTCTCGCCGAGCGACATCATGGAGACCCGCGGCTGGCTGCGCAGCAAGGGCAACTCGATTGAGGGCGGCACGTCCGAGGTGCAGCTCAACGTCATTGCCAAGCGCGTGCTGGGACTGCCGGACTGAGCACCGCGCGTTTCGGCCGCGAGCGATCCCGAACCCAACGACCCGACCGACTGGAGACGCCATGAGTCTGGTGCTGAGCGAAGAGCAGGCCCTCATCAAGGACACCGCAGCCGAGTTCCTGAAGGAACACGCCCCCGTCACCCACCTGCGCGCGCTGCGCGACGCCGGAGATGCGACGGGCTTCTCGAAGAAGCTGTGGAAGGAGATGGCCGAGCTCGGCTGGGCCGGCATTCCCATCGCCGAGGCCCACGGCGGCTCGGGCCTCGGTCTCGCCGAGCTCGGGGTCGTGCTCGAGGAGTCGGGGCGTACGCTCGCGCCGTATCCGTTCGTCTCCACGGTGGTGCTCGGTGCCGGCGCGATCCAGCTCGCGGGGAGCGAGGCGCAGCAGCAGGCGATCCTGCCCTCCGTGGCCGCGGGCGACACCCTGCTGGCGCTCGCGTTCGAAGAGCGCGGCCGCTTCGCTCCCTTCGCCATCGAGACCCGCGCCGAGTCGGCGGGCGACGGCTACCGGCTCACGGGCGAAAAGCGCTTCGTGCTCGACGGGCAGGTGGCCGACCACCTGATCGTGGTGGCCCGGACCGCGGGCGAAGCCGGCGACCGCGATGGGCTCACGCTGTTCCTGGTGGATCCGTCGGCCGATGGCGTGCACGTCGAGCGCACGGTGATGATCGACAGCAGGGGTGCGGCTCGGGTCCGCCTCGCGGGCGTCGCCGTCGGCGCCGACGCCGTGCTCGGCGAGGTCGGGGGCGGGGCCGACGTGCTCGAGCCCCTGCTCGATCGGGGTGCCGCGGCGGTATCGGCCGAGCTGGTGGGACTGCTCTCCGAGGTGTTCGATCGAACCGTGGCCTATCTCAAGACGCGCGAGCAGTTCGGCGTGTTGATCGGCACGTTCCAGGCGCTCAAGCACCGCGCGGCCACGATGTTCTGCGAGGTCGAGCTCTCGCGCTCGGTCGCACTCGACGCCCTGCGCGCGCTCGATGAGGACCGACCCCATGCCGCGCGCGTGGTGAGCGCGGCCAAGGCCCGCTGCTCGGACACGGCCAGCCTCGTCACCTGCGAGGGGCTCCAGATGCACGGCGGCATCGGCATGACCGACGAGGAGGAGATCGGCCTGTTCCTGAAGCGCGCCAAGGCCGCCGAGCTCGCCTTCGGCGATGCGGCCTATCACCGTGATCGCTTCGCGAGGCTCACCGGCTTCTAGGAGTAGCGAGTGATGGGTCGTCGACCCTCGGCGATCCGCAGGCCACGACGCGACGTCCCCCTAGTTCTCGAAGTGGATCACCTGCCGCGCCATCTCGCCCTGGCGCATGCGATCGAAAGCGTCGTTCACGTCGTCGAGACCGATGCGGGCGGAGATCATCTCGTCGAGCTTGAGACGGCCGTCCAGATAGAAGTCCACGTAGCGCGGCATGTCGACGCGGAAGCGGTTCGAACCCATGAGAGAGCCGAGGATGCGCTTCTCCGACAGGGTGATGTCCGCCACGTGGAACTCCACCATCTGGCCCACCGGCACGACGCCCACGAAGACCGCGGCGCCTCCCCGCTTGATCATTCCCACGGCCTGCTGGGTCGTCACGCCGAGGCCGATGCACTCGAATGCGTAGTCGACACCTCCGCCCGTCAGCTCCATCACCTGCGCCACGGGGTCGCCTTCCGCGGCGTTGATGACGTCGGTCGCGCCGACGCTCTTGGCCAGATCGAGCTTCGTCGGCTGGTTGTCGATGGCGATGATCCGCCCCGCGCCACCGATGCGGCAGCCCTGGACGGCGGCCAGCCCTACGCCTCCGCAAGCGATGACTGCGCAGGTGCTACCGGGCTCGATGCGGGCCGTGTGGAGCGCCGCCCCCAAGCCGGTGGTGACGCCGCAACCGATCAGGGCCGCCCGGTCGAGGGGCATCTCGGGGCGGATCTTCACGAGAGCACGCTCTGGGCAGAGCATCTGCTCTGCGAATGAGCTCAGGTTCGCGAACTGCAGGATGGGGTCGCCGTTCGTGCTCAGACGCGGCGTGGAGCCGAGGGCCCGGCCGAACTCCGTGTAGGCGGAGGGGCAGAGGTAGGGCTTGCCGCTCACACAGAGCTCGCACACACCGCACCAGGCCGAGATGCACCCGATCACAGGGTCGCCCGGGGCGAAACCCGTCACGCCCTCGCCGACCTCTTCCACCACACCCGCCGGCTCATGACCGAGAATGCAGGGGGGCGGCAGGGGGATGCCCCCTTCGATCACGTGAAGGTCGCTGTGGCAGATCCCCGATGCGGCGGTGCGAACCAGCACCTCTCCCGCTTGGGGCTTCTGGATGGTGACGTCTTCGATCACCAGGGGCGCGTGGGTCTCGCGCATGACGGCGGCTTTCATCGGATCTCTCCCTTTCGATGGAGTTGGGTATTCGCTCTGCCTATCGCAGTGCACGCAGTGCGGCGACTGCAGCCCAGTAGCCGCACATCCCGTGAACGCCTCCCCCGGGCGGCGTCGAGGCGGAGCAGATGAACAGGCGCGGATTCGGTGTCGTGTACGGATTCAGCCGTGCGACGGGTCGCGTGAAGAGCTGGAAGGCGTCGGCGACGCCGCCCGTAATGACACCGCCCGCGTAGTTCCGATTGGCCGCTTCCAGCTGGGCGGGGCTCGTCGTTTCTCGAGCCAGGACGCGATCCCGGAACCCCGGAGCGAACCGTTCGATCTGGTTCTCGATGGCTTCCGTCATGTCGACCGTGGATGCGTGTGGTACGTGACAGTAGGCGTAGCCGGTCCGCTGGCCGGAGGGTGCGCGGGTTGCGTCGAGGTCGCTCTGCTGGCAGACCATCACGAAGGGGCGATTCGTGTGCCTTCCCAGAAACGCCGCCCGCTCGGAGTCAGCGATGTCCGCGAGTGTGCCTCCGACGTGAACCGTGGAAGCCGTGACGCAGCGAGCGTCCCTCCACGGAATGGGACCATCCAGTGCCCAATCGACCTTGAAGACACCGGGGCCGTATCGATACCGAGCGAGTCTCTTCCGGTAGCCGTTCGGCAGGTGTTCACCCGCGACACGAGCCAGCTCCCGAGGCGACGTGTCGAACAGGACGACCCGAGACCGAGGAAGCTCGGACATCGAGTCGACCGGCGAGCGGGTCTCGACCAGCCCTCCCAGCGACTTCAGATACGAGACGAGCGCCTGGGCGATCCTGCCCGAGCCGCCACGCGCGACGGGCCAGATCGCCTCGTGGCCCAGCAAGAGGAACATGAGCCCAAGGGCTCCCGTGAGCGGTCGCGTGAGCGGCAGGATGGAGTGCGCAGCGCAGCCCGCGAGGAACGCGCGAGCCGGCTCGTGCCCGAATGCGAACCGGGCGAGATGGCTGGCGGGGAGGGCGCCGAGGAGGCCCATCCGGGCCATCTGGATCGGCTTTCGCGGGATCCGGAGCGGGCCGAGGACGTCGGTGAGCAGGCCCGGAAGGTCCCGCATGAACGGGCGAATGAGCCGCTCGTAGCGGCTGGCGTCCGGGCCGAGCTGCTCTGCCGTCTGCGAGACGTCCTTCCAGTGGAGGATCGCCGGTCCATCGTCGAGTGGATGGGCGAACGAGAGGTCGGAAGACACCCACTCGAGTCCATGGTCGCCGAGCGGAAGCGTCGACAAATAGGGGGAGAGGACGCCCATGGGGTGTACGGCCGAGCACGTGTCGTGAAGGAACCCCGGAAGGGTCAGCTCCTCACTGCCCAGGCCGCCGCCCGCGACGGCGTTCGCCTCGCGAACGACCACGGATAGGCCCTCTTGCGCGAGGCGGACGGCTGCAGCGAGCCCGTTGGGTCCGGAGCCCACCACGACGGCATCGACGTCGTACGCGCTGGCACTCACGGCCGGGCGGACTCGCTCGTTCTCGTCGACAGCGCCTCTGCCACGTCACCGACCGGCCACGGTTGGTGGTCCTCGTAGTCGGTGAGTCGTGTCGTGCCCTCGTGGAGCTTGCCCGACGCGGCATCGTAGACCCGCCAGTGCATGGTCGGCGTGAAGAGCGGCTGGCTCTCCACCGAGATCACCCGCAGCTCGCCTTCCTCGAACTGGCAGATCGGCTGGATCGCGCGCAACAGCTGCTCGCCGTTGAGGTGGCCGTCCCCGAAGTTCCAGCCGAGGATCATCCCACCCATCAGCTCGCCCTCGTACCAGTCGTAGTTCTCGATGTCGTCGACTGCGACCGGCAGGGCCTCGAGCAGCGGACGCCCTTCGAAGTGCATGAAGCGGCTGACGGTCATCGCGGCCTTCGCGGCTTCGAGCTCGACCGGATCCTCGACGTACTCCTTCAGCTGATCGTAGACCGGGGCGCTCGCCTTCTTCAGCTTGCCGAACTTGTCGAGCGCTCCGTTCTTCTCGACGAGCCAGATGTTGTACGCCCAGTTGCCCGCGTAGTACCGCATCGAGGGCAGGAACGAGACCTTCGCCGGAAACAGGTTCCCGACGATCGGCACGACGAGGAGCGAGAGGAGCATCGCCACGAGGAGGACCGGCATCGCGGTCATCTCGAAGATCGACACGTCCGGGTTGAACCAGAACAGGGACCACCCGCCGTAGATCATCAGGATGTTCCACTCGACCGGCATGCCGTTCGGGTTGTTGAGCCCGATGAAGGAGTGGAAGCCGGTGAACAGGATGCAGCCGGCGAGGAGGATCCAGGGATCGCCCGTCATGGAGGCCGCGAGCAGGATGAACGGGATGGCCAGCTCGGAGGCGTGACCGAAGAACGCCATCTTCTCGGCGAAGCCGGACGGGCGGAGATCGTCCGGGAAGCTCTTGAACAGGGCCTTCTTGAGCCGCTTCGGAAAGAAGGGCCCGTTGTTCATCATGAACATGATCACGGACGGGAAATGGCTGTTCCACTTCGAGATGCCGGCCCAGATCCAGATGAACGACCAGGTCAGCTTCGCGCCAGCGATCCAGAGATCGTCGGCCGCCGCGAAGACCAGCGCCGCCATCACGATCCAGTAGTGCTCGTAGCGCGCGACCAGGAACAGGGTCTTGTCCAGCACGCCGTTCACCGCGACCAGCACGAAGCAGGGAAGGAGCAGCTCGGGCGTGACTTCCGGTGAAACCAGGACGCGGATGAGCAGCAGCTGACAAGCGACGTAGACACCCACGTCCAGGAGGTTGCGCGTATCGCCGCCGATCAGCGGAACCCCCCGGAAGAGCGGCAGCTTGATCGTTCCCGGTCGCGCGAAGTGTCGGCAGCCCCCGAACCACTTGTCGAAGCGCGCGTTCATCGGCCCCCAGCCGCACCCGAAGCCGAAGAGCTCCCACGCCATCGACCAGACCATCGCCTTCTTGAACGCTTCGTGGGTGAAGGTCCAGTCCGCGAAGGCGAAGAAGCCGGGATAGCCGGCGTTGAAGCTGCACCAGAACGCCCAGAAGCCGATGAGAACGAGGAGGTACTTGCCCCAGTAGAGCGCCATCACGCTCGGGCGGTTGGGGCTCGAATCCGCCCACATGGTGCACGCCAATCGGATCCGCTCCGGAAACGGGGCGTCGACGATGCGTTGCGGCGCGTAGGGGGGAAGGTCGTCCGTCAGGGTCGCGGTCAGGGGGTCCGTCTTCATGGCAGGTCTCTCGCTAGGAGTCGACGTTGGGGGTCGGCCGGGAGTCCAGCTCGAGGCCTTCCAGTGTGCCGCTCTCGCGCCACTCCTGCAGGATCGACTCGATGTCGCACGCCACTCTCGCCAGCCGCGGGTCTCATGTGCCTGGTGCGTTCTCGCCTGTCTCGCTCACGCCATCCGGACAGGCAGTTCCTTGAGCGAGACATAGACCGGGTTCCTGATCCCCTGGACGCTGTAGACGGGTGGGCCCGTGGTCTCGATCTCGCTCGCTCTCGCCAGCAGCTCTTCGAAGAGAATGGCGATCTCGCGTCTCGCGAGGTTCGCTCCGAGGCAGAAGTGGCGGCCACCTCCGCCGAACGCGACATGGTGGTTGGGGTCTCGAGCGATGTCGAACGCGTCGGGATCGGTGAACGCATCTTCATCCCGATTGCCGGAGGGATACCAGAGGGTCACCCGCTGCCCGGCTGCGATGGGTACGCCGCGGACTTCCGTATCGCGAGTCGCGCGGCGTGCGAAGTAGCTCACTGGCGATGCGAAGCGGATGATCTCCTCCACAGCGGGTCGCATGGCAGCGGGCTCTCTTCTCAGGGTCTCGAGCTGATCGGGGTGGTCGAGCAGGGCCATCATGCCGAGCGCGATCGCGTTGCGAGTGGTCTCGCTGCCGGCGATCGTGAGAATCATGAAGAAGAGGTCGAGCTCGATCTCGCTCAGCGCCTCGCTTTCCCCGTCGTCCTGCTGGATCTCGGCGGTGCTGAGGATCGTCCAGACGTCTTCTCCGGGATGGGCGCGCTTCTCCTTCCCGAGTGCCTGGGCGTACTGGAACATCTGCACCTGCATCGCCATGGCTTCGGCCTCGGGGATCGGGTTCGCCGGGTCTGTCGACTCCAACATGTTCTTGACGAGATCGAAGAGCTCTTTCCGGTCGGAGACGGGGATCCCCATGATGTCCGCGATCATGTGCATGGGAAGCTGGTAGGCGACGTCGTGGACGAAGTTGCACGACCCGCGCTCGAGGGCATCGTCGACGATCCGTCGCGCCCACTCTCGGGCTTGTTCCTCCAGTCGCCCCACCATCCGCGGTGTGAAGCCGGCGCTGATCAGCTTTCGCAGCCGATCGTGCTCGCGGCCATCCATGCTGACGATCATCGTGCCCCGCATCTCCTCTCGGACCGGCAGCGCGGGGCCGTCGAAGGCGCTGAAGAGTTCGCTGTCCCGATTGATCGCCTGGATGTCTTCGTACTTGCTGATGACCCAGAAGCCCTCATCGATCTCGTTGGAGGCGTCCTCGGGCATCGGGTGCCAGTGGACCGGGGCCCCGCGGCGGAGCAGGCGGAAGACGTCGTGGGCGAAGCCGTGCCGGAACAGCTCGGATTCGGTGAGGTCGACGTCTTCCACGCGGATCGGAGACGAGGGGGTGGACCCGTTGGGCATGACGGACTTCCTCCGGAAACCAACGCGCTTCCGGGGAGCCGGGGCGCCAGCTCCAACCTAGACGACGCTCGTCTTCCAATCTTGACATTTCGTGCCAGTCCTTCGACATTCGGTGCCACCATGAACGCCCCGTTCCGCGCTCGAACGCGCGTTTCATCCATGGCCCTCGAGTTGGCCGCCGAGGCTGGCCTGGCCACCGACGAAGTCCTCGCGAGCGCGGGGCTCTCGGCTTCGGCCCTCGCCGACGCGCGCCAGATGCTCGACGCGGATCAGCTGGTGCGGCTGACGCGCGCGGCGGCGGCGCTCGTCGGCGACGCGGATCTCGGCCTGCGGCTGGGGCATCGGTTCGAGTTCGGGACGATGGGCGCCTTTGCCTATGTGGTGATGAACGCGCCCAACGTCGAGGTCGCCCTGCGCAACATGGCGCGCTACTCGGCGACGCTCGTCGAGGGCGTACACGTGGCGCTCGTCTCCGAAGAAGGCACCGCGCGGTTCGAGCTCGCCTTCGGTGCGTTCGACGCGGCGGTGCGTCGCCACGTCACGGAGGCCGCGGCGGTGATCTTCGTCCGCTTCGTGCGAGAGCTCATCGGCGACGATTGGTCGCCGCTGCATGTCGGCTTCCCCCATCCCCGGCCCGCGAGCGTCGATGAACATCGGCAGTACTTCGATTGCGAGCTGGGCTTCGACGAGCCCACCACGAGCATCTCCTTCGATCCCGACATCCTGACCATCGCCATCGATGCAGCCGATCGCGATCTCCTGCCCATCATCGAGCGACACCTCGACGAAGTCATCGAGGCGGAGAGCCATTCGGACGCGTTCCGTCGTCGGCTCGAGATGTCCGTGGCGGGCCGGGTCTGCGACGGTCACCCGAACATTCGCGTGACGGCACGGGAGCTCGGGCTCTCCGTTCGAACGCTGCAGCGGCGCCTGGACGATCGCGGGCTCTGCTATCGCGATCTGGTCGCTCAGGTCCGGAAGAGGCTGGCCATCCGCTACCTGTGCGATACCGACATCAGCCTTGGTGAGATCGCGTTCCTGCTCGGATACTCCGAGCTGAGCGCATTCGATCGCGCGTTTCGAACGTGGCAGCACGATTCTCCGCGACGCTACCGACGAACGCACCGGTCCGCCTGACCCTCCTCGGACGCGGGCCGGAGGCCTCCGACGGCACGTTCCGTGAGGGTTGTGCCCCAAAGAATGTGGTTGGCACAGGGGTTGCGGTGTAGGGGTGCATGCAGACTTTCACACCGCCCTTCTGTCCGAACCCGGATTGTGATTCCCACAGGAAAACGCGAGGTTGGCGCTACACGCGATGGGGTGCCTACCGGCGAACGTGTCCACGGGTTCGCACCATCGCGCGCTACCGCTGTTCACGCTGCCACCGCACCTTCTCGCGCCAGACCTTCCAGACCACCTACTGGCTGCGGCGCACAGAGCTGCTCGTGACCATCGCCGAGCGCCTGGTCGCGGGCTCGGGCTATCGCCAGATCGCTCGCGCGCTCGGCTGCTCGCCCACCACCGTCGCGACCCACGCCGCCCGCCTGGGACGCCACGCCATGCTCTTCCACGAGGCCCACAGGCCCAGGGGAGCCCCGCGCGAGCCCGTGGTCGTCGATGGGTTCGAGAGCTTCGCCTTCAGCCAGTACTACCCGCTCCACCTGAACCTGGCGGTGGGTGCGGAGACCCACTTCGTGTACGCGCTCACGGAGTCCGAGCTGCGTCGTAAGGGGCGCATGCGGCCCGAGCAGCGGCGCAAGCGCGCCTGGGAGGAGGCCCACTTCGGCCGCCCCCACCGGAGGGCCATCGAACGGGGCGTGGGCGAGCTGCTCGAAGCGGTGGTTCCCGCCGGAGGGCGGGCGGTCGTGCGGTCCGACGAGCATCGAGCCTATCCCCGTGCGATCCGGGGACTCCGGCAGCGTGCGATCCGCCATGAGGTCACGTCGTCGAAGGCCGCCCGCACGCCCTCGAACCCGCTGTTCGCGGTCAACCGCCAGGACCTGATGCTGCGCCACTGCGGGGCGAACCACCGGCGAGAGACGATCGCGTTCTCGAAGCTCCGGGCCAGCGTGATCGAGCGCGGGTACCTGCAGGCGGTGTTCATGAACTACTGCAAGTCGCTCTCGGAGAAGCGGCAGGACGCGACCCCGGCCGAGCGGCTCGGGCTGGTCGATCACAAGCTCACGATGCGCGAGGTGCTCACGAAGCGGCGCTTCCCGACGCGCCTTGGCCTGTCGGGCCCGGTGGCGAGGTACTACACGAGGCAAGTCGCGACCCGGCGCATCCCGCAGATGCGGGGCCACAGGCTCGTGTACGCCGGCTAGCGCCGCCGGCGGGCCGGCTCACACGGGGCTCGCTACCTCGTCCGGCCAACATTCGTTGGGACACAACCTTCCGTGAGCGCGCGAGCGCCCACGACCTCCACGTACTGGTGCGGTAGGTCATGAGCTAGGGGCCGGCGGTGGTCGAGGCCTTGGCCTCGTCTCCTTCGTGCCCGTACACGCTGGTCCGCGGATGGAACGCGCTCCAGCCGAACCAGTAGCCGAGTACGCCCGGTACCCGAGCCAACTCGGTGCCATCGGGCGCGATCAGGCGATCCTCGCGCTCGAGAAACGTGCGACCGTCGCTGGCCTTCCAGCGGTCGGGCTCCGGTCCGGGGCCGAGCGTGCGCGGTCCGCGCGCATACGCGCGCACCGCCGCGCCCGACGTGTAGCGTGCGGGGCCGCTGCGGACGCTCTCCCCGTCCACTTCGATCCGCGGCGTACCCACGACCAGCACCACGTCGAGGTCGCCGATGCGGTCGTTGAGGATGCCGGCTTCGAGCAGCGCGTCGAGCGGCCACGCGCGCGCGAGCCCCTCGTGTTCGATCCCGTAGATGCGCGCCTTTGCCGGTAGCTCCGTGCGCTCGCCGCGAACCGGGAACATCGTTTCGGGGGACGCGAAGTAGCCCGCGTAGGCCGCACCGGGTTCGTAGGGGCGGTCGTGGCCCGTTTCGAGGGACAGCACCGTGGTGCGCGGGTGACGCTTCTTCCACGCCCCCCATGTGGTCGTCACCGACGGCAGCACCGGCAGGCGCAGGTCGCGGTCCGCCAGCGGGCCGAGGACGGGTCTCCCTGTCACGTGGTTCCAGAGTGTTTGCGTCGCGCGGTCGAACATCAGCTTGTTCGAGCGCATCAGGAGGCCGGACGAGCCGAACACGTGGGGCGCGCCGTCGTCGTTGCGGGTGTCGTAGACGATGCCCGCGCCGCAGAGCGTGCAGTAGGCCAGGGCGAACGGGACACCGCCCAGTGCGTCGTTCGCCATCTCGTGCCAGTCGAGGATGCGGAGCGGATAGGCGCGCGCTTCGCCGCCGAGCGCGACCCCGAACACCGGCTCGTCGTCCGAGAGGTAGCCGGCCTGGTCGGCAGGGATGGCGGCGGGTTGGTCGAGCCCCGGGATGCCGTCGAACGCGACGCCGCCCCAGACGATCTCCTCGGCGCGGATGCGGCTGGGATGGGTGTCGCGCAGCAGCCCCTCGAAGGCGGGATCGATCCGGCCGAGAAGTCGACCCTTGAAACCCGTGAAGCCGGGTGGCGCCACCAGTTCGGTTCCCGCATACCAGCGCACCCAGTCGGGCCAGACCGTGCCGAAATCCTGACCGGAGAGCGTTTCGAGGGCGCGAGCCGACTGGGGGCCCGTGCCCGGTGCGGCGATGCCGACCTCGGCTGCACGGAGCAGCTCGATCAGCGGGGCGGTGAACCGCGTGTCGCCGGCCGCGATGGCGCGGTCGATCGCGGCGCGGGCCGCGCGCGCGCTGGGTCCCTCGAGCGCCTCCAGGACGGCGCGTGCCTCGCCGTCGGGGAGCTCGCCCGCGCGCGCGGGCAGGCCCGCGCCCCACGAGAGTGCGCAGGCGAGGGCGATCCGCGCGACGGCAGCCTGTGTGCGAAGAAGGGGGATTCCGAGCATCACGCGCCGCATACGCACTGGGAAGGGCACGCGTTTCGCCGGGCGCCCGCGGCCCTCAGTGGACCGACGTCGCCTCGCCCAGGGTGAACGTCGCGATGTCGGCGTCGAAGGACTCTCCCCCACGGGTGACCATCTGGTAGCTGCCGCGCATGCTGCCGACGGGGGTCTCGAGCGGGCAGGCCGACGTGTACTCGAACGACTCACCGGGTGCGAGCCACGGCTGCTCGCCGACCACGCCCGGCCCCTGGACCTCCTCGCGCTTGCCATCGCCGTCCGTGATGATCCAGTGGCGACTGACGAGTTGCGCGGTCTCGGCGCCCTCGTTCGAGATCGTGATCTGGTAGCCGAACAGCCACTTGCCGTCGTCCGGCTGGCTCTGCTCGGGGACGAAGAAGGACCGCACCTGCACCCGGATGCCCCGGGTCACCGCATCGGATTCGAACATGCGGAGGAGCATACCCGTCGGCCCGGTGGCGCACCGGACCCGGAGCGCGATCTGCGGTACCCACAGGCCATGAGGCGGATGGCGTTGGCGATGGTGCTCGTGCTCGGCATGGGCTGCTCCCAGAAGGCACAGGAGGCAGGCAAGGGCGCGGCGGCCGGGGCCCTGGCGGGTGCCCTGGCCGGCGTCGTGCTCGCCGCGATCACCGGCAACGTCGAAGAACTGGTGGTGCTCGGCGCGGCACTCGGCGCGGGCATCGGGGCCGGTGAGGGGGCGACGTCGGTGCGGTCCGACGCCAAGTACCGCCCCGAACGCCCCGGCCCCGCGTCACCGGCCTACCGCGCCGAGCTCGAACGCATGCTCGGGCCCGAGGCCTACGCCGGGATCAAGGCGCTGGCATGGTGCGACTACGACCGGGCACTCGCCCATGCGCGTGTCGCAGCGACCTCCGCGCGGCGCGACCACGCGCTGGCGGGCGCGTGGGTGGGCGCCATCACCGAGGCGGATGCCGGCCGAACCGAGGCGGCGACGCGTTGGCTCGAGGCCGCGGCCGAACAGGACACCGTCTACGACACGCCGGAGGAGGCGCAGGAGACGTTGGGCCTCGCCGTGCACGAGCTGCGCGAGATCCGCTACGCGTACGGCCACGAGGAGCGCTGCGCGCGGGGGCTCTAGCCGGGGCCTGGCGACCGCGCCGGGTCAGGCTGCGGGCGCGATGCGAAAGTGCGCGACCTGCGTGTCCTCGGTGCCGAGGTCGGTGTAGTTGTCGTCGATGCGCGCCTGGATGAACTCGCGCCAGGTGAAGCGGCGATAGCGGGGCGGGCCTTCGCAGAGCGCCTCGATCGGCTCGACGACCGCGTTGCGATCGGGGTTGTAGAAGAACGGGATGCTGTAGCGCTCGCGCCCGGTCATCGGCACGACCCGGTGGACGGCCGCGCGGTAGCGATCGTTGGTCCACACCTGAAGCGTGTCGGCGAGGTTCACGACGATGGTGCCGGGCTCGGGCGGTACGTCGACCCAACCGTGCTCGCGAGAGTGGGTCTGCAGGCCGCCGGTGGCGTCCTGAAGCAGCAGGGTCAGCACGCCCGGGTCGGTGTGATGGCCGAGGGCGACGCCGCCGAGCTCGGCGAGACCTGCGCGCTGGGCCTCGGGGACCGGGTCCTCCACCGGGTAGCGGTTCAGCCGGACCGTGCTGGTGTCGACGTTGCCGACGTGCGCCTTCGCGACGTCGGGCGGCAGGCCGAGGGTCTCGTGCACCAGGGCGACGGTGCGCTCGGAAAGCCGTCCCATGACCTCGAAGAAGTCCCGCAGGGTCTCGCCAAACCCCGGCAGGTCGGTGGGCCAGGGCGTCCGGTCGCGCTCCGGGACGCGCGGCGACATGAAGTCGAAGACCTCCTTGCAGTCGCGGCGACGTTTGGTGAGCTCGCGGTCGTAGTAGCCGAGGGGTCGCTCCTCGGTCCGGCGTACGGCCTCCTTGGTCGGCGCCGCCGACTCGAAGAAGCGCCGGGTCTCGCGCCAGGTCGCCTCGATGAGGTCGTCCTCACCATGGCCGCGCAGCAGGAAGAACCCGTGGTCGCGGCAGGCGGCATCCAGCGCGGCACGCTCGGTCTTCGAAGGCGAGCCCAGGTCGAGGGTCGGGACGTGTTCCACGAGATGGCAGCATAGCGCGAGGCCCGCGCCGCGATCTCAGAAGGGGTGGGACACCATGGCGCGAATGCCGAAGCCCTCTTCTCCCACGGCGACGCCCATGCGCACCACGGCCTTCTCGACGAGGGCGCGAAGGTCGAGCCCGACGTCCCACTTCATGTCCGAGTGCAGCTCGGAGAACGACCACGTCCGCGCGACCCGACCCACCTCGACGAAGGGCACGAACTGGATCCAGTCGACCTCCGCCTCGATGATGAACTTGATGCGCTTGATGGGGTGCCAGCGAGGGATCAGCCGCAGCTCGGCGGTGTAGTAGATGGCCGCCTTGTCGTTGAAGCGGTCGGTCGGGAAGGCGCGCAACCGGTAGAAGCCGCCGAGCCGCGAGCCTCGGAAGTGCGGCGGGCGATGGTCGACCGCACGGCGTCCGTCGGGCCGTGTGGTCTCGTCCCAGCTCGGGGTGTCGCCGGTCCAGAAATCGAGCGCCACGACCTTCTGTCGGAACCAACCGTCCTCGCCGAGGTCGAAGTACTTGCTGATCTCGAGGTCCCAGGTGGTCCAGCTGTCCGAGGACGAGAACCAACCCGGGTCGCGGGCCACGTTCACCTGCCAGCGGCTGCCGCGGGAGGGGTTGTTCGCAAAGTCGCGGTTGTCCCACTCGAGCCCGAACTCGACGCCCAGGGTCTTGAAGGACTGGTCGATGTCGTCGACCTCGAAGTGCTGCTGCCGTGCGAAGAACTCGAGCAGGATCTGCGTGCGCCCGCTCTCCAGCGGATTCCAGGAGACCGCGGAGTCCGGTCCGGTGGCCAGCAGGCCGTCCTGCAGCTCGTAGACGGCGATCGGATCGTCGGCGAACCCGCCCATGGGCAGCGTGTAGTGGAAGGGGATCTCGAGCCACCACTCGAGCGACGAGTCGTCGATGAATGCGTCCTCGTCGGAGTCGTTGCTGCCGGGCCGGGGATCGAAGGTCGGGAAGAGCACGTTGTAGGCGCGCGCCTGGTCCCAGCGGCCGGCGTGCCCACGGGGGTCGACGAACAGCCGCGGGAAGACCTGGATGTCGAAGGCGCCGCCGTAGAGCGGGACGGTACCGTTGGTGCTGGCGAATGCGGTGATGAACGCAGACGTCCAGGGCTGGTCGGGGATCGTCGTGGCGTAGACGCCACCCACGAGGAACTTCGTGCTGTCCGTCCAGAAGGCGTACGGAAGCAGCAGGGCCCGTCGCCGGGTGTCCTCGCCCACGTCCTTCAGGATGGCCTGTCCCCGTGCCGTTTCGGGGGCCGAGGCGAGTAGCCCGAGGATCACGAGCAGGCACGCGCCGAACTGCGCGAGCGCGCCGCGAACGCGGGAGGGTTTCATTCCGGCGGGTTGGGCGGTAGGCATGGCGCGCAGCCTAACAGCCTTCGTCCGCACACGCGCCCGGTCCCGCCCAGTGCAGACGCATGCGTTCCGCACCCTCGCCCGCGCCCACGCGAACCCGATACGCGCCTGGCTGGAGCCAGCCGCCCGGCACGTGGAGGACCACGAGCCCGTCGACGATCGGCAGCCGATCGCGCAGCTCGCGCTCGCCTTCGACCGCCACGATGCGGATCGCAACCGGATCGGCGGGTTCATCGAGCGCGATCCGCAGCGTGAACCCGTCCCGCGCCTCGGCGGGCGTCACCTCGCGCAGCGGCGACGCCGTTTCGGCGGGGGGCGTCTCCTCCAGGGTCTCGGCGTCGGTCCTCTCCCGGAGGGCGTCGGCCCCGGCCCCGACCTGGAACGCACCGGCCTCGGTGGCGGCGGATCGGAACGAGCGCTCGACCTCGGACTCCTCCGTCGCCTTGGCCAGGGCGCCCGAGCGCGCAGGCACGTTCGCCGATCCGGTTGCCACGCCGGCATCGAGGCTCGAGTCGGCGCCGAGGGCGAACTCGCGCCGTAACTGTCGAAGCTGCGCGCGTGGCTCGGGGGGGCTCGCCATCGCGTCGTCGGCGTAGGACCGGCCGCTGGCCGACTCACTCTTGCCTGCGGCGCGCGGCGCACGGCCCGGTGCGGGGGCGATCTCGCGAAGCTCGCCGCGCGCCCTCACGGACTCGTCGCGCTCCGGCGCCGGGCTCGTCGGCCCCGCGACGGGCGGCGCCATGGCGGCGGGCTCTTGCGGTGCGGGCGCCTCGGCTTCCGGCTCCTGTGGCGTGGCCACGGGCGGCGGTGCTTCCGACGCCAGGCGGTCGCCCGGAAGCAGGGTGTCCAGATTCGGGAGCAGCAGCAGGGCGACCAGCGCGTAGGCCAGGACCGGGTTCCAGAGCAGCCGCCCGAGGGCGGCGAGCGGGCCAGGCAGGGGCCGCCTCGTTGCGTCCGCGACAGGCGGTTCGTCTCGTGCCGGTGACGTGGCGGCCAGCGCCGCGGGGGCGAACGCACGCAGCGCGCGCAGTTCGTCGCGGCATGGCGCGCAGCCCTCCAGGTGCTGCTCCAGTCCCAGGCGCTCCGACTCCGCCAGCCCGCGGCGGTCGGCGTCGAAGCGGGCCAGGAGCTCCGGATCGGGGTGCGCGTCGGCCCCTTCGGCCCGGAGGGCTTCGTGCAGCTCGGTCCACGCGCGCACCTCGGCGGTGCAGTCCGCGCAGCGCGGGTAGTGGTCGCGAAACGCGTCGAAGTCGGCCCGCGCGGGCTCCGCGAGGAAGTCCAGAAGGTCGAGGTCGTGGGTGCGTCGGCAGCTCACGTCTCGAAGGTCTCCGCAGCGGCCGTTTCTGGATCAGGGCCCGGATCGCCGTCCAATCGGCGGCGCAGCTTCTCGAGGCCCGTCCGAAGCTTGCGTTTGAGGGTACCGAGGGGAATGCCGGATCGGTCCGCCATCTCCTGATAGGTGTGGCCGGCCACGTAGACCCCCTCCACCAGGTCGCGATCGTCGGCGGGGAGCGTGTCGAGAGCCTCGCGCAGGTCGTGGCGCACCGGTGCCGGAAGCGGCTCGGTGTCGGTGGCCGCCGCCGCGCACGCGTCCTCCCAGGGCAGGGTTTCCTTCTCCTGGTGCCGCAGCCGACGCTTCAGGCGGTCCATGAACTTGTTGCGGGTGACGATCCGGACGTATCCCACGAAGGCCTGCGGATCGCGGAGCTTGCCTGCGCGGGCGTTCGCCACCACCGCCGCCAGCACCTCCTGACGCAGGTCGTCCCACTCCTGCTCGAAGTCGTAGGCGCGAAGCTGCCGCAGGCACCCCGTCACCAGCCGGTTGAAGACCAGGAAGGCAGCGCGATCGCCCTCGAGCAGGCGCTCGAGCGTGGCGGCCCAATCGGTCTGCGCCGGCTCCATGGCGCCGCGACGGTACGGCGCAACCCGCCGCGAATCCAGAGGTTTCGGCACATCTGCCCCCGTGCGAGGCCGGTGCATGAGACCCCGGTGATCCGATTTCGGATCCCTGCAGACCTACGGATCAGGGGCCAAGGCCCCTCACCGGAGGTCCTCATGCGTGTTTCTTCTCCTCGGCTTGCTCTTCGTCTCGTCGGGCGGCTCGTCGCCCGGGCATCCGCCCTGCTGCTCGCGGCCTTTGCGCTCACGCTGCTCGCCGCGCCGGGCACGGCGACGGAGGTGGACGTCCCCCTGCCTCGCTACGAGCCCGGCGAAGCCGGCTCCGGCCGTCTCGTCAGTGCCGGGCCGCCCGATGCCCCCGCCATCGACTGCCCGCTCGAGCACACCGACGTGCGGGTCTCGGTATCGGGCTTCGTCGCACGGGTGCACGTGACCCAGCGCTTTCGCAACCCCAGCCCCGACGCCATCGAGGCGGTCTACACCTTCCCGCTCTCGGATCGCGGTGCCGTCGATGCCATGTGGATGCGAACCGGGGGTCGCGAGATTCGCGGCGAGATCCACCGGCGCGAAGAGGCGCGGCGCATCTACGACGACGCGCGCGCCGCGGGCCAGGTCGCCGCACTGCTCGATCAGGAGCGCCCCAACATCTTCACGCAGTCGGTCGCGAACGTGATGCCGGGCGCGACGGTGGAGATCGAGATCCACTACGTCGAGACGCTGCGCTTCGAAGCCGGCACCTTCTCCTTCGCGTTCCCGACGGTCGTGGGGCCTCGCTTCATTCCGGGGGTCCCTCGCGATCACTCGCCTCGGGGCACCGGGTGGTCCCCGGACACGGGACGCGTGCCCGACGCCTCGCGCATCACGCCGCCGGTTGCGCCCGAGGGCACGCGCGCGGGGCACGACATCGCGATCGAGGTGGCCCTCGACGCAGGGGTTCCGATCCTCGGGCTCGAAGCCCCGCTCCACCGCGTCGACGTCGAGCGCGATGGCACCGACCGGGCGCAGGTGCGGCTCTCGCGCCTGGGGGCGATCCCGAACCGCGACTTCGTGCTGCGCTGGACGGTCGCCACCGATCAGGTGACGAGCGGCGCGCTTGCGCACCGCATGCCCGGCGAGGAGGGCTTCGTCTCGCTGGTGCTGCTTCCGCCCGAGCGCGTCGAGCCGACGCGCGCGGTGCCCAAGGAGCTGGTGTTCGTGATCGACCGATCGGGCTCGCAGCGCGGCCTGCCGCTGGCCAAGGCGAAGGAGACGATGCTCTGGATCCTCGATCACATGCATCCGCAGGACACGTTCCAGGTGATCGACTTCGGAAGCACCGCGAACCGGCTGTTCGATCGGCCGCGGCTGGCCGGGCCCGGCATGAAGGCGCGGGCGCGCGCGTACGTCGAGGCGCTCGAGGCCAACGGCGGCACCCTGATGGCCGAGGCGATCCGAGAGGTCGCGGCGACCCCCGCCGAGGGAGGTCGCCTGCGAGTCGTGGCGTTCATGACCGACGGCTACATCGGCAACGACCACGAGGTGCTGTCCCTGGTGCGCGAAGTGCGCGGCACCTCGCGCTGGTTCCCGTTCGGCACGGGCAACTCGGTGAACCGCTACCTGATCGAGGGGATGGCGCGCGAGGGCGGAGGCGAGCCCGAGTTCGTGCTGCTCGGCGAGCCAGGTGAACGCGTCGCCGAACGCTTCTGGCAGCGCATCGCCTCGCCCGTGCTGACCGACGTGCGCGTGCACTTCGAGGGGGGCGGCGTTCACGACGTGTTCCCCCGCGAGCCCTCGGACCTGTGGGCCGAGCGGCCGCTGGTCTTCCACGCGCGCTACGCCCGCGCCGGTCGCATGCGCGTGGTCGTGGAGGGCCGTCACGCGGGCGGGCCCTACCGCGAGGTGATGGAGGTGGATCTGCCCCGGCGTGCCCGCGACCACGACGCGCTCGGCTCGCTCTGGGCGCGAGCGCAGGTGCAGACGCTGCTGCGGCGTGACCTGCGTGCACTCGGCAACGGGACCTTTCCGCAGGCGGTGCGCGAGGCGGTCGTCGAGATCGCGTTGGCCCATCGGCTCGTCACGCCCTTCACGTCCTTCGTGGCCGTGGAGGATCGGGTGGTGAACGACGGGGGACAGACCCGGACCGTGCCGGTGCCCGTGGAGATGCCCCAGGGCGTGACCCACGAGGGCGTCTTCGGGTCGGATCAGAGGGTCGGCCGGGCCTCGCGCGCTCAGGCCAAGTACGCCCTGGGAGTGGGCAGCCAGGTGATGTCCGCCGCACCGGCCCCGGTGATGGCCGAAGCGCACCGGGAGATGGAGGTGGATCGGCCGAGGTCCGTTCCCACCGAGGCCGATGCCGATCACCCGACCGAGCCAGGCCGGGGCCATGCGTCCCAGTCGACCCTTGCACGCCTCTCGGCACTCGATCCTGCCGTGCGAGCACGGCTCTCGCCCGGCGTGGTCGCGCTGCTGGAGAACGGCGCCACCGCGGTTCCCATGGCCGAGCGCCGGGACGGTCGGGTGCGTATCCGGGTGGCGGCCCGGCGGGTCGATCCCACGCTGCGCCGGGCGCTCGAAGCGGCTGGGCTCGAGATCACCCTTTCGAGTGATGAGGGCTGGCTCGAGGGCTGGGCCGAGGCCACCGACCTGATCGACGTGGCCGGCGTAGAGGGCGTCGAGCGCGTCGAAGTGGCCGGCGAAGCTTGACCGCTTCGGGGGGAGCGCGCACCATCAGGCCGGCCGTGAGAGGCCGGCCCCATGCGACGCTCCCCCCACACGTCCCTTCCGAGAGCCTCCGCCGCGATCCTGTTCGCGGCTGCGCTGGTTTCGTGCGCCGTCGGCCCCGACTACGAAGAGCCCGAGCTCCCGACGCCGGACGTCTGGCAGCAGGAGCTCGCGCGCGGGCTCGAGACGGGCGATGCCAGCATCGCCCAGTGGTGGACGGTGCTCGAGGACCCGACGCTCGAGCAGCTCATCACCCGCGCGTCGGCGGGCAACCTCGACCTGCGCCAGGCGGCTGCGCGCATCGCCCAGGCCTCGGGGCAGCGGGGCATCGCCGTCGGCGAGTGGTTCCCGACGATCGACTCCGAGACGCTCTACAGCCGGGCGCAGACCTCGGAGGAACTGCTCGGGGGCCTCCCGGTCGACAACCCCGGCGACCTCTACCAGACCGGAGTCGCGGCGAACTGGGAGGTGGACCTGTTCGGTCGGATCCGCCGCTCGGTGGAGTCGGCCGAGGCCGACCTCGAGACTTCGATCGAGGACTACCGGGACGTCCTGGTGGTGCTCTACGCCGAGGTGGCCACGGCCTACCTCGACGTGCGCGCCTTCCAGGAGCGGGTGCGGCTGGCGCAGCAGAACGTGGACAGCCAGCGCGAGACCCTCGACCTGGTGGCGGTTCGCAACCGCGTGGGGCTGGTGGGCGACCTCGACCTGCGGCAGGCCGAGGTCAACGTCGCGCGCACGGCCTCGGTGATTCCGTCCCTGCGAGAGCAGCAGATCGCCGCGCAGAACCGGTTGGCCGTGCTGCTGGGCATGTATCCCCAGGACGTCGCAGGTCTCATCGCCACACCCGCCCGCGTGCCGCTGCCCGACGTGCGCCTGGCCGTGGGTCTGCCCGCAGACCTGGTGCGACAGCGCCCCGACCTGCGCCGCGCCGAACGCGAGCTCGCCTCCCAGACGGCGCGCATCGGTGTGGCGACGGCCGATCTCTACCCGCGGCTCTCGCTGCTCGGCAGCATCGGGCTCGACGCGCGCACGGCGGCCCGCTGGATGACTGGTGACGCGCTCGCCTGGAGCATCGGCCCCTCGATCCGCTGGAACCTCTTCGACGGGGGCGCCATTCGCAGCAACGTCCGGTTGCAGGAGGCCCTCAGCCAGGAACTGCTGGCGCGCTACGAGGAAGCGGTGCTGCTGGCGGTCGAGGACGTCGAGAACGCCCTGGCCTCCTACACCCAGGAGTACGCGCGACTCGAAGAGCTGCGCAAGTCGTCCGATGCCGCGACGCGCACGGTCGAACTCGTGCAAGTGCTCTACCGGACCGGGCTGGTGGACTTTCTCAACGTGCTCGACGCCGAACGCGCCCAGTTCGAGGAGCAGGACGCGCGCGCCGAGAGCCGAGGTCGCGTCGCCAAGAATCTGGTGAGCATCTACCGCGCGCTCGGCGGCGGATGGACGCCGTGATCGTCCTCTTCCGCACGCTCCTCGTCGTGATGCTCGTCGCCGCGCCCCTGGTGGGCCGTCGTGCCGAGGCCGCCGCCGATCCGACGCCGCCGGCCGCGCCGGCGCCGGCCGCAGCCTACGCTCCGACGGCGCGTGCCGCGGCCCCTGATGCGACGGCGGTGCCACCGGCTGCACGGGTGCCGAGCCCTGCCGAGATCGACGCCGACCTGGCCGGGGTTCGCCGGGATGCGACCACCGGGGGCGTCGTGTTCGACGCGCTGGTACTGCGCCCGCTCTCGTTCATCCAGCTCGCCTTCTCGGCGGTGGTGTTCGTACCCGCCTATCCGGTCTCCCTGCTCTTCGGAGGTAGCGACGACGTCATGCGCGCCTGCATAAGCGAGCCCGCCCACCAGACCTTCGGCCGACCCCTGGGGCAGCGATGAGACGCAGCCCGCTCTTCCTCCGCCGCCCCGCGGCTGCGGTCGCGGCCGCACTGCTCGCGGTGTCGTTCGGCTGCTCGGCGCCCGAGGCGCCCGCGCCGCAGCCGCCGCAGGTGACCTTCGCCACCCCCGAGCGGCGCCCCATCACCCGCTTCATCGAGTACTCGGGCCGCACGCGTGCCGTGGAGTTCGCGGAGATCCGGGCGCGCGTCCCCGGGTCGCTGGACGCGATGCTCTACGAGCCTTCGGTCATGGTCGACGAAGGGCAGGTGCTCTTCGAGATCGAGCCCGACACGTACCAGGCCACCCACGACAGCGCAGTGGCCGAGGTGGCCAGTGCGAAGAGCCAGCTCGTGAATGCCGAGGCCGAGCTTCGCCGGATCGAGGAGGCCATCCGCGAGCGCGCCGTGAGCCAGGCCGACCTCGACCAGTCCCGCGCCGCTCGCGACAAGGCCCAGGCCGACGTGCTGACCGCCGAGGCGCGGCTCAAGCAGGCGAGCATCGACCTCGACTACACGCAGGTCGCGACACCCATCCCCGGCCAGGTGAGCCGCAACTTCGTGGACGTGGGCAACCTCGTCGGGTCCGGCGAGGCGACGCTGCTCACCACGGTGACGCGCATCCAGCCCATCTACGTGTACTTCGACGCCTCCGAGAGCCTCGTGCTCAAGATGCTCGATGCGCGCCGCAGGGGAGTCGAGACCGACGCCGAAGCCGACTGGCTCGGCGAGGTGAACATCGCCACGGCTGCCGACGTGGACTTCCCCCACATGGGCCGCGTCGACTTCGTCGACAACACCGTGGACCCCGCGACGGGGACCATCGAGGTGCGGGCGGTGCTTCCCAATGCCGAGTCGTCGCTGTTTCCCGGACTCTTCGTACGGGTTCGTCTCACGACGGGCAGGGACGACCAGGCCCTGCTGATCAACGAACGCGCCGTGGGGACCGACCTGAGCGGCAAGTTCGTGCTGGTGGTGGGCGAGGGCGACGTGGCCGAGCAGCGCTACGTGAAGCTCGGCCCGGTGCAGCTCGATGGCACCGTCGTGATCGACGAAGGGCTCGAGGGCGACGAGCGCTACATCATCGACGGTCTGCTTCGCGCGCGTCCCGGCTTCCCGGTGTCGCCGAGCCCGCATGGCACCCGGACCGCGAGCCCCGGCTCGGCGCCGTCCGCGGGCGACACCGAGCCGGCGGCTGACGCCGCGCCCACGGAGGGCTGAGTGGGCGGCTTCAGCTCGATCTTCATCGATCGCCCCATCTTCGCGATGGTGATCTCGATCGTGGTGGTGTTGATCGGTGGCATCTCGCTGCCGCTGCTCCCCATCGCGAGCATGCCCGACATCACGCCGCCCACGGTGAAGGTCACCACGACCTATCCCGGCGCCAGTGCCACGGTGGTGGAGGAGACCGTCACCAGCCCGATCGAGCAGGAGGTCAACGGCGTCGAGAACATGCTCTACATGTCCTCGAAGAGCGCCAGCGACGGCAGCCTCGACCTGACGGTGACCTTCGCCGTCGGCACCGACCCGGACATGGCGACGGTGCTGACGCAGAACCGCGTGAACATCGCGCTGCCGCTGCTGCCCGAGGACGTGAAGCGCCAGGGCGTGAAGGTCGAGAAGCAGTCCACCGAGCTGGTGATGATGGTGGGGCTGAACTCGCCCGACGGCCGCTACGACGACGTCTACCTGTCCAACTACGCGACCACCCAGCTCAAGGACACGCTCGCGCGCCAGGGCGGCGTGGGTCAGGTGAAGATCTTCGGCGCCAAGGACTTCGGCATGCGGATCTGGCTGGATCCCGCCAAGCTGAAGAGCCGGGGTCTGACCACCGAGGAGGCCCTCTCGGCCCTGCGCGAGCAGAACGTGCAGGTGGCCGCCGGTCAGATCGCGGCACCGCCCACCCGCGAAGGCCAGAACTTCCAGTACAACCTCACGACCCTCGGCCGGCTCACCGACGTCGAGCAGTTCGAGAACATCATCATCAAGACCGGCGAGCGCGGCGAGATCGTGCGCGTGCGCGACGTCGGCCGCGTCGAGCTCGGGGCCCAGAACTACAACTGGTACGCGGAGCAGGATGGCCAGCCGGCCAGCCTGCTCGGCATCTACGCCCTGCCGGGTGCGAACTCCGTCGAGATCGCCAACAACGTGGGCGCCGTGATGGAGGATCTGTCGGGGAGCTTTCCGCAGGGGCTGTCCTGGTCGATCCCCTACGACAGCACCCGCTACATCAACCAGTCGATCGCCGAGGTGCAGTCGAGCCTGCTGATGGCGATCGCACTCGTCATCCTCGTCGTCTTCATCTTCCTGCAGGACTTCCGCAGCACGATCGTCCCGGCCGTGGCCATCCCCGTGTCCCTGGTTGGGACGTTCGGCGCGATGATGGCCCTGGGCATGTCGATCAACAACCTGACCCTGTTCGGGTTGGTGTTGGCCATCGGTATCGTCGTGGACGATGCGATCATGGTGGTGGAGAACACCCAGCGGCTGATGGCCGACGAGGGCCTGCCCCCGAAGGAGGCCGCGCGCAAGACGATGCACGAGGTCGGCGGCGCGGTGGTCGCGACCACGGCCGTGCTGCTCGCGGTGTTCGTCCCGACCATCGTGATGCCGGGGCTCACGGGCAGGCTCTACGCGCAGTTCGCCACCACCATCTCGGTGGCGACGGTGTTCTCGTCGATCAATGCCCTCACGCTGTCGCCATCGCTGTGCGGCCTGTTGCTCAAGCCGGGCAGCGGCGAACCCGCCACCACCGGATTCTTCGGTTGGTTCAACCGCTCCTTCGACGCGACCACGCGAGGTTACGTCGGGTGGGTGACCGCCGGACTGCGCAAGAGCGGCATGATGCTCGTGGCCTTTGCGGCGATGGTCGCGGCCATGGTGATGGGTTTCGGAGAGATGCCCGGCGGCTTCGTGCCCGATGAGGACCAGGGCTACTTCTTCGTGAACGCCGAGCTGCCTCCTGGCGCGTCCCTCGAGCGCACCGAAGAGGTGATGGACCAGATCAACGAGATCCTCGCCAACACCCAGGGCGTCCAGAACGTGGTGTCGGTGGGTGGGTACTCCATGCTCAACGGCATCGCGGGGGTGAACTCCGGCTTCGTGATCGCGACGCTCGACCACTGGGACGACCGTCCTGGCACCGAGCTCAACCTCTGGGGGCTGCTGGGCACGGTGGCACCCCAGCTCGCCGCGTTGCGCGAGGGCATCGTCTTTCCCTTCACGCCGCCTCCCATCAACGGGCTCGGTGCTTCGGGCGGGTTCTCCATGGAGATCCAGGATCGTGGTGGCGTGGGCATCAACCAGCTCGAGACGTTCGCCAACGATCTCGTGGCTGCGGGAGACGAGAGTCCCGTCACCACGCGGGTCAACCAGAACTTCCGTGCCAACGTGCCCCAGCTGTTCGTCGACGTAGACCGGGAGAAGGTGAAGGCGCTCGGGATCCCGCTCCAGCAGGTGTTCGGAACGCTCCAGACGGCGCTGGGCTCGTCCTACGTGAACGACTTCAACCTGTTCGGCCGCACCTGGAAGGTGATGGCCCAGGCGGACCAGGACTTCCGCGACGAGCCGAGCGACATCGGTCGCCTGGAAGTCCGCAACGCCGCCGGACAGATGGTGCCGATCTCGACGCTCGCCAGTGTCGAGGACTCGGTCGGCCCGCAGGCGATCAACCGCTTCAACCTGTACCGCTCGTCCTCGATCACCGGCGGCCCGATGCCCGGATACTCCGAGGGGCAGGCGACCGACGAGATCGAGCGCCTGGCCGGGGTCATCCTGCCGCCCCAGATGGGCTTCGAGTGGTCGGGCGTGACCTACCAGCAGAAGGAGGCGGGCAACCTCGCCCCGCTGATCTTCGGCATGGCGATCATCTTCGCGTTCCTGTTCCTGGCAGCGCAGTACGAGAGCTGGGCGAACCCGCTGTCGGTGATGCTGTCGGTTCCCATGGCCATCCTCGGGGCCGTCGTCTTCACGCTGCTGCGCGGCCTGGTGGCGCCAGGCTTCGAGAACAACGTCTACTTCCAGATCGGTCTGGTGCTGCTGATCGCACTGTCCGCGAAGACCGCGATCCTGATCGTCGAGTTCGCCAAGCAGCAACACGAGCAGGAAGGCAAGCCCGTGGTCGAGGCGGCCATCGAGGCCTCGCGGCTGCGCTTCCGCCCGATCCTGATGACGGCCTTCTCGTTCATCCTCGGCGTGATTCCGCTGGTGGTGGCCTCGGGCGCGGGCGCCCGCAGCCGCGTCTCGCTCGGCACGGCCGTGGCGGGCGGCATGCTGCTCTTCACCCTGCTCGGCGTCTTCTTCATCCCCATGCTCTACGTCGTGGTCGAGCAGGGCATGGCGCGGCTGCGCGGACGCCCGAGCGAGCCGTCGAACGGCTGATCCTCCTTCGCGGGGGAAGAGGAGAACGCATGGGAATCGAGGATCGCTTTGCTGCCTACTACGATGCCTTCGAGGAGAGCTACGAGGACGACGATTGGTCGCGCATCGAGCCGTACTTCACCGAAGATGCTGCATACGAGGCAGGCCCTGACGACGCGCGGGGTCGCGACGCCGTGCTGGCCAAGCTCGAGGGCAGCGTGGGTTCCTTCGATCGCAAGATGGACACGCGAACCCCCATCTTCCAGACGCCCACCGTGGAGGGCGACACACTTACCGTGAGATGGGAGGTCCAGTACACCAAGGCCGGCTGCCCCGACCTCACGATCTCGGGAACCGAGACGGCCGTCTTCGAAGGCGATCGGATCAAGTTGCTGCGCGACGACTTCGATCCCGAGGCCCAGAAGGCCATGGGCGAGTGGATGGCCGCGCACGGGAGCAAGCTGTAGCGAGGCTGCGACGTTTCGCATGGGCCTGCGTGGCGACCGGTCTCGCAGCGTTCCTGCCGGAGGGGGTCCGCGCCGCCTCCGAGGCTGCGGGTTGCCCGCGGCCGCTCCAGGTGATCGCCCACCGCGGGGCGAGTGGGCACGTGCCCGAGCACACCGCAGCAGCGAGAACGCGTTCCAGGCCGAGCGCTTTCGCACGGCCGGTGGCGACGCAGCCCACGGCGACCTCGAGGGCGAGTTGCGCGCCGCCCGCATGCACTGTGTCGATGCGGTGTTCGCCGATCATCCCGAGTCGGCGATCCGTGTACGCGAGGCCGGGCGTTAGAACTGGTCGGGACGTAGTGCCGCGTCGTTGCCGCCATCTGCGTAGACGATGCTGCCGTGCATGTAGGCGGCCTTGTCCCCGAGCAGGAAGCCGATCAGCTCGGCGATCTCTTCGGGCTGTGCCCAGCGGCCGAGCGGGACCTTGAGCGCGGCGACGCCGCGGCCGTAGATGGGGTGCGCCTTGGCCCCGTCCATGAGGGGCGTCTGCGTGGGCCCCGGGGCGATTCCGTTCAAGCGGATGCCTGCTTCGCCGAACTCAGCCGCGCGTCGGCGGACGGCACGCGAGAGCGCGTGCTTCGAGCCCCCGTAGGCGATGAAGCCGTTCTCTTCGGCGGCGATCGTGCGCGCCGCGGCCTCATCCCCGTCGAGCAGGGCCTCGACCAGGGGATGCTCCTCAAACGGGCCCATCTGGGCCGAGTTCGAGCACACCGCCACCACCGACGCGCCGGGCCGGCCCGCCATCGCGTCGCGCAGGCCGTCGAGAAGCGTGACCGCGCCGAAGTAGTTCACCGACACGATGGCCTCGAGGTCGTCCACGTGGGCGCCGAGCCCCGCGCAGAGCACCAGGCGATCGATCGCGCCGGCCGTCTCCCCGCGAATTCCCTGCACGGCCGCGCGGCGGCCTTCGGGGCGCGACAGGTCGGCCTCGACCTCGGCATGGTGGAGGTCGACGCCCACCACGCGATCCCCCGCACCTTCCAGGTGTTTGCGCACGGCGGCACCGATGCCGGACGCACTCCCCGTGACCACGGCGGTTCCCATGTCGAGAGTCTCCTCGTAGCGCGGTCAGGCGACCGAGTAGCCGCCGTCCACGCACAAAGTCTGGCCCGTGACGAAGCCCGCCGCCGGACTGAGCAGGAACAGCACCGGGGGTGCGATGTCGTCGACCGTCCCCCATCGCCCCATGGGCGTGCGGGCCAGCTGGGGGCCTTCCAGCGCCTCGATGCCCTTCATCGGCGCGGTCATGCGCGTCTCGACCAGCCCGGGTGCCACGGCGTTCACCCGAATGGAATCACCCGCCCAGGCGACGGCGAGGTTCTTGGTCATCTGCACCACCCCGGCCTTGGCTGCGCCATAGCCGGGGACGATGGGCACGGCCATGAATGCCGACATCGAGGCCAGGTTGACGACGGCGCCGCCGCCCGGCTGTGTGCTTCGCGCGAGCCCGTCCTTGCAGGCCAGGGCCATCCGGAACGCGCCGAACAGGTTGATCGCGACGGACGTTTCGAACACCTCCGGCTCCCACTCGTTGCGGCCCCCGGGCAGGTTGGCGCCCGCGTTGTTCACCAACAGGTCGAGGGGCGCGAGTGCATCGCCGACGGCCGTGATGGCGTCGCGGTCTGTCATCTCGAGCGGGTGGTAGTCGAGCCCGTCGAGTTCGTCCTCGTAGTCCGATGCCCCGCCGCGCGTGCCCGTGATCGCCACCCGTGCGCCCGCATCGCGCAGCGCGCGGGCCACGCCGAGGCCGATGCCACCGGAGCCGCCCGTCACCAGCGCCCGCCGGCCGCCGAAGTCGAAGCGGAGACTCACCAGACCTTCTCCCAGCGCCCGCTCTCGGCGCTGCGCGCCATGGCCAACGCCGTGCGCAGTTCGCCGAGCGCCACCTCGGGGCCGGCTTCGAGGGCCGCACCTTCCCGAACCGCCCGGGCGAAGTCGCGAAACTGGCCCGCATAGCTCTCCAGGTAGCCCTGGGGCTCGTCCTCGCGGACCCGCACTCCCTGGTGGGGATGTTCTGCGTCCACCAGACGAACGCCGGCCCCGATCTGGATCTCGCCCTGCGTGCCGCTGATGCGGAACATGTCCTGACGGCCGATGGGCGCGTCGGTCAGCATCATCGAGAAGGTCGCGACGTGCCCCGAACGAAAGCGGAAGAGCGCACGAGCCAGCGACTCGCCCTGCATGCCGGCGTAGGTTCGCTCCATGGCGGCCACGACTTCGTCGATCTCTCCGAGCCACATGCGCAGAGGTCGGATGTAGTGCGAGCCCGTGTCGATGGTGATGCCACCGCCGGTCTTCTCGGCGTCGAATCGCCACGGGCGGTCCCCACCGTAGAACGCCGGCATGGGAGGCAGGAACAGATGCACTTCGGCGGTCACCAGGTCGCCGATCGCTCCTTCCCGGATCAGGTCGGCCGCGATGCGGACCTCGGGCCAGTACTGCGCATTCTCCGCCACCATGAAGACGCCCGGGGCGCCAGCCGCCGCGGCGAGGATGCGGTCGCACGCTTCGGGTGTGGATGCCATGGGCTTCTCGAGCAGCACGTGCAGCCCGGCTTCGAGGGCACGCACCGCCACCGGCTCGTGGAGGTCGTGCGGCAGCATCAGGTCGACGGCCTCGAAGCCGCCGGCGTCGATCGCCTCGTCGAGCGAGCCGAAGGCGCGGGCGCCGGTCTCGTCGGCCACGCGCTGCGCGCGCGCGAGGTCGGGGTCGACCGCCGCGGTGATTTCGATCTCGGGCACGTGGCCCAGGCCGCGGCGGTGCCAGTCGCAGATCGCACCACATCCGACCAGGGCCAGTCGCAACGTCTCGCTCACGGCGCGCACGCGGTGGATTCGGGGTTCATGCGTGGGGCTCCTGGCGGACCGGGAAGCGATCGTAGTAGAAGCCGAAGCGCTCGCGAAGCGCCTGGGGATCGATGCCGAAGTCGGCCCGCAGGTCGTAGACGATGCGCCCATGCTTGCCGCGCGGGTTGTCGGCCAGAAAGCGCTCGAGCTGGGCGCGCGCATCCCCGGTCATCGGGAGTTCGGCCCGGGCGTAGATGCGCTCGACCATGGCCAGGTCGTCCGCCATGAACTCGTGGAAGAGCACGTCGAGGCTCTGGGCCTCCGGCCAGATCTCCCGGTCGCGTACGCAGGCCCGGAGCAGCGTCTCCACCCGTTCCGTCCAGTAGGCGGCGACGGCCGGCGGATCGACCGCGGTCCGCCGCAGGCGATCGCCATAGGCCAGCATGGTCACCGCCGAGGCGATCACCGAGATCGGGTCGCGGTGGGTGATCGCGAGGGTCGCATCCGGGAAGACGGCGCGCAGCGGCCCCAGCTGCTCCATGTGCTGGGGAGACTTCAGCACCCAGCGATCGGGGCCGCGCAGCCACTGCAGGGCCTGGAGTGCCTTCTTCAGGTACGCGTAGTGCGGCGTCTGGTCGTGTGCCAGGTAGTGATCGCGCCAGCGCGGCACGGTGGCGATCCACTCGAGCTCGTAGGACGCGAAGTCGAGGGCCTGGAGCTCGATCTCCTCGTGTACGTGCTCCGGGGTCATGTCGTGCATGTTCTTGAGCAGCGGCATCAACGCCACCTGTTGGGCGTAGCCCTCGCGGCAGCGCGCCAGGCGGGGATCGTCGGCTCCCGTCGGCTCTCCGGTGACCGGCACGGGTTCGAGGCTCTCCCAGTACGGCAGCGATCGCAGCCGAGTGTCCGCTGCAATCAGGTTCAGCAGGTGGGTCGTCCCGGAGCGCGGTAGCCCCGCGACGATGAGGGGCGCCTCGATCTCGACCTCGGCGATTTCGGGGTGGCGCCGCAGCAGGTCTTCGAGGCGCAGCCGATTCGATGCGTAGCGGACGCAGTCGCGGAAGGCCCCGATGCGGCCCACGGCATGAAGGCCCGCATCTTCGTCCAGTGCGCGGAGCCACACGCCCAGGCGCTCACGAAAGTCGTCGGCTCCGAAGTCGTCGAGCCCCGTGCGCGCCCGCGCAGCGTCGAGTACCGCCGCCTCGGTGAACGCCACCGGCGGGAGCTTGGCCGCGCCCTGACGCGCGGCCTGTTGCAGCGGAGTCAGCTGGGGGTCGGCCAGGTCGGCGATGCGGATGTCGGGTGCGGTCATTCGCCAGGGTCCGCGGCCGCGTGCCGCGCGCGCAGGGAGTCGAGCTGCTTGCGCAAGAAGCTGGTGAGCCAGAAGTTCTCGCTCTGCTCCAGCAGGCGTTCATGGGCTGCGATGCAGATGGCCAGGGCGCCCACGTGCTCGGGCTCGGCCGCCAGTGCGGCTTCGCTCAGGTGGAGCGCCTCGACGGCCTCGCCCTGGTCGAGCCGCTCTCGTGCGCGTTGCGCCACGGGTCCGGCCCCGCCCGCCAGCGCCACCAGATCGGTGTGAACGGCTTCCGCAGGGACGTCATAGAGCTCAGTGGCCGACCGGTGGTGGAACCAGCCCGCGTAGGTCTCCCAGATCGCACGCACGCTCCACGACACCTTGCCGTAGCCCTCGCCCACGCGAAGCGGCTCGGGCAGCTGGATCTCGCGCATCAACGTGTGGACGTCCTTGCCTTCGTTCATGCCGCGGACGGTCTCGTCGTGCACGTGCAGGACTGCGCCGCGCAGCCGCTCGAGCTCGGCGCGGATCGTCTGGCGGCCCGTGACCGGCCCGTGATGACCCACCAGCAGCAGCTCGGCGTCGAGATCCCGAACCCGATCGAGGGAGGCGACGAAGCGCAGCGCTTCGCGGTAGCGATCGCCCCGGATGGTCACGAGGTTGGGAAAGTGCCCGAACAGCGCGCTGAACAGGTTGCCGGCCAGGCAGACGCCATGGTCGGGCAGCCAGACCACCATCGAGTCGGTGGTTTCGCCGCCCGGGGTCGCGAGGAGATGCATGGTCAGCCCGCCCAGCTCGAGGTCGAGCCGGTCGTCGAAGGTGATCGTCGGGTTCGCGACGGACTGCCCCGGCAGGTCACCCGTGCTCTCGCGCACGTGCCGCATGGCCCGCCCGATCGCGTCTGCGAAGGCGAAGCTGCTGCGCATGGCGCGGAAGCGAGCGATGCGGCCATCGTCGGCCTGGTGGGCTGCGTTGCCCGACTGCGCCACCACGTCGGTCCCCGGCTCGAGAAAGACGTCGATCCCGCCCACGTGGTCGACGTGGCCCTGGGTGAGCAGCACGTACCGCACGGGTCCGTCGTCGACGGCGTCGAAGTTGCGCTTGTGCACGCCGGCCTCGAAGCCCATGCCGGTATTCACGACCACGCGCCCGGCGGGCGTGACGATCAGGTAGGCGTTCGAGAGGCCCTCGGACACCCAGATCGCATCGTGCACCCGCACGGCTTCGGGTTGGCTCGCCGGTCGGATGTCGAAGCCGCCGGGGCGTGTTTCGTAGAGGGGGGTCGTCATGGTCTCGTGGTTCGGGCCGCTGGGATCATGCCGTATCATGCAGGGTCCGCGCGATCGCCGGAGCGTTCCGATCGGAATGCACGGTCGCAGCGGTTCGAGGCAAGGAGTGCGCATGCAGCCGGATGCCCTGGGGCTCGGGCCCATCGACCAGATCGCCTACGTGGTCGCCGACCTCGATGCTTCGCTGCCGGGCTATGAGGCACTCTATGGGGCCTTCCAGGTGGCCGATGCCCCGCTCGAGCGTTGCCAGTACCGCGGGCGCGAGGTCGACTGCCATCTGCGCCTGGCCACGAACGGCTACGGCCCCGTGGAGATCGAGTTGATCCAGGTGATGGGCGGCGACGCGCCCCACACCGAGCATCTGCGCGCCCACGGCGAGGGGCTCCACCACGTCCGATTCCGTGTGGCGGACCTCGGTGCGACCTGCTCCGACCTCGAGGCGCGAGGCTGCACCACCATCTTCAGCAAGCGCTTCGGACCACAGGTGGCCTTCGCCTACCTCGAGACGCCGGCCGCGCTGGGCGGCAGCGTGATCGAGCTGCTGGAGATGCCGTGAGCGCGTCCCCGGGCGCGGGCGGTCGCACGCCGGTCCTGGTGGGCGTCGCGGCCACGGCGCAGCGCGAGCCCGACTTCAGGAAGGCCCGCGAGCCCATTGCCCTGATGACCGACGCGATGCACGCGGCCGCCGCCGATGCGGGTTCGCCGGAGCTGCTGGCTCGCATCGACCACGTGATGGTCCCGCGCGGGATGTGGGCCTACCCCGACCCGGCGCGGCGCCTGGCCGAGGCCGCCGGAGCCCAGGCGAAGACCCTGGTGGCCCAGGTGGGGGTCCTCCAGACGACGCTGCTGGCCGAGGCCGGTCGCGCCATCGCACGAGGCGAGGCGGACGTCGTGCTCATCGCCGGCGGCGAGGCCAAGTTCCGTGAGCAGCAGGCGCGGCGGGCCGGTTCGCCCGAAGGGCTCACGGGGCTGGACGACGCGCGGGTGCCCGACCGCGTCCTGCGGCCCCACGACGAGATCCTGTCGCCCGAAGAGATGGCCGCCGGCGTCGCCATGCCCGTGGCGCAGTACGCCATGGCCGACGTGGCGCTGCGCCAGGCCGAGGGCCAAACGGTCGCGGACCAGCGCGACGAGATCGCGGGCCTGTGGGCCCGCATGAGTGAGGTGGCTGCGGCGAACCCCGCGGCGTGGCAGGGCGAGGCCGTGAGCGCCGAGCACATCCGGGACGAGAGCTCGGGCAACCGCATGCTCGCCTTCCCGTACACCAAGCTGCACAACTCGCAGTGGCACGTGGATCAGGCCGCCGCGCTGCTGTTGTGCTCGCTCGAAACGGCGCGCGCACTCGGCATCGCGCGCGACCGCATGGTGTTCCCGCTGGCGGTCGCCGAGTCGAACCACATGCTCAACTTCACGGCCCGCAAGCGGCTGCACCGGGTTCCGGGCTTTGCCCACGCCGCCGAGCGCGCGCTGGCCGACGCGCGGCGCGACCTCGCCGACGCCGCCCACCTCGAGCTCTACAGCTGCTTTCCGGCCGCAGTCCGAATCCAGCAGCGTGAGCTCGGGCTCGATCGGTCGCGTGACGTCACCGTGACCGGAGGCATGACGTTCGCAGGCGGGCCCTTCAACAACTTCGTGCTCCAGGCCTGGGTACGCATGGCCCAGGTGCTGCGCGAAGACCCGGGAAGTCTCGGCCTGGTGACGGCGGTTTCCGGCATGCTCACGAAGCAAGGCGTGACCCTGTGGTCGACCGAGCCCGGTCCGGGATTCGCGGCGAGCGACGTGAGCGCCGCGGTAGCGCCCGACATCGAGGCCGTTCCGGTGGTCTCTGAGGCGGCGGGCACCGGACGGATCGCGACCTATACCGCGCACGCGGACGGGCAGGGCGGGGCCCAGGCCGTGCTGCTCTGCGATCTCGATGCGGGCGGCCGCGTGCTGCTGCGAAGCCCCGACCCGGAGCTCGCGCAACGCGCCGTAGCAGAGGACCTGTATGGTCGGACCGTTCGCCTTGCCACCGGACGAGACGTGGAGGTCGATTCATGAGCACAGAAGAGCCGCACCTGATCGTCGATCGCGAGGACGGATTGCTGATCCTTCGCATGAACCGGCCCGAAGCCCGCAACGCGCTCTCGCCCGAGATGCTGGTCCGCATGGCTGAAGCGTGGCACGTGTTTCGCGACGACGACGGGCTCCGGGTCGCGATCCTCACAGGCGCAGGAGACCTCGACTTCTGCGCAGGGGGCGACCTGAAGCTCACGATGCCGCTGGTGACCGGGGCCCGCTCACCCGAGACCGAGTGGGACCATCGGCTGATGGGTGACCTGAGGCAGTTCACCGACGCGATCCTGCGGGGCTTCGAGCTCTACAAGCCGGTGATCGCCGCAGTCAACGGCAACGCGCTGGGCGGCGGGACCGAGATGATGAACGCCTGCGACCTGCGGCTCGCCTCGGAAAACGCCGTGTTCGGGACCCCCGAGGCGCGCGTCGGGCTGCTTCCGGGCGGAGGCTCGCTCACGCGGCTTCCGCGGCAGATCCCCTACGCGAAGGCCATGGAGATCCTGTTGGTGGGCGAGCCCTTCTCGGCCGCCGAGGCGCTGGAGATGGGTCTCTTGAACGCGGTGGTCCCCTCCGACGAGTTGTTGCCCCGTGCCCGGGAGTTGGCGAGCAAGCTCGCGGCGAACGGTCCGTTGGCGGTGCGCAAGATCAAGGAGGGTGTGCTGCGTTCGAGCGGCGAGCCCCTGGCGCGGGCCTACGAGATCGAGAACGAAGTCTCTGCCGAGGTCATGGCGTCGGAGGATGCGCGCGAGGGCCCCCGCGCCTTTCGCGAGAAACGACTGCCACGCTTCAAGGGTCGCTAGGCGGGTCGCGGTCTTCGCGCGTCTCGGGGCGATGGGCGCCCGGGGGGTCCGCGCGGCTCGTGTCGTCTCGATCCATGCGCTCGCGGCGCGCCTCGCGCGCGGCGGCGGCTGCGCGCCCGAGCAGGGCGATGGCCACCCAGACGGCGACCGCGCCCAGCGGGTAGGTGATGAGCGGGGGCACCAGGAAGCAGAGCACTCCGAAGCCGAGCAGCCCCAGGCCGAGCGTGGCCGTGGGACGCGCTTCGGTCGACGCGACCGAGCGGCGCGTGATCGCCGCGCTCAGCGCCCCCGAGAAGCCCACGGCCGCGGCGGCTGCACGGCTGGCACTGCCCGGTGCCATCCGCCCCAGGTGGCCCTCGCGGCGCGGAGGCGGGTTGATGACCCGCCCATCGGACAGGACGATCTCGGTGGCGTGCTCGATGTCGCGCGCGAAGTCCACCTCCATCTCGTGGGCGAGTTCGTCGTCTTCGATGCAGACGTCGAGCTCCCAGTTGCCGAGCCAGCTCGCGAGATTGAGATTCGTCGATCCGACGCGTGCCCAGCGGCCATCGACGACCGCCGTCTTGGCGTGGATCATGCTGCCGTTCCACTCGTAGACGCGAACACCGGCCTGGATCAGGCTTCGGTACTGCGTACGCGACAGCGCCGCGACCAGCGCAATGTCACTGGTGCTCGGCACGAGCAGCCGCACGTCGACGCCAGAACGCGCCGCCACCTCGAGCGCATCGAGGTAGGGGCGCGAGCCCACGAAGTAGGCGTCCGTGAGGTAGAGGCGCTCCCGCGCCATGGCGGCCCAGAGCAGATCGAGGCGGAAGAGCCCCGTCGTCTCCGGCGAAGTGGCGATGATGCGAAGGTCCGTCCCGCCCGTGCCCACGGGGTGCGGCGGCGCGGGCGGCTCCGGCAGCGGGTCCCCGTTCAGGGCCCAGACCTCGGCGAAGGCCTCCTCGACGCGCGCCACGGCCGGCCCGCGGATGCCGAGCCCCGTGTCGCGCCAGGGCTCGATGCCGTGCTCCACGGATCCGAGCCAATCGCGGCCGATGCACAGGCCCGAAACGAATGCGACGTCGCCGTCCACGGCCACGATCTTGCGGTGGTCGCGTCGGACCCAGCCGAGCGGGTGTCGCAGGCGCGGCGGGTTGTGGCAGCGCACCTCGACGCCGGCATCGCGGAGCCGTCGCCAGAAGCGCGCGGGGGTCTTGCCCAGCGCGCCCACCCAGTCGTACAGCAGCCGGACCGCCACGCCCTGGGCCGCGCGTTCGCAGAGCAGGTCGGCAAAGGCCTGCCCCGCCTCGTCGTCGGACAGGATGTACATCTCGACGTGGACGTGCTGCCGCGCCGCCCGGATGGCGGCCTCCCACGCCGGGTAGTTCTCCGCTGCGTCGCGGAGGATCGAGACGTCGTTGCCCGCAACCAGCGGCGCACCCGCCGCGCGCGAGAAAGCTTGATCGGCCAGCTCGCGCTGCAGTGCGACCGTGCCCGCAGGAAGACCCAGATGCAGGCCTCGGGCGCGCGGGGCCTCGGCCATTCGGCGGCCGGTCAGAAACCGAAGTTGAAGAGCGGAAAGACCGGCAGCAGCCCGTTCTTGTTGACGTTGATGAGCCCGATCTGCAGGCCCTTCAGATCCTCTGCCCAGTTCACGCCGAGCGCGAGCTGCACGCCCCGGTAGGTCTCGGCCTGGTTGTGGAGGATGGCGATCTGGCCGCCGTTTCCGTCGCCAGCGCGGTTCGCGATGGTCGAGACCTGCAGCCCATGCGCCACGCGGTCGGCGTCGGACGAGAAGATGCCCACCTGACAGCCGGCCAGCCGGCCCTCCGCCTCGTTGTAGAAGCCGAGCTGCAGCCCCGACTGGTTGCCCCGCGTGAGGTTGGCGAGGCCGGGCAGGTCGAGGCCCGTCACGTCGTGACTGGCGCCGGAGATGGCGTTCAGGCGCACGCCCGTCACCGAAGCGCGCTCGCCGGGCAGCTGCAGGCCCTCGACGATGCCGACCTGGAGCGGGGTGGTCTGCCCGGCGTCGGCGGGCGGCTCGGCCAGGGCCGGAGCGCCGAGAAGGGAGACGGAGACGAGGAAGAGGCAAGTGCGCAGGGCCATGGAGGCACCTCCTGGCCCGATGGTCGGCGAGCGTGCGCGGCTGTCAAGGACGACTGCCCGCGCGCCGGGCGGAAGCCCCGCTTCGCGGGCTCACTCGGCGACGGGCTCGCGCATCGTCACCAGCTCTTCGGCCGCCGTCGGGTGGATGCCGATGGTCGCGTCGAACTGCGCCTTGGTGGCACCGGCCTTGATGGCCACCGCGAACCCCTGGGTCATCTCCGCGGCGTCGGGGCCGACCACGTGCAGCCCCACCACGCGATCCGAGGCCCGGTCGACGAGCAGCTTCATCAGCGTCTGCTCCTCCATGCCGGTCAGCGTGTGAAGCAGCGGCCGGAAGCGCGACCGGTACACGTCGATTTCGTCGTAGCGCTCGCGGGCCTCGGCCTCGGTGAGCCCCACGGAACCGATCGGAGGCTGGCTGAACACGGCCGACGGCACGAAGGCGTGGTCCGGCGACGTGGGCTTGCCCTCCACGAGCGTCTTGACGAGGCACATGCCTTCGTGGATCGCGACGGGCGTGAGGTTCACACGGTCGGTCACGTCGCCGATGGCCCAGATGCTCGGCACCGAGCTCCTCGAGAACGCGTCGACGACGATGGCGCCGCCGGCGTCGAGTTCGACGCCCGCCTCTTCGAGTCCCAGGTCGGCCGTCTTGGGCCTGCGACCCGTGGCGAAGACGACCTGATCGACCCGCAGCTCCGAGTCGTCGGTGAGCGTCACCCGCAGCTCCTTCTCCTCCTTGGCGATGGCCGCCACGTTGAGGTCGAAGCGCAGGTCGAGCCCCTTCTTGCGCAGCTCGCCGGCCAGATGCTCGCGCACGTCGTCGTCGAAGCCGCGAAGGAACAGCGGGCCGCGATAGATCTGAGTCACCTGTGAGCCGAGGCCGTGGAAGACGCCCGCGAACTCCACGGCGATGTAGCCGCCGCCCACCAGCAGGACCCGCTCGGGCAGGGCATCCAGGTGGAAGACCTCGTTGGACGTGATCGCGTGCTCGATCCCCGGCACATCCGGGACGCTCGGCCAGCCGCCCACGGCCACCAGCAGGTTCTCTGCCGTGTAGCGGCGGCCCGCGACTTCGACCGTGTGCGCATCGACGATGCGCGCGCGGCCGCGGACCAGCGTGACCCCGGCATCGTCGAGCAAGCGCCCGTAGATGCCGTTCAGCCGGGCGATCTCGCGGTCCTTGTTCGCGATCAGCGTGCCCCAGTCGAACGAGTGCGGGCCGACCGTGAAGCCGTAGCCCGCCGCCGCCTCCTCGAAGGCTTCGGGGTAGTGGGAGGCATAGACCAGCAGCTTCTTGGGGATGCAGCCCAGGTTCACGCAGGTGCCGCCGAGATCGCTGTCTTCGGCGATGGCGACGCGTGCTCCGGCGGCACCGGCCATGCGACTGGCCCGGACCCCCCCGGACCCCGCACCGATGGTGAACAGGTCGAAGTCGTAGCGGCTGGACATGGCGCCTCCTGCCTGGGTTGGATGCCGCGGCGTCTGGAGAGGTACGCCTGGTCCCGCCGCCCGGGGCGGCTGCTCACGCGCCCGCGGCGTCCTCGGCCGCCGGCTCGGCCTCGAGTGAAGGCAGCGACGGGAAGAAGATGCGATCGGCCGTCTTGTGCAGGATCCACGCGCGATCTTCTTCGGAGAGCTCGCGGGCACCCCGGATCAGCTGGAGCGAGTTCACGTAGCGGTGGTCGTTGCGGTGCTGCTGCGGGGCGTCGCTTCCCCACATGAGCCGGTTCGGGCCGAACACCTCGACGGCGCGGTAGAGCAGGGGCAGCACGTCCAGTTCGTAGTAGTCGGCGCGGCCCAGCATGTGGAAGCCCGAGATCTTCACGTACACGTTTTCGTGCTCGCCGAGCGCGGCCAGCCCCTGCAGGTCTTCCAGCCGTTGGGTCTCCTGCACGCCGGGCGCGGGGTTCCCTGCATGGTCGAGCACGAAGGTGACGCGGGGGTGTCGCTCGCAGGCACGGGCGATGCCCTCGAAGAGTTCCGGATTCGTCTTCAGGCAGATCGGCACGTTGCGGTCGCCCGCGGCCTCGAGTAGCGCTTCGATGCGGCCGCGGTCGTTGGACAGCTCCTGCACCCGCCGGAGCGAGAGCCGTGCGCCGTGGAGCCCGGCGTCGGCGAGCGCGTGAAGGGTGGCGGCCGGGTCGTCGCCGAAGTCGACCGTTCCCACGCCTGCGAAGTGGTCGGGGTGGGAGGCGATCACCGAGCGCAGGTAGGTGTGGTCGCCCTCGTAGCACCCCGCCTGGATCACCACGGCGCGCCCGATGCCGTGCATGGCGGCCAGCGCGAGGAAGTCGCGTGCCTCGTAGCGCCGCGGCTTGAGTACCATGCCCTCGTAGCGCGGCGCGCGCGGAAAGTCGCGCTGGTTCGCACTCCACAGGTGGATGTGCGCGTCGACGGCCGTGGGGGGCGGGTTGCCCCGGGGCTCCTCGCCAGCCATGAACGCGCACCCGAGGGCCAGCGAGCCTCCGGTGGCCAGGGACACCTGAAGGAAGCGTCGTCGGTCGATCCTCGGATCGAACGGAGGTTCGAGCGCCACGTGTGGCCTCCTGGTTGCGTCGATACGTGGGCCCGGGCGGAAAAGCCGCCGGCCCAGGAGGGCTGGATAGCAACTTGGGGGCGCCCTGCAGCTATGATCGGGCATCCCCGAAGGTTCGCGACGCCGTGTCGCAGCGGGAGGCTCGAGTGCGCGCGTTGCTGGTCGTGCAGGCCGACCTCGGGCGGAGCCCGCGGATGCAGCTCCATGCGCTGTGCCTGGCCCGAGCCGGTGCCCGGGTGCGTCTGGTCGGGCACGCGGGGGTTCCCCTGATCCCCGAGCTCGAGGCCGAGCCGCACGTTCGCGTGCATCGCGTCGCGCCGCCCCGCGCCCATCGGGCGGGCCGCAGCCTCGCTCGGTTGGCTGCAGTCGCCTTTCGGGTGGCCGGGGAGGCCGCGGCGTTGGGCCGAGCGTTGGTCCGCGCAGGCCCCGCCGACCTCGTCCTCGTCCAGGCCCCGCCCGCGCTGCCCGCTCTGGCGCTGGCCGCTTTGGCCGCGCGCGCTCGTGGCGCTCGTTGGGTGATCGACTGGCACAACGAGGGGGATGCCCTGCTCTCGCTCTCGCTGGGTGAGGAGCACCCCGCGGTCGGGTGGCATCGACGTGCCGAGCGCCGACTCGCGAACCGGGCGCAGGGCCATCTCTGCGTCTCCGAGGCCCTCGCCAAACGCCTGGCGTCCCGTGGTCTCGTGGCACACGTCGTGCGCGACGCGCCGCTCGGGACGCGGCCGGCGCTCGAAGGGCAGGCGCGCATGCGCACGCGTCGCGCGCTGCTCGGGCAGGCGGGCCTTCCCGAACACCTCGCGGCGCTTCCCTGGGCGGTCTGCCCGGGCAGCCACGGCCGCGACGATGCGCTCGACGTCCTGCTCGGTGCGGCCGCGCGGCTACCGTCCGGTGCGTCCAAGCGCGCCGAAGCCCTGATCTGGGTGACCGGCGTGGGGCCCGGGCGCGCTGCCTTCGAGCGCGAGCTGGCGTCGGCTCCGGCTTCGCGCCTGCGCATCGAGACCGCCTTCTTTCCGGTCCCCGACTACCGTGCGCTGCTTCGCGCCAGCGATCTCGGGATCTGCTTGCATCGTTCGGCGTCCGGCTGCGATCTGCCCATGAAGCTCGCCGAGATGCGCGGGGCCAGCCTGCCCCCGCTGACGTTCGACTACGGAAGCTGCCTGGACGAGGTGCTTCCGCCCGGCGCACCGCGCATCGGCGATGCCGATGCCCTGGCCGTCGAACTCGAGCGGTCGCTGCTCGCGGGCGACGCTTCACGGCAGCGACGCGCAGCCTTCTCGCAGGCCTTCTCGGGGGCCACGGCTTCGGGCTTCGAGGACGCCTGGCGCCGTACGGCGTTGCCGTTGCTCGACCCCACTGCCGCCGTAGATGCTGCGGATTCGGGTGCGCCCGCGCCCGCGGCCGGCTGAGCGCATGGCGGGACTTCGCGCGCTGCTCTCGCTCTTCGACGCCGAGCAGCGGCGCCGTTGGTTCGTGCTCTGGCCGATCGCGGCGGTGAGCGCCGCCCTCGAGGCGTTCGCCGCGCTGGTGGTGTTCGCGTGGCTCGCGGCCTTGCTGGGCGAGCCACCGCGGGGCGGCGACCTGCCTTTCTCGGGATGGATCGAGGGTCAGGAGGCGTCGAAGCTCGGGGGGCTGGTGGTCGCGGTCTTCGTGGGCAAGAACGCGCTGCGCGTCTTCGAGGTGGTCTTGCGTGAGCGTACCACCCGCAGGGCGGTGACCGACCTCTCGTCGTCGCTCCTGCAGTCCTACCTCTCGGCCCCCGCGGCACTTCTCGCACGCCGCCGCACGGCCGACCTGATCCACAACGTGGAAGGAGCCGTGGAGCAGGTCTGCCAGGGCATGCAGCACGCGCTGCGCGCGGGTTCCGAAGCGCTCGTGCTGTTGGCGGTCGCAGGGGCCTTGCTCTGGGCGGCGCCCGCGGGCGCGCTGGCTTCTCTCGCCGCGGTGGGGGTGTTGGCGGCGCTTCTGCTTCGGGCCCTCCACGGGGTCTACGGCCGGCTGGGCGGGCGGTTGCACGACCGCTCGGGCGAAGCCCTGGCGACGCTCGGGGACGCGCTCGCCGGGGCGCGCGAGCTTCGCGTGGCCGGCGGCGTCGGTCTGGCCGTGGCGCGATATGCGCGCGCGCGCGACGAGGTGGCGGCCGTCTCGGCAAGGCGGGGTGTACTCGACGCGGCGCCCTACCTGTTGCTCGAGACCCTGGTCGTGGTCGGCGTGGCGGCGCTCGCCACGGGGGCTGCGAGTCTGGGCAGCCCGCTGCTGCTGCTCGGGAGCTTCGCCTATGCGGTGATTCGCGTGCTGCCCGCCGCCCACCGTCTCGTGTACCACGTGAGCGCGGTCCGCTTCGCCCAGGCCGCCGCCGAGGCGTTGGGCGAGGACCTGGCCCAGGCCGGCGCCCGCGCGGCCGTCGCCGCGCCCGCAGCGTCACTGCCATTCGTGCACGCGGTGCGCTTCGAGTCGGTGCGCTTCGCATGGAGCCCGGGGGCCGCGCCGGCCCTCGACGAGCTCGACCTCGAGATCCCGCGCGGCAGCTGGCTGGCGGTCCTGGGCGAGTCGGGTGCGGGCAAGAGCACGCTGGTGGATCTGCTGCTCGGGCTGGTCGCGCCCGACGCGGGCCGCGTGTCCGTGGACGGATGCGACCTGCGCGGCCACGAAGCCGCCTGGCAGCGCGAGATCGGCTTCGTCCCTCAGCAGGTGTTCCTCACCGCCGACACGCTTCGGCGCAACGTCAGCTTCGGGCGGGCGGACGGCGAGATCGACGACGACGCGATCCACGAGGCGCTCGCGCTCGCCGGGCTCGCACCGCTCGTCGCGCGGCTTCCCGCGGGCCTCGACACGCCGCTGCTGGACCGGGGCGGGCGGCTCTCGGGAGGAGAGCGCCAACGCGTGGCGATCGCGCGTGCGCTGGTCCGCAAGCCGCGGCTCCTGGTGCTCGACGAAGCCACGTCCGCCCTAGACGGGCGGGCCGAGCAGGCGCTCGCGGCCACGCTGGCAGGGTTGCGCGGGCGCTGCACGCTGGTGACGGTGGCGCATCGCGTGGGCCTCGTTCGCGCTGCGGATCAGGCGGCGTGGCTCCATGGCGGGCGCCTGCGCGCCCAGGGCTCGCCTGCGGAGCTCCTCGCGCGCGAGCCGTCGCTGCGCCACCGGCTCACGGCCGCGGCGGCCGTCCCGGCGCGGCCGGACCTGCCTCGGATTCGTCCGGTTCGAGAGGGTCCGCAGGAGCGAACCCGTGGACGAGCCGGCTGAAGTCGTCCTGGAAACGCTTCACCGAATAGCGTTCCCTGCGGTCCGTCACCTGCGCGCGCAGCCGATCGCGCAACCCGGGCTCGCGCAGGACGCGGTCGATCTGCGCGACGGCGTCCGCCTCGGTGGCGTAGGTGAGGTGCGGGTCGTGGTCGACGATCTCGGCCACGCCTCCGGAATCCGGCACGAAGGGGATACAGCCTGCGCGTTGCAACTCGGCGGCGGCGATGCCGAAGTGCTCGTCCCGCATGCCGTGGATGCCGTAGCGGCTGCGCGCGAGCGTGTGGACCAGCTCGTCGCGCGAGAGGTCGTACGCCACGCGGATCGTGCCGTCGGACGTACGCGCAGCCGCTTCGACCTGCCGGACGGTCGGCCGGTGGTCCGGATGGCCGACGAAGAGCAGCTCCAGCCCATGGCCGCGCCGCCGCAGCGCGTCGAAGATGCGCAGGATCTTCGGCAGTTCCTTCTCGGGCGAGAGGCGCCCGACGCACACCAGTCGGTCGTGGCGCTCGCTCCAGGGCACTTCGGGGAACTCGCCAGGGACGGGCGGGGCGAGGGTCGTGGCCGGTGCGCCATACCATTCGCGGAACCGCTCGCCGGTCCAGTCGGAGTTCACGAGCGTCAGGTTGCGTGCGACCTGCTCGGGTCGGTAGCCGGACACGCGCGCGGCGCCCCTTCGGTAGAGACGCAGCAGCCCAGGCAGGTGGTACCAGCGCAGGTCGGGACGCGGCCGCGGTTCGGCGGCCCACGGGTAGTGCACGTACTGGATGGCGGGCCGGCCCACGAAGAGCTCGTTCATGGTGCCGACGATCAGATCGAAGGGTCGTCGTTGGTCGAGGCGCCGCGCGGCGCGCATCAGCAGGTTGCTGGTGAGCAGGGCGAGGGGCGTCGGAGCGGCTGCCAGTGCGCGGCGTTGCCACGCGGGGACGTGAGCGGCCGCAAAGTCGCCGCTGCGCAGACTCGTCCCGAAGGCGCGGTTGGTGGCGTCGAGGTCGGGTGGCATCCACGACAGCAGCGTCACGTCGAATTCGCGCAGCAGGGTGGCCAGGGCCCAGGCCGCCACGCAGCTTCCGCCGCCCGGCGGGTCGAGCGTGTGGTGGACGAGGAGTGCGCGCTTCAAGGGGCGCGCCCAGGGTACCCGAGGCCCGGCGGGTGCGGTTCGTGAGCGCGCCGGCCAGCGCGCGCTTGGGGCGAGTGGCGCTCGTCGCGGCTCTGGTGCTGGTGTGCGGCCTCGCGTGGGTCGCGAGGGTGGAACCGGCACGGGATTGGGTGCTGCCGCCCGGTGGCGAGGTCGAGCTTCTCGGGCCCGACGCGTGGTTTCACCTTCGCCACGCGCGTTCGGCGCTCGAACACCATCCGCGGCTGCAGCGATTCGACGTCGGTGCGGGCTACCCGACCGGTGAGCCCGCCTGGCATGCGGGTCTGCTTCACGTCGGCATGGCGACGGTGGCGAAGGCGCTGGGGGGTGCTCGAACGCTCGAGCGTGTCGCGGCGTGGACGCCCCCAGTCCTGGGCGTGCTCTCGGTGCTGGCGCTCTTCGGGTTCGCGCGTGCCAGCATGCCCGCTGCAGGCGCGGCGTGGGCGGCGGCGCTCTACGTGCTGCACCCCGGGCGCGCGCTCGATCGCACGACCCTGGGCGCGACCGACCACCATGCTGCCGAGATCCTGCTGCTGGTGGGGTCGGCGGCAGCGGTGCACCACCTGCTCGTGCGCGAGTCGGCACGGCCGGGCGGGCGGCCGTACGCCGCACCGGCGATGGTCGCTTCGCTGCCCCTCGCGGCCTTTGCCTTCACCTGGCTCGGCGCGCCGCTGCACTTCGGGCTGGTGGGCGTTGCGATCGCCGCGGTCTGGATCGTCGCGGTGGCCGTCGGCGAGGACGCGACGCCCACGGCGCGCGCTGGGATGCGCCTGGGGGCCGGCGCGCTCCTCTGGATCGCGGGCACGGCAGCGCTGGTTCCCAGTTCGGTGATGCGCCCCGACCTGCTTCCCGCACTGCTCGGAGGCTGTGCGGCGCTATCGGCCGGCTGCGTGCTGGGAGGCGTCCTCGAGCGCGCCCAGGCGGCGCGGGGGTTGCGGCGCGGCATGCGGGTGGCGCTTCTGGTGGGCCTCGCGACGGCGCCTGTGCTGCTCGCCTTCGCGGCGAGCCCTGCGCTGCGCGTGTTCGCGGCCGAGGCGCTGCGGCCGAAGGCGGCGCAGGTCGAGGAGCACCGGGCGCTGGTGTTCGCCGAGCTGCTTCACACCCATGGCGCGGCGGCTCCCTTGGCGCTCGTGGGTGCGATCGCGGTTGCCGTCGCGGTGCTTCGGCGACGCGCTCCGGCCCACCATTCTTGGCCCGTCGTCCTGGGGCTCGGCGTACTCGCACTCGTCTGGCGAACGCACGACTACGAGTATGTGCTGGCCCCATTCGTCGCCCTGCTCGCGGCCCAGGCCTGCGTGGCGTTCGTGCGCGCCGCCGGGAACGTTCGAGGCCGTGCGATGGGGATCGTCGCCCTCGTCGGGTTGCTGCTCGCGCCCCACGTGCTCTTCGAGCTGAGACGCCCATGGGTGCCGAGCGAGCACATCGCAGCTGCGCGCGTGGCCGACCCGGGCTGGCGGCAGGCGACGGCCTTTCTGCGCGAGCACACCCCGAAACCCAGCCTGCCGGTGCACGCACAGCCCGAGCGACCGCCGTCCGGCGATCTCGCGTACCCGGCGGGCACCTGGGGGGTGATGGCCGCATGGGATCGCGCGAGCCTGGTGGCGGCGCTGGGGGAGCGTCCGGTGGTGGTGGCCGGGCGGCCCGACACACGCGCGGCGGCCTTTCTGCTGGCGGGCGACGAAGGGGGCGCCCTGGGGTTGCTCTGCCCGGACTGCCGTGGCCCCGAGCACGTCCGATACGTCGTCGTCTCGGCAACGACCGCCGCCGACCACTTTCTGGCACACGCGAGTGTCGCCGGCCTGGCTCCGGAGACCTTTCGGGGCAGCGCGGGAACCGTGCAGGTGGGCGCGCACCCTCGACCGCTCGTGACGTACGGCCCGCGCTACGAGGCGGCGCTGGTGACCCGCCTGATGCTCCACGACGGCGACGGCTTCGAGCAAATGCGGCTCGTGTTCGAGAGCCGCCAGCAGAGCGGCATCTACCAGCACGCGCGTCAGGTGGGCGACGGGGTTCGCGCGCGTCGCCACGCCCGCCGCTTGGATGACGCCGAGGACGAAGCCGCACTGGCTCGCCTCCTGCGATCCGGCGTGGTCGCCACCCCGGATGGCTGGGCTTACGACGCCCATCGGGTCGCATCGGTGAAGGTCTTCGAGGTCGTGCCCGGGGCACGGATCACGGGGAAGGCGGCCGCCGCCGGCCGGGTGGTCGCGTCCCTCGCGCTCGAGACCGGGGACCCCGGCCGGCGCTTCGTCCACCGGGTGCAGACCCGCACCGATGCGGAGGGTGGCTTCGGGCTGCGGGTTCCGTACCAGACCGAGACACCCATGGGCGAGACTCGGCCGCTCGGGCCCTGGCAGGTACGCGTGCCCGGCGCTGCTGCGGACCTCGCAGTCCCCGTGACGGCCGAGCAGGTTCGCAGCGGGTCATCCATCCGCCTGCCGGTTCCCTAGTTCGGGTGCCGATTCGCGCGTCACCACCCGGCGAGCGGGGCTACAAAGGTGCCGTCGTGGTCCGGCGAGCGGGGTTACAATGGCGCCTTCGCCACCGCACCGGCGTCGGAGTCCCATGCAGCGCATGCACATGGTTCGCGGGTTGGCTCTCGTGCTGTTGCTGCTCCCGCTCTACTGGGAGGCCGCGGCCTTCGCCGACGCCCAGGGTGCGAGTGCGCAGGGTCGCGCGGATGCGCGGTCGCGCGCGAGCTTTCGCGAAGCGATGGAGGCTCGCGACGCGGCCGATCGGGCGTCGATCGAGGCAGCCGACGCCTACCAGGACGGCGTGCGGGCCGACAATCAAGGCGCGATCGACGCCGGCCGGGATCGCGTTCTCGACTACGCGCGGGGCACCCGCGCCGAGGACGGGATCCGCCAGGGGGGCTTCCGCGAAGAGGTCGTCGTCCAGGAGACCTGGCGCTACGACCGCGACCTCGGCGACCACGTGCTCGATTGGCAGTATCGGCTCGTCTACAAGGACGGGTTCGGCAACGTCCAGTTCGAGGCGTACTTCGACCAGCAGGGGAACGTGACCACGCCCTTCCGCGAGAGCCCGTGGCGAGTGGCCAGCAGACGCGCGAACGATGCGCTGCGCGGCGACCGCAGCGGCGCGCAGACCGCCTGGGAGTTCGATACCGACAACCAGGGTCGCGAATACCCGTCGCGCGTGATCGTCCAGCGCGACGGCATCAATCGCGTGCGCATGAGCTTCAACGAGAGCGGAACGCCGTGGTTCTGGGACATCAAGGACGACGACGGCCGGCCGATCTCGTACGGCCAGGGGACGCAGAAGCCCCAGTACACCGACCCGGAGGGGCCGCTGGCCCACGTCAAGCCGCCGCGGCCGGGTACGGGTCCGTGCATCGACCCCGACTGCAGCAGCCAGCTCACGGCGCGCAACGAGGTCGTCGCGCAGATGGCGACGCTCGCTGCGCAGATCAACGAAATGGCCGACACGCACGCGCGCCTCGACGAACTGGCCGCTACGGGCCAGCACGTGGACACCCGCTATCAACGCCGCCGCCACGGCGAGCTGATGGTGCGCTACGACGCGCTCAAGCCCAGCTACGAACGAGAGCACGCCGCGTGGATGGCGTGCGAGGAGCAATGCAAGAAGCCCGAGGCCGAGTCCGACGACCTGATCTCGGTGGGGAGCGACGGTGAACCCGCGGGGTCGGCGGCCAAGGCAGCCGGGACGATCGGGTCGATCGGCTTCCAGGCCCTGCTCGACTCGCCGTTCCTCTGTCACTACGGAAACTACGGCTTGCCGCTGGTGGCGACGCCCGTGGACCCGGGTGGGCTCGCTTCGGCGCCAGGGGGCGGCCCCGCGACCACGACCGGGAGCCCGGCCACCACGACGGGCAGCCCGGCCACGACGACGGGCACCCCGGCCACGACGGCCGGCGCTCCGACGGGCGCGGCCACCGCGACCACCGGCGCCCCGGCCGGGGCGTCCACCGGGACGACCGGCAGCACGACCGCCACCACGGGCAGCCCGACGGCGACCCCGAGCGCCACGACGGGCAGCCCGACTGCGACCCCGAGCGCCGCGACGGGCACGCCGAACGCGACGGCGGGCGGTCCGCCTGCCACCACGACCGGCGGCCCGGCGACGACTTCGACCCCGTCGGCCGCCACGCCGACCGGCACGCCCACGGAGGGCGGGGATGAGTCGGGATCACCTTCGGGTACCACGACCACTGCCACGACCACGACCACGGGCGGGACGCCTACGGGAAGCCGTACGGCCGCGGCACCCGACGCGACGTCCTCGGGGTCCGGCGCACCGGGCGGGGTCCCCTCCTCGGCTCCCGACGACCCGCAGTCCACCGACGACCCACCGAAAGACGCCCCCACCTCGCCGCACGTTCCGGCCGGCTCCACGGTGTTGATCATCAAGTCGTCGGCCGCGGCCAGCGTGCAGGGCACCTCCAGCGTGCTTCTGGTCGTGCCCCCGGCTGCGACCGACGCCATTGCGCTGCCCAGCAACGACTGCGGCGCTTCCAGCTGCGATGCCTGGAAGTTCGACGACACCTGCTCGGATCAGTGGTTCTGCGACCAGGGCGCCACCGCCACGGACGACTGCACGGGCAGCGCCTGCGACGTCGCGGTCGACGACTGCACGGGCAGCGCCTGCGATGCGAGCCCCGCCGTCGGGTGGAGCGCCGACTGCAGCGGCGGGGGCTGTGACTACGTCGTCGAAGACCCCACCTGTACGACGCCGCCCTGCAGCTTCACGTGCGACGACGGGAGCTGCGGCGTGGACGTGGGCTTCGACCAGGGCCCGGCCAAGTGCGATGCCGCAGGTGGCGACACCTGTCGGATCGTGATTCCGCCCGTCGCCCTCGAGGCCGGCAAATTCTTCATCGATGCCTATTCGGGGGGTGGCGGTTCGTCGCACGACCTCGCCCCCGGGTATGAGGACTTCTCTTCGTTTGCGCCCCAGTTCGAGGACTTCTCCGCGTTCGCCGTCGGCGGTTCGGACTACCTGGGTCGGAACGAGTCGCGCATCTACGAGGTCGAGGTCACCCCGCCCGACTACAACGGCTACACGATCCAGATCGACCCGTCGGTGTTCTCGCTCGACGACGCCCTCATGCCGTACTACTACGCGCCGATCGACATCGGCGGCAAGACCTACGCGAACCTGCTGTTCCCCACGGCCGCGCAGGGTGCCGTGGACGCCGCGCTCGGCGGCGTCGCCGGGCTGCTGTCGGTTTGGCTCGACCCGTGCTTCATCATGTGGGGCGGGCCGGACGATCCCTACTACCGGTCGACGGGCAGTTGGGGGCAGGCGCATGCCGACCAGTGGGCGCTCCACCGGGTGGGCTTTCCGCCCGAGGGTGAGAACGCCTGGGACCTGGTGGGCGCAGGTGCCGAGGACGTGGTGGTCGCCGTGATCGATACCGGCATCGACTGGAACCACCGCGATCTCGCCTGGCGCAACCTCTGGTTCAACGAAGGCGAGGTCGCGAACAACGGCGTGGACGACGACGGGAACGGTTTCGTCGACGACACCATCGGTTGGGACTTCTGGGACCGTGACGAGCGTCCGTGGGACGAGAACGGCCACGGCACCGTGGTGTCGGGGATCATCGCGGCGAGCAGCGACAACGGACAGGGCATCGCCGGGGTCAATCCGCACGCGCGCATCATGCCGCTGCGCGTCCTGAACGCCTTCGGTCACACGCGCGCTTCGTTCCTGGCGCGTGCCCTGGTCTACGCCGTGGACAACGGCGCCCGGGTCGTGAACGTGAGCCTGGGCGGCGCCGGTGAGTCGCCGATGCTGGTCGATGCACTCGACTACGCCGAAGAGCGAGGCGTCCTGGTCGTGACCGCCGCAGGCAACGAGGCCGCCGCGCTCGAGGGCATCCTGCCCGGCGTCCACCCGAGCACCCTCACCGTGGCCTCGACCGACCTGGCCGACCGCCGCGCGGTGTTCTCGAACCACGGCTCGGCGGTGGACCTGGCCGCGCCGGGTCTGGACGTGTTGTCCCTGCGCGCGCGCTTCACGGACACGCTGCTCGGCATCCCGGACGTGGCCTACGAGCCGGGTCAGGCCTGGGTGGGTGCGGACACCCGCTACTACCGCGTGGGCGGCACCTCGTTCTCGGCGCCGCTCGTCACGGGCATCGCATCGCTGCTGTTGGCGCGCGATCCCGGTCTTCGCGCGGCGGACCTGCGCCGGCTGCTCAAGAACACCGCGCGTGACGTGGACCTGCCGGGGATCGACCTGCACACGGGCTACGGGCTCGTGGACGCGCGGGCGGCCCTGCGCGGCGACCCGGCGCAGTTCGTGGAAGCTCGCATCGACGCGTTGTCGGTTGCGCGTGGCGAGGGCGGCCAGGAGATCGTGGTGGCCGGGCGCGCGGACGCCGACCGCTTCGCCTGGGCCGAGGTCTCGGTGGGTCCGGGCGAGACGCCCACGAGCTGGCGAGCGTTGCCCCGGATCGAGCGCCCCGTCGCTTCGGGCCGCCTCGCCGGGGTGCCCGCCCCGTGGCTAGGCGAGGCCAAGGTCTGGGCGATCCGCCTCGTGGTTGCGCACGAGGACGGCACCCGTCGCGAGACGCGCTACCGCCTCCAGCTGGAGTAGCTCGGCCCGGGAAGTATCGGGGGCCATCGCTCGCCATCTGGGCTAAGCCATTAGGCGACCCAGGGTGCCGGCCGTGGTTGGGCCGGCGGAGTTCCGCTTGGCGGCACGACGTGGTGGCGGTGCAGCGACCCGCGAGCGCATTCTCGAGGTGGCCGAGGCGCTGATCGATCGGCGCGGCATGGAGGGCCTTCGGCTCTCGGACGTGGCCTCCGAGGTGGGCATCCGTCCGCCTTCGATCTTCGCGCACTTCGAGGGTCGCGATGCGATCGGCGATGCCGTGGCGCGCCGCGTGATCGAAGAGATCGCGGCGCTCTTCGCTCGTGTATTCGCATCGGGTGGCGGCCCCGAGGCGCTCGTTCGTCGTGGTGCGCGCGCGTTCGCGGGGCACCTGCACGACCACCCCTCTCATGCGCGCATGCTGCTTCGCGACCTGGCGCGCACCCGCGACAGCGCCGAACTCGACCTGAGTTCTCCGGCCATCACCGACCTCGGCGAACTGATGGAGCGGGTCCTGCGACAGGGGCAGCGAGCCGGCGTGTTTCGCGAGGTCTCCGGCCCGGCCTACCTGGCAGCCCTGGAGGGCGCACTGCTCGCGCGCTTTGCGTGGTCGGGCTTCGATGCCGAGGGCCAGCCCCGCAAGCCAATCCCGCGCCGGCGCTTCCAGAACGAGGCCGAAGAGATGGCCATGGCGCTGCTTCGCCCCTGAGCGATCTCGCGCCCGACGGGCGCGCGTGTTCAGGCGCCGCCGAGCAGGGAATCGAGGCGGGCGATCGCCTCGTCCGGATCGGCCACCACGATGCCGGCCATGCCCAGGTCTCGTGCCGCGCGCACGTTGCCCTCGAAGTCGTCGAGGAACACCGCGCGGTCTGGGGCCACCCCACCCAGTCGCTCCAGGGCCAGGTGGTAGATGCGCGGGTCCGGTTTGCGCAGGCCCACGTCGCTCGAATCGACGACCGCATCGAACAGTTCTTCGAGGGGCAGCAGCGGACGCCAGCTCGGGCCGAACTCGGCCGCGTTGTTGGTCACGAGTGCCGTCTTGCGGCCCGTCTGCCGGATCGACCGTGTCCGCGCGACCATGGCTTCGCGTACGAACGGGCCGGGGCCGCTCGCCATCGCGCGGAGCACGTCGAAGAAGTCGAGCTCGATCCCGGCCTGGGCCGCCAGCGTGCCGATGGCCTCGCGGGTGCTGAGCAGGTCCACCTCGCCGCGTTCGAGCCGGTGCCACGGATGGTTCGTGTCCTCGTGATACGGGCCGAACGTGATCTCCAGCAGCTGGGCGGGATCATGACCGCGCTCCGTCGCGAAGACCTCCACCACGTCGAAGGGCGAGGGCGTGAAGACGCCCCCGAAGTCGAACAGCACCGCGTCGATGGCCACGGGCACACGCTAGCTCGTCCGGCGTGTGACGAGGTGGATCAGTCGCCCGCCACCGCGAAGCGCACGCCCGTGCCGGGGCCGCGCGGCGCGAACGGCCGCGTGCGCAGCCGGTCGAGCGCGGGCGGGCGCGTCGCGCCGGCCGGCAGGTAGACGACGGGTCGGATGTCGGTCTCCGGGCGGATCGCGGTGGAGGAGGCCGGGACCCAAAGGGTTCGGCCCATGGCGGACCCGTCGCGGACCCAGGAGGTCGCGGTGGGTGACGCGACCGGCTCGGGCGGCGCGAAGCCCCCGGCCAGGTACGTGCCCCACAGCAGGCCGGCGGCGACCGCGGCGGCCGCGATGGCCACGTCCTTCCAGATCGTCGCAGTCGACCTCCCCGTGTGCGGGAGCGTCGTGGGTCGCAACGTCGCAAGTCCGGGGGGCATCCACTTGCTCCAAGCGAATCGATACCGGGATCCTGCGGCAGAAGCGCGGGCCTTCTGGGTGAGGATCCTCACGAAGCGACCAAGTCCTCGAGTCGTCATCAGTGCACCCCCGTCCCCGCTATCGGCCGCCCACCCCAACGACTTCAGGACTACGCAAGAGAAAACTCCAAGTTCCCGAAAAAGCTGGGGAAAAAGGCCTCTACCCCGGTTCCCGGAACGCCTCGTACGCCGGGCCTGGCGGGGCGCCTTGCCCGACCTCGCGGGATGGGCTGCCATGCCCGGATGGCCCCCTCCCCTCCGCGCAGCGCGTTCGACCGACGCGAGTTCCTTCGTCGTTCGATGCTCGGCGGCTTGGGCCTCGGCCTCGCCTCCACGTCGTCCGCGTCGGGCGTGCCCGACGCCGAGCCCATCGTGCGCCGGCGCGCCACTCTCGGGCGCACCGGGCTCGAGGTCCCGGACATCGGGTTCGGCACCAGCCGTCTCTCCGGCGACGGCGCCGAGGACGCCGTGCGGCACGCCCTCGACCGCGGCATCGACTACTTCGACACGGCCGAGTCGTACCAAGGCGGTGAAGCCGAGCAGGTGCTCGGCAGGGCCCTGGCCGGGCGCCGCGACGACGTGATGATCGCGAGCAAGGTCAAATGCGGCGAACGCACGCGCGTGTCCGAACTGCGGGCGTCGCTCGAGGCGACGTTGAAGCGCCTGCGGACGGATCGCGTGGAGATCTACTTCAACCACGCGGTGAACGACACCGATCGCCTGCGCAACGACGCCTGGTACGAGTTCGCCGACCGGGCCAAGCAGGAGGGTCTGATCCGCTTCACCGGCATGTCCGGCCATGGGGGCCGGCTGGTGCCGTGCCTGGATCTGGCCATCGACGAGAACCTGGTGGACGTCGTCCTCGTCGGCTTCAACTTCGGGCAGGACCCGGCCTTCCACCAGCGATTCACCAGCGCGTTCGACTTCGTCGCCGTGCAGCCCGACCTGCCCCGCGTGCTGCGCAAGGCCCGCGCCGCAGGCATCGGCGTGGTGGCGATGAAGACCCTGCGCGGCGCGCGGCTCAACGACATGCGGCCGTACGAAACCGCCGGCGCCACCTTCGCGCAGGCGGCCTTCCGCTGGACGCTCACCAGCGACCTGGTGGACAGCCTCGTGGTGACCATGAAGGAGCCGTCGCAGATCGACGAGTATCTCGGCGCCTCGGGGGCCACCGGGCCGAACCCGGCCGACGCGGCGCTGCTGCGCCGCTACGCGAATGCAACCGAGCGCAGCCAGTGCCGCTACGGCTGCAACGACTGCGCCCCGGCCTGCCCGGAGGGCGTCCCGATCTCGGACGTGCTGCGCATGCGCATGTATGCCGACGACTACGGCGACCCGGCGCTCGCCCGCGGCGAGTACGCGGCGCTGCCCGTCGACGCGACGGCTTGTGTCGGCTGCCCCGCGCCGTGTCACAGCGCTTGCCCCCATGGCGTCGAGATCCCCGGTCTCACCCGCCGCGCGCACCACCTGCTGACCCGCTCCTGACGCGGAGGGATCCGACCTTGGCCGCTCCTCCTCCGGGCTGGGCGGACAGGGTGCGTGGCGTCATCGGGCGGCCCGCCCTGTCGGCCCACGCCGAACGCAGCTACCGCGCCGAGCGGCTGGCGCAGATCGTGCTGCCGGTCTCGGGTGCGGTGCTCGAGGGCGGCTTCACCGGGGTCGTCGCGGCCAAGGCCTTCGATCTCCACCCGTTCGGCATCGCGGTGATCAGCGCGGCGCCGATGTTCGCGAACCTCGCCAGTGCGGGGTTCGCCTGGCTGGCCCACGGCCGGCGCAAGGTTCCGCTGCTGTTCGCCATCCAGGCGTGCATCGCGGCCTTCGTCCTCGCGATCGCCCTGCTTCCCGAGAGCCCGGCCGGGGGCTTGGTGCTGGTGGCGTGCTTCGTGATGGCTCGGTTGCTGATCGCGGGCTTCATCACCGTGCGCAGCGTGGTGTGGACGCTCAACTACCCGGCGGCCGTGCGCGCGCGGGTCACCTCTCGCCTCACGCTGATCACCGTGGTGGTGATGTCGTCGGTCTCGTGGATCGGGAGCGTGCTGCTCGACCGGGACTCGGACCACTTCCGCTGGATCTACGCGGTGGCGGCCGCCAGCTGCCTGCTCGGGGCGGTCGTCTACGGGCGCGTGCGCCTTGCCGGAGAAGAGGGTCCGGGAGAGCCGACTTCGCCCGTGGCGGCCTCGTCGCCCGGTGGGCCGGGCCGGGCGCGCGTGTTCGGCGTCCTGCGCGAAGACCCCACCTTCGCGCGCTACCTGGCGTGGCAGTTCCTGCTGGGCCTCTCCAACATGATGGTCGAGGCGCCGCTGGTGCTGCTGCTCACGCGCGACCTCGGGGCCAGCTACCAGGTGAGCATCCTGCTGACCGTGGTGCTGCCGCTGGCTCTCTCGGTCCTCACGCTCCCGATCACCGCGGCGTGGATCGACCGCGTGCACATCGCGCGATTCCGCGCCGTGCACAGCTGGCTCTGGGTGGCGGCACTGGGCCTCACGTGGTTCGGGGCGGCGCAGGCGTCGCTGCTCTGGGTGGGAGCTGGGCGCGCCATGCTGGGGCTCGCGCGCAGCGGTGGCATGCTGGCCTGGCAGCTCGGGCACAACGACTTCGCCCATCCCGACCGGGCAGGGCTCTACATGGGGCTCCACGCGACGCTCACCGGCCTGCGCGGTGCGATCGCGCCCTTCGTCGGGGTGGCGCTCTTCGTGGGCTGGGGCGAGGGGGCGCTGGGGCCGCTCGGCTGGCCGGGCAGCTCCGGCATTGGCAGCTCGGTCTGGCTGGTGGCTGCCGGGCTCTCCACCGTGGCCACCCTGGGTTTCGCCTTGCTCGATCGAGAGATCCGCTCCCGACGGAAGGGGCGCCGCGCGGGCTGATCCCGGGGGAGGCGTGCGGGTTCGCACGCCGCGCGGGCCGCTCGCGGGGTATGATGCTGCCGAGCCGATGCGGGGGGGCGCTTGAGCTCGGCATCCGACGCCATCGCCGGCCGCTATCGCATCCTCGACCGGCGGGTCGGAGGGGCAGGGGTCTTCTATCACGCGAGCGACCCCGAACTGGGCCGCGAGGTCTCGGTTCGCGTCGCCCCCGACGAGATCCTGGCCGACGCCGAGGCGCTCGAGCGCTTCGTCGAAGACGCGCAACGGCTCGCACGGGTGCAAGACCCCTGCGTGCAGCGCGTGCTCCACCTGCACGAGCCAGGTGACCTCGACGCCGGCTGCTACGTCGTGTTCGAGCGGCTCGACCACGCGCTCGAAGACGTCCTGCGCGCCCGTACGCTGCCTGCAGGGGAGGCGATCGCGGCGCTCCGGCAGGTGTTGCAGGGGCTTCGCGCGCTCCACCTCGAGGGCATCGTGCACCGGGCGCTCTGGCCTGGTTGTGTCCTGATCTCAGCTGACGGACGGCGCGTGGGCGTGGGCGGTGTTCGGCTCGGGGCCGACGCGTACGACGTGCTGATCGACCGCGTGCGCTACGCGGCGCCCGAGTCCCTGGAGAGCGGGCGCGTGGACCGTCGCACCGACCTCTACGCGCTGGGCATGGTGGCTTGGGAGATGCTGGCGGGCCGCGAGGCCTTTCGGCGCGAGGTGGGTTCGGGCGACCGCGATCGCCAGGCCATCGAACAGTGGCAGTGCGACCGCACCCACGAGTTGCCGCCGCTCCGCGCCCTAGTGCCCGGTCTCTCGCCGGCGCTGTCGGACTGGGTGGCGAGGCTCACGTCCAAGTCGCGCCGCGACCGCCCCGCGCATGCCGACCTGGCCCTGCGGGAGCTCGCCGAGGCCGAGCGTGCCGAGGCGAGAGAAGCGGAGGAGCCCGCCAGCCCGAGGCCCGAGCGCACGGTCGAGCCGCGGGCGATTCCGCGCGCGACGCGCGACCTGCAGCGCGTGGCGCGTCGGCCCGACTCCGCTCGCAAGGTCGCCCTGCTGGCGGGCATCGCGTTCGCCCTGGCCGGTGGACTGTTGTGGTTGGTGCTGATGGGGTCCTGGGGTGGGAGCCAAGCACCGTCTGCAGCGGCCGACCCCGCGCCGCGCGACATGGTTCGGGTGGAGGGAGTGACCTCGTTCGAGGTGGGCAGTGGTCCCGACGAGATGGCCCGGGCGCTGGCCCTCTGCGAGCGGCATGGGGGCTGGTGCGACCCTGCGTGGTACGAGAGTGAGGCCTTGCGCACGGTTTCGGTGGCGCCTTTCTGGATCGACCGGCGTGAGATCTCGCGGGACGCCTTCGCGGCGTTCGCCGCGGCGACGGGGTACCGCACCACCGCCGAGCAGCAGGGCTTCGGCTGGGCGTGGGACGCCGGGCTCGAACACTCGCTGAAGCGGGATGGCCGCAGCTGGCGCGAACCGGGTCTGGGGCGTGAAGGTCCGGCCGCATCGGTGCTGAGCCAGGCCGACGCCGCCGCCTACTGTGCGTGGGCCGGAAAACGCCTCCCGACCGAGGAGGAGTGGGAACTCGCTGCGCGTGGGGCCGAGCGCCGCACCTTCCCTTGGGGCGACGAGTGGCTGGGCGGGCCCGACAACGGGGCGCACACCACCCCGGAAGGCGTCGAGGCGCTGGCAGGGGGCGTCTGGGAGTGGACGTCCACGCGGCTCGCGAGTGGCGAGGCCATCCTCAAAGGAGGGTCCGCGGCGGAGACCAACCCGGCGCATCTGCGCGCCGCCGCGCGGCGGGCCGAGGACCCCGCCAAACCCCACGTCGACGACGGTGCGAGGTGCGCACGGGATGCGTCTGAGAGCGCGTGACCCCGCCCCAGCGATTCGAAGTCGAAGATCGGGGTGACGGCGCAGTGAGGATGCACACTTTCGCCGGGGCGCCGGGACTGCTGAAATGTTCGCAAGGAGAACGAAACGGATGAACGCTCGAAGACACCCCCGATCCCGCATGCGCATGCTTCGCGCTGCGGTTCTTCTCGCCATCGCGTCGCTGGCTCTGCCCGCCCTTGCGGCGCCCCGCGACGCGGCCGTCGAGACGCTCTCTGGTGTCGATCCCAGCTGGAACGCGCTGGGCCTGCGCGCCTGGATCAACGACGGCGATACCCCGGTGCTGCGGGTGGGGGACGACGTCCGGTACTCGTTCGAGACCGCCGCGGACGCCCACCTGCTCGTCCTGCACGTGGATAGCCAGGGCGTGGTCTCGGTGCTTCAGCCGAGTACGGCCTACCAGGAGACGCTCGTGGAGGGCGGGAAGCCTCGCTCGATCCCCGAGGCCGGCACCCTCTCCCTCGAAGTGAGCCCGCCGCTGGGTCAGGAGGACGTCTTCGTGTTCGCCACGCGCGAGCCGATCTCCGCCGAGGCACTCGACCTCGGGGCGATGCCCGCGGGCCTTCGGGTGGTGGAGTCCGCGGAGTCGGCCGCCTACGCCGAGCGCATTGCCGGGCTGCTGGGCGCCCAGGGCGACGTCGCGGCGAAACGGCTCACCTTCCGGGTCGTGGGCCGCGGCGACCTCGACATGACCAAGGCCGACATCGTGGCCTACTTCGAGACCCGAACGCGCGCGATCCGTCGCCCCAAGCTCGACCTGCACGTCCGCTTCGACTCCGGATCCGCCGAGCTCACCCAGCAGGCGCGTGACCAACTCGATCAGATGGGCCAGGCCCTCCAGTCGCTGGACCAGTCCTTCACGATCGGTGGACACACCGACGACGTAGGCGACGAGTCCTACAACGAGGCGCTCTCGCGCCGTCGCGCCGCCGCCGTGCGGGGCTACCTGACCGACAAGTTCGGCATCGAGGCCGATCGACTCGAGGTACGCGCCTATGGCGAGTCGGCGCCCATCGAGAGCGGCACCACCTCGGACGCACGCGCTTCGAACCGGCGCGTGGAATTCGAGGTGGCGCCCTAGGCGCTCCGGATCCCCGAGCTGCCGGGGCCGCCTACACGCCGAACAACCCGCGCAGGTGTTCGTTGAGGAACCGGCCGTCCGGGTCGAGTTCGCTTCGTACGCGCAGGAAGTCGTCGAACCGCTCGTAGCGTGCGCGCAGCTGGTCGGCGCCCAGCCCGTGGACCTTGCCCCAGTGCGGGCGACCGCCGTGCTCCAGGAAGATCGGCTCCACGTCCGAGAAGAACTCCTGGTGCGGCAGGTTCGCGTCCTGGTGCAGCGAGATCGCCGCGACGTCGCGCCCATGCGCCGTCGAGAGCCACGCATCGTCGGCCGCCACTCGCCGGTACTCGACGGGCCACATCACGTCCGGGTGGTGGGAGCGCATGCGCTCGCGTACGGCCAGCAGGCAGTCGCGGCCCCGGTCGGCGGGCACGCTGTACTCCATCTCGTGGAAGCGCAGGTCGCGGACGCTCGGCAGCAGCCGGTGGCTCCAGTCGATGCGCTCGCCCTTGCGGTCCTCCAGGGGGTCCGGGTCGGCCTCGGTCTCGTCGATCCACTTGACCTCGGCGCGGTCCTTCGGCGGGTACCACCAGAACTCGTAATGGCGGTGGTTGGCGATGCCGTCGTCGAGCTCTTCCAGGCATGCGTCCATCGGCATTCTTCGCACGCACTCGTGAAGCCGGTAGGCCGGACGCAGATGCAGGTCGACTTCGACGACGACGCCCAGGGCGCCGAGCGATACGCGCGCGGCGTCGAGCAGGTCGGGGTCGTGGTCGGCATCGAGGTCGCGAAGCGAGCCGTCCGCCAACACCAGCCGCATGCCGGTCAGCTGGCTCGGCAGGTTGCGAAGTGCGCGCCCCGTGCCGTGGGTGCCGGTCGAAAGCGCCCCGGCCAGAGCCTGCACGTTCACGTCGCCCAGGTTCTCCATGGCGAGCCCCTCGGCGAACAGCAGCTCGCCGAGGTCGTGCAGCTTGGTCCCGGCACGCGCGCGGGCGCGGGTGTGGCTGCGATCGGCGTGGACGAGACCCGTCAGGCCGTCGAGGTCGAGTAGCAGGCCGTCCGTGGCCACGAGGGGCGTGAACGAGTGACCCGAGCCCGCCACGCGCACGCCGACCCCGGCTTCGGCCGCTCGGCCCACGGCCTGCGCGACCTCCGCCTCGTCCCCGGGCCGGGCGATCTCCCACGGCGTGCAACGGATCGATCCCGCCCAGTTCGTCCAGTTCTCGCTCATGATCCCTCCGGCCCCGACGCTGCGCGCGACCCTCGGTCACGAGGGTCGTCCAGGTCGTTGCTTGCGGCTGCCTCCACGCGGGGGCACCCTCTCACCATAGGTTCCGCCCGCGTGACTGGCGATCGACGTGGAGAAACACCACGGGGAAGCGCAGGGCGGCGGTTTCGTGGATGCGCCGTTCGCCTGGGCCGTCCGCCCCCACGAGTGGGGGCGGTCCAGCGACCCGGCTGCTCCGGTTCGGCTCCCGCCCTCGGGAGACGAGCATGGACGCGAACCGAGAACGGCTGGCCGAGAGTGATCCCGCGGTGTACGAGGCGCTGGTCGGGGAGGAAGACCGCCAGCGCGAAGGCATCGAGCTGATCCCGTCCGAGAACTACACCTGGCCGGAGGTGCTGGCCGCGCTCGGCTCGGTGTTCACCAACAAGTACGCCGAGGGATACCCAGGCCGCCGCTACTACGGGGGCAACACCTACACCGACCGCATCGAGCGGCTGGCCCGCGACCGCGCCAAGGAGGTGTTTCGCTGCGAGCACGCCAACGTGCAGCCGCTGTCGGGTTCGCCCATGAACCAGGCCGTCTACATGGCGTTCCTGTCCCCGGGCGACACGATCCTGGGGATGGACCTCTCCCATGGCGGGCACCTCACCCACGGCGCGCCCGTGTCGCACATGGGCCGCATCTTCGACTTCGTCCGCTACAAGACCCATCCCGACGAAGAGGGCCGCATCGACTTCGACGAACTGATGGACGTCGCACGCAAGACGCGACCCAAGATCGTGCTGTGCGGCTACACGTCCTACCCGCGCGACTACGACTACGCCGACTTCAAGCGCGTGGCGGACGAGGTCGGGGCGCTGACCCTGGCCGACGTGTCGCACGTGGGCGGACTCATCGCCGCGGGGGCGATGCGCAACCCCTTCGACGACGGCTTCGACGTGGTGACGACCACGACCCACAAGAGTCTGCGCGGACCGCGGGGCGGTCTGGTGCTGTGTCGCAAGCCGTTCGCCAAGAAGCTCGATGCCTCGGTGTTTCCAGGCCTTCAGGGGGGGCCGCACATGAACCAGGTCGCCGCGACCGCGATCACGCTGGGCAAGGCGCTCGAGCCCGAGTTCCGGGAGTACGGGCAGCAGGTGCTGCGCAACGCGAAGGCGCTGGCGAAGGGGTTGCTCGATCGTGGCTTCGCCCTGATCACCGGTGGGACCGACAACCACATGATGGTGGCGAATACGGTCGAGACGCTCGGCATCGACGGCCGCGTGGCGGAGGAGGCGCTCGACGCCATCGGCATCACGACGAACAAGCAGGTGATCCCCGACGATCCCAACCCGCCGCTGCGACCGAGCGGCATCCGCATCGGCACGCCGGCGGCCACCACGCGCGGGATGGGGGAAGGCGAGATGGATCGCCTGGCCGACCTGATGGCGCAGGGACTCGCGGCGCGGGACGACGCAGGCACCGTGGCGGGGTTGCGGGGTGAGGTGGCGACGCTGTGTCGGGCGTTCCCCGTGCCCGGTCTCGCCTGAACCCTACGGAGGGGTCCGCTAGAGCGGCTCGAGGTCGGTCGCGACCCGGTAGCCGTGGGCGCGCGCGGCCTCGGCGAGATCGGCGATCCGCGACTCGGTGACCGGGTGCGTCGACAGGTAGGCCGCGGCGTGGCGCGCGAATCCGGCATCGGCGTCGGGCAGCTTGCGGAAGAAGTGGTCGGCGCCTCCCACGTGCCCGTATTCGAGGTTGAGCAGCGCGAGGGCGTAGGCGTCGGCTTCGCGTTCCTGGTCCCGGGAGAAGCCGCGTTCGGCCAGGGAGGCGATGGTGGTGGGCAGGGCTTCGCCGCCGCTCGCGCCCACCAGAGCGAGCAGGGTCAGGTGCACCATGACCATCCTCCCCAGACCACGCAGGTGGTGCCGACCTTCGAAGTGCCCCAGTTCGTGGGCCAGCACGAAGGCCAGCTCGTTGCGGGACTCCACCTGTTCGAGGAGGCCCGAGGTGACGACGACGGTGCCCCCGGGTAGCGCGAACGCGTTGGGGTCGTCGTCCAGAGCGACGCGCAGCCGCAGGGTCTGGGCGCGGCCGGGCTCGTGTCGCAGGAGGCTCGAAAGCAGATCGCGAGCCGTGTCCGCGTGCAGCACGTCGCTCGCGTCGGTCTCGTCCTCGAACAGCGAGCCGAAGATCCGGGCCTCGAGTTCGGGGGAGACGTGCGCGACCACGCCGTCCACCAGGAGCGCTCCGCCGCCGACGACCACGAGCGTGGCCACCGCAATGCCCGCGATCAGCGTCGCCAGCTCGGACAGCGGGTGCGTGGGGCCCACGTTGATTTCGTCGGGAGGCAGGCGAGGCTCGAACCTTTCCGTGGGTCCGCCCGACGGATCGCGTCCGGTCACGATGCGCGCTTGAGACCGGTCCCGAAGGCCAGGATCTCGACGCCCGCCGTACCCTTGCCCTGGCGCTGGGAGCTCGCCAGGCGCGAGGTCTCGAGCCGCACGTTCACCACGGCGTCGAAGCCCCGCTCGGATGCCTGCTCCTTCATGCGCAGCAGCGCTTCGCGGCGGGCGCGATCGAGCAGCGACTCGTACGACTTGACGCGTCCGCCCACCAGGCCGCGCAGTCCGGCGAGGAAGCGCTTGAAGTAGTCGAGGGAGATGACGACGCTCCCGGCCACCAGGCCCGCGTCGGTGACGCGCCACGGTGTCGGTACCCTTCGACCGGTCGTGGTGGGCATGCGGCGGGTGCGGGCCTCACGCACGCGGATCGATCGGTAGTGGCTGCGCTCCACCGCCGTACCGGTGAAGTAGGCGAGCACCAGCAGCAGGATGGGCAGGCCCCACTCCAGGCCCAGCTGAACGGCGAGGTCCAACTACTCGACCCGGACGGCGGTTCCGTAGGCGAACAGCTCGGCAGCGCCCTGGGCCACGCTGCTGGTGGAGAAGCGCACGTTCACCACCGCGTTGGCGCCAATGGAGCGCGCCTGCTCGGCCATGCGGTCGATGGCTTCGCCGCGCGCCTCGTGCAGCAGCTCGGTGTAGCCCTTGAGCTCGCCGCCCACGAGGTTCTTGAGGCCCGCCATGAGGTCGCGCCCGATGTGCTTGGCGCGCACGGTGCTCCCGGTGACGACCCCATAGAACTCGCGGATCTGCTGGCCCGGGATCTCCTCGGTGTTGCTGAGCAGCATCGATGGCCCTCCTGGCCCATGAATCGACCACGCGCGCCGAGGGCTTGAGATGCCCGGGCGGGAAGGGCGCGTCGAGGAGGGCGGGGCCGGCTACGAGTCAGGCGTCGAGGGCGTCGGCCAGGCTCGCGCCCTCGCGGATCAAGCGGCGGAACTTCATGACCAGCCGGGGCCGGTTCCAGCCGAGGACGCCGCGCAGGCGGCCGTCTCGGGCATAGAGCTGCACGAATCGGCGCTCGGCCAGCGACCCGTCCACCAGTACGGTCTCGTCGTCGGGTCCCGCGCGCCCGGCAAACTGGATCTTGCGGTCGTACTGATCGGACCAGAAGAAGGGCACCGGCGCGAAGGGCTCGGCGGCATCGCCCCGAAGCAGGGCCTCGGCTGCGGCGTCGGCCTGCTCGGTGGCGTTCGTCCAGTGCTCGAGTCGCATGCTCTCGTCGAACAGCGGGTTCGTCCAGCGCGCGACGTCGCCTGCGGCCACCACGCCGGCCGCAGCCCGGCAGCGCGTGTCGCACACCACGCCGTCGTCGACCTCGAGCCCCGATCCCTCGAGCCACCCGGTGTTGGGTGCGACGCCGATCCCGACGACCACTACGTCGGCATCGACGGTGGTGCCGTCGTCGAGCGCCACGCCGGTCACCGGACCCGACGGGCCGGCGCGCAGCAGTTCGCGCACGCCGGTGCCCAGGCGCAGGTCCACGCCGTGGTCGCGATGCAGGTCCGCCACCATCGCCCCGAGCCGAGCGCCCAGGCTGCGTTCGAGGGGCAGGTCGAGGGCCTCGATCACCGTCGTCTCGAGACCGCGCTCGCGGCAGGTGGCGGCCACCTCGGCGCCGATGAAGCCGGCGCCGATCACCGCCACGCGCGGGCTCGCATCGAGCGCCGTCCGCAGCGCCAGGCAGTCGTCTAGGCTTCGCAGGACGAATGCCCCCGGGCAGTGCTCGGTGCCGGGAATCCAGCGGGGAGACGCTCCGGTCGTGATCACGAGCGCATCGAAGGCGACGTCTTCGCCGCCGGCCACACCCACGCGCCGCGCAGCCAGGTCGAGCGAGGTGGCGCGCGCGCCGAGCTGCCAGACGAGTTCGAGCTCGTCGTCCTCGGGGCGCAGCAGCGCCGTGCGCTCGGGGTCCCACTTTCCGGCGAGCACGTCCTTCGAGAGCGGCGGCCGGTCGTACGGCAGGTGGATCTCGTCGCCCAGCAGGCGGATCGGGCCCGCGTAACCCTGGCGGCGCAGCGCCTGGGCGGTGCGAAGCCCAGCCAGCGAGGCGCCCACGATCAGCACGTTCTCGGGGACCGGCATGGCGGGCAATCCTAACGGAGCATCCGCCGGGCGCCGCTGCCCGCTGGGCGCGATTGCCGGTCGCATCGCCGGGGGCCGCTTGACGCGGCACGGCCCGGTGGTCAACGTGCCGCGATGCCTGCCGGGAACCCCGCCGTCCTCCATCTCGCTGTCGCCGCTGCGCTCGTCGTCTCGTGCGGCCGCGGCCTCGACGCCGACGACGTACGCCTGCGCTACTTCGCCTCCACTGGGGCAGAAAGCTACGTGGCACGGCGCAGCGATGGTCTGGAGCTGTGGTTTCGAGAGCCCGTCGTCGAGGCGACCGTGCGCGCGTCGAGGCAGCCCGAGGTCCTGGCGGACGGCGAGGCTTTGGCGCGCCTGGAAGAGGGGACCCGCCTGCGCCTGCCCGGGCTCGAGGCGGGCGGCCGCCACTACCTGACCGTCGCGCTCGCCGACGGGGCCCGATGGGTGGTGGCCGAGCGCGGCATCCCGCTGGCGAGCGCGCAGAACGTTCGCGACCTGGGCGGCTACACCACCGACGACGGTCGGGCGGTGCGTTGGGGCGCCGTCTACCGCTCGGACGCGCTGGTCGAGCCGGCTGAGGCCGACCTCGAGGTGCTCGTCGGCCTCGACCTCGCGCTGGCGATCGACCTGCGCGGCGGAGACGAGGCCGCGGCCGCGCCGATCCGCCTTCCGGCCAGCGCTCGCATCGCGGCGGAGCCCATCCCGCTCGGCGAAGCTCGTCCCGAGGAGATCGCGCGTCGTTTCGCCGAGCGCGACATCGAGGGCCTCGACCTGAACTTCCAGGTCGAGGTCACGAAGTCGCTGCTCGACGAGCAGGCCGAGCGTTTCGGAGCAGCGCTTCGACACGTCGCCGACCCTGCCAACCGGCCCGTTCTTCTCCACGGCGCACTCGGCAAGGACCGCGTGGGCCTGGCGGCGGCGCTCCTGCTTCGCGCGCTCGGCGTGACCGAGAACCAGGTGATCGGTGACTACCACCTGAGCGAGACCTACGACTGGCGCCGGGTCCGCGCCACCAGCCGCCAGCTGGTGCTGGACGGGGTCGAGCCCGCCACCCTGCGTCACGTGATCGCGGTGGACCCGGTGGTGATGCGCGAGGCGCTCGACCACCTGACCGGCCGCTACGGTGGTGTCGAGCCGTACTTGCTGGGCCCCGCCGGGCTCGCGCCGGGCGAACTCGCCGCCCTGCGCGAAGGGCTCCTTCAGTCGCCCTGACGCGCCAGGGGTCGGCGAGGCGCTAGGTGCGCTCGATGTGAGCGCCGAGGCCGCGCAGACGCTCGTCGATGCGCTCGTAGCCCCGGTCGATCTGGTGGGCGTTCATGATGACCGAGCGCCCCTGGGCGCACAGGGCGGCGGCCACCAACGCCATGCCCGCGCGGATGTCGGGGGAGGTGATGGTGTCGCCCTGCAGCCGGGTGGGGCCCGTGACCACGGCGCGATGCGGATCGCACAGGATCGCCCGCGCGCCCATGGCGATCAGCCGGTCCACGAAGAAGAGCCGGTTCTCGAACATCTTCTCGTGGATCAGCACCGTGCCCTGGGACTGGGTCGCCAGCACCAGCGCGATCGACGTGAGGTCGGTCGGGAACCCCGGCCAGGGCGCATCGTCCACCTTCGGGATGGCGCCATCGAGGTCGTCCTGGATGCACAGCTCCTGCTTGGCCGGGACGATCAGCGCCGAGCCTTCGGCGCGGGTCTCGACGCCCAGCCTGGAGAACACCATCAGGATCATGCGCAGGTCGTCGTGCACCACGTCCTCGATGCGCAGTTCGCCACCGGTCATGGCGGCGATCGCGAGGAACGAGCCGATCTCGATGTGGTCCGGACCGAGCCGGTGTTCGGCGGCAGCGAGTTCGGGCACGCCGGTCACGTCCAGCATGTTGGTGCCGACGCCTTCGATGCCCGCGCCCATGGCGACCAGGTACTCGCACAGGCCGCGCACGTGCGGTTCGCACGCGGCGTTGGCGATGCGGGTGCGTCCCTCGGCGACGGCGGCTGCCATCAGCGCGTTCTCGGTGGCCATCACGCTGGCCTCGTCGAGAAAGATGTCCGTGCCCTGGAAGTGGCCGTCCAGGCGCAGGTGGTAGTCGCGCTCGCGGGTCTCCACCTCGGCGCCGAGCAGGCGGAGGGCGTGCAGGTGCGTGTCGATGCGCCGTCGCCCGATGCGGTCGCCACCCGGGCGCGGCAGCACCGCGCGGCCGGTGCGATGCAGGAGCGCGGGCGCCAGCAGGAACGAGCCGCGGATGCGCGCCCCGAGATCGCCGCGGGGCCGGCGATCGCCGAGACCGTCGGTGTCCACGTGGATGTCGCGTCCACCGTCGGCGGCCTCGGTGAGCGCCACCTGGACGCCGAGGTCGGCCATCATCTCGAGCAGCGTGTCGACGTCGCGGATGGCCGGAACGTTGGTCAGGCGATGGCTTCCGGGGGCGAGCAGGGAAGCCGCCAGCACCGGCAGGGCCTCGTTCTTGTTGCCCGCCGCGCGCAGCACCCCGCCGACCTCGCGGCCGCCTTCGACGACGAACGTATCCCCCTCGGCCACGGATCGCTCCACGGTCCACCCCCCTTGTCGTCTCCGAGGCTAGCCGCCGGGGGCCTCCGCTGCCGGAGGCGCCGTCTGGCGGGGGGCTGGGTCTTTTGATTGATCTATGCAATCATTGTGTTGATCAAGTAGATGGAGAGTCGCCATGCCCAGGAGCCTCCGATCCCAGGCCCACGACCTGCAACGTGTGATGGCGGGGCTGGTCTCGAAGTACCAGTTCCGCGATCGCAACGAGACGAGCTGCCACGGGCTCTCGGTCTCGCAGGCCTATGCGCTCCGCGCCCTCGCCGAACGAGGCGTGCAGCCCATGAACGCGTTGGCCGGGTCGCTCCGCCTGTCGCTGAGCGCCATGACCCGCGTGATCGATCCGCTCGAAGAGCGGGGCCTGGTGCGGCGCATGCGCGACGCGCGGGATCGGCGAGTCTGCCGGGTGGCGCTCACGACGCCGGGCGAGGCGCTCTGGCAGCGCATCGAAGACGAGCTGGTGGCGAGCAACGCAGACGTCCTGCGCGAGCTGTCCGTGAGCGAACGCGAGCTGGTGATTCGCGTGATGGGTCAGCTGTCCGAAGCCGTGGACGTGTGGCGCGTCGGGCAGGCTCCTGTGGCGACATCGAGCGAGGCCGCCGCATGAGTGGCCGCGGCGTTCGGGTCGGCGTGTTCGGGGCGACGGGCTACATGGGTGGTGAGGCGCTGCGCGTGCTGCTCGGCCATCCCGAGTTCGAGATCGCATGGGCAGCCAGCCGCGGTGGCGACCCGGTGGAGCTGCATCACCCGAACCTGCTCGGCTGCGGCGTACCGAGCGTCGGGCTCGCCGATGCAGAACCGGCCGATGCGGTGCTGGTGGCCCTGCCCACCGAGCCTTCGATCGAGGCCGCGGTGCGCTTCGTCGAGGCCGGAAGCCGCGTCGTCGACTTGGGTGCGGCGTTCCGCCTGCGCGACCGCGCCGACTGGGAGCGCACCTACGCCCTCGCGCATCCGCGCTTCGACCTCGCCGACGAGGCACCCTACGGCATCGGCGAGTTGCACGGTGGCGCCATCGCCGACGCGCGGATCGTGGCGAATCCCGGCTGCTTCTCCACCGCGGCGATCCTGGCCCTGGCGCCGCTCATGGGTCTCGCCGGCATCGATCGCCAACGCATCCACGTAACGGCGCTGTCGGGTACGGCCGGCATGGGCGCCGAGCTGGCGCGCCCGGGCCATCACCCCGAGATCGCGCAGGACCTGGTGGCCTACAACCTGGCGGGCCATCGCCATACCCTCGAGATCGAGCAGGAGCTCGGCTGGCTGTCCGGCGCGCCGGTGCGCGTCCAGTTCGCGCCGGTCTACGTGCCGGTGGTGCGCGGCATCCTGGCGCTCTGCCAGCTCCAGGCCGAGGAGGTGCCCCGGCGCGACACGCTGCTCGCGCGGTTGCGCGACTTCTACGTCGACTCTCCGTTCGTGCACGTGCACGACCTGCCGCCCGAAGACGGCGCCGCCTGGCAGCAGCGCGCGTATCCGGGGGTCGCGGCGGTGGCGGGGACGAACCGTTGCCACCTGGGCGTCGAGGTGGACCCCGAGCGCGGCGGCATCCTCGTTCTCGCCGCGCTCGACAGCCTCGGCAAGGGCGGCGCGCAGGCTGGCATCGAGAACCTGAACCGCATGTTCGGTCTCGAGGTCACGGCCGGGCTCGAAGGTCGCGCACTGCATCCCTAGCGCGGCGCGGTCGAGCGGGCCTCAGCTCCCCAGCAGCTTCTGCATGCGCGGAGGGCAGCCTGGCCCGCCGGTTGGGGCTCGGCTGCTTCTAGCTCCCCAGCAGCTTCTGCATGCGCGGAGGGCAGCCTGGCCCGCCGCTTGGAGCTCGGCTGCTTCTAGCTCCCCAGCAGCTTCTGCATGCGCGGAGGGTCATAGCCCCGCACCAGTTCGCCGCCGATCTCGACCACGGGGATGGTGGTGCGTCCGGTCTTGTCGATCAGTTCGTCGCGATGGCGCTCGTCGGACTCGATGTCCTTGTTGACGTACGCGACGCCGCGCTGGTCGAGCCAGGCGAGGGTCTTGCGGCACCAGCCGCACCAGGGCGTGGTGTAGATCACGACCTCCGGACCGCCGGCGTGTGCGAACGGCCGTCGGTTCGAACGGCTCGCGGGTTCGGCGCGCGCGATGCGCGGGGTCTCGATCGCGACGCGCCCGGCGCGCTCTCGGTACTCGGGCGGCACCTGGTCCTTGCCCTGGACGAAGTGCACCGAGCCGGTGGCGTCGACGTATTGGTAGTAGACCTGCGCGTCGTCCGGGCTCTCGCCTTCGGCGTGCGCGGAGGCTTCGTCGCGGTTCGCCACGCGCATGAGCTTCTCGAGCAACTCGCGAGCACCGCCGGCTTCGCCGCTGCGCTCGGCCACGGGCTGCACCACGGGCTCGGCGGTCGCCGGGCGCGGGCCCCCCTGCGCGAGGATGAAGCCACCGCTCGCGAAGACGAACGCCAGGAGTGCCGCACCGAGCACGAACCGCATGCGAGACCTACGCCTCCCTGGGCCGGTCGGTTTCCCGGTCCCGGGGGGCTCATCGACCCGAGGACCGCCCGGGTTGACCCCGTCCCCAGGGGCCCGGGAGGAGCGTCTCGACAGCTCTACGAGTCGGAGAACGTCGGGGGGCGCTTCTCGAGGAAGGCGCGGATGCCCTCTCGAAAGTCGCGGGTGTTCGCGCAGAGCACCTGGTTGCGGTCCTCCATGGCGACCACGCTCTCCATGCTGCCGGCGTCGAGGCTGGCATTCAGGCATTCCTTGGAGAGCCGAAGTCCCAGGGGCGACGTGGCCAGAAGGTCCGCCACCAGTGCGCGGGCCTCGGTCTCGAGGGCGTCGTCGGGCACCACCGTCGACACCAGGCCCAGCTCGCGGGCGCGCTCGGCCGTGACGAAGCGTCCGGTCAGGATCAGCTCCGCCGCCACCGAGGCGCCGACCAGGCGCGGCAGCAGGTAGCTCACGCCCACGTCACAGCCCGAGAGCCCCAGCTTGATGAACGCGGCGTTCATGCGCGCGGACTCGCCGGCGATTCGCAGGTCCGAAGCCAGCGCCAGCATGAAGCCCCCGCCGCAGGCCGGCCCGTGCACGCAGGCCACGAAGACCTGCGGCAGCCGCCGCATCTTGAGCGACAGCTCGGCGATGTGGCGCTGGCCGCGCAGCCCGCCCTGGATGGAGCGGTCGGCCTCTTCTCCGCCGCCGGTCTCCTTCAGGTCGAGCCCTGCACAGAAGCCACGACCCGCGCCGCGCAGCACCACCACCCGCGTGTCGCGGTCGCTTGCCAGCTCGTCGAAGAAGCCGTGCAGGTCGTTCACGAGCTGGGGGTTCATCGCGTTCAGCGCGTCGGGGCGGTCGAGCGTGCACCAGATGACGCCGTCTTCGCGCGCGAGGTCGAGGGTCTCGAAGGGCATGGCTTCTCCTGTCGCGGTTCGTCCGGCCGGCGCCGGGCGGCCGATGGTACTTTCCGGGCCGGTGCTTGGCTCGGCCTCCCTCCGGCGCTTCACGCGGCTCACCGTGCTCTTGATCGCCGTCGACTTCCTGGACGAGCTCGCGTCGGGCATCCCCTTCGTGGGCGCCCCGGGGATCCAGCGCGACCTGGGCATCTCCTACGGGCAGGCCGCCGGCTGGGTGCTCACCTCGTTCGGGCTGCTCGCGCTGGTGCTCGAGCCTCCGCTCTTCTTGCTGGCCGACCGCTACCCCCGACGGTTCTTCGTGTGCGGCGGGCTCCTGGCCGAGGGACTGATCTGTCTACTCGCCGGGTTCGCTCCCGGCTTCGGCACGCTGCTCGTGGCCGTCGCGCTCTACGGGCCCGCGAGCGGCGTGGGTGTGGGCCTGGCCCAGGCCACCCTCATGGACGCGCACCCGGACGACCGCGAGCGCATCCTGGTGCGCTGGACGTTGTCGGGATCGCTAGGCGACCTGGCCACGCCGGCGCTGTTTTCGGCGCTGGCGCTGGTGGCCTGGGGCTGGCGCGAGGCGTTCTGGATCGTGGCCGTCCTCTGGCTGGTGTGGGCGGTGTTGGTTTTTCGGGCGCCGTTTCCCGAGCGCGTGCAGGAGGACGACGCCCCCGAACCCGGAATGCTCGACGCCCTGCGCAGCGCCTTCGCCACGCCCGCGCTGCGGCCCTGGGTGATCGGCGCGCTGCTCTGCAACCTGATGGACGAGACGCTGGTGGGGTTCGGTGCACTCTACCTGCGGGATGGTCTCGGGGCCGACGTGCACGGCCGCAGCCTGGTGCTGGGGGCCTTCATGGCGGGTGACGTGCTCGGCCTCCTGGGTCTCGAGCCGCTGCTGCGCCGCTACCGCCCCATGCCCATGTTGGCCGCACTGTCGCTCGGCAGCGCTGCCGCCTATGCGGGCTGGCTGCTCGCGCCGAACGTGGCGTGGTCGGTGGGCTTCGCCCTGCTGGTGGGGCTCTTCACCGGGGGCCACTACCCGCTGGCCAAGGCCCAGGCGTACCGTGCGTTGCCCGATCGTTCGGGCACGGTGAATGCGGTGATGACCCTGGCCGGGGCCGCCTTCCTGCCCGTACCCGTGCTGCTCGGCGTGGCCGCCGACGGCGTGGGGCTGCGCTTGGCGCTCGGGTTGTTGATGCTCCAGCCACTGGGCCTGCTGGTGATCGCGCTGCTCGCGATGCGGCGGGGCCGGCTCGCGGCAAGCTAACGTCGGCCCCCGTGCCCCGACCCGGCGATGCCAGACCGTTCTCCCAGGCGATCTCCCAGGTGGGGGCCTCCGTCTTCTCGCCGCTCGCGGCCCGGGTGGCCGCGGCCACGCACGAGGTCGTGCCGCTGCACGTGGGTGACACCTGGCTCGAACCCTTCGTGGGCGGCCGCATGCAGGACCTGCGCGTGGAGGACCACCCGGGCCTGCACCGCTACGGGCCCACGGCGGGCCTGCCCGAGCTGGTCGATGCGATCGTCGAGAAGGTGCGTCGCAGCAACGGGCTCGATGCCGACCGCGACCGCGTGCTCGTGACCGGCGGCGCCACCGGCGCGCTGGCCTGCGCCGTGGCGGCGCTCGCCGACCCGGGTGAAGAGGTGCTGATCCTCGCGCCCTTCTGGCCGCTCATCCGGGGCATCGTGCGCACGGGCCGCGCAGTGCCCGTCGAGGTTCCGTTCTTCGACCGGGTGGATTCCGCCGAGGATGCCCTGGCCGCCGTCGAGGCCCTGCGTACCGAGCGCACGGTCGCGCTCTACGTGTCCACGCCCTCGAACCCCACCGGCCGCGTGATCCCGACCCCCTGGCTCGAAGCGCTGGCGGGCTGGGCGCGCGCGCACGATCTCTGGGTGCTGTCCGACGAGGTCTACGAGAGCTTCGTGTACCGGGGCGAGCACGTCTCGATGGCGCGCTTCGCGCCCGAACGCACGGCGAGCGTGTTCTCGTTCTCGAAGGCCTACGGCATGGCCGGTAGCCGCGTCGGGTACCTGGTCGGGCCCGCACCGCTGGTGGCCGAATGCCACAAGGCCGGCGTGCACACCTTCTACCACGCACCCACCGCCGCTCAGGTGGCCGCGCGCGAGGCCCTGCGCGACGGCGCCGAGTGGCTCGCGCGCGTTCGCGACGCCTACCGTGTGGCGGGCGAGGACGCGGCGGCCGTGCTGGGCGTGCCGGCGCCCGAGGGGTCGTGCTTCCTGTTCCTGGACGTTCGCGAGCACCTCGTCGGCGGCGATCTCATGCCGCTGCTCGAGGGCTGCCTCGAAGACGGGCTGCTGCTCGCGCCCGGCGCGTCCTCGGGCGCGGGCTACGAGGGCTACGCGCGGCTCTGCTTCACCAGTGCGCCCCCCGAGCAGGTGGCGCAGGCGGTGCGCAAGCTGGCGCGACGGCTCGGCCGCTGACGAGCACGCGCACTCGCCAGGCTAGGTGCGCGCGGCCTTCTCGATCACCACCGGCTCGGCCGGCACGTCCTGGTGCGGGCCGTGGTTCGTGGTCTCGACGGCGACGATGGCATCGACCACGTCCATGCCGTCGCTCACGTGTCCGAACACCGCGTAGCCGAAGCCCTGGGGGTCGGGAGAGCGGTGATCGAGAAAGTCGTTGTCGGACACGTTGATGAAGAACTGCGAGGTGGCGCTGTCGACCACGTTGGTGCGCGCCATGGCCAGCGTGCCGCGGGTGTTCTTCTTGCCGTTGGCGGCTTCGTTCTGGATCGGGTCGCGCGTGGCCTTCTCGCCCATGTCCGAGTCCATGCCGCCGCCCTGGATCATGAATCCCGGGATCACGCGGTGGAAGATGGTGCCGTCGTAGTGGCCCGCATCGACGTAGGCCAGGAAGTTCTCGACGGTGATCGGCGCGGCATCGGCATCGAGCTCGATGGTGATGTCGCCCTTGTTCGTGGTGAGGCGGACCATGGTTCCCTCCTTGGTGGGCGGCCGAGGGTAGCTGGCGTGGCCTGGGGCGCTCCCCGGCCCGCCCAGGGGCCTCCCGCGGGATCGGGCGTTACCCTCCGCGCTCCAAAACCGGGAGGGACACCCATGCGCAGGCTGGGAAATCGGATCGGATGGATTGCCACGCTGATGGTCGCCGGGACGCTCTGCGTCGGCAGCCTCGCAACCGCAGGACACCACGAGGCCGACGAGAAGGGAGCAGCCATGCCCGACAAGCACGACGCGATCCAGACGATCGACGCATTCATCGCCAAGCAGAAGATCGACAAGAGCCGCGACGGCTGGAAGACGCGCCTCACCAAGCCGCCCAAGGCGAAGTTCGACCCGACCAAGACCTACTACTGGCAGCTCCAGACGAACGTGGGTCAGATCAAGATCAAGCTCATGCCCGACGTCGCGCCCATGCACGTCTCGAGCACGATCTACCTGACCAACCTGGGCTTCTACGACGGCACCATCTTCCACCGCGTGATCACGGGCTTCATGGCCCAGGGCGGCGACCCGCTGGGCAGCGGCCGCGGCGGCCCCGGCTACAAGTACAAGGGCGAGTTCGACCGCTCGGTGCGCCACGACAAGCCGGGCCTGCTCAGCATGGCCAACGCCGGGCCCGGGACCGACGGCAGCCAGTTCTTCCTCACCTTCGTGCCGACGCCGCACCTCGACGGCAAGCACACCATCTTCGGTGAGGTGGTCGAAGGCATGGGCACGGTGAAGGAGCTCGAGGCGCGTGGGTCGGGCAGCGGCCGCACGCGCGAGAAGCTCGAGATCCAGTCGGCCAAGATCCTGGTGGAGTAGGGCGCCCCGCGCGGCACCGGGGCGCTTCGCCACGCCCTGCGGGCGGGCAGGGCCGGGCGGAGCGGGCGCCGGGCGGCCCAAGTGGTGGGCCCGAAATTGTACCCGCGGGTGTCACCTGGCCGTCAGCCCCGGCACACACCCTCGGGTAGGGTCCCCACCGGGCCTCGAAATCGGGGGCCCATCCCGCTATCCCTATCCGGCTGTCTACACTGCGCCGGCGCACGCGACGTGCAGCCGAGGCGCAGCTTCGGAGGATCCGACATTGACGAAGCGAGTGAAGGAAATCCTGTCCTGGTACCCCAGTGACAACCCCGGCACGCTCTCCAACCTGGCGCGCATGATGAACCACGGCCGTCTGGCCGGTACCGGCAAGCTGGTGATCCTGCCGGTGGACCAGGGCTTCGAGCACGGTCCGGCGCGCAGCTTCGCCAAGAACCCGCAGGGCTACGACCCCCGCTACCACTTCGAGCTGGGCATCGAGGCCGGCTGCAACGCCTACGCCGCGCCGCTGGGCTTCCTCGAGGCGGGTGCGGCCGAGTTCGCCGGCCAGATCCCGCTGATCCTGAAGCTCAACAACAGCGACAGTCTGCTGGGCGAGCCCTGCCCGGCGGTGACCGGCAGCGTGCAGGACGCCCTGCGCCTGGGCTGCTCGGCGATCGGCTTCACGATCTACCCGTCGTCCGACTCGCGCAACACCATGTACGAGCAGATCCGCGAGCTGACGCTCGAGGCCAAGGACGCCGGCCTCGCCGTCGTCGTGTGGTCGTACCCGCGCGGCACCGTGTCGAAGGACGGTGAGACCGCCATCGACATCGTGGCCTACGCGGCCCAGATCGCCGCGCAGCTCGGTGCGCACATCATCAAGGTGAAGCCGCCGAGCGCGCACATCGAGCAGGACGCTGCGCGCAAGGTGTACGAGAGCGAGGGCATCCCGGTCGGTACGCTCGGCGAGCGCGTGCGCCACGTGGTGCAGAGCGCCTTCGCCGGCCGCCGCATCGTGATCTTCTCGGGCGGTCCGGCCAAGGGCAAGGACGAGGTGCTCGAAGAGATCCGCGGCATCGCCGAGGGCGGCGGCTTCGGCTCCATCGTGGGCCGCAACTCGTTCCAGCGCCCCAAGGCCGAGGGCATCGAGCTGCTCCACGAGATCATGGACATCCACGCGAACGCGTAGGACGCCCAAAGCGAAACGAAGGGCCGGTGGGCAGATGCCCGCCGGCCCTTCTTCGTTTCGGGCTCGCTACGAGACGCGGACCCAGTAGGCGAGCAATACGACGAGTGGCACGAGGCCAGCGAGTCCGAGCCCGAAGCCCGCGAAACGACCCAGGGGCCAGGGGGGCTGACCGGAAGCGGTTCGCAGCACCAACCAGCCGCCGACACCGGCGAGAAGCGCCGCAACCACCAGCCCGCGGGCGAGGTGGATCTGGATGAAGGCCTCGAGCTCCATCAGTCGTACCGCACCGGGCCCCACGTCCCGCCGCGACCGTGGTAGGTCTCGACGTCGAGGCGAAACACACGGCTGCACCCGCGGCACGCGTAGCCCGTCGAGACGAAGTCCGGGAAGCGCGTCGTGTCGGCAGGCGGTGTGGGACCGATGACCTCTTCGAGCGTGCCATCCGCCAGGTTGTCCTGGATCCCGCGCAGCGCTTTGCGCAGCTCACCCAGAGAGCGGATCTCGACCGTCAGATCGAGCTCCGCGCACTTCGAACAGACCGGCATGGGCCCCCCGCCTTTGCAGGAGGGTACCCATCGCCTCCGCCATGGCGCGGCCGGCAGCCGAACTTGCCGACCCTCGCTTCGGGGTACGCTTGGTGGGTGCTGGCATCGAGGGAGGGAGTGGCGACGTGGAACGCATGAACGAGCTGGGCTTCTACACACTGGCCGGCGGGGCGACCTCGCCGCGGGTGCTGCTCGACGAGGTGGCCGAGGGCGAGGCGCTCGGTCTCGGATCGGCGTTCATCAGCGAGCGCTTCAATGTGAAGGAGGCGGCGACGCTCTCTGGCGCGGCAGGCGCAGCGACCACCGAGCTCGGCATCGCGACGGCGGCGACCAACCACAACACGCGACACCCCATGGTGACGGCGGCCTACGCCATGACCATGCACAAGCTCACCGGCGGGCGCTTCTCGCTCGGGCTTGGGCGCGGCATCAAGCCCATGTTCGACGCGTATGGCCTGCCCCCCATCAAGACGGCGCAGATCGAGGACTTCGTGAGCCTCATGCGACGCATCTGGCGGGGCGAGGTCGTGGTGGGGCACGACGGGCCGGCCGGGCACTACCCGCTGCTCACCATGGGCCCCGACTATCAAGAACACATCCCCATGACGTTCACGGCCTTCGGGCCGAACTCGCTGGCGCTGGGCGGACGCGCCTTCGACGCGGTGGTGCTCCATACCTTCTTCACCGACGAGACCACGGCGCGCTGTGCGGCGGCGGTCAAGCGCGCAGCCGAAGAAGCCGGACGCGACCCGGCCGAGGTGCGCGTGTGGAGTTGCTTCGCGACCGTGGGCGATCACCTGCCCGAAGACGTGCGGCTCAAGAAGACGGTGGGCCGTATGGCGACCTACCTGCAGGCCTACGGCGACCTGATGGTGCGCACCAACGGATGGGACCCGGAGGTGCTGGCGAGCTTTCGCGCCGACCCGCTGGTGGCGGGCTTCCGCGGGGCGCTCGACACCACCGCCACCCCCGAGCAGCTCGAGCACGTGGCGGGGCTCATCCCCGAGGACTGGCTGGCCCCTTCGGCCACGGGCAGCCCCGAGGCTTGCGTCGAAGCGATCGAGGGGCAGTTCGCGCTCGGTTGCGACGGGGTGATCCTGCATGGCGCGAGCCCCGCCGAGCTGGCGCCGATCGTCGAGGCGTATCGCAAGCGCCGGCCGTCCGGCCGCTTCGATCACCTCGCCGCCAATCCGGCAGGGCGGGCCGCCTAGCCCGGGAGGCACTCCGCGCTAGCGGGCGCGTACCTCGCGAACGGCGCGCACGATCGCATCGCAGCTGCGCGCCACGTCGTCCGCCGTGGTCTGCCACGACGACACGCTGATGCGCAGGCCCGCCTGGCCGTGCCACTGGGTGGGGCCGCACCAACAGGTGCCGTCGGCCTCGAGCGCCTCGATCAGGGCGGCGACCTCAGCATCGCTCTCGAAGCCCACGACGACCTGGTTGAGGACGACGTCGTTCAGGATCGGAAGGCCCGCCTGGCCCAGTCCGTCGGCGAAGCGTCGCGCGTGGTCGCAGCAGCGGTCGAGCAACTCTTCGAGGCCGCGCCGCCCGAGCGATCGAAGGGCCGCGACCACTTCGGGTCCGCGTGCGCGACGCGACGAGTCGGGGGTGAGGTCGCCCGGCTCGCGATCGCGCTGGGCCAGGTACGGGGCGCGAAAGCTCATGGCGTTCGACAAGGCGTTGCCGTCGCGCACGATTACGAGGCCCGCGTCGTACGGCGTGTTGAGCCACTTGTGCGCGTCGAGCGCCCAGGAGTCGGCGCGTTCCACCCCCGTGGCGAGTGGCGCCAGTCGAGACGATGCGCGGGCCCAGAGCCCGAAGGCGCCGTCCACGTGGAGCCAGGCGCCGGCGGCCCGGCAGGCGTCGGCGATGGGCCCGAAGGGATCGAAGGCGCCGGAGTTCACGTTGCCGGCCTGGGCGCAGACGATGGCCGGCGCGCGCAGAACCGGCAGCGCGTCGGCGCGCATGCGGCCCTGGTCGTCGGCGGGCACCACGACGACCCGCTCGCGACCGAACCCGAGCAGGCCCAGCGCCTTGCGCACGGTGGCGTGCACCTCGGCACCCACCACCACCTGCACCTCGGGCGCGCCGAACAGACCGTCGCGCTCGACGTCCCAGCCCGCACGGGCGAGCACCGAATGGCGCGCGGCAGCCAGTGCGCTGGCGTTGGCCATGGTCGCACCGGTGACGATCGCACCCTCGCAGCCCGGTTCGAAGCCCAGGGCCGACACGATCCAGCGCAGCGCCGTGCGCTCGAAGCCGACGGCCGTGGGCGACATGGTTCGGGTGAACGCGTTCTGGTCCCACGCGCTCGCCAGCCAGTTCGTGGCCAGTGCGGCCGGCAGGGTGCCGCCGGTCACGAAGCCGAAGTAGCGGCCGCCCGAAGAGGCGACGGTGGCGGGCGAACCGATCGCGTCGATCCAGGCGAGCACCTCGGCCGGCTCGGCGCCGTCTTCGGGCAGGTCGACGTCGAGTGCCGAGTCGAGCGCGGCCACTGCGGCCGCATCGGGGGTGACGCGCCGCCCGTCGAGGGCAGCCAGGTGATGCGCGCCGCGCCGGGCCGCGTCTTCGAGAAGCGGGTCGAGGTCCATGGCCCCAGGGTCGAAGCCGGCGCACCGAGACGCAACCGGACAATCGGCGGATCCCGCGGTCGTCAGCAACCGGACGCCACCCGGACGCGATGGCGCCCGGCGCGCGCGGCTATACTCGGCGCCCGGAGGACGATGGGGTGACCGATCTGCGTGCCGGCGTCGCAACGGTGGAGCTGCCGCTCCGCCTGGGCACGGCGATGATGGGATACGGCGCACGCAAGGGTGGCGCCGACGCACTGCACGACCCGCTGCACGCCCGTGCGCTCTATGTCGCGGGCGCGTCGGATCTGTTGATCGTCTCCTGCGAGGTCTGCCTGATCGCACCGGCCCAGGCCGACGCCTTGCGCGAGCGCATCCACGCCAAGACGGGCGTGCCGCCGGAGCGCACGCTGGTGAGCTGCATCCACACCCACTCCGGTCCCGACACCGGGCTGGGCGAACTGCTGGCCGGGCGCCCGGAGCCCGACCACGTGGCGCCGCTGTTCGACGCCATCGAGCGCGCCGCGGCCGAGGCCGTGGGGAGTGCCGGCCCCGCGCGTCTCGGGGCGGGCCACGCCGAGGCGCGGATCGGACGCAACCGCCGAATCGAAGACGGGCCACTCGACACCGACGTCCTCGTCGTGCGCGTGGATCGCGCGACCGGCGCCGGGCCTGCGGGTGCCTCCGATCCGCTGGCGGTGCTCTACGTGCACGGTTGTCACCCCACGGCGCTGGGTCACGACAACCTGGCGTGGTCCGCCGATTGGCCCTGGGCAGCGGGGGAGGCGATCCGCGAGGCCCTGCCCGGGGTGACGCCGATCTTCGTGCTCGGCGCCCATGCCGACGTAGACCCCCGGACGCGGGGGCTCCTCGACCTGGCGATCGCGAACCAGAGCGTGGGCGTGTCCTTCGAAGAGACGGCCGCGCTCGGTCGCGAGATCGGTCTCGCGGTCGCGGCCTGCGCCCGCGGCATCCGCACCGAAGCGGATGCCCAGGTGGGCGCCGCCAGTGCACGCGTGCCGGTGCCTACGCTGCGGCCCGTCGAGGGGGGGCGAGAGGCCGCGCTCGAGGCGCTGGGCCTGCCCGCCGACCACGCCGCACGAACGTCCGAGCTGTTTGCGCTCGAGCACGAGCGAACGCGCTGCCTGCCCGACGCCGAGAGGCGAGCGCGCATCGCGAAGGTGCGCGGCTACCTGCGCGATCGCACCGCGCGGCGTTTCGCCGCTTCGGAGACGCCCGAGGTCGAGGTGCAGGTGCTGCACCTGGCCGGCGCCCGCCTGCTGGCCCTGCCCGCCGAGCCCACCGTGGCGGTGGGTCTCGACTGGAAGGCGCGGGTCGGTGGCGACGCCGCGGTGTTGGGCATCGGCAACGGCTGGCTTCGCTACCTGCCGCATGCCACCGACTTCGAAGACCCGCGTGCCCACGAGAAGTACGAGATCCTGCAGTCGGTACTGGTGCCCGAGGCCGCCGAGCGGTTGCTCGCCCGCGCCGAGGCACTCGATGCCGCGCTGACACGCGAGCTCGCAGCATGACGGCCACGCGCATCACCAAGCTCACGGCCGACCTGCTGGGCAGCGAGGTCGGGATCGAGGGCTGGGTACGCACGGCGCGCCACTCGAAGGCCGTGTCGTTTCTCGACGTGGTGGACGGCTCGAACCTGGCGGGCATCCAGGTCGTGGCCCAGCGCGAGCTCGACGAGTACGACGACGTGGTGCGGAAACTGCAGACCGGTTGCGCCGTGCGCGTACACGGCGAGCTGGTGGTGAGCCAAGGCAAGGGCCAGGGGTACGAGATCCAGGCCCGCACGGTCGAACTGGTGGGCGGCGTGGGCGAGGACTACCCGCTCCAGAAGAAGCGCCACGGGTTCGAGTTCCTGCGAACGATCGCCCACCTGCGGCCGCGGACGAACACGCTCGCCGCGGTGCTGCGCGTTCGCCACGAGGCCGCGGCAGCCATCCACGACTTCTTCGCCGATGAGGGCTTTCTCTGGTTGCACTCACCCATCATCACCGGGGCCGACGCCGAGGGCGCGGGCGAGATGTTCCGGGTGACCGCGCTCGACCTCGAGGACCCGCCGCGGGCCGAAGGCCGAATCGACTGGAGCCGCGACTTCTTTGGTCGCGAAGCCCACCTCACGGTGTCGGGTCAGCTCGAAGCCGAGATCGCCGCCCTGGCGCTCTCCCGCGTCTACACCTTCGGGCCCACGTTCCGGGCCGAGAACTCCAACACCGCACGCCACCTGGCCGAGTTCTGGATGGTGGAGCCCGAGGTCGCGTTCCTCGAGCTCGACGGTCTGGTGGATCTCTCGGAGCGGTTTCTCAAGTCGGTGCTCGGGCGTCTGCTCGACCGCTGCGCGGAGGACATGGCGTTCTTCGACCAGCGCATCGACAAGGGCGCGATCGAACGCCTCGAGCACGTGGTGGCCTCGCCCTTCGAGCGCATCACGTACACCGAGGCGGTGGCAATCCTCGAGAAGTCGGGGCGCGACTTCGAGTTCCCGGTTGCCTGGGGTGCGGACCTGCAGAGCGAACACGAGCGCTACATCACCGAAGAGGTCGTGAAGCGGCCCGTCGTGGTCACCGACTACCCGGCCGAGATCAAAGCGTTCTACATGTACGGCAACGACGACGGCAAGACCGTGCGCGCCATGGACGTGCTGGTGCCGCGCATCGGTGAGATCGTGGGCGGCTCGCAGCGCGAACACAGGCTCGACGTGCTGGGCCCGCGCATGGACGCCCTGGGGCTCGATCGCGACGAGTACTGGTGGTACCTCGATCTGCGTCGCCATGGCTCGGTGCCCCATGCGGGATTCGGGCTGGGCTTCGAGCGGCTGCTGCTGTTCGCGACGGGCATGGCCAACATTCGTGACGTGATCCCGTTTCCGCGGGTGCCCGGCTCGGCCGAGTTCTAATCCAGCTTCGGCCCGTTCCGTTCGGGCTCGTTCGAGATGGCCGGCGCGGTACCTTCGCGGCGCGATGGTGTCGCTCACCCCGGCTCAGCAGGCGCTTCTCGGCGAGCTGTCCGACGCGCTGATCGCCGTCCCTGGCGTGCGCGCCGTGGCGCTCGGCGGCTCGTACGCGCGCGGTACGGCGCGCGCCGACTCGGATCTCGACGTCGGCCTCTACTACGAAGAGGCTGCGCCCTTCGAGGTGTCGGCCGTCGATGCGGTGCTCGGGCGCTTCGACCCGCGGCCCGAGCGGGTGGTGACCGAGACGGGCGAGTGGGGCCCGTGGGTCAATGGGGGCGCGTGGCTGCGGGTGGGCGAGCAGCCGGTGGACGTGCTCTACCGCGCCTTCGAGCAGCTCGACCACTGGACCGACGCCTGTGAACGCGGAGAGCGCGTGTGGGACTACGCGCAGACGCCGACCCACGGCTTCCACAGCCAGATCCTGATGGCCGAGCTCTCGGTCTGCGTGCCGCTCGCCGACCCCGACGACGCCTTGGCCCGTCGCAAGGCACGCGTCGCCGAGATGCCGACGGCGCTCCGCGATCGGCTCCTCCAGGACTTCCTGTGGCACGTGGCGTTCACGCTGTACCACGCGCGCGGCCACGCCGGCCGCGGCGACGTGTACAACGCGGTGGGTTGTCTGAACCGCGCCGCCGCATGCCTGGTGCAGGCCTGGCATGCGCTGGCAGGGCGCTGGTTCACCGGGGACAAGGGCGCGCTGGCGGTGGGACCCGAAGCCGAGGCGCGTGAGCTCGAGGCCGTGCTGGCCGCGCCCGGGGCCGATGCCGCGTCGCTCTCGGCGTCCGTCGAGCGGGTCGCGGCGTTGCATGGCGCCGCCTGTGAGCGGGCCGGCGACCGCTACCGGCCCCCGTTCGACCTGGGCGCGATCCGCGGCGCCTGACCCCCGCCGGTCCCGGGCGGAGCGGTCCTGGCCCCGCGGGGCCTCCCGACTCGACCGTTTCTTTACAGCTTTCCGCTTGCCGGCCGAAATAGAACATGTTCCAATTCACGAACTGGAACATGTTTCAGTTTCGGCAGCCCGGGATGCTCCACCGGACCGGGCAGCCCGCCGATGGCAGCACCAGCGGAGGATCCCGTGGACGACGTTCGCTTTCTCGACTCGAGCTTCTGGGACGAGGCCATGCCCGGCCGGTTTCGTTGGCTGCAGGAGAACGACCCGGTGCATTGGTCCGAACCGGACCAGTGCTGGATCCTCACCCGCTTCGACGACGTGGCCGCCGTCTCGAAGAACCAGGAAGTCTTCACCTCTGCCGAGGGCGTGGTGCCCGCGGCGAAGATCGGTCTGATCGATGAGCCCGAGCCCCACCACGGGCAGCTGCGGGGCCTGATCAACAAGGGCTTCACGCCGCGCATGGTGAAGAAGCTCGAGGGGCCGTTCCTCGAGATCGTGAACGAGTGCATCGATGCCGTCGCCAAGAAGGGCGAGTGCGACTTCGTCGAAGCGATCGCGGTGCCGCTTCCGCTGCTGATCATCGCCGAGATGATCGGAATCCGGAAGGAAGACCGGGAGAGCTTCCACCGCTGGTCGGACCACATGATCAGCGCGGCCGGCAGCACCGATCCCGAGGTGATCCAGCGCGCGGGCATCGCCTTCGCGGAGTACTCGGCCTACGTGACCGAGATCATCGAAGAGCGCCGCAAGAACCCTCAGGACGACCTGGTGAGCATCCTCGTCGGGGCCAAGGACGAGGGCATGCTCGGCGAGTTCGAGCAGACCGGCAACGCGACCGACGGCATCGACGACGCGCACAAGGGCCTGGCCAACGACGAGCTGGTGATGATGCTCGTGATCCTGCTGGTCGCCGGCAACGAGACCACCCGCAACGCGCTTTCAGGCGGAATGCAGCTGCTGATCGAGCAACCCGACGTGCGACAGCAGTTGATCGACGATCCGTCACTGATCCCGGCGGCCGTGGAAGAGCTGGTCCGCCTCGTCTCCCCCGTGCACTGCTTCCAGCGCACGCTCACCCGCGATGCCGAGGTGGCCGGGCAGGCCATGAAGCAGGGCCAGAAGGTGCTGCTGGTCTACCCCGCGGCCAATCGCGATCCCGCGCACTTCTCGAACCCCGACCACCTGGACCTGCATCGCAATCCGAACCACCTGGCCTTCGGGCTCGGGCCGCACTTCTGCCTGGGCGCCAACCTGGCCCGCATGGAGCTGCGCGTGGCCTTCAGCGAGCTGCTGCGCCGGCTGCCGGACATGGAGTTCGCGGCCGGCGGGCCCGTGGTGATGCCCTCGGCCCTGGTGCGCTCGTGCACCGAGATGCGCGTGCGGTTCACGCCGGTGTCGGACTAGCACCTTCGTCCGGGGTGTCGGACTAGCACCCTTGTCCGGACTGTCGGACGAGCACCCACTGACCGACGGCCGGGGCGACCCGGCTTGCTCCCGCGCGCGCGCCTGCGGTACGGTGCCGGCAAGGGAGTGTTCGTGGAAGTGATCCGGCTCAGCCTTGGGATCCGTCGCGTCATGGCGTCGAAGCAGCGGGTACCGCTGCGCGTCGCGCCTGGCGTCGGTCCCAAGCCGCGCACCCGCGCGGCCTACTGAGCCCCGCCGGCGCTCGCGCGTCGGCCCCAGCCGGGCCCGCCCCGGCTCTTCACTGCCACCCCTGCGCGCCTCGCGGCGCGCCACCACTCGAGGGACATGCCATGTCTCAGCCCCGCGAGGCCTTCGACGGCCTGCCCGCTCCCGCCCCCACGCAGCCCGACCAGGTGATCGACGATCTGGGCGATGGGCTCCTGCTCCGCCGTGCGACCGAGCGCGACATCGACGCCATCGCCGAGTTCCAGGCCGTGGTCCACCAGGACCCGCCCGACTTCGAGCCGCAGCCCTTTCTGGTCCACTGGACGCGCGAACTCATGGACGGCAGCCACCCGCGCGCCTCGGCGCGCGACTGGCTGCTCGTGCACGACACCACGCATGGCCGGATCGCAGCGGCGCAGTGTCTCGTACCCATGGAGGCGCGCTTCTCCGGCGTGCCGCTGCGCGCGGCGCAGGTCGAACTGGTGGGCACGCACCCCGAGCATCGCCGGCGCGGACTGATCCGCCGGATGATGAACGAGATGCACGGCTGGGCCGACGCGGCGGGATGCGATCTCACGCTGATCGACGGCATCCCGTGGTACTACCGCCAGTTCGGCTACGAGATGGCCGTCGAGGACCGCGCTGCGCGCAACGTGCCGCGCGGTGCCCTGCCGCGGGAGCGGCCCGACGAGGCGTCCCGGGTGAAGCTGCGGCGTGCCACCGCCGACGACCTCGCGCGCTTCGAGCGCCTATACGCCCGAGGCACCGAACGCCACCGGCTGGCGTTCGTGCGCGGGCAGACCGACTGGCGCTTCGAGCTGTCCCGCCATGCCGAGGGTGCGCGCTATCGCGAGCTCTGGGTGATCGAAGATGGAGCTGCGCATCCCGTCGGCGTGATGTCGCACACGCCGATCCTGTGGCCGCCCGGCTGGCTCCACCTGAACATGATCGAGGTCGAAGACGACGTGGCCTGGAGCGATGTGATGCCCGGCGTCCTCTGGCACCTGCGCACGCGTGGGCTCGAGCAGGAGTCGCGGCAGGGCATCGAGCTGCTCGGCGCCACACTCTCCCTGGGCACCGAACACCCCTGCTACGAGGCGATCCGAACGCGCCTGACCCCCGGCCACCCCGGCTACGCGCTCTATCTGCGCGTGCCCGACGTGCGGGGCTTCGTCGAGAAGGTGACCCCGGCGCTCGAGGCCAATCTCGCGGCGTCGGATCTGGCCGGCCACAGCGGCTCGCTGGCCCTGTCGTTCTACCGCGACGGCGTGCGCCTCGAACTCGAGCGGGGACGCATCTCGTCGGTGACGTCCTGGCGGCCCGCGACCGACGATCCGGGCGACCTGGCCTTTCCCGACCTCACGTACCTGCATCTGCTGTTCGGACACCGCTCGTGGTCCGAGCTCTACCCGATCTTTGCCGACGTGTTCGCGTGGAAGTCCGAAACCGTGCCGCTGCTGAACGCGCTGTTTCCGAAGCAGCCGTCGGACCCGTGGACGCCGCTCTAGCGGTCGCCCACGGATCCGATCCGACGGTCACGCGAGGGCGACGGTCATTCGAGTCGAGGGCAGGGCGGGGGACCGCGGCGCAGCGGTGTGCGCAGGCGCGCGCCGAGTCTGGCCGCGGTCCCGGGCGCGAGCGGAGCCAACAGCCGTGCGGCGAGACGGGCCGATGCGACCGACGCTCGCAGGCTGCGAGTGCGCGCGGCGTCGTCGGTCGCAGCCCAGGGACGGGTTCGTTCCAGGTGCCGCGCGCCCGCCGCCACCAGCGACGCGAGCGCATCGATCGCGCGATCGAAGCCGAGTCGCTCGATCTCGGCTGCGAAACGGCGGCTCGCCTCCTCGCCCGCCTTCGCCAGCTCGCGCCCGTCCGCGTCGGGCTCGCCCCCGGCGTCGCCCAGCACGCCGTCCGGCAGCTTCGACCCGAGCGCACCGAGCCGCTGCACCCAGTTGCCGAGCCCGTCGGCGGCGAGTCCGTTCCAGCGGGCCAACAACGCCGAGCGCGAGAAGTCGCCGTCGCGCCCGAAGGGTGCCGCGCCGATCAGCCCGAGCCGGGTCGGGTCGGTGCCGTAGCGGTCCACGAGCTGGTTGGGATCGATGGCGTTGCCGGCGGTCTTCGACAGCTTGCGCCCGTCCACGGTGAGCCAACCGTGCACCGCGAGCCGGCCGGGGAGCGGAAGCCCCGCGGCCAGCAAGAACGCGGGCCAGTAGAGCCCATGGAAGCGCAGAATCTCCTTGCCGATCACGTGGGTCGTGGCCGGTCCGAACGCAACGGCCTTCGCATCCGCATCGGGCCATCCCGTACCGGTCAGGTAGTTGGCCAGCGCATCGACGCCGAAGACGTAGAGCACCTCGCCCGGCAGCCCCGGAGCGGGGATGCCCCAGCGCACGCTCTGCCGCGTGAGCGACACGTCGGGTAGCGGCTGGCGCAACAGGCCCAGCAGCTCGGCGCGCGCGCCGGCGGGCTCGACGAAGTCGCGCTCGTCGACGAGCCGGAGCAGGGCGTCGCGGTGGCGCGACAGACGGAAGAACGTGTTCTCCTCCGACTGCCACTCGCAGGGCCTTTCGTGGACCCGGCAGCGATCGCCGTCGAGATCGGCGGCATCGAAGTACGCCTCGCATGGGGCGCAGTACCACCCCTCATAGCGAGCCCGATACAACTCCCCCGCCGCCTCGAGCCGGTGCCAGAGGGCCCGGGCGGCGCGTCCGTGCTCGACCGAGGTCGTGCGGACGAATCGATCGGGCACCACGTCCAGGCGGTCGAACGCGCTGCGAAAGGCGCTCGCATGGCGGTCCGCCAGGGCCTGGGGCGTCACGCCCTCGCGGGCGGCCGTGCGTTCGACGTTGATGCCGTGCTCGTCGGTGCCGGTCTGGAACCAGACGCGGCGCCCGGCGGCGCGGTGATGGCGAGCCAGCGCGTCGGTGACCAGCGCGGTGTAGGCGTGGCCCACGTGCGGCGGGCCGTTTACGTAGAAGATCGGCGTCGTCAGATGGATGGCATCCCCAAGGTCGGGTTCCTCCTGCGATCCAGCCCGGGGAGGACGGGTTCGCTTGGTGGGTCCAGAAACGCAAAACGCCCCGATCGGTCCATCCGATCGGGGCGCCTCGATGCCGCTGGGGCCGGGCTACACGCCCACCCCCGCCGGCGCGCGAGGCGCCCGTCGCATCCCCATGCCCATCGTGGGGGCCGGGGTTCGAAGCTTCTGGATCTCGGTCATCACCCGGACCCTAGCGGCCAGCGCAAGGGTTGGCTTGACGCTGGGCCGAGCCCCCCGAGTTGCCCGGCCCGGGATCATTGCTATAACGCCGTTAGCTCTCTTGCACGACGTTAGCGCCAGGCACCGCCGGCCAAGACGCCCCGCAAGCTCGGGATCGCGCGCCCACGGGATCCTCCAGGCAGCTCCAAGGCCCTGAAAAACAATGGCTTCTCCCAATGTCGCCCAGCGGCGCGAGGAGCAGCGGACCCAGGTTCGCCGCGCCATCCTCGACGCCACCGAGACCCTGCTGCTCGAGGCCGGTTACGCCCGGTTCTCGATCCGGCGGCTCGTGGAGCGGTGCGGCTACACGGCGCCCACGATCTACCACCACTTCGGCGACAAGCCGGGCCTGCTCGACGCCCTGCTCGAGGAGCGCTTCCAGGCGCTCTTCGAAGAGGTGGAGAAGGTGCCCCAGGGCGACGAGCCCGAGGATCAGCTTCGGGCCCAGGCGCTCGCGGTGATCGACTTCGCGGACCGCTACCCCGCGCACTATCGGCTGCTGGCGCTACCTCGCGAGCCCGGCTGGGCGCCGCCGCCCGGTGTGGAGGAGTCGCGCCAGGCCATGCGCGCGCCCTTCGACCAGCTCGAAGAAGCTTGCCGCCTGCGGACCCGAGGGGTCGAGCCTGCTGCCCAAGCGATGTGGGCCCTGGTCCACGGATTGATCTCTCTCCGCACGGACCACGGTCTCGAAGACTGGTCCGCGCATACGAACGAAGACGCGATCGACGCGATGCTGCGTGGCCTGGTCCACGCCGCCGACGAACCCGGAGATCCCCGATGAAGGCAACCGACCGCAACCCGATCCCCCGGCAGGCCCGGGGCGCCCTGGCGTGGCTGGGCATCCGCGCGCTCGCAGTCGGCCTGTGTGCTGCGGCGGCCGCGGCGCTGGCGTGCGGAGAGGCCGAGGTCGAGGCCGAGATCCAGCACCCGCCCGTGGTCGTGGTGCCGGTCACGGTGGACGACGTTCGCGAGCGGATCGAGGCGACCGGTGAGCTGCGTGCACAGGAAGACGCGGCGATTGCCGCGGAGATCGCGGGGCGCGTGACCGCGGTGCTCGCGGATGAGGGTGAGGCCGTGGAGGCGGGGCAGGTGTTGATCGAACTCGACCCCGAGCGCCGTACCCTCGAGGTCGCCGCCGCGCGCGCCCGGTACGAAGAGACCACGGCGGCCGTGGCCGAGCAGGAGCGTGACCACGAGCGCGTGAAGCAGCTCCACACCAAGGGCATCGCTTCCCAGGCGCGCCTGGACGAGTCGGCCACGCAGCTCTCGCTCATGAAGTCACGCGCCGCCGCGAGCCGCGCGCAGCTCGGCGTCGCCCAGCGGTCCTTCGAAGATGCCACCGTGCGCGCCCCGTTTGCCGGCGTCCTGGGCCGCCGCCACGTGAGCCGCGGCGAGTTCGTCGGCGTGGGTCAGCCGCTCTTCGAGCTGGTGGCGCTCGACCCGATCGAGGTGGAGTTCCAGCTGCCCGAGCGCGACTCGGCGCGGGTGGAAGAAGGGCAGGCCGTGAAGATCCTGGTGGCGCCCTATCCCGACGAGCACTTCGAGGGCATGGTGAGCGTGATTTCGCCCACCATCGAGCCGCGCACGCGAACGCTTCGGGTCAAGGCACTCGTGGTGAACGACGACGGCCGCCTGCGGCCCGGGTTGTTCGCACGGGTCGACCTCGGTGTGGCGCTGCATCGCGACGTCCTGCTGGTGCCCGAAGAGGCGATCCTGCAGCGCGCCGACGGCCAGGTGGTGTTCCGCACCAAGGACGGAGACCGCGTCGAGCGCGTGCTGGTCCAGACCGGGCGGCACCATGACGGCATGGTCGAGGTCGCGAGCGGGCTCGAAGCCAGTGACGCCGTCGTGACGCGCGGGCAGGCGGGTCTCGTGGACGGCGTCGCCGTATCGCCGCGCAATCCCGACGGAACGCCCGTCCATACCGAGCTGTCCGCCGCCCAGCAGGAGACCCGGGTGCGATGAGTCCCATCGACCTCTTCATCCGGCGTCCCATCCTCACCTGGATGCTGACGCTGTCGCTGCTCGTGTTCGGCGTGCTCGGCTACAACCGACTCGGCGTCGACCAGTTTCCGAGCATGGACTTTCCGGTGGTGATGGTCACCGCCCTGATGGAAGGCGCGAGCCCCGAGGTGATGGAAGAGGACGTGACCGACGTCCTCGAAGAGCACCTCAACACCATTGCGGGCGTGCGCGAGCTGCGCTCGAGCTCGGGCCAGGGCGCTTCGGTGATCACCGTCGAGTTCGAGCTGGGCGTGCCCATCGACATCGCCGCCCAGGACGTGCGCGACAAGATCGCGCGCTCGCGCCAGGAGCTGCCTGCCGAGGTCGAGCCGCCCACCGTCGACAAGATCAACCCCTCGAACTTCCCCGTGATGTGGGTGCCGCTCAACACCGAGCGCCATCCGGTCGAGGCCAGCGAGTACGTCCGCCATCAGGTGAAGCCGCGCCTCGAGACCGTGGAGGGCGTGGCGTCGATCCAGGTGTTCGGCCGTCTCGACCGGGCGATCCGCATCTGGCTCGACGGCGAGGCGCTGCGGGCGCGAGGCCTCGCGGCCACGGACGTGCTCGATGCCTTCCGGCGCGAGCACGTCGAGATCCCGGGCGGGCTCGTCGAGAGTTCGGAGATCGAGTACGCGGTCAAGACCGACGCCGAGTACCAGAGCCTCGATGCCCTGTCGCGGATGGTCGTCGCCTTCGTCGACGGCGCGCCGGTGCGGCTCGCCGACGTGGCCCGAATCGAAGACGGTGCCGAAGACGTGCGCACCATCGCGCACTACGACGGGTTCCCCGCCGTGGGCGTGGGCGTGGTCAAGCAGTCCGACGGCAACACCGTGGCCGTCGTGGACGAGGTGCGCCGGCGCATCAGCGAGCTTCAGCAGGGGCTCCCGCCCGACATGAAGTTCAAGGAGGGGGAGGGCGTCGCCGACTTCTCCGTGTCGATCCGCGAGGCGGTGGAAGAGACGATCTTCTCGCTGCAGTTCGGTGCGGTGCTCGCGACGCTCACGGTGTTCGGCTTCCTGCGTCGTTGGCGGCCGACGATGATCGTGGGCCTCGCGATTCCGGTCTCGCTGATCACGACCTTCGGCGTGATGTGGGTGCTGGGGTACACGCTCAACACCATGACCCTGCTGGCCATGACGCTGGCCGTGGGTGTGGTGATCGACGACGCGATCGTCGTGCTCGAGAACATCGAACGCCACCGCGACGAGGGTGAGGAACCGGTCGAGGCCGCTTCGAAGGGGACCAAGCAGATCGCCTTCGCGGCCACGGCGGCCACCTTCTCGATCGCGGCGGTGTTCACCCCGGTGGTCTTCACCGAGGGCCTGGTGGGCAACTTCCTCGGCGAGTTCGGCGCGACCGTGGCGAGCGCCGTACTGGTCTCGCTGATCGTCGCGCTGACGCTCACCCCCATGCTGGCCGCACGCATCCCTCCGGCGAAGGAGCGCGCCAAGGGCAGCATCTACCACCGGCTCGAGCAGGGCTTCACCTGGCTCGAAGCCCGCTACCGCACGGCGCTCCACTGGACCCTCTCGCACCGCAAGACCACGCTGGCCGGTGCAGGGCTGTCGTTCGTGGCGGCGATCTGGCTGGGTGGCCAGCTCGGCGGCGAGTTCTTTCCCAGCTCGGACGAGGGGCGCTTCTTCGTCGAGTTCACCACGCCGCCCGGCACCAGCGTGGCGGCGACCCTCGAGGTGATGGAGCAGAACGAGGCCTGGATCCTGGCGCAGCCCGAGGTCGTGGGCCTGTTCGCAGGAGCCGGCACCGGTGGCTCCGGTGGCGGGCCTCCGCAGCCCACCGACGGCGTGATGTTCGCCATGCTGAAGAGCCGCGATCAACGCGAGCGCAGCGCCCAGGAGCTGGTCGCGGCCGCCCGGGAGGCCCTGGTGGCGATTCCCGGCCAGAAGATTCGCGTGCACGACATGTCGGGCATGATGTCGGGCGGCGGCGATGGCGACTTCGAGGTGAACCTGCGCGGCAACGTCGATCTGGACGCGCTTGGCGAGCTCGCCGATCGGTTGATCGCGCGGCTCGAGCAGCAGGGTGGCTTCGTCGACCTCGACAAGAGCCTGAAGCTCGGACGCCCGGAAGTGCGCGTGATCCCGGACCGCGAGAAGGCCGCAGCGCTGGGCGTCGACGCGCGTACCCTGGCGACCACCATCCAGACCATGATCGGCGGCCTCGACATCGCCACGTTCAAGGAGGCGGGCAGCCGCTACGACATCCGGGTGCGTCTCGAGGAGAACCTGCGCTCCGACCCCCAGGCCATCGAACGCCTCTACGCCCGGACCAAGACCGGCGAAGTGGTCGAGCTTCGCAACCTCGTGCAGCTCGAGAAGGGCGCCGCGCCGTCGTCGATCACGCGAGTCGATCGGCAGCGCAGCGTGAAGGTCTACGGCAATCTCGTCGGCAAGGACCTGGCACTCGCCATCGAAGAGGCGCGGGCCATCGGCGAAGAGATCCTGCCCGAGGGCGTGCGTCTCGACCTGGCGGGCCAGGCCGAGGCGTTCCGCGAGGGCGCCGCGCAGTTCGGCCTGGCGATGGGCCTCGCGATCCTGGTCATCTACATGATCCTGGCGGCACAGTTCGAGAGTCTGGTCCACCCGTTCACGGTGATGATGGCGCTGCCGCTGTCCATGGTCGGTGCCTTCGGGGGGCTCTGGTTCTGGGGCACCGTGCTCGACAAGCCCGGCATGACGCTCAATTTGTTCAGTATGATCGGCGTCATCCTGTTGTTCGGGCTCGTCACGAAGAACTCGATCCTGCTGGTGGACTACGCCAACCAGCTGCGCAAACAGGGCACCGACAAGGTCGAGGCCATGCGCATTGCAGCCCCGATCCGCATGCGACCCGTGCTGATGACGGCCCTGTCGATGATCCTCGGCGTGGCGCCCGCTGCGCTCGGGATCGGTCCCGGATCCGAGAGCCGCGCACCGATGGCCGTGGCGGCCGGCATGGGGATGTTCTCGTCCACCGTGCTCACGCTGCTCGTGATCCCGGTCTTCTACCTGACGCTCGACGACGCGGTCGACTGGCTGCGCCGACGCGGCCGGTCGAAGCAGAAGGTGGGAGAGACCGGTCAGACGGCGGCGGCTTCGGCCTAGGGAGGGCGCGCGATCGGCGATAGGATGACCCGCATAGGAGGGTCTCCATGAACGCCCATCGTCTCGTCGTATTCGCCTTCGTTGCCGCGGCTCCCTTCGCGTTGGGTTGCCAGCCGCTGCTGGACTCGTCGGCGAGTTCGGCCTCCATCTGGTCGATCTCGGCTTCGTCCCAGAGCCTGTCGGCGAGTTCCGCCACCACCGGGGTCGCCCCGCGCTTCGTCGCCGACGTCGTCCAGCTCGGTCACGTCGCGGCCCAGCAGGACGCGGCACCGAGCGAGCTGCTGCGCGCCCTCGGCGACCTGGCCCTGGGTCACGGGGTGGCCGACTGGGAGTTGCTCGACGCGTCGTACCTCGCACTCGGCGAGGGCCTGCGACAGGGTGGCCTCGACCCGACGGGCGTGGCGGCCTTCGCACGTCGTACGTTCCCGGACGACGCCCGCGCGCAGCAGCTGGTCGCGCGCGGCGCGGCCTCCTAGCCGGGGAGCGCCGGTGTATCGCGCGCCGCATTGCGTGGTCTCACTGCTGTTGTTCGCAGCAGTGGGGGTCGCCGGGGCGTCTTCGGGCGCATCCGAGCTGCCGGACCGGGTCGTGCGTGCGGAACTCGTGCACGCCGAGGCGAATACCGGGACCTCGGCCGGGGGCCACGTGGCCCTGCGCATCGGCGACGACGTCTACGAGTACCAGTACGTCGCAGCCCGCGACCTGCTGCTGCTCGAGCGGCGCCCCTGGCACGAGTTCCACACCCGCTATGCGGAGCTCGAGAACCGCACGCTCCAGCGCCTGGCGTTCACCCCGATGGAGCCGGGTGCGCGCGCGCTGGCGGGCGAGCTCGATCGCGCCTTGATCGCACAGGGCCGGCAGCTCGACCGGCTCGATGCGCGGGCCCTCGAGCTGCGCGTGCTGCGCGCTCTCGAAGCCGGGCGCAATCGCGTCGAAGTCCCCTACGGCCGCTGGGTGGCGGGCCCTCCCGAGAGCGATGCCGGTCGCGCGCTGCGTGCGGCGTTCGACCCGAACGAGCTCGCCGCAGAGCGTGCGCGCACCGAAGCGCTGCTCCATGCGACCGTGCTGCGGGTTCGAGGCGGTTCCGCAGAGGCGGGTGCCCACGGCCTCGGCGGGTCGGGTAGCGCCGAGACGCTGCGGGACGGGCTCTGGCGGCTGCTGGCACTGCAAGCGCTCGAGCAGTCACGCGGCGTGGGTCCTGACGTGCTGCGCGCCGCGGTGGGTCCGCCCCTCTCGCCCGAGGAGCGAGGGGTCCAGGGCGTCGTGGGTCGGGAGCAGGCGGCGCGGATTCGCAGGCTGCTGCGGTCCCCGCGACCGGACGCGGGCCGCGCGATGCTGATCGCGATCGCGCGTCACCACGCCGCGTGGCATTCGAACGCGACCGGCGTCTTGCACGTGGTCGACGTTCTCGAGCCCGATGCACCGCGCGTCACGCCCGGCCAGGCGCATCGGTCGCGTCGACCCCTGGGCGCGTTGGACACGCGCTTCGCGGCGCTCGAGCGCGATGCACGCGCGCGGTTGGGGCGTGGCGCGACCGGCGATGTGGCGCTTCGCCAGCTCGAGGGCGCGGTCTCGCACGCGCGCGAGCTGCGGGCGTACCTGGAGGGCGGGCGGCCTCCGCGGCTTGCGGCGGGCGCGGGGCCGCGGGGCACGCAGCCTGGCCTGGCGCGGCTGCCCGTCGTCCAGGCGACACCCGAGGGTCTCGCGGCCGCGCGCGCACGGGCCGGGGCCTTGCACGACGAGGCCGAGGCCGCGCTCGAAGACGGGCGACGCTACGCCCTGTTCTCGCGCAACTGCGCAACTGCGCTCCGCGGGCGCCTGCCGGGGGAGGCGAGCGTCTTCGACTTCGCGCCCTTCGCCCTGGCCGCGCGGGTGTCGGGCGACGCCGATGCCGTCGCTCGCGACGCCTCGCAGCGCGAGGTGCGCCTGGCGGCGATGCGCGCGCGCGAGGGCGCCTTGCGGGTGGGGCTGCGCGAGGCGAACACGATCACGGGCCGCATCCACCGCGACACCCTGCAGGAGGACGCCTTCCTCTTCTACACCGACGACGTGGCCTGGCCCTTGCGGCCGCTCCTGGGCCTGGCCAACGTCGGGGCCGGTCTGGTGGGGACGCTGGCCGGGGTGGTGGCCGTGCCCTTCGACCGTGGGTTCCTCGTCCACGCGGGGCTGCGCGGAATCTTCTACAGCGCGCCCGAGCTGGTCGGCGTGAACCTGCGCAAAGGCCGCTTCGTCCTGTCGGGCGAACTCGACGCCGGGGACGAACTGCTATCGTCTCGCCCCGCCTCGGGCCCGGGCACCGCCCGCCCGTAGGCTGTCGCCCCCCGACGCCGTCGGCGCTCGCCGAAGCAGGAGACGAGATGCGAAACCCCCGGAACATCGTGAAGCCCCTCGCCATCGGCGCGCCGACGCCGCCCCTCGAGATCCCGGTGCGCCCGTCGCGCATGATCCACTTCTTCGATCCCAGCAACGAGCGCATGGCGATCAAGGTGCCCGACATCGCCAAGAAGGTGGACATCCTGTTGGGCAACCTCGAGGACGCCATCGAGGTCAAGAACAAGGCCGCCGCGCGCGAGGGCTTCGTCAAGATCGCCAACGCCACGGACTTCGGCAGCACCCAGCTCTGGACGCGGGTCAACAGCCTGGACAGCCCGTGGTTCCTCGACGACGTGATGACGATCATGGCCGAGGCGGGCGACAAGCTCGACGTCCTGATGGTGCCCAAGGTCGAGGGACCCTGGGACATCCACTACGTCGACCAGCTGCTCGCACAGCTCGAGGCCAAGCACGGTGTGCAGAAGCCGATCCTGGTGCACGCGATTCTCGAGACGGCCCTCGGTGTGGCCAACGTCGAGGAGATCGCGAAGGCCTCGCCCCGCATGCAGGGCATGTCGCTCGGTCCGGCCGACCTGGCCGCCTCGCGCCGCATGAAGACCACGCGCGTGGGCGGCGGCCATCCGGGCTACCTCGTGCGCGAGGATCCGCCCGGTGGCGACGTCGATGCACCGCGCGCCATCGCCCAGCAGGACCTGTGGCACTACACCATGGCGCGCATGGTCGATGCCTGCGCGGCCACCGGCATCCTGCCCTTCTATGGCCCGTTCGGCGACATCAAGGATGCCGTCGCCTGCGAGGACCAGTTTCGCAACGCCTTCCTGATGGGCTGCGTCGGGGCCTGGTCCCTGCATCCGGGCCAGATCGACATCGCGCGGCGCGTGTTCAGCCCGCCGCCGGACGAGGTGGCGTGGGCCGTGCGCGTGATCGACGAAATGGGCGACGGCTCCGGCACCGTGATGATCGACGGCAAGATGCAGGACGACGCCACGGTGAAGCAGTGCAAGGTGATGGTGGAGTTGGCGAAGCTCATCGCCGAGCGCGACGAGGACATGGCCAAGGCCTACGGCATGGCCTGATCGTGGCCGACCCGGTTCGCGTCGGTACGGTCTCCGCGATCTGGCGATACCCCGTGCGCTCGCTGCGCGGGGAAGCACTTGCCGAGACGGCGGTGAGCGAGCTGGGCCTGCCCGGCGACCGCGCCCACGCGGTGATCGCGGCAGAGGACGGCCACGTGGCGGCGGCGGCCAAGGAGCCGCGTACCTGGGCCGGGCTGCTGGGCTTCGAGGCGCGGCTCGCGGGCGACGCCTCCGCCCACGGCGCTGCCCCTCCGGTGGAGCTGCGGCACGAGAGCGGCGAGGTGCTCCGCAGCGACGCAGCGGACTTCGACGCACGCTTCTCGACGTTGCTCGGTCGAGAAGCGCACCTGTGGGCCGGCGACTGCCGCGGCGCGCTCTCGCACGCGGCGCGCCATGGGCAAGGGGAGCAGGGCGTACCCGAGCCGCCGTACCCCTCGGCGCCCCTCCATCTGCTCACGACCTCTTCCCTGGCCGCTGCGAAGGCGCATCATCCCGACGGCTGCTTCGAGCCCGTTCGCTTTCGCCCGAACCTCGTGGTGGATACCGGCGAGGCCCCGGTCTTCGCGGAGGCCGGGTGGGTCGGCGGGCGGCTGCACGTGGGCGACGCGGTCACGCTGCACGTGTTCAAGGAGTGCGAGCGTTGCGTGCTCACCACGCTCGCTCAGGACGGACTGCCCAAGGACACGCAGGTGCTGAAGACGGTGACCACCCACAACGGCACCAACATGGGCATCTACTGCGCCGTTCCTCGGCCGGGAACGATCCGTGTGGGCGACGCAGTGTCCTTCGAGCCCGCGGAGGCTTCGGGGTAGTCGAACGGTCACCGGAGCCCGGAGGCGGCGTGGTAGGCTCGGGCGAACCTCAACGAAGGGAGCCCCATGCCTCAGAATCCTCCGGAAGGTGTGCCCCAGATCGTTCCCTACCTGAACTACCGCGACGTCGCAGCGGCCCTCGACTGGCTCGCCAAGAGCTTCGGTTTCGAGCAGCAGCTGACCATGCCCGGCCCCGACGGGGCCATCATGCACGCCGAGATGACCCTTGGCGCCGGGCGCGTGATGATGGGTGCGGCCAGCGACGAGCAGGGCACCGCGAGCCCCGCCGATCTGCCCAAGGTGAACCAATCGCTCTACGTGTACGTGGACGACGTGGATGCGCACTGCGCCAAGGCCCGCGCCGCCGGTGCCGAGATCACCCAGGAACCCACCGACATGTTCTGGGGCGACCGCATGTACGCCGCGCTCGACGGCGAGGGCCATCACTGGACCTTCGCCACGCATCTGCGCGACGTCGCGCCCGAGGACTTGAAGCCGCCCGGGGCCTGAGCGCCCGGTCGGCCGCGGCGCGCGCTAGTCGCGCGTCCGGTAGTGGTAGCGGTAGCGCGTGGCGAAGCCGGCCCGTTCGTAGAGCCGTCGTGCGCCGGCATTGCTCGACTCGACCTGCAGGTAGAGCCGTGCGCACCCGTGCGCGGCGGCCCAACGGGCGAGGCCCGAGAGCACGGCGCGGCCTGCGCCGCGCCCGCGGGACGCGGACAGGGTGAGCATGGCAAAGATCCCGAGCCAGCCGGCGCCGGCGACGCCGAGGCCCACTGCCACCGGTTCGTCCTTCGCGCGCGCGAGGGCGAACACCGGCCGCTCGCGCGCACGGCCGAGCAGCGCGCGGTAGCGTGCGATCGCCTCGCCCGCGAAGCGTCCCTGGTGCCCCGAGATGGCGAACCACGCCTCGGTGAGCTGCTCGTGCACCTCGGTCGTGATGCCGTCCGGCACGGCGAGCCCCGCGACGTCGCTTGCGTCGGCGGTCTGGATGCAGACGGGCGAGTGCAGGCGGTAGCCGCGCGCCTCGAGGCGTGCGTCGAGCCCTTGGGGCCGGGCGACCGGCGAAACCTGCAGCTTCGGCGGGAGGCCGCGCTCGGCGTAGAAGGCTTCGGTGCGCGCCATGCGCGCCTCGAAGTCGAGCGCCCCCGCAGCCCCGGTCCACGCCGAGTTCGCACGGTTGGTCACGCCACCCATGGCGCGCAGCCGCCAGCCGTCGCACGCGACGACCTCCTCGGCCTGCCAGGCCTCGTAGGCGAGTTGCTCGAGCGTGACGGCGAGGGCGTCCCCGCCCTCGGCGGGGCGGCCGTCGTCGGAGGCTATGCTGCGCGGCATGAAGTTTGGACTCTACGGCATCAACGTGGGCCCCTGCGCCGACCCCGAAACCAGCGCCGCCGTGGCTCGCGCGGCCGAGGATGCGGGCTTCGACTCGCTCTGGACGGCGGAGCACGTCGTGTTGCCCGATCCTCAGGTGCCGCCCTCGCCGGTGGGCCCGCGCGAGCGGCTGCTCGATCCGCTGGCGAGTCTCGCCTTCCTCGCCGGCCAGACGCGCACGGCGACGCTCGCCACAGGCATCGTGATCCTGCCCCAGCGCAACCCCGTGGTGCTGGCCAAGAACCTGGCTTCGATCGACGTGCTCTCGAAGGGGCGCCTCGCCTTCGGCGTCGGGGCCGGCTACCTCGAGCCCGAGTTTCGGGCCATTGGCGCCGACTACGAGGGCCGCGGCGCGCGCACCGACGAGTATCTCGAGGCGATCCTGGCGCTCTGGACCGAGGAGCAGCCGAGCTACGCCGGCGAGACGGTGTCGTTCTCGGGCATCGACGCCCACCCGCGGCCGGTGCAGACGCCGCACCCGCCGATCCTGGTGGGGGGCACCAGTGCACCGGCGCTGCGGCGCGCCCAGCGGTTCGGGGCGGGCTGGTACGGGTTTCTGCGCACGCCCGAAGCGACCGCCGAAGACCTGGCGGGGCTGGCCCGGGCAGCGGATGCGGTGTCGCGCCCTGCGGCCCTCGGCCGACTCGAGATCACGGTCACGCCCGCCCCCGGGATCGATGCCGAGGGCGCGGCGCGCTACCGCGACCTGGGGGTGGATCGGCTGGTGCTGCTGCCGCTCGCGCGCGACCGCGACGGACTGCTCGCCTTCGTGGACGCGGCCGGCGAGTCGCTGGTGCGCAAGCTGGCATGAGCGGCGGCCCGCCGATCCCGATCGGGGTGACGCTGCGCAACATGGGGCCGCAGTCGTCGCGGGAGACACTTCGCGCCTGCGCGCACCATGCCGAGCAGGCGGGCGTAGACGCCGTCTGGATCACCGATCACATCGCGATCCCGCCCGACGACGCCGAGGGGTCGGGGGGCCGCTACCTCGACCCGCTCACCACGCTCGCGTGGCTGGGGGGTGTGACCGAGCGCATCGGTCTCGGTACGGGCGTGCTGATCCTGCCCTACCGGCGGCCGCTCCCGACCGCCAAGGCAGTGGCCACGGTGCAGGAACTCACGGACGGACGCCTGCGTCTGGGCGTGGGCATCGGTTGGATGGAGCCGGAGTTTCGCGCGGTGGGGCAGGCGCGCCGCGACCGCGGCCGCGCCAGTGACGAGGCGCTGGCGCTGCTCGACCGCTGCTTTGCGGCCGACGAGGTGGAGGCGAACGGGCAGCCCTTCTTGTTCAAGCCCCGGCCGCCGAAGCCGCCGGTGTACGTGGGCGGGGGGCCGCCCCACGCGCTCGAGCGCGCCGCCCGCCATGGCGACGGCTGGATGCCCATGGGGGGCGACCCCGAGAAGCTCGCGCCGGCGATCCGCGAGCTGCACCAACGCTTCGCCGAGGCGGGTCGCACGGGTGCCGAGGTGGTGCTGATGACGCGGCTTCCGGTAGAGGACGAAGCGGCCGCCCACGACCAGCTCGCGCGGCTGGCCGACGCCGGGGTCACCACCCTGGTGCAGGCCGTGCGCTACGACACCGCCGACGACTACCGCCGACAGGTCGAGCTGTTGGCGCCGCTCCTCGGCTGATCCGCTCGCTGCCTAGCGGCGTGCGCGCGCCGCGGCCGCACCCAGCAGGCCCAGGGCCAGCCACGACAGGAAGGCCGGCTCGGGCGCCGGCGGGGTCGGCGTGTCGTAGTAGAGGTTGTCGATCGCGCCCGAGCCGCCCATGCGGATCTCGATGCGGTCGAAGCCGGTCAGGCCCACGTCCGCCGCCGAGACCGGTGCGATGCGGTTGGCGGAGTTGTTGCCGTAGGCGAGGCCACGGTCGAACGCGCCGCCGGCCTCGAAGTCGGCCCAGGCGATGGTGAAGCTCGCGAGCCCGTCGTGGAAGACCACGGCGCCGTCCTCGGCGGTGCGGCTCTCGACGTCGATCAGGTCGAAGCCGAAGGCGAGCACCGGCGCCGAGAAGACGAGCTCGATCACGCCGGCGGGGCGCGAGCCCTCGTCGTCGGGGTTGCTGCACACGCCCGTGCCGCAGCCCGCTCCGTTCTCCTGGATGATGAGCGCGTTGCCCAGGTCGGTGTTCGAGGGCAGGTTGCCACCGTTCCACGGCGGCCCGAGCAGGTCGCCGTCGGAGGTGCTGCCGCCGAACGTGGTGTCGAAGACCACCGCCAGATCCTCGCCCCCGCCCAGGTTGGTGACGCTGATCGACGCCAGCACGGTGTCCGCGGCGTACTGGGTGTTCACGACCGAGCCGTGGACGAAGCCGCGGGCCGGCTCATCGAAGGTGATCGTGACGGCCTCGACAGGCGCCGAGGCCAGGGCAAACGTGCCGACGGCGAGGAGCGCCAGGGCGCGAGCGAAGCGGTTCATGTCCCATCTCCCGGAAGCGCCGCCTGGGGGGTCGGCGCAGATGAAGTCCGGAAGTGGGTGATCGCGAGGGGCCCTCGGGTGACGCAAATCCCCCCGCGGGGGCTCGCTAGAGGTCGAGCTCGTCGAGTTCCCGGTTTCGCGTGGCCGTGCGGTCCTCGGTCAGCGACTCGACCTTGGCCACCAGGCGGTCGAGCCCCGAGGACTGTCCCTGCCCCTCGGGCATCAGGAACCAGAGCACGAGGTAGGCGATCACGCCGGCCGCGTGCAGGCCCGGCAGGATCGTGAACAGCACGAAGCCCGCGCGCACCAGGGTGACCGGCAGCTCGAACTGCTCCGCCAGGCCGCCGCAGACGCCCGCGATCTTGCGGGGGCCGCTGCGGTGCCACTCTCGAAGGGGCTCGAAGCGGGTCGTCTCGTTCATGCTGAATCCTCCCGGGGCGCTGACCCTGATACGGGCGGGCTCCCTTGGAGGTTCACCCGGCGATGGGCGCTCGGGATCAGCGTCCCCCCCAGGCTGGGGATCAGCGTTCCCCCAGGCTGAGAATCAGCGTTCACCCAGGCTGCGATCAGCGTTCCCGACGGCCCTGGCAGGCTACGCACAGCGGGGCCTCGGGGTGGGCGGCCAGTCGGCGGGGGGCGATGGGATCGCCGCAGCTCGCGCAGTCTCCATAGTCGCCTTCGTCGAGGCGCCGGAGGGCGGCGTCGACCTGTTTGCGGCGCAGCCGTGCCGAGGCCCGATTGGCTGCGACCATGCTCTGCTGCTGAAGCGCGTCCATGCGCGACACGCGACCGATGGGCTGGTCGAGATCGACCGGCCGGGCCGCGTCGCTGCTGCTCGAGAGCATGGTGTCGAGCTGGTCGCGCAATGCGAGCAGCCGGCGGCGCTGGGTCTCCGGGTCGGGCGCGTCGCCGGTCGGCGGGTCTTCTCCGCTCAGCCCGACGGCTCCCGCGCCACGCGAATCAGGCCCTCCTGCGCGACCGAAGCGATGCGCGCGCCGTCGCGGGTGTACATTCCGCCGAAGATCAGTCCGCGTGCGGCGTGCGCCGCCGGGCTCTCGGATGCGTAGAGCACCCAGTCGTCGAGGTGCGGCACGCGATGGAGCCAGAGCGCGTGGTCGAGGCTGGCCGCGCGGCGCTTGCCCCAGCCGAGCCCGTGGGGCCGGGCTGCCGTCGAGAGCAGCGTACGGTCGCTCGCGTACACCAGGATCGCCGCGTGGACCAGCGGGTCTTCGGGCAGCGGCCCGCTCGGGCGAAACCAGACGCGCTTGCGCGGCGGCTGGGGTGCTCCGTGAGGGTCGTCGGGGTCGCACATGCGCACCTCGACCGGCCCGTCGTGGCGCTGTTGGCTGGCATCGCCGAGCATCCGCGCGCGCTGGGCCTCCCAGTCGGGCAGGCCTTCGGGGTCGGGCGCCTCGGGCATCGGGTCCTGGTGCGAGATGCCCTCTTCGGGCCGCGCAAAGCTGGCCGAGAGATTGAAGATGGCCTCGCCTCCCTGCTCGGCGACCACGCGGCGGGTGGTGAAGCTGCGCCCGTCGCGAATGCGGTCGACCGTCAGCTGGATCGGGGCGTGCCGGCCGGGACGCAGGAAGTAGGCATGCAGCGAGTGCAGGCTGCCCTCGGAGACGGTTCGGCCCGCGGCCATCACCGCCTGGGCCGCCACGAGCCCGCCGAACAGCCGCCCCTGCCCGGGCCCCGGGTCGCCCACGAAGGTGTCGGGCGAGTCGATCTCGAGCGACAGGCGTTGGAGCAGGCGGTCGAGCGGGGTCGCCGGGGAAGTCATCGGGCGCGGAGTCTAGCGGTGACGCTCGGGCGGCCCCGGTTCACGGCCCGGCGCCGGCTCGACCCGGAGTGTGAGGCCCTCGACCTCGCACACCCGCACCGGGTCGCCCGTGGCCACCGCGTCGGCGCCGGAGGCGCGCTCGGCGCGCCACAGCTCGTGGCGAAGCCGCACGTAGCCGGCCGGCTCGAGGTCGTCCTGGGCGATGCCGACCGCATCGATCAGGTCCTTGGTGCCGCCGCGGTCGTGGGGCTCGTAGGCCACGCGCACCAGCGGAAACATCGCCACGTCCTTGAGGATCCAGACCGTCACGAGCGCGCCCACCACCCATGCGGGCACCCCCCAGTAGTAGTTGGCGGCCAGCCCACAGAGGGTCACGAGCGCGAGCTCGGGTAGCTGGAAGGCCGCGTATCGCGCGACCACCCGCCACGAGGGGCGCGATCGCTCGGTTACTTGAGCCCCCGGCGGATCATCTCTTCGGCGATCTGGATGGCGTTGGTGGCGGCGCCCTTGCGCAGGTTGTCGGACACCTGCCACAGCCACAGCCGGTCGCTTCCCAGGTCGCGGCGCACGCGACCCACCAGCACCTCGTCGCGGCCTTCGACGTGGCGGGCCGTCGGGAACACGTTGGCCTGCGGATCGTCCATGACCTCGACGCCGGGGAAGGCGGCGAGCGCGGCTCGCGCATCCTCGGGCGAGAGCGGTCGTTCGGTCTCGACCAGCATGGTGGCCGAGTGCCCGACGGGCACCGGCACCCGCACGCAGGTCATCGAGACGTCGACGTCCGGCAGCGGCATGATCTTGCGCGTCTCGTGGAGGAGCTTCACCTCCTCCGTGCTGTAGCCGCTCTCCAGGAAGCTCTCGCAGAGCGGAAGCGCGTTGTCGGCGATGGGCTCCGGGTAGAAGTCGGTCGTGGGCGCGTCACCCCGGGCGAGCTCCTGCTTCTGGCGCGCCAGCTCTTCGAGACCCGGCTTGCCCGAACCGCTCACCGCCTGAAGCGTGGTGACCACGACGCTGCGCACGCCCGCGGCCCGGCGAATGGGCTCGAGCGCCATCACGAAGCCGATGGTCGTGCAGTTCGGGCACGACACGATGCCCCGGTGCTTCTCGAGGTCGTCGGGGTTGATCTCCGGGACGACGAGCGGCACCTGATCGTCGAGCCGCCAGGTGCTCGACTTGTCGATGGCGACGCCTCCGCGCTTGGCGACCTCGGGCGCGAGGGTCTTGGAGAGGCTGCCGGTGGCGGCGAAGAACGCGAAGTCGACCCCCTCGAAGGCGTCCGGTGTGGCCTCGGCCACCGGGACGTCGCGGCCTGCGAACGAAACCGTGGTACCGGCCGAGCGCTGGCTGGCGAGGGGTCGCAGCTCGCCCACCGGAAAGTCGCGCTCGGCGAGCAGCCGCAGCACCACCTCGCCCACGGCGCCAGTCGCGCCGACGACCGCGACGGTTCGCTTGCGATCGTTGGGCTGGGGCATGGCGTTCTCCTCGGCGTGGACGCCCGCATTGGCGGGACTCGGGGTGGGGGCGCGCGCGGCGCAGTCGAAAGAGAGTCCCGAGCCAGGCTGGGAACGTCAAGCCGCGCCCTCATCAGGCCGGCGGCGCCTCAGCCCAGCTCGAGGCCTGCCCGCCGATTGCGCTCGTCCCAGTAGCGCCGGACGGCCCCCGGCCGGCGGTCCGGCCCGGGCCCATCGACGGCGGCCTGCCACGACTGCAGTTGCCGGTCGGCTTCGGCGAATGCGTCGGCCGGGTCGGGTGGTTGCGCGAGCCAGCGCTCCTCGAGCGCGTCGCGCTCCTTGGCGTAGCGCGGGAGCATCCGCTGGGGGTCGCGCAGCACGCGGCGGTGGAGGGCCTCGTGTCGCCACCAGAGGCTCTCCGGGTCGGCCCGGTCGTCGGGGACCGGGCCCAGGTCGAGGGGTCGGTCCACGGCCACCGGCTTGAACAGCGACGTGCAGGGGGCGGCCGTCGCGGTGGCCAGATGCCTGCAGCCGTCCGGGCGAAGCTCCGAGACCAGCGATGCCGTGGTCTGGGAGGCGGCCAGACGACCCCCGGCATGAACGCACGGTGCGGCCATGGCGCCGTTGTGCCAGGCATAGGCGGGCTCGTGACTGCGCCCCGGCCCGTGGTCGCGGAGCAGGGCGATCATGTCGCCGAGGCCGAGAGCCCGCTCGGCCCGTCGCGTGCTGCAGGCGCGTCGAGCGGCCGCCTGGGCGACGCGCGTCTTCAGCCGGTCGCCGTGCTCGGTGGCGAAGGGCTCGATGGTGAGGCCATTCGAGATGCTGCGGGCGCCGGCGGTCACGTGCTCGATCGCGTGCTCGGGCCCGGCGGTCTCGAGTACGTAGGCGCAGCCCGGGTCGGCGACGAGGAACGAGGAGTGGTAGCGGAAGCCCTCGTGCTCGTGGCCGCAGCGCCCGCCCTGGGGGTGGCGCGCGATCAGCCCGACGAGGGTCTCGACCGCCTCCTTCGCCGTGGCGGCCCGCTCGAGGGCCAGACGCAACAGGTCCATCCCGGTGAGCCCCGTGCGCGGGACGGCGTGCCGGGTGAAGACGGCCTCGTTGCCGATCACGACGCCGTGCTCGTTGGCGCCCATCTCGGCGCCCCACATCCAGAAGGGCCTCGAGAGCAGCACGGCGTGGGTCTCGCGCGCCTGCGGAATCGTGATCCACGTGCAGCGCAGCTCGGCACCGTCGGGGTGTCGGGCGCGCGGCTGCCAGTCGAGCAGCTGGGCCTCGTTCGGGTCGCGGTCGGAGTTCTTGGCGAAGAGCACCCGGTCCGGCAGCACCACGACGGCGGTGTCACACATGCCGGTTCGCCTCAGGCTCCGGCCAGCGCCCGGCGGACCAGTGGCAGGCGGTCGTTGCCGAAGTACATGTCGTCGGCGCCCACGAACATCGTGGGAGAACCGAAGCCGCCCCGAGCGACCAGCTCGGCGGTGTTCCGCCGCAGGCGATCCTTGATCTCGGGCTGCTCGAGCTGGGTCGCGAAGTCGGCGCCGAGGCCCACACCCCGGGCCAGCTCGGTCAGGACCGCCGGGTCGGCGATGTCGCGATCTTCGCCCCAGTAGGCGTCGAATACCGCGCGGGCGTAGGGGGGCAGGTGCCCCTCGTCCTGGGCCACCAGGGCCCCGCGCATGGCCCGGACGCTGTTGATCGGAAAGCGTGTGGGCCAGCCGATGCGAAGCCCGTAGGCCCGGGCCCAGTCCTGCAGGTCCTTGGCGTGGTAGCGGGCCTTGGGGGGGCAGGGGTTGGCCCGCTGCTCGTAGACCGTGGCATTCACCTCGTTGAAGACGCCGCCCACCAGGATCGGCCGCCACACCAGCTCGGCGCCGGCCTCCCGGGCGACGTCTTCGATCTCGTGGAATGCCAGGTAGGTCCAGGGGCTGCCGCAGTCGAAGAAGAACTCGAGACGCTTCACGCGGGCTCGCCTCGCCGACGTCGCTCGGCCCGCCACTCCTCCAGCCGGGCCTCGACGTCGAGCAGGGGCTGCCGGGTCGGCGGGCCCGTATGGGCGCCCGCGTTGATCCGGCCGATCTCGCGGTTCAGCTCTTCGAGCATCTCGCGCACGGTCTGCTCGCCGGGCACCTCCGAGAGCCCCGCCAGGATCTGCTCGACCTTGTGGCGGATCTCGAGGGCCGGCGGAAGCACGTTCACGTTCTCGCGTGCGACGAGCTTCTTGGCCCACCAGTAGGGATCGCTGGCGGTCTCGAGGTCCCGGAGGGGCTCTCCGGTCCCCGGCAGGTCGTCGAACAGGCCGTCCTGCTCGGCCTTGCGGACCTGGGCCTCGATCCAGTCGCCGTGAGCGATTCCGGGCGGTTTGCGAGGGGGTATGGCGTCTCCTCCGGGCGGACGGTGCGCGGCCTTCAGGGTACCGGACGGTCTGCCGACGGGATTCCCGGGCCCTGGACCGGGTTGCTGCCAGGGCGGCGGCAGCGGTCGGGAGGGCCTTCGGCCAGGGCCGGGTTGACTCTCGCTCGGGCCGCAGTGTAAGGTGCCGCCAGTTCAGGGCCGGCTCGGCCCGACGCAGCGCCAGGGCGGCGCTGCCCAGGAATCCAGCGGAGGAAGCTCGAGAGATGATTCTCGCCGTGTGCAACACCGCCCCCACGTGGGCCGACGCCGACGACTGCGCAGCCGTGCGCGTGCGTGTCGTGGCGACCGGCACCAATCCCGTGGGCAGTGTCGGCGTGTGCGTGCAGCGAGTGGCCAAGTTCGGCGATCACGCGTCGACGGGCCAAGTCCCAGCACCCTAGAAGGTTCCAATCCGTCTTCTCGACGGCCTTCCGGGTGCAAACCCGGAAGGCCGTTTCGTTTTTCCGGGCCCCGATCGAATCCGCCCGACTTCGGGCAAGCCCGCGTCCCTCGGGACGCAACGGAAAGCGAACCATGACGATCGCAGCCACCCTCGACGCATCAGAGAGGCGCAGCCTCGAGACCGACCGGCGTGTCCTGGAGCGGTACACCGACCAGCCGGCGCAGATGCCCGACGAGCTGCGGCGCGGCATCGAGCGGCGCATGGACGGCGACGCGGTGCAGCTCTACGCGCTCGCCGACCTCGACGCCTCGCTTCGCCTGTCGGAGACATGGCTCGCGCTCGGCGAGCGGCACGTGGCCGTGGCCCACCCTCGGCCCGGACGTTCGGAGATCCGCGTCTTCGCGCGTGATCGCATCCAAGACGTCCGCCTCGAGCCGGGGCTGTCGTCGAACAGCCTGCTGGTCCTGGGTCCGGACGACGAGCCGTTGCTTGCGCGCCTGCGCTTCAGCCACCGGCAGCGTCGGGCCATGGAGAACATCCAGTTCGTGCTCGAACAGGCGCTGGCGGGACAGACCGTGGCGCGTGCCGATGCCGACCAGGTGTATGCCGAGTCGGTGGCGGCGCCGGTGCGCGAGGCCCAGGCGCTGGTGGCGGGCAACGACATGGCGGTGCTCTGGCGGCTGCTCACGTATCTGGCTCCCTACAAGGGCCAGGTCGCGTTCGGCATGGTTTCGGCCGCGCTGCTCACGGCGCTCACGCTGGTGCCTCCGTATCTCACGGGCTTCCTGATCGACGAGGTGATCGGGCCCGTGCAGGACGGCAGCAAGTCGCTCGCCGACGTGCAGGGGATCGCCTGGTGGTCGGTCGCGGCGATCGCCGCCACCTACACCCTTCGCCAGGCCTGCGCCTGGGCGCGGTTGCGGTGGATGGCGATCCTGGGCGAGCACGTGGCGCGCGACCTGCGCACGGAGATCTACGCACATCTCCAGCGCTTGTCGTTGTCGTTCTACTCGCGCAAGAAGACCGGCAGCCTGATCACGCGGGTCACGTCCGACACCGACCGGCTCTGGGAGTTCCTTGCGCTGGGGGTGATCGACGTGTCGCTCTCGGTGGTGATGCTGCTCGGGCTCTCGGCGGTGCTCATCCACCTGGACTGGAAGCTCGGCCTCGTGATGACGGCACCGCTTCCGTTCCTGTGCCTGTGGGTCTTCTTCCATGGGCGTCGCATGAACCAGCTCTTCCTGCGCGCATGGCGCAAGTGGTCGTCGCTCACCGACGTCGTGTCGGACACGATCCCGGGCATGCGCGTGGTGAAGGCCTTCAACCAGGAGGGCCGCGAGCGCGAGCGCTTCGTGGGACGGAACACGTCGGTCACCACCGAGTTCAACCGCATCCACGACGTCTGGACCAGCTTCTGGCCGGCCATGATGCTGGTGGTGCGCGGTCTCGTGGTCGTGGTGTGGGTGCTGGCGGTGCCGCGGCTGCTGGGCGCCGACAGCGAGCTGGGTCAGACGCTCAGCTCAGGCACCTTCGTGGCTTTCCTGATGTACCTGGTGCTGTTCATCGCCCCGATCGAGATCATCGGGCAGATGGCGCGCATCATGAACCGCGCCACCAGCTCGGCCCACCGCATCTTCGAGGTGCTCGACACCGAGCCGCAGGTGGTGGACCCGCCCGACGCGGTCCGCTTGTCGCCGGTCTCGGGGAGCGTGTCGTTCGAGAACGTGTGCTTCGGCTACGACGGCGTACGCCAGGTGATCAAGAACATGTCGTTCGAGGTCGCACCGGGCGAGGTGATCGGGCTCGTCGGGCCTTCGGGCGGCGGCAAGACCACGGTGACCAACCTGATCGCGCGCTTCTACGACGTGACGGGTGGGACCTTGCGCATCGATGGGGTGGACATTCGCGAGCTCGACTCGGGGCACTACCGGGACCAGCTCGGGATCGTCCTTCAGGACCCGTATCTCTTCCACGGCACCGTGGTCGAGAACATCCGCTACGGCAACCCGCAGGCGTCGTTCGACGACGTGGTGGGTGCGGCCATGGCGGCCAATGCGCACGACTTCCTGTGCAAGCTGCCCAACGGCTACGAGACGATGGTCGGCGAGCGCGGGCACACGTTGTCGGGCGGGGAGCGTCAGCGCATCTCGATCGCGCGGGCGATCCTGCACGACCCGCGGATCCTGATCCTCGACGAGGCCACCAGCTCGGTGGACACCGAGACGGAGTACAAGATCCAGGAGGCGCTCGACCGGCTCACCGCCGGGCGAACGGTCTTCGCGATCGCGCACCGTCTCAGCACGCTGCGGCGCGCCGACCGCATCCTGGTGGTGGAGGACGGACAGTTGGTGGAGCAGGGCACCCACGCCGAGCTCCTCGCGCTCGAGAACGGCACCTACCGGCGGCTCTGTCAGCTCCAGCTCGAGCTGAGCGGCCGGGAGGGTGAACCCATGACGGAGGTTCTGGCATGAAGACGATCGAACTGACGACGAACACCCCCTTCGAGGGCGAGCTGGCCCTGCGCCTGTGGCGGGGCGCAGACGGCTGCCTCGTTGCGTCGCACGGGGGCGAAGGCGTCCCGGTGACGGTGGCGCGGTGCTTTCCGTGGTCCGACCCCACGCGCTTCGTGTCGCTCCGCGACGGGGAGGACGAGGAGGTGGCCCTGGTGCGCTCGCCCGACGAGTTGCCCGAGGGCAGCCGCAAGGTGCTCGAGGAGGAGCTCGCGATCGCCGGTTTCGTCTTCGAGGTGGAGTCGCTGATGGCGGTGGACGAGGAGATCGAGATCCGCACGTTCCACGTGCGGACGCGACAGGGCGAGCGGCGCTTCCAGACCCACCGCGACGAGTGGCCGCGAACGGTTCCCGGCGGCGGCCTGCTGATCCGGGACGTGGTGGGCGACCTCTACCTCGTCCGCGAGCCCGGCGGGCTCGATCGCCACAGCGCCAAGCTGCTCTGGCCCTTCCTCGACTGACCCGGGGAGCGGGGACGGGGGGATCCGGTACTCCCGTCCCCGTCGCCCTCCGGTTGCCTACGTCTGCGGTGCGCCCTGGGACGCCAGGCGGAGGATCTCGGGGTAGCTCTTGGTGAGTTCGGCGCCGTCGACGAAGAGGGTGTCGCCCGTCACCCAGCTGGCGTCGTCCGAGGCGAGGAACAGCGCCGCGTTGGCGACGTCTCGCGGCGCGCCCGCCCGGCCGAGGGGGATCGTCTCGAGGTACGCCTCGCGGATCCCGGGGATCGCCTTGGCGAACCCGGTGAGCGGCGTGTCGACGAAGCCCGGTCCGATGCCGGCGACGCGGATGCCCTCGGGTGCGAGCTCCATGGCGGCCACCCGCGTGAGCATCTCGACGCCGGCCTTGGCCGAGCAGTAGGCGGCCATCCCGTGACCGGGCACGCGCGCGTTGATCGAGGCGATGTTCACGATGACGCCGCCGCGGCCGGCCTGCTTCATGACGCGCGACTGGTGCTTGATGGAGAGGAAGACGCCCGTGAGGCAGATGCCCAGCACGTCGTTCCAGGACTCGATGGGGTGCTCGTCGATGGGCGCCACCGTACCGATTCCCGCGCAGTTCACGCCGATGTCGAGCTGCCCGAAGTGCGAGACCGCCAGGTCGGCGAGCGCCTGCTGGTGGGCTTCGTCGCGCACGTCGCCGGCCAGCGTGGTGCAGCCGTCCCCGAAACGCTTCGCCGCTTCGGCGAGCGCGTCTTCGTTGCGATCGGCGAGCACCAGCCGCGCGCCCTCCTCGGCATAGCGCTCGGCCGTGGCGAGCCCGATCCCCGAAGCGCCACCGGTGATGGCGGCCACGCGTCCTTCCAGTCTGCCCATGTTGCATTGCCTCCTTTGGAACCGCGCAGGATAACCCTACGATGGCGGCCATGGCGTCTAGCCTTCGTGCTGCGAGACCGGGCGACCTGCCCGCGCTGGTGGCGATCTACAACCACTACGTCGAGGCCGGGCCCGTGACGTTCGACCTCGAGCCCTTCGAGGTGGAGGCGCGTCGGCCCTGGTTCGAGCAGTTCGCGGCGACCGGGCGCCACCGGCTGCTCGTAGCCGAGGCCGACGGCGCGCTGGCCGGCTATGCGTGCTCGCACCGGTTCCGATTGAAGCCGGCCTACGACCCGACGGTGGAGACGACCATCTACCTGGCGCCGGGGCAGGTGGGTCGCGGCCTCGGGACCGCGCTCTACACGGCGCTCTTCGAAACGCTGCGCACCGAGGACGTGCATCGGGCGTATGCCGGAATCACGCTGCCCAACCCGGCGTCGGAGCGCCTGCACGCGCGCTTCGGCTTCGAGCCCGTGGGCGTCTTTCACGAGGTCGGCCGCAAAGGAGGCCGCTACTGGGACGTGGGCTGGTACGAGAAAGCGCTCTAGCTCGCGTCCGCGGCGCCCGCCGCCGATGCCTCGGCTGCCCCCGCGGCCGATGCCTCGGCCACGGCGCGCTGCAGCGGTCCGCAGAGTTCGCCGACACTGGTGACCCAGAGCTGGTGGACGGCGCGCGTGGCCGCCACGTGGAGCAGCCGCCGTGATCGCGCGTCGTCGGCGAAGTGTTCGGCACTGGCTTCGACGAGGATCACGTAGTCGAACTCGAGCCCCTTGACCTGCTCGATCTCGGTGATCTCGATGCCCGGCGAGAAACGGAAGTCCTGCTGGGTGACCTGGTGCAGCCGCGGGACGTCGCAGGAGGCCAACCCCTCGGCGTAGAGCTTCGAGACCGCTCGCGACGGCGTGAGCAGCGCCACGGAAGCCAACGGCTCGCTCTCCGCCAGCTGCGTGAGGGCGTCGATCAGGGCTGCAATGCAGGCGCCATGGTCGGTGTAGCGGAATACCTCGACCGGCGGGCCGCGGCGCGGCGCCTCGACGGGGCCGTCCTCTTCGCGCAGGTCGCCCAGCAGCCCCATGGCGAAGTGCATGATCTCCTGGGACGAGCGGTAGGAGATGCGCAGGGTTTCGACCTGCGTGCCCTCGATGCCCAGATGGCTGAAGAACGCCGACCAGCTCGTGAAGCCGGCCTCCTGCATCACGTGCTGCTGGGTGTCACCCGCCAGGGTCAGGCTGTGGCGCGAGTCCAGGCAGTCGATCAGCACCCGCACTTCGAGGGGCGAGAAGTCCTGCACCTCGTCGATGGCGACGTGGCGGAACTGCACCGAAGTGCCGCCCGGGCCGGGCAGCCGGCCCGCGCGCAGCTGCCAGGCGCGCAGCAGGATGGCGTCGTCTTCCGGATCGAGTTCCGCCTGGGCCTCGAAGTCACCCTCCATCCAGGCCTGGATCTCTTCGATGCTCGCGCGCGACAGGTCGCTCACCTCGGCGAGCTGCGTGTCGCGGAAGGCGCCCGGCGCCACCTCGGCAAACACCTTGCGCAGTCGTTCCGCGTGGGTGAGTACGCTCGACCAGTCGTCGAAGACCTGGCGCGGCGTGGCCTCGCCCGGGTGCTCGGCCACCTGCCGTTCGAGGGCCACGCCCAGCGCCGGGTGGAGCTTCAGCCGTTGGACCAGCGCCGGCGTGTCCTCGCGCTGGCGATCGGGCAGCCGAGGGAGCAGGCGGCGGCGCTGCTCTGCGGCCCAGTCGCGGAAGGTGCGCACGGCGACCCGCGAGACCCCGAGCGCCGGAAGCACGTGGCTGACGTAGTCGCGCAGCGCCGGCGAGAACACCGTGAACAGCGTGCGGGGCGAGTCGAACTCGGGCTCCTCGTACGCGAGCCAGGCGATCCGGTGGAGGGCCACGGTGGTCTTGCCCGACCCGGCGGCACCCCGGATGACCACGAAACCCGACGACGGCCGCGCGATCAGGGCGAACTGGTCGGGGTCGATCAGGCCGGCGATGTCGGGCAGGTGCTTGTCGGCGCGGTGCGCGGTGCCGGTGGGGTCGGTGCCGAGCCGTCGCTCCCCCGTTTCGCCGCCATGTACGCGCAAGGCGCTGCCTTCGCCCCCCGACAAGCGCGCGCTCTCGGAGGCCACGCGGCTCCAACCGTCCTGGCTGGTGGCTTCGGCGCGGTACACGCCCTCGGGCGCCTCCACGCGCTGAAGCTTGCCGTCGAGAATCGTGACGGCCCGCCGCGCGGACACCTGCCCTTCGGCGAGCCGGCCGCTGATGTCTTCTTCGTAGTCGTCGCCCTGCTGGTAGCGGTAGTAGAGGCGCGCGATCGGCGCATGGCGCCAGTCCACGATGCGTAACCCGTTCTCGAGGCAGGTCGCCCGACCCAGGCAGACGTCACGCGTGCGCCCGTCTTCTTCGAGGCGCAGGTGGGCGAAGTAGGGCGACGCGGGGTCGAGCTGGGGGCCGCTCTTCGAGTGGCGAAGCTGCTTCAGCAGGGCCGACTGGGTGTTCCAGCGCGTGTTGAGGGCCGACCGCTCGAAGAAGTCCATCTCGCCGCGGACCAGCTGCTCTCGGATCTTTTCCAGGTCCTCGACCAGGGATTCTTCGGGGACGACGGTACTGGCCTGGCGCTTCTCGAGGGCGGTCGTCACACGTTCGAGCAGCGCAAGCTCTTCGGTGACGATCCGATCCGGCAACGGCTCCCTCCGCACGAATCCAGGGGATCATCCGGTGTACGTGAAAACGCCGGCCGTGTGCAACACCAATCCGACGCGGGGGCGAAAATCCGCACGCCGACGGTGGGTTCAGGCCTCGGGCGTCCCGCGGGGCGCATCTCCGTCGGTGGGAGCCGGCGCCAGGCCCACCCCCGCGAGGGCGCTCACGGCGGCCTCGGCCTCGGGCTCGTGCAGCACGATCAGCACCTCGTCGCCCTCGGCGAGCTTGGCGCCGCGTGACATCGGGATCCACGTGTTGCCGTTGCCATCGGGGTCGCGGCGCGCGAGCACCAGGTAGGGATCGGGGTCGTTGCCGCGCGGTGCCGATGCGTCGAGGTCGACCTCGGCCGCATCCACCACCTGGAACGGCCGCACCACGGCGAGGTCGTGGCGCAGCCGAACGTGCCAGCGCTCGACGTCCTTGGGCCCATCGAAGAGCACGTGACTCGACTGCTTCTCGATGATCTTCTCCGTCACGCCGCTGCGCTGGCGCCCGACACCCACCCAGGTGTCGCGCACGTCGTACTCGTCGCGCGCCTCGCCCGCGAAGTGGTGGTTCACGTCGTCGTTCGGTGTGAGGGCGATCACGCCGCGCGCGCGCTCGAGACGCATGCGCGCGAGCGTTCGTGGCTCGAGCGCGTCGCCGTAGACGACACCGTGCCCGCGTTCTTCGGCGGCCCGGCAGTGCTTGGGGTTGCTGTCTACGAACAGAACGCCCTTGGGGTCGTCGCTCAGCTTCTCGGCGAGCGCGAAGCCGAGTTCTTCGGCGCCCAGGATCACCCAGAGGTCGCGGCCCGGTGCGCGCACCCCGAGCAGGCGGGCCACCAGCGGTGCCGTCCCGCCCTGGATCACCACGGTGGTGGCGATGGTGAGGAAGACCAGCGCCTGGATCTGGGAGGCCTGCTCGAAGCCGTGCTCGCGAAGCAGCGCAGTCGACAGGGCGGCGATGGCGGCGGCGACGACGCCGCGCGGCCCGACCCAGGCGAGGAATGCGCGCTCGCGCGGCGCCAGCTCGGAGCCGGCCGCGCACAGCGCGACGTTGATGGGGCGCACCACCAGGGCCAGCACGGCCACCGTCGCGATCCCCGGGATGCCGAGCCCGACGACGTCTTCGATGCGCACGTCGGCGGCGAGCAGCACGAACAGGATGCCGATCAGGCCGACCGTGAGGGTCTCCTGGAACTCGCCCAGCTCACGGGCCATGCGCGATTCGAGGTTGCCCACGACCACGCCGGCAATGGTGACGGCCAGGATGCCGCTCTCGCTGAGGATCGCCTCGCAGAGCGCGAAGGTCACCAGGGCGCCGCCCAGCGCCAGCAGGTTTTCGAGCCCTTCGGGAACCGCGCGTCGAAACCGCAGCAGCCCCACCATGGCGAGCCCGGCTGCCGTCCCGGCGAACAGGCCGAGCCCGGCGCGCTGGACCAGCCCCAGCAGTTCGGCTGCGGCCGTATCCATGGCCGGCGTGAGAACCACCTCGAGCACCACCGCGGCGAGCAGGGCACCCACCGGGTCGATCAGCAGCCCTTCGCTCTCGAGCACCGTGGCCAACCGCGGTCGCAGGGGCACGTTGCGCAGCAGCGGGCGGATGACCGTCGGGCCCGTCACGACCACCAGCGAGCCGAACAGCACCGAGATGCCCACGGGCCAGCCCATCAGGAAGTGGGCGGCGATGCCGCCGAGCGCGGCCGTGATCAGGGCGCCCCAGGTCACCAGCCGCTGGATCACGGCGGCCTCGCGCCGCAGCCGCTTGATGTCGAGGTTGAGTCCGCCCTCGAACAGGATGATCGCGACCGCCAGGGAGACCAGCGCGAAGAGCCCCTGGCCGAGATCGTCCGGGTCGATCCAGCCGAGCAGGTCGGGCCCCAATGCCACGCCGGCACCCAGCAGGAGCACGATGCTCGGCACGCGGATGTGGCGTGCGACGAGCTGGCAGGTGACCCCGGCCCCCAGGGCCAGGGCGAAGGTCAGACTCGGGCTGGCGGCTTCCGCCTCCAAGACCGCGACCCTCTTCGGCTAGCTGGCCTGCTCTTCGACCTGTTCTTCGGCTTCGAGGGTGGGCTGGGGCAGGCGGATCTCATCCACCACCTGGCGTACGCCCAGGATGCTCCCGGCCAGCTCGACCGCGCGGTCGCGTTCGCCCGTCTCGGCCTCGCCACGAAGGGTGACGATGCCGTCGCGCACGGTCGCGGCAATGGCGACGTCCGCCAGCGCCGGGTCCTCGAGCAGCAGCTTCTGGATGGTGCGGAACAGCACGTCGTCGGTGGCGTGGACGGCCACCTCGGCCTCGGCCTGCCGCACGCGCTCGTCCGCGGCATCGAGCGCCTCTCGGGCTTCGTCGACGGCGGCCTGGGCGCGCTCGAGGGCTCCCTCGCGCTCTTCGAGCCTCGCGCGCGATCGGTCCTGCTCGGTCCGCGCGCCGGCGAGCTGCGCCTCGGCCTCGGCGAGCTGGGCCTCGGGGCTGGGCTCTCCGCACGCGATCAGAAGGACCCCGAGGGCGATCGTCGCGAGCAGGGCCGTGGGGCGCGTGAACTGGAACGGGGCAGGCAGGGCAGGACTTCGGACGGTCGCCTCGCCGGAGTGATCTCGCATGGGGGGTTCCTCCGAGAGGGAGCGTAGGTAGCAACCGGGTTCGGTGCGTGCCAACGTCCTACGCGCGCGCCCTCCCGGCGCGGTTCGCGTGGGGAGCCTTCATGTTCGATGCACGGGCCTACGAGCACCTGGGTCAGTTCTACCTGGGGCGCTCGCTGGGCGAGGACGGCTCCCCCACCGACGAGCCCGTTCTCTACGACTCGCGCGACCTCACCACCCACGGCGTCTGTCTCGGTATGACGGGCAGCGGCAAGACGGGCCTCTGTGTCTCGCTGCTCGAAGAGGCCGCGATCGACGGTGTGCCCGCCATCGTGATCGACCCCAAGGGCGATCTGGGCAACCTGCTGCTCACCTTTCCCGAGCTGCGGCCCGAGGACTTCCTGCCCTGGATCGACCCGGGTGCTGCCGCCCGCGCCGGACGCACCCCCGAAGAGCAGGCCCGCCACACGGCCGAGTCGTGGCGCAAGGGCCTGCTGGCCGATGGACAGACGCCCGAGCGGATCGCGCGCCTGCGCGACAGCGTGGAGATGTCGATCTATACGCCCGGAAGCGACGCCGGCCGGCCCCTCACCATTCTCCGGTCCTTCGCGGCGCCTTCGTCCGCGCTCGCCGGCGATGCCCTGCGCGAACGGGTGCAGTCTTCGGTCTCGGGCCTGCTCGCGCTGCTCGGCATCGATCCCGACCCGCTGAAGTCCCGCGAGCACATCCTGATCGCGAACGTGCTGGAGCACGCCTGGGCCGACGGTCGAAGCCTCGAGCTGGGCACGCTCATTCGCGAGGTCCAGAAGCCGCCCTTCGAGAGCGTGGGCGTGTTCGATCTCGAGACCTTCTTCCCGGCGGCCGAGCGCATGGAGCTGGCCATGACGCTCAACAACCTGCTGGCGTCGCCTGGCTTCGCGGCCTGGCGCGAGGGCGAGCCGCTCGACGTGGGTCGTCTGCTGCACACCGACCAGGGAAGGCCGCGGCTGTCGATCCTGTCGATCGCGCACCTCTCCGACGCCGAGCGCATGTTCTTCGTGACGCTGCTGCTGTCGGAGGTGGTGGCGTGGATGCGCACCCAGTCGGGCACGCAGAGCCTGCGCGCCATCCTCTACATGGACGAGGTTGCGGGGTATCTGCCGCCGGTGGCGAACCCGCCGTCGAAGGGGCCGCTCCTCACGCTGCTCAAGCAGGCGCGGGCCTTCGGCGTGGGCGTGATGCTCGCGACCCAGAACCCCGTGGACCTCGACTACAAGGCCCTCAGCAACGCGGGCACCTGGCTGCTGGGGCGGTTGCAGACCGAGCGCGACCTGGCGCGCGTGCTCGATGGGCTCGATGGCGCGTCGAGCGCCACGGGTGCCGCGCTCGACCGCGGGGCCATGGAGCGCTTGCTGGCCGGGCTCGGGACGCGCGAGTTCCTGCTGCACGACGTCCACGAGGAGGGGCCCCGACTGCTGCGTAGCCGGTTCGCCCTGTCCTATCTGCGGGGTCCGCTGACGCGCGCCCAGATCCGTGAGCTGGCCCAAGGGGCTCAGGGAGGGGAGGCGGCAAAGGGCACGCCTGCTTCGACCGCGCCCGCCACCCTGGCGAAGCCGGCCGCCGCACGTGCCTCGGCCCGTTCCAAGAAGACGGTGGCTCCCGCGCCGCAGGCGGTTGCCGAGGCCGAGCGGCCGGTACTCGGCGCCGGCATCGAGGAGGTGTTCGCGGCGCCTCTGGCGGCCGGGCCCCGAGGTGCACGCCTGCTGTACGTGCCGCATCTGCTGGGCGAGGCGCACCTGCACTACGCCAACGCCCGGGCCGGGGTCGATCATTGGACACGGGCGTCGCTGCTCGCGCCCGTCGAGCACGCGCCCGAGGGCTCGCCCTGGGCCGACGCGCCCCCGGTCGATCCGGCAGGCCTGGTGCTGGAGGACGATCCTCGGCAGGGCGCGGCCTTCGCCGACCTCGCCGCGGGTGCCCGCAGGCCCAAGACCATGGCGCGCTACGCGAAGATGCTCGGGACCCACCTGTACCGGGAACGTCCGCTCATGCTCTGGAAGTCGCGCAAGCCCAAGCTGGTGTCCGAGGCCGGCGAGAGCGAGGGGGACTTTCGAGCGCGGCTGCTGACCCTGGCCCGCGAGGCGCGCGACCTGAAGGTGGCCAAGCTCCGCAAACGATACGCGCCCAAGGTGGCCCGGCTCGAGGCCCGGGTGGCCCGGGCCGAAGACAAGGTCGAGCGCGAGCAGGAGCAGTACGACAGCCGCAAGCGTCAGACCGTCATCTCGGTGGGCTCGACGATCCTCGGGGCGCTCTTCGGTCGCAAGTCCTCGAGCGTCGGTCGCGCGACGACGGCCGCCCGAGGTGCCGAACGCGCGGCGCGTGAGCGCGGGGACGTACGCAGAGCGCAAGAGTCGCTCGAAGACCTCCAGGAAGAGCTCGCGGCGCTCGAGACCGAGGTGCGCGAGGAGCTGGCCGCGATGGAGCAGCCGCTCGACCCGGCGGAGCTTCCGGTGGAGGAGCTGCTGGTGCGCGCGCGCAAGAGCGAGATCGACGTGGAGCGCTGCGTCGTCGCCTGGATCCCGCACTGGGTGGACGGATCGGGCAGCCGAACGTCGGCACTGCCTTCCGCCTAGCCGGGGGGCCGCGCCACGGGATCCGACCGCGTTCGTCGTTCGGCGGCTAGACCGCGTCGGGCGTTCGACGGCTAGGATCCACCTTCGGTGCACACGAGCCCGTTTCTCGTCCAGCTGGTTCTCCTGATCGCGACGGCCGCACTGGGCGTGGCGTTGTTCGAACGGCTTCGCCTGCCTTCGGTGGTGGGCTTCCTGGTGACGGGCGTGTTGATCGGGCCCGGCGTCTTCGGGCTGATCGGCGATCCCGAGTCCGTGCTCACCCTGGCCGAGTTCGGCGTCGTCTTCCTGCTGTTCGAGATCGGTCTCGAGCTGCCGCTCGACCGGCTGCGTCGCAGCTGGCGGGTGACGCTGCCGGCCGGCGCGCTCCAGGTCGGCGTCACCCTCGCCGCCGCATCGGCCGTGGCGATGGCCTTCGGCGTCGAGATCCGGGCGGCCTTCGTGGTGGGCGCCCTGATCGCGATGTCGAGTACGGCGGTGGTGATGCGGCTGCTCACCGACCGCGGCGAGATCGACGCGCCCCACGGGCAGCTCTCGGTGGGGGTGCTGCTCTTCCAGGACCTCTGCATCGTGCCCTTCCTCCTGGTGCTGCCGCTGCTGGCGGGCGGCGCGACGGGATCGGCGGGGATCGAGGCCGTGGCCGGGGCGCTGCTTCGGGCGCTGCTCGCCATCGCCGTCTTCGTCGGTGTGGCGCGCTTCGTGCTGCCGCCGGTGCTCGACTACGTGGCGAAGCTGCAGTCCCGCGAGCTGTTCAGCCTGGTGGCGGTCCTCGTGGTGGTGGGCGGCTCCGTGGTCGCGGAGGTCATGGGCCTCACCCTGGCGGTGGGTGCTTTCCTGGCCGGCGTGGTGCTCTCGGCCTCGCCCTACGGCACGCAGCTGAAGAGCGACCTGCTTTCGCTCCGCGGCATCCTGCTCGGCGTCTTCTTCACCGCGGTGGGCATGTTGCTCGACCCCATGGTCCTCGTGGAGCGGCCCCAGGCCCTGCTGGTGTTCCTTGCCGCGAGCATCCTGCTGAAGGCGGCGATCGTCTACGTGGCGGTGGACACGGTGCTGCGGCAGGGGCGCAGGATCGCGGTGCTCTGTGCGCTGACCCTCGCCCAGACGGGGGAGTTCTCGTTCGTGCTCGGCCGGGCGGCCATCGAGGCCGGCGTACTCTCCGAAGAACTGGGCGAGCAGTTCATCGCGGCGTCCGTGCTGTCGTTGTTGGCCACGCCGTTTCTGGTGCGGGCCGCGCCGACCGTGGCGACGTGGCTCACGAAGGGCGTCGCCGGCGAGGGAGACGACGAGCGCGCGATGGGGCGCCGGGGTCACGTGGTGTTGGTGGGCTACGGCCTCACCGGCCGCACGCTCGGCCGCGTGCTCACCGCCCTCGACGTGCCCTGGGTGGCGGTCGAGGCGAACGCCCGTAGCGTCGAGGAGGCCTTGCGCCGCGGCGAGGACGTGATCTTCGGCGACGCCACCAGCCCCGAGCTGCTCGAGCACCTCGGCGTGGCCGGCGCCCGCGCCATCGCGGTCTCGGTCAACGATCCGCTGTCGACCCGCCAGGTCGTGGAGATCACGCGCCAGCTCAACCGCGAGGCGCCGGTCTTCGCCCGCACGCGATACGTGCTGGAGGTGGACCGGTTGGCCGAGACCGGCGCCACCGACGTGGTGGCCGACGAGGTCGAGGGGACGCTCGACCTGCTCGCAGGCGTGCTGCGCACCCTGGGGCACCCCTCCGCATCCATCGACCGGTTCCTCGCCGAGCTGCGCGAAGAGGGATACGGCGCCCTGCGTGGGCCCGTCGAGCTGGGAATCGACCCCTGGCTGCTCGAGCTGCTGGAGGGCACCACCACCGAGTGGGTCGACTTCGAGGGAGACGAGGGTCGCACCCTGGCCGAGTTCGACCTGCGGGCGCGGGCCGGCTGCGCCGTGCTCGCCCTCGAGCGCGGGGGCGTCACCACGCCGAACCCGCCTGCCGATACGATCTTCGGGGCGGGCGACCGCGTACTCCTGTTCGGGACCCGCGAGTCCGTTGCGCACGGGCGTGCCATCCTTCTGGGCGACGACCCCGGCGAGTCCTAGGCAAACGACCCGAACCGAGTCCTGGGCAACGACCCAGAAGTGGGCAAGGACCCAAACGCGGGCAAAGATCCAAACGCGGGCAAAGATCCAAACGAGAAGGGACGCAATCATGACCACGCTCATCGTGCTCGGTCTCCTCGCGGCGGCAGCGGCCTGGGCCGTCGGCATCTACAACCGCCTGGTGCGGCTGCGCAACGGCTGCGAGAACGCCTTCAGCGACGTGGACGTGCAGCTGAAGCGCCGCTGGGATTTGATTCCGAACCTGGTCGAAGCCGTGAAGGGCTACGCGCAACACGAGCAGCAGACCTTCCAGGAGGTGACCGAAGCGCGCAGTCGCGCCATGCAGGCCGGGAGCCCCGGCGACAGGTCGGCGGCCGAAGGCGCGCTGTCCGGCGCGCTCAAGAGCCTGTTCGCGGTGGCCGAGGCGTATCCCGAACTGCGCGCCAACGAGAACTTCCTGGCGCTGCAGGGCGAACTCACGAAGATCGAGGACGCCATCCAGAACGCGCGCCGCTACTACAACGCGATCGTACGCGACCTCAATACGGCGACCGAGGTCTTCCCGAGCAACCTGCTGGCTGGCATGTTCGGCATCGGGCGGCGCGACTACTTCGAGCTCGACGCCGAGGCCGAGCGGACGGCGCCCAAGGTGGACTTCCAGTCGGCGTGAGCCGCCGCATGCGCAGGGGGACGGGCCGCTTCGGCCGGGCGCGCGTGCGCTCGGCACTCGCGGCATCGGGCCTCGCCGTGGCCCTGCTGCTGCCGCTCGCGCCGGGGGCCGCTGGTGCCGAGCGCATCCGCAGCTTCGACGTCACGATCGAGCTCGACGGGTCCGACGGCTTTCTGGTGGACGAGGAGATCGTCTACGACTTCGAGGGTGAGCGCCGCCGGGGGATCTTTCGCGACATCCCGGTGCGCTACGGACGCGGGCGTTCGCCCGACTACCGCATCGTACTCGACGTCGAGCGGGTGACCGACGAGCGCGGGCAGGACCGACCGTTTCGCGTGGAGGGCTCGGGCGCGGATCGTCGCATCCGCGTGGGCCGTGCCGACGTCTTTCTCGAGGGCGTGCAGACCTACCGCATCCGCTATCGGGTGCGGCGCGCCGTCCTCTGGTTCGACGACCACGACCAGATCTACTGGAACGCCACCGGCACGGCGTGGCCGGTGCCGATCGATCGTGCCCGGGCCACGGTAGTACTGCCCGTGGCCGTCTCCGGGGGCATCCGGGTCGGGTGCTTCACCGGGCCCCAGGGTGCCGTGCAGTCGGACTGCCGCGCCGATGCCGGCAGCGAGGTGGCGGGCTTCGAGAGCGCGCGGCCCCTCGGGCCCGGCGAGGGGCTCTCGATCGTGGTGGGACTGCCCAAGGGCGTGCTCGAAGAGCCGAGCGCGCTGGCCCGCTGGCTCGACCGCCTGAGCGACTGGATCTCGCTCTTCACGTTGCTTCCGTTCCTGACCTTCGGGGCCATGTTCCAGCTGTGGCGGACGCGGGGTCGCGACCGCGGCGCACGCGAGTCGATCCCCGTGCGCTACGAGCCGCCGGACGGGCTCACGCCGGCCGAGGTCGGCACCGTGGTGGACGAGCGCGCCGACCTGGCCGACATCACCTCGTCGATCCTCGACCTCGCCATCCGGGGCTACCTGCGCATCGAAGAGCAGGAGATCCAGAAGTTCCTGTTTCTCGAGAGCACGGACTATCGGCTGCACAAGCTTCGCGAGCCCGAAGGGCTGGCGGCCCACGAGCGAAAGCTGATGCAGAGCCTGTTCGCCGACGGTCCGGTCGTCGCCGTGTCGGACCTGAAGGACAACTTCTACAAGCACCTGCCGGGCATCCGCGAGGCGCTCTACACCGAGGTGAGCAAGGGCAAACACCTGTTTCCCACGTCGCCGGACTCCGTGCGAACGGGCTGGGCCATGGGCGGCTTCGCGGTGCTGGTGCTCGCCTTCTTCTCGTTCATGGTCCTGCGCCTCGACCAGGCGCTCGCCGTCGGGGCGTGTGGCCTGATCGTGCTGGCGTTCTCGCGGGTGATGCCGAGGAAGACCCGCCGGGGGCGGCAGGCCTACGAAGAGATCCAGGGCTTCTCCGAGTTTCTCACCCGCGTCGATCGCGACCGGCTCGAGCGCATGGGCGGCCGCTCGCGCGACACCTTCGAACGCATCCTGCCCTATGCCGTGGTGCTCGGGGCCGCAGACCCCTGGGCCGAGGCCTTCGCCGATCTCTACACCGAGCCGCCCGACTGGTACCAGAGCCCGCGTCACCGCGGCAGCTTCGCGCCGCGGGTGTTCGTCTCGGACGTGGGCCACTCGCTGTCGACCATGGGCCAGAGCCTGGCTTCGCAGCCGCGTTCGTCGGGGTCGGGGAGCAGCGGCTTCAGCTCGGGCGGCGGATTCAGCGGCGGCGGTTTCGGCGGGGGCGGCGGTGGCAGCTGGTAGGCGCGGTCTCCGGGTCCGGAGGCGCGCGGCGCTGCATTCGGTAGGGTGATGCCATGCCCGAGCCTGCCGCCTCGATTCCGCGTGTTCCCATCACCGATCTGCTCCGCGACGTCGTGTTCTCCGACCAGAACGCGCGCGTCGACATGTACGGGCGCCTCGCACGCATGCACGACCGCTACGGCGAGGTCGTGATGCAGATGGCCGGGCCCTTCAAGATGGTGAACCTGTTCGGGCCCGATGCGAACCGCCTGGTGTTGCTCGACCGCGAGGGCATCTTCTCGGCGCAGAAGCCCTGGACGGCGATCATGGGCCGGATCTTTCCGAACGGGTTGCTGCTGAAGGACGGCGCCGACCACAAGTACGCGCGCCGCATCATGCACGAAGCCTTCAAGCGACCGGCCCTGCGGAGCTACCTGGACCGCATGGGGCCGATGGTCGAGGAGGCCCTCGACGACTGGCTGCTGGAGGACGAGATCTCGGCGTTCCGGTCCTACAAGGCACTCACGCTCGACATGGCCGCGGCGATCTTCCTGGGGGTCGACCTCGGCAGCGAGACGCGCGCCATGAACGGCGTCTTCGAAGATCTGGTGGCGGCCTCGATGTCGCGCGTGCGTCTGCCCATCCCGGGGCTCGAGTTCCAGCGCGGTCTGGCCGGCCGCGAGAAGATGAAGCGCTGGCTCGGCGACCTCATCCCGAAGAAGCGCGCCGGGGACGGCCCCGACATGTTCACGCGCTTCTGCCACGCAGAGACCGAGGCGGGCGAGCGCTTTCGCGACGAGGAGATCGTCGACCACCTCATCTTCTTGATGATGGCCGCACACGACACCACGACCTCGACCCTCACGTCGATGACCTACCTGCTGGCCAAGCACCCCGAGTGGCAGGAGCGCGCGCGCGAAGAGTGCCTCGCCATGCCCCATGAGCAGCTGGACTTCGACGAGCAGGCACAGCTCACGGTGCTGGGCTGGGTCATGAAGGAGACGCTCCGGCTCTACCCGCCGCTGCCGGTGATCCCGCGCGTGGCGACCCAGGCGTTCGAGTTCAAGGGCTACACGATTCCCGAGGGCTCGATGACGGTGGTGTCGCCGATCCACACCCACCGCATGGCCGACTGGTGGCCCGAGCCGGACCGCTTCGACCCGGGCCGCTTCTCGCCCGAACGGGCCGAGGACCAGCGCCACACCCACATGTGGGTGCCCTTCGGCGGGGGGCCGCACCACTGCCTGGGCATCCGCTTCGCCGAGCTGCAGGTGAAGACGGTGATGCACCAGATGCTGCGCCGCTGCCGCTTCAGCGTGCCGGACGACTACGTGATGCCGGTGCAGCAGGCGCCGATCTCGAAGCCGCGCGACGGCCTGCCGATCACGCTCGAAGAGCTTCCGCGCCAGTAGGCCAGGGCGGCCGCGCGCTAGAAGAGCGACAGCGAGTCGAGGTCGAGCGCGTGAGCGCTGTGGCGCGAGGCCATGGCCAGGAACATGGCGTCGCCGCGGTCGCTCTGTCCCACGATCATCGATGCGATCACCGCCATCACCACGCCCGAGAAGGCGAAGAAGCGGTAGTCGCGCCAGCACGCCTCGAAGTCGTAGCCGCTCACCCCGCGCGCCAGGAGCTCGGCGTGGTAGTGCCCGAGCAGGTCGTGCTCGTGCTCGCGGCGTGCCTCCACGGGTAGCCCGGCACCCAGAAAGTAGGAGGCATCGGCCGCCGGGTGACCCCGCGCCGGGGTCTGCCAGTCGACCACCGCCAGCGGGTAGCCGCCTGCTTCGGTGCCGAACATCATGTTGTCCAGGCGGTAGTCGCCGTGCACCACGGCCACGGGCCCCGCCTTGCCGGCGCTGGCCCACGCTTCGGCACGTGGGCCGAAGGCCTCGATCAGGGCGATGGCGTCGTCGTCGAGCCGCGCCCCGTAGCGCTCGACGAACCCGCCCACGAAGCCCAGGTACATGGCCTGGAGCAGCGCCTCGCCCCCTTCGGGCCGGTCCATCCACGAGGCATCCGCGAGGGCCGGGTCCTGCCAGCGCGGCGCGTGCAGCCCGGCGAGCTGTGAAAGGGCGAGTGCCGACTCGTCCAGCGAGCAACCCGTGATCTGATCGCCCTGCACCGCGGGCGCCAGGTCCTCGAACAGCAGCACGAAGTCCGACGTCGCCGCATCGAAGGCGGCGTGGAAGCAGCGCGGCGTCTGGATGTCCACGGTCTGCACCAGCTCGCGGTAGAAACGCACCTCGCGGTCGTAGTTGCCCTGCATGACACCCGTGGCCCGGCTCACCGGGTCGTCGGAGGGGAACTTGCCCACCACCGAGGCCGGCGCGCCCGGGGGCGCGCCTTCGAGCGTGAGGGTGAAGCGGACGTTGCGGCCTACCTGGCCGGTGCCCACGTCCTCCAGCGTGAGTGCGGTGACGTGCCCTTCTTCCAGCGCGCCGCTGTGGCGAAGCACGGTGGTGAGCCAGTCCGGGTCGATCTCGTCCGGTGCGAGGATGGGCGCGATGCCCGGCGCGACTTCCTGCGGTGCGGCGTCGCCCTTCACGGGCGGTCCAGCGGCGGGTGGGGGGGCTGGCTCACGGTTCGAAGGGCTCCGGCTCGGCGTCCTTCTGGACGCGGGCGTCGTGCTGCTGCTTGGCTTCGACCAGTGCGGGCATCACCTGGTCCAGGTCTTCCTGGGTCCAGAGCGCATCGCGCTTGAACGACCGGATGATCGCTGGCTGCTGCATGATGCCCACCTCGCCGCGCATCACGTTCACGATCTGCGCGGTCACCTCCTGCGCGGCGGGCGAGCACAGCCAGCTCACCACCGGCGCGATCTGCTGGGGCCCCTGGGTCGGATCGTCCGTGTCCACCGGAGCCCCGCGGCCCTCTCGCAGCGGGATCGTCATGCGCGTCGCCGCGCCGGGCGAGATCGTGTTCACGGTGCAGCCGTACTTCGCGAGCTCGAGCGCCAGCACCCGACTGAAGCCCGCGATGCCGGCCTTGGCCGCGCCGTAGTTGCTCTGCCCAAAGTTGCCGAACAGGCCCGACACCGACGAGAAGTTGACGATGCGGCAACCCGGCCGGTTCGTCTCGCGGATGAAGCGCGCGAAGGGCTGGGAGCAGCAGAAGTGACCCTTCAGGTGCACGTCTTGCACCAGGTCCCAGTCCGATTCTTCCATCTTGAAGATGGTGCGGTCGCGCAGGATGCCCGCGTTGTTCACCAGGATGTCCTGGCCGCCGAAGGCGTCGAGGGCGGTCTGGTGGATGGCGCGCCCGCCGTCGGGGGTGGCCACGCTGTCGTAGTTGGCCGCGGCGCGGCCGCCCAGACCCTCGATCTCGGCGACGACCTCGTCGGCGATCCGCCCGGCACCGCTGCCGTCGGCCTCGCCCCCCAGGTCGTTCACCACCACCGCGGCGCCATGCCGCGCGAAGTCGAGCGCGATCCCGCGCCCGATGCCGCGCCCCGCACCGGTCACCACCGCGATCTTGCCATCCAGGATGCCCATGGCCCCTCCTTCCCTTCTCGAAGGCCGGCCATGGTATCGCGCCTCAGCGCCGCCAGAACCTCGGGTTGAGAAAGAAGGGGACGGCGGAGAACTCGAGTCGGCCGAGCCGGGGGAGGGCGGTCGTCACGCTTTGCGCAGCGGCCAGGTCTTCTCGAAGCCCTCGTCGATGGTCATGGGCCGGTAGCCCAGATGCTCGGTGGCGTTGCTGTGATCGAGGTCGGCGTCCTGGATGATGCCCGCGACCATCTGCCACTTGAGCGGCGGGTCGTTCATGAACTGCTCGAGCACCCACGCGATGCCGCGTGCGAACCACACCGGCATGGGGATGAACAGCTTCTTGATGCCGCGGTGGCGCAGCATCATCTTCGACATCGTCCAGATGGGTACGGCGCGCCCGCCGCTGAAGGCGTAGACCTCTCCGAAGCTCTTGGCGTTCCCGGCAATGGCGATCAGTCCGTTCATGATGTCTTCGGTGTGCACCGGGTTCTTGAGCGCGTGGCCCAGGCCGATGAAGGGCACGACCGGGAACTTCTTCAGGTAGTCGAAGTACCGCGCGAACTCGATGCCGCCGTGCTCGTCGTAGACGAGCGTGGGGCGGATGATCGTCCACTCCATCACGCCGTTCTCGCGAACGATGCGCTCGCCTTCGCGCTTGCTGAGCGAGTAGCGCGTGGGGTTGTCGTAGACGACCGACGCCGACGACACGTGGACGAAGTGCTTGACCCCGGCCTCGCGCGCCGCGTTCACCACGTTCTGCGTGCCCACGATGTTCACGCTCTCGTACATGGAAGGCTCGGGCGGCAGCAACACGGCCGCCAGGTGGTAGACCGTGTCGACGCCGTCGAAGAGACCCTTGAGCGAAGACGGGTCGGTGATGTCCCCGTGCCGCAGGTCGATGCGGTCGTCTTCGAGTTTGGTGCCCGGGCGGTCGAGCACCACCATTTCGAAGCCGCGCTCCATCAGCCCCGTGCACAGGCGGCGTCCCATCACGCCGGCCCCGCCGGTGACCAATACCTTTCGTCCCTGTCCTTCGTTCGTCATCAGAACAACCTCTCCCGGTCGATGAAGATTCGATACCAGAGCTCGAGGATCACGAGGCTGAGCACCTGCTTCAGCACCAGGAACTCACCCGAGGCCATGCGCTCGACCAGGTGGGCTACCGCGGCCGGGTCGAACAGGCCCCGTCGACGAACGCGCTCGGGGTCGAGCGTCTCGGCGATGAGGCCTTGGATGGGTGAGCTCTCGTGGAAGTACTCGAGCGGAAAATAGAAGGGATTCTTGCTGCGCTTGGTGTTCTCGGGCGGCAGCCACTTCTTGCCGATCTCCCGCTCCACCCACTTGTCGACGGTGCCGCGGACCTTGAGGCCGGGCGGCATCTCGAAAGCGAGTTCGATGATGCGGTGATCGAGAAACGGACACCGCAGCTCGAGGGAGCTGGCCATGGTGTTCTTGTCCTGGCGCAGCAGCAGGTTGTCCTGCAGCCAGTCGTCGAACTGCAGCTTGAGCAGCTGGTCGAGGTAGGCGCCGGAGCTGTCGCGCGGCGGCCGGATCCACGCGTCGGTAGCGGCGCGCTTGAAGTCGTCGGCATAGAGGGTGCGGCGCTCGTCGAGATCGAAGAGCGCCTTCAGCGCGATGTAGCTCTCGTTCAGGTTGCGCTCCTGGAAGTGGCGCAGGTACGAGGCGGTCTTCTTCTGGCCGGTCTTGCCCAGGTGTGCCGGGTAGACGAAGGCCTTGTCGAGCAGGTCCACGGGCACGGCGTCGATCAACCCGGCTGCGACCTTGCGGGTGAGGAAGCCCGGCGCGAGGCGCGTCCCCCACTTGGTCCACTGGATGATCTTGTGGAACGAGTAGCCGGCGAAGCTCTCGTCGGCGCCTTCGCCCGACAGCACGACCTTCACCTCCTTGCTGGTGGCGCGGGCCAGCAGGAAGTAGGCGAGGATCAGCACGTCGCCGATGGGCCGCTCGAGGTGCCAGATGGCGCGGGGGAGCTCGGCGAAGTCCTCGGGGGTGGCGATCACCTCGTGGTGGGTGCAGCCCAGGTGGTCGGCGAGCTTGCGCGCGTCCTGGGTCTCGTCGATGGGCGAGCCGAAGCCGATCGAGAAGGTGTTGAGCTTCTCGGTGAAGCGGGTCATCGCGGCCACGACCAGGCTCGAGTCGACGCCGGCCGAGAGGTAGGCACCCACCGGCACGTCGCTGCGCATGGTGAGGCGCACGGCGTCCACGAAGAGCCCTTCGAGCTCTTCCACGTACTCGGCGCGCGAGCGACGCGGCTTGTCCTCGTGCAGCGGCACGTCCCAGTAGCGCCGCACCTGCACGTCCATGTCGCGGATGCGCAGGCGCAGGAAGTGCCCGGCCGGCAGGGTGAAGATGCCGCGGAAGAGCGTCTCGGGCTGTGGCACGTAGCGGAGCGTCAGGTAGGGGTCCACCGCTTCGGTGTTCGGCTCTCGCGGCACGGCGGCGCACTCGAGGATCGACTTGATCTCGCTCCCGAACACGAAGCGGCCGGCCGACTGGTGCCAGTAGAGCGGCTTCTGGCCCGCGCGGTCGCGGGCCACGATCAGCTCGCCGCGCTCGAGGTCGTAGAGGGCGAAGGCGAACATGCCGTTCAGGCGCTCGAGAAAGTCCATGCCCCACTGCTCGTAGGCGTGGACGAGCACCTCGGTGTCGCAGCGGGTCTTGAAGTCGTGCCCCAGGGCCTCGAGCTCCTCGGTGAGCTCGACGTAGTTGTAGATCTCGCCGTTGAAGACCACGCGAAGACGCCCGTCCTCGTTGGCGATGGGCTGGCTGCCGCCTTCGAGGTCGATGATCGACAGGCGGCGCATGCCCATGGAGAAGCGCGGGTCGCTGTACGAACCCTCGCCGTCCGGACCGCGGTGGTGGATCACCTCGCCCATCCGACGCAGCAGGTCGGCGTCCTCGAATCCTGCGAAGCCGTAGATTCCGCACATGGTCGTAGTGGGCCCGGGGCTGGTCGCACACCGGAAGGGAGGGGCCGGTGTCCCTCGGGGGTGAAGACGGCGCCGAGGATAACGGTCCCCTCGCGGTGCCGCTCCGCCGCCCCTTAACGGCGCCTGTAGGAGTTTCGGCCAAGTGCTTGCGCCAGAGCGGCTTGCGTTCGGCCAGCAGGTGCTCACCCTTGCGGGGAGATCGGGGGAACGATGAGGGGGCACACGCCGCTCGATTGCGGCACGCGAGCGGGCAAGGTGGCACGACGGACCGGCGGGTGGGCGGCACTGCTCCTCATGGCGTGCATGGCCGTGCCGATGTCGGCCGATCCCGTGTCGGCGACCGAACCGGCGGGGGCAGCCGAGCAGACCACCGAGGTTCGCGGCGCGATGCGCGAGATCGCCGACCCCCTGCAGGTGCTGCTCCCCCTGGCGCTCAGCGACGCGCGATTCTCGGATCCCGCCAACCGGGAGGTCATCGCTGAGGCGCTGGCCCGCCTCGCCGCCGGGACCGCGGTGCTCGAGAGCCATGGCACGTCGCGCGAGGCCAGCTTCGGTTTCCTCAGCGGCTGGCTCGCTCGTGACGCCGCCGAGGCCGACCGGCGCTTCCGCGAGGGCCGGCCCGAGGAGTCACGGTACTTCCTGGGCGAACTCGCGAACGATTGCATCGGCTGTCATTCGCGTCTCCCGAGCCCAGGCGACTCCCTGCTCGGGGCCTCCCTGTTCCAGAGCGTTCCGGAGGGAAGCCTCGACCCCTTCGAGACGGTGCGTCTCCAACTCATGACCCGCCAATTCTCCCAGGCGATGGCCGGATGCGAGGCCCTGCTCGCCTCGCCCGACTGGAGTCCCGCGCGGCTCGACACCGAGGGCGTACTCGACGACCTGCTGCTTCTCGGCGTGCGCCTCGAGCGCGACCCCGCGCGTGCGCGCCGCGCCCTCGAGGCGTTCGCCGCGCGCGACGACACGCCCCTGCACCTGCGCGAGAGCGTTGCCGCCTGGTCCGAGTCGTTGGCGCGCCTGGAGGCCGATCCCGGTGAGGGCAGCCTGCTCGACCGGGCCCGCGAATCCGCCGAGCGCGCCCAGGCGCGCAGGCGGTATCCCGCCGACCGCCGCGGGGCCGTGGACGACCTGCAGGCTTCGTCCTTGATCCACCGCTACCTGGGCCGGTCCGGCGAGCCGCCCCCCCAGGACCAGCGCGCAGAGGCCCACTACCTGCTGGGGCTCACCGAGCTGCGCCGCACCGACGCGTTCTGGCCGTCCCAGGCCGACTTCCACCTGGAGCACGCGGTCCGTCTGGCACCGGGCGCGGCGGTGGCCCGGCGCGCCTTCGCCGTGCTCGAGCAGCACACCCTCGTGGGGTACACCGGCTCGGGCGGGCTCCAGCTGCCGCCCGAAGTGGACGCGTGGCTGAGCGAGCTGCGGGCCCTGGCCGAGGGCGTCTGAGCTCCGGACTAGCGTCCGCTGTAGCGGGCGGGACGCTTCTCGAGAAAGGCGCGGACGCCCTCCCGGTGGTCCTCGGTCTGGAACAGCTCGGCCAGCGAGCTGGAGACGAAGCGGCCGAGCGACTCCCAGTCGGGGTCGAGTGCGCGGCGCAGGCCCTGCTTGAGGCGCGCGATCGCCAGGGGCGGCTGTGCGGCGATGCGCCCGGCCAACGCCAGGGCCTCGGGCAGCAGCGCCTCGTGCGGAACGACGCGCCCCACCAGGCCGATGCGCAGGGCTTCGGCCGCGTCGATCACGTCGCCGAGCAGCAGCAGTTCGGTGGCCTTCTCGCGGCCGACCAGGCCGGCCAGCCGTCCCAGGCCGGGCACGTCGCAGCAAAGGCCGCGCAGCACGAAGAGTTCGCCGAAGCGCGCGCGCTCCGACGCCACGCGCAGGTCGGCCATCAGCGCGAGTTCCATGCCCCAGCCCACCGCGGCGCCGTTGATGGCCGCGACGATCGGCACGTCCGTCGCGAGCAGGGCCTCGGCGGCCGGCGTGAGGCGCGGTTCGCGAGTCAGGGCCTCGACCGGCGGCCCCTTGGGACCCGCCATGATCTGCTTCACGTCGTCGCCCGAGCAGAAGGCGGGGTCGTCGCCGGTCACGACCAGGCAGCGCGCCTGCGTCTCGCGCACCGCATGCTCCACCTCGCGGTAGGTGCGATGGGTCAGCGCGTTGCGCGCCTGCGGCCGGGCGAGGGTGAGCACGGCGACGTGGTCGTCGCGCTCCTCGTAGCGGATCTCTTCGTAGTCCACGGGGGCGGCCTCAGTCGAAGAAGCGGAAGTAGAGGATGCAGCCCAGGGCCTTCACCCCGTCCCACCAGCCGATCTTCTTGCCTTCTTCGTAGGTGCGTCCGCTGTAGCTGATGGGCACCTCGTAGATGCGCAGTCGCTTGCGTGCCACCTTGGCGGTGATCTCCGGCTCGAAGCCGAAGCGGTTCGAGCGGATGACGATGCCTTCGAGGGCCTCCCGGCGGAACACCTTGTAGCCGGTCTCCATGTCCGTGAGGTTCAGGTTGGTGAACACGTTGGAGAGAAAGGTGAGGCCCCGGTTGGTCACGTAGTGCCAGAAGTAGAGCACGCGGTGGGGCCCGCCGAGAAAGCGCGAGCCGAATACGACGTCGGCGCGGCCATCGAGAATGGGCGTCAGCAGGGCCGGGTAGTCGGAGGGGTCGTACTCGAGGTCGGCGTCCTGCACGATCACCACGTCGCCGCTGGACCGCGCGAACCCCGTGCGCAGTGCCGCGCCCTTGCCCTGGTTGTGGCCGTGCTCGACCACCACCAGTTCGGGCATGCCCGCGGCCAGCTCGCGCAGCTTGTGGCCGGTGCCGTCCTGGGAGCCGTCGTCGACCGCCACGATCTCGTCGACACCCTCGGCGGCCGCGACCCTCCCGAGGATCTCCTCCAGGGTCGCGATCTCGTTGTACACGGGTAGGACGACGCTGATTCTCACGGGCGCGGACGGTAGCGCAGCCGGTGGTTACACTCCGCGGCGGCGGGTGAATACGGAACTGACGCGCCCGTCGAAGACCCCATCGTCACAGGAGGACTGACATGGCAGCGAACGGAATCCGGATCTTCATGCTCGTGGCCGTGGTGGCGCTGGGCGCCGGCTGCAAGAGCCTGATGGCATCGATCACCTCACCTTCGGACTCGATCTCGGGCTCGAGCAACGCCATCGGCGGCAGCTTCAAGGCGTCTTCGGACGGCTTCTCGCAGTCGTGCTCGGGCACCAAGCCGAGTTCGGCCGAGAACGCCTACGGCGACGACGTTCGGGTCTATGCGCGCAGCTTCGTGGGTGAGACCGCCCCCGGCGACGACTTCGCGGCGGGTCTGACCGTGGTGGCCGAGCAGCACGGCGTGACCGACTGGGAAGCCAGCCTGATGACCTACCACGCGCTCGGCGTGGGACTGGCCGAGGCGGGTTTCGACCGCGACCAGACCGATGCGTTCCTGCGGGATCGCGGCATTGCCGACGCCGACGACCTGGTCCACGTGCACGAGGGCTTCGACGTCGCCACCCGGTGACGCGGCGGCGCTGATCCCGTGGCTCGGCTTGGGGCGCAGGCGGGCCGCCGTGTGGCGGCCCGCGCACTCGCACGGTGGGGGCTCGCCCTGGCGATCCTCCTCTACGGCGGGGTCGCGTCCGGGGCGAGCCAGGACGCACGGGACGAGGAGACGCTTCGTTTCGTCCACCTCGAGGGCAACGTAGGCGGCGCGAGTGGCGGCCACACCGCCGTGCGTATCGGCGATCTGGTCTTCCACTACCAGCACGACGGCGACGTCTTTCGGCTGGTGCGCGACGGCTGGCCCGACTTCGAGCGCAACTACGCCGGCTTCCAGTCGCGGCCGCTGAATCTGGCGACGGTCTGGGTGGGCGCCGAGGAGGCGACCCGGGTGCGCGATGCGCTGGCGGGTGCCCACCTTCGTCAGCTTCGCCGACTCGCGCGCCGCGAGGCCACGATCCGCGACCGCCGCATGGCCGAGGCGCTCGCGGGAGGTGGCGATCGAACCTACCCGGTGCCGGTGGCCGGTCTCTTCGATCCAGAGGGCGAGGGCGACGCGGCACTCGCCGGGCTTCGGGCCGGGCTTCCGGGTGTCGACGAGCAGCTCGAAGCCGTCGAGGCGCGGGTGCGTGGGTTCGCGTTGCCCCGAGCCGACGAGCCCGACGCACTGTCGCGGCTCGCCGCCCTGCGCGCGGACCTGGCGCTTCGCGAGGCGCTGCGCACGATCGCGCGCGCCCGACCCCTGGCCCCGGACGCGCTGCTCGATCTGGGACTGCCCGAGCTCACCCCGGTCGAGCGCCAAAGCCTGACGGCTCTGGCCCGGGGTCTCGGGGAACGCGCGGGGTCGCTGCTGGGAAGTCGGCGAGCCGATCGCGGGCAGGTGTTGCTGCGGGTGGCTGCGCGGTATGTGGCGGTTCACCGCTCGCTCGCCGCGAACCGTCCTTTGCTGCTCGACCCGCGCACCGACGCGGCCGGAGCCAGGCCCGCCAGCGAGCATCGGCCCGAAGAGCTTCGTGCGTTGGCCCGGCAGGGCAGGGGCTTTCTCGCGAAGGCGCGCTCCGAAGTGTTCACCGCCGCCGCCTCGCCGGCCGAAGGCGACTACAACCGGCTCGAAGACCTGGCCGGGCGGGTCGCGTCGTTCGAAGAGGCCGAGGTCCATGGGGGCACCGTCGAAGTGGGGCGCGAACGGCTGGTACCGGGCCGCGCGGCACCGGTGGCGCTGCCGATTCGAGCCGGGCCCCATGCACTGGCGCTGGCGCTGGCCGAGACTGCAAGGCGGCGCGAAGCGCGCGTGCGCGAGGAAGTGGCGCTTCGCTACGACTACGGCCTGATCGACCGCAATTGCGTCACCGAACTGCTGGCGGCCGTGCAGGGCGCCCTGGGCGGGCGCGAGCGCGCGGCGCAGGTCCTGGGTGGAACGCTCGCTCCGGGTGAAGGGCTCGGCTTCATTCCCCGCGTCTTTCACCAGCAGATCGTCACGCGCTACCGCGTGACCGGGGTCGAGCGTGTGGCGCCCTATCGCGAGCGCGCGATCGAGGATCGTGCCCAGGTCGCAGGCCCCCGCCGTACGCAGCTGCGTGAAGCGAATACGCTCACGTCGGAGGTCTACGCGCCTCGGGATGCCGATGGCAGCTTCCTGCTGTTCACCACCGGCGCCGCGTGGCCGCGGCCGCTCTTCGGGTTGGTGAACGTCTTGTACGGCGCGGGGGACGCGGCGCTCGGGGTGTTCACGGCGCCCCTCGACGGTGGGCGCCGCCTGGCCCGAGCCGGCCGCGGCGTGCTGTTCTCGCTTCCCGAACTGGCGTTCCAGAACGTGCGCAAGGGGTCCTTCGACGCGGCATCGTTGCCCCAGGTGGCCCCGGCCCGGTGACGGCCGCGCTGCTGCTTGCGCTGCTGGCTGCCGGAGCGGAAGGCGATCCCGATGCCGACCGCTACGCCCGGATGCGCGCGACGATGGTGCGCGAGCAGATCGCTGCTCGCGGCGTGCGCGATGCGCACGTGCTCGACGCCCTGCGACGGGTCCCGCGCCACCGGTTCGTCCCCGACGACCAGGTCGCGTTCGCGTACGAGGACCGGGCGCTGCCCATCGGGCAGGGGCAGACCATCTCCCAGCCCTACGTGGTGGCCGTCATGACCGAGGCGCTGGCGCTCGAGCCCGGCGACCACGTGCTCGAGATCGGCACGGGCTCGGCGTATCAGGCTGCCGTGCTCGCGCAGCTCGTGAAGCGTGTGACGACGATCGAGATCGTCCCCGAGCTGGCCCAGGAGGCCGGCGAACGGCTCGCAGCCCTGGGCTACGAGAATGTGGAGGTCGTCACGGGAGATGGCTTTGCCGGGTGGCCGCCGCATGCCCCCTACGACGCGATCATCGTGACGGCGGCGCCGGCCGAGGTTCCGCCGCCCCTGCTCGAGCAGCTCGCCGTCGGGGGGCGGCTGGTGATCCCCGTCGGAACCGACCATCAGGAGCTGCGCGTGCTCACCCGGACCGAACGGGGTCTCGAGACGCGTACGCTCTTTCCGGTTCGCTTCGTTCCGTTCACCCGCGATCCCGAACCTCCGCCGCGCGACCCAGGCGCGTCTTCGCGAGAACACGCGCCCACGCCTCCGCGCGGCAGCAAGGAGCCGTGATCGGCGACGCGGCTTCTCGCGTGCTCGTGGGCTGGGTGACGTTCGGGCTTCGGCGCCCCGCGACGCTTGCTGCGCTCGTAGGGGTCGCCACCCTCGCGCTGGCGGCTGGGCTGCCCCGCCTCGAAACCGCCGCGGGGTACCGCGCGTTTCTCGGTGCGGATCACCCGGTGGTCACGCGACTCGATGCCTTCACGGCGCGCTTCGGGGGCGGGCTGCCCTTCGCGGCGGTCTGGAGCTGCACCGAGACGGAGGCCTGTGACGGCGTCTTCGAGCCGGCCGCGCTGCAGATGGCGCACGAGGTGGCGCGGCACCTCGAGGCCGTGCCGGGGGTGGTCGCCGTCGACGGGCCCGCCACCAGCCCGGTGCTGATGCGCCCCGAGATCGGCTTCCCCGAGGCCAGGCGCCTGTTCGTCGAGGGTGCGCCCGCGCCCGACCTCGATCGCCTGGCCGCGGCGGCCCGCTCGGACCCGAGCTGGGTCGGCCAGATCGTCTCGGCCGACGGCCGCGCCGGGGCCCTGGTGATCCAGCTCGAAAGCTCCGACACGGCGTTGGGCGCGCGTGCGCTCGCCGCCCTCGACGAGGCGCTCGCCCCGCACGAACGCGCCGGCTTCCGTTTCCACCGCATCGGGGGCCCGGTGGAGTTCGTCGTGGCCGGGGGCGAACTCGAAGCGGCCACCGCACGCATGATCCCCGTGATGGTGGCCCTGGTCGCCGGGGTCCTGGCCTTGCTCTTTCGGCGCGTCGGACCGGCGCTGGTGACCCTCGCGTGCGTCGGTCTCGCGGTGGTCTGGACGTTGGGTCTCCAGGGCTGGCTCGGCTGGCCCCAGACGAGCCTCACGCAGGTGTTGCCGCCGCTCGTGCTCGTGATCGGGGTGTGCGATGCCATCCATCTGCTGGCGGCCTACGCCTCGGCGCCCGGGGCGACCGGCTCGCGCGGGGATCGCGAGCGGGCGGTGACCGCGGCGGTGGCCCAGGTCGGCTGGCCGTGTCTGGTGACCACGGCCACGACCATGGCCGGCTTCGCATCCTTCGCGGTGTCGGGGCTCGAGAGCTTTGCGCGCTTCGGCGGGGTGGCGGCGTTCGGCGTCGGGGCGGCGCTGGTGCTCACGCTCAGCGTGCTGCCCCCGCTGCTGGTGCGCCTGCCCGCGGCGCGCATGGTCTCGATCCCCGGGGCGGCGAGTTTCGACCGGGGCCTGCACGCACTCACCCGGTTCGCGCGCGACCGCCGCGCGCTCGTGCTCGGGGTCTCGGCGGTGGCGGCCGCCCTGGGCGCGGTGGGCATGCTGCGCCTCGAGGTCGATGCGCGCTTCGAGGACCTCTACGGCGAGGAAAGCCGGGTGGTGCAGTGGGTGGCCGGCGCGTCGCGCCATCTGCGCCAGGCCGAGACGCTCGAGATCGCGGTGCTGCTCCCCGACGGCGAGCGCACCGACCGGCGCGAACCGCTGGCGGTGCTGGCGAGTCTGGCACCGCTCGAAGGGCTGCCCGACCTGGGTCCAGGCCTCTCGGCGCTGGTCCCGGCCCGGCATCTCCACGAACTGCTGCATGGCGTGCCTCTCGGCCTCGGCCCGGACGACGATGCCGAGCGTCCCGGCCAGATGATGCGGTTGCTGCGCCGCGAGGCGCCGGGCTTCCATCGCCAGTTCGTCGATCCCCACGCGGCGCTGCGCTTGTCGCTTCAGGCGGGCAAGACGCCGCAGCGCGAGCTGCGCGCGCTGCTCGGGTCGGTCCATGCCGAACTCGACCGCGCCCTGCCCGAGGGCTACGCGGCCGTGGTGACGGGGCCGCTGGCCACGGTGGCGGCGATGATCGACGAGATCCGCGTGACCCAGCTCTCGAGCTTTGCGCTGGCCGGGGTCCTGGTCTGGCTGCTCGTGATGCTCGCTTTCCGGTCGGTCACGCTGGGCGCGATGGCCCTGGTTCCCACCCTGCTTCCGGTGATCGTCACACTCGGGTCCATGGGTTTCGTCGGCATCGCGCTCGACGTGGGCAGCGCCATGGTCGCCGCCGTGGTGATCGGCCTCGCGGTGGACGATGCCATCCACCTGCTGCAGGCGTATGGGCGTCGCCGCGAGCAGGGCGAAGCGGCCGATGCTGCCATTGCGGGGGCCGTGCACGACGTGGGCCGCGCACTGGTCACGACGTCGCTGGCGCTGGTGGTGGGCTTCACGGCGCTGGCGATGGCGCCCTGGCAGAGCATCGCCAGCTTTGGCGCGGTCTCGGCCATCGCCATCCTGACGGCGCTCGGCGCCGCCCTCGTCACCCTTCCGGCGCTGGTTCCGGGCGAAGCGTCCCACGACCCTCGAAGCGGATCGTCGTCGTCTTCCCGACCCGAAGTACGAAGTTCGAGACGTCCGTGAGCCCCCAGGCCACGTAGGGGACCTCGAAGGCGCCCTCGACGTGGCCGCGCCCGTCGGGCTCGCGCTCGGCCTCGAAGTCGATGGCGACGGGATGCGCGTCGCCCAGGATCTCGATCGAGCCGTGCAGCAGTCCCGTGAGCCGATCGCCGCTGCGCGCGCGGACCTCGAGCGAGTCGGCCGAGAGGACGATCCGCGGGTAGCGCACACTCACCAGGACGTCGTCGTGCATGTGATCGTCGCGCAGCCGGTTGCCGGTTCTCGCGCTACGGGCATCGACCACCACGCGCCCGGCCGCCGGCCCTCCGTCGGCGTCGAAGCGCAGGGAACCCTCGACGATGCCGAATCGGCCCTTGACCGAGTTGAGGGTGGCATCGACCACGAACGTGACCTCGGTCTCGGCCGGGTCGAGGACGAGGGTGTAGCCCTCGGCCAGTGCGGGTGCGCCCGCGAGCGATATGGCGACCGCGGCCGCCCACACGAGGATTCGCCCGAGGTGATCGCGCCCCACATCAGGTAGGCTAGCGGGCCTTCTGGAGGACGAGCATGGCGACCGAGGCACTGCCCTTCGAGGGCATCCACATCATCCACCCCGAGACCTATGCCGAGCACGGCTATCCCCACGACGCGTGGGCGTGGATGCGCGCCAACGATCCCGTATTCCGCTGGGAGGAAACCGAGGGGCTGCCCTTCTGGGCCATCACCAAGCACGCCGACGTCACCGAGATCAGCAAGCTCCCGGACGTGTTCGCCAACGGGCCTCGGCTCACGATCAGCCACGAAGCCGAAGAGCCGCGCATGGAGGAGTTTCCGCCGACGCTCATCCAGATGGACAACCCGCGGCACGCGGTCTACCGCAAGCTCATCGCCCATCGCTTCAGCCCGTCGGCCCTGCGCCGCATGCACGACGACGTGGAGCAGATCGGGCGCGAGATCGTCGATGCCCTGGTGCAGGACGACGTGGGCGAGTGCGACTTCGTGAAGGAGGTCTCGGCGCCGCTTCCCATCGCAGTGATCGCGTGGCTCCTGGGTGTGCCGCGCGAGGACTGGAACCTGCTGTTCGACTGGACCAACCGCATCATCGGAGCCGGCGACCCGGAGTTTGCCGAAGAGGGCAAGACGCCCCAGGAGGCCGCCCGCGGAACCATGGTCGAGCTGTTCACCTACTTCGCCAAGCTGGTGGAGGAGAAGAAGCAGAAGCCGGGCGACGACCTGATCAGCCTGTTCACGCAGATGGAGGTCGACGGCAAGAAGCTCGACCTGATGGACCAGCTGGCCTGGTGCCTGATCATCGTGGTCGCCGGCAACGAGACCACCCGCAACGGCACCTCGGGCGGCATGCTGGCCTTCGTCGAGAACCAGAGCGAGATTCGCAGGCTTCAGGCCGATCCCGACCTCATCGGCCCCGCGGTCGAAGAGTGCGTGCGCTGGTCCACGCCGATCATCCACTTCGCCCGGACGGCCACGCGCGACTACGAGCTGCGCGGCAAGACCATTCGCGAGGGCGATGCCGTCGCGCTCTTCTACCCCTCGGCCAATCGCGACGAGGAGGTGTTCGACGAGCCCTACCGCTTCCGCATCGACCGCAATCCCAACCGTCACCTGGGCTTCGGCGTCGGGGAGCACTTCTGCTTGGGCTCGCACCTGGCCCGGCTCGAGATGAAGGTGGCCTACAAGCACCTGCTGCCGCGCATCGACGAGATCGAACTCGCCGGGCCGGTCGAGCGCCTGCGCTCGAGCCTGGTGGGCGGCGTCAAGCACCTGCCCATCCGCTACAAGCTGAAGCCCGCCTAGAGCCCATCGTGGGCCGACCGGGATCCGGTCTCGCGGGTGGGTTCTTCGACAAGCGTTCGCACGCCGGGCTCCAGCTGGATGCGTTGGATGGTGCGCGCGGCGTCGCCGTGCTGCTCGTCGTCCTGAGTCACGCGAGCAACGAGGGGCGGCACCTGCACCCGAGCCTGGACTTCTCCGGAGCGGGCAAGTACGGCGTCTACCTGTTCTTCGTCCTGAGCGCGTTCCTGCTGACCCTGCCGATCACGTCGCGCTCCGGCTCCCAGCTGGCTCGCCCGGCACCCCACGTGGCCTACCTGATGCGCCGCGTGCTGCGGGTGTTTCCGCTCTACGTGCTGGCGCTCACCGTGGGGCTTCTGGCGACCCGCATGCTGGCAACCTGGGCGATCCCGCTGACGACGGAAGAGTGGATCGCGCACCTGCTGCTGCGAGAAGGCAAGTCGATCTATTGGACGATCCCCGTGGAGTTCAAGTACTACCTCGTTCTGCCGTTCGTGGCCGTGGCCGATCTGGTCCTCTCGGGCCAGCGCCGGCCCTGGCTCGGGGCCGCCGTCGCGTTCGTTCTGGCGGTGGGCGTGGCGGTCTGGGTGGAGCCCAGCGCGCACCCGATCCAGAACGCGATCCGACTCCTCGACTACCTTCCGGCGTTCCTGTGCGGCAGTGCCGCGGCCTTCGTCTTTCGGGCGTTGGGCGGGCAGCCTCTTCGGGGCCCGGGCCGTGGGGTCGCCCTCGAGTTCGCGGCCCTTTCCGCCGCCGCTGCGGTGTTGGCCGTCATCCCTTCCTTCTTTGCGGTCTGGTCCGGGCGCGAGGTCGAGCCCTGGGCGTTCCATGCCGACGTGCTGATGTTCGGCATCCTCTGGGCCGTCTTCGTGTTGGGTGCGTTGCTCGGGGCTGGCGGGGTGCGCCGCGTGCTCGCCTGGGCCCCGCTTCGCTTCGTGGGGATCGTGAGCTTCAGCGTCTATCTCTGGCACCTGGTCGTCCTCGAGCGGGTCCTCGGGCTCGTCGCCGCGCCCGCTCCGGCGCAGGTCGTGCTCGTGCTGGGACTCACGCTCGTCGTTTCGGCTGTGTCGTTCTGGCTGGTCGAGCGGCCCTTCATTCGCTCGGCCTGGTCGCGCCGCCTGGTCGCGCGCGGGGCCGAGTTGCCCGGCCGCCTGTGGCCCCGCGGAGGAGCCGCATGAGTCGCTCGATCGGTCGGGTCGCGATCCTGGCCCTGTTGCTGGCGGTGCCGGGCTGCAGCCGTCCCGAAGGGCCCAACCTGCTGCTCGTGACCGTAGACACGCTTCGGGCCGACGTGTTGTCGTGCTACGGCGGGCCGGAGGACGTGGGGACCGTCCTCTGTGGGCTCGGCGACCCGGGGACGCGCTACGTCTGGGCGTTCTCGACGGCGCCGTACACGGTCCCCTCGGTGGCCTCGATCCTCACCTCGCGCCAGCCGAGCCGCCATCGCCTGTCGCAGTTCTCGTCGGCGCCGCTTGCCGATGGTGTCGAATCGGTGGCCGAGGTGGTTCGCCGCGCGGGATACCGGACCGGAGCCGTGGTCTCCAATGCGCTGCTCGAACGTTCCCGCGGTCTCGACCGGGGTTTCGATCTCTATGACGATCGGATGCCCACCCCCGAACGCAATCGTCCCCACATGTCGGACCGGATCGCCGAGGACGCGACCACGGCCGCGCTCGACTTCATCGCGGGCGGTGAGGAGCCTTGGTTCTTGTGGGTGCACTACCAGGATCCGCATGGCCCCTACGACCCCCCGACCTCCAGCGGGCCCGTCACGCCGAGCGGCGAGCGGCTGCGCGTGCTGCCCGACCACTCGGGCTGGCGTGGCATTCCGGCCTACCAGGCCGTGCCCGGGCTGGAAGACCCGGCCGACTATCGGGCTCGCTACCTGGACGAAGTGCGGTACTTGGACGCGCAGATCGGCCGTCTGCTCGACGGCGCCGCGTCTCCGCGCGGTACGTCGGTCATCCTCACGGCTGATCACGGCGAAGCCCTCGGCGAGGACGACTATTGGTTCGCCCACGGCCACTCCCTCGGAATCGACCAGATTCGGGTGCCGCTTCTCTTTCGTCCGGCCGGCGCGGAGGGCGGGGGCCTCGATGCGACGCCCGTGAGCCTGGTGGACGTCGCGCCGACGCTCCTGGCCGAGGCGGGGCTCGCGGCGCCTGCTGGTTTCGTGGGGCGCCCGCTCGGCACCGCGTCCGAGACCGCTCTGGCAGCGGCTGCGGGCGCGGGTCCGGGGCGGCCGCTGTTCGCCGAGCATCATGCTCGGTTGGCCGTCGTGGCAGACGGGCGCTACCTCGCGCGCGATCGGTTCGACCTGACGCGTCCCCGTCGAGACCCCAATTCCCTCGGCATCCTCCGGCCCCTCCCCTCCCGGTCGGCGCTTCTTTCCGGCGATGGGGTGGTGCCGGCCTACGAGCCCGAGAGCCCGGAGCGCGACGCCGACCAGGCACTGCTCCTCGACCGGCACGCCGCACGGCTGTCGGCCCAAGGGGCGCCGCCGAAGGAAGAGCTCGACCCCGAGACACGCGAGCGCCTGCGCGCACTCGGGTACCTGAGCGAGTGAGCCGACGAGCCGAAGCGCGCAGCGAACTGCTGTGCGCGGCTGCTCTGGCCGCGCTCCCGTGGATCGTGTTCCTGCCGGTCGCCACGCTCGGGCGCACCTTCGCGCTGATCGACCTGCAGTTCTACTTCCACCCCTACCACGTGGCCGCCGCGGCCGTCCTGGAGAGCGGCCAACTGCCGCTGTGGAACCCGTACGCGTTCAGCGGCATCCCGTTGCTCGGAGATGGCCAGGCGGCGCTGCTTCACCCCGCGAGCTGGCTCTTCTTCTTCTTGCCTGCAGGCGCGGCACTCAACTTCGACGTCTTGCTCCAGTTCTCGATCGGCGGGGTCGGCGCGTTCCTGGCGGCGCGCAACCTGGGAGCCGACCGGGCTCCTGCCGCGATCGGTGCGGTGGCCTTCATGTTGGGCGGCTTCATGACGGCCAGGCTGATCATCCTGTCGATCATGAGCACCGCCGCGATGATCCCGTGGATCTTTCTCGCCGTGGACCGCGTGATCCGGGGCGGGTCCCGCCGAGCGATCGCGGGAGGCGCGCTCGCCGTGGCGCTCCAGGTATTCGCCGGCCATCCCCAGCTGCCCCTGTACACAGGCCTCGCCGTGGGGCTCTACGGGCTGGTCGTCGTCGCCACGCCCGGCGAAGGGCGCCCGCGCCTGGCACCGGCCGTGTTCGGTGTGGCGGCCGTCTATGGCCTCGGGCTGGGAATCGCTGCGCTTCAGCTCCTGCCCTGGGCGGAACTCGCGCGCTTCTCGCCGCGGGCGGAGCAGGCGGGGTTCGAGTTGGTGTTCGGAAACTCCATGGCCCCCGCCGACTGGCTGCTGCTCGGGTTCCCCTACCTGCGCGGCTCCATCGATGCCGGGCCGTTCGGCGAAGCGGCGCTGTCGTCGGCCCTCGCCATCGCATCCTGGGAGCGGGCGACCTACCTGGGCCTGCTTCCCCTGGCGCTCGCGGCGCTGGCCTTCTGTCCGGCTCGTGCGTCCGAGCCGCCGTCCGCCCAGCCTCCCCATGGCGCGCGCGCCGCCCTGTTGGCGGTGGTCGTCGCGACGGTGGTCTTCGCCATGGGCAAACACACGCCGCTGGGCGAGGTCTTCCACCGGATTCCGCTGCTCGGCCAGTTCCGGGATCCCGGACGCATTCTCGGCGTCACCTCGTTCGCGTTGGCGATGCTCGCCACGCTCGGCGCGCAGCGCGTGGCAAAAGGCCTCACGCGGACCGCCGCATGGGCTTCGGCGGTGCTGCTCGTGGTGCTTCCCGTCCTGGTGGTGTTCGCGGCGCCGAAGCTGGGACTCGACCCGGCCGACGTCGAGCGCCTGGCGGCGGACCGGCCCAACGCCTGGCTGCCGATGGCGGTGGGCGTGGCGAGCGGCGTGCTGCTCTGGGTCTGGTGGCGCGCGCGCGACCCCCGTTGGGCCTGGGGAGCCCTCGCCGTGGTCGCGCTGGACGTCGGTGTCGCGTCCCGGTCCTTCGTCCCCATGGACGACGCCGCGGTCTGGCGAGCGCGCCCGCCCGCGGCCGATGTGATCACCGCCGACCCCGTCCCCGACCGCTGTCGCAAGCTCACGTTCTTCGACCTCAGCTGGCGCGACGTCGCGCTGGCGCGCGACCGATTGTCGGTGAGCTGGGGCATGGTCTACGGCATCGAAGACGCCAACGGGTTCAATTCACTCCAGCCTCGGCGCTACACCGACTTCCTCTTTGGTCGAGATGCCACCGACGTCTCGTACGGCGCGTTCACCGACCCGCGCGTGCTCCAGGCGGACTGGCCCGTGCTGCACGCACTCTGCGTCAAGTACCTGCTGTTCCCCGGGCGTGGCGGCTTCGAGGTGCCCGACCACCTGCGGCTGCGGTACCGCGACGAGCGCGTGGCGATCTACGAGAACCTCGCGGTCTGGCCCCGCGCGTGGTTCGCGGATCGGGTCGTGGCCGAGACCGATCCCGAAGCCGTTCTGGCCGCGGTGACGGCCGTGGGGTTCGACCGCCATACCGAGACGCGCGTCGAGGCGCTCGAAGCGCCGGTCGGCGAAGCCCGGGGCGACGCGGAGGTCGTGACCGGGACCTGGTCGCCCAACCGGATCGTGCTTCGTGTCCGGACCGACGACCCCCGCCTGCTGGTCGTGAGCGAGATGCACTACCCCGGTTGGGTCGCGCGCATCGGCGGGCGCGAGGTACCGATCCATCGCGCCAACTACCTGTTCCGATCGGTCGTCGTCCCACCGGGCGACCACGACGTCGAGTTCGTCTATCGGCCGCGCCCGGTAGTTTGGGGCCTGGGCATCACGCTGGCGTCGCTGGGGGTGGCGGGGTGGCTCGGGGTGCGTGGGGCGGCTCGTCCGCGGCGCCCCTGAACAGGCTGCGACCGTCGCGCACGTGGCCGAACTCGATGTAGCGGTAGGTCACGGCGCTCCAGAGCAGCGCGATGGCGATCACGGCCACGACGCTCTCGATCGACAGGTCGCGCGACACGCCGAACCAGCGGCGCAGCACCAGGTCGTGCCACACGTAGATGGAGAAGCACATCATGCCCGCGACCTGGAGCGGCCCGAACGTCAGCGCGCGCCGCAGCCAGCCGGCGGGAAGCGAGAGCGACCCGTACACGACGCAGGCGAGCCCCGTCGTGCTGATCAGGCTCAACCACGGCACCCACGCACGCGAGAGCACGTCGAGGTTCACCCAGTCCCAGATCAGCATCGCGAGGCCGACCCCGAGCACGCCGGCTGCGACGGTGGCCCTCGCGGTGCCCGGGGCCAGGGCCCCGCGGTGCACCCACCATGCTCCGAGCGCCATGCCGATCACGAACTGATCCAGTCGGCCGACGACCGAGTCCTTGATGGGATTCAGGTAGCGGCTCGGGTAGTCCGTGTACCAGGCCTCGCCGAAGAGCCGTACCAGGAGCGCCATGGCCAGCACGGCCACCAGCACGCGCGGCCAGCGCCAGCGATCGATGGCGAGCACGAGCAGGGGGAAGAGGGCGCTGAACCAGATCTCGAGGCCCAGCGACCAGAGGGGCCAGTTGTAGGGCGGGAAGAACAGACGCTCGACGAACGGAAAGGTCGCCGTCCCCATGAACAGGATGTCCCACCACCCCTCGCTACTCGCGACGCGGACGGGCCGGAACAGGGCCATGGCTGCAATGACGTTCGCGTAGTAGAGGGGCAGCAGGCGCAACGCCCGGCGGCGATAGAACTGGCGAACCGCTCCCGCCTCTTTCAGCGTGCGGCGCCCGCTGGCGTAGGGCAGCACCAGAACCAGCCCGGACAACACGAAGAAGAGGTCGACTCCGAAGTTGCCGTGGTGCAGCGGTGCCGAGACCGGAATTCCGGCGATCTCGATCGCGAAGGTGCCGGGGGGCACCAGCGGTCCGACCAGGTGTTGGTAGAAGACCGCGGCGATCGCGAGGCCGCGCAGTCCGTTGATGACCGCGAGTCGCGGTGCTTGATCCACGTGCGGGCCGCCGCTCAGCCTGCGGCGGTCTACTCGCCGTCCGCGGCCGCCAGACGGTCGCGTTCGGCCAATCGCTCTGCCCAGGCGTCCTGGTTGCGGCGTGCGTCTCGGATGAAGGGGCTGCGGCGCACGGCGCCGAGGAACAGATCGCCCGCCAGCGACCCCGGAAACCGCACCGGTCGCTTCACGTGCAGTAGCAGCACCACCCGCTCCTGATCCGTGTCGTTCCAGACCTCGTGCGGGTAGGTGTCGTCGAAGACGAAGCAGTCGCCCTCGGCCCACTGGTGAACGTGCCCCTCCACGTCGATCCGACACGAGGCTGCATCGTCGGGCACGACCAGGGGCAGGTGGCAGGTCACGATCGCCTTGCTCACGCCTTTGTGCCGCGGCAGGTGCGTGCCCGGGAGCATCACCGAGAAGAAGGCCGTCATCAGCCCGGGGATGGTCTCGAGCAGGCGCACGGTCTCGGGGCAGTGCACGCAGTTCGACTCGATGCGGTAGCCGTAGCCCCAGAGAAAGAACGATCGCCAGCGATCGTCGGCGGCGATCCGCTTGTGGTCCGGGGAGATCTCCGAGATCGGCGGCAGCCGGTCGCGCACGGCGAGGACCTGCTCGGATTCCTTCTTGATCAGCGGGGCCGCCGCCTCGAGGCTGCGCACCCACGGAAACAGCGCCGGTTCGAAGACGGGCGGGTCGCCGACCTCCGAGTAGCGCGCCAGCACGCGATTGAAAGGGGCCCGCAGGTCCTTGCCCACGCGCAGGATCGCGCGCCTCGTTCTCGAATCGTGCAAGGCCTCTCCTGCGTCGGTCGCGATGGGGTCAGAGGACGCCGAGGGTCCGGCCCACGTGCTCGAGCGCCGAGAGCGCCCGGTCCAGGTGTTCGCGGGTGTGCGTGGCCATGTACGACGTGCGCAGCATCTCTCGACCCGGCTCGACGGCCGGCGGAATCACCGCGTTCACGAACACCCCCGCCTCCAGCAACCCTGACGTGAGCCGCATGACGGTGAGTTCGTCCTCGAGGACGATGGGCACCACCGGCGACTCGGCGTCCCCGATGTCATACCCCAGATTGGTGAGCTCGCGCATCATGTAGCGCGTGTTCTCCCAGAGATGCTTGCGCCGCTCGGGCTCGCGCTGCAGGACGTCGAGCGCCGCCAGCGCCGCGGCGGCCGACGCCGGGGGAAGGGCGGCCGAGAAGATCTCCGAACGCGCGTGGTGCTTCACGTACTCGATCACGTCGGCGTCGCCGGCGACGAAGCCCCCGACCGAGGCCAGCGACTTCGAGAAGGTGCCCATCACGAGATCGACGTCGGACTCGACCCCGAAGTGCTCGGCGGTGCCCCGACCGTTTTCTCCGAAGACGCCGAGGCCGTGCGCGTCGTCGACCATGAGCCGGGCGCCCGCCGCGCGGGTGGCGGCGGCCACCTGATCGAGCTGCGCCAGGTCGCCCTCCATCGAGAAGACGCCATCCACCACGACCAGCGCGGCCTGGCCGTCGGGCACGGCCGCGAGCTTGCGCTCGAGTTCGGCCACGTCGTTGTGGCGGTACTTCCAGACCTTGCCGAAGCCGAGCCGCGCGCCGTCGAGGATGCACGCGTGGACCAGGCCATCCAGGATGGCCACGTCGCCGCGGCCCACCAGGCACGAAAGGACGCCCAGGTTCACCTGGAAGCCGGTCGGAAAGGTGACTGCCGCCTCCCGGCGCATGAACGAAGCCAGGCGCTCTTCGAGTTCGACGTGCAGGTCGAGCGTGCCGTTGAGCAGCCGCGAGCCGGCACAGCCCGTGCCGAATTGCCGGACGGCAGCCTCGGCCGCGGCCTTGACCTCGGGATGCGAGGCGAGCCCCAGGTAGTTGTTGGACCCGAGCATCACGACCTCGCGGCCGTCGTAGGTGACGACCGGGTCCTGCCCGGAAGAGAGCGGCCTGAAGTAGGGATACAGGCCGAGTTCTCGTGCGACTGCGGGCCGCTCGAAGCTCCGGCACTTGTCGAAGACGTCCATGGAACCCCTCGTCTCCGCAACGGGCAGCACCCGCGGAGGGGCATGGTCGCCCGGCCGCGTGGTTGCGTGCTCGCCCGTCCGCGGGCTCTTGTGGACCGGCAGGGGGGCCCGGCAGGGGAGAGTGGAGTGCACGCACGGCGAACGCGCAAGGGTTTTGCCGGTGCGGCCGCAGCCCCGCCTTCATGTGCACGCTTCATATGCACACACGAGACCCCTGCGGGGACCCGGGGCCGTGGCCAGAGCAGGCTACTCGGCGGGCTGGTCCTCGAAGTAGTAGACGCCCACGGCCTGCAGCGCGGCGCGAGCCGGGCCCACCCGTGCGGTGAACTGCGCGCTGGGCATCAGCCGCCGCCCGGTCTCCTGGGCGTCGCGCACCAGGGATCGGATTCGCTTGGCGACCGACATCGTCTCGTCGCGGCCCTTGCCCTCTTCGAGTTGCAGGGCCAGGCGCTTGGCCGCCAGCTCGAGCGACTTGAGCGTGTCCTTGAAGTTGGCTTGCGACGCGCGCGGTCCGCCCGGGGGCTCGCGCTCTTCTCGGCGCTCGGCGGCACGCAGGTCCGACACGGCCACGACCAACGCATCGGCGGCCTGGGTCACATCCTCCTGGTTCCATTCGGCGAGCTCGGCCCAGGCCGCGCTGGATCCGGCGAATGCGAGGCCCAGCGAGATGGCCAGGATGGCGAAGAGGCGATGCGGGTTCATGGGGTGTCCTCCGTGGGCGGGGGTGTAGCATGCGAGGCGTCGGTCAGGCGCACCAGCCAGATCTCGCGTTCGCGCAGGCGCCAGAGCACGTAGCCCCGGACCGTGGCCACGTGCTCGTAGGCGAAGGGCTGCGACGCCACCAGGCGGTCGAGCCTGGGCTTGCGCTCCGAGTTGGGGACGGCGAGCAGCGCCGGCCCGCGCTCGAGGGCGGGCAGCACATCGGTGGCGTGGCGGACGATCTCGGGACGGACGGGCAGGGCGTAGCCCACGCTCGCCGGCTTGAAGCCGTGCAGCAGCAGGCGCTCGCCCGGGCGCAGGTTCGCCGAGACCGCCTCGGCGAGGGGTGTGGCAATTCGCACCGGCTCCAGTGCCGGAAACAGGAACCCGAAGGTCGCGAGGTAGAGACCCGCCGACCCGAGCGCCAGGCGAGGCAAGAGCGCGGTGCCCCCGCCTTGCCAGGCCGCCCGCCCGAGGAACCATGCGAGCCCCGCAGCCACGGCGGCGTAGGCCAGGGTGGCCGCGCGAACCCAGATGGCATCGAACGCCACCGCCAGCACGACGCCGGCGATGGCGAGCGCAGTGGGCACCATGGCGACCACGAACGTCTCGAAGCGGCGGCGCCAAGGAGGCGGGGCCGGGGCATACGTCCGGGCCTCGAATTCGCGCGCCACCAGCAGCGCGAGCGCGGGTGTCGCCACCAGGATGTAGTGGGGAAGCTTCGACGTCACGAGCTCGATCAGGATCCAGGGCCCGATGATCCACGCAAGCAGAAACTGCAGGGTGTCGTCGTCGCGACGCGCCGACCAGGCGCGGCCGAGGGCGCGCGGCAGGTAGGCGGCCCACGGAAACAACATGGCCAGACTCGTCACGAGGTAGTACCCCGGGATGCCGGAATGGCCCTCGAAGGGCTTGGCCGTGCGGCCGATCAGGTCCTGCTCGACGCCCAGCGTCCAGAACGCGCCCTCGGTCCGGAGCAGCGCGGGGATGCCCCAGGCCGCCACCAACGCGAGCGCCAGGGGCGCGCCCCAGGCCGGTCCGAGGTTCGCGAGGGCCACACGACCCTCGGCGCTTCGCAGGCCGTGCACCGCGAGGAAGAGCCCCACGGCCACGGCCATGGACGGCCCCAGCGAGCCCAGCCCCGGGATGGCGACGGCCACCGCGCCCACCACGAGCGCGGCGACGAGCAGCCGGTTGGTGCGCGGTGAGAGATCGCCGCGCAGCGCCACGCGTGCCGCCCCTGCCGCCAGCAGGAAGCCCACGTTCACCAGCTTGGCCAGGGCTCCGAAGGCCACGCCCAGCCAGAACGCGACGCGTAGCGGGCCGGCGCGCGCGGGCCCGCGCGACCCATCGCCCCGATCGTCAACGGCCCGATCGCGAAGCGCGTCCCACGCCAGGAACGAGACCGTCGTGCCCAGCAGCAACGCCGCGTCGGCCGTGAAGGCGTGCGCCTGGAGCACGATGAGCAGGGTCGTGGCCATCACGATTCCGGCGCGTTCGCCCGTCTCGCGCCCGAACCTTCTCGCCCCGGCGAGCGCCGTGAGCAACACCACCGCCGTGGCGCAGAGCGCCGACGGCAGGCGCAGGCCGAACTCGCTCTCGCCGAAGGCGCGCCAGCTCGCGCCGCCCAGCCAGTAGATCAGGATCGGCTTCTGGAAGCGCAGCTCGCCCCAGTTGGTGGGGACGATCCAGTCCCCGCGCTCGGCCATCTCGCGCACCGCCAGGGCGAAGCGCGCCTCGTCGCGATCGACCACCCCCGTGCGCACGCTCCCGGCCAGGAAGAGCACGAGGCATGCGAGGCCGAGCAGAGCCAGACGGCGGGGCTTCATCGCGCGCGAGCCTAGCGAGGCTATCGTCACGCGTCCGAGGAGGTCGTCCTGGCAGAGCGTGTCGCAACGCGCCGCACCGCGGCGTGGTTCTCGTTGGGGCTGCTGCTGCTCGTCGTGGCGATCCCCTTCGACGGCGCCCTCACGACCTGGGGGCGCGGCCTGCGCGACGAGGTTCGCGCCCATTCCGACGCGGGGGGCTACGCGGTCGAGCAGGCCACCCAGTCCTTCGGTCGCGTCGAGGGCACGGTCGCCGTGGCGCTCCTGCTGATGCTGCTCGCGTGGGGTACCGGCCGCTCGGGGCCGCGGGTGGCCACGCTGGTGCTGGCCGTGGTGCTCGCGGGCGCAGCGAGCGCCGTGGTCAAGGTGGGCGTGGGGCGCATGCGCCCGGGGCCGGTCAAGCGCGACGTGGGGGTCTACGAGACGCGCATCGCCGGTCCGGTGCGTGGGTTCGAAGGCTCGTCCTACCGCTCGTTTCCCTCGGGCCACACCACCCAGGCCGCGGCCAATGCCACCGTGATGGCGTTCTACCATCCCCTGCTGCTGCCGGCGGCCATCGGGCTCACGGTGCTGGTGGGGGCCGAGCGGGTGTACACCGCCAAGCACTTTCCGAGCGACGTGGTCGCGGGCGCGATGCTCGGCACGGGCGTGGCCCTGGTGGTGGTGCGCCGCCGCGAGCGGGGCGGCTGGCGGCTCCCGTGGGAGGCGCGGGGCGGCGCAGGCTCCGAGCGCGACGCCGATTGACGGTTTCTATATTTCGACTATAATCGAAATATAGACAACCCAAGGAGGCAACCATGCGACTCCAGCTCGCCCTGAACGTCCCCGACCTCGATGCCGCGGTCCGCTTCTACGAGAAGATGTTCGACACGCCCGTCCACAAGCGGAAGCCCGGCTACGCCAACTTCGCCATCGCCGACCCGCCGCTCAAGCTCGTGCTGTTCGAGCAGGCCGACGCCTCGGAGAGGCTCAACCACCTGGGCGTGGAGGTGTTCGAAGACGGCGAGGTCACGGCCATTACCGACCGGCTCGCGAAGTCGGGCGTCGACCACGAGACCGAGGACACCACCTGCTGCTACGCCGAGTCCGAGAAGGTCTGGACCCGCGCCCCCGACGCCACGCCCTGGGAGTGGTACCGCGTGCTCGCAGACGCCGACCACTTCGGCGAGCAGACCGTGCTGGCCGAGCCCGATGCGCCGAAGCGCCGGCCCGAACTCTCCTGCTGCTGAAGAGGGAGGGGCCCGTCGCCGGGGTCCCCTAAGCCGGGTTGCGGCGGGCCAGCACGTTCTCGGTGCGGGCGCGTAGACGGGCGTCGCCGTCGGGGCTTTCGGGCAGGATGTAGTAGGCGTCGGCGTGCAGACCGGCTAGCAGGTGCTCGGCCACCTCTTCGGGCTGGGTCACCGGCAGGTCGTGGCCTGCCGCCTTGGCGAGCTTCTGGATGGTCTCCAGCGTGATGGGCGGCGCGTTCTGCGGCACCTCGCGCTCGTAGGCCGGCAGGCGATTCCTTCGCGCGTCGAAGATGTTCGACGCCACGATGTTCGGGCCCGGGTAGAGCACCGACGCGCGGATCGCCGCCTGCTGCGCGGTGAGCTGCAGGTGCAGCGTCTCGGTCAGCGTCGAGACCGCGCTCTTGCTGGTGGAGTAGATGGGCGTGCCCGGGATCAGCACCAGACCGCCGTTGCCCGACGACGTGTTCACCACGTGGCCCGGCTCGCCGTGGGCCAGCATGCCCGGCACGAAGGCCTGGATGCCGTGGATCACGCCGTACACGTTCACGTCGAACGTCCAGCGCCAGTCCGAGAGCGGAAGCTCCCAGATCGGCGCGTCCTCCTGGGGCCCCACGCCGGCGTTGTTGCAGAGCACGTGGACCGGCCCATAGGCCGCGACCGCCTGCTCCTCGAGCGCCGCCACGGACTCGGGCTGCGTGATGTCGACGACGAGCCCCGTCGCCTCGTGGCCCGCTGCGCGCAGCTCGGCCACGGTGGCGTCGAGGGCCGCCTTCTCCACGTCGGCGAGCACCACGCGCATGCCCTCGCGGGCCAGGCGCTCGCCGATGGCGCGGCCGATGCCGCTGGCCCCGCCCGTCACCACCGCGTGCTTGCCGGCCAGGTCCTTCAAGAGGTGGCGACTTCGATGCCCGGGTTGCCGGGGTCGTCGTAGCGCTGGTGGAGGAACGGCAGCAGCCATTCGCCGGGCACCGTACGCAGCACCTGGCCGTTGCTCTCGGTCTGGCCCACCTCGTACTCCATGCGCGTGATCCGCCGCACCGGCAGGTCCGCTACCGGGTCGAACGGCGACTCGGTGAGCACGAGTTCGCCCTCGACCGGGTGCACGGCGCTCTGGTCGTGCTTCCAGTCGAGGCGCACCAGGATCGGGTCGACGTCGAAGTCGCGCGTCTTCTCACAGGCGGGCAGCGCCTTGTAGCAGTAGCCGTGCTCGGTGAAGCTGCGCGCCCCGGTGTCGGCGCCGATCGTACCCTTCACCGCCAGGTAGGGGATGCCCATGCGCGAGATGGTGCAGCCCACGGTGTCGCCGCTCTTCTCGAACTCGATCTGCGCGATCTTCTTGGGCTCGCCGAAGGTCTCGCGCCCGGGCACCACCGCCTGCTCGGTGGTCATGGGCATGGTGACGAGGTAGATGCCCTCGACCCCGTCGTAGGTGACCGTCACGCCGAAGATGCCCGAGCCGATCTCGATGGTCAGCTCGGGGGTGATGTGCATTGCGACGTGTGAGAACGTGACGCACATCTCGGGGTCGGTGGTCACCTCGAGCGGCTTGGGCACGACTGCGCGCAGCAGGTCCGGGTCGGTCTCGTAGCGGCAGCGGATCGACTGGACGGTGCTGTTCAGGAACTCGGGGTTGGTCTCCCGGGCCTGCTTCACCTGGTCGAGCGTCTTCACGTAGCGCAGCCTTGCCATGGTCTACTCCTCGAAGGCCCGCTTTTCGGGCCCGATGCGCGCCACGAGGGGCGCCAGTTTCTCGGTGTCGAATCCGTAGAGCTCGGCGGCATTGCCGCCGAGCAGCGCATCGCGGTCGGCCTCGGGGATGCCCCGGAAGGCGTCGTGCAGCTGCTTGGCCGTTTCGGGCCAGGTGCCTTCGGGGTGCGGGTAGTCGCTGCCCCACATGATGTTGCCGAGGCCGATCTCGTGGCGCATTTCGACCTCGCGGCGAGGCATGCACGACGCACCCAGGTAGACGTGACGGCGAAAGTAGTCGCTCGGCTTCATCGACAGATGGCTGCGGTAGTCGCCGAGCTTCGCCGCGTAGTGCGTCTCTTCGTAGCGGAAGTCGAGCAGCGACAGCAGCTCGGGCACCCACACGCAGGTGCTCTCGGTGATGGCGATGCGCAGTCCCGGAAAGCGCTCGAAGATGCCGCCCCAGATCAGGAACGAGATCGGGCGGGCCGACCACCAGACGACCTCGCTGATGTAGATGCCCATCATGCCGGTGTGGTCGGCGTAGTCGCTCATGGGTGCGGCGCCCGAGTGGAAATGCACGACCATCCCGGTGTCCTGGCAGGCGGCCCAGATGGGGTCGTACTTCGGGTGGTGGTAGGCATCCTGGCTGCCCCACATGCTGGGGATCAGGATGCCGGCCAGGCCGTTCTCCTTGGCCCAGATCACCTCGCGCACGGCCTCGTCCACGTCCCACAGGATCGGCGCGATGGCGATGCCCGCGCGACGCTCGGGGGCCATCTGGCAAAGCTCGGCCAGCCAGCGGTTGTGGGCGCGCGCGCCCGCCCACTGAAGCTTCGGGTCGATGCCCTCGGTCGGAAGCGAAAGCCCGGCGCCGAAGGGCGGCATGTTCATCTCGGTGATGCCGTCGGGAAAGATCACCTCGCCAGCGATGCCGTCGGCGTCGAGCACGCGGTTGCGCTCGTCCGAGTCCCAGGCGCCGGTGAGCGCCTGCTCGCGGCCCTTGCGCCACTCGGCGTTGATGTCGTCGATCAGGAACTTGCGCGCGGCCTCGCGCGTGGCCTCGAGCTGGATCGGAAGTGCTACGTCGAAGATCTCGCGCAGGTCCGGGTCGACGTAGTCGCGGTACTTCTCGGGCGGCAGCCCTGCGTGGCAATCGGACGAGATGAGCAGGTGGCGGTCCACGATCAGGCTCCCTTCGCGGCGGTGTCGCTGTAGAACTGCCGCGTCCAGCGCCGGAACTCGGCGAGGTACTTGTCCTCTTCACAGAAGACCGGGTTGGCGCGGTGCACCTTGTTCTTCCAGATCTGCATGTCCTGCAGCACACCCGTGGACATGCCCTCGATGAAGTCCTCGCCCGCCACGTCGGCCATGTTGCGCGTGGTGGTGAAGAGCCAGCGCGAGATCGTGTGGTCGCGGTCGATCGGTGTCGTCGACGAGAACATCAGCAGTCCGGCGCCGGGGATGCCGGTCATGCGGACGGTAGTGAGCCCCAGCCCCCAGCTGTCGCGCTCGAGCTCCATCTGGAACGTGCCGTAGGGCGTCTCGTGCTCGTTCTGGCTGCTGATGCGGAAGAAACGGCCGTCCTCGCCGTACTCCATCTGCGAGTCGGGCGGTGCGGTGGCCGAGTGCACGTAGTGGAAGTGAACCGGGTCGCAGTTGTTTTCGGCCATGTCCTGCATGTGCACGGGCACTTCGAGGTCGAAGGTGCGGTACTCGGTCCAGTCCGGGTCTTCGATCTCGGCGACCGTGGGCACCTCCCAATCCGGCGGCTTCTGCTCGGCGTGGTGCCAGACGAAGATCATCTCGTTGCGCTCGACCACGTCCCAGCCTCGCACGCGGGCCTTGGGCGGGATGCGCTTGCAGTACGGGATCTCGACGCAGGTGCCGCTGGCGTCGTAGCGCCAGCCGTGGAAGGGGCAGCGGATCGTGTCTCCCATCACGCGGCCGCCTTCGGCCAGGTGCGCGCCCAGGTGCGGGCAGTAGGCGTCGAGCACGATCGCCTGGCCGCTGCGGCCGCGGAACAGGACCAGGTCCCGCTCGAAGTAGTGCAGTCGCTTCACCTCGCCAGGCTGGAGATCGCGGCTCCAGGCCACGGCGAACCAGCCGTTGGGCAGCCCCGGCGGCCGATGCTCGTCTGCGCGTACGCTCATGCTCCTTCCTCCTGGGATCTCTGGGATTTCTGGGATGGGCGGACTTCGTGGGCCGAGATGGCGTCCCCGATCAGGGCCGCCAGGGCGGTCGCGCGCTCGCGCAGCGCGAACGCCTCGAGATGCACCCAGTCGAACATCAGCACGTAGTACGCGCCGAGCACGAGCTGGGTGAGCGCCTCGTCGTCATGGGGCGACTGGACGTCGCCAGCCAGTCGGCCGTCGCGCACGATGGCACCGAAGGCCTCGTGCATACGCCGGGTCTCGTCTCCGCTGCCCTCGTTGGCCACGTGCACGATCTCGGTGAGCAGCTCGCGGTGCATGGGCCCGGCCTCTTCGCCCTGCGCGGCCACGTGCGCGAAGAACCGCTCGATGCGCTCGCGCGCGGTGCCGGGCGCCTTGCGAGCGGCGGCCACGTCGTCGAGCAGGCGGGAGAGCGCCTCGCCGGCCAGTTCGCGCAGAAGGTCGCGTCGCGACGGGAAGTGGTTGAAGAAGGTCTTCTCCGCCACGTCCGCCCGCTCGCAGATCTCGCCCACCGTGGTCTGCGAGACCCCCTTCACCTCGAATAGCGCGAACGCCTCCTCGAGGATCCGCGCCCGCAGCAGCGCCTTCTTGCGCTCGCGTCGGCCCGCAGCGGGGGAAGTCTGGGCCGGAGGGCTCTGCGTCGTCACGGACCTCCATATATCACGAATTTACAGTCGGCTGCAAGATTACTTGAGCCTGTATTTCCAGGTCAGAGACCCCGCGGTCGTGGGGTACGCTCGGCGTCGCCCGTGAGCGAGGAGTCTCCGCAGAAGCCCGGTCTCGCCACCCGCCTCGGCGCCGGGTTGCGCGACGCCCACCGCCGGGACCCGTTGCGATTCCGGGTGCGCGCAGCGCTGGCCCTGGTGCTGGTCCTGCTTCTCGCGCGCCTGGCCTTCGGGCCGGACCCCTTCTCGGACGGCATCGCGGGTCGTCTCGCCGAGGGCAAGTCCCTGGAGCCTCGGTACTACGCGGAGACCTGGACCTTCTGGGCATCGCTGTTCGATGCGGTGCTCGTGGTGGGACTGCTGGCGGCGAGCCGCTGGTTCCTCCGCGATGCACCGCTGCCCCCCGCGCCCCGCCCCCCGAAGCCACCGCGCGCCTTCGTCGGCCTGCTGGCGCTGGCGGCGCTGCTCGCCGGCGCCCTGGCCGCGCCCCGCCTCGACCACAGCCTCTGGGACGACGAGGCCTACACGGTGCGCCACGCGGTGGACGGCGGCTACCGCATGAAGAAGAGCGGCGAGCTCACCTTCGACCGGGTGAAGCTGCGCGACACGCTCTGGTTCTATCGCATGCCCAACAACCACGTGCCCTTCAGCCTCTCGGCGCGTGCGAGCGTGGCCACCTGGCGCGCGGTGGCGCGCCCGGAGACGCGCTTCGTGTCGGAACGCGCGTTCCGGCTACCGGCCTGGTTGGCCGGCATGGGCGCAGTGGCCGCCTTCGGCTGGCTGCTGCTGCGCCTGGGCTCGCCCGCCGCCGGGCTGCTGGCAGCGTTCCTGCTGGCGCTCCACCCCTGGCACATGAAGTACCTGTCCGAGGGGCGCGGGTATTCCATGGCCATGTTGTGGATCGCCCTCTACCTGCTGGCCACGCTCCGCGTCCTCGAGCACGGCAGCTGGCGCCGCTGGCTCGGCTATGGCGCTGCGCAGTTCATGCTGATGTGGACCTACCCGGCGGCGGTCTACATGCTGCTGCTCGCCAACCTCGCCGTGGGCGTGGCCCTGCTGCGACGCGACGAATCGCCGGCCCGCGCCGCGGCGCTGTGGCGTTGGCTGGTAGTGGGCGTCGTCGGTGGCGGCCTCTGGGTGCTGCTCATGGCCCCGAACCTGGCGCAGCTGCCGGCCTACCTGGCGGGCGGGTACGACATGGACCTCGGCGGGATGTTCTTGCGCAACACGCTCTCGTCCCTGTGGATCGGCATGCCCTACGCTCTCGGCAGCACCGGCGCGAACTACGAAGAGCTGCGGCGCCTGCTGGCGGCGTCTCCCGTGCTGCTGCCTTCGGCCATCGCCGCGACGATCGGCCTCGCCGCCCTCGGCGCCGCCCGCGTGCTGCGTACGGGCGGCGACCGCGCGCTCGTCGGCGCGCTGCTGATCCTGTACCTGCCGCTGACCTACGGCATCACCTGGTTGCGCCAGGACGTGGTGTTCCCCTGGTACTTCGTGGTGGGCGTGCCCGCCCTCGCCTCGCTGGTGGCTTTGGGCGCCACCTGGCCGCTCGAGGCCGCGAGACACCCGGGCGCTCGCGCCGCGGCGGCCGCGGCCTGTGTGGCCCTGCTCCTGGGGCAGGCCTGGCTGACCCAACCGCCGCGGCTGCTCCTCTGGGAGCGCGCGCTCGAACCCGAACGCGACTCGGTGCTCCGGGCGCGGCCGAGCCTCGACCCGGACGACCCGGCGAACGCCCGCGTGCTCACCACCTCGTTCTACCGGGGCCCCGACTACTACGACCCACTCGGCACCTACGTGGGCACCCCGGAAGAGATGCGGGTGCTGATGCGGGAATCGGACCGCACCGGGCATCCCCTCTACGTGAACGTGGGCCGCCCCTCGCTCACGGTGAAGAACCCGGCGATGCACGACATGGTGGTGGAGGGGTCGGACTTCGAGCTGCTCGAGACCTACTGGGGCTCGGGCCCGCGCGGCGCGCGACGGCTCTACCGCTATGTCGGCAGCACGTCTTCCGCGTTGCCCGAGTCGGGTGACTGATCCTTCGCCCGCGCGGCCCGTTCGACCAGGCGCACACGGCGCATGGGCGCCGTGGTCTCGCTACTGCCCAACCCCGCCACGCGGGCGTGGAGTGTGCCCCGGAGCCCCGGTGGGGGCCACGCCCGTGTAGCGGAGCACGCGATAGACGAATCGCGGCTCGACGGCGTCGAAGCGGCGGTCCGGCGCGAAGTGGCGCGGGTCGTCCAGCAGTTCGAACCCGTCGCCCCGCCGGTCGCGGTTGTAGGCGGGGTGGCCGTAGAAGAGGAACAGCGGCACGCCCTTCGCGTCGGCCTCGGCGCACAGCGCCTCGATCTCGGCGCGGGAGTGGACGTCGCGGATCCATGGGTCGTAGAGCCGCGGCATGCCGCCGCCGTGGCCATAGCCGGCCCGCAGCACCGACAACGGGTCGTCTCCCGCCTGGCTGCGAAGGTACTCGGCCACGTCGCGAAGCGGTGCGATCGGCCGTGTGGTCACGACCCGCAGCTGGGGCAGGTAGGTCGCTGCGAGGAGCGCGACCACGGCCGCCGTCGCGCCGATCGTGACCGGTCGGCGCCAACGGCCGGGGGCGAGGGCCCCGACGCTGCCGGCGCCCATGGCGATCAGGAGCAGCAGCGTCGGCAGCGCGAAGGTCATGTAGCGCGAGTAGAAGATCTGCTCGTTCAGGTGGGCGCTCGCGATGGCCAGCGGCACGGCCAGCAGCGTGGTGAGCGCCACCGCGCCCGCGGGGCCCGGACGGCGGAACAGCCGCACCAGGCCCGCCAGAGCCAGGATCGGGACCAGGCCGAAGACCCACACCTCGAGCCCCGGAATCCGGGCGGCGAGGTCGGTGACCGACGGCCACGCACCGGGCGGGGTGGCCACGTGCGACGTGTGCCACGGCATGCCCGCCGCCAGGCGCGACCAGAGCTCGGGGAAGACGCCGGGCCCGAGCGGGTGGCCCTCGAGGTCGTACCAGATCGCGAACTGCACGAGGGCCGGGCCCATCACCGCCACCAGGGCGAACGCGGCCAGGGTCTGGGATGCCAGGTGCCGGTAGAGCAGGGTCAGGCGATCGCGACGAGGGGCGGGTGCGCGCGCCGCCCCCACGAGCCCCAGCACGCCGAAGGCGAAGGCGAAGTAGAGCTGGAAGGGGTGCGTCCACAGGATCGCAAAGGTCGCCGCGCCCTGGGCGAGCCAGGCTCGCAGCCGGCCCGTGCGCAGGGCCTCGTGCATGGCGAGCGCAGCCAGCATCGCGAGCGGCATGAGGAAGGTGTACGCGCGGCCCTCCACCGAGTAGCGGATGGCAAAGGGGTGCAACGCCAGCAGGGCCGCCGCGGCGAGGCCGGCGCCCGGGAACCCGAAGCGCCAGCCGAGCAGGGCGACGAGAGACACGGCCAGCAGCGCCGCGGCCAACGCCGGGAGCCGGAACACGAGGTCGGAGTGCGCCTCGGGCGGCAGCCCGCCCGCGGCCCGCCAGGTGTCGAGGCTCGCGCGGCCCGCCATGTTGTAGGTGATGTGATTGGTGGGCTTCTTCCAGTACCAGATCGTTCGCGCCCAGTGCCGCGGCTCGAGGGCGGCCCGGGTGGGGTCGACCGCCAAGGGTTCGACGGGGCCGCGGATCAGGCGGGTCACCGACCACGCCTCGTCCCACCACAGGCTCCCCTGGGCCAGCGGCAGGCGCACGAGCCCCGCCACCGCCACGATCAGGAGGACCGCCACCACGAAGCCCCGGCCGGGGCTCGGTATCGCCAGCTCGGGCAGGGACGCCGTCAACGGGCGCGCCCAGAAGCCGGCGAGTGCAGCGAGCGCGACGAGCCCGAGCCCGATCGCGCCCAGGCCCCAGAAGCTCGCGATCGCGACGGTGTGTTCGAAGTCGCGATCGGGGGTGGGCAGCAGACCCGGCCCGGTGGGCAACGAGCCCGGCCAGGGCAGCGCCACCAGCGCCAGCGCGCACGCGCTCGCGCCCAGCAGGCACGCCAAGCGTGCCCGTCGCACACGGCGCGTGTGCGCCGTGGCGTCGCTACCGGCCATCCCCGCCACGCGGGCGCGGAGTGTGCCCGTAGAAGAGCAGGAAGAACAGGTAGCCGTCGCGGGCGACGACGCGGGCGTCCTTGGCCAGGAGCGCGCCCACCTTGCTCATGGGCCGGTCCCCGGTGCCGTCATGCGCTCGGCTCGCCGCGCTCGTGGGCCGCGCGCTGCGCCCGCACCACCCAGACGAGTACGACGCCGACGGAGACGAGCTGCATGAACGTGGCCCCCAGGATCTTGCTCGTCGAGGCCGACTCGGGGTTCGCGATCTCGACGAAGGCGAGCATGGCCGGCGTGGTCGGCACCCAGGCGACCATCCACCAGCCGGCGGCGCCGAGCACCGCGAGGACGGGGGCGTGCAGCACCAGCAACCACGGGATCGAGGCCATCACGAACTTCTGGAAGTCGCCGTGGCGAAGGGTGAGCCAGAAGCCCACCAGGCCGGTGAGGAGCGTGCACAGAAAGAGCGGCGGCATCACCCTAGGAACGCGGGTGCTCGGCCCCATGGCGCCAGCCACGGTGACGGCGCCCGCGATCGCCGCGATGGCGGCCGTGCAGGCCGTGAGCGCGAGGAGTCGCTCGACCGGCCGCAGGTGTGTGGTCAGCAGGGCCTGGTCGCTCTTCTGGACGCGCTCGAGATAGACCTGCGCCCCGACGAGCTGCACGCCGAGGATGCCGGGCTCGGCGAGCAGGAAGATCGGGAGCGCCGTCGGCAGCCAGTCTTCGGGGAGCGCGAAGCGCAGCACGCCGATGGCCGTCGCCGTGACCAGCGCGTAGGCATAGAGGAAGCCGCCGCGAACCTGGACTCGCAGCGCCAGCCAGAGCGCGATCGCGATCCGTCGCAGGGGCCCGCCTCGCACGGCTTCGGCCGGGTCGGACCGCGACGCGGGCCGCTCGCTCACCCGTCGAGTCCCCGACCCGTCACGAGCAGGAACACGTCCTCGAGGCTCGGCCCGCCAGTACCACGTGCATCTTCATCCCCTTCGAGTATTGCCCACCGGTCGCCGATCGCCCGCGGGCAGGTCGCGGCGGGCCAGCAGATCTTCGGGCACGTCGGTCGCCACGTCGAACAGCCGGCGGCAGAAGTCGAGGTTCTCCCGCGCCGTCTTCCACTCAACCAGCGAAGACACGATCTTCGAGCACGAGGCGGTCGCCGGCGCGGTAGCGCGCCAGCGGCTCCCGACCCGGCCGGCATCCCAGCTCGCGAAAGTGGATGTGGTGCGCGTGCAGGTTGCGCCGCGAGCTGCACCCCGGGACGGCGCAGCGCCAGCCGTCGCGCTCGAAGATGCGCAGCCCCTCGGGCCGGCGGCGGCCGAGCCAGGGGTCGTCGAGCCGCCAGCTTTGCGCGGCGTGGTCGAGCATTGCCTCGAATGCGTCTCCCGGGCTCGGCAGGCGCCCCGTTTCGCGCTCCAGCGCGAGCCGCACGCTCGCGAGCGTGGCGTCGAACAGCCGCGCGACGTCGGCACCGGCCCCGAGAGTGATGCGGCAACCCTCCAAGCCCTCGGGCACCCTGCTCCGCTCGTGCCCTCTCTCGGCGCACACACTTGCCGCCCTTCGCCGTCGGTACCCGCAACCTCGACCCCGGTCGCCGCCCAGCGCTCCGGCTCGTCCTGCCAACGCATCCACGCCTCGGGGTCGGTCTTACGGCACACGAGGGCGGCCTCCACCGCCTCTTCGAGGCGGCGTGCGCTCACCTGCTGCGCGAACGCCACCCAGCGCTCGCGCCATGCGCCCTCGGCATCGCGCGCCAGCAGCCGGACGAGGAGTTGCGCCTGAAACCACGAGAGGCGCCCATCGCGGTAGGCCGAGCCCAGGGCAGGACACAGGTCGCCCGCGCGCTCGACCTGCAGCAGTGCGCGCACCTTGCGCGGTGACATGCCCAGGCGCTCGCGGGCCAGGGTGCCGAGCGACGTGAAGGCCCCCTTCCATTCGTACTCGGGCGACGAAACCTGACGCAACAGCGGCCCGAGGTCGGCCTCGAGGCGCTGGGCCAGACGCATGGCACGGCGCAGGCGCGCGTCCAACTCGAAGGGGTCGGCAGAAGACGTGCCCATGCCCTCGAGCAGCGGACGCAGGAAACGCGGTAGCTCGCAGGGCACGGCCGGCGACACGCCGCTCGCACTCGAAGTGCTGGGCGCCTGCTCAGGCGATGGCTCCGGACGAGGCCGCTCGTCCGACCGTTCCTCCACACCGGGGTCGGTGCGTCGCGGCGCCTGAACGATGTGTTCGCCCTCCAGAATCGACCCATCCGGCGGCAGCGGCAGCGCCGAGAGCACCTCGGCCGTCACCATCTCGAGCACCGCGCCTGCCGGGAGCCGCTGGCCCGCCACCTGCGGCGCCGCCTTCCGCAGCCGCTGCCACTTCATGGCGACGCCGAACGAGGCGGGGATGCGCACCCACGCCCGGGCCCCTTCTTCGACCCCTTCGCTCTTCGTTGCGTCGCCGGCACTCGCCGCGCCAGCCTCGAGCGCCCCGCGGTTGGCCGCGCGTGCCGCGCGCTCCACTGCCCGCACCGACTGCATCTGCGCCCAGGCGATCCACGTGGCTTCGTCTTCGGGCACGACGAACCGGGCGAGCAGGCGCACCTTGCTCCACGCGAGCGCGCCGTCGACGAGCGCGCGCTCGAGGCCGGGCAAGCCAGCGAGCGCGCGTTCGACCCGCGCCCAGTCCTGAAGCGAGCGCGCCGAACACCCGAGCCGCTCGCGCGCGTAGTCGCCGAGGCGCGCGTAGCCCAGCCGCTGCCAGCCTTCGCACGCGACGAGCCGTCCCGCCAGGGCCGCGACCACCCGGCGCAGCGGCCCGGCCGAGCGCGCGAGCGCTTCGAGGCGTACCTCGGGATCGGGCTGGCACGTAGTGGCCTGCCCGTCGCCGAGATCGACGAAGGCTGCCGCATCTTCGAGGTTCACGTCCCGACCCTACCGACGGAGCGTGACGAATCCGGTCATACGGGGGGGCGAGCCCGCGCGCCACTGCAGGCGACACGCGCCCGCATGCCGAGTGGCTAGCATCCGGCTCGTGGGCGAGTCCTCGAAACCCGTTTCCGACCGTCCCGCGGAGTCGCTGGTCGGCACTGCGCTGCGTGACCTCGGCCGCCTGCAGCAGGTGGCCAGCGTGGTGGCGCGCCATGGTTTCGGCGAACTGCTCATGCGCACGCCGCTGGGGCGGCGACTGTTCCGCGGCGACGAGATGCCGGAGGGAGAGGCCGAGTTGGCGCGCGACGCCGCGCCCGTGCGCTTCACGCGTCTGTTGGCCGAGCTGGGGCCCACCTACATCAAGCTGGGCCAGATCCTCTCGATGCGGCGCGATCTCCTCCCGCCCGACTGGATCGAGGCGCTCGAGACGCTCCAGGACGACGCACCCGAGATCTCGTACGAGAAGGTCCGGGCGGTCGTCGAAGAGGGTCTCGGGACGACGCTCGAGCAAGCCTTTGCGCGCTTCGACCGCGAACCGCTCGCCACCGCGTCGATCGGTCAGATCCATCGGGCCACGACCCAGGCCGGGGAACCGGTGGTGGTGAAGGTTCAGCGACCGGGCATCGAGGCGACGATGCGAGGCGATCTCGACCTGCTCTTCCTCGCGGCGCAGGTGCTCGAGGCGAGCATCGACGAGATGCAGCTTCTCGGCGTGACGCAGGTGGTCGAGGAGTTCGAGAAGGGTCTGCTCCAGGAGCTCGACTTCGGCATCGAGATCGGCAACCTGCTCGAAGCACGCAGCCATCTGGACCCCGAGCGGCACGTGACGGTGCCCCGCCCCTACCCCGACCTCTCCTGTCACAACGTGCTCACCATGGAGTTCTTCGAGGGGCGGCCCCTGCGCGACCTCGAGCCGCGCAGCGGGCAGGCGCGCCATGCGGTCGAAGAGGTCGTCCACACCGCGTGCAAGCAGGTCTTCATCGACGGCTTCTTCCACGGGGACCCCCACGCCGGCAACATCCTGATCGACGGCAAGGGAACCCTCTGCATGCTCGACCTGGGGCTCGCGGGTCGGCTGAGCAACGCCCAGCGCGATCAGTTCGTGAGCCTCGCGATCGCGACCCTGGCCGGCGACAGTGCCACGATCGCGCGCATCATGCTGCGGATGGGCACGCCCACCCAGCGCGTCCCGCTCGCGGAGCTGCGCGCCGAGATCGAGCGCATTCGCGACAAGTACCTGGGCGTGGAGAGTCTCGCCGACCTCGACTCGGCCGCCTTCGCGGAGGAGTTTGCGGATGCGGCCCAGCGCTTCCGCATCAAGCTGGCGCCCGAATACGCGATCCTCGCCAAGGCGGGCAGCACGATCGAGGGAATCATCCGCCACCTCCATCCCGAGGTGGACCTGGCCGCGATCAGCCGGCCCTACGTGCAGGAGATGCTCGCGGCGCGCTACGCGCCGGCGACGCTGGTCGGAGACTTCCTCGGCGAAGCGGGCGGCCTGGCATCGCTCGTCCGCGAGCTGCCGCCGAAGCTCGACCAGATCCTGCACGACGTCGAGAGCGGCAACGTGCAGGTGCGCGCGGTGACCCCCGAGCTCGACGATGTGCCCGACCTGCTGCACCAGCTCGCAGGACGCCTGGGCCTCACCGCGTTCGCCGGCTCGATGACGCTGGCCGCGGCGCTGCTGCTGGCGAGCGACGGCGCCGCCGCCTGGCGGGCCGTTCTCGGTGTGATCTGTGCGCTCACGGCCGCGGGTGCGTGGACGGTGCTGTTCGGGTGGCACCTGGTCGGGCGCGGCAAGCCCCTTCGCCTGCGACCGTGGATCCGCATCTTCCGGCGTTGACCGCCCATTCGTCTTCCGTGGCGCATACGGGTTCTCCAACCCGTCCGCGGCAGGCGTGCCGTCAGCCGCCGGGATCGTCGGCGCACCTCACCTCGACCCGCCGGTTGAGCACCCGCCCGGCCTCGTCGTCGTTCGAGGCGATCGGGCGGACCTCGCCGACACCCACGGCCTCGATCCGTTCCGCGGCGATGCCGCGCCGAACGAGGTCGTCGACGACCGAGCGCGCGCGTCGCCCCGAGAGGTCGAGGTTGTACGCGCTCGACCCTTCGCTCGATGTGTGGCCTTCGATCCGGATTCGCGCGGCCGGATCGCCGGAGAGGCCGGCGTAGAGCTGGGCGAGGATCGGATCGGCGTCGGGACGCAGGGTGGCCTCGTCGAAGTCGAAGCCGATGCCATGGATGACGGAGCCGCAGCCGAGCGCGGGCGCGGGGATCTCCGTGCACTTCGTCGTCGTGCCGGCGGGCGCGACGTCGCCGGCGTAGAGTCGGAAGGGTGCGCCGTTGGTAGAGGCGACGCCGTCGATGGCTCCCTGGCCATCGACGAGCAGGACGAAGAGGGTCTCCACCCCGGATGTCGGGTCCTCGCCGCGAGCCCGCAGCACGTTCCCCGACACGGTGCCCGAGAGCAGGCCACCGCTGCCGTAGCAGCCGGTCACGGTGGGCCCGTCCTGTGTGAGTTCGATCAGCACCCCGCGGCCCTTCCAGATTCCGTCGAACGAATCGGACAGGGGGACGGGTTCCTGGTGTCCGTTGCCGATGAGCTCGCTGAACTCGAAGAACATGAGGTCGGACAGGAGGGCGATGCCGCCCACGAGCCGGAGCTTCACCCAGCGTACCGCCGGGCTCGCGACGATCTCGAGGTCGGTTGTGAGGCCCCGCTTCTCGTGGGTCGAGAGCTCGCCCCGGGCGATCAGCGTGTACTCGCCGTCGGCCGCCTCGGCCGTGCCGTAGACCTCGACGAGCCGGCTGAACGTCTGCGATGGGCTCGGCGTCTCGTGGATCTCGGGCACGGCGAGCCGGTCGAAGGTCGTGAGTGCCGGCAGCTCGAAGACGAACTCGGTGACGGTATCCGCCGCGGCGCGTCCGATCATCGAGAAGCCGCCGGGGTTGCCGTCGATCACCTTCAGGGCGATGTCGCCACCGGGCTGCTTGGGCCCGGTCGTGCTCCAACTCACCGGGAGGGCGCCTTGCGCGAGCGTCAGGTAGTCGGTCCGCACGGCTTCCTGCGCCACCGCGGGCAGCGACGCCAGGAGGATCGCGGCCAGTAGGACGGCTTTCAGGGTGCGTCGCGTCATGGGGCAGATCCCGCCGGTTCGCTACGCAGCATCCTCGTCGGGCCCCGCGCGCAGGAGGTCCTCGCGCAGCAGCTGGAACGCCCAGACGCCGAAGATCATCGGGAAGACGAAGTACTGGTATTGCGTCCACACCAGGGCCAGCAGGGTGTCGGCCAGGCCGCCCGCCATGTTCACGAAGCCGTCGAAGACCTCCGAGAACGAGAAGATGAAGGTCGCCGCGATGGGCTCGCCGCAGCCGATCACGGCGATCAGGTAGCGGTACGGCGAGCGGCGCCGGTTCAGGTGGAAGAACCACAGGACCGTGGCGACGTTCACGAACGCGAACATCTCGACCGCGTAGAACGTGCCGTCGCGGTTGATGGTGCGCAGGTCGACCGAGCCGAACGAGGCGAGGACCCACCAGACCATGTTCGGGAGGCTCTCCCGCATGTGCCCGGTCTTCGCGACGATGTCCTGGAGGGTGTGCAGGTCGACGAACAGGACCGGGGAGAGGAGCACCCAGGGAATCTCCCAGAGCACGTTCGTCATCGTGTAGGAGACCATCCAGATCACCAGGCAGTCGTGGTAGAGCTCGTGCTTCGAGCGGGTCTCGCGCCGACTCGCGAAGAGGGCGAGCAGCCAGCCGTTGAGCCAGATGCTGATCCCGTAGAGCGCGATCTTCGAGCTCGTCGTGAAGTCGAGAACGCCCGCGAAGAAGAGCGCGCCGCAGACGCCGACGCCGCCCCAGAAGAACGCCGTCCAGGCCAGGAAGTAGCTGCGGGCCGTCCTGGAGAGGGAGCGCGCGACGGGTCCTTGCGCGATCGCGGCCGGCGCGACGCGGGTGGGAGCGGAGAGGGATTCGGCCGAGACGCTCATGCGGGCTCCTTGTGGTCGGCTCGGGGCGGGTGCCCATTCTAGTCCGTCCGCGTGGGTCGAGGCCTCGGTCTAGTCCTTCCGGGTGGGTCGAGGCTCCCGGTGCGACGCGGGCGGAGTCGATGGGGATCAGGCGCGCTGGTCTCGTCTTTCCGAGGCTCCGTCGTCGCGGGGCGCGGCGAGCCATCGCAGCCCGCGCGCGAGTGCGGCGCGGCCGCCCGAGGCGGCGCAGGTGCCGTGGGCGATCAGCATCCGCTCGGGGTTCCAGGCCAGGGCCGTGCGCAGGGCTTCGCGCGCCTGCTTGCGCCGCACGAAGCTCGCGCGCCACTCGCGCGGCGTGCTGCCGTCCGGCCCCACCAGACCGTCGGCGCGCATGGCGAGGCCCCGCCAGCCGCCCTGCGCATCGGGGTCGTGTCGCTGCACGAGGTCGCACACCAGCACGGTGCGCGACGGACGGTGGTGGAACATCACCTCTTCCATCACGAGGGAGCCGCCGAACACCACCTGATCGATGGCGCCGCCCCAGGCCGGGTGCGGTGTGTCGCCGAGCTCGGCGTGGAAGCGCAGGTCGGGGCGCTTGGCGGCGAGACCGGGTGGCGCATGCAGCCGCGCTTCGGGATACGCCTCGGCCCATGGCCCCAGGAACAGGTGGTGGATCTTGTTGGGCTCGACCAGGTCGGTCACCGGCCCGAGTTCCGCGAGTGCATCGCGCAGCGCGTCGTCGAGTTCGATGGGCGACCAGACCCACAGCCCCCCGTCGGGCAACACCGCCACTGCCATGCGGGTCGGGTACGGAAAGCCGTAGAACGACACCACGGGTCCTTCGGCGACGAACAGGTCCTGGCCGAAGGGCGTGAGCACGGCTAACGCACCGGGCCGTCGAGCCCGGCCTGGTGGGCGACCTCGCTGAAGGCGGTCATGGCGAAGATGGCACCCGTCGAGACCGGCACGGCACGCAGCCGCGTGATGCCCGCCCAAGCGCTCGAGAACCGGATCCACGCCCACGGAACCGGGTCGATGCCCAGCAGGTGCGAGATGATCACGGCGTTGGTGCCCTCGTGGGCGACGATCAGCAGCCGCTCGGGCGCGTCGGGGATCTGCCAGAGCCGGTGTCCCCCGTCTTCGTGGATCTCCACGCGGTGGTCGCCCACCAACAGCCCTTCGATCCCCGACGACACGCGTTCGTACATGTGCCGGAAGCTCTCGCCCCCCGGTAGCCCGTCCCAGTGCTTCTCGAGGTCGCGCGCCCGGGCCTCGCGAAAGAAGGTCTGCACGTCCTCGGCGGTCTTGCCGTGCATCTTCGGCGCCCGCAGCTCGGCGAGCCAGGACTGCACGACCGGCTCCATGCCCACGGCGTGGCCGATCGGTGCGGCGGTTTCACGCGCCCGCCGCAGTGGGCTCACGTAGAAGGCATCGAAGCGCTCGTCCGCCAGGGCCTTGGCCGTGCAGGCCGCCTGGGCGTGCCCATGCGGGGTGAGTTCGGGCTCGTCGCGGGCGGTCCCGTCCGGCTCCCAGTCGGGTTGCCCATGTCGGACCAGCACGATCTCCAATGCCCACCTCCTCGGCCGATGCGAAGGACGGTAGGGTATCGGCTCACGGTCCAGGGGCAGTGCCCCAGGGAGAAAGAACGTGCACCGCCTTCGCGCAGGCCTGGCCGCGCTCGCCCTGGCGGCGGCCTGCGATCAGATCGGCGCCGGCCACGAGCCCTGGCAACGACCACCGGGTGCCGCCCGGGGCCAGGTGGCCGAGCGCGAACCCTGCAGCCATCGCGACCCGGGGCGCCAGGCCTGGTTCGGCGACCTGCACGTCCACACCAGCCTCTCGTTCGATGCCAGCGTCTGGGGCACACGCCTCGGGCCCGACGACGCCTACCGGTTTGCCCGCGGCGAGCCAGTCGAGGTGGCGCCGGAGTCGTTCGCGCGCATCGACCGGCCGCTCGACTTCGCGGCCGTCACCGACCATGCCGAATGGATGGGTGAGGTGCGCCAGTGCACCACACCCGGCAGCACCTCCTACGAGAGCGACGGATGCCAGGTGTTTCGCGGGCAGCGGCGCTCGTTGCTGGCGCGCGTGCTCGGTCTGCAGGGGATGGCGGCGCGCATGCCGGGCATCGTGGGCCTGTTCGGACGCCTGCCCGAGGTCTGCGGGCCCGAAGGCGAGGGCTGTCGCGCTTCGCTCGCCGACGCCTGGGGCGAGACCCGCGCGGCGGCCGAGCGGCACTACGACCGCTCGTCCGCGTGCCGCTTCACGACGTTCCACGCCTGGGAGTACAGCGCCTCGCCCGAGCGCTCGAAGGTGCACCGCAACGTGATCCTGCGCAGCGAGGTCGTGCCCGAGATCCCCATCTCGTGGATCGACACGCCCACCGCCCCCGAGCTGTGGCGCAAGCTCGACGCGCTCTGCAACGACCAGCCGGGCTGCGAGGCCCTGGCGATCCCCCACAACCCGAACCGATCGAACGGCAAGGTGTTCGAGCTGGCGTACCTGGCGCTTCCTGAAGAGGACCAGGCCGACGCTGCCGCCCTGCGCGCGCGGCTCGAGCCCGTGGTCGAAGTGACGCAGATCAAGGGCGACAGCGAGTGCCGCGTGCAGGGTGGGTTCGGTGCGCCCGACGAGCTGTGCGCCTTCGAGAAGATGCGTGAGATGCCGGGCGTCGCGTACGACGACTGCGGCGAGGGCACCGGCACGGGCGGCGCCCAGGGTCGGGGCTGTCTCTCGCGCCGCGACATGGTGCGCCCCGCGCTCGTCGAGGGGTTGCGCGAGCAGCAGCGGCTGGGCACCAACCCGCTGGCCTTCGGCCTGATCGGCAGCACCGACACGCACACGGCCACGCCCGGCGCAGTGTCCGAGCGCACCTATCCGGGCTCGCAGGGGCCCGAGAGCGCGACGTCCGCGCAGCGGCTGGCACTCGATCCCGAAGACCCGGTGTCGTCTCCCGTCTGGCGCAGCCCGGGCGGACTCGCCGGGATCTGGGCCGAAGAGAACTCGCGCGAGGCGCTGTTCGATGCGCTTCGCCGGCGCGAAGTGTTCGCCACGAGCGGTCCGCGCATCCGTCCCCGACTGGTGGCGGGGTTCGGCCTGCCGCGCGACCTGTGCACGGGGGGTGACTTCTCGCGCGGCGAGGCCGCGGGGGGCGTGCCCATGGGTGGGGACATGCCCGCACACACCCCCGGTACTGGCGCCCTTCGGATCGCCGTCGCGGCCCTGCGCGACCCCGGCACGGTCGACGCACCGGGGGGGCTCTTGCAGCGAATCCAGGTGATCAAGGGGTGGGTCGGCGCCGACGGCACCCTGCACGAGCGCGTGGTCGACGTGGCAGGCGGGCCGAACGATGCCGACGTCGACCCCGCGACCTGCGCGCCCCGCGGCCCCGGGGCCGAGCACCTCTGCGCGGTCTGGGAGGACGAGCAGTTCGACCCCGCCGAGCCGGCCGTCTACTACGCGCGCGTGCTCGAGAACCCGAGCTGCCGCTGGACCACCTGGGAGTGTCTGGCGCTGCCGCCGGGCGAGCGGCCGCCGGCCTGCGGCGACCCACGCATCCCGGTTACCCTGCAGGAGCGCGCCTGGACGTCGCCGGTCTGGTACCAGCCGGGCCCGTCCTAGCCCCGCATCCGAGGAGCCACCGATGGCCGTCGAACATGTCCCCGCGAGCACCGACCCGGCGCGCATTGCCGAGATCCTGAAACGCGATGCCGCCGTGGTGGTCGACCGTCTCGTCGCGCCCGAGATCATGGACCGCGTCCGCGACGAGATGCGCCCTTTCACCGATGCGAACCGGCTCGGGCCAGACGACTTCACCGGGCGCAATACGAAACGCACGGGTGCGCTGGTGGCGCGCAGCGAGACCGGGCGGAAGCTCGTGATGGACCCGACCGTGCTGGCCACCGCGCGCACGGTGCTCGCGCACGCGACGTCGATCCAGCTCCACCTCACGCAAATCATCGCGATCGGGCCAGGCGAGCCGGCCCAGGCGATCCACCGCGACCAGTGGGCCTTCGACTTCTTCCCGTTCCCGAAGGGCTACGAGGTGCAGTGCAACACCATCTGGGCCATGACCGACTTCACCGAGCACAATGGCGCCACGCGTGTGGTGCCCGGCAGTCACCTGCACGACGACAAGCTCCAGTACAAGCTCGAGGATTCGGTGCCCGCCGAGATGGAGAAGGGCTCGGTGCTGATCTACACCGGGGCCGTCTACCACGGCGGAGGGGCCAATCAGTCCGACGCGATTCGCGAGGGGCTCAACATCACCTACAACGTGAGCTGGCTGCGCCAGGAGGAGAACCAGTACCTCTCGGTGCCCGCCGGGGTCGCGCGCGAGTTGCCCGAAGACCTGCTGCGGCTGATCGGCTACGCGCGCGGCGCTTACGCGCTGGGCTACATCGATGACCTGCGCGACCCCATCGAGGCGGTGCGGCCGGATCTCTCGAAGGCCGGCTTCGGCGACCTCGAGTCCGCTCAGTCCCGCCAGCGCGGGCGCTGAGCCGCGCGCCGCCCATTCCCGTCGAACGCCCCAACAGGAGAACCCGTGTCCGAACCCGCCGTCCTCGTCGAGAAAGAGGGTCCCGTCCAGACCGTCACGCTGAATCGACCCGAGAAGCGCAACGCCGTCAACTGCGAGGTGATGTGCCGCCTCTACGATGCCTGGACGGGTCTCGACGCCGACCCCGAGCTGCGCGTGACGATCCTCACCGGTCGCGGTGACACCTTCTGCGCGGGCATGGACCTCGGCGAGATCGGCAAGTTGCGCAAGGGCGTGGCCGACAACGAGTGGATCGAGCGCGTGATGAAGGAGCCCGAGGTCATCTACGGCGCCTGGCTCAAGACCTACCGCCCCGGCAAGCCGGTGATCCTCGCGGCCGAGGGTTTCGCGCGCGCGGGTGGCACCGAGATCCTGCAGGGCACCGACATCCGGGTGGCGGGCGAGAGCGCGATGTTCGGCGTGACCGAGGTGCAGCGCGGCCTGTTCCCCATGGCGGGCTCGACGATCCGGCTGCGCCGGCAGATCCCCTATGCCATTGCCGCAGAGATGCTGTTGGCCGGCGAGGACCTGCCCGCCGGGCGCGCCTACGACCTGGGCCTGGTGAACCACGTGGTGCCCGACGGCCAGGCGCTCGCCAAGGCGCGCGAGATCGCCGACCGCATTGCGCGAAACGGCCCGCTGGCGGTGAAGGGCATCCTCGCGACGCTGCGTGAGACCGAAACGCTGCCCGAGGCCGAGGCCTTCGCCATCGAGCAGAAGCACGGCATGGCGGTGATGTCCTCCGAGGACGCCGCCGAGGGCCCTCGGGCCTTTCTCGAGAAGCGCGAGCCCGACTTCAAGGGCCGCTAGGAGGTGAACGTGGTGGGAAGACCGACCGGACCGGCCCTGGCACGCTTCGTGTCGGACGAAGACCCGGCCCAGGTGTTCCACGCGCTGGAGCGCGATGGCGCGGTGGTGGTCGAGGGCCTGCTGCCCGAACCGGTCGCGCGCGCGCTGCGCGACGACTTCCAGCCGCACCTCGACGCCGTGGCCTGGTGCAACACGGCCGACGGCCTCACGAACGAGTTCTTCGGGCATCAGACCAAGCGGCTGCACGGGCTGCTCGCCCGCTCGCCGCGCTTCGCCGACGTCGTCGTGCACCCGCTGCTGCGCGCCATGTGCGACCACTTCCTGGCGCCGCGCACGCGCGACTACCGGGTGAGTACTGGCGAGCTGATGGTGCTCGGCGAAGGGCAGGGCGACCAGCTGCTGCACCGCGACGCCGACTCCTGGTTGCACTTTCCGGAGCCGCGGCCCGAGATCCTGGTGAGCGCCAACTTCGCCCTCACGGACTTCACCGCCGACAATGGCGCCACCCGCGTCGTCCCCGGCAGCCACCGCTGGTCGCGCGAGCGCAAGCCGCAGGACGACGAGGTCGGCCAGGCCACCATGCCGCTGGGCTCTGCGCTGCTCTACAGCGGCAACGTGCTTCACGGGGGCGGGTCGAACCAGACCGACGAGGTGCGCATCGGCCTCTACGTCGGCTACCTGCTGAGCTGGCTGCGTCCGATCGAGAATCACGTGGTGACCAACGGGCTCGAAGCGTTGCGCGCCGCCCCGCCCGAGGCCCAACGCCTGCTGGACTTCACCGAGTCCGGCTGGGAGGCGTTCGCCTAGGGCGCGGCCATGACCGACCGCCGGCAGCTCATCGCGATCGGAGGCGTATCCCAGACCAGCAGCCCGCCGCTGTTCGACTACCTGTTCGAGCAGGCTGCCGCGTCGGCGGGGCGCGATCCCCGGATCGGCTTTCTGCCCACGGCGAGTGCCGACGCCGACGCTCGGGTGGCGCGCTTCTACGAGCTGCTCGAGGGGCACCCCTGCCGGCCCTCCCACTTCGGGGTCTTCGGCCGCGTCGCCGATCCGGCGGCCTGGGTGGGCGAGCAGGACGCCGTCATCGTGTCCGGCGGCAACACGCGCAGCATGCTCGCGCTGTGGCGCGAGTGGGGGCTCGACACGCTGCTGCGGGGCGCGTGGCAGGAGGGCGTGCTGCTCGCGGGATGGAGCGCGGGGGCGATCTGCTGGTTCGACGACGCGCTATGCGATGCCCGGGCCGATCGACTCGATCCCGTGGCCGGCCTGGGGCTGCTCTCGGGAAGCGCGTGCCCGCACTTCGATGGAGAGCCCGAGCGGCGCCCTACCTATACCGGCCTGGTGGCGAGCGGGGCGATGGCGCCGGGGATCGCGATCGACGACGGCTGCGCACTTCATGTGCGCGGCACGGTGCCGACGAGCCTGGCGGTCGCCGCACCCGGGGCTTGCGCCTATGCGGTCTCGCCGGATCCCGGCTCCGAGTCCGGCGCCGCCGTGGTGCCCCTCGACCTGCCCACGAGATCGCTCGTGCCTCGCGGATGCCACCCGTCGGTGTAGGGCACGTGCAGCCCGTGTGCAGTCCGCGCGCGATCCCAGCGCGGCGCGGCGCGTTTCGCGCGCGAAGCGAATGCGCAAGACGCGCGCACTGAAGGGCGAAACCCTCAGCTTCGCGTGACGTCTGCCGATAGGGGACGCAGCCCGACCGATGGGTCGGGAGCCCCGGATGGCCCAGGTGCGGCGCCGGGATCCCCCGCTCTGCACCCCGGGTGTCGGTCCAAGGACCGTCGCGGGCAACGAGAGGATCGATGCACCCGAAGCTTCGCAAGTGGCTGCCCGTGTTGGTGCTGGTCGCCGGCGTCCTGGCGACGACCGGCCTCGTGGCCGTTCGGCCCGCCGCGGACGGTCGACGCCCCGACGTGCAGGCGCCTCTGGTGAAGGTGATGTCGGTCACGCCCGACGCGGTTCGCGTGGACGTGCGCGCACAGGGCAACGTCGAGCCGCGCACCGAAGCCGACCTGGTGAGCGAAGTCGCGGGCCGGGTGGTGTGGACCTCGCCCGGCCTCGAGGCAGGCGGCTTCTTCACGCGCGGCGAAGTGCTCGCGCGCCTCGAAGACGCCGATCACCGCGCCGCCGCCGAGCGAGCCCGGGCCGCGGTCGAACGCGCCGAGAGCCGGCTTGCGCTGGCCGAGGCCACGCTCGGTCGCCGAAGCCGTTTGAAGGATGCGGGCGCCACCAGCGACGCCGCCTTCGATGAAGCGTCGAGCCACGCCCGCGTGGCGCAGGCCGACCTTCGCGATGCGCGTGCCGCCCTGGTGCTGGCCGAGCTCGATCTGGCGCGCACGGAGGTCACCGCCCCGTTCGATGGGCGCACCCGACGGGCCCAGGTGGACGTAGGCCAGTTTCTCACGCGGGGCGCCCCGGTCGCGCGCATCTTCGCCACCGACTACGCAGAGATCCGCCTACCGATCCCGGACGACGAACTCGCGTTCCTCGCCGCGGATCCGGCCTGGGGCCCGTCCGACGTAGCGGGCTCCGAGAACGAAGCGACGGGCGCTGAGCGCGATGGATTCGGAAGCCGCGTTCGCCTGACCGGCCGATATGCGGGCCGAGAGCACACCTGGGAAGGCCGGCTCGTCGGCACCGAGGGCGCGCTCGACCCGAAGACACGGATGCTGACCGCCGTGGTGCGGGTCGAAGAGCCGTTCGCGGCGGCCGACGCCCCGCTGGCCATGGGCCTGTTCGTCGAAGCGCAGATCGAAGGCCGCGCCTTCGAGGGGGTCGTGGCGCTGCCGCGTTCGGCGCTTCGCGGGCGCGACGAGGTCGTGGTGGTCGACGCCGAGGACCGCATGCGCATCCGCCAGGTGGAATTGCTGCGGGTCGATGGCGAGCAGATCTACGTGGCGGCAGGGCTCGAGCCCGGTGAGCGGGTGTGCACCTCGCAGCTCGAGCTGGTGGTCGATGGCATGAACGTCCGCGTGCTCGAGGCCGCCGAGCCGTCAGGCGCCGCTGGGACGTCAGGCGCCGCTGGGACGTCGCGTGCCGCGGGCGCGTCCCGCGCGGCGGAGGCGCCCGCCGGGGCGGAGGACGGGGAGGCCCGGTCGTGAGTCGCGCGATCTCGTGGTTCGCCGAGAACCACGTCGCAGCGAACCTGCTGATGGCGCTGTTGCTGGTGGGCGGCCTGCTCACCCTGCCGATGCTCAAGCAGGAGATGCTTCCCGACATCTCGCTCGAGGTGCTGACCGTCACGGTCGCCTACCCGGGCGCCGCGCCCGAAGAGGTCGAAGAGGCGATCTGCATCCCGATCGAGCAAGAACTCCAGGGGTTGCCGGGCGTGAAGCGCCTGCGCGCCACCGCGTCCGAGGGCGTGGGTCAGGTCGTGGTCGAGCTGGTGGCGGGCGAAGACGTGGGGCGCCGCCTGGCCGATGTGCGCGCACGCGTGGACGCGATCACCGGCTTCCCCGAAGCCGCCGAGCGCCCGATGGTGAGCCAGCTCGAAGCCGGCCTGCAGGTGCTCAACGTCGCGGTTTCGGGCCAGGCCGACGAACACACGCTCAAGCGCATCGGGCAGCAGGTGCGCGACGGACTGGCCGCGCTCCCCGAGATCACCCAGGTGACGCTCGGGTCCGTGCGCCCCTACGAGGTGAGCATCGAGGTGTCCGAGGACGCCCTGCGGCGTCACGGACTTCGCTTCGACGACGTGGTCGCGGCGGTTCGCCGATCCAGTGTAGACCTGCCCGGTGGCACGGTTCGCGCCGAGGGCGGCGAGGTGCTGCTTCGCGCCAAGGGCAAGGCCTACGATCGGAGCGCCTTCGAGCAGATCGCCCTGGTGTCGCGGGCCGATGGCACGCGGCTCACCGTCGGCGACGTCGCCACGGTCGTGGACGGCTTCGCCGAGACCGACCAGCGTTCGTACTTCGACGGCGACCCTGCCGTTCTGGTGCAGGTCTCGCGGGTCGGGGACCAGCGCCTGCTCGACGTCGCGGCGGCGGCCAAGTCGTGGGTGGACGAGGCCCGGGCCCACATGCCCGAGGGCATCTCGCTCACCATCTGGGCCGACACCGCCGACATGCTCGACGACCGCATCGGCTCGATGATGCGCAACGCACGCTCGGGCTTCCTGCTGGTGCTGCTGATCCTCGCGCTGTTCCTGCACCTGCGGCTGGCCTTCTGGGTGGCACTCGGCATCCCCACGGCCTTCCTGGGTTCGATCGCCATCCTCCCGAGCCTGGACATCTCCATCAACTGGATCTCGCTGCTCGGCTTCATCGTCGTGCTCGGCATCGTGGTGGACGATGCGATCGTGGTGGGCGAGAGCGCCCATACCGAGCAGCAGCGCGCCGCGACCCCGCTCGAAGGGGCGATCCGCGGAGCGACGACGCTGGCGGTGCCCGTTTGCTTCGGTGTTCTCACCACGGTGGCGGCCTTTGCGCCCATGCTCTTCCTGCCCGGCGCGATGGGCCGCCTGGTGCTCGCGCTGCCGGCGGTGGTGATCGCCTGCCTCGTGTTCTCGATGGTCGAAGCCATGCTCATCCTGCCCGCGCACCTGGCCCACCACGCGGGCTCGGCCCGCGAGCAGGCCCAGGCCGAGCCGCGCGGCTGGCAGCGCATCCAACGCCGTGTGGCGCGAGGCCTCGAAGACGCGACCGAGAACCTCTACCGCCCGGCGCTCGCCCGCGTTCTCGAGTGGCGCTGGGTGAGCCTGGCCGTGGCCTGCTCGACCCTGCTGTTCACGGGCGGCCTGCTGGCTGGGGGTTGGCTGCGCTTCACCTTCCAGGAGCCGGTGGAGGGCGACGTGATCGCCGCCGACCTCACCATGGCGCCGGGCACGCCGCGAGAAACGACGCACGCGGCCATGGAGATGCTTGCGCAAGCGGCGCGCGAGGTGCAGGCCGAGGCCGACGCCGAGAGTGCGTCGGAGGAGAGCATCTTCGCCCACATGCTGACGACCCTCGGCAGCCAGCCCTTCAAGGCGCGCAGCGGGCCGCTGCCCACCGCGCGCAGTCAGCACCAGGGTGGGGCGCACCTGGCCGAGCTGCAGGTGGAGATGGCACCCCCCGAGCACCGTCACGTGGGTACGGACGAGATGCAGCGCCGCTGGCGTGAGCGCGTGGGTTCGATCCCGGGAGCCGTCGAGCTCACCTTCGTGAACTCGATGGTGCGCGCCGGCGCGCCCATCGAACTCGAGTTGCGCGGCGCCGACCTGCCTTCGCTGCGGCGCGCAGCCGCGGCCGTACGCGCGCGGCTGGGCGAGATCCCGGGTGTCTTCGACGTCGCCGACTCGTTTCGCGGCGGAAAGCAGGAGCTCGAGTTCCAGGTGCTGCCGTCGGCCGAGACGCTCGGGCTGTCGCTCGCGGACGTGGGACGGCAGGTGCGACAGGCGTTCCACGGCGAAGAGGCGCAGACGCTGCAGCGGGGCCGCGACGAGGTGGAGGTGATGGTCCGCTATCCCGCCGACCGGCGGCGCTCGCTCGGCGACGTCGAGCAGATGTGGCTGCGGGCCCCGGACGGATCCGAGGTGCCCTTCACGCGCGTCGCACGGGCCGAGCTGGGCCGCGGCTTCTCCGCCATCCAGCGCGTCGACCGCGAGCGCGTGGTGACCGTCACCGCAGACGTCGACGTTACGGTGGGCAACGCGAACGAGATCGTGGCCGACCTGCGCGAGCGTGTGTTGCCGGACGTGCTTTCTCACTACGCCGGCGTGAAGTTCTCCTTCGAGGGAGAGCAGGCCGAGCAGCGCCAGTTTCTCGCGGCGCTCACCCGCGGCCAGGTGATCGCCCTGCTCGTGATCTATGCGCTCCTGGCCGTGCCGCTGCGTTCGTACAGTCAGCCCGTGGTGATCATGTCGGCGATCCCCTTCGGTCTGGTGGGCGCGGCCTGGGGGCACGTGTTCATGGGCTACGACTTCAGCATGTACTCGGTGATCGGGTTCGTTGCACTCTCGGGAGTGGTGGTGAACGCGAGCCTGGTGCTCGTGGATCACGCCAATCGGCTCCGCGCACGCGGTGTCCCGCTCGAGCAGGCCGTGATCGACGCCGGGGCCGCCCGGCTGCGCGCCATCGTGCTCACCTCGCTCACCACCTTCGCGGGCCTGTCGCCGATGATGCTGGAGAGCAGTCTGTCGGCGCGCTTCATGGTGCCCATGGCCATCTCGCTCGCGTTCGGTGTGCTCTTCGCGAGCGTGATCACCCTGCTGATCGTTCCCTGCCTGACCGTGGCCCTCGACGACGTCCAGCGCGCCTGGCGCGGCGACGGACAGCAAGTCCCGCGCGACGCCTTCCGCCCGGCTCCCGCCGCGGGCAGCACCGCCGGCTGACCCGCACGCCCTGACCGCGCCGTGGCCGGTGGTATCCTCGCGCGAGCGAGGAGGTCCCATGGCCGCGTCCTACGAGACGCTCGAGTTGCAACGGCGAGGGCCGGTGCTTTCGGTGTGGCTGAATCGGCCCGAGCGGCTGAATGCGATCACCGAGACGATGCTGCGCGAGATCGGCGACCTGTACCGGTCGCTGGAGACGGACTTCGAGACGCGCGTGGTCGTGCTCGGGGGCCGTGGCCGCGCATTCAGCGCGGGCATGGACCTGCGAGCAGGCCCGTCACCCGACTCGCCGGCCAAGGGCCCGCGCGAGCGACGCTGGCAGTCGGGGCTGGGTCGGCGCGCCTGCCGCGCCATCGAAGACGCCGAGGTCGTGACCGTGGCGCGCTTGCACGGCCACGTGGTGGGCGGCGGTTCGTGCTTCGCCACCTCTTGCGACTTTCGCATCGCGGCAGAGGGCACGCTGTTCCGGCTGCCGGAGGTCGAGCTGGGCATCCCGCTCTCGTGGGCCGCCGTGCCCCGGCTGCAGCAGGAGATCGGGGCCGCGCGGACCCGGGAGTACCTGCTGCTCTGCCGCGACGTCCCGGCTGCGAAGGCCGAGCGCTGGGGGCTGGTGCACGAGGTCGTGGTGCCGGAGGACCTCGACACCGCGGTCGCGCGCTGGGTCGACGAGATTCTCGACAAGCCCGAGCTGGCCGTGCACATGACCAAGACCCAGCTTCGAGGCTACGCCCGGCGCACCAGCCTGGGCGACGCCACCGAGACCGATGCCGACATGATCTCGGTGGCCGCGCGGGTCGGCGCGGCCCAGGAGCGCTTCCGGCCCAAGGGCGAGGACTGACCATGGCCAGGCTGGAGTTCTTCTACGACTACGGCAGCCCGTACAGCTACCTGGCCGACACCCAGCTCGCGGGTCTGCGAGAGCGCACCGGCTGCGAGATCGCCTACCGCCCCATGCTGTTGGGGGGCGTTTTCAAGGCCACCGGCAACCAGTCGCCGGCCCTGGAGCCCATCGAGGCCAAGCGCAACTACGGCGCCGCCGACATGCGGCGCTGGATCGACCTGCTGGGTGTTCCGTTCCAGACGAACCCCAACTTTCCGATCAACACGCTGCTGCTGATGCGCACGACCCACGCCGCGGTCGCGACCGGTGTCTTCGACGCCTTCCATGAAGCGGTCTACCCGGCGTTCTGGGCCGAGGGCCGCAACCTGGGCGAACCCGGCGAGATCGCCGCGGTGTGCGCTACGGCCGGGATCGATGGCGAGAAGCTCCTCGCCATGGCCGCCGAGCAGCCGGCGAAGGACGCCCTGCGCGCCACCACCGAAGAGGCCGTCGCCCGCGGTGTCTTCGGTGCGCCGAGCCTCTTCGTGGGTGACGCGCTCTTCTTCGGGCAGGATCGGCTGCCCTTCGTCGAACGCGCGCTGCGCAACGGCGGCTGACGGGCCGGTCTTCCTTCTTTCCTTCCTCGCTCTCTGGAGATCCTCTTGCGCTACCTGCACACCATGGTTCGGGTGAACGACCTCGACGCCTCGCTCGACTTCTACTGCAACAAACTCGGGCTCGAAGAGCAGCGTCGTATCGACGTCGAGGCCGGTCGCTTCACCCTCGTGTTCCTGGGCGCATCGGGAAACCCCGACTCGCAGGTCGAGCTCACCCACAACTGGGACCCCGAGAAGCTCGAGGGCGGACGCAACTTCGGTCACCTGGCGTACGCGGTGCCCGACATCTACGCGCTCTGCCAGAAGCTCATGGACGCGGGCGTGACCATCAACCGCCCGCCGCGCGACGGCCACATGGCCTTCGTGCGTTCGCCCGATGGCATCTCGATCGAGCTGCTCCAGGAGGGCAAGCCCCTGCCGCCGCAGGAGCCCTGGGCGTCGATGGAGAACACGGGCGAGTGGTAGCGCTCGGGCTGCGCGTTCAGGGAAGCTCGTCGGCCGGGACGCGCAGGAAGTCGATCCGCTCGTAGAGCGTGGCGTCGCCCACCTCGTACAAGAGCCCCACGTCGCCGCCGCGTAGCTGCGCCAGGTCGGAGTAGGCGGCCGGGCCCGGCGCGACGACCCGTGCAGCGCTCCACGTCGCGCCGCCATCGCGACTGGCGCGCAGGCCCAGATCGCAGCGCGCCTCCGGATGGGTCGGGCTCGCGATCAGCAGGTGTTCCCGACCATGCGACCCGGCCTGAAGCAGGGAGGCCTGGACCACCGGGGACACCAGCGCCGGTTCGATCGCGAAGGGCGCGTGATAATGCTCGCCGGCATCGGTGCTCCAGGCCACCGCGCGGTTGCCCGGGTCGCGACCGTGCTGGTCGCGGCTGGCGAAGAACACGCGCCCGTCGAGCAGCTCGGCGGCGGTGCTCTCGTTCGGGTTCACGCGCCCCGTCTCGGGCCGGTCCACGGCGCCGATGCGCCAGGTCTGGCCCCCGTCGTCCGAGAGCAGCGCGTGGGCGCCCAGCAGGGCGTCGTCCAGGCCGCCCAGGATCCCGAAGAGCGCGCCGCCTGCCCGCGAGTGGTTGGCCGGTACCAGCAACCGGCCGGGCACGGGCCCGTGGCGCAGCTGGATGCCGTGACCGGGGCCGGTCGCGTACCAGAGCCAGTCCGGCGCCATCGCCTCTGCGCTGATCTCGCGGGCGGGGGACCAGGTGGCGCCCCCGTCCGCGCTCGCCAGCGACCACACCGTGCGCGCGCCGCCACCCAGGCCCGCGCGCGCGCGCAGCTCGAAGTCACGCGCCGGCGCGCGCGTATGCAGCAACAGCACGCGGCCCGCAACCAGATCGAACACCGGCGCCGGGTTCGCGGCGCTGTCCGCACCCACGTCCACGAGTACCTGCAGCGGCTCCCAGGTCGCGCCGTCGTCGAGGCTGCGGCGAACCACCAGGTCGATGTCGCCCGCATCGCCCGGCCCCGTAACGCGGCCTTCGGCGAAGGCCAGCAGCACCGGGCCGGCGCGAAGCAGGGCAGGGATGCGAAACGTGTGGTAGCCGCGCTGGCCCGCCTCGAATACGGAGGTGGCCGGCGCTGCGGTGGCGCGGTCGTCGGGTGCACCGGTCGGGCACAGGGGTGCCCGAGCGCAGGCGAGGCCGAGGGACAGGACCAGCGTCGCCGTGGCAAGCGTGGTGCGAAGCATCGTTCGACAGCGCCCGGGCTTCAGACCGTCGGCGCCGCCTTCAGCTCCACCAGGATCTCGCGGTAGGTCTCGGCGCCCACGTTGCGCGCGGTCTCGACGCCACCGCGAGGGACGAAGACCGTCTGCCCGGGCTTCACGTCGGCCTCCATGTAGTCCTGGTAGGGACCCTGGCTGCGTTCGTCGGGCACCACGGCGATCCGGTCGCCGGCGATCTGGATCAGGACGTGATCGAGTTCGTGGCGGTGAAGCGCGCTCTCTTCACCCGGCGCGAGCTTCATCTGCCAGATGCGGACGCGATCGTTCTCGAACAGCAGCCGCGTGGCCACGTCGCCGAAATCGGGTTCTTCAGGCAAGGCGGGGTCTCCTTCGGACCGGGGCCTAGTAGCCCTGTTGCAGGTCTACGGAGAACGTCAGCGCTTCGCCACGCAGGTAGCGGCCGAGGTTCTCGAGAAAGGGGTCCAGCAACCGGTCGATGGCTCCCGGGGCGTTCCACGAGGTGTGTGCGCTCAGGCGCACGCGCGGGTGGGTGTAGAGCCAGTGGCCCGCCGGGACCGGCTCCGGCTCTGCGACGTCCAGTGACGCCAGGCCCACGCGCTCTTCGTCGAGCGCGCGCCGCAGGGCGTCCTGGTCGATGAGCGCGCCGCGGGCCACGTTCACGACGTGCACGCCCGGCTTCACGCGCGCAAGCGTCTCTTCGCACAGCAGGTGACGCGTCTCCGCTGTATTCGCCGCAGCGAGCACCAGGTGATCCGCGTCGCGCAGGACCGGGTCGAGGGAGGTCGTGACCTCGACGCCCGGTACCGGGCTCGGCAGGTCGCGCCGCCGGTGCGCGATCACGCGCATGTCGAAGGCGAGCGCGCGCCGGGCGGTCGCCTGGGCGATGGCGCCCAGGCCCACCAGCCCGAGCGTGCGACCCTCGAGGGTTCCGAGTCTTCGAAAACTCCAGCGCTTCGGGGGCGCCGAGAGCCACGTGTCGGGCAGGCGCTTCTCGGCGGCGAGCAGGGTCGCCAGGATCCACTCTGCGATGGGGACGGCGCTGGCGCCTCGGGAGCAGGTGAGGGGCCGGCCTTCGAGTACGTCGAACGGAAACGCGTCCACGCCCGTGCCGTAGGCGTGCACCCACGACACGCCGCGCGCGAGCACGTCGGCCAGGTTGGGGCTGCCCCAGGCCTGGGTGAGCAGCACGTCCCCGCGCACGCCGTCCGGTACCGGGCCTTCCTCGGGAACCCGCTCGAGCGTGACGTTCGGGTAGGCCTCGAGCACGCGGCCGAGGATCTGCTCCGGCAGGTGCGTGAGGACGTGCAAGGGGGGAGCGTTCATGAAGGACCTTCCAGCGCGTGGCGGCTGCGGGTAGGCTGGCCGCAATGGCCATGTTGATCGGCGAGTTGTTCCGGCGCAACGCGGAGGTCGTGCCCGAGGCCCCGGCCGCTTCGCTCGGCGAAGCGGTGATCACGCATGGCGAACTCGAAGCGCGCGCCAACCAGATGGCCCGCGCGCTCGGTCGGCGTGGGGTCGGCGCCGGCGACCGCATCGTGGCCTGGTGTGACACGGGCCTCGAGGTGCTGCCCCTGTTCGCGGCGGCGGCCAAGCTGGGGGCGGTCTTTGCCCCGATCAACGCGCGGCTGTCTGCAGCCGAGGCGGCTCCGATCGCCGGGTTGGCCCGCGCGCGCCTGCTCGTCGCCGACGCTCCGCGCGCCGACCGGGTGTGCGAGGTGGCCGAGCAGGCGGGGATCCAGGAGGCGCTGCGCCTCGCCGGCGGCGAGGCGAGCGCGCCGGATCTGGCCGACCTGATGCGTTCCGAATCCGATCGGGCCCTCGATCCGCCGGCCCTTTCCGAGCGGGACCCTCACGTGATCTTCTTCACGAGTGGCAGCACGGGCAACCCGAAGGGTGTCGTCCTGTCGCACCGCGCGAACCACCTGCGGACGTTCCAGGGCGTCTTCCGGGACGTGCCCGAGCGCACCATCTGCATGTTCCCCCTGTTCCACATGGCGGCGTTCACGTTGGCGATGAGCGCATGGCAGACCCGCGGCGAGATCGGCTTCGTCACCGCGGCCACGGCCGAGCAGCTGCTCGCTGCCGTGGCGCGTCGCCGAGCCAACCGGCTCTACTGCATCCCGGCGGTGTGGGCCCGCATCCTCGACACGGACCCCGACGCATTCGATACGAGCAGCCTGCGCGAGGTCGACACGGGGACGTCCGCCGTGCCCATCGATCTGATCCATCGGCTGAAGGAGCGCTTTCCCGGGACTGCGACCCGGGTCTACTACGGCTCGACCGAGGTGGGCTCCGCCGCGACGCTTCCCGACGCCGACGTGCTTCGCAAGCCGGGCAGCGTCGGGCCGCCGCCGCCCGGGGTCGACCTGCGGTTGGCCGACGACGGAGAGATCTGCGTCCGCAGCGAGTTCCTGACCGACGGCTACTTCGATGCGCCCGACGCCACGGCCCGGGCGTTGCGGGACGGCTGGTTCCACACCGGCGACCTCGGCGTGCTCGACGACGACGGGTACCTCATGATCGTGGGTCGCAAGAACGAGCTCATCCGCACCGGCGGCGAGAGCGTGGCACCCGCCGAGGTGGAGGGCGCGCTCGCCGACCACCCGGGCCTCAGCGAGGTCGCCGTCGTGGGGCTCCCCGACCCGGAATGGGGCGAAGTCGTCTGCGCGGTGTGTGTGGCCAAGGGGCAGGGGCCCAGCCTCGAGGACCTGCGCGCCCATTGCGAAGGCCGCGTCGCCCGGTTCAAGCAACCGCGGCGGATGGAGCGGGTCGACGCGCTGCCGCGCACCCAGGCGACCGGCCAGGTCCAGCGCGCGCTGCTGATCGAGCTGATCCAGTCGCGCTAGCCCCGCGCCCGGCCTCAGACGGGTGGGGCGGGGATCGGCTGCAAGGGCTCCAGGGGCCTCGGCGCTTGCATCGCCCCCATCCGGAGCGGGAGGAGAGGCCGTCTTGCAGCGGTACGGAGTCGGGAATATCATTCTCGAAATGGAGAATGCCATTCCGGACGGGTCTCCGGCAAGCGCTGCCCGGGCCTCGGCGTCCTCGCCACGCCGCCGCCAGGCGGTGGACCGCGCGCTCGCTGGCCGCCGGGCCGGATACGAGCAGGAGATCTCTCGCCTGATCCGTGCCGCCTTCGCAGAGATCCGCCGCAGCGGCCGGCTCGAACCCCGGGTCGGCGAGATCGTGCGCGCGGCCGGGCTCTCCAACCAGGCCTTCTACCGCCATTTCGGTTCCAAGGACGAGTTGCTCCTGGCCGTCCTCGACGAGGGCGTCGCGATGCTCGAGGCCACGCTGGCACGCAGGATCGACGCCGCCGACAGCGCGGAAGCTGCGGTCCGCGGTTGGGTGGAGGGGATCCTCGAGCAGGCCCTCGACCCTGAAGCGGCGGCGGCCACTCGGCCGTTTGCGGTCTCGCGGGCTCGTCTCGCCCAGCAGTTTCCCGACGACGTCGCGGCCTGCGAGGCGCGGCTCGCCGCGCTGGTCGTGCCTGTCCTCGAGCGGCTGCGGGCCGAGGCGGACGGAAGGGACGAGGAGACTGGAGCTGCTCTTGCGTCGCGTGACGCGACGGCGCTCTACGACCTGTCGATGGGCTTCGTACAACGCCAGCTCGCCCACGAAGCGCCGGCCTCCCGAGCGGATGCCGCGCACCTGGTGCAGTTCGCCTTGCGCGCCCTGGGTCTGCCGTCGTGAAGGGCGAGCGCGAGATCCTGTTCACCGGCATCGGGGGGCAGGGCGTGCAGCTCGCCGCGCAGATCCTGGCGCGAGCCTGCATCCATCAGGGCCACGACGTGCTGCTGCTCGGAAGCTACGGCGGCACCATGCGAGGGGGACCCACCGAGGCGACGCTGGTGGTCGGGGAGGGGCCGCTCGTCTCTCCGCCCCTCGTTTCCGAAGCGGCCGCCTGCGTCGCCATGCACCACGCGTTCGCGGACCGGATGCTGTCGAAGCTTCGTCCCGGCGCGCTCGTGGTGAGAAACACCTCGCTGTTCGAGGGCGACGACGGGCTCGACGGCTTCTGCGTCGTCGACGTCCCCGCCACGGCGAAGGCCACGGAGGCCGGCAGTCCGATGGCCGCGTCGCTCGTGCTGGCGGGTGCCCTGGCGTCGGCCACGGGCCTGGTCGAGGCCGACGGCCTCGTGGCGGGGATGCGCGCGTCGGTGCCCGCGTATCGGGCGCAGCACCTCGAGGCCAACGAGCGGGCGCTTCGCGTCGGTTTCGCCCACCTGTCCGATCCGGCCGCCGATTGGAGGGCGGCATGACCACCGAACCCAACGCACCTACTTCCCGCGGAACCGTCACCATCGAGATCGAACGCTGCAAGGGCTGCGCGCTCTGCATCCCGGCCTGCCCGCCTGCGGTGCTGCGGATGTCCGAGGCACACAACGGCATCGGCATGCCGTACCCCGAGCTGCTCCCGGGCTGCACAGGGTGCGGCGCCTGCCTGCTGGTGTGTCCGGACTTCTGCTTCGAGGTTTGGCAGTACGACGCGCCCTTGCGCCACGCCGAGGCCGGAGCCCCGTCGTGACGCGCGTGTTGATGGAAGGCTCCGAGGTGCTCGCCGAGGCTGCGCTCGCGGCCGGGTGTCGGTTCTTCGCGGGCTATCCGATGACCCCCTTCACGGAGGTGCTCGAGCACTTCGCGCGCAAGCTTCCGGAGCGCGGCGGTGTCTGCATCAACGCGGAGAGCGAACTCGAAGCGGTGGGCATGGCCTGGGGAGCGCTTGCCACCGGCGCCCGGGCGGCGACCGGCTCGACCGGCCAGGGCCTGTCGTTGATGCAGGAGTCGCTCTCGGAGATCACCCGCGCCGAGCTGCCGCTGGTGGTGTTCCACATGGCCCGCGGTCAGTACGACTACCACCAGGCCACGCGCGGAGGCGGCCACGGCGACTATCGCCATCTGGTGTACGCGCCGGTCGATCTCCAGGAGGCCAGCGAACTGGTGCAGCAGGCCTTCGATCGGGCCGATCGCTGGCGCAACCCCGTGACGATCTACGGCGACTTCCTGCTGGCGCACACGGCCGAGGCAATCGAGGTGGTGCCGAGCCCATTCCCTTCGCTTCCGGCCAAGAACTGGGCGGTCGACGGCAGCCTCGGCGGCAGTGGCCGCTCGCGCAACGTGAACTCCATCGGCATGGAAAAGGGCGCGAAGGGGATCGACCCCCAGGCGTTCTGGCAGCGCCTGCAGGCCAAGCACGAGGCGATGGCGGCGGCCGAGCCGCTCGCCGAATGCGTGGCGACCGACGACGCCGAGCTGGTGGTCGTCGCCTTCGGCTCGCTGGCGCGCTTTGCCCGGCATGCGGTGCGCGCGCTGCGGGCCGAGGGCGTCGCCGTGGGGCTGGTGCGTCCGATCACGCTCTGGCCGTTTCCTTCCGAGGTCCTGGCCGAAGCCTGCGCCGGTGCCCGGCGCGTCGCGGTGCTCGAGCAGAATGGGGGACAGATGATCGACGACGTGCGCCTGGCCGTACTCGGGACGGTGCCGGTCACGGCCATCGGCGGCATCTCGTCGGACGAGGCCGGCTTCGGTCTGGGGGACATCTTCGAACCCGCATCGGTGAGGTCGCGAATTGCGCAGGCGCTCGACGCGCCGGGGCCAACGTGAGCGAACGATCCCGACCCTCCGACGCGCTGCCGACGGACGTGCGCCCCGTCGAGGGGGCGCGACGCGTCGGTCGCATGCGTCCCGCGCTGCTGCTGCACGAGGATCACGACCTCTGCCCCGGCTGCGGTGAGCCCGTGGCGATTCGCGTGCTGCTCGAAGCCATCGAGGAGCTCGGCGCCGCCCAACGGGCCATCGGGGTGATCGGGATCGGCTGCTACACGGCCTTCACCAGCACCATGGACATCGATCTCGTGCAGGCCCTCCACGGACGCGCGCCGTCGGTGGCCACCGGGGTCAAGCGCATGCAGCCCGAGAACCTCGTGGTCACGCTGCAGGGCGACGGCGACATGGTCAACGAAGGCCTCCAGGAGGTGATCCACACGGCGGCGCGGGGCGAGAACGTGACCTGTGTGCTGCTCAACAACGGCGTCTTCGGCGAGACCGGGGGGCACATGACCTCAACCACCGTCATCGGACAGCGAACCAAGAACACGCTGGAGGGGCGCGAAGCCGCGACGCACGGCCACCCGATCCTGATCGGCGACCTGCTGGCGCCGCTCGGGGGCACGGCCTACGCCGCGCGAGGAACGGTGCACGACGCCCATGGCGTCGTGCAGACGAAGGCGATGATCAAGCGCGCACTCACCGCCCAGCAGCAGGGCCTCGGGTTCTCGTTCGTCGAGATCCTCACCATGTGTCCCACCGGCTGGTTCGTGCCGACGGCCGACGGCCCGGGCTACCTCGACGACGTGCTGCGCCCCGTCCACGCGACGGGCGAGCTCAAGCGCGACGGCCGCATCCTCACCACGCGAGAGCTGCTGGACGCTGCACGCAAGCAGCAGCCGTAGTGTCCGCAGACCGGCTCTTCAGCCGTTTGAATCCGCTGCTGGTCGCCGTGTTGCAGTCGCCGGCCCACGTGCTGTTCTCGTGGGCCCTCGTCGTCCTGACCGTGACGGGTCGCAAGAGCGGCCGCACGTTCCGCTTTCCCGTGGGTTACCAGTCCGAAGGGTCCGATGCGTTGGTGGTGATGGTGTCCGAGGCCCGGGGCAAGCAGTGGTGGAGGAACTTTCGCGAGGAGGGGCCGGTCGAGGTGCGGCTCCGCGGGCGGGCGCGTCGCGGCCGCGCACACTGCGTCGACCCGTACGGCGACGACTTTCGCCGGCTCGTGGAGCAGACGGTGCGGCGCGTCCCCGGCATGGACCGGGTCTTCGGCATCCGGTACGACCGCGCCCAGGGTCTTCGCGACGAACAGGTGCGCCACCTCGCCCAGGAGATCGCCGCGGTGCGCATCCGGCTCGACCCGGCAGAGCCCTCAGCCAGCGGCGTCGCGTAGCCGCTCGAACAGCGACGCCTCCAGATCCGCGGCCGCGGTGACGTGCTCGGCGGCCACTCCGAAGCAGCTCGGGTCGGGCGACGCGTCGGTGAAGCCGGCAAGCGCCTCGGCGGCGGCGGTCCAACGGTCGGCTGCGGCGAGCGCGGATGCGGCCGCATCCGCCGGCACGTGCTGCGGTGTGGTCTCGGACGCCCAGCCGAGGAAGCCCGCGTACAGGCGCCGGAAGTTGCCACCGCCGTTGCCGAACTTCTCGATGCAGCGGGCGTTGTAGCTGGCGAGCCATGCGGCATCGGGCCGGTCGGCCCACTGCGGAAGGATCTCGGCCAGGCGCCGGATGCCCCGCACGCCCGCCGTCACGCGGCCGTCGGGGATCGGCATGCCGCCGTCCCCGTCGTCGGCCAGCATCGCATCGGCGCAGGTGCAGATCGCCCGCCGCGCGGCCTCGGCGAGGGGCCGGCCGACCTCGGTCCCGTGGAAGCGCCCCCACAGGTTCAGGGTCGACATGCCCTCGGGCGGGTTGCGGCTCTTGGCGAGCGCTTCGTACGAGCAGAGCTCCGGCTCTTCGCGGATGCGATCGGCGATCCAGACCTTGCGCGTGGCGTCGTCGAAGCCGAGCAGCACGAACCGGTGACCCGGGAAGTGCACCTTGAACTCGCGGTAGTCGAGGTAGAGGATGTCGCCCGAGAGCATGGTCGGGCGTCCCGCCAGGACCTCCTCGCGCACGACCTCGAAGGCGCGTGTGTCGTCGGGCTCGGTCTGCTCGCGGTAGTCGACGTCGAGCATGCGCCCGAGGTCGGTCTCCATGCTGGCCGTACGCCCGAATACGACGCGCGAGGGATCGGCCTGCTCGCTCTCGATCAGGACGCACGCGAGCCCGGCGCCAAGGCCGAACACGGCGGCTTCGGGCAGGTCGAGGCCGCAGTAGTGGTGCAGCAGGCCGCGCATGGCCACGCTGCCGCAGTGATCGCCCGGGAAGCTCCGGTAGCCCTCGATGAGTGCCTTCACGTCGCGCCTTCTCCTGCATCGTCCGCCGCTGCGTTCGCGTTCGTGGGGTCGCCGCGGGTGTCGTCCGGCCGGGCCCCCACCACCTGCGCCGGGTTGCCGCTCACGATGGCATAGGCCGCCACGTCGCGGGTGACCACCGCGCCTGCGCCGATGATGGCGCCCCGGCCGATCGTCACGCCCTTCAGCACCCGCGCCCCACAGCCGATCCAGACGTCGTCCTCGATCACGATGGGTCCCAGCACCTTGCCCTGCCTGCGGATCGGCACCCGGCGCGACGCGAAGGCGTGGTCCTCGGCGATGATCGAGGCGTTGTGCGCGATCATCACGTTGCGGCCGATGGTGAGTCCGCTGAAGCCGTCGAGAAAGCTGTTCTCGCCCACCAGCGTGCCCGAGCCCACGCGGATGCCTTCGGGAAACCAGATCGACACGTTGTCCCGAAAGGCCACCCAACCGTCCATGCGGTCGAGGAACAGCTTGAGCACCGCCCAGCGGACCACGTCCCCCGAGAGGGTGGGCAGGTACTTGACCAGGCCATAGGCGAAGTGGAAGCCCGTGTACCAGGCCGCGCGAGGCAGGGACATGCGGTGGGGTTCGGGCCGGGGCAGCTTCACGCGGCCAGGGTAGCCGTGCTCCGGCGCGCCGGCCGCGCCGGGCTACGCTCGCGCCGATGAATCGACTCGACCTCCGAGACACCGAGGAGCGCCTGCTCGGCCACGTATTGCGCCAGCAGGCCGAAGCCATCCCCGACGCGCCCTTTCTGCGCGTGGACGAAACGTCGCTCAGCTACGGCGCCGCCAACGAGCGCGTGAACGCCCTGGCCGACGGCTTTCGCCGGCACGGCGTGTCGGCCGGCGACACCGTGGCGCTGCTGCTCGACGCCACGCCCGACACGGTGCTGGTGGCGCTGGCCCTCAACAAGCTCGGCGCCATCTGGGTGCCCACGAATCCCGACTACAAGGGCCAGTGGCTGCGCGAGACCTTCGAGGACGGTCAGGCCCGCCTGCTGGTGGCCGAGACCGCGCACCTCGAGCGCGTGCGCGAGCTCGGCGGAAACCCCTTCGAGGCGGTGGTGACCCGGGGCGACGGCGACCCGAGCGGCGTGGCCCCGCGGCAGACGAGCCTCGAAGAACTCGGTGCGGCCCCCGGGGCCGAGCCCGACGTGACCGGGCTGCACTACGGCGACACGGCTGCGGTGATCTGGACGTCGGGCACCACCGGCCGTTCCAAGGGCGTGATGGAGAGCCACAACGTGCTGCTCCAGGCCGCCGAGAACGGTGCGGACACGGCCGGCGTGCGCGCGGGCGACTCGATCTACAGCTGTCTGCCGATGTACCACACGGCCGCATGGGTCGCGAACGTCTTCCGCGCCATGGTGTGCGGCATTCCGTGCGCCGTCGATCCGAGGTTCTCACCGGCGCAGTTCTGGGATCGCTGCCGGCACTACGACGCCACGATGATCTTCACCCTCGGTGCCATGCACATCTTCCTCTGGCAGGCCGAGGCGCGGTCCGACGACGCCGACAACCCCGTGCGCGTGGCGTCGCTGATCCCGATCCCGGCCGACCTCGAGGAGCCCTTCAAGAAGCGCTTCGGGATCGAGTCGATCTTCCAGGGCTACGGCCAGAGCGAAGTGTTGACCCTGTTCGCGCGCACCCCGGGCGAGACGTGGAAGCCCAACTCGCTGGGCGCGCCGCAGCCGGGCATGCAGGTGGCGCTGCTCGACGACGAGGACCGGCCGGTTCCGACCGGGACGCCGGGCGAGCTCTGCGTGCGGCCCGAAGCGCCGCACCTGATCTTCAACGGCTACTTCGGCAACCCGGAAGCGACGCTGCGCGCCACCCGGAACCTCTGGTATCACACGGGCGACCTGGTGCGAGAGGACGAGGACGGCGAGTTCTTCTTCGTCGACCGCAAGGCCGACTTCATCCGCTTCAAGGGGCGCAACATCTCCTCGTTCGCGGTGGAGCACGCGGTGGGTGCCCACCCCGAGGTGCAGGCCGCGGCCGCGCACGGCGTGGTGTCGGCAGAACTCGAAGCCGAGGCCGAGCTCAAGGTGGTGGTGGTTCGCACCGAGGGCTCGACGCTCGATGCGGAGACCCTCGCCCGCTTCGTGAACGACAACGCGCCGTACTTCTTCGTGCCGCGCTACATCGAGTTCGTCGACGCCCTGCCGCAGACGCCCACCGGACGTGTGCAGAAGTTCAAGCTGCGCGAGCGGGGCGTGACCGACACGACCTGGGACGCGCAGGCCGAGGGCTTCCAGGTGGTGCGGTAGCCGGGGCGGCGCGCCGCTACAGCGGGTCGCGGCGCAGGCGCGTGAGTTCGAGGGTGGCGATGCGCCAGCTGCCTTCGACCTTGCGATAGGTCTCGTGGTAGTGGCCGTAGCCGCGAAAGCCCGACCGGGGGGCGCCCTCGGGGCTCGGCCATTCGACCACGTCCTCCATGGCCCAGATGCCTTCGGCGCGTTCGGCATCGAGTAGCCGGATCTCGGGCATGTGCCCGTGGTGCACGGTGACCGCGGCCTCGATCGACTGCCGGATGCCCGCGGCGATGGCGTCGCCTCCGCGCAGCAGGCCCGACTCGGTGCCCGTTTCGGCGCGCACGTCGAGCACCGCGTCGTCCGTGAAGACCTGACGGAAGGCATCCCACTGCTTGGTGTCCATCAGCCGGAAGTAGCGGGCCTTCAGCTGCTTGATGGCTTCGATCTCGACGAGTTCCCGTTCCGGTTGCAACGCGCGCCTCAGGGCAGCGACAGCCACAGGCGCAGCAGGTGCCGCTTGCGGGCCGGGTCGTCGTGGTCCTCGTACGCCGTGCGCGCGTGGAGGATGGTGTGATTCGAGAGCCACTGGATGTCGCCTGGCGCGAGGTCCATTTCGAGGTAGAGGTCCGGAGACGATGCGATCTCCTCGTAGAGATCGAGCAGGGTCTGCTCCTCGTCGGTGAAGCGCGGCACATCGTCGTGGCGCATCACCGAACGGAAGTAGTCGCTGTGGTAGAAGGTGCGGAGCGCACCGTCCGCGTGACGGCAGGGCGGGATCGGCAGGTAGCGGATCTCGCCCGATGCATCCTCGTTGCGCACGTCGAGCAGGAAGGGATCGTAGAGCCGCGGGGCCAGGTCGGGTCGCTGCGTGATCAGCGCGTCGTACACGGCGACCGAGCTCACGATGCGGCTGCGTCCGCCGCGCTTGGCCGCGCGTAGGCAGAGCAGGCCCACGACGTCGGCCGCGTCGCAGTGGTAGGCGATGTCGGCGGGCGTCCGGTACAGGCGCACGTAGGCGTCGTCGGCCTGGTCGCCGGTATCGGTGACGTGCCCGAGCAGGTCGCCCGCCACGTTCTGGGCCCCCGGCACGCCGAGATGCAGGCCCAGGCACCAGAAGAAGCGCTCGGCCTCGGCATCGGACCAGCGATCGACCGGCACGCCCGAGACGACGTGGAAGCCCCGACCCGAGGCCAGCTCGTGGCGCCAGCGCGCGATCTCGGGCGCGAGCGCGGGAAGCGGCAGGTCGGCGGCGGTCATCTCGGCCGCAGGACGCCCGGTGGCCTCGGCATGTTCGAGCGCCCGGACGATCTCGTCTACCTGATCGGGAGAGAGCCGCGTCCGCCAGACGTCGCCGTCGGCCAGATCAGCACCTCGCCAGGCGGCGGGGCCCCCGATCGGCCCGGCAGCCGGGCGATCGTGTGGACGCGTGAAGTAGTGCGCGGTCTGCTCGCGGTAGGAGAAGGTGTCCACGAGGCGAGACGGTAGATCTGCACGGGCAATCGTCCAAGGTGCTCGGGCAGGGGCAGGGTGGCCACGTGCTCGAAGCCGGGCACCGGCTCGCCCGTCTTGAAGAGCTCGGCCAGGTGCATGTGGTGGAGCTTCCAGTAGAAGGCCTCGCTCGGGTCGTCGGGCTCGCGGCGGTAGGTGTAGATCGCGTAGCGCACGCCCTGGGCGCGCATGGCCTCGGCGAAGGCATCGGCCCCCTCCACCTCGAACGCCGCGAACGGGATCAGCTGGGGCGAGCCGATGCCCACCAGGTGGTCGATGTGCGTCCCGGCGAGCACCACCGCGCGATCGTCTCCCAGGTGCTCGGCGAGCCACGGTGCGAGCACCGCGGCGGACTGGTTCGCCCAGTAGACCTTGTAGAGGCCCTTGGTCTTGGCGACGAGTCCCCCACCCAGCAACGGCGTGGCGAGGGCGAGCACGCCCATCGCGGCTGCGGCCCGGGCGGCCCGCGTGCCGGGGCCTGGCATCCAGAGCAGCATGCCCGCACAAAGGGCCATCACGCCCCACAAGAGCGCCAGGTCGGCCGCGGGCGCCACGGCGCCTGGCTCGTCTGCGATCGCCCAGGCCAGCCGGGCGGCCGTCCGTGTGACGATCGCAGCGAAGCCCGCCGCGAGCGCCCAGCCGGCCCACGCGGGCGCGCGGCTCAGGCGCTGCGCGACGATCCGCATCAGCACCGAGATACCCGCCGCCCAGAAGAAGAGCGGGATCCACTGGGTGTGGGTCACGTAGCGCGCCTTGTTGATGCCGAACGCGACGACGATGCCGACGCCGAGTACCCAGTAGGCCACCAGTGCGAGGGTGGTGCGCGGTACGCGGCGCCACAGGGCGATCGTGCCCAGCAGGCCCGGCACGCCCACGGCCAGTGCGAAGGGCACGATCATGAGGCGGCTGCGCACGTACCAGCCGCGAAACGGCTCCTTGATGGCGCGCTCGACGAACCCCCAGGAGGGCTGCCAGCCCATCCCCTCCATGAGCTCCAGGTAGAAGCTGCCGCCTGCACCTTCGCCCAGCAGCCGGGAGGCCACGGTCCACAGCACGACGCCGCTGCAGGCAGCGGCCGCCAGGACGAGATGACGGAGCACGCGGCGCTCGAAGAGCACGTTGGCCGCGAACAGGACCGGCACGATCAGACCGGCCTCGTAGCGCGACAGCGCCACGCAGAACGCCGCGGCGTATTGCCAGGGCGAGCCGCGTTCGAGCAGCACGATGCTGAGCACCACGAAGAACGTGAGGCTCGGCTCGACCAGCGGTTGGAGGCCCATCAGGTGGAACTGCACGCTGGTGGCGAGGAGCAGCGGGGCGAGCAGGGCGCCGCGCCCGCCCTCGAAGCAGCGGCGGGCCAGGACGAACACCAGCACCAGCGTGGCGAGGGAGAAGGCCAGGTTCACCAGCAGGGCCGCGTTCAACATCGCGTGGCGGCCGGGCAGGGCGAGCGACAGTCCCCCGAAGATCGCCGGGAACACCGGCATGCGCTTGAAGCCCGCCGGAAGCTCCCCCGAGACCAGATCGCGTGCGACCGCCTCGAACGACTTGTAGTCGTTGTTCGGCAGCACGAACGGGTGGAACTGCGCCACGAGGCATGCGCCCAGCAGCACGAGCAGGGCGCCGAAGAGCAGCCACGACGGGTGGCCGGGCGCGTCGGGTCGAGCGGTCTCGGCCAAGGCCGCCGAATCCTCGCAACCACGCCGAGCCTCTGCCACCCTGGGGCCGTGGCGAAGCGCGAACCCGGCGATCGCGATCTCGGCCTGGACCGGCCGATCACGAGGCGCGACTTCGTCCACGGCACGGGCGCCACCCTGGCGACGGTGGCGTTGGGGGGCGTTTCGCACGCCGCGGACCGGGCTTCGCACGCTGCGTCCGGGAGCAGGACCACGGGTGGCCCGTACCCGCCGCTGCGCAGCGGCCTGCGGGGCGCCCACCCCGGCAGCTTCGAGACGGCGCACGAGCTCGCCCGCGCCGGGCGCCGCGACTTCGGACCCGTCCGCGAACAGAGCGACGCGCCCTACGACCTGGTGGTCGTGGGCGCCGGGATCAGCGGGCTCGCGGCGGCGTGGTTTGCGCGCGAGGCCGACCCCGATGCGCGCGTGCTCGTGCTCGACAACCACGACGACTTCGGGGGCCACGCCAAGCGCAACGAGTTCCGGGTGGATGGTCGCACGGTGCTCGGGCACGGCGGGAGCCAGAGCCTGGAGCGACCTTCCGCCTACAGCGACGTGGCGCGCCGCCTGCTCGATGCGCTGGCCGTCGATCTCGACCGGTTCGACACCGCCTACGATCACGACTTCTACCGGCGCAACGGTCTCGGCCCGCAGGTCTTCTTCGATCGCGAGCACCACGGCGTCGATCGGTTGGTGCCCTCGCCGCTGCTGCGCGGCGAGTTCTTCCTGCCCACGGGCCCGGGGCCGTCGACGCTCGCGGAGAGCATCGCGCAGATGCCGCTCTCCGAAGACGCCCGCGCGCAGCTGCTGCGCCTGGTGACGTCGCGTGACGACCAGATGCCCGAGCCGATCTGGCGCGAGCCCGGACGCCTCGAGAAGATCAGCTACGAGACCTTCCTCACCGACGTCGTGGGCATCACGAGCCAGGAGGTGCTCGACCTGTTGCGTCCGGCGACGAGCTTCTACATGGGCATCGGCACCGACGCGGTGCCCGCGCTCGAAGCGCTCGCCATGGGCCTGCCCGGCCTGGGGAGCACCGGTCTCGGCATGATCGAGAAGCCGGCGCGTTGGCTCGCGACGCGGCTGGTCGAGCCGTACATCCACCACTTCCCCGACGGCAACGCGTCGGTGGCGCGGCTCCTGGTGCGGCAGCTCGTGCCCGGCGCGGCACCCGGCAGCACCATGGATGACATCGTGCTCGCTCCCTTCGACTATGCGCAGCTCGACCGCGAGGGCGAGCCGGTGCGCATCCGTCTGGCGAGTACCGTGGTGCGGGTCCGACCCGAGGGCGACGGTGTGGTCCTTCACTACGTGCGCGATGGCGCTGCCCATCGCGTGCGTGCGAAGCGCTGCGTACTCGCCTGCTGGCATGCGGTGATCCCGCACCTCTGCCCCGAGCTGCCGGATGCGCAGCGCGAGGCACTGGCCAGCCAGGTGAAGTCGCCGCTCGTGTACTCGACCGTCGTGCTTCGCCAGTGGCACGCGGTCCAGCGCGCCGGCCTCGGCAACGCCTACTGTCCGGGTGCCTGGCACCAGATCGTGTATCCCGACTTTCCGGTCAGCCTCGGGGGCTACGCCCACGGGCGTACGCCCGACGAGCCGCTGGTGCTGGCCCTTCAGCGCATCCCGGGCCGGCCGGGTCTCGCGCCGCGCGACCAGTTCCGGGCGGGCCGCTACGAGCTGCTGGCCACACCCTTCGAGGAGATCGAGCGGGCCACGCGCCGTCAGCTCACGGGCATGCTCGGCGAGCACGGCTTCGACCCGGCCGAGGACATCGCCGCCCTCACGGTGAACCGCTGGCCCCACGGCTACGCGTACACGCCGAACCCGCTCTTCGATCCCGAGTGCGCGCCCGGCGAGGCGCCCAACGAAATCGCGCGCCGCCGCTTCGGCCCCATCGCCATCGCCAACTCCGACGCCGCGGCCCAGGCCTACCTCGACGCGGCCATCGACGAGGCCTGGCGGGCGACGCAGGAGCTCGCGTAGCGCGTGGTACCGTGGTCTCTCCGGATCGGGCGCGATGCGCCCCGTCCGGAAGGGCGGGCAGGCGCGTCGCGGAGGCTCTTCATGCGGTTCTGTACTCCTCGGCCCGTGCGGCGAGGCCTGGCACGGGGTCTTCTGCTGCTGCTCCCGCTGGCCGGGCGCGCGGAAGCCCTGGTGCCGGAAGACTGCGCCGAGCCCGCCTCCGAGTGCGCCCTCGCCGAGGCCGCCCGACAGGCGGGCGCCTTCGTCGGTGCCGCGATCTCGAACCCGGAGCTCCCCGCCGAGCGCGCCACGATTCCGCGCGACTTCAACGGCATCACCGCCGAGAACGCGATGAAGTGGGGATCGCTCGCGCCGGCCGTCGGCCGCTACGACTTCGAGAGGAGCGACGCGATCGCCGACTTCGCCGTGGCGAACGATCTTCGCTTGCGGGGCCACACCCTGCTCTGGCGCGACCAGCTCCCCGCGGATCTCGAGGCCGTGGTCGAGGCCTCGCCGGATCCTGCGTCGAAGCTGCGGCAGCTGATCGAGGAGCATCTCTCGACGGTGGTCCCACGCTATCGCGAGGCCGTGTCGGTCTGGGACGTCGTGAACGAGCCGCTCGACACCTTCACCGGGGAGCTCGACCGGCAGACCCTATTCGGTCGCACGCTCGGCGAGGCCTATCTCGACGAAGCCTTCCGCCGCGTGCACGAGCTCGATCCCGATGCGCAGCTCGTCCTGAACGAGTTCTTCTTCGACTACGACCTGGCATCGCCCCTGGGCCAGAAGGCCCGGGGCTTCGTCGACCTGGTCCAGCGGCTGCTCGATCGAGGCGTTCCGGTCCACGGAGTCGGCGTGCAGGCGCACTTCGGGCTGCCGGCCATCGGCCCGCTCCCCACGCGCGCGCAGTTCGAGGGCTTCCTGCGCACGCTGGCCGGTATCGGGGTGGCGATCGAGCTGACCGAGCTCGACGTCTCCCTCAAGTGGTTCCTGGGCGAGCCCGATCCGCTTGCGGCGCAGGCCGACTTCTACGGTGAGATCGTGGGGGCCTGCATGGCCGTGGCCGCGTGCACGGCCGTCACGACCTGGGGCATCGACGACTCGCGAACCTGGCTCGACTCGTTTCCGCCCTTCGACCTGGCGGCGCCCCAGGAGCCGCTGCTGTTCGATGGGTCGCTCGAGCCCAAGCCCGCCTACTTTGCGGTGCGGGACGCGCTTGCGGCGCGCGAGGGGGTCTTCCACGAGCGCGCGGCTCGTCTGGTGACGGCGTTCGACGAGGCGCTGGCGGCCGGAGACCTCAAGGGCCGGGAAGCGCCGTTGCGTTGGACCCGAAACGCGCTGGGCCGCGCGGGTCTGCGGCTCGCGGGGGGGCACTACCGTGCCGCGTGCGACCGGCTCGATCGCGCCGGTCGTCTGCTCGGTGACCGGCGGCCCGGGGTGGGCTCGGCGCAGGTCGTCCGCGGCCGAGGCACGGCGGGGCTGGCCGAGCGGGTCCGGGCCCTCGGCGTGGCGCTCGACTGTGGCAACCGGCGATTCACCGAAGACGGGGTCGCTCGCTAGCGAGCGCGATCCCGTCGCCCTTCGGACAGGGCGCGCCCTACCGCAGCTGCTCGCCTCCGCGTCCCTGCTGGATGAGGGGCACGTAGGTTTCGAGCTCGCGCGCGGTGTCGGGGTCGAGGAGGTCGACGCGACGGCCGCGCTCCGCCGAGAGGTACGCGGCCATGGTGAGCCGCACGATCTCGAAGCCGTAGTTCCAGTCGAGGAGCGGCGGTGTCCCGCTCGTGAAGGCGCGCACCGCATCCTGGTTCTCGTCCACGTAGCCATACAGGTCGGGCTCGTTCGGCTGGACGGCCAGCAGCCCCTGGCTGGCGGTGGACTTCTCCAGCGCGGTCTCCGCGTCGGCCACGCCCGCGGCGGCCTCGTCCCCGATGAAGACCTCGAGGGGGGAGCGCAGGCTGTTCGCCTCGAGCGCGTAGCCCGGCCCCAGGCCGTCGAGCAGCAGGCGCAGGCCCTGCTTGTCGTACATCCATGAGACGGTGAACTGGCCCTTCGACCGCAGCCCGGTCTCGGGATCGCGGTAGGTCACCATGCCGGTGGCGAAGTCCTCGGCCGGGGTCTTGGCGTAGTCGACGCCGTGGCGCTCGAGCAGCGCGTCGCGGTGGCGGGGCTGTCCCCACTTGAGAAGCCCCACGTCGGCCTGCACCGACTCGGGCACCAGCCAGTTCGGCGGCTTGCCCGGTGGCGTGAGGGCGAACCACGAGAGCGCGATCGAATGGCAGCCCATGTCGGAGAGCACGCCGCCGCCCTGTTGGGTCGGGTCCCAGAACCAGGCGTTGTGCGGGCCCGCGTGCTCTTCGCCCGCGCGGGCCAGCACCAGCGGGCCCATGGCGCCGATCACGCCTTCGAGCTGGGCCAGCGCGGCCGTGACCGACTTCATGTGGATCTGGTTCTCGAAGTACGCCGTCGGCACGCCGATCCGATCGGCCAGCTCGAGCACCTGCCGGGCCTCGGCGACGTTTCGCGCCAGCGGCTTCTCGCAGACGAGGCCGCGCAGCTCGGCCCCGGCCTCTACCGCGCGGGCCACCTCTTCGAGGGCCGATACGCGCGTGAAGTTCGGGCCGAAGAAGCAGACCACGTCCACCTCGGCCGCCATGGCCTCGATGCTCGGGTAGATGCGCCCCTCGCCGAGCCCGTGTTCGCGCACGTAGCGCGCGTGGGCCTCGGGGGGCGTGCGCGAGACCAGGCCGTCCACCGAGACGCCGCGCACCGACTCGAGCGCGCGAAGCTGGAAGCCGGTGATGAATCCGCCTCCGACGATGCCGTACCGCAGGGTCATGTCAGGCCGTCCCTTCATCGCGCGGGGCCATGTCAGCCCGTCCCTTCGTCGCCGAAGTCGTCGTCTGCCAGGCCCGCCGGGATCGGCGCGGGACGCGCGCACGACGAGTCGAGCGTCACGTGCGCGCCCGTCTCGGAGGACCGGATCGACGACTCCATGAGTTCGAGTACGTGAAGCGCGAGGTCGCCGCTGGCCCGATGGGGCCGCCCGTGCCGTTCGGCGAGCATCAGGTCCAATAGCCCCAGCCCGCGGGCCTGCTCGGCGTTCGCGTGCGTGAGCGGGACGTCCTCGAAGCTGCGCTCGCCCCGGCGAAAGAGCTGCACGCGCCCGCCGAAGGTGTTGGGGTCGGGCACGGCCAACGTGCCCTCGGTGCCCTGGATCTCGATGCGCCGGTGGCGGCTGCCCTGGACGTCGAAGCTGGTGACCAGGGTGGCCACGGGCCCCGCTGCGAAATCGATGACGCTCGCCACGTGCGTGGGCACCTCCACGGGGATGCGCTCGCCGCGGCGAGCCTCGGCGCCGATGGTGCGCTCGTCGTGGGTCCTTCGCGCGGATGCGGTGACGCGGCGAGCGGGCCCCAGCAGGGTCACCAACGCGGTCAGGTAGTAGGGCCCCATGTCGAACATCGGGCCCGCGCCGCGCTGGTAGAAGATCTCGGGGCCCGGGTGCCAGCCTTCCGGGCCCGGCGAGTGCATGAACCCCACCGCGGCGACCGGTTCGCCGATGGCGCCGTCGTCGATCAGCTTGCGGCAGGTCTGCAGCCCCGCGCCGAGGAACGTGTCCGGCGCGCAGCCCAGGCGAACCCCGGCCGCCGTTGCCGCTTCGGCCAACGCGCGGCCCTCCCCGAGGTCGATGCCGAGGGGCTTCTCCGAGTAGACGTGCTTGCCGGCGTCGATGGCTGCGCGGCTGGTGGCCGTGTGGGCGAGGGGCACCGTGAGGTTCACCACGACGTCGATCGCCGGGTCGGCCAGCAGGGCATCGACGGGGAGTGCCCTGGGGATGCCGTGGGCCTTGGCCAGGGCCTCGGCGCGTTCGGGCAGCAGGTCGGCGCAGGCCGCCAGCTCGACGTCGGGCAGTGCGGTGAGCTTCTTGGCGTAGGCCTCTGCGATGTTGCCGCAGCCGATGATGCCGACCCGGCCCAGGCGGGCACTCATGAGGGGTCGCGCCCGGCTGCGAAGCCCGCGCCGGTCAGGTAGGCGTGGCTGCGCGCGACGGCTTCGAACATGTCGGTGGCGCAGCGGTCGAGTTCGACCACGTGCCAGTCCGCAGCGCTGGCTGCCGCGATCGCCGCCACGTCGACGACCCCGTCGCCGACGGCGGTCATCGGCGAAGCCGGGTCGTCGGCGGGCCCGTCCTTCAGGTGCAGCAGACGCGCGCGGGGGCCGAGGTCGGCGACCACCTGCGCGGGGTCGACGCCGCCGACCTTTGCCCAGTAGGTGTCGATCTCGGCGAATACCTCGGGGTCGAGCCGCGCGAAGAGCGCTGCATGCGCGGTCTCGCCGCCCAGGCGGGTTGCGAACTCCCAGTGGTGGTTGTGGTAGCCGAGTCGCAGACCCCGAGCGTGGACGCGCTCGGCCATGGCGTTCAGGGCGTCGGCCGTACGCGCCACCTCGTCGTCGGTCGCGAAGCGCTCCGCGGGCAGGTAGGCCACGACCAGGTCGCGCGCGCCCGCGGCCTGCTGTGCGTCGAGCAGTGCCTCCACCTCGTCCGGTGGCGAGAGCGGCACGTGGGAGCCCGACACCTGGAGCCCCAGGTCCGAGGCGTGTCGTGCGAACGCCTCCGGGCCGAGATCGTGGAAGCCCGCGGGCTCGACGCCCGCGTAGCCGATCTGCGCCAGACGCTCGAGAACGGGCGCGAGCCCGTCACGAGCCTCTTTGCGCAGGGTATAGAGCTGGATCGAGAGGCCTGCCGTCATGGCGGCAGTGTACCGGCTCGGCGCGGTACGATGGATGCTGGCGGAGAGGAGAGGCCACCATGCCCATGAACGTCCAGCCCATTCCGAACGTGTCCGACCGGATCAACGAGATCCGCATGCAGACGGCCCGGATCCTCAACAACGAGGTGCTCCCCAACGAGAACCGCCTGTGGGCCTGGCGCCGGGACGGCAAGGTGGCCGAGGAGGATCGCCAGGCGGCGCGAACCCTGCGCCACGACATCCAGACCAAGGTGAAGCAGGCGGGCCTCTGGGCACCGCACCTGCCCGAGGAGTACGGCGGCTCGGACCTGTCCTTTCTCGAGCACGCCTACATGAACGAGGTGCTGGCCTACTGCGTGGGGGCCGCGTCGCTCTTCGGGGTGGTGGCGCCGAACTCGGGCAACCAGAAGATCCTGCTCAAGTACGGCACCGAGGAGCAGAAGCAGAAGTGGCTGGTGCCGCTCACCGAGGGGAAGATGCAGTCGGGCTTCTCGATGACCGAGCCCGACAACGCCGGGTCGGACCCGCGTTCGATCAAGACCACCGCGCGCAAGGACGGCGACTCGTGGGTGATCAACGGCCACAAGTGGTTCACGTCGAACGGCAAGGCCGCCGACTTCCTGATCGTGATGTGCCGGACCGACGACCCCGACGGGCCGGCCGAGGCGAACGGGAAGATGACGCAGATCATCGTCCCCACCGACACGCCCGGGGTGAACGTGATTCGAGGCGTGGAGGTCTGGGGCCGCGACAGCGACCACTGCGAGATCCTGTACGACGACGTGCGGGTGCCGCTGGCCAATCAGCTGGGCCGCACGGGCTCCGGCCATCAGGCGGCCCAGGATCGCCTGGGGGCGGGTCGCGTCTACCACTGCATGAACTCGGTGGGCCAGATGTGGCGGGCCTTCGACCTGATGGTCGAGCGCGCGGCCACGCGCGAGGTGCACGGGGGCCTGCTGCACACCAAGCAGTTCGTGCAGGGCTTCATCGCCGACTCGTACATCGACATCCAGGCGGCGCGGCTCATGACGATCCACTGTGCCGAACGGATGGACAGTGGCCTCGATGCGCGCACGGAGATCTCCGCGATCAAGATCTTCGTGCCCGAGGCCTATCACCGGGTGGTGGATCGCGCGATCCAGGTCTGGGGCGCGGCGGGCGTCTCGGGCGACCTGCCGCTGGCCGGGATGTACCAGGGTGCGCGGACGCTGCGGCTGGCCGACGGGCCCGACGAGGTGCACAAGATCCTGATCGCGAAGAACGTGCTCAAGCAGTACGCAGCCGGAGAGTCCTGGGACTTCGGCAACTGAGCGCCATGCCACACGGCCGGCCAAGTGCCCGAGACTGGCGTGGGGAGCGCTCGAACCGGGTGCGGGAGGTCGATTGAGCGAGGCGAAGGTGTCGTGGGCCAGGCCCTTCGTGGGGCGCGAGGCCGAGCTCGCCGCGCTGCGGGCGGCGCTCGCCAGCGCCCAGCAGGGCCGTGGTCGCCTGGTGCTGCTCACCGGAGAGCCGGGCATCGGCAAGACGCGCACCGCCGAAGAGGCGGCGCGCATCGCCCGCGAGCAGGGGCTGCGCGTGCATTGGGGCCGCTGCATCGAGGGGGAGGCGGCGCCCACCTACTGGCCGTGGGTGCAGGTGCTGCGCGGGTGCGTGGAGGAGACCGAGCCGGATGAGCTCGAAGGGCTGCTGCGAGAGCCCGCCCGCCGCATCGCCACCCTGGTGCCCGGTCTGCCCGGCGCGGATCCCGCTCCGCCCACGAGCGAGCCCGACGCGGCGCGGCTGCTGCTGTTCGACGGCGTCGCCACCTTCCTGACCCGGCTGTCCGAGAAGCAGCCCGCGGTCTTCGTGCTCGACGACCTGCACTGGGCGGACGCCTCGTCGCTTCGGATGCTCGAGTTCGTCGCCCGGGCCATCCCCGACCACCCCATCCTCATGATCGGCACGTACCGCGAGGAGGCGCTTCGCGACGACGACGCGGCGGCCCGGGCGCTGGCGGGTCTCGCGCGGGTGAGCGAGCGGCTGCCGCTGCGCGGACTCGATCCCGAAGAGGTGCGGCGCTGCATCGCGCTCGAGACCTCCTCCGACGTTTCCCAGGGCCTGGCCGAGCAGATCGCCCGCGCGAGCGGTGGCAACCCGTTCTTCGTGGGCGAGGTGCTGCGGCTCGTGGGCCGCGATGGACTCGAGGTGCGGCTTCCCGACGAGACGCGCCACGTGATCCGCCGGCGCCTGGAGCCGCTTCCGCCGCAGGCGCGCGAGGCCCTCGAGGTGGCGTCGGTGATCGGCGAGCGCTTCGGCCTCGAGCTGCTCGAGGCCGTGCTGGACGCGCCCCGCACGCAGGTGCTCGATGCCCTCGACGCGGGCTTCGCGCTGCTCGAAGAGGACGAGCAGCGGGCCGGGAGCTTCCGGTTCGGTCACGGCCTGGTGCGCGACACGCTCTACGGCGACCTGTCGCGAGCGCGGCGTGCAGAGCTGCATGCCCGGGTGGCGCGCGAGCTCGAGGCGCAGCGCGGCGGCGCCGCCGATCCCCCCCACGGCGAGATCGCCGGCCACCACCTGCAGTCGGCCACGCCGGAGGGTGCGCGCAAGGCGGTGGACTTCTTCATCGCAGCGGCCGAGCGTGCGGTCGCGCTGCTGGCTCCGGAGCAGGCCTGTGCGCACTACGAGCAGGCGATCCGCGCGCTCGAGCTCGCGGGCGGCGACCCCGAGGCCTACTGCCGCGTCAAGCTGGGCCTCGGGGAGGCGGTGTGGCGCACGGGCAGCGACTCGGAGCGCGCGCGTCGCGAGTTCTCCGAAGCCGCGCACGCCGCCGAGAGCCTGGGCGAGGTGCAGCTCGAGGCCGCCGCGGCCCTGGGCTTTGCGGCGGTCCGCGCCGAGACCGGGCTCGTCGACACCGAGCAGATCGATCTGCTCGAGCGCGCGCTGCGGGCGCTAGGGCCCGAGCCGAGCCCGGCCCGCGCGCAGCTGCTCTCGCGCCTGGCGGTCGCCATCTACTTCGCACCCGGGTCGGTCGAGCGGAGAGAGGCGCTCTCCCTCGACGCGCTCGCCATGGCGCGCGCCCTCGGAGACCCCATCTCGCTGACTGCCGCGCTCTACGCGCGACACTTCACGCTGTGGCGGCCGGGCACCACCGACGAGCGCCTGGGTCTCGCGCGCGAGCTGGTCGCCCTGGCGCAGAGCGCCGGCGTCCACGAGATGGAACTCGAGGGTCGCGCCTGGCAGCTGTTCGACCTGCTCGAGCAGGGCGACATGGCGGCGTTCTCGCGCGAGCAGGGCGTCTACGAGCGGCGGGGTGCCGGCGTGCGCGTGCCGCGGTTCGCGTGGCACGCCGCCCTGCTGCGCGCGACCCGCGCGATGCTCGCGGGCGAGCTGGAGCGGGCCGAGCAGCTGGCCCAGGAAGCGCTCGAACTCGGCGGCGATGCCGAACCCGCGAACGCCGCGCAGTTCTTCGCGCTTCAGCTCTACCACGTGCGTCGCGACCAGGGCCGGGCCGGCGAGCTGCTACCGGTGATGGAGGACGTGTCCGCCCGCTTCGGCGCGGCCATGCCGATCTGGCGCTGCGGGCTCGCCGTGGCGTTGATCGAGGTGGGCCGCCTCGACGACGCGCGGAGGATCTTCGACGAGCTCGCCGAACGCGACTTCGAGGACCTGCCGTTCGACGCCAACTGGCTCCCGGCGATGGCCGTACTCGCTGAGATGGCGGCCGCCCTCGATGACGTCGCGCGGGCCGAGACGCTTGCCGCGCGCATCGCGCCGTTCGCGTCGCAGCACGTCGTGATCGGCACGTCGGTCGTGAGCTACGGGTCCGTCGAGCGGCACCTCGGGCTGCTGGACGCCACCTGCGGTCGGCTCGAAGAGGCCGCGGCCTCGCTGCGCCGGGCGCGCGAGGCCGATCGCAAGCTCGGGGCCCATGCCCTGGTCGCGCACGTGACGAGCGACCTCGCACGCGTCGAGGCGGCACGCGGAGACGCCGACGAGGGGGCGCGCCTGACCGCCGAGGCGGCCTCGGCCGCCCAAGAACTCGGGCTCGCGACACCCGGCGCACGCCTGCCCGCGCTCGAGCGTTCCACCGCGCCCCGGGTGGTCGCCGCCCCGACGCCGCAGGGCGCCGCGCCGCGCCGGGGTCTCTTCCGCTGCGAGGGCGACGTGTGGTCGATCTCGCTGGGCGGGCCGCCGCTGCGCCTGCGCGATCGCAAGGGCCTGGCCTACGTGGCGACGCTGCTGGCCGCGCCGGGCCGCGAGCGACACGCACTCGATCTCGCCAGCGGCGGCGAGGTGTCTGCCGAAGGCGCGTCGCCGGGCGATGTGGCCGCGGGAGACGCAGGGGCGCTCCTCGACGAGACTGCGCGCCGCGCCTACCGCCAGCGCGTCGAGGATCTCGAGGGCGAGCTCGACGAGGCCGAGCGCATGGGCGACGCCGCGCGCGTCGAGGCCGCGCGCGGCGAGCGCGACGCGCTGGAGAACGAGCTGGCGCGCGCCTTCGGCCTGGGCGGCCGCGCGCGCCGCGCGGGATCCGCCGCCGAGCGCGCGCGCATCAACGTCACCCGCGCCATCCGCTCGGCCCTGCGCGCAATCCGCGACGGCGACCCCGAACTGGCGCGCTACCTCGAGACGACGCTCAAGACCGGCACCTTCTGCGCCTACGAACCCGACCCGCGCTTCCCGGTGGAGTGGGATCTCTAGCCGCTCCACGGTCGGCCGCGGCTACGCACAGGCCTTGCGTAGCGCCTGCGCCAGCGATCCCCGCCGACCGACGGCGACGTCTCCGAGTCCGAGCCAGCCCGCCATGTCGCGAAGCTCGGCCGCCAGGTCTCGTGCCACGCGCGTGCGATCGACGCCCGGCTCCGCATGGCTCGCCTGGACGCGCAGCACGCCCGCCGCGCGGTCGGCCTTGAGGTCCACGCGCGCGACCAGGGCGTCGTCCAGAAGGAAGGGCAGCACGTAGTAGCCGTAGCGGCGGTTTGCGGCCGGCACGTAGATCTCGATCTTGTAGTCGAAGCCGAACAGCGAGGCGATCCGAGGGCGGTGCCACACCACCGGGTCGAACGGGCAGAGCAGGGCGCGCGTGCGAATCGACCGGGGGCGCCGTGCCTCGGGGTGCAGGTACCAGGTGTCCTTCGAGCCCTCGACGCGCACCGCCACCAGTTCACCGCGATCCACCAGCTCGCGAACGCGCGGTCGCGCGTCGGGGATCTTCAACCGGTAGTAGTCGGCGAGGTCTCCCAGGGTTCCCACGCCATGGCGCAGCGCCGCCCGGCGCAGCAGCTCGCGCTGGGCATCCTCCCGGGTCGGGTGGGTACGGAGGTGGCACGCCGGCACCACCCGTTCGGTGAGGTCGAAGCGCCTTGCGAAGTCGGGGCCCCGTTCGACGACGGCCAGGTTGCCGATCCGCAGGTGCCATTCGAGCGCCAACTTGGCCGAGCTCCAGTTCCACCAGCCGGGCTCGCGCCGCTTGGGGGCCTTCGTCGGTTCGGGCACGTCGGCCGCGGTGACCGGGCCGCACTCGCGCACGTGGTCGAGCACGCGGCGCAGGTAGGCCTGGTTGCCGCGCAGCCACTTGCGCGTGCGCGGCCCCGCATGGGGCTGCTGCATCCGGTGGCGGAACAGGGGAAAGGTCTCGGTGGGCAGGATCGAGGCCACGTGGCCCCAGTGCTCCATGAACTCGCCGCCACCCCAGACGATCGCGTCCAGCCGGCTGCGGTCGTAGGCGCCGAGCCGCGCGAACAGGGGCAGGTAGTGGGCCCGTTCGAGCACGTTCACCGAGTCGATCTGGAGCAGCCCGAGCCGCTCGACCGCGCGTGCGAGCTGCGCGCGGTTCGCCGCCCGGCGCGGCCGCGGGCGGTCGAAGCCCTGGGCGGCTAGCGCGATCCGGCGCGCCTGGGCGACGGGGAGTTCGCGCATGGGCCCACGCTACCGCAGGGTGGGGCGGCTGCGGTGGGGCCGGACCCGCACCCTGGGTAGGATGCTGCCAGCCCCTGGCAGGAGCGCCATGTCCACGGCGAACGACGACTGGCTGGCATTCGACCGCAAGCACGTCTGGCACCCGTACACGTCGGTGACGGCGCCGGGGCCGATGTTCCCGGTGCGGTCCGCCCATGGCGTGCGCATCGTGCTGGAGGACGGGCGCGAGCTGATCGACGGCATGGCCTCGTGGTGGTCGGTGATCCACGGCTACGCCCACCCGAAGCTGCTCGACGCCCTCCACCGCCAGGCCGACGCGCTGGCGCACGTGATGTTCGGTGGGCTCACGCACCGCCCGGCGGTGGAGCTTGCCCAGCGCCTGGTGGAGATGACGCCGGACGGGCTCGACCACGTGTTCTTCGCCGACTCCGGCTCGGTGGCCATGGAGGTCGCCCTCAAGATGGCGCTCCAGTACCAGCACGGCATCGGCGAGACGGCGCGCAAGCGCTTCGTCACCATCCGCCGCGGCTACCATGGCGACACCTTCGGGGCGATGTCGGTGTGCGACCCCGACACCGGCATGCACCAGCTCTTCGACGGGTTCCTGCCGAAGCAGCTCTTCATCGACGCGCCCGGCTGCCGCAGCGACGCCGAGTGGGACGACCTCGACCTCTCGAGCCTGCGCGTGGCCCTGGACGAGCACGGCCACGAGATCGCGGCCCTGGTGCTCGAGCCCGTCGTGCAGGGTGCGGGCGGCATGCGCTTCTACGCGCCCGAGTGGCTGCGTCAGGCGCGGCGCCTGTGCGACGCGCACGGCGTGCTGCTGGTGGCGGACGAGATCGCCACGGGCTTCGGTCGCTCGGGCACGCTGTTCGCGTGCGATCGCGCCGGCGTGGTGCCCGACGTGATGGCGGTGGGCAAGGCGCTGTGCGGCGGCATGATGACGCTGGCCGCGACCCTGGCCACCGGGCGCGTGGCCGAGGGCATCGGCCGCGTGGGGCCGCTGATGCACGGCCCCACCTTCATGGCCAACCCGCTGGCGACGGCCGTGGCGGGCGCGAGCCTCGACCTGCTGCACGAGGAGCCCTGGGAGCCGCGTGTCGCGCGCATCGAGTCCGAGCTGCGAAGCGGCCTGCAGGCGTGCCACGGCATGCCGGCCGTAGCCGACGTGCGCGTGCTCGGTGCCATCGGCGTGGTCGAGCTGCACGAGCCGGTGGTGATGGCCGACGTGCAGCCGCGCTTCGTCGATCGCGGCGTCTGGGTGCGCCCCTTCGGCGAGCTGGTCTACGTGATGCCGCCCTACGTGATCGACACCGAAGACCTGGCGCGCGTGACGGGCGCGATCTGCGGGGTGGTCTCCGAGCTGCCCGCCCCCCGTGGCTGACCCCGGGCCCGCGCCCGGTCCGCTCGCGTGGTGGGTGGTGCCGGGCCTGCTGGTGGCCGGCGCCTACCCCGGGCACCCCGCCCGCGAGATCGCCGAGCGTCAGCTCGGGGCGTTGCTTCAGTCGGGGGTGCGCTGCGTGGTGGACCTGATGGAAGAGGGGCCCCGCGGCGCACCGGACTACGGCCCGATGCTCGACGAGCTGGCCGGCGAGCGGGGCGTTTCGGTCGAGCGCCTGCACCTGCCCATCGAGGATCACGACGTACCGGGGGACGACGCCCTGGGTGCCCTCGAGGAGCGCATCGATGCGCACCTCGTCCGCGGCGACGGCGTCTACGTGCACTGCTTCGGAGGCCGCGGGCGGACCGGCGTGGTGGCCGGTGTCGCCCTGGTGCGGTTGGGGCTGGCGACGCCCGGCGGCTTCGAGGGTGAGATCCGCGAGCGCCGGCAGCGGCTCGGCTATGGGGGGCGCTCGCCCGAGACCGACGAGCAGGCGGCGTTCGTCTCCCGCTACGTCGCCGAGCATCCGCGCCGCTGGCGGTATCATCCGGGCAACCCTTCGAGGAGCCCCCAGTGAGCGCCGCCCCGCAGACCGAAGCCCCCTACGTCACGATCACCGCCGACACCCACGCGGGTGCCAACCTCGAGACGTATCGCAGCTACCTCACGAGCAAGTGGCAGAGCGAGTTCGACGACTGGCGCGGCAGCTACAAGAACCCCTCGCGCAAGCACATCGGCGGCAAGAAGCAGAAGAACTGGGACAGCACCGAGCGCTTCGCCGACCTCGAGGCCGACGGCGTGGCCGCCGAGGTCGTGTTCCCGAATACGGTGCCGCCGTTCTACGACACCGCCTTCCACATCTCGCGCCCGCCCGAGCCCCACCAGTACGAGCGCTGGCTCGTGGGCATCCGCGCGCACAACCGCTGGCTGGCCGACTGGTGCGCCGAGGCGCCCGAGCGGCGCGCGGGCATCGGCCTCATCCACCTGAACGACGTCGACGACGCCATCGAAGACGTGAAGTGGATCGCCGAACACGGCCTGCGCGGCGGCGTGCTGCTGCCCCAGCCGCCCGACGACATGAAGCACATCCTGCCGCTCTACGCGCCGGAGTACGACCGGCTGTGGGCGGCCATCCAGGACCACGACCTGGTGATGAACCAGCACGCCGGTGCGGGCTCGCCCGACTACGGCGACTACCCGGCCGCCGACCCGCTCTGGATCCTGGAGACGGGCTTCTTCACCCAGCGCGGCTTCAAGATGCTGATCCTGGGTGGCGTGTTCGAGCGGTTCCCCAACCTGCGCTACATCCTGACCGAGTCGGGCTGTGCGTGGGTGCCGGAGACGCTGCGGCGCATGGACATGATCCATGCGGGCATGAAGGCCGGCATGATGGGCGAGATGGACTACTCGAAGTCCACGACGCTGCCCGAGCCGCCGAGCTTCTACGCCAAGCGCAACTGCTGGTACGGGGCGAGCTTCCCGTCGCCCAAGGAGATCGAGGATCGCCACGTGGTGGGCGTCGACCGCATCCTGTGGGGCAGCGACTACCCGCACTACGAGGGCACGTTCCCGTACACGCGCGAGGCCCTGCGCCTGACCTTCGGCGACGTCGACCCCGGCGAGACGCGCCTCATGCTGGGAGAGAACGCCGCCGGGCTCTACGGCTTCGACCTCGAGGCGCTGCGCCCCATCGCCGAGCGCGTGGGCGTCACGCCCGCGATGATCCGCGAGCCCCTGGACGAGATCCCGAAGGAGGCCACCAGTCCGATGCTGCGGCGCATGGCCTTCGAGCGGCGCAAGCCCGATTCGGCCTGACGCCCCGCGCGGCGGCCCACGCCGCGTCCTGGATCTAGCGGCCGAGCGCGATCACGCGACAGGCGTCGGCGGCGCGTGGGGACCCGTCGAGCGGCAGCAGGCAGTCGAGCTGGACGTCGCCCGAGGTCTGCGCGAGGGGCGCCAGCTGGGCATGGGCCGCCGTCCCGGTGGGCACCGACCAGCGGCACTCCTGCAGATCGAATCGCGCCCGGCAGGCTTCGGGCACGTCGCCCAACCGTCGGCTGAGACTCGCCACGTCGGTGGCGTCGCGAAGCCAGCCCGGGGCTGCGGTCGGGGCATCGGGGCCGCCGGGCGGCTCGGCGCTCACGGGCGGCAGGGTGTCGGCCGCACGGGCCACGCGGCTCTCGGGCCGGCAGACGCCCGAGCCGCCGCCGTGCTTGGGCAGGTCGCAGATCAGATGCATCACGCCGCTTCGAAGCCGCGTCTCGTCCGGGCGGACCAGGCGGCCCGCAACGCTGAACCGGCACACCTCGCGTCCGGGAGCCGAGTGCAGGCAGCGGTCGGCGGGCCCGGCCACGGCTTCGAGCTGCGCGCGGGTCGCCTGCATGGGTTCGTCGTCCGGGGCGACGGCTTCCGGTCCGCTCGTGGTCGCCGCGGCCGCGACGGCCACCAACGCCAGCAGCAGCGCTGCGATCTCGGCCCGTCCGTTCTGGATGCCCCGAATTCCGGCTTCGATCAGCCCCATGGCGATTCCCTCCTGTCCGAACGCCCGGATGGCGCGCGGGGTTGCCGGCGCATGGATCGGCAGATCGTGCGCAGGAGTTGAGGGCCCGGGCTCGCCTCCGCGACCGGCGCGCGATGCAGGCTGGAACCTGGACTCCCCCTCGCGCTCCCCTCGGGGAAGAACTCCTGCCGCGCGCAAGATCTCCGTTACTTCCGGTGGATGTGAGGGGACACACACCATAGGTGGAAGACCGGGGTGCTAACTTCGCGATTCCGACAGACCTGCGCGGTCCATCTGCGTGCGGCTGACCCACCACGCCCCTCCCCCCCGGAGGGCCCCGGAAGAGAAGACGTCATGGGAAATCCGAAGATCCTGCTGCTGAACCCCCAGACGCCCTACTACGAGATGCGCCTCATGAAGCGGCCGTCCCGGGTGTGGCAACCGATCAGCCTGGGCTCGATTGCCTCGCTGCTCGAGGCCGAGGGCCGCGACTTCGAGCTGCTCGATGCCAACGCCATGGGCATGGCCCCGGACGCCGTGGCCGAGCACACCCAGGCCTATGGCCCGGACATCGTGGTGATGAACAGCGCCCAGCACGACCGCTGGCAGAACCCCATCCCCACGGTCGATCACGTGCTCGACATGGTCACGAAGCTCGACGGGGTGGCGCCGGACGCCACGTTCATCCTGCTCGGGCCCCACGGCACGGCGTTCTCGGCCCATACCTTCGACCGCATCCCGCGCCTCGACTACCTGGTGCGCGGCGAGCCCGAGATGACGACGCTCGAGCTGATCCGGCGCCTCGCGGCAGGCGAGTCGGTGGACGACCTCGCGGGCATCTCGGTCGTGGTCGACGGCAAGTGCGTCGATCACGCCGACGCGGGCTTCCTCGCCGACCTCGACGAGCTGCCGATGCCGGCTTACCACCTGCTGCCCATGGACCGCTACCGCTATCGCGGAGAGGCGGACGACCCGGGCAACGAGCACGACCGCTTCGCCATGATGGTGACGAGCCGCGGGTGCCCGTACCGCTGCGCCTACTGCAGCCTGACCATGGTCGGCTGGAAGTACCGCGTGCGTTCGGTGGAGAAGGTGCTCGAGGAGATCGACGTCCTCGTGGGCCAGTACGGCGTGAACAGCCTGATCTTCCACGACCAGGTACTCACCCTGAAGAAGCCGCGTCTCATCGAGATGTGTGAGGGCCTCGTCGAGCGCAACTACGACCTCGCCTGGTACTGCCAGGGGGTCGTCAACAAGTTCCCGACCGACGTGCTCCCGCTCATGCACGACGCGGGCTGCAAGCAGATCAACTTCGGCCTCGAAAGCGGCGTCGAAGAGGTCTCGGGCAAGATGCGCAAGAACTCCGTGCAGGAGTTCGTGCAGATCTACGAGGCCGGCGAGAAGGCCGGGGTGGCGATCATCCCCAACCACATGGTGGGTCTGCCCGGCGAGACGGCCGAGCTCGCGCGCAAGAGCAACGAGTTCTACAAGAAGTTCGGCTTCAAGTACTTCTTCGCCTCGCCGACCATCCCGTTCCCCGGCACCGAGCTCTACGAGATCGGCCGCACCGACGGCACCATCAAGGGCGAGACCTGGGACGACGTGGTCGAAGCCACGGGCCTCGTGGACAACGGCTTCACCAAGGAAGAGATGCAGGAGATCGTCGACGAGCTCTTCGAGGAGGAGCGTCGCCAGGAGGCTGCCGAAGCGGCCGCCGCAGGCGGAACCGGGGCTTCCGCCGCAGGCGGAACCGGGGCTTCCGCCGCAGGCGGAGCCGAGTAAGCAACGGGCGGCAGACGGCGATGCGCGTCGGCATCATCGGCACCGGCAGGATGGCCGAACGCCACCTTGCCGCCTATCGGGCCGCCGAGGGCGTGCACGTGGTCGCCGTGGCTGGCCGCAGCGACGCGCATCGCGATCGTTTCCTGGGCCAGGGGGTCGAGCGCTACCACGCCGACCCGCGCGAGCTCCTCGATGCGGGAGATCTGGATGCGGTGAGCGTGGCGACGCCGAGTGCGAGCCATGCCGCCCTGGTGAGCGCGGCCTTGTCTGCAGGCTGCCACGTGCTTTGCGAGAAGCCCCTGGCCGGGAGCGTGGCCGAGGCGAACGCGCTGGTGCGTGAGGCGGAGGCGGCCCGGCGCCACCTGATGGTGGGCTACGTGATGCGCTTCTTTCCCGAGTTCATCGCGCTGAAGCGTCGCCTCGACGCCGGCGAGATCGGCGAGGCGCGCGACGTCTGGCTGCGCCGCGTGACGCCGCTGCCCGAAGCGGCCTGGTACCGCGATCCGGAGCAGACCGGCGGCGTGGCACCCGAGTTGGCGATCCACCTGATCGACCTGGCCCGCTGGTGGATGGGCAGCAACGTCTCGCGCGTGTCGGCCGTGTTGCGAGACGACCGGCTGCGGCTGGGTCGGCCCGACAGCGCGCACCTGCTGCTCGAGTTCGCGAACGGTGCCGTCGGTTCGCTCACGGCGGCCTACGGAGCACCCGCGGGTCGTGACGCCGGCGTCGCCGGCAGCCGGGGCGTGCTCCAGGTCGAAGCGGGCCGGGTCGTGCCCGAGCGCGAGCCCGAGGCGGCCGCCGGGGGCGATCCGTTCGGCGCGCAGGTGGCGCAGTTCGTGCGCGGGATCCAGGACGACGCGCCCCCCGCCGCGGACGGGGTCGAGGGGCTCCTGGGTCTCGCGGTGGTCGAGGCGGCGCAGTGGTCCCAGGAGCAGGGCTGCGCCGTGGCCGTCCGCGACGTCCTTTCCCGGGCCCTGCCCGTGGCCGATCTGGCGAGGTATGCCAAGTGAGAGCGCTCGTGACCGGCGTGGCCGGCTTCTCTGGACTGCACCTTGCGCGCCACCTGCTCGACCAGGGCGCCGAGGTGGTCGGAACCGCCCACGAGAGCGTGGATGCGCCGCGCCTCGACCCGCTGCGCAAGGACATCACGCTGCTCGCCTGCGACGTGTGCGATGCCGAGCGGACCCGCGCGGTCGTGCGCGAGGCGCAGCCCGACGCCGTGTTCCACCTGGCGGGCAAGACCACGAGCCGCTTCACCGGCGCGAACCCGCGCTCGACGTTCGACGCGAACATCTTCGGCACCATGAGTCTGCTCGAGGCCGTGCGCCAGGAGCGACCCGAGGCGACCGTGCTGGTGACCGGCTCGAGCGGTGAGTTCGGACTCGTTCTTCCCGAAGAGAACCCGATCCCCGAGACGAACCCGCTGCGCCCGGTCAGCCCGTACGCGGTGAGCAAGATCGCCCAGGGCATGGTGGCGCTCCAATACCACCAGGCCCATGGCCTGCGCACGATCCGCACGCGGACCTTCAACTGCATCGGGCCGGGCCAGGGCGACGACCTGGTCTGCTCGGCCTTTGCGAAGCAGATCGCCGAGATCGAAGCCGGCGGGCGCGCGCCCGTGATCGAGGTGGGCAACCTCGACGCGGCGCGCGACTTCGTCGACGCTAGCGACATGGTGTCGGCCTACGTCCTGCTGGCCGAGCGCGGCACGCCCGGCGAACTCTACAACGTCTGCTCGGGCAACCCGACGCCGATCGCCCATATGCTCGAGACCCTGCTCGAGATGAGCGCCTGCGACATCGACGTGAAGCAGGACCCCGCGCGCATGCAGCCCTCCGACGTGCCCGTTCAGGCGGGGGACTACACGCGGCTGCATGAGGACACCGGTTGGGAGCCGAAGACCCCGCTCGAGGACAGCCTGCGGCAGATCCTCGATGACTGGCGGGCCCGGGTCGCAGCTTCGTGAGCGCCCGGGTCGCAGCGTCGTGAGCGCCCGCGCCGTGCGGCGGGCAACGCCCGGCCGGCGCCATGCCCTTGCGCTGACGATCGCCCTGGCCGTGCTCGGTGCGGTGGGGCCCGCCGCTGCGAGCGATCTGGTGCCCGACCGGCTGCGCTGCGAGTCGCTCGAAGCGCCTCTCGGGATCGAGGACCCGAACCCGCGCCTGTCCTGGGCGCTCACGTCGGCGGTGCGCGGCGAGCGGCAGACGGCCTACCGGGTGCTCGCCGCCAGCACCGTCGCCCTGCTGGCGGCCGACACCGGCGACCTCTGGGACTCGGGCTGGGTCACGGCGTCGCAGTCGACCCACCTGCCGTGGTCCGGCGCGCCGCTCGTCTCGGGCCAACGGGTGCACTGGAAGGTGCAGGTGCGGGGGGCCGCGGGCACCGAGGGGGCCTGGAGCGCGCCGACGCATTTCGAGATGGGCCTGCTCGGCGCGGTCGCATGGCAGGCGGACTGGATCAACGCCACGGGCGACACCCCGCCGGCGGGCCCCGAGCCGGCGCCCCTGTTGCGCAAGGAGTTCGCCGTGGGCGCGGGCCTGGTGCGCGCGCGTGCCTACGTGGCCGGGCTGGGCCTGCACGAGCTGCACCTGAACGGCGCCAAGGTGGGCGACCACGTGCTCGACCCGGCCGCCACGGCCTACGACCGGCGCGCCCTCTACGTGGTCCACGACGTGACGGCCGAGCTGGTCGAGGGCACCAACGCGGTGGGGGTCGTGCTCGGCGGCGGCTGGTTCAACCTGGTCTCCGACGCCGTCTTCGAATTCGATCAGGCCGTGTGGCGGAAGCGGCCCCGGCTGCGGCTCGAAATCCACCTCACCTACGACGACGGCAGCACCGAGCGCGTGCTGTCCGATCCGAGCTTCCGGACCGCGCCCAGTGCGACCACCTACGACAGCCTGCGCGGCGGTGAGTCCTACGACGCGCGGCTCGCGCAGCCGGGCTGGTCGGCCCCGGGTTTCGACGACAGCACGTGGACGCCGGCGCTGGTGGTGGTGCCGCCCGGGGGCGCCCTGGTCGCACAGACGCTGCCGCCCATGCGCGTGGTGGAAACCATTGCCCCAGTCGCGATCCAGTCGCCGCAGCCCGGTGTCCACGTGGTGGACTTCGGGCGCAACGTGGCGGGGTTCGCGCGCCTCTCGGCTCAGGGGGCCGCCGGCAGCACGGTGACCCTGCGCTACGGCGAGAGGCTGCACCCCGACGGCACGCTCGACACCGACGAGATCGGGAGCCTGATCGAAGACGGGCGCGTCCAGACCGACACGTACACGTTCGCCGGGACGGGCGTCGAGACCTGGACGCCGCGCTTCACGTACCACGGCTTCCAGTACGTGCAGATCGAGGGGCTGGCCGCCCCGCCCGACGGCGGCACCCTCGAAGCCCAGGTCGTGCGCACGGACTTCGCGTCGGCCGGAACCTTCGCTTCTTCGAACGACCTGGTGAACCAGATCTACCTGGCCTCGCGCGCAAGCTTCGAGTCGAACTTCCACGGGCTGCCCACCGACTGCCCGCATCGCGAGAAGAACGGCTGGACCGGCGACGCGCTCTTCGCCCAGGACCTGGGTCTCCACACCTTCGACAGCGCCCCGGCCTATGCGAAGTGGCTGGGCGACGTGCGCGACGCCCAGATCGCGAGCGGCCAGATCCCGCCCGTGATCCCCACCGGCGGCTGGGGCTACCACTGGGGCGCGCTGCCCGCCTGGAACGCGGCCCTCGTCCTGATGCCCTGGCGCCTCTACCAGTTCCACGGCGACCGCCGCGTGCTCGAAGACAACTACGACGCCATGCGCGCCTACCTGGCCTTTCTCGACGCCTATGGCGATGGCAGCGACCTGCTGGGCTATGGCCTCGGCGACTGGCTCGCCCCCGAGCCGCAGACCGAGGTGGCGATCGTCTCGACGCTCTACTTCCACACGATGGCGCGGACGCTGTCCGAGATCGCCACGGTTCTCGGCAAGCCGGCCGACGCTCAGCTCTACGCGGACATGGCCGACCGCGTGCGCGACGTCTTCGACATCGTCTGGCGGGACCCGTCCACCGGCTTCTACACGTTCGACACGCAGACGGCGCTCACGTGCGTGGCCCACCAGGGCCTGGCCGAGGGTGCGGCGCGCACCGATGCGATCGATCGCGCGGCCTCGCAGCTCGAGAGCACGAACCACGCACTCACCATCGGCGCCGTGGGCTCGACCTGCCTGCTGCCCGCCCTGGTGGCGGGTGGGCACGGCGAGACGGCCTACGCGGCCGCCACCCAGACGGCCGACCCGAGCTGGGGGCACTTCATCGCGCAGGGCGCGACCACGCTCTGGGAGAACTGGCCCGGCGACCGCTCGCGCAACCACGTCTACTTCGGCGACGTGGCGGCCTGGTTCGTGCGCAGTCTGGTCGGGATCGAGACCGACCCCGCCGGTCCCGGCTTCGAGCGCTTCGTGGTGGCGCCCGGGGTCCACGGCGACCTCGCGTGGATCGGGGCGACCGTCGAGACCCTGCGCGGCCCCATCGAGGTGCAGTGGGCCAAGACCGGCCCGGCCCTCGACCTGTCGCTGCGCGTTCCCGTCGGCAGCACGGCCACCCTGCGGCTTCCCGCCGCGCCGGGGGCCGGCGTGTTCGAGGGCGGCGCGCCTGCGGCCGCCCAGCCCGGCGTGACGTGGATCGGCCCCGACGACGACCGCATCGTGTTCGAAGTCGCCTCGGGCGAGTACTTCTTCCGCGTCGATCGCCTGCCCGGCTTCGGCCGCCGCTGCGGGCTCGGCGCCGAGCTGTCGCTCCTCTTGCTGCCCTGGTTCGCCGTGCGAAGCTGGCGCGCCAACCGAGAGCGCGAACTGGAGAACGGATGCCGATTACGAAGGCGATGATCCTGGCCGGGGGCAAGGGGACGCGGCTGCGGCCCCTGACCTTCAACATCCCGAAGCCGCTGCTGCCGGTGGGCGAGCGCTCGATCCTCGAGATCCTGGTGGAGCGTCTGCGCGAGAGCGGTATCCGCGACATCGTGCTCTCGGTGGGGTATCGGGCCGAGCTGGTCCGTGCGTTCTGTGGGGATGGCTCGCGTTTCGGTGTGCGCTTCCACTACGTGGATGAGGAGAAGCCGCTCGGCACCGCTGGGCCGCTGGCGTCGCTCGAGGACTACCTCGACCCCGACGAGGGCATCCTGCTCATGAACGGCGACATCGTCACCGGTCTCGACTTCTCGGAGCTCGCCGCCTTCCACGAGGAGCATGGGTTCGAGCTCACCATCGCGTACAAGGAGGTGCGGGAGACCTCGCCCTTCGGCGTGCTGCAGGTGGACGATCACCGCGTCCAGGAGATCGTCGAAAAGCCCACGGTGGTGCACAACGCGAGTTCGGGCATCTACGCCCTGTCGGGCTCCGCGATCCGCGAGGTGCCGAAGGATCGCTTCTACACCGTTCCCGAACTGGCCACGCTTCTGATGGACGCGAAGCGGGCCGTCGGCGCGTTCCGGATCGACGCCTACTGGCTCGGCGTCGAACGCTTCCCGCAGCTCGAAGAAGCGATCCACGCCCTCGACGAGATCGAAGAGTCGAAGCTCACGAGCGGCTGAAGTGCCTGCGCAGCGTTTGCTGCGGAGGCCCACTGCGGACCCGGAAGCGCGCCCGGCCTAGAAGTTCGGGATGCCGGGAAGGCCGTCGCCCTTGACGCGGCCTCTCAGGTACGAGAAGCCCACGTTGTAGTTCATGTTGCCCGGGATCATGCGCACGATGTACTGCTCGACGAAGAGGTTCATCTTCGAGATGGTCTTCTTCGGCACCAGCACCACGTCGTAGGGCTGAAGCGGCGGTGCAGGCATCTCGCCGTCGATCAGCGCGCCGACGTCCACCTCGGTCTGGAGGGGAGGGCTGCCGTCGCCGGGGTCGCGCAGCAGCACCACGCTGCCCCGGGAACCCTCGTTGGTGATGCCGCCGGCCGAGAGCAGTGCGGCGAGCAGGGTGAGGTTGCCGTTGTGGGCGATCATGCCGGGGGAGTTGACCTCGCCCCCGACGAACACGCGCAGCCCGGCGGCCCGGCGCAGCCGAATCACGACGTCGGGGTCCATGACGCCGGCCTCGCGGTACTCGCGCTCGAGCAGTTCGGCCAGGCCCTCGGTGGTGCGCCCGCGGGCTTCCACCCCGCCCAGCAGGTGGAGGACCATCCGGCCGTCCGGCTGGATCGGCACGTCCCCGATGGTGAGCCGGGGGTGGTCGAACAGGTGCACGTCCACCACGTCGCCGACCTCGAGCAGATAGGGCCGGCTCTCGGTGGTGGCGACCCAGTCGGGCATGGGTTCCGTTGCGCAGCCCGCCAGGAGCAGGGCGCCAGCCGCCAGGAGCAGCGCGAGCGCGCGCCGGACGGCTCCGGAGGAAGAACTTTCCCCTAGGGGAAACCCAGGGTGGCCCGCCGGCCACCTAGAAGAGGCCTCATGGGCCTGTTGGCTGCCAGAAAGATGCATGTCGCTGTGCATTTCCTCACGTCCTCGGATTGGGCGTCACCAGTACAACGAGGTGGGAGACATACCGCAGTGGTGGAAGAAACGGAATCCCCTCGGGGTCTGGCTCGGGTTCGACAGTCGACGCCCGGCATGATGACCTGGCACCGGTTCGGACCGGATGGCGAGCGTGTGACGTCCGCACCTAGATCGGCCATCCGCCCGATTTTCCATAGGGGTTCACCCGAGGAAGTCTCTATACTCGCGGCTCCGCTGGGATCCGAGGATGGGGCGCCCTCGATTCCGGCACGCTGCCGCTGGTTTCGAAAAGAGAGCAGGACACGATGACCGTACAGCCCGACCTGAAGGCCCCGACGGGCCGACCCCTGAACCTCATCTCGACGCCGGTCTCACCGCATGCGTCACCGGGATCGCCGCAGGCCTCGCCCGAGGCCGTGGGCGCGCGCACGCCGCTCGTCCCCGTGCACGATCCGGCGGAAGACTCGACCCAGAAGCGGGTCCATCCGCCCCACGAGTCGCGGCTCGGACGCATCGCGTACGCAATTGCCGAAGTTGCGTTCGCTGCCACCGTGCTGCTCGTGACGGCGCCCATCATGCTCGCGGTGGGCCTCTACATCAAGCGGGGAACTCCGGGGCCGGCGCTCTTCCGTCAGCAGCGCCTCGGCCGCGACGGAAAGCCCTTCACGTTTCTCAAGTTCCGAACGATGTACGTAGATGCGCGTGAGCGGTTTCCCGAACTCTACGCCTACGACTACTCCGAGGAGGAGGTCGAGAAGCTGAAGTTCAAGCTCACCAACGACCCGCGTGTCACGCCCGAGGGGCGTTGGCTACGCAAGTCGAGCCTCGACGAGCTGCCGAACTTCTGGAACGTGCTCACGCGCGACATGGCCCTGGTGGGCCCTCGCCCCGAGATTCCCGAGATGCTGCCCTACTACGACGACCGCCGGCTGGCGAAGTTCCTCGTGCGCCCCGGCGTCACGGGCTACTCGCAGACGCGCGGCCGCGGCGATCTCGGCTTCCTCGAGACGGTCGACCTCGACCTGCAGTACATCGAAGAGCGCACGCCGTGGACCGACATCAAGACGATCTTCCGGACCGTGTGGATGATCCTGCGCCGCGACGGCGCGTTCTAGGAGTTCTCGTTGTTCGAGATCAAGGAAGCTGAACTCGTGGCAGCGCGTGCCATCGCGCTGCGGCTGTTCGACGCTGGGGACCGGGGCGGAAGGCCCGCGGTGTTCTACGCCTGCGCCCTCGATGACGGCGAAGGCACGACCAGCGTGGTGCGCGCGCTGGCCGAGGCGACCGCGCGCCACGGCGAGGCGAAGCTTCTGGTCGTGGATGCCGCGCCGCGCACGCGTGACATCTCGCGCCAGTTCGGTCAGTCGGATGTCGGCACCGCTCCGGTGGCTTCCGGCCTGCGCAACGTAACCCTGCTCGCCGCCGAGCACGACGACCAGGGTCGGGCACTCGACGGCGTCGCCCGGGCGCTCGCGGCCCACGCGGCTGGCCACGACGCCGTGGTGATCGACGGCGTCTCGCTGGCCGACGAACCCGACCTCTCGCCCATCAAGGGAGCCATCGACGGCGTCCTGATCGTGCTGGAGAGCGAGCGTCACCGCACCGAGGTGGTGTCCGCGGCCATCTCCGAGCTTCGCGCGGCGGGTGTTCCCGTGGCGGGCACCATCCTCAACAAGAAGACCAAGTGGATCCCCGAGTGGATCTACTCGCGGCTGTAGGGCCCTCTTCGAGTCATGCGCGAGCGCATCCTCCACCTCATCGAGCGATTCCAGATTCGCGACTTCGGCGTCGTGTTTCTGGGCCGAGGTGTGGGCGGGCTCCTGAACGTGCTCTTCCTGCTGCTGGCCGCGCGCATCCTCGGCGGCGAGCAGTTCGGCCTGTTCGCGGTGGCGATCACCGTGATGCAGATCGCCAGCCAGTTCGCGGGGCAGGGCATGGACACGGCGCTGGTGCGCCTCTACGTGCTGCACGCCAACGATGGCTCCGACCAGGCCAAGGCCGTGCTGCGCTCGTGTCTCAAGGTGCGCGTGCTGCTCACCGTGGCCACCGTCGCCCTCGGCATGCTCGGCGCCGAGATCTACGTGCAGTGGGCCGGGCGTCCCGAGTTCCGCCTGCCGCTGGCGTTCGGCTTTGCGGGCTGCGCGCTGATGTCGTTCTGGCAGTACCTGCTGGCCGTGCTCCAGGCGCGCGAGCAGTTCGTGCCGCACTCGCTGCTGGCCTTCGGGATGCACTTCTCGAAGATCCTGATGCTCGGTGCCCTCGTGTTGGTCAACCAGGGCACGCTGGTGGGCATGCTGGGGGTGAACACGGCCGCGCTGGCGCTGGGCGTGACCGCCGCCACGATGCTGATGCCGCGCGACGCACTGCGGGGCGGCAAGCCGCTCACGGGCGGGGCCGGCCAGGTCTTCGGCTACGGCCGCTGGGTCATCATGAGCAGCATGGTGGCGATCCTCTACAGCCGCCTCGACGTGATGGTGCTGTCGGGCACCCGCGGCGCCGAAGAGGTCGGCTACTACGCCGCCGTCGTCTCGATGATCACCGGCTTCGACCTGGTCATCACGGCGCTCTTCACGGTGTTCCTGCCGAGCGCCAGCCGCATCCGCGACTACGCGGACACCATCGAGTACGTGAAGTTCTCGTCCGTGATCGCCGGCCTGGTGCTGATCGTCCCCGTGGGGGTGTATCTGCTGGCCGACCCGCTGATCGCGCTGATCCTGGGCGAGGAGTACGCCGCTTCTGCGGGCCTGCTGCGGATCATGCTGCCGGGCTTCATGGTCTACCTGTTCACCTTCCCCTGGGCCCTGGTGATCTACTCGTACAACCTGCCCCACATGCTGTTCATGACAGACCTTGTAGTCCTGACCTTCAATGTGGCAGTCTGCCTCATCTTCATTCCCCGCCACGGGATGGAAGCCGCCGCTTGGGTGAACCTGACCACGCGGCTGCTCAATTCCTCCCTGGTCACTTTCCTCATGATTCGCGAGTCCAGAAAACTAAGGTTCCAGGGCAGCCTGGTTCCCGCAGCTTAAGCCTCCCCCTTTTCGTAGGAGTTCCCACATGCCCCGATACAGCCGAGTCTTGTTGTTCCGAACCGATCCGAGCGTCCAGATCGGTGCCACGCTGCTTCCCTGCGGCATGGGCATCCTGGCCGAGATCCTCGAAGAGAAGGGGATCGACTACGAGGTCATGGACATGTCCATCGGAGGGACCGAGGACGACCTCATGGCCCTCGTGGACGAGTTCCGTCCCGACCTCGTGGGCTGCAGCATGATCTCCTACCGCTACACCGACGCCTACCGCGCCTGTGAGCGGATCAAGGAGAAGTACCCCGGGACCACGATCGCGTGTGGCGGCCCCCACATGTCGATGTTCCGCGAGCGCGTGCTCGAGGCCTGCCCGGCCATCGACTACGGCTTCACCCTCGAGGGCGAAGAGACCTTCTTCGAGCTCATCGAGGGCAAGCCCGTCGAAGAGATCCAGGGCGTGTACCGCCGCGGCGACGACGGCGAGATCCTGTTCCTCGGCGACCGCAAGGCCGCCAAGGACCTGTCGGTCTTCCCGTTCCCGAAGTACAAGAAGTTCGACGTCGAGAAGTACACCCCGCTGGTGCCGATCTACTCGTCGCGCGGGTGCCCGTACCCCTGCACGTTCTGTGCGATCAAGGACGTGATCGGCCGCAAGTTCCGGACCAAGCCGGTGCCGATGATCGCCGACGAGATCCAGTACTGGTACGACCGCGGCATCCGCAAGGTGTCGTTCAGCGACGACAACTTCACGATGATCCCGAAGCGCGTCTTCGATCTCTGCGACGAGCTCGAGAAGCGGGACATGCCCGACCTGAACCTCCAGGTCTGGGACACCCGCGCGGACAGCACCAGCCGTGAGCTGCTCATCCGCATGAAGGCCGTCGGCTTCCAGACGCTGCTGATCGGCGTCGAGAGCGCGAACAACCGCGTGCTCAAGGAAGTCATCAAGAAGATGGAGACGATCGAAGAGATCGAGCAGATGGTGAAGGACGCCACCGAGCTCGGCTTCGACATCCGCATGTCGTTCATCGTGGGCGCGCCGGGCGACCTCAAGGCCGGCATCCAGGGTGAGACCATCGAAGAGGTGCGCAACTCGTTCAAGTTCGCCCTCAGCCTGCCGGTGAAGGGCGCGAGCTTCTTCAACCCGGTGCCCACGCCGAACACCGAGTTCCTCCGCGTGCTGGAGAACACGGACCGGCTGGCCATCGACCCGGAGGAGTACCTGAACGAGCGGATCAACACGCAGAAGGTGCCGCTCTTCGAGACCGCGGAGATCTCGTTCAAGGATCGTCGCAAGCTGCTCCGCGAGGCGCGCCGCGTGGAGCACAAGGTGGTCATCAACTACTGGCTGCACAAGCTGGGCTGGAAGAAGTACGGAATCTTCGGGCGCCTGGCGGTCCAGTTCCTGATGAACCCGATCTTCAACGAGTACCTGTACACCAAGGAGTCGCCGAAGCGGCTCGCCAAGAACCTCGTCGGCGTCGCCTAGGCCCGACGAGGGGCGCTGCGGCGCCCATCGGATCGAACGGAGGCCGGGGTCCCTTGGGGCCCCGGCCCTCCGCGCATCCAGGGCCCAGGGCGATCGTGCCCCCGAGAGCCCGACGGGCGCGGCTCAGTGGTAGGGGTAGTTGCTGAAGCGGTCGGTGATCGTCTTGGCGACGTTCATGAGCGCGGTGCCGAGCGCAATGGCGGCGAAGGCCGACCCGTAGACCCAGGCGGCCGGCGTCCAGTCGCCCAGGGCGAAGCCGGCGTAGGGCGGCGCCACCAGGAACAGGCCGAGCAGCGTGGCCGCGAACAGGCCCTTCGCCCGGTAGAAGACCCACATCTTGCGCTCGAGCTTCTCGTGGTCGCGGATCTCGGGGCGCGGCACGAACCAGGCGAGGGCCTGGACGACGAGCACCAAGCCACACAACCAGAGGCCCCCGGCCCGCCAGGCCACCCAGTAACCCACGCCGATGCAGATCAGCACCGCCATCGCGGGTAGCGCGAATCCCAGCCAGTGGAGGCCGAACGCCGCCCACTCGCCGAGCTTCAGCGTGTCGAAGCGCTTGGGGCGCGGGGCCGGCCGCGGTGCAGCGCCGCGGGCGGGCTCGTCGGCCATCCTAGACGAAGTACTCGGAGGCGCGGGAGGGGTCCACGGCCTCGCGGACGAAGTCCACGACCTGGGCGAGCCCCTCGTCGAGGCTCACCTGCGGCTCCCAGCCCAGCAGCTCGCGCGAGGCGCTGGAGTCGGCGATCAGCCGCTCGACCTCGCTGGCGGCAGGTCGGATGCGCTGGTCGTCCGCCACCAGCTCGACGTCGCGCCCGCTGATGCGGATGATGCGCTCGGCCAGCTCGCCGATCGAGATCTCCTGCCCGCTGCCGACGTTGAGCTCGCGTCCGATCGCCTCGTCGCACTGGCCCATGGCCGCGAAGGCTCGGACCAGGTCGAGCACGAAGGTGAAGTCGCGCGTGGGGTGGAGGTTGCCGAGCCGCACCTGGTCCTGGTGGAGCGCCTGGGCCGCGATCACGGGGATGACGGCGCGCAGCGACTGCCGGGGGCCGTAGGTGTTGAAGGGTCGGATCAGCGCCACCGGCAGGTCGAAGGAGTGGTGGAACGACAGGCTCACCGCATCCGACGCGATCTTGCTGGCCGAGTACGGCGACTGCGGCTGCTTCGGATGCTTCTCGTCGATGGGCGCATAGCGGGCCGTCCCGTAGACCTCGCTGGTGGACGTCTGGATCACCCGCGAGACGTCGGCGTCGCGCGCGGCGATCAGGACGTTCAGCGTGCCCACCGTGTTGACCTGCACGGTCTCCTGGGGGTGCACGTAGGAGTAGGGAATGCCCACCAGCGCAGCGAGGTTGAACACGATGTCGACGCCCCGCATGGCGGAACGCACGGTCTCGAGCTCCTGGAGGTCGCCGAAGACCAGGTCGATCTCGCGCCGCTCCGCCTCGGGCACGTGTCGCAGGTTGGCCAGGTCGTTGCGCGAGTTGTAGTGCAGAAGCCCGCGCACCTCGGCGCCCTGCGCCAGCAGGTGCTGGACCAGGTGGCTCCCGATGAAGCCGCCCGCCCCCGTCACCAAGACCTTCTTGCCCCGATAGCCCGTCGCGCTCATCCCCATCCTTCCGCGTCGTTCGCGCGCCGGTTCGGCGCCTTCGCGTCTCCTGCGTTCGCACGCCGTATCGGCGCGAAGCCCTTGATTCTACACCATGGCCGCCGGCCTACCGACGGGCCTCTGGGCTTCTGTGGCCTAGGCTCCAGGGCTCGCTCCTCGCGGGCGGAGACAGCGTGGTGACCGACCTCTCCATCGTGATCGTCAACTACAACGGCGGGCCCCTGCTCGTCGCGACGTTGCGCGCGCTGGCCGACGCCGAACTGGCGGTCGATCACGAGGTGGTGGTCGTGGACAACGCGTCCAGCGACGGCAGCATCGCCCCGGCGCGCGCCGCCTTTCCCGACGTCCACTTCGTCGAACGCGCCGACAACGGCGGTTTCTCGACCGGCTGCAACGCGGGCCTCCAGGCCGTGCCGGCCCGGGCCTACCTGCTGCTCAACAGCGACACCGAGGTCGATGCCGGAGCCCTCGAAAAGGTCTGGCACCACCTGATCGACCACCCCAAGGTGGGGATCGCCGCGCCCCGCCTGGTGTACCCGGACGGACGCGACCAGAAGACCGCGAGGCGGTTTCCGTCGCCGATGAACGCGCTCTTCGGGAGGCGCTCTCCCCTGACGAGGCTCTTTCCCCACAATCGATTCGCCCGCCAGTACATGCCGCCGGCCCAGAGTCTCACCGAGCCGTTCCGGATCGATTGGGTCTCCGGAGCCTGTCTCATGATCCGGCACGATGTGGTCGAGACGATCGGTGGGATGGACGAGGGGTACTTCATGTACTGGGAAGACGCCGACTGGTGCTTCCGGGCGCAGCAGGCCGGGTTCGAGACCTGGTGCGTTCCGGCCGCGCGGGTGGTCCACCACGAGGGCGGCAGCAGTGAAGGCACGGCCGACCGCCTGGTCTGGGCCTTCCACGAGAGCGTGCTGCGCTTCTACCGGCGCAACTACCTGGGCGACCGGGGTGGACCGCGCTATGCAGCAGCCTGGCTGCTGCTGAAGCTCCGCGCTGCGCTGCTCGTGGGCACGGGTCGTCTGCGGCGGCTCGGCGCGGCACGCGGCGGAGCCCCGGGCGGCGACCAACGGGAATCCAACGCTTGATCACCTTTCGCGACATCCTCACGTTCTGGTTCCGCCATCAAACGCGGATCCTGGTCCTCTTCGCCGTCACCACCGTCACGGTGACGGGTCTCGCCTACTACTTCCCGGAGAAGTACGAGGTCCAGACGAAGCTGCTGGTCAAGATGGGCCGCGAGAACGCCGCCATCTCGCCGGCCGTCACCAACCCCACCATCTGGTCCGTGGGCAAGCAGATGAAGGAGGTGATGCGGTCCGAGGTCGAGATCCTCAACAGCATGTTCCTCGTGGAGATGCTGGTCGAGGACCTGGGCATCGAGTTCTTTGCGCCGCCCAAGCCGCCTCCCGAGACCATCCTTCAGCACCTCAAGTCGTGGGCCAAGGCCATCCTGCGCGGAGCGAAGAACGCCTTCTACGAGGTGCTGTACTTCCTGGACATCCTCCGCGAGGTGACGGACTTCGAGGGCACGGTCCTCGGCGTGAAGAAGAGCCTGTTCGTCGAGGCCGAGAAGGACTCGAACGTCATTCGCATCGTGTACACGGGGCCCGACCCCGACATCTCGCGGCCGGCACTCGACCGCCTGATCGAGCTCTACCTGGAGCATCGCCGCAGCGTCTACGCCGACGCCGGCCTGTTCCGCTTCTTCCAGGGCGAGGTGTCCAAGTACGAAGCCCTGCGCCAGGAGGCCGCCAATGAGCTGGCCTCCTACCGGCGCGAAACGGGCATCGCCGATCTCGGCGCCCAGAAGGCCAATACGCTCGAGCAGTACCTCGATCGACGCCGCGCGCTCGACGACACGCGCATGAGCATCCGCGAGCTCGAGGTGCAGGTCGCCGAGGCGCAGCGCAAGCAGCGCGAGATGGAGTCGATGGAGGTGGTGCGCGAAGAGGTCACGCGCAATCCCGCCCTCGCCATCTACGACACGAAGCTCGTCGAGCTCGAGGCGCAGCGCGAGCAGATGCGTCAGCGCTACGCCGACGACGTTCCGATCGTGGTGAGCCTCGACCGGGAGATCGCCTCGCTGCGCGCGCTGATCGAAGGGGCGCCCACCGAGGTGCTCTCGAAGGTCGCCTCGGGGAGCAACCCCACCTACAAGGCGCTCGAGGGCAACGTGCTCGAGAACCGCCTGGCCCTGGCCCGGCTGGGCGCGCGCGCCCAGGAGGAGGAGGCCTCGATCGGCTCCCTGCGCCGCGAGCTCGAGGAGATGAACCGTCACGAGTCGGAGCTCAACCGGCTCCAGATCGAGCTCGACATCACCCAGGAGAACTGGGTCATGCACAAGCGCAAGCTCGAAGAGGCGCGCATCAGCGGAGCGCTCGATCGCGATGCCATCGGCAACGTGACCGTGGTGGGGCCGGCGTCTTCGAGCATCGTGCCGCTCAAGAAGATGCGCTTCATCCCTCGCAAGCTCTACTTCATCGTCCTCGCGATGATCGGCAGCCTGGGCGTGGGCATCCTGTACGCGCTCTGCCTCGACTACTTCGACCACACGATCCGCGACGAGCGCGACGCGGGTGCGCTCGACGTGCCGGTGATGGGCGGCTTCTTCATGTCCGAGGCCGAGGCCTCCTCGGACCCGCCCACGCCGTCCACCGAGACCTGATCCGGGCCTCGGATGGCTGCGCCCGCGCGCAAGGTCGCCCTCTGGGAGCTCATCGGGCTCGCCGTGGCGGGGCTCGCCCTCGCGCTCGCCGTGGTGGCCGCGCAGTGGAAGTCGCTGGCGATCCTGGGGTTGCCGGTCGCGCTGGCCATGCTCCGCTATCCGGACGTGGCGCTCTACGTGACCGCCGCATCCACGGTGACGGGCTATGCGGCGTACGCCGGCGGCACCGGCAACATCGTCAACCTCTCGATTCCGAAGCTGCTCGGCGTCGTCACCCTGGGCTCGCTGTTCATCAACCGGATGTGGTTCCGGGAGGGCTTCTACCTGGGATCGCGCGTCCTGATCCCGCTGGCCTTTCTCGCCGCCAGTGGCATCTCGTTCGTGCTCGCGCCCTACCTCGACGACTCGGGCCAGCGCACCATGGTGCAGCTCGCCGGGAGCTTCTCGTTCTACTTCCTCGTCTTGAACATCCTCGACGACGACGAGCGGGTGACGCGCCTGCTCTGGGCGCTCACCCTCGCCTACACCCTGCTGGGTCTCTACAGCCTCTACCAGTACTACTTCGTCGACTCCTCGTGGACCGAGGAGTTCGTGCTGACCGACGATGGGAGCTACAGCGACGCCCAGAGCGCAGGCCAGTCCTTCGTCGATCGCGGCATCAAGCGCAGCTCCGGCTTCTCCCACCCCGGCGTGATCTCGTTCATCATCACGATGCTGCTGCCGTTCACCACGTATCTGTTCTACACCGTGCGCCGCATCGAGCTGCGCGCGCTGCTGCTCGGCTGCATCGGCATCATGTCGTTCACCCTGGTGATGACCCACACCCGCGCGGGGTTCATCGCCGGCGGGCTGCTCTTCCTGTACATGATCTGGCGGCGGGTGGTCCCGATCAACGCGCCGCTGGTGGCGCTCGGGCTGGTGGGGGGCGTGGCCGCCGTCGCGATCTTCGTGCCCAGCACGTTCGTGAGCCGCGTCCTCGACGTGGGCACCTATGCCGGCGAGGGCTCGGTGCGCATCCGCGTCGAGAACCAGCTGGCGGCCATGCGCTTCTTTGCCGAGAGCCCGGCCTTCGGCATCGGCGTCGGGCGCTTCGAAGAGCTCAATCCCAGCGACCGCAAGGTGAACCGCGAGGTCACCAACATGATCATGGAGATCGCCACCGAGACGGGTCTGCTGGGCTTGGTTACCCTTCTCGTGTTCCTCGGGATGCTCCTCCGCGACGCCCGCTACGTCGAGCGCAAGCGCGGCCCCCCGGGTGCAACGAACATCGGAACCATGGCGGTCGCGGCGGTCGGGGTCGCCCTGTTCCAGTCACTGTTCATGTCGAACCAGGACTTCCGGGAGTGGTGGTTGTTCATGGCCATCGTCCCGGCCCTGCGCAACATCGAGCTGCGCAAGGCCGAGGCAGCCCAGACGGCCACGGCCGATTCGGACCCGGCTCCCGCAAGCGCCTGACCCCCGAGAGGACCCCCATGCTGAAGCGGTCTTGGCCTGGCCCGCTCCTGGCTTCCCTCGCCCTGCTGCTGGCCTGCAGCTGCTCGGGCCCCGGCACCGGGTCGTTGAACGACGACTTCTCCACCGGCAAGGGCGGCTGGGTGGCATGGCCGCTGTGGAGCGACGTCGAGGTCGTCCCCGAAGGCCAGGGCGGAGCCCCCGCACTGCGCTGGAACTCCGAGGTGAAGAAGCGCTTCACCTTCGTCGCCAAGACCGAACTCGCGCCGTCGCAGTTTCCCGGCAAGGCGGGGCTGCTTGTGACGATCCGTTCGAACCTGGCCGGCCCGTTCATGTTCCGGGTGATCGAGGAGGACGGCTCGGCCTATCAGTTTGCGAACAGCGGCCAGCCCGTGACGCCCGAGTGGCAGGACGTGGTGCTGCCCTTCGATCAGTTCGAGCTCGAGGACGACGGCAAGGACGAGAACGGGCGACTCGACCTCGACCAGATCCACGAGTTCTGGATCCTCGACATCGCCGGCTACTACCAGACCGACCTGCAGGGCGACCGCAGCGTGTGGGTCGACAAGGTGGCCGTGGTGCCGGCCTTCGGCGCGGCGGCTGCGGCGCTGGCCATGGGCGACACCCAAGGCGAGGTGATCCCGTCGGGCCCCCGAGAGAGTCCGATGAATTTGAAGAGCGATCCCGCCGTCATCAAGGACGGGGACACGTACAAGATGTGGTTCGGCGGAAGCCCCGAGGGTGAGGGGCACCAGTTCTTCTATGGCGAGTCGAAGGACGGAGTCAACTGGGACATCCGGCCCGAGCCCGTGCTGACGCTCGGGCCCAAGGGCGCCTGGGACGCCGCCGACCTCGAGACGCCCACGGTGCTCAAGGCCAACGGCCTCTACCACATGTACTACTGCGCGACCCAGGAGAAGGAGAAGAACAACCGCTGGTCGCCGAAGACGGCGCTGAACATCGGCCATGCCACCAGCCGCGACGGCATCCACTGGGAGAAGGATCCGGCCAACCCGGTGATCCGACTGGGCAACCGCAAGCGCAACGACTGGAACTGGGCCGCCGCGGCCGAGCCCACCGCGATCTACACCGAGAAGAACGGCAAGGGCCTGTTCGAACTCTGGTACGTCGGTGGCAACGTGATCGGCGACCAGGTGCACTTCCACATCGGCTATGCCACCTCGCCGGACGGCTCGCACTTTACCGAGTACCCCGGCAACCCGGTGATCCGCTCGAACCCGGGCGAGCAGGAGGGCGAGTACGTCGGCTACTTCACGCCCGAGGTGGTGAAGGACGGCAACGTCTACATGCTCTTCTACACCAAGGAGACGTTCAACAACCAGCCCATCGGGCCGGTGCGCCTCACGCGCTCGCTCGATGGCGTGCGCTGGGACATGGACGCGCGCGCCGTGGTCTCGAAGGCCGGGACGAACTCCTGGCGCAACACCGGCGTGTTCGGCCCCACGGTGGTCGTCGACGGCAACACCTTCCACATGTGGTACACGGGTTTCGCCATCACGACCCGGCTCAAGTTCGGGATCGGCTACGAGCAGGTCGATCGCTCCGCGTTGCGCTAGTCGCGCCCAACCCGTCGAAGGAGGCTTCGCCATGCGATGCACGAAGGCGGCGGCTTGCCTGGCCGCCCTGCTGCTGTTCCTGCCCGCCGCGACCGGGGCGTCGACGCTCGGCCTCGAAGGCTGGAGCGGGTACCAGAGTGCCGTGCGCATGACGTCCGAGGGGCAGGGCGGCTCGCCCGCCATGCGCTGGGACTACGAGATCCGACCCCAGAGCCTGGTCTTCGCCGCGCGCAGCGACCTCGACCCGTCGCAGTTCGCCCAGGGTTCGGGCGTTCGCATCACGCTGCGTTCGGATCGGGACGGGCCGATCTTCCTGCACCTGCGCGAACGCGGCGACGAGTCCACCTACCAGTACCAGGTGAACCTGGGCACGGGTTGGCAGTCGCTGCGCATTCCCTTCTCGGACTTCCGCCGCGACACCGACACGCCCGACGAGAACGGCCGGCTCGACCCCGACCAGATCGGCGAGTTCTGGATCGTCGACGCGTCCGGCTACTTCGCACCCCAACTCGCCGGGCCGCGCACGGTCTGGGTGGACGAGGTCGGCGCGGACGGCGGCGGGGCACCCTCGCCCACCGCGGCGGCCCCGGCGCCGAGCGCCGGTGCGCCGCCGGGCGGAGGCTCGTCCGATGCGTTCGAGACCCTGGTGGCCTCGGCGCTCACCGCGGCGGGGCTCGCCGCGGTGCTCGACTGGGAGGACCTCGACGAGAAGAGCGACGACGAGGTGATCGCCTCGGGGCCCACCAGCGCCTCCGACAATCTCAAGACCGACCCCGCCGTGCTGCGCGATGGCAGTGGCTACGTGATGTACTACGGCGGCAACCGCACGGGCGGCGGCCAGGAGATCTACCGCGCGACGTCGCAGGACGGCAGGACCTGGTCTCGGCAGGGGCGGCCCGTGCTACGGCTGGGACCGCGCGGCAGCTGGGATGGCGGCGACGTCGAGACCCCCACCGTGGTGAAGGTCGGCGGGGTCTACCACCTCTACTACTGCGGTCGCGCCGTCGCCGACGACCCCGACGAGTGGTCGCGGCAGACCGCCTACCAGATCGGTCACGCCACCAGCACCGACGGGGTGAACTGGACCAAGGACCCCGCGAACCCCGTGATCCGCCTGGGCAACCGAGGCCGCAACGACTGGAACTGGGCGGCCGCCGCCGAGCCCAGTGTGATCTATGACGAGCAGCAGCGGCAGTTCCGGCTCTACTACGTCGGGATCAACGTCCTCGGCAGCGGTGCGCATGCCCACATCGGGCTGGCGACCTCGGCCGACGGTTCGTCGTTCCAGAACCACCGCGGCAACCCCGTGATCGCCTCCGATCCGAGACGCGCCACGGGCGACTTCAACGGGTTCTACACCCCGGCGGTGGTCCGCGACGGCACGGGCTACCGGATCTTCTACGTGACCGACACCTGGAACCACCAGCCCTCCGGGCCGATCCGCATGGGCAGCTCTCCCGACGGTCTCACCTGGAAGCTCGACGAGCGCACGCTCGCCAAGAAGGGCGGCGGGTGGAAGAAGCACGGCGTGTTCGCCCCGTCGGTCCTGGTGGACGGCGATGCGCTGCACCTGTGGTACACGGGCTTCGCCTACACCAACGCGCCGAACTTCGGCATTGGCTACGCGCGCTATGCGCGCGACTGAGCGGCCTAGCCGGGGACGGGCTCGCCGTCTGCGAGAGCGCGGTAGACGGCTTCGTACTGGCGTGCGATGACCGGCGCTTCGAAGCGTTTCGATCGTTCGCGGCTGGCGGCACCGAAGGCGGCGAGCCGCTCGGGGTGGCTCACCAGGTCGACGAGCGCGCGGGCGAAGGCCCCGGCGTCGGCGGGGGGCACCAGGTAGCCGTTCTCGCCGTGGGCGATCGAGTCGGCGTTGGCGCCCACCTGGGTGGCCACGAAGGGCTTGCCCAGGAACAGCGCTTCGAGGATGGCGATGGAGAGCGTCTCGCCCAGCGACGAATGGGTGAGCACGTCGAAGGTGGCGCAGGCCTCGATGGCATCGGGGTACTGGCCCGGGAGGATCACGCGGTCGGCGATGCCCAACTCCTGGACCTCGGCCTGGAGTCGCTCGCGGATGGGCCCGTCGCCCACCAGGGCGAGCCGGGTGGGGGGCATCTGGGGCGCGGCCTCCGCATACGCCTGGAGCAGATGGGTATGGCCCTTCTCCTCGCCCAGTCGGCCCACCATGCCGAGCAGGACGCAGTCGTCGGGGACGCCCCAGGCGCGTCGCACGGCCTGGGTGTCGTAGGCGTCCTTCCAGTCGCTGCGGTCCACGAAGTAGGGCACGATCGCCAGCCGACGCGGGCGAAAGGGCCGCACCTCTCCCACCAGCGACCGCGACGCCAGGTGCACCGCACTGGCGAGCGGAACCAGCGCGCGGTCCACGTCCTGGATCACGCGACTCTTCCACGGGTGCTGGATCCATCCGTGTCCCGAGGCGAGCCAGGCCACCCCACGCCGCAGCAGCTTCACGAGCGGCAGGGTGAGCAGGTTGGCCCGGTTGTCGTGGGTGTGGATGACCTCGATGCCCAGCTCGTCCACGATGCGCGCGAGCTCGCGGAGGTTCGCGAGCATCTGCTTCTTGTCCCAGCGCATCCTCAGGAGCTCGCCGGGCCGATCGTGGTAGCGGTCCTCACAGAAGGCCGGCCGCTCGATGCCACGGCTCTCCACCAGCAGCGTGTGGTCGTGGACCGCTGCGTCGTCGGTGAAGCGGAACAACGCGTTGATGAACGTCTCGACCCCGCCGTCCACGACGTACTGACTGCGGACGTGAAGCACGCGGACGGGCGCGCGCGGCGGGGCCGGCGAAGCGGGCGGATCCATCATCGCGACTAGGGTTAGCGAATCGACGCCAGCCGGGTGCTAGCCTGCGGCCCCGAGATCGATCCACCCCCGCACCCGGGCGCGACGGGCACACACCGCCGGCCCCTCGAGGAACCCATGCCCAGCATCGTCGCCACCATCAACGTGAAGCCCGACAAGGTCGAGGAGGCCAAGGCCTTCTTCAAGAAGCTCGTGGCCGGCATCCAGGAGAACGAGCCCGGCACGCTCAGCTACATCCCGCACCAGAGCAAGGACGAGCCCACCAAGTTCATCTTCTACGAGAAGTACGCGGACGGGGCGGCCCTGGCCGCCCATGGCGCGAACCTCGCCAAGGTCGGCAAGGAGTTCGCTTCGGTGATGGCGGGTCCGCCGGAGATCGTGCAGCTCGAAGAAATCTGAGCGCGGTCCCGGGCAGTCGAGCCCCAGGACGCGGCCGTCGCAGCGCGCCGGCCGCAGGGTGACCGCGGGTCATGCCCCGGATTCACCCAACTGACACACGGCGGCCGCCGCCCGCGTTCTAGCATGCGGCGGTGACCACCTGTGCCTTCGATCCGCTCGTCGGGGCGTGCCAGCCGCTCTCGGCGTTGCTGCACCTCGCCGGGGCCGTCGTCTACGGCGCGCTCACCCTGTCCTTGTTGCGACGGGCACGCGGCCGCCTGGGCCCGGGGCTCTCGCTCGCGATCTTCGCGATCTCGTGCGTGTCGCTCCTGGCCGTGAGCGGCGTCTACCACTTCGTGCCGTTCGGAGACCCGTGGCGCGCGCCGCTCCAGCGCGTCGACCACGCGGCGATCTTCGTGCTGATTGCCGGAACGCTCACGCCCTTCCACGTGATGCTCTTCCGTGGCTCGGCGCGGTTCGTGGTGCTCGGCGTCTTGTGGTTGCTGGCCGCTGGGGCCATCGCGCTGAAGCTCGCCTACTTCGACGCCCTCCAGGGTGGGGCCGGGCTCGCGCTCTACGTCGGGCTCAGCGCCGTGGGGCTCTCGAGTGCGTTGCTGCTACCTCGCCGCATCCGACTCGTGGCCTTCGCCCCCATGGCCTGGGGCGGCGCCGCCTACGTGACGGGCGCCCTGCTCGAGCAGTTCGGCCAGCCGGTGCTGATGCAGGGCGTGGCCGGACCCCACGAGTTCTTCCACGCCACCGTCCTGTTGGGCAGCGCGATCCACTGGCGCTTTCTCGGTGGCATCGCAGACGAGGCGACGTTCAAGCGCCAAGCGTCCGTTGGGGACGAAGCGACGCTCGACCGCCGAGCGCCCGTTGGGGACGAGGCCCCGTTCAATCCTCGAGCGGTCGTACCTCGTTCGCACCGGGCATGAAGCGCGCACGCTTCGCCCACGCCACGGCTTCTTCGAGGTCGGCTGCCTCGATCACGTAGAACCCGCCCACCGCCTCGCCGCCGATCCCGGCGTGGGGTCCCACGGTGATCTCGAAGCGACCTTCGGCATCGCGATGGACGGTGCGCGCCTGCTCGGCCGGTGCGCAGCGGCCGTGGGCCACGAGCCGGCCTTCCGCCACGAGCGCCTTCTCGAGCGCCGCGTGCTCCTGCTGGATGCGGTGCTGATCGGCCTCGGGCAGCGCGTCGAAGGCGCCGCCCACGTCGGTCATGGTGATCAGGAAACGCATGGGGATCCTCCGTGGGCTCGATTGACTCGGGAGTCAATCTCGGCTTCCCTCTGCTGGACCATCCGGCCCCATCCTCTCACCTGGAGCAATCTCATGCACGATCTCGTGATTCGCGGCGGCAAGGTCGTCGATGGAACCGGCGCCCCCGCCCGACTGGCGGACGTGGCCATCGATGGCGATCGCGTGACCGCCGTGGGGGGCGAGATCGGCCCTGGCCAGCGTGAGATCGACGCCCAGGGCCACCTGGTGACCCCGGGTTGGGTCGACATCCACACCCACTACGACGGGCAGGTCACCTGGGACCCGCACCTCACGCCCTCGGGCTGGAACGGCGTCACCACCGTCGTGATGGGCAACTGCGGCGTAGGCTTCGCGCCGGTGCGCCCCGGCCAGCAGGACTTCCTGATCCAGCTGATGGAGGGCGTCGAAGACATCCCCGGTACGGCGCTGGCCGAGGGCATCGACTGGAAGTGGGAGAGCTTCCCCGAGTATCTCGACGCGCTCGAGGCCATGCCGCGTTCGGTGGACGTGGGTGCGCAGATTCCCCACGGCGCGATCCGCGCCTACGTGATGGGCGAACGCGGCGCGAAGAACGAGAAGGCCACGCCCGCCGAGATCGACGAGATGGCAGCGCTCGTGAAGGAGGGCCTGCACGCCGGCGCGCTGGGCTTCTCCACCTCGCGCACGATCCTGCACCGGGCCGTCGACGGCGAGCTGGTACCCGGCACCACGGCCGAGGACGAAGAAGTGCTCGGCATCGGCCGCATGCTGGGCGAGGTCGGCCACGGGGTGTTCGAGGTGGCGAGCGACCTGGCTCCCGAAGCCGAGGAGCTGAACTGGATGACGCAGCTGGGTCGCGAGACCGGCCGTCCCGTCGCCTTCGCCTGCCTCCAGAACCCGATCGAGCCCGACCAGTGGAAGCGCCTGCTGAAGGCGGCCGAGGACGACGCCGCCGCCGGCGGCCGGCTCACCCCGCAGGTCGCCCAGCGACCCGCCGGGCTGCTGCTGGGCTTCGAAGGCACCGCGCACCCGCTGATGTTCAGCGAGACCTGGACCGAGTTGTCGCTGCTGCCGCCGGAGGAGCGCGTGGCGCGTCTGCGCGACGACCCGGCGCTGCGCAAGAAGCTGATCGACACCCAGGCCGACCTGGCGAGCCTCGGGCTGCCCGGTCCGGCGGTGCTGGTGGCGACCGGCTTCCACACCATGTTCCCGCTGGGCGACCCGCCGGACTACGAGCCCGGGCCCGAGAAGAGCATCGCCGCCATCGCCGAGCGCGAAGGGCGCGACCCGCGCGAGGTCGTGCTCGACTGCATGCTGGCCAACGACGGCAAGGGGCTCATCTACCTGCCGCTGCTGGGCTACGCCAATGGCGACCTCGAAGCCATCCGCGAGATGATGCTGCACCCCCAGGCCGTGTTCGGCCTGTCGGACGGCGGCGCCCACTGCGGCATCATCGCCGATGCGAGCATGCCCACCTACCTGCTCACGCACTGGGTGCGCGATCGCGAGCGCGGCGAGCGGATCCCGCTGGAGGCCATCGTCGAGCGACAGACCCGCGCGACGGCGCAGCTCTACGGGCTCGAGGACCGTGGCGTGCTCGCGCCGGGCATGAAGGCCGACGTGAACGTGATCGACTTCGACGCGCTGCACATCCACGCGCCCGAGATGGTCTACGACCTGCCCGCGGGCGGGAAGCGGCTGATCCAGAAGATCGACGGCTACGTCTACACCGTGAAGAACGGTGAGGTCACCTACGAGAAGGGCGCCCCCACCGGCGTGCTGCCGGCGGGACTGATCCGAGGACCGCAGCCGGCGCCGGCCCAGGCCTGACCCGCGGCCCCAAGCCCCGCGCCGGCGGGGTGCGGGGCGCGCAGCGCTAGGCTCGTGCCATGGCACCGCGCGTGGCGCACAAGACCTGCAATCTCTGCGAGGCGATGTGCGGGCTGCGCATCACCGTGGATGGCGACGCCGTCGGGCGCATCGAGGGTGACCCCGACGACCCGATCAGCCGGGGCCACCTCTGCCCCAAGGCCATCGCCCTGCGCGAGATCCAGGACGACCCGGATCGGCTGCGTCGCCCCTTGCGCCGACGGGGGCGCGACTGGGAGGAGATCTCGTTCGACGATGCGCTGGCCGAGACGGCAGAGCGCCTGCACGCGACGCGCAGCCAGCACGGCGCCGATGCCGTGGGCGTCTACCTGGGCAATCCTGGCGCCCACAGTCTGGGCGTGATCCTGGGGCTGAGCCCGCTGCACGCGGTGCTCGCCACGCGCAATCGCTACGCCGCCAGCTCGCTCGACCAGAACCCCAAGCATGCGGCGTCGGTGCTGCTGTTCGGCAACTTCCTCCGCATCGCCGTGCCCGACATCGATCGCACCGACTTCCTGCTGGTGCTCGGCGCCAACCCCGTGGTCTCGGGCGGGAGCCTGATGTCGGCGCCCGGGGTGGGCAAGCGGCTGCGCGCGCTTCGCGAACGGGGAGGCCGCCTGGTGGTGGTCGACCCACGTCGTACCGAGACGGCCGAACTCGCCGACGACCATCTGCCGCTGCGCCCGGGTCTGGACGGCCTGCTGCTGGCGGCGCTCGTACACACCGTGCTCGACGAGAAGCACACGGTGCTCGACGAGGAGCGCGCGGCACCGGGGCCGCTCGCCTCGCGCCTGGCCGGCACGCCGTCGTTGGCCGAGGCGTTGGCCCCGTTCTCTCCCGAGGCCGTGGCGCCGCGTCTGGGTCTCGACGCGGCTCGCATCCGCGGGCTCGCGCGCGACTTCTCCGCGGCGCCCAGTGCGGTCTGCTACGGCCGCGTGGGTACATGCCAGCATCCGTACGGCACGCTCGCGACCTGGCTGGTCGACGTACTGAACCTGCTCACCGGCAACTTCGACCGGCCGGGCGGCGCGATGTTTCCGACGCCGGCGGCCGACCTCGCCGATCTGGCGCGGCTTCGTGGCGCGCCCGGTCACCTCTCGCAGTGGACGACGCGCGTGCGCGGCGCGCCCTGCTTCAACGGCGAGGCGCCCACACCCTGTCTCGGCGAGGAGATCCGCACGCCCGGGCCCGGTCAGATCCGGGCGCTGCTCACCATCGCCGGCAACCCCGTGTTGTCGGCGCCCAACGGCGCCGCGTTGGGCGAGGCGCTGGCGACGCTGCCGTTCATGGCGTCCCTCGACTTCTACGTGAACGAGACCACGCGCCATGCCCACGTGATCCTGCCGCCCAGCTGGTCGCTCGAGCACGACAACTACGAGATCCTGTTCCACGGGTTTGCCGTGCGGAACACCGCGCGTTTCTCGCCCGCCTTGGTGGCCCCACGGGATGGGCAGCCCGACGACTACGAGCTGCTGACGGATCTCACGCTGCGCCTGGCCGGACGGGAGGCCGGCACGGTCCGCCGGGCCGCGATCGAGGCCATCCGTCGCAGTGGGCTCGTGCCCTCGCCGCGTCGGCTGCTGGACTGGATGCTGCGCATCGGACCCCACGGAGACGGCTTTCGCCCGTGGCGCAGCGGCCTTCGCGTCCGCGACCTCGAGGCGAACCCCAGCGGCATCGACCTCGGTCCGCTCCGGCCGTGCCTCGACGAGGTGTTGCCGAGCCCCGAGTGGCGCATCGACCTCGCGCCCGAAGTCATGCTCGCCGAGCTCGATCGGCTCGCCCGCGAAGGCGTGCCCGGGCCGCGGCCGGACGCGCCCTATCAGTTGATCGGGCGGCGCGACGTACGCACCAACAACTCCTGGCTGCACAACACGCGCATGGCCACCAAGGGGCGCGAGCGCTGCACCCTGATCATGCACCCGGACGACGCGCGGCGGGAAGGTCTCGCGACCGGGGACCGGGCCCTGATTCGAAGCCGGGTCGGCCAGGTCGAAGCGCCCGTCGTGGTGTCGGACGAGGTGCTGCCGGGCGTCGTGAGCCTGCCCCACGGCTGGGGCCACCGCGGGGAAGGCCTGCGCATGGGCGTGGCCCAGCGCCACCCCGGCGTGTCGGTGAACGATCTGGTGGACGACGCCGCGCTCGAGCCCGTGGTGGGCAATGCCATCCTGAATGGGGTGCCGGTCGAGGTGGTCGCCGCCCCCGGGGCCGACTCCCCCGGTGCCGCGGGCGCCGATTCCAGCTCCCTCCTGTGAACCCCCCACCCGTTTGCTAACGATCGATCGACGAGGAGGCGACACCACGATGATCGAAGTCGGCCAGACGGCCCCGGGTTTCTCCCTGAAGGACCAGTTCGGGCGAGACGTCTCGCTCGAGCAGCTCCGCGGCAAGCACCACGCGATGCTGGTCTTCTACCCGCTCGACTGGACCCCCACCTGAAGCCGCGAGATTCCGGCGCTGGAGGCGCTGCAAGACCGGTTCCGGGCCGCGAACACCCAGGTCCTGGGTGTGAGCGTCGACAGCATCCACTCCCACGCCAACTGGGCTCGCGATCTCGGGGGCGTCTCGTTCCCCCTGCTGGCCGACTTCGAGCCCAAGGGCGAAGTGGCCCGGGCCTACGGCCTCTACCTGGACGGGCCCGGCATCACCGACCGTGCCACGGTGTGGATCGACGCCTCGGGCGTCGTGCGCCATGCGTCGTCGGCCGGCCCGGGGGGCGAGCGCGACGTCGCCGAGTTGGCCGCCCTGGCCGAGCGTCTCGACGGCGAGTACGACGGCCCCAGCCAGCCGTTCGCCCCGTCGCCCGGTGCGGCCGGGGCCAAGCTCTACGTCAAGGACGCTTGCGGCTTCTCGCGCGCAGTCCGGGTGGCGGTCGACAACCTGCACCTGCAGGGCCTCGAGACCTGCAACGTGACCCAGGACGCCCAGGCGCTCGCCGAGCTGAAGGAGCGCACCGGGGCGGAGACGGCGCCGGTACTCGTTCTCGGCGACGAAGTGTTGCCCGAGTCGGCGGCCATCATCGCCCGACTTGCAGACCAGGTGCGCCCGGTCGAGTAGGCCACCGGATCGATCCGCGGGGCCGACACGGGCCCCGCGGGCTCGGCCGGGCCCGGCCTGGATACGCAGCTCCCGCGCGACGCCCTAGGCAGCGGTCAGGCAGATCCCCGGCAAGTCGCCCGGATCCAACCCATATCGGGCCCTTTTAGGCCCAACCGGGCGATTTCTCGCGTGACTCGCGTCGATCGGCGCTGATACCCTGGTTCGCCCGCGCGGGCTCTCGCGAGGTCCGCGCGCCAGGAGGCTCCGCATGCGCATCCGTGTCCTTTCCTGCGTCCTGCTCGCCCTGCTCGTGGCGACCCCCGGCAGCGCCCGTGACTTCGTGCTCTTCGAGTCGGGTCCGGTGCGACCGCTCGCCCAGTCGGGCCCGCGGCTCTACGCGGTGAACATCCCCGACAACCGGCTCGAGGTCTTCAAGACCGGCCTCACGCTCACCCACGAAGCGTCGGTCCAGGTCGGCATGGAGCCCGTGGCCGTGGCCATTCGCGGCGGCACCGAGGCCTGGGTGGTGAACCACCTGTCCGACAGCGTGAGCATCGTCGACATCACCGTGTCGCCGCCCAAGGTCGTGCGCACCCTGCTGGTGGGCGACGAGCCTCGCGACATCGTCTTCGCCAATGGGCTGGCCTTCATCACGACCGCCCACCGCGGCCAGCACCGCACCCACAGCTCGATCTCCGGGGTGACGGGTGCCGGCGACCCCCAACTGACCACGGAGGGCATCGGGCGCGCCGACGTCTGGGTCTTCGACCCGAGCAATCTCGGCGCGACGCTCGGCGGAACCCCGCAGAAGATCGTCGAGCTCTTCGGCGACACCCCCCGCGCGCTGGCGGTGAGCAACGACGAGAGCACCGTCTACGCCGCGGTCTTCCACTCCGGCAACCAGAGCACGACGGTGAACGAAGGCATGGTCTGCGACGGGTTCGGATCGGCCGGCGCCTGCAGTGGTGACGGCGTCACCATGCCCGGTGGCCTCGGCGGCGGCAACATGCCCGGCGGCAACCCGGGCCCCGACGACAACCATGTGGGCGTGGCCGCCCCGGAGGTCGGCCTGATCGTCCAGTGGGACGAGTCGGCCGGCGAGTGGCAGGACGAGCTCGGGCGCAACTGGAACAACGCCGTTCGCTTCAGCCTGCCCGACCACGACGTGTTCGCGATCGATACCACGACCCTCAACAAGACCGACGACTGGGAGGGCGTGGGCACGATCCTGTTCAACATGGCCGTGCACCCGACCAACGACAAGATCTACGTGACCAACGCCGAGTCGAAGAACCTGACCCGATTCGAGGGCGCCGGCACGCACGGCGGCTCGACGGTGCAGGGCAACCTGGCGCAGTACCGCGTCTCGATCCTCTCCGGCACCAACACGGTCGACCCGGTGCACCTGAACTCGCACATCAACTACGCCACGCTACCGGCCGGCGCGGGCGTCAAGGACGACAGCCTGGCGACCCCGCTCGACGTGGTGTTCGACTCCACCGGCGCCACAGCCTACGTGGCGGCCATGGGCTCCAACAAGGTCGGCGTGCTCTCCACCGCGGCGCTCGAGGCGGGCACCTTCGACCCCACTACGGCCAGCGCCAGCTACGTGGCGCTCTCGGGCTCGGGTCCGGCAGGCCTCGCGCTGCGCGAAGACGTCGACCGGCTGTACGTCTACAACCGCTTCTCCCACGACCTTGCGGTGGTCGACACGCTCACGAACACCGAGATCGGTTCGGTACCGCTGCGCGACATGGAGCCCGAGCACGTCGTGGACGGCCGACACATGCTCTACGACGCGTTCAAGACCAGCTCCAACGGCGAGGCGTCGTGCTCGAGCTGCCACATCTTCGGCGACTTCGACAGCCTGGCCTGGGACCTGGGCGACCCGGACGGTGACGTCACGATGAACACGGCGCCGGCCACGCCGGCGGGCTTCGGCGGCGGCGGCCAGAACGGCGGTGCCGACGAGGACGAGTTCCACCCGATGAAGGGCCCGATGACGACCCAGACCCTGCGCGGTCTCGCCAACAGCGGTGCGCTGCACTGGCGGGGCGATCGCGTGGACGGCTTCTTCGGGTTGGACGATCCGTACATCACCATGGGGGGCAACGACGCGGGCGACGAGGTGTTGAACTTCAACAACTTCATCGTGGCGTTCCCCGGTCTGGTGGGGGCCGCCGCGCAGCCCAGCGTGGGCGACATGCAGGACTTCACGGACTTCTCCCTGGAGATCGCGCTGCCGCCGAACCCCATCGCCAACCTCGACGGAAGCCAGACGACGGCGCAGCAGGACGCCGAGACCTTCTACTTCAACAACAACTCCGATGGCGTCGCCACCTGTGAGGGCTGCCACGACCTGGTGCCTTCGAACGGCTTCTTCGGCACCGGCGGGTTCGCGAGCTTCGAGAACGAGACCCAGGTGTTCAAGGTCGCGCACCTTCGCAACCTGTATCAGAAGGTCGGCATGTTCGGCATGCCGAACGCGCCGTTCTTCCAGCCGGGCGACAACAGCGATCAGGGGCCGCAGGTGCGCGGCTTCGGCTTCCTGCACGACGGCAGTACCGACACCATCTTCCGATTCCTTTCGGCCACGGTGTTCAACCTTCCGTTCCCCGGCATCGGCTTCAACAACGCCGGAGAGATCGCCGACATGGAGCAGTTCATGCTGGCGTTCCCGAGCGATCTCGCGCCGATCGTCGGCCAGCAGGTGACCGACGATGGCAGCGCCATCGCCGACGTCGCGACCCGCATCGGTACGATGAAGACGCGTGCCGGTACGAGCTTCACCAGCAAGTTCATGGGTGGCGTGGTCACGGAGTGCGACCTGATCGCCAAGGCCAACGTGGGCGGCGAAGAGCGCGGCTATCTGTACGACACGGGCGCGGGCACCTACGACCCCGACCGCGTCGGCGAGGGCAACCTCTCCCAGGGCGCCATGGACGCCATCGCGGCCGTGGTCGGCCAGGCCGTCACGTACACGTGTGCGCCTCCGGGGTCGGGGACGCGCATGGGCATCGACCGCGACCTGGACGGCGTCTTCGACTCGGACGAGGTCGATGACGGCACCGACCCGGCGAACCCGGGCAGCATCCTCGGTGCCTGCAACGACGGCATCGACAACGACGGCGACGGTCTCACCGACGCCGCGGATCCGGCGTGTCTCGTGCCCACGATGAACATCGAGAACCCGCAGTGCGACGACGGCGTGGACAACGACGGCGACGGCGCCGTGGACGGCGGTGACGCCCACTGCGCGAGCCCGGCCGACGACTTCGAGCTGCCGCCGGCGCGCCGTTGCGGCCTCGGCTTCGAGGCGGCGCTGGTGCTCGTGCCCTGGGCGATGCTGCGCGCGCGCCGCCGCCGCAGCTAGCGACCGTGTTTCCCGTCCCGGCCCGCCCCGCGAGGGGCGCGGCCGGGCCGTGGTACACTCGGCGGCCGCGCCGATGACGGTCCACGCCCCGCGACGACGATGTCCTTCGACCGCCTGCTGATCGCGAACCGCGGCGAGGTCGCGATCCGTGTGATGCGGACGGCCGCCGATCTCGGCATCGCCACCGTCGTGGTCCACTCCGAGGACGACGCGGCCTGCCCGCACGTCGAGCGGGCCGACGCGGCATTCGCGCTGCCGGGGCGCGGGCCGGCGGCGTACCTGGACGCCACCCGTGTGCTGGACGTGGCCCGCGAAGCGGGGTGCGACTCGATCCACCCGGGCTGGGGCTTCCTCTCCGAGCGGGCCGACTTCGCCAGGGCCTGCGCCGACCGGGGGATCACCTTCGTCGGTCCCGCGCCGGACCTGCTGGCAGAGCTCGGAGACAAGGCCCGGGCGCGGGACCTGGCACAGCGCTGCGGGGTCTCGGTCCTGCCCGGGACCGATGGCGAGACCGACCCCGAAGGCGCGCGCGCCTTTCTCGCAAGCTGGCCGGCCGGCGTGGTCCTGAAAGCCGTGGCCGGCGGCGGTGGCCGGGGCATGCGGGTGGTGCGAGACCCCGACGAACTCGACCGGGCCTTCGAGCGCGCGTCGTCCGAGGCCCTGGCCGCCTTCGGCAGCGGTGCCCTCTACGCCGAGCGTCTGGTCTCGGGCGCACGCCACGTCGAGGTCCAACTCGTCGGCGACGGCCGCGACGTGGTGCACCTGGGAGAGCGCGACTGCTCGCTTCAGCGACGGCACCAGAAGCTCGTCGAGATGGCACCGGCGTTCGACCTGCTGCCCGACACGCGCGCCGCGCTGCACGAGGCGGCGCTGCGCATCGGCCGCGAGGTGCAGCTGCGAACGCTCGCGACGGTGGAGTTCCTGGTCGACGGTGGCGGCGGCATCGCGTTTCTCGAGGCCAACCCGCGGCTGCAGGTGGAGCACACGGTTACCGAGGCCGTGACGGGCGTCGACCTCGTGGGGGCGCAGCTCGGCCTGGCGGCGGGGGCGAGCCTGGCCGACGTGGGCCTGGCCATCCCCCCCGCGCCCCGCGGCGCCGCGGTCCAGGCGCGCGTCAACCTCGAGACCATGGCACCCGACGGCAGCGCGCGGCCCGCTGGCGGCACGCTTGCGGTCTTCGAGGTGCCCCAGGGCCCGGGGGTGCGCGTCGACGGGTTCGGCCGTGCCGGGTACACGACGAGCCCGAGCTTCGACTCGATGCTGGTGAAGCTGATCGTGCACGAGCCGGGAGGCGACCCGGCGGCGCTGCTTCGACGCCTGGACCGCGCACTCGACGAGCTCCGCATCGAGGGCGTGCCCACCAACGCGAGCTTCCTGCGCGCCCTGGTGCGGCATCCCGAGGTGCGCGAGGGCCGCGTGCACACGCGCTTCGTGGACGAGCACGCCGAGGCGCTGGTGCGTGCGGCCGAGGCTCTTGCCCCGGCTCCCGTGCAGGGGACGGCAGCCGAGCCGTCCGTTCGAGCGGGAGCGCGCGTGAGCGCGGACGACCCGCTCGCCGTGCTGCACTACGGCAAGGGTGAAGAGGCTGGGGCCACGCGTCCGGCGGTGCGACCGCAGCCGCAGGCGCCTGGGGGCGAGGACCTGCCCGCAGGCATCGCGGGTGTTCGCGCGCCACTCCAGGGCACCGTGGTGGGCTTCGAAGTCGCGCACGGTGACACCGTCCGCGCAGGCGACGCGTTCGTCGTGATGGAAGCCATGAAGATGGAGCACGTGATCGAGGCGCCGGTCTCGGGGGTGGTCGAACGCCTCGCCGTCGCCCCGGGCGATCCCGTCTTCGAGGACCACCTGCTGGCCACGATCCGCGAAGCGCACGTGGAAGGCACGCGCGAGGCGCAGGTCGCCGAAGTCGACCCCGACCGCATCCGCCCGGACCTCGCGGAGGCGATCGAACGCCACGCGGCCGGTCACGACGCGGCGCGACCCGACGCGGTGGCCCGTCGCCGCAAGACCGGCCAGCGAACCGCCCGCGAGAACGTGGAGGACCTCTGCGACCCCGGGAGCTTCACCGAGTACGGCGCCCTGGTGATCGCCGCCCAGCGGCGCCGGCGCAGCGTCGAGGACCTGATCGCCAAGACGCCCGCTGACGGCATGCTGGCCGGCATCGGGCGGATCAACGGCGACCGCTTCCCCGACGTCGACGCGCGTGCGGTGGTGATGTCGTACGACTACACGGTGCTCGCCGGCACCCAGGGTCTCCAGAACCACCGCAAGAAGGACCGCCTGTTCGAGCTGGCCGAGCGCTGGCGTCTGCCCGTGGTGTTCTTCACCGAAGGCGGTGGCGGGCGCCCCGGAGATACCGATGGCATGGGCGTGGCCGGCCTCGACTGCTGGGCGTTCCACTACTTCGGCCGGCTCTCGGGCCTGGTGCCGCTCGTGGGCATCAACTCGGGTCGCTGCTTCGCCGGCAACGCGGCGCTGCTCGGCTGCTGCGACGTGGTGATCGCCACCGAGAACTCGAACATCGGCATGGGCGGGCCCGCCATGATCGAGGGCGGCGGCCTCGGAGTGTTCCGCCCCGAAGAGATCGGCCCCATCGCGACCCAGGCGCGAAACGGCGTGGTGGACGTGGTCGTGGCCGACGAGGCCGAGGCCGTGGCGGTCGCCAAGCGCTATCTCGCCTACTTCCAGGGCCCGCAAGCGGAGTGGGACGCGTCGGACCCGCGCTTGCTGCGCAGCGCGATCCCCGAGAGCCGCGTGCGCATCTACGACGTGCGTCGGGTGATCGAGCTGCTCGCCGACTCGGGGTCGGTGCTCGAGCTACGGCGCGACTTCGGCCTGGGCATGGTGACTGCGCTCGCCCGCATCGAGGGGCGGCCCATCGGGATCGTGGCGAACGATCCCACGCACCTGGCCGGGGCGATCGACGCCGAGGGCGCCGACAAGGCCAGCCGCTTCATGCAGCTCTGCGACGCCTTCGACGTGCCCCTGCTGTTCCTCTGCGACACACCGGGCATCATGGTGGGCCCGGAGAGCGAGAAGACGGCCTTGGTGCGCCATGCTTCGCGCATGTTCGTGGTGAGCGCGAGCCTCAGCGTGCCGTTCTTCACCGTGATCCTGCGCAAGGGGTACGGGCTCGGCGCACAGGCCATGGCCGGCGGCAGCTTCAAGGCCCCGAACTTCACCGTGTCGTGGCCCACGGGCGAGTTCGGTGGCATGGGCCTCGAGGGCGCCGTCAAGCTCGGCTACCGCAAGGAGCTCGAGGCCGAGAGCGACCCGGCGAAGCGGCTGAAGCTCTACCAGGAGATGGTGGACCGCATGTACCAGCACGGGAAGGCGGTGAACATGGCGTCGCACTTCGAGATCGACGACGTGATCGACCCGGCCGACACCCGCCGCCTGGTGGTCGAGGGCCTGCGCGCGGTTCCGCCGCCCCCGCCCCGCACCGGCAAGAAGCGTCCCTGCATCGACACCTGGTGAGCCGAGCGGCTAGCCGCGGCGTCGCTCTTGGTAGGCCTCGAGCTCGCGGACGACGGTCGGCGTGAGCACGTAGAGCCCCAGGATGTTGGGGACGCAGATCAGGAAGACCATGGCGTCGGAGAAGTCGAGTACCGCGTCGAGCTTGACCGTGGCGCCCAGGGCCAGGAAACCGCAGAAGACGGCCTGGAACGTGCGGCGCAGAGCCAGGTTCTCGCCCACGAGGTAGGCGAAGCCCTTCACGCCGTAGTACGACCAGGAGATGGCCGTGGAAAGCGCGAACAGGGTGGCGGCCACGGCGAGCGGGTAGGGCGCCCAGTCGAAGCGACGCTGGAACGCCTCGCTGGTCATCTCGATGCCGCCGAGCCCCGCGTTCAGGAAGTCGGGGTCGTAGTAGCTGGTGGTGATCACCACCAGCGCCGTCGCCTGGCAGATCACCACGGTGTCGATGAAGGGCTCGAGCAGCGCCACGTAGCCTTCGGTCATGGGCTCGTCGGTGCGCACGGCCGAGTGCGCGATGGTCGCCGAGCCGATGCCCGCCTCGTTGGAGAAGACCGCGCGCTGGAAGCCCACGATCATCGCCCCGAGCGCGCCTCCGGCGAGGCCCTGCGAGGTGAAGGCGCCCTCGGCCATGCGCGCAAAGGCCCAGGGCAGGGCCTCGGCGTTGGCGACCAGCACCGCGCCCGCACCTGCCAGGTAGAGCACGGCCATGAGCGGCACCAGGGTCGAGGTGACGCGCGCGATGCTGCGGATGCCGCCCAGGATCACGACGCCGACGAGTACGGCGAGAACGAGCCCCACCAGCCAACCCTTGTCGGCGAGCGGGCTCTCCGCCCCGCCGGTCACGCCGACGATCTGCACGAAGGCCTGGTTCGACTGGAACATGTTGCCGATGCCCAGACAGCCCACCACGATGCCCGCGGCGTAGAACACGCCCAGCGCGCGCCCCAGACGAGGAAGGCCCCGCGCGGCGAGGCCGCGTTCCAGGTAGTACATGGGGCCACCCGAGACGCGACCGTCGTCGTGCTCGGTGCGGTTCATCACGCCGAGTGCGCACTCGACGAACTTGGTGGACATGCCCAGGAAGCCCGCCGCGATCATCCAGAAGGCGGCGCCGGGCCCACCCACGGTGATGGCCACCGCCACCCCGCCGATGTTGCCGATGCCCACCGTGCCGGAGATCGCCGTCGACAGCGCCTGGAAGTGCGAGACCTGGCCGGGCCCCGACGGCTGGCTCCGCCGCAGGAGCGAGATGGCGTGCGCGATGCCCGTCAGGTTCACGAAGCGGAAGCGCACGGTGAAGAACACCGCACCCGCCACCAGCCAGAGCACCACGAGGGGCACCCGGGTTTCCCCCACCGGGATGGCGTAGAAGACGACCGTCGAAAGCGCGTCGGCGAGCGGGCGGAAGAACGCGTCGAGCCGCGCGTCGATGTCCACGACCGCACGTTATCACCCCCGGGCCATGGGCTCCGGTCCAGGGGAGGGCCAACGGCTCCGGTCCAGGGGTGGGGCGCGCTAACCTTCGCGGCTCATCCAGGAGGTTTCATGTCGGAGTTCACACTCACCATCGACGGCCAGGCCGCTCCCACCCACCAGACGATCCCCGTGGTGAATCCGGCCACCGGCAAGCCCTTTGCCGACTGCCCCGACACCACGCGTGCCCAGCTCGACCAGGCCATGGACGCCGCCCAGCGCGCGTACCCCGCTTGGGCCGCCGACGAAGCCGCGCGCCGGGCGGCGATGCACGCCTGCGCCGAAGCCCTGCGCGCGAAGGCCGCCGAGATCGGCCGCGTGCTCACCCAGGAGCAGGGCAAGCCCCTCGAGAACGCCATCGGCGAGGTCGTGGGCGGGGCCGTGTGGTTCGACCTCACGGCGGGTCTGCCGCTCGACGCCGAGGTGCTGCAGGACGACGACGAACAGCGCATCGAGCTGCACCGCAAGCCCCTCGGTGTCGTGGGCGCGATCACGCCCTGGAACTTTCCGATCATCCTCGCGATCTGGAAGATCGCGCCGGCGCTGCTGGCCGGGAACACGCTGGTGCTGAAGCCCTCGCCCTACACGCCGCTCTCGAGCCTGGCGGTGGGCGAGGTGCTGCGCGACGTGCTGCCTCCGGGCGTCTTCCAGGTGGTCTCGGGTGGCGACGACCTGGGCAAGTGGGTCACCGAGCACCCCGCCGTGCGCAAGATCTCGTTCACCGGCTCGGTGCCCACGGGCAAGAAGATCGCTGAGGTGGCCGCACCCGACCTCAAGCGCGTGACGCTCGAGCTCGGCGGCAACGACCCCGCCATCGTGCTGGGGGACATGGACCCGAAGGCCGTGGCCGAGAAGCTCTTCTGGGGCGCGTTCCAGAACAGCGGCCAGGTCTGCGTGGCCATCAAGCGCCTCTACGTAGACGAGGCGATCTACCAGCCGATCGTCCGGGAGCTCGCGGCACTCGCCAAGCAGGTACCGGTGGGCGACGGGCTCGAGAGCGACACCAAGCTCGGGCCCATCAACAACGCGCCGCAGTTCGAGCGCGTGAAGGAGCTGGTGGACGACGCCGTGGCCGCGGGCGCGAAGGTCGAGGCCGGCGGCGGGCCGCTCGATCGCGACGGCTACTTCTTCGCGCCGACGGTGCTGACCGACGTGGCCGAGGGCGTGCGCATCGTCGACGAAGAGCAGTTCGGGCCGGCGCTACCGATCATCCCCTTCCGCGATGTGGACGACGCCATCGAGCGCGCCAACGCCACGCACTTCGGGCTCGGCGGCTCGGTGTGGACGAGCGACGTCGCCCGCGGCACCGACCTCGCGAAGCGGCTGCAATGCGGCACGGGCTGGGTGAACCAGCACCTGAACCTGGTGCCCAACGCGCCCTTCGGCGGCAGCAAGTGGTCGGGCATCGGCTACGAGAACGGGCCCTGGGGCCTGGCCGCGTTCACCGAGTACCAGGTGATCAACGTCGCCAAGTCGTAACCGCCCGGTGCGATCGCTGGCGCTCGCGATCGCCTCGGTCGCACTGCTGCTGCTCCTGCTCGAAGGCACGTTCCGCGTCGTCGGGTTCGACTTCGCCGACCCGTCGCGGGCGCTCGCGCGGGTGCCGGTCTACTTCCGCGTTCCCACCGAGCCCGTCACGCCCGGGATCTTCCGCCGGCCCGGGCCGGAGGTCTGGGAGGGCAACGTGATCCTCCAGGAACTCGAGCGCCAGGGGGCCGTCGACGACTTCGCGGCCTACGCGCCTGCGCCCTCGGTTCGGGTCGCCTACGGCGACGATGGGTTTCGCGAGCCCGAGCCGCTCGACGACTGGGAGGTGGTCGTCGTCGGCGACTCCTTCGTGGAGCTGGGCTACCTACCGGACGAGGCGTTGCATACGAGCCTGCTCGCCCTTGAACTCGGCGTTCGCGTGCGCAACCTCGGCGTGTCGCAGGTGGGGCCGCTCAGCTACGTCGCCTACCTCGAGCACTACGGGCTCGCGCCCAGCACGCGCGACGCCGTGCTCGTGTTCTACGAGGGCAACGACCTCACGGAGCTGGTGCTCGAGCGCGACCGCATGCGCGCGGCCGAGCGCGCCGAAGACCCCATGGCGAACCGGCTCGATCGCCCGCCGCAGACCTCGCTGTTGCGCGCGGTCGCCGGCGCCCTTCGCGGGCTCTCGCGGGGCGGCGCACCAACCAGCTTCGCCAACGCCACGTACCGCGCGCCGGATGGCACGCGGGTGCCCGTCACCGTCTACAACACCCCGCCGTCGGGGCGGGGCCTTGCTCCGGGCACGCAGGCGCTGCTGGCGTCGGCCCTCACCCGCTTCGGCGAGCTGGCCGCGGCCCACGGCGCGCGCGCCTGGGTGCTCTACGTGCCCTGCAAGCTCCGCATCCTCCACGGGCGCGTGGCACTCGCGCCGACGCTGCCGGCGCGCTTCCACGGCTGGAGCCCCACCGACCTGCCCGCCGTGGTCGAGGCGCTCTCGACCCGCGTGGGCCTGCGATTCCTCGACGCCGCTGGGTGCCTACGCGACGAGATCGACGCAGGCCGGCTGCCCTACAACACCGTCTTCGACGCCCACCTCAATGCCCGAGGGAGCGCCTGCGTGGCGCGGACACTGGCCGAGGGCATCGGACCTGGGTATGTCCGGCCGTAGGGAAAGCCACCCTCGGTCGAACCCCCAAGGGAAACTCGTTCCGCTCCAGGAGAACGCGCGTTCCCAGGCGGCGTCTGCGCCGATCGGGCCTGTCTCTGTAACCCACTGATCCGAAAGAGTCTTCCAGCGAGCCGACATCTCGGCATGCAGCTTGCTCTAGGTCCCGTCGTCTCCATCTGGGAAGGGAACGACGTGTTGCGACTCCTGTCCGCCTTGCTGATCACCCTGCTGCTGCCGCTCGGTGCCTCGGCGCTCATCATCGACACATTCGACGATCCGGCCACCGTCACGGCCAATTCCGGTACGCCGGCCGACAACGACGCCACGGCTTCGGGCTCGTTCCTCGGCACCAATCGCCAGCTCGACGCGGTCTGGACGAGCGGTGCCAACGACGTGGACGGCGAGATCGACTCCGGCGGCAGCAGCCTCCTCAACATCTCGCTCGGCGCCGACACCCTTGGCTCGGTCTCCGTGCTCTGGCAGAACATCGCCAACGCCGACCTCACGGGGGGCGGCACGCTCAACGCGATCGGGCTCGAGATCGTCTTCGACGACCTGCCGGCGGACATCACGATCACCGTCACCGACGGCAACTCGAACTCCGGGTCGTCGACGACCACCGCGCCCGGTGGCATCTTCCTGCCCACGACGCAGGCACTGCTGTTCAGCTCCTTCAGCGGCAGCGTCGACTTCAGCGACGTCGTCGAGATCGAGCTCGTGGTGCTTCCGCTGTTCCCCGCAGCCGACCTGCAGATCGACTTCATCGAGACGATCGACGTGCCGACGCCCGAGCCCTCGGCCGCCGCCCTGCTGCTCGGCGGCGTGGTCGGCGTCCTCGCCCTGCGACGCCGCCGCTAGGAAGGCTCTCGCGAAGATCAGCGGCCGTCGGGCACCAGCCCGGCGGCCGCTTCTCGTTGGAGGGTCCGGATCAGCCCTTGCGGCGGACCCGCAGCAGGCCCTCCTGGGCGATGGTCGCCACGTGGACGCCGGCGTGGTCGAAGACGGGGCCGGTGGCCAGGCCGCGGCTGCCGATGAGCCCGTGGCCGGTCATGTCCAGCAGCATCCAGTCGTCGGCGCGCAGAGGGCGGTGGAACCAGACGGCGTGGTCGAGGCTCGCGCCCATGAAGTCGCCGGACCAGGCGTCCTCGCCCGCCCTGCCGTAGTCGGGGTGGGAGCGCGTGACGGCGCCCATGGGGTTGGTGTCGGACACGTAGGCGAGCCCGCAGGCGTGCAGCCTCGGGTCGTCGCCCAGCGCCAGCGGGTAGCGCGCCCACATCCGCGAGCGCGGCGGGTGGTCCGGCACCTTCAGCGGACGGATCTCGACGCCGCCATCGAGCTCGCTCTCGAGGGTATCCGGGGCGGCGACGTCGTCGGGGAAGGCCGCCGACTGCGACTCGGGCCCGCCCTCGTCCACCTGGAACGAGCAGGCGAGGGTGAGGATCGCCCCGGCGCTCTGGCGTGCGACCACGCGCCGCGTGGTGAACGAGCGGCCATTGCGCACGCGGTCGACCTCGTAGCGCACGGGCTCGCGCAGGTCGCCGCCGAGGATGAAGTAGGCGTGCAGCGAGTGGACGGCGTGTTCTTCGCGGACGGTCTGGGTGGCGGCCCAGAGCGCCTGGGCCACGACCAGGCCGCCGTAGATGCGGCCCCAGGGGTAGGGCGGGCTCTCGCCCACGTAGGTGTCGGGGCCGTGGGGCTCGAGCTCGAAGACGCGGGTCAGGTCCAGGGGGGATTCGGTCACGGCGCGTGACCCTAGCAGCCTGGGGCTCGAGATCGCGTGGCGCGGGGTCGGGTGGGTCGGGTCCGGCTCCTCCCGGAGGTGGGTGATGTCGTCGCCGGACCCGACCCACCCTTGCGAGGCGCGCGGGGCCGGGTTCGGTCCGGCTCCTCCCAGAAGCGGGTGATGTCGTCGCCGGACCGAACCCGTCCCCGCTCGGTCGCTACAGGGCGGGGGCCACTCTCGATGCGCGGTAGGATCGCGGTATGCGGGTGTATTTGAGTGCGGATATCGAGGGGATGGCGGGGATCACGGCGTGGGAGGAGGGGCGAAAGAGCCATCCCGACTACGGCGAGTTCCGGCGTCGCATGACGGCCGAGGTCGCAGCAGCCTGCGAAGGCGCGAGCGCGGCGGGGGCTACGGCCATCACCGTGAAGGACGCCCACGGCACGGCGCGCAACCTGCTCGCCGAAGAGCTGCCGCGCCCCACGCGGCTGATTCGGGGTTGGAGCGGGCACCCCTTCGGCATGGTGCAGGAGCTCGACGAGAGCTACGACGCCTGCCTGTTCGTGGGCTACCACGCGCGTGCCGGTGCCGGTGGCAACCCGTTGGCCCACACCATGTCGTCGATGAAGGTGGCCGAGGTGCGCATCAACGACGAGCCGGTGAGCGAGTACCGCATCCACGCCTGGGCGGCCGAGCTGGTGGGCGTACCCGTGGCCTTCGTATCGGGCGACCGCACGCTCTGTGAAGAGGTGGCGCGCGTGCAGCCCGCCACGCGCACCTTCGCCACCAAGTGGGGCGAGGGGGCGAGCCAGCACAGCCTGCACCCGGTCGAGGCGCGCGAGGGCATCCGCACCACGGTGACCGAGGCACTCACCGGCGACGTCGCCGCGGCGCGGCTGCCCCTGCCCAACCGTTTCGTCCTGGAGGTGGACCTCAAGAGCCACGCGGCCGCCTACCACAAGAGCTTCTATCCCGGTGCGAAACAGGCGGGCCCGCACAGCGTGCGGCTCGAGACCGACGACTACTTCGAGGTGCTGAGGGCGCTGCTCTTCCTCATCTGATCGGCGGAGCGGGGTGGCCGGGTGCGCCACGCGAAGACGACCGCCGCCAGCGCCGTGAGGGCGCCCGCCAGCAGGAACGCGGCGCCGGGGAAGTAGACCGGCGCATCGTCGGCCGTGAACACACCGAAGACCTGCGTGAGCAGCAGCGGCGCCACGATCGCCGTCAGGCTTCGGATGCTCGTCGCCGCGCCCTGAAGCTCGCCCTGCATGTCGTCCCGGACCTCGTTGGCGAGGATGCCCATGATCGCCGGCATCGCGAGCCCGCCGAGGGCGAACGGCACGATGAACGCGAGCATGATCCAGCCCTCCGCGGCGAAGGCGAAGCCCAGGTAGCCCACCGCCATCAGCAGCAGGCCGGCGAGTGCAGAGAGGCGCTCGCCCAGCTTGGGGATGGCCGCGCGAATGAGCCCGCCCTGCACCACGGCGATGGCCAGGCCCACCACGCCCATGGAGAAGCCCACGTCCCGCTCGGTCCAACCGAACTTCAGCATGGTGTAGTACGTCCAGGTAGCGGGGTTCGCATCGTGGGCGACCTGGTAGAGCACGAGCACCGCGAATACGCCCAGCACCATGGGGAAGCGCCGCATCTGGGCCAGCGCACCCAGCGGATTGGCCCGGCGCCAGTCGAAGGGCCGGCGCAGCTCCGGTGCCAACGTCTCGGGCAGGACGAAGAACCCGTAGACGACGTTCGCCAGCGCCAGGCCGGCGGCCGCGAAGAAGGGCACCCGGGGCCCGAAGTCGCCGAGCAGCCCGCCGATCACCGGGCCCAGGATGAACCCGAGCCCCCAGACCGCGCCGATCAGTCCGAAGTTGGCTGCGCGCTTCTCGGGCGGGCTCACGTCGGCGATGAATGCGTTGGCGGTCGACGTGGTCGCGCCCGCAACGCCGGCGATGGCGCGACCCACGAAGAGCCACGTCAGCGTCGGCGCGAAACCCATCAGGACGTAGTCGAGGCCGAAGGCGAGCAGCGAGAACAGCAGGACCGGGCGCCGCCCGAAGCGATCGGAGAGGTTGCCCAGGACCGGCGCGAACACGAACTGCATGAACGCGTACAGGAACATGAGCCAGCCGCCGATCACCGCGGCGCGATCCAGGCCCTCGCCAGAGAGCTCCATCAGGAGCTCGGGCATCACCGGGATGATGATCCCGATCCCGATCACGTCGAGCAGGACCGTCACCAGCACGAACGCGAGCGCCCGGCGGGCGCGCGCCGGCGAGAGCGGGCTCGGCGGCGCGCCCTCGCTCACCGGTCGTGCACGTGGGTGCGCAGCGCCACCAGCAGGTCGGCCCAGAAGAGGCCCATCATGCCCACCAGCGCTTCGCCCGACATCCCGTGGCGGGCCGCGTGGTCGAGGGGGAGGGCTTCGAAGCCGCGGTGCACGATGGCGACCTCGGTGCCCTTCGGGTGGGCCGCGAAGCGCACCTCGACCTCGGTGAGCGGGTCGTCCGGGCGGAAGTCGCGCCCGCCCATGCTGAAGACCAGGCGCTCGGGCGGGTCCCACACCAGGACGCGGCCGAGTTCGAAGGGCTCGCCGCCGTCGTCGGGCCGCTCGACGAGCGCCTCGCCCTCGAAGGCCAGCTTGCTGGTGCGCGGCCCCAGGGGCCGGAAGCGCGGTCCCCGCTCCCACCAGGCATCGACCTCTTCGGTGAAGATGGCAAAGGCCGCCGCCGGGTCGACGGCGACGGTGGTGCTGGCCTGGACGAGTTCCTTCATCGCGGGGGCTCCTCTTGGCGGTCGCGTCGCTCGGCGTGCTCCTTGAAGGAGGCGAGCTGGTCGCTCCAGTAGCGCTCGAGCTCTTCCAGCCAGCCGGCGAGGTCGCGCAGGCGCTCGGGGCGAAGCTGATAGACCCGGCTGCGCGCGTCGTCGCGCCCGCGCGTCTCTTCCACGAGCCCGCGCAGGCGCAGCACCTTCAGGTGCCGACTCATGGCGGGGGGGCTCGCGCCGAAGCGTCGCGCGAGCTCACCGGCGCGCTTCGGTCCTTCGCGCAGCGACTCGATCACCCGCCGCCGGGTCGGGTCGGCCAGGGCCGAGATCGTCTCGTCCAGCGCGGCCTGCATCAGTCCGGGCTCCGGAGGGCGGCCCGCATCAGCCCGCGTCCGGCATGGGGCCCTGGAAGATCCAGCGGTGTCCCTCGAGGTCGACGGCGCGGTAGTTGCGGGCGCCGTAGTCCTGGTCCACGGGCACCGCCGCGATCGTGGCACCGGCGGCCCGGGCGCGTTCGTAGTGGGCGTCCACGTCGTCCACCGTGCAGAGGATCTGGCCGTGTCGCCCGGGCAGGTCGCGGGGGCTCGCCATGCCGGCCGCACGCCAGGTAGACGCCAGGTTGAAGACCTGACCGCCGAGCCCCAGTTCGGCGTGGCCGACCTGACCGTCGGGCATGTCGTACCGGAACCCCTCTTCGAAGCCGAACGCCTCGCACAGCCACGTGATGGCCGCCGGGGCGTCGTCGTACGCGAGCATCGGGATGAATCGCTGGATCTGGGCCATGGGCACCTCCGCTCCCGTAGGAATACGCGACCAATAGTTAACCGTCAAGTTAAATAAATGGCCTGTGAGGACCTGCACACGTCTTGCCGCCTGCAGTCGCCGATCCTGTGCCTGCGCGAGGGAGCTGCATCCGTGTCCGAGACCACTTCGATCCCCGGCCTGCTCCGGTCCCTGCCCAGGGCTCGGCAGCCGCGCGTGCCCGCGTCGGTGCCCTGGAGCTTCCGGCAGCTCTCCGCCCTGTCCGTATCCCCTGCAATGGCCGGCGTCGGCCTCGCCACGGGGTTGCTCGGCGTCTTCTTCGCTGGAGAGTGGGCGTCGGGGCGGCTTGCTGCGGTGTGGGCCGGCGCCGAGCCCGCCACCCTGGGCTGCGCGCACTTGCTGGGCGACTACCGCGTCGCGGTGATCGGCTCGGTGGCGTTCGCCTATGCGGTCGTCGCCCGGATCTATCTGGCGGGGTTCACCTGGACCCACCTCGACCGGCTGCGCGGCACACACAACGGACGACCCGACTCCCTGGCCCCCCGTCGCGCGGTGGACGGGAGCGCCCTGGTCGCTGGCGCACTCGGCGTCGCCGCCACGCTGCTCGCCGCCTGGGACGTGTCCGACACGCAGCCCGCGCTCACGTCGACCTATTGGATCTGGCCGCACGTCTTCGAGTGGGCCTGGTTCCTGCCGTTCGGTTGGATCGCCGGCCAGTTCCTCTACGAGGTGCTCGCGGACGCCCGGCGGGTGTCCCGCGCCGCCGCGAGCCTGCCCAGCATCGACCTGTTCGACGACCGTTGGGCGCGACCGGTGCTGCGTCAGGGTCAGCAGAGCGCTCTGCTGGTCGTGGGCCTCATGGCGGTGCTCGCCGTCCACTTTGCCGATTCGGGCACCGGCGCCGTGGTGGCCTCGGTGTTCGCGGCGCTCTTCGTGGGAGCCGCCGCCATTGCGATGATCCCGAGCTTCGGCGCGCGCCGGCGCATTCGCGAAGAGAAGGAAGCGTTGCTCGAGCGCATCCGGCACGAGATCGCGGGCTACGGCCAGCAGTTGCTGGGCGGCCCGGCAAGCGACGATCGGTCGGGGCGCATCCCCGACCTGGTGGCCATGGAGGAGCGCGTCCGTTCGGTGAACGAGTGGCCCGCCATCGGCGGCGCCGGACGCATCGCCGTGTACGCGACGCTCGGTCTGCTCTCCTGGGCCGGCGCGGCCGCGGTGGAGCAGCTGCTCGAGAGCATGCTCGGCTAGCCGCGGGGCGCGTCCGCAGCGGTGTTCTCGCAGTGCGGGCGCATGGCATCGGCAGCCGGGATGCAGCGCGGCTGCGCGCCGTGCGCGTCTCACTTCACGAGGTGTCACCCCTAGGGGAAACACTTCGGTCACACTCTTCGGACACCGAAGCGTCCTCTTGCGGGACTTTCCACCGCATGGAGACACCCCGGTGCGCCGACCGATCCGCAGGAACGAGAAGCTCGCTCGCCTGGCCGTGACTGCGGCGCTCGCGCTGTGGTTCCTGGTGTCCGCGACGGCGGGCGCGGCCACGATCGGCTACTGGCGGATGGAAGTCGACGACGACCCCTCGACGAACGGGCTGTCCATTGCGAACGAGTTCGTGGGCGGTACGGCGCTCACCTCGTCCGAGGCACGCCTCGACCCGGTGTTCCTGCCGAACGGCATCGTGCCTCTCACCGCGGCTACCAACGACTTCAGTCTGGCATCCGCCTTTCAAGGCGGGTCGGCCGGCATCAATGCCACCGCGGCCTTCTATCCCGAACTGATGGTCACGAGCATCACGGTCGAGTACTGGGCGCGGACGCGCGAGACCACGGCATCGCCCTTTCGCATGAGCCAGAGCAACGGCACCGCCGACGGCCTGCTCATCACCACGCCCAACAACCTGACCGTGCGCTGGACCGTCGACGACGGCGGAACCCTGCGCAACTTCAGCATGGCCACCGGTCACAACATGGACATCGGCTGGCACCACTACGCCTTCACCTACGACGAGGTGACGGGGGTGGCACGGTTCTTCGTGGATGGCTTCGAGATCGCGACCAGCAGCGCCGCACAGACCGTGGCGGGTGCCCCACTGGTGATCCTCGCCAACACCAACGTCGAAGTCGGCGTGTTGATGGACCATGCCGACCCGGGCGCCGAGGGAATCTTCGACGAGCTCCGGATCGATGGCAGCGTGCTGCCCGTGGCGATGTTCCTGGCACCCGAGGCCAGCGGCCTCGGACTGGCGGTGCCGGCACTGCTCGCGCTCGTGGCCCGCCGGCGACGCGACGCCCGCTAGGAAGCCCTCCCGGGCCTGGGCTCAAGCGTCCAGTCGGTAGGCGTCTCCGTCGCGCACGAGCCGGCCCGCCGTCGGGCCGGCGAAGTGCGTGCCGATCACGAGGGTTGGTGTGTCGGCGTAGCGCTCCATGAACGCGCGGCGGGTCTGGTCAGCCTGCTCGGCGTCGACGTCGACCACCGCTCCCCAGTGTGGGCGCGCGAACTGCGACGGATGGTGCACCAGGTCGCCCGTGATCACGGCGCTCTCCCCGCGTGAGTCGATCGTTACCGACACATGACCCGGCGTGTGACCCGGGGTCGGTACCAGGCGGACGCGGGTCTCGACCTCGTGGTCGGTCTCCACGAGGTCCACGAGGCCAGCGTCGAAGATCGGGCGAACCGAGTCGTCCAGAACCGCCTGATCGTGCCGGTTGGCGTGCTCCGACCAGTGGTCCCACTCGGGGCGCGCCAGCAGGTAGCGCGCGTTGGCGAAGGTCGGCACCCAGCGATCTCCTTGGAGGCGCGTGTTCCAGCCGACGTGGTCGATGTGCAGATGCGTGCAGATCACCGTGTCGACGCGGTCGGGCGCGTGGCCGGCCGCTTCGAGGTCTTCGAGGAACGGCGTCTGGAGCCGGCTCCAGGCGGGGATCGGGCGCTCCTTGTCGTTGCCGATGCAGGTATCGACCACGATGCGTCGATCGCCGACTTCGAGCACGAGGGCATGGATGCTCGCCAGGGCGAGGCCGTCCTCGGCGCGATAGGGGCCCACCCACGGGATCTCCGCCAGGTTCTCCGCGGTCAGCTCCGGTACGACGAACCGCAGGTCCGGCGCTTCGAGCTCCTGCACGCGCGTGATGCGCACGTCTCCCACCTGCCAGCGAAGCGGTTCGGCCATGGTGCGGTCTCCTCGCAGGCGACGGTAGGCCAGTACGACCGACCGAACCCGCCGTGCGGGTGAGAGCCCCGATGCCGCGCAGTCGCTAGAGTGTCGGCTGCGCGCCGCGGAGTTCCGATGCACCAAGGTTTCGACCCCCTCGAGATCGGGCCGCCCGAGCAGCGCCAGGACCCCTACCCGGTCTATCGCGCCCTGCGTGACCACGCGCCGCTGCACCGGGCCGCCTCCGGCGTCTACACCGTCTCGCGCTACGACGACGTGATGGAGGTGCTGAAGACGCCCGAGTTGTTCTCGTCGCGGGCGATGTTCACGTTGCTGATGGCAGGCGGAGACGAGAAGATGCCGCCCCTCGACTGGAAGACGATCCGCTTCCTGCTCGCCATGGTGTTTCGGGCGCGGCTCAACCCGCTCGAGTTCGCGACGGCGCGCAACCTGATCTCCGAAGACGGCGAGAGCCACGCGCAGCTTCGCGCCATCGTGAACCGCGGCTTCACGCCCCGGCAGATCTCGTCGCTGACACCGCGCGTGCACGACATCGTCGAGGAGTGCCTGGCGCCGATCCGCGACGGCGCCGACTTCGACCTGGTGCGCGACCTCGCGGTACCGCTGCCCATGGTCGTGATCGCCGAGATGCTGGGCGTCGAGCGCGACCGGCTGGCCGACTTCAAGCACTGGTCGGACATGATCATCGACATCGCCACCGGGCCGGGCCGCGACGACCGCTTCGCGCCGCGCTACCGCGAGGGCATGATCGCGTTCATCCAGTACCTGAAGGGCATCGCCCAGGACCGCCGTCGCAACCCGCGCGACGACATCGTCAGCACGATCGTGGCCTCCCAGGACGGCGGGCCGTCGCTCAGCGATCGCGAGGTCGTGCAGTTCGGGCTGCTGCTGCTGGTCGCAGGCAACGAGACCACGACCAACCTGATCGCCAACGGCACCACCGCGTTGCTGGCGCACCCCGAGGCCCAGGCGCGCGTGGCGGCCGACCCTTCGTGGGTGCCCGCCCTCATCGAAGAGACCCTGCGCTACGACACGCCCGTGCAGGTGGTGTTCCGAAACGCGCTGGCCGACTTCGACATCGCCGGGGGCACCATCCCGAAGGGCGCGATGGTGGCGGCGCTGCTGGGTTCGGCCAATCGCGACGAGCGTCGCTTCGACGATCCCGACCGTTTCGATCTGGATCGCGACACCAAGGGACACGTGGGCTTCGGCTTCGGGGCGCACTTCTGCCTGGGGGCCTCGTTGGCGCGCCTCGAGGCGACGGCGGCGTTCGAAGCCCTGGCGCCGATGCTGCCCGCGTACGACGGGCCTGCGGTGGCGCCCGAACGGGTGCCCTCTTTCCTGGTGCGCGGTCCCACGCAGCTGCCGCTGCGGCGCGCGGCGTAGGAGCGCAACCATTCGACTGCTGCTTCCGACGGCCAGCCATCTGCCCGAGGGCGCGCTCCTGGGGGCACAGCCGGCACTCGATGGATTGCTCGGCGAGATCGCATCGACGTCTGCCGCGCCGGCGGGGGAGGGCTGGGCCGAGCCGCTGCTGCTGCGCGCGCCTGCGCGTCTGTTCACCGGCGTGATCGGCCCTGCATCGCCGGGAATTCCGCCGCCGGGCTTTCTCGCGCTGCTCACGGCCGCGGGCTACTGGCGCGGTGCCTGGTTGCGCCGCGCAGTGCGGGGCGCGGCCGGCGGCCACGCCGAAGCGGCGTTGCCGATCGAGCCGAAGGTGCCGACCTCAGCCGACTTCGACGAGGCCCACGCGCGCGCGACCGACGCGCTCGACGACGCCGCAGCCGAAGACGATACGGCGCTCGCCTCCGCCGAAGCCGAACTGCACGATCTGGCCGAGCGCTTCGGCGAAGAGCTCGGCGAACTGCTCGAGGTGGTGGAGCTGCCGCCCGAGGGCGCCGCCGACCGCGAGGACTTCGCGACCGAGCGGGGCCCCCTCGACGTGGCACTCGCCACACCGAAGCTCGCCGTGCAATCCGACCTGGCGCGCTGGATCGACGACCTGGCCTCTCCCCCCGACGACCGCTGGCAGGCCGTGGCCGAGGTCGTGGCCGAACGCCAGGACGAGGGTCTGGCGCGTGGGCGCCAGGTGTTTGATCTGGGCATCTCGCTGCAAGGTCTGCCCGAAGAGGCCTACGCCCTGCTGCTCGACCTGTGGGTGCTCGGCGTCGAGGTGTTGCAGGTGGCAGCCTGCGCGGCGGCCGCTGCGGCCGCCGCAGGCGACGCCGACGCGGCGCGGCGCTCGGCCCTGGCGCGCGCGGGTCTGGTGCCCTGGCTTGCCGGTCAGGAGATCGGCCTGCGCGACCCCAGCCTGGACGGCGCGGGCGCCGACGCGTGGCCCTCGCTCGGCTGACACCCCCTGGCCCTCCTCGGCGGACGCACGGGGACGGCCCGCCGCTTCGCTGCCATGACACCGAAGGGCTACGTTGCGGCCCCCCATGGACCTGATCGTCGCCAAGCTCGGTTTCGGACTGGCCGTGCTGCTGGCGGGCGCGCTCGGCGCAGCGTTGCCGCTTCGAGCCGGTGGGGCCCCCGACCGCAGGTGGCTCGGCCGGGGAAACGCCCTGGCGGCCGGGATCTTCCTCGGAGCCGGCCTGGTGCACATGCTGCCCGATGCGCGCGAGGCCTGGGGCGAGCTCGGGTTCGATTACCCCGTGGCCGAGCTGCTCGCGGCGAGCGCGGTCGTGGCCATGTTGCTCTTCGAGCACGTCCTGATCCCCGAGTCGGCGCACGAAGCCGTGCACGCGCCGCCGGGTGAGGCCTTCGGACACGGCGAAGGCGGCGCGCCCCGGGGCGTCGGCGCCTATGCCGTCGTCTTCGGTCTGGTGATCCACTCGTTCCTCGCGGGGTTGGCGCTCGGCGCGCAGCCTGCCCTCGGTGGTGCGGTGGTGATCTTCGCCGCGATCCTGGCGCACAAGACCAGTGCGGGCTTCGCGCTCGGGGTGAGCCTGGTGCGCAACCACGTGGCGCGCAGGCGGGCGCTGGGGCTGGCGGGGTTGTTCGCCGTCGCGACGCCCGCGGGCATCCTGGTGGGCGCGGTGGTCGACGACGCCCTCGACGGACCGACCCGCGTGGCCTTCGAGGCCACCTTCCTGGGCCTGGCCGCGGGCACCTTCGCCTACGTCGCCACGCTCGACATCCTGCGCGACGAGTTCCACGGCCCGGGCAGCCGTCTGGGCAAGTGGGCCCTGGTGGCGGCGGGGACCGCCGCGATGGCCCTGCTCGCGCTGGTCGTCTGAGCCGGGCTAGCCGGGTCCGTCTGCCGAGGGACAGGCCCGAGCCTCCGGGCCGGGCTAGGCTGGCCCGATCCTGGAGACCCGACCATGCCCGACGATCGCGCTGCTGTCTTCGACGCCGACAACCACTACTACGAGGCCCTCGACGCCTTCACGCGGCACCTCGATCCGAAGCTCGGCCCGCGCGTGGTGCAGTGGGCCGACATCGGCGGGCGCAAGTACCACGTCGTCGCTGGCAAGGTGAGCCGCGCCGTCACCAACCCGACCTTCGACCCCATCGCCAAGCCCGGGTCGCTCTTCCACTACCTGCGCGGCAACCCCGAAGACACCAACCCGCTGGAGAAGCTGCGCGAGCGCGAGCCCATCCCCGCGGCCTACCGTGACCCCGACGCGCGCATCGAGGTGATGGACCGCCAGGGTCTCGAAGGCATGTGGCTCTTCCCCACCCTCGGCGTGCTCTACGAAGAGCTGCTCAAGCACGATCCCGAGGCCGTGACCCTGGCGTTCACCGCCTTCAACCGCTGGCTCGACGAAGACTGGGGCTTCGCGTACAAGGGCCGCATCTTCGGCGCGCCCTACCTGTCGCTCTGCGACGTCGATTGGGCCTGCAAAGAGCTCGACTGGGCGCTCGGGCGTGGCGCGCGCGTGGTGGTGATGCGGCCCGCGGCGGTCTTCACGCGAGAGGGTCCGCTCTCGCCCGGCCACGAGGCCTTCGACCCGTTCTGGGCGCGGGTGCAGGAGGCCGGGGTCACCGTGGCGGTGCATGCCGGCGACAGCGGCTACACCACCCACGGCTACGCCCGCGACGGCTTCGGCGCGAGCTTCGGCGAGGGCATGGGCCGCCCCTCGCTCAAGATGTTCAACATCGAGCGCGCAGCCTACGACTTCCTGATCAGCCTGGTGTTCGATCGGCTCTTCGAGCGATTTCCCGGCGTGCGGCTGGCATCGGTGGAGAACGGCTCGCAGTTCTTGCCGGATCTCTTCCGCAAGCTCGAGTCGTCCGGCAAGCGCGACCGCCACTGGTACCGCGAGGACCCGTCCGAGACCTTTCGCCGCAACGTCTGGATCAACCCGTTCTGGGAGGACGACGTGGACGAGGTGGTGTCTCTGATGGGCCCCGAGCGCGTGATCTTCGGCTCCGACTGGCCGCACATCGAGGGCCTGCCCGAGCCGCGCGACTTCGAGGCCGAGGTTGCGCGCTACGACGCCCCGGCGCGCGCGCAGATCCTGCACGACAACACGCGCGGGCTGACCGATCTTCGGCCGGGCTAGCCGCGGCGACCGGGCGGACGACTAGACGCGCCAGGCGTCGAGGTCTTCGAGCCCGCTATTCCCGAACGGCATCGAGTGTGAAGCGCACGACGGCGTCGATGATCTCGGGGCGGTCCGGGAATCCCGGCTCGCGGCGGTAGGCCCGGCCGCTGTAGTCGCTCTGCAGCTGGCAGATCACGTCGGCCACGGCCGGCACGTCGAGGTCGCGGCGGAAGGCGCCCGCTTCGATGCCTCGGCGAAGCAGGTCGGCGACCAGGTCGCGGTGGGGTTGCACGCGGTCGCCGCTGGCGCCGCGCATGCGCTCCAGCGCCAGGCCCGGCTCGCCACGCAGCAGTGCCGGGAGCAGCGGGTGGGTGCGGCAGAAGTCGACCGAGCGGCGCAGCATGCCTTCCAGCGCCGCGGCGGGACCTTCGTCCTGCCGGGGCAGCATCGCGCGCACCCAGTCGCGGACGACGTCTTCGAGCACGACCTCGAACAGGTGCTCCTTGTTGCGGAAGAACTGGTAGAGGAGCCCGTTGCTCACCCCGGCCCGGCGGGCGATCTCGCCCACGGTGGCGCCGGCGAAGCCCAGCTCGCCGAAGCAGGCCCGGGCCGCCTCGAGGATCAGCTGGCGGCGCCGGCCGCTGGCCTCTTGGCGCGGGCCCAGCGATTCCTCAGGGATCTCAGTGGTTTGGGTGGTCTGGGGCATCGGAATGAACAGATCCTATCAGATATTCATTGAAAATAGTCTTAGAATCGTTCATTCTGTTCGTGCCGGGACCGCAGCATCCCTGCGGCCCGGACCCACCGGAGGACCCCATGGCCCAGCTCCCGTTCGCCGCGTTCGATGCCGACCACCACTACTACGAGGCCGAGGACGCGTTCATCCGCCACGTCGATCCGCGCATGCAGAAGCGCTGCATGCAGTGGGCGACCATCGACGGCCGCAAGCGCCTGCTCGTCGGCGGCAAGATCAACCGCTTCATTCCGAACCCCACCTTCGACCCGGTGGCGAAGCCCGGCATTCTCGACGCCTTCTTCCGGGGCAAGAACCCCGACGGCAAGAGCATCGCCAAGCTGTTCGGCGAACTCGATCCGATCCACCCGGCCTACCGCGACCGCGATGCGCGGCTGACCCAGCTCGACGAGCAGGGACTCGAGGGCGCGTTCCTGTTTCCGACCCTCGCCGTCGGCATGGAAGAGTCGTTGAAGGACGACGTCGAGGCGCTCTGCGCCGCGTTTCGCGGCTTCAACCGCTGGATGCTCGAGGACTGGGGCTTCGCCTATCGCGACCGTCTGTTCGCAGCGCCCTACATCCCCCTGGCCGACCCGGACTGGGCGGTGGAAGAGCTCGAGTGGGCGCTCGCCAACGGGGCGCGCATGGTGTCGATGACGCCGGGGCCGGTGCGTGGGGCCAAGCACGGCTCGCCGGGTGCGAGCGTGTACGACCCCTTCTGGGCACGCATGGCCGAGGCGGGCATCGCCCTGGGCATCCACTCCGGGGACGCGGGCTACAACAAGTTTGCCGACGAGTACGGCTCGGGGGGAGACTTCCGAGCCTTCGCGTTCGACGGCCTTCGCACCGCACTATCGGCGGCGCCGGTGGCCGACAAGCTCGCGGCGATGATCTGCCACGGGGCGCTGTCGCGGCACCCGGGCCTGCGCATCGCCACCATAGAATGCGGCAGCAACTGGGTGCGGCCGCTGCTCGAGCGGCTGAAGAAGGCCTACGGCCAGATGCCCATGGGCTTCGAGCACGACCCGGTGGAGCAGTTCCGCCGGCAGGTCTGGGTCGCCCCCTACTACGAGGACGACCTCGAGGGGCTGCGGGCCGACCTCGGCGCCGAGCACATCCTGTTCGGCAGCGACTACCCCCATGCCGAGGGGCTGGCCGTGCCCACGGACTTCATCCACGACTGCAAAGGCTACGACGAGGACGAGATCCGGCTGGTGATGCACGACAACGCCCGCAGCTTGCTCGCGCCCGCGCGCCCTTGAGGGTCGCGCCCGCGCGCCCTTGAGGGTCGCGCCCGCGCGGCCCTGAGGCCCGCGCTCGAGGCGCCTGGGCCTTGCCGGGGCCCTGGGCGCCGGGCCGCGGACCGGCCTCGCCGTGGTACCCTGGTCCGGCTCCGGTGGCCCCGGAGCTGGAGCTGCCATGACCCACGCTGAGCCCGTTCGCCGTTCGTCCGCGTTCTCCCTGCTGCTGGCCCTCGCCCTCTTCGCGGTGCCGCAGGCCCTGTCCACCCAAGCCCGTGCGGGCGTCACGTGCGAGCAGCGCGCCGACTACATCGAGCGCCTCGAGACCCTGCTCGACCGCAAGGGCGGCGCGCGCGCCAAGATCGAACGCAAGCTCGATCGCGTGGCCTGGAAGCAGGCCAGCCAGTGCGTGCACATGAACCAGGTGCAGGTGCTGGGGACGCACAACAGCTACCACATCGAGCCCATCCAGCAGCTGATCGACATCTACATCGGTTTCGACCCCTCGGCGCCCGAGTTGCAGTACACGCATCGGACGCTCACCGAGCAGCTCGAAGACCTGGGCATCCGCCAGTTCGAGCTCGACGTGTTCCACGACCCCGACGGGGGGCGCTATTCGGAGCCCTTTGGTCTGAAGATCGAGCTGAACGATCAGAACGCGCGGGACCCGGGCTTCGATCCGCCGGGCATGAAGGTGCAGCACATCCAGGAGATCGACTGGAAGACGCGCTGCTACCTGCTGGTGGACTGCCTGGCCGAGATCAAGGCCTTCTCCGACGCGAACCCGAAGCACCTGCCCATTGCGATCATGATCGAGGTGAAGGACGACGCCTTTCCCGACCCGGGGCTCGGCTTCGTACAGGCGCTTCCGTTCGATGCCGAGGCGTTCGACCTGCTCGACGCCGAGATCCGCTCGGTGTTTCCCGAGTCGCAGATGATCACCCCCGACCAGGTGCGGGGTGACTTCGCGACCCTCGAAGAGGCGGTGCTCACGCGGGGCTGGCCCACGCTCGGCAAGGCGCGGGGCCGCGTGGTCTTCTTGATGGACAACCGCGGCAAGCGCGACATCTATCTAGACGGCCATCCGTCGCTGGCAGGGCGGGTGCTCTTCACCGACGCGCGCCCGGGCGAGGACGATGCCGCGTTCGTGAAGCAGAACGGGTCGGTCGGCAACGAGGCGAACATCGCCGACCTGGTGGGTCGCGGTTACCTCGTGCGCACGCGGGCCGACGCCGGAACCATCGAGTCTCGAAACGACGACTTCACCACGGCCGATGCCGCCCTGGTGAGCGGGGCGCAGTACGTGAGCAGCGACTACCCCGAGCCCGATCCGCGCTTCTCGCCATACTTCGTCGAGATTCCGGATGGCATGCCCGGCCGCTGCAACCCGATCAACGCTCCGCGGGGCTGCCGCAACGGCGCGCTCGAACGCTGAGAGCGCGCCGCGCCGAGGGCCGGCCGTCGCGGTATCGTCCCGCCATGCCTCGCAAGACCCCGCTCGAACGCGTCCGCGCGATCATCGCGCAGTGGCCCGAGACCGATGAGCGGCTCAGCCACGGGTCGCCCACCTGGTGGGGCGGCAAGAAGACGTTCGCGACCTATCACACCGGGACCTACGACGAGGGCCGACCCGCCGTGTGGCTGAAGGCCGCCCCCGGCCTGCAGGAGGCGCTGGTCGAGGCCGACCCCGACCGCTTCTACCGGCCCAAGTACGTGGGCCCGAGCGGCTGGGTGGGTGTGCGGCTCGACAAGCGGCCCGACTGGGGCGTGGTCGAAGGGCTGCTGCTCGAGGGCTACCGGCTGGTGGCGCCCAAACGAGCGTTGAAGCAGCTCGACGGCGACTGAGGGAGGCGCATGCGGTTCGGCCTGTTGTCGGTCTTCCAGAACTATCGCGACGCGCGCGACGACGGCGACGTGATGCGCAGCGAGCTGGCCCTCGCCCGCCTCGGCGACGCGTTGGGCTACGACAGCTACTGGGCCACCGAGCACCACTTCTTCGGATACTCCATGTGCCCGGACAACATGCAGTGGCTGGCCCAGGTGGCGGGCTGTACCGAGCGGATCCGACTGGGCACGGGTGCCGTCATCATGCCGTGGAACGATCCGTACCGCGTCGCCGCGAAGATGGCACTCCTCGACCAGCAGTCGGGGGGACGCGCGCTGCTGGGGTTCGGCCGCGGACTCTCGCGCCGGGAGTACGAGCGCATGGGCGTGGACATGGGAGAGGCGCGCGAGCGCTTCGACGTGGGCACGGCCCAGGTGCTCGATGCACTGAACAAGGGCTGCTTCGAGCCCGACGAGCGCTGGTCGCGCCCGCGCGCCGAGCTGCGACCCGCACCCACCCGCGGTTTCGACGATCGGGTGTACGCCATCGGTGTGTCCCCCGAGTCGGCCGTGCAGGCGGCCGTCCTCGGCGCGCGGCTGATGGTGTTGGCCCAGGGCCCCTGGGAGGTCTTTCGCGACCAGGCGCTTCGACCCTACCAGGAGAAGTGGCGGTCGCTCCGCAGCACCGAGCCGCCGGTACCCGTGGCCGGGCAGCTCGTCTACTGCCACGAGGATGCCGAGACCGCTCGCGAGCACGGCATGCAGTACGTGCGCGAGTACTTCTCGACCATCGCCGAGCACTACGAGATCGGGGGCGCACACTTCAAGGAGACGAAGGGCTACGAGTTCTACGCGAACGCCGCAGAGGCGATCCAGGCCATGGGTCTCGAGGCGCTGGCCGAGATCTATGCCGGCGTGAACACCTTCGGCGATCCCGAGGAGATCGCCGCACAGCTCCGGAACCAGCAGGAGATCCTGGAGTGCGACCACGACATCCTGTTCATCCCCAAGTACGGGTCGATGTCCCAGGAGGAGGCCGAGGCGTCGATGCGCCTGTTCGCGCACGAGGTGATTCCGCGCTTCGGTGCGGCCTGAACGTCCGCGCTCTCTCGCGTCAGTTGTTCTTGACGCGCATGCCGCCGTCGACGGCGAGTGCGGCGCCGGTCACGTACGAGGCGGCCGGAAGCGCCAGCGAGACCGTGAGCTGCGCAACCTCTTCGGGGTCGCCGTAGCGGCGCAACGGAACGCGTCGCCTGGCGAACTTGGTCTTGGCCTCGTCGGGGATCTCCTGGGTCATTCCGGTGTGGATCGGGCCCGGGCAGATGCAGTTGACCGTGATGCCTTCGCCCCCGAGCTCGACGGCGAGCGAACGCGTGAGCCCCACCACGCCGTGCTTGCTCGCGGTGTAGGGGCTGATGAACGCACTGCCGCCCAGGCCCTCGGTGGATGCCACGTTCACGATGCGACCCGCATCGCTGGCGCGCAGGTGGGGGAGCGCCGCGCGGATGAAATGGACGTAGGCGTCGAGGTTCACGGCGAACGTGGCGCGCCAGGTGCTCTCGAAGTCGTCTGCGCCGATCGGGGCGGCCAGGCTCACCCCGGCGTTGTTCACGAGCACGTCGAGCCCCCCGAACTGCTCGGCCACGGTGGCCACCGCCGGCGCGATCGCGCCGGTGTGCGAGACGTCCACCGCCTGGGCGCAGACCTCGCCGCCGGCCCCGCGAATCGCGGCGGCGGTCTCTTCGAGACCCTCCGCATTGCGGTCCACCACGCCCACGCGGGCGCCTTCGTCCGCGAACAGGAAGGCCGTGGCTCGTCCCATGCCGCTGGCTGCGCCCGTCACCAGGACGTTGCGCCCCGCCAGCGAGCGGGAGAGTTTCGTGAGTCGCGCCATGGTCGATTCCTCGGGTGACGGGTTCGGGGGCCCAGTCTAGGGCGCTGCGCGGCGCCTGCCGCCGTCTTGCGCCATCCTCGGTCGCCCATCCACCGTCGGGAGGTCGCGCGATGAGAAGTCACGGCACGTTCGGGGGCGTCCTCCTGCTTTGGGTGTCGCTTGCCATGGGTTGCGGCGAGCCGGCGCCCGACGGATCGGCTGCGGCGCCCGGCTCCCAGGGCAACACCCCCCCGACCGCCGAGACCCGCCGCGTGATTGCGGAAGCGGTCGCCGGGCTGCCTCTCGACGACCAGGCGGACTTCGAGGCTGCCGAGCAAGGGCTCGTCGCGCGCGAGGAAGGCCTCGTGATCCGCAGCGAGGACGGCAGCGTCACCTGGGACACCACGAGCTACGACTTCCAGGCCGGGGAGGCGCCGCCGAGCGTGCACCCGAGCCTCTGGCGCCAGGCGCAGCTCAACAACCTGCACGGTCTCTACCGCGTCGCCGACGGCATTCATCAGGTACGCGGGTACGACCTCTCCAACATGACCCTCATCCAGGGTGAGACGGGCTGGATCGTGGTCGATCCGCTCACGACGGAGGAGACCGCGGCCGCGGCGTTGGCGTTGGCGCGCAAGCACCTCGGGAATTCGCCGGTCGTGGCGGTGATCCTCACGCACAGTCACATCGACCACTTCGGGGGCATCCGGGGCGTGGTCTCGCCCGACGACGTGGCCGCAGGCCGCGTTCGCGTGGTGGCGCCGCGCCACTTCGTGGACGAGGCCACCAGCGAGAACGTGCTCGCAGGCGTCGCCATGGGCCGCCGGTCCTCGTTCATGTACGGGTTCAACCTCGAACGAAGTCCAATGGGTCACGTGGGTAGCGGCCTCGGCAAGGAGCCCGCGCGAGGGACCTTCGCGATCCTTCCGCCCACCGACATCGTCGACCGCACGCCCCAGGAGATGGAAATCGACGGCGTGCGCTTCGTGTTCCAGTACGCCCCCGACTCCGAAGCGCCGGCCGAGCTCATGTTCTATCTGCCGGATCAGAAGGCATTCTGCGGGGCCGAGGTCGTGTCGCGAACCATGCACAACCTCTACACCCTGCGCGGCGCCAAGGTGCGCGACGCGCTCAAGTGGAGTGGATACATCGACGAGGCGCTCGTCCTGTTCGGTGACGCCGAAGTCGCGTTCGCGAGCCACCACTGGCCGACGTTCGGGCGTGAGGCGATCCACGACTACCTGAAGAAGCAGCGCGACACCTACAAGTACATCCACGACCAGACGTTGCGGTTGGCCAACGGGGGCGCCACGCCTCGAGAGATCGCCGAGCAGCTGGAGCTGCCGGCCGAACTCGCACCGAGCTTCGCGAACCGGGGCTACTACGGCACGCTGCGCCACAACGCCAAGGCCGTCTACCAGGGCTACTTCGGCTGGTACGACGGCAACCCGGCCAACCTGAACCCGCTGCCGCCCGAGGACGCCGCGGTGCGCTACGTGGAGGCCATGGGGGGCGCCGACGCCGTGCTGGCGACCGCCCAGGCCGCCTTCGACGACGGCGACTACCGCTGGGTGGCCACGCTCCTCGATCACCTCGTCTTCGCCGAGCCCGATCGCGGCGACGCGCGCGCGCTGCTCGCGCAGACCTACGACCAGCTGGGCTACCAGGCCGAGTCGGGGCCCTGGCGTGACGTGTACCTGGCGGCCGCGCTCGAGCTTCGCGAGGGCATCGCACCTGCGGTGATCGACCTCTCCGCCGCGGGTGACCTGCTGCGCTACACGCCGGTGAGTCGCTTCTTCGACTCGATGGCCGCGCGCATCGACGGCCCCGCCGCTTCGGGCAAACAGCTGGTGCTGAACTTCGTCTTCACCGACGTCGGAGAGACCCACGTGTTGCGGCTGGAGAACGCCGTGCTCAACCACCGCCAGGAGCCGGAGGCCCCGGATGCACAGGCCACCGTGCGGCTCACCAAGGACTTCTGGCTTCGCCTGATCACGGGCCAGGCGGGGCTTCGCGAGATGATCTTCTCCGACGATCTCGAGGTGACCGGGAGCCGGCTCGACGTGCTGGCGCTGTTCAGCCTGATGGAGGCCCCCGACACCAACTTCCCGATCGTCACGCCCTGACGGGCGACGTGTCGGTGTCCGATCCCTGCCTGCTGTCGGCACGCGAGCTCGCTGCGCAGCTTCGCGCCGGCCGCCTCTCTGCGGTCGAGACGATGTCGGCGCACCTCGACCGTATCGATCGACTCGACCCCCAGCTCGGCGCGATCTGCACGCGCCTGCCGCGCGAAGGGTTGCTCGCACGCGCCGCAGAGGCGGACGCGAGACGCTCGCGCGGAGAGGCGCTGGGCCCGCTCCACGGGCTCCCCATGGCGGTCAAGGACCTGGTCGAGACGCGCGGCATCCGCACGACGTTCGGCAGCACGATCTTCGCCGACTACGTGCCGCGCCGAAACGCGTTGCTCGTCGACCGACTGGAGTCGGCCGGCGCGATCGTGCTGGGCAAGACCAACGTGCCCGAGTTCGGTGCCGGATCGCAGACCTTCAACGAGGTCTTCGGCCCGACGCGCAACCCCTGGGATCCGACCCGGACCCCTGGCGGCAGCAGCGGCGGCGCGGCCGCAGCGCTGGCGGCACGCATGGTTCCTCTGGCCGACGGCAGCGACATGGGCGGCTCGCTTCGCAATCCCGCCGCCTTCTGCGGCGTGGTCGGCTTCCGTCCCTCGCTCGGGCGCGTTCCCACCTGGCCGAGCGACACGCGCCACCTGCCGCGGCTCTCGATCGACGGGCCCATGGCCAGGAGCGTCGCCGATGCGGCGTTGCTGCTCTCGGTGCTGGCGGGTGCGGACGCGCGCGACCCGCAGAGCTGGGGCGAAGCGCCCAGCGCGCTGGCCGAACCCCTCGATCGGGACGTGCGAGGGCTTCGCGCTGCCTGGGGTGGTGACCTCGGCGGCATGGCCGTAGCGCGCGAAGTGATGCGGGTGTGCCGCGAGGCGCTTCCGGTCTTCGAATCGCTCGGCTTCCAGCTGACCGAGCGCGCACCCGACCTCGCGGGTGCGATGGACGCGTTCCAGGTCCAGCGCGCGCTCCACTTCGCCGCGCTCGGCTCCCGGATCCCCGCCGCGCAGCGCGACCGGCTCAAGGACACCGTGCGTTGGAACTTCGAGAAGGGGATGGCGCTCACGGCCGAAGAGATCCTCGCCGCCGAGCGCGCGCGCGGCCGCATCGTCGACGAGGTGGCGACGTTCTTCGAAGCGGTCGACGTGCTCCTGCTGCCGACGACCCAGGTCGCACCGTTTCCGATCGAGACCGAGTGGGTGCGCGAGATCGAGGGGCGCGTGATGCCGACCTACATCGACTGGATGGAGAGCTGCTGCGCCATCAGCGTGACGGGCCTGCCCGCGATCTCGGTGCCCTGCGGCTTCACGGACGCCGGCCTGCCCGTGGGACTCCAGATCGTCGGGGGTCCCCGGCGCGATCGCCTGGTCCTCGAGGTAGCCCACGCCTACGAGTCGGCCACGCCCTGGAAGGACCGCCTGCCGGCCCTGGCCGCGGCATAGCGCCGCGCGCACGCTGCGGCCGAGCGCGTCCGGCTACGGGCTCGGTGTGGCCGCCAGCAGGTCTCGACAGTTCGGCGAGGTGGCGATGCTGTCGGGATCGGGGGCGGTTCCGAGGGGGCCGTCGGCGGCGACCATGCTCACCCCGTACCAGTGCTGCTCACTCTTGAAATGGTGCAGGCGATGCCGCCGCACCAGCTCTCGGTAGCGCGAGATCGGCGCGACCCAGGGGACGTGCGCCAGGGTATGCACCCACTCGTAGTGCAGGCCCAGCGCGAAGATGGCGACCAGGGCCGTCGCCGCGGTGGCGAGGTCGGGCGTGAGCAGCCATGCGAGGCCCACGGCCAGGGGTAGCGAGTAGAGGAAGGACGTCGCGGGAATGAACAGCAGGTCGATCCGAAAGGGGTCGGCGTGGTGGGCGCGGTGACTGCGCGGCAGCAGGGGGTCGATGGTGCGTCCGAACAGCTGGAAGGGCCGGGCGTGCAGCACGAACACGTGGATCAGCCACTCGACCAGAGGCCACGCCAGGAGCACCACGCCGGCCGCCAGCGCATCGCGCCAGGAGAGAGCGCCCAACGAGGCGCGCGCGGCGCCCGCCAGCACCAGGGCGAGCAGCAGGATGCGCGCACTCGCCTGTCGCGAGAACAGGTGGAGCAGGGCGCCGAGCGTCTTGGGGCCGTCGGCCAAGGTGGCTGCCCGCGTCTGGCCGGAGTCGACCTGCGCCGCGTCGATCGTGGGGCTCATCGGGCATCCTCCTGCTGGTGTTCGAGCGCGGCGAGCGCGGTCAGCAGGGCGCGCTCACCGCGGCCGACCAGTGCCCGCGCCTCGGTTTCGGCCAGGGGCGCATTCGACGCACCGATCGCCGCGGCCAGCCGCCCGTAGCCCTCGGCATCGCGGAGCTCCTCCTCGATCACCGGGCGCACCAGGGGCAGCGCGCGCGAATACACGTCGTGCAGGGAGTTCCAGGCCAGCCGGTACGCGAGGTTCTGCGAGCCCGCCACGACGGCGGTCCAGTAGCGCACCGCCAGACCCTGGAGCGCCTCGAGGTCGTCGGTGCCGGACATGGCATCGACCTCGGCGGTGAGGGCTTCGGCGACGGGCGCGCCTCCGCGCAGCGCAGCCAGGCGCGCGGCATCCGGCGCCAGCGCCGAACGCATCTCGACGATGCCGCGCACCACCGCCGTGTCGATGGTTCCGTCGGCGCCCACCAGGAGGGCCGGCAGCAGATCGAGCCCGGCCCGCTCGCGATAGTCGAGCACGCGAGAGGTGCCGCCATGGCGAACCGAGATCAGCCGCGCCTGTTCGAGGCGCCGCAGCGCCTCGCGGACGGCACCGCGGTTCACGCCCAGGGCTTCGCAGAGCGCGCGCTCCGCGGGGAGCGGCTCGCCGGGGGACAGGGCACCCTGGACGATGCGATCGCGCAGCTGCACGAAGACGGCGTCGGAGAGCGAGCTGCGCGGGATCGGGTCGAGCATGGGTCCTCCTGGCCCCCTGAGAGTCCGCAATCTGGTCAGATTGTCAACTGGTAATACAAAATCTGTGCTAGGGTGCGCCCATCCGCATCCCTGCGCCCTGCGAGGACCTCCCGTGCCCGAGCCCCATCCCCAGCCGCTCTCGAAGCGACCGCCGAGCCGACGGTCGCGGTGGGCGGCGCTGGCACGGCTGTGCGCGGGTGCGGTGCTGCTGCTCGTCGCCCTGGTTGGCGTGGCCGGCCTGCGCAACGGGCGGGTGGAGGCCGCCACCGGATTCCACGCCAGCCCGCTGCTCTCGAGCCCACCGCCGCCCCTCGAAGCGCCCGTCGAGCTGCGGGTGGTCACCTTCAACGTGGCCTGCGGCTATCTCTTCACGGGCAACCGGCACGAGCGTCTCCGGGCCATCGCCCAGGTGCTGCGCGACCTCGACCCGGACCTGGTGGGCCTGCAAGAGGCGTTCATCGCCGAAGACCGCGCCCTGCTCCGCGAGGCGCTCGCCGGAACCCGTCTCGCTCACGACGTGCGCTTCCCGGGTGCCACCGTGGGCAACGGGCTTTGGATCCTCTCGGCCCACCCGATCGTCGAGAGCTGGTTCCATCGCTATCGCGACGGCGGGCGCTGGTATCGCCTGTGGCAGGGAGACTGGTGGGCCGGCAAGGGGGTGGGGCTGGCGCGCGTGGCGCTCCCCGGTGGCGGCGTCGTCGACTTCTACGACACCCACGCGCTGGCCGGCCGCGGAAACGCCGACGACCCCGCCGTGCGCATGCGCCAGATGGACGAACTCGCGCGATTCGTGGCGGCCTCGCGCCACGGGTCGGGCCCGGCCTTCGTGGTGGGCGACCTGAACGCACTGCCGACGAGCGCCGAGTACCGGCATGCCGTGGCCGAGGCCGGCCTGCAGCGCATGATGAGCCTCGACTCGCGGCTCGACCACATCTTCGCGGTGTCCGACGCCGGCTATCGCTTCGAGCTTCTCGAGACCGTCGAGATCCGGGGCACCACCCAGGCTCCGCGCCCCGAGCTCTTCCTCGGTCGCATGCCGCGCCCGATGGAGTTGGTTCGCCATTACACCGGCGGCCCGGGCGAGACACGGCTCAGCGACCACCCGGGCTACGTGAGCACGATTCGCGTGGTTCCGCAGTAGCGCCAGGGTTCCGGCGGGCGGACGGGGGATGCGGCATGATCGCGCCCTCGGAGGGTCCCCCATGGAATACGTTCGCCTCGGTGAGACCGGTATGCAGGTGTCGCGCATCTGTCTCGGTTGCATGAGCTACGGCAGCCCCGAGTGGCGCCCCTGGGTGCTCGACGAGGACGCCGCGCGCCCCTTCTTCGAACGCGCCGTCGAGGCGGGCATCAACTTCTTCGACACCGCCAACATGTACTCGCTCGGCCGCAGCGAAGAGGTGACCGGTCGCTGGCTACGCGAGTTCGCGAGCCGCGACGAAGTGGTGATTGCGACCAAGGTCCACTTCCCCATGAGCAGCCGCCCGAACATGGGCGGTCTATCGCGAAAGCACATCCAGCAGGCGTGCGAAGACAGCCTGCGGCGCCTGGGTGTGGAGACGATCGACCTGTACCAGATCCACCGGCTCGATCCGCACACGCCCATCGAAGAGACGTTGGCTGCGCTCGATGGTCTCGTGCAGCAGGGCAAGGTGCGGTACCTGGGCGCGAGCTCCATGTACGCATGGGAGTTCATGCACGCGCTGCGGGCCTCGGACGCGCGGGGCTGGTCGCGCTTCGTGAGCATGCAGAACCACTACAACCTCGTGTACCGCGAAGAAGAGCGTGAGATGCTGCCGCTGTGCGAGACCGAGGGTGTGAGCGCGATCCCGTGGTCTCCCCTCGCGCGCGGCATGCTGGCGGGTACGCGCACGAAGCTGGGCGATGACTCGACGGTACGCTCGGGCAGCGACGGGCTCGACCAGATCCTCTACGACCAGCCGTCGGACTGGGACGTGGTCGAAGCCCTGCGCAAGGTCGCCGCGGCCCGCGAAGCGAAACCCGCCCAGGTGGCGCTCGCCTGGCTGCTCGGTCGCCCCGCCGTGGCCGCACCCATCGTCGGCGCGACGAAGCTCTCCCATCTGGAAGACGCCCTCGAGGCCGTCGACCTGGCGCTCACGGGCGAAGAGGTGGAGGCGCTCGAGGCGCCGTACCAGGCGCATCCCGTGAAGGGGCTCGGCCCCAGCCGGCCGTGGTCATGGCGCCGCCACTAGCCGCGTGTCGCCCTCGCTCAAGCAGGCGCTGAAGCGCGCGATCCATCTGCGTCCGTTCGGCTTCGTGCGCGGCGGCGCACACCTCGTGCCGGCGCTCCGGTATCACTCCCTCGACCCCAGCGGGTCCGCGCACTCGACCTCGTTCGAGCAGTGGCAGGGCCACCTCGACTATCTGGAGGCCCAGGGCATCGCCGTGGTCACGCTTTCCGAGGCGCTGGGGCGCGACCCCGCTTCGGGTGCGTTCGTCGCCATGTCGTTCGACGACGGATTCTGCAGCATGCACGAACGCGCGCTGCCCGAGCTGGCGCGCCGGGGCCATCGCGCCAGCTTCTTCGTGGCGGCCGATCACCTGGGCGGCACGGCCTGCTGGCTGGATGGCGACCTCGACGCACTCCTTGCCGCGGGACACGAGGCCGTGGACGAGCCGATCGAGGCGTTTCTCGAGGCCGCCCGCCCGGCGCACGAGTTCATCTCGAGACAGGTGCCCGAGTTGTTGGCCCGGGGCGACGAGGCGTGCCTGCGCGAGATCCACCTGCTGGCCGCCGTGCGTCGGCTGCCGACGATGGACGAGGCCGCGCTGCGCGACCTGGTGGCGGCAGGGATGGAGATCGGCGCGCATCCGGCCAGCCACGGACCGCTGGCAGGGCTCGAACCGGCCGCCCTCGAGCGCGAGATCACCGAGGCACGCGAGACCCTCGCGAGCGTGAGCGGGGGGGACGTGCGCTGGTTCTGCCACCCCTACGGCCCCCTGGTGCCCGAGACCGTTCCCGTCCTGAAAGCGGCCGGCTATGCCGGTGCGTTCGGCGAGGGGCGCGGCTACGTCGAGCCCGCGGTCGATCGCTGGTTCATGCCCCGCATCGACATGCACCGCGTCTTCACCCGCGCCGACCTCGACCTGCTGCTGCACCCGCGCAATCGCGCCCTGCGGCGTCGCGCCTGGGGGCCGCCGAACTCGGCGTGAATCGGGCTAGCCTCCGGGCGTGAACCCGAAACCGCCCGACGTCGACGTCGCTTCGTATCACGAGTCGCTCTCGAACTGGGGTCGCTTCGGCGACCAGGAGGCGCTCGGAACGCTGGCGCTGGTCACCCCTCAGAAGCGACGCGAGGCTGCCGCGTTGGTCGCGAGCGGCCGCGCTGTCGGCTGCGCGAGAGCGCTCGACACGCTGACCTCGCCCGACAATCCGCGACCGGTGCTGCACCACATGATCGGAACCGCCAGCGAGGGCTACGGTGGCGACTGGTTCGGCATGGCGCCCCACGGCTACGCCGTGAGCCACATCGACGCGCTCTGCCACATCTTCCATGACGGCAAGGTGTTCGGCGGTCACGCGGCCGAGCGCATCACGGCCCACGGTGCCCAGGTACTCGCGATCGACGCGCTGCGAGACGGCATCGTCACGCGAGGGGTGCTGCTCGACATTCCGCGCCTGCACGGCGTGCCGTACCTCGAACCGGGCATGCCGATCCTGCCCGAGGACCTCGAGGCGGCGGAGGCACGGCTCGGCGTGCGGGTCGAGACGGGCGATCTGCTGCTGGTACGCACCGGCCGCTGGGCTGCGCGCGAGGCGCTGGGCGCTTGGGACCCCCACGAGTGCCTCGCGGGACTGCACGCGAGCTGTCTGCCTTGGCTGCACGAGCGCGGTGTCGCGGCGCTCGGCTGCGATGGCGTGTCCGACGTGGTGCCCTCGCAGGTGCGGGACTTTCGGCTGCCGATCCACAGCGTGGCCATCGTCGCCATGGGCCTCCACCTGCTCGACAACCTCGACCTCGAGGCGCTGGGCGGGGCCTGCGAGCAGGAGGGCCGGGCGGCCTTCCTGCTCACGGTGGCGCCTCTGGTGCTCCGCGGCGGCACGGCCTCGCCCGTCAATCCGATCGCGGTCTTCTGAAGACGCTGCCGGGCTACGCTGGTCGTCCACACGAACGACCCGAGGAGCCCATGGCCACCGACCTGATCCTGACCGACGAGCCCGCGGCACACGTGCGCCGCATCACGATGAACCGGCCCGAGAAGCGCAACGCGCTCAACCACGCCCTGCGTGGCGGGCTGCTCCGCGCCCTCGAAGAAGCCGACCGTGACCCCGACGTGCGCGTCGCGATCGTCCGCGGTGCTGGGCCATCCTTCTCGGCAGGCTACGACCTCGGTGGCGGCAACGAGGGACAGGATCCGCCGTACTACACCCCTGGCGGTGACGGCAACTGGCCGCGTCACGTGACCGAGGGTTGGATGGGCATCTGGGACCTGGCCATGCCGGTGATCGCCCAGGTACACGGCTACTGCCTGGCCGGCGGCAGTGAACTCGCGACGGGCTGCGACCTGGTCTACGTCGCGGAGGACGCCCAGATGGGCTACCCGGCCGTTCGCTTCGGCGTGCCCGACATGCACTTCCACTCCTGGCTGGTGGGCATGCGCGCGGCCATGGAGATGATGGTGACCGGTGACTCGGTTTCCGGAATCGAGGCCGCACGACTCGGCTGGGCGAACCGCGCGTTCCCCGCCGATGAACTCGAAGCCGGCGTGCTCGAGATCGCCGAGCGGGTGGCCAAGCTGCCGCCCGACATCGTTCAGCTCAACAAGCGCACGGTGCACCGGTCGATGGAGATCAAGGGATTCCGAACGGCGATCCGGCAGGGGACCGAGCTCTGCGCGCTGGGGACCCACCAGAAGAGCTTTCACGAGTTCATGCAGCGTTCGATGGGCGGGCTCACCAAGGCGCTTCAGGAGCGCGACCAGCCCTTTGGCGACTACCGCACTGGCGAGGACGGCGAGTAGTCGGAGCGGTCGCGGGCTGCTTCCGGCGTCTTGGCAGCAGCCCTCGGCGATTCCGTAGCCGTGGCTGCCGTCGCCAGCGTAGGGTGAGCACACCCAAGCACGTCCCGGCTCCACGAGGTCGTGCAGGCAGGCGGGCGACACGCGCGCCGAGAGGAGATCCCATGTCCGCAATCGAGATCGGTACGAAGCTGGTGACGCTGTCCAACGAGGGCAAGGCCGAGCAGGCCATCCAGGAACTCTACGACGAGAAGATCGTGAGCATCGAGGGGCAGGGCAACGACGAGATGCCCGCGCGCCTCGAGGGCGTCGAGGCCGTACGCGGCAAGAACGAGTGGTGGTTCGCCAACCACGAGGTGCACGAGACCAAGGCCACGGGGCCCTTCTGCGGTCACCGCGATGACCAGTTCGTCGTGCAGTTCGACATGGACGTGACGCCCAAGGGTGGCGAGCGCATGCAGATGCGCGAGGTCGGCATCTACACGACGGCCAACGGAAAGGTGGTTCAGGAGGAGTTCCTGTACCTGATGGGCTAGCGGCGGTGAGCCCGGGCGGCCGCGTGCGCGGCCGCCCGGGCTCGGCGCCGCTCAGGGCCAGGCGACGCGGCCTCCGATCACGGTCTGCACGACCTCGATCTCGTCGATCGTGGCCGGGTCGTCGAGCGGCGATCGCGACAGGATCACGAGGTCGGCGAGCTTGCCAGGCTCGAGCGAGCCCTTCTCGAGATCCTCGAAGTGCTGGTAGGCCGCGTCGATGGTCACGGCTCGAAGCGCCGCCATCACGGCAATGCGCTCGTCCGGTCCCACCACGTGTCCGCTGCGGGTCTCGCGGTTGACGGCGGACCATACCAGCCGCAGTGGCTCCATCGGGACGATGGGTGTGTCGGCGTGGATGGTGAAACGCACGCTGCGCGCCGCCGCGCTGGCAGCGGGGCTCATGCGCGCCGCACGTTCGGGGCCCATGAACAGCCGCCGATGCCGGTCGCCCCAGTAGAAGGTGTGCAGGCTGAAGAAGCTGGGCACGACGCCGAGTGCGGCCATGCGATCGAGCTGGTCGGGGCGCGTCATCTGCGCGTGGATCACGACGTGGCGCGCGTCGGGCCGGTGCCGTGCCGCCTGGGCAGCCTCGAAGGCGTCGAGGATGTCGTCGATGGCGGCATCGCCATTGCCATGCACGGCGACCTGCATGCCCGCTTCGTGGAAGCGCACGACCAGTTCGCGCAGGCGGTCGCGAGGGATGCGCGGGTAGCCGCGGTACGACGGGTCGTCCCCCGGAGGCACGTGGTACGGCTCGCTCAGGTAGCCCGTGTAGCCCTGGATCGAGCCGTCGGCGATGAGCTTCACCGCTCCGATCCGCGCCCAGCTCGGGTCCGGACCCTGCGCTGCGAATTCGCCGTCGAGGATCGCGCTGGCCGCTTGCTCGTCGGGCCAGATCACCATGCGCAGCGGTACGAGCCCGAGCCGCGAGGCCCAGACCAGCGTGCGGACCAGCGCACCGGGTGTGGCGCCGCTCTGCGCGGTGGTCACACCCTGGGACAGGTAGGCCTCACTGCCGGCCCGCAGGATGCGCAGTCCGTCGCGCGCGCCGGGGACCAGCTGGCCGGCGACCGGCTCCATGGCCGTCTCTTCGAGTACGCCGTCGGGTTCGCCCGACGCATCGCGCCGGATCAGGCCTCCCTCCGGGTCCGGCGTTTCGCGGTCGTAGCCGGCCTCTCGCAGGCCCGCGCTGTTGGTGACGGCGAGGTGACCCGATACGTGCACGGCCAGGATCGGGTGTTCGGTGCTGGCGCGGTCCAGGTCGGCCCGGGTCGGGTGGCGTCCTTCTTCGAGGAGGGTGTCGTCGTAGCCGAGGCCCACCACCCACTCGCCCGCGGCCGTGTCCTTGGCCTGCGCCGCCAACAGCGCCACGACGTCGTCGATGCGCTCGGCCGTGCCGATGGGCGGACTGTTCAGGTCGGCGAAGACCGCCGTGATCCCCGCCCCGGGAAAGTGACCATGCGCATCGATGAACCCGGGAAGCAGCGCCTGCCCCGCGAGGTCGACGATCCGCGCGTCGTGCTCGCGTGCCCAACCGCGTAGTTCCGCCTCGCTGCCGGCGGCGGCGACGCGGTCGCCGTCCACCGCCAACGCCTCGACCACGCGATTCTCGGAATCCATGGTGAGGATCGGGCCGCCCACGTAGAGGACGGGCCCCGGACGCAGCAGCGCGCTGCGCAACCCGAAGGCTCCGGCCACGATGGCCGCCGCCAGCACCAAGACCAGCAGCAGACGTCGCATGGACGCGCCTCAGACCTGCCGATAGAGCGGCGCGCGGGCGCGCACCGGGTCGAGCAGGCTGAGATCGCCCTTCTCGAGCGGGTAGCCTTGGGGGTGGGGGGGCCTTCCTTCGTGGCCCAGCGCGCGCGCGACGTCGGGGTGCTGGTAGTAGGCGATGTAGAGCGGGAAGAGCATGCCCTGCACCAGCCCCGGTCGCGCTTCGTCCACCGTGCGCAGCAACGCCTCGGCGTCCTGCGCGGCGAGCTCTCCGAAGGACGTGCCGTGGGCGTCCTGGGCGGCCGCCTCGATGGCCGCCAAGTTGTCGGCGAGCCAATCGCGCCCCCCGGTCCCTGCGATCGCCTCTTCGATGGCGTCGGCCAGGCCGAGTGCGCCGGCCCCGGGCATGCGCCCATCGGGGCTCGGCGGGATGATCTGGTCGAGGATGGCAGCCAGCGTGGACATGGAGTGCCTCTCAATCGAGCAGGGTATCGAGGTTCTTCTTGATGTAGTCGGCGGTTCGAAGCGCGAGGGCCTGGATCGTGCAGGTCGGATTCACTCCGCCCGACGTCGGAAAGACGCTGCCGTCGATCACGAAGAGGTTCTTCACGTCATGGCTCCGACCCACGCCATCCAGGACGGAGCGGCTCGGGTCCGTGCCCATGCGCGCGGTGCCCATCAGGTGCCACCCGGCGGGCGGGAGCGGCGCATCGGTGAAGCAGCGCACGGCGCCCGACGCCTCGAGCAGCTCTCGACCGCGGGCCGAGGCATGCGCGAGCATCTTCTGGCTGTTGTCCGAGAGGCGGTAGGTCACCTTCGGAGCGGGGATGCCATGGCCGTCGACGAGATCGGGGTCGAGGGTCACGGTGTTGTGCTCTTCGGGCAGGTCCTCACAGATGATCACCATGCCCGCGGTCCGATCGACGATCTTCGCGTAGGCGTCGTGATGCCCCGACCCCCAGGGCACGAGACCCTGGGACATGCCGAAGAGCGCTGAACCCACCGGGCCCATGCCGCGGGTGATCTCGAACGAGTAGCCGCGCAGGAAGTCGCGAGCCGGGTCGGTCTCGTAGAACTCCTGGCCGATCATGCAGCAGCCCGCGGGCCCCATGCGGCCGTCGAGCGGCTCTTCGAACAAGCCCGTCACCATGGCGTACGGGTGGAACATGAGGTTGCGGCCTACCAGGCCGCTGCGGTTGGCGAGCCCGTCGGGGAACGCCTTCGACTTCGAGTTGAGCAGCAGGCGCGGTGTGCCCACGCCGTTGCACGCGATCACCACGATCTCGGCGCGCTGGTGGTGCTCGCGCCCCTCGGCGTCGTAGTAGATCGCTCCATTGGCGAGCCCGTTCTCGTCCACGGTGATCTCGCGAACGCGGCAGTGGGTGCGCAGGTTCACCCCTGCGCGCACGGCCTTGGGCCAGTAGGTCACGTCGGTGCTGCCCTTGGCACCCTGGGCGCAGCCCATGATGCAGGGGCCGAGGTTGATGCAGGGCGCCCGGTCGGAGTGCTCTTCGGTGGCGATCGCGCTGTCCGAAGGCCACCAGTGCCAACCGAGCTTGTTGAAGCCCCGCGCCAGGCGCTCGCCCACGGTGCCGAGCGGCACGGGGGGCAGGGGGACCTCCTTGGGCGGGTACGCCGGGTCCCCGGCCAGCCCGGCCACGCCCATCATCTGATCGTTCTGCGCGTAGTAGGGCGCCAGGTCCTCGTAGGTGAACGGCCAGTCGTCCGCGACGCCATCGAGCGTCTTGACCCGGAAGTCCGACGGGTGCAGCCGCGGAAAGTGCCCCGCGTAGAGGATGGTGCTTCCGCCCACGGCATTGAAGTTGGAGATCTTGATCGGCGAATCGTCGTCGTTGACGGGGTAGTCCTCGGGTCGGCTGCGACCGTTGGGGCTGAGCCCGAAGTCGCCGAAGCGACGCGCCTCCCAGTCGTTGCCCGTGGTCGGATAGTCCGACGGGTCCATCCAGTCGCCCTGCTCGAGACACAGGATGTTCATCCGGGTCTCGGCCATGCTCCAGGCAAAGGCGGCGCCGCTGGCGCCTGCACCCACGATCAGTACGTCTACCGGCTCGGTCATCTCGGCTCCTGGCGACAAGATCGCCGGCCGGGATCCTACCACCGTCGGTGGGTGCAGGCCCTCACCCCGGGGTCTGGCACGGGCCCGGGCCTAGGTCGCGTCCGGCAGGTCGTAGTCGTTCCGTTCCGACGGGTCGTCCGAGAGGTACTCGACGAACTCCCAGTCGTTGCCCTCGGGGTCGTGGAAGTAGACCCGCCGGCGGTGGGGATGGTCGTTGGGGACGGTCGAGTCCGTGTAGCCGGCCGCCTGCATGCGCGTGCGCAACGCCGCGGCATCCTCGATCTCGTAGCCCAGGTGGTTGAGTCCGGGCTTCGGGCCGTAGGGCACCCACGGCTCGGCCGGCGCCTGCCGGGCCTGGGTCAGGTTGAGATAGGTGTGGTCGTTGCCCACGTGCACCCAGCGCGACCCCTGCGAGGTCTGGCCCTCACGCCGGATCTGGAAGTCCGGAAGCGCCGTCTGGACGAAGCGCAGGATGGTGTCGATGTCTCGTACCTGAAGGTTGGCGTGCTCGAGTCTCGTCACGGTCGGTCCTCCTCGGGCGTGGGGAGAGGTTCGTCCGGGCGCGACCCCGATGCCTCCCGATGGTCGGTGTGCCGACCAAATGCTACTCAGATAGCCATATGGACGATATCCGAGCGAACCTGGCGGCGAACGTGAAGCGGCTTCGCGAGGCGCGGGGGGCTTCGCAGCAGCGTATGGCGCAGCTCTCGGGCATCCCGCGTCCGACCTGGGCGAGCCTCGAGTCCGGCTCGGCGAACCCTACGCTCACCGTGCTCCACCGAGCGTCGGCGGCGTTCCAGGTGTCGATCGAAGAACTGGTGGGCGCACCGCGCACCGCCGCGCGCCTCTTCGCCGCTGGCGAGATTCGCGAGCGCAAGCGGGGCGGGGCGGCGCTGCGCCCGCTGGTGCCCGAGGCCATCCCCGGTCTCGAGGCTTCGCGCATGGAGCTGGCGCCGGGTGCCCAGCTCACGGGCGTGCCCCACACGCCCGGAACACGCGAGTATCTCACCTGCGAGCGCGGGCAGATCGAGCTGGTGGCGTCGGGCGAGCGATGGTCGCTCGGCCCGGGAGACGCGCTGGTCTTTCGCGGCGACCAGCGCCACGCCTATCGCAACCCCGACACGCGCAGGCGCGCCGTGGCGATCACCGTGGTCTGCTTCGCGCCATCCCAGGCCTAGCGGGCTTCGCACTCCCGCGGCGCCCCCGCCCCGGTACATGGGGTACGATCGCGTGCGCATGAGCGGCCTGGTCTTCGCCCTGTTCGCCCTCGCCCTGGTCTCGACGATGGGGATGCTCTGGTACCGGCGCATCCAGGCCGTCGCGATTCCCGAGCGGCGGCTCCCGTGGGTCGTCACGGCATCGGCGGGGCTGGGGCTCGCGCTTCTCGCGCTCGTGAACGGTCCCGGTGTCGTGGGCGGTCTGGCTGCGGGCCTGTCCGGTCTGGTGGCGGCCCTGTTCCTGCTCACGTCCGCGATCGGTCCCCAGAAGGGCGGCAGCGGGGTCCTGCGCGTGGGCGAGCCGCTCCCCGACTTCACCGCGCCCGACGACTCCGGCGAGCCCTTTGCGCTCTCGAGCCTCTCCGGGCGTCCCGTGCTGCTCAAGTTCTTTCGCGGCCACTGGTGACCCTACTGTGTCGCCGAGTTGCGGCGATGGGAAGAACTCCGGCCCGAGCTCGACGCGCACGGCGTACGCATCGTGACGGTCTGCACCGACCTGCCGGCGCAGATCCGCGCTGGGCGCCGCAAGCACGGACTCGACGCCGTGATGCTCTCCGACCGCGACCTCGCCGTGACCGACCAATACGGGATCCGCAACCAGGGTGTCCACTCCGGGGTGCCCGGACAGGCCAAGGCCTTGCCGATCCCGACGACGGTGCTGACCGACGCCCAGGGCGTGGTCCGTTGGATCGACCAGGCCGAGACCTACCAGCGACGCAGCGATCCCGAGCGCGTCCGCACCGCGCTCGAGACCCATCTCGGCTGATCCAGTCCGCCGGGTGTCGACCTAGCCCGGGATCCACCCGTGGTACAGGGGGTGGGTCGCATCGATCGGCAGGTCCACCGGCTCGCCGGTGCGCGACGAGTGGTAGATCGCGGTCACCAGCTCGATGGCGGCTCGGGCATCGCCCACGGTCACCGGCGGTTCGGCTCCGGCGGCGAGGGAGGCGTGGAAGGCCGCGAACTGCCCGGCGTACAGCTCAGGCCCCGGGTCGAACCCCGCGAGCGTCTCGTCGATGCGCCCCTGGACCGCTTCGCTCGCGGCCTCGAAGGCCCAGGGTTCGGAGCCCGGCTGGTAGGGCGACTGGCCGCTTTCCACCGAGAGGTTCTCGAACGAGAGCCGCAGGCGCGACATCTCACGGACGGAACCGAGGGTGGCGACCAGTGTGGAGAGCGCGCCGTTCTCGTGTTCGAGCGTGACGGCGGCGCAGTCCTCGGTCTCGATGTCGTTCACGCGCGTGGCGACCCGGGCGTACACCCGCGAGATCGGACCGAGCAGACTCACCAGCAGGTCGTGGGAGTGGATCGCGTGGGACACGCACACCCCGCCGAGCTCGGTCTCGAAGCGTCCTCGCCAGGGCACCGAGTAGTAGTCGGAGCCTCGCCGCCAATAGGTCTCGACACTGGCCACGTAGGGGCGTCCCGGAAGTCCGGCCTCGAGCAGGCGCCGCAGCCGGGACACGCCGCGGCCGAAGCGGTACTGAAAGATCGGCATGAGCCGCGCCTGGCTCTGCTGCTCGCACGCGGCGAGCGCGTCCACGTCGGCCAGCGAGCCCGCCAGGGGCTTCTCGCAGATCGCGTGCCGCCCGCTCTCGAGTGCGGCCTTCACCATGGGGACGTGCAGGTCGGGCGGCGTGGCGATGTTGACGACGTCGATGCCGTCATGTGCGAGCAGGTCGTCGAACGACTCGAAGCCGTGGGGCACGTCCAGAAACCGCTTGGCCAGGTCGACCTTCGAGGCCACCGGATCGCACACGGCCACGATCTCGTAGAGGTCCGACAGTTCGCGATAGGCGGCCACGTGGCCGAACCCGACCCCGAGGCCCACCACCGCAACGCGCAGCCGGTCGCTCATCGTTCGCTCACCCGAAGCGGATCGCTCATCGTTCGCTCACCCGAAGCGGATCGCTCATCGTTCGCTCCCGGCGAGGTGTCCGAGGCGCTCGGCCTTCGCCTGTGCGGTCAGCACGATCTCGCACGCGTTGAGGCAGCGCTCCTGGCTCATGGACGTCTCCGTGCGGTCGCGCACGTCGGCCAGGAACTGGGATGCAAAGGGCAGCGGGACCTGGGCGCAGTCGATGCGCCGGACCTCGCGCCCATCGACCAGGAACAGGTGGTCTCCGCCGGTCCGTCCGCCCAGGTCGCAGTACTTGCGGATCTCCATGTACCCCTCGGTGCCGAGCACCAGGAGGCGCCCATCACCCCAGGTGGGCAGGCCGTCGGGGGTGTACCAGTCGACCCGGGCGAGCCCGTGCACGTGGCCCGCGCGCAGGTGGGCCTCGCCGTAGTCCTGGAGGCCCGGGTGCTCGGGGTGCTTGTAGTTGGCCACCAACGAGGCGGTGACCTCGGCGTGGTCCGCGTCGGCAAAGTGCAGGAACTGATCGATCTGATGCGACGCGATGTCGCAGAGGATCCCGCCGTAGCGGTCGGGATCGAAGAACCACGACGGCCGCGAGGGCAGGTTGGGGCGGTGCGGGCCGGTTCCGATGGTCTGGACGACCTGGCCGATGGCGCCGGCTCGCACGAGGTCGAGCGCGCGTACCGTGGCGCGGTTCTCCAGGCGCTCCGAGAAGAAGACGCTGTAGATGCGCCCCGTCTCCTTCTGCACTCGCCGCACCTCGGCGAGCTGCTCGAGGGTCGTCACGCCGGGCTTGTCGACCAGGAAGTCCTTGCCGTGCTGCATCACGCGCACGCCGAGGGGGGCGCGATCGCTCGGGATCGAGCCCGAGGTCACCACGTCGATCGTCGGGTCTTCGAGGATCGCGCGCTCGTCGGCGATGCGTGGCGCATCGGGGTAGGCGCGGGCGAAGCCCTCGACCAGGTCGTCTTCGGGCGCGTGGTAGCCCACGAACTCGGCCCCGGCCCCGACCAGGGCACCCACCTGCCCGTAGATGTGGTTGTGGTTGAGGCCGATGGCGGCGAAGCGGATTCGCTCGTCGTTCATGCGGCATCCGCCACGTAGACGCCCAGGGTTCCGCAGCAGCCCATGCGGCGTTCGTCGGGCGGGGGCGCGATCCGGTGGACGCTCGCGTCGAGCAGGTGGGAGGCGTCGCCGCGGCGCAGGGCGTCGAGCTGTCGCGCGGTCGCGTCCACGGCGCGGCGGGGGCCCGCCTCGAAGCGCGTCTTCCAGTCGGCGGTTCGGGGCGCGAGCAGGCGACCCACCTGTCCATAGAAGTGCTCGAGGGCGGCGCGCCCGTCGCGCTCATGGGAGGCCCGGAGGCGCGCGAAGCCCTCGACGCCCAGGTCACGGCGCGCACGGGCGGCGTCGCCCGTGCCGAGCGTGGTCCGTTCGCCTTCGGGCAGCGCGTGGTGCTGCGCGTAGGCCGTGGCGTCGTCGAGGATCTCCGAGGGGAACGTGATCACCATGTCGCCCGCCTCCGGCAGTCCCGCGTTCTGCATCATGACGAGGATCTCGAGTCGACCGTCCCCATTGACCAGCCGATGGATGGTGCCGGGCGTGAACCACACGAAGGCACCGGGTTCGAGCGGGGTCTCGCGGAAGCCCTCGGGTCCGAGAGTCTGTACGGCACCCCGGCCGCCGATCACCACGTAGGCCTCGGTGCAGACCGAGTGCACGTGGGGCGTGCCGCCGCGCACTCCGTCGGGTGCCTCGCTGTCATAGACGCGCAAGTGCGACAACCCGACGGCGCCGGGGAACGGGGGGAGTTCGGTGCTGGGATCGGGCAAGCCCACCTCCGGTTGGTCCGGGCAGCGTAGCGCGGACCTGCGCACCGCCCGTCGGTCGTTCTGTGCTCGTGGTTGCGATGGGCACCGGAGCTGGCGCAAGCTACCTCGCTTCGAGAAACACTGCGAAGGAGCCCTCGTGGCCAGCGTCCCCGTCTACATGGTCGCCCACCTCCAGATCGAGGATGCCGACCGCTATCGATCCTATGAAAAGGGGTTCTTCCCCATTCTCAAGAAGCACGGCGGCAGCTTCCTCACGGTCGACGATGCCTCGGAAACCCTCGAGGGGTCGGATCCGCCCGACGGACGGATGGTGCTGTTCTCCTTTCCGAGCGAAGAAGCCGCACGCGGCTGGTTCGACGACCCGGAGTACCAGGCCCTGAGCGAACACCGGCGCGCCGGTACGAAGCTGCGCTTCCTGACGCTGGTGCACGGGATGCCGCCGCGGGGCTGACCCGGCGCAAAGGGGCTCGACATGCTCGTCCTCCATCACGCACCCCGCACCCGCTCGGTGCGGGTGCGGTGGCTGCTGCTCGAACTCGGTGTTCCCCACGAACTGCGGCGCGTGGACTTCGTGCCTCCGAAGGAGGGCTTCTTTTCCCAGGCCACACCGCTGGGCAAGATCCCGGTCGTCGAGGAAGACGGCGCGGTCTTCTGCGAGTCGGGCGCGATCCTCGAGTACATCCTCGAACGCCATGGCGAGGGGCGCCTGGCCCCTGCCGTGGGCTCGCCCGCCCGCGGGCCCTTTCTGCAGTGGATGCACTGGGCCGAGGGAACGCTCTCGCAGCCCCTGTCAGTGCTGCTCTGGCATCGCATCTACAAGGGCGACGCCGAGGCGCTGCCCTCGGTGATCGACGAAGCGACCACGCGCGCCCACCGCTCTCTCGACTTCCTGGCCGAGGGTCTGGGCGACGGGCCTTGGATCCTGGGGCGGGACTTTTCGGCAGCCGACATCATGCTCGGCTTCACGCTCGCTGCGGCGCAGGTGCTCGGGGCCCTCGGCGAGGGCCACCCGACGCTGGTCGCCTACCTGGGCCGGATGCAGGAGCGGCCCGCGTTCCAGCAGGCCGCTGCCGACTGAGTCAGGGTGCCCGGCCGTCTGCAGGCGTGTACCAGATCGGCGACGTCCAGGCGCGCTCCTGCTGCAGCTTGGGGACCGCCGGATCGCTGCAGCCCGACGGAGCCTCGCGCCCTTCGAAGCCGAGGCACTGCCACCCGGTGTAGCGGCACGAGGGATTCTCGAGCACGCGCGCGTAGTAGACGGCGCGACGATCCGGGTCGAAGTCGGGGTCGCGCCAGACCGCGCAGAGTTGACGGTCGCCCGGGCCACGCGGCGCGCAGGTCGCCGGGTCGACCGAGGCCCCGCGCTCGCCGCCCGCCACGTCGTGGACGACCTGATGGATTGCGCCCTCTTCGGAGACGAAACCCTTCACGATCTGGATGCGCTCCAACAGCCCGCCAGGTGCCTCGTCGGTCCCGGGGTCGGCGGCGGCGAAGACCACCAGACTCGGCGCGCGCCCGTCGGGGTCGGCCATGAGATCGCCGCCCATGGCCACGCCTCCGGCACGCGCCCGTTCCAGCAGGTCGGGTCGGTCGCAGAGGTCGTCCTGGTAGCCGAACCCACCGAAGAGCCGCGGTGTGATTCGCGGTCCGCTCGTCCCGAACGCTTCCTTGCGTCGCAGGGCATCGAAGATGGCGGCGCGCGAGTTCTCTTCGGCCCAGACCCCGACCAGTCCGCCCGGGCTGCTGGCGGCGTTGCCCATCACCCCGGGTTCACCCACCAGCCGGCGCTCGGGCTCGTCGTCGGCCACGCCCAGGTGGCCCGGCCAGTCGCGCTCGCGAACGCCCCCCGCCAGTCCGTTGTGGGTGTCGGTGCTCGCAGTGATCCCGAACTTGAACGGGTTCACGCCGATGCGGGCCTCTTCACCCAGCCCCAGCGTGAGGGCGTAGCGCGCGTAGCTCCGGGCCGAGAGGCAGTCGGGGCCCAGGTGGGGAAGGGCGTCGGCCAGCGGGCCATCCCAGCAGGTGCCGGGGTCGCCGTCGCCGAATCGGCGAAAGGCGGTGTTCTCGAACTTCTCGAAGTCGCACTGGGGGTCGTCGCTGCCCAGCACGTCCGAGAGACCCCTCCGGCACTCGGAGTCGCCCTTGTGCTGCATGATCTCGATCACCGGCTCCATCCGCGCACGCAGGGCAGCGCGTGCGGCCTGTGCTTCTCGGCCGTCCGCGCCCGGGTAGTCGACGGCGAACATGCGCCCGTTGCTGAGGTTTGCGTTGTGCGGGATGGCCAACGCGTCGCAGCCCGGGTGCGCCTGGCAGCCGTCGCGCAGCAGCGCCCAGAGCTCCCATTCGCGCTGGACGTCCATGTAGCTCACGGGCCGCTCGGGCACGACGCTGCCCCGGAAGATCACGTTGCGGTGCAGGTTCGAGCCCAGCCGGTGAGAGCTGTACTCGTAGCCGATGAAGGCGGTCCTGCGGCAGGCGGCGCTTCGATCGTTCCAGGCCTCGGCGGCCGCGATGGTCTCCTGCCATCCCGCCGCGGCCGCCCGGTCGCAGCGCGCGCCGTCCGCTCCGCAGACTTCGTCTTCTCGCGATGGGAACGGGTGCATGATGCGCAGGGCCAGCGGCGAGTCGGTGGGAGCACGCGATGCGCGAAGGGCCCGGCAGGTCTCGGTCGCGTACACCTCTGATGCCGGGTCGGTGCACAGCTGTTGCTCGCCCAGGAACTCGGCATGGTCGGTCACCGCCGCAAAGTCGAGGGGGCGGTCGATGCGGACGGTGCGGGTGCCGAGCCCCTCGGCGTCGTTCGGAGGCAGGGCGATGGGCTCCCCGAAGGCGAAGGCATACGCATCCCGAGGCCGGACCCGCACCTCATAGCTCCAGGCGTCGGCGGAGAGCGAGGTGTGCACATGCAGGTCGCCGAACAGGGCCATGCCGGCGGGGTCGCGTCGGTCGCAGGCCGCGCGGGCGGGCTCGGTCGCTCCCTCGGCCACCGCGAAACGCGCGGGGTCCGGCGGGTCCCCTCCGCAGCCGATCGCCAGCGCGATGCCGAGAGCCAGCCTCTTGACCGGCGTCGCAGCTTCCATGACTCGCGTTGCGGGTTTGCGCGGGGGGGTTCGGTGGGCGCGCACGCCCGGGCCAGCGTACCTTGGATTGCTGCCCGCGACAGGGATGGGCAGGCGCGATGGCCTCGCGTAAAGGACCCGTCGAGGGGCCGGCCGAGAAAGGACTGCCATGAAGGTCGACGGATCGCTGCTCGTGGACGACCCCGCGGACGCGGGCCCGGCGGCGCGTCGCCTGGAGCGGGCGGGCTACGCCGGGGGCTTCAGCTTCGAAGGAAGGCATGACCCCTTCCTGCCCCTGGCCGTTGCGGCGGGGCAGACGAACCGGCTCGAGTTGATGCCCGCCATCGCGATCGCTTTCGCGCGCAGCCCCATGCTGCTCGCCAACCTGGGCTACGACATGCAGCTGCTCGCCAAGGGGCGCTTCCTGCTCGGGCTGGGCACGCAGATCCGTCCGCACATCGAGAAGCGCTTCTCCATGCCATGGTCGCGCCCGGCGGCCCGCATGCGCGAGATGGTGCTCGCGATCCGCGCCATCTGGGAGAGCTTCGAGACCGACGGCAGCCTCGACTTCCGGGGCGACTTCTACACCCACACCTTGATGACGCCCGTCTTCAACCCCGGGCCGCACCCGCACGGGCTGCCCCCGATCCTGTGCGCCGGCGTCGGCCCCCGTATGACCGAGGTGGCCGGCGAGGTGGCGGACGGCTTTCTGGTCCACCCGTTCCACACGGCGGACTACCTGCGCGACGCCACGCTACCCGCACTGGGTCGGGGTCTGGACCGGGCCGACCGCAGCCGGGAGAGCTACACGATCTCCTGTCAGGTCATCGTCGCGACGGGGCGCACCGAAGAAGAATGGGTCGCCGCGCGCAACGGTGCGCGCGCGCAGATCTCGTTCTACGGGTCGACGCCGGCCTATCGACCGGTGCTCGAGCACTGCGGCCAGGGCGAGCTCCAGGACGAGCTCAACCGGCTCTCGAAGCAGGGACGCTGGCTCGAGATGGCGGGCCTGGTGGACGACGGCTTGCTCGACCAGATCGCGGTGAGCGGCGAGCGCGAGGGCCTGGCGGCGCGCATCTACGAGCGCTGCGCCGGGCTCGTGGACCGGGTGAGCCTGGTGGCGCCCTTCGCCCCCGACGGCGAACTGTTCGAGGACGTGGTCCGGGACCTGTCCGAGCTGGACTAGAGTCGCCCGCACCCACGGAGGCAACGATGACGGAACCGGCCGGCTCCACCGCCGCGACCTACGTGAGGGTCGACAAGCCCGAACCCGGCGTGGCTGCGATCGTGATGGACCGCCCCGAGCGCATGAACAGCATGGCGTTCGAGCTGGCGGTGCCGCTGCACGAGGCGATCGCCGAAGTGGCGGCCGACAACGCCGTCACCTGCGTGATCCTCACGGGTACGGGCCGGGGCTTCTGCTCGGGGGCCGACACCCAGGGGACGGAGCCGCCGCCGAACATCGAGGGGCTCCCGCTCACGCGCATCGCCACCCGATCGATGACGCTACTCGCCGACCTCGTGCCGGCCCTCCAACGCATGCCCCAGCCGGTGATCTGCGCGGTCAATGGCGCGGCCATCGGGGGCGGCATGTGTCTCACGCTGGGCGCCGACGTCCGCATCGCGGCGGAGTCGGCCTACTTCCGGGCGGCGGGCATCAACAACGGTCTCACGGCCACCGAACTCGGCCTGAGCTTCCTGCTGCCTCGGGCGATCGGCTCGTCGCGTGCGTTCGAGCTGATGCTGTCCGGTCGCGACGTCGACGCCCACGAGGCCGAGCGCATCGGCCTGGTCTCGCGCACCGTGCCCGATGCCGAGCTGATGCCGGCAGCCCTGGAGCTCGCGCGTCAGATCAACGGCTGGAGCGCCCAGGGCGTTGCGCTCACCAAGCGGATGATGTGGGCGGGTCTCGAAGCGGGAAGCCTGCGCAATGCCATCGAACTCGAGAGCCACACGCAGCTCTTCGTGCGGCTCACCACGCGCAACTTCGAAGAGGCCGTCGAGGCCCGGCGCCAGGGCCGCAAGCCCGACTTCACCGACGAGTAGGACTCCGAAGCGCTCGAGCTGCTATCCGGGCGCCGCGAGCCGGGCGATGACCTCGGCGGCCCGTTCATCGTGGCTCGGGTCCGCGGGCAACGGAAACGTGATCCAGTCGGTGAGCCCGCCGTAGAGGTCGCGCAGCAGCGCGTCGATCCCCTCGTAGGGGGCGCTCGGTGCGAAGGCCTCGAGCATCGGGTCGCTGATGAGCGCGGGCATGTCGGCCCAGCGGCCCTCGCGCGAGTGGGCATGCAGTTGCGTGCCGATCTCGGACCAGCCGAAGAGCTCGAGGCTGGGTGCGTACGACGGCGTCGAGAACAGGAAGGCCAGCAGCTGCACGACGCGCTCGCGCTCGAGCGCCACGGCGGCTTCGTCGGGGCCGGTCGCGACGAGCGGCGAGACCCAGACGGGGGGCAGCGCGTCGCGGCCGGTGCGCGCGGCGCCTCGCTGCATGCGCGGCAGCACCACCTCGCGCAGGTAGCGCGGGGCGGTGTTCGTCGGGTGGGTGACGAGGCCGTCGGCGCACTCGCCGGCCAGGGCCACCATGGCCGGCCCGATCCCCCCGAGCAGGATCGGGATGTCGGGGTGTTCCAGGGGCTCGGGTCGAAAGAAGGGCTGCATGCGATCGATCCGGTAGTGCTCGCCCCGCACGTCGAGGGGTGTGCCGTCCTGCCAGGACCGGAAGATCGCCCGCAGCGCGGCGACGTACTCGCGCATGCGCGGGGCCGGGGGCGACCAGGTGCTCCCGTAGCGCCGGATGACGTTGCCCTTCACCTGGGAGCCGATGCCCAGCTCGAAGCGCCCGCCCGACATCTCCTGGAGGTCCCAGGCTGCCATCGCCACGGTCATGGGGCTGCGCGGAAACGCGACCAGCACGCTCGTCGCCACGCGGAGCCGGGTCGTCGCCGCCAACGCCAGGGACGCGGCCAGCAGCCCATCGTGCACCGATTCGGGTACCGCCAGCCCGTCGTAGCCCAGGCGTTCGGCCCGGCGCGCATGTGTCGCCACCGCGGAGAGGGGCATGCGCTGGTCCATGGGTGCGTAGACGCGAAAGCCGCTCATGGGTGTCCTCACCAACTCCTACTCGGCATAGCCCAGGGCGCGAAGGGCTTCTCGCGTCTCGGCGTCGAGCACCGGAGCCGGCTCGCCCGAGTCGACCGCCGGGCGTGTCCGCGCCTGGTGTCGCTCGACCACGGCTTGCAGGGACGCCACCGCCTCGGGTCGCTCCGCCGCGAGATCGCGCGTCTCGAGGGGATCCGCCACGAGATCGAAGAGCTGCACGCCGCGCTTGTCCACGACCAGCGCGTGGCGATCGGTCGAGACGCGCCAGCCGCGCTTGTGCTCCGTCACGACCGGAGGGCCCTCGCGGTCTTCGCCGCGCAGCAGTGACGCGCGGCTGCGGCCTTCGGGGTTCGCGAGCGGCGGCAGGTCCAGCCAATCGAGCAGGGTCGGCGTGACGTCGAGCAGCCCCACGGGTCGCGCGCTGCGCCCGGGCACCACCCCCGCGCCCCGGAAGAACAGCGGCACGCGCACGTTCTCGGTGTAGAGGTCGCAGTGTTCGTAGCGTCCGTGTTCACCGAACTGTTCGCCGTGGTCGGCGACGAAGACCACCAGCGTCTCGTCGCTCCAGAGTCCGAGTTCGCCGAGGGCCTGGGCCATGCGCTCGAGCTCCTGGTCGAGGTAGGCCACCTCGCCGGCATAGAGCGCACGCCAGTGGTCGACCTCCTGCGGTGTCGGACCCCCGTCCCGGCGAATGGCGGCATGGACCGATCGCGCGCTTCCGTCCGTCTCCAGACCGTCGGGCTGGGGCGGCTGGTGCGCACGGGGGGGTCGGTAGTCGATGTGCGGGTCCATGAAATGCGCGTAGAGCAGGAAGGGCCGCGCGTCGCCGCCGGCCCGGGCCCGCGCCAGCACGCGCGCCGTGCGGATCACGGCATCGGCCATGTGCCGGGCCGCGTGATCCTCGGCGCGGTCGCCGCCCACCGTCTCGTAGGAGGCGAAGCCGCGCTCGAAGCCGGTGCCCGGGCGCAGCAGCGGGTTCTTCTGGAGCCCCACCGTCTTGTAGCCGGCGGCCGAGAGGGTCGAGGCCAGGGTGGGGACGTCGGGCAGCCGGAAGTGCGCGAAACCGCAGGTGCGGAGGATCTCGCCGTCCTCCGGGTCGACCGTCGAAGGGTGGAGCGACGAGAACAGGCTGGCCACCGAGGGAACCGTCCAGGGAGCCTGCGCGTAGGCGCGCTCGAACACGCGCGCCTGCTCGGCCAGGCCATCGAGAAACGGCGATCGCGAGGGCTTGGCGCCGTACAGCCCCAGGGCGTCGGCGCGCAGGGTGTCGGCGAGGATCACGATCACGTCCGTGGCGCGTTCGCCTGCCGGCGGCGCGTCGGTCCCGGCGGCAAGGCGCGCACCCAGAAGCGCCGCGTCTCGTGAGACCGCGGCACCAGCGAGACCTGCACCGACGGCGCACAGCACCACCAGGGCGCCTACGGCGCGCCAGGCCGGCCATGCGAGGTGGTGTCGTTCGAGGACCAGCGCGAGCGCCAGCAGCGCGCCGGCCGCGAGTGTGGGCCGCCCGGGCTTGGAGAGCGACAGCCACTCGTTCTGCACGCCGCCACTCCACAGCACGATCGCACCGATGGTCAGGAGCGCCGTCGCTCCCAGCTCGAGAACCCGTGCGACACGGCGCCGCCGGCCCGCCAGCAGCGCGAGCAGCGCCGCGGTCGCGACACCGAGCGCGGAGACCACGGGCTCGAACCAGCTGACGCGCCAGCCCGCGGCCAGGTCGATGTCGGCGCCACCGCCGGCCGCGACCAGCGCGGGAGGCAGAAACAGCAGTGCCGTGATCGCTGCACCGGGCCGCAGCCCCAGCACGCGCCCGGTTTCCGGGACACGGGTTTCCATGGGGCGGCAGCTTAGCGGGCGGCGACATCGCGACCCGCGTCCGCCCACGGTCTCGACCCAGGGGTTGACCCTCTACCTGGGTAGAGGCTCTACCCTCTCGATTCACCGGAGGAAGCGATGGGCCAGCAGACTCGGGAGCGAGCGCGATACCGGGTGGGCGCTGCGGCGGAAGCCGCCGGCGTTCGCACCCAGACGCTCCACTACTACGAGCGACGAGGGCTGGTGCGGGCACCGCGCCGCACTCCGTCGGGCTACCGCGAGTACGGTCCCGAGGACATTCGCCGCGTTCGCGCCGTGAAGCGCGCCCAGTCGCTGGGTTTCACGCTGCGGGAGATCCGCGAGATGATCCGCATCGCGGAGGATCGCCGCACGGCGAGCCGCGTGGTGGCCCTGGCCGAAGCCAAGCTCGAGGAGATCGACGGCAAGATCCGCGACCTGCGCCGGATGCGGCGCGCCCTGGCCGAGGCCGCTGAGACCTGTCGCTGCCGGGGAGACCTGTCGCGCTGTGACGTGCTCGCCGGCCTGGCGGAGGAGCCCCGAGCATGAGGGCACGCCGGCCCCATTCCCGCCCCCATCCCGATCCCGCGCCCGCGAAGCCGACCGAGGTGGCGTGTTCGCTTCCCGAAGACCAGCTCGCCGAGCGCAGGCAGGCGCTTCGCGCTGGGCTGCTCTGCCGGCTGGTCGAAGCGCGCGACCTCGACCAGGGCGTGGCGTTGCGTTTCGCGCCCGGCGACGCGGCCGAAGTCGAGGCGTTCGTCGCCTTCGAGCGGGGCTGCTGCGGGTTCGCGACGTATCGCGTACGCGCCGAGCCCGACGCGCTCTGGCTCGAGATCACCGGTCCGGAGGGGACCGGGGCGTTCCTGCGCCGCATGGTGGCGCCCGCCGAGCGCTAGCGCCGGCCGCGCGCGGGCGAGGAAAAACCCCGAGTCGCCAACCCGCGGCGGCGGACGCGGTCGCTGGATACCCTCGCGTCGCACGATGAGTGGTCCTGCCGACGCGCCGACCCCCGAGCCCCGGCACCGACTCCAGGCCTTCGACTGGTTGTTGGTCGTCGTTCTCGTCCCCTGGTTCGGGCTCTGCATCGGGCTGCACATCGCCACGATCGAGTCGGCGGGCGCGGGAGTGTTCGTGAACGGCGCCGGCGTCGAGTACCCGCGCGTGGCCGGCTTCTGGGCGGAGCTTCCCCACGGCGACAACGATCTCGAGGTCGGCGACGTCCTGCTCCAGCTGGGCTCGGTCGACCTGCGCGGTGTGCACTGGATCCGCTTCCACGCCATCGTCGCCGAGCAGGCTCCGCTCGGCACCACCTCGTCGATCACCTACGAACGCGATGGGGTGCGGCGGACCACCGCCTTCTCGGTACCCGCTCGGGAGTACCCCTGGTCCCGGGTGCCCATGGCCGTGGGCTTTGCGCTGGTCGGCATCATCGTGATGGTGCGCCGGCCGGGCTCTCCCGACACCCGGTTGCTGTTCTCCGCCTTCTTGATGGTCGGCATCAGCCAGTCGGCGTTCGTGTCGCCCTCGCGCGAGGTCACCTTCGTCTTCGCGGGGATCCACACCGCACTCGCGCCGTTCACGGTCTTCCTGCTCGGTGTCTGGGCTACGCGTTTCCCGCCAGGGCAGGACCCGCGCCGCCGGCTCGGGCTCTGGGTCCCCGCGCTGGCGGGCCTGATCGAAGCGATCCCGACCCTGAGCTTCCACTTCGGCGGACCGCTCCCGATCGAGAGCTTCCAGGCGCAGACCTACGCCGTCGATGGCGTGCTCGGGGCCGCGCTCGTCTTCATCCTCAGCTGGAACTACTTCCGGGCCGACCCCGTCGGCAAGCGACAGGTCAAGTGGGTCGTGCTCGGGGTCTGGGTGGCCGAGCTGCCCCTCACCTTCTCGGCGGTCTTGGCCGCGGCGGCGCCCGAGGTCGACGGCTTCCTGCTGCTGCACGACCTCGGCCTCGTGCTGGCGGTCGCCGTTCCGCTCGGGGTGCTGATCGCGATCGTGCAGTTCAACCTGTTCGACATCGATCGGCTGCTCGGCGGGACCGTCTCCTACACCCTGCTGCTCGTCCTGCTCGCCATCCTGGGCGAGGTGATGCTCGAGCCGCTGGCCGCGCTGGCCGCCTCGCGGATGGGCTTCGACCCCGGGACGGGTCAGCTCGTCTTCGTGGGTGTGCTGGCCGCCGCACTGATCCCGGTGCAACGGGTCTGGCGACCCCATGTGGACCGCATCTTCTTCTCTGCGGGAAAGCCCCCCGAAGAGGGCATCGAGGCGCTGCTCGAGGAGATCCACGCGGCAGATCACGCCGATGGCGAAGCGATCGTGACGCTCATCGCGACGCGCGTGACCGAACTGTTCGCGCCCGTCTGGTCCGTGGCCTACCAGCAGGCCGGCTCCGACCTGGAGCTGGGCTACGCCGTGGGAGCCACACCCCCGCAGCGGATCGAAGGCGACCCGGCGCGGGAGCTCACGACGATGCTCGGGGTGCGGGTGCAGCCCATGCGCCTGCATGCCGAAGGCCGTCGCGACGAGCACCAGTCGCTCGCCGAGCGCGTCGACGCGCTGCTCGACGTTCCCACGGCGATCCTGGTGCCGATCCGACTCGGGGGCGCCCCCGGCGGGTTCGTCTGCCTGGGCCGCAAGCAGTCGGGCGACGTCTACACCGCCACCGACCTCTCGCTGCTGGCGTCGGTGACCCACCAGACCTCGATCGCCTCGTTCGCCTGACCGCGCGCAGCCCAGCGTTCAGCCGATCCCCGGCCCAGCGTTCAGCCGATCCCCGGTTCGGCGTTCAGCCGATCCGGACGGTGCCCTCGGGCTCGGCGACCACGCCGTTCTCGATCTCGCCCAGGCCGTCGATGGCGATTCGAACGAGGTCGCCTTCCACCAACAGCTTCGGCGGTTTCATCGCGATGCCCACGCCGCCCGGGGTGCCGGTCGCGATCACGTCACCCGGCTCGAGGGTGAAGCTGGTCGACAGGTGCTCCACGAGTCCGAAGCAGTCGTGCACCAGGTTCTTCGTGTTCGAAGACTGGCGCAGCTCGCCGTTGACCCACGTCTTGATGTCATGGGTGTGGGGGTCGCCGAACTCGTCGGCCGTCAGGATCCAGGGGCCCATGGGGCAGTGGGTGTCGAACGATTTGCCCATGGTCCAGGTGGGCGTGCGCAGCTGCCAGTCGCGCACGGTGACGTCGTTCACGACGGTGTAGCCGGCGATCACCTCTTCGGCGCGCTCACGCGGCACGTGGCGGCAGCGCTTGCCGATCACCACGCCCAGTTCACCCTCGTAGTCGAGCACGTGCGAGGCACGGGGCAGGTGGAACGGGTCGAAGGGCGGGTGGGCCGAGGTGGACTGCTTGTTGAACACCACGGGGTGCTCGGGAACCTGCATGCCGCTGTCCTTGGCCTCGGCGATGTGGTCGGCGTAGTTCACACCGATCGCGAGGATCTTCGGGGGGCGCAGGATCGGGGACTCGAGGTGGACCTCGTCGCGGGCGAGGCGCGGTGCGCCGGAGATTGCGGCTCGCACGGCCTCGAGCGTGGCATCGCCCCCTTCGAGCAGAGCGAGCATCTCGTCGGGGACGCCGTCGGCGACGGAGACGTCCACGACCTGGTCGCCATCGACGACGCCGGTCCGGGTCACACCCTGGTGGGTGAAGGTCACGAGCTTCATGGGGTCCTCCTCCGGGCCGCCTGCGCCCGTTGGGGGCTCGGCAGTCACGCGGCCTGTTCGATCGAACAGGCCAGATTATACGATCGAATAGCTCCGGGCACAACCCCCCGGACGCCCCTGGGGCCAGCGGGCGGGTCAGCGTCGCAGGCGGGGCTTCCGCTCGCTTGCGGCCCGCTTCCGGGGCTTCGGCTTGCTCGCGGTGCGCTCGCGAACCCGCGCGGCCTGGGCCCGGCGGTGGGCCACGGTCTTGCGCAGGAACGCCTCGGCATCGTGGGTCTTGCAGCCGGTGGCGCCGTGGTCCACCTCGACGCGGCCGATGCGCCGTGCCGCGCGGATCGCCTGCCGCTCGAGCGCCTTGCTGCGCAGGCCGATCTGCACGAGGGCGATGTTCATGTTGTACCGGGCCCGGTTCGGTGCGCCATGGATCTCCGCCGCGATGCGATCGATCTGCGCTGCGAGTTCGGCGTCCGAGTAGGCATCGGGATCCTCCGCGAGCCGCAGGAACACCGACCAGCCCGCCGCCGACGGCCATTCGCCGCGGGCCCGCATCCAGCGGTCGGCGCGCGCGCGGGCGAAGCGTGTCTTCGCGACGAGCTCGGCAAAGGCCGTGGTGAGCGGATAGCAGTCGCAGTCGCGCAGCCACCCGTCCACCGTGCGCGCCGCGATCTTCGAGGGGTCGGCGATCCGGGTCGCCAGGACCCGCGCGTCGTGGTTGCCCGAGCTCCAGAGTCCGACGGCTAGGTCGTGATCGGTCCCGATGCGCTTGGCGAGCTTGCCCAGGTGGGCGTAACTCACGCCGTAGAGGGGGCCCGAGACGCCGTGCCGCCCGTACACCTTGCGGTTCTGCGCCGTCCCAACGGCTTCGAGGGCGGCGAGCGTCTCGTCGAGGTTCATGCGGCGCAGGGTAGCCCGCGCGGGGCGTGGGCTCGTGCCGGCTAGGGCGTGCCCAGGTAGCGGTAGACGCGGCGGATGCCGCGCGGCGAGCTGCCCACGAGCTCGGCCACGCGTTCGAAGTGGTCGGGGTCGTCGAGCAGGGCCACCACGTCCGGCGCGCGTCGCTCGGCCAGGCGGGGCCTTCCGTAGTTCACGAAGAGATCCAGCCGCTCGGCATCGGCGCGCCGCATCCACTCTCGGAGCTCGTCGCCCGAGGAGATCATGCGTACGAGCGGGTCGTAGTACTTCGGGGGGGTCTGGAACGAGAGCGTCACGATGCGCGCGTTGGCGGGCGCGAACGGGTCCCGGTTCGCGCGCGTGAGCTCGACCGACTCGCGCACGGGCTGGAGCGGCTGGCTGCGCAGCGCCTGGCGCTGGGGCTGCCCGAAGGCGACGAACGACGCGAGGTAGGGCAGGGTGAGCACCAGGCCGAACGCCGCGGCGAGCGCGGGCCGCCCCTTCGGCGGGCGAAGGCCCATGGCCAGGAAGACCACGAAGCCCGGCAGCATGAACATGAAGTACCACATGTACACGTAGCTCCCGCGCGTGCCGTATGCGGTGAGCGTGATCACCGCCGGAAGCAGCAGCACGAGCGCGAGGACCCGGCCGGCGGCGCCGCACCGTGCGGTGCGGACGATCCCCAGCGCGGCGAACAGGGCCGTGGCCGCTGCGGCGAGCGGAGCGAGGCGAGGCCACTCGGCGAACACGTCCACGACCTCGACGAAGCGTGGACCGGATTCGGCCAGGGCGTACGGCATCCCGATCCAGAGATGCGAGGCCAGGTCGCGCATGGCGCGCGGCAGGTCGAGCCCCGCCGCAGCGTGGTCGGTGATGAAGACCATGAGCTGGGGCGCGTTCGGCCCCATGATCTGCAGCCAGAGCATGGCGCCGAGGACGTTCGCCACCACGAAGCGCGGCGCCTGCTGCGCGAAGGCCGGCGTGCCTCGGGTATGCCACCAGAGGCTCGCAGCGAGCACGACATTGGCGACCACCAGGACGAACAGCGCCGCCGAGAAGGTCCAGAGCACCGCGAACTGGGCGAATCCGAAGGCCAGCCAGCGCCCCCAGCTGCCGCGATGGAGCACGCGAAGCAGCAGCAGGGTCATGAGGACGACGAGCACCACCAGCAGTGCGTAGCCGCGCGCCTCGCTGGTGTACCGGAGCATCCATGGGTGGAGCGCCAGGACCCAGGCGGCCAGCAGTCCGGCGACGGGTTCACCCAGCCGGGCCAGCAGCAGCGCGAGCAGGACGATGGCCGAAAGTCCCGCCACCAGGGAGGGGAACCGCACCGCGGGCTCGCTGGCAAAGCGCGTGTCCGGTCGCGCGACGAGACGCCAGGCGTCGGACGACAGCCGCGACAGCAGGCTCTGCGGTACGTGGTTTGCGGCGCGATAGAAGTACCAGAGCGTGTCGCGAAGCCGCGCCCGCTCGAATTCGAGCTCGCCGCCCGGTCGCTGCCGGTAGGTACCGTCGATGGCGTGCTCGAGGGCGAACAGCTCGTCGTCCCAGAAGCTGTGGGTCATGCGCGGGCCCGCGAGCACGCCACCCGCCAGCACCGCCGCCAGGGTGCCGGCGACGAGCCATCTGGGCATTCGGGGCAGCGCGGGGGCGAAGGCCCGGATCTCTGTGGCCGGGCCCCGGGTGAGCCAACGGCTGCGCGTGGCGAGCAGCACCCCGCACGCGATGACGTTCACCAGTGCCGCCCACCATCCGTAGGTGCGCGCGTAGTCCCGCGGGCGGACGTTCTTGCCCTCGGCCAGGCGCTCGGCGATGCCGCCGGTGAACGGGTCGTCGCCGAGGACCAGGCGCAACACCAGCAGCAGCAGCGCGACAGCGAATGCCGCACAGACGCGGAAGTCCATGGGGTCGGACGCGCGCCAGGCGGCCACGCGGGCGCGGAGGGCCGCGAATCGACTGCTCTCGGTCGGCATCGGCCGGGGCGTCAGTACCCGAGAACCGGGGCCTCTGCAATAATGCGCGCCGAGGCGAGCCGGTCGCCGGCGGCGACCGAGCGGGAGGGGGGCAATGGCGGGTCCGGGCGGCTTCGCCGCGTTGCGCGCTCGGCTCGCCGCGGCACGTGCTCGCGACCCCGGGCTCTACCGCGTGCGCTGGGGGCTGGGCATCGCCCTGGCGATCACGGCCTTCGTCGTCCTCACGGGCAACCCCATGGAGGGCGTGCCCGAGCGCGTGGCCGAGGGCAAGACGCTTCGGGGCATCGACTACTGGCGGACCTACGGCTGGGCGGTCGCGCTCGGCAACAGTGTCCTGCTGGCGGTGCTGCTCGCGACATCGCGTCGGTGGTTCGTCCGGGACGAGCATGTTCAGGTGCCCGCTCTACAGGCCCCGCGCACGGGGCGCGTGTTCGCGGTGGTGCTGCTCGCGGCCGTCGTGGCCGGTGGCTTCCTCTCGGTCCAGCGGCTCGGCCAGAGCTTCTGGGACGACGAGGAGTACAACATGAACCGCTCGATCGACGGCGAGTACGTCGTTGGGCGGGATGGCGCGCTCGACTTCCGCGAGGCCAAGTGGCGCGACGCCTTCTGGTACTACTACATCCCCAACAACCACGTGCCGCACACGCTCCTGGCGCGTATCTCGCTGGGCGCGTGGCGCCTGGTCGCGCAGCCCGAGTCGCGAGTGGCCAGCGAACCGGCGGTGCGCACGCCGGCGTTCATCGCAGGCCTGCTGTCGATCGCGAGTGTGGGGCTGTTGCTGCGCCAGCTCGGCTTCCCGGCCGCGGGGCTGCTGGCCGCTTGGCTGCTGGCAATGCACCCCTGGCATTTCCGGTACGCCAGCGAGGCGCGGGGCTACTCGCTGATGCTGTTCCTGCTCACCGCGTCACTCACGCTGCTGCTCCGTGCCCTCGAGCAGGGCAGCTGGCGGCGCTGGGCGGCCTTCGGTGCGGCGCAGTTCCTGCTGCTCTGGACCTACGTCGGGTTGGGTCTCCACCTGGTGGTGGTGAACCTCGTGGCCCTGGGTTCGATCGTGTGGCTCCACCGAGGCACCCCGCATCTGGCGCCTCAGATCGTTCGCTGGACCGCGGCCAACCTGTTCGGGGCCATGCTCTGGCTCCAGTTGATGGTGCCCAACCTCGGCCAGGTGCCGGCCTACATGGCACGGGGCGGCCGCGACCTGGGCGAGCGTTGGCTCACCTCGGCCATGAGCCACCTCTACGCCGGCATGCCGTGGAGTCACGGGCCCTTCGGCCGGTCGCCGGTCTACCCGGAGCTGGTGGATGCAGCGGCCGCATCGCCGACCCTGGTCTGGGGCCTGCTGGCCGTGATGCTCGGCCTGCTGGCCATCGGAGCCGTGCGCCTGCTCGCGCGCGGCGGTGTCCACGCGGGCTTCGTGGCGATCTTCCTGCTCCCCGGGCCCCTCACCTACGTGCTGGGCGTCGTGCAGGAGGCGAACCTCTACGTCTGGTACCTGGTGTTCATGCTGCCCTCGCTCGCGGCGCTGGTGGCGCTCGGACTGGCGACCCTGGTCTCTCCGCGGTGGGCAGGCGGTGCCATCACGGCCGGCGCCGGCGTCGCGCTGGTCGTCGCGCACCTCGGGGTCACGTCGACCGCGCGCACGGCGCTGCTCGAGCGCTCGTTCAAGCCGGCGCGCGAGTCGGTGCGGCTCACACGGGCGAACCCCGACCCCGAGGCGCCCGAGAATCGCCAGGTGGTGACGGGCCACTACCGCGATTTCACCCAGCTCTACTACGACCCGGCGATGCTCGGGGTCGAGAGTCCCGAGGCGCTCCTCGAGCTGATGCGGCAGGCCGACGCAGACGGCCGCGCGCTCTACATGAACTTCGGGCGGCGGCGCCGGTTGGGAAAGCGCCAGCCGGAGCTGCTCGAGTTGATCGAGAACTCCGGCCGGTTCGAGAAGATCGCAGAGCTTCCGGGCTTCGAACCTCCCTGGACGCGGCACGTCTGGCGCTATCTCGGTTCGCCTCAGGCGCGGATTCCGAAGCGATTGCCCGACTCGTAGCGTCGCAGGCCCGCGCGGAACACCACGGTGGCGAGGAGCGCATAGGCGAGCAGGCCCGCCGCCGCCGCCAGCAGGCTCAGCCACGAGAAGTCGCGCACCAGGCTCGACGGCAGGAAGCCGATGAAGCCCGCCGGAACCAGGGTGAACAGCACCACGCGCAGGGCGCCCGCGAAGATCGTGGGCGGGTACAGACTGAACGTGATCAGGAACTCCCAGATCGTGCGGGCCAGCGTCTCGATGCGCCCCAACCAGAAGGCCATGCTCTGGATCACGATTCCCGTTGCGAGGAACACCGACGCACTGAGTGCGATGGCGAGCGCGACGAGCGGCAGTTCGAACGGGCCGACGACCCCGCTCACCCCGATCAGCAGCGTCCCGCTCGCGACGTCGCCCCAGCCCGACGCGAAACCCTTGGAGCCGACGGCGTGGATCAGCGCGTTCTTCGGCTGGGTGAGGTACGGGTCGAGGTCGCCGTCCACGATCCGGCGGGCGAGTTCGCGAACGCCCCCCGTGAGCGCGACCGCCAGCCCATAGCCCGAGCCAACGACGCCGTAGAGCACGCACATGTCCTCGAAGCGCCAGCCGCGGACCTCCTCGAAGCGGTCGAAGAAGATCCACCACATGGCGAAGTAGAGCAGGTTGTTGAGCATCATCCCGACGAGCGCGAGCCAGAAAGCGCCTCGCAACGCCAGGGTGGCACGAAGGTTCACGGCGGCGAGTGCGCGCACGAAGGCGAGATCGCAGCGCAGACGTTGGACCGTCATTTCAGCCTCCGTTCACGTCGAGGCGGCGCAGGCCCGCGCGGCTCGTCGCAGCGACGGCGAGGGTGATGACCGCACCCCACGCGAGCAGCGCACCCGCCGTAGCGAGCGCACGATCCGGGGCGAATCCGAAGGCCATGTGGCCCGGGCCGTGGACCATGGCGGCGAAGGGGAGCTTGCCGGCGATGCTCGCGAGCCAGGCGGGGTAGAACTCGAGGGGGATCATCAGCCCGCCCAGCAGGAAGTTCGCCTTCTGCCAGATCCAGTAGGCCGGAGACGCATCCTGGAGCCAGAGTGCGGTGAGGCCGACGCCCGCGATGCAGACCACCGCGAGGGACGCCGCCAGGATGCCGAGGGGCAGCACGAGGACCAGACCCCGTGGGTCGGGCGGCAGCCCGCCGCTCAGCAGCGACGCCCACACGAAGCCCGACACGGCCAGGGCGGAGCCGCGTACGGCCATGGTGCCGAACCCCTCGGCGATGCGGCTGCCCAGGTACGACACGGGCCGCGGCAGCCGGTACGCCACGTCCCCACTGCGAAAGTCCTCTTCGATCTCCAGGTGGATCAGCGGCGGCGAGAGCACCACCCACTCGGTGATGGCGAGATACCAGAGCAGCTCGCGCATCGAGTGCGACCCCAACGAGCCGTCGGCAATCACCACCGTCCAGAGCCGGGAGAAGATCAGCAGGATCAGGCCTTGGAAGAGCACGCGGCCCACCATCGCCGCGCGATCCTCGACAGCCTGTCGCGCGGCGATGTGTGCAATCGCGAGGTACTTGCCCCCGGGCAGGCCGGGCCGGTGCTCGGTCGCGGTGGCGGTCATGGCTGCGCCTCGGCATGGGAGTAGATGGCGCGAACGATCTCTTCCATCGGCGGATCTTCGACCGAGAGGTCGAGGGGATGCACGCGCGCAAGCACGGCGGCCACGAGGTCGGCCACCGACGTGCGCGCGACGTCCACGTCCAGCTCGGTGCTGTGGGGTGCTCGGGCCACCACGCGCACGCCGGGGAGCTCGAGGTCGAGGCGCTCTTCCTCGCTCTTCACGGTGACGCGCTTGCGGCCGATGTAGCCGCGGCGCAGCGCCTCCACCGACTGATCGAGGAGCAGCTGCCCGCGATGGATCACGATCACGCGATCGCAGACGTGCTCCATGTCGCCCGTGTCGTGGGACGTGAACAACAGCGTTCGGCCCGTGGTGCGGCTCTCGTCCCGGATCAGGTCGCGGATCACCGCCTTGGCCGTCACGTCGAGCCCGATGGTGGGCTCGTCCAGGAACAGGATCTCGGGCTCGTGCAGCAGGCTCGCCACCAGCTCGCAGCGCATGCGCTCCCCCAGGCTCAGCTGGCGCACGGGCCGGTCCAGGAGACTGCCCAGCCCGAAGGCCTCGACGTAGTGGGCGCGCCGGCGGCGATGGACCGCCGCATCCTGGTCGTAGATCCGAGCCAGCAGGTCGAAGGTGTCGCCGGCTGGCAGGTGGTACCAGAGCTGCGTCCGCTGGCCGAATACGGTGCCGATGCGGAAGCCGAGCTGGCGCCGCTGTCGCCACGGCACGAGGCCCAGCACGCGCACGTCGCCCGCCGTGGGGTGCAGGATGCCGCTCAGCACCTTGATCGTGGTGGACTTGCCCGCGCCGTTGGGGCCGACGAAGGCCACGCGTTCGCCCGGGTCGATGCGGAAGGTGAGACCGCGGATGGCGTCGACTTCGCGGGTCTCGGTGGCGAACAGGTCGCGCAGCGCACCCCCGCGGCCCTGCCGTCGGGTGCGCACCCGAAACGTCTTGCCCAGTTCTTCGACCTCGATGGCCGCTTGCATGTCGTCTCTCCCTGAAACGCGAAACGCCCCTCCGGCGGTGCCGGAAGGGCGTTTCGAAGTCATCTTCGGGTCTCGCGTCTTCCGGCTACAGGGCTCCCGCGTTCATCTGGAGAATCCAGAGGTTCGGGGTGCACACGACGACGACGCCGGCGGTGCCGGTGTCGAGGGTCGCAGAGCTGGGCGGACGGAGGTGCATCGCGCGACCATCCTGGGCCGGCGGACGCGCAATGTCAACCATCCTGGCGCCGGCCTGGGTTCGGAGGCCGCGCCTCGTGGCTCAGCCGAAGGTGCCCCATTGGGTTCCCAGCGCGGTTGCCGGGTCGTAGAGGCCGGTGGGGTGGTCCGCGTTCAGGAGATCGCCATCGGTGAAGTGCTCGTGGACGTGGCCCCACGGGTCCTTCCAGTAGTCGAACACCTGGCTCCCGAGCACGTGCCGACCGACGCCGGCGTGGTGGTCGTAGCCGGCCTGTTTCAGGTGGTCGTGGCCTGCCATCACGGCGTCGTAGTCCTCCACCTCGAACGCCACGTGGTCGAAGCCCGGCTCGCCCAGGCCCACGCACAGGAAGGTATGGTGGTCCGTGAAGTCCTTTCCCAGGTCGCAGCGCAGGAACGCCGTCACCACGTTGGTCTGCTCGCCCAGGTAGACCTCGTCGGACCGCAGGAATCCGAAGTGGCGCTGGTACCAGTCGCTGCTGGTCGCGAAGTCGGAGACCCGCACCACGGCGTGCCCGATGCGCTTGACCTGAGCGGGGCCCGGGGGCACGCGCTGCAGGGTGGCCCGACGCTGGCGGTCGCTTCCGCGGTTGAGGGGCTCGGCGCCCTTTACGGGGAGCGCACGGGCCGGCTCGCGCCCATGGACCACCTCGATCGAGAACCCGTCCGGGTCGCGAAGGCGGACGCGCTGGCCTCCGCCCGGGCCGTCGAGAGGCTCGATGTCCGAGGCGCCCTCGAAGCGGGCCGCGGCCTTCAGGTCGTCGGCGCTGTCCGCCTCGAAGGCGACGCCGCGAAACCCGGCCTCGCCGCGCTCGGTGACGTGCACGTAGGGCGAGGGGTCGGTTCCCCGGGCGTACAGGGCCTCACCGGCTTCGACCACGAGACCGAAGTCGGTGGCGAAGCGCTTCATGGCGTCCAGGTCCGGGGCGGCGAAACGTACGAACGCGATGTCGCGAACCTTGATCATGGCGGCGTCCTCCGTGGGGCATGCGATCGAGCAGCTAGATTATACGGTTGTATAAATCAGCCGCAACCCCCCGGGCCGGGTCGCGCGCCCCGGACGCCCCACGACTCCTCGAGCGTCAGCCCCGCAGCTCCTCCAGGAACGCCGCGCGCTCCTTCTCGCCCGAGAACGGGAACGTGCAGAAGATGCGGTCGATGTGGTCCCCGAACCGATCGCGCAGCGCACTGGCCACACGATGCGGCTCGGCCACGACGGCGAACTGCTCCAGGATCTCGTCCGTGATCTGCTCGCCCATCTCGTCCCAGGCGCCGCGCTTGGACATCCCGTTGAGCTCGGTCTGAAGGTCGCCCCAGCCGTGCAGCTCGAGCACGCCCCGGTAGGCCGGCGTCGATCCGTAGAAGGCGATCTGCTTGGAGATGCCCTGGCGGCTCTGCTCCCAGGCCTTCTCGTCCTCGCCCGACACGACGAATGCGGGGTAGCAAAGCTCGAAATCGGCACGCTTGCGGTCGCCGGCGGCGAGCCCGCGCTCGATGGCGGGCATCGTCACCTCGGCCAGGTACTTGGGCGTCGTGAACGCGTGCACGAGCAGGCCATCGGCGGTCTCGCCGGCCACTTCGGTCATGCGCGGCCCCACTGCGGCCAGCACCACGCGCGGCGGCCCGTAGGGGTTGTTCGTCGGCGTGAACATCGGCGTCATCAGCGTGTGCGTGTAGAAGTCGCCGCGAAACGAGAGCTTCTCCCCCTGGTACCAGCACGCCCAGATCGCGCGCATGGCCAGGATGAACTCGCGCATGCGCGCCGCGGGGTGCGACCATTCCATGCTGAAGCGCTTGGCAATGTGCGGCTTGATCTGCGAGCCCAGGCCCAGGATGAAGCGCCCCTTGGAGAGCGCCTGCAGGTCGTTTCCGATGTTCGCGAGCACCATGGGGTTGCGCGCGAAGGCGACGGCAATGGACGTCATCAACTCGATGCGCTCGGTGTGCTCGGCGGCCAGCAGCAGCGGAAAGAACGGATCGTTGGCCGTCTCGGCCGTGACGGCTCCGTCGTAGCCCTCGGCTTCGAGCTTGCGCGCGGCCTGGGGTACGTCGGCGAGTTGGGCGGTCATCAGTCCGGCGTCGACCTTCATGGAGATCTCCTTGGGGCGGGGTAGGGGGGCAGCCTAGCGCGGGCCCGGGTTCCCGGGCTTCGGTAGCGTCCCCCGTCATGTCGCTCCAGGCTCGCTTCGAACACATCGCCCTCGCCGTCCACCACGACGACCTCGCCGCCTGGGATCGCCTGTTGCGGGGCGATCTCGGAGGCGCCGCCAGCCTCGGGGGAACCGAGCCTCGTGCCGGATTCCAGGGTGGACAGATCACCTACCCCGATGGCGGCATGCTCGAGGTCCTGAGCTGGACGGCGGGCGGCGAAGCCGGCGCGATGGCTCGCTACCTGGAGAAGCAGGGCGCGCGCGCGGCGCTCCACCACCTCACGTTCCTGGTGGAAGAACTCGACCCCGCGATCGAGCACGCGCGAGAGGTCGGCTACGAGCCGATGATCGGACGGCGCAGCCGCACGTGGAACGAGTTCTTCGTGCGCGACCCGGGGCTACGCCCCAAGGGCATGCTGATCCAGGTGCTGGAGGCCGACAAGCAGACCCTGATCGACAGCGGCTGGTCGGACGATTGGGAGCCCTTCATGGCGCGCCACGAACCCCAGGCCGCCCCGGCGCGCATCGCCGGGGCCCACCTGGCCAGCACCGATCCGGTTGCGGCCTCGCGCCTGTTCACCGAATTGCTCGGCGCGCGCGCCAGCGAGCGCGATGGTGTGGTCGAGATCGCGGCGCACGAGTCGACGATGCGCGTCTGGTTGCACCCGGGCGAAGGCACGGATGGCGTCCACGTCGAGGTCGCGCCGGAAGAGGGTACGCGGCTCGCGGAGGGGCTGGGTCGGTCGGGTCTTCCCGCCGAGGCGCAGTCCCTGGTTCGCGCGACTTCCGACTAGGAGCCCGAGGCTCGTTCGGGGGTCTCGCCCAGTCCCCGGAGCTCGGCGGCGATCTGCGAGATGGTGCGTTCGGCCTCGACGCAGATGCGCGTCATCGTCACGTAGCCGTGGGGCATGGTGGGCTCGCGTTCGTGCCGCACGGTGACGCCGGCCTTGGCCAGCGCGTCGGCGTAGGCATCGCCCTCGTCACGCAGCACGTCGAACCCGGCGGTCACGACGTAGGCGCGCGGCAGCCCCTCGAGCGACGGGGCCTTGAGCGGAGAGAGGTCGGGGTCGGCGCGGTCGACGCCCGGGGCATAGGCCGCAAAGCACTCCGTCACGTCGCGCATGCTCAGGCCGTAGCCCCGTTCGAACGCGCGCTGGGAGGGTCGGTCGGTTCGGGACACGTCGGTGCAGGGGTAGATCAGGGCCTGCAGGCCGATCTGATGGCGTCCGTCGCGCACGTCGCGTTGGCTCACCACCGCGGCCAGGTTGCCCCCCGCGCTGTCGCCCGCCACCGCGACCGGTCCCGGGCGGGCGCCCAGTTCTTCCGCGTGCTCGTGGCACCAGCCCACGGCGAAGACGGCGTCCTCCACGGCCGCGGGAAACGGGTGCTCCGGGGCCATCCGGTAGTCGACGCTCACGACGACCGCGGGCGTCTCGCGCGAAAGGCCTCGCGTGACGACCTCGGTGTACTCGGGGCTCCCCACGACGAAGCCGCCGCCGTGGAAGTAGACGAGCAGGGGGACCGGCGCAGGCGTCACGGGGCGGTAGACGGTCACGGGCAGCGGGCCGCCCGGCCCGGCCAGCTCGCGTCGGTCTACGGTGCCGGCCAGGGGACGGACCTTCGCCAGGGGCCGGCCCTGCTTGAGAAAGTCGCGGCGGATGCGCTCGGTCGCTTCGGGTGACGTCATGCGCGCCGCGGGCAGCACCCCCTCGGCCGCTTCGGACCCGAACAGGCGGGCCAGTCGAAAGGCGAACGCGAAGATCGGCTTGAGGCGACCGTGCGGTGTGTTCGACCAGTGCAGGGCGAGCGCCACCCCGCCGATCGCCAGCGCGGCGAGCACGCCGATCGTGACGAGCACGGCGGTCATGAACTCTCCCGCCGGGTCACCGCGATCGGCCCCGGCCCGTCGGTGCGGCGATCAGCCGCCCGGCGTGCGTTCGAACGTGGCCACGCCTTCGGGCACGTGGTGGAAGCCCTGCTTGTCGCAGGTGTAGATCACCATCTGGGGCCCGGCGTAGAGGCTGGGGTCGTCGAAGCTGCCGACCTTGAGCAGCACGGCGCCCGGTACGCTCGGCGCGCGGCTCAGGATCGGCGTGCCGCAATCGCCACAGAACTCGCGGGTGACCGGATTCTCGAGGTCGCTGCGTTGAAAGCCCTTGGCGGCGCCCTGGGTGTACGAGAAGTTGGCGTCGGGCATGCCCATCACCGCGTTGGGGTGGCCGCCCGAGGTGTACTGGCACTCGCGGCAGTGACACTGGCCGAGAAACAGCGGGTCGCCCTCGACCTCGTAGCGCAGGGCGCCGCAGTAGCATCCACCTTCGATCTTCATGGTCGTTCCCTCCTGGGCCGGTCTCGGGCCACGGCGCGAGACCGAAGTCGTCTAGTGCTCGGCGAGCTCTCGCTTCAGGACCTTCCCGGTCGGGTTGCGGGGCAGGGCGTCGAGGAACACGATGTCGCGGGGAACCTTGTAGCGGGCCAGATTCGCCTTCACGTGCTCCTTGAGGGCAGCCTCGTCCACGCTCGCACCTGGCTTCTTCACCACGAAGCCCTTGAGGCGCTGCCCGAAGTCCGGGTCGGCCACGCCGATCACGGCCGCCTCCACCACGTCGTCGTGGTCACTGAGCAGGTCTTCGACCTCGCGCGGGAACACGTTCTCGCCGCCGGAGATGATCATGTCGTCATCGCGGCCGTCCACGAAGAGCAGGCCGGCCTCGTCGAAGTGGCCCACGTCTCCGCTCGACATGAGACCGTCGATGATCTCCTTGTTGCCGCCCCCGGTGTAGCCATCGAACTGGTTCTCGTTGGCGACGAAGATCCGGCCGGTGGTGCCCGTGGGCACCTCGCGCCCCTGGTCGTCGAGGATCTTCACGACCACGCCGCGCGGCGGGCGCCCGGCGGTGCCCGGTGCAGCGCGCAGCTCGTCGGGCATGGCGATGGAGGCCTGGGCGACCTCGGTGGAGCCGTAGAAGTTGAAGATGTTGTCGCCGAAGGTGTCCATCCAGCGCAGTGCCAGCTCGCCCGGTAGCGCCGAGCCGCTCGCACCCACGACCTCCAGGGAAGAGGTGTCGTAGCGGCGGATCACGTCGGGACCGAGGTCGAGGATGCGTTGCATCATCACCGGCACCACGGCCAGCACCTGCGGCCGGAGCTCCTGGATGGCGGCGAGGGTCTGCTCGGGATCGAAGCGCCGGCGCAGGCACACGGTGCAGCCGAGCTGTGCCGCGATCATCAGGTGGAACCCGCCCCAGGAGTGGAACGTCGGCGCCACGATCAGGTTGCGCGTGCCGGTGCGCAGCGGGAGCCGACCGAACAGGCCGACGAAGGTGTCGAGCCCCTGGTTCTTCATGGTTCGCTGGGCGCCCTTGGGCGTACCCGTGGTTCCCGACGTGAGGACGGTGACGCGCCCGGCCTGTGCGGGGGCGTCGAGGTCGCCGTCGTCGTGCGCGCCCACCAGTTCGTCCAGCTGCGTCGTGCCGGAATCGGAGAAGGTGACGAAGCGGGTGAGATGCCCGGCCCCCTCCTCGACCATCGGCGAGAACTCCTCGTCGTGGAGGATTACCTGGGTGCCTTCGCGCTCGCAGACCTCTTTCAGCTGGGGCGCGGCGAACCCGGTGTTGAGCAGCAGGGTGTTCGCGCCAATCTTCTCGAGCGCGGCCTGCGAGAGGATGAAGCCGCGGTGGTTGCGCGCGAAGAGACCGACGCCGTCACCCGGCTTCACGCCCGCTGCGACCAGGCCGCGCGCGATGGCGTTGGTACGACGATCGAGCTCGGCGAAGGTCAGCGTCCCCGTCTCGTCGATCAGGCCCTCGGCATTCGGGCTGCGCATCGCCGCACCGTGAATGCCCGTGGCAACGCTGGTTCCGAACTTGCGCCTCGCCTTGGCCGTCGCGCTCAGGAAGCTCGGGCTCAAGAACCCGGCGCTGCCCAGCACCGAGACCGTTTCGCCCATGCGCTGGAGCGCTCCGCCCTGACCGGTTCCCCGTAGACTCATGACGGAGTTGTAGCATCCTCGCGCGGCCGACGGCCGGGCCGCGGCGCCCAGGAGGACCGGGTCGCGGCGCCTAGATCAGGAAGGACGCCGTGCGCTCGAACAGCCAGTAGGCCGCCAGGATGCCGATGGCATAGGCGGTGGGGCGGGCGAGCCGAGTGGCCAGGGCGAACGCGCCGCCCGCCTGGCCCATCGCCCGCGCGGCCGCGGCGAGCATGCCCACCACGACGGCCACGAAGGCCAGCTGGCCGACCTCGACCCCCACGTTGAAGAACGCCAGGGCGGCGGGGATGGCCTTCTGCGGCAGCCCGACCTCGGTGAGCGCGCCGGCGAAGCCGAACCCGTGCAGCAGGCCGAATGCGAAGGCGACGATCCACGGTTTCCGCCAGGCGATGTCCTGGGGGGCCGCGGGTCCCCGAGCGTGGCCGCGCGCGATCTCGACGGCGACGAAGACGATGCTGAGCGCGATGGTCGCCTCGACGGGCGGTGGCGGCACGTGTACCCAGCCCAGCACCGCGGCGGCCAGGGTGAGGCTATGCGCCACCGTGAAGGCGGTCACCGTGGCCACGAGCCGTCGCACGTCCCCCACCAGGAGAAGCAGCGCCAGCACGAACAGCAGGTGATCGATCCCGAGCAGGATGTGCTCGACGCCGAGCACGAAGTACGTGGCGATGACGCCCCAGACGCTCTCGGTGGCGGTCACCTCGAAGCCCGGGTTCTCCGGGGTGAGGCGCGCCGTCTGCTGCGTGCCGTCGGCGCGTTCGACGCGGGCCACCACGTCGGTGCGCAGAAGGGGCAGCCCCTCGATGGCGACGCGGGTGCCCGTGAGGCCTCCCTCGCAGTCGATCCGCCAGCGTTCGAGGTGCGCGCCGCCGGCAAACCACGCCATCGGCTCGCCCGCCGTGCAGCGCGGGTCGAACTGGACCGACATCCCGAGCTTGCGATCGCCGCGCGCCGGCACCTTCCAGAGCACGCGATGCCCTCCGTCTTCGAGGGCTTCGATCTCGAGGTAACCGGGGCGAACCTCGTGAGCGTTCGCCACGCCGGCGTTCGCGCCCAGTGCCAGGACGAATGCGATCGCCGCGAGGCCCAGGCGTGCCAGGCGCGTAGGCTTCACGGGCCCGTGGCCACCGGCGGGGTGTCGGGTCGTTCGGGCAGCTCGATCACGATGTCGAAGCGCTCCCGGAGCGCTTCGACGAAGCGCGCGTTGGCCAGGCGCTTGCGCTCCGACGACCAGTCGCGCTCGACCTCCGCACGAACCTCTGCGAGCGCGGGTTGCCGGGCGGGCTCACGCGATGCGACGTATACGAAGTGCAGGCCAAAGCTCGAGGGGTGCGGTCCACTCCAGCGGCCGATGGGAGCCTCCTCCAGGGCCTCCGCCAAGGCGGGTCCGAAGTGGCGCGAGACGTCGCGCGGGGCCGCACGATCGAGCGAAGCGGGCAGCAGGGTCGCGTCTCCCAGGGCGCGCGGGTCGGGGGCCCCTTGCTCGAGCTGGACCAGCACCGAAGCGGCATGGGTCTCGAGGGCGTCCGCGTGGCGCGAGGGATCCAGATAGACCTGGCGGAAGCTCACCGTAGGCGGCTCCTCGTAGTCCGCGGCGTGCTCGGCGAGGTAGGCGCCGAGCGCTTCGTCGTCGGCCGGTTCGACCAGGGCCAGGTCTTCGGTGAGGAACTCCATCTTCTGACGGAGGCGTCGCCGGATCACCAGGTCGTTCTGGTCGAGCCCCAGCTCGAGGGCCTGCCGGTACAGGATCTCCTCGGTCACGAAGTCGTCCACGAGGCCGCGGAGTTCGGAGGGCGTGGGAGGGCGCATGCGCGTCCGCTCGAACGTCTGGGAGAGCATCTGGACGGTCGTTTCGGAGACGACGACGCGGTCGGGCGCATCCTGGCCCTCGCCCAGGGCCGCATACAGCGCGAACAGCAGGGCACCGCCGAGCAGGAAATGGGTCAGGGGGTCGCGAAGCAGCTTCACGGCGGAGCAGCTTCATGCCTTCCGGCGCCGCGCGCAAGCCGCAAAGCGAATCCGGCGCTCAGGGCGCCGCTCCGCCCTCCAGCCGGATCGCGCGGGTCGGACAGTGGCGCACCGCCAGCTCGACCTCTCGCCGCCGCTCGGCGTCGGGGCGGTCGGTGAGCAGCACGACCTTGCGCTCGCGCCGGTCGAGTTCGAAGACGTCCGGTGCCTCGGCGCAGCAGGCGGCGTGCCCCTGGCACAGGTCCAGGTCCACGGTGATGCGCAGGCCCGAGGCCGCCGACGCCCTGGGGGCCGCGGCCGCGGCACCGGAAGCGCGCGGGGCCTTGGCCGCGTCGCGCCGCCGGTAGCGCACCCGGCAGGGCTGCACGAGCTGCACGACCATCTTGGCGTGGTCGTTGCGATAGCTGGCCCTCGGCTGCGCCAGTTCGAACCGGTAGTTGCGAAGCAGGTCGACGAAGATCGCCTTCAGCTGCATCATCGCGAACGCCGAGCCGACACAGCGGTGTCGGCCCGCGCCGAAGGGGATCCACGCGAACAGCTGGCGGTCTTCGCCGCGTGCATCGGTGTAGCGCTCGGGGTCGAAGCGCTCGGGATCGGGGAAGCACTCGGGCATGCGGTTCGAGACTGCCGGCGAGACGCCCACGAGCTTGCCTGCGGGAACGGTCCAGCCCTTGTAGTGGAAGTCGTGCATCACCTTGCGCATCAGCAGGATCAGCGGCGGATGCAGGCGTAGCGACTCCTGGATCGCGCGCTCGAGCTTCGGGATCTCGCGCAGCGCCTGGTGGGCAGAGTCGGCAGCTTCCTGCCCTGCCTCGTCGGGGTCGCCCAGGGTGTCGAGCTCGGCCACCACCTCGTCGAGCACGTGCGGGTTGCGAAGCAGCTCGATCAACGTCCATGCGGCGGTGCCCGACGTGGTGTGATGGCCCGCGAACATCATCGAGATGAACATGCCCGTGATCTCGTCGAGGCTGTAACGGGCCGAGCCGTCTTCGCGTCGTAGCCCGAGCAGGATGTCGAAGAGCTCGGGTGTGGTCGCCGGATCGGCGGCGCGCCGCTCGAAGACGCCGCCGAGCAGTTCGACCAGACGACGCCGTGCCCGGTCGCGCGCCCGGAAGACCGGGAGCGGCAGGTCGGCGTTCACGTACGCGAGCGCGTCGGTGCCCTTCTCGAGTTCGTGGAAGACCCGGAAGTACTCGGGCGTGAGCTCCTCGCGAAAGCCCCGGCCGATCAGGCATGCGCTCGAGGTGTAGAGCGTGAGTTCGGAGAAGAAGTCGAGCAGGTCCATCTCGCCCTGGTCGCCCAGCGAGGCGCGCATGCGCTCGACCTCGCGCGCGATGGTCTCGGCGTGGCCCTTCATGAAGTCGGCCCGGAGCGACTGGTTGCGAAGCGCCTGCTTGCGCTGCTCCGGCGAGGCGTCGAAGACCACGCCGCGCCCGAAGATCGGAGTCATGAACGGGTAGGCGGCCGCCTGATCGAGCTGCTCGTCGCTGGCGCGAAAGAAGGCCTCCTGGGCCTCCTCGCCCATCAGCATGACGACCCGGTTGCCCGCGAAGTCGAGCTCGCCGATCTCGCCGAGCTCGTCCCGGACGCGCTGGAAGAGCGCGATCGGGCGCTTGCGAAGGGCGAGCAGGTGGCCCAGCCCCGGCCAACGACCCGACAGGACCGGCGGCGGGCGACCGCCCGGATGCGGGCGGGGTCCCTCGCTCTTCGGGGGCTCGGGAGCGGCGGTCACGGGGCAGTCCTCGGCGGGGAGCGAACTCATGGCCGACGGTATTCCATCCCGTGAACCCGCGGTAGCCTGCCATCGGCCGGGCGTTCGGCCGGGGAGGCCGCATGACGGTGCGCGCGGGATTCATCGGGCTCGGCAACCAGGGCAAACCGATTGCGGCCCATCTCGCCCCATCGGGGCTTTCGACCACGGTCTACGATCTCGATCCCGCGCCCGTGGCCGAGCTGGTGGCCGAGGGTGCTTCGGCGGCGACCTCGCCGCGCGAGGTGGCGGCCGGCGCCGACGTGATCGGCGTGTGTGTCCCCGAGGACGATCACGTGCGCGCCGTCCTGCTCGGCGAAGACGGTCTGCTGGCGGGGGCTGCGCCGGGCTGCGTGGTGCTCATCCACAGCACGGTGCTTCCGGAGACCGCCGAGGCGCTCGCCGAGACCGCCGCGCGGCAGGACGTCGACGTGATCGACGCCTGCGTGACCGGCGGCGCAGCGCGCGCCGTGAACAAGCAGGTCACCTACCTCGTGGGGGGGGCCGCCGAGGCGGTCGACCGCGCGCGGCCCTACTTCGAGGCCACCAGCGAAGTGCCCCTGGTGCACGCCGGGCCGATCGGCTGCGGTGCCAAGCTCAAGCTCTGCATCAACCTGATCACCTACATCCAGTGGGCGGCGGCCTACGAGTCGATGGCGCTGGCGCGCGCCATCGGCCTGCCCCAGGAGGTTCTCGAGCAGGCGGGGCGCGCGAATGGCCAGCTGACCGACCTGATGGTGGCCTTCCTCGCGGCGCACAAGGCGCCCGACGAAGCGCGAAGCAGCGAGGGCTTTCAACGACTCATGCGCAGCCACATGCAGATCGCCGAGAAGGACCTGGCCTGGGCGCTTGCGCTGGCGCGCAAGTCGGGCGTGAGCCTGCCCGTGGGCGGCCTCGTGTCGCAGTCGATGGCGCGGCTCTATGGGGTGGACGACGATGGCCGGCGCTGAGGCGAACGGGATCGAGGCCGCGACGCTGATCGCGAGCGCCCGCGAGCTGACGCCGCTGCTGGCCGAGCACGCCGCGGCGTCCGAGCGCGCGCGGCGCCCGGCCGACGCGGTGATCGCGGCGCTGCGCGACGCCGGCGTGTTTCGCCTGATGGTGCCCCGCAGCCTGGGCGGTCTCGAACTCGACCTCGACACGTTCCTCGAGGTGGGGCTCGCCCTCGCCGAGGGCGACGCCTCGATGGCGTGGGTGAGCACGTTCTACATCGAGCACAACTGGATGCTGTGCCAGTTTCCCGACCCGGTCCCCGACGAGATCCTGGGCGAGCGCGGTGAGGTGCTCGCCCCGGCCGTGATCGCCCCCGACGGGCGCGCCGAGCGCACCGAGGGTGGCTTGCGCCTCTCGGGCCGCTGGAGCTTCGCCACCGGGTCCGCCCACGCCGAGTACGTGATCCTGAGCGGCATGGTGGACCGCGAAGGCGACGCTTCTGGTCCGCCGGACCTGCGCTTCTTCGCGCTGCCGCGCGACCAGGTGACGATCGAGGACGTGTGGTTCATGGACGGGATGGCCGCCACGGCGAGCAACGATGTGGTCGTCGACGAAGTCCTCGTGCCCGAGGCGCGAACGGTCTCGATCCTCGACATGGTCGGGGGCCGCGCCCCGGGTGCGGTGCGGCACGCAGGCCCGCTCTACCGCACGCCGATGCTGCCGATCCTGTGCCTGGCGGCTTCGATGCCCGCGGTCGGCCAGGCGCGCGCCGCAGTCAACGGCTTCCTCGAGCGCATGCGCGAACGCATCCTCTATGGGACGGGTACGCGCCAGTCCGAGCGGCCCGCCGCGCAGATCCGGCTCGCCCGCGCCGAGATCGAGGCGCGCCAGGCCGAGTCGTTGCTGCGCGACGTCACGCGCGAGGTCATGGAGCTGCGCGGCGCCGCCACCATCGAGGACCGGGCGCGCTGGTCGGCGAGTACGGCGATGGCGGTGGACCTGTCGAAGCGCGTGTTGCGCAGCGTCGCCGATGCGAGCGGTGCGAAGGCCCACCATCAAGACCACCCGCTCCAGCGCGCGGTGCGCGACGTCAACGCGCTGTCCGGGCACGTGGTCTTCGACCTCGATGCCCGGCTCGAGATCCACGGCCGCGCGATGCTCGGCCTCGACCCGGGCGGCATGGTCTAGGCGCGCATCGTCACGCCAGCCAGGCGGCCAGCGCCGCGAGCCGCTGCTCCTTGCGCCACGCGAAGTCGCCTTCGGGCCGCGCCGCCGCCAGGGACTCCTCGATCTCGGCACGCGGCCGACGCAGCTCCCGGCTCGCGGTCTCGAGCAGATCCTTCGCATCGAGCTCTCGGACCCTTGCGCCGAGCCCTTCGAGCGCGGCCGCGATCGAGGCGCGCACGGCGAGCCCTTCTTCCACGTGGATCTGCGGATGCGAAGCGACCGCGCGCGCGACGTCGGGCGCGGGTCGCCCGCGGCCCACCAGCAGGCCGCCGCGCCGCAGGGCGTAGCCCTCACCTTCGAGCGCTCGCGCCAGCGCCCGCAGCGCTCGGGCCGTGGCGCGGCGCTGCTTGCCCAGGCCGCGCCGCACGATCACCTGGGGGTCGCCCGGCACCGGCACACGCGCCAGACCGTGGAACCCCCCCGCCACGTGGTAGGGCTCCTGGGCCTCGCGGTCGTCGCCCGGGGCCGTTTCGATGCGATCGGTCCGCAGCACCCGGATGCCGTCGCGCGTGACTGCAACGGTCGCCGTGGCGGCCCATCCCATGTGGGCCGAGACCCCGATCGAGGCTCGCTTCATGCCGCCCGTCCCCACACGCGCGCGCGGGGGGGGGGCCTCTCCCGAGTTAGGGCAGCAGCTCCACCCAGTCGCCGCGCTCGACCCAGCGTACCCGGATTGCGGTGAGCAGGCCGCTCACCTCCAGCGCATCGACGGCGTTCTCGAGCATGTTGAGCATCTGCGCGTCGCCCGGGGGCGCCGCCATGCCGATCGGCTCGATGGTGAGCGGCTCGCGCAGAGCGGCCAGCCCGGCCTCGGGGTTGCGGAACGCCGTGAGCGCGATGATCTCGCGGTCGGCCACCAGCGCGTCGACCTTGCCGTCGAGCAGCAGCTTCACCGCCGCGTCGTAGTCGGGCGTGGCGACCAGCTTGGCCTTGGGCAGCCTCGACGTGACGAAACGCTCGCTGGTCGACCCAGACAGGGCGGCCAGGGACAGCTCTTCCTGATCCAACTCGCCGGCCTCGGCCACCTGGGCCAGCTTCGCCGAGCGCGTGAGGATCGACTTGCCCGACAGGTAGTAGGGGCCCACGAACGAGGCGCGCACGGTTCGCTCGGGCGTGATCGTCATGCCCGAGAGCACGAGATCGACCTCGCCACCGGTGAGCGAGGGAAGCAGCTCGCCGAAGGGCCGTTCCACGATCTCGAGCCGCACGCCCAGCATGCCTGCCAGGGATCGGGCGAGGTCCACCTCCATGCCCACCAGCTCCCCCGACTTGTCGCGGAAGTTGAACGGGGGCTGGTTGCCCGACATGCCGACCCGCAGGGTGCCGCGCTCGAGCAACCCCGAGAGGGCGGTCGTCTGTGCAGACGCGGGCGCTGAGGGGGCGGTGGGCACCGCGATGGCGATTGCCAGCAGCGCCGCGAGGATGGTGAGGGTTCGACCCATCGGAGACCTCCTCCACCGGCCATCGAGCCGGGAGTGGGCGGACCTATAGCAGCCCGAATCCGGCGGCGCGCGGCGTCAGGAGGGCTATCGTGCCCGCCCATGCGCCCGCAGCAACTGCCGACCCGCCCGCGTCTGCGTCCGGCGCACCGGCGCGGCCTCCTGGGCCGCGGGCTTCGGCGTGCCTCGGCAGTGCTGCTGGCCCTGGCGCTCTCGGGCTGTGCCTGGTCGGCCTGGGTCCCCGGCGAGAGCAACTGGAACCCCGACGTGGTGGTCGATCCCGCGCGCCTGTCCACGAACCTGCCGCTCGATTCGACCTACGTCGAGACGCTGGGGTGCTACGGCAACGTCTGCGACAAGCGCTTTCGCGTGATCGCCCCGCGCGCCGGCACGCTGACGGTGCGCGCGCTGTTCGAGATGCAGAGCAACGACCAGCAGGGCCGGCTGCTGCTGGAGTCGCCGAGCAAGATCCTGGGCCAGGCGAATACCGGTCGCGGCCCGCGCACCGACGTGTCGCCGCTCATCGTGCGCGCCTCGGTCGCGAAGGGCACCTACTTCGTGCTCATCCAGGGCATCGGCGGCGGCGCCCCCATCCCCTACGAGCTGACGGCGACGCTCTCCCGCGAGAGCGTGACCGATGCCGTGCTCAGCGAAGTGACGCCCGAGCCCGAGAACCTGGCACTGACCGAAGTGACGGCGGCGGCCAACGCGACGCCCGGCGCAGAAGATCCCGAGCGCCCCGAAGACGCGACGCCGCACCGGCTCGTGAAGTTCGACCGTGGCGTGGTGGGCGGCGGCGGCTACGACGCGGCGGTGAGGCTGACCGGGAACGACACCTTCGCCTTCCCGTCGCTGGCCAGGCCCGGTGAGATTGCGCCGGGCACGCCGCTGCTCGGCCCCGACGACCGGCAGATCCGCCGGTTCCTGGCCGAGGCGCTTCAGGGCAAGGGCTTCCGACAGGCCGAGGGCGATGCGCCCCCCGACCTGATGGTGGACTTCACCACCGGCGACAAGACCCGCGCACTGGTGGCGGCGCCGCTGCTGGCCTTCTACGGGCTCGTCGACCGGCCCTACTCGCGCGGTCGCCTGGTGGTGGACATCGTCGATCGGCGCACCGATCGGCTGGCCTGGACCGCGTGGACCACCTACGCGGCCGGCCCCGGCGCCATCGAACCGGAGCAGACCGCCGAAGAGCTTCGCCGGGCGGTGACCGAGGCCCTGACCGGATTCCCGCCGCCGACGCCGCGCGATCGCACCAGGGCTCCCTAGTCTCCCCCCGGCTCGTTCGCTGAGGGGCCGGTGAGTACGACAACGGCGTGTGGTCTCAGTAGGCGACACCTCCCACGGACGCTCGTCTGCATACGGCGCACCCTCTGCAGTCGCTTCCCCCAGGCCCGTCCCGGTGCGGGACCGCGTGCCCGAGCACGAACGCCACGAGCCCCAGAAGACGCTCCTCCACTGCGTCGCTCGCGAGGAGCTCGAGCCGTTTCTTTCCCGCGCACGCGCGTCGGGCGCGCCCGTGGCCCGGTTCGTCGAGCGCGAGATCCGCGCCTACCTCGACTGCGGCGTTCTCGCGAACGGGTTCCTCCGCGTGCACTGCGACGACTGCGGTCGCGATCGCCTCGTGGCCTTCTCGTGCAAGGGACGCGGGTTCTGCTCCTGACGTCGGCGGGATATGTCTTCTTCTTCGTGGTTCGTGGGTGGGTTCGTGCGGGCTAGGCAGAGCACGCGTCCCGGGCCGACCGCGGACGGCCCGCTGTCGACGACCGGCGCCAGCGGGCGTGATATGGTCGCTGCCATGGACGAGCGCTTCTCATGAACCTTCGGGTCATCGAGTCGACGAAGGTGATCGCGACGGCGCTCGAGCGCCTGTTGGCGTTCGGCGTCCTCGTCGGCTGCGTCTACTTCGCCTTCCACAGCGCGCGGGTGCTCGTGGGCGCCGACTGGGGAAGCACGGAGACCTTCTACGAGCTCATCTATCGCATCCTGCTGATCGTCATCGGCGTGGAGCTGATCCGGACCCTCGTCACCCATGACCTCATGGCCATCCTCGAGCTGATCGCCTTCGTCGTTGCGCGAAAGATGTTGAAGCCCGAGCTCACGAGCCTGGACATCCTGATCGGCGCCCTGGCCTTCGGGCTGCTCCTCGCGGCCCGGCGCTTCTTCTTTTCCGCCCCCGCCGCGCCCACCAAGGCACAGACGGCGGCGGCGAGCGACTGAGGTCGACGCCACGCCTGGCTGCGCGGCTACGGCGGCGGGCCCTGCTGGCACGACGTGGGTCACCCGACCCGTGCACGTCGCCCGGGGCGCGGGACAGGACGACGAGGTGCCACCCGGGCGGTGCCCGCGTACCGGGTCTCCTGTAGTATTACTTCCCGAGGTAATACCATGAAGATCACCACCAAGGGCCAGGTGACCATCCCCGTCGAGATCCGCGAGAAGCTCGGCCTGCTGCCCAACACCGAGGTCGAGTTCGAGATCGTCGGCAAGGCCGTCCGGATGCGGAAGGTCCGGCGCGCCGGCCGTGCGGGGCGCCGCGGGAAGTCCATCGTCGAGCGACTGCGTGGCCGCGGATCCGTTCGCATGAGCACGGACGAGATCCTGGCGCTGACCCGGGGCGATCGCTGACCGTCCTCGTCGACAGCAACGTCCTGCTCGACGTCATGACCGAGGACCCGCAGTGGTCCGCGTGGTCCGGGGAGACGCTCGCCGAGTGCGCCGAGAGCTCCGCGCTCGCGATCAACCCGTTGATCTATGCCGAGGTGTCGATCCGGTTCGAGCGGATCGAGGAGCTCCAGGACGCCCTTCGCGAGGAGGACTTCCTCCGACTTTCCCTGCCCTGGGAGGCGGCCTTCCTCGCCGGGAAGTGCTTCGTCCGGTATCGGCGCCGGCGCGGCCCGCGGAGATCTCCCCTGCCCGACTTCTACATCGGCGCTCACGCGGCGGTCGCAGGACTGACCCTGGTGACCCGGGATGCGACGCGTTACCGCACGTACTTCCCCGGGCTCGAGATCATCGCTCCCTAGGGAGCCGAGGCCGAAGGCAGTGCCTCCCGGACTGGTCGCGGATAGGCAAATAGGCCAGACAACCGGGCGTTCGACTTCCGATAACCCCCTCGACTCTGGCCTGCGCCACCATCTCACGCCGCGGGCGGAGCCGCGCTCCCCGCACCGCAGTGGTCCGCCGCCGGACGATGTTGGCGGAATGCGTGAGGAATGGTGCGGCTTCGCCTGCGGGGGCCCGAAGGCGTATAGTGGTGGCTGGGTACCTGGGAGCCCCATCCGGAGAGGCTCCGACCCATGCTCACGTGTCGCAGGTTCCGCTGGTTCCAGGTCCTGATTCTGCCGGCCATGCTGGCCACTCCCATTTCGGCGGCGACCATTACCGAGTCCGGCTTCTGGGCCGACGTCGTCGACACCAGCTACTACAGCGCGCCGGGGAGCATTCCGAGCAGCTTCTCCTTCTCCGACGGGTTGATCATCGGAATCAACAAGTTCGACCCGGCCCTTGGCACCCTGAACAGCGTGACGCTCACCGCCAACTACTCTGTGTGGGTCGAAACCGAAGTCTTTACGGCCAATCCCGACGACTCGTTGCTCAGCCACGGTGTGGACTTCGATACGCTCGATGTGCAGTTCTTTATCGGATACATCCCAAAAGGCAGCTTCGACCCCATCCCACTGGTGGGTACCGAGCTCAATGCCGACGGGTCTTGCTTTTTCTCCCGGGGGAATCCGGCTGCTTTGCTCTCTTCGGGAACAGTCCGGCGGTCAAGGGGTCAGACGTTGTGTCTGACGTGAGCGGCTTCCTCCTGAGCGACTTCGTCGGCGCCGGAGACGTCGACTCGCTCTGGGCGACCATCGCTTTTCCGTTTGATGGCGAGTTCGTTCTGACCAACACGTCAGGCGCTGGCGCGGTGATCCGCGGCGGGATCCTCTTCGACAGAAGCCTCACGGTGGAGTACGACTACACCCCCACCCCCGAGCCTGGCACGGGTCTCCTCCTGGCGGGGGGGCTGCTCGGCTTGCTCCTAGGCAGGCGCCGCGGGCGAGCTCGGGGTTAGCCAGCAATCCGGCGACCGCCGAGTCGCTTGCCCGCTTCGGGACCACGCTCGACGTGTGTGCCTACGACCGGTTCCGAGTTGATCGCCTCCGAACCCGAGTTCCGCCCGATGGCAGAGTGGCGGGTGGAGTTCACGCGACGCATCGGAGCGTCCCAAGAGACGGACGCCTCGACTCCGGGCGGCGAAACCCGGCGGTGTCCGCGACCCTCCCGGAGGTCCCGAAACGGGCGTTCGCGAAGGAGGGATGACGCGTGATCAAGCTCCACGGACTGCGGTTCAGCAACTACACCAGCTTGGTGAAGTCGCTCCTGATCGAGAAGGGCCTCGACTTCGAAGAAGTGCTGGCTCCGCCGTCGCAAGACGAGGCGTACCTGGCGCGGTCTCCGATGGGGAAGATGCCCTCCCTCGAGTTCGACGATGGGCGCGTGCTGTCGGAGACACTCGCGATCTTCCACTACCTGGAGTCGGCCCACCCCGACCCCGCACTCTTGCCCGACGACCCGTTCGAGGCCGCGAAGGCGATGGAACTCGTCTGCCACGTGAAGCTCGATGTCGAGCTGGTCGCCCGGCGGCTCCTTCCCCAGGTGCTCTTCAACAAGCCCGTGAGCGACGAGACGAAGAAGGAAGTGCGCCGTGACCTGAAGAAGGGCATGCGCGCCGTGGACCGCCTGCTCGTGTGCGATCCCCATGCGGTCGGCAGCGGGTTCACCATCGCCGACCTGTTCGTCTTCTGGAGCTTCCGCGTCGCGACCGGCATGGCGAAGGCGGTGATCGACGTGGACCTGCTCGACGGCCACCCGGCGCTCGGGGAGCTGCTGGGCCGTCTCGCCGAGCGGCCCAGCATTGCGCGCGTCGTCGAAGAGGCGAGCTGAGCGCGTCCGCAGCGGGGCGCCCCAGGAGACCGGCCCAAGGCCGACGCGTGGGTCGGCGGTCACGAGCTTCGCGACGGGATCGACCCCGGGCCGGGACTTGCATCGCGGCTACCCTCCCCGACCGAGGTCGGTGTGGAGTTCCTGGCGTCCGTCTTTCAGTGGGTCGGCGAGCACGAGGCCGTGCTCTCGGGCCTTGCGGCAGCGATCGTGATCCTGGGCGTCTTGTTCACGCCGATCGGCAGCGGGATACGCGCCTTGCTCCGCGTCGACCGTTCCAAGACCGAAGCCAGCAGTCACCCCGATGTGGCGAGCGAGCCGCCGCTCGTGGGCGACCGACCCTCGATCGCGGTGCTGCCCTTCGCGAACCTCTCGGGAGATCCCGAGCACGAGTTCCTCGCCGACGGGCTCAGCGAAGAGATCATCCTGGGACTCTCGCGGATCAAGCAGCTGTTCGTGATCGCGCGCAATTCGAGCTTCACGTACAAGGGGCGCGCAACCGATGCCCAGCAGATCTCGCGCGAGCTGGGTGTCCGCTACCTGCTGGAGGGAAGCGTCCGCAGACGCGGCGATCGCGTCCGCGTGAGTGCTCAGCTCGTCGATGCCAGCGATCGGAGGACCGCGTGGGCCGAGCGCTTCGACCGGCCGCTCGAGCGGTTCCTCGACCTGGACGACGAGGTCACCGAGGCGATCGTCGCGGCCCTGCTTCCGGCACTGCGTCGTGCCGAAGCAGAGCTCGCCCGCAGGGCCGCGCCCGAGGACCTGACCGCATGGGCGCTGGTCAATCGGGCGTGGGTCGGGGTCCAGAGCGACCTCGGAAGCCGAGACGCGGCGCAGGCGGCGATCGTCGCCTGCGAAGAGGCGCTGCAGCGCGACCCCGAGTACGCGCTCGCGCATGCCGTACTCGCCCATGCCCGCTCGTTGCGGTTCCGCGATGGTGGGGAGCCCGCGGAACGGGCACAAGCCTCCATCCGCACGGCGCTCCAGCTCTCGGACGACGATCCGCTGATCCACCAATGCCACGCCGCCCTGCTCGGCAACCTGAGCCAGACCACCGAGGCGATCCGTGCCTGGGAGCGGGCGCTGGCGCTCGATCCGAACAGCGCCGCCGCAAGGGCCGGGCTGGGGATCGCCCTCATCTACCGGCGCCAGCCCCAAGAGGCGCTCCAGAACATCGACCAGGCGCTGCGCCTCTCGCCGCGGGATCCGCTCACCTATCACTGGTTGGCGAACCGGGGCCTCGCCTGCACGCTGCTGGGCCGCTGGGACGATGCACTCGAGGCCGCCGAGACCTCGGTCCAGAGCACGGGCTCGCAGGAGGGGTACATCGTGCTGAGCGCCGTGCTGGCCCGTGTCGGGCGGCTCGCAGACGCCAGGGACGCCTACGACGAGCTCCGTCGGAGATCGCCGGGTCTGGACGTGGACGATCTCGGAAGGCTCCTCGAGGGCATCGCGCCCGATGCCGAGAGCGCTCACGCACTGACCCGTGCGATGCATGCGGCCGCCGATGCCGGGAGCCCCGGAGAGCCGTAGACCCCGGCGCGACCCGGCGAGTTACGTGGGCCTGCCGACGGATCTGCTGGAGGTTCCGGAGCCCGACCTCCACCTGCTCCTCGCCGCTTCGATGGCCGCGCCGACCACCCTGGGCCGTCGGCGCGAGGGCGCGCTCGATGGCGACTCGAGGTTGATGCGCGCCCTAATTAGGGATATAAAACATCTCTAATTACTCGAGGAGTCGAAGGGCATGAGAATCGGAAAGGGCGTCGAGTGGGCAGCGCACACCTGCGCGCTCCTTGCCCTGCTGCCGCCCGGCTCGGCGCTGGCGGGCGATGCGCTGGCGGACTTCCTCGGCGTCCCATCGCCCTATCTGGCCAAGCAGCTCCAGGCGCTGAGCCGAGCGGGCATCGTCGCGGCGCAACGCGGCGCCGCCGGAGGCTATTGGCTGGCGCAAGCCCCCGAGAGCCTCTCGCTGTGGGATGTCACGGCGGCCATCGAGGGCACCGCACCGAGCTTCCGCTGCACCGAGGTGCGACGCAGCGGCCCCTGTGGCGCGTCGCCGGCAGAGTGCTCTGGACCCTGCCCGATTGCGGCGGCCTTTCAGCGCGCCGAGGCCGACTATCGACGAGCGCTGGCCGCGGTGCCACTGACGGACGTCATCGCCGGCGTCGCGCGCGAGGCCACCTCCGCCCGGAAACGGCGAATCCGCGACTGGATCCAGCAGCACGCCGCGCATCGGGCCTAGGCGGAACTCCAAAGCCACCCCAACGAGGACGATCCATGCTTGCTGAACACCGACTCCCGAATCACCCCGCTCTCACACTGGCCGCGCGGGTTCTCTTCACGCTGGTCTTCTTCCTCTCCGGCGTGACCCACTTCACCGACGTCGCGGGGTATGTGGCGCTCATGCCAGCGGCGATCCCATTCCGCGAGTTCTGGGTGCTCCTCTCGGGCGGGGTCGAGCTCTCCGGAGCGGCGATGATCCTGTTCGATCGGCGGGCTCGTCTCGGAGCCTGGCTGATCGTGCTCTTCCTGATCCCCGTGACGGTCGCGGTCCATGGCTACGAGATGCTCCACGCCCAGGACGCGGCGATGCGCGCGATCCAGCAGGCGTCGTTCGTGAAGGGATTCGCGCTCATCGGCGCCGCCCTCCTCATCACCCAGCTCGGTGCGACCCACCGCCCGGCGCCGGCGTGAGCGTTCCGAATCGTCCCGGGCCAGCGGGTCGGTCGGCGCGGCGCCGGTCGACGGGAGCGACGAGCCGAGCCAGGCACGTCACACCGCTACCTGCCCCAAGTGTGTTTGAACGACATCGACAAAGTGTGCGTAGCGCGACCGCACATTCGAGAACTCGCGCGACTGAAGCCCTAGGAGGTCGGGGGCTCCGCCTCGGCAACCGGCAGTACCCCGCAGCAGAACGGGCGACATGAGCGCATGCACCTTGCCCCGCTCCCTCCACGCCACGAGCCGCCGCGTGGCGGCTCCTTGACACAATCGTGCCCTACGAACCACCTCTACTCCGGGGCCCTCGAGCCCACCAACCGTCTTGCCTCCGTCGCTGCTGGGCTGGTCGAGGCTGTAGCTCCGAGAGGGAACCCCATCATGAGAGCCGCGATTCGATCGCTCTGTGCGGGTCTGATCCTGTTGTTCGCGAGCACGGGGTCGGCATCGGCAGCCATCGTGACCATGACGTGGACCGACGTGGTCGGGGGCGTGGTGCTCGGATCCTTCCCCGTTTCCATCGGTGATCCGCTCGTCGTGACGGTCATGTTGGACAACGGGAACGCGACCCTGAACGACCAGATCTGGGTTCCCGAGGACTTCGTCGGGATCACGATCGATGCGGACGATGGATCGGTCCTCATCACCGGGGGGCTCCCGGCGGGCGGCCTCAGTTCATCGCTGAATCTCGGGGTCTTCCAGACCGACGCGACGGGGACCGTCATTGCCGCTCCCGAGTTCTGGGCGGTCGACAGCGGGGACCCTTCCGTGACGAACAACCTGGGCGGAATCCAGGGATCCTGGGCTCTGGATGGCGTCAACAACATGGCTTTCGAAGACGTCCCCAACGAACGTTCCTTCGGTGCATTGGGGCTGTCGACGGTCCCGACCAACTGGACAGCGGCGTTGCTCGTCCCCGAACCGTGCCTCGCCGCGCTGTTCCTGCCGTTGATCGGTCGGATCGCCTTCGCTCGCAGAAGCAGAGCGTAGGCACGCGGGCATGGAGGCCGCCGGCTCGCGCGATCGCGTGGCCAGCCAATGGCGGCGCTGGTGACCGGCTTCCCGCCGCCCACGCCACGCGAGCGCTCCACGGATCCCTAGCTCCCCGTCTCGCGATCGTCGGCTCGTTCGCTGACAACCCGCCAGCGAAGCAGCCATGGACCGGTGCGCCCCGGGCGGCCGTGGCAGCATGCGGACGTGGAACGCTCCCGCTCCCCCCAGGCCTTGCTCGCGGGGCTGCTGTTGGCGGTGAGCCTGCACGCCTTCCACGCGATGGCGGTGGTCACCGTGATCCCTGCGGTGGCCGAGGCCCTGGACGGACGCGCCCTCTACGGCGCGTTCTTCTCGTCCTACCTGCTGGCGAGCCTGCTCGGGCTGGTGTGGGCCGGTCGCGCGCTCACCACCCTGGGTGCCCAGCGCACGTTGGGGCTTTGCCTCGCGGTCTTTGCGGCGGGCGTCGTGGCCTCGGCCCTGGCGCCGTCGATGCCCTGGCTGATCGCCGCGCGGCTGCTCGAGGGATTCGGCGGCGGCGGGGTGAGCAGCATCCTCTACGCGGTGGTGAGCCTCGCCTACGCCGAAGACGAGCGGCCGCGGGTGCTGGCGTGGATGTCGGGGGCCTGGGTGCTGCCCGGGCTGTTGGGGCCCCCGGTCGCGGGCCTGCTGGCCGAGACGTTCGGCTGGCGCTCGGTCTTCGCGAGCGTACTGCCGGCCGTGGGGCTCGCTGCGGCGCTCGCGCTCCCGGCGCTCGGGCGTCTGGCCGCGCGGGCCGAGCGCGATGCCACCGCGCCGCGCATGGGGGACGCGCTCGTGTTGAGCGTCTCGGTGGGTGCGGTCCTGTTCGCCTTGGCCCAGGGCCCGAGCTGGGCGGCCGGTGCCCTCGCGCTGCTGGCGCTCTCGGGCCTCGTGTTCTCTGCGCGCCGGGTGCTTCCGCGCGGGACAATGATTGCCGCGACCGGGCTGCCCGCGGCCATCGCCACGAAGTTTCTGGCGAACTTCGCGTTCTTCGGAGCAGAGGCGTTCGTTCCGCTGATGCTTCGCGATCTGCGGGGCTGGTCGCTCGTCGAGGCGGGCACGGTGCTCACCGCCTCGGCGCTCACCTGGACGGCGGGCGCCTTCGTGTACGCGCGGCTCGCGCCCCAGACGTCGCCACGCAAGCTGGCCATCCCCGGCGTGCTCGCAATCGGGGCCGGCGTTGCGGGCCTGGCGTTCATGATCGAAGGGCCGGTGCCGCCCGGTTTCGCCCATGCCGTGTGGGGCCTCGCCGGTTTCGGCATGGGCGTGGCGTTCACGGCCTCCACGAATGCCGCCATGGAAGCGACGCCGCCGGGAGGGGAGGGCGCGACCTCGGCTGCCCTGGGCATTGCGGACTCGCTGGGCTTCGCGCTGGCGGCCGGGGTCGGGGGCGCCGTACTGGCACTCGCGGAGCCCGGTGAACCGGGCACCGCGCGGGCCCTGGCACGCGTAGACCTGCTGATGGTGGCGTGCGCGCTCCTGGCCGCGTTCGCCGCGTTTCGGCTGGGCGGGCGATCGGCCGCCGTCGCCGCGCCGAACCCTGCGCCTGGGGTAGGCTCGCCGTGATGCAGACCGACGTCCCGATCCGTTGTGGATGTGGCGCCCTGGGCGGTACGGCACGAGCGCTGTCGGCCGAGACCGGCAACCGGCTCATCTGCCACTGCGACGACTGCCAGACGTTCCCGTTTGCGCTGGGCTGTGCCGACCGGGTCCTGGATGCCCACGGTGGGACCGACATCTTCCAGACGTCTCCCGCCAAGGTGTCGTTCGACAGCGGCCGCGAGCATCTGGCGTGTTTGCGCCTGACGCCCGGTGGGCTGCTCCGCTGGTTCGCGGACTGCTGCCAGACGCCCATCGGCAACACCATCGCGCGCGCTGGCATGCCGTTCGTGGGCCTCGTCCATGTGGCGCTCGACGTCGAGTCGCTCGGGCGGGGTCGCGACGACGTGCTGGGACCCGTCCGCGATCGCATCCAGGGTCGCTTCGCGCGGGGCGGAGCCTCCGCCGCAGGGGCGCGTGACCGCGTGTCGCCCGCCACGGTCGTTCGCATCACGTCCATGATTCTTCGCGCGCGCCTGCGCGGCGACCAGCGCCGCTCGCCGTTCTTCGACGCCCAAGGCGCGACCACCGTCGAGCCGCGCGTGCTCGAACCCGAGGCGCTGCACGCGGCCGAGACCGCGCGCGATGCTGCGCCTGCTCCCGGAGCCTAGGCCCCCACCTGCCCCTTGAAGCCGTAGCGGGCGTGGGGCCCCAGGTGGATCTGCTCGAGCACGCCGATGCCGCGGCGGTCGCCGCTGCGCGCCATCATGACCTGCTGGATGTGGACGTTCTGGAGCGCGTTCTCGTCCACCTCGTCGCAGCGCCACTTCTCGCCGCCGATGGCGAGTTCGCCCTTCCAGCGACCGTGGCCCCACTCGGGGTCTCCTCGTGCGGCAGGCTATCCACGGCCGATGGTGTCGGTGGTGCCTGGCTCGAGGATCACGACTGGATCGGTGGTGAGCTCTTCTGCGCGATGGCACGTCAGCGGCTCGCCGGGGGTCTTGGGAGGCTCGCAAGCCGTGCTCACGTGCTGGACGATGCGAATGATCGCCGGAGTCGACTGCACCCAGTCGGTTGGGAACTCGACCTCGACCGATCCGCCAGGCGGAATGACCACGTACTCGTTGAGCACGTGCTCGCTGTTCGGCACGGAGTAGAGCGAGCAGGGCAGCTCGCCTGTCGGCACCCAGCGTCCTGGCAACCGCTCCTGGTAGAACGACGGGCGGCAGCCGCCGAGGGCCATCGGGAGAATGCTGGGGTTGGCGACGGTCAGGATTCCCGTCTCGCCTAGCTCGTACGTAGGCCGCTCGACCTTCACCTTGGCGCAGCCAAGGGCAAGAAGTGCGACCGAGAGGAGAAGCACGCCTCGACGCCAGCGAGGGCAAGCCACCATGCGAACCACCTCCACTCTTCCGCCCGACGGACTGGGCGCTCAGCTGCAGGGCACTGGCCGCCGACGCCCGCTGAGGCGCCCAGGTTCAGTGCCAGAAAGCTACCAGACTTCGGTTGGAACCCGCTGTGCGCGTTGGCTGCAGCGCCTCGTTGGGCGGCGGCCAGGCCCTAGTGTCGCCGCGACCGTGATGAGATGGCCGCCAGATGCTCGTGGTCGGTTCCGCAGCAGCCGCCCACCACGCGAAGATCGTATTCTGCCTGCATTTCCGTGATCTGGCTTGCGGTACTCTCGCGCGGCTCCGATGGTCACTTGCGCGAAGCCGCCGCCTTCACCACGGGCGTGCGCGAGGCCAAACGCCTGCTCGGCCTGCCCACGGTGCGCGTGCGACCGTTGCTCGCCGCCCAGTTGGCGGAGCCCGCCGCGGCCCTTCTGCCTCCAGAAAGCTCTTCTATTCGCCGCGTCGTCGTGAGAAGCTGCGCGACGCTGGGAAGAGCACCATCTGCTGCTGGCTTCGTTCGAGGGGCTCGCGCACGGGGAGGGGATCACCATGATGGCCACGAGTGCATTGCAGCGCCTCACGACCCGGAGAGGCGTTCCTCGCCTGCTCCTGACCGGGCTCCTCGCGAGCCTCCTCTCGAGCGACGCCGCATCGGCCGGCATCATCGCCGGCACGGCGGCGGCCGGTGGCGGCACCTTCAGCGGCACGCCTACGACGGTCGTGCCGAACAACGACAACGTCGGTGGAGGAAATCCCAACGTGGTGAGCGCTCCGGTTTCGAGCCTCGTCGGGTGACCCTGATCGGGATTCGAGCGCGCGCGGCTCGCCGCTAGCCGCGTCCCTGGCTCGGGGTCGGAGCACTCCACGCTCTTGTGACTCAGGGACCTGACGGGCTTCCGACGGGTGATCTTCGGGTTGCATGGACCACGCGCGAGCCGCGAGGTTCTTCATGAACATGACCGCCCCTCGTTGGTCAGAAGACCGGCCGTGCCCCGGCCCTTCCGGGGACCTAGGATGCTCGATGTGACCCCGCGCCTGCCGCACGCCGTGGACCTCGGAGCGCTCGCGACCGGATGAGAGCGCGCCGCCCCCGCGACGCTGCGAGCCTGATCGCGCTGCACCGCGCGCGCAACGGCTGGAGGGTGCTGATGGGCCGGCGCTCGACGCGGATGAGCTTCATGCCGGAGGTCTGGGTGTTTCCGGGCGGCCGCGTGGACCGTGAGGACCGCGCACTCGACGTGCAGTCGAAGCTCCGCCCGTCGGTCGAGCGGCGCCTCGGCGCGAAGCACGCGCATCCCGGCGCGCTCGCTGTCGCCGCGTTGCGCGAGACGTTCGAGGAGACCGGGGTCGCCGTCGGCTCCGTCGCGCGCGGTTCGGTGGTCCCCGACCTCGCGCGGCTCGACTACGTCGGCCGCGCGATCACGCCGGCCCACAACCCCGTGCGCTACCACGCACGCTTCTTCGCGCTCGAGTGGAAGGGGAGGCTGCCCCGGTTGCGGAGCAACGGCGAGCTCGAGGAGCTCGCGTGGTGGCCGGTCGAGGAGGCGCTGGCGCTGCCGACCATCGACGTGACCGACCTGATGCTGGAGGAAGCGCTCGAACGCGTCCGCTCGCGCGCTTCGGCGCGCAGGCCTTCGCTCTTCGTCTCCTACCGCGGCTTCCACCCGCAGGTGCGGCGCGAGCGCTGACGGGGCGCGGTCCGCCTAGCGGTCCTCGACCGGATCGAGACGCAGGAACCGCTGCGGCGCGAAGCCGAACAGGAACTTCAGCCCGATCCCGTTCCCGATGTCGGCTTCCACCCTCTCGTGCTCGGCCGCATCGACGGGGACCGCGATGTAGTCCGAGGTGACTCCGTTCAGTGTCACCTTCACTTCCGGTCTCCCCATGGCGTCGTGGTACCAGGCCCGGGGCCAGTGGTTCGCAGAAGCGTAGAGCTGCTCTCCGCTGAAGTTCTGCGCGAGTACCCGATCCGAGGAGACGCCGTCTTCGTTCGTCGTCGTCAGGACGAACGTGTCGCCGACCTCGGGCTGCAGGAGCCCGAGCGACGACTCGACGACGAGGACGAGCCCCGCATAGGCCAGGAGTCCGAGCGCGGTGATCCTCGTGATCTTCATGCGAACCCTCCGAACGTCACGGGGCGGTCGATTCCACGCCTGCCTGCTTCGACGCCCGGGCTTCGGTCGTCGCGGTCTGCGGCGGGTCGAGACGGAAGTAGTCGGTGACCCCCGAAGTCCACGAGCCGTGGAACGGCGCGCCGTACTTGGCTTGCCCCGCGGCGATCAGTTCCTGATGGGCGGCCTCGTCGGTGATGAACACGGCGTGGCGCTCGAAGTGGCGTCCGTCCGCCCGGACGACGACGCGGGGTGACCTGGCGACGACGGCGTCCCAACGTTTGAGGAACGCGTAGGTCACCGGGAGATGGGGCACGCCGTCGAGCACGACGATGCCGGTGCGCACGGTGCGCGGCGGCGACGAGGCGATCTCGACGTCGACCGAGTCGAGATCCACCGCAAAGGACCAGTCGGGCTCGCTGCCGGCCTCGGGCTCGCCGTCGAAGGCGCCGCCCGGCACGAAGCCCATGGGGCCGTCGGAGACGCAGCCCGCGACGAGGAGAATCGGGAGGAGCAGCGGCAGGAGGAGGAGTCGCATGAGCTGATGTTGACGTCGTATATTTATGATGTCAATATTGGGTCGATGACGCCTGCCGCTGCTCGCTCCCGCCGCCCCCGCGCCGCGTACCACCACGGCAACCTTCGGCCCGCGCTGATCGCGGCGGGCCTCGAGCTGCTCGAGGCCGAGGGCGTGGGGGCGCTGACGCTGCGGGCCGTGGCCCGGCGCGCGGGCGTCTCTCACGCCGCGCCGTACAACCACTTCGCCGACCAGCAGGCACTGCTCGCAGCGGTGGCGCTCGAAGGCTTCGAGCAGCTGGGCGCTTCCATCGGGGCCGCGGCTGCCGAGGTCACGGCTCCGCGCGATCGACTCCGAGCGCTGGCGCGCGGCTACCTCGCATTCACCGCGAAGCACCCCGAACTCTACCGGCTGATGTTCGGGGACGCACTCCGCGATCGCGCCGCGCACCCGGACCTCGTCGCTGCCGACGACGCGATCGCCGGCGCGGCCCGGGAGGCGACGGGCGCGTGCCTCGCGCTCTCGGCGCGCAGACCCGTCGCGACGGAGATGGCGTCGGCTGCCGGGTGGGCCCTGGTGCACGGGCTCGCGTCGCTGCTGATCGATGAGCAGATCCAGCTCCCGAGCGGCCGGCTGCCCGATTCCGCGTTCCAGGAAGAGGTGTCGGACCTCTTCCTCGACGCGCTGATCCCCGAGGACGCGCTCGCGCCCGAGGCCGTCCAAGCCGGGAGGAACGAACGATGAACCTCTCCGGCAAGACGGCGCTGGTCACCGGCGGCACCTCTGGCATTGGCGAAGCCCTGGTGCGCGCACTCCTCGCGGAAGGCGCGCGCGTGCTCACCTGCGGGCGCAACGAGCACGCGCTCGCCCGCAGCGAAGCCGAGGCCATCGCCTGCGATCTCGCGACGCACGACGGCCGCGCGAGCCTCGTCGAGTGGGTCGCCAAGCAGACCGACGCGCTCGACGTCCTCGTCCACAACGCCGGCATCCAGCGGGAAGTGCGCATCGATCCGGACCTCGACGAGGACGCGGTGGAGCAGGAGCTCGCGACCAACCTGCTCGCGCCGATCACACTCACCGCGGCGCTGCTGCCACTGCTCGAGCGCGGCCGCGAACCGATGGTCGTCCAGCTCTCGTCGGGCCTCGCGATCGCACCGAAGGCGAGCGCGCCCGTCTACTGCGCGACGAAAGCAGCTCTCAGCAATTTCTCCCGCGGCCTGCGTTTCCAGCTCGAGCCCAAGGGCATCCGCGTCGTCGACGTGGTCACGCCACTCGTGAAGACTCCGATGACGGCGGGTCGGCACGACGGCGCGATGGAGGTCGACGACTTCGTCTCGAAGCTCCTCCGCGGGCTGTCCGCAGGGAGGGACGAGCTCTACCTGGGAAAGGCCCGCCTGCTGCCCTGGCTGGTGCGCCTCGCGCCCGACCGCGCGCGCAACGTCCTGCGCGACAGCTGACGCGCCGTCCCGTCCCGATCCCGCTCGGGGTCACTCGTGGCCGACGCCCGTGATCGCGAATCGTTCGAGGAGACTTCGCGCGCCGGACATGGAGCCCCGACGTAGATCGCCGTCCGGGCGCCCGCGCCCCATCAGGAGGGCGCCTTCGGTAGGGGGGGCGACGCGGTGGCGATCCGCGCCCGCCCCGACCGCGTGTGCAGGAGGGCTTCCGACAGGCGCTCCGGTTGGTCCACGCTGACCCAGTGCGAAGCCCCTTCGAGGACGATCCGTTCCATCGGGCTCTCGCTCAGCCATGCGAGGGTGGCCTCGGGGCAGTTGGACGGGTTGTAGACGTACGTGGCTCGAGCCGAAGACGTGAGTACGTCACCCGGAACTTGCTCGTCGGAGAACCTCCGCGCGTCGGTTCCGAGCTGCCAGAGCGCGACCGGGTCGGCGTTCGCCACGACGCTGCGGTACCGGGCGATCGTCCGGTCCTCCCGGCGCTCCGCCAGTCGCGCGAGGAAGGCGGAACGAAACGCCTCCGGGGAATCGAAGTCGGCAGCCGTTCCGGAAAAGTAGGCATCCTCCGCGGTCAAGTTGCCTTCCAATGAGAAGATCCGAGAGATCGGCGAGGTGGGCATGCCCGCTGCGATCGAGGCGACGACCGAAGCCAACGAGTGAGCAAGTACGATCTCTGCGCCCTCGTCGATCGCCCTCTCGAGGACGAATGCGGCGAGGGACCGGAGCGAAGTCCCACCGGCGGCCGTCGGCGCGCCGAAGCCGGGCAGATCCGTCGGAACGAGATGCCACTCTGTCGCGAGAGGGGTCCGAAGCAGTCCGGCGAACATGCTTGCGTCGTCCCCGAATCCGGCGAGGCAGAGCACCGCGGGCATGAACATCTCCCCTGTCTGCCCGATCGGGCGCCACCGTCAGCGCGCGACGGTGATCTCCGTGGCCGGATTGAGGTCTTCGCGGGGGTCCGTCACCAGCCCGGCTGGGAAGGCGACCCGGAGCGGGCGTGCCTCCGTGTCGAGGCATAGCTCGTGGTTGTTGTCGCCGTCGCCGAGGTCGCCGATGGCGAATGGAACGATCTCGGCGCCACCCTCCACGAACACCCGGTAGGCCTGGCGTTCGATGTCGTCGATCTCGTCGCCGCCCGGCTTGGTGACGCCCCCGTTCCACACGACGCGGACGACCTGGCGCGTGCCTTCGGGGCACCCGCTCCCGCCCCCGAACGGGAAGCGCGTAGCCGACTGGCCGAGGGCCCACGCTTCCTGCGGGACGACCTGCGCGAGGACGAGCGACGGTCCGTCCTCGAGCCGCGTCACGTCGACGCGGGTGCCCCGAAAGTTGGAGCGCCCGTCCTTGGAGAGGAGGTTCCCGCGGATCTCGACGTGAGTGGCCTGGCTTTCGATCGAGCCGAAGTCACCGATCATCAGGATCGTGCGGGTCTCGCCCGGATCGTTGGCGGGAGCGGGGGTGACGCACACGATCTCCCCCGCGCTCCCGTCGGGGAGCACGACGTGGAAGTCCCCCGCTTGAAGGGTCCCGAGCTCCAGCTCCTTCGAGAAGACGACGGGCATGCCGTCGCTTCCGAGCGAACCGTTGCACACCAGGAAGCGGGCCAACGGCGGCAGACCGTCGTCGAGCCCGTAGAACGCCGAGTGCAGGAACACGTCGTCCGCATCCGCCGGCGCGACGTTCGTTTCGGTGGTGTCGCTCGCCTCGGCGTTCGAGAGTTCGAAGACGCCCCCACAGCCGACGGCGAACACGAGGGGCAGGAAGAGGACGGCGAGGTGGCGTCGGGGCATGGGCCGACGCTAGCAGGACGCGAGCACGGGACCTATCGGGGAGCGCGGTAGCGGTGCGCGTCGGCGTTCTCGATCACCGGATCGAGCAGCGACAGGTCGCCCTGGGCGACCTCGTTCCCTTGCGGGAACACCGGGCCGCGCACCATGCCGATCTTCACGCGGACGCTGGGGTCCTGGTAGTAGCAGTCGTACACGCACGCGAGCAGGCTGGAAAAGAGCGCGATCTGCTGGCTCTGCAGCTCGGACAGTCGGGCGTGACGCTCGTCGGCCGAGAGATCCGCGAAGCCGGGGCCGAGCGATTCCAGCACGGCCTGGAGCATCGGGACGGCGCCCTGGCCCTGGGTGGCGAGATAGGCGTCGAAGTCCACCTCGGCCGCGCTCGGCATCTCGCGCTCGGCGCTTGCGGGGACGATCGTATCGAGCAGCGCGGGAAGCAGGGCTCGCTGGCTGTCGTTCAGCACGGGTTCGTTCGACACGTTCGCTCCTGGGTCAGTCGAAGAGGTTCGTGAGGTTCTTCTTGATCGAGTCGGCGATGTAGAGCGCGCACGCCTGGATCGTGCTCGCGCAGTTCACACCGCCCGACGTGACGAAGATGCTTCCGTCGACGACGAACAGGTTCTTCACGTCGTGGCTGCGCCCCCAGCGATTCACGACGGAGGTCGCGGGATCGTCGCCCATCCGCGCCGTGCCCATCAGGTGCCAGCCACTGGGCCGCACCGGGCCCGCGCTCATGACGTCCGCGGCGCCGGCCGCGCGCATCACCTCTTCGCCGCGCTCGAGCCCGTGCTGCATCAGCTTCAGGCTGTTCTCGCTGTACTTGTAGGTGATCTTCGGCGCGGGGATGCCGTCGGAGTCGACCAGCTCCGGGTCGAGCGTCACCGTGTTGTGCTCCTCGGGCAGATCCTCCCCGACGATGCCGATCGCGGCGGTGTGGTCGAACTGCTTCGCGAACGCCTCGTGGTGACCCTTGCCCCACGGAACGGCCCCGCTGGCGAAGCCCGCCATCGCGGTGCCGAGAGGCCCGGAGCCACGGACGATCTGCATGTTGTAGCCGCGGACGAAGCCGCGCGCGGCATCGGTCTCGTAGAACTGCTTGCTCAGGATGCAGCAGGCGACCGGACCCTTGTGGCTGTCGAGTCGCTCGGCGAACACCCCCTGCACGTAGCCGAAGACGTGGAACATCAGGTTCTTCCCGACGAGACCGCTGCGGTTCGCGAGCCCGTCCGGAAACCGGCTCGACTTCGAGTTCAGCAGGATGCGCGGGGTGCCGACGCCGTTGCACGCCATGATCACGATCTCGGCGCGCTGCCGGCACTCGTTGCCGTTCTCGTCGTAGTAGACGACGCCGTCCGCGAGGCCCCGCTCGTCGAGGGTGACCTCGCGCACGCGGCACCGGGTGCGCAGCTCGACGCCGCGCTGCACCGCCTTCGGCCAGTACGTGATGTCGGTGCTCGACTTGCCGCCCTGGGAGCAGCCGCTCATGCAGGGGCCGAGGTAGAGGCAGCGATCACGGTCCTCGTAGGGCTCGGAGATGATCGCGCTGTCCGACGGCCACCAGTGCCAGCCGAGCTTGTTGTAGCCCCGCGCCAGCGTCTCACCGACGAGGCCCATCGCGATCGGAGGCAGCGGCGGATCCTTCGGCGGGTACATCGGATCGCCCGCGATGCCCGAGACGCCCATCATGCGGTCGTTCTCGGCGAAGTAGGGCTCGAGCGTCGCGTAGTCGATCGGCCAGTCGTCGGCGACGCCGTCGAGGCTCTTCACCTTGAAGTCGGACGGATGCAGGCGCGGGAAGTGCGCGCCGTACAGCACGGTGCTCCCGCCGACGCCGTTGAAGTTCACGACGGCGCACTCGGAGTCGTCGTTGTTGATCGGGTAGTCGGTCTCGAGGCCGCGGACGTTCGGGTCGATGTTCCACGGACCGAACGCCTGGGTCTCCCAGTTGGCCGAGTTCGTCGGGTACGCCGACGGGTTGACCCAGTCGCCCTGCTCGAGGCACACGATGCGCATGCGCGTCTCGGCGAGGCTCCACGCCACCGCCGCGCCCGATGCGCCGGCTCCGATGATGAGAACGTCTGCGACGTCGTCGCTCATGAGCGGCCCCCCCGAGTGTCCGGGATCAGGATAGAGCCGGCGTGGCCGTCGACGCCATCGGAACGCCGCGGTCGGAAAGCTGGTCGAACGCGATGTCGAATCCAGACCCGCGTCAACTGCGTGTCACGGGCTGGCCGGGGACCGCAGCCCGACGACCGGATGCCGACCGTTCCGCATCCTGCCCGCTTGCGGTCTGCGGCAGAGGCGCGCATCGGTGAGACGTGGCCGCTTGTGCTCGAGCCCGAGGCGCTTCACGCGGCCGAGGCCGCGCGCGATGCCGCCGCTTCGCCCGGAGCCTAGGCCCCCACCAGGCCCTTGAAGCCGTAGCGGGCGTGGGGCCCCAGGTGGATCTGCTCGAGCACGCCGATGCCGCGGCGATCGCCGCTGCGCGCCATCATCACCTGCTGGATGTGCACGTTCTGGAGCGCATTCTCGTCCACTTCGTCGCAGCGCCACTTCTCGCCGCCGATGGCGAGCTCGCCCTTCCAGCGACCGTGGCCCCACTCGGGGTGCATGTAGCCGATGCCCTTCATCCGGAAGCAGAGCACCGGCTCGAGCTGGACCTCTTCACGCTCGCCCTCTTGGGTGATCAGCACGATCTCGGCCGAGCTCGCGCGCCGTGTTCCGGGCACGAACTGCAGGTGGTGCTCGCCCCCGGCCAGCATCCGGGTGCCGGGGTCTTCGGTACCGGGGATCTGGTTCGGGTCGTCGTAGACCGGGCAGACCATCCCATCGAAGTGCCACGGCACGCCGAAGGCGTCCTCGAACACGCCCATGTGGGTGCAGCGGTCTTCCCAATGCAGCGGCGCCCACAAGAAGAAGATGCCGCCGGGCTGGCTGGGCGGCGCGCCGGGCGGCGCGGGGTCGCCGACGGGCCGGATGCCCCAGCTGCGGTCCTTGGTGCCCCGCACGCGCGCCGGGTCGATGCGCAGCGTCTTGCCCTCGTAGCGGATCTCGCCCTCCCAGTGGCCGAACTGGTTGAAGCGGGTGGCCTCCATGCGACCCACGCGTCTGCGTGCGAGCTGATGGCCCTCTTCGATGTTGGCGGTGCGTGCGATCCACTGCAGTTCACCCGCGATGCCCGTCTCGTTGTCGTCGAGCACCACGCGCAGCCGCTTCATGGGCTCCTGGATCTCGAGTCGCCACGGGCCGACGGAGAGATCGGTGGGCTCGGTGGGGGCTCGCCGCGAGCCGTGGAACGCGTGCTGCTCACCATCGACGACCAGCGACAGCGCGCAGTCCATGATCTCGAGGTTCGGGTAGAGCGCCGCACCGATGCCGAAGTAGAAGGCGCCGTCGTCCTGGAAGCCGTTGAACCAGTAGCGGTCGTAGACGTGGCGGTCGCTGGTCGCGGGGTGCGCGACGGGCTCCGACGTCTGGTGGATCGGGTAGTCGTCCATCTTCGAGAGCACGGCAGGTCCTCCGGCGAGGCCCCGATACTACCGCTCTCGGTGGGTCGGCCGCGCGGCTACGCCCGGGCCCGCCGGTAGAGGGGCGCGAGCAGGTGCCCATGCAGCTCGCGAGAGAGCGCGAAGATGGCGTAGCCCACGAGATACGCGGACAGCACGTCCACGCTGTAGTGGTTGTGGGTCAGCAGCACGGCCACGGCCATCACGATCGATCCGGCGAGCATGACGGCCCGGTGCAGCGGGCGCTGGAAGAACAGGAAGAAGAGGAAGGGCACCGCCGTGTGGCCCGAGAAGATGAACTCGTTCTGGAAGGTCCAGGTGCCCGCGACCTGGGCGAACAGGGCGTCGAGCTCGCGCATGTCGAGCAGGTGAACCGGCGCTCCGATCGGCGAGAGGAACACGTAGAGCGTGCGGATCGTGAGGTACACGCCGAGCAGGAACAGCAGGAAGGGCATGCGCCGCGGCTCGTACAGCGCCGCCACGCCCACGGCCCAGGCATGCAGGGCCAGCCAGCCCCACGAGAGCAGCGGAATCAGCTGCACGGCGGGAAGCCGGTCGAGCAGCCAGTCGCTGCTGGTGGGGAGCACGCGCTGGTCCGCGTACCAGCCCAGGTTCATGTAGAAGACGTACGCCGCCAGCAGGAAGGCCACGAGCCCTGCCGTCACGAGGATCCAGCCGCGTCGATCGACGGACTGCCACTCCTCGCGGATCACCTGGGCCTGGGCGCGCGGCAGCGCCTGGGCGCCGGCGCGAAGGCGCGCAAGGTCGCGCTGCATCTCCTGCGCGCGGCGTTCGAGCTGGTCGAGCTCGAGGCAGAGCGAGGCCGTGTTCTGCATGGGAGTCTCCCGTTGCGGGGTTGCAGGGGGGGTGGGCCGCGCGCCCCGGCTTCGGGTGCTGCGCGGGCGCGAGCCGGTCAGGCCTCGCGCGTGAGTCCGTCGAGGGCGGCAAGCACGTCGGCTGCCAGGTCCGGGTCGAGCTTCGGCAGTCCGAGTAGTGCCGAGAGCCAAAGGCCATCCGCCGCCAGGCGCACCAGGGTGGCCGAGACCGGGTCGATGCCGTCGGCTTCGATCCTCGCCTGCCACGCGGCAAACCGTTCGCGGAGCGCGGCGAGCCGGGCCTCGTCGCCCCCGATGCCGGCGAGCAGGCCGGCCATGAGTCGCGCCGAGGCGTCGGCGGGGTCGCCGTCGGGCTTCACGGTGGTGGCGAGGTAGGCCCGGGTCCAGCGGCCAAGAGCGGCGTCGTCGTCGCCTGCGAGGCTCGCCTGGGCGCGGTCGAAGCTCTGGAGCATGCGTTCGACCAGGCCGTCGATGAGCGCGTTCTTCGAGGCGAAGTGATAGAGCAGCCCGCCCTTGCTCACGCCGGCGTCGGCGGCCACGGCGTCGAGCACCAGCCCGCCCGGCCCGTGCTCGAGCAGGCGGGTTTCCGCAGCATCCAGGATGCGTGCGCGAGAAGACGGTCGTCCGGGCCGGGCAGCCATGGCCGAACTATACCGTCCAGCCGGTATAGTTCCAGCCTGTCCCAAGCCGGCCGGCTCGCCCGTCGGCGGCTCGGCTCCAGCCCGGGCCGGGCAGGGGCCCCACCTAGCTGAACCCGATCGAGAGCAGGTTCTCCAGCGGCCGGTACGGCTCTTCGAGGTAGGCCACGTCGGCCGGGTCCAGTTCGATGGCGGCCGCCGCGACCAGCTGCTCGAGCTGCGAGACCTTCGAGACGCCCACGATCGGCGCATGCACCTCGGGCTTGCTGAGCAGCCAGGCCACCGAGACCTGCGCCGGCGTGTGGCCCAGCTTCTCCGCCACCTCCACCACCCGCTCGGCGATCGTGAAGTCCATCTCGCCTCGGTAGAGCATCCCGGTTCGCGCCTTGTCGACGCCCGACGATCGGTTGGTGGAGCCCTTGTCGAGGCCGCCCTTGTAGGAGCCCGCCAGGATGCCGCGCGCCAGCGGGGACCACGGCGTGAGCGCGATGCCGGTCTGCGCGCAGTACGGGTTCATCTCCCGCTCTTCTTCGCGGTAGATCAGGTTGTAGTGGTTCTGCATCGAGATGAAGCGCGTGGTACCCATGCGCTGCGCCGTGAGCTGCAGCTCCGCGAACTGCCACGCGAACATCGACGAGCCGCCCAGGTAGAGGGCCTTGCCCGCCTTCACCACGTCGTGGAGCGCCTCGAGCGTCTCCTCGATGGGGACCTGGACGTGCCCCGGGACCCCATGCGGATGCCGGTGGATCACGAGATGATCGACATAGTCGTGCCCCAGGCGACGCAGCGACCCGTCGATCGACTCCATGATGTGCTTGCGCGAGAGCCCGCCCTGGTTGGCGCCGGCCCCCATCGGCATGGCCACCTTGGTGGCCAGCACGTAGGTGTCGCGCGGAGCCAGCTCGCGCAGCAGCTGCCCCACGACCTGCTCGCAGGCGCCGCCCCCGTACATGTTGGCGCAGTCGAAATAGAACAGGCCGTTCTCGAAGGCGGCCTCGAAGATCGGGCGGGCTTCGTCGGGTCCCAGGGTCCAGTCGGCCTGGTGGCCGCGGCCTGGTTCGCCGAAGTTCATGGTGCCGAGCCCCAGCCGCGACACGCGCAGGCCGCTCTGCCTGCCCAGTTGGATTGCATTCAGCATGGGAGCGATTCTAGCCGAGTTGCGGGGCCGCCCGACGGCCTATCCTGCGGCCCCAGGGCGGAGTCAGCGGTGTCGAACACGGGGGCGACCTTGTCGAACGAGCAGCACAAGGCCACGGTGGAGCGGATGTGGCGGGCGCTGGCCCGCATGGACTGGGACACGATGAAGTCGTGCATGCATCCCGAGATCCACTACGAGGACGTCCCGACCGAAGACCCGGGTGCCCACGGCCCCGACAACGTGATCAAGCGGCTTCGCATCGCCTTCGACCACCTGACGAGCCAGGAGCAGGAGCTCCACCATCTGGCGGCCGACGGCGACGTGGTGTTCCTCGACCACACCGAGACCTGGATCTTCAAGACCGGCGAGAAGGTGTCCCACACCTTCGCCACGCTGCACGTGATGAAAGACGGCCTGGTGGTCCGCTGGAGCGACTACTGGGACGTGCAGGGGTTCGTCGGGCAGTTTCCCGCGTGGTTCCTCCAGGAGATGGCGCGCCACACGGCGGCCGACTTCAGCGACTGAACCCACGACCGGGCCCGATCCACCCCGGCGAGCCTGGGACCCACGCCGCCGCCACCGAGCCCCCGGGATCAACTCCGCCTCCGGTCGTGCCGATGCAACCGCTCGGGGGGCCGTCATGGCACTCGTGCTCGCTAGCCAGTTGCTTCTGATCGCCGTCTGCGGAGCGGTCGGGGGGCGCATCCTGTGGCTCGCCCGCCGTACGCGCGGCGCGCCCGAAGTGCTGATCGGTCTGGGGTTGATCACGATCGTCCTCACCCTGCCGCTGCTCGGCGCCTCGGGCATCGGGCGCGTCCCGGCGGGCGAGCTGCGGCTCGGACCGCTCGCCGCCGGCATCGCGGTGCTCGCGTTTGCGCAGACCCTCATCGCCGCATTCACCTGGCGCACGTTTCGGCCCGGTGCGGGTTGGGCGCTTGGCCTGTTCGCGGTCATCGCCGCGGCGCAGGCGGCGACCTGCTTGGCTGCCTACCAGAGCGTGGTCGGCCTGCCCGCCGACGCCGATCCCACCGTGGGTGCCCGCGGGTGGCTCGCCGGCATGCGCGTGCCCGGATCGTTCGCGTACCTCTGGACCGCGATCGAGGGACTGCGCGAGTGGTCGCGCGCACGCCGCCGCCGGGCGCTCGGGTTGAGCGACCCGATGGTCGTGAACCGCCTCGCGCTCTGGACGGTGGTGGGCGGGGTCGCCGTCTTGAACAACGTGGTCTCCACGGGCCTTCAGCTCGCCGGACTCGGCCCGGTTCACACCGTGACGGGCGCGGTGGTCGTGGCGATCGGCGGGGTCGCTTCGTCCGTGCCGCTCTACCTGGCCTTCCTGCCGCCCCCCGCCTATCGGCGCTGGGTGGTGGCGGCGGCCACCGCAGGCTGATCGTCTCGCATCCGGCCGGCGGATGGACGCGAAGCTCGGACTGGGGTAGATCGACGCCGACGGCTGATCGCCGGAGGAGCAGGACGTACCATGTCATCCCCGCCCCGCGCGTCGCTCGCTTTCGCGGGACTGCTTCTGGCCGTCGCGCTGGCGTCCGGGGCCGGGTTCTGGGCGGGTCGCTACGCCGCCCACGGTCCGCCGCGCGCGGCGATCGCCGACTTCGCGGCACAGCATACGCTCGGGAGGGCGCTGGCGTCGGACGAGGGCCCCGGTGCGCAGACGCGGGCGGAAGCGGCGCTCGCCTACCTCGATCCCGATCGCGCGCAGCGGGAGATGGACGGCTATGCGTGGGCCGTACCGACCGTGCCGATCCCATTCGTGAGCTACGGCCCGGCGCCGGGCCCTTCGGCCAACGCGAACATCAATGCGCAGCAGCTTCGCTACCCCCGCGCGCTCCGGGTCCCGCCGATCCAGGGCACCGTTCGCGTGCTGTTGCTGGGGGGGTCGACGGCGCTGTCTGCTGGCGCGCCCTCCGAGGCTGCGACGATTCATGGCCAGCTCGAGGCGCGCCTCGCCGACTCGCTGGAAGCGGCCGCGCAGGTGGAAGTCGCGGCTGCCGCGTGCCAGGCCTGGGCGAGCAGCCACGAGCGCGCGTTCACCCGCGCCCGTCTGCTCGACCTGCAGCCGAACCTGGTCGTCGCGCTCTCCGGGCTGAATGACGCCCACTGGGGCGCGCTCGGTGTCGATGTCGACTTCTTTCGGGCCTATGACGATCAGTTCCACTGGAGTCTGCTGTCGAGGGTCTTTGGCGGGTCCGGCGTCGTCCTGGTCGACCCCGTGCCCGCATGGGGACAACGGCTCGCGCCCGACGTCGTCGCGCGTCGCATGGTCGCGAACGCACTCGCCACGCGCGCCGAGGTTGCGTCGCAGGGCGGGCACTATCTGTTCGCGCTGCAGCCGAGCCTCGCCACGACGAGCAAGCCGCTCTCGGCGCGGGAGCAGGCGCTCTTCGATCGAGGGCATCGCGGCGGGACCAGCAACCGCTATCTGAAGCTGAGCCTTCAGGCGATCGCCTCGCACGCAAGGGACACCGCGCTCGACTTCGTCGACCTCACGCCGGTCTTCGATGGGCGGACGCGCCAGGACGAGATCTTCCTCGATCGGTACCACTTCGGGGATCGCGGAAACGGGCTGATCGCCGAGGCCCTGGCCGAGGCCGTGGGCCCGCGCCTGCGTGCCCAGGCGACGCCAGATGCCGAGGGGCCGGACGCTTGAGCGGCGACGCACCGATGCGGGTCGAGGCACGCTGGTTTCACCGCGAATCGGTCGGCGACGGCATCACCTGGATCACCGAGCCCTACGTGCACCCGCTGCTCCGGTGCAACGTCTGGCACGTTCGCGGGCGCGAGCGCGACCTGCTGGTCGATACCGGACTCGGCGTGGCGCCGCTTCGCCAGCAGGTGGCGGACCTCGCGGGCGGACCGCTCGTGGCCGTGGCGACCCACGTGCACTACGACCACGTGGGTGGGCTGCACGAGTTCGACGACGTGCGGATCCACCGGCTCGAGCGCGCGCAGATGGCCGACTACCGCGAGCTTCAGTGGCTCCACCGGGACGACTTTCCCGAGGCGATCCTCGAGGCCCTGGCCGACATGGGCTACCCGATCGAGAGCGAGCTGCTGATCGACGCGCTGCCCCAGGCCGACTTCGACGTCCGGGCCTATGCGGTTCGCTCCGTGGATGCGCAGGCCCTCGACGAGGGCGACGTGATCGACCTGGGCGATCGGCACTTCGAGGTGTTGCACCTGCCGGGCCACACGCCCGGCAGCATCGGGCTGTTCGAGCCGCGCACCGGCACGCTGTTCTCGGGGGATGCCGTCTATGACGGCCCGCTACTGGACACCCTGCCCGAGAGCGACCTGGTGGCCTACGCCGCCACCATGGCGCGGCTGCGCGATCTGCCGGTCCGGGTGGTGCACGGCGGCCACGAGCCGAGCTTCGGCCAGGACCGGCTCCGCGAGATCATCGACGCCTACCTGGCGGCGCGCGCCTAGCGTGCCCATGCGACAGGGCCGATGCGCTGCGGCACGGCTGGCCTACCCTCTACGCGGATCGCGATGAAGTTCCTCTCGCCCCAGCTCGCCTACCTGCTCGGTCAGCGGGAGACACGCCAGAACCTCCAGGCGCTGTTCCGCTATCTGGCGCTGTTGGCCGGCACCATCGCCCTCTACTCGGTGCTGTTCCACTTCTTGATGGCCCGCGAGGGTCAGGAACACACCTGGATCACCGGGTTCTACTGGACCCTCACGGTGATGAGCACGCTGGGTTTCGGCGACATCACCTTCCACTCCGACCTCGGGCGGGGGTTCAGCATCCTGGTGCTCCTTTCGGGCATCGTGCTGCTCCTGGTGCTGCTGCCCTTCGTGTTCATCCGTTCGTTCTACGCGCCCTGGCTCGAGGCGCAGCTGCGCACCCGGGCGCCCCGCAGCGTGGCCGAGGGCACCACCGGCCACGTGGTCCTCGCGCGGCTCGACACGGTGGCCAGGGCCCTGATCGACCGGCTTCGCCAGTTGTCCATCCCCTACGTGGTGATCGAGCCCGACCCGGCTCGGGCGGTCGAGCTGTACGCGGATGACGTCGCGGTGATTACGGGCGAGGTCGACAACGTGGACACCTACGAGTCGGCGCGCGCAGGGGAAGCGCTGCTGGTCTTCTCGAGCCTGGGCGACGCGACCAGCACCAACGTGGTGCTCACCCTCCGCGAGCGCTTTCCCGACGTCCCGGTAGCGGCTCTCGCCGAGAGCACCGACTCCGTGGACGTACTGCAGCTCGCGGGCGCGACGCACGTGATCCCGCTCAAGCAGCGGCTGGGCGAGCAGCTGGCGAGCCGGGTAGACGTCGGCCAGACCCGCGCGTTGGTGGTGGGGCGCTTCGAAGACCTGCTGATCGCCGAGTTCCCGGTGCACAACACCCAGCTTGCGGGTCGCACCATCCGCGACACGAAGCTGCGCGAGGTGACCGGCATCAGCATCATCGCAACCTGGGAGCGAGGCCGGCTCGAGCCGGGCCACCCCGACACCGTGCTCTCGACCTACAGTGTCCCCGTCCTCGTGGGCACCAAGGAGCAGATCGACGAGCTCGATGCGATGTTCGCGATCTACCAGCCCAACGAGAACCCCGTGCTGGTGCTCGGGGGCGGCAAGGTGGGCGCGGCGGCCATCCGGGCGCTCAAGGCCAAGGGCGTGGCCGTGCACGTGGTCGAGCGCGATCCGGACCACCGCGACGAGCTGGCCGCGATCGCCGACCGGGTCTGGATCGGCAACGCGTCCGACCTGGACGTGATGCGCAAGGCCGGGATCGAGGGCGCGCCCTCGGTGGTGCTGAGTACCGCCGACGACGCCATGAACATCTTTCTCGCCGTCTACTGCCGGCGGCTGAATCCCGACACGCGCATCGTGAGCCGCATCACCGAGGCTCGGAACCTCGAAGCCGTGTACCGGGCCGGGGCCGACTCGGTACTCTCGTACAGCACGCTCGGAGCCCAGTCGGTGCTCGCGCTGGCGCGAGGCCGAGACACCATGATCATCGGCGAGGGCGTGGACATCTTCGTCGAGCCGGTACCGTCGGGCCTTCGCGAGAAGACGCTGGCCGAGTCGGAGATCGGCAAGCGCACCGGACTGAACGTGATCGCGGTGCGTTCGGGCGACCAGCTCGAGTCCAACCCCGGGCGCGATACGCGGCTGCCCGAGGCGGGCGAGCTGGTCATGCTCGGGGCGCCGGAACAGCGCGACGTCTTCCGAGCGGTGTTCTCGTGACCGCGTCGAGCGGTCGCCTGGCCGCGGGGGCGATCGAGATCGCCTACGAAGAACGGGGGGGCGGCGAGCGACCGCTCGTGCTCGTCCACGGTTTCGCCGGCTCTCGGGACGACTTTGCGGACGTGATCGACCCGCTCTCCGAGGCCGGCAGGACCGTGGCGCTCGACCAGCGGGGCCACGGCGAGAGCAGCAACCCGGGCTCGGGATACGGGCTCGATCAACTCGTGCGCGACCTGACGGGCTTTCTCGATGCGGCGGGGATCGCGCGCTGTGACGTGCTCGGCCATTCGCTGGGCGGCATGGTGGCACTGCGCCTCGCACTGGCCCACCCCGAGCGCGTGGCCTCGCTGGTCCTGATGGATACGGCCGCGCGTTCCACGTCGCCCATGCCGCTCTGGGCGCTGCGTGCCGTGGGCGTCGTGGCGCGAGTGCTTCCTCCCACCTGGCTCTGGCGCATGACGCGCGCCGGCCGCCGGCGCCTGCCCGAACCCATGCGCCGCGCCGAGCGGGAGATGGGGCGCGAGCGCTACTGGGAGCGGCTGCGCGTGAAGCTCGTGGCGATGGACAAGGCGGCGTATGGCGAGGGCCTGCGGGAGATCGTCGGCCAGGTGTCGCTGCTTCCTCGCCTATCCGAGATCGCCTGTCCGACCCTGGTGATGGTGGGTGCCGAAGACCTGGCGTTTCACGAGACCTCGCGCGAACTGGCCGACGGCATCCCGGATGCCAAGCTGATCGTGGTACCCGACGCGCACCACAGCCCGCAGATCGAGGCCCGCGAGGCCTTTCTCGCCGGAGTTCGCGACCACCTGTCGCGCGCGCGCGGCTAGCGGGCGGCGAGGCGTTGCAGCGAGTCGATTGGCCGGTCTTCGCGACCGCACTCGCGGTTCTGCTTCTGGTGTGCCTGCCGCTCGGCGCGGCGCCCGAGGCCAGTGGGGCCCTGGTGGCCGACCTGTATGCGTGGCTCGCGTCTCGTCTGGGCGCGGCGTACCTGTGGGCGGGCGTCGCGACCCTCGTGTTCGCGCTCTGGTTGGCGCTCTCGCGCCACGGTCGCACGGTACTCGGGGAGGACGGCGTGCCCGCCGACTATGCGTTCGTCTCCTGGTTCTCGATGCTCTTCTGTGCGGGCATCGCCAGCGGGCTGCTCTACTGGGGCGTGATCGAGTGGGTCTTCTACGACCAGGCACCGCCTCCTGGCGTCGAGCCCGGGTCCGACGAGGCCCTCGCCTGGGCCGGCAGCTACCCGCTCTTCCACTGGGGGTTCACGGCCTGGGCGTTCTACGCCCTGCCGACGGTCGCGGTGGCGCACGCCTGTCATCGGCGGGGGGAGGGCTCGCTGCGGCTCAGCCGCGCCTGCCGACCCGTGCTGGGAGGTCGCGCCGACGGCGCCTTCGGGCGCGCGATCGACGTGCTCTTCATCGTCGGCATCCTGGGCGGGGCCAGCACGTCCCTGGGCCTCGCCACCCCCATGATCGCCCAGGGCGCGTCGGAGCTGTTCGGGCTGGCGCGGACCGCCTCGCTCGACGTCGGAATCGTGTTGGGTTGCGGCGCGATCTTCGCGACCAGCGTCTACCTCGGCCTCGATCGCGGCATCCGCATGCTCAGCAACCTCAACATCGTGCTGGCGATCGGGTTCATCGTGTTCGTCCTGTTCGCGAGCGACACGGCCTTCATCCTCGAGCGAGGGGCCGCGTCGGTGCTCCACGGTGCCCGGCACTTCGGCGCGATGAACTGGTGGACGGGCAGCGCGCTCCAGATCGACTGGACGGTGTTCTACTGGGCCTGGTGGATCGCCTATGCCCCGTTCGTCGGTCTGTTCGTGGCGCGCATCTCGCGCGGCCGGACCATCCGCGAGGTGGTCTTCGGGATGATCCTCGCAGGTACGGCGGTGGCGTGGCTCTTCTTCATCGTTCTGGGCAACCACGCGCTCGCCCTCGAACGGTCCGGCGAGCTCGGCGTGATCGCCATGACCCAGGATGTCGGGGCTCCCCACGCGATCATCGCCGTCATCTCCGCCCTGCCGGGGGGTGCCCTCACGCTCGCCGTCTTCTGCTTCGTGGCCCTCCTGTACCTGGCCACGACCTTCGACTCGGCCGCCTACACCATCGCCACCGGCGCCAGCCTGTCGCTGGACGACGAGGGCCACCCCGAGCGCCTGCACCGCAGCTTCTGGGCGCTCAGCGTGGCGGCCCTGCCCATCGTGCTCATGGCCGTGGGTGGGCTGCGGAGTCTGCAGACCGCTTCGCTGGTGGCGTCGGTGCCGTTGCTGGGGGTGTTCGTGGTGTTGGCGATCGCGCTGGTGCGTGCCCTGCGCGCCGACCCGCGACGGCGCGACTAGGCCTGCCGCGGGCACCTGCCTCGCGCCGATGGCGCACGGCTCAGTCCAGGACGGGCGTCACGAACAGAACGAAGAGCAGCTGAAGGATCGCCAGCAGCGCCATCCCGGCCCAGTGCAGCGACGGCCGTCTGGTGAACGCGAGTGCGAGAAGCAGGATCGTCGCGACGAGCCGCACCCCCTGGCCCAGGTGCAGCTCGGGCTCGACCAGCGCGAGCTCCGCGATGGTTCCCAGCGCGATCCAAGCCGCCAGGAGCAGGAACACGACGCGATGGACCGCAAAGTAGTGATCCCGTGGGCTCCTCGACGAGCCGGTCGGGCCCTCGCCCCGCGGCAGGATGAGGTAGCTGGCCCCGACGATGGGCAGCAGCGGGGCCAGCGCCAGCATGAACCGGAAGAAGTCCCAGCTCGCGTCGCGGAACCCCCAGTAGCCCCAGGTGCTCTGAAGCAGTGCCACCAGCAGGAGGACGGACACCGCCGCCTGCAGCGCGTAGGGCCGGGCCTCGCTGCGGTTCAGATAGAGACGCCCCCAGCCCGAGATCAGCTGGGACACGCCCACGGCGACGACGAGCGACGTGAGAACCGTGATGTACTCGAACTTCGACACGGGCAGGCTCTCCGGCAGGGCGATCCGCCGCGCCGCAGGGTACACGAGCGTGCCGACGGTCGAACGGGCGAGACGCGCCGCGTGCTAGGTGCCCGGGCGCTCGAGCATCAGATTCCGAAACGCGCCGGTCTCTTCGTCCGAGAGTCCCAGAGCCTGGCGGCGGTAGGTATCGAAGTCGCCGTAGCGCGACTCGATCTCGTCGAACGCCGCCTGCAGGTAGCGAGGCTCGACGCCGAAGATCGGCCGAAGCACCTCGGGGTCGGTACGGAAGAGCGAGACCAGCCGGATCGTCCAGAGCATCCGCTCGATCGCGTGGGCGGTGTAGTGGTTGCTGAGGAGGAAGTCCTCCATCACGGTTTCCTCGGGCACCCCCAGCGTGCGCAGGATGGCGGCCGCTCCGAACCCGGCGCGGTCCTTGCCGGCGGTGCAGTGGATCACCGCAGGGAGGGAATCAGGCTGGGTGATGCGCTCGAACATCGCGGCGTAGCGGGGCGAGTAGTCCGTCACGAATCGCCGGTTGGCTTCGACGAGCATGCCATCCCAGTCGAAACCGTCGGTGTCTCCCGACAGGATCCGCTCGCGGATCTCCACCTGGAGCGTGGCATCGTCGAGGATGGGGATGGACAGCCACTCCGGCGGGTCCTCGGCGGGCAGCCGGTCGGGCGCCTCCTCGACTTCGAGGGGACTTCGAAAGTCGCACACCAGCGCGATGTCGAGCTCGACCAGCTTCTCGAGGTCGCGGTCGCTCAGGTCGCCGAGGGCGTCCGAGCGGAAGAGCCGCCCCCAGCGCACCGTGCGGCCGTCGTCGGCGGCATAACCCCCGAGGTCGCGGAAGTTGGCGGCGCCGTCGAGGACCACGTGCCGGCGCTCGACGTGGGCGGGCATGCCGCCGTAGAGGTCGGGGCCGCCGCAGCCGACGACCCCGAACACGAGCAGTGCAAGGGAGAGCAGGGTGCGGACCATCGTGACCTCCTTGCGACGTCGCCCGGGACTACACTCCGCCCCATGGATGAACGACCCGAACCCATCCGATTCTACTGGAGCTTCAGGAGCCCCTATGCCTGGCTTGCGGCCGAGCGGCTCGCCGACGAGTACGCCGACATCGGTGCGCCGGTCGAGCACGTGCCGGTGTTCCCGACCGCGGATCTGTTTCCGAACGATCCCTCGGCGCACCCCGCCAAGGTGGCCTACCTGGTGCAGGACGTGAGCCGCCTGGCGCGGGAGCGGGGTCTGTCGCTGCGGTTTCCGCAGTCGGCCGACACGGACTGGGCCCTTCCTCACGCGGCCTTTCTCGAGGCCGAGCGGCAGGGGGCGGGCACCGCGTTCCAGCTGGGTGTCTTCCGCAAGCGGTTCGGTGAGGGGCGCGACGTGGGCGACGAGGCCGTGGTGGCCGAGGCGTCACGCGAGGCGGGGCTCGACCCGGCGGCCGTGGTCAAGGCGGGGCGCGACCCCGCGCAGCGAGAGCAGGTAGCCGCGGGCTGGGCGCAGGGAATGGAGCGCGACGGCATCTTCGGCGTCCCCAGCTTCGTCTATGCCGGCCGGCTCTACTTCGGGCAGGACCGCATGCATTTCCTGCGCAGCGCCGTGGCCCGCAAGTCGGGCGGCGACGGGGCCCCCGCCGAGGGTCGACAGGCCTGAAACCGTCCTACCCTCTCGACCGTCTCATCGTCTGGGAGCGTTTGCCGATGCTAGGACACGCGGATCGGCTCGCAGCGCGTGCGGTGCTGGTGCTCGTGCTCGCGATCGCAGGTTGGCCTGGGCTCGCGCGGGGGGCTGAGCCTGGGGCCGTCGGTACCCGCGTCGACAACTTCGCGCTGCTCGACCACCGGGGCGCCTTTCACGAACTCGCCGCCTACCGCGACCGCCGCGCGGTGGTGCTGTTCGTCCAGGGCAACGGCTGTCCGATCTCCCGCCACGCACTGCCGGCCCTCCACGACCTGGCCGAGGACTTCGGGACCCGCGGCGTCGCGTTCCTGCTGCTGAACGCCAATCTCCAGGACGATCGGGCGGCGATCGCCGCCGAGGCCGAGGCCTACGGGGTGTCGCTCCCCATTCTCGTGGACGAGAGCCAGCTCGTGGCCGAGTCGTTGGGCATCACGCGCACGGCCGAGGCGATCGTGATCGATCCACACACCTGGCGGGTCGTCTACCGGGGTCCGGTCGACGATCGCCTGCACTACCAGACCCAGCGACCCGCACGCGCCCACTACCTGCGTGACGCCCTGGCCGCGACGCTCGAAGGCCGCGAGGTCGCGCAGCCCCGCGTCGATGCGCCGGGCTGCCTGGTGCTGCTTCCGGGGGCAGACGCCGAAGCCCACGCGGAGATCTCGTATTCCAAGAAGATCGCGCCGCTGCTCGAGCGGCGCTGCGTGACCTGCCATCGGGACGGCGGGGTGGCGCCTTGGGCGATGAGCAGCTGGGCCATGGTGCGTGGCTGGTCGCCGATGATGCGCGAGATGCTGCGGACCAGGCGCATGCCGCCGTGGCACGCCGACCCGGCGGTGGCGCACTTTGCGAACGACATCTCGCTCGATGTCGAAGAACTCCGCACCCTGGTGCACTGGATCGAGGCCGGCGCCCTGCGCGGTGAGGGGCCCGACCCCCTCGAGCGGCGCCGGCCGGCGGGCGCCCCCACCTGGCCGCTGGGCGAGCCCGATCTCGTGATCGAGGCCTCGCGCCAGGAGATCCCGGCGACCGGTGTGGTCCCGTACCGGTACGAGACCGTGGCCTTTCCGGCGGACCGCGACGTCTGGGTCCGGGCCGTGGAGTTCCAGCCCTCGAACGCGGCGGTGATGCACCACGGCCTCGCCTGGATCCGGTACCCGAGCGATCGCGACGAGCCGGACGTCCAGGGGCTCGGGTTCACGCGCGGCCAGTTCGCGGCCTACGTGCCCGGGCGCGAGGTCGGCCCGCTGCCCGAGGGTACGGGCTACTTCGTCCCAGCGGGCTCGAAGATCCGGTTTCAGCTGCACTATACGACCACCGGCCGCCCCGAGGTCGATGCGCCCCGAATCGGGCTCTACCTGGCCGAGAAGCCGCTGCGCCACGAACTCAAGACCAGCGCGGTCGGGCGCTTCGACTTCGTGATTCCCCCCGGCGCCCGCGACCACCACGAAACGGCGTCCATGGAGATCGACCGGGACATCCTCCTCTATGCGCTCTCGCCCCACATGCATTACCGGGGCAAAGCCATGGCGATCGACGCCCACCTGCCCGACGGCGAGGTCGTCCCGCTTCTCTCGGTGCCGCGCTACGACTTCAACTGGCAGCGGCGCTACCTGCTCGACCCGCCCAGGCCCCTTCCGGCCGGGACGCGAATCGAGGTGCGCGCGGCGTTCGACAACTCCGAGCACAATCCGGCCAACCCCGACCCGACCCAGGCCGTGCGCTACGGCGAGCAGTCCTTCGAAGAGATGCTCTTCGGCTACCTCGTCTACCGCGACCTCGACACGCCGATCGCCCAGATCGACTAGCCGCCGCACGCAAAGCCCGGCGCAAGGCGCGGTATCCTCCCGGCGAGGAGGTCGCCCCATGCGTCTCGATACCTTCGGCCAGCAGATCGCCCACGTGAATCTCGCGACGGGCGCCTCCGAGGTGCGGCCTGCGCCCGAGGATTGGGTGAAGCGCTACATCGGCGCCCGGGGGTTGGGCGTGCGCTATCTGCTCGAAGCGGGGCCCACGGTCGATCCACTCTCTCCCGAGAATCCGCTGTGTTTCATGAACGGTCCGCTCACGGGCAGCGAAGCCAGCATGAGCGGGCGCTGGGCCTGTGTCACCAAATCTCCGCTCACCGGCACGGTCACCGACAGCCATCAAGGGGGCTGGAGCGGGGCGCGCCTGCGCTGGGCCGGCTTCGACGGCGTGGTGTTCGAAGGGGCGTCGGAAACGCCGGTCTACGCCTTCGTGGAAGACGGCCGCATCGAGCTGCGCGATGCCAGCGAGGTCTGGGGCCTGGGCATCCACGCCACGGTTCGGTTCTTCCAGGAGCGCTACGGCGAGAAGAATCTGGCGGTCAATGCGATCGGCCCGGCCGGCGAGCGGTGCAACCGCTACGCCGCCTGGGTCAACGAAGACGACCGCGCCTTCGGCCGCGGCGGCACGGGAGCCGTCGGAGGTGCCAAGAAGCTCAAAGCCATCGTGATCCGAGCCGGACTCATCAAGAGCCAGGTGGACGACCCCGACCGCTGGAAGTCGGTGCGGCGCGATGCCCTCGACGTGATTCGCGACGAGGTGAACATCACGAGCCCGAAGAAGGGCGGCCTCTCGGTCTACGGCACCAACGTGCTCATGAACGTCACCAACCGCATCGGCGCGCTGGGCACGCGCAACAGCCAGCGGACGTCGTTCGGCGACCGCGGCGAGAAGATCAGCGGCGAGTACGTCCAGGAGACGATCCTGGTGAACGACCCCACCTGTCATGCCTGTCCGGTGGCGTGCAAGAAGGAGGTCGAGGTCACCGAGGGCCCCTGGAAGGGCTTGCGCATGGAGAGCGTGGAGTACGAGCCCGCCTGGTCGCTGGGGTCGAACTGCGACAACGACGACGTGGCCGTCATCGCCAAGATCATCGACCAGTGCAACGACCACGGCATGGACCCGATCGAGCTGGGCAACGTGCTGTCGATGTATATGGAAGCCACCGAGCAGGGCTGGGCCAAGGGGCCGGGGCTCGCATGGGGCGATACCGACGCGATGGTGCGGATGACCGACGCCATCGCGCTGCGCGAAGGCGAGGGCGACCTGCTGGCCGAGGGCACGGCGCTCGCCGCCGAGCGCCTGGGCCATCCCGAGATCGCCATGGCCGTGAAGGGCCAGGCGGTTCCGGCCTACGACCCGCGTGGTCTGAAGGGCATGGGCCTCGGCTACGCCACCAGCAACCGCGGCGCCTGTCACCTGCGTGCCTACGTGGCGGCAGCCGAGCTGGGCGTGGTGCCCGGCGAGGCCGAGCCGCTCGACCCGCTGGCGTGGAAGGGCAAGGGCGAGCTGGTGAAGGCCTTTCAGGACCTGCACGCGTTCAGCGACAGCCTCGACCTCTGCAAGTTCAGCGCGTTCGCCGAAGAGGCCGGCCACTACGCCGACCAGTACGCGACGGCCATGGGCGTGGGCTTCGGTCCCGATGACGTGATGCGCGCGGGCGAGCGCATCTACAACCTGGAGCGGCACTACAACAACCTGGCCGGCTTCGGCGAGGGGTCGGACACGTTGCCGCGCCGCTTCCTCGAAGAGCCGTCGCAGGACGCCGGCTCGGAGGGCCACGTCTCGGAGCTGCCGCAGATGCTCGAGGAGTACTACGCCGCGCGCGGTTGGCAGCGCGGCGTGGTGCCCGAGTCGAAGCTGCGCGAGCTCGGAGTGGTCTGATCGAGGTCCGGGTCCGCGTCTACGCGACCTTCCGACCCATCGTCGGCGGGAAGCACGTCGATCTCGTGGTCGACGAGGGCGCCACGCTGGGCGACCTCATGGAGGTGCTGCTCACGCGTTGGCCGGAGCTGCGAGAGCATCTGGTCGCCCCGGACGGCGGCTTCTCGAAGCGCGCCAACCTGATGCTGGACGGGCGCGCGGCGCGCTTCCTGCCGCTCGGGCTCGAAACGCCGCTCGAGCCGGGTCACCAGGTGGACTGTTTTCCGGCGGTCGCCGGCGGCTGACTCGAAGGCGGGTCGGTCGCCCCTAGGCCCCGCGTGCGTCGCCGCGCGGGCGTTTCAGCCGGTCGGGCACTTCCAGGGGCTTCGACTTGCGCAGGGCGGCTGCGAGCTGGGTCGCGAGAATGTCCTGCGTCCAGGAGTACATGGGGTCGTCGGCGCGGGCGCCTTCGGGTCGCGTGCACATCTGCTCACGGCGCCCCCACAGCAGCAGGTAGGGCTTTCCCTCTTCCTGCACGATGCGCAGCTCGGCGGCCATGTGCGGAGACGCATCGCTGTGCTCGCCGCAGATCACCACCACCTCGTCGGCCGACTCGATACGCGTGCGCGAGTTGCGTGTCCAGGCCGGGGTGATCTCGCCGCCCTGGGACTGCGCGGCAAATTCGAACGCGGAGTTCGAGCTTTCGCACTGCGCACGGAGCCGATCACCCAGGTCGGTGTCGTGGTCCCCGTCGTAGCTGATGAAGATGCGGATGCGCGGCAACGTTTCCCCCGCGGCTGGGGTCGGGCGGGCTCGGGGACAGGTCGGTCGGACGGGCGGGGGGCGCGTTGCGCCCCCCGCCGGATCCTCTCGGGGCTAGCGGCGGTAGCCGCCGCCGCCTCCTCCGCCGCCGCGCTGCCGCTCCTGGGCCTCGTTGACCCGGATGCTGCGACCGCCGAGGTCGGAGCCGTCGAGTGCGCGGATCGCGTCGCTCGCCGAGCTCTCATCGCCCATCTCGACGAAGCCGAAGCCCCGCGGGCGCCCGGTCTCGCGATCGGTGATCACGGCGACCGACTCGACGGTGCCGTGGCGCTCGAACACGGCGCGGATGTCTTCCTCGGTGGAGGAGAAGGGGAGGTTTCCTACGTAAAGCTTCTTGCCCAATTCTGATTCCTCGCCGCGCCGAGTTCGGAGCGGCGACCGGTGTCGGCCTCCCGTCCGGGCTGTCCGGACATGTGGAGTTCCGACGCAATGGACCGTCGGAGGCCGCTCTCGAGCGGCGCATCGGCGGCAAAGGCCGTTTCGATCGGAGCCAGTGGCCGGGCGTCTTGCCCGGAGGTCGTGACCCGATCGGTGGTCCCTCTGGCGGAGAGGCTAGCTGCAGGCCCCTCGAAGCGCTCGCGCCCTGTTTCGGGGCTGTCGGGCTAGTCTCGCCTGGATGGCCGACGAGCATCCGGTGCGAAGGCTGCAGGCGCTCGACCTCCGGATGGATGCCCTGCGCGCCGAGCGCGCGGCACTGCCGGAGCGGGCGGTCCTGGCAGCACTCGCCGAGGAAGGGGCAACCCTGCGGGAGAGGCGGGCAGCGGCAGAGGACACGCTCGCCACCCATCAGAAACAGGAGCGTGCCCTGGAAGCCGAGGTTGCCGAGGCCGCCTCCCGCGCGAAGGGCGTGGAGGACGACCTGTACTCGGGTCGCGCGACGGCACCGAAGGAACTCGAGGCCCTCCAGACCGACCTCGCCTCCTGCCGAGCGCGCCAGCATGCGTTGGAAGAAGAAGAGCTCGCCCTGATGGAGGCGATCGAGGCCACGCAGGAGGACCTCGCAGGCATCGACGCCCGTGGGGTCGAAATGGCCTCGGAGGTCGAGGCGCAGGAGGCGTCCCTCGTGTCGGGCGAGGCCAGGCTCGACGGAGTCCTCGGCGAGCTCGGCAAGACCCGCGAGTCGCTGTGCGCCGAGGTCGCGCCGAAGCTGCTGGCGGCCTACGACAAGCGACGCGACAACGCGACACTCGCGGGCGAGATCCTCTCGGCGCTCGATGGCAGTGACTGCGGCCGCTGCCGCGTGCGCCTGCCGGTGATCGAGGTGACCCGCCTGAAAGAAGAGGGCCCCGAAGCCTTTGCCGCCTGCCCGAGCTGCCGCCGCCTGGTGCTCCGCTAGTGCGACGGCGCGGCGAGCCCCGGCCGCGTCGACGTCTAGGTCGCGCCCGGTCCGAGCCAGGTCTCCATCAGGTGGTTGCGCAGGCCTTCGGCGTCGACGTCCGTCGCCGCCTGCAGGTTCGGGGGCCCGGGTGCCGGCTGGCTCGCGCCATGGTCGTCCACCTCGATGCGACGCGCCGAGAAGGGACAGAGGCCGGGCTCCACCAGCACGGCGGCCGCAAGTGGATCGTGCAGGGCCACGCGGGGCCGCTTCGATCCCAGCTGCTCGGCCTGGACGCGTAGCCAGACCTCGGAGAGCGCGGCCAGCGCGCGCGCCAGGTCGTCGCCTCGCGCCAGCTGCGCGACATCCCCAGGCTCGAGCTCGGTCCGGAACGTCACTTCTGCCGGGACGACCCGCGGAAGCTCCGCGTGCGGCGCGGTGAGCACGCGCTGCACGGCGACCGGGTCGCAGTACCAGTTCCACTCCGAGATGCTGGGGTGCATGCCCTCGAGCAGGACGTCCTCGAGCTTGCCACCCATGATCGCCAGCGGCGGCAGGGTGACGCCGTCCGCGACCAACGCACCCAGGTTCGTGAGCGGCCCGATCGCGAGCACTGCGTCCGGGCGCGCGGCCTCGATGCCACGGGCCAGCGCCGCCCGCCGCTCCGACGCATCGGGCTCCGACTCGATGCGCAGCTGCGGGTGCCGCTCGTCGAGCAGGCCCTCGCCCTCGTGCCCGAACAGGAGGCCATGGCGGCGATCGGTCAGGGGCTTTCCGAGGCCCGTCACGACGGGGACGTCGGTCTCGGCCTTGGCGAGCAGGGCCTCGGCAATACGCGAGCGCAGGGCCACGTCGCCGAACACCGTCGACACGCCCACCAGCTCGAGCTGCGGGTGACGCAGCACGTAGGCCAGGGCCAGCGCGTCGTCGACGTCGGTGCCGATGTCGGTGTCGATCCAGATCCGCACGGGCCCACCGTAGCAAGGGTCGCGGCCTGCGAGGCTGGGTTAGCCTCGCCAGATGGGCCTGCTCGACCAGGACGTGATCGAACGCTTCGGGCGCGACGGCTTCGTCGTGACCGAGGGCATGCTCACGGACGACGAACTCGACCACTACGGCGAGGCGATCGATGCCGCCGTCGCGCGGCGTACCGAGGGCGACCGGCGCACGCTCTCGGAGAAGGGCACCTACGAGCAGTCGTTCATCCAGTGCATGCGGCTGTGGGAGACCGAAGAAGCCGTCCGGCCGCTGGTGTTCTCGTTGGCCTTGGGCCAGGCCGCGGCCGAGCTGCTCGGAGTGGACGCCGTGCGCATCTGGCAGGACCAGGCGCTCTACAAGGAGCCGGGAGGCCGCATCACCGATCCGCACCAGGACGCGACGTTCTGGCCCATCGGCGACGCACCGCTCATCTCTGCCTGGATTCCCCTCGACGGCTCGACGCGTGGCACGGGTGCCATGGCCTACGTCCCCGGATCGCACCGGGCGGGGCGCTTGCGGCCGGTGAACCTGCTGCACACGACCGAGCCCTACGACATCCTCGCCGACCCGGCCGTGGCCGGGCGCGAGCCCGTCACCGTGGAGGCGCCCCGCGGCTCGGTGGTGTGGCATCACGGTCTCACCGTCCACCAGGCCGAGCCGAATGCGAGCGAGCAGATGCGGCGCACGTTCACCATCGTGTACATCGCAGACGGTGCGCGGCGCGAGAAGGGGTGGCACACGTTTCCGCTCGAGCGCGCGGGCATCGGGGTGGGGGAGCGCATCGAGGGTCCGAGCCTGCCGCTGGCCTGGCCGCGCGTCGCCGGTGACCTGCCGGAGCCGCCCGGCGAACTCGGTCGCCCGACCGGCCCGCAGTAGCGCCCCCCAGGAGCGATCCGTCGCCATGGACCGGGTGCTCGAAGTCGGAGGCGTGGCGGCAGGCTACTGCGGGCAGCTGTTCGCGCAGGCCGGGCACGAGGTCGTTCGCGTCGAGCAGCCCGCGCTCGCGCCGGGCTGGGTTTCGCCCGAGGCGCTCGACCTGCTGCTGCACCGAGGGAAGCATCGAGTGGACGACGTGACACCCGCCGGGCTCGCCGAGCTGGCCGCAGCCGCAGACGTGGTCGTCCTCGAGGCCCCCACGGCCGACGCCGCCCTGGCCCTGGGGTTGGACCAATGGGAGGCGCCCGTTCGCGTGGCGGTCACGCCCTTCGGGCGCACGGGTCCTCGCCGCAATGAGCCCGCCACACCGGCCACGCTGCTGGCGAGGGGCGGGGTCACCGCGGTCATGGGCGACCCGGGTCGTGCCCCGCTCACCCTGGCCGGCCACCTGGTCGAGCTGCAGGCGGGGACCCTGGCCTACACCGCCGCGTCCGCGTGCCGTCTGGCCGGGCGCGCGGAGGCCATCGACGTCGCCATGCTCGAAGTGGTGTTGTCGCAGAGTCAGTACGGCGACGTGCAGTGGCACTGCACCGGAGAGATCCAGCGCCGAGGCGGCAACCGTGCGGCCTCGGTCGCCCCTGCCGACCTGTTCGCGTGTGCCGATGGGCTGGTCTACGTGCATGGGGCCCCGATCTTCTGGGATGCCTTCACGGTCTTCCTCGATCGGCCCGAGCTGCTGCTCGACGAGCGTTTCACGACGCCCCATTCGCGTCTCGTGCACCGCGATGCCCTCCACGCGATCCTCGAAGCGGTGCTCGCGGACCAGACCCGCGGCGAGCTGCTCGCCAAGGCAGACCGCTGCGGCGTTCCCCTGGGCGTGGTGCGCTCCCTCGAAGAGGTGCTCGCCGACCCGCAGCTCGAGGCCTGTGATGCGTGGCAGCGTGTGGCCCGGGACGGAGTCGGGACCGTGCGCTTGCCGCGCCCGGTCGGGCGTCTTCTCGAGCCCGTTCCCCATACGAGGTCGACCCCCGTTGGTGACCGAGAGCGAGTGCACCGGGCGGGCGGGCCGCTCGGCGGCGTGCGCATCCTCGATCTCACACACGTATGGGCGGGCCCCCTGGCCACGCGCGTGCTCGCCGACCTGGGAGCCGACGTGGTGAAGGTCGAAACGCCACGCGCGCGAGGGCCGCGCGACTTCGGCGGCGCCGTGCCCGTCGGAGGTTTTCTCGGTGGCGAGCCGGGAGGCGAGCCCTGGAACGCCGGGGCCGCGTTCGCAAAGCAGCAGCGCAACAAGCGGAGTGTCTCGCTCGACCTCGACGATGAGGCCGGACGTTCGGCCTTGCTCGACCTGGTCGCCGCCGCCGACGTCGTGATCGAGAACCGCCGACCCGGCGCGCTCGCCGCCCTCGGAATCGACGCCGGGCGCCTGCACGCGCTCGACCCGAGGCTCGTCGTCGTGGCGATGCCGGCCTACGGAACGCGTGGGCCCGCTCGCGACCGCGTGGCCTTCGGGCCGACGGTCGAGCCGATGGCGGGCCTCACCCACGTGGTGGGATACGGTGAGGACGAGCCGCGCAATTCGACCCTGGCCTTGCCGGACCCGGTCGCAGGGTTCCAGGCGGCCGCCGCGGTGTTGACGGCGCTTGGACGTCGTGAGCGGACGGGGATGGGGGGCCGCGTCGAAGTCTCGCTCCATGAAGCCGCGCTCTCCCTGACTGCGCCCTTCCTGGTGGCGCACCAGCTGGGAAGCGTGCCTCGGCGGATGGGAAACCGGCATCCCGCCCTGGCACCCTCCGGCGTCTACGCCGCCCGGGGGAGCGACGATTGGGTCGCGATCGCCTGCCGCAACGACGCCGAGTGGCGTGCGCTTTGCGACGTGGCCGGTTTCGATGCGGAACTCGCTGGGCTGGGCCTCGCCGGACGCCGCGCTCGCCACGACGTCATCGATGTGGCCATCTCGCGCTGGACGGCGGACCGCGACAAACGAGCGACCGCCCAGGCGCTCTCGGCCGCCGGTGTGCCGGCCGGGCCGGTGCAGACCGCTCCCGAAACGATGGCCGACGACCAGGTCGTGTCCAGGGGCTTCTTCGTTCCTCTCGACCACGGGACGCCCATGCCCGGCAGCCCCGTCCACATGGGGGGCATCTCTCCTTCGCAGTGGACGCCGTGTCCGCGCCTGGGTGGCGACAACCGAGAGGTGCTGCGCACCTGGCTCGACTACGACGACGGGCGCATCGACGCCCTCGAAGCCGCCGGTGTGCTGGTCGACGCGCCCCCGGATTGACCGCGGCTAGCGGTTCCCCTGGGCGAGCTCCGCCGCCGCCTCTTCGCGAAGCTGGCGTTTCAGGATCTTGCCCGAGCCGGTTCGCGGCAGCGGGTGCTTCGAGAAGCGCACGTACCGGGGGATCTCGAAGCGTGCCAGGCGGGGCTCGAGGAATGCGCGAAGCGCGGCCTCATCGAGCGTGCCCTCCACGTGGAGGGTTGCGCCGACCTCTTCTCCGAGGCGCTCGTCGGGCACGCCGTAGACGCTCGCCTCGATCACCGCGGGATGTTCGAGCAGCACGGCCTCGACCGCGCCGCAGCCGATGTTCTCGCCGCCTCGGATCACGAGGTCCTTGATGCGGTCGACGATGTAGAGAAAGCCCTCTTCGTCCAGGTAGGCCACGTCCCCGGTTCGCAACCAACCGTCGACGAAGGTCTCGGCATTCGCGTCCGGTCGCTCCCAATAACCGCGAACGACCGAGGCCCCGTGCACCTGAAGCTCGCCCCGCTCGCCCGCCGGAAGCTCCCGGCCCGCCTCGTCCACGATGCGCAGGTCGAGCACGGCCGATGCGCGTCCGGAGCTCTCCGGGTGCTCGACGTAGTCGCGCCCCGCGATGCCTGCGCCGATGGCGTTGGTCTCGGTCATGCCCCAGCCGGTGTTCGGCGCGGCGCGGCGGAAGGTGCGATCGATGTCGCGGACCTGCGCCGGTGCCCGCGCCGCACCGCCGCCTCCCACGAAGGCGAGCGAGCTGAGGTCGCGTTCGGTCGTCGACGCAAGGGCCACGAGGTCGCCGGTCATCGCCGGCGGGGCGACCACCGACGTGATGCGCTCGCGCTCGATCAGTTCGGCGGCGCGCTCGACGTCCCACTTGTACATGCAGACCACCCGGCGCTGGGCCCGGTAGGACGCCAGGTAGACCGCGTGCGAGCCCGTGACGTGGAAGAGCGGAACGCCCAGCAGGGTCGCTTGCTGTTCGTCGGGAACGGGGACGGTGCGTCCCCGCATGTGGGCCGCCGCGTGGACGTCGAGTTCCCAACTCAGCAGCGCCGACAGGATGTTGCGATGGCAGGCCACGACCCCCTTCGGGTGGCCGGTCGAGCCCGAGGTGTAGAAGATCGTGGCGTCGTCGTTGGGCCCGTGGGGTGCGTCGGGCATCGGGCCCGGTTCGACGTCGGCCAGGGCGCGTTCGAGGGGCGTCGCCCCGGCCAGCGTGTCCTCGCAGCGCACGCCCACGACGGCCAGCCCGGGGGCCGCGCCAGGTCGTTGGGCCAGGCGCTCGAGACGCTCGCGGTCGGCGAGCAGCACCTTGGCGCCGCTGTCTTCGAGCCCGTACACCATCTCGTCGGGTTGCCAGAGCGCGTTCATGGCGACCGCGATGCCGCCGACCGACGTCGCCGCCATGAACGAGAGGATCCACTCGGGGTAGTTGCGCATGGCGATCGCCACGCGGTCGCCCGGTACGACGCCGTGCTGCAGGACGAGCAGTCGGCCGATGTGCGCCGCGCGCTGCCACGCTTCCTCGAAGGTCAGCCGCTCATCCTCGTAGACCAGGAACGGCAGGTCGCTGCGTGCCTGCTCGAACAGGTTCCGCAGCGTCGGCGGTGCATGGCGGAACCCACGGCACCTGCGACCGTAGAGCTCGACCGGCTCGAGCTCGTAGGGCATGCCCGCTGCCGTGAGTTCGGCCAATGCAGTCGTTCGGTCCATCTCCGATGGCTCCTCTCCGGTCGTCCCGCCCGGCGGGTGTGGCATGCTAACCCACCGGCGGTGCCCGAAGCCGGGCCATCCCCGCCGCGGAGGATGTCGATGAACGCCGAGTCGCGATCGAACGCGGCCCCCCCGGAGCTGGCGCCGGTGCGCCCCGGAGAGGATCTCGATTGGTCGCGCATCGAGACCTGGCTGCGCGAGAATCTTCCGCCGGACGTCGACCACGAGGGCGCCTTCGACGTGCTCCAGTTTCCGAACGGCGCCGCCAATCTCACCTACCGGGTGCGGTTCGGCGAGACGGAGCTGGTGTTGCGCCGCCCGCCCTTCGGCCAGTTGGCACCGGGCGCCCACGACATGAAGCGCGAGTACAAGGTGCTCTCGCGACTCTGGAGGCACTTCGACCGCGCTCCCCGGGCCTTCGCACTCTGCGACGACGCTTCGATCGGCGGCGCGGACTTCTTCGTGATGGAGCGTCGCATGGGCGAGGTGATTCGCGGAGCCATCCCCGACGCGATGCAACGTCACGCCGACGTCGGTCGCCGGGTGGGCCTCGCCCTGGTGGACGCGATGGCGGACTTCCATCGACTCGATCCCGAGGCCTGCGAGCTCGGCGACCTCGGCAGGCCCTCCGGGTTCGTCACGCGACAGGTGGCCGGTTGGAAGAAGCGCTGGGACCTGGTGGCCGACCCCGATCACGACGAGGCGATGAACGCCGTCCACGCCCGACTCGCACGGCGCCTGCCCGAACCGCAGCGCGTGTCGTTCGTGCACAACGACCTCAAGCTCGACAACTGCATGTTCGATCCGGCTGACCCGGACCGCGTGATCGCCTTCTTCGATTGGGACATGACCACCCTGGGCGACCCCCTGGTCGACCTCGGAACCCTGCTCAACTACTGGCCCGATCCTGGGGACGAGCGTGCCACCCGAGCGAGCCATCCGGGGATGGAGGAGATGGGTCTTCCGAGTCGTGCCGAGGTGGTTGCGCGCTACGCCGAGCGGTCGGGCCTCGATGTCGCGCGCGCTGGCTGGTACGAGGCCTTCGCCCAGTGGAAGACCGCCACCGTGCTCGAGCAACTCCACTACCGCTGGAAGGTCGGCGACAGCAAGGACCCACGCATGGAGACCATTGCCGCGCGCGTTCCCGAGCTGGCCGCTGCGGCCCAGTCCCTGCTCGACGGCTAGCGCGCTCCGGGCGTGTTGGCCGCGGAGGCGAAGCGGCCGAGGTCGAGTTCGTCGCGAACCTGCTGGCTCATCACCACCAGGCCGTCGTCCAGCGGGATCCCCGTGGCGTCGGCGATGCGATCGACCACGTTGAACGCGCCGATGGTGGCGCAGGCGTCCACGAAGGCCGCCTCGCCCAACGCCTGGAGGGCCGCCGCGCGCGCGCCGTCGAGCGCCGCGTCGTCTGGGCCCATGACGGCTTCGGTGAATCGCACCAGCAGTGCGCCGTGGGCGACGCCGCCGTTCGAGCCGGCGTGGCCGACGACCGCGTCGAGTTCGACTTCGGTCTGATGGGCCTTGCCGCTCACCCGGAGCAGCGTCGCGTGCGCGGTGGTTCAGTAGAAGCATTCGTTGATGGCCGAAACGCGCGACGCCACCAGCTCGATCTGCAGCCGGTCGAGGTCGCGCCCCACCGTCGGGTTCGAGAGGTGCTTCAGGTCGACGTAGTGCGAAGCCGTCCAGGCTTGGAGCAGGCGCGCGTGGGCGGGCACCAGCGAGAGCGCCTTGGCGATGTTCGGCACCATCGGCAGGTTGGGATAGAGGTCGGCTTCGGGTCCGCTCGCGTCCTCGGGCAGCAGCATCGGCACCCAGGCCACGTCGCTGCGCGTGCCCGCCGGGCGGTGCCGGTCGGGTTCGCCGGGCAGCGGGTCGGGGAGGGTGAAGGGCGGGGTCCCCAAGGCCCGGCAGAAGGCGTCGACCCCGGCCACGAACGCGATGATCCCCACCGCTTCGACGTAGACTTCGACCGCCACACCCGAAGCGAGGGTCTTCTCGAACCCGCTGCGGGTGAGCCGGCCCGAGTCGGTCCGGACGCGATGGGCGAGATCGACGAGCGCCTCGGGCAGGTCGGTCACCGCGTCGTGGGTGCCCGTCGCATGCTCGGGGGAGAGGGCCTCCTTGCGGGCGCGGCACAGGCCGCAGGCCAGGGCAGCGCGGCTCTCCTCTGCGAGGGCGCGTCGCTCGGCGCCCGTGAGCCAACTCCCCGGGCTGCGGATCGTGTCGAGGATCTGGGCGTGGCTCTCCCGCAGGTCGCGCCGGATGGCCACGCCCGAGCCCTCGTAGGACGGCGCGATCGATGTGGGATGCGGCATGCGGGAACTCCGTCGGTCTCGGGCAGGATATCATGGCGGCATGCCTGCGTTCGCCTATGCCGACGCCGCCACGCCGATCCGCGACGATCTGGCCGCGGCCCATCGTGCGTACTGGGACGAACTGGCCCGGCCCGGCGCGTGGTGGAGCGGAGTCGCGCGCGTGGCCATCGCCCAGCAGGTACGCGCCGCGTGGAGCTGCTCGCTCTGTGCGGCGCGCAAGCAGGCGCTCTCGCCGGCGATGGTCGAGGGCGAGCACGAACCGGCAGGGGCGCTCGCCGCACCCGTGGTCGACGCGATCCATCGCATCACCACTGATGCCTCGCGTCTGTCGAAGGGTTGGTTCGACGGCGTGCTCGCGGCGGGCCTCGACGATGCGTCCTATGTCGAGATGGTCGGCGTCGTGACGTCGGTCGTCAGCATCGACGCCTTCCACGATGCACTGGCTCTGCCCCGCGAGCCCCTGCCCGAGCCGGTGCCGGGCGCCCCGAGCCGGTTGCGCCCTTCCACGGCCGTGCAGGGACCGGCCTGGGTGCCGTGGATTCCGGGGGATCGTGCAGCGGGCGCCGAGGCCGACCTCTACCCCGCGGCGTCGCGGACGGCGCACGTGTACATGGCGCTCAGCCTGGTGCCCGATGCCGTGCGCGCCATGGGTCGCTTGAGCCAGGCCCACTACGTGGGTCTCGCGCTCGTGGCGTCACCGGGGGCCTGCGAGCCCGGGCGCGCGCTGGACCGGACGCAGATGGAACTGATCGCGGGGCGCGTGTCGGCCCGCAACGAGTGCTTCTACTGAACCACGGCGCACGCCATGCTGCTCCGGGCGAGCGGCGAGACACGAGGGGACACGGTCGATCTGCAGGCGGTGACCGACGACGAGGCCCGCAGTGGGGTTGCCCATGGCGAGGCGCTCACCCGCTTTGCCGATGCGATCGTGGATGCCGACCCCGACCCGATCCGCGCGGCCCGCGAGCGCGTGGCGCGCGAGATGGGAGAGCACGCCGTGGTGGATGCCGCCGCCGTCGCGGCGAACTTCCAGCGCATGGTGCGCATCGCGGATGCCACGGGCATACCCCTCGACAAGCCCGTGGCGATCTTCTCGGCGGATCTGCGGGAAGACCTCGGAATCGACCGCTTCGGGGCCGCGGCCAATACGCCTCGCGTGGGCCCCTTGCTGCGCTTGCTGGGGCGTCTGGGCCAGCCGCTGCTGCGTCCGATCATGCGGCTCTACGCGCGAGAGGGCTGAACCCGCGCCGGGCCGTTCGCTCAGGGGGCCTCGCCGGCCACCATCCACGAGTGCGGGTCCTCGAGCACCGGGCGGCCGCCCTCGCTGATCATCGTCGCCCGCGGTTCGCAGTAGCGAAGGTAGAAGCTCGGGCGCGTGTGGTCACCGCGGTTCGGACCCGAGCCGTGAACGAGCAACCCCGAGAACGCCACGCCCTCGCCGGCCCGCAGTTCGAGTCCGATGGGGTCGGCCGCGGGCACGGCCTCGCGCAGCAGCCCGTTGCCGCTGGCCGCCTCGTGGGGCAGGAGCCCGTTCGTGTGCGACCCGGGTACGACGAACAGGCCGCCGTTTCGGGCGTCGGTGTCGACGAGCGGTACCCAGACGGTGACGTCGGTCGTGGGCTCGAGCAGCCCGTAGCCCGCGTCCTGATGCCAGGGCACCTCGCCGGTCGCACCGTCCGGGTCGGGCTCCTTGGTCACGAACTGCTGATGCGTGAGGCACACGTTCGGACCGATCAGTTGGCGCACGGCCCCGACCTGACGACCCAGCGTGGCGTGGCGCCGGATCACCTCGGAGCGGTGGCAGAGCTGGATGTTCACGAACAGCGTCGGGTGGCCGTACGCCACCGGCAGCCGGAATCGCTGCTCTTCGGCGCGCATGGCGTCGAGTTCGCCGCCGTCGAGTACCGGCCCGAGGGGCAGGTACCCGTCGCGCCGGTAGCGCGCGATCTGGTCTTCGGAGAGCTCGATGGCATCGTGTTCGACCGACCGCACGGCTTGGCCTCCGCGCTCCATCTTAGTGCGGATCGCGCGCTACGGTCCCCGCATGCCGGAACCCGCGTCCTACGGCGCCCTGGCCTTCAATCCCGTGCCGGACTCCGAGAATCGCATCCACTCGGACGAGATCGCGCGGGCCCATGGATTTCGCGGTGGGCTGGTACCGGGGGTGGTGGTCTCGGCGTACCTGCTGCACCCGGCGGCGGTGGCCTGGGGTCGCGCCTTCGCGGACCGCGGGAGATCGCACGTCGTGGTGCGCTCGCCGGTGTACGACGGCGAGGCTTTCGAGGTGGAGGTCACCCAGGCGACGGAATGCGCCTACGAAGCCGTGTTGGTGGACCCGCGCGGCGTGCGCTGCGCTCACGCCGAGGTCGCACTGCCCGACGCGAGCGAGGTCCCAGCGCCGCCCCGGCGCCGCGGCGACCCCGTGCTCTCCAAGGGCGCCGCGCGCCCCGAGGTCTCGCGCGAGGCGATGGACGCGCTCCGCCAGACGGGCATGCGCGCGCTGCCCGCGCGTTGGAGTGCCGACGCCGAGCTCACGGACTACCTGCGCGACCCCGCTGGCATGGCGCCGGTGTATCGGGATGAGGGTGTGGCCAACCCCGCCTACGTCCTGGGCCTCTCGAACTGGGTACTCGGCCAGAACGTGGAGCTCCCGGCGTGGCTCCACCTCGAGACGACGGCGCAGCACCATCGCGCCATCGCACCTGGCGAAGAGCTGGTGGTCGAGGCGGCCGTCGCCGATCTGTTCGAGAAGAAGGGCCATGCCTTCGTGGATCTCGACGTCGGCGTCCATCCTCGGACGCCGGGTCCGGCGGTGGCCGAGATCCGCCTGCGCGCCATCTACCAGTTGCGGCAGCCGTGACGGACGTGGAAGAAGCCCCGGGCGACGACTGGGATCTCCCCAGCCCCTACTGCCACGAGATCGAGGTCGCCTCGGAGGACATCGACGCCTTCGGGCATGCGAACAACGCGGTCTACCTGCGCTGGCTCGAGGCGGCCGTCTGGGCGCACTCGAAGCATGCGGCTGGCTACGGCATGCGGTCGTTCCGCGAGCTGGGACGCGCCATGGTCGTTCGCCACACCGAGCTCGACTACCTGGCCCCCGCCTTCGAAGGGGACCGGATCGAGGTGGCCAACTGGATCGTCGGCTCGGACCGCGTGTCCGCCCGGCGCCAGTTCCAGGTACGCCGCTGCGCCGACCGCGCCACGCTGCTGCGCGCCAGCATCCTCTACGTGTGCATCGACCTCGCCTCGGGGCGGCCCCGGCGCAAACCTCCGGAGTTCCTCGATCGCTACGGCGTTCTGCCGGAAGTGCGTGCGGCGCTCGTCACCGCCGGTCGCGACCCGGACCGGCCCCGCCCGCGCTAGGCGGACCCGGGGCGCGGTCTCCCCCACCTCGAGCGCTCGGCCCGGCCGCCGCGGTACGTTCGAGCCATGGATGCCTCGCTCGCGCCCATTCCGCTGGTCCGCCTGCTCGCGGCTTTCGCGCCCAGCCTGGTGCTGCTCTGGGTGATGCACCGCTGGTCGCTACCCGCCCGGGCGGCGCTGCTCGCCAACGGCCGCATGTTGGTGCAGCTGCTGGCCGTGGGATACGTGCTGACCCTGGTGTTCGAGACCGAGCGCCCCGCCGTCGTGGTCGGGGTGCTCGCCGTCATGGTCGCCGCGTCGAGCTGGATCGCCCTGCGGCCACTTCGCGTGCGAGGGGAGGGTGCTCGCGCCTACCCGATCGTCTTGATCGCCATCGCGTCGGCGGGCCTCGCCATGCTGGCGATCGTGACGCAGCTGGTGCTGGAGCTGCCCCGCTGGTTCGAGCCGCACGTGGTGGTACCGCTGGCGGGGATGATCTTCGCGAACGCGATGAACACCGTGAGCCTCGCCGCCGAACGCTTCGCTGCCGAGCGCGGGCGGGGTGCCTCGCTCGAAGAGGCGCGCAGCGTGGCGCTCGACGCGGGCCTGATTCCGCAGATCAACGGCCTGCTGGCCGTGGGCGTGGTTTCGTTGCCGGGCATGATGACCGGTCAGATCCTCTCCGGCGTCGATCCGCTGGTCGCCGTCCGCTACCAGATCATGGTCATGTGCATGGTCTTCGGGTCCGGAGGTCTCGGCGCGGTGCTCTACCTCCAGCTGCGGTTCCGACGGGGCTAGCAGGAGGGCGGGACGCACCCCGGCGTCTCAATCCGCCGGACGCAGCCAGATGGCCGAGGTGATGGCGCGCTCCTGGAGCGTGGCGGGTTCGGGAGCGGGCACGCCCAGGGCGACGGCGTCGTGGGTCGACCAGCGCGGCGTGGCGATCTCGAGCACGCGCGCGTAGTAGAAGGCCTCGTGGTCGGGGTCGAACTCGGGATCGCGCCAGACCGTCGCCAGGCGCGGCGCGCCCACCCGGTTCTCGTAGGTGGCCGTGGCCAGGTCGACCGTCGAAGGCAGCGGCGCCACGCGTCCCGAGGCATCGGGTACGCGGCCGTCGGAGGCCGCGACGTCGAAGACGCGCTCGTGGCTGCGACCCGCGTCGTCCACCCAGCCCTTCACGATCTGGATGCGGTCCAGGTTGGCCCCGATCGGGTCGCGTTGCGCCACCACCGCGAATCGCGGAGCGCCCGACCCGGGCGAGGCGACGAGCGTGCCGCCCATGGGAACCCCTGCGGCGTAGGCACGCTCGACGAAGCCGGGGTGGTCGACCAGTCCTTCGGCGAACGCAAGACCGCCGAAGAAGCGCACGGTGATGCGCGGGCCCGAAGTCGCGTACGTCTCCATGCGGCGCATGGCGTCGAACAGCGCGCCCCGGGTGTTCTCCTCGGCCCAGACCGCGGCCAGCCCGGCCGCGCTCCAGCGCACGGCGCGGTTCTGGCTCTTCGGCAGCAGCAGGCTCGCGCCCAATCGCAGTCCGGCCGTTCCGTCGAGCAGCGGAAGCTTGCCGTGGTAGTCGTCCTCTTCGACCGACGAGCTGGCGTTGTGCGAGTCGCTGCTGCCGAGGAAGCCGAACCGGAACGGGTTGGACCCGCGCTGGGCCTTGCTCTCGAGTCCCGCGCGCAGGGCATCGCGCGCGTAGCTGCCCCTCGGCTCGCTCGGGCTGGCGCGCGCATCGAGCATGCGGTCGAAGAGTTCGAAGTCGGCGAACTCGTCGCTGGGCGAAAGCGCCGGGTGGGTCTCCGACTGGCCCTTCACCTGGAGGATCTCGTGCACGGGCTCGTTGCGCGTGCGGGTCTCGGCTTGGGCGGCAGACCACGGTTCGCCCCCGGGCCCGAGCCGCGCGTACATGCGGCCGTTGCTCACGTTGGCGTTGTGGGGAATCGCGAGCACGGGCATGCCCGCGGCGCGTTGGGCGTCGAGGGCGTTCCACAGGTCCTCGGGATCGGGCGCATCGATCGAGCTCACCGGTAGCCCGGGGACGCGGCTGCCCCGGTAGACGACGTTGCGATGCAGGTTCTCTTCGTCCGGCATCGCGCTCCACTCGTAGGCCACGAACGTGGTGAAGCGCCCCGGTTCGTCGTGCCGCGCGGCCGCATCCTGGATCTCGCGCCAGGCGCGGGTCGCGACCTCTTCGCCCGTCTGGCGGAACGAGGCGTCGCGAATGTCGCCGCTCGCCATCTGGAAGAGCGCCTTCTCGATGAAGTTCCAGGTGATCCGCAGCCGGCTGCCCGTGTCGAGCACCTGACGCAGCGTGGGCCCGCGGTCGGGTCCCTCCTGCTCGTCCAGCCAGCGCGCGGCGCCCAGGTACTCGGCGTGGTCGGTCACCGCGGCGAAGTCGAGGGGGCGCGAGGCGCGGATCGGGTAGCCCACGCCGTGCGAGATGGTGCCGCCCTTGGCGTAGACGTAGGCATCGTCGGGCAGCGCGCGGACGCCGAAGGTATAGGCGTCGTACGACAGACTGGTGTGGATGTGGAGGTCGCCGAAGAACACCTGCCGCGTAGCCACGTGCCCCCGGTCGGGCAGGTCGGGCGGCGGAGCTGAAAATCGCGGGTCGTCGCGTGGCTGCAGGGTCGGGTCGTCGACTCCGCAGGCAGCACACGCGACGGCGATCAGGGCTCCCACGAGCCGAACGCGAGCGCGAGGTCGCAGCATGGCATCAGCGTCGCGTAGGCGACGCCCCGATGCCCGTGGCCGACGGCGAGGGGCCCTGATAGCGTGGGGTTTCGTCTGGAGGGACCATGGTCCGCACGCTTGTCGCCGCCGCACTCCTGCTCATGCCCGTGGCCGCATTCGCCCAGATTCCGCCGCCGAGCAATGCGGAGGTGCTGTCGGACGACTACGAGGGCACGTCCTACTCGCCGTACGCGAGCGGCGAGGTCCCGGACGGCGAGCGGCCGACGCGGCTACTGTGGGGAGACACCCACCTCCACACCATGATGTCCATGGACGCCGGCCTGTTCGGCAACCGCCTCGGCATCGAGGATGCCTACCGGTTCGCCCGGGGTGAGGAGGTGGTGGCTTCTTCCGGGACCCCCGTGCGTCTCTCACGGCCGCTCGACTACCTGGTGGTGTCGGATCACTCCGACAACATGGGGTGGTTCCCCGACCTCGTGGCCGGGGACCCGGGCTTGCTGGCCAACCCGATGTTCAAGGGCTGGTACGACCGGATGCAGGCAGGCGAGGGCGTGGCCGTGGCCCTCGAACTGATCGGGCTCTTCTCCCAGGGCAAGATTCCGCCCGACGCGATGTACGGACCCGACACGGCCAAGTACAAGTCCGCCTGGCAGCAGACCATCGACACCGCCGAGAAGTACGACGCGCCGGGCCTGTTCACGGCATTCATCGGCTACGAGTGGACCTCGCTCATCCGCGGCGGAAACATGCACCGCGTGGTCGTCTACCGGGACGGTGCCGACAAGGCCGGCCAGATGGTGGCCTACACGACCACGCCGCCGCTGGGCAGCCCCGACCCCCGCGACCTGTGGAAGTGGCTCGACGGCTACGAGAACAAGACCGGCGGCGACGTCCTCGCCATCGCGCACAACGGCAACCTGAGCAACGGCATCATGTTCCCCATCGACGCGCAGTGGAACGGCCGCACGCTGGACGAGGCGTACGTGACGTCGCGCGCGCGCTGGGAGCCCCTCTACGAGACCACCCAGATCAAGGGCGACGGCGAGACCCACCCGCTGCTCTCTCCCGATGACGAGTTCGCCGACTACGAGACCTGGGACGTGGGCAACCTCGACGTCTCGGAAGCCAAGACCGACGACATGCTGCCGGGCGAGTACGCCCGTGAGGCGCTCAAGCGCGGCCTCGCCCTCGAGGCGCGGCTCGGTACCAATCCGTACAAGTTCGGGCAGATCGGTTCCACCGACAGCCACACCGCCCTGGCCACCGCCCAGGAGGACAACTTCTTCGGCAAGCACACCGGCTACGAGCCCAAGCCCGATCGCATGGAGCACGCGATGTTCGAGACCGAGAAGGGCACGATCGCGGGCTGGCAGCTCGCCGCGTCGGGCCTGGCGGCGGTCTGGGCACCCGAGAACACCCGCGCCGCGATCTTCGACGCCATGAAGCGCAAGGAGACCTACGCCACCACCGGCAGCCGCATGGCGGTGCGCCTGTTCGGAGGCTGGGAGTACACCTCGGCCGACCTCGAGAGCCGTACGCCGGCACTCGCCGGCTACAAGAAGGGCGTCCCGATGGGCGGCGACCTGCCGGCGCGGGCCGGGAGCGGCGCGCCGCGCTTCATGGTGTATGCGCTGCGCGACCCGATCGGCGGCAACCTCGACCGCATCCAGATCGTGAAGGGCTGGCTCGAGGCCGACGGGACCACCCAGGAAAAGGTGTACGACGTGGTGTGGGCCGGCGATCGCAAGCCCGGTGCGGATGGCAAGCTTCCGCCCGTGGGCAACACCGTGAACGCCGAGACGGCCAGCTACACGAACACCATCGGGGCGCCCGAACTCGGCACGGTCTGGACCGACCCCGATTTCGACGCCGCGAAGTCCGCGTTCTACTACGCGCGCGTGATCGAGATCCCGACGCCCCGCTGGTCCACCTACGATGCCTACCGGTTCGGCGTCGAGATCCCCGAAGGCGCACCCGTCTCCACCCAGGAGCGCGCGTACACGTCGCCCATCTGGTACACGCCGTAGGCGTGGCTCCAGCCGCACCACCGGGGGGTGGGGAGAAGTCGATGCCGTTCGAGAATCCCATGCCCCAGATCGAGACGATCGTCTGGCTCACGCTGGAGAACCGGTCGCTCGACACCATGCTCGGCTGGCTGCACCCCGATGGCGCGGGCAGTGCGCACCCACCCACGAGCTCTCTCACCTTCGAAGGCATCCCGCCGGGGGCCACCAACGGCTACAAGGACCGTCAGGTGGGTGCGGCCGCCGGCACGCGCGACCTGCGTGTGCCCCACTGGAACCCCTACGAGTGGTTCGAGCACGTTCGCGTTCAGATGTACGGCAACCACGACGGGCCGCCCGAGCACTACGACTGGAAGAAGAAGCCCTGCATGGAGGGCTTCGTCTACGACTTCCAGTACCTGCTGGACCGCAGTCACCTGCAGGACGTGATGGGCGCGTACACCCGCGACCAGCTCCCGGTGCTCTATGGGCTCGCCGAGAACTACGCGGTGTCCGACCGCTGGTTCTCGAGCGTGCCCAGCGAGACCGACCCGAACCGTGCCTTCTCGGTGTGCGGCACGTCGCTCGGCGCGGAGGACAACGGTGACCCCAATGCCAGCGACCCGAAGGGCCGCAAGTTCGTCGCCAACACCATCTTCAACGCGATCTCCGGCAAGCGCAGCTGGGGGATCTACTGGCAGTACAAGGGCCTGGGTGCCGGAGACCCCGGCAAGACCTGTTACACGTACGACGTCTTTCCCCAGATTGCGAAGGCCGAGGGCGGTCAGGTGGGTGATTACCAGACCTTCCTCACCCAGCTCGACGAGGGCAAGCTGCCCGAGCTCTGCTACCTCGAACCGTTCTGGGGCGGCGGCACGGATGCCGGATTTCTCCAGGGCAACGACTACCACCCGCCGGCTTGGATCGGTCCCGGCGAGGCCGCCTTGAACGACTTGTTCGCACGCATGCTCGAGAGCCCGCAGTGGCCGAACATGCTCTTCATCGTCACGTTCGACGAGCACGGCGGCACCTGGGACCACGTACCTCCGCCGCCCACGGTGCAGCCCGACGCCTACGAGGGAAAGTCCGGCTTCCTGTTCGAGCGCATGGGTCCTCGCGTGCCGACACTGCTGATCTCGCCCTACGTGGACAAGGGCATGGTCTTCCGGGCCACGGACGACGAGAGCGCCGACTTCGACCACACCTCGTTCCTGGCCACGATCTGCAAGTGGGCCGGCGTGGCCCCGGCCGAGGCAAAGCTCGGCGCGCGCGTGGCCCAGGCCCCCACCTTCGAGGGCGCCCTGCGCGGAATCGGCCGCACGGACAAGCCGAGCTTCGAAGTGCCCGAGGGCTACGCCTTGCAGGGCAAGGGCACGGGCAACTTCACGGTGATCGGCATCGAGATCGGTGACCCGCTGAAGCTGGTCGAAGGGATGGACATCCAGACGTTTCGCGAGATCGAACACGCCAGCAAGGACACGCCGGACTTCATTGCGCGGCTCCAGGCCTACCAGGCCGAGCGCGCGACGCGCTGAGCCGGAGCTCCTGGCGCGGGTTGCGCGAACCCCGCATTCATCTGAAGATGCCCACCGTGCTCCAGACGCGCTACGCCAAGTCCGGTGACGTATCGCTCGCCTACCAGGTCACCGGCGACGCCGATCTCGATCTCGTCTACGTGCCGGGCGCTGCGGCGGGGCTCACCGGCGCCATGGACTTCGCACCTACCGCACGATACATCGAGGGTCTCTCCCGTTTCTGCCGCCTCACACGGTTCGACAAACGCGCGACGGGCATGTCCGAGCACGGGGACATCCCGCCGACCATCGAGGCACAGGTTCCGGACGTGGACACGATCCGTGCTGCCGTCGGTGCGGAACGCGTGGCCGTCTACGGTCTCTCCCAGGGCGCGGCCGTGGCGCTGCTGTACGCCCACCGATACCCCGAGCGGGTCAGTCACCTGGTGCTTGCACAGGGCGTTTGCTGCGACGCCGCCGACCCGGCTCGGCCGATGGGGCCCGACAATGCCATGACGCCGTTCGGCCCCGATCACCCCATCCGCAGCTGGGAGGCCTTCTTCGAGGCCGCTGAAAGCGACTTCTCGGGCTTCACCGTGAGCTTCATTCGGGCGCTCTTCCCGTCGTTCCCGGAGAGCGTCCAGGAGCGACTCGCAGGCGTTCTGCAGATGACCGTTACGCCTTCCTCGTGCCGAGCGCTTTGGGCCGGCGTGGTGGGTCTCGATCTGCGCTCGCTCCTGCCCGAGATCCGGGTCCCGACCCTCGTCCTGCATGCCCGAGGAGATCAGCATCACCCCGTCTCGCACGGGCGCTACCTCGCCGACCACATCCCGGGCGCCCGGTTCGTCGAACTCGATGGAAGCGCGCACATGCCCAACATGGACGATGCGCTGGTTCCGGAGATGCTCGTCGCGGTCGAGGAGTTCCTCACGGGACACGTGCAGCACACGGCGGACCGGCGCATCGCCGCCTTGTTGTTCACCGACATCGTGGGTTCGACCGATCTGCAGCGAGAGCGCGGCGACCGCGCCTGGCGCGATGCGCTCGACCTGCATCAGGCGAACACGCAGCGGGTGGTCGAGCAGTTCGGCGGCCGGGTCGTCGACACCCAGGGCGACGGCGACATGTCCGAGTTCTCGGCGCCCGGGCAGGCGCTGCGCGCTGCCCACGCCCTGCACGAGAGCGCGCAGGCCGAAGGCGTGCAGATCCGCGCTGCCGTCCACGCCGGCGAGGTCTACGAGGTCGACGGGCGCCTGGTCGGGCTCTGCGTGAACCACGCCGCACGGGTGATCGCCGAAGCCGAACCGTCCGAAACGCTCACCACGACGGTCGTCCAGGGCCTGGTGGAAGGGTCCGGCTTTTCGTTCGAGGACCGCGGCGAGTTCGACCTCAAGGGGATCGGTCGACGGCGCCTGGTCCGCCTCGCCTGACGCCTGCACCCGAGACCCTCGCGAGTCCTAGTCCGAGGCCCCCGCGCCGGGCAGCTTGCCGCAGCGTTCGAGGGCGGTGAACAGGCCCAGGCAGGCCACGTTGGCCAGGTTCAGGCTGCGCACCGCCGGTAGGATCGGAACGCGCAGGCGCTGGTCGGCGAAGCGTTCCAGCAGCTCGGGCGGGAGCCCCCGCGACTCGCTGCCGAACACCAGCACCTCGTCGCCCGCGAACGGGGCGTCGAACAGCGATGCACCGCCCCGCGCGGTGAACAGCCGCAGCCGGGGCTCCGGCGGTCCCTCTCGCCCGAGATGAGCGACGAGGGTCTCCCAGTCGGCGTGCACGGTCATGTCCACGTCGGGCCAGTAGTCGAGCCCGGCCCTTCGCAGGTGCTTGCTGTCGAGGGAGAAGCCAAGCGGCTCCACCAGATGCAGAGGCGTGGCCGTCGCCGCCGCGAGCCGCGCGGCGCAGCCGGTATTCTGGGGGATCTCCGGCGCGACGAGCACGAGGTGCATACCGGGAGTCTAGAGACACCGGTCGCCGGCCGCGTGCGCCGAACGTGGGGCGGCGCGCACGCCGCCCCACGCAGATCGGCTAGCGGCGGCGTCGGGCCACGGCGAGGCCGAGACCCGCTGCGCCGAACAGCACCGCGAGGCCCGGCTCGGGGACGTTCTGCAACAGCTGCCACGATGCGGAGCTGGTCGTCGCCAAGACCGTGGCCTGTCCACCGGAGTAGAACTTGAGGTTGCTGGTCAGGGTCTGGCTCGAGTAGGTCCAGCCGGCCGGGATCGGCGTGTAGCTGGCGAGACCGCCTTCAGCGAGGACGTCGTAGGTGCCCAGCAGGTCGCTGGCGAAGGTGAACAGGATGAAGGTGTCGCCGCTGGGGTTCGTGAGTTGGTGCACGACCGAACCGGCCAGGTATTTGAGCTGGGTGCTTCGCTGGACCTGGGCGACCACCGTGAACTCGCCGGAGCCCGGATCGAAGCCGAGGACCGAGGCCGAGAGCACCTGGGCGACGTAGACGTAGTCGTCGCCCGGGATGCCGGGCACGAGGTCGAGAGACGGGGCCACGCCCGGGGGCGGAGTCGGGAGCACGGCCGATCCGCCGTCGAACATCTGGACCTTGGGACGGGCCCGCTCCCAGGCCGGGTCGCCGAAGGGCGGGTCCGGAATGGCGAGATGCTGTGCCTCGGTGCAGATCAGGCAGATGTAGACGTAGCGAGAGAACGGGGGGGAGATCGCGTTGGTCTGCCGCACCTCGAGGTTGGGGTTGAGGCTGGCGCCCAGCGCCGGGACGGCGAGCAGGACCAGGGCGACGAGGGCGAGTAGCGAGCGGAGGATCGTATTCGACATGGTTTCCTTCCCAAGAGCAACAAGTGGCAGCGAAAGTGACACTACCACCCTCGAGCCCGGATGGGGAAGAAAAACCCACTATTCGTTCGAGCCGCCCAGGCAGCGATAGGCCCGCCGGGCACCCCGGGGGTCGGAGCCCCAGAGGGTCTCCAGCACCTCGAAGACGGGCCCCTCGGCCACGATGGCGTGCAGCTCCGGGCTCTTCACCGTGAGGCCGGGCTGGGCCGGATCGGGCTTCAGCCACCACCGCGACGTCCAGAGCAGGGCCGCGACCCGCGCCAGGTTCGCAAGCGCCGCCCACCAGCCCCAGGTCTCGGCCCAGTGGCGCGGCTCGATCGGACGTCCGCTCGCCTCGCGCGCGGCGATGCCGCCGGTGAAGGGGTTGTCGTCGAACACGAGCCGCGCGGCGAGCCGCGCGAGCAGCACGCCGCCCCCTACGAGTACACGGAAACGCGCGGGGTCCGTGGACCGTGCCCGGGCAAGGCGGGCACGCGGGCCCGAGGTCTGAGGCGGCTCGCCGCTCACGGCGCGCGGATCGCAAACCAGGCTCGGGCCCGGTAGTCCGTCCTCGGCCGCAGCGGGGTTCGAAGGGGGGCCGCGCTTGATCGCCCAGGAGGTCGTGGGATAGGCTGCCGCCGCCGTGGAACGACGCGTCGCCATCGCGCTCTGCTGCTTGCTTGCGCTGGGCGTTGGCTACCTGCTGCTCGGCCCGGACCCCTGGAACGACGGCGTCGCCCGAGCGATCGAGCGCGACCGCGCCATCCGGCCCGTCGACTACGCCGCGACCTGGTGCTGGTGGGCTGCGCTCCTGAACACCGGGGTCGTCGCCGTGCTCCTGGCCACACGTCGGCTGTGGCTGGGCGAACTCGGCCGCCCGCCGTCGGCGGACCCGGCCGAGACCGGCCGCACGGGGCCTCCGGGGCGCGCGGGCTTCGCGCTGCTCGTGCTGGCGGCGATGCTGGCGGCCGCCGTGCTCGCCGCGCCGCGGCTCGATCACAGCCTGTGGGGTGACGAGGAGTGGACCGTCCGCAAGGGCATCGACGGCGCCTACGTGCCCGCCCGCGACGGAGAGATCGTCTTCGACGAGGTGCTCTGGCACGAGACGTTCTTCTACTACCGCCGACCGAGCAACCATGTGGGCTACAGCGTTCCGGCGCGGCTCAGCCTGGCCGCCTGGCGATCGGTCGCGCAGCCGGACACGCGCTTCGTGAGCGAGACCGCCGTCCGCATGCCGGCCTTCCTGGCCGGCCTCGGGGCCGTCGCGGCCGTGGCGCTACTGCTGCGGCGGCTCGGTCTTCCGGGCGCCGGCGTGCTTGCAGCCTGGGCCCTGGCGCTACACCCGTGGTTCCTTCGCTATGCGAGCGAGGCGCGAGGCTACGCGCTGCTCCTGCTGCTGTGCCCGCTCTCGTTGTGGCTGCTCTCTCGCGCGTTGGCCCGTGGGAGCTGGCCGCGTTGGCTGCTCTACGGCCTGGCCCAGTTCTGGATGCTCTGGACCTGGCCCCCGATCGGGTTCTTCCTGGTGTTCGCGAACGCCGCGGCGCTCGGGGGGCTCTGGGTCGGTTCGTCGGGGGAGCGGGGGCCCCGGCGTCGCGAGCCGTGGATGCGCTGGTTCGTCGCGACGGCCATGGGCTGGCTGCTCTTCCTGCAGCTGATGGCCGGCAACCTCGTGCAGCTCGCCCAGTTTCGCGATCACGAGACGGGGGCTGGCGGCGGGGGCTGGTTCGCGAACCTGGGCGGTCACTTCCTCGCGGCGGTCCGGTGGGGCCCCGAGACCGAGCACTATTTGGAGGCCGCCGATCTCGCGGCCGGTTCACCCACGCTCTTCTGGGGGCTCGCGGTCGTCTCCGCCCTCGCCCTCGTCACGGGCGTCCTTCGGCTCGTGTCCGGGGGTGGCGTGCGCGCCTGGTTCGCGCTTCCCCTGCTGCTGCCGGGCCCGGCGCTGCTGGTCTACGCGCAGGCCCGCGGCCTCGCCCTGAATCCGTGGTTCCTCATCCACGTACTCCCGGGTATCGCCGCGCTGATCGCGACCGGGCTGGGGTCGCTCGGAGCACGGCTTCCGGGCCGCACCGGCTGGGTCGTGGCGGCGGCCGGGATGACGGGATGGTTGCTCGCGTTCGCCTGGGTCACCCAGCCGGCCCGGGTGGCCCTTCGCGCGGGCTCGCTCCAGCCCATGCGCGAGTCGGTGTTGCTCACCCGGCCCGACCTCGATCCGCACGCACCCGGCCAGGCCCGTGTGCTGACCGCAGCGATCTCCCGCGGCCCCACCTACTACGATCCGCGGTTCGTCTTCATCGAGCGTGTTGCGGCGCTCGAGGCGCTGATCGCGCGGGCCGAGGCCGATGGCCTGCCGCTCTACGTGAACTCGGGACGTCCTGCGTTGGCGGACCGGCGTGTCCCCGAGCTGGTCGAATTCGTCGAACGCAGCGGTCGCTTCGAAGAGGTCGCCATCCTCTACGGGTTCGAGCCTCGCGGCCAGCGACGCGTCTACCGATACCAAGGCGACCGCGGGCGCTGAGCAAGAGCGCGGCGTACCTGCTTCGGGGCGACGCCGCGCGGGTCGGTGCGGATCAGCCTGCCTTGGGCGCGCCGGGAAAGCCCCGCTCGCTCAGGTAGGCGATGGCGACGTCGCGCAGCATCTCGCCCTCGGGCTCGGCGTCGACGTCGCCGAGGACCTCGTCGGCGAGGTTGCCGGCGATGTAGCTGGTGGTGGCCACGCGATAGCGGCTGCCGGTGCGGGGTGTGATGCCCTGGTCCTCGAACGCCTGGGCCAAGGCCGGGCGCAGGCTCTCGCCGGTGACTTCGACCACCGTCACGTGCTCGCGCCAGCTCTCCAGGTTGTAGAGGTCGCCCGTGCGCAGCGTCCCCGCGCGAAGGGGCCCGGCGACCGACTCCGGGTGGTAGTAGGCCGCGTCGGCCCCGGTCGTCTCTCGCAGGATCGTCTCGAACAGCGCGCGCACGCCATCGCGCTCGAGGCGTGCGGGGCTCTCGGCCACCACGTCGCCCACGCTCATCGGTCGCTCGCCGTCCATGGCGACGTTCACGAACGCATGCAGGTGGGGCTCGCCGCGGTAGTGGAACACGGCAGCCGGGCCCTCGAGACGGATGATCTGCGACGGGCCGTCTCCCACGTTGCGGCTCTGCTGGTGATCCTCTGCGTAGTCGGCCAGGTGCAGCGCCTCGATGCCGCCATTGCTCTCGAGACACGTCCACGCGTATGCGGCGTCCTCTTCGGGGTAGCTCTCGAGGATCGCGGCGACCATGTCGCGCGCGGCGTCGCGCTTCGCACGGTCGAGGTCGGCCAGCGCGACCCCGTCGAAACGGCCCGCGGCACCCTGCACCTCGATGGCGGTCTGGACCGGCGCCTTCGGATGGCGCGCGGCGGCGCGCTCGGCAGGCGAGAGACTCGCCACCAGACGCTGGCCCAGTTCGAGCTGGTTGCGATAGGCGCTGCCCGGCAGGCCCGGCTTCCCGTCGCCCCGCTGGTCGCCGTAGACCTGGGGCCCGCCGAAGGCCACGCCTTCGCGGTTGCGTCCGCCGATGCGAAGGTTCAGATGGGGTCCCGTCACCAGCACCTGGTACGGCGGGTTGCGGGGGTCGCCGAGGATCGCGACGCGGGTCGCGTGGATGCCCGGAAGGTCGAGGTAGAACTGCTCCAGGACGCGGTTGCGGCCGCCTTCGGAGAGCCCCGCGTGGACGAGGTCGACGAGTACCTGTCGTGCCGCGCGTGACAGGGTGATCGACCAGGCACCGCCCGTATCGACGCCGCGGTTGTGGAATTGCCGGAAGGGGTGCTCGTAGTCGAACACGGCCGCCGCGCGTTCTTCGGCGTCCAGCAGCTCGACCAGCCGAACGGCGAGCTCCTGCGGGGGCAGGATCTCTGGGCTGGGCGCCGGAGGGATCAGCAGCGCTCGGCCGATGCCTCCGACGGCGGCCACGCCGCCGAGGCCGATGCCCCACTTCACCAGCTGTCGTCGCGTCAGTGCCATGGCGGGCTCCCGACGAGGCAGACTAGCTCAGGGGCTCCTTGGGGCTTGGGCCGTGCTCGGATCGGCGGCGCGCGCTCTCGATCAGGGGGTCGAGAGTTCTGCCAGCCGGGTCTGCGCGGCCTCGCGAACCGCGAGGTCTTCTGCCATGAGTTCGGGGCGCGGCGGGGTCTCGGCGACCTGCCGCAGTAGCGTGCGCGCCTCGGCACGGCGGTCCGGTGCGAGTTCGAGCAGGGTCAACGCCAGCAGGAAGCGGTTGCCCGAGTCGGCCGGAGCAATCTCGAGGGCGCGTTCGGCGTCCGGCACCGCGCGGTCACGATCGACCCAGCCCGAGAGGAAGGGCACCCGGGGCAGCACCGCGTGCAGCCGCGAGAGCATGCGGTAGGCGCCGCCGCGGTAGTACGTGGGCTCCAGGGCCGCCGCGACCTCGGCGTAGTCACGGATGCGATTGGCCGCGCCGTCCTTGGCCGCGCGTAGGAGCCCGGCGTCGCGGCTCCAGGCCGCCCAGTGGATGGAAGCCCAGAAGTAGACGCGCGCGACGTCCTCGATGGGCAGCCCGGCCGCGGCGAGGGCCGGGCGCGCCGCGTCGGGAGCCAGGCGGTGCACCTCGTCCCCAAGCAGTTCGGTGACCCGGCGCACGGCGCGCTCGGATGCGTCCCGGCCGCGGTCGAAGGCGCGGCGGGCCGTGTCTTCGTCCACGGCCGCGAAGTCGCCCTTGTAGTACAGCGCACGGAGCAGCCGCCATTGGGCCTGAAGCGAGGGATCGGCGGCCAGCGCCGCGTCGTAGGCAGCAATGGCCTCGGCGATGCGTTCGGGGGCGGCGAGTCGCCCCTCGAGTTCGAGCGCGCGCTCGGCGTAGGCGGCGTCGCCGCGGGCGAGGTCGTCGGCCGCGGCCGGCAGTGCCGGGGCCCAGGCGAGCAGGCAGGCCAGCAGGATCATGCGCATCGCGAGATCTCCATTTCGGGTCCTCCCGGTATCATCGGCAGACCGCGATTGGATTTGTAGAGAAAAATTCTATACAAAACAAGCCATGAAGATCTACGACTTCCCGTTTGCCCCCAACCCCAGGAAGCTGCGCGTGTACCTGGGCGAGAAAGGTCTCGACGTGCCCTTCGAGACGGTGAACCTCGTTCATGGAGAGCAGCGGAAAGAGCCGTTCCTGACGATCAACCCCCTCGGGGGACTTCCGGTGCTCGAGCTCGACGACGGTACCCGGCTGAGCGAGTCGCTCGCCATCATCGAGTACTTCGAAGAACTGCACCCCGACCCGCCCATGATCGGGACGACGCCGCTCGAGCGCGCGAGGACCCGACGTCTCGAGCGCATCGCCGACCTCTCGGTCCTCGGGCGAATCGCCCGCTACGTGCACAACCGCAAGTCGCCCCTGCCCGGCGTGCGCGGTATTCCCGAGGTGGCCGAGCAGATGCGGGCGGAACTGCCCAAGCCGCTCGCCTTGTTCGACGCCGAGCTGGCCGGGCAGCCGTTCGTCGCCGGGGCCAGGCCGACGATCGCGGACTGCACGCTGTTCGCAGGCTTCCAGTTCGCGCAGCTGGGCGAGTTCGATCCGACCGAAGGCTTCGACCACCTCGCGCGCTGGTATGCCGAGTTTCGCGAGCGCCCGAGCACGCGGATCCCCGGTCTCGAGGCCGCTGGCTAGCCGGCTTCCGGGGCGCGCGGCTCGGCGCAAAGCAGCATGACCTGAGACTCGAACGCCTCGAGGTCCTCGATGACGCGCACGCGATCGTCGTCGGCGGGGCAGGCGCCCTGCGCGGCGGCTCCACCCAGCCAGAGGTGAACGTTGGCGGGCAGGGCGTCGAGCAGCTCCTCGACGGCCTTCGCGGCGCGGGACGGCGCGATCGCCACCAGGCTCATGGCGACCGCAGGGGCGCCCACCGACCTCGTACTGGCGGCGATGTCGTCCACGGGCAGGTCGGCACCGAGGTAGACGGGGCACGCGCCCGCGCCGAGCGCCGTCAGCGCGGCCGCCTGGAGCCCGATCTCGTGAGACTCGCCACTCGGTGTCGCGAACACGATCCGCGGTCCGAGTTCCGATACGGCCGTCGGCTGCAGGGCCGCGCCCAGCATCGAACGCAGCACGCCCGTCGCCAGGTGTTCGACCGACACGGATAGCTGCTGGGCGGCCCATCGATCGCCGATCTCTCGCGAGAGTGGCAGTGCGACCTGCCGCGCGAACGCCACGGGTCCGAGGGCGAGCAGTCGTTGCGACAGCAGCCGTCCCGCGGCCGCGGCATCCATGCGCTCGAACTCGGCGAGGATCGGCTGCAACTCGGCGCGCTCTTCCGGCATCGCAGGAGTGGCCCGGGCGCGGAGCTCTTCGGCCGAAAGCCCGGCGAGCTGGCCGATGCGGTGTCCCGCATCCACCGCGGCCTTCGCGAGCTGGAGCCGTTCCACGTCCTCGGCGCTGTAGCGTCGCGTGCCGCCCGGCGTGCGGACCGGTTCGACGATGCCGTAGCGTCGCTCCCAGGCCCGGAGCAACTCCGGCGAAAGGCCCGTCAGGCGCGAGGCCACACGGAGAGGAAAGGTGCCGGGAAAGTCCTTGGGCGCGTCTCCCATGGGGCCAAGTCTATACAGGATCTCGAAAATTCCCATGACCAGGTCGCATCCGTACAGTTCTCGGGATCCGCAAGATCCTCGATAAAGACCCAAAAAAACTGGTCTTTTGAATCAAGAAGCAAACGCGCAACGGCTTTCTGTACATATAAAATCTTGACAATACGGGTCGAGTTGCGACCCTTCCATCCGCAGCAAGGAGCTACCCCCGCATGAAGGCGATCGAACTCGCCGAGACCGGACGCATCCCCGACCCGATCGTCCGCGCCGGAATCCGGCACATGCTCCGCCGGCGGCTGGCCGCTTCGGTGCCCTCCGACCCGGTTCGTTTGCGCGCGGCCAACCAGGCGTTCTTCAGGCGTCTCGCTGCAGGGCCCGTGGCCGAATCGCCCGACCGCGCCAACGATCAGCACTACGAGGTCGCCGCACGCTTCTTCGAGACGGTCCTCGGCCCCCGCCTCAAGTACAGCTGCAGCCTGTTCGCCCCGGGCGTGCGCGACCTGGCCTCCGCCGAGGAGGCCATGCTCGCGCTCACCGCCGAGCGCGCCCAGATCGAGGACGGCATGGCCGTGCTCGACCTCGGCTGCGGCTGGGGGTCGTTCGCCCTGTGGGCGGCCGAGCGCTTTCCGGCGAGTCCCATCCTTGCCGTGTCGAACTCGAAGAGCCAGCGTGAGTACATCGCCGGCCGGGCCGCTACGCGCGGCCTCGACAACGTCGAGGTGCTGACCCGTGACGTGAACCGCTTCGAAGCAGACCGACGCTTCGATCGCGTGGTTTCCGTCGAGATGTTCGAGCACGTACGCAACCACGGCCTGCTGCTCGAGCGCATCCACCACTGGCTCGTGCCCGGCGGAAAGCTGTTCGTGCACCACTTCGCCCACCGGGAAGCGGCTTATCCCTACGAGGACGCGGGCGAAGACGACTGGATGGCGCGACACTTCTTCAGTGGTGGCATCATGCCTTCGGACGACCTGCTGCTCCATCACCAGCGGCATCTGGCCGTCGAGGACCACTGGCGCGTGCTGGGCACCCACTACCGGCAGACGTGCGAAGCCTGGCTCGCGCGGATGGACGCGCAGCGCGAGACGCTGTTGCCCACCCTGGCCCAGGTGTACGGCGCGGACTCGGCCGAGACGTGGTTCGTCCGGTGGCGGCTCTTCTTTCTCGCCTGCGCCGAGTTGTTCGCATTTCGGCGCGGTCGCGAGTGGTGGGTCACGCACGTGCTCATGACGCGCCGGGACGAGCAGCCGTGACGGAACCGATCAAGGAGGGCGGCCTGATCCCGGCCGACTGCCTGGACCGGCGCGTGGCCGGCGTGAACGTCGTTCCGGGCACGCTTCGCGACCAGCTCGGCGACGATCTGAAGCTCTTGGTCTTCTTGCGCCACTTTGGTTGCATCTTCTGCCGCGAGACGCTGGCCGACATCCAGGCGCGCACCGAAGCGGACGCCTCGTTTCCCGAGCCGCTGTTCTTCTTCCAAGGGCGGGTCGCCGAAGGTCGGGCGTTCCTCCGCCGCTACGGCCCCCAGCTTCGCGCGGTCTCCGACCCCGAGGCCTTCTTCTACGATGCGTTCGGCGTAGGTCGAGCCGGACTGGTGAAGGCGCTCGGGCCCTCGGTCTGGCGGGCGCGCAGCCGCGCCAGGCAGAAGGGTCACGAGAACGGCGAGCGCTCCGGCGACATCTGGCGCATGCCGGGGGCCTTCCTCACTCGTGGCAAGCAGGTGCTCTGGTCCCACGAGTTCCGGCACGCGGCCGACCTGCCCGACTTCGATGGCATCGCGCGCGTCGCGACGTCGGTGTCCTGATCGTCGATGCGCGGGATCCATTGGTTCCGACACGACCTTCGCCTGCGCGACAACACCGCTCTGGCGGCGCTCGCCGGGCTCGTCTCGCAGTGGGCGCCCGTCTATGTGATCGACCCACGCATCGCGGGCGGGTCCAAGAACCGCGCGCGCTTTCTGCACGACTGCCTCGTGCGTCTCGCGCGCGATCTCGAGCAGCGTGGCCATCCGCTGATCGTGCGGACTGGCGAGCCCGAGAAGGAAATCCCCCGTCTCCTTCACGAGACCGGCGCGACCCACGTCTCGTTCGGGGCGTCGACCACCCCATTCGGAACGCGGCGCGACGCCGCAGTGACCCGCGCGATCGAACGCTCGGGCGGGCAGGTGATCGTGCGGAACGATCACGTGATTCGAAGGGCTGCCGACATTCGTACCGGGACCGGCGGCGGCTACTCGGTCTACACCCCCTACAAGAAGTCCTGGTGGCGACGCTTCGACGAGGATCCGGCGCTGCCCGTGCGGATGCCGCGACTGCCCGCGCCCATCCCCGGTGTCGCCCAGGAGCCGATTCCCGAGCCGCCCACGGGCGGGGTGGACACGCCCACGGGTGGCGAGGCGGCGGCTTCGCGCCGACTTGCGGCGTTTCTCGACGGCCCGGTGCGCCGCTACGCGACGGACCGCGACGTTCCCGCAGTGGACGGCACGTCGCGGCTGTCGCCCTACCTGCGTTTCGGGGTGATCTCGCCGAGACAGTGCTTCGCCGCGGGCCTCGAGGCCGCGGCGGCGGACCCGGCCGCGGGCGCGGGGGTTCGCAAGTGGCTCGACGAGCTGATCTGGCGCGAATTCTACGCGGCGCTGCTCGAAGAGCACCCAAGGGTGCTGCGCGAGAACCACCGCAGCGAGTACGATGCCCTGGCGTGGGTCGAAGACCCCGAGGGTTTCGCAGCCTGGTGCGAGGGGCGCACCGGCTATCCGATCGTCGACGCGGGCATGCGCCAGCTCGTCACCACCGGATGGATGCACAACCGGGTACGCATGATCGTCGCGAGCTTCCTGACCAAGGACCTGGGCATCGACTGGCGCCTGGGCCAGCAGTTCTTCTTCGAGCACCTGGTCGATGGCGACCCGGCCTCCAACAATGGCAACTGGCAGTGGGGAGCGTCCACGGGCACCGACGCGCAGCCCTGGTTCCGGATCTTCCACCCGACGCTCCAGGCCAGACGCTTCGACCCGGGCGGCCACTACATCCGCCGCCACGTGCCCGAGCTGGCTTCGGTCGGCGATCGCCACGTTCACGAGCCGTCGCTGGCCGATCGACCGCCTGCCGACTATCCCGCCCCGATCGTCGACCACGCCGCCGCGCGCACCAGCACGCTCGCGCGCTTCGAGCGGGTGCGTCAGCAAGCCAAGGAGCGCTCCTGATGGTCGCGAACACGGGCAGCCCGCGACGTGCGAACACGGGCAGCACGCGTCGTGCGGCTGGGGACGGCCCGCTCCGAATCGGGGTTTCATCGTGCCTGCTGGGCAACCAGGTTCGCTACGACGGCGGCCACAAACGCGACGCTCAGCTGCTGACGTTGCTCGAGCCCTTCGTGGAGTGGCTCCCGGTCTGCCCCGAGCTCGAAGCGGGGCTGGGCGTGCCACGCCCCTCCATGCGCCTGATTCGCGAAGGCGACGGCGTGCGCGTTCGCGAGCCGAAGTCGGGGCGTGACCACACGCGGGCCCTCGAGCGGGCCGGGGCTCGGCGCGTCCGCGCGCTGGCCGGCGAGGGGCTCGTGGGCTTCGTGCTCAAGAAGGACTCGCCCTCCTGCGGGATGGCGCGGGTCAAGGTCTACTCCGAGCAGGGCATGCCCACCCGTGACGGCGTCGGGCTCTTTGCCCAGGCGCTCCAGACGGCCTTTCCGGAACTGCCGGTCGAGGAGGAGGGTCGGCTCCGCGATGCGCGGCTGCGCGAGAACTTCATCGAGCGTGTCTTCGCGTTCCAGCGCCTGGGTGCCCTGTTCTCTCCGCGTTGGACCCGGGGCGACGTCGTCTCGTTCCACGCGGCGCACAAGCTGCAGATCATGGCGCACTCGACCGAGGCCTATCGCGCACTCGGCCGCCGGGTGGCGCGGGTGAAGGACGTTCCCCGGGCGGAGTTCCGCGACGCCTACCGACGGGAGTTCATGGCCGGGCTGTCGAAGCTCGCGACGCGAGGTCGCAATGCCAACGTGCTGCAGCACGCCGCCGGGCATCTGAAGCAACGCATCGACGACGAGTCGCGAACCGAGCTGGCCGAGCTCATTCACGAATACCGCCGCGGGCTCGTGCCGCTGGTCGTTCCCATCACGCTTCTCGCCCACCACGTACGCCGGCACCGGGTGGATACGCTGCAGGGACAGACGTTTCTCGAGCCGCATCCCAAGGAGCTGATGCTCCGCAACCACGTCTGACCGCGGTGTCGCGGAGCTAGGCCGCGCGCCCCGCCGCGGAGTGCTCTCGGACGTGCTCATCCCACCGCGCCAGATGCCGCGCGAAGCCGGACATCACCCGCAGATGGGTGCGCGCCTGGGTCCATTGGTAGATGAACCAGGGGAGGGCGGGGCGAAAGTCGTGCACGGCGGCCAGCACGTGTCGGCCGTCACCCACCTCGCGAAACTCGAGCCGTCCAGCCGGTCCGCCGTCGCGGCGCACCAGCGCGCCGCCCACCACGTCGAGGACCTGGCGGTCGGGCGTGCTGCGCTCGGGTGCATGGCGTAGCTCCATCAGCAGCTTGCTGCCCCAGGCCGTGAAGATGCGTGAGCTGCCGTCGGGGTCGGACTCGACCCGAATGGGCGAGCCCGCGAAGCGCGGGAGGAAGGCCGCGTATTCTCGGGCGACGAAGGCGGCGTCGCGGCCCTTCGGAAGCGGGAGACGTTGGACGGAGCGCACCGACCGGTCCGCCGTGCGTGTCCGCTGGTCGGCGGAGCGACGGTCGATGCTCGAAGGCGGTGCAGGCACGGGTTCGTCCGAGCCGAGGGCCCGATCGAGTGCTTCATCGAGTCCGATCGACTCGGGCGCGAGCGCACGCTGCAACGGATTGTCCCGGACCACCATCTCGTGGCGGAGACTCTCGATCAGGGGCGCAACCAGGGCGCGCGGTGCGCTGCCGAACAGCCCCACCCAGAGGCGGGAGAGTCCCGGCGAGAACACGCCGGTCGGAAACATCAGGCGCCGCACGCCGAGTGCTGCAGCGATCCGCTGCATGAGGTCCTGGTAGGTCAGGACCTCGGGGCCCCCGATGTCGTAGGCGCCGCGGTGGCCCTCGGGATCGTCGAGCACGCGTCGCACGGCGCGGACCAGGTCGTCGACGGCGATGGGCTGGGTGGGAGAGTGGGTCCAACGGGGCAGCACCATCACGGGGAGCCGCCGCACGAGGTTCTGGAGGATCCAGAGCGAAGAGCTTCCGCGGCCCAGGATGATCCCGCACCGAAGCGCCGTGAAATTCGGGGCCGCGCGCGACAGCGCACTCTCCACCTCGAAGCGGCTCTGCAGGTGCTCCGACAGCGCCTCGGTGTCGGGAACCAGGCCGCCCACGTAGACCACCTGTCGAACCCCGGCCCGCCGCGCAGCGCGCGCGAAGTTGTCGGCCAGCAGCAGGTCGAGGTCGGCGAAGCTCCCCTGGGTGAGCCGGGCGGCTGGCAGCATCGAGTGCACCAGGTAGATGGCGACCTCGGCGCCTTCCAGGGCCTGCTCCAGAGCGCGCAGGGAGAAGAGGTCGCAGACGCGCCACGTCACGGGGTCGTCCGCGACGTCGAGGCGGGGCGAGCGCGTGAGGCCGATCAGGTTCGCGTGGGGCGCGAGGGCGCGACACAACGCGCTCCCGACGAAGCCGGTGGCCCCCGCGATCGCGACGGTCGGCTTCGGGTCGGTCGCGCGCTGCCCGGCCTGCGTGGGCTGCAGGTCGGGGGGGCTCACAGCAGTTCGCGCAGGCCCCGCTCGTCGGCCTCACCCGCGAGCTTGGCCAGGGCTTCCTTCTCCAGCTGTCGGACGCGTTCGCGAGACAAGCCCAACTCATCCCCCACCTGCTGCAGGGTACAGTGTTCGGCGGCGCCCAGCCCGAAGCGCATGCGCAGGATGGTCTGGTCGCGCTCGCCGAGGCCCGAGAGCAGCTCTCCGAGGTCACCCCGCATGCCTTCGGAGTCGAGCAGCGTCACCGGATCGACTGCGTCGTCATCCTCGAGGGCGTCGGCCAGCGAGAGCTCGCCGTCGTCGCGCACCGGAGCGTCCAGGGACGTATGCCCCACTCGCGCCTGCATCAGCTTGGCCACGATCGGCTCGGGGAGGTCGAGGTCCTGGGCGACTTCTGCCTCCCGCGGCTCTCGGCCGAGAAGCGTGCGAAGCCGATCCTGCGCCTGCCCCAGGTGTCGGATCTGGTCGTACAGGTTGGCCGGGAGCCGGACCGCGCGGGAGTCGCGCTGCAGCGTGCGGATCAGCGCCTGGTAGATCCACCAGACGGCGTAGGTGCTGAATCGGAATCCGCGGCGCTCATCGAACTTCTCGACGGCCCGGATCAGGCCGAGAACGCCCTCCTGGATCAGGTCGCCGAGCTCGATCGACGGATGCTGCCGCGGCTTCGCCAGGTGCACCACCAGGCGGAGGTTGTGCTTGACGAACAGATCCCGCGCGTCCATGTAGTCTTCGCGCGCGCGCCGTGCCTGAGACGCGGACTCGCGCATCTCTTCGGGCGTGAGGCCGAACCGCTCTGCGTCCCGCGATGCGCGGCGCCGACAGCGGGCGATGGTCGCCGACCAGTCCAGCAGCGTTCGGGTCGCGGGGTCGAACTGGGTGAACGCTTCGGCCAGACGCTCGAGCAGCGCCTCGCGGCCCGGGTGGGTGGGATCGGCCAGGCCGGGGTCTTCGAGCAAGCCCGTCAGGGTCTCGTGGGCGCGTCGAATCGTCTCCTTGTCGCCCTCGGTGCCGGCCTCGCTCAGCAGCGAAGGCACGCGGCCCGCGGCCGCGCGCTCCTCGTACTGGCGACACAGTTCACGCGCGACCCAGGGGATGCGGCCGAGGCACGCGAGCATCCTCTCTCTCGCGTCGCGCAGGCTCTGGGCCAGGGCGACCTCTTCCTCCGGTGCGAGGACCGGCGTGTCGCGGATGTCGTTGAGGAACAGCTGGAGAGACTCCGGCCCTGCGGAGTCACGCGGGGGCAGGGTCTTCACAGCCGGACGTTCCTGGCTACCGAACGAGTCGTCTCTGCGCATGCTCTTCTCCGTGGGGGCGCACGAGGGCCGGGGTACCGGCCCTGCGGGTGGACAGGGTGTTTGCGTCCCGGATGCACCGGGCCCGCAGGCGTTCCCGGTCGGCGAGCGCCTCCCGGGTGTGAGGCAGCCAGTGGGTCGCTCGCCGCTTGCGGTCGAACCAGAACCCACCGCTCTCGCCCTTGGCCTCGCGGCTCGCCGCGAGCCAGAGCACGGTGTCGGCGCCCTGCTCGGGTGTACGCAGGATCCTCTGCGTGACCCGGTGGAAGCCGGGGAGCGACGAGGCGACGGCAGGCGTGTCGGCCCACCCGGGGTGCATGGCATTCACCGCGATGATCCCGTGCCAGGCTTCCGCCAGCAGCTCGGCGAGAACCACCTGGGCGCGCTTGGTCTCGGCATACGCGCGCACGCCGTCGTAGGGCCGGCGCCTCCAGTTCGGGTCGTCCACCTCGAGCCGCTGGGTGTACATGCCGCCGGACGAGACGAACACCACGCGTCCGGCTGCGGAACGCAGCGGGGTCTCGAGCCGGCGCGTGAGCAGGTAGGGGCCCACCACGTGCGTGGCCCAGGTGGTCTCGAGCCCCGAAGCGCCCGTGGTACGCGCTTTCGGAAGCACCCCGGCGTTGTGGATGAGCCCGTGCAGCGGCTCGTCCGCCAGCTGGGCGGATGCGCGTTCGATGTCGTCGGCGGAGGAGACGTCGAGCTGGATCGCCGTGATGCGGTCGTTGACCGTCTCGGCTCGTAGCGCCTCGGCTGCGGCTTCGCCGCGGTCGCGGTTGCGACACAGAAGAACGACTTCGGCACCGCGCGCTGCCAGGCCTCGCGCGGTCGCGCGACCGATGCCTGAGTTGGCTCCGGTGACCGCGTAGCGCTGGCCTTCGAGGTCCACGTCGAGCGCGTCGGGTGCGAACCCGAGCGAGTGGATCGCATAGCCGGTTCGGTCGAAGGAGAACACGACGAACGGGTCGATGACTCGCGAGAGTGCCTCGCCGGCGAACGTCGCCACGGGGTTCGAACGACCCATGTCAGGCTGCCGCATGAGGGCGCTCGCGCTTGGCGCCCGCTGCAACGAGGTGGGCCACGCGCTCGCGCAGGCCGCGGACGGCGGTCCTTCCGATCAGCTGGAAGGTGGCGGTGAGCAGCGGGTCGGCGATGCGGCGCCAGCCGACCAGCTCGAGCTGGGCCTCGTAGGTCATGCGCGTTCCGCCGCGGCGGGGGACGAACGTGATCTCGTCGAGGGAGCGAATCGTCTCGTCGCCGCCGGCGAGCACGAGGCGGTGGGGCGCCTCGAACTCGGTGACTTCGTACTCCAGGGGAAGGCGACGCCCGAGGAACGACACCTCGACGTCGAAGCGCGTCCCGACACCCACCGGCCCCGGCGTCGTCTTGCGTGCACGGGTGACGCCCGGGTCCCACTCGGCGGTATTGGCGAAGTCAGCGAGGTAGTCGAAAGCCGCCTCGATGGGCAGCGGAAGATCGAGGGCGTCGACGTATCGGGCCATGGTGTTGGGGCTCCTCGGGCGCGATTCCGAGAGTCGCGCAGGAGTCCCATTCTGTCAAGATAAAATCTGTACGATACCCCGAGGGGACGTTGTGGGCGCCGCTCAGCGCCCTAGAGGTCTCGGCAGCCCATGGACAAGAAAGCCGTTCATCGCGCTGGCGACGCGCTCGGGCTCGTGGATCGCCACCTCGTGGCCCGCCCGCGACAGCACCTCGAGCGTGGCGTTCGGCAGCCGCCGGTAGTCGGAGAGGTTCGGGCGCAGCAGCCCGTCCGCCGCGCCCGCGATCATCAGCGTCGGCGTCTCGAGCTCGCCCAGCCGATCCTTCAGGCGGAGCGCGCGCATGCTGTCGGCGCCGCCTTCGTAGTGGCCGTCCGAAACGCCCAGGACGTGGTCTACGCGGCTCTCGAACCACGCGTCGGTTTCGACGTCTTCGCGAAAGCGTTCGGCGCGGTAGCGCGCGAGCAGCGCCGCGCGATTGCCGCTTCGCCGCTCCGCCGCGCGCGCCGCGCCATCCTCGGTCGGCGGCCCGGTTCCGTTGGCGGGGATCGGCGCCATGAGCACGAGCTTGTCGAGTCGTTCGGCGTGGTCGAGGCCCAGCAGGTAGCCGATGCCGCCCCCCATGCTGTGGCCCGCAAAGGTGACGCGACTCAACCCCAGGTGGTCGAGCAGGGCGAGCACGTCGCTCGTGTACTGCTCGAGCGAGTAGCCGCCCGGGGTGTGTTCGCTCTCGCCCGTGCCGCGGCATTCCATCAGGATCACCTGAAACGAGCGTTCCAGACGTTCGGCGACGGGCATCCAGTTGACGCGCGACGCGGTGTAGCCGTGGTGGAGCAGGACGGGCGCGCCCCGTCCGCGCACCTCGAACCAGATGCGCGCACCGTTCAGGGTGGCATGGGACATGAAGCGCTGCTCGTCTCGTCCGGTCGTGCGGCCGCCGCGGAACCGGCGTTCGCCTACCAGTTCTCTTTCGAGGTGCGGACGTCGATCTCGAAGGTCCAGGCGCGGGGGGGCTGGCGGTACAGGAAGACGTACCCGTCGACGATGCCCTCGATGCTGAGCATGCCGTCCTCGCCGAGCTTCTCGGCGTAGGCCGGAAAGCCCTTCTGGATCTTCTCGCCGCCGATGGCCCCGTCTACGACCACGTGCCCGACGTGAACGCCGTCGGCTGCGTACTCCTTGGCCATCGCCTGGGCGAGGGTGCGAAGCGCCGCCTTGGAGGAGTTGAACGCGCCAAAGTGCGACCGCCCGCGCAACGAGGCACTGGCCCCGGTGAAGAGCAGGGTGCCCCCGCCGCCGGGGACCATGCGGCGTACGGCCTCGCGACCGAAGAGGAAACCGCCGAAGCAGCAGACCCGCCAGCTCTGCTCGAAGTAGTCCGCCTCCATGTCGGCAATGCGGCCCGGGGTGTTGTTGCCGGCGTTGTAGATGGCGAGGGCGAGGCCGTCGCCCGCGCGGTCGAACAGCGCGCGCGTGTCGTCCTCGCTCGTGGCGTCGCAGACCGCCGCCTCGGCGCTGCCGCCGTCGCGTTCGATCGCCGCGACCACGGCGTCGAGCTTGTCCTGGCTGCGGCCGGCCAGGAGCACGTGCAGGCCTTCCTTCGAGAAGCGGTGGCAGAGCTGGGCGCCGAGACCCCGGTCCGGGCCGACGCCGATCACGATGGCAGTAGGTCGAGTCATGACGGGATTGTACGCGGAAGTCGGCCCGGCTTCTCCTGGGCCCACGGTGCCTGAGGTAGGCTCCAGGCCCATGAATGTCCTGCGCACCCCCGACGAGCGATTTCGCGATCTCCCCGGCTTCCCGTTCACCCCGCACTACACCGAGGTGCCCGATGGCGAGGGGGGTGAGCTGCGCATTCACCACGTGGACGAGGGCCCGCCCGACGGGCCGCTCGTCCTGTGCATGCACGGTCAACCGACGTGGAGCTACCTCTACCGACACATGATCCCCGTCCTGGTCGATGCGGGGCTCCGGGTCTTGGCCCCTGATCTGGTCGGATTCGGTCGGTCGGACAAGCCCGCTGCCAGGGAGGACTACAGCTACCAGCGACAGGTCGACTGGATGACGGCCTGGCTCGAGCGCAACGACCTCCGCGACGTGACTCTGGTGGCGCAGGACTGGGGTGGCCTGATCGGGCTGCGCCTCGTGGCGGAGAACCCGGAGCGATTCGCGCGGGTGGTCGTGGCGAATACCGGGCTTCCCCTGCCGGAGCCGATCTCGCAGGAGCGGATCGATGCCGTGCGAGCGTTCCACGAAGAAGCGTCCACACCCACCATGCCCGAGATGGCGCAGGCGCTCGGCAATCCCGACGCCGAGCGGCCCGAGAAGACGTTCGCCTACTGGCAGAAGTGGACCTGGGAGACCGAGGATCTCCCGGTCGCCCTGGTGATCGCGGGAAGCGTGGATGGCCGCACGCTCACACCCGAGGAGATCGCGGCCTACGACGCCCCGTTTCCGGACCCGTCGTTCAAGATGGGCCCACGCGCGATGCCGAAGCAGGTGCCCACGCTGCCCGACGACCCGTCGGTGCCCGCGAACCGGCGTGCATGGGAGAGCCTCTCGAAGTTCGGCAAGCCGTTCCTGTGCGCATTCAGCGACAACGATCCCGTGACCCGCGGCGCGGATGCCGTCCTGCGCGAGCGCATCCCGGGTGCCCAGGGGCGCCCGCACACCACGATCGCGGGCGGGGGGCACTTCCTCCAGGAGGGCCGCGGCGAGCCGCTCGCCCGGATCGTCGCAGACTTCGTCCATTCGACCTGAACCGCGATCGCCCAGAGGAGCCGCCATGACTTCGAGCTCGCTGATCCCGCTTCCCGTCCAGTCCGACGGTGTGCCCTGGCCCACCGAGGACTGGCCCACGGGGCCGCTCGATGCGCGGGTCGATCGCGCCGGGCTCGAGAAGCTCGTGGACCATGCGTTCGCCCAGCCCGAGCCCGACGACCTCGAGCGGACCCACGGCTTCGTCGCCGTTCAAGGGGGACGCGTGGTCGCCGAGCGCTACGCCCACGACGTGGAGCCCGACGACACCTTCACCTCGTGGTCGATGGCCAAGAGCATCACCTGCGCCCTGGTCGGGATCCTGGTGCGGCAGGGCCGGATCGACATCTCCGATCCGATCCCGGTGAAGGAGTGGGGGGCGGACGATCCGCGCCGACGGATCACCATCGACCAGATGCTGCGCATGGTGGACGGCCTGCGTTTTCGCGAAGCCGAAGATCTGGGCGACGGCTCCGTTCGCTACTACGCCGAGGACGAGTCGGACGTGATTCCGATGCTCTTCGGCCACGGCAAGGCCGATGCGGCCGGCTTCGCGGCGACCCTGCCGAAGGTGGCGGAGCCCGAAGCGCGCTGGAACTACAACAGCGGCGGCAGCAACCTGCTGGCCCGACTCGTGGGCGAGACCGTCGGCGGCGGCGAGCAGGGCATGCGAACGTTCATGGAGCAGGAGCTCTTCGGCCCCCTCGGCATGCGGACGGCGCAGCCGCGCTTCGACGAGGCGGGCCACTTCATCGGGTCGGCCTTCTGCTACTGCAGCGCGCGCGACTTCGCGCGCTTCGGCCTGCTGAACCTGCGCGACGGGCTGTGGGAGGGGCGCCGCATCCTGCCCGAGGGTTGGGTCGACTACTGCCGGACGCCCACGCCGCAGTCGCCGATGGGCACCTATGGGGCCCACTTCTGGGTGGTTCCGGGCAGCCTCGGGCTGTTCACCTGCAACGGCGCATTCGGCCAGCGCACCCTGATCAGTCCCAAGCTCGACCTGGTGGTCGTGCGTGTCGGGCGTACGGCGCCCGAAAAGGTCGGCCACGTGATCCGCTGGTGCAAAGAGGTGGTGGACGCGTTCCGTCCGACGGCCGCCTAGCGTCGCGCCGCCCGAACTCTCTCAGTCGAGGTCTTCGGGCCACTCCTGGGTCGGCGAGCCCGACCAGCGGGGGGCGCGCTTCTCCATGAACGCCATGGTTCCCTCCCTCGCGTCGGGATGCCGCGTGGTCATCCGGAAGAGCCGCCCCTCCCGTTCGCGCCAGGCCTCGAGGTCGATGCCGACCCCTTCCCAGAGGAGCCGCTTCGCGATGGCCACCGGCAGCGGCGCGGCATTCGTGGCGATGTCCCGGGCCAGGGCCAGCGCTGCAGGAAGCACTTCGTCCTTCGGCAGGGCGCGCGTCGCGACGCCGTACTCGACCGCCTCTTCGCCCAGGAAGGTGCGCCCCGAGAGCAGCAGCTCCGACGCCTTCGCGAGCCCGGCCAGCCGCGGCAGGATCACGTGCGAGGCCAGCTCCGGCAGCACGCCCCGCCGCACGAACGCGAACGCGAGCTTGGCGTCGGTCGCGACGAAGCGGATGTCGGCCTGCAGCGGCCAGGTGAGCCCGGCGCCCACCGCGGGCCCGTGGATCGCGGCGATCACCGGCTTGCGCACTTCCATGGGCATCATCTGCCGGTACTCGCGTTCGAGCTTTCCCCAGCCGTCGGCGAAGTTCTTGCCCGAGCCCAGGTCGGCTCCGGCGCAGAAGGCGCGACCCGCACCGGTCAGGACGACGGCGCGCACGGCGTCGTCGCCGTCGGCTTCGGCCATGGCGTCGCCCATCTCGGCGCCCATCTGCATGGTCATGGCGTTGAGCTTGTCCGGCCGGTTCAGCGTGACGGTGGCGACGCCGTCCTCGACCTCGTACAGGATCTGTTCGTAGTCCACGGCGCTACTCGGGGATCATCAGGACGCGCTTGGCGATGATGTTGCGCTGGATCTCGCTGGTTCCACCCCAGATCGAGTCCGCACGCGTGATGAGCCACTTGCGCGTGCGCGCGAGTTCCGACCCATCGAACCCCTCTCCACTCCAGCCCAGGCCGCGGCTGCCCAGCAGCTGCATGGCCAGGTCCTGCTCGCGCTTGCCGAGCTCCGACCAGTAGAACTTCGACATCGAGGCGATCTGCCGCTCGACCTGGCCCGCGCGGGCCTCTTCGGCCGCCCGGCGCATGGTCAGGCCGAACGCCTGGGCATCGAGCTCGTGCTGGGCGATGCGCTCGCGCAGGGCCGGGTCGGCCAGCTTGCCCTCGTGCATGCCGAGTTGTTCGCGCGCCAGGTCGATCAGTCCCTTGCGCTGCGCGGCACCGGCGGCGCGGCCCTCCGGGTTGGAGACGCCGCGCTCGTGCTGGAGCAGCCGCTTGGCCACGGTCCAGCCGCCGTTGACCGGCCCGATGACGTCGTCGGCCCGCGCGCGGGCGCCGTCGAGGAACACCTGCGCAAAGTGCTCCGAGCCATCGATCAGCCGGATGGGCGCGACCTCGACGCCGGGCTGCTTCATCGGAAAGAGCAGGAAGCTGATGCCCTCGTGTTTCGGTGCATCGGGGTCGGTGCGAACGAGGCAGAACATCCAGTCTGCGTGCGGCGCGCCCGTGGTCCAGATCTTCTGGCCGGTGACGACGTACTCGTCGCCGTCGCGCACGGCCCGGGTCTGCAGCCCGGCCAGGTCGGAGCCCGCTCCGGGCTCGCTATAGCCCTGACACCAGATGGTCTCGTGGCGGCAGATCGGAGGCAGGTGCCGCTGCTTCTGTTCGTCCGTGCCCAGCTCGAGCAGCGTGGGCCCGAGCATGTTGAGGCCGAAACCGCCGGGGGCCGGCGCACGAATGGTGCGCATCTCCTCGGCGAGTACGGCCTGATGCTCGCGGTCGAGTCCGCCGCCGCCGTACTCCGTGGGCCAACCCGGCGCCGCCCAGCCGCGCGTGCCCAGTTCGCGCAGCCATCCATCGAATGCGCTGCGCGACAGTCGGTCGCGCGTTCCAACGCGGACCTCCTCTGCGCAGTGCTCGGCGAGCCAGCTCCGAACCTCGTCGCGAAACGAATCCAGCGTTGCCATGGGTGTCCTCGCAGCGTGGCTTCCGCCCATTCGGCGCCGCCGACCATTGTATGGCGTGCGGGCCGGTCGCGACAGATGCCGGGAAACGCGCCCGGGCCTACCATCGGGCTGGACCCGATCGAGGCACCCATGGCGCTCGTCCTTTCCGAAGAACAACTGATCCTCAAGCAGACCGCGCGCAGCTACCTGGACGAGAAGTCGCCGGTCTCGCGCATGCGCGCGCTGCGCGATGCGGAAGATCCCGTCGGATTCTCGCGCGAGCTGTGGAAGGAGATGGCCGAGATGGGCTGGCCGGGGATTCCCTTCCCCGAGGAATTCGGCGGGGCAGGGATGGCCCACGGCGAGCTCGCCGTCGTCATGGAAGAGTGCGGACGCGTGCTGGCACCCGAGCCCTTCCTGTCGACGGTCCTGCTCGGAGGTGGCGCGCTTCTCGCAGGCGGAAACGATGCTCTGAAGAAGGAGATCCTTCCCGATCTGTGCAGTGGCGATCGCCTGCTTGCACTCGCCTTCCAGGAGCATGGCCGGTTCTCTCCCTACGCGGTTTCGACCAAGGCCGAGAAGACCGCAGACGGGATACGCCTCGACGGCTGCAAGCAGTTCGTGCTCGACGCACACGTCGCCGACCAGCTCGTGGTGGTGGCGCGCAGCGCCGGCGCCGCGCGCGAGCGAGAAGGGCTCACGCTGGCCGTGGTGGATGCGGGCACGCCCGGGGTCAGCGTGCGTCGCAATGCCATGGTGGATGGTCGCAACGCCGCCGACGTGACCCTCGAGGGCGTCGTCGTGTCCCCCGATCGAATTCTCGGCGGCCTGGGAGCCGGCGCCGATGTGCTCGACGGCGTCTTCGATCGTGCGACCATCTGCCTCTCGGCGGAGATGCTCGGAACCTTCGCCGAGGCCTTCGAACGGACCCTCGCCTACCTGAAGGCGCGCGAGCAGTTCGGGGTGAAGATCGGGACGTTCCAGGCCCTGCGACACCGCGCCGCCGACATGTTCTGCGAGCTCGAACTGGCGCGATCGGTGGTTCGCGAAGCGCTGGCCGCCCTCGACGCCGACCGCGCGGACGTGCCTCAGATGGCCAGCGCGGCCAAGGCCCGTTGCTCCGACGTGGGGAGCCTGATCACCAGCGAGGCACTCCAGATGCACGGCGGCATCGGCATGACCGACGAGGAGGAGATCGGGCTCTTCTTCAAGCGCACGAAGGCGGCAGAATCGACCCTTGGAGACGCCCTCCATCACCGCGACCGCTACGCCAGCCTGCGCGGGTTCTGACACGCGCAGCGAGGACCGACGGTTCCATGGACGCGACGACCCTCCACCTGCACACCGGCTTCGTCGTCGACGAGGTCGATCCCAGGATCTTCGGGGGCTTCCTCGAGCACATGGGGCGTTGCGTCTACGAGGGTGTCTTCGAGCCGGGATCGTCTCATGCGGACGAGCACGGGTTTCGCCGCGACGTGCTCGGCGCGCTGGCACGGCTCGAGATGCCGGTCATCCGCTACCCCGGCGGCAACTTCGCTTCGGGCTACCACTGGCGGGACGGCATCGGGCCCAAGGAGGCGCGCCCCACGGTGCGCGAGCTCGCCTGGCAGAGCATCGAGACCAACCAGTTCGGGACGGAGGAGTTCCTGCAGCTTTGCCGAAAGCTCGATTGGACGCCGATGCTCTCCGTCAACCTCGGCACCGGCAGCCCCGAAGAGGCGCGTGACTGGGTCGAGTACTGCAACGCGCCCGCGGGTACGCGCAACGCCGACCTCCGCGTCGAGGCGGGCTCACCCGAGCCCCACGGCGTCCCGCTCTGGTGCCTGGGCAACGAGATGGACGGCCCCTGGCAGCTCGGCCACGTGCCTGCGGCCGAATACGCCATTCGCGCCCAGCAGGCCGCGAAGATGATGAAGGACGTGGACCGCAGCATCGAACTGGTGCTCTGCGGTTCGTGCGGCGTACAGATGCCCACGTACATGGACTGGGATCAGGAGGTGCTCGGCCGGGTCGGCGGCCTCGCCGACTACATCAGTCTGCATCGCTACGTGGACAACCGTGCCGGCGACACGCCCGACTTCCTGGCCGTCACGAACGCGATCGACCGGCAGATCGAAGAGATGGACGCGGTGTGTCGCTTCGTCCAGGCGAAGCGCAAGAGCCCGAAGCGCGCGTACCTCTGCTTCGACGAGTGGAACGTCTGGTACAAGAACATGGAGATGGATGGCGCAGGCAAGCACGCGCCCCATCTGATCGAAGAGCGTTACAACCTCGAGGACGCGCTGGTCGTCGCGGGATTCTTCAACAGCTTCCTGCGCCACGCCGACGTGGTGAAGATCGCCAACATCGCGCAGATCGTGAACGTGATCGCGCCGATCCAGACGCGCGGCGACGAGATGTTGTTGCAGTCGATCTTTCACGTGTTCGAGATGTACACGAAGCGCAAGCAGGGAAAGGCCCTGCGGCTCGCCGTCGATGGCCCCGGCTATGACGGCACGTGGAACGGGCACGTCCACTACGTGGACACGAGCGCCGTGCTCGATGGCGATCGCTTGCATGTCTTCGTCAGCAATCGAAGCCTCGCCGAGGCCGCGCCCCTGCGGATCGCGGTCGCCGACTGCGACATCGTCGGCGCCTCGCAGTGTGAGATCGTCACCGGGCCCGATGCCAAGGCCGAGAACTCCTGGGAGGCGCCCGACCGCATCGTCGCCGAGCCCTTCGACGACGTGCGGGTTGGCGGCGGTGGCGCGGAAGTCCACCTGCCACCGCTCTGCGTGGCGGCCCTCACGTTCGAGTTGGCGTAGCCATGTGGGCCGATCGCGGTGCGCCGGGCTTCGGGCTGGCGGGTCTGGTGCTCGTTGCGCTGACTTCCGCCTATTGGGCCGCGGGCGTGCTGCTGCCCACCGAGCTTCCCCACTACGCGACTTCGGCACGGCAGATCACGGGCATGGCCCTGCTGCTGATCAGCGTGCCCACCTACATGCTGCTCGCATGGGCCGTGGGGCGTCGGCGTTCGCTCGACCTGGTCGAGCAGCTGCGCCCGCTCGCGCCCGATCCTGCGGACGTCGACGCCGCGGTGGACCGCATCTGCTCGGGGCTTGGGGCGAAGGGTTGGGCCCTCGGAACGGTCCTGGGTTTGAGCTTCGGCCTGCTCAATACGGAACCGCTGAAGGCCTTCAGCCGCAGCGCCGTGCCCGAGGTGGACGTCAGCATCTCGATGGGCCAGCTCTTCATGTGGTGGGTGGTGGCGTTGCTACTGATGGATCGCGCCCGCAGCGCGCGCGCCTTCCGCGATCTGGGGAGGGTGATCCGCTTCGACCTGTTCCGGCTGGACACGATCCGGCCGCTCGCCCGTGCCGGGATCATCGACGTCGTGATCGTGGCCGGGGCGCTTCTGCTGTCGCCGCTCCAGTCGCTCGACGCAGAGTTCCGCCCCGAGAACTACCGCTTCGCCCTGGTGGTCGCGACGCCGGCCATGCTGTTCTTCGTGATCTGGCCGTTGCGGCCGATCCATCAGCGGATCCAGGCCGAGCGAGCCAGCCGCCTGGCGGCGATCGAGGAGCAGCTCGCGCGCCTCGGCGAGACGCGGCCCGACGCGTCGGCGGGCAGCGTGGGCGCGAACACGACCGACCTCGAGCTGCTGCTCGCCCATCGCGATCGGCTCGTGAACGCGCGGACCTGGCCTCTCGACCTGCGTCTGCTGTCGCGAATCGTGATCTACCTGATCATCCCGCCGCTCGCGTGGGCCGGGGCGGCGCTGGTCGAGCGCCTGATCGACGCGGCCCTCAGCGGCTAGGCCCGCCGGTGTCGGCGCGGTTCAGCCCTGGGCGGGATCGGGGTCGAGCCGGAGGATGGGCCGAGGCGGAAAGCCCGTGAGGACCCGGAAGGGCAGGGGGAGGGCGTGCTCGGTGTTCACGCGCTCGTACTCCGCGCCCGAGATGGGCACGGCCCGATAGGCCCCGCGCTCGCCGTCGAGGGTGACCTCGACCCGCGGCGTCTCGAGCGCCCGCCGGTACCACGCCCGCGGCCAGTGGTTGGCGGCAACGTAGAGGGTGCCGCCGCTCTCGATCCGGGACAGCACGCGGTCATGGGCGGTGCCGTCGGGGTCGGCGGTGGTGATCACCAGCGTCGACTCGTTGGCCGGCTGGATGACTCCGAGCAGCGACTCGAACAGCACGACGATGCCCACATAGGCCACCAGCACGATCAAGATCCACTTGACGATCTTCACGGCGTCCCTCCTCGGTCTCGCGGTCGGGGCCCGGCTCAGCCGAACTTCATCTCCATGAAGCAGAGCTTGTTGCCATCGAGGTCCCGAACGTAGGCGCCGTAGAAGACGTTCGGGATGCGGTCGCCCGGCTCTCCCTCGTCGGTGGCGCCGAGCTCCAGGGCCTTGGCATGGAGCTTCTGCACGCCCTCCTTCGAGCCGCCGGGGATGGCGACCATCCAGCCGTTGCCGCGCTCCTGGGGCTTCTCGTCGTAGGGGATGCACAGGGCGAGCATGGGGGCTTCGGTCGAGGTGCCGTAGAACTTGATGCGGTCCATCCCGAAGAGCTGCTTGGCACCGATCTCTGCGAGCAGTGCGTCGTAGAACGCGACGGCGCGGTCCATGTCATTGGTTCCGATGGTCGTGTAGGCGAGCAAGGGGTCTCCTCCGGGATGGCGCGGGTCACCGATCCTACACCGTCGGGCACCTGCCGGCCCTCCCCAGGCCCCGCCGGACGGCTAACGTTCCAGGGCTGGGCGCCCCAACCGCAATCGGGCGGTCGGGGAGCGTCCACCACCGGGAGAACCGCTCTTGAAGGTCCTCATCTGGGTTGGGAGTCTTCGCAGCGACTCGTTCAGTCGGAAGCTCGCCACGGCGGCCGAGGCCGCCGCTCCGGAGGGTTGGCAAACCACCACGACCGACGGCCGTGCGCTTCCGCTCTACGATCAGGACCTCGACGGGGACGAGAAGCCTGCGCCGGTGCAGGAGCTTCTCGACGCCGTGGGCGCCGCGGACGCCCTCCTGTTCGTGACGCCGGAGTTCAACTACGGCATCCCCGGGCCGCTCAAGAACGCCATCGATTGGGCGTCGCGCCCGGCCTACCGCTCGCCGCTTCGCGACAAGCCCTCGCTGGTCATCTCGCACTCGATCGCCCCGACCGGGGGGGCGCGCGCCCACGTGCAGCTGTGCACGGTGTTGTCGGGCACGGCGACGCCGCTCTACCACGCCCCCGGGTTCAGCATCCCTGCGATCCACGAGAAGTTCGATCCGGCGGGTGCGCTCGTGGACGAGGGCGTGGCGCAGCGGCTCGGGGTCACGCTCGAGCGCTTCGGCGCGTGGGCGAAGGGCGGCTGAACCCGCGCCCCTTGCACGAAGGGCGGCTGACCGGCGTGCGCGTCAGTCGGCGTCGGCGGGGTCGAGGCGCTCGCGCAGCTCGCGCTTCATGAACTTGCCGCTCGCGTTGCGAGGCAGCGCGTCCACCTGGAACCACACGTATCGCGGGATCTTGAAGGCCGCCAGGCGCTCGCGCAGGAACGCGCGCAGCTCGTCTGCGCTGAGCTGGCCCGGCGTCGCGGCCAGGACGACTGCGGCTCCGACCTCTTCGCCCAGCCGGTCGTCGGGCACGCCGAAGACCGCACACTCGGCCACCGCATCGTGGGCGAAGATCGCGGCCTCGACCTCGGCGCAGTACACGTTCTCGCCGCCGCGCAGCACCATGTCCTTGGCGCGGTCCACGATGTAGATGAAGCCGTCCTCGTCGACGCGGGCGATGTCCCCGGTTCGGAGCCAGCCGTCCTGGATGGTCTCGGCCGTGGCCTCCGGCCGATTCAGGTAGCCCTTGATCACCTGCGCGCCGCGCACGCACAGCTCGCCGGTCTCGCCGGGGGCGAGCGGTTCACCCGCATCGTTCACGACGCGCGTCTCGTAGCAGGGCATGGCGGGGCCCACGCTCTCGGGCCGGTCCAGGAAGAAGTCGGCCGCGACGGACGTGATGATCCCGCACGTCTCGGTCATGCCGTAGCCGGTGCCGGGCCGCGCCGTGTCCACCGAGTCCTCGATCTTCTTCACCAGGTCCGGCTGCAGCTGGGCGCCGCCGCCCCCGACGGAGGCCAACGACGAGGTGTCTCGCTTGGCGAAGTCGGGGTGGGCGATCAGCTCTCGCGCCATCACCGGCACGCCGGTCATGGTGGTGATGCGCTCGGCCTCGATCAGGCGAAGCGCTTCGGCCGGGTCCCACTTGTACATGTGGACGAGCTTGCCGCCGGCGACGGTCATGCCATGGGCGACGCAATTGTTGGCCGTCACGTGAAAGAGCGGCGTGGTGAGGAGCGAGGCTGGCGGCGCGCCTGGCGCCTTGGGCGGTGCGTCGGGCCCTGCTGCCGCGGCGGCGGCCGCGGTCTGCACGGCGTTGGCGAACGCCAGGCTCAGCACGTTGCTCACGCACCCGCGGTGGGTGAGCTGCGCGCCCTTGGGCCGCCCCGTCGTGCCCGACGTGTAGAAGATGCTGGCGTCGTCTTCGGGGTCCACCTGGACGTCGGGCAGGGTGTCGGGGCCGTCGCACAGGTCGGCGAACGGGACGACGCCCGCTCGGGGCTCGGGCAGCCGGACGCCCACCAGGACGCGGTCGCCGATCTCGTCGGCGTGGGCCGCGATCCGGTCGAGCCGCTCCCCATCGGCGATGATCACGCGGGGGTCGGAATCCTGCATGCCGTAGACCAGCTCGGGGCCGGTCCACCAGGCGTTCGTTCCGACCGCCGCGACGCCGATGCTCGTGCACGCCCAGTAGGAGAGCATCCACTCCGGGTAGTTTCGCATGGCGATGGCGACCCGGTCGCCCTTGGCGACGCCCTGGGCGATCAGCCAGTGCGCAATGGAGGCGACTTCGCGGTGGGCGCGCGCGTAGGTCCAGCGGTCGTCGCCGTAGACCAGATACTCCTTCTCGCCGTGGCCGCCCGACGCCAGCCAGAGCTCGCGCAGGGTGGGCGGCGCGTTCTTGTAGGTGCGCAGGCGCTGGCCCCCGACCTCGGTTTCCACGATCTCGAACTGGGCGCCCGGCGCGGTGAGTGCGGCCCACGCCTCGCGAAGCTCGTCGTACACGAACGTCTCCTTCTTCGCAGCCCGACACTCTAGGAGGTCTGTGCCCTCGAGGCGATCCGCCCGGGGGCGGGGGCCGCCGTGAACTCGGAGGGCTCCTGCGCCATCCTTGGCGGTCGCCCGCCCCGGCGGGCTCACGCCGACGGCAGGCAGGGGGAGCCATGAAGGTACCGCTAACGATCCGCGACCATCTCGACCGTGCACGGAAGGTCTACCCGGACCGGGTGGCGTTCGTCGACGAGCCCGACCAGCCGGCACCCTCGATGGGTGAGACGACGTTCCGCGAGCTCGACGAACTCGCGACCCGCATGGGCGCGGGTCTCGACCGACTGGGCCTGCCCGTCGGTGCGCGCGTGGCCATGGTCTCGCACAACGCCTCACGCCTGCTGACCTGCTTCTGGGGAGTGAGCGGGCACGGCCGCATCTTCGTCCCGGTGAACTTCCGGCTCTCGAAGGCCGAGGTCACGTACATCGTCGATCACTGCGGGGCCGACGTGCTGCTGGTCGATCCGGAGCTCGCCGACACCCTGATGGACATCCCCTGCAAGCACCGCTTCGTGCTGGGCGAGGAGTCGGACGCCGCGCTCCATGCAGATGCCGAGCCCGCGGCGTGGAACCCGGACGAAGATCACACGGCGGTGATCAACTACACCTCCGGCACCACGGCGCGGCCCAAGGGTGTTCAGCAGACCCATCGCAGCCTGTGGCTCAACGCAGCCGTCTTCGGTTGGCAGTCGGGCGTGAACGATCGCGACCGCTATCTGCACACGCTGCCCCAGTTCCACTGCAATGGTTGGGGCATGCCCTATGCGCTCGTGGGCATGGGGGCGAAGCAGGTGGTGCTGCGCAAGGTGGACGGCCCGGAGATCCTGCGCCGGGTGGCGCAGCACGACATCACGCTGCTCTGCGGGGCGCCCGCGGTCGTCGCGGCCATCCTCGACGCGGCGGCCACATGGGACGGGCCGGTCCCGGGTCAGGGTCGGACGCGCATCGTCGTCGCCGGCGCGCCGCCGCCCACGCGCACGATCGAGCGCGTCGAGACCGAGCTCGGCTGGGAGTTCATCCAGATCTACGGCCTCACCGAAACGGCGCCGCTGCTCACGATGAGCCGCAAGCGCGCCGAGTGGGACGACCTCTCGCCGGCCGAGCGGGCCCAGAAGCTCGGGCGCGCCGGGGCGCCCGCGCTGGGTGTGCGGGTCGAGGTCGACGGCGAGGGCGAGATCCTGGCGCGCACCAACCACGTGCTCGAAGGCTACTGGGAGCAGCCCGAGGCCACGGCCGACGCGATCCGAGACGGGTGGTTCCACACGGGCGACGGCGGGCGGCTCGACGAAGACGGCTACGTCGCCATCGCCGATCGCAAGAAGGACGTGATCATCTCGGGCGGCGAGAACGTGAGCTCGATCGAGGTGGAAGACGCGCTCTTCTCGCACGCGGCCGTGGCCGAAGTCGCGGTGATCGGCGTGCCCCACGAGAAGTGGGGCGAGACGGTGAAGGCGCTCGTGGTGCTCGCACCCGGGGCCGAGGCGGACGAGGCGATGCTGATCGCCCACTGCCGAGACCGCATCGCCCACTACAAGTGCCCGACGTCCATCGAGTTCCGCGATGAGCTGTCGAGGACGGCCACCGGCAAGCTCCAGAAGTACAAGCTGCGTGCCCCCTACTGGGAAGGCATGAACAAGCAGGTCAACTGACGGGCCATCCGGGCCGGGAGTTCGAGATGCCGCGAGTCTTCGTCCATGGAAACCCCGAGACCGATGCCATCTGGCAGGGTCTCTTCGAGGCACTACGCGAGCGGGGCGAGGCCGATCTTCACGCACTGTCGCCCCCTGGGTTCGGCGCTCCGGTGCCCGACGGCTTTGCCGCGACCCAGGTGGCGTACCGGGATTGGTTGATCGATCAGCTCGAGCGTCTCGGAGGCGGCGTCGACCTGGTGGGCCACGACTGGGGCGCCGGGCACGTGTACGGCGTGCTGGCCGAACGCCCCGATCTGCTGCGCAGCTGGGCTGCCGACTGCGCGGGCCTGATCCACCCGGACTACGTGTGGCACGACGCTGCCCAGGCTTGGCAGACGCCAGGCGTGGGCGAGCAGACGGTGGCCGCGATGTTCGGCATGCCCGAGGCCCAGCGCGCGGCGACGTGGGCCTCGCTCGGGATCCCCCAGAGCGTGGCCGAGGTGGTGGCGCGCGCGCAGGACGAGGCGATGGGCGCGTGCGTGTTGTCGCTCTACCGATCGGGCGCCCAGCCCGCCATGGCCGACCTCGGCGCCCGCCTTCGCACCACGGAGCGCCGGCCGGGCCTGGTGATCATCGCCAGCGAGGACCCGTACACCGGTACCCCCGAGATGTGCGCCTCGGTCGCCGCCGATCTCGGCGCGGCCACGAAGACGCTCGAGGGGCAGTCGCACTGGTGGATGTTCGACGCGGCGGGCGAGGCGGCCGACGCGCTCGTCGCGCACTGGCGGGCGGCGTAGCCGGCTCAGCCCCGTGGTCGCCGATGGCGCGACCAGATGGCCCGCACCCAGCCGGCTCCGGGGTGCGCGTCCCAGCGCGCCACCCAGCGCGTGAAGAGCTCCGGTTGCGGCGTGGGCAGTTCGAAGGGAATCTCGTCGGGGAAGACCAGCGGGAAGAGCAGCGCGGCCGTGGTGAGGTCGGCCAAGGTGAAGCGGGCGCCCACCAGGTAGCCGGTCTTCCCGGTCGCTTCTTCCACCCGCGCCAGCGCCGCTTCGACCTGCGCACCCGCCGCCTTGGCGCTGTCGGCATCGATGCCCATCCGGCCACGGAGCATCGGCACGACGCGCGGGAACATCCGGCGATAGCCGGCTGCGACCAGGCGCGAGGTCTGGCCCGTGGTGAACATGCGGCCCATGTAGGCCGGGTCGGCCATCAGTTCGTGAAAGAGCGCGAGCCGCACGGGCGGCCCGATCTCTTCGTCCGCCCACGCCACCCAGCGCAGCGCCTCGTCTCGCTCGGCCGGGTCCTCGGGAAGGAGCGGCGGGTCGGGAGCGACGCGATCGAGGTGGAGGACGATGTCGGTGGAGCCGCTGATCGCCCGGTCGCCGTCGCGGAGCAGCGGCGTGGTAGTCGGCCCGCCGGAGTGCCGGCGGACCGTTCGCTCGTGGAAGCCCGGCAGCAGCGCGCGCCGCCGGGATTCGAGCCCCTTCAGGTCGAGGGTCCAGCGGACCTTCTCGTTGTAGTGGGAGAACGCGAAGTGGTAGAGCTCGAGACGGGCCATGGATCGCTCCTGGGGCTCGGATTGGGTCGCCAGAGGTAGCCGCTACGAGATATGATGGCGAACCTATTTCGCAGGGAGCACGCTTGGGCCGTGGGGTACACGAAGGAGCACACCGAGGCGACTCGGGAGCGGATCCTCGAGTCGGCGGCGCGGCTCTTCCGCGCCCACGGGTTCGAGGGCGCTCGCATCGACGACATCATGGCCGGCGCGGGGCTCACCCGCGGTGGGTTCTACGCGCACTTCCGCTCGAAGAACGACCTGTTCGCCGTCTACGTGGGACGCGAGCTCGCCTTCGGCCGCAAGGTGCGCGAGGCCGGCGAGCAGGGGCCACGCCTGCGCGACGGCGCGGATCGGGCGATCGACTACTACCTCACGCCGGGCAACCGCCATCGAATCGCCCGCGGCTGCACCGTCGTCTCCAACGCCGCCGACGTCGCTCGCGCATCGCCGGGCACGCGACGTGCCTTCACGCGTGCCTTCGAGGGGATGCGCGAGACGTTTCGGGATGCAGCGGACGATGCAGCAGAACCCGACGCCGCGGCCCTGGCCGCCATTGCGACCTGCGTCGGGGGCGTGGTGCTCGCGCGCGCGCTCGCAGACGAGTCGCTCATCGAAGACCTGCTGGCGGCCTGCCGCGCGTCGGTCGACCGCGAGCTGGGTGGCTAGGCGGCACCCGGCGGGCGTCGCGTCACGCGGGGTCCAGCTCGACGCGCCGCTCGAAGACGAACTCGTTGGGCAGGTACGACGTCTCGTGCTCTGCGCCGGCCTGGAGCGGGTAGGGCGGGGGGGACTGCAGCATGCACCAGCCATCTTCGAGCGCGGCCTGGCCGGTCCGGTAGGGCGGCTCGCCGTCGGGCAGGCCCGGCCCCGCACCGGCAGTGCCATCGTGGAAGGCCCAGCCCAGGGTGGGTGTGTCGAGCGCTCCCTCCGCGAGCCACAGGTACAGGACTTGTTGGCGAAGCATCACGCGACCCCCGCGTTCGCCCGGGCGCGGCCCTCGATGCGCGTGTGGTAGTAGTCGACGTCGAAGTCCGGGTCGCCGGTGAGGTAGCGCCACAGACGCGCGCGCTGCATCTGCTCGTAGCGGGACTCGTGCCCCTGCTGCCACGGCTGCATGGTGCGCAGCACCTCGGCCACGCTGTCGTTGCGCCGGTGGGCGAAGGTGTGGTCCCGCGCGTCGTTGTGGACCTGATCGAAGTCGTCGGTGTTCCAGAGCCGGACCTGCGGCACGCGCGGGTTGAGCCGGATCTTGTACAGCCAGCGATCCGTGTCGCCGGGGTTCGGCTGGCCCGCATGCCAGAGACCCTGGTGGAACACCATCAGGGTGCCGGCCGGGCCACTGAACTGCTGTTCACCCAGCAGGTGCTGGTAGCGCGAGACCCCCTCGGCCCGCGTTCGCCGCAGGTGGGTTCCCGGGACCATTCGGGTCCCTCCGGCGCGCACCTCGGTGGGGTAGTAGAAGAGCTGCACGTCGAAGCTCGGGGCGTTGCTGTCGATCACGGCGTCCACGTGGAGATGCTGCTTGTACTCGCTGCCCGCCGGCAGCCGGTGCACGAAGTCGTGGTCGAAGAGCGGGTCGGCGCCCACCAGGGAGGTGATGATCCCGTGCACCTGTGGCAGTCGCAGGTACTCGCCGATCACCGACGGCGCCGGGTAGCAGGCCGAGAGCGGGGTGAGCGACTCGGGGTGGGCGAGGCCGGGGCCCTCGGGCGGGACGCCCACGGCCTGTCGCAGCTTTACCGACTCGAGCGAGCGCAGCTCTTCGATCACGCGCACGTTGAGCTCGTCGGGCACGAGCGCGTCGAATCGCAGGTAGCCGTCCGCCACGAAGCGGGCCATCTCGAGGGTGGTGAGTCGGTGGTCAGCGGCCGGCATGGGGGCCTCCTCGTGCGCTCGCGCGTGCCTGCCACACGGAGCCCTCAGGATAGGCGTACGCGTCGAGACTCTCGGGTACGAAGTCCACGCCCAGGCCCGGCGTGTCGGGCAGGACGTAGCGTCCGCCCCGCATCCGAACCGGATGGACGAAGTGCTCGTGCAGGTGGTCCGCGAACTCGGTGATGCGGTCTTCGAGCGTGGCGCTCACGCAGATGTAGTCGAAGGCGGAGAAGTGCTGGACGTGTTCGCAAAGCCCCACGCCGCCCGCATGCGGGCAGACCGGTACGTCGAAGTGCGCGGCCAGCAGGATCGCGGCGATCACCTCGTTCAAGCCGCCCAGCCGGCATCCATCGATCTGCAGCACGTCCACGGCACCCGCCTGTAGGAACTGCTTGACCATGATCCGGTTGTGGCAGTGCTCGCCCGTGGCGATTCGAACTGGGCGCACGGCCTCACCGATGCGCGCGTGCCCGAGGATGTCGTCGGGGCTGGTGGGCTCCTCGACCCACCAGAGGTCGAACGGCGCGAGCTCGGCCACGTGTCGGATGGCTTCGTCCACGTCCCAGACCTGGTTGGCGTCGACCATCAGCTTGCGGTCGGGCCCGATCTCCTCGCGCACCAATCGGCAGCGGCGTAGATCGTCTTCGAGGTCGGCACCGACCTTGATCTTGAAATGGGTCCAGCCCTCGGCCAGGGCCTGGCGGCAGCGCGTGCGGATCGTCGCCTCGTCGTAGCCGAGCCAGCCCGCCGACGTCACGTAGGCCGGGTAGCCGTCGCGCCGTAGGTGCGCTTCGCGCTCGGCGCGGCCCCCCACCTGGGCGCGCAACAGGTCGAGTGCGGCCTCCTCGGAGAGCGCGTCCGAGATGTGTCGGAAGTCGACGGCCGCGACGATCTGCTCGGGAGAAAGGTCGGCGAGGTACTTCCAGAGCGGTTTGCGGCTGCGCTTGGCCAGGAGGTCCCAGACGGCGTTCACCACCGCGGCGGTCGCCAGGTGAACGACGCCCTTCTCGGGACCCAGCCACCGCAGCTGGCTGTCGCCGGCAAGAGAAGACCAGAACGCGCCGGTGTCGGCCTCGATCGCATCCAGGTCGCAGCCCACCACGAAGGGCGCGAACGCCTCGATGGCGCGCACGCAGATCTCGTTGCCGCGCCCGATCGTGAAGGTGAGACCATGACCGGTGAGTTCGGGGTCGTCGGTCTCGACGATGGCGACGGCCGCCGAGTAGTCGGGGTCGGGGTTCATGGCGTCGGAGCCGTGCAGGGCGTCCGACGTGGGGAAGCGCACGTCGTGGGCGCGCAGTGCCGTGATGCGGGGGGCCATGCCACGGCAAGGCTGCGCGATCTCGATGTGTTTGTCAATGAACGAAAGATTCATATATGATCCATGCCGTGGCACCCACGAGCCGTCGGCCGTACCGCGCTCCGGCCCTGGAGAAGGGCCTCGACATCCTCGAACTGCTGGCGGGCGCCCAGGCGCCGCTCGCGACCCCGGCCATCGCCTCGGCGCTGTCGCGCTCGCGCAGCGAGATCTTCCGCATGCTGAGCGTGCTCGAAGCACGCGGCTTCATCGCGCGCAGCCCGGCGGACGAGGGCTTCTCCCTCACGCCGCGGCTGCTCGAGCTGGCCATGCGCAACCCGCCGACGCGCAGCCTGCTCGACGCTGCGCTGCCGGTGATGGAGGCGCTGGCCGAGCGCGTGGGCCAGTCGTGCCATCTCGCCGTGGCCAGCGGAACCGACATGGTCGTGATCGCGAGGGTGGAGAGCCCGGCCTACGTCGGCTTCTCGGTCCGGATCGGGCACCGGCGAAGCCTGCTCGATTCGACCTCGGGGCGCGTCCTGCTCGCGCACTTGCCCGAGGCGCGTTGGCCCGAGGGCCTCGCCGAAGCCGACCACGACCCGGCAGAACTCGCGCGCGACCTCGCGCGCATCCGCCGAGAGGGCATGCGCCGCGCCAGGAGCACCTACGTTCGGGGCATCATCGATCTCGGGGCGCCGGTGTTCGATGGCACCGGCTCGCCGGCGATCGCGGCACTCACGATCCCCTGCGTCCAGCAACCCGGCGAGCCGGAAGAGGTCGGGGCCGTCGCGTCGCGGCTGGTCGGTGCGGCTGCCGAGATCACGGCCGCGCTCGCCGCGCAGGCGGGCTCGACCGGTCTCCTGGAGGATGGACGTTGATCGACGCACACCAGCACTTCTGGCGGCTCGATCGCGGCGACTACGGCTGGCTCACGCCCGACCTCGCCGAGCTCTACCGCGACTTCGAGCCCGAGCACCTGGCGCCGCTGCTGCAGGGGGCGGGCATCGCGCGCACGATCGCCGTGCAGGCCGCGCCGACGGTGGCCGAGACGCGCCACCTGCTGGCGCTCGCCGCAACGAACCCGTGGGTGGCCGGCGTCGTGGGCTGGGTCGCCCTCGACGCGCCGGATGCGCCCGACGCCCTCGCGGCGCTTTCGGGCGAGGGTCCACTGGTGGGCGTGCGACCGATGATCCAGGACCTGCCCGACGACGATTGGATGCTCGGCCCCTCCCTCGCGCCCGGCCTTGCGGCGCTCGCTCAGCTGGGTCTGCGCTTCGACGCGCTGGTGCTCCCGCGGCACCTGTCGAACCTGCTGCGCCTGCTCGAGCAGCACCCCGAGCTCTCGGTCGTGATCGACCACGGGGCCAAGCCGGACATCGCCGCAGGCGCGTTCGACGACTGGGCACGGGACATCGCGCGCATCGCCCGCGACACGGGCGCGGTCTGCAAGCTCTCCGGTCTGGTGACCGAGGCCGGTGCCGACTGGTGCATGGAGCGTCTGCGTCCCTACGTGGATCACCTGCTCGCCTGCTTTGGCCCCGATCGGCTGCTCTGGGGCAGCGACTGGCCCGTGGTGAATCTCGCAGGGGGCTTCGCGCGCTGGCGTGAGGCCAGCCTGGAGCTGCTCGCGCCGCTCACCGAGGCCGAGCGCCGTGGCATCCTGGGCGACAACGCCGCGCGCTTCTACGGTCTCGGTGTGGCGCCGGGCTCGTCGTGGCAGGAGGGTTCCCCATGACCGATCCCGAACTTCCTCAGATGACGCCCTATCAGCGTCTCGCGATCCAGATGGAAGCCGTGGTGCCCTTGATCCGCGACCTCGAACGCGTGCTCGGGGCGGCGGTCGTTCGGGACGCGCTCGACGAGCGGGTCCGCCTCCAGATCGCCGATGCCGAGGGCGCGGCCAAGGCCGCCATGAGCCCCGAGGTGGTGGGTGCCGGCTTCGCGTCGTTTGCCGAGGGTGGGGCGCTCGCGTACGAGGTGAGGGAGAGCGGCCCCGAGCGCGCCGCGGTCGACGTCACGTCCTGCGCCTACGCACGGATGATGGAGCGCCTCGGCGCGCGCGATCTCGGCCCGGCCCTGGTCTGCGGGGGCGACTACGCCATGGCGATCCGCGGCGGGCTCGAACTGGTCCGGACGCAGACGTGCATGGAGGGCGCCTCGCACTGCGACTTCCGCTACGCGCGCCATCCCCGAGCCGGCAAGGCACCCGAGGGGACCGAACGCTGAGCCGCCGCAGCGGCCCGCCCGGATTTCCTGATTTTCTCGCCGAACCGCGAAAGGAACGTTCGGCTGGCTCGTACAAAGAGGAAGAGACCCGCGCGCCCGTCTCGGAGGAATCATGCGCATCGTCTCGATCTCCCTGCTCGTCGGGGTCCTGGCCTCAGTGGTCGGCTGCTTCTCGCTGCACGCGACCGTCCCTGAGGACGCCGTCCGCCGGCACGTCGCCCGCGAAGAGGGCGTCGAAATCGGCGCGATCTGCTCGTTCGAGGGCCGCAGCTTCTCGGAGGGCGCCACGGTCTGCATGTCCGGCCGCCGCACCACCTGCGACGCCACCGGTCGCTGGGCCCCCGACGGCGACTGCGCCTCGTGACGGGGGCCGCACCCGAGGGCGCGGCCTTCTGGGATCGCAAGGCCGACGGCTACGCCGAGAGCCCCGTGAAGGACGTGGCGAGCTACGAGCGCACGCTCGAGGCGACCCGGCGCCATCTCCAGCCGACGGATCGCGTGCTGGAGTTCGGGTGCGGTACGGGCACGACCGCGCTGCACCTGGCCCCGAGCGTCCGCGAGTACGTCGCGACCGACTTCTCCCAGCGGATGGTGGAGATCGCGCGCGGGAAGGCGCGCGACCAGGGGGTCGAGAACGTCCGCTTCGAGCAGGCCACGCTCGACGACCCAGCCCTCGAGCCGGGATCGTTCGACGCGGTGCTGGGGTTCAACATCCTGCACCTGCTCGACGACGTGGCCGCGGCTTCGCGCCGGGTGCACGAATTGCTCCGGCCCGGTGGGCACTTCGTTTCGAAGTCGGTCTGTCTCGCCGAGAAGAGTCGGCTCTTCATCCCGGTAGTCGGCGTGATGCGGTTCGTGGGCCTGGCCCCGCCGGTGCGCTGCCTGACCATCGCGGGGCTCGAGAGCGCCATTGCCGGAGCGGGTTTCGAGATCCTCGAGACCGGCACCTTCCCCAAGAAGCTCGAGAGCCGGTTCGTGGTGGCGCGCGCGCGCTGAGCCGCGGGCGGGCTATGGTCCGGCCCTGGGCGCGCCCAAGGAGGACCACCATGACCGAGGCAGGACCCCGCAAGACCGAGGGGCGAGGACGCCGCTACGACAGCGTGCTCGACACCATCGGCGACACGCCGTGCATCCGCATCAACTCGCTCGCTCCCGAGGGCGTCGAGATGTACGTGAAGGCCGAGTTCTTCAATCCCGCCGCGTCGGTGAAGGACCGCCTGGCGGTGAGCATCATCGAAGAGGCCGAGCGCAGCGGGCAGCTTTCACCCGGTCAGACGGTGGTCGAAGCGACCAGCGGCAACACCGGCATCGGCCTCGCCATGGTGTGTGCCGCCAAGGGCTATCCGTTGGTGGTCACCATGGCCGACAGCTTCTCGATCGAGCGGCGCAAGCTGATGCGCTTTCTCGGAGCTCGCGTGGTGCTGACCCCGCGCGCCGAGAAGGGCATGGGCATGTACCGCAAGGCGGTCGATCTGGCCGAGAAGAACGGGTGGTTCCTGGCGCGTCAGTTCGAGACCGACGCGAACGCGCTCATCCACGAGAACACGACCGGCCCGGAGATCCTCGCCGACTTCGAGGGCGCACGGCTCGACTACTACGTGACGGGCTACGGCACCGGTGGCACCATGACCGGTGTTTCGCGCGTGCTGCGCAAGCACCGGCCCGACACCAAGATCATCCTGACCGAGCCCGCGAACGCCGCGATCGTGACCAGCGGCCACGCCCAGGAGCGCAACGACGCCGGGTCGCCGGCGGGCAGCCATCCCGACTGGGAGCCGCACCCGATCCAGGGCTGGACGCCGGACTTCATTCCGCTCGTGCTCCAGGAGTCGATCGACAAGTCCTACTACGACGAGCTGGTTCCGGTGCCGGGGCCGGTGGGAATCGAGTGGTCGCGCAAGCTCGCCCAGCACGAGGGAATCTTCACGGGCATCTCGGGCGGGTCGACCTTTGCCATCGCCATGCAGATGGCCGAGCGCGCGGAGAAGGGCTCGGTGCTGCTCGCCATGCTGCCGGACACCGGTGAGCGCTACCTGTCGTCCCCGCTGTTCGAGGGCATCGCCGAGGACATGACCGACGAGGAGGTGGCGCTCTCGCGCTCGACGCCCGGCTACCAGATGCCGAGCTAACGCAGTGGACGCGCCGCGCTTCCGCGGGATCTTCTGCCCGAACGTCGTCCCGCTCGACGAGCAGGATCGGGTGGACGAGGGCGGGCTGCGCGCCTACGTGGACTGGCTGATCGACCGCGGGGTGCATGGCCTCTACCCGAACGGGTCCACCGGCGAGTTCACGCGCTTCACCGCGGAAGAGCGGCGGCGCATCATCGAGATCGTCGTCGACCAGGTGGGCGGCCGGGTCCCCGTGCTCGCGGGGGCCGCCGAGGCGAACACCCGCGAGACGCTGGCTGCGTGCGAGCACTACGCGAAAGTCGGGGCCGACGCCGTCGCCATCGTCTCTCCGTTCTACTACGCGCTGTCCCCGCCCGGGGTGCACGCCTACTTCGACGAGATCGGCCGCAACACGCCCATCGACGTCACGCTCTACAACATCCCGATGTTCGCCTCGCCCATCGACCTCGAGACGGTCCAGCGTCTGGCCGGATCGCACGAACGCATCCGCGCGATCAAGGACTCGTCGGGCGACGTGCCGGCGATGATGGCGATGATCGACGCGGTGCGGCCCGAGCGGCCCGACTTCGCGTTCCTCACCGGCTGGGACGCGTGCCTGCTGCCGATGCTTCAGCTGGGATGCGACGGCGGCACCAACGCGACCAGCGGCGTCGCCCCCGAGTTGACGCGCGCGCTGTACGACCTGGCCGTGGCCGGCAGGTTCGACGAGGCGCGGGTGGTGCAGGGGCGCGTGGGCCGCGTGTTCGACGCGCTGTTCGGTGAGGCGGATTTTCCCGAGGGCTTTCGGCTGGGCGTCCGCGCGCGCGGCGTGGAAGTGGGCCCCGGCCGCACGCCCCGGCTGCAGGCCGACCGCGACGCCGACCCGGCGCGCATCACGCGCCTGCGCGACCTGTTGGCTCTCGAAGGCCTCGCGTAGTCCGACTTCCAATCATCGAGGAGGGATCGTCCCATGAAGCCCGTTTGTCTCGTGATCGGCGCCGGAGCCGGGATCGGTGGAACCGTGGGCGCGCGCTTTGCACGCGAGGGCTACCACGCGGTGCTCTGTCGGCGCAGTGACGAAGAGGGCTTGCGGGTCCTGGTCGAGGGTATCGAGAGCGAAGGCGGGTCCGCCTCGGGCTACCTGCTCGATGCCATGCAGCCCGACGTCATCGAAGACCGCATCGCCGCGGTCGAGGACGAGATCGGCCCCATCGAGGTCGTGCTGTTCAACCTGGGCGCCCAGATCGGCGACCGCCCGCTCGCCGACACCTCGTACAAGGCCTTCGAGATGGGTTGGAGGCTGGCGACGTTCGCGCTCTACCGCACGGCGAAGGCCGTATGTCCGCGGATGGAGGAGCGCGGCAAGGGGACGATTCTCGTCACCTCGGCCACGGCGGCCGTTCGCGGCAACAAGGGCCAGCATTCCCACGCCGCCGCGATGGGCGGACGGCGCATGCTCTGTCAGACCTTGAACGCCGAGTTCTCGCCCAAGGGCATCCATGTGGCGCACGTCCTGGTAGACGGGGCCGTGGACGCCCCGGACACCCTGGGCAAGATGCTCGGCCCCGAGGGCTTCCAGAAGCTGCGTGAGGCGCGCGGGCAGGAACACGATGGCCTGCTGCTCCCTGCCAAGATGGCCGAGACGTACCTCCACCTGGCCCAGCAGCATCGCTCGGCGTGGACCCACGAGATCGACCTGCGGGCCTACTCCGACCGGCCGTGGTGGAACCACTGAGACGCGGGCTCGCAGGGGCGGCTAGGCCGGGTGGTACTCGGCGTAGAGGTCGGGAAGGAAGCTGGCGAGGTGGTTCATCTCCATCCCGCAGTGGGCGACCATGTCGCGCCCCTGGTCGAGCCCCACCGCGCGCCGCAGGAACGCGCGTGAGCCCGCGACCTTGCCGAGCGCTCCGGCGCCGGGGAGCGCGCGCAGGTCGGTGCGACCCATCCAGAAGCGACTGCGCATCTCGCACCCGTCCGGCGTCTCGCGGATGAGGTGGATGAGCAGTGCGATGCCCACGGGTGGGCGCGGGATGCTGACGACCCCGCAGACCGCCGTGCCGACGCCCGCGGAGGCGAAGCGTGACGTGTCGAAGTAGTCGCTGGCCTCACTGAACGTGATCACGATGTCGAGGACTTCGGCGCCGATGTACTCCGAGACGTAGTTCGGATTGTGGAGATACTTCTCCCGATCCGAGAGGCCGGGGTCGTCCGCGACCTGCCGCTCCGTGCGGTTCAGCAGGTGCGCGCGCGGGTGCCATAGCTTGTATCGCTGCGTCTCCATGGCGTGCCAGCCGAACCACCAGTCGATCATGGCTGCGGTCACGCCCGGCATGCGGGTCAGGACCGCGACGAAGACCTGCCCGTTCGCCAGGCGCGTGTAGCCGTTCTCGAGGGGCAGGTAGCCCGGCTCGAGCAGCAGGTTCGCGTCGGTGACCTCGAAACCGAGCTCGGCAGCTTCGGGGCCGTGAGCGAGTGCATGCCGCACCTGCGGCTGCATGGGCCCCATCTCGGGGTTCCAGAAACGCGCGTAGGGCTTTCCGTCGAGGTCGCCCGGCCGCATGCCCAGGTATCGCGTCGTGGTCATCGCTCCCACCTCCAAGGATCCCGGGCCTCGCATGCTATCCATAGCGCTCGGGCATCCGGGCCGGCACGTTCGGTTCTGGAACGCATCGTACCGAGTTCATGACCCTGCGTGACGACTACTCCGGCCCCTTCGACTCCGACCTCGGCCTGGCCGGGTTCTCGCGCCGGTTCCTGGTCACGCTGGGCCACGAGTACCTGCTGATCGGCCACCTGCTCGATCGCGTGGGGCAGCCACTGGTCGCCATGCAGCACGGCGCCGCGGGCTACGTGCGCTCGGCCATCGACGAGTGGATGGCGGCGAGCCCCATCTACTCCAAACGCATGCAGCGGCTCATGAAGTTCGAGGGCGACGACGTCGCCACCGTGTTCAAGAACCTGCAGCTCGAGATCGGCTCGCCCCAGCAGTTCATGGACTTCCAGTTCCGCCTCGACTCGCCGGACTACGGAGAATTCTGGCTTTCCCACTGCGGCGCACTGCTCGATGTCGAGCGACACGGCGGTGAGCGCGGTGTCCGGCTCATGTGCCACGACATCGAGGACCCGACGTTCGATGCCACCGCCTCCGCGACGAACCCGCGCATGGTGATGCGGCCCCTGCATCGCCCCCCGCGAATCGACGGGCCCGAGGGCAACGGGGCGGGCCGCTGGCCCCATTGTCGCTGGAAGGTGGCGCTCGAGGAGGGCGCGGCGCCCGCCGATCCCCATCCCAACCTCGAGATCGTGCGCCGCTCCAAGCTCGCGACGATTCCGGTGGCGCTGCCCGACGAGGATGGCGAACCCGGGGGCTGGCCCGACTACGCCGGACCCTTCGATCCCGGTTGCCAACTCGCCGACTTCTCCCATCGCGCGCTGGTCGCGCTGAACCAGGAGTTCGCCGTCCAGGCCCAGCTGCTCGTCCGGTCGTATCTGCTGAGCCAGGCGAACCACTACGGAGCGGAGGCGGCGCGTGCGTTCGGCCGCCGGCTCTGGATCGGGCACGCGGCGCTGGCGGTGGTGCGCCTGCGCGAGTCTCTCGGGATCGAGGGCGACGACATCGAAGCCGTGGCCAAGATCCTCCAGTTGCACCCGAGCTTCCAGCCCCGGACGTACGTGGATCTGCGCGTCGAAGTGACGGGCGCCCAGCGTGCGCGCATCTCGATCGGCGACTGCCCCGCACTCCAGGAGAGCGACGAACTCTCGTGGTTCGCCCAGCTCGAGCGCGAACCCCATCCGGCCCTCGACGCCCTGGTGCGTCAGGTGAACCCCCGGGCCTCGTGTCGCCCCGCGCCCCCCGCAGAAGGGGACGCCCTGGCCTGGGAGGTGGTGATCGACCCCGAGGCCGCTCCCGCCCCGGAGCCCGAGGAGCTCGGCCTCGCACGGCTGAGCGGGGGCATGCGCTTTCGCTTCGAGCCGAGGCGCCTGCTGCGTCCGTGAGTCGATGCGGGGCCCGGCCCGTCGTGGCTTCAGAAGACGCGCGACAACAGGCCGCTGATCGCGGCCTTGGCGGTCCAGGTGAGCAGCGGGATCAACAGGTAGGCTCCGAAGCGGCGCCAGCCGTCGTTGGCGATCGGCCACTCGCGAAGGTCTTCGACGGCGGTCCGGTACGCCAGGAGATCCGGCGCCGTCAGCCGATCGGCATCGGCGGCGACCCGGCTCTCGCCGAGCGCCGCCGCGTCTCCCTGCAAGGCCCGTGTGATGCAGGTCGTCTCATGCGACTTCGCCTGGACGACGCGTCGGCGCACACCCAGCGAGGGCAGCAGGACCGCGGCAGCCGACATGCCGCCGATCACCAGGGTGGCGACCGCCACACCGCCTACGTGGATGTTGGTCCCCACGCCCAGCGCCAGGCCGAAGACGCCGAGCGGCACCAGCGAGGTGCGGACGCCGAAGCGACCGAAGGGTGCGAGCGAGCTCAGGTCGAACAGGTCGATGCGCACGTGCTCGCGACCGATTTCACGGAAGCCCGCCGCGAGGCGCAGCATCAGCAGCAGCGGGCCCACGAGGACGAACATCGAGAGGATCGACACGGCGACGACGTAGCCGTCGAAGGGTGTGCGGTCGGGGCCGAGTACGGTCGAGATGCGGCCGACGTTGGCCTCCATGCCCACGAGCGCGGCGACGTTGAGCCCCGCGGCGAGTCCCAGCACCTGACCCGCGGGCAGGCGCTCGAGGCGCGCGCGCAGGTCGTCGAGCTCACGGCCTGCGACCGTGAGCACCGGCTCGAGGTCGCGAAGGTCGCGTTGCGCCATGAGGGCGCACCAGGCCACGCCGACGGGCCCGAAGGCCAGCACGACCGCAAAGAAGAGCATCGTGCGGATCTCGATGTCCGTGACGGTGAGCGGGAACCCCCAGGCCCGCGAGAGCAGCGCCCAGGCGGCCAGTTGCACGACCACCAGGCCAAGCGCTGCGAACAGGGCCGTTGCGAGGGGTGCGTAGGGAGAGGCCTCTGTGAGCCACAAGAACCACGGTCGCCCGGGGCGAGCTGCGTCCTGCGGTCGGCTGGCGGCTCGCTCGGCCATGGCTGCGGCGAGACTAGCACCGCACGAAATGGCAACCCGGCACCGGTCTGCGCCGAGCTCCGCTACGAGTCGTGGGGGCGCGGCGCGACGAGGTCGGGCCCGGTGAGCATCTCGAGGTAGTGATTTGCGGCCGTCTCCACGAGAAAGGCCTCGCCACGCTGGCGCAGCACCGCTTGCGGAGGTGGCTTCTCGATCGTCTCGATCAGCGCGTTCGCCATGGCTTCGTCGTCGCCCACGGGGACCAACGCACCGAAGGTCCCGTCCTGCAGGATCTCGGACGGCCCGCTCGGGCAGTCGGTGCTCACCACCGGGCAACCGCACGCCAGGGCCTCGATCAGGACGTTCCCGAGGCCTTCGCCCTTCGAGGACAGGGCGAACGCGCTCGCGCGGGCCATGTAGGCGAAGGGATTCGACTCGAATCCGGGGAGGTCGACCGCATCGGCGATGTCGAGACTGCGCGCGAGATCGAGCAGGTGGGCGCGTTGGTCACCCTCGCCCAGGATCACCAGGCGCGCGTCACACGCGGACCGCACGCGCTTCATGGCCCGGAGCAGCGTGGCGAAGTCCTTGCGCGGATTCAGCCTCCCCACGGCGAGTACGACCGGTGCGCCGCGGCCGGAGAACCAGGGATGCGAGACCGGGGCGAGGGCCGACTCGTGGATCGAAGGCGTCACGACCGGGTTGTAGATGGTGTGGATGCCGTCGGAGGGGAGCCCCAGGGCGCGAGCGAGGTCGTCTTTCACGCCTTCCGAGACGGCGACGATGGCATCGGCATCGCCGTACAGGGCCTTGGCGAGCACCCGCTTCCAGCGCTTGTTCGGCCGTCGAACCTGCTGGGAGAGGTTCTGGTGCTGGCTGAGAACGAGCCGCGTGGGGTGGCCCGTCTCGCGCCTCCCGAGGACCGCCAGGACGTTGGCGTAGGTGGCGACTGCAAGCAGCGCATCAGGGCGCTCGGCATGCAGGTAGCGCACCAGCGGCGCCAAGTACGCGCTTTCGGTGAACCACGGCAGCGACCAGACGAGCGCCGGGCTCGTGGCGTTTCGCAGCAACGAGCGCCACCGCTGGGAAGGCTCCAGATGGATGGTGCGGACGTTCGGAGGGACTTCGTGGGCCATGGCGCCAGTGTCCCGACAGACGAGCAGGTCCACGGGGTGGCCGCGGTTCGCCAGGGCACCGGCCAGCAGCAGCATGCTGCGCACGCCGCCACTGCCGGCGAGCGATCGAAGCAGGAGTGCGATGCGACGCGGGGGCAAACGGAGGTCCTTCGGGGCGCCGGAGTCATCGACGACGATCGAGGATAGCCGGGGCAGGCGCTATCCAGAATGCGAATCGGCCGACCTCAGAGGCGGTGACGGGAGCCGTTTCAGAGGCGCCGGTCGGGGTCCGTCACGAAGCGGATCGGATGCCGGATCAGCCGGCGCAGCCGGCGTAGCCTTCGGCGCCGGCGGAAGCCCACCGGATCCAGGGACTCCTGGTGGGCGAGCAGTGCCCGCTTGCGGCGGGCGATCGCGGCGAGCAGGTCACGGTGCGCGACGTAGCCGGCCTCCCGGTCGAGGCGCTCGAGGTCACGCACACTCGGACGCGGCTCGGACCCGCCTTGCAGGCCGAGTTCGGCGAGAAGCGAGGGACGGATGTGCCCACGTTCTACCTCTGCATGGACGAGCGATGCGTCCATGGCGCCAGTGTCGAGCATGCGCTCCAGCTCTTCGACCCACAGGGGGCCGAGCGGATGCGACGGACACACCCACGGCTGGGTACGGATCCGGGTGTAGTGCAGCAGCCGTGTGTGTTCGTGGCGCTCGTCGAGACTGTTCCAGCCGAGCGGCAGCCGGTCCGCGAGCCCGTCTTCGGTCAGCAGGGGGCGAAGCGACATCAGCTCGTCGTAGTCGTAGTCGATCCCGAGCCGGGCGACGATCCGTTCGGGATCCCAGTCGAGCTTCGCGCAGTCGAGCAACTGGACGGCCCCTCGCCGCGCGACATCGCGCGAAGAGCCGGTCACTCGCTCGATCAGGATCGCGGCCCCTTCGAAGGGCGTGTTCCAGAGCTCGCCGATGTCCCGAAAGACGATCATGTCCGAGTCGAGGTAGATGGCCCGGCCGCGGTAGCCCGCGAGCTTCGGAATGGCGAAGCGCCCGTAGGAGAAGTTCGTGTAGGGAATGAACCGGGGGTCGGAGGGCGCAGGGACGAGCGAGTTGTCCACCGTACGCATCTCGACGTCGAGCGGGGTGTGGCGACAGATCGAGTGCCGAAGCACCTCGAAGGGCAGGCGCTCGCCCTCGTGAGCGCCCACGAAGATCCGGACGGTGTCGTCGGTCACATCCGTCTCACTGCCCGGCCCGGGCGAGCGCCTCGTCGAAGCTGATCTTGGGAACGGTTCGCGCCGGAAGCCGGCTGTCCTTCGCCAGGTTGAAGACCTCGAAGCCATCGGTTCGACGCACGCGGTCGAGCAGCTCGAATGACGGGGCGATGTGCGCGTCGTAGTCGCGATCCAGGCGGACGCGAGACGTGGACTCCCCGTCCTCGTAGAAGCGTGCGTAGTTGCCCGTCGAGCCGCCGAGGTCCATCCCGGCGACGAATACGCGCCGGAAACCGATGGCGTACGCGAGCTGGATCGCGCCAAAGACGACCGTCTGGCCCGTGAAGACGCCGCTGTGCAGGCTGCGGCTGAACCCCACCCGCCCACCGCGCAGACGCGCGTGATCGTGCAGGAGCAGGTCTGGCCGGCTCTCGGCCCAGGCATCGAGGTCTTCGGGCGTCCGCTTCGGTTCGCCGTAGACGAAGTTCACCTCGTGCAACAGGTGCACCCCCTCGCGGTCGAGCAGTTCGGGTTCGCGCTCGCAGATCTCGCTCAGAACCCGGAACGTGAAGACGCAGCGCGCCGGGGTCACGAGCGCTTCGCGCAGCAGGTCGAACCGGTCGCTCGCAAAGGTGCGGTCGGTGACGACGTAGTAGTCGAATGCACGCCCGGCCTCCCGGGCCTTCACGATGCTCCCGTTCACGCCGATGCAGATCTGTTCGCCGAGGCGCCGGAGGTCGATCTCGGCGACCGAGGGCCCCGCTGCGACGACGAAGCAGTCGCCACCTTCGCGGCGGCCGGCGAGCTCCGCCGCCGAGCCTATCGTTGTGACGTGGCGCCCCCGCCAGATCACGTCGAACCCCTCGCTGCGCGTGTCGCTGGGGCACATGCGGAAGCTCGGGTGGAGCTTGCGCATGTGCTTCATTTCGAGGGGGACCGTGAGCCGGTAGACGGCCTTCCGCAACCGGGTGACGGGTCTCGCGAAGAGGGGCGACGGCATCGGAACCTCGGTGCGCGAGAATGGAAACCGAAGTGTCCCGAACCTGCAAGCATTCGTCCCGCCGTGGCGAGGTCGGCCCCAACGGCTAGCGTCACGCCCCCGGATTCGAACCCGAGCACACCGCTCGGCCCGCGGAGACGCTACGGAGGCGAGATGGCCAGCAAGCGCATGCCGCCGTGGCGAAGGGCCACCCGATACGCCTGGCGCGAAGTTCGCGGGCAAGGGGAGATCGCTCTGCCCGGTGGTCGCCGGCGCCTCGCCTTCGGCTCTCGCCACTGCAGGGTCCAGCCGGACTACGAGCTTCTGTACGTGCTGGCCCGGGGGCGTCGCTGCATCTTCGACGTGGGCGCCAAGGTCGGGATGACCGCCATGACGATGGCAGCGGCCTGCGAGGACGGCGTCGTCCATGCCTTCGAGGCCTCCGAGGTTTCCTGCCTGGTTCTCCAGCGCAACATTGCGCTGAACCGTCTCGGTGAACGGGTGAAGGTGATCAACACGGTGCTCGGCTCGGAGTCGGGCGGGGTGCTCGACTACCACTGGAACCTGGTCTCGGGCCGGTCGGGCACGGTGATGGAGCCGCCGCTCGGCGCCACGCCCATCCGGAAGGCCACCACGCGACTCGACGACCTGGCCAAGCACGCGGGTCTCTCCCCCGACCTGGTGAAGATCGACGTGGAGGGTGGCGAGCGCGAGGTGCTGGCCGGCATGTCGGAGATCCTGCGCGCTGCGCAGCCCGACGTGGTCCTCGAGTTGCACGCCTGGCCCGGTGTGCCGCCCTCGCGTCATGCCGAGGCGATTCTCGCGTGCCTCGAACCGGCGGGCTACGTGATGCACTGGCTCAGCCGCGGCAAAGTCATCGAACGTGCGGAACAGCTGGACGAGTTGTCGGAGCCGCAGCGAGGCGTCGCCTCGCGAGCGCGCCTGCTGCTGCTGCCGCAGGGGCGAGCGGTTCCCGAGGAGGTCGTTCGGCTCGAACTCGGAGCCATCGACCCGGGCTGAGCCCGGCCGGTCAGCCGCCGGCCACCAGGCCCTTCAGGCGCTCTAGCGGCCCCTGGCCCGCCGACGGGCTCTCGTAGGTGAAGAAGCCCTCGGAATCCACCGTGTAGCACTCGCCGATGATGTTCACGTACCGACGATGGTGTCGCGTCTTCTTGCGAGGCGTGACTTCGTGGATCGCGAACGGCGAGTTGATCCACATGCCCAGCATGTTCGCCTCGTACGGGATCAACTCGGTCGTCTCGACCTTGCGGCGCTTGATCGCGGCAAGTCGCTGGATGCGGGCGTTCGGCGCAAAGTCACGATCGATCGGCTGATCGGGGTCCACGCGCAGGCGCTCGTCGCGGTAGCGCATCATTCCGAGGTCGGCCCCGACCGAATCGTCGTCCGGGGCGCGCAGGTAGAAGTTGGCGGTATAGAGCTTGGCGGCGAAGTCGATGTGGGGCCCACGGATCGTCGTGGTCTCGGTCATCGGCGGGTTCACGGCGAGCTGGCTGTCGAGCACGACGTCGGTCTGTAGGTTGTGCTCGTTCTCGTCTCGCCCCGCCTGTCGCTGTCCCACCGTGAACTCGGAGAGGCTCTTGCCGCGCGACTCCTCGAGGTCGGGATAGTGGCGGCAGATCACGTCGGACCAGACGCGCAGGACGTCCCGAAAGAAGGCCTGGGACGTGTGGTAGGCCGCGAACTCTCGCCAAACGCTCGGGGCGGCTGCCTCGTCCGTGAAGTCACAGGCATTGACCAGGTGCAGCGGGCTCTTCCAAGGGCCGTCATCGCCCTTGCCGACGCGGGCGGCGTCGAGGAAGGAGTCGCTCAACTCCTTGTAGTAGTCGTCCGGCAGTACGTTCCGCACGTACAGATGCGGAAACGGGTCGTATCGGATGTCGTCTGCGGTGACTCGCTCGAGGATGCTGATCGCCGGCATGCGGACGGCCCTCCCGATATGGGGACAGGGGGCTCCCCGGTCCACCGAGCACCGAGCCTTAGCGCACGACTACCCGGGGATCTAGCCGGTTTGCGAACCTGAAGGCCGCAGGCCCGCTCGCAGCGTTCCTGGCGAGTGGCTAGCTTGCGCCCCGGAACGCGGGGCGCGGTTCGGCGAGGGCTTCAGGCATCTCGTCGGGCGGCGAGGAGGAGCCGCATGGACTACGCCGAGTTCTACCGACGCTTCGGTGGCTCGTACCGCCGCAAGCACCTGATGAAGATCCCGGCGCGCCGTCTGCCTCGCGCGCTCTTCGGGCTTCGGTTCTTCTTCGATGGCGATTTCGGCCGCACCCTCGGCAAGGTGCCGTTCGTCCTGCCGCCCGAATCCGAGCTGCCGCTCAAGTTCATCCGGCTCGACCCGTGGGAGGGCGAGTACCTGTTCATGATGGCTTCGCGCGCCCGCAAGCGGATCGTTGAGATCGGGCGCTTCTACGGCGGCAGCACCTTCCTGCTGGCCTGCGCGAACGCCAAGGTGCCGATCCACTCGATCGACCTGGGGCCGCAGGACGATGACCGACTGCGTCGTTGCCTCTCCGACGGGGCCGTCGGCGAGAACCTCGAGCTCATCGTCGGCGACTCCCAGGGCGGCGAGTTCGCCCACATCCAGGACGTCGACATGCTCTTCGTCGACGGCGACCACTCGTACGAGGGCTGCACCCGCGACCTGGAGAACTGGTACCCGAAGGTGGTGCCGGGGGGACACGTCCTCCTGCACGACTGCTACTTCGGCTCACCGGTACTCGAGTCCGTGGTGGACTTCACGGCCAAGCACGACGTCCAGCTGATCCGGTCGCCCTACCAGATCGCGTCGCACTGGCGACAGCCGCCGGGATCGGTGGCTCACTTCGTCAAGCGAAGCTGACCGGTCGACTCGCTAGGGCGCGCGCTCGTCGGTCACGGCGACGTCGTCCAGGTGCAGGGTGCCCGACACCTGGGCGCCCGGTGCGACCGCCAGCGATCCGACCTCGATTCCGCTGATCGGGAAGTTCCCCGTGTCCTGGCTCACGACCAGGCTCTCGAGGGCGCCGTCCACCCACACCTCTACGCGGCCGTCGAGCGGGTCGGCCACGTAGACGACCTCGATCTGGTACCAGGTGTCCGGTGCCAGGCGGATCGGGTCGAGCGTGTCGCGCTGCCCGCCCGCCACGTGATACTGGATCAGCAGGTCGATGCCGTCGTCGAGCCCGCGCTCGAGGGACGCCAGCACGGCGGGCGTGTCGAAGAAGTCGCCGCGTTCGACCGTGCTCACCAGGTCATGGGGGGCCAGGGTCTGCGAGACCGCGTAGTCCGAGCCCACCTCGAGCGAGAACCGGATCACGGCGCGGTCGAACGACGCGGGCAGCGCCTGGCGCAGTCGCGACCCGCCGTCTGAAGAGGGACCGTGGTCGATTCCCAGGGACTGGGTGCCCTCTGCTGCACTCCCCGTCATCACCACGAGCGGCGCGTCCGGCGACTCGATCAGCTCCTCGAAGCCCGCGAGGTCGCCCGACTCGAAGCCGTCGGCGAAGTAGCTGGTCTGGAACTCGTTCACGATGAGCCCGACCTGGACGGAGAGCGTGTCGGTCGGGTCCTCGACGTTGGTGATCACCACGTCGGCCAGGTGCAGGCCGAGCGCGAGTCCGGTCGGGTCTGCGGAAAGGACGACGGGGTCGCTCGCGCGCTCCACCAGACCCGATAGCCGGTCGAGCGACAGCCAGGGCGCCGTGGTGCTGGCCGTCCAGAGCAGGGACCCACCGCCTGCGTTGAACACCTCGAAGGTCTGGTCGATGGGCGCGACGCCGTCGCGCGTCGCCTCGAACAGCACCCCACCGGGGGCTGCCGCGACACTCGGCACGAAGGCCTGGGCGGTGCAGCCCACCCGGCGATCCCCGACGACGACATCGTCGACGGACACCGTGCCCGTGACGGGTGAGGAGAACTCGGTGCCGAGTGCACCGAACGCCAGGGCGTTGGGCGAGACCGGGTCGACCGTGGGGCTCGACGTCCTGGCCTGGTGCTGGCCGTCCACCCAGTACTCGAACGTCTCCCCCGTTTCCGGATCGTTGCGGTAGTGCAACTCGACACAGGTCCAGGTCTCGGTCGCGAGCGGGTAGGGGGCGAAGGTGCGCACGTTGGCGCCGTCGTAGTCGCGCATCACCAGCAGCGGCTCCCCTTCGGGGCTGGTCTCGGTCGTCACTTCGACCGCAGGCTGGAAGCCGTTCGGGTCGCGGTCGCCGAGTCGCACGATCCGGTTGGCGCGGTTCGGGTCGGTGATGGCGTAGTCGCTCGACAGATGCAGCGCGAAGCGGATGAAGAGGTCCCGCGGTGCGGGCTCGAGGTTGCGGCGCACGAAGTGCTCACCGGCCGTCCCGTTCCAGCCCACCGACAGGACGTCGTTCGCCGGGTCGGTCGGATCCGGGCCGAGCCCCAGGACCACGTCCGGGTCGAGGCCCTCGGTGGTCCAGGGGGCGAGGGGCTGCTCGAAGTCCTCGGAGAGGTAGCGCAGGCCATCCGCGTCTACGCGAACGGTGACCGGCACCTGGAGCACGTCCGAAGCGTCGTCGGCGTTGGCCAGGTCGATGGTGGCCGCGTGGCTGCCCACGGCCAGCCCCTGGCTGTCCACGAGGACCGCGACCTCCGACGCTGCGCCCGTGACCAGGCCGCTGGTTGCATCGAGTGTGAGCCACGGCGCGCTCGTCGTCGCGGTCCACGACAACGACGATCCTCCGAAGTTGAAGACGTCGATCGTCCGGGGGAGCGGGGCGCCCGCACCCACCGCCGTCGGGACGTCGAGCGCGTCGGGGTCGGTCGCGAGTTGCGAGACGAAGGCCAGGTTGCAGCCGACGCGTCGGTCGCCCACGAGCAGGTCGTCGATCCGGACCGTGCCGTCGACCGGCGAGGAGAATTCGGTGCCCAGCGCGCCGAGGGCCAGGGCATTCGGCACCACCGGATCCTCCGAGGCGTTCGATACGCGTTCGCGGTGGCGGCCGTCCACCCAGTACTCGAAGGTCTCGCCGGTCTCGGCGTCGTTGCGGTAGTGCAGCTCGATGCAGGTCCAGGTCTCGGTTTCGATGGGCAGCGGCGCAAACGTACGCACGTTGCCACCGTCGTAGTCCCGCATCACCAGCAGCGGCTCCCCACTCGGACCCGTCTCGGTCGTCACCTCGATGGAGGGTTGGAAGCCGTTCGCGTCGCGGTCTCCCAGCCGCAGGATCCGGTTGGCACGGTTCGGGTCGGTGATGGCGTAGTCGCTCGACAGATGGAGGTCGAAGCGGATGAACAGGTCGCGAGGTACGGGCTCGAGGTCGCGCCGCACGAAATGCTCGGCGGCCGGGTTGCCGTTCCACCCGATGGTGAGGACGTCGTTCGAGGCGTTCGTCGGATCGGGTGCGAGCCCCAGCGCCACGTCCGGGTCGAGCCCTTCGGTCGTCCAGGTCGTGAGCGGGAGCTCGAAGTCCTCGGTGAGGTGGCGAAGGCCCTTTGCATCCACCCGCACGACGACCGGCACCTGCAGCACGTCTGCCGGGTCATCGGCGTTCGCCAGGTCGATCGTCGCCGCGTGGTTGCCTACCGCGAGTCCCTGGCTGTCGACCTGGACCGCGACCTTGGAGGCGGCACCCGCCACCAACCCGCTCGTCTCGCCCAGCGTGAGCCACGGCGCGCTGGTCGTCGCGGTCCACGCCAGGGACGAGCCGCCCCGGTTGTAGATCTCCAGGGTTCGCGGCTGGGGCGAAGGCGCGTCATCTGCTGCGGCGATGTCGAGGACGCCGGGGTCCGCTGCGAGCTGCGAGTCGAATGGGGTGCTGCAGCCGACGCGTCGGTCGCCGATCGCCACATCGTCGTAGAACACCGAGCCGTCCACGGACAAGCCGATCTCGCTGCCGAGAGCACCGAGCGCAAGGGTGTTGAGCGGATGCGGTGCGGGGTCGGGGCTCGCGATCAAACCCTGGTGGGCGCCGTTGACCCACAACTCGACCTCCTCGCCGGTCGACGGATCGCTCCAGTAACGGACTTCGACGCACACCCACTCGTCGAGCGCGAGCTCGTAGGGGTCGAAGGCCTGGAATTCCGAACCGTCGTAGTCTCGGAGCACCAACCGGTGCTGACCCGTGCTCGTCGTCTCGGAGGTGAGGTCGACCGCGGGGAGGAACGAGTTGGCATCCTGGAAGCCGAGCCGTGCCAGCAGGTTCGACCGCTCGGGTTGGGACAGGTCGTAGTCCGCGCCCAGGTTCAGGTAGAACCTCGTGTGCAGCTCTGCCGGGGGGCTCACGAGCGTCTGCGCAAGGAACTGTTCGCCCGCGGGCGCATCGGCGTACGCGACTTCGAGCGACAGGGCGCCCTCGGCAGCCTGCGCCGGGCTCGTGGCGAGCACCACCGCCGGGTCGCCGTTCGCGGAGGCCCAGTCGTCGAGGCCGGATTCGAAACCGTCCAGCAGGTGGAAGAGGCCGTTCTCGCGTACCTCCAGACTCACCGGCAGCAGCAGCACGTCGGCGGGGTCGGATCCGTTCTGGATCTCGATCGTGCCCATGTGGCTACCGACGCCGAGGGCCGACGAGTCGATCGAGACCGTGACGCGATCCGACGGGCCCACCACGCTGCCGGAGGTGCGGTCGAGCTGGATCCAGGGCGCAGTGGCCTGGGCCGTCCAGTCGAGCGTGGCCCCGCCGCGGTTGAACACGTCGAAGGTCTGCTCCGGCGCTTCGGGTCCATCGACCGCGCGCTCGAAGAACAGGAAGGGCTCGGTGCTGCCCACGGCGGGCTCGAAGTCGACCACGCCACCGATGTGGCGGTCGGCCAGGAGCAGGGCATCGAGCTGCACGCTGCCCACCGGGAAGCCATCCGGGTCGGCGGCCAGCGAGCCCGTGTAGATCGTGTTGACGGGGTAGTTCGAGGTGTCCTGGCCGAAGGCGCCTTCCTGGTAGACGCCGTCCACCCAGTACTCGGCACCGCCGTCCGTTTCGTCGACGACGTAGTGCACCTCGACGCTGTACCAGCGCCCGCGCTCGACCTTGAAGGGCTTGAGGTTCGCCCATTGGCCGTTCTCGACGAAGAAGGTCCAGTAGATGAACAGCTCGCCGTTGTCCGAAGGGTCGGCCTCCTCGTCGAAGAGGCGCTCCATCGTGAGGGTGGTGGCCGAACGGAAGGTGTCTTCGTCCTGGAAGCCGAGGCTCACGAAGTACGTGGCCTGGAAGGGCACGGCCAGCTCGAAGTCGTCCTCGACGTAGAAGAAGACCCGCGTGTAGGAATCGTCGAGTTCGTCGTCGAACTGCTCGAAGAAGTACTTCACGTTGCCATTGCCACCGGTGTAGGTGACGATGCCCGCGGCGCTGCCCTCGACCGCGTTGGCCGTGGTCGTGGTCACGGTGACGTCGGGGTCTTGCGGGCCCGCCAGCCAGTCGGCGAAGGGCGGGCCTTCGAAGTTCTCGCGCAGGTACTCGGTGCCGTCGGAAGAGACCTCGAGGTTCACGGTCACCTGGTGGGTGTCGCCGGCATCCTCGGCATTGGTGAACGTGATCGTGCCCACATGGGTTCCCGGGGCGAGCCCGGCGAGATCGGCCGAAACCCCCACACCGACGTCGGGGCCGGTGACCGTGCCGCTCGTCGCGTCGAGCACGATCCAGGGCACGTCCGCAGAGGCCGTGAACGAGAGGCTGCTGCCGCCCGCGTTGCGCAAGGCGAGGGGAACCTGCAGCGTGCCGGGCGAGCCCGCGGTTCCGCGCAGCGTGATCGCGCTCTCGTCGGCCACGATGCTCGGTACGAACAGTGCGCCGCAGCCCACCCGCGTGTCGGCGACCACGAGGCCGTCGAACAGCACACTCCCGTCGGCCTGGACGCCGGTGTCCACGCCCAGCGAGCCGAGGGAGATCGTCTCGGCCGTCACCACCTGGCTGGCCTGCTGGAGGTCGCCGCCGCGGTGGGCCCCGTCGACCCAGTAGTCGAGCCCCACCGCGCCGCCCGCATGGCGGTAGCGCATCTCGACGCACTGCCAGGCACCCGGCTGCACCGGTGTGGTCGGAAGCTGCACGGTGCCGCCGCTGCTCACGTAGCTCGGCCCGATGGCGTAGCTGCCATCGGGTTCCTGGAAGGCCGCGAGGCTGGTGGCGAGCGCCGGGCTGCCGCCCAGGTCGCCGAGTACGCCGAGCAGGTAGTGGTTGATGAGCGGCTGCGAGAGGGTGTAGTCCGAGGACAGGCCGAGGTAGAAGCGCAGGTAGACGTCCTCGCGCGGATCGGAGATCGCCTGCTGCAGGAATGCGGCGCCGTCGGCGGCGGCGACGAGGTCTGCGCGAAGCGCCTGGTCGCCCAGGGTGTTCTCGGTGGTCAGCACGAGGGAGGCGTCGGTGGCGTCGTCCACGACGATCCACGGTGCGAAGCCGGGACTCTCGAAGCCCTCGAAGAGCAGGATGGTGCCGTCGCCGTTCACCGTCAGCTGCGCGTGGACGGTGGCGGTGTCGGTGGGGTCGGCGTCGTTCGTGAGCGTGAGCGTGCCGGTGTAGGTGCCCGCCGCGAGGCCCGCGGACTGCACCGAGACTTCGACCTCGCCGCTGCTGCCCGCGAACGTGCCCGAACCCGGGGAGACCGAGAGCCAGGGCGCATCGACGCCGGCGGTCCAGGACAGGGGGCCCGGCTGGTCGTGGTGGACCACCACGGTCTGGGAGCCGGGGTCGACGAAGCCCTCGGTGGTCTCGAACGCGAGCGAGCTCGTGGTGGTACCGAGCCCCGAGCGCACGGCGCGCACGTCCACGTCATCGAGGAAGAAGCTGCCGAGGATCGCTACCAGCGGACCGGAGGGCCCGTCGACCCGCCGGACGCCGACCTCGACCACGTTCATCTCCTCGCTCGGGTTGGCCAGGCCGGTGGCCTCGACCACCCAGGTGTCGTCGAGCCGATAGGCGAACAGGCCATTGAGGGGGTCGGCCACGTAGAAGAGCTCGACCTCGACCCAGGTGTCGAGCTCGACCGACGTGGCGGCCGTCATCTGCTGTCCCGTGCCGGTCGCGTACTCGAAGACCAGGCGCGGGCCAACGGGGGAGCCGAGCAGCAGCAGCCGTGCCGCGCTTCGAGGGAAGGGGCCGGCCGCGCGGCCCAGCCGCGCGACCTCGAGGGTCGTCCCGGTCTGCATCGCGAGGTCCGAGCCCACCCGCAGGCTGAAGGCGACCCGGACCTGTCGATGGCTCGCGTCCAGCTGTTGGGTCAGGTAGTCCTGCTTCGGCCCCTCGCCGAGCAGCTCGGCCTGCAGCGACTGCAAGCCCGAGCTCGCCTCCAAGGTCGAGAGCGTGAGGTTCGTCGAGCCGTTCTGACCGAGGTTCCCCCAGTCTCCGAAGTCCGTGCCTTCGAAGCCGTCGCCGAAACCGGTACGGATGGTGACGGGCAGCTCGACGACGTCGTCGGGGTCGGCACCGTTGGTGATGGTGAGGGTGCCCTGGAGCAGGCCGAGGAACAGCGCCGAGACGTTGGTCGACACCGTCACGGTCTCGGAGGCGCCGGGCCCGAGACTCCCGGAGGTGGGCTGTGCCGTCACCCAGAACGCGTCCGATGCGATCGACCAGTCGAGCGTGCCGCCGCCCGTGTTCGTGACCTGGAACGTCTGGTCGGCCGGGTCCGTGTCCTCCCGTGGCTCGACGAAGTCGATGCGCGGGACGCTCGTGCCGACGAGCGGCGCGCTCGGGTCGAAGGCGACCACGTCGAGCGTGACGGGCACGGACTGCTGGTCGCCTGCGTCCGCGTCGTTGGTCAACAGCAGGTTCGCGGTGTGCAGGCCCGCAGGGAGGCCCGTCGGGTCGGCCACCAGGTCGAGCGACTGGGCCGCCGTCGTCACCTGGCCGCCTGCGGGAGCGACCGACAGCCAGGGCTCGTCGACCGACGCGCTGAAGTCGAGGGTGCCCCCGCCGAAGTTGATCACGCCGATGCGGTCCGCCACGGGGTCGGTCTCGCCCTCGTCGACCTGGAGTGCGATCGCCGCCGCGTCCGCGCGCAGATCGGGCACGAACGGCACACCGCCGCCGATGCGGGCGTCGGCCACGGCGGGCCGATCGAGGAACACCTTGCCCAGCACGTCCCCGTCGTCCTCGACCCCGAGCGAGCCCACCGAGAGCACGTTGGCGGGGTAGGCGGAGGTGTCCTGCCCGAGGTCGCCACCCTGGTAGACCCCGTCGGCCCACACCTCGAGGCCTCCCTGTACGGCATCGGCCACGTAGTGGATCTCGGTGGTGTGCCACACACCCGGGGTGAGCGGTACGGGGTTCATCAGCCGCAGCCCGCCCGGGATCGCGTGCCCCCAGCGCAGCTTGAGCGAGCCGTCGCCCTCCTGGTCGAGCAGCAACACCGCGGCCAGCCGGTTCGAGATGCCGTCGCTCGAGCGCAGGGCGGCGAGGCTCACCGAATGCTCGGGGTCGGCGATGTCGAACGAGGGGTCGACCCGGATCGCCAGGCTCACGTAGAGGTCGTCGAGATCGTCGAGCAGATCGCGATCGAGGAACTCCTGCTTGGTTCCGGGTCCGCTGTACTCGAGCTCGATCGCGCCCGTGCCTTCGAAGGGCGCGCTCGTGTTGTGGCGCAGGGTCACGGCCTCGCCCAGGTCCTCCACGCGGAAGGGTGTCTCCGAGGGCGTCCAGACCGAGAGCCCCGGGTCCTGGAAGCCGTCGGCGAAGTGCAGCGTGGCGTTCGGGTCGAGGGTCAGCGTGACCGGGATCAGCACCTGGTCGGTGGGGTCGGCCGAGTTGGTCACCGTGACCGTCGCCGCATGCACGCCGGTCCCCAGCCCACTCGGGTCGACCGAGACCGAAAGCGTGTTGGCGTCACCGGTCACCGTCCCCGACGCGCCCGACAGCGTGACGAAGGGCGCGCTCGCGGTCGCGGTCCAGTCGAGGGGGCCCCCACCCTGGTTGTAGATCTCGACCTCGCGCGGTCCCGGGGTGGGGCCGCCGAGCGTCGCGCCAAAGTCGATCGCGCTCTCGCTGGCGGCGACCTCCGAGACGAAGGGAACGCCGCAGCCGAGCCGCCGGTCACCGATCGCCAGCTCGTCGAATCGAACCTCGCCCGCGACCGTGGCGTTCGGGTCGACGCCGAACGAGCCCAGCTGGATGGCGCTCACCGGGTAGGTGCTGGTGTCGCGGCCGAAGTAGGCCCCGCGGCGCACACCGTCGACCCAATACTCCATCCCTCCGCCGAGCGTCTCGGCGACGAAGTGGACCTCGACGCAGTACCACTGGTCGCGTACCAGATCGAAGGGGTCGAGGGTGTTCAGCTGTCGCGACGCGCCGTTGCTGAAGTGCGACCAGAACACGCGTAGGTCGTCGTCGAGACTGCGCTCGATCGCCATCGACAGGCCCTCGACGTAGCGCTGGTCGTCGCGGTCGCCGAGGGACATCACGTGGTGGAGCCGGTCGAGCTCGCTGATCGCGTAGTCCGAAGAAACGGAGAACCGGTATCGCAGGTAGGTGTCGTTGCGCGGCGCGTCGAGGCGTGCCGCGATGAACCGCTCGACGTCCGCGCCAGACAGCGTGGTGACCAGGGACTGTGCCGAGCCGCCTTCGCCCGGCGCCGACAGTGCCAGGCTCGCGTCGGCCCCCGCGCCCTCGAGGGTGAAGGCCGAGAGGTCGACCTCGAAGTCCTCCTCGAGCAGGCTCGTTCCCAGTGCGTTGATCTGCAGGTCCACCGGCACCACGACCAGGTCCGTCGGGTCGCCCGTGTTGGTGAGGGTGACCTGCGTCGCGTGGGCGCCCGGCGCGAGTCCGGTGGGGTCCACGCTGGCCACGATTTCGGCAGGGCGGCTGCCGGCCGTTCCCGACGTGGGTGTGAGGACGAGCCACGGGTCGTCGCTGGCCGCCGTCCATTGGATCTCGCCGCGCCCGACGTTGAAGGTGCCGAGCGTCTGGGACGCCGGCGCCTCGCCCACGGTGGTCTCGAAGCCGAGACCCGCGACCGTTGCGCCGATGGCCACCGTGAAGGGATCGAGCGGATCACCGATCGGGCCATCGCCGACCAGGAGCCCGTCCAGGTACACCGCGCCCGAGGCGCCGCTACCCGCATTGAAGCCACCCACGTGCACGGCGTCGGGTTGGAAGGGAAGGCTGCGGGAGATGCCGTCGCGGAGCACGCCGTCGACCAGGTACTCGATGTGGCCGTCGGGGTCGCCCGCGCGGTAGCGCACCTCGACCTGGATCCACTGACCGCGAGGGATGGTGGTGGGCCGGAGCGCGTCGAAGACGCCGCCCTCGCGTCGGTAGCGGACCGTCAGCTCGAGGCTGCCGTCGGGTTGGCTGACCAGGGCGAGAAGCGCGGTCGGCAGGGTGACATCGTCGACGCGCGTGGAGATCCCGGCGAGGTCGATCGCTTCGAGGGCCTGGACCGGCGCGAAGCCCGGATCGACGAACAGCTGCACCCCCAAGGCAAGCTCGGGCGAGGGGTCGAGGCTGCGGAACAGGTGGCCCGTATTCGTTCCCGCGTAGTCGAGCTGCAGGGCGCTGGAGCCGAAGCGTGCCTCGGCCGACGACGGGGCGATGCCGAGCCCGCCGCTCGCACCCACGTTCCAGGCGGAGAGGTCGGTCTCGAAGCCGTCCTCGAAGAGCGTCGTGCCGAGCGGGTTCAGCTGGACGTCGACCGGGACGATCACTTCGTCGGTCGGGTCGGACGTGTTGGTGATCGTGATCTGTGTGGCGTGTGCGCCCGGCGCGAGGCCGGAGGGGTCGAGCGTCACGTCGATGTCGAGGGGGCGGCTGCGGACCGACCCGGACGCGGGGGAGAGCGCCAACCAGGGCGCGGGGCTCGACGCGGTCCAGGCGAGGTCGCCTCGGCCGTCGTTGTAGACACCCAGAGGCCGGGTCTGCGGTGGCGTGCCCGCGGTCACGGCGAAGGCGAGGCTCGGCTCGGTCGTCTCGAGGCGCAGCTGGAAGGGATCGAGCGGATCGCCGATGGGGCCATCGGCGACGCGGACCCCATCCAGGTAGATGGCTCCGCTCGCGCCGGAGCCCGCGTCGAGGACACCGAGGTGAACCGCGTCGACCTCGAACGGAAGGCTGCGCGTGATCCCATCCTGCAGGCGCCCGTCGACGAGGTAGGCGATCTCGCCGGCATCTCCCGAGCGGTAGCGAATCTCGATCTGGATCCAGCGACCGCGCTCGATCGTGGTGGGGATCAGCGAGTCGAAGCTTCCCGCCGTACTCCGGTAGCGCACGCCGAGGCGGAGCCGTCCATCCGCGAGCTCTTCCAGCGCGAGGAGCGCCGTCGGTATGGTGATGCCGTCGTCCACCGTCGAGAGCCCGGCGAGATCGATCACTTCGAGAGGCTGGGCGTGCGCAAAGGTCGGGTCGACGTACAGCTGCAGGCTGAGCGCCATCTCGCCCGCGGTCTCCACCGCCTGCACCAGGTGCCCGGTCGAGGGGCCCGAGAAGTCGAGCCGCAGCGACTGGGCGCCAAAACGCGACTGGTCGGGGCGGGGCTCGATCCCGAGGCCTGCGTCGGCACCGACCTGCCAGTCCGCCAGGCCGGCCTCGAACCCGTCCTGCACGAGCATCGTGCCCAGTGCGTTGAGCGTGAGCGAAACCGGCACGGCGAGCGTATGGCCCGGATCGCTGCTGTCCTGGAAGGTGAGCGTGCCGGCGTGGACGCCTGGTGAGAGCGAACTCGCGTCGGCCGTGGCGGCGAGCAGCGCGGGCTGGCCCGAGACGGCGCCCGCAGCCGGCGAGACCGTCAGCCAAGGGACGTCGCTCGCTGAGGTGAAGTCGAGCACGCCGCCGCCGAGGTTCCGCACCGCGAGGGTCTGCTGCGGGGGACCGGGCGCGCCTGCCGTGACCCTGAAGTCGAGGCTCGCGGCGTCGGTGCCGAACGCCGGGTCGAAGGGCTGGAGCGGATCGCCGATCGGCATGTCCGCGACCCGCAGGCCATCGAAATGGATCCGCCCGCTTGCGTCGGCCTGCCCGTCGAGGGTTCCCAGGTACGCGACGTCGAACCCGAAGGGCAGGGTGGTCTCGATGGCGTCCTGGAAGACACCGTCGATCAGCAGCGAGAGGCGCCCATCGGGGTCTCCCGCGCGGTAGCGCAGCTCGACACGGATCCAGCGGTCGCGCTCGATGGCGGTGGGCTGCAGCGGGATGAGCTGGGCGCCGGGTGTCTGGGCGGTGGCGTACAGGTACAGCTTGCCGTCGGCGAACTCCTCGAGCACCAGCGACGTCGTGGGGATGGTGGCCGTTCCGAACACCTGCGCGAGGCCCGCGACGTCGAGTCCGCGCGCGCCGGACGACGGGGAGAAGTTCGCGTCCACGAAGAGCTGGAGCGACAGCGCGACCTCGCCGCCGTCCAGGATGGGGTGGCGCACGTGGCCGTTGGCGGTGCTTCCGGGGTAGTCGAGGGCCAGCCCGTGCGCGCCGAACCGCGCCTGGGCTGCCGAGACCGCAGGGGCGACCCCGACCCCGCCCGAAGCCCAGCCGGGCAGGCCCGGGTCTTCGAAACCCTCGGTCAGCTGGATCGTCCCGTCCTCGTTGATGTCGAGTGTGACCGGAACGTCCTGCTGGTCGGTCGGGTCGCCGGCATTGGTGACCGTGAGTGTCGCCTGGTACGAGCCCGCGCCGAGCGCGCTCGTGTCGGCCGAGAGCACGAGTTCGCCATCGGCGTTGACGACCGTGCCCGACGTCGGGCTCACGGTGAGCCAGGGGGCATCGGTCGTGGCCTGCCACGAGAGTTCATCACCGCCCCGGTTGTAGACGGCCACCGGCGCGTCGGCGGGGTCGCCGGACGCGAGCGTCGTGGCCAGCGCAACGGCGGCGGGGCTGGCCTCGACCTTGGGCTTGTAGGGCAGGTGCGCGCCCACGCGCTTGCGGCCGAGCGTGAGGTTGTCGAAGAAGATCGAGCCCGTAGGGGGCGCGCCGTTCTCCGAGATCAGCGCGCCGAGGAACATCGTGTCCACCGGGCGCTCGGCATTGCTGCGGCCACGCGCCCGCCCCTGGTAGCGGCCGTCCAGCCAGAACTCGATGCCGCCGTCGACGGCGTCGGTCTGGTAGGAGAGCTCGACCTCGTACCAGCGGTCGCGCTCGAGGGGCGCGCTCGGGACGAAGCTGGCCTGGTCGTCGTCGTCGTTCACGAGCCACAGCAGGCGGTAGTCGCCGCCGAGTTCGTGCTTCACGAGCATGGAGCTGCCGATGCGGTTCTCGGCCCCCTCACGGTCGAGCAGGTTCACGAGGAAGAGATCGCCGTCGGGCGACAGCTGGAAGTCGCTGGCCAGCCGCAGCCGGAAGTGCAGGTAGAACGCATCGTGTTCCGGCGTGAGCGTCTTCTCGAGCGAGGCCTCGAGATCGGGGTCGCCGCTGAGCGTCACGCGTGCCGACGACTGGCCCCCGGCCACCTCTTCGGTCGACAGTCCGATCGTCCCGCCGGGACTCTGGACGATCACGTTCCAGGCCGGGAAGCCCTCCCGCTCGAAGGGCTCACCGAAGATGGTGTTGCTGGGCCCCGGCTTGCCACAGCTCGCGCCCACGGCCAGCAGCGCCAGCACCACCAGCGCACAACGTGCCAAGAGCGCATGGCCGATCCGCCCGATCTGGGGGCGACCGGGTCCGGAATCACCCGGGGACGGGCGTCGGGCATGCAGGGGGGGCACGCGGTGCAACGGAGGCTCCGAACCGCTCGGGGCGCGAGAAAGCGAAACCCGAGGCGAGATCGGTAGGTTACCCCCCGCGGACGCCAGGTGACGTACTCGGTTCCCCGAGGGGATCGTGACTGGGTGGGACACCACGACCCTAGTAGAATCCCTGATCGATTCCGCCCGACCGTGTGTGTTTCGTCACGCGGCGGGGCTTCCCGGCAACGTACGCTCCACTCCACATCTGCGGTTTCAAGCCCGCGGGGGGTGCGGCCGAACGTCACGGGGTCGCGCTCGCGCGATTGATACCTTCCGTGAAAACCCGGGTCCCTTCCTGCCCCAGCAGGCGGGCCCCCCCTCCCGGAGACCAGTGAACCCATGAGCAAGATCGTCGAGGCCACGGGCCGCCTGCGTCACTACGCGGGCATCGCCGCGGGCTCCCTCGGGTTGGGTGGCGACACGCCGAAGGCCGGGCCGCTCTACGCGCAGATCGGGATCTCGGACCCGTGCAACCACCGCTGCGTGTTCTGCTGGGACCACCCGCCGAGCGAGCGCGAGACCGAGCCGCTGAAGCACCGCTTCGGGCACGAGCGCCCGGGCCTGATGTCGCTCGATACCTTCCGCGAGGTCATCGACGACCTGCACGATCTCGGTACGCGGCGCATCGACATGATCGGGCGCGGCGAGCCGCTCCTGAACAAGGATGCGGTGGAGATGGTCCGCTACGCGAAGCAGCGCGACATGGTGCTGCAGCTGTGCACCAACGCTTCGCGGCTGACCTCCGACAAGGCAGACGGCCTGGTCGAGGCTGGCCTCGACCGCATCAACATCTCCATGAACGCAGGCACCGCGGAGAACTATCCCAACGTGCACGTCACGGAGAAGCCCGAAGACTACGTCCGGATGAAGGCGAACCTGCGCCATCTGTCGGACAAGAAGCTCGCCGACGGCGTGTCCACGCCGCGGCTGCGCTGCTCGTTCGTGGTCAACCGCAAGAACTACTTCGAGATCGAAGAGATGGTTCGGTCGGCCCACGAGGTCGGCGCCGAAGAGGCGCGCTTCGAGCACATCGTGGTGCACGACCTGACCGAGGACATCTCGCTCTCGCGCGAGCAGTACGACGACCTGCTCGAGCGCGCGCAGCAGGCCCGGCGGGTGGCCGACGAGGTCGGCATCGACACCAACCTGAAGGCCTTCATCGCCACCGTGCCCACCTACATCGAAGAAGAGGTGGTCACCGGCCCGAAGGTGCCGCCCTGCTACGTCGGCTACTACTTCTCGCTGGTGCTCGCGAACGGCACGGTCATGCCGTGCTGCCAGTGCAACAAGCCCGTCGACCAGCTCGAAGAGGGCAAGCGCTTCTCCGACATCTGGAAGTCGCAGAAGTACGACGACTTCCGCACGGCGGCGAAGAACCTCCCCGCGCCGAACGATGCCCTCGACCAGTGCGAGTGCGACAAGTGCATGCTGCGTGCGCGCAACATCTCGATGCACAACCACACCAGGCCGTGGAACCGGATCGACGGAGGCGACAGCGAGCAGTTCTTCACGCTCAGCGACCTGATCCGGATGCGAAAGGCCGACCCCGACGACTAGGCGGCCCGCCGCGTCTCCACCACCATGCGCATCGGCTACGACGGCAAGTTCCTCTGGAGCGACAAGCACATCGGCTCCAAGTCCGGCCACGGCATCCAGTCCCACGGGCTGCTGCGGGGCCTGCTCGAAGAGGGGCCCGAGCACGAATTCGTGGTGCAGGTGCTCGGTGTCGACGACGAGCTGCCCCGCGCCGAACACGCCACGTACCAGGTGCTGCCCGACTGGGCCCGCAGCTCGACCCTGCGCAACGTGTTCGCGTTTGCCCAGGCGACGCGTCGCGAGCCGGTGGACGTGCTGCTCTCGTATACGACCGCGCCGTTCTTCGTGCCGTGCAAGCGCGTGCTGATCCTCGACGACATCTCGTGGTTGGCCCACCCCGAGTGGTTTCCGCGCGACTTCGCGCTGCCCCGCACGGTGGCCACGCGCCTTTCGGTCCGGCTGGCGGACCACATCGTCTCGTGCACCGAGTTCTCGAAGCGTGAGCTGGTCCGGTTGCTGGACGTCGATCCGGCGCGCGTGACCGTGGCGCCCCTCGGCACGCAGCCGAGCTTCGCCGACCCGGTGCCCGAAGCCGCGCTCGCCGAGGTGCGGCGCAAGCACGGGATCGAGCGGCCGTACCTCTTCTCGCTGAACGATCTGCAGCCGCGCAAGAATCTCGAGGGCATCGTGCGGGCGTTCGACCGCCTGTGCGACTGGGGCCACGAGATCGACCTGGTGATCGCCGGTCGCCCGCTCTGGGAGTACCCGGCCTTCGACGAGGCGCTGGCGTCGTCGCGTCACCGCGACCGCATCCGCATGGCGGGCTACGTCGATGCGGAGGACGTGGCGCCTCTCTACCAGGGGGCGCGCGCCTTCGTCTACGCCTCCTACTACGAAGGCTGGGGCCTCCAGACCCACGAGGCGATGGCGGCGGGGGTCCCCGTGGCCGTGACCCGGGACTCGGCCATGGCCGAGATCTCCGAGGGTGCGGCCGTCACCTTCGATCCCCACGATGCCGAGGACATGGCCAAGGCGATCGAACGCCTCCTGGGGGACGACGCGCTGCGAGAGCGGCTGATCGCAGACGGCCGCCGGGTGGCCGGCGGCTACGGCTGGCGCCGGACCGGTCGCATCACGCTCGACGTGTGCGAGCGCGTCCTCGGCGCGTGACCGCGCCTGCGGCCTAAGGGCCTCGCACCAGGTCGGCGAGCGTCGTCGACTCGAGAAACGCGGTCAGTTCGCTCGAGACCGACTGCCAGCGATCGTGGGCCGCGCAAGGGTCGTCGTCGGAGCAGGTCGGCCGGCCCAGCAGGCAGTGGCGCTCGCCGTAGGCGGGCTCGAGCGGCCCCACCACCGAGGCCAGGGCGATCTCGTCGGGGGCCGCGACGAGCCGGAACCCGCCCTTGGGCCCGCGCTCGGACACCAGCACGCGTTCGCGCGCCAGCTGGTGGAGGATCTTCGAGAGGTAGTTGCGCGGCACCCCGAGGCCCGCGGCGATGTCACCGACCGGCGTCGGGCGCTCTTCGGCCCATCGCTCGGCGAGAAACGCCGCGGCCTGCAGGGCGTAGCGGCTGGTCTGGGACAGGAACATCGGCGCCCCGCATGCGTTCTCCTGCCCTCGGCCCCTTGCATTTAATCATATTGACATGATAATAGCAGTATTGGATTTCAGGGGGCCGCGGCAGGCCGGTTCAGGGCCTCCCGCGGCGAGTCCGGCCGGGGCGCGGGCCGCCGGTCGGCACGAGAAACCCATCCTAGGGGAGGCGGGCGGCGATGCTCACCAAATCGCAGGCGAGGCTCTTCTTCATCGGCGGGACGGCGTTCTTCTCGCTGATCTTCGTGATGCTCACGGTCGACACGCTGCGGCAGATCCCGGAGCGGCAGAACACGAAGGCCATGACCGCGTCGGTCGTCCGCGGCAAGACCATCTGGGACGACCGCAACTGCATGGGCTGTCACACGATCCTCGGCGAGGGGGCGTACTACGCACCCGAGCTCACGCTCGTCGTGAACCGCCGCGGTCCCGAGTGGATCCGGATCTTCCTGCGCGACCCCCAGGCCATGTACCCGGGCAAGCGCAAGATGATCCAGTACGACTTCAGCGAGGAGCAGATCACGGACGTGATCGCCTTCCTCGATTGGATCGGCAAGATCGACACCAACGGGTTTCCCCCGGAGCCCGACCTGAAGCCGCAGGTCGCGCTCGCGAAGGCGTCCGTGGCCGCCGTCTCGGACCGGCCGGCGTACTTCGACTCGGTGTGCACGGCCTGTCACGCGGTGGCCGGACAGGGCGGCACGTTCGGGCCGGCCCTCGACGGCGTCGCGACCCGCATCGATCCGGTGGCGCTCGATACCTGGCTGGCCGACCCGCAGAAGGTCAAGCCCGGGACCGCCATGCCCAATCTCGAACTCTCCGATGAGCTGCGCGCCGAACTGGTCGCCTGGCTCTCCACCCTCGAGTAGGAGGAGCGTGATGAAGTTCCGGTCCCAGCGCGTCGCGTACCTGTTCTTTGCGACGTCCCTCTTGTTGTTCAGCCTGCAGATCGTCTTCGGCTTCATCATGGGCTTCGCGCACATGGGATACGACGTGCTCCACGACGTGATCCCGTTCAACGCGGCCCGCACGTCGCACCTGAACCTGCTGGTGTTCTGGCTGCTGTCCGGCTTCATGGGCGCCGCCTACTACATCGTGCCCGAAGAAGCCGACCGCGAGCTCCACAGCGAGAAGCTCGCCGTCATCCAATGGGCCGGGCTGGTGATCGTCGGCGTGACGGCGATCATCGGTTTCCAGTTCGAGTGGTGGGAGGGGCGCAAGTTCCTCGAGATCCCGCGGCCGCTCGACTACCTGGTGGTCGTCGACGTGCTGCTGTTCCTGTACGTGGTGGGTCGGACGGCGCTCGGCGCCGAACGGTTCACCACGACGGGCAGCGTGCTGCTCGTGGGTCTCACGGCGGCGGCGCTGCTCTACCTGCCCGGCATGATCACGTTCGAGAGCCAGGTCATGGACTCCTACTTCCGCTGGTGGGTCGTGCACCTGTGGGTCGAGGGGGTCTGGGAGCTCATCATGGGCGGGATCCTGTCGTTCCTGCTCATCAAGCTGACCGGCGTCGATCGCGAGCTGATCGAAAAATGGCTCTACGTGATCGTCGGGTTCACGTTCCTGTCGGGCATCCTCGGCACGGGGCACCACTACTACTACATCGGCGCGCCCGAGTACTGGCTGCTCGTGGGCGGCATCTTCAGCGCGCTCGAGCCCCTGGCGTTTCTGGGCATGGCGCTCTACGCGGTCACGATGGCGCGCCGGGGTGGCATGAATCACCCGAACCGCATCGCGCTGTTCTGGACCGTCGGCTGCGGGATCATGTCGTTCGTCGGGGCTGGCTTCCTGGGCTTCGCCCACACACTGCCGCAGGTGAACCTGTGGACGCATGGAACGATCATCACCGCCATGCACGGCCACATGGCCTTCTGGGGCGCCTACGCCATGTTGGTGCTGGCGATGATCTCCTATGCGATGCCCAACATGACGGGTCGCAAGCTCTTCAGCGGCTGGGCCCCCGAGTGGGCGTTCTGGATCTCCAACGTCGGCATGATCGGCATGACGGGCGCCTTTGCCGTGGCCGGCATCGCGCAGGTCTACATGGAGCGCAAGATCGGCATGGACTTCCTGGCCGTGCAGGAGGCAGTCGAGGTGCACTTCGCCGGCGTCGTGCTCGCCGCGTGTCTGCTCACGGTCGGCATCGGCATGTTCATCTGGAACTTCGTGCAGTACGGCCTGCCCAATGACGAGGCGGTCGGGCAGGGCGGATGAGCGCGGTGGCCTCGCCGACCCGACCCGAGGCCGCCGACCTGCCCTGGTACCGGCCCGTGGGCGAGGAGTGTGCGCTCTTCGAGCAGGCGTACCGGCTGCGGACACCCCTGCTGCTGAAGGGGCCCACCGGTTGCGGCAAGTCGCGGCTGGTCGAGCACATGGCGGCGCGGCTCGGGCGCGAGTTGGTGACCGTCGCCTGCCATGACGAGACCTCGGCCGTCGACCTGACCGGTCGCTACCTGCTCGAAGGCGGCGAGACGGTCTGGCAGGACGGCCCCGTCACCCGGGCCGTGCGCAGCGGCGCCATCCTCTACCTGGACGAGTTCGCCGAGGCGCGCAGCGACGTGGTGGTGGTGGTGCATCCGCTCGCCGATCACCGCCGCGAGCTGCATCTCGACCGTCACGACGAAACGCTCGTGGCCCCCGAATCGTTCATGCTGGTCGCGAGCTTCAACCCGGGCTACCAGCGCGGGCTGAAGGAACTGAAGCCGTCCACGCGCCAGCGCTTCGTGGCGATCTCGTTCGACTACCCCGAGCCGGGTGTGGAGCAGGAGATCGTCACCGGCGAGACCGGCCTCGACGCCGCACGTGCGCGCAAGCTGGTCGCACTGGCGGCAAAGATGCGCGAGGTGGAGACCCTGGGCCTGGCCGAGCGCCCCTCGACCCGGTTGCTCGTGAACGCCGCGCACCTGCTCTCGGCGGGCGTCGCGCCGCGTGCTGCCTGCGACCACGCGATCGTCCAGGCGCTGACCGACGAGGGCGACGTGGCCCAGGGCCTGCGAGAGCTGGTCGCGCTGGTCTTCTGAGCGTGGCCTGGCAGGACTGGCTCGACTGGGAGGAGAACGTCTTCCGGGGCCTGCTCGCCGGTTGGCGCCGGATGCGATCCGCGGTACCGCGGGAGGAGGCGGGCGGCACGGCGTTCGAGACGCACGCCGCGCCCCTTTCGGTGCTGGCCCAGCTGCTGGCCGGCGAGCCCGTCCGCCTGCGGCGGGCCCAGGGGGCGGGCGGCCTGCGCGGCGCAGACCTGCTGCTGCCCGCGCGCATGGATCTCGGCGGGGGCGCGCAACTCGATGCCGACGCCCTGCGCGCGCAGGTGGTGGTGCTGGCCGGCCTACGTCGGTTGCGTCGAGGGCACCGGGCCCCGCCGGACGATTCCTACGAGGGCGCGCTGGCCGCACTCCAAGCCGCACGCGAGGCCGCCGACCTCATGGAGCGCGAGCTGCCGGGGTTTCGTGAGCTCCACGCGCGAGTCCGGGCGCAGGTGCTGGCCACGCGCGGCGTTCCCGACGCGCTGGGCGCCGGCACACGCGAGGCCGATCTCGAGCGAGCGCGTCAGGCGGCGCTGCGCGGCGACGTGCCCTGGGACGACCCGGCCCTTCGCGCGCGGTTGGTGGGGCCCCGAAGCGGTCGCCATCGCAGCCCGCCGCTGCCCGTCTGGGGCGAGTGGCTGACCTCGCCCGAGGAACTCGACCCCGGCGTGCCGTGCCCTCTCGAGCCCGATCCCGATGGGCAGCCCGCCACGGAGGCCGAGGCACCCGACGTGGGGGCGCTGCGCCGGGTCGACCTGCCCGAGCCGGAGGAGGAGCAGGCGCCTCCCAGTGCGCCGTTCGAACGCGCCGAGACCCTCGACGCCTACCGCGGGGGGCACCGCGATCTCGACGGCAGCGACGAGCTCGAAGCGCAGCTCGAGGCGCTCGAGCAGGTCGAGCTGGGGGACCTGTTCCGGGGCAACCAGACGGCGCAGTCGCTGCTCAAGGCCGACCTCGAACTGGGCGCCGACATCGCCGACGCCCGGGAGACGGCGGGGGAGGGAGGCATCGCCTACGACGAGTGGGACGCCCGGCGCCGCCGCTACCGTAAAGGCTGGTGCACCGTGTATCCCGATCGCGCGCCTCTCGGCGACACCCGCTGGGCCAGCGAGCGGTTGCACGAACACCGCGAGCTGGTGCGCCGCCTCCGCCATCGGCTCGAGGCCCACCGTGCCGGATTGCGTGCGGTTCCGCGTCAGCTCGACGGCGAGGACATCGATCTCGAGGCGGCGCTCGACGATCACGTGGCCCGCACGGCGGGCCGCGCGGCGGACCCGCGGCTCTACGTGCAACAGGCGAAGCGCAGGCGCGACTTCGCCACGACCGTCCTGCTCGACGTCTCGATGTCGACCGACTCGTGGGTGGATGGGCGCCGCATCCTCGACGTGGCGCGCGAGGCCACGCTGGTGCTCGGCGAAGTGGCCCACGGACTCGGCGACCGGATCGAAGTACTGGCCTTCGCTTCCGAGACGCGCAACCGATGCCACGTGTGGCGGGTCTGCGCCGACGGCGAGCCCTGGACCGATGCTCGGCGCAGACTCGCCGCGCTGGTGCCGCGCGGCTACACGCGCATCGGGCCCGCGCTGCGGCACGCCACCGACCGGCTCGCGTCCACGCCCGCCGAGCGTCGCCTGCTGCTGCTGCTGAGCGACGGCAAGCCCACGGACTACGACCGCTACGAGGGCCGCTATGGCGTGGCCGACGTGCGGCAGGCGATCCGCGAGGCGCACGATCGCGAGATCCACACCCACGCCCTGGCCATCGACGCGGTGGCGCGCGACTACCTGCCCGCACTCTTCGGGCAGGGGGGTTGGCACGTGCTGCCGCAGCCCGACCACCTCGTCGAAGCGCTGACGGCGGTGTACGGCCGGCTCACGGCGAGGTAGGCGCTCCCGATTCCCGCTGCCCGTCGCCTCCGCGCGCGGGTCAGTCGCGGTAGCTCGGGTCGATGCGATCCAGGCGGCGAAGCAGCGCGGGCCAAGCGAGCTTGCGCCCGATGATCGGCAGGCCCGCCTGGGCGATGGCCGCAGTCTTCTCCGCCGCTTCGGCCGGTGCATCGAGCAGGGCGCCGCCGGCCTGGGCCGCGATCTGGGCTTCGCACGCGCGCTCGAGCATGTACATGCGAAGCCACGCGTCCGAGACGGTTTCGCCCACGGTGAGCGTGCCGTGATTGCGCAGGATGAGCGCGTTGCGATCGCCCAGGTCGCGGACGATGCGTTCGCGCTCGGCGAGGTCCTCGGCGATGCCCTCGAAGTCGTGGTAGGCCACCTCGCCGTGGATCTGCAGCGCCGTCTGGGTGATCGGCAGCAGGCCGGCGGGCTGCGCCGAGACCGCTTGGCCCTGGACCGTGTGCAGGTGCACCACGCAGTGCGCATCCGAGCGGTTCATGTGCAGGGCGCTGTGGATCGTGAAGCCCGCCGCGTTGACCGGGTGCGGCGACGCGTCGACCTTGTTTCCCTCGACGTCGATCTTGACCAGGCTCGAGGCCGTGATCTCCTCGAACAGCAGGCCGTAGGGGTTGATCAGGAAGTGGTCGCTGTCGGGCACGCGGGCCGACAGATGCGTGAAGATCAGATCGTCCCAGCCGTGCAGGGCGACCAGGCGATAGGCGGCCGCGAGTTCGACGCGGACGGCCCATTCTTCGGGGGAGCAGTCGGGCTGGGACGGAGAGGCGAGGGCGGTGGACATCGGGTGTCTCCTCGGGTTCGGGGACTCGGTTTCTCGATGCCGACCAGCCTAGAGGGCGCCGGTCGGGCACACTGCGATCGGGATCGCAGTTGGGCGATCTTCTCTCGGGGACGGCTCCTTTGCCCGACAACCTCCTGATCCACAAAGAGTTCCTGAGGATCCTGCCCCAGGAGCTCACCGCCATGCTCGACACCCGGGCGGTCTCGAAGCGCTACCGGGACGGCCAGGTGATCTTTCGCCGTGGCGACGAGGGCCGCGGCTTCTTCGGGGTGCGGGCCGGGTGCGTGCAGGTGCTGGGGCGCGGCGGCGACGGCCGGGAGTTCGTGCTCACGGTGCTCTCTCCGGGGGAGTGGTTCGGCGAGCTCTCGCTCTTCGACGGGCTGCCGCGGACCCACGACAACGTCGCCATCGGCGACACCGAGCTCGCGTTCGTGCCCCAGCGCGAGTTCCACGCGCTGATGCGGGAGCACCCGGAGTTCTGGCCGCCCTTTGCCGAGCTGATGAGCCACCGGATTCGCATGCTCTTCGGCTTTCTCGAAGACGCGGTGCTGCTCGACCTTCCGGCGCGACTCGCCAAGCGCATCCTCGAACTGGCCGGCGATCACGGTCGCGCGCAGCCCGACGGCGGCGTCGCCATCGAGCTGCACCTGCCCCAGGAGGATCTCGCCGCCATGGTGGGCGCGACCCGCGAGGCGGTGGGCCGCCACCTGAAGCGCTTCGAGCGGGCGGGCTGGATCGAACTGGCCTACGGGCGCCTGGTGGTGCGGTCGCGAGAGGGCCTGGCCAGCTCGTTCGAGGCCTGACCCCCCAGGCCCGGGGCCCCATCGGGCCCCGGGCTGGGTTGCTAGTCGGGGTAGACGCGCCCGGTGCCTTCGAGCACCCGCGCTTCCAGCGAGATCGTCGCCGCCGCACGGCGACGGCTCTTGGGGACGATCTCCAGTTGGCAGGCGTAGCGCCCCGACTCGGTGGCCTCGAAACGCACCGGCAGTGCGAGCTTCGCGCCCGGCGCGATGCTGACGCGCTGGGGCAGCTCGACGTCGAAGGCCGCGCACGCCGCCTTCGGCCGCAGTTGCATCCGCGCCACGCGAAAGGCCTTCTTGCTCGGGTTGGCCAGGACGATCTCCTGGGGCCGCGCCGGACGCCCATCGCCCCCCGGCTGGATCGGCTCGAACTGCACCTTGAGCGGCAGGTCCAGCTCGAAGAACGCCCAGCCGTAGCGCATGGTCGCGAAGTCGCCGTCGAGGCTGCCGGTCGCGAAGACGCCGGTCTCACCCACGACCACGTCGGCCCCTGCGCCCCCCTCTTCGAGCGAGATCCAGCGCCGGTTGCCGTTCCAGTCGTAGGCGATCGTGGTGAGGTCGGCGCCGCCGAAGCAGAAGTCCTGATCGCAGGTCACCCCGGTGATGTACGGGCCCTGGGTTCCCAGGGCCACGGCGCGGCCCTGGCTGCCGCTCGAGGGTCCGTAGTCGTCGGTCCACAGCCAGCTGCCGTCGGCCGCGCGCTTGTTCAGGTACATGGACGACATCGAGAAGTTCACCGCCGCCCGGCGCTTGCCCGTCGTGTAGACGTTGCCGTCGCCGTCGACGACCAGATCGGTCACGGTGTCGCCGCCCTGGCCGCCTTCGGCCGCCCAGAGCTCGGACCCCGCCAGGTCGTACTGGATGACCAGGGTGTCCGTCTCGGCGAAGTCGTTGTTGGTGCGGCCGCCCACGACCACATAGCCCGCCGGGTCGAGGTCGATCGCCGAGAGCGAGGCACTGCCCGCGCCGAACGCCGGGAAGTACGTGGCCGTCCAGACCAGATTGCCGGCCGTGTCGTAGTGCACGGTGCGTGCCTGGTTCTGGCTCCCGCTGCCGCCGCCATCGTCGGTCCGGCCGACCACGAACACGCCCTGGGCGTCGGCGGCGACGTCGCTGGCCGATCCGTCTCCCTCGTGGCGCGCCCAGTCGAGCGAGCCGTCGGGAAGGTACTTGAGCGTGGTGTAGCCATGGTCGGCACTGGCCCCCGACACGTAGACGTTGCCTGCGTCGTCGACGTCGATGCCGGTGGCGGTGTCGAGTTCGCCGGGCGAGCCGTCCCAGATCTCGGCCCACTGCAGCACGCCCGTGGCCGAGTACTGGAGCGTGACGATGGCCTTGCCGCCCTCGGCGAGTTCGGTGGTCGCGGCCACGTGGAACGCGCCGCTCTCGGCCACATGGATGTCTGCCGCGACGTCGTCGAGATCGTCGGGCCCGTTCCAGGTGTGCTGGAAGAACTGCGTGCCGCCCGGCAGATAGCGGATCACGGCCAGGTCGAGGTCGCCGCCGAAGACGTTCGCGAACTGCCCGACCAGGGTGACCCGGCCGGCGCCGTCCATGCCCATGGCGGTGGCGGTGTCGGCCGTACCCGCACCGATGCCGGGAAAGGACTGGGTCCAGACCGGCAGCACGTCCGCCCCGGCCGGAGAGGCCGAGGTGACCAGGGCCAGGCAGAGGACCAGGGCGCGCGCGGCCGCGCGGCTCGGGGTGGCCCCAAGGGGGCGGTGGGTCGGTTCTTCGCGATGCATGGGGTGTTTCTCCTGCGGCGCATGGCTGCGCACGGGTTTGGGTTCGCAGGACGGAGCATCTCTGCCCAAGGGCTGGCCAGCTTGAACGCGACCTGATGGTTGTCTGATGGTCCCGGTTCGCGGCACCCGGGCCGTCCGCTGGTCCCGGTTCGCGGCGCCCAGGCCGTCAGAGGGTCCCGGTTCGCGGCGCCCAGCGGCCCCGACTACCCTGCCGATCCCCTTTCCCGGAGGCACCCATGGCCGAATCCTCGTACACGCCGCCGAAGGTCTGGAAGTGGGACGCCGAGAGCGGCGGCCGCTTCGCCAAGATCAATCGCCCCATCGCGGGACCCACCCACGACAAGGACCTGCCGGTGGGGGAGCACCCGCTGCAGCTCTACTCGCTGGCCACGCCGAACGGCGTGAAGGTGACGGTGATGCTCGAGGAGCTGCTCGCCCTCGGGAAGAAGGAGGCGGAGTACGACGCCTGGTTCATCAACATCGGGGAGGGCGACCAGTTCGGAAGCGGTTTCGTCGCCGCCAATCCCAACTCGAAGATTCCCGCACTGGTCGATCACAGCACCAACCCGCCCACGCGCGTGTTCGAGTCGGGTGCGATCCTGGTCCACCTGGCCGAGCGGTTCGGCGCCTTCCTGCCTCGTGACCCGTCGGCGCGGGCCGAGTGCATGTCTTGGCTGTTCTGGCAGATGGGCAGCGCGCCCTACCTGGGCGGCGGCTTCGGGCACTTCTATGCCTACGCGCCCGAGAAGTTCGAGTATCCGATCAACCGCTTCGCCATGGAGGTGAAGCGCCAGCTCGACGTGCTCGATCGCAACCTGGCCGAGCGGCCGTACCTCGCGGGCGACGACTACACCATCGCCGACATGGCCACGTGTCCCTGGTATGGAGGCCTCGTCCTGGGCGAGCTCTACGACGCCAAGGAGTTCCTCGACGTGCAGTCGTACGAGCACGTGACACGCTGGGCACGCGAGATCGTGGCGCGGCCGGCCTTCCAGCGCGGCCGCCGGGTCAATCGGGCGTGGGGGCCCGAGGAGGAGCGCGTGCCCGAGCGGCACGCCGCAAGCGACATCGGCTGACCGGGCGGCTCTGGTGGCAGGCCGCCTTGCACCATTACTGAGTACCCGATAAGTTAATCGGCGCTCGATGCCCCCCGCCTCCCCGCAACCCACGCCGGGCGCCCGACGCGGCCGCCCTTCGCGTCGCCCCGAGATCTTCGCGGCGGCCCTGCGCCTGTTTCGCGAGCGGGGCTTCCACGCCACGTCCATCAAGGACATCGGCGCCGAGGCCGGGGTGACTGGGACCGCGCTCTACGCGCACTTCGAGACCAAGCAGGAGCTGCTGGCCGAGGCCATCCGCGCCGGCGCGACCCGTCTGGGCGCAGGCATGCGCGAAGCCCTCGCCGCCGAGGCGCCCACCGCCGAGCAGGCGCTGGCCAACGCCGTGCGCGGCTACGTCGAAGCCGTACTCGACGATCCCGACATGAATGCCTGCTACGTGCTGGAGAGCCGCAACCTCGACCCCGCCGCGGCGCAGCCCCTGCGCGGCAGCGAGCGGCGCCTGCGCAAGGTCTGGGCCGAACGACTGCTCGCCGTGCGCCCGGAGCTCTCGGCCGACGAGGCCCGCGCCATGGTACAGATGGCGATCTTCTCGATCGTGGCGCTCTGCCTGCACCACAGCCGCATCGAGCGCGGCGCGCTCGTCGATCTCGCCACTTCTTTCGTGCTCGGGGCGCTCGCACGTCCCGCTTCTCAACCGACAACCTGATCTACGCAAGGACCCATCATGACTGACGCAGTGATCGTCGATGCCGTGCGCACGCCCGGTGGCAAGCGCAACGGCAAGCTCTCCAACTGGCACCCGGCCTCGCTGGCCGCCCACGCTCTCAAGGCCCTGGCCGAGCGCAACCAGCTCGACCCGGCGGTCGTCGACGACGTGGTGATGGGCTGCGTGATGCAGGTCGGTCCGCAAGCCCTGAACGTCGGTCGCAATGCGGTGCTCGCCGCCGGCTGGCCCGAATCGGTGCCGGCCACCACCGTCGACCGCCAGTGCGGAAGCTCACAGCAGGCCATGCACTTCGCCGCGCAGGGCGTGATGAGTGGCGCCTACGACGTCGCCGTCGCCGCAGGCGTCGAGGTGATGAGCAAGGTCCCCATGGGCGCGTCCGTCGTCAAAGGCATGGACTTTCCCTTCCCGAAGGAGCTGCTCGAAGAGCGCTACAAGGACTCGGGCCTTCCGCCCCAGGGCATCGGGGCCGAGATGATCGCCGACCGCTGGGGCCTCTCGCGCGAGGATCTCGACGCCTTCGGTGCACGCTCGCAGCAGCTCGCCGAGAAGGCCATGAACGATGGCCGCTTCAAGAACGAGATCGTGCCGACGCCCTACGTCGACGAGGATGGCAACGACCAGGTGCTCGCCGTGGACGAGGGCATTCGCCAGGGCACGACCGCCGAGAAGCTCGCGGGCCTGCGGCCGGCGTTCAAGGAAGACGGCAAGGTCACGGCGGGCAACAGCTCGCAGATCACCGACGGCGCTTCGGCGCTGCTCACCATGAGCGCCGAGAAGGCCAAGGAGCTCGGGCTGCGGCCGCGGGCGCGCTTCCACTCCTTCGCGGTGGTGGGGGCCGACCCGGTGACGATGCTGACCGGTCCGATCCCGGCCACCGAGAAGATCCTGGCGCGCACGGGTCTGTCCATCGACGACATCGACCTGTTCGAGGTCAACGAGGCGTTCGCCTCGGTGGTGCTGGCGTGGCAGAAGGAGACCGGCGCCGACATGGAGCGGGTGAACGTCAACGGCGGCGCAATCGCGCTGGGACACCCGCTCGGTTGCTCGGGGACGAAGCTGATGGCGACCCTGCTGAACGAGCTCGAACGGCGCGAGGGGCGCTACGGGCTGCAGGTCATGTGCGAGGGCGGTGGCCTGGCCAACGCGACCCTCATCGAAAGGCTCTAGACATGGATCTCGAAGGCGCATCGGTTCTGGTGACGGGCGGCGCTTCGGGCATCGGAGAGGCGAGCGCTCGCCGTCTCTCCCTGCTCGGCGCGAAGCCCCTGATCGCAGACCTCAACGAAGGAAAGGGCAAGGCCGTTGCGGAGGAGCTGAAGGGCACCTTCGTCAAGACGGACGTCTCCAACACCGAACACGTGGAGGCCGCGGTCGAGGGGGCGTTGGCCCTGGGGCCGCTCCGCGCGCTCGTCAACGGCGCCGGCATCGGCAACGCCAGCCGCACGGTGAACCGCGAGGGCGAGCCGTTTCCGCTCGAGCAGTTCGAGTTCGTGCTGCGGGTGAATCTCGTGGGCACGTTCAACTGCCTGCGCCTCGCGGCCGCCGCCATGTCCAAGCAGGACCCGGTCGACCCCGATGGTCAGCGCGGCGCGGTGGTGAACATCGCCTCGGTTGCGGCCTTCGACGGCCAGATCGGCCAGGTCGCCTACTCGGCTTCGAAGGGAGGCGTGGTCGGGCTCACCCTGCCGGTGGCGCGCGATCTCTCGGCCATCGGCATCCGTGTGAACTGCATCGCCCCGGGCCTGATCGATACCCCGATCTACGGCTCGGGCGAGGCGTCCGACGCGTTCAAGGCGAACCTCGGCCGCAACGTGCTGTTCCCGAAGCGGCTCGGTCACGCCAGTGAACTGGCTTCGATGGTCGCCGAGTGCATCACCAACGACTACATGAATGGCGAAACGCTGCGCGTGGATGGCGGCATTCGCATGCCCCCCAAGTAGGGAGACCCCATGGCTGACGAGATTCTCACCGAGGACCGCGGCCGCATCCGGCTGATCACGCTGAACCGCCCCGAGGCGCGCAACGCCGTGAACAGCGCACTCGGGCAGGCCCTGGTGGCCGCGGTCGACGAGATGGATGCGGACGACGGCATCACCGTGGGCGTGCTCACCGGTGCCGGCGGCGGTTTCAGCGCCGGGATGGACCTGAAGGCATTTCTCACCGAGGGACCGCCGAAGGGCTTCAGCGAGTTCCTCCAACGGGGCGCACAGAAGCCGCTGATCGCAGCGGTCGAGGGTTTCGCCCTGGCCGGCGGGCTCGAGATCGCGCTGTCGTGCGACCTGATCGTGTCGGCGAAGGGCGTGCGTTTCGGCATCCCCGAGGTCAAGCGCGGCCTGTTCGCGGCGGGTGGTGGCCTGTTTCGGCTCCCGAACCGCATCCCCTACGCGTCGGCCATGGAGCTCGCCCTCACCGGGGAGCCCGTGCTGGCCGAGCGCGCCCAGGAGATCGGCCTGGTCTCGCGCCTGGCCGAACCGGGGCAGGCACTCGATGCCGCGGTGGAACTCGCCGGCGCGATCGCGAAGAACGCTCCGCTCGCCGTGAAGGCCAGCAAGCAGATCATGCGCGACACGCGGGGCGTCACCGAGGAGGACGCCTGGGCGCTCCAGGGGCCGCTGGCGGGGCCGGTCTTCGCGAGCGAGGACGCCAAGGAAGGTCCGCGCGCGTTCGCCGAGAAGCGCGAGCCGAACTGGACGGGCCGCTAGGCCGTCAGGGCGTGAGAGCTGCTAGGGCTGCGCGGGCCGAGAGGCCCCGCGGCCCGGGCCGCTGAACGCCATCACGCCGTCGTCGAGGGGGCCTTCGCGGAAGAGCTTCTTGTCTTCGGCGTAGCGCTGGGTGTTGCGCCACGGTGCGCGGTCCCCCTGCTTCGGCATGAGGTGAAGCGACCGCTGCACGTAGCCCGCGGAGAAGCCCTCGATCCAGGGCCGCTCGGGCATCGATGCATCGCTCGGGCGAAGCCGCGGCGTGCACTGGGTGGTGCCGGTCGAACGCATGTGGTTCAGCAGCCGGCACACGTACTCCGAAGTGAGGTCGGCACGCAGCGTCCAGGACGCGTTGATGTACCCGAAGGTCGAGACCAGGTTCGGCACGTCTGAGTAGGCGAGGCCCTTGTACGTCCAGGTCTTCGAGAAGTCCACGGGCTCACCGTCGACCTCGACCTCCATCTCGCCCAGTGTGGTCATCTCCAGGCCCGTGGCCGTGACGATCACGTCGGCCTCGAGCTTCTCGCCCGAGTCGAGCGCGATGCCGGTCTCGGTGAAGCCGGCGATCGTGTCGGTCACGACGCTGGCCTTGCCCGACTTCAGCGCGAGGAAGAGGTCGGCATCGGGCACCAGACACACCCGCTGGTCCCACGGGTCGTAGCGGGGGGTGAAGTGCTTCTCGACGTCGAAGTCGGGGCCCAGTTGCTTGCGCACGCCCTCGATCATCTTCTTCTTCACCCAGGCCGGGCGCTTGCGCGTGAGCCCGTAGAAGAAGCTCTGGAGGCGGATGTTCTTGATGCGCGTGAGTTCGTAGGCCCAGCGCTCCGGCAGGAACCTGCGCAGCAGCGCGTTCAGACGGTCGCGCGCCGGTGCGGAGACCACGTAGGTCGGTGAGCGCTGCAGCATGGTCACGTGCGCGGCCTGCTCGGCCATGGAGGGCACCAGGGTGACCGCGGTGGCGCCCGAGCCGATGATCACGACGCGCTTGCCCGCGTAGTCGAGGTCTTCGGGCCACTGCTGCGGGTGGACGATGCGGCCGCGGTAGCGCTCTTCGTCCGGAAACGACACGACGTGACCGTGACGGTAGGAGTAGTAGCCCGAGCACATGAACAGGAAGTTGCAGGTCACCGCCGTGGGCTTGCCGTCGTGCTCGACGGTCACGGTCCAGCGCGAGTCCGCCGAGTTCCACGCGGCGTGGACCGCGCGCCGGTTCAGGTGGATGTGCTCGCCGAGGGCGTTCTCTGCCACGGTCTCGCGCAGGTAGTCCATGATCGACGGCCCGTCGGCGATCGACTTCTCGTGGAGCCAGGGCTTGAAGCCGTAGCCCAGGGTGTGCATGTCGCTGTCGGAGCGGATGCCCGGATAGCGGAACAGGTCCCAGGTGCCGCCGATGTCGTCGCGGGCGTCGAGGATGGCGAAGCTGCGATCGGGGCAGTCCCGCTTCAGGAAGTAGCCGGCCCCGATCCCGGAGATGCCGGCGCCGACCACCAATACGTCGTAGTGAGTGTCCACGAGAAGATGCTACTCGACGGGCGACCAGGCGTCTCGCCAGGTGGTTCGTGGCCTAACCTCTCGCCATGAACCAGGACGAGCGGCCCGCCGGAGGGGCCGAGGCGCCTCCCCACGTCTGGGTGTACGGCAACGACCACTCGCCCTGGGTGCAGGCCGTGCTGCTGGCGCTCCACGAGCGCGGGACCCACCACACCAACGTGATCGCCCCGCCGCTCTCGGTGTTCGCCCGTGCGGGTGTGCTCATGCCCGCCGCGCGTGTCGGGTCGGATCCCTGGTCGTGGGAATCCGAGCGCATCCTCGTGCGTCTCGGCCTCGCCGAGGTCGCGCCGGGCGATCGCGATGCCCTGCGCAGGATCTTCGGAGGAGCGCTCGAGCGCACCGAATCGACTGGGGAGTTCTGGCGGCGTTTCGCATGGGTTCGCGACGGCCACCCGTCTGCGTGGCGGCGACATGGGAACCAGTTCTGGCGCGCGTTCTCGATCTTCTACTTCTTTACCGTCATCACGATCGCACGGAGGCGATTCGGAACGGCCCCCTCCGAAGCGGTCGGTTCCGGCTTCCAGCACTTCGAGGACCGGCTGGCGTCGGGCGCGCGCTTCCTCGCGGGCGATTCGCCGAGCACGGTGGACTACCAGCTCTTCGGGCTGGTCCAGATGTTCTGCAGCATTCCGGGCACGTCGCTGGCGCGGCTGCGCGAAGACCCCGGATTGCCTCGCCTGCGCGACTGGGTGGGCCGGATGCAGGCCCGCGCGCAGCGGTACCTCCATCTCCACTCGGGCCCGTACTTCGACCCGCGGTGCCCGGCGCCCGTTCGGGCACCTTTCTCGGAGCAGGCCTGCTACGCGCTCGGTGCGGTGGCCATGTGGCTGGCGTTTCCGGTCTCGATCGCGCTCACACTCTTTCTGGTGCAACGCATCCGGCGGGCGGGTCTCGTGCCCGGTTGACGCCACCACGCCGGGCCTCAGTCGATGGGCAGCCCGAGTTCCTGCAATGCGTGGTTTCGTGCGCTCTTGTAGTCGGCCTTGCCATTGGGCGCCCGGAACATCTTTTCCACGACGACCACGCGCTTCGGCACCTTGTACCCGGCCAGGCGCTCCTTGACGTGTGCGCGCAGGGCGTCCTCGCCGGCCGAACCCCCGGCGCTGAGTTGGACGACCCCCGTCACGGCCGTTCCGAAGCGCTCGTCGGGTACGCCGACCACCAGCGCATCTTCGACCTCGCCGTGGGTCTTCAGGGCCTCCTCGACCTCCTCGGGGTAGACCTTCTCGCCCGCGGTGTTGATGCAGACACTGCCGCGGCCGAGGAGGGTGAGCGTGCCGTCGGCCTCGACCGTGCACCAGTCGCCAGGGATCGAGTAGCGCACGCCATCGATGGTGGGGAACGTGGCGGCCGTCTTCTCCGGGTCCTTGTAGTAGCCGAGGGGAATCGGTCCGGTCCGCGCGATGAAACCGCGCTCGCCGCTACCGGGTGCGATCTCTCGATGGTCCTCGGAGAACACCTTGCAGCTGTCGCCGATCGTGAACTTGGCGGTCTTGCTGCCGCCCTCGGCGCTGGTGACGCTCGAGCCGAAGCCGACGGCCTCACTCGATCCGAACATGTCGGCCAGCAGCATGCCGGGGTGGTGCTTCAGCAGCCCCTGCTTGACGTCGCCACTCCACATGACGCCCGAGGACACGAGCACCTTGAGCGACGACAGGTCCCAGCGGCCGGGGTTCGCTTCCAGGCTGTTGAGCATGGGCTTGGCGAAGGCGTCGCCCACGATGACCGCCGAGTTCGCGCCAGCGCGCTCGACCGTGTCCCAGAACTCTTCGGAGTCGAAACCGAAGCTCTCCAGCATGATGATGCAGCCCCCCGCGGAGAGGGTGCCGATCGCGGTGAGCAGGCCCGTTCCGTGCATGAGCGGGCACGCCGTGATCTGTCGGGCCGAGGGCCCGGTGCGCACGACGTTCTGGATGTGCTCGGCTGCCGAAGCCGGAGCCACGCCTGCGTTCGCAGGCGCGTTGGCGCCGTTGCCCAGCGCGCCCCAAAGGTCGCCCGCCCGCCACATGACGCCCTTGGGCATGCCGGTCGTGCCGCCGGTGTAGATGAACAGCAGGTCGTCGGCCGAACGCGTGATTTCGAGCGGCGTGCCGTCGCCGGAGTCGGCGAGATCCCGGTATGACTCGGCCCAGGGTGCCGGCGTTCCCCCGATCTGCACCCACGCGCGAACGCCGGGCAGGCGCTCGCGCAGGTGCTCGACGCGTTCGGCGAACTCCTCGCTGAAGACGACTGCCGCCGCGTCGGAGTTGTCGAGGATGTACCAGAGCTCGTCGTCGAGGTAGCGGTAGTTGACGTTCACGTGGACGTAGCGGCCCTTGAAGCACGCGGCGAGCGTCTCGAGGTAGGCCGGACCGTTGCGCATGTAGAATGCGACCTTGTCGTCGGGCGCGAGGCCCCGGCTGGCCAGGGCCTTCGCCAGGTTGTTGCTTCGGCGCGAGAAGTCGCCCCAGCCCACAGTGGTCTCGCCGTGGATCAGGGCCGGGGCGTCCGCCGGGTAGCCCCGATCGATGCCGTCCAGAAGGTCTCCGAAACTCCAGGTCATCTCGCGTCGTTCTCCATGATCCGTCGTGTGTCGTGGGGCCCCAGCCGACGTGGGGCGCTCCAGGGTAGGTGGATCCGGCCCCGGCCGCCCGGCCACCTCTGGCTGATTCCGATCGTCGGCCGTACGCTTGCGCCCTCCCTGGACCGAGAGGGTCGATCCATGCGAGCCATCCTGCTGATTCCGTTCCTGGTGCTGCTGGGTTGCACGAGCGCGCCCGAGCGGCCGCTCTCGACGGCGCCCGCGAGGTTCGCCTCGCTGCCGAACGGGCACGACCCGCTGAACCCCGCACGGATCTCGCCTCTCTACGATCCAAAGGGAACGGGCGAGATGCCCAATCTTGCACGCGCGATGGAGCGCCAGAAGCAGCGGCCGCTCAACGCCCTGTCCATCTCGGGGGGCGGCCAGAACGGCGCCTTCGGGGCCGGCTTTCTGGTCGGGTGGACCGAGCGCGGCGACCGCCCGGTGTTCGACTTCGTGGCGGGCGTCAGCACGGGCGCGCTGATGGCGACCCATGCGTTTCTCGGCACCCCCGCGGACGACGCCGTGCTCGAGGCGATGTACACGGGCGTCACCAAGCAGGACATCTACAAGCAACGGAGCATCTTCGGGCTCGCCTTCGGCGCGGACTCGCTGATGGACACGACGCCGCTCAAGGAGATGATCGCGCGGTACGTCACCGCCGAGACCCTGGAGCGCGTGGCCGCCGCTGCGGACGAGGGGCGATTCCTGCTCGTCGGGACGACCAACGTCGACTACGCGCAGACGTGGATCTGGAACATGTCGCTGGTGGCCAAGGCAGGCGAGTTGGAGCTCTACCGCGAAGTCCTTCGCGCATCGGCGTCGTTTCCGATCATGTTCCCTCCGATCGAGATCGAGGGGCACCTGTTCGTCGATGGCGCGGCGCGCTCGAACATCGTCGTTCCGGGTACCTCCGGGACCGAACGTCCGGAGCCGCCTCTGTTCGGCCCTGGCAACTTCTACCTGATCGACAACGGCAAGCTGACGCACCCGCCCGCCGCACTGCGCCGCGCTCTCGGCGACGTGGCGGCCACCACCATCGGCGTGATGATGGACACGGCGATGCAGACGGCCGTCACCCGCGCGTACTTCGGGGTCGGGTTCCTGGGCTACCGCTTCCACATGGCGGCGATCCCGCCGGCCGTGGACGTCGGCAAGGATCCGCTTGCGTTCGATCCGGCGCAGATGCAGGCCGCCTTCGACTCGGGGCGCGCGATGGCCCAGACGGCCGACCCTTGGAGATCGGTGCCTCCGAACCACGGGGACCTCCCGGAGTGGGCTGCCGATGCACTGCATCAAGTCGAAGAGCCGCCCTCCGCGGAGGCGGCTGCGCCGTAGCCGCTGCGCGAGCCTGGGGAATCCTCGTGACGGCCGACCAACCCTACGTCTTCCACGCGTTCGAGGTCTCCTACTTCTCGGCGAAGGTACGGCCGGCGCTTCGCTACAAGCGGCTCTGGGTCGACGAGGTGCGGGCCGACTACGGCCTGATCCGTGAGCGCACGGGCCTCACGTTCATCCCCATGCTGATCACGCCCGACGACGAGGCCTGGCAGGACTCGACCGACATCTACGATCGCCTCGAGGCGCGACACCCCGAGCCCCCGCTGTTTCCGGCGACACCCGTCCAGCGGATCGCAGCGCACCTGGTCGAGTTGTACGTGGACGAGTTCGCCCTGATCCCGGCCATGCACTACCGCTGGGGCAGCGAGCTGGGCGAGGCTTCGGCACGGTCGCGATTCATCGCGATGGTCGGCAGCGAAGAGTTCGGCACGGCCGCCGCAGCGCGGATGGCCCAGGCGAGGCTGCGCCTCGGCGCCACCGACGAGAACGCGTCCGCCATCGAGGCACACACGCGTGACCTGCTCGACGCGCTCTCCACGCACTTCGGGGCGCACGCCTACCTCCTGGGCGAGCGCATGTCGTTCGCCGACTGCGCGCTGATGGGGCCCGTGGACGGGCACTTCTTCACCGATCTGGTCTCGCGCAGGTTGTTGCTCGAGACGGCACGCCCGGTGGTCGGTTGGATCGAGCGCTGCAACCATCCGAACGCGCCCGCGCAGGGCCAGTGGCTGGCCGACGACGGCCTCGCCCCGACGTTTCGAGAGGTGCTGGGGGCCATGGGTCGCGACGCCGCGCCTACGATCGTGACGGGTCTCGAGGTCTTCGACCGTTGGGCGGACACGGCCAATCACGGGGACGAAGCGCTCCCTCGGGCGGTCGGCTCGATCGAGAGCACACTGCGGGGCCAGCCCCTGGTGCGCTTCGCGGGCAGCTATGCGCCGTGGCTCGTGCAGCGCGTCCAGGACGAGTACCGTGCCCTCGAACCCTCGATGCGCGCGCGGGTCGACCAGGCCATGGCGGGGACCGGCTGGGAGGCCCTTCTCGCTCACGAGCCGCGCCACCGCGTGACCCGACGCGGCTTCGATCTCTTCCTCGCCCCCGCCTAGCAAGGCAAAGGAGCCCCTGATGTCCGAACCGGCAGGCCTCGACTTCCTCGTCTACAAGACCGACTGGGCGCAGCACCGCCTCGCCGATGCGCCCCTGCCGACGCTGGCGGACGGGCAGGTGCTCTTCCGGGTGGACCGGTTCGCGCTCACCGCCAACAACATCTCCTATGCGCTGGCCGGCGACATGCTCGGCTACTGGAACTTCTTTCCGGCGCCCGACGGCTGGGGGCGGATCCCCGTCATGGGTTTCGGCGACGTGATCGCGTCGAACCACGCGGACGTCGCGGTGGGGACGCGCTGCTTCGGCTTCTATCCGATGTCGCGCTACCTGGTGATCGAGCCGAATTCCGCGAGCCCCGCGAGCATCACCGACGGTGCTGCGCACCGCGCAGAGACGGCTCCGGTCTATCGGCAGTACAGCCCGACGACCAGCGACGCGCTCCATCAGCCCGACCACGAAGACGCACTGATGCTGATGCGCGGACTGTTCATGACGTCCTTCCTGGCCGACGACTTCATCGCCGATCAGGCGCTCGGCGACCAGGCCGTCCTGATTTCGAGCGCCTCCAGCAAGACGTCGATCGCGCTCGGGCACCTCGTTTCGACGGGGGGGCGGGCGCGCTCGGTGGGCCTGACCTCGGCGCGCAACCTCGAGTTCGTCCGCAAGCTCGGCTGCTATGACGAGGTGGTGACCTACGATCAGGTGGGCGCGCTCGACGCGGCCCGGCCGACCGTCTACGTCGACATGGCGGGCAGCAGCACCGTACGTCGCGCGGTGCACGAGCACTTCGGGGACCAGCTGAAGCACTCCTGCACGATCGGAGCGACCCACTGGGAGGAGCAGGGCGGGGGCGACGAGAACCTCCCGGGTCCCACGCCCGAGTTCTTCTTCGCGCCCGGTCAGGTGCAGAAGCGTGCGGCCGACTGGGGCCCGCAGGAGCTCCAGAGAAAGCTCGGAGACGCATGGGCCGACTTCAGGACGTTCAGCGAGGGCTGGCTGAAGGTGCAGCGTGGCTATGGCCCGGACGACCTCGCGCGTGTCTATGAAGACACGCTCGCCGGTCGCACGGAGCCCCAGGATGGCCACGTGCTCTCGCTTTGGGATCCGGCGTAGGCGCAGCGGTCAGTTCGAGACGAGCGTCGCGACCAGCCTCATCTCGACCGACTTCCGGACGACCCGGTCCATCGCCGCTCGCGCGCGGTGGAGCCAGGCGTCTCCCGACGTGACCTCGTCGGCGCGCGAAGCCGCCTCTCCCAGCAGCCCGGTCATTTCGCGCCAGGCCGCCTGGATCGCTTCGGTCGTCGCTTCGGGCAGCTCCGGCGCGTCGGTCGAGGCGGCCCCTCGCAGCGCGTCCGCATCGGCGGCCGAGATGGCTTCGCACGCACGCTCGAGGCTTCGGTAGAGCGACTCGAGCGCGTCTTCGCCCGGCAGCATGCATGAGCCGTGGGGCTCGCCCAGGGTGTCGAAGACGTACGCCTGGTCGGGGCCCATGACCGATCGGAAGAACCACTTCTGTTCGGCATCGGGCAGGAAGGTCCAGATGTCGTTCACGCTGCTCTCTTCCTCGCGATCGAGGAAGCGCGTGACCGGCAGTCCGTAGCGAAGCTGGTGGCGCTGCGGGTCCAGCGTGCGGCGGTCCATCAGGACCAGCGGGCGGGTGATCTGCTGGATCGGGATCCAGAGATTCAGCAGGAAGAGCGAGGCTTCGTCGTTGCGCGCGTCGGGCGTCTGGTGCCGGAACATCTGCGGCGCCGCGCCCTTCATCATCTGCTTGAGCGGCGTGCCGAACACGTCCTGGTCTGCGTGGACCGTTCGCGCGGCGGTGTGGCCGTTGGCGCCCTGCATGCCGCCGGGGTTCACGTCGAGCCCGTTCGGACCGGCGCGTCGATGGATCAGGCCCTCCTCGGCCACGTGCTCGATGCGCAGGGCCTTGCCGCCCCGCAGATGCAGCCGCGCACCCCCCAGGCTGGCACGCAGCGCCGTCGCGGCGGTCTCGGTGATCCGGTCGTCGTCGCGGATCGTGGCGAGTGCGGCCTGGAGGGGGGCGTTGCCCGCGAGGTCGACCGTTTCGAAGCCCGCCTGCTCCAGGCCCGGCTCGGTGGCGCGCGGGTCGGTGCAGTCGTGAATCGTGCAGCTTCGGTAGTCGAATGCGTCCTCCGGGTCGACGCTGAAGGGGAGCGTCCGGGCGCGAAGCAGGCCGGGCCGCTCGTCGTCGGGCGAGACGTCCTCGGCCCGGGTGAAGCCGAGCGGGGCCTGGAGCTGCGAAGGTTCCACGCGCCCCACTGTACAGCACCCCGCGCCCGGGCCGCGCGCCGCTAGAGGCCGTAGAGCCGCGAGACGTTGCCGCGCGTGATCGCCGCGCGCGCGCTGGCCGGGTAGCCGTCGAACATCTCGTCCAGGACGTCGGCCGAGCAGGGCCACGTGGAGTCGGTGTGCGGGTAGTCGGAGCCCCACATCAGGCGGTCCTCGCCGATCAGGTCTCGCGTGCGCAGGGCGGGCTGATCGTCCTCGATGGTGGCGAAGAACTGGCGTTTCCAGATCTCGTCCACCGGCTCCACGGCGGGGCCGGTCGGGCGCTTGCCGTACTCGCGCTGCCAGCCCTGGTCCACGCGCTCGAGCCAGTGGGCGATCCAGCCCGCGTTGAACTCGGCGACCACGAACTGAAGCTGGGGGAAGCGCTTGCACACCCCGCGGCACATCAGCTCGATCAGCGTGTCGTGGATCAGGGATGCGGTGCCGGAGTAGACCGCGATCGGGTCGCGGCCCGAGGTCTCGCGCAGCCAGCTCGGGATGTGCGAGAAGCAGCCGACGTGAAAGGAGATCGGGATGCCCGCTTCCTCGGCCCTTGCCCAGAGCGGGTCGTACTCGGGGTCACAGTAGCGGCGCTCCTTGGGCGCGTTGCTGGGGACGATGACGCCGCGATAGCCCTTGGCGATCACGCGGTCGAGTTCGGCCACGGCGGCGCCCGGGTCCTGCACGGGGAGTGCGGCGAGTCCGTGCAGCCGCCCCTTCGATGCGGCGCAATGGTCGAAGAGCCAGTCGTTGTAGTTCTTCTGAAGCGCGACCAGCAGTTCGAGGTTCCGAAAGTTGAACATGGTGAAGAAGCCGGGGTAGAGCACCTCGGCTGCGAGCCCGTCCACGTCCTGGTCCTCTCCTCGGCGAGCTCCGTCGAGCAGGCCCGGGCGCATCGCGGCGTAGCCGCCCTCGAGGTACGCCCGGATCTCGGGGTCCTCGACCGTGCCGGTCCCGGGCTTGTGGCCGGGCTTGCGCTCGAGGGGGCCCGTGCGGTCGAGGCGGGTCGCGGCGAGCGCCATGATGCCGACGTTCACGTTGCCCGCCCGCCGACCCGGGATGACGATGTGGTCGCCCGCGCCTTCCTTCTGGACCAGGCGGGGCGCGTCGTCGCCAAAGCGGTCTGCGAGCCCAGCGAAGACGCCCGGGCCCTCCACCACGTGCGAGTCGGCGGAGATCGGAGGCGCGGCGGGCGGGTCGTCGTGAGGGCGGGCCATGGGGGCTCCGATCTGTTAAATGAACACGTTCATATAACTCGGGCCGGCGCGATCGGCAACTGGAGCCCCCGGAGCGCGTTTATTGAACGCGTTCATTTAATGAGATAAGGTGCTGCCAACCCATCGAGGAGTCCCCATGACCCAGCGAGCATTCGACGCCCCCCCGATTTCCGTGGACCGCGACTTCGCCGAGAAGTTCTTCACCTCCGTCGACCGCCCTCTCGAGTACGGCGTCTACTTCCTCTTTCACGAGTGGTGGGCCAAGGCTCCCCAGTCTGCGATCGACGCCTACGCGACCCAGCTGGCTGCGATCCCGGGTGCGGCCGAGTTCCTCGAGGAGCGCTACCTCCCCGATCCGCTGCCGCTCGAGCGCCTCGAGAAGTGCGCGGAGGGCACGCTGGGCCACGGCTACTACCGATTCATCGTGGACAACGGCCTCGAAGCGAATCTCGCGCGCAATTACCGCGACTTCAACGAATCGCTCCACGCCAAGGGCGCTCTCGAACGGCTCCCGGACGATCTGAGCTACATGATCGTGCGTGGCTTCCAGACGCACGACTTCCAGCACGTGCTCACCGGTTTCGACTCGACGCCCCGAGGCGAGCTGGCCCAGGCGGCCTTCCACTTCGCCCAGGTGCGCTTCCCGTATCACGCCATGCGCATGGCCGTGACCACCGCCCACGTGGCCTTCCTGAATCCCGCCTTCATCGAGCAGGCCATGGATGCGATCGTCGAGGGCTGGGCGCTCGGCCGTTCGAGCCACAACCTCCACTTCGAGCGCTGGGAGGAGCAGCTCGACACGCCGATCGCCGTGCTGCGCGAGCGGATGAACCTCGGCTCCCGCGAGCAGGCTGCCTAGCGCCGATGGCTCGTCCGGCCGCTTCTCCCGAGCAACGGGACCGCCAACGCAATCGCATCCGGGCCGCTGCCGGGGAGGTCCACGCCGAGCGCGGCACGGGCGGCGTGACGGCCCGCGCGATCGCGCAGCGCGCCGGCGTCTCGACGGGAACGCTCTACAGCTACTTCTCGAGCCTCGGCGAACTGATGCGGTCGCTCTGGCTGGAGCCGGTGGCCATCGTCAACCGAGAGCTCGAGGAGACGGCCCGGGCGCACCCCGAGCCCACGGACCGCATTCGCGCGCTGCTCACGAAGTACGCCGCGTTCGCCCGGGAGAACCCCGAGGTCTACCGGGGGGCGCTGCTCTTCGTGCGACCCGAGTCGCACGACAAGCCCGAGCCCCAGCCGCTCGCCGAGCTGCCGTTCCACCGGCTGCTCTGCGACGCCCTCCGCGAAGGGCAGCTGCGTGGTGATTTCCGTCGGCAAGAAGTCGACGAGCAGGCGCAGCTGCTCTGGGCGGGGCTTCACGGCGCGCTGGGGCTCTCCACCAACGTGGACCTCTACGCGATCCAGTCTCCGGAGAAACTCGCACCGGCGATGATCGAAGCCCTGCTGCGCGCGATCGAACCCTGAGACCGTCGCTCCAAGGGGACCCAGCCGCAGCCCGCCCCGGCGGCCCTGCGCGCGGATCTAGCCCTTCTCGATCCGCGGGTAGCCGTCCGCCGCGGCCTTCTCGAGGAACTCGCGGTAGCGGGGGGCGCCTGCGAAGTAGGCCTGGTAGCGGACCTTGCCCTCCTGGTGGCCCGCGACGTTGGCGTTGTAGCCCGTGAACCAGCCCTTGCTGCGGCGCAGCAGCAGGCCTTCTTGGACGCGCACGACTTCCTCGACCCACTCGCGCTCGGCGTCCGGCTGGGCTTCGAGGCGGCTGTAGCCCTTGGCGAATGCGTGCTCGAGCAGTTCGGTCACCCAGTCGACGCCGCGTTCGATGGCACGGGGAAAGTTCGTCGAGCCCGAGACGCTCTGCGGCCCCGCCACCATGAGCAGGTTCGGAAACCCGTGGGTCAGCACGCCCAGGTAGGTACTCGGGCCGTCGCGCCACTTGTCGCCCAGCAACTGGCCGTCGACCCCGCGAATCTGCATCTGGTCGAAGGCGCCGGTGATGGCATCGAAGCCGGTGGCGTAGACGATCAGGTCGAGGTCGTGGTGTCCGGCGCGGGTCTGGATGCCGCCCTCGTTGATGCGCTCGATCGGCGACTCGGAGAGGTCGACCAGATGCACGTTGTCACGGTTGTAGGCCTCGAAGTAGCGGGTCTCGAGGGGCAGGCGCTGCATGCCGAATCCATGGTCCTTCGGGATCAGCTTCTCGGCCAGGCGCGGGTCGTCGACCCGCCGCCGGATGCGGCCAGCCACGTACTCGGAGATTTCGCGGTTCGCGGCTTCGTCGAAGAAGATCTCCGGAAAGTTCCCCGAGAGGATGGCGAAGCCGGGCCTGTCGTAGAGTTGGTCCCAGAACGCGATGCGCTCTTCGCGCGAGACGTTCCAGAAGCCGCGGCGGTCCGGCGTGTGCTCGAAGCCGCCGGGTGACGCCGCGCAGTTGGCGAAGATCTCGTCGTAGCGTGCCCGGATCTCCGCCATCTCGGTCTCCGAGATCGGCGAGTTGTTGAGCGGCGTGCTCCAGTTCGGGCGGCGCTGGAACACGGTGAGCTCACCGACCCGGTCGGCAATGTCAGCGATCACCTGGATGCCGGTGGCGCCGGTTCCGATCACCCCCACCCGGCGGCCCTCGAGGGCGACCGGTTCCTTCGGCCACCAGTAGGTGTGGAAGGACTCGCCCGCGAAGTCGTCCATCCCCTCGTAGCTCGGCAGGGCCGGAACCGAGAGGACGCCGATGCCCGAGACCACGAAGCGCGCGGTGTGCGTCTCGCCGCCGGACAGGCCCAGGTGCCAGAGGCGCTCGCCCTCGTCCCACGCCAGGGTCTCGACCCGGGCGCCGAAGCGCATGTGGCGGCGCAGGTCGAACTTGTCCGCCACGTAGTTCAGGTAGCGGAGGTTCTCGGGCTGCGACGAGAAGCGCTCCTTCCAGTGCCACTCGTCGAGCAGCTCTTTCGAGAACGAATAGCCGTAGGTGTAGCTCTCCGAGTCGAAGCGCGCGCCCGGATAGCGGTTGCGGTACCAGGTGCCCCCGAGGTCGTCGTCGGCTTCGAGGGCGAGGGTGTCGACGCCGAGGTCGATCAGCCGTTTCAGCTGGTAGAGGCCGGAGACGCCGGTCCCGATGACCGCCACCTGATGGTGTCGCGTCTCCGCGCTCACTTGCGCTTGATCGACACCGGGAGCTCCGTGTAGCCCCTGACGAACGACGACAGCGTGCGGCTCGGTTCGGCCTGCACCTCGATCCGCTCGAACCGCGTCAAGATCTCCTCCCAAAGGACGCGGAGCTGGAGCTCCGCGAGGCGGCTGCCCATGCAGAAGTGATTGCCGTAGCCGAACGAGAGGTGACGGGCGGCGTTGGGGCGTTCGATGTCGATCGCGTTGGCGTCGTCGAACACGTCCTCGTCGCGGTTGGCCGACACGTACCACATCAGCAGCTGATCGTGCTTCCGGATGGCCTTGCCCCCGAGTTCGCAGTCGCCGGTGGCCGTGCGGCGCATGTAGGCCAGCGGCGTCTGCCAGCGGATGATCTCGTGCACCATGTTCTTGATGAGGCCCGGGTCGGCGGCAAGCTTGTCGTACTGCTCGGGAAACCGGTTGAGCCCGTAGACGCTGCCCGACATGGTGTTGCGCGTGGTGTCGTTGCCTCCCACGATGAGCAGCAGCAGGTTGCCCAGGTGGTCGGCCGCGCTCATGTGCCTGGTGGCCTCGCCGTGGACGAGCATCGAGACGAGGTCGTCGCCGGGCTGACCCTTGCGCTCTTCCCAGAGCCGCGAGAAGTAGGTGACGCACTCCATCATCTCGTCGCGCTTCTGCGTCTGCGACTCGACCACGCCCCCCGGCTGGGGGATCGCGAACACGATGTCGGACCATCGCGTGAGCTTCCGGCGGTCCTCGAACGGAAAGTCGAAGAGCGTCGCCAGCATCGCCGTGGTCAGCTCGATCGACACGGTGTCGACCCAGTCGAACGTCTCGCCGTCGGGCAGCGCGTCGAGCACCCGGCAGGTGCGCTCGCGGATCAGCGGCTCGAGCTTGGCGAGGTTGCGGGGCGCGACTGCAGGCCGGACGGTCTTGCGCTGCTCGGTCTGCCCCGGCGGGTCCTGCGAGATGAACGGAGGCCGCGACTGCTGAAAGAACGTCGGCACGTTGGCGCCGATCGGAAATCCGAGGGTGATGCCATGAGCCGACGAGAAAGCCTTCCAGTCCGAACTCACGGTCTTGATGTCTTCGTACTTCGTGATCGACCAGTAGCGTCCAGCCGTCTCGATCTCGTTGAAGTGGATCGGGTCTTCCCGGCGCAGCCGCTCGAAGTGATCCTGCCAGCGGTCCTCCTTGAAGAGGTTCGCGTTCAGGGGGTTGATGTCCTCGAGAGCCAGTTCGCGGGCCGCGGGAACCCCGCGTCCCTTCTCGGCCTGCTCCATCTCGGGGGTTCGAAACTCTCCGGGGCTCGAGGGGCCCGGGGCCGTCGCCGTCTCGCTCATCGTCTGTCCTCCGTCCGCAACCCGTCCAGGAGGAGAGATTAGGACATGATGGGCGCCCCACGGCTGGCCGGTGCGCCCCGTTCGAGCCCGCTCAGGAGGGCTCCTGCGAGCCTGCTCCCTCGGCGATCACCCGCGCCTCGGGGTAGAGGGCGTAGAGGCTGGCCGAGACCAGGCACAGCACGCCGGCCACCGGCCCGACGAGCAGCACGCCCAGCGGCTCGGCCTGGGAGTTGCCGTAGCGCGTGAACAGGAAGCTCATGATCGTCGCCGAGGCGGCAAAGGCCCACTTGGTGAAGAGCCCCTGTGCGCCGTAGAACATCGCCGAACGGTTCGCCCCGGTGCGGCGCTCGTCCCGGTCGATGAGCTGTCCGATCACCACGTTCGGCAGGATCAGGAAGAGGGCGATGGCGAACCCCAGGACGAGCATCGACGTCACGACGATCCCGAGATTTCGGGCATCGTTCGCGCCGCCGGGCACGTCGGGCTCGAGCAGGGCCAGCAGGCACATGCCGGCCCCCATCAGGGCGACCGCCCCGACCACGGTGTTCTTCGGGCCGAAGCGCGCGACCAGCCGCGGCGACAGCAGGAAGCCGACGATTGCGGAAGGAATGTTGGCGAGACCCAGCAGCGAGGCAAAGGCGAGGTCGCGCCCCAGGACCACCTCGCTCAGGTAGGGGATCAGCGGCTGGGTCATCGTGATCCCGAGGATGAACAGGATCTGGGCGCACAGGTAGATCAGGAACGGCCGGTTGCGCACGGTGAGCAGCACCGCCTGGCGTAGCGAGAGGTCGGCCGGGACCGAGCGCGGGAGCCGGCGTTCGTCGACCGCAAGGATCGGACCGAGACAGAGCAAGAACGCGAGCACCGAGAGCACGACCACGATGGCGCGCACCGCGTCCTCGCCGCTCACGCCCGCATCGCGCGCGAGGCCTACCCCGAGCTGCCAGGCGGGGCCGAGGAAGACCAGGATCGGGAAGCCCACGAGTGCAAAGAGCCGCGAGAGCGAGACGCGTTCGTCCTGGGTGCGCGCGATCTCGGGCATGAGAGCCAGGTACGGCCCGACGTAGACGGTGAAGAAGACGAAGTAGATCGCCAACAGGACGGTGAGCGCGATGAAGTTGGCCTGCGACCCCGGCTCGCCCGGGGGCCAGAAGATCAGCGCGGGCGCGACCACCATGGGGACGATCCCGTAGATCAGGAAGGAGCGGCGTCGGCCGAGCGGTGATCGCGAGCGGTCCGACCAGTGCCCCACGAAGGGGTCGGCGGCAGAGTCGACCACGCCCCCGATCAGCCGCGCCAGCCCGTACGCGGTGAAGACACCCAGGAAGATCTGGTCGCTGAGCTGCGGAACGAGGTCGGGTGCGTCGCCGGGGGGCAGGTAGTAGTAGATGCCGATCGCCACCACGATGTGGCCGGTGATGTTGAACCCGGGGTTGCCGAGGCAGTAGGCGAGTCGCTGGGTCCACGTCACGCGTTCTGCCCCCCGACCCTACCGGCCCGGAGACCTTGGGGGGGAGAATCGGCGAGGCCGCGCGACGCGCTCAGGCCCGTCGTAGGCGGGCGCCCAGCGAGAGGAGGGCGCTCGCGGCGAGAAGCGCGGCCGCGGGCTCCGGCACGGTGAGCGACAGCAGGTCGAACGCCGCGCCCGAGGTCGCGCCGGTCTTGTCCCGGAACAGAAGCTCGATGCGATCGGTATTGGCTCCGCCGTCGTCGAGCGGCGTCACCGGGGGCGGCACGAGCAGTAGCGCGTTCGAGCCCCCGAGGAAGTCGCCGTTCACGCTGAGCTTGAAACGCGAGAGCTGGTTGTCGCCCACAGCGCGGCTCCTGAGGCCGTCGATCCGGTCGACGACCACCTGATAGAAGTTGTTCGCGGGGATCGGCGTGACGAGAATGTCGCCACCGAACCCGGCTCCGGTGTAGCGACCGCGGTCGAGATCGAAGCGGAGCCGTGTGACCCCCGGGAAGAACCCCACGCCCGGGGTGGTCGACTCGAAGGAGTACCGGCCGCGCAGGATGTCGCCGACCCGAAAGAGCGGGCCCACGGTGCCGTCGGGGGAGTCGTTGCCACTGCCGTTGTACTGCGCCTCGAACTCGAAGCGGATCGACACTGCCGCCGCGGGCGCGCCGACGAGGAGCACCGCCATCGACACGAGGAGGGCGGTCCTGGCGGTGGGCATGGAGGCTCCCTAGCTGGTTTCCAGTAGGGGAGGTGGCCTCGCAGGTGCGGAAGTGGCACCGGGCCCATCAGAATCTCGCCACCGTACGGACGTCGAAGCCGTCCGATGGCTCCGTGCCCGGTTGCTAGGATCGCGGGTCAGCGAAAACAAGGTTCCGCCATGCCTCAACCCAACGCCGACGAGAGAGCCGCCGAAGAGCTTTCGCGGCACGGGCTTCGCGCCACCCGCCAGCGCATCGCGGTGCTTCGGCTGCTGCGCCGTGTGCAGAGCCACCCGACCCCTGCTGAGGTCCACGCACGCCTGCCCTCGGGGCTCGAGAACGTGAGCCAGAAGACCGTCTACGAGGTGCTGGATGCCCTGGTCGAAGCGGGGCTCGCATCTCGCGTCACGTCGGTCGGCGGCGCCTATCGATACGAAGCTCGGAAGGAGCCGCACTACCACGCCACGTGTCGTATCTGCGGCCGGTTGCACGACGTTCCGGCCACCTCGAACTCGCAGATTCGTGGGCGTGCCGACCTTCCCGAGGGCTTCCAGGTCGAGAAGATCGACGTGACGATCCGCGGCGTGTGCATGCGCTGCCGGAACGAGGTCTGAAGAGGCCCGCGAGGTCCGAGTCCGGTGACGAGATCGCCGTTGCGAAGATAACAATGAATGTTATCTTGGCTCCGCATCACACGGCCGGTCCGCACGTTCGAGGTGCATCCGCCCGTGCCGCTCGCGGGACCTCACTCGGACGTCGCCGCGCGTGGACCCCGAGGAGGACCCGATGCGATCTCGCGATCTTCGTTCCTGGGCCGCCGCGCTCGCAATCCTGACCGGGGTGGCCCTGCTGCCGGGCTCCGCGCTCGCCGAGGCGCAGGCCAAGTCCAACCAGTTCTGGTGGCCCGATCGGCTGGACCTGGCGCCGCTGCGCGACCAGGCGCCGTCGTCCAACCCATATGGTGAGGGCTTCGACTACGCCGACGCGTTCGCAAGCCTCGACCTGGACGCCGTCGAGCAGGACCTGCGAGAGGTCATGACGACGTCCCAGGACTGGTGGCCCGCCGACTACGGTCACTACGGCCCGCTCTTCATCCGCATGGCCTGGCACAGCGCGGGTACCTACCGCGTCGCCGACGGCCGGGGCGGCGCCGGAGGAGGGCAGCAGCGCTTCGAGCCGCTGAACAGCTGGCCCGACAACGCGAACCTCGACAAGGCGCGCCGGCTGCTCTGGCCGATCAAGCAGAAGTACGGCCGCAAGATCTCATGGGCCGATCTCATGGTGCTCGCCGGAACCGTGGCCATGGAGGACATGGGGTTCTCGACTTTCGGGTTCGCCGGCGGGCGCGAGGACGACTGGGAGCCCGACCTCGTCTATTGGGGCCCCGAGCTCGAGATGCTGGGCCGGATGCGCCAGTCCCCCGACGGCAAGCTCGAGGGCCCGCTCGCGGCGACGCAGATGGGCCTGATCTATGTGAACCCCGAGGGCCCGGGTGCCAACCACGACCCGGTCTCCGCGGGCGTGCAGATTCGCCAGGCCTTCGGCCGCATGGCGATGAGCGATGAAGAGACCGTCGCCCTGATCGCCGGCGGCCACACCTTCGGCAAGGTCCACGGTGCGCACAAGCCGGCCGACTGCGTGGGCCCCGAGCCTGCGGCCGCGGCTCTCGAAGACCAGGGCCTCGGCTGGCGGAACCGCTGCGGCAAGGGCAAGGCAGAGGACACCACCACCAGTGGCCTCGAGGGTGCGTGGACGGCGGCGCCCACGCGCTGGACCATGATGTTCCTGACGAACCTGTTCGGCCACGAGTGGGAGATGAGCCGCAGCCCCGCCGGTGCCGTGCAATGGATCCCGACGAAGGGAGAGGCCGCGGGCAGCGTTCCCGACGCGCACGTGGCGGGCAAGCGCCACGCGCCGATCATGTTGACCACCGACCTGGCCCTGAAGGCCGACCCGGCGTACCGCGTGATCTCGGAGCGCTTCCTCGCCAACCCGAAGGAGTTCGAAGACGCATTCGCCAGGGCCTGGTTCAAGCTCACGCACCGCGACATGGGCCCGCGCGCACGCTACGTGGGCGACGAGATTCCCGAAGCGCTGATCTGGCAGGATCCGATCCCCGAGGTGACGCACGCGCGGATCGGAGACCGCGACGTCGAGAAGCTGAAGGCGCAGATCCTCGACTCGGGCCTCTCGGTCCCGGCGTTGGTCCGGGCCGCCTGGGCGTCGGCTGCGAGCTTCCGAGGCACCGACATGCGCGGAGGTGCCAACGGCGCGCGCGTTCGCCTGGCGCCGCAGAAGGACTGGCCGGTCAACGACCCCGCCGAACTCGCGACCGTCCTGGCTGGGCTGGAGAAGATCCAGCAGGACTTCGAGGGTGGAAACAAGCGGGTATCGCTTGCGGACCTGATCGTCCTCGGCGGCGCGGCCGCCATCGAGAAGGCCGCAGCGGACGCCGGACACGACGTGGAGGTGCCCTTCACGCCCGGCCGCGCGGACGCCACGCAGGAGCAGACCGACGTCGCGTCCTTCGCCGTGCTCGAGCCCTTGGCCGACGGTTTTCGCAACTACTACGCCCAGGGCAATCGGCTGTCGCCGACCGAGAGCCTGGTCGATCGCGCCGACCTGCTGACGCTGACGGTGCCCGAGATGACGGTCCTCGTCGGCGGCCTGCGGGCGCTCGGGGCGAACGCCGGTGGCGTGAGCCACGGGGTCTTCACCGATCGGCCGGGTACGCTCTCCAACGACTTCTTCGTGAACCTGCTCGACATGTCCACGAAGTGGGAGAAGTCGCCCGACGCGGTGGGGGTCTACCGGGGCCTGGATCGGGCCACGGGAGAGCTGCGCTGGACGGCGACCCCGGTCGACCTGATCTACGGGTCGCACTCCGAACTGCGTGCGGTCGCCGAGGTCTACGCGGCCGAGGACGGCCGAGAGAAGTTCGTGCGGGACTTCATCGACGCCTGGGTCAAGGTGATGTCGCTCGATCGCTTCGGCGCCTAGGGGCCGAGTGCGACGCGCTATCGCACTGGCACCATCAGATCGAACAACGGCTCCGCGCGAAAGACGAGCCGGTTCAGCCCGCGGCGGTGGCGTGCACGCCGCCGCTCGCGGGCGGGTAGGGCCGGGGGCGGCTCGTCCCAGCGAATGGCGGCGAGGCCCGGGAGCCAGCCGCGTTCGACGCAGCCCTCCAGCGAGAAGACGTAGAGCTCGTTGCTATGGGCGGCCGCCGCACGCAGGTCTTCGTCCAGGGCCTCCCAGGTGAGCCAGTGGTTGCGGGCCTCGGGCTCGTTCTGGTTGACGCCGCCTCCCGTCACGCCGAGGGCGATGCACTGCGCGTCGCGAAAGTAGGCGCGTGCACCCGCGCGGCCCAGGTAGGTCGCGTAGAGCATGGGGACTTCAGCGTCGACGGCGACGTCCACCAGGCCCAGGCAGCGCCGCAGAAGGGTGGTGCCCGCTGCGCGCTCGTCGAGCAGGTGCGGAAAGTGGTAGGCCTCGACGCTCCGGCCGCTCGCTTGGATCTCGGTCACGAGTTCGTCGTAGGCCCGCTCTGCGCCCCGCACCTGCTCGCGGGTGCGTCGTCGGCGCAGCATCGACCAGAGCGCGCGCCGGCGATTGCGAAGCACGCCCTGGGACTCCGACCTTGGGAACTCGATGTCGAGGCCCACCCGCTGGAGCATCAGGCCCTCGCGCTCGGCCCAGGCCCGGGTCTCGAGCCAGCGCTCGCGCGCCCGGTCGGTGTTGTCGGCGTTCAGCCAGTAGCCCTCGGCCACGTCGAGCAGCAGCCACGCCGTCGTCGGCACGCCCTCGGCCTCGAGCTGCCGCACGCACGCTGCGCGCTGGGGCGTGAGGTCGACGAGGCCCATCGAGACCGCACAGCCGTTTTCCGCCAGGAACGGGATCACCTCCGGCCGCGCGAGCAGCGCATCGAGCTCGGCCGCCGGCAGCTCGACGAAGAAGGTGAGGTGCGGGTTCGTCATCGAGGGGATGTTGGCGAACCCGAGGAGGATCGGCAGATTCCAGGGTTGGACAAATTGGGCATGAGATGTAAAATTCGTCTCGATGTCAGGTGCAGCGCACGCAGCCGACCCGAGCCAGGAGGCCGAGGTGCAGACCGCCGTCCTCGAGGTGTTCGGCGACTTCGGGTTCCGGCGGGCGTCGATGGCCCTGCTGGCCGAGGCGATGGGGGTGTCCCGGCAGACCCTCTACAACCGCTTCGAGAGCAAGGAGGCCATCCTCGACTGGGCGGTCGACGGTCTCATCGCCGAGCTTCGCCGCCGCGCGGTGGCTTGCCTGGCCGAGCGCGAGGCGTCGACCGCCCAGGCCCTCCAGGATGCGTTCTCGCAGTGGCTCGGTCCGATCGTGCCGCTGCTCCGGGGCACGCGTCACGGCGCCGAGATGATGGAGTTCACGTCCGACGCCCGCCGGCGCAAGACGGCAGACCCGCTCGAGGGGATCCGCACGCCGCTCCGGGACTTCCTTCTCGAGCGGGGCATCCGTGCCACGCCGAGCGAGGCCGAAGACCTGAGCTTCGCGCTGATCGTCGCCGGCAAGGGCCTGCTCCTCACGAGCGCCGATGTCGCCGGGCTCGAACAGGGCATGGCGCGCGTGATCGCCGGCATGGGCCTTCACGAACCCAAGGCGGCGCGTCGTCCGCGCCGACCCAGACAGCCTTCACGCACCAGGAACCGGCGCGGCTCGGCCTAGGGCCGCACCTGCACACCCAACCAGGAGACTCGACCATGACCCGAAAGACCGTTCTCATCACCGGCTGCTCGACAGGCTTCGGCAAGCTCACGGCCCGGACCTTTCACGAAAAGGGCTGGAACGTGGTTGCGACCATGCGTACGCCCGAGAAGGAGACCGACCTCACGCAGCTCGACGACGTGCTGGTGACGCGCCTCGACGTCACCGACACCGCGAGCATCCAGCAGGCCGTGGACGCCGCGCTCGAGCGCTTCGGCGCGATCCACGCAATCGTGAACAACGCGGCGCGGGGCGGCTACGCGCTTCTCGAGCAGTCGAGCGACGAGATGACGCGTGCCATGTACGAGACCAACGTGTTCGGCACGATGAACGTCTGCCGCGCGGTGCTGCCCCACCTGCGGCGCCAGGGCGAAGGCACCATCATCAACGTCACGTCCATGGCCGGCATGGTCGGCCTGCCGCTCGAGACGAGCTACTGCGGGACGAAGCACGCCGTCGAGGGGATGACGGAAGGGCTCGCGTTCGAGCTCAAGCCCCTCGGGCTGAAGGCCTGTACCGTGGCTCCCGGCGCGTACCTTCGGACCGACTTCTCGAGCAACGCCAACGACGCCGACTTCACCCGGGGCAGCGAGGACCTCGTGACCTACGCCAAGAGCCTGCGCGAGCACTTTCAGAGCTCGATCACTGCCGAGGGCGGCGACACCGCCGACCCCCAGGAGGTGGCGGACCTGATCTACGCCTGCGCGACCGAGGATCGTCCCGTGCACAACCCGGTCGGAAGCGACGCCCAGATGATCATGGGGATGATCGGCGCGCCGCCGCGTCAGGCGTTTCTCGACATGGCCGAGCCGCTACTGCTCCCGGCTTCCTAGGCGGGTCACCACGCCGAACGATGCGGCCCGGGCTCGCGCCCGGGCCGCATCGAACGTCACGAGGGGAGGGCGCGGGAGTGCTCCAAGGAATGATCGCGGTCGTCACGGGCGCAGCCTCGGGGATCGGGCGCGCGTGTGCGACGCGCCTGGCCGAAGACGGGGCAGACGTCGCCGTCCTCGACATCGATGACGAGGGGCTGGCGGGAACGGCGAAGCTCGTCGAGGCCACCGGCAGGCGGTGCCTTCCGGTGCCGCTCGATCTGCTCGACCGCGACGCGATCGAAGCGGCCTTCGATCGCGTCCGTTCCCAGTTCGGCACGGTCTCCATCCTGCACAACAACGCGGGGGGGAGCCTTCGCGCCGGCATCCGGACGTTTCCGAAGGCCGACGCCGACCAGTGGGACTACATGCTCGGGCTGAACCTGCGCCAGGTGGCGGACTGCACCCGCCAGGTCGTGAACGACATGATCCAGGCCCGCTACGGCCGGATCATCAACACGTCGTCGGAGATGGCCTTTCGGACGAACTTCGGGATGACCGACTACTCGACGGCCAAAGCGGGGCTGCTCGGCTTCACGCGCTCACTCGCCAACGAACTCGGCCGGTACCAGATCACGGTCAACGCCGTCTGCCCCGGCGTCACGCGAACGCCGCTGTCGGAGCAGGCGTTGAAGGGCCGTCTCGAGGAGACCCTCGCGGAGATCCCGCTCGGACGACTCGCCGAGCCCGAAGAGATCGCCCACGCGGTCTCGTTCTTCGCGAGCCCTGGGGCCGGCTACGTGACGGGCGAGTCCCTGCTGGTGACGGGCGGGCGAACCATGCACTGAAGGGCGAGGCCCGGCCGGGTTGGCGCCGATCCCAAAAGGGAGTAATACTCCTTTTCGTGACAGAACCCCCCATCAGGCAACCGCCCCCGGCTCCGGTCGCCCCCAGCGCGACCGGGCTGCGCACCGCCCCCAAGCAGCAGCGCGCCGCCGAGACCGTCGAGCGGCTCCTCGCCGCATCCAGCGCGCTGATCGAAGAGCGCGGCATCGAGGGGTTCAACACGAACCTGCTGGCCGAGCGCTGCGACATGCGCGTTCGCTCCGTCTACCGCTACTTCGACAACAAGCAGGCGATCGTCGCGACGCTCTACCGGCGGCTGACCGAGAGCTGGCATCCGTTCTTCGACGCCCGGTTCGAGCGCATCGGCGACCCCGCCCTGGATTGGCGCCGTGAGGTCGACGCGCTCGCGACCGGGTTCGGGGCGCTGGTGCTCGAGTCGCCCTCGGGCACGGCGATCCGCAGGGCGATGAAGAGCGACGCGACGCTCATCGACATCGAGCGCGCGGACAACGTGCTGCTCGGAGAGCGCTTCGCGGCCGCGGTGTCACGCCGCGTTCCCAGCGCGTCGCACGACCAGCTCGCGCGGGTCGGCCGGACCTGGCTGAATGCGGTCTCGCTGCTGATGGACATCGCCCTCGACTGCGGGCCCGACGAGCAGGCCAGGCAGTTCGACGAGACCCTGGTCCTGCAGCGCGCGTACCTGGCCACCTATCTCGATCCGGCGCCCGACTAGGCAGCGCCAGCCCCGAAGGAGGGCCCCCAACCATGTCCGCAGAAGCCAACCTGACAGCGTCCGAAGCACTCGAAGCACGCCTCGAGGGAATGTCGCCGCGCAAGCAGGAGGCGCTTCGCCTCTCGCACGAGTACTTGATGCCCAACCGCGTCGAGACCTGGCTCGCCGCGGGCGTGCCGCTCGTCATCGACCGCCGCGAGGGATACCGCTTCTGGGATACCGATGGCCGCGAGCTGCTCGACTTCCACCTGAACGGCGGAACCTTCAACCTGGGCCATCGGCACCCGGCCGTGGTCCAGTCGCTGGTCGAAGGCGTCGAGACGCTCGACGTCGGCAACCACCACTTTCCGAGCGGAACCCGGGCCAGGCTCGCCCAGCGGCTCGCCCAGTCGGCGCCGGCGCCGCTCCACTACGCCATCTTCACGCCGAGCGGGAGCGAAGCCAACGACGTCGCCATCAAGAGCGCGCGCTGGGCCACCGGCCGCCGCAAGGTGGTCTCCTTCGAGTTCGGCTATCACGGCGCATCGGGTCTGTCGGGGGCGGCGGGCAACGACGACAACGCCCGCTACTTCAAGAGCGACTTCGACGATTTCGTCCGGATCCCCTTCGACGACCTCGACGCCGTCGAGGAAGCGCTGAAACGTGGCGACGTCGCGCTGCTCATGGCCGAGACCTTGCCCGCGACCTTCGGCTTTCCGCTGCCCTCGGCGGGCTACTACCAGGGGGTCCGGGAACTCTGCGACCGCTACGGCACGCTCCTGCTGGTCGACGAGGTGCAGACGGGCCTCGGCCGGTCCGGCCGACCCTGGGCCATCGAGCACTACGACGCTTCTCCGGACATGATGATCACCGGCAAGGGACTCGGGGGCGGGCTCTACCCGATCGGGGCGCTCCTGCTCTCGAAGCAGGTGGGCGCGTGGCTGGCCGAGCGCGGCTGGGGCTACGTGTCGACGTTTGGGGGGTCCGAGCTCGGGTGTCACGTTGCGCTGACGGCGCTGGACCTGTCGCTCGCCGAGTCGACGCAGGCGAAGGTCGAGGCCAATGCCGCGTACATGCGGTCGGGCCTCGATGGGCTCCGGGAGCGGCATGCGTTCTTCAACGACATTCGACAGCTCGGTGTCATCTTCGCGCTCGGCTTCGACCACTCGGAGGGTGGGCTTCTGATGAGTCGCGCTCTCTACGACGCCGGCCTCTGGGCGATGTTCGCGAGCTTCGATCGGCGGTACCTGCAGTTCAAGCTGGGCCTCCTGGTCGATCGCGCCTATTGCGACGAGGCGCTGAGCCGCGTCGAGAACGCACTGAGGGCGGTCGGGAAATGACCGGGACCGAGGCCTTCTACGCCCTGCCGGAGAGCGAGCAGGTTCGGAGGTTGCAGGCCCTCGCCACCTCCGCGCTCGATCATTGGTCTCTCGGTGGTGCCGAGGTCGCGCCCCTCGCGTATCGCGAGAACATGACCTTCGCCGTCGACGCCGGCGGCGAGGGCCGCTTTGCACTGCGTGTCCATCAGGCGGGGTACCGGACCGACGCGCAGGTGCAGAGCGAGCTCGACTTCATGGACTACCTGCGACACGAGGGGGTGCTCACGCCCCAGGTGGTGAAGACGACCGGTGGCGCGAGCTTCGTACTGTCGGAGGCGGCCGCGGTTCCCGAGGTGCGCCAGTGCGACCTCTTCGAGTGGATCGATGGCGCACCGCTTCGTCGTGCGGGTGAGCCCCCTGTGCTCTCGGCCGCCGAAGCCGAGGAGGCCTACCTGCAGGTCGGACGGTTGTCGGCCTCGGTCTTCAACGCCTCGGAGAAGTGGCAGCGGCCCGACGGCTTCGCGCGGCCCCGCTGGGACGCCGAGGGCATCTTCGGGGTCCACGGACACCTCGGCGACTTCCGCCAGCTTCCATCCGCCTCCGTCGACCAGCTTCGCCACCTCGAGGCGATCGCCATGCGGGTCTCCGACGAGATCGCGAGCTTTGGCAAGTCGCCGGATCGCTGGGGCCTCAGCCAGGCGGACCTGCTTCCGGAGAACATCCTGGTGTGCGAGGACGGTCTGCGGCTCATCGACTTCGACGATGCTGGCGAGGGTTGGGCGCTCTTCGACCTGGTCACGAGCGTCTGGGACCTGAAGCTCCTCGGTTCGGAGCTCTACGAGGTCTGTCTTCGCGCCGTCATCGCCGGGTTTCGGGAGCGCCGGGCACTGCCCGATGAGCACCTGGCGCTCCTTCCGACCTTCTACTTCGCCCGACTGCTCAGCTACCTCGCGCACACGGTGAGTCGCAGCCACCTGGAGGCGAGCCAGGCCGTGCAGCAGGTCATCCTCGCGACGCTGGAACGCGAGGGTGCCGGCTACGTCGCCGCGTCGCGTTCGCGCACCACGTAGAAGAGGCAGTCCGACGCGGCGACCGCGGGGTCGGTGGTGATCATGATGGGGATGATCGAACGGCGAACGATCAGCGCACCGCCGCGTACCTCGAAATAGAAGTCGGCGCGGTCCCGGCCGTCTTCATCGAGCAGCACCAGAGGCCGCGTGCCCTCGCGAACCCAGCCGAGCCGGGTGCCCGGCTCGATGCGTTCGAAGTTGTGGCGGTCGAGGTCCGCGCGGATCACCAGGTCGGCCGGGTGGGCCGCGTCAGGCGGCAGGTCGCTCACCAGGAGCCGGGCGCCCTCGCGCACGCAGACGCGCATGGGTGTCACCAACACGCGCATCGGCACGGCCGGGTCCGCATCGAGGGTCTCGTCCCCGAGAAAGCGCGTCAATCCGCGCAAGGCCACCGCGTCCGCTTCCGGATCGCCACTGCGGCCCACCTCCACCGTGGCGCTGGGGATGTCGCGGAGGACCTCCATCAGGGCACCGAGCCGCAGGTGGCTCCAAACGAAGGCGCTGCCGAAGCGAGACACCAGGGCCAGCGCCTCGGGCGTCACCTCGACGCCCACCCCGTAGGAGGGGTTGTGGCCGGTGTTGTTGTGGATGTCGATCAGCGCCTCGGGTTCGGCCTCGCGGATCGCGCGCAGGATCTCCTGGGCAAGGGCGCCCTCGGTGTCGTCGAAGGGACCGTGAAAGCAGCGGTTCAGGTCACGGCGACCCGGAAGCATGCGGTGCGAGAAGCCGGGCGGCTCGAGCGCGGCCTGCACGCTGGCCACGATCAGGTGGGCGTCGACGGCGGGCTCGGCCCCACCGCGAAGCCAGCCGAGAAAGGCGCGAAGCCCCGAAGGCTCGTTTCCGTGGAGCAGTGTCGTCGCGACGCGGGTACGCGACCGGTCGCGCCCCGGTACCCGGATGCAGGTCGGCCCGCCGAGCTGCGCAAGGAACGCCGACGCGTCCTCGGGCAGCGCACTCGGCGGCGGGCGTTCGAGGGATCGGAGCAGACTCACCAGCTCAGGAGCCACCCGTGGGCCGGCCGTGCCGTCCGTACGCAGCGTAGACTCGAAGTCGCATTCGCTCCGGTCGCCTCAGGCGTCCCCGTCTGCCGTGCGCCCCGAACGCAGGTACTCGGCGAACGCGCGGCAGGCATCGGTCGCCGTGAAGATGCCGACGAGCTTCGCGCTCTCGACCACCAGCGCCGAACCGATGTGCGTCTCGGCCATCTCGTCCAGCACGGTGTCGAGGCGCTCCGAGGTATCGACGACGTAGGGATCGTGGACCATCGCGTCCTCCACGAACAACTCGTCCTTCGGGGGCAGCCCGAGCGAGGGGTCGAGTGCGCGCTTCAGGTCGCGATCGCTGAGCACGCCCACGAGCTTCTCGCCCCGCTTGACCGGCAGGTGCCGCACGCCGTGATCGAGCATCGTCTGGCGAGCCAGGCGCAGCGGCGCGTCTGCGTCCACCGCATGCGGTAGAGGGGTCATCACGCTTCGAATCGTCGCCATCTCGTTCGGCATGCTGTTCGGCCTCGTCGTCGGTTGAGGTTAGGGTGCAGGGGGGGGTGCGCTAGCCCTCGGCGGCCCGCATCGACGTCCATCGCTGGCCGAGCCAGGCGCGCCCGTCGCTGACCAGGCTGTAGAAGACGGGCACGACCAGCAGCGTCAACAGCGTCGACGTAGCCAGTCCGCCGATCGCGATCATGCCCATGGGATTGCGCCACTCCGAACCGTCGCCCGCGCCGAGCGCGACCGGCAGCATGCCGAAGATCGTGGAGATCGCCGTCATCAATACCGGGCGCATCCGCGTCGGGCCCGCTTCGAGCACCGCGGCCCGAACGTCGAGCCCTCGCGCCCGGAGGGTGTTCGTGTAGTCCACCAGCAGGATGCCGTTCTTCATGACGATGCCCATCAGCATCAGGAATGCGATCTGCCCCATGATGTCCAGGGAGGAGCGCATCACGAAGAGCGCGGCGAAGGCGCCCACGAACGAGAGCGGTGCCGACACCATGATCGTGAACGGGTGCACGAACGAGTCGAACTGCGCCGCAAGGATCATGTAGATCGATACCAACGCGAGCACGAATGCGAACAGCACTGCGGTGGCCGTCTCGCGCAAGCGCTGAGAGGGGCCGACCGCTGCAAACTGGTAGTCGCCGCCCAGCTCGAGGTCGCGCACGAACCCCGCGATCTCGCGGTCGGCCGTGCCCGCGGCCTTGCCGTCGAGGTTGCCGAAGATGGTGATCACGCGGGTGCGGTTCTCGCGATCGATCTGGACGGGTCCGCTCCCGGTCTGGGGCGTCACCAGATTGCCGAGCGGCACCAGCGCACCCCCGGCGCCTCGCACGCGGATGAGCCCCAGCTCGGAGGGATCGTCACGGTCCTCCGGGCGCAGTTGGACCCGCACGTCGTAGCGTTCGCCGGCTTCTTCGAAGCTCGTGACGTCGAGACCCGCATACAGGGCCGAGATGGCACTGCCGATCTGCAGGGCCGTCACGCCGAGGTCGGCCGCACGCTCTCGAGCGATCTCGAGGGCGACCTCCGGTTTTCCGACTTCGTAGGACAGGTACACGTCGGCGTAGCCGCCGGAACGGCGCATGCGCTCCACGATCGTCCCTGCGTAGTAGCGGAGCTGCTCGAGGCTCGGGCCGCGAACGGAGTACATGATGTCGGCATTGCGTCCGCTGCCGACGTTCAGCATGCCCAGCTCCTCGACCGCGTGGTCCTCGAGCGGAAGGTCGAGTGCGCCGATGCGCTCGCGCATCTCGGCCATCAGCTGCTTCTGGCTCTCCGGCCGTTCGCTCTTGGGCACGAGCTGCACGTAGATCGAGGCCTCGTTGACCCGCTTCTGGGAACCGCTGCCCACGGTGGTGAAGACCGTGCGGACCCGCGGCAGGCCGATGATCTCGTGTTCGAGCCGTTGGGCGACCTCCTGGGTCTTCGCCAGCGGCGTGCCGAGGGGCATCTTCAGCCACACGTTGAACTCGCTGCGGTCCTCGGCGATCACGAAGTCCTTGGGCACTGCGCCGGCGAGCAGCACGCCACCGGCGACGGCCAGCGCCGCGAGGCCCATGACCGCGGCTCGCCGGTCGAGGGCGGCCACGAGCAGCCGGCGGTAGCCCCGCTCGAGCCGCTGATAGCCTCGCTCGAAGGCGTGCCAGAGTCGGCCGTGCTCGGCGTTCACCCGCAGCAACCGCGAGCAGAGCATCGGCGTGAGCGTCAGCGCCACCAGGGTCGAGAGGAGGACCGCGCAGCAGGCCACCAGGCCGAACTCACGGAAGAACCGCCCGACCACGCCCGACAGGAAGGCGATCGGGACGAAGACGGCGCAGATCGAGGCCGTGGTGGCGACCACGGCGAGACCGATCTCTTCGGTGGCCTCCGAGGCTGCGCGGTGCGGCTGCTTGCCGCGCTCGAGGTGTCGATAGACGTTCTCGAGCACGACGATCGCGTCGTCGATCAAGAGACCGATGGACAAGGACAGGGCCATCAACGTCATGCTGTTGATGGTGAAGTCGAGCACGTAGAAGAACGTGAAGGTGGAGACGATCGATGCGGGGATCGCGACGGCGACGATGGCCGTCGCGCGCAAGTTGCGCAGGAAGGCCAGCACCACCAGGGAGGCGAGCGCGGCCCCCACGCCCAGCGCGATGCCGACGTCGCGGATCGACGACACGATGTAGGTCGACGCGTCGAGCGCCGCCGTGAGCTCGTGGCCTTCCGGCAGCTCGGCGCGGATCCGCGTGAGCTCCTGCTTCACGGCGCTCGCCACCGCCACGGTGTTCTCGCCGGACTGGCGGCGAACCAGCAGCGCCACGCCGCGGCGCCCGTTCAGCCGCGACAGCGTGCGCTCTTCGGCGAGCCCGTCTTCCACCCGGGCGACGTCGCGCAGGTGCACCACGCGGCCGTCCCGCTCGGCGACCACCACACGGCCGAAGGCCTCGGGTGTGGCGAGACGGCCCTCGGTCTTGACCGTGTATTCCAGGCGGCCCGTCTCGATGCGACCCCCGGGCAGGTCCACGTGCTCGCGGCGCAGGGCGCCCACCACGTCGTCCACGGTGAGCCCGTGCCCGGCCAACCGGAGCGCGTCGATCCAGACCCTCACCTCCCGCTTCCGGCCGCCGAGAATCGTGATGCTGCCCACGCCCGGCACCCGTTCGAGTCGGGTCTTGATCCGCCTGTCCGCCATCTCGGTGAGGCTCTTGATCGACCGCGGGCCGGAGACCAGGATCGAGAGGATCGGCGAGGCGTCCGGATCGACCCGCCCGACCACCGGGGGCTCGGCATCCTCGGGCAGCTGTCCCCGTACGGCGGCGACCCGCTCGCGGACCTGCTGCGCCTTCTCCTCGATGTCGTACTCCAGCTCGAACTCGATCAGCAGCAGCGAGAGAGAGTCGGAGGACTGGCTCCGCAACGAGCGGATGCCCTCGATCGTGTTCACCGACTCCTCGAGCACCTCGCTGACCTCGCGCTCGATGGTCTCGGGCGCCGCCCCGTGAAGCTCGGTCCAGACCGTGACGATCGGGAACTCGACCTTCGGCCACAGGTCGACGCCCAGCCGGCCGATCGAGACCAGGCCCAGCACGACCAGGCCGCCCACCAGCATCACGGCGAAGACCGGCCGGCGAATGCAGACGTCCGAGAGCTTCAAGAGTGCGGCTCTTCCGCGGCCATGGGCGGGTCTCCGGCCTCGGAGACCGCCGGTTCGGCGACCACGGGTTCGGCGATCACGGGCTCGACGCGCATGCCGGGGCCGAGGGTACGGGCGTCGGCACCGACCACGACCTGATCGCCGGGCTGCAGGCCTCGCACCACCTCCACGCGTCGTTCCGAAGCCACGCCGAGCCTCACGCGGGTGAGTTCGGCTCGGCCCCCACGAACCACCAGCACGTAGCTTCGCCCGTCCTCGCGTCGCACGGCATCGCGGGGGATCACCAGGACACCCCGCTTCTCGCCCGGCAGGATCTCGACCCTCGCGAACACGCCCGCCTTCAGCTGCTGCTCTTCGTTGGGAACGCGCATCTTCACGAGATAGGTCCGCGTCGTGGGATCGATCACGTCGCCCACCGCGGAGACCCACGCGGCGATCGGTCGATCGAGACCCTGCACGTACAGAAGCGCGGCATCCCCCACGCGAATGCTCGCCAGGTGGGCCTCCGGGATCGTCACCTCGGCCTCGAGCTCCGCCGTCTCCTGCAGCACGAGCACGATCGTCTGGGGCTGCGCCTGAGCGGTGGTTCCCTCGTCCTCGAGTCGGGCGGCCACCGATGCCGCATAGGGTGCCTTCACGAGGGTGAGATCGAGGTTGCGGCGGGCCAGGGCCACCTGCTCGATGGCCTCGCGCTCGGCGGCCTGGGCGACCTCGAGCAGGGTCGTCAGTTCATCGATGCGCTGCTCGGCGAGCACGTCCTTCTGGCGAAGCTGGCGACCCCGCTCGACGTCGAGTTCGAGCTTCTTGCGCTCGGCCCGGGTGCGGTCCCGGCGCGCTTCGGCCTGGCGCAGGGCCACCTCGTAGGGCTCGCGCTCGATCTGGAACAGCGGGTCTCCGGCGGCGACGCGGTCGCCCTCTTCGACGAAGATCCGCTCGAGCCGACCGCGCACCTCGGGCCCGATCCGGCTCTCGCGCCGCGCGACGATCGTTCCGGGTGCCGAGATGCGCTCGAGAATGGACCCTTCGCCGACGGCCCAGGTCTCCACGGTGAGCACGGGCTCGTCGGGCACGGCCGTCGGCTCGGGCGCGGCGTCGTCCGAAACGCCACAGCCGGCGATCACCGAGACCCCCAGCGCGAGGATGAGGGACAGCATCGGGCGTACACGCCCGCTCGCGGCGGCCACGGGTCGATCTCCTCTCGGGCATCGCGCAGGCGCGGGCGCTTGCCTCGGTCCCTGCAGTTCTGCAAGACCGGGACCGGCTGCCCCGGCACCAGCGGACCCGAGGGAGCCCGCCCCGCCTCGCCTTGCACCAGAGCGACCCATTCATGTGGCGAAACGCCCCGATTTGGTCGGCCGTAGGTGGATGGCCCAGGGCTCCGCCACGGAGGCGGAGTGCGGTCAGCGTTGCAGACCCGCCTGGATCTCGGCGTGGCGGGCCCGCCCGAGCGGGTAGCGGAGGGCGATACCGCAGGCGATCCACAAGAACAGGATCGGCACGACCCCGGCCAGCACCCGGATCGCGAGCAAGGCCGACTCGGGCTGCTCGCCCCCGCCCCGCGCGAAGCCCGCGGCATCGAGGGCGAGCCCGGCCAGCGCCACCCCGAGCGCGCCGCCCAGCTTGCGTAGGAACGTGAACGTCCCGGCGTAGAGGCCGTCGCGCCGCTCGCCGCCCTCCAGCTGATCCTCGTCGATGACGTCGCCAAGCATCGACCACGGGATCAGGTCTGCCACGCCGTACCCGATTCCCGAGAGCCCCGCGAAGATCAGCACGACGTAGCGCGGCTGGTCGGGCTGGTAGAAGAAGATGCCCAGCAGCATCGCGCTCCACCAGAGCGCTCCGGCGATGAAGACCGTGCGCTTGTCGCGGGTGCGTGCGAGATGCATCCAGACGGGGAGCGACACGACCACACCGCCTAGCATCAGCGCCATCGCCAACGAGAAGTCCTCGGGACGCCCGACCCAGTAGCTGAAGTAGAAGATCAGCATCGCACCCACCACGTCGACCGCGATGCGCGCCGTCACGAACAGGGCGGCCAGCAGGCGGTAGCTGCGGTGAGCGAGCAGGCGTCGGAAGCTCGCGAAGAAACCGTCCTCCACCGGCGTGTGCGACCCGTTCGCCGTTCGTGTGCGGAGCGCGGGGCGCTCGAAGCTCACCGCGTGGACGACGAACCAGGGCACGGCCACCCAGACGCCCAGGAGCAGGCCCGCCCCCGCCCAACCCGACGCGCCACCTCCGAAGCGCTCCACCAGCCAGGGCATGCCGGTCGCCGCCAGCAGGATGGCCGCGACGACGCCCACCATGCGAAACGTGTTCATCGACGTGCGCTCGTGATAGCCGAGCGCCAGCTCCGGAAGCAGCGCCATGTAGGGCACGGCGAGCATCGTCGAGCACACGGTGTTGGCGAGATAGGCGAAGAGGTAGAAGGCGAAGCGCGCGGTGTCGCCAGACAGCCCCGAGGGCGTCCAGAGCCAGGTGAAGGTGATGCCGAAGGGAATCGCCGCGATCAGGAAGTAGGGCCGCCGCCGCCCTCGTCGCCAGGTCGTGCGGTCCGAGAGCCGGCCCATCCACGGGTCGGTCACGGCATCGACGCCGCGTCCGGCGAGCAGCACGAGCCCGGCGAGCGACGGGGCCAGACCCACCACCTCGCTCAGGAAGTAGAGGTAGAAGAGGCTGATCGTGGCCAGCTGGATGTTGGTGGCGTGGTCGCCGAGGGCGTAGCCCGCCTTCAGCCAGGCGGGGAGCGGCGACTCGTCCGATGCCCCTTCGCCCGCGCTCACGAAAGCGCCCGGCGTCGCATCTGCCGCTCGTAGAACTGCGGCCAGAGGCGCGACGCCCAGAAGGCCAGGCGGGCCTCGCGGCCCACGAAGACCACGCGCCGGCGGTGCGAAACGCCACGCAGAATGGTCTCGGCGGCCTCTTTGGCGCTCAGTTCGTGAGCGACGCCGGTCCGCGTGTCACGGCCCGCCTCGCGGCCGTCGGGCCCGAGTGCGTGCAGGCCGATCTCCGTTCGCACGAAGGACGGCCGAACCAGGGTGACGCCGAGCCCGTGGGCAACGTGCTCGGTGCGCAGGGTGCCGAAGAAGCCTTCGACCGCATGCTTGCTGGCGACGTATCCGGCGCGGGTGGCGAGCGGTGCGAAGCCCGCCACGCTCGAGATCGCCACGACCTGGCCGCCGGTTTCGAGCAGGGCAGGCAGCGCCGCGCGCGTGGCATTCACGGCGCCGAAGAAGTTCACCTCCATCACGCGCCGCAGCACGTCGACGCCCGTGTCGACGACGCTTCCGAGATGCGTGATGCCCGCATTCGCGACCAGCACGTCGAGTCCGCCGAGTTCGGAGACGATGCCGTCGAAAGCCGCTCGGCAAGCGCCTGGGTCGGTCACGTCACAGCCGATGCCGAGGGCAGGGCGCGCGCGGGTCGCGAGCTCGCCGGCCCGCGTCGCGGCGCCGGCCGCGTCGAGGTCGAGCACCGCTACGGCGTCACCCTTGTCGGCGAACGCGTGGGCGAGCGCGGCGCCCAGGCCGTGGGCGCCCCCGGTGATGGCGACCCTCCTCACGACGTCAGGCGGTGCCCGCTGCCGCGCCGAAACGCAGCGCGCGGTAGTGCTCGAAGCAACCCTCGCTGGTGAAGCGCGGCGTGAAGCCGAAGTCGTTCACCAGCGCATGGTTCGAGAGCACGGGCCGGTAGCGCAGGAAGTCCACCTGCTCGCCGCCGCGGGACGAGAGCCCGAGCCGCGCCAGCAGCGACAGGGCTCCTCGTAGCACCGGGGCCGGAAGCGGCAGGAAGGGCTTGCCGAGCCGGCGCGCGATGTCGGCGAGTGCCAAGGCGCCGTCGCCGGTGAGGTTGAAGATGCCTGCGCGCGCCTCCAGCAGCCCCTTCACGATGCAGTCGGCCACGTCCTCGTCCCAGATCAGCACGAAGGGCGCGTCCGAGCCGCTCACGCCCACGACCACCGGCCGCTCGAAGAGCGCCGTGATCGGGCTCGCGACCCGCTCGCCGAGGATGGTGCCGACCCGGAAGATCAGCTGTCGAAGCTCGGGGTGCTCTTCGCGCGTGCGGGCCAGGATCTCCTCCGCCAGGCGCTTGTGCCATGCGTAGGCGAAGGCCTCCTGACCGCGAAGCGGGTCGGTCTCGCGAAGCGGCACCGGGTTGTCGGCGTGATAGCCGTACGCGGCGCCGCTGCTCGTGTAGACGATCTGCGAGACGCCGGCCGCCAGGCAGGCCTCCACCACGTTCTGCGTGCCGGTCACGTCGATCGCGTACTCGAGCTCGCGCGAGCTGTCGGGCCCTGGTGTGACCACCGCCGCGAGATGCACCACGGCGTCCACGGCGTGACGTTCGAAGAGCTTCGCGAGGCCCGGGTCGCGGATGTCTCCGGTCTCGTAGGTGATGCCCGGGTGCATCGCGTCGGCCGCGGGCTCGCGCAGGTCGAGCGCCACCACGCGCTCGGGGCCGTCTTCGCGCGCGGTGAGGCGTGCCAGCACCTGCCGCCCCACCAGGCCCGAGGCTCCCGTCACGAGGACCGAGTGTGCGCTCTCGGCCGGGCTCATTCTCCTGGCTCGAGGTGCATCTTCTTGAACACGTCGAGCCCCGGCGCCCACAGGTGCGTCACCGGGTCCACGTCCACGTGCACCACGGCCGGGCGGCCGCTGGCGACGCAGCGTTCGAGCGCGGGGCGCAGCTCGCTGGCACGCGAGACGCGTTCGCCGTGGGCCCCCATGCTGCGCGCCAGCTCGTCGAAACGGATCTCGGCGAAGTCGGTGTTCAGGTTGGCGCCCTCGGGCAGAGAGCGCTGCGCGGTCATGGTCTCGGCGTCGAGCGCCATGGACTGGCTGAACTTCACCATGCCCCACTGCTGATCGCACAGCACCAGGAAGATCACGGGTAGTGCGTTGCGCACGGCCGTCTCGATCTCCTGCATGTGCATGCCCATCGCACCGTCGCCCACGATCGCGTACACCGGTCGCTCCGGGCACGCGACCTTGGCGCCGAGCGCCTGCCCCGGGCCGGCCCCGAGCATTCCGAACTTGAAGGTGCTGATCAGGCAGCCCTCGGTCCGGTGTTCGTGGTAGAGGTTCGTCCAGACGGCGGTGTTGCCGCCGTCGATCACGAGTACGGCATCGTCGTCGAAGAACTCACGACACACCAGGGGCACGAAGGCCGAGTGAAGGGGCTCGGCCTCTTCGTCCTGGGCTGCGCTTCTCAAGAAGGTCCGCAGGTCGCCGGCCCGCCCCGCCCAGTCGTCGATGCGCGCCTGGCGCGCCGCGAGGTCCCCCGGCTCGTGCTGCTTGAGCTCGACGAGCAGCGCATCGAGGAAGGCCCCCACGTCGGCCAGTACGCCGAGTTCCAGCGGCCGGTTCAGGCCCAGGATCTCCTCGTCGCTGTCCACCTGGATCACACGCTGGGTTTCGGGATCGCCCCAGTAGGGTGGCTTGCCCCACCAGTCGGTCTCGCCGAAGCGCGTCCCGAGCGCGAGGACCACGTCGGCCTCACGGCGTACCTCGTCGATGAGCGGTGGCAGCATCGGGATCTTGTGGGGCAGGCGTTCGTCCACCGCCGGCCGGCCCCCGAAGCTGGTGGTGATGGGCGCGCTCAGCACGCGGGCGAGCTCTTCGACGCGCCCTCCGGCGCGGCCGTGCACGACGCCGCTGCCCACCTGCAAGAGCGGCAGCGTGGCGCCACAGAGCAGCTCGGCAGCGCGTCGCACGGCCTCGGGCGACACCGCCAGCGGCTCGGTGCGCCGGTAGCGCCGCGGTTCGAGGATGGCAGGGGAGGTCTCGAAGCTCCCGTTCAGGACGTCCTCGGGGACGCTCACATGCACGGCGCCGGGTCGGCCCTCGTGGGCCACGCGGAAGGCGCGGTGGAGCGCTTCGGGGATGCGATCGAAGCTGCGGGCGGCTCCGCTCCACTTGGTCATGGGGCGCATCACGCCCACCTGGTCGAAGTACTGGTAGGTGCCGCCCCGGTCGGGCCCCACGATCGGGCCGCGCCGCCAGCTGGTGAGCACGAGCACCCGGTGTCCCTCGCCATTCTCGACCGCGACGCCGGGCAGCACGTTCGCTGCGCCCGGGCCATTGCTTGCGATGCAGACGCCGAGCTTGCCCGTCATGCGCGCATAGGCCCCGGCCATGTGCGCGCCACTGGTCTCGTGTCGTGGCGACACCAGGCGGATGCCCGCATGCCGCAGACCCTCGGTGAGGCCGAAGTAGGAGCCGTCCACGATTCCGAAGACGACCTCCACGCCTTCGGCTGCCAGCATTCGCGCCACCAGATCGCCACCCGTCAGGGGCATCGCATGACTCCTCCCCCGGTGCGTGGACCCGCGAGCCGGGCCGCCCGGGGTGATCGTGCCGGCCTCGCAGGGGTTCGGGTTCGCAAGTCCCATGCCGCCCCGTTGGTGCGCAATGGCACGCGTGGAGTGTCGTCGCGGGGCTGGGTGCCGCAGGCTGGGACGTGGCGCCCCAGCGGCTTCAGCCCACGGCGCCCGCGCGGCTTCAGCCCAGGTCTGGCGAGCCCCGCCGCAGGCGAGCGCGACCGAGCAGTCCGGCGAGGGGAAGCAGGAGCCCAGTGGCCGCCGGTTCGGCGGCCACCGCGAGGGTGGGATCGCGCACCAGGTCGATCGCGAGCCGGACCTTGGTGACATCGGTGAGCGCCTCGTCCGGTCGCGAGAGCGTCACCGTGCCGGCCAACGCCCACTCCTGGCGCACCAGGTCGAGCCGGTCGGCCAGCAGCCACTGGCCCCGGCGGCCCAAATCGCCCGCGAAGATCGTGCCGGGTACGTCCGGGGTCACGACCTCGTCGAAGAGGTCCGCGCCCACGCGATCGACGCCGGTGAGCGAGGTGAGGCGGACCGCAGCGCTCGACCCCGGTACGTCCTGGGCGCGCGCCTGGACCTGCAGGCCGTTGTAGTCGCGGATCGGCGCGAGCCCGCCGATCCGGGCCTGGGCGGTCGCGTCCGCAGCGCAGCCGAGCCCCCAGCAGAGCGCGCTCGAGGCGCCCGTCGTCGGGTGGTCCAGACGGAAGGTGAAGTTGCGACCGCCCGCGAGGTTGTGCTCGACACGAAACCCGAACGACACCCCCGTGAGGTCGGTGACGTCGCCCAGGTCGAGGCCGATGGCCTGGCCGGGCTCGGTCTCCTCTCCCGCGATCAGGTACTGATCGGCGGCGCGGAACTCGCCCTGGCGTGACGAGATCAGGAACTCGAAGCCCGCGAGCCCGGTCTCGTCGAACTTGCCCGTGGGGCGGTCGAGCCGGAAGAAGGGCGTCGCGTCGTCGGGGTCGGTCACCAGGACGACGGCGCCGGCGGGAGGAGCCAGGAGCAGCAGCGCCACCAGCAGCGCGGCATGGAGGGAGGCCTGTCGGCGGTACGTCACCCCAGTTCGTGGTGTGGGCGGCGCGGATGTGTCGGGGGCGCGGACGGGGCGGGGCGTGGCGGTGCGGCTCTCCGAGACGGGTAAGCTCCATGGCATGTGGCGCCGACGTTCACCGCGCAAGCGCGTGGTCATTCTCGGGGGCGGTTTCGCGGGCCTTGCGGCTGCGCTCGAACTGAGCCCCGATCGCCACGACGTGACCCTGATCGACCGCAACCGCTGGTTCGAGTTCCTGCCGAACATCCACGAGCTGCTCTCGGGCGTGAAGACGCCCGAGCTGCTGCGGATCCCGCTCGAACGGACGGTCGCGCGAGCGGGCCACCGCTTCGATCGCGACACCGTGACGTCCATCGACCCGGTGGGGCGCAAGGTGGTGACGCGACGCCGGTCGGCCGTTGCGTACGACGCGCTGATCGTGGCGCTTGGCGGGGTCGATGCCACGCGCGGCGTTGCCGGTGTCGTCGAGCATGCGTGGCCCTTCAAGTCGGTCGACGCCTGCCACCGAATCGGCAGGCGGCTCGAGCAGCTGGCCGCGCGTCGCAAGCCCGGTCGCGTGGTCATCGTCGGGGGCGGGCTCGAGGGCCTCGAGGCGCTCGGTGAGATCCTCCGCCGCTACCGCGAGAGTCGCCTGCAGGTGACGCTCGTCGAAGCGCGCGAACGCCTGCTGCCCGAGGCCCCCGCTTCGCTCGACCGGCACGTGCGAGCGCTGTGCGCCGAATTTCCTGTCGAGTTCCTGATGGGGGCACCCGTTCTTCGGGTCGAGCCCGACGCGGTGGTGCTCGGCGGCGGTCGATCGCTGCCGTCGGACCTGACGATCTGGACCGGGGGCCCTGCGCCGTCGCCCCTGCTGACTGAGAGCGGTCTGGCGCCCCGTGGCGCATGGGCGCCGGTGGACGCTTGCCTGCAGAGCAAGCACTACCCCGAGGTCTTCGTGGCCGGGGATGCCGCCGAGCTTCCCACCGCGCTCCCCAAGCAGGCCTACCACGGCATCGACATGGGCACGTGCGCGGCGCGCAACGTCGAGCGGTACCTCGCGGACCGCTCTCTCCAGGGCTTTCGGCCCGCTCCCAAGCCGACGCTGCTCTCTTTTGGAGACCTCACGTGCTTCGCCGTCGTGGGCGGGCGCGCCGTCGCAGGACCACCGCTCGCCGCTGCGAAGGAGGCGGTCTTCGAACTGGTGATGGCGCAGCTCGACCTGCAGCCCTGGTGGCGCCGGCTCCCCAGTGCGCTCGTGCGCGCCGACCAGGCGGCGCGCGCACTGCTGTGGCCGACGCTCTCCTCGTTCGACGCGCTCCGGCGCCAGGCGCAGATCTCCCTGCTCTAGTCCGGCCACCCCCGGTTGCGGCGAGCCCCTACCAGGGAATCGCCTCCCCGTCCCACGCCAGAAAGCAACCACTCTGCTCCGGCTCGCAGCCGTCGAGCACGCCCAGCAGCTGGTGCGCCGCGCGATCCGCGTCGAAGAGGCGCTCGGCCGGGACGCTGCCCGAGAAGGGGCGGGACAGCTGGGTGTCGACGGTGCCCGGGTGGAGGGCGACGCAGATCGCGTTGGGCGCGCGCCGTGCGAGTTCGATCGCCAGCGTGCGCGTGAACATGTTCTGGGCGGCCTTCGAAGCGCGGTAGCCGTACCAGCCGCCCAGCCGGTTGTCGCCGATGCTCCCGACGCGCGCCGAGAGGTTCGCCACCACCGCGCGTTCCTCGTGGCGAAGAAGCCCGACGAAGTGCTTGGCGACGAGCAGCGGGCCGAACGCATTGACCTCGAATACAGCGCGCAGCCGCGCGGGGTCGGCATCTTCGAGCTTCTTCTCCGGGCGTACCCCTCGGTCGTCATGGAGAAGGCCCGCGCTGTTGATCAACCAGTGAAGCCGTTTGCCGCACGTGGCTTCGACGCGCTCGGCCGCTTCGGCGATCGATCCTTCGTCGCGCACGTCGAGGCGCAGCGATACGAGCGCGTCCCCATGCTTCGATCCGAGGCGGGCCAGCGCGTCGCTCGCCTCGGGCGCTCGGCAGGTGGCCACCACCCGGTCGACGTCCGGGCGCTCGAGCAGGGCACGAACGAATGCGAGGCCGATCCCCCGGCTTGCGCCCTGCACCAGTGCGACGCGGCTCACGTGCCACCCCCTCGTCGCATCGGACTGGCCATGGCGACTGCACCTCCTCGGCCCCCGCGTCCTCCGGCGAGCCCCTCGGAAGCTAGGAGATGGATCCCGCTTGCCCACGCGTCGCCTGGGCTGGCTGCCTGCGCGCGTCGTGGACAGAGGGCTGCCGCTGACTAGCTTCGGGGACGGTTTCCCGCTTGGGCGCCGCGCCTCCAGGAGAGCATCCGATGACCGCAAGAACCCCTCGCCGCTCGCGCGCCGCAACGCTCGTCGGAGCCCTTCTCGCGATCCCTCTTCTCGGCGCCTGTGCGACGAACGATTTGCCGCCGCTCGAGGCCACGGCCGAGAGGATCGACCTCGAGCGCTTCATGGGCGACTGGTACGTGCACGGGTTCATTCCCATCGACCTGCCGTTCTTCAGCGAAGCGGGCGCCCACAATGCGATCGAGTCCTACGAACTCATGGACGATGGCCGGATCGAGACGACCTACACCTTTCGCGACGGCGCGTTCGATGGGCCGGAGCGGCAGTTCACGCCCACCGGCTGGGTCCATGACCAGGCCACCCAGGCCGAGTGGCGCATGCAGTTCCTCTGGCCGTTCAAGGCCGCCTACCTGATCCTGCACGTCGATGCCGACTACCAGGAAACGATCGTTGGCGTACCCGACCGTGGCAACCTCTGGATCCTCTCTCGCAGCGCGAAGCTCGAGGGCGCCGACTATCAGCGGTTGCTCCAGATGGCAGCGCGTCTCGGGTACGACACCGAGCAGGTGAGGCGCGTGCCGCAGCAATGGCCGGGGGACTGATCCCGGGCGCTGCGGCCCGGTCACCGGACGGCGACCGCGCCAGGCTCGCGGCTATCGCACCGCGCGCTCGAGTACGTTGCGCGTGATGCGGTCGATGAAGCGGTCGCTCGCGGCCAGGCCCCAGGCCCACTCCGTGGTGCCCGCCGTGAAGACCTCGCCGCGGCCACGGCGAAAGCTCCCGAAGGTGGCGTGGCCGCGCAGGGCCCGTTCGATGTCACCATCGAAGACCCTGGCCGCGACGAAGGCGGCGTCGTCGCGGCCGAGGATGCCCTCGCCAGGCGTCGGGTCCGGCTCGCCGAGGGTCGCGGGTGCGACGCCGACGATCTCGAAGCCGGTGGGTGCCCCGTCCTCGCCGGTCGGGACGGGAAGGCCCTGATCGAGCCGGAAGTCGCAGCCGTCGGTCTCGTAGGCCACCAGCGCGAAGTCGTCCCCGATCACGTCGCCGTAGAAGAGGTCCGTGCCGGCGAGCGACCAGTGATCCGGGCGATAGATGGTGTACCCGGCCGTGCCGCGCGACAGCGCATAGCCGGTGCGCGCGTAGCCGGCGCGCGAGAAACTGACGCCGGTCATCTCGGCCTCGGGTCGCCCGATCAGCGGGTCGGCCCATAGGCTCGTGACGCGCCGCTCGCGCTCGGTGCCGAGGACGGGGTCGGCTGTGGGTGCGGTGAACTTGTAGCCAGCCATGGCGCGGCCCTCGCGCTCGAAGCGCACCTGCCAGAAGCAGGTGTTGCCCGAGAAGAACGCCGCGCTGCCGCCGGCGTCCACGAACGCCTCCACGGCGTCGCGCTCCTCCCACGTCCAGTACTCGTCATGGCCGACGCTCAGGTAGGAGGGATAGGGCTCGAGGACGTTGGGGTCGCGGTCGAGGTCGGACTGGGCCAGGTAGTCGAGCTCGATGCCGGCGCGCTCGGCCCACACCACGAAGGGATGCTCCCACTTGTTCACGAAGCCCGCAGGCATGTCCCAGATCGACGCGTCTGCGTTCACCAATGCAGCGGCTGCGTCGGGGAGTCCCAGGGGCTCACCCAGGCCCCGGCGGCCCGACGTGGGGATGCGCGTCGGTACGGGCGAGGCCACCAGGCAGCGCGACCAGGGCCGGTCCCAGGCGACCACCGGCGTGGGTACCGGCCGGTGCACCAGCTGGTCGGGGCTGGCTGCGAACGAGGCATCGTTGCCGTAGAGGTTCTTGCCGCCCCACCCGTTGTAGGCCTGGTAGGTGTTGGTGGCGAGCACCAGCACGTGGCGGGCGAGGGCGCCCGGGTTCGCGGCGCGCACCACGAAGAAGTGCTCCGCCTCGAGCGCGCCCGCGCGAAGCGCGACCCGGTAGTAGCCGCTCGGCCAGTCGGTTCCGATCTCGAGCGCGAAGGTCTCGGGCCAGCCGCAGCCCTCGCGGTAGGCGTGCTCGGGGGTCTCGTGGTGCCCTGCATGGAGGCCGTGCCCCTCGTGGACGAGGGTCTCCCGATCGCCGATGCGCGTGACGGTGCACGACACGTCGGGGACCGGGCTCGACACGAAGAAGGTCGCCGTCTCGCCAGGCGCGTAGCTCGTCGCATCGGTATAGGCCCAGAGGCCTTCTTCGTAGTAGCCGGGCGGTCGCGCACTCATGCCCCTTGGATAGCCCACGGCTCGGCCTGGGCACCCTGCGCGCGTCCTGCGATACGATTGCCCGCAGGCAGGAAGGATCATGGCCGACCCCCGGATGCGTCCCCGCTACGCGGTCGACGTGTCGTGCGAAGTGGAAACCCTGGTCGCGGCGCTCGAGCAGAACGTCGAGCGGGCCGACCCCTCCCTCGAGGGGCACTTCGATCCCGCCCATTGCGTGGTGCGCATTCCGGATGGGCGGCGCGCCTTCTGGTCGCCCGAACTCGACCTCACCTTCGAGCGTCGCGTGGCCGAGTCCGGAGAGCCTGTGCCGGGCTATCGCGTGCGTTGCCTGTTCCGGCCCGTCCCCGCCGTGTGGACGGGGTTTGCGTTCATCTTTGCGGTGCTCGGGGCGGGCGGCGTGGCCGGCGTGCTGTTCGGGATGGCGCAGCTCACGTTGGGGCGGACGCCTACGGCGCTGTGGGCCCTGCCGGTCGCGCTCGTGCTCGCCGGCCTGGCCTACGCGTCGAGCTTCATCGGGCAGGGGCTGGCGCTGTCGCAGATGTACGAACTGCGGCGGACCCTCGAGGTGAGCATCGAGAACGCCGAGCAGCGCGCCCGGGGCTATCAGATCTGAGGCGGGCTAGAACGACTTCGCCACGTCCAGGATCGGTTGCTTCGATTGGCGAACGCGCGCGAGGAGAAGGGCGCCTTCGACGGCACCCACCAGGAGCTCCGCATTCATGCGGGCCTTGCGCCGCGGGAGGCCGTCGCGGGCGAAGACTTCGGTGGCGACTTCGATCCAGCTGTCGAGAGCCACCCGGCCGGCGCGCGTGATGCCGGGAGACTGCGGCGCGTTCTCGAGCACGGTGGTGGCCACCGGGCATCCGGAGCGAAAGCCGGACTCCGCCATCCAGCCCGCCATCACGCCGCAGTAGCCGCGGGCGAATGCGCTCGGGGTCTCGTGTCGCTCGGCCAGTTCGACGAGCTTCTGGCGCACCAGCGCCCCCGCGAGTTCGACCGCAGCCTCGCCGAGAGCCTCCTTCCCGGCCGGGAAGTAGTGATAGAGCGACCCCTTCGGAGCCCCGCTCTCGTCGAGGATCTGCTGCAGACCGGTGGAGGCGTAGCCCTGGCGCCGAAACAGCCGCATGGCGGTCCGCACCAGATTCTCCTTGTGGACCGCTGCCTTCGACATGCACGCCCCCTTCGGCTGGCACTATAACAAGTGGTCTATTAGGCTGATCCCGAATAGAGTGATCGGTCTAATTCGATCCGCGTCCCGCGCCCGGGAGGCTCCCATGACCCGAACCCAGCTCGAGATCACAGACGGCATCGCGTGGATCACGCTCGACGACGGCAAGGTCAACGCCATGTCGGTCGAGATGCTGACCGAGATCGGCGCGCGCCTCGAGGCCGCCGAGGCGGCGTCCGCCGTCGCCGTGATCCGCGGGCGTCCGGGCATCTTCTCGGCGGGCTTCGACATGCCGACCCTCGGCCGAGGACGCGAGGCTGCGGTCGCGATGGTGAGCGCTGGGGCGCGCCTGGTCGAGCGACTTCTCGCCTACCCGCACCCGGTGGTGACGGCGTGCACCGGACACGCCTATCCGATGGGTGCCTTCCTGATGCTCAGCGGCGACCGTCGATTCGGGGTTCACGGCCCCTATCGGATCGGGATGAACGAGACGGCCATCGGCCTCACGGTTCCTCGATTTGCCCTGGCGCTCGCGGCTGCCCGGCTCACGAGACCGGGTTTCGTGCGGGTGGCGACGGCCGGGCTGTTCGACCCCGAGGAAGCCCGGGCGCTTGGCTACCTCGATGAAGTCGTTGCATCCGAAGACCTCGACGTGCGGGTTCGCGAGGAAGCCGCGCGGCTGTGTGCGCTCGACGCAGCGAGCTTCACCGCTACGAAGCATCGCATGAACGCACCGCTGCGCGGGTCCATCTGCGCCGCAATCGAAGAGGAGCTCGAAGCGACCGCGGCGGCCGCGACGGGTTGAAGCCGCCGAAGGGCGTGGCACCATCTCGCGGCTCCGGCCCGACGGCCTGGGAGGCGCCAACCCGATGCATCGCCACGAGAAGCTGCTCAGCAACAATCAAGCCTGGGTGCGCGCCAAGCTCGATCTCGACGAGCAGTACTTCCAACGTCAGGCCGAGGGACAGAGCCCGCCCTTCTTGTGGATCGGCTGCGCGGACAGCCGCGTTCCTCCGGACGAGATCACCGGTTCGCATGCCGGCGATCTCTTCGTGCACCGCAACATCGCCAACATCGTGACCCACTCCGACCTCAACCTGATGAGCCTGTTGGAGTACGGCATTCTCGAGCTTCGGGTCGACCACATCATCGTGTGTGGCCACACGCGGTGCGGTGGCGTGAAAGCCGCGCTCGGGCACCGCAAGCTCGGCATTCTCGACAAGTGGATCCGCAACATCAAGGACGTCTATCACCTGCACCGTAGTGAGCTCGAGGAGATCGGCGACGAGAACACGCAGTGGGACCGGCTGGTGGAGCTGAACGTCCGCGAGCAGCTGCTGAACGTCGCGAAGACGTCCTTCGTGCAGCGTCGATGGGACGAGGGTGACTTTCCGGTTCTGCACGGTTGGGTCTACCACGTCGAAGATGGCCGGCTCGAGACCATCGTGCGCCACACCCGCGAAGACCCCATGGACCCCATCTATCGCTACGACTTCTCCGAGCCCGCGTAGGATGACGGAGGCGAACCCCACGCCGTACGGGTCGACCGAGCACTACGACGTCGTGGTGATCGGCGCCGGCGTGAGCGGCATGTATGCGCTGCACCACCTGCGAGAGATGGGCCTCTCGGTTCGGGTGTACGATGGCGCCACCGACGTGGGCGGCACCTGGTGGTACAACCGATACCCCGGCGCACGGGTCGATGGCCCGGGTAGCCCCTTCTATTGCTACACGTTCTCCGAAGAACTGATGAACGAGTGGGACTGGGCCGAGACCCAGTCCGAGCAGTCTGCGGTGCTGGCCTATCTCGAGCACGTCGCCGATCGGTTCGACCTCCGCCGCGACATCCAGTTCGAGACGTGGGTGCAGGATGCCCGCTACGACGAAGCAGCCCAGCGTTGGACGGTCGAGACCAGCACCGGCATACGCGCCTCGGCCCAGTTCCTGATCTGCGCGGTCGGCGCGCTGTCGACCGCGAACCTGCCCGACATCCCGGGAATCCACGACTTCGAGGGCGATTGCCATCACACCGGCCGCTGGCCCCATGAGCCGGTCCGTTTCGAAGGCAAGGGCGTGGCCGTGATCGGCACGGGTTCGTCGGGCATCCAGTCGATTCCCGAGATCGCGAAGAGCGCAGAGCACCTGACGGTGTTCCAGCGCACCGCGCAGTACTCGTTCCCGGCGCGCAACCGCGCGATCACCCCCGAGGAGATGGCGAAGGCGAGGGCAGAATGGGATTCGTTTCGCGCGAAGATGCTCGCGAACGTCGGGGGCTTTCCGTACGACATGCAGCCGCGCTCGGCCCTGGACGCGACGCCTGAGGAGCGCGAAGCGCACTACGAGAAGCTGTGGCAGCGAGGGGGCTTCCGCTTCTTCCTGGACCTGTACTCCGACATCGCCATCAGCGAGGAGGCCAATCGTTCGCTGGCCGACTTCGTGCGCGGGAAGATCCGAGAGATCGTCCGGGACCCCGAGACCGCGCGGAAGCTGATGCCCGACCACTTCGTGATGACCAAGCGGCCGATCCTCGACGACGGCTACTTCGAGACCTACAACCGCGACAACGTCACCCTGGTCGATCTCCGCGAGGACCCCATCGAGAGGTTCACGCGAAAGAGCGTGGTGACCCGAAGCGGCGAGCACCCGATCGACATGCTCGTGCTGGCGACCGGCTTCGACGCCATCAGCGGCACGATGCTGCGCCTCGACCCCAGGGGCCGCGGCGGTCTGAGCCTGAAGGACAGGTGGGCCGACCGGTTCCACAGCTATCTCGGCATCACGATCGCGGGCTTTCCCAACCTTTTCATGATCCACGGCCCTGGCTCGCCCGGCGTGTTCTACAACATGCCGCTCGGTGCCGAACGCCAGATGAGCTGGATCGGCGACTGCATGCGTCACGTGCGCGAGAACCAGCTGGGCAGCGTCGAACCCACTCGGGAGAGTGAAGAGGCCTGGGCCGCCGAGGTCGCCGCCCTGGCGGGCGCGACGCTCTTTCCGCGTACCGACTCCTGGTGGACGGGGGCGAACGTCGAAGGCAAGCCCCGCTACTTCTGCGCGTACCTGGGCGGCTCGATCTACTACCAGCGCATCGCAGACGTGGCCGCCCAGGACTACGCGGGCTTCGCGTTCGAGCCGGCGCACGACACGGAAGGCGCCCAGGCGTCCTGACCCCGCGCGGCCTCAGGGGCCGGACGGCTTGGCCCGGCGCGCCGCCGCGTCGGCCCACGGCTCGCGGTCCTCGGGGCCGCCGAACGAGTCCGGGTCCCAGAAGATCTGGAAGAGCGAACGATCGAGGGCGCCCGTGCCTCGCGGCCATGCGTGGGCGGCGGCCGCAAGCTCGGCGGCGAGGTCGGGGTGTTCGCCGGCGAGGTCGCGCGTCTCACCCGGGTCTTCGTAGACGTCGTACAGCTTCGGGTCGTCGGGGTCGACGAGCTTCCAAGGGGGGCGGAAGAGAGCCAGGCCCTCGACGCCCCGAACGATGTAGTCGGGCCGGGCGATCTCGCGCCCGTCGCGGAGGGCGGGCCAGAGACTCCGGCCGTCGAGATCGTCCGGAATGGACTGCTGCGCGCCGATGGCGTCGAGCAGCGTGGGCAGCACGTCCGAGGCCGTCATGAATCCCGTGTCGGTGCCGCCCTCGAGCTGGCCCGGCCACCAGATCGCGGCGGGTACGCGCACGCCGCCTTCGGCCACGCTGCCCTTCCCCTTGGAGAGCGGGGCGTTGTCGCTGCCCCCGTCGAGCACATTGACCGCGAGCAGCTCGACCCCGTCGATCGGAAGGGGCCGCCCGAACCAGTCGGCCAGTCTCTCCATGACGGCGCGGGCGGTCGGCGGGGCCGCAGCAGGCGTCGAGCCTCCGTTGTCGCTCGCGAAGAAGACGATCGTATCGTCGAGCATGCCGCGCGCCTCGAAGGCGCCGAGCACGCGGCCGATGGCCCGGTCGAGTTCGCTCACCATCGCCGCGTGCACGCGCCGGTTCTCGTCTCCGATGTTCGGGTAGCGCGCGATCGCGGCGTCGGGCGCCTCGTTCGGCAGGTGTGGCGCGTGGAAGGCGGCGTAGAGAAACAGCGGCTGGTCCGGGTCGTGCGCGGCCACGAGGCGGGTCGCCTCTTCGGCGACCAGATGCGTCGTGTAGCCCTCCTCGCGCAGCGTCACGCCGTTTCGCTGCCAGTCGTGCCCGCCCCCGTGGTTGTGGTCCCAGTAGCCGATGCCGCCCGTGACGCTGCCGTAGAAGTGCTCGAAGCCGCGGGCGAGCGGGAGCCGTTCGGGGGTCCAGTGACCCAGGTGCCACTTTCCGACCATCAGGGCGCGGTAGCCCAGGCGGGTCAGGTACTGCGGCAGGATCGTCTCATCGAGCGGCAGCCCGGTTCGCTCGATCTTCGAGATCGGCCGGTCGATCCCGATCCGCAGCGGAGACTTGCCCGTCATCAGTGCGGTTCGGGTGGGACTGCAGCTCGGCTGGGCGTAGAAGCGATCGAGCTCGAGGCCTTCGCGTGCGATCCGGTCGATGTGGGGCGTCTCGATCTCGCTGCCGTGGTAGCCGACGTCCCGCCAGCCCAGGTCGTCGGCCACGAGGAGCAGGATGTGGGGAAGCGCCCGTTCGGCGTCGGCGGGCGCGGCGGCCATCCCCAGCCACGCAAGGGGGGCGATGGCGAGCACCCACGCAGACAGCACGAGTTTCGGGCCGGCCCGCATCACGCCGCGATCACCCGGTTGTGCTGGGTGCCGAGGTCGATGGCTCCGTCGTCGGTACGGATGGAAGCTTCGATCACGTCGCCGGGGCGAAGACGTCTGGGGTTGCGCGCTGCCACGCGGCGCACCAGGGCCTGCCGCCGCTTTGGAGAGACGAGCTGGGCCAACATGGCGAGCGGGCGCGCGGGCGCCTGCAACGCGCAGCCACCCGGCGTGCCCGTCGCGAGCAGGTCGCCGGCCTCCCAGTCCTGCAGCGCAGAGAGCTCGGTCAGCGTTGCCGGCGGGAGGTGCACCATGTCGCTTGCGAGCGCATCCTGCCGGACCTCTCCATTGACCGAGAGCACGAGGTGCAGCTCGTCGAAGCGTGCGAGCTCTTCGGCCGAGACCAGCGTCAGGTAGGGTCCCGTAGGCCCGAAGGTGCGATAGCTCTTGCCCTTGTAGAACTGGGTCTCGGGGAGCTGCACGTCGCGGGCGCTCACGTCATTCAGGAGCACCAGGCCTCCCACGAACTCGGCCAGGTTCGCTTCGCCCACCTCGACGGGTCCGCCGACGTCTCGCGAGAACACGAGGCCGATCTCGATCTCGTAGTCCAGGAACTCGACGTGCGCCGGGCTCACGATGTCGGTCGTCGCCGGTGCCATGCACGACGAGGCCTTGCGGAAGAAGATGTTGAACGGGCTTGAGTCCGGGTCGAAGCCAGATTCGCGCATGTGCGAAGCGTAGTTGATCGCCTGGCAGAGGAACTGGCGATCTCGCGTCACCGGCGAGAGCACCTCGACCGCGTCGAGCGCGACCGGCGCTGCGTCTTCGGCGGCTCCGGCCCGCGCGACGGCGGCCCCGTGCAGCATGAAGTCGCGCGTCGTCGGGTAGTCGCCCGGGATGGGGACGACACCGGACCCATCGACGCGTCCCCAGTGGACGGTGCCCCCGTGCTGGTAGCGGATGACGTTCACAGCCATGTCAGCCGATCCCTCGTCCGGCCCGGATCCTGGCGCCGATCATGCTCGCCAGGTTGCGCACGGTCTTCGCGTTCCAGCGCGCCACGATGAAGCCGAGGGTGGGCTGCGGGCCCCAGTACTCCTCGAGATCCTCGAATGCGCAATCCGACGCGGCCGTGTCTTCGTTGACCAGGTCGGTGTCGGTCCAGTGCTCGTGGATCACGCCCCAGGGGTTGGCCCAGTAGTCGAAGATCTGCCCGCCGTATCGGTGGCGTCCGATGCCCCATACGGCCTTGCGGCTCTTCGCCTTCAGGTGGTCGTGCCCCGCCATCAGGTCGTCGAGGTTGCCCACCTCGAAGGCCATGTGCTGGACGCGCGTCCCTTCGTCGAGCGCGTACTGAAAGCCCACGACGTGGTGGTCGACGAACTCCGGGCCGCGGTCGAGCGCGGCGAAGCGCATCTGGGTGCCGCCGTCCGGCCGGAGCACCTCGTCCGACTTTCGCAGCCCGAAGCGCTCGTGGTACCAGGCGTAGACCGCCGCCGGATCGCCGCTCTCGAGGACGAGGTGGCCGATCCGCCGCACGTGCGCCGGCCCCGGACGCACCGCCGGAAGGGGACCCTTCCGCTCGCGGCGGCCATCCACGTTGAGTACGTGGGACGGGGCCGGGTCGAGGGCGTCGAGCGCGGTCTGGCCGTGCACGATCTCCACCTGCATGCCCTGCGGGTCGCGCAGGCGGACCACCTGTCCGCCGGCGGGCTCGTCGAGCTTGGCGATCGCCGAAGCTCCGTCGACCTTCGAGAGCGTCTCGAGATCTGCAGCGCAGTCTGCCTCGAACGCAATCGCGGTCACGTCGGACGGGCCCTCGGTCAGGACGTAGCAGGGCGGCTCGGCGTCGGTGCCGCGAAAGTAGACCGCCGACTCGGTACGGGCCGCGACCTGGAGACCGAACTCCAGGAGAAATGCCTCGGCCTCGTCGAGATCGGGCGCCGCGACACGGACGTAGGCGAGGCGCTTGACCTTGATCAGGGGATCGCTCACTTCGAACCTCCTACGACCTGGCCGAGGACCTCGGTCAGGGCGGATGCGGGCACGTCGGGGAGGGAGACCGCACGCCACGCGACGTGCTGGTCGGGGCGAACCAGCAGGGCGCCGCCCGCCTCGACGCCACAGGCCGAGCGCCAAGCCTCATCGGGCCCGTCGTTCCCGGCACCGACGCGGACGTGGGCGAGGGGGACGCTCGAGACGCTCGCGGCGGCCTCGGCCCACTGCTCGTGCTCGCCGAAGGTGACGAGCGTGAAGCCGTCGTAGGCGACCCAGTCGAGGGTCGATCGGTCGGCGGCAGCCGCGCCGATCCAGCCGTGGGGCAGGCGTGCCCCCGGGTCGGCCGAGGGCTCGTAGTCGCGTGTCGAGGCCGGCGGTCGCGCTCGGCCGTCGGGCACCAGCGCACCCGTTTCGTAGACGAAGCCGAGCTGCAGCCCGAGCATGTCGAAGTGCTCGGCCTGCTCTTCGACGGCGGCTGCGATCGCCTGCCGCTTCTCCGGGTCTGCGAGCGACGCGGCCATGCGCGCGGTGGTGGGCTCGACGTCGGTGCCGAGCGCCTGAGGCAGAAGCACCATCTTGAGCGCGTTCTTCAGGCTCTGCTCCGTGTTGTTGCGGGCTACGGCGAGGCGTTCCTCGGCGTAGGTCGTGAGCAGGGCCGGTGCGGCCCACCCGTCCTCGACCGCACAGAGCTTCCAAGCCAGGTTGTGCGCGTCCTGGAAGCCGCTGTTCAGGCCCAGGCCGCCGGTCGGCGGGAAGCGATGCGCGGCGTCGCCGGCCAGGAAGGTGCGACCCTCGCCCATGCCGTCTGCCACCTGCGAGCTCATGTGCCAGGTGCCCTTGTGCAGGATCTCGAGCGGCGTGTCCTGGCCGATGGCCCGCAGCACCAGCTCGCGGCAGCGGTCGTCGTCGTAGTCGCCCTCCGACTCGGTGTCCGGGTCGAACTCGTGCATGTAGACCCACTCGCGATCGACGTCGTGGGCGATGAACGCGCCGCCGGCCTCGGGGTCCATGACGAAGTGCAGCACCCCCGGGCGGTCTCGCACCATTTCGCGCAGGTTGGCCCCGAAGTGGATCATCAAGAAGCTCTGGATGCGCTGCGGCCCCTGCATCTCGACGCCGAGCGACCGGCGCACCCGGCTCCCGGCGCCATCCGCGGCGATCAGCCAGCGGCTGCGCACCTCGTGACTCTGGCCCGTTGCGAGGTCGGTGAGGGTCGACGTCACGCCGTCGGCATCCTGCTCGCTGCGCTCCCACTGCCAGCCGTACCGCAGGTCGACGCCCGGCAGCTTGCCGAGCGCTTCGGCGAGGATCGGCTCGAACCGGTGCTGCGAGAGATTGCGGAGCGGTGTGGGCGTGTAACGCAGGCACTCTTCACCCTGGCGCTCGAAGGGAAGGTGGCCGATCTCCTCGCCGGCGAGCCGGGTCACGAAGCGGACGTGGCCCGCATCCGCCGGGTTCTTGCAGGCCGCGTCGATGACCTGCATGTCGAGCCCGGCCTGGCGGCAGATCTCGAACGTACGGGCGTTGACCACATGGGCGGCGGGCGCGGTCTGCGGGCCCCCGCGGCGCTCGGCCACGAGGCACTGGCGGCCGAGCTTCGAGAGCAGGACGGCCTCGATCATGCCGACCGGCCCTGCGCCTACGATGAGAAAGGGAACGTCGATGCGTGACATCACAGCCTCCTAGAGGAGTCCGGCGTAGCTTGCGCCGTCGAGTTGAAGGTTCTGGCCCGAGATGAACCCGGCCTGGGCGCTGCAGAGAAAGGCGCAGGCGTCACCGACCTCTTCGGGGCGCCCCAGGCGGCCCGCGGCGATCGAGGCCTTCATGGCGTCGTAGGCCTCCTCGATCGAGATGCCGGCGATCTTCGAGTGCACCTCGGCCATGCCGCGCTGGCGGGCCGTGTCGATTCGCTCGGGGAGCAGGTTGTTGATCGTGACGTTCGAGCGCGCGACGTCGCGCGAGAGCGCCTTCGAGACCGAGGTGAGGCCGGTGCGCGCGCCGGTCGAGAGGCCCATCGGTGCGAGCGGCGTCTTCACCATGGCCGAGGTGATGTTCACGATGCGCCCGAAGCCCCGCTCGCACATGCCTTCGAGTACCGCGCGGATCATCGCCAGGGGGGCCAGCATGTTCGCGTCCAGTGCGCCGATCCAGGCGTCGCGGTCCCAGTCGGCGAAGCGTCCCGGCGGCGGACCGCCGTTGTTGTTGACGAGGATGTCGGGCGTGGGACACGCCTCGAGAAGGGATCGCTGGGTGCGCTCGTCGGCGATGTCGCCCTCGACCGCCTGGGCCGGGACGCCGTGCTCGGCGGCGATCGCGTCGACGGCTTCTTGCAGGGTTTCGGGGTCGCGCCCATTCAGCGTCACATGGACCCCCTCGCGCGCGAGCGAGGCAGCGCAGGCGCGCCCGAGCCCGCGGCTCGAAGCGCAGACGATGGCGTGGCGGTCCCGGATTCCGAGTTCCATGTGGGGTGAGCCTCTTCGGTTCGGGTCTCGGTAGGACCGGCCCGGTTCGGGTTTGGGTGCGGGCTGGCCGTCAGCCGAGTCGAGCCGCCGCGGCCCGCAGCAGTCGCTGGACGGGGTAGCGGTCGTCGTCGCGGTCGCGGATCTCGGCCAGCAGGCCGACGCCCATCTCGATGTCGCGCGCCACCTCCTTGCGCAGCTCCCAGCAGGCCTCGTCGTCGTCGTGTCGGCCTGCGAAGCGCGTGGTGTCGATGGGCTCGCCGAGATGGAGGTACTGGCGCTCGATGCGGGGCACGCCGAGCGGCCCGTTGCCCCGCGAGATCGACGGGATCGCTTCGCCGCCACGGAACCAGGCCTGGTCGGTGACGCCGAGACGCCGGAGCAGTGCACCCACCGGCGAGCCGAGCACGTCGTCGACGTCGACCACCACGTCGAACATGTCGTCGACTCCGAGTGAGGTGAACGGGACGATGGGGACACCATGCGCGATGGCCATGCGGGCGAAGCCGAGGCGCTGCTTCCAGATCAGGCGGTAGGCCTCGCCGCGACGGCGGTTCACCTCGCGCCCGCCACCCGGAAAGACCATGACCGCCTGGTCGTCGGCAAAGAGCCGCGCGCAGTTCTCGCGGGTTCCGGGCACCGCCCCCAGACGGGTGAGCAGGTCGCGCCAACCGGGGATCTCGTAGTGAAGGTGGTCGGCCAGGCCCCGGATCCAGCGGCCGGTGCCCTCGTAGATCGTGAGGCCCAGCAGAGGCAGGTCGAGACCGCCGTAGATGGTGTGGTTGCCGACGAACAGGACCGGTCCGTCCCGGGGCACGCGCTCGAGCCCGAATGCCACCGGGCTCGCCAGCAGCGAGAGCGGGCGGAGCGTCTGCTTCAGGGTTTCGAGGGCCAGGGGCTGGAAGGCATCGGACGGCATCGGGCTCCCTTTCTCGACCGCCTCTCCGGCGGCTCGGGGAACAGGAAACCAAAAAATGGGACTATTGTCAATATTGAAAATAGTCCCATCTGATTGCTAGCTTGCGGCCCATGATGGACGAGACGCGCGCGCCCCAGACCCGGGGCTACCGGAAGAAGGAGCGGACCCGGCGGCAGCTCGTGGCGGCGGGCCAGCGGGTTCTGGCCGAGAAGGGCCATGGGCTCACGGTGAGCGACGTGGTCGCCGAGGCCGACGTCTCGAATGGCACCTTCTACAACTACTTCGCCGACCGCGAGGACCTGATCGAGGCGGTCGCCGAGCACACCGCGCTCGCGCTCGCGGCCGACGCGGCGGAGCGCCCGATCGAAGATGCGGCTCGGCGATTCGCGTTTGCGACGATGCGGATGCTGCTGCACGCGCGCGACGACGAGACCTGGGCGCGGGTCCTCCTGCGGCTGGTGGGCCGTCCGGGTGCCGGGGTCGACCTGAGCCGCTACCTGCGCGAGGACCTTGCTGAGGGCCATGCCCAGGGTCGCTTCGACGACGAGCCGGACGACGCGACCCTCGACCAGGTCGCCGGTCTCGTGATCATGACGATCCGCCGCATGGTCGAAGGCCAGGCGCGCCCCGACGCCCCGCAGCAGGCGGTCGCCCGGGGCCTGCGGACGTTGGGCGTCGACGCCGCGGAGGCGGCGGCGCTGGCCGACGAAGCGGCCGAAGCGGTCGCCTAGCGATCCCAGGCGGGGATGGGCCCGAAGCCGTCGACCAGGTGATCCACGAACAGGCGCACCTTGGCCGACAGGTGCCGTCGGTGCGGATACACGGCGTGGACAGAGATGTCGGCGTCGAGCTCGTGCTCGAGGATCGGGACCAGGTCTCCCGCGCGCAGGGCATCGCACGCGAGAAAGGTGGGCAGCAGCGCGATCCCCAGGCCCGCCACCGCAAGTCGGCACATCATCTCGCCGTTGTTCACGCGGTGTCGCTCGCGGAGGGGGAGGGCTCGTCCGCCGGTTTCGCTCGCGACCCGCCAGGTGCGCGACGTCTCCAGCGCGTAGCCGATGAAGTCGTGCTGGGGCAGGTCGGCCCCGTGCGCCGGGGTGCCGCGCGCTTGCAGGTAGACCGGCGAGGCCACGAGCAGGCGGCGGCAGGGGGCCAGCCGCCGCGCGACGAGGCTCGAGTCGGCGAGCGTGCCGATGCGGATCGCGACGTCGAAGCCCTCGCCAACGACGTCTACGAAGCGATCGGAGAAGTCGACGTCGAGCGCGAGCCGGGGGTGGCGCGCGGCGAAGGCGGCCAGGGGCTGCGCGAGGTGACGCCGCCCGAAGTCCATGGGCGCGGCGATGCGCAGGGTTCCGCGCGCCTCCTGACCCATGGCGCCGAGGGCCGACTCGGCCTCCGCGAGGTCGGCCAGGATCTCGCGGCTGCGCTCGAAGTAGGCCTGTCCGGCTTCGGTGGGCGCCACGCTGCGCGTGGTTCGCTGGAGCAGCCGAACGCCCAGCCGGTCCTCGAGCGCCCGGACGCGCTTGCTGATGGCGGACGGCGTGAGCCCGAGCTGCCGCGAAGCGGCCCGGAAGCCCCCGGCCTCGACCACCCGGATGAAGCTCTCGACCTGGCTGAGATCCGACACGCCGTCTCCTGATTGTATCGCTCAAGGACACAATATCGTTCCTATGCGACCCATTCACATCTCATGGGATCGACGGCAAGCTTGCTAGCAACGAAGAGGAGGGCACGATGATCCAGCTCCACAAGTCAGCCGATCGCTTCTCGACCCGGCTGGATTGGCTCGAGTCGCGCCACGCCTTCTCGTTCGGCACGCACCACGACCCCGGCCGCATGGGCTTCCGCGCCCTCCGCGTGCTGAACGAGGACCGCGTGAGGGGCGGGGCTGGCTTTGGCGCACACGCGCACCGCGACGCCGAGATCCTCACGCTGGTGCTCGACGGTGCGCTCGAGCACCGCGACAGCGAGGGCGGGCGATCGGTGCTGCGGCGCGGCGACGTGCAGCGGATGAGCGCCGGCCGCGGTGTCGTGCATTCCGAGTGGAACGCCTCGCGTTCGTCCCCCGTGCACTTCGTCCAGGTCTGGCTGTTGCCCGACCATCGCGGTGCGACCCCGCGCTACGACGAAGCGCAGGTGCCGTGGCACGAGACGCAGGGCCTCACGCTGCTGGCCTCGCGCGCCGGACGCGGCGGGTCACTGCCGATCGACTGCGATGCCGAGGTGTTCGCCGGAGCGCTCGCCGCCGGGGAGGCGCTGCGCCACGACGTCGGCGCGGGCCGCGGCGTCTGGCTGCAGGTGCTGCGTGGGCGAGTCGCCTTGGGCGCGCACCGCGATCTCCCGGAGCTCGAGGCGGGCGATGCGGTCGCCCTCGAAGACGAGACCCTACTCGAGACCGCGGCGCTCGAAGACGCCGAGATCCTGCTCTTCGATCTCTCGAACTGAACTGAACCGAACTGAACGAGACGGCAAGGAGGAGACGACATGGGACGATTGGTGGACGGCGTCTGGAAGGACGAGTGGTACGACACGTCGAAGACGGGGGGGCGCTTCAAGAGGCAGGAGAGCGCGTTCCGGGACCAGGTGCGCGCCGATGGCAGCGGGCGCTTCGCCCCCGAGGCCGGCCGCTACCACCTCTACGTCTCGTTGGCGTGCCCCTGGGCGCACCGGACCCTGATCTTTCGCCGGCAGAAGAAGCTCGAAGAGGCGATCTCGGTCTCCGTCGTCCACCCCTACATGGGCTCGTCGGGCTGGACATTCGAGAACCCGGACGGAACCGCCGGGTGCGTGGACGACCCGATCTTCGGCGCACGCCACCTGCACGAGATCTATACCCATGCCGACGCCGGCTACACGGGGCGCGTGACCGTGCCCGTGCTGTGGGATCGCAAGGAGCAGACGGTCGTCAACAACGAGTCGGCCGAGATCATCCGCATGTTCAACTCCGAGTTCGATGCCATCGGCGACGCCTCGGTCGATCTCTACCCCGAGCCCCTGCGCGCGGAGATCGACGAGCTGAACGCCTTCATCTACCCGAACGTGAACAACGGCGTCTATCGCTGCGGTTTCGCGACGACGCAGGAGGCCTACGAAGAGGCGGTCACGGCGCTCTTCGGCGCCCTCGACGAGCTCGAGGGGCGGCTTGGGCGCCAGCGGTATCTGGTCGGCGACCGCATCACCGAGGCCGACTGGCGCCTGTTCACCACGCTGGTCCGCTTCGACGCCGTCTACGTCGGCCACTTCAAGTGCAACGTGCGGCGGATCGCCGACTACCCGTCGCTCTCGGGCTACCTGCGAGAGCTCTACCAGATGCCCGGAGTCGCCGAGACGGTGAACTTCGAGCACATCAAGCGGCACTACTACGAGAGCCACGGGACCATCAACCCGACTGGCGTCGTGCCCGTGGGGCCCGTGCTCGATCTCGACACGCCGCACGGGCGTTCTTGAGAGCCGCAAGATCCGAGGGAGGAGACGGAATGGACCGACCGAAGGTCGCCGGCCGCGAGCCGGTGAGCGTGGAGCTTGAGAAGGGCGAGAGCTACGCCTGGTGCGCCTGCGGCAAGTCGGGTCGCCAGCCCTTCTGCGACGGCTCGCACGTAGGGTCGTCGATGAACCCGCTGTCGTTCGAAGCCGAAAGAGACGGTGCGGCCATGCTGTGCCTCTGCAAGCGAACCGGCAATCCACCGTACTGCGACGGCACCCACGCGCGGCTCGACGAACGCGGTGACGTGGCGGGGGGCGACGAGGGACCGCCGGGTGCGGTCGCAACCCCGGAGGAGCCGACCGTCGCCCGAATCCACGAACTCGCCCGCTGGGGCCTCGAGAAGTCCGGCCATCATGGTGAGATGGTCGCCATGGGCGTACCCCGGACGACCCTGCCGCAGTGGGACGACATCCAGGTGCTTCCCGGCCAGTTCGCGACGAAGCCGCTGCTGGACGACGCGCCCGTAGCGACCGAACTCGTGATCGGGCCCCGGGCGCGCAAACCCCTCGTGCTCCAGATTCCGCTCTTCGTTTCCGACATGAGCTTCGGCGCGCTCTCCGAAGAGGCCAAGATCGCGCTTGCGAGAGGTGCAGAGCTCGCGGGGACCGGCATCTGCTCGGGCGAGGGCGGCATGCTGCCCGAGGAGCAGCAGTCCAACGGTCGCTATCTCTACGAGCTGGCATCGGCGAAGTTCGGCTACGACGAGTCCGTGCTCGAACGCGTGCAGGCCTTCCACTTCAAGGGCGGGCAGGGCGCGAAGACCGGGACCGGAGGGCACCTGCCGGGCCAGAAGGTGACCGGGAAGATCGCGCAGGTGCGCGGCCTCGCCGAAGGAACCGACGCGATATCGCCCGCTACCTTTGCCGACCTCACGACGCCCGAGGACTTCCGCCGCTTCTCGGATCGTGTGCGCGAGGTGTCGGGCGGTATTCCGATCGGCATGAAGATGTCGGCGAACCGCATCGAGGCGGACATCGACTTCGCGCTCGCATCGGGCGTCGACTATCTGATCCTGGACGGCCGGGGTGGCGGCACCGGCGCGGCTCCCGCGATCTTCCGCGACCACATCTCGGTGCCGACCATTCCTGCGCTCGCTCGCGCCCGCCGCCATCTGGACGGCCGCAAGGCGAATGACGTGACGCTCCTCGTCACGGGGGGGCTGCGCGTACCCGAGGACTTCGTGAAGGCTCTGTGCATGGGTGCCGACGGCATCGCGCTCGCGAACTCCGCGATGCAGGCGATCGGCTGCATCGGCGCGCGGATGTGCAACAGCAACCAGTGCCCCGCCGGCATTGCGACGCAGCTGCCCGAGCTGCGCGCTCGCCTCGACGTCGAGGAGGGCGCTGCACGCCTCGCACGCTTTCTCGGGGCGTCGGTCGCTCTGATGAAGCTCCTCGCAAGGGCGTGCGGCCACGCTCGCCTCGGCGATTTCGGGCGCGACGACATCGCCACCTGGAAGCGGGAGGTCGCCGACCTCGCCGGCATCTCGTTCGCAGGGGTCCGCTGAAGCGCACCGGCGAACCGTGCCCACTCGGGTGGCCGGCCCCGAGAGCGGCCTCGAATCGGCGGGGTCCGATAGGCTACGTCGAGAGGAGCCGAGGCGATGACGGAAGGACGCGGTCTGGATCCCGAGCGGGGCAGCGAGTTCGAGGTGAAGCTCGACCGGGCGGGAACCCGGCAGGCCGCGCATCCGACGCGCGCCGACATCCGCCTTCTCGATCCCGCGTTCTACGCCGACCCCGAGCCGCGTTTCGCGTGGATGCGAGAGCAGGCGCCCGTCTACTGGGACGACGTCACCGGCATCTGGGGGATCACCCGCTACGCGGACATCATGACCGTGTCGAAGGACGCCGCGACGTTCTGCTCCGGGCAGGGCTCTCGGCCCGAGTCGAACGTGCCGAGCATGATCAACACCGATGTCCCCGATCACAATCGGCGCCGCGGCATCATCTCGGCGGGCTTCACGCCCAGGCGCGTGAGCGCGCACGAACCCTTCCTGCGCGAGAAGGTGCGCGGGCTGCTCGATGCAGCCCAGGCGCGGGGCGCCTGCGACTTCGTGACCGACATCGCGACGCCGCTTCCGATGTTCATGATCGGCGAGCTCATGGGGCTGCCCGAAGAAGATCACGCCCAGCTGCTCGAGTGGTCGGACCTCTTCGCGACGGGGGGTGACGAGGTCCGGGAGAAGGTCGGCCCAGCCGTCGTCGCCTACGCCGACTACATCCTGAAGATCATCGAGCAGCGACGCGATGGCCGCGCCGAAGACCTGGTGAGCCTCGTGGTGAACGCGGAGTGGGAAGGAGAGCGGCTGAACGACACCGATCTCATCATGGAAACGATGCTGGTGCTCGTCGGCGGCGACGAGACCACGCGGCACGTGATGTCGGGCGGCTTCGAGGCGCTGATGCGCAACCGCGCGCAGTGGGACGACCTGCGGGCGGACCGATCGCTCCTGCCCGGAGCGATCGAAGAGATGCTGCGCTGGGTGACACCGATCCAGAACATGAACCGGACGGCCACCCGCGACGTCGAGCTCGGTGGCCAGCAGATTCGCGAAGGCGACCGGATGCTGCTGCTCTACCCGTCGGGCAACCGCGACGAGGCCGTCTTCGAAGCGCCCCACCGCTTCGACATCCGCCGGCACCCCAACCCGCACATGGCGTTCGGCGGATATGGGCGGCACCACTGCCTGGGTGCGCAGCTCGCGCGCCTCGAACTGACCGTGCTCTTCGACGAGCTGCTCGAACGTTGCCCCGACATCGCCCTGGCCGACCCGAAGGCTCCCCTCGCGCGCCGGCGGGGCAACTTCGTGCTCGGGCTCGAGTCGCTTCCGGTCACGCTCGGCGGCCACTGACCCGGGGTCCGGCGCGAGCGTGCGGCGCGGGGCCAACGTGCGACAGTCCCACTCATGAGCGCGCAACGCCTGGTCTTCGGGATCGTTCTGTGGGCATCGACGCTGGGGGGGCTCGGGCCGACCGCGGTACGCGCGAACCCCGACACCATGACCAAGTCGATGCAGCTCTACTACGTCATGGACGAGCAGGCGCAGATGCCCGTCTATGCCATCCGCGGGCCCGCCGGCTGGACGCTCGAGTCGGACGTGCAGTGGAACCTCAACAACAACGTCGTGCCCGTGACGATCGGCGCAGCCCTGACCGACCCCCAGCAGACGAGGCGGGTACAGCTCTTTCCCGAGCTCACCTGCTACTGGCTCACCGGCGACGCTGCGCTCAACAACCCCGGGCAGTGGAACATGGGCATGCTCAACGTCGCGCCCATGGACCCCAGGACTGCGTTGGTCGAAGCCGTCCTCAACATCTATCAGCCGGGCGTAGCCGGCTTCCAGATCACCGGGGTTCGTGAGGTGCCCGGCTTGCCTGCGGCGTTGGGGCAGGCGGGCCCCAACGTGACCGGCGTCGGGCTTCGCGCCGTGTTCCCTTGGGAAGGCAAGCGCATGGAGGAGGAGATCTACGCCCTCCACATGATCGGTTCGGCCACGATGCGCGGCGAAGCGGGGGTCACCACCCAGACCACCTGGGGGCTCACGAGCGCCCACGCCTTCATCACCCAGGAGGGCCTGCTCGAGGGCCACCGCAGCCTGTTCACCAACATGGTCCGGTCCGGCACGCCGAACCCGGCGTGGGTGGCCCTGCATCTCAACATCAAGCAGCAGCTCGAAGCGCGCTTCCAGCAGGGGCTCATCGACAACCGCATGGCCCGCGAGGCGATCATGGCCCAGAGCCGTTCTCTGGCCGCGCAGAACGAGGCCTTCCGGTCCAACATCATGCAGCGTCATCGTGCGGCCATGGACACCACGGCGCACGAGAGTTTCGTCGACGGCATCCATGGGGGTGGGGGTTCGTCGTCCTCGGGCGGCATGACGGGCCAGCAGAAGTACGTCGACTCGATCCACGACCGCGAGACCTTCCACGACCCTTCGACGGTCACGGGCACCTCCGAGCATGGCTACGCCGATCATCACTGGTCGGATGGCTGGGGCACGACGCTCTCCACCGACAACCCGAACTTCGACCCCAACATCGGCTCCACCCTGCAGTGGGAAGAGCTCGAGCGCGTCGAATAGGCACGCGTACCGCGCCACGCACGATGCAGACCGAGTCCCTCGAACTCTACGGGTCGATCCAGGATCTGCTGCTCGACCTCGCGAGCGAGCGCGACTTCGACCGGCTGGTGGCGCTCGTGGTCGAGCGGCTCGGCTCGATCCCGGACGTGGCACTCGCGCGACTGTGGCTGATCCGGGATGGAACCGAGTGCGAGACCTGTCCCATGCGGGAGGCGTGCGCGGGGTACGTGCCCTGCCTGCAGCTCGTGGCTTCTGCAGGCTCGCCGAGCCAACCCGCGTCGGCCGATTGGGCGCGGATCGACGGCGACTTTCGTCGGTTCCCGATCGGCCACCGCAAGGTGGGCGAGTGCGCGACCTCGGTCGACGCGGTCTGGGTCGAGGACGCGCGGAAGGACGCGAGCTGGATCTCTCGGCCCGAGTGGGCCGCACGCGAGGGCATCCTCGGCTTCGGGGGCCAACCGCTGGTCTTTCGGGGAGAGGTGCTCGGTGTGCTCGGCGTCTTCACGCGAGCCTGCATGGGCGAGGCGCCACTGGCGACGCTTCGGGTGGTGGCCGACCACGTGGCGGCGGCGCTGGCGACCGCGCGGGCCTTCGACGAGAACGCCCGGCTTCGCGCGCAGCTCGAGGTCGAGAATGCGTTCCTGCGCGACGATCTGGAAGAGGCGCAGGCGTTCGGCGAGATTCTCGGCGCGAGCGCCGCCATCCGCGAGATCGGCGAGCAGATCCAGCAGGTCGCTCCCACCGATGCGAGCGTGCTGATCCTGGGCGAGTCGGGCACGGGCAAGGAACTCGTGGCCCGCGAGATCCACCGCCGAAGCAGCCGCGCCGAGCAGCCGATGATCCGCGTGAACTGCGCCTCGGTTCCGAAGGAGCTGTTCGAGAGCGAGTTCTTCGGGCATGCGAAGGGGGCATTCACCGGCGCCATCCGCGACCGCGTGGGGCGCTTCGCCGCGGCCGATGGGGGGACGCTCTTTCTCGACGAAGTCGGCGAGATCCCGCTGGAGCTGCAGAGCAAGCTGTTGCGGGTATTGCAGGAGGGCCGCTTCGAGCGGGTGGGGGAAGACCAGACCCGCTCTGCAGACGTGCGGATCGTGGCCGCCACCAATCGCGACCTGGCGCGGGAGGTCGAAGAGGGACGTTTTCGCCGGGATCTCTATTACCGGCTCGACGTCTTTCCGATCGAGGTGCCACCGCTGCGAACCCGGCGCGAGGACATCCCGCTGCTGGCCGAGCACTTTCTGGCCCGTGCGACGCGCAAGCTCCGGAGACCGGCCGAGTTCTCGGACGAGAATCTCGCAGAGCTCGAAGGCTACGCATGGCCCGGCAACGTGCGCGAGCTTCAGAACGCGATCGAGCGCGCCGTGATCACGTCGCGCGCAGGCGCGCTCTCGTTCCACCTGGCCACCGCGGGGGTCGGCAGCGAGGTCGCGCCCGACGTCGAGACGAAGGTCGTGCGCACCGATGCCGAGCTGCGCGAACTCGAGAAGAGCAACCTGCTCGCCGCCCTCGAAGCCGCCGACGGGCGTGTCTACGGCCCCGGGGGCGCGGCCGAACGGCTGGGTCTCAAGCCCACGACCGTGACGTCGCGGCTCAAGCGCCTGGGCCTTCGCGAAACGTCGTAGGGCCCGCCCGCGTCAGAACTCGAGAAAGTGCTCGGGGGCCGCGCAGAGCGCGAAGTAGAACCCCGCGATCCCGCCGCCCAGCACCTGCTTGTAGAGCGCGAGTTCGGGGAACAGGAAGAACGCGAACAAGGGGCCGCCGAACATGCCGCCCACGGTCGCGGCCGCCACGATCGGCTTGGCCTTCAGTCGGTCGAAGAGGCGGCGCAGGCTGCCGGCAGGGTGGGTCGATTCGAGCGTGGTCATCGAGGAGTCCTCCGGCCTGGAGAACACTGCAAGCGACGTGCCGCGCCATCGGCGCTTCAGACAGGCTGTGGAGGCGCGCAGCGCCAAGCAGACCACGCAGATGCGTTGCGGCCCGGCCCTACGCAACGAGGGTTCGTTGCGGCAGTATCCCGCCGTGCGTCCTCGCTCGAAGGAGCCCGTACGTGAGTGACCAGAGATCGCGCGTCGCCGTCGTGACGGGGGCGAACACGGGGCTCGGCTACGAGACGAGTCTCGGCCTGGCCAAGCAGGGCCACGCCGTCGTGCTCGCCTGCAGGAGCGAGGAGAAGGCCCAGCAGGCCATCGGCCGGATCCTGGGTCTCGTCCCGTCGGCGAAGCTCACGTTCACGCCCCTCGACCTGGTGGATCGCGACAGCATCCGGCGGTTCGCCGACACCTTCTCGAGCGACCACGAAGGCCTCGACCTGCTCGTGAACAACGCCGGCGTCATGGGCCCGCCGCGCACGATCACGCCGAACGGGGTCGAGCTGCAGTTCGACGCGAACCACCTGGGTCACTTCCTGCTGACCCGGTTGCTCTTCGATCGACTCGACCAGCCCCAGGAGACCCGCATCGTCAACGTGTCGAGCCTGGCGGCGATGTACGAACAGGCCGACATCTTCTTCGACAACCTGAACTTCGAAGGCAACTACGACGAGGGCCCGGGCTTCATGGGCCTGCCCGGGATGCTCGCCTATGCCCAGAGCAAGCTCGCGAACATCCTGTTCACGATGGAGCTACGCGATCGCTGTGCCGCGGCCGGCAAGAAGGTCAAGGCCGTCGCGGCGCACCCGGGCGCATCCAACACCGACCTGTCGCGCAACATGTCCGTCGTGATCCGCGTGCTGGCGCCGATCCTGGTGCGCTTCATGGACATCTCGACGCCCGCGCAGGGAGCCGAGTCTCTGCTCATGGCGGCCGTCGCGCCCGAGGTGGAGGCGGGGCAGTTCATCGGTCCGACCGGCAAGAAGGGGATGGTGGGCCCGCCGGGCGTTGGCGAGCTGCCCGCGAAGGCCCACGACAAGGCGGTCAGTCAGCGGCTGTGGTCGCGCTCCGAGGAGCTTCTGGGAATCGAGTTCAGGATCTAGCGCCGGATCGGGTGGGGGAACCATGGCCAAGACCGAGTTCGACGTCTGCGTGATCGGCACCGGGGCCGGCGGCGGCGTGATGATCGACCAGCTCACGGCGGCCGGGATGAGCGTGGTCGCGCTCGAGCGCGGCCCGGCGCTCAGCCTCGCCGAGTTCGACGACGACGAGCTGCGCAATCCGATCCGCGACCGGGTCTTCTCGCCCAACCAACTCGAGACCTGGCGCCCCGATGACCAGGCCGAGGCCGAGGTCGGCGCCCACAGCCAGATCGCGCACTGCGTGGGGGGCACGCTCACCCACTGGGCGGCCTGGTCCTGGCGCTTTCGACCGGACGAGTTCAAGGTGCTCTCCACCGAGGGCCCGGTGGCCGGCGCGAGCCTTGCCGACTGGCCCATCGACTACGACGAGATGGAGCCCTGGTACGACAAGGCCGAGTGGGACTTCGGCGTCGCCGGCGACGGCGCCGGCAACCCGTTCGCGGCGCCCCGCAAGCGGGGCTTCCCGAACCCGGTCCACCCCGAGCGGCGCTCGGCGCAGGTCTTCGGCCAGGGCGTGGAGGCGTCCGGGTACACGCACTTCCCGGTGCCGATGGCGATCAACTCGCAGCCCTACGGCGGGCGGCCGCGCTGCATGTACGGCGGCGCGTGCCGATCCTACGGCTGCCCCGTGCATGCGAAGGCCACCACGTTTTCGATCCACCTGCCGCGCGCCCAGGCGACGGGCCGGCTCGACCTGCGAGCCGAGGCCATGGTGTTCGAGCTGCCGGTGCGCGACGGCAAGGTGACCGGGGCGCGGTATCTCGATGCCAAGGGCGAAGCCCACGAGGTGCGTGCGCGTCAGGTCGTGCTGGCCGCCGGCACGATGGGCACGCCGCAGCTGCTGCTGCTCTCGGACGGGCTGGCCAACGGGTCCGGGCTCGTCGGCAAGAACCTGCAGTTCCACCACCACCCGGCGGCGCTCGGCGTCTTCGACGACGACCTGCGCACGTACACGGGCTTCGAGACCCACGGCGCCTTCGACGACCTGCACCCGAGCGACCCGAAGCGCGGCTTCATCCGCGGTGGTGTGGTGGCCGAACTCAACACGTTCACGCATCAGCCCATCGCGTTCGGGCTGCTCCTCGAGCCGGCCCTGCGCGGTGAGATGGCTTCCTTCGGCGCGTCGCTCAAGGATCGGCTGCGGGCCTTTCCGCGCACGCTCACGGTGGCGGGCATCTGTGAAGAGCTGCCCATGGAGAGCAACCGGGTCGAGCTCGACCCCGAGGTGAAGGACCGCTTCGGGCTGCCCGTCGTGCGGATCACGAAGCGCCAGCACCCCAACGACCTCGCCATGAATCGTTGGTACGAGAAGAAGATCATGGAGGTGGTGGAGGCCGCGGGAGCGAATCGCGTGGTCCCCGGGAGCCGGATCCCCGGGATCGGCATCACCGAGGCACCGCAGAAGGGCAACGCGCACAACCACGGCACCTGCCGCATGGGCGACGACCCGAGCACCTCGGTCGTCGACCGCTGGTGCCGCAGCCACGAGGTGCCCAACCTGTGGATCGCCGACGCCAGCACCATGCCCACCAATGGGGGGTACAACCCCACGCTCACGATCCTGGCCAACGCCTACCGGGTGGCCGACCACTTCGTGGGTGAAGCACGGAGGGCTTCGCTGTGAGTCGCACGAAGGGTCCCGTCCTTTCCCGGCGCGAGTTGTTGCAGCGCGGTGCGCTCTACGGCGGCGGCCTGTGGCTCGCCGGCCAGCTGTCGTTTCCCGAAGCGGCGAAGGCTGCGGCCGAGTCGAGCGAGCCCGCAACGTTCGGCCCCGAAGACTGGAAGGCAGTCGAGGCGATCACGGCACGCATCCTGCCCACCGACCAGGAGCCCGGGGCAAAGGAGGCGGGCTGCGTGAACTTCATCGACAAGGCCCTCGCCCACGAGGAGAAGGCATCCCTGCCGCTCTACGAGTCGGGCCTTCGCGGGCTCGAGGCGGCGAGCCAGAGGGCCCACGGCGCGCCCTTCGCTGAGCTCGACGCCGCGGCCCAGGATGCGCTGCTCGGTGCACTCGAGGCGGGCAGGACTGCGGGCTGGCCCGCAGACGCCGGGGACAGTGCGGTCTTCTTCGAGACGGTGCGTGTTCACACGGTGGTGGGCTTCCTGGCCGACCCCAAGTACGGCGGCAACCGCGACTTCGCCGGCTGGAAGGTGGCGGGTTACCCGGGCCCGCGACATCGGCGCGGGGGCTACCGGCCCGAGCAGGTGACGGGCGAGGCGCCCATCGACCCGATCTGGGAAGACTAGGGCCGGCCGCGAGAGTCCTATATAGTGGCAGGTGAAATGCCATTTGACTCCAGCCGCAGGGGTTCTCCATGCGCGCCATCGCCACTTTCGCAGGCCTCGTCTTGGCGCTCGCCGCCCCCGCGGCGCTCGGTCAGGAGGACGCGGGCCCCGGCACGCCCGCCTTCGTCGAGGGCGACGTCATCACGCTCGACCGGGTCGAGGCTCTCAAGAACTTCCTCCCCGACCAGTTCTGGGCGAACCGGGACTTCTTCTTCTACGAGGGCATGAAGCTCGAGATCGGGCCCTCGTATCGCGACTACAGCCCGCCCGAGGTCTACCAGCGGGCCACCGAGCAGTACCACGAGCAGGTCCGCCTCGGGCCCGAGAACAGCCTGATGGGCTACCGCGCGGGACAGCCCTTTCCGATGGACGAGATCGACTGCACCGGCGATCCGCAGGCCGGCGCGAAGGTGGCGTGGAACTTCGTGCGGCGTTGGTCGGGTGCCGGGGGGTCGGCCTCGTTCTACTACTCCTACTGGGACCGCGGTGAGGAGCTGCCGCTCTACTACGAGGGCGTCGGGCGCGGCGTGCAGCTCTCTCACCGGCCCGAGCCCCAGTACGACGAGTACGACGGCGATCTCTTCCGGGGCGAACGGCGTCTGTCCGCTTCGGGCCCCGAGGTGACGGCACCCTTCGACGCGCGCGGGATCTCGTTGCTCACGTACCGCTACAAGTCGTCCTACGGGCCCACGGCCGAGGCCAAGAACGACGACACGTGGGTCTACGTTCCGACGCTGCGCCGTGTGCGTCGCATCTCCTCCGCCCAACGCACCGATGCGATCTCCGGAACCGACTTCACCTTCGACGACCTGTTCAGCTTCAGCGGCATCGTCCCGCAGTACGACTGGTCGTGCATCGCCGAGCGCGATCTGGTCGCGCCGGTGAACTCGAAGGTCAAGGCGTACCCGTACGAGCGCGACCACAACTTCGGCCCGTACGGCCTGAGCTTTGCCGACGACCGCTGGGAGCTGCGCAAGGCGATCATGATCCGGTTCGATCCGCACAATCCGGGCCACCCGTACGCCCACAAGGACATCTGGATCGACAAGGAGACCCTGGAGCCGCTCTACTCCTTTGCCTACGACCGCAAGGGCGAGCTCTGGAAGATCATCTGGCACAACCACCGCTGGAGCGACGACGACTTCGAGGAATACCAGGGTTGGGAGAACGTCCCGGAGCCTCGGGACCTGGGTGTCGTGTGTGACATCATCGTCAACGTGCAGACGGGCACCGGCAACCGGATCGAAATCTGGGACGCGAACGGCACACCGATGAAGAGCAAGGGCCGCGTTCGGCGCTTCATCGACGTGGGCCGACTCACCCGCGGCCGTTGAGAGGAGGGACGAGCGAATGAGTCGAGGTTCGAAGTGGGCGATCGGCGTGCTGCTGGTGCTCGTCACGCTCGGCACGCTGGTGGCCGTGCGAGGCCAGGAGATCGCGCTCGGTCTGATCGGGGCGATGATCAAGATGCGGGTGCCGGTCGGTCCCAACCAGGACATCACCTGGGACCGAGGCGCTGATCCCGCGGCACGCGCTCCGTCGGAGCGGCCGCCCAACATCGTGCTGATCCTCGCCGACGACCTCGGCTGGAACGACCTCACCTTCGGCGGCGGGGGCGTCGCCGGGGGCACCGTGCCCACGCCGCACATCGACTCGATCGCCGCCGAGGGAGTGAGCTTCGCCAATGGCTATGCCGCCAACGGCACCTGCGCGCCGTCTCGCGCGGCCCTGATGTCGGGCCGCTACGGCACCCGCTTCGGCTTCGAATTCACACCGACGCCGCCCGGCATGATGCAGCTCGCGTCGCTCATGCCGCGGTCGTCGGATCGGCTGCGGTCTTCGATCCCGGTGGAGGGCGCCGAGTCGGTCGAGTACGACCGCATGGGCATGCCGGCCTCGGAGGTCACGATCGCCGAGCTGCTGAAGGAGCAGGACTACCACACGGTCCACATCGGCAAGTGGCACCTCGGACGCACGAACGGCATGGCACCGTTGGACCAGGGCTTCGACGAGAGCCTGCTGATGGCGAGTGGCCTCTACCTGCCCGAGGACCACCCCGGCGTCGTCAACGCCAAGCAGGACTTCGATCCGATCGATCGCTTCCTGTGGGCGGCGATGCGCTTCGCCGCCTCGTTCAACGGCGGGCCGGCCTTCGAGCCCGACGGCTACATCACCGACTACTACACCGAGCAGGCCGTCGAGGTGATCGAGGCCAACAAGGATCGCCCGTTCTTCCTGTACCTGGCGCACTGGGCGCCCCATACGCCGCTGCAGGCCACGCGCGAGGACTACGACGCGCTGTCGCACATCGAGCTGCACCGCGAGCGCGTCTACGCGGCCATGATCCGCAGTCTCGACCGCGGCGTAGGCCAGGTGCTCGACGCGCTGGCGCGCAACGGCCTCGAGGAGAACACGCTCGTGCTCTTCACGTCGGACAACGGCGGGGCGGGCTACATCGGTCTGCCCGAGGTCAACGACCCGTTCCGCGGCTGGAAGATCACGCTCTTCGAGGGCGGCATCCACGTGCCGTACTTCGCGAAGTGGCCGGTGGCCATTCCGGCCGGTGTCGAGGTCAGCGCGCCCGTGCATCACTTCGACATGTACGCCACCGCAGCCGCCGCCGCGGGCGCCCCCGTGCCCGACGACCGCGAGATCGACGGCGTCGATCTCGTGCCCTTCGCGACCGGCGAGGCGGGCGGAGATCCGCACGAGGCGCTCTTCTGGCGAAGCGGAGCCTCGCAGTCCGCGCTCGTCGGTGGCTGGAAGCTCAACGTGAGCGACCCGCCGGGCCGAAGCTGGCTCTTCGACCTGAGGAGCGACCCCACCGAGCAGCACGACCTCTCCGAGACGCGCCCCGAGAAGCTGGCCGAGCTCCAGGCTGCCCTGGCGGCCCACAACGCCGAGCAGGCCGAGCCCCTGTGGTCGAGCCAGCTCATGGCGCCCGTCAACGTCGACAAGGACCTGACCCAGCCCGACGCGCCCGACGACGACTACATCTACTGGTCGAACTGACGCGCGAACCCGGGTGGACGCTCAGAACGACATGGAGTCGACGATCTCGAGCAGCGCCTCGCGGTTGCGTTCGAAGCGCCGACCGTCGGTGCCGGCCACGACGTTCACGCCCACGGTTCCCGCGAAAGCCTGAACCGTGATCCGCTGCGGGTCGCCCGCGTCGCCCGGAGCGTTCTCGATGCGCTGGACACCCCGGGCGTCGCCCAGCTTCACCTCTTCGTAGGACGCGATGCTGCCGTCCTTGGCCTCCTGCCGGGCGCGGTCGAGGTTGGCCTTGCGGCTGGCTCGGGCGAGATCCGCGTCGCCGTAGTCGTTCACGACCACCGACACCGAGACGCCGGGGCTCGCCCCCAGGTCGGCGCGAAAACTCCCGGGTTCGTCCTCGCCCACCTTCCAACCGGCGGGCAGGACCACCGTGAAGCCCGCCTTCGCGGTTACGGTGCGGGCCTTGCCGGACGAAGATGCACCCTGGGTGGTCTCGACCTTGTCACTGGAACCGGCGGGGGCCGCCTGCTCTTCGCCCTGTCCGCCGGGCACGGAGGCCTCGACCTCGTCCGCGATCTCGCGGGCCTTCTTGAGCAGGTCGATCGCCGCCGCTTCGAGCGGTAGCAGCAGGGCGGCGAGCAGGGCGAGGACGGGTTGGATGCGCATGGCGAGACGCTACGCCAGGAGCGGCGCCGTTCGCACGCGCATGGGCAGGCGCGGGTTTCCCTTCGGCCCATCCTGGAGCCCCCAAGGCCGATCGGCTACGACTTGCTCCGTGTCGGAGACGCGCGTCCCCGGATCCGCACGGCGTGCACGCGCCGTGCACTCGCTCGGCCGGGCCCAGTCGCCCCGAGTGATCCGTGGTGCGATCACGCTGGCGGTGGTGCTCGCCGCGCTCGCGGCCCTCGCCTGTGGCGAACGCGCAAGTCGATCCGGGGGAGAGGCTTCCGACGCGGCGCGCATCCGCGCGGCCATCGAGGCGGGGGATCTCCCGGCTGCACGGGCTGCGGCGCGCGACCTCGACCTCGCGCCCACCGATGACGCCGAGCTGCTGCTCGAACGCGCCGAGCTGCTGGTTCGCGCCGGCGAGGCGCCCCGTGCGCTCTGGGTGCTGGAGGACGGCGTCGCGCGCGTACCCGACGACGCGCGCGTGCAGCTCGCGCTGGCCAACGTGGCCCTCGGTCTCGGCGATCCGAGCCGGGCGCTCGAGGCGGCGCTCGCGGTCGCGCCCGCTCATGACCTCCACGCCGACGCGCTGCTGGTGCGCGCCCAGGCCGAGATGGCCCTCGGAGACCTCGACCGCGGGCTCGCGACCCTGGCCGAGATGGCCGACCAGCATCCCGACCGCCCCGAGTCGCGTCTGTTCGCCATCGCGACCCTCCTGAAGGAGGACCGCCAGGACGAGGCGGTTGCCCTGGCCCACGAGACCCGTGCGAGCCTCGGTGAGGGCGAGACCGCCGATGCCGGCCGCCGGTCGATCGACCTGCTGCTCGCGCAGGTTCGGGCGAAGGAGGGCGACCTGCCCGGGGCCACCGAGGCGGCGCGCGCGCTCGTCCTCGCCCAGCCCGGCGATCCCGCGGGTTGGGAGCTGTTCGCGCGGCTGCTGCTGGCGCAGAAGGAGACCGAGCAGCTGCTCCAACTCGTCGACGAAGTGTCGGCAGAGCCCGACGCGCCGGCCTTTCTCGCGGGCGTGCGCGCGCGCGCGCTCATCGTGCTGGGCCGGGACGACGAGGCCGAGGCGGTGATCACGGAGTTGGCGGCCCAGGCCGAGCACCCCGCTGGCGTGCTGCCGCTCGTCGAGTGGCACCTGGCGCGCGATGCGGAGCAGGCGGCCGACGCCGCGCTCGACGACGCCATCGCGCGGTTTCCGCAGGACGCGAAGCTCCGCGCCGTGGCCGTCGAGATCGCCCTCGCTCAGGAGAACGCCCCGCAGGCTCGCGAACGGCTGCGAGACCTGCGCGCGCAGGCCGGCCCGAGCCCCATGGTCGACTACCACGCGGCGCGCCTGCAGCTGCTCGAGGGCGACGAGCAGGGCGCGGCCGACGCGCTGATGGCCCTTGCTCCACGCTACGACGTGGCGGCGACGCAGTACTGGATCGGCGTCGCCCTCGAGCGCCTCGGCGATCTCGAGGGGGCACGGCGCCGCTACGGCCTGGCCCTCCGCCGCGATCCACGCTGGCTGCCCCCCTCCCACGCGTTGATGCGCCTCGCGCGCGAACGGGGCGATACCGACGAGCTGGGTGCCGTGGCTCTCCGGGTGGTGCGCGCGAACCCCGACGACCTGGGTGGCCACCTGGGGCTGGCCGAGGCGCTGCGGGCCGCCGGAGACCCGGGCGCCGTCCCTCATGCCGAGCGCCTGGTGGAGCGGTTTCCGGAGGAGACCCTCGCCCACCTGGCCCTGGCCAGTGCGCGCACGGGGGCCGGAGACGTCGAGGGCGCGCTCGCGACGCTCGATGCGGCCGAGGCGCAGCTCGGGCCCTCGGCGGCGATCGCGGAGCAACGCGCGCGTGCGCTCACGCGCAGCGGCCGCGCGGCCGAGGCCCTCGCCGGGGTCGACGCGGCCCTGGAACGCTGGCCGGGCGACGCGCGGCTGCACGCCACGCGAGCCGCGGTCCTCTTCACGCTGGGGCGCGGCGCCGAGGGCATCGCGGCGACGGACGAGGCCCTGGCGCAGGACCCCGACGCGCCCGCGCCTTTGCGCGAGCGCTGCGCCTGGCGGGTGGCCGCGTCGTCGGCCGGCGCGACGTCGCCCGAAACGGCCGTGGCCGACTGTCGCCGCTATCTCGGGATCCGCCCCGCGGACGGCGAGATCTGGCTGCTGCTCGGGCTCGCGCTCGAGTCCACGGGCGACCCGGCCGGTGCCACCGAGGCCTACCGGGAGGCGACCCGGCTCGTGCCGCGCAACCCGCACGCGCACAACAACCTCGCCCTGCTGCTGGCCGAGGCCGGCGACCTGGAGGCGGCGCTGGCGTCGGCCCAGGAGGCCCACCGCCTGGCCGAGGCGGACCCGAACGTGCTCGACACCCTTGGCGAGCTCTACCGGCGGAGCGGTCTGGTCGAACGCGCCATCTCGTTCCTCGAAGAAGCGCGCGAGGCCGCGCCCGGCAGCGATGCCGTGCGGCTGCACCTCGCCCTCGCGTATCGCGATGCGGGCCGGCCCGCCGAGGCGCGCGAGCTGCTCGATGGGCTTGCCCAGGGGCCCAAGGCCACGGCAGCCAGGGAGGCGCTCGATTCGCTCCCCGAGCAATAGGACCGGCGCCCGGCCGTGGGGGGCGCGCCTCGGGCTCGCGGCTGGCGCCCTGGCGCTCTTGCTGGCGTGCTCGCCTCCGGCGAAGGGGCCCGAGATCGTGGAGCGTCTGCGCGGCGGTCCGAAGCTCGACGTCGTGCTCGTCGTGATCGACACCCTTCGCGCCGACGCCACCACGCCCTACACGCCCGGGCTCGACACCACACCAGAAATCGCGCGCTGGGCGGAGCAGGGCGTCGTCTTCGAGGACGCCCGCGCGCAGTCGTCGTGGACGAAGATCTCGATGGCCTCGCTCCTCACGTCGCTCTGGCCCCGCAGCCATGCGATTCGCGACGCGACGGACGGGCTCGCCAGCGACGCGGTCACCCTGGCCGAATCGTTCTCCGACGCCGGCTACGCCACCGCCGCGGTGCAGACCAACGGCTGGCTCGACCAGAGCTTCGGCTTCCAGCAGGGCTTCGATCGCTACGTCTTTCCGCGAGGTGCGCGGCGCATGGGCACGCACAAGCCGGCGCTCTGGCCGAGCGCCGAGCGCGTGGTCGACGAGGCGCGCCGGGCGATCAGCACGGCCGACCCGGACCAACCGCTCTTCCTGTACCTGCACTTCATGGACGTCCACGAGTTCGCGGCGCCGCCACCCTACCGGCGCTTCGGCACCGACACGAAGGGCGCCTACCTCGCGGCCCTGAACTGGTGCGACGAGGCGTTGGGTGAGGTGCGCCATGCGCTCGACCGGGCGGGCCGCCTGGATCGCAGTCTGCTCGTCCTGGCTTCGGATCACGGCGAGACCTTCGGAGAGCACGACGTCCACGGCCACGCCCGCAACGTCCTCACCCCCGTGCTCCACGTGCCCATCGTGATCCGCTTCCCGTTTCGGACCGAGCCGATCCGCGTGCCGGATACGGTCCGCAACCTCGACCTCGCGCCCACGCTGCTCGATCTGGCGGGCATCGCCGTGCCGCCGAGCTTCGAGGGGGTCTCGCTGGCACCCCTGATCGAAGGCACCGCGGCCGGCGCGCCCGGGCCCGCGTTCGCGGCCCTGGGCTTTCCGCTGTTTCCGGACGCATCCGTCCAGGCGTCGATCAGCGATCGGTCCTGGACCTATGCGCGCAATGCGCGCGAGGGCGAGACGTGGGGCGGGGCGTACCCGGAGCGCGGTATCGACCCGGGCGCCGAGCTGCTGTTCGACCGGGCCGTCGACCCGGGCGAGCGGGTGAACCTGGCGGGTCGCGAGCCGGGCGAGGCGACCCGCCTACGGGAGGTGCTCGACGCCCACCTCGCCGGGCCGGATGCGGGTGTGGCGGCCCGGGGCGTGCGGATCGACCCCGGAATCGCCGAGCGGCTGCGGGCCATGGGCTACCTGCAGTAGCGCGAATCCCCTAGGGGATTCGCGCAGCCGGGCAGCAACTTCCGACACCTGAGCACTCCCCGTGGCACTTACAGAGCGGCGAGTTTCGTCGTCGACGACCACTGCTCCAGGAGTGCTCGCATGCGGTTGCTTGCCGCCCTGATGCTGACCCTGTCTCTCGCGGCCGTACCGGCCAGCGCCGACAAGTGGGTGTCCCAGTACTTCATCGGCGGAGACGAGATCTCGGTCGGCAACGACGACGGCTCGATCTTCGGCGGTTCGGCCACGATCGAGTGGCTCGGCAGCTTCACGGCGGCGTCCGGCCTGAGCTTCTCGATCACGAGCGCCAACCTGGTCTCGGCCACGCTCTCGGGGACGCTCTCGATCGATCCATTCTTCCTCCAGGCGCGCGTCCCGCTGAGCCTCCCCAACGTGACTGGCGGGATCTTTGGCCCGACGGCCAACGGCGCGGCCTTCGGGTCGATCTCCTTCGGCACCTGGTTCGGCACCAGGTTCACGGCCAGCGGCGCGCCGCAGACCATCTTCACGCTCTTCGGAACGAACGGCGTCTTCGCCGCCGCGATCTCGGGGCTGAACCCGGGCTTTGGCACCCTCTCGCTCAACCTGCTTGGATCGGCCTTCAGCCTGGCCCCCATCGCCAACGGCTTCTTCTTGGACCTGCAGGGCGAAGAAGTCGACGTCTCCTTCGTGCCGATGGACCCGGTCCCCGAGCCCGGCGCCGGCCTGCTCGGCGGGTCTGCGATCGCAGCACTCGCCCTGGGCTGGCTGGCCCGTCGCCGCCGCAGCTGAGCCGCGCCGGGCGATCACCACGGCCGACCCGGACCAGCCGCTCTTCCCGTACCTGCACTTCATGGACGTGGCGTGCGGATCGACCCCGGCATCGCCGAGCGGCTGCGGGCCATGGGCCATTTGCAGTAGCGCGATTCCCCTAGGGGATTTCACGCAGCCGGGCAGCAACTTTTTTCGACACCTGAGCATTCCCCGTGGCACTCACAAAGCGGCGAGCTTCGTCGCTGACTTCCACCTGCTCCAGGAGTGCTCTCATGCGGTTGCGTCCCGGTCTCTGCCTCCCCGCCCTGTTGCTGGCCCTGTCTCTCGCGGCCGTACCGGCCAGCGCCGACAAGTGGGTGTCCCAGTACGCCCTCGGCGGCGACAACATCTCGGTCGGCAACGAGGGCGGCTCGATCTTCGGCGGCTCGGCCACGATCGAGTGGCTGGGGGCCTTCACGGCGACGTCCGGACTGAGCTTCTCGATCACGGGCGCCAACCTGATCTCGGCCACTTTCTCGGGGACGCTCTCGAGCAATCCGTTCTTCCTCCAGGCGTTCGTCCCGCTCAGCCTCCCCAACGTGACTGGCGGGATCTTCGGTCCCTCCTCGGGGGGCGGCGCCTTCGGGTCGTTCATCAGCGGCACCTGGTTCGGCACCAAGCTCACGACCGGCGGCGCGACGCTCAGCATCTTCACGCTCTTTGGCGCCAACGCCTCCCTGGCCGCCACGATCTCCGGGCTGAACCCGGGCGCCGGCAACCTCACCATCAGCGCGAGCGGCACCGGCTTCACCAATCCCGGCGGCGCACCCATCACCAACTTCTTCTTCGACCTGCAGGGCCAAGAGGTCGACGTCGCCTTCGAGCCGGGAGACCCGGTTCCCGAGCCCGGCGCCGGCCTGCTCGGCGGGTCTGCGATCGCAGCACTCGCCCTGGGCTGGCTGGCCCGCCGCCGCCGCAGCTGAGCCGCGCCGGCTCCCCGCCAAGGCGGGGAGCCGGTCCGCCCCTGGGCTCGAGCCGCCAGCCGGCGGCTCTCTTCTTGGGGTCATTATTGAGTTGACCTCAAATCAATTCTGGCCTACTACCAGGATGCAATGGCGAACGAACTCCCCACGGAAAGCGCCCGGCCCAAGGCGCGACCGGCCCGGAGCGAGGCGACCCGCCAGCGGCTGGTGGCGGCGGCGGCCGACGCCCTGCTCGAGGGCGAGGGCGAGTTCGAGATGAGCCAGGTGGCGAGGCGGGCGCGGGTCTCGGATGGCCTGCCCTACCACTACTTCGGGTCGAAGGCCGGCGCGCTCTCGGCGGTGATCGACGCCTTCTACGACCGCTACTACGCGGTGGTGAACCAGCCGCTCGACGGCTCGCGCCCCTGGCCCGAGCGCGAGTTCGAGCGCCTGCAGTCGTGGCTCGGCTTCCTCTACGGCGAGCGTCTCGCGCCGATCGTCCTGGGCAGGATGGGGCGAACCGTCCAGGTCGCCGGGCTCGAGAGCGCCCGGCAGGACCAGCTGATCGAGCTCGCCCGCCGCAACATCGAGCTCGGACAGCGCGCCGGAGACATCTCCGAGACGATCGACGCCGGGATCGCGGCTGCCGCCATCATCGGCGCGATCCGCCAGGCGGCGAGCCAGGCGTTCCAGGCCCCCGAGCCCCCCGCACTCGCCGTCCTCACCGCCCAGCTCTGGGGGCTGATCGCCGGCGCTCTCGGGCTGCCGACGCGTGAGCCACTCGTTCGTTAGTCCGCCCACCGTCGTCGCCCTTGCGACGCCAAGCCAAGGAGATCCCCATGTCCGAAGACGTCGTCCTCTACGCGAAGCGCGATGGCATCGCCACGATCACCCTCAACCGGCCGGCCAAGGCCAACACCCTTCGCATGGAGGTCATCCAAGGCCTCGACGCCCGCCTCGCCGAGGCCAATCGCGACCCCGACGTGAAGGTGATCGTGCTCGAGGGCGCCGGCGACAACTTCTGCGGCGGCTTCGACTTCTCGGGGGGGCTCGAGCACTACGGCAACATCCAGGAGCAGGGCTACGACCCGGGCATGGACGTCCATTGGGTCACCAACGCGTACACGAGCTACATCCAGACGTTCATGGGGCTCTGGCGCGGCACGAAGCCCACGATCGCCAAGGTGCACGGCTACTGCGTGGGCGGCGGCTCCGAGCTCGCCCTGTGTGCCGACCTGGTCATCGCCTCCGACTGCGCGCGCATCGGCACGCCCTACGCGCGCGTCTGGGGCTGCCATCTCACGGGCATGTGGGTGCACCGGCTGGGGCTCGCCAAGGCCAAGTACTACGCGCTCACCGGCGAGTGGGTCAGCGGCAAGCAGGCCGCCGAGATCGAGCTGATCAACTTCTCCCATCCCCTCGAGCAGCTCGACGCCGAGGTCGAGAAGCTCGCCGAGCGGCTCGCCACCATCCCGCTCACGCAGCTCGTCTCGATGAAGCTGATCGTGAACCAGGCCTACGACAACATGGGTCTGCAGAGCACCCAGACGCTCGGCCCGATCCTCGACGGCATCATGCGCAACACGCCCGAGGGTCGCGATTTCGTGCGCGTCGCGGGTACCGAGGGCGTGCGCGAGGCGATCACGCGCCGCGACGGACCGTTCGGCGACTACAGCCAGGGGCCGCGCGAGGAGCAGCCGCGAAAGCGAAGCGAGCTGGGGATCTGACGGACAGCCGGGGGACGGTCGGGCCCGCAGCCCGACCGTCAGATCGGGCCCGGCCCCTGCCGTCCGTCGAGGATCCAGCCGATCATGGCCAGGTGCTGGCGCCCCTGGAAGAACTCGCCCTCGACGAGGTAGCCCGGCACCCCGCCGATCCCCCTGGAGACGAGGGCGTCGTGGAGGCCCCGTGCGATCTCGGGCCCTTCCCCGGCAGCCCAGGCCTCGAAGGTCGCGCCGTCGGCACCCTCGCGATCCACCAGCCGGGTCGTGGCGGCGAGGTCGCTCGGGTCGAGCTCGACGGCCCAGTAGGCGCGGAAGGCCTCGGTGAGGAAGGGCAGCAGCCCGGCCGGGTGGTGCGCACGCATCCACAGCCAGCCGAGTTCGACGGCCCGTGCGTCGCCGTCGCGGTAGTACTCGCGCACCGTGAGTCCCTGGGCCGCAGCGTAGGTCTCGATCTCGCGCGCGATCATCTGTGCGCGGTTGCGCTTGTGTCGGGTGCTCCGGTCGTCGGCCGGGCCGGGCTCGCTGGGAGCCCGGAGTGGCTGCACCGTGAACGGGAGCCAGTTGACCGCGATCCCGCGCTCGGCGCCGAAGGCCGCCGCGGGCGCGAGGGCCAGGTACGCCAGCGGGTGGCGTACGTCGAGCAGCACCGTCAGTGCAGACGCGTCGATGCGATCGCCGAAGCTCATGGCCCGAATCTCCGGTTGGCGACGTCGGGTGGCTTGCCCGGGCGACCTGCCAGCAGCCAGGACACCCGAGGCAGGTGCTCGCGGCCGAACCACGCCTCGTCCTCGACCAGGTAGGTGGGGACCCCGTAGACGCCCGCATCGAAAGCGGCTTCGTTGAGCGCGTCGTGTTCGTCGCGCCCTTCGCCCCGGGCGTAGTCGCGGAAGCCCTCGACCGGTACGCCGGTCTCTGGGAACAAGGCTTCGAGCGCCGCCGGGTCTTCGATGTCGAGTTCGCGCCGCCAGAAGACCGGGTAGGCCGCGTCGAGCAGCCGATCGAGTGCGTCCGCGCCGTGCCGCTTCGCCCAGAGCATGGCGATGCCGGCGAGGCTCGAGTCCCAGATCTTGACCGTACCGCGGACGGTCTTGCCGGTGAGGTTCGCGTAGCGCCGCGCGTCCATGTAGGCGTACTTCACGCCCGACCACTGTGCGGCGGTGCGCTGGGCCTTCTCGACCTTGCGGCCGCCCTTGGCGAGCTTCGCCGAGCCCAGGTAGCTCGGAATGTCGAGTGTGAACGGTCGCCAGTCGATGGGGACGCCACGCTCCGCCGCCATCGCGCGCGTCGGGTCGATCGCCAGGTAGGCGTACGGGCTCTTCAGGTCGATGTAGACCGCGAGGCGCGGGTCTCCCCGCAGTCGGGCGAAGTCAGGGGGCACGCCACCTCCCATCATGGACACGCCCGGGAGCGTAGGCCATGGTGGCTCGCCTTCGGCTCCGAACCCCGCGCTGGTCGGTGCCCAGGCCGGCGTGGGCTCAGGACATCGGCCCCCGCCGCCGATAGGAGACGTTCGACGATGCGTTGCGCACCAGGGCGCAATTGCCACTCGCGCAGCTCGCGCGCTAGGTTCGCCGCTCCATGGCCGAGTCCCCGGCGAGAGGCCGACTGACCCCTTCTTCGGTCTACGCCCTGGCCTTCCTCTCCGGGCTTGCCGCGTTGGTCTACCAGGTGGTGTGGGCCAGGATGCTGTCGCTGACCTTCGGCAGCTCGACGGTCGCCGCCAGCGCCGTCGTGGGCGGCTTCATGGGCGGGATGGGCGTCGGGGCCTGGCTGTACCAACGCGTGGGCGGCCGCGGCCGCGACGCCATGCGCGTCTACGGCGTCCTCGAAGCCGGGATCGCGCTCTCCGCGCTGGCGCTCACGGCGTCGTTCGTGCTGCTCCCGGGCTTCTTCGCCCAGGTGGCACCGGCCATCCCAGCGGGCGTTCCGCTGACGCTGTTTCGCATTGCATGCGTGGTGTTGCTGTTGCTGGTGCCGGCCGCGCTGATGGGGGCCACCTATCCCGCGCTCTGCACCGCGCTGATCGGATCGAAGTCGGGCGTCGACGATCACCTGGGTGGCATCTACGGCCTCAACACCCTGGGTGCGGCGGGCGGGGCGCTGCTCGGCGGGCTCGTGCTGGTCGAGGCCTTCGGTCTGCGCGGGGCTGCCGTCGTCGCCGCCGGATTGAACCTGATCGTCGCAGTGGCAGCGTTCGCCCTCGCCAAGGGCGGCTCCGCCGATCCCGTTGCGGCGGGCGAAGACGACGCGATCGACACGACGCTGCCCGTCGCGACCACGGCCGTGGTCCTGGTCGGCTCCGGGTTCGCCACGCTCTCGTACGAGATCCTGTGGTTCCGGGCGCTCCGCTACATGTTCGGGAACAGCACCTACGCACTCTCGATCATGCTCGTGATCTTCCTGCTCGGGCTGGCGCTCGGTGCGTTGCTCCTGCGCCCGGTGGCACGGCGCGGCCTCGCCGACCGCGCACTCGGCCTGTCGCAGCTGGCGATCGGCGTGCTCGCCGTGGCTGCGATGCTCGCCGAGGCAGCCCTCCTGAGCGACACGCGCTTCCTCGAGCACGTGAGCTTCTTCGCGAACGAGTCCTGGGCGCGGGCCTGGTGGCAGCGGCTGCTGCTCCAGTCCGCGTTGTCCGTCGCGATCCTCTTGCCCGCCGTCGTCCTGATGGGGTTGGCTTTCCCGCTGGCGAGCCGCCTGTACGTCGGCGGCGTGCGCACGCTGGGTGCGCGCCTCGGGGGCGCCGTACTGCTCGCCAATACCGGCAGCATCCTGGGTGCGATCGCCACCGCGGTCTTCATCCTGCCGGCCCTGGGGACCCTCGGTGGCACCACGCTCGTCGCCGTCTTGAACGGGGTGCTCGGGACCGTGGTGCTGCTGCAACTGCGTGCCCCGGCGCTGCGCACGCGACTCCTCTGGGTCGCCACGGGTCTGGCGCTGCTGGGGGTGGGCGCCGTGTCGCTCCCGCCGCGGCTTCCCTTCACGGGCGCGGGGATGGACATCGCCGTCGGCAACCTGGTCTTCGAAGAAGAGGGGGACCTGGCGACCGTCCAGGTTCGCGAGCGCCCCGGCCGGCCGGCCGACAAGGCCATGACCATCGACGGCGCGACCATCGGGGTGAGCGGGCCGTGGCACTACGGGATCCACCTGAAGCAGATCGTGCTCGCGCACCTGCCGTTGGCCCTCGACCGGAACCTCCGCAGCACCCTGAGCGTGGGTCTCGGCTCGGCGTCCACCCTCCACGCGCTGGCAGCCTATCCGCAGATCGAACGCCTGGATGCGGTCGAGATCAGCGGCGCCGTGGTGCGTGGCGCGCGGCTCTTTCCCCAGGGCAAAGCGCTCGCCGATCCTCGGGTGTCGCTCTACGTCGAGGACGTGTTCCACGAGCTGCTGCGAAGCGACGAGCCTTACGACCTGATCATCTCCGACGGCAAGCAGAGCCGGACGTTCCAGGGCAACGCCAAGATCCTCTCCACCGACTTCTACGAGCACGCCAAGTCGCGTCTCGCGCCAGGCGGTCTGTTGGTCCAGTGGATTCCGCTCTCGTCCCTGACCGAGGACTACCGGGTCATCCTACGCACGTTCGCGTCGGTGTTTCCGCACGTCGAGGTGTTCTTCTTCCCCAACACCTCGAGCATCCTGGTCGGGTCGCGCGAGCCCATCCTGGGGCGGGAGGGACTCTCCCAAGACGAATTGCCTCCGTTCGTGCAGCGCCAGCTCGAGGGGATCGGCATTCTCGACCCGGCCCACCTTCTCGCCGCGCGGGCGGCCGGGCGCGAAGCCCTGGTGGAGGTGGTCGGCGAGGGACCCACCAACGACTGGGACCGTCTGGTTCTCGAGTACCGCGCCTACCGCGCGCCCTACTCGGAGTGGGCCACCGCACTGGTCGGAAACCTCGAGTTGATCGAGGACGCCCACGCATCGGAACCCCGCCCCGGCTCCGAGGACGCCGTGTCGCGCTCCGCGCATCTTCTGCGCCGGGCGGCGCTGGCGCAGGCGCGCGGCGACCTTGGAGAGGCGCGCCGTCTCACGCAGGCCGCGCTCGAGCAGGACGCCACCAACCGGGCGGCCGAGATGCTGTTGGCGCGCCTGAAGCGGGCTGAACGCACGCCCTGAAACGCGGCGCGGATCGTCGGCCTCCTGCTCGCGCTACCCTCGCCGCCTCCTGGCTTGGGGGGAAGACGCTGGACGAGCGATTGCCGGAGGAGAAGCTGCGCCGGATCGCGCCCCGCCAAGCGGGTTGGCGCGGTCGCGTGCAGGACGTGCTCGAGTCGGCCGGCTTTCAGCAGACGATCACCGGGCTGATCGTCCTCAACGCCGTCACCCTCGGGCTCGAGACGAGCCCGGCCGCGATGGAAACGGCCGGGCCGGTGCTGCTGGGGCTCGACCGCGCGCTGCTCTCCGTGTTCGTCGCCGAGATCGTGACCAAGCTGGTGGTCTATCGGACCCGCTTCCATCGCGACGCCTGGAACGTCTTCGACCTGGTAGTGGTCGGCCTGGCTCTTCTGCCGACGACCGGGGGTCTGTCGGTGTTGCGGGGCCTGCGCGTGCTGCGAACGCTGCGCCTCATCTCGGCCGTCCCGTCGATGCGTCGCGTGGTCGGGGCGCTGTTGCACGCCGTCCCGGGAATGGGCTCGATCGTCGCGTTGCTCGGGGTGATCTTCTACGTGTTCTCGGTCATGGCCACGAAGCTCTTCGGCGCGACGTTCCCCGAATGGTTTGGCAGCGTGGGGAGCTCGGCCTATACGCTCTTCCAGATCATGACCCTCGAGAGCTGGTCGATGGGGATCGTGCGGCCCGTCATGACGGCCCACCCGTTCGCATGGGCGTTCTTCGTGCCCTTCATCGTCATCACGGCCTTCATGGCACTGAACCTCTTCATCGGCATCATCGTCGATGCGATGCAAAGCCAGCACGAGGCAGAGCAGCGTTCGGAGCGCGAAGCCCAGGAGGCGGCCGACAAGAAGGGCGCCGACGATCGCGCGACGATCCTCGAAGAGCTCTCGGCGCTGCGACGCGAGGTGGCGGCCCTCAACGCTCGGGCCGAAGAGAACCGCGTGTAGCGGATGGCGACCGACGGAGCCGATCGCCGAGACGCCAGCGCGAGACCCGGCAAAGCAGCCCCTGCTGCGGTCCCGGCCGCGCAGCCGGCCGACACGTTGCCCCCGGTGGTCCTGCCGGTCGCGGTGCTGGCCTCCTACGCCGTGGCGCAGTTCGGCCTCTCGGCCATGAACACGCTGGTCAATACGCAGATCCCGTTCTTCTACGTGGACACGCTGAAGCTCCCGGCGGCGCTCTTCGGCTGGGTGATGCTGATCGGCAAGCTCTGGGACGCGGTGACCGATCCCTTGATGGGGCACATCACCGACAACACGCGTACCCGACTCGGCCGCCGTCGTCCGTACTTCCTGGTGGGGGCCCCGCTGCTGGCGTTCTTCACCTTCCTGCTGTTCAGCCCGCCCGACGGGCTCACGGGCGAGGCGCTCTTCCCTTGGCTGCTGCTCACCTTCCTCGGTGCCTTCACGGCGCGCACGATCTTCGAGACGCCCTATCAGGCGATGGCGCCCGACCTGACCCCGGACTACGACCAGCGCACCCGCGTGGCCACCTGGCGCGTGACGATCGGCAACCTGGGCGATCTGACCGGCGCGCTCGTGCCGATGCTGCTGCTGGCGACCGTCGCCGCCCGTACGACGTTCCAGTGGAGCGGCGCCACGGTGGCCGCGATCATCGTGGCCACGGCGCTGGTGAGTTTTCTGCGGGTTCGCGAACGACGCGATCTCGTGCCCGTAGAACGCACGCCCCTGATCGACGATCTGAAGCAGATCCTGACCTTCCCGATCCGCAACCGCCCGGCGCGCATCCTGATCGGAAGCTATGCCTGCGCGGTCTTCGCCTCGACGCTTCCGGTCGCCGTGTTCCGCTTCGTGAACAAGTACGTGTTCACGGCGACCGGGCTCGAGGCCACGCCCCTCGGCCCCCTCGTCGAGGCCATGGGCAAGGCCGCCTTTCTCGATGTCGGCGTGATCCTCGCCTACTTCACCGGCGTGTTCGTCTCGGCTCCGCTCTGGGCCCGGGCGCTTCGCACCCGCGACAAGAAGCACGGCTACATCTTCGCCTTCCTGTCCCTGGGCATCTGTGCCTCCGGCATCTTCCTGATTCCACGCGACCTCGGCTTCGTCTTCTTGCTGCTCAACATGCTCGTCGGCGCCGGCGCGCTCGGCCTTTGGATGCTGCCCGGCGCCATCGGTCCCGACGTTCTCGAATGGGAAGAGCTTCACCACGGCTCACGCCACGAGGGCGGCTTCTACGGCATCTGGATGCTGGTCCAGAAGACCGGGGGCGGGATCGCGCTGTTCGCCATGGGCTTTCTGCTGAACGCCATCGGGTTCGTGCCCGACGTCGACCAGGGGCCCGAAACCATCCAGGGGCTGCGGGCCCTCTACGGTGCGACGCCGCTGCTGGTCACGGTGTTCGCGGCGCTGCTCTTCTCGCGCTACCCGCTCACGCGCGACGCGTACGACGACGTGCGCCGGCAGCTCGACGCGCGGCGAGCCGCCGAGCTGGAGCGGGACGGGCCCGTGTGACACCATCGCCAAGGCCGTACCGATTGCGTTCGAAGCCTCGGTCCCACCGCGGCTCGAAGGGGACACCGTGACTCGGGATGCAACGCGGATCGTCGTGGTGGGCGGTGGCACGGCGGGGGCCGTGCTCGCGGCGCGACTGAGCGAAACGCCCGGCCTGGCGGTCACGCTGCTCGAAGCCGGTCCCGATGACGATGCGTACATCCCCGAGGTCTTCGACCCCGCCCAGGCACCCCAGCTCTGGGAGGGCAAGGGGCCCATGGCGCTCACCCCGATGGCGACGGAGACCGGGGTGATTCCGATGCAGCAGGGCCGCATCCTCGGCGGCTGCTCGGCCATGAACGGCCTGGCGACGCTCCGTGGCCAGCCCGCCGACTACGACGCGTGGCGTGCTGCGGGCCTCAAGGGATGGGGCTGGGCAGATGTCGAGAGCACGTTCATCGCTGCAGAGACCGACTTCGACTTCGGCCCGTCGGCCATCCACGGAGGCCAGGGTCCCCTGCCAGTGCGCCGGTGGAAGCAGGAAGAACTCAGCAGGGCCCAGCGCGCCTACTACGAGGGCATGCTCGAAGTGGGCGAGCCGCACGTCGCCGACATCAACGATCCCTCCCAGCTTCCGGGCATCGGCGTCTTTCCCGTCACGGTCGGCGCAGACAAGAAGCGCGTGACGACCAGCCTGGCCTACCTGACCAACGAGGTCCGGGCACGGCCCAACTTCTCGCTTCGGACGAACGCCGAGGTCGCGGCGATCGCGTTCGATCGAAGCCGAGCCATCGGGGTGACTCTCGAGAGCGGCGAGGAGGTCGAGGCGGACGAGGTCGTCGTCTCGGCCGGGGCCCTTTGGTCACCCCTGCTGCTGCTGCGGGCGGGCATCGGCCCCGCAGACCACCTGGCGGAGCACGGCATCGCCACCCGAGTCGACCTGCCCGTGGGCCGCACCATGAGCGACCACCTGGGTCCGGGAATGCTCTACCGGCACGACGGGCCGCGCGGGGGAACGGCCGGTCCGGCGCAGGTCGTCCTGGTCGGCGCTTCGAATGGAAAGGACGTCGACTACCACGCCTTTCCGATCGCCCCGGCCCCCGGGCAGGACGCGACACTCTTCATGATGGCGGTGTTCTCGATGCGCTCGAGCCACCGCGGCAGCGTTCGGCTGGGAGAGACGCCCGAATCGGGGCCCCTGGTGACGGCGCCGCCTCTGCCCGACGACACGACCGCGCGGTTGGGCCATGCGTTCGAGCGCCTCGCCGCCTGGGAGCGATCCGCCGCCGCCCGTGAGCTGGGCTGTGCGCCCGTCGTGCCCCACGACCTGGCGGCGCCCGACGCCGTCGCAACCGCGCTCGAGCGGCTCACCCTCAGCTACGGCCACATGGTGGGCACCTGTCCGATGGGGCCGGTGCTCGACGCGGATTGTCGCGTCAGAGAAGTCGAGGGGCTCCGGGTCTGTGACGCCTCGGTCATGCCGACGATACCGTCCGGCAACACGTACCTCGGTTGCGTCATGGTGGCCGAGCGGGTGGGGCGCAAGATGGCCGCCGGACGAGCGTAGGGGGCCGCGCACGCGACCCGAGCCGTTGAGCGAGGCGGTCGCGCGCGCCACACTGGTGCCATGTCCTTCGGTCGACCGCCGGGCCCTCCCGCCAGCCAGCAGCAGCTGAACGAACTGCTCGAACTGCTCGAGCGTGCGGGCCACTCCGACTTTCGCGATGCCCGCGGACCCATGGGGTTCAACCAGCGGCAGGCAGGCGGCCGCTTCACCCGGGACGAAGCTCAGGCGTTCATCGACGAGCTGATCGCAGAAGAGGACGCGCGCCTGGATCCGCCCGCGCCGAAGCTCGAGCTCGTGAAGCCGCCGGCGCCGGACCCCGAGTCCCAGGTGACCTCGGCCGAGACCACGCCCGACCGCCGGCTCGAACGCGTTTCCGACGAAGATCTGGCGGCCGAGCTGCGAAGACGGGGCTGGACCGTCACGCACGGCTGAAGGCCCCGGGCCCGCAGGGGCGATGCCCGAACACGGTCGTGGGGCAGGACGCGGGACGCACCCCGACTCCGTCGCGCGGGCGCTCTCGATCGATCGCACGCCGCCGCTTGTGCGGGCGCGAATATGGCATAACTTATGCCGTAATCGACGACCCGAGGTCCCCCGTATTGCCGAGCCACATGACCCCGCCGCATGCGCGTCTCGCCGCCTCGCTCTCGCACCGGAGGCAAACGTGACCGCAGCCTCCGCGGTCGCGCCCAGCGACGGCCGGCTGCGTCGGTCCGAGCGGAGCCGGCAGCGGATCGCCGATGCGTTGTACGAGCTGATCGGCGAGGGCGAGCTGACCCCGTCCGCCCAGAGCGTCGCCGACCGCGCCGGGGTCGGGATCCGGACGGTCTTTCGCCTCTTTTCGGACATGGATGCGCTGTACGCGACGATCACGGCCCGCCTCGAGGTCGACGTCACGCCGATGCTGCGGGAGGTCCCCAGCGAGGGCGCGCTTCTCCACGAGCGGGTCGATGCCTTGATCGCCTCGCGCGCCAGGCTGTACGAGCGCTTCGGCGCGTACATGCGTGCCACCCACCGTCAGCGCGACCGCTCCAGGTTTCTCGCCGCCGAGTCCCGCAGGCTGGTCGTCATCCTTCGCAACCGACTGCTTCGCTGGCTGCCCGAGCTCCGCGATGCTCCGGCCGAGCTCGTCGAAGCGCTGGACCAGGCGACGTCGTTCGAAGCCTGGGACCGGCTGCGCATCGACCAGCGGCTCACGCGCCCCCGCGCGCAGGCGGCCATGCGCTGCGCCGCCCAGGCGCTCGTGGCCCAGCTGGAGGAAGCAGCGTGAAGGCGCGGCGCATCTCCGACGACCCGCAGCTGCAGGAGACACTCCATTGAACCGGCCCATCCTGATCGCTGGGGGGATCGGCTCGCCCTATACCCGCAAGATGCTGGCCATCGCCCGCTATCGCCGGATCCCACACCGCTTCGTGCGTTCGGGCATGCCCGGTGCGCATCCGCCGGATCTGCCGAAGCCTCCGCTTCCGCTCCTACCCTGCGTCTACCTCCCCGAGGGCGACGAGGGATACCGCGCCATGAGCGACTCGACGTTCCAGCTGCGCGAGCTCGAACGGCATCATCCGGGTCGGTCCGTGATCCCGTCGGATCCGGTCGTGGCCTTCCTCGACGAGCTCGTCGAGGACTATGCGGACGAGTGGGTCACCAAGATGATGTTCCACTATCGCTGGGGGCCCGAAGAGGGCGTCGACAACGCATCGAAGATCCTGCCGCTCTGGCAGCTCACCGTCTCGGACGAGGCCGTCGATCGTTTCGGCACGACCTTCGCGAAGCGCCAGGTGGACCGGCTGAGCGGCGTGGTGGCCGGTTCGCTCGAGGTCACGGGGCCGTTGATCGAGGCGAGCTACGAGCGCCTCCTCGCGATCCTTCGGGAGCACCTGACCGCGCACCGCTTCGTGTTCGGGGGACGACCCTCGGCCGGCGACTTCGCGTTGCACGGTCAGCTGAGCCAGCTCGTCCAGGTCGAGCCCACGTCCATGGCGCTCGCCCGCAGGCAGGCGCCGCGCGTGCTCGCCTGGGTCGACGTGGTCGACGACCTGTCGGGCCAGGAAGTGAGCGATGGCGACTGGCTCGATCGCGACGCGTTGCCCGAGACCATGGGGGCGCTCCTGGCCGAGATCGGACGGACCTACGCGCCGTTCATGCTCGCCAACGCCACCGCGCTCGAAGCCGGCGCCGAAGAGCTCGCGTTCCAACTCGACGGGGTTCGCTATTGGCAGCGCCCGTTTCCGTACCAGAGGAAGTGCCTGAACTGGCTGCGCGAGCAGTACGGTGGGCTCTCGAAGGACGACCGTGCAGCGGTGGTTCGGATCCTCGAAGGGACGGGATGCGAGTCGCTCCTCGCGTGAGGAACGCCCGCGCGAAGAACCGCGAGCGCCCTCGTCGCCCAAACACCCGTAGGAGGAACGAGACGTGAAGGTCGAGAATCAGGTCACTCCGGACCCGGAACGCATCCAGGAGTTCTTTGGCCCCAACGCCCCCACGACCCCGTTCGTGATGGTCAATCTGCTCAAGTTCAAGCCGAAGGCCGAGTACGAAGACGGTCGGGAGACCGACCTGACCGGCGCCCAGGCCTACATGATCTACGGGGCCGGGGTCAGCAAGCTCATCGAGAAGGTGGGCGGCCGGCAGATCTACGGCGGTGCCGTCACCGGCCTGATGGTGGGCGAGGTCGAGGATCTCTGGGACGTGGTGGCGTTGGTCGAGTACCCGTCGAGCGCTGCGTTCCGAGAGATGGTGCAGTCGCCCGAGTACCAGGAGGTCCACGTGCATCGCGACGCCGGGCTCGCGGGCCAGCTGAACATCCGGATCCAGGGTGGCGGAGCGCCGGCATGAGCGGCGACGACGCGACGACGGAGGGCCGCGCGGGTTCGGTCTCTCTCACGCCGGAGCAGCAGGAGTTCCAGACGTACGTTCGACGCTGGCTCGGCGAGAACGCGCCGCCCCCTCCGCCGGAACGCCTGCCGATCACACCTCTCGAGGTGATGACTACCGGCCAGCGCGACTATCTCCAGGCCTGGCAGCACCGTTGCCACGACGCGGGCCTCGTCGGGGCCGACTACCCCACCGCCTACGGAGGGGGCGGGCACGAGGGCTTCCAGCGGATCGCGAATCTCGAGATGGGTCGTGCACGCGTGCCGTTCCTCATCAACATCGTCGGGCTCAACATGGCCGCCCCGACGATTCTCGCCCACGGCACCGAGGCGCAGAAGCAGAAGTTCATTCCCGGCTGCCTCTCGGGCGACGAGATCTGGTGTCAGGGCTTCTCCGAGCCCGGCGCGGGCTCGGACATGGCCAACCAGCAGACGAGCGCAGTGCGCGACGCGGACGATTGGATCGTGAACGGGCACAAGGTCTGGACGAGTCTCGGTCACTTCGCGAAGTGGATGATCCTGATCGCGCGCACTAGCAAGGATCACAAGTACGACGGGCTCACCTACTTCTTGTGCCCGATCGAGGGCCACCCGGGCGTGACGGTGCGACCGCTCGTGAAGATCACCGGCGAGAGTGGCTTCAACGAGGTGCTCTTCGAGGACGTGCGCGTTCCCGATGCCTACCGCCTCGACGAGGTGGGCAAGGGTTGGACGGTGGCGATGACCACGCTGACCTACGAACGCGGCGCAGCCGAGAGCGCGGGGGGCGGCGGCGGCGATGGGCCGCATCCGACCCAGCGGCTGATCGACCTCGCGCGCGAGACCTGGCGCGACGGGGTGCGTGCCGCCGACGATCCGGTGACCCGCGATGCCATCGTGCAGCGGGCGATCGTAGCCGAGGGCATCCGACAGAACGGGAGGCGAGCACGCGTGCCGGCACTCTGCGACCACCCCATGCGTTTGCCACTGCAGCAGAAGCTGGCCTCGAGCGAGTTCGTGCAGCACAACGCCCGCCTCGGCGTGGACATCGCCGGGGCCCGGTCCACCCTCTACAAGCTCGACGATCGGGCGCCGGACGGGGGCCACTGGCCCCTGGCGTACATGAACTCCTACGGCCACACCATCGCCGCCGGAACCAACGAGATCCAGCGCAACATCCTTGGCGAGCGCGTGCTCGGCCTGCCGAAGTCCAAGTAGGGGAGGGGCCATGCCCGAGACGCACGCCGCACCGAAGAACTTCGGGTTCGGAGAAGACGAGGCCCTGCTTCGCGACCTCGCGCGCAGGTTTCTCGACGAGCGCATGCCCGTCGAGACCCTGCGCCGCCTGGTCGCCGAGGCGCCCGAGCCCGTCTACGACGAGGGCCATCGCGCACCTTGGGACGAGAGTCTCTGGAAGGAAATCGTCGAACTCGGCTGGACCGGGCTGGCTGTCGGCGAAGAGGAAGGGGGTGCCGCCATCTCGATGGCGGGAATCGCCGGGCTGGTCGAAGAGATCGGACGACACGCCCTGCCTTCGCCTTTGGTCCCGACTCTCGCCGCCAGCCTGGTGCTACGCGAAGCGGGGGGCCACGTGGCGAAGGCGCTGCTCACGCAGATCGCACAGGGCGCCGCGGCAACGCTGGCAATCACCGGCGAGCGCGGTGGCTGGGACCCAGCCGACCCGCCGCTCTCGGCGCGCGACGACGGGGACGCCCTGGTGCTGGATGGCACGGCGTTCTTCGTCCAGGACGCCTTCAAGGCCGAGCGGCTGCTCGCGACGGCGCGCCTGGGAGGCGAAGTCGTGCTGTGTGCCGTCGCGCCCACGGCGGCCGGGCTCGCGCTGCAGGCGGATCACATCCATGACCTGACGCGCGATCAGGCCACCGTCCGCTTCGAAGGCGTCCGCGTCGAGCCCGACGCGATCGTGTCTCGCGGCGCGCTGCCGGCCATGCAGCGGGCGTGGCCGGCGCTGCTGGTGCTCGTCGCGGCCGACCTCTGCGGAACCAGCGAGTGGCAGCTCCAGACGACCGTCCAGTACGCGAAGGACCGCAAGCAGTTCGACCGGCCCATCGGGTTCTTCCAGGCCGTGAAGCACCCCCTGGTGGACGCGATGGTGCAGATCGACCGTGCCCGGTCGCTGCTCTACCACGCCGCCTGCGAGGTCGATCGTGGCTCAGGCGAGGCCGAGGCCGCCGCGCGCATGGCCAAGAGTGCGGCCTCGGACGCCGGGGCCTTCATCTCCGACCGTTCGGTGCAGCTTCACGGCGGCATCGGCTTCACCTGGGAGTGCGATGTCCACCTCTTCTTCAAGCGCAGCATGCACAACCAGGCGCTCTACGGAGACGGCGTGCACCAGCGCAAGAAGCTGGCCGATCTGCTGATCGGCCCGATCGACTGAACCACGAGCCCGGATCGGGCGGAACGGATCCCGCGTGGTGGCCCGCCCCGCGGCGTGAGGGTCGGGCCGCCGCTGGCCAGCGCTCCCCGGGGAGCACGGCAGGTGGATCTCCCCGATAATCGGCTTCTGGAGGATCCGCCCATGTCGTCGTCCACCGGTCCCGACGCGCCGCTGCCCTGGGGTGAAGCGCGCGAGATGAACGCGCTCGAGGCGCTGATGTGGCGCGCCGAGGTCGATCCGCGGCTGCGCTCGACCATCTGCGGTCTCGAGATCCTCGACTGCGTGCCCGAGTGGGACCGTTTTCTCGCGGCGTGCGACTGGGGCACCCGCATGGCCCCGCGATTCCGGCAGAAGGTCGTGGAGCCGGCGCTCGGCATCGGCCACCCGTGCTGGGTGAGCGATCCGGACTTCGATCTGCACTACCACGTGCGGCGCGTCGCACTGCCCGAGGGTGGAGGCCACTCGGCCCTGCTCGAGGCCTGCCAGCAGATCGCCATGACGCCGTTCGACCCGGCGCGCTCGCCCTGGGAGGCGGTGCTGTTCGAGGGCCTGCCCGGGGGCAAGGCCGCGTTCCTCTTGAAGATGCACCACAGCACGACGGACGGGATGGGCAGCGTGCAGCTCTTCTCGCAGCTGCACTCGCGCACGCGGGAGACGAACCCGAGCAAGCCCCAGCCGCCGCCGCCCCCGCCCGAGCGCGCGACGCCTGCCGGCTTGTTGCTCGAACAGCTCGGCCGCGACGCCCGAGCGCTGCCGGGGCTGCTGGGCGACGCGCTCGGGGCGGCGGGCCGGCTCTTGCGCCCGGTTTCGACTGCGCGCGAGACCTGGCGTTTCGGCAACTCGCTGGCGCGCGTCCTCGCAGATCCCGATGCCGAGGGCTCGCCCCTGCTCGCGAGCCGAAGCCTCTCGTGGCGCTTCCTGGCGCTCGACGTCGCCTTTGCCGACCTGCGCGCGGCCGCGAAGTCGGTCGGCTCTTCGGTGAACGACGCGTTCCTGGCTGCACTGCTCGGCGCCTTCCGGCTCTACCACGAGAAGCTCGGCCAGCCCATCGAGAAGATACCCCTCGCGATTCCGATCTCGGTGCGCACGGACGACGACGACGCGGGCGGCAACCGCTTCGTGGGCGCGCGCTTTGCCGCGCCCGTGGGCATCGCCGACCCGGTGGAGCGGATGGCCGCCCTGCGTGAGATGGTGCGCAGCGTGCGCGGCGAGGCCGCCCTCGATGGCATGTCGCTGTTGGCGCCGGCGCTCGCACGGCTGCCCTCGCCGCTGCTCACCGCCCTCGCAGGAAGTCTCACCGCCACGAACGACCTGCAGGCGAGCAACGTGCCCGGGATCCGCGAGGACGTGTATCTCGCCGGCGCGAAGATCGAGCGGTCCTACGGCTTCGGTCCGCTACCGGGCTGCGCGGCCATGGTCACGCTCGTGAGCCACGGGGGCACCTGCTGCATCGCCGCGAACGTCGACCCGGCGGCCGTGACCGACCTCGACCTGTTCGCCGACTGCCTCGCGCGTGGCTTCTCCGAGGTGTTGTCCCTCCACCCCGGGTCGCGGCCCCCGGTCCCGCTGCGCTAGCGGAACGGTCCTTCCTCCTGGTTCCCGTGGTCGGCTTGGCGACGTCGACGTCGAAGGCATCCTCGTCTGGACCGACGGCACACCGCTCGACTACGCGAACTGGGCCCTTTAGGTTGCGCCGCGGCGCGCCTGTCGCCACGAAAGGGCGCACCCGAGGGCCAGCAGCAGCAGGCCCAACAGCAGGCGCGGATCACCGAGGTGGAACCACGGGTCGATGGGAAAGGCGATCGTCTTTCGCATGGCCGCGACCTTGTACTTGTGGGCCGCGTCGAACTCCGGGTTCATCGCGATCTCCAGCATGTCGCGCCGGCTCCGATAGCGCATCCCCGCGCCGGTGGTCCAGGACTCCATGCCCTCGGCATTCATCAGGTCCATCGCCGGGGCGGCGGCGCGTCCGAAGAACACGGGGTGGCAGGCGCGGCGGATGAGCGCCCCGTTCATGTAGGCCATGTACTTACCGAGCACGTCTTCGCTCGACTCTCCGGGCTCAACTCCCTCGATGGCGAGGGGCGTTTCGTACATGTCGATCACGTTGACCATGACGAAGTCGTCGCCCGTGTCCTCTCGCATGAAGCGCCGGATGCGCTCGGCGTCGGCTGGCGACGGGTCCTGGCGTTCGACGATCGCCATGTAGTGGGCGATCTCGTCCTCGGTGAGCGGCCCGCCGAACGAGGTGTACCAGCCGAAGAACAGCGCCCAGAGGCCCAGGAGGAGCAGCCAGGTCCAGCGCGTCCGCGTCACGCCGGTCTAGGCCTGACCGGGCCGCACGACGCGTCCAGGGCGGGCGCCCGTGTCCACGTCGTCCGCGCGGGTCCGCACGCCGTTCACGAAGGTGGCTAGGTAGCCGTTCGCGGGCTGGAGGATGCGGCACCCGCCGGCGGGCAGGTCGTGGCGTACCTCGAGCTCGCCCAGGCCGAGGTTCTCGAAGTCGATCAGGTTCAGGTCGGCGCGTTTGCCCACCTCGATCGTGCCGCGGTCGGTGAAGCCGTAGAGCTCGGCGTTGTTGCCGGTCTGCTTGTGGACGACGAACTCGAGCGGGAGCTTGGGGCCGCGCTTGCGGTCGCGAGCCCAGTGGATCAGCTGGTAGGTCGGTGCCACCGCATCGAAGATGAAGCTCACGTGCGCGCCCGCGTCGGAGAGGCCCGAGATGGTGTGCGGATCCGTCAGCATGGTGTGGATCGCATCCATGTTCCCCTCCGCATAGTTGGCGAGGAACAGCACGGCGAAGTTGCCGCCGTCGTTCTCGAGCAGGAAGTCGTAGAGCAGGTCGTCGACCGGCCGGCCCTCCTGCTCGGCGCGCACGCCCAGTCGCTGGTGCTCCTCCGGCTCGTAGTCCATGGGCTGCGTGATCGGGAACATCATTCCCGCCGCCATCTTGAAGAGCATGTAGGCGTTCGCCATCGAGCCCGCCTGGTCCGGCGGGACGTCGGGGTCGGACAGGATGGCGGCCTTCACCTCCGGCTTGCGCATCTCGCGGATGCGCTCGGGCAGCGGCAGGTGCTCGATTTCGAGGTAGGTCTTGCGCCGCATGAAGAGGTGGTACGTCTTCAGGCTCGTGATGATGCTGACCGGCCGCGAGGCCACCTGCGGGCGTAGGTTGGCTCCTGCCGCGTTGTGCTCGGTGGTGAAGGCCAGCACGCGCTTCCACATGTCCTTCATCGGGGGCGGCTGGGCCGTCGTGAAGGTGACTGGTCGTCCCGACTCCAGGCCGATCTTGCGGATCAGCTCGAGCTCGGTCTCGCACTGCTCGCCTCCCATCCGCTCGACCATGGGGATGATCTCGAAGACGCCCGAGCCGGCGCGGGCCATCCCCGCCGCCAGGGCCAGCAGTTCGTCCTCGTCGGCGAAGGTGCCGGGGACGGGCACGCCGCTCATCGACCGGTGCCCCAACAGGCGCGAGCTCGAGAAGCCGACGGCGCCGGCGCGCATGGCTTCCTCCACCAGGTCGCGCATGCGCGCGAGGTCGTCGCGGGTCGGGGCCTCGTTCGCCCGGCCGCGCGCGCCCATCACGTAGTTGCGAAGCGCACCGTGCGAGAGCTGGGTGCCGACGTCGAGTGCGAACGCCCGCTGGTCGAGCAGGGACAGGTACTCCGGAAAGGTCTCCCACTCGCCCCACGGCATGCCTTCGTAGAGCGCGGTGCCCGGGATGTCCTCGACGCCCTCCATCAGCTCGATCAGGTCGCGGTGGCCATCGGGCGGGACGGGCGCGAAGCCCACGCCACAGTTTCCCGTGACTACGGTCGTCACGCCGTGCGAGGCCGAGGGGTCGATGGTGTCGTCCCACGTGACCTGCCCGTCGTAGTGGGTGTGGACGTCGACCCAGCCCGGCGCGAGCAGGGCGCCGTCTGCGTCGAGGGTCTCGCGCGCGGTCTCCTCCACCTGGCCGACGGCGACGATGCGCCCGTCGCGAATGCCGACATCCCCGGTGCGCGGCGGTGCGCCCGTGCCGTCGACGATGGTGGCGGCCTCGATCCGGGTATCCAGCATGTCTTCTACCTCGTTCCGGAGAGAGCAAGACGCTAGCACCGGGCTGCCGCCAGCTGCTCTCGTCCCTCGTGGACGGCGATCCGCGGCCGACGCGGCAGCCGGTCAGTAGAGCGCGTTCTCGACCGTGGCGGCCAGGGCCCAGGCGATGGGGGGCACCAGGCCGAACAGGATGATCCGTTGCAGGTGGGCGCGGACCGGCCACTCGCTCAGGTTGTCGAGCACAGCCAGGTAGCCCAGCAGCTCGGCCCGGTCGTAGCCCCGCGTAGCCCGTTCTGCCGAGCGCCTTTCTATCCGCCGAAGGCGGCGGCCTCGGCTTCGAGCAGCGGTGCCACGGCGCCGTGAGCCTTCACCCGCTCGACCAGTCCGGAGAGCTTGGGCCACTTCGCTGCGTCGATCGTGTATTGGGCATAGCCGGCATTCACGAACGGAGAGGCCAGGGCCAGGTCGGCCACGGTGAGGTCACCGAACAGGAATCCCTCCGCCGGGACCTGCCCCTCGAGGTAGTCCAGCATGGGCGGCAGCTTCTCGTGGATGATCTTGTCCACGGTCTCTTCGTCGACGGGCTGCTTCATCACCCGGGGCCGCATGAAGCGATGGAAGAAGAGCCCGGCCGCGCTCTCGGCCAGCACCGTGCCGCCGTACTCCTCGAACCAGTCGGCGCGAGCGCGCTGCTTCGGGTCGGTGGGGTAGACCGGAATCTCCGGGTAGGCGTCCTCGAGGTAGCGGCAGATCACCTTGGAGTCGGCGATGTTGAGGTCGCCGTCGATCAACGCCGGCACCTTCTGCAACGGGCTCACCCGGGCCAGCTCTTCGTCGCCCGAGAAGGGCATGGAGGGGATGTGCTCGTAGGGCAGCTGCTTGATGGCCAGGACGGCCATGGTCTTGCGGACGAACGGGGAGGCGTTGGCGCCGTATAGCTTGATCACTCGGATTCCTCTGCGGGGATTGGGTCGGAGCGTGGTCGTTCGATCGGGGTCCTGCGACCCAGCGGCAGCCCGACGACGAGCAGGACGTTACAACGTCCTCGGCGTTCGTCGCGAAGGCCCCCTACGAGGGCACGGCCCCCTCGCGCCGCACGAGCGTTGCGGCCGCCCAGGCGGTGACGATCGCGGGCAGATAGACGCCGGGCAGGTCGAGCCACACGTGGTGGGCGTCGAGGGCGCCGGTGCTCGTGTCCCAGACGTGCAGCAGCGCGTGGAGGCCGAGGAAGACCGCCGCGATCGAGACCAGCGGAACGCGGAAGTGGGGTGCGCGTGCGGCCCACACCAGGGCGATGCCCACCGTCAAGAACGCGCAGCCGATGTCGCGTACGAAGTGTGGATTGAAGGGCCCCGTATGCGGTGCCGTGGTCGGCAGGTCGGTGTACCAGTGCATGGGGCCGACCAGCATCCACAGGGCGTTGGCGACGCTCACCGCGCCCATCACCAGGAAGAGCCAGCCGAAGCCGTCGAGGCGTCTCTCGTTCACGTCTTGCTCCTCCAGGCGGTCGTGCCTGCCATCACACCGTCACTCGAGTGCACCCGCGGCGGCGAGTTCCGCGACGCGCTCCTCGTCGTAGCCCAGGAGCCCGGTCAGGATCTCCCAGTTGTCCCGGCCTAGCGTAGGGATCCCGTGGCGGATTCGTGCCGGGGTTCGCGACAGCTTCGAGCGCGTGTCTTCGACGATCGTGTAGGCGTCGCCCGACTCGATCCGAACGAAGTGTCCGCGCTCGTGGAGCTGCGGGTCGGCACAGGCTGCGGGGCTGTCCTGGACCCGGTGACAAGCGATCCCGCAGTCCTGGAGCTGCGCCTCGAGGGCCGCGCCCTCGTGCTCTCGGGTGAGGTCGGCGAGGGCGGCATCCAGAGCCTCGGCGTCCTGAAGGCGGTCGTTCGCCGTCGAGAAACGCGGATCGTCGCCAAGTGCCTCCTGGCCGAGCACGCGACACAGGTGTCGGAACCCCGGATCGTCCTCCACCGCGATCGCGATCCAGCGATCTTCTCCCAGAACCGGATAGCAGCCGTGGGGTGCGAAGTGGTCGTCGCGGTTTCCCCGGCGCGTGGGGTCGGCCGCGTCGACCAGAGCCTCGAGCATGGCCGGCGCCAAGAAGTGAAGGGATGCTTCGGCCTGCGAGAGGTCGAGGTGCATTCCCGTTCCGGTGTGCTGGCGCTTGTCGAGCGCCGCCAGGATGGCCGAGGCCACGAACTTCGGCGTGACGTAGTCGGTGTAGGCCCCGTAGGGTCCGCAGGCGTTGCGGTCGGGCCAGCCCGTCATCTCGTGGAAGCCCACGATGGCCGCCGAGAGGTTGCCGTAGCCCGAGAACGTGGCGAGCGGACCGCTCTGTCCCATGAGCGAGGTACTGAGCATCACGAGTTCTGGGTTCGCCTCGCGAAGCACCTCCCAGCCCAGGCCCATCCGCGCCATCGCGCCCGGCGTGAACGACTCGCACACCACGTCGGCCCAGCGCACGAGGTCGAGCACGACCTCGCGCGCTTCGGGCTTCGAGAGATCGAGTCCGAGCATCCGCTTGCTGGCGTTGGTGCCGTGGAAGAGCGCGCCGGTCTCCATCCCGAAGCGGCGGTCGACGAAGGGCCGCCCGCCGCGAATCGGGTCGTGCTTGTCGGCGGACTCCACGCGCACGACCTCGGCCCCGTAGTCGGCCAGCATGCGCGTGGCCACCGGGCCCGCGAGCGCCCACATGAAGTCGAGGATCTTGACGTCGGCCAGGGGGAGGCTGGGTGCGTGGGCAGCCGAGGCGCGCCCGCTGGCACCCGCAGGGCTTCTCGTCCGCGCCTCGGCAAGAATCGTCTCGGTGTGTTCGCCGAGGCGCGGAGATCGCGGTGCGGGCTCGGGAGTCTCGCCCGTCACGCGCACGAAGGGGCCGAGCTGACGCGCCGTGCCCTCGCCATCGGGCCGGTCGAGGGGCTGGAAGTAGCGACGCGTCTCGAGTTGGTCGTTCGACGCGACGTCGCGCAGGGTCCACGCCGGAGCGATCAGCAGCCGCCGTTCCATCGCGATCTCGAGCAGCTCGCCCTTCGACTTCGATGCCGTCCACGCGGCGATGGCGGCCTTGGCGCGGTCGTGGGTCTCTACGGGCTCGACGCCCTTCGCGATCGAGGATGCGATCGCGATCCAGTCCTTGTCGCGAAGGGCCTCGTCGCAGAAGCCATCCTCGCATACGGCGTGCATCAGTCGGGTCGAGGCGGGCCCGAACGCCCGGCCGAACAGGTGGGTGATCGAGACGTGTCCGTCGCGCGCGGGGTATTGGAAGCGCAGCGTGAGGGGCCCGATCTTGCCGCCGCCTGCGATGCGGGCGCCGCCCGAGGACTGCACGGCCGCCGACACGATGTCCGATTGGGTGGCGAGCGCGACCGCCTGCTGCGCCGACACGTCCACGTGCTGGCCGCGACCCGAGCGTCGACGCTCATGGAGCGCCACCAGCGTCGCCGCCGCCGCTTCCGCACCCGCATGGAGGAACGTCTGCGGCACCGAGATTCGCACTGGCGGACGGTCTTCGTCGCCCATGAGCCAGAGTGCGCCGGAGGCGGCGAGTACCGTGAGGTCGCTGGCCGCCCACTTCGCCTTGGGTCCGGTCTGCCCGAAGGGCGTGATCGAGACCTGGACGAGCCCGGGGTTGCGGCGGGCCAGCGTCTCGAAGCCGAGGCCCAGCTGCTCCATCTCGCCGGGCGTACGCGACTCGACCAGCACGTCCGCGCCGTCGAGGAGGCGAAGCAGGTCCTCGCGGTCGGACGGAGAAGCGGGGTCGAGAACGACGCTGCGGCCGCCCCGCGCGTAGGCCCACCAGAACAGCGACCGCTCGGGTCCGGGTCTGCCTCCGGCGAACGGCCCCTGCTGCCGCGACCGCGAGCCGCCGGGAGGCTCGACATGGACGACATCGGCCCCGAGCTCGCCCAGCACGAAGCCGCAGAGGATCCCTCGATCGTCGGAGAGATCCACCACACGGACGGGACTCGACATGGGCGCTCCGCGCGTCGGGTCAGCGTCCCTTGAAGACCGCCGTGCGGCGCTCGATGAACGACTGCACGCCTTCCTGGGCGTCTTCGCTGGCCATGAGCCGCTTCTGGGTGGGGCCCATTGCTGCCACGCAGGCGTCGAAGCCCTCGACCACGAAGCGACGGGACGAGGCCTTCGTCTCCTGGACGGCGAGCGGGGCGAGGGCGGAGATCTCTTCGGCGATCTCGATGGCGCGATCGAGCTGGGTCCCTGCCGGCACGACCTCCTGGACGAGCCCGATGCGGTAGGCCTCGGCAGCGTCGAACTCGTCCGCGGTCAGCAGGTGGTACATAGCGTTGCCCCAACCGCCCCGTTCGACGAAGCGGATCGTGGCGCCGCCTGTGGCGTGGATCGCGCGCTTGGGTTCGAGCTGTGAAAACCGGCAGTCGTCGGCCGCGATCACGATGTCGCCGGCGAGGGCGAGCTCGATGCCGAGGGTGAAGGTGATGCCCTGCACGGCCGTCACGATCGGCTTGCGGCATGCGCGACCGAAGCCGATCGGGTCGATCGCCTGGCTCTCTTTGCCCCCGCCGCTGCCCCCCTTGGCCATGCGGTCGGTCCACTTCGGCAGGTCGAGGCCAGCCGTGAAGTGGTCGCCGTGGCCGAAGAGCACGCCGCATCGCAGGTCGTCTTCTTCGTCGAGCCGTGTGATCGCCGCCACCAGCTCGCCGGCCATCTTCGGCGTGTAGCCGTTGCGCTTGGCCGGGCGGTTGAGCCCGATCAGCAGCAGGTGGCCTCGAGCTTCGACGCTGATGGAGCCTTCGTCTTCGGACATCGTTCGCCTTCTTCGGTGGTGGGGGTCTCGAGAGGCGGCCCCGGGTCAGAGCGCGAGCCGTTCGGCCAACGCTTCCCGGTGGTGGATCGCGTCGCCGAAGAGCAGCTCGCTCGACTTGGCACGCTTGAAGTAGAGATGGGCGGGGTGCTCCCAGGTGAATCCCATCCCGCCATGGATCTGGATGTTCTCCGCCGCGGCGTGGTAGTACGCCTCGGAGCAGAACGATTTCGCCATGTGGGCCGCCTCCAAGACGTCGTCCCAAGAGCCGTCGCCCGAGAGCGCTTCGGCTGCGGTCGCGCTCGCGTGGTAGGCGGCGGTCTTTGCGAACTCGACCTTGACCAGCGTCTCGGCGCACTTGTGCTTGATGGCCTGGTAGGACCCGATCGGGCGACCGAACTGCAGGCGGCTCTTGGCGTAGTCGACCGCCGTTTCGAGGCACCACTGGGCGCCGCCCACCTGTTCCGACGCCAGGGCCACGAGCGTCAGCGCGAGGGTTCGCTCGAGGCCCTCTGTGGCGTCGCCCTCGCTGATCAACTGGGCAGGTGTGCTCGCGAACGAGACGCTGGCCAGCTTGCGGGTCAGGTCGAGCTCGGGGATGGGGCTGCGCGACAGGCCTGCCGCTTCGCCCTCGACGCGGAAGAGCCCGACGCCGCCCGGGGTGCGCGCGGCGACGAGGATCACACCTGCCGTGCCGCCGTCGAGCACGTGATGCTTCGTTCCGTCGAGGGTGTGCCCGCCGTCCTTCTCCTGGGCCTGCATCGCGATGTCGCCGATGTCCCATCCGGTTTCTGCGTAGGCGAGCGTCGCGCGCGTCGAGCCTTCGGCGATCCCGGGCAGCAGGGCCTTCTGGGCGTCCGCCGTGGCGCAGTGCAGGAGCGCGTTCGTCGCCATCACGGCCGAAGAGAGGTACGGCGCGCAGAAGAGGGCGCGCCCCATCTCCTCGGCCACGATGCCGAGCTCGACGTGGCTGCAACCGGCGCCGCCGTGTTCTTCGGGCACGATCAGGCCCGCCACCCCGACCTGCTCGGCCAGCTGCTTCCAGACGGCCTCGTCGAAGCCGCGATCGCTGGCCATCTGGGTACGGACCGCCTGTTCGTCGGATTGATCGGTCAGGAACTGGCGCACGGTGGCGCGGAGTGCTTCGTGCTCTTCGGTGAAAGCCTGCATGGGTGATGTCCTTCGTCTCGTGTCGGTGGCGTTCGGCGCGTTCGATGGCCCCGTTTCGTCGCGAGCCAGCAAAGGGGAGGGCGGCGCCGTCAGCTCCGCGGCACGTCCTTCCAGGCCACGTCCTTGTCGACGCGGGGCTCGCCGGGCAGCCCGAGCACGCGCTCGCCGAGGATGTTCTTCATGATCTCGCTCGTGCCCCCCTCGATCGAGTTCGCACGCGATCGGAGGAACTGGTACTTGGCGAATGCCTCGGTGCCTTCGGACATGCCCGCCACCTGGCGCAGCTCGTAGCCCTCTTCGAAGGCCAGCCCCTTGTTGCCGAGCACGTCGATGGCGAGCTCCCACATGCGCTTGGCGCTCTCGGCCTGGAAGAGCTTGCCCACCGACCCTTCGGGCCCCGGGTTGCCCGACTTCGCGGCGGCCGCGGCCCGCGCGTTGGTGAGGCGCAGCAGCTCCTGTTCGATCCAGGTGTGGGTCATGCGGTCGCGCAGGATCGCGTTCTGCGCAGGAGACGCCGACGCCGGGTCGCGCTCCTTCCACAGGTCGACGAGCTTCGAGATCGCGCCGCCCCCCTTCTTCTTGGACCCGGCACCGCCGATCGCCACCCGCTCGTTCATGAGCGTCGTGATCGCCGCGCGCCAGCCCTGACCCTCCTTGCCGAGCATGTTCTCGGCCGGGATGCGGACGTCGTTGAAGAAGACCTCGTTGAACTCGGCCTCGCCCGTGATCTGGTACAGCGGGCGCACCTCGACACCGGGGCTCTCCATGTCGACCACGAAGTAGGACAGGCCGTCGTGCTTGGGCACGTCCGGGTTGGTGCGGGCTACGAGCATGCCCCACTTCGAGAGGTGGGCGACGGTCGTCCAGACCTTCTGGCCGTTCACGACCCATTCCTGGCCGTCTTGCACGGCGCGGGTCGAGAGCCCCGCGACGTCCGATCCGGCGCTCGGCTCGCTGAACATCTGGCACCAGATCTCTTCGCCGCTCCAGATCTTCGGCAGCCAGCGGCGCTTTTGGTCGTCGCTCGCATAGGTGAGCACCACCGGCATGCCCATGCCGATGCCGATGATGCTCGCCGGCGGGTTGTCGTAGAAGATCTTCGAGTGCTGGAGGATCTCGTCGCGGACGACGTAGTTCATCTTCGGTGAGAGACCGAGCCCGCCGAAGCCCTCCGGGAACTGCACGAGCGCGAGCCCGTGCTCGTACTGCTTGGCGCGGAAGGTCTGCGAGTCGACCTTCTCGGGGTGGACCTCGTCGAGTAGCGTGCGAACGCGCGCACGCAGCTCGCTCTCGTCGATGGATGAAAATTCGCTCATCGGGATGGATCTCCTCGGTTCGTCGCCTCGCGGGGGCGACGGGATGCTGCGTCGTCGATCGGGCTAGACGCGCTCGATGATGATGGCGGGCGCCATGCCGCCGCCGGCACACATCGTGATCAGGCCGACCTGCTCGTCCCGGCGCTCGAGTTCGTCGAGGACCGTACCGATCAGGATGGCGCCGGTGGCGCCGATCGGATGGCCCAAGGCCATGGCACCGCCATTGACGTTGACCTTGTCGCGATCGAGTTCGAGGTCGCGCTGGTACTTCTCGGCTACGACGGCAAACGCTTCGTTCACCTCGAACAGGTCGATGTCGGCCAGGGTCATGCCCGCGCGCTTGAGCACCTTGCGGGTCGCGGGCACCGGGGCGTTGAGCATCAACGTCGGGCAGTCGCCCATGTTGGCTGTGGCCACGACGCGTGCACGCGGCTTCAGGCCGTGATCCTTCGCGTACTGCTCGCTCGCGAACAGGATCGCCGCGGAGCCATCGACCACGCCCGACGAGTTGCCCGCGTGGTGGACGTGCTCGATCTCGAGATCGGTGTACTTCTGGTTGATCAGCTCGCGGAAGGTCGGGAAGTCCTCGTGCCGGTAGTCGGCGACCTTCGGAAAGCTGGGCGGCAGCTTGGCGAGGGACTCCGCCGTGGTGCCGGGACGCGGGAACTCCTCGCGATCGAGGGCCAGCGAGCCATCGGGGTTGTGAACGGGAATCAGCGCCCGGTCGAAGCGACCTTCCTCGATCGCGACGGCGGCCCGACGCTGGGACTCGGCGGCCAGCGCATCGAGAGCTTCGCGCGGGATCCCCTCCAGGGAGGCGATGGCGTCTGCACATACGCCCTGGTGAGACTGGGGGTGCAGCTGCTGAAGGTGCGGGTTTCCCGCGCCCATCGGCATCATGCCCTTCTTGGGCAGCGACATCATCTCGGTGCCGCCCGCGATCACCAGGTCTTCCATGCCCGCCATGACCGCGGTGGATGCGATGTTGGCGCTGGTGATGCCCGACCCGCAGAACCGGTCGAGCGTGACGCCGCTGGCCTTGACGTCGTAGTCCGCATCCAGTGCCGACATACGCCCCAGGTCGCCCGACTGCTCGCAGACCTGGGAGCTCGTGCCCCAGACCACGTCGTCGACGTCGGCGGTTTCGAACCCATTGCGATCCCGCAGCGCGCGGAGAACGGTGGAACCCAGGTGCTGGGGGTGGAGGTGCGCGAGCGCGCCCTTCCCTTGCTTGCCCACGCCTCGGGGCGTGCGGCAGGCGTCGATGATGAAGGCGTCGGGCATGGGGAACTCCTGATTGGCTGCGTGGGAATCGAGGCGGACGGTGGAGAGGATGCCTCCAACCAGTTGCGTTTCGCGAATCCCATAAACTAGGATACTAATTACCCGGGCGCGAGGGAGAGCACCGCCGTGACGAATGACCAGATCGCCATCTTCGACGCCGACAACCACTACTACGAGGCGCACGATGCCTTCATCCGGCACGTGCCCCCGAGGATGCGTTCGCGCTGCGTCGAGTGGATCGAGCTGGAGAACGGCCGCAAGTATCACGTGATCGGAGGCTGGATCGACCGGGGCAGCAACCCGAGCTTCAACCCGATCTCGAAGCCGGGCGTGCTGCGCCAGTACTTCCGCGGCAACCCGGAGAACAAGACCAGCGCCGAGCTCGTGCGCTCCGCACTCGAGCCGATGCCGCCGGAGTACATGGACCGCGATGCGCGGATCGCGCGGATGGACGAGCAGCAGCTCGAGGCCGCCTGGCTCTTCCCGACCCAGGGCGTGCTCTACGAGGAGCCCCTCAAGAAGGACGTCGAGGCGGTTCGGACGACCTTCACCGCGTTCAACCGCTGGCTCGAAGAGGACTGGGGCATCACCTATCAGGATCGCATCTTCACGGCGCCCTACATCTCGCTCGCCGACGTCGATTGGGCCTGTGCCGAGCTCGAGTGGGCGCTCGAGCGCGACGCGCGCATCGTGGTCATGCGGCCGAGCGCCGTCTTCACGCGCAACGGCCCACGCAACCCCGGCCACACCGACTTCGACCCCTTCTGGGCGCGCGTCAACGAGGCCGGGATCACCGTGGTGACCCACATCGGCGCGACCCGGCACGACAACAACGGCTACGACCAGAAGAGTTTCGACGTCCTGGGGATGCTGCCTCGGCCGACCATCGCCAACTTCCACCGTGCGCGGAACATCAACGACTTTCTCGCCAGCATGGTCTTCGACAAGCTCTTCGAGCGATTCCCGAATCTCCGGATCGCTTCGGTGGAGAACGGGGCCGACTTCGTCGGCGGGCTCCTCAAGACGCTGGCCGGCACCCACGAGCGGCTGGGTGGGTACTTCGCAGAGGACCCCGTGGAGAGCTTCCGCGAGCACGTCTGGGTCAACCCGTTCTGGGAGGACGACATCGGCGAGATCGTCGACCTCATGGGGCCCGACCGCGTGATCCTGGGGTCGGACTGGCCGCACATGGAGGGGCTCGAGCGCCCGCGCGACATCTTCGAGGAGATCACGGAGATCCCCGTCGACGTGCAGCAGAAGATCCTGCACGCCAACACTGCGGCGCTGAACGAGCGCCGACCGGCCTGACCGGACGAGACGGAGTGCACGACCCATGGAAACCGCCGACTACCAGCACATCCGGTACGAAGTCGAAGACGGCCGTGCGCGCATCACCTTCGCGCGGCCCAAGACCCACAACGCATTGACCTCGCGCCTGCTCGAAGAGCTCGAGCACGCGCTCTGGGAAGCCGACGACGACCAGAACGTCCACTGCGTGATCGTGCGCGGCGAGGGCAAGTCGTTCTGTTCCGGATACGACCTGACCTCGATCGGTCGCGAGAAGCGCGAGGGGTATCGGACGGGCCGGTCGCACGACGACGACATCTGGATGATCGAGCAGAGCAATCGGCGCATCCGCACGCTGATGCAGGTGCACAAGCCTTCGATCGCCCAGGTGCAGGGCAACTGCCTCGCGGGTGGAACCGACGTCGCGCTCGCCTGCGACATGGTGATCGCGGCCGACGACGCGCGCATCGGGTTTCCCGCCGCGCGCTCGATGGGGGCGCAGCCCGGAAACCTCTGGATGTACCACTGCGGTCCGCAGTGGGCGAAACGGCTGCAGCTCACCGGAGACTCGGTGACCGGCGCCGATGCCGAGAAGCTCGGTCTCGTGATGAAGGCCGTCCCTGCCGACGTGCTCGAAGACGAGGTCGAGGGCCTGGCCGACCGCCTGGCACTGGTCGATGCCGACCTGCTCGCCGCGAACAAGCGCATCACCAACCTCGCCCTCGAACTCATGGGCGCACAGACCCTCCATCGCCTGGCGGGCGAGAACGATGCACGCGCCCATCGGGCCCGTGCCGTCCGCGACTACGGCCGCAACATCCGGGAGCTGGGCCTGAGGGAGACCCTGCGCCGTCGGGACGAGCCCTTCGGGGACGGCTTCGCCAAGGTGGGAGAGCCCGAGGGAAGGAACAACCTCGTTCGAGGGGCGCGCGAGGACTGATCGCGCCACGCCCGGGGCACGGGGTACCATGGCCCCATGATCGACACGAGCCTCCTGGCCAGCTCACCCGAAGCCGTCGGCATCGACTCCTCCGCACTCGGCGCGCTGTTCGAGCGCGCGGAGAAGGAGGTCCGCGAGGGCACGTTGCCGTCGGTGCAGATCGCCGTCGCGCGCGAAGGCAAGATCGCCGGCATGCAGACGTTCGGCCGCGCCACTCTCGGTGGCGTCGAGCGCGAAGCCGACGACGACTCGCTCTACTGCATCTTCTCGTGCACGAAGGCCATCACGTCGGCCGCCGCCTGGCTGTTGATCCAGGAGGGCAAGCTCTCGATCGACGAGCAGGTCGCAGCGATCGTTCCCGAGTTCGGGAGCCACGGCAAGGACGCGGTCACCGTCGAGCAGCTCTTCACCCACACGGCGGGCTTCCCGACGGCCCCCTTCGATCCGGCCGCCTTTCTCGATCGCGATCGGCGCCTCGAGTACTTCGCCCGCTGGCGGCTCAACTTCGAGCCGGGAAGCCGCTTCATCTACCACCCCTCATCGAGCATGTACGTGATCGCCGAGATCATCGAGCGGCGCTCGGGTACGACCTACCACGACTTCGTGCGGCAGCGCATCGCCCTGCCGCTCGGCCTGCCCGACCTCTTCGTGGGGCTGCCCGATTCCGAGCATGGGCGCGCTGCCGACATCGAGCATCGGGGCGAGGAGCTGACCGCGGCGGACTACGAGGAGATGGGGATCCCCCAGCCGCCGGTCACCGAGGTCACCGAAGAGGCGGTCATGCGCTTCAACCGCGCGGACGTGCGGCGTGCCGGCATCCCGGGCGGTGGCGCCTTCACCAATGCGCACACGCTCGCGCTCTTCTACCAGGGGCTGCTCTCGGGCGGTCGGACTGCAGACGGCGCTCCCATCTGGGAGCCCGAGACGATCGCCATGGCGCGCGAGATCCGGAACCCCGAGTTCACCGACATCGTGTTCCGCAAACCTGCGAACCGGGGGCTCGGCCTGATGATCGCCGGCGACCGTGACCGCACCTACCGCGGGTTCGGTCACACCAACTCGGAGCTCGCGTTCGGCCACGGCGGAGCCGGTGGGCAGATCGGCTGGGCCGACCCGGTGACGGGCATCTCGATCGGCTACTGCACCAACGGCTTCGACCGCCACGCCATCCGTCAGGCGCGCCGCACCATCGGCATCTCGAGCCGCGCGGCGTCCTGCGCCCTCTAGCCGGCCTCGGGTGAGAAGGGAGCCCGCCCCGAGCTGATAGAGTCACGCCCTTCACCGACAAGGAGGGTGTCTCTTGATCACGTACCTCTATTGGGCTGCGGTCGTGCTGCTCGTCGCCCTTGCGATCCTGGGGCTGGGTCTGCACCTGGGCCATTGGAAGGCGGCGATCGGCATTGCTGCCGTTCTGCTCGCGATCGGCGGCGGGGCCTACTGGTTCCACTTTCAGCAGGTCTTCGTGAAGCGCTGGGGAGGCGTGATGACGATCCGGGTCCCCGAAGGCCAGCGTCACATCACGGCCACCTGGAAGGGCGACAACCTCTGGATCGAGAACTACGACCCGGCCACGAACACCTGCCACTTCAACGAGTACGCCCGGGGCAACCTGCTCGAGGGCCAGGTGACCATCAAGGACTGCAACCCGCTGTCGCGCTGACGTGACACGGGAGCCCGTCTCGCGCCACGAACAGGCATGGGACGAATTCGTGGCTTGATCCCGTCATCCCCGTGGGCCCTTCTCCGGGCAGCCGGTCTGTCGCTCGCCCTCGTCGGCTCCCCCGAGTCGGCGCTCGGGCTGCGGGCCGAGCCCGAGACCCAGCGCTTCGTGGACATCGTGCCCCGCCCGATCAGCCGCGTGTCGGGCGAGGTCGAGATCCTGGGCTTCGACGCCGGGATCCCCGCGGACGGGGTGCTGCTCGACGGAAGCGTCGACCCCAGCGATGTGAGCATCCGCTTTCGGACCACGCTCGACCCGGACGCGGACGGCCTCGCGGGCCTCTACGTGCTACTGCGCGGGCGTGCAGGCAGCGGGCCCGTGGCACCGGTGGCCGCCGGCTTCGTGCCGGGGCCCGACGCAGACGCCACGCAGGCGCTGCTCTCACCGGTCACCGACATCGCCCGGATGCGCTTCGCAGGCGAGCTGCTGCCGGGGCGTGCGAGCGATGTGTTCTTCGTGAGCTACGACGCCGTCGCGAAGGGCATGGCGATCTCGATCGCTGCGCTGGCGGCGACCGAGACACCGCCTCCCTTCCGCCCGGTGTTCTTCGTGACACCGGGCGCGCGAATCGTGCCCGAGCCCGCGGGCGTCGCACGCGCGGGGCTCGCAGCACTCGTCGTGTTCTGCGCGCGCGGGCGAAGCGCGCGCCGCGGAGCCGCTCGCGTCAGGACCCGCTGGCGACGGCGTCGATGAGGCGGCGCATGCGGCCCATCGCGTCGGCCAGGTGCGGTACGAAGCCCATGTGGCTGCCGGGGTACCAGGCGATGCGCGGCTCGCCCCAGCGCTTCCACATCGCACGCACGGTGTCGGGCCGGAAGAACCGATCGTCGTCCATCGCGAACAGCTGGATGCGTTCGTGCGGGATCTGCGGCAGCAGCTGCGGCCAGCCGATGCGCTGGGTGAACGCGGCGAAGTCGCTCGGCTGCCACCCGAAGCGGGCGAGGTCGGTGCGCATGCCATGCAGGACCGGCGCGTCGGCCACGAGCGCGCCCAGGTCCATGTGGGCGATGAACGGGGCCGAGAACGCGAAGCGCGGCTCGAGGCAGGTGAGCGCCGCAGCCAGCGCGCCCCCGAGCGAAAGCCCGGCGATGCCGACGGGCTGGTCCGAGTCGGCCTGCATCCAGCCGAGTAGCGTCCTCGCATCGAGCAGGGTCTGACGCAAGGACTCCATGCTGCGAACCAGGTCGGCCGTCCAGTAGAGGTCGCCATCCAGGCGTGAAGCGCGCGGCTTGCGGCTGCCATGGTAGGGCGGCTGCAGCTGCACGATCTCCACGTCTAATGCGCGCGCCATGCCGAGCAGCAGCGTCCACTCCTCGAGGGGCGTCTCGGGCTGCATGTAGCCGTGGATGTAGAGCAGCTTCGGTCGGTCCCGGCCCGAGGCCGGGCGCAGCCGGCGGGCGGTGACGCGGTGGATCCGGCGCCGGCGGGCGTGGTAGTGGCGCGCGAATTCGGGTTCGAGCGGGTCGTGCAGCGAGCTGAACGCAAGGTCCTCGCTGACGAGCCCGGGCAGCCGCCATCGTCGGCTGACCTCGACGTCCGGGATACCTGGCGGAGCGGGGAAGAGCTGCCCGATCTCGAGGCCCTCGTAGGCTGTGAGGCGGTCGATCGTGTTGCGCGGGCGTTGGCGAACCACGTCGGCCACCCGCACGAGCAGGCCGGCCAGGTCGTCCGTATGCGGTAGAAGCGGCATCGCCTACGCGACTCCCCTCATCGGTCGCCGAAAAGGCGCATCGCTTCAACTCGCCTCGGCGCGCCGCGCATACGGCTGCCACGCGCCTTCGGGCAGGGCCACCCGGTCTGCGACGATCTCGAAGACCTCGCTGTGAAACCCCATGCCCGTGTGGCTGCAGTGCACCTCGACGTTCTCGCGCAGTGGCCCTTCGTCCTGCAGGCAGCTCTGCCAGTGAACGATGCCGTCGGTCTTGCTGTAGATCGAGGTGGTGGGTACGTCGAGCGGGCGGCGCAGGGCGGCCCGCAGGTCGTGTGCTTCGTGCAGGGGCTTGCCCTCGGGTCGCAGCGGGACGAAGCGCGTGGCGTGTGTCGCCGAGATGTCCGCGAACGGTGATCCCATGGTGATCACCTGACGGACCAGCGATGGGTGGGCCCTCGCCAGCTCGCGTGCGTACAGGCCTCCGAGGCTCCAGCCCACCAGACTCACCTTGCGGTCGTGGCGCTCGGCCAGGTGCGTGAGGCGGTGCTGCAGCGTTTCGACGACCTTCGGGGTCGGCCCGAGGTTCACGCCGAGGTGCGAACTGCGCGCGTCGTAGCAGAGGTCGCGCAGGAAGTTGCGCAGGGGCGAGGTCGAGAACTCGGGGGCCAGGAAGCCCGGCATCACCAACACGGGATGCCCGTCGCCGCGGGGCGCGTCGCGCAGCAGTCTGCGGCGCGCGCGGAAGTTGGTGAGATCGCCGATCGCTCGGAGCTGCTCCTGCGCGAACAGCGCGAGCGGCGGCGGACCGACTGCGTCCCAATGCGGTTCATTCGCCATCCCGCAAACGTAAGCACCCGGTCCGCGTTGTCACGCGGTGTCCGCCACCCGACTGCTGCTCGGCCCACGCGGAGCCTCCGCGACCGCCGCGCGGCGACCCGTTCTATAGTCGGCGGCGTGAAGGAGGAGACGGGCCCGCCGGTAGCCCCTGGCCGCTTGCGGCGCGCTCTTCGCTGGGTGGCGCGTGCCGCCTCGTTCGTCCTCGTCGCGACCGGGATCGCACTGGTGGTGGGCGTGCCCGTGCCCATGGGTGCCTTCCGCGGGACGATCGCCGCGCGCCTCGGCGAGGCCATGGGCGCCGACGTCGAGATCGAGGCGATCGGACTCCGGATCGGCGTCCAGCCGCGCCTCCGCGTCGAGGGTCTGCGCATCCAATCGAAAGGTCCCGACGGACCCGGCGATCTGGAAGTGAAGGAGACGGATCTCCAGGTCGGCCTCGCAGCGCTTCTGGGTCGGCGGATCCACGTGGTCCATGCACGGGTGGACGGCGTGTCCGCCCGGCTGTCACCGGCCCCGCCAGCCGACGAGGTCGGCGACCCGCCGCCGCGGCCCGAGCGCGACGCCGCGGGGGTGTCGGCGGATGCCGGCATCTGGCCGGTGGACGTCGGCGAACTCTCCGTCACGAACGTCGAGATCGCCTGGGCCGGTGGAGACCAGCCCATCCGGGTTCGTCTGGATGAGCTGCGCGGTTCGCTCGATTGGGAGGACCGCGTCGTGCTCTCGGCGCGCGCGAGCGCCGAGGAGATTCCGCTCTCACTCGAAATCGAGGGAGCGTCGATGCAGGACCTTCTGAACCGAAGGGAGGCCTGGCCCCTGTCTCTGCGCGGCGAGGCGGGCCGCAGCCGGATCGAGCTCTCGACGGCGCTCACCCTCGAGCGCGGCCGCCTGCACCTGGGCGACCTGCAGGGGTCGTCGCGCATGGCTGAGCTGCGCGGTTGGCTCGAAATCGAGATGCGCGGTGAGCGGCCGGGCCTTCGGGGCGTGCTCGACTTCGGCGAGGTCGACCTCGGGCCGGCGCTGGCCCTGGCCGAAGCGAGTGCGGAAGCGGCAGAGGCCGCCGGCGACGACGAGCCCGAAGCGGACGCGCACCCGGGTGAGTCGCTACCTCCGCCCTCTGACGGGCCCGGCCCCTTTGCAGCGGCCGTGAAGCTGCTCCAGGACTTCGAGACGGATCTGCAGGTCTCCGTCGAGCGCATCGCCGGAATCGATCTCGTCATCGAAGACGTCCACATTGCGGCCACCGTCGTCGACGGCAGCCTCGACTTTCCCATTGGGCTGTCCGTCGCTTCGATTCCCCTGGAAGGCACGCTCGGCATCGAAGAGGTCGGCGGGCTTCCGGCGGCACGCTTCGTCCTCGGTGCGAAGCAGTTTCGCATCGAGCCGCTCGGGGCGTTCTTCGCGCCCGAGGCCGAGGTGCGCGGCGGGTTCGACACGCTCGAGCTGGAGGTCGAGGGTCGGGGAGACGGGCTGCTCGAGTTCTTGACCGCGACGTCGTTGGCGTTGCGCGCTTCGGGCGCGGCACTCACCTACGGCGCAGACGGCGCCGTGCCATTCGGAGTCGACGAGCTCGAGCTCGGCTTCGAGGCGGGTGGCCCCCTGCGACTCGACGCCGGGGGAAGCGTGCTGGGCGAGAGCGTCCGCGTGGAGCTCGCCTCGGCGACGGTCGAGGAGCTGCTCGTGGGGCGCAGGCTGCCGATCCAGCTCTCTCTTGCGGGCGCCGGTGCGTCGCTTGCCCTCGAGGGAGAGATCCAGGGCCACGGCGCCGACCAACCGGGGTCGAACCTCTCGCTGCGCGGCAGCGCCGAGCGGCTTGCAGACCTCGAAGCCTGGACGGGGCCATTGCCCGTTGGCGACGTGGGCGCCCGCCTGGGCGCCACGCTCGAGACCCAACCCGGCGCGGCACGGCTCCGCATCGACGAGCTGCGGCTCGGGGAGATGAAGCTCACCGGCGACGTCGCCCAGGAGGAGCGCGAGGCCGGTCGCTTCCGCAGCGCCCACTTCGAGATCGAGACGCTCGACCTGAACCCGCTGCTCGACGCTCAGAGCGAAGCCGACGAGCCCGCGGCCGCCCCATACACCGAGGCGGGCGGGTACAAGGTGGACGTGCCGATCGTGCCCGGCGGCATCTCGTTCGGGGACGGCGACCTCTCGCTGCGTGTGGGCTCGCTGCTCGTGGGTGCCAGCGAGCTCGAAGACGTGAAGCTCACCGGCTCCTTCCGCGACCACCAGTTGGTGCGCTCGCCGTTCGGCTTCGTCGTCGAAGGGACGCCGGTCGACGGCGTGATCTCCGCGGACCTGCGTGCGGTGCCCCACGACGCCACCTTCGAGCTCGGCGCGCGCGACGTCGACGTCGGGGGGCTGCTCGGGCGGCTCGGTGTGGTCGAGGGCATCGTCGCGTCCGTCTCGGAGCTGGACGTGGAGCTGGTCGGCCACGGCTCCACGCTGGGCCAGCTGATCTCGAAGCTCGACGTGCGCGCACGCCTGCTGGACGCGCGCACGACGCTCGTCGGCGTCGGCGACGTGCCCATGGAGGTCGTGCTCGAACGGGGCGAGCTCGTCGCGTCGGGTACCGACGAGCCGGCCACGCTCGAGGCCGTGGGAAGCCTGAAGGGCCTGCCCATCGAACTCGGCCTGAGCCTCGGCAAGCCTTCTGCGCTGCAGGGTGGGAAGGGACCGGTTCCCCTCGCACTGCGCGTGGAGTTCGTGGGTGCGAGCCTGGCCCTCGACTCCCAGGTCTCGCTACCCATCGGCTCGGAGCTTCGCTTCGACCTGTCGCTCGACGGCGAGCGCCTCGATGCCATCAGTCCGCTCGTCGGCTTCGAGTTGCCTCCGCTCGGGCCCTACCACCTGGCCGGGCGGCTCGACCACCGACCCGATCTCGCCGAGCTGTCGGGTCTCGACGTCCGCCTCGGAGACAGCCGGCTCGGTGGCGGGGCGATCCTGCGACGCACCGATGATCGACTGCGGCTCGACGTCGATCTCACGGCCCCACTGCTCCAACTCGATGATGTGTTGGCGAGCGATACAGTCGGCACTGCTGCACCGCGCCAGGAGTCTGCGCCGGAAGACACGCCGAGCGAAGCGCCCCGCATCGGTGAGGAGCAGGCGGTCGACTTCTTCACCCCGGAAGGCCTCCGCGAGATGGATGGCAGCCTCTCGCTGAACGTCGAGCGTGTGCTGTCGGGCGACGACGTCCTCGGGCGCGGCGTCCTCGAGGCTCGCCTCGACGATGGGCACTTCGAGGTCGAGACCCTCGACCTCGCGCTGCCGGGGGGCGACTTCCACCTCGACATGGGGCTCGCCTACCTGGGGGGAGAGGTCGAGGCGAGGATTCGCGCCGCGACCGAGAAGCTCGACTACGGAATCCTCGCCCGGCGCATCGATCCCGATACGGAGATGTCGGGCTGGATCACGCTCGACCTCGACATCGCCGGTCGAGCCCCGATCGGTGAGCCCATCCTCGCCCATTCGAGCGGCCGTCTCGACTTCTTCGGAGCACCCGAGAACATCGAGACCGGCGTCCTCGACCTGTGGGCCGTGAACCTGCTGAGCTTCCTGGTGCCGCGTCTCGACTCGAGCTCGCGTTCGAAGCTGAATTGCCTGGTCGTCCGATTCGACCTCGACCGTGGTCTCATGGGCCACGAGGCGCTGCTGCTCGACACCACCACCATGGTGGTGCAGGGGGAGGCGACGATCGACTTCCGCAAGGAGACGATCGACGCCGTGCTGGTGCCGAGGCCGAAGCGGCCGCAGATGCTGAGCCTGCAGACCGCCGTCGGCGTGAGCGGCTCATTCGACGACTTCGGCATCGGCGTCGCCCCGCAGGACCTGCTCGCCACCGTCGTGCGCATGGCTGCGAGTGTCGTGACCGTGCCGCTCCAGTGGGTCTTCGTGGGCACGCTGCCGAGAGACGGCATGGCCACCTGCGAGGCCGCCTGGAACGAAAACCGCGAGTAGCGCCCGGCCGCGAGCACGGCGGCGCGCTGACCGTCCCGGCGCTACGTGGGATCCGTCTCCGAGCGCGCTTCGGCCTGTTTGCGGGCGAGTTCGCGCATGTCGGTGACCTCGTCGTGCTCATCGACGATCTCGGCTCCGAGAATCGTCTCGATGACGTCCTCGAGCGTCACCAGGCCGGCTGTCCCGCCGAACTCGTCCACCACGAACGCGACGTGTGACTGGTCGGCCAGGAGATCACGAAACAGCCGATCGAGTCGCATCGTCGAAGGCACCACGGGCGCCTCCTGGACGAAGTCGATGAGGGGACGCTCCCACTCGCCGTGCGCAGCCGCCAACAGGACTCGCTGGCGCAGGACGAATCCGCGCAGGTCGTCCAGCGAGTCCCCGGTGAGCGGAATCCGGCTGAACGGCATGTTCGGCGCTTCGTCCAGGGCCTGCCGCACGGTGTAGTCGGCGGACCAGCTCGAGATGACGACCCGCGGCGTCATGATGTCTCGCGCCTGCTGGTTGTCCAGGTTCAGCAGGTTGGTGATGACGGCCTCTTCGCGTTCTGCGATTGCGCCCTCGGCTTCGCCGATGTCTGCGAGCGCGGCCAGCTCGTCGCGCGTGATGACCGCGGTCTCGGCAATCGGCAGCGCCTTCTTCATGAACAGGATCAACGCGATCAGGGGCCGCATCACCGAGACCATCAGCGTCAGCGACTTCGCGGCGAGCGGGCCCATCTCCTTCCAGTAGGCCGCTCCCAGCGTCTTCGGCAGGATCTCGGACAGGAGCAGGATGGCGATGGTCAGCACCGCCGAGGCAATCGCCACGGTGTATTCGCCCGGAAACGCGGCGGCGACCTCCACGCCGACGCCCAGCGCCCCGACCGTGTGCGCGATGGTGTTCAACGTCAGGATCGCCGTGAGCGGTCGGACGGCGTCGTGGTCCTTGAGCGTGAGCCACAGCTTGCCACTCGGGTCGCCGTCGCGATCCAGCAGGTGGGCGTGGCTGTGCGTCGTCGACAGCAGCACGCTCTCGAGCAGCGAACAGATGAACGAGACGCCGAGCGCGAGGAGGAGGTAGAGGGTCAGCACCGCCTGATCATGAGCCGCACCAGGCCAAACGTCAAAGCGCTTGCTGAGGTGCCGTGCGGATGCGCTAGGGGCTCGGCAGGGCCTCGTCCGGACACGGATCGAGCCGCAGGGCGACCGTGGTCTCGCGCGCTTCGCGCGGATACAGGCCGATGGCGGCGGCCGCGCGAGCCACCGCGTACTTCTCGACCTTCATCGTGTGGATCGCGGACGTGGTCGGGCGGTCCTCGTGGAGTGCCGGGACCACGCATCGCATCTCGCCCCCACGGAGCATCTCGAGTCGCGCGCCATCGAGGGCGTGCTCGACGGCCTTCTGGCGCGGCATCCCCACCCACGCGCCGTCGTCGCGATCGACGATCCAGAGTCGCAGGTCGGCCGGCTGCCCCGCAGAATCGGTCGCGTAGAGCGAGATCGTCTCTTCGAGTTCGGCCATGGTGACGTAGAGGCCGAAGAAGAACAGCACGGGACTCGCCGCCAGGGCCAACCAACGCAGCACCCGCGGCGCGGCGGGCCAGAGCAGCACGCCGCCGAGCACGATCGCACCAAGGCCCCCGAGGAGGGTGCCGCCGGTCGGCGCGGCATAGGCGCCCGCGTGCAGCAGCCGGACCGCGAAGATGGCGACGCCGAGCGCCAGCAGTCCCCAGCCGGCTGCCGTCGCGAGCTTCGAAGGCGCCTTGGTCTCGCTCACGGCGGGTCTCCTGCCGACGTCCTCGCACAGGAGGTCACGGCGGCAACCCACGGTACCATAGGCACCCGCTTGGAAGGCATCCGAGCGATTGCTGCCTGCGCTACGCGTGCCGCCCCAAAGCCGGACAGGAGACCCCCATGAGCAAGCTCGCAGACGACCCCCGGATCGACCCGCGCATCAAGACGATCATGGGCATGATGCCCTCGGCGCCGCAGCCGGACGTCGCGAGTCGCGAAGCGCTCCTCGCCGAAGCGAACTCGCCGGAGGGCCTGGCCGCGCGCGCGCAGCTCGAGCAGTTCATGGACCTGGTCGACAACGAGGACATCGCACCCTCGACGGGCCTCGAAATCTCGACGCGCGAGTTCACGAGTGAGCCGGACGGCAACACGGTCAAGATCCAACTCATCCGGCCGGAGTCGGACGAGCCGCTTCCGTGCGTCTACTACATCCACGGCGGCGGCATGCAGGTCATGTCCTGCTTCGACGGCATGTATCGGGCGTGGGGGCGCATCATCGCGCAGCAGGGCGTCGCCGTGGCGATGGTCGACTTCCGCAACTGCCTCATGCCGTCGTCCGCGCCGGAGGTGCTGCCGTTTCCGGCGGGGCTGAACGACTGCGTGAGCGGGGTGGAGTGGGTCTCGAAGAACGCGAGCGAGCTGGGGGTCGATGCAGAGCGGATCATCGTCGCCGGCGAGAGCGGGGGCGGGAACCTCACCCTCGCCACGGGCTTGAAGCTGAAGCGCGACGGCAAGCTGGGGTTGATCCGAGGCCTGTATGCGCTGTGTCCCTACATCGCTGGCCAGTGGCCGCAAGAGCGGCTGCCGTCGAGCGTCGAGAACGAGGGCATCCTGCTTCACCTGCACAACAACCGCGGAGCCATGGCCTACGGCATCGAGGAGCTCGAGCGGGGCAACCCCTTGGCCTGGCCGCTCTTTGCCACCGAGGAAGACGTCGCCGGGCTGCCACTGACGATCATCAGCGTGAACGAGTGCGACCCGCTTCGCGACGAGGGTCTCGAGTTCTACCGCCTGCTGCTGCGCGCCGGCGTGCCCACGCGCTGTCGCCAGGTGATGGGCACCGTCCACGGGACCGAGATCTTCGCCGTGACGTGCCCCGACGTGAGTCGCGAGACCGCGAGCAGCATCGCTCACTTCTGCCGCGAGGCCTGAGCCCGGCGCTCAGGCCAGCTCGAGTTCGAAGGCCGGCGCGACGGTGAGGTTCGCGGGCGCCGTGTAGTCCGGTGGGCATCCGAAGATGCGGACCGTTGCGCTGCCGCGGTCGAAGTCCATCACGGTGAAACCGTTGCGCTCTTCGAGGTCGAGCAACGACTCCGCGCCGATGGCGTCTGGTGTGCGAGCGCTCACGCCCCGGGCTCGTGACGGCCACCCGACGTCGCCGACGCCCACCGGGCCGGAGAGGATCGCGTGCACCGGATTGGCCTCGAGATCGAGTCCGCCGCTCCGATCGATTCGCGCGGCGCCCAGGGCGTGCAGGTCGCCGGAAACGACGAGCGCCTTGCGGCGGCTCTGGGAGGCGAGCGCCTCGAGCAGCGCCTGGTGTTGCCGCCACCAACCCTGCTGCCAAAGGTACTTTCCGCCGGCCTCGTCTTGCAGGACCGGAGCGACGGCGGCGCCCGTGCTGTCGAGCTGGTCCGGGTACCACTCGCGCCACTTACCGGCCGTCCAGCCCATGGGGTGGGACGGGATGTGCGCGAGGTGCAAGGTGTCTTCGTTGCGGGTCCGGTCGAGCAGCCAGGCCTCCACCGAGCGGGGGACCAGGCGCGCTTCGGCGCCGAGGCTCAGGAACCCGCCGCAGTCGTAGAGGAGCCCCTCGAAGAGATCGCCGTAGCGGATCTCGCCGAAGTGGGTGGAGAGCGCTGCGCGCCCGCCGTCGAGGCGTCCGGGCAGCGTGGTCGGCAGATCGTCCGCGATGAACTCGGGAAAGTAGAGGCGCTGGAGGGTGTCGCGCAGCGCGGCGTGGAATGGGGAGGGGGGCAGGGTGGTGCCCTCCAGGGTGGCATCGTCGTTCACGAAGTAGTCGTGATCGTCGGTGACGAAGAAGATCGGTGTGGATCGGAAACGCACGCCATAGATGCTTGCGATCTGGTCGTCGCCCACCATCGTGAGAGCGGTCTCGTTGGCCGTCCCCAGCACCGCCAGTGTCGGGTCGAACCGTGCCTTTGCGCCGTCGACGAAGGGCAGGATGAGTCGACCCAGGGTCGAGTCCCGAAGGGCATCCATCTGAGGAAGGTCGAAGTAGACGTGGTCGCCGTTGGCGATCACGAGGTCGGGCTCTCCTGCGAGCATCAGGTCGAAGAGGCGTCGGCGCCACGCAGCAGGCTTGAACGCGTGGAACACGCTCGGCGGCGTCGGAAGATTGGCTCCGCCAGCACAGGTGAACGACGCGATACGAAGCCGCGAGGGCTGTGCGTCGCGCGCCGGCAAGGTGCGCAGCGGCCATGGATCGCAGAGCGGCTCCTGGCCGTGCGCGAGCTCCAACCGGTACTCGGTATCTGGAGCGAGCCCACCCACTCGGAAGGCCCAGAATCGACCGGCGGAGTCCAGCCGCTCCCCGGTCCGCGTCTGCCCTCCGACGCTCAGCCGTGGGGGGGCGGAGAGGGGTGCGACCAACGAGAGCTTCAGGTGGAGAGAACGGCCGGACGCGGTGGGGAGCAGGTGTCGTACCGGACCACGATTCCATCCGTCCGAGGAATCCGCGCCATCGCAACCGAGTAGCGCCGAGCCCGGGAGGGCCAGAGCGAGTGCGAGCACCTCTCGGCGCGAGAGCCCCATGCGCTGGACTCTACCGCCTCTGCGGGTGCCCGGGGCTAGATCTGCTCCGCTTCGGCCCGGACGTGCGCGAGGAACGAGCGGATCGTCTCCTGTTCCCGCTCGTCGAATGGCGCGAGCAGCGCCGCGTTCAGATGCTTCGTCTGAGACCGGGTTCGCGCGACGAGCGCGCGCCCGGCCCGAGTTAGATGCAGGAGATGCACCCGGCCATCTACGTTGGAGACCCGGCGCTCGACGAGGCCTTCTGCTTCCAGCTTGTCGACGAGACCGGTCAGCCGCGACCGGGTGTGACCCGCGCGCCGGGCGATCTCCGAACTCGGCAGGCCGTCCTCGGCCGCGAGTGTGAAGAGGATGACCTGGTGGGCCGTCGCAATCCCCTCGGCGTCGCGCAGTCGTCGGTCGATCGCGCGGAACAGCGCGCCGTGCGCGAGATGCAGCAGGTGGAAGACTCGAGGCGGTCGGGCGTTTGACATGGATTGAGCCGTGAACTAAATGATTCAATGTTGAACTAAATTGCTCCAAGGACCGGCCTGCCGCAACCGCCTGGCCGAGAAGCACCGGAGGGCCTCTCGTGATCGCCCAGATCGCCTACGTCGTCGCGCTCGGCGCCAGCCTCGTGTGGTTCGCGATGGGATTCCGGTACTTCAGCTTCAAGTCCGAGGCCGCCGCCCGGGTGATGGTTGCGAGATCTCAACGAGACTCCCCGATCTTCGAGACGTATGCGGCGGGCGTGCGATTCCTCGGCGGGTTCAATGCCGCCTTCGCGCTGATGTCGCTGGTGCTCCTCGCCCTCGCGGTGAGCGGTAGCGCGCTCTTCGCCGAGCCCGCCGAACGCGCGATCGTGCTGTTCATTCTCGCTGCGGCCCACTTCTCGCAGTTCTACTTCAACGTGCCGGTGCTGTTGAACGGAGAGCGCCAGGGGGAGGCCTACTGGCCGGTTCTGTCCGGCCCCATGCTGACGATCTTCGTCGTCGACGCGCTCGAGGCGCTGTTCCATGTGGGCGCAGGGCTGCTCCAGCTCGCCGCCTGATCTGCGCCCGATCCAGGCGGTCCCTCGGTTCCGAAGGGTTGACCGAATGACTGATTCGGATAATCTAGTCATTCCGGTCGGAAGGAGCCTTCTCATGTCCGCCGTCGCCATTCAGCCCTCATTCGACGCGAGCAAGCCCATCCATCTGAGCAGCCCGGGGTTCTCCGAGCACAAGTACGCGTGGTACCGCTGGATGCTCGAAGAGGCGCCGGTGGCGGTAGGCAAGATCACCGTGTTCAAGCTCTACCTGGTGGCGCGCTACGACGATTGCCGGATGGTGCTCACCGACGAGCGCTTCTGCCGCAACCGCAGCCGAGCGACCGGCCGAGGCAAGCAGACGAGCCCGCTTCCGTTCCCGCTTCCGAAGAGCATCGCCCTGCTCGCGGGCAGCATGATCCAGCAGGACGACCCGGAGCATCGAAGGCTGCGAAATCTCGTGAACAAGGCCTTCACGAGGCGTGCGGTGGGGCTGCTCGAGGCGCGCGTCGAATCGCTTTCCCACGACCTGCTCGACCAACTCGAGCCCCAGCGCGAAGTCGACCTGCTGGAGGCCTACGGCCGCCAGATCCCGACGCGGGTGATCGCCGAGATGCTCGGCATGACGAAGGCCGACATGCAGCCGTTCACGCACTGCCTGCGCGTGCTCACCGAGGGTTTCACGGGCCTGGGCGTCGTACGGACGCTGCTCTGGGACCTACGGCGCGCCACCCGGCTGGTGCGCGAGATGGTCGACCGCAAGCGCAAGACGCCGGGCGACGACATCCTGACCGCGCTCATCGAGGCCGAGCACGAGGGCGATCGACTCAGCGAAGACGAACTCGTGGGCATGGTCTTCCTGCTCGTGGTCGCCGGCTACGAGACGACGATGCACCTGATCGGAAACTCGGTGCGCGCGCTCGTCGAACATCCGGAGGTGCTCGAGCAGCTCCGCAAGGAGCCCGCGCTCTGGGACGGGGCAGTCGAGGAGCTGTTGCGCCATCGCGGACCCGTACATGGCACCAAGATGCAGTGGGCCAAGGAGGACGTGACGCTCCATGGCGTGACGATCCCGAAGGGGTCGGGCGTGATGCCGCTGCTCGGCGCCGCGAACCAAGACCCGCGGGTCTTCGAGAACCCGGACGAGATCGACATCACGCGTTCGCCCAACCCGCACCTGGGCTTCGGATTCGGCGAGCACTTCTGCCTGGGCGCACAGCTCGCCCGCATGGAGACGCGCGTGGCGCTGCGCAACCTCTTCGAGCGAAACCCGGAGCTGCGGCTCGCGGTGTCGCCGGATGCGCTCGAGATCGTGCCCGTGCCGGGCTGGCATCGGCACGCGGCGCTCCCCGTGGTGCTCCGCTAGTGCCCGCTCCGACCGACCGGAACGCGGGGCTCGAAGCGGTGGGCCCCCAGCTCGAGGCCTTCCTCTACCCCGACACGGACCCCCGCCAGGCACGCAGGCGCGAGGCGATCCTACGCGCGGCGACCGAGCTGTTCATCGCCTACGGCTACAAGAAGACGACGGTCGACGACGTGGCGGCTGCGGCCGGTGTGGCCAAGGGCACGGTCTACCTCTACTACCAGAACAAGGCCGAGCTCTTCGTGCACGCGATCGCCCTTCAGAAGCAGCAGTACCTCGAGGAGATGGCGCCGGTATTCGACCCCGCACGTCCGCCCAAGGAGCGGTTGTACGACCTGATCGTGCTCAGCGTCGAACTCAGTCAGCGCATGCCGCTGCTCGCCGCGTTCGTGAACGGGGACGAGCAGATCGCGCAGGTGCTCGACGAGGTCGACGACGAAACGCTCGATGCCACCACGACCGCCCGCCTCGAGTTCGCAGCGGGGCTCATCGACGAGGCCACGGGCGGCGGCTGGCCGCGCGAGGCGCTCATGCGCCGTGCCGAGCTGCTCATGGATCTCGTCTTCGCGGCCGTGCATGGCGGACGCCTGCTCCGCGGCGGGGTCCCCCCCGCCGAGTACGCACGAGAGCTCGCCCTCGTCATCACCGGCGGCATCACGAGCGAGCCGGGCTCGGACGGCTGAATCGGCCTGGCGCCCGCGGACGCACGCGAGGGCGCGATCGGAGCTAGTCGATCTGCTTCGACGAGCGGTGGAAGCGCCGCACGATGTCGGGATCGGGATGGAGCGATGTGGCCGCCTCGCCCTTCGACTCGTAGGGAAGAAGGCTGAGCACGTAGCGCATGCTCTCGAGGCGGGCCTTCTTCTTGCTGTTCGCGCGCACCATGATCCACGGGCTGAAGGTGGTATGCGTGCGGCTGAACATCTCCTGCTTGTAGTGCGTGTAGAGGTCCCAGTGCTCCTGGGCCTTCTCGTCCACGGGGCTGATCTTCCACTGCTTGAGCGGGTTGTGCCGCCGCGACTCGAAGCGTTTGGCCTGCTCCTCCTTGGAGATCGAGAACCAGAACTTGATCAGCTCGACCCCGTCCTCGTAGAGCATGTGCTCGAACTCGGGAACCTGCTGCAGGAACTGGCTGTACTGCGAGTCGTTGCAGAATCCCATCACGGGCTCCACCACGGCGCGGTTGTACCAGGATCGGTCGAAGAAGCAGATCTCGCCGGGATTCGGCAGGGCCGAGATGTAGCGCTGGAAGTACCACTGCCCCTGCTGCACCTCGGTGGGTTTCGGCAAGGCGATGACGCGCGCGGTGCGAGGGTTCAGGTGTTCGATGAAGCGGCGGATCGTCCCACCTTTGCCAGCGGCGTCTCGCCCCTCGAAGATGATCGCCACGCGGCGCCCCTCGAGCTGGATGGTCCGCTGGAGCCTCACCAGTTCGACCTGGAGCCTCTCGAGTTCCGCCTCGTACCGGAGCGTGTACAGCGCCTTCTTGGTACCGAAGCCCTTCTGGCGGAGAAGCTGAACCAGCCCGCGGTTGCTGTTGATCTGCGCGAGGTCGTGCTCGGTCAACCGGGAGGGCAGCTCGGGCGGCTCCTCGGCGTCTGCGATGGGCGGCCGCTGCTCGACCTCCGCGAGCGCGGCCTCCTCTGCCGCTTCGGCGTCCCTCTCGTCTTCCCCGGCGTGGGGAACCTGCTGTGCTTCGGCCAAGGCGATGATCCTCCCGCCACCCGTCTATCGGCAATCGTTCCGGCCTACGCAAGTATGAGGCGCAACGCCCCATTCGGAGTCGCCGATCGTCACGAACCGGATGCTAGGCCTGGCGAACTCGCGCAGGCGCAGAGCGCAACGCGGACTCGCCGGGAGTGGCGCGCCGCTCAGCCGCGGGCGAGGAAGACCCAGTTGGTCTCCTGGGATTCGCTCACCGGGTTGAAGAACGCGAGAGGGCGGGCCTCGACCTCTGCAAAGACCGAGCGCAGCGCCGCGACGAACGGCTCGCACGCGTGGTAGGACCAGACTCCGAGCACGCCGCCCTCGGCGAGTTGCTCGCGCGCCTGCGCCACCCCCGCTTCGCTGTGAAAGGCGTCGTTCGGTGCTCCGAGGGCCTCGTCCGGGGCGTGGTCGACGTCGATCAGGATCAGGTCGTGCCTGGCCTGTGGCGCGTTCCGAAGCTCTGCGTAGACGTCGCCCTGGCGGATGCGAAGCCGTCCGCCGGGGGTGGACGCCCGGCAGATCTCCGGCGACAGCGGCATCAGACCGTCGCGCATCCAGGCGATCACCGGCTCTGCCAGTTCGACCACCTCGACGCGACCGACCCGGTCCGAGGCCAGCGCCTCGTGGGCCGTATAGCCGAGGCCGAGCCCGCCGACGAGCACGCGGAGGTCTTGCCCTCCGTGCCAGTCGATCGCCAGGCTCGAGAGCGCTCGCTCGGAGAAGGTGTTGCGGCTGCTCATCAAGAACTGATGATCGAGCGCGATCTCCACGATCGCTTCCTCGGGCTCGGTCGCGATCTCGCGCTGGCGCAGCATGATCATGCCGAGCGGACAGGGCTCTGCCGCGATGATCTCAAAGTCGAGCGGGCTCACGGGGATCCTCCGGGTGGCGGTCAGCAGTTGAGGAAGCGCTGCCGGAACGGATTCTGACGTCTCGCGTCGGGTGCGCCAGGGTCGAGGGCGCAGACCATGGGCGTGCTACGTCTACTGGCCGAACCAGGGACACGACATGAGTCCCGGAGTGCCGCAGGGCGCGCCTGGAGCCCGAACAGGAGAAACGCGTTGACGACCGTCTTGGAGACCGACTACCTCGTCGTCGGAGCGGGCGCCATGGGGATGGCGTTCACCGACGTGCTGATGACCGAGAGCGATGCGACCGCCGTGCTCGTCGACCGCCACCATCAGCCCGGCGGGCACTGGAACGACGCGTACCCCTTCGTCCGCCTGCACCAGCCGTCCGCGTTCTACGGCGTGAACTCGCGCAAGCTCGGTAGTGACGCGATCGACGCGACCGGCTGGAACCAGGGGCTCCACGAACTCGCGACGAGTGGCGAGGTCTGCGCGTACTTCGACCAGGTCATGCAGCAGCAGTTCCTGGCGTCGGGACGCGTGCAGTACTTTCCGATGTGCGAGTACACCGGCGACCGCCGCTTCCGCTCGCGGATCGGCGACGAGGAGTACGAAGTCCGGTGCCGGAAGGTCGTGGATGCGACCTACATGAACGTGCGCGTGCCTCAGGTGACGCCGCCCGCGTACCAGGTCGCGGAGGGCGAGACCTGCGTGCCGCTCAACGCGCTCCCGCAGGTAGGAGCCGATTTCGAGCGCTACGCCGTCATCGGCGCGGGCAAGACGGGGATGGATGCCTGCTTGTTCCTGCTGCGCAACGGTGTCGATCCGGACGCGGTCACCTGGGTGATGCCGCGCGACTCGTGGATCCTGGATCGCGCCCAGATCCAGCCGGGCAAGGGGGCCGACGACGTGCTCGCGCGCTCGTTCGGTCGCCAGCTCCAGGTGATCGCCGCGGCGGAGTCGATGGACGACATGTTCGAGCGGCTCGACGAGGAGGGGCTGCTGCTCCGCATCGACCGCTCGGTGAGGCCTCTGATGTACCGCTGCGCGACGGTGACCGGGCTCGAACTCGAACAGTTGCGCCGGATCCGCGACGTCGTTCGCATGGGCCGCGTGAAGCGCATCGAGGAGGGGCGCCTGGAACTGGAGCAGGGCTCGCGCGAAGTGCCGCCGGGTACGCTCTTCGTCGACTGTACGGCCGACGGCCTCGCCGAGCGGCCGGCGAAGCCGGTCTTCGACGGCGACCACCTCACGCTGCAGGCCGTGCGCGTCTGCCAGCAGGTCTTCAGTGCGGCCTTCATCTCGCACGTCGAGTTCTCCTACGACGACGAGGCGCACAAGAACGACCTGTGCACGCCGGTTCCGCACCCGAACACCCACCTCGACTTCTTGCGGACGACGCTCCAGAACGGCGCGAACCAGGCGAAGTGGGCAGCGGATCCCGAACTGATGGACTGGCTGCACGCGTCTCGTCTCGACGGCTTCACGCCGGCGCGCGCCGCCGACCCGACCGGCCCGGAGGCGGAGGCGATCCGCCAGGCCTCGGAGGCCGCGGCCGGCAAGGTGATGGCCTGGCTCGCGCAGGAGCAGGGCTGAGCGGACGGGCCTCGGGGCCCGCAGGGATCGATCCGACCCTACGGGTGCCGCCACCGGTTGCTACTGCGGCGAGCAGGCGACCTTGCGGAACACGCGGAACTGGAACTGCGGCTCGATGCCGCGGTGGTCGGCGACCGGTTCGAAGCGGGTCTCGTCTTCCAGCAACGCGATGGCATCCGCGCGTTCGCTGTTGTGGACGCGGTAGCCCGAGAAGACCAGCAGCGGGCGCCCCTGGGACACGGCGTCCTGGCAGAGGCGCTCGATGTCCTCGGTCGAGTCCGCGTAGTAGAGGGTAGGGTGATAGACGCGCATGACGCCTGCGCCGAAGCCGAGTCCGGCGACCAGGGCGTCTGGCTCGCGCCGAAGCGTCTGATCCACGTCGCGCAGCGGTGCGTAGGGCCGCGTCAGAAGCATGGCGAGTTGGGGTTCTGTGATCCCTAGCCAGGCGACCAGCGTCGCGGCCAAGGCGGCGCCTGCGGCCGTTCGTCCGCGCGCGCCCGGCCAGCGGCGCGCGAGAGCGCTCATCAGCCGCTCGAGGGCGACGGCCGCCAGGATCACCACCAGGGGCAGCATGAAGATCAGGAATCGCGGGTAGAAGTGGCGGCCGGTCAGGTGCGTGACCAGCAATGCGAGGACGGCGGCCGCGAGCCATCCGGACACGATGGCCCGCGACGTGGCGCCGTGCCGCGCGATGGCACGCAACCCGAAGAACAGCGCGAGGGGAATGGCCCCAAGCGTGAACGCCGCCACCCAGGTCGAGGTCGTGAGGCGCTGCGCGAGGTCTGGCAGGTCCGGCGCCTCGGCCGCGCTGCCGAAGAGCATGCCCGTGGTGAGGCCGGAGCCCAGGCGCGCCAGCTGTGGGAACACCTCTCCCGTGTACACCCCCCACGTGCCGATCATGGTCAGGTTGGGGGCGAACACCAGGACGAAGCCCATGCCTGCGAGCACGTGGGCGACGACCAGTCGCGCCAGCAGCCGCGTGCGTTCGGCGCGGTCTCGCGACGATCGCAGCGCGAAGAGCGCTGCGCTCGCGCCCAGCCCCGCCGTCACGAAGGCCGCGTACGACCACGTCCAGAGCAGGAAGACCTGGCTCGCCGCGTAGAGCAGCAGGTCGCGCCAGCGCTCCCCGCGCAGGAATCGTGCGAGGGCCCAGACGCCGACTACGGTGAAGAGCATCACGAACCCGTAGCCGCGGCCCTCGGCGCCGTAGCGGATCGCCCATGGGTGGAGCGCGAATAGCCACGCGGCCAGCGGGCCAGCATGCGGGAATCCGAGTTCGGCGCACAGGAGGGCGATGCCGATGATCGAGAGCATCGCGGCAAGCAGGGCGGGGGTGCGAAACGCGACCTCGGAGAACCGGTGCGGTGGGCCGGGATTCAGCGCGCGCCAGGCCTCGGTCGTGGTCCAGGCCGCCACGCTGTAGAGCGCGTGATTGGTGGGCTTGCGGGCGTACCAGAGCGCGCGCACGAGGCTGCCTTCGTGGAAGTCCTCGGCATTCGCGGTCCCCTCGGCGCCGCGGTACCGGCCCACCACCACCTGGCGGATCGTCCAGGCCTCGTCCCACCACAGGCTCTTGGTCGCGAGCGGCAGGCGCATTCCGACGCCGGCGATGCCTGCAGACAACGTCGCGGCCACCAGCAGAGGCGAAAGGCCTCTCTTCACCAGGACACCGGCTGGTGCGGGGGTCGCCCACCAGCGCGCGCTCGCCGCCAGCAAGACGCAGAGCAGCAGGTTCGCGGCAGCAGCCCACCAGAGACCGATCCAGACGTTGGCGTGGAGCAGACGGCTGCCATCCGCGTCGAAGAAGCCCGGGCCTCCCTCGACCTCGGTGGGTGACGGCGCGATCAGCAGGAACGCCGCAAGCGCGAGCGCGGCGAACCCGAGTGCGGCGAGCGCGATCCGTCGCGGGTTCGTATGGCCCTCAGCGCTCACGCGGCGACGATATCGGAAGCCATGCTGGGAGGCCGGCCGGTCCCCGGGCCCATGCAGCTGCCGGCATCGACCCGGGCCGTCGCTTCGGCTAACCCCTCGCCATCCGTTGCGAGGCTTCGAACGGCCGCCAAGAGGAGTTGGGATGCTCAGATCGACCTTCGTCTTCGCCCTGGCACTCGGGCTCGTCGCGTGCGCCACGACCCGATCGAGCTACGTCGCGAGTTCGACCCAACGCGGCGGCTTCATCGACGCGAGCTTCGTGGCGGCGTCGGGAGAGTGGCGCTTCCTGTTCCCGGCCACGCAGGAGTGCCGCTCCATTCTCGCGCCCGAGGCTCCGATCACCTACTCGCCCGGTGGCATGTGGGGTCGATTCCGCAGCCCCGGCGATGTCGTCTGCGATCCCGCGGGAGTCGGCAACCTCCATCGCTGGCGACGCTCCCGCGTCGAGGGAGAGATGGCACCGTCGAGCGCCGCCCGCTGGGAGATCGAGTACCAGGACGACGAGGTGTTCCTGCTTCGGGGTCGCTTCGCGGTTGCGACTCGCGTCGGCTTCGCGGGCACCCACGACATCGTGGCGATGGTGGCCAACGACGACGTGTGCCGACCCGTCGCGGAGTCCGGCAATGCAACGCTCGTCTTCCGCCCGTCGGGCTCGCGTGCGTTCACGCTCGGCCGCTGCGAGGTCCTCGCGTTCGCGCGACCCGTCTCCTGACGGTCCCCGAGCTCCGCGAACGCAGCCTGCGCGCGCTCTGGTCGCTGCCTCGTCACGCCGCGAACGCCTCGGCGCAGGCGGGTCGGGCAAGCAGCCTTTCGGTGTAGGCCTTCAGGTTCGGCATCTCGTCGGTCACCAGGCCGAGGCGGTTGGCCATGATGCAGGAGTGGCCGAGCATGCAGTCCGCGGCAGAGAACTCGCCGGCGAGGTACTCCTTGCCTTCGAGGGCCTCCTCCACGGGCCCCAGCGCCTTCGCGAGGAGCCGCTTGGCCTGCTCGAGGGCCGTCGGGTCGCGCCGGTCCGGCGGCAGCAGGATCGTATGGACGACGATCGTGTTGATCGGAGGCATCACCATGCCCTCGCAGTAGTGGAACCACTGCAGATAGGCCGGGAAGTCCGGGCTGTCGGTGGCGGGCTTGAGCCGGCCCGGGGCGTGTCGCGCGAGGATGTACTCGACGATGGCGCCGGACTCGAAGATCCGCACGTCGCCGTCGTCGAGCACCGGCACCCGGCCGAGCGGGTGGCGCGCGCGGTGTGCGTCGGACTTCAGGTCCTTGGGGTGGAAGTCCATGCGGTTCAGCTCGAAGGGAAGGTCGAGCTCCTTGAGCAGCCAGTAGATGCGGCTGGCCCGCGAGTTGGGTGCGAAGTGAAGGGTCAGCATGGGTCGGACTCCTGTTGGGTGCTCTGGGCCCAGAACGGCCGGTCGATGGGAAGGTTCGCGTCCTCGCGGGGCGACGCGTTCAACTGCGAGGGGCCAGCTCGTAGAGCCAGAGGTAGCCCGAGGACACCGCCTCCGGCGGAATCTCCGAGCCGCCCACATACTTGCGGCTGAGTTCCGCGAGGAGCGGTGCGACCACGGGTCCCCCTTCGACACGGACGAGCTCGCGTTCGTAGAGCGCGTCACCGATCCGGAGGAGGATGCGCGGGTCCTTCTCGGCCTCGTGGGGCCACTGCTTCCAGATCTTGCCCCACCAGGTCGTCATGTAGCCCGACGGGATGTAGGCCTTGCCCTCGTGTTCGAGGATCCATGTGGTCCGCGAGCGCGCCGGGTCGAGCAGCTGGAACTCGACCTCCTGCAGGTCGTGGACGAAGGACCAATCGGGCTCCGGTCCACTGACGAGTTCACCCGTCCGGAAGGGCCCACCCGCCACGATGGCCAGCGGCCCGTCCGCGAAACGTGCGCCCAGGAGCAGTCCTGCGATGAGCAGGACGAGCAGGGCGGCGAGGCCGCCGCCGACGCGCAGTGCCTTCTTCAACATCGACGACTCCTCAGTCGAGGTGCTCCTCGAGTGCCGCAAGCACGACCTGGGGATCCGTGCGCCGCTGATAGTTGTCGGAGACGTCCATCCACAGCACGGTGCCGTCGGCGCCCACGAGCAAGGAGGTCGGCACCGGCAGCGCCTCGATCTCGTCCCTGGGGTTGCCCGAGTGAGCGCCCTGATTGCGCAGCCCGAACGCGTCGGTCACCGCGAGCGTACGGTCCGAGAGCATGATCGCCTGCAGTCCGTGGACGCGTCGGCCCTCTCGGATTTCCTCGGGACGGTCGGTGCTGACCGTGAGCACCTGCACGCCCCGTTCGTCGAACTCGGCCCGGAGTTCTTCCCATCGCCGCAACTCGGCGACACAGTAGGGTCACCAGTGGGCTCGGAAGAACTTGATGAGGACGGGTTTGCCGAGCAGGACCGCCGAGTCGAAGATCTCTCCTCGCTCGTCCGGTGCGCTGAAGGCTGGAACCTTGTCGCCCACCTGAATCGCGTTCGGCGGCAGGATCTGCTCGCTGATGCTGACGGTGAAGGGCAGGAACAGGCCCACGGCGATGCCCGGGAGCGCCGCGATGCGGCCGATCCACCCCGCCTTCACCAGTGCTGCCATGCCGAGAGCTGCGGCGCCGAGCCAGACGCCCACGAAGAGCGTCCGGTTCTCGGGGAGGTCCACGGCCCGGGCCTGGCTGAACCACAGCATGGCGCAGCCGATGGCGATGACGGGCGCGGCCACACCGATCCCGTTCCATAGCTTCTTGGAGTTCATGTCGCGTCTTCCTTCAATCGGTGCTTCCGGAGCATAGGTCCGGTCGCGGGCGTTCAGACACCCCGGCTGCGGCCCGCTTCGCGAAGTACCTCGAGCGTCGCGTCGAGGGTGAGCAGCTCGGGGAGGAGCTCCGGCGCCCTGTCGGGGTCGGCGGGGTAGACGACGTACATCGGGACGCCCGCGCGGCCCCACTCTGCGAGCTCGAGGGTGATCGCGTCGTCCCGTGTCGTCCAGTCGGCCTTGAACGACGCATAGCCCCACTTCTCGAGCTCGTCGCGCACGGCGCCCTGCGAGAGCACCACGGCTTCGTTCACCTTGCAGGTGATGCACCAGTCGGCCGTGAACTCGACGAAGACGGGGCGACCGGCGGCTCGCTCGCGAGCCACCGCAGTGGGATCGAAGGCCTTCCACGGGATGCCGTCGGGCGAAGTGGCGAGGACCCCGGGCGTGTCGCCGCCGGGCGGGGGATCGGAGGGCGCAACCGCGAGGGCGCCGACGACGAAGGCGAGGGTCACGGCGGTCAGCCCTCGTGCGAGCCCGGTGCGCGCCGTCGCCTGGGCGAGTCCGAGGGCCCAAACGAGGAGCGCGACGACGAGGAGGTACGCGATGAGCAGCGACTGCGCGTCGACGCCAAGTGCGCGCCCTGCGACCCACGCCAGCCAGACCACGGTCGCCAGCAGCGCAAAGGCGAGAGCCTGTCGAACGCGCAGCATCCAGGGGCCGGGGCGCGGGACGAACCGCGCCCAGCCGGGGACGAGGGCCACGAGCACGAAGGGAGCAGCGAGCCCGACGCCGATGGCGGTGAACACGCCGAAGATCACCAGGCCAGAGCTCGCAAAGGCGAACCCGACGGCCGTCCCGAGGAAGGGTGCCGTGCACGGCGTCGCCAGCGCGACGGCGAGCGTGCCCTCGAAGAAGCTGCGCGACGGGTGGGAGGGGCCGGCCGAGTGTCCGAGGTCGGGACCCGAGGGTTGGAGCGTGATCTCGAACGCACCGAAGAGGTTCAGCGCGAACACGACCAGGATCGTGCAGATCGCAGCCAGGAAGATCGGGTCCTGAAGCTGGAATCCCCAGCCGACCGCGGAGCCCGCGGCGCGCAGTGCGACGACGACGGCGGCGAGCGCCCACATCGAAGCCACCACGCCCGCGAGATAGGCCAGGCCGTGCCGTACGACCTGCTCGCGCTCGGCCTGGGCGAGGTCGGTGATCGCGAAGATCTTGATCGCGAGGACCGGAAGCACGCATGGCATGAGGTTGAGGATCAGCCCTCCGAGGAGCGCGAGCATCAGGGCGAGGGCGAGCGTGGGGGTGGCCGGCCTCGCGCCCGACGAACCCGCACGCTCCTCGTCGTCGGGGGCCGAGGGGAGGGCGGCGATCACTTCGAAGGCGGCCGAAGAACCGCCCTTCGGATCCACGGCGATCGGCACGTCCACTACGAGGTGCGCCGGGCCGTCGGCTCGCGCGAGCGGAACCACACCGCGCAGGCGCTGCCCTGCGAGTTGCGACTCGTTCTCGAAGGCATGCGCGCTCAGGACGAGGGAGAAGCCGCGCCCCGAGTCGGTTGCAGCGGTCGGTGCATGCGAGAGGCCGAGTGCGGAGAGGCGCAGGTCGGACCGCTCCGGGATGAAGGCGTCACTCGCATCGGTGGCGTCGAGCGTCCAAGGACGGCAGTCCCGACCTCGCTCGTGGCACGAAGTGATCTCCAGAACGAGCGCGAAGTCGTCCCCCGCCGAGGCCGCATCCCGAGAGGCGCGCGCTACGACGGATGCTCCGAGCGCCTCGGGCGTTCGAGGAAGACGCGAAGCGGCCAGCTCGAACCGATCGCGAATCGGAGGCGCCGCGGGAGCGTGCGTCTCTCCCACCGGGATCGAGCTGGCGAGCTGGATGCGCCCGGGGATGCACTCGATCAGACAGGCGACGAAGTCGACGTCCACCTCGAGGCTCCATGAACCCGTCGCGGCCTTCGCGACGACGGCCTGCTGGGCCAGCAAGACGTCGCCCTCGTACCCGAAGGTCGTCAACAGCCCTTCGGCCTCACGGAACACTCGAGGAGCCGGCCACCGAATGGGGCCGATCTCGCTCCCGGGCGCGCGCCACGTCAGCTCGGTGGCCGCACCGGAGTCGCCGGGATGCTTCCAGTACACGTGCCAGCCCGGCTCGAGTTCCAGCAGCACGCCGATCCGAACGGAGTCGCCCGGGGCAACCCGGGCCGCGTCGACCAACAGTTCGGCACGGACCCGTGCGTCGCTCCCGCCGAGCGCGGTCTCGCCACGCGGGCCAGGTGCCGCGAGTGCCGAGGGAGCGCTCAGGACGAGCAGCCCGAGCATGGCCATGCCGATCATGGCTCCCCGCCGCGTCGAGCGGCGCCGTCGGCGGTAGACGGGTGCCGATCCAGGCGATGTGGCGGCGGTTTCATGGGGCATGCGTGCTGGCCTTGCTGGCGCGCGGGTCGAGACGCGTGTCCGGTGCCATGAGATCGGAAGGGGCGTCCGCGGATCCGATCCGGTTGACTCTACCGAATGAGAGTGCGAGTCTCATCCCGAATGAGACGCATGGTCTCAGAACGGACCGGGTGATCCATGGAGGGCATCGCCGATCCCCGTCGGGAGGCTTCGAGCATGGCCGAGGCGGGAGCGCCCGCGCCCCAAGGCTTCCAGGGCAGTCCGGCGGCCGCGCGCAGGCGGGTTCGTGCATTGGACGCCTTCATCGACCTCGTCCTCGAGGGCCACCTGCCGCCCACGGTCGAGCAGGTGGCCGAGCGTGCGGGCATCTCCAAGGCCACCTTCTTTCGCTACTTCGAGAGCCTGAAGGCGATGCGGTACGACGCAGGCGCGCGCATGCTCGAGCGCTTTCCCCTCCTCCATGTGGAGAACCCCGGCCAAGGGCCCCTGCGCGAACGCATCGAGCGCTTCGTTTCGCTTCGCGTCGAACTCTGGGAGAAGGTGCACCTTCTCGCACAGCTGCAGAGGAGCCGGGTGCTGCAGGATCCCTACGCCGCTCGCATGGTCGATCGCGTGCGTGAGACAATGGTGGATCAGGTCCGCGACCACTTCGCGCCAGAGCTGCGAGAGCGTTCCGCCGCCCAACGCGACGATGTGGCGCTGCTGATCGCGATGACCACGTCCGTCGAGTCGTGGGAGCAGTTCCGCAAGACCCATGGGCGTAGCCCGCTGCAGACACGACGCGCGTGGATGCAGGTGATCGAAGCGCTGCTGGGTACGTCGACGTGATCGAGGTACCCCAGCCAGGGGACTCCCAGACGATCGAGCAGGAAACCCTGAACAGCTAGGCGGATCGAGGTACGCATCATGCTCGAGCCCGAGAACAACCCGAATCCCGGCCTCGTGGTCGACCCGCCGGGTTGGCTACGCGCGCTCATCAGCCGGCGGCTCCTTGGCCCCCAGGCCGACCTGCGCGTGATCCGGGCGCGTCGAGAGAAGGCCGAGGCGCGGCGCCGCCGTCGGGGTGAGCCCCACGTCGTCGAGTACTTCCATCAGCTGGACGATCCCTACTCGCACCTTGCAGCCCAGGTGCTCGCGACGTTCGCCGCGCGCTACGACATCGTGGTGAGGCCCCACCTGATCCGCGCTACGGGCGGGGCGAGCCAGCCCGAGCTCGAGAAGCTGGCGGTCTGGGCGAGACGGGACGCCGGGCTCATCGCACCCCATCTCGGCCTCTCGTTCCCTGCAGACGCGGGCACGGTGCCCCTGCAGGACCATCAGGTGCTCGCGGGTCGCGCGCTCCTCGCAGGCACGGACGCTGCTCGGATCGCCCGCATCGCGTCCGTCTCCGAAGCCCTCTGGGCGGGCGACGAAGCCACGCTCACCAGCCTGGCGAAAGAGGGAACGAGCGCCACCGAGCTCGACGCCGCGCTGGACGAAGGGGCCGCCCGTCTGTCCAGGCTCGGGCACTACTCCGGCGCCATGTTCTTCTACGGCGGCGAGTGGTACTGGGGGGTCGACCGCCTCTATCACCTCGAGCATCGGCTGCGCGAACTCGGCGCGTGCACGGAGCCTGAAGCCGGGTTGATCGCGCCGCGCCCGACCCCCGACGTCACGGGCATCGACGCGAGCCGGCTGCGGCTCGACTTCTACCCGTCGCTGAACTCACCCTACACGGCGATCGTGTTCGACCGGACGATCGCCCTGAAGGACGCATGCGGCATCGAGTTCCACCACAAACCGGTACTGCCCATGGTCATGCGCGGCATCCCCGCGCCGAGGCCCAAGGCCCGGTACATCGTATTCGACACCAAGCGAGAGGGAGACGCGGAGGGCGTGCCGTTCGGCGAGCTGATCATGCCCATCGGTACGCCGACGCGACGCGCCTACTCGCTGCTTCCCTGGGCGATGGAACAGGGCAGGGACGAGGCGTTGATGAGTTCGTTGCTCCGGCACGCGTTCGCGCTCGGGGTCGGGCTGCACACCCCGGCCGGCATGCAGAAGGCCGTGGAGGCCGCGGGCCTCGACTGGGCCGAGGCGCAGAAGGTGATCGGCGACGAGGGCTGGAAGCCCATGGTGGAGCAGCACCAGGACGAGATGGTCGATGGGCTCGGGCTGTGGGGCGTGCCGAGCTTCCGCCTCTCGGGCCCCGACGGCGAGCCCGATCTGGCCGTGTGGGGTCAGGACCGGCTCTGGCTCGTCGCCGCCGAGATCCGACGGCGGGCCGGGTGATCGAGGCCGAGATCGGGCCGAACCAGACGCTTCTCAGGACCAGACGGCGGGAAGGGCCTCGGGGCCGCGCAGCAGGATGCCCCGCGGCGCATGCCGCTCCGGCTCGATCAGCCGCAGCCCGGGCAGTCGCTCGGTCAGCACCCTCAGCGCGACCCGGAGGTTCTTCTGCGCGAGGTGCATTCCGGGACAGGTCCGCAGCCCCGGCCCGAAGGTCAGTAGATTCTCGGGCCTTCGCTCGATGTCGAAGCGATCCGGGTCGGGGTAGATGGCCGGATCGCGATTCGCGGCGGCGATTCCGAAGAGCACCGACGAGCTCGGCGGCATGACGCAGCCCTCGAACACGATCTCGGCATCGGGTCGGCTGAAGCGCGGCTGTGCGACGACCGGCGGACACCAACGCAGCAGCTCCTGCACGGCGTCGTCGATGCGGGCCGGCTCTTCGATGCAGGCATGCCATTCGTCGGGGTGGGTTCCGAGCGCGAAGATCAGGTTGCCGAGCGCGTCCGAGGTGGTGGTCGCTCCGGCCGTGAACACCAGGCGGATGTGCGCCAGCAGCGCATCGTAGGAGAGCGGCACCCCGTCGACCTCGGTCGCGAGCCAGCTGCTGATGACGTCGCCCGTCGGCTCGCGTCGCCGCGCCTCGATGACGGGCTCGACGTAGCGCGTGAGCAGGGCGTCGGCCTTCCGGCTCTTGTCCAGATCGCGGCCACCGAACATCAGATCCATCGACCAGTCGTAGAAGTCCTGCTCCCGGTCTCGGGGCAGCCCGAGTTGGCGGCAGATGATCGCGAAGGCGAAGAGTCGACTGAAGGTCGCCACGAGATCGGCCTCGCCGTCGGCCTCGATGCGGTCGACCAGCTCGTGACCGATCGGCAGCAGCTCGGTCTCTTCGAGGCGGTCGATTTCGGAGCGACGGAAGGCCGGCGTCATGGCCGGGCGCCAGACGCGATGCTGCGGCGCATCCATCGACATGAAGGTCTCGCCGATGAAGGGCTGCGAGATGATCTGATACGCGTGGCCGGGCGGGAACCGCTCGCCATCACGGAAGGCTCGCGCGAGGGCTTCGTAGCCGACGATGTAGTGGACGGGCAGGGCGCCGCCCAGCGCCCGCACGGGGACGACGGGGGCTGCGGCGCGCAGTCCGTGCAGGGCCTCGGCGAACGCGGGGCCGGGCATCTCGTCGTAGTACCAGTCCGCCTCGGGCGGGCGCGGTGAGGCCGCGTCCGGCACGCTCGCTCTCCCTCTCCCCAGCTCGATCTCGTCGCCGTCTGATCCGGGTCGATGACCGATGACACCGTCGCAGTTCGCGCCGATTCGGGTTCCCGCCCGCCGGGACGCGTGATGCGTCGCGCGAGGGTACTCCACGGTGGCAAGGCGACCATGCGCCTGGTCGCGCCGACCCGTTCGGCTCCGTTGCCCGCTGCTCCCAACCGGCACGGTGTCCGAGCCGGGTCGCTCCGTGAGCGCGCTAGGCAGCCCGCCGGACGGCCGAGAGCCCCACGAGCGCGAGCAGCACGAGTGCGGAGGTGGCGGGCTCGGGAACCGCAGCGCCCCACAGGTTGCCGACGATGCCGCCGTCGGCCGAGTCGACCGTCCCGGTGAAGCCGGCCGGGAGCGTGAAGACCGGCCCGCCCTCGACGAACGAGAGCGTGCTCAGGAAGTCCGTCTTCGCCTCCCCGGAGTTCGGCCAGGGACCGCCGCCGCCCGCGGACGCGGTTGCCTGGAGGTCGAGCACGATCATGACCGGCGTGTTGACGGGCACCGTGACGAGCCCCGTGGTCAAGGTCGTGCTCACGCCGCCCAGGCCGTCGGCGAGTCCGGCCAGGAGCCCGCTCTTGTTCGCGGAGCCGTCCTTGAATGCGGCGTAGGAGCCCGAGAAGCTGGAGGCCCCGATGCCGAGACCGACGTCGATCTTCGAGCTCAGGCTGCTCGGCCGCGACGGGTCTACGAAGAAGTCGCCGGACAGGTGCACGTTGAGCGCGACCTGGATCGGGTCCGTCCCCGAGGAGGAGAAGACCACGTCGTCCAGCGTCAGGATTCCGCGGCCTGCAGCCCCTTGCCCCACGGCTGCGAACTGGCCGTAGTGGCGCGCGTGGGCGGATGCGCCGACGGTTCCCGCGCCGACGGTCGCGTGGGCTTCGAGCAGCTCTCCCGTTCCCCCGCCGGTGAATCGCGAGTGGAGGGATGCCGGGGCGGCGTAGGTTCCGGCGGCGCCGCTCACCATGTGGTTGGCGCAGAAGCTGGGGGTGATCGGGTTCCCCATCCCGCAGCTCACGCTGTAGGTCGTGGCTGCGGAGGGAGCGGCCGCCAGCAGCAGCCAGGCGAGGCCCAGGGTCGCCAGACAGGCGGATCGGTGCGGCAGGGTGGAGCAGGGCACAGGTCTTTCCTCGGTGTCCGGAGCGGGGGGATCCCGCCCCTACATCCGGAGGCGCCACGTTTGACGTGGCATCGCCACGCCGGGGGCCTGGCGGCCGCGGGAGACGGCCCAGGCCGAGCCGCTGAAGCAGCGAACGAGCGTGTTCGGCGCTCGCAGCCCGACCGGGTTCGGGGCTAGGCGCCGATCGACCCCTGGCCCGTGATCTGGTCGACGTACGTGTTCACGCGCGCGATGACCTCGTAGACGTCGTCTTCGTCGAAGCCCTGATCCTTCAGCGTCTCGAGCAGGTGCTCGACGAAGCGCGCGAAGTGGCGGATCTCGATGCCGCGGCCGGCGTGCGCCGCCACCAGAGAGCGCCCGCCGTAGCGGATCGGGCCGTCGAGGGCCGCGCCGAAGAACTCGCGCTGCATGTTGCGCAGGTGGTCCATGGAGCTGTTTTCGAAGAACGGGGCCAGCTCCGGGTCGCCCAGCACGCGCCCGTAGAACGCCTGCATCAAGCGGTCCAACGCTTCGGTGCCGCCGATGCGGTCGTAGAGGGATCTCGGGTCGTCGGACATGCCGTCAGGGTATCCGCACCGACGGCGCCGGCCACCAGTGGCAGTCTCGGTCCGCGCAGAGCACCATCACCCGGGCGAGGCCGACGCGGACGACCATCATCACCACGAGAACTGACGGCCGGGTTCGAGGTCACGCCGAGGCGAGCCACCCCCGCCACGCCATCCCGACGTAGAAGACCTCGCAATCGCGGAAGCCGGCCTCCTCGAGGAGCGACGCGTTGCGCTCCGGCGAAACCAGCCCCGGATTCGCCTGTAGCTGGGCCCTTGCCTTTCCGACGACCTCCGCGTCCACGCCCGAGGCGCGGGCGTAGGCGGCGTATCGGTCGAGCCGGCTCTCGAAGTCGGGCGCCGAACGGTCGAGGCACTGGTCGATCAGCACGAAGGGCGCCCCGGGGCGGAGACGCCGGCGGGTTTCGGCAAGGGTCGAGCTCTTCGTTCCGTCGTCCGCGAGGAGTCCGAGGACCAGCACACAGGTGGCCGCATCGAACGGGCCTTCCGGTGCCGCCTCGATCGTGCCCTCGATCAGCTCCACCCGCTCGGCGAGTTCGGCCCCGATGACGGTTCGCGCGAGCTCGAGCATGGGGGGCGCCGGGTCCACTCCGACGAAGCGGAAGCGGGGCTCGGCGAGCGCGAGGGCCCGCGTGTCGAGGCCGCCACCAGCACCCACGACCAGCACCCGTGCATCCGCGGGTGCACGCTCCCGAAGCAGCACGCCGACCATCTGGAGCACGCCCGCGTGGCCGGGCATGAAGGCGGGCGGTCCCTGCCGGGTGTAGCCATCCACGAACGCGGCATCCCGGTAGTTTCGCTGGAATTCGGTCACGCGGTCCCTCCATCCTCTCCGGATGGACCTTGCCCGTCGAGGCGCCAGACGACGGCCATGGTCATCAGGAAAACGTGGTCCAGCCACATCCGGCGATTCGAAGCGTGGAGACGGCCATCGGGCCCTCCTCAACCGGTGCTGGCCCGACGCCTCGCGTCCCGCCCCTGGCCGCGACCGGGGCCGCTCCGCACGAGCCGCGCCGGGGCCCCTGCGCCCTGGCGCCGCCGAGCCTGAACCTGCTGGGCCACGGCCGCGATCCGCTCCCCCGCGCGCTGCGCGCCCGCGAGGTTCCGCGAGACGGGCCCGAGCTCGAGCTCCGCGAGCGGGCCGGTCACGAGCAGGCGCGGGTGCCAGCGCAGGCCGCGGTCGACGATCGGGTAGCCGCAGGCGGCACGGGGCAGCCCGAGTTCGTCGAGCCACCCACCGCCCGGGCGACGACTCGGGTAGCCCGTCGCGAGCACGACGCGATCCGCGCGGAGCCAGCGACCCCCCACATCGAGCGAGACCTCGCCAGCCGAGAGTCTCGCCGACGCGACCTCCGCCTCCTCTACGAGCTCGATCGTTCCGTCGGCACATGCGTGATGCAGCGCCGTGTGCACGTCCGGCGGCATCGAGCCCCGGTTCCGCGCGGCTCGGATTCGGGCCCGCCGGTCGTCGGGATCGCGCACTCGCGCGAAGCGCGCCATGTGCTTCGGGCCCAGCCAACCGGGGTCGCTGTCGAACTGCTCGACACGCAGCGCATGACGCGAGACGAGGATCACGCGTCGTCCGTCCCTGGCCAGCCGGAGCGCTACCTGCGCTCCGGTGATGCCCGCTCCAATCACCGCAACGGCCGAGTCGGTGCCGTCGTCGGCGAGCTCGAAGCCCGGATCGAAGACGTGACGAATCCGCTCGCGCGACACCGCCCCCTCTTCCGTCTCTGCAACCGCGCGTCGCGCCCAGTCGGGCCACTCCGGCTCGAGGGGCGCGCCGATGGCCAGCACCACGCGCCGCGCCTCGACCGCCCCGGATCGCCCGCCCGGAGCCGGATCCTCGAACTCCACGCGCACACGTGGGGTCGTCACGTCGAGCCGGGTCGCGCGCCCGCGCAGGTGGAGGTCGTCGAGCCGGTGCCGCCCCACCACGTCCCGGCAATGGAGGTTGAAGAGATCGAGCGAGGGGCGGAAGTACGGCCGCACGAAGGGCCGGTCCACGCAGCGCCCCCCGGCCTTCGCGAAGTCTTGCAGCGAGGACGGGGCCAGGTCGATGTTGTGGACGCTCGGCGAACGCAGGTACTGCATGCCGGTGTTGCGCGTCGAGCGGAGCCACCGTGCGAGTAGCTGCTGCTCGTCGTCGAGGATGCGGACGGCGTCGTGCGGCACGCCGGCCTCGGCGACGAGGCGGGTGGCCGCATGGACGCCGTGCGGCCCTCCGCCGATCACGAGCCAGTCGAGCATCAGTGAAGGTCGGTCCGCGGCGTCGCGGGCGCACCCGAGCCCTGGGCCCAGGGCGCCGGCGGCACGTCGTGGATCGCGTCCTCCGACACGAGGCAGGCGTCGAGACCCGCCGCCAGCCGATCGGGCTCCAGGTCCACGCCGGCGAACGCGATCTCCTGGCGGCGGTCGCCGAAGCGGGGATGCCAACGCGAGAGCAGCCGACGCCGCCCCGAGGCGCACTCCGGCCACGCGCCGTCCGTCCGGCTCGCCCACCACCGACCGGACGGGAACAGGCGATGGACGGACCCGGCGCACGAGTAGCCGAAGCTCTGGTCCGGGTCGTTCGCGAGCCAGACGTTCCCCTTGCCTCGCAGGAGATCTCGGGGCGGGTCCCGGAGCCAGAGCCCGAATCGCTCCGGATCGAAGGGACGCGTGCGCCGGTAGACGAAGAGGTCGGGCCCGGGCGGCGCATCGCCCTCGGCCTGGAGAGCTTCGAGCCACGGCGGCGCCACGCGCGCGCACGGCGCCGCCGAGAGATCGAGCCCGCCGGATTCGCAGCCGAGGGTCACGCGCGTCGCTGTGGGGTTGAGGACGCCGAGGCTTCGGCCGCGCGAGGGGCAGACCGGCGTCCCGCCGACGAGCGCGAGATGCGTTGCCGACTCGATCTGGCCGACCACGATGTCTGCGACGGTGCGCCGGTCGAGGTGGCTCCGGCCCCAGCCGCGCTGCGAGAGGGGAACGGCCGAGGCCAGGTGGTCGGCTACGTGATCGACGTCCACGACGGTCGTGACGCTCGCAATGTGCGCCGGACGCCCGAAGCGGAGCGGCAGGAAGTCACATCCCTCCCAGCTCTCGACGAGCATGGACGGCTCCACGAAGGGAGGGAGCAGGACGCCGAGCCGGGTCTCGCGATCGGCGCAGACACCCGCCAGCGCATCGAGCGGCACGACCGGCATCACCTCGCCCAGCCGCTCGAAGCCCCACTGGACCCCGTCCGTCGGAAGACCCCCGATCAGATGGACGCCCAGAGAACGGCCGCCCCCACGAACGCGTATGGACTCAGGCATCACTCTCATGAGAGGTGCCAGCGGCAACGCCTGAGTTCCCGATCGGTCGAGATTGCCCTTCGGCGGGAGGGGGTCCTCGCGCAACGACGATCGGGCGTGGCGACGGTCTTCCTAGAGATGTAACGTAACCGTTACAACTAATGCAGCCGCCCTTGCCTGCGTTTCTGGGGCGTGGCGGTGCGGCAGCTGGAGGAGCCCCCGATGGTCGCGACAGCGAACGCCGAGAAACCGACGCTCCACCCCGAGTTCGTCAAGAACATGGTGCGGACCTTCAACGACTCCGACGAGCACGGCGTGCACCTGCTGTTCAATGAGTGGTGGCAGTACGCACCCGAAGTGACCGTCGAGCGCTACCTCGAGAACTTTCGATCGACCCCGGGAGCGAAGGACTTCCTCGCGGAGCGCTACTTCGCGGACCCCTTCGAGCTCGGTGACCTTGGATCCATGCCCGAGGGCTCCGTGGGCCGTGGTTACCACCGGTTCTTGACCGAGAACGGACTCGAGAAGAACCTCGCAACCAACTACAAGATGCTGCACGACTACATGGCGAAGTCGGGTCAGCTCGACCGAATGCCTGAGGACCTCAAGTACGCGATCATCCGCGGCTTCCAGATCCACGACATCCTGCACGTGATCACCGGATACTCTCCCGATGGTCTGCACGAGCTCGCGCTGCAGGCGTTCTGCCTCGCGCAGCTGCAGTTTCCCTACTTCGGCATGTGGATGGCGACGACCACGTCGCGAATGACCTTCTTGCAGCCCGACGGGATCGTGCCCGTGATGGATGCCATCAGCTCGGGTTGGCGTCTCGGTCGCGGGGTTTCGAACCTTCAGTTCGAGAAGTGGGAGGAGCTGTTCGAAGAGCCCCTGGCCGAGGTGCGTCCTCGCTACGGCGTCGAGCCCGCCGGCGTACTGGCTTCGGCGTAGGGTCTCACAAGAGAGGCGATTCGAAGTGGCTTCGGCTCGCAGACGCAAGAGACTCAACCGTGAGGAGCGCGAGGCGAGTCTCCTGGCCGCCGCCTCGAAGATCGTCGCGGACGACGGCGTAGAAGCGCTGACGATGGAAGGAGTCGCGGCGGGGGCGGGTGTCAACAAGGCGCTTCCCTACCGCTTCTTCGCCAACAGGGATGCCGTGCTGCTAGCGCTTTGGGATCGCGAAACGGCTGCGTTCGATGCGCAGGTGGAAGCCGCGCTGGACGGCAAGAGGCGACTCGAGGAGAAACTCCGCGCGATCCTCGGCGTTTGGCTCGATTCCGTCGAAGCCGGTGGGGGTACGCTCGGTCGGCTCGAGGCAGCCGGTGCGGGCCCGCCGGAGTTGGAGCAGCGTCGCCAGGCACGAACGGCAGGAATCCTCGAATTCTTCGCCACCCTGTTTCGCGCAGAATTCTCGATGACTCAGCAGGAAGCCGTGACGGCTGCTGCAGTTCTGGGGGCAGGTGCTCCTGGACTTGCCGCCCTTCAGGCATACACCGGCTGGTCCCGTCGACGACTGACCGACACGTTCGTACGAATGTGCGTCGGAGCTTTGGAGGCGATCGATGGCTGAGCGGTGCGCGACCCTGCGCCGATCAGTCCATCACGGCCCGTGGCGGGAGTGCGGTCGCCGAGCGGCCGGGAAGCGGCGCATCAGCAACGCGATCCCCAGGCCGAACAGCGCGGGGTAGGCGAAGAGGACGAGGCGGATGCTCTCGGCTGAGCCCAGGCCGTCCGGATCCCTGGGATCGAAGCCCAGGAAGGACAGCGAGTAGAGGCCCAGTCCCACGGCGAGCGCCATCCCCGACTTGTAGGTCGCGGTCAGCAGCGCGAAGTAGGCCGCTTCGTGGCGCCCCGCGCCGCGCGCTTCGCTCTCGTCGATGATCTCCGTGAGGATCGAGCGTGGCAGGAACTGCAGCGGGCCTCCGGCGAGTCCGACGAACACCATGGCGACTGCGGCCAGCGCGAAGTTCTCGGCGGGCACGAGCAGGAACAGCGCGTGCGCTGCGACGGCGTATAGGCCGGCAGCGGCGAAGGTCCGATTCTTTCCGAACCTGCCGGCCACGAAGATCCAAAGTGGGATGAAGACCAGGTTGCTCGCGAAGCTGATCAGGATGAGGAGGCTGCCTCGCGCTCCCAGCTTGAGGGTATGCGTCGCGTAGAAGAGGATGAGCGAGGCGGCCAGGCCGATCATGAGGCCGGCGAGCAGGTCGGAGGCCACGAGGCGTCGGAGCGCGGTGCTCTCCCACATCAGGCGGAGCGTCGTGCCGAGGTGGAAGTCGGGTCCGGGAGGCGCCGGTCGCTCGGGAACGAGCCGAAGCGCTGCCGCGACGGCCAACGGCAGGAGTCCGACGACGCACCACGCCATCGTCTCGGCCCGGGCCGTAGCGTCGCCCCCGCTGGCGCCGTCGGCGAGGGCGGCGACCACCATGATGCCGATCATGCCCCCCGCGTTGGCCATCTGGACGCTGCCCATCACGCGCGAGCGCTGGTGGGAGTCCTGCGAAAGCTCGGAGGCCCAAGCGAGGAGTGAGAGAAAGATGATGGTCCACCCGAGGTAGAAGACCACGAGCCAGAACAGCAGGTAGAACGGCCCGACACCGTCGGGCGGAACGAAGATCCGGTAGACGGCGAACAGCAGGATCGGGGTCGACAGCACGATCCAGGGCTTGCGCTTTCCGAACGGCAGCCTGACGGACTCGGCCACGTAGCCGAACAGCGGGTCGCTCAGCATGTCCCAGAGCTTCGCCACCATGAACAGCGTCGCGACGAGGCTCAGCTCGAGGCCGACGTGCTCCGTGTACAGGGCGGGCATGAAGACGACCGTCGGCATCATCAGCCCGAAGAGCGGAACCGCGGGAAGCGAGATCCCCAGCAGCTGAAGGCGCGAGACCCGGCCCTGATCGCGTTCCATCGGGTTCCTCGTGATTCGAAGGAACTCGTGGTTTCGCACCATATTGTACAGTCGTCAATATTGAAAACTGTAAAATATTGGATAAGCTCTCCCCATGTCCCGAGAGCCCCTCGAGGCCCCCCGAACGCGGGGCCATCGCAAGAAGGAGAAGACCCGTCGCCAGCTGCTCGCTGCAGGGCTCCGGGTGCTGAACCAGAAGGGCGAGTCGCTGACCGCGCGCGACGTCACCGCCGAGGCCGACGTGTCGAGCGGGACCTTCTACAACTACTTCGCCGATCCCGACGCGCTGATCGACGCCGTGATGCGCGAGGAGCTGCTCGGCATCTCGGCCACTGCGGAGCGCGAGTCCGTTCCGGACCCCGCTCTCCGGATCGCGGTCGCCGCGACCCGCATCGTGCAGCGTGCCATGGCCGACCCGCAGTGGGGGCGACTCGTGCTGCGCCTCGTCTACCGCCCAAGCGAACGAATGCAGCTGAACCGGTACTTGCGCGACGACCTCGTCGAGGGGCTCGAGCAAGGTCGCTTCACCCGCGGTGCGGACGACGCCACGCTCGATCAGACGACGGGCCTTCTCATCTTGACCATTCGGCGGATCGTTGCGGACGAGGCGGAGTCCGAAGTCGTGCCACGGATGGTCGAGCGACTGCTGGAGACGCTCGGAGTTCCCGAGAGCGACGCGAAGCAGCTTGCTGCGATCGCGGCTTCCCTTTGACCGTCAAGGAGAGAGAGACCGTGCAAGACCAAGCCACGGAATCGAAGGCCCCGTTCTGGTTGACGGGAAACTGGGCGCCGACGCAGACCGAGACCACTGAGACGAAGCTCGAGGTCGAGGGGAGCATCCCGCCCGAGCTCGAGGGTCGCTACCTCCGGATCGGGCCGAACCCGGCCAGTGGCACCTCGGCCCACGCGTTCCTCGGAGACGGCATGGTCCACGGCGTGAGGCTCTCGGGCGGGCGAGCGGATTGGTACCGGAACCGCTTCGTTCGCACACCTCACCAGGCAGATCCGAACTCCAACTACTTCGAAAACTTCGGCGCGCTCGAGAACAGCCTGGCCAACACGCACGTGATCGGCCATGCGGGTCGCATTCTCGCGCTCGAAGAGCTGCATCTTCCCTACGAACTCGACGGCGATCTCGAAACGGTCGGGCCGCACGATTTCGGAGGAAAGCTCGCGGGCTCGATGACGGCGCACCCCAAGGTCTGTCCCGAGACCGGGGAGCTGCTCTTCTTCGGCTACGCACTGTCGCCGCCCTACCTGACGTACCACCGCGTGAGCCGCGACGGCGTCCTCCTGCAGTCGGAGCCCATCACGGTAAAGGGCGCGACGATGATGCACGACTTCAACATCACGCAGAACCACGTGATCTTCATGGATCTCCCCGCGGTGTGGGGCGGGGGCCTGGAGAACGGCCTGCCCGTCAACTGGAGTGAAGAGTACGGGGCCAGGCTCGGCGTGATGCCTCGCACCGGGTCCGACGCCGACGTCACCTGGTACGACATCGAGCCGTGTTACGTCTTCCATCCGGTCAACGCATACGAGTCCGGCGACGACCTCGTGATCGACGTCTGCCGGTCCGCCCACAAGTTCAAGGCCGGTGCTCCGCAAGCGAGGCCGAAGCTCCACCGCTGGTCGATCGGCACCCGCTCCGGGAACGTCAAGGAGACGCCGCTCGACGATCGAGCCATCGAGTTTCCCCGGGTTCCCGACGAGCGGGTAGGGCGCCCGTATCGCTACGGGTACGCGATCGAATTCGACGACGACGAAACGCTCGTCGCGAAGCGCTATGTGAAGTTCGACTTCCGATCGGGGACTTCGGTCTCCCACGACCTCCGCGGCTGCCTCGGTGGGGAACCCGTGTTCGTGCCGGCCGCCGGCGCCAGCGCGGAGGACGACGGCTACCTCCTCGCCTTCGTGCGGAATCCGGGGTCGAAGACCTCGGAGTTCATCATCCTCGATGCAAGCCAGCCCGAGAAGGATGCGATCGCAAGGGTGAAGATCCCCGTTCGAGTGCCGTTCGGGTTCCACGGAAGCTGGATAGGCGACTCGAACCAGACGAGGGAGCGGTGGGCGTGACCACGCCGACCGACGGCCCGAATCGCCCCCAGCATGTCGGTGGATCCCCGCCGGCCGCAATCGCGCTCCTCTGCATCGCGTTCGGAATGGCGCTGTTCACTGCTCTGGTTCCGACGGGCGAACACCTCAGCGACGAGGCGTGGACCGCGCACCAGAAGTTCCACGCGTTTCGCGAGCTCTTTCTGGCGTCGCTGTTCTCGATCGCCGGGATCGTGCTCTGCCTGGGGCCGCTGCGAAGGGGCGAGCGGCATGCGCTATCGGCAGTGGGGCTGCTCGGCGTCGGCGTCGTCGCCGGCTTCTGGGTGGGGCTGCCCATCACGGGGATCGGCAAGGGCGGGATCGAGCCGTTCGCCAACCACGGGATCCAGGCGATCGCGCTGGGGATGGGGTACGGGATCGCGCGCTCTCACGCTCGATCCAAACGCTGACGCTCGAGGCATCCCCGAACGCGATACCCGGCCGACCCTCAGGTTCGACACCTCAGGTTCGAAGCCTGGCCGCTGCGTAGGCGTCGACGCGCTTCCAGACATCGAGGTGGCGCTCGGCCAGTTCGCACATCGTGGTGTCGGAGAAGCCGACCACCGCGGGCCTGACCCGGTCGTTGAGCGGCGCGGCGAAGCCGGCATCGAAGCGGGAACGCCCCGCCGCAGCCCCGACGATCGAGCCGACCGTCGCCCCGTTGCAGTCCGTATCGAGCCCGGCCATGACGGCGATCGTCGTCGAGAGTCTCGTGTCCATGCGACCGTAGAAGAGCGAGATCACACAGATGAGAGCGTTGTTGATCGTGTGCACGGGGCTCATCATCGGGAACCGATCTTCGAGCCGGTCCATGCAGCTCTCCCAGTCGTCGCACGCCTCGATCCAGTCGAGGCACTCGCGGACCGCGAGGGCGAGACGGCACTCCGCGGGAATCTGCGAGAGGCCGATCTCGACGAGCCGCCGGGGATCCTGCTCGACGAACGCGGCGGCTTGCATCGCGGCGCAGAACATGGCGCCGTAGATGCCGTTGCGGGTGTGGGTCCAATGGGCGTCGCGGTGGGCGAACTCCGCGGCGAGGCCGGGTTTGCCGGCACACGCCCAGGCCCATCCGTCGGAGCGGATCTGGGCGCCGATCCACTCGCGGTACGGGTTCCGGTACATCCGGGTCGTTTCGGGTCCGATGTCGACGTTGTCGCGCTGGAAGTAGCGCGCCGAGTGGTTCCAGAAGTTGAGCACGGCCTGGGTCTCCGCCGTGCAGATTGCGCCGTAGGGAATTCGGAAGGTCCATGCGAGGGCGACGTGCTTCCAGCGGAAGTTCGGCCCCACGTCCTCGAGGACGGCGAGCCCCACGAGCGAGTAGTGGATGTCGTCGTCCGGCTCCATGTAGGCGATCTGCTCGCGGGTGGACTCGGGACAAGGCACTTCCTGGTCTCCGGAGCGCGCCGGGATGTACCCCTCGAGCGGCCACGCGTCGCCGCCCTGCAGGTAGGCCTTGATCGTTCGGCGGCCGGCCAACGCACCGTTTTCGATCCGCATCCCCATGACCTCGACGGGCTTGCCCGCGGCGCACCCGCAGCAGCGTCCCGTCCAGGCTCCGTGGAGGCGGTCGAGCAGCTCCGCTTCCGAGAGAGGGAAGGGGAGGGCGTCGACGGGATCGCGCCGCAGCGCGCGGATCTCGTCGAGCTCGTTCGGCTCGCGGGCCTCGAGGTCGGGATCTGCTGGGAGCGCCAGCAGCTCCTCGTACAGTGCGTCGATCCGCTCGGTGTCCCAGCGGTCCTCGTGGTCCAGCGCGTCGATCCGCGAGGAGAGGCTCGCGGGGATCGAGCAGCCCTCGTCGATGCGCTGCCTGCGTTCCTCGCGCAGAAGAACCAGGTCCGTCGCCCAGCCGGCCATCGCGAGCCTCCCGATCACCAACGGTGACGCGGTAGCGTAGCCGCTTCCCTCGAGGAGACTCCATCCTCACGAGGTCACAGCTCGTAGACCCGCGACGCCGTGCCGCGGAACAGCTGGTCCTTCTCGTCTTCGGACGCATCGGTACGCTCGAAGGCCAAGGCCCCTATTCCGGCTTGCGGAAGCGCAGCGTCATCCGATGGCTCTCGCCGATCTCGTCGACCGCCGCCCGCTTCGACGCATCGTCGCCCGCGCCCGAGTACGAAGGCGGCAGCCGCCACACGAAGTCGTCGGCGGTCGGGCGGTCCTTGGGGTTCGCGTTGACGTCGCTCTCGCCCACCAGCTCGAACCCGGCCCCCTCGAGGCGCTCGACGACGAACGCGCGCTTCAGGTAGCCGTTCGACCCGCTCGCCCACGCGTCCGGCATCTCGGGTCGGGCCTCGTGCTGCACCACGCCGACCACGCCCCCCGGCTTGAGCACGCGGTGCGCGTCCGCCAACGCGGCGTCGAAGTAACCGCCCTCCTCGTCGATGCGTGCCAGGTTGTGCAATGCGCGCACGAAGAGCACGACGTCGACCTGGCTGTCGAGTTCCGCGGGAAGCGTCCCGAGGGTCGCGGCCGAGACGGTGGCGCTGGTCTCGTCGCGCCACTTCTCGGCATCGGCGGCCCAGGTCTCGGGCCAACGCTTGCGAGCGGCCAACGCATCGCCCTCGAGGAAGCCGAGCTTCTCGATCATCGGGAAGGCGTAGTCGGCGCCGACGACGCGCCCGTCGGCGCCCAGCGCCCCGAGCAGGATGCGCGTGTACCAGCCGCCGCCGGGGAGCACCTCGACCACGGTCATGCCGGGCTCGAGGCCGAAGAACGCGAGCGTCTCGGCCGGGTGTCGCGCGGCGTCGCGCGCGCGGTCCTCGTCGCCGCGGGCCGCGAGCACCGCGTCGAGGGTGCGAGTGGCCTCGCCTTCAGCCGTGTGGCCCTCCTTCGGGAAGGCGGCTTGAGAGACGACGATCGCCGCGACCGCGGCCATGAGAGCGGGAATCCACCTGGGGTGCATCGGTTCTCCTCGGTGTGATGGGGCGCGTGGCTCACGGAGCGTCTCCGCCACCGGGACCACGTTCTCGATCGCGGAGCGTCGCCTCAGGCTCGCGCCTCCTGGGGCCCGCGGAGGGAGTGCCACAAGCGTGAACCTACCGGTCGATCGTCGGAAGCTCGCCGATTCTCAGGTTCGTCGCTCCATAGGGAATCAGCTCCACCTCCTCGACCTCCTCGGAGGCATCGGGGGCGTCGACAGGCAGGGCAGTCGTCGAGCCGCCGTGAAGGGTCCACCCCGCGACGCGCCGTGCCTGGGCCGTCGCGCGGACGGGCGCGCCCTCGGGTGAGAAGGGAAGGTCGCCGACCCTTCCTCGTTCGAATCGGACGCGGGGCGTTCCGTCGTTCGGATCGACGCACAGCGCGTAGTTCCACGGCGTGGTTGCGCGCACCTCCCAGTCCGCATGAGGCGGCTCGCGGTGGGGCGCCTCGCGGTTCACGCGCTGCCAGTCTTCGCCGATCCGAAGCGCATACAGGAGCGGCCCGCGGTGGATCGCCACGCCACCGCTGGGGCGGCGCTCCAATCGCGCCTCCATCGGAAGCCGCAGGTCCAGCGAGTCGCCGTGTTCCCACCGGCGTCGAACCACGTGGTACGTGCCCGGCTGGGGCTCGGCCGCTTCACCGGCAAGCACCAAGGTGGCTCCGTCCGCCCAGCCCGGAATGCGGAGATGCAGCGCGAACTCGCTGGGCCGCTCGGGCCGCACGACGACGCGGATCGTCTCGTCGAAGGGGTAGTCGGTTTCGACCTCCACTTCGACGTGGGTTCCCGCCACTTCGGCCGCGACGATGCAGGGCGCCCAGGCCAGGGACACGAGCCCGTCTGCGCTTCGCGCCCACAGATGGGTTGCGAGCTTGGGCCACCCTTGACTCAGGTTCGCCGTGCAGCACCCGAAGAAGGGCTCGAGGCCGTACATGTTCGCGTCGGGGCCGTTGCTGTTCCAGGGAGGCTCTTCCATGTGGCCCGCGAAGACCTGGTTCACCTGCTGGTCGTACTGGTGGGCCCACATGTCGGGCGAGAACGTCGCCGGGAGCGCGTTGTACGCCACGCGCTCGAGCCGATCGCCCCAGTGGGGTCGGCCCGTCGTCGCGGCCAGCCACTCGAGCGAGTACATCGCCTCGACGACGGCGCAGAGCTCCGTCCCCTGGCGTGGATCGGTTCCGTGGAGGCACTCGTCTCCGGTGAATACGCCCGTGGCGGTGCCGTGGTACCGATCGAGGAGCTCCGCCATCCGCTCCGCCCCGTGCAGCTCGGCGTCGTCCCCCGTCAGTCGCCACCACAGGGCTCCCTCGCGCAGCGCCATCGCGTTGTTGACGACGTGGCTGAGGAATCCCCACCGCCCCTTGGCGACGGGCTTTGTCAGGGGCCAGCGCTCGAACCAACCCCGCCAATCGACTCCCTGGACGCGGAGCTTCACCGCGAGGTCGAGCAGCCATCTTCCGGGGCGCCGCTCGTGGAGCCACCAGATCGCGATCAAGGCTTCGAACCAACGCGCTTGCCCCCAACCGAACAGCGGCAGCACGTCGACGTGGCGTTCGATCTTTCGTAGGCAGCGCTCGACCGCCGGCTCCACGCGCTCGTCCCCCGTCGCCTCGTGGAACTGGACGAGCACCTTGAGGGCCAGAAAGAGCGCCCAGAGGTCGTACTCGGCTCGCTGCTCGACACCCGTCGCGTGGGCATTCCTCGGTCCCAGCCACCCGTCCTCTTGTTGCCGGTCGAGGATCTGCCCGACGCGCGCCGACGCTCGCGTCTTCAGCCCCTCGTCTCCCAGGGCCCATGCGAGAGGCAGGAACCCGTCGAGCCAGTAGGGCGCACGCTCCCAGCCCTCCGCTTCGCCGCCGAACCACCGGCTGTCCGCCACGTCGGGCCAGAACTCGTCGAGGTGGCCGCTGAGTCCGTCGGCCTGGATCCTCAGCTGCCTCGCGAGCCAGCCACGGGCCCGAATGGCGCCGAGGGGCAGGGGGCGGGCGAAGGGCTCGTGCAGCGGCATTCGATACCGCTAGCACGCCGGGAGGGATTCGAACCCCCGACCCCCAGGTTCGAAGCCTGGTCCAAGAAGAAGAAGTGACGCGGACTTACGTCTCCTTGCGGTGCAGGGGAGTGCATTAGGGCGCAGGGAGGTGTCGTTTCGACGGCACCGAATAACCGAACGGCACTTGACGGCGCCGCTCGGGAGAGCCTCGCGTCGGGCTCCGCACCGCCTGTCAGCCACGGGCGCTGCCGAATCAGAGCTCAGGAAACGGCCGCACCTCTCGACGTGTGCATGTAGCTCTTTTCCTCGGACCGCCTCCGAATCCGCCAACCCCCTTCGGTTCGCACGAGCTCATCGAGGTACCAGAACCCGCAGAACAAGACCTGCGAGGGAGTGCCCGCGGGAACACGCAGCTCCATGGGGTTGTGGCACATCGTCCTGGCCTCGGCGGTGTCTCCGTTCAGCACCACCGCGCTATTCGAGATCATGTGCTGGCTGCTGCGGAACAATGCCATGGCCTTCGTCAGAAACTCCTTGATCTCTGGGAGAGTCCCGCGAGGGCCACCGGTGGCCGTGTAGTCGATCACCGCATCGGCGCTGAAGACGTCGTCGAGCCCATCGAAGTCGCCCGTATCGATGCAGTAGGCGTAGCGAACGAAGAGGTCGTTGATCTCCAAGCGGTCGGATAGCTCATGTACCGAGAGCGGCATGCTCTGCTCCTCGTGCTGGGGTTCGCTCCGACACTGCCCTCGCCTGCGCACGGGGGCAGGCCGCGTCGCCTACCGCCAGCGAAACTCGCTGAAGCCCCCGGTCGTCGCCAGGGCGAAGTCGTAGAACGTGGGCAGGTGCTCCATGACTCGCGCGACGTGGTCCTTATCGCCGAAGTAGAGCTCTCCGTCGAGAAAGTGCTCGAGGCTCGGGAATCGCTCGTTCACGATGCCCAGGTAGGCCGGGGCACCTGGCGTCAGCGCCCGCGCGACGGCATTCCGGACGTACGATTCGCGGTGGGGATGCAGACCGAAGGAGAGCTCCGAGTGGACGGCCCACTCCCGGTAGAAGTCCTCGAGCGCGACGGCAGCTGGCTTGCCCACCGTCGCCCACTGCGTGATCCCGGGCACTCGCGCCCCGTCGGTGACATCGTGTGGACAGGGGTCGATCGTCGACTCGGTGACGAGGTAGCCCCACAGCGTGTCGGCTCGTGTCGTGAGCGCCTCCTCGACGGGCGCCCGGCCGTCCATGGAGGGGAGCCAGAGTTCCAGAACGGCGGAAACCCGGTCGAACTCACCCCCGATTCGGATGGGAGAGCGCTCACGGATCTCATCAACCTGATCGGGTACGAGCAGCACGATCCGTTCACCGCCCACGGCGCGCGCAGCCGGGACCGCGTGTTCGGCGATGCGCTCGTGGCGATCGTCGACCCGATCTGCGGAGTCGACGAGAACGTAGATGAGCTTCTCCATCGCGACCTCAGACCGCGAGATGCCTGTCGAGGAACTCCATCACCTCTCGATCGAGGTCCTTGCCTTCCACGGGGGCCATCAACTGGAACCCGTGCCACATCGCATCGTAGACGTGGAGATCGGCCGGGATTCCGGCAGCGCGCAGGGCGCGGTGAAGGCGGACGGTGCAGCTGAGGAGGAGGTCGCGCGTGCCTGTGGAGAGCAGAGACGGCGGGAACCCCTTCGAGAATTCACCGTACACGGGCGAGAGAAGGGGGTGATCCAGCGGCTCCCCATCAGCGTAGGCGGTCGCCGCGTCTCGCAGCATCTCATAGGTGGATAGGGTCGGATCGACCCCGTCGTTCGTCTCATAGCTGTCACCGATCTTCGCCAGGTCGGCCCACGGCGTGTGCATGACGGCGGCCGCGGGGAGCGGCAGGCCCTGGTCTCTCGCAGCCAGGATCACGGACGCAGCCAGAGCGCCGCCGGCCGAGGCTCCGAACATGGCGATCTGTCGAGCGTCGGCCGTCTCGAGCAGATGGCGGTAGACGGCCACGCCGTCGTCGACTGCCGCGGGGAAGGGGTGGTGCGGCGGCATGCGATAGTCGACCGCGACGACCCGGTAGCCCGCGGAAGCCGGCCCCACGGCCTCCAGCACGCTCAGGTCGCCCCCGAACATGGTGAAGCCGCCCCCGTGGAAGTTGAGCAGGACGCGGTCCCTCTTCAGGTCGGCGTCGTTCTCGGGGACGACCTCCCGCACCGTGACCCCGGCCATCGTCGACTTGGCAACGACGACTGGGGCCTTCTCGACGGACTCTCGTACGAGCGCCTCGAACATCCCGTTGCTCTCCGCGATCTGCGCCTCCCACTCCTCCGCGGACGTAGGCGATGGGCGATCGGCGGCACTCGTATCCACGGGGAGGGAGAGGAACGCCTTGGCTTCCGCGCTGACGTTTTCGGGAGCCGGGAATCGGGGGTTGGGGCCGGTCACTCTTCTCTGTTCTCCCTTCGGCTGGATGGGCCTGCGGTCTGGATGGCGGGTAGCGCAGTCTAGCTCCGGGCCGTCCGGAAACGCGACTCATCGAGACAAGTCAGGGCTTCAGCGAGTTGAACTCTTCAACGACGTAGCCGACGAGGACCTTGTTCACCTTCCATCCCTCGGCAGTTCGAGTCACGCCGTGCGTGTAGTTGACCCATCGGTATCCGCGTAGCATCCCGCCGCTCTCAGCGAATTCTCCGGCAGGGGCGTTCTCGAGCGCGATGACACCTTTGCTGAAGACCGTCGCGTTGTCCGGGTCGTCGATCGGGTACGCGAGCCCGTCTCAGTTCAGCAGGGAGTTCACATGCCGCGTAGAACGCCCAGCCCAGGCGAGCACCACGCCATGACGGTGCCCAACCAACGAGTGGGGCCGAACGCACGAGCGTCAGGGGGCTAGCCCTCACTCGCTTCGTCGACGAGACCTCGCAGCATCAAGCGGCAATAGTCGAAGATGGAGGTCTCGAAGTCGCTCCGGACGGCATCGAACTCCTTGCGCCTCATGATTCTCTTGATGGCGGGTGAGGATGCCGCGCCCGGCCAGGAGCCCGCGATCGCCGCGTACAGGAAGCGCATGAAGAGCGCCATCTGCTGGGAGGTCAGTTCGGGAACGGCCTTCCGGACGCCGTCCACGGTCTCGAACGCCGCCCCGTTGAATCGCCGCTTGAACTGCAGGACGCCGTCCGCGCTGACGTTCCGCTCGAGCACCGAGGACAATGCACTCGACAGCATGCAGAAGCGCGGGCGTGCCGCGGTCGCCTTCGCGTAGACCCTTGCTACCCCCTCCAGATCTCGCGATCCGGCGAGCGGCTCCAGCTCCGTCACGATCTCGGCCGCCCACGCGCGGACTTCCTCGACGGCCACCTCGAGCAGGATGGCCTCCCGACTCTCGAAGTAGCGGTAGCAGCTCGCCTTGGAGACCCCCGACGCCCGTCCGATCTCCGAGATCGTGGTGTCGTCGAGGCCTCTCTCGTCGAGCAGCGCCTTCGCGGCAGAAAGAATCGCCTCCCTGCGTGCGGCCTTCTCTTCGGGTCTCCGCGCTCGCTGCCAATCCTCGCGGTGGGGCTCCGGGGCACCCGCTTGATCGCGATCCTCGCTCATCGGGCTCAGGATAATCCGAACGTTGACAGCAGACCAGTGGTCCGATAATAAAAAACTATTGGTTTGTTAAATCTCACGGCGCCCGCCAGTGGAGAAGTCCACGATGAAGTACGCACCCCTCGGAAACACCGGCCTCTACGTCTCCCAGCTCACGCTGGGAGCGATGACCTTCGACGAGCAAGACGGCATGTTCGGGCAACTCGTCGGAGGGACCGGACAGGACCTCGCCACCCGCATGGTCGACCTGTCCATGGAAGCCGGCATCAATCTGTTCGACACCGCCAACATCTACGGCATGGGCGTGTCCGAGACGATGCTCGGCAAGGCGCTCGGACCCCGACGCGGCGACGTCGTCATCGCCACCAAGTTCAACAATCCGATGGGTGGCGGGCCGAATGCGGGTGGCAGTAGTCGGCTGTCCACGATCCGCGAGTGCGAGAACAGCCTGCAGCGCCTCGGGACGGAGTGGATCGATCTCTACCAGGTTCACAGCTTCGACGACACGACACCGCTCGAAGAGACGCTCCGCGCTCTCGACATGCTCGTCCAGCAGGGCAAGGTGCGGTACGTCGGCCTGTCGAACTACGCCGCATGGCAGATCGCCAAGGCCGATGGGATCTCGCGCCGGCTGGGCCTCGAACGCTTCTGCTCGGTGCAGGCCTACTACTCGCTGGTCGGCAGAGAGCTCGAGCGAGAGATCATCCCGGCCGCGCTCGACCTGGGCCTCGGCATACTCGTCTGGAGCCCGCTGGCGAGTGGGTTCCTGAGCGGCAAGTACACCCGAGAAGCCGCGGGCGAGGGCCGACGCGCGAAGATCCAGGTCCCGCCGGTCGACGAAGAGCGCGGCTACGACATCGTGGATGTCGCCCGAGAGGTCGCCGAGCGACACGACGCCTCGGTGGCGCAGGTCGCCCTGGCGTGGCTGCTCCACAAGCCCGGCGTCACGAGCGTGATCGTCGGTGCCCGCAAGGAGGAGCAGCTGATCGACAACCTGGGGGCGGCAGACGTCGCGCTCTCCGCCGAAGACATGTCCCGGCTCGACGAGGTGAGCAAGCTCAACCGCGAGTATCCGGAGTGGACGCCTCGTTCGGTCCAGCGCGGGCAAGACATGGCGAGCCGGCTCGCCGAGATGGGCTAGAGAGCCATGCTGAACAGGCGGGCCCCGCTGCTGGGAGTCGTGATCGCCGCGCTTGCGGTCGCCGGGTGCAAGTCAGTCGATGCCCAACTCACGATCCCCGCGTCACCCGAAGAGATCTGGTCGATCCTCATGGACGGCGAGAACTACGGCGAATGGAATCCAGTTCTCGTGAAGGTCGAGGGGGAGTTCCGGGAAGGAGCGCGGCTCACCTACCAGATGATGACCGAGTCTGGTGAAGCGGCGGAGGTCGAGGCGCGCGTCGTCAAGCTCGATCCGGGGCGAGAGCTCAACCAGGCAGGCGGCTACTGGGGGATCCTGACCTTCGATCACCACTGGATCCTCGAGCCCGTCGAAGGCGGCACGCGGGTCACGCAGCACGAGGACTACACTGGAATCGGCGTGCTGTTCTTCGATCCGAGCTGGTTCGAATCTGCGTACGGGCTCGGAAATCGCAATCTTCGAGACCGCGTCCTCGCGGATTCGGGCCTCGAGAGCACTCCAGATGGGGAGCGATCACGTTGAGCAAGCCGATCGTTGGGTTCATTGGCCTCGGAGCGATGGGAGAACCGATGGCGGGACACCTGCTCTCGGGCGGATTCCGGGTGTCTAGTTGTGCGAATCGAAGCCGGGATGCGATCGAGAGGCTGGCCGCCGCGGGGTTGGAAGAGCGGGAGAACGCCGCGGCCGTCGGGGCGGATGCAGACATTCTCATGACGATCGTCTTCGATGAGGCCCAGAGCGATCAGGTGCTCAGAGGCGATGAGGGAGCACTCTCCACGATGCGGGCGGGCTCGGTCGTCGTCGTCATGAGCACGGTGTCGCCTAGCTACTGCCGGACGCTCCGCGAGGAAGCTGCAACGCGACAAGTCGAGGTGATCGACTGCCCTGTGAGCGGACTGCCCGCGGGCGCGAAAGCCGGCACGCTGTCGCTCATGGTTGGCGGGGATGCTGCCGCGATCGAGAAGTGCCGCGAAGCGCTCGAGACCATGGGTACGGTCATGCCGTGCGGCGAGATCGGGATGGGCCAGATCGTCAAGCTTGCGAACAACGCCGTCTCGATCGGCACGCTGGGGCTACTGCTCGAGGTGCGTGAGCTCGTTCAGGGGCACGGCATGGACTTCGAGGACTTCAAGGCGATCTTGAACCAGTCGACCGGTCGCAGCTTCGTCTCCGAGAGCATGCCGATGCCGCCTCGCGCGACGATCTCGATGGCCATGCCGAGCAAGGACCTGTCCATCTGCCTCAGCGCCGCCGAAGAGTGCGGCGCCGCCATGCCGATGGTGCGCCGCTGCTACGAGCACACCCTTCGCAACGGGTAGTTCAGTGGCGGATCGCGAAGCGTTCTGGATCCCGCATGCGCTCGGCCCAGCCCATTACCGCCTCGCCGCATCGGACGCCGCCTGCATCGGGATTCCAGGGCGTCGTGCGCCCATGGGCGGGGTGACCACCGCTGCGGCGATCCACGCGATGGAACACCACACGGGGAAGCTGCTGATCTGGGCGAGCGCGCAGTTCGTGAGCGCGGCGCCGACCGACACGGACTTCGACATCCGCGTCGAGATCCTTGGCGGCAGCGAGCGGCGTCCGCAAGCCAGGGCAACACTCGCGCACGAAGGCCGACCCATCGTGGTCGTGAGCGGTGCGCTCGGGCCCCAAGAGGGTACCGAGCAGGGCTTTCTCACCGCGGACTCCGTTCCTCGTCCCTCGGCTTGCCGGCCGCTCGCTGTTCCTGCTCGGATCGCTGAAGGAGGACTGTTGGAGCAGTTCGAGAGGCGCCTCGCGATCCAGGACGACGACGCGGGTCGACAGTCCGTGTGGTTCCGATCGGTGGACGGTCACCTTACTTCGGCCGGTCTCCTCGCGGTCATCACCGACTTCGTGGCGGGTGCCCACCCGGATACGAGGGGAAGCATCGGCCTCGACAACACGATGCGGATGGTCTCGCGGCCGCAGTCGGATTGGATCCTCGCCGACATCCGCATCGATCACATCGGAGAGCGGACCTTTCACGGTGGGATGAGGCTGTTCTCCGAGGCCGGGCAACTCATGGCGCTCTCGAGCCTCTCTGCGGTGCGTCCCCGCAGGCCGCGATCCGGTTAGCTGACCCCGACGGCGGGTGCCGTCACCATCGCCACCCCTGTTGGCGCAACTCACCGGGAACATTCCGCTTGCAGGCCGAGAGCGTTTGCTCGACCTGGGAGCGATCTTCGGGCGACAGGGCGTCGTAGGCCTTCTGCGCCCGATCGAGAAGCACGCCTCCCTCTCGTCGCACCGGCGATCTTCGCAACAGAGAACTCGAACGATGTCCCTTCGGCCACGACACCCGCCATCGGCCACGAGCACATCGCGCCGGAATCAAATGACATATCTAACGCCAAGACTCACTCTCGTAGTCGGCAGCGCGAAAAATCAGCGAACCTGGAGATTCTCGATGAAGGTACTTCGAACCCCGGACGAACGTTTCGACGATCTCGACGGCTACCCGTTCGAGCCGCACTACCTC
>JANQOX010000002.1 GCA_028285625.1 Myxococcota bacterium
ATGGGTTCGGCACGTTCGTGGACTTCCTGTTCCGCCCCGACCTGTGGCTGTTGGGCATCGGACCGGCCCTGGCGTTCTTCGGCGGCGACGTGTGGTTCACCTTCGACATGGAACGCGGTCGCCTGGCCGCGCTGAGGGCGACCTCGGTGGACTTCTACGCTGCCCTGCGCGGCGCCTACCTGATGGACCGCGGCGCCGGTGTCGAGCTGCGCCGTCGAGAGCTGGCGCGCGATCCGGAGCGCGAGCGCTGAGCTCGCTCGGTCACTCGGCCTCGGCGTTGGCCTCGATCTTGGCGTCGAGCTGCGCGATCAGGGGTTCGAGCCCGTCGCGCTTGATCACCGCCGAGTACTCCGAACGCCGCAGCGCCAGCTCGCTCACCGTCCCGTTCAGGTAGATGTCCACGATGCGCCAGCTGCCGCCGCGGTGGTGCATGCGGTAGTCGATGCTGACCGGGTCCTCGCTGGCCGGGACGATGCGCGTTCGAACCATGACGGTGTCGCGCGAAGACGGCTCGACGCCCATCACCTCGAAGGTCTCGGTCCCGGTGCCGGTGAATCGCTCGGCGTAGGTGTCGATCGTGAGGCGCGAGAACGTGTCGATCCAACGCAGCTGATCGGCCTGGTCGAGCTTGCTCCAGAACCGGCCCAGGACCTTCGCGGACATGAAGGGCAGGTCGTAGGACGCCGTCACCACCGGCGCGAGTCGCTCGGCGCGCGTCGCGTGGTCGGTCTCCGGGGCCGCGCTGATCTGTTCGAGCGCGCCGTAGAGTTCGGAGATGGGGGCCTCGGCCAGGGCCGGGTCCTTGGCCGCCGGCGCTGCCGGCTCCGGCGTCGGCGTGGCGGCCGGCTCGGCCGGGACGGCCGCGAGCGCCGCATCGGTGGGCTCCGAGCCTGCAGAGGCCGAGTGGAACACGAGCGCCAGCGCGAGAAGCCCGGCCGCGAGGGGTTGGATACGCACGGGGCGGGAGTCTAGCGACGGGGCGGATTCGGCCCACCATGGCCCCCGAGGCAGCGGATGGCGGTCAGCCCAGCACGAACGCCGAAAGCGCCTCGTCGAAGCCCTTGGGGTTGTCGGTCATCACCGAGTGGGACGATCGCGGCACCACGGCGAGTCGCCCGTCCCGCAGCACCTCTTCGGCCATGCGATCGGCGACGTCCGGGGAGAGCACGTCCGAGGCCGCACCGCGCACCACCAGGGTGGGGCAAGCGATCTCGGCGAGCGCCGCCCAGAGTGCGGCGGAGGTCTCCCGGTCGGCTGCTTCGATCTCTTCCGGGGTCAGGTCGCCCCTGCGGCCGTGGAAGGTGGGGTCGGTCTTGCGCACGAAGCGACCGTCGTCGCGCTCTCGCAGACCGTGTCGGGCCATCCTCCGGATCGCCTCGGGCGTGGCCGCGGGGTACGCGTGTACCAGGAAGCGTTCGTACTCCTCGACACTCGCCACAGAGCCGTCACCGCTGTTCTGCTTCTGGACGTCCAGCGCGATTCGCGTGGTGCCGCGCGGGTCGAGCTCGGGTCCCGCATCCACGATCACCAGCCCGGCCATGCGATCTGGATGGGCCGCGGCGAAGAGCGTGGAGACGCGACCGCCGAAGGAGTGTCCGACCAGCACCATGCGCTCGATGCCCAGCGCCGCCGTCACCTGCTCGACGTCACGCACGTGGCTCTCGTAGTCGTAGCGACGCTCGGCGTCGTGATCGGAGTCGCCGTGTCCACGCAGGTCGAGCGCGACGGTCCGGTAGTGCGGGGCCACGGTGGGCGCAAAGTCGTCCCAGATGTGGGCGTCGTTTCCGAATCCGTGGAGCAGCACCAGCGGTACGCCCTCGCGACTCCACTCGAGGACGTGGATCGCGAGGCCGTCGGCGCCTTCGAGTCGCTTCGATGCGGGTTCCATGGGCCCATGCTACCGCGCCCCCGGAGGGGAAGTTGCTAGACTCGCCCTCCGCCGAGGAGGACGCCCCATGAATGCCATCGAGACCACTCCCGAACTGGTGCGTGCCTCCTACGAGGCCATCGAACGCAACCTCGCGATCGTGCGCGAGCGCCTGGCGCGCCCTCTCACCTACGCCGAGAAGATCCTGTTCGGTCACCTGGCCGATCCGAAGGGGCAGGAACTCGACCCGGGTGAGGCCTACCTCGAGTTGCGACCCGACCGCGTGGCCATGCAGGACGCCACGGCGCAGATGGCGATCCTGCAGTTCATCTCTTCCGGCCGCGAGGCCACGGCCGTCCCCACGACGGTGCACTGCGATCACCTGATCCAGGCCTATCAGGGTGCGGCCGCCGACATGGCGACCGCCAGCGTCACCAACCGCGAGGTCTACGACTTCCTGCGCAGCGCGAGCGCGCGCTACGGCATCGGGTTCTGGGGCCCCGGGGCCGGGATCATCCACCAGGTGGTTCTCGAGAAGTACGCGTTCCCGGGCGGCATGATGATCGGCACCGACTCGCACACGCCCAACGCCGGCGGTCTGGGCATGTTCGCCTGCGGGGTCGGTGGGGCCGACGCGGTGGACGTGATGGCCGGCTTCCCGTGGGAGGTGCTGCATCCCAAGGTGGTGGGGGTCCATCTCACTGGCGAGCTCTCCGGATGGTCGGCGCCCAAGGACGTGATCCTCAAGGTGTGCGAGATCCTCACCGTGAAGGGCGGCACCAACCGCGTGGTGGAGTACTTCGGCGAGGGCACGCGCGCGCTTTCGTGCACGGGCAAGGCCACCATCACGAACATGGGCGCCGAGCTGGGCGCGACGACTTCGATCTTTCCGTACGACGAGCGCATCGCGCTGTACCTCGAGGCCACCGAGCGCCGCGAGCTGGCTGCCCTGGCCAACGCCCAGGTCGAGCTGCTGCGCGCCGACCCCGAGGTCGAAGCCGACCCCGGGCGCTACTTCGACGAGGTCGTCGAGATCGATCTGTCGACCCTCGAGCCCCATGTGGTCGGGCCACACACCCCCGACCTGGCACGCCCGGTCTCGAAGATGGCCGCCGACGTCGCCGAGAAGGGCTATCCCGCCGAGCTGACCTCGTGCCTGATCGGTAGCTGCACCAACTCGTCGTATGAGGACATGAGCCGCGCGGCCGACGTGGCGCGTCAGGCCGAAGCGGCCGGAGCGCGCGCGGCCACCAAGCTCTGGTGTACGCCGGGCTCCGAGCAGATCCACCAGACCATGAAGCGCGACGGACAGCTCGAAGAGCTCGAGTCGATCGGCGCGGTCGTGCTCGCCAACGCCTGCGGCCCCTGCATCGGGCAGTGGAAGCGCGACGACGTCGCGAAGGGCGAGTCGAACTCCATCCTCACCTCGTTCAACCGCAACTTTCCGAAGCGCAACGACGGCAACCCCGAGACCCTGGCGTTCATCGCGAGCCCCGAGATCACCGTGGCCTACGCCCTCGCGGGCCGGCTGGACCTCGACCCCACCCGCGACGAGATCCCCACCGCCGACGGGGGCCGGCTGCGGCTCGAGCCCCCGGCGCCGGCACCGGACGTGCCCGAGCGCGGCTTCGTCGCCAGCGACGAGGGCTACGAGGCGCCGCCCTCCGACCGCGGCAGCGTCGAGGTCGTGATCGACCCCGAGAGCGAGCGTCTGGCCTTTCTCGAGCCCTTCGCGCCGTGGGACGGCCAGGACTTCGAGGGCCTGCCCGTGCTCTTGAAGGCCAAGGGCAAGTGCACGACCGACCACATCTCCATGGCCGGGCCGTGGCTGCGCTTCCGCGGTCATCTCGACCACATCAGCGACAACCTGTTCCTCGGCGCGATCAACGCCCACACCGGCGAGGCCGGCAGCGGGCGCAATCTCGAGAGCGGCGAAGAAGGCGTGGCCTTCCCGGCGATCGCGCGCGACTACAAGGCGCGGGGCCTGCGTTGGGCCGTGGTGGGCGACGAGAACTACGGCGAGGGATCGAGCCGCGAGCACGCCGCCATGGAGCCGCGACACCTGGGCTGCGCGATCGTGCTGGTACGCAGCTTCGCGCGCATCGCGGAGACCAATCTGAAGAAGCAGGGCGTCTTGCCGCTCGTCTTCGCCGACCCCGCCGACTACGACAAGGTGCGCGAGACCGACCGCATCGACGTGCGTGGCCTCGCCGGTCTCGCACCGGACGAGCCGGTCGACCTGGTGCTCGTCCACGACGACGGCACCCGCGACGAGATCCAGGCGCACCACTCGCTGAACCAGGACCAGGTCGGCTGGTTCCGGGCCGGCTCGGCACTGAACGTGCTGAAGGACGCCTAGCGCGAGTCGGGGTCGACCGTGCCCAGCGCCCCGTTCTGGTCTGCGGGCTTTCGGGCCTTCTTCTGGCTCGGTGCCCTGAACGTGCCGGCGTCGATGGCGACGTGGCTCGCCTTTCTCTCGGGGGTCGAGGTGGCGACCCAGGGCTGGCCCGCCCAGTCGCTGCACGCCCACGAGATGCTGCACGGCACGGTGGTGGCGGCGATCGCCGGCTTCCTGCTCACGGCGGTTCCGAACTGGACGAGCACGAACCCGCTGCGGGGTGGGGCGGTGATGGCGCTGGTCGTTCTGTGGCTGGCGGGTCGTGTCGCGCTGGCGCTGGGGGACGTCCTGCCCGGGTCGGTCGTCCTGGCGATCGACGTGTCCTTCCTGCCGGTGCTCGCCTGCGTGGTCGGCTGGCCGATCGTCCGGTCTCGCAAACCGCGCAACCTCGCCGTGGTCGGCGTGCTGCTCGTGCTCGCCGTGGCGAACGTCGCCATGCACGTGGCGCTCGGCAACGGCCAGGGCCTGTGGATGCGCTGGGGCGTCTACGGCTCGGTGTACGCGGTCGTCTTGCTCATGTTGATCATCGCCGGGCGCATCGTTCCGCTGTTCACGCGCAACGCGCTGGCGCGCGACGGCGTGAAGCTCGCGATCCAGGGCAACCCGGCGGTCGGGGCCGCCGCGCTCGGCACGACGGTGGCTGCGCTGGCCATCGAGCTCGTCGAGCCCGGTAGCCCTGCCTCCGCCTGGCTGGCGCTCCTGGCGGCGCCGCTGCTGCTCGCGCGCCAGGTGATCTGGAAGCCCTGGCATGCGTTGCCCCGACCGATCCTCTGGATCCTGCACCTGGGCCACGCGTGGATCGCGGTCGGGTTGGCCTGCCACGGCGTGGCGATCCTCACCGGGCGGATTCCGCTCACCGCGGCGCTTCACGCCTTCACCGCCGGCGCCATGGGCTGTCTGATCCTCGGCATGATGACCCGCGTGTCGCTCGGGCATACCGGGCGACCCATCGAAGCGAGCCCGCTCACTGTGCTCGCGTACGTGGCGGTGGCCGGGTCTGCGGCGCTTCGCATCTTCTGGCCGGTACTCGACCCCATGCAGACGCTGCTCGCCTACCAGGTGAGCGGATCACTCTTCGCGGGCGCCTACCTGCTGTTCTTGGTCGCGTACACCCCCGTGCTGTGGGGCGCGGCGCAGACGCGCTAGGCCGCCACTTCTTCGGGACCCTCGCCCCCTGCTTCCATCTCGTCGATCGAGACCGCCGTGTCGAGCACCGCGACCTGGGCTCCGCCGGTACCCGGTAGGGCGACCACGCGCACGTGCACGTCGGGCCCCCGGTGCGCGAGGACCGCATCGAGGTCGCGCCCGATCAGGCGCGCCCGGCCGGAACGCAGCATGCCCTCGGCGGCCGGGTTCAGGTCGAGCACGGCGCCGGTGGCGTCGGTGGTGACCAGCCCGACGGGGAGTTGGCGAAGGATCTCGCGCTGGTCTGCAGGCAGTACGTCGAAGAAGTGGCTCTTGAAGAGGGCACCGCGCATGGGCACGGCCGCCAGACCCATCAGCACCGGGGTCGGGTCGTTCTCCCAGCCGAGCAGGCCGAACAGGTAGATGGCGTTGCCCACCATCGGGATCGCGACCCCCAGCGTGAGACCCGCGATGCGCCGTGCGGCGTCGCGCCCCTGCCAGCGCACGGCAGCCACCCCGAACAGCAGCACGCCGAGCACGATGAGCGCGTACGCGTAGCCCGTCCAGACGGCGAACAGCGGGCCCTCGGTCTCGATCGCCCCGTCCGAGACGAGAAACACATTGCTCCAGGGGCCCATGTGCAGGAGCCCGTAGAGCACCGCGCTCGGGACCAGCAGGGTCACCGGAAACCAGGGCACGCGCCGCGCCAGCTCGAGCCCCGAGGCATGGGCTGCCACGCCCACCCACAAGGGCGGTACTGCAAGCACGCCGAGAAAGGCCACGCGGTCTCGCTGGTAGGCGTCCAACAGGCCCCACCAGGACAGCAACTCGCCCAGGCACCAGACGAGAACGGCGCCCGCGAGCCCGACGAACCAGAGGCCTGCCGGTGATCTGCGGTCGCGTTGCCACACGCTGAGCCCCACCCAGAGGGCGAGGACGGCGGCCAGCTCGAGCGCGATGGAATAGGGAGAGGACGACACCGCTCCCTACATCGGACGCGGGTGCTCTCGCGTTGAGCCGCTACCGGCGGGGGGCGCCCTCCGGCCCGGGGGCGTCGACGTCGGCGGGGTCCGTCGGGGCGGGGTCGGCCTCGAGTTGGCTCTTGAGAAAGGCGCGAACGCGCGGGTGGAGCATGGGCAGCATGGACAGGCCGACCACCACGGCCGCCAGGCCCACCTGAAGCCAGCGTCCCTCGATCAAGCTGTTTCCGAAGTACGCCCAAAGCGCCGCGCGCAACGTGGAGCCGACTGCGGCCGCCACCAGGAAGCTGCTCCACGCCATGCCCGTGACCGCCGCTGCGGCATGCAGGATGGCGATCGGTCCCACCGGGTAGCCGGTGGCCACGGCCAGTACGGCGGCGCCACCTCGGGTTCCGCCCATCTCGAGGGTGCGGCGTAGGCCGGCGGGCACGCGCTCGCGGATGCGATCGGCCCCGAGCCAGCGTGTCACGATGAACGCGAACAGGCCGCTCAGGAAGATGCCGAGGCCGCCGTAGACCGTACCGCCGGCGACGCCGAAGCAGAGCCCCCCGACCGTGAGCACGAGCTGCGAGGGCAGCAGCAGGGGCGTACGAAAGGCGACCAGCAGGACGAAGCCGGCGCGGCCCCACCAGCCGAGCTGGTCGACGAGTTCGCGTACCGACTCGACGCTCCACTCGATGCCCAGGGCCGAGCGGGCGTAGAGCGCGCCACCGACGAACGCGGCGACCAGCGCGAGGGCGGCCACCTGCTGCTTGCGCCCGAGCTTGGGGGTCTGGGACACGGGTTCTCCTGCGGGGACGGCGACGCAGGGTAGCCGCCGAGGCATCGGGGGGCGCGGGCTCGCCATCGAGGTGGGGAAACCCCTCGCATGGATCCGGAGCGGCCCGGCTCCTAAGGTTCTGGCGATGTCCGCGCGTACGCTGGTGATCGCGAACCCGGCGAGCCGGGGAGGTGCTGCGCGTCGCAATCTGGCCCGGGTCCACGAGGCCCTACGCGACGCGGTGGGGCCCCTCGACCTGGTCCACACCGCGTCGCGAGGCGACGCCGAGCGCCTGGCGCGCGAGGGCGTGCGCTCCGGGGTGGAGCGGATCGTGGTGGCGGGGGGCGACGGCACCTTCAGCGAGGTCGTGACGGGCCTTCTCGGTGCAGGGCTCGGAGGCTACGCCGAGCTGGCCCTGCTGCCGCTCGGCACGGGCGGCGACCTCGCCCGTACGCTCGGCATCCCCTCCGACCTCGGCGCGGCGCTGGCGGCGATCCCCACGGCGCCCCCGCGCATGATCGATGCCGGCCGCCTGTCCTACCGCACGGGCGACCGCGAGCGGGTCCGCTACTTCGCCAACGTGGCGAGTATCGGGATGAGCGGTCTCGTGACCGAACTGGTGAACCAGGCTTCGAAGCGGTTCGGCGGTCGCTTCTCGTTCCTGAGCGGCACGCTGCGCGCGCTCGCGCGCTATCGCACCCAGCCGGTCACGCTGCGCGTCGATGGAGAGGTCGTCCACGAGGGCCCCCTGGTGCTCGCCACCGCGGCCAACGGCCGGTACTTCGGCGGGGGGATGCGCGTCGCGCCCGAAGCGATCCCGGACGACGGCCTGCTCGACGTGGTCGCGATCCCCGGTTTCTCCAAGGCGAAGCTGCTGGGCAAGCTGCCGGCGCTCTATTCCGGCCGGTATGTGGGGGTCGCCGGCGTGATCAGCCATCGCGGCCGCGTGGTCGAGGCCACCACCGAGGCCGAGGGCGTGTATTTCGAGGCCGACGGCGAGCCGCTGGGGACGCTCCCCCTTCAGGTGACCGTGCAGCCCGCGGCGATCCGCATGCTCGGCTGCGCGTCATGAGCCGCGGCGAATCCACGCCGGACGAGGCGCCCGACCTGTTCGGCGAGATTCGGAGCGCCTGTGCAGAGGTGACCCGCCGAGCCCGCCACGTGCGCGTGGACGACGGCGCGCTGGACGCCTTCGCCGCGCACCTCTCGAGCCAGCGGCCGAAGCCGCCCTCCTTGGACCCTACCCACGTTCCGCTGCCCAACCGCCGGGACACGGTGGCGTTCGTGTTGACCATGAACGCGATCAACTTCGGTTCGGGCTGGTTTCCGCATCTGAAGAAGCCCGAGGGATTGTCGGGCTATCGCACCCTGGCGGGAGCGCTGCGGCGGCGCTTCGAGGCGAGTGGAGCGATCCGCCCCGAGCGCCTGGCCGAGCTCTCGGCCGAGGACTGTGCGCGGCTGCTCTCGCAGCCCATGGAGTCGCCGGTGGACGAGCTGATGGCGCACTATGCCCAGGCGCTGCGCGACCTCGGCGCCTGGCTCGTGCGGGAGCATCGCTCGCGCTTCGAGGGTCCGATCGAGCAGGCCGGCGGGCGGGCATCGGCATTGGTGGCTGCACTGGCCCAGATGCCGCTCTACGCCGACGTCGCGCGCTACCAGGAGCTCGAGGTGCCCTTCTACAAGCGGGCCCAGATCACCTGCGCCGACCTCGCCGAGTCCCTGGCCGGTGACCGGCTCGGGCACTTCGACGACCTGGACGAGCTCACGCTCTTCGCAGACAACCTGGTGCCGCACGTGCTGCGCATGCTCGGCATCCTCGTCTACGACGGTCTGCTGCTGGCGCGCATCGCCCGCGGGCAGTTGCTGCCGCCGGGCTGCGAGGAGGAGGTCGAGATCCGGGCCGTCGCACTCACTGCGGTGGAGCTGCTCGCCCAGTCCTGTGCGCGTCGCGGCTTTGCGCCCGGGGTGCATCGGCTCGATGCCATCTTGTGGACCAACGGGCAGCACCCGCGAATGAAGGCCGAGCCGCGCCACCGGACGCGCTGCACCTTCTACTAGTCGTGTCGGCCGGAGGCGTTCGGAAGCTCGTGAGTCTCGACGGCCAGTTCTGGTTCATGGTGGCGCTGCTCGCGGTGCTGCTCGGGGTGGCGGTGCTGCGCGGCGGCGCCGAGGTGGCGCGCGAAGGGCTCTCGGGCGGGGGCGCCCTGCTGCTGCGCTACCTGCCGGTGATCGCGGTGTCGTTCCTCGCCGCGGGCATCGCCCAGGCGCTCATCCCTACCGCCTGGGTCGAGTCGGCCCTGGGCCGCGAGTCCGGCCTGCGGGGCATCCTGATCGGGACGGTCGCGGGGGTCGTGACACCCGCGGGCCCGTTCGTCTCGATGCCCATCGCCGCCGTCCTGCTGAAGGCCGGCGCCGCGCTGCCCGCGGTGGTCGCCTTCATCACGGCCTGGTCGCTACTCGCCCTGCACCGGCTGGTGGCGTTCGAGATCCCGATCCTCGGCGGCAAGTTCGCCGCGATCCGCTACGGCGTGTCGCTGCTGCTGCCGATCCTGGCGGGCTTGCTCACGCGGGCGCTGGTCCGGGGATGACCCCGCCACCGTCGGGGCTGCTTTCGGGTCTTGCTCGGCTACCTTGCCGGCGATTCATCCGCTTCGAGGGCACCATGGCTGCTTCCAAGAACGCCGGCAAGAAGAAGTCGGCAGCGCGTTCCAAGACCGGCACCAAGGCTGCCAAGAAGGCGACCAAGGCTTCCGGGAAGAAGGCTGCTTCGAAGAAGGCCAAGCCGAAGAAGGCTGCCGCCAAGAAGGCCAAGCCGAAGAAGTCCGCGTCGGCCGCCGCGCCCGCGCGGGCCGAGGAGTTCGCCGACATCCGGCGCGTGGCGCTCAAGAGCGCCCTCGAACGCTTGATCTGAACGCAGCGCCATGACGCCTGGGCAGGATGGGGCGCGGCCGCTCGAGGGCATCCTGGTCCTCGACCTCACGCGCGTGCTCGCGGGGCCGTTCTGCACCCAGCAGCTGCTCGACCTTGGTGCGCGGGTCGTGAAGATCGAGCGGCCCGGTACCGGCGACGACGCCCGGGCCATCGGACCCTTCGTCGGCGACCGATCCGCGTACTTCATGTCGCTGAACCGCGGCAAGGAGAGCCTGGCACTCGACCTGCGCGATGCGGCCGATCGCGAGGTGTTCGACGCGCTGTTGGCGCGGGCGGACGTGCTGGTCGAGAACTTCCGGCCCGGTGCCATGGAGCGCCTGGGCTACGGATGGGAAGCGCTTCGCGCACGCCACCCGCGCCTGATCTATGCGTCGGCCTCGGGCTTCGGTGCGGACGGTCCCTACCGCGAGCGCCCCGCCTACGATCTGGTGGTTCAGGCCATGGGCGGGATCATGAGCCTGACGGGCGAGCCTGGAGGTGCGCCGACGCGGGTGGGAACCTCCATCGGCGACCTGGCGGCGGGTCTGTTCACCGCGCTCGGCGTGGTGGCCGCGTTGCATCGCCGCGATCGCGACGGGTGCGGAGCGCGCATCGACGTCGCCATGCTCGACTGTCAGGTCGCCCTGCTCGAGAACGCGCTCGCACGCTACCAGGCTTCCGGCGAGGTGCCGGGGCCCATCGGCTCGCGCCACCCGTCGATCACGCCATTTCAGACCTACCGCGCAGCCGACGGACATCTGGCCATCGCGGCGGGCAACGACGACCTGTTCGCGCGGCTGGCCCAGACCCTCGGCCGCGAGGACTGGACCCGCGACCCGCGCTACGCGACCAACGACGCGCGCACGACCCACGCCGACGCGCTCGAAAGCGAGATCGAAACGGCGCTCGCCACGCACGATGTCGGGCACTGGCTCGAGACGTTGCAGCGCGCCGGAGTGCCGTGCGGTCCCCTGCAGAACGTGAGGGAGGTGCTCGACGACCCGCAGGTGCGCGCGCGCAACATGGTCGTTCCCGTGGAGGGCGAAGCCGCCGCAGGGCTGCGCGTTGCCGGCAACCCGATCAAGAGCCCCGACTGGCCCGATCCCGCCACCCGAGCGTCACCGCCCGATCTCGACGCCGATCGTGAACGCATCTTGCGCGAACTGGGCCTCGACCCCGAGCGCTGATCGCGAAGCCTGCGGGAGGAGATGTGTTGCCGGCGGTCAGGTGCCGGCGGCCAGCGCGACCAGGGCCTCCGCGATCGCGTCGCGTTCGGTTGCGGGCAGGTGCGGCACGTCGACGCCCTCGCGCACTGCGTCGAGCACGGCATCGCGGTCCTGTCCGGGCGGCAGCCGAACCAGCAGCCAGGCGATGCGTTCGCCGATCCGTAGCAACGCGGGGCGGATCTGTTCGAGGTCGGGGGGCGCGCCCCCGTCCGCGCGAGGTGGCGCCGGTGCGGAGAGCACGCCTTGCTGGATCGCGCGTGCCGCCGCGATCTGCGCTTCGAACAGACGCGCAACGGCAGCCGGGTCCTGGGGGCGAAGCCCGGCGGCGCGCGCGGCGTCTTCGGCGGCGCGCTTGGCTGCCGCGATCACCCGGGCCTCGCGCTCGGGTACGCGCACCACCACCGGGCCCGCTGCGTCGGCGCTCTGTCGCTTGGCCTCGGCCACCTGGGGCATCAGCGCCAGGCGTTCGTCGATGGCGGCCACCAGCGCGGCCAGCGGGGTCGCCGCCACGGGTGCGGTGGGGACGCCGGCCGCGCCCCGCAGGCGCGCCAACTCGCCATCGGCTTCGCGCGCGAGCAGCCAGGTGTCGAGGGCGCGGCGCTGATCGGCGCGACCTGGCCCCCACAGGTACGCCTTGCGGTCGCGCGTGAGCGGCCCGATGCGGCGAAGCCCGGTGCGACGCGTCTGCCAGTGCGGCGCCTCGAGGGTGTCCGTCACGACGCCGTCCACCGCGTTGGCCCCGTCGAGTCGCGCGAGCACGCGCGCGTTGTCCGGCACGGCCTCGATCTGGGCGCGCGGGAACTTCGCGCGCGCCACGCGCTCGAGGTGGCCGCCGGCATTGACGGCCAGGCGAACCCCTGGCTCATCGAGTTCGGCCGCGGAGGTCAGCGGTCTCTCCACCGGAACCAGGACCACGGCGCCGCTGGCGAGTACGGGAAGCGAGAAGGTTCCGGCCAGGCTGCGCTCGGGTCGCACGGTCACGCCGCTCATGGCGACGTCGAAGCGCCCCGCTGCGAGGTCGGTCAGGAGATCGGGCCAGCGAAACGGCACCAGTTCGAGGCGCCGCCCCTGGGCCTTCGCGAACGCGCGCGCCACGGCGACGTCGAGCCCGGCATGTTCGCCCGATGTCTCGCGTACGCTGAAGGGTGCGTAGTCGCCGCTCGTCCCCACCCGCAGGGCGGGCGGCTCGGACGGCTCGGCATGGAGGCCGCCCGCGAGCCCTGGCAGTAGCAAGAGCGCCGCCAGCAGAGGTGCCCGGAGGTGTGGGAAGAGCGACCCCGTGCGGGGCGCGCAGGGGTTTCTTCGGGCGCGCATGAGGGCCAGGATAACGCCCGGATTCCGCGTAGTTTGACCCTCAGGGGGCGATTCTCTAGCTTCCGCCTCCGCCGCAGTCCCGCCCCCGGGCGGCTCGCTGTTCGCAGCCCGCGGCTCCCTTCCATTCCTGGTCAGCTCCGAACCTGGTCAGTCCCGAACCGAGGTCGTCCCATGCTCTCGCTCGACGAAGTCGAACCGGGCGCACAGTGCACCCACAAGAACACCAGCCTCCGCTACAGCGTGGTGGAGGTGAGTGACGACGAGATCCTGCTGGCCGCCGAGAAGGAAGGGCTGCAGGACCTGGTGGTCCCCACCGACCTGTTTCTCACCGAGTTCGTGCTCGGCGAGCGCTACACCGCCGCGCGTCGCGGTCGCAGCCGGGGTCGGGGCCGTCGTGGTGCACCCGCACCGGCGCCGACCGGTCCCAAGGCCAAGGGCCGCATCAAGAAGATGGTGCGCGATCGCGGCTTCGGGTTCATTCGCGGCGACGACGGCAAAGAGGTCTTCTTCCACCGTTCTGGGATGACCGGCGCCGACTACGACGCGATGAGCGAGGGCGACATCGTCGAGTACGTGATCCAGGAGGGCCCGCGCGGCGCTCGGGCCGAGCACGTGCGCGCGATCCCCCAGGACTCCGCGGCCACCGCGTAGGTCAGCCCAGGTGGTAGCGGTGGACGATCGGTAGCCGCCGTCCGCTGCCGAACGCCTTCTCCGACACCCGCAGCACCAGCGGCGACTGCCGCCGCTTGTACTCGTTGCGGTCGAGCCGGCGCACGATGGCGTGCACGTCGGCGGCGGTCGCACCTGCGGGCGGCTCGATCGAGTCCGAGCCGCGCCCCTCCTCGATCGCCTGGAAGAGCACGCGGTCGAGCACCGGGTACGGCGGCAGGTCGTCGGTGTCGAGCTGGTCGGGCGCAAGCTCCGCCGAGGGCGGCTTGTCGATCGTGTTCGTGGGGATGCGCTCGGTCTCGGCGTTGGCGTGGCGCGCGAGGTCGTACACGCCGGCCTTGTAGACGTCTCCCAGCACCGCCAGGCCCCCGACGGTGTCACCGTAGAGCGTGCAGTAGCCCACCGAGAGCTCGCTCTTGTTGCCGGTGGCCAGCACCATCCGGTTTTCGGCGTTCGAGACGGCCATGAGCACGGCGCCGCGGATGCGCGATTGGATGTTCTGCTGCGCGAGCCCGTAGTCGTCCTGCACGCCGAAGAGCTGCCCGAACACGTTGCGGTAGGCCTCGTAGATCGGGCGGATGTCGACCTTGCGCAGTTCGATGCCCAGCCGCTCGGCGAGGGCCACGGCATCGGACACGCTGTGCTCCGACGAGAACGGGCCCGGCATGGCGATGCCGAGCACCTGTTCGGCACCCAGTGCGCGCACGGCCAGGTGGGCCGTCACCGCCGAGTCGATGCCACCCGAGACGGCGATCACCGCGCCCGGCGGTAGCCGCTGCTTGTCGAAGTAGTCGTGAATGCCGAGCACCAGGCCGCGCTCGAGTTGTGCGACCGGCTCGGGATCGACGATCTCTTCGGGTGCGCGGGTCTCCGTGGGGGCTTCGAGGTCCACGACCGCAAAGGCGGTCTCGAACAGGGGCAGGCTTTCGACGATGCGGCCATGGGCGTCGACGACGAACGAGCCGCCGTCGAAGATCAGCTCGTCGTTGCCGCCGACCTGGTTGGCAAAGGCGATCGGTACGCCGCAGCGCGCAGCCAGGGCCGAGAACAGCGTGCGGCGCTCGGCCGGCTTGCCCACGTGCCACGGAGAGGCCGACAGGTTGAGCACCAGACGCGCGCTCGCCGCAGCGAGATCGGCCACGGGGTCTTCCGGGTACTGCACGTGATCGACCCACGCGTCCTCGCAGACCGAAAGGCCGAGGTTCGGCCCGCCCGCGAGTGCCACCGGCTTGCGGGCCTCGGCCGGCACGAAGTAGCGCTTCTCGTCGAAGACGTCGTATGTGGGCAGCAGGGTCTTGGCCTGCACCGCGATGCGCCGTCCCTCGCGAACGAGGACCGCGGCGTTCTGCAGGTGCTTGGCGCCCTGCCCCGCAACCGGCAGTACGGCGCCCACGGCGGTGGCCACCCGGCCGGAGGCCTGCTCGATCTCGTCGAGCACCCGCAGCTGGTCGCGCACGAAGCCGTCGCGCTCGAGCAGGTCCATGGGCGGGTAGCCGGTCAGCACCAGCTCCGGCAGCACGAGCACGTCGGCGGCTTCGGAATCGGCCCGTGCCATGGCCTCGAGCACGAGGTCGCGGTTGCCGGCGAGGTCGCCCACCACCGGGTTCAGCTGGGCGAGGGCGACGCGCATGGGCGAAGGATCCCGGGGCCCGCCCGCGCGCGCAAGCGTGGAGCCCCGGCCTGGGTGAGGGGCCTCGACAGGACGTTGGCACCCGAGGGTGCCCCGAGAATGGGGTTGTTCAACGACTCCGACGGGGCGAGACGATCAGGCCATCTCGCGCGCGACGATGGAACGGTAGAGCCGCAGTTCCTGTGGGCGGTACTCGGAGCGGTGCGTGGTCGTCGGATGGCAGTTCGCTCATCGGGCCGACTCGCGCTGCTTGCGGACCTGCCGATCCGTCCGGGCGTCGACGAGCGCGAGCGCGCGATTGATCAGTCCCGCCCCTACCCAGCGCAGCGGCTCCGGGGGCCACCGCAGCAGGCGCCGCGCCAACGCGCCGGCCTGCGGATGTTCCTCTCCGAGAATCCGCCGGCCGATCATCTCGCCCACCAGGGTGGCCTGCGCGACACCGTGTCCGTTGAAGCCGATCCCGTAGTGGACGTTCGGGTGGGCTCCGTCGACACCGACCTGCGGGAGCAGATCGATCGTGAGTCCGATCCACCCGCCCCAGAAGGTCGCGATCGCGACGTCACCGAGCTCCGGAAACCGCTCGCGAAACGCGCGCTCGATCGCGCGGAACGCCCCCGGATCCCGGCCCGGTGGGAGTCTGCTCCCGTAGCGGTAGCGGACGACCTTGGAGCCTCCCGAGATCGTTCCGTGGGCCGTGAGGCGGTAGTTCTCGAGCGCTTCATGCGCCGTGTAGATGCCCTCGCGTCCGCTCCATCCGAGCGCATCGAGCGCCGCCGGCGACAGCGGCTCGGTCTCGAAGAGCGAAACGCGCAGCGGCGCCACGTTTCGGCGCATGCGATCGAGGCCGGCCGTGTAGGCGTTCGTCGCGATGATCGCGTGGTCGGCGACGACGGCTCCGCCCGCGCATCGCGCGGTGACCCGAGCGCCATCCTCCACGGACGCGACGGGGGTCTGCTCGAAGACGCGAACGCCGGCGCGGAGCGCTGCCGCCCGCACGCCGCTCACGAACTTGCCAGGGTTGAGCGTGCCGCCGCGTTCCTCCAGGACGCCGCAGACGAAGGCCGGCGGGATCCCACGCTCTCTCATCTCGGCCAGCGGCAGGTAGCGGACGGCGGCGCCCAGGCTCGCCGCCGTTCCGGCCGCCTTCTCGAGGCTGCGGACGTGCTTCGGATGGACCCCCGCGACGATGTTGCCGCTCGCCTGGTAGTCGCAGGCGATCTGGTTCTTCTCGATGAAGTCCTCGGTGTGTTCGACGGCTGCATCCGCGAATCGCACGAGTGCAGACGCGCGTTCGCGACCGAAGAGCCTGAGCGTCGTGGGGAGGTCCTTTCCGATCGTCGGGGTGAGGTGCCCCGCGTTGCGCCCGCTCGCGCCCGAGCCTGCGAAGTCGCGTTCAAGCAAGACGACGTCGGCACCGGCGGATCGCAGGGTGATCGCGGCAGAGAGCCCCGCGTAGCCGCCTCCGACGACCACCACGTCGGCGGAGGTGTCGCGGTCGAGCGCAGGTTGCGGATCCGCGGGGGCCTCGATCCACGGGCTCGTTTCGATGAACGGATGGCGCTCGGTCACGATGCCTCCCGGTGGCGCACGGGGCCGCGATGGACCCCGGTCTGTCACCAGATGGGGACGGCCAGGGTCCCACGCTCCGAGGTCGCCCTCACCGGGTCAGGCTACCACGCCAACATCGTTCCCCTGGTCCGACGAGCCATGGGAAGGTGGGCCTCGGCCGACACCCGGGGCGCGTCTCGGGAGACGTCAGTACCCTCCGGGCTCGGACGGCGCGCCGCGGGATTCTGACGGACCCGGCCTTCCTGGTTCTCGAACCGCGGGGGCGCCGTGGGATGGGCCGCGCGAAGGGAGGAGCCGTTGGCCACGAGTCTGGCCGAGCGCTGCGTACCCCAGGAGATCGCGCCCGGCGACGAGGCCCTGGGCGACGCTGAGGTCGAAGCCATCCGCAAGCGCTGCACCGAGGAGGTCGCGCGCGGCCTCCGGGATCTGGTCGCCTCCGCACCTCCCGGCCTCCCGCGCCGCCGGCGCCTGGGCCAGGAGCTGTACGCCGGCGCGCTGGGACAGGCGTTCGGGCTGCTCCATCTCCACGAGCGCACCGGCGAGGCCGGGCAGCTCGACCTGGCCCTCCGCTACCTCGACGCCGGACTTGCCGGCCTGGCGCACGGGAGCGTGCCGCTGCCCGAAGATTGGCTCTCCTTCCACGCGAGCGGCGGCGCGTCCGCGCTCGCCGCGGTGCTCTACGACCGCCTGGGGCGGCCGGCCGAGCGCGATCGTCACCTCGCGGACTACGGACGCGTCGCGGACGCGGCTGCGGCTCGGGACTTCGGCAGTGAGGACCTGCTGTGGGGACGGGGCGGCTTCGTGTTCGGGGCGGCCTGGCTGCGCGCCTGCCTCGGAGAGGCGGCGCTGCCCGACGAGCGCGTCGAGCCCGCGTTGGTCGCCATGCTGGAGAGCGGCCGGCGCCACGCGCGCGATCACGCCGACGGGCTCACGCCCGGCCCCCACGGCCGCACGCCGCTGCTCTACATGAACCTGAACCGGTTCGTGTTCGAGTGCTTCGTGCGGTCGAGGCTCGGCTGGCGCGCGGCCCCCGCTCGCTGGCTGGCCTCGGGCGTGACGACGGTGCTGCTGCGCCTCGGTGAGCGTCGAGAGAACCTGTCGCACCGGTACGACATCGGCCTGGTGCACGGGCTGGCGGGCGCGCTCTACCTGCTGATGCACTTCCCGCCGATCCTCGAGCGCCTCGGGGGGACCGGCGAAGTCCGCGGCGCCCTCGACGTCCTCTTGGACTGCGTCGACGCCGATCACGGCATGCTCGACCTGCTGCCGTCGCGCCACTCTCCGCCTGGCGTGTCCAGCGACAAGGTCCACTGGTGCAACGGGACCTCGGGCCTGGTCTTCCTGTTCGCGCGCGCGTATGCGCTCTTTGGCGACGCCGCCTACCTCGAGGCCGCGCGAGTCGCGGCCGACCACGTGTGGCGCTTCGGCCTGCTGCGCAAGGGCAACGGCATCTGCCACGGGGTCGCCGGCAACGGCTACGGGTTCCTCTCGCTATACCGCGCGACCGGCGAGCGGCGCGACCTCGATCGCGCGCTGCGGTTCGCGAGCCTGACCTGGGACCCACGCGTCACGGGAGCACAGGGCTCGCCCGACCACCCCTGGTCGCTGTACGAGGGCCGGCTCGGCACGCTGTGCTTCTACCAGGACTGCCTCGACCCCGCGGGCGCCCGCTTCCCCGCGTTCGAGATCTAGGGCCCGAAGGGCGGGCTCCGTGGGTGCCCTGAGAACGGGGTTGTTCGTACCGGTGTCCTCGTGGTCGACACCGCCTCGCTCACCGAGGTGGAGCGATGTCTCGCTGAGTACACGCGTGGAAGCCTGGCCTTGGAAGCGCCCGGGCGTCGCCTAGGGGTAGTAGACGAGCAGCGCGTCGCCGAAGGCGGCGGGCTTGCGCTGGCCCTCGATCTCGATGGTCATGGCGATGGTGCCGCGTGCGGCGCCGCCCGGGAGCTTGCGCAGGGCCTTGAGCGAGGCGCGCAGCCGCACGCGGTCGCCGCAACGAACCGGCGCACGCAGCCGCATCTTGTCGAACCCGGGGTTCACGATCATGCGCGCGCCGCCCACCTCGAGGATCTCCGAGAGCATCCACGGGGCCAAGGAGAGCGTGAGGTGACCGTGGGCGATGGTGGTGCCGAACGGCGAATCGCGCGCCGCGCGCTCGGGATCGGTGTGGATCCACTGCCGATCGTTGGTGGCCTCGGCGAACAGGTCGATGCGCTTCTGGTCGATCTCGAGCCAGTCCGAAACCCCGAGTTCGCTGCCCACCAGGGGCTCGAGCTCGGGGATGCCCGAGAGCACGCGCTTGGCCATGACGGCGCTGAGAGTACCCATGGGGCGTCGGGTTTTCGACCGCCCCGCGGAGTCACTCGGGGCGCTCGATCGAGACGACCTCGAGCCAGCGCTCGGTGCGGGTCTGCTGGCGCACGACCTGGTCTCGGGGGATGCGCACGGGGAGGCGATGCCCCCGCCTGCGAACCAGGAAGCCGCTTGCATCCTCCATGACGTCGGCCACGTCGGGGATCGACTCCACGCCCTGATCCGTCCACGCCGTGAAGCGCACCGTGGCTCGCGTGCGGACGTCGAGCATCACGGCCGTCCCCAAGGCCCGCGAGAGCAGCGCTGCGGCCCGTTCGGGGTCGCCCAGCAGCACGCTCGCATCGCGCGGCGCCACCAGCCGGGCGGCCCGCAGCAGCCGGAGCACCTTGCCGATGCCCATGGCGGACTCGAGCGACAGGGCGGCATCGAGGTCGGCGCGATCCTCCACCCGCTCTTCGGGTGCGCGAGGTCCCGTCGGCCGAAAGGCCAGGCGCAGGGCCGGGGGGTCCGAGATCGGCTCGACCTCCTCGAACACGGCGGCGAGGCGGCGCACGGACATCCCGTGCAGTATATCCGCGGGCGTGTCGGGTCTTCGCATGGGCGTCCGTTTCGAGCTTCGCGGGGGCCCGCCGGGGCAAGCCGGCGAGTCGCACCTGATCGAGCAGGCCGCGCGCTGCGAGGCGCTCGGCTTCGACGCCGTCTGGATTGCCGAGCGTTCCACGCGCGACGGCGGCATGGTGCCGAGCGCACTGCCCGCCTGCGCGGCCGTGCTGGCGGCGACACGAAGCGTCCGGGTAGTGACCGGCGTGCTGCCGCTCGCGCTGCACCATCCGATCCGGCTCGCCGAGGACGCCGCCACCCTGGACGGGATCGGACAGGGCCGCTTCGAGCTGGGGGTCGGACTCGGAAGCGACGCCGAGAGCCAGGCGTCGTGGGGGGTCGCTTCGGACGAACGCGCCGCCCGCTTCGGCGAGGCGCTCGACGTCGTGCGCCGCGCCCTTCGCCCCGGCGTGCTCCAGTTCCAGGGCCGCTACTTCCAGATCGCGCCGGTCGAAGTCGTCCCCGAGCCGCGCACCTCGGGTGGCCCGGCGCTCTGGCTCGGCGTTCGGCGTGTGGGGGCTCAGCGCCTGGCCGCCGCCATGGGGGCTGGGCTCTTGGCGCCGATCGGAACCGACGTTTCGCCCTACCTCGAGGCGTTCTCGGAGGCGACACCGGGCGCCGCTTCGGAGACTTCCGATACGACCCCGGTGCCGCGCATCGCGTGGCTCGCGCAGGCGCGCGATTCGGAGGATCCCGACGCGGTGGTCCGGCGAACCGTTCGCGAGCACGGTCCGTGCGAGTTCGTGTGGACGATCGGTGCCGAAGCCGGGCCACAGGGGGTCGATGCCCTCGCGGATCGGGTTCTCCCACTTCGCGATGCAGGTTCCACCTGATCGGGAGCACGGGTTTTCCCCGAACCGAGAACCGATGTGCGTCGGACGCCTCAACTCCGCGTGGCGCCTCGCCGATTCGAAGGTCGGAGCCATGCCCCGACAGACGACCATACTGAGCGGTTCGGAGCCGATGGGTGCGCGCGGGGCGATGCTCGCGGCCGCCTGCGGAGCCGTCCACGGACTCGAGGCCCGCGGCCTGCTGGCGAGAGACGCCCTGCTCGAGCGCTTGCCCGAAGAAGACCTCTCGTACCTCTACACCGCGGTCCAGCCGGATCGCTGGTATCCGATCGACACCGTGGATCGCCTCTGCCGGCTGGTGCGCGACGTGGCGCAGCCGGAGGGCACCGAGATCCTCGTGGAACGGGGTCGCATGCTCGCGGGTGAGCTGCTCGAGCGCCCGATCGTTCAGGAGCTGGCCGAGGCCCGGCCGCAGGCCGATGGACCCGCGCCCTGGTGGAGCCGCAAGGGGCATCTGCTGGTGGCGGTGCCTTCCTCGTTGTTCACGCACACCCGCTGGGTGCTGCACCCCGACGACGACCCGGGCCGCTTCGTCCTCGAGGTGACCGACGCGGCCGACTTCCCGGATGCGGCGCGGCTGGGCGTACAGGGAGCCCTGGAAGAGATCGCTCGCACCGTCGCCGGCCGTCGCGTGCTGGTGCGCAGCGAGCGTCCCGAGGCCTCGCGCATCGTCTACCACGGCCGGCCGGCGTCCGAGCACACCGCGCCTCGCGGTCGCGCCGCCCTGCCGAACTAGCGCCGCCGCGACCGACCGCGCCCGCACCGCCGGCCCGCCAACACACCGGCCCGCCTCACGGAACCTCGTGCGAGCGAAGCGCGACTCCTCCGGCGTATCCTCGGTGCCCCGGGTCGTGGGCCGGCCGGGCCGGCCGAGGAGGATCTCGATGCGCTCGATCGACTTCGCAAAGGTGGCCGTGGCAGCGGTGCTGCTCGTGTTCGCCGTCTCGCCGAAGGTGCTGGCGGACGAAGCGCCGCCGACGGAGCCCGAGGCGGCCTCCGCGGCGGCGTCTGGAACGCCCTGGCCGATTCCCGCAGCGGGCTCCTGCCAGCCCGAAGCCGGTTTGATCGGCGCGCTCGGCGGCCCGCCGGACGACGCGACCGCCGCCCCTTTCGAAACCGGGGACGTCTTCAGCCTCGAGCAGATCGAGGCCCTGCGCGCGTTCGTTCCCGAGTTCGTGTGGGAGAACCGCGAACGCTTCTTCTACGAGGGCATGCGGCTCGAGATCGGTCCCTGCTTTGCGGACTACTCGCCGCCGGCCTTCTTCAGTGAGGCGACGAAGCGCTTCGCGGGCCAGGCGTCGATCGACGACGAAGGTGGGCTCGTCGGTTACACCGCCGGACTGCCCTTCTCGCCGGACGGGATCTCGCGCGACGGTGCCCAGGCGGGAGACAAGTGGCTCTGGAACGTGCAGCAGCGCTACCAGGGCGCCGGCTTCCAGGGCAAGTTCCGCATGACCGACCTCGTCGGACGCATCGGGCGCGCCGAGCCGTTCGAAGGCGAGATGTTCAAGTTCATCATGTCCCACCGTGCGGACCGCGCCGAGGACGACTACACGGCGCCCGGAGCCCGCGACAAGATCTTCGTGGCGGGGGGGCTCTTCTTCAAACCGTTCGACGCGCGCGAGCATGCGTGGCGCCAGTTCCGCGACGAAGCGGCCCTGGCCGCGCCGAAGCGCTCGGACGACCTGCACGCGTACCTGCCGCAGCACCGCCGCGTGCGCCGCATCAATGCGAACCAGGTGGAGGGGCTCTACATGCCGTCGTTCTCGGTCGGTGTGGTTCCGACCCAGCAGCTCGCGACCTCCTCCGGCGGCGGCGGAGCGACCGGCGCCGGGGGCATGGCGGCCGCCGGGGGTGTCGGCGGTGTGGGCGGAAGCATCCAGAACAAGCGCAGTGGCTATGAGGGGCTCGAGATCCGGCCGCTGCTCTATGAGACCCGCGTGGTCGGGCTGCACGACGTGCTGACGCCGATCAACTCCGTCTCGCCCGGTTATCCGGAGAACCCCGACCGCGACTTCGGTCCCTGGGGCCTCTCCTGGGCGAGCGATCGCTGGGACCTGAGGCGCGCGCTGGTGCTCGAGAACCGCGTCCGCCACACGGTGAGTGCGAACCAGCAGGAGAACCAGCGCCAGGTCGTCTACGTCGATCTCCAGACGCTGCAGCCGCTCTACGTGGCGACGTTCGACGCCAACGAGGAGATGACCAACGTCGGGATGTATGCATTCCGATGGAGCGAAGATCGCGAGGACTACCCGCGCTGGCCCGACGACGAGTCGCGCCCGATCCGCGTGCTCGACTCGATCGGCGCCGCCTACGCCAACCTCTCCGAGGCCGGCAGCTGGCGTCGGGAGTCGTGGGACAACGTCGCCACGCCTCCGGCCGACCGCACCGTGAAGCGCATGGTGTCGGTCAACCAGCTCACCAAGCGGCGTTAGCCCGCTGGGCGGTCAGGCGTCGCCGCTGGCGCGTTCGATGTGCGCGGCGAGGGCGAGGTCGCGCTCGGTGATGCCGCCCGCATCGTGGGTGGTCAGGTCGATGACCACGCGGTCGTAGACGTTCGACCACTCGGGGTGGTGGTTCATTCGCTCGGCGGCGATCGCCACCCGTGTCATGAAGGCAAAGGCCTGCTCGAAGTCGCCGAAGCGAAGCTCGCGGTGGAGCTTGCCGTCGACCCGCGTCCAGCCGGGCAGGTCGGCGAGCGCTGCATCGAGCGCTGCATCCGCGAGCACGTCCGCCATCAGTCGTCGTCGCCCTGGATCGCCCGGCGAAAGGCGTCGAGCAGTACGCGGCGAACGGTGGCGGCGTCGCAACGGCCGTGGGTCTCGCGAAAGGCCTTCACCGGGATGATGCCCTTGGCCATGGATCGATGGCCGCCGCCCACGCCGAGGCCTTCGACGATGCCGCGAACCACTTCGCCCGCGGCGCGCACGTAGCCCACGTTGCGCACCGAGAAGACGAGGTCGGAGCCCACGATGCCCGCGGCGATGGCCCACTCGGTGCCCTCGGCCTGCAGGCCCAGCTCGGCCACCTGGGGAATCACGTCTTCGCGGACGCGGCCGAGCACCAGCAGGTGGATCCCGTCGTGTACCTCGGTCTTCGAAAGGGCACGGCCGAGAGCTCGGAGTCCGTCCTCGGGAAGCGCCGGCCGCTCGATGCGGCGCAGCAGCGCAGGGCTGTGGCACGAGTGCAGGAAAGCGAACGCCTGCATGTCGGCGCTGCTGGTGTCGCGCCCCAACAGCTGGGTGTCGCTCTTGATCCCGTACAGAAGCGCGGTGCCGAGCTTTGGTCGCACCTCCATCTCGGCGGCCTGGAGGTACTCGGTGAGGATCGTGGCCGTCGCGCCGTAGCCCGTGCGGATGTCTCGGATCACGGCGTCGTAGCCGCTGCGTTCGGGATGGTGGTCGATGACGACGTCGACCGACAGCACGCGCGCCGGCGGCGGATCGCCGAAGACCGTCGGCTGGACGTCGACCAGCGCGATGCCGTCGAACTCGTCGAGCTCTTCGGGTGTGACCGTGCGCACCTCGATGCCGAGCGCGCGAACCATCGCCAGGTTTTCGGGTCGCTTCACCTCGCCGAAGGAGATCAGCGGGGCGGTGGGAGACTTGCGGCCGAGCAACGCGCGCAACGCGTACGCGCATGCGATGCCGTCCGGGTCGGGGTCGGGCTGCAGCAGCAGGCCTACCTTCTCCCGGCCCACCAACAGGTCGCGCAGTCGCACGACACGCTGCAGGTTGCCGAGGTGCGAGAACTCGAGGTCGATGTCGTCGCGGATCTGGGTGCGCAGACCCGTGCGGCGAAGGCAGCGGTGTTCGGGCAGGTCGTCGGGGTCGACCCGGTCGCTCATCACCAGAACGGGCGCCTCGGGCGCCGTTGCGCTGACGGCGGCCACGGCGGAGCGCAGGAACGGCCCTTCTTCGGAAACCAGGGCGAACTCGTCCCCGTCCTTGGGGTCGAGCTTGGCGATGGCTTCGGGGCAGAGACCGCCCTGGAGGACGCGGAAGCCCGGCGGGCGCGCACGCGACTCGTCGTCACGCGGCACCCAGGTGAGCTCTTCGCTCTCTCCAGCGCCGATGCGCGCCCACAGCCGGGCCAGTTCGGCTCCATCGCAGACGATGAATCGCCTTGCCAAGGCCCCCCCCAAGAAAGTTCTGCCCAGCGCCGCGAAGGCGGAAGCGACTGGCACCCGAGAATTCTAGCAGTGCACGCACACAGACATCACGGAAGCGCTGCCCCCCGGGGTGGCCCGAATCCTTGGCAAACCACCGTGAGCGCCGCGCGACGCGTCGTGTGATTCGTCCAACTCGCGCGCGCGAGGCCGGGCCGCTTTCTCGCGACCGACACTGAATCTTGTTGCGTGCTGCGATTGCGCGGGCGTACATTCGAGACGGTGCCCGATGGGCCGGCGCTCGGAGGCCGAGGTCTCGCAACGCCGACCTACAACTGCCGTGCCGTGGCCATCGGGTATCGCGTCGGGTCGGCAACGCGAGGTGTTCCGTCCAAGCGCCCCCCCGGTGCATTCGCGCAAGAACGCGCGGGTTCGCCGGAAGCGAAATTGGATGGGACGAGTGCGGGACGTCCTCCCGGCCCCGGGGGCTTTCCACCGAGCCGCGGAGGAGACGGTGTGCACCGAGCACCTGCGTCTGGCCACGCGGGCGCCACGACACGCCAGAGAAGGCGTCGCCGCCTACGTCGAGGAGACCTGGGCATCGAGCCCACGTGACGGGGACCCGGTCCCCGCACGGAGTCGAAGCCCCGGATGGCCACCCGGCCCGTCCGCATCAGCGGGCGCGCTGGCCGGCAAGGCGAATCATCCGGGTGCGACGAAGGCGACGCCACTTCGCGAGGTACCGGCCTCGTCGGAGGACTCGGGAGGACCCCGCAACCTTGGCACCGCAAGCGCGCCGAAGGCGCGCGCGCAGCGAGCGAAGCGAGCGAAGTCGAACAGTTGGCTTCCCGGCAGCGCGACCGCCCCAGAAGCCACGCGCTCAACCCCGCCGGCTTCGCCTCCAGCAAAGCGCGCCGAAGGCGCGCGCAGCGAGCGAAGCGAGCGAAGTCGAAAGGTTGGCCTCAGCGCCCCGCGACCGCCCAGCCGCCCCGCGTTCGACCCCGCCGGCCCCGCCCACGGCAAAGCGCGCCGAAGGCTCGCGCGCAGCGAGCGCTAGCGAGCGAAGTCGAACAGTTGGCTTCCCGGCAGCGCGACCGCCCCAGAAGCCACGCGCTCGACCCCGCCGGCCGCGCATTCGGCGATGCGCCGAAGGCGCGCGCGCAGCGAGCGACGCTACTCCGCCGAGCGCGCGAGCTGCACCAGCAACCGCCCCGCGACCTCCCGCACCCGGGGGTCCGGATCGTCCGCGGCCAGGGTCTCCAGGCGTGGGCGCACGGTCGCGGCGAGCTCGCCGCGCACACCGACCATCGCCTGCGCACCGGCGAGCCGCACGGCCGCATCGTCGCTCCGCACTGCAGCCGCGAACACGGCGCCGGTATCGGCGTTGCCGTACGTGATGCCGCCGCGCAGCGCCATGCCGATCACGCCCGGTTCCACGGGGTCGATGAGTGCGCCTTCGAGCAGCTGCGCCGAGCCCTCCGGTGTGCGCACCGCGAGGAGCGCCGACAACTGCCGCACGCGCGGCGGCAGCTCTCCGCGGCTCGCGGCATCGGCGCGGTCGGGCGCAAGGTGCGCACGCACCTCGGGCGTGTCGAGTTCGGGTTCCACCAGGCCTTGGAATGCGAGGTCGCGCAGGCTCTCGGGGCCCTCATCGAGCCATCGGGCGTACAGCGATGCCAGGGCCCGCGGGTCGTCGCGATCGCGCGCGGCGTCTCGCACGGCCTGCGCCCAGCGCTCGGCCGACGCTTCGTTCGCGAGTCGGATGGTCTCGCGGGGTTCGTCCACCAGCACGTAGGGGGGGCGGGCGCCGCGCAGGAAGACCAGCGCCCGATCGTGCGCGGCCAGTGGCGGAGGGTTGAGCGGCGAGCGCTTGATCTCGAAGCGCTCCGGCGTTCGGCCCAGCAGGCCGGCTTCACGCGTGACCGTGATCCGGCCGCGATCCACGCCAGTGACCACCACGATGGCGGCTGCGTCGGCCTCGGCCAGCCGCAGGTGCAGCGGGCGCGCGGAGGGCGGCGCCGGGTGTGCGACGGCCTGCGCACTCGCGCCCCCGGCTGCCGAAACGAGTGCGGCGCAGAAGACGACCGCCAGTACGACCGTCCGCTGGCACGCTCGGAGGGCAGGGGGCCCGCAGCGCTGGGGAACGATCATGGCAGGGCACCCGGCACGGCGGCCCAGGATAGCCGCCGGCGTCCGGGCCGGCGCCTGGACGGGCTCGCCAGCGCGCCTTTGGCCGCTCCTTGCCCTATCATCCGGGGCTCTGGCGTCCCCGGAGGAACCGTGTCCCGCGGTTCGGGGCGCCCCGCCCCAAGCCTGCTGCAGGAGACGAAGCCCCCCGATGCCCAAGGTGATCGTTCCCCCTCCCTATCGCGGTCCGACCGGCGGTCGCGGCGAAATCCAGGTCGAGGGGCACACCGTGCTCGAGTGCCTCGAGGCGGTCGAGAAGGACCACGCGGGTTTCCTGGCCCAGATCGTCGCGACGGATGGCACCGTGCATCGCTTCGTCAAGCTGTTCCGCAACGGGGACCAGATCACCGGCGACGCTCTCGGCGAGAAGCTGGCGCCGGACGACGAACTCGAAGTGCTCGCCGCCATCGCTGGCGGCTGACCCGACCTTCGGGCTCGCGGGCCCGTCCCACGATTCAACGACGCGCGGCAACGCGGTAGGAGGAAGACCATGAGTGGACCGACCGGTGACAAGATGATCCGGGTCGACATGACCAACCAGACGGCCGAGGTCGTCGATTTCCCGGACGAGTGGAAGCTGCTCGGTGGCCGTGCCCTGTCGGCCAAGATCCTGCTGGCGGAATGCGATCCCACCTGCGATCCGCTGGGCCCCGACAACGTGCTGGTGATGGCGCCCGGCGTGATCTCGGGCACCGCGGCGCCGACTTCGGGCCGCATCTCCATCGGCGGCAAGAGCCCCCTGACCGGCGGCATCAAGGAGGCGAACTCGGGCGGCCAACCCGGTCAGCACCTGATGAAGCTCGGCTACCGCGTGGTCATCGTGAAGGGTCAGCCGGCCGACGCGAACGCACGCTACGCCCTCGAGGTGACCGCCGACGAGGTGAAGGTCGTCGCGGCCGACGCGCACAAGGGCAAGTGGAACTACGCGCTCTGCATGGACCTCCACGGCCAGTACCCGAAGACGGCATCCTTCATCACCTGCGGCCCGGCGGGCGAGCTGCGCCTCGCGGGGGCCTCGGTCGCGACCACCGACCAGGACAACCGCTACCCCGCACGCCACGCGGCGCGCGGTGGTCTGGGCGCCGTGATGGGTGCCAAGGGCCTCAAGTACGTGATGGTCGACCCGGGTCGCGCCTCGGTGCGTCAGCCCGCCGACCGCAAGGGCTTCGGCGAGCTCTGCAAGACCTACACGAAGGACTACCTCGACGGTCCGCAGATGTTCAAGACCGGCACCAGTTCGGTCGTGCCCGTGGCGAACATGCTGCACACCTTCCCGTACAAGAACCGGGTCGAGGGCCAGTCGCCCGATGCACAGACGCTCGATGGTGCGCGCATCGTCGAGAGCTTCGAGACGCGCGGCGGCGAGATGCACAACTGCATGACCGGCTGCATCGTGAAGTGCAGCAACATCGTGCACGACGCCCAGGGCGAGTACAAGACGTCGGCGCTCGAGTTCGAGACGCTGACCCTGCTCGGCGCCAACTGTGCGGTGGCCAGCTGGGAAGACGTGGCCGACATGGACCGGCTCTGCGACGACGTGGGACTCGACACCGTCGAGACCGGCGCCGCCATCGCAGTGCTCATGGACGCCGGTCAGATGGAGTGGGGCGATGCCGAGGGCATGAAGAAGCTCATCGCCGAGATCCCGGACGGAACCGACCGCGGCACGGCGATCGGCAACGGCGGCGTGGCCACGGGCAAGTTCACGGGTCACCACCGCGTGCCCCACGCCAAGGGCCAGAGCATCCCGGCCTGGGACCCGCGGCCGCTCAAGGCCACGGGCGTCACCTACTGCACGAGCCCCATGGGCGCCGACCACACGGCCGGTCTCATCGTGAACCCGGGCCTGCCGCCCGAGCAGTTCGCGTGGGAGTCGCAGAAGGTGCAGCTCGTGAACGCGGTGTGCGACTCGTCGGGCTTCTGCCAGTTCCTGCAGCCGACCCTCGACGACATCCGCGCCTTCTACGGTGCCCTCTACGGTGAGGAGATCTCCCGCGAGGCCATCCACGACCAGGGCTGGGAGTGCCTGGAGGACGAGTGGGCGTTCAACGAGCGCGCCGGCTTCGGGCAGGACGACGACGTGCTGGCCGACTGCATGGGCCAGGACCCGATCAACGGCCAGGTATTCGACGTGCCAGCCGACGTGATCGCGGCGGCCAAGCAGCGCATGCCGGCCCAGGAGGACCTGTTCACCGTGAAGGCCTCTGGCTAGGCCACCCAGGGGCGAAGGCCTCTGGCTAGACGCCGGAACGCGGGCGAAGCCCGCGCGAGTCGCGAACGGGCAGGGGGGCTAACCTCCCTGCCCGTTCTGCATGGGGCTCGAGATGCCCCGATCGAGGATGGATGCGCGACGTACGCATGCGGGGGTTCGCCGAACGCGCGGACGTCGAGGAGGTGCAGGACTTCCTCGCGGGCTGCACGGGTGCGCTCGGCACCGAGCCCGTATCGGTGGACGACTGCGTGGGTCGCGTCCTCTCGGACGACGTCGTTTCGGACGTGGACGTGCCGTCCTTTCACCGGTCGGCGATGGACGGTTACGCGGTGCGCGGCGAGGACACGTTCGGCGCCTCGACGATGGACCCCATCGGGTTCCGCCTGCTCGGCGCGTCGATGCCCGGTCGCCCCTTCGAGGGCGAGGTCGCTGCGGGTACGGCGGTGCGCATCATGACCGGCGCGCCGGTCCCGGCCGGGGCCGATGCCGTGGTGATGGCCGAGGTCTGCGAGGAGCAGGACGACCGCGTGCAGGTGCGAGACGCCGTGGCCCCCAGAAAGAACGTGGGCGCTCCGGGTGAGGACATCCGTAGCGGCGACACCGTACTGCGTGGCGGGCGGCGGCTGCGCCCGCAGGACGCGGGGCTGCTGGCCTCGATCGGACGCCCGGACGTCGCCTGCGTGGTGAGACCGCGCGTGGCGATCCTGGTCACCGGCGACGAACTGCTGGCGCCTGGGAGCCGCCCGGATGGGGCGCGCATCGTCGACAGCAACTCGGTGGTGCTGCGCGGCCTGCTGGCACGCGACGGCGCGGGGGAAGTGGCGGTGCTGCGTCTCGAGGACCAGCGGCCGCTCATCCGCGGGGCGCTGGCCAAGACCGACGCCGATGTCGTGCTGGTCTCGGGCGGAAGCTCCGTCGGCCAGGAGGACCACGCCCCGGGACTGGTCGCAGAGATCGGCAGCCTCGACTTCCACGGCGTCGCCATGCGGCCCTCGAGCCCGGCGGGCGTGGGTCGGCTGCCTGCACTGGGCGGAGCCTCGCGCGAGCGCCTGGTGTTCCTGCTCCCCGGAAACCCGGTGAGTTGTCTCTGCGCGTACGAGTTCTTCGCGGGCCCGTCGGTGCGTAGCCTCGGTGGGCGCACGCGCGCGTGGCCCCACCGAACGGTTCGGCTGCCGCTGGCGCGCAAGATCGCCTCTGCGATCGGCCGCACCGACTACGTCCGCGTGGCGGTGGAGGACGGCCGCGTCGTCCCGCTCGCCACGTCGGGTGCATCGATCCTCTCGTCCACGGTTCGCGCCAGTGGCTTCGTGGTCGTGCCGCGGGGTCGCGAGGGCATGCCCGAAGGCGAAGAGGTGCTGGTGCGCCTCTACGACGACGAGCCCCATGCAGCGGCCGATCCGGAAGGGCTGGCATGAAGCAGCAGCAGTTTCTCGACGTGCTCGACCGGGACGAGGCCGAGCGGCGCTGGCGCCTCGCCATCGACGCCACCCCTCGCGGGGTGGAGACGGTGCCCCTCGAAGAGGCGCTCGGACGCGTGCTGGCTGAAGACGTTCGGGCCGACGTGGACGTCCCAGGGTTCGACCGGTCGAACATGGATGGCTTCGCGGTGCGCGCCGCCGACACCTTCGGCGCCAGCGAGGAGGAGCCGGTGCGGCTTCGCCTCAACGCCGAGACGATTCCCACCGGCATCGCGCCCCAGGAGGAGGTCACCCCGGGTACCGCGACGACCATCGCCACCGGGGGCATGTTGCCGCGTGGCGCCGATGCGGTGGTGCCGGTAGAGCACACCGACGTCGTCGGCGACGAGGTGCAGGTGCGCAACCCGCGTGTGCCCGGCGCCGCGGTCTCGTTCGCCGGGACCGACATGGGGCAGGGCGAGACCGTCCTGTTCGGCGGCATGCGGTTGTCGTCGCGCGAGACGGGCGTGCTCGCCGCGATCGGCCGCCAGACCGTGGCCGTGGTGACGCGTCCGCGCGTTGCGGTGATCTCGACCGGTGACGAGATCGTGCAGCCCGGCGAGGCCATGCGGCCCGGCCTGGTCTACGACAGCAACGGACGCATCCTGGCCGATGCCGTTCGCGAACTCGGTGGAGATCCGATCTTTCTGGGCGCGTTCCGCGACGACGAGGTCGCCCTGCGCGCCGCGCTGGAGCGGGGGCTCGACGAGGCCGATCTGGTGTTGCTCTCGGGCGGGACCTCGAAGGGCGAGGGCGACCTCAACGCACGCGTGGTGGCCGACCTCGAGCCGGGCATCTTGGTGCACGGCGTGGCGCTCAAGCCCGGCAAGCCCATCTGCCTGGCGGCTTCGGGTCGCAAGCCCGTGGTGATCCTGCCCGGCTTTCCGACCTCGGCGGTCTTCACGTTCCACGAGTTCGTGGCGCCGGTGCTGCGCGACCTGGCGGGCCTGCCGGGCGAGCGGCGCGAGACGGTGGACGCGCGTCTCGCGGTGCGGACCGTCTCGGAGCGCGGCCGCACCGAGTACCTGCTGGTCGGCCTGGTCGAACGCACCGAGGGCGGGCTCGCGGCCTGGCCCATGGGCAAGGGCAGTGGCTCGGTCACCAGCTTCAGCCGGGCCGACGGGTTCGTCCGCATCGATCGCAACACCGAGATCGTCGACGCCGAGACGGTGGTGCCGGTGACGCTGCTCGGCCGCGGGGTTCCGGTGGCCGACCTCGTCGTGATCGGAAGCCACTGTGCGGGTCTCGACGTGCTCGCCGGTGCACTCGCGGCCGAGGGTCACACGGTGAAGGTGCTTTCGGTCGGCAGTCAGGGCGGGCTCGAGGCTGCGCGCCGCGGCGAGTGCGACGTGGCGCCGATCCACCTGCTCGACCCCGAGAGCGGCCGTTACAACGCGCCCTTTCTCGACGACTCGCTCGAGCTGCTGCCGGGCTACACGCGCATGCAGGGCGTGGCCACGCGGCCCGACGAGACGCGCGACGCCGAGGCGCTGGTCGCCGACCCGTCGCTGCGCATGGTGAACCGCAACCGCGGCGCGGGCACGCGCGTGCTGATCGACGGGCTGCTCGACGGTCGCAAGCCGCCGGGGTTCGCCTACGAACCGCGCTCGCACTATGCGGTGGCCGCCGCGGTGGCGCAGAAGCGAGCCGACTGGGGCGTGGTGATCGAGACCGTTGCACAGGCCGCGGGTCTGCGGTTCCGACCCCTGCGCGCCGAGCACTACGACTTCGTGGTGCCGCGCGCGCGACGCGAACGGCCGGCCGTGACGGCCCTGCGCCGCTTGCTCGCGCAGGGCAGCGAGACGCGCGCCCGGCTGGGCGCCATGGGCTTCGGGGAGCCGGAGGGCTGATGTCGGCCGTCGTTCGACCTGCGAAGGGCGCGATGGCTCGCGACCTGGGCGTGTCGCTGCCCGGGTTCCGGCCGCGCGCGCCGTGGTACGGGCCCGATCTGCAGACCCTGCGCAACGTCCTGCGCGGGCCGGTGACGACGCCGCCCCCGGGTGTGCGCACCGAGCGCCTGACCCTGCCGCTCGACGATGGCAGCGGCGACGTGCTGTCGGCCCGTCTCGATCGCCCGCCGGCCTCGTGGGAGCGCGGTGGGCCGGTGGTCGTCCTGATCCACGGGCTCGGTGGGGACGAGCGCAGCGCCTACCTCGAAGCGTCGGCGGGCCGGCTGCTGCGCTGCGGCCGCACCGTCGTTCGCTTGAACCTACGTGGCGCCGGGCCCTCGCGCGCCACCTGCCGCGCGCAGTACCACGCGGGCCGGACCGAGGACCTGCTCGCGGCGATCTCCGCGCTGCCCGCCGACCTGGTCTCGGAGGAGCTGGTGCTCGTGGGCTTCTCCCTCGGCGGCAACATGCTGCTCAAGTTCCTCGCCGAGTTCGGAGACCGGGCGCCGGTGCGCGCGGCGATGTCCGTGTCCGCACCGATCGATCTGGCCGCCGCCTCGCGGCGCATCCTCGAACGACGCAACACCGTCTACCACCGCCACCTGCTTACCGGCATGCGTGCCGAGGCACTCGCCGCCGAAGGCCTCTCCGACGACGAGCGCCGGATCCTGGGCGAGGTGCGCAGCATCGTCGAGTTCGACGATCGCATCGTCGCGCCGCGAAACGGCTTCGCCGGTGCCGAGGACTACTACGCCCGCTGCCACGCCCGGCGCTTCCTGCCCGAAATCCGCGTACCCACGCTGGTCCTGCACGCGCTCGACGACCCGTGGATCCCCGCCGAGGCCTACACCTCGTTCGACTGGTCGAGCGCCCCGGCCCTGGTTGCGGGTCTGCCTCCCGGCGGTGGCCACGTGGGCTTCCACGCCCAGGGGGGCCGCGTCCCTTGGCACGACCGCTGCCTCGAGGCCCTGCTGGCGCGGTTCTAGCTCCCGAGGGCTCCAGCGGTCCCGCCTGAGGGCATTTGACCGCTGGCCCCCTGGGTGCCAGCCTGTACCGCCCCTTCGATTCCAACCGGTTGGACCGGACGACTCGATCGGACCCCAACCCCAGCCGACATCCCCAAGGAGAAGACATGGCACGAGAAGCCGTCATCGTGGAGAGCCTGCGTACGGGCCTGACCAAGGCCCACCGCGGATCGTTCAACAAGACCGAACCCACGGACTACCTGGCTCACACGCTCAAGGCCGTCACCGAGGCCGTCCCGAACCTCGACACCGCCGAGATCGAGGACGTGATCACGGGCTGCGCCATGCCCGAGGGTCCCCAGGGCATGAACGCCGCGCGCATCGCCGCCATGGCCGCCGGCTTCCCGAAGGAGGTGGCTGCCACCACGGTGAACCGCTTCTGCAGCTCGGGCTCGCAGGCGGTGATGATGGCCGCGCACCAGATCATCCACGAGGGTGCCGAAGTCGCCATCGGTTCGGGCTTCGAGACGATCACGATGATGCAGGACGGCACCCAGAACACCAGCCGCATGGTGAACGCCACCGCCAAGGAGCGCTTCCCGGGCCTGTACTACCCCATGGGCATCACCGCCGAGGTCGTGGCCGATCGCTACGAGATCAGCCGCGAGGATCAGGACGCCTACGGGCTCCAGAGCCAGCAGCGCTACGCCCATGCGGTGGAGCAGGGCTGGGTGCGCGAAGAGATCACCCCGATGAAGGTGAATCGCGCCGTCATGAAGAAGGGCGAGGCGCCCTACGACGAGGACTTCGTCGTCGAGGCCGACGAGTGCAACCGCCCCGAGACCAACGCCGAGGGCCTCGCCAAGCTCAAGCCGGCCTTCAAGGAGGACGGTACGGTGACCGCGGGCAACGCCTCCCAGCTCTCCGACGGTGCCTCCGCCACGCTCCTCATGAGCGCAGAGAAGGCCAAGTCGCTGGGCGTCGAGCCGCTCGGCTACTACCGCGGCAGCGCGGTGGCAGGCTGCGGTCCCGAGGAGATGGGCATCGGCCCGGTGTTCGCCGTGCCGAAGCTGCTCGAGCGCCACGGGCTCACCATGGACGACATCGACATCGTCGAGCTCAACGAGGCCTTCGCCTCGCAGGTGCTGTACGTGCAGCGCAAGCTCGACATCCCGAACGAGAAGCTGAACCCGATCGGCGGTTCGATCTCGATCGGCCACCCGTTCGGCATGACCGGCTCGCGCATGACCGGCGCCCTGCTGCGCCAGCTGAAGCGCGAGGGCAAGCGCTACGGCATCGTCACCATGTGCGTGGGCGGTGGCCAGGGCTTCGCCTCGCTCTTCGAGTCCGCCTAGCCGACTGCGGCCGTGGGCCCGGCGGTGCGTGCGCGCCGCCGGGCCCGGCTTTTCCGCTCCCCCGCGCCCGGGACGACGCCTTGCCCTTCGAGTACGTGTCTTTCGAGGAAGCGCGCGACCGCAGTGGTCTGCGCATGGTCGTGGTGTCCGGCGTGCCGAGCCCCTGGGGCGAGGCCGCCAAGGGCATCCTGCACGTCAAGCAGATCCCCTGGGTGGCCGTGCGGCTCGAGCAGGGCAACGCCGACCTCGTCGCCTGGGCCGGCGAGGCCAGCGGCCCGGTGGCGATCCTGGACGACGAGCGCCCGCGCGGCGGCTGGGTCGACATCCTGCTCCTGGCAGAGCGGCTCGCGCCCACGCCGGCCCTGCTGCCGGCCGACGCCGGCGAGCGCGCGCTCGCCCTCGGGCTCTCGCACGAGATCTGCGGCGAGATGGGCCTCGGTTGGTGCCGCCGCAACGCCGGCGTGTACGCCACGCTCGTGCACGGAGCGCCCGGCTTTCCGCCGCCCGTCGCACAGTACCTGGCGCCCAAGTACGGCTACCGCGAAGTGGACGGCCCGCGCTACGGCGAGCGCGTTGTCGAGCTGCTTCGCCTGTTCTCCGGGCGCCTCCACGCCCAGCGCGAGGCGGGCAGCCGCTACCTGGTGGGCGACGCGCTCACCGCCACCGACATCCACCTGGCGGCGTTCATGGCGCTGTTCAAGCCGCTGCCGCACGAGCAGTGCCCGATGCCCCCCGCCATGCGCGAGGGGTTCGAGTCGCTCGACGAGCCCACGGCGGCCGCGCTCGACGCCATCCTGATCGAGCACCGCGACTTCGTCTACGCGGAGCACCTCGAGCTTCCGCTCAACCTCTAGGCGCCGCGCCGGCGTCTTCTGGGCGCCGCGTTCGGCGCGAGGAGACCGCGATGGATCTGCGACTCGACGGCAAGGTGGCGCTGGTGACGGGCGGCTCGCGCGGCATCGGCAAGGGCATCGCCAAGGCGTTTGCCGAAGCCGGTGCCGAGGTGATGATCACGTCGCGCAAGGCCGAGTCGTGTGAGGCGGCGGCCAAGGAGATCGGGCCGAACGCGCACTTCGTCCCGGGTCACGTCGGAAAGGCCGAGGACGCCGAGCGCGTGATCGATACGACCCTCGAGCAGCTCGGTGGGATCGACATCCTGGTGAACAACGCCGCCACCAACCCCTACGCCGGCCCCACCATCGACGTGGACCTGCCGCGCTGGCAGAAGACGATCGACACGAACCTGACGGCACCGCTCCTGTGGACGCAGCTGGTCTGGCAGCGCGCCATGAAGGACCGGGGTGGCGCCATCGTCAACATCTCGAGCGTGGGCGGCTTCCACACGAGCCCGATCCTGGGCGTCTACGACGTCACGAAGGCCGCTCTCATCCACCTGACCAAGCAGCTCGCCGCAGAGCTCGGCCCGGGCGTCCGCGTGAACGCCATTGCCCCGGGCCTGATCAAGACCGACTTCGCGCGCGCCCTTTGGGAGGGTGAGGGGGGGCCGCGAGTGGCCAAGTCGTACCCGCTCAAGCGCCTCGGCGAGCCCGAGGACGTGGCCGCCGCGGCCGTCTACCTTGCGAGCGACGAGGCCTCTGGCTGGATCACCGGTCAAACCCTGGTTCTCGACGGCGGCGGCACGATCGCCTTCCCGCGCTAGGCGATCTCCAGGGTCTTCCACTTGCCGCGTCGGAAGCGCGTGATCAGCAGCGTGGCCTTGACCGCGTAGTCCATCACGAGTGCCAGCCAGACCACCTGGACGCCCGCCTCCCAGACGAAGGCCAGCAGCGCGGCCGGGATGAGCCGCACCAGGAACAGGCCGATGAACACCGAGACCATCGGGAAGAAGGTGTCGCCCGCGCCGCGAAGCGCTCCGCCCACCGCGAACTCGATGGCCATCAACGCCTGCACCGCACCGAGGATGCGGATGAAGTCGACCGTGAGCCCCACCACCTCGGCGTCGTCGGTGAAGATGCGTGCCAACGGCTCGGCGAAGAAGATCACGACGAGGCCCGCCACGGTCATGCTCGACACCGCGCCCGCCGTGGCCCGCCAACCCGAGCGCGCGGCGGCGTTCACGTCCCGGGCGCCCAGGTGCTGGCCGACGAGCGTGGCGGCCGCCGTGGCGAAGCCGATGCCCGGAATGAACGAGAACGAGAGGATCTGCGCGCCCACGTTGTAGGCCGCGATCGCGGCGGTGCCGTACAGGCTCATGATGCGCTGAAAGCCCAGGAGTCCCACCTGGAACAGGCCCTGCTCGATCGAAGCCGGGTACCCGATCTTCACCAGGCTGCGCAGGATGCGCCGGTCCGGCCGCCAGCCGGCGTTGCCCGGTACGAGCACCAGCCGGTGCGCACGCCACATCCACCAGAAGAGCACCGTCTGGAAGACCATGGAGAGGCTCGACGCCAGGGCAGCGCCCCCGACACCGAGGGCGGGGAAGCCCAGTCGCCCGTAGATCAGCACCCAGTTGAGCAGGACGTTGAGCAGGTTGGTGGCGATGCCCAGGTAGAGCGGCGTGCGCGCGTCGCCGGCCGAGCGGATCGCCGCGCCGAACACGAACGACAGCGCGAAGGGCAAGGTGCCCACCAGCAGCCACCACACGTAGTCCGAGCCCAGCGCCACCACGCTCTCGTCCACGCCGTACATGGCGATGGAGAAGTCGGTGAAGGGCAGCCCGGCGAAGGTGGTGGCGAGCGCGAGGGCCGATGCGAGCAGGATGCTCTGCCGCAACACGGCATCCGAGCGTTCGGCGTCGCCGGCGCCCACGGCACGCGCGAGCACGGCCGCCAGGCCCGTGGGCACGAGCATCGCGATCGACTGCACCAGCCAGTAGACCTGACCACCCAGGCCCACCGCGGCCAGCGCGTCGGGGCCGAGGGAGCCGACCATGGCGAAGTCTGCAAAGCGCACCATGGTCTGCGCACCGAAGGCCACGATGGTGGGCCAGGCGAGCTCCCATACGCCCAGGGCCTGGGGTGCGACGGCCAGCGGCTCCGGGGGCTTTTCGCGCAGATCGAGCAGTTCGCTCGCGATCTCCGGCCGCTCTTCGTCGGGGGAGCCGCGCTCGTCGCTCGGGCTCATGGGGTCGTGCCGAGCAGCGAGCCGTTCTGGGCGATGCGCGCCTGGGCGCGGCCCACGGGCTTGCCCTCGGCGTCGACCTCGAAGAGGGTGACCACCAGCGCGCGTGCCTCGCCCGAGCCCGACAGGTCGACCCGCGCGAAGCCCGGCGCCTGGGCCCCGAACACCACCGGACGTCGGGTGCGCGGCTTGCGCGGGTCGCTGCCCGCGCCCGCCACGGCGATCACCGTGGGCTCGTGTCGCCCGCCTGCGATCAGCTGCAGGTTGTGCTCGTGACCCGACACCCACAGGTGGACGGGCTCGCCCGCGCGCGCCAGGGCGTCGCGTACGCCCGCCGTCCCCGCGTCCATCCACGCCGCGTCGCTGCCTTCGGGGTCGAGGGTGGCAGGCGGGTGATGCGAGACGATCATGCGAAAGCGCCCGCGCGTGGCGCGAAGCGCGCGAACCAGGAAGGGCATGCGCTCGTCGGGCTTGTGGAAGAGTTTGTGCGAGTCGACGTAGACGACGCTGAGCCCTCCCTCGAGTTCTTCCAGGTGGATCATGCCCGGGGGCACACGCCAGTCCGGCAGCACCCCGGGCATGGCGTCGCGCTGCAGGGCGCCGGCGTCCGGCGCCAGGTAGTCGTGGTTGCCGAGCACCGCATCGATCGGCACCGGGTGCCGTTCGGCGGCGGGCACGTCGCAGGCCGCACCGAGTTCGGCGGGCGCGTCCGGGGCCAGGCGCACGAAGTGGCAGAAGGGTGCGACCACGTTCTCGGCCACGCGCGCCTGGTACTCGCTTTCGAGCAGGCCCGTGGGATAGAAGTTGTCGCCGAGCAGGACGATCCGCGAGACGGGCAGCCGCCGGTCCTCGGCGGCCATCCCCGCGCCCACCCGCAGTCGGATGCCCTGGCGGTCGTTGCTGGCGGGCTGACCGGTGTCGCCCACGAGCAGGAGCGACTGCGACGTCTGGGCCGGCGGCACCACGCCGTCGCGGCGGTCGGCGCAGCCCACCAGGAGGCTCAACGCGAGCAGCAGCCCGGGCAGGACCAGGTGCGTGAGCAGCAGGGATTGAGCGGCGCGATGCATGGGGGTTCCGGCGTGGGCACGACGAGGGGGAAGGCGAGCGCCCGCGGAGCGAGTGGGGGCTCGGAGGCGGCCCCGGCGGCGCTACGGTCTGGGCTCGGTGGCCGCCTTTCGGCCGGGGGAATCTAACGTGGCGGCCCGCAGCGCGCAGGAGCAGGGGGCCGCCCCCGAAGAGCTCGAAATCCCCATCGAGCGCCTGGCGACCGGAGGCGATGGCATCGGCCACGCGCCCGACGGCCGCGTGGTGTTCGTGCCCCGAACGGCTCCCGGCGATCGGGTACGCGCACGGGTGGCCGAGACCCAGAAACGCTTTCTGCGCGCCGAGCTGCTGGAGGTGCTCGAGGCCGGCCCGGGTCGCGTCGAGCCGCCCTGCCCCGTCTTCGGCCACTGCGGCGGATGCAGCTGGCAACACCTCGACTACGCCGCGCAGCTCGAAGCCAAGACCCAGGCGCTGCGCGACGCCTTCGAGCGGCTGGCCCGCATCACGCCCCCCGCCGACCTGCGGGTACACGCCTGCCCCGAGCCCTTTGGCTACCGCGGTCGCGCTCGTGTGGTGGTCGAGGGCGGCGTGGTGGGCTTTCGCGCCGCCGCGGCACGCGACGTCGTACCCGTCGAGGGCTGCCCGATCCTCGCCGCGCCGCTGGATGCGGCACTGGGCGAACTCGCCGAGAAGCCGCCCCAGGATGCGGTCGGCGAGTGGGAGCTGGCCCTGGGCGACGACGGGGCGGTGCGCATCCACGCGCTCTCGGTTCGCGGGGGGCCGAAGGTGGCCCTCGACGCCCCGGGCACCGACACCCGGCTGGAGGTGTCGCCCGGCGTCTTCTTCCAGGCCAATGCCCCGCTGCGTGGGGCCCTGGGCGAGGCGGCGCTCGAAGCGATGGGCACGGGCTCACGCGCCCTCGAACTCCATGCGGGAGCGGGCTTCCTCACCTTGGGCCTGGCGCGCCGCTTCTCGTCGGTGGTGGCGATCGAGTCGCATGCAGAGGCGGTGCGCGATCTGCGCGAGACCCTGCACGCGGGGAACGTCCGCGGCGTGAAGGTCGAGCGCGCCCGCGTCGAGATCTGGCTCGCACGAGCGCGGCGCAGCGACTTCGAGGCCGTGCTGCTCGACCCGCCGCGCACCGGCCTACCCCGCGGCGTGGCCGCCCGGCTGGCCGCGCTCGGTGCCGCGCGCATCGTCTACGTCTCGTGCGACCCCGCCACGCTCGCACGCGACTGCGCCGCACTCACCCAGCACGGCTACGCACTCGCCGCCCTCGAAGGCTTCGACCTCTTCCCGCAGACGGCCCACCTCGAAGCGGTGGCGGTGCTCGAGCGGGGCTAGCCGCGTCGCCTACGGCTCGATCAGGCCGTGGCGGACGGCGTAGCGGACCAGCTCGGTGGCCTTGCGGGCGCCGAGTTTGCGCATGACGCTTGTGCGATGGGCCTCGACGGTCTTGGTGCTGATGCCGAGGTCGTTGGCGATCTCCTTGGCGCTGTAGCCCTCGGCGATCAGGTTCAGCACCTCGCGCTCGCGCGACGAGAGGATCGAGAAGGGCTCGCTCTTGCCCTTCTCGGGCGAGCGCATCTGCTGCACGATCTCGCGTGCCACCGGCGGGCTGAAGTAGCTGCCGCCCTTCACCACGGCGCGCACGGCGGAGACGATGTCCTCCGAGCGGCCGGTCTTCAGGATGTAGCCGTCGGCTCCGAGCGACACGGCGCTCTGGATGAAGGGCGACTCGCCATGCACCGAGAGCAACACCACCTTCACGGTCGGGTGCTTCGCGCGGAGGCGCTCCAGGGTTTCCAGCCCGCCGAGGCGGGGCATCGAAATGTCGAGCACGGCCACGTCGGGCTCGACCTTCTGGACGAGGTCGAGGACCTCGCGCCCATCGGTCGCCTCGCCGGCGACCTCGATGTCGGCATCGGCCTCGAGTACGCGGCGCAGGCCCTCGCGTACGATTCCATGGTCGTCGGCGATTACGGCTCGGATCACGGCTGTTTCTCCTCAACGGTTCTGGGCCAGGGCGGCTCCGGGAAGAAATAGCCTAATCGATTAGACAAAAATCGGAAAGCCCTAGGGACGGCCTATTGTAAGTTGGACCCAAGGCGCCAGGCCTCCCCAAGTTTCCCTACGGTCCCGATTCTGCTTTTGGAGGGGACGTGTCCAGTGGCATCCTCGACGCCCGCGAACCCCCCAGGGGAACTGGGAGGGGCAGTCGGCGTCGTTCGGGGGACGATCCGCGCGCGGACGCCCCGCCCTTCGTGCTCTTCGTCGAGGGCCCGCGCGATCGCCACATCCTCCAGGGGTGGGCCCACCGGGTCTCTCCGCTGCTGGCGCGCCGCCTGGTCGAGTCGACCGTGATCCTGGGCGGGCGGCAGCCCGCGCGGGCCGTGCGCCACCTGCGCGAGCGCGCCGAAAACGGGCAGGGAGCCCGGGGCCTGTGTGTTCTCGACCGCGACGCCGACGGGCCGGACCCCGCGATCGCCCCGGAAGGCGTGGACCTCGACGTCTTCACCTGGGGCCGCCGCCACATCGAGGCCTACCTGCTCGTACCCGACGCCATACGCCGCGCCCTGCGCCTGCGAGACCGGGGCCTCGAGCGTTTGCTCCGCGACGAGCTGCCCCGGCCCGACGACGAGCGGGCCTTGGCCCGGGTCGATGCCAAGCGCCTGCTGGGCCACCGAGGCGCCCTCCACCGGCTGCTTGGCAGCCCGGTCGACCCCGGTCGAATCGCCCGGGCCATGCGCGAGGACGAGCAGCCCCTCGAAGTGCGGCAGCTGCTCGGCCAGATCGGCGAGCGAGTCGGCCTCGCCCCGCGGCAGGTGATCGTGCGGGGTGGCGCAGGCCGCTAGCGCGGCCTCGGGGCGGCAGGCGGTACGCAACCCCTCCGGGGGCAACCCGCGCCCGGTCCCAGGCCCGCTCGGGCTATAGTGACCTCTCGAGGAGGTATCGACATGGCAGACCAACGAGATCGACAGGACCTCGAGGACTACCACGACGAGGCCTACTTCGAGACCCGGGGGAGCAAGCGGGTCATCGACTCCGACGTGCTGCGCGAGTCCGTGACCATCCTTCGGGCCCGAAAGCCCCTGGTCTTCTCGAAGCACGAGTCGGTGACCGACGCCGTGCGCGCCATGAAGTCCGAGCGCCGCGGCGTGGTGCTGGTGACCGAGGACGGAAGCCCCGCCTCGCCGGTGACCGGCGTCTTCACCGAGCGCGACGTGCTGCTGCGCATCGTCGACGGGGGGCGCAACCCCGCCACCCTGCCACTGGGCGACGTGATGACCGGAGACCCCGAGCGCCTGAGCGAAGACAACACCATTGCCGAGGCCCTCAACGTGATGAGCGTCGGTGGGTTCCGGCACGTACCGGTGGTCGACAGCGCCGGGCGACCTTCATTCGTGATCTCGGTGAGGGACGTCGTCCAGTTCATCGTGGACTCCTTCGGGCGCGAGATCTTGAACCTGGGCGCCGTTCGAACCCGCCAGCGCGAGGGCGGCTAGCGCTCACGGGGTGTCGGCGCTCCGAGACGGCGGCGGAAGCGTTGCAGCGGCGCAACGCATCGCGCGGCCGTGCCACGCCCGCGCGGCCCGGCCCCGCGCTACGCGGTCTCCGGCGCACGCAGGGCGCCGCTCGGCGCCTACGGGTTGCGCCGCGCCGGCGGCACGCTCCTTGCTATTCGAGACGATCGTGAACCAGGCCGGGAGCCCCACGTGAAGATCGAACGCACCGAGGTCCTGGGCGCCGTCGCCGGCGGCCTCTTCGGCATCGGCGACGCCTACCTGCTGCGAGCCATCGGCGTCAGCTGGGAGATCGGCGGCAGCGACGCCACGGGGGTCGTGGCCGCCTGGTTCGGGACCAGCACGGCGCTGTTCGGCTGGCTGGCCGCGCGCTTCTGGATGCTGCGCACGCGCGCGCGCGAAGACGCCCGCGTGATTCGCGAGCAGTCCGAAGCCCTCGAGGCGTCGCAGCGTGCCGCGATCCAGAACGAGAAGCTCGCCGCCATCGGGCGCCTCGCCGCCGGGATCGCCCACGAGGTACGCAACCCGCTGGGCGTGATCCGCTCGTCGGCCTCGATGCTTCAAGAGGGCCATGCCGAGGGCGACGACGGCTACCGCGCCTGTCAGTTCATCTGCGAAGAGATCGATCGCCTCGACTCGTTGATCGCATCGCTACTCAACTTCGCCCGCCCGGTCGATCTGCGAACGCGAGAGGTCGCGCTGGGTGGTGTGGTGGATCGCGCGCTGGCGCTGGCGCGGCCGGCGGCCGATCGCCATGGCGTACGCATCGAGCGTCAGCTGGGCGAAGCCCCCGCACTGCGCGCCGACCCCGACCTGGTCGCGCAGGTACTGCTCGACCTCGTGACCAACGCCACCGAGTCCGAGGCGAAGAGGGTGGTCGTCCGAACCGTCACCGAAGGGGGCGAGGCGCGGCTCGAGGTGGCCGACGATGGCCCTGGCATCCCCGATGACCTGCGCGATCGCGTGTTCGAGCCGTTCTTCACGACCAAGGCCACCGGGACCGGACTGGGTCTCGCCATGGCGGCGCGCATCGTGCAGGCCCATGGGGGCGAGATCCTCGTGGTGCCGGGCCGCGGTGCGGGCCCGCAGGGCGACGGCGCGTGCTTCCGGGTCGACCTTCCCCACGCCCAGGTGGCAGCGTGAACCCGACTGCCGGAGGCCTGCCCACGAAGTCGCACGCGTCGGGGGGGAGCCCATGAAGCCGCGCATCGCCGTTCTCGACGACGAGACGCGCATGGCCGAGATCATCTCGATGGTGCTCCGTCGCGAGGGCTACGAGGTGGAGGCCTTCAACGACGGGCACGCCGCGCTGGCGGCGATCGCCGAGCGGCCCGTGGACGCCCTGCTCACCGACCTGCGCATGCCGGCCATGGACGGGCTCGAGGTGCTGCGGCGCGTTCGCGAAGTGGACGCCGAGCTTCCCGTCATCCTGATCACCGCCCACGGTTCGGTGCCCACGGCGATCCAGGCGCTGCGCGAGGGCGCCTTCGACTACGTCGAGAAGCCCTTCGACAACCAGGAGCTCAAGACCCTGGCCCAGCGCGCGCTCGAGGTGAGCCGGCTCGGGCGCGAGAACCGCTACCTGCGCGCGGAGCTGCGCAGCCGCTACGCACTCGATGCCGTGGTGGCCGAGAGCGACGCCATGCGCGAGGTGCTCGACTTCACGCGCCGCGCGGCGCGCAGCCGCGCCACCGTGTTGGTGACCGGCGAGAGCGGCACCGGCAAGGAGCTGATCGCGCGCGCGGTGCACTACCACAGTGACCGCGTGGGCCAGCCCCTGTTGGCCACCAACTGCAAGGCGCTGGCCGAGGGCGTGCTCGAGAGCGAGCTCTTCGGCCACGAGAAGGGCGCCTTCACCGGCGCAGACCGTGCGCGCCCGGGCCTGTTCGAGCGCGCCTCGGGCGGCACCGTGTTCCTCGACGAGATCGGCGAGGTCGGTCCCGACTTCCAGGGCAAGCTCTTGCGGGTGCTCCAGGAGCGCAAGCTTCGCCGGGTCGGTGGCGACGACGAGCGCGACGTCGACGTGCGCGTGGTCGCCGCCACCAACCGCGACCTGCGCGCCGAGGTCGATGCGGGCCGCTTTCGCGAAGACCTGTTCTTTCGCCTCGCCGTGATCCCCATCGAGATCCCGCCGCTTCGGGATCGGCCCGAAGACGTGCTGCCGCTCGCCCGGCACTTTCTGGCGCGCACCGCGGCCGAGCTGGGGCGGCCTGACCTGCGCTTCGGCGAGGGCGTCGAAGACGCACTGCGTGCCCATGCGTGGCGGGGCAACGTGCGCGAGCTCGAGAACGCCGTCGAACGCGGGGCCGTGCTGGCGCGCGGAACCGAGATCGCGCTCGAAGACCTGCTGCTCGAGGCTGCGACTTCGTCGGTGCCCGGCGGCCCGACCGCCTCGGTCGAAGGCGAGACGCTGCAGGAGCACCTCGACCGCGCTTCCGAGGCCCACGTCCGTGCGGCGCTGGCCCGGGCCGGAGGCAAGCGCGTGGAGGCGGCGCGACGCCTCGGGATCGATCGGACCACGCTCTACCGGCTCACGCGCAAGTTCGGAATCGAGGACGGGGACTAGCCGGTGCGGGCGATGGTGCTGCGCGCGCCGGGCCCCATCGACACCGGCCCGCTGCACCTCGAAGAGCGACCGGTGCCCGAGCCCCCGGCCGGTTGCGTTCGCGTGCGGGTCGAGGTGTGCGGCGTCTGCCGAACCGACCTGCACGTGGTCGAGGGAGACCTGGCGCCGCGGTCGCCGGCGATCGTTCCCGGCCACGAGGTGGTCGGACGCGTCGATTCGGTGGGCGAAGGCGTCACCGAACTCTCGGTCGGCACGCGGGTGGGGGTGGCTTGGCTGCACGAGAGCTGCGGCGTCTGCCGCTTCTGCGGCCGCGGGGCCGAGAACCTCTGCCTCGACCCGCGCTTCACGGGATGGAGCGCGGACGGTGGCTACCAGGAGGCGTTGATCGCGCCGGCGCCGTTCGTCCATCCGCTACCCGAGGGCGTGGGCGCCGAGACGCTCGCGCCGCTGCTCTGCGCGGGCATCATCGGCTACCGCGCCTACGCACGTTCCGGGGTGCGTCCGGGCGGGCGGCTCGGCCTGTTCGGGTTCGGGGGCTCGGCCCACATCGTGATCCAGATCGCGCAGCACCACGGCGTCGAGGTGTTCGTCTTCAGCCGAGGCGGGCGCCACCGTGACCTCGCCGAATCGATGGGCGCCCACTGGGTGGGAGGCAGCTACGACCCTTCCCCCGAACCGCTCGATGCCGCCATCCTGTTCGCGCCCGCTGGCGAACTGGTCCCGCCCGCGCTTCGCGCGCTCGACCGCGGGGGCGTACTCGCACTGGCAGGGATCCATCTTTCGGAGATTCCGCCCCTCGACTACGAGCGCGATCTCTTTCAGGAGCGCGAGCTGCGAAGCGTGACGGCGAATACGCGCGAGGACGCACGCGCTCTGCTGCGGCTGGGCGAAGAGATCCCGATTCGCACGCACACGACGCCGTACCCGTTGGAACGAGCGAACGAGGCCCTGGCCGACCTCAAGCACGATCGGGTGCGGGGTGCGGCCGTGCTTCGCGTGTCCGGTTAGGGCAAGCGTCGGCTGCGAATCGCCCCAGCAGGGTGGCTCGCGGTGCGCAGGCGGCCGGCAACTCCGGCGGTCGTCCTCCGCCCCGCGCCGATCCCGGCCGCTGGGCTATGTTGCCGCGCTCTCTCGGCGCCGCCGAGATCGAGGAGATGCGCACCTTGGCACAATCGAAAAACCTGCTCTCGCCCGCGGGACTTCGCGAGTGGTGGTACGGCCAGCTCCACCAGTGGATCCCCATCACCAAGTACCGGCCCTACGAGCGCGATGCCGGCCCGCACGTGACGCCCAAGTCGCAGGTGGCGGCCGGGGGCGGCAACGGGCGCGACGCACCGATCCCGCCGGGCACCCTCGCGGGCGGCTCGCTGCCGGCCGAGGAGTACCTCTCGTCGGGCGAGGAGCAGGTCCGGCTGATGGCGGCGGAGCTCGAGAAGGCGGGCCTCGAGTTTCGCGACGGCATGCGCGTGGTCGAGTTCGGTTGTTCGTCCGGGCGCATGACGCGCTGGCTGCACCTGCTCCCGGCGCGCGCCGAGGTCTACGGGTGCGACATCTTTGCCGAGGCCGTGCGCTGGGCGCGGCTGAACCTGAATCCGTCCTACCGGTTCCTCACCACCACCTCGAACCCGCACCTGCCCTTCGAGGATCGAAGTGCGCAGCTGATCTACGCCGGCTCGGTCTTCTCGCACATCTACGAGTTGGCCGAAGCCTGGCTGCTCGAGCTGCATCGCATCCTCGCGGACGACGGCATGGCGTACCTGACGATCCGCGAGAAGCACGAGTTCAGCCTGTTCGACGGAAAGATGAAGGACTCGATGATCGCTCAGTGGCTTCGCGAGGACCCCGAGGCCAGGCGCGCCGCCGACAGCGACTTCGCTTCGCTCGAGCTCGGCGGTTTCCGCAACCCCAACGTGTTCTGGGATCTCGAGACCTTCCGCGAGATGGTGCAGCCGCACCTCGAGGTTCGCGGCGTGGTCCACGAGGCCTACTGGGGCCAGACGGCGGTCATCCTGGCGCGGGCTTCGCGGTCCTGAGCGTGCGCCGGGGCACGTGCCTGCCGTGAAGCTACTCGCGCTCGACTTCGACGGCGTGATCAGCGACAGCGCGCGCGAGGCCTTCGCGGTGGCGACGCGTACCCATGCCGACCTTTCGGACGACTCGCCCTTCGGCGGCCGAGAGGGCGACGCCGCGCTGTACGACTCGTTCGTCGCACTGATGCCCCTGGGCAACCGTGCGGAGGACTACTACGCCGCGCTCGAGGCGATCCGCCGGGAGCAGGACCTGCCCGACCAGTCCGCCTACGACGCCTTCAAAGCGTCCCTCGACGACGCGGTGCAGCGCGACTTCCATCGTCGCTTCTACGAGGTTCGGGCCGCCTGGGCCGAGCGTGATCCCGAGGGATGGCGCGCGGCGATGGCGCCCTACCCCGGCATCTGCGAAACGCTTCGCGCGATGGCGGCCGGAGTCTCCCTCGCCATCGCCACGGCGAAGGACCGCGGATCGGTGCGCAAGCTCCTCGACGCCTACGCCATCGCGGACCTCTTCGCCGACGACCGCGTGCACGACAAGGACACCGGTGTGCACAAGCACGCCCACATCCAGGCGCTGGCCGCGGCGACCGGGCTGCCCGCCCGGGAGATCACATTCGTCGACGACAAGGTGAACCACCTGCACGACGTGGCCACCACCGGGGCGCGCTGCGCCCTGGCGGGCTGGGGCTACAACGGGGCGCGCGAGCACCGCGAAGCCCGCCAGGCCGGCTTCCTGGTCCTGACGCTGCCGGGCCTCGCCGAAGAACTCGGCTAGGGCGGCACCCGGAGCCTGCAGATCGCTTCGCTACCCTCCGGTGATGGATCTCGGCTTTCGGATGCACGCGGAGCGCACCCCCAACCCCAACAGCGTGAAGTGGGTGCTCTCCCAGGACCTGGCTTCCGGGCGCGCCGCCCACTTCGACGCCCCGGTGCCGCCCCAGGTGTCCCCGCTCGCCGCGCGGCTGTTCGCCGTGCCCGGCGTGGCCGGGGTGTTCATGACGGGCAATCAGGTGACCGTGACCAAGCGCGAGGACCCCGAGTGGACCGACCTCGCCCAGGGCGTGGTCGACGCGATCAAGGCCTTCTCCGCCGCCGGCGAAGAGGCCCTGGGGCCCGACTTCGAAGAGGCGACCGCAGGTTCCGACGACCCGATCGTGTCGCGGATCCTCGAGATCCTCGACCGCGACATCCGCCCGGCGGTCGAGATGGATGGCGGAGACATCGTCTTCGTGGGCTACGAGGAGGGTCAGCTTCAGGTGAGCCTGGTGGGCGCCTGTGCCGGCTGCCCGAGCTCGACCGTCACGCTGCGCATGGGCATCGAGGCGCGATTGAAGGAGGAGATCCCCGAGCTTCGCGAGGTGATCTCGGTCTGATTCCGACCCGGAATCCGCGCACCCTCCCCCCCCTTGCGCGCGGACGGGGCTAGCGAGCCCGCGACGGGCCTGTACCGTTCGCGGAGTCAGGGGGGGTGGTGACACCGGGGAGAAGGCGGCAGCGCATCTCGATGCGCGGCCATGCAACGCTCTTCGTGCTCGTGCTGATCGGCCTCGGGCTGATCCTGTTCGGCGTGCGCGGGCTTCGGCCCGTGTCGGGCGCCGCGCCGGGTGCTCTCGCAGCCGTCGGCGGCAACCCCGAGGGCCCGTCGCTCGCCCCGGTCTCCGCACCGCCGCCCGAGGCCCCCGAGGCGCTGCTCGCGGTGCCCTCCGATCGGGCCGCGCTGGCCCGCGCGCTGCCCGACCGCTCGCACATGAGCTTTGCCACGCCGGAGGCTCGGCTCGACACCACGCTCGACATCGAACTCACCCGTGCCCTCTGGAAGGTGCTCGACCGGGGTCGCGTGGCGCTCGGCCACGTGGTCGTACTCGATCCCCGAAGCGGGCGCGTGCTCGCGTACCTGAGCACCGACCCCGAGCGGTTTCCGCCCGGGCGGCTCTACCCGGCGGCCTCGCTGATCAAGGTGGTGACGGCCGCCGCCGCGCTGGACCGCACGCCCGACCTCGAGGGCGAGACCTGCCGCTACGTGGGGAGTCCCTACCGGCTCACGCCCAAGAGGGTGGATCCGCCGCGGGGCGGGCGCAGCGTCAGCATGCGGCGCGCGCTGGCCCAGTCCAACAACCAGTGCTTCGCCCAGCTCGCCGTGCACCGGATCGGCAGCCACGCGCTGCTGGATGCCATCGACCGCTTCGGCCTGCTGGTTCCGCCCGCTCCCGGCCACGCGGCCGGCACCGTGAGCGACCCCGGCGAAGACGCCTACGCACTGGGTCAGCTCGGCTCTGGCCTCGACGGCACGCGCATCACCCCGCTGCACGCCGCGCAGATGGCGAGCGTGCTCTTCGACGGCGTGCTCCGCGAGTCGCACTGGGCGGTGCGCGCCACCGACGCTTCCGGCCGAGAGCTGGCGCTGCCCGCTCGAAGGCCCGACGAGCGCGTGCTCACCGAGGGCCTGGCCCAGGAGCTTCGCCAGATGATGGTGGAGACCACGCGCCGCGGCACGGCCCGCCGCGCCTTCCGCACGCGGCGCGGGCGCCCGCTGCTGCAGGGCATCGACGTGGCCGGCAAGACCGGCAGCCTCTCCGGCGACGACCCGAAGGGCCGCTACGAGTGGTTCCTGGGCGTGGCGCCCGCCGATGCGCCGCGAATCGCGGTGGCCACGGTGGCCGTTCAGGGTGACCTGTACTGGATCTCGGCCAGCCAACTCGCGGCCGAGGTCTTCAAGGTGCTGCTCTGCCCGAAGGGCGTGTGTCGCGAAGAGGCGCTGGGCCGCTGGGACCCCCCCAGGTTCGCCGCCCTCGGCGCGGGCTCGGGCGAGTAGGGGGCGCTTCCGCCGCCGCTAGTCGTCGATCCCTTCGCGCTCCAGGATCTGCGATACCACGCTGCCGAGTCCCTCGGTCTCGCCATCCTTCAGCGCCTCGATGCCGGGCAGGTCTCCGACCACCGCTTCGAGGCGTGTGGCCACGGCGGGCGGAACCTCGAGGAAGCGCAGCGCCATGTCGCCGTGTTCGTCCACGCGATCCACGGTGGCGCGCACCTCGATGGGTTCGCCGTCGGGCACGGCATAGATCGCCAGGTGGAGTCGGTCGCCGATGTCGAGCCCCTTTCGAGCATCGACCCGCATGCCCCCCATGGACAGGTCGCGGCCGAGCAGCGGTTGCTGACCCACGACGCCGATGCTGTGTACCTCGCCCCCGAACGCCACGCGACGGTCCTTGCGTCGGTCGGCATCGGAAGCCGGCCCCGCCGCCGGAAGCGTCGCAGCTGCGGGCTCCGTGGCACGGGCCTTCTTCTCGGCATCGGCGCGTAGCTGAAGCACCGCGCTCTCGAGCTGTTCACGGTGGGTCGCCGCCGGTTCGTCCGCAGACAGGGCCACGTCGAAGACGTCCCCCGCCGGCTTGCAACGCACGACCTTGGCGCGCAGGGCGAGCGCTTCGCCACAGGCGAGCTCGGAGGGAATGTTCAGGGTGACGCGCCGCCCCACCGCCAGTGCCTGGGGAGACAGCACGCGGCCTCCTCGGGTGGACAGGTCGGCCAGTAGCATCGTGGCGACGGCCGTTCCCACCCGCACCTCGATCGGGCGGCCGATGACCACGCGCGGTTCGTCCCGGCGTTCGTCGCCGCCGTAGAGGGCGTGCATCAGGATCAGACGCAGCGCGAACGCATGGATCGGACGCCGCACCAGCAGGTCGAAGCCCATGCGGCGAAGCTGGTCGCGCAGCGTGCTCGAGTCCTCGGCGCTGATGCAAAGGCGCGTCGGTTCCCCGGCCGGCCAGCCGGAGGCGAGCAGGGCGCGCCGGGGCGTCGAAGCGAACAGGTGGAGCGGCGCATCGACCTCGTCCGGGACCCCGCCGCCGCGGAGTCGTTCGTACGCGAGGCCCTGCTCGTCGAGCAGCGCACAAAGATCGTCGAGCTCGCCGTCGTCGACGACGAGGATTCCGGTGGCCACGGCGCCTCCCACTCGGGTGCCCCCTGCTCGTCGGCGAGCCGGCCCGGGTGCTTGATCGCGGCCCTGCGACTAGGGCCGACGTCCGCGGACCACGAATCCGAGGCAGCCCAGGGCCACCGCGGCGAGCCCCGCGGCGATGGCATAGGAGGGCTGGATGCGCAGCACGGGCAGGCTGGCGGCCGCGAGGCCCATCAGGTTGTTGGCCATGTGCGCCGCGATGGCCGGCCGCACGCTGCCCGCCGCCCAGGTCACCACGCCGAGGTAGACCCCCAGCACGGCGGCCGCGGCCCCGTGCACCAGGTCGCCATGGGCGAGCCCGAACAGCAGCGCGGCCAGCACGATCGCTGCTGCGGCGGGAAGCCGACGCGCCAGGCCGTGTTGGATCGTGCCGCGGAAGAAGACCTCCTCGCAGATGCCCGGCGCCAGGCCGACTGCGACGAACGCGAGTACGCGCGAAGGCCCCGCCGCGGCCCGGATGCTGTCGTCGATGGCGCCGAGCGTGCCGCTGTCGCGCAGCGCCAGCACCGAGAGCGCCACGTGTCCGGCCGAGCCCATCAGGATCACGCCGACGCAGGCGACTGCGATGCGCGCGATGCCGAGACGGCCGGGGCCCAGGCCCATGGCCGCCGCGGCCGGTCCCTGCGCGACGAAGCCACCTGCGAAAGCGAGCGCGAGCCAGGTTCCCTGGAGTGCCAGGCCGGACCACAGCAGCGCGTGTGCGATGCCGCGCTCGGGCGTCGCCACCCACAACGACAACTCCACGAACCCGACCGCCATGAGGAAGGCGGCGAGTGCTGCCGCGGTGTTGCGCACCCGATCAGGGTAGGCTGACGACGGCCGCCTGCTACCCTCGACCCGTGGCGACGACTCCCCTGGCTCCCGCGCTGCTCGTTGCGCTCGATACGGTGCTCGACCCGAACTTCCGACGCACGGTCGTGCTGATGCTGCACCACAGCGACGAGGGCGCGTTCGGACTCGTGCTGAATCGCAGCACCGACGTGTCGATGGACGCGCTGTGCTCGAGCATCGAGATGGTCTGGAACGGCTCGATCGAGATGCAGGTGGACTGGGGCGGGCCCGTGCAGCCCGACCACGGCTGGGTCCTGCTGGGCGACGAAGGTCTCGCAAGCATGGAGATCGAAGACGTGGCGCACGGCGTACGCTTCAGCCGCTCGCAGAACGTGCTGCGCGACGCGGCGGCCTCGCCGCCCGCGGACCTCCGCGTGTTCCTCGGGTCGGCCGGGTGGGGTGCGGGACAGCTCGAGCACGAGATCGCCGACGGGTCCTGGCTGGTGGTGCCGGTCGATCGCGGCCTGGTCTTCGACACCGACCAGGATGGCCTGTGGGCTGCGTCGGTGCGCAGCCTGGGCATCGAGCCCGCCACGCTGGTCGCCACCCAGGGCGTGAACTAGCCCGACGAAGGGGCCTCGCCGCGCCCGATGCGGCGCTGTGCTTCGGCCAGGTCGTCCCGGGTGAAGCTGAAGCGCATCAGTGCGAGACCCGACGCCAGGTAGAAGGCCGCGGGGAACCACGAGTACATCCCCAGCATCCAGGCCTTCACTTCGGCGGTCTGCGGCACGCCCGGTGCGTAGCCCACGTGTTCGAGCACCTGGAGCGCGGCGAAGCCGGTGAAGGCGTTGCCGAACTTCGTGGCCAGGGCCCAGATCGCAAAGTAGGACGCCTCGCGGCGCTGGCCCGTGTGGACCTCGTCGTAGTCGATCAGGTCGGCGACGATCGACGCGGGCAGCGAGATGTAGTTGCCGAAGCTCATGCCCCCGAACACGAGCAGCACGGTGAACAGGCCCACGCTCCCTTCCCCGAGCGCCGCGCAGCAGGCACTGGTGACGGTCGCCAGGACGATCGCGGTGGCCCAGGTGGCGCGCTTGCCGAATCGACTCGACATGAAGTTCCAGAGCGGCAGCGAGACCACGCCAGAGCTGAAGTAGACGAGCAGGTAGAACGACCACGTGGGGATCCACGCGGGCAGCGCCTCGGTGTACCACTGCGGCGTGCCGATGATGTAGACCGACACGTAGATCACGAGCACCGCGGGTACGGCCCCTGCGATGGCACTCAGCGTGAAGGCCAACAGGATGCGCCGGAAGTGCGGGTTGCGAAGCGTGGCGGCCCAGCCCGCGTACGGCGACAGCGTGTGGCTGCGTCCCTGGAACTCGGGTCGTTCTCGCACCAGCGCGCCCGAGCCGATCAGGAACAGCGCCGTGGCCGCACCCAGGATGCCGCCCATGAACGAGTATCCGGTGCGCCCCCCGTAGCTGTGGATCAGCCAGGCCGGCAGGACCGTCGCAGCCAGCAGGCCCGCGAGCGCCCAGCCCTCGCGCACCGCGATCACGCGGGTGCGCTCCTGGTAGTCGTCGCTGAGTTCGGCGCCCAGGCTGAAGTACGGGATCGCGCCCACCGTCCAGATCGCGTAGGTCGTGATGTAGAGCGCGAGCAGGTAGAGCAGCAGCGCGCCCTGGTGCTGCGCAGCGTCGTCGACCTCGGGTGGCGTGAACAAGAAGTAGAACGCCACGCCGAGGGGAATCGCCGAGCCGAGGATGAAGGGGCGTCGCCGACCCAGACGTGTTCGCGTGCGGTCCGAGAGCCACGCCATCACCGGGTCGGTGATGCCGTCGAACAGCCGCGCGAACAGCAGCGACCAGGACACCAGCCCCGCCGAGAGCCCGACGTAGTCCGTGTAGAAGAACTGCAGGTTGACGGCGACCACCAACCCGAGCAGGGCGAAGGCGAAGTTGCCCGACCCGTAGGCCAGCACCTGCGACCAGCCGAGCCCGCTACGCCGCTGGCTCTGCGGCGGCGGCCCGCCCGCGGCGGGGCTCGAATCGGGGGCGGCGGGCATCGGCCGGGCGATGATGCCACGCCCGCTCGGCTCTGAGCGGCCCGATCCCCGGTCGGGTCCCGTTGCGAGGGCACCCGCGCCCCTGGATCGCCGAGAATTTTAAAAAAGAATCTGATAATTCTCAAATAGAATCCAATGTGGGCTAGGATGCCCGCCATGGAGGAGTTCCGGTACGCCCAGTTCTGCCCGGTGGCCCGCGCCGCCGAGGTGCTCGGCCACCGCTGGGTGCTGCCGATCCTGCGCGAGTTGATCTCGGGCCCGCAGCGGTTCAGCGACCTCCGGCGCCGCCTGGGCGGCGCGGTGAGCACCAGCGTGCTGGCGGACCGGCTCACCACGCTCGAGCGCCAGGGCATCGCACGGCGCCGCGAGCTGGCGCCGCCGGCCGCTTCGGTGGTCTACGAGCTCACGCCCCTCGGGCTCGCCCTCGAGCCCGCCATGCTCGAGCTGGTTCGCTGGGGCGCGAGGCTGCTCACCCTGCCGCAGCCCGGTGACCACGTGGACGCCGGCTGGATCCCGCTGGCCGCGCGCGCGTTTGCGCGTGTCGGCGCCACGCCCGATCTCGCCTTCGAGCTGTGCGCGACCGGGCCCGGTCAGCCCGAAGCGCGCGTGCGGGGAGCCGGCGGCCCCGAGGGCACGAGGGTGGACCTGCACGAGGGCACGCACGAGGGCTCGCCCGTGGACCTGCGCGTCGAAGCCCCGGCGATGCTCATGCTCGGCCTGATCTCGGGGGGCATGCCGCCCGAGGCGATCGCCGCCCACCCCGACGTTCGCATCGAGGGAGCGGTCGATCGCCTCGCCGAACTCCCCAGGCTCTTCCACGTCCCCGCCGCCGGCGATCCGCCCACGGCGCCGCGCACGCCCGGTCTCCACGAAGCGTCCGACGACGCAGAAAGCGAACGCGTACCCAAACCATCCCAAGGAAGGGAGCCCCAAGCATGAGTCTCAAGCTCTACGGCGTGAACCTGTCCCCCTACGTCCGCAAGGTCCGTGTGATCCTGGCCGAGAAGGGCCTCGACTACGAGCACGAACCGCTGATGCCCTTTGCTTTCTCCGACGAGTACGTCGCGAAGCACCCGCTCAAGAAGATCCCGCTGCTCGAGGCCGACGGCAGGCCGATCCCGGACTCGTCCGCCATCGCCACCTATCTCGAGGGCCTGGCCCCGACCCCGGCGCTCTACCCGGCCAACCCGTACGAACGCGCTCGCGCGGTCTGGCTCGAGGAGTTCGCCGACGATGGCGTGGCCGGCGGCGCCGGTCCGGTCTTCCAGGAGAACCTGCTGGCCAAGGTGTTCTTCAACCGGGAGAGCGATGCCGAGCGCGTAGCCAAGGCCCAGAACGAGACGCTGCCCCCGCTCTTCGACTACCTCGAGGGGCAGCTCGGCGACCAGGACTACCTGCTGCCGAGCGGGTTCTCGATCGCCGACGTCGCCGTGGGGAGCCAGCTCGTGAACCTGAAGCACGGCCACGGCGAGGTGGACGCGGCCCGCTGGCCCAAGGTCGCCGCCTGGGTAGAGCGCGTGCACGGCCGACCGAGCTTCAAGGGCCTGATCGAAGAAGAGCAGGCGGGCATCAAGGCCGCCGGCTGAACGCGTGTCGCGGCCCCGGGTGGCGTTCGGCGTCGCCCGGGGCTCGTCGCCACCTGCGGGCCCCGTTCAGGGCCCGGCGCGATTCCGCTGCGTGACGCGCAAGCGAGCGAACAGCGCCGGGTGGTCGGAGAGCGGCTCGCCCTCGTGCACGAAGGTCTCGTCCTCGCCGGCCTCGACCAGTGTGATCTCGGTGGCGGGTCCGCTGCGGTAGGCGATGTAGTCGAGCACCTGGAAGGGGCCGCCCTCGCGTGCCCGCGCGCCCGAGTCCACGAGCCCCAGGTCTTCGAAGAACGCCTCGAGCAGCGCGGCGTCTGCCGGGCGCGCGGCGTTCAGGTTGAGGTCGCCCACGAGCACCAGCGCGGCCTCGCCGACGAAGCCCTGGATGCGGTCGCGCATCTGGTCGAGCTGCCGCGAACGCACCGCGCGGTCGTCGTCGCCGAGCCCCGCGTCGAGGTGCGTGTTCACCGCGTAGAAGAGGGCGCCCTCGGCGGTGCGCAGCCGCGCGAGCTGGAAGCCCTTGCTCGCCCAGCAGTCGGCGCCCCCGAACAGCCAGCCCGAGCAGCCCTGGTAGGGGACGTTCCAGAGGGCATCGAGCATCACGCGCTCGCCTAGCAAGAGCGTGAGGCCCGAGCCGGTACAGAGCCCGCAGTCCGGGTCTTCGGGGCCGTTGCCCCGCTCGATCACGGCCTGTTTCGCGCCCTCGCGCAGTCCGGCATGGTGCGCGAAGTCCTCCTGCAGGAGCGTCACGTCGTAGGCCTGGGTCATCTGGCCGATCACCGGAAACCGCGCCTCGGGGTCGTCGCGCGCGATCAGGGCCGGGAGCCCGTGGGTGTTGTAGGTGAGGAAGCGCAGCTCTTCGGCCGCCGCGCTCGACGCCAGCAGCAGCAGGACCCAGGCGGCGGCGACGCGGTGCACGGCAATTCCCCTCGAGCGACGTTCCGCATCCCGGCGGCACGGCCGGGAGCCTATCGAAGCCGCCGGGCCGAGGCGCCCGCAACGCTTCCGCTGAGCCCCGACAGGCCGGGGCGGGCCCGCCCGGGGGCCCGATGTGGCCCCACTCTGGACCTGGGTTAGGATCCCCCCCGACATGCGTCGCAACTCCATCTGAGCCGGTTCTTCCGTCCCCAACCGCGCGGACCCGCGCGGACGCTCAGAGGCCTCGCATGCCTTCCCTGCATCTCGAATCCGTCTCGTTCTCCCATGTCGATGCCCTCGCGATCCTCGAGGACGCGAGTCTCGTGCTCTCCCCGGGCTGGACCGGCGTGGTGGGCCCGAACGGCGCCGGCAAGTCCACCCTGCTCGATCTGCTGGCGGGTGAGCTCCTTCCCCAGCAGGGTCGCGTGCGCTGCGAACCCAGCGGGGCGCGCGTGCTGCGCTGCCGGCAGACGGCCGAGCAGCTCGAGCCCGGGATCGCGGCCTTCGGGGCGGCCTACGACCGCGCCTCCATTCGCTGGCGCGCACGGCTCGAGCTCGACGAGCAGTCGCTCGAACGCTGGCCCTCGCTCTCGCCGGGAGAGCGAAGGCGCTGGCAGGTGGGCGCCGCCCTGGCGGGCGAGCCCGATGCCCTGCTGCTCGACGAGCCCACCGACCACCTCGACGGCGATGCCCGTGACGTGCTGGTGAATGCGCTGCGCCGCTTCGACGGCGTGGGCGTGGTGGTGTCGCACGATCGAACGCTGCTCGACGCGCTCACCGACCGAACCGTACGGGTCGAGCACGCGCAGCTTGCTCTGGTGCGCGGTGCCTATGCCACCGCGCGTCAGGAATGGGATGCCGAGGCATCGCTGGCCGTTCGCCGTCGAGAGGCGCTGCGCAAGGAAGAAAAGCGGACGCGCCGCCGCCTGCAGACCCGCCGCGAGCAGCTCGACCGGGCCGAGGGCAACCTGAGTACGCGCAAGCGCGCCAAGGGACGCCAGGATCGCGACCAGCGAACCATGGCGGCCAAGAACCGCGCACAGCGAAGCGCCGCGAGTGCCGCACACCAGGTGCACCTGCTGAAGGCTCAGGCCGAACGCGCTGCCCGCAGAACGGGCGAGGTGCAGGTCACCAAGGAGCTCGGGCGATCGCTGTTCGTCGACTTCGAGCCCGCTCGGGTACCGGTGCTGCTGGCGCTGCGCACCGCCGAATTGCGGGCGGGCGATCGCCGCGTACTGGGCGAGACCGATCTGCAGCTGCGGCGCGACGACCGCGTGTGGGTGCACGGGCGCAATGGCGCCGGCAAGAGCACGCTGTTGCGGGCGCTACTCGGCTCGGCGCGCGTGTCCACCGAGCGCCTGCTGCACCTGCCCCAGGAGCTCACGGCGCAGGATGCGCAGGCACTTCTCGCCGAGACGCGGTCGCTCGGCGAGGAAGATCGCGGCCGCGTGCTCTCGGTGTTGGCCGCGCTCGGCGCCGACCCGGATCGCGTGCTGGCCAGCGCGAGGCTCTCGCCGGGCGAAGCGCGCAAGCTCGCCATCGCGTGGGGCCTGGGTCGCAGGGTGGTGGGCGTGGTGCTCGACGAGCCCACCAACCATCTGGACGTCGCTTCGATCGAACGGCTGGAAGAAGCGCTGGTGGCCTATCCCGGGGCGCTGGCGCTGGTCACGCACGACGAGACCCTCGCCCGGCGGTGTGCGTCCACCCGCTGGCACGTGGCCGAGGGTGCCGTCGAGGTCACCGGGGTGCCCTCTCTCGACGCGGCCACCGGCCGCTAGAATGGCCCCATGTCGTCCCGCGTCTTCATCGATGGTCACGTCGGCACCGTGGGCCTGCGCATCCGCGACTGGCTCGGCGGGCGCGGGGATATCGAGCTGCTCACGCTGTCCGACGCCGCGCGCAAGGACCCGGCAGCGCGGCGCGACGCGCACGCCGCGGCGGACGTCTCGGTGCTGTGCCTGCCCGACGACCACGCACGCGAGGTGGCGGGCTGGCTCGAGGGCGGCACGACCCGCGTGATCGACGCGAGCACCGCCCATCGCGTGGCCGAGGGCTGGGTGTACGGGCTCGCCGAGCTCGATGCGGGCGCACGCGACCGCATTCGCGAGGCGCGCTTCGTCTCGAGCCCGGGTTGCTATGCGGCCTCGTTCAACCTGCTGGTGCGCCCGTTGGTGGACGCCGGGCTGGTGGGGGCCGACGCGCCCCTCACGATCCACGCGCTGTCGGGCTACACGGGCGGCGGCCGCAGCATGATCGAAGCCTGGGAAGCCCCGGACGGCGGCCTGGTGGGGCTGCCCTTCGAGGCCCCGTATGCCCTCGAGCGTGTGCACAAGCACATCCCCGAGATGACGAAGTACGCGCGCCTCGGCAGCGCGCCTCAGTTCGTTCCGGCGGTGGGCCCCTTCGCCTGTGGCATGCGGGTCCAGGTGCCGCTGCACCAGGGCGTGCTGCCGGAGGGCGTCACCGGCAAGGCGATCTGGGAGTGCCTGCACGAGCGCTACCGAGGCGAGCCCTACACACGCGTGCAGCCCATGGCCGACCCGCCGGGTTCCGACGAGCACAGCTTCGACCCGCGCGCCTGCAACGACACCAACCGCATCGAGCTGCGCGTGCTGCCCCACCCGAGTGGGCACGTGCTGCTGATGGCCGTGCTCGACAATCTGGGCAAGGGCGCATCGGGCTCGGCGATCCAGTGCCTGAACCTGATGCTCGGCCTCGACGAGACGGCGGGCCTGCCCGGCTGAACCCCGCGCTAGAGCAGCGGGGTCACCACCAGGCGCAGGGCGATCACCGTGAGCACGGTCTTGTAGAGGATCGTGAAGCGGCGCTCGTCGATCTCGTCGAGCAGGCGCGTACCGATCCAGGTGCCGACCACGACGCAGGCCGCGGCCGCGGCGAGCATCAGCGCGTACTCGCCGAAGGCGAAGCCCACGGCACCGAAGAGCACGATCTTGACCAGATGGCCCAGGCTCTGGGCTGCGGCCTTGGTGCCCACCAGACTCTGGCGCGTGAGCCCGAGGTTCAAGAAGAACGGCGCGATCAGGGGGCCCACGGCTCCGATGGTCACGTTCAGGAACCCGGCCACGCCGCCCAGCCAGAAGAAGCGACGCTTGGGATCGGTCTGCTCGGGGTGCGTTCCGAGCAGCAGCAGCGCCGGAAACCAGGTGGCGAGCAGGACGAAGACCCCGATCGCGACGCGGGTGGCATCGGGCGGCATGCGCTGACCCAGCCACAGCCCGATGAGGCCGCCGGGGACCAGCAGGGCGGCGTAGCGCAGCAGGATCCAGCCCTCGACGTGGCGCCGTTGGAACCACGTGCGCGAGCCGTTCGAAACGAGCTGGATCACGCCGTGCAGCGGAATCGCCGCCAGCGGTTCGAGGAACAGGAGCATCACCGCGAGCAGGGTGATGCCGCCGGCCATGCCCACGATCCCCGAGAGGATCGACGTGAGCAGGGCCGCACCGGAGAGCAGCAGAAGCTGGGCGAGTTCGGGACTGGTCTCCAACCGCTAGCCCGCCAGGGCCGGCTGGGGAGCCGGCCCCACGTAGCGCTGGCGCGGGCGGATCAGGCGGCCGTGCTCGCGCTGGTCGTCGACATGCGCGAGCCAGCCCGCAACCCGGCCCACGGTGAACACGCCCGTGAAGAGATCGCGGGGGATGCCCACGGCATCGAGCAGCACCGCGGTGTAGAACTCGACGTTCGTCTGCAGGCTGCGTTCCGGATGGCGCTCGGCCAGCACGCCGACGGCCGCCTTCTCGACTTCGCGCGCGATGGCCAGGTAGCGGCTCTCGGCCCCCGCGGCCTCGAGCCGGGTCACGGCCTGCTCGAGCACCGCTGCGCGCGGGTCGCGCACCCGGTAGACGCGGTGGCCCAGGCCCATGATGCGGCGTCCCGATGCCAGTTCGTCGCGCAACCAGGCCTCGGCGTCACCGCGATCGGAAACGCCATCGAGCATGTCGAGGACAGGCCCCGGGGCGCCCCCGTGGAGCGGCCCCTTGAGCGCACCCAGGGCCGCGACCACCGCGCTCACCGCATCGGACCCCGTCGAGGCCACCACGCGGGCGGTGAAGGTGGACGCGTTCATGCCGTGCTCGGCCACGGTGACCAGGTACGCGTCCAAGGCCGCAGCTCGCGCGGGCGAGGGTTCCGTGCCATCGAGCATGCGCAGCAGGTCCGTGGCGTGACCCAGGGCAGGGTCCGGCGGCAACGGCGGTCTGCCCAGGCGGGTGCGTTGCCATGCGGCGACAACCACCGCGACGGCGCCGGTGATCGCGAGCTTCGCGTCCAGCGCCTCGCCGGGCGCTTCGGTCGCGTGGGCCATGGCGGCACGCAGGGCGTCCATGGCCTCGGACGTCTCGAGCGCCGTCCCCAGTTCGGGGAGCTGCGCGTGGGCGCGCACCCGCGCCTCGCCCAGACCTCGGCGTAGCGCTTCGCACCGGCTCGCATCGGGCAGCACGCCGTCGAAGAGCAGCCCGCAGGCCGCTTCGAACCCGTGCTCGCGGGCGAGCGCCTCCACGTCGTGTCCGCACACCACCAGTCGCCCCTGCTCGCCGTCCACCTGGGAGAGGCGAGTCTCGGCCACGATCACGCCTTCCAGTCCCGGGGTCGTCTCGTCCTTCATGGTCGTTCCTTTCGTATTGCCAGGTCGTCTCTGAGGGCCCTAGAATACGTGGGAATCATCATTCATCAACGTTGATCAATAATCAATATAAAAGGCGAACGGATGAGCGAGACGAAGGAGGATCTTTCAGCAGGTGAGGCGGCTGCACTGCTCGGCGTGAAGCTTCCGACGCTCTACGCCTACGTGAGCCGCGGCCTGCTCCGCAGCGATGCCGGCGACCACGGCCGCGCCCGGCGCTACCGGCGCTCGGACGTGGAGGCCCTGCGCAGCCGGCGTCGACGGGACGCCGCGGGCGCGCTCCGCTGGGGCGAGCCCATCCTCGAGACGGGTCTCACGGAGATGACGCAGGAGGGTCCGCGCTATCGCGGTCATCTGGCCACCGACCTCGCGCGTGCGGGCACGCGCTTCGAGCGGGTGGCCGAGCTCCTTTGGACCGGCGTTCTGCCCGACGAGGCGCCCCACTGGCCGGCCCCCGAAGCCGCGGTGCACGAAGCGCTGCCTTCCCTGCTCGAACCCGACGCCTCGACCCACGCCGTGGCCTCGCTGATGGTGGCCGCGCTCTCCGCCCGCGACGCCGCCCGCCACGACCTGCGCATCGAGGCCGTGCTCCCGCGCGCCCGTCGCATGATTCGCGGTCTGGCGGCGGCGCTCGCCCTGCCCGGCGCACCCCATCGGGCCGAGGCTTCGCTTCGGGTAGAAGGGGTCGCCGAGGCCGTGCTCGTGGCGCTCGGTGTCGTTCCGAGTCCGGCGGCCGTGGCCGCGGTCGACCAATGCCTGGTGCTGCTGGCGGACCACGAGCTCAACGCATCGACGTTCGCCGCGCGGGTCATCGCCAGCTCGCAGGCCGACCTCTACGCCGCGGTGCTCGGCGGGCTGGGCTCGCTCTCGGGGCCGCTGCATGGGTCGGCGTCGGATCACGTCGAGTTGCTGGTGCGCGAAGCCCGCGACCTGGCGAGCCCCGAACAGGTGATCCGCGAGCGCGATCGGCGGGGCGAGCGGCTCCCCGGCTTCGGCCATCCGTTCTACGACGGTGCCGACGCGCGCGCCGAGGTGCTCTTCGAGACCTGCTTCGACCTGGCGCCCGATGTGCCCGAGCTGCGCACCCTGGGCGCCCTCGCCGACGCCATGGCGGCTGCAGGCCGACCGGCGCCCAACGTCGATCTGGCGCTGGTCGCGTTGCGAGCGGCGCTGGGCCTACCGGCCGGCGCTGCCCTGGGGTTCTTCGTCGTGGGACGCGCCGCCGGCTGGACCGCCCACGTGCTCGAGCAGCAGCGCGACGGCCATCTGATCCGGCCGCGTGCGCGCTACCAGGCTCCGTCCGATGCGCTCGCGGCCGACGACCCGCAGAGCTGAGCACGCCACCCATCCCACCTGATGGCGTCGGGCGCTAGTCCTTCGCCACGCGGCGCTTTCCGATCCACTCGAGCAGCGCCTGCACGGCCGTCGTGTTCGCCAGGCGGTGGGTGGCGGCGGTGGGCGTGTCGGCGCTGCCCACGCGGAAGGTCAGGGACAGGCCCGCCAGGAACCGGAACGCATCCTCGTCGGTGAGGTCGTCGCCCACGTAGATCACGCGCACGTGCTCCGACCAGGCCGGGCCGTAGCGGTCGCGCAGCACGTGCAGCACCGCGCGCCCCTTGTCCCAGCCGATTGGCGGCCGGGCCTCCACGGCCTCGTGCGCGTCCCGGGCCTGGTAGCCCGCGGACGTCATGATCGTCCGAACCTTGTCGATCATCGCCCGGCGCTTGCTCCGGGGGACCGCGCGGTAGTGGAACGTGAGCGTCGGGCCCTTGGCCTCGGTCCAGGCGCCGAAGCTGGCGACGGCGTCGAGCTCTTCGGCCAGCGCGTCGGCGCGTCCGGCGTAGTGCACCAGGTCTTCGTGGCTGAAGTGCTCGATCCCCGGCCCCTCGATCTCCAGGCCGTGGTTGCCCGCGTAGATCAGCCGGTCGTCGCCGACCTGCTTGCGCACGTCGCCCAGGGCGCGACCGCTCACGATCGAGACGTCGGTGTCGTCGCGTTCGGCGCACGCCTCGAGGGCCCTGCGCATGGGCCGGCCGAGCTTGGCCTTGCTGGGGTGATCGACCAGCGGCGTCAAGGTGCCGTCGTAGTCGAGAAAGAGGCAAAGCGGATACTGCTTGATGAACGGGCGCAGCCAGCCCTCGATCTCCGCGGCCGTCAGCGGTTGCAGCTCGGCGTGATGGGCTTCGGCCGCGGTGAGGAACGTCGAGGTCCAGCTGTCGAGGTCGTCGCGCCGCTCGCGTCGCCGCAGGCTGGCCATGCGCGAGGCGCGCTCGTCTTCTTCCATGGAGAGCGCCCGGTGGATGGCGGAGGCGGTCTCGTCGAGGTCGAAGGGGTTCACCTGGAGCGCTTCGCGCATGGTCTCGGCCGCGCCCGCCATCCGCGACAGGATCAGGACGCCGGGGTCCTCCACCTGGCACGCGACGTACTCCTTGGCCACGAGGTTCATGCCGTCACGCAGCGGGGTCACCAGCGCCGCATGGGCATCGCGGTACAGCGCACAAAGCCGCTCTCGGGGGACGGAGCGGTACAGGTACCGGATCGGGGACCAGCCTGCGGTCGCGAAGCGGCCGTTGACCTGGCCCACCAGCTCGTCGATCTCGCGCTTCAGCTCGCGGTACTCGGCCACCTGGGAGCGGCTCGGCACCGCGAGCTGGAGCAGCACGACCTTCTCGCGGTGGTCCGGGTGAAGCTCGAGCAGCCGCTCGAACGCGCGGATGCGCTCGGGGATGCCCTTCGTGTAGTCGAGCCGGTCGACGCCGAGTACCACGCGTTCCTGGCCCAGGGGCGCGCTCGGCTGGTTCATGGCGGTGGCTTCGAAAGCGCCGAACTCGACGCCGATCGGGTAGTCGCCCACCTGGATCGTGCGGTCGCCGTGCTCGACCACCATCTTGTCGCGGTCCACGCGCAGACCCAGTCGCCGCTCGCAGCAGTCCAGGAAGTTCAGCGCGTAGCCCGGTACGTGGAAGCCCACGAGATCGCAGGCCAGGACGCCTCTCAGGAGCTGCCGGTCCCAGGGGCACAGGCGGAACACGTCGTAGGGCGGGAACGGGATGTGCAGGAAGAACGCCGAACGCAGCTCGGGCCGCTCGCGGCGCACCAGCTCCGGGACGAGCATCAGGTGGTAGTCGTGGATCCACACCAGCGAGCTCTCGGGTGCGTTCTTGGCCACGGCGTCCGCAAAGCGATGGTTCACGTCGGCGTAGACCTGCCAGTCGCGGCGTTCGAACTGGGTCACGTCCGGCAGCGAATGGAACAGGGGCCACAGCGTGCGGTTGGAGAACCCGTGGTAGTAGCGCTGGACGTCGTTCTCGGTGAGCCGGACGGGGGCCAGCCCGTAGTCGAGATCGTCGTCCGCCAGGCGCTCGCCCTTGCGCAGTTCGATCCCCGGCCAGCCGATCCACACGCCGCCCTGCTTGGTGAGGGCGGGCTCGAGTGCCGAGACCAGTCCGCCGGGCGACGGGCGGCGGTCGAGCTTGCCCGCGGCGCGCTGGTACGTGAACGGCAGCCGGTTGCTGGCCACGACGAGCGAGCGCTTCTTTCGGCCTCCGCGCCTGCGTCCTACCACGGCAGGAGAGGGTAACACCCCGACGGTGCGGCCGTCGTCGCGTGCGCGTCAGGTAGCATCGTCCCGGGAGGGGCGCGCTTGGATCTGCTGCTCGGACTTCTCTGGTACGTGGTGCTGATCTTTTCGCTCACCTTGCACGAGGCGGGGCACGCCTGGGCGGCCCTTCGCGGGGGCGATCCCACGGCCTACCTGGGCGGGCAGGTCTCGATCGATCCGGTCCCGCACATCCGCCGCGAGCCGATCGGCATGCTGGTGGCCCCGTGGATCTTCTTCGTGCTGTCGAATTGGATGATCGGGTGGGCGAGCACGCCCTACGACCCCGGCTGGGCGGCCCGTCACCCGCGCCGCGCCGCGTGGATGGCCCTGGCCGGCCCGGCCGCGAACGCCGTGCTGGTGCTCCTCGCCGCGGGGCTCGTGCGTCTCGGGCTCGCGACGGGCTACTTCGTGGCGCCCGAGACGGTTTCCTTCTCGCACCTGACCACGGCCGCAGGCTCCGGCCTCGACGAGACCCTGGCCACGCTGGTGAGCCTGCTGTTCACGCTCAACCTGTTGCTGCTGGTCTTCAACCTGATCCCCCTGCCGCCGCTCGACGGGGCGGGGGCGATCGGCCTGCTGCTGCCCGAGGACCTCGCCCGGCGGGTCCAGGACTGGTTGGCCCAGCCCGCCTTCGGCCTGATGGGCATCCTCGTCGCCTGGTTCCTGATCGGGCGCCTGTTCGGGCCGATCCACCTGCTGGCCGTGAACCTGCTCTACCCGGGCGTTCGCTACGGCTAGCCGCGGCCCCCGGGATTGCCGAAACTCCTCGGAATGATGGTTTCATCGGACGACCGGTTCGCGCGCACTGCCGCGCTCGCCGGTTTCGCGCTCGCGGTGCTGCTGCTGGCGGTGCCTGCGATCGCCGAGGAGATCCGTTGTCCTCCCGGCACCACGGCCAAGGGACAGGCGCCTCCGCGCGGGCTCAAGCTCTGGTGCGCCCTGCCGGACGGCACGCAGGAAGGGCCCAGCTTCGCGTGGTACGAGGACGGCACCAAGCTGGTGGAGGCCACCTTCAAGGCGGGCAAACTCGACGGGCCCTACCGCGAGAACCACCGAGACGGCGGTCCTCGCGAAGAGGGCCGCTACCAGAACGACGAGAAGGACGGCGTGTTCACCACCTGGTGGGAGAACGGTCAGAAGGCCCGGGTCGAGACCTGGAAGGCCGGCGTGCGCGACGGTGCGTCGACACTCTGGCATCGCAACGGAAAGCTCTTCGCTGAGCAGTTCTATCGCGACGGCGTGCGGCAGGGACCGGCCTCGACCTACTACGAGAACGGCCAGAAGCAGAGCGAAGGCACGTTCGTGAACGGCCAGTACCACGGCGAGTGGAAGGGCTGGTGGGAAGACGGGCGCGTCAAGAAGACGGCCGAGTTCGAGAACGGCCGCGAGATCACGCGGGAGTTCTTCGAAGAGGACTAGGCCGGGACGTCGGCCCAGGCCACCGATACCGTGTCGAAGGCCGCCGACCCCACGACCGTGTAGCCATGGGCGGCGAGCCAGGCATCGGCATCCATGCGCCGCTCGCTCGGCTCGGCGTAGTGGCACAGCACGAGCCGACCGCCCGGAACCAGCGCGCCCTCCACCAGGCGTCGCACGTACGTCTCCCGCTCGGCGGCGCGGAAGTACTCGAGGTTGGTGCGCACGAAGTCGTAGCGCCGGGGCGGATGCCACCAGAGCACGTTCGCCACCTCGAAGGTGCTCCGGGGGTCGGGGTGCCGTGCGCGAGCCAGCGCTACCAGCTCCCAGACGAAGTCGACCCCGTGCGGCCGGATCGAGACGCCCTTCTCGGCGCACCACCCGATCAGGCTCTCGAGCAACAGGCCGTTGGCGCAGCCCACGTCGAGAACGTCGCCGTCGCGGTGGAAGGCGTCGGCGATGAGCCTCCGCTTGGGCTCCCAGCCCGCGACGCCCGTGGACCGACCGCTTTGCTGGTACGGATCGTCCGGGTCCGCGAGATAGAACTCGTGGAGCGCCGTGTGCAGGTGCTCGGTCCACACCGAGAGCGCCACGTCGTCGGAGAGGGATCGGAAGCGGTCCTGGGCGGGTCGTGCGTCGGTGGGCCCGGACACGTGGCCAGTCTAGCCGCGGCCAGCGCTCGTGCTCCGGTAGACGAGGCTCGTGGCCGCGGCCGGGTCCTCTTCGCGCGCAGCGCGGACGACGGCGTGATCCGGCGACAGCTCGCAGGCCGGGTCGGTGCGCGCGGCGTCGCCCAGGAGGGCGAAGGCCTGGCAGCGGCAGCCCCCGAAGTCGTCGCCACGCGATGGGCAGCTCCGACAGGGTTCGCGCATCCAGGCCTCGCCCCGATACGCGTCGATGCCAGGCGACCGCTCCCAACAGTCGGCGAGGGAGTGGTCGCGAACGCTCCAGAACTCGAGATCGGGCAGGGCGCTGGCGCCATGGCAGGGCAGCACGCGGCCGTCGGGCGCGACGATGGCGTGGCGTCGTCCCCATCCGCCGGTACAAGGCTTGGGCCGGCCGCGAAAATAGTCCGGCAGCACGAACAGGATCTCCGGTCGCGGGCCATGGCGCCTTGCTTCGCGCACGACCTCGGCGGCGCGCTCGATCGCCGCTCGCGTGGGCAGCAGCGCATCGCGGTTGCGGAGCGCCCAGCCCAGGTACTGCGTGTTGGCGAGCTCGATCCGGTCGGCATCGAGTTCGCGCGCGAGTTCGATGAGCTCGCCCACGCGGCCGAGGTTGCGCCGGTGCAGGACCACGTTCAGGGTGAGCGGCAACCCCAGCTCGCGGGTCGCGCGGGCGAGGGCGCACTTGGCGGCGAAGCTCTCGGTGCCGGCGATCTCGTCCGAAGGCCCGGCTTCCGCATCCTGGATGGAGATCTGCACGCTGTCGAGCCCCGCCGTGCGCAGGCGCGCGAGGCCGGCCGGGTCGAGCGGCCGGGCCGCGGTCACCAGATGCGTGTAGAGGTCGGCATCGCGCGCGCTCGCCACCAGCTCGGGCAGGTCGTCGCGCACGCTGGGCTCGCCGCCCGTAAGCCCCAGGTGCACCGCACCCAGGTCGGCCGCCTCGCGAAAGATGCGCGTCCAGGTCGCCGTATCGAGTTCGTCGCGGCGGGGCGCGAGGGCCAGGGGGTTCGAGCAGTACGGGCACTGGAGCGGGCAGCGGTGGGTGAGTTCCGCAACCAGGTTGAGAAGCCGCACCGAGGGCGACGGCGCCCCCGCACTCACGCGCGCAGCTCCACGGCCCCGAGCTGCTCCATCTGTTCCAGGAAGTCGTAGACGTCGCGTGCCACGCTCGGCTCGTCGGGGTGGCGCTCGGAGAAGACGGCGGCCACGGCGTCGGCGTCGCGCGCACCGTCGCAGGCCCGGAGGATCTGCTCGGCGCTCGGGTCCAGGCGGATGGCGCGTTCGGGCAGGACCAGCAGCGCTCCCTCGGCCTCCTGTCGGGTGCGGGCATGGGGCACGAGGGTGGGCCGCTTGCCTCCCCAGACCACGCCATCGAGAAGCTCCCCGAGAATCTCGCACTTGCGCAGCAGCGCCTCGGCGCAGCGCGCCTCGTCCTCGGAGGTCGTCGCGTGGGCCAGCACGAACGCCATGCCCTCCTCTGCGTCGCGCGGCGCCTGCGTCGTGCGCGACCGGAAGTAGGCGAGTCCCTCGGGCGCGATCCAGTCGTAGTGCATCTCGAAGGCCTCCGCGCGCTCCCCGAGAAACGGGCCGGCGCGAAGCTCGGTGAGCGAGCTCGCCACGCTCGCCAGCAGGTCGTGCCCCTCGACGAACGCGACGTAGGCGTCGCAGGCCCGGCGAACCCCGGGCAGCACGCGCGCCAGCGAGGCGACCTCGCGTCGGTCCTGGCCGGTTGCCTCGGCCAGGCGCAGCCAGAGATCGAGCCCGCCCTCGCGGGCCTCGGTTCCGTCGTGGTCGTGGATGCGACGGATCCAGCCGCGGCGAAAGGTCGGGTCTTCGGACTTCGTGAGGATCGCCCCGTCCTTGATCGGAATGCGCGTCTGGTAGTAGTACCGGTTGCGTACCCAGCGTCGGATCTCGTCCGGCGAGAGTTCGCCGGCGTGCATCCGCACGTTGAACGGGTGGCGATGGTGGTAGTGCTCGTCGAGAATGCCGCGAAGCCTGGCCTCGAACGCGCCCGTCATGGACCACGCTCCGGCGCGGCCCCTGTGTGCGCGGCGCCTCGCATCAGAGCGTGAGCTCCATCCCGTCCTGGGCGATCTCGATCCCGGCCTGCCGCACGCGCGCCGCCTCGGGCGAAGCGGCGTCGAGGATGGGATTGGTGTTGTTGATGTGGATGTAGACGGTGCGGCCCGGCATGTCGGCCAGCACTTCGAGGCTGCCGCCATCGCCGGTGATGGGCACGTGGCCCATCTTGAACGCGTCGGGCGCGCCGGGACGCATGGCCAGCAGCTCGTCGGCGGTGAAGAAGGTGCCGTCGACGAACCGAACGTCGGCGGCGCGCAGCTCGGCGCAGGTCGCGGCGTCGAACTCCTGGATGCCCGGGGCGTAGACCAGCCTGCGCCCGCTGCGTTGGTCCACCACGCGCAGGCCCAGCGTGGTTTCGGCGTGATTCCGGGCCAGTTCGCTCAGGTAGCCCGGGACCTTGCCCGGCACCGGAAACAGCTTGGCCTCGAGGTGCCCGTCGCGGTCGAGGGCGAAGGGCTCGTCGAGGGCACAGGTGCCCCAGGCCGGGGCGATCAGCCGGAACGCCGCATTGTGTTCGAGGACCGTATCGTGGATCCAGGGCGTCGAGATGACCCGGTAGGGGAGCGACTCGCGCAGCACCAGCAGTCCGATCGTGTGGTCGAGGTCGGCGTTCGTGACGACGATGGTGTCGAGGGGAACGTCCCGCGTGTCCGGACGCGGATGCAGCCCCGGAAATGCCGCGAGCTGCTGGCGCACGTCGGGGCTGGCGTTCACCAGCGACCAGCGTCCGTCGCCGGACGAGATCGCGATGGACGGTTGCGTGCGGGGCGGAACGTCCGGGTTGGCCTGGCGAGCGCGCATCGAGTTGGGGCCGCCACAGTTCCACTGGGGCAGCCCGCCGCCTGCGGCCGACCCGAGGATGCGAACGCGCACGGTCACCCGGTCTTTTCGAGGGCGACCGAGACGACCTCGTCTCCGACCCGCGCCTCGCTTCGCGTCGCGCCCGGCGGCGCGTTGCCGCCCAGGTCGAGGGATGCGGCCAGGGTCTGCTCGCAGACGTGGTCGCGGTGGGCCTCGACCGCTGCGCGCCACGCGTCGGGGAGTGTGAGCGACAGCGCGATCCGGTCCGAGACCGCGAGGTCGGCGTCCCGTCGGGCCTGCTGCACCACGCGCACCACGTCGCGTGCGATGCCCTCGTTGCGCAGGGCGTCGTCGAGGCTGAAGTCCAGCACGGCGACGAGGTCGCCCGAGGGCAGGGCGGCGCAGGCCACGTCGCCCTTGGGCACCAGCTTGAGCTCGTACTCGTCCTCTTCGAGGCGATGGCCCGCGACTTCGAGCCCCTGGTCGGTGCGCTTCCACTGGCCCTGCTTCGCGGCCGCCAGCACCTTCTTCATGTCGGGGCCCAGGCGGGGGCCCGCCGCGCGTGCGTTCACCTGGAGCCGGAACGAGGCGAACTCGTCGATCTCGGGCGAGAGCTTCACTTCCTTCACGTTCGCCTCGTCGGCGATCAGCGCAAGGAAGGGCTCGAGCCGCAGGGCGCCGGCGCCGGCGACCGTGAGCGAGCGCAGCGGTTGGCGTACGCGCACCTGCTCGGCGCGCCGCATGGCGAAGCTGGTCGAGCACACGTCGCGCACGCGGTCCATGTCGGCCACCAGCTCTGCGTCTTCGGGCAGCGCGTCGGCGTCGGGCCAGTCGGCCAGGTGCACGCTGTCGCCGCCGGTCAGGCCCCGGTGGATCTCGTCGGTCAGCATGGGCAGCAGTGGGGCCGCCACGCGGCAGAGCGTCTCGAGGGCGGTCCAGAGCGTGTCGTAGCCGGCCTGCTTGTCGGCGTCGCGCTCGGCCTTCCAGAATCGCGGCCGGCTGCGGCGGATGTACCAGTTGTTGAGGGCGTCCACGTAGTCGACCACCGCCTGGCAGGCTCCGGCGAGGTCGTAGACGTCCATGGCGGCGGTGGCCCGCTCGACCAGCTCGCGGGTCTTGGCCAGCACGTAGCGGTCGAGGACTCCGTGACCCTCGGTGGTGCGCGTGGCCTCGCTGCCGTCCGCGTTGGCATAGAGCGAGAAGAAGTACCATGCGCTCCAAACCGGATTCAGCACGCTGCGCACCACGTCGGCGATGGCGCGCCCGTCCTTCTCGACCTTCAGGTCGCCTCCGCGGAGTACCTGGGAGGAGACCAGGTACCAGCGCAGGGCGTCGCTTCCCTGGTCTTCGAAGACCACGGTGGGCTCGGGGTAGTTGCGCAGGCGCTTGCTGAGCTTCTTGCCCTCGGCATCGACGACCACGCCGTGGCACATGCACGTCTTGAAGGGCGGCCGGTCGAAGAGGGCCGTGCCCAGCACGTGCATCGTGTAGAACCAGCCGCGGGTCTGCGCGACATACTCGACGATGAAGTCGGCGGGGAAGTGCTTGTCGAACCACTCGCGGTTCTCGAACGGGTAGTGCACCTGGGCGTAGGGCATCGAGCCCGAGTCGAACCACACGTCCAGCACGTCGGGGATGCGGCGCATCATCGACTTGCCGCTGGGGTCGTCGGGGTTGGGCCGGACGAACGAGTCGATTTCCGGCCGGTGCAGGTCGGTGGGCCGGATGCCGAAGTCCTCTTCGAGATCGTCGAGGCTGCCGTAGACGTCGATGCGCGGAAACGCCGGGTCGTCGCTCTTCCACACCGGGATGGGCGTTCCCCAGAAGCGGTTGCGGCTGATCGACCAGTCGCGGGCGCCCTCGAGCCACTTGCCGAACAGACCATCGCGTACGTGGCCGGGAATCCAGTCGATCTGCTGGTTCAGCTCGACCATGCGTTCGCGGAAGCTGCTGACCCGCACGTACCACGAGTTCATGGCGCGGTAGATGAGCGGCTCGTCGGTGCGCCAGCAGTGCGGGTAGTTGTGCACGTAGCTCTCGTGGCGCACCAGGGCGCCGCGCTCGCGAAGGACGCGCACGATCGGCGTATTCGCGTCGAAGACCAGCTTGCCCTCGAAGTCGGGAACCTCGCCGGTGAAGCGGCCCTTCTCGTCCACCGGAACCACGAGCGGGATCCCCGCCGCCTCGCAGAGCGCCATGTCGTCTTCGCCGAAGCCCGGCGCGAGATGGACGACGCCGGTGCCCTCTTCGACGTCCACGAAGTCGCCCCCGAGCACCCGGAAGGCATTCTCGGTGTCGGAGAAGTACGGAAAGAGAGGCTCGTAGGGCCGGCCGACCAGCTCGCTTCCCTGGATCGTGCCCACGCGCTCGTGGTCGCCGAGCTCGGCCTCGTACTTCGCGGCGCAGGCCGCGCCCAGCACCTGCCTGCGGCCGTCCTTCTCGAGCACGACGTACTCGAGCTCGGGGCCGACGGCGAGCGCCAGGTTGGAAGGGAGGGTCCACGGCGTGGTGGTCCAGGCGAGCAGGTCGGTGGGCGGCTCGCCGCCTTCGGCGCGTAGACGGAAGCGAACCGTCACCGCCGGGTCCTGCCGCTCGCGATAGCTGTCGTCCTGGCGCGTCTCGAAGTTCGAGAGCGGCGTCTCCGCCGCCCACGAGTAGGGCAGTACGCGCCGGCCCTCGTACAGCAGTCCCTTGTCCCAGAGCTGCTTGAACGCCCAGATCACGCTCTCCATGTAGGAGACGTCCATGGTCTTGTAGTCGTTCTTGAAGTCGACCCAGCGCGCGGCGCGGGTGACCGTCTCCTGCCACTCCTCGGTGTAGCGGAGCACCGACCGGCGGCAGTGGTCGTTGAAGCGATCGATCCCGTATTCCTGGATCGCCACGCGTCCCGAGACGCCCAGCTGCTTCTCCGCTTCCATCTCGGCGGGCAGTCCGTGGCAGTCCCAGCCGAAGCGCCGCTCCACGCGACGGCCGCGCATGGTCTGGTAGCGCGGGACGATGTCCTTCACGTAGCCGGTGAGGATGTGTCCGAAGTGGGGCAGGCCGTTGGCGAAGGGCGGTCCGTCGTAGAAGACGTACTCGTCGTCGGCCGGCCGCTGTTCGACCGACCGCGCGAAGGTCTTGTCCCGCCGCCAGCGGTCGAGCACGCCGCGTTCGAGGTCGGGATAGCTCGGCTGGGCGGGTACCTGCGGGTAGGGCGACGAGTCGCGGGCCATGGCGCCAAGGGATAGCCGCTCGCGGGGGGCGTCGCCGCCGTGCCCGGCGGCGAGACCCCTTTCGTGGCGGCACCTTGCGCGCGCCCGCGACGGCCGGGATCCTCGCCACCGCTGCGCGCAGGACCCGCGTGCAGCCGGTCTGGCGGCCCGCCCGGCCGCTGGCTGGGCCCCACGGGGACGACCACCGCATGGACTCGACGCGCGCCCGCGCCGACCGCCTCCTGGCCGCGCGGCCGTTCGCGCAGCTCGATCTGCGCGAGATCGCACCGATCCCCGGCGCGTCGGTCCACAGCGGCGGCGCCTTCTTCGCCACCGCGGCCGACGGGCGCCGCTACAAGCTGCGCGAATGCAGCCACCGCCTGCGTGCCCTGGCCATCGCGCGCTGGGTGCGGTTGCTGCCGTCCGTGTTTCCGAAGCTCGTCGGGCGAGAGGGCCGGCTGCTGCTGCTCGAGAGGCTCGACGACTTTCGGCCCATGACCCGAACCGAGCTGCTGGCGCACGCCGACGACCTCGGACGCATCGGGGCGCGGGTGCATGGGGCGAGCCCCAGCGGCCTTTCGGGCGCGATCGGCCGGCGTGCGGCCGCGCTGCGCTTCGACGCGCGGTTTCGCTCGGACCTGCGCGCGATCGCCGCGACGGGGCTCGTGGATGCGCCCACCCACGCGCGCGCTCTCGCCAAGTACCAAGCGCATCACGGCCGGTTCGGCATGCCGGTCGCCCTCGAGCTGGACGACCTGCACAAGGGCAACTGGATGCTGCGCGAGTCCGACGGCGCCATGCGCTACGTGGACGAAGAGGGCGTGGGGCTGCGGCCCAAGGGCACCGGGCTCGCCAGTCTGCTCAAGACCGTGACGCGCACCAACCCCTGGTACCGCTACAAGCTGGGCTACTCGGAGTACGCCGACGCAGAGTTCCTGAGCTGGCCGTACACCGAATACCTGCTGCTCATCGATACCGTGCGCCGGGTCGCCCACAAGGCCCGCACCGAAGCGCGCGAGGAGAAGCTGCCCGACGAGGTGGCGCACCTGCGCGCCATGGCGGCGACCCCCGAGCTGGCCCTGGACTGGCGCTTCCCGAAGGGTGACACCTAGAAGCGTCCACCCGATCCGCCGCGCGGACCGCCCAAGCCACGAGCGAAGCAGCCTGCGCCAAGGGCCCCGAACCGGCTACCGCCGGGCCGGCCCCCGGTCCCGCTTGCCCGCCGGCTTGTTGGTCAGCTCGAGCGCCTTCTCGACCACCGCTCGCGTCGCCGCTTCGGCACTCTCGTAGGTCTCGTCATCGAGCAGCCGCCGCGCCTCGAGAAAACGCGCCTGCGAGAACGAACTGGGCACGCGCGGCCGCAGCGCGAAGACGCGTGCCATGTTCACGTCGGCTGCACGCGCTTCGCCCGTAGCGCCCTTCTGGGCCTCGCCGCCGGCGCTCTTGGCGGCCTCTTCGCCGTCGCCCTTGGCCTTCGCGCTTTTCGCCTTGCCAGCTGCCTTGCTCGGGGCCTTCTTCTTCGCGGTCTTGCGTGCAGCCATGGCGCGGAGGCTAGCCGTGATAGAGTCGCTCCGCCGGAGGAGGGCACGACGATGAGGACGCTTGGCGGGGTGATTCTGGGCCTGGGCCTGGCCCTGGTTGCAACGGGTGCGGTGGCCGAGCCCGGCAAGCTCCACAACTGGGGCCGCTGGGGTGCCGGCGACGAGCGCGGTGCCGCGAACCTGCTCACGCCCGAGGCGCTGGTCCACGCGGCGGGTCTCATCCAGAAAGGCAAGACCTTCAGTCTCGCCATTCCCATCGACATGAACGGGCCGGTCTTTCCCGGCCGTCTCAACCCGCACCACACCATGACGGTCACCGGTGCCGACTACCATTCGGGTGGCGACGGCCTGTCGATCGGTCGCCTCAAGTTCGCCGACGACTACATCTACATGGCGCTCCAGGGTTCGACCCAGTGGGACGGACTCTCTCATGGCTGGTACGACGACGAGCTCTACAACGGCGTGCCCGAGTCCGCGATCCGCAGCGCGCCCATGGCCGGCGGCGCGACCAAGCTCGGCATCGAGAACGTGAAGGACTCGCTGGTGGGGCGCGGCGTGCTGGTGGACGTGCTGCGCCACAAGGGCGGCACGCTCGCGCCCGGGGTCGCCATCACCCGGGCCGACGTCGAGGCCGCGCTGGCCGCCCAGGGCACCGAGATCCGCCCCGGCGACATCGTCGTCTTCCGGACCGGCTGGGTGCCCGGCTTCTATGCGCTCGCCGACCCCGTCGAGCGCACCCGTTACCTGCTCGCGCCGCAGACCGGCCTCGACGAAGACCTGGCCCCCTGGATCCACGAGAAGAAGATCACCGCCGTGGCTGCAGACAACGTGGGCCTCGAGGTGTTCCCGCCCCCGGAAGGCTCGGTCGGCCTGCACGGCGCGCTGCTGCGCGACCAGGGCGTCTACATCGGCGAGATCTGGTGGCTCGAAGAGCTGGCCGCCGACTGCGCCGAAGACGGGCGCTACGAGTTCTTCCTGGCGGCCCAGCCGCTTCACATCCCCGGGGCCGTGGGCTCGCCGCTGAACCCCTTGGCCATCAAGTAGGAATCCGCCGTGCGTGCAGCCGTGATGCGCGACAAGCGCATCCTCGTCGACACCCTACCCGATCTCGAGCCGCAGAGTGCGCAGGTGCTGGTCAAGACGTTGGCTTGCGGCATCTGCGGTTCCGATCTCCACGCGCTGCTCCACGCCGACAAGATGATGGAACTCGCCGAGGCGTCGGGAATGCCTCGCACCATGGACACCTCGCGGGACGTGGTGATGGGCCACGAGTTCTGTGCGGAGATCCTCGACTTCGGGCCGCACACCGCGAAGAACCTGAAGCCGGGCGATCGCGTCTGCTCCATGCCGATCGTGCTGCATGCCGCCGGCTTCGGGGCCGTGGGCTACTCGAACGACTTTCCGGGCGGATATGCCGAGCAGATGCTGCTCACCGAGGGGTTCCTGCTCAAGGTGCCCGACGACGTGCCCACCGAGGCAGCCGCACTGACCGAACCGATGGCCGTGGGCATCCACGCCGTGGCGAAGGCCCAGCGCGAGGCCGGCGAAGGTGGCGTGGTCGTGGGCTGCGGCCCGGTCGGGCTCGCGGTCATCGCGGGTCTGCGGCTGCAGGGCGGCGAGCCCATCGTGGCCTCGGACTTCTCTCCCCGCCGGCGGGCCCTGGCCGAGGCGATGGGCGCGCACGTCACGGTCGACCCGGCGGCCACCCCGGTGATGGAGGCCTGGCGCAAGGCCGCCGGGGCCAAGCCCGCCACGGTCTTCGAGTGTGTCGGCGTGCCCGGCATGCTCGACCAGATCGTGCTCGAGGCGCCGCCGCAGTCGCGCATCGTGGTGGCGGGTGTGTGCATGGAGGAGGACCGCATCCGCCCCATGCTGGCCATCAACAAGGAACTGAACCTGCAGTTCGTGCTCGGCTACACGCCAGAAGAGTTCGCCGGGACGCTGCGCTCGATCGCCGAGGGCGAGATCGACGTGGGGCCGCTGATCACCGGGCGCGTGACGCTCGAGGGCGTGGCCGGTGCCTTCGATGACCTCTCGCGGCCCGACGACCACGCGAAGATCCTGGTGGAGCCCTGGCGCACGGCGTAGGCCCCAGCCGACGGGGGAAGGCTACCCTCTCCGTGTGTCCGACCTGGTCTTCTACGACGGCACCTGCGGGTTCTGCCATCGCAGCGTGCGGTTCCTGGTGGCTCGCGACGCGAGCGGCGAGGCCTTTCGGTTTGCGCCGCTGGAGGGCGAGACCCTGCGCGCGCGCCTGTCCGAAGAAGAGCGTCTCGCCCTGCCGGACAGCCTGGCGGTGATGACGGAAGACGGGCGGCTCCTCACGCGCTCGGCCGCCATGGTGCACGTGCTGCGCGCCCTGGGCGGTGCGTGGGCAGGGTGCGCCCGCCTGCTGGAGGCGGTCCCCGAATCCCTGCGCGATCGCGCCTACGATGCCTTCGCGCGTCACCGCAAGCGGCTGTTCCCGTCTCCGGAAGAGAGCTGTCCGGTTCCCGCCGCCGGGATCCGCGCGCGCTTCGACCCCTGAGCCGCCGTGCCCGAGCTTCCCGAAGTCGAGGTGACGCGGCGCCGGATCGCGCCGGCAATGGTCGGCCGCACCGTGCGCAGCGTCCGGACCACGGCCAACAGCTACTTCTTCGTGACGCCCCCGGGTCGGCTCCGTGCCCGGCTGGCCGGCCGTCGCCTGGCGGGTCTCACACGCAGCGGCAAGTACCTGCTGGCCCACACCGAGGACGGCAGCCGCCTGCTCTTGCACCTGGGCATGACGGGGCAGCTCTTCTCGAGCGATGCCACCAGCCCACGGCTGCTGTCGGCCACCGCGCGTGCGGCGCTCGAGCCCGACGCGCAGCTCGACTTTCGGCCCGACCGGCACACGCACCTACGGCTGGCCTTCGACGACGGCGGCCCCGAGGTCTACCTGCGCGACGTCCGGAAGTTCGGCAAGGTGCAGTGGCTCGCACCGGGCGAGCCCTGTGAGCGGCTCGATCGCCTCGGTACCGACGCGCTCGAGGTGACCGGGTCCCATCTCTTCGAAGCGTCTCGGGGGCGCAAGGTGGCCGTGAAGAGCTTTCTCCTGGATCAATCGGTGGTGGCGGGCACCGGCAACATCTACGCCGACGAAGCCCTCTTCCATGCCGGCGTGCGCCCCACCCGCGCGGCGGGACGCGTGCCGCGCCGGTCGTACGAGGCCATTGCCGACGCCACGAAGCGCGTGATGTTGCGCTCCATCGAGACCGGCGGATCGAGCATCAGCGACTACGTGGCGCCCGATGGCAGCGATGGGGGCTACCAGGACGAGCGCCGGGTCTACGCGCGCACCGGTTCGCCATGCCGCGCCTGCGGCACCGCGATCCGGCGCAAGGTGATCGGGCAGCGCAGTGCGCACTACTGCCCGGCGTGCCAGCGCTAGCCATGTTGTCCCTTCGCGAGATCGAACGGGCCACGGCAGCCCTGCGCGAGACGCGGCTCGGCGCGCGCCTCGAGCGCGTCATGATGCCCGCCCCCGACGAGCTGGTGCTCGACTTCGGTGGGGGCGGCGAACACGCCGGTGGCGATCGGCTTCGGCTGCTGCTCTCGTGTCGGCCCGGCTTCGCCCGGATCGCCGCGTCGCCCGCGGGACGCAAGGCCTTGCCGACGCCACCGGCGCTCGCGCAATACCTGAAGGCCCACGTGCAGGGTGCGCGCCTGCGGGACGCACGCGTTCGCGGGGGCGACCGCCAGGCCGAGCTGCTGCTCGAGACCCGGGAGGCACGTTTCGCGCTGATGCTGTCGATCCTGGGGCCGCGCTCGAACCTCTACCTGCTCGACGGGCGCGACCACCTGCTGGTGGCCGCTCGGCCCCTCGGCGAGACCCGCCGAGACCTGCGAGCGGGCGCACCCTTCGTCGACCCCGAGGGTCGCCCGCCTTCCGAGGGCGAAGACCGGTTCGCCTCGCTCGAGGGCGAGGCGCTGCTGCGGGGGATCGAGGCCGCCTATGCCGGCGCCGAGGCCCACGCCGACGACGGCCAGCTTCGCCGGCGCATGACCAAGGCCCTGGGCAAGGCGCTCGGCGCCGTGGACAAGAAGACGGCGCGCCTGCGCAAGGACGCCGAGGCCGGTGCGAAGGCGCCGCAGCTCGAGCGGATGGGCGAGCTGCTGAAGGGCAGTCTCGACAAGGTGGGCCGGGCCGCGACGTCGGTGGAGACGGTCGACTTCGAGAGCGGCGAGCCCGTCACCATCCTGCTCGACCCCAAGAAGAGCGCCGCAGAGAATCTCGAGGACTACTTTCGCCGCGCCCGAAAGGCGGTTCGCAAGGAGCAGAAGGCCGAGGCCGAGATCGGCGCGCAGTCGGCGAGGCGCGAAGAGCTCGAAGCGCTCGGGCGCGACCTCGAGGCGGCCGAGTCCACCGACGACCTGCGCGCCCTGGCCGAGACGCCGGCATTCGAACGTCTGCTGGGCCGCTTCGCCCCCGCACCGGCCGAACCCGCCGCAGGGGGTGCCGCCAAGAAGGTCTGGAAGGTCGGCAAGCGCGAGCTGCCCACCCGGCTCGTGCCGAAGCGATACGCCACCGAGTCGGGCCTGGAAGTCTGGGTGGGAAAGAACGACCAGGGCAACGACATCCTCACCACCCGGCTGGCGCGGGGACGCGACCTGTTCTTCCACCTCGAGGGCAACCCTGGGAGCCACGTGGTGCTGCGGGTGGAGGGCAAGGGCGAGCCTCCCCAGTCGGCGGTGCTCGAGGCGGCGGAACTCTCGGTGCACTTCTCGAAGGCGCGCACCGCGACGCGCGCCAGCGTGCACGTGGCCGCCATTCGAGACATCTCGAAGCCGCGCGACGCCAAGCCGGGGCTCGTCTACGTGCACCGCGGCCGCACGATTCAGCTGCGTCGCAGCGCGGACCGGCTCAAGCGAACGCTCGAGGCGCGCATCGACGACTAGCCGAGCTCGCGGCGCTCGCGCACCGGCGCGCTCCCCGGGTGCTACATGCGTGTGGCCAGCACGTTCCAGGCGTGCGCCCAGCCGACCAGGGCGAAGCCGCCGAGCGTGAGTCCCGTGTAGCCGAGTCGCGTGGCCCGGCTCCCCACGCCCTCTCGCCAGAGGCGACCGCAGGCGATGGCCGCACCCACCGAGAGCAGCGCGATCGCAAAGGGCAGGCTGCCCGCGATCCAGAGGGCCGGCGAGAACACCATGGCGGTGGTGCGCGCGAGTACGGTGGCACCCCACGCGAAGCACACCAGGAACGCGAGCGCAGAGAGCCGGAGGCCGGCGGCGACCCAGCGCGCACCCGCGAGGGTGCCCCCGCCGCGCACCTCGCTCCACCAGCGCCGGACGCGCCAGAGGGGTCGATGGAAGATCGGCCAGAGCAGCACCGCGAAGAGGGCAGCGGCCACCGCGCGCTGGAAGTCGAGCCCTCGCCAGAAGGGCTCGCGCAGCAGCATGGAGTGGCCGCCGAGACCGCGCAGTGCGTCGCGGATGGTGCCGTCCTCTCCCTCGCGAAACACCAGCCAGTTGGGGCCGTCGATCTGTCGGAACAGCAGCGGCTCGGTCTCCACCCAGGTCTCGTCCATGAACTGCAGGCGCCCGTTCTCGCCGGCGACGGCCTTGCGCATGCTCATGAAGCGGCCGACCCGAGAGAAGTGGTGGACGCCGCCGCGCGACTCGCTGTACCAGCCGGCTGCTCGCTCGGCGGTGTCGGAGCCCTCGAGAGCGACCCGTGGCCCCGGCCTCACCTGGGGGAAGTAGCGCTCCAGGAACTGCCGGGTCAGCACGAAGGGGCCCCTGCTCGCGCCATTGACCGAGGCGAAGAAGCCGACGCCCTCTTCCGGCAGCAGCGCCATGTTGGTGAAGTGGGTGACCATTCCACCCGCGTGGCCGATCACGCGCAGCCCGCCCATGTCCGACTCGAAGAACTGGTAGGCGAATCCGTTCACACGCGGGTCGAGGGTGAACAGGCGCGACTGCATGCGGCGCGCCGTCTCGGCCTGGAGGATCCGGGTATCGCCGAGTCGTCCGTACTGGAGGTGGGCGATCATGAAGCGCGCCATGTCGCTCGCCGTGGCGGAGACCGAGCCGGCCGGGCTGTCGGGCACGTAGGCGAAGAAATCGTCCGCGCGCGCCCCGGTCGACAGGTCGGGTGCCAGCGAGTCGGGCACGGGCTGTTGCGCCGTGCTCCGCGTCATGCCCAGCGGTTCGAGGATGTGATGATCCAGATAGTCCGCGTAGGGCTCCCCGGAGACCTGCTCGACGACCAGTCCGGCGAGCGCCGTGGCGTGGTTGGAGTACGCCACCATCTCACCCGGCGGCCAGACCCGCTCGGGGATGTAGTCCGCCAGCGTGTCGCGCAGTGGGCGGTAGTGGTCGGGGCCCACGAAGATGTCGCGGTAGGAGTCCTCGAAGCCGGGCGTGTGCGTCAGCACGTGTCGCAGGGTGATGGGCTGCTCGAAGGTCTCCGGGATCTCGACGCCTTCGAGGTAGGTGTTGAGGTCGGTGTCGAGGTCGAGCCGCCCCTGCTCCACGAGCTGCATGATGGCCGTGGCGAGAAAGATCTTGGAGACCGAGCCCACGCGGAAGAGCGTGCGCTCGGCGACGACCGGCTCGCGTGTGGCGACCGTGGCGAGCCCGTAGCCCTTCGCGAACAGCACCTCACCGTCCCTCACGACCGAGACGGTCATGCCCGGAACCTCGTCGCTCTCGAGGAGTGCGGGTACCGCCCCGTCCAGAAAGACCGCCAGCTCGCCCGCGTCGTCGAGCGAGTGCACCTCCGCTCCCGCCAGCTGCGGCACGAGGCAGGACAGGACGGACACGACGAGCAGGCGCCGGCTCCATCTTCTCTTGGGCATGTCGCCTCCGAACCCCGGCACCGGGCGTTGGCGCCATATTAGGTCGGCGAAGCGCCCGGGCGCTTCCCCGCCGGGCGAATGCTCCGGTGGCCCGGTCAGCCCCGGTCAAGCGGGCGCCCGGGAAGGCCGATGCGACCGGCGTGCCCACCGAAAGCGCGCAGCACGAGCTCAAGACCCTGATCCTGTCGTTCCACTCCGTGGTGGCGGTGGATACGGTGGAGGAGGAGCGGGTGGCCTCGCTCGTCGCGGCCGTGGCCAGCGAACTCGACATGCCCGTCTTCGAGTGGACGCTCACCAGCGGGCTCACCAGCCAGACCACCGAGTGGGCGAACCGCAGCACGGCCCAGCCGCTGGAGGTGCTTCAGCACCTGGCCACGCTCCAGGTCGAGGGCATCTTCCTGCTGAAGGACTTCGCGCGCCACCTGGAAGACGCCGCGGTGTGTCGCGCGTTTCGCGACGTGGCGGACGCCTTTGCACGGACGCACGCGACGCTGCTGGTCACCGGCGCGGGTCACGCCTTTCCGCCCGACGCCGATGCGCACGTCGTGCACTTCGAGATGGCACTCCCGGGCGCCGAAGAGCTCGAACAGGTGGTGGCCACCGTGGCCCGCTCGCTTCGCGACCGGACCGGGGCAGACGTCACGCTCTCGCGTGCCGAGCTGGGCGAGCTGGTGCAGGCGCTCACCGGCCTCACCTGCAACCAGGCGCGGCAGGCCGTGGCCCGGGCGATCCTGTCCGATGGCCGGCTCTGTGGCGAGGACGTGGCCCGGGTGCGGCGCGAGAAGGCCAAGGCGCTGGGGCAGGACGGCCTTCTCGAGTACCTGCCCCATGAGGACAACCCCTTCGAGCTCGGTGGGTTCAAGCGGCTCCGAGAATGGCTCGAACGCGCGCGCATCGGGTTCACCGACCAGGCACGCGAGCTCGGGCTCGACCCGCCGCGCGGCATCCTGATGGTCGGTGTCCAGGGCTGCGGCAAGTCCCTCGCGGCCAAGTCGATCGCCCGCGAGTGGCGCCAGCCCCTGCTGAAGCTCGATGCCGGCCGGCTCTACGACAAGTTCATCGGGGAGTCCGAGAAGAACCTGCGCCGGGCGCTCGAGACCGCCGAGGCGCTCGCCCCGTGCGTGCTGTGGATCGACGAGCTGGAGAAGGCCTTCGCCAGCGTGGCGAATGGCGACCAGGATGGCGGCACGAGCCAGCGCATCTTCGCGACCCTGCTCACGTGGCTGCAGGAGAAGAAGGAAGCCGTGTTCGTGGTGGCCACCGCGAACGACGTGTTCCGTCTACCGCCCGAGCTGATGCGCAAGGGCCGTTTCGACGAGATCTTCTTCGTCGACCTGCCCGACGCCTCGGAGCGCGCCGACATCTTCGACATCCATCTGAGGCGCCGGAAGCAGGAGCCGCTCTTCTTCGAGACCCAGCAGCTCGTCGATGCGAGTGCGGGCTTCAGCGGCGCCGAGATCGAGCAGGCGGTGATCGCCTCGCTCTACGCTGCCCTGTACGCCGGCGAGGATCTGACCAGTGCGCACCTGCTGCGCGAGCTCGATGGGACCGTGCCGCTCTCGAAGACCCGTCGCGAAGACGTGGAGCGCCTTCGCGCGATGGCAGCCGAGCGCTTCGTGCCCGTTCGCTAGGGCCCGCAAGCACTCGGTCGGCACGGGCGTGCTCGCAACCCGCTAGGGCAGGCGCACCCGCCCGCGCCGTTCGCGACGCCCCGACTCGCGCCGTCGCCCTGGCACGGCGGCGCGCCAAACGCAGAAGCTCGCGTTCTCGGCCGCGATCTCCACCTCGTCGAAGCCCTGCTCGAGCCAGCGACCCAGGGGAAGCGTGCGTTGGCCGACGGCGAGCACCTGCCCACGCCGGGTGAGGCGCCGCGCCGCGTCGCGCGCGAAGGCCTCGGCCGCGCGCGTGTCGCGTGCGTGACCGTCGTGGATGGGCGGGTTGCTCACGATCAGGTCGAAGCGAAGATCGTCCGGCAGGTCGGCGAGGCGCGTCCCCAGGTGGAGCGTCGCGTCGGGTACGTTGCGCCGTGCGGCTTCGAGGGCGAGCGCCTCGGCGTCGAGGCCGTGGAGCGTGGCACGGGGTAGCCGTGCGCGGACCGCGAGCAGCAGGGTGCCCAGGCCGCAGCCGTAGTCGAGCACGCACGCTTCCGGCCGCACGCGGGGCAACGCCTGTGCGAGCAGCGCGGTCGCCGCATCCAGCCGGCCGTGTGCGAAGAGGCCCGGAAACGAGACGGCTTCGGCATCGCCAGCCGGTAGCGCGAGGGTCACGGGCTCGGCGAAGGCGTCGAGATCGCTGCGCAGTGCGCCCGCCGTGCGGCGTCCGCGCCAGACCCGACAGTGACGCCGGGTCTCCACCGTGCGCACGGCGTCGCAGAAGGTCTCGAGGTCCCTTCCCGCCGACCGGATGCCCTCGTCGTTGTGGCCGTAGAGGTAGACCGGGCCGCCGGATGCGACCCGCGAGAGCGCGCCCTCGAGCACCATGCGCGCGTGGTCGCGCCCCTTGGGCAGGCGAACGACACAGCTCGCGGCTTCGACGTCGGGCGGCCATGCGCGCGCCGGGTGGGGTCCGCCCGCCCGTGGGTCCCAGCGGACGACCTCGACTCCCAGGGCGGTGGCCGTCTCGGTGACCTGCCCGGTCGCGTCGTCGAAGACGAGCATCGGCCCCCGCAGCGACTGCGGGTCGGTGTCGTGAGACGCGCGCAGGACGTCGGCCACGACCCGCGCGCCATCGCTCGAGGCCTCGCGCGCTAGCCGCTTCGCCAGACGCGCTTGTCCTGGCTCCCGAACATCTTCGAGAGCTCGATGCGGGTGGGCACCACGCGCACGGCCACGTAGCCCGGGTCGGTCGGGCCGCCCGGCCAGAACGCGGAGAGGTCGTAGTCCATGACGTCCCATACGCGCTTGCGGGTCTCGTCGTCGCTACAGAGCTCGGCACGGCCGCGTACCAGCACGTGCACGAAGTCGGGGGGCGCCACCTGGAACTGGATGTCCACCGAAGGGTTGGCGCGCATCTGGGCAGCCTTGGGCGAATCGGGCGAGGTCGCGAACCAGAGGGAGTCGCCCTCCCAGGTGCCGTGCACGATCCGCACGCGCGCCTCCTGGCCGGCGACGGTCGCGAGCGCCATCCATCCCTGGGACGCGCGGGCCGCCTGGTCCACCGCGGCCAGAAAGTCCGCGCGATCGGATTCTTCGACTCGGGTCATCGGTTCTCCTCCATCGGGCCCTGGAGCGTGTGGCATCCGGCGCGAGGGCGCCAGCGCGGTCAGCGCGGACGTTCGGCGAGCCACGCCCGGAGCGGGGGCCACAGCGGCTCGCGGATCTCCGGCAGGGCCACGAAGCCTCCCCACACGACTTCGCGATCGTCCACCACCACTTCCGGGTGGGCGTCGAGCTCGATCTCGAAGAAGTCGACGTTCGCCTGGGCGTGCCCCTCGCGGACGTGGATCGTGCCGGTCAGGCGCAGGTCTTCGGGCCGGGTGCGAACGCCGGCCTCTTCGAACAGCTCGCGGCTGGCGGCCTCGGCCAGCGGTTCGCGCCGACCGATCCGGCCCGCGGGCACGCCGAACCCGGTCCGGTAGGAGTTCTCGATCAGCAGGATCTCGTCGCCGACGCGCACCACCACCGCGACGCCGCGCAGGTTCGGGCGCACGAAGAAGTAGGCGACCTCGAGCAGCCGCATCGCCAGGCGGAAGGCGGTTCGGTAGAGCGCGTCTACGGTGCGCTCGAGGGGACCTTTCGCGGTTCGAGCCAACGGAACCCGACCTCCTCGTCGAAGTGCGGCGTGCGGTGCGAGATGCCACCAGTCAGGAGTAGCAGCCCCTCGACGCCCGGCGCGGCTTCGAGCAGCGGGAGCGCGTCTTCGGGCGCGAGCACGAGCAGTGCCTTGCTCCAAGCTTCGGCGCTCGCCGCCGTGGGCGCCACCACCACCGCCTGGGCGGCGTGGGTGACCGGCCAGCCGGTTCGCGGGTCGATCACGTGACCGAACCGCCGCCCCTCGATGGTGCTGACCTTGCCGAAACTGCCCGACACCGAGACCCGCGCGTCGCCCAGGGAGATCTCCGCGGCGAGCCCGGCTTCGGGGCCGCGCACCAGCAGGCGCCACGCATCCGCGTCGCTCGGCTTCCCCAACGTGAGAACGCTGCTCTGGCCCAGGCTCAGATAGGCGGCGGTGATGCCGTGGTCGGCCAGGTGCGGCACCAGGCGATCGAGCACCCAGCCCTTGGAGAAGCCGTCGAGATCCACGGCCATGCCCGGGCGCACGAGCCGCGCCTCGCCCTCTCCGAGCGCGATCGCCTCGGCGCCCACCCGCCGGCGGGCGCGAGCGATGTCGGCTTTCGAGGGCAGCGAACCATGCTGTGCGGTACGGGTCCACAGCTGCACGAGCGGCCCCACCGTGACGTCGAACGCGCCGCCGGTGGCGCGCCCCAGGGCGACTGCATCGGCCAGGGCGCGCAGCACGTCGGCGTGCACGGGCACCGAATCGCCGGCGGCACGGTTCAACCGGCTCAAGTCGCTCTCCGGGCGCCAGGTCGAGAGCAGCGCCTCGAGCCGCTCGACCTCGGCAAAGCACGCTTCGGTGGCCTCCCGCGCGGCCTTCCGTGTGGGCGCCTCGAGCACTACCTCGAAGACGGTGCCCATCGCCGGGCGACCGTCGCTCCAGGTTTCTGCGGGGGCCTGACTGCTGGTCGCCAGCAGCACGAGCCCGATGAGCCCGGCCCGTGCCCGGCTCGCGAGGGCCGTGCTCAGCGGCCCGACTCGCCGGATCGGTAGCTCGCACCGCTGCCGCGGAAGACCGCCCACAGCGAGATGCCCATCAATGCCAGCAGGCTGCCCTGGAGCAGCAGGAAGCCGAGCACCTTCACGATCGCGAAGCCCGGGTGGACGAAGCGCACCAGCCAGCCGCCCCCCTCATCGACCAGCGCCGAGACGAAGGGCAGCACGATCAGCAGCATCTTCGTGCCGTTGCCGATCGGCACGAAGAGCATCAGGTGCGTGAGCACCAGCAGCAGCATGCCCATGGCGAACAGGTGGAAGTGCGAGACCTCGAGCAGGCCCTGGTAGCTGCGGGGCTGCAGGAACCGCTCTTCGTTGCCCAGGTAGTACTCGACCACCGACGCGGGGTTCAAGCCCATCTTCTGGAAGTAGAGCAGGGCGTTCGTCACCCAGAGCCCACCCACGTAGACCACGTACAGGACGACGATGGTCTGCAGCAGGTGGTTGCGGCTCCACTCTCCCGTGACGACGAAGCGCAAGGGCTACTGGCCGCCCCCGGTCGGCGCGGTCGCCTCTCCCGGGCGGGCGACGGCTCCAGCCGCCACGCCCGGCGAGATCGGGTCGGTATCGGCCACCGGACCGGGTGCGGCGTGGTGCGGCCCGGCGATGCCTCGGCCGTCCACGCCCACCAGTTCGTGGAAGAGCGCGAGGGAGCGTCGCACGCCTCCGGTGACGGCGTGCGACGAGAGCGTCGATCCCGCGATCCCGTGGATGTGGCCGCCGATGCGCAGGGCCGGCTCCAGCGACCGGTTCTCGAACTGTCGAAGCCAGCGGTCCGAGGGCAGGTAGTCGGGCGGCTCGTAGAAGGCCAGGACGCGGAGCGACCGGATCTCGCCCTCGGGCGTGATCACCACCAGGAACGCCTCGGGCAGCGTGCGCACGGTGTGCACGTCGATGAAGGCGTAGCCCTGCACCTGCCCGCCCTTCCAGCCGGTGTAGAGCGTGATGATGCGCGAGCCGAGCTCGCTCTTGGCGCGGTTCTGGACGGCGTCGACCTGTGCTTCGTCGAGGACGAGCGACTGGCGATCGACGCGGTCCGCGTCCGGAAACGCCAGCTCGAGTGCCTCGTTCTTGCTGAAGTACACCTTGGCGTCCGCCCCCGCGGACAGGAGCGGGACGCCGAGAAGTAGCCATAGCGCCGGGAGCAGGCGAGCTGCCCGGCTAGAACGCGAACCCCATGCCAACGGCGAGCTCCTGCGGTCGTTCTCCGCCCAGGGTCTGGTAGTTGCGGTACTCGAGCTTGAGCACCACGTTCGGATGCGGGTAGAAGTTGATTCCCGGCGTGAAGAGCCAGTAGCGGTTCCGCCCGTTGCGTGCGTACGTCGTGGGCACCTTGTACTGCGTGTCGACGTACTCGATGCGCATGAAGGGCTCGAGGCGCTTGGTGCCCGACTCGTCGAACAGCGGCCAGACGTCATAGCCCGCTTCGACGTAGCCGCCCATCATGGTCTCGGCGATGGGCTTGCCCTGCGGCCTTCCCAGCAGATCGTTCAGCTCCTTGGTGTCGCCCAGGTCGGTGTAGGCGTACAGGGCACGGAGCTTCCAGGGGCCTTCGTGGTACTGGGCGTGCAACTCGAACATGTTGATGCGCGCCTCGGGCAGCCGTTCGCCCGAAGCGACACGGACGTCCTGGCCCGAGTTGCCCGTATAGTACGAGCCGCCCAGCATCAGCCCCGGCACCGCGTCCGGGCGCCAGTCGCCACGGACGACGAAGCCGAAGTCTTCGGTGAGCGCCCGGTTGCCCTTCTGGCGACCGCTGCGAAAACCCGAGTCGCTGAAGTTCTGGCCGTTGAAGCCCGAGACCACGTAGGCGCGGTAGGAGAGCGTCTCGGTCAGGTTGCCGAAGATGCCGGCGCCGTTCTCACGCCAGGTGGTCGGGATGATGCGGGTCTCGGTCTCGGGCCGGTTCACCCCGTAGAAGAACGGCGGCTCGTGGATCTCGTTCACGAATCCGATCGGCAACAGCAGCATGCCCGCGCGCGCGTTGATCTTCTCGTGCAGGAAGAAGTCGAGCGTGGCGAGCTCGACCGATGCGCTGCCGCTCCCGGCGCCGTTGCCCACATTGCTGGTGGTCGCGTGCTCGAACTCGATCTCCGAGTTGAACACGATCCGGTCGCTGAACTTGTACCCGAAGTAGAGCACCATCCTCAGGAAGTCGGCGCGGTCGAGGTCGTCGTTCGTGGTGTCGCCGAAGAAGGTGCGGTACTGGCCCTCGCCGTAGCCGCCGATCGAGAGACCGCGGTCGATGCCGTATACCTTGGAGGCCGCGGGCCCCATGCCGTAGGCGCTCTTGAGCTCCGGCTCCTCGGGTACGGCCACCTGCTCGCGCAGACGAGAGAGTTCGTCCACCACGACTTCGAGCTTGCGCTCGAGGTCTTCGATGCGGTCGTCGCGCGCGCGAAGCGCGTCGACGTCCTCGGCGCCGACGGGGCGCTGGATTCCGGTGACCAGCGCCGTCACGAAGAGCAGAAGCAGGGCGGTTCGAGCCATGTCGAGTACTCCCAACACGCGCGGGGCGTGCGTTGGGGCTCGGGGCTCGGGGCCTCTGGCCGCGGGTGATGGATCGTTCGGGGCGTCATCGCGGGCTTCGCCAGTCCGCCGGCCCGTCGTGCTCGAGTGCGAGTCGGTGCGTGCGCTTGCAGCGCCGGCACTTGATCTCGACCGCGCCGTCGACCACCCGGGCGAGCAGGCTGCCGCAGTGGCAGCGGCACTCGTCCTGCGCGGGGCGATCGGCGGGCTCGGAGGCGACGGGAGCAGGGGCGGAGATGGCGGGCTCCGGTGTTGAAAATGAAAATGGAAGTCGATTTCGGGCCGGCAGACTACCGGCTTCGGCGGCACCGCGCCATCCATCCAAGCCCCCGGAAAGCGTGGATTCCCGGGCGCCGAAGCCCCTGCCCGGAGCGATCCGATGCCCGGCTAAGTCACCCCATCGCCGTGCCCCGAACGGCGCAACCCCTTGAAAAACGGGGCGAAATGCCTCCGCCTCTAACCGCTTCTTAATGGCGTCGACCGCATTGGATGGTAAACCCGCCCTGCAACCTGGAACTCGGGGGGCTCGAGACCATCCAGGGCGAGGGGGCCAGCGAGGCGGCAATCAGGCCGCGCCCAGCCCCCGCCAACCATCGACCACCCGACCGCTCTTGCGGCGGTGAGGAAGAGCACGGAGCACGAACGCATGTCCAAGAAGAAGGTCATCATCCTCGGCTGCGGCGGCTTCGTGGGGAGCCACCTCGTCGACCGAATGCTCGCTTCCGGCGAGTACGAGATCGAAGGCTGGGACACCAGCTACGACAAGATCTCCCAGCACCTGGGCAACCCGGACCTCACGTTCCACCAGCAGTATGTGGACGCCGAGACGACGTTTTCCGAGCTCGAGCCGGTCATTGCCGACTGCGACGCCGTCTTCTCGCTGGCCGCGGTCTGCACCCCGGCCCAGTACGTGGCGAGCCCGGTCAAGACCATCCAGTCGAACTTCATCGACGCCTACCGGTTGATCGACCTCTGCTCGAAGTACCGCAAGTGGTTGATCCACACCTCGACCTGCGAGGTCTACGGCCGCACGCTGTCGAGCTACGTGCCGGACGAGGACTACCAGAACCCCGACCTGTACGAGCAGCGCGAGGACGAGACCCCGCTCGTGATGGGGCCGACCACCAATCACCGCTGGAGCTACGCCACCGCCAAGGCGCTGTTCGAGCGGTACATCTTCGCGCACCAGGCCGAGAACGGGATGCCGTTCACGATCATCCGCCCGTACAACTGGTTCGGCGCGCGGATGGACTTCATCCCGGGCCGCGACGGCGAGGGCATCCCCCGCGTGTTGGCGTGCTTCATGACGGCGCTGCTCGACGGCAAGCCCATCCAGCTGGTCGACGGTGGCGAGGCCTACCGCACGATCACGTACATCGACGACGCCGTGGACGCGCTGATGCTGATGCTCGAGCAGCCCAAGGGCTCGCACAACCAGGTGTTCAACGTGGGCAACCGGGGCGGCGAGGTCACCATGCGCGAGCTGGCGCAGATGATGCGCGAGACCGCCGCGGAGATCACCGGCAAGCAGGAGTTCCTCGAGCACCCGATCGAGGACATCTCGGGCGAGAAGTTCTACGGCCAGGGCTACGAGGACTGCGACCGCCGCGTGCCGGACATCAAGAAGGCCGAGTCGCGCCTGGGCTGGAAGGCCAAGACCAGCCTGCGCGAGACCCTGCGCATCACCATGAAGTACTACTTCGACAACTACGGCCGCGGTTCGGGTCTCAACCCCAACCAGCCGTAGCCGGTCCCAGCGACCTCTGAAGCGCCCGTCCGGGAAACCGGGCGGGCGCTTCGCGTTCCAGGGGCCGGCTCAGGCGTAACGCCCGAGCCGGTAACGAGCCATCACCCGCAGGCAGCGCAGGCCGTACCAGATCGGGTTCAGATGCGACTCCTCGTCGCCGTAGAGCGTCGGGATGCCGAGTTCGTCCACCACCAGGCCCCGCGCCCGGGCGCTGGCGATCACCTCGAGATCGAAGTCGAAGTAGTACGAAAGGTCCTCGAACGGAATGCTCTCCACGGCCTTGCGGCTGTAGAGCATGAAGCCCGAGTGGTAGTCGGTCATCTGAAGGCCGAAGGTCTTGTTCTCCAGCCAGGTGAGGACGTGGCCGGCGACCACCTTGTAGAAGGGCATGCCGCCCTCCCGTGCGGTGCCCGACTTGTGTCGCGATCCCTGCAGCACGTCGATGCCGCGCTCGGCCATGTAGGGGACGAACTCCGGGAGCTTCTCCGGCGGGTATTGGCCGTCGGCGTGCAGGCACACCACGAAGTCGGCGCCGGTCTCGCCACACAGGCGCAGGCCCCTGCGTACGGCGGCGCCGTAGCCGCGGTTGTCGGGCTGGGTGGCGATGGTGGTGCGCGGATAGCGCTCGGCCAGCTCGCGGCCGACCCGGTCGGTCCCGTCGGTGCTGCCGTCGTTGATGACGAACACCTGCGCCACGTCGGGCCAGAAGCCTTCGGGGATGCGCTCGAAGACCGAGGCCAGGGTCTGCTCGGCCTGATAGGCGGGAATGAAGATGGCGGTCTTCGGCAAGGTGTCCTCCGGGCGGAGGAGGGTAACGATTCCCCGGCCGCGGTCGGCAAGCGTGGCGGCTGGGTCCGGGGGCTCACGGGGGCGGCAGATCGGCCGTGTCCCGTTCGGGCCGATCGTGCCAAGCTCTGGCCATGAACCTGATGATGCTGCTCGAGATGGCGTCCGGCGCCCACGGGGATCGCACCGCAGTCCAGTGCGGGGACGCGCGCCTGACCGTCGAGGGCCTGATGGCCGCGGCCGGCCGGGCCAGCGCGTTGGCGGGCGCACAGGTGGCGGAGCACCTCGCGTTCCTGGACGAGACCAGCGAGGCACTGCCCGTCGCGTTGTTCGCCAGTGCCTGGGCTGGGGTTCCCTTCGTGCCGCTCAACTACCGGCTGACCGACGCCGAGCTCGACGCGCTGCTCGATCGGGTGTCGCCGTGTCTGCTCGTGACGTCCGACACGCGAGCGCCTTCGCTCGCAGGGCGCGACGGCGTCGAGGTCGTCTCCCGTTCGGACTTTCTCGCCGCGGCGCAAGCGGGCGAGCCGCCGGATCCCGAGTGGGACATGGACCCCGAAGCGATCGCGGTGCTGCTGTTCACCAGCGGCACCACCGGCGCCCCCAAGGCCGCGGTGCTGCGTCACAAGCACCTGGTCTCCTACGTGCTCGGCAGCGTCGAGTTCGGCGCGGCCGCGCCCGAAGAGGCGGCCCTGGTGAGCGTTCCGCCCTACCACGTGGCCGGGGTGGCCGCGACGTTGAGCGGCGTCTACGCGGGCCGCCGCGTGGTCCAGCTGCCGGCCTTCGACGCGGCGGCCTGGCTCGACCTCGCCGAAGCCGAGAGCGTGACCCACGCGTTCGTGGTGCCCACGATGCTGGCGCGGCTCGTCGAAGGGCTGGACGCGCGAGGCTCCACCGGTCCGGCCTCGTTGCGCGCACTGGCGTACGGTGGCGGCAAGATGCCGCTGCCCGTCATCGCGCGGGCCATGGCGCGGTTTCCCGACACCGCATTCACCAACGCCTACGGCCTCACCGAGACGAGTTCGACGATCGCGCTGCTCGGGCCCGACGCGCATCGCGAGGCCGCCGCCAGTGAGGACGAGGCCACGCGGCGCCGCCTGGCCTCGGTCGGTCAGCCGCTGCCGGGCGTCGAGGTGGAGGTGCGCGACGAGCACGGCGTGGCGCTCGGCCCGGGCGAACGGGGGGAGATCCACGTGCGCGGCGAGCAGGTTTCGGGCGAGTACCTCGGTCGGGGCAGCACGCTGCTCGAAGGCGGTTGGTTCGCGACCCGCGACGGCGGCCATCTCGATGACGCGGGCTACCTCTTCATCGAGGGCCGCGTCGACGACGTGATCGTTCGCGGAGGGGAGAACCTCTCGCCCGGCGAGATCGAGGACGTCCTGCACGAACACCCCGACGTCGTCGACTGCGCGGTGGTGGGAGTTCCCGACGAGCAGTGGGGAGAGGCGGTGGCGGCGGCCGTGGTGCCGCCCCCGGGCCGCGGAGCCGACGCCGAGTCGTTGCGCCAGTTCGTGAAGGAGCGCCTTCGCTCGAGCCGCGTACCAGAACGCATCCGCTTCGTCGAGGCGCTGCCCTACAACGAGACCGGCAAGCTGCTGCGCCGGAAGGTCCGAGAGGACCTCTCGAAGGGCTGAGAGACAGCCGCGCTACTTCGGCGGAAAGGTCCGCGCAAAGTCGACGCCCCGGGCGACCCACCCCGAGAGTGCCGTGCTCGATCGGAGGCCCTCGCGCGCGACGTAGACCATGCCCTTCATGGGTCGGCCCGTGAAGTCCATGGGGCGCGCATGCTTGCGCGCGAGGGCCGCGTCGTAGCCGTCCGGGCCCACGCGGACCATCAGCTCTTCGCCCACCACGCCGCACGCCATGTTGCCGCGGATGAGAAAGCAGAGTCCGCCAAACATCTTGCGCTCGCTCACGCCGTGGTTGCCGCCGATCGCGCGTCGAATGCGCACGGCCAGCTTCTCGTCGTAGGCCACGGCGCCTAGGGCCTACGGCCCAGGGCGTCCGGACGCACGTCGTCCAGGCCCGGTGCGAAGAGTGTGGTCACGCCGAGCCGCGCCTCCGCCTCTTGCATCGCCGCCTCGTCCGGGGCCCCCGAGAAGCTGCGCGCCGCCTCGATCGTCGGCCACAGGATGCGCAGGTCGCTGGCCGTGTTCACGAAGATCCCGGGTCGTGCGAGGGCCCAGTGGACCGCCCGCTCGATGTCCGCGGGCTCTCGGAACGGCTCGTACCAGGTGTTGCGGTCGCGCTCGCGAAAGTTCTCCCAGCGTCGCCGTGCCACGGCCTTGATGGTCTGCACGGCCACGCCGCGCTCGGCGGCCAGGGCGAGCAGCGCCTCGAACGAGGCCGCGTACTCGGGCAGGGCCATCATCGTGTGGTTGTAGGGCGTGAGCACCGAATCGAATGCGAAGCGCTCGAGCGAGCGGCGGTGCATCTCCGCGGCCATGCGCCCGTGGCCGGTCACGCCGATGAATCGCACCAGCCCCTCGTCCCGCGCCTCGACGCACGCGCGCAGCGCGCCGTCGTCTCCCAGGGCGCGCTCCCACTCGTCGGGCTTCACGAGGTTGTGGAGCTGGATCAGGTCGACATGGTTCGTGCCCATGCGCTCGAGCGAATGACGGATCTGGTCGCGTGCCTCGGCGTACCCGCGCTCGCCGGTCTTGGTCGCCAGGAAGAAGGCATCCCGGTGCCGAGCCAGGGGGCGCTTGAGCCGATCTTCGGAGGGCCCGTACGAAGCTGCGACGTCGATGTGGTTGACGCCTTCTTCGAGCAGGCGATCGATGACACGCTCGGCCTCGTCGTCGTCCACGGCCCAGAGCGCCGCCGCGCCGAAGAGGATGCGCGAACTCCGATGGCCAGTGCTTCCGAACGGGAGTGTTTCCATCCCCCAAGCCTAGCGCCCCCACCGATGTGCGGACGCGACCTGGGGGACTCCGACTCGGGTCAGGAGGTGGGCTGGTCGGGATCGAGGACCTTCTTGGCCAGGGTGACCATGGAGGCGACATCGGACAGGTTGGCAGGGATCACGAGTGTGTTGCCCGAGCGGGCCAGGTTGCCGAACTGCTCGACGTAGTCCTCAGCGACTCGCAGCTGCATGGCCTCGTTGCCGCCCGGCTGGCGCAGCGCTGCGGCCACCCGCTCCAGGCCCTCGGCGGTGGCGTTGGCGATCGAGAGGATCGCGGCGGCCTGGCCCTCGGCCTCGTTCACCTGCTGCAGCCGGTTGCCCTCGGACTCCTTGATCACGCGCTGCTTCTCGCCCTCGGCCTCGTTGATCTTCGCGTCGCGCTCGCCCTCGGAGGTCAGCACGACTGCGCGCTTCTCGCGCTCGGCCCGCATCTGCTTCTCCATCGCGTGCAGAACGTCCGCCGGCGGGTTGATGTTCTTGATCTCGTAGCGCAGCACTTTCACGCCCCACGGGTTCGACGCCTTGTCGAGTTCGCTGACGACGTTGGCGTTGATCGCCGCCCGCTCCTCGAAGGTGCGGTCGAGGTCGATCTTGCCGATCTCGCTACGCAGCGTCGTCTGGGCCAGCTGGGCGATGGCGAAGATGTAGTCGCCGATGCCGTAGCTCGCGCGCTGGGCATCCATCACCTGCAGGTAGAGCACGCCATCCACGCCCACCTGCACGTTGTCGCTGGTGATGCAGATCTGCTCGGGGATGTCGATCGCACGCTCCTTGAGCGTGTGCTTGTAGGCCGCCTTCTCGACGAACGGCACCAGGATGTGGAAGCCCGCCGCGAGGGTCCTGCTGTACTTGCCGAGGTTCTCCACCACGTAGGCGCTCTGCTGGGGCACGACCACGGCCGTCTTGGCCAGGACGAGGACGATGAGCCCCACCACCGCGAGGACGGGAACGACGATCAGGGTATCCATGGGTTCTCCTTGCTACGAAGGGCGAGACGCGGCCGGACGGACGTCGAGCACGACACCGTGGGCCGCCACGACCTCGGCGCGTGCGCCCGCCTCGAGCGGGCCCGCCGACGTGTTGTGCACGGTCCAGGAGGTGCCGCGCAGTTCGGCCTCACCCTGGGCACCGGCCGCGATGGTGCCGCGGATGACGGCAATCTCGCCGATCAATGCGTGTTGGGGGTCACTCGGGCTCGCGCGCAACTTGTCGTACACGCGCCGGCGAAAGAAGACCATCGACCCCGCCGCGAGCACACCGAAGGAAGCCCATTCGGCCCACATCGGCGCGTCCACGCCGGCGATCTCGAGCAGTCCTACGGCGAGCGCGGAGATGCCGAGGAAGACGAGATAGAACTCGGCATCGACCACGGTGAGCTCGGCTGCGAGCAACACCACGCCTACGACGATCCAGCCCCACCAGGGCATGGTCACCCCCTTTCCACGCCATTCTACGCGCGGAGGCCCCTTCTGGTTCGGACATCTGAGGGGAACGCCTTAGGGCGGCGGGGTTCCGCTACGGTGCGCGCTCTCCACCGCCACCGTCGCGGTGCGTGCAGCCACCGCGGTACACTGCCGCCTCGGCGACGACACGACGAGGGGCCGAGCCGGGAGGTCGCATGAAGCTCAAGGGCGGTACGCGCAAGAAGAGTGCAGTCTGCGCCACGCAGGTCATGGTGATCGCAGCGCCGGAGGGCGAGGTCGATCTGACCTGCGGTGGCGCACCCATGTTGGACGTTGCAGAGGAGGCCCCGGCCGGTGGGGCCCCGGCGCCCGATGCCAAGGACGGGACCCAGATCGGCAAGCGCTACGTGGACGGGTCCGGCGACCTGGAACTCCTGTGCACGAAGCCGGGAGAGGGCACCTTGGCGGTCGGGGGGACCGCGCTCGTCCTCAAGGAGGCGAAGGCGCTTCCGTCGTCCGACTGAGGCACGCGCCATGCTGGGACTCCGCGAGGCGTTGGACCGGATTGCGGGTCCCGCCGCCGCGGCCGAGCCGCCCTCGGACCCGCCGCTGCTCGCGGTCGACCTGCGCGACGCACGCGATCGCGAAGCGAACCCGGCCCTCTGCGCGGCGTTGCGGGCGCTTCCCGCGGTGAGCGTCGCGCTGGCGGCAGACGAAGACCATGGGGCGTCGGGACTGGCCGCTTCGTTCGACGTGGTCGTTTCCGACCCGGCGTCCCTGGACGCGCTGCGTGCGGCCGTGGCGGCCCGTCCCCAGGCGGCAGTCGCGCTGGTGCAGCTGCTGCGTGGCTTCGATACGCGAACCGTCGAGGCGGGCCTCGTGGCCGAATCGGTGACCTACGGCCTGCTCCAGGCGGGCGCCGAGTTTGCGGACTGGCTGGCGCAGCGCGGGCCCGCCCGAACGCTGGCGCCGGCCGAGCGCGTGCTCGAGGTCGAGCGGCGGGGCGACCGCCTGCTGCTGACCCTCGCGCGCCCAGAGCGCCGCAACGCGTTCGGCACGGCCCTGCGCGATGCGCTCTGTGAGGCGCTCGCCGTCGCGCACGCCGACGCGAGCATCACCCACGTCGCGCTTTGCGGCCTCGGGCCCGACTTCTGCAGCGGGGGCGATCTCGACGAGTTCGGCTGCGCTCCCGACCCGGCTACGGCCCATGGCATTCGCATGCTGCGCTCGCCCGCCCGCGCGTTGGCCGGTTGCGCCGACCGGGCACACGCGTTGGTACACGGGGCGTGTGTCGGGGCTGGCGTCGAGCTACCGGCCTTCTGCGCCCGCCTGGAAGCGCGACCGGACGCGTGGTTCTGCCTGCCCGAAGTCGGGATGGGCCTGATCCCTGGAGCGGGCGGCACCGTGAGCCTGCCCCGGCGCATCGGACGCCAGCGCACGGCGTGGATGGCGCTCAGCGGCGCGCGTGTCGACGCGGCGACGGCACGCGAGTGGGGTCTGGTGGACGCGGTCGTCCCGGGCTGACCCATGCGCGCCGGTCTGCCCTACATGGTCGCCTCGGCGCTGGCCTTTGCCGGCATGGGCGTGTTCGTGAAGCTCGCCGGGCAGCGGATCCCCAGCCAGGAGATCGTGCTCGCCCGTGCGGTGGTGGCGCTGCTGCTGTCGCTCGTCATGCTGGCTCACGCCGGTGTCGCGCCCTTCGGCAGGCACCGCGGGCTGCTGCTGCTGCGCGGGGTGTTTGGTTTCGCGGGGCTCTCGTGCGTCTTCTACGCAGTGACGCGCCTGCCCTTGGCCGAGGCCACCGTCATCCAGTACCTGCACCCGGTCTTCACCGGCGCGCTTGCGTGGCTCTTCCTGGGCGAGCGCGTGCCGCGCGCGCTGGGGCTGGCGGTGCCGCTGTCACTCGCCGGTGTCGTGTTCGTGGCGCAGCCCGCCGCGCTGTTCGGGGGCGAGGTGTCGTTGCCCGCCCTCGGTGTGCTGGCGGCACTCTTCGGCGCGGTGTTCAGCGCGTGTGCGTACGTCGTGGTCCGCAGGCTCTCCCGCGACGAACACCCGCTGGTGATCGTGCTCTACTTTCCGCTGGTGACGGTGCCTGCGACGCTGCCCTTCCTGGTGGGGCGGATGGTCGTGCCGGTGGGCGTCGAGTGGCTCTGGCTGCTGCTCGTGGGTCTGTGCGCGCAGGTGGGCCAGATCGCGCTGACCCGCGGCATCCAGCTCGAGACGGCCGCCCGTGCGACCTCGCTCAGCTACCTGCAGGTGGTCTTCGCCGCGGGTTTCGGCGTCCTGGTCTTTGGCGAGGTGCCCACGGGGTTCGCCGTGGCGGGCGCATGCCTCGTGATGCTGGGTGCCTACGTCGCCGCGCGCCGCGAGTCATGAGGATCCACCGGGCCGACGTCGAGGGGCGCCTGTGCGACGTCCGCATCGAGGGCGATCGCGTGGCCGACGTCGCGCCGGCGCTCGAGCGCCTGCCCGGCGAAAGCGAGGTCGACGCCCGGGGCGGGGCGCTGGTGCCGGGTCTCCACGACCACCACGTGCACCTGCTCGCCATGGCGGCGGCACGGGGGTCGGTGGCCTGCGGACCGCCCGAGGTACGCGGCGCCAGGGCGCTGGAGCGCGCCCTGGCGGCGGCGCCGGGCGGCGCCGGAGGCTGGGTGAGGGGCGTGGGCTACCACGAGTCGGTGGCGGGCGAACTCGACCGCCGGGCGCTCGACGCCTGGCGCTCCGACCAGCCCGTGCGCATCCAACACCGGAGCGGAAGCTGCTGGTTCCTGAATGGGCGCGCGATCGAAGCGCTTGGGCTCGACCGCGGTGCCGATGCCCCGGGTGTGGAGCGCGACGCGCGTGGAAGCGCCACCGGTAGGGTCTTCCGGTCGGACGATTGGCTACGTGGACGCTGGCCCGTCGAGCCCCCGGACCTGGGACCCGTGGGCGGGGCCCTCGCGCGCGCGGGCATCGTGGGCGCGACCGACGCCACCGCGACGAACGATGCCGAGCGTGCGCGCTGGCTGGCGCGCGCCCAGGCGCAGGGCGACCTGCCCCAACGCCTCCACCTGCTGGGGACGGCGGATCTCGAGGTACCCGAGGGCCTCACACGGGGCGCCGTCAAGCTCCTGCTCGACGATGCCCGCCTCCCCGACCCCGACGCGCTCGCTGTGACGATTGGATCCGCCCATCGAGCGGGCCGCAACGTGGCCATCCACTGCGTCACGCGCGGCGAGCTGGCCATGGCCATTGCCGTGTGGCGGATGGTGGGTGCACGTCGCGGCGACCGCGTCGAACACGCGAACGTCTGTCCGCCCGATCTGGCGATGGCGCTCGCGGAGCTCGGCGTGACGGCGGTGATCCAGCCCGGTCTGCTCCATGAGCGTGGCGACGCATGGCTCCGCGACGTGGAGCCATCCGAATGCCCATGGCTGGTGCGCGGGCGCGGTCTCGAGGAGTCCGGCGTTGCACTCGCCGGCGGGACCGATGCGCCCTACGGGCCCGGCGACCCTTGGCTCGCCATGCGCACGGCCACCACGCGGCGCACGCGAGAAGGCGGGTGTCTCGGCCCCGGCGAGGCGCTCACGCCCGAGCGCGCCCTGGCGCTATTCACGACCTCGGCGGGCGCTCCGGGCGGTCCGCCGCGGAGGGTCGCGCGGGGTGCGCTGGCCGACCTCTGCCTGCTCGACCGGCCCTGGTCCCAAGCGCGCACCCGGCTGATTGCCAACGACGTCCGCGCCACGTTCGTGGGCGGCGAGTGCGTCTACTGCCGAGACGGCGACGCGTGGTAGCCTTGGCGCCCCCTGGCCCAAGGAGCCGCCATGCCCGGACCCAAGGAGCGCGACCTCGAAGCCACCCGCGCCGCACTCGCCAAGTGGCTGGGCGAGAAGCTCGGCGCCCCGGTGGCGCTCTCGGAGCTCACGGGGCCTTCCGACACGGGATTCTCCAGCGACACCCTGCTCTTCGACGCGACCGTGGGTGGCGACCGCACCGAGCAGCTGGTGGCGCGCCTCGAGCCCCAGGGCTTCAACGTGTTCCCGGAGTACGACGTCGCGGTGCAGTATCGCGTCATGGAGACGCTGGCGGGCACCGACGTGCCCGTTCCGCGCATGCGCTGGCTCGAGTCCGACCCGTCGGTGCTCGGCGCCGCTTTCTATGTGATGGATCGCGTCGATGGCCAGGTGCCGAGCGACAGTCCGCCCTACCACCTGGCCGGCCTGGTGTTCGAGATGGAGCCGGAGGCGCGCACGGCGCTCTGGTGGTCGGGCCTCGAGGCGATGGCACGCATCCACCGGCTGGACTGGCGCGTGCTCGGCTTCGACTTCCTCGACGAGCCCGAGCGCGGCCCCGACCCCCTCGCGCAGCAGCTCGACTACTACCACGGCTTCTTCCAGTGGGCGGTGAACGACCCCGATCGCTACCCGCTGATCCAGCGCGCACTCGCGTGGCTCTCGGCGAACGCACCCAAGGACGAGCCCGTCGCCCTGTGCTGGGGCGACTCACGGATCTCGAACCAGATGTTCCGAGACGGCGCATGCGTGGCGGTGATCGACTGGGAGATGGTGCGCCTCGGCAACCCGCTCCAGGACGTGGTCTGGATGAGCGCCATCGACCGCTGCCTCTCCGAGGGCATCGGTGTGGCGCGGCTTCCGGGCCTGCCCGATCGCGCCGCCACGCTCGCGCGCTGGTCCGAGCTCACCGGGTTCGCCACCGAGGCCGCCGACTACTACGAGGTGCTCGCCCTGCTGAAGTTCTCGGTCATCATGGCGCGGCTGGGCCTGCAGATGAAGCACTACGGCGTGCTGCCCGAGGATGCGGACATGGACCGCGAGAATCTCGCGACGACACTGCTCGGCCCCGCCCTCGAAGCGGCCGGGGGTTAGGGTCGCGGCTCAGCGTGGCGCCGCCCCGTCGGGCACGCGGTGGATCACGCCGGCCTGCATCACGAACGAGACCCGTTCCATCAGGCTCGCGTCCTCGCGCGGGTCGCCGGGTACGGCGACCACGTCGGCCCGCTTGCCCGGGGCGAGGCTCCCGATCCGATCCTCCTGGCCGAGAAGCAGTGCGCTGCTCCACGTGGCCGAGCGGATCGCTTCGAGCATCGGCATGCCCGCTTCGACCATCAGCGCAAATTCGCGGCCGTTGTCGCCGTGGGCCGAGACGCCGGAGTCGGTGCCGAAGGCGATCGGCACGCCGGCGGCATAGGCGCGCCCGAAGGTCTTCTGGATCTGCGGGCCGATCGCTGCGGCCTTGGGACGGACCAGCGGGGGAAAGAACCCCGGCTCGCGCGCCTTTTCGGCCACCCATTCGCCCGCGAGGATGGTGGGCACGTACCACGTCCCGTGCTTCTTCATCAGGCGCATGCCCTCGTCGTCCATGAGCGTTCCGTGCTCGATGGAGGCGACCCCTGCGCGCACCGCGCGCTTGATGCCCTCGGCGCCGTGGGCGTGCGCCGCCACGTGGAAGTCGTAGTCGCGCGCGGTCTCCACCAGCGCGACGAGTTCGTCGTCCTGGAACTGCGCGTTCTGACCGCTTGCGGCCGTGGACAGCACGCCACCCGTGGCGGTGATCTTGATCAGGTCGGCGCCATCCTTGTAGCGCTGGCGAACGGCCTTGCGCGCCTCCATCGGACCGTTGATCACGCCTCGCTTCGGCCCCGGGTCTCCCATCAGGTCGGCTCGCCAGCCGTTGGTCGGGTCGGCGTGGCCGCCGGTGGTGGCGATCGAACCCCCCGACGTGAAGATGCGCGGGCCCACGACACGGCCCTGCAGGATCGCATCGCGCAGGGCGACGTTCACGTTTGCCCCGGCTCCGAGATCGCGCACGGTCGTGAAGCCCGCCATCAGCGTGCGCCGTGCGTAGGCGACGCTCCGGTAGGCGCGATCGACCGGGTCCAACCGGAACCGCTCGATGTCGCTCCGCTGCGAGTACTCGCCGGTCAGGTGTACGTGCATGTCCATCAGGCCGGGCATGCAGGTGTGCGACCGCAGGTCCACCAGGCGGTCGCCGCTGCCTGGCGCCGGCGCGCCTGGGGCGACCTGGACGAGGTTCTTGCCCTCGATCACCAGTGTGGTCTCCCCCGCCAGGCTCGCGCGCTCGGCGTCGACGAGCTCGCCACAGTGGAGCACGGTGCGGGTCGGTTCTGCCGTCTCCACCTCGGCGGCGGCGGGTGCGGCGACGAGCAGGGCGAGGAGCAGGGCCGGGATCATGATCACTCCGGTGTCACGTAGGCGGCGGTGATCCCCCCGTCTACGAGGAAGCTGGTGCCCGTGACGAACGAAGATTCCGACGACGCCAGATAGACCACGGCGTCGGCGATCTCGCGCGCCTCGCCGAAGCGGCCCATGGGAACGTGCACCAGGCGCCGCTGCCGTTTGGCCTCGGTGTCCAGGTACTTCATCAGCAGCTCGGTGCGCAGCGGGCCCGGACACAGCGCGTTCACGCGGATGCCCTCCCGCGCGTGGAGGACCGCGAGCTCTCGCGAGAGCGCGAGGACGCCACCCTTGCTCGCGGTGTACGCGAGCTGGGGCGTCGCCGCGCCGAGCACGGCCACGAACGAGGCCGTGTTGATGATCGACCCGCCCCCCGCGCGGCGCAGGGCCGGGATGCCGTGCTTGCAGCCGAGAAAGACGCCCTTCAGGTTCACGTTCATGGTGAGGTCGAAGACCGCCTCGTCGGTGTCCTCGGCGCCCGAATCGTCGATGTGCGAGATGCCGGCGTTGTTGAACAGCACGTGCAGCGCGCCGTAGGTCTCCTCGGCGGTCGCCACCATGCGGGCACAGTCCTCGCCCTTCGACACGTCGGCGCGCACGAAGCAGGCGTCGCCACCGGTGTCGCGTAGGCGGGCAGCCGCCGCTTCGCCCGGCTCCTCGGCGATGTCCGCGACGACGACCTTGGCGCCCTCGCGAGAGAGGGCGAGGGCGCTCTCGAGTCCGATGCCACTGCCGGCCCCCGTCACCAGGGCCACGCGATCCGCCAGTCTCACCGCACACCTCCATGGGATGGCCGCGTCCCGTTGCGTGGGGGCCCGGCTCCTGGGGCGTGTCTACTCCGGATGCGCGGGCCCGGCAAACCGTCTGTCGCGCGGCTTCGGGCAGGACGCCGGCCGGGCGAGCAGGCACCCAAGCGGGTCCGTGGTAGCGTCCGGCTGGACCCATCGGGCCTGGAGGCGGTGCCATGCTGCGAACCATTCTGGTCGTGCTTCTCCTGCTGATCGCCGCGGCGGTCGGCTTCGTGTACTCGGCCGGCAAGGGCAGCCTCGGAGAGCACGAGGGGCCCGGCGAGCCCAAGGCCGTTCGCCGCTCGGCCGAGACCGTGCGCGTGAGCGAGGCCCGGGTCAGCGAAGCCGCCGCGGGCATCGGCGTGCCTCGCCCCAAGCAGGTGCTCTTCGGCGACCTGCACGTCCACTCGACCTTCTCGTTCGATGCGTTCATGATCAGCCTGCCGATCGCGGGGGGCGAAGGGTCGCATCCGCCCGCCGATGCCTGCGACTTCGCCCGCTTCTGCTCCCAGCTCGACTTCTGGTCGATCAACGATCACGCCGAGGGCATCACGCCGCGCCACTGGTCCGAGACGGTGGATGCGATCCGTCAGTGCAACGACGTCGCCGGAGATCCGGCCGACCCCGATACGGTGGCGTTCCTCGGCTGGGAGTGGACGCAGGTCGGGCGCACGCCCGACGACCATTACGGCCACAAGAACGTGGTCCTCGCCGGAACGGCCGACGACGAGATCACGGCCCGCCCCATCGCGTCGGGGGGGCAGGCGCTCGCCGCGCGGCAGCAGGGTCCTCGGGTGTTGGGACGCGGGCTGTTGGCCGTCCTGTCCGACGAGCGCGTCCGCGACTTCGTGACCTATCTGGCCGAGCGCGACGACTGGCCGCTCTGTGATGCGGATACGCCCAGCCCCGAACTGCCGACGGACTGCCTCGAACTCGCCGAGACGCCGGCCGATCTTTATCGCAAACTCGACGAGTGGGATCGCGAATCGATCGTGATCCCCCACGGCACGACCTGGGGCTTCTACACGCCCCCCGGCTCGACCTGGGACAAGCAGCTCGCCACGAACGATCCGGACCGCCAGCGCCTGCTCGAGGTCTACTCGGGCCACGGCGACTCGGAGGTCTACCGCGACTGGCGCGCCGTGCAGATCGACGACGACGGCAACGCGACCTGCCCCGAGCCCACCCCGAACTACCTGCCGTCGTGCTGGCAGGCGGGTGAGATCATCCGATCGCGCTGTGAGGCCGAAGGCACGGGCGCCGCCGAGTGCGACGAGCGCGCGGCCCTGGCCCGCGCCCATGCCGCCGCGGCCCGCGTGGCGGGCCACCTGGTGGTTCCTGGTGCCGAGGCCGAAGAGTGGCTCGACTCCGGGCAATGCGTGGATTGTGCGGAGCCCGCATTCAACTACCGGCCGGGAGGCTCGGCGCAGTACCTCCTCGCACTGCGCGACTTCGAGAGCGACGGCGCACGCGACTTTCGCATGGGCTTCATGGCATCGAGCGACAACCACTTCGCTCGCCCGGGCACGGGCTACAAAGAGGTCCACCGCCGCGGTTTCACCGAGTCGCGCGGCGGGCGCGCGGGTGGCGCGTCGGGCCCGATGGCGCGCTTCATCGCCCCCGATCCGGTGGAGCCGACCTCGACGCCGGTGGAGATCGACATCAACGACGGCTCGCGCGCGGGTTTCCAGCTCCTCGAGCTCGAACGGCAGGCGTCGTTCTTCTTGACGGGAGGACTGGTGGCGACCCACGCCGAGGGTCGCGACCGCCGTGCGATCTTCCACGCCCTCGAGCGGCGCGAGGTCTATGGAACGAGCGGTCCGCGCATGCTCCTGTGGTTCGACCTGCTGAACCCGCCGGGCTCTCGCGGCACGACCCGGCCCATGGGATCCGAGGTGGAGATGGCCGCCAATCCGATCTTCCAGGTGCGGGCGGTGGGCAGCTTCGAGCAGCTTCCGGGCTGTCCCGACGAATCCGCCGACGCCCTCGGCCCCGAAGAGCTCGAACGCATCTGCAAGGGCGAGTGCTACCACCCGTCCGACGAGCGCCGCCGGATCTCCCGCATCGAGGTCGTGCGCGTGCGGCCCCAGGAGCGCCCCGGGGAGCCGGTCGAACCCCTGATCGACGATCCCTGGCGCACCTTCTCGTGCGAGCCCGACCCCGCCGGCTGCACGGTGCTGTTCGAAGACCCGGACTACGCCGCGGACCACCGCGACACCGTGTACTACGTGCGGGCCTTCGAGGAGTCGAAGCCCGCGGTGAACGCCGGCAATCTGCGCTGCGAGCGCGACGAGGCCGGCCACTGCATCGGAGTCGACCTGTGCGGCGGCGACCCCACGGACGACTGCCTCGGCGAACACGAGCCGCGCGCCTGGTCGTCACCGATCTGGGTGGACCAGCCGCAGGGCTGAGGGCCCCGGGCCCCTCCCAAGAGCGGACCCGGACGCTCGCCTCACGCGACCCTGGTGGCTCGCGCCGCAGGGCCTGGCCCTGCTGACACGGTCTGTCAGCACCCAATGCGCGTCGCGCCCCTGCTGACAGAATGCTGTCACCCCGGGCGCCGTATAGTGGGTCGTGCCAGATCCGGTCCCCACCCTCCCCCGATCCTCTATCTTGCCGAAAGAACGGAGAAATCGACGATGACGACCAAGGTGCCCTGGTTCGAGATCGCAGGCCAGCCTGCTGACAGCTTGCGCGACTTCTACAGCCAACTGCTGGGCTGGCAGTTCGAAGAGCCTGCCGCCGAGAGCCTGGCGCCGGCGCCGCCCAGCTGGGTCGCCCGTGGGCCGCGCCGCGCCCGCACACCGGGCGTGCCCCCGTGGTGGATCTCCTTCTACACCCGCGTGCCCGATCTCGATGAGGCCATCCTGAAGGCGCGGTCGCTGGGAAGCCGCGTGCTGGTGCCTCCCACCGATCTGCCCAACACGACCATCGCGGTGGTCTCCGATCCCGAGGGCCATCCGCTCGGGCTGTGCACGTAGGCCCATCGATTGCGCCGCGCCGACCGACTCTTTCGACTGGTCCAACTGCTTCGGGCCCGCCGCTTCGCCACCGGCGAGCAGATCGCCCAGGAACTGGGCGTCTCCAAGCGCACGGTCTATCGCGACGTGGCCGACCTGCAGGCGTCCGGGGTGCCGATCCGGGGCGAAGCCGGGGTGGGCTACCGGCTCGAACGTGGCTACGACCTGCCGCCCCTCATCTTCAACGGCGAAGAACTCGAGGGGCTCGTGCTCGGTGCGCGCATCGTCGGGGCCTGGGGTGACCCCGATCTGGCCGCGGCCGTCGGGAGCGCCATGACCAAGATCGAGGCGGTCCTGCCGGAGGCGCTGCGCACGGTGCTGATCGACACGCCGCTGTTCGCGCCCGGCCGCCCCTGGGCGCGCGATGTGGTTCGCGAGATGACGCAGCTGCGCCGGGGCATCAGCGAGCGCCGGCTCGTGCACTTCGACTACCGGCGCGCCGACGGCGAAGACAGCCAGCGCTCGGTGCGGCCCCTGGGCCTGTACTTCTGGGGTAGCAGCTGGACCCTTGCCACCTGGTGCGAGCTGCGCCACGACTACCGCAGCTTCCGGCCCGACCGGATGCGCAACGTGTCGCTGCTCGAGGAGACGTTCGACGGCAGCGACGGCGTGAGTCTCGAAGGGTTCCTGGCGCGCATGGAGAACGAGGACGAGCCCGGCGCACGCTCGGTGGGGACGGATCGCTGAGCCCGCGCGTCGTCTACCTCGATCCGAGCCTCGATCCGCCCCCGAGCCCGTTTCGCCGGGGTGAGGCGGGCACGCTGGAGATCGGCGCCGAGGGCGACGTCGACGCAGCCGTGCGCGTCGCGATCTCGCCGAACTCGACCCATGCCCTGCTCGGCCATGGGGTGGTCGACGCGCTGAACCAGCTCCCGGTCGAGGGCCGTGTCGGGTCGGGGCTGCCCGTGGTGATCCCGCCGGTCGCGCTCGAGCCCGCGAGCCACGTGCTCTACGAGGCCGACCGGCACACCTATGGCCGGGTCTGGGAGTTCGTGGTCGAGGACCCCGCCGCCGGCTCTCCCCACCCCGAGGCCGGCTCGGATGGGATCGAGTACCGCGTGCGCGTCGACAACCGCGAGTTCCAGGTGACCCTGGCGCGGCTGCAGTACCTGCTCACCACGTCCCGCAGCGCCGGGCTCGGGGCGTGGATCCGGATCTGACGCGCGTCGTGAGCGGGCCGTGCCCGCCGGACCGCGACCCTATTCCGGATCGAGCGTGCGTACGACCCGCGCGGGGTTGCCCACCACGAGCGCGTGGGGAGGGACATCGCGCGTGACCACGGCGCCGGCCCCCACCATGGCCTGCTCGCCGATCACGATGCCGGGCAGGATCGTGGCGTTCGCCCCGATCGAGGCCCCCTTCTCGACACGGGTGGTCGGAAACGACTCGGGTCGCTTGCGGCTGCGCGGAAACGGGTCGTTGGTGAAGGTGGCGTTGGGTCCGACGAACACGTCGTCGGCGATGCGAAGGCCGTCCCAGACCTGGACGCCCGACTTGATCGTCACGCGGTCGCCGATCACGACGTCGTCTTCGATGAAGACCTGATCGCAGATGTTGCCGTCGCGGCCGATCACGGCCCCCGGCATCACGTGGACGAAGGCCCAGATGCGGGTGCCGTCGCCCACCGACTGGCTCTCGCAGATGGCATTCGGGTGTACGTAGAAGTCGCTCACGATCGATGGCTCCCGTTTCGCTTCGTCGTCCACGCCGGCTCGCCCGGCGGGTCCACGGCCGGCCGAGCATAGCGGCCGGCCGAGGGCGGCCGTTCGCTCGGCAGAGGGATCCGCGGCGGTGCTATCGTGCGCGTCCGAGAAGGACCTGCCCTGAACGCCGCGCGCGCATCCTCGGACATCCCCAAGGGCTCGCCCGACGCGGCCGAGCTCTGCGATCTCGTCGGGGCCCTCGACCGCGATCGTGAGCGCAGTGAGGACGAACTGCGTGCTCGCGACGCCGCCATCGGACGTGCGGCGCTCGCCGAGCTGCCCGATGCGGATGCCACCACACGCCTTCGCCATTGGCTCGCGCGAGCGCGAGAAGGCGAGTCGGCCGAGGAGGTGTTCGGCAGCGTCACCCTGGTGGCGGTCCTCCTGGGAGGGCTCCTCGGCGGGCTGGCCGCCGCGGCGGCCCTGGCCTTCGACGGGCCCAGTGGCCGCGTGAACGTCGTCCTCGTCCTGGCCGTCCTGGTGGGTGTCCAGTGGCTGGGCCTCGCCGTGGCCGTTCTCGCCCTGGTCCCGGGCGGCGATCGTCTGCCATTGCTGGGCACGTTGCACGGCAGCGCCTGGAGAAGGCTGCTGGCGCGGATGGCCCGGCGGGACGCGGTGCGTGGCGTGGCCCGCGTGTTTCGCGGGGGACGCCTCGGCGGGGCGCTCCACGAGCGCGTTCGACGTCTGCTGCTGGTCTCGTGGTCCCAGGTCGCCGCCACGGCCTTCACCGTGGGCGCCCTGGCGTGGACGCTCGCGCTCGTGGCCTTCACCGACCTGGCCTTCGGCTGGAGCACCACGCTCGACGTGACGGCGCAGCAGGCGCACCGCGGGGCGGTGCTGCTGGCGACGCCCTTCGGCTGGGCCTGGCCCGCGGCGGTGCCGAGCCTCGAGCTGGTGGAGGCCACCCGCTTCTTTCGCGTGGCACCGGCCGCAGCGGGTGCCGACCCCGTGCTGCTCGGACGCTGGTGGCCCTTCGTGGTCGCCTGCATCGGTTGTTATGCGCTGCTGCCGCGACTGGTACTGTGGTTCGCGGTTTCGCGCAGTCTGCGCGGCGCGATCGCCGAGGTCTTCGTGGCCGCCCCCGGTGCCCAGCGCGTGCTCGCGCGACTCGACGCCGTGTCGATCGAGACCCGGGCGACCACGCCAGAAGATGCGGCGCCCGGCCCGGCGGCGGCGCTGGGGCTGACCGAGGCGCTGCCCGAGGCGGCGACGGTCGTGTCGTGGTCGGGGGCCTTGGAGGGTCATGCCGATGCCGCCGCTGCCGGCGCGCGACTCGGTCTCGCGGCCGATGGGCTGCATCGGGCCGGCGGCCATCTCGACCTCGCGCAGGACGAGGCCGTGGTTCGCGCCCTGCGCGACGTGCGTGGCGCGATCGTGGTGGCGGTGCGCGGCTTCGAGGCCCCGGTGCTCGAGCTGCGGGACTTTCTCGAGTCCCTGCGTGACGCGGTGGGCGCCGAACGGCAGGTGGTGCTGGCGCTGCTCGACTGTGACGATCCCGCGCCGTGGGCACGCTTTCTCGATACGCTGGGCGATCCGCGGCTGGCGGCGGCCGTCGGTCCGCCGGGACGGACGGCCGAGCCCGAGACGCCGCAGCGCCCGGCGTTGGATCCGGGCACGCCGGAGGGCCCCGCATGACCACGCCCGTATTCGCCGTGGTGGGCCACCCGAACAAGGGCAAGTCGAGCCTGGTGGCCACGCTCGCACGCGACGACTCGGTGCACATCGCTCCCGACCCGGGTACCACCCGACGCGCGCGGGCCTATCCCATGCGGGTCGGGGGGCGCGTGCTCTATACGCTCGTCGATACCCCGGGCTTCCAACGCGCGCGCCGCGTGCTGGCATGGCTGCGGGAGACGGCGGAGCGCGAGCAGGCGAGCGCCGCGGACCGGCCCGAGCTGGTGGCGCGCTTCGTGCGCTCGCCGGAGCTCGCCGCCCGGCACCCCGACGAACACGAGCTGCTGGCGCCCATCGTCGAAGGGGCGTCGATCCTCTACGTGGTGGACGGCTCGGTTCCCTACGGCCGCGAGTACGAGCCCGAGATGGAGGTACTGCGCTGGACCGGCCAGCCCAGCATGGCCGTCGTCAATCCGATTCGCGGCGCCGCTCACGTGGACGCGTGGCAAAAGGCCCTGGGCCAGTACTTTCGCATCGTCCGCGTGCTGGACGCGGTGCGCTCGGAGTTCGACGAGCGGCTCGACCTGCTGCGCGCCTTCGGCGAACTCCGCGAGGACTGGCGCGATCAGCTCCTCGAAGCGGTCGACGCCCTCGGCCGCGAGCGCGCGCAGCGGCGCACGCGTTCGGCGCAGATCATCGCCAGCGCGATCGCCGAGGTGCTGGCCCACGCCGAAGAGCAGCGCCTCGAGCCCGGAGAGCTGCCCGAGACCCACCACGCAGAGCTGTCGCAGCGCTACGAGGCGGCCCTGCGCGGCATGGAGCGGCGCGCCCGCCGCGACGTCGAAGCCGTCTACGACCACCGCGAGCTGATCGCCCACGAATCCGAGCTGGAGCTGCTCGAGGCCGACCTGTTCGACGAAGACAGCTGGCTGGTCTTTGGACTGCGTCGTAGCGACGTCCTCGCCGCCGGCGCGGCGGGCGGCGCGCTGGGCGGAGGTGCGCTCGACCTGGCCGTGGGCGGGGCCTCGCTGTTCGCGGGTGCGGCGCTCGGGGCCGCGGCGGGGGCGGCCGCGGGCTGGTGGTCGAGCCGCAAGCTCGCGCAGCTGCGGGTGGTCGACCAGCCACTCGGCGGGCGCCTCGTCCGTTGCGGGCCCTCGCGCAACCCGAACCTGCCGTTCGTGCTGCTGGGGCGCGCGCGTCACCACCACGCGGTGGTGGCCGGGCGCACCCATGCCGAGCGGGGCGAGGTGGATCTCGAAGCGGGTCGCGACGCACGTGCTCCTCTCGAGCCGGGCACGCGCACCCAGCTGGCGCGCCAGTTTGCCCGGCTCGCGCGAACGCCCGGCGACGCCGGCGCGCGCGCCGAGCTGGCGCGGAGTGTCGAGTCGCTGCTCGCGGCCGACGAGGGTCGCCCGGCTCCTTAGGCCCTGCGTGCCTCGGCCAGCTCGCGGCAGTGGTCCACGAACGCCTGGGTCCACTCCGTGCTGCGGAACCGGTCCGACGCCTTCCGGGCCCCTCGGCGCAGGGCCCTTAGCAGGTCGTCGTCGGTGGCCAGGCGCTGCAGTGCGGCGGCCAGACCCGCGGCGTCCCGGGGCTCGACGATCAGGCCCGTCTCGCCGTCCTCGACGATCTCGGGGATGGCGCGCCAGCGCGACACCACCACGGGGATGCCTGCGGCGTAGGCCTCGAGCAGGATACCGGGGTAGCCCTCGCCGGCGTGATAGGTGGGTAGCAGCAGCGCGTCGTAGCGACCGAGTGTCGGGATGACGGCGTCGGTCTCGAGCACGCCGTGATAGTTCACGCGGTCCTGTCCCTCGAAGACGCTCTCGTCCATGCCGTCGTGGAAGGGCCCGAAGACGTCCACGCCCTGATCGGGAGGAAGCGACGCGGCGGCCTCGAGGATCTCGCCGATGCCCTTGGTGGCCTTCACGTGGCCCACGAACGCAAAGCGCCCGGCGCGCGGGCGGTCCGGGTCGGGCGGCGCTTCGGGCACCGGCCGGCTGGTGGGAAACCACGCAATCGGCGTCTCCGGAAGCACCTGCTCGAAGTGCGCCACCAGGTTGCGGGTCTGGAGCAGCAGCCGATCGGCTCGCAGTGCCATGTGGGCGAGGCCGCGGGTCACGGGGCCGGCGAGTTCGAGGTCGCGGTCGAGCGAGCCGCCGAACTCGCGCACCAGCAGGGGCTTGCGAACGATCGCGGCGAGGGCGCGCATCAGCGGCCCGAACAGGGCGGTCCCCCGGGTGGACGCATGGAACGTGAGCACGTCGGCGCGCGCGCCGCGCACCAGCGTGCGTCCCACCACGCGCAGCACCAACAGGGCGTCGGCCACGCCGAGTGGCCCCTCGCCCCGGTTGATGTCGACGATCTCGGCCTCGACGTCGTCTCTCGCCTCGAGCTCACGGGTGAGCTGCTGGAACGAGCGACTGGCGCCGCCGATGGGCCCGGGCACGGGACCCACGAGAAGGATGCGGAGGCGCTTCAAGACGCGGGGCGGGCTCCCGATGGGGTAGGGACGGGCGGGTCGCCGGCGCAAGCATGGCCGGCAGCGAGCGGACCCTATCAGCGGTGGATCGGCAGAGCGAGGGCGGAGCTTGGGCCCCCTCGGGGAGTGAAAGCTCCGCTAGCCTCTCGGGTCGCGCTGGATCGCGAGCGCCCCGAACCCGGGGCGGAGGATCGGGCATCGTGGGATCGCAGCAGGGCGAGCGGTCGGGTTGGGTAGGGCGCGCCCTGGTGGGCGTGCTGCTGGCCGACCTCGTGCTGGTGCTCGTCCTCGGCACGGCGGCCGCGACGCCCCATGGCCGCCTCGTGCTTCGCGACCTGCTCTTCGCCGGATTCGATCGGGGGGGCGACCTCTTCGCGCTGTCACCCGAAGCGCTGGTCGAGCGCGGGTTCCAGGTCGATGCGCCCGACCAGGTGGCGGAGTGGTCCACGCGCGTGGCGCACGTGCCCTACCGCGAGGTCCTCGACCTCGAGGGGCTCGACGAGGTCGCGGTGATCCGGGCCCTGGTCCCGGCCTTCTCGAAGAATGGCGGGCGGGGCTGCGGCGGCCACCGGGACCTGATGCACCAGGTCGAGCGGCTGCCCGAGGGCACCGGCGCTGGCTGCTGCTCCGACCACACCCAGGTGCTGATGGCCCATGCGGCCAGCCTCGGCATCTTCGCGCGCGAGGTGCACCACGGTCAGCCGGTCACCGGCCCGCGCCACACCACGGCCGAGTTCTTCGTCCCGTCCGAGGGCCGCTGGATCTGGGTCGATCCGCAGTACGCAATCCTCGCACGGGGCTCCGACGGTGCGCTGCTCTCGTTTGCCGGCCTGGCCGAGCGCAGGGTGCGGGGCGACGACGTGATCTTCGAGTTCATCGGCAACGAGCACCACCGCTTCGCGACCGAGTCGCCCGCCACCAGCCGCAACTACCGCGACCCGGACGGCATGCGCACGCTGGGCATGACCTTCGGCAACGCCGTCTTCTCGGAAGAGGCCTACGAGGCACGCGTGCGCTGGCTGCCCAAGAACCTGCGCAGGTTCGTGGGCCTGGCCTCGGGCGCGCAGCCCGCCATCCACTACCGGCTCGATGCCGAGCAGCCCGCGTGGTCGCTGCGCGTGCTTCGGTCGGCGGCACCCGTGGTACGGCTGGCGATTCCGTTGCTCGCGATCGCGACGCCGCTGCTGCTCTTCGCCTGGCTGCGCGCGCGGCGCAGCGCCGGCGATCAGGTCCTGCCGGGGGCCGCGTCGCCGGGGCCGGCCGAGCGTCGCTCGTCGCCTGCGGTGCCGCCCTCGTAGGCCGCCACCAACCGCGCTTCGAGTTCGTCGCAGGCGCGCTGGATGCGGGGATCGATCTCCGGGAACGCGTTCTTGCCGACGGAGTCGGAGAACAGTCCCTCGAGGAAGGCCGGGTCGAAGGGCGTCTCGAGAAACGAGAACACGCGGGCGAAGGCGGCTTCACCGCCGGTGACGAGGTCCTCGTAGCGGACCAGCAGCGTGCGCGGGTTGCGGTCGAGACCCAGGTCGAAGAAGAACCGGTTGCGCATGTACCAGAACAAGGCCGACGCGTCTTCGAGGGGCAGGTCGTCCCGGTCCACCTCGCGCACGAGGTCGACCACGTCGGGGGCCAGCCGCTCGCCACGCCATCCCAGCAGGTCGGTGTCGCCCCGGGCGATCCAGCGGACGATGTCGCGCATGTGCTCGCCGAAGTTGCGGACTGCCGAGTTGGCGACGTCGGTGTGGCCGCGGAAGATCCAGACCGCGCGGGACCCCGGGTGCCGCTCGAGCAATCGGTCGGTGAGGTGGGCGTCGCAGACGGGTTTGAACGCGACGACCGGGGCGGGCCCCGAGGCGATCAGCCGCTCGATGTTGGCCGTCGGGCGCAGGCGGTAGTCGCGAAACGCCGCGCTCAGCTTGTGCTCGTGCCACACCCAGACGTCGGGTGAGCGCTCGAGCGTCCACATCAGCATGTTGGTCCCGGACCGCTGGCAGCCCACCACGAAGACGCCCTGGGGCCTCACCCCGGCCGGCAGCCTGCGGCGCTGGCGCAGCCAGCGGGCCCCCCGGCGAGCCTGGGCGGCGGCCTCGCGCGGCACGCGTGCCGCGATCCGAAGCAGGCGCGTGCCTTCGTCCGACATCGCCGATCCGGTTCCTCCGCGGGTTGCGCCCGAGTTTGGGCGGCGCGAGAGCCTAGGCCACATCGGCCGGTTGGCCCCGGTCCACGAGTCAAACCCGTTGGCGCCGGCAGCCCGCTGCCAGCGGGTCGCTCGCGTTGGCGCCGGCAGCCCGTGCCGGCGGGTCGCAGGCACCGGCAACGGGCCGGCAAGAAGGGCTGGCGCCGACGGAGGACTCGCGACCGACCCCGGGGCGCTTGCCAAGCCCGGCGTGCACGCCGATCCTTCGCGCTCCGGCCTCCACCCCCGAGGCCGAGCTGTATGAACGCTGCGCGCCGCCGCTCACCGCGGCGAGCCGGATCGGGAGATTGCCGTGGGCCGGGTACTGGCGTTCGTCCTGGGCGCCCTGAGCGGGGGGCTGCTCTGGGGCGCCATCGAGGTGGCCTGGATCACCTTCCAGCCCGGCGTGGGCGCCACGTGGCGGATTCCCTCCCTCGCTCCGCCGCCGGACCTGGGCCGCTTCGTGGCGGTGGCACTGGGTACCTATGCGCTGGTGGGGGTCCTGGTGGGCGTCTTCGCAGGACTCGTGCTGGCCGGTCGCCTCCGGCGCGCGACGGGCACCGGGGCGACCTGCCTCGGTCTGTTCCTGGCCGGTGGCGGGCTCGCCGCGAGCGGCGCCGCCGTCTGGCTCAACATGCGGCTGGTGCAATCGCCCCTGGCTCCCGCGTCGTTGTTGAAGACCGCGGCCCTCGGGCTGAGCGTGTGGGCGGCGTTCGGCGTCTTCACCCTGTTGCTCCGTGCGGTGTTGCGGCGCGGGACCCTCGTCTGGCTCGCCGCAGCGGCGGTGTTGCCGGCTGCGCTGGTGGCGTTTGCCTACGCATCCCACGAGCCGGTCGCCACGCGAGCGGTCGCTTCGGGCCAGGCCGCCGCCGGGTCGCCGAACCTGGTGCTGGTCACCATCGACACCCTCCGCGCGGACCACGTGGGTTTCTCCACCGAGGGTCGGATCGCGACCCCGACGATGGACGCACTCGCCGCTGAAGGTGCGTGGTTCGAGCAGGCCTTCAGCACGTCGCCCCACACCACGCCGTCGCACGTATCGATGTTCACTTCGGTCTATCCCTACGACCACGGCGCGCGCAACGGCGTGCCCATGCGGCCCGGGTTCGACTCGATGGCCGAGGTGTTGCGCGGTGCGGGCTACCACACGGCGGCCTTCATCTCCGGCTATACGACCAAGTCGAACGTCACCGGGCTCGGACCCGGCTTCGACGTCTACAGCGACTCGCTGAATCCCTGGATGCCGCTGGCCTCGGACCCCGCGGCCGAGGGGCTCTTCCTGTATCGCATCTTCGACCGCGTCTCGGGCAACACGATCCCCGCGCCGGTGGTGAACGCGCGCTTCCGCGCCTGGCTCGAGGACCGACCCGAGCAGCCCTTCTTCCTGTGGCTGCACTACTTCGATGCGCACGGACCGTTCGAGCCCGAAGAGGGCTACCGCGAGCTCTACCTCGAAGAGGGCCAGAACGAGACCGAACGGGAAATCGCGCTCTACAACGCCGAGATCACCTACACCGACCACCGCATGGGCGACGCGCTGGGGGCGCTGCGCGAACGCGGCCTGCTCGACGACGCGGTCGTGGTGGTGACGTCGGACCATGGCGAGGCCTTCCGCGAGCCGAACCCGCGCCCCGAGTACGGTCACGGTCTCACCTTGTACGACCAGGCGCTGCGGGTCCCGCTGGTGTTCTGGGGGCCGGGCCGCGTCGAGCCCGTGGGGTCGTCCCACCGGGTGGTGGAGACCGTCGACATCGCGCCCACGCTGCTCGATCTCGTGGGCCTCGCCGTCCCGGAGAGCTACCGGGGCCGTTCGCTCGCGTCGCTTCTGCGCGGCCAGGTGGCGGACGTGGACGACGGGGAGGCCTTCGGCCAGACCACGGCCTACGGCCACCCGACCTGGTTCTCCTTGCGCTCGGCCGACTGGAAGCTGCACACCAGCCCCGAGGAGCAGTCCGAAGAACTCTTCGACCTGCGCGCCGACCCGGGCGAGACGCGCAACGTGGTCGAAGACCGCGACGACGTGGCGCGCCAGTTCCGGGCACGCCTGGACGAGGCCATGCGCCTCGACCGCGGAGACCGCGATACGAAACTCGACGCGGACACCTACGAGCGTCTGAAGGAACTCGGCTACATCACCGAGTGAGGCGCGGGCGCCGCGCGATCAGATGGTCGGGCGATAGGCGCGCTGCCAGAGCCCCAGGTTGAGCAGCTTGTAGAGCAGGAAGCCGTGGTCGCGCTCGCCCGCCGCGTGCTCTGCGATGGTCTTCTCCGCAGCGGCCCGATCGAGCAGGTCCCCGAGCCCTCCGCCGGGTTCGAGAAGCACCTCGCGCAGGGGCTCGCGCAGGTCACCCCGCAGCCAGCGCTCGTACGGCACGTCGAGCCCGTGTTTCTGACCGTCGAGGATCTCGTCCGGCACCAGCCCTCGCAGGGCCCGGCGCAGCAGGTACTTCTTCTCCAGCCGTCGCACCTTGTGCCGTGCGGGGATCGGCGCGGCGTACTCCACCAGTTCGCGGTCGAGGAACGGCACCCGGACCTCCACGCTCTGGGCCATGGTCGGCCGGTCCACCTTGGTGAGGAAGGTGTCCGGAAGCAGGATGCGGCAGTCGGTGGCGAGCATGCGATCCACCGGGTCGCCCGGCGGCAGCTCGGCATCCGCGCGGCGGTAGGCGCGGAACGGGTCGCTGGGACGCAGCAGCGCCCGGGCCTCTTCGGTGAACACCCGGGTCGGCGGCAGGTCCGGGCTCTCCAGGGTGAGCAGATAGGCCATGCGCAGGGCCGGGTCGCGCTCGCCGGCGGCGCGCAGGAAGCGCAGCAGGCGATGCACCTGCGGACGTTCGGGCGCCAGGGCCAGCACGCGGCGGGCCAGGGGCGCCACGGCCCGCCAGAGGCCCGCGTGGGCGAGCACGTTGTAGCGCCGGTAGCCGGCGAAGATCTCGTCGCCGCCGTCGCCCTGCAGCACGACCTTGATGCCCTCGTCGCGCAGGGCGCCGCACAGCAGGTAGAGCGGGATGTTGGCCGCGTCGGCGAACGGTTCGTCGTGGGCGCGCACCAGGGTCTCGATGACCGACAGCACGTTTCCCGTACGCACGAACAGCTCTCGGTGATCGGTCCCCAGGCTCTCGGCCAGCCGTCGTGCGCGCGGGCGTTCGTCCACGTCGGCGCCCTGTTCGAATGCCGCGGTATAGGTGCGCAGCCCGTCGACGTGCCGCGAGGCGAGGGTCGCGATCGCCGACGAGTCGACCCCGCCGCTCAGGAAGACCCCGACCGGCACGTCCGCCACCAGGTGGCGGCGCACCGCGGCGTCCAGGCGCTCGCGGACGCCGTGAGCGAGCGCATCCACGTCACCCTCCGGCGGCGCGAAGCTCGCGAGGTCCCAGTAGCGCTTGGGCTCGAGCCCGCCGGGCCCGAAGCGGACGAGGGTGCCCGGCATCACGCGGTGGATGCCCTCGAAGAAGGTCTCCTCCTGCATGGCGTTGCCGAAGTACAGGTACTCGTGCAGGGCAGGCGGGTGCAGGCGGTTCGGCACGGCCGGGTGCGCGAGCAGCGCCTTGATCTCCGAACCGAAGACCAGGCGGGTGCCGTCGGTCCAGTAGTGCAGGGGCTTGATGCCGAGGGGGTCGCGGACCAGCCGGAGCACGCGGGTCGCGGGCTCGTAGAGCGCCATCGCGAACATGCCGTTCAGGCGCGCGAAGCAGTCCTCGCCCCACTCGGCGAAGGCGTGCAGGACGACCTCGGTGTCCGAGTGTCCGCGAAACGCATGCCCCAGCGCCTCGAGCTCGGCCCGAAGCTCCTGGAAGTTGTAGATCTCGCCGTTGTAGCTGAGACGCAGTGAGCCGTCGGGAAGCGACATCGGCTGATGGCCCGCCGCAGACAGATCGATGATCGACAGGCGCGTGTGGCCGAGGTGGGCGGGCCCGTCGAACTCGGTGCCGCGGTCGTCGGGACCGCGATGGGCGAGGGTGGCCACCATGGCTTCGAGCACACGCGCGCCGCCGGACGCGTCGGGGTCGAAGAAGCCGCAGATGCCACACATGGGAAAGACTGCTCGGGCCCAGGGTCTCGGAGCGCGGTAGATTGGACGCGCCGCTGCTCTGGGGCGCCGAGGGTATCGAACGGCCGCAGCGATCGCCCAGAGGCGGCGTCTCCTGGCGGTGCGGCGAAGGCGAGGACGGTTCCCAAAGTGCTCTCGGACATCGTCGCGCCCTGGATCTCTCCGTTGCCGCTCTGCCTCGTGGGTGCCGTCCTGCTGTCGTTCACCGTGCGCGGCCGTTGGCGCCGCCGCGGCCTGCTGCTCTGCCTGGCGTTGCTCTGGGCGTGCAGCACGCAGTGGGCAAGCAACGCCCTGGTACGTTGGTGGGAGTCCGGGGCCGTGGCCCTGCCGGCCGCGAAGCTTCCGCAGGCGGATGCGATCGTGATGCTCGGGGGCATCAGCAGCCGGCCCGCGCCGGGCACGCCCGACGATCGGTTCGAGTGGCAGGATGCCGTCGATCGCCTGCTGGAGGCCCGGAGGCTGCTGCGGCTCGGCGTCGCGCCGCGGCTGGTGCTCTCGGGAGGAGGGCGCGATGCGGGGGATGGCGATTCGGAGGCGCGCCGCCTGGCGCGATGGCTGATCGCCGAGGGCACTCCGCCCGAGCAGGTGGTGGTGGAGCCCCGGTCGCGCAATACCGCCGAGAATGCCGCCGCGGTCGTGTCCCTTGCGCGTGAGCACGGCTGGGAGAGGCTCGTGGTGGTGACGAGCGCGCTGCACGTGCCCCGTGCCAAGCGCGCATTCGCCAAGCACGATCGCACGCCGCACTTCCACGCCGTCGACCACCAGTCCGAGTACTATGCCCCGCTGCGCAAGGCGTTCGTCCCGTCGGCGAGCAACCTGCTGGCCACCCACCGCGTCTGGCACGAGATGCTGGGGATCGCCTACTACCGGATCACGGGGCGATCGGGCTAGGCGCGCGCGAACGCCGGACTAGCCTGGCGCGAAGCTGGTGGTGGCTGGCACCTCGCTCCGTTCGGTGGTGAACGTGGCGGGTTCGTCCTCTTCTTCGACCACGCGCGCCTCGTTGCGCGCCATCTGCCGCAGGATCGTGGCGATGGCCATCAGGAACCACGGGCCCTTGTCGAGGGCGAAGGGCGAGACCAGCCCGGCGACGAGCCAGACCAGGAAGCAGGCCTGGTAGTAGAGCGCCCAGTTCTCCAGCCGGATCAGCGTGGGCGTGGCGCGGTCTCCGAGCCGTCGCCGGATGCGGCGCGGCACGCTCATGTCGAACCAGCTCAGCACCAGCATCGCCATGTACGGGATCATGCCCACGAGGCCCATGTGGGCCAGCACCTGGAAGTAGGTGCTGTGCGGACTGGTCGTCGTGTCGTGGGACTCGAGCATCACGAAGGTGTGGAAGGTGCCGAGGCCCACGCCCGTGAACGGGTAGGCCTGGAAGGCGCGCAGTGCCCAGTACCAGCCATGAATGCGCGGGTTCTCGGTGGACAGCGAGGCCAGGTCGGCGGCCTCGCTGCCGATGGTGGACATGCGTTGGAAGTAGGTCTCGGGCGCGAAGAACAGGAACCCGATCACGGCGATCAAGGCGACGGGGATCGCCCAGGCAATCAGGTCGAGGCGCCGGGAGCGCACCAGGATGAAGCCACCCAGCACCATCAGCACCAGGAACCCGGCGCGCGAGACCGTCTGCACGATGGCGAGGAGCATCACCACGGCGAGCCCCAGCAGCACCAGCCGCGTGAGGTTCTTGCCCCGCGACTCGAGCAGCAAGGGCAGCATCATGCCGATGCCCATCACGCAGTTCACGGCCAGCAGGTTCGGGTTGCCGCCCAGGCCGCCCGCACGGCCGTAGTAGCTGGTCTCGTTCACGCGCCCGATGCCGACCAGCGAGGTGAATGCGGCGACGCCGAGGCCGAGCACCAGGGCCCAGGTGACCAGGCGCAGGTCCGACTCCTTGCGGATCGTGTAGATCAGCACGAAGTAGAACAGGATCAGCGAGATCGGCTGGATCAGACCGTTGATGAGCGAGGGGAGCGGACGGCCCAGCATCAGGCTGGTGACGCTGGCCGGGATCAGCGCCGCACCGAAGAACAGGATCCAGTAGTTCTTCGTGTGCTTGGGGATCCCGGCGCCGCTCGGCGACAGCAGCGCGAGCACGCCCACCCAGGCCAGCAGGCCGGCGGTGGCGGCCTTGTTCATGGAGATCTGGATCGGCCCGAGGCTCACCCCGAGCTGCGACTCGGTCAGGGTGGCGACCGACATGAAGAGCAGGGCCTTGAGGATCAGGTTCGCCATGGCTGGGGTCGCACGAGAGACAGGGCACAGTATCGAAAGGCCGGGGCGGCCGCTTGACCGCTCTCCGCGCGCAGCGATTCGACCACGCTCCGCGCGTCCGGCTGGACCGCTGGGCTGGCCCCACGGGGCCCACCACCTGGGAACGGACCTCGCCGCGAAATCCGGGCGCGCCGGGGTGGAAACCGCTCGACTCGGCCGGCGGATCGGCCGCTAGGATTGCCGCCCATGCGGACCGTCGCGCTCGCCCTGCTCGCCTACCTGGTGGGCTTCGTCCTGTTCTGGCCCACCGTTCCGGCGGTCCGCGACGAGGTCAAGTACCTGGAGCAGGCGACGATGCTCGCCGCCGGCGACCGCTGCGTCGCCCAGGTCGATGCCCTGACCGGCGTCGAGAGCTGTGATCGGCCGGCGGTCTACCTGCCCGGCACCGCCACGTTCATGCTGCCCGCCGTGGCGGCGCTGGGTTGGAGCGGTGGGCGGCTCGCCCCGGTGGCGGCCCTGCTGATCGCGGTGCTGGCCCTGGCCTTCTGGCTGCGTTCTGCCGGTCGCTCGCCCTGGTTCGCGTTGATGCTCCTGGCCTACCCCTCGGCGCTGATCTTCGGCCGGATCGCCATGAGCGACCTCCCGAGTACGGCCCTGGCCGCCGTCGGACTCTGGCTGTTCTTCACGGGCGGGGCCGAGCGCCCAGGGCGCTGGATCGCCAGCGGGTTCGTCGCGGGCCTCTCGCTCTCGGTTCGAGAGACCAACGTGTTGGTGTTCGCGCCGCTCTTCTTCGGGGCGCTGGTGCGCCGCGAGCCAGGCCTGTGGCGCCTCATCCTGGGCGGACTCGCGGGGTCGGCGCTGCGGCCGCTCGGCACCTGGTGGGTGTTCGGCGACCCGATGTTCGTGTTCCAACACGGGCCCGCATTCGGGTTGGCGAACCTGCTGAGCAACGCCCCGATCTACGGGCTCGCGCTGCTGATCTATGTGCCGGCCGGTGCCATCGGCGCCTTCGCCTACCGCGGGGAGCGACGGCCCGAGGTGTTGGCGACGCTCGGCATCTACCTCTCGCTGTATCTCTTCTACGGCTACACCGGCGCCGAGAGCGGGCTCTTGAAGCAGCTGGTGCTGGGCCCGCGCTACGTGCTGCCGCTGGTGCCGCTGGTGGTGTTTGCAGCCTCGGAGAGCTTCACGCGCTGGTTCGCCGACGCATGGAACGATCGGCCGGCGCTGCGCGGCGTCGTCACCGCGTGGGCCGTCGGCGTGGGCCTGCTCGCCTTCGCGGTGCACCCGGCGATCGATCGCTACACCCACGACCAGGAGGCGACCCAACGCGCCATCTACGAGGCGACGCCCGAGGGTGCCGTGCTCGTGATCAACGACATGACCACGCGCAAGTACGTGAACCGCCTGCGCGGCGGGCGTGCCATCGTCTACCGCAAGCGTCTCGGTCCGCGCGAGACCGAGGCGCTGCTCGCGCGATACGGCGAGATCTGGTGCGCCTTCGTCGACCGGCCCGGCACGCCGCTCTTGCAGACCGATACCGACGCCAACCGCGCCTTCCTGGTGGCGCTCGAGCGAATGGCCGAGGTCGAGCAGGTGGTCCACCAGCCTGGCGGTGGCGGCGAGACGCTCTCGGTCTACCGGGCCCGCGCGCCCAGGCCCGTGCCCGACGCCGGTTAGAGCGCCGCGCGCAGGGCCTTCGCGACCTCTTCCTGCTGGGCTTCGGTGATTCCCGGAGAGAGCGGCAGCGAGAGGATCTCGTCGGCTGCGCGCTCGGCCACGGGGAAGTCGCCCGGGCCGTGGCCCAGGTGCGCGAAGGCGCCCTGGAGATGGACCGGCACCGGGTAGTGGATGCCCGCACCCACGCCCGCGTCGTTCAGCGCCTTCAGCACGCGGTCGCGCTCCGGAACACGCACCACGTACAGGTGCCAGACGTGCTCGTTGCCGGCGAGCGTTCCGGGCAGCGTGATGCCAGCGAGGTCGCCGAGCAGCGCCTGGTAGCGCGCTGCCGCGTCGCGACGCATCTGGTTCCACTCGGCGAGCCGGCGCAGCTTGGCCGACAGCACCACGGCCTGGAGCGTGTCGAGGCGCGAATTGAAGCCGGTCTCGGGGTGGTGGTACTTGACCTCGCTGCCGTAGTTGCGGAGCTTGCGCACCTGGTCGGCCAGCGCGTCGTCGTTGGTCACCACGCCGCCTGCGTCGCCGTAGGCGCCGAGGTTCTTGCCCGGGTAGAAGCTGGTCGCCGACCCGAGTCCGAGCGTGCCCGAAACGGCGCCGTTTCGCTTGGCCCCCTGGGACTGGGCCGCGTCCTCGAGAATCGGGATGCCGGCGTCGCGAACGAGGGGCTCGAGGGCCTCGGTCGGGGCGCACTGGCCGTAGAGGTGCACCGGCATGATCGCCTTGGTGCGCGCGCCGATGGCGCCCTTGACCTGGTCCACGTCGATCAGGTGGTGCACCGGGTCCGAGTCCACCAGCACCGGCGTGGCCCCCGCCCGCGCCACGCCCAGCGCCGTGGCGATGAACGTGTTCGCCGGCAGGATCACTTCGTCGCCGGGGCCGATGCCCACGGCCCGCACCAGCAGCTCGAGGGCGTCGGTGCCGTTGGCGACTCCGATGCAGTGCTTGGCACCGCTGAAGGCCGCGTACTCGGCCTCGAAGTCCGAGACCGCCGGGCCCAGGATGAACGCGGTGCGTTCGAGCACGGCGTCGAAGCCCTCGCGTACCTCGGCCTCGACCTGGAGGTGCTGCCACTTGAGATCGACCAGGGGAATCGCCATCAGCCCGTCACCGCCTCTTCGCGGCCGCCGTTCGCGACCGACCGCGAAATCGCTTCGAGGGCGCGCACCACGGCGGTGCCCTCGCGCCCGCCCGTGAGGGGGGCATTGCCCGAGAGCACGCAGTCCACGAAGTGCTCGCACTCGCTGCGCAGGGGCTCGCCCGAGGCGACCTTGGGAATCGCGATGTCGCCGTCGCGAACGCTCATCCGGAAGCTCGCGAACGAGTCCACGAAGTCGGGGCTGGTGGTCTGCTCGGCCACCTGCTTGTCGTAGACGCGGATCGGCTCGGAGATGCTCATGTCGTCGAAGGTGAGCATGCGCCGCTCGCCCACCAGCGTGATGTCGCGGTTCTTGCGCGGGTTCAGCCACGAGACGTGCATGTTGACCAGCACGTCGTTCGGGTAGCGCAGCGTCGCGAACACCGCGTCTTCGATGCCCGGGTTGATCCAGGCGCCGCCGATGCCCGAGACCGAGACCGGCTCGGCGTCGAGCCAGTAGTTGGCGATCGAGATGTCGTGCGACGCCAGGTCCCAGGCCGAGTTCACGTCGACGCGAATCGGACCCAGGTTCGTGCGCACCATCGAGATGTAGTACATGCGGCCCAGCGCATCGTCGTCGAGATACTGCTTCACGCGCTGAACGGCGGCGTTGTAGACGAACACGTGGCCGACCATGAGCACGCGGCCGGCCTTCTCGGCGAGTGCGACCAGCTCGTTCGCGGTGTCCACGGCGTCGGTGATGGGCTTCTCGACCATCACGTGCTTGCCCGCCTCGAGTGCGGCGCGCACCAGCGGGTGATGCGTGCTCGTGGGCGTCGCGATCACCACCGCGTCCACGTCGGCGTCGCCGATGGCGGTCTCGGCCTCGGCATCCACCTTGATGTCGGGGAAGCGCAGCTGCACGCGCTCGAGCCGCGCCGGATCGCGGTCGATCACCCACGCGACTTCGCTCTTCTGGTGGTTGTGGAAGTTGTTGATCAGGTTGGGGCCCCAGTGCCCAGCACCGATCACTCCGACTTTCAGCATGCGTGCCTCACTTCTTGATGCCGAGGCCCAGGTAGACCAGGGGTCGCAGGATCGACCACCACCCCACCAGGGGCTTCATCTTGGTCTGGCCGAGCGCCTTGGGCGGATAGACCTTGGAAACCGGGACTTCGGCCGTGCGATGTCCCGTGCGAATCGTGCGGATGTAGAGGTACGGCTCGAGCTCATACTCGTCGAGCCAGCGCTGGTCGAGGTCGATGCCCGGGTCTTCGAGCACGCGGCGGTGGACGGCGCGAAACCCGTTGGTCGACTCGGTGACCCGCTTGCCCGCCACCAGCGAGAAGAGCAGCGGGTGCAGGCGCGTGGCGACCTTGCGGTAGAAGGGCATCTCACCGAAGTGCGCATTCTGCTTGAGGAAGCGGCTGCCCTGCACGAAGTCGGCCTCGCCGTCGGCGATCGGGTCGAGCAGCAGCGGGATCTCTTCGGGCGAGTCCTTGTTGTTGCCGGCCATCACCACCGCCACGTCGAAGCCGCCCTTGACCGCGGCCTCGTAGCCGGCACGGATCGCGGCACCCACGCCGATCGTCCGGCCCAGCTCGAGCACGGTCGCGCCCAGCTCCCGGGCCACCTCGGCTGAGCGGTCGGTGGAGCCGTCGTCCACGACGAGCATCTCGTCCACCAGCGGGCGCGGAACCCGCTTCACGACCTCCCCGATCTTCTGCTCCTCGTTGAAGCAGGGGGCCATCGCCAACACCTTGAGGTCGCGGTACATGCTGCGCTTCTTCTCGGCCGCAAGCGGAGGGAACCCAAGGCCCGCCCGTCGGCCCGAAGGCAAGCGGCAGAGTAAAGCACACGGTTCCCGGAGCGTCCCTCGGTAGGTGACCGGCAGCGGCCCGGGCGCTCCCGACGGAGGACGGTCACCAACGGGTTCCCCGCGGGGATCTTCACTGGCCTACCTTGCGCGGTGGCTATTCTGAAGGGCCGCGAGCGCCCCGGGCCACCGGAGTCCGCGCCTCGCACCACGCGCCCCGATCCGGCCACGCCGCGGGGACCGCACGAGGAGGCCAGCGGGGGTGGACCGCGGAGTCGTGGCGACGGCGGGAGGCCTGTGCGCCCTGGGCCTGCTGCTGTTCGCGTGGAAGGTCTGGGGCCTCGGCATGCCCGTCCTGCCCGAGCGCGACCAGGGCGTGTGGAAGGTGCAGCTCGACGTGTCCGTGCGCGGCCAGGGCACCGATGCGAGCGTCCGCACGGCACTGCCTGACGATGGGCCGGGTCAGCAGATCTTCGGCGAACACTTCGCCTCCGACCGCATGACGCTCGACGTGCGGGAGGGCGACCCCGAGCGCGACCGAGAGTCCGCCGCGCGCGTCGCCGTCTGGACCGGGTTCATCGAAGACCTGCACCAGGTGCTCTACGTGTTCCACGCGAAGCTCCTGCCCATCGAGCAGCCCCTGCCGGGCCCACCCTATGCCCGGCCCTCGCGCGCGCTGCGCGAGGCGCACACCCGGGCCACGATCGCGGTGCCGGCGCACGCGACCGAGATCCGCGAGACGCTGAAGTCGCTCGATCTGCCGTCGCCCGAAGACCTGGGCGGACGGATCCGCGCGATCTACGCCTACGTCCTGCACGAGATCGCGGCCGAGCCGACCGCCGGCCCCGACCCGCTGCTCGCCCTGGCACAGCGGGCCGGCAATGCCGACGGGCGCGAGCGGTTGCTGGCGGCGATGTTGCGCGGGTCGGGCATCCCCACCCGGCTGGTCCGCGCCCTCGCGCTTCGCGAACCCGATCCGCGCGCGATGCGCTTCTGCGAGGTCTACGTCAACGGTGCGTGGGTGCCGATCTCGGCCAGCGAGGGCTTCTTCGGCGCCGTTCCGGAGAACACCCTGGTGGTGGCGGTGGACGAGGGGCCCATCGTCCAGACGGCGGGCGTGCGCTCGGCCGCCCACACCTGGACGGCCCTTCGCGAGCCGCTCTCGCGCGACGAGCTGGTGAGTCTGATGGAACCCCCGGAGCCGCTGCTGCGCGCGGTCTCGCTGCACCGGGTGTCGGTGCCGATGCAGCGCGGGCTGCGCATCCTGCTGGTGCTCTGCGTGGCGACGCTGGTGGTCTCGGCGCTGCGCAATCTGGTGGGCATTCGCAGCTTCGGCACGTTCATGCCGGTACTGCTGGCGCTCGCCCTGGTCGCAACCGGATTGTGGCAGGGGCTCGCCCTCATCGTGAGCGTGCTGGCCATCGGCATCGGCGGGCGTCTGGTGCTCGAGCGGCTGCGCCTGCTGCTGGTGCCGCGGCTCGGCATCCTGCTCTGTGTGGTCGTTCTCTGCGTGGCGGCCTTCGGGCTGTTGGGCCGCGCCGCCGAACGCCCGGCCTTCGAGCTGGGCATCGTGTTTCCGATCGTGATCCTCACCATGCTGGTCGAGCGCTTCTCGATCGTGATGGTCGAAGAGGGCGGCGCCGAAGCACTGCGCCGGGCGGCATCGACCTGCCTGATCGCCCTGGCCGCCTACCCGGTGTTTCTGGTGCCCGGCCTCGGCGAGGTGCTGCTGGGCTATCCCGAACTGATCCTGGTGGTGATGGGCATCCACGTCGCCATCGGCGGCTACACCGGCTACCGCCTCTCCGACCTGGTTCGGTTTCGCGGCCTGCAAGCGCAGTCGGAGGCATCGTGATCGCACGGCGCCTGCGAAAGGCCGGCATCGTCGGAATGAACCACCGCAACCGCGAGCTCGTCCAGCGGTTGAACCCGCGGCGCCTGCTGCCGGCGGTGGACGACAAGATCCACAGCAAGGCCCTCTGCCTCGCGGCCGGGGTGGCCGCCCCCGCGCAGTTGGGGGTGGTGCGCGCGCACCACGAGCTCGCGGGTCTGGGTGAGCGGCTGGCCCGACAGCGCGACTTCGTGGTGAAGCCCGCTCGGGGTGCGCAGGGCAACGGCATTCTCGTGGTGCACGGCCGGCGTGGCGACGACTTCGTGGTCTCCGGCGGGCGCACGCTCGCGCCGCGCGACCTGCGCCACCGGGTCTCGGAGATCCTCTCGGGTCTCTACTCGCTCGGTGGGCAGGAGGACGCGGCGCTGTTCGAGGAGCGCCTGGGCGTGCACCCCGACCTGGCCGAGCTCTGCCACGACGGTGTGCCCGACGTGCGGGTGCTCGTCTACCGGGGTGTCCCCGTGATGGCGATGGTTCGGCTGCCCACGCACCGCTCGCGGGGCCGGGCCAACCTGCACCAGGGGGCCATCGGCGCAGGGGTCGACCTGGCGAGCGGCCGACTGTGTGCCGCCATCTGGCGCGACCGCGCGATCGAACGCCACCCCGACACGGGCGCCAAGGTGCTCGGCCACGAACTTCCACAGTTCGGGCATGCGATGCTCCAGGCCGTGCGCGCCGCGGACTGCACGGGCCTGGGGTACATCGGGGTCGATCTGGTGATCGACGCCCAGCGCGGGCCCGTGGTGCTCGAGCTGAACGCCCGCCCCGGGCTTTCGATCCAGCTCGCCAACGCCGGGGGCCTGCAGCCGCGGCTCACGCGCGCGGCCCGTGTGGCGAAGCCCGACCTACCCGCCGAGCGACGTGTCGAGCTCGGCCGGCAGCTGGCCGCCGCGCATTGAAGCGAGGCCGCCTTCGGTTCGTCTGGGTCGTGTTCGCGCTGATCGGCGCGGGCCTCTCGGTGCGCGCGCCTGCCGAACCGCCGCCCGAGCCGGTGAAGATCGCGTACGAGATCCGCGTGGTCCCGACCGAGCGATCCGCCCACGTGACGATGGAGGTGGTCCAACAGCGGGGTGGCCTCGAACGCGTGCACTTCGACTTCGACCCCACCCGCTTCTCGGCGTTCGAGGGGCCCGGCGTCGAGGTCACGACGGCCGCCGAGCGCGACGAGGCCGGCGTGGCGAACCTCGATTGGGCCGTGCCGAAGCAGGGCGGGAGCCTGCGCTTCGTGGCGCTGCTCGACACGTTGCGCGGCCAGGCCGCCTACGACGCGCGCTGCACCCGAAGCTGGGCGCTGTTTCGGGGCTCCGACGTGCTGCCCCCGATCCGGACGTCGCGCCGGAGCGGCGTGCGGGCCGAGGGCAGCGTTCGGTTTCGCTTGCCCAGCGACTGGCGGGTGGTGACGCCCTTCGTGCGCAAGGGCGCCATGCGCTTCGATCTCGACCAGCCGGGCCGGGGCGTCGAGACGCCTCGCGGGTGGATGCTCGCGGGCGAGATCGACGTCGTGTCCGAGCCCATCGCCGGCGTGCAGGTCGCCGTGGCGGCGCCGCAGCAGCACGACGCGCGTCCCCAGGACCGCGTGGCACTGCTTCGCTGGGCGCTTCCCGAGCTCGTGAAGATCCTGGATCGACCGCCCGAGCGCCTGCTGGTGGTGAGCGCCGAGGATCCCATGTGGCGCGGGGGCCTCTCGGGGCCCGGCTCGCTCTACCTGCATGCCGAGCGCCCGTTGATCGACGACGACGGGACGAGCCCGCTCCTCCACGAGCTCATGCACGTGGCGATGCGGGCGTCGTCCGGGCCCAAGGGCGATTGGATCGTCGAGGGACTGGCCGAGTACTACTCGATCGAGCTGCTCGCACGCTCGGGCACCATCTCGCCCGAGCGCGCCGAGGCCACCCGCGCGGCCCTGGCCAAGCGCGGCGCCACGGCCGAGACCCTGCTCGTGCCCCACGCCAAGGGCGCCGTCACCGCGCGGGCCGTCACGACCCTGGCGACCCTCGACCGCAGGATCCGCAAGGTCACCGAAGGCCGCGCGAGCCTCGACGACGTGGTCCGCGCGGTCGCCAGCGACCCCGAGCGGCTCAGCCTCGACCGCTTCCGCGAACACGTCGCCCAGGTCGCCGGCCAGCCCCTCGACGCGTTCTTCGATTCGCAGGTGGACTAGAGTCCCGGCCATGGCGGAGCCGGTCGCGATCGACCGCGATGGCGCCCGCGCGTTCCTCCGCACGCACCTCGGTCGCGACCCGGGGCCGGTCGAGCTGGTGGGGGAGGGCGCGTGGTCGCGCTGCTTCGGGTATCGCGACGGCGGGCGCGAGCGGGTGATCCGTTTCGGCCGGCATCGCAGCGACTTCGACAAGGATGCCCGGGCGGCGGGCTTTGCGAGCGCCGCGCTGCCGGTGCCCGCGGTGTTCGAGGTGGCGGACGTGGACGGCCCGCCTGGCGGATCGTTCGCGATCTCCGAGCGGGTCTTCGGCGAGCCGCTCGAAGAGCTCGATGCTGCGGGCTGGCGCGCGCTGCTGCCGGACCTGCTGGCGGCGCTCGATGCGTTGCGCGCGCTGCCGGCGCCGGCGGGCACGGGCTTCGGCGACTGGCACGAAGGCGCGCCCCATGCGACCTGGGCTGCGCACCTGTTGGCCGGCGCAGAGGACCTGCCCGGCCGGCGCACCCACGGCTGGCGCGCGCGGCTGCGGGCTTCGTCGGTGGGCGAAGCGCCCTTCGACCGCTGTCACGCGCGCCTGGCCGAACTGGCCAGCCCGATCGACATCGCCCCTTCGGTGGTCCACGCCGACCTCATCAACCGCAACGCGTTCGTTCGAGACGGCCGACTCGAAGGGGTGTTCGACTGGGGCTGCTCGATCCAGGGCGACTTCCTCTACGATGTGGCGTGGCTCGGGTTCTGGGAGCCGTGGCACCCGGCCATCGAGCAGGCAGGGGTCGTCGCCGCGGCCCGGGATCACGTGGTGGCCCAGGGCATGTCGCGCTCCGAGTTCGACGCGCGTCTGTGCTGCTGCCTGGTGCACATCGGCCTCGACCACATCGCCTACTGCGCCTTCGTGGGTCGACCGCGAGACCTCGAGCGCATCACGGAACGCACGCTTCGCTTCGCCGGCTTCTAGCGCGGGCGGCTCGCGCCCTTGCCCCACCAGGAGATCCCATGCCGGGCTTCGTCGACGACACGGCCCTCGAACCCCTTGGACCGGGTCGTTACCGGGCCCGCCTCAGTGAGGCCTGGCGGCTCTGGGGGCCCGCGGGCGGCTACGTGTCCGCCATCGCGCTTCGCGCGGCCGGCGCCGCGACGAACTTCGCGCGCCCGGTGAGCTTCTCGTGCCAGTACCTGCGCGTGGGCGGCTTCGACGACGTCGAACTCTCGGTCGAGAGCCTTCGCGCCGGTCGCCGGAGCGAAGCGCTGCGCGTGGAGATGACCCAGGAGGGTCGCGCGATCCTCACCGCCCAGGTGTGGGCCGCCGACGGGCACGAGGCCATGGTGCACGACCACGTGCCGGTGCCGGAGATCCCCGACCCCGAGACGCTCGAGCCCATGGAGAAGCTCATGCCGGACCGAAAGCCGTTCGGTCCGTTCGCCCACTTCGAACAGCGCCCGGCCAACTGGTTGCCCGAGGGCGACCACGCGCCCAGCGATCCCGAGCTGCGCGGCTTCTTTCGGTTCCGACCGGTCGAGCGCCACGACGACGCCTTCGTCGACGCGGCCCGGGCACTGGTCCTGCTCGACACCTTCACGTGGCCCGCCACCTATCGCGCGCATCCGAGCCCGGAGGCGTCGCCGTGGATCGCGCCGAACCTCGACCTGTACGTGAGGTTCCACCGCGACACCCGGCCGCACCCGTGGCTGTTCAGCGTGGGACGCGCCGACCTCGCCGAGAACGGCTGGATCGCTGCGCAGGGTCAGCTCTGGTCGCCCGACCGAAAACTCCTGGCTACGGCGGCCACGCAGCTCTTCTGCTCCCGGCGTCCCGAGCAGTTTCGTTAGGCATGCGGGACCGCGTGCCATGTCCGGTGCCATCGTCCGACGATTTCGTGCAGACGAGTGGCGGGTCTACCGTGACCTGCGGTTGGGCGCCCTCGCCGAGTCACCCGACGCCTTCGGCAGCACCCTGGCTCACGAGGACGGCCGACCCGAAGCGCACTGGCGCGAGCGGCTCGCGGCAGGCGTCGCCTCGGTAGGGGACTGCCCGGTGGTGGCGATCCAAAGGAGAGCCCCGGTCGGGCTCGCGTGGGGCCGTTTCGACGAGGACGATGACGAGGGGATCCACGTCTTCCAGATGTGGGTCGCGCCCGAGGCCCGCCAGGGCGGCATCGGGCGGGCGCTGCTCGATGCGGTGGTGTCCTGGGCGGCACGCACCGAGCGGGGTTGGCTCGAACTGGAGGTCGCCTGTGACAACGGGCCGGCGCGTCGGTTGTACGAGCGCGCGGGGTTCGTGGCGAGGGGCGGGCCCGGTGCGCTGCGCGAAGGCTCGGACCTGCGGTCCCAGGTGATGCGTCTGGATCTCCAGTCGGTGCGCCCTGCGACGACTGCCGAGCGCTATGCGCCGTTCCCGGAGGCCTTCCCCGAACTTCGCGGTGAGGGGCTGCTCCTGCGCGCCCTTTCGGAGGTCGACCTGCCGCGTTGGGTCGAGCGCCTCTCGGACACCGCCGCCGCCAGCCTGGCCGGCGATCCCATCGAAGACCCCGATCGCGTAGCTGCCGAAGGGCTAGCCCATCACCGCGCGGCCTTTCGCACGTGCACGGGGTTGCGCTGGGCGATCGTGCCCGAGGGCGAGCCGGCGGCGGTGGGGAGCATCGGCTTCGTGGGGCTCGACCCGGTCGCGCGCGCGGCCGAGGTCGGCGTGGCGATCGGTCGCCGCCATTGGCGCCGGGGCCTCGCCACGCGCGCGGGCCGTCTGGTGCTCGGCTACGGGTTCGGCCCGCTGGCGCTTCGCCGCGTGGAGGCCGTCGTCCTGCCCGAGAACGCGGGAAGCCTGGCCCTGCTCGACCACTTCGGATTCGCCGAAGCACCCTGCCCCGAAGATCGTGCCGTGAACGGTCGCGCCGATTCGCGCCTGTTCACGCTCGGGCGCGACGCGTGGTTGGACTGACCCTCAGCGACGCCTGCGCCACAGGCGCAGCCAACCCACCAGTCCGAGTGCCGCGCCCACCTCGAAGCCGAGGCCGCAGCGGCGCGCCGTCGACTCGCGCCGCCATCCCTGGCCCTGACAGGTGGCGTCCGGCGTTCCCGTTCCGCCGCCGTCGAAGTCGACCCCGCCGTCGCCGTCGTTGTCGATCCCGTCGTTGCACTCGGGCGCTTCGGTCGAGGCCGGGCCTGCTGCACATCCCGGGTCACGCGGGTAGTCCGCGGCCCCGTCACCGTCGTTGTCTTCGCCATCGAGGCAGGCGAACTGCGGCGAGACGATCTTGAACAGCTCCCCGTCGGCCTGATCGAGCAGGTAGAGTTCGCCGAAGCCGCCCCGGCCGATGTGGGCGATTCCCTGAAGGTCCCCGACGTCGGGCGCCAGCTCCGACGTGTGCTCGACGACGCCGCCGAAGCCGGTGTCGCGGTCCCAGAGCACGCTGTAGACGCGCGAGGTGCACCAGTCGGAGAAGAAGAAGCGGCCCTGCAGCGACGGGTCGCTTCCGCGGTAGACCGCGCCGCCGATGATGGCGCAGTGGCCGTCGGCATGGCCGTACTGGTAGATCGGGATCGTGAACGCGCCTACGCACGGGCCGATCCGGCACCAGTCGCCCTCCATCTGCGGCCAGCCGTAGAACAGGCCCCCGAAGTCGTCCGAGCGCTCGACGTTCACCTCTTCCCAGGTGCCGCCGCCCACGTCGGTGACGTAGAAGTCGCCGGTGAGCGGGTCGATGTCGAAGCGGTACGGGTTGCGGAACCCGCTCGACCAGATCTCGTCGAGCGGCGGGCCGGGGCCTACGAACGGGTTGTCGCCGGGAACGCTATAGCCACTGCCCAGGCCACCGCTCACGTCGAGGCGCAACATCTTGCCGTTGAGCAGCGTGCCGTCCGGGGCGGTGGTGGCGACCCCCGCGTCGCCGGTCGCGAGGTAGAGCATCCCGTCGTCGCCGAAGGCGATGTGCGAGCCGAAGTGCACGTTGGCGCTGCCCACGGGGTTGGGCACGGTCAGGAGCAGCTCGCGCGTGGTCGCGTCTGCGACGTCCGGGTTGGCGCTGACCTGCACCCGCTGCAGGACCAGGTCGCGCGCGGTGTTCGTGTAGAGGATGTAGAAGAGTCCGCTCGTCGCGTAGTCCGGCGCGAAGGCGAGCCCGCGCATCCCGCGCTCTTCGCCCTGGTTGTGGATGTCGGACACCGCCAGGAAGGGCGTCGTCAGGAACGCGCCGTCCTTGAAGACGAAGATGCTGCTTTTGCCGCCCCCGATCTGCTGGATGACGAACAGCCTCGGGTCGCCCGGCGGCGCCGTCACCAGCGTCGCCCGCCGGAGCTTCGGATCCAGCGCGATGCGCTTGGCGCCCAGGGCCGAGGGCTGCGCGCGCACGCGCACGGTGGTCGTGGCCTCGCCCTCGAAGTCGTCGTCGTCGGTCACCGTGAGCGTGACGTCGAAGTCCCCGTTCGAGGCATAGGTGTGCGATGGCGTCGCGCCGGTCCCCGAGTTGCCGTCGCCGAAGTCCCACTCGTAGTCGACGATCGTGCCATCGGGGTCGGAGGAGCCCGTGCCGTCGAACGCGACGGCGGTGCCAAGGACGGTCGTGTAGGGGCCTCCCGCGTCGGCCGTGGGCGGGATTTCTCCGGGGTCGAATCCGTCGACGTCGATCACGAGGTCGTCGAGGCCGGGCAGGTCGCCGGCGGTGGTGTCGTCGAGATCGACGGAGTTGCCGGCCGCATAGATCGTGGCCTGGCCCGTGGCGAGCGGGGCCGTCCACTCGAAGGTGAACGTGCAGGTGCCGTCCGGCAGGACCGCACGCGGGAGGTCGTGGGTGATGTCGTCGTTCCACTCGCGGGTGTCGGCGTCGACCGCGAGCAGGCTTCCCAGGCTGGCGCCCACGTCGAGCCCGCAACCACTCTGCTGTCCGCCCGAGATGGTGAGGGTGTAGGTCTCGGTCTCGCCGCCATCGACCTGCGTCGGTCCGCTCAGACTCACGGCGGGCGCCACCCCGCCGGAGTGGCACTGGTCGCAGGACAGACCGGCGTTGGTGGCCGGATTGCCCGAGTAGCCGTAGATGCCGCCCTTGTTCGCGGATGCCGGCGAGCCGGCGAAGAACGCGGCCACCGCCAGCACGATGGAGGCCCGCCGAAGTCGAGCCAGGGGGGACGTCAGCGCGTGGGCGAGCACCATCCCGCCATCCTCTCAAGCGGCCGGGGCGTAGGTCAAGCCCCCCAAACGGGCTAGCCGCGCCGTCTACGCCAGCACCGCAGGCCGGCGATCAGCCCCACGGCCGCCGCCACCTCAAAGCCCAGGCCGCAGGCGCGTACCGGCGCTTCCAGCCGCCAGCCCTTGCCCGCGCAGGAGGCGTCGGGCGTGGCCCCGCCCGGGCCTCCGTCCCAGTCGATCTGCCCGTCGCCGTCGTTGTCGAGGCCGTCGTCACAGGCCGGCGCCTCGTTGGGCGACACGCCGGCGACGCAGCCCGGATCAAGCGGGTAGTCGGCCATGCCGTCACCGTCGTTGTCGAGCCCGTCGAGGCAGGCGTACTGGGGCGAGACCACCTTGAACAGCTCGGCGTCTTCCTGATCGATCAGGTAGAGCTCGCCGAAGCCATCGCGACCGATGTGGGAGATCGATCGGATCAGGCCCACGTCGGGGATCAGGTCGCTGGTGTGCTCCTCGACGCCGCCGAAGCCCGTGTCGGCGTCCCAGACCATGCTGTAGATGCGACCCGTACACCAGTCGGAGTAGAAGAACCGGCCCTGCAGGGACGGGTCGGCGCCGCGGTAGACCGCGCCGCCGATGATGGCGCAGTGGCCGAGGTCGTGGCCGTAGACGTGAACGGGCGGCGTGAACGCTCCGGTGCATGCGTAGCCCGGGCGGCAGTCGTTGGCCTCGAACTCGGGCCAGCCGTAGTTCGCACCGCCGAACGCGTCGGGCCGCTCGATGTTCACTTCTTCCCAGGACCCGGCGCCGACGTCGGTGAAGTAGCGGTCACCGGTCACCGGGTCGACGTCGAACCGGTACGGATTGCGGAAGCCCTTGGCCCAGATCTCGTCGAGGGGCGCACCCGGGCCCACGAACGGGTTGTCGGTGGGGATCGCATAGCCGCTGCCCAGCCCGCCACCCACGTCGAGGCGGAGGACCTTGCCGTTGAGCAGCGTGTCGTCGGCCGCCGCGACCGCCAGGCCGGCGTCTCCGGTAGCCAGGTAGAGCATGCCGTCCTTCCCGAAGGCGATGTGCGAGCCGAAGTGGACGTTGGACGATCCGGGGAGGTTGGGCACCGTCAGCAGCAGCTCGCGGGTGCTGGCGTCTGCCACGTCCGGGTCGGCACTCACCTTCACGCGCTGCAGGACGAGGTTCGTCGCCGTGTTCGTGTAGAGGATGTAGAACAGCCCGCTGGTCTCGTAGTCCGGGGCGAAGGCGAGGCCGCGCAGGCCCCGCTCGGACCCCTGGTTGTGGATGTCGCTGACGGTCAGGAACGGCGACGGCAGGAACGCCCCGTCGCGAAAGATGTGGATCTTGCTCACGCCCCCGCCGAACTGCTGGACGACGAACAGCCGCGGATCCCCCTGCGGCGCGGTCACGAGGGTGGCCTTGCGAAGCCGGCCGTTGTCCTGGGCCAGGCGGATGGCGCCCAGCGCGCCCGGCCGCGCGAGGACGCGCAGGTCCGTCGTCGCCACCGACTGGAAGTCGTCGTCGTCGGTCACCGTCAGGGTGACCACGTAGTCGCCCTGCGCCGTGTATGCGTGGAACGGCGCCGCACCGCTCCCGACCGAGCCGTCGCCGAAGTCCCAGGCGTAGTCGACGATCGAGCCGTCGGGGTCCGACGACCCGCTCCCGTCGAAGAACACCGCCCTGCCGACCAGCGCCGTGTACGGACCGCCCGGATCGGGGGTGGGCGGGATCTCGCCCGGGTCGAATCCATCGACGTCGATCACCAGGCTGTCGAGCCCCGGAAGGTCGCCCGCCGTGGTGTCGTCGGCGTCGACGGAGTTGCCCGCCGCGAACAGGCTCGCCTGGCCCGTGGCCACCGGCGCCGTCCACGAGAAGGTGAAGGTGCAGGTGCCATCCGGAAGCGTCGCGCGAGGCAGGTCGTGGGTGACGTCGCCGTTCCATTCGCGCGTGTCCGCGTCGACGGCGGCCAGGCTTCCCGCGCTCGCCCCGACGTCGAGGCCGCAGGCGTTCTGCTGGCCGCCCGAGATCGTGACCGTATAGGTCTCCGTGTCGCCGCCATCCACCTGCGTCGGGCCGACGAGGCTCACGCTGGGGGCGACGCCTCCCGAGTGGCACTGGTCGCAGGACAGCCCGGCGTTCGTCGCCGGGTTGCCCGAGTAGCCGAAGATCCCGCCCTTGTTCGCCGAGGCCGGAGAGGCAGTGACGTCCAGAAAGGCCGGAAACCAGAGTGCCCAAGCGAGGACGGTGAAGAAGCGGGGCAGCAGAGCAGGGAGGGAACGCAGCATCTCGGGATGCTCTCATCGAAGGGAGGTTCGGGTCAAGTCCCCGGCACTAGACCGGAGGCGGGAACAGTGGATGCCCCAGCAGCCAGCCCACGCCGTCGGCGAACAAGACGAGCCCGACCAGGATCAGGACACCGACCCCGAGCTTGCGGCCCCAACGATCGGCGAGCGAAGCGACGCGGCCGAAGATCGCTTCGCTCTGGGCGGGAGTGATCACGCGCACCGCGCAGAGCATCAGGAGGGGTAGGACGAAGATCACGCAGTAGAACAGCAGCGCACCCGCGGCCCCCACCCCTTGGACGTCGGCCTGGAGAATCTGGTCGACCGCCCCGAAGTAGGGGAACGCCCCGGGAACGCCGACCACCGTGATCCCGGCGCCCAGGGCGAAAGCAGTCGCCGGCGAACACTCGGCCGCGGGCTCTTCGTCGCGCGGCCCCTTGCGGGCTTCGCCGAGCTTCCAGCCGAAGCCGATCATCGCCGCTCCCAACACCACCTGGATCCAGATTTCCAAGGTGTAGGGATCGGTCCACAAGCGCTCGAGCACGGGGTTCAGGCGGTCGAGCAGCACGCGCGCTCCGGCCAGCAGACCCACGCCCGCGGCAAAGTACACCGAGACGATGCCGCCGATGAAGCCCGAGGCGCCCGCCCAGGGCCTGGGCCCGCCTAGCATCGTCGACAGCGGCAACGCACAGAGCGGCACCATCGACAGACTGTCGAGCAGCGCGATCGAAGCGAGAACGGGGAGGAGCGAACCCACGGGTGCCGCCGGCCGCAGGTCCCGCTAGGGAACGATGACCAGGACCTCGTTGCTGAGCAGACCGTCGGGCGTGGTCACCTGGAAGGTGTGCTCGCCGGGGGCCGGAACGGCGGCCAGGTCGATGTGGAGGCGCTCGGCTTCACAGTCGGGCAGCGTTCCGCCGATCTCGCACGAGACCGTTGCGTCCACGGCGGCGCCGTCGATCAGCACGCCGGCCCCCTGCACCACGTGGCGGCCGAACAGTCCGAATGCCGGTCCCGTGAGTTCGGGGAGCGCCTGCAAGAAGTTGAAGGCCGGCCCGCGCGAGGGCAGCCACAAGGCCGGCTGCGGGTGGTTCACCGTCGAGTTGCGGCCGATCCGAGCCGTGGCCGTGATCACCAGATGGCCGGCTGCTGCGGCGTCCACCAGCTGCTGGGTCGACAGCTGCTTCGGCCCGGGCAGCTGTGGGTTGGCGGAGGCGTAGATGCCGTCTTCGAATACGAGGTCGAGCGGCGTGGCGTCGGTGCGGGGCGTCGGCGCGTCGGGTTCGCCGCCCGCGGCCGACAGCAGGAGATCCGTCAGCTGCTCGGCCCAGCTGGGCTCGTCCGATCCGGGCGGGCACGCCGGACCGCTGCACGGAAAGAGCATGCCCGCGGCGCGCAGGTCGACCACGCCCTGGGCGTCGGCACGCTCCAGATGGTCGAGCAGGTCTCGGGTTTCGATGGCCTGCGCCGTGGTCGCGTCGAGCGTCACCTGCTTGCCCAGCGCGCCGGCGAAGCCCGTGGAGCCTTCTTCGAAGAGCTGGAAGAAGCTGAACGGTCCGGTGCCCGAACTGTTGCGGTTGGCATTCGGAATGAACTCGGTGCCGAAGGTGACGCCCCAGCTGAAGAGCTCGTCGGGGCCGTCGAGCGCGTCCCAGATCACTTCGTTCAGCGGCTGGAGCCGCAGCAATACCCACATGCCCGCGCGGCCGTTCGGGAGCAGCAGGTGGCGGTCGGTGAGCCCGCGGAAGGTCGGCGCGTCGAACCCGGTGCCCGGCGTGTTGGTGCCGGCCCAGAAGGGCAGGGAGTGGCAGGCGCCTGCGCGGCTGCACCCGGGGTGGTCCTCGTCGATGCCCACGAGGAAGTTGCGGAATCCCTCGGCGGCGAGCGGCGACATGCGGTCGTCGAGCCGGCGCGATCGCGCGGGCGGGTAGGGCACGCTGCGCAGGAACACGGCCATCGCGTCGCGCTCGGCTTCGGAGAAGGCGCCGGCCATCCCCAACTCGTTGCGGTCGGTGGGGCACGCGCCCACGGTGCACATGGTTCCCGACATGGCGCCGTTCACGAGGTCGCGGAAGCAGGAGTGTTCGTCGGTGCAGTTCGGGGCCGCCACCTGCCCCGAGTCGGCGAGCTCGGCGTTGATGCCGCCCACCGGATCGCCGGGAACACCGTCCCAGTGCAGGGGCAGTGTGTCGCGCAGGCCGCGGATCGGCATGGTGGTACGCGGTTGGGTCTGGTCGCAGCCATCGGTGATGCAGCGGGCGCCCAGGTTCCAGAGCAGCTGGTCGGTGTTGCCGTCGGGGTGGCAGCTCGCGCAGGAGAACGTGCCGGTGGTCGAGCCCGACGCATCGTTGAACGCGATGCGGCCGCGCTTGACGTCCGGGAGGGTGGGGTCGGCCAGTGCGATGCGTCGGGTCTCGACCGGCGCGCCCGGGGACGAGAGGTCCACCACCGAAACGCTGCCGCCGATGGCATTCAGCACGAAGGCCCGCGCTGGCGCGCCGTTCGGGTCCGACTCGATCACCAGCCCGCGCGGGATCTCGCCTACCTCGGCGGTACCCAGGACGGCGCCGGTCGTCGCATCCATGGTGAACAACCGATTCGAGCCCGACGCGACCGCGACCAGGGTCTGGTCGTCTTCGCTCACCTGGATGCCGAACGGCGTCGCGAGCGCCTCGCCCGGCGCCGGGTGCTGCGGCGGGAGGGGCTCGAGATCGAACAGGTCGACCCCGGTGCAGTCCCCGCCGCAGTCGACCCGCGCGACCTGATTGAGGAATGCCCGGTTCTCCATGTCGACCAGGTCGTGTCCCTGGGTGCCGGAGCGTCCGTTGGCGTCGTTGCGCGCTTCGGTGAGCGCGACGAATGCACGCCCCTGGCTGTCGATGGCCAGACCGTAGAGCAGCGTCCCGAGACTGGGTACGCGGTGAAGCAGGGTCTCGTCGGCGGTGTCGTAGACGAACAGGTCGTTGTCCACGATGTCGGGGTTGCGGATGATGTCCGCCACCAGGTTGCGGGTGAGGATGGCGTCGTTGTTGTTGGCCTGAAGCACCGTCACGTTGAAGGTGCAGTCCGGGATCGTCGCGGGGGTGAGGCAGCCCGACAGCTCGGTCTGGTTGCCCGACTCGAACGGGATCGCGTAGAGGCGCCCGCCCCGGACCTTGATGGCGCGCGGCTCCTGGGCGCCCAGATAGAACTGGCTGGTGACCGTTCGCGAGGCGACGTCCACCACGGCGATGAGGTTGCGGGAGGAGAGCGCCACGTAGGCCTTGGCGTTGCTCGCGAACGCGATGCCCACGGGCTCGTCGAACTCGGTTACCAGCCCGGTGTCGTCCCAGGCGTGGACCGTCGCGATCACCTGGTAGCGGGTCGGGCTCGCCGGATCGACGTCGATCACGCTCACCGTGTCGGAGACGTGGTTGCTGACCCAGACCTCGAGTCCGTCGGGGCGGACGGCGACGCTGACGGGGTCGAGACCCACGGCGACCCGCGCAAGAACCGCGAAGCTGGTGGTGTCGATGACGTCGAGGGTGTCGGCCGGCGTATTGGCGACGTAGAGCTCACCGCCGAGCGGGGACAACGCGATCGGGTCGGCCTGCGGGCTTGCGAAGCCCGGGTAGCCTACGGGCGGAACGCAGCCGCTTGCGCCGACCAGGGCGAGCGCCAGCACGAAGCTGAGCAGAATTCGATGCAACGGAGCTTCTCCCGACCGCCCGCAACACAAGTAGCGGCTCCCGCGCCCGCGCGAAACGCGGGAGAAGCCCGACCCCCGCGGGTGCTCGCCGGCGCATGCGGCACGCGACGCGCAGCGCGGCGGGCAAACCCTCGGGCGCCCAATGGCAAACCCTCTGGCGGCCAAAGGCAAGCCCGCGGGCGCCCAAAGGCCTGGCCTCGGGCCGCGTCGCTAGTTCGGGAGGGAGAGCAGTTCGAGCTTCAGGTGAACGTCGTCGGGTGCGGCACCCGGTGCAATCTGGCCGGTCAGCCGCAGCGGTGCACCGGCGTCCCCGCTTCGCTGCCAGGCGAGACGCGGCTCGCTCGAGACGCCGAGCGCGAGCCCCGCCGGCGCGACCGGTTCGGTCCCGTCTGCGCGCGCCGCTTCGATCTCGCGTCCCGAGGCCGGATCGAACTCCAGCGCGATGGGGATCGTGGCCTCGCGGAGCCAGTCGAGACCCGTGCGCACGGCGATCGTGAGCCCGCGTTCGGTGGCTTCGGCGTCGACCGGTGCGGTGGTCGCCAGGCGCATCCAACCCACCGCGCCATCCGGGCGTCGCCAGTGGATCGTCGCGGGGTGGTGCTGCCAGTGGACGATGTGGCCCGAGGTGCGCTCGCCGCCCCACATCGCGCCCGCTCTCAGGCTCGCGGTGGCGCGGCGCAACGGGCTCGGGGTGATCACCTGCGTCACGTCGCGGTCCCCCTGGAACGCGCGCAGGTGCGCCCAGGCCTCCTCCGGCGGGTCTGCCGAGAGGATCGCGACCAGGGGAAGTTCGAAGAAGTCGTGCGCGTGGGCCACGGCCGGCCCGAAGGCGGGCAGGGGGAGCGACGCCTCCGGCAGGCAGGCCGACATCCAGCAGCCGAGCCCGGCGACGTAGCGCGTCATGTCCATGCCGTACGCGCGCGAGTAGGGCCCGCAGAGGTTGCGTAGGCCGGCGTGGTAGAAGCGCGCGAGGTCGTTCCAGAAGAGATGGGTCAGGTCGGCGCCGCGCGTGCGCAGGGCCGGCGAGACGGCGCGCTCCCGCCACAGCGCCAGCCCGTAGAGGTCGATCCCGTAGTAGGTCGGCGAGTTGTGCTCGGGAAAGGCTCCGCCTTCCAGGTAGGCGCGCGCGACGCCTTCGGACAGCTGCTCGCCCGCGGCCCGCCAGCTCGGCTCGCCCTGCCGCTCGCCCACGGCGTCGAGCAAGAAGGCGCTCATCAGCGCGATGTTCGTGTACTCGGGCGGGACGGCACGAGCCAGGGCGCCCTCGGCTGCGCGCCGGAGTGCGGATTCCATGCCCGCCACGGTTGCGGGGGGCAGGCGCGACGCATGGTGCAAGGCCAGCAGCAGTGCCGAGCCCACGAACTCGCGCCAGTTCGGGTCGTAGTCGATCCACTCGCGTGCGGCGGGCCCCGGTATGGGCTCCGCAGGTGCGCGGCGCCAGGTGCCGTGGACGACGGTGCCGGGCGCATCGATCTGGTGTGCGACCACGGCGTCGATGGCGCGCGCGGCGCGCTCTCGATCGCCCGGCCCATCGCGTTCGAGAAGCGCCACCGCATGGGTGGCCGACTCGCGAACCAGGTGTACGCCGGGCTGCTGATGCGGGTTGTCGGCCGAGCCGCGCGTGCTCGGGTAGGTGACCATTCCGGCCGCTTCGTCCCAGAACCCGTCGAGCCAGGTGGTGGCGTCCACGAGCGAATCCTAGCGGCGCTTCGCGATCAGGCGCCGCGCGGCTGCTGTCCGACGGGTCGAGTAGGATCCCGGCCATGCACATCTTTCGCACGGTCGCGATCGCGCTCGCGGCCCTCGCCCTGATCGCCTATGGCGGTTGGTCCTGGCTCACGGCCCGCGAGGCTCCGCCCGAGATCAGCCGCTACGAGATCGATCTCGATGCGATCCGCTCGCTCGCGGCGAGTCTGCCGGGCCCGCGCCCGACGCACGTGAATGCCGAGCGCGTCGCGGTCGCGCAGATGCCGCGGGCGGCGATCTTCGCCGGCGAGTCGTTCGATTCGCAGTCGATGTCGCACGTGGTCTACCAGATCGTGGGTCCCGACGGTTTCGTGCTGCTCGATACCGGTTTCGGCCCCGACGTCCTGCCCGACGCGGACTACGACGCGGCCGCGTTCTCTCGGGTGCTCGGCGCCATGATCCGCGCCGAGCGCATCGTGGTCACCCACGAGCACGCCGACCACATCGCCGGGTTGTCGCAGGTCGAAGACCCGGCCGCCCTCGAGGGTCGGCTGCTGCTCAACCGCGCTCAGCAGACCAACACCGAGCGGCTGGACCTGGCTGGAGTTCCCCAGGCTCTGCGCGACCTCCCGGCCCTCGACTACGACGGGCTGCACGCGCTGGTGCCCGGAGTCGTACTGCTGGAGGCGCCCGGCCACACGCCCGGGACCCAGATGGTCTACGTGGTCCTCGCCGATGGCACCGAGCTTCTCTTTCTGGGGGACGTTGCCTGGCACTCGGACCAGATCCGCAACCTGCACTACCGGCCGCGTCTCGTGACCGATTGGTTCCTCGATGAAGACCGCGAGGCGGTTCTGCACCAGTTCCGCGCGCTTCACGATCTGGCGCAGCGCGAGCGCGACCTGCAGCTGGTGGTCTCGCACGACCTCGGCCAGCTCGCCGCCCTGCAACAGTCCGGGGTGCTCGGCCGCAGCATCGAGTAGCGCGCACCTGCTGCCCTTGCGTCGGTGCGCTTCTACCGGTGCTGCCCGAACAAGGGCGACGTGACCTGCGCCCACCAGCCGTCGGGCACCTCGTCGTCGAGGGTGCCGTAGCGCTCGGGCCAGCGACCGGGCGGTAGATGCAACGTGCCGAACACGCGGTCGATCACGGGCAGGGTGACGGCGAAGTTGCACCCCGGTGCGGGCACCTCGGCACTGTGGTGCCAGTGGTGGACCGCCGGCGTCGCCAGAAGCCACGACAGCGGTCGCAGCTCGAACCGGACGTTTGCGTGGACGAAGACCGCCTGCGCGGCGATGAACACCAGATAGATCTGCAGCGCCTGCTCGGAGAACCCCAGCAGGGTGAGCGGCACGAACGTGACCCCGCGCGTGGCGACGATGTCGACCAGGTGAAGGCGCGATCCGGCCAGCCAGTCCATCTGCCGGCTCGAATGGTGAATCGCGTGGAAGCGCCACAGGAGCGGCACCTGGTGGAAGGCGCGATGGACCGCGTACTGGGTGAGGTCGGCAACGAGCACCGCAGCCGGCACCTGAACCCAGAGCGGCAGCCCGGAGACGAACCCGACCCAGCCTTCGATCGAGAGGGTCCGCGCCAGGAAGAACGCGGGGCTGGTGATCAGCAGGAGCGTCACGCCGATCAGCAGGTGGCTCGTCGCGTAGTGCAGCACGTCGGTGAGCCATCCCTCGCGAAATACGAGCTGGGTGCGCAGCCGGGCAAACGCGCGCTCCAGCGGGACGAACACCAGGGCGACCGAAAAGAAGTCGAGCACGAGCCAGTCCAGGCCGAGGGTCCAGGTGCCGTCCCGCGGGACGCGCTCGGGTGCGCTCCAGGCGCCGAGGCCGAGCGCGGTGGCCGAGAGGGCGAGGGCTACCCAGCCGAACCGGCGTCGCGGATGCAGTACGACGCTGGCGACCGCGAGCGCGATGGCGGTTGCCAGGCCCAACCGAAGGACCAGGCGGAGCACCTCGAGCGGGTAGAGCCCGCGGAGTGCCGGCGTGGTCAGGTGATCGGGAAACCGGAAGCTCAGTGCGCCGCCCACGGCCAGCAGCGCCAGCGCGATGGCGACGTATCCCGCCCGATTTGCGACGGCGTGGCGGCGGCGCGGCCGGGCGTCCATCCCGGTCGGTTCGGCCCGCCGGTGCCGGTCCCGTAGGGGCGGACCGCGTCCGCCCGGGGCCGGCGCCTGGCGGTTCAAGCACCCGGGCCGGCTCACCGATACGCAGCGGATGCGCAACCGCGGTCCGATGCGAACCTGCGCGATCGCCGGGCTCGTCGGCGCTTGCTTGTTGACGGCGCCTCGGGCCAGCGCCCAGCTGTGTGCAGGCGATGCCGCCAACCCGAACATCGCTGCCGACCCCGGCGGCTCGATCTCCGTCTCGGGTGGCACCTGCGTCCACGTGCTTCCCGGCGTGCCGGTGAGCGGCCGGGTGCGGACGAGCGGGACCTACACGGTCACCAACGAAGGCGTGGTGACCAGCAACCAGCAGGGTTTGCTCGACACCACGAACGACACGGCCGTAGACAACCGCGGTACGGTGGACGCGCGGCGCGATGGCATCGAGTTGCGGAGTCGTAGCCGCGTGACCAACGCAAGTGGGGCCGTCGTGCGCTCGACCACACGCGACGGTGTCCAGGTGGGGGCGGACTCCTCGGTCCAGAACGACGGCACGATCGAAGCGCGCAACCGCGGCATCGTGACGGGCGCGGATTCGACGGTGAACACCACCGGTTCGGTGACGTCGACCAACGGCGTAGGCATCCTGACCGGCGCGCGGGGCACCGTCGACGCTTCTGGCTTGGTGAGCAGCCGCAACGCCGGCATTCGCGTGCGAGCCGATTCGCAGGTCACCAACGCCGCCACGATCACCAGCACGAACCGCGAAGGCATTCGCACCGATGCACGCGGGAGCGTCTCCAACTCGGGAACGATCGATTCGGCGCGCGAGGGCATTCTCACGCAGCGCGATGGCGTGGTGACCAACTCCGGCGTCGTCCGGTCCAGCGCACGCGAGGGGATCCAGACCGCGCGCGATGGCACGGTCACGAATACGGGAACGGTCACCGGCGCCCAGCAGGGTGTCCGCATGGGCAACGGCGCCACCCTCACGAACGCCGGGACGATCACGTCGACCGGCAGCCAGGGCGTGCGGCTCACCCGGGACGCGACCGTCACCAACTCCGGGACGATCCGGGGCACCGTGGGAGTGCTGTTCACGAACCGCAACAACACGCTCACCACGTCCGGCACGATCGAGGGCACCGGCGGTGACGCCATCGTGTTCGACCGCGGCACCAACACGCTGAACCTCCAGAACGGGGCCCGCGTGGTGGGGGACATCGTCGGGGGTTCGGGCACCGATGCGCTGGGATTGACCGGAAGCGGGAGCTACGGCGGCGCGGTGCTCGGTTTCGAGTCGGTGACGCGCAGCGGCTCCGGGACCTGGGCCTTCTCGGGGACCTCCACCATCGCCGGACCCACGGACGTTCTCGGTGGCACCTTCGAGATGAACGGCGACTGGACCACGACGGCGCTCTCCGTCGGGCCCGCTGGCGGTCTGGCCGGCATCGGAACGCTGCGGGGGCCCGCCAGCGTGCTCGGCCGGGTCGCACCCGGAACGCGAAGCGGGCGCGACCTCGGCACGCTCACGCTCGACGGCGATGCCAGCTTCGGGCCCAGCGCGAACCTGGTGTTCGACGTAAGCCCGGGTGGCCGCTCCGACCTGCTCGCGGTGACGGGGACCGCCGATCTCGGCGGCGCGAGGGCCACGGTCGATCCCGGCGCAGGGCTCTTTCGCGGCGGCGAGGCCTTCGACGTGGTGGTCGCCGGGGGCGGTCTGACCGGGAACGTCTCCGGAGTTTCTCTCGCGGGTCCTTCGGCGGTCCTGTCCGTCTCGAGCACCACGCTGTCCGACCGGCTGCGGATCTTCGTTTCGCGGAGCGACTACGCTTCGCTGGATGGCCTCACGCCGAACCAGCACGAGACGGCCGGCTACCTCGATCGGTTGCTGCCCGACGCCGAGGGCGATCTGGCGGACGTGATGAGCGAGCTCGATGGCCTCGCAGCGCCCGCGCTCGCGGACGCGTTCAGTCAGCTCGACTCCGAGCCCTACGGCCAGGCGACGAGCATGGCGTTCGCGACGTCACTCACGGTGGCGAATCGCGTGTCCGCCCGCTTGCGCGACCGGTGGCTCGAGCGCGCGGTGAGCGAAGCGTTGGTGAAGGCCGATCCTCCGGCCGACCCTGGCGAGCTGCCGCCGGTCTCGGCGGGCCCCACCTCCGCGGCCGCCGAGGGGCGCCGGGTCGAGGGCTGGGTCGACTGGCTCCGCATCGATGCCAACCAGGACCCGCGGCGCGACACGATCGGCTACGAGCTCCGACAGGACGGCGTCCTGTTCGGGTTCGATCTGGCAGCGACCGACCGCACCGTGGTCGGCGTCGATGCCTATGCGCTGAATCGGCGTCTCGACTACGCCCGCCCGGGGGCGCGGGGCGAGGGCCAGAGCCTGGCGCTCGGGCTCTACGGCAGCCATCTGCTCACCGAGCGGCTGTGGATCGAGGGAGACGCGCACCACGCGTGGCACGACGACGAGATCGTCCGACAGATCGCGTTCGGGACGCTTCGCCGCCGCGCCACGGGCGAGCGAGATGCGCGTCAGTGGTCTGCCCGCATGGGCCTCGTGGGTGCGGTGCCCGTCGGCCCGTTCGAGGTCATCTCGGGCTTCCATCTCCTCTATGGGCACCTGGACGAAGACGGCTTCGACGAGAACGGCGCAGGCTCGATCGACCTGTCGGTCTCTTCGCGCGGCACCCACTCGCTGCGCTCGATCGTGGGTCTCGACCTCGCGACGCGATCGCTCTTCGGCAGCGGGCCGGCTTCCGAGACCTGGCGCATCCAGCCCCACCTGGGCGTCTACTGGGTGCACGAGTTCCTCGACCACGACCGCGGCATTCGCGCCGGGTTCGTGGGTTCGCCGGGCAGCTTCCGCGTGCTCTCGAGCCAGAGCTTCGACGACGGGTTCCTCGCGCGCGCGGGCCTCTCGATCTCCTGGCGCGATCGCATCGCCCTGCGCGTGGCCTACCAGCTCGACGCCGACCGCGGCGACTTCACGCAGCACGCCCTGACCGCCGGCCTCGAGTTCCGCCTCTAGGCATCGCCCTCGGTCGAGGGCGACGCCTGCTCGGCTCCGAGGACCAGGTCGCGAACGGCATCGACCAGCTCTTCGTTCGAGAAGGGTTTCTGGAGGAAGCGGTCGGCCGTCTTGCGCGCGCGATCGGTGGCGTCGGCGTAGCCGGTCACCAGGATGACGCGTAGCGCGGGGTAGCGGTCGCGAAGGGTGCGGGCGAGTTCGATGCCGTCCATGCCCGGCATCACGACGTCGCTCACCAGCACGTGCGGGGGTTCGCCATGGGCGCTGCGGCGGAGGGCCTCCTCGGCGTCGCGCGCCTCGAGCACCTCGTAGCCCGATCGCTCGAGGATCTCGCGTAGGACCCGCCGGACCGCCATCTGGTCCTCGACGAGGACGACCCGCGCGCGCGCCGGCGCGCTCGGTGCCAAGGCCGGCTTGGCTTCGGGTACCTCGACGGGGCCTTCGCCCAGGGGCAGTTCCACGGTGACGGTCGTCCCCGCGCCGGGCGTACTCGAGAGGGTGATCTCGCCACCCATCTGGTGGACGATGCCGTGCGCCACGGCCAGCCCGAGGCCCGTGCCGCTGCCCGGCTCCTTGGTGGTGAAGAAGGGCTCGAAGGCGCGCTCTGCGGTGGCCTCGTCCATGCCGAGGCCGTCGTCCCGCGCGGCGATCCGGATGGTCCGGCCGTCGCGCACGACCGACAGCGCGAACTCCCCACCATCGGGCAGCGCGTCGCGCGCGTTCACGGCCAGGTTCATCACGACCTGCTCGAGCTGCTGGGTATCGACCTCGACGGGTAGTTCTTCGTCGGGCCGCTCGAGGTGCACCCGAACCCGCTCGCCCACCAACGGGCGGATCGCGTGGGCGAGGTCGGCCAGCACCTTCCCCGCATCGACGACGCGGGGCGCCAGGACCTGCCGGCGAGAGAACGCGAGCAGCTGCTGCGTGAGCTTGGCTGCGCTGCCCGTGGCGCGTCCGATCTCGACCGACGCTTCCCACTCGGGGCTGCCCTTGGCGACCTGGTTCTCGAGCAGCTGGGCCCAGCCGCCGATGGCCATCAGCAGGTTGTTGAAGTCGTGGGCCACGCCACCGGCCAGCAGGCCCACCGCCTCCATGCGCTGGGCCACGCGCAGCCGCTCGGCCATTGCGAACCGCTCGGTGAGATCGCGCGTCACCACGGCCGCGCGCGTCTCGCCACCCTCTGCTTCGAAGAGGTGGGCGGAGCACTCGACCCGCAGGTAGCGGCCGCTCGCGTGGCGCACCCGACACTCGAGGATCTGTTCGGCACCGGTCGAGAAGAGTGCGATCGCGCCCGTGCCGACCCGCGCGAGATCGTCCGGGTGCACGATCTTTGCAGCGAGCCGACCGACCAGGTCGGCGGGTTCGTAGCCGAGGATCTCGAGGTGGTTCGGGCTCGCATAGGCAAAGCGCAGGTCTTCGTCGAACTCCGAGATGAGGTCGGACGAGTTCTCCGCGATGCTCCGCAGCCGCTGCTGGCTGGCGGCCTGCTCGTCTTCGGCTTCGCGCTGTGCGGCACGCGCGCGGTCGCCGGCGCGGGCGCCCAGGGCCAGCAGTGCTGCACCGAGCACGAAGGTCATGACGGGCAGGATCAGGTTCCACGCCATCGAGGGGGGCTCGTCGGTGGGCAGCAGGCCCTGTTGGCCGAGGAGCGCCACGGCGCCGCCCGCGATCGCGCTCACGAGCGACACGACGACGGCTGCACGGGCGTCGATCAGCACGCCGGCCATCACCACCGAGAGCAGGTAGGCCGGAAAAGCCGGGCCACTGATCGTGCCGCCGTCGACCAGTGCGGCAGTCACGCGGAGCCAGACCAAGCCCACGAGCGCCAGCGCCCCCAGCCGCAGCCGGCCTGCTCGGACCGGGAGCACCACGGCGAAGGTCGCCACTGCGAGAAAGAGCTCGCGCATGGGAAACTCGCGCTCGAGCACGAGCATCAACCCGAGCAGCACCAGGGTGAGCCACAGCACCGCCGAGGCACTGGGGATCAGCACCGCGGCCAGGCGCTCGTCCTCGGGGGTCTCGAGACGGGGCGGAGTCAGGCCCGGAAACACGAAGCGCACGAGGTCAGCATAGCTGCCGAGGTGGGGTCGGGTTGCGCCCATGGGGCAGGCCGTCGCACCATGCGCGCTGCCCGCGGCGTGGCGTCGCGTGCGGGCGTCCGAGGATGCCGAAGTCGAGAGAGCTGGAGGACAGGATGCAGATTCCCAAGCGAGGGCTGAGCCGCGACGAGGTCTTCGAGCGACTCGAGGAGTACCGACAGGACGACACGCCGTGGCGCGAGGGTCGAACCTGGGCCTACGTGTACGACCCCGGCGAAGAGGCCGAGTCGGTGATCAAGGAGGCCTTCGCCAGCTACCTGGGCGAGAACGGGCTCGATCCCACGGCCTTCCCCAGCGCCCTGCGCATGGAAAACGAGGTGGTGGCCATGTCTGCTGCCCACCTGAACGGCGACGAGAACGTGGTGGGAAGCTTCACCAGCGGCGGGACCGAGAGCCTGATCTGCGCCGTGAAGGCCGCGCGCGACCATGCCCGGGAGAATCGGCCCGGCGTGGAGACGCCCGAGATGGTGCTGCCCGAGACCGCCCACGCGTCCTTCCACAAGGCGGGTCACTACCTGGGTGTGAAGCCCGTGGTGGTTCCCGTCGACGCCACCAGCTACCGCGCCGACGTCGACGCGGTCCGGGACGCGATCACCCCCAACACGATCCTCTTGGTGGGTTCCGCGATCTCCTACGCGCACGGCGTGGTCGACCCGATTCGCGAACTCGGGCAGCTGGCCCTCGAGCGTGATCTGCTGCTGCACGTCGACGGGTGCATGGGCGGATTCCTGCTTCAGTACTTCGCCCGGCTCGGGTCGCCGGTGCCCGACTACGACTTCCGGGTGCCCGGGGTCACGTCGATCTCCATGGACCTGCACAAGTACGCGTTCGCCGCGAAGGGCGCGTCGGTGATCCTCTACCGCGACAAGAACCTCCGTCGCTACCAGATGTACGCGTGCTCGAACTGGATGGGATACACGGTGATCAACCCGACCGTGCAGAGCACCAAGAGCGCCGGTCCCATCGCGGGTGCCTGGGCTGCGCTCCAGTTCATCGGCGAGTCGGGCTATCTCGACTTCACGCGCAAGGTGCGCGATGCGACCCAGGAGATCGTGGCGGCGATCGACGCCAACCCCGACCTGCGCCTGTTGGGTCGCCCCGACATGAACCTGCTCTCGTTCGCTTCGGACTCGGTGAGCGTCTTCCACATCGCCGACGAGATGAAGGAGAAGCGCTGGTACGTCCAGCCGCAGCTCGCCTACGGGACGTCGCCCGAGAACATCCACCTCTCCATCAATCCCGAGAGCGTCCGCTGGACCGACGCGATGCTGGCCGATCTGGCCGAGTGCACCGAGCGCGCGAAGTCGATGCCGTCGGGTGAGCTGGCCCCGAAGATCCAGGAGGCCTTCGGCCACCTCGCGCCCAAGGACCTGAGCAACGATGTCTTCGAGAACCTGCTGGGCATGGCCGGCGTCGAGGGGACGAGCCTGCCCGGCCGCATGGCCGAGATCAACGAGGTGCTGAACGCGCTTCCGGTGCCGCTGCGCGAGCGCCTGCTCGTCGAGTACCTGAACGTGCTCTACCGCAGCTAGCGCCTTGGGCACCTTCGTTCGGCGCGCGGTCCTCGCGTTGGGCGCCCTCGTGGTGCTCGCGGCCGTGGCCGGGTTCGCAGGCGTGCGGGCATCGCTGCCCGGCCGGTCTGGCGATCTCGAACTGCCGGGGCTCGATGCGCCGGTCACCATCGTGTTCGACCCGCGCGCGCGCCCCTTCGTGCGTGCCGGTGGCGTCGGCGACGCGCTGTTCGCCCAGGGATTCCTCCACGCGCGCGAGCGGCTCTTCCAGATGGAGCTCATCCGGCGCGCTGGTCGGGGCCGCCTGGCCGAGGCCCTGGGCCCGGGCCTGCTCGACACCGATCGCGAGCTCTGGCGTTCAGGCGTGCCCCAGCTCGCCGAGCGCATCGAGCGAAACGCCTCACGGGCGACGCGCGACCGGGTCGGGCGCTACGTGGCCGGCGTGAACGCGGCGCTCGAACGGATGGCGATCCGCCCCCCGTCGTTGCTGATGGCGGGGGTTCCCGTGCGGCCCTGGGAGCCGCGCGACGTCTACGGGGTGGGCGCGATGACCGCGTTCGATTCGGCGAACAACGCGGACAACGAACTGCTGCGCCTCGCGCTGGCCCAGGCGCTCGATGACGAAGCGTTCACTGCCTTCGTCCCCGACGAGGCCGGGGTCCCGGCGTTTCCCTACGTGATCCCGCCCGGGTCGACGCTCGGGCTCTTGTCGCGGCGCGACGCACTCGACGCCGTGCGCCAGCCGCTGCTTCCGAGCCTGTCGCTCGGGAGCAACGGATGGGCCGTCTCCGGCAAACGGTCGCATTCGGGCGCTGCCCTGTTCGCGTTCGATTCCCATGACGCGCTTTCGCTGCCGAATCTGCTCTACGAAGTGCACCTCTTCTTCGGGTCCGAAGGGCAGATCCGCGGTTTCTCGGTTCCGGGGCTGCCGGGCGTGGTCAACGGCTTCAACGGCCGCATCGCCTGGGGCTTCACCAACATCGGCGATAGTCAGGACCTGTACGTCGAGACCCGTGACCCGGCCGACCCCACCCGCTTTCTGGGTCCAGACGGGTTCGAGTCCGCGCGCGTCGAGCGGGTGGAGATTCCGGTGCGAGGCCGCCCGGAGCCCGAACGGCTCGAGATCCTGCACACGCGGCACGGGCCCCTGGTGAGCGAGGACCCGCCGATCTCGATGGCGTGGATCGGACATCGCGTGGAGGGCCTCCGAATCGATCCGCTCTTCGAGCTGAATCTCGCACGGGACCGGGTCGAGGCCTTCGACGCGCTCGATCGGCTGGCTGCGCCCAGCGCCAATGCGACCTACGCCGACGTCTCCGGTGCGATCGCCGTGCGCACGGTCGGTGCGCTTCCGGTCCGGGGTCGCGCCGAAGGTCTGTGGCCCCTGCCCGCGCACGAGCCCGACGTCGTCTGGAAGGGGGTGCTGCCCGCCAGAGAACTGCCCCGCAGCGTCGATCCCGAGTCGGGGTTCGTGGCGGCTGCGAACGCGCGCGTGAGCCCGCCGGGTCTCGGCCCGCTGGTCTCCGCCGACAACGCTCCGGGCTATCGCATGGCCCGCATCGTCGACGTCCTGTCGTCGAAGCCGGTGCATGCGCCGGCCGACATGCGGGCTCTGCAGGGGGACTGGCACAACGAACAAGCGGCGCGGCTGCTTGCGGTGCTGCTCCCGGAACTCGGCGCCGAATCGATGGGCCCCGCCGAGCGCGCGGCGCACCATGCGCTGGAGCGCTGGCTGGAGGACCCGATCAGTGACCCCGAGCAGGCGGCGCCCCTGGTGTTCGAGCGCTTCTACGTCGCGCTGGCCCGGACGCTGTTCGCGGAGCATCTCGGCGGGCCGCTCTTCGAGCGGCTGCTGCGGCGCAACTACGTGCTCAACCACGCGCTCGACGGGTTGCTCCTCGACGCGGCGACCGAGTCGCCGTGGTGGCGAGGCGATCGCCCCGCGCGCGTTCGCGAGGCGTTCGCTGCGGCGGTGGCGGGCCTCCGCGACGAGGCCGGCGCGGACCCCGCGGGCTGGAACTGGGGCGATCACCATCGGGTCACCCTGCGTCACGAACTCGCCAAGGCCGTGCCGTTGCTAGGCGCCTGGCTCGATCGGGGGCCATTCCGTTGGGGGGGCGGTCACGCGACGGTGGGCCGGGCCCGGTATCGCTACGACCGTCCCGAGCAGGTGACGGGCGCGGCCACGGTCCGCCTCGTGATCGAGATGACCGAGCCGATGCAGATCTGGTCGATCATCCCCGGCGGCCAATCGGGGCATCCAGCCGACCCCCACTATGGCGACCAGATCGCCGACTGGTTGGCGGGTCGCCACGAGGCCATCCCCGCGCGCTTCGAGGACGTAAGCGGGCGCACGCTCCGATTGGCGCCGCCCGAAGCGGGCTAGCGCCGGGCTACCACGGGTTTCGCCCTTCTCAAGCGCCCCCCGCGGGCGGCCGAAGAGTGCGACGAACCCTGGAGGTGCCGCCATGAGCCGCTTCATCGTGCTACTTGCCGTTCTTCTGCTCGCTACCGCTTCGGCCGCGATCGATGGCAAGCATCCGCCCTCGGCCGCCTCGGTCAAGCCAGCCGCAGAGCTCAACGAGTCGGCGATCTCGGGCGACTTCGTCACGGCCGAGGGGCTCATCGCGGACCTCCGCGGTGGCAACGGCTCTTATGTGGTCGCCACGCTCGAAGACGACAGTGGAAGCGTGCTCGCTGCGGTTCCCGAGTACATCCGACGGCAGATCGAGTCCGAGCCGGGTGTCGATCCGATCGGCGTGCGCGTTCGGGTGTCCGGGGTCTGGGACCACAAGGCCCTCGACGAGGACACCCAGGGGATCCGCGTCCAGAACGTGGTGGTTCTCGAGCGCTAGACCGCGCTTCGAGACACCGGGATGCGACGGACGCTGCGGGCGGGCTACACGCTCATCGAGTTGATGATCGCGGTTGCGGTGGTGGGGGTGCTGATCGCCACCGCCATCGCGAACTTCTCGCGCGTTCAGCTCCGCAGCCGTGCCGGCGAGGCGCGCACCCAGCTCGCTGCGATCCGCACCGCCGAAGAGGGCTACTTCGCCGAGCATGGCAGCTATGCGCCCAGCGGCCTCGAGCATCCGCCGCCTCCCGAGACGAACCAGAAGCGGCTCTGGGTTCCGACGGCATCCGGCGGCTTCGACACGCTCGGCTTCGTGCCCGAAGGCGAGGTCTACTTCACCTACTTCGTGGCGGCGACGACTGCGCCCGGCGAGGCGTTCAGTGCGGGCGCCCGGGGCGACCTCGACGCCGATGGCACGCAGAGCTTCTTCGCGTACATGAAGCCCGCGCCCGGCGCCGGGCTGGCGATACCGCTGTTCGGAGGAGCCTGCGCCGCCACGGGCGTCTACGACGGCGTCACCATGGCACAGGACCTGTTGCGCACCGTGGGACCCTGCGACGGGCTCTCGGGCGTTCGCAACTTCTGACCGGCGCGGCGGCCCCTCACACGGTCGCGCGCGGTCGCCGGCCCCGCCCGATCAACCGGCCGCCCGGGTTGCAGCGAGCAACTGCTCGGCGACCGCCTGCCACGGGCGCGCCCGCGCGTAGCCGCGCCCGCGCAAGGCGAGTGCCCCGCGCGCCGCTTCGTCGCCGAGCAACGCCGCTGCGGCGTCGGCCAGGGTCCGCCAGTCGAAGGGCGCGACCGAGACGACGCCCTCGGTCGCCGGGTCGTACACCGGCAACGCGTACCGGACCACCGGGACCCCGCACGCGAGCGCCTCGATCTGGACGTTGGGCGCGCCTTCGTAGCGGCTGGTCAGGAGCAGCAGTCGCGCGCTGGCGAGTTGGCGCAGGCGATCCGCGCCCGATCGCGAGCCCGCGAACGTGACGGCCGCGGCCACCCCGGCGCGCCGGAAGTCGGCGACCAGGCGATCTCTCGACGGGCCGGGGGTGTCGCCGATGACCAGCAGCCGCGCGTGGCCGCGGCTCTGGCGAACGCGCTGCAACGAAGCGGGCAGGTCGCTCGCGCCCTTACCGGGGTGCAGCCGGCCGAGCCAAGCGAGGTCGAACGTCTTGGTGACTGCCGTGGGATCGAAGTCGATCCTCGGCGCCCCGGGGTAGCCGTCCACACGCACCAGGTCCAGGTGGGGCCAACGCATCGCGACTCGTCGCCTGGCCCACTCGTTCTGGACGAGGACCGGTGTGCCCCGTGGCATGCTGCCCAGATGGAGGCCTTGGGCCAGCTTGAACAGCGCGAACGCCGGGCGCGGCAGGGTCCGCTGGTCGCCGAAGGGTCCGCCCACGCCCTCGAGCCAACCCGGCGCGAGCGAACGCAACCACGAGACCCAGCGCAGTTCGGGGCTCTTCCGAAGCAGGTGTCGCATGGCCAGCACGTTGGGAAGCAGCTCCGAGTTGCAGATCCAACGGTCGTTCGGGCCCCGCGCGCCGAGGCCCGTTGCATCGGACCGCAGGGCGCGCGCACGCGCCAGGTAGGTTTTCAGGGCCGCGACCCCTCCGGCCGCTGCACCGGCCGGCACGGTCACGTATCGGAGGCTCGAACCCTCGCGAAGGCCCGCCGCCTCGTAGGCGCGCCGTGCCGCTTCGGTCGTCACGACGACGTTGTCGAGGCCCCGTTCGCAGAAGACGCGCACCGTCTCCACGAGGCAGACGTCTCCGCCGGTGGTCGTGTCGCCGAGCCGCCCGAGTTCGAGGTGGTAGAAGGTCACGCCCGCTGCGCGCCCGGTGGCCGATCGGTCTGCGGCGGCTGCAGCCGGAAGCGCGCCGCCCCGGCGAGCACGACCGCGGCGACTACCGAGAGCCCCAACACGGCTCGCGAGAAGGCGCGAAGCGCCTGGGGGGGGTCGTAGTCGAGCGCGACCTGCCGAGTGCCTGCGGGCAGCCGGACACCGAGCAGCCGCCCCTGGGCCCGCAGCAGTTCTGCTTCGATGCCGTCCACACGCACGCGCCAGGCCGGGTCGAACTCACGCGAGATCGTGAGCACGCCCGGCGTCTGCGAGGCGACCTCGACGTCGATCGACTCGGCGTCGAAGCGCCGCACGTGCACGCGGGCATCCGTGGTGGTCTCGCCGGCCGTCATGCTGGGGGTGGTCCGGTCGACGACGACGACCTCGCGAGACGGGTCGAACTCGGCTGCACCGAGGGCGCGCATGGCCTCGTCCAGGGAAGGCACGCTGCGCCAGCCCGGGTGGTGTCGGACCGGAGGTCGCCAGCCGGCGACCTCCAGCACGGCGACGCGCCGGTCGCCGGGGCCGGTGAAGGTGCCCGCGAGCTTCAGCCCAGGAAGGGAGCGCACCGACGGCGGGACCGCGGCCACGCGTTGGCCGCGGGACCAGAGCGCGCCGTCGGTCACCACGTAGCGCACGCTCGCGAGCTGCCAGAAGCGAAGCTGTCCCGCGAACCAGTCGTGAACCGGCTCCTGCGCCGATGGTCCGGAAGCGCCGGGCTGACCCCCCCCGGAGGTTCGCCTCGGCAGCAGCGCTGCGTGAAACGCCACGTCCTCGGCCCGACGGCGCGACCGCGAGCGCTCGTCCACGACCGGAATGTCGTAGTAGGGCGACAGGACCGAGACGAACAGGTTCGACAGCCGGGAGGTGTCGAGCGTGACGATGCGTCCCTCGTCCATCAGCTTGATCGAGAACGCCGCCCGGCTTCCGTCCTGTTGCGCCCGCAGGAACGAGGTGAGCTCGTCTTCGTGCACCAGTTCGTCGCGGGGCGCAATGGCGCGCGACAGGTAGAACGAATCGATGCGATGGAGGTCGAGCACCAGCAGGGCCAGTAGCGAGACGCCGAGGGCCGGTGCCGCCCGGTCTCCGCGCCCGCTCCGGTTTCGCATCGCCAACGCGAGGCACACCGATGCTGCCCCCAACACGCCGGTCGTCCACAGCATCGCCACCATCCGGTTGTACTGAGCCAGGTCTGCCCTTGCGGCGGGTGCCGGCGCCCCGGGCCCGCCGACCAACAGCAGCACCAGGGTCGTGAAGGCCGCGAAGGCCGTGGTCCCCCAGGCCGCCTGCACGATTCGTTGCGCTCGGCCGACTCGTTCGTTCCGCACGGCTTCGAGCAACGCTTGCAGCCCGAACCCCGAGAGCACCGCCAGGCAGAGTGCACTGACCGCCATGAACTTCATGGGCGCCCGCAGGTAGAGCATGCCCGGGATCTCGAGCCAGAGGTCGTGGAGGAGGCTGCCGGGCGGGTGACGCCCCATGGCGAGCAGCGTCGAGAGACCGAAGGCCACGGCAAAGAGCCTCACGCGCGCGTCGGTGCGCCACCTGCAGGCCACGCCCAGGGCCGCGAGCAGGACGACCAGCACGCCGATGGCGTGACTCGCATCGGCACTGGGCTTGTGACCCACGTAGGGTCGCTCGGGGTCTCCGGTGAGGTCCCCGTGGAACCCGGGCGCCACCGCATCGATGAGCTCTGCCGGGTGGTGCGACCAGCTGGTGGCGAAGTCGCGGAGTGCGGCCGGGTCGCCTTGGGCAGCCACGGCCGCGGGTCTGCCCTGCACGTACGCGCTCGTCGCCCACCGGTCGAGCTGGGCGGCGAACACGCCGAGCGCGACGACTGCGGCAACCGCGAGCCGCGCGATGACCGCGTTGCTGCGTCCACGCACCGCTTCGCGCCGACCCCGCCAGAGTTCCACGCCCAGGAACGAGGCGAACAGCAGCGAGAAGTAGGCGCCCCGCTGCGGGTCCTCGTTGAGCAGCATGCCCCAGGCCGCGCCCGCCAACAGGGCAGCCGCGAGCGGGCTGCGGGCCCTCGGGTCGATGGCGACGTGCAGCGCCAGCAGGGTGATGGCGACGAAGGCGGGCACGGCCAGGACCGTCAGGGGGGTCGGGTGGACGAGCGTCGCGAAGTGCGGCGTCAGGCCGAAGGCGATGCCGCCGAACAGGGAGGGTAGGGTGGCGAGCCCGAATCGGAGCAGCAGCAGGGCCAGGCACGCGATGGACACGGCCCAGGACACGGCACACAAGATGGGCACCGACGCCGCCGGGCCGAAAGCACGCAGCATCGGCAGGAACGTGTGGAGACCGAAGTGCTCGCGCTTTCCGAATGCGTAGGGACGCGTCCAGCCTTCTGCGCCGGCTTCCAGGGCGCGGGCGCGCGCTGCGCGATAGCCGTAGTTGCCATCGATTCCGACGATCACCTGCCCCGAGGGCACGACGGCCGGCAGGACGAACCCGAACCCGAGAGCGGCGCTGATGGCGACCAGCGCCACGGTCCGCTTCACTGGCCTTGCCTGCCGGGTGCCGCCGGGCGGCGCCGCGCGGCTCCGAGCATGAAGCGAGGACACCGAACCCGTTGGACGCCCGAGATCTCGTGGTCCTGGTCTCCTGGAAGGATGTGACGCATCCCGAGGCGGGCGGGGCGGAGTTCGTCCACCACGAGCTGTCGAAGCGCCTGGTGGGGGAAGGCCATCGCGTCTTGCACCTGGTGCCCGGTTACCGAGGGTGTGCGTCGCGTAGTGTCGTCGACGGCATCGAGATCCGGAGGATCGGGCGTTCGCTGCTCAGCTTCTACGCCCTTCCGTTCTACTTCGCGTGGAAGCTGCGCCGGCAGACGGCGGCGATCGTGGACGTCTTCGTGGGCGTGGCGAGCTTCAGCGGGATGCTGGTTCCGCGCAGCCGTCGCGTGCTGTGGGCGCATCACGTGCAGGGCCCGACCTGGTTCGTTCGGCCGCCGGTCGAGGGGCTTCCCCGTCCCCTGGCCTGGTTGGGATCCGCAGCCGGCTGGCTGCTGGAGAAGCTGCAGCTTCGCGTCCTCGCATCGTGGCATCGCGCTCCCGTGATGGTCGGCTCCGCCTCGACGGCCACCGACCTCGAAAGCCACGGGTTCGCGCGAAGCGATCTGCGGGCGGTTCCCTATCCCTGTCCCCTGGCTCCGCTGGCCGACCTGCCCGATGAAGCCGAGCGGTTCACGGTCCTGCTGATCGGTCCGCGCCGGGTGAAGCGCCCGCTCGAGACCTTGCAGGCCTTCGACCTGTTTCGGCGCAGGCACCCCGACGCGCGCCTGCAGATCGCCGGTTGGGGCAGCGAGCAGGACGCCCTTCGCCGCGAGGCCGGCGCGCTCGGCATGGACGTGAGCTTCTTCGGACGGATCGACGAGGAGCGCAAGCGCGAACTCTTGATGGGTGCGCACGTGCTCTGCACCTCTTCGGTGAAGGAGGGCTTCGGCCTGATCGTGCTGGAAGCGAACGCCATGGGCACGCCCGTCATCGCGCACGACGTGCCTGGGCTTCGCGATGCCCTCGCCCACGACAACGGCCTGCTCTACCGCGGGGGTCCGGAGGGCCTGGCCTCGCGCCTGGAGGCGTTGTTCTCGATGTGGCAGGACCAGCCGCAGGAGTACGAGAGGCTCCGGCAACGCTGCCTGCGTGCCGCACGGCGCTTCGACGTCGAACACAGCTACCGGGCGTTTCGCCGGGCTTTGCCGCTGGGGTCGAGAGACTGCCACCTAGTCGAGCCAGCTCGAGAGATCGCGCCCGATCCGCGGCGCGAGCCGCAGGACGTCTTCGCGCAGGTGCGCGCGCAGGCGGGCACGGACGTCGTCCGGCATCTCGACGCGGACGAGGTTGCGTTGGCGAACGGCGTCGACGGCCCGGCCGACCCGACGCTCGCCCGCGATGCGCACGAGCCCGCGTCGAACGCGCTCACGGGCGGGGGTGGGTCGCAGCCAGCGCTGGAGCGCGCGTAGCCGCGGACGACCCGCCCCATTGATCGGGCCCAGGTTGGCAGGGCGGTGGCTCGGATCGACGCCCAGAAACCGGTAGAGATCCGAGGCCAGCGAGGCAGCGTCGGCCACGAGGTCGTCGAACAGGTAGACCCGCACGCGCGAGAAGGCCTGCTGGTACGCCGCCACCTGCGTGTCGTAGCGGCTCATGCCGAGATAGTGCCGCCCCCAGTCGCGCTCGTCGCATCTGCCCTCGATCTCGTCTTCGATCGCGCGCTCGAAGCTGCGCGGCTCGGCGAGAGTGCGCACGCCATAGAGATGGTGCGACCACGCGCGCGCGGCCGGGTCGCGCAGGATCATCGCGATGCGAATGTCGCCGAACACTTCGCGAATGCGGGGGATCGCCTCTTGGTAGGCGTAGAGGGTGCTGCCGGATACCTCACCCGCGGCTCGGGTCCCGGCAGGGCGCGACGTGCCGTAGAGCGCTTCATACTCGCGCGGGGTCGGAACGCGGTGCGCGATGCGGGCCCGTCGCGCCAGATCGGGCGTGACGAAGTGCGTCTCCTTGGTGGGGGCATGGACCTGCGGGTGGTCGAGCAGCGCGTGATGGATCCAGGTCGTCCCGCTGCGCGCGGCGCCCACCACCATGAAGGTCGCGAGGTCGCCGTTCACGGAGCGGCCGCTCGTTGCAGGACGTCCTCATGGCGGGCGACGATCGCCGACCAGTCGAACCGGTCCACCGCCCGGCGGCGGTTCTCCTGCTCCATTCGCGTGCGCCTGGCATCGTCCTCCAGCAGCGTGCAGACCGCCTCCGCCAGTGCGTCGGGTGCATCCGGTCGCGCGAGCAGCCCGTGGGTGCCGTCCTGTACGGTCTCGGAGACGGCCGACAAGGCCACGCTGGCGATGGCACGGCCCGCGGCCATGGCCTCGGCCACGACCGTGCCGAACGACTCCGATCGGGAGTGGAACACGAACAGGTCCGCGGCGGCGAAGAGCTCCGGGAGCTGCGCATCGGCGACCGCTCCCAGCAGTTGCACACGCTCTTCCAGGCCCAACCTAGTGATCTCCCTAAGCAGTCGTGGTTTCTCGGGCCCATCACCCGCGATCCAGAGGTGTGCCCGGGGGTGCCGCGCCAACACGGCGGGCATCATCTCCAGCAACGCCTCGACGCCTTTGATCGGCGCGAGGCGCTGGAGGGCGAACAGCACTGGGTCTCCGAGTGCCGCGCCGTAGCGGGCGCGAACCGACGGATCGGCCGGTTCGGGTCGCAGCCAATCGGTGTCCACGCCATGGGGGATCACGCACGCGTGTGACGGCCGGGGACCGTGCGGCAGGAGGAACTGGCTGATCGCGATCACGCGATTCGCGCGTGCCACGACGGCCTGGAGGAGTGCGCGCACGGGCCATGGCGTCTGGGGCCCCGGGGCATCCAGCGAGCCGACGAGTGCGACCACCGTCGGCAGGCCCAGCAGCGGCCCCGAAAGCAGTGCCGCGAGGCCCAGGGGTGCCGGGTAGTGGATGGCGAGTACGTCGGGCCGCGCGCCACGGCACGCGCGCCAGAGGCCGAGCATCGGGAAGATGCCGCAGAGCCCCATCGCCCAGCGCAACGTCGCACCCGGCCCGCTTCGTGTGGGCCGCAGGGGGTCGGCGTATCGTTCGACGCGATAGGAGCGGCCCGCCGACGAGATGGGGGCGCATGCGTCTTGCCGCCGGCTCCGTGGGGCGAGCACGCAGACGTCGTGCCGGGTGCCCAACCGCGACGCGATCTCGTGTACGCCGCGCTCGACGCCTCCCACGTCGGGCAGGAACGTCGGCGTGAGGATCAGGATGCGCAGCCTCGTCCCCTAGTCGATCGTGAGGATCGGTCCGCGTCCCGGCTCGGGTGTCTCAGCGAGGCTCAAGAGCAGGTGCAGGAAGCCGAAGCTCCGCTTCGAGGCGCGGTCGCGGTCGTCGATGAAGAACCACTCGCCGCGGTTGCGGGCGGCAACGGATGCGAATTCGGGACGCTCTCGCGAATGGTGCACGGTCAGCGGAGAGGGCGCGCTCCCCTCGAACGTCTCGGCCGTGCGGCCCTGGGCGACGTGCTCTTCGGGCACGTGGATGCGCCACGCCAGGCTTTCCATGATGTCGCGGAGGGACCGGGTCATGACGGCGATCTCGTCGGGGGCCTCCGGCACCAGGCCGCGCACCACGCGGAAGGTGTCGCGCCCCGGTTCGAGGCCCAGCAGGGTTCGAAACCGCGCTTGCTCGGTCGTTACCTGCGGCGTGAGGTTCCGAGACGGGAGGATGAGCTGAACGTGCGGATCATTCCCTGTCTGGAGCACCCGTGTCGTGATGCCGCCGTGGTCGCGAAGCCGTCGCCAGAGGTCGATCACCTCCCAGAAGTCCGTGTCGGCATCCTGCCGTCGAGACGGGCGCGTGACCTCGTTGGTGGTTCCGTTGATCGAGACGAAGACCAGGCGCACCACCAGGTCGGCCGGCCAGCCCGAGCGGATCAGCTCGAAGATCGACTCGATCGGCAGTGGCGTCAGCAAGGTCTTGGCGAACTCGCGCCCGCGAACCGGTGTGTAGGTGATGGTGGGGCGGTCGACCCAGATGGCGCCGACCCCCACGCTGCCGGTGTCGCCTTCGGCCACGCCGGTGCCGATGCCCGCCCGCAGGGACGCATTGGCGCTGGCCCGGTACTGGCTGATGACCGAGCTCACGGCCAGGAACACCGGCGGGTCGTGGTAGCGCAGCCGCACCATGTTCTGGAGCAGCTGTTCGCTCGCCGCGACCTGGATGGCGTTGCCATAGTGGAACTGGTCGGGCTGGACCGTGCGCGGCCCGACGGACTCGCAGCCGAGCAGCGCCACGGTGGCGAGGGACAAACCGGCTCGCGCGATCAATCGGTCGAACATGGGGCCCTCGACAAGGTGCGATCCAGGGTAGCCCCGATGCGGAGTCTCTACTGCAAGAAGCCGGCGCGACCCGCCTGTCCGGGGCTCGGAGCGTCGGCTCGGCTACCTTCCGCCGCGCGATGGAGTGGATCCAGGAGACCACGGGCTTCGACGAGATCTTCGCGGCCGACGGATCCACGCGTCCGCACTACGAGGCGGCCCAGCGAATCCTCGCCGGCATGGACGACCGCGAACTCGCCCGGCGCGAGAAGCTCCAGCGGCTCTCGCTGCTGAACCAGGGCATCACCTTTGCCGTCTACGGCGCGCGCGAGGGGACGGAGCGGGTATTCCCCTTCGACTTCGTTCCCCGGATCCTCGCGGCTGACGAGTGGAAGTCGATCGAAGAGGGGCTCGTGCAACGCGTCACGGCCATCAACCTCTTCCTGCGCGACGTCTACGGCGAACAGCGGAGCCTGAAGGAAGGCATCGTACCCTGGGAGCTCGTGCTCTCGCGACCGGAGTACAAGCGCCAGGTGATGGGTGTCGTGCCGCCGGGCGGGGTGTACACCCACGTCGTCGGTACGGACCTGATCCGCGACGACACCGGCCGGTACGTTGTGCTCGAGGACAACTGCCGCTGCCCGAGCGGCGTCTCCTACGTGCTCGAGAATCGCAATCTGCTGAGTCGCTCGTTTCCCGAGCTGTTCAGTGCGTACCCGGTACGGCCGGTCGAGGGCTACCCGCGTCAGCTGCTCGAGACCCTGGAGCTGGTGGGGCCCGGGGAGAGCCGGCAGGCCGTCGTGCTCACGCCCGGAATGTTCAACTCGGCCTACTTCGAGCACTCATTCCTCGCACGGGAGATGGGCGTGCCTCTGGTCGAGGGATTCGATCTGGTGGTCGAGAACAACCACGTCTACATGCGCACGACCGAGGGTCTGCGACGCGTGGACGTGATCTACCGCCGGATCGACGACGACTTCCTCGACCCGTTGACCTTCCGGCGCGAGAGTACGCTCGGCGTGCCGGGGCTGATCAACGCCTATCGGGCCGGCAACGTGGCCATCGCCAACGCGCCCGGCTCGGGCGTGGCCGACGACAAGGCCACCTACGCGTTCCTGCCGGACCTGATCCGGTTCTTCCTCGACGAAGAGCCGCGGCTCGGCCAGGTGCCCACCTATCTGGGCATGCGCTCCGACGACTTCGCCTACATGCTCGACCACCTCGACGAACTGGTGGTCAAGACGACGGGCGGCGCGGGCGGCTATGGCATGTTGATGGGCCCCTTCGCGAGCAAGCAGGAGATCGCCGACTACGCCGAGCAGATGAAGGCCGACCCGTCCGGCTACATCGCGCAGCCGCTGATCCAGCTCTCGGCCCATGGCACCTGGATCGACAAGGCGTTTCGGCCGCGCCGCGTCGACCTGCGGCCGTTCGTCCTCTACGGCGATCGCGTGCGGGTGTTGCCCGGGGGCCTCACGCGCGTGGCCCTTCGCGAGGGTTCGTACGTGGTGAACTCGTCCCAGGGAGGCGGCAGCAAGGACACCTGGGTGCTCGAGGAGCGCGACGCATGATGCCGGGGCGGGCCCGAACATGATGCTGTCGCGCGTGGCGAGCTCGCTCTACTGGATCGGCCGCTATCTGGAGCGCGCCGAGAACGTGACGCGCCTGCTGCTGGTGACCAGCGAGGTCGCCGTCGAGGTCGAGGGGTTCGACGACGCGCTCGCCCAGAGCCAGTGGGACGAACTGCTCCAGGGGCTGTCCAGTCCGGGGCGAGAGGCGCTCGAATTCTCTCCCGAATCGGGGCTCGCGCTGCCCTACTACCGGTGGCTGCTTCTCGACGCCGACAACCCGGTCTCGGTGCGCTCGAGCCTGGCCCGCGCGCGCGACAACGCGCGCAGTGTGCGCGAGGTGCTCACCCGCGAGGTGTTCACGGACCTGAACGAGTGTCACCACGATCTCGAGCGGCTCCGCAGGCGCGGGCTGCGCGATCCGGCGCTGGCGCGCAGCGAGCTCGGAAAGACGCATCGCGCGGTCATCGGCATCCTCGGTTCGATCGAGCACACGCTGAGCCGCGATCAGGGCTGGACGTTCATGAAGCTGGGCGAGGCGATGGAGCGCACGCGCCGCACCCTGCTCGTGCTGCATGCCAAGTTGCCGGCGCTGGACTCGAGGGCCGAGCGCCGCGACCTGCCGCTCTTCTACGCCGGCTGGCGCGGGCTGCTGCGCAGCGTGGCGTCGCTCGAGAACTACCGGGCGATGCACGGTGGTGCGCTGAAGCCGGAGCAGGTGGTCCGCTTTCTGCTGCTCGAACCCTCGGCACCGCGGTCGGTCCTGTGCGGCGTGAACCGCCTGCGCGCGTACCTCGACCGCCTGCCGGGCGGTGAGGCGGTGAGCGAAGCCGACCGGATCCTGGGGCGCCTCCACGCGGCCCTCTCCTACGACGACGACGGGATCGCCGAGCGCGAGTCCTCGAGCTTCGCGGCCGAGGTCGCAGATCAGCTCACGACCGCGCACGAAGCCATCGCGCGCCAGTACTTTCCGGCATGACCCTGCTGCTCCAGGTCGAACACCGCATGTGTATCCACTACGACGACTTCGTCCAGCAGTCGTGGATGGAGCTGCGCGTCGAGCCCAGGACGAGCCCCAGCCAGCTCGTCCACTCGTTCTACCTGGCGGTGGGTCCGGCGGCACAGGTGGCGCACTACCTGGATTGGAATGCGAACATCGTGCACCACTTCGGCGTGCCCGACTTCCACGATCGCATCGAGGTGCTGGCGCGGTCGATCGTCGAGACGCGGCCCCCTCCAGTGAACCTCGACGCGCTCTCGGCGCCGCCTGGTTCGCCCGGACCGCTGCTCGACTTCACGCTGTTCGGGGGGCCGATCGAGCGCTCCGACGCGCTCCGGGCGCTCGAGCGAGACCTGCCGGTGCCGGTCACGGCCCCGCTCGGCGAGCAGATCGCGGCGATCGGCGCGCTGCTGCGGGAGCGCTTTCGCTACGAGTCCGGAATCACCGACGTGCACTCGACCAGCGACCACATCCTCGAGCACGGCTCGGGGGTGTGCCAGGACTTCGCGCATCTGATGCTCGCGCTCCTGCGCCTGCGCGCGATTCCGTGCCGCTACGTGAGCGGCTACCTCCACGTCACCCCGACCGACGACGAACCCTCCCAGAGCCACGCCTGGGTCGAGGTGTTCTCCGACGACGCGGGCTGGGTCGGCTTCGACCCCACGCACGACCGGATCCCCGGCGAGCAGTACGTCGACGTGGCTCGGGGTCGCCACTACGACGACGTGCCGCCGAACAAGGGCATCTACCGAGGCGGCGCATCCGAGCGACTCGAAGTCGAGGTGCACACGGAGCCCACCACGCGGCCCGACGTCGCCGCCCTGCACGCCGAGATCGGGATGCTCGACGTGCCCGTCTACCGCGAGGCGCCGACCGCCGCGGCGCAGCGTGACGCAGAAGAGCGCGAGACCTCCGGCCAGCAACAACAACAGCAGCAGTAGTCGTTTCCCCCCGATGGGCTGGGCTGTCCCCTCGCCGTGGGGTGCCTAGACTTCCCACACCCACGATCAGGAGGGCTGCGCATGGGACTGTTCGACTTCGTGAAGGAAGCCGGGGAGGGCTTGCTGGGCAAGCTCAGCGGGAACGCCGCCGAGGATGGCAAGGCCGTCCAGGGGCGGGTCGAGGAACTGGGCCTCGGGGTCGACGGCCTTCAGGTCTCGGTCGAGGGCGACAAAGCCGTGGTCCGCGGCGAGGCCAGGAGCCAGGCCGAAGCCGAGAAGGCGGTCCTGGCCGCGGGCAACGTCCCCGGGATCTCCCAGGTCGACGATCAGCTCGCCGTGAAGGAGAAGGCGGCACCGTCGCAGTACCACCGGGTGGCGAGCGGCGACACGTTGTCGAAGATCGCCAAGCAGTACTACGGCGATGCCATGAAGTACCCGGAGATCTTCGAAGCCAACAAGCCGATGCTGACGGATCCCGACAAGATCTACCCAGGCCAGGTGCTGCGGATTCCGCCGCTCGACTGAGCCGGCGCGCGCACTGGACCCTCGCGGCTCGCGCAGCCGCGTCCCAACCGCAACGAGGAGTTCGACATGAACCGATCGATCGCATTTCTGGCCGCTCTTGGACTGGCTTTCGCCCTGGGCTGTGGCAGCGACGAAGCCCAGCAGGCCGCCGAGCAGGCGACTGCAGCCGCGCAGGAGATGGCCGAAGACGCCGCAGCCGCGGCTCAGGAGGCCGCCGACGCGACGCAGGAGGCCGCACAGGCAGCAGCCGACTCGGCGACCGAGGCTGCCGGCGACATGATGGCCGACGGCGTGGCCGCCACCTGTCGTACGCTGGCAGAGCAGGGTGCCTGGGGCGATGCGCTCGACGTATGCCGCAAGGCCCACGAGGCGAACCCCGACGACATGGCGCTCGAGCACGCCTACCAGCAGGCGCAAGCCGCAGCCAAGTAGGCGCCCGTCTGCCGATGCGCCCGCGCGGCGGGTGGGCATGCCCTTCGGCGTGTCGAGTCCTGCCGCGCGCTCGCCTCGGCTAGCGTCGGGGGATGGCGCAGTCCATGCGACGCGGCCTTCGGCTCCTGGGCTGGGCCTTCGCGGGAATGGTCGGGATCGCGGCGGTGCTCGCGGCCGTCTGGGCGGCGACGGGGCCGCCCGCGCCCGACCCGGCCTTGCGCATCGTGACGGCCCGGCGCATCCACACCCTCGATCCGGAGCGGCCCATCGCCCAGGCGGTGGCCATCGAATCCGGCCGCATCGTCGCGGTGGGCTCGCTCGACGAGGTGCGCGAAGCCCTCGGCGAGCGCGCCGCCGAACGCGACGATGCGCTGCGCGACCTCGTGCTACTGCCCGGGTTCATCGATCCCCACATCCATCCGGTGCTCGCCGCCACGATCCTGCCCATGGACATCGTCTCGGCCATGGCGTGGACGACACCCCGGGGTGTGACCGAGCGGGTGGTGGGGCGTGAAGCCTTCCAGGCCCGACTGCGAACGCTCGACCGCGAGCGCAGCGCCCGGGGCGATGCGGACGGCTGGATCCTCGCCTGGGGGTACCACGCGCCCTACCACGGCGCGCTCTCGCGTGCAGACCTCGATGCCGTGTCGACCACGCGGCCGATCTTCGTCTGGCAGCGTTCGGTGCACGAGATGTACTTCAATACGCGCGCGCTCGAGGTGCTGGAGATGTCCCAGGCCGCGTTCGATGCGCACCCCCAGGCCGACTGGGAAGCGGGGCACCTATGGGAGGCGGGTGCACTCACGCTCGGTGCGCCCATGACGCGGGTGCTCGCGAGCCCGCGGCGCTACCTGCGCGGGCTGTCGATGATGAGCGAGGTGCTTCACCGCGGCGGGCTCACCACCGTGGGCGAGCAGGGCCATCCACAGGTCCACGCCGGGGCCGAGTACGCGACGCTCGCCTGGGAGATGCACGGCCGCGACACGCCCTACCGCTTCGTGCTGGTGCCGAACGCGATGCACCTGCTGCGCCGCGAGGGCAGCGCCGGGGCCGCCGAACGAGCGGCTCGGAGCCTGCTCGAGCGGGGCAACGACCGGATCCGCGTGGTGAAGCACGCCAAGTACTACGCCGACGGGGCGATCTTCAGCCAGCTGATGCAGATGACGCGTCCCTATCTGGACGGCCACCACGGCGAGTGGATGATGGCCCCCGAGGAGCAGGCGGACGTCCTTTCCGCGTTCTGGCGCGAGGGTTGGAGCGTCCACATCCACGTCAATGGGGATGCGGGCCTCGATCTGGTGCTCGACCAGATCGAGCAGGTGACACGCGAGACGCCCCGGCCCGATCAGCGGCTGGTGCTCGAGCACTACGGCTACGCGCGCGAGGACCAGCATGCGCGGGTCCGCGCGCTGGGCGTTGCCGTCTCCAACAACGCCTACTACCTGCACGAGCTGGCGCCCATCTACGCCGAGCACGGTCTCGGTCCCGAACGCGCGCGCGACATCTCACCGCTCGGCGGTCTCGCACGCGCCGGGGTGCCGACGTCGTTCCACTCCGACTTCCCGATGGCACCTGCGGCGCCGCTTCTCCAGGTGGCTTCGGCGGTGACGCGCATTGCCAGTGACGGCCGGGTCTGGGGCCCCGATCAACGCCTCGCCCTCGGTGTGGCGCTTCGTGCCGTCACCCTCGAGGCCGCGTGGAGTCTGGGGCTCGAACACGAGATTGGTTCGATCGAGGTGGGCAAGCGCGCAGACTTCACCGTGCTCGCGCGCGATCCGTACGACGTCGCCCCCGAAGCGCTTGCGGACATCCCCATCTGGGGAACGGTGCTCGACGGGCGGCTCCATCCGCTCGCGGTGGCACCCGACGGTCGGTAGCACGCGCACGCACGAAGCGCGGCCGGGCCGCGCACGCGCGACACGATGCGCGCACGGTCGCAACTGCGCCGGGTCCTGCGCGTGGGGTTCTGCCGGCGAAAAACCTCGGTGTATGCCTACGGGTTTACCCTTGGCTCTGCTAGAACCAAAGCGCTCCCGCTGATCCCCCTGGCGCTCTGCCCGAAGCGCTGCAGTTCGGAGGCCGTTGCTGATGCTGGTCGTGTGTATCCATTGTGGCGCCAACCTTGGGCAGGTCCCCGACTGCACCGATCCCAGAGTGGGTTCGGGACCGAGCCACGGCGTGTGCTCGGATTGCCTGCCGAGGTACGAACCCGCAGGCGACCGAGACGCCGCAGCGGAGTGGATTCCCCCCGAGGCGCCGCGCCTGGCGCTGCAGGACTAGGGCGCATCGCCCGCAGGCGCACGACAGCTCCTTCCAGGCCACGGGCGGACCGGCACACGGCACCCCTCGCACGCGACCCGGCGCGACGGCTCGGCCGGGCGGGCCCTGTAAGCTCTGGTCGAGGGGGCGCCATGCGCATCATCCGGGTCCTGGCCTGCTTCATTGCCACCGCGGTCTCCTTCGGGGCCGACGCCGAGCGGGCGGGTGCCGAAGGGCGCCGCCTCTTGTGGGGCGACACCCACCTCCATACGTCGTACTCGTTCGACGCCTTCCTGAACGGCAACCAGACGGCCGACCCGGACGTGGCCTACCGCTACGCCCGGGGTCTGCCGGTGGTCCACCCCTACAACCGCGCACGCGTTCGCATCGAGACGCCGCTCGACTTTCTCGTCGTCTCCGACCACGCCGAGTTCTACGGCGGCATTCGCGACATCTACAACGACGGCATCCAGGAGCCCGATCCCAACCTGATCGAGAGCCTCTTCTACTGGTACAACGAACGCGAGATCCGGATGGCCATCGACGAAGGTCGGGGCCCGGAGTACTTCGCGGGGCTGCTGCCGGTGGCCGAAGACCCCATCGAAGCAGCCCGGCGCTGGAGTGCGGAGACCGGGGCCAAGGTGCCGCCCGGGGCGACCGTCTCGGCCCGCAACGCCTGGCAGCGGCTCGGCGAGACGGCAGACGCCCACAACGACCCGGGACGGTTCACGGCGCTGCTCGGTTGGGAATGGAGCAGCGTCCCCGGTGGTGCCAACCTGCACCGCGTCGTCATGACCGACGCAGACGGACCGCGGACCGCCGGCTTCCTGCCGTTCTCGTCGGCCGACAGCCCGTTCCCCGAAGACCTCTGGGCATGGCTCGAGAAGACCTCGGCCGAGACCGGTGCGCGCTTTCTCGCGATCCCGCACAACTCGAACATCTCCAAGGGGCAGATGTTCTCCGACAGGACCCTGCGTGGCGAAGAGATCGACGCCGCGTACGCGCGGGCGCGCCGCCGCTGGGAGCCGGTGGTGGAGGTCACCCAGATCAAAGGCGACTCGGAGACCCATCCGGATCTCTCACCTGACGATCCCTTCGCCGACTTCGAGCTCTACCCCTGGTACATCCAACAGGTGCGCACGGGTGGCTACCAGGCGGGTGCCGGGGACTACGTTCGGTCGGCGCTGCGTACCGGGCTCGCGCTGGAGCAGCGGACAGGAGAGAACCCCTACCGGTTCGGATTGATCGGCTCGACCGATTCCCACACCTCGATGGCCAGTGCAGAGGAGCCGAACTTCTGGGGAAAGATGGCGTACGACTCCGTGCCCGAGAACAAGCAGGGAAGGACGAGCGCTGACGGCCCGGTGGGTTGGTCGATGTCGGCGTCGGGCCTGGCGGCCGTCTATGCCGAAGAGAACGACCGCGGTTCGATTCTCGATGCGTTCGAGAGGCGCGAGGTCTACGCCACGACCGGCCCGCGAATCCGCGTGCGCTTCTTCGGCGGCTGGTCGTTCGGTCCCGGCGATCTGGCTGGGGACGTCGCCGCTTTGGGATACGCCAAGGGCGTGCCCATGGGCGGAACCCTGAGCACCACGGGCGTGGAGGCACCCACCTTCCTGGTCGCGGCGCAGAAGGACCCCAGGTCGGCGAACCTCGACCGCGTGCAGATCGTGAAGGGTTGGATCGACGCGGTCGGTGCAAGCCATGAGCGCGTGTTCGACGTGGCGTGGTCCGAAGGGCGGACGATGGGTGCCGACGGAGCGCTCGAAGCCGTCGGCGACACCGTGGACCGCACCAAGGCAACCTGGACCGACGACATCGGAGCCCCCGAACTCGCAACCGTCTGGTCCGACCCCGAGTTCGATTCGAGCCAGTCGGCCTTCTACTACGTGCGCGTGCTCCAGATTCCGACGCCGCGGCACGCGCTCTACGACGCCGTCGCCCTCGGGCTCGAGGCCCCGACGGTGGGCCCCAGCGTGATCCAGGAGCGCGCCTACACCAGCCCCATCTGGTACGCGCCCTAGCCAGCTGGCCCCGGCTGGTTCAGGGGAGGACCTCACCGAGTGGCGTGCCCACCGACGAACTCGGCGGCTTGATGCCGAGCCGGTTGGCCAGGGTGGGCGCTACGTCGGCCGGGTGGACGGTGCGGGCGACGCGCCGCGCGGGGACGCCGGGCCCGAGGAAGACGATCGGAACGAAGCTGTCGTAGCGCCACGGCGATCCGTGCATGGCCGCCACGGGGCCCTTCTCGGACAGGAACCAGTAGGGCTTCTGCGCCACGTAGATGTCGCCCGACCGCGACGGGTGCGAGTTGAGGCGGATGCGGCGCAAGAGATCATCGTCCGTGCGCGCCGACAGCTCGCGTCGTGAGACGGCGATCGCGATGCCGTCCATCCCGGTGAGCGCCGATGCCACGACCCGTTCCACATGGGCGGGGTCGGCCCCGGCGCTCGCGATCGCCTCCGAGTCCAGGTAGAGAGACGGTCGAAAGAAGAACTGGGCGACCTCGTCGATCCCGAAGCGCTTCTTGGCGATCTCGTTGGCGCGGGCCAGCACGTCTTCGGGGTACAGGCGGCCGACGTCGAGCCCCCACTCGGCCATCTGCTCGGGCATCTCGGCCATGCCGTGGTCGGCGGAAAGCACGACGAGGGTGCGCTCCAGACCGATGTGCTCGTCCACGAACGCGAACAGGTCGGCCAGCGTGCGGTCGAGCTGGAGCACGACATCCTCGTTCTCGAGGCTCGAGGGTCCGAAGAAGTGGTTCACGGCGTCTACGGATGAGAATGAGATGGACAGGTAGTCCGGCACGTCGTCCTGCCCGAGGCCCTCGCCAGCGATCAGGGCCTTGGCGAAGTCGAGCGTGAGCCGGTCTCCCTCGGGGCTCACCAACACGCGCGTGAAGAAGAGGGGATGGTCGGTCGCGCCGAAGGCGTGCGGAAACACGCGCCCGTAGCCCTTCAGGTCGATCTCGTAGGGCCGGTCGTCGCGATCCGCAAGCAGGTAGTCGGACGCGGGCCGAAGCAGCGACCAGACACGCCCGCCAAAGGCCAGCGCCTTTCGCTCCCCGTTCCACTGCGCCGCCCACTCGGGGTAGGCGGCGTAGTAGTGGCGCGCGGTGACGAAGTCTCCCGTGTCCGTCGAGTACCAGAAGGCCTTGCCCGCGTGGCCTGCCATGGCGACGGCGCTTCGGTCCTTTCCCGACACGCCGAAGGCCTTGGCACGACCCGCCGTGTGGTTCACGAGCTCGTCGGCCAGGGTCGTGGCCAGGAGCGCCCGGGGTGACCGGCCTTTCGTGCGCGAACGCTTCTGGGCAGGATCGACCTGGGCGCCTTCGGACGCGTCTTCGCGCGTCGGCAGGATCGGGCTGTCGGGGTCCTCGATGTTGTAGGCCAGTTCGCCCGCCTCGCGATCGAACCAGACGTTGCCGACCATGCCGTGCAGCGACGGGACGGCGCCGGTGGCGAGCGTAGCGTGGCCCACGATCGTCTCGGTGTTGGCGTGCTGGTAGTGGGCGTTCGTGTAGACGGTGCCCTGCTCGAGAAGACGCTGGAAGCCCCCCGGCCCGAACCGCGCCCGGTAGCGTTCGAGCAGGTCGCCCCGCAGGCCGTCGACGGTGACCTGAAGGACGAGCCGCAGTCCCCTGTGCGAGTCGGCTTCGGCGAGCGAGGCCGTCGGTGCACTGGCGACCGCGCAGGTCGTTGCCAAGGCCGCGCAGGCCGTGCGAATCCGTCGCCGGGTTCGAATCGCGCTCACGGGGACCCCTCCATGGTGTGCACGTTCGTAGCTGCCGACGGGGAGCCGTGCCACGAGACCGGCACCGGAGGCCCAGAGGAGCGCCGCCGGGGCTGATTTGTGCCAGGCGGGGGTTTCTCGCATGATTTCGAGATGCCCCCTCCCAGGCCTTCGCCCGAGGTTCGCGCGCTGCGACTCGTCGAGACGCTGTACGGCGCCCCGACGCACCCGTCCGCCTGGGGTGCGTTCGTCGAGGGCCTCGCGTGGGAACTCGGTGAGCCCATGATCGGGCTCAACCTGGAGATCCCCGGCGCGACGCCCGCCCGCATCAGCTACCGGGTCCATTCGGACTCGCGCTACGGCCAGGTGTTCGCCGACTATGCGGCGCGCGGCGCGCTGCCCTGGCCGATCGAAGAGACCACCGATCGGTTCGTGCGCGGTGGTGAGCTCTTTCCGGACGAGGAACTCCCCAAAACGAGCTACTACCGGGAGTACATGGAGCCCCAGGGCCTCGTGCCCGAAGGCGTCATCGGACACCTCTTCGCCATGCACCAGGGGCGACCGGTTGCCGCGATCGGCATCTACCGCCGTCAGGGCTGCAGAAAGATCGATGAGCAGGACCTGGTCATGTGCAACCTGCTGGTGCCGCACCTGGCGCGCGCCTACGGGCTGTTTCGCGACTTCGCGACGTCTCAGCACCGCAGGGCCGCGCTCGCGGAGGCCATCGACTTCCTGCCCTTCGGGCTGGTGTTTCTCGATGGCCAGGGGAAGGCCGTGGCGGCGAATCGCGCGGCCGAGCTCATTGCCGATCGGGCGGATGGCTTTTCGCTGGAAGGTGGCCGACCGGCGGCAACCCAGCCCCGGGCCGCGTCGGAGGTGCGTGGGATCCTGGACGACGCCGTGAAGCGGGCGCGGCTGTCGGGCCACGCCGGACACCAGCCGTTCACCATCCCCCGACCGGGTGGGTTGCGGCCGTATGCCGCTTGGGTGAGCACGCTGCACGAACCCAGCGAGTTCGCGCTCGAGACCGACCCGGTGGCGCTGCTGTTCTTGAACGACCCCGACAAGGCCTCGCCCGGCATGGAGTCGCAGCTGCGCGCGCTCTACGCCCTGACCGGCGCCGAAGCCGAGCTCACGCGCCTGCTATGCGAGGGCCTCTCCATCGAACAGGCAGCGGACGTGCGGGGCGTGAGCCTGCACACGGCGCGCGCGCAGCTCAAGAGTACCTTCGCCAAGACGGGCACCCGGCGGCAGGGCGAGTTGGTCAGCATGGCGCTCCGCAGCGTGACGCCCGGGGCGTCCATGGGCGAGACTGCCGATCTCTCTCTGAGAGACGGTTCGTGACGCGGCGCGGGACCCACGTGAGCTCGTGCCGATGAGCGCGTTCGAGGTGATCGGCGGCCTCGCACTCAGCGCCTGCCTGGGGTTCGCCGCGGCCGCCTTCCTGCGGCTGCCGGCCGGTCGCGTTCCGACGGTGCTGACCGCCTTCGTCGTCTGCACGGGGCTCTGGGCGCTCGGCGACGTGGTGGCGAGTCATGCCGGGGACATGCTCTGGAAGCAGGTCGGCCTCGCGATTCTGTACACGGGCTCGATCTTCCTGCCGCTCTTCTGGTGGCTGCTCGTGGTGCGTTGGTCCCAGGGGCTCGGCTGTCCCCTGCCCGTCACGCCGAGGCGCTGGGCCTGGCTGCCGCTGGTCTGGCCCGGCGCATTGTGGCTCCTGATGCTCACCAACCCCTGGCACGGCGAGTTCATCACGCCCCGACTCGACGCCCCGAACGAGTACCAGCCGGCCTGGTGGCTGATGGCCGTCGTCAACTATGGCCTGATCGTGGCGGCGCTCGGCCTGGCGGCGTGGACGATGCGGCGCGTGGGCACGCCCGAGGTGCGCAAGCAGGGCGCGCTCGTCATGGCCGCGGGCGTGGTGACCCTGGTCGGAAATCTCGCCTACGTGCTGATGCGCGAGCCCAACGCCACGCTGCTCACGCTGGCCGGCTCGGGCTCGCTCCTGGTCGTGGGCATGTACCGAGAGGGGTTGTTCGGTGTGCTGCCCGTTGCGCTGCCCACGATCGCCCATCACGATCCCGACGGCGTGCTCGTGGTGCGCGCCGACGGCCGGGTGGCCTACCAGAACCCGGCGGCGCAGGCGCTCTTCGCGCCGCTGCAGCTCGGGGTCGAGTCGCGCTTTCCTGGTGCGATCGGTGGGCAGCTGCGCGACGCGCAGGGGATGCGACTCGCGGCGAGCGGGCCCGAATGGGAGGAGCGCTTCTGGGCCTCCCTGGCCCGGCCCGAGGGTGCGGTACTGCGCCTCGACCGGGACGGGGGCCGTTGGCTGCGCCTCTCCTGCCGCGAAGTGAGGTCTCGGACAGGGACCCCGCGTGCGCTCTGTGTTCGGGTTCGCGACGTCAGCGATGAGCGCGCCGCCGAAACGACGGCCCGTCGCGCGCGACGGCTCGAGAGCGCCGCAGAGTTGGCGGGGGGAGTGAGTCGGGACTTCGCCGGCCTGCTGGGCGTGATCGAGGCGAACGCCCAATTGCTCGAAGAGGGACTTTCCGAAGATCCGGCCCTCGAACGACGACTGGGCCGCATCCTCGACGCGGCGCAGTCGGCGCATGACCTCTCGGACGAACTGCGACGCTTTGCGGGTGGGGCAAGCGCGCATCTGCAGCCCGTCGAACTGTCCGAGAGCGTGATCTCGATCGCCGGACGCTTCGGCGAGTCGACCGGCACGCCGATCGGCTTGAGCCTCGACCTGGTCGCCGAGCCCGTGATCGTGGAGGCCGATCCCGAGCGGCTGCGCGATGCACTCTGCGAGTTGGTACGGAACGCACGCCAAGCGCTGCGCGAGGTGGGTGGCGCCGTTCGGGTGCAGACGGGCGTCGACACCATCGACCCGGTCCGTCGCGATGATCTGGTGGCCGGAAACGAGCAGCCCGCCGGCCGCTACGGCTACGTGCGCATCGAGGACGACGGTGCCGGAATGGCTCCGGCGGTCCACGAGCGCGTCTTCGAGCCCTTCTTCACCACCAGCGAGAAGCGCCGGGGTCTCGGGCTGAGTCACGTGCTGGGCATGGTGCGCTCCCTCGGCGGGTTGCTGGCGCTCGAGACCCAGGTGGGGCGCGGCACGGCGGTGACACTCTATCTCCCGCTCGACCCCGCCACCCATGGGCCCGAGCCCGACGTGCGATCAGGGGCCGAGCCGGCTGGGGTCGAGTCCGGGTTGCAGGACCCGACCTCCGGTGCGGTCGTCCATCGGATGCGACGTCGCTAGGCCACGCCCAGATCGGCTCTCCGTCTTCCTCAGCGGCGCGCGTCGGGCCCTCTCGATGCGGCGAGACTCGCCTGCTAGCGCGAGTTCTTCGCGGAGAGGCGTTTGGCGTTGCCGAAGCGCCGCGCGAGAACGTAGGCAGGAAGGCCCGCGAGCAGCATCGCCGTTCCCAGTGCCGCGTCGGCGGGGCTGCGCGTCACGAGAAAGGCCGAGCTGCCCACGGTGAACAGTATGAAGAGCGCTGGAACCACGGGATGGCCCGGGATCGGAACGGCCTCCGCGCCTTCATTGTGACGTAGCCAGGTTGCCACCCCCACGGTCGCCGCCGCCGAGAGGCCGAGCGTGAAGCCGAGCGTCGCGATGAGCTGGGCGAGGTCCGAGAGCCAGACGGCTCCCACGCAGAGCAGCGCCTGGAACGCGATCGCCGTACGCGGTGCGACGCCGCCCTCGCCGATCGCCCGGGGCAGCATGCCGTCGCGTGCCAGCCGCGCGAGCACGCGGGAGCCGGACAGCACCATCACCGAGACCGAGGTGAGCAGGGCGAGCACGACGAGGCCGGCCACGACGCGGGCGGCTCTGGGGCCGCCGAGCGCATCGGCCGCGGCCGAGCCGATGTCGGGGCGGCCCGCCAGGACTTCGGGCGGGCCCGCGAGGAAGACCGCGTTCAGCCCGACGTAGACGAGGCCTACGCCCAGCGTGGGAAGCCAGAGCGCGCGCCGCAGGTTGCGCTCGGGATCGCGGATCTCGCTGGCGAGGTAGACCGCGCCGTTCCAGCCCGAGTAGGAGAACGAGACCCAGACCAGCGTCACGGCGAAGGCGCCGAGGTCGAAGGCCGCAGCCGGCGGGCGCGGGGGCGGCCTGCCGGCGCCTGCGATCGCAAAGGCGCCCCAGAACACGAAGCCCGTGAGCGCGATGCCCTTGGCGACGACGAGCAGGTTCAACGACGAGGTGCCCGCGCGGGGTCGCACCGCGTGCAGCCACGCGGCGCCGAGGATCACGACGGTCGCGAGCGTGGTCGTGTGCAGGCGGAGGCCCGTCGCCGTCTCGGCGTAGGGGCCCATGGCGAGCGCCGCGGCCGCGATCGGCCCTGTGAAGCCGGCGAGGATCGACACCCAGCCCGCCATGAAGCCGAACAGGGGATGCAGGGCGCGGCCCAGGTAGGTGGCCTCTCCGCCCGAGACGGGGATCCGGTGCGCGATGCCGCCGTAGGAGAGCGCGCCGAGCAGCGCGATCACCCCGCCCAGGGCCCAGGCGGCCAGCACGCGTGGCGCCGTGCCCAGGTCGGCGAGCGCGAAGCCCGAGGTCGTGAACACGCCCGCGCCGATCATGTTCGCGACGACGACGGCCGAGGCCGTGCCGAGCCCGAGGTGGCGGGTCTCCCAGCGACCTCCGTCGGTCGCCTCGTTGCTGCGCGACGCGAGGGGTTCCCGGGTCACCAGGATCCTCGGCCGCGCTCGTCAGCGCCAGTTGACATCAAGGGTGCCATCCTGCAGGATGACACCTATGATGTCAAATGAAGGTCTCGCCGAGGCCCCTCGCGATGCCGCGCGGGCGGGAGGCACGAGGCCAGGCGAGCGAGAGGACGCGGCGGATCGGGCGCCCGCCGTCCCGGAGGCGCTGAAGGAGCTCCTGATCGAGGCCACCCTGCTGCACTGGCACGTGGCGGCCGCCAGCCGCGCCCTTCGCGACGACGGCGACCTCACGAATGCCCAGGTCTCGATCCTGCGTACGCTCCACGCCGACGGTCCGCAGACCGTGCCCCAGCTCGCCGCGGAGCGCTCGATCGCCCGTCAGCCGGTGCAGCGCTGCGTCGACGAGCTCGCCGGTCAGGGCTTCCTGCGCCTCGCGCCGAATCCGCGTCACAAGCGCTCGAGCCTCGTCACGCTCACTTCGGCCGGTCGCCGTCGCCTTACGCAGATGGAGCGCCGCCAGTCCTCCTGGCTGCGTCCGATGGCCGATGGCCTCAGTGAACGCGCGCTGCGCAGGGCGGCCCGTCTGCTCCGTCGCATCCGCGAACGGATCGCAACCCACATGAACGACACCGCGCCCGAACGAGGATGATCCCATGAACCTTCGCTTCGCTTCCTTCGCCGTGGCCCTCCTCGGGCTCGCGCTACCCGGCCTCGCTTCGGCCGAGAGCCAGATGGAGCAGGAGATCCGCCTGTTCACGGAGATGCTGCAGCTCGCCCCAGGCAAGGTCGTCGCCGACATCGGCGCCGGCGAAGGCCAGTACGGCTTCGCCCTGGCCGAGGTCGTGGGCGCCGAGGGCAAGGTCTATGCGACCGAACTCGACGAGGAGAAGCTCGCCGCGCTCGAGGAGGCGGTCGCCGAGCAGGGGCTCACCAACGTCGAGGTCGTAAAGGGGGAGTACGCGGCGACGGCGCTTCCCGCCGCGAGCGTCGACGCCGCCTTCCTGCGCGACGTCTACCACCACATCACGGAGCCCGAGGCGTTCCTCGGCAGCCTGTTCCAGACCCTCCGTCCAGGGGGCCGCCTCGTACTGGTCGATTTCCCGCCGACGATCTGGCTCGCGCCCTTCACGCCGGAGGGCATCCCCGAGAGCCGCGGTGGTCACGGCATCACGACCGAGCTGCTCGTCTCGGAGGCGAAGGCCGCGGGCTTCGTGCCCATCCGCACGGTCGAGAAGTGGCCCTCGAGCAACTTCGTGACAAGGACCTACGGGGTCGCGTTCGAGCGGCCGCCGGACTCGCCGGCGACCGGGGAGTAGGCGCGGCTTCTCAGGAGGGGGCGAGAGCGGAAGCGCGCGGAGGTCGTCCCGGCAAGACGCTCCCGGCGGCTGCGTAGGCGAAGCGCAGCCCGAGTGGCGCTAGCGCGGAGTGCGCATCGCCAGGCGCCCCTCGCGTCGCCGCTGTGCGTCGCGGAAGCGCCGCTCCTCCGCTTCCGTGTCGGGAAGCACCGAAGGCACGTCGGTAGGGCGCCCGTCGTCGTCGAGGGCGACGAACGTGAAGTAGGCCGAGACCACGTGGCGTGTCTCGCGGGTGCGGGTGTCCTCGGCGGCCACACGGACTCCGATCTCCATCGAGCTGCGCCACGAGCGGTTTACCGAGGCCTTCAGGAGCAGCGTGTCACCGGTGCGCGCGGGCGCGAGGAACTGGAAGCTGTCGGCCGCGGCGGTCACGCACACGTGACCGCTGTGGCGCTCGGCGACGATCAGCGCGGTCCGGTCGCACAAGCCCATCACGAGGCCACCGAAGACCGTGCGCTCTGCGTTCAGATCGTTCGGGAACACCTTGTAGACGTTCTGCTCGACGGCGGAGCTGGCCGGCGATCTGCCCTGGTCGCGCATCCGGCGAACATAGCCGGTCATTCGCTTGGACGATTCGCTGCGGCAGGCTACCGACCGGGGGGCTGTGCAGACCGACGAGGATCGCGCCGTCAATCGCGCTCTTCGTGGACGTCGGCCAGGCCCAGGTAGACGAGGCGCACGAAGAAGACCGCCGAGGCGACGACCAGCCAGAGCAGGCCGACCAGGTAGCCGGTGAAGCTCCGTTCGAAGAGCACGCCAAGGGTGTTCAGCGAGAGCGCGATCGCAGCCGCCAGGCCACCGGCTGCCAGGGACGCCGCGACCACCGGTTGGGTCCCGGGTGGCCGACGAATCGCGAAAGAGGCCGAGACGATCGCCTGTCCCGCTGCGGTCAGCCCGAAGACCGCACTGCATACGACCCAGGGAGACTCACCGGCCGCGAGCCACGCGAGCGGCAGCAGCGAGAAGAACAGCAACGCCAGCGAGAAGCGCAGCAGGTTCCACAGCCGCACCGAATCGAAGCGCGACCAGGGCCGGCCGCGGGTCTGGAAGGCGGTCACCACCCCGGAGAACCCAGCAAGCGCAACGGCGACCTCTGCCAGAGTCAGGAGCGTGTCTTCGGCTTCCATCGGATGTGACGCCCAGAACAAAGTATGGCGCCGACCCGCCGCCGAGACCAACGCATCCCGAGTTGCAGCGGGTGGCTACGAGGCTCCGTGATCCGACGGGCCCTCCCCATGCACCGGCCCCAGGTCGCCGATCATGCACTTGACCGAGCCGCCGCCCTTCTTGAGGAATTCGGAGACGTCGACTTCGATGGGGGTGACGCCGCGTTCGCGGATCTCGTCGAGCAGGTCGCTGGAGAGGCCGTCGGGCATCACCAGGAACGACTCGCCGCCCTGGGTGAGGGTGAAGCTGTTGGCGGCATAACGTTCGGCGTCGAGCGGGTCGAGCTGGATCAGACGGTCGCCGAAAGCCGCGGCGAGCTGGTCCCACCCGTCCGAGGTGATCGCCTCGCGGTAGGCGAGCAGATGGCGGCGGCCGGGGCCGAAGGCGCAGAGGGCCGTGTCGCCGTGGTAGTGCGCCTCGAGCAGCAGCTCGACCTCGAGGACCGGGCGCGGCGCCACGATGTCGCACAGCTCGCTCGCCACGGCGCGGTCGGTGCGAAAACCGTAGACGCGCTTCCAGGGCGGAAAGCCCGGCGCCAGCACGAAGCGCTGTTCTTCGATGGCGCCATAGGTGAGCAGGTGGTGTTCGCCGGCGGGAAAGAAGTCGGCCTCGCCCTCCATGCGCAGCCGCGGGTCGAGTGCCGCCAGAGGGACGCCCGCCGCGGTGAGCACGCGTTCGTAGTGCGACTTCTCGCCGGCGCGGCTCGGCAGCAGGTTGGCCAGAAAGAAGCGCTTCTGGTCGAGCGGCTTCTCGGCATCGACGTCGACCATGAAGCCCGCATTGGCCGGGTAGACCAGGCCCGGCTGCTCGGAGTCGGGGGGCACCACAAGCACGTGTACGCCGAGATCGCGCAGCCGATCGCGCAGGCCCTGCCACTGGCGGATCGCGCGCTCGCGGTTCACGGTGCGCTTGATCCCGAGCCAGGTGCGCGTGTGGGGGTTGGCCCCGCCCTTCACGCTGAAGTGCTCGGGGTCGCCCATCAAGACGGTTCGGCGCCAGGCGGTCACGGGCGCGGCATCCCGGGCGGGAGCGTTTCGGGGTCGAGTCCGGCTTCGGAGAGCAGATGCGCCTGGGGGCTCGTGCAGTAGACACTCGCCGTGATGCCCGCAGGCCGATGGTTGCCGCTGCGCCCCTCGCCGCCGAAGGGCAGCCGGCCGCTGGCGCCGATGGTGCCCTTGTTCCAGTTGAGGATGCCCGTGCGGATGCGACCCACGCAGTGGTCGAAGCGGCTGCGGTCGCGCGTGATCACGGCGGCGGCCAGTCCGAAGTCGGCGTCATTGGTGGCGGCGATGGCCTGGTCGAGATCGTCCACGGGATAGACCGCGAGCTCGGGCCCGAACAGCTCTTCGCGCTGGTAGCGGTGCTTCTGGCTCGCGTCGTCGAAGCGAACGATCGACGGCCCGGCGAAGGGCGCCAGGCGGTTCATCTCGCGGCGGTAGAGCCGCTCGCCACCGGCGGCCTCACCTTCGGCACGCAAGCGCTGGAACCGGTCCCAGGCCGCGCGCGAGGCCAGGGGTCCGCAGAAGACGCCGGGCTCGAGCGGGGGGCCGATGACGATTTCGTCGAGCACCCGAACCAGCCTTTCGAGCAGCGGCGCTTCGACGCTGCGTGCCACGAACAGGCGCGAGGCCGAGGTGCAGCGCTGGCCGGTGGTCGCGCACATCGAGAGCGCGCACTCGGCCACCGCCAGATCGAGGTCGGCATCTTCGCACACGACGATGGCGTTCTTGCCGCCCATCTCGAGCGCGAGGATCTTGCCCGGCTGGTCGAGGGTGGCCTCCGCCAGGGCACGGCCCACCGAATAGGATCCGGTGAAGAGCACGCCATCCACGGCCTCGTGGGTGGCCAGCGCGTGGCCCGTCTCGGCACGGCCCTGGACGATCTCGAGTACACCCGGTGGGGCCCCCGCGTCGCGCCACAGGCGCGCCATGAAGTCGCCCACGGCGGGCGTCTGGTCGCTGGGCTTGAACACGACGGTGTTGCCCGTGGCCAGTGCCGGGGCGATGTGGCCGTTGGGCAGGTGCGCGGGAAAGTTGAACGGGCCCAGCACGGCGAGCACGCCGCGCGGGTGGTAGCTGGCGCGGGCGCCGGCCACCGGCTCCAGGGGCGCCACGAAGTTCATGCCGTCGCCGAGTGTGGCGTCGATCTTGGCGGGCAGCAGCCGCGCTTCGGCCGTCGCGTCCCAGAGCGCCTTGCCCATCTCGCGCGCGATCAGGTTCGCGAGCTCGTCGGTGCGCTCGGCGGCGAGTTCGGCGAACCGCCGCAGCACCTTGGCCCGGGCCGCCGGGCCCGCGTCGCGCCAGCTAGGGAACGCCGTTCGCGCCCGGCGCACGGCCTCGTCCACCGCCTGTTCGTCCCACACCGGGAACGTCCCCAGCTCGTCACGCGGATCGCTCGGCGAGACACTGCGCACGACGTCGTTCAACGAAAACACCTCATCCTGGTCGTTCGATCGGTTCCTCGGGCGGGAGACGGGCAGGCTACGGCAGCGGGGTGATGGCGACGCGGTCGCCGCTGGTCACGCCGAGCGCCTCTCGGCAGCTCGGCGAGACGCGCGGAGCGCCGTCGGGAGGCATCGGAACCACCGTGGCGCGAAACCCGAGACGCCCCTCGGTCGACAGCAGCGCCTGGCCCTCGTCCTGAGAGGGCGTCGCCGGCGCGGGCTCGCCCGGCAGCACCAGCTCGCGCCGCTCGCGCACCGAAGCGATGGCATCGCGCGCCGCACCGTAGTAGGGGCCGCCGTCGAAGGGGTCGACGTGCTCGAGCGGGTGGAAGCCCACCTTCTCGAGAATGCGGACCGCAGCCACGGCGGTCTCGTTGGGCTGGCCGATCACCTCTTGCACCTCTTTCGGAAAGAGCGTCACGTAGACCGGGTCGCGCGGGAACAGGTCGGCGATGAACTGCTTCGACCGCGCGCTCAGATGGTCGGCCTCGCGGTAGGCCAGGTCGGTGAACTTGGCGCCGAAGGCGTCCCAGAGCCGGTTGCGGCCGCTGGACTCGAAGGGCGAGAGCATCTCGGCGATGACCTCGCGTTCGAACCGGTCGGGGTGCGCCGACATGAACGCGAAGCGCACCACCGACAGCGCCTTGCCGCAGCGCTCGGGGTGGCGCCGGTAGGCGGGGTCGAGGATCAGCCCGCCGATCTCGGTCGGGCCGTCCTCGGTCGATCGCAGGGTGAGGCGCCGGTGCACGAAGCGCTTTCCCAGCTCGGGGCTACGCCGCTCTTCGGTGGAGACCTCGAGCCAGTAGTACGGAGAGCCGGGTCGCCCGTGCTTGGCCAGGATCATCGACGTTCCGACGCAGCGGCCGCGCTCGGTATCCACCAGGGCGAACATGTACTCGCCGTCGCGCCAGTCCTCGAGGTCGCCCGCGAAGGAACGCTGCGAGCGTTCCATACGGCGAGCCACGAAGTCGCGGTCGGCCGGCAGGTTCATCGAGTCGAGACGCTCGGCCAGAGCGAGCAGGTCGTCGAGGTCGGCCGCTTCGACCGGGCGCAGGATCAGCACGGGAGACCCCGCTCTTCGGCCACCCGAACCAGGGCGCGTTCGAGCAGCGCGAAACCCGACTCGAGCTCTTCGTCGGTGGTGTTCACCGGCAGCAGCATGCGCACCTTCATGGGGTCGCGGCCGGCGCCGAACACGAGCAGCCCCTCGTCGTAGGCCGCGCGAATCACCGCCGTGGCGGTTTCGGCGTCGCCGCCGAAGGGGACGAACGCCTGCATGGCGCCGATGCCGCTGCGGGCGCCCACCGCTCGGGGAAGGCGCTTCGCGAGCGCGTCGAAGCGGCGCCCCACGCGCCCGCCGAGCAGCGCCACGCGGCCCTCGGCACCCAGGTAGCCCTCGCTCTCGAGGCGTTCGAGGATGCGGGCGCCCACGGCCATGCCGGTGGTGGCGCCCGCGTAGGTGCCGGCCACCAGGCCGGCCTTCGGGTTGTAGGCCTTGTGGAAGAGGACGGCGCTGCCCTGGAGCGTCTTGCCCACGGTGGCGAGGTCGACCAGGTCTTCGAGCTCGAAGGTCCGGTAGGCGTAGAGCTCGCCGGTGCGGGCGAAGGTCTGCACCTCGTCCACCCAGACGGCGACGCCCGCCTCGCGGCAGGTCTCCATCAGCGCGCGAAAGAACGACGGGGGCGCGGTGCGAAAGCCGCCCTCGCCCTGCACCAGCTCGAAGAGCATCCCCGCCACCTGGCCGGGGTAGCGTGACAGGTGAGCCCGTAGCGCGCGCACGCTCTGCTCGGTGGCGTTCGGCACGGCAGGGTCGAAGAACGGCACGTGCAGCACGTTGCCGCGCAGGGGCAGGCCCTCGCGGAACGCCGGCCGGTCGGTCACCTCCGAGAGCGTGATGGTGCGTCCGGCGAACCCTCCCTCGAACACCACCAGCCGGTCGGCCGGCGCGTGCTTCTGGAGGATCATCTTGAGCGCGTTCTCGTTGGCCATGGCGCCCGAGACCGAGAGCCAGACGTGGCGAAGCCGCGGCCCCGCGTGCTTGACCAGCAGGCGCGAGAGCCGAAGCACCTCGAGACCCGGCTGGAGGTGGCCCTGGAAGACGGTGTCCTGGGCCGCTGCCACCACCGCGGTGGTGAGCAGGTCGGGGTCGCTGTGCCCGAAACCGTACACGCCGATCCCGCCGATGAAGTCGAGCACCTCGCGCCCGTCTGCCAGCCGTACCCGCGCGCCGCGCCCGGTACCGGCCTGGAGCATGGGAAAGAACAGGGGCCGCCCGCGCAGCCGGCCCAGCTCCTTCAGGGCCCGCGCGTAGGCCGGCTCGGACAGCGCCGCCTCGGCGCTCTCCTCGGCCACCGCTTCGATCAGCGCGGCGGCGGCCTCGCGGACACGCGGCGAGTCCCGCAGGGCATCGGGTCTTCGCGGGGCTCGGGTCATGCTGTGGAGCGTATCGGCCGATCCGCAGATGGTCTTTCGACATCGACCCTTACGCCGGCCTTCACGTAGGGAACGGCCCTCACCGAGCCGTCCGCTACCCTCGAACCGTGGACGTGAGATCGGCCCTCAGCCGTCGTCGGGGCCATGTCGAGACCGAGGCGAGAGCTGCGACCCGGGCGGACGCCCAGGCACCGGCCGCGCCCCAGGAAGATGGACCGGAGATGCCGGAGCGGGCCAAGAAGACCAAGGCGCCGAAGGCGCGCAAGCAGCCGCGCATCCGGCGCGGCAAAGAGGAACGCGAGCAACACGCGCTGCGGCGCGAGGCCCTGCAGGCCGCGATCCCCTACCTGGCGGTGGTGCGGGCACCGAGCGTTCCCAAGGGTGGCAAGGCCATGGGCGCGAGCCTCTCGGTCGCCAGCTACAACGTGCACCGCTGGGCCGGCCCCAATGGCGTGCGCAAGCCCGACCCGGCGCGCGCGGGCTTCGTCATCTCCGAACTCAAGGCCGACATCATCGCGCTGCAGGAGGTGCTGCGGCCGTTCGACCAGGAAGACCCGCTCGAGCAGCTCGCCGAGGCGCTGCACCTGCACCTGGCCTTCGTGGCCACGCGCGTCCACCGCCGCGGCGAGATCGGCAACGCCATCCTCTCGCGCTGGCCGATCACGAGCATCTTCAGTCTCGACCTGACCCACGGCCGCATGGAGCGCCGCTCGGCCGTGGCGGCGCGCTTCATGGGCGCGGCGGGGCCGCTGAACATCGTCTCCACCCACCTGGCGCTGGTGGACCGCACCCGCGCACGGCAGGTGCGGTCGCTTCTCGAGCACCCCCAGCTGCAGGGGCCGTCGGTGCTGCTGGGTGACATGAACGCGTGGCGCCGTTGCGAGGCGACCCGGACGCTGGAGCGCGAGCTGGTCGGCCACGACCTGCGCACCTGGCCGCGCACCTTCCCCGCGGCGCGGCCCGTGCTCGCGCTCGACCGCGTCTACGTGCGCGGCGTGCAGATGCGCGACCTCGAGGCACACGACAGCCCGGCGGCGCGGCGCGCGTCCGACCACCTGCCGATCGTGGCGCGGGTTCGCCTCGACCCCAAGGCGATCGACTGACCGATCGCTCGGGAACGCTCGCGGCCGCGAGCGTTGGGCCGAGGCCCGTCTGCTATACCGTCGGCATGCGCACGAAGGCGGCCCTCTCGGTGCTCGCGATTGCAGCGCTGCTGGGCGCGGGCTGCGCCAGCCTCGACGGAGGCCGCGCCTACTCCCGCGGCGTGGACGCGCTGGACCGGGGCGATACGGAGACGGCCATCGCCGAGCTCGAGTACGCCGCCCAGCGCGTGCCCGACGCGTCCGAGGTGCACAACAACCTCGGCGTGGCCTACCAGCAGGCCGGGCGCTACGACGCGGCGCTGGCCCAGTTCGAGTACGCGGTGGCGCTCGATTGCGACAACCAGGCCGCCCAGCGCAACCTGGATGCGGCGCAGGCCCACCGCGAGCGCCAGCGGTCCCGCGCCGTCCGGGCGCTCGCGCACGACGACGCCCCGGTCCCCGATGCAGCCGGGACACCCGAGACCCCCTTTGCCCAGCCCGCAGCCCGTCCCTAGGATTCGACGCCGTGGCCCACGACCTCGAACAGAAGGCGCTCACCGACTATCTCGAGGAGCACAGCCTCAAGCACACGAAGCAGCGCGAGGCGATCCTCGACGTGTTCCTCGACGTGACCGGACACATCACCGGCGAGGACCTCTACCAGCGCGTGCGCGCCAAGCACCCGGGCATCGGCTACACGACCGTCTACCGCACGATGAAGCTGCTGTGCGATGCGGGCCTCGCCATCGAGCGCCGCTTCGACGACGGGGTCACCCGCTACGAGGTCGAGCACGAGCACCACGACCACCTGGTCTGCACGCGCTGCGGCAAGATCGTCGAGTTCGAGTGCCAGATGATCGAGACGGCCCAGAACGAGATCGTGCAGCGCTACGGCTTCCGCCTGCTGCGCCACCGCCACGAACTCTACGGCCACTGCCCCGACTGCCAGAAGTAGTGGGGCCCCAGGCCCGCTAGAGGTGTTCGTAGCCCTCGTTGACCCAGGCTTCGAGGTCTTCCGGCAGGTCGCTGGCGTCGGGCAGGTCGCTGCCCATCATGCCCTGGAAGTTGGCTTCGAACATCTCGTTGAAGTGGCCCCGGATCCGGTCCGAGAGCAGGCCGATGCTGTCCAGGGTGGGGATCACGAAGCCGCGCACCGGGCCCATGCGGCCGCCCGTGCGGTTCAGCGACTCGGCGATGCGCTCGCGCTCCTTGGCGAGCGCCGCCATGGCCTCGCCCGGGTCGACGCCGGCGTCGCTCCAGAGCGCGAGCACGTTCTGGCGCAGCGCCATGCCGCCGCGTGAGTCGATGAGCAGGCGCGAGGCCTCGAAGGCGAAGTCCTCGATGCCGGCCTTCTCCTCGTCCGAGAGCGTCGGGACGATCTGGTTCAGGTACTTGATGCCGTAGCCCGTGTGGCGGGCTTCGTCCCGCGACACGTAGGTGAGAAGCTTCTTGAGCAGCGGCTCACCCGTGGTGTTGCGCATGTCGCGAAACACGAAGAGCGCCAGGCCCTCGGTCACCACCTGCATGCCCACGGCCTTGTACAGCCAGTTGTCGGTGGCCAGTACCGAGTCGAGCAGCTGCTTCAGGCCGGGGGCGATCGGCTGCACGCTGCCGAGCTTGTCGATGTACGCGGCAAAGGCCTCCACGTGCCGGGCCTCGTCCATGGTCTGGGTCGACGCGTAGAACTTGCCGTCCATGTGGGGCACGGCGTTCACGAGCTGGGCCGCCACCATGAGCGCGCCCTGCTCGCCGTGCAGAAAGTTCGAGAGCATGAACGTGGCGGTCGAGCTCGCGACCTTCCAGCGCGTCTCCGGCGCGAGCGAGTTCCAGAACTCGGTCTCCTGCACGGGGATGCCGCCCACCGAGAACGTCTGCGAGAAGGCCTCGCGATCGATCTCGTCGTCCCAGGGCAGGTCGCGCACCGAGATCCACTGGCGCTCGAGGGCATTGGCGTAGAGCGTTCGCAGCTGGTCGATCTCGCTCTCGTAGTTCCAGTTGTAGATCGCCTCCATCGAGGCGCGAACCCCGTCGGTCTGGACCGGATGGGTCTCGGGCAGGGTGCGGGTTTGCTCGGCCATGGGGGCTCCTGGGTTTGGCGCGGCGCGGGGTTCGGCAGCGACGGGCGATGCGCTACGGGCAGCCCCCTTTTCTACCAGCCGGTCAGGTCGCTTGCGAACCAGGCCCCACGGGGCCCTTCATCTGGGCCTCAGGGGGGCGGGTCCTCAACATGGCCTGGCGGCGTGCCGATCCAGAGGGCATGGAAGTGACCTGCCCCGTCTGTGATGCCGACATCCCGGTGGCCGGCGACGAGAAGGCCGGCGAAGAGGTGTTCTGCGCCTTCTGCCGCGCGCCGCTCACGGTGCGCCTGGGCCAGAACGACGAGCTCGAGCTCGAGGACGACTACTAGGGCACGGCCGCCCGGCGGGTCAGCTCTGCTCGAGACGGTCGCGAAACGACGCCAGCGGCGGGGCCGCGGCGTCGCGCTTCGAGAGGCTCGGCGTCGACACCGGCCAGGGCACCGCGAGCTCGGGGTCGTTCCAGGCCACCGCGATCTCGCCCTCGGGCCGGTAGGCCGTGGTGCACTTGTAAGACACGTCGGCGCTCTCGGAGAGGACGCAGAAGCCGTGCAGGAAGCCGGGCGGGATCCACAGCTGGCGGAAGTTCTCGCCCGACAGCGTCGCCGCCGCGTGCTGGCCGAAGGTGGGCGAGCCGGGGCGGATGTCGACGGCGACGTCCCAGATCTCGCCCTCGATCACGCGCACCAGCTTGCCCTGGCCGGGCTCGAGCTGGGCATGCAGCCCGCGCAGGGCGTCCTTCGCCGAGCGCGACTGATTGTCCTGCACGAAGCTCGCCTCGATGCCGTTCTCGCGGTAGCGCTCTTCGCGGAACACCTCGAAGAAGTAGCCCCGGTCGTCGTGGAAGACGTCCGGCTCGACCACGATGACGTCGGGCAGCGATTCGGTGGGCAGGAACTTCAACGTCTTCGTCCTTCCGAGTGCAGCAGCTTCACGGGCCCTGGCCTTCCGTGGCGACCCGCGCGAGGTACGCCCCGTAGGCGTTCTTCTTCATCGACGCCGCCAGCTCGAGCAGCCGATCGCGGTCGATCCAGCCCGTGCGGTACGCGATCTCTTCGGGGCAGCAGACCTGAAGCCCCTGCCGCTCCTGCACCGCACCGATGAAGCTCTGGGCCTGCAACAACGACTCGTGCGTCCCGGTGTCGAGCCAGGCATAGCCACGGCCCAGCTGCTCCACGCGCAGGTCGCCGCGCGCGAGGTACGCCTTGTTCACGTCGGTGATCTCGAGCTCGCCGCGCGGCGAGGGTTCGAGCCCGGCAGCGATCTCGACCACGTCGGCGTCGTAGAAGTAGAGGCCCGTCACCGCCCAGTTCGAGCGCGGTTTCTCCGGCTTCTCTTCGAGCGAGAGCACCTTGCCATCCTCGGCGAACTCCACCACGCCGTAGCGCTCGGGGTCGTGCACCCAGTAGCCGAATACCGTGCCGCCGCGCTCGTGCTGCGCGGCCCGGCGCAGCACCTCGGCCAGGCCATGACCGAAGAAGATGTTGTCCCCCAGGGCCAGGGCCACCCCGTCGCTGCCGATGAAGTCACGCCCGATCAGGAAGGCCTGGGCCAGGCCGTCGGGACTGGGCTGCTCGGCGTAGGAGAGGTTCACGCCGAAGTTCGAGCCGTCTCCGAGCAGCCGCTCGAACGACGGCAGGTCTTCGGGGGTGGAGATGACCAGGATGTCCCGGATGCCCGCCAGCATCAGCGTGGACATCGGGTAGTAGACCATGGGCTTGTCGTAGATCGGCAGCAGCTGCTTGCTCACGCCACGCGTGATGGGATGCAGCCGCGTCCCCGATCCACCTGCGAGCACGATTCCCTTCATGGGGCAGGGAGCCTAGCTCGAACCCACCGGCAACTGCGAGACGATCTAGGGAAGGAACTGCCGCGGATTGGCGAGCTTTTGCGGCAGGTACTCCTCGATCACGTAGTTGAGGCCCCACTTGGCCAGGGCCTGTTGCTCGGCGCGCACGCCCATCTTGAGCAGGTCCTGGATGGCCTTCTGCCAGGGCTTGTGGGCCTTGAAGAACGGGTCGTTCTTCAGCGCGTCGCGGGCGCGCTTGATGTCCACGTCCTGCAATGGGTGCGTGGGCAGGTCGTACTGCCGGATGTCGGCGGGCGTCACGCCCAGGTAGCTGGCCTGCGGTACGCAGAAGAAGCGCGACAAGTGCGCAGCGTTGCCCGAGCCGACCTTGAGGGTGCGGTAGATGTTCGAGATGCCGTACGGGTCGCAGTCGACGAAGGCGTAGACGGGGATGCGGCACTCGTCCGAGAGCTTGCGAACGAAGCGGCGGCAGGCCCGCGACGGCACGCCCCCCATGGAGATCAGGATGCAGTTGGAGCGCTCCCAGAACTTGTGGTTCTGCAGCCGCTGGAACACGCCGCCGGTCTCGATGCACAGGATGAAGTCGGCATCGGTCTGGAAGGAGAGCTGCTCCACGGACGACGGGATCGAGTAGGCGCCCGAGCCGAAGCCGGTGCAGTCGATGCGCACGATCTCACCGGTCTCGCGGTCGGGGTCGAGCACCGTGAGCTGGCCGGCCACCGAGCCGTTCGACGCCTCGTCGGGAATGAAGCGCAGCTGCTCGCGCGACACGGTTTCCACCGAGAACATCGCCTCGATGTCGTCCATCACGGCGTCGCTCTCGCTCTGCTCGTTGAAGCGGGCTTCTTCCCAGTTCTTGCTCTGGTAGTAGGCATCCCTCTTGGTGGCGAAGTCGTTGGTCTCGACCAGTTCCTTCGAGAGCCCCATCATGCGCAGCGTCTGTGCGAAGTTCTTGACCGTGTTCACGGTGAGCGTGCGGGTCTTCTTCTGGCGACCGATCTCGAAGTAGCCGCGCTTCTCCGAGTACGAGACGTTCTTGAGCGAACGGATCGGAAAGTGGAGGTCGGGCTTGCCCTTCTTCAGGATCCGCTGGTGAACGCCCACGGCCGCCTTCTCGATGGCACCCACGGTCACGCTGTCCATCTTCTGGTTCGCCTTGCGAACCTCGGCTGCGCGCTTCTTGGCGTCCGCGTCCGACGAGCCGCCCGAGGCGGCCTTCTTGCGCGCGCCGGTCTTGCGAGCGGTGGTCTTCTTCTTGCGGGGCGTGGTCTTCTTGCGTGCTGCCATGGCTAGGCCTTCCTGCTTCGCTCGAGGACGTCGGTGAGGTTCGAGGTGACCTTGTCGCGCGCCGTGTCCGACAGGCCCAGGATCTCCTGCAGCCCCACGGCCACCTGCGGGATGTAGCGCTCGATGTAGGCGCGCTTCTTCGCCTCGTCCGCTTCGCGCCGCCGCTTGCGGATGTGCGTGGCCACCCGGCGCCCGCACTCCTGCAGGCCCAGCCGGATCTCCTTGATGATCTCGGGGTAGTGCGCGATGGCCTCCTTGCTCTCGGAGGTGAACGGCACCCAGACGCTGGCGATGTGCACCATCACCAGCGCGGGCCCGATGGGCAGGGCGCCGCGCGGCTGCTGGAACTGGTACGACTTCCAGTCGGTGGCCGTCATCGCCTTGGTGATGGCGCAGGCGCCCTGCTGGTACTGGAGCGGAACGCGGTTGGCGAACCGGAACGCGGTCACCGGGTCGTCCGCAGACAGCTTGCCCCCGTAGGCCAGCCCCACCTCGATCAGGAACGGGTTGCCGCGGTAGACGGTGGGCTTGCGCGTCACCGAGGCGTAGAAGTCGGCCTCGACCTCCGCACGCAGCGCCTGCTCGATCAGCTCTTCGCCGATCGGCGCGATGCAATCGGTGGGGGGCGACATGATCTTGGTCTTCTGGATCGCCTTGTGGACGCGCTCGGCCTCTTCGCGTGTCACCTCCGACGGCTTGCGCGTGTTCTTCACGTTCGCCGTCTTGCAGATCTCGTCGGCCGTGCGCCCGGACACGCGAGAGAAGTCCGACTGCAGGCAGCCGCGCAGGTTGCGCGAGCGGGTGTCGCGGAACATCTGCATCAGCACGCCCAGCTCGACGCCGTAGGGGTGCGGCTTGATCTCGGCGGTTTCGGGCGGCAGCTCGTCGGTCACGCGCGGCAGCTCGATGATGCCGTTGGTCTTGCTGGGGTTCGGCGGCAGGAACTCGAGGCGCGCGTGGGGGTTGGCCAGCGAGATCTGCCGCACGTACGCGTCGATCGAGTGCTGGCCGCCGCGGTAGGCGCCCTCCATCTCGATCTCGACGCGCGTGCCGTGGTCGGCGTCCCACTTCACGGTCTCGTCGCGCTTGACCTTGGGCTCGTTCGTCTTGGTGTCGATCACCAGTTCGAAGAGGTGCGCTTCCTTCTTGGCGCCGGTGCGCGTGGTGATGCGCACCGGCTTGCCCGTGGTGAGCAGCCCGTACATGCCCGCGGCACTGATGCCGATGCCCTGTTGGCCGCGGCTCTGGCGCAGCCGGTGGAACTTCGACCCGTAGAGCAGGCGGCCGAAGATCTTGGGGACCTGGGCCTTCACGATGCCCGGGCCGTTGTCCTGGATCACGACGCGAAAGCGCGTCTCGGCGAGCTGGTGGATCTCGACGCGCACGTCCGGTGCGATGCCGGCCTCTTCGCAGGCGTCCAGGGCGTTGTCGACGCCTTCCTTCACCGTGGTGAGCAGCGCCTTGCTCGGATTGTCGAAGCCGAGAAGGTGGCGGTTCTTGGCAAAGAACTCGGAGACCGAGATGTCGCGCTGCTTGCGCGCCATGTCCTTGGCGGTGGCGTTGGTGCGCGGCTTCGGGGTGCGCGGTTTCGCCGCGGCCTTCTTGCGGGCCGGTGTCTTCTTGCCGGCCGGTGCCTTCTTGCGGCTGGGCGCCGCGGTCTTCTTCTTGGCGCCGGATCCGGTCGCCTTCTTGCGGCCGCCCTTGCGCGATCCGGACCCCCCCGTGGCCTTCGCCGCGAAGGCGAACGACTCCTGTTCGCTCATGATCACCCCCGATGCGGGATGATCCCGGCCTCTCGGCCCGCGGGCAAGCCGAGGGGTGGGCCGGGGCCGGCCTGGGCCGGCCGGGGTCGCCTAGTGGACCGGCGGGTCGTCGCGGAAGGTGCCGGTCAGGCGTACGCGCCCGCTGCGGAGCAGGCTGCGAACGGTGGCCACGACCTCGCGGTCGCTCTCGCTCACCTCGCTCACGGCCTGCACCAGCTCGAGCAGGGTGGTCTCGACCAGACCCTTCGGGCGATTGCGTTGGCTGCGGGCTCCGGGTGCCACGGTGCGTCCTCCCTGGTCGAAGAGACGCAGACACCCGAGGTGTCCTTCACGCCCCTCCAGGCACGACAGAAGCACGATGCGTGCCACCCCATGAGACGCCTCGAAACGCTTCCAGGTTCCCCCTCGGCCTCGATCTCACCCGCGGGGTGTCGAAGCTCCGTGCAGCGGTGTCGGAATTCGGACGCGGTGGTCAGCGGACGCGCGCCGGCCCCCGGGCATTCAGCTCCCGAGGGCGCCTCGAGAACTACCAGTCGTTCGGTCCTGGCGGAACCCGTCCCCGATACCCGATGGACTCCGCCACCGCGGCCTCGCCCGTGTCCGCCTCGCCGGCCAGGTCGGCCACGGTGCGGGCCACGCGCAGCACGCGGTGGACGGCGCGGGCCGAGAGGCCCATGGACGAGGCGGCCCGGCGCAGGAGCGCCCAGCCCTGCGGCGTCGGGCGGACGAGCCGCTCGAGGTCGCCCACACCGATGGCGGCGTTCGTGGCCGTGCCGGGCGGCAGATGCTCGGACTGTCGGGCGCGCGCCGCGGCCACGCGCTCGCGCACGGCGTCGCTCGGCTCCTCGCGCGCGGGGCCTTCGAGCAGGCCGATCTCCACGGCGGGCACGCGCACGTGCAGGTCGATGCGGTCGAGCAGCGGGCCCGACAGGCGCGCGTCGTAGCGTGCGATGGCGCCTTCGTCGCAGCGGCACGGGCGCACCTCGCTTCCGTGGTAGCCGCAGGGGCAGGGGTTGGCGGCCGCCACCAGCTGGAACGCAGCGGGGAAGGTCACGCTGGCATGGGCCCGCGCCACGACCACGCGCCGGTCCTCGATCACCTGGCGCAGCGACTCGAGCGTGCGCCGCTCGAACTCGGGCAGCTCGTCGAGGAAGAGCACGCCCTGATGCGCGAGCGAAACCTCACCGGGCCGGGGTCCCGATCCGCCGCCCAACAGGCCGGCCCGGCTGGCGGAGTGGTGCGGCGCGCGAAAGGGCCGCGCGCGCAGCAGCGGCGCCTCGGGATCGAGAAGCCCACAGGCGCTGTGCACCCGCGTCACGTCGAGCGCCTCGGTCATCGACAGCTCGGGCAGGATGCCCGGAAGCGCCCGGGCGAGCAGGGTCTTGCCCGCACCCGGCGGGCCGCGCAGCAGCAGCCCATGTCCCCCGGCGGCGGCCACCAGCAGTGCCCGCCGCGCCTGGGCCTGGCCGCGCACATCGGCCAGGTCGACCCCGGCCCGGGCGTCCGAAGCGGGGGAGGGGGTCGGGTGCTGCAAGGCGTGGCCCGCCACCAGGTGGGCGAGCACCTCTGGCAGATCGCCCGCTGCGCCTACGGCGACGCCCGGTGCGAGCGCGGCTTCGGGCCCGCTGGTGGCGGGTACGATCACGCGGGTGCAGCCGGCGTCGCGCATCGCGAGCACCTGCGACAGCACCCCGCGGACCGGGCGCAGCCGCCCGTCGAGGGCGAGTTCGCCGATCAGGCCGAGCCCCGTCAGTGCATCCGCGGGAATGGCTCCGGCCGCGGCCAGGATGCCCACCGCGATCGGCAGGTCGAGCCCCGCCCCGCGCTTGCGCAGGCCGGCCGGTGCGAGGTTCACCGTGACGCGCCGGTCCGGAAACCGCTGCCCTGCCGCCGCGATGGCCGCACGCACGCGCGCCGCACTCTCGCGCACGGTGGCTTCGGGCAGCCCCACCACGTCTACCCGCGGCAGCTGCGAGCTGAGCCGAACCTCGACCTCGACCCCGGCTCCGTCGATTCCGACGAGCGCGGCCCCCATGATTCGCGACACCGCTGACCTCTCCGGGACGTGGGGAGAGGGACCGAGTCATCTACGTCTGCCGGGGCTGGGCGTGAGGAGAAACCGGGGAGAGGCTGGCGCCCGCGGGGGACCGGGAGCACCCTTCAGGGCCACTCCAAGGGAGCGCCGGATGCAGCCCCAAGGGATGAAGGCAGGGCCCGCCCTAGCGAGCCCTGCCTTCCACCTTGAGAAGCCCCGCCAGGGTTGGGGCATCCGTAAGGGAAGTGGCAATGGGGTCCAAAAAGTGTCACCCCATCAGATCTTTTGTTCAGGATGGCCCTCGGCCGCACTCGGGAATACAGGCGAGGGCCCGCCCGTCCGACGAGAAAAGCCTGGGAGAACAGGATGATCCGCGATCTCACCCACAGGGACGCCGCCGTCGGGACCCGGCGCCGAATCTGCCGATGGGCTGCCGGCGCGTTGCTGGTCGCGCTCGGCTGCGCCTCGGCGCCCCCGCCGGCGCCCCCCCAGGCGCCGCCCGACGAGGCTTTCGACGGGGCGCGCGCCTTCGCGCATCTCGAGGCGATCGCCGCCTTCGGGCCCCGCTCGCGAGACACCGAGGGCCTTGCCGCCGCCCGCGCCTACGTGCGCGGCGAGCTCGACGCCCTGGGGCTCGAGATCGTGAGCGTCAGCGACGAGATCGAGTGGGAGGACACACCCGACGAGGCCGACTCGGAGGACCTCTGGGGCGACCTCGCGCCCGAGGGCGCCGCAGCGCCCGACGCCGACCTCGAAGGGGCTTCGGACGAGTCCGCGGCAGAGATCGAAGCCGCCGAGGCGCCGGCTCCCATCGTCGAGTCGACCACGGTCGAGTCGCTGCTGGCGGTGATCCCCGGGCAGCGATCCGAGGTGGTGATCCTCGCGGCCCCCATCGACACACCCGAGGTCGACGAGGTCGCCTTCGTGGGCGCCAACGAGGGTGCCTCCGGCGCAGCACTGCTGCTCGAGCTGGCGCGTGTGCTGCACGAGGCGCCGCTCACCTACACGGTGTGGCTCGCCTTCGTCGATGGCGACGGCCTGTTCGACGAGCTTCCGGCCGGCAGCATGAATCTCGCCGGGCGCCTGCTGGGCGCCGGCGAGCTCGACCGTGTCCGGGCGGCCATCTACTACCACCGGGTGGGCGACGCCGACCTGCAGATCGCACGCGACCCCACGTCCGACCGGCGGCTACGCGGTGCATTCTTCGACGCCGCGGTGCGGCTGGGTCACGCCGACGCGTTTCCTCGCAGCAGCGCCTATGAAGAGACGCCGGGTGGTCACCTGGGATGGAACCAGCTCGGCGTGAAGCGCGTGCTCATCGTGGGCGATCCGCGCTTCGGCGGCGACGAGGCTCCCGGCGAGTTCCACCGCACGGCCCAGGACGACGTCGCGCACTGCTCGCCCCAGAGCCTCGAGGTGGTGGGCGACGTGAGCGTCTCGGCGCTGCGCGCTCTCGACACGCGCTGGGCCAAGATCGACCGCCTGGCCGAGGTCCCCTCGGAGGATCTGTCCGCCGTTCCCTCGGTGGATCGGCCCGACGACGCCGCCGATGCCGAGTCGGATTCCGCCGACGCCGCCGAGACCGATGCGGCCGATCCGGCCGCCGCAGCCGAAGCAGCGGACGATGGCTGGGGAGAGGACCCGCCGAGCGCCGTCGAGAACGACGCAGCCATGCCCGCCGCGGCTCCGGAGGAGGCCACGGCGCCGTGACGCGTACCGCACTCGCATGGGGGTTGGCCGCCGCCCTGGCGCTGCCCGCCGCGTGGGCGGGCGCCGAGGCGGGCGTGCGCGTGGTCGTCGAGTCGCCCGGGCCGGGCGTCCGCCTGAAGGACACCGTGCACCAGGCGCGGGTGGCCGGGCGCGCCTCGGCCGAGAGCGAACAGGCCGAGCAGTTCGACGTGATGCTCGTGCTCGACGTCTCCTACTCGACCCGCGCGGCCAGCGGCGTGGACGTGGACGGCGACGGCACCGTGGGCGTGAACCCGCGCTACGAGCTGCTGCCGCCGGGTGCCCACTCGGCCGACGTGCTCAGCACCGATCCGCAGGACAGCATCCTGCATGCCGAGATGGTGGCAGCGCGTTCGCTGCTGGCGACGCTCGACCCCGAGCGCGTGCGCGTCGGCGTGGTCTCGTTCGCGGGCGAGGTCGATCCGCTCTCCGGCCGCCGCCGCCGCCCCGACCAGCAGGACGCGTGGCTCGAAGCCCCGCTCAGCTCGGACTACACGCGCGTGAGCCGAACGCTCGATGCGATCCTCGCTCGGGGCGCCAGCGGCGCCACCAACTTCTCGGCGGGAATGCGATTGGCGATCCGCGAGCTGGCTGGCTTGTCGGGGGCGCGTAGCGTCCACCGGCCAAGCGCGCGCAAAGTCATCCTGTTTCTCACCGACGGGCAGCCGACCTTTCCGGCGGGCCGCGGCAACGACTCCGACGACGGGGACAAGGAGGCGGCGCTGCGCGCGGCCGAGCTCGCCAGCAAGGCGGGCATCACCGTCAATACCTACGCGCTCGGCGAGGGCGCGCTGCAGTACCCGAAGACGGTGACCGAAATGGCGCGCGTGACCCTCGGCCACTTCACGCCGGTCCAGAGCCCCGGCGACATCATCATGCTGCTCCAGGGCGTGACCTTCGCCAACGTCGAGGACGTGGTCTTCACGAACCTCACCACCGGCGATTTCTCCACCGACGTGCGGCTCGCGCCCGACGGCAGCTTCACCGGCTACGTGCCGGTGCGCGAGGGCACCAACCGCGTGCGCGTGAGCGCCCTGGCCAGCGACGGGCGCCGCGGCACCGCCGAGTTCGACCTGGAGTTCGAGCACCAGCAGTTCGGCGAGCGCGACCCCATGGGCGAGCTGGGCCGGATCCGCGAGCAGAACAAGCAGCTCGAACTGCACCGCCTCGAGATGGACATCGAGGCCTTCCGCGAAGAGCAGCGCAAGGAACTCGAGCTGAGGCCCGAGCCCGCGCCGGAGCGCACCCGCGCGCCGGAAGAAGAGGGTGGGCCGCCCCCGGCCTCGCCCGACGCCTCCGCGGCGCCGTAGCCCGAGCGCCTAGAGCGGCAGCAGCCCGTAGCCCGAGCGCCTAGAGCGGCAGCAGGGACGGGTCGCTGATCTCGCGCGACTTGAGCTTGCCGCCCTCGTAGTACGACTTGATGTCGATCTCGCCGTCGCCGTTCTTGTCCTCGTTGCGCTGCTTCAGGACGGGCTTGCCGGCCACCTGCTCGTAGGTCTCGAAGGTGTCCGCTCGGCCGTCGCCGGTGGTGTCCTTCTCCACCCGGTCGACCACCTCACGCGATCCCTCGGTGCGGTAGTGGGTCCAGGTGTCGATGCGGCCGGTGCCGTTGGTGTCCTCTTCGGTGCGCACGACCTCGCGGTCCTGGTAGTGGATCGTGCGCAGGCCCGAGCCGCTGCCGTCGGGCTGGTGGCGCTCTTCGACCAGGGAGCCGCCTTCGTAGCGGTAGGTCGCATCGCGGCTGCCGTCGCGGTTGCGGTCGACCTCGCGTCCCGCCATGCGCCCGTCGCGGCCGTAGGTCTCCCACTCGTCGGGGCGGCCGTCGCCGTCGGTGTCGCGCACGATCTCCGAGGGCAGCCCCGATTCGTACGCCACCCAGGTGTCGATGGCGCCGTCGTAGTCTTCGTCCTGATCGACGCGCACCACGGCGCCGGTGGCCGGGTCCTCGTAGCGGATCTCCTCGGGGGCCCCATCGCGGTCGGCGTCGAGCGATCGCGCCACCACTTCGCGGCCCGGGGCCGACACCGGGCCCGGCGGCATGGCGCGGCGCTCCTCGTCGAAGATGGTTGCCGGCAGGTTTCGCAGCTCGGGTGCGCTGGGCGCCGCGCGCGGGTCGGCGAGGTCGGCCATTTCTTCGGGCGAACGCACGCTCGCCAGCTCGGCGTCCTCGGCCTGCTGGATGGCGTCGTTGCTTTCGATCTGGCGCAGCAGCTCTTCCTGCCGGCGCAACTCGGCCTCGATCTGGTCTTCGAGCGAATCCTGACGGGCGATCTCCGCCTCGATCTCGCGTTCGAGGTCGATCTCGCGCTGTGTCTGCGGGCCGCTCCCCGGTGCGGGGTAGCCGCCGGAGGTGGGCTGGGGCCCGCTCGAGAACGGAACCTGACCGGTGACGGCGCTGTAGATCAGCATCGACACGCCGCCCACGGCCGCTCCGATGGGCCCGGCCTGGCCGCCGATGATGGCGCCCATCAACAGCCCTTCCATGGCGCTCGCGGCGCGCTGGCCGGCGGTGGGGCCCTGGGGAACGTTCTGCGGCGGCAGCGGCCCCGAGGCGGTGGGCGGTAGCCCCGCGCCGGCCGGCGGTGCGCCCGACCCGGTGGGTCCGGTGGGCGTGGTCGCGCACGACGCCGCAAAGGCGACCGACAAGAGACCGATCGCCGCAACCTGGACCAACCTGTGGAGCGCGCACGGAGCGTGACGGGGCATCGTCTCCACTTCCGAGGCAGTTTTAGCACACGGGCAAGGAGTGCCCCCGCGGGCGTGTGGGCGTCGGGTTCCCGACGCAGTGCGCCACGTTCGGGCCACCCGGGGGTCGCCGGCCCCAACGGGTCGCTGGTAGGGAGGACTCTGGGATTCCACTGGCATCACCATGGGTTGCCGTGGAGGGCGCTTCGGGTGCGGGAAGCGCGTTCACGACATTCCGGTGAACCGACTCCGGGGGAGCGTTAGACTAACGCAACGCATCGCCCGGCGGTGTGCCCCCGGAATCGCCGTTGCCACGTACCTGATGTTGGAGGAGCCGTGGGGCTCACCCTGATCCGCAAGAGCGATCCCAGCCAACGCAAGAAGCGCAACCCGAAGGTGGCGCTGGTTCTCGCGGGGGGCGCCGTCTCCGGTGGTGCGTTCAAGGTGGGCGGGCTCAAGGCCCTCGACGACTACCTCGTCGGGCAGAAGGTCACCGACCTCGACATGTACGTCGGGTTGTCGGCCGGTTCGATCCTGGCCGTCTCGCTTGCGGCGGGCATCACCCCGGACGAAATGGTGAAGGTGCTCGAGGGCACGAGCTCGCGGTTCAACCAGCTCACGCCCATGCACTTCTACAACCCGAACGTGCGCGAGTTCGCCCAGCGCCCGCTCAAGCTCGGCTTCGACCTGCTGACCTATGCGCCAGGCGTGGCGTTCGATCTGGTGCGGCAGGTGCGCGACCTGCCCGGGGCGCTCTCCCCCCGCCTGGCCCACTTCGCGCGCAAACCGAGCTATGCCGCCGCCGAGGAGGTCGCCATGGCCATCCTCGATCACGTCTCGCCCTCGCGCGAGATCCCCGCGCTCACCAACCACATTCCGACGGGCGTGTTCGACAACCGCTCTCTCGAACGCTGGCTGCGCAAGAACCTCGAACGCACCCGCCTGCCCAACGACTTCAGGGCTTTCGAGGAGAAGCGCGGCCGCAGCCTCTACGTGGCCGCCTGCGACGTGGATACGGCCGAGCGGGTGATCTTCGGTTCCGATGAGCCCAACGAGGCCACCATCTCCGAGGCGGTCCAGGCTTCGACGGCGCTGCCCATCTTCTACCGGCCCGCGCGCATCGGCGGCGTCGACTACATGGATGGCGGCATCCGCAACACCGCCAACATCGACGTGGCCATCGACAAGGGGGCCGACCTCGTCATCTGTTACAACCCGTTCCGGCCGTTCCTGAACCGGATCGACGACGAGGACGGCGGCTCGCAGTACTTCGCCGAGGGGCGCTACCTCTCGGACCGCGGCCTGGTCACCATCTTGAACCAGGTGTTCCGCACGCTGCTGCACTCGCGGCTCAAGCTCGCGCTGCAGCGCTACCTCACGGACGACTCCTTCCGCGGCGACATCGTGTTGCTCGAACCGCGCGAGCAGGACGCCGAGTTCTTCGGCATCAACCCGCTGGCGTTCTGGAAGCGGGCCGACGCGATTCGCGAGGGGTTCGAGTCGGTCCGGGTGACGATCGAGCAGAACTACGACCAGCTCTCCGAGATCTTCTCCCACCACGGCCTCCGCATGGACCGCCGGGCCGCCCGGCGCCGCGCGGCCCGGGTGCGGGCGTCGCGCGGCTGGAAGGTGAGCCAGACCGAGCCCACGCCGAAGCCGGATTCCGAGCCCCGGCTCCGGGTCGTCGGGGACGACTGACGCCAGAGTCAGCCGGGCTTCGGCGCGCACACCGCCGTTTGCTCCCCCGGGGAAATCCTGCTAGGCTCCTCGGTTCCGCGACGCCTCCCTACCCGCGGAATCCCTTTCCTCCGGCCCCGGGTCCCTATGTGCACCCTGATCGCACTCCACCGCTGCCAGCCCGACGTGCGGCATCTGATCGCCGCAAATCGGGACGAGTACCTGGACCGTCCGGCCGCGCCGCCCATGCTGCGCGATCTGGGCGGCCGAACGGTGCTGGCGCCGCGTGACCTGCGGGCGGGCGGCACCTGGCTGGGGCTGAATGCCTCCGGCCTGTTCGTGGCCCTCACCAACCGGCCCACCGAGAACCCCGACCGGAGCCGTCGCTCCCGAGGACTGCTGGTCGAGGACGCCCTCGCCCAGGCCGGCGCTCGCGAGGCCGCCATGGCCGCCAGCCGGCTGCCGCGCGCCAGCTACAACCCCTTCAACCTGTTCGTCTCCGACGGCGACGAGGCCTTCGTGGTCGTCTACGACGACGCGCCCGAGCTGGTGGCACTGGGCCCCGGCGTCCACGTGATCGGCAACGCCGACCCCGACGACCGCCGCCATCCGAAGGTCGCGCGGCTGCTGGCCGAGGCCGAGCAGGTCGCGGCGGGCCCGGACGAGGGCATGGTCGAGCGGTTGGCCGACGTGTGCCGCGGCCACGGTGCCGGCGGCGGGCCGTTCGGCGACACCTGCATCCACACCGAGGCCTACGGCACGCGCAGCTCGACGTTGCTGCGGCGTGGCCGGGCCCCGGGATCCGATCTCCTGCGCTTCGCGGACGGTCCGCCCTGCCAGACGGATTACGAAGACTTGACCCCGCTGCTTGGGGAACTGGACCGTCAGGCCGGTGCAACCACGCAGCACGAGCAGAGGAACGTGGCTTGAGAAGGATCGGCAGCAACATCCGAAAGCAGAACCAGGACGAGAAGACCAATCGGATCGTCCGGAACATCATCCGCTACACGGATGAAGAGAAGCCCAAGAACGACTACCCGAAGAAGATCGTCTCGCCGAGCACGCCCTCGAAGTGCTGCACCGACGAGAACCGTGAAGACGTCGGGTCCGTTCGCGAGGTGGACGGGTTCAAGTTCAACTACAAGATCTGCCAGACCTGCGGTCACGCGGTTCGGTACTTCTATCCGGCGGCCGAAGGCACGAGCGACGCCGTGAAGAGCTACCGGCAGTGGAAGCGCTACATGGTCCAGTAGGTCGGTGCGGTCGCTTCCCCCACCTGCGGGTGGCGGCCGCCACCGCGAACCGAGTGGCAATGTTGGGCGGGGCGCTCCGAACCGGGGCGCCCCGTCGTTTTGGGGCCGACTCCCAGGGTGGCGAGGATCCTTGACGCTCGAAGAGGCCGAAGCCTGGCTGCGAGGGCGCATCGACTACGAGCGCGCCCCCGGATACGCCGAGGCGCGGCTCGATCTGGCTCCGATCCGCGCGCTGCTCGAGGGCCTGGGCCGTCCGGACCGCGGCCTGCGGGTGCTGCACGTCGCCGGCTCGAAGGGCAAGGGGTCGGTCGCGCTCCTTGCCGAGGCCCTGCTCGGAGAGGCGGGGCTGCGCACCGGGGTCTACACGAGTCCCCACCTGAAGAGCTGGACCGAGCGTTTTCGCCTGGGCGGCGCCGAGGTCGAGGGCACGCGGCTGGCGCGCGCCGTGGCGAGGGTGCGGCCCGCCGTCGAGGCCCTGGCCGGTAGCCCCGAGGACCCGACCTGGTTCGACGTCACCACCGCGGTCGGGCTGCTGCTGTTCGCCGAGGCCGAAGTCGACCTGGCGGTGCTCGAGGTCGGCCTGGGCGGCCGGCTCGACTCGACGAACGTGGTCGAGCCGGCGATCTGCGCCATCACCTCGATCGAGCTGGAGCACACCGAGCGGCTGGGAACCACGCTGGCCGCGATCGCGGGCGAGAAGGCCGGCATCCTGAAACCCGGCGTGCCCGCCCTGATCGGTCGGCTTCCCGAAGAGGCGCAGGCAGCGGTGGAGGCGCGTGCCGAAGAAGTCGGCGCGCCACTCGCCGTGCTCGGGCGCGATTTCGATGCGACGGGCCAGGACGGGCGGCTGGCCCTGCGAGACGGGGCCCTGTCGCTGGACGTGGCGCTCGGCGTTCGCGGCACCCATCAGGTCGACAACGCGGCGCTCGCGGTGGGTTGCGTGCGCCGGTTGCTCGACGACGACGACCTCGTGCACGGGGCCGCCCTACGCGCGCTTCCGGGGGTCGTGTTGCCTGCGCGCATCGAGGTGGTCGGTCGCGAGCCGCTCCGCGTGGTCGACGCCGCCCACACGGCGGCGTCCGCCCAGCGGCTGGCCGAAGCACTGGAAGCCATGCCCAGCGAGCGCGCCACCCTGGTGCTGTCGGTCTCGGTCGGGAAGGACCTCGAGGCGATCGCCGGGAGCCTGGCCCCGCGGTTCGATCGGGCCGTGGTGACGCGCGCCGAGCCGGTGCGCTCGGCCGATCCGGTAGCGGTGGCCGCAGCGCTTCGCAGTGCGCGCCCGGGACTGCCCGTGGAGGTGGAGCCCGACCCGGCCCGCGCGCTCGAGCGGGCGCGCGCAGCAGCAGCGCCGCGCGACCTCGTCTGCGCCACGGGTTCGATCTATCTGGCCGGCCTCGCGCGCGAGATGCTGCGTGGCTGAGCCGGAGCGAACGCCGGCCGAGGATGCATTCCAGCAGGAGGTGCGCACCCACCTGCGTCGCAACTACGCCGCGCACCTGGTGCACGGCCTGCTGGGCCAGACCGGCTTTCGGCTCATCAACGCGCCCACCTTCATTCCGGCCTACGTCGACCTGATCGCCGGCGGCTCGCCACTCGCGGTGGGCGCTGCGCGCGCGTTCCAGTCGCTCGGCATGTTCCTGTCGCCACTGCTCGGCGCCACCGCCATCGAGCACCGCCGCAAGGTGCTGCCCGTCGGCTTCCTGGTGGGCGGTGCCATGCGCGTCCAGGTGCTCGGCCTCGCGTTGGCGGGCTTCTTCCTGGTGGGTCAGCCGGCGCTGCTCGCGGTGTGGATGTTCCTCGGCCTGTTCGGGTTCTTCCTCGGCATGCAGGGGGTGATCTTCAACTTCCTCGTCTCGAAGGTGATCCCGGTGGACGTGCGCGGCCGACTGCTCGGCCTGCGCAACACCCTGGCGACGCTCACGGCGGCTGGCGTCGGCGTGCTCGGCGGGCGCCTGGTGGACGTCGACTTTCTCGGCAATGGCTACGCATCGACCTTCGCGGTGGCCTTCGTTCTCACCACGCTCGGCCTCGGCATGCTCGCATTCATGAAGGAGCCCGCTTCGCCCAGCGTGCGCGAGCCGTCGTCCTTCGGTCGCCGGCTCCGCGAGCTGCCCGAGCTCTTGCGAAGCGACCGTGCCTTCACGCGCTACTTCCTGGCGCGCGCACTCGCGACCATGGGACGCATGTCCGTGCCGTTCTACGTGATCTATGCGGGCACGCAGATCGAGATCACGGGTACGGTGCTCGGCGGTCTCACCAGCGCCTTCGTGATCGCCCAGGGCGGCACGAACCTGCTCTGGGGCCTGATCGCGGACCGGCGCGGTTTCCGCGTGGTGTTCCTCGTCTCGCTGGTGCTGTGGATCGCCTCGGCCCTGCTGCTGATGGCGACCAGCGGATTCGTGGGGCTGGTGCTGGTCATGGTCGGGCTCGGCGCAGGGCTCGGTGGCTTCATGATGTCTGCCCAGAACCTGGTGCTCGAGTTCGGGTCGCGCGAGGACCTGCCCATGCGCATCGCGGTGGCCAATTCGAGCTCGGAGCTGGTGGGCGCCATCGGTCCGCTGCTCGCCGGCGTGCTGGCGACGTTCTTCTCCTACGAGGCCGTCTTCTGGACCGCCATCGCCTTCCAGGCGGCCTCCGTGATCGCGGTGATCGCGTGGGTGCCCGAGCCGCGCCGAAGGACCTAGGCCGGGGTGTCGCGCTCGTCGAGGGCGACGTGATAGCTCCCCCGCAGTGCGAGAAACGGCCGCTCGATCGCGAAGTAGGTGATCGTGGAGATGCCGATCACCACGGGTACGAACAGCAGCATGCCGTTCAAGATCACGAGCGCATCGAAGCCCAGGTCCGGGGTCAGGAACCAGCGCCTGGCCACGAGCGTGTGCAGGATCGGAAAGTGGAGGAGGTAGGTCGAGTAGCTGACCACGCCGATCCCCACGAGGCCACGCGAGAGCAGCGCCGGGAGCCGGGGCGCGACGGAGAGGTACGTGACCACGAAGCCGCACCAGGCCGCGGCCTCCAGGGTGGGCCAGGCCAGACGCCACGCATCGACCGCCTTCCAGCCGCCCCAGGCGTTGAATCGATCGACGAGCAAGACCACCGCGAGCGTGGCGAGTCCGAATGACCAGGCGGGCAGCGCTTCGCCGTCCCGCCGGGATCGGACGTAGACTGCGCCCAGCATTCCGATCAAGAACTGGTCGAGTCGACCCAGCACCGTCCAGTAGGTGAGCTGGTGCATGTCCCCGCCAAGTCCGGCCGCCAGCGTCCGCAGTACGACGACCCCCGCGATCAGGAGGCACAGCGGACGGATGCCGTCGCGGTTCAGGAACGCCAGGAGAAACGGAAACAACAGGTACAGCTGACACTCGACGGCGACGGTCCAGAACATCGCCGACCAGGACTTGAGGTCGAGCGCTCCATCGAGGTTGGCCAGTCCGAACAGGGTCTGGAGAAACCCGACCATCTCGAAGCTCTTGGGCGTGGTCGCGATCCCGGCGGCGATCAACGCCACGAACAGCGGGTAGATCCGCAGCAGTCGGTTGCGCAGGAAGCCGCGGTACCGCACCTCGCGCCGGAGCGATCCCATCGTGAACAGGAAGCCGCTGAGGACGATGAAGAGCGACACCGCGGTGTGTCCTTCGAGGACGAGCGCGTGCAGCGGATTGTGCGCCTCGACCCACTGGCCTGCCCTGGGCCCGCCTCCCAATCCCGTCGTCGCCATGAAGTAGTTGGTGTGGAACAGGACGATCAGGATCGACGCGAACGCCCGGATGTGATCGATCCCAGGCAGGTAGGTGACGTTCTGGCTGCGCATGACCGCCCAGGGTACGCGAAGTGCCTAGGGCCAGGCGCGCGCGCCCACCGGGCGCCCCAGGCCGTCGGTGCATGCCGGAGAGCCGAAGTCGCAGCGCACCTGCACGCGGTCGCTCCCGTCGCCCAGCGGGTCGCTTCGCACCACCAGCTCGTCGACGACGGCGTCCAGCGACTCGCCCTCGCGGGCTGCGGTCACCGAGGGGCCGATACGAATCCGGGTCGCGCCGTCGGGTACCGGCCAGAGTCTGGACAGGTGGCGGCTGCCCTCGGCCGGGCGACCGTTCAGGACCACGCCCCAGCTTCGCTCCCCCTCGGCACCCTGCGACCAGACCAGGGCGAGCCGTACGAAGCGGCCGGGCTCGGCACGAAGCCCCTCGCCGCGCGCGATCCACGCCGATCGCTGCGACTTTCCGCGGCCCCGGTAGCCGCGCAGCTCCCAGAACGCCTCGCCACTGGTGGTGAAGCCGCTTCCGTAGCGCAGCTCGAAGTCCTCGCTGGCCCCTTCGATCGACAGCAGGGGCTTGTAGCCGCGATCGGGAAGCAGGCCCGAGTCCCAGTCGGGTGCGAAGTGCAGTTCGAGAGCACCGGCGCGCGGGTCCACCGGCACGGGCACCACCCATGAAGTCGGGCCCGATAGCCGCCACCCCGGCCCCCGCGCCCCGGGTGCGGGCCCGCTCTCGAGACGGTCGGGGCGCACCAGCGGCGGGCTGGGCAGGTCGCCGGCATGCGCGAGTGCAGCGTCATCGCCGAACGCGAACAGACCGCCCAGCGCCTCGGCCGCAAACAGCGCCGAGCGTCGGGCGCGTACGTGCCAGGGCCCGCGCTCCCGGCCGCTGCCCTCGAGCCGAGTCCAGCCCGAGCGTTCGATGGGGACGCGCCTGCCTCGGGCGTCGCGGATCGCGATGGCCTTGGGGCTGCTCGCGAACGCCCCGATCTCGGAATCCACCGGGATGAACGCCCACGCGCCCGCGCTGCCGTCACCGAGGGCCAGGCCGCCCGGTGCCACGAGGCCGCTGGCCTCGGCGTCGGTCGACAACACGGCGAGCGATTCGCTCCACGGTGCGTCGATGGCATAGGCACCCGGCGGAGCAGGAGCGGGGATGTGCACCTCCCGGTACCGCACGGCCTGGGAGCTTCCGTAGGGGACGTAGGCCGTGGCGGGCCCGGTCCAGTCGGCCGGCCAGGGTTCTCCGTCCGGCGTCTCGAACGAGACCGCGCCCGTCACGATCTCGGCGCGCAGCGCGTGGCCTTCGCGTTTCCACAACAGGGCGCGCGCGGCGGGCCGCATGGCCTCCTTCCACAGCACCGGAAACGTCGGCAGCGGAGCACGCGTGTCGGGCAGCACGGCCGCGAGGGCCGCCGTGTCGAAGAGCAGCTGCGATGCGTGGCTCGGCACCGCGCCCAGGCGCAGGTCGTAGCCGTGGTCACGCCGCGCGGCGCTTCGCCCGAGGGCGACCTGCGCGCGGGCCAGGCCGTGGGCCAGATAGCGTGCATCACCGGTTCGCGCGTAGGCGTCGGCCATGCGACCCCCCATCTGCCGAGGCTCGGATTCGCGCGTGCGCAGCGCGTGTTCGTGGCTGCGCATCACTGCGCGCTCGGCCTGCTCGGCCGTGGGCGCGTCCAGAACCCGCGCTGCGCGGATCAGGTGGGGGACGTCGTAGAACAGGTAGGTCGGGTAGGGCAGCGGAGGCCCGCCCTTCCGATGCCGCTCGAGGCGCACTCCGGCGGGCTCGTCGGGCCGAATGTGCGCGCGGACCAGACGACCGGCCGCGTCGAGCAGGCGCGGGTCGCCGAACTGCGTGTACAGCACGGCGAGATCGTCCATCCATTGGAAGTGCGCGCGCGCGCGGTTGGCGTGGCTCTCGGCGATCCAGGGGGCGGGCCATCCCGGCGTGTCGTCCACCACCCGCAGCATCGCGTCGGCGATCTCACGGGCGACGTCGCGAGATCGCGCATTGCCGTGAAGCCACCAATCGAACAGGGTGTGCTCGGCATCGAGGCCGAACCCCGATCGCAGACCCATGGGGTCGGGCGTCTTGCCGTCGTCGCGCTTGCGCGATGCGCCCCATGGGATCACCGACGGTCCCGAGCCCCAGAAGTACCAATCGCCGCGCCGCCGCGAGGGGCCGTCGCGATGCGCGCGCAGCACGTCATCCATGAAGGCCGAGCGCGCCACCGCGAGGTCCACGTAGGCGCGCTCGCCGCTTCGCAGCCAGGCGACCCAAGCCGCGCGCGAGTACCCGTAGTCGACGCCGCTGTAGCGCCATGGTTGGGCCACCGGACGCCCGTCGGTGATCTCGTACGCGAAGTGCGGCCCGCTGCCGTGGAGCAGCAGGCCGTAGTCCGACGCATCGTCGACCAGCTGGGCCACCTGGTCCCAGACCTCGCGGTGCCGGGCCTCGCGGTCGGAGGAACGCGCTTCGTCCACCGCTGCGACCTGCCCCAGCACACCGCTTCGCGTGGTCCAGTCGGGGTCGGGCAGGACGCGCGTCGGGCGATCGAACGCGAGGGCCGCCCTGAAGCCCGAAGCGTCTGCCTCGTCCGCGAGGTGGAGGAGCAGGTCGTGCGTGCGGGCCAGGCCATGGGGGTTGTGGCGATTCGGCTCGCGCATGCCCTGCCAAGCCTCTCGCCAGCGCTTCTGCTGAAGCTGATCGCGCAGTCCGGGGTCGAGGCTGGCTTCGAACCCGTCGAAGCGCAGGTCGAGCACCGCGCCGCGCGCGTCCGACCAGAAGAGGGCCTCGAGGGCGCCCGGCGTGGCGCGCAACTCGGACGGATGGCGCTGCCAGAAGTCGCGCAGCCCGAGGGTGACGTTCGCGTCCGACGCCTGGGTCGCGATCACGCCCAGGGTGCGCTTGCCGCGCTCGAGGTCCCGAGGGGCCGAATCGGGCGAGGTGGCGCGGAGCCGATAGCGCGAGCGGTGGGGCTCGCCAGGCGCTGCCCCTTGAAGCAGCGAGAGCACGCCGTCGGAGGGGAGCGCTGCCGATCGGGGCGTCTGCCCGGGCTCCTTGCCGGCTGCGGCCAGGGCCCGGCCGGCCGCCGTCACGCGCGGGAACGCGAGCCCGAGTTCAGCGATCTGCAGGGAGTCGGCCGAGCCGTCCCAGACGAACGTGTGCTGCAGCCGGATCTCGGGCCGGCCTGCGTGGAAGTGCATGCGCAGCGTGACCCAGGGTGTGCTCGCGCCCACCGGGATGCGGCCCTCCACACGCACCACCGCGTGAAGCGGACCCTCGCGCTCGACGTGCAGGCCGCCTTCCGCGCGGGCGACCGCGCGAGCGCCGCCCGACGATCCGGCGGCCCGCAGAAAGCTGCATGCCGCATCGCGCAGGACCTCGCGCCCGGCGAGGCGCACGCTCCTCAGCGGACAACCCGCGGCAACGATCTCGGCGCGCAGCGCACCCGTTGTGACGAGGAGTGCCTCGCCGCGGCGCTCGATGTGCACGGGGTCGCTCGGTGCCGGCGCCGGGTCACTCGCGCGCACCAGCCGGACGTCGCCGTCGTCGGCTCGGTAGGGGAAGCTCACGCCGAGCCACCGGGTCGCGCCGCTGCGCGGCCAGGTGCCGCGTGCCTCGAGCTGGGTGGGCAGGGCCTCGCCCCGCTCGTTCACGACCCGCAGGCCGCTCGGCCCCGCGAGCGCGCCGTCGGCGAAGGGGACCCCGGTGGTGAGGATGCTGCCGTCGGGTGCGCCGCGCTCGCCCGCGTGGACCACGCGCAGCGGGATCTCGACGGAAGCGTCCGAGGAGGACGGTGCGTCCGCGGCCGTGCCGGCCACGGGGACCCAGGCCACCAGGGCGATCCACGTCACCAGGGTCAGGGCGGCGATGCCGCCCCGGCCTCGTGAAAGCGGGTCCCGCCCGGACTTCACGAGGCGGGGGGCCGCCGTCCCTCGAGGCGGTTGCGAAGCTCGCGGAAGATGTCGCCCAGCGTCGTCTCGTCGTGTGCCTGGGTCCGCGGCGGCTTGCCTCGTTCCAGGGCGCGGGCGGCGCGGCGCAGGCTGCGCACCGACTCGTCGATGCGCCCGGCGGTCACCTCGAAGTTCGAGGGCCGGCTTCGGCGATCCCAGAGTCGGCGCAGGCGCTTCGCGAGAGAACGCTGCGCTTCGACCAGCTTCAGGAGCCGTCGGGACAGCGCGCGGCGATCGCGCGCGCCGAGCCGCGAGGGGTCGTCGTACCAGGCCCGCACGTCGAGCGCGGCGAGCGCCTTGTCCACGGCGAAGGCACTGGCATCGGTGGCGTAGACCAGCTCATCGTAGGTGAGCGGGTCGCTCGCGAACGCATCGGCCGAGCCCTCCAGCCGCTCGCGGATGCGTGCGAGCCGCGCGCCGCTGCGACGCAGCGGCGCGGCCTTGGCCTGCTTCAGGAAGAAGGCCCGGTCGAGGTCGTCGAAGAACAGGTACTGCAGCGGGGAGCCGTTCGGAATGCGAAACCCCGCGTCGTGAACGCGGCCCAGCTCGCGGTAGATGCGCGCGGCGGCGCCGCGTGTCTCGCCCACCAGCCACCGCCCGAAGGCGCGATCGAAGTCGCGCGGCTCGGCCGGCCCACGCCACGACTCCTGGGCTGCCCAGGCAAAGCCGAGCCAGGAGTTGCCCTGGAGGTTGTAGTGGCCGAAGTCGCCCCAGTCGGTGCAGACCATGCCGAGTGCGCCGTGTTTGCGGCCGGCCTCGGCCCAACCCGAGATGTTGGCCAGGCTGTTTTCGATGCGCGGGAAGAGACAGTTCCACGTCGAGGTGCCCGGGCACACCACGAAGTCGAAACCGGCGCGCTTGAAGGCCTGGACGCGGTCGTAGTCGCAGCTCGCCTCGTACCACCAGTCGAGCAGCACCAGATCGCGAGGCAGCTGCTCCACCCGCTCGGGGTACTTGTGCACGACGTCGGCCCAGAGCATCGGTCGGCGCCCGCGCGCGCGCACCGCTTCGCAGGTCCACTTCACGTGCTCGGCGAAGACGCCGCCCGGCCCCAGCTCGGCCTCTCGCGCCTTCGACTTGCCCCGCCCCAGGTCCCAGCTCTCGTCGCCGTTCACGTTGAAGTACGACGACCGGAAGTTGCCGAGGTACTCGTCGAACAGGTCCTCGAGCAGATCGTAGGTCCCGGGCTCGGCGGGTGAGACCGACCACTCGAGATCCGACTCGGCCAGGTGCCGGTAGCGATCGAGCTTCAGGATGTGGCCCATGTGACCCAGCGACTGAAGCGTCGGGATCAGGTCGACGTGGCGCTCGGCTGCGTACGCATCGAGCGCGCGCAGGGTCTCGGCGTCGAGCGGCGAGGCATCAGCGCCGATCTCGGGGTGGCGCCGAAACCGGAAGGTGTGCTCGGTGTAGAGCATCAGTGCGTTCAGCTTGAGCGAGACGCACCGGTCGACCAGTTCGAACAGCGTCGCGTCGTTCGGCACCTTGGCGCGCGAGATGTCGACCATGAGCCCGCGCAGGGCGAAGACCGGCTCGTCTTCGACCCGGCAGGCGGGGATGCGCCCGCGAGCGTCGAGCAGCTGGAGCGTCGTCTCCACCGCGTAGCGCAAGCCGGCCGCGCCCTCGGAGCGCAGGCGCCCGCGCCGGGCGTCGATCTCGATCGTGTAGCCCTCGCCCGATTCGCCCTCGCGGTGGAGCGCGAGGTGTGGCCCGAGACCTTGCGTGCCGGTGTGGGTCTCGATCGGCAGCCGCAGGCCCGTGCGCGCGGCGATGCCGTCGCGCAGCGCACGGGCCGAAGCGAAGTCCCGATCGTCCGAGCCCGAGGCCAGCACGATCGGGACGTCGGAGGTCAGCCGCAGGGCGCCCTCTCGTGCGATGGCGCGGCGCGGAGCGGGAAGCAGCGGAGGAAGGCTGGCCATGCGGGGGGTGTAACGCCTCGGACCGAAGGGCGCCGGAACTTCGCGGCGCGTGGAGCGAAGCGCCCCGGTTTGGGGGGAGGCGCGCAACGCGAAGCGCCCGGACCGGCACCTCACGCAAGCGTGAGGGGAGGGGTTGCCAGTCCGGGCGCCGAGGATCGTTGTCTCGCGACCCGATGAGATAGCAAGGCGTGTGCCATTCCCCTCACCATGTGCAGGTCTCAGGGCGATCCCGACGATTGCGGGGAGTTTTTCCCCGTCGTCGCGCCCGGAAGCCCCTGGCCGCAGACGGCCCGGAGAGGTGATCGGTGACACAATTTGTGTCGAGGCTTTCCCAGACGCGGCCCAGCCCGGTCGGTCGGTCGGGCTCGGTCAGCCGCGCTGCAGGGCCCCGGCGATCGCCGAGATGTGAGCCGGCGTGGTGCCGCAGCAGCCTCCCACCGCCGAGGCCCCGGCTTCGAGCCAGGTCCCAGCGGTGGCAGCGAAGGTCTCGGGGGCGCAGTCCTCCGATCGGGTGAAGCCGATCTCGTCGTCCGGCGCACCGAGGTTCGCCTGCACCGAGAAGGGCAGGCCGCCCGCGCGCAGGACGGGTAGGCAGGCCGACACGCCCGACGGCGGCAGGCAGTTCACGCCCACGCCCACCACGCCCAGCTCGGCCACGGCGGCGATGGCCTCGGCCAGGGGCTCGCCCGAAAGCAGGGCCGCGTCCTCCCATGAGACGAAGCTCGTCCAGACGGCGGCACCCGCCTCGCGTGCGGCACGGGTGGCGGCGCGTGCCTCGCGAACGCTGTTCATGGTCTCGACCAGGATCGCGTCCACACCCGCTGCCATCAGGTTCTCGGCGTGTTCGGCGTGTTCGCGGCCGAGGGTGGCGTCGTCGGGCACGAGATCGGGCCGGTAGCAGTCCTCCAGCGTGGGTGCTGAGCCGAGCACCAGGACCGGCCGGCCATCCTCGGGCCGCCGCTTCCCAGCGGCCTCCCGCGCCAGCGTCACCGCGCGTGCCGTGAGCTCGCCGGCGCGTTCGCCCATGCCGGCGTTCGCGAGAACCCGCCGCTGGGTCCGGAACGTATTGGCCGTGACCGCGTCGACGCCCGCCTGGACGTAGTCCTGGTGGATCGCACGCACGGTCTCGGGGGCGTCGAGCAGGCCCAGGGTCGACCACAGGGGAAGGCCCGACCGAATGCCGCGCCGCTCGAGTTCGGTGCCGGTGGCGCCATCGAGCAGCAGGGCCGTCCCACCCGCCCTGGCCGCGGTGACGCGCGCTGCGAGCCCGTCTTCGGAACTCCGAGGCTCTGCATCGTTATACTGCGCGCCCATGCCGAAGCCCACCTCGCTGGCCCGCCACGAAGCTGCCGGTCGTCTGGAAGGGGCCAGGGTGGTCCTTCGCTATGCGCACGGCGGGTCGCCCAAACGTAGCGAGAGCGGTGCCGCCGAGACCGAGTCGGCCGAGGCCGCACTTCACCCCGGGATGCAGCGGCTCGGCCCCTTCGAGTTGAACCTGTCGGTCGATGCCGAGGGTGGGGGCGCGCTGCTCGGGGTCGAAGTGCACAACCGCGCAGAGGTTCCGCTGCACCTCGAGTCGGTGGTGCTGGGATTCAAGTGGACGCCCGCCCAGCCGGGGGACCTTCGCTTCCTGCGCCACGGCTGGCAGTCGTGGTCGTTCAGCGGCGGCCGCGCGCTCGACGAGGCGGGCGAGTCCCCGCACCCGTCGGGTCCGTGGGTGCGCTCGCTTCACCACGGCATCGAGGCGCCGGCCACCGACCGCGCGGGCTGGCACGAGTCCGACCTGGTGAGCGTGGCGCAGGCGGGCGCGGCGGGCGGGTGCCTGGCGGGTCTGCTCGAGCGCGGCATGGGCACCGGGCTCGTGTACCTGCGGCCTGAGCGCGGCGGTGCCGTGCGGATCGAAGTGGAGACGCAGCTCGAGGTGCCGATCGCACCCGGCGCGCACGTCGCTCCCGAGCCGGTGCGCGTGGCGCTGGGCGACGACCCGGCCGCACTGCTCGAGCGCTACGCCGACGAGCTCGGCGAGCGGGCTGGTGCCCGAACCGATGCCGCGTTCCAGGCGGGCTGGTGCACCTGGTATCAGTTCTTCCACGAGATCGATGAGGCCACCCTGCTGCGCAACCTCGACGCCCTGGTCGCACGCCGCAGCGAGATTCCGATCCAGGTGGTGCAGCTCGACGACGGCTACCAGCGCGCCGTCGGAGACTGGCTGGTCACCAATGAGAAGTTCCCGCGCGGGCTCGCCCCCGTGGCCGAGGCGATTCGCGACGCCGGCTTCCGGCCAGGCATCTGGACGGCGCCCTTCTCGGTGGTCCCCGAGAGCCGCGTGTTCGACGCCCACCCCGAGTGGCTGCTGCACGACGAGCGCGGCCCGGTGCGTGGGTTCGTCCACCCCGTCTGGACGAAGCAGGGGTGGGTGCACGTGCTCGACACCTCGCGCGAAGACGTCTGCGACCACCTGACCCGCACGTTCGCCGGCCTTGCGGGGATGGGCTTCACCTATCACAAGGTCGACTTCCTCCACATGGAAGCCATGCGCGCGGCGGCGGCGGATCCGGGCGTGACCCGGGCCGGGCGCGTGCGCCGAGGTCTCGAGGCGATCCGGGGCGGGATCGGCGACGACGCGTTCCTGCTGGGCTGCGGCTGCCCGCAGGGCGCAGCCGTCGGGCTCGTCGACGGCATGCGCATCGGCGCCGACGTCGCGCCCCACTGGGAGCCGCGTTCGGCCTTCGACGCGCCGGGTGTCGAGCCGGTGGAGCCGTCCACGCGCAATGCACTGCGCAGCATCCTCTCGCGTTCGTGGATGCACCGCCGGCTCTGGGTGAACGACCCCGACTGCCTGATGGTGCGCACGCGCGGAACCGACCTCGAAGAGAACGAGGTGGAGGCGCTGGCGGGGGCCATCGGCGCGACCGGCGGCATGGTCGTCTTCTCGGACGACGTGACGGAGCTGGGTGATTCCGAGTTGGCGCGTCTGCGGCGGACCCTCGACCTCTCGCGCGAGGTGGACGCGGGCCGCCAGCGCGGAGCGGCGCGCGCCATCGACCTGCTCGGCGACGAGTTCGCCACGGGTGTGCTGGCGCGAACCGGCGCCTGCGACATCCGCTACGAGCTCGACGTCGCCGGGCACCGCAGCACGCTCACCCGAAGCGAGAACGCGCCGCCGATCGCGGTCTTCTGCGACTACGACGGCACTTTCGCCGTGCAGGACGTGGGGGCCACGCTCGCCAAGCGCCACGCCGGTGCACGACGGCCGGAGCTGTGGGAGCGCCTGACGCGCGGCGAGCTCACGCCATGGACCTACAACATGGAGCTGCTCGACGGCCTGGCGCTGTCCGAGGAGCGCCTCGACGCGTTCCTGCACACGGTCGATCCCGACCCGGGCGCCCACGACCTGGTGGCGTTCTGCGAGGCGCACGGCCTGCCGTTCCACGTGCTGTCGGACGGCTTCGACCGCAACCTCGACCGCCTGATGGAGCTTCACGGCGTGCGCTTCACCTACGACGCCAACCGGCTCTGGTACGAGAACGGTCGCTGGCGTCTGGCGCCGGGGCCGTCCAACGCGGCCTGCGGTTGCGGCACGGGGGTCTGCAAGCGCACGCGCATCGAGGCGTTCCGCGCGACGCATCCAGACACGCGCACCGTACACGTGGGCAACGGCCGGGTGTCCGACGTGTGCGGTGCCGAAGCGGCCGATCGGGTCTACGCGAAGGACACCCTGGCCGAAGAGCTGCTCGAACGCGGCGTGGCGTTCGAGCCCTTCGAGACGCTCGCCGACGTTCGCGAGAGTCTCGCGCGCTGGCTCGCCGAACGGGAAGGCTGACCGCCCCGGTCGCCTACTTCTCGAGCAGGACCGCCATCCACCCGGCGACGTAGCAATGGCCCTCGGCGTCGGCTTCGCCGCCTGCGCCGTAGCCGGCCCCCGCGCCGACGGGCACCACCGAGCGGACGGTCCAGCCGTCGTCGAGGTACTCCTCGAGGTGCTCCTGCACCTCCATGTCCTCGTCGTCGTCGTCCGACAAGAAGATCGTGACCAGCTTCTGCGGCATGGCACCCCCCGAATGGACGCGCGCAGTGTACCCCTTCGCGCGCGGTCCGCGCGGGGGCCTGCGGCTCAGGGGCCGCGGGTCGGGTCGGTCCTGCGGGCGACATCGGCCGCCCACTGGTCGAGGGGCATGATCACCCACAGCACGATGTAGACGATGATGCCCGAGCCGCCGAGGAACAGCGCCGTGAGCGCGAAGGCCAGGCGGATCACGGCGACCGGCAGGCCGAAGTACTCGGCGATGCCCGTACACACGCCGGCGACCATCTTGCCTTCTTCGACCCGGTAGAGCTCGCTCATGGCGACCGGGCCCACCAGGCGCGAGCCGCAGTGGCGGCACTTGATGGCCTCGATGCGGACCTGCTCGGCGCAATAGGGACAGCGCTTGTATTCGGAGGCGTTCATCCGTTTCTCTCCTGGCCGACGCGCAGGCGCGCGCGGCGATGGGCTGCGAAGGGCAGGGTGGCGTAGGCGACGGCCAGCCAGCCGAAGCTGCCGAGTCCCCACATGGCCACCAGGGCGACCGCCAGCTCGGCGGGCAGCCATTCGGCCAGGAAGGCCGGCGCGAGACGGATCACCTGCACGTTGATCGCCACGATCAGCGCCAGCGGCAGGGCCGTGGCGACGAGCAGGCGGGCGAGCTCGGTCTTGAACCCGGTGGGTACCTGCGGGCGCGCCTTGGCCGGCGACGCGTCGAGGCTGCGCATCAGTTCGCCACGGGCGGCCCGAAGGGTGCGATCGACCAGTTCGGGCGGAGGCGCCGGCACCGACGCCGCGTCGAGTTCGGCAGCCAGTGCGCGCAGCTCGTGATCGAGGTTCTCGCGCCTACGCGTGGCCATCGGGGCTCTCCTCGCCGGCCGGCGGCGTCGGCTCGAGTTCGCTTTCCTGGGCGCGCAGGCTGGCCATGGCGGCGTGCAGCCGGCTCTTCACGGTGCCGCGCGGGATGCCGAGCACCTCGGCGATCTCGCGCTCGCCCAGGTCGTGGAAGTAGCGCAGCACCAGCACCTCCCGCTGGCGCCCCGGCAGTGCGTCGAGTCGCCGCTGCATGTCGCGCTTCAGGCCGACGGGCTCGGGCTGCGCATGGCCGCGCATCTCGGCCTGGTTGCGGCCCTCGTCCAGCGCGCGGAAGCGCACGCTGCGCCGCCGGGCCAGGTCGCGGCAGAGGTTGTTCGCGATCTGGAACATCCAGGTGGAGAACTTCCGGTGGGGGTCGAAGCGCGCCCGCGCGCGAACCACGCGGATCCACGTCTCCTGGAACAGGTCGTCGGCCGCGTCGGGGCCGGCGCGCCGGTTCAGAAAGCCGAACAGGGGCGCCTTCCAGCGGTCCATCAGGATCGCCAGGGCGGTCTCGTCGCCTGACTGGAGCTGCACCATCAGGGATTCGTCCGACGCCACGGCAGCGCACGGTATCAGAGGGTCGCGCCTCCCCGGCCGGCTTTCGGTCCAGGGGTCCTACGGGATCCTCAGCCCTCTGCTACGCGACAGCGCCCCCGTCGGTTCGGGCCCGGCCTCGACCCGGCCCCCACCCCGGCCTCGACCGGGCCGGGCGTTGCAGCTAACACCGCAGCTCCCGATCGAGGACGGACCCCTGGAGCGACCCCTGGCAAACCGGCGGATTCTCGTGGTGGGCGGCGGGTTCGCCGGCCTGGCCGCCGCGGCGCGCCTGCGCGCCCGCGGGGCCCACGCGACCGTGCTGGAGGCCGGCCCGCAGGCCGGTGGACGGGCCGCCGGGGAGGGCGGAGATCGCCACCCGGGACTGCTCAGTGGCTTGGACCGCGGCGCGCTCGAGCTGATCGGCGACTCCGGGGCCGCCGACGGCCTGCTGCCGCTTCGGCCGGTGGTCCTGGCGCAGGTCCAGGGCGGGGCCGTGCACGAGGTCGACCGGGGCGGTGGCGCCGGAGCGCTGCTGCCTCCGGGGATCGGGCTGCGCACGCGCGCCCGCCTGCGGCGCCTGCCGCGGCTGCTCGACCGCTTTGGCGACATTCTCGACGCGGCCGTGCCCGAACGCGCCACGCGGCTCGACGATCGCAGCGCCGACGACTGGTCGCGCCTGTACTTCGGCCGCGCCGCACGCGACCGCTGGGCGGGGCCGCGCATGGCCGAACTGCTACAGGATCCGGCGGAGACCTCGCGCGTGCTCGCGATGCTCGAGTTCCTGCGCCGGGAAGCCGCGCCCCGCGGCGTGCTGCGCGCCGACCTCGCGGGTTGGGCGGCCAATCTGGCCGGCGACGACGCGCGCTTCGGCACCGCCGCGACGGCCGTCGAGCCCGCCGCCGCTGGAGCTCGCGTGAAGCTCGAGAGCGAAACGCTCGAGGCGGATGCCGTCGTCCTGGCCACGCGCGCCGACCTCGCGCTCTCGCTCCTCGGCCCGGCGGTCACCCACGCCGAGCGCGACCTTCTGGGTGCGGTGACCCACTCGCCAACCCTCTGCCTTGGCGCCGACCTCGAGCGGCCCGGAGTCGATCAGGCGACGTACGTGCGCGTACCTCCCTGCGAGCCGGGTCCACTGGCGTCTCTGCTCATCGAGCCCGGGGGCGAGGGCGCCCGCGTGCCGGCCAACAGCGCGAGGGTGTGGCTGGTGGCCCGCTCGTCGTTCGCGGCCGCCCAGGCGGGCGCGCCGGACGAGAGTGTCTGCAAGGACCTGCTCGGAGCGCTCCAGCGGGTTCTGCCCGGTACGGCATCGGGGGCCAGCGGCGTGCGGCTCCATCGCGAACAGGCCGGTGTCGTCCGCTTCGACGTCGGGGCCTATCGCCGCATCGCGAGCTTCCGCACGGTGCAGTCGGATCTGCGCCGGGCCGGTCGCCGGATCTACTTCGCGGGTGACCACCTGGTGGCGCCCACCCTCGAGGGCGCCGTCCGGTCGGGCCTGCGTGCCGCGGAAGAGATTGCCGAGGATCTCGCCTAGCGCCCTCCGGTTCCCGACCCAGAGCCGGGCTCAGCGAAGTACGGCGATGGTGACGCCGTCGCCACCCTCTTCTCGAGCCGCATCCTCCGCACGTGCCACGTAGGGCGATTCGCGCAAGAAGCGCCGCACGGCCTTGCGAAGGCGCCCCGTCCCCAGCCCATGGATGATCTCGACGCGCCCGCGGCCCGCACCGGCGGCGTCGTCCAGCGCCTCGAGCACGCGGTCGAGCGCTTCGTCCACGCGCAGGCCGCGCAGGTCCACGCGCCCCGTGGCGGTCTCGGGGGGTGCCGTCTCCACGGCCACGTGGGCGCGCGGGCGACTGGGCTCCGGCGCCACCACCGCCGGTGCCAGCTGCTCGGCCACGATCTGCATGCGCGCTGCGCCGGCCTGCACCGTGGCCCGCCCGCGGCGGTCGGGAAGCGCCACCAGCGTGGCCTCCTGTCCCGTGGGCAGCCGCACCGCGTCGCCCGCCTTGGCGCGCTGCCAGTCCATGCGCGCGCGCGGCGCCTCGGGGGTCTGCTTGCGGCTGCGCTCGGCCACCTGCTCTGCCCGCGCTTCGAGCCCCAGCAGGCGCTCGCGTGCGTGGGCCGCGTCCTGGGCGCGGCCTCCCTTCTGAAGGGTGCGGATCACGCCCGCCACTTCGGCGTGGGCGTCGCGAAACGCGCGGTCGAGGTCGTGGCGCATCTCCTCGAAGAGCTTGTCGCGCCGCTCGTTCAGTCGTTCGAGCTTGGTGCGGTACTCGGCACGGGCGGCCTCGCCCTCGGCGCGAAGCCCCTCGGCCTCGCGTCGTTCGCGCTCGAGCGCGGCGCGGCTGGTGGAGAGCTCGGTGAGCATGCGGTCGAGCTGCCGGTCTTCGCGTTCGAGCAGCGCCGCCGCACGGTCGAGGACCGTGGCGGCCATGCCCATCCGCGCGGCCACGGCCGTGGCCGAAGAGCTGCCCGGCGTGCCCAGCTGCAGCCGATAGGTGGGCGCCAGGGTCTCGCCGTCGAACTCGACGCTCGCGTTGGCGAAGCGCTCGTCGACGTCGGCCATCTCCTTCAGCAGGTTGTAGTGGGTGGTGGTGACGACGCGCGCGCCCGCGTCCGCCAGCGCCTCGAGGACCGACTGCGCGATGGCCGCGCCCTCGCCGGGGTCGGTGCCCACGCCGATCTCGTCGAGCACGACCAGGGACGACCCATCGGCCACCTGCACGATCTCGGCCAGGTTGCGCATGTGGGCAGAGAACGTGGAGAGGCTGGCGCGCATGTCCTGCTCGTCACCGATGTCCGCGAGCACCCGGTTTGCGGCGGCGACGCGCGCGCCCGGGGCGGCCGGGACGTGTAGGCCTGCGCGCGTCATCAGGACGGCGAGCGCCACCGCCTTCATCGCCACGGTCTTGCCGCCGGCGTTCGGCCCCGAGATGACGAGCACGTGGAACCCCTCGCCGAGGCGCAGGTCGTTCGGCACCGCCTCGGCGGGGTCGAGCAGGGGATGGCGCAGCAGGTCGAGGTGGTAGCGGCCGGTCTCGTCGAGCACGGGCTCCACGGCCTCCATCTCGATCGCCAGCGCGCCGCGGGCGAAAGCGAGATCGAGCTGCTCGAGCACCTCGAGGTTGGCCTCGATCTCGGGGGCAGCGTCGGCCGCGCGGGCCGACAGCGCCGCCAGGACCCGACGCGTCTCGCGATCGACGCGCAGCTCCGCTTGCTTCAGGCGGTTGTTCACCTCCACCACCGCCTGCGGCTCGATGAAGAGGGTGGTGCCCGACGACGAGGCGTCGTGGACGATGCCCGGCACCCGGCCGCGCGCGTCGGCACGCACCGGCAGCACGTAGCGGTCCCCGCGCACGGTGAAGTAGGCGTCCTGCAGCGCGCCTGCGAGGTCGCGGCTGCCGAGCATCTTCTCCACGCGGCGCTGGGCCTCGCCCGAAAGCTGGTGGGCCTCGCGGCGCGCGTCGGCCAGCTCGCGCGAGGCGCCGTCGCGCACTTCGCCCTCGGCGTCGATGCTGCGCTCGATCTCGGCTTCGAGGGCGGCGTGCGTCACCAGCAACGCAGCGAGCCCGGCCAGGCCGCCGGCAGAATCGGCGCGGCTGCGCAGGAAGCGTTCGGTGGCCGCCGTGGCCGACAGACTCGAAGCCACGTCCGAGAGCTCGGAGCCCGTGAGCGTGCCGCCCTTGTCGAGCCGCCGCAGCAGGGGCGACAGGTCGCGCAGACCGCCCAGCGGCGGGACGTCGCCCTCATCGAGGATGGAGCGGGCCTCGCGCGTCTCGCCCAGCAGCGAACGCACGCGCTCGAGGTTCGTTTCGAACGGCGGCTCGGCGTCCGGCGCGCAGCGCTCCCGTCCACGCGCGGTACGCGCGTGCCGGGCCAACCGCTGCATGATCTCGGGCCACTCGAGCCGGTCGAGCGTCCGGGCCGTCACCTCGAAAGGCAAGACGAGCTCCAGTTCAGGTCCTCATGGGACAACGAGTTCAGGTCCTCATGGGACAACGAGCAGGCGAGCCGGAAGAATAAGCGGATTGCGGCCGCATCTGCCGGCCCCCTGCACATCGTCCCGACGGCCAGGGCTCAGGAGGGCCCCGGCGCGGGCCGATGAGCCGGGCCATGGCCGGTCCCCCCGAAGAACTCCTGACCGAGCTGTCCCTCGAGAGCACGCACGATCTCGATCGTCGCTCGACCAAGGAGATCCTCGAGGCCATCCACGGCGAGGACCGCCGCGCCCTCGAGGCGGTCGGCCGCGTGCTTCCGCAGCTCGAAGAGGCGGCCGACGCGCTGCTGCTGGTGCTGCAGGGCGGCGGGCGTTGGTTCCACGCCGGTGCGGGCACCAGTGGGCGACTGGGCGTGCTCGACGCCGCCGAGATTCCGCCCACCTTCGGCTACCCCCATGACCGCGTGCAGGCCGTGCTGGCCGGCGGGCTCGGCGCCTTCGCGCGCGCGGTGGAGGGCGCGGAGGATCGCGACGACGAGGCGCGCAAGCTGCTGCGCGAGCACGATCTCATGCCCGGCGACGCCGTCCTCGCCATCTCGGCCAGCGGGCGCACGCCCTTTGCCCTGGGCGCCCTCGAAGAGGCCGCGGCCGTCGGGGCCCGGCGCCTGGCGCTCACGGTCGACCCGCGATCTCCGCTGGCGCGCATCGCCGAGATCGCGATCGTGCCCGAGACCGGCCCCGAGGTGATCGCGGGCTCGACGCGCATGAAGGCGGGTCTGGCCCAGAAGGCGGCGCTGCACATGCTCTCGACCACCGTGATGGTCCGGCTGGGCCGGGTCGAGGGCAACCGCATGACCAACCTGAACCCGGCGTCGAGCAAGCTGCGCCGCCGGGCCATCGGCATCGTCGCCGAGCTGGGCGGCGTGGACGAGACGGCCGCCACGGCCCTGCTCGATGCTCACGGCGGCAAGGTCGCCGACGCCCTGGCCTCCCTGCGCCGCCGCTAGCCCGCGATCGGCACGTTCAGCAGCGTCGGCACCGCTGCGCCAGTAGCGCTGCGGGCGCTCCCAGCAGCATCCAGGCGGCCGGTGCCGGCACGCCCAGGGGATTGCCGGGAAGCAGTGCGGTCGCCGCATCGAGGCTCACGCTCGCCGCGTGCGGCGTGGCACCGCCACTCAGGAACGCGACCACCGGGCCGCTGTCCGCGGGTGCCGTGAGCCCGGCCGTGGCCGTCGGCTGCAGCACCTCGAACCCGAACTGGAAGGCCGCCTGTGCGATGCCCACGTTGGTCGTGTTGTTCAGGTTTCCCACGCCATGGGTCTGCACCTGTCCGGTGCTCTGCACGTCGAGCCCGATGTCGAATGCGAAGGGCGTGCCCACGGCCACGCTCGCGAGGATCTCGTCGGTGCCCGACAGGACGATCCCGCCGGCGGTGGTCGTCGTCGGCAGCAGCTCGAAGTACTGGTCGCCCTGCGTCGCCGAGATGGACTGGTTGCCCCCGGTCATGCTGGCCCGGGGGCGGACGAAAACGATGCCGTTCTCGAAGCCGGTGGGTGCGCCGGCGATGTCGGCGCCGTAGGCCAGGGCCAGCGCCAGGCGCACATCGACGAACGTTCCGGTCGGGAGCGCCGCGGTGGGCTCGACGATCAGGCTCTCGCTGGCGCGCAGGCTGACCGAGGCCCGGGCGTCGAAGATCGTGGCGTCGGGTGCGACGGACTGGGCCGTGTGAGCGGCCGCGGCCGAGAGGAAGCCGGAACTCATCCCGAAGGTGCCCACGCCGGCGGTCTGGATGTTCGGCGGCGCCTCACCGGGATCGAAGAACGACGGATCGATGTTGGCGCCGTTGGAGGCGAGCACGCCGGTGGTTCCGTCGAAGTCCGGCGGCGGAGGCTCGTCCGGTGCCTGGGTGAAGATCGACCCCGGGCTGGCACCGCCGATCCGGGACGTGACGTTCCAGGTGCGCTCGCTGATGGCGAAGGCCTCGCCTCCCAGCAGCATCGACAGGACGAGCGTGAGCAGCTTCTTCAACGGGTCCTCCGGCGGCCAGGGAGCCGGAAGGCCCTGCCCCTCCGCGGGGCGAGTCCGAGCAGCTCACCGGTACGGCCAGACGGGCCGCGCCGGTAGGGGGTGGTTCACCGGAGGCCGTTGTGTCAGTTCGCCCCGATTCGAGCCGGTCCGGCCCCTGGGGGCGAGGCTACAGCGCCCGCATCCCCGTGATGTGCTCGCCGAGGATCAGGGTGTGGATGTCGTGCGTGCCCTCGTAGGTGCGCACGGTCTCCAGGTTCACCATGTGTCGCATGGCCTGGTAGTCGTCGACGATGCCGTTGGCGCCCAGCAGGTCGCGGGCACCGCGCGCCACCTGGAGCGCGATGTCCACGTTGTTGCGCTTGGCCATCGAGACCATCACGTGCTCGAGCTTGCCCTGGTCCTTGAGCCGCCCGAGCTGGAGCGCCAGCAGCTGGCCCTTGGTGATCTCGGTGAGCATGTCGGCGAGCTTGGCCTGGGTGAGCTGCTTGCCCGCCAGCGGCCCGCCCTGCACGAGGCGCTCCTGGCTGTACTGCACGATCTCGTCGAAGCAGGCCATGGCCGCACCCAGCACGCCCCAGGCGATGCCGTAGCGCGCCTGCGTCAGGCACGAGAGAGGGCCCTTCATGCCCTGGACGCCGGGCAGCCGCGCCTCGTCGGGGAGCTCCACGTCCTTCATGTACAACTCGCTCGTCACCGAGCCGCGCAGCGAGAACTTGCCCTTGATGTCCGGAGCGTCGAAGCCGGGCGCATTCTGGGTGTCGATCAGGAACCCCTGCACGCCATCCTCGGTCTGCGCCCAGACGATGGCCACGTGTGCCAGCGACCCGTTGGTGATCCAACGCTTGGTGCCGTTCAGCACCCAGCCGTCGCCCTTGCGCTCGGCCTTGGTGCGCATGCCCTGGGCGTAGCTGCCGAAGTCGGGCTCGGTGAGGCCGAAGCAGCCGATCGTCTCGCCGGCCGCCATGGGAGGCAGCCAGCGGTCCTTCTGTGCGTCGCTGCCGTACGCGTGGATCGGGTACATGCACAGCGACCCCTGAACCGACGCGAACGACCGCAGCCCCGAATCGCCGCGCTCGAGCTCCTGCATGACCAGGCCGTAGGCCACGTTGCCGAGGCCCGCGCAGCCGTACCCGCTGAGGTTGGTGCCGAACAGGCCGAGCTCGGCCATCTGCGGCACCAGCTCCATCGGGAACGATCCGTCCTGGCGGATGTGCTCCTGGATGCGGGGGAGGAACTCCTTGGTCACGAATTCGCGCACGCTCTGGCGGGCGAGGATCTCCTCCTCGGTGAGCAGGTCGTCGATGCGCATGAAGTCCACGCCCTGGAAGTCGGCCATGGGGTTCTCCTCGGGGTAGGCGGAGAGACGACGGTAGCAGTCGCCCCCCCCGGTCGTTTCGCCGGGCCCGGAGGCTGGGTCGTTTCGCCGGGCCCGGAGGCTGGGCCGCCTCGCCGGCCCGGACGCGAGGGGCCAGAGGCGGCCAGACGCAGAAGGGCCCGACGGGGGAACCGCCGGGCCCTGGGTCAGCTCGGGGTGTCGCGGGGCCTGAGGGGTCAGGGGGGTGCGATCCCGATCTGGGTGCGTGGACTAGCTGGCCTTGCGGCGGGGAGCCGGCTTCTCCAGCTCGCGGACCTTGCGGTTCAGCTGGGTGACCTTGCGCTCGAGCTTGGCCATGTCGCCCTGGCTCGCGATGCGCAGCGTGCCCAGGACCTGGTCGACGCCATCATCGAAGCGCTTCTGGGCGTCCTTCTGGAAGGCGCGGGCGCGCTTCACGATCGGGCTCTTGTCGAACTCCTTCTGGAACCGCTTCACGCGCTTGTCGGTCTCGCGCTCGAAGGTCTTCCGGCGGCGCTCGGCGCGCTTCTGGAGGTCCTTCAGGTCCTTCTCGATGTTCTTGACGGTGGACTCCACGCGGTCGGTGACGTCCTGCAGGATCTGCGGCTGTGCCTTGGTTGCCATGTCTCGTTCCTCCTTGGGGGCAGCCCCGGCGGACTCGCCTGGGGCGCTTGAAGACAGGCGAAACCTAGACACAGTGCGTCAGCGCGTCAAGCCGCGGCCTTCATGTCGGAAAACTGATGTTTTTCAAGGGTTTGCTGCTGACGCGTTGCGTTGACCGGGTGGTAGGCAACGCGGCGCAGCATCCCGGTGCGTGCCCGGGGTTCAGGGCTTCCCCGGGGCCCGTGTCGGGTCGCCGACTACCAGCGGACGGTGGCGCTGGCCCAGCTGAAGCCGCTGCCAAAGCCCGTGAGCGAGACCAGCTGGCCCCGCTCGAGCAGCCCCTTGCGGCTGGCCTCGGCCAGCAGCATGGGGATCGAGGCGGCCGAGCAGTTGCCGTAGCGCTGGATGTTGTTGCGGGTCTTGTTGGCCGGGATCTCCAGGGCATTGGCCACGTACTCGTTGATGCGCAGGTTGGCCTGGTGGAAGAAGAACCAGTCCACGTCGTCCTTCTTCACGCCGGCTTCGTCGAGGCTGGCCATCAGGACCTCGGGCATGCGGGTCACCGCATGCTTGAAGACCTGCCGCCCCTCCATCGAGGGGAAGTGACGCTTCTGCTCCAGCAGCTCGGGCGTGATGCGGGTCGGCTGGAAGCCCGAGCCCGGTGCCTCGATCCAGAGCTTCTTGGCGTACTTGCCCTCGGCGTGCATCCGCACGGCGAGGATGTCGCTGCGGTCGTCCGTGCCGTCGTCGGCCTCGACCACGACCGCGCCGGCGCCGTCGCCGAACAGGACCGCCACGTCGCGACCCTCGGTGGAGATGTCGATCCCGGTCGAGTGGATCTCGCACCCCACCACCAGCACGCGCTTGTATTGGCCCGACTTCACGAAGCTGCGCGCCACCGACAGCGAGAAGAGAAATCCGCTGCACTGGGCTCGCAGGTCGAAGCACGGCACGTCGCCGCCCAGCCGCTCCTGGAGGAAGAAGGACGTGCCCGGGAAGTCCGCCTCGGGCGAGAGCGTCGCCAGCACGATGCAGTCGATCTGGTCGGCCTCGAGGCCCGCTTCGTCGAGCGCTGCGCGCGCGGCCGGCTCGGCCAGGTCGGAGGGCACCTGTCCCGGCTCCACCCAGTGGCGCTCTTCGATGCCCGAGCGCTGGCGGATCCACTCGTCGCTCGTGTCCATCCACTGCGTGAGATCGTCGTTGGTCACCACGCGGTCGGGCACGTACATGCCCGTGCCGGAGATCCTCGCTCGAACGCTCATGCCCATCCCCCCTCTTGTGCGTACGCCGCCCCGTCGCCCGGCCCCAGCAGGACCGCTCCCAGGTCGTCCTCGGCCCGCTCGAGCAGCTCGCGCAGACCCGACCGGGTGACGGCCGAGACCGCCACGCCATGGTGTCGCGCGGCCAGCCGCGCGCCTTCGCCCGGCGGCAGCCGGTCGACCTTGTTGAAGACCAGCAGCTCGGGTTTGTCGCCGAGCCCGATTTCCTGGAGCACCTGATGCACCGCGCCGAGCCTGCGGTCGACGTCGTCGCCGGTGGCGTCTACCACGTGCAACAGCAGGTCCGCCTCGCGCAGCTCTTCGAGCGTGGCGTGGAAGGCCGCCATCAGGTCGGGCGGCAGGTCGCGGATGAATCCCACGGTGTCGGTCACGATCACTTCGCGGTCCCTCGGAAATCGCAGGCGCCGCGAGGCCGGGTCGAGGGTGGCGAACATCTTGTCCTCGACGTGCACCTCGCGGCGGGTGAGCGCCCGCAGCAGGGTGCTCTTGCCGGCGTTCGTGTAGCCGACGATCGACAGCACGGGAAGTCCCCGGCGGGACCGACGCTGGCGGCGGCCTGCGCGCTGGCGTTCGAGATTGCGCAAGTCCCGCTCCAACCTCGCGACACGGTCGCGAACTCGGCGCCGGTCGACCTCGAGCTTCGACTCGCCGGGCCCGCGGGCCCCGATGCCGCCGGCGAGCCGGCTGAGCGAGCGGTCGCCCCGCTGTGCGAGCCGCGGCAGCCGGTACTTGAGCTGGGCGAGCTCGACCTGCAGCTTGCCGTCCCGGGTGCTGGCGCGCTGGGCGAAGATGTCGAGGATCAGCTGCGTGCGGTCGATCACGCGCAGGTCGATGCGCTCGGTCAGGTTGCGCGCCTGGGTGGGTGTGAGGTCGTGGTCGAAGATCACCAGGTCCACGTCCGACTGGAAGCAGCGGAGCGAGAGGTCCTGCAGCTTGCCCGCGCCGAGCACGGTCTTCGGATCGACGCGGCGGCGTCGCTGGACGAACACGTCGGTGACGGCGACGCCGGCCGAGTCGGCGAGCTCGCGCAGCTCCTGGGTGTGGTATTCGGTGTCTTCTTCGTTTCGCCCGGCCGTCACCACGACCAGCACCGCGCGCTCGCCGTCGCCCACTTCTCGGGTGCGGTCGGCGCGCGCCAGCTCTTCTTCGAGCGCGCGAATGAAGTCGCGAAAGTCGAGGTCGAGGAGGCTCGGTGCCACCGGGTCGAGGTGCTGGATCGAGGGCTCGCCCTCGCTCGCCGGTCGCAGGGCCGCGGTGTAGACGTCGCCCGGCAGTCCGTCGTCGCGGGTCGCGACCGTCGCCATGGCATCGAGACGAAGCAGCGCGAGGTCGGTCTCGTCGTCCTTGGACAGGCCCTCGTCGCCCAGGTGGGCCTTGATGCAGCGCAGGCCACGCAGCCGGCCCACGCCGGCGCGCATGCGGCCCCAGTCGGGCATCTCGATCGAGCGCGCGTCGCCGACCATCACGTGGGTCACGTCGCCGCGGCGATCGACGAGGACGCCGACCTGCCGCCGCAGCTCGTGGGTGATGCCGCACAACTCGCGCGCGAGCTCCTGCGTGACGAGGCGGTCCGGCGGGACGCGACGTCGGCAGAGCCGTTCGAGCTGCTTGTGCTGGCTGGCTTTGAGGCCGTGGGTGTGGCCGAAGACCTTGATGACGCTGTCTCCGAGGCATCCGCGGCGGGCAGGGGGCCCGAGCGGGTGGGTGCGCGCCCCCATTCTAGGCGTCCCAGCGCCGACGCGGACCCACTCGGCGAGCGGCTCGATCCCCCGCGGGGCTGCCGCCCTTCAGGGCCCGGTTCCCGGGCGCGATCTCCCGCGCTCCGGCCATTCCCGGGTTACCCTCCCGGGCTCGCCTACCGAAGAAGTCCTCGGAGAGGCGGCGCGGCGGCCCCGGAGGCTCGCCCGGCGACCGGAGAGGCTGCTGGCCGGGCCAGCAGGCGGAAGACGTTGCGGGCGAAGCCGGCAACGAGAGAGGACCGATGGGCGACCCCAATCTGGCGGTGATCGTCCTGGCTGCAGGTCAGGGCACGCGGATGAAGTCCGCACGCACCAAGGTCCTCCACGAGATCGCGGGTCGGCCTCTGCTCGGCTACCCGATCGAGGCGGCCCGGGCGCTCGCGCCGGAGCGGTTGCTGGTGGTCGTGGGCCGCGACGCCGAGGACGTGCAGGAGGCCTTCGCCGGGCAGGCCGAGTTCGTGGTCCAGGCCGAGCAGCGGGGCACCGGGCACGCCGTGCAGGTGGCGCTGCCGGCGCTCGAGGGTTTCGCCGGCGACGTCCTGGTCTTCTACGGCGACCACCCCCTCACCAGCGCCGAGACGCTGCAGCAGCTGGTCGATCACAAGGCCCGCACCGGCGCGCCGGTCGCGATGCTGACGGCGCCGGTGCCGCTTCCGGGCCTTGTGGTGCGCGGCGCGGATGGAGGCGTCGAGCGCATCGTCGAGGTCACCGACGCCACGCCCGAAGAGCTCACGCTTCGCGAGGGCAACACCGGCATCTACCTCATGGGGGTCGAGCTGCTGGCCAAGGCCGTTTCGCAGCTCGATGACCAGAACGCCCAGGGTGAGCTCTATCTCACCGACGTGATCGCCCACGCGCGCGCCGAGGGCCTGCGGGTCGAGGCCGTGAAGATGGCCGACGCGATCGAAGCGCAGGGTGTGAACGACCGCGCCGATCTCGCGCTCGTGACGGCCGAGCAGTTTCGGCGAAACGCGCTCCACTGGATGGCCGAGGGGGTGACGTTCACCGATCCCGCCACCACCTACGTGGACACCGACGTCGCCATCGGTCGCGACACGCGAATCGACCCCGGTGTCGTGATCACCGCAGGCAGCCGCCTCGGCGAGGGCGTGCACGTGAAGCCCCACTGCGTGATCGAGGACAGCCGGCTCGGCAACGACGTGGTGATCGGGCCGGCTGCGCACCTGCGCCCCGGCTCCGAGCTCGGTCACGGCGTTCGGATCGGCAACTTCGTCGAGGTGAAGAACAGCCGGCTCGCAGACGGCGTGAAGGCCGACCATCTCTCCTACATCGGAGATGCCGACGTGGGCGAGGGTGCCTCGTTCGGTTGCGGCAGCATCACCGTGAACTACGACTGGGACGCCAAGCACCGCACCACGGTGGGGCCGCGCACGCGCATCGGTTGCAACGTCAATCTGGTGGCGCCGCTCGAGCTCGAGCCCGACGCGTTCGTGGCGGCCGGGACCACGGTCACCAAGCCGGTCCCGACCGACGCCATCGCCGTCAGCACCGGTCGCCAGAAGAACCTCGAGGGCTGGGGCACGCGTCGCAAGAACAAGGGAACCGCCAAGAGAGATCCGGGTTCCGAGTCCGGCTGAGCCCACGCCGGGTTCGCGAAGGAGCATTCAGCATGTGTGGCATCGTCGGTTACGTCGGAGACCGTGAGGACGTGCAGGAAGTCCTGCTCGAGGGGCTGCGCCGCCTCGAGTACCGCGGCTACGACTCCGCGGGGGTGGCGATCGCCAAGGACGGCCGGCTCGAGGTGCGCCGCGCCCTGGGCAAGCTCGCAGTGCTCTCGCGCTCGCTCTATGAAGCGCCGCTCCAGGGCACGCTCGGTCTGGGCCACACGCGCTGGGCCACCCACGGAAAGCCCTCCGAGCCGAACGCGCACCCGCACCGTGCGGGCCAGGTCGCGCTCATCCACAACGGCATCATCGAGAACTACGTCGAGATTCGGCAGGAGCTCGAAGCGTCCGGCCGGACCATCACCTCCGACACCGATAGCGAGCTGATCGCCCATCTGATCGACCTGCAGCTCGACACCGGGGACGACCTGCCCACGGCGGTGCGCACGGTGTCGAAGCGCCTGGTCGGCTCGTACGCCCTGGGCGTGATGTGCGAGTCCGACCCCGAGCATGTCGTGGCGGCCAAGAACGGCGGCAGCCCGATCATTCTCGGCATCGGCGAGAACGAGTCGTTCCTCGCGAGCGACGTCCCCGCCATCCTGCCGTACACGCGCCACATGCTGTTCCTCGAGGACGGCGAGTTCGCGGTGCTCTCGCGAAGCGGCGCCGAGATCCTCGACGCCGACGGCCATCTGGTCGAGCGCGAGCCGCGCCACATCCAGTGGGACCCGGTGTCGGCCGAGAAGGGCGGCTTCGATCACTTCATGCAGAAGGAGATCTACGAGCAGCCCCGTGCCATCCGCGAGACCATCGGCACGCGCATCGTGGACGGCGATACCGACGTCGATCTCGATGGCATCGATCTGTCGCCGGACGTGGCCAAGAAGATCGATCGTGTCTTCCTGGTGGCGTGCGGCACCGCCTCCTACGCGTGCATGGTGGGCAAGTACATCATCGAACAGATGGCGGGGATTCCCGTCGAAGTCGACCTGGCCAGCGAGTTCCGGTACCGCAAGCCGATCGTCGACCAGAACTGCCTGCTGGTGCCGGTGTCGCAGTCGGGCGAGACCGCCGACACCCTGGCGGCGCTGCGCGAGGGCCGCGACCGCGGCGCGCGGGTGCTGTCCGTCACCAACACCCGCGACTCGACCATCGCCCGGGAGAGCCACGACGTGCTCTACACCCACGCGGGCCCCGAGATCGGCGTGGCCAGTACCAAGTGCTTCGCCGTGCAGGTGGTGGCGCTCTACCTGCTGGGTCTGAAACTCGCGATCTCGCGCAACCGCCTCGACGCGGGCGAGGTGGCCGAGGCACTGGCCGACCTGCGGCGGCTGCCGCGCATGGTCGAGGAGGTGCTCGGCCAGGGCGAGGCCATCCGCGAGGTGGCCACCCGCTACTTCAAGGCGCCGAACTTCCTGTTTCTGGGCCGCGGCATCATGTACCCGATCGCTCTCGAGGGCGCGCTCAAGCTCAAGGAGATCTCGTACATCCACGCCGAGGGCTACGCCGCCGGCGAGATGAAGCACGGTCCCATCGCGCTGATCGACGAGAACATGCCGGTGCTGGTGATCGCCAACCGGGGGGCCGTCTACGACAAGGTGCTCTCGAACCTCGAAGAAGTGCGCGCGCGCGACGGCCAGGTGATCGTCGTGGCGAGCGAGGACGACCAGGGCATCGCCGATCGCGCCGACGCCGTGATCCGGATTCCCGATCTCGGGGACTACCTGACTGCGATGCTCGCCACGGTGCCCGTTCAGCTGCTGGCCTACCACGTGGCGACGCTCAAGGGCACCGACGTGGACCAGCCGCGAAACCTCGCCAAGAGCGTCACCGTCGAGTAGCCACGCCATTCGCCACCTCGCCCCTCGCACCCTCGTCCTGCTCGCGGGCGTCTGGATCGGTGTCTCCGCGTGCGGAGGTGCGGGCGACGCGCCGTCGGCCTCGAACGGGGCGGCGGGCGAAGAGGTTTCCGCCACCGAGTCTGCCGAGGCACCCGAGCCGGTCGAGGGCTCGCCCAACGCGGCCCCCGAACTCGTGGCGAGCCTGCGCGAAGAACGCACGGTGCGGCGCCACGCCTCGGACGGGGGTGGCACGGCGCAGCTGCTCGAGGGCGCCGGTGGCCAGCTGCGCGCTCGCGCGGGCGAGCCCGGCCGCTTTCGCATCGGCTTCGAGACCGGGCCCGAGGGCATCGCGGTGGGCGGGCGCATCTTCTTCCAGGTCTCGCCCTTCTGGGGCTGGAGCACGCCGCAGGTCGAGGTGCGCGAGGCGGCCGGTTTCACCACGGTCGAGACCGAGGCCGCAGGCGTCGAGCTGGTGCCCACCACGGTCGACCGGCAGCTGCTGGCCGTCGACGTGGCCGGCCGCGCGTTGGCACCCGGCGAGCGCATCGAGTTCACCTACGGCGCCGGCCCGTCCGGGGCCATGGCCGACCGTTTCGCCGAGGCCGGCTCGCCGATCTTCCTGGCCGTGGACGGCGATGGCGACGGGCTCCACGGCTTCCTGGCCGAACCGGTGCGCATCCCCGTCGACCCCGGCCCGCCGGCGCGGTTGGTGGCGCTGCTGCCCAGCGTGGCGCGGCCGGGCGTACCCGTGCTGCTACGGCTGTCGGTACTCGACGCCGCCGGCAACGCAGGCGTCCGCGTGAAGGGCGACGTCGAACTCACGCTTCCCGAGGGCGTGGGCGGCCCCGAGCGACTCGCGATCGTGCCCGACGCCGAAGGGCGCGTGCAGGCCGAACTCGTGATCGCCGAGCCCGGCGTGGTGCGGGTGTCGGCGCGGTTCGGCGGGCTCGAAGCCCAGACGAATCCGCTCTGGGTCTCGGCCGAGGCCCCCCGCGTTCGCTGGGCCGACCTGCACGGCCACTCGGTTCACTCCGACGGCACGGGCACGCCGGACGACTTCTACCGCTACGCCCGCGACGTGGCCGCCCTCGACGTGGCGGCGCTCACCGACCACGACCACTGGGGCATCCCGTTCCTCGACGAGATGCCCGAGGTCTGGGAGGAGATCCAGGACACCGCCGCGCGCTTTCACGATCCCGGCCGCTTCGTGGTGCTGGTGGGTTATGAGTGGACGAGCTGGATGTACGGCCACCGCCACGTGCTGCACTTCGAGAACCGCGCCGAGCTGCTGAGCTCGATCGACGAGGCGACCGACACGCCTGCAGAGCTCTGGAAGGCGCTGCGCGGCAAGCCCGCCCTCACCTTCGCCCACCACAGTGCGGGCGACCCCATCGCCACCGACTGGAGCTTCGCGCCCGATCCCCTGCTCGAGCCGGTGACCGAGGTGGCCAGCGTGCACGGCAACAGCGAGTCGCCCGATGCGCCCACGCCACTGCGCGGCGGCATCCCGGGCAACTGGGTGCCCGACGCGCTGGCCAAGGGCTACAAGCTCGGCTTCGTCGGAAGCGGCGACAGCCACGACGGCCATCCCGGGCTGGCGCACCTCGCGAGCGGGACCGGCGGGCTCGCCGCCATCGTGACCGAAGACCTGACCCGCGCCGCCGTCCGCCAGGCCCTGCTCGACCGGCACTGCTACGCGACCAACGGCCCGCGCATCGTGCTGGCGGTGGATCTCGACGGCGAGCCCGCGGGCCGGACGCTCCCCGCCGGCGAGGCCGGGCGTCTCTCGATCCGCGCCCACGGCACCGCGCCCATCGACCGCGTCACGCTCGTGAGCGGCGGCCACCCGGTGGCCAGCGTGCCCGGCGAGGGCCGCCTCGACGTGGCCTTCGGCGGTGACGTCGGCCCCTTCGAGCCCGGCGAGCACGTCTACGTGCGCGTGGTGCAGGAGGACGGCGGCGCCGCCTGGTCGAGCCCGTTCTTCTTCGAGTAGCCGGCTCAGGCCCATCGCGTGTCGGGCCCCGGCCGTTCGCGACCGCGTTCCGCGCGAAGCCGGCGAAGGTGACGATCCGCCGCAGGGACCGCGGAGGTTGCCCGCGGGCGCGAAGGTTCTACCTTGGCCCGACCCCCGGGCCCCGCCCACCCCCATCCTCCGTCGGAGCGAACGTTGTCCGCCGAGGCCATTCTCGAGGGCCTGAACCCCGAGCAGCGCGACGCCGTCACGAGCACCGAAGGTCCGCTTCTGGTGTTGGCCGGTGCGGGCAGCGGGAAGACGCGCGTCCTCACTCACCGCATCGCCTACCTGATCGGCACCTGTGGCATCGCGCCCGACGCCATCCTGGCGGTCACGTTCACCAACAAGGCCGCCGGCGAGATGCGCGAGCGGGTCGAGAAGCTGCTCGGCCCCGAGGCGCGCGACGTCTGGCTCTCGACCTTCCACTCGACCTGCGTGCGCATCCTGCGCCGCGACATCGGGCACCTGGGTCGCGCGCGCAGCTTCGTCATCTTCGACGAGGCCGACTCGCTGGCCACGGTAAAGGAGGCGCTTCGCCGCCACGGCCTCGACCCCAAGACCCACGACGCCCGCGGGCTGCGCTGGCGCATCGACCAGTGGAAGAACGCGGGCGAGCTGCCGGCCCAGGCGGCCGAGCGCGCGCGCGATCTCGAGGCCGAGCAGGCCGCCGAGGTGTACGCGACCTACCAGCGACTGCTCGCCGAGCAGAACGCGCTCGACTTCGGCGACCTGCTGATGCTCACCGTCGAGCTCTTCGACCGCTTTCCGGAGGTGCTCCGCTTCTACCAGAACCGCTGGCAGTACGTGGTGGTCGACGAGTACCAGGACACCAACCGCGTGCAGTACCGCCTGGTCAACCAGATCGCCGGCGAGCACCGCAACCTGTGCGTCGTCGGCGACCCTGACCAGTGCCTGCCCGCCTCGGCGCCGGTGCAGACCACCGAGGGGGCCCGCCGGATCGACCAGATCCGCGCCGGGGACGAAGTGGTCGCGGGTGCAGGGTGGGGCACCACACACTCGAGCCCGGTCGAGAAGGTGTCGACCCGGCCCTTCCGTGGGGAGCTCGTCCGGATCGAGACCGAGTCCGGCCGGGTTCTCGAAGCGACACCCAACCACGTGGGTTTCGGGCGCCTCGAGCCCGTCGAGGGCATGCACTACGTCTACCTGATGTGGCGCCGCGATCTCGGGTTTCGCGTCGGCACCACGTCCGGGGTGCGCGCGAGCAAGGACGGCGTGCCCATGAACGGCATCCAGGTGCGTACGAACCAGGAGGTCGCAGACGCCGTCTGGATTGCGCACGCGGGTCGCGACCCCGCCGAGGCGAGCTATCTGGAGCAGCTCTTCTCCGTTCGGTACGGCTTGCCGACGACGGTCTTCTACACCCGCGGGCGGCGTCTTCGGATCGATCAGCCTCGGATCGATCGACTGTTCTCCGAGATCGATACCGAGGCCGGCGCCAGGCGGCTGATGGACGACCTCGATCTGGACCCCCGCTATCCCCACCATCGGCCCTACGCCGTCGTGCGGGGGGGGATCCACCGGCGCTACGTGTGGTTCACCATGTTCGGGGATCCACGGCCGCACGTGAAGCGGCCCTGGCACGAGCATCGCGTTCAGATCGTCACCAGCGACCCCGAGCTGCGCCGGCTCGCGGAGGGGCGGTTCCCGGTACGCGAGGGCAAGAGGGGGACCTGGCGAATCGAGACGAGCCGCAAGGACTACGACGCGGCCGAAGAGTTGGCTCAGGGGATCGCGAGCCTCGACGCACTCGACGTCGTGGAGCGCGCGCGCCTCACGCCCGGCAAGCCCTTTCACGCCATGCCCGTTTCGCATCTTCGCGAGGGCATGGTGGTCCCCGTCGAGAGGGATGGGGGCATCGGGGAGGAGCGCGTCGCCTCCGTCGCCCGGCGGTTCTACGAGGGCGACGTGTACGACCTGCAGGTACGGGACCTGCGCAACTTCACGGCCGGAGGGGTCGTCGTCCACAACTCGGTCTACGGATGGCGGGGAGCGGACATCCGCAACATCCTCGACTTCGAGCGCGACTTCTCGGATGCGAAGGTGGTGAAGCTCGAGCAGAACTACCGCTCGACCCAGCGCATCCTGTCGGGCGCGACCGCCGTGGTGGAGCACAACGCCGGTCGGCCCAAGAAGAGCATGCGCACGGTGCTCGGCGAGGGCGAGAAGATCCAGGTGCGCGAGTGTCGCGACGAGCGCGACGAAGCGCAGTTCGTGGTCGAGGGGATCCTGCGTGGCGTGCGCGATCAGGGCCGGCCCTACGGACAGCACGCGGTCTTCTACCGCACCAATGCACAGTCGCGCCCGATCGAAGAAGAGCTGCTCAAGTACGACGTGCCCTACGTGATCGTGGGCGGCGTCCGCTTCTACGAGCGCGCCGAGGTGAAGGATGCGCTCTCGTACCTGCGCCTCGCGGTGAACCCGGCCGACGGCATGGCGCTGCGGCGCATCGTGAACCGGCCGCCGCGTGGCATTGGCAAGACCACCGTCGAGCGCGCCGCAGACCTCGCCGAGTCGCGTGGGCTGACCCTGCTCGAGGGCCTGCGCGCGTTCGGGCCGCAGGCGCGAGGCAAGGCGCGCGGTTCGATCGCGGGTTTTCTCGAGATCATCGACGAGCTCGGGCGCGAGGCGCCGCATCTCTCGCCGGCGGATGCCATCGCGCGCGTGCTCGAACGCACGGGCTACGTGCGGGCGCTCGAGCGCGAGGGCACGCCCGAGGCCGAGGCCCGCGTCGAGAACCTGAAGGAGCTACTGGCCGGCGCCGAGGACTTCACGGCCGCGAACGCGGGCCCCGAGGACGAGGATCGCAGCCTGCTCGAGCTCTTCCTCGATCAGGTGGCCCTGGTGTCCGACCTCGACAGCGCCGAGTTTCGCGACGACCGGGTGTCGCTCATGACCACCCATTCGGCCAAGGGGCTCGAATTCTCGGTGGTGTACCTGGTGGGCATGGAGGAGGGGATCTTTCCCCACCAGGCGTCTTCGCGGGACGAGCAGGCCGTCGAGGAGGAACGCCGCCTCTGCTACGTGGGCATGACGCGCGCCATGGAACGGCTGACCCTTTGCCATGCTCAGGAGCGGAGGCGCTTCGGGTCGCGCACGTTCGGGGCGCCGTCGCGCTTCTTGCGCGAGATTCCGCCCGACCTCGTGGAGGGGCTCCGCCGGCTTCGCGAGCGCGCGCCCGCGGCACCGAGCCAGCGCAGTTACGACTACTCCTATGATCAGTCGCCCGCGCCGGACGACGGCAGCGGTCTTGGGGTCGGCGTGCGCGTGACCCACCCCATCTTCGGGGCGGGAAGCGTGCTCGCGGTGCAGGGCGCCGGCCCCGGCAAGAAGCTACGCATCCGCTTCGATCGGGCGGGCGTGAAGACCGTGTTGGTGCGCTACGCCAACCTCGAGCTCGGCGGTTGAGCTCGACGCTCGGGGCGCTGCTGCACGGTCGGCGGCTGGCATCGATGCTGGCGTCGCACTCGCAGCTGTCGTTGCTTCGGGCCGGCCTCGACTCGGGCCTGTTCGCGGCGCTGCGCAAGGCGAAGCCCGTCGAGGCGATCGTGAGCGAGACCGGATACGCAGAGGACCTGGTGCGGGCGTGGTTGGGCGCCGCTGCGGGTCACGGCCTGGTCGAGCGGCGGGGCGATGCCTACCAGTGCGGGGGCCTCCCGGCGTGGCTGCTCGAAGACGGCGTGCCGGAGTCGATGCGCGCGATGCTCGACCAGGCCGACCTCACCTATGGGCCGACGCTGCGTGCGCTGCCCGAACTGCTGCGTGGGGGCCCGCGCCCCGAATTCGGAGGGGCCGATGCGTCGCGCCGGGCTGCACTGATTCCGCGCGCCCTCGAGGGGCGAGCGCTCTCGGTGCTGGCGCGCGTGCCGGGTGCCCGCCGGCCTTCGCGGGTGCTCGACGTCGGCTGCGGCTACGGCACGTACCTGGCCGGGGTGCTGGCGCGCCGCCGCGATGCCTTGGGCGTGGGCGTGGAGCTCGATGCCGACGTGGCCGAGGGCGCCCGCAGAACCCTGCGCGATCGCGGGCTCGCCCAGCGAGGCGAGATCAAGACCGGCGACTTCATGGTGTTCGACCTGGGCCTCGGCAGCTTCGATCTCGTGCTGCTCAACAACAACCTGCACTACTTCGACGCCCAGGAGCGATCGGCGCTCTTCGCGCGCGTGTTCGAGCACCTCTCTCCCGAGGGCACCGTGGTGATCCAGATGCCGCTGGCGGCCGAGGGCGCCCTGGCACGGGCGTTGGGCAGCGGCGCGATGCTCGCCACCTTCGATCTGTTCCTGCGGAGCCACGCCAACCTGCACGGGTTGCCGAGCCGCGACACCGTCGTCGACGAGCTGCGCACCGCGGGCCTGATCGAGCCCGGGTGGCGCGACGTGGTGCCCGATGGAAGCACGGTCTTCGTCTGGGCGCGCCGCCCCTGACCCGGCAACGGCCGGATCAGTCGCCGGGCGGTCCCTTGAGCTCGATGGTGTTGCCGTCGGGGTCCCGCACGTACATCGAGGGACCGTTCCCTTCGGCCCCGTAGCGCTGCGCCACCTCGCCGGGTTCGATGCCCCCTTCGCGCAGGCGCGCCGCGACCTCGGGGCCGAGCGACGCCACGCGCAGGGCCACGTGGTCCACGTTGTGTCCGGTCTCGCCTGGCGCCTCGCCGCCGGCCTGGCCCAGGGCGGAGTCCACCGGCACCAGGTCGATGAGTGCTGCACCGGCGCGCAGCTGCACCAGGCCCAGGGTGTCGATGCGGCGTTCGACGCGGCAGCCCAGCACGCCCTCGTAGAAGGCGAGCGACGCTTCCAGGTCGCGGACGCGCAGCACCACGTGGTCGATGCCGAGGACTTCGATGGCCACGGAAAGGCGCGCCCCGGCTAGCCGCGCCGGTAGGTGCGCTCGAGCGCGTCGCGCGTGCGGCCGCGTTCGAGCGCGAGCTCGATCAGCCGGTCCAGCAGGGCCGGATAGGGCAGGCCACTCGCGTGCCACAGCTTCGGGTACATGCTGCCTTCGGTGAAGCCCGGCAGGCTGTTCACCTCGTTGACGAAGGGGCGGCCGGTCTCGTGCTCGAGGAAGAAGTCCACGCGCGCCATGCCGGCGCCTTCGAGCAGGACGAAGGCTTCGATCGCCATGGCCTGCAGCTGCGGGGTCACGTCCGAGGGAAGCTCGGCCGGGACGATCAGCTCGGTCCCTTCGGCCACGTACTTGGCCTCGTAGTCGTAGAAGTCGGCGTGCGACACGATCTCGCCGGGAAGCGACGCCTCGGGGGACTCGTTTCCGAGCACCGCGATCTCGAGTTCGCGCCCGGAGACGCCACGCTCCACGAGGATCTTCTCGTCGTAGCGCGCGGCCTCGTGCAGGGCGGGGATGAGCTCCGATGCCTGGGTCACCTTGCCGACGCCCACCGACGAGCCCAGGCATGCCGGCTTCACGAACAGCGGCAGGCCGATCTCGGACAGGGCGCGCTCGGCGGCGGCCTCGGCACCGGCGGGCGTCGCGAGTTCGTGCGCCCGCACGAGGATGCCCGGCAGCACCGGCAGGCCCGCGGCGTGAAGCAGGCGCTTTGTCACCTCCTTGTCCATCTGCAGGGCCGAGCCCAGCACGCCCGCGCCCACGTAGGGCACGCCCGCAATCTCGAGGAAGCCCTGCAGACTGCCGTCTTCTCCGCCGGCTCCGTGGACGATCGGCAGGATCACGTCGAGCGCCGCTTCGTCTTCGCCCCCCTCGACCGACACCAGGGTGCGTTGGCCGGGAATCGCCGGCAACGTCACTTCGCGCTCGGCGAGCACCGCCTCGGGCAGCAGCGCTGGGCCACCCAGGTGCCAGCGCCCCTGCGGGTCGATGGCGATCAGCTTGACGTCGTAGCGAGCCGGGTCGAGCGCCTCGCGAATCGAGGTCGCCGAGGCGATCGACACCTCGTGCTCGACGGAGCGGCCTCCGTAGACCAGGCCCACCCGGAGTTTCGTCATCACCATCCCCCTGGCGGCCAGGATAGCCCTGCGCGGCCCGGGGGCCCGCCGTGCGGGCGCCGCATGCCGCGGTCTCCTAGCCTTCCAAGCCGTGACTTCGCCGTATCGAGCCGTACGCGCCAAGGAGGAGGCCCTGCTTCAGGGGCTCCGCGAGCGCGGTCCCCTGCTGGTGGCGTTCTCGGGGGGCGTCGACTCGAGCTACCTCGCATGGGCCGCGCACCGCGCGCTCGGCTCGGACGCCCTGGCGGTGACCGCCGTCTCGCCGTCGTACCCCGACAGCCACCGCTCCATGGCGCTCGAGGTCGTCGAGGGCTTCGGCCTCGCGCACCGCTTCGTCGACACCCACGAGATGGATCGCGCCGACTACCGCAAGAATGCGCCGGACCGCTGCTACTACTGCAAGACCGAGCTGTTCGAGGTGACCGGTCGGCTGCGCGACGAACTCGGGTTCGCCGCGGTCGCCTACGGCGTGAACACCGACGACACGGGAGACTTTCGCCCGGGTCACCGCGCGGCCGACGAGCACGGTGTGCTCTCGCCGTTTCTGGACGTGGGGCTCGGCAAGGCCGAGATCCGCGCACTGTCTCGCGCGGCCGGACTGCCCACGGCCGAGCTGCCGGCGTCGGCGTGCCTGTCTTCGCGGCTGCCCTACGGCACCGAGGTGACCGAGGAGCGCCTGCGCCAGGTCGAGCAGGGCGAGGAGCGGCTGCGAGCCCTCGGGTTCCAGCAGGTTCGCCTGCGCCACCACGGCGAGCTGGCCCGCGTCGAGATCGCGCCCGACGAGCTGCCCCGTGCGCTCGCGCCCGACATGGCCCGCGCGATCACGGCCGAGATCAAGCCGCTCGGTTTCCGCTACGTGTCGCTCGACCTCGAGGGCTACCGGACCGGCTCGCTCAACGAGGGGCTGGGGCCCGACGCTTCGGCTCTGCTCCAGATCCAGCCCCGGGTGGACGCGTGACGGACGAGGCCAGTCAGCGGTCGGGCATCGGAAGCGGCGAGGCCCTGCGTTGTGAGGGGGCACCTCGCGATCTCGGGCTCGACCAGGGTCGTGGGCTGGCGGCGCGCGTGCGCGTGGCCGCGTCCGACGAGCGCGGCAACTGGCTCGACCGGCTGCGACGCCGGACGTCGCCCGACGCCCTCGATGCCCGCGCGGCGCGAGACACCACGCGGTTCTTTCCGCACATGGCCGAGCGCCTGGCGGGTCTCGCTGCGGGCGCGCGGGTGGATGAGAGGGACCTCTACGCGCTGCTGGCGCGAGAGTTGAGCCCGCCGCCGCGGGGCGGTCTGCTCGCCACGTCGCGCGAGCACGCGAGCGGCGCGGCGCTGGTCGCTCGCGCAGTGCCCGCCGCGCCCGGTCCTGAACTGGCGCTGCGCCAGAGCGTGCCCGACAACGACTTCCGGTCGATGGAAGTGGTCTCGCCCTGGCTGGTTCCCGCCATGGCCGGCGTGAACGAGCACGGCCTCGCGGTGGCCGTATCCGTGGGACCTGCGACGCCCGATTCGCTGCGCGCCTGCGCCGCGCCGGCGGTGCTGCTGGTGCAGGACTGTCTTCAGCGCTTCGACGCCCTCGAAGCCGCCGTCGAATGGTGCATGGGGCGGCCGGCGGGTGGCGTGGCCCGCATCGTGCTCGCCGACGCCGAGGGCCGCGCAGCCGCGGTCGAGGTGGCCGGTTCAGAGCGTCGTGTCGATCGGGGAAGCGCCGGTCTGCTGCTGGGAAATGTCCGGCCGGACGACCGCGCCGCCCTGGAGAAGGCCTGCGTCGACGGTGCGCCCGACGAGGCGGCCCTGGTCGCGATCGTCCGCGAGCATCCCCGCGCGGCGCCCGCAGCCGTCCTGCTCGATCCCGCGGGTCGGCGCCTGGCCATCTGCCGAGACGGTGCCAACGCCTGGCTCGACCTCCCCACGGAGGGGGGCCGCACCGCGGCCTAGTTGCGAGGGCGTGCGCCGTTGCGCCCGCCCGAACGGGTCCAGCGGGACCGGCTCAGCGCCGGCCGCGTCCGCCTCGGCCGCCGCCGCCTCCACGGCTCCCACCGCGTCCCCCGCCGCGGCTCCCACCGCGTCCGCCGCCTCCTCCGCCGCCTCGGCGGCGGCGCGGGCGATCGCCGTCGTCCCCATCGCGGGGGGCGTCGTCGAGGCGCGCGGGCTCTTCTCGCACGGTGGTCTCGGGGCGATGCTCGCGCAGGTACGACGCACAGATCGCGGCGAGGTCGCGGCGGCCGTCTTCGGTGGCCGCCATGGACTCGACGGCGGGGATCAGCCGGTCCACCTTCATGGCGCGCTCCCGCGCCGGAATGTGGCGGATCTCCTGCTCGACCTTCACCGCCAGGCGTTCGCGCATGCGTGCCACGATGTCGTCGTCGGTGGGGAGCTTGCGCTCTTCGATCTTGATGCGGTTGATCTTCTGCAGGTTGCGGAAGTTCCCGATGTCGAGGCCCGAGACCAGCGAGATGGCGACGCCGGCCTTGCCCGCGCGGCCGGTGCGACCGGTGCGGTGCACGTAGACCTCCGGGGACTCGGGCGACGAGTAGGCGATCACGTGGGACAGGTCGCTGATGTCGATGCCGCGGGCGGCGACGTCGGTGGCGACGAGGAAGCGCAGCTCGCCGGCCTTGATGCGCGCCATCGCGGCCTCGCGCGCAGCCTGCGTCAGGTCGCCGGAGATCTGGTCGGCGTCGAAGCCATTCTTCTGCAAGAACGACGTGACGAAGCGCACGTCGTCCTTGGTGTTGCAGAACACGATGGCGCTCTCGGGATCTTCGTACTCGAGGATGCGCCGGAGGTTCTGCTCCTTTTCCTGCGCGGTGGTCACGTAGAAGGAGTGCTCGATCTCCTGGGGCGAGCTGTGGCCCTCGACCAGCGAGATGAACTCCGGCTCGTGGAGGAATGCGCGCGAGAGCGCCAGCACCTTTTCGGGGATCGTCGCCGAGAACAGGCAGTTCTGGCGTTCCTTCGGCAGGTAGGAGCGGATCTCCTTCATGTCCGGCCAGAAGCCCAGCGAGAGCAGCTCGTCGGCCTCGTCGAACACCACCATCTTCACGGCATCGAACTTGAGCCGGCCGGCACCCAGGTGGTCGAGGATGCGGCCGGGGGTGCCGACGATCACGTGCACGCCCTTCTCGAGGGCCTCGACCTGCGGCCCGTAGCCGACCCCGCCGTAGACGGGCAGGCACAGGACGCCGCGGTGGTTGCCGATGGCCTCGATCTCGGTGCTGATCTGGTTGGCGAGCTCGCGCGTGGGCGCGAGCACCAGCGCCTGCGGCTCGCGCAGTTCGCGGTCGATCTCGGCGACGATCGGAATGCCGAAGGCGCCGGTCTTGCCGCTACCCGTGCGGGCCTGGACGATCAGGTCGCCGCCCTTGCGCATGGGCGGAATCGCCTGCCGCTGGACGGGCATGGGATCGGTCCAGCCCAGGTCTGCGATGCCCTGCTGGATGTCTTCGGGCAGCTCCGTGAAGAGCTGCTCGCCGCCATCGTGCTTCGGTTCGGCTGCGGGCTCGGAACCGGCGTCGGGGCCTTCGGTCACGGGCGCGGAGGCTAACAACTCTCCCCCCCGCCGCTCGCGGGCCCCGGGCGGCTCTCCTGCGCTCGGCTCGCCCGCTACCCTTGCAGTCGATGTCGAAGCTCTCCCCCGAGGACGTTCGCCACGTGGCTCGCCTGGCGGCCCTGCGCCTCTCCAGCGACGAGGCCGAGGCCCTCGGCCGCGACCTGCACGCGATCCTCGACTATGTCGAGCAGCTCGCCGAGGTCGATACCGAGGGAGTGCCGCCCACGGCGCACGCGATCCCGTTCGAGACGCCCTTGCGGCAAGACACGCCGGTCTCGTCCATCGATCCCGAAGAGGTGCTCGCCCAGGCGCCCGCACGCGCCGGGACCGCCTTCGCGGTGCCCAAGGTGCTCGACGAGGCCTAGCGACGATGCCCCTGCCCACAGTGGCGGCGCAGCGCGCCGCACTCGACCGCGGTGAGACGTCGAGCGCCGACCTGGTGGACGCCGCGCTCACGCGTGCGGCTGAAGTCGATCCGGCGATCGGTGCCCTGGTCGCCACGCGCGACGAAGCGGCGCGTGCCGATGCCGAGGCCGCCGATGCGCGGCGCGCCCGCGGCGAAGTCGCGTCGCCCCTCGACGGCGTTCCGGTGGTCTTGAAGGACAATCTGGCGCAGCACGGCGAGACCCTCGGCTGCGGGTCGCGGATTCTCGAGGGCTACCGATCGCCTTTCGACGCGACTGCGGTGGCGCGGCTTCGTGCGGGGGGCGCCGTCGTGGTCGGCCGAGCCAACATGGACGAGTTCGCCATGGGCTCGTCGACCGAACACTCGGTGGCGGGCCCCACGCGCAACCCCTGGGACCTCTCGCGTTCGCCCGGCGGCTCGTCCGGTGGCTCGGCCGCCGCGGTGGCCGCGGGCATCGTGGCGCTCGCGCTCGGGAGCGACACCGGGGGCTCGATCCGCCAACCCGCCAGTTTCACCGGCCTGGTGGGGATGAAGCCCACCTATGGCCGCGTGTCGCGACTCGGCCTCGTCGCCTTCGCGTCGTCCCTGGATCAGATCGGGCCACTCGCCCACACCGCCGAGGACTGCGCGCTGCTGCTCGACCTGATCAGCGGACACGATCCCGGCGACGCCACCTCGCTGCCCGAGGGCCCGACCGCTTCCCAGGCCGACCTCGACGGTGGCGTCGAGGGCCTGCGCATCGGGCTTCCTCGCGAGTACTTCGAGACCGAAGGGGTCCGTGCCGAGGTGCTGGACCGCGTGCGCGACGCGGTGGCCGTGCTGGAGGCCGCAGGCGCCAAGACCACGCCGGTGTCGCTACCGAACACCCGGCACGCGATCGCCTGTTACTACCTCGTGGCGACGGCCGAGGCCTCGAGCAACCTCGCGCGCTTCGACGGGGCCCGCTACGGACGCCGGGCCGAAGGGGCCGCCGACCTGCGCGAGATGTACGAGCGCAGCCGCTCCGAGGGTTTCGGGACCGAGGTCAAGCGCCGGATCCTGCTGGGTACGTTCGTGCTCTCGGCTGGCTACTACGACGCATACTACAAGAAGGCGCAGCAGGTTCGGACGCTGCTGAGGCGGGACTTCGAGCGCGCCTTCGAGGGCTGCGACGTACTGCTCACGCCCACCGCACCCGAGCCCGCCTTCCGGATCGGCGAGAAGGCCGACCCGCTTTCCATGTACCTGTCCGACGTCTACACGGTGTCGGCCAACCTGGCGGGCCTGCCCGGTCTGTCGATGCCCTGTGGGCTCGCCGACGGTCTGCCGGTCGGTGTCCAGATCCTGGGCCCGCCGCTCGCCGATGCGCGGGTGCTGCGCACGGCCCACGCATACCAGCGGCTCACCGATCACCACGAAGCGACTCCGGCGCCGATCGACTCCGGGGCGCGCACATGAGGGCCCGTTCGTGAACGCGCCCACGCATCCCGACTACGAGGTGGTGATCGGGCTCGAGGTGCACTGCCAGCTGCGCACGCGCACCAAGCTCTTTACCGGTGCGCCGGTCCGCTTCGGGGAGCCGCCGAACCAGGACACGTCGCCGGTGTGCCTGGGCCTGCCGGGAGCGTTGCCCGTGCTGAACGGCTACGCCGTCGAGCTCGCGGCGAGGGCCGCGCTGGCCACGGGCGGGGAGGTCCAGCCCGACTCGGTCTTCGCGCGCAAGAACTACTTCTACCCCGACCTGCCGAAGGGCTACCAGATCTCGCAGTTCGAGCATCCGCTGTCGCTGGGTGGCTACGTCGAGATCGACGTCGCAGGCGGTGATGGGCCGCGGCGCATCGGCCTCACGCGGATCCACATGGAAGAGGATGCCGGCAAGTCGATCCACGACGGTGCGGTCGAGGAGACGCACGTCGATCTCAATCGGTCGGGCGTGCCGCTCATGGAGATCGTGTCCGAGCCGGAGATGCGATCTCCCGAAGAGGCCGGCGCCTACCTTCGTGCCCTGCACGAGATCGTGCGTTGGGTCGGCGCATCCGACGCCGACATGGAGAAGGGCCAGTTTCGCTGCGATGCCAACGTGTCGCTCCGGCCACACGGCGCGACCGCGCTGGGGACGCGGACCGAGCTCAAGAACCTGAACTCGTTTCGCTACATCGAAGAGGCGATCCACGCCGAGGTGAAGCGCCAGGCGGCGCTCCTGGATTCGGGCGGCGAGGTCGTGCAGGAGACCTGGGGCTGGGATGCCGACGCAGGTCGCGCGTTCGTGATGCGGGGCAAGGAGAACGCGGACGACTACCGGTACTTCCCGGACCCCGACCTGATCCCGCTCACGCTCTCGGAGGAGGCGATCGAGGCCATTCGCACGGCGCTGCCCGAGCTGCCCGGGGCGCGCCGCGCGCGCTTCGAGCAGGCGTACGGGCTGCCGGCCGACCAGGTGCAGGTCCTGACGGCGTCGCGCGAGCTGGCCGACTTCTTCGAGGCGGTGGCCGAGGCCAGCGGTGCAGCGCGCGCGGCGGCCAACTGGGTCGCGCGCGACGTGCAGGCTGCCTTGCGCGAAGCCGACCGCGACGTGGCCCAGTCTGCTGCGACCCCGCAGTCGATCGGTGTCCTGATCGGCATGGTCGAGTCCGGTCGCATCACCGCGAAGAGCGGGCGGGACCTGCTGCCGGAGCTCCTCACGGAAGGCGGCGACCCCGAGGCGCTGGTCGCCGAGCGTGGGCTCGAGACGGTGTCCGATGCCGGCGAACTCGAGCGCTGGATCGACGACGCCCTGGCGGCCCACCCGAAGGCCGTTGCCAGCTATGCCGACGGCGACAAGAAGTCGCTCAACTTCCTGATGGGCCAGGTGATGCGCGCGAGCCAGGGCAAGGCCGATCCCGGCCGCGTGCGGACGCTGCTGGCGGAGCGCCTGGACGCCGGCGGGGCGGCCTAGACGTGCGCATCCTGGTGCGGCTGCTGCTGGGGCTGCTCGCGCTGGCCGTGCTGCTGGTGGTCGCGGTGCTGGTGCTCCTCCCGCCGCTCGCCAAGAGCGAAGCCGTGCGGTCGCGACTGCACGCCGAGGCCCGGGCCGCCACCGGTCGCGACGTGAGCTGGTCCGACCTCGACCTGGGCCTGCTCCCGCCCAGGCTGGTGCTTCGCGAGGCGCGGGTCGGGACGCCCGGAGAGGGGCCGGCCTTCCAGGCCGACGAGGTCGGGCTCGAGGTCGCGCTCTGGCCGCTGTTCGCACGGGTCTTGCTGGTGGATTCGGTGCGCGTGGCCGGGGCGCAGCTCGACCTGGTGCGGACCCCCGAGGCCCTGCTGCATCCGTTCTCGGCCCCTGCGTCTTCGGCCTCCGCCGATGCGCCCGCGGTGCCGCCCCAGGAAGGCGAGCCGGTCGAAGCGGAAGCGCCGACCGCGTCCGAAGGCGGCGACGAACTCTCGTTCGCCGTGCGCGAAGTGCGGCTCGATTCGGTGAACGTCTCGGTCCGCGACGAGAGCGTCACGCCAGCGCACGGCGAACGAGAGTTCGTCGCCGCCTTCGGACGCGGTCGGCGCTTCCGCTTCGACCGGCTCGCCTTCCTGGGGCGAAG
>JANQOX010000009.1 GCA_028285625.1 Myxococcota bacterium
CACCTGGGGCCCTCCGGAAGAGTGGTTTGAGGTTTCGCAACCCCATTCTCTCCGGAGGCCACCCCGGGTGACCAACGTTCTTGGACCTGACAGCTAGGCCGCGGGTTCTTCGTTGCCGGTTTCGTCGCCGAACAGGTCCCGGTTGGCGCGGCGCAGGAACAGCAGGCCGATCGCCGCATTGAAGAAGATGAAGAAGTTGTGCTGCACGATGCCGAAGGCCGTCATCTCGGCCGGGCGGTCCGGGAAGAGCGTCACCCACAGGGTGATGGCCGCGGCGCGCATCGGCGTCGGAATGGCGGCCCCGAAGAAGATCACCGGCAGGTAGCCGAGCATCGCCAGAAAGCCGACCTCCACTCCGAACAGGCGCAGCGCCAGCGTGTAGACCGCCACCGCCGCCAGCAGGGCGGGCGACCGCAGCACGACCACCCCCAGGTAGTGACCGAGGTTGGCCTGTTTGAAGGCGTGCAGGATGGGTCGGTCTCGCAGCGCGTTGCCGGGCAGCAGGGCACCGCGGAAGTAGAGCAGCCATAGCACCAGGAAGAGGGCGGCCCCCCCGGCGAGCCACGGCAGCAGGGCGAACTGCTCGGGCAGGGTGTCGCTGCTGAACGAGTAGCCGAGCGTGGCCCAGGCGAGCAGGTAGTAGAACTCGCAGAACATGATGAAGAGCATGCTCGAGCCGAGCTGCCAGCCCGGGACGCCGCGGGTGCGGTTCAGGTAGAGGGCGATCGCGCCCTTGCCCACCTGCTCGTTGAAGATCGACAGGATGTAGGCACTGGCGCGCACGGGCAGCAGGTCGGCGTAGCCGATCTTGGCGTTGAACCAGTTGACGACGCGCCAGAGGATCAACGTGTCGATCAGCAGGAACAGGACCGAGTACGGGACCATCAGCATCAGCCAGCGGTCCCAGGCGACCGACGCGAAGACCGAACCCAGATAGGCCGGCACGCTCTGGTCGCCCGCGGCACCCGAGATGCGCACCCAGAGGTAGGCGAAGCAGGCGAGCGCGAGTGCCCAGGTGACGAGGCGCTGAAGGGTCGAGGACCCGCGCCGCGGGCCGATCTCCTCGGGGGCCGGTGTTCCGCCGACTCCCGTCGGCGGAACAGAAGGCTTGCCGTCAGGAGCCATCGGGTCGGACGGATCGCTCAAGCGGAGTCCTCCTGGTCGGGCGCGAACGTTCGGTCGAGTGTGGTGTCGAGCGCAGTGAGCGTGAGCCCGAGCTGCGCGCAGGCGGGCCCGGGGTCGACGTCGTCGTCGTGCTCGAGCACCCCGAGCATGGCCTGGGTGACCGGCGGGCTGGGGAGAAGGGAGAGCAGCGCTACGAAGCACTGCACCAGCCAGAGGGGGATCGGCACGACCCGGGGCGCCGTGCCCAGACGCTGGGCGACGCGCCCGACCAGCTCGCGATGCGGCAGGCTCTCGGGTCCCGCGAGGTCGAGCGCTCGGGACTCGGCGCTGGTGTCGGAGGCCGCAGCCCGGATGGCCGCGACCACGTCGTCGGAGTCGATCGGCTGCTCGAGGCTTCGCCCCCCGCGCGCCAGCAGCACGAAGGGTGCGCCGGCCTTGCCACGCAGCGCCCCCGCTGCGATCTCGCCGGGGCCGAGGACCATGGGCACGCGCAGGACGGTCGTGGGGACGTCGCCATCCATCAGGATCTGCTCGGCCCGGCCCTTGGAGCGCAGGCAGGCGTTGCTGGCGTCGGGCGTGGAGCCCAGGATCGACAGGTAGACGATGCGGCGGATGCCGGCCGCCGCGGCGGCATCGCGCACGACCTCGGCCGAACGCTCGTGGGCGTCCTCGTAGGACGCCGACTTCGTCTCCTTGAGGATGCCCACCAGGTGCACCCAGGCCTCGCAGCCCCGCGCGATCTCGGTCAGGGCCGCTGCGTCACGCGGGTCGGCCTGATGGATGGTCGGCCGGCAGGCTTCGGGCAGCGCCTCGATCGCCGCCGCCGCGCGCGGCGACCGCACCACGGCGCGCAGGGCACCCGGCGTCCCGATCGCACGGGCCAACGAGAGGCCCTGGTGGCCATTGGCCCCGGTGACCAGGAGGGGGGCGGGGTGGTCGCTCGACACCCGCCGAGGTTACCAGCGCCGGGGGCGAAAGCGCGCTCGGCGCAGCAGTTCGAGCGCACGGGTACCGGGCGCGTCCGCGGGCCGGATTCGCCGCTACTCTCCGCCCCCCGCAAGCGGCGCCCGCCTGGGGGCCCGCACCATCACGGAGGGAGGCCCCATGGAGCCCCTGCTCGAGAAGACGATCGAGGCCCTGCAGTCGTGGGGCCCCAACGTACTGGCCGCGGTCGGCATCTTCGTGGCCGGCTGGTTCGGGTCGAAGATCCTTGCCGCACTCTGCCGCCGCGCGCTGACGCGTGCCAGCGTGGACGAGACGCTGGTCCGGTTCGCAGGCAGCCTGGTTTCCATGTCGGTCCTGGCGCTGTTCGCGATCGCGGCGCTCGGGCGCCTGGGGGTGAACACCACCTCCTTCGCTGCGGTGATCGCTGCTGCAGGGCTGGCGGTGGGCCTCGCCTTCCAGGGCACGCTCTCGAACTTCTCGGCCGGCGTGCTGGTGATCGTGTTCCGTCCCTTCAAGTCCGGCGACTTCGTCGAGGTGGCCGGGGTCTCAGGCAGCGTCGAGGCCGTGCACATCTTCACGACCGAGCTCAAGACGCCCGACAACAAGAAGGTGATCGTGGGCAATGCCGACGTCATGGGATCGGTCATCACGAACTACTCCGCCTATCCCACGCGTCGCGTCGACATGGTCTTCGGCATCGCGTATGAGGACGACATCGCCAAGGCCAAGCGCGTGATCGAGGAGATCCTGCGCGCGGACGAGCGGGTGCTCGACGACCCCGCCCCGGCCGTGATCGTGGTGAATCTGGGCGACTCCAGCGTGGACATCGCCGCCCGTCCGTGGTGCCGGGGCGCCGACTACTGGGGAGTCATGTCCGACGTGACCGAGCGGGTGAAGCTCGCCTGCGACGCCGAGGGAATCAGCATCCCGTTCCCGCAGCGCGACGTGCACGTGGTCACGCCGGCCCAGAACGCCTGAACCCGGACCAGGCTTGCAGGGCTAGGCGTCGCCCGCGGCGCGCGGTCGGATCCGGATCGGCACCGACTTGTAGGCGGGCGTCTTGCTCTCGGCATCGAAGGCCTCGAGCGGCACGAGCGGGTTGGCCTCGGGAAAGTATGTGACGGCGCAGCCGCGCGGCACGTCGTAGGCCCGAGCGCGGAACCCCGGTGCTTGCCGTCGGGTCTCTCCGAATCGACTCTCGAGGTCGACGAGTTCGCCCTCGGCGATGCCGAGATCGCGCAGATCGTCGGCGTGCAGGAGCACGACGCGGCGGTCGCCCCGGATGCCTCGATAGCGGTCGTCCAGGCTGTAGACCGTCGTATTGAACTGGTCGTGAGTCCGCACGGTGGTCATGAGCAGCTCGCCCTCGCGCACGTCCAGCTCGGGCAGCGGCGCCACCACGAAGTGCGCGCGACCGCTCGGCGTGTCGAACCGGCGCTCGCGCGGGGGCCGCGGCAGCACGAACCCGCCCGGCTCGCGGACGCGCTCGTTGAAGCGCTCGAAGCCGGGGATCACGCGCGAGATCGCGTCGCGCACGCGATCGTAGTCGGCCGAGAGGCCCTCCCAGTCGACCCGGGTGTCGGCCGGGAGCGCGGCCCGGGCGAGCCCCGCCACGATGGCGGGCTCGCTGCGTAGCTCGGGGCCGGCGGGGTCGAGCCGTCCCTCGCTTCGCTGCACCACGGCCATGCTGTTCTCGCAGGTCACGAACTGCGCGCCGCCGTGGCGCACGTCGCGCTCGCTGCGGGCGAGGCAGGGGAGCAGCAGCGTCTCCTCGCCAGCGACCAGGTGCGTGCGGTTCAAGGTGGTCGCCACGTGTACCGCGAGACTGCAGCGGCCGAGCGCTTCTTCGACCCGCGGCGTATCGGGTGTGGCGGCGGCAAAGTTGCCCCCCAGCCCGACGAAGACCGACGCGCGGCCTTCGGCCATGGCCTCGACGGCTTCGATCGTGCTGGTGCCGTGTCGGCGCGGCGGCTCGAAGCCGAACTCGGCGCCCAGCGCGTCGAGGAAGGCGCCGCTCGGTTTCTCGTAGATTCCCATGGTGCGATCACCCTGCACATTGCTGTGGCCCCGCACCGGACACGGGCCGGCGCCCGGACGCCCGACGTTGCCGCGCAGCAGCAGCAGGTTCGAGAGCTCCTGTACGTTGGCGACGCCGTGGCGGTGCTGGGTGATGCCCATGGCCCAGCAGACGATGGTGCGCTCGGCCCGCGCGTAGATCTCGGCCAGCTCGCGGATCTCATCGCGCGAGACGCCGGCATCGCGGGCCAGCGTGTCTTCGTCCAGGGCGAGCAGCGCGTCGCGGAAGGCCTCGTAGCCCTCGGTGTGCTCTCGGATGAACGCGTGATCGATCACGTCGCCATCCGCCTCGTCGAGCCGCAGCAGCTCGCGCATCACTCCCTTGAGCAGCGCCACGTCGCCGCCGACGCGTACGCGCACGAAGCGCTCGGCCAGGGCCGTCCCCCGGCCGAGCATGCCGAGGGGCTCTTTCGGGTGCTTGAAGCGTGCGATGCCGGGCTCGCGCAGTGGATTGATCGAGACGATCCTGCATCCGCGGCGCGCGGCCTGCTGCAGCGTGGTCAGCATGCGCGGGTGGTTGCTGCCCGGGTTCTGACCCACCACCAGGACCAGGTCGGCCACCTCGAAGTCGTCGAGGCCGACGGTGCCCTTGCCGATCCCGAGCGTCCCGGTGAGGCCGGTGCCGCTCGACTCGTGGCAGAGGTTCGAGCAGTCCGGAAGGTTGTTGGTGCCGAACGCGCGCACGAACAGCTGGTACAGGAACGCCGCCTCGTTGCTGGTCCGACCCGACGTGTAGAAGATGGCCTGGTCGGGTTCGCCGAGGCTACGCAGCACCTCGCCGGCGCGCGCCAGGGCGCGGTCCCAGGAGATGGGCTCGAAGCGATCCGACCCGGGTCGCCGCACCATGGGTTCGACCAGGCGCCCCTGCCCTTCGAGCCACTGGCCCGACTGCGAGAGCAGCTTCGATCGGGTCCAGCGCGAAAAGAAATCGCGGTCCACGCGCTTGTGCGTGGCTTCGTGGGCGACCGCCTTCGCGCCGTTCTCGCAGAACTCGAGATGCGGGCGCTTCGGGTCCTCGGGCCAGGCGCAGCCGGGGCAATCGAAGCCTTCGACCTGGTTGACCCGCGCCAAGGCCGGCACCGCGCGGCCGAGCCCGCTGCGAAGCGCGTGCCGCGCAGTCTCGACCACCGCCCGCAGCCCGCCGGCGGCCCGCTCTCTTGCCATGGGGCGAGTCTAGCTGCTCGCGCTCGGCTCCGTGCTCGGGTCGAACGCGGCCGGACCGGTGACGCGCTGCTTTGCGCCGTACACCGAAAGCCCTTTCCCGCGCAGGAAGCCGACGACGGCGATGCCCGAGGCCTTGGCGAGCGAGACGGCCAGGGACGAGGGCGCCGAGACCGCGGCCACCAGGGGGATGCGCGCGGCGAGGGCCTTCTGGACGATCTCGAAGGAGACGCGCCCGGATACGAGCAGCGCGTGGCCGCCCAATGGCAGGCGCCCCTCGCGAGCCGCCCATCCCACGACCTTGTCCACGGCGTTGTGGCGGCCCACGTCCTCGCGCGTGACCAGCAGGCGGCCCGCGGCGTCGAAGAGGCCGGCGGCGTGCAGGCCACCGGTGTGGTCGAAGAGCGGCTGGGCGGCGCGCAGCCGGTCGGGCATCGGATACAGGGCGGTCGCTTCGAATCGGGCGGGGTCGTCTCCGAGCGGCGGTGCGCTGGCCAGCACCTGGTCGATGCTGGCCTTGCCGCAGACGCCGCAGCTCGAGCCGGCGAAGAGGTTGCGGCGCAGGCGCTCGAGATCGGGAGGCGGGCCCTCGAGCGTGGCGCGCACCACGTTGTCGAGCGCGGCGGGGTCGCGGGCGAGGCTCGCGTGGTGCACGGTGCGGATCGCTCCCGCGTCCGGGGCGATGCGTTCGGTGAGCAGAAAGCCCGTCGCCAGCTCGAGGTCGTGGCCGGGGGTGCGCATCACCACGGCGATCGGGGCGCCCCCCACCTGGATCTCGAGCGGCTCTTCGGTGGCCACCAGATCGGCGCCGGGCTCGGCCGCATCGTGCGCAAAACGCGTTCGCTCGACCTGCCGCAGGCCCTCGCGCCTGTCGTCGGTGTCGCTCACGTGCGTGCGGCCTTCGGCGCGGCGGGCGTCCGCGGGCCCGCGACCTGGCGGAGAAACTGGCGGATGCGCTCGAAGTAGGCCGCGCCCCCCACCATCACCAGGTCGTTGTGGCCCGCGCCGCGAATGCGCTCGAAGGCCTTGGGCTCGGGTGCGCGGCGATAGAGCCGCTCACCGAGCTCGAGCGGCACGATGCGATCGCGGTCGCCGTGAAAGAACAGGACCGGCGCGCGCAGGCCGCCGATCTGGCGATCCGCAGGGAAGCGGCCCTTCACCAGCGGTCCGAGCCCGAACCCGAGGGTCACCTTCACCATGTCGGTGAGCGAAGAGAACGTGCTCTCGAGGATCACGCCGGCCAGCGGCCGGCCGGTGGCGACGCCCACGGCGACGGCACCGCCGAGCGATCGTCCCAGCAGGACCGTGCGCTCGGGCGGCCGCCCCGCACGCTCGATGGCGCGCAAGCCGGCTCGCGCATCGAGGTGGACCCCGGCCTCCGTGGGCCGGCCTTCGCTCTTGCCGTAGCCGCGGTAGTCGAGCAGCAGCACGTCCACGCCCAGGCGCGCGAGCTGAGCGGCGTTGGGCAGGCGGTGGGATGCGTTGCCCGCGTTGCCGTGCAGGAAGAGCAGCGAGAGATCGAGGGGGTCGCCCTGGGCGGGCAGGCGGAAGGCGTGCAGCCGAACGCCGTCCTCGGTCTCGATCCAGGTCTCCTCGGCTTCGACGCCGAGCGACGCGGGCGAAATGCCGCCCCCGCGCGTGGGCTGGAAGACGACACCGTCGAGCAGACGCTCACGGAAGAGCATGACCACGAGGACCACCGCCATCGTGGTCAGGAGGACCGTGCCGAGGGCCCTCACTCGAGCCCGAGGTCGAGCCTCGCTTCGTCGGTCATCATGCTCGGGTCCCACGGCGGGTCCCAGACCAGCTCGAGCTTCACGTCCGTGGCGCCCTCGACCGTGCGCGCCTTGGTCTCGATCTCGGCGGGCAGGATGTCCGCAGCCGGGCACATGGGGGTCGTCAGCGTGAACTTGATGTCGACCACGCCTCCGTCGTTGACGGCGACGTCATAGATCAGGCCGAGCTCGTAGATGTTCACCGGGATCTCGGGGTCGAACACGGTCTCGAGCTGCTTGACCACGCTGTCCTTGATCTCTTCCTGGGTCGGCATGGATCCTCCGGCTACTCGGTCTTCGCCACTTCGCCCGACCCCTCCATGGCCGAACGGAGGGTGTGCCAGGCGAGCGTCGCGCACTTGACGCGCATGGGAAATTCTCGGACACCCGCGAATACCGCGAGCTTGCCGATCTCGGGGTCGAACTCGGGCTCGGTGAGCGGGTCGCCGGTCACCAGGTCGTGGAACCGTTCGAAGAGCTTCTCGGCTTCGGCCACGGGCCGGCCCTTCACGGCGTCGGTCATCATCGAGGCCGACGCCGTCGAGATGGCACAACCCGAACCCTCGAAGCCCACGTCGACGACGACACCGTCCTCGAGCTTCACGTGCACCTTGACCTTGTCGCCGCACAGCGGGTTGAAGCCGTCGGCAGCGTGGTTGGCGCCCTCGGGCACGCGGAAGTTCCGCGGGCTCTTGTTGTGGTCGAGGATGGTCGTCTGGTAGAGCTCTCGCAGCTCGGACATCAGCGTCGGTTTCCTTGCGAGTTCATGCGAACATCTCGTTCACGCTGTGCAGGGCACGGACGAGCGCGTCGATGTCCGAGCGATCGTTGTACGCGGCAAGCGAGGCGCGCGCCGTGGCGGGGACGCTGAAGCGGTCCATCACCGGCTGCGCGCAGTGGTGGCCGGTGCGCACGGCGACGCCCTCTTGATCGAGGATGGTGCCGATGTCGTGGGCATGGGCGCTGTCCAATACGAAGGACAGCACGCCCGCCTTGTGCGGTGCGGTGCCGATCAAGCGCAGGCCCGCGACCTCGGAGAGCGCCTCGGTGCCGTAGGCCAGCAGCGCATGCTCGTGCTCGGCGATGGCGTCCAGGCCCGTGGCCTCGACCCAGGCGAGCGCCGCGCCCAGCCCCACCACACCCGTGATGTCCGGGGTGCCCGCTTCGAACTTGTGTGGGATGTCGGCGTAGATCGTCTCGTCGAAGGTCACGCTGAGGATCATCTCGCCGCCGCCCTGGTAGGGCGGCATTGCCTCCAGGTGTTCGGCGCGGCCGTAGAGCGCGCCCACACCCGAGGGCCCGAAGACCTTGTGGCTCGAGAAGGCGTAGAAGTCGCAGCCCAACTCCTGGACGTCGATGGCCATGTGCGGCGCGGCCTGGGCGCCGTCCACCAGCACCGGCACGCCCTTGGCATGCGCCATGGCGACGATCTCGGCAATGGGGTTGACGGTGCCCAGCGCGTTCGACACGTGGGTCACGGCCAGGATGCGCGTGCGGGCGCCCAGCAGATCGTCCAGCGCTTCCAGGTCGAGCACACCGCGGTCGTCGATGGGGACGACGCGGAGCGTGGCGCCCTTCTCCCGGCAGAGCATCTGCCACGGCACGATGTTCGAGTGGTGCTCCATGTGGGTGATGAGCACTTCATCGCCCGGCCCGACCCGCTCACGGCCGAAGGTGGCGGCCACCAGGTTGATGGCCTCGGTGGTGCCGCGGGTGAAGATGATCTCGCGTGTCTCGGCGGCGCCCAGAAAACCGCGCACGCGCTCGCGCGCGGCCTCGAAGGCGTTCGTCGCGCGCTGGCTCAGCTGGTAAACGCCCCGGTGGATGTTGGCGTAGTCGCGCCGCTGGAACTCGGCCATGGCGTCGATCACGGCCCGCGGCTTCTGCGAGCTGGCGGCGCTGTCGAGGAACACGAGCGGCTTGCCATGGACCTGCTGGTCCAGGATCGGGAACTCCTTGCGCACCTGTGCCAGGTCGAAAGCGTGCGACTGCTTGGCGGCGGAGCTCACGAGCCCAGTGCTCCGAGTCGTTCGCGCAGGTGCTCGCCGAGCGACTCGCCGAGATCGGCGACGGGAAGGCCGGCGAGGATCTCGGCGGCGAAACCCTCGGTGAGCAGCCGCCGCGCGTCCGGTTCGTCGATGCCCCGGGCCCGCAGGTAGTAGAGCGCCTCGGGGTCGAGCCGGCCGATGGCCGAGCCGTGGCTGCAGCGCACGTCGTCCGCATGGATCTCGAGCTGCGGCTTGGTGTCGATCTCGGCGCCGTCGTGCAGCAGGAGGTTGGGGTTCGACTGGGAGGCATCGGTCTTCTGGGCGTCGGGCCGCACGAGCACCCGGCCCCTGAAGACGCCACGCCCGTTCTCCGCGAGCACGCCCTTGTAGAGCTCGTCGCTGCGCCCGTGCGGCACTGCGTGATCCACCAGGGTGTGGTTGTCGATCACGTCGTCGCCGGCCGCGAGGAAGAGCCCCAGCAGCCGGCACTCCGCGCCCTCGCCCGCCAGCACGGCCGAAAGGTCGTTGCGCACGAGCCGGCCGCCCAGGGTCACCGTGTGGGTCTCGAGCCGCGCGTTGCGTCCCTGGCGCGAGGCAAAGTGGGTGACCACCACGTCCTCGGGATGGCTGCGTTCGAGCAGCACGACGCGCAGCTCGGCGTCGTCCTCGACGTGTGTCTCGATGACGGCGTTGCGGAGAAAGCCGCCCTGCTCGGTCGCCGAGCGCAGGTCGATCACGACCGTGGCACGGCTGCGGGGGGCCGCCTGCAGCAGCACGCGCGGCTGGCAGAGCCGCGGCACCTCGCCCACCGTGGCGAAGTCGAGCCGCACGGGCTCGTCCACCTGGGCGCCGGCCTCGACGCGCACGCGCGCGGCATCGAGCAGGAAGGCGGTGTTGAGCGCGACGAAGGGGTGTTCCTTCGCGGGGGCCAGCTGGCCCAGATCGGCGCCGTCGCCGAGGCCGTCGATCGACACGCCCGCGGGCAGGGCCGCAGCGCCCTCGCTTCGGACACCATTGGCGAACTGCACGTGGGCGGGCACGTCCGGCGGCGGGCAGTCGACCGGCTCTTGTGCCGGCTCGGCCAGGTCGAGGCGCGCGAGCGGCGCGAGGTTCGTGTAGCGCCACTCCTCCATCCGGGTGGTCGGAAGCCCCTGCTCGGCAAAGGCCGCGCGCGCCTCGCGGCGCAGCGTCGCCACGGCGTCGCCTCCGTCGCTGGGCTGCGCCGCCTCGTGCAGGGCGAGCAGTCGCTGCTGGGCCTGGTCGAGATCGCTCACGCCGGCGCTCCCTCGGCCGGCGGCTCGACCTCGAGCCAGCCGTAGCCCTTGGCCTCGAGCTCGTGGGCGAGCTCCTTGCCGCCCGAGCGCACGATCTTGCCCTCGGACAGCACGTGCACGAAGTCGGGCTGGATGTAGTCGAGCAGGCGCTGGTAGTGGGTGATCACCAGCATGCCGCGCTCGGGGCCGCGCAGGTGGTTGGCGCCGGTGGCGACCACGCGCAGCGCGTCGATGTCGAGGCCCGAGTCGGTCTCGTCCATGATGGCGAGCCGCGGCTCGAGCAGCAGCATCTGGAGCACTTCGTTGCGCTTCTTCTCGCCGCCCGAGAAGCCCTCGTTGATCGAGCGGCCCATCAGGTCCTTGGGCATCTCGACGATCTTCATCTTCTCGCGCACCAGGGTCATGAAGTCCATGGCGTCGAACTCTTCGAGGCCCTTGTGCTTGCGGTGTGCGTTGAGCGCGGCCTTGAGGAAGTAGTTGTTGGTGATGCCGGGGATCTCGACCGGGTACTGGAATGCGAGGAAGATGCCCTCGCGCGCCCGCTCTTCGATCTCGAGCTCGAGCAGGTCGCGTCCGTCGTAGCGGACGGTGCCCTGGGTCACCTCGAACGAGGGGCGGCCCGAGAGCACGCCGGCCAGCGTGCTCTTGCCGGAGCCGTTCGGGCCCATGATCGCGTGCACCTCACCGGGCTGGATCGTGAGGTCGATCCCCTGGAGGATCTCGGCGTCACCCGCCTTGGCGTGCAGGTCTCGGATTTCGAGCAGGGCGGTCATCGATGGGTTCCTTCGCGATGGTTCGAGCGGGAGTCGGGGCAGGTCATCCGACGCTCCCTTCGAGGGAGAGCCCGAGCAGGCTCTGGGCTTCGACGGCGAACTCCATGGGGAGCTCGCGCAGGACTTCCTTGCAGAATCCATTCACGATCATCGAGATCGCGTCCTCTTCGCTCATGCCGCGCTGGCGGCAGTAGAAGAGCTGGTCTTCGCCGATCTTCGAGGTCGTGGCTTCGTGCTCGACGGTCGAGCTTGCGTTCTTCACCTCGAGGTACGGAAAGGTGTGGGCGCCGCACTCGCTGCCGAGCAGCAGCGAGTCGCACTGGCTGTAGTTGCGCGCGCCATGGGCCTTGGGGCCGATCCGCACCAGCCCGCGGTAGCTCTGCTGGCCGCGGCCGGCGGAGATGCCCTTCGAGATGATCGTGCTCTTCGTGTTCTTGCCGATGTGGATCATCTTGGTGCCGGTGTCGGCCTGCTGGCGCTTGTTGGTCAGCGCCACCGAGTAGAACTCGCCCACCGAGTCGTCGCCCTGCAGGATGCAGCTCGGGTACTTCCAGGTGATGGCCGAGCCGGTCTCGACCTGCGTCCAGGAGATCTTCGAGCGCTTGCCGCGGCAGGCGCCGCGCTTGGTGACGAAGTTGTAGATGCCGCCCACGCCGTTCTCGTCGCCGGGGTACCAGTTCTGCACCGTCGAGTACTTGATCTCGGCGTCTTCGAGGGCGACCAGCTCGACCACCGCGGCGTGAAGCTGGTTCTCGTCGCGCATGGGCGCGGTGCAGCCCTCGAGGTACGACACGTAGGCCGAGTCTTCGGCGATGATCAACGTGCGCTCGAACTGCCCGGTTTCCTGGGCGTTGATCCGAAAGTACGTCGAGAGTTCCATCGGGCAGCGCACGCCCTTGGGGATGTAGGCGAACGAGCCGTCGCTGAAGACGGCCGAGTTGAGCGCCGCGAAGAAGTTGTCCGAATAGGGCACGACGGAGCCGAGGTACTTGCGCACGAGCTCCGGATGGTCCTTCACGGCGTCGGAGAACGACCCGAAGATGATGCCGTGCTTCTTGAGCTCGTCCTTGTAGGTGGTGGCGACCGACACGCTGTCGAAGACGGCGTCCACGGCCACGCCCGCCAGGCGCTTCTGTTCGAGCAGCGGGATGCCCAGCTTCTCGTAGGTGCGAAGCAGCTCGGGGTCGACCTCGTCGAGGCTCGCGAGCTCCTTCTTCGGCTTGGGCGCCGCGTAGTAGTACATGTCCTGGTAGTCGATCTTCGGGTAGTCGACCTGGGCCCAGGTGGGCTCGGTGTTCTCCTCGAGCATCTGGAGGAAGCGGCGGTAGGCCTTGAGCCGCCATTCCAGCAGCCACTCGGGCTCGTCCTTCTTGGCCGAGATGATGCGGACGATGTCCTCGGAGAGGCCCTTCGGGATCTTCTCGGTGTCGATGTCCGTGACGAACCCGTACTCGTACTCTTTCTTGGCGAGTTTCTCGATCTGCTCGGCTTCAGACACGGGCTTCTCCTTGCGCGTGCGGGGCTTCGCGCTTGCGTGCGGCGGCGGCGGGACGTGAAAGTTCGGCGAGCGTCACGTCGCGCAGGGTGCCCTGCACGGCGCGGTTGATCCGTTGCCACGGCGCCGAGACGGGGCAGCTCGGCTCCTGGTCGCAGTGGCCGGGAAGGCTGCATTCCATCAGCGCGATCGGGCCTTCGAGGGCCTCGATGATCTCGGCCACGTTCACCTTGGCGGGGTCGCGGGTGAGCGCGTAGCCGCCCTTGCTGCCGCGCTGGCTGCTGAGCAGCTCGGCGCCGGCCAGCGACTTCAGCACCTTGCTCACCGCCGGGAGCGGCAGGCCCGTGCTCTCGGCCAGCTCCCGCGCGTTGTGGCTCTGGCGCGACTCCCCCGCGGCCAGGTGGGTGAGCAGCACGATGCCGTAGTCGGTGAGCTTGCTGATGCGGAGCACGGGGGGCCTCGGGGGTGGACGGCGGAGCATATCGGACCAGATCGGTCCTGTAAATATCGGACCTCATGGGTCCGATTTCCACGCTGCAGCGCAAGTACGTGCTCCAGAAGGAAAATCGGGTGACGCCCCGAGGGGATTCGGGCGAGGTGGCCCGCTCAGTCCGCGCCGGGCCCCTCGAGATCGACCCACCGGGCCAGGGGGAGAAACACGGGTTGGCCGTCGTGGCTCCACGAAAGCGGCGGCGCCTGCATCCGCCCCAGCGGGCACAGGCGTGAGGCGCCCGAGCGGGCGAGCAGGGCACGCACCACGGGCTCCATGCTGGCCGCGATGCCCACCGCTGCCAGATGCGGCGCGACGTCGGCCAACGCCCGCGCGAGTTCGCCTTCGCCGGGAGCGGGCAGCAGGCGCAGCAGGCGGTGGCCGGGCAGGGGGCGCAGCCGGGCGTCGGCCTCGGCCACCAGGACGAAGTCGTTGCCCTCGCGCACCCGCACGTCTGCGTTCGCGTCGGCGCGCATCTGCGCCTCTTGGCGCTCGTGCGCAAGCACCGCCGCGGTCGCCGGTGCCACGCGGCCGCGTGGCAGCGCCGCTGCACGCGCGTCGAGCGCGTCGCCCACCGCGCCCCACACCGCATCGGGTACGGTCGGCTCGCCGACGACCAGTGCGAATGCGGGCGACAGGCAGCCGAGCTGATCCCACAAGCAGACGTCGGTCGCGAGCCCCGCCGCGTCGCGCGCGAGGGCGTCGCCGCGGGCGCGGGCGTCGAGCACCGCCACCGAGAGCCGATGGCCGTGGGGCACGAAGCGCGTGGTCGCGGGCAGGTGCTCGCGCAGCGCCCCCATGGTGGCGTCGCTTCCGCTCGCGACCACGCACGGTGCCTGGCAGAGCGCCGCCATGGCCTGCCCGTCGTCCGAGCGCACGGAGGCGATCTCCACCGCGCGCCCCAGCTCGGGGGAGACCTCCGCGAGCGAATCCGCGACCACCCGCGCCGTCAGCGGATCGCGCGATGCGGGCTTGACCAGCGCGGGCGAGCCCACCACGAGAGGCCCCAGCATCTCGATCACGGTGGGCATGGGCAGCGCCCCACCCAGCACCACCGTCACCGTCTCGAAGGGGGCGAGCCTTCTTGCGCCCCGCACGCCCAGGTCCGGGCCGAGCTCGCGCCGCGCCAGCGCGAGAAGCGCCTCGCCGGTCCAGTCGGCCAAGGCCAGGCGAAGCCCCTCGCGCACGACCTCGGGCGAGAACCCGCTGGCCGCGGGAAGCCTGGCGACGAGCTTCTGGTGCGGCTCCGACGTCGGGTCCCGAAGCCGATCGAGCAGCGCACCCAGAAGCTCCACGCGGTCCGCGGCATCGGGAAGGTCGGCCTTGGCCTGCACCAGCCGTTCGCGCGCAGCGCGCACCTCGCCCGCCGTCATCGGGCCCGTGGCTTCATCCACCGAGCATCTCGTCCACGGCGATCGAGCAGCCGCGCTCTTCGGCGCCCGGTGCGCGTCCCAGTACCTCGAAGCCGTCGCCCGCACGCCGACCCAGGTCGGCGGTCTGCAGGCAGGCCACGCTGCCGGTATTGGCGAGGTCGAAGATGCGGATGGCGCCGGGTTCGCCGTCTGCCACCGGGGTACCGAGGTCGGGGTCGACCAGCAGCACGCGGGTCCACGGCGGCCCGAGCTTCCGGCACGGGCTCTCGGGTTGGTTGAGCCTGGTGTCGTAGAACTGGCTGCCGAGCTCTGTCATCCCATACTGGTTGACGATGCGCGTGGCGGGCACGCCGAGCCCGTCGGCGATCTCGTGGTGCAGCGCGTCGCGCGCGAGCTCGCGCGAGCGCCCCTTGAAGCCCCCGGTCTCCATGACGCGCGCGCCCTCGGGCAGACGGATCGCTCCGCCCTCGCGACCCAGCGCATCGAGCAGATGGACGAAGGCGAAGGCCGTGCCGCACACCAGGGTGGGCACGCCCTCGCCGCAGGGTTCGGCCAGGGCAGCGAGTACGCCGTCCACGTCCAGGGCGTCACCCCCCATGAAGAAGCCGCTGGCCCCGTCGCCACGTCGCTCGACCATCACCTGGAACATGTGGGAGAGCGACGAGTCGGGGGCGGTGTTGGCCGAGGGTGCGAGTACGACGATGCGCGCGCGCCCGGGCCGGCCGGCCAGCTCCGGCAGCAGAAAGCGCTCGAAGCTCGGCACCAGCGACGCCTCGTAGAGCGCCAGCGTGTCGAGGTGCAGGGCCCCGCGGTGAGCGGTGGAGGTGCCGCTGGTGCGAAAGACGTGGCGCGTGGCACTGGGGTCGAAGCACGCGATACGCAGCTCCTTGAAGGCGCCGGCGGGAACGGCGGGGATGTCCTGCCAGCGATCGACCTGGCCCGGGGTTCGGTCGCGGCGCTCGCAGAGGCGCCGGTAGGGGGCGCAGTGCTCGAACTGGTAGGCGAAGAGCTCGAGCGCCAACGCGCCGAAGCGCGCATCGTCGGGGGCGCTGGCCCAGGGGTCGGGCTCGGCCATCCAGGCGCGCACCCGCTCGTCGAGCGCGCGGCGACTCGGGTCGCCGGCGCCTTCCGGCACCCCGGTGAGCGGGCCTTCGGCGTCTACGAGAGGCACGACACCACCACGTCGAGGGCTTCTTCGAGTGTCGCTTCGTCGATGACCAGGGGCGGCGTGATCGAGAGCACCGAGCCGTCGTCGCCCGAGGGCAGCAGGATCACGCCGCGGTGGAGCGCTTCGCGGCAGGCCGAAACCGCCGTCTCGCCCTCGCGACAGGCGATGCCGATCATGAGACCGAGCCCGCGGACCTCGCGCACGCTCGCCAGGCCGCGCGTCTTCGCGCGGAGCGACTCGAGCGCGCGGGCACCGATCGTCGCCGAGCGCTCGACGAGTCCCTCCTCGTCCAGCACTTCGAGTGACGCCAGCGCCGCGGCGCACCCGGCCGGGTGGCCCAGAAACGTCCACGTGTGCCGCGCCTCGCCCTCGGAGGCAGGCCACGCCGCCATCACCTCGTCCCGCCCGAGGCAGGCGGAGATCGGCATGCCCGAGGAGAGTCCCTTGCCCACGCACAGCAGGTCGGGCACGACGTCCTCGTGCTCGCATGCGAAGAGCCGGCCCGTGCGTCCGAAGCCCGTGTAGATCTCGTCCGCGATCAGGAGCAGGCCCTCGCGATCGCAAAGTGCTCGCAGATCTCGCAGGAAGCCAGGGGGCGGCACCCGCTCGCCCCCCCGTCCTTGGACCGGCTCGACGACGACACATCCCACCGGCACCGGACAGGCGTCGCGCGCGCGCAGCACGTCCCGGGCGTCGCCGTAGCGCGCCCAGCTCGTCGCGTGCGCGACCCGTGCCTCGAAGCGCTCGCGAAAGAACGGGCGCGCGGTCAGGTCGAGCGCGCCCAGCGTGAGACCGTGGTAGCCCCCTTCGAAGGCCACGGCGCCCGGACGACCGGTGGCGAGCATCGCGGTCTTGAGCGCGGTCTCGACGGCGTCGGAGCCCGAGGTACCCAGCACGACGCGGCATGGGCCGCCCCCCGGAAAGCGCGCGGCCAGCGCCTCCAACAGATCGACCTTCACCGCCGGCGGGTGCACGTCCCCCATGCCGTGAGGCAGTCGCGAGGATTGCATGGCGAGCGCCGCCACCACCTTGGGGTGCGCGTGGCCTGCGTTCGCCACACCGAAGGCGCCCCCGAGGTCGACGTAACGGTTGCCGTCCACGTCCCAGACGTTGGCACCCGAGGCGACCTCCCAGAAGATCGGCGGCTCCGGCGCCAGGCAGGTGGTGTCGGCACTCTCCACCCGGCCCAGCCGCTCGGCCAGCGCGCGCGACTTCGGCCCCGGGACCGGGGTGACGAGCTCGGGCGACGCGGTCTGCGCCGGACGCCGCAGGCGCTTGGAGCGGTGGTTCACGGCCGCAGGGTAGCCCTCCCCATGTGGCCGCAGCCGGCCGCCACCGGTCGTCGACGCTCGGTCGGCCGGACCCCGCCCGTCATCGTAGACTCCGTTCATGGCACTCGTCGCGACCCGCGCGTTCGTCGGCATCGGTACGAACCTGGGCGATCGGCACGCGAACCTGGCCTTCGCCCTCCGGTCGCTCCGCGCGGCGCGCGGCGTGGGCCAGGTGACCTGCTCGCCGGTCTACGAGACCGATCCGGTGGGCCCGCCCCAGCCTGCGTACCTGAACGCCGCGGTATCGCTGGTGACCACCCTCGAAGCGCGCGAGCTGCTCCGACTGCTCCAGGCCATCGAGCTGGGAGCCGGGCGCGAGCGGGGGCCCGAACGCAATGCCCCGCGCACGCTCGACCTCGACCTGCTGCTCTACGGCGATGCGCGCATCGACGAACCCGGGCTCGAGGTGCCCCACCCCCGTATGCACGAGCGCGCTTTCGTGCTCGTACCCCTGTGCGACCTGGCGCCGGACGCGCGGCACCCCGTACTGGGGCAGACCGTGCGTGCGATGCTCGAAGGGGTGCAGGGCCGCGACGGCGTGCGACCCTGTTGAACGCGCGCTACGCGCGGGGGCGCGCGACCTTGTCGAAGCATCCTTGCCGCGCGAACCCGGAGGCCTCATGGCAATCGTCGCAGTCAGCATTGCACCGCTCGGTGAAGGGCCCAGCGTGGGAGACCACGTGGCCGACGCGCTTCGCGTCGCCGAGGCCCAGACGCGCGTGCGCTACGAGCCCGGGCCGATGTTCACGACGCTCGAGGGCGACCTGCGCGACATCTTCGAGCTGATCCTGGCGATGCAGGAGGCCGTGTTCGAGAGGGGCGCCGTGCGCGTGTCGACCTCGATCAAGGTGGACGAGCGGCGGGATCGCGAGGCCCACATGGAAGACAAGGTGCGTCGCGTGGCCGAGGCCCTGGGCCGCCCCCGCCGATGAGCGGCGCGACCCCGCCCCCTGCCGTCACCGTGGGCGCAGCGCCGCTCGTGGGCGAGGGCTTCGTGCTGCGGCCCTGGAGGCCGGGTGACGAGGATGCGCTGATCCGGCATGCCGATGATCGCGGTGTCTGGCGCAACCTCACCGATCACTTCCCCCATCCCTACACCCGCGAGGCCGCCTATCTCTGGATCGCTTCGCAGCTCGAGGCCGAGCAGAAGGGTGCGCTCTGTAACCTGGCGATCGAGGTCGGGGGTGAGGCCTGCGGCGGGATCGGGATCCAACCGTTCACGGATCTCGCCTGCAAAGGCGCCGAGATCGGCTACTGGCTCGGGCGTTCGCACTGGGGGGCGGGCATCGCGACCCGGGCACTCCGCCTGCTCACGGCCCACGTCTTCTCGACCACCGACCGCGAGCGGCTGCAGGCCACGGTCCTCGCATGGAACCCCGCGTCCTGCAGGGTGGCCGAGAAGGCCGGCTACCAGTGCGAGGGGACGCTGCGCAACAGCATCTTCAAGGATGGGGAGCTGATCGACTCGTATCTCTACGCGCGCATCCGCGCGGACGGCTGAGTCACCCGGGTTCGGCTTCGCCCCAGGCGACCCACGCGCCATGCCAGTGGCTTGTGGCGAGCAGGACGTCTTCGCCGTCGGGCCACGAGCGCATGCGGACCTCGGCATGCGCCAGGTCGGAGCCTTCGAGACGAAGCCAGCACAGCGGCTGCTCGGGCGTGGCGCGACGCCCGGCCTGCTCGAGGGTGTCGATGACACGGCGCCGCTCGTCGGTCGACAGGTACCACCAGATCACGCTGTGGAAGACGACCGTCGTCTCGCCCGGGGTTGGCTCCGCGAGCTGTTGCGGCAGCCACCGGGACGCTGGCGCCGTATCGACGGTGGGCGGGTGGGCCAGGGCCAGGGCGATCGCCGCGCGCAGCCGTTCGAGGCGCTCCACCTGGTCGGCCCACATGAAGCCCTCGAGGAGTAGACGCTTCTCCGGTCGCCGAACGTCCACCGGGTTCGGGTCGCAGCCGCGACGCGAGGCCACGCGAAGGGGCGCGGCCAGATCCGGGGGCCCGCCCCGCCAATCGCAGTGCAGCACGGGCGCGGCGTCCAGCGAGCCGGGCGGCGCGTAGCGGCCGTGCTCGCCCAGATCGTAGTGGTAGTGGTCGAAGCCGAGCAGCAGCCCCGCGCTCGACCCGACTTCGAGCAGGCGAAGCGGCAGCTCGAACTGTGCGGCGGCTCGCAAGAACCCGCCCAGCAGCGCGCAACAACGCATGACCTCGTTGGTCTGCACCGGCACCAGTTCGGCGCGCAGCCCCGCGACGTCCGATGCCACCAACGCCTCGAAGGCCTGCCACGCACCTTCGGGCTCGTAGCGTCCGCCGGCGCTGGGGTAGTGCGCCGCGAGCTCCGGGGCCCTGCCGCCCAGCACGCGCCGGTGGACGGCGCCCATCATCCGCATGGCCAGCGCATCGAGCACGGGGTGTCCGTCGAACTCGGTGACCCACTCGCGCAGGGGGCCGCCGCGGGCGATGGCATCGGCCGCGCGTTCGAGCAGGTCGGCGTAGATCGCCGAGCCCGCCGTGGCGCAGCCCACCGATTGCTGGCGCAGGGCCTCGACGATCGCGTCCATGCGCTCAGGCGGGGTTGCGGCGCTCACGCCCGACGGCCGAGCCGTTCGCGAACCGCACCGACCAGGTGCCGCGTGCCGTCGACGATCAGAAGCCGCTCGGGCCCGGGGATGACCAGGGTGGCTGCGAGGAACGTGCCTCCCCCGACCACGGCGGAGGCGAGCAGGAACACCAGTTGTTCGGGCAGTGGAGCCCCGCTCTGCGGTACGCCCAGGACCGCACCCACGCCGATCAGCGCGCCGGCGGTGGCGGCGCCGGCGAGGCCGATGCGCGCGGCGCTGCCGAGCACCGGGCCTACGTGCAGTCCGTCGTGCTTGCTGCGGAGCAGAACCCCCAGCAACAGCACCTTCAGCGTCTTCGACGCGGCCAGGGCCAGCGCGATGCCGCCGATCCCCATGGGTTGCCAGAGCAACGCGCTGAGCAGCACCTGCGTGCCGACGCCGGCCACGTGCGCGATGACGGGCGTGCGCGTGTCGTGCATCGAGAAGTAGAACGGCATCAGGATCGCCTCGAAGGCCATGGGCACGAGGCCGGCGCCATAGAAGACGAGCGCACCCGCCGTCGCGGCGCTGGCGCTCGCATCGAAGGCGCCGCGCTCGAAGAGCAGCCGCACGATCGGCTCCGAGAGGGTCACCGTCGCCACCGCCAGGAGCGTGAACAGCAGCGCGAGGCCCCGCAGGATGTCGCCCAACGTTCCGAACAGCCCGTCGCGGTCGCCACGTGCGGCCAGCGCCGAGAAGTGCGGCAGCGCCACGATGCTGAGGGCATAGGGAACCAGCAGGAGTGGCAGCTCCGCGATCTTGCGACCGAAGGTGCGCGCGGCCACGCCCCCCTCACCGGTCTTGCTGGCGAAGTAGTTGTCGGCGAACTCGCCCACCTGCGAGGCGATCACCGCGACCACGATCGGGGCCGCGAGATGCAGCACCTGGTCGAGATCGCTTCGCATCTCCCGGCTGCCCCTTCCCAGGAAGCGAAGCTCCTTGGCGAGCCCGATCAGGTGGAGGCCGATCCGCCCCGAAGCCCCGATCAGCAGGCCCAGCGCCAGCGCGTGGATCTCGAGCTGGGCGGCCAGCAGCACCACGCAGATGGGCGGCCCCAGCTTGAGCAGCAGGTCGCCCGACGCGGGCAGCGCGAAGCGGCGGTAGCCGTTGAGCGCCAGGGACGTGAGCACCGAGAAGGCCAGGATCACGCCGGCCCAAGCGACCCAGCGCACCAGGCTCGCGGTGAGCGCCACGGTCTCGGCATCGAAGCCCGGGGCCAGGAAGCCCGCGACGGTCTCGGCCCCGAACACGATGGCGCCGGTCGCCAGGAGCGAGATGCCGCCGAGCAGCAACCCCACGATGGCGAAGACCCCCCATGCCCGCGCCTTGCGGCCCGCGTCGAGGTGCCGCACGAACAGCGGCAGGAAGGCCGGCTCCAGCAGCTCGCGGCCTACCAGAAAGAGCGCCATCGGGATGCTGAGCGCGACGAAGTAGGCGTCCACCCGGGCGTCGGCGCCGAAGTAGTAGGCGATCACCTGCTTCTCGACGAAGCCGACGACCTTGGCGGCCAGGGTGATGGCCGTGATCGCCGCCGTCGAGCGCAGGACGCCGCCGAGGCCGCCATCGTCCGGGGCCGCAACATCGGCCTCGCCGGGCGGCGGGCTGCTGCTCAGACCACCCAAGGTCGCATCCCTCGCGCGCGCGTCATGCCGGCGCCAGCAGCAGCCCGGCCAGCGCGGCCTCGAATGCCACCGCGGCGAAGTTGCGCGCCTCGCGTGTGCCCGGGTCGCGTGCGATCGAGAAGATCCGGCCCCCCGCGGCGCCGAGCCAGCCTGCGCCGAGCACCGCGAACGCGACGGGGTCCTGGCCGTAGATGCAGAAGGCGCCGAGCGCCGCAAACAGGCCGCCGTAGGTCGCGCGCAATTCGGAGTGGCCCAGCGGGCCGTCAGGTCGTACCCGTACGAACGATGCGGCCCAGTCGGGCCGCAGCAGCGCAGCGAGTCCGAGGCCCGCCGTGATCAGCGCGCCCAGGTTGTGAAGGGAGGGCCCGAGTTCCACGATGGCCTCAACGCGCCGGGCAGCCGGACAGCTCTGCCGCCCGGCGTCGCCGCCAATCCTCGTAGCGTTCGCGCAGGGTCCGGGTCGCCGGGCCATCGTCGGGCGCCGGCTCGTAGTCGGCGACCAGACCCCAGGCGACCTCGGCCGGTCCGAAACGCCGGGGCACCACCAGGGACAGGCTCGGTGACGTGCGGTCTTCGCCCGGCCGAGCCACCGAGAGCAGCGCGGTCAGGGCCGGCGCTTCGGCCGGGCAGCGCGCGTCGCCCCCGGCCGCCGCGCCGGCCTCGAGCGCGCGCATCAGACGCTCGCCCAGATCGGGTGCGCAGCCATCCTCTCTTGGCGCGGCGTCGTGAAACCCCGCGAAGCTGCTGGCCACGACCTCGGGCCCGCGCAGCAGGTTGCCCTGCACCGAGACGGCCCCCTCGCTGCGCGATCCCGACCAGGGCGAGACGCCTTCGCCCGTTGCAGCCGCGGCCGCGGGCTCCGGGTCGAGCCTCACCACGCCGTATTGGCGCACCTTCCACGAGCCCCAGGGCCGCCAGGGGTCGAAGCCGGGGTCGGTGATCGTCTCGAGAACCTCGGCGGGGCTGCTCCCGCCGCGTAGCAGGTCGACGCCATGGTCCCGGGCCGACCAGTTCGTGGTGGCCTGGGCCAGGATCACGCCCACGTCGGGGACCAGCCCCTGGATGTACTCGATACCGATGGTGCAGGTCGCTGCGGCCACCCCCACCTCGCGCGTCTCGGGGTCGACGGCGGCAATCGACCAGGTGGCGCGCGCCGCCTGGCCAGGCCCGAGCACCAGCCCGATCGCCATGACGATTGCGGCCGTCCGCGGGCTGCGGTGGCGATCGGGGAGCGGCCGTCGGGCGGTCACCCCGCGAGCATACCGGCAGGGGGCCGGATGCGATGCGGCCATCGGGGAGGGCCGGGGCCCGCCGGAGCCAGAAACAATGCGGCCCCGGGCACCATGCCCGGGGCCGCTCGGGGGCGAAATTTGGTGGCGGGTCGGTTGGGTCTCGCCCCCTTCGGAAAATCAACCCTGGCTCTGGCTTCTCTCCCGCTTCTCCATGGCTGCCTGGAGCTGACCACGCAGCTCCTGGAGCAGCTCGACCTGCAGCTCTGCATGGGCCAGTCCGGATTCACGCATGAAACGGACGAAGAATGTCGAGAACGCCTCGGGGTTGGCGAGGTCCGAGCGCAGCGAGGCCGCCTGGCCCCGGGAAAGCTCGATCTCCTTGTCGATCCACCCGATGGCGTCGCCCAGGTTCTCCGGCTTCGCGAAGAACAGCTTGAGGAAGAGGGGCACCTTGCTCTGGGTGTGCCCCTCCGGCGGAAGCGTGCGCCAGCGGGCGAGTTCTTCGCGGCCCGCGTCGGTGATCTCGAACACCTTGCGGTCGGGGCGTCCGTCGGCCGAGCGCTCGCGTCGGTGCGCGACCAGGCCGTCCTCTTCGAGCTTGCGCAGGCTCGGGTAGATGGCGGCGAGGTTCACCGGCCAGAACGACGAGATGCCCTCTTCGAGCACGCGCTTGATCTGGTAGCCGTGGGTCGGCGCGTAATCGACGATTCCGAGGATGGCGTGGCGCAGGGACATGGGGGATGGGGCGCATCATAATAGGATGGTTCCCATGGTTGCAACGTTCATATGATGATTTCGAGCACCAAGGTGCCCCACACGGAGGGCCCGGGCCGGGCCGTAACCCACTCGGCAGATTCTGCATCCATCTGCTATGGATCTCGGCCCAGCGCCCACCGTAGATCTCCCACTGGAGGGGAGAGACTTGACCCAGCCTGCCATCGAAGCGGTTCAACCGCAGGTAAAGACTTTGAATTCCAGAAGTTTGGAAGATCTGGATTCCGGACGCCTGGAATCGTTGGACGCGCGCGAAATCCTTACTTGGGCGGTGGAGAATTATCACCCGAACCTCGCGCTCCAGTGCTCCTTCGGAAACCCCGAGGGGCTCGTGATCCTCGACATGCTGCAGGGCATCGAGCCCTCGGCGCGGGTATTCACGCTGGACACGGGCCGCCTGCACCAGGCCACCTATGACCTGATCGACCGGGTGCGCGACCGCTACGACGTGGCGGTCGAGGTGGTGATGCCCGACTCGCAGCAGGTCGCCTCCATGGTGCGCGACCACGGCATGAACCTGTTCTACGAGTCGCTCGAGAAGCGACAGCTCTGCTGCCGGCTTCGCAAGGTCGAGCCGAGCCGCCGCTACCTGGCCGACCTCGACGCCTACGTGACGGGCCTGCGCCGAGGAGACATCGTCACCCGCCAGGACACCCGCAAGGTCGAGATCGACGCGGACGGTCGCCTGGTCAAGATCAACCCACTGGTGGACTGGAGCAGCGACGACGTCTGGCGCTACGTGCGCGAGCACGGCGTGCCCGTGAACCGTCTGCACGCACAGGGTTTTCCTTCGGTGGGCTGTGGTCCGTGCACGCGCGCGGTCAAGCCCGGTGACGACGTGCGCTCGGGTCGCTGGTGGTGGGAGAACCCCGACACCAAGGAGTGCGGCCTGCACGTCGACGAAGAGGCAGACGGCTCGGGCATCTAGGCGAGGGCGGCCCGCCCGCGGCGCTATGCTGCGGCCGAGGAGGCCACCCGATGATCGACCGCAGACGCTTCGTGCGAGGCGCGCTCGCGCTCTCTGGACTCGCCGCCGCCGCACCGCTCTGGCGCGCCTGGCCCGCCCACGCAGACGCCCACGGCCACGCCACAGCCGGTGGCCTGTCGGCCGAGACCACCCAGCTTCTCGAGAAGAGCGGCTTCGTCTACGTGTCGCCCCTGCGCGCGTCGGGCGCCGAGAGCAAGTGCCACGGCGAGGTCTGGTTCGGCTACGTCGACGGTGCGGTCCATCTCGTGACCAGCAGCGACTCGTGGAAGGCGCGCAGCCTCGCAGACGGCGCCGGCAGCGCGCGCGTCTGGGTCGGCGACCACGGAACCTGGAACGGCGGCGCCAACGAGGCCTTCCGCAAGGCGCCGCACTTCGACGCGGACGTCACGGTCTCGAAGGACGCCGCGTTGCTCGACCGCCTGATGACGATCTACCGCGAGAAGTACCCCGACGGCATCGGCAAGTGGGAGCCGCGCTTCCGCAGCGGCTTCGCGTCGGGCGAGCGCGTGCTGCTGCGCTACGCGCCCCGCGGCTAGCACGGCGGCGGGCGGCAGGGGGGCGCCGGGGTGCTCCCGGCCCGAGAAGACGGCTAGCGGCCCTCGGCCTCGGCCCGTTCGGCTTCGACCTGGAGCAAGGCGAGGTCGGCCATCGGGTCGTGCTGCCGCCGGTAGTTCGCGCCGCGCCCGTTCAGCGTGACGACGCGTTCGCCCGTGCCCGGGTCGCCCAGCTGGATCACGCGCTTGCGCAGCTGCGAGACGAGCTCGGCGGTTGACCCGCGCGAAGACGGGCGCGCCTCGTCCACCGAGCAGCTGCCGGCGGGCTCTGCGATGCCGACGAAGCTCGGAAACGCCACGCTCATGGCGGGCTCTGCCCGTTCGACACTCATGGCCTCTTCGGCGTGGGCGACCCGCACGCCCGGCGATGCGAGCGCGAGGGTGCCGAGGAGGCAGAGGGCACCGGCGATGGAGGATGCATGCGTGGTCACCGGGTCCCCATCGACGCGACCTCTGGGGCCCTTGAGGCGTGCCCTGCGGGGCGCCCGAGGGGGCCGCGGCCGGAGTCTGCGGGGCCGCCCCCGGGGAGGCCGCGCGCTACCATGCGCCCCCGCGCCCACGGAGTGGCATGAACCCCATCGCCACGCACCGATTCCGCCAGGCCACCGCGGCTGTGGCCATTGCCTGGGCCCTGCTTGCCGGGGTGGCGGGCCTGCGCGCCAACGTCGAAGCCGCGTCGGCGCCCTCGATGCCGGTCTCCACGTCGGGCGCCGCGGGTCGCGCCGTGGTTCACGACGCCACCGAGCAGGCGCGCGCGGCGGGTGTGGAGGTGCGCGACCGCCTGCTGCTCATCGACGGCACGTCGATGAGCAGTTGGTTCCGCAGCGGGGGGTTGCGCAACCTCGCCGCGGGCCGCACCCAGAACTACACGTTCGAGAAGCCCGACGGCACCCGGTTCTCGGCCGACCTGCTGCCGGGCGAGCCGGGCGAGTTCTCGACCGGGTTGCAGCGGCTCGTGGACGTGGGCATGCCCGTGGTCGGGCTCATCTACCTGGTGATCGGGATCGCCGTCTGGCGCCTCAAGAACGAGCGCCCCGAATCCTGGGCCCTGATGCTGTTCTGCTCGGTGACGAGCGCCCTGCTCTTTCTCTCCGGGCCGGCCTACCCGCTGTCGTGGGTGCTCTTGAGCGTGACGATCCCGATGATCGGCGCGACCGCCTTCCACCTGTTCACGACCTACCCGATCGAGCCCCCCTGGATCGTGCGCCATCCGGACGTACGAACGGGCGTCTACGCCATCGCGGCCACCCTCGCGACGCTCTCGGTGTTCGAGCCGCGGCTCGGTCGCGCGGCTTCGCTGGTGCCGGCGGCGAGCACCTTCTTCTCGGTGGGCGCATCGCTGATCTGCCTGGGCCTCGTGTCGTCCGAGCGGCTCCGGCACCCGGGCACCACGGCGGCGGCTCGATCCGACGTGATGCTGCTCGGCGGGCTGCTGTCGTTCGTGCCCGTGATCAGCCTGCTGCTCTACCACTACGTGTTCGGGACGACCTTCCCGTGGACGGTGGGCCTGCTCGGGTTCTTCGTGTTTCCGGCGGCCGTCGGCTACGGCATCGTGCGCAAGGACCTCTTCGACCTGCGTGGCGTGGCCCGGGGGTCGGCAGCCTACGGCGCCGTCACATTGGCGATCACGGGGGTCTTCGCCCTTCTCGTCACCTTCGCCGATGCGCTGGTGTCGCGGTTCAGCCTGAACGCGCGCTCGCCCGTGTTCTCGGTGCTGTTCCTGTTTCTTGCGATCCTGGCCTTCAACCCCCTGCGCAGCCGCGTGCAGCGGCTCGTGGACCGCACCTACGACCGCGATCGCACCGCCTACCGGCGGGCCGTGCGCGAGATCTCCGAGGCCATGGTGTCGATGCTGTCGGTCAAGGAGATCGTGGACCGCATCCTGGTGGCCGTGACCGACACCATGGGCGTCGAGCGCGCGATGGTGTTGCTGCTCGAAGAAGACACCGAGGACCTGATCCCCCAGGCCACGCGTGGCGACTGGGACGACGACGCGGTCTCTGCGCGCTTCCCCGTGGACCACCCCATCTGCCGCACGCTGTGGATGCGGCGCACCTCGCTGGTGCGCGACGACTTCGACGACGAGGACGATCCCGAGATTCGCGAAGCGTGCCGCGACGTATTCGACTCGCTCGACGCGGAGTTGCTGATGCCGATCCTGTTCGGCGTCGAGCTGCTCGGCGTGATCGCCGTGTCGCGAAAGCTCTCGGGCGAGCGGTTGGGTCCCGACGAACGCCAGCTGCTGCGCACGCTCGCCAACCAGAGCTCGATCGCCATCGAGAACGCCAAGGCTTTCGACGAGATCGCCAAGCTCAACGAGACGCTCGAGGCGCGGGTCGAGGACCGGACGCTCGAGCTTCGCGAGACCCAGGCCCTGCTGGTCCAGAGCGAGAAGATGCGATCGCTCGGCCAGATGGTGGCCGGCGTCGCCCACGAGCTGAACAATCCCATCGGGTTCGTGCACGCCAACCTGCAGCTGCTCGAGGACTACGTGACGCGGCTCGAACAGACCGAGCCGGGTGACGAGAAGCGCGACCGCGCGCGCGACGCCATCGGCAAGCTGCTGGTTCGCAGCCGCGAGGGCACCGAACGCGTGAAGCAGATCGTGCAGGACCTTCGCACGTTCTCGCGAACCGATCAGGCCGAGCTCCAGGAGGTGCGGCTCGAGGAGGAGATCGACCGCACGCTTTCGCTGATGGAGCCCCGTCTGAAGGGAGGCGTCACCATCGAGCGCGAGTACGAGGGTCTCGAGCCGATGCGGTGCTACGCCGGCCAGCTGAACCAGGTGTTCATGAACCTGCTGATGAACGCGTGCGACGCCATGGACGGCCGCGGCGTCATCACGATCCGCACGAGTACGACGCCGAAGGGTGTGCGTCTCGAGTTCGAGGACGATGGCCCCGGCATGCCCCCGGACGTGCAGGAGCACATCTTCGAGCCGTTCTACACGACCAAGCCCGTCGGCAAGGGCACCGGGCTCGGGCTCTCGCTGTCGCACGGCATCATCGAGCGCCACGGCGGCACCATGGAGGTGAAGTCCGAGGTCGGGCAGGGCACCTGCTTCGTGCTCCAACTGCCGCACGAACTACCCGAGGAGCTGGGCGAAGCGGCCGGCGACGGGGCGTTCGCATGAGCCCGCATCCGCGCGGCGACGGGGTGTTCGCATGAGCCACTCACGGCGCGGCGACGAGGCCGCGGCATGAGTCCCGAGGCCACGCAGCGCATGCGTCGCAGCACCGCCGCGCTGGCGGTCTTGTGGGCGCTGCTCGCTTTGGGCCTCGCGGTCTACGGTCAGGTCTCCGCGCCGCGGCTGGTGGACCCGCCGATCCAGACCAGTGCGCTCGGCGGCACCGCGCTCGTGAACTCGGTGTCGAGCGAGGCCGCGGCGGCGGGCGTCGACGTGGGCGACCGCGTCCTGAGCGTGGACGGCCGCCCGGTCCATCTCTGGTACCGCGAGCGCGGTTGGGAGGACCTGCGCCCGGGCGTCGAGATCGTCTACCAGATCCAGAAGCCCGAGGGCCAGGCGCAGGACGTCCGCTTGACCCCTCGCGTGCGATCGGCGGCCTACGAGCGCTTCCTGGTGCCGATCTTCCTGGCCGTGTCGTTCGTCGGTGCCGTGTATCTCGGCGTGGGCCTGTTCGTCTGGCGCCTGCGGCCGGACCGGGCCGAGTCGTGGGCGTTCCTGCTCTTCTCGTCCAGCATGGCCACCGCACTCTTCGGCGCCGTCCACATCTACGACGCGCCGCTCGGCTACGAGCGCATGCTCATCAACCTGCCGCTGATCGGCGCCACCATCCTGCACCTGTTCATGACCTTCCCGGTCGAGCCGCCGTGGATCACGCGTTATCGCCGCGCCCGGGCGCTGCCCTACGTCATCGCCGGTGCGTTGGCGCTGCTGGTGGTGCTCGGCGTCGGGCGCGAGAACCGCGCGCTCGCGGTGGTGAACTTCGGCGCGGCCTTCCTGGGCGCGGCGGTCGGCATCGGCATCCTCGTGAGAGAGCGCATTCGCATGCGCGGATCCGGTGCGACCGAGAGCGCCGACATCGTCCTCGGAGGGGCGCTCGTGAGCTTCGCCCCGGTCGCGGGGCTGCTCGCGCTGCGCGCCTTCGTCGAGGTGCCCATTTCGCTCTCGATCGCGATGCTCTGGTTCATCGGTTTCCCGATGGCGGTGGGCTACGGGATCGTGCGTAGCCAGCTCTTCGACATCCGAGGGCTCGCCCGTTCGTCGGCGGCCTACGGAACCGCCACCCTCGCCATCACGGGGCTGTTCGCCGCGTTGATCACGTTCGCGGACATCGCCTTCCGGCGCTTCAACGTGAACGCGACCTCGCCCTGGTTCTCGGTCACCTTCCTGTTCTTCGCGATCCTCGCCTTCAACCCCCTGCGCAACCGCCTCCAGGCCCTGGTCGACCAGATGTTCGATCGCGACCACGCGGGCTACCGCACCGCGGTTCGGGAGATCTCCGAAGCGATGGTTTCGATGCTGTCGCTCAACGAGATCAGCGAGCGGCTGCTGCTGGCGGTGACCGACACCATGGGCGTGGAGCGCGCGATGGTGATGCTGCTGTCCGAGGACGAGCGCTGCCTGAAGCGCACGGCGTGGCGCGGCGACTTCGAAGTCGATGCGCGCAATCTCGAGCTGCCGGTCGACCACCCGATCGGCAAGCACCTGTGGATGCGCCGGCAGGAGCTCTCGCGCGCCGACTTCGACGATGGCACCGACCCCGAGACCCGCGAGCTCTGCCGCGACGTGTTCGACACGCTCGACGTGAAACTGCTGGTGCCGATCCTGTTCGGCGTCGACCTGCTCGGGGTGATCGCCGTCGGCGGCAAGCTCTCGGGCGAGCGGCTGGGGCCGGACGATCGGCAGCTGCTGCGCACGCTCGCCAACCAGAGCGCGATCGCCATCGAGAACGCCCAGGCCTTCGACGAGATCGCCAAGCTCAACGAGACCCTCGAAGGGCGCGTGGAGGAACGCACCCTCGAGCTGCAGGAGACCCAGGCCCAGCTGATGCAGAGCGAGAAGATGCGCTCGCTCGGTCAGCTCGTGGCGGGCGTCGCCCACGAACTCAACAACCCGATCGGTTTCGTCCACGCCAACCTGCAGCTGCTCGACGGCTACATCGGGCGCATGGTCGAGGCGCAGGAGACCGGCGGCGATCCGTCGAGACCGCGGGACGCCATCCGCAAGCTGCTGATGCGCAGCCGCGAGGGAACCGAACGCGTCAAGAAGATCGTGGCCGACCTGCGCACCTTCTCGCGCATGGACCAGGCCGAACTCTCGGACGCCGATCTCAACGAGGAGATCGAGCGCACGCTCGGGCTGATGGAGCCGCGCTTCAAGGACGGCGTCGAGGTCCAGCGCGAGCTGGGCGGGATCCCGCGGGTGCGCTGTTTCCCGGCCCAGCTGAACCAGGTGTTCATGAACCTCGTGATGAACGCCTGCGATGCCATGGAGGGGCGCGGGACGATCCAGGTGCGTACCCAGCCGTCGGCCCACGGTGTCGTGCTCGAGTTCGAGGACGACGGCCCCGGGATTCCCGACGACGTTCGCGGTCGGATCTTCGAGCCGTTCTTCACGACCAAGCCCGTCGGACAGGGGACCGGGCTCGGGCTCTCGATCTCCCATGGCATCGTCGAGCGCCACGGCGGGGTGATGACCGTCAGCTCGGGGAGCGAGGGCAGCTGTTTCCGGATCGAACTGCCGCTGGTGGCGACGCCGCCCGACGAAGAGGGCCCGGTACGAGGCCGCACCCCGGCCTGACCGCGGAGCGCGGCCGCACGGTGGGCCGGGCTGCTACCGTCGGTCTTTCCCGCACGACGGAGGATCTCATGCGTCTCGGACTGCTCACCGGCTATTCCGGTGCGAACCTCACGGTCAACCTCGATCTGATCCGCCACGCCGAGTCCCTGGGCTTCGACTCGGTGTGGACCGCCGAGGCCTACGGCTCCGACGCGATCACGCCCCTGGCCTGGATCGGCGCCGGCACCGAGAAGATCCGGCTCGGCACGGCCATCATGCAGATGCCGGCGCGCTCGCCGGCCATGACGGCAATGACGGCCATGAGCATGGACTCGCTTTCGGGTGGCCGCTTCATCCTCGGCCTGGGGCCGTCGGGCCCGCAGGTGGTGGAGGGCTGGCACGGCGTGCCCTACGGCAAGCCGCTGACGAGAACCCGCGAGTACGTCCGCATCGTGCGCCAGATCCTCGCGCGCGAAGCGCCCCTGGAGTTCGAGGGCGAGCTGTATCAGATCCCCCGGCAGGGCGCGGGTACGACGGGCCTCGGCAAGCCGCTGAAGAGCATCCTGCACGGGCGTGCCGACCTGCCCATCTTCACCGCCTCGATCACGCCCAATGGCGTGGCCTGCAGTGCCGAGGTGGCCGACGGCTTGATCCCGGTGTGGATGGACCCCGACCAGTTCGACCTGTTCCGGCCCGACCTCGACAGGGGCTTCGCCAAGGCCGGCGGGGGGAAGTCCATGGACGACTTCAGCATCGCGCCCTTCGTCACGTGCGTGATGGGTGACGACATCGAGAAGTGCCGCTTCCCGGTGAAGATGATGCTCGCGCTCTACGTCGGCGGGATGGGTGCACGCGGCAAGAACTTCTACAACGACTACGCCACCCGCCTGGGCTACGAGGCCGAGGCGAAGACCATCCAGGACCTCTACCTGGACGGCAAGAAGCAGGAGGCCATGGCGGCGATCCCCGACACCCTGGTCGACTCGGTGGCACTGGTCGGGCCCAAGGAGCGCATCGTCGAGCGCGTGCAGGCGTGGAAGGCGTCGCCCGTGACCGACATGCTGATCGGCGGCGGGCAGCCCGAAGCGCTCGAGGTGCTGGCGGAAGCATGCCTCTAGTGCCGCGCGCTGCGCGATGGCTCGGCGCACTCGCGGCGCTCGTCGCTGTCGCGAGCGTGGGCGCGGCGGCCGAGGAGGCGCCCGACGCGCTGAACGGCTTCTCGCTCGCCGGACTGCGCGTGCCGCGTGCCGAAGTGGTCGCGGGCGGCCCGCCGCGTGACGGCATCCGAAGCGTCGACGCCCCCTCCTTCGTCGCGGTCTCCGAGGCACCCTGGGTCGCGCCGCACAATCCGGTGCTGGGACTGGCGATCGAGGACGGCGGCGTGTCCGAAGCCGTGGTCGCGCCCATCCACCTGATCGAGCGTCACCAGATCGTGAACGCCGTGGTGGGCGGCGCACCCGTGGCGATCACCTACGACCCGCTGCTCGCGGCGCCGCGCGCCTACCGCCGCACCCAGGGTGACCGGGTGCTCACCTTCGGCGTCTCCGGCCTGATCTACAACCACGGCTTCCTGATGTACGACCGCGAGACCGAGAGCCTGTGGTCGCAGTTCACGGGCGAGGCCATCGCGGGCCCGTTGGCCGGGGAGCGCCTCGCGTCGCTCCCGATCCACCAGCAGACGCTTGCCATGTGGCTCGAGCGCGAGCCCGAAGCCAAGGTGCTGGTGCGACCGATGCCCGAGAAGATCGACTATCGCCACAGCCCCTTCGACGACTACATGCTGCGCGACGACACCATCTTCCCGGTCCATGCGGAGGACCGCGCGTTCCACCTGAAAGAGCTCGTGCTGGGTGTGCGCGTGGGCGACCGGACGCGCGCCTACCTGGGCTCGCGGGCCACCGCGGCGGGTGGCGCCATCGAGGACGCGTTCGAGGGCCGGCCCATCCGCCTGCTCTACGACACGAACACGGCGGTCTGGGCCTACGACGTACCCGATGACGTTCGCGTCGAGGAGTCCTACTGGCTCGGATGGAAGGCGTTCCACCCCGACACCGACGTGTGGCGTGCGGGCGAGGCGGCCGCGCCCTAGCCCCCGGCGCTCTCCCCGAGAAGCTCGCACGCGCCGATCGACTCGGGCCCGAGTCCCTCCCGGCTGGCGCGCTCGACGGCGTGCTGCACGCGCGCGTTGATCGGCGCCTCGAGCCCGTGCTCCCGGGCCAGGGCCACGATGCGCTCGTGGTAGCGAGCGGCCTCGAGCGGGGCCCCGTGCTTCAGGCTCGCCCACACCTGGTTGTAGAGCGGCAGCCTGCGGGCACTGGTGCCGCGGGCCAGGCTCTCGCGTTGGAATGCGATCTCGGCGTCCAGGTCGCGATCGCGTCCATCGCAGGATCGCGCATGGACGTCCGCCGCCCGCAGGGCATCGCGCGCCTCGGTCAGCAGCCGCACCTTGATCTCGACGAACGCCGGCTGGTCGTGGTCGTCCCGTCGCACCAGTGCGTTGGGCGCACTCATCAGGTTCACGAACAGCTTGAGCCACTTGTCCTCGCCGATCGCCTGCGAGACGCCGACGTCGAAGCCGGCCCGTTCGAGCCAGCCGGCGACGGTCGTGGCCGCGTCGGCGGCACGGCCGGCGTCGCGACACGGGTACGCGCCTACGATCGCGCGTCCAGCGCCGGCGTACCGGACCTGCCGGTCCGAGACGCGCGTGCAGGTCTGGCGCCAGACCCCGCCGACCACCGCCGGCAGGCGTTGGGCCAGCTCCTGCTCGGCGTCGAGGTCGTTCTGGAACGCGACGACCGGCCGCGTGCAGCCGGCCGCGGCCAGGGCTCGCGAGACCGGGGGCACGTCCGAGACGCGCACGCAGAGCAGGAGCGGCTCGCCGTCCGCCTCCGGCGGCGCCGCGGTCGCCCGTACGGGCACCTCGAAGGCCTCTTCCGAGACCGGGTCCTCGGCCTGCAAGCCGTCCCGGGCCAGGCTCGCCGCGACCTCGGGGCGTCGCACATGGAAGGTGACGGGCAGGCCGGCGCGCGCGAGCCGCGCACCGAGTGCGAGCCCGACGGCGCCCGCGCCGAGGATGTCAGGCATGGCGGCTCTCCGTGGCTCGGCACGCCCGGCGGGTCGCGCGCACTAGCGGCGCTGGCCCAGGGTGGCGCGGGTCGTGATGCGCTGGCCATCGCGCAGGACCACGATCTCGACCTCGCGACCCGGCGACTGGCTGAAGAGCAGCGCCGCGTACTCTTCGAGGTTGCGCACCGTGCTGCCTGCGAACCCCACGATCACGTCGCCTTCGCGCAGGCCGGCGGCTTCGGCTGGGCTGCCCGCCCGCACCCCCGAGAGCCGCACGCCCTCGACGGGTTCGCCACCGAAGGCCGGGACGGTGCCGAGCACCGGCCCGTAGCCGGGCGACGCGCCGTCGCGCGGTGCGCCGCCATGACCCGAACCCGCATCGGCAAGAAAGGCGGGTCGCGTCTCGGCGTCGGCCAGCTCGCGTGTCATGCGCGTGGTGAGCGCGGCCACGCGGGCCACGCCCACGGCGTCGACCTTCTCGGGAAGGTCCGACGGGGCGTGGTAGTCGGGGTGCAGGCCCGTGAAGAAGAACAGCACCGGAATGCCGCGGGCCGCGAAGCTGGTCTGGTCCGAGGGTCCGTGGGCGCCGCCCTCGAACGCCGGATCGAGCTCGAGCGCCTTCGCGTGGGCTTCGACCCGCTCGCGAAAGCCGCTCCCGCTCTCGGCTCCGAAGACGACCACGCGGTCGTCGCGCAGCCTGCCGATCATGTCGAGGTTGATCATGGCGGCTATCTGCTCGAGTGGCATCGGGGGATGGTCGACGAGGTGGGCCGAACCCAGAAGCCCGGCTTCTTCGGCGGTGAACGCGGCGAGCATCACCGTACGTCGCGGCGGCGGTCCGCTCCCGAGCGCGCGGGCCACCGCCAGCAGACCGGCCGTCCCCGAGGCATTGTCGTCCGCGCCCGGGTGCACGCGGCCGCGCTCGTCCGGGTGCAGCGAACCGAAGGCGCCCGTGCCGAGGTGGTCGAAGTGGGCGCCCACCACCACCACTTCGTCGCGCAGCGCGGGGTCGTGGCCACGGCGCAGCCCGACCACGTTCGCCACCTCGCCTCGCGTGCGCGCGACCGTGATCGCCCCGTCGATCCGCGCACCCTCCAAGGGGCCGGTCGCGGTGCCGCCGTCGCCCGACGCCACGGCGCGCGCGAGGTTGCCGAGGTCGCGACCGGCCGCGTCCACCAGCGCTGCCGCGGCTGCGTGCGAGAGGGACCCCGCAACGATGCCCGCGTCCTGGATCGTCGGGTTCGCCGCGGCGGCGTGTCCACCCACGCCCGGCATGCCCTCCACCTGATCGCTCGCCGGAGCGAGCAGGATGGCCGCGGCGCCGTTGCGCCGCGCGTTCAGCAGCTTGTAGGCCGGGCGCGCGAGGGCCGCGCCGCGCCCGCCTCCGAGCGGTTCGTCTCCCGATTCCCCGGGCCGGCCGTCGAGCACCAGCACCGTGCGGCCTGCGACGTCGAGGCCCGCGTAGTCGTCCCAGCCGGTCTCCTCGTCGCTGATTCCGAAACCTGCGAACACCACCTCGCCGGCGAACGCGCCGTCGGCGCTGGCGAGGAGCGGCTCGAACTCTACGCCGCGCACGAAGGGGCGGTCGCCCACCCGAAGCTCGGCCTGCGAGACGTCGATGGCCACGGGCACTTCGAAACGCTGGAGGTAGTCGCCCGCGTAGGCCGGCTCGAGGCCAGCCTGCTCGAAGGCCGCAGCGATGTGCTCCGCCGCTTCGGCGAGGCCGGCGCTGCCCAGTCCCCGGCCCTCGCGCTCGGGCGCGGCCAGCCAGAAGACGTCGCGCCGCACCGCATCCGGATCGATTCCCTCGGTCGGCGGCGGGCCCGCGCTCGCACAGGCGACGACCGCTGCCGCCAGGAGGGGCGCGGCCCATCGGATGCGCGCGCGCTCGGTTCGCATGGCGGGGAGGCTAGCCGCACGGAACCCGCGATCCGCTGGAACCGTCGTGTCGATGGCTAGACCGATCGATCGGTCGGTCGTAAGCTCTCGCCCATCCCTGCCGCCCAACAGGAGGTCCCGAATGGCCGCCGCAACTCCGCTCGACCAACTCGACCCGATCAGCGCCCGGATCTACGGGACCACCGGCTACCCCCACGACGCGTGGACGCGGCTGCGGCGCGAGGACCCGGTGCACTGGACCCAGCCCGAGGGCTACCAGCCCTTCTGGTCGGTCACGAAGCACGCCGACATCATCGAGGTCTCGAAGCAGCCGGAGCTGTTCCAGAGCGCGGGGCGCTTCATCCTCTTTCCGAACGCCCTGGCGCCCGGCGCGGGTGGGAGCGAGGACGGCGCGGCGTCACAGGACCCGCCGCTGCGCATGCTCGTGAACATGGACCCGCCGGAGCATCGCTCCTATCGGAAGCTCGTGAGCCCCTGGTTCACGCCCCGCATGGTGAAGCGGCTCGAGGCCCAGCTCGAGGTCATCACCGCCGAGATGTTCGACGACCTCGAAGGCGAGCGCGAGCTCGACTTCGTGACCGAGGTGGCCGCGATCCAGCCGCTACGCATGATCACGGCCATGCTCGGGATCGAGCGCAAGGACGAGCAGTTCGTGCTGCGCGTGACCAACGAGAACTTCGGCCTCGAAGACCCCGAGTTCCAGCGCGAGGGCGAGAAGCCCGAGGACCGTCTCGGCTTCCTCACCGAGGCCGCCGGCTTCCTGAACGCGATCTTCGACGACCGGCGCAGGTCGCCGCGCGAAGATCTCTCCTCGGTGCTGGCCAACGCCACCATCGATGGCGCGCCCGTGCCCCCCTTCGAGCTCTTCTCCCTCGCCTTCCTCGTGATGGTCGCGGGTCACGACACCACGCGGAACGCCATCTCGAACGGGATGCTCGCGTTCTTCGAGCACCCGGCCGAGCTCGAGAAGCTGCGGCGCGACCCCGGCCTGGTCGGCACGGCGGCCGACGAGGTCGTCCGCTGGACCACGCCCGTGAACCACTTCTCGCGCACGGCCACGCGGGACACGGAGCTTCGCGGCAAGCAGATCCGCGCCGGGGACTCGGTGGCGCTCTTCTACGCCTCGGCCAACCGCGACGAGGAGATCTTCGAAGACCCCTTCACGTTCCGGATCGACCGCGATCCCAACCCGCACCTGGGCTTCGGGGTCGGCGAGCACTTCTGCCTGGGCGCGAGCCTCGCGCGCATGGACCTGCGGGTCTTCTGGCGGCAGTTCGTCGAGCGCGTCGAGTCGATCGAGCCCGCCGGACCTCACGAGCTGTTGCACTCGAGCTTCGTCGGCGGGCCCAAGCACGTGCCCGTCCGCATGCGCGTCCGACCGCGCTGAGCCGCGCGGCCTGACGGATCTCTAGCCCCGAGCGGCGGGCTGGACGGGCTCGGTCGCCGACACGGACCCCGTCCCGCGTTCGCACCAGTCGCGGATCGCCTGGAGGGTGGCGGCGGCGAGGTCGGTCGCGAAGCGTCTCACGCCGAAGCGGTCGAGTGCGCCGCCCACCATCGGCATCTCGCTGCGTGCCACCACGCGGATGCCCACGCGCGTCGTGCCCGCGCGCTCGCCGCTGGCCGCGAGGGTCAGCGTCTCTTCGATGCGAAACAGGCCCACCCGCAGGTCCGAGCGCAGCCGGTCGCCGGGCACCAACGACAGCGGCGTCTGGCGCACGGTGATCGGAAGCTCGTGGAGCCGACTCTGCCAGACCATCGCGTGGCCGGGCCGGGGCCAGCCCGACTCGACCGAGACCACGCGCTCGAGACCCGGGCGCCAACGACTGGTCTCGCTGGCCTGGGTCAGCGCACGCCAGACGTCACTGCGTTGCGCGCGAACCTCGGCTGCCATGGCCAGGGTGATCATCGGCGCGCAAGACCCCACGCGGCCGTGCGCCGCAAAGCGATCCAGCGCGTGAGTAGGTGGCCCCCCACCGTCACGATTCAGCGTACCCCAGCTGGGCCCCGCGTTGCAGCAGGGCGAACCCCTGACGGCCCGGTTGGGGAGTCTCCGGCCCCGCGGATCAGGCGACGCGCAGAAGGCCGGTCAGCCCAGCTCTGCGATTCGCCCGAGGGCGTCTTCGACGTCGTCCGACGAGACGTCGAGATGCAGCGCGGCGCGGAATCGGCCGGGGCCCATGGGGTTGATCAGCAGGTCACGGGCGCGGCAGCCGCGCACGAAGGCCGCCGGGTCGGTCACATCGAACATCACCAGGTTGGTCTCGGGCGGGGCCGGGACGGCGAAGCCCAGTTCTGCCAGGCCTTCGGCCAGCCGCCGGGCATGGCGGTGGTCGTCGGCCAGCCGCTCCACGTGGTGCTCCAGGGCGTACAGCCCCGCGGCAGCGAGGCTTCCGGCCTGTCGCATGCCGCCGCCAAGCATCTTGCGGGTGCGGTGGAGGGCCGGCCGCAGGGCCTCGCGGGTCGCGACCAGCGAGCCCACGGGCGCCCCGAGACCCTTCGAGAGGCAGAACGACACCGTGTCGAAGGGCTCGGCCAGCTCCGCCACCGGCCGGTTGCTGGCGACGGCGGCATTGAACACCCGGGCGCCGTCGAGATGGAGCGCGAGCCCCGCGTCGCGCGCCACCCCCACGATCTCGCCCAGTTCCTCGGAGGGGAACACCGTCCCGCCGGCCACGTTGTGGGTGTTCTCGATGCAGACGGCGGTCACTGGCGCGTAGTGGGCGTCCTTCGGGGGCAGACTGCCTCGCAGCGCTTCGGAATCGAAGTGTCCTTCGCCGCCGAGCGTCTCGATCTGGATGCCCGACAGGCCCGCCGCTGCTCCGGATTCGAACCGCAGGACGTGGCTGTCCCGCGTGGCGAGCACCACGTCTCCGGGTCGGGTGTGGACGCGCAGGCTGGCCTGGTTGGCCATCGTGCCCGAGGGGAAGAAGAGCGCCGTCTCCATGCCGAGCATCTCGGCGGCGCGCGCTTCGAGTCGGTTGATGGTCGGATCCTCACCGTACACGTCGTCGCCGACTTCGGCCTCGTGCATCGCCGCGCGCATCGCGGTCGTCGGTCGCGTGACGGTGTCGGACCTCAGGTCGATGGTCTTCACGCGAACGAGTCTAGACCGGGCTGCGGCCGTGCACGATCGCGCCGGGCCGAGGTAGCCGAAATCGGCACGCAGGCGGGCTCTCGCGGGCTTTTTTGCTTTGACTCCGACGGCGGTTCCCGTACCATCACGCTCCCTGTTCGAGGCGCAGGATGCGTCACGGGGGGAAAATCGGGCGATCCGAGGGCGGCCTCGAAGGAGGGGCGAGCCTGGGGACGCCGGATACTGGGAGGTTCAACATGGCAGCGCGACGAAAGAAGGCGGCGTCCCGTTCGAGGAAGCCCGCCGAGCTCATCATCTCCAAGGCCCGCACCAAGGCCGCGGTGAAGAAGTGCAATGTGGGTGGCGAGTTCTACGAGGCACTCGACAAGGTCGTGCGTGAGCTGATCAAGGACGCGGAAGGCCGCGCGATCGGCAACAAGCGCAAGACGCTGAAGGCCGTCGACCTCTAGGGTACGACGTTCGCCGAATCGAAGGCCCGCGGGCGCAAGCGTCCGCGGGCCTTCTTCTTTCTCGACGCGGGGTGCGCGCTCCGGCGCGCGGCTAGCCGTCGACGCGCGTCGGTGGCGACAGCGTGTCGTCGAGGTTGAAACCCACGCGGAACAGGCGCTCGAGCGGGGCGCGGCGCAGTACCTCGGCCGGGTCGACGCCGTGATGCTCGGCGAGGTGCGCGAGCCCGCCACTGGCGACCTGCGCCGCCTTCTCGGTCGCCTTGGGCAGGCTCCCCGCGTCTCCGAGCGGTAGCCCGTCCGCCACCACGACCTTGTTGGCCAGCGCGAGGAACGCGAACAGGTAGGGTCGTCGCTCGGCCTCGGGCAGGCTGCCGATGGCCCGGAATAGCAGGTGCTCCGACTCCGAGGCATCCGGAAGCCGCGGCATCCAGACCGGCAGCGGCCATTCACCTGCCGGCGGGAGAGTCTCGTGGGGCGGCAGGTCGTTCCGCTGCTCCGGACGCAGGTAGCCGTAGACCGCCATCGCCTCTTCCCACGGCGGGAAGCCCAGATCCTGCAGGCGTCCGGTGCGCCAGCGCGTGGCCCACTCGGCGGTCTCGGTGTCGAGCTCCCAGTTCACGGCCTGGAGCAGCCGGAAGTAGAACCAGTAGTCGCGCTGGAAGAGCACGCGCAGCGTCGACATGAGGTCTTCGAGATCGTCGCCGGGTACGTGGGGCACCAGGTAGAACTGACCGTCCAGGGTGTGGCTGTCGGGCGAAGGCTCGAAGGTGTCGTTGCTCTCCTTGAGCTCGATCCCCACGCGCGTCTTCAGGTGCAGGACGAGCTGCTCCATGTCGACGGCGTGCACGCCACGCAGCAGCGTGTCCTCTCCCGCGTCGGAGAGCGCCACCAGCCAGCCGCCGAAGCGGGCGGGGTCGGGGTCGAGGCCGGTCCACGCGTCCATGTCGATGCACGCCGCGATCTGATCGGGGGTCGCGTGCTCCAGGATCCAGCCCGCCTCGGCGAGTCCGCCCGCGCGCGCGACGTGGCAGAGCTCGGCGGGAGGGAGCGCGGGTACCAGGCGCTCGGGCTCGGGCGCGAGCGACAGCAGCTTGGTGCGGTGGGCCACCGGCGCCGAACACACCAGTCCGACCTGCCGATCCAGGGGCAGCGCACCCATCTGCTTGCGGGCGCTCTGCGGGTCGGTGTCGGCCAGCCCGAGCAGGCTTCGTGCTTCGGGCGAAAGCGTCGGGACGCTTGCCATGAACGATCGATCCTAGCTCGCAAGACGGGCCGGCCCTAGCCCGCACCGGGGCGTGGTGGCGGCACGCCTCCGACGGTAGCCTCGTCGGCCCGGTTGCGGTTCGGTCGTGGCCCGCGTCGAGAGGGCGGGCACCGGACGCGCCTGGGCGTGGGGCGCGCCAGCGCCGCAGGGAGGACCGGAGCCACCATGGGACCGTCGTGGGCGTTCGTCGCGGGCTGGCCGGTGGGCGCGCTCGCCGGGCTCGCGCTGCTCGACGCGCCGGGCCTGCGCGAGCTCGCGCTGTGCGCGGGCGGCGGAGGCCTGCTGCTTGCGGCCCTGGTCTGGCTGCTGGCGCGCCGCGGCGGCTGGAACCCGGAGCGCGGCCGGCGCCTCGCCCGCGCGGCCAGTGCCGGCCTGCTCGCCGTGCCGGCGCTTTCCGCCGCCCTGCTCGGGCTGGCACCGGGTGCCGCGATCGGGCTCGCTCTGGTGATCGCCGCCATCGCGGCCGCGATGGCGATCGCGGTGCGTCGGGTCACCCCGGCCGCCTCGCTGCCCCGCCACGCGCTCCGGGTGGTGCTCGCGCTGGTCGTGTTCGACGCGTCGCTGCTGGTGGTGGGCGCGGTCGCCGCGTCGATCCCCACCGTGCAGCCGATGCTCGACGACGCACTCGGCGATGCGGTGCTCGACGCCGATGCGCGCGTGGCGCTCGGTCCCGAGCGGACCTGCGACCCGAGGGCAGGGCGCAGCCAGGTGCTGCGCGAATCCGGTGCCCACCCGCGCATCCTCGGCGACGCCCTCTGGTTCGATGCCCCGCACCAGGGGCGCAGGCAGATCCACCGCATGTCGCTCGAAGGGGGCGAGGTGGCCTGCTTCACCTGCGATGAGCCCGGGAACAACCGGCGGCCCGCGCCCGCGCCCGCGGGCCACGCCGTCGTGTTCGACACCGACCGCCACGCGAGCCTGCTGCATCCGATCAACTCCGAGCTCCACGCGATCGCCAGCGGTCGGCCTGTGCCCACCAGTGCGTCGCGCCGGCTCACCAACCGGCCGCTTCCCGATGATCGCGCCCTCTACGATCCGAGTGGCCGCGGCGTGGTGTGGTCCAGTGGAGAAGGGTCGGGTTTCGTGGTGCGGCGCGCGGCGATCACCAGCGGCCACGGCGGCGTGATCCTCACCGGCGAGCGCATCCTCGCGGTGGGCGGTCGATCCTGGGTGACACCCATCGCCTGGTCGGCCGATGGGCGCGCCCTGGTGACGGGCCGCGGCCACCCGCTGCGGCCGCTGCGTGGCGACGCGCTCGATGCGGCCACGGGCGACCGGTTCGATCTCGGCGTGGACCTGGCCGGCGCGGGAGCCGTCGCCTACACGGCCGATGGCGCGCGCATGGCGGTGGCCGCCACGCGACCGAGCGGCGCGCAGTCGCTGCTGCCCGACGGTCTGGGCTTCGTGCTCGGTCGCCTGGCGGCGTGGCGCGGCGTGGTGCGACCCCGTCCTGGCGACACCCTCGTCCGCACGGGCCCGCGCGACGGTTCGCTCGAAGACCTCGACCTCGGTGACGAGGCCGATTGGGGAGAGCCGACCGGCGTCGCGCTGTCGCCGGAGGGGACCTTCCTCGTGCTCGGCCAGCGCCGCCCCGGCGACCCGGCCGCGGAGCGGCTGCTCCGCGTGGATCTCGACTGTCGCGCGGTGACGAAGGCGGATTCGGGCAGTCCTGCGATCGGGCATGCGGCGAACCGCGCGTTCTAGGCCCGCGGTCCGGAGGGGCTCCGGGCTGCGGTGGCTCCCCGCGATCGCGGCGTGGCTGGTGCTGGCGGAAGCCGCCGCATCCCAGGACGCGCAGCCGCAGCCGTCCGAGCCCGACGACGTCCCGGCCGCCGCGGTGATCGCCGAGCTGCCCTTCCTGGACTTCGACGAGCCCAACCGGATCCTGCTCGATCTCGCGCCCGAGGGCAGCGTGAAGCCGCTTCGCCTGCTGCTCGACACCGGGGCGAGCGACAGCGTGGTCACGCCCGGGGTCGCGCGCGAGTTGGGGGTGCGGGTGCGTCGGACGAAGTCCACGCCGTACCGGCGGCGAACCGTGCTGGATCGCGATCTCCAGTTCTGGATCGACACGCGCGGTTCGGACCTGGGCTCGGCCACCGGCTGGGAGTACGGCCTGCTCGGCGGCACCTTCCTGGCGCGCTACGTGGTCGAGCTCGACTTCGCCGCCCGGCGGGTGCGCTTTCTCGATGCCCGGCGCTACCGCGTACCCGAGCAGACCCACGCTGCCGACGAGGCGGTGGTCGCACTCTCGACTCCCGCGAACCGGCCACACGTTCGCATGCACGTCGATGGGCAGATCGTGCGCGCGTTGGTCGATACCGGCGATCCCTTTCCGGCGGGCTTCATTCGCTCGCGCGCCGAGGCGCTCGGCCTGGTCCCGAAGGCGCTCCACGGACTCGAGATCTGGGGCGTGCGGGGCCGGCTCTCCGACACGAGCTTCGCCGAGGTCGGACGTCTCGGCTTCGGCACCCTGTCGCTCGACTCGGTACCCGTGGTACTCACCGGCAGCAGCTACAACCAGGGCGACTCCAGCGGTGCGGTCGTCGGCTACGACGTGCTCTCGCAGTTCCTGGTGCGGATCGACTACCCGCGCAGGCGCATGTGGCTGCGCCGCAACGCCGGCCGCCCGCCGACCTTTCTCGGCATGAGCTGGGACGCGTCGCGTGACTGCGGCGCCTTTCTCGACCGGCGCGGCGTCGACCTCTGGGTGCGTTACGTGCTCGACGGATCGGCCGCACACCGGCTCGGCCTGCAGCCCGGCGACAGGCTGGTGGCCGCGCCTGGCGCAGGCGAGCTCGACGAGATCGGGATGTCGGCCCGGATCGCCGAGGGGGGCCCGGTCGAGGTGTTGCGCGAATCCGACGGGGGCTTCGTGCGGGTCGCCCTGCCCGCGCCCGTCGCCCCACCGGAGTAGGCGGCCGCGCCCGCTATCCTCTCCCGATGCCCGGCCTCCCGCAGATCGAGGACGGACTCACCCGCTACGTCCCTCGCATCATCGAGGCGCCCGACCTGGGTCGTGCCGCCGTCGCGATGGTGCTGCGCGACGCCGCGGCGGGGCCCGAGGTGCTCTTCATCGAGCGCGCGACCAAGGCCGGTGACCCGTGGTCGGGGCACATGGCCTTTCCGGGCGGGCGCCTCGAAGAGGTGGATGCCGACGAGCGGGCCGCCGCCGAGCGCGAGACCTGGGAAGAGGTCGGGCTCGTCCTCGACGATGCGCGGCTGCTCGGCCGATTGGACGATCTGCAGGGCCGGCGCGAAGGACGCCCCGCTGGGCTGGTGATCTCTGCCTGGGTCTACCACCACGCGCAGCCGGGGCCCCTGGTCCCCAACGGCGACGAGGTGGCGAGCACGCACTGGTTTCCGGTCTCGGAGCTGCACGCCCCCGATCGCCACGTCGACTTCGAGCATCCCGCCGTTGCCGGCCACCGGTTTCCGGGGGTGCTCGTGGGCGAGCCCGAGCGGCACGTGGTCTGGGGCCTCACCTACCGGTTTCTCGAGGTGTTCTTCGAGGCCGTGGCGCGGCCTCTGCCCGAGCGGTCCTGGGAGGGCGCCCAGTCGTCTGCCGACGCCGCGGAACGCGGTTAGGCCGTCGGGCGCGGAACGCGGTTGGGCCGTCGGGCGCCGAACGCGGCTAGGCCGAGGGGCCGCTTGCGATCGGCATCAGCGAGACGTCGATCACCAGCCGGTTGGCCTCGGCGTCGAGCGATTCGCGCAGGGCGCGGGGATCGAGCGACTCGGGAAGCTCGGCTCGGATCCGCATCTCGTAGTGGGGGGAGCCACCCGGGCCCGGCCGGGAGTGGGTGGCGAGCTCGGCGATGTTGACGCCGTGGTCCGCGAGTACGCCACAGATCGAGGCCACGATGCCGGCCCGATCCTCGCCAGCCGCTTCCACGCGGTAGAGCCGGGTGCCCGGCGCCGGGACGGCGGGGCGCGGCCCTTCCTCGAGGTGGCGAAGCAGGATCGTGAGGCCGTGGTCGCGTTCGAGCCGCTTGGCTCCGACGGCGAGCTGGTCGCCCGCCCCTGGGTCGGCGCTCGAGCAGAGCATCATCACCGCGAAGTCGGTGCCCAGGATCGCCATGCGCGAGTCCTCGAGGTTGGCCTCGCAGGCGAGCACCAGCCGCGCGAGGTCGGCGACCAGGCCCGGGCGGTCCCGGCCGATGGCGGTGAGCAGATACCAGCGCTGCACGAATCACCCTCCCTTTTCGGCCCCATGCTACCGCGACCCCTACGGCCTCATGCTACCGCGACGGCGGCGGCTCGCGATCGGGCGTGCCACGGAACACGGGCTCGCCCGACTCGTGGCCGGGGCAGACCGTGATCGGCAGCGGTGGGTAGCGCAGGTAGCGATCGTCGCGCTCGGCGAGCCCGCAGCGCCAGAACGCACTGCGCGGGGTCCGCTGCACGCGTGCCCAGCGGCAGGTCGAGCAGAGTCCTATGGACGGATCGCGTACGAGCCCCACCCGGGGAGTCTAGAGGGCCCTACACTGGACTGGCATGACGCGCTCAACCGGCCTGTTCTCGCGACTCGGACGCGTGCTCACGCTCGTCGAGGACCTGCTCGAGGAGCGGACGGGCCAGGCCCCGTCGGAGGAGACCTTCGACCGCCACCGGGCGTTCCGGTTCGATGCGCGCCGCGGGCCCGGCCGGCTCGTGCCCATCGCCCACCCCGAGCCCTTCGATCTGGGCGATCTGCACGGCGTGGACCGGCCGCTCGAGCGGTTGGTGCGCAACACCGAGCAGCTGCTGGCCGGGCTGCCGTGCAACCACGTGCTGCTCTACGGAGAACGCGGCACGGGCAAGTCGTCGGCGGTCAAGGGCCTGCTCTCGCGATACGCCGATCGTGGCCTGCGCGTGGTGGAGGTGCGGCGCGACGATCTCGAGCACCTGCCCGAGGTGTTGCGCTGTCTGCGGGGTCGCCCGGAGCGGTTCTTGCTGTTCTGCGACGACCTTTCTTTCTCCGAGGGAGAGGTCGGCTACCGCGAGCTCAAGGCCGCACTCGAAGGCACCCTCGAGGCGCGGCCGAGAGGCGTATGCATCGTCGCGACGAGCAACCGGCGGCACCTGCTGCCCGAGCGTCGCTCCGACAATCGCGACGTGCGGCTCGACGAAGACGGGGAGCTTCACCTGGGAGAGGCGCTCGAAGAGAAGCTCGCGCTGTCGGACCGCTTCGGTCTGGTGCTCGGGTTCTTCGGCTTCGACCAGCCCACGTACCTGCGCATCGTCCGCCACTATGCGGCCTGCGCGGGCGTCGATGCCCAGGACCCGGAGCTTCGTGCCGAGGCGCTGCGCTGGGCGCTGGACCGTTCGTCGCGCTCCGGACGCACCGCGCGGCAGTTCGTGGACGACTGGGTGGGCCAAAAGCGCCTGGCGGGCGCTGAAGCGCCGTCGGACCCGCCACAAGCGCGCGGCGGGCCCGCCACCTAGAATCGGCAAGGTGGGTGTCGCCATGGGCGTTTGGGGGGGAGCGATCCCGCGGGCCGTCGTCGCGGTCGCCGCAGCGGTCCTGCTCGCGACGGCTTCGTTCGCGCAGGACGCGTCCCCGGATGCCGAGCTGCTCGTGGGCCTCGAAGACGTCGGCGAGCATTGGGTCGACGAGTTGCCCGACCCCGAGAAGAACGACCCCTGGGAGGGCACCAACCGCCAGGTGTTCCGCTTCAACGAGGTGTTCATGGGCTCGGTCGTCGAGCCGGTCGGAAGCGGCGCCGGCAGGATCCTGCCCGAGGGCCTGCGGCGCGCCTTCGGCAACTTCTTCAGCAACCTGTCCCAGCCCGTCGTGTTCGTGAACGACCTGCTGCAGCTTTCGCCCCGCCGCGCTTTCGCGTCGGGGGGCCGCTTCCTGTTCAACAGCACGTTCGGGATGCTCGGTCTCTTCGATGCGGCCGAGCGCGTGGGCATCCCCGATCACGAGTCGGACTTCGGTCAGACCCTGGGTGTCTATGGGGTGCCTTCGGGGCCCTACCTGATCCTGCCCTTCCTGGGGCCTTCCACCGTGCGCGATGGGTTCGGCACGTTCGTGGACTTCCTGTTCCGCCCCGACCTGTGGCTGTTGGGCATCGGACCGGCCCTGGCGTTCTTCGGCGGCGACGTGTGGTTCA
>JANQOX010000013.1 GCA_028285625.1 Myxococcota bacterium
GCGCCCCGGGGCGAGCCCGCCGGCCTGCCGTCGCTGCTGGTCCTCGACCTGATGCTCCCGGATGGCGACGGCCTCGCCCTGTGCCGCGCGATCCGCTCCGGTGAGGCCGGGCCAGCGGCGGCCACGCTTCCGATCCTGATGCTGACCGCCCGGGGCGACGATGCCGATCGCATCGTCGGTCTCGAACTGGGCGCCGACGACTACCTGGCCAAGCCCTTCAACCCACGCGAGCTGCTGGCGCGCATCCGCGCCTTGCTGCGACGCACCGGCGCGGGCCGCAGCGCGGCGTCGCCCTCGCTGCGATTCGGTCGGCTGGCGATCGACCCGCACGCGCGAACCGTCCACCTCGACGGCGAGCCTCGCACGATGACGGGACACCAGTTCGACCTGCTCCTGCTGCTCGCCGAGCACGCCGGTCGCGTGATGAGCCGCGATGCCATCCAGATGCACCTGCGCGGGCACGAGTCCGGTGCCTTCGACCGCAGTATCGACGTCCACGTCTCGCGCGTGCGCGCCGCCATCGAGGACGACCCCGCGCGACCCCGGCGCATCCTCACCGTACGCGGGGTCGGCTATGTGTTCGCAAGCCAACAGGATCGCGAACCGGACCACGAGCCCGGCCCCGACCCGGCCGCGCGCGAAGGGGGCCCGGCGTGAGTCGCCTGGCCCTCCGCATCTACCTGGGCTTCGTCGGCATTCTGGCGCTCTTCTTCGTGGGCGCGTCGCTCCACTTCGTCCTGATCGACCACGACCACGAGCGCTGGCAGGGGCCGCCGCCGAGGGCCGAGCGGCGCAGCCCCGCCCACGGCGTCGGACTGCTGGTGGGTCTGGCGCTCGCGATCGGCGCGGGCGCGTGGCCCGTCGCCCGGAGCATCACGCGCCGCCTCGAGCGGGTGTCCCAGAGCGTCGAGGCGCTGGGCGAGGGAACGCTCTCGGCCCGCGCTCCGGTCGAGGGACGCGACGAGGTCGCGCGCCTGGCCGTGCGCTTCAACCACATGGCGGGTCGGGTCGAGGCGCTGGTCGCCGCGCAACGCACCCTGCTGGCGAGCGCCTCCCACGAGCTGCGTTCGCCGCTGGCGCGGCTGCGCGTGGCGGCCGAGCTGCTCACCGGCGCCGACGGAGCCCGGCTCTCCGCAGAACGGCTCGCCGAGCTTCGGGCGGGCATCGCGAGCGACGTGACCCAACTCGACCACGCCGTGGAAGAGCTGCTGCTCGCGAGCCGTCTGGATGCCGCGGAAGCCTCGGGGCCGGGCGAGCCCGTCGATCTGCTGGCGCTCGTGGTTGAAGAGACCGCCGCCCACGGCGAGGCCGTGCACGTGGACGGTTCGGGCGAGGCTCCGGCCTTGCTGTCGGGGGACCCGCGAAGCCTGCGACACCTGGTCCGCAATCTGGTCGGCAATGCGCTCCGACACGCCCCCGGCACACCGGTCGACATCCGCGTCGCGGCGGGGCCCGGCGGCGGAGCCGTCCTCTCGGTGGCCGACCGCGGCCCGGGCGTGGACGCCGCTGACCGCGAGCGCATCTTCGAGCCCTTCGCCCGGGGCGGCGATGCGACGGCGCAGGGGACGGAGGGCGTCGGACTGGGCCTCGCGCTGGTGCGCCGGATCGCGCGACACCACGGCGGCGACGCGACCGTCGAGGACCGCCCGGGCGGCGGCACCGTATTCCGGGTCACGCTGCCAGGCCGGTCGTCCGACCCCTGCTAAGCGCGCGGCTCCCGGGCCCTCACGCGTGGAGGCGAGGCCTTCACGCGTGGAGGCGTGGCCTTCACGCGTGGAGGCGTGGCCTTCGGTCGCGCCACGGCAGATCCTGCTCGAGCTGCCCAGCGACCTGGAGCAGCAGATCCTCACGCCCGTGGAGCGCGACGAGCTGGACGCCGATCGGCCGGTCCCCTTCGGCGGGCTCTCCCGGCACCGAGATCGCCGGCTGCCCCGACAGATTGAAGGGCAGCGTGAATGCTCCATACGGCGCCGAGCGGATGAACGCGCGCAGGGGCTCTTCGGGCGTGGAGGTCAGCACGCCGAGCTCGGGCGGCGGGTCGGCCTGGGTCGCGCAGACCAGCAGATCGAATCCGCCCTGCCACCAAGCGGCCAGGCGGCGACCAAACCGGTGCACGTACTCGATCGTCGCCAGCAGCTCGGGCGCCGGAACGGTCGCGCCGCGTTCGGCGAGCGCGCCGGTGAGCGGCTCCACGTCCTTCGGGCCCAGGGGTCGACCGATGCGCGCACCCCAGGCGTCGAGGGCTCGGGCCACGTTGGTCGAGACCACGTTCACGTAGTGACCCACGTGCTCGGGGTCGCCGAGCGGCTCGGGATGCGACTCCTCCACGTGGTGGCCACGCGCCTCCAGCGCGCGCGCGGTCGCATCGACCACCGCGACCACCGCTGGGTCGACGGGGATGTCGCGCGCCGCCCCGCGCAGCACACCGACGCGCAGGCGACCCGGGTCGCGGGTCAGGCAGGCGGCGAAGCCTCCGTCGGGCGCGGGCGGCGCGTGGTAGGGGTCGCCCGGCTCGGGGCCCGCCGTCACGTCGAGCAACGCCGCGCTGTCGCGAACCGTGCGCGTCACCACGAACTCGGCCGAGAGCCCGCTCCAGCGCTCGCCCACGGACGGCCCGAACGAGTTGCGACCGCGCGTGGGCTTGAGACCCACCAGGCCGCACATGCTCGCGGGCCCGCGGATCGACCCGCCGCCATCGCTCGCGTGGGCCGCGGGCACCAGGCCCGCCGCCACGGCCGAAGCGGCGCCGCCGCTCGAGCCCCCTGCGCTGCGTGCAGGGTCCCAGGGGCTACGGGTCGGCCCATAGGCTTCGCACTCGGTCGTGGGCAGCAGTGCCAGCTCCGGCGTGTTGGTGCGGCCCAGGATCTCGAGGCCGGCGTTCTTGAAGCGCCGGGTGAGGTAGCCGTCCTCGGACTCACGAAAGCCGGCATCGCGCAGGGCGCGCATGCCGCAATGGTTGGGCTGCCCGGCGTCGGGGCCGCCGATGTCCTTCATGGCAAAGGGAACGCCGCGAAACGGTCCCGACCGGCTCCCGGCCTCGTCGCGCGCGCGCTCGAAGCTGAAGTGGATGAGCGCGTTCAGCTCGGGGTTGCGCGCTTCCACGCGCCGGATGCCGGCCTCGACCAGTTCGGCCGGTTGGAGTTCGCCGCGGGCGACGAGGGCCGCCTGGTCGGTCGCGTCGAGGAGAGCCAGTTCGTCGGACATGAAGCCTCCCTGCCGTGCGCGGTCGCGGCGCCGGCGATCAGAAGTCGAGTCGAAGTGCCAGGCCGCGGTGTGTCGGCACGACGCGCAGCTGGGCGTTCTGCGGGCCTCCCATGCCGAAGCGCTTGCGATAGGCCTCGACGTCCCGAAACGGCTCGTAGGGCTCCGTCCAGAACTGCACCTCGCCGCCGACCAGCGCCGCCACGGTCGTGGTGATCGCCGGCGTGGCGTCGTCTCCCACCGCATAGACGATGCCCCCGGCAGCGAGCGAGACCGCGGCGTTCGCGACATGCGTCACCCAGTCGCGCTGCACGGTGGCGCGCCGCGCGTTGGCGAGAAGGGTCTCCTGGGCGTGATCCAGACGGGCCAGCCGCTGCGCGCGCGTGTCGTCGGGCAGTGTGCGTACGGGGTCGGCGCCCAGCCGCGCGTCCATGGGCAGCATGCCGAGGTACCCGATGCCCCCCACCGCGAGCACGGCCGTCGCGATCCCCGCCGCGCGATCTCCCGACTCGTCGGCCAGGGCCGCCTGGACGGACCCCACCACGACCCCACCCGCACTCGCGGTGAGCCATCCCCAGTGCCACAGGCTCGCGTGACGCCGGCTCGCCTCCAGCCGTTCTTCGAGAAAGGCGAGGCGGTCCACGACCTCCTGATCGCTCAGCGAGGCGGACGGCGTGGGCAGCGTGCCCACGCGCTGGGTGGCGCAGCCGGACGCCAAGCCCAGCGCGCAGACCAGCAGCAGGGCGCGGCACCAGAGGGGGAACGAGGCCATTCCGGGATCCTAGACCACACCTTCTTCGCGAAGCTTCGCCAAGGCCGCCGCATCCACCCCTGCCTCGGCCAGCACCTCGGCGGTGTCGGCACCCAGGGCGGGTGACAGTGCGCGCGCCCGCGGCTCCGTGCCGGAAAGCTGCAGCGGATTGCCGTGGAACACGACCTCGCCGAGTTCGGGGTGCGGATGGCGCTCGACCATGCCGCGGGCGACGAGCTGCGGGTCGTCGATCAGCTCGTCGGGCGATGCCACGCGCGCACAGGGAAGATCGGCACCGCTCGGGCCGAGCGCCGTCAGGATCTGCTCGCAGGACCGGCTCGCCATCCAGTCCGCGATCAGACCATTCAGCTCGGCTCGATTCGACGCACGCACGCGGTGATTCTTGAAGCGCTCGTCCCGGCCGAGCTCGGGTCGACCGATGGCTTCGCACAGTCTTCGAAAGAGCTTGTTCGACGCGGTGCCCACCACGACATGGCCATCGGTGGTCGCGAAGCAGTCGTAGGGCGCGGTGAACGGGTGCTGGTTGCCGACACGTTCCATCCGCGCACCGATCCCCGAGAAGATCGTCGCGGCCGAGTCGGTGATGGCGAACATGGCGTCCTGGTTCGACAGATCGATCACCCGCGCCCGGCCGGTCCGGTCGCGGTCGCGCAGCGCCGCCAGGATGCCCACGGTCAGGTAGAGACCGCCCACGTAGTCGGCCAGGGCACCGCCACCGCGCATGGGCGGCCCGCCCTCGGCCCCGGTCATGGCGAGGAACCCCCCCGCCGCCTGGGCGACGATGTCGTACGAGCCTTCGCCCGCCCGGGGCCCGGTCTGCCCGAAGCCCGAGAGCGAGGCCACCACCAGACCCGGATTGCGCTCCTGGAGCACCTCGGGTCCGAGACCGTGGCGCGCCAGGAAGCCCGCGCGAAAGTTCTCCACCAGCACGTCGGCTCGCTCGGCGAGGCGCAGCAGCAGCTCTCGGCCGGCCTCGATGCGGACGTCCAGCGTGATCGAGCGCTTGCCCCGGTTCACGTTCTGGAACGAGAGGCTGGTCTGGCCCTTGGCCGAAGGGCCGTAACGGTAGTCGTCGCCGGTCCCCGGCCGCTCGACCTTCACGACCTCGGCTCCGAGGTCGGCGAGCACTGCCGTGGCGAACGGGCCCGCGACCACCCGGGTGAGGTCGAGGACGCGGATGCCGTCGAGGACGCGGCCCGCCACGCGGGCCTAGAGCTGGAAGACCGCGACCGCGCCCGCCACGCTGGTCACCAGCGCCACGGCGTAGAGCACGGGGCCGACCAGCCCGTCGGTCTTGAGACCCCCGAAGTCGATCCAGACGTGGCGCAGGTGATGTGCCCCGCCCCAGACCGGCAGCGCGATCGCCCCCAGGCAGACCAGCCGCCCGATCGGATTCGTGGCCAGGCCATGGATGCGTTCGTACGACAGCGCTTCGGCGGGCGCGAAGCCCAGCGGCCCGGCGATCCCGAGCACCAGCACGATCGCGGGGAGCAACAGGCCTCCCACCATCATGCCGGCGCCGAACAGCAGCCAGATGATCGGCTCGAGCTTGAGCATCAGGCCCCTCACAGCACCGCCCCCCACAGGATGGCCGCCAGTGCGGCCGTGACCACGGCAAAGGCGCCGTTCAGCGCCACGGCGAAGAAGGCATCCGGCGGTCGCGGCGCCGGGCCGATCTTCGCCGGCTGCGTCTTCGGGAACAGGCTGAAGAAGCGCAGCGTGAACCACACCAGGCCGACGAAGGCCAGCACGTGGTAGGCGACGTAGATCGGATTCTGGAACTGCGCCATGAGGTCGTTCCAGGCGGCCTCGCCCGCGGCCAGGGCCCAGACGATGCGCAGCACCAGGATCGAACTCAGCAGCAGGAACACGCCACAGCTGCCGAACAGCACGTAGCCCAGGTAGTTGCCGCGGCCCGGAAACTTGTCCGGCGGCCTGGGGTCTGCGGTCCGCGTGGGCCCGGGCTGGCTCGGGCGCATGGCGTCGAGGCGCGGTCTGGCGTTCGACACGGCTACTTGCCTCCTCGCGACACGACGAGGCCGGTGGCCCAGTCGATCACGTTGAGCAGTTTCGCCTGCTGGACGGCGCCCGAGGGATCCACGTTCTTCGGGCAGACCTCGCTGCACTCGTTGGCGAACGAGCAGGCGAAGACGCCGCCGTCGTCCCGGAAGACTTCGTTGCGCTCGGCGTTGCCCTCGTCCCGGGAGTCCTGGTTGTAGCGATGGCCCAGGGCGATGGCCGCGGGCCCGAGGAAGTCGGGCTCGGCACTCACCACCGGGCACGCCGAGTAGCAGAGCATGCAGTTGATGCACATGCTGAACTGCTTGAAGGCGTCGAGCTCTTCCGGAGACTGGCGGTAGGTGCCCTCTTCGATCGCGCGCTCCTTCGCGACCATGATCCAGGGCTTCACTGCCTTGAACTTCTCCATGAAGCCTTCCATCTCGACCACCAGGTCGCGGATCACCGGGAAGTTCGCGAGCGGCGCGACTTCGACGGTGTCGCCGTAGTCCGACAGCGCGTCCTTGCAGGTGAGCTTCGGCTCGCCGTTCACGTTCATGCCACAGCTACCGCACACGGCCATGCGGCACGACCAGCGGTGGGACAGCGTCGGGTCGACGTGATCCTTGATGTGGTTGAGCGCGTCGAGCACCTTCCAGTCGGGCTGGACGGTGATCTCGTAGGTGTCGGTGCGGGGCGCCTCGTCCTGGTCGGGATCGAAGCGGGTCACCACGAACGTCTTCTTGGTCTCGCCTTCCATCAGTACTTGCGCTCCTCGGGCTCCCAGCGCCCGAGCGTCACGTCCTTCTTGTCGTAGCGGCCTTCGCCGCCTTCGTTGAAGTACACCAGCGAGTGGTGGAGATACTCGGCGTCGTTGCGCGTGGGGTAGTCGCTGCAGGCGTGTGCGCCTCGCGACTCCTTGCGCTGGAGGCCCGCGATCGAGTTGGCCTCGGCCACGTCGAGCAGGTTGCGCAGCTCGAGCGCGGCCACGAGCTCGGTGTTGAACACCTTGCTCTGGTCGGCCAGCCCGAGGTCCGCATAGCGCGCCTTGAGCTGCTGCACGTCCTGCACCGTCTTGGCCATGCCGCCCTGCTCGCGGTACACGCCCATGCCGGCCTCCATGGTGTCGTGCAGCTCCTGGCGCAGGCCGGCGATGGTCTCGCTGCCCTTCTTGCCGCGCAGGGCCTCGAGTCGCCCGCCCTCTTCATCGGCCTGGGCCGAGAGGGCCGCGTCGCTACCGGCGTCGCTGCCCTTCACGAAGCCGAGGGCGTGCTGGCCGCTGCGCGCGCCGAACACCAGGCATTCGGTGAGCGAGTTGCTGCCCAGGCGGTTGGCGCCGTTCATGCTGACGCAGGCGACCTCGCCCGCGGCGTAGAGACCCGGCAGGTCGGTGGCGCCGTCGATGTCGGTATCCACGCCGCCCATCATGTAGTGCAGCACCGGGCGGATCGGGATCGGCTCGTGCACCGGGTCGACCCCCACGTAGGTGCGCCCCAGCAAGCGGACGAACGGCAGCCGCGTGTCGATCTTCTCCTCGCCCAGGTGGCGGAGGTCGAGATGCACGAACTGACCGTGCGCCCCCTCGATGCCGCGGCCAGCGGCGATCTCCTGCACGATGGCGCGCGAGATCATGTCGCGCGGCCCGAGCTCGGCCTTGCTGCCCACGCCGTAGTCGCGCGTGGTGAGGAAGCGCTCGCCGTCGCTGTTGATCAGGTAGCCGCCCTCACCGCGCGTGGCCTCGGTGATGAGGATGCCGGTGCCCGGCAGGCCGGTCGGGTGGTACTGAACGAACTCCATGTCCTTGAGCGGCACGCCCTCGCGGTACGCGAGCGCCATGCCGTCGCCGGTCTTGATGTTGCCGTTGGTGGTGAAGGGCCAGGCCTTGCCGGCGCCGCCGGTGGTGAGGATCACGGCCCCGCCGACGATCGCCTTCATCTCGCCGGTGCGGACCTCGAGGCCCGCCACGCCGCGGCAGACGCCGCCGTCGACCAGCAGCTTGGAGACGAAGATCTCGTCGTAGCGGACGATGCGGTCGAACTGCATCGACGCCTGGAACAGCGAGTGCAGCAGGTGGAACCCCACCTTGTCGGTGGCGTACCAGGTGCGCTTGGTGGTCATGCCGCCGAACGCGCGCGTGGACACCGTGCCGTCCTCGTTGCGGCTCCACGGGCAGCCCCAGTGTTCGAGCTGGGTGAGCTCGCGAGGCGCCTGCTCGACGAAGTACTGGATGACGTCCTGGTCGCCGAGGAAGTCGCTGCCCTTGACGGTGTCGTAGGCGTGCATCTCCAGCGAGTCGTCCTCGCGGGCGACGGCCGCAGCCCCTCCCTCGGCGGAGACGGTGTGGCTGCGCATCGGGTAGACCTTCGACACCAACGCGACGGTGATGTCGGGGTCGGCCTCGACGGCGGCGATGGCGGCGCGCAGCCCGGCGGCACCTCCACCCACGATCACGAGATCGTGACGAATCAACTCGGCCACGGCGGTCTTCCTCCGAGGGATCGGGTGAGCCCCCCGGCGTTGGGGGGCGCCGTGACACGGTTTTTAGCCGATCCCGCGGGGGAACGAAACTCGCTGCGCCGCCTTACGGGCCGCAGGCACCCTAGTTCAGCGGATCACACGGCGCGGAAGCGCCTCCCGGAATCTCGTTGGGCTCCGAGCCGTTGCAGAGGCCGTCGTCGGTACAGAAGTTCTGGATCAGACCGGTCTCGAGGAACGTCTGCAGCTGGTCGAGCGACGCCGGAATGGTGGCGCGGGTCGGATGCGGATCGCAGCGATTCGTCTGGACGAACTCGTTGGTGATCGGCGGGATGAACTCGTCGAAGACGGGATCGTTCACGTCGAAGCTACCCGCGTCGTACACGATGAACGCGGACGTCTGGGGGCCGGCGCTGTCGGGAAGGCCGGGGATGTTCTTGAGCACCGAGCCCTCGTGGCTCGTGAGGCCCATGGTCGAGCCCGAGATCATCGATGCGAGGTTCGCCACCTGGTGGTCGTAGAGCGCCACCGTCATCAGCACGTCCTTGGGCCCGGGCACGCCCGGAAGCGGCGTACCGCGCACGTGGGTCACGTAGCCCGCCGGCTCGCCGCGCACCCAGATCTCGTGGGACAGCGAGATGCCGATGATCTGCTCCAGCGGATCGGGGTTGATCAACAGGTCGAGCAGCAGTTGGAACGGCACGAAGGGCTGCGCGCGCTGCAGCAGCAACGAGAAGTTGATCCCCGGCACGTCCACGTTGATGCGTTGCGCATCGGGGGTGAGCGCCGCGAACATCGTGCCCATGATGCCCCCGAGGCTCACGCCGAAGTAGCCGGCGGGCGTACCGGCAGCCAGCGCGCCCTGGCCGCCCGGGCCCTGGATCAGCGGATCGAGGTTGAACGCACCGCGGGTCATCATCCGCGCCAGCAGCAGCGCATGCAGCATGCCCTGACGTTTGCGGTCGGCCAGCGCCGTGGTGTCGTCGAGATCGCCCACGACCCGCGCGATGAAGCAGTCGAGGAAGATGGCGTTCAGGTTGAAGTTGCAGCCGTCGGTCTCGTTGTTCGAGAGGCCGATCCAGTTCACGCCGCCCAGGGCCACGTCGAGGGCCTGGTTGCCGCTCGGCGCCACCGACTTCACGAACCCCGGCCCGTCACCGAACAGGCCGTGCCCGAGCACCACGCTCGAGGCCGGCGCGAAGCCCTCGCCGTCGAACACCGAGCACGGAATCGACAGCGCATAGGGCACGTTCGTGAACCCGTTCTGGAGCGGCTGGTCGTTCGCGTCGCGGTTCATCTCGGCGACGGTGCGGTTGTCGGTGAACGGGTCGAGCTGCAGGAAGTTGGGCGCCTGGAACGTGCCCTCGACCACCTTCCAGAGCGTGGTACCGGGCACCGAACAGTCGTTCTCGACCCCGGAGAGCGCCGCGGTGAAGGTCTGGGTCTCTGCCGCCACCTGCTGGTCGAGCCATGAGAAGGCCGCGTCGCGCATGGCGATCATCTCGGCGGTGAGGGCCTCGTCGCTCTGGACCGTGAACTCGAAGGCCAGCAGCAGCGTGCTGCGGTCGACACCCAGCTCGTCCAGCCGCTGGAAGACCGGCTCGAGCGCCGCGCGCCGCTCGTTCACCGCGTCGAGGTCCGAGGGTTCGCCATCGCGCAGGTTCCGAAAGACGGCTTCGGCCTCGATGTCGAAGCCGCGATCGTCCTTGAGGTCTCGCACCGCCACCAGATACCGGCGACCGGGGATCAGGCTCTGGGTCGGGCGCAGGAAGGTGAGGGTACGGGAGGCCGAGTTGGCCCGGGCATCGTTCTCGATCCAGTGGTTGATCTGCTCGCCCGTGTCGAAGTCGAACAGCAGCGTCGGGCTCGACGGCTGCAGGCCGCGGTCGGACCAGTGGCGATTGATCGGGTCGAGGCGCGGCGCATCCGACTTCACGACGTTGGGCCGCAGGGTGAAGTGCATCATCACCTGGGCCGTGGGACTGAACCCGTCGTTGCGCGAGAGCGCCGCGGTGTCGAAGCCCCGGAGCTCCCCGACGCCGAGGTTCGGCAGGGCCGTCAGGTGGATGAAGTCGGGCGTGGCCGCGCTGGGGATCGACACTCGCAGGTTGGTCGAGGTGGTGGCGTCGGCCTGGGTCCAGTGCGACGACGGGAAGGGCAGCAGACACTCGATCGCATTCAGCGGGTCGCAGCCAGGCTCGAGGTCGAGCAGGTCGAAGGGCGCACCCGCCACCTGGAGCTGGCCGTCGACCACGGCCTCGACCGTGATCACGTGGAGACCGGCGGTCACGGCGGGGATCGTCCCCGTCAGGTTCCCGGAAGAGAGGGTGAACAGGGTCGGGTCCTGGACCGCGCCGTCGAGTCGGACCGCGACGTTCGTGGCGCCGGCCGGGAGCGTCGCCTGGACCGCGACGTCACCGGGTGCGCTGATCAGGCCCGAGGCGGGCGCGACCAACGTGAGCGCCCCCGGGACGGGGCACTGCATGCCCATGGCCAACACACCGAACACCAGCAGGGCCACCCGACCCCATGAACTCCACCGCCGCATGAATCGCTCCTCGTGTCCTGCATGAGCCCGCCAGGGATCGAACGGGGCATATTAGCATCGCCTTGGGCCGTGCATGGGACTTCGCGCCACGATTGCAGGGCCGTGCGTCACCTGCGGGGGTGATGCGCGAGACGGGCGAGATGCCCGGGTCCAAAGGACGGGCACGAGGACCGGGCCCTAGGTCAGGGGCTGCTGCTGGGTGAGGCAGTGCACGGCACCCAGTCCCACCACCAGGTCGGAGGCCGGGATCGGCGCCACCTCGCGATCCGGCAACAGTTCGCCGAGTATCGCGGCAGCGCGCGCGTCCTCGGCCACGCCGAACACCGGGAGCAGCACGCGCCCGTTGGCCAGGTAGAAGTTGGCGTAGCTCGCCGGGCAGCGGCCGCCGTCCACCAGGAGCGGCGGCGGCATCGGCAGCTCGACCACGTCGAGGCGCCGCCCGCGCGCGTCGCGGGCGGCGCGCAGGATGCGCAGGTCCTGCGCAAGCGCGGCGTGGTTCGCGTCGGCGGCGTCGGGCTCCACCGCCACCACCACCGTGGTCGGCGCGACGAAGCGCGCCACGTCGTCCACGTGGCCGTCGGTGTCGTCTCCCGCGATGCCGTCGCCCAACCAGATCACCTGCTCGGCGCCCAGCCACGTGGCCAGACGCGCCTCCATGCCCTCACGAGTGCGGCCCGCCTCGCGGTTGGGGTTCAGCAGGCAGCTCTCCGTGGTCAGCACCGTGCCCTCGCCGTTGCCATCCACCGAGCCCCCCTCGAGCACGAAGCCGGGCTGCCGGCGCGGGAGCGCCAGCGCCTCGGCCACGCGCCGGGGGATGGCATCGTCGCGGTCCCACGGCGGGTACTTGCCGCCCCAGGCGTCGAAGCCGAAGTCGAGCACCCACGGCGCGCCGTTCGCGTCGCAAACGAACAGCGGCCCGTGATCTCGCACCCAGGCGTCGTCGGTGGGAAAGCGATGGAACCGGCAGCCCGAGACCAGGGGGCCGAGTCGCGCGCGCACCGCTTCTTCGGCGGGCTCGTCGCGCACGCTGATCTCGACCCGCTCCTGGCCGTGGAGTGCGCGCACCATCTCGACGAAGGCGTCCTCGGCGGCGGCGAGCCGGCCGGGCCAGGTGTCTTCGGCGTGGGGCCAGGCAAGCCAGGTGGCCGCATGCGGCTCCCACTCTGCAGGCCAGCGCAGGCCCTGGGGCGCCGCATCGGGGGCGTCCGGTGCCGTGGGCGCCACCTAGTCGCGGAGGCGGCGGGAGAGGTCGCCGTACGCGTCGATGCGGCGGTCGCGCAGGAAGGGCCAGTCCCGGCGAACCTGCTCCACGAGGCCCAGGTTGCACGGAACCACCAGCACCTCTTCCTGGTCACTGGAGGCCCGCGCCAGCACGCGGCCGAAGGGATCGGCCACGAACGACTGCCCGTAGAAGCGCACGCCACCCTCGTGTCCGACCCGGTTGGTCGCCGCCACGAACAGGCCGTTGGCCACCGCGTGCCCGCGCTGCACCGTCTCCCAGGCGTCGTGCTGGGCGGTGTCCTCTGCTTCTCCCACGTCGAACTGCCAACCGATGGCGGTCGGGTAGAAGAGCACCTCGGCACCGGCCAGGGCCACCAGCCGCGCCGCCTCGGGAAACCACTGGTCCCAGCACACCAGCCCACCGACGGTCGCGTAGCGCGTGCGCGTGGCGTCGAACCCGAGATCGCCCGGCGTGAAGTAGAACTTCTCGTAGTAGAGCGGGTCGTCGGGGATGTGCATCTTGCGGTAGCGCCCGGCCTCGCGACCGTCGGCATCGAGCGTGACCAGCGTGTTGTGGTAGACGCCCGCCGCGCGCCGCTCGAAAACCGAGACCAGCACCACCACCTCGCGGGCGGCGGCGACCTCGGCAAACGCAAGGGTGGTGGGCCCGGGCACCGGCTCGGCCCAGTCGAAACGCGCCGGGTCTTCGGTCTGGCAGGGATAGGGGGTGCGAAACAGCTCGGGCAGGCAGACGACCCGGGCGCCGCGGGCGGCCGCGTCCTCCACGCCCGCGATGGCGCGCGCCAGGTTGTCCGCGGGGTCTTCCCCGCAGCGCATCTGGACCAGACCGATCGCCAGCGTCGTCACGGGCCGGAGGAAAGCAGGCGGGAACCGGCCTGTCACGGCCACCGCGGCCCCGGCAGACGGGCGTGACCGGCCCTGTCACGACCGCGCGACAAGGTGGGCTCCATGAAGAGATCCCAGCGACCCGGCCGACCCCGATCCTCCGTGCGCCTCGCGCTGCGCGGTGCCGCCCAGACGTCGAGCGTCATCGCGGGGTTCGTCCTGTTCGGGATGGTCGTGGCGATCGCCGCAGGGGGAGGCCAGCCTGCCTACTCTCGGGCTGTGGCGCCCGACCCGCATCCGCACCAGGCCCACGAGCCGCCGGCCGTCGACCTCTGGCTCGTCGACGGGTTCAACCTGCTGCATGCGGGCCTGCTCACCGGCCAGGAACGGTCGGACCGCTCGGGTTGGTGGCGCGAAGAGCAGCGCGCGCGGGTCGTGACCCGCGTGGCGCAGCTACGCGACCCGGCGCCCGAGATCTGTGTGGTCTTCGATGGCAGCGACCCCGGCCCCGACGCCCTGGCCGCGCCCGAAGCGCGGGTTCGCGTGGTCTTCGCTCCGGACGCCGACCTCTGGCTGCTGCGGCGTGTGCGCACGTCCGAGCAGCCCGAACGCGTCGCGCTGGTCACCGCCGATCGCAAGCTGGCCGACCGCGCGCGGCACCACGGCGCCCGCATCGTCGCCCCGCGCGACTTCCTGGCGCGCTGCGACCCGGCCTGACGTTCGGGCGCGGGACTCGGCTCAGCCTTCGGGCTCGGGCTCAGGACCAGGGTCGGACTCGGGGTTCGCGCAGTGCGGGAGCGGGTTGCCGGCCAGGCCCGCCAGCAGGTTGTCCACGGCCAGCTCGGCCATCCGGGCGCGCGTGGCCTGGCTGGCGCTTCCGAGGTGCGGTGCCAGGGTGAGCCGTGGCGCCCCGTGCAGGGGGCTCGCATCGGGAAGCGGCTCCTCCGAGAAGACGTCGAGTGCCGCGCCACCGATCGTTCCGCCGCGCAACGCCGCGGCCAGGGCCGGCTCATCGACGACACCGCCCCGCGCCGTGTTCACCAGGATCGCGCCCGGGCGCATCCAGGCGAGTTCGCGCGCGCCGATCAGACCCCGGGTGTCTTCGGTAAGCGCCACGTGCAGGCTCACGAAGTCCGATTCTCGCAGCAGCGTCTCGAACGCGGCGGGCTCGACCCCGGGTACCGCACGCCCGCTGCGGGTCCAGCCGAGCACGCGCATCCCGAAGCCCGCGGCGCGCCGCGCCATGGCCTGGCCGATGGCTCCCAGGCCCAGCAGGCCGAGCGTCGCACCGTGCACGTCGGTCCCGAGGAGCAGGTGAGGGGACCAACTCGGCTCGCGCCCCCACCCGCCGTCGCGCACGAACCGGTCCCCCTCGGCCAGCCGGCGGGCGGCCGACAGCAGCAGCCCGAACGCGAGGTCGGCCGTGGTCTCGACCAGGACGCCGGGGGTGTGGCCCACGGGGATCCCGCGGGCGCTGGCTGCCGCCAGATCGATGTGATCGACCCCCACCGAGTAGCTCGAAACCACCCGTAGGCTGGGGGCCCCACGCAGAAGGTCCTCGTCGACGGCATCGGTGAGCAGGCAGAGCAGGCCCTCGGCGTCGCGAACGCGCTCGAGGAGCGCCTCTCGGTCCGGGGCGGTCTCACCGGGCCAAAGATCCATCCGGGTGGCCTCGCCCAGGCGATCGAGGGCCGATCCCGGCAGATCGCGGGTCACGAACACCCTGGGGCGCTGGGCCCTGGCTGAATCGCACGTCACCTGCCGGCTGTCCTTCTCTCTTGGCAACCCTGGGCGACGCGTCGCGTCGCAGCGCACGAGATCGGGCGCATTCCAGGCCGAGCGGGGCGGGCCCGGGAGGCGCTTTTCTCGCCGTAAAGGAAGATGCCTTGCAACCATGGGTTGACGCACGGATCCCGAGGGAAATAACTTGCCGGTGGGTGCCTGCCCCGTGAGCCAGTTCTCGCGGGGACGGTCGGCGTGTCCGTTGCGTCGCGGCTCCCCCCCATCCGGACGAGGAGCGCATGGCCGAACGACCCGAGACCCACCACATCCGCGAGACCGCCACCCTTCGCTTTGCGCGCTTCATCGTCGCGCATCGCTTCTGGGTCGCGCTGTTCCTGATCCTGGCCACGCTGGGATTCCTCTATCCGACGGTCAACGCCATCGCGACCGGCTCGGGCTTCCCGCTGCCGGGTCCGATCGTCCGCGTCGACGCGAGCGAGCGCGCGCTCTACCCGGACCACCCGTTCGTCCACGCCCAGGACAAATTCAGCAAGACGTTCGGCTCGTCGGCCTTGGTCGCGATCGCGGTGACGGTCAACGAGGGCACGGTCTTTACGCCGGAGACGATCGAGAAGATCCGGCGGATCACGAACCGGCTCGACGGCGAGGGCTACGACAGCCAGACCGAAGCGCGCGAGGAACTGCGCGAGAAGATCGAAGACGCGTGGCCCGAAGACGAAGAGGTCGACACCTTCGCCGTGCTGAAGGAACTCGACCGGGCCTATCCGCCCTACCCGGTCAACCACGACCGCGTCCAGGCCCTGACCCACGGCAGCACGCGTGTGGTCACCATCGAGCCGGACGGCGCCATCACCTCGGACGTGCTCGTCAAGAAGCTGCCCGAGACCGCCGAGCAGGCCGAGAAGATTCGCGACGTGGTGCGCCAGAACCCGCCGTTCATCTTCGGCCGGCTGGTGTCGCGCGACGAGCAGGGCGCGTTCATCTCCGCCGACTTCGTGTCCGACCGCCTGTCGAGCCGCGAGGTGTACATGGCGGTGTTCGACCATGTCCAGAAGATCAAGAACGGCTGGAAGTGCGGAAGCCTCGAGATCGAGCGGGGCATGGAGTGCACCGAGGGCGACTGGATCTGGGAGCCGGAAGAGGACGACCGGCACAACATCTACATCACCGGTGGCCCGATCATGACGGGCTGGATCATCACGCACGCCTTCGAGATCGGGCTGTTCGTGTTCCTCACCGTGCTGATGACCTTCACCCTGCTGCTCATCTACTTCCGCCGCCTGCACGGCGTGCTGATCCCGTTCATCGCGGCCATCGCCACGGCGCTCTGGGGCCTGGGCTTCACCGGCTGGGTCGGGATCACGTTCGACCCGCTGGTGCTGGTGATCCCGATGATCATCACCGCCCGGGCGGTCTCCCACACCGTCCAGATGGCCGAGCGCTTCTTCGAAGACTACGAGCAGCTGATGCCACAGCTCGACAACGACGAGGAGCGCGCAAAGATCGAGGCGGCCACGGTCGCGATGGCCGAGCTCATCATCCCGGGGACCCTCGGCATCGTCACCGACTTCCTCGGGTTGCTCGTCATCCTGATCACCTCGATCCCACAGATGCGCGACCTGGCGATCTTCGGCGCCTTCTGGGTGTTCACGATCCTGTTCACGGTGGAGATCCTCCACCCGATCATGATCTGTTACCTGCCGCCGCCCCATGAACCGGAGCACTACCTGCCGGGCTTCATGGTGCGCCTGATGAACCGGCTGGGACGCATCGTCACCGACCCTGTGGGGCGCAACGTGGTCGCGGGTTCGGCGGTGATCCTGCTGGTGATCTCGACCTACATCACGTTCACGCAGACGAAGATCGGCGAGGCCAACCCCGGGTCGTTCCTGCTCTGGCCCGATCACGAGTTCAACGTGGCCACGGCGCAAGTGGCCGAGAAATTCGGCGGCGTGGACTCGTTCGTGGTCTACGCCGACGGCGACCGCGAGAACGCGACGGCCGACCCCGAGCCGATCCGACGCATGGAGGAGTTCGAGCGCTGGATGGAAGCGAACACCACCATGCGCTTCCCGTTCTCGATCGTTCCGATCATCCGCGCCTACTGGCGGCAGAACCACTACGGCGATCCGAAGTGGTACTTCATCCCGTCGGACTCGGGCACCGTGCGCAACACCCTGTTCCAGCTCAAGACGAACGGACCGCCAGGCTTCCTGCGTCCGTTCACGACCGACGACAACCGCAAGGCGAACATCGCGTTCTTCTATCCCGACCATAAGGGAGACACGATCATGCTGGCGGTCGCGGCGGCCAAGGAGTTCATCAAGCGCAACCCGATCGGCGAGGTGAACATCCGGCTCGACATGGACAAGGCCGGACCGGACGACGGGCTGTTCACCAAGGACGGCCTGACCGACGCCTTCTACTACATGATCGGGCCGATGCTGCCGCCGCGGAACCACACCCTGCGCGTGGCGATCCGCGACAAGGACGGCGACTACGAGCGCCTGACCATCGAGCCGACCAACGGCGGTCCCATGCCCGACTGGCTCGAAGACTTCGCCGACGGCGCCATGAGCGACTACGAGGACGCACTCTACTCGGTCGAGGATGGCGAGTACTTCGCCTGGCCCGACGACCTGGAAGAGTGGGATGCCTCGGACGTCCATGCCTGGTGGGAGAGCGAAGAACTCGGCATCCGGGCGGTCGCCACCCACACCAAGAACCTGATCGTCCACGACATGAAGGCGGTCGATGGTGTGCCGAAGTACCAGCCGACGAACTCCTGGACGCGCGGCGTCCAGTTCGTGCTGGCGGGCGGCATCATGGGCATCCTGGCGGCCATCAACGACGAGGTCGAGCGCGGCCACGTCGCCAACATCTCGCTGATCCTGCTGGTGATCTACGTCCTCCAGACGCTCACCTACCGCTCGCTCTGGAGCGGCACGATCATCGTGATCCAGCTGGGCACGGCCACCATGCTCTCGTTGGCGTACATGGCGCTCAAGGGCGTCGGGCTCAACATCAACACGCTGCCGGTGCAGTCGGTCGGGGTGGGAATCGGCGTGGACTACGCCATCTACATCGTGGACCGCATCCGGCAGGAGGTCGCCGAGACCGGCGGCGACATCGACGAGGCGGTGCGCCGCACGGTGAGCACCACGGGCATGGCCGTGACCTTCACGGCCTCCACCATCGTGGGCGGCATCGCCCTCTGGAGCTTCTCGAGCCTGCGCTTCCAGGCCGAGATGGCGCAGCTGCTGGTGATCCTGATGGTGATCAACATGATCGGGGCCGTCACGATCGTCCCGGCGTTCTACTCGATCATCAAGCCCAAGTTCGCGACGGCGCTGCTCGAGCAGGACCTCGAGCGCAAGGCGGCCCTCGAGGCCCAGGCGCGCGGCGAGTAGCAGCGGCGCTCCCCGGCCCGGCACGGGCCGGGGAGCGCCGATTTGCCCCGTACCCTCGGGCGCGCTTCGCGCGCCTAGGTGCGCTCGTAGAGTTCGACGATGCGCGAGGCGTTCTCCTCGACGGCACGGCCGGTGATGTCCACCGCCCGCCAGCGCTGCGCGCGAAACAGGCGCCGGGCTCGCCGAAGCTCGTCGCGAACGGCCTCTTCGTCGGCGTAGGACAGGCGCGGCGGCGCCTGCAGGTGTTGGAGCCGCTCCCGGCGGATCCCGATCAGCGTGCTCGAGTCGACCACCAGACCGAACACCTTCTCGGGCGACATCTCCAACAGCTGACGCGGGGGGTCGATGCCCGGCACCAGCGGCACGTTGCCGGTCTTGTAGCCGCGCTGGGCCAGGTACATCGAGAGCGGCGTCTTCGACGTGCGTGAGACCCCGGTGAGCACCAGGTCGGCCTGGTGCAGTGTGTGCAGATTGGCGCCGTCGTCGTGGCGCACGGCGAACTCCACCGCCTCGACCCGCCGGAAGTACTCGTCGGTGAAGCCGTGCAGAACCCCGGGTCGGTTCTCCGGGGCCAGGTCGAAGTGGCCCGCGGCGTGCTGGATCAGCGGCCCCAGCAGGTCCACCACGGGCACCTGCCTCGCGGCCGCCTCGTCGCGCAGCACCTGGGTGAGCGGGTCGTCCACGAGCGTGAAGACCACCAGGGACCGGGAGGCCGCAGCGGCAGCCAACACCCGGCGGATCTGGGAGGCGTGGCGCACCTCACCGAAGGTGCGCAGCCGCCAGCGTGTGGAGAACTGGCTCATGGCCGCCCGCACCGCCGCCGCAGCGGTCTCGCCCGTGCCATCGGAGATGACGAAGAGCTCGGGTCGGCCGGGAGTCGCAGCGCCCTCGGTCACACCCCGACACTAGCGGGTCGGACACGAGCGGGTGCGGCCGGCGGCAGGGTAGCGGTAGCCCGAACGAGCGGGCACCCTCCGCGCGATGACGTACGACCCCAAGGCCATCGAGCCGCGCTGGCAGACCTACTGGCGCGAGAACGAGACGTTCCGCGCACGCGACGACTTCTCGATGCCCAAGTACTACGTGCTGGACATGTTCCCGTACCCGTCGGGAGAAGGCCTGCACGTGGGCCACCCCAAGGGCTACATCAGCACCGACGTGGTCGCGCGCTACAAGCGCATGCGCGGCTTCAACGTGCTCCACCCCATGGGGTGGGACGCGTTCGGCCTGCCGGCCGAACAATACGCGGTGCAGACTGGCACGCATCCGCGCGTGACCACCGCGGCGAACATCGACAACTACCGCCGGCAGTTGCAGGCGCTGGGCCTCTCCTACGACTGGTCGCGCGAGATCGACACCACCTCGCCCGGCTACGTGAAGTTCACGCAGTGGATCTTTCGCAAGCTGCACGAGCAGGGGCTCGCGTACGAGGCCGAGGTGCCGGTGAACTGGTGCCCGGCCCTCGGCACGGTGTTGGCCAACGAAGAGGTGATCGACGGAAAGAGCGAGCGCGGCGGCCACCCCGTCGAGCGCCTGCCCATGCGGCAGTGGATGCTCCGCATCACGGACTACGCCGAGCGGCTGCTCGAAGACCTCGAGGGGCTCGACTGGCCCGAAGCGATCGTCAAGATGCAGCGCGAGTGGATCGGCCGCTCCGAAGGCGCACGCATCCACTTCGCCGTGCCTGCGGACCCGGAGGTCCGGGTCGAGGTCTTCACGACCCGGCCGGACACGCTGTTCGGTGCCACCTACATGGTGCTCGCACCGGAGCATCCGCTGGTCGAACGCATCACCACGCCCGAGGCGCGCGAACGCGTGGGCGCCTACGTGGCGGCCGCAGCACGCATGAGCGAGCGCTCGCGCGTGGCCGACACCGACCGCAAGACCGGCGTCGACACCGGCGCCGTGGCCACCAACCCCGCCAACGGCGAACGCATCCCCATCTGGATCGCCGACTACGTGCTCGCGAGCTACGGCACCGGGGCCATCATGGCGGTGCCGGGGCACGACGACCGCGACTGGGCCTTCGCCCGGCAGCACGATCTCCCGGTGGTGGAGGTGGTGTCGGGCGGCAACGTCGAAGACGCCGCCTACATCGGGCCGGGCACCTGCGTGAACTCGGGCTTCCTCGACGGCCTCGAGACCGGCGCCGCCAAGAAAGCCATGATCGACTTCCTGGTGGAGGGCCGGCACGGCGAGGCCGCCGTCACCTACAAGCTTCGGGACTGGCTGTTCAGCCGCCAGCGCTACTGGGGCGAACCCTTCCCGGTGATCCACCTGGAGGACGGCTCGACACGGCTGGTGCCGGAGTCGGACCTGCCCGTGCTGCTGCCCGAACTCGAAGACTACAAGCCCTCGGGAGAGTTCGAGACCCCGCTGTCGCGCGTCCCCGAGTGGATCGAGACGACCGACCCCGAGACGGGCGCACCGGCGCGCCGCGATGCGAACACCATGCCCCAGTGGGCTGGGAGCTGCTGGTACTACCTGCGCTTCTGCGATCCGCACAACACCGAGCTGCCGTTCTCGCAGGAAGCCGAGCGCTACTGGATGCCCGTGGACCTGTACGTGGGCGGCGCCGAGCACGCCGTGCTCCACCTGCTCTACGCGCGGTTCTGGCACAAGGTGCTCTACGACGTGGGGCTCGTGCACACGAAGGAACCGTTCCAGAAGCTCCTGAACCCGGGCATGATCCTGGGCGCGAGCTACCGCTACTACGACGACAACCTGTCGGACGACCCCGACGCCACGGCCCAGGCGTTCCCGGCCTCTGCGGTGCGGGTCGAGGGCGAGCAGTCCATGGCGGTCGGCACCGGCCAGGAAGTGAAGGCCCGCTACCTGCACCAACGCGACGTGCGCTTCGATTCGGATGGGACGCCCCTGCATCCGACCCTCGACGACCTCCCGCTCGAGGAGGTGACCGAGAAGATGTCGAAGAGCCGCGGCAACGTGGTCTCTCCCGACGAAGTCCTCGAAGAGTTCGGCGCCGACGCCATGCGGCTCTACGAACTCTTCATGGGCCCGCTCGAGAAGGGGGCGCCGTGGTCCACGGACGGCATTCCGGGCTGCTACCGGTTCCTCCAGCGCGCACACCGGCTGCTGGCCAACGGGGTGCTCGCCGACGGCGACGGCAACGAGGCGCAGCAGCGGCTCACCGCGCGCACGGTCGCCGGCGTGACGGCCGACCTCGAACAGATGCAGCCCAACACGGCCATCGCCAAGCTCATGGTCTGGTGCCGCGACATCGGCCGCGAGGGCGACGTGGCGCGCACCCATGCGGAGTCCTTCCTGAAGCTGCTGGCACCTTTCGCGCCCCACCTGGCCGAAGACCTCTGGCGCGGCCTCGGGCACGAGGCCTCGCTTGCCTGGGAGCCCTGGCCCGAGGCGGCCGAGGACCTGCTCGAAGAAGACACGGTGACCTTGGCCGTGCAGGTCAACGGCAAGCGACGCGGCGAGGTCACCGTCGCCAAGGACGCCGAAGAGGCGCACGTGCGCGAAGCCGCGCTGGCCGACGAGAACGTACGCCGACACGTCGGCGACGCCGAGCCGCGGCGCGTGATCGTGGTACCCGGCCGGCTCGTCAACATCGTCGTCTGACGTCGGGCGCGGCCGGCGGAGCCGCCCGAGCGGGATGCGCGAAACTCGCGCGGGCGCTAGCGACGAGGCGCGCGCAAGAGCACCGCGATGCCCCCGAGCGCCGCGCCCCCCAACGCGAAGGCCGCGAGCGAAACCGTCATGTGGGCCAGCTCCGAGGCCATGCCCGGCGGCACCACCGGAATGCGCCGCGGCGCCCCCTGCACGGCGAGCCAGGCCATCGGGACCAGCATGCCGAGCGCGCCGAGGATCTGGAGCAACAGGTGCGTTCGACCCAGGCGCGGGTCCGGCTCACGCCCCGCGATGCCCGGCCAGGCGCGGTAGTACCCCGCAAAGAGCGCGAACAGGCTGGCCGCGAAGAAGAGCAGGTGCAGCCGGTGCACCTGCCCGTAGCCCCGCACGCCGAGCAGCCCTGCGACCCCCGCCAGCCCGAACAGCAGCACGCCGAACACCGCGAAGCCGACCACCGGCGGCTCGCCCGCGCGACCCCCGGGCGGGCGCACGGCGTGGACTGCGACACCGAGCGACGGAAGCACCAGGCCCCACGCACCCGGCATCTCGAACAGCGCGAACACGCGCCACCAGTGCGGGTGCCCGACGCCCTGGGCCAGTCCCGACAGGTCGCGGCCGATGGCGCCGGCGAGACTCGCGGCGGTGGTCGCGAAGACGGGCAGCCAGAGCAGTGCCGTAGCCACGGCGGTGACCGCCAGCGGGCTGCGGCCCGCCCCGGGCCGGACCGTGAGCAGCACCGATGCGGAGGCGCTGGCGATGCCGAGTGACACGAGCAGCAGCCCCGGCACCAGGGGATCGCGCAGGTGGAAGGGAGGAATGCCCGATGCGTCGAGACCACCGAGCCAGATCGGTGCGGGCAACGCCTCGCTGCCCCAACCCAAGGTGACGCCCGCGATCACGACCACGTGGGTCACCACGGCGCCGGCGAGGTGCAGCCAGAAGCCGGCCGTCGCCAGGCCCGCGCCGCCGGGCGCGTCGAGCCCGCACGCACGCGGCATCCAGAAGAACACCAGGGCGAGCTGGAGCGGGACCAGCGCGAGCAGCACCATCGTGAAGGCGTGCAGAAGCAGCAGGCCCGGGAAGGCCGCGCCTTCGAACCACGCCATCCCGGGCTGCATGAGCTGCACGCGAAGCGCGAGCGCCTCGAGGCCACCGAGCAGGAGGGACACACCCCCGAGCGCCGTATAGCGCCGCGCCAGCTGGACGGAGAGGGAAGTCGCCACCGGACCCACGGTTACCACATGCACGGGCGCGCGCCGGCTGGGGCCTGGCTTGCACGAGCCGAACCCTCCCCGGCCGTTTCTCACCGGTTGCTAACGTTGCCTGCCGTGGCGGTCCGTCGCGACTCCTGGCGCTATCGCGCGCGCATCGGCCTGCTCAGCTGGCTCGGCGCCGTGGTCCTGCGTCTGCTCGGCGCGACCTGGCGCGTGCGGCGAACGGGCGTCGATCCCTACACCCAGGGCACGCCGTTCCTCGCGGCCACCTGGCACCAGAGCATCCTGATCGCGGGCCACGTCTTCCGCGACACCGGGCTCGCGATCCCCGTGAGCCGCAGCCGCGATGGCGACCAGGTGGTGGCGCTGCTCGATCGTCTGGGCTTTGCCGAGAGTCTGCGGGGCTCGTCTTCGCGCGGCGCCACGTCGCTTCTTCGCGAGATGATCCGGCGACTGGGAGACGGCGACGTCGTGGCGATCCTTCCCGACGGCCCCCGAGGACCCGCCCGCAGGGCCAAGCCCGGCGTGATCGCCGCCGCCGCGGCAACCGGGGTTCGGATCGTGCCGGTGGGCTTCGCGGCGAGGCCGGTCCACCGCCTGGGCAGCTGGGATCGGACCGCGATGCCGCTGCCCTTCGCCCGGGTCCGCATCCACTACGGCGAAGCCTTCCACGTGCCGAAGAGCCTCGGGGAGCCCGAGCTCGAGAAGCTCCGGGCCGAACTCGACCTCATCCTCGAGGCGCTCCACCAGGGGCTCGAACGCGAGCTCGACGGGGGCCGGGCGGGGACGGAAAGACTGGGAGACGACTCCTCGGCATCATGAGCGACCGCCGCCTGCGCCTGCTCACCGCGAATCTCCTGAACGGCCGCGGCGACGGCGCGTTGCTGGCCCGCATCGTCGAGGAGCAGCGCGTGGACGTGCTGGCTTGTCAGGAGCTGGCCCCGGACCAGGCCGCGGTACTCTCGGCCGCGCTCCCCCACGGCAAGCTGGAGCCGCAGACCGATCACGATGGCATGGGCCTGGCGCTGCGCCATCCCGGCGAGGTGAGTCGCCTGCCCCTGCGCCACCGCGACGCACGCGTCGCCACCCTGCGCCCAGGAGACTGGCCGAGCCTCGCCGAGCCGCTGGAAGTCGTGAACGTCCACCTCCAGGCGCCCCACACGCCGACCCCCTGGACTGCCTTCGGCCGGAGGCGCGATCAGGTGGCAGCGCTCGATCACTACCGCCGCACCGAGGGCGCGGGGAGACGCATCCTGCTCGGCGACTTCAACGCCACACCGTCCTGGCCCGCCTACCGAAGACTCGCCACCGACCTCGACGATGCCGCGCGTAGCCACGCCGACCGCGAGGGGGACCGCCCGCCGCGAACCTGGGGACCGCTGCCGGGCTGGCCGCGCCTGCTGCGCATCGACCACGTGCTCGTCCCGGGCTTCACCGTCCACCGCACGCGGACCTTCGACGTGGGCAGCGACCACGACGCACTGCTCGTGGAGATCTCCGTCTAGCGCCGGGGCCGGGTCGCCTCGAGGTCAGTCGGACGCGTGGGGTTCGCGGTCTTCGCCGACCTTGCGGCGCAGCCACTCGCCGATGTCGGGGTGGTCGAGCAGGCCGCTCTCGCGCAGGCGCGCGGCACCGATGGCGTGGACCTCTCGGGTACTCGACGCCTGGAGCGCCCGGCGCGCGTCCTCGGCCGCCTCGCCGGTATCGAGCGCGCGCACGATCTCCTTCACCACCGGAACGCTCGACGCGACGCCCGAGAGTTCGCCGATGCCGAGGCCCACCAGGATCGGGACCGCCAGCGGCCGGCTCGCCATCTCGCCGCAGATCGATACGGGAATGCCGGCCTTGCGCGCGCCGCGCACCGTCTGGTCGATCAGCGCCAGCACCCCCGGGTGGAGCGAGTCGTAGAGATGGCCCACGCGCTCGTTGCCGCGGTCGACGGCGAGCGTGTACTGCGTGAGGTCGTTGGTGCCGATGCTGAAGAAGTCACACTCGCGCGCCAGGGCTTCGGCGATCAGCGCGGAAGAGGGCACCTCGATCATCGCCCCGACGGGCAGGTGGGGGTCGAAGCGCCAGCCGGTGCGCGCCAGGTCGCGCCGCGTCTCGTCGAGGATCTCGCGCACCTGCCAGAGCTCTTCCATGCACGAGATCATGGGGATCAGCAGGCGCACCTTGGTCCCGGCACTCGCGCGCAGGATCGCGCGCAGCTGTTCGCGAAAGGCGCGAACGTGAGAAAGCGACAGCCGGATCGAACGCCAGCCGAGCTGCGGGTTCTCCTCGTGCCCCAGCCCCAGCTGGGGGATCGCCTTGTCGCCGCCGAGGTCGAGGGTACGGATCGTCACGGGCCGCGGCGCCATCGCCTGGGCCACATGGGTGTAGAGCTGCTGCTGCTCCTCTTCGCTCGGGAAGCCGCGGTGCACCAACGCGAGCAGCTCGGTCCGGAACAGGCCGATGCCCTCGGCTCCGTGGCGCTCGACCAGCGGCAGGTCCGACAAGAGCCCCACGTTGGCGGTGAGCAGGATGCGCCGACCGTCCCGGGTCTCGGCCGGTCGTGAAGCCAGCGCGTCGAGGTGCTCCACGGCCAGGGCCGCGCGATGCTGGGCCTGCTGGTACTCGCCCCGCAGCACGTCGTCCGGGGCCAGGTACACGACCCCGCTCTCACCGTCGACGATCGCCTCGTCGCCGGCGTGCGCCGCGTCCAGGATGCCCTTGGCGCCGGTCACCGCCGGAATCTCGAGCGCGCGCGCGAAGATCGCGCCGTGCGAGGTCGGCCCGCCGTGCTCGGACACGATCGCCCCGACCTTCTCGGTCTCGAGCAACGCGAAGTGCGCGGGCTGAAGGTTCGACGCCACCACCACCGCGCCCTCGGAGAGCGAGACGTTCTCGTCGCGCACGCCCAGTAGCTTGGCGGCCACCCGCTGGCCGACGTCCTCCACGTCGCTCCCGCGCTCGCGGAAGAACGGGTCCTCGATCGAGGCGAACATCTGGGCGTACTCGCCCAGCACCTGCCGGATGGCGGCCAGGGCGCTGCCGCACTCGTCGAGTCGGGTCTGGAGCTTCGCCACCAATCCCTTGTCCTCGAGGATCTGCACGTGGGTGTTGAAGACCGCGGCAAAGTCGGGGCCGAACCGGTCGCCCACGTCGTCCCGCAGGCGCTGAAGCTCGCGGCGAGCGGCATCGAGGGCCCCGGCCAGGTCGCGTCGCTCTTCTTCGACGTCGGGATGGGGCACGTAGTCCACGTCGTCGAAGTCGATCGCGTCCTCGAGGAAGTAGATCTGTCCGATGGCGATGCCGCGCGAGGTCGCGTGCCCGCGGACCTCGCGGTTGGGCTGGGGCTCCGTGCTGGGCAGGGACCGCGCCGCACCCGACTCGCCGAGCTCGGCGACGATCCGCTCGCGGTCGCCCGGGCTTTGCGAGACCAGGGCCAGCAGCTGCGAGTTCATCACCACGGGCGCGATCACCTGGGCGCACGTGGTCAGCAAGGCCAGGTCCTGCTCGGAGAACTCGCGGCGCGCCACGGTCTGTACGACCAGCACACCGATCGAGAGCCCGTTCATGCTCGACAGCGCGCCCACCTGGAGCGGCGCGGCCATCAGCGAGTGATACCGCTCCTCGCCCGTCTCCGGGAAGTAGCGGTAGGCGGGGTGCTCGTCGGCGTCGACGAAGGCCATCGGCTCGCGGCTCGCGGCCACGTGGCCCACCAGACCCTCGCCGAACCCGAGGCGAACACGGCCCACCGCCGCACGATCCAGACCGACGGTGGCACGCAGCGCCAGGTGGCGCAGGTCCGTCTCGGTCAGGTAGATCGAGCAGACGTCGGCATCGAGGCGCTTGCCCACCAGCTCGACGACGTTCGTGAGCGTCTCGTCGAGATCGTGGGAGCGCGAGACGATGCCCGCGACGTCCTGGAGGAGCGTTCCGCGGTCGGGAATGGTGGCCCCCTGCGGTGCCGATACGCACCAATCCGGTTCATCTTACCGGAAGGGGCCTCCCCGTCGGGCGGGGGTGCGGCGCGGGCGCGATCTACTGCGGCGTGCCGAAGGGATCGCTGCCGAACGAGAGCGTGCTGCGGTGGAGGGGCGGAAAGACCTGGTCCTTGTCCTCGAAACGCATTCCGAGCGCGAGGAGGATCTTTCGCTTGGTGTCCATCCGACAGTTCATGCCCTTCTCGACACTGTGGATCGTGCGGAGGGCGACCTTGGCCTTGCGGGCCAGCTGCGCCTGGGTCATCAGGCGATGCTCTCGGAGCTCGCGTACGCGATTGGGAAAATGGCCGTTGCTGTGGGTCACTGCGCGGTCCTCGAAATCCGGGAGCAGTGGGCGCTCCGTTCGAGGTTGCGTTTCGTCCTCACACCGGATTTCTTGAGGAATAATCGCGGCTTGCATGCACCCGCCCTGCCGGCCCGGCGGCGGCATCTTCCCCTTCTATCCCGCGGGGGTGCGGCGACAGGCGCGTGGTGCTGACCCCAAAACGAGCCCTCATTACGCTTCGGCGACCGGCAACCCCGGACGCCTTCGAGGCCCGTATCGGGCCAAGATGAAGGCCGTCCCACGCCGGAGGCCCCGGGGAGTAGCCCGCTCGGCCTGGGTCCGGGAGACTCTGGGTGCCCATCTCCTGCAGCGCGGCGGTCCGGGGGGCAATCGCTGCACCGGGGCTCACGAGCCCGGCGCGCGGTGTCGATCCCGGGCATCCCTCCGCCGATGCCACGCGGACCAGGTGCTCCAGCCGCTGGAGCGCCCGGAAGGGCATGGAGAGACGCTTCGTCTCCTGGGGGTCCCTTGCAGCGCAGCCTCGTGGTCATCGCGATGGGTCTGGTGCTGTTCGTGGCGGCCACCCTGGGCGGTTTCGTCTGGAGCGCCCGCCACGCGCCGGGCTGGGCGCGCGCCGAGCTCGAGCGCCAGCTGGCCCTCGCCGTGGACGCGCCGGTGCGGCTCGACCGGGTCCGACTCGGGCTGCGCGGTGGGATCCGCCTGGTCGCCGATGGCGCCTCGTTGGGGCCGACCGAGGGGGGCACGCACCTGGAAGCCGGCCAGATCGAGGGCTGGCTCGACCCGCTTGCCCTGGTGACGGGCCGCCTGGTGCTCGACCGCTTCGTGGCTCGGGATGCGGACGTCTCGGTTCCGACGCCGCCGCCGGACAGCCCGCCCGTGCTCGAGACCTTCGAGACCCTGGCCCAGGCGCTGGCCGCGGGGCCCGTGCGACGGGTCGTCCTGGAAGAGACCTCCTTGTGGGCCGAAGGCCCCGACGGCAGCCGGGAGCTCTTGCTGGCCGGCATCGCCGGGGACGCCACCCGCAGCCGCATGCGGCCCGAGGGGCGCTTCGCGTTCGAAGCACGCATCGGCTCCGGCCGCGCCGGCATTCGCCTCGAGGGCCGCGCCGCACCCGGGACCACGCGCATGGTCGTAGACCTGGCCGCGATCGATCTGGCCACGCTACCCCGGGCGATTCGCGGCGACCTGCCGCTGCCGGCCCAGGGTTCGCTCTCGGGCCGGATCGACTGGTCCGCCCCGGCCGAGGGGCCGGACCGCTTCGAACTGGCGCTCGAGGGCGAGCACATCGCGGGCAGGCTGCCCGGTGCCGGTGCGGCCGCACCGCCGCAGGCGTTCGCCCTGGCGCGACCCACGCTCTCGGGCGTACTGCTCGCGGAAGCGGGGGGGCTCCGCGTGCGCGACGGGGTCCTCACCGACGGGGGCGCGCCGCTTCGCTTCGAAGGGCGCCTCGGCTCCGGCGGCGGCAAGGCGCCGCTCGCGTTGGCACTCCAGACCGAGGAGATCGAACTGGCGTCGCTGGTGGAACGGCTGCCGATGCCGCTTCCCCCCGCCGCGACCGAGCTGCTCGAACGCGTCGAGCGAGGGCATGTCGATCGGCTCGAGATCGAGATCGACACCACCGTGGACGGCTGGTCGCGAATCGGACGTCGCGGACCGTTGGCCCGCCCGGGAGACCTCCGAATCGAGCTGGCCCTGAGTGATCTGGACGTCGCGCTCGGCGAAGACGACCGGCTCGAAGCCGGGAGCGCCACGCTCCGCTACGACGGCGACCGGCTCGCGGTCGAGGGACTCCGGGGCCGGCGTCACGGCAAGCCGTTTCCGCGTACGAGTGGCGAGATCACGGGGCTGGCCCATCTGCGCGGGCTCGACGAGCTCCGCTGCCGAAGGCCCGCCGAGGGTGGACGCATCCCGGGCGCCCGGGAGCTGCTCGCCTGGATGCGCTCGCACCGCAAGGAGCCGAAGGTTCCCGGCTGGAACGAGCTGGCGGTCGAGGCCGATTGGATCTCGCATCCGGAGCTGCTGTGCGGCATCGAACAGCTCGACGCGTCGCTGCGACCCTACGAAGCGGGGGGCGGTCTCGAGATCACCTTGCGCCACGGGGTCTGGGCCGGCGTCGCGCTCTCGGGGGACGCCCGCATCACCGACCCCACGACCCGCGACGCGGGCGACGTCACCTTCCGCCTGGCGCTGGGTTCGCCCTTCGAGCCGGTTGCACTCGTCCCACCCAGCGAGCCCTGGGCCCGCGGTCGCTTCGATTGGAACGCGTTCCGGCTGGGCGGCTGGCGTGTGCTCGGCGCCCGCGGCGGCTTCGAGCTGCGCCAGGGAACGCTGCGCCTGTCCCAGGTGGACCTCGACCTCGCGCCAAGCGGCGTGATCGAGGGGGAAGTGGCGATCGATCTCTCCCGGCCGACGCGCCTGTCCTACGAGGCCTCGCTGCGAGGAGCCGACCTCGACGTGACCGCCTTCGCTTCGGCCATGCGGGCGCGCGATCCGGGCCGGCTCTCGGGCACCCTGGCGGGCGAGGCGACCTTCCAGGGCGAGCTGCTGCGCGCGCGCTCGCCGCTCGCAAAGGCCGACGGAACCCTGCGCTTGCGCGCACGCCACGGGCGCGTGGCGCGGGAGATGCCGATCGTGATGGCGCTACTCGTCGCGGACTCGCCGTTCTCGCCGATCAGCGATCTCGAGGAGATCCACTACGAGCGCGCCGAAGCCGAGGCCGTGCTTCGCGAGGGCTGGTTCTCCACCGAGCGCATCGAGATCGAGGGCCCGTCCGCACGCATGCTGGCTACCGGGCGCCTCGCGGTCGAGAAGCCGCACGCCGTAGAGGGCGTGCTGGGCGTCCTGTTCTTTCCGGCCCTCGACTCGGTGATCGACTACGTACCCGTGCTGAACCGCGTGATCCTCGGGGAGAACGGCAACCTGATCGGCGCCTACTACGGGCTCTCGGGGCCCTGGGCGGAGCCCACCGCCCGCCTGATCCCGGTCAAGTCGCTGGTCAGCGGCCCCGCGAGCTTCGTGCTGGAGGACATCCCCAGCTTCTTGTGGGGCGGTCTCAAACGCATCCACTCGATCCTGATTCCGGCCGGGCCCGACCGCGTGGGGCAGACGCCGGTCCGGGTGGACTCCTAGTGGCCCGCCGCAAGCGCCTCGCCCGGGCGCGCGACCAGGTGCTCTCGCGCGAACTCGCGGCCAAGGCCGTGCGCCGGGCGCAGCGCCGCGGCGAACGCGTGGTGTTCACCAGCGGCTGCTTCGACCTGCTGCACGTGGGCCATGTGCGAAGCCTCGAAGAGGCGCGGTCCCTGGGCGACCGGCTGATCGTGGCCATCAACACCGACGCCACGGTGCGCCGCCTGAAGGGCCCCACGCGGCCGCTGGTGCCTGCCCGCCAACGCGCCGAGGTGCTGGCGGCGCTGTCGTGCGTGGACTGGGTGACCACCTTCCGTGAAGCCACGCCGCGGGCCGCGCTCGCCGCCGTGCGCCCCGACGTATTCGCCAAGGGCGGCGATTGGCCGCTCGAGGTGCTGCTCGCCCAGGACGTGCCGCCGGGCCTCGACGTGACCGTACACCGGCTGCGCGAAGTACCGGGGGTCCGGACCACGACCATCGCCGAGCGAGCCGCGCAGCCTGCCAAGCCCCCCCGGAAGGGCTAACTCCGCGAAACGACCGCGGCGGTGCCGGCGTCTGTCCTAGTGTGGACCGGCGCGACCCGCGGTCGCGCACGGAGGCGAGGATGCCGGACGTCGAGCAGACGCTGAAGGAGCTGTCCGAGGGGATCGGCCGGGTCGTGGTCGGCCAGCGGAGTCTGGTCGAGGGGCTGCTGGTGGGCCTGCTCGCGGGGGGCCACGTGCTGGTCGAGGGCGTTCCGGGCCTCGCCAAGACCACTGCCGTCCGCACCCTGGCCAGCGTGCTGGGCCTGGGCTTCCACCGCATCCAGTTCACCCCCGACCTGCTGCCGGGCGACGTGGTGGGCACGCCGGTCTACCTGCCCGACGAGGGCCGCTTCAGCGTGCGGCGGGGCCCGATCTTCGCACCGGTGGTGCTGGCCGACGAGATCAACCGCGCACCGGCCAAGGTGCAGTCGGCGCTTCTCGAAGCGATGGAAGAGCGCCAGGTCACCATCGGCGACGAGACCCTCCCGCTGCCGGACCCCTTCCTGGTGATGGCCACCCAGAACCCGCTCGACCTCGAGGGCACCTACCCGCTGCCCGAAGCCCAGGTCGATCGATTCCTCCTGAAGCTGCTGGTGCCCTACCCCACCGCAGAAGAAGAGCGCGAGATCGTGGCCCGCGACGCCGCGCCCGAACCCGAACTCACGCCGGTGGTCGACGCCGAAGCCATCCGCACGCTGCGCTCGGAGACCCTGGCGGTACACGTGGCCGACTCGGTTGCGGACTACGCGGTTCGACTGGTGCGCGCCACGCGCGAGCGCGACCTCGGCGGTGCGCGGCTGCCCTCGCCTCACGAGCGGCCCGCCGCCGGCTCCGTGCAGGTGGGCGCGTCGCCGCGGGCCTCGGTCTACCTGGTGCGCACCGCGCGGGCGCGCGCCCTGCTCGAAGGCCGTCGCTATGCCACGCCCCACGACATCAAGCGCGTGGCCCCCGACGTCCTGCGCCACCGTCTGGTCCTCAGCTACGAGGCCGAAGCCGACGGCGTGCAGCGCGAGGAGGTCGTCGCCGCGCTGCTCGCCGCGGTCGAGACGCCCTAGCCGTGACCGCCGCCCCCGTCTTCACCGGCGCCGACCTCGAACGCGCCGCTCGCCTGCTGCTGGTGCGCAGTCGTCGCGAGGCCGCGGGCGGCCTGGCTGGCGGCTACCGCAGCGCCTTTCGCGGCGGAGGCGTCGAGTTCGACGAGTCGCGTCCCTACGTGCCCGGCGACGACGTGCGCTTCATCGACTGGAACGCGCTGGCACGCACGGGCACGCCCTACGTGAAGCACCATCGCGAAGAGCGGGACCAGACCGTGATCCTCGCGCTCGACGTGTCGCGCAGCATGGGGTTCGGCAGCGAGGGGCCGGGCAAAGCCGCGGCCGCCTCCCACGCCGCGGCGCTGCTCACGGCTGCGGCCGTGCGCACGGGCGATCGGGTGGGTCTGCTCACCTTCGACCACGAGATTCGCTCGGAGATTCCGCCCGCGCGCGGCACGGGGCACTCCTGGCGCATCCTGCGCGCACTGGTCACGGCCGCGTCGGACAGCGCGGGCCGGACGGACCTGGCGGCGCCGCTGGCACGCATTCGCGGCGGCGTCTCCCGGCGCGCGGTGGTCGTGCTGATCTCGGACTTCCGCGACGAGAACCTGTTTGGCGAAGCCGCCGCGCCGGGTGCCGCGCAATCCGCGCGCGCCGACCTGGTGGCGCTCGCGCGCCGGAACGACGTGGTCGCGGTTCTCGTCCACGACCCGCGCGAGGAATCCCTGCCGCGCGTGGGGCGCATCCGCATCCGCGATGCCGAAGTGCCGGGGCGCGCGCTCGTTCTCCACTCGGGCACGGCGCGGGCGCGCCGCCGCTACCAGGTCGCCTGCGAAGTACGGCGCCAGGCCCTCGTCCACCGCCTGCGCGGCGACGGCGTCGACGTGCTCCCGCTGCGGAGCGACCGGGACCCGCTGCGTGCGCTGGCGCGCTTCTTCGAGCGCCACGGAAGCGACCGCCCGCGGAGCTTCGGATGAGCCGCCGTGGTGCGGAGCTTCGGATGAGCCGCCGCGGTGCGGAGCTTCGGATGAGCCGCCGCGGTGCCATCGGGCTTGCGCTCGTCGCATTCGCGCTGGCGTGCTCCCAGGCCACGGCACCCGATCGCCCGACCGCGACGGTCGGCACCTCCGCCGCCTGGGTGATCGAGCCCCCGACCCTGGCGATCGGCGAAACCGCCACCATTGAACTGGGGGTGATCACGCCGCCCGACCGGCACGTGGCTCCGCAAGCCCCCCCCGATCCGGTGGCGGGCGTCTGGGTGCTGCGTACCGAGACGCCGGTACTCGAGCAGCAGCGCGAACGCTGGGTCCATCGGTTCCGCTTCCAGGTGCGCGCCCGCAACACCGGCCGCTTCGTCTGGCCCGAACGCGAGATCGACGTGGAAGGACCGGACGAAACGACCCAGGTGGTCGCCGCAGCACGCCCCTTCGAGGTATCGGAGCTGATGCCCGAGATGCCGACGCAGCGCACCTTCTTCTCGCTGCGTGCACCGGCCCCCCGGCGCGAGGGCGCGAGCCCGTGGGTCCCCGCCCTCGCCGGCGCCGCGGCCACGCTCGCCCTGATCGGTCTGGTGGCCCTGGTGCGGCGCGTTCGCGCGCGAACGGCGCCGGCCGCGACGACGCGTCTCGAGCCTCCGGCCTGGCGCCAGGCGCAAGCCGCCCTGGCCGCCGCCTACGAACTCGCCGAGAGCGACCCGGTGCGCGCGGCCGACATGGCTTCGGCAGCGCTGAGGCTGCACGTGTCCAGGCGCTTCGCCACGCCCGCGCTCACCGACACCACCGAAGAGCTCACGTCGCGGCCGGCCCCGCCGAGCGCAGAGGACCGCTGGGAGCGCGTGACCGCCGTGCTGCGCGCCCTCGACGCGGTTCGTTTCCTGCCCGAAGCGCACTCGCGCCCGGGGGCCGACGCCGTGCGAAGCGCAGTGGACGAAGCGGCCCAACTGGTCGCGCGCGACGTGCCCCGCGGCTACGAGCCCGGTGCCGTGGGTGGGGCGCACGCCAGGTGATCGAAGGCCTCGGCGGCCTCGTGGCGGACGCACTCGCCGCGGCCCTGCCCCAGGGCTTCGGGGGGTTCGCGTCCCCGGCCTGGCTGCTGCTGCTCGTCGTGGTGGCCCTCGGCGTCGGACTCGCTGCGCGTGCGCGGCCCGCGGCGATCCGTTGGCCTGCGTTGGCCGAGGCCCGCACGGCCGGGGCCGGCAGCGGCGATCTGCTGCGATGGCTGGCGCTCGGCCTTCGCACGCTCGCCCTGGTGGCGCTGGTCCTGGTGCTGGCGCGCCCGGTGACCGAGTCGCGCGAGGTCCGCGACCGCCACGAGGGACTCGACATGGTCCTGGTGGTCGATGCGTCGGGCAGCATGCGCGCGCTCGACGCCCAGGTAGACGGCCAATGGCACACGCGGTTCGACCTGGCGCGCGAAGTCGTCGCGCGTTTCGGCAAACGGCGCGTGGCTGCGGGCGACCGCGTCGGACTGGTGGTGTTCGGCGACAGCGCCTTCACGCAATGCCCCCTCACCTCGGACGGGGACCTGCTTCGTGCCGCGCTCGATCGCGTGGAGCCGGGGATCGCAGGCGAAGCCACGGCACTGGGCGATGCGCTGGCCCTGGCGGTCAAGCGCGTCGCGCCCGAGGGCGAAGAGGCCGGGGCCCAGGGCCCGGCGGCCGGCCGCCTGGTGGTGCTGCTGACCGACGGCCGCGCGAACGCGGGCGCGGTGCCCAGCGAGGTGGCCGCCAGCCTGGCGGCGCAGCTGCGCACGCGGGTCCATACGGTGGGAATCGGGTCCCGGGGCGAGGTCGCCATGGCCCACCCGAACCGCGAGGGCGCAGTGCAGTTCGAACGCCACGACCTCGACCCCGAGACCCTCGAGCTGATCGCCCGCTCCACCGGAGGGCGCTTCTTCCACGCGCGCGCCTCGGCCGACCTCGAGGCGGTCTACGCCGAGATCGATGCGCTGGAGCGCGTGGAGCGGCCAGCGCCGCCTCGTGTTTCCGGCGCGCCGGCACCCGAGCCGTTTCTCGCGCTGGCCGGCGGCCTGCTGCTGCTCGAACTGCTCGTCGCGCGCATCGCCCTGCGGCCGCTGCCGTGAGGATGTGAGCCTGGTGCCGGATCTCCAACATCCCGAGTGGGTCGCACCGCTGGTACTGGGGCTACTGGCCACCTGCGCCGCGCTGCTGCTCGCGCGCGTGCGCGCCCGGCGGCGCCTCGCGCGGCTCCTCGATGCGGGCGCTCGCGTCGTGGGCGAGCGAACCCGCGGAGACGGCCTGCTGTTTGCCGCACTCGTACTGGTGGCGGTGGCGTTGGTGGGTGTTCGCATCGGTACCGAGACGGTGCGCATCCCCGCGACGGGAAGCGACCTCGTCATCCTGCTCGACGTCTCGCGCAGCATGGCGGCCGCCGATACGCCGCCGAGCCGCATGCAGCGCGCCCACCGGATGGCCGCCGAAGTCCTGCGCGGACAGCGCGCGGGCGATCGCGCCGCGCTGGCCGCCTTCGCCGGGCGCGGCGCGCTGCTCACGCCGCTCACCCCCGACGAGGGCGCGCTCCTCGACCTGTTGCCCGCGATCGGTCCGGACCTGATGAGCGATCGCTCGTCGCGCCTCGAACTGGGCATCGAGGCCGCGATGGGCGCCTTCGACCCGACCAGTGCACGACCACGGACGCTGCTGGTGATTTCCGACGGCGAGCACGCGAGCGACGCAACGGAGCCTGCGAAGCCGCTGCTGGCTGCGAGCGGCGTGCGCGTGGTCACGGTCGCCATCGGCACCGACGCAGGGGGCGCGATCCCGAGCCAGGACGGGCTGCTTCTCGACGGTCGCGGACGCCCGGTGCACTCGCGCCGCCACCCGGAAGCGCTGGCCGAGCTGGCGCGGGCGGCAGGCGGGGAGTCGCTTCTCACGGACGACTTCGGGCAGGTCCCGACCGCCAGCGTTCTCGAAGCCCTGCGCCGGGGAGCGCGACCGGCGGCCGATGGCTGGCTCGAGCAGGACGTCCCCGTCGCGCGCAGCCGCTGGCCCGCCGCCGCGGCGCTGCTGCTTCTGCTCGCGGAGTGTGCGCGGTTGCGCCGCGGGCAGCGCGCGCCGCAGGCCCTTCGGACGCGCGGCATGCATGCAGCGGCGGCGGCCGTGGCATCGCTCGTGCTCGTGGGCGCCGGCGGCGACGGTCGCTCCAGTGGGCGCCAAGGGTCTGCGGCACACGACCTGGCCGACCTCGAACGGCAGCTGCGCCGCACCCCGGATGATGCGCACCTGTTGCTTCGGGTCGGCGTGGCACGCGCCAACGAGGGCTCGCTGCGCGAGGCCGAGCGCGCCTTCCGCGCCGCCGCCGTGCGCGCAAGCGAGCCCCGGCTCGCTGCGCTCGCGCACTACGACCTCGGCGTGGCGCTCTTGCACCGGGGGCACTACGAAGGTGCGCGCGACGCCTTCTTCGACGCGCTCGCCGTCGATCCGAACGACGCCTACGCGCGCTTCAACCTGGAGTGGACGCTCCGCGCCATCGCAGCGCGCCCGCAGGGCGCGGGGACGGACGAGGGCGAAGAGGAGCAGCCCGACCCGTCCGAGCCCGAGTCGGAAGCGTCCGCTTCCGCCGAGGACGAGCGCGCGCTGCCGCGCCCCGCACCGGACCCGGGGCCCGACCCCGAAGAACAGCCCGACCCGACACCCGCGGAGACGCGCAGCCGCACCGCGCCGCCGCTCGACGCGCAGACGGCCGGGCGCTGGCTCGAACAGGTGCAGGACGACCCGGCACGCGCACTGCGCGCCACGGCCCGGGAGGGCCTCGCGCCCGAAGAGAAGTCGGGGCCGAGCTGGTGATTGCGCGCTGGCGCGGTCGCCTGCTGCAGGTGTTCGCGGGCCTCGCCCTGGCGGCCCCGGCCGCCCCGAGCGACGCGTCGGTTCCGCTCTGTCGTGCCCGCGTGGTCCTCGACCCGCCGACCGCCGTCGTCGGCCAGCAGGTCCGCTACACGCTGCGCATCCTCCGGCGCCAGGACGTCATGGACGTGCGCTGGGAGCGCAACCTGTCGTTTCCCGCGCTGCGGGCAGAGTGGCTACCGGGCTCGTCCGGGGGCGAAGCGCCGGGCCCGGACGGCGAGAGCTACCGGCTGTTCGAGGAGCGGCGCGCCCTGTTTCCGGCGCGCACGGGTCTGCTCGAGATCCCGGCGGCCAGCATGATCTGTCGAGGACCCCGAGGAGAAGAAGCGGCCGAGATCGCCGCGGCCACGCTCACGGTGGTGCCGGCCCCCGAGCCGGTACCCGACGACTGGACCGGCGTCGTGGGCGAAGTCCGCCTGCGCGCCAGCGCGAGCACCACGCGACTTCGGCTGGGCGAGTCGGTCCGTGTCCGGCTGGTGGTCGAAGGCGCCGCCAATGTCTGGGACGCGAAGCCGCGCCTGATCGAACGCCTCGAGGCTCCCGAGCTCGAGGTCTTCACCGGCGAGGAGGACCTCGCGCGCGACGCCGGCCGTGCCCTCACGCTGCGGCGCTACCTCACCTACGACCTCGTACCGCGCCGCGCCGGGCGCTTCGTCGTGCCGGCGCTCTCGGTCACCTGGCTCGACCCCGACACCGGCCGCTTCATGCAGGCGCGTACCGAGGCCACCCCGGTCGACGTCGAACCGGCCGCCCTCACCCCACCGCCCGCAGACGAGCCGACGGAGGCCTCGCCGCCCAGGGTTCCCGCATCACGCCTGCCGCTCGGGACCCTGCTGCTGGTTCCCGTTGCCGCTGGCGCCGCCTGGTGGGCCCTTCGCCGGCGGCGACCGGCGGGGGATGCGGAGACCGGCGAGACGCAGGGCGACGCCATGGCCGAAGCCCAGCGCCACGAGAGCGCGGGCGATGCGCTGGCCGCAGCCGCGGCGCTCTCGCGCGCCGTGCGCCTGCGGCTGGAGCCTGACGTCCCCGACGCTCGCAATCGCTCCACCGAGGAGCTTTTCGCGCGCGTCCACGACGACGCGGGACGCGACCTGGTCGTTCTGCTCCAGCGCCTCGATCGGGCGCGGTTCACGCGCGACGGGTCGCTCTCGGAGGTGCGGTCGGTGCGCGAAGCGATCGCTACCCTTCGCGATCCCCACGACGAGGCCACCCCATGAGCGCGTTCCAGCACGAGCCCCTCTTCCAACTCGGTCCCGACGAAACGACCTACCGCCCGCTCGGCGACGAGCACGTGCGCGTCGCGAAGCTCGGCGACCGCGAGGTGCTCGAGGTCGACCCCGAGGCCCTTCGGCTGCTGGCCTCGGAGGCCGTCCGCGACGTCTCGCACCTGTTCCGCACCAGCCACCTCGAGCAGCTCCGCGCGATCCTCGACGACCCCGAGGCCTCGGACAACGACCGCTTCGTGGCCCTCGAGATGCTGAAGAACGCCAACGTATCGGCGGGCATGGTGCTTCCCTCCTGCCAGGACACCGGGACGGCCATCGTCGTCGGCAAGAAGGGTCAGCACGTCTTCACGGGCGCGGACGACGAGGAGTGGCTCAGCCGCGGGATCTTCGACACCTACACCGGAACGAACCTCCGCTATTCGCAGATGGCGCCGCTGTCGATGTACGACGAGAAGAACACCGGCACCAACCTGCCTGCCCAGGTCGAGCTCTACGCGACGCCGGGCGAGTCCTACGAGTTCTTGTTCGTCACCAAGGGCGGCGGCTCGGCCAACAAGTCGTTCCTCTACCAGCAGACCCGTGCGCTCCTCAATGAAGAGTCGCTGCTGGCCTTCATCGCCGAGAAGATCCGCAGCCTCGGTACCGCGGCCTGCCCGCCCTACCACCTCGCCCTGGTCGTCGGCGGCACCTCGGCGGAGGCCACGCTGAAGACGGTGAAGCTCGCGAGCTGCCACTACCTGGATGCCCTGCCGACCACGGGCGACGAGTTCGGCCGCGCCTTCCGCGACCTCGATCTCGAGGAGAAGGTGCTGCAGCTGACGCGCGAGACCGGCATCGGCGCCCAGTTCGGCGGCAAGTACTTCTGCCACGACGTGCGCGTGATCCGGCTGCCGCGGCATGGAGCCTCGTGCCCGGTGGGCATCGGCGTCTCGTGCTCGGCGGACCGCCAGGTCAAGGGCAAGATCACCCGCGAGGGCGTCTTCCTCGAGCAGCTCGACCGCAATCCGGCGCGCTTCCTGCCCGAGGTGACCGAGCAGGACCTGCCGGGCGACGTGGTCGCCATCGACCTCACGCGCCCCATGGACGAGATCCGCGCGACCCTCTCGCAGTACCCGATCCGCACGCGCCTTTCGCTCACGGGCACGCTGGTCGTCGCCCGCGACATCGCCCACGCCAAGCTGAAGGAGCGCCTCGACGCGGGCGAGGGCCTGCCGGACTACGTGAAGAACCACCCGATCTACTACGCCGGACCGGCCAAGACGCCCGAGGGGCTCGCATCGGGCTCGTTCGGTCCGACCACGGCCGGTCGCATGGACTCGTACGTCGATCTCTTCCAGAGCCACGGCGGCAGCCTCGTGACCCTCGCCAAGGGCAACCGTTCGCGCGACGTGACCGAGGCCTGCAAGACCCACGGCGGCTTCTACCTGGGCTCGATCGGCGGGCCCGCAGCCATCCTCGCCAAGAACTGCATCAAGAAGGTCGAGGTGCTCGAGTACCCCGAGCTCGGCATGGAGGCCGTCTGGAAGATCGAGGTCGAGGACTTCCCGGCCTTCATCGTGGTCGACGACAAGGGCAACGACTTCTTCGCCGACGTCTGACCCCTCGGGGCACGCCGCGCCACATCCCGGCGCGCCAAACCACTCCTCCGAGGGGGCGGAGGAGTGCGCATGCGGTTCGGTTCGCTTCTGGTCACGCTCGGGGTCGTCCTGGCGCTCGCGACGCCCGCCACCGCGGCGCGACTGTTCGGCATCACCAATGCCGACCCGACCGGCAACGCGGAGTTCCTGCGGATCGACACGGCCACCGGTGCGGCGACCTCGCAGTTCACGTTCTCGGTCGGTGCGGGCAACAACACCTTCGCGCTCACCCACCACGCTTCGGACGGTCGCTTCGCGCTGCTCGTTCGGGAAGCCACCGGCGCGACGGCCCTCGGCCTGCTCGACGCCCAGACCCAGCAGCTGCAGGTGGTGGCCCTCACGGGCCTTCCGGGCTTGGGGCCCAAGCCGGCCGGGCTCACCTATGACCCGCTGGGCGACCGGCTGCTCCTCAGCTTCGACCCCGACGGCGGCAACGCCGAGAGCGACGTGGCCGAGGTATCCCTGGCGGGCGCCACCCTGAACACGGCCGCGAACCTCGCGGCGGACATGGACGCGCTGGGCTTCCGGGCGACCACTGGGCAGCTGATCGGCTACGACCCGAACAACATCGGCGCGCAACGCGTCTTCGAGATCACCGGGCTCTTCGGCGCCCCGGCCTCCAACACCATCGGCACACCCCCGAACCGCGGCGACGTCTCGGAGCTCGCGATCGACCCCGTCGACGGCACCACCTTCGTGATCGGGTTCGACGCGGGCGGCGGCTTCCTGTCGCGCCTCGACGGCGACACCAGCTACGTCGACATCGGCTCGTTCGGCACCAGCCTGCAGGTGGGCGGGATCGCCTTCCTCGCCCCCGAGCCGGCGGCGCTGTCGGTCGGGGCCGGGCTCGCGCTGCTCGGAGGGCTCAGCCGGCGACGGGATCGACAGGCGTGATCACGCCCAGGCGGTCCTCGATCGCCTGGGCCGCACCCAGGCACAGGTCTTCGCGATAGCGGTCGCCGATCAGCTGCACGCCCTGGGGAAGCCCGTTCGCCACCCCGGTGGGCACCGCCGCCGAGGGCAGGCCCAGCAGGTTGATCGCGATCAGCATGCGCATGGCGCGGATCAGGGGCGCGGCCTCGCCGGTGAGGTCGGCGCCGACGGCGAAGGCGGGCTCGCTGCAGGCGGGCGAGAGCACGATCGGGTAGCGGTCGTGGAACTGCGCCCACTCCCGCGCCACGGCCTTTCGTTCGGCCACTGCGCGTTGGTACTCGATGAGCGAGAGGTCGGGCACGAGCGCGAGCCCGGCCTCGAGGAAGGCGATGGCATCCGCGCCCAGGATCGGCCTCATGACGGGCAGCATCATGCTTCGGATGTCGGTGAAGACGATGGCCAGCCACAGGACGGCCGCGCGCTCGACCGCCGGGAGCGCCACCTCTTCCACCTCGAAGCCGGCGTCCGCCAGCGCCGCGCCCGCCCGCGATACGGCCTGCGCCACGTCGGGATGCACGCCGAGCCCGCCCGGGTCGGCGCACATCGCCACGCGCAGGGGCTCGTCGGCCGGCGCCCCGTCGAGGGGCGCGGGGGTCCATGAAGGATCGCGCGCGTCGCGGCCGGAGCACGCCTCGAGGGCCAGGCGCAGGTCCCGGACGTGACGGGCCATGGGCCCCTGCACCGCCATCGTCTGCAGACTCGGCGAGAGCTCGCCCGGCGCCACCGCGGAGTGGTCGGCCACCCGTCCATAGGTGGGCCGGATGGCCGTCGTGCCGCAGAACTGCGAGGGCACGCGGAGCGATCCCCCATAGTCGTTGCCATTGCCGAGCGGCGTCATGCCGGCGGCGAGCGCGGCCGCATCCCCACCGCTGGAGCCGCCGGGCGTGCGACCCGCATCCCACGGGTTCACGGTCGGCCCGTTCAGCACACCGTCGGTGTGCCAGCGCAGCGCAAACTCGGGCAGGTTGGTGCGCCCGATCACGATCGCACCCGCACGCTTCAGCTGCGCCACGTGGGGCGCGTCGATCGGCGGCACCACGTCCTTCATCACCGGCACGTTCTGCGTGGTGGCCGAGCCGGCGACGTCGACGTTCTCCTTGACCGTCATCGGCACGCCGGCCAGCGGCCCGAGCGCATCGCCGCGCGCGCGAGCGGCGTCCTGGGCGTCCGCCTCGGCCAGCGCCTCGTCGCCCAGCACCCGGGTGATCGCGTTCAGTGCGTCGTTGGTCGCGGCGATGCGGCCCAGGTGCGCCTCGACGATCTCGCGGGCCGAAGCGCTCCCGCTGCGGAAGGCCGCGGCCAGGTCGGTGGCAGACAGCCGCCAGAGATCGCCCTGGGCGCTCACGCGACCAGGTCGCCCGTCTTCTGGTCTTCCATCGACTCCAGGATCGACGTGTCCTCCCAGATCGGGATGTTCGCCTCGGCGTAGAGCTCGCGCGTGCGGTCGGTCACCGCACCCACGCGAACCAGCGCGGGCATCATCAGGTCCTTGAACGAGTGGATCTGCCCGGGAGGCGCCTCGCCGTCGATGCCCTGCATGCCGGCCTCGATCGCGTCCTTGATGAACTCTTCGAGGCTCACGTCATTGTTCTCGAGCATCTGCTGGAAGCCGGGATCCGGCTGCTGGGGCCCCTTGCCGTCGAAGCCGCCCATCGCATCGCTCATGCCCCGAATCGCCTCGAAGGCGAACTGCGCCACGTCCTCGCGCTCGTCCTGGTGCATGTCGGCGATGGTTCGCTCGAGATACAGGTGCCCGAAGGCCACGTGGCGCGACTCGTCCTGCAGCACGTACTCGGTGAGATCGCGCAGCAGCGGGCAGGTGGTCTGCTTGCGCATGTTGTGGAACGCGCCGAGGGCCAGGCCTTCGACGACCATGTTCATGCCCACCATGATCTTCGCATAGTGGTCGGCCTGGAGCGTGGCGTCGATCACGTCCTTCAGCCACGGCGAGATCGGGTAGGCCATGGCGAGCTTGTTGATGTAGCGCTCGTACACCTCGACGTGCCGCGCCTCGTCCATGGTCTGCGACGCGGAGTAGAGCTTGGCCTCGTAGTCGGGCACCGCGTGGGTCACGGCGGCGGCGGTCATCAGCGCGCCCTGCTCGCCATGCAGGAACTGCGAGAGCAGCTGGCAGGTGGCGTGGGCGGTGAGCTTCTCCTGCTGGCTCTTCGACATCTTCTGGAAGAAGCGCAGCTTCTGGAACTCGTTCTGCCGCTCGTCGATGATCGGCTTGCTCGGGTCGATCTCGATGCTCCAGTCGAGCTTCTCCTCCCCGTCCCACTGGCGCTGCTTGGCTTTGCTGTAGAGGTTCTTGAGCTTGTCCTGGCCGATCGCGTAGTCGAACTGCCAGGCGATGTCCATCGGCGCATTCAGGACGTCGGTGGTGGTCCAGTCTTCGGGGGTCTGGGGCTTCTGGCTCATCGGGGGTCCTCCAGGGGCGGCGACCGAGGATAGCGCCCGCCCGAGGAGGCCGGGAACGCTGGGCTACCCTGCCCGTCTGGCAGGAGAAGCCCCATGGCCTGGCGACACGCACCGGTCCTGGGCTGCCGCGACGTGCGCGCAGCCGCCCACTGGTTTCGCGACGTGCTCGGCTTCCACCTCGATCCCGAGACCGGCGTGATCGATGGCGTCGAGGCCGACGAGGGCGCGATCTATGCGGTCCTCACCCGGGCCGACGCCATGGTCCACCTGCAGATCCGTCGCCGCGACCCGTTCGGCGGCACGCGCGAGGACATCGAGAGCGACGCCTACTTCTACGTCGAAGACGCCGACGCGCTGCTGGCCGAGTTTCGCGAGCGCGGCGCCCGGGTGCTGCGCGAGCCCATGGACGAGCCCTACGGCCTGCGCGACTTCGTGATCGAAACCCCCGAAGGCCACCGCCTCCTCTTCGGCTCCCCCGTCTGAGTCGCGGCCTCGGTCGAGGAGGCCCCGGCTACCACTGGAGGGTCTCGGGGAGGAACTCGTGGACGAGGCGCTCGTAGTAGGGGCGGAGCGCGCCCCAGTCGGGCCGGGTCTCGGTCTTCGAGTAGAGGTCGAAGGGGTTGAAGCGCTGGACGACGTCGCGCTTCTCGGCGTCTTCGGGAGCCGCGGCCCAGGCGTAGGCGCCCTCGCGGTGCCAGGCGTAGAACGAGTGGTAGCGGATGATCGGCAGCGCCGGCGCGGGCAGGTGGTCGCGCAGCACGTGATAGAGGTACTCGTCGTGCCCCCACGAGAGCCGCAGCGCATCGAGCCCGCATCCAGCCGCGTAGATGCCATGCTCGCTCGCGTAGCGCGCGTCGGCGGCGTCGGGGTTGGCAGCGAACAGCTCCGGGAAGACGATCCGGTCCGAGAACGCGCAGCCGACCGGAAACGTGTCGCCCACCACCGCCCACTGCGGCTCGCCAAACAGGCAGAGCACCTTGCCCAGGTCGTGGACGAACCCGGTGAGCACCAACCAGCGGGGCGCCCCCTCGGCCCGTAGCGCCTCGGCCGTCTGGAGCGCGTGGTCAAGCTGCGAGAGATCGATGTCGGGGTCGCTGTCGTCCACGATCTCCGAGAGACGATCGATGGCTTCGAATACGCCCATGCGTGTACGGCGCAGCGGCAGGTAGCGCTCGTGCTGGCCCAGCACGAACTCGAGCGTCTGGCGTGCGTGGTTCTCGCGATAGAGCGCGCGAACGCTGGGCCGCGCGTCGGCCTCGAAGTCGCGATAGGACGCGTGTGCCTTGGCGCTGGCCATGGTCGCGGACCCACCATCGTCAGGGGATGAGGAGGACCCGGCCGAACGCGGCGCGGCTCTCGATGTAGCGGTGCGCCTCGGCCGCCTCGGCGAGCGGGAACCTGCGATCGATCACCACGCGCAGGGCGCCCTTGGCCACGTCCTCCAGCAGGCCCGCGATCATCGGCTGCACGCGCGCGGGCTGTACGACCGAGTCGAGTGCCAGCGAGACGCCCGTGAGTCGTTTGTTTCCCTCGGCCAGCAGCCAGACGTCGGGCTGGACGTCCTCGCGACCCGCGCGGCCCACGGTGATCACGCGCCCGCGGTAGCCCACCGCACGGATGCTGCCCTGCAGCGTGCTGCCGCCCACCGAGTCGACGGCGAGGTCGGCGCCCTTGCCGCCGGTCAGCTCCTGGGTCTTCGCGACGAAGTCGTCCTTGCGGTAGTCGATGCCGTGGTCCATTCCGAACGCGCGCAACCGGTCGAGCTTCTCGGGGCTGCCGGCGGTGGCGATCACCGTCGCGCCCGCGCGCTTGGCGAGCTGGATCGCTGCGAGGCCCACGGCGCCACCACCCGCCTGGATCAGAACGGTCTCGCCCGACTGCAGGCCTCCGTACTCGAACAGACAGTCGTGGGCGGTGCCGAAGGGGATGGGAACCGCCGCCGCCTCTTCGAGGTCGAGCGCGTCGGGCACCGGAAACGCGAAGCCGGCCGGGACGGCACGCCGTGCGGCGTGCGAACCGAACGCCATCATGGTGACCACGCGCTGGCCGACCTGGCGATCGGTCACGCCCGCGCCCACCTCGCGGATCACGCCCGCCGACTGGTAGCCCACGATGTGGGGCTTCGCGGCCATATCGCCACCCGCCCGGTTGAGCGTGTCGCCCCCCTCGACCGACACCGCCGCGGTGTCGATCACGACGAAGCCCTCGGGGCAGGCGGGGTCGGGAACGTCCTCGTAGCGCAGGACGTCGGGAGAGCCGGTCTCGTAGTAGACGGCAGCCTTCATGCGGCGAGCGTAGCGAAGGCGGGAGGGTGCCCGAGAACTCGAGGCCGTCCCGCTTGCGCCCCACGACGCGCGGGTAGACTCCGCGCCCATGACCCACCCGAGCCGCCCCCTGCTGCCCGCCCTGCTGTTGGGCGCCCTGCTCGCCAGCGCCCCGGCGATCGCCGACGAGACGATCGTCCTCAGCAACGGGGACGCCGTCACGGGCGAGGTGATCTCTCGCGACGACCAGACGATCGTGCTCGAGCACGAAGCCCTTGGGCGCATCACGATCCCGGTGGAGGCGCTCAAACCGCCCGACGAGCTACCGGGCTTGTTCGGCACCGGCCTGCTCGAGGGCTGGAAGCGGTCCCTCGACCTCGGCCTGAGCGGTTCGGAGGGCAACACGCAGGAAGCCGCCTTCCGCATCGGTCTCGAGATGAGCGAGAGGACCGACGAACGGCGCTGGAAGGTCTCCGGCGCCTACAAGCTCTCGACCAACAGCGGCTCCATCGACGACCACAACGGAAGGCTCTCGGGTCGGCGCGACTGGCTGCTACCCGATTCGGACTGGTTCTGGTTCACGGGTTCGGAGTACCAATACGACGAGTTCGAGAGCTGGGAGCACCGCGTCTCGGCCCAGGTGGGCCGGGGCTACCACTTCTACGAGGCCGAACCCTTCTGGCTCGACGCGCTGGCGGGCTTCCGGCTCGCCTACGAGTTCGGCGACCGCGACGAGCTGCGGCCGGAGGTGTTCGTCGGGGTGGAGCTCACCTGGGACGTCCGGCTCGGCCACGAGCTGATCTTCTCGAACTACATCTACCCGCAACTGAACGCCGCCGAGCTTCGCAACGTGACCCGTGCGAAGTGGAAGATGCGCCTACTGGGATCCGAGCACCTGAGCCTACTGCTCGGCTTCGACAACGAGTACGACACCGCCGCCGACGACTCGCGCAACAACCTCAAGTACTACACGTCGCTCAGCTATCAGTACTAGGCGCGGGGCACCCACCCGACGCGAGAGGCGCCACATGGGGGCGTTCAAGGGCCCGGCGGCGTCCACCGCGCGGGCGTCCCGATCGTCGCTCAGGCCAGCCCCATGAGCTTCGCCACGCCGAAGCGATGGCCTGCGGTGTAGCCTCCATCGACGGGCAGGGCGACGCCCGTCACGAACGAGGCCTCGTCCGACGCCAGAAAGACGGCCGCGTTGGCGATCTCTTCGGGCCGACCGAAACGCCCGAGCTGGTGCGCCTCGCGAATCGCTTCGCGCACTTCGCCGAGCCCTTCGGTCTCGAAGACGTCGCGAAAGAGCGGCGTCTCGATGAACCCCGGGCACACCGCGTTCACGCGGATGCCGCGGCGCCCGTAGTCGATGGCCATGTTGCGCGTGAGCACGATCACCGCGCCCTTCGACGCGTTGTAGGCGCTGCCGCCCTCGAACCCCTCGATGCCCTCGACGCTGGCCACGTTCACGATGGCGCCGCTGCCCTGCTCGAGCATCGTGGGCAGCGTGGCTCGGGAGAAGAGGAACGTGCCTCGCAGATTCACGTCCATCACGCGGTCCCACTCTTCGGTGGCGATCGCATGCACGGGCCCCCCGCCGGCCACCCCTGCCGAGTTGACGAGGACGTCGACGCCGCCCAGACGCTCCTTCGTCTGCGCCACGCACTCGGTCGCACGCGCCTCGTCGCGCACATCGCCCGTCATGAAGTGCGCCGGCACCTTTGCGGCGGCAGCGGCCCAGTCGCCGTCCGGCGGCGGCTCGTTCAGGTCGAAACCCGCGATTGCGGCGCCCTCTTCGGCCATGCGCAGCGCGCATGCCGCGCCGATTCCCGATGCGGCCCCCGTGATGAGGGCCACCCTGTCTGCCAGCCTGGCCATCCCGCCTCCTCGATGCGAGGCGGTAGTGTATCGGGGAACCGACCCTCGGAGGAACGATGCGCGCCGCCCTGCTCCACGAACGTGGCAAGCCGCTCGAGATCGTCGACGACGTCCATGCCGAGGACCCGGGCCCGGGCCGCATCCGCGTCCGCGTGCGCCACTGCGGCCTGTGCCACTCGGACCTCTCGGTCGTGGATGGGAGCTTTCCGGCCCCGGTGCCGACGGTCCTCGGCCACGAGGCCGCCGGCGTGGTCGATGCCGTGGGCCCCGGCGTGGTGCGGGTGGCGCCGGGCGACCCGGTGGTGCTGACACCCTGCCCGCCCTGCGGCAGCTGCTTCTGGTGCATCCGCAGCCAGCCGGCGCTCTGCGTCAACACGCTCTCGATCGGAAGCGGGCTCTTCCCCGACGGCACCAGCGGGCTCTCGCGCAGGGGCGAGCTCGTACACCGAGGCCTCGGGGTCGGGGCCTTCGCCGAGTACGCCGTGCTGCCGGAGACCGCGGCGGTCGCCGTCGATCCCGACGTACCGCTCGACGTCGCGTGCGTGATCGGCTGCGCCGTGCAGACGGGTGTGGGCGCGGTCCTGAACACGGCCGCGGTCGAAGAGGGAGCCACCGTCCTGGTGCTGGGCCTCGGCGGCGTGGGCCAGTCCGTGGTCCAGGGCGCTCGCGCGGCCGGAGCGTCGCGCATCATCGTGTCCGACCCGGTGGCCGAGCGCCGCGAGACGGCCCTGGCCCTGGGGGCCACCGACGCGCTCGACCCGGCGCGCGCCGACGTGGTCGCCGCCTCGCGCGAGATGACCGAGGTCGGTCCCGACTACGTGTTCGAGGCCGCCGGCCAGGCGAGCCTCGTCGAGACGGGCATCCACGCCGCGCGCAACGGCGGCACCATCGTCTGTGTGGGGGCGCCGCCGCTCGACCAGAACATCACCATCGCCCCGGCGGTGATGTTCGGTGCCAGCGAGAAGCGGCTGCTCGGCTGCGTGCTGGGCAGCTGCCACTCGCTGCGCGACATCCCGCGCCTCGTGGGGCTCTGGAAGCGCGGCCACCTCGACCTCGAAGCGCTCATCACGTCGCGCCGACCCCTCGCCGACATCAACCTGGCGATCGACGACCTGGTCGCGAGCCGCGGCATCCGGACCGTGATCGACCTGTGAGCCGCGGCGTCGGGATGGGTACCTGAGCCCTGCGCCGCCCGCTACCAGCCGCTGGTGCCCGGGTCGCCCTTGAACGGGCCCTTGATCTCGTGCGTGATCCAGCCGCCGTAGTAGTCGCCGGGCTGCGGCTTCACGTCCTCGTCGTCGAGCCGGCAGACGTCGACCCGGCCGGGGTAGAAGGCCAGGTGATCGCGGAGCGCCTCGAAGCCCTCGTCGGGCATGGCATAGCCCCACGCGGCGTCTCGAGAGACGCGGTCGCTCACCCGCAGGCTCACGTAGTGCGCCATGCCCTTCCACTCGCAGAACGACTGGCTCGGTGACGACTCGAGCAGCGCCTGGTTCACGTCGGCCAGGGGCACGTAGTAGACGGGCGGGCTCGACGTCTCGCAGACGCGCAGCGCACGGGTGGAGTGCGCCACCCGCTCGCCGCCATGCTCGATCGTCACCGTGCGACGCGCGCGCTCGAGCCGCGGCGGTCGCGGGTAGTCCCAGACGGATTCTTCGCCCGGGCCGACCGGTTCGGGGCGACTCGGACGCCGCCTCGGAGCGTTGCGCCAACGCGCTCGCTCGCGCGCCAGGTCCTGGGGGTCGCTCGGCACGAGCCGATCTTAGCCGCCGCACAGCAGGTGCTAGCGCCAGGCCACGGCGACGAGGCCCAAGGTCACGAGTGCGACCCCGAGCGCGCGGATGCGGCCGACGCGCTCGCCCAGCACCCAGGCCCCGGCGAGCACCGACAGCGGCACGCCCGCCTGTCGAAACGCCGCCACGTAGCTCACCTCGCGCGCGAGACCCATGGCGACGAGCACGCACCCGTAGCTGGCATAGCTGATCACCCCGACCCAGACGGCGGCCCCGAATCGGGTGGCGATCTCCTGGCGAAGCTCGCGCCGACCCTGGCTGCGCAAGGCCACCGTAAGCACCAGCCCGGCCGTCGTCGCCCATGCGTGGAGCGCTGCGTAGAGCACCCCGGCGACCAGCGGGGACAGCGCCGTGACCGTTGCGGTCCCGCGAACGCCCGCATCGTCGACCAGCGTGTAGCCCGCGGTGCCGGCCGCGGTCAGCAGCGGCAGCAGGACCCCCGCTTGCAGGTACCGAGCGGGGCGAAACTGCGCCCACCGATCGAGCGGCAGGAGCAGCGTCCCGATCAGGATGATCGGGACGCCCAGCCAGAGGCCCGGCCCGAGGAGCTCGCCGCGGCCCAGCACCACGGCCGCCGCCACGACGCCCACCGGCGCCAGGGATCGCGCGAGGGGGTAGACGAGGGACAGGTCGGCGGTTCGATAGGCCGCTGCGAGCGCGACGTTGTAGAGCGTGGAGAACACCGACGTGGCCAGGAGCAGCGGCCAGATCGCATCGAGCACCGGCCCGACGCGCGCGGCGTGCCACACCAGCACGGGTGTGAGCAGCAGTGCGCTCGCCGCGATCGAGATCGCGAAGAAGGCCGCGGTCGGCCTTGCCTGGCGGCTGCGCAGGTTCCAGGCGACGTGCAGCGCCGCCGAGAGCAGGACCAGCGCGACGGCGGCGAGGGTCACGCCGGTGCGAGACGCCGGCGCAGGACCTCCCGCGGCGCCACGTCGAGACCCTGCTCGCGCTCACGTTCGCGCACGGCCGAAAGCCCGGGCCCCATCTCACCCGCGGCCAGCGCCTCGAAGCCATGGCGCCGGTAGAACGGGCCGTTCCAGGCGACGTCGCGGTAGGTCGTGAGCGTGACGAAGGCGTCGCCGCGCGCGCGCGCCCACTCGCAGACGTGCTCGACCAGGCGGCGCCCCAGGCCGCGGCGCCCGTGGTCGGGCTCGACGGACAGCTCTTCGAGATGGGTGGTGCCATCCACGATCGCGAGCAGTGCGAAGCCCACGGGCTCGCCCCCGCAGTCGGCCACCCACAAGAGACCCTCCGAAAGGGCGGCCTCGAACTCGGCCAGGTCACGCGGGTCGTCGTCCACCACCGACTCGAGGCCCACGTCGAGAAAGCGCCGGTCGCTGCGCAGCTCGAGAGCGGCGAGCGCCTCGAGCTCGCGTCCTCGGGCGCGGCGGATCGCGTACAACGCTACTTGGGGAACGCCAGGCGCAGGCCCGGCGTCTCCCACCGCGTCTTCACCAGACGCCCGGTGGCCGAGCAGGTGACGTAGGCCGTCTGCAGGTCGTCGCCGCCGAAGCAGATGTTGGTAGTGAGCGGGTCGTCGGTGGCCACGTGGCGCGTTTCGCCCGCGGGCGACACGATGGTGATGCCGCCGTTCACGAGCGTGGCCACACAGACGTTGCCCTCGGCGTCGACGGCCAGCGAGTCGAGCAGCTGCATGCCGGGCAGGCCCACCAGCAGGTGCCCGCCGTTGGGCGACACCGGGTGGGGACGGATGCGCCCGGGGCCGTCGAGCTCCCAGTAGAAGACGCGACCGGTGTGGGTCTCGGCGGCGTACAGACGCGTGCCGTCGGGCGAGAGGCCCACGCCGTTGGGCGCGTCGAGCGGGAACACCACCTCCTCGATGTGCGACCCGTCGGGCTGGGCGTAGAAGAGGCCCGTCCGGTCGCGATCGCGCTCGCGCATCTTGCCGTGGTCGGAGAACCAGAACCCGCCGGTCTCGTCGAACACGATGTCGTTGGGGCCCCGCAGCGGGTGGCCGTCGCACTCGGTGTAGACCGTCTCGACGGACCCGGTCGCCACGTCCACGCGTTGGATGCTGCCGCCCACGTAGTCGTCGGGCTGATTGCCCGGCAAGACCAGCGGGCCGGCTTCGTGCCACTCGAAGCCACCGTTGTTGCAGACGTAGACCTTGCCATCGGGGCCGAAGGCGGCGCCGTTGGGCCCGCCCCCGCACTCGGCGATCACCGAGATCGCACCGTCGGGCGTGACACGCGAGAGCGTACCCCGGCGGATCTCGACCACGATCACACTGCCGTCGTCGCAGGCGATGGGGCCTTCGGGAAACCCGAGCCCGCTGGCCACGTGTTCGAACTCCATCGGCCCCTCCCTCTTCGCGACGTTGCGCGACCGGGCGTCGTACGGTCCTCGGGCGCGGGCGCGCTTGTGCTCACGCACCGTCGGACTACCGTAGCAGCCCAGCCAGGAGGCCCCCCGCATGCCCGAGTTCTGCAAGGCCGAACGCGACGGCCACCTCTTCACCATCACCATGAATCGACCCGAGGTGATGAACGCGATCCATCCGCCGGCGAGCGCCGAGCTGGCGGCGCTGTGGGACGAGTTCGAGTCGGACCCGGAGCTCTGGGTCGCCATCGTGACGGGCGCGGGCGACCGCGCCTTCAGCGCGGGCAACGACCTCAAGTACCAGGCGTCGGGCGGCGAGATGGTGGCGGTGCCCTCGGGCTTTGCGGGGATCACCTCGCGCTACCAGATGGTGAAACCCGTGATCGCCGCCGTGAACGGCGTCGCCATGGGGGGCGGGTTCGAGATCGCCCTGGCGGCCGACCTGATCATCGCGTCGGAGAAGGCGACCTTCGCCCTGCCCGAGCCGCGCGTGGGGCTCGCGGCCCTGGCCGGCGGCATCCACCGGCTGCCGCGGCAGATCGGCATGAAGAACGCCATGGGCATGCTGCTCACCGGCCGGCGCGTGAGCGCCGCCGAGGGCAAGGAGCTGGGCTTCGTGAACGAGGTCGTGCCCGCGGACGATCTGCTGCCGGCGGCGCGCCGCTGGGCCGAGCAGATCCTCGAGTGTGCGCCGCTGTCGGTCCGCGCCAGCAAGGAGGCCGCCATGCAGGGTCTCGACGCGCCCACCCTCGAAGGGGCCGTCACCGCCCGCTACGACCAGCTCTACGGCATGCTCAAGAGCGAGGACTTCGTCGAGGGCCCGCGCGCCTTCGCCCAGAAGCGCAAGCCCGACTGGAAGGGCCGCTAGCCCGCGGGTACGTTTGCCCCGGGTCGCCGGACCCACCCGTCCCACAGCATCACGAGGAACGCCCATGGCCAAGCGCGTCGACTGGTACTACCACCGCAAGGGCTGAACGTCTTGCACCCGAGCGTCCAAGTTTCTGGACGCACAAGGCATCGAGCCCAAAGAGATCGTTCCCGCCTCCCGCAAGCTGGGGCGTTCGGACGCCGCCGCCCTGGCCAAGGGGGCGAGCCGCGTGATCGTCGCCAAGGGCAAGAAGGTCGATTCGTGGAAGCCGGGCGGGAAGGCCCCCAAGGCCGTGGTGGACGCCATGCTCGGGCCCACGGGCAACCTGCGGGCGCCCACGATCCGCACCGGCAAGACGGTGGTGGTGGGCTTCAATGACGAAGCCTACGGAGACGTCCTGGGCTAGGCCCCGCCCATGGGCCCGGGGCCACCCTGGGCTAGCGTGTCCCTCCCGCAGGTCGGAGGGACACCATGGGACGCATGCTCGCCGCGATCGTCGTGATCGCCCTCGCCATCGTCGGCATCTACGTGCTCGGCGTGCAGCAGAGCTGGTACGGAGAGCTGGAGGGGCCGGGTCAGATCTCGGGCCAGAGCCTCGAGCCCGCCGCGGTGGTGCAGCGCACGCGCAGCCAGCAGCGCGCGGCGGCGCGGCTGTCGTCGGCGCCGAGCAAGCAGATCCTGTTCGGCGACCTGCACGTCCACTCCACGTATTCGACCGACGCCTTCCTGTGGAGCCTGCCGATGATGAACGGCGAGGGCGCCCACCCCGTGGCCGACGCCTGCGACTACGCGCGCTTCTGCTCGCAGATGGACTTCTGGTCGATCAACGACCACGCCGAGGCGACCACCCCGCGCAAGTGGTCGGACACCGTGGACTCGATCCGCCAGTGCAACGCGGTGGTCGGAGAGGCCGGCAACCCGGACACCACGGCCTTTCTCGGCTGGGAGTGGACGCAGGTCGGCATGACGCCCGAGGACCACTGGGGCCACAAGAACGTGGTCCTCCGCGGGCTGGACGACGACGAGATCACCACCCGGCCGATCGGCGCGGCCGGCCTGGCCACCGACGGCCTGCGCGGCCGCGTCGAAGGCACCGAGCTTCCGTGGATCACGCCGCTGGCCGACTTCTCGAACCGCGAGCGGTACTTCAACTTCCAGCAGTATCAGAAGGAGATCCGCGGCGTCCCCTTCTGCGACGAGCAGACCCCCTCGCCCGACCTGCCGAGCGACTGCTACGAGCAGGCGGCCACGCCGGCCGACCTGTTCCGCAAGCTGCGCGAGTGGGGCGTCGACAGCGTGGTGATCCCCCACGGCAACACCTGGGGCTTCTACTCGCCCGCAGGCACCTCGTGGGACAAGCAGCTCACCGCCGGCCACGACGACCCCGACCAGCAGTTCCTGATCGAGGTGATGAGCGGCCACGGCAACAGCGAAGAGTTTCGTGACTACGTCGCCATCGACTTCGACGAAGCGGGCAACCCCGTCTGCCCCGAGCCCACGCAGGGCTACCTGCCCTCGTGCTGGCGCGCGGGCCAGATCATCGAAGAGCGCTGCCTCGCCGCGGGCGAGATGGCCGAGACCTGCGAGGGCCATGCCGCCGACGCGCGGCGTCTGTACCTGGAGGCCGGGCAGAGCGGCGCCCACGTCGTCGCCGGCGAGTCGATGGAAGACTGGCTCGACAGCGGCCAGTGCCAGGACTGCTTCCGCCCCTCGTTCAACCACCGGCCCAAGGGCTCGACCCAGTACGCCCTGGCCCTCGGCGGCTTCGAAGAGGGCGGCGAACCCCGGCGCTTCCGCTTCGGCATCCTGGCCTCGAGCGACAACCACCGCGCGCGGCCCGGCACGGGCTACAAGCCCGTCGATCGCAAGCTCACCACCGAGGCCAACGGCATGCGCAACGAGATGTGGCACAGCCAGGTGGTGCGCGACGAAGAGCCGGCACCCACGCCGCGCGACCTGTCCGAAGCCCCTTTGGGCCCGGGCTTCGCCATGTGGGAGACCGAGCGCCAGGCCAGCTTCTTCATGACCGGTGGCCTGGCCGCCGTGCACACCGAGGGCCGCGACCGCGACGCCATCTGGGAGGCGCTGCAGCGCAAGGAGGTCTACGGCACGAGCGGCGAGCGCATCCTGCTCTGGTTCAACCTGCTGAACGCCGAGCGACCCGACGGCACCATCGGCGCCGTGGCCATGGGGGGCGAGGCCAGCATGGGCGAGTCGCCCGTGTTCGAGGTGCGGGCCGTGGGCGCGTTCGAGCAGGCCCCGGGCTGCAGCGACGCCACGTCGCCCCTGGGCGCCGAGCGGCTCGAGCACCTGTGCAAGGGCGAGTGCTACAACCCGACCGACGAGCGCAAGCGCATCGATCGCATCGAGATCGTGCGCATCCAGCCCCAGCAGAGGCCCGGCGAGCCGGTGGCCCAGCTGATCCAGGACCCGTGGCGCACGTTCTCGTGCGACGGCGACCCGAACGGCTGCGTGGTGCGTTTCGAAGACCCCGAGTTCGTGGGCGACGGGCGCGAGACCGTCTACTACGCGCGCGCCATCCAGGAGCCCACGCCGGTGATCAACGCCGACCCCATGCGCTGCACCTACGACGACGACGGCACCTGCATCGAGGTGGCCCCCTGCTACGGCGAGGAGTTCAAGCTCTCGGGCGACGAGGCCTGCGCCGACCCGAGCGAAGAGCGCGCCTGGTCGTCGCCGATCTTCGTCGAGCCGGCACGCATGTCCTCCGCCTCGGTGACGAAGGCGTCAGGCGTTTCGGCGGCCGATGGGATTGGCGGGTGAGCCACGACCCGGCCCTGCTGCCGAACCCACGGCCGGCTTTTCCCAAGCACGGCGCAGCCGACTGGCCCACCGAGCGCTGGCCCGAGGACGCGCCCGGCAGCGACGTCGACACCGAGGCCCTGGCCGACGTGCGGCGCCAGCTCATCGACGGGGCCGACCCCGAGCGCGTGGGCGAGACCCACGCCCTGGCCATCGTGCACCGGGGCCGCCTGGTGTTCGAGGCCTACGGGGGCGAGAACACCGCCGACACCACGCTGATCTCGTGGTCGATGGCCAAGAGCATCACCCACGCGCTCGTCGGCGTGCTGGTGCGCGACGGCAAGCTCGACGTCGACGCGCCGGCCCCGGTGGAAGCCTGGCAGGGCGCGGACGACCCGCGCCGCGCCATCACCACCGAGAACCTGCTGCGCATGGAGAGCGGGCTGGAGTTCATCGAAGACTACGTCGACTCGGACGTGTCGAGCGTGATCGACATGCTCTTCGGCAAGGGCAAGGCCGACGTGGCGGGCTACGCCGCCGCCTCGCCCCTGGCCCACGAGCCGCGCAGCTACTGGAGCTATTCGAGCGGCACCAGCAACATCGTGGCGCGCATCGCGGGCGACGCCGTGGGCGGTGGGCAGGAGGGCATGTGGGCCTTCATGCAGCGCGAGCTCTTCCATCGCATCGGCATGCGCAGCGCCACCGCCCGCTTCGACGACGCGGGCACCTTCATCGGCTCGAGCTTCGTCTTCGCCACGGCCCGCGACTTTGCGCGCTTCGGCCTGCTCTACCTGCGCGAAGGCGTGTGGGAAGGCGAGCAACTGCTGCCCAGCGGCTGGGCCGACCAGGCGCGCACGCTCACCCGGTCGAGCTTCGACCAGTACGGCGCCCACTGGTGGCTCGCCCGCGACGGCTCGGGAATCTTCAACGCCAGCGGCTACAACGGCCAGTACATCGCCGTCGACCCCACCCGCGACCTGGTGCTGGTACGCCTGGGTACCACCGAAGAGCCCAAGCGCGTGAACGTGCTGCCTCTGCTGGCCAAGGCGGTGCGCGCCTTTCCGCTGCTCGACGGCTAGACCTCGACCAACCCCTCGAGCTCGCCCAGGTCGGCGATGGTGTGGTCGGGCGGGGGGCCGTCGTACTCGGCGAGCTTCTTGGCGGGGTCGGCCACGCAGCGGGTGATCCAGGCGGTGCGGCAGCCCAATGCGGACGCGCCCTGCACGTCGGCCACGAGGTTGTCGCCCACGTGCAGCACGTCCTGGGGTTCGCAACCCAGGCCCTCGAACACGGCCCGGAAGATCTCGGGGCGCGGCTTGCGCCAGCCCACCTCTTCGCTGATCACGACCACGTCGAGGTGGTCGTCGAGACGGGCGCGTTCGAGGATGCTGCGCGCCGTCGGTGCGTGGGTGAAGTTGGAGCAGAGCGCCGTGGGCAGTCTCGTGCGCAGGCGCGCCATCACCTCGGGGTGGTGATCCACCGACGCGGCGTGCTCCGCGAGCATGCCCATGTGCGCCTCGGTCATGCTCGCCGGGACGTCCGGGTGGTCGATGCCCACGTGAGCCGCGAAGGCGGTGAAGCGGTCGAGGGTGCCCACCTCGCGGCCGTCCCTCCAGGCGGGCCGTAGCAGTGTGCGATCGACGTGGGCCAGGCCCTCCTGGAAGGTCTCGAACCCCACTTCGACGTGGGCGGTGAGCGCATGGTGCACCCGCTTCGCATGCTCGGCGGGCTCGCCCGGCACGAAGGGCGGCAGCGGCAGGTCCACGAGGGTGTCGAAGAGGTCGAAGACCAGCGCCCGGATCGCCATGGGCGGAGGCTAGCCCGAGAAGTCGCGCCCGGGCGCGTTCGCGTCGCGCGGCCCCATCGGATCGAGACCCAGCCGCTCGATCCTGCGCCGTAGGGTCGTCCGCGGCAGGCCGAGCCTTCGGGCCGCACCGGCCACGTTGCCGCCCGCGTCGCGGAGCGCGCGGACGATGGCTTCGGCCTCGTGCGCGGGATTGCCGCCGGTGACGCCCGCGCGGAGCGGTCGGCGCAGGTCGAGGTGGTGCGCGGTGAGGACCGCACCCCCCGCCTGAAGCACCAGGGCGCGCTCGATGGCATTGGCCAGCTCGCGGACGTTTCCGGGCCAAGGGTGGGCGGCCGCCGCGGCCACGAAGTCGTCGGCAAAGCGCGGCGACTCGCGATCGAGCCGCTGAGCGATGCGGGCACCGAGGGCATCGATCAGCTCGGGGAGGTCTTCGAACCGGTCGCGCAGGGCGGGCAACGTGATGCGCGCGACGTCGAGCCGATAGAACAGGTCCTCGCGAAAGCGGCCGGCGCGCACGGCCGCCTCGAGGTCGACGTGGGTGGCCGCGACCACGCGCGCCTCGAACGGCAGTGCACGAGCGCCACCGAGGCGCTCGAAGCGGCGCTCCTGGAGCAGGCGCAGCAGCTTGGCCTGCAGCCGGGGTGACAGCTCGGCCACCTCTTCGAGCAACAGCGTTCCCCGCCCGGCGAGCTCGGCGCGCCCTCGACGCAGCTTGTGAGCCCCCGTGAAGGCCCCCGGCTCGCTGCCGAAGAGCTCCGACTCGACGAGCGAGGGCGCCAGTGCGGCACAGTCTGCCACGATGAAGGGCTCACTGGATCGTTTGGAGCGCGCATGGAGCATGCGAGCCACCTGCGACTTGCCCGTGCCCGTCTCGCCCAGGAGCAGCACCGTCGTGGGCACGTCGGCCAACCGCGCGATCCGACGCCGAAGCACCGACATGGCCGTTCCCGAACCCACCAGGCCCTCGTCGCGTGCGTCCTGCATGCCGCCACCCTACGGGGCCGGCCGACCCGTGGGCAACGAACGCGAGCGCTCTCGCGCGTCGCGATCAGCCCGGCCCCGACCGGTGGCGTCCGCTGGCCTAACGAGGCGAGAGCGGCCGCCCAGCATCGAGCGTGGTGTGGCCGAAGCGTCCGTCCGGCACTGCCGGTTCGAACTCCAAGGCGACCACTCGCGCTTCGGTCCGCGTACCGCGGCGGTGGTCGGTCGCGACGAGCCGCGTGGGGATGCGAAAGAGGCCGTGGGCGCGGATGCTGGCGCGCTCCACGCGAAGAGTGCGGCGGATCTCCCCGTCACGCTCGAAGTAGTCGACGCCCAGGATCGCGAGATCGTCGCGATCGACCAGGAAGTCGACTCGTTGCCAGGGCGCGCTCTCGGTGGGATGCGCCACGATGCGCAGCTGCAGAGCGCCACCCGCCTCGACGCTTTCGACCCGGGACACCCGATAGTCGGCGGCGCGATGGCGCTCGAGGTCGGCCCAGCTGAGGTCGGTGCCGAGAAACGACTCGCTGCGCCGCGACTGGATCACCCGTCGGGTCCGGCCGAGTGAGGGAAGGTGCACGAACACGTCGTCGGCCCGCCCGGGCCCTTCGATGGCGAGCAGCGTCATCCCCCTCAGGTGTGCGGGTGCGAGCACCCGGGCGAGCGCATGGGCACGGCCATCGATGCGCTTGGTCACGCTCTCGACCTCGCGAAGGCGCGTCTCGCCGCCGCGTCCATGGGACGTGAGGCGCAGCCGCGCCATCAGATCGCAGCCGTAGCGCCGATGAAGCGCATCGGCGAGTAGCGCGTCGCCCGTCTCGGTGCCCGACGCGGCCACAGCCCCACCGGCCGAGACCGCCAGCGCGAACGCAGCCACCAGCGCGGCGCGCCTCACGCGGGAAGCTCCAGCGTGGCACGGGTCCCACCGCCTCGGGCGGGCTCGAGCGCGAGCGACCCGCCACAGGCGCGGGCGGCCTCTCGCGCCAGGGCGAGGCCCGCCCCGCTGCCTTCGCCGTGGCGTGTGGTGAAACCCGGTACGAACGCTCGCGAATGCGAACCCGGTGGAAGGCCCACCCCCTCGTCGCGCACCTCGATGCGCAGCCGGTCCCCAGCACGAGAGGCGTGGACGGCGACGGGCACCTCGACCGGCGAGGCGCGACAGGCGTTGTCCAGCAGGTTGCCGAGCGCGAGGCCGGCGCCGAGATCGACCTGCACCTGCCGCGCCTCCGGCGCCAGCACGCACACGGGCCGCAACCGCCCGGTGCGTCGGGCCGCCGCATCGGCGCAGCGCGACACCAGTGCCACGAGCGGCGTACGACCCGGTGGCTCGACCACCCCGGCCACGGCAGCGTGCACGAACTCGCGCAGCGCCGTGGCGCGCTCCTCGGCCAGGTCGGCGATGATCCTCAGGTCGCGCTGCAAGCGACCGCCCTCGCGCACCCCCTCGGCCGCGCGGCCGGCAATGCGGTGGATCCACGCGAGCTCCTTGCCCAGATCGTGCGCCAGGTCGACGGCCGTGCGGCCTGCGGATGCGCGCCGTTCCGCCTCGAGCAGCCCCTGCACCAGCCGCCCATGGGCGAGATGAGCCGCCGCTTGAGCGGCCGCCGTCTCTGCACCCGCCAGATCGACGCGGTTCGGGTGAGGCTCGCCGCGCACCCCCACCAGGACCACGCCGACGGTCTCGCCGCCGAAGCGCAGGGCCAGCACCAGGTCGATCCCCGCCCCGACCAGTGCCCCGGCGCGCCGGCGCGCACCGTCCGGCCACGCGAACAGTGCGGCGCTCCGGCCCTCGCCCAACAAGTCGATCCCGCGTTGGCCGAGGTCGCACGCGACGGGCGCTCGCGCGCCGCGTGCGGCCAGCGGCGTCACGGCACCGTCGGCCACACCGAACACCGAAACGCACTCGACCCGCAGGACCCCTGCGAGGCGACCCGCCAACTGGCCCGCGACCTCGGGCTCGGAGGTACAGCCCGCCAGGTCGTCCAGCCAGCCCGAGGCCGGCGACGATGCACGGGCGGCGCGAAACGCCCGGAGCGATGCGCGCCCAGCCGCCATGCCGACCGCCCCGAGCAGCGCCGCTGCGAAGACGACCCCCGCCGGAGCGCCGCGAGCCGCTGCGTCGTCCAGCAGCAGGAGCCCGCCCGTGATCGCGACGGCGACGAGGCCGGCGCCCCCGAGCACCCACACCACGCGGCCCAGATCGTGCCGGAGGTCGAAGAGGCTATAGCGGCTCGTAGCCAGCAGAACGGGTGCGCTCACCAAGCCGAGCCACAACAGCAGCCCCCGGTCGAGGGCGCCTGTTTCGATGCCGCGGACGAGGGCCGTCGCGGCGACTGCGGCGATCGGCGCGCCGATCAGGAGTGTCCGAGCACGAACCCGTTCGAGGGGCAGCGCACCCTCGCGCCAGTGGACCAGGCAAGCCAGCACGAGCCACACGCCAAGCGCGACCGAGAGCGCCTGCAGCGTTCCGCTGACGGCGGTCCAGACCAGGCCGCCCCCTTCGAGCGAACTCCATGCGATGGCCATCGCCACGCCCGCACCGACGTAGGGCAACCGCGTCAGCCGGGGTACGCGCGCCAGGAGCGGGCGCGGCGCCGGAAACACGAGAAGCAGGTGGACCAAGGCGGCCGGCAGCCACGACCACACGGCGGCCTCGAGCCGTTCGGACGATTGTCCGTTCGCGCCCGCGAGACCCAGCCATGCGATCCCTGCCAGGCAGACGTGGAACACGACCAGAGGTGCCCGGAAGCGGCGGCCCCGCGGCACGACGAGGGCGGGAAGCGCTGCCAGGGGCAAGGCGACGACCCACGCGATCAGGGCCCGACCGCGATCGAGGGGCGCGAAAGCCGTGTGGCGCGCCACTCGGCTGCCGGGATGCGCGGCACACGGGATCAGCAGGTCGGGAATCCGCGACACCACGCCGTTGCGGGACACCCGACAACCGACCCCGTCGGCGCTCGGCGGCTCGGCGAAGGCCGGCAGTGCGACGAACAGTCCGATCCCGACGAGCCACGCGAGGCGTTTCGTCACGCTCATGGCGCCTTCCGCGCGACGAGCGCGGGCAGTACGACCAGGTCGGCCACCATCGCCATCAACACGCCCAACGCCACGAAGAGCCCGAAGCTCGACACGGTCTGCCAGGACGATGCGAGCAGCGAGAGAAACCCCAGGGCCAATGCGAGCGAGGTGGTGACGACCGCGCGTCCGGCAAAGCGCACCGCCTCGCGCATGGCGCCGTTGGGCGGTACGCCGCGGAGTCGCGCCAGCCGGTAGCGGTCGAGCAGGTGGATCGTGTCGTCGACGCCGATGCCCACGAGGACGGCGCCGATCATGGCCCGACCCACGTCGAGGCTGAGACCCAGGAGCCCCATCCCCCCGACCACGACGAGCGCGGGCAGTACGGTCGGCACCAGTGCGACGAAGGCCCAGCGCACCGACCGCATGTGCAGGCCGAGCAGCACGAACACCAGCAAGAGCGCGGCTGCAAAGCTGCGGAGCTGGGTGCCGTGAACGTCGCGCACCCATTCGTGGCCGATGGCGTAGGGCCCGGTCAGGGCGAAGTCGACGCCGGGCATCGCCTGCGACACCTCGTGCGCCACGGCCGCGAGCACGGGCCCCCGCTGCGCAGCCGAGTGGAAACCCGCCTCGACCGAAAGGCGCGCTCGCGTGCGGTCGAAGCTCACCCAGGCCTCGACCAGCTCGGGGTCTTCGAACGCCAGCAGCTCCAGCAGCTCGGCGCGTGCCGCCGGCTGCAAATCGCCGCCTCGCGGTGCGATCCCGGCGTGCAGGTGGCCGATCGGGTCGAGAATGCTCGACACGCGTCCGAGCCCGTCCACCGCCTCGACCCTCGTCGAGAGCGCCGGGATCCGGTCCAGCACCCGTGCTTCGGCGATCGTGCGGCCCCGGGGCACGCGAAGCTCGATCTCGAGGGTGTCGCTGGGCGCCAGGTTCTCCTCCACGAACTGGATCCACCGCACCACGCGGCTTCCGGCCCCGTACATCTCGGTGCCGTCGGTATCGACCCGCAGTCGGCCCCAGCCGACCGACCCGATCACGACGAGCACCGCCACGCTCGCCAACACCCAACCGCGTCTGCGTTGTGCCGCGACCACGATGGCGTCGAGGGCCACGCCCCACGCACTGGCCACGCGTCCCTCACGGCCCGGGGGCTCGGCCGGCAGCGCCAGCAACGACAAGGGAAGCAGCGTGAAGGCGAGGACGAGGCAGACCCCCGTGGCCAGCGCGGCGATCGACCCGAAGCGCACGAAGGTGCCGAGGTCGCTGGTGGCGAACGACGCGAAGGCCGCCGCGGTCGTGGCCGACGTCAGCAAGCAGGGCCGCGCGACGGCAGCCGCGGCCGAGACGAGGGCTCCGCGCCGGGCGGGCCGGTCGGAAGGACGGCACGGGCACCGCGCTGCGTGTCGGGAAACCAGATGCACGGCGTCGCAAACGCCGATCACGAGGACCAGCGGCGCCAGGGTCTGTAGCACGGCGTCCTGGGGCCAACCGAACCACCCGAGCAGGCCGAAGGTCCAGACGAGGGCGATCGCGAGCATGGCCAGCGTCGCGGCCACGGCCTGCCAGCTGCGCGTGAGCATCCACAGCACCCCGGCCACCACCAGCAGGGTGATCGGCGTGAGGGCGGCCGAACTCTGGGCGAGTTCGCGACCCGCCACGGCGAACTCGACGGCGTGCCCCACCAGGTGGAACTCGTACCCGGCGGCTTGGTGCTCATCCAGAACATCGAGCAGGCCGTCCACCAGGGCCTCGCTGGTGGCGCTGTCGGCGCGGACCGGCTGCACGATCAACGCACCCGTGCGGCCGTCCTCCGAGACCAGCTGCCCCTGCCAGAGCGGGTCCGCGAGGGCAACCGCCGCGAGCTTCTCGCGGTCCTCGGCGGCGAGGCCCGACTCCATGAGCCGACGCACCTCCAGCGCGTCGGGCGACGCGACCAGCAGCGGTGCGCTCGCCGGGCCGCGCACGCTTCGCACTTGCGGAAGCAGGCGAAGCGCCTGCTCGACCTGCGCCGCCATCGCGAGGCTGGCCCCGTCGAGTGCGTGATCGCAGGGTGCCTCCGCGGTGCACGACCACGCGACCCGCACCGGAAGCCCGCCGCCGAACCGCTCGATGAAGCGCTCGAGCTTCACGATCTCGGGATGCTCGGCACCGAGGAGCGGGCGATAGCCGAACTCGGTGCGAAGCCGCGGCAGCCCCGCCGCGAATGCGAGCGTGACGACCACCAGGGCCGCGGTCGCGAGCCGTGGGCGCGCGAGGCAGGCGCGGGTGAGCTGCACCAGGGTCATCGGCCTCGGGCCAGGGGCAGCCCGTGTTTGGCGACCAGCCGGTAAACCGCGGCGCGGCTTCGACCCAGGCGCTCGGCGGTTCGCGTGACGTTGCCGCCCGTCTCGCGCAGCGCGGCAACCAGTGCCGAGCGCTCTTCTTCGGCTGCGCGGTCGCGAAGGGTCTCGATGCTCAGCCCGAACTCGTCGAGTACGGCGTCGACCTCTTCGGGTTGGATCACACGCGCGGTCGCGAACGCCGCGAGCTTCTCGACGATGCCGGCCAGCTCGGCGGCGTTGCCCGGCCAAGCGCGCTCGCGCAGGCGATCGAGCGCGCGCGGCGCAAACGCCAACCCCGGCCGGCCGAGTTCGCGCCCCACCCGCTCGAGCAGCGCCCGCGCCATGCGGGGCACGTCTTCGGGACGCTCGCGCAGGGGAGGCAGGCGCACCTCGAACCGCAGCAGGGCCTGGCCGATCCGGGTGTCGAAGTCACCCCGCTCGATCCGACCCCGGAGCGCAGGCGCCGCGGAGGCCACGATGCGTGGCCGCGGGTCTCTCGGGCTCGTGGGGCGCAGCAGCGCCTCGGACCAGCGGGCCAGCGCCTCGGGCTCGAAGCGATCGAAATCGCGCAGGTGGACCGTGCCTCGAACCGGCGACCGCGCCGTACCGCGTTCATCCGGCCCGATGTCAACGAAGGCGCCACCGCGCTCCGGTGCGCAGGCATGCAGCAGGCGCGCCGCCGTTCGGCGGCCGGTGCCGGGCTCGCCGGTGAGGAGAACCGGCTCGTCGAGGGGCGCCAGCGCCGCCAGCCGCTCGCGGCAGCGCTCGATCGCAACGGTCTCGCCCACCAGCTCCTGGGCGATCCGCGCCGCATCGGTTCGCACGGGCGGGGCCGCGCAGCGCCGAGCCAGCGCCACGAGATCGGCCACCGCCGACCCCGCAGCCGAACCCACGGCGTCCGCGGCAGACACGAACTCGTTGGCGCCCCGCTTGAGCGCGGCCACGGCCGACTCGACGCTGGCCTGGGCACTGAACACGATCACCGGCACGCTCGAGTGCTCGCGAATGCGGTCCACCAACTCGAGCCCGCCCACGCCCGGCATCACCAGATCGGTGATCACGAGGTCGGGCCCGGCCCGGCGAAACCGCTCCCAGCCCTCGCGCCCGTCGCCGGCCTCGACCACCTCGAAGCCCGAGTCCGAGAGCTCGGCGGCGAGCGCCCGGCGAAGCGGCGCCCGATCATCGACGACGAGTACGGTGCTCACGACTTTCACCATGGGGCAAGACAGCCCCACACAGCAGTTCGCAGAGCGCTCCTTGAGGCTGTCTTGAGGTTCCGGGGCGGCCGGAACGTCCGCCTGCGTCCGCTCGCGGCCTGCCATGCCCCTGCCGCCCTGGGGCGACCCAGCCCTAGCCTGACGCCTCACCCACCAGGAGGACCCATCATGACGACCGCCCGCTGGCTCGCGATCGCCGCCCTGTTGGCTGCAGCCTGCTTCAGCCTGGGTTGCCCCTAGCAGGCCGCCGCGGCGGGCCGTCACGCGCCGGCGGCCGCGGTATCGTCGAGGCGCCGTGGCCAAAGCCAAGCAACCCCAGCGCATCCAGCTCGCCCCCGAGCGCCGTAAGGAACTCGTGGCGCAGGTGAAGGCCTGGTACGACAAGCAGTTCGACGAAGAGGTCGGCGACCTGAAGGCCGGCTTCCTGGTCGACTACTTCATCGCCCTGGTGGGCCCCTCGGCCTACAACCAGGGCGTGAAGGACGCCCAGGCCTTCATGCAGGACAAGCTCATGGACCTCGAAGGCGAGGTCTACGAGCCCGACCTCGAGTTCGAGTAGCGAAGCGCCGGCCCGCCCTAGCGGTAGGCCGGATTCGCGAAGTCGAAGCGGCAGCCGGCGTCCCACTCGGATCGCTGGTTGCCGTGGGCCGGGATGCCGCCGGCGTCCTTCAGCATGCGCGCCATGTGCAGCAGGTTCCACGTCATGAACGTGGTGTTGCGGTTGGTGAAGTCGTTCTCGGGCCCGCCCGAGCCCGGGTCCATGTACGACGGCCCCGGCCCCGCCTCCCCCAGCCAGTCGGCGTCGGCCTGGGGCGGGATCACGTAGCCCAGGTGTTGCAGCGAGTAGAGGATGTTCATGGCGCAGTGCTTCGCGCCATCCTCGTTGCCCGTGATGAGCGCGCCGCCCACCCGCCCGTAGTAGGCGTACTGCCCCTGCTCGTTCAGCAGGTGCGAGGCGGCGTAGAGCCGCTCGACCACCTGGGTGCAGACCGACGTCTTCTCCCCCAGCCAGATCGAGGTGCCGATCACCAGGATGTCGGTGGCCATCACCTTCTCGAGCAGGCCGGGCCATTCGTCGCGCTCCCAGCCGTGCTCCTTCATGTCGGGCTGCACGCCGTGGGCGATCTCGAAGTCGACGGGCCGAAGCAGTTCAGTCGCCACGCCGTTTCGCTCCATGATCTGCTTGGACACCTCGATCAGGCCCTCGGTGTGCGAAAGCTCCGGCGAGCGCTTCAGGGTGCAGTTCAGGAAGAGCGCCTTCAGGTCTGAAAAGTCCCAGCGGCTCGAGCCACAGAGCTGCTCCTGCTTCTCGTTCAGGGCCATGTTCGATCTCCTCATCGGGTGTGGGGTGTCGGTGGCGACGCGCGCCCGGGGTGTCGGGCGGGATCGCGGTTCTGGCGGGGCCTGCGGCGGCGACGAAAGGTGCGGCTGGCGGGAGTACGATGCCGGGCTCGAGAGAGTTACTCGGCCGGGACCGCCGGTCGTTGCGGGTCCGCGGGTGCTCCCGGGACCGCGGGCGCGACCGGCACGACCCCCAGGAACTGCTGGACGGTCTGGACCGGTCCGACGCCCATGCCGTGTCCCCCGTCGTGGGGCGCGTACACCACCTCGTAGCCGCTCGCCTTCAGCAAGGCACGCATGCGCTCGGCGTGCTCGAAGGGCACCAGGCTGTCGCCGCGGCCGTGCACCACCTGCACCACCGGCCTGGCGTCGCGCGGGCGCGCCAGGTTCGCGACCGAGTCCTCGAGCACGTAGCCGGCCACGGCCGACACCCGGCCGATGGGCACGTGCGAAGCGGCCGCGACGTCGACCGCGAGCATGGCGCCCTGGCTGTGCCCGACGAGCACGATCTCTTCCGGCGCGTGTTCCGCGACGATGCGCTCGATCAGTTCGAGGATGGCGCCGCGGGCCTTCAAGAGCTGCTGCGAGCTCGCACCCGCTGCGACCGCCGAAGTGCTCGCGCCGTTCTCGGCGCCCGCGTAGGGTCGTGGCCAGTCCTCGGGAATGAACTCCCACCACATGCCGCCGCGGCCGTTCGGGTGGGGCAGCACCGCCGTCGGCAGGAACACGCGCGTGGCCTGGCCCGCCAGCGCCCGGCCCACCGGCTGGTAGCGCGTACCGCTCGAGCCGTAGCCGTGCAGCACGACGATTGCGGTGCCGCCCTTCTCGCTCTCGGGCATCGTCGTGATCTGCTCGACGGCGATGGCGCCCCAATCGGCGGCCAGCGCCTCTTCGAGGGTGAGATCGCCGGCGGGCGGGCGCGCTTCAAGGGCTGCGGGCAACCCCAGCAGCACGACCAACGCCCACGACAAACCAAGCCAGGCCCGGCGCGTGTCACGCACCCGATGCATCGCCACCCTCCGAGAGTCTCACGGATAGCCCGGACTGGCGGCCGGGGCCCGTCCAACCGCCGCGTGCCCCGCCCTCGACTCTCTGGCAGCTTCGCGCTCGTGCCCCGAGACGAAGTGCTCGATCGCATCACCGCCCGGATCCTGCGCCTGGCGCCCCGACCGCTGAAAGTGGCGATCGACGGCATCGACGGGGCCGGCAAGACCACCCTGGGCCGCGAGCTCGCCCAGCGGGTGGCGGCGTCGGGGCGCCCGGCCGTGCGCACGTCGATCGATGCCTTCCACCGGCCCCGCGCCCTGCGCTACGCGCGAGGGCCCGAATCACCCGAGGGCTACTACCGCGACACCTTCGACTACGACGCCGTCGAGCGGCTGCTGCTCGACCCCCTCGGCCCGGGCGGCACCCGCCGTGTCCGCCTCGCCAGCTTCGACCGCGAGGCCGACCAGCCCGTCGCGTCGCCCGAAACGCTCGTCTCCGACGACACCGTACTGCTGCTCGACGGGGTGTTCCTGCAGCGCCCGCGCCTTCGGCGCCATTGGCACTTCTCGATCTTCGTGCGGGTGGCGTCCGAGACCACACTCGACCGCGTGGTGGTCCGCGACGCCGATACGCTGGGGCCACCCGAAGCCGTTCGCCACCGATACAACGTGCGCTACCTGCCCGCGCAGCGCCTCTATGCCGAAGAGGAGGACCCGGCGGGTCGTGCGGACGCCGTGGTCGACAACGACGACCCGGCCGCACCGATCCTCCAGTTTCGCGGCTGAGCCCGGTCGCTGCGACAGCCGGGCTACGATGCCGGCATGGGCTTCGCCCGCATCGTGCTGTTCTTCTCGGCGGTTGCGTACGCCGCGGTCGGCGTGCCGTTCCTGCTCGCGCCCGAAGCGATGGCCGCGCTCGTCGACGTCTCGCTGGCCAGCACCACGGCCGACAACGACGTACGCGCCGTCTATGGCGGTGCGAACCTCGGCTTCGCCGCGTTCCTGCTGCTCGCGCTGAGGCGCGCGTGGATCGAGCCGGCGCTCTGGCTGGTGATGCTGTCCATGGGTGGCCTGGCCCTGGCACGCGTCTTCGCCTGGACCCTTCACGGCCTGCCCACCCCGATCGGCCTGGCGCTGCACGCCGCGGAGATCGTGGGTGCAGTTGCGGCCTGGGCTGCCCTTCGAACGACGCGCGTGTCCGCCTGATCGCGCGCGCCTAGCGATACGCGCTGGGCGCCCGCCCGGTCCACTTCTTGAACGCGCGGTAGAAGTTCGGCGTCTCGCTGTAGCCGAGCAGGCTCGCGATCTCGTCGATGGGCAGGCTCGACCGTTCGAGATAGTCGAGCGCCAACCCCTTGCGGACGTCTTCGACGACTTCCTGAAAGCTCGTGCCGGCCTCGTTCAGGCGGCGACGCAGCGTGCGGCCACTCATGCCCTGCGTGCGGGCGACCTCGTCGAGCCCGGGGAAGCGACCGGGCTCGCTCACCAACGCGCGGCGGACCTCGTCGACCACGCCGCCCGACGCGCCGAGACGCTCCAGCAGCTCGGCACAGCGCCGCTCGCAGATCGAGGCGGTCTCCTCGTCTGGCAGGGTGAGCGGGCGTGTCAGGTCCGCGGCGCCGATGCGGATCTCGCACGTGCTGCGGCCGAAGCGCACCGGGCAGCCCAGTTCGCGCTCGTAGGGCGTGCCGGGCTCGTCGGGGAGATCGAGCCAGACCTCCTCGGGCACCGTGGGCGGATCGGTCTGCCCGAGCAGGCCACGGACGATCACCATGAGAGCCTCCTCACGCGCCATCCGCGCGATCGGGCCCAGCGGCAGCAGCTCGCCTAGGACGATCCGTGCCCGTTCTCCGTCGACCTCGAGCGAGATCCCGAGCAAAGGGCCGGTGGTGGCGACGTATTGCACGGTCACCCGCGCCGCCTGGGCCAGGTCGGCGCAGCTCTGGACGGCGTAGCCGAACACCCCGTGGTCGCTGAGCCGCTGGCGCCGCGCGAGCAGGAAGCCGAGGCCCGGCGCCGGGAAGCCGCGCTGGGCGTTCTCGTAGATCCGAAGCTGTTGCGCGTAGCTGATGCGTGCGTCCGGCCCGGAGAGGTGCTCGGGATCGAGCCCCGTACCGTCGAGCACCACGTGCTCGGGCACGCCCTGCTCCCGCATCAGCTCGACGAGATGCAGGCAGTAGCGCCCGCGTACGATGGGCCGTGCCAGCGCCGCCGGGTCGCGGGGGTCGAGCAGCGGCATGGCCCGAGCATGCCGCAGCGTGGCCGGAAAGGATAGAAGTCTGGCCACTCCGGAGATGGTTCGGGCCCCCTCCACGGGCTTTCTTTCTCGGGCCCGGAAACCACCGCGGCGGCAGGGCCGCCCACCTGGAGGAAGATCATGGGAGTCGTTCTCGTCACCGGAGCCGGCCGAGGAATCGGCGCGCGGCTCACGCGCGGGTTGGCGGCCAAGGGCCACACGGTCTACGCGGGCCTGCGCAGCGCGGCGACCACCCACGAACTCGAAGACGCCCCGGGCGACGTCCGGCTCGCCCCCTGCGACGTCACGTCGCCGGACGATGCACGCGAGCTGGTCGCGCGCGCGGTCGACGAATGCGGACGCATCGATGCCCTGGTCAACAACGCCGGCGTCGCCTGGTTCGCGCCCGCCGAAGAGATGAGCGAGCACGTGCTCCGCACGACACTCGAGACGAATCTGGTCGGTGCCATCCGCACCACCCAGTGCGTGCTCCCGACGATGCGCGCGCAGGGCAGTGGGCAGATCGTCATGATCAGCACCCTGGCCGCGGCCACGGGGCTCCCGCTGGAGTCGGCGTACTGCGCGTCGAAGGCGGGGCTCGAGGCCTTCGCCGAGAGCCTGCGCCACGAGGTGTCGCGTTTTGGGGTCGGCGTCTCGGTCATCGAACCCGGCATCACCGAGGGCGGGCTCTCCACCAGCATTCCCGACCCGGGAGCCCCTGCGCACTCGGCCTACACAGCCCTGCTCGACCACACGCACGCCTTCTACGACGGGGCCCAATCCGAGCTCGAGAGCCCGCAGCTCGTGGTGGATGCGGTCGCCGCCGTGCTCGACGGCAGCGCCGAGGGGTTCCGCTACCGGCTCGGGGTGACCGGCCCCCTGATCGAGCAGGTCGTCCGCGCTGGCGACCGCGAGGGGGAGGCCCTCGTGCGCGAGGCGCTCGGAATCGGTTGGTGGGCCGACGGTGCCGCGGCACCCTAGAAGAACGCCTGGCCGTTGCCCCCCACGACGCGCGACCCGACACGCCCCAGGAGACCTGACATGTCCACGAACGAGACGCCGATCGCCCTGTCCACCGAACGCCTGGCCGGAGCGCAGCAGCCGCTGGAGAAGGCCACCACCCTCCCGGCTGCGGCCTTCACCGACCCGGCCGTCTACGAGATCGAGACGTCGCGCATCTTCGAGCGCGAGTGGCTCTGTGCCGGTCGCGCCGACCAGATCCCCGAGCCCGGCGACTACTTCACCCTCGACCTGCTCGACGAGAAGCTGGTGGTGGTGCGCGGGCGCGACGGCGTCGTCCGCGCGCTCTCGCGCGCGTGCCGCCACCGTGCCGCGGAGGTCGTGAAGGGCGAGGGCAACACCCGCTCGTTCCAGTGTCCCTACCACGCCTGGACCTACGGGCTCGACGGCCGGCTCGTGGGTGCGCCGCTCATGGGCGGCGCCGAGGGCTTCGACAAGGAGCGCTGCCGCCTGCCCGAGATCCGGAGCGAGATCTGGGAGGGTTGGATCTTCGTCAACTTCGACGCCGACGCGCCGCCCCTGGGGCCGCGCCTGGCACCGCTCTCGAAGGTCCTCGCGAACTACGCCATGTCCGACATGGTGGCCGTCGCCACCGCGACATTCGACTCGCCCTTCAACTGGAAGGTGCTGGTCGACAACTTCATGGAGGCGTACCACCACATCGCGATCCATCGCGACACGTTCGAGCCGATCTTCCCGGCCGAGCTCTCGCACACGCCCGACAACGAGGGCCCCTACTCGCTGCTGATCATGCCGGCACGCGAAGAGGTAGAGGACCCGATGGTCGGGCTGCCGCGCTCGGGCACGCTCGACCCGGACGAAGAGGGCCGGCTGTTGGCCGCGGTGGTCTACCCGTTCCACCTGTTCGCGCCGACCGCCGAGTCGCTCGCGTGGTACCAGCTGCTGCCCCACGGCCACGACCGCTTCACGCTTCGCATCTACAGCTGCTTTCCCAAGGCGACGCTCGACGACCCGGCGTACCAGGAGGCCGTCGAGGGCGTGAAGGCGCTCACGAAGGTGGTCCACCACCAGGACATCGAGGCCTGCGAGGCGACCTGGGCGGGTCTCGGTGCGCGCTCGTTCGAGTCGGGCCGGCTGTGTCCACTCGAGAAGCCGATCTGGCAGTTCAACCAGTGGTGGATCGAGCGGATGCTCGGGCCGAAGTAGGCGCGGCGCCGTCGGTCTCGGCCGCCGGGGGGCCGCCCTGCTACGGTCGCGCACTCGCCGCAGGAGACCCCCGTGCCGCTCTCGCCCCTCGACGACTTTCTCGCGCATCAGACGACCGAGCCGTTCGCGCACGTCTTCACCAGCGATCGCAACTTCTACGACCGCTACTACTTCAACCTGCACGCCAGCTCCGACGAGATCTTCGCGGTCTTCGGCATGGGCCAGTACCCGAACCTGGGCGTGACCGACGCCTTTCTCGCGATCTCGCACGGCACCACCCAGACGGTGGTGCGCGCCTCGCGCGAGCTGGGCCATGACCGGCTCGATACCGGTATCGGACCGTTCCGGGTCGAGGTGGTCGAGGGGCTGCGCAAGCTGCGCCTCACCCTCGACGACAACGAGTGGGGCGTGGGGCTCGACGTGGTGTTCGACGCGGTCTCCGAGGCCACCGAAGAGCCCAAGCACCAGATGCGGCAGTTTGGCCGGGTCACCATGGACACGTCACGCTACGCACAGCTCGGCGCCTACACGGGCACGCTCACGGTGGCCGGCAAGACCTACGAGGTCGCGCCCGACCGCTGGAAGGGCGTGCGTGATCGCTCGTGGGGTGTGCGCCCGGTGGGCGAGCCCGAGCCCCCCGGCATCCGCGTGACGGCACAGCCCCGGCACGGGTTCTTCCATCACTGGATTCCGGCGCAGTTCGACGACTTCACGGTGAAGCTCTTCTTCGAAGAGGACGCCGAAGGCGAACGGCTGATCGAGGAGGCGTCGGTCATCCCCCACTTGGGCAGCGCGCGCGAGCCGCTGGCGCTGGGGTCGCCGCGGCACGAGATGGTGTACCGCTCGGGCGGGCGCGAGATCGAGCGCACGGTGGTGCGCGCGGCGCGACCCGACGGCGAAGACCTGGTGCTGACCTGCCATCCGCTGCGCACGGTCTACCTGGCGGCGGGCAGCGGCTACCTGCCGGCGGGGGACTGGGGGCACGGGCAGTACCGGGGGCCCCTGGTGGTGCAGGGGCTCACCTACGACATGGGCGACCCGGCGGTGCGCAAGCAGTACGCACTTCTGAACGAAACCCTCTGCCGATTCGAGCTCGCCACGGGCGAGGTCGGCTACGGGATGCACGAGAACATGGTGCTGGGCATCTACCGCCCCCACGGGTTCGAAGCGCCCGACGCCGTGTCGCCCTAGCGCAGGGCAGCCGAGATCCGGGCACACCGGGCGCGCGCGGGTGGTACACTCTCGCGTGGAGGGGTCGGGAGACCCATCTTGACCGTCCTGGCGATCGTGTTCGGAATGCTGATTCTCGCCGTGGGCCTCGTGGGCCTGGCGAGCCCCCAGAAGCTCCTCACCTGGGTCCGCTCTCTCGAGTCGCCCGGAGGGCTCCTGATCGCGGCCGGGGGGCGCCTCTTGTTCGCGGTGGTGCTCTGGCTCGCCGCTCCCGCTTCGAAGTACCCCCTCGCCATGCAGACGCTGGCCGGCGTGGCCGCATTCGCGTCGCTGGTGCTGCCGCTCCTCGGTCAGGAGCGCTTCGCGGCCTTCGTCGACGGGTTCTCCCGATCGTCGGCGGCCGTGGTGCGGGTCTGGCTGCTGTCGGCCGTGGCTTTCGGTGGCTTCGTCACCTGGGCGGCGCTCCCGGCCTAGCCCGGCAGTGAGATCCGCCGCGCGACCCTGGCGCGGCCGACAGGCATCGCGCTACGCACGGTGGGCGACCGCGCCAGGCGGCCGTGCGCCCTGGGAGCCCGCCGATGTCCGAACCCGTACTCGTCGTCGAGAGCCACGAACACGTGCGCCTGTTGCGGCTGAACCGTCCGGCGCGCAAGAACGCCCTCACCTCCGAGCTGGGCTGGGCCATCGTCGCCGCCCTCGAGGAAGCCGCGGGGGACGACGACGTGCGGGTGGTGGCCGTCACCGGTGCGGGCGATGCGTTCTGTTCGGGGCTCGACCTCTCGGACCCCGGCGGCGAGGCCCGGCCCCCGATCTCGGGCCAGGAGGCCGTGCTCGACGACCTCGGCTGGATCAATCGCATTCCGCTCCTGACGCGGCGGCGCTGCGAGAAGCCGGTGGTGGCCGGCATCGACGGCGTGGCCGTAGGGGCCGGGTTCTCGTTGGCCATGGCGGCGGACCTTCGCGTGGCCAGCGAGCGGGCGCGCTTGCTGGGCGGCTACCCGCGCGCGGGCACCTCGCCCGACGGCGGCCTCACCTGGACGCTGCCCCAGGCCGTGGGATACGAGAACGCGCTGCGCGTCCTGCTCGAGCAGGAGATGATCCCTGCCGACCGCGCCCGCGCCTACGGGCTGGTGGGCGAGGTGGTGCCCACGGAGGGCTTCGACGAAACCCTGATCGACTATTGCGCGCGGCTCGCCACGGTGGCGCCCCTCGCCGTCCGCCAGACCAAGCGCATGATCGGCCAGGCCACGACCCCGGCCGACCTCGAGGCGCACCTGCGCGACGAACTGCGCAACGCCCGGCGCGGCCTCGATACCGAGGACGGCAAGGAGGCCGTGCAGGCCATCCTCGAGAAGCGCGCGCCCGTCTTCCGGGGCCGGTAGCCCCGATGGCGCGCGTCGCGGTGGTGGGGGTCGGCGCCATCGGCGGCTCGATCGCGGCCGATCTCTTCGAACTCGGCCGGCACGACCTGCTGCTGTGCGCGCGCAGCGGCTTCGATGCGCTGGAGGTGAGGCACCCGGGCGGCACGGCGCGCGTCACGGCCCCCGTGCTCCACCGCCCTGCCGAGCTGGGGCCGGTCGACTGGGTGCTGCTCGCCACCAAGGCCCATCAGAGTGCCGAGGCGGTGCCATGGCTCGAGGCCGGCTGTGGAGCCGGCGCGCAGGTGGCCGTCCTCCAGAACGGCGTCGATCACGAAGAGCGCATCGCGCCGCTCGTGCCGGCAGGCACGGCGGTGTTGCCGGTGGTGGTGCAGCTGCCGGCCGAACGCACGGCGCCCGGGCGCGTCGAGCAGGACCGTGATGGCGCCCTGATCGTGCCCGAGGGCGAGACCGGGCAGCGGTTCGCCGCGCTCTTCGAAGGCGCCCGCACCCGGGTCGTGGTCCACGCCGACTTCGCCACCCAGGCGTGGTGGAAGCTGATGATGAACGCGGCCCTGGGCGGCGTCTGCGCCGTGCTCATCCGCGACAACGCCGTCGCGGCCGAGCCGCCCATTCGCGATCTGGTGCTGGCGCTGATGCGCGAGGTCGGCGAGGTCGGCCGCGCCTGCGGCGCGAAGCTTCCGCCCGACGCGCCGGAGAAGACGCTCGACGCGGTGCTCGCGGCCGCAGGGGGTCACTGGTCATCCATCGTCGTCGACCGCCGCGAGGGCCGACCCATGGAGTGGGAGGTCCGCAACGCCGTCGTCGGACGCCTCGGCCGCCGCCAGGGCGTGCCGACGCCGCTCAACGACGCCATCACCGCGCTGCTCCAGGCGGCCGACGCCGCTTCAGCGGTCGCCTGAAACGGGGGCGGCCCGCGCCTCCACGCGGCAGGGGGCGCCCTTCTCGATGGCGAAGGCGTCGCGCACCTCGCCCTCGTCGTCCACGAAGCGTGCGTCGAGGCGGCAGCCGTCGATGTCGATCACCAGCGAGCCGTGGCCCTCGAACGACACCGCCATGTTCGGGTGGTCGTAGGTGCCGGGGCCGGTCTGGCCCGCGCTGCCGGCCACCACGTAGAGCGTGCCCTCCTGGCCACCCTCGCCGGTGCGGTGCACGTCGACCCCGTCTTCGCGCTCGGCCTGCGCCGCCGTCCGGCCGGCCTCGAAGTGCCAGGTACCGGGATGCGGGCCGCGCAACAGGTGCGAACGCTCGTAGCCGTGGCTGTGGCCGGAGAGCACGAGATCGACGCCGGCCTGCTCGAGGATCGGGACGGCGTGGGCGCGGATGTCGCGCGACTGCAGCTCGCGATCGTCGTGATGGGTGCCCCGACTGAAGGGGGTGTGGTGCAAGTAGACCACGCGCCAGTCGATGGCATCGGCGTCTGCCACCACGCGTTCGGCGAGCCAGCGCAGCATGGGCCCCGTGGGCGTGCGGTCGCTCTTGTCCGAGTCGAGCGCCAGCAGCTGCACGCGCCCCCAGCGCGCCTCGTGGTAGCTCTCGGTGCCGGACGTCTCGTCGGGTAGTGTCATGGCTTCGAACAGGTGCGTCTCGCCGGTGAGCGGCGAGACGGCATTCACGTCGTGGTTGCCCACGGCGGGCAGGAACGGCGTGCGCCGCAGGGCGCGGCCGTAGACGTCGAAGAAGTTGGCCTGCCAATCGGCGGGGGTGCCGCTGGGGTAGGCGCTGTCGCCGAGGCTCAGCCACAGGTCGGCCGGTCGCCGACCCGCCCACGACTGGTAGGCGTCGCGTACCGCGCGGGCGTACTTGTTGCCGGTGCCCGGGTCGCCGGTCACCCAGAGGCGAAGCGGCGCGCCCTGCCCCGGCGTCGGCGCAGTCCGGAACGCACAGTGGTGGCGAAGGCCTGCCAGCTCGAAGCCATCGGCATCGATGCCGTATCCGTACTCGGTGCCGGGCTCGAGCCCCTCGAGGACGATCTCGTGCTCGAGGCCGCGCGGCGACTCGGCGCTCACCTGGGTCTGCCCGTCGGGCTGCGTCACGAAGCGCACGCGGCCCACCGTCTCGCGACTGGTCGTGAACCGGATGCTCACCGAGGTGTCGGTGAGGCGCTGCAGGTACGGGCCGCGCAAGAGCAGTGGGGCGTCTTCGGCGGCCTGGGCAATCAGGGCGGCATCGAACACGAGATCGCCGTCCGGGCGCGTGTTGTGGAGCGCCACCGCCAGCAGGTTGCGACCGGCTCGCAGGCGACCGGCCGGGAGGGCGTGGCGCACGAAGCGGTCCTCTTCGTCACCCCCGATCGAGCGCGGGGCGCGCGTCTGCGCGTCGATGCGCCGGCCGCCCACCATGTTGCTGCGCAGGACCTCCGAGCCATTCAGGAAGACGCGCGCGCCGTCGTCGACGCGCAGCTCCAGCACCAGACCCTTCACCTCGTCGGGGGCAGCCACCTCGAACGCGTGGCGCAGGAAGATCGCAGCCTGGTCGGCGTCGGCCGGGCGCGCGACCTCGGTGGCGATGTCGTCGTCGCCAAAGCCGAGCGGGGCCCGAACCTCGGTGAATGCACCGGGCGGCACCTGATCCGCGGCGAGGGCGGGTGTCAGGGGCGGCAGCGCCAGCTCGGGGTCCACGCCCACCTGCCAGGTGGCGCCGCGCGGCACCAGCACGGTGCCCTCCAGCGGGACCTCTCGCTGCGCGCAAGCCGCGATGAGCCCCGTGAGCAACAGCACGGCCGCAACCCGCGGCAGGCCGGAGAAGCCCCTTCGGCCGCGGCGTCGGGCTGCGCGCGGTCGAGCCCCGCCCGCCGGGCGGGGCTCGGCTCGGCTAGGCAGCGAGGCCACCCTCGCTCTTGAGGCGCGCGATGCGGTCGTCGAGCGACGGGTGCGACGCGAACAGCATGCCGAAGCGTGACTTCGTACCGCCGGAGATGCCGAACGCATTCAGCTGCTCGGGCAGGGCCTCGTCGCCGCCCCCCTTCAGCGCCTCGAGCGCCGCGATCATGTTGGGCGCGCCGGCCAGGCGCGCGGCGCCGGCATCGGCCCGGTACTCGCGCTGCCGCGAGAACCACATGACGATGGTGCTCGCGAGGATGCCGAGGAAGATCTGCGCGAGGATCGTGGTGATGAAGTAGGCCGGGCCGTAGCCGCGCTCGGTCTTGAAGACCACGCGATCGATGGTGTGGCCGATGATGCGCGAGAAGAAGATCACGAAGGTGTTCACCACGCCCTGAACGAGCGTGAGCGTCACCATGTCGCCGTTGGCCACGTGACTGATCTCGTGGCCGATCACCGCATCGACCTCGTTCGGTCGCATGTGCTGGAGCAGACCGGTCGACACCGCCACCAGCGCCGAGTTCTTGCGGGCGCCGGTCGCAAAGGCGTTGGGCTGCGGCGACTCGAAGATTGCCACCTCGGGCATGGACACGCCGGCGGCCTGCGCATGCTTGCTGACGGTCTGGAACAGCCACTGCTCGGTCTGGGTGCGCGGCTCGGCGATGACCTGGGCCCCGGTCATGCGCTTGGCCATGAACTTCGACAGCGCGAGCGAGATGAACGAGCCGCCCATGCCGAAGATGGCCGAGAAGACCAGGAGCGACTCGTAGTTGAGGTTCACCCCCTGCTCGTCGAGGATGCTCTCGATCCCGACCAGCCAGAGCACGACGCTCAGGACGATCATGATCGCGATGTTCGTGGCCAGGAAGAGCGCGATTCGCTTCATCGCTTGGGGGGACCTCCGATACGGATGAAGCCCGGCGCGTACGACCCCATGGGGTCGCCAGGCCAGGCAGTCCTCGAAGGATGGTCTCCAGGCAGCGACCGTCAAGCCGAAGGCGTCGACCACGAAAGGAAACGCCCCGCGGGTGACGCGGGGCGTGACGAAGGCGTCGGGGTGGGGCGCGCCGTGTGCCGCGCGCGCCGCGGACGTGTCAGGCGGTCGCGACGAGCCAGCGTCGGTAGAAACGGGGCGGCAGGAAGGCCAGGTAGATCACCACGGCCGATCCGAAGCCAGCGACGCCGATGGCGAGCATCGCCACGGGGTCGTTCAAGGGGTCGGGTGCGGTGAACAGGCGCAGCGTCGACACGCCGATCCCGCCGGCGGCCAGCAGCCCGGCGTAGCCCCAGAGCAGGAAGCGGTTCGCGACCTGGGGATCGGACAGGCCCAGGGCCATGCGCTTCTTCGACAGGCCGTACCAGCGGATGCCCTCGATGGCCGTCCACAGGTAGGACACTGCCACCGTGATCTGCTGCGGGAGCATGAAGGGCCGCGTCGGGCGCGCACCGGCTTCGAGCATCAACGTGCTGACCACCGAGTGGACTGCGATCGCGCCGAGCACGCCCATGCACGAGAAGGCCAACACGCGCGCCCAGACCTCGACGGGCCGGAACACGCGCCAGGTGAAGACGAAGATCGCGATCGAGCCGATGGCGGTGGCGAGATTGCCGCCGGCGAAGCCGAGCTTGGCGAGACCGAGCGGGACGTCCGGCGACTGCGCCATCAGGCCCAGCGGGTAGCCGATCAGCCCCACGCAGACGAAGCCCAGGCCCACCGCGAACTCCGGCAGCTGGCGCGTCTTGCGGGCCAGCAGCAGGAGGCGGATTCCGACCAGGCCGCCGACCCCGATGAAGCAGAGGGCGGCTGCGAGCGCCAGGAGCTTCAACTACCGCCCCCGAGACGCTGGAAGACGGCATCGGGCGTCTCGCCCGTGTCTCCGCCCGAGAGCCCGGACACGCCGGTAGCGATCGCGGCGCAGACCTCCTCGCCTCCGTCGATGCCGCGCGAACCGAGCTCGGCCGGCAGGATGCGATCCAGCACCACGGCCATCTGGTCCGGCGAGACCGTGCGTGCCTCGAGACCGGCCTGCTTGAGCGCGATGCGGACGGTGCCGCGCGCGGCCAGGCGGTCGAGCGAGGTGCGCTCTTCGAGCGCGGTGCAGACGAATTCGAAGGCTTGCGAGTCGGCCAAGGAGTGTCCCCTCTCTCCTCGGGAGTGCGGGGTCTAGATCGGGCCGCCCGGGCCGCAACTTGAGCGGCTTCGGGCCCGCCCCGGGGTGCTTTCGGGCGCCTATCGACGGGCGTATGCTGGCTCGATGGACGGCCCCGAACGCTTCATCCAGACCCGGTCGTGGCGCGTGCGGCGGCCGACGCGGTTCAGCCCTGGCCCGATGCGCGCGCTCGCCGCGCTCGCGGCAGTGCTGTGCCTCGGCTGCGCGGGGCAAAAAGGACCCAGCCAGGCGACCTCGGAGAAGCCGAAGGAGAGCCGCTGGCAGGTCCGGGTGATCGAGGTCGCCGACGCGGGGCCCTACCTCGACGTGCGGCTGTTCGGCAAGTCGGTGGTGGGCCGCAAGGAAGGCGAGCGGCGCTTCTTCTTCCCGGCGTCCGAAGCGTGCAAGGGCGCGCTGGTCGAGGGCAGCTCGGCCCTCTACCGGGCGGTCGGGCCGTTCGGGCAGTTCAAGGACCTGTCCGGCCAACGCTGCGACCCGGTGGGCGTGGCGTCGCTGGTGGCCTGGCGCGATGCCCGGGCCTACCGGCGCGACCCCTTCCACGCCCCACGTGTACAGGCCGAGTATCACACCGTCTTCGAGAACGAGCGCGTGCTGCTCGCACGCGGGCGCTTTCCGCTGGCCCTCGAGATGCGCTGGCCCGAGCCCATGGACTCGGTCGCCGTGATGCCGGCCGATCCGACCTGTCGCGCGGCGTTGGCGCAGGGTGAGGCCACGATGGAGTACCACGGCTCGGGACCCGACGTGTTCATCCTGGAAGTGGACGAGGGCCAGTGCCCGATCGTAGGCTTCGCGATACCGACCGAGCAGACCCCCTGAAGAGTCGACCGGCTCACGCGAAGCGCGAGCCCATCGCCGCGGCGAAAGAGGAGTGCCCATGAGACTGCGACAGGTCGCCCTGGTCGCGAAGGATCTCGAGCCCGTGGTCGAGACGCTTTGCGAGGTGCTGGGCATCGAGGTCTCCTTCCAGGATCCCGGCGTCGCGACCTTTGGTCTCGTCAACGCGGTGATGCCCGTGGGTGACACCTTTCTCGAAGTGGTCTCGCCCGACCACGAGGGCACCAGTGCGGGGCGCCTGCTCGACCGCCGCGGCGGCGACGGCGGCTACATGGTGATCCTGCAGGTCGAAGACCTCGAACTCGAGCGCGAGCGCCTCGAGACCACGGGCACACGCGTGGTCTGGGAGACCGACACCGGCGACATGCAGACGATCCACCTGCACCCGCGCGACGTGGGCGGTGCCATCGTCTCCCTCGACTGGGCCGACCCGCCCGAGCACTGGCGCTGGGCGGGACCGGACTGGCGCGAGAAGGCCCAGACGCACGTGGTGGCCGAGGTCGCGGGCGTGGAAATCCAGTCGGACGACCCGGGCGGCCTGGCCAAGCGCTGGGCCGAAGTGCTGGGGCGACCGGCGCGAGACGCGCAGGGCGGCTCGGCCATCGACCTCGATCGCGGCGGGCTGATCCGCTTCGTGGCCGATACCGACGGGCGCGGCGAGGGCGTCTCGGGCCTGATCCTGCGCGCCACCGACGCCGACCGCGTGCGCTACACCGCCCGGGGCAAGGGCCTGCTCGAACCGGACGGGCGCATCTTGATCTGCGGGACACGCATCGAGCTGCTCGACTGACGCAAAGCCCTGAGGCTCGACGGACCCGAGGGCATCGGCTCAGGCGTCGTCTTCGAAGACGCCCGAGAACACCTCGCGTACCGGGCCGGACAAGTAGGCCGGGCCCTCGCCGTCCCAGCGTACGTCGAGCCGACCGCCGCGCACGGACACCTCGACCGCGTCCCCGGTGTGGCCGTGCACCCGCGCGGCGACCGCGGAGGCCGTGCTGCCCGTACCCGAAGACAGCGTCTCCCCTTCCCCGCGCTCGAAGATCCGCGCCCGCAGCCGGTCACGCCCCAGGACGTTCACGACCTCGAAGTTCGTCCGATCGGGAAACGCCGGGTGTCTTTCGACCAGCGGTCCGAGCATCGAGAGCGGTACGTCGTCGACGGGCACCTCGGTCAGGTGCACCGCGTGCGGATTGCCGAGCGAGAGGGTCGTCACGGCGAGGTGCTGCCACGCGGTCCCGACCGCGTCGCCGCCGAGTTCGAGCTGCATCGAACGCGACCGCACCTGCGGCACGTCCATGGCCACGGTGCCCGCCGTCATCCGGCCGCCGTCGAGCACCGGCAGGACGCGGCGCAGGCCTGCCCCGGTCTCGACCTCGAGCGAACCGTCTCGGCAGCGGGCCAGGCCTCGGTCGAGCACGAACTTGGCGAAGAGGCGGATGCCGTTGCCGCTCATCTCCGCTTCCGAGCCGTCGGAGTTGACCACGCGCATCCGGACCGGCGCGTGGTCCGACGGCAGCACCACCAGCAGACCATCCGAGCCCACGCCGAAGTGGTGGCGGCAGATCCGCTTTGCGAGCTCCGACCAGTCGCGCCCGCGCTGCCCGCGGCCATCGACCGCGATGTAGCCGTTTCCAGCCGCCTCCAGCTTGGTGAAATCGATCGGCACGACGGGAGCTTAGGCGCGGGCGCGGTGGTCGCCGCCCCGGCAGGGCTGTAGGTTCTGCCCCCCGAGCCAGGAGCTTCCCATCGACACCCCCGACCCGAACCCGCGAGCCGTCGAGACGCCGCCCGAGGGAGACGTCCACGTCATCCCCGTCGAGGGTCGCCGTCTGGTGGTCGTCGGCACCGCCCACATCTCGCGGGAGTCGGCCGACCTCGTCCGCTCGGTGATCGAACGCGAGCGGCCCGATGCCGTCTGCATCGAACTCGACCAGCAGCGCTTCGACGCGCTCGAGCGGCAGGACCGCTTCGAGGGACTCGACCTGCGCCAGGTGATCCGCAGCCAGCAGCTCGCGACGCTGATGCTGAGCCTGGTGATGGCGACCTACCAACGGCGGCTCGGACTCGAACTGGGCGTGCAGCCAGGCACCGAGCTGCTCGAGGCCGCGAAGACCGCCAAGGAGCTCGGCATCCCCGTCCACATGGGCGACCGCGACGTGCGCGTCACCATGCGCCGTGCGTGGGCAGCCATGGGGTTCTGGCGCAGGCTCTGGCTGTTCTCGTCGATGATGGCGGGCATGTTCGACAAGGTGGAGCTGTCCGAGGACGACCTGCGCGACCTGCGCTCCGAAGACGTGCTGTCGCGGCTGATGCGCGAGCTCGGCGAGGCGTTCCCGGGGCTCAAGCGCGTTCTGATCGACGAGCGCGACCGCTACCTCGCCGAGCGCATCCGGCGCACGCCGGGCCAGCACGTGGTCGCCGTCGTGGGCGCGGGCCACGTCGAGGGCATTCGTGCGGCGCTCGAGAGCGAGACCCCCGAAACGCCCGAAGCCATGGCCGAACTCGACGAGATGCCGGTGGCGTCTCCGGTCTGGAAGTGGGTCGGCTGGGGCATCCCCGTGCTGATCCTCTCGGCGATCGCCGCCATCGGTCTTCGCCAGGGCGCCGCCGCCGCGGGCGAGAGCCTCTGGTTCTGGGTGCTCGCCAACGGCATCCCGGCGAGCCTCGGCGCGGTGATCGCCCTCGCGCATCCCGCGACGATCGTGTCGGCCTTCGTCGCCGCGCCGATCACGAGCCTCACGCCGGTGATCGGCGCGGGCTACGTCACCGCCTTCGTCCAGTCCTACCTGCGGCCACCGCTGGTTCGCGAGCTGCGCCGCGTCTCGGAGGACGCCACCTCGGCCCGAGGCTGGTGGCGCAACCGGCTGCTCCGGATCTTCCTGGTCTTCGTGTTCACCACGCTCGGCAGCATCATCGGCACCGCCGTGGGTGGCGCCGAGATCCTCACCAATCTGTTCGGGGCCTAGGCGGCACCCCCGGACCGAACCCCCAGGCACGCCCATGCGTAGTAGGCGGTGAACCAACGGCTCCCACCGCCCCCCTTGGTGGCGGGCCCATCGCAGCCGTCCCAAGGGCGGCGCTTCGGAGGGTCTCATGGCCGAACCCCGCAATGGACTCCAGCGCTCGCGCACCCAACGCATGATCGGCGGCGTGTGTGGCGGCCTCGCCGAGTGGCTGGGCTGGAGCCCGAACCTGGTGCGCGCGCTCTTCGTACTGGTCTCCGTCCTGTCGGCGGCCTTCCCCGGCATCCTGGTCTACGTCGTCCTGTGGATCCTGATGCCCGAGCGGGACTGAGCCCCGAGCCCGGCCCGTGCCCCGGGTCGACGCGAGCCGGGGTGTAGGAGCGGTGCGGCTGTGGTATCTCTCCGCGGTCGCGCCATCCCGGCCCCAGACGAGGACGCCCATGAAAACCGAAAATCGTCGGATTTCTCGCGCGTCCTACGCTCTCTGACACGAGTTCTGCTCGTGTCCTAGCACGAGCCCACGCGGCCCCGGAGGCCAAGGACGCAGCGACTGGGCCTCCGGGACTGGAGCTCGCGTCATGGCCAACCCCACCGAAGTCGTCACCCCCACCGCTACACCTCCGCCCGGCGGAGGCCTGCGCGAAGTCGGCGCCCTCGCCTACCCGGTGATCCTCTCGCAGATCTCTGCGACGGTGATGGGCATCGTCGACTCGGCGATGGTCGGCCGCATCGGTGCGACCGAACTCGGCGCCGTGGGCTTCGCCGGCATCTGGACGTGGACGACGTTCGCGCTCTTCAACGGCACGGCCTCAGGCGTGCAGACGTTCGTGTCCCAGGCCCACGGCGCGGGCGACGAGCGCTCCTGTGGTGCCTGGGCATGGCAGGCGAGCTGGGTGCTGGTGCCGGTCGTCGCCGCGGTGGCCCTGCTCGTGGCCGCGGTCACCCCCGAACTGCTGCGCATTCTGGGCCCCTCCCCCGAGCTTCAGCAGGCGGCGACGGCCTACGTGCGCCCGCGCCTCGTGGGCATGACGGGGCTGGGGCTCGCGTTCATCTGGATGTCGTTCTTTCGCGGCATCGGCGACACGCGAACCCCGCTCTGGGCCGCGCTCGCTGCGAACGTGACGAACGCCGTGCTCGACTACGGCCTGATCTTCGGCCGGCTCGGGCTGCCCGAACTCGGCGTCGTCGGTGCCGGTACGGCGACCGCGATCGGCGAGTGGATCTACGGTGGCTTCCTGGTGGTGGCAGCATTGCGCGCACCCGTGCGGCGGCGCTTCCATACCCAGCTGATCGCACCGAGCCGTGCGGCGATCGTGCGCTTCCTGCGCACGGGCTCGCCGATCGGCGGACAGTGGGTGCTCGAGATGCTGGCGTTCGCCGTGTTCACGACCTTCGTCGCGAAGATGGGCGACCGCTCCATGGCCGCGAGCCAGGCGTTCCTCCAGCTGCTCTCCATGTCGTTCATGCAGGCGGTGGGCATCTCGGTGGCGGCCTCGACGCTGGTGGGCCGCTACGTGGGCGCGGGCGATCCGGCGTCGGCCTACCGAAGCTTCGGCTCGGCGCTGCGTTTCGCAGCGGTGCTGGCGGCGGTGGTGGCGGTCGTCTTTCTCGCGGTGCCCGAGGCGATGATGCGAATCTTCACCGACGACCCCGACGTGATCGCGCTCGGCGTGCCGTTGGTTCGACTCGGCGCCCTCTTCCAGATGCTCGACGCGGTCGCCATCGTGGCCTCGGGTTCGCTGCGCGGGGCGGGCGACACGCGCTGGCCCTTCGTGGTGCAGTCGCTCACCGCCTGGACGATCTTCTTGCCGCTCGGCTGGTTCCTGGGCGTCTACCTGGACCACGGCCTGTTCGCAGCCTGGATCGGCGGCACCGCGCACGTGGGCGTGCTCGGCGCGGCGCTCTTCTGGCGGTTCCGCTCGGGCCGCTGGCAGTCGATCCAGATCTGAAGCTCGGGCTCTACCGAGAGTCCCGATCTCGAACCACGCGGCGGCGGTCGCCGCCGATGCTCTACCCTGGCTCGGTGGCGTTCGAAACCCACGCCGTCCTGAACCAGGTGCCGCCGCGCGGCGATCTCGACCTGCATGCGCGCGATACCGCCCTTTCCGAGGGCGTCGCGCGCGAAACCAACGCCGGTTTCGAGGCCTTGCTGCCGAAGCTTCGGGCCTGGAGCACGGCCATCGGCCGCGAAGCGGCCTTCGACCTCGGCCGCGAGGCCAACCGCCACGCTCCCGAGCTGCGAACACACGACCTCTCGGGCCATCGCATCGACGAGGTGGCCTTCCACCCGGCGTGGCACGAGATCATGCGGCTCGCCATGGCGCACGAGGTGCACAACCTGCCCTGGCGCCACCCGCAGCCCGGCGCCCAGGTCGTACGCAGCGCCATGCACGCACTGCTCAGCCAGGTCGAAGCCGGGTCGTGCTGCCCGATCACCATGACGTTCGCCTGCCTGCCCGCACTGCGGCAGGACCCGGCCGTCGCCGAGGAGTGGGAGCCGCGGCTGCTCGGCACCGAGTACCAACCCGCGCTGGGCCCTCCGGCGAGCAAGCGCGCGGTGCTGCTCGGGATGGCCATGACCGAGAAGCAGGGAGGCAGCGACGTGCGCGCGAACACCACGCGCGCGACCGCGCTCGGCGACGGCGCCTTCGAACTCGTGGGCCACAAGTGGTTCTGCTCGGCGCCCATGTCCGACGCCTTTCTCACCCTGGCGCAGGCCGAGGGCGGCCTCACCTGCTTTCTGGTGCCGCGCTTTCGCCCGGACGGCACGCGCAACCCGTTCGCCATCCAGCGGCTGAAGGACAAACTCGGCAACCGGTCCAACGCGTCCAGCGAGGTGGAGTACCGCGGCACCTGGGCACAGCGCGTGGGCGAGCCCGGGCGCGGCGTGCGCACGATTCTCGAGATGGTCCACCACACCCGGCTCGACTGCGTGTCGGGCAGCACCGGCCTGGTGCGGCAGGCCCTCGACCGGGCGCTGCACCACGCGCGACACCGCGAGGCCTTCGGGCAGCGGCTCGCCGACCACGCGCTGATGAAGAACGTGCTGGCCGACCTCGCCCTCGAGAGCGAAGCCGCCACGGCCCTCATGCTGCGGCTCGCCCGCGGCTTCGACGAAGCCCCGGACGACGAGTCGGCGCGCGCGTTCGCACGCATCGCCACGGCGGTGGGCAAGTTCTGGGTCTGCAAGCGCGCACCGGGCGTGATCTACGAGGCCATGGAGTGCCTGGGCGGCAACGGCTACGTCGAGGACTCCGACCTGCCGCGCCTGTACCGTGAGGCCCCGGTCAACGCGATCTGGGAGGGGTCGGGCAACGTGATCTGCCTCGACGTGCTTCGTGCCATGGTGCGCGAGCCCGAGAGCCTGGTCGCCTTTCGCGCCGAACTGCGATTGGCCCGCGGCGGCGATGCCCGCCTCGATGCCGCCCTCGACGCGCTCGACGTCGAACTCGGCCGGCGCGAAGACGCCGAGCTGCGCGCGCGCGGACTGGTCGAGCGCATGGCGCTCGCCCTTCAAGCCGCGCTGCTCGTGCGCCATGCGCCCTCGGCGGTCGCCGACGCCTTCTGTGCCTCGCGTCTGGCGGCAGAGGGAGGCCGCGGCCTGGTTCTGGGGACGCTTCCGGCCGCTGTCGACTGCGACGCGCTGCTCGACCGCGCCTGCCCGCGCGAAGCCTAGAACGCGCCTAGGCGGTCGCCTGCGCCGCCTCGCCCTGACCGGTCACGCGGAAGGCGCGCCAGATCGCGCCGGCGGCCACGAGCCCGCCCACGGCAATGGGGATCGCCGAGCCCGGCTCGGTGGGGCCGAGCGAAAGCCCCATGGTGATGCGGGCGATCGCGTGGAGGAAGATGCCGGTGGCTGCGGTGGCGCCGACGCTCCACCAGAAGAACCGGTTCACGGTGTCGGGCGTGGTCAGCCCCAGCGCCATGCGACGACGCGACATGCGCAGGTTCACGACGGCCTCGCACGACGCCCAGGCGAAGACCGAGGTTCGCGTCAGCAGGCCCACCCACGGGAAGAACCCGCCGAACTCGCCCGGTGTGAAGCCCACCGTGGCGAGCCGTCCGAAGAAGCCCGCAGTCAGTCCCACGCAGATCACCGCGAACAGCGCGCGACCCGTCGCGTCCGGGCGGAAGACCTTCCAGTTGAACAGGGCGAGCCCCGCGCAGCCGATCGCGCCGAGCAGGCTGCTCGCGCCCTGGAGCAGCTCCGCGTGGTCCGCGATCAGGCCCGAGGCCACCGAGAGCAGGTAGCCGAGGCCGCCGTTCAGGAAGAACGCCGCGCCCATCGCCAGCTCGGGCAGCTGGCGCGTGCGCTGGGCCAGCCGCAGCAGGCGGAGGCCCACGGCGAGGCTCACCAGGACGAAGCTCCCGGCCCCGAGCAGCGTGACGTAGAGCATGGGGACGCTTCGGCCGGCGGCCCGGGGGCCTTGATCCGGCGAGGGCCCGAGGGCCAGGCGAGAAAACACCCTATCCTACTGCGCGGAGGCAGGAGGGGGGTTCTTGGACGTCGCCGCGCTCGAGTTCACGCGCGTGGAGTGGTTGCTGGTAGCCGTTGCCGGTGGTCTGCTGATCTGCGCCGGCCTGCTCATCGTCCTGCTGCGCCGCACCCGGGCCGACGTGTCCCCCCTGCTCTCGCAGGTGGCGGAAGGGGTCGTGCGCAACGAGAACGTGCTGCGCGAAGAGCTCAGTCGCAGCCAGACCGCCCTGCAGGGCGAGTTCTCCCGCAGCGATCAGCTGATCCGCCGCGAGCTTTCGCAGACCCGGCAGGAGCAGGCCGCCGGCACGCACCAGCTGCGCGTGGAACTGACGGGCACCCTCAAGAGCACGGGCGAGACCGTGGACAAGCAGCTCGAAGAGGTTCGCGGCGTGGTCGACGCGCGGCTGCGCGAGATGCAGGGCGACAACGCCAAGCGGCTGGACGAGATGCGCGCCACCGTGGACGAGAAGCTCCAGGGCACCCTCGAAGAGCGGCTCGGGCGCGCCTTCCGTCAGGTGAGCGAGCGCCTCGAAGCGGTGCACCAGGGGCTCGGCGAGATGCAGACCCTGGCCTCGGGCGTGGGCGATCTCAAGCGCGTGCTCACCAACGTGAAGTCACGGGGCACCTGGGGCGAGGTGCAGCTCGGCGCCCTCCTCGAACAGATGCTCGCGCCGGGGCAGTACGAGGCGAACGTCGCCACCCGCAAGGGCAGCGCCGAACGCGTCGAGTTCGCCGTGCGCCTGCCGGGCCCCGACGACCGCGAACCGGTGTGGCTGCCCATCGACGCCAAGTTTCCGGTGGAGGACTACCGGCGGCTGCTCGACGCCCAGGAGGCCGGCGATGCCGAAGGTGTCGAGACGGCGGCCCGCGCCGTGGAGACCCAGGTTCGCAAGGAGGCCCGGCGCATCCGCGACAAGTACCTGAACCCGCCGCGCACCACCGACTTCGCGATCCTGTTCCTGCCCACGGAGGGGCTCTACGGCGAGGTGCTGCGACGCCCCGGCCTGCTGGAGCGGCTCCAGCAGGAAAGCCGCGTCACCGTGGCCGGGCCCACCACACTCGCAGCGATGCTCTCGAGCCTGCAGATGGGCTTCCGCACGCTCGCCATCCAGAAGCGGTCGAGCGAGGTGTGGAAGCTGCTGGGTACGGTCAAGGGCCAGTTCGGGCAGTTCTCGCAGCTGCTCGACAAGGTGAGCCGCAAGCTGGACGAGGCCTCCAGCACCGTGAGCGAAGCGTCGCGCAAGACCAAGACCATCGAGAAGCGCCTCGGCAAGGTCGAAGCCCTGCCCGGCCCCACACCCTTGCCGTTGTTCGACCTGGGTCCCTCGGAAGAGGCTCCTGAGCGCGGCGACGGTACCGTGACGAAGGGCGCCGACGGCCCCGACTGATCGAGGAGGCGTCATGCCCACGAACCCCGGACCCTATGAGCTGGGCGAGACCGCCCTCATCCTGAAGCCCGACCACGAAGCCGTCCCGAAGCAGCGGACCCCGACGTTCTTCGAAGAGCTCGGAAGCGACTTCGGCGACTTCGCAGGCCACGTGCTGATCTCTCGGTTCTCGTTCGACGACGACTGGGACACGTGGGAGATCCACCCGCACGGGGACGAGTTCGTCTACCTGCTCTCCGGCGACACCGACCTGGTGCTGCACACCGCCGAGGGCGAGCGCACGCTTCGCGTGAGCGAGCCCGGGGCGTACGTGGTCGTGCCCCGCGGCACCTGGCACACCGCCCGCCCCCACGCGCCCACCACCATGCTCTTCGTGACGCCGGGCCAGGGCACCGAGAACCGCGACGACCCCGGGGAGCCCTCCCGATGAGCCGCGGTCGCATCCATCAGCTCAGTGTCTCGAACGGCGGCGTGCCCAAGACCGCCATCGAGCAGGTGCGGATCACGCGACTGGGGCTCGAGGGCGACAGCCACGACAAGCCCAAGATCCACGGCGGGCCGCTGCGCGCGGTGTGCCTGTACGCGCTGGAGGAGATCGCTGCACTGGCCGCCGAAGGGCACCCGATCTCACCGGGTAGCGTGGGCGAAAACGTGACGACCGAGGGCATCGACTGGGCCTCGCTCGAGCCGGGCATGCGGCTTCGTCTGGGCGCGGACGTACGGATCGAGATCGTGAGCTTCACGGCGCCCTGCCGGACCATCGCGGGCAGCTTCTCGGACGGCGGCTTCCGTCGGCTCGACGCCGTACGCAACCCGGGCCATGCCCGCGTCTATGCCGAAGTCCTCGAAGAGGGCGTAGTGCGAACGGGCGACGCCATCGAGGTGCTTCCGGCCGACGCGGGCGCCCCGGAGCGAGCGGCTTCCGCGGCAGAAGACGCGTCGCCGCCTCGCATCGCCTACGCCAACGTCTACGTGACCGACCTCGCGCGCACCCTGCGCTTCTTCCACGAAGACGTGGGCCTCGCCGTCCAGCACGAGGACGCCGCCTTCGGCTACGCCTCGCTCGAAGCCGGCCCGATCCGAATGGGCCTGGCCCAGATCGACGCGGCCGACGAGGAGCAGCGCAAGCTGACCGGCCGCCAGACCGGCATCGGATTCGCGGTCGCCGATCTCGAAGCCGCCCATGCGCGGCTCGCCGCGCGAGGGGTGGACTTCCCGATGAAGCCGGCCAGACAGCCGTGGGGCGGGTTCATGGCGATGTTCGCCGACCCCGACGGCAACCTGTTCTACCTGGACGAACTGGCCTCGGACACCTGAGAGGCCGCCGGCTCACGGCCGATGACCGGATGCGAAGCAGCGGGGTCGCGGCCGCTGAAGGAGACCTCGCCGATCGCCTCGACCGGCACGCGCCGGTCGCGATCGCCGTCGGTCTCCCAGACGCGGACTTCCTTCTCGCGCAGGTCGGTCACGTAGCCGGCGATCTCGCCACCTTCTACCAGGTGGAGCGTCACGTCGCCGCGGTAGCGGAAGGCGTCGGCCAGACTGGCGGCGCTGGCCGCGGCGCGGTCGCCCCGCTTCGGCCCCGGCGCGGCCGGGCGCGTTTCGCTCGCCACGGGCTCGGCGCCCGGCGCCGGAACGGCCGGGCCACGCAGCCAGGCACGCGCCATGGCCACGAACCCCGACCACGACGAGAAGCCCTCCTCGACGGCGCTGGCCTCGAACCCGCTGTGCACCATGCAGTTGCGGCATTCGGAGCGACCGCTGGCGTGGCCGTAGGCGTCCCACTCGGTGGTGTCGAGCAGCTCCTGGAACGTCTCGGCATAGCCCTCCTGCAGCAGATAGCAGGGCTTCTGCCAGCCGAAGACGCTGTAGGTCGGCATGCCCCAGGGCGTGCAATCGAGATCGCGGCCCCCGGCCAGGAACTCGAGAAAGAGCGGCGACTGGTTGAACTGCCAGCGCTTCGCGCGCCCGCCGCCGAGCACCCGTCGAAAGAAGCTCGCCGTGGCCTCGCGGGTCATGAAGTGATCCTGATCGGGCGCCTTCTCGTAGCTGTAGCCCGGCGAGACCATCAGCCCCTCGACGCCCATCTTCATGGCCTCGTCGAAGAAGGCGGTGGCGCGCTCGGGTGCCATCGAGCTGAAGAGCGTGGTGTTGGTCGTGACGCGGAAGCCGCGATCGAGCGCCGCGCGGATCGCCGACACCGCCTTGGTGTAGGTGCCCTCGCGGCACACCGATGCGTCGTGTTCTTCTTCGAGGCCGTCGAGATGGACCGAGAAGCTCAGGTACTTCGAAGGCTCGAAGAGATCGAGCTTCTCTTCCAGCAGCAGGGCGTTGGTGCACAGGTAGATGTACTTGCGGCGCTCGACGAGCCCTTCGACGATGCGGTCGATCTCGGGGTGAAGCAGCGGCTCGCCGCCCGGGATGCTGACCATGGGCGTGCCGCACTCGTCGACGGCGCGCATGCACTCCTCGAACGACAGCTGGTCCTTGAGCACGCGCTTCGGGTACTGGATCTTCCCGCAGCCGGCGCAGGAGAGGTTGCAGCGGTAGAGGGGCTCGAGCATCAGCACCAGCGGGTAGCGCTTGCGTCCGCGGAGCTTCTGGCCGAGCACGTAGCTCGCCACCGTGGCCATCTGGGAAACCGGTACCGGCACGCTTCAGTCCTCCGTAGCGGGGGTGCGGCCCCGAGCGCGATTCGCGCGGGCTTCCTCCGCCGGGATCGGGTTCGATTCGGCCGCCGTGCGGGACCGTGCCTCCCAGCACGCCCCCCAGTCGGCCAGCACCGGCGCCGCTTCGCGCAGGACGCGCAGCGCGCGCACCCCGCGGCGAACGGTTCCGGGATGCAGCCACTCTTCGTCGGGCCCGTCGAGGATCACCCGGAGTACCGCCAACGGACGGCCCTCGGCGGCCGGAGCCAGCCAGGGCGATTCCATGTCCACCGCCAGGGCGCCGCCGTTCGACAGCGCCTCGCGCTCGGCACCCTTCACCAGGTGGTCGCTCCCGGCGATCGGTCCCTGGTGGCAACGCATGCCGCGCGCCTCCAGCGCGTTGCGCAGACCATCGCTGGGCGCGAGCGCCGTGCGGTCGTCGCCATCTACGAGCTCGGTGGCGAGCACCACGTCGCCCGCCGCGAGATCGCGGTCGAGCGCACCGGCCACCCCAGCCACCGCGACGGCGGCACCGGGCGTCCGGGCCAGGCGGTCCGCGGTCCGACGCGCGCGCTCCGGGCCGACCCCGGCCCGCACGACCCGCAGGCGTGGGTCGCCGCGGCGCAGGGCCCAGGCCTCGAGGGCGAGGGGCGCGGCCACGAGCAGGCCTTCGCGTGCAGGGGTTGCGTTCAAGTGCGACGTGCCAGATAGCGACCGAGCGCCATCACCGGAAAGTTCAGCCTGTACATGTGGTAGCGGATGTAGAAATCGCCCGGGAATCCGGTGCCGGTAAAGGGCTCTTCGTCCCAGTTGCCGTCGGCGCGCTGGTGCTCGACGAGCCACCCGATGCCGCGCTCGACCGCGCCGCCGCGCTCGCCTGCGGCCAGCAGCGCGAGCAGCGCCCAGGCGGTCTGCGAGGGCGTGGGCGTGCCGGTGCCGGCGATCCGCGGGTCGTCGTAGCTGCGCAGGTCTTCGCCCCAGCCGCCGTCCTCGGCCTGGTGGTCGAGCAGCCAGCGAACCGCGTGGCGGATGCTCGGGTGGTCCGCCGGAAGCCCTGCATCGATCAGCGCGGGCACGACGGCGCCGGTGCCGTAGATGTAGTTGGCGCCCCAGCGACCGAACCACGAGCCGTCGGGCTCCTGGGCCCGCAGCAACCAGTCGCGTGCGCGTACGGCGCGCGGGTCGTCGGCCAGTCCCTCCGCAGCGAGCATCTCCAGCGTGTGTGCCGTCACGTCGGCGCTCGGCGGGTCGATCACCTCGCCGAAGTCGCAGAAGGGCAGCTCTTCGCAGAGCCCCCGCGTGTTGTCCACGTCGAAGGCGGCGAAGCCCCCGTCGGCGCACTGCATGCCGAAGGTCCAGTCCACCGCGCGCTGGACGGCGCCGTCCACCTCCTCGCGATCCGCGGCGGTACCGCGCAGGGCCAGGATCACCTCGGCGGTGTCGTCGACGTCGGGGTAGTTGTCGTTCTGGAACTCGAAGGCCCAGCCACCGGGCGCCAGGTCGGGTCGGCGCACGGCCCAGTCGCCCTGCACGCGCACCTCTTCGTCCAGCAGATAGCGCGCGCCCGAGAGCATCGCGGGGTGGTCGGGGGCCACACCGGCGTCGCGCAACGCGACCAGCGCGAGGCAGGTGTCCCACACCGGGCTCTGGCAGGCTTCGAGCCGACGCAGGTCGCGGTCTTCGACGGCGAACGTCTCGAGCCCGCTGATCGCCTTGGCGATGGCCGGGTGGTCGAGCGGGTAGCCCATCAGATGCAGCGCCATGATCGAGTAGACCCACGGCGGCTGAATGCCGCCGAAGCAGCCGTCGGACTCCTGGCGGCGCAGGATCCACTCCGCACAGAGTTTTCGCGACGCGCTGCGCAGCGGGCCGATGGGATGGCGCTCGTGCATGTGCAGGAAGCGGTCGAGGGCCTGGAAGCGACCTCCCCAGCTGGAGAGCGGCAGCTTCTCCTCCCTCCGCATCCCGGTTCGCAACACGTGGGTCTCGAAGCCCAGCGAGCGCGCGGGCCGGTACGAGGCCACCACGCACAGCGGCACGATCGTCTGCCGCGCCCAGCTCGCGAAGTCGTAGATGTTGAGCGGGAACCACTTGGGCAGCAGGATCACCTCGGGCGGCAGCGCCGGAAGGTCGTCCCACGACCACTGCCCGAACAGCGCCAGCCAGATGCGCGTGAAGACGCGCGAGCGTTCGATGCCGCCCAGGTCGAGGGCGACCTCCTGGGCGCGCTTCATGTGGGCGGCGTCCGGCGGGTCGCCCGCCAGGCGCAGGGCCACCCAGGCCTCGATCGTCGCGTTCAGGTCGTCGTCGCCCCCGTGGTAGATCGACCAGCCCCCGTCGGGCCGTTGCTGGCTGCGCACCCAGTTGCCCGCGCGCGCCGCGATCCCCCGGTCGGGGATGTCGAGGAACTGCCGCAGCATGAGGTCCTCGGCGTCCATCGTGACGTTCGTCTCGAGCTCGCCCTTCCAGACGCCGCGCTCGTCCTGGAGCGCCAGCAACCGGTCGCGCGCCCGGCCCAGGGCCTCGGCGGCAGCGGCCTCGATCTTCGCGTTCATGCAGCCTCCTTGGATGCGCCGCGCCCATGGCGCAGCCCGGCGAGTGCAGCGGCGGCGGCGGCCTCGCCGCTGCGAACGGCGCCCTCCATGGTGGCCGGCCAACCCGTGTCCGTGTATGCGCCGGCCAGGTAGAGGCCCGGAACGGCCGTCTCCGCCTGCGGTCGATATCGACGCGTCCCGGGTGTCTGGCGGAACGTCGCGTCACGCTCGACGGTGACGAAGAACTCGCGGACCAATGCGCGCCGCGCGGCGGGAAAGAGCGCCTCGAAGGCGGGCAGGAAGACGGCCCGCAGGTCTTCGCGCGAGCGGCCCACGAACGACGCGCCGGCCGAGAGCGAGACCGTGACGTACTGGCCCTCGTCGAGGCCCGCGGGTCCGGTGCGATCGAACATCCACTGAAGCGGGGAGTCGATCGCACAGACCAGCTCGTGGGGCAGCACGGCCCGGTCGAACACCACGTGCAGGTTCACGATGGGCGTGGCGCCCAGTGCGCGCAGGCCGTCGCGGTCGACCCCCGACTCGGCCGGCAGCAGATCGGCGGCGCGGGCGTGCGGCACGGCCAACACCACCGCGTCGGCGGCGAGGCGCTCGCCGTCGCACCACGCGACCGGCTTGCCGTCTTCGACCGACAGGTGGGTCACCTCGGCGCGGCGGCGAATCGTGACGCCGACCTTCTCGAGCGCCTCGGCGGCCGGCCCCTCGTGCAGGTCGGCGAAGGGCACGCGACCCCAGCCGATGTCGGCGGCGTCGGACCGACCCAGCAGGCCCGTTCGGAACACCTTGGCCGCCAAGGCCAACGAGGCTTCGTGGGCGGGCAGGTTCAGCGTGGGGCGCACCAGCAAGTCCCAGAAGACGTCGATGGCTCGGGACGACTCTCCACGCTCTTCGAGCCAGGGGCCCAGGGCCAGCTCATCGAGGGCGCGATCGTCGGGATCGAGCGCGCCCAACTTGCGCGCGGTGAGTGCGGCGCGAAGCCGTTCGGGCCAGCTGAGCGGGTGAAAGCCCAACAGGCTCGGCGCCAGGTGCGCCGGGCTCGGAAGCGGGCTGCGGCGGATCCACGCGGTGGGCTGGCCGGGCGCCACCACCGGCACCTCGAGGCGCGGTTGGATCGTCGCCAACTCGAGTGCACCCACGCGCTCGAGGAAGGCCACGTAGCGATCGCAGCAGCGCAGGAAGACGTGCTGGCCGTTGTCGACGGCCAGGCCGTTCATGTGGGTGGACCAGGTGGCGCCCCCCAGACGCGCGCGCGACTCGACGAGGGTCACCTCGGCGCCGCCGTCGGCACAGCCGAGCGCAGCTTGCAGCCCGGCGAGACCGCCGCCGACCACCAGGACGCGGGGGCGGCTCACGAGCGCGACCCCCAGAGCAGACGCAAGGCGTGGCGAAGGATGTCGCGTCGTCGGGCACGCGGCGCGCCTGCGCTGGTGTCGAACCCCGCGCGCTCGATGGCGTCGGCCGCGGCCATGCCTCCTGCGGCGAAACCCGCGACGGCCAGGCGCGCGCCGCCGGACAGCGATGCCACCAGTGCGGGGGCCTCCGCCAGCAGGGTGCGCGCGCGATCGACCTGCAGACGCAGCGTCCGCTGCACCGAGGGCGGATGGGGGCGCGCGGCCAGGTCGGACGTCCGCACGCCGAACCGTTCGAGGTCGGTGGCCGGCAGGTAGACGCGATCGTCCTCGTAGTCCTCGCGCACGTCCTGGCAGTGCTCGACCACCTGCAGGGCCGTGCACACGGCGTCCGACGGCTCGGCACGCGGGGCCACGTCGACTCCGAACACGTGCAGCACGAGCCGCCCCACCGGGTTGGCCGAAAGCGCGCAGTACCCGCGCAGGGCTTCCCAGTCCGCGATGCGAACGCGGCCCTGGTCGAAGCGGTTCGCGTCGATCAGGTCGGCGAAGGGCTTCCGCGGCAGGTCGCAGGCGACCAGGGTGGGCTGGAGGCGCTGCAGCACCGGGTGGCGCGCCTGGCCGGCGAACGCGCGGTCGAGCTCGACCTCGAGCGCGTCGAGCAGCGCCAGGCGATCGCCCGAGGCCTCGTCACCGATGTCGTCGGTCAGGCGCGCGAAGGCATAGACCGACAGGAGATGGTGTCGGTAGCGCTTGCGCAGCAGCCGCAGCGCGACGGGAAAGTTCTCCCCGCCGGCCTGCGCCAGGATGGCATCGAGACCGGGCTGGCTCTCGAGATCCTCGTGGCGGTGGGCGACGTCGCAAGCTTGCTCCGCCACTAGGCCTTCTGGCCCTGCAACGCCCGCTCGACCAGACGGCGGACGCCCGCAGAGCGCAGCTGGTCCTTGGCGGGGTCGCCCTCCAGGAACGACAGGATCAGGTTGCCGTCGAGCAGCGCGACGAGTGCGTGGGCGAGCACGCGCGCCTCGCCGGGCTCTTCGAGCAGGTCCACCAGGGACTCCTCGACGTCCTTCGTGAACTCGTCGTGCAGCCCGAGCAGCGGCGTTCGCAACGCCTGACGCAAGCTCGGCGACTCCATGAACCACTGGACCATCGACTGGATGGTCTGGGACTGCCCGTCGACGAAGCGCTCGTACACCTCGATCAGGTCGTAGATGCGCTGGATCGGATCGCGGCCCTCGAGGGTGGCCCGCATCTCGTGGACGAACGGGACCAGCATGCGCCGGAAGGCTTCGAGGAAGAGCGTCTCCTTGTCGCCGAAGTGCCAGAAGACGGCCGAGCGGCTCACCCGCGCGCGGCCCGCAACGGCCGCGATCGTCGTGCGCTCATAGCCGCGCACCGCGAACAGCGAAATGGCTGCCTCGACGATCCGCGCCTGGGTCTGGGCCTTGCGATCGCCCCGCGTCGAGGGGGCGCCCTCGACCGGCGGAGTGGTGGCATCCGCCACGATCCCCTCCTCGCCCCGGGGGCCCGAGCCGACGAGGGACGCGGGCGGGGGGCCGGGAGAATTTTTCACACCCCTGTGCGGGGGACAACCCGGCTTGCTGACCATGGAGGGGGTCATGGTCAGCCAATCTCGCCGGTGGGACGCTCCGCCCCGGCCGGGGGGCCCCCGGCGGGGACGCCCAGCCAGCGCGAGAGGCCCGGGCCGAGGATCCGAGGTGCCTGTCGGAGGTCGCTGGGGCGGCGTGCCCCGACCAGCAGCATCAGGGCCCGGAGCGACTCGGTGAGGGTGGCGGCCATCCGCTGCACCCCCGCCTCGCCGTCGCGATCGAAGGCGCGCAGGAAGGGCAACGCCATGCCGGCCGCGTCGGCTCCGAGCGCCAGGGCGCGGAGCGCACAGCTGGCCGAACGCAGGCCCCCCGATGCGATCGTGGTGAGCCCGACGCGCCGCGCGAAGACCACCGACGCGGCCGTGGGGATGCCCCACTCGCGCAGCTGCTCGCCGACGGCGCGCTGCCGGGACGAGCCGCGCAGCGCTTCGACCCCGGTCCAGGTGGTACCGCCCGCGCCGGCCACGTCGACCACGCCGATGCCCGCCTGGCGCAGACGCACCAGCGTTCCGGGCGCGAACCCACAGCCGGTCTCTTTCGCGATCACCGGGACGGGCAGCGCGGAGGCGAGCGCGGCGAGGGTGTCGAGCGATCCTCGGAAGTCGCGGTCGCCGTCGTCCTGCACCAGCTCCTGCGCCGGATTCAGGTGGATGCAGAGCGCGTCGGCGGCGATCGCCTCGACCAGCTCGGCCACCGCGGCGGGCCCGGCGGCGCGCGCCTGCACGGCCCCCAGGTTCGCGAACAGCAGCACGTCGGGCGCCACGTCCCGCACGCGGTAGCTGGCTGCCGCCTCGGGATCGACCAGCATCGCCCGCTGCGAGCCCACGCCGAAGCCCAGGCCGAACTTGCCCGCCGCCGCAGCCAAGGCCTGGTTCACCTCGCGCCCACGATCGGTTCCGCCGGTCATCCCGCTGATCACGAGCGGAGACTGGAGCCGCCGGCCCAACAACTCGACGCTGGGATCGACGTCGTCCCAGGCGAGCTCGGGCAGCGCCTCGTGCAGCAGCATCACCTCGTCGAGGAGGGTCCCGCCGCGCGCCTCGACGTCCTCGTCGGCACACAGGCGCAGGTGCGCGTCCTTGCGCGAGCCGACGTCGTTCATGCGAAGCCCACGAACGTGCGCGCGGCGATGCCCAGCCGGCGCGGCTTCGACAGACGCAGTGAGGGGCCGAGGCAGGGAAAGCCCCGATCGTGCAACTCGTCGAGCAACGCGCGATAGATGCCGCCCATGGCCTGGGCCGGCCGCAGAGCGAGCCGGTCTTCTTCGGGCATCAGCCGCTCCGCCTCTTCGTACCGGATGCGTGCACGCTCGGCGGTGGTGGCCAGCAGCAGCCGGATCTCCTCGGTCATCTTGCCCTCGCGCAGGGTCTCGGGGCGCACGCCGAAACGCGCCAGGTCTTCGCGCGGCAGGTAGATGCGGCCCTCGACCGCGTCCTCCCCCACGTCCCGCAGCACGTTGGTCAGCTGCACGGCGATACCCATGCGTTCGGCGTACTGCAGGGCGCGCGGTTGCCGCGCACCGAGAATGCGCACGATGAGCAGGCCCACGGTGGAAGCGACGCGGTAGCAGTAGCGTTCGAGGTCCGGAAAGCTCTCGATCGTCGCGCCGGTCAGGTCCCACTCGACGCCGCGCAGCAGGTCCTCGAACACGTCCTTCGGAAGCTGGTAGCGGCGCGCCGCATCGGCCAGGGCCACCCCCACCGGGTGCTCGGACGCCCCCGCGTAGCTGGCGTCGAGCTCTTCGCGCCAGCGATCGAGCAGGCGCTTGCGATCCCCCTGCACCGCCGGGTCGTCGGCGATGTCGTCGGCCAGCCGGCAGAACGCGTACACGGCGTGCAGCGCGCGCCGACGCGGCTTGGGCAGCATCCAGAACGCGGCGGCGAAGCTCGACCCGCTGCGCGCGGTGATCTCGGCGCAGTGCGCGTAGGCGCGGTCGAGCGCGGCGGCCTCCGCACTAGACACCGCAGCCACCTCCGCGCATCCAGGCATGGACCCGCTCGGTGAGGCTCTCGGGGTCGAGGCCCACCTGCTGCCACTGCTCGTCGGGGTCCCCGTGCTCGATGAAGTCGTCGGGCAGGCCGAAACGGATCACCCGCGCCTCGGGAACGCGCTCGGCCAGCAGCTCGAGCACGGCACTCCCGAACCCGCCCGCCAGGGCGTGGTCCTCGACGGTGACGAGCCGACCCGTGGCGCGCGCCAGCTCGCAGATCAGCTCTTCGTCGAGCGGCTTGGCGAAGCGCGCATCGGCGACGGCCGCCGAGAGGCCGAGACCTTCGAGCTGCTCGGCCGCCGACAGCGCCGCGGCGATGGGCTTGCCCAACGTCACGAACGCCAGGTCCGTCCCGCGGCGAAGCAGTTCGCCTCGGCCGATGGGCAGCGGCTTGGGGTCGGGGTCCAGCGCGACTCCGGGCGCCGCGCCACGCGGAAACCGCAGGGCGAAGGGCCGATCGGATTCGACGGCCGTGGCGAGCAGGTGCTGGAGCTGGTTCTCGTCCCGCGGCGCGGCCACTACCAGGTGGGGGATGGCACGCAGATAGGCCAGGTCGAGCCCGCCGTGGTGGGTGGGGCCGTCGCCGCCCACGAGGCCCGCGCGATCGAGCGCGAAGGTCACGGGAAGCTGCTGGAGCGCCACGTCGTGCACGATCTGATCGAAGCCCCGCTGCAGGAAGCTCGAGTAGATCGCGCACACCGGCCGCATGCCCTCGCAGGCCATGCCGGCCGCGAAGGTGACCGCGTGTTGCTCGGCGATCCCGACGTCGTAGACGCGGTCGGGGTGTCGCTCGGCAAAGCGGTCGAGGCCCGTGCCGTCTGGCATGGCGGCGGTGAGAGCCACCACGCGCTCGTCGCGGTCGGCCATGCGCCCGAGTGCGTCGGCGAAGCACGCGGTCCAGCTCGGCGGTGCCGCACTCTTCTTGCGTTCGCCGGTGGCCTGATCGAACGGCGCGGTCGCGTGCCAACGAAAGGGGTCCGCCTCGGCGGGGGCGAAGCCCTGGCCCTTTCGGGTGCGCACGCGAAGCAGCGCGGCCCCGGGCGCGTCACGCAGAGCTTCGATCGCCGTGAGCAGCGCGGGCAGGTCGTGGCCATCCACTTCGCCCAGGTAGTCGAGGCCCAGCGCCTTGGCGTAGCCGGCCACGTCGCCGGTGCGGTTCAGCCCACCCACGTTGGGCGCAATGGACATGCCGTTGTCGTTGAACACGACGCGCACGCGCGAGCCGAGGTGCCCCGCGTGGTTCAACGCCTCGAACGACATGCCGGACGTCGCCGCGCCGTCGCCGATCACGGCCACGACCTGGCGGTCGACCCCTGCGCGCGCCGCGCCTTCGACCATGCCGAGGGCGGCCGAGATCGACGTCCCGGCGTGGCCGGCACCGAAGTGATCGTGCGGGCTCTCGGCCCGGCGCAGGAAGCCGCTGGGCCCATCCGACTTCTTGATGCGCCGGAGCCCTTCGCGGCGGCCGGTCAGTGCCTTGTGGCCGTAGGCCTGGTGGCCGACGTCCCAGATCACGCGGTCGTGCGGGGTATCGAACACCCAATGAAGCGCCACGGTGAGCTCGACCGTGCCGAGGCTTCCGGCGAAGTGCCCCCCGCCGCGCGCGCCGATGTCGATGAGTTCGCTGCGCAGCTCAGCAGCGACGCCCGGAAGGTCCTCGCGCGCGATCTTGCGCAGGTCCTCGGGTTCGTCGATGGACCGCAGCCGCGCGCGCCCGTCCTCCGGCGCGTGCTGCGATCGTGCGTTTCCAGTCGACGTGTCGAGCAACGGCTGTGCCCCCCCCTGGTAGGCCGGTGTCCTCCCCGTGTGGTTACGCAGGAGCGGGCTCGGGGGCAACGCGTTTCGCTGACCGCAGGGCCGAATGAGTCAGCGAACCGATGAAGCCCGTGGGGTAGGCTCCCCCCATGCAATACCGACAACTCGGCCGGACCGGACTCCGGGTCAGCGAGATCTCGCTGGGCTCGTGGCTCACCTTCGGGTCTTCGGTGGACGGCGACCGCACGGCCGATCTCGTGCAACGCGCCTTCGATCTCGGGATCAACCTCTTCGATACCGCCGACGTCTACGCCGGGGGCGCGGCCGAGGAGGTACTGGGACGCGCCATCCGCGAACTGCCGCGCCATCGCCTGGTGCTGGCGACGAAGTGCTTCTTTCCGATGAGCGACGACCCCAACGACCGCGGGCTGTCGCGCAAGCACGTCGTCGAGAGCGTCGAGCGCTCACTGAGGCGCCTTGGGACGGACTATGTCGATCTGCACCAGTGCCACCGTCCGGACCCCGCGACGCCCATGGAAGAGACCGTGCGCGCCTACGAGGACCTGATTCGCCAGGGCAAGGTGCTCTACTGGGGCGTCTCGGAGTGGCGCGCCGCCCACGTGGTGGATGCGTGCCGGATCGCGGACGCCTGCGCCGGCTACCGGCCGGTCTCGAACCAGCCGCAGTACAGCATCATGCGGCGTCAGATCGAGCGCGAGGTGCTGCCGGTCTGCGAGCGGGAGGGGCTCGGCCAGGTCGTCTTCAGCCCGCTCGCCCAGGGCGTGCTCACCGGCAAGTACAGCGGCGGCGAACGACCGCCCGACAGCCGGGCGGCCGACCGCGAACGAAACCGGTTCATGGACGCCTACCTGGAGGATGCGGAGATCGCCAAGGTGGACGCGCTGGTACCGCTGGCCGACGGGCTCGGCATCTCCATGGGGCAGCTCGCCCTGGCGTGGTGCCTGCGCAGCCCGGGCGTGGCCTCGACGATCGTGGGCGTCACCCGGCCGGAGCAGCTCGAGGACAACGTCGGCGCCTCGGGGATCGTGCTACCCGACGAGGTGAAGGACGAGATCGACCGGCTGTTCCCCGCCGGCTGACCCCGCCCACTAGCGCGGCGAGAGGACCGCGAAGGCCCAGCCGAGCTGGGTGTAGGGCGCGAGCACCCGTACCACGGACTGCATGGGCGCGGGCAGCGACTTCGGCACGCGGAAGCGCTTGCCCTCGAACATCACGAAGGCGCGCGCGTTGCGAGGGCGGCCGCCGATCCAGTACCGCACGCGGGGCTGCGCGGCGAGGTTCTTCACCCACTGGGAACGGTTGCCGCGAAAGGTCGCGACCAGCACGTAGCCACCGAGCCGCGTCGCGGCCAAGGGCGTGCGGCGCAGCTGGCCCGACTTCCGTCCGCGGGTCTCGAGCACGACGAAACCGCCGGGGGCCATCCGCGGCGAGCCGAAACCCGCGCGCACCAGCGGCTCGATCACCCGGTTCAGGGTGCGAAAGAACTCGACCTCCAGCTTGCGGAGGCTCGCGGCAGAGGCGCCCAACGTGCGGCTCGCGCCCCGGCTAGGCCGCGCCCGGCGCGCCGAAGCGTTTGGCCGCGCGGTCGCGCGCCTTCTGGGCTTCGACCTCGCGGTTGCGCGGCGCGGCCCCGGTGGTGAGGCCTGCCAAGAGGTCCTGCGCCACCCGGGCCACGTCGTCCACGGCGCGATCGAAGCGCTCCTGGTTGGCCTTCGACGGCTTCTGGAAGCCGGAGAGCTTGCGGACGAACTGCAGCGAAGCCGCGCGCACCTCGTCCTCCGTGGCGGGCGGCTCGAAGTTGAAGAGCGTCTTGATGTTGCGGCACATGGCGGGCCCGTCCTTGCTAGGCCCGCGATGCTACGCCGACGACTCCGGAGCGGCCACCGAGACCGCTCAGGGCGCCTGCTCGGCGCGCGTGAGCAGTTCGGCGATGCGGCGCCTCGCATCGGCGGCCGCCTCCGCGTCGAATCGATGCGCAATCCATTCCTCGTCGCGTGGATTGTCGAACCAGTGGTCGGCGTCGTAGGCCACGGTTTCGCTACCCGCGAGCCGGTCGGCCAGGCGTCGGCAAACTTCGGGGTCCACCACGTCGTCGCGTTCGCTCACCAGAAGCAGGGTCGGCAGGTCCTCGGGCCACGGGTCGCGCGCGGCCGAAGCCCCGAAACCGCAGTACGGATAGACCGCACCCACGGCACGCACGACCGAGAGCGGCTCCGAAGGCAGGTGCGAGAGGTTCGGGGGACGCCGCCCCCCATGCGCGTGGGCCACCGCATCCATCACGGCCCAGCCGCCGTGCGACCAGCCGAGGAGCACGACCCGGTCCGTCCACGGCTCGGGCCGTTCGCGCAGGTGATCGAGCGTGGCGAGCACGTCCCCCGCGCGGTCGGCCCCCCAGAGTGCGCGGCCGCGGCAGACGTCGCGGTGCCGCTCGGCCTCGGTGATGCCGCGGGGCTCGAAGCTCTCGACGATCATCGCCGACCAGCCTCGTTCGCGGACGAAGCTCGCCCATTCGTGGTGGAAGGCGCGGGTGCCCATGCAGCCCGGGAGCATCAACACCACGCCCTTCGGCGCACCCCCGCGAGCGGGCAGCACGGCCGGTAGACCGAGGGCAGCCATGTGCTCGGCCGGCGGCAGGCGGTCTGCGGACAGTCCGTAGTACCGCGCGACTCCTCGCGAGACGCCACAGCCGACGGCGCTCGACAGCACGAGCGCCATCACCGCGGTTCGGGCCAGGTGTGCGACCGGGGCGGGGGGCATCCGTCGGGTATCGGATCATCGCCGGGGCCGCCTGACCCGGCGGGGACGACCGGCGGGCCAGGCTCAAGGGTGCTCGGGGACACCCTCCCGCGCCTGGCGGCTGCGCCAGGTCACGTACGAGACCGCCAGCAGGGCTGCGCAGACCAGCGCCGGCAGGGTCTGCTGCAACGTATCGCCCGAGATCGTGTGGGATGCGATCGCGCCGCCGAAGTCGAAGGCGAATCCGGCGTAGACCCACTCCTTCAGTCGAGGCAGACCGGGGGCCACCAGCAGCGGCGCGCCCACCAGCTTGGCCAGGCCCAGCATCGTGAGCAGGTACTCCGGGTAGCCGAGCCGCCGCGCCGACTCGACCAGCTCCGGGGCCAGGCGCAGCTCCTGCACGCCAGCGCCCACCATGGCGAGCGCGAGCAACCCGGTCGATGCCCAGTAGAGCGTCCGGGTCACCCGGCGGCCCGCCCGGCGCCGAGCCGCCGCAGGTGCCCGGCGAGTTCGTCGGTCGACGTACGGCACAGCCGGCCCCCTTGGAAGGCCGGGTCCGCGGTCACTTCCGCGTGGAACGCGGAGGGCACCGGCACGGCCATCAGCTCGTCGAGGCTGTCCGCTTCGATCTCGCAGAGCACCAGGCCCGAGAGCGCTCCCTCGAACACGTCCACCGCGAACTCGTGCCCGTCGTACGTGTGGCGGAACCGTCGCTTGCACAGACCGTGGCCGGGCAGCGCGCGAAGCGCCTGGTATTCCTCGGCCCCCAGGTAGATGTTCACGATCGGCTGAGAGTAGGCCGTCTCGTGGGGGAACTTCTTGCAGAGCTTGTAGGTGGGCCCCTCGGGCGAGCGGATGCGACGCAGCCGAAGCCGCCCCGCATCGAGATAGCGGTCCTCGATCTGTTTCGAAGCCGAACCGTCCCACGGTCGATCCGCAGTGGGCGCGATCAGGAAGCGGCGCTCGTGCTCCCAGCGTGCGTACTTCGGCAGCGCAGCCGTCACGGCGCGGCCGCCGGGCCCGCCACGACCAGGCGGTAGCCGAGGTCCGCCTCGGTCGTTTCGGCCGGCAGTGCGGCGCGCGCCGCCCAGCGTCCGCTCTCGAGGTCGTCGGCCAACCGCGCCATCGCCGCATCGACGACTTCGGGGGCGAGCAGGGCCAGGCCCGAGATCGCGCCCCTGGCGACGGGGTCGAGGTACGCATGGGGTCGCTTCCAGTACGCCCCGAGGAAGCCATCCACACAGTCGGCCGGCACCATCAGCGGGACCACCTGGCAGCCGGGAAGACCGGCCTCGACCTGCGCGAGCGTCGCAAGCCCCGCGTCGTGCGCAAGGACCTCGGGCAGGTAGTCCCGCAGGAGCCAGAAGCGCGCGGCGACTTCGGGATCCCACGTCACCACCACCTGGCGCGACGCGACCCGACGCATCTCTTCCAGTCCGGCTGCCGCGTCCGCCCAGTGGTGGATCGTCAACACGGCCATCGCCACGTCGAAGGCGCCGTCGGCGAAGGGCAGCGAGCCCGCCACGCCACGCACCACGGGGGCAGCACCGGGCGGCCGCTGCCGGATCATCGTCTCCGACGGCTCGAGGGCCACGACGCGCCGGGCGCTGGGCTCGTAGGATCCGGCCCCCGCTCCGACGTTCAAGAGGCTGCCGGGACCCACTTCGGCGTGGATGCGCTCGTGCCAACGCGGGTCGGGACGTCGCGTGGACGTGTAGCCCCTGCCGATCTCGTCGTAGACCGGCCCCGGGCTCACGAGTCGCCACCCTCGTCGTCGAGATCCCATTCGTACTCGACGTATCGGTCTCCTTCGATCTCGGCCCCCGTGCGCTCGAAGGTGCGACGCGCTGCGGTGTTGTCCGCTTCGGTCCCGGCCCAGACCAGGCGGATGCCCTCGCGCCTGCTCTGGGCGAGCAGCGCCTCGATCAGCGCGCCGCCCACACCGGCACGCCGGTGGGAATCACCGACCTCGATGTCATAGAGGTAGGCGATCCGGCCGCCGGCCCCGACGTCCGGAAAGGCATAGGCACTCGCAAGCCCGACCGGCAGGTCACCGTCGAGCGCCAGGAAGAGCAGGCAGCGCGGGTCGGCGATCGCCTCGGCGAGCTCGGCGGGCGTGGCGACCCGGTGCTCCCGGTCCTCGGGGGCCAGGAGAGAGGCCACGGCCGTGCGCCACAGTGCCTCGTCCCCCGCGCCCACGCGACGAACCCGAGCCATCGGCTGGGGGCACCGGCGACATCTTCAGGCCTCTTCGTCGGCCATGAAGGCCTCGAACGCCGCCTTCCAATCCGGGTGCCAACGCGAGAGGGCGGGCCGATTCTCGACGAGATCTCCGGCCGCCCAGGCGATGCGCTTGCGATCCACCTCGGGCGTGACCTCGTTGTCGGGACACAGCACGTAGAAGTCGCCGCGGCCCATGGCCTCGAGCAGGCGTTCGGCGACCTGCTCGGGCAACCAGGCGGCGTCGGGCTTCTCGGGCAAGAACCTGCGAATCATCCCGGTGTACGTGAACCCCGGCACCAGCAGGTGCGCCGTCACCTGACACCCCTCGAGGTTCCGGAGCTCGGCCGCGAGGTTCTCGGTGAGGCTCCGCACCGCCGCCTTGCTCACGTTGTAGGCCGTGTCACCCGGCGGATTGGTGATGCCCTGCTTGGAGCCCGTGTTGACGACGGCACACGGCGTGCCCTGTTCGATCATGCCCGGCACGAACGTCTGGAGCCCGTGCACGGCGCCGAGCAGGTTCACCCCGAGCACACGCTGCCAGCCCTCGAAGTTCTCGAAGCTCTTTCCGCCGCCACCGGTACCAGCGTTGTTCATGAGCAGGGCGACCTCGCCGAAGCGATCGAGGACCGCATCGCGGAGCGATGCCACCGACTCCAAGCGGGACACGTCGGTCGGCACGGCCAGCACCGCATCGCGACGCGAAGCGTCGTCGGCCAGTGCGTTGCGTGCGTGATCTAGCGACTCGTCGTCGAGATCGGCGATGCAGACCTTCAGGCCGGCATCGAGTAGAAGCGATGCCGTCGCGAAGCCGATGCCACTGGCACCCCCGGTGATGACGGCGGTTCGTCCGGGCGCGAGCGCGGGATGCGATGTCACGGGTCCCCCTTTGTTTGGAGGACCAGCTTACGCGGTGGGCTCCTCGACATCCACGCGGGCGGCGACCCACTCGTGCAGCCCGTGCCACGCCTCGTAGAGCCAGGCCTGCCGGTCCTCGTGCGTGTCCGGAATCACGGCGCGGGGCACACGGCGAAAGTCGACCCGTACGCACTGGCCGAGGAGCGCGCCCCGCCAGAGGTCGCCGATGCCCGCGACGCCCTCGAGCCCGGCGTGGCCGCAGAGCACCACGTCGGCCTGGGGAGCCGCCTCGAGGGCCGCGAGCGTCCCACCGACTCGCGGCGGCAGCATGACCTCGAGGGCGCGCGCATGCGCCAGCTGCTCGGTATGGCCCAGTTCGGCGAGGCGGTGGAGTATGCGCTCACGCTTCGCCGTCGAGAAGCGCGTGCCCTCTGGATAGATGAGCAGCCCGTCGCGCGGGCCCAGGCCCCGGGCCAGGTCGGCAACGCGTGCGATCTCGCGCTTGGAGTCGTCGGAGCCCCGGTCGATGAATGCGTTGGGCAGACGGTTGCCGACCACGTCCAGGCACGGGTCCCAGAGCAGCTCGCGCTTCAGCACGTAGCGAAGGCGGATGCCGTGCCTACGCCCCACCAGGTCGGAAGCCAGAAGGGTGTCGGCGATGCTGCTGTGGCGGACCAACAGCAGATAGGGCCCCTGGCCGAGCACCTCTGCGCCCGTGACCTCGAGCCGCAGCCCGAAGATCTTCTGCGTGGCCCACAGCAGCCGCGAGCCCCACCAGGCTTCGAGCCGATGGTGGCTGTCGATCCACGCTTCGTCGGAGGTCACACCCAGGACGCGTGCGACCCAGAGACCAAGCGCCGTGGCCAGCCCCAGGGTTTCGAGACTCAGGTAGAACGCCAGGAAGCACCCCGCCCGCACGGCGACCCGGATGTCCCCCCGGACCTGATCGACGACGAAGGCGATGGGCAGCCAGAGCGGCGTGGCGACGAGCCAGACCGCCCAGGCCGTCACGATGGCCGGAATGGTCACGAGGCGTCGCACGAAAGCAGGCATGGGGTCTCCGAGCCCTCCCCTACCCCATGTTAGACGCCCTTTCGAGCCATGCGGCACCGGGCTCCAGGAGTCCCGGTCCGAGAGCCCTAGCGGGCTGCCGAGGGCCCACTGCGTGCCCGCGCCTCGAGCGCCGCCGCCTGGGCCTTGCGGCTGTAGTCGATCGACTCGGCCAGCACGCGGGCGGCCTCCTGGTCGGCGTGGAAACCGAGCGAGTTCTCGCTGCTGATGTAATCGAGCCGCCACATGGCCTTGCGCTGGAGGTCGTAGACGGGGGCCAGCACCTCGTCGTCGACGCCGGCGGCCTGGGCGGCGAGGATCGCGTCGAGCATGTCGGTCATGGCACCCGCGGCGCGCTCGAGCAGTGCGCCCGTGTTCGATTGGATCGTGGCGACACGCCCTCGCAGGTCGGCCTCGGCCACGGGGTGGCACGTCCGGCAGGCGGCGTGCACGCGCTCGAGCGGGCTGGCCACGTCGTGGGTACTCAGCTTCATCGCCCCCACACGCTCGTACGGCATGTGACAGTCGGAGCACGAGACCCCGCTGCGGGCGTGGATGCCCTGACTCCACAGTTCGAACTCGGGGTGCTGGGCCTTGAAGACCGGCGTCCCAGTCTCGGCATGCAAGTAGTCGAAGAAGGGGGTCCCGTCGGGGAACACCTGCTCTTCCCACTGCTTTTCCAGGTCCTCCGCGCGCAGACCGTTCTCCCAGGGGAACGTCAGCACCATCTTGTTGGCGCAGTAGTACTCCACGTGGCACTGGCCGCAGACGTACGATCGCATCTCCTGGTGCGTCGCGTCGCGGTTCGGGTCGTAGTCGCTCTCGCGGTTCCCGGACCGCCAACGCTCGATGCTGGGCAGGTGCGGCACCGGAGCGTCGCTTCGCGCGAGCGCGGCGATCCCCTGCACGAACCCGGGCCGCGTCACGCGGATCGCCATCGTCGCCGGGTCGTGGCAATCCAGACACGCGACCGGGTGAGCCTCGCTCAGGCCCTCGCCCCCGTCGGGCAACGCCACGCGCTCGTGACCTTCGACGGAGGGCGCCGGGAAGAGCGGCTCCGTCTCGTCGGGCGTGCCATCCGGCGTCTCCATCACGATGCGCAGCACCTCTTCGTAGGGCTTCGTGCTGACCTCTTCGAAGCCGCGGGTCACCGCATCCATCCGCAGGCCCGAAGCCAGGGCCGCTTCGTCGGCGGGCTCGCCCATGGCCTCGAGTCCGACCCGCCGGTACGCCACCGTCGTCGAGGCGTGACAGTGAAGGCACGCCCCCGACTGCGACCGCTTCGTGACGCGCTCGGTGACCCGCTGGTCGTAGAGCATGTAGGCGTGTCCGCGCGCCTCGCGGTAGTCGATGCTGAACGCGTAGCCGGCATAGAGCCGCTTCAGCCACGGCTGGGCGTCGAGCTTGCTGTCGGGCAGCGCACTGGAGCCGCCGTAGAACCGATCCCCGGCCGTGCTCAGGTAGCCATCGAACTGATGCGGCCAGTTCACGCCCCAGGGAACGGGATCGGTGCTCACCTCGGTCACCTCGACCTGTCGCGTCTCTGCGGACCGCGCCTCGGACTTGCGATCGACGATGGTGCCGAGCAGCCAGACCGTGCCAGCGCACGCAGCGATTCCGGCGAGCAACGCCACGACCCAGATCGTCGCGCGGCCTGCCTCTCGATGGTTGCGGATCATGCTCTCTCCCTGGTTCACTCGTTTCGCGATCGCGCTAGCGCAGCGCGTGCCCCGCCGACGCATGGCAACCAGCGCAGCGCGGGGCATCCCCTTCGACCGACGCGATCGTCGTGGCGTGCACCATGGGCGCGTGACAGTTCAGGCATGCCTGCTGCGTCCGTCGTGCGTTTCTCGGCTTGATCTGGATCGGCTCCGGGAACCCGCCGAAGGTGAATGCCACGCTGTGCAGGAGCCCGTTGTCGGCCTTGGTGACCCACTTGCCGACGAAGTCCGGTGGCAGGTGACAGTCGTTGCACGCGGCCACGTGCCGGTGTCCCGAACGCGACCAGCTGTCGTAATGGCCCTGCATCACGTGGCAGTTCGCGCAGCTCGCCGGGTCGTCGCCCAGGTAGGCCAAGGCGTCCGCGTAGTGGACGGTGTAGCCGCCGACTCCGACTCCGACGCCCACCACCAGCGCCGTCGCGACGACGAGCAGCGCCACCGTGGCCGCGATCGGCCGCGCGACGCGCGGCCCTTCCTCTCCGGTCATACGGGACGTTCCATCGTTCGGCCCTACCCTACCGCCCCACGCCACTCCTCGCGAAGCACCGCCCACCGTTCGTGGTCCCGCCAGCGCCCGCCGATCTTGAGATAGCGCGGCGAATAGCCCTCACGGCGGAACCCCAACCGGCGTACCAGGGCGAGCGACGACGCGTTCTCGGGCTGGATGTTGGCCTCGACGCGGTGTAGGCGCAGTGAGGGACCGAACGCATGGGCCACGAACCTCTCGAGCGCCTCGCGCATGAGGCCCTTCCCAGCGTGGGGAGCGAATGCGTAGTACCCGAGGTAGGCAGAGTGGAACCCCCCACGAACGATCTCGTTCAAGCTGACCACGCCGAGGAACTCGCGCGACGCGGCGCCCACCACGAGCCGGCGCTCGCAAGAAGACCGGCGCGACTGCGCGACCAGCTCGCGAAAGCCGCCGGGCGTCCGAGGCGGGCTTGCCCAACCGCGGTGGAGCGCCCGGCTGCGGAGCGTGGCCTCGAGAAACCTCGCTTCGTCGGCCATGCGGAGCGGGCGAAGCCGAACGCGCTGGCTCGCAGACATCTCGCGTTCCTCCTTGGACGACCGAGACCTCAGTAGCGGACGACGCCTTCGGTCCCGCCATAGCCGAGGTAGGCGATGCGACGGAACGCGAGGTCCATGTCGGGTGCGGTGGTTCGCACGATGCGGTCGTCGACCAACTCGAACTCTTCGAGGCGCTCGAAGTTGGCCCGCAGGCCGGCCGAGGCGGGCGCGCGCAACTCGACCTCGATCTCGTAGGGCACGGGCTCGCCCAGGTGCGGCTCGAGCTCGCCGGCTCGGGCCCGCGCGACGGCCTGCCGGGCGCCCTCCCGAATCGCCACCCGCGCGCGCGCCGGCGGAATCACGTCCCCCGACTGGCGCGCCAGGGCGCGCTTCACCTCGACGGCCTCGATGCCGGGCACGCGTGCACGCATCTGCTCGATCACCACCTGATCGCCGGTGACGAGACCCACGGGAACTCCCAGCTCGCCGCCGCGGATCGCGAAGAGCTCGCCCTCGCCGATGTCTCGGCCGCCGATGCGCACCGCCGAGAACGCACCGTAGGAGATGGTGTGCGCCATGATCCCGGGGAACGAGCCCGCCCGCGCGTGGTGGCCGACCAGCAGGATCACGCCGCAGTCGGCGTCGAGCCCGGCCATGCACGTCGCCGTGGGCCGCCCTGCACCGCGGACCACACGGCAGCGCGGATCGATCTCATCGAGCCGCAGGTCGCAGAGATCCTCCACGCCATGGTTCTCTTCCACGACGACTTCGGTGGCGCCCGCGTCGAACGCGCCCTCGATCGCCGCGTTGGCATCGAGGGTCATGAACGTGCGATTGAGCTGGTAGTCCATGCCGTCGCGCACCACGTCGGCCCAGCGAACCAGCCCGGAGATGCCTTCCATGTCCACGCTCAAGAACACCTTCACGGCCGCACCTCCTGCTCGTTCGAGGCTACCAGAAGCAGCTCGCCCCCCTGCCAACGAACCAGGCGGTCCTCGCGCGCCACGCACGACCAGTCGAAGCCGGCGACCAGCTCCTCGGGCGCGACACGCGACGGCGCATCCAGGCCACAAGCGCGCGCCAGCCAGCCCACCAATGCTTCCGCGTCGTAGTGAGGCCGCAGGGCGTCCAGCGACACGGCACCGTGCAGCTTGGCGAGCTTGCCGCCGTGCTCCTCGAGCAAGAGCAGGTGGTGGCGATGCACGGGCTCGGCAAGTCCGAGGAGCCTGCGCAGGGCGACCTGCAGCGCCGTGCTCGCTGCCAGGTCACGCCCGCGGACGACTCGCGTGACGCCGAGGTCGTCGTCATCCACGACGGATGCCAGGTGGTAGGCCATGGCACCGTCCCGGCGGCGCACGACGGGGTCGCCGAAAGAGGCCGCCGAGTCGCCGGAGAGGTCGTCGCCCTCCTCGCCGCGGACCTCGACCCGCCCCTCGTCGAGTCGAGCGCGGAGCGGCGCGCCGGTCTCGCGCCAACCCCCGGGCGGAAGCGCGCGGCCGCGGCAGGTATTCCGGTAGCGATAGCCGCCGTCCGGTGCGCGCAGCCCGGCGCTTCGGATCTCGCGCCGGCTGCAGGTGCACGGATAGAGCGCCCCCCCCTCGGCCAGCCGGTCGAGAGCCGCCTCGTGGCGGGCGCGCAACGTCGATTGCAGCTGCTCGCCGTCCCACTCGAGGCCGAGCCACGAGAGGTCTCGCCGCATGGCCTCGGCATGCTCAGGTCGGCAGCGCTGCGGGTCGAGGTCTTCGAGCCGCAGCCAGACGCGTCCGCCGCGCGCACGCGCGTCCAACCAACAGAGGAGCGCCGCCAGCAGCGTACCCGGATGCGCGGGCCCGGTGGTGGACGGCGCGAACCGCCCGACGCTCATCCGTCGCTGCCCTGCGCGGCAGGCAATGCCAGTCGGGGATCGAACCAGCGCAGGATGGCGTCGTTCTCCTCGCGCGGATACGCGTGCGACAGGTCTTCGATCTCGCGGTAGACGAGCCTCGCGCCCGCCGCCTGCAAGGCGTCTCGCGCCATCTGGGCCGTCGCCACCGGGAACATCCAGTCCCGCGCGCCGTGGACGAGATAGATCGGACGGTCACGCGCGCGTTCGAGGTTGCCGGACGCGAAGTTCGCGGGGTGCAGCACACCGGACGCCGGCGCGAGGTGCGTAAAGGGCGACGCGTCGGCGAGCCCCGCGAGCAGCGAGAACGTCGCCCCGTCGGACAGCCCGGTCAGCAGGACGCGTTCGGGATCGAACCGCCAGCGCTCGGCGACGAACGCCAGCATGCGACGCAGGGCGCGCCCATCGAGTTCGGGCGCGTTCAGCGACCAGGTCGTGCCGCGCGAGGTCGGCGCCAGCAGCAAGAAGCCGCGCCCTCTCGCCTCGCGAAGCCAGCTCCACAGAAAGTCGGCTCCGTGGCCGAAGCCGCCGTGCAGGGCCACGACCAGCGGTAGCGGCGTGCGCCCGTCGGTGTGCTCGGGGACGTAGAGCGAGAAGCCCCCGCGCTGCTTGCGCCCGTCTCCGCTGCCATCACCTGCGCGATGGATCCCGATGCTCCAGCCGTCGGGCGGCGTGCGGTCCAACTGCTCGAGCCCGTCGTGGAACGCCTCCTCGACGAAATAGCGCGCGAGCGGGGGCAGCACGGTGCGCAGCGGGTACAGCACCTCCTGGGCGCGACAGTGCACCGACATGGCGCCGAGCACGCGCACCGTGGCGGTGTCGGGAGGTCCCGGGTCCACGATCAAGGAGAGCGCTTCGTGCACCTTCTCGGCGCCAGCCGCCAGGTCTTCGCACAGGGGCTGGAAGCCCTCTGGGGTCGGGGTGTCGTCGAAGGCCCGACGGGCATCCCCCAACGCGTCCCGCAGCGGCTCGAGCATCTCGCGAATCGCGTCGCGCTGGGCCGGGTCCAGGCGCCGCCAGGCCACCTCGAGTGCGTGCAGGCCACGCAGGGTCGCCCCCCCGATCGCGGCGAGCCGCTCGCGAAAGGGCTCCGACAGGGGATCGCTCACGCGTGCGACCGTAGCAGCCCCTCCCCGAGGGCCGATCCGGCAGCGGTTCGCGGCATCGTTACCCTCAGGAACGTGAAGCCGCCCAGAGACGAGATCGTACGCGCCGTCGCCGATGACGGAAGCGTCGCCATGCGCGCCATCGTCGGTACGCACATGGTCGAGGAGGCCCGTCGGCGTCACGGAACGTCACCCCTGGTGACGGCGACGCTGGGGCGTGCACTGCTCGGCGCCGCGCTGCTCGGGAGCCTGGGCAAAGGCGACGAGACCGCCCAGCTGCGGATCCAGGGCAATGGCCCCCTCGCGATCACGGCCATCGGCGACACGCGGGGGAGCGCCCGCGGCTTCCCCACCCGCAGCGACCTCGACCTGCCCCTGCGTGCCGGCAAGCTCGACGTACCCGGGGCCGTGGGGCTCGGCCAGCTGTCAGTCGTTCGCTTCGCCCCGGGCTGGCGCGAGCCGTACACGGGCATCGTCCCGCTGGTGTCCGGCGAGATCGCCGAGGACCTCGCGCTCTACCTCACCGAGAGCGAACAGACGCCTTCGGCCGTGGCGCTCGGCGTACGGATCGCGCGAGATGGCTCGGTCGAGGCAGCGGGCGGGTTTCTGGCCCAGGCGCTTCCGGGGGCCCACGAGGTCGCGCTGGCCCAGCTCGAAGCGAACGTGCGAAAGATCGGCCCGACCTCGGAACGCGTCCTGGCGGGCGCCGGCGCCGACGATCTGCTGGCGAGCCTCGGCGAGGGTCTCGCGCCCCGGGTGCTCTCCCGGGACGAAGCGCGCTTCCACTGCGGCTGTGACGAGGGCCGCGTGCTGCGCGCCGTCGCGCTGCTCAGCCGGGACGAGCTTCAGGAGCACGTGGACCGGGACGAACCCGTCGAGGTGCGCTGCGAGTTCTGCGGCGACACCTACGCCATCGAGCCCGAACGCGCGCGAGCGCTGCACGCCGACGCCTAGGCGCAGGCTCGCCAGCCGAAGGGGCTAGTACCGCCCGCCGAGCTTGCGGTGATCCCAGGACACGACGCGCTCGGGCACCACGCGAATGCCGGTGCGCTTGACGGCCGTGGATTTCATCCCCGCGCGCACGGCTTCGTCGGACGCATCGGGGATGCCGCCGCTCTCGCGGGCGCCGACGCCGAGCAGGATGTCCGTCACGGCGTCGGTGTCGCGCAGCAGCTCGGCCGTGCCGTAGATCACGACGCCGCGCAGCTCCGAGTACTGCGTGCCGTCCTCGAGAAGCAGGCTCACGCGCGGGTCACGCTCGAGGTTCTTGATCTTCTGGCTCTTGGTGAAGGTCGTCATCAGGATCGCCCCGTCATCGCCGATGGCGAACCACATGGGCATCGGGTGCGGCACGCCATCCTTGCCGATGGAGTTGATGACGATGGTCTGGGTTTCGGAGATGAAGGTCTTCCTCTCTTCATCGGTCATGCGGATCTGGTCACGTCGCGACACGTCGGGTCCTCCGGGGGCTCACGAGCGGCCTTCGCGCGCTCGCATCTGGGCTTCATAGCGCGCGTTGTGCTCGCGCAGCAGGGTTTCGGGGTCGAGTCCGGCGCGCCGTGCACGGCCGGCGAGCTCGAACAGGGCGCGCGCCAACGGCTCGGGCGCATCGGCCGCGTCACGCGACGCATCGGCCTCGTCGGTGACCAGCTCCTTGCGCAGGGCGCGACGCTGGAGCTTCGCAGCCCGCGCGAGGGCGGGGAGCGACGGGGGAACCCCGTCGAAGACGGATGCACCCGCACCCTTCTCCTGGGCCTTGATGGCATCCCACTGCGTCGAGAGCGCGTCGAGACTCTCGACCGACGCATCGCCGAAGACGTGCGGATGCCGCCGCACGAGCTTGTCGCAGATCGCGTCGGCTACGTCGGCCATGGCGAAGTGCCCGGCCTCCTGGGCCATCTGTGCGTGAAACACCACCTGCAGCAGCAGGTCGCCGAGCTCGTCTCGCAGCTCGTCCATGTCCCCACGCCGGATCGCGTCGTCGACCTCGTAGGCCTCCTCGATCGTGTACGGCGCAATCGTCTCGAAGGACTGCTCGACGTCCCACGGACATCCCCGCTCGGGGTCGCGCAAGCGCGCCATGATCTCGACGAGGCGGTCGACGGCCTTCACGGCCCGTACGGTACCGAACGCACCGCTCAGAGCTTCTTGCGCTGGTTGAGGCGAAAGACCCGAAACCCCTCGGCCGCGTTCAAGCGGAGCATCGCGTCGTTGTCGGGCATGACGTTCGTGTTCAGGAACGTGGCGCCCACCGACCGTGCCCAGGCTTCGCCCTGCTGCTTCAGCCGTCGCGCGATGCCCATTCGCCGGTAGGTGGGATCGACCCAGAGCCCCGCGATGTGGGCGCCACAGCCCTCGTACTCTTCGAAGCGACGCAGGAGGTGCAGCCCCACGATCCGCTCCTCGTGCAGGGCGACCCCGGCGTGTGTGTCTTGGACCGTCTCACGCTCGCGTGCGGCCTCGGCCCAGCGGGCAACGAACGCGTCGGAGCGTGGTTCGAAGTAGGGATTCTGTTGCGCGGGCAGGTCCCAGAAGATCCGCAGGTAGGCACGCAGCTCGCGCTCGTCGTCGTAGCGCACCACGCGGAATGTGATGGCGTCGAGTCCAGCGGGTGTATCGGTCACTCGGGCCCCCGCGATCCGCAACCGCTGGACGATACCCGACCGCAGCGGCGGCCTAGAGTACGCGTCTCAGGTACTGGCCCGTGTAGCTCGCCTTGCACTTGGCGACTTCTTCGGGCGTGCCGGCCGCCACCAGATCGCCGCCTGCGTCGCCGCCCTCGGGGCCGAGGTCGATGACCCAATCGGCGCAGCGGATCACGTCGAGATTGTGCTCGATCACGAGCACGGTGTTGCCCGCGTTCACCAGCCGGTTCAGGACGTCGAGCAGCTTGCGCAGGTCGTCGAAGTGGAGCCCCGTCGTGGGCTCGTCGAGGATGTAGAGCGTATTGCCCGTGGCCTTCTTCGAGAGCTCGCGCGCCAGCTTGATGCGCTGGGCCTCGCCCCCCGAGAGCGTCGGAGAGGGCTGACCGATCTTCACGTAGCCGAGACCCACCTCGTGCAGGGTGGTGAGACCGGCCAGCACGCGCTGCTGGTTCTCGAAGACGTCGAGTGCCTCGGCCACCGACAGGTCGAGCACCTCCGCGATATTGAGTCCCTTGAAGCGCACGCGCAGCGTCGCCTCGTTGAAGCGCTGCCCCTTGCAGACCTCGCACGGCACGAAGACGTCGGGCAGGAAGTGCATCTCGATGCGCTTCACGCCGTCGCCCTCGCAGGCCTCGCAGCGGCCGCCCTTCACGTTGAACGAGAAGCGGCCGGGCTGATAGCCGTAGGTGCGGCTCTCCTGGGTCTGGGCGAATACCTTGCGGATCTCGTCGAAGACCTTCGTGTAGGTGGCGGGGTTGCTGCGCGGCGTTCGCCCGATGGGGCGCTGGTCGATGTCGATCACCTTGTCCACGTGTTCGATCCCGCGCAGGCGCTTGTGGGCACCGGGCATCTCGTGGGACTGGTAGAGCACGCGTCGGAGGGCCGGGTACACCACGCGGTTGATCAGGGTGCTCTTGCCGGCGCCCGAGACCCCGGTGACCGCGACGAAGGTCTCGAGCGGGAAGTCCACGTCGACCTTCTTCAGGTTGTGCTCGTCGGCCCCCTCGACCCGCAGGCGCTTGCCAGAACCCTTGCGGCGGCTGCGCGGGGTCTCGATGGCGAGGCGCCCGGAGAGGTACTTGCCAGTCACCGACTTCGTCGACCGCTCGAGCTGCTTCGGGGTGCCCGAGAACACGATCTCGCCACCGGCGATTCCGGCTCCGGGGCCGAAGTCCACGACGTGGTCGGCCGACTCGATCGTCTCCTGGTCGTGCTCCACCACGATCACGGTGTTGCCGATGTCGCGCAGGCGCTTCAGGGTGGCGAGCAGGCGACCGTTGTCGCGCTGGTGGAGCCCGATCGAAGGCTCGTCGAGGATGTAGAGCACGCCGGTCAGCTCGCTGCCGATCTGGCTGGCCAGCCGGATGCGTTGGCTCTCGCCGCCCGACAGCGAAGGGCCGGGCCGGTCGAGCGTGAGGTAGCCGAGCCCGACGTCGATCAGGAAGCCGAGCCGACCGCGGATCTCCTTCAGCACCTCTTCGGCGATCTTTCGCCGCGTCTTGTCGAGATCGAGCGCGTCGAGGAAGTCGCGCGCTTCCTGGATGGTCGAGGCACCGACGTCGGGCAGGCCGCTCCCGCCGACGAACACCGCACACGACTCCGGCCGCAACCGGCGCCCGTCGCAGCTGCTGCACTCGGCCTCGCTCAGGTAGCGCATGTAGTACTTGCGCATGCCCTCGGACTTGGTCTGGCGGAAGCGCCGGTAGAGCTCGTTGAGAACACCCTCGAAGGCGCGCGCGAACTCGATCTTGCCGCTCGAGAACTTGACGCTCATCGAGATGCGGCGGCCCTTGCTCCCGAACAGCAGCAGGTCCTTGTGGCGCTTGCTGAGCTTGTTCCAGGGCTTGTCGAAGTCGATCTTGTACTCGCGCGCCAGGTTGTGCAGCAGCGACCCGGTCCAGCTCTCGCTGCGCTCGATGATCTTGGCCCACGGCTCGATGGCGCCTTCGCGCACGCTCTTGCTGGGGTCGGGCACCACCAGCTCGGGGTCCATCTCGGGCTTGGTGCCGAGGCCGTTGCAGTCGGGGCACATGCCGAGCGGCGAGTTGAACGAGAAGCTCTGCGGCGACAGCTCGGGAAAGCCCATCTCGCAGTGGTGACAGTACAGGTGCTCCGAGTAGAGGTGCTCACCGCCGCCCACGACGTCGACGCGCAGCGCCCCCTGCCCCTTGCGCAGCGCCGTCTCCACCGAGTCCGCCAGGCGCGCACTGAACTTGCGGTCCACCTTCTCGGGCACGGCGAGCCGGTCGATCACCACGTCGATGGTGTGCTTGCGCTTCTTGTCGAGGGCCGGAAGCTCGTCGTCGCGCACCACCTGGCCGTCGATTCGGAAGCGCCCGTACCCCTCCTTCACGGCCTCGTCGAGCACGTCGCGGTGCTCGCCCTTGCGCGCTTCGATGAGGCGGGCGAGTAGAAGGAACCGGGTGCCGGCGGGCTGCTTGCGAAGGCGCTCCACCACCTCCGCCGCAGAGAGCTGCTCGACCGGCCGCTTGCACTGGTGACAGTGCTGGATGCCGATGCGTGCAAACAGCACGCGCAGGTAGTCGTGGATCTCGGTGATGGTGCCGACGGTCGACCGCGGGTTGTTGCTCGCGGCCTTCTGCTCGATGGAGATCGTCGGGGACAGGCCGCGAATGTGGTCGTAGCGCGGCTTCTCCATCTGCCCGAGAAACTGGCGTGCGTAGGCCGAGAGCGACTCGACGTAGCGCCGCTGCCCTTCGGCATAGATCGTGTCGAACGCCAGCGAACTCTTGCCCGAACCAGAGGGCCCGGTGAACACCACCAGACGGTGTTTGGGCAAGCGCGCGTCGACGCGCTTCAGGTTGTGTTCGGCCGCGCCCTTGACCTCGATGAACTCGTGCTTGGACGACATGGCGAACCAGGGGGCATGGCGTGATCTCGGGATGCCGGCGCGGAGCGGGCGAGCGCCGTGGGGAGCAGCTCTCGAGCGGCGCCAGTGTCGGCGCTTTCGCCTCGCCCTGCCACAAGCGCCCCCTACACTGCTGCCATGGCGCCGGCCGTGGACCTCGTGGTGGCCGCCCTGATCCTGCTGCTCGCAGCCGGCGTCCAGGGCTTCCTGGGCTTCGGCTTCGGCATCATCGCGATGTCGGGGCTCACGGTCTCGCACGACCTGCTGCACGCCGCCGGCGTGGTGAACCTGACGGGCATGGTGCTCACGGGCAGCGTGCTGTGGCAGCTGCGGGCACACACGCTCTGGCGGCACACCGCGAGGCTCGCCCCATGGATCGTGCTCGGCGTGATCGGGGGCGTGGCGGCCGTCCAGCAGCTCGACCGCACCTGGATGGTGCGCTCGCTCGCGATCACGGTGGTCGCGATCTCGGCCTGGAACCTGCTGGCCCCCGCGTTGCGCGCGCCCCGGTCGCGCGTGATCGATGCGGTGGTGGGGATCATCTCGGGCGTCTTCGGCGGTGCGTTCAACACGGGCGGCCCCCCACTGGTCGCCCACCTGTACGCACAGGACGAGCCGCCCGAGGCCCTGAAGGCCACGATCCAGGCGCTGTTCCTCACGATCAGCCTGTCGCGCGTGCCGGTGGCCGCGGCCCAGGGACTGATGGGGCCCACGGTCTGGCGCGACGCGGCACTCGGCGCGCCCTTCGTGGTTGCCGGCCTGCTGCTCGGCATCGCGGTCGGGCGGCGGGTCTCTCCCGAGCACTTCCGCCGCGCCGCCTGGGTCGGGCTGCTCGCGCTCGGCTTGGCGCTGCTGGTCGCGGGCTGAGCGGGCGCGCTCCCGGCACCCGGCGCCGTCGCGCACGGGCGCTGCGCTAGGCTGGCGCGTCGTCCGGCCCCCGAGACCCGCAGGAGCGCGCGTGTACCAGGACATCCTCTACGAGACCGCCGACCCGGTCGCCACGATCACCCTCAACCGACCCGATCGGCTCAACGCCTTCACCAACCGGATGGGCAACGAGCTGAAGCACGCGATCGCGCGGGCGGAGGAGGACCCCGAGGTCGTGGTCATCGTGATCACCGGGGCCGGGCGCGGGTTCTGTGCCGGAGCCGACCTGCAGGGCCTCGAGGCCATCGGCGAGGGTCGGTCCATGGACTCGGCCGACGGTCGCACGGACGAGCCCCCCGACCTCGAGGCCTCGCCCGGCGACGCCAGCATGGGCGCGTCGTTCCAGGGCCCCTACGCCTACATGTTCTCGGTGCGAAAGCCCATCGTCGCCGCGATCAACGGGCCGATGGCCGGTCTCGGCTTCGCCATCGCCATGTTCGCCGACATGCGCTTCGCGTCGGATCGCGCCACGTTCACCACGGCCTTCTCTCGCCGCGGGCTCATCGCCGAGTGGGGCATCGGGTGGACCCTGCCGCGCCTGATCGGGACGGCGCACGCGCTCGACCTGCTGATGTCGGGCCGCAAGTTCGACGCGGCCGAGGCCGACCGGATCGGGCTCGTGAATCGGGTGCTGCCCCACGACGAGCTGATCCCCTGGGTGACGGAGTACGCGCGCGATCTCGCGGCCCACGCATCGCCGACCTCGATGGCCATCATGAAGCGGCAGGTCTACTCGCGCCTGACCTCGGAGCTGGGACCGGCGCTCGACGAGTCGATCGAGCTGATGACCGAGAGCTTTGCCCGCCCGGACTTCAAGGAAGGCGTGCAGTCCTACCTTCAGAAGCGGACACCGCGCTTTCCGCGCGTCTAGCGGCACCGCCTTTCCGCGGCGCGCGGGCGGACTCAGTCCGCGCGGTGGATCGAGAGTTCGGTGATCTCGGCCGGGGCGAGCAGTCGCATGGGCGGGCCCCAGAAGCCCGTTCCCCGGCTCACGTAGACCTGACTACGGCCGCGACGGTAGAGGCCCGCGACGAACGGCACGGCGACCCGCACGAGCCAGCGGAACGGCCAGATCTGTCCGCCGTGGGTGTGGCCGGAGATCTGCAGATCGACACCCGCCTGGGAAGCGCGCTTGAAGGTCGAGGGGTCATGGGCGAGCAGGATGACCGGACGGCCTTCGGGGCGGTCGGCGAGCGCTGCATCGAGGTCTTCGGTGCTGCCCCGGCTCCAGTCGCCCCGGTGGTCGTCGACACCGGCCAGGTCGAAGACGTCGTCGCCGCTTCCCAGGGTGACGCGCTCGTTGCGCAGCACGCGCCAACCCAGCTCCTTCACGCGTGCGACCCAGGCGACGTCGCCCGAGTAGACGTCGTGGTTGCCCGTCACGAAGTAGACACCGTAGGGTGCGTCGAGATCGGCGAGCGGTTCGACCAGCGGCCCCACGCGCTCGACGGTTCCGTCCACCAGGTCGCCGGTGACGGCGACGAGATCGGGGCGCAGTGCATTCACGCGGTCCGCGAGCTTGCGCGCGAAGCCACGCCCGAGCAGGGGCCCGATGTGGATGTCGCTGATCTGCACGATGCGCAGACCTTCGAGGGCGCGCGGCCAGCTCTCCACGTGGATCGGCACCCGCACCAACCGCGGGGGCCCGAGACCCGAGCGGAGCGCGGCCGCCGTCGCCAGGAAGATCACACCGGCGGCCAGGACCGCCCGCAGCACCGGCCCCTGGCCCTCTGCCGAGGCGGCGCCCAGCAACCAGGCCACGGCCTCGGTCGCCCCGAGCACCACCAGCGCGATCCAGAGCACGCCCATCCACGCGTACGAGACGAAGCAGAGGATGCGTCGCCACGGGTCGCCGAGGAACCGCTCGGCCACGGGGCCTACCACGAAGGCCGCGCCGAGCAGTGCGAGCGCACCCAGCAGCAACCCCCGCATCGGGTCGGGCACCTCGGGCTCGATCACGAGCCGGCGTGCCAGGTAGAAGTGGGAGGCCGCGACCAGCGACAACACCACGAGCAGCAGCGTGGCGGCTGCGGCAACGCGGGCCGGATGGACGGGGCGGCGAGCTTGGCTTGCGTTCATGGTTGGCGTCGGGGCGCGAGGCGGTGAGACGAACGATCAGGTGGGGCGTGTCGTTCGGGCCGGAGTTGCACGCCGGCGAGATGCGGTTGCGGCTCGCCTGCGTGCGTGTGGACCCGTTCAGTCCGGGGGAGTTTCGCCGATAGGAACCAGAGGACAACCGGCAGGAGGGACCCCCCATGCCTCGCAGCTTCCGACGTCTCGCAGCCGCCTTGGCGGTGGCCGCACTTCTCTTCCCCGCCGCCGCAGGGGCGCAGGGCTTCACGGGCACCAAGGTCGAGGGCAGCAATGCCTCGCCGGCCTTCGACATGATCATCCTGCGGCCAGTCGGCTTCGCAGGACTCGTGGCGAGCGCGGTGCTCTGGATTCCGGCCCAGGCCATGACCATGATCACCCGGCCTTCCGAGTGGGAGAAGCCGATCGATCTCATGCTCAAGAAGCCTGCCGCCTACGTGTTCACCGACCCCATCGGTTCGCACTAGTCACGGCAGCCGTCGACCCGGGGCTACCAGCCCCGCAGGTCGATCTCCCAGGTCTCGATCACGTCGTCACCCGACGCGATGTGGAGCCGTTCGTGCTTCGCAACCGTCGGGTCGACGTGCATCGGCCAGACGCGCGCGCGATCGCCGGGCCGCACCGGCTTCGAGGGCGCGAAGGTCGTGTGCTCGTCCGAGCAGAACCAGACCTTGCCGGCGCCCTCGTCGAGCTCGGGGTTGCCGTGGTCCATCGACAGGGCCTTCAAGCCCGCGTCGAGCACTGCGAACTTCTCCGACACCGAGATCACGCTGGCATGGATCCAGAATGACGGCCGAAACGGCAGGTCGGGATAGGTGAAGGTGCGATCCATCAGCGCGTAGGACCCCGCCTGGATCTCGGTAGCGGCGGTGTTGAGGGCGTAGGTGCAGGTCCCGCCGGCCGAGACCACGTCGCCTCCCACGTCTTCGTGGGCCTGGCGCAGGAGCACCATCGAAGCTTCGGTGGCTTCCCGGCGCCGGTCGACGTCGCCCTCTCCCATCACGTGGCCCTCGTATCCCATCACGCCGCGTACCTCGAGGCCGGCTGCACGCGCCCGGTCGGCCAGGGCGCCGGCCTTCTCGGGTGCGATGCCGCACCGCGGAAGACCCACGTTCACGTCGATCAGCACCTCGCGCACGCCGCCCTCGACCGCCGCGCGTAGCGTCTCGTCGCTGTCGATCGCCACCGTCACTCGCGCATCGAGCACGCCGAGCCGTCGCGCGTCGAGCACCTCGTTGGCCAACAGCAGATCTTCGCCCAGACCCGCAGCCGCGAGCCCTTCGAGCTCGCGGATCGTCGCGCAGGTGAAACCCACGTGGCCGAGGGCGGCCTGGCGCCGGGCCAGCGCCGTGCACTTGTGGGCCTTCACGTGCGGTCGCATGCGACGGCCGGGGAGCGCCTCGGCCATGGTGTCGAGGTTGAAGGTGAGCGTCTCGGCGTCGGCGACGAGGGCCGGGGTCGGCAGGTCGGCGAGCTTCATGGGGCGTCCTCGCAGCGGGGTTGGCGCGGCGAGACGCTAGCGCGCACCCGGGCCGTACCCGGCCCGGGTGCGCTCGGGTCACTGCGGTGCAGGCTCAGCGGCGAAGCCCTTGGAGACCCCGCTTGGACAGGTAGATGCCCGAGAAGCCGTCGGCAGTCAGGCCCATGAAGGCCTCGTCGCCAGCGCGGATCGGCTCGCCCGTGCCCTCGCAACGCTGCTGGGCGTTCAGGATCACCGGCTGCCAGGCGACGATCTCCGAGAAGTCTGCGCGCCCGGGGACGACGTTCGGCGTCTCGTCGTGCGTGGCCTCGGCGTGGTCTTCGGGCGCCGCGCTGGCGTCGTCGGGGGCGCCCTGCGGCGCCGCGCTGGGCTCGGCGTCGGTCCTACCGGCGCCACGGCGACCTCGCGCGCGCCGCTCCTGGCGGCGGCGGAAGCGAGAAGCGGCGTTCTCGGCCTCTTCCATCACGTCTTCCAGCACCTCACCCATGTCGCCGCCCACCTCCTCGACGACGCTGAAGGCGTCCTCGAGCACGTTGCGGACCAGGTTCGATACGGGCACGCGCAGGCCCTCGGCCAGATCGCGGATGTCCTCGGCCAGCTGCTCGGAGATGCGCGTGTGCAGGACGCGCTCGTTGCGATGGCGCCGGCGCCGACGGCGGCGCTCCTCGCGCTCCTCCCTGCTCTCGCGCCGATGCTCCTGCCGAGCATGGCGAACACGTTCGCGATTCCAGGATCCACAGCCGTCTTGGGTCATGGCGGTTCCTCCTTCGATCGGGCGCACAGCAAACGTACTCGAGTGTGATACAAAAGCAATCAGATGTGATACACAGCATCACGACCCCCGAGGGGCCTCAGGCCGCCGGTTGCTATCGTGCCTCCCATGGCAGATGAGGCCCGTTTCGCGCCCGGCCAACTCGTCCGGCATCTGCGCTTCGGCTACCGGGGCGTGGTCGCCGACGTCGACCCCGAGTTCGGTATGAGCGAGGAGTGGTACGAGCAGGTGGCCCGCTCCCGCCCCCCGAAGGACCAACCCTGGTACCACGTGCTGCCCGACGGCTCCCACGGACAGACCTACGTGGCGGAGCGCCACCTCGGGCCCGACGACAGCGGGCGGCCGGTCCAGCACCCCGACCTCGATCGCTACTTCGAGCGATTCGGGTCCGGGCGCTACCTCCGCACCAGCAACTGAGCCGGGACGGGGGTGGCTAGGCGGCCTGCGGCGCCCGGAGCCGGGCCAGGTAGGCCGCGGGGGGCAGGAAGGCCAGGTACATCGCGCCGGCGCCCAGCATGCCGAGGATGCCGAGCGCGAGCATGGCGGGGGGCGCGCTCGACGCACTCTCCCCCACGGCCATGGCGATGGCGCTCACACCGTTGATGCCCGAGGCGAATACGCCGAAGGCACACCAGAGCAGGAAGCGGTTCACCACCACCGGGTCCGAGAGCCCGACGGCGAGCCGGCGGCGCGCACGCGCGAACTGCACACCCCCCTCGATCCCGCTCCACAAGAAGCAGCCCGCGCTCCCGACGAGGAACAGCGCCGTGGGCTGGCGTGTGGCGAGCGCCGAGGAGAGGGAGGGATCCCCGTGCACGAGCACGTCGACGATCCACGCGGTCGCACCGACGAAGATCACCACCGCGGCCACGCACAAGCCGAGCGCCCATGCCGATTGCGGACGGAACACCTGGCGGGTGAACGCGTAGATCAGCAGCAGGCCCACCTGGGTGGAGAGGTTGGCCGCGAACCAGAGCGGCACGTTGACCTCGCCGAGGGGCAGCCGTCCCATGCCCGCGATCAGCGCGCCCGGATAACCGAAGGCACCGATCAAGGTCATGCCCAGACCCATCAGGAGCTCCGGCGTGCCGCGCGTGCGGCGGGCCAGCAAGAGCATGCGGACGCCCACCGTGGTCACGGTGACGACGAACGCCAGAATCGCGATCCCGGCCGCGATCTCCATGCCTTCCCTCCGGGCTCCACTCGGCCGACCCGGCCCGGGCGACCCGGATGCCCATCGTCCGGCCGCGCGATTCGCCTGAGCCGGCCGGGGCTAGGCCGTCAGCCAGTCGAGATCGCCGAAACCGTCCGCGGAGTGGACGACCCGATCGGGCCCGAGCACGTCATCGAACACCGCCGCCGCCCGGTCTGCGTAGCCGGGCTCGGCGTGGTTGGCGAAGCCCAGATCGCGCAGGCGGGCCAGCGCCGCGCCGCTGCGGCGCCCACCAGCCCCATCGCCCCGAAAGAAGTCGTCGAGCACCACGCGATCGGCCACCGGATCGAGCGCGCGGGCGAGACGCTCCGGATCCCCCGGCAGCAGGGGTGCGACCGCCGCCTGGGTGCGCACCCCGGCCTCCCGCAACCCGCCCAGCGTCTCGAGTCGCCGAGCCGTGGACGGCGAGTCGGGCTCGAAAGCACGCCGCACGCTTTCGTCGTCGGTCGTGACGGTCACGCTCACCACGACCCGCGGGATCCGGCGCAGCAGGGCCGCGTCGCGCAACACCAGCGGCGAACGGGTCTGAACCACCAGCGCTTCGGGGGGACGGCGCGCCATCACCTCGAGGCAGCCTCGCGTGAGGCCGAGCTTGCGCTCGAGGGGCGTGTAGGGATCGGTCGCCGACGAGCAGAAGATGCGGGCCTGGTCGAGCATCCCTCGGCGCGCGGCGGCATCGAGCAGTTCCGGTGCGTTTCGCTTGGGCGCGATCCAATGCGACCACGGCAGGCGGTGCGGATTGGTGCGCTGGATGGTCATCTCGCGCACGTAGCAGTAGAGGCAGGAGAACTGGCAGCCGGCATAGGGCTGGAGCGAGTGGGTGAAGCCCGAGAGGAACCCACCCGTGCGCGTGAGGATGCTGCGCGCGTCCTTCACGAAGACCTGCGCGCGACCCACGGAGAGAAGGATAGGGGCCCTCAGAGAGCGCGGCCGGGCCGAGGTGATACGCTCCGGCGCGATGACGGCTCTCGAGTTGGCCGGCGCCGTGAAGCGCTACGGGGCACGGACGGCGCTCGACGGGGTGAGCTTCTCCCTGGCGCCCGGTGAGGCGCTCGGCCTGCTCGGTCCGAACGGCGCGGGCAAGACCACCGCCCTGCGCCTGCTGCTCGGCTTCTCGCGCCCCACGGCCGGCGGCGTGAGCCTGCGCGGGGGCGACCCCTGGCGCCCCTCGTCCCGCCGCGGCGTGGGCTACCTGCCCGAGCGGCTGGTCCTGCCCGAACGCATGCGCGTCGCGCGCTGCCTGGCGCTTCACGGCTCGCTGGCCGGCCTGCGCGGCGCCGACCGCGACCAGGAGATCGCCGAGGTCCTCGCCCTCACCGGCCTGGCCGATCGCGCGCGCGAACGCATCGGCAACCTCTCCAAGGGGCTCCGACAGCGCGTGGGGTTCGCTCAGGCGCTACTCGGGCGACCCGAGGTGTTGCTGCTCGACGAGCCCACTTCGGGCCTCGACCCCATCGGCGTGCGCGACGCGCGCACCTGGATGCTCGCGGCCCGCGAACGCGGCTGCACGGTCCTGGTCAGCTCGCACGTGCTGTCGGAGGTAGAGCGCACCTGCGACCGCGTGGCGATCCTCCACGAGGGACGCCTGGTGGGCAGTGGCCCGGTGGACGAACTGGTCGCACCCGGAGAGAACCTCGAGGACGCCTTCGTGCGTCTGGTCGAGTCGGCGGGCGCGGCTTGAGGCACTTCCTGCTGCTCTCCGGAGAGGCCCTGCGCGATGCCGGTCGCCGGCGCATCGTGATCGTCGTGGTGGCCGTCTCGCTGCTCTCGATCATGATGATCGAGTCGTGCACCGGCTGCGAGATGCAGGTCAACGGCGAACCGCGCTCGCTCGAAGCCTTCGCCGGGTACACGGGCGCGGCCACCTACCTGGTGCTGGGTCTTTGGTGCGTCGTGCTCGCGGGCGTGCTGGCCGCGGAACACCTCGCCCAGACGCTCGCAGACGGTTCGGCCAACCTCACCCTGTCACGCCCGGTGAGCCGCGCGACGTTCGCGTTGGCGCGGCTGGCGGGTGCGCTGTGCATCGCCCTCATCACCGCTGCCGTCCTCCTGGGAACCACGGCCGCGCTGCTTCACACGCGGGGCGGACTGGCGATCGCGCCCGCGATTCCCGCCGCGCTGGCGGTCGCGCTCGGCGCCGTGGCCGTCGGCGGCATCTCGATGGCGGCCTCGCTGGCCCTGCCCCGGGTGGCCTGCGTGATGCTGGCGTTCTTCCTGGTCGCCGTGTCGTCCATCGCCAACCTCGTGACCCTCGCATCGCCCGAGAGCCGCGGGGCGATGTTCTTCATCGACCAGGCCGGGCCACCGCTGCTCACCAGCGTCGCGCTGGCGCTCGACCCCTGGTTCGCAGAGGTCACGGTCCAGGCCCATGCCGGATCGGTCTGGGGGCGGCTCGCGCTCTGGGCGCTGGGCGCACCCGCGGCCCTGGCCCTGGCCTTCCAGCGGATCGAACTCGGTCGCTGAGGACCGTCCCCGCCCGGTCGCCCCAATCAGCTAGACGGTCGTGAGCCAGTGCGCGTACTTGGGGTCGCGCCCGCCGACGGCGTCGAAGAACGCGTCCTGCAGCGTCTTGGCCACCGGCCCCCGCCGTCCCGCACCGATCGTGCGGTGGTCGATCTCGCGAATCGGCGTCACCTCGGCGGCGGTCCCGGTCAGGAACACTTCGTCGGCGGTGTAGAGTTCGTCGCGGGTGATCGCGGTCTCCACCACGGGGATGCCCTTCTCGCGCGCGATCTCCATGATCGAAGCCCGGGTGATGCCGTCCAGCACGGTCTGAAGCGGCGGCGTGCGAAGCTCGCCGCGCCGCACCACGAACACGTTCTCGCCGCTCGCCTCGGACACCAGGCCCTGGGTGTCCAGCAGGATCGCCTCGTCGTAGCCGTCGAGCAGGGCCTCGCGCTTGGCGAGGATCGAGTTCACGTAATCCCCGCACGTCTTGCCCTTGGTCATCTTGGCGTTCACGAAGTGCCGGCTGAAGGTCGAGACCTTGGCGCGGATGCCGCGCTCCATCCCTTCCTCGCCCAGGTACTTGCCCCACGGCCAGACGATCACCGAGACGCGCACCGGGTTGTCGGCCGGGTTCAGCCCCATGGCCCCCTCCCCGATGAAGACGAGCGGCCGGATGTAACCCTCTTCGAGATGGTTCGCGCGCAGCGTCTCGAGGATCGCCTCGGTGAGCTCCTCGCGGCCGAACGGGATCTCCATCAGGTTGATGTGGGCCGACTCGTAGAGCCGGTCGACGTGTTCGGCCAGCCGGAACACGGCCGAGCGCCCGTCGTCCGTGCGGTAGCAGCGGATGCCCTCGAACACGCCGAGCCCGTAGTGCAGCGTGTGCGTCAGGATGTGGACCTGAGCGTCATCCCAGTCCACCAAGGCCCCATCGAGCCAGATCTTCTCGCCGGTGATTCCCGGTGCGGTCGCCATCTCGTCCCTCTCGTTCGGTGCGCGTCGCGCGCCGAGGAGCGGGCCCCTAACGGCGCAGCATCCGCCGGACCAGACCCTTCGACTTCTCGCGCCGCATGTGGATCAGGCGAAGCTCTCGCAGCGCCTCGACGCAGTCTGGATCCAACTGAACGGCGCGGGTGAACATCTTCTCCGCGGCCTTCACCCGGTCGGCGGCCTTGTACAAGCGGCCGAGGAACAGGTAGGGCTTCTCCCGATCGGGCGCCAGCTTGAGTCCCGCCCGTACGGCCGTGATGGCCTCTTCGAGGCGCCCAGGCGCCTCCGGCGCCCGCAGCCAGTGCGCGAACCCGAACCAGCACTGGTACTCGCCCTCTTCGGGATAGGCGCGCATGGCGGCCTGGAAGTGGTTCGCTGCCGTTTCGTAGCGACGCGCGCGAAGCTCGAGCTCGCCCTTCTGGAACTCCAGCTCGGCCTTGAGTGCGCGGTGCCCCTCTTCGAGTTCGGCCTGGTCCCGGTCCTTGCGCGCGAGGTCGCGCAGGTAGAGGAGGCGCCGGTCGCGATCGCGGATCGCCTCGTAGGCCGCGGCCAACAGGCCGAAGGCCTCTTCGGCGAGCTTCGAGACGGCTTCGCTCGATCCCGCGAACCGGTCCGGGTGCGTGTCGTGTGCCAACTCGGCGTACGCCGCGCGCACCTCGCCGTCGTCGGCCTGGTCTCGAACCCCGAGAATCTCGAAGGCACTGCCGGCCAGCCGGAAGCGCTTGCCGAGTTCGGTCAGCCGTTGGCGATGGCTCTCGTCCTCGGCACTCGAGGCGATCGGCTCGGGCGCCCTCGCGGCTTCGGTCGCAGCAGCGACCTCGGGCTCGGCAACCGGCGCCTTCTGCGAAGCCGCAGCAGGTGCGCGCGCACTCGGGGCCGCAACCGGAGCAGGGCCCCGCACGCGAATGCGCTCGGCGCCTGCGCGGGTCGCGCGACGCTGGGTCGTGCTCGACGGAGCAGCCGACGGCGGCGGCTCCGCGTGCGCGGCGCCGGCGGTGGCGGGGCCATTGCGAAGCTCGACGCGTTCGAGCACGAGCAGTGCATAGAGCCGCCGGCGATCCGCCTCATCCAGCTCGCCCAGCTCCGCAATCGTGCCGCCCCGTTCGACCCGGGCCAACAGGGCCTGCGCGGCATCGTCGAGCGTGAGCTCCTGGAAGCGATAGAACGGGCTCTCGGTCGGAACCAGTCGCTGGCCCCGGCAGCCATCGAGAAAGGCGTCGGCCTGGGAGAGCGGCGCGCGAAGCAGGATCGCGTCGTAGATCACGTCGGCCGTGCTGCGAGAGAGCGACAGGGCGTTGCCGCTGCGCACGCGTGCGCCGCGATGGAAGCGGAAGCGGCCACGACGCCAGCAGAAGATCTCGAAGAGCTTCTCCTCGGCCTGATTGCGCAGGGCCCGGGCCAGGTCGGCCTCGTCGAGCATCTGCATCGCCATCAGGATCCGACCCTGGAGCCCCTCTCCCCTTCGCACGCGCCGCAGCGACTCGTGCATCACGTCCCAGCTGATCGTGCCCGAGGCGACCAACAGGTGCCCGAGCGTCTCGTTCACCAGGTTCGAGCGGATCGCGACGGGATGACCGTCGCGCAGCTGAAGCTGCTTGCGCTTCTTGCCCTGCTGCACCTCCAACACGCCGGTGGCGCGCATGCCGTGCAGATGGTGGAGGAGCGAGGGGAACGGAACCTCTTCGAGCGTTCCCTCCATCGGCGCCTTGCGAACCTCGGCCGATGCTTCGGGCGAGACCTGCTTGCCGACCAGCTCGATCAGACGCTCGAGCGGCACCGGCTTCTGCAGTACGGCATCCGCGCGCAGCGACTCGGCGCGCTTTGCATAGGCGGGCGTAAACGTGCACCCCGAGAGCAGGAACACGGGCGTCTCGGCCAGCACGGGGCTGCTGCGAATCGCCTCGAGCACCGCGAACCCATCGCGCCGGGGCAACAGGACGTCGAGTGTCACCAGACCCGGACGCAGCGCCTTGAGCTGCTCGAGCGCCGAGATGCCGTCATGGGCGGTCTCGACCTCGTAGCCTTCTTCGCGAAGCGACCTCGCGAGGATTCTGCAGAAGTTGCGGTCGTCGTCCGCGCACAAGATCGTGGGCGCCAAAGGGGGGTCCCTCCTCCTTCGGCTCTTATCGGGGCGAACTCCCCTCGCACTTGACCCGCAGCAGGGCCTCCGGCCGGCGCGATGTGCAACCCATGCGCAAGCCGGGCGCGGCCGCGCTCAAGCCCCGCGCAGCTGCTCGGCAAGCGACTCCGTGTAGGGTGCCCGCGCGACCCCGCGTTCGGTCACGATCGCCGCGACGAGCGCCGCCGGGGTGACGTCGAAGGCCGGATGCCGAACCGGCACGCCGCTCGGGAGAACCGGGCGCCCGCCGAAGTCCGCCACCTCTTCGCGCCCCCGCTCTTCGATGGGGATCGCGTCGCCGTCCGGCGTGTCGGCGTCGATGGTCGACGTCGGAGCGGCGACGTAGAAGGGGATGTCGTGCTCGCGCGCCAGCACGGCCACCGAGTAGGTGCCGATCTTGTTGGCCACGTCGCCGTTGGCGGCGATGCGATCGGCGCCGACCACGACCAGGTCAATCTCTCCCTTCCGCATCAGATGACCCGCCATGTTGTCGGTGATCACCGTGACGGGGATGTCGTCCCGGTCGAGCTCCCAGGCGGTGAGCCGCGCGCCCTGCAGGAAGGGCCTCGTCTCGTCGGCCAGCACCGTGATCCCACGACCCGCATCGTGGGCCGCACGCACCACACCCAGTGCCGTGCCATAGCCCGCGGTCGCCAGGGCTCCCGCGTTGCAGTGGGTGAGGATGCGTGACCCTTCCGGAACCAGCGGCAGCGCCGCCGCGCCGAGCGCACGGCACGCCTCCACGTCGGCCGCGACGATCGCCCGCGCCTCTGCGAGGAGCGCCTCCCCCACGCTCGCCACGGTCGCGCCCGGCTCGGAGGCGGCCTCGGCCTCGACCTCGGCCATGCGACCGAGCGCCCAGAACAGGTTCACCGCGGTCGGTCGCGTGCGCGCCAGGCGGGCGCGGGCGGCCTCGAGGTCGGCGTGCAGGCCCGCGAGATCCGAGGCCCCGCTCACCCGTGCCGCGCGGGCGACGCCCAGCGCTGCGGTGCAGCCGATGGCCGGCGCCCCGCGCACCACCATGGTCTCGATCGCCTGGGCGACGTCCTCCACGGTGGCCAACGTCAGGTACTTCTCCTCTTCCGGAAGGATGCGCTGATCGAGAAGGACCACGCCCTCGTCGGACCAGTCCAGGGTGAACCACGCGTCGCCGCTCATCGTCTGCTCCCGTATCTCATGAAGGGTCGAAGGGTGTCGCACGGAGTACGCGCGCCACCCCGAGTCCGGTCAGGGCTTGCCGCCGCGCAGGATCTGGTCGAGAGCGTCGAGGACTTCCTTGCCCGCGCCCTCCCCGAGCTGCTCGTCGATCTTGCCTTCCCACTTGTTGCGTCTGCGCTCGTCGCGGATGTAGGCCGAACCGAGCCGGAAGACTGCATCGTCGCCGAGCACCACCCGGGGCTCATCGACCGTGCCGGTGACCTTCGCGAGCGGAAAGACGCGCTTCTTGCCGCCGCCCTGCCCGGAGAGCGTCTCGTCGATCGCCCGGTCCACGGTGATCTCACCCGTCAGGTCGAGCGCGCGGTCGACCAGCCCGACCGTGCCCTCGAGGTCCACCGTGTAGTGCTGATAGACCAGTTGCAGGTCGTCGGTGCGGGCCCGACCCCCGGCCACATCCACCGTGGCGGAGAGTTTCTCGAAGCGGTCCTCTTCGAAGCGCGCGAGCTCCTTCTGGCGGCTGCCGAGCAGCGAGGAGAGCGCCGCCTCCCCCGGATCCGAGAACGCCTCGCGGAGAATCGAGACACCCTCGAGGCGCCCAGGTGCGATCTCGAAGCGCAGACGGCCCGTGGCCACCTCGGCCGCCGGCGCCGGGCCGGCCAGCGGCACACGCAAGCGACCGTCGAAGGTGAGCGGCCCCTCGAGCCTGTCGAAATCGGGCGCGAATGCGCGCACCAGGTTCTGGCTGTCGATGCGGTCGGCACGCACCCGCGCGTCGAGCCGCATCGACCCGGCGAGATCGTCCACGGTCGCGTCGAGCGCGATCGGTTCGCCCGCCACCTGAACGTCGAAGTCGGGCAGCCGGGCGCGATTGCCCTCGAGGTGCACGACACCGCGCACTTCAAGCGGCGGGGCATCGGGCGCGGCCAGGCGAAGGGGTGCCAGGCCGACCTCTCCGACCGCCGACAGCGGCTCTGCCACCAGGCGCAGGCTCGTGATCGAGACGGGTCCTGCGGCGCCCTGTTCGGCCAACGCGGGCAAGAAGGCGGCGAGGGCGGCCGCGTCGAAGTGCGCGTCCGTGAGGACGATCTGCGTGGTGTCGCCCGAGTCGACGGCAAGACCCGCCGTGACCTCACCGAGCACCATGCGACCCGTACTCAATGCGACACCAGCCGCCGACGACTGCACCCGCCCCGAGATCCGGGCCGGCACCCCGGCGGGCTTCGTGAACTGGTCCGCCGACTGCAGCCGGGCCTCGGCCGCGTCGAGCGTCACCTGGCCCGAGAGGGGCTCGAGCACGTCGAACGCAGCATCGACCCGCAGCGCTCCCTGGACGATGGCATCACCCGAGGCCAGGTCGGCCCCCGCCAGGGTGAGGGCCACGTCGAGCTGGTCCTGGTCGTTCTCGCGACGCAGGGTGAGGCGGCCGCTCGCCTCGCCCGCCAGGCGCGTTCCAGCAGGTGCGTAGGCCTGGCCCGGGTCGAGGCGCACGCCGTCGAGATCGAGGTGCAGTTCGAGGTCGCCACCGATCGCCAGCTTCCCATGTGCGTGCACGCCGCCGCCGCTCGCCGTGCCGCGGAAGTCGACGTCCATGGTGCCCGTGGTGAGCGCGCCGACCGCCGTGCCCGACAGGCCGCCCAGCACGTGGGTCTGCGCTGGCGTGACGCTCTCGTCGCGGACCGAGACGTTCACCGAATCGAGCCGCACTTCGCGCACGGCAGCGCAGACCCACGTGCTGGGCGGCCTGTCGGGCACGGCGGTCGGCGCGCTCACCACGGGCACCATGGACGTCGACTTCCGCGG
>JANQOX010000001.1 GCA_028285625.1 Myxococcota bacterium
TCTTCCCTTCTCTCATCCAACCGGAGAAGTTGATCCCGGACGGCCTCGCGCTCTTCAACGATGCATGGCGCGTGCTCGAGAAATGGGAGAAGCCGTTCACTACGGCCTACGGCAAAGCAGATCCGATTCTGGGCTGGTTCGACACCGTGTTTCAGGAGCACGTCCCCGGCGCGGCAGGCCAACCGCACAGAGCATTCCCGGAAGGTCCGCACTTCATTCAAGAAGTCGAAGCGGAGGCTCTCGTCGACTCGATCGTCGCGGCTGCGTCAGCGAGCTGAATCGGTTCCTGCTGCCTCCACGCGCGTGTAAGAACTTGATCCTAGTGGCACGCCGGGAGCGATTCGAACCCCCGACCCCGCGCGCGAAGACGCGCGCTCGAACACGCACGGTGGAGGCGTGACGAAGATCTGGTGGCACGCCGGGAGGGATTCGAACCCCCGACCCTCAGGTTCGAAGCCTGATGCTCTATCCAGCTGAGCTACCGGCGCGTGGGAGCGTCAGGGTAGCGAAACCGGGCTCGAGAGCGGGTCCTGGGGTTGGGGCCTGGCGGCGTGAGCCAGTCCGTTCTATCGTCGGACTCACTTCGTTCGATGATCGAACTCACTCGGGCGGGACTCGCGCGCCGCCCAGAGGCCCGGGAGAGCTGGAGGAGCCGATGCCCGCGATGACCAAGAAGGCCGACCCGAACGACTGGCAGAGCACGTCGTGCATCCTGTGCAGCACCAACTGTGGGCTGCAGGTTCGGGTGGCCGACGGCCACTTCGAGAAGATCCGCGGCGACAAGACCAATCCGCGGTCGCGCGGCTACACGTGCGAGAAGCCGGCGGGCCTCGATCACTACCAGAACCACGCCGACCGTCTCACCACGCCGCTGCGCCGCAAGCAGGACGGCAGCTTCGAGGCCATCGATTGGGACACGGCGATCGGCGAGATCGCGGCGCGGCTGGCCGAGATTCGCGACACCCACGGCGGCGAGAAGATCCTCTACTACGGCGGAGGAGGGCAGGGCAATCATCTCGGCGGGGCGTACAGCGCAGCGACGCGGCGAGCGCTGGGCATGCGCTACTCGTCGAACGCGCTCGCGCAGGAGAAGACCGGCGAGTTCTGGGTCGAGCGCGGGATGTTCGGGGGCCGCCCCGAGCCCGACTTCGAGCATGCCGAGGTTTCGGTGTTCGTCGGCAAGAACCCCTGGCAGTCGCACGGCTTCGAGCGCGCGCGGCCCATCCTGCGTGCCATCGCCAAGGACCCCGAGCGGCACATGATCGTGATGGACCCGCGCCGCACCGAGACGGCCGAGCTCGCGGACATCTGGCTCCGGGTCGTGCCGGGCACCGACGCCTTCGTGCTGGCGGCGATGCTTCGCATCCTGATGGACGAAGACCTCCTCGATCGCGATTGGCTCGCAGCGCACGCCCACGACGGCCAGGCGCTCTTCGACGTGCTGTCCGAGGTGCCGGTGGCCGACTACTGCGCTCGCGCAGGCGTCGCCGAAGGCGACGTTCGCGAGGCCGCGCGGCGGATCGGCACCGCCCGCAGCGTCTCGGTGCTCGAAGACCTCGGCATCGAGATGGCCCCTCACAGCACGCTCAACTCGTACCTCGAGAAGCTCCTGTACGCGCTCACGGGCAACCTCGGCGGCCAGGGGGCGATGAACCTCGGCACGCACATGGGCAAGCTCATCGGGGGCGGCAAGGCCAACCGTACGACGCCCGTCGGGGGCCACCGCATCATCACGGGCCTGATCCCGTGCAACGCGATCCCCGAAGAGATCCTCACCGATCACCCCGACCGGTTTCGCGCCATGTTCATCGAGAGCGGCAACCCCGTGCACTCGCTCGCCGACAGCCCGCGCATGCGAGAGGCGCTCGACGCGCTCGACTGCGTGGTGGTGATCGACGTCGCCATGACCGAGACCGCCCAGCACGCCGACTACGTGCTGCCGGCGGCGTCGCAGTACGAGAAGGTCGAGACCACGTTCTTCGGGGGCGGCTTCCCCGATCACGTGTTCCTGCTGCGACACCCCCTGTTCCCGGTGGCCGAGGGCACGCTCACCGAGCCCGAGATCCACAGCCGGCTCTGCCGCGCGCTCGGGGCCTTCACCGACGAAGACGTCGCCGACCTGCGTGCGGCCGCCGAGGCCGGGGTCGAGAAGTTCGGCATGGCCTTCGCCCAGGCCATGGCAACCGAGCCCAAGCTCGCGGCGATCCTGCCGGTGGTGCTCTACGAGACGCTGGGCCGCGCCCTGGGCGAGGGTCTGGAGGGCGCCGCGCTCATCTGGGGAGCGGCGCAGACGCTGGCCTCTGCCGAGCCCGATTCGGTGCGCCGCGCCGGCTTCGAGGGCGAGGGGGCCGCGCTCGGCGATGCGCTCTTCCGCGCGATCGTCGACAACCCGAATGGTGTCGTCATCACGAGCGACCCCTACGACGTGACGCTCGAACGCATCGGCACCGGCGACGGCAAGATCCAGCTGGTGCTGCCCGAGCTGCTGCAAGAGCTCGCCGACCTGATCGACGAGCAGCCCCCGCGCCAGACCGACGCCTATCCGTTCATCCTGGCGGCGGGAGAACGGCGCACCAGCACGGCGAACACCATCTACCGCAACCCGGGCTGGCGCAAGAAGGACGCCGATGGCGCCCTGCGCATGAGCCCGGCCGATGCCGAGCGCCTGGGCGTGACCACGGGGGGGCGGGTTCGCATCACCACCAAGCGCGGATCGGCCGAAGCCATCGTCGAGGTGAGTGACACCCTCCGCGACGGTCACATCACGCTGCCGAACGGTCACGGCCTCGAGTACCCGGATGCGGAAGGTCGGCGCCGGGTGGTCGGCACGCCGCCCAATGAGCTCACGTCGGGCGAAGATCGGGACTGGTTTGCGCTGACGCCCTGGCACAAGCACGTGCGGGCCCGGGTCGAGGCCATCGCGTGAACCGCCCCGTCCGACTAGCGAGGCCGCGCTAGTGCGCCGTACGCGATTCGAAGATGCGCCGTGCCCGATTGCGCGAACCACGGATCTCATGGGAGATTGGTGGACGCCGCTCGTCATGCGCGAGGCGCTGCGCGGCGTCCGCCGCTTCGAGGACTTCCAGCAGTCGCTCCAGCTCTCGCGGGGCGTGCTCGCCCAGCGCCTGGGCCGCCTGGTCGACGAGGGTCTGCTCGCGCGGCGGCGCTACGAAGAGCGGCCGCCGCGCGACGAGTACGTGCTCACCGACAAGGGACGCGACTTCTACGCCGTGCTGGCGGCCATGTGGCGCTTCGGCGAGGACTGGCTGTGGCCCGAGGGCGAAGCCCCGCCCATCGAGCTGGTCGACCGCGACAGTGGCGAGCGTGTCGAGGTGCGGGTGGTCGATGAACGCACCGGCGAGCCGGTCGACGCGCGCCGCGTGAGGATCGCCGCGCGCAAGTAGGCGCGGGGCGAACCGCGGCCGCTCAGGCGGCCGATTCGGCCGCGGCCGGCAGCAGGTCGGCGTAGACGAAGCCGTCGCGCTCGACGACCTCGCCCGGGGTGACGGCGATGGGCCGGGAGAACATCGGCCCGTCGTACGCAAAGGTATGGAACTCGCCGTTCTCGCCGCAGCGGTCGATCTGGGGCGGAAGCTCGGCGAGTAGCGCTTCGTCGAAGGCCCGCCCGGCGAAGGAGGCGTCGAGGGCGCGTGGGTCGACGCACGTGATCCGCGCGCGTAGGCCCCCCGCGACCATGCGTCGGGCGAGCTCGTGCGTCGGGATCCCCCAGATCGGGAAGAGCGGCTCGATCCCCGTCCCGTCGAGCTGCTTCTCGCGGTAGCTGCGGATGTCTTCGAGAAAGAGGTCGCCGAACGCCATGGCGCCAATCCCCTCGGCGACGGCGCGTTCGACGGTCTGCCCCATCAACCGCTCGTACACCTCGTTCGGGCACGGGTTCGGGAGCGGCACCTTCCAGAGCGCGAGCCCCGCCGCGGCGGCCTGCGCTTCGAGCAACGTCTCCCGCACGGCGTGCATGGCGACGCGCTCGTACTGCTCGTTCACGGTGGTGAGCAGCCCGACCACCTCGAGCGAGGGGTCACCGCGCAGCGCATGCAGCGCCCAGGCGCTGTCCTTGCCGCTACTCCAGGAGAGGAGGACCTTGCGAGGCACGGAGGGCATCGTCTTCGGAGTATGCCCGAGACCGGCTCGCCTGCCCGAGGCGGGATCGTCTAGCATGGCGCGCATGCGGCAGGTCGCCTTCCTGCTCGTCCTCGCCCTGGGGCTCGCACCCAGCGCAGCCTCGGCCGACTGTGTCGACGGCATCTGCGTGGACTGGGAGACCGAGGCCGACGAGACGCTCTTTCTCGCCCGCCACGAGCTGCCCGTGCCGATCCAGGTGCGCCTGCGGCTCGAGCTGCGCAACATGGCTGCAGACCCCGCCGATGAAGTGGTGGCGCTCGTGCCGGTCGGCGAAGAAGTCACACTGGCGACCATCTGGCCCGAGGGCAGCGGCGAGCCACGCTGGAAGTACCGCTGGCGCTCGGCCCTCGGCGAGCCCGACGCCGCTCACGACGAGGCCGCGCGCTACCGCATCCCCTTCGGCGGCAAGGCGCCGCGTCGCCTCACCCAGGGTGGCAACGGCGGCTTCAGCCACCGGGGGCGCACGGCCTACGATTTCCGCATGCCCGTGGGCACACCCATCCTCGCGGCGCGCGGTGGCGTCGTCGCGAAGGTGGTGGATGTCTACACACGGGGTGGCCGGCGCAGGAGTCTCGCGGGCAAGGCCAATCGCGTCATGATCGCCCACGACGACGGCAGCGTGGCGCTCTACGTCCACCTGTCGAAGGGCGCCGTCGTCAGCACCGGCGATCGCGTCGTGGCCGGGCAGCGGCTCGGGCTGAGCGGCAACACCGGCTACACCACGGGGCCGCATCTGCACTTCGAGGTGTATGCCGCGGTGTCGGGTCAGGTGGACACCGAGAGCATCTCGATCCGCTTCGACGACGGCAGCCCGCGCGGCACGACGCCCGTGGCCGGTTCGTACTACGGCCCGGCCGAAGAGGTGGCCGGGCCGCTCGCGCGGGCCGAGGGCGCTTCCGCGTTGGCTCTCAGTCCTCGCCCCGGCCCGGCCGGCCCTGCCAGGCCTTGACCATGGCCAGCGGCTCGGGCGGGCGCTGTTCGAACTGGGGGCCCGGGGCCATGGCGACCCAGGGGCGCGCGCTGCGCGTCCACATGTTGCCGTAGGGGGTCATGCCACCGACGTCCTCGAGCGCTCCGGCGCTGATGCTGAGCACCTGCGGCACGTCCTCGGCCTGGGCCCAGACGAGGGTGTCGCAAGCGCTGCATCGCGTGAAGGTGATGCGCTGTTCGCCCGCTTCGCCGAGCAGGCGCTCTTCGGTCGGGCCAGCCACGTCGGTGATGGCCTCGCGACGCACGTGCATCGACTGGCCGAAGGCCGAGCCCGAGTCGGCCTGGCACTCGGTGCAGTGGCACAGGTAGAACGCGATCGGTTCTTCGCGCAGCACGAACGTCGTCTTGCCGCAGCGGCAGGCGCCTCGAACGTTCATGGGCTTCATGGGACGAGCCTCCAATGCCGGGGCCGGCCAGGCAACGGTACCTGAGCGAGAGGGCGAGAACGTCGATTTCCGCCCCCTCCCGCTGGCGCCTGGGCGTAGAATGCCCGCCTGGGGAGGGTTGGATGAAGCGTCTTCTCGCGTTCGTCGGTGTCCTGGTGCTCGCGGCCATCGCGGTGCCGCCGCTCTACTTCGCCGTGTTCCCGGCCGAGGCCCCGCCCGAGCTGCCTCCGCCGGGACGCCGCCTGATGCTGCCCGGAGGTGTCGGTGTGAACGTGCTCGACACCGGACGGGGCCCGGCCGTGGTGATGGTGCACGGTCTGCCCGGCTCGGCCTACGAGTGGCGCGAGACCATCCGCGAAGTGGCGGCGCGTGGGCGCCGCGCCATCGCCTACGACCGCGTCGGCTACGGCCACTCCGATGCACGCCGCGAGGGCCGTCACACGCCCGCCGCCAACGCCGACGAGCTGCTGGCCGTGCTCGAGGAGCTGAACCTTCGCGATGCCACGGTGGCCGGGTGGTCGTACGGTGGCGTGACGGGCATGATCGCGGCCCAGAAGGACCCGAGTCGCATCGGTCGCCTGGTGCTCGTCGGCACCGGCGGGCCCGACTCGCCCGACGCGAAGCCGCCCGAGCCGAGCGCGGCCATGCGCGCCTTCTACTCCGATCCCGTGCTGCGCTGGCGGGTCATGGTGCCGCCGCTCGGCGTGAACCTCATGAAGGTCCTGTCGGCGATGGCGTTCAGCGACCAGCCCCAGCCCGACTGGTGGCTCGAGGGCCTGCGCGCCAACTTCGCGCGTTGGGACACGCTCGTGACCTACCGGGAGGAGATGTTCGGCCTCGACCCCGACGCCGATCCGGGCGCGTTCGACCCCAGCCAGATCTCGGTGCCGACGCTCCTCCTGCACGGAGACGACGACCGGCTCGCGCCTGTGGCCATCGCCCGGTATCTGGCCAGCGTGATCCCGAACGCCGAGCTCGTGGAGTACCCGGGCGGAAGCCACATGCTGCCGGTCACCCATGCCGACGCGCTGGCCGAGCGCATCACCGGGTTCGGAGACGGCGCGCGCCGATAGGCCGGGCCGGGCGCGGTCGCCCGTCGTCCGTTGCTGCGGCTAGGCCGACTCCGCCATCGAGGCGGGGACGGTGCGCACGGCGCGCAGACCGGGGAAGTACTCGTTGCGCAGCTCCCAGGGGACGCCGAGCGCCGAGAGGATCTTGCGCTTGGTCGCCTGGCGACACTGCTGACCTTTCTCGACGGCATGCACGGTGCGCGGAGAGACGCGCGCGCGCTCGGCGAGTTCGGTCTGGGTCCATCCGCGCGCCTGTCGCGCGGCTCGAATGCGGTTCATGGGAGGGGGCCTCGCGGCTCGCCTAAGCCGCGAGCCAAGGGCCGAATCATAGCGCCAAAGGCCCCTCGCGGGGGACCGAAACTGCGTTTGGTTTAGAGGTGCCGCGGGGCGTAATCCCAACGAAACACGAGGGGTTACGCGCATTTGGCCACTCGCGGACGGGACCGAACGGGTCCGAGCGGTTGCGGCGGCCTAGCGAACCCCCGTGGGGAACAGGCGCGTGTCCGGGAGCACGGCTGCGATCGTGACGGCCTCGCCCGTGGGCTCCGCAGCGGGCGGCACGCTTCCGAACTCGACCAGGCCCACGAACAAGAGCAGGGCGGCGAACGCGCCCAGCGCCGAGAGGCCGCGGTCCTGCCAGGACAGCGGCGGCTCGGTCGCCCACCGCGCGAGCCCCAGCAGGCGGGCCTCGGCCTGCGGGCTCGCCTCGCGGGGCACCAACGTCGCCGGCAGTCGCGCCAGCAGCGCTTCGGCCGCGCGAAGCTCGGCAAGGCCGCGGCGACAGCGGCGGCAGCGATCGACATGCGCCCGTACGGCCGCTTCCTGCCGCGGGGGCAGGTTGCCGTCGAGAACGGAGGGCAGGAGTCTGCGTGCGCGCCCATGCCTCATGGTTCGAATCCTCGTCGGGCGCGAGTCAGTCGTGCGACGGGTCGGCAGGTCATCGGTCGGCGTCCATGTCGCGAAGCACCGGCAGCAGGGCCGTGCGCAGCTCTTCTCGGCCGCGCCGCAGCCAGGTGCCGACGGTGGCCGGCGGTAGCCCCTCCTGCTCGGCGATCTCGATGTTCGACAAGCCGTGGTGGATGCGGAGCACCAGGACGCGGCGGTGCTGGGGCTTCACCTGCAGCAGCGCACGCGCCACGGCGGCCAGCACCTCGCCCTCCAGCACCTGGGCTTCGGGGTCCGATAGCGCGGGTGACGGCTGCACCAGCTCCTGGGTGGCGACCTCGCGCGCGAGTGCGTCGCGACGGCGCCGCGAGCGCAGCAGGTTGACCGAGCCGTTGATGGCCGCGCGGTACAGGTAGCTCCAGAGGCTGGCCGAGCCGCGATAGGCGGCACGCGGCAGCGCCAGGAAGACGCGCTGCACCACTTCTTCGGCGTCGGCGTGGTTGCCGACGATCCGATACGCCACGCCCTCGAGCCGACTTCGGTAGCGGCTGTGGGCTTCGCTCAGCGCACCGGGCTCACCGGCCAGCCAGCGCCGGTCGAGTGCCGGATCCGCCATCCGCGGGCGTGCGGTCTGTGCTTCGGGACCACTCAGAACAAGGCTCCCCTGGCGCTTCCCCTGCCCAGTATGACACCGGACGGTGCCCCGCGGATTCGCTCGAATACCGCAGGGTCGCTGGAGGAGTGCCCCACGGGGGCATCAGCGGGTGCTGGGAAAGGTGCTCCCGATGCGCGCCATCAGCTGGAGCAGCCGCACCACGTGCAGGCTGGCCACGGGCTTGCCGCTGGTGAGTAGCGCCACCGAGATCTCGCGGTCGGGGTCGGCCCAGCCGAAGATGTTGGTGAAGCCCAGGTGGCCGAACGCGCGTCCGCTGCGCTGACCGAACAGGCCCACCGGGTCGTCGCCCAGCATCATGCCGAGCCCGTAGCGCAGCGGGATCATCAACGTGAGGTCGACCTCGCGGTAGCTCTGCTCGGACACCGCGTGCCGGACCGTGCGGGGCTCGAACACGCGTACGCCGTCGAGTTCGCCCCCGCAGCGCAGGCACTCGTAGAACGCGCAGAGCTCGTCGGCATTGGACACGACGTTCGCAGCCGGCACGATGCCGGTCAGGAAGCGGGGGTCGCTCGCCAGGGCCACGGCCCCTTCGAGCCCGACGCCCAGGGCCCTTTGCAGCATGGCGCCCGCGGGCGGCGGCAGCGGCGGCCCCGTGACTGCGTCGTCCGCCACGTGCCCCAGGTCTTCCGGGGCCACGCCGTACCGCATCCAACGCATGGAGAGCGGTCCGGTGAGCTCGCGCACGGCGATCTCGCGAATGTCCTTGCCGGTCGCGCGGCGCACGACCTCGCCCAGCACGAACCCGCCGCTCACGGCGTGGTAGGCCACCAGGCGCCCAGGCCGGCTGGCGAGCGACGCGTCGCAAAGCAGCTCGACTACGGCGTCCGGATTCTCGAGCAGTTCGAGGTCCATCGCCTCGGGCGGAATGTTCGGAATGCCCGCTCGGTGCGACAGCACGTGCCGCACCGTGATCCACTGCTTGCCGTGCCGTGCAAACTCGGGGATGTAGTCGCAGATGCGGTCGTCGAGATGCAGCGCGTGCAGCTCGTCGAGCTTGTGGATGACCATGGCCGTCACGGCCTTCGAGGCCGAGTACAGGCAGAACGGCGTGTCCACCGTTGCCCGCAGCCGGGGCCCGTCCTCCGGATCGCCCGGGGCGTTGCCGCGCGCATGGCCCACGGTGCGGTGCAGCACGATCTGGCCGCGATGGCGGATCTGGACCTGGATCGCCGGATGGACGCCCGTGCGGTAGAGCGCCTCGACCGCGTCCCAGATGCCTTCGACGTCGTGGGGGCTCGGGACTTCGGCGCCGCGGTCGGTCACGGCCTGCAGGTGGCGCGGTACGCGCACCCGGCGCAAGAAGGGCAGCGGTGCGTTGGCGAGCAGAGCGAGGGGGTCCATGCGGTCAGCCTAGCGACATGCCCGCCTTCGGTCGCGCGCCCGAACCGTCGGTCGTGGAGCCGACAGTTGCGTGCGCAGCAGTTGCATGTCGGGTCAGTCGCCGAAACGCCAGTCGTGCAACACGCGCCCCACGTAGCGGCGCGTTTCGGGGCCGAGCCGACCCGCGAGCGCTCGCGCGGGCCCTGCGTGGTAACCGGCCACGGCTTTGCCCCAGCTGCCGAGCCGATCGTGCAACTGCCGCAGGTAACGCGTTCCGGCCAGCACGTTCTCGCGTGGATCGAACGGGCACACCACGCCCAGCTCGCGCGCGGTGCCGGGCATGAGCTGCATGAGCCCCATGGCGCCCTTGACCGAGACGGCGTCGGGGCGTCCGGCGCTCTCGTGCCGAATCACGCTGCGCACGAGCGACGCGTCGACGCCGTAGCGCCGCGAAGCATCGCGCACGGCGCGGTGGATGCGGAGCTCGAGCAGCGCAGGGGGGTCGGGCGCCCGCCGTACCGGGCACACGAAGTCGGCCTCGCGCGCGGGGAGGGCGGCGAGCGCCCGGTGCGCATGCGGTGCACGCTCGAGGTTGCGAAGCGCGGCCAGCCGGCGGCTGATGGCGGCGTCGGCCGAGGCCCCGGCGCCCGCGAGCAGGATCGCCAGAAGCAGGGCCACGCGCACGGCGCGACCGAGCCCAGGCGATCGGGCGAGAGAGCACCGCCTCATGCGCCTTCCCCCAAGCCGGCCACTGCGCTCAGGTCGAACACGAGGTCGAGGGGCACCGGCGCGCCGTCCAGTCGCTCGGCACCCTCGACCCGCAACTCGACCCCACCGGCGGGTCCCCGCCGATAGCGCGCACGGATCTCGCGCAGCTCGCTCGGGGCATCGCCCTGGGCGCGAAGCCTTCGCGCAATGGCGCCGAACAGGGCGGCGTCGATTCCGCGCGGAACCAGCATCATCACGCGCGCTCCGGGCCCGAAACGCTCGCGGGCGCGATGGGACGCGCGCTCGAGTGCCGGCTCGTCACTGTAGTCGCGTGCCCGGGGTGAGAACCGCGCGTCGGCTCGGTCGTCCCGCATGGCGCCGGTCGCCGGGTCGATGTCCCCGACGATCTGGCGCTGGCGCACGACCACGAAGCGGGCCCCCAGCGAACGCATGGCCGAGGCGTAGGCGCCGAACGACCCGAAGTCGCCGTAGCTCGAGCTGAGCGGCGGAAAGCGCCCCTGGCCATCGAGCAGCGTGGCCCCGGCTGCCAGGTCGCCGGGATCCACCGCGACGCTCTCGGGCATGGGCTCGGCCCGGCTTTCGGCCGCGGCGGGCTCAGGCGCGGGTGGCTCGGCTGCGACGACCTTCGCCTCGGGTTCGGGGACGGCTTGCGCTTCGCGTTCGGAGACGGCGTGCGTTTCGAGCACCTCTTCGATCCAGGGACGGATGCGCGCCGAGCGCTCCTCGATGTCTTCGAGGGCGACCGGCGGGGCGAGTCCACCCTTTGCGAGCGCGACCAGGGCCGCTGCGATCCACGCGATCACCACCAACCGCGAGGCCCAACCAAGGGCTACGTGCGCCGGGCTCATCGGCTGGCCTCCACGCTGCGCCGGTAGATCGCCAGCATGCGGCGGATGCGGTCGGCCGAGACGCGAGGGTCCGTGGTGTCGGGTGCTTCGGGTGAAGCCGTCCGATCGGGGATGGGCGTTTCGTTCGAGCCCCAAGGGTTGGGTGGCGCCGCGGCGGCCCCGGTCGACGCGGCGTGCGGGCCTGCCCCCGTGCGGCCCTGTGCCGCCAGCCCGTCCTCCGCGCCTCCCGGGACCGCCGGTTCGATCTCCGGCGCTTCCGATTCACCGACCACCTGCACACGCTCGCCAGCGGGCGGCTCTTCGTCGATCTTCGTCGGCGCTTCTTCGTTGAAGTCGTGCGCCACCTGGGCCGCGCGCTCGGCCAACTGCGCCGCGCTCTCGCTGGCGCGCGAAGCCAACTCGACGGTGCGAACGCGCGCGCGCGCCGCCGCGTCGCCTGCCCTCGTGGGGTCGAGCCGCCCGGCGGCCCACAGGCCGGCCGCGACGACCGCGGCCATGCCGACCAGTAGCGAGAGGGCCGCGCGCATCATGGCATCTCCTTCACGCGTTCGGGCCGTTCTGGCTGATAGGCCAGCCGGATCTCGCCCACGCCTGCTGCGTGGGCGAGGCCGACCACGCGGGCCAGGGCCGACGCCTCGGACCGCACCACCAGTTCGGGCGGGGCGAGTTCGCGCAGGTGGGCCTCGAGGGTGTCGAGCGCCACGGGCTGCTCGCCCACCCGGATACGCGCGTCGAGTCCCGTTCCCTCGACGGTGACCACGAGCCCCGTGAGCCCCGCCCCGGTGGCGTCACCTGAGGGGGCCTCGGGCAGCGAAACGTCGAGCGCGAAATCGGAGTCGAAGCGCGCCACCGAGACGGCCAGCGCCAGCGCGAACAGCAGGCACGCCAGCACGTCGATGAAGTAGAGCGCATGGCCCAGGTGGGCCCCCGTGTCGCTCGCATCGTTGCCAGGTCGCACGACCGGTTCGCTCACGACACGCCCGCCGTGTCGGCGCTGCGCGGCCCGAGCCAGACCCCTACCAGCGCGATCGCGAAGCCCACGAAGCTGCTGCGCAGTGCGGTTCCCAGGCTGTGGATGAGCGGGCCCGGTTCCAGAGCGTTGGCGTCGAGGCCCGAGAAGCCGCGCACCATGCCGGCGATCGTCCCGAGCATGCCGAGCAGCAGCGCCGACTCGACGGCCGGCCCGAGCCAGCCGGGCGGCGCCGCGCGCGACAGCCCCGCTGCACGCGCCGCGAAGCGGTGGACGGCGAGCCCGAGCACGAACACGGCGAGTGCGAGCTGCGGGATCAGCACGAAACCCACGGCATCGACCGCGGCGATCGCCGCCTCGACCACGGCCTCGGCCGCACCCGGGGCTTCCACCCGCGCGAGCGCACCGACCGGGATCAGCAGCAGCGCGCCGAGGGCGGCACCCACCACGGTGCCGCGAAGCACCGATCCGCTCTTCGCGCTAGCGGCGGACATGTCGCGATGCACCCGCGCGGCCCGCGTTGCGGCGGGGCGGTTCGATCGGCGGGCTCACCAGCGTCTCGAGGCTCAGGTCGAAGCCCGCGCGGTCGAGCAACGAGTCGACCACGGCGCTCGCGAACTCGTCGGGCACGAGGTGCACGAGTCGCCAGCCGAGCATCGCCTCACGCGCGCGCGCGCCGCTCGCTACACAGCTGGTGAGCCACGCCTCACGCTGGAGCAGCTCGAACACGGCGTCGTCGAGCTCGCGCTGGGGCGCGCCGTGGAGGTAGCGCCGAACCACCTCCGCCTTCCATCGGTGGTGCTCCTTCCACCACTCCCGGCAGGCCTCGTCGGCACGCGCGGTCTGGGCGGGCAGGGTGGTCCCTGCCAGGGCGATGAGCACGGCGGTGGCCGCAGCGCGTACGAACCCTCGGTTGCGTCGGGTCATCTGGAATCCTCCCTTGCCCTACTCGCGGTGGGCGCCGCGTGCGAAGTGGTCGAGGCGATCGAGCGACGCGCGCTCGGGCAGCGGGGTCTGGCCCCGGTGCGGGAGCCCGAGCGTGCGCGCGACGAGCCCGCCGAGGTCCCGCCAGTCGTCCGAGCCCTGGTCCGTCGCCAGCAGGGCGCCGATCCCCTGGCCGTCGTAGCCCTCGAACAGCTCGTCGAGCCGCCGGGCGAGCTGGCGTTCGATCAAGAGATCGAGCAGCCGCCGCACGGCCTGGCGCTCCGCGACCAGCTGGTTCGTGCGCGCCTGGAAGCGCGCGTAGAGCCCTTCGACCTTGCGCGCAAAGCTGCGCGCCCCGTCGGGCCCGAGTTCGGGGACCGGAACGCCGAGCGAACCATGGGTGGCCCAGCTCGCGTGCAGCACCGCCCCCGCCGTAGCCGCCTCGCTGCCGCGTTCGAGGCGCTCGGCCAGCTCGGCCGTAGCCGATGCAACACCCTGGAACTGCTCCGCGAAGAAGGCGCGCTGCTCGGCCGCCGACTCGGCCTCGCTGCCACGCGCCGCGTCGGCGGCCGCTGCCAGGTCGCGGGCGTCGGCCCGCATGCGGACGACCGATCCGTGGATCGCGTCGAGGCCCGACTGCTGTTCATCGAGCCGGGTCGCATAGGCCTCGACGTAGTCGGTGAGCGCTTCGGCGGCCTGCTCTTCGGACGACGCGGCCTCGATGTTCTCGCGCGCGCTCGCGAGCTTCTGGTCGAGCCGCTGGATGCGCGGCTCGATCTCGCTCTCGGTGGCACGGATCTCCTCCTGGGATTCGAGGATGCGTCCCATCAGCTCGGGAATCTGCTCGATCGCCCGTTCGCGCGGCGGCAGCGCCGAAGCGGGCAGGGCGATCAGCAGCACCGCTACGGCCACGGTCCGGCCGAGGCCTCGGCGCCGTCCATCGAAACCCGTGCGGCTCGAACCCCGGTCGATGCTCGCCATCAGTACGTCTCCCTCGCGGCGTCGCGCAGTACGGCACTCACCGCATTCGGTACGCGCAGTCCGGGCGCGCCCCGGTGGCCCGCCAGGGCGCCCAGCGCGATCAGCGTGTTCACGCCCGGGTCCGAACGCCGGGCACGGCGCTGGAGCGGCTCGAGCTGCGCCGTGCAACCGGCCAGGTCATCCAGGCGACGGGCGCGAAGCCAGGATGTGCACTCGGCCGCCCGAGCGCGTCGTTCGAACTCGGCATCGCGAATGCGCGCGCCGATCGTGGCGGCTTCGCGAAAGCGCAGCCCCGCCAGCGCGTAGTCCGAAGCCCCGTACAGCTCGAGCCCGGCTTCGAGTTTCGATCGCGCCACCTGCACCGCCATCGGGTCGGTGGGTCGCGGCGGCGCGGTGCACGCCGACACGACTGCCATGAGGAGCCCGAACCCGGCCACGCGGGCCGTGGTTCGCGGGATCCGTCCGTTCCATCGCTCCCCCCGTCTCATCTCGCGTCTCCTCTCGCCGGACGTCCGGCCTCTCGTGCCGAGACATGGCGTGGGGGTTCGGAACGCAACACCCGGAACTGCCCCCAACGAAAGACGCCCGGGCCGCAGGGCCCGGGCGTTTCCGAGTGGTCGCTCGCGCCCGTCGGCGCCGCGTTGCTCGTTGCCGCCGTCGCGGGGTGCTAGTTGCCTCCGGCGCCGCCCCGCGCGCTCTGTTTGCCGCCGTGCGCGACGGTGTCGGGCGAGGTCGACGCCGCATGCACCGGCGGGGACGTTGCGAACAGAGCGATTCCCGCGCCGACCAGCAGCGCCAGCACGCCCTTGCGGCCGGCCTCGGCGATCCAGCGAAGCGGCCCGCTGCGCCAGAAGCGCGTCGACTCGACGGCCTCGGCCCAGGGCGCCTGGTGCAGGTAGCGGGCCAGGTCGTCGCGCAGCGCATCGCCCATGCCCTTGCGGGCCGCGGCCAGCTCGCCGACCCAGTACTCGGCGCGGCGGCGGTCGTGTGCATCGACGGCCAGCTCGGTCAGGTTCGCGAACGCGAACCAGGTGCCCTGGTCGAGGATCACGGCGCGCCGGAAGGCGCGCTCGGCCCGCGCCAGATGGTCTTCCAGCGGGGCACCCGATTGCGGCCCGCAGTCCCAGAAGGTCTGCCCTCGCGCGTTCCAGAGCAGCGCGCGGACTGGTCGCGCCTCGGCCAGTGCCAGCCCCTCTTTCAGCGCCTCGTCCGATGCCACCAACGCACCGCGTGCGCGCAGCACGTGACCCTCGTTCAAGTGGAAGTACGGGTCCTCGCCGCGAAAGCGCGGGGCAACGCGTTCGAGTTCGCGCCAGGCAGCCTCGGTACCGGCGTCTTCGTGGACGAGGCGTCGCAGGCGGTCGAGATCGGGGTGCGCATGGCCCACCAGCAGCAGCCGGTCTTCGTGAAGGCGGTAGCCCACGCGGTAGGCCAGGCGGCCCACCTCGTGGATCCAGCTTCGCACCGTGGCGTGGTTCAGGCCTTCGGCTCGGGCAAAGGCAGCGGCATTGCCCCGCGCGTCGAGCTTGACGTAGCGGTAGGCGGCGAGCTTACGGTCCCAGAGCGCAGCATTGCCACGCTGGTGCGCCTCGCTGCGGATTTCCTGCCACAACGCGTCGGCGCGTTCGCGACGCCCTACGCGTGCGCCGTCGTCCTCGTCGACTTCGTCGGAGGCCGGTGCTTCGACGGCCTGCTCGGGCCCCTCCCAATGCATGGTGAAGATCTGCGGCCAGGCGATCGAGCCATCGTCGGGGTGCGGCACGGGGTGAGTCTCCTGTCGGTCGATCCCACCCGGAGTCGTGGCGTGGGATCTGCGGCTCCCACACCCGGCGCGCCTCGGTGGGGTGAGGGCGCGCATGGGATGGGACACCCCGGGCCGCCCGATGGGTGACGCCCGCGGGTGCCCCTCGCCCGGTTGGACCGCCCGGGGGTCGGCCCTATTCGAGGCGCATGGTCCGGGCGCACGGGATCGCCGGGCCCGCGTCGGGGTGCGCGGGCCTCCGCTAGTCCAGACGCGAGGCGTCGGGCCGCGGGCCTTCGACCTCGAGTTCGAGGGCGGGGGTCTGGTCGCCTCCCGACTCGATCTCGAGGGCCAGCTCGGTCTCGAGCGTGCGCACCTCGAGGTGGCGCTGGAAGGCCACGGCTTCGGCGGCGAAGCGCTCCGACTCGGCCGCCGAGCGCGCGGGTCGCGGCTTGAAGTGCACGATGCGCTCTTCGGAGCGCGCGGCGCCGTCGGGGCTGGTCGCGATCACCGTAAGACGGTTCTCGCCGGGCAGCAGCGGCGCGAAGCCATCGAAGGATCCATCGAGTCGGACCCGCACCGCGCGCGCTCCGAGCCCCGCGGTGCGGTTCTCGATGGTGATCTCCGGGGTCTGCGAGAGACGCAGGCGGGGCAGGCGTACCAGCAGATCGCCGGGCACCTCGACCTGCACGTGGCGGCCACCGGTGGCTGCGGCCACCTCGGCGTACACCGGCTCGCCGGACTCGCTGCCGACGGCGAAGGTGTGGATCGCGATCCCGCGCTCGGCGGCGCGCGCGGCGGCCTCGCGGACGGAGTCTGCCTCTCGCCGGGCGTGCCCCGGCGACATGGCGAGGCCGTCCGAGAGCACGACGATCGCCTTGCGGCGCGGCTCGTCGTGCTCGAGTGCGGCCACCGCCGCCTCGAGGGCCACGCCCAGGCGCGTGCCGCCGCCCGGCCCCGTATCGCCGATCTCGGTGAGTGCCTGGGTCACGCGCGGCACGTCGGACGTGAGCGGCAACGCCACGCGCGCGCGCTCGGCATAGGGGATCACCGCGAAGCGCGTGGTGCCGTCGCCTAGCGTCTCGAGCAGCCGCTCGACCGCGCGCACTTCGGCGCGAAGGATCGTGTCACCCGCGTCGGACGACAGGTGCCGCGGGTTGGGGCTGCGCCAGCTCTCGAGCCGCCGGCGCTCCCGCCCGACCTCTCCGTCGCCGTCGATGTCGGCGCCCGACGCGTAGGCCGTGCTGGCCGAGACGTCGATCAGCAGCGCCACGTCCCAGGCGGCCGGCTCGCGGTCGAGGCTCGCGCGCCCCGAGACCTGCACCCAGTCGAGCTGTCCCTCGCGCAGTGCACCCGGCGCGGGCTCGACCACTTGAAGCCAGACCGACTCGGCGCTGGCCGGCTCGGGTGCGGGCAGGAGCACGGCCAGGGCCACCAGCAGGTAGGCTCGGACCAGGGGGAAGGGACGCGCGTTCACGGCCCACCCACCCTACCACGGCCGACGGGCCCGGCCGGACTAGAGGATGGGGCCTCCTGCCGGTCCCGGAACGGGCAGAAAGGGCAATCGGGCGCCCCTCGGGGGTTTGACCGGGCCTCCGGCGTGCCGATCTTTCCCACCATGAACATGGACCGACACGTGACCCTGCTGAACCTGATTGCCGGCGCCGCCGCCCACGCCCGCGGCCAGCGTTCCCCCCGCCTGCCTACGGGACCTGCCGCCGACCTGCGCGCCATCCTGTTGGCGATCCCCGCCCCGACCTGGGTCGAGGCCGCTTAGCCCGGGGTTCGGGTCCCGACTCTCAGCTGAGCAGCCAAGTGCCGGTCAGGGCAGTGCGCCCTGCTGGTAGACGGTGAGCAGTTCGACCTGGACGCCGCCCACCGGAAAGCGCGCCCCGATCGGCTGACCCTTCGGGTCGAGCAGCATCTGCGAGGACGAGCTCTCCTGCCCCGCGATGCGGGACATGGCGAGGAAGCTCCCATCGTCCACGTCACCGACCAATCGCGTCTCCACCGAGAGCAGCGCGGCCGGGTCGGCCGACGGGATCCACTCGACCTGGGTCATCGAGCCGCCCTCTTCATCCGCGGCGACCAGCGCGGCCAGGGCGTGCCGCCGGCCCGGCAGCGACGTCACCGCGCCGGGAGCCGCGGCCGCGGCCTCCACCGCGCGATCGCCGAAGCGCCCGCGGACCTGCCAGCTCCCGGACGCATCCCGGTCGAGCAACAGCTCCAGCTGGGCTTCGCCGTTGCGGGTCTGGATGCGAAGCTCCGAGACGAGCTCGCCGGTTCCGGTGCCCTGCTGACGCCGCAGCGAGTCGTGTACGGCGAGCAGATCTCCGGCCACGGGCAACATGAACGCGCCGCGAATCTCGGTTCGGGTGGCGCCCGCGGGCTCCGCGAAGACTTCGATCTCCTGCACGCCGACGGGCCGGCCCTCGAGGGCGGCGACCGACAGCTCGCGAAAGGCGGGGGTCGGGGAGGGCTCGCCTCCCCAGCGGAGTTCGCGCACCAGGGTCTCGAACACCCGCGCGAAGCTCGCGCCGTAGCCCACCTCGTCGTGCTGGCAGAACACGCTTCGGCCCTCCTTGGTCGCGGCGCGTTGCTTCACCATGCCGACGCTCGGGCCTTCGTCGGTCGTGACCCGGTAGAGCCAGGTGACGCCGGTCCACGGGCTGCCGTCGATCGCGCCCGCATCGATCCCGGCCAGCTGGCGAGCCTGCAGGTCGGGGTTGTCGTCCACGGCCTGGGCGGCGCGTTGGTGGATGGCGCCGAGATCCACGCGGGAGGGGAAGAACGCGCACGACATCGGCAGGGTGGCACCGAGATCGAGATCGATCATGGTATGGCCGTCGCGGTAGCGCATGGGCCCAGCCACCCGTGCCGGCACGCTCGTGCGGAATCCCTCGTCCGGGCCGAGCAGCTCCAGCGTCGGCAGTGGCGCCGCCTCTCGCGCCATCGCCTGGAGCAGCTCCTGCTCCTGGGCGCTGCTGGGTTCCGTGCCTGCGGGCAGGGGTGCTTCGGCGACGGCGGGCGTCTCGGGCGTCGGCGTGCCAGCGCACGCGAGGGCGGCGACCAGCACGAGCAGGGGACATGCCCGCCCCAGAAGGGCTTCAAGGGGCCGCAGCGACATGGTGGGGATACCTCCAAGAGGGTTGTTCGGCAGTGGCGCCACCGCGCCTGAGCCCGGCCTGGCCGGCGCGCGCAGGGTGGGTGGCAGGGGGCAGCAGGCCGGCCGCCCGAGCGCAGGCGGCGTTGCGGGTCATCAGGGGATGGCGCTCTCCGCGAAGCGCCAGCGTCGCGCACAGGGCTCCGAGAATCTCGCGGCGCAACGAGGGCCAGTGGGGCGAGTAGCGGCCGGCCGCCTCGCGGTCGAGGACCTCGCGCACCGCCTGGAGCGCGAACGGAGAAAGCGGGACCGGGCCCACCCGGGCGCCGACCTGGGAGAGCAGGCCGCTGGTCGCGCCCTCGTGCGGCGCAACGCCGAGCATGGGCATCACCCGCCCGAGCATCGGCGAGTAGACCACGCCCTCTCTCTCCAGCAGTCCGGCCAGGCCCGCGCGCGCCCCGGGCGCGTCGACGCGCATGGGGTCGAAGGCGCGGGTCGGAAACACGGCGCCCGTTGCCGAGACCACATGCAGGTCGGGACGCATCCCTTCCACCAGGTGTGCATAGGCGAGGGGCCCGGTGTCGGCCGCACCCCCGACGACCAGCGTGGCGCCCTGGGGAACGGCACGCAGCACCGCGCGCGCGTAGTCGAGCGCCAGCGTGTCGGTGCGGCGGTCGTTCGCCTCGAAGTGCAGCGCGACCGTGCTGACGAGAATCGCCCCGGCCGCGAGGTTCACGAGCCCCGGTCGGCGCGGGGCGAGCTTGGCAGCGAGTGCCGCGCACAACACCCAGGCCCCGGCCGGGACCACCTGGTAGGCCAGCAGGTACTCGGCGCCGCGTTCGGTGAACGTGTGCGCGAGGATCAGGCGAAAGACGATCGCGGTCGAGGCGATGGCGAGGAGCAGCGCGGCGCCCAGCCGCCAGCGCCGGGTGCGGACCATCCAGAACGTGCCGAGGCCCGCGGCCAGCGCACCGAGCGGGCCGGCGTCCTCGAGCAACCGGCGCACCGCAAGCTCGGCGTAGGCGAGGCGATCGGCCAGGGTGGCGAACTCGGAGACCCGCAGGTGCCCGTAGCCGGTCATGCTCAGGTACCAGCCGAGGTCGCGAAGATCGCGGAGCGTCCCGAACATCGTGATCTCGGCGCCGGCCAGCGATCGCAGAGGCATCCAGAGGTAGGGGAGCAGGCCAAGGGCCATGCAGCCGAGCAGCGCGGGCGCATCGCGAAGCAGTTCGCTCCTCCGGTGCCAGAGCACCACCCCGAACGCCCCCGACGCGAGCACCAGCAGCGGCCAGTGGTTGGACAGGCCGAGGCCGTAGAGCAGGGCCAGTAGCCGCGCACGCGTGGGGTCGAACCGCCGGGCCAGGTCGAGCGCCACCGCCAGCGTCGCGAAGAAGAGCAGGGCGTGGAGGGCGTAGACCTCGGCGACCACGGCCTGGGACCAAAGGGACGTGGTGGCGGCGTACGTGAAGCCGGCCGACACGGCCACGAAACGCGAGAGCCCCATGCGGCGCGCACACAGGACGAGTGCCGCGCAGGCCAGCGCGGCGCTGGCGGCTGACACCAGGTTCACGCGATAGGCGACGCTTCCGATCGGCACGTGGGTCGCGGCCCACGCGATCGCGGTGTAGAGGGGGTAGCCGGGCGGATGGGCGATGCCCGCCGCCCAGGCGTTCGTCGTGAGCAGGCCCGAGTCCTCGAGGGTCACCGTGGGCGGGCCAATGGTGGCGTACCCCGCGAAGACGCAGACGGCCACGGCCGCGAGCGCCGGCAGCTCCCGGCGCAGCGGTGCTTCCGCGAACGAGGCGAGCACGTCCGGCGGCGCGCCCCGCTCGGGCGGGTGGAGCACGGCCTCTCGCCCCATGGCGGCAAAGGGTAGGGCAGGGGTGCGGGTCTGAGGCACACTCCGGCCGAGAACCATCGGGAGATCACCGGATGCGCTCGCCCGCTCTCGCCCGAAGGTTCGGGACCCTCGCGGCCCTGCTGCTGGTGGCCCCGATCCTCGCCCTGCTGCTGGCCGCGCCCGACACGGCCCACGCCACCAAGCTCGAGGTCGCCGCGATCGACGGATTCTCGGCGGTCGAGGGCGCCAAGGTCGTCGTGAAGGACGCCAACGGCAAGACGGTCAAGAGCGGCGAGACCTCTGGCGCCGATGGCAACACGCCCAACGCCGAGTTCGAGGTCGACCCCGGCACGTACACCATCGAGGTCGAGTACCTCGACGGGAAGGGGCGCACCAAGACCGGCACGGTCAAGACGACCGTGGGCAACAAGAAGAAGGGCGAGACCGTCTACCTGGCCGAGAAGAAGAGCGACAGTGCTCCCGCCGACGCCACGGCGCTCGGCGGCGTCGCGACCGGTCCGATCGGTACGACCGGGGCGGCGTTCATCCCCATGTCGATCGAGCTTCCGGCGTTCTCGGTCGAGGTGGCGCACAACTTCCTGTGCCGGCTCAACCCCGACAACACCCCGCTGGTGATCGGTCCCTTCGCCGACGGCGGACCCACGGCGTCCCCGTCCACCTTGGGTCGCGACGCCGCGCAGCTCTACAACAGCTACGCGTCGGGCAGCCCCGACGAGTTCGACGAATTCGCCTACGGCGCCATCCAGTCGAATCTCGCGTCGGCGGCCAGCACGCCGACGCCCACCGCCGCGCCGGCGACCACGGCCTCGGCACCCGTCGACCCCTGCGACGAGTACCGCAAGCAGAACCGCAGCCCCGAGTGGATCGACCAGAAGACCTCGCAGCTCTACGACCGCTACTGGCACCTGCGCGACGAGAAGGGCGAGAACCACCCCGATACGATTGCCGTGGGTCGTGAGTTCGACTGCTGGGACAAGCTCTGGAACGAGGCCATGAGTGGCACGCAGCAGGCCGAGGCCGACCTGCGTGAGGAGGTGACGGCGGACGTCCGGCGCATCGCCAACCAGGTCTTCGCGCACAAGATCAGTCCGGAGGCGCGGGACGAGCGCCTGCTCGCAGCGCACACCGCCGACGCTGCCACGAAGGGCTGGCGCAACTTCACCTTCACCGGTGCCGTGCAGAACACGCAGATGGTGCTCGTGGGTGGCCAGCGCATCCAGGTGTCGAGCATCGCCGTGAGCCGGGAGAAGGGCATCCTCGCCAACACGATGATGCAGTCGGCGCAGCTCTACCTGAACGAGGTGACCGACCCCGCGAAGCGGGCGATCGCGCAGGAGATCTACGACCGCAACCACGTCGCGCGCGGCCTGGCCGCGGCCGACGTGGGGCAGGACGTCGCCGTCACGTTTCTCGGCACGGCGGCCGACGTGGGCACGCTCGCGCTCGGCGGAACCATCGCTCGCCTGGTGAACAAGGGTGGCAACGCGGTGCGTGGCTGGCTCGCCGCCGACGAAGCCGTCGCCGGGGGCGGGCGTGCGCTCGCCCAGGAGACGGCGACGGCGGGTGCGACCGGGAGCTCGAGCGCTGCGTCGGGCAGCGGCGCGGCGACCGCGCCGACGGTTCGCATCCCGCCGCCCCCAGGCGCGCAGGCCGCAGCCGGTGTAGGGGACGACGCAGCGACGGTGATCATCAAGCCGCCGGCGGGCGCGCGAGGGACGGCGCCGCGGACGAACCTGCCGGTAGACGACACGCCCACCCTGTTGTTGCCGCCGCGCACCGGAGCGCCCGCAGCCGGATCGGCCGCAGCGGCCGGCGCTCCCACGGTGCGGATCCCGGCGCCCGGCGCCGCGACGGCGCCGACCGTGCGATTGCCCGGCGCCGCGGCGGGTTCGGGCACCGCGCCCACCGTGCAGCTCGGATCGGCCGCGACGGCGCCCACGGTTCGATTGCCCGGTGCCGCGGCCGGCTCGGGTACGGCGCCGACCGTGAAGCTCGGCTCGGCCGCAACCGCGCCCACGGTTCGATTGCCCGGTGCCGCGGCGGGCTCTGGTACGGCGCCGACCGTGCAGCTCGGCTCGGCCGCGACCGCGCCGACGGTCCGATTGCCCGGTGCCGCGGCGGGTTCGGGCACCGCGCCCACGGTCAGGCTTGGAGCCGGCGCGACGGCGCCCACGGTGAGGCTCGGGGCCGGGGCGACTGCACCGACCGTGAAGCTCGGTCCTGGCGCCACGGCGCCGACCGTGAAGCTCGGCCCCGGCGCCACGGCGCCGACCGTGAAGCTCGGTCCTGGCGCCACGGCGCCGACCGTGAAGCTTGGCCCCGGCGCCACCGCGCCCACGGTGAAGCTCGGCCCCGGTGCCACCGCCCCCACCGTGAAGCTGGGCAGTGGCGCAGCATCGGGTTCGGCGACGGCCTCCGGCGCAGCACGAACCACGCGTGCCCTGGAGACCGCCGGGGGCCAGGCCCTGGGAGGCGCGCTCACCTCCGGCCAGGGTGGGACGACGCCCGAGGCCACGAGCAACCCTCCGCCCGCTTCGGCTACGACGCCGACGGCGGCGACGCCGCAGCTCGCGACCGTCGTGGTTCCGTCCATCCAGCTCGGCCTGATGCCGATCAAGGCCACGTCGCTCGCCATCGCCCAGGGCCAGCTGCAGCACACGGGCCAGAAGGGGAGCACGCTACGCGTGAACACCGGGCCCGTGCCCGATCCCGCTGCGGGCAAGGGCAGCGACGAGGGCTACGCGGACGACCCCTCGGTGATCGAGCTCGACGAGGACGGCAACGGCTGGCTCTACTACGTCAAGCTCGTGCCCCGCGCGTTCGGTGTCGATGGCAGCTATTTGAGCCTGAACCAGAGCGCGGATGCCCCCGCGATCGAGTGGGGCGGGGACTGGGATTGCGACGAACCCGGCGCGTGCCCGAGTGGCGACGCGGGTTCGGCCCTTCTCCAGGACCCGTCGATCTGCGACGCGGGCGGCTGCACCTCGTTTCCGTACCTCGCCCTCGACCCGGGTGCGGACTGCGACGCGGGTGCGTGCGATGCGCCGACCTACGCGTACGTACCTTCCTGCGACGCCGGGGGTTGTGACTGGCCCGACGACTGGACCGCGGCCATCCCGGGCTGCGACGGGGGCGCGTGCACCGAGAGCGACTTCGCACCGTTCGTCCAGAACGAGAGCACCGACTACGGCCTCGACGCGCCCTCCGACGGATTCCTGCTGCCCGACGGGACGATCCCGTACATGTTGGATCTCGGTCAGCAGATCTTCGGCAAGGGCGGGATCGACTTCTCGGCCGTTCCCAACAGCTACCTGGGGCTTCCGTTCGACCTGACGCTGCTTCCTGAGGTCAGTCTGGACGCGACGCACATGGACGGCCAGATCCTCTGGCTCGAGCCGGGTACCGCGCTCGCCGACCTGCCCGCGGGCCTGCAGCTGCTGAACCCGAACCTCTTCGCGATCGGCGATCAGGCCGTGGCCAGCGTGCTCTACCCGGCCGACATGGCCCAGCAGGTGATCGACTGGATCGAGTCGACCACCGGCGTCAAGCTCTCCGAGCGCGACAAGTGCCGCATCATGGAGGCGGCACCGGCCGATCCGTACTTCAACTCGAAGGGCAGCTGGGGTCAGTCCTACGACGACCAGTGGGCCATCAAGAGGGTCGGTCTCACCGCGGCCAGCGACTCGGCCTGGAACCTGATCCCCTCGGATGCGTCGCGCACCCTGGTGGCCGTCATCGACACGGGCCTTGACTGGAACCACGCCGACGTCGCGTGGGAGAGCCTTTGGCAGAACCCGGGCGAGACCCCGAGCAATGGCATCGACGACGACGGCAACGGCTATGTGGACGACCTGATCGGCTGGGACTTCATCGGTCGCAACAACCGCCCGTGGGATCGCAACGGCCACGGAACCTTCGTGACGGGCGTGATTGCTGCGGCGCACGACAATGGTCTCGGCATTGCCGGCGTCGATCCGAACGCGCGGGTCATGGTGCTCAAGGCCATGAACAACTTCGGCCAGACCCGCGCGTCGTACGTGGCCGAGGCGATCGCCTATGCGGCCGACAACGGCGCGCGTGTGATCAACCTGAGCCTCGGCGGTCCCGACCTCACGGCCACCGAGAAGCTCGCCATCGACTACGCGCACGGGCAGGGCGCGGTGGTGGTGGTGGCGGCGGGCAACGAGGCCGTCGACGTGAAGGACCGCGGGCCGGCCGGCCATCCCCGGGCGATCACCGTCGCGGCGACCGACCTGGCCGATGCGCGCGGTGCCTTCTCGAACTTCGGCGAGGGCATCGACGTGGCGGCTCCCGGTGTGGACGTGCTGTCGCTGCGCGCACGGCGCACCGACCTGATGACCGGCATCCCGGACGTCGCCTACGAGGCGGGCTCGGCCTACGTCGGTGACGACAACCGCTACTACCGAACGGGCGGTACGTCGTTCGCGGCGCCGATCGTGGCGGGCGTGGCATCGCTCATGCTCTCGGCGCGACCCGAACTCACCCCGGACCAGGTCAAGCGCATGCTGCGCGAGTCGGCGCGCGACGTGGCGCTACCCGGTGTCGACCTGCACACGGGCTACGGACTGATCGACGCGCGCGCGGCCCTGCGGGCCGATCCGTCCTTCTTCGTCTCGGCCGACATCGCACGGGTCGAGGTGGTCCAGGTGGACGGTCGACCGGTGGTTCGGGTGCATGGCACGGCGGATGCCGACCGGCTCGAGGGAGCGATCCTCGAGATCGGGCGCGGCGAAAACCCCGATCGCTTCGCTCCGGTGCGGACCCTCGAGAAGGGCATCCAGGACGGGGTGCTCGGCGAGTTCGACGCGAGCAAGCTCAGCGGCTCGAAGGTCTGGATCCTGCGCCTGCGAACGCGCCACCAGGACGGCACCGAACGCCAGGCGCGATTCCGGGTGGGCCTCGGCTAGCGGCTACTGCATGCTGGATCGGAGCCGATCGCGTTCTTCGAGGTACTGGTAGGCGTAGTAGTACTTGAAGATGTTGCGGACGTAGCGCACCGGTTCGCTGCTCACCCGCATGGCGACCAGCGTCTCCATCTCGCCGAACCAGACGTTCGGGTCGATGCCCATGTCCGGCGCCTCGCGCCGAAGCCGCCGGATGCGGGTGGGACCCGCATTGTAGGCGGCGAGCGCCATCAGGTAGCGGTTGGGCGGGTCGAGGTCGGGGTCGGCGAAGTATCGGTCCATCAGCACGCGCATGTACTTCGAACCCGCGTGAATGTTGGACTCGGCGCGGTCGATGTTCGGCACGCCGACCTCCTTCGAGCGCGCGGTGGAGCGCAGCAGCTGCATCACGCCGATCGCGCCCGCGCTGCTGCGCCGGCTCTGGTCGAGCCCCGATTCCTGGTAGCCCTGGGCGGCGATCAAGAGCGGATCGAACCCGTAGCGTCCCGCGTACTCGTCGAAATAGGGCTCCAGGGCCACGAAGCGGGCGTGGTCGTTGCCGCGCCCGGGGTTGCGGACCCAGTGATTGCGTTCGAGATAGCGCTTGTAGATCACGTTGCCGAAGAGCGTGCCCTTCTTGTGGTCGCGAACGAACGCGTTCAGTTCGGCCAGCAGCCGCGGGCTGTCGGGGCGCACGGCGTAGGCGATCGAGACGTCTTGCCGAAGCGCTGCTCGACGATGGACGCGGAGGTCGGGGAGCACGTCGCTCCAGAAGTCACAGAGGTTGCTGTCGCAGACCGTCGCGGGGATCTGCCCGGCGCTCACCATCTCGAGGATGTCTTCGGTCTCGAGGTGTTCGTCGACCGGGTGGATTGCGATGGGTTCGCGCCCCTGGGCTTCGAAGCGGCGGTTGAGGGCGAGGAGCGTTTCGTGATAGCTGCTCGACTGGCGAACCCAGAGGTCGCGTCCCGCAAGTCCCTCCACGGAAGCGATCGGCGCTTCGCCCGCGTGCGTGACCACGAGTTCCGAGATGCCCTCGAGCACCGGGTCGGTGAAGGCGACCTGACGCTTGCGGTCGGGGGTGATCGTGAGTCCCGCAGCGGCGATGTCGCCGCGTCCGGCCAGCAGGTCGCTCAGCAGTTCGTCGCGGGAGACCGGGATCATCATCACGTCGACCCCGCCGCGGCCCTGTCCGAGCTTCTTGCGCAGCACCTTCTCGAACTGTGCGAACGTCTCCTGCGCGATGCCGCGCTGGCGCCCCCCCTCGATGAAGAAGCTCGTGCGGCTGAGCGTCGTGAGCACGCGGATCGCCTTGCGGCGATGCACCATGTCCTCGAAGTCGCCGGTCCAGGGCTGGCGCAGCATTCGGCCCGGAAGAACGGCGGGCTCGCCCGCATCGTCCTGGGCCCATCCGGCGCCGGCCGGCGCCAGCAGCGCCGCCAACACCACGCATGCGATCCATCCCCTCACCGCGGGGGAACCTAGCATTGGCACGGTGCTGTGCGCGCTACCGTGTTCGGCGTGAGCGAGATCGACCATCTGCTCTACGGGGCGGCATCGCTCGACGATGCGGTCCGGGAGATGAACCGTGTTCTGGGCGCGCAGGCGATGCCGGGAGGTGCTCACCCGGGGCTCGGGACACACAACGCGCTGGTCGGCCTCGGCGCGACCTACCTGGAGCTGATTGCGCCCGACCCGGCCCAGGGCTCGCCCGCCGGCCTGGGCGCCGAACTCGCGCAGCTGGCTGCGCCGCGCCTGCACGGCTTCGCGGTGCGCAGCGCCGATCTGGACGGCATTGCCCGCCGGCTCGAGGCCGTGGGTTCCGGCGCGCGCGTGATCGGGATGTCGCGCGGCCACCCGGACGGTCGGACGCTTCACTGGCAGGTCGCGCTGCCCACGGACCACGCCTTCGGCCGGTTCCTGCCGTTCGCCATCGACTGGGGCAAGACCCCGAACCCCGCGTCGGAGCTTCCCGTGGCCGGCGCGCTCGATGCGCTGGTGGTCGAGCACCCCGACGCCCCGGGGCTCCAGCGCCTGCTGGAGGCTCTCGAGCTTCCGCTGCGCGTCACCGAGGCCCCGGCGCCCACGTTGCGCGCGCGCATCGCGACACCCCGTGGTGTCGTCGATCTGGCCTAGCTCGCCCCTCCTAGATCAGCTTCCAGCCGATCGTCCCCACCAGCACGAGCGTGGCGAGAAACGTGCCGCCGGCGCCGAGCGCGCGCAGCGGCGGCGAGGTGTCGTCCGCCCGCAGGCCCATCGGGTGCGCGATGCGGCTGGCCACGAGCAGGAGGCCGACACCATGCAGCACGCCCGAGGACACGCCGTTGAGCTCGGCGATCACCATGAGCACGAGCGCCAGGGGAACGAACTCGCTGAAGTTGCCGTGGCGCCGCACCTCGAGCGCCACGTTCATGTCGTCGCCCCACAGGATCGACGGGCCGCCGCCCCCGCGGATCTTTCCGATGCGGTAGGCGAGATACGACCCGATCAGGGTGAGCAGGATCGCGTAGAAGGCAGTGACAGGGACGGCCATCGTGGACGGACTCCTCGTTGGGGCCGCCGGTCGCGGCCGTGGCTAGACGCGTTTCACCTTCACCGACCCCAGGAACACCGAGCCGGCGACGCGGAAGCGCAGCGGCTCTTCGTCGTCGGCCCCTTCGAGCCGGTCGAGTTCGGGATCGTCGCCGATCAGCCGGTCGACGAGCGAGCGCCCCTTGCGCGGGCTGCCCTCGGTGACGGTCACGTCGCCGAGGATCGCGCGGGTGCCCGCCAGGTCGACGTCGGCGTCGCGCGGCACGATGAGCACGATCTCGCCGAGGATGACGTTGCAGTCGAGGTCGATCTGGCCATGGGCGGGCAGGTCGGCCTCGGTGAAGTCGAGCACGACCTCGCCCAGGAGCGACCAGGCGTCGATGCGATCGGGGACGTACCAGTCGCCGGTGCGCTTGCAGGACCCGAAGACCGCGTTGAACGACTCCTCCTGGGGCGCCGGGACAGGCGCCTCGGCCGATGACAGGAGCGCGAGATCGTCACCCTCCCCGTCGGAAACGTCGAGGGTCGAACGGGGTCGCGTGCTTTGCTTCATGGCCTCCGGGCCAGGGCGCTAGCTGCGTGGATAGTCTCGGATCGGGTCGCGGCCGCTCGGGTAATCGGGGTACCGGGTCGCCGTGGTGGGCATGCGCTTGCGCAGCGCGAGGGCCGCGCCGAGCGCGTCGCTGCGGCTCACCACGCCGACGAGCCGGCCGGCCTCGACCACCGGGTAGCGGTGGACGCGATTGGCCATGAACTCGTGCGCCAGGGCGAAGAGATCGAGCTCCGACGACACGGTCCGCACTTCGCGGGTCATGAGGTCGCCCACCAACGCGTTGGTGTCGTGGTCGTCCATCTCGTAGTCCGACGACGCCACGGCCCGGAGGCAGTCGAACTCGGACAGAAGCCCGAGCAGCGTGCCGTCCGGCGCGACCACCGGCGCCCCGGAGATGCCCTTGCGGAGCAGAACCTGCGCCGCCTGGAAGAGCGTCATCTCAGGACGCAGAGTGATCGGCGAGCGGGTCATGAACTCGCGGATCGAAGGAATGTCGGCGCGATGCATGAGCCGTCCTCCCGGCCACCCCCGGCAGCCCCATCCTGTCCAGAACCGTCCGAGAAGTCTAGCCAAACCGCCCTCGGGCCATTAGGATCCGCCCGGCGCCAGCCCCGTCCCAGGGGGCAGCCCCTCGCGTATCACCCCGTTTCCAAAGGGAATTTCTCGGTGGCAGTGCACCGCATTCGGAAGGGACTCGACCTTCCCCTCGCCGGTGCTCCGGAGCAGCTCGTGAGCGACGCTCCGGAGGTCGGCCGCGTCGCCGTCATGGGCGACGACACCCCGGGTCTGCGGGCGCGCCTGGCCGTCGCCGAGGGCGACGTGGTGCGCCGGGGCCAGCTCCTGTTCGAGGACCGCAAACGCCCGGGCGTGCGCTACACCGCGCCCGGCGCCGGACGCGTGCAGGCGATCTTCCGCGGGGCGCGGCGCATGCTGCGATCGGTGGTGATCGAGCTGTCGCCCGGCGAGCGCGCGGGAGCCCCCGAGGGGAGTGAGCTCGAGTCCTTCGCCTCCATGCCGTCCGAGGCCCCCGAGGCCTGGACCGGCGCCCAGGTGCGCGCCCTGCTGGTCGAATCGGGCCTGTGGACGGCGCTTCGCACCCGGCCCTACAGCAAGGTGCCGCTGCCCGAGGGCGAGCCTGACGCCCTGTTCGTGACGGCCATCGACACCAACCCCCACGCGCCCGACCCGGCGCCGGTGATCGACGCGGCCTTCGACGACTTCCAGCTCGGGCTCACGCTGGTTTCTCGTCTGTGCGCGAACACGACCTACCTGTGCACCGCAGCCGACGCCGACCTTCGCGGTGGCGCCGAGGCCGGGGTTCAGGTCGAGACCTTCAAGGGGCCGCACCCGGCGGGCAACCCCGGCGTCCACATCCACCGCCTGGCGCCGGCCTCGCGCAACCGGACGGTGTGGCACATCGGCTACCAGGACGTGATCGCGGTGGGCGAGCTCGCGCGCACGGGTGTGCTGCCCGTGGCACGCACCGTCTCGCTGGCCGGGCCTCCGGTGGTCGCGCCGCGCCTGGTGCGCACGCGGCTCGGCGCGTCCCTCGACGAACTCACCGCCGGCGGGCTCGACGAGAGCGAGGGCGAGGTGCGGGTGATCTCGGGCTCGGTGCTCTCGGGCAAGAAGGCCATGGGCCCGGAATTCGGCTTCCTGGGTCGCTACCACCTGCAGGTGAGCGCGCTTCGCCCCGGCGGCCGTCAGTTCCTGGGCTGGATCAACCCCGGCCTGCAGAAATTCTCGATGATGCCGGTCTTCCTGTCGCGCCTGTTCCCGCAGGACGCATTCGACATGACCACGGACACCAACGGCAGCCACCGGCCCATGATGCCGATCGGCGGCTACGAGAAGGTGATGCCGATGGACATCGTCGCGACCTACCTGCTGCGCTCGCTGGTCGTCGGCGACATCGAGCAGGCCGAGGCGCTCGGCGCCCTCGAACTCGACGAAGAAGACCTGGCGCTCTGCACCTTCGTCTGCCCGGGCAAGACCGAGTTCGGGCCCTACCTCCGGCAGAACCTCGACCGCATCGAGAAGGAGGGCTGATGAAACCGATACGCGACCTCCTCGACAAGCTCGGGGCGCAGGTCGAGAAGGGTGCGAAGTTCGAGAAGCTGGCTTCGGCCTACGAGGCCGTGGACACGCTTGCCTTCTCACCGGGGATCCAGACGCGCACGGGGTCGCACGTCCGCGATGGGCTCGACTACAAGCGCCTCATGTTCTTCGTGGTGCTGGCCCTGGGCCCGGCGCTCACGTTCGGCCTGTGGAACACCGGCTACCAGGCCAACCTGGCCATCGAGGCCGGTGCCAGTCCCAACGCCGATTGGCAGAACGCGCTCTTCCAGCTGGTGGGAGGCGTGTATACGTCGTCCAACCCGCTGTGGTGCGCGCTGCTCGGGGCCGTCTACTTCGTGCCGATCTTCCTGGTCGTGCACGTGGTGGGCCTGGGCATCGAGATCATCAACGCCCAGATCCGCGACCACGAGGTGAGCGAGGGCTTCCTCGTCACGGGCGCCCTGCTGCCCCTGATCCTGCCGCCGACCATTCCGCTGTGGATGGTGGCATTCGGCACGGCCTTCGGCCTGATCTTCGGAAAGGAGATCTTCGGCGGCACCGGCATGAACTTCCTGAACCCGGCGATGTTCAGCCGGGCGGTGCTGTTCTTCGCCTACCCGGCCTACCTGAGCGGCGACGCCCCCTGGATCGCCGCCGACTTCATCGACGTGGACGGCTTCACCGGGGCGACCTGGCTGGCGCGCGCGGCGGTCGAGCCGGGCGTGCTGGGGCAGCAGAGCTGGCTCCAGGCGTTCGTGGGCGCGATCCCCGGGTCGTTCGGCGAGACCTCGACGCTCGCCCTCCTGATCGGGGCCGGGCTCATCATCACCACCGGCGTCGCCTCGTGGCGCACCATCGCCGGCACCGCCCTGGGCACCATCGTGATGGCGAGCCTGCTCAACCTGATCGGCTCGGACACGAACCCGATGATGTCGGTGCCCTGGTACTGGCACATGGTGCTCGGCGGATGGGCCATCGGCGCGATCTTCATGACCACCGATCCGGTCTCGTCCGCATACACCGACCGGGGGCGTTGGGTCTACGGGTTCTCGATCGGCGCGCTCTGCGTGCTGATCCGTTGCGTGAACCCGGCCTACCCGGAGGGGATGATGCTGGCGGTGCTCTTCATGAACATGTTCGCGCCGCTCATCGATCACTTCGTGATCCGGCGCAACGTCGCACGGAGGCTCGCGCGCAGTGGAGCATAGTGCCCGCCATACCGTGATCTTCACGACGGCGCTGTGCGTCGTGTTCTCGCTGCTGGTCTCGGCCGTGGCGGTCGCGCTCAAGGACCGGCAGGACGAGAACCAGCGACTCGACCGCATCAAGAACGTGCTGCTGGCCGCGGGCCTGTCGCAGCGGGGCGAGTCGCTGTCGCGCGACGAGCTCAACCAGCGCTTCGAGCAGAAGCTCGAGGCGAAGCTGGTCGACCTGGCCAAGGGCAACTTCGTCGACACCGACGACGCGCTCGACTACGACCAGCGCCGGGCTGCCAAGGACCCCGACCGCAGCCGGCCGGCGCCCGACAATGGCGCCAAGGTGCAGCGTGTGCCCGATCTCGGGCTCGTCTACCTGATCCGCGGCGAGAGCGGTGGCGTCGACGGCGTGGTGCTGCCCGTCGAGGGCTACGGCCTGTGGTCCACGATGTACGGGTACCTGGCCCTCGAGGCCGACCTGCGCACCGTGCGCGGCATCACCTTCTACGAGCACGGCGAGACGCCGGGGCTGGGCGGCGAGATCGCCAACCCGCGCTGGCAGGCCGGGTGGCCCGGGCGCCAGGCGATCGACGAGAAAGGCGAGCCGCGGCTGCGGGTGAAGAAGGGCACCGCCGGCCCGCCCGAGCGCGACCCCTACCAGGTGGACGGCCTCTCGGGGGCTACGATCACCAGTAACGGCGTGACCAACATGCTGAGCTTCTGGCTGGGGGACGCGGCCTTCGGCCCGTTCCTCGATTCCTACCGCAACCAGCAGGAGGCCGGATGATGCGTATGCGTCCGGAGGTCGGATGAGCAAACCCCGCGAGATCCTCCTCGACCCGCTGATCGACAACAACCCGATCGGGTTGCAGGTGCTGGGCATCTGCTCGGCGCTGGCCGTCACCACCAAGATGGAGACGGCGGTCGTCATGAGCCTGGCGGTGCTGTTCGTGCTGACGACCTCGACCGTGGTGGTCAGCGTGCTGCGCGCGCTGATTCCGGCGAGCGTCCGCATCATCACGCAGCTCACCATCATCGCGTCGATGGTGATGGTCGCCGACCAGTTCCTGAGGGCGTACCTCTACGAGATCAGCCTGCAGTTGTCGGTGTTCGTCGGTCTCATCATCACCAACTGCATCATCATGGGCCGGGCCGAGGCCTTCGCCATGCAGAACAAGCCCTGGCCCACCTTCCTGGACGCGCTCGGCAATTCCGCTGGCTACGCCCTGGTGCTGATCGTCGTTGCGGCCTTCCGCGAGCTGTTCGGGTCGGGGTCGCTGTTCGGCATCACCATCCTGCCCACCACGTCGATGGGCGGTTGGTACGAGCCGAACGGCCTGATGGTCCTGGCGCCCGGCGCATTCATCCTGATTGGTTGCTTCATCTGGGCCGTGCGCACGATTCGCCCGGAACAGAACGAAGAGGAGTTCCACGTTGGAGCACTACCTGAGCCTGGCTACGAAGGCGATCTTCGTTGAGAACATGGCCCTCGCCTTCTTCCTGGGGATGTGCTCCTTCCTGGCCGTCTCCCGGAAGGTGGGCACCTCCCTGGGCCTCGGCCTCGCGGTCATCTTCGTCCTCGGGCTGACGACGCCGCTCAACCAGATCCTCACCAAGACCTTCCTCGAAGAGGGCGCGCTGTCCTGGCTGCCCGGTGGCGAGAGCGTGAACCTCTCGTTCCTGTCGTACCTCGTGCTGATCGGCACGATCGCGGCGGCGGTGCAGATCGTGGAGATGGCGATCGACCGGTTCGCGCCCGCGCTCTACGGCTCGCTTGGCGTGTTCCTACCGCTGATCGCCGTGAACTGCGCGATCCTGGGTGGGTCCCTCTTCATGGTGCAGCGTGACTACACCCTGGGCGAGGCCACCGTGTTCGGTCTGGGCTCCGGCATCGGCTGGGCGCTGGCGATCGTGGCGCTAGCTTCGATTCGAGAGCGCATGAGCTATAGCGACGTCCCGCCGGCGCTTCGCGGCCTGGGCATCACTTTCATCACCGTCGGTCTGATGGCGATCGGCTTCATGTCCTTCTCGGGCATCCAGCTCTAGGCGGAGGCAGGCCTCGTGGATACCGTCCTGTTCGGCATGGCCGGCTTCACCGTGATCATCGTGCTGCTCACGGTGGTGCTGCTCATCGTGAAGGCGCGGTTGTCGCCCGGCGGCAAGGTCAGGATCGAGGTCAACGACGACCCCGACAAGACGCTCGAGGTCGGCGCGGGCGGCACGCTGCTCGGCACCCTCGCCTCGTCGGGCGTGTTCATCCCCTCGGCGTGCGGCGGCAAGGGCACCTGCGGCGTCTGCACCTGCGTGGTGAAGGACGGCGGCGGGGCGCTGCTGCCCACCGAGGTCTCGCACATCACGCCCAAGGAGGCGCGCGGCGGCCTTCGCCTGGCCTGCCAGGTCAAGGTGAAGGAGGACATGCAGATCGAGCTGCCGCCCGAGGTGTTCGACGTCCGCAAGTGGAAGTGCAAGGTCCGCAGCAACCACAACGTGGCGACCTTCATCAAGGAGCTGATCCTCGAGCTGCCGGCAGGCGAGACGGTGCCCTTCAAGGCCGGGGGCTACATCCAGATCGAGTGCCCGCCGCACGTGGCCGAGTACAAGAACTTCGAGGTCGAGGACGAGTACCGCGAGGACTGGGACAAGTTCAACCTGTGGCAGTTCACGTCCAAGGTCGACGACGACGTGTCTCGCGCGTACTCCATGGCGAACTACCCCGAAGAGCACGACATCATCATGCTCAACGTCCGCATCGCGTCGCCGCCGCCGAATGCGCCGGACGTGCCGCCGGGCCAGATGTCGTCCTACATCTTCGATCTCAAGCCCGGCGACGAGGTCACGATCTCGGGCCCCTACGGCGAGTTCTTCGCCAAGGAGACCGGCCGCGAGATGTGCTTCATCGGCGGCGGCGCAGGCATGGCGCCCATGCGATCGCACATCTTCGACCAGTTCCGGCGCATCCACAGCGACCGCAAGGTCACGTTCTGGTACGGCGCGCGGTCCTACCGCGAGGCCTTCTACGTCGAGGACTTCGACGCGATCGCCAGCGAGAACGAGAACTTCGACTGGTATCTCGCGCTTTCGGAGCCGATGCCCGAAGACAACTGGACCGGGCTCACCGGGTTCATCCATCAGGTGCTCTTCGACAACTACCTGAAGGACCACCCGGAGCCCGAAGAGGTCGAGTACTACCTGTGCGGCCCGCCGATGATGATCGAGGCCTGCAAGAAGATGCTCGACGAGCTGGGCGTCGACCCCGAGATGATCGCCTTCGACGACTTCGGGGGTTAGGCCACGCGGCCCGAGGGGCTCACGCCCCGCGCCAAGCTGCTGCTGCCGATCGTGCTGGTCGGCCTGGTCGCCCTCTCGGTGCGCACGCTCTGGTGCACGAGCCCCGAGCGTGTGGTGCTGGCCGGCGACACCATGGGCACGACCTGGGGCGTCACGCTGAACGCACCGGGTCTGCCGCGTGCAGCTCCGGCTGAGCTACGCGAAGCCATCGACCTGCGGCTGGCGGCCATCAACGCCGCCATGTCCACGTGGGACCCGGAGTCCGAGCTCTCGCGCCTGAACCGCTCGGAGACGACCGAGTCCGTCGCGGTCGGTGCCGAGCTGGCCCGTGTGTTGGGCCTGGCCCGCCAGGTGAGCGAGGCCAGCGGCGGCGTCTTCGACGTGACCGTGGGGCCGCTGGTCGCCGCCTGGGGTTTCGGCGCCGGTGCACGCATCCCCGGGGAGGGCCCGTCGCCCGAAGAGCTGGTCGCGCTTCGCGCGCGCGTGGGCTGGGAGAAGCTCGAGATCGACGCCGGGGCCGCCACCGTGCGCAAGGCCGTACCCGGCGTGCAGGCCGACCTCTCGGCCATCGCCAAGGGCCATGCCGTGGACGAGGTGGCGCGCCTGCTCCACGAAGCCGGCCATCAGGACTTCCTGGTCGAGATCGGGGGCGAAGTGGCCGCCCGCGGTGAGCGCGTCGGCGGTGGCGCCTGGAGGGTGGCCATCGAGCGGCCGCATCCCGAGGGCCGCGCGGCGCACGCCGTCGTCGAGCTCGGCGATCTGGCCATGGCGACCTCCGGCGACTACCGCGACTTCTACGAAGCGGGCGGCGAGCGCCTCACCCACGTGGTCGACCCGCGGATCGGGCGCCCGGTCGCCCACGGGCTGGCCTCGGTGAGCGTCGTGCACCCCCGTGCCGCACTTGCCGATGCCTGGGCCACCACGCTGCTGGTGCTCGGTCCTGAGGCCGGGCCCGAGGCGGCAGCCCAGGCCGGGCTCGGCGCCTACTTCATCCGCCGGGGCGAGGGCGGTGCGTTCTCGGCCTGCGGCACGCCGGGCTTCCCGACCCGGCTCGATCCGGCGGGCGCACCGGTGGTCGGCGAGGTCCCGTGCCTTGCCGGTGCGATCGACTAGATTCCCCTCATGATCACGATTCTCGCCACGCTGGTCGTTTTCGGCGCCGTCGTGTTCGCCATGTCGGTCGGCGTGCTCGTGCAGGGCAAGCGCCTGCGCGGGAGCTGCGGCGGCAGCGGCGAAGACTGCAGCTGCAGCCCGCTCGCCGCGCGCGAGTGCCGCCTGCGAAAGTCCCGCGAGGCAGCCGGCGCCACCCCGTAGCCGCGGCCCGCGCGGGGCCTGACCCGCGGTCCGCGCGCCCCCCACCTGGCGGTCGGCCCCGGCCCGCGCCGCCGCTACCCTCCGCGCCGCATGGGTCTGCGTGAGAGCAACCTCGAGAAGCTCGATGGCGGCGTCTACGACGTCCTGATCGTGGGCGGCGGCATCAACGGGGCCGTGTGCGCCTCGGCGCTTTCGACCATGGGCGCGCGGGTGGCGCTGATCGATCGCGGCGACTTCGCCGGCGAGACCAGCCAGGAGTCGTCGAACCTGGTGTGGGGGGGCATCAAGTACCTGGAGACCGCCGAGATCGGCCTGGTCCGAAAGCTCTGCGTCTCGCGCAACAAGCTGCTCCGCACCTACCCGTCTTCGGTGAAGGAGGTGCGCTTCTTCGCCACGCTCGAGCGCGGCTTCCGCCGCCACCGGCTCACCCTGGTACTGGGTGCGCTGCTGTACTGGGTACTCGGCAGCTTTCGCACCCGCGCCCCGCGCATGCTGTCGCTCGAGCGCATCGGCATCGAAGAATCCGTGATCGACCCCACCAACGCAGTGGGCGGGTTCGAGTACTCGGACGCGTACCTCGTGGACAACGATGCGCGCTTCGTCTTCAACTTCGTGCGCGCAGCCATCGACCACGGCGCCATCATCGCCAACTACGTCGAGTCGTTGGGTGCCACGCACGAGGAAGACGGCACCTGGGTGACGCGCGCCCGCGATCACCAGACCGGCCGCGAGATCGCGATCCGCTCGCGCGTGTTGCTGAATGCCTGTGGCCCCTGGGTGGACGAACGCAACACCGGGGACGCGCAGCAGACCGATCACCGTCACGTCTTCTCGAAGGGGGTCCACCTCATCGTCGACCGCGTGACCCCGCACGATCGGGTGCTGACCTTCTTCGCCGACGACGGACGCCTCTTCTTCGTGATCCCGCTCGGCACGAAGTCGTGCATCGGGACGACCGACACCCGCGTCGAGCGCCTGCCGGCGACCGTGACCGACGACGACCGCCGCTTCATCCTCGACAACGTGAACAAGCGCCTGCGCCTGGAGCGCCCGCTCACCGAGGCCGACATCATCGCCGAGCGCTGCGGCGTGCGGCCCCTGGCGGTCGACCCGGGAGGGAGCAGCCGGGACGAGGGCGACTGGACGTCGCTCTCGCGCAAGCACGCCATCGAGGTCGACGGCGACGCGCGTCACATCAGCATCTTCGGCGGCAAGCTCACCGACTGCCTGAACGTGGGCGAAGAGGTGGCCGAGATCGTGGGCGAGCTGGGCGTGGAGCTGCCCTACCGGCGCATGCCCTGGTACGGTGAGCCGCCCGACCAGGTGCGCGAGGAGTACTTCCACCAGGCGCGCCTCATGGGTCTCGACGCCATGACGGCGCCCGAGTCGTCCGAGCCGCTCAGCACGCGCCTCTGGCGTCGTTATGCCGAGAGCGCGCTGCGGCTGCTCGAAGACATCCGCCACGACCCGGCCATGGCCGAGGTGCTGGTGAAGGGCACCGAGTACATCCGCGCCGAGATCCACCACGCCGCGCGTCGCGAGATGATCACGCGCCTCGAGGACTTCCTGCGCCGCCGCAGCAAGATCGCCCTGATCGAGCGCACCGAGACGATCCGCCAGGCCCCGGGACTGCACGAGGCCTGCCACATCCTGTTCGGCGACGAGGCCGAGCAGCGCATGGCCGAGTACTTCGGCACTGGGGATGAGCGGGGCCGAGACCAGAGGACCGGGTAGGGGGCGCGAACGCCGATCGGCAACTGGATTCAGATCCAGTTGCCGGAGGGTCCTGTCCCCGTCCTCAGAGCCCTCAGGCGAGGCTCGAGAGCATCATGCCCTGGGCGGGCAGGCCGAGCAGCACGCGCCCGCCGTCCTCGATGTGGTGGGGCGCCACGGTCGTGTGCTGGCGGACCACGCGCACGTCGCGCGCACGGCGCTCGAGCGGCGAGTCGAGCGGGTTGGCGCTGGTGCCGGCGGCCTCGACCACCTGATCCACGGCCTCGGCGCATGCGCGCACCGCGTCGCTGCAGGCGATCTGCAGCAGCGCGCGGGCACGCGCGTCGAGCTCGCGGCCTTCACGAACGGCCTGCCAGAGCTCGTCGAGGGACTCGAATACGAAGGCGCGTGCGCCGCGCAGGCGGGCCTCGCCCTGGGCGATGGCGCGCTGGGCGAAGGGACGCTCGCGCAGCGTCGTCGAGGTGAAGCGCGGCACCTTGCCGGCCGCGAGCTCGCCGAACGCGTCGAGGGCGCCGCGCGCGATGCCCAGCGCCACCCCCACCTTGTTGTAGGCGAGGCGCGCCCCGAGCGGCACACGCGCCGCGGGCGGAACCGTGTCCGCCCCACCCGACGCCCGGGTGCCGAAGCCCACCGTGTCCTGCTCGGCGACGAAGACGTCGTCGACGCGGACGTCGTGAGAGCCCGAACCGCGAAGCCCGGCCACGTGCCAGGTGTCGAGGATCTCGATCGACTCGCGCGGTACGAGCATGAAGCGCGGTGGGGTGCCTTGGCGGGGGGCCCCGCCCTCGTGCACGATCGAGAGCCCGGAGAACCAGGTCGCGTTGTGGCAGCCGCTCACGAAGGGCCACTGGCCACTCAGCCGATAGCCGCCGTCGGTGACGTCGGCCCGGCCGAAACTGGCGGTCGAACCCGCCGGGATCGCCAGCGGGTCGGCAAACAGCTCGGCCGCTCGCGCAAAGCCCGCCGTCAGCAGGCCGAAGGTCTCGATGCCGATCATCAGGTTCCAGCCCGTGGCGCCGTCGGCTTCGGAGATGGCCTCGATGGTGCGCACCTGGGTGGCAGGGTCGTGCTCGCCGCCACCGAGCCGGGCCGAAGCGGCCACGCGGTAGAGGCCGGCTTCGGCCATCGCCCGGGCCACCGGGGCCGGCAGTCGGCGGTCGCGCTCGGCCTCGTCGGCGTGGTCCCTGACAAGGGGCTGGAGGGCCGTCGCACGTGCGACCGGGTCGTCGAGCGTGTCGGAGTGGGTCATGGCCCGAGGGTAGTGCGGGCCGGGGCGCCTGGGTGCTGGCGAGGTGGCGCCCAACCGCAAGACGCCGCGGGCGCGGGCCCGCGGCGTCCTCGAAGATGGGTGGGGTGAGCGAGGGGAATCGAACCCCCGACCTCCGGAACCACAACCCGGCGCTCTAACCAACTGAGCTACGCCCACCGCAGACGGCCCAACCTAGAGCCGCGCCCGAGGGGTGTCAAACGGGCCGGTTAGGGGCGCAGGGGGCCGCCGCGTTCGCCTGGATCGACTGGCGTGGGCGGCGCCCGGTGGCGAGAATAGACCCTCTCTCACCAAGGAGACGACCTCCGTTGAACCGCCAAATCCTCGAACGGTTTCGAGCCGGGTGTGCAGGCTCCGCCGTCGCGCTGCTCGTTGCGAGCGGCCTGGCGATGCCCGCCTTCGCCAACGCGCCGGTCATCTACCCGGCCCAGGGCCAGACACCCGACCAGCAGACCAAGGACCAGGGCGAGTGCCACGTGTGGGCCGTCCAGACCACGGGCGTGGACCCGGCGGCGCTCGCGACCCAGGCCCCGCAGAGCACCCAGACGGCGCCCGGAGGCCAGCGCGTTCGGGGTGCAGCGCGCGGCGCCGCCGGCGGCGCCGCCATCGGTGCGATCGCGGGCGATGCCGGAGAGGGTGCGGCGATCGGCGCCGTCGCCGGCACGATGGCCGGCGGTCGCCGCTCGCGCATGGCCCAGCAGCAGGGTCAGCAGGCCGCCCAGGCTCAGCGGAACGAGACGGTCAATACCTACTACCGCGCGGTTGCAGCCTGCATGACCGGCCGCGGCTACACGGTGCAGTGATGATGCGACGAAACGCGCTTTGCAAGAGAGTCGGATGGGCCGCGATCGCGGCCCTCGCCTGCGCGCTGGCGATGCCGGCCTGGGCCGGCGACTTCGACGGCAAGAAGGCGCTGATCTGCGCACCGGTCGAGGTGAACGACTGCATCAGCGGGGCACCCTGCCTGGGTGGCACGCCGTCGCAGATGGGCGCCCCCTCGTTCCTGCGGATCGACTTCTCCAAGTCCACGGTGACCGGGCCCCACAACACGGCCAAGATCGCCTCGGTCGAGAAGGTCGGAGATCAGCTGGTGCTGCAGGGCTTCGAGGTCGGGCATGCGTTCGCCATCGCGATCGATCGCGAGAGCGGCCGGATGACGACGACCCTCGCCAGCACGCAGGGTGCGTTCGTGCTGTTCGGCTCTTGCACGACCCAGTGAGCCTGCTCGTGCGGGTCGCCTGGCCCGTCCGGTAGCGCAAGCTTGGTCGAAGCCGCGTCATGATCCCGGCGACCCTCGTGGTTCTCGCGCTCGCGCTGGGTGTGGGCGTGCTGGCCAGCACGACCGTGCAGCGCCGGGCAAGTGAAGGCGACGACGGCCTCAAGCTCGACCTGGTGGTGTCGCCGCTGCTCACGCTGACTGCGCTGCTGCTCGCGTTCGTGCTGGTACAGGTGTTCTCGTCCTACACCCGCGTGAAGCTCTCGACCGGCGAAGAGGCGGGGATGGTGGTCGGCGAGTTCAAGCAGTTCGGCCTGCTGCCCGAGCCCTACGCCACGCGCGGTCAGACCAACATGGTGTGCTACGCGCGCGCGGTGGCCGAAGTCGAGTGGCCCCAGCTCGGCAAGGGCCTGCGGGTAGCGCCCGAGCCCGGGTTCTGGATCGCGCGGCTCGACGTCGATCTACGCGAGCTCGCCGATCGACGCAGCAACCCGCCCTTTGGTTCGATCGTGAACACCGATCGCGAACGCATCGACGCCCGGCGCAGCCGCCTGATGGAGGCACGGCCCGCCGTTCCACCGCCGGTCACGTGGCTGATGTTGGCCGTGAGTGCAGTCAGCATCCTGTCCATCGCGATGATCACGCCGGTCGCCCGCGCACGACGCCTGCAGATCGCCATGTTCTCGCTGCTGGCCGCCGTGTTCGCCGCCGTCCAGATCACGATCATCGAGATCGACGACAAGTTCGACGGCCTGATCCGCGTGGAACCCGAGGAGATGCGCCTGGTTCTGGGCGTGATGGAGCAGGTGCTCGCCGACACCGAGCTGCCCTGCGACGCGCAGGGCCGGCCCCTGTAGGCGGGGCCGAGGCGATCCGCGCGGCGAGCGGCTAGCTGCGATCCTCGCGTGAGCGGCTAGCTGCGATCCTCGCGATGCAGGTCGATCAGCCGCTGCTGCATCTCGAGCAGCCGATCGGTCGTCTCGCGCTGCACTTGGATGATCTGGGCGGCGGTCTCGCGCTGCACCGCACTGATCTGGGCCGCCGTCTCTCGTTGCACCTGGTTGATCTGCTGAGCGGTCGAGACCTGGACATCCGTGATCCGCTCCTGCAGGTCGAGGATGCGATCGGTGGTCGATTCCTGCAGGTCGAGAATCCGCTGGGTCGTGACCTGCTGACCATTCCAGAGCAGGCCGAAGCCGAGCGCCATCAGGGCGAAGCTCGGCCCGCTGAGCTTCAGCCAGGCTCCGAACGGGATGTGCGACCAGAACCGGTCGGCTTCGTGAGGTCTCGCCACGACGGCCTCCTCGTGCTCGTGTTCCGCCGCCTCCAGTCGCTCGATGCGGGCCAGGAGGTCTTCGAGATTCGCAGCCATCCATCTGCTCCCCGGGACCTTGGGGATCGCAGCCACTCTAGCGCGTTGCGATCTGGGAGCGCGTTAGGCGCTGTCATCGGCGGGGAGCGGGCCGAAGAACCCGATTACCCGCGCCACGCGGCCCGCTTCGTCCAGCTCGGTCACGTCGAACCCCGGCATGATGAGCTTGCCGTCCTGGTGGATCGCCCAGGCGTAGCGATAGAAGCCGTGCTGCGCGTCCACACCGCTGGCCCGCGAGTAGACGGCGCCCGGCAGGCGGCCGTGCACCTCGTGCACGTTCTTCTCGAAGCCGTCGATGCCCACGACGTCGATCGACGGGTCGACGAACCGCACGTCGGGTCGAAGCGCCTGGTCGAGGTGGCCGCGCACCTTCGACGCGTCCGGCTCATTCCAAGCCGCGAGCATCAGATCGAGCGCCGGGGGAATCTCGGTCATCGGGGGCCCTCCACAGCCGGGTGCGGGGAGGCTAGCCCCTCGGCACGCGCGGCGTACCGACGGAGCAGCCGTGGGCCGAGGGGGCGCCACCGGTGGCGATCGCCCGCCTCCGGTACCCTCGCTCAATCCCGCGAGAGGCCGCCCAGCGGCCCCTCGCGCGCGCCCCGGTAGCTCAGCTGGATAGAGCGGCTGCCTTCTAAGCAGCGGGTCGCAGGTTCGAGTCCTGCCCGGGGCGCCAGGGCATCGTCGCGAGACCCCAGGTGTTGGTTCCGCGCTTCGGCAGGTCTGCAGTTGCAGGCCCTCGCCTCCGGCTGGCGCCCCAGCGAGCTGCCTCCCTGAAGCTACGCGCGTCGTCGTCGTGCTGCGAGGCTGGTCAGGCCGAGGGCGAGGAGCATTGCGGTGGAGGGCTCGGGGACGGGAACACCAGACAGGAACGCTTGGTTCGTAGAGCGGAAAGGCGAACAGTTCAAGCACTCGCCAGTTTCGACTACCGGCAGGGAAGCGACAGGAGTGTCCAAGGCGTCCAGCAGACCAAACGTGTTGCTGAATCGGAAGAGTCTGTTCGAACCGTTGAGGGTGAATTCGATTCCGCTACCGCCGAAGATGATATTGGCCGCGATCGAGTTCGCCGGCGTGTAGGTCAGCAAGGGAAACGTAGTCGTGTCGCCTCCGCTCAGAGTGAGTTCCCAATCGGTGGCACTTCCAAGCGCCGTATCCCAGACGAAGGACCCCGAAACCTCGCCACAGGTCCCGGGTGTCGGGCAAGAGAGGAGGGGGTCGAAGCTCCCGTCGAAACCAAAGTCGAACTGACCGTCGTTCACGGTCCAGCGGATTTCGATCGCGTGAGCAGGTGCGGTCGTCAGGAATGCCGCAGCGGCCGGCAAGAAGAGCATGGCGAGAGTGACGATCCGCACTAGTCGGAAGTGCATCTGGTCTCCAGTTCGATTGCAGGTTCGGCACCAAGAGGTGAGGGGAAACCCTAATGAGGTGATCAGCGTGTCAGCTGCGCCGCCACGAGGAGGGTGCCGGGCGTGGCGCCGACAACTTGGGAGTCGCCATGGGTGCGCAAAAGGTGACGCGCCGTGTGCAAGAAACTTCAGTCTTCTCTGTGGGGATGGCCCCGTGCGTGGCCGCCTTGTGAACCCCGGGCGACGGTCGCCGGCCTCCGGGTGCTGCAGGAGTGCTGCATCAGCGATCGACGACGGCCACCACCGCCGGACGAACCTAGAAGTCCAAACCTCCGACATCACCACGGAACCGAAAGCTGTGGACGTCCGCAGTCAGAGGCGGACCCTGCCCGGAGCCAACTTCCAAGCAGCGGGCCGCAGGTTCGAGGGCGCCGGGATCATCACGGCCTCGAGGTCGCCCTGGCGCATCCAGTGCCCGCCGCCCATCTCACCACCGATGAAGTCGCCGGGGCCGTAGATCGCGTCGCGGGCCCCGTGCTCAGGCCCGCCCGCGCCTCCTGCGCGCCGCGGCGAAGCCGCTCAGCGTACCGACGGCTGCCAGGGCGATGGTCGTGGGCTCCGGTGCCGAGTGGGCGGTGATCAGCTCGATCACGAACGACTCGCCCGCCTGGAAGGTCGGGGCGGGGCTCCCCGGGTCGAGCAGGAACTGGTGCTCGGTGAAGGACGAGAAGGAGGGTTCGAAGCCCGGGAAGTTCAGGCCGACGATCTCACCATCGATGAGTTCGCCCTGGTCGTCCCGCCAGTCCAGGCTCTGGGCGTTCACCCGGAAGTTCCAAGGTCGCGTCTGCAGGAACCGGATCGTCACCGACTCGGCGTCGAAGTCGAGCTCGACCTGGTCGCCGAGGATGAGGTACTCGGCGCCGTCCCCGACCACGGCCGACCCGTTGAACAGGCCCTGCCCGGTCTGGGTGGTCACCAGGAGGAACACGGAGTCGCCGATGAGCGATGCGGACGCGGGCATGGCCCAGAGCAGTGCAGCGACGAGAATGGGAAGAGCAGCGCGGGGAGCGAGTCGCACGTCGGACCTCCTCGACTCCGGGATTCCGGGTCGTCGGGGTTAGGTGGTGCGGGCCACGCCGATGTGTCACGCGTACGCAGTGCGTGTGAGTCGGCCCCCAGGGGCGCGACCTTCGGAAAACCGGGAGTGGCCGACGCTTTCCGCGCGACCTCGGGCCCTCGGAGTTCTGAGGGACACCGGCGGTTGACCGAGTGGGAGCATGTACCCAGAATGGTCGAGGACGTACGTGAGAATTCCTCCACGGGGAAGCAACACATGCCCGCACGTCGTCCGACCGTCGTGGTCGGTGCATTGCTCGTCGTGGCGTCGATCGCTGCGCTGCCGGCGTGTTGGTGGTCCGACCCCGATTCCGGGGGGCCCGATCCCGATCTCGGCACGTTCGATGTGGCGCGGGGCGATCTGCTGCTGGCGCACTACGACAACCGGCCCGATACCGATGACATCCACTCCCAGGCGGCGACTGCCACCATGGTGGCGTGGCTCGAGGAGAAGGAGGGCCTGAACGTCGACGACCAATTCCACGCCGTGCTGGGGGCGTACGGCATCAACCAGTTCACCGCCCCGTTCGTCGATTCGTCGGCGGTGATGGAGATCTGCTTCGGACCGGAAGGGGACGCATGGAGCATGGCCCACCCTCGTCACTCCCAGCCGTGGCAGGAGTCGGTGGCCGAAGTGTCCGAGAAGGTGCACGCAACGCTGACCCGATCGCCGGATTCGAAGGTGTGGATCCTGGAGGGTGGCCAGTCGGACTTCACCCACGAGGTCTACGGGCGACTCACCGGGGACCTGGACATCCCCCTGTCGCGAGACGAGCTCAGGGAACGGATCGTCGTGATCCAGCACAACGCAGGTTTCTACAACGAGGCCTTGGCGAGCCCGTCCCGCCTGGTGTCGGTGCGGGAGAACACGACCTACGTGGTCATGCCGAACGGGAACTTCTCGGGCAACGGATCGCCTGGGCTGAAGCTCGAGGCCGGGTCGCCCAGCCTCGATCGGGTCAAGGCTCATGCCTCGAGCCTGTCGGGGAGGAATGTGTCGGGTGCGGGTGGCGCCCTCGACGCCTGCTGGGAGGCCGCCTTCGCCCGGGCTCGGGCCAAGAAATGGATGTTCCTCATCAACCCGACCATCCACGAAGGGGGCCTCGACTTCTCCGACGCGGTCGCTGGCGTGCGGGCGTTGGGCCTCGACGACGACCCCGCCTTCGACGTGCCGCAGGACGGCAGCGACGTGGCCGGGTTCTTCGAGGTGTTTACCGGGTACCGACGGGAGTAGTTCTACCGGCTACGTCCGGCGCAACCTGCGCCCGCGGCCAAGAGGCCGGGGCGGCGCGGGGGTGAGGCGCGGACCGGGCGCCCGCACGCCGTTCCCCTGCTACGTTCGCGCGAGTGGAGCCGGAGACTCGCTACGCCCGCAGCGAGGACGTCGCCATCGCCTACCAGGTCATTGGCGAGGGCCCGGTCGATCTGGTCGTCGTGCCGGGCTGGGTCTCCCACCTCGAAGAAGCCTGGCGCGACCGCGTGTACCGCCAGTTCATGCTGCGCCTGGCATCGTTCGCGCGACTGATCCGCATCGACCGGCGCGGCACGGGGCTCTCCGATCGGGTCTCGAGGCAAGCCACGCTCGAGCAGCGAATGGACGACCTGCGCGCCGTGATGGACGCGGTCGGCAGCGAGAAGGCCGCGCTGCTCGGCGTATCCGAGGGCGGGCCGATGTGCACGCTCTTTGCCGCCACCTACCCGGAGCGGACCGAGGCCTTGATCCTGGCCTCGACGCTCGCGTCAGGCCTGCGAAGCGCGGACTACCCCTGGGCCATGACGCTGGAACAGCTCGAGGCCTTCCTCGACCGCGTGGAGGCCGTCTGGGGCACCGGCTTCTCGGCGGGGCTCCTCGCACCGAGCATCAAGAACGACGAGCAGGCGGTGCGCGCCTGGGCCCGGCTGGAGAGGAACGCGGTCTCCCCCCGCGCCGCACGTGAGCTGTTCTCGATGCTCGCCCAGACCGATGTGCGCCACGTGCTTCCGACGGTCTCCGTGCCCACCCTGGTGCTCCACTGCGAAGGCGACCGCGCCACCCGCGTGGGTGGAGGGCGCTACCTCGCCGAGCACGTGTCCGGAGCCCGCTACGTCGAGTTCGAGGGCGACGATCACGTGCCGTGGACCGAGCGGAATAGCGACGGGTTCATCGGCGAGATCGAGGAGTTCCTGACTGGCGCACGGGGCGTCAGCGAGCCCGACAGGGTTCTCAAGACCGTCATGTTCAGCGATGTCGTCGACTCCACCCAGCGCGCGGTCGACCTCGGTGACCGGGCCTGGGGCGACCTGCTCGGCCTGTTCCACGAGATCGTGCGGACCACCCTGACCACCTGGCGCGGCGAGGAGATCGACACGGCCGGGGACGGGTTCTTCGCCGCCTTCGACGGTCCAGCCCGCGCCGTCCGCTGCGCCTGCGCGGTGCGAGATGCCCTGGCGCGCCGGAGCATCCCGGTTCGGGTGGGCCTGCACTCCGGCGAGTGCGAGCTCATCGGCGGCAAGATCGGGGGGATCGCCGTGCACACGGGTGCGCGGGTCGCGACCCAGGCCGAGCCCGAAGAGGTCCTGGTCTCGAGCACCGTGAAGGACCTCGTCGCTGGATCGGGGCTCCTGTTCGAGAACCGCGGTCGCCACGTGCTCAAGGGCCTGCCCGGGGAGTGGGAGCTCTTCTCCGCATCCACCTGAGGGCCCGGCCGCGCGGTCGAACCGACCGGAATCCGCTCGCTTGACACCAAGTTGCAACATCGATATAACTTGCAACGATGTTGCAGAATGGAGAGCCCAACCTTCGGCAGCTGAACGTCGAAGCGCGCCGTCAGCGCATTCTCGACGCGGCCCGCCGCTTGATCACCCACGGCGGCATGGCCGCACTCTCGATGCGCAAGCTCGCCGCCGAGGCGGGGCTGGCGGTGCGCACGCTCTACAACCTGTACGGCTCGCGCGACGACATCCTCTTCGCGCTCACCCAGGACGCCGTGGACCGCATGGTTGCGATCCTCGACGCCGAGGCGCCGCTCGAGGATCCGCTCGCGCGCTGTCGCGCGGTCATCACGGTGAGCGTCCGCTACTTCGCGGAACACGAGGCGATCTATCGCCCGATGATCGTCGCCAGCTACGAGGGGCTGTCGCAAGGGTCCGAGGCCGATCGGCGCCTGGCGAAGCGCGCGGCGGGCATGCAACGCGACGGGATCGCCCAGGCGATCGAGCAAGGCCTGCTCGCCGACACGCTCGACCCGACTCGTCTCGGCGAGCAGATCTACCACGGCTACGAGCTGGCTTGCGTGCAATGGGCCTTCGGCGTGATCGACGCCGCTGCCTTCGAGGCGCGCGCCCTCTACGGCATGTGCCTGGCGCTGCTCGCAGTCGCCAACGAGGCGGCGCGGCCCGCACTCGAGGACGAACTTCGGGCGCTCGAGCCGCAGCTCACCGCTGCGGCGGAGTCCATCGAACGCAAGAGACGCCACCGCGCCTGAGCGCTCCTTCCCATCCCCGCCAAGGAGATCCCCATGAAGCGCGAGGTCGAACTCTCCATCCTCGACGAGCTGTTCCGACAGCTCGACGACAAGCGCAACGTCGATGCGGGCGTGATGTACCAGAACCCGACCTCGGTCTACACCTCCACCGAGGTGGCCGATCGCGAGCGGGAGACGTTCTTCCGCGATCACCCGCAGCTGATCGCTCTCTCTGGCTCGCTGCCCGAGCCCGGCTCCTACATGACCGTCGACGACTTCGGGGTTCCGGTGCTGGCCACGCGCGACTCCGACGGGCGCTTCCGGGCCTTCGTCAACGCGTGCCGCCACCGGGGCGCGCGCGTGGCCGAGGGCCAGGGCAAGGCCGCCGCCTTCAAGTGCCCCTTCCACAACTGGGTCTACAGCAACCGGGGAGAGCTGACGGGGATTCCGCTGGCAGACCACGTGGGTGCGCTAGACCGGTCGTGTCACGGTCTGGTCGAGCTCCCGGCCGTGGAGCAGGGGGGCCTGCTCTGGGTGCACCCGCGGGCGGACGGACGCATCGATCTCGAGCAGCAGCTCGGGGACCTGGGGGCCGAGATCGCCTCCTGGGGCTTCGGTGATCTCCGGCTCGTGGGAGAGAGCGTGATCGAGGGCCGTCTCAACTGGAAGCTCGCCAACGACACCTTCGGTGAGACCTACCACTTCTCGCGTCTGCACAAGAACACGCTGGGACAGATCTTCCACGGCGACGTCCTCGGCTACGAGGAGTTCGGTCGCAACCACCGCTTCGTCATCGCCACCAAGCGCCTCGACGAGCTCCGCGCGAAGCCGAGGAACGAGTGGAGCCTGCTCGATGCCACGAGCCCGCTCTACTACCTCTTTCCCAACATCCAGCTCTCCTTCGGACGGGGGACGGTGAGCCTGATCAAGATCTACCCCGACCCGGAGCGCCCTGGTGATCCGAGCCACTCGCGGACGCGCGTGCTCCACTACTTCAGTCAGGAGGCCATCGACCTGGCAGAGGCGGCCGGAGAGCATGGCGTCACGGCCGAGAACACCTATAGCGCCGAGGCCAGCCGCGATCCTGACGCGGTGCTCACCCTTTCCGCCTTCACCGAGGTCTTCGACAGCACCATCGAGAAGGAGGACTACCTGATGGGCGAGCACCAGCAGAGGGCCGCGGAAAGCGGACAGCTCGAGCATCTGGTCTTCGGACGCAACGAGCCCGCGCTCCACCACTACCACAGCCACTTCCGCGACGCGCTCGGGCTGCGACCCCTCCAGCAGATCGACCCCTGAGCTCCCGGGACGATGCCGCTCGGCTACGCCTTGCGAAGGGAGTACGTGTTGGAGGCGGACGTCGTCACGCGAAGAAGCCGGGCGTCGGCGTTGGGCCAGGAGCCCGAAGCCCGAAGTCGCCGGGATCCATGCGGGGCCTTCCGTGTCGAACCTCAGGAACTCGGCTTCGGGAACAGGAACTGCACCTGGAAGCGGAGCTGCCAGTCGGCGCTGGGGCCGTCGGGCGTGGCCGCGTTCCAGTAGGCCTGGAGGCTCGTGTTGATTGGGAGCTTCCCGATCCGGAACACCCGGCCGATGCCACCACCGAGCGGGACGAGCCACCGGTCGTCATCGAGCTCCCAGTTCGCCGTCAGGATGGGTGCCGTCACCGCGTACCAGCCGTGGTCGAAGTTGTAGTTGATGAAGGGCTGGATGATGGTGAGGTTCACGTCGCTGCGGTCGCCGTCGCCGGCGAAGGACCAGAAGTGCTTCACCAGGCCACCGGCGACCCAGGGCCCGCCGAGGACCAGGGCGACGACCGACGGCCCCACCGAGTGCTTGCCGGTCCCGAGAAGGTCGTCGCTCGCGGTATCGAAGAGGAAGGCCGGCCCTGCGCCCCAGGTGACCGAGGCCTTCTCGCCACCGAAGAGCGCCTCGGGGCCGTCGAAGCTGAAGCCGTCCGTCGGCGAGACGAACGCGGTGAAGTCGAGATCCCCCGTCCCGAACTCGGATGCCACACCGGGCGCCAGGGAAGGCACGTAGCGGATCGGCAGGATCGTACGCGTGATCACGTTCCAGCCGTCGCTGATCCCGATGGGAACGACCGGCTGGATGTTCATCGTCCAGCCCGTGTCGTCGTTCGGGCCCAGCCCGAAGTCGAAGTTGTTCTGGAGCGGGAGGCTGATCAGGTCGGCGATCGGGTTCTGGGTCTTCTTCGCGAGATCCGAGTCCGAGTCCTGGGCCAGGGCGGGCGAGCAGAGGGCGAGGGCCCAGGCCATGGTGAGCGTCAGGCATCGGATCTTCATCGCGGTCTCCCGGTGGGTCACGGCGATCGCAGCGGCCGCCGTGCGCGTGCACGTTTTAGCGCAGGTCCTCGATTCCACTACGGGTGGGCCCGGGCCTTGGACTCCCGGCTTCTTCTCCGGCACGCTGCCGCAGGGGGATCGGCTCGCCGGCCGGCGGAAGTGGAGGTCGAAATTGGCACTCGAGGAAGCCTGGGCCTGGCTGGACGCGAAGCCGCGACTGCCGCTGGCCCACCTGCCGACACGGCTCGAGCCCCTGGATCGCCTGTCGCAAGAGCTGGGCGGGCCGCGCATCTGGTGCAAGCGGGACGACTGCACCGGGCTCGCCACCGGCGGAAACAAGACCCGCAAGCTCGAGTACCTGCTGGCGGACGCCAGGAGGGCCGGTGCGAGCACGGTCGTCACGTTCGGCGGCGTCCAGTCGAACCACGCGAGGCAGACGGCGGCCGCCTGCGCGAAGGCGGGCTTCGACTGCCATCTCGTGTTGAGCCGGGTGGTCGACTGGCGGCATCCCGCCTACGAGCGGTGCGGCAACGTGCAGCTCGACCGGTTGCTCGGCGCAAAGGTCCACCTCTTCGATGCGGACCAGACCGCAGACGGCGCCCTCGCGCTGATCCAGGAACTCGCGAACGGCGAGGGCGCTCCCTACGTGATCCCGACGGGCGGCTCCAACGCGGTCGGCGCACTGGGCTATGCGCGCGCGGCCCTGGAGCTGGCCGTGCAATGCGAAGAGCACTTCGCCTTGACCGACGTCTTTCACGCCACGGCGAGCGCCGGAACGCAGAGCGGTCTCCTGCTCGGTTTTGGTGCAGCGGAAGCGGCGGTCCGGGTGCACGGCGTCCAGGTGTACAGCCCTGACCGCGCGAGCTTCGCCGCAACGATCTCGGGGATGGTCGCCGAGGCTCGGGGCGAGGACGCGCCGGGGCGACCGCTCGAAGACGACGACATCCGGATCGAGCAGGGCTACCTGGGGGACGGGTATGGGATCCCTACCGCCGCCGGCCTCGAAGCCGTGGGCCTCGTGGCCCGACTGGAAGGGCTGCTTCTCGACCCCGTCTATTCGGGCAAGGCGATGTCTGGCCTGATCGATCAGATCGCTACGGGGGCGCTCCGCGACCGATCGGACGTGGTGTTCCTGCACACCGGCGGCAGCGCGTCGCTACCGGCCTACGACGACGTGCTCGGCGCCCCCTGAAGCCTGCCCTCGGGGCACGCAGCTTCGCGAATGCGCTTCAGCGACGAGGATCGCCCCTTCAGGGTTGCCTGGAGGCATGGCCAGGGTGTAGAAGCCAGGAGGGGTTGGGAGACACCCGAAGGAGGGGTAGCTCCATGGTACGAGTTCTGGTCGTTCTATTGGTACTGGTGCCCGGCGTTGCGTTCGCCCAGGAGCGGGTCGTGCTCGAGACGGTCACGCTGCAGCCGCAGGAGAAGAAGTCGGCCTCCATCGATGCGACGAAGAAGACCCGAATCGGATGGAATCACGTGGAAGAGGCGACCTCGGATACCTGCAAGAACAACTGCGTGATGATGACCCCGCCCGGAATGTCTGGCTACGCCCAGGCCACGGGCGGCTCCATGCGGCTCGACCCGATCGACGGGAAGATCACGGTGATCCTCGAGAACGTCGAGGCGTTCCCCCTCGAGATCGTGATCTACAGGGAAGAGCTCCCGTAGCAGGCATCAGGCAGGGCGCTGCCAAGGTCGCGCCCGCTTGCACGGATCCGTCGCCGTCTTCCTAGAGGCGCCGGCCGAGCTTCTGCGCCAGGCGCGGGGCCACGCCGGGGCGGCTCCAGGGGCAGATCGGGAGGCAGGCTGCGCAGCCCTGGTGCTCGTTGAAGAAGGGCAGGCAGCGATCGAAGTCGACGTACCACTTCTCGACCCCGCGGACGAGCTGCTTTTCGTCGTGGATGGCGTCGACCGGGCACGCCGCGGTGCACAGGCGGCAGTTCTCGCAAAAGCCATCGGCACCGAACTGGCGTGGCGCGTCCACGCGAGCGGGTACCGACGTCAGTACGCAAGCCAGTCGAAACCGGGCACCGAGCTCGTCGTTGATGATCGAGCCGTGCTTGCCCAGCTCGCCGAAGCCCGCGGCGAGGGCGGCGGGGATCAGATTGATCGGGCCCGCCTGGGGCCCGCTGTGCCCCTCGGCCTCTTCACCCTGGGACCGAAGCCAGTCGGCGACCTCGAGCGCGACGCGTAGTCCGCGGTTGTATTGCTTCATCACCTCGGCACTCGCCTCGGGCTCGGGCGCCGTGTTCAGCGGGTCGTAGTCCATGGCCACGCCGATCATCACGACCTTCGCGTGGGCGACGGCGTAGCCCTCGAAGACCCACTGGGGGTCCATGTCCACGATGCCCACCAGTTCGGCGCCCGCCCCGCGAGCGACGTCGCGCAGCGCCTCGGACCACTGCTCGGGTGTTCGCGCGGCGGCGGCCGTCGGCTCGACCGGTGCCTGCGGCTGGTCCTGGAGCCCGGCGTTCTCGAGCACGAGCCCGAGCAGCTCGGTGTTGCTGGCCGAGCGTGCCCCCATCCATCTCTGCAGGGGTCCATGGGGCGTGGCCGACGGGTCGTGCCAGTAGATCGGCGTCGGGCGGCGCTGCTCCGGCTCCCCGAGACCATTGATCTCGTTGCCCGAGATCTCGGGCCAGAGCGCCATCTGCTCCTCGGAAGGCGTCCAGGGCTGCGCGACCTCTTTGCTCGCCTTGCGATGCGGCACGTCTCCTCTCCCTGGGTTCGGATTCGACGTCGCGTTCCTCACGGATCGGGAGGCAACGCGAACGAGCCTAGCGCGGGCGCGCGAGTCGATCCTCATCGTGGGCCGGTGCCGGTGGAGCCGTCCCCGCTGTACGCTATTCCGTGTCACCCGCACTCTGGCGTCCGCTCGGCATGGAGAACGACGCAGGAGTACATGGCACTCGGGATCTACGGCCAGAACATCTACGTGAACACCCGGCACCGGGTCGTGGTCGTGAAGAACTCCGCCGACCCGTCGTTCCAGGCCAACGGTTTCGAGAACGGCCGTATCGCCGTCGAGCTCTGGCGAACGATCGCCGCCGACCTGGCCGACTGAACGCCCCCCACTGGATGGGGACGAGCGTGCTCCAGTATCCTCGCGCCCGCTCAGCCGGTCACGGCCCGTCGGAAGCGTGCGCGGTAGGCGGAGGGGGAGACCCCGATCGACTGCTGGAACCTTCGTCGCATCGTCTCGGGCGACCCGAAGCCGCAGGCGTCGGCGACATCCTCCACGCTCTGCCCCTCGCGCTCCAGCAGCTGCCGCGCCCGTTCGAGGCGCACGCGCTGCACGTAGTGCGCCGGTGGCTCGCCCGTCTGCTGCGAAAAGACCCGGACGAAGTGCCGGGGGCTCATGCCCGCGCGTTGCGCGAGCTCGGCGACGCGATGATCTCCGCTCGGGTCTTCGGCTACCTCCGTCTGCACCCGTCGGATGCCAGGGTGCTCGGCGGTCGGTCGCTGCAGTGCTGCGCTGAACTGCGATTGCCCACCCGGCCGGTGGAGGAACATCACCAGGATGCGCGCGACCTCGAGTGCGATCTCGGGGCCGAGGTCCTCCTCGACCAACGCCAGCGCGAGATCGATCCCGGCGGTGATTCCCGCCGACGTATAGACGGGCCCATCCTTCACGTAGAGGGCGTCGCGCTCGACCGTCGCGTCCGGGACGAGACGTTCCAACCGTTCGAGCTCGCGCCAGTGCGTGGTGACGCGCCGTCCGGCCAGCACGCCGGCTTCGGCCAGGACGAAGGCGCCGCTGCAGATCGACACCACGCGGCGCGCGCGCCGCCAGCGCCGGCGGATCCACGCGGTGGCTCGCGGGTCGAGGGCCGCTTGGCCGAAGTCCATCCCGCCCGGAACCACTAGCGTGTCGATGGGCCCGCGAACCCGGGCGAGGCTCTCCACGCGAAGGCCCACGCCGCTCGCAGTCTCGGGGTTCGTGTTCGGCCCCGCGTAGGTGACGGCGTAGGCCGGCTTCCGCCCCGGGCTGCGCTGGCACTGGTTGGCCGCCATGAAGACATCCGCCGGGCCGGCGAGATCGAGCAGCTGCGTGCCGGGGAGTACCAGAAAAACGACCTGCCTGGGCACTCGAGCAGTATGGCATGAAATGAGGGGAATTTGTCATTTACGCCAGGAGGCCGAGGAGCGATCCTGGCCGCACGGAGGACGTCATGGCCATCGTCGACCGGCCTCGTAGCGAGCTTCCCGGCAAGCTGAAGGGGCTCCACCTCTTCCACTATGGCGGGGCGCCCTGTGCACAGCGGGTACGGCTGGTGCTCGCCGAGAAGGGCATCCGGCGCGGTCCGGACGTGCCCTGGCGTTCGGACGCCGCGGCGCACCTTTCCGCGCCGGCGGGCACCTACATCGGACGCCCGGTGTCGCTGCCCCGTCAGGAGAACCTGAGCGAGGCCTACGCCGCGATCCACCCCCATCTCGTGGTGCCGGCCCTGGTGCACGACGGGGTGCTGCACATCGAGTCGGTCGACATCATGAACTACGTCGATCGCGAACTCCCGGGTCCTGCGCTCATGCCCGACGGTGAGGCCGGCGAGGCTTGTCGTTCGCTGGTCGCCCGCGCAGCCGAACTGCAGCCGGCGGTGCGCCACGTCACCTACCGGTGGAGCCTGGGGGGCCTCGCAAAGCTCGGCGCCGACAAACAAGCAGAGCTCGAGCGGCTCGATGCGCCCGACTCTCCCGAACAGCTGGCCGACTTCTACCGCCGCTTCAGCAACGGGGAGATTTCGGAGGACACCTTTGCCGACCACGTGACGAGCCTGACCGAGGGCTTCCGCGAGATCGAAGCCCGACTCTCCGACCGTCGCGCCTGGCTGTGCGGCGAGGCGTACTCGATGGCGGACATCATCTGGGTCGTGAAAGTGTTGCGGCTCGACGAGGCCGGGTACCCCTTTGCCAAGTCGTTTCCGCGCGTCCAGGCCTGGTTCGATCGGGCTCGCGCACGCCCCGGGTACCAGGAGGCCATCGCGCGCGACCTGGGCGTCGCTTCACGTTTCCTGCGCGTGCGAGGCCGGGTGCAGAACCTGCTCGGCCGGGGGTTGCGGAACGCGGCGAGCTAGCGAGCCGCGGGGGAGGGCAGCCCGGCACGACGTAGCGTGCCGGTCAGCGCGACAGCTGCCAGCGCCCTTCCGGCAGGTCCAGAGCTTGCCGCGCCAGTCGCCGGGCCAGTACGTAGCCACCCCGGTCGTCCAGCACGACGTCGGCAAAGCCGCCGGTGTTGGTGAGGACCACCAGGGCGTCGCCCCGCGACGGCACGAGGATGAAGAGGCCCTGGAAGCCCGGATTGCTCCCCCACTGCCAGTAGGTGGGCGTCGGGCCCCCCGCCGTAGGGACCGTGTCGATACCGAGCCCCGCGCTCCAGCCCAGTCGCGCGTCGATGCGGGCTTGTGGTTCCAGCAGCAGGTCGCGCGTGTCTGCGTGAATGAGGTTTGGCTCGAGCATCTCCCCGGCGAAGCGCGCCATGTCTTCGGCGTTGGTGTGAAGGCTCGAAGGAAGGCGGATCTCGTCGTCCCACGGTGCGGTGGGCACGACGACCAGCGCCGCGGCGATGGCGAGGCCTGCGGTCGCCGTCAGGCCGTAGATCGCCATGGCCGCCGCGGTCCGTGCGCGGCGGCCACGCCCGACTGCCCGTTGCACCCACCAGAAACCACCGCCGAGCACGAGCAGGGCCAACGAGGGCGCTACGAACCGCGCGGCGCCCAGCGTGCGGCCCGCCAGGGTTCCGTAGAGCAGGTCGGCATGGCCCGTAGCGACGTCGTCGTCGTGAGGCCGCGCGTAGGTGGTGCTCGCCATGCCCAGGGGTTTGAACACGTTCTGCTGGAAGAAGGCCTCGGCGGCGCGGCCCCCGTTACCGGGCCCAAAGAGCTGCTGGAGCAGCAAGTAGCCTTGCCCGGCGTACGCGAAGGGCGCCGGCAGCGGACACCCCGCGGCGTAGGTCTCCGCAAGCAGGGCGTTGCCCAGGCCCGCCGTGTGAGACAGCGCCTCGACCAGTGTGGGCGGGCGGCACCCGGGCGCGCTCGCCAGGCGGGGCGAGGACAGCGGCATGTCGAGTTGCCACGCGCCCTCGGCAACCCGCAGCAGCGCCCCATAGGCGGCGACGGGCTTGCCGAGCGACGCGGCCTGGAAGACCGTGCTCGGCGTGACGGGTTCGCCGCTGCGTTGGTCGCGTACGCCGTAGCCCTCGAGCCAGACGGTCTCGCCGCCTCGGATCAGCGCGACGCTGGCGCCGCGTACCCCGGTTTCGGTCATCGCGCGTCGGATGAGGTCGCGAAGGCCCGCGACGTCCATGGCGCTCGCGGGTCCCGCTGCGAGCGCGACGGCCAGCGAGAGACACCGAATCGAGATCCGCATGGTTCTCCTGGGGCGCGCTCCGACGCTACCGCACTCGAGGAGGCCGTAGGGGGAGGGCGCCGGACTGTCCCTCGATGCCGCACACGAGGGGCGCATTGGGGACAGTTGGACAGCGACGTTGGCTGGGGCCCGCCTCACCGGGCGCTTTGGTGGCACGCTTCGTGCGAAGAGGTCGCCCAGGTCGGTAGCAGGGGGACGCTTTCATGCATGGATCGAAGCAGCGGCGGCGCGCAGCACATCTCGGGACCGGTGCGGTGGCCGCGCTCGTCCTCGGCCTTGGAGCGGTCGCATTCGCCGACGCTCACGGGGGCGCGGCAGAGCCCAGTCAGGACGAGGTGGTCGGCCGCCAGGACTTCGTCCGCTACTGCGCGGCCTGCCACGGGACCGACGGTCGTGGCACGGGCTCGATGGCCGGGGAGTTGAAGACCCCGCCGGCCGACCTCACCCGCATCGCTGCGCGTCGCAACGGCGTCTTCCCGCAGGCCGAGATCCTGCGCATCGTCGACGGGCGCGACCCGGTGGTCTCGCACGGCTCGCGCGAAATGCCGATCTGGGGCCTCGAGTTTCGCAGCCAGGTCCAGCTTGGGCCGGCGAGCGAGGGTGTGGCCCGCGGTCAGGCGCTGCTGATCGTGCGCTATCTGGAGCGCATTCAGGTGGAAGACGCTCCGGACGAGGACTGAGCCCTACGCCGGGCGCGGGTCCTGCGGCTGGTCCTAGTCTCGGCTGCCGCGCTTCGGACTGGGGCGGAAGCGCTTCTTCCCAGGTCCGCCGCGGGGTTTCGGATGGCCGCCGCTTCGCTCCCCCGAGCGCTCTCCGGCGCGCGTGATGCGGAGCTTGGGGTCGCGCGGGTCGGGCGGTCGAACGGCCTTCTCGAATCGATCTGCGGCCCGCGCTTCGACGTCGAAGCTGGACGCGTCGTGGCCCACTTCGATCGCACCCACCATTCGGCCCGAGATCTTCCCGCGCCGACAGACGTGGCCGAGCACGCGGTTCGGAGCGGCGCCCCCGCGCTCGCCCCAGTTGATCGAAAAGCGCACGTAACCCGGGGCGGCGGAGCGCGCGCGCAAGGGCGCATGCTCCGGGGGTTCCCCGACCTTCATCGGCTCGCGTGCCGGCACGGGCTGCGCGAACTCGAGCAGCTGCGCGACGACGGCGGCCGGGTCGCGTCCGTCGAGCAGTCCCTTGGCGTAGTCGATCTCGGGCTGGGTGGGCTCTGCGTCGGAAGCGAGGAGCTCGTGGATCTGCTGGCGAAAGAGCTTGCGTAGCCGCTTGCGCACCTTGGCGGGGCCGGGCGCGGGCTGCCACGCAGCCTCGATGCGCGCCCGCTGGAGCAGGCGCGTCATGTGGCCCCGCGCACGCGGCGGCACCAGGAGGACGCTGCGGCCGGCTCGACCCGCCCGTCCGGTGCGGCCGCTTCGGTGGACGTAGGTGTCGGCGTCCCCGGGGACGTCTGCGTGGATCACCATCTCGATGTCCGGCACGTCGATGCCGCGCGCGGCGACGTCGGTCGAGACCAGGGTCTTGATGGTTCCGGCTCGAAACGCGTTCAGCGTGCGCGTGCGCTCGCCCTGCGCCAGCTCGCCACTGAACGCCTGTACCGGAAAGCCATCGCTCGAAAGGGCTGCGGCGAGGGAGGCCGCATCGATCCGGCGCTCGACGAAGATCAGGCAGCGCTCGTCGCCGTTCAGGAGCAGCAGGTTCACGAGCGCGGCGCGACGCTGGCGGGGATCGACCACGTGGGCGACGTGCTCGATGTCTGCGTTCGCGACGCCGAGCCGCGTGCCCTCGATGTGGAGCGCGTCGGTCTGGTAGCGATCGGCGAGCCGGCGCACCGGCGCGGGGAACGTCGCCGAGACGAGGTGGGTTCGGCGTTCCTGCGGCAGGCACTCCAGGATCGCTTCGAGATCTTCTCGAAAGCCCATGTCGAGCATCCGGTCGGACTCGTCGAGGACGACGTGCTGCACGTTTGTGGCGACGAGCGCGCCCGCTTTCAGGTGATCGAGGGTCCGTCCGGGCGTTCCGACGACCACCCGCGGCCGCCGCTGCAGCGCGCGCCGCTCGAGCCCAAGGGACGTGCCGCCCATGACGACCTCGACGGCGAAGTCGCGCGCCCCGGCAAAGAGCCACCGCAGCTCTTCGCGCACCTGCACCGCCAACTCGCGGGTCGGAACCAACACCAGAACGCTCGGGCCGGCACGCTTCGAATCGGTGGCAGGGTCTTCTGCCATGAGATGCCGTGCCAGCGCCAGGCCGATCGCCACGGTCTTGCCAGACCCCGTCTGGGACGAGATGCGCAGGTCGCGCTCGTCAGGGGCGGCGTCCAGGACCGCGCGCTGCACGGAAGTGAGGTCCGTGAAGCCGCGGCGGCGCATGGCGTCTGCGAGCTGCGGTGACACCGTATCGAGTCCGGCCAACACGGGCGCTTCAGGGCTGGGATCGATCGGCTCGGTTCGTTCGTCTTCGGGCATCGCTGGGTTCGTTCCTTGCTGCGCGGGCAGCTCCAGCGGGCCGGTGCGGCTGGAAGGGCTTGGACCCGGTGTGACCCGAGCCCGTTGTCTGGCGGTGGGAGGCCGGCGGCGACGGGGGAGGGCGAGCGGGACGCTCTGCCCGAGAAGGCGCGAAAGTTAACACAATCTCGAGCGCCCCCTAGGGCAGGGCGAACCGGGTCGAAGCCCGGCTCGAAGGGGCTTTGGAGCGGGGTCGGCTCGTCGATCGCCAGGTCCGACTATCATGCTCGAGCCAACCACCGGAGGATGGAACGTGTCCAGGGCAATCCGATTCACGGTCGCGCTCGTGTTCGTGTGTGCGCTCCCGCAGCTGGCTTCGGCCGCGGTCACGCTTTCGCAGAAGGTCGGCTTCTCCTCCGCGGCCAACGTCCGCGAACAGGTCCGCAAGGAGTGCACGCTGCAGACGGCGATCCCCGCAGCGGTGGCGGACAACGCGAGCGACGTTCAGCTGGTCGAGGGGAAGGGCAGTCTCTCGCTCACCATCACCGACGTGCATGCGCCCGGCGGTGGCGTCTTCAGCGGCCCGAAGTGGGTCGAGGTGAAGGGCCGGTACAAGGGCAAGTCGTTCCGCGCCAAGCGGTTGTCGGTGGCCGACCCCTTCGCGGGGGGCACCTGCGGCATCCTCAACAAGATCTCGCGCTCCCTCGGCCGTGACATCGCCACCTGGCTGGAGAGCCCGCAGGACGGCGCCGAGCTCGGGGACGCCAAGTAGCGCCACTCAGGGCGGGTCGGGAGCCTCGACTTCGAGCACGACGGCCAAGAAGTGCCCCTTCGCGATCGAGCCCTGTCGCTCGCCCGCGATCGCGCCATCGACACGCACCGCGAAGCCGATCTCGTCGGCCCCGCCCTCGCAGGACTCCGGGAAGTCGACACCCACGCGGTAGGTTCCAGGCCGAACCGCGGCGAAGGTGACGGTCTCGATGCGTGGGGCGGGCGCGTCGCATCGGACGTCCGCCTCGAGCGTGCCGCCCGCGCGGGTGGGGCTGTTGGCGAAGTAGACGGTCTCGAACGACGGGTCGGTCGCGTAGAGGTCGAGATCGGCATCGCCGCCGAAGGCGAGGCGCACGCGCACGGCCCCGTCGGGAAGGGGCGCGGCAGGGGTCTCTCTCAGGTGCTCGGCGAGCAGGTGCGCTTCGGCGGCGAGTTCGCCCGCGGGCCGCGGATCATGGGAGGGTTCGCTCGGGGGCGCGCCCGCGCACGCCACCACGGCGAGCAGGATGAGCGCCGTTGGGAATGCACTGAGCATGCTCATCGAGCTGGCAGTACCCTCTGCCCTGACCGCGCGGCCAAGGCGTGCGCGCCCAGCGGGCGCAGGGCACGAACGGGGACCGCCGCGAGAGGGCCATCGCATGCGCAGTCCGAAGCGACTTCGACTCACCGTGTTCCTCGCCCTGGGCCTTGCGACCGGGGTGCCGACTGCCGCGACGTCGGCCGAAGCCGGCCCGACCCTCACGGGTACCGTAACCGACTCGACCGGCGTTCCGATCGTCGGCGCCATGGTCAGCGTTTCGACCGGCAAGCCGGCGCACCGGATCACGGTCTTTTCCGACCACCAGGGTCGCTTCGCAACGCCGCCGCTCGACGGCGCCGGCCCTTACGACGTGCGTGCTCGCCGAATCGGATGGCGCGATCGGCAGGCGGTTGGGGTGGCACCGGGCGAGGCTCTCACCCTGCCGCTCGAACGGGAGACCGACGCCACGGCCCTGGCGGCACAGCTGCCCGCCAATCGCTGGTACGCGCTGCTGCTCGACGAACTCGAGGGCCAGCCCGAGATGCGCGAGCAGTTGGTGCGCCAGTGCACCTACTGCCATCAGCAAGGCAGCCTTCACACGCGCATCGAGCGCTCACCCGAGCAGTGGCAGAAGGTGATCGCACTCATGGGCCGCATGGGTGGCGTGATCTCGCCCGCGCTTGCCGAACAGGTGCCCGAGATCTTCACGCGTGCCTACGCGCCCGCGACGGCCGTGCCTCGGCTCACGGCCGATCGCGATGAACCCGACTTCGCGCCGCCGCCCCACCCCGAGGCGCGCAAGGCCGTGATCGAAGAGTGGGACCTCGGCCACCCCGCGTCGATGCAGCACGACGTCACCATGCACCCCGACGGTCGGCTCTACTCCGTCGACATGACCCAGGACATGCTCTACCGGCTCGACCCGTCGGTGCCCGGCGGCGACCGCAAGAGCTGGAAGGTTCCCCACGGTGATCTGGAGCTCGGGGGTGCGCTCGGCACCGGCGGTGCGCCCACCCCCTCGACCGCCAACGCGCGGGTGGGCCCCCACTCGCTTCAGGTCGCACCCGACGGCGCAATCTGGTCGACCCTGGCGCTCGGCAACCAGCTCGCGCGCTTCGACCCCAAGACCGAAGCCTGGACGATCCACCCGCTCGAAGAGGGCTTCTATCCGCACACGCTTCGCTTCGATGCGCGCGGGCGCATCTGGTACACGGTGGCCGTCTCGAACCACGTGGGCGTGCTCGATCTGGCGACGGGTGAGCACCAGTGGATTCGTCTGCCGACCAAGACGTGGGGGCAGGCGATCATGGTGCGCATGCTGCCGGTCTTCTTGTGGCTCGCCCAGAAGATGGACCTCGGCGCGGCAGGCGAGGGCGGTGGCGGCGGTAGCGACCTGCCCGAGATGCCGATCCCCTATGGCATCGACGTCTCGCCGACGGGCGACATCTGGTTCAGCCAGCTGAACAACCACCAGATCGGCCGCATCGACCCCGACACGTTCGAGGTGGAGATGGTCCAGACGCCCTTTTCGGCCCCGCGCCGGCTGCGCTTCGACTCGCAGGGACGGCTCTGGATCCCGGGGTTCTCGTCGAGCGTGCTCGCGCGCTTCGACCCCGAGACGCGCGCGTTCGAAACCTGGGAGCTGCCCATCGAGCCGCTGGGCAGCGAGACGCCCTACGCCCTGCACGTCGACCGGCGCACCGACACGGTCTGGGTCTGCGGAACCAACAGCGACACGCTGATCCGTTTCGAGCCGCCGAGCGAGCGCTTCACGGTCTACCCGCTTCCGACGCGCGTCACCTACACCCGGGAGATCGACTTCGACGCCCAGGGTCGCGTCTGGACCTCCAACTCCAACGTTCCCAGCTGGCAGATCGAGGGGGGGCTCCCCAAGGTGATCCGCCTCGACCCCGACCCCACCGCGCGGGCGCGTGTGGCGACGACCGCACCCTGACGCGTGAGTGAGTTCGTCCTCGCGCGTGCACTCCATGTTCTGGGGGTCGTTCTCTGGATCGGCGGGGTGGCCATGGTGACCACGGTGCTGCTGCCCGCGGTGCGAGAACTCAAGACGCCCGAAGAGCGCGTGGTGTTCTTCGAAACCGTGGAGAGGCGGTTCGCGTGGCAGTCGCGCGGGACGACCTTGCTCACGGGGCTGAGCGGCTTCTACATGGTCCACACGCTCGGCGCCTGGCACTGGTACCTGGAGCCTTCGCGTTGGTACCTGCACGCGATGACGGCCGTCTGGCTGCTCTTCACGCTGATGCTCTTCGTGTTCGAGCCGCTCTTCCTGCACGGCTGGTTCGAGCGTTCGGCCGAGCGCGACCCGACGGGTACGTTCCGGCGCATCGAGCGCATGCATCGCGTACTGCTCGCGCTCAGTCTGGTCACCGTGGCGGCCGCGGTCTCGGCGTCGCACGGCTGGCTCTGGTTCTAGGGCGCTCCGGAGGCTCGAGCCTCGGCAGAATGACCCGAACTGGCTACGCGAAACCCCCATCCGGCGCCATGTCCCAAGCGGGTCGTTGGCGGACCTTCTCCTCGTACCGAGAGGAGGTCCGCATGACTCGCCAGCCGCCCACGAGGGTTCGAACCGAAGGCAGTCGCCGCGCACGGCGCACGCTGCGCGGGTTTGCCGCGACCTGCTCGTTGCTGGCGGCCCTCGTTGGAACCACGGGGCTCCTCGGTGCCCGCGCTGTTTCGCGCCCGTCTGCATCGAGCCAGGTCGACGTCTGGGCCGCCGATAGCAGGCCGGCGCTCATCGCTCTCGGCGCAGGCAACTGGGGCGGGGTCGTCGTCCTGAAGGGCTCGGGCGATACGCACGCGGCTCGCCGCTAGCCCGGCGCCCCGAGTCGGGGCAGGCTCGGACGTTGACTTCCGCCGGTCTGGGTCTATCCAAGGTCATGCGCCGTTCCCTTCTTGCCCGCGCCCGGTTGCGGTAGCCGTGCCCGAAGGCCCCGAGATCCGGCGGGCGGCCGACCAGGTCGACCGGGCGCTGCGTGGGCGCAAAGCCGAGGTCGTGTTCTTTGCCTTTCCCCACCTGAAGGGCTTCGAGCGAGAGCTCCGTGGGCAGCGCGTGCGCGCGGTCGAACCGCGGGGCAAGGCGCTCCTCACGCGCTTCGAATCGGGCTGGACGGTCTTCAGCCACAACCAGCTCTATGGGCGCTGGTACGTGACCCGGTCGGGCAAGCCGCCCGACACGCGTCGCTCGCTGCGGTTTGCGGTTCGCAACCAGGCGCAGACGGCGTGGCTCTACAGCGCGTCACAGATCGAGGTCCATCGCGATCGCGACCTGCCCAGGCAGCCCTACCTGGCAAGCCTGGGGCCCGACGCCCTCGACCCCGCCCTCGACGAGAAGGCGCTGCGAGCCCACCTGCGCAACCCCCGCTTCGCCCGCAGCGATCTGGCCACGCTGCTCTTGCGGCAGGACTTCGTCGCGGGGATCGGCAACTACCTGCGGTCCGAGGTGCTGCACGTGGCGCGCCTGCATCCGCATCGGCGGCTGGGCGATCTCGAAGCAAGCGAGGTCCGGCGGCTCGCCGCTGCGCTGCTGGCCGTGACGCGCCGCGCCTATGAGACGGGCGGTGTCACCAACGACCCGCGTCGTGCGCGAAAGCTCGAGCTGGCCGGGGTCCCGCGCCGAGACTACCGCCATCACGTCTTCACGCGGTGGCACGCACCGTGTTTCGTATGCGGCACCCCCATCGAGCGCGTGCGTCCCGCCGGCCGCAAGCTCGACTTCTGCCCCACCTGCCAGCCGGAGCGACCGCGCGGCTAGAGGAGCGGGGCCGAGTCGGTCGTCGCCACGGCCTCGGACGTCCCGGGTTGCAGGCCGACATCGAGCTTCTAAGTACCTTGCAGCTCCCAGACCAGGCCGAGGCCGCGCGCTCTGCGCGCCGGCGATGGAGAATCCTGTTGGCCCACGCCGACCCCCGCGACGAAGTGCAAGACGTGCCGCTCGAGGCACCCGAGCGGCCCGGGGCCATGGCCCTGGCGCGCGAGGCCCAGGCGCTGGTCGAACTGCCGCGCCTGCTCTGGAATGCGCCGCGCCTCGTACGCGAGCCGCGTGGCGACGGGGCGCCTGTCCTGGTCTTTCCGGGCTTTGGTACCGGCGACGAGACCACGCTGCTGCTGCGCGGCTACCTGAGAGCGCTCGGGCACCCGGCTCGGGGTTGGGGGCTCGGCCGCAACGATGGCAACGTGCCCGAGCTCATCCCGCGCGTGGCGCGGGTTGCGAGCGAGGCCGCGGATCAGGCCGGCCGGCCCGTGCGCCTGGTGGGCTGGAGCCTGGGCGGCTACCTGGCGCGCGAGGCGGCGCGCGAGTGCCCCGATGCCGTCGAGCGTGTGGTCACCTTCGGTACGCCCGTGGTCGGAGGGCCCAAGTACACGGCAGTCGCGCCGTACTACGCCGAGCAGGGCATCGACCTCGACGAGATCGAGGCCGACGTGGCCCAGCGCAACGCGGTGCCGTTGCGGACGCCGGTGACCGCCATCTACAGCAAGGCCGACGGGGTCGTGGCCTGGGCCGCGTGCATCGACCGCCACAGCCCCGACGTCGAGCACGTGGAGGTCAGCAGCACCCACGTCGGCCTGGGCTTCAGCCCGGACGTCTACCGGGTCGTGGCCCGACGGCTTGCTTTGGGGCCCCGGGGCTGATCCGGAGGGCCGGTTGGGCTCCTAGCGCCCAGGTTCCCCCGACGTGCCTCGAGCCAAGGGCAGCAGGCGCCCGTAGGTGAAACAGCGCCAGCCCCACTCGACCGGACCAAAGCGGTAGAAGCGGAGCCAGGCACGGGCCAAGACGGCCTGCATGGCGAACACGACCATCGCCAAGGCGAGCCCATTGGCGAGGGAGACGGTTCCGCGCAACCCCAGGCCGACGCCGTAGAACACGCCGACTCCGATTGCGGTCTGCGACAGGTAGGTGGTCAGCGCCATCCTGCCAGGCGGACCGAGGGGCGCGAGGATGCGGCGCCCCCACCCTCGCATCCAGACGAGGGCAATGGTCGCGGCCATCCCGAGTGCAAGGGACGGGACGGCGATGGCGTAGACGAGGTTGGTGATCACGCCCATCGGCGTGGGCGGATAGGTCGGAACGACGGGCCATGTGAGGGCCAAGGCGACATTGCCCATCAGGCCCACGACGCTCGCGGCCCACGCAAAGCGGAGCAGCTTGCGCCGATGTGCCATGGCGCTCTCGTGCAGGCGCCACTTGCCGAGGGCGACGCCCAGCAGAAAGAAGCCCGCGATCGAGAACAGCCTGCCCTCGTACAGGACGAGCAGCCACTTGACCCGCAGGAAGCGCGCGTTGGCAAGCAGCATCTCGGTCCAGTCGGCGCTGTAGTAGCCACTCATGATCGAGCCGACGCTTCCCATCACGTCCGTGCCTCCCGCGCCGTCCCCGACGGCCGAGTCGCCGATCGAAGCGATCGACCCGGCCAGCGCGAAGGTCGCGACACCCCAGGCCCCCCGCAGCGCGAAGCACGCCAGGGCCCATCGCAGCAGGCGGCCCGGGTCGGAGTGTGCGAAGGGGATCAGCAGGAGGCCGAGCAGGGCGTAGGTGAGGAGGATGTCCCCGTGCCAGAGGGCGCTGTGGAGCACGCCCATGGCGAGCAGACCGAGCTGGCGGCGACGGAAGCGCGCAGCAAAGGCGACCCCGCGCCGCTCGGCACTCGCCTGCTGGAGGGCAAAACCGGCGCCGAACAGCAAGGAAAAGAGCGAGTAGAACTTTCCGCGCACGAACACGTCGCGCAGAAACTGCAAACACGCGTCGCTGCCTGGGTCGAGTGCGATCTGTTCGGCGGGCCCGAGGTAGTCCCAGCCGGAGAAACCCGGTACGTGTGCGATCCAGATCCCGAGCAGTGCGAAGCCCCGCAGTACGTCCAGGATCTCCGCGCGCTCCGCGTCAGTGACCGGACCGATGGCATGGGCAGTCTCTCCGGATGCCGCTCTCGCGGTCATCTCGGTCACGGCGCTGGCGGCGCCAGCATCCCGCGCAGCATGGCGCGCGCCTCTTCTTCCCAGGCGGCCCGTGCCGCGTCCTCCGAGCGGTCGGGTTCTTGGCTCGCGAGCAGGGAGCGGTAGGTGGCGGGCCGCAGCGTGATCGCGCCCATGATGGCGACGAAGGCCTCGGGCCACGCGAGGTGGCGTACGGCACCCGTGCCCCGCATACGGGTGAGCAGGTCGACCAGGGCGCGGTAGAGGTCGCCCGACGGCGCGTTCGCGGCATCGATCGGCAGCGAGACGTCGAACCCCGTGGCCGCATCGCGGGCCGACGTGACCCAGTGGAGCAGAAGCCGGGCGGTGGCCGGGTGGTCCCAGAGGTGGAGCGCGATGGCGGTCACGAGATCGATGGCGCCCTCCAGGGTCGAGGGCGTGGCGGCCGCCGCCGGGGCCACGGCACGCTCGAGATCGGCGAAGGCGAGATCCAGTACCTCGCGGGCGAGCGCGCTCTTGCCGGGGAAGTGACGGTAGAGGCTCGAATTGTCGAGCCCGGCAGCCTCGCCGATCGCACGCATGGTGACGGGCGCGAAGCCGCGTTCGGCGAAGAGTCTACGTGCGGCGGCGAGCACCCTCTCGCGGCTGCGCCCACCGCGGCCCACGGCGCGGGCGTTGGAAGGGGTGTCCCGGGGCGTCACGGGATTAGGATAGCAAGCAAGCGCTTGCTTGCTAACTCGTTTTTGATTAACGGCTCATTTTTGGGTACACACTCAAAACCCGAGATCCGGAGCCCGCCCTGAGCACCGCCGCCGAGACCCGCCTGCCCAAGGCCGAGCGCACGCGCCGCCAGATCCTGGCCGCCGCAGAGCGCCACTTCGCCTCGTCGGGCTTCGAGAAGACGCGGCTCGACGACGTGGCGCAGGACATCGGGATGGTCGGCTCCGCGATCCTCTACCACTACCCGGACAAGCGTGAGCTCTACCGCGCCGTGTGGACCGATCTGACCGCGGACCTGTTGGGCGCGATCGAGGTCGCCATCAACGACGAAGCGCCGCCGCGGGAGCGGCTCGTCGAGCTCGTGCGGGCGGCCGTGCGCAAGATCGTCGCGCGCCCGTCGTTGGCTTCGATCGCGCTTCGCGAGGCGACGTCCGGCGACCCGGACATGGTCGACCGCTCGGAGCCGATCCTCGCGCGGATCATCGCGCTGTTCGAAGAGGGCGCACGTTCGGGCGAGATCCGCCCGGTGCACGCCGACCCGTACATCTTCTTCACGTCGATCGCCGGCGCGATCCTCTACACGGTGACGGTACTGCCCGCCCTGCTCGAAGAGCACCCCGAGGCGCCGCCGGTGGACGATGCCGTCCACCAGCTCGAACACGATGCCGTCGCCATGGCGCGGCGGCTGCTCGGCCTGGCCGAGCCCCAGCCGATCTGAACTTCTCACGCAGCTCGCGCGCCCTCGGAGCTGCGGAAGCGAAAGGAACCACCATGAGCGAAGCCGTATCCGAGCAAGCGTTTCCGTCCAAGGGGCAGGCCACGGCCGACCCCGCGTCCATCCCGCTCGAGAAGATCGACGTTGCCGAGAGCGAGCTCTGGGCCACCGACACCCACTGGGGCTACTTCGAACGCCTGCGCAAGGAGGCGCCGGTCCACTACTGCGCCGACAGCGAGTTCGGCCCGTACTGGTCGGTGACCAAGTTCGACGACATCGTCGAGGTCGAGAAGGACCCCGAGACCTACTCGTCCGAGCCGACGATCACGGTCGCCGACATTCCCGAGGACTCGATCACCCAGAACGCGGGCTTCATCACGATGGACGGCCCGCGTCACACGGCCCATCGCAAGGTCGCGCAGCCCGTGGCGTCGCCGCGCAACCTGAAGGCCCTCGAGCCCATCGTGCGCGAGCGCTCCATTGCCATCCTGGACTCGTTGCCGGTCGGCGAGACGTTCGACTGGGTCGACAAGGTCTCGATCGAGCTCACGACCGCCATGCTCGCGACGATGTTCGACTTCGACTGGGAGACGCGCCGCAAGCTCACCCACTGGTCCGACATGGCGACGAGCAGCGAAGAGCAGCTGGCGGAAGAGGGCCTCACCGAGCAGGACCGCGAGGCCGCGATGCTCGAGTGTCTGCAGGCCTTCACCGAGATGTGGAAGCAGCGCAAGGGCAAGAAGAAGGACTCGCTCGACTTCGTGAGCGCCCTGGCGAACGCGGATGCCACCAGCGACATCGACCCGGACGTCGATCCGGTGACCTACCTGGGTACGCTGATGCTGCTGATCGTTGGCGGCAACGACACCACGCGCAACACCATCTCGGGCGGCGTGATGGCGCTGAACGAGTTTCCCGAGCAGTACGAGAAGCTGCGCAACGACCCGTCGCTGATCCCGACCTTCGTCGACGAGGTGATTCGCTGGCAGGCGCCGCTCGCCCACATGAGGCGCACCGCCACGCGCGACACGGTGCTCGGCGGCCAGAAGATCAAGAAGGGCGAGAAGGTCGTGATGTGGTACGTCTCGGCCAACCGCGACGAGACGGCGATCGAGCGCGCGAACGAGTTCTTGATCGACCGCGAGGACTCGAAGCGTCACCTCTCGTTCGGCTGGGGCGTCCACTTCTGCATGGGCAGCCGCATCGCCGAAATGCAGGTGCGCGTGCTCTGGGAGGAGATCCTGAAGCGGTTCCGCACCGTCGAGGTCGTCGGCGAGCCTCAGCGCGTGCGCTCTTGCTTCGTGAAGGGCTACCGGTCGCTCCCGGTCCGCGTCCACCCCTGGTAGAACGCCGGGCTTCCGGTCAGGCGGGGCTCGCGGCCCGTGCCGGCTCCGGCGCCGGGCTCGGCGGCTGCGGGCGATCACCGGGGTCCGCGCGCATCAGCGCACGGAAGGTCTCGGGGTCGTTGTGGGCCGGTTCGGTCGTCTCGACGAAGTCGTGCAGCAGCGCGGCGACCTCGGCGGGGCGTTCCACGTGCAGAAAGTGGCCGGCGCCCTCGAAGATCTCGAGGCGGCTGTTCGGCATGCGAGCGTGGGCCGCGTGGGCATGCTCGACGGGAATGATGTCGTCGCGGTCGCCCCAGAGGATGAGCGACGGCACCGCGCCCGCCAGGTAGAGCCGGTCATTGGCGCTCACGCTCTGACCGCCGGGGTCGATCACGGCACGCAGGGTGCGGACGAACGCGTCGCGGTTGTCCGGCTCGGCCAACGAGGCGTAGGCGCGCCACATCTCTGCGGCGTGGGGCGCGCGGATGCCGCGGTCACGCACGAAGCGGCTGAGCTCGTTGCCCAGATCGCGTAGGAAGCGCGGAAACAGCACCGGCATGGCGTACTCGGCGCCCGGCAGGGTGAGGGCGCGCAGCATCCAGCTCACCTCGCGCCCCAGGCCGCCACTGCCCACGAGCACCAGGCGCTCGCACAGCTCGGGGTGTTGATAGGCGAGTTGCATGGCCACGCCTCCGCCGAGCGATTGCCCGACCACGGTGGCCCGTTCGACCCCGAGTGCACCCACCACCAGGTCGCGCAGGCCGCTGGCGTGGGCACCGAGCGAGTAGTCGCCCATGGGCTTGGCCGACTCGCCGTGGCCCAGCAGATCCGGCGCGATCACGGTGTAGTCGCGCCGCAGCACGTTCATGACGTCCACCCACGTGCGTGAGCTGCCGGCCATGCCGTGGATCAACAGGATGGCAGGGCCTTGGCCTGCCATCCGGTAGCCCACGTCGTGGCCGTGCAGGGTGGTGTGTCGCAGCGAGAGCGGGTGTCGTTCGCTCATGGGTAGATGTCATACATCGTATTACATCAGAAGGCAACCTCATGGACGCCCACGCCGAAGTAGCCCACGATCCGGGCGCCATGGCCAAGCGGCGCTCCCGACCCAAGGTTCCCCACAACCCCTTGAACAAGCCCCTGCTCGGGGCCTGGCTGGCCGTGCTCGCGATCGGGGGCATCGCCGCGCTGGCCGATGTCCAGGCCGACCTGTCGAGGCTCATGCTGCCCCTGGTGCTGCTGCTGGGTCTGGTCTCGACTGCCTGGACCGCGATGTGCTGGAAGCTCGGCTGCGTGGCCATGCCCGACCACATGGGTCGGGTCCACCACTACTTCCGCGCGCACGGCCCGGTGGGCTTCTACGTCGTCTCGCTGATCTACGCGTCCATGTGTGCAGGCCTAGTGGCCTACCCGACCATGGTGCTGCTCGGTCTCTGAACGCGGGGGGCCCGTCCGCCGTGGTCCCGATCAGAGCACCTCGTCGATCGGGATCGCGCGGCCCTCGCTGGCCGAACGTTCGGCGGCGGCGCCCATGGCGACCGCCCACAGGCCGTCGCGGGCCGTGACCGCGGGCTCACCGCCCTCGAGCACGGCCTGCCGGAACGCCATGTGCGCGGCGAAGGTGCTGCCGTGGTGCACGCCCGCCGCCAGCACGTCGGCATCGACCTCGACGCGCTCGGTGCGCACGTCGCGCGGGTTGCGCCGGCCGACGACGAGCGTCGACTCCGGGACGAAGCACTCGACCTTTCCGGCATCGCCCGTGGCTGCGATCTCCTGCTCGTTGCGCGAGGCCTCGGCAAACATGCAGAGGTCGAGGAGCCCCCGTGCGCCGCTCGCGAAGTCCACGGTCACGAATCCGTTGTCCAGGATGTCGGGGCGTTCTCCGTCGTAGCGCTCTTCGAGGTGGTTCACGTCCATGCCGGCGGACGCGTACACGCGCACGGGGTCGGAGGCCGTGATCAGTCGCATCAGGTCGAAGAAGTGGCAGCACTTCTCGACGAAGGTGCCCCCGGTATTGCGATTGAAGCGGTTCCAGTCGCCCACCTTCGGCAAGAACGGGTACCGGTGCTCGCGAATCGCCACCATCTTGAGCGTTCCGATCGTGCCGGCGCGCACTTCCTCGACGAGGCGTGCGATCGGCGCCATGTAGCGGTACTCCATGCCCACCCAGAAGACGCCGGGGTGCTTCTCGGCTTGTTCGGTCACCCGACGGGCGTCGTCCACCGTCGTGCAGAGGGGCTTCTCGCAGAGCACGTGCTTGCCGCTCGCGAAGACGTCTGCGAGAACGTCCGCATGCGTGTGGTTCGGACTCGCCACGACCACTGCATCGACGGCTTCGTCCGCGAGCAGGTCGCGGTGGTCCTCGTAGCCGCGCGCGGCTTCGCCGATCAGCTGCGACGTCCACCAGCGCTGCTCGCTCGAGGGATCCGAATACGCGGTCACCTCGGCACCCGGCACCAGTGCCAGGTTGCGCGCGTGCTCGTGGCCCATCATCCCGGTGCCGATGATTCCGTAGCGAACGGTGCGATCAGCCAACCGGAGACTCCTCGGCGAAGAGCGCGCCGTGGTCGAGGCGCGGCAGGACGTGACGGGCGAAGAGGTCGCACTCGGCGGCGTGCGGGTAGCCCGAGAGGATGAAGGCCTCGATCCCGAGGGCCTGGTAGGCCTCTAGCTTCGCGAGCACCTGGTCGGGGTCGCCCACGATGGCGGCGCCGCAACCCGACCGCGCGCGCCCGACGCCGGTCCAGAGGTTCTCCTCGACGAACCCGTCGCCCTCGGCACTTTCTCGCAGCTGGGCCTGGCGCGAGACGCCGACGGACTGGCTGTCGAGGGACTGCTTGCGGATCGACTCTCCAGTCACGTCGTCGAGCTTCGAGACGAGCCGCGCCGCGGCGAGCCTCGCCTCGGTCTCGGTCTCGCGCACGATCACGTGGGCGCGATAGCCGAAGCGAAGCGTGCGCCCGTGCTTGGCGGCGCGCGCGCGCATGTCTTCGAGGATCGACTCCACCTGGGGCAGGGTGTCGGGCCACATCAGGAAGACGTCGGCTCCGGCCGCCGCGACTTCGCGCGCGGGCTCGGAGATGCCGCCAAAGTAGAACGGCGGGCAGCGCCCCGAGACGGTGCGTGCCGCCGGCGGATCGAGGGAGAGGTCGAAGTGCTCGCCATGAAAGTCGACGGGCTTGCCGTCGAGCAGCGTGCGCAGCACCTGCATCACCTCGAGGCTCCGCCCGTAGCGCGGCTCGCTCGCCATCGCCTGGCCGGGCATGTCCGAAGAGATGATGTTCACCGTGAGACGGCCGGCGAGCATCTGGTCGAGGGTGGCGAGCTGGCGCGCCAGCTGCGGCGGCCAGAGTTCGCCGCACCGCACCGCCACGAGCAGCTGGATCTGCCGCAGCATGGGGGCCACGCCCCCGGCGAAGGCGACCGAGTCGATCCCGAGTCCGTAGCCCGAGGGCAGCAGGATGTTGTCGTAGCCATGGCGGTCCGCGGTGAGCACGAGGTTGCGGCAGTGCTCCCATGAAGAACGCAGCGCCGGCTCGGGGACGCCGAGAAACTCGTAGTCGTCGTCGCAGAGGGCCGAGAACCAGCTGACTTCGCACGTCATGGCAGGGGGACTCCTTCCGAGGCCTGGACGATGGCATAGACGTCCTCGCGGTCGAGCCGCACGTCGAGCGCGTCGGGCGCGCCCTGGATGCGAGCGAGGTTCATCGACCCGAGCACGGCGACCGGCGCCGAGGGGTGGGCGAGTACGAACGCGACGCAGAGGGTCGCCCGACTCACACCCTCTCGTTTGGCGATGCGGTCGAGGGTCGAGACGAGTGCGGGGGGGATGCCTTCGCCCGAGACCAGGCGTCCCCCTGCCAGCGGGCTCCAGGCCAACGGCGTCGTCGCGTGCTGCATGCACTGGTCGAACGTGCCATCGCGCATCGGTGCGAGGTGGGCGGCCGAGAACTCGGGCTGGTTCGACACGATCGCGAAGGGCAGGTGCGCACGCAGGGCATCGACCTGGGCGGGCGTATGGTTCGAGACGCCGACCTCTCGGATCTTGCCCTCGCGGCGAAGCCTGTCGAGCGTGCCCGCGAGTTCGGCGGGGTGCACGTACAGGTCGGGGCGGTGGATCTGGTAGAGATCGACCCGCTCGACTCCGAGTCGCTCGAGCGAAGCCTCGCAAGCCGCGCGCAGACCCGCGTCGCTCGAGTCGTAGGGCACGGGCGGGCGGATGCCACCCTTGGTCGCGAGCACCATGCGATCGCGAAGGGCCGGCGCCTCGGCCAGCACGCGCCCCAGCAGCTCCTCGGCCGCGCCGAACCCCGAGCCGCCCCAGTCGAGCCCATAGACGTCGGCGGTGTCGACCAGGTTCATGCCCGCGTCGAGTGCCGCCTCGACCCGCTCGCGTGCTTCGGCGGCCGTCATGTCCACCAGTCGCCAACAGCCGAAGGCCAGCGGGCCCACCTCGAGATCGGGCCCCAGGGCGCGGTCACCGCGGCGCACCAGGGATTCGCTCATGGGGCGAATCCTACCCGAAGACCGACGGCGGCTCTCTGCCCGCCGTGGCGGTGCGGCCGTGGCTCGGCCTCAGGGGAGTTCGAGGCCCTCGACGAGCTCGTCGACGACCACGCGCTCGCCGCTGGCGATGGATCGATTGGCGGCAATCCCGGTGAGGATCGACCAGGCGCCGGCGCGGTGATCGGCTGCGCGGCCAAGGGGGTCGTGCTCGGTCGTCTCGGCAAACAGGTCGGCGAGCAGCAGGGCATCGCCGCCCCCGTGGCTCCCGCCCGTCGCGTCGATGGGAATCTCGCGCGCCCTTTCGAAGTGAGGCTGCAAGGTGATGCGCGTCTTCTCCTCGTCCATCGCCCCGGAGACCGGACTCGACCCGCTCACATAGCTCGATTCTTCGCAGACGTGGTCGAGTCGCCCGAGGGTCCCGTTGAAGGCGACCGAGTAGCCCTCGCGCGGGACCGCAGCGTTGAGCGAGTAGCTCATGCGCGCGCCGCTGCGGTAGTCCACCAGTACGGTCATCGTGTCCTCGATGTCGATCTGGTCGCTGAATACGCACTGGTCGCGGAAGTAGCCGTCGTGGTCCTCGTGGTCGAGGTAGGTGACCGCGAGCAGCTTCTCCGCGCGCAGGTCGAGGCGGAACGGGCACTGGGCGGCGGGCGCGCAGTCGAGGCAGCGCTCGGAGCGGCTGGTGAGCCCCAGGCGTTCGGCCGTCGCAGGGGTGTAGTAGCCGCGGCCGCCGGAGGCCTGCACGGCGCTGGGCACACTGTCGAGCCACCAGTTCACCAGATCGAAGTGGTGCGTCGCCTTGTGGACGAGCAGCCCGCCCGAGCTCTGCTTCTCGCGATGCCACCTTCGGAAGTAGTCGGCGCCGTGCCGGGTGTCGAGCAGCCAATGGAAGTCGACCGAGAGCACCTGCCCGATCGCGCCGGAGGCGAGCAGCTGCTTGACCTGCGCGCGATACGGCGAGTAGCGGTAGTTGAATGCGACACGGCAGCGCCGGCCCGTGGCGCGCTCGGTATCGAGGATTCGCTGCAGGCTCGGCGCGTCGATCGTGAGGGGCTTCTCCGAGATGACGTCGCAGCCGTGCTCCATCGCTCGACATACGTAGGCCGCATGATCCCGATCCGGTGTCGTCACGATCACGCAATCCGGACGGGTCTCGATCAGCATGCGGTCGAAGTCTTCGGCGGCGTAGCCCGGCGCCGACGCTCCCGCGCCGCGTGCCCAATCGACCCGATGCGCGAGCCGGCCGGCGTTCACGTCACAGAGCCCCACCAGTTCGGCCTGCTCCGTGTGGTCGCGAACCACGGCCAGCGAAAACAGCCACGACCGCAGCCCGAGCCCGACCTGGGCGTATCGCTTGCGTGCCATGGTGCGGGCCCCCGTGCCCGCGGGCGCAGCCGAAGCGCTACTGCCCGCCGGCGGCGAGTGTGGCACACCGCGCCCGCCAGTCGGCGCAGCCCTGCTACCGTGGGCCTCGTGGCAGACTTCATGCGAGGCGACGGTTCGGGGGTCGGTCTGGCCGGGTCGTCGGAGCCCCCGGCGTGAGCGGGCTCGTGGCCGTGGTTTCGGGCGCGCTGCTCTGGACGCTCGCCGAGTACGGTCTGCATCGCTTCGTCTTCCACGAGCTTCCGGGCGGGGCGCTTGGGGCGCGCGAGCATCGCATGCACCACGCCGATCCCACCTGGTTTGCGCCCTGGACGAAGAAGGCTGCGGCGGCCGTGGCGGTGGTAGCCCTCCTGCTCCCCGTTTCGTGGCTCGTCGCGGGGCCCGCGCTGGGCCTCTGCTTCACGGCCAGTTTCGTCGGGATGTACCTCACCTATGAGGTGCTCCATCGGCGCGTCCACACCCACCCACCGCGCGGGGCCTACGGTCGTTGGCGCCGGCGAAATCACCTGGCGCACCACTTCACCGACCCGCGGCGCGCCCATGGCGTGACGTCGCCCGTCTGGGACCACGTCTTCGGCACGTCGCTCCCGCGGCGACCCGTGCGCGTGCCGGCGCGTCTCGCGCCGCACTGGATGTGCGGGGCGGATGGTGCGCTGGTTGCGGGCCTCGAGAGCGATTACATCCTGCGCGGCCAGCCGCAGGCCGCAGTGGGCGAGGTCCGCGCAGGCGCGGCCTAGCATGTGCCATGGCCGTGACCGGCCGCATGCGCCGTATCCACCGCGGCAAGGATCAGGAGGCCTCCCCGTGAGCTACGTCCCCAAGGACTGGACGCCGACGTCGAGTGCCATCTTCTACGACGATCCCCGCGCGGCGATCGCGTGGCTGGGCAAGGCGTTCGGCTTCGAGCCGCGCATCGTGGTCGATGGACCGAACGGCGAGTTGATGCACTCCGAGCTGGTGTGCGGGGAGGCGGTCATCCAGGTGGCCGGTGCCGGCGGCATGCCGGGCTCGGCGAGCCCTCGAAAGCTGGAAGGCGCCTTCACCCAGTCGCTCTACGTCTTCGTCCCGGACGTCGATGCGCACTACGCCACCGCCAAGGCCGCGGGGGCCGAGATCGTTCGCGAACTCGAGACCCAGCACTACGGTGACCGCACCTACGGCTGCCTCGACTGCGAGGGCCACCCCTGGTACTTCGGTCAGCGCGTCGACGACGAGGCCTGGGCCCGCGCCAACGCCGAGGCCGGTACGGGCGACTAGCCCTTGGCAGACCATGGCCCCGTGGCCCCGGCCATCGGTCTTCTCCTGGCGGCGGCCTGTCTGGGTTGCAGCTGGGAAACGGAGCACCGTGTTGTGATCGACGCACCGCCTTCAGAGGTATGGGCCGTGCTCTCGGACTTCGCGGCCTACCCGCAGTGGAACACCTACTCGACTCGGGCCGAGGGTCCGCTCGAGCTCGGCGGCGTGGTGACCATCGAGGCGCGGCTCGGCGACGAGGTCCGATCGGTGGACAATCGCATCACCCGACTGGACCCGGGCAGGGCGCTCTGCTGGCACAGCTTGAATTGGTACGAATCGCTCGCACGGGGCACGCGCTGTCGATTCCTGGTGCCCAACGCCTCGGGCGGGACCGAGTTTCGCCACCACGAGATCATGGAAGGCCCGTTGGCGGGTGCCATCGAGTGGATCTACCGAGATCGCATCGAAGCCGGCCTCGCGCAGATGAACGCGGACCTGAAGCGCGCGGTCGAGTCGCGATGAGAAGCCTCGTCTAGTGTGGTTCGATCTCGAGCCGGTCGGGCTCGACTTTCTGGGCACGGCGCCGCGTCGGTGGGTGGCCGAAGCCCACGTAGCCCTGCCACGCGACGCCGTCTGGGACGCGTTTCTGGATGCACCGGGGTGGACCCGCTGGTTTCCAGGCGTGTCCGAGGCGTCCTATCCCGGGGGCGTCGCGCCCTTCGGGCCGGGGACACGGCGCTTCGCCACGGTGGGTCGCCAACGCTTCGAAGAGACGGTTCTTTGCGCCGAGGTCGGGGTCCGGTGGGCCTACCGCATCGATCGCACGACCGTCCCGCTGGCGCACGCCCAGGTCGAGGCCACCGAGTTCGAGGACGACGGCGAAGGCACCCGGCTTCGTTGGACGCTCGCTGCGCGCCCGCGGCTGCTCCTGCGGGTGGGGGGCGCCATGATGGGTCGCACCCTGGCCGACCTGCTCGATCGCGCGGCTCGCAACCTCGAGCGCGAGGTCGCCCGGACCCCCTAGACGCGACCAGACTCGCGAAACCTCTCGAATGGGCTCGCGAAGTGGGCACGATTTGCTTTCTTCACGGCCTCACTGGGGGGTGACATGATTCCGACTCGCTGGGCAGCCGTGCTGCTCGTCTTCACGATGGTTCTTGCTTCGGCCTGTGCGTCCACCGGGCGCAAGCGCGTCGAGGCGGCAAACTCCGACATGGCGCGCTTCCGCAGCGAAGTGGGCGCTGCGCAGCAGCAGATCGAGCTGCTCGACTCGATCATGGGAGCCGTGACGAGGCTCCAGGGCGCCGAGCTGCAGGAGGCCTATGCCGCCTACGGCAAGGAGACCAAGGTCCTGATGTCCCAGGCCGAGAAGGTGCGCAAGCGCCGCGACGCCATGACGGCATCGGGGTCCGAGTACTTCGCCGCCTGGGAGAAGGAGAGCCAGGCGCTGAGCAACCCGTCGCTCCAGCAGGCCGCCACCGAGCGGCGACAGAAGCTGCTGGCCGGCTACTCGAGGCTCACGAAGGCGATGGACGACACGGGACGCGCCTACCGCCCGTACGAGTCGAGCCTCACCGACATCCGCACCTACCTCGACAACGACCTCACGCCGTCGGGTGTTCGTGCAATCACGTCGGAGATGAACGAGGCCAAGCAGCAGGGGAGGTCGGTGCACGCACTGCTCGCGCAGGTGCAGCAGGCCACCGCCGAGATCCAGCAGGCGCTCTCCTCGCAGGGCGGCTGAGGCGGGTGGCTGCCTAGGAGAGCCGGACGTCTTCGCGGTTCTCGTCGAGTACCGTCCGGAGGCGATCGAGGCCCCGGTGGAGCGCACGGATCTCCGAGCGCTTCCACCCCTGGAAGACGCGTGCGCGATCCGGCTCGGTCTTGGCGACGAGTGCATCGCGCAGGCGAACGCCCTTGCGGGTGACCCGTAGCAGCCGGCTTCGGCCGTCGTTCGGATCCGGGCGGCTCGCCAGCAGCGACATCGCCTCGAGCCGGGCCACCTGCTTGGTCATGCCGGGCTGCTGCGTCTCGAAGGCCGCCGTCAGCTGGCCGACGGTCCACTCGCGGTCCGGGTCATGGCAGAAGTGGCGCAGCAACACGAAGAGCGGGTAGGGAAGCCCGGAGTCGCGCAGGATGCGGTTGGTTCGGGTGCGCTGCAGCTGCGCGACGACCCCACACCAGAGCAGGATCTGCTCTTCTTCGGAGCGCGGCGGCCGCACCCTACCGGGGGGACAGCCGGAAGATCCACGCGCGCGTCGCGTGGTCGTCCGACTCGACGTCGTACTTGGCCAGCAGCATCGCTCTTGCAGCTTCTCGCTCATCCGGATCGTCCACACGGGTGGCCTCGAACCCGTACAGGGTGCCGTCGATCCGCACGCGCACACGCGGGTCCGCCAGGGCGTTGCGCACCCAGGTCCGCTCCTCGGGATCGTCCGCACCCAGGATCAGGGACGTGGGCAGGTAGAGCGTGCCACCCAGCCTCCCGATCCAGGTGTTCACGGAGTGGGGATCGTCGGGCCGCGTCTCGAGCTGCACGGTCTCGACGTCATCGACGAACGACCAGTCCTCGACCGCTCCGCTCACGGAGCCCGACAGGCGGCCGCCGGGCAGGGGGCCGATGGGCCCGCAGCCGAGTGCGGGGACGAGGCCCAGCAAGAGGACCCAGGCAGGGGGGGCGTGAAGGCGCATGGTCGTCTCCCGGTATTTGGATTCCCAGGAATGTAGCGGGATCGAGCGACTCCGCACCCCGACGGATCCGAGGGGGCCGTGACACACGCTGGTTTCTCGCGCCACGTACCCCTGGGAGGAAACTCCGAGATGCAGCCCGCCAGAACCCTATGCCTTGCCTTCGCGTGGGTCCTGGTCGCTCAGCCCGCGCTGGCCGACAGCTTCCGCTCCTGGGGGATCACGTCGCGCGTCGGAGGTCTGGGTGGGGCCACCGTCTTCACCGAAGCGCCCGATCCGCCCCCGGAGCCCGCCTTCGACGGCACCACCGGCTTCCTGGTCTCGGATGCAGCAAACATCCACCCGGCGATCTTCGGGCCCGGCGAGGGGCCGCCCCTGATCCGAACGGGCGCCGAGGGAACGTTCGCGGTGTCCCAGGGATTCATCTCGGGCGGGTCCACGTACACCGCGCAGTCCACGCCCCCCGACTCGACCATCTTCAATGGTCGCGGGAAAGCGACGCTCTTCATGCGCGAGGACGTGATCGTGCTGCCCACGGCGGCTGCGCCCGCCGGCACCGAGGTAGACGTCCGCATGGCTCTGGCGCTGGCGTTTGCCGCCGACGCCATCGGAGGCCCCGCCGGCTTCGAGTCGGGGCTCGTGATCGTCCAGGCAGGGGCCGGCCTGGGCAATGTCGGGATGTCTCCAGGCGACAACGACTTTCGCAAGAGCCTCCCGAACGCCGCGACCTCCACGGGAATCACGCAAACGGGGATCGCCGAGCTCATCGAGACGGTCGTCGTGGGCTCCCCGTTTCGATTTCAGCTGAGCCTCCTCGTGGACAGCCAGGGCAGCGTGCAGACCCACGGCGTCGGCAACGTGAACCCGACCCAGTCCACGGGCTTTGCCCTGGCCACGCTCGCTTTCGGTTTCGAAGCGCTCCCCGTGGTGTCGCCGTTCGGCGCGGCCGCGCCGGCCGAGGTCGCGCTGATCGAGTTCGCAAGCGGTGGCGCCGCTCCCCACGCCAGCGGCGTGAGCGTGGCGGCCGCCCGGGCCAACTTGCCCAACATCCCCCGCTTCGGGGTGCCCGAGCCCCTGCTCGGGCCGCTCTGCGGGCTGCTCGTGGCCGTCATCGCCACGGTGCGAAAGCGGGCCTGAGCCGCATCCCGACCGGCCCGGGTTCGCGATACTCGGCCGGCATGGCCACCGAACCGATACCCCGATGATCTTCCACTTCGACTTCGCGAAGTGGGCGACGATGATCCGGCTGGCGTGGACCGAGCCCGATCCGCGGGCACGCCGCGCCTGCCTGCGGACGATGCTCGTGAACGTACCGCTCGTGGCAGCCTTCCACGCGGTCTGCTTCTTCCTCGATGGGGTGCTCTTCCCGGGCCTGTGGCGTACGCCGGTGCGGAAACCGGTGTTCGTGGTCGGCCACGCGCGCAGTGGCACCACGCTGATCCACCGCATTCTCGGTGAGGACGAGGGCCAGTTCAGCGCCTTTCGCCTCTACGAGCTCCACTTCCCTTCGCTTCTTCAGAAGAAGCTGATTCGCGGGGCGGCCGCGTTCGATGCCGCCTGGCTGGCCGGCCGGCTCGCACGGTACGTGCAGCAATGGGAAGAACGCCGCTACGCCCAGGTGCGCAAGTACCACCCGATGGGGCTCACGATGGCCGAGGAAGACGACATCGTGCACTACTGGTCGTGCGCCTCGGGCTTCTGGATCAGTCGCGCGCCGTGGATGCACGAGCTCGATTTCTATGGCGTCGATCGCTGGCCCGAGCGCAAGCGGCGCCGGCTGCTGCGTTTCTACCGGGCCTGCGTGCGTCGGCAGCTCTACCTCGCCGGTGAAGGGAAGGTGCACCTCAGCAAGAACCCCATCTTCTCGGGCCGCGTCGAGGCGCTGATCGAGGCGTTTCCCGATGCGCGGTTCGTGGTCGCCGTGCGCAACCCGCACGAGACGATCCCGAGCCTCTTGAGTCTCGTCGCGGGAGGGTGGCGACGCCTGCCGTTCGACCCCGAGCGCGTGCGCGCCTCGCTCCAGGTGCTGGCCGAGCAGTCCTTCGACACCTACCGCCACCCCTTCCGGGTGCTCGCGGACCACCCCGAGACGGCCCGCGCCATCATCGACTACCGAAGTCTGGTAGCCGATCCCGCGGTCACGATCGCGCGAACGTACGATGCCCTCGGCCTCGAGGTGAGCGAGGCGTTCGGGGAGAAGCTCCAGGCCCTGGTCAAGCGCGAGCGGCAGCACCGGTCGGCCCACAGCTACTCGCTCGAGCAGTTCGGCCTCGAACCCGATGCGATTCGCAGCCGGCTGGGCGACCTGTTCGAGCAGTATGCTTGGGACGAGGAGGCGCCCGTCCGATGAGCGATGCCCAGCGTGCACTGCATGACGCCTGGCGCGACCTGATCGCCGACCTCGAACGCGCGCGCGATGGCATCGACCAGCCCGAGCGGATGCCCGCCCCGGCCACCGATCGCAATCTGGCCGAGGGCTACCGCTACCTCATGGGCTTCGTCCACAGCGCCATCGAGCGCGCCTTCTTCGAAGACCCGCGGTTTCCGGCGGTGCGCCATGTGCTCCACCCGATGAACAAGGGAACCATCGACAATGCCGACGCCATCTACTTTGCAGCGCCACTCGACGGTCGGGAGCGTTACGTACTGCGTGGGCAGGTGGCGGATCACCGCCATTGGCGGGGTGCGGCGCCGGCGCCGGAAGGCCCCAAGGCGCCGCAGTACCTGATCTTCGAGGTCAGCTCGGGGCCGCTCGCAGGCGACACCGGCAGTCTCGCCGAGCTTCGCCCGGGGGTGAAGGCGCAGACTGGACGCCTCGACTCGACCGACCTGGTGGTCGAGGCCGACGGCAGCTTCGAGATCCTGCTCGCTCCCGAGGCGCCGCCGGGCCATCGCGGGAACTTCATCCCCACGCATCGTGTGAGCAGCCGCCCGAACCCCGACGATGCTGCTGGCGGGCGCGATCGCTATGCGACCTACCTGAGCGGTCGGCAACTCTTCTACGACTGGGCGCGCGAGGCTCCGACGCCGCTCTCGCTCGAACGGCTGGGGTCGGAGGGCCAGGCGCCGCCTGCCTACGCCCCCGACCGGGCCGCCGAGCAGCTTCGCCGGATGGGGGAGCTCGCGCGCAGCCAGATGTACTTCTGGAACGAGTTCAACACCGTCCTGCTCGAGACCTATGGCCGCCGCGACGGGTTGGAGGGCGAGCGCTTCATGCCGCGCAACGCGTTCAACGCGGTCAATGCCGCATCGGGGGCGACGGGAGGAGGGCAGAGCACCAACCTGTACGCGGGGGGCGTCTGGGAACTCGGGCCCGACGAAGCGCTCGTGATCGAGTCGCACGCGCCGATCACTCCCCAGTACACGGGCATCAGTCTCGCCAACCTCTGGGGCGAGTCCCTCGACTTCGCCAACCACCAGGCCAGTCTCAACGGCTTCCAGACCGAGACCGACGCCGACGGTCGCGTGCGCTTCGTGCTGGCGCACCGCGACCCGGGGGTTCCGAACTGGCTCGACACCACGGGCCATGCCGAGGGATACCTGTCCCCCCGCTGGTCGTACACCGTGACGCCTGCTCGCGAGGACTGGCCCACGATCTCGGCCGTGAAGGTCCCCTTCGGCCGGGTGCGCGCCCGCTTGCCAGCCGACGTGCGCGCCGTGTCGCCCGAGGAGCGTGCCGACCGGATCCGCGTGCGTCGCGCCCACGTGCAGCGGCGCTACCGCTCGTTCTAGCCCTTCAGGCCGACCCGCGACGCTCGCATCGCTATGGTCCCGCCGAACTCGCGAAGGGGCCCCATGCATCGCACGTCGAGCTTCACGCGTTGGACCTGCGCCATTCTCGTCCTGTTCGTTTCGCTCGCTACCCGTGCAGCCGAAGAAGCGCCCCACGTGGTGGTGGCCTCGACCACGTCCACCGAGAACTCGGGCCTGTTCGCGCACCTGCTTCCGACGTTCCGGGAGCGAACGGGGATCGACGTGCGCGTGGTCGCCGTGGGGACGGGCCAGGCCATCCGCCTGGCCGAGCGGGGCGATGCCGACGTGCTCTTCGTCCACCACCTTGCGTCCGAACTGGCCTTCGTGGAGGCGGGCCACGGCCTCGCGCGCCACCCCGTCATGTACAACGACTTCGTGCTGGTTGGGCCCGCGGCAGATCCCGCTGGGGTGCGGGGCATGTCGGGTGCGGCGGCCGCCCTCGCCCGGATCGCACAGGCCGAGGTGCCCTTCGTCTCTCGCGGAGACGACAGCGGCACGCACAAGAAGGAGCTGGAGCTCTGGGAGGCCGCGGGCATCGACGCCGGGGCCGGGAGCGGCGGCTGGTACCGCGAGGTGGGCTCGGGCATGGGTGCCACCCTGAATACGGCAAGCGGGCTCGGGGCCTATGTGCTGAGCGATCGCGGCACCTGGCTCGGCTTCGCCAACAAGAGCGACCTCGAAGTCCTGGTCGAACGAGACCCGCGGCTGTTCAACCCCTACGGCGTGATCCTGGTGAACCCCGAGCGCCACCCGCACGTGCGCGTGGCCGAGGGGCGGGCATTCGTGGCGTGGCTGATCTCGAGGGAAGGCCAGGAGGCGATCGGCAGCTTCCGGATCGCTGGCGAACAGGCGTTCTTTCCCAACGCGACGAGCGGGGATGCGAGCCCGTAGCGGCGTGGGCCGAGCGGCTCGGCGCCCGCTACGTCGCGAACACCGCCTCCGCGGCGTACACCTGCCTGCCCCGTGCCCAGGTGACCGCTGCCGTGGTTCCGGGCTCGGTGAGCGCGAGTACGGTCTGAAGCTGCTGGATGTCGTGGAGCCGGATGCCGCGCAGCGTGAGCAGCAGGTCGTCGGCTACGAGGCCGGCCGACTCGGCGAACCCGCCCGCGTCGACCCGCGCGATCTCGAGACCGACGGCCGTGGCTCTGGGCACCGCACCGAGGAGTACGCCCCAGGCCGTCCCGGGGACGGTGATGCCGCGCTCCAGGTAGAGGCGCAGGTCGCGGACGATCTGCTGGCCGTGGCCGAAGACCGTGTCGCGCCCCACGATGTCGAGGAAGGCGCCGAAGCCCGACTGCACCACGGTGATTCGCGTGCCGGTGCCTTCCTGCTCGAGCGCGATCGCAATCTCGGAGTCCTGGCACGGGTGGTGGTCCTTGCGTACGCGGAGCAGCCGCCCTTCGTCGACTTCGACGGGTGTGCAGCGTGCGCCGGGCGGGTCGACCGGTACCAACGACGGGAAGCCCGGCAGCACGTAGTGCACGGCATCAGGAGACTCGCCCGGGAGGGTCCGCCCGTGGAGCGCCTCCCAGACGGCCTCGGGCGCCAGGTCGACCACGAAGCTCGTCTTGAAGTCATCGCTCACGGCGTGTCCTCCCGGTCGGGGTAGGCGCCGAGCACCACCCGATACGGTTCTCCTGCTGCGGCGCCGTGCTTCGCGAGCAGGGCCTTCAGCGTCTCCATGTACTCCGCCAGGAAGGCGCTGCGCGCCTGCTCGTCGGCGAAGCGCACCTCGGCTTCGACCGAAGCGCTCGGCACCTGCTCGCCCGCATGGGCCGCGCGCTCGACCAGCCCGGCGGCGTCGCGTTGCAGGCGTTCGCCCAGGTCGACGAGTCGGGCCAGCGAGACCTGGTCGCGAAAGACCGCCTCGAGCTGCTCGGGGTCCGAGGCGAAGCGCGCGGACACGACGAAGCGCCGGGCCGTCGCCTGGTACAGCTGCTCGACGAAATTGCCCTTGCGGCGTTCCCCGGCGTGGCGGACGAGGCCGACCCGCTCGAGTTCCTTCAGGTGGTAGGAGACGTACTGCCGCGAGCGCCGGAATCCTCGGGCGACGCCAGCCGCGGTGTCCGGGCTCTGCAGCGCCTCGAGGATGCGCGCGCGGACGGGGTGGGCGAGTGCGCCCACCTGCTCGGCATCGACGAGGATCTGGACCGTTTGCGGCACGGTCGAATCATAGGAGTATCAGATTTCCTAGTCAAGAAAAATTTCCTAAGTTCGATTCAGCGCAGACAGACGGCAGCAGGAGCGCGCTCGGCCGGGCGGCCCTCGGTTGGACGTGATTCACTGTTCGCTTCGCCAAGAAGGAGAGCGTCATGGCCAGTCCTGTCGAACGAGATCCGCGCGGGCAGGGCCCCGACGCGCCCTGGCACCTCCAGGGCAGCCGCACGCCCGTCTTCGACGAGGTCACGCTGACCGAGCTCTCGGTGAAGGGTGAGATTCCCCGCGACCTCAACGGCCGCTACTTCCGCAACACGGCGAACCCGCAGACCGGCTACACCGAGCACTGGTTCATCGGCGACGGGATGATCCACGGGGTCGAGCTGCGCGAAGGGCGCGCGAACTGGTATCGCAACCGTTGGGTGCGTACGCCGATGTTCGACCACCCGGGTGTGGATCGGCTGACGCTCGCGCTCGACCCCGAGAAATTCACGTTCGATCACGCCGTCTCGGCCGCGAACACCCACATCATCGGCCACGGGGGTCGCATCCTCGCGCTCGAAGAGGGCTCGTACCCCTACGAGCTCACGCCCGAACTCGACACGGTCGGGCCGCACACCTTCGGCGGCGTGCTCACGGGCCCCTTCACCGCGCACCCGAAGTTCTGCCCCGACACGGGGGAGATGCTGGCCTTCGGCTACGCGCAGCTCCCGCCCTACCTGACCTACTACCGGGTGTCGCCGACGGGCGAGATGGTCCAGAAGACCGACATCACCGTGACCGGGCCAACCATGATGCACGACTTCGCGGCCACCCGAGACCACGTGGTGTTCATGGACCTGCCGGCGATCTTCGACATGGAGCTCGCCATGCAAGGCGGCATGCCCATCCGCTGGAGCGACGACTACCCGCCGCGGTTCGGCGTGATGCCGCGCGAGGGCGCCGATGCCGACGTGCAGTGGTTCGATGTGGCGCCGAGCTACTGCTTCCACACGCTGAATGCCTTCGACGACGGCGACCAGGTGGTGGTGCATGGCATGCGCGTGCCCGAGATCTGGCGCGACTCGTCGGCGATGGACATGTCGACGCCCGCGGCCCCCGAGGATCAGCCTCGCCTCTACGAGTGGAGGCTCGACCGCGCGACCGGATCGGTGAAGGAGCAGTACCTCGACGACGCCCCGTCCGAGTTCCCGCGGATCAACCATGCACGGCAGGGCCACGCCATGCGCTACGGCTACGCGCTGGGGGTGGGCGACCCGTCGGGAGCGAGCCTCGGCGGTGCGGTCTTCAAGTACGACATGGCGAACGGTGCCGCACGCGAGGTGCACGCGTTTCCCGAGGGCCACGAGCCGGGCGAGTCGGTGTTCGTCCCCCGCGAAGGTGCGACCGCCGAGGACGACGGCTACCTGATGACCTACGTCTGGCAGCCCGAGACCGACACCAGCTACATGGTCATCCTCGACGCCCAGAACGTGGCGGGTGAGCCGCTTGCCGAGATCCATGTGCCGCGGCGCATCGTTTCGGGCTTCCATTCGAGCTGGATTCCCGACCCCCGCTAACCCGCGGGTTCGCGCGTACGCGCGATCGGAGACCGGTCATGCCCGAGGCCCGCTGCCTGTGCGGTGACCACGTGTGGCGCGTGGACGCGCCGCTGCAGTTCCTGCACCACTGTCACTGCGGCATGTGCCGCAAGCATCAAGGATCGGCCTACTCGACCGTCGGGGCCGTCGCCCCAGAGCACCTGGTTCGCCTCCGCGAGGGAGCGGCGATCGCCTACCAGTCACCCGGATCGCCGCTCTCCCGCTTTTCCTGCGAGCGCTGCGGGTCGCCCGTTCCGCCGGGCGTCTCCCAGATCGGACTCGTCTGGGTCATTGCCGGGTCGCTCGAGGGAGAGCCCGGTTCGTCCATCGAAGGCCATATCTTCGTGGGCTCGAAGGCTCCGTGGTTCGCCATCGAAGACGACGCGCCGCAGCACGAGCGCTATCCGCCCGGGATCGATGCACCGGCGTTCGAGACCCCCTGCTCGTCGGATCTGCCGGGCCAGGGCGTGCGGGGTAGCTGCCTTTGCGGAGACGTGCGCTTCCGGATCACGGGCGAGCCGATCGTCGCGCGTCACTGCCATTGTCTCCGCTGCCGGCGGGCGCGCGGGGCGCTGCACGCCAGCAACCTGGTGGTGCCCGTGGATGGCCTGCGGGTCGAGCACGGGGCCGATCGCGTCCGGACCTACCGGGTCCCGGAAGCACGGTTCTTCGCGCAGTCGTTCTGCGGGGACTGCGGGGGCCCCGTCCCGCGCGTCGACGAGGGCCGTGGCATTGCCGTCGTGCCGATGGGTTCGCTCGACGACGACCCCGGGGTGCGGCCCAGCGAGCACATCTTCGTCGGGTCGAAATCGACCTGGCACGAGATCGCCGACGACCTGCCGCAGTACGACGAGGGGCCGCCCGGCTAGGCGTACGCCCCGGGCCGGCTGGCGGTTCAGCCGTCGTAGAAGAGCGGGTCGTGCAGGCCCACGACGCTGCGCCCGCGGCGGCCCTCGGCGCGGGCAGCGGCCTGCTCGCTCAGCTGGTTCGCCTGGCGCGTGGTTCGCAGCCGTTGGGCGATGTCGCGGCGCCCGTAGTGGATCTGGAGGAAGAAGCGGCCGGTGTCCTCGCTCGTGGTCGGTAGCCGCCGGTGCCACACGTCGGAGGCGAAGAGCGCCACGTCGCCGGCGCGCCCGGTCAGGGGCACGGCGGACCGGCCTTCGTAGGTGAGGCACGCGTCGCCGATGCGCTCGAAGGGAGGGTGCTGCCCCGACCGGTGGCTGCCGGGCAGCACGCCCGTCGGCCCGCACGCCTCGGGGCAATCCTCGAGCAGCACGTGAACGCCGACGGCGAAGATGGGGTAGGGGATGCGATCGTCCCAGGGTACGTCCGCCGGACGCGGGACGTGCGGACCCGCGTCGATGTGCCACTGGCCGCCGCCGTGTCGATGCTCTTCGCGGGGCGGGTTCCGCCAGGCCGTGTTCGCGATCACGTGGCAATCCTCGCCGAGCAACGGCTCGAGCACGTCGAGGAGCCTGCGGTCGCCGACGACGGCCTGGCAGGCCGCGCTGCGGTTCAGCATCTCGTAGCGGAAGTCCTCGCGGTGCTCTTCGGGCAGCCCCGGGTTGCGCACATCGGCAGCGAGTTCCGCATAGACCCGCTCGATCTCCTGCCGCAGGGTGGCGACCTCGTCCGGCGCGAACGCGCCCTGCAGCACGGCGTGGCCGTCGCGCTCCAGCGCCTGGCTGGCGGCCGGTGCGGGGCCTTCGCGCAGCTCCAGGTAGACGCGTCGTCTCGTGATCACGGTGTGGCTCCCGCTTCGGTCTCGCTGGGTCGCGCGGTCTGGCCGCGCTGGGCCGCACGCTCGGTCACGCGCTGGTAGGCGAGGTAGTACTTGAAGATGTTGCGAACATACTGCACCGGTTCGCGGCCTACCCGCTGCGCCACCACGACCTCGACCTGGTTGAACCAGCGATTCGGGTCGATTCCGCGCTCGGCGGCCTCCTTGCGCAGGCGCCCGATGCGGCCGGGCCCGGCATTGTAGGCGGCCAGGGCGAAGAGGTGGCGATTCAGCGGATCGAGGCCCGGCTCGTCGAAGTGCTTGTCGACGAGCCAGCGCATGTACTTCGCGCCCGCGTGGATGTTGTTGTCGAGCACCTCGATGTCGGGGATGCCGACTTCGGGCGAAGCCGCGGTGGTGGGAAGCAGCTGCATCACACCGATCGCGCCCGCCTGGCTGCGACGGCTCTGGTCCAGCCCGGATTCCTGGTAGCCCTGCGCGGCCAGCAGCAGCTCCGAGAAGCCGTAGCGGTCGCCGTAGGTCTCGAACAGGTGGATCATGTCGTGGAAGCGGCGCTCCCCGCTGCTCGAGACCGCGCGCCGGGCCCACTTGTTGGTGCCGAGGTAGCGCTTGCTGAGCACGTTCCCGAGCAGTGTGCCTTTGCGGACGGTCGGAACGAACGCCGCCAGGGCGGCGGCCAGCTGGGGGCTCTGCTTGCGGTGCGCCCAGGCGATGGACACGTCCTCGACCAGAGGAGCCTCGCGGTGCACGACCAGGTTCGGGAAGAACTGGGTCCACAGGTCGGCCAGGTGGCCGTCTGCCACCGTCGCCGGGATCAGCCCCGCGTTCACCATCTCGAGGACGTCCTCGGTTTCGAGATGATCTTCGATCTCGTGGATGTCCATGGGCGGCAGCCCGGACGCGGCGAGCCGGCCGGCCAGCTGGTCGAGGTTCTCGGCGTAGCTGCTCGACCGGTGGACCCAGAGCTCGCGTCCCGCCAGGTCTTCTAGCTGCGCGACCGGCGGCGCGTCGCGGTTCGTGATCACGAACTCGCGGATGCCGGTTCCGAGTGGGGGCGAGAAGTCGACGACCTTCTGACGTTCGGGGGTGACGCTCAGCAGCGCAACGGCCAGATCGCCTCGGCCCTGGATCAGGAACGGCAGCAACTCGTCGCGGTCCACCGGGACGTAGACCACGTCGAAGCCCGTTCGAGGCACATCGTACCGCTCGCGAATGAACTTCTCGAAGGCCTGCCCCATCTCATAGCTGAGCCCGCGCGGACGGCCGTCGACGATGAAGTAGTTGGTGTGGCTGAAGGTCACCAGTACGCGGATCGAGCCGTCCGCGATCATGGCGTCCAGGTCGCCCGTCCAGGGGTCGAGCAGGTGACCCGCCAGGTCGATGTCGTCGGTGCGCGGCGCCTCTGCCGCGCGCGCGTGCTGGGCCGTCGCGGCGATCGCCAGCAACGCCAGCAGCAGGGCGCGTGTGCGAGCGGCGGGGTTCGCGGCGGAGATGGCCCTCAGCCCAGTGCCTTTCGGGCGATCTCGCCCAGCAACGCCACGCGTTCGAGGATGTGACCGTTGACCGGCAGGTCCACCGTGATGCCATCGATGCCCTTGGCCAGCGCCTCGCTGATGCGTTCGCCGACGGTATCGGCGTCCCCGAAGATCAACAGCTCGCGAACCCGCTCGAGAACGGCGTCGTTCCAGCCCTTCACCCCGGCGATGGCTGCGAGGTCGGCCTCGGCTTCTTCCAGGGTCGGAGCGACGACGATCATCATCAGCTTGGTCACGGTGATCTCGCTGCGATCGCGGCCCAAGCGCTGGCAGTGCCTCTCGAGGGCCTCGAGCTTGCGCGGGATGTCGGCGACCTCACCGGTCAGGTTCGACTCGTCCGCGTACTGCGCCACCATGCGCAGCGTCTTCTTCTCGCCCTGGCCGCCGATCATGATCGGGATGCGCGAGACCGGCGGCGGCGAGTTCACCGCATCCTGGACCTGGTAGTGCTTGCCGTCGAGCGTCGGACGCTCGCCCCGCAGCATCGGGCCGATGATCTGGAGCGCTTCCTCGAGCTTCTCGAAGCGCTCGCCGAAGGTGCCGAACGGAAACCCCAGCGCATCGTGCTCGGCCTGGAACCAGCCCGCACCGATGCCCAGAGTGGCCCGGCCGTGGGAGACGTGGTCGAGGGTCGTCAGCGTCTTCGCCAGCAGCGCGGGGTTGCGGTAGGTGTTGCCCGTGACGAGTGCCGACAGGCGTACGCGCTCGGTGTGCTGCGCGAGCGCCGCGAGCATCGTGTAGCACTCGAACATCGGCTCGTCGGGGCGACCGATGCCCGGCAGCTGGTAGAAGTGGTCCATCACCATCACGCGGTCATAGCCCGAGGCCTCGGCCGCCTTCGCCTGCGCCACCACGCGGTCGTAGATCTCGTGGGGCTGCGTGTCGGGGTAGGTGAAGTTGGGGATCTGGTAGCCGAGGCGGGTCATCGGGTCTCCTGGCCTAGCTCGCCTGCTGGGCCTTGGCGGTGTACTCGGCGGAGAGCGCCGCTGCCTTCTCGGGCACGCGAAGCTTGTGGGGCGTGTAGCCCGGCAGGTAGGTCGACGCGAACACCGGAAACACCATGGCGGTGGCGAACATCCGCGTCACCGGGCGGATGCGATAGGACGCGTCGAAGCGCTCGGCATCGTAGGCCGACATGATCTTCATGCAGTCCATGGAGAAGTTCCAGATGTGCCACTGCGCGATCCAGCACATCTTCACCCGGAACGCCTTGTCGCCGTAGAGATATTCGTAGACGTCGAATGCGACGTTGCGGTGCTCGACCTCTTCGATGAGGTGCCACTTGAAGAGCTCGCCGAAGCGCGGGTCGGTCTTCGGGTGGTCGAAGACGCCGCTCTTCAGGGACCCGAGGGCGGCCTTCGTCGTGTAGGACTCGAACCCCTCCACGAAGCCCACCCGCCAGCGGTCGTCCTTGTCCTCGAGCCAGCCGTCGAAGTCGGCCTTGAGTCGCGCGAACCGCTCTTCGAGCCCCGGGTAGCCCTGCTCGAGGATGGGCTGGTTGAACTTCTGGTGTTGGCTGTAGTGGTGGGCTTCCTGCTTGCAGAAGCGGTCCATCTCTTCGTGCAGGGCCGGGTCCTCGACCTGGTCGAGGACCCGTCGAAACGACTTCACGATGAAGGGCTCGAGCCAGTGCACGTACAGCGAGAGCCCCGTCGTCATGTACGAGGCGAAGGCGCTGTCGGCGAGGTACTTCGGGGCGAAGTCCCCGGCGGTGGGGATGTCGAAGGCCATCTTTCGGACGGTGATCGGGTGCATGGGACTCCCGCCGGGGCGCCTGGGGAGGATACCCCCTACCGCCGGCCGTGGAGTCGCCCCGCCCATTCTGGTAGAACCCCCGGGCCGGTCGAATCTCGCCGAACGCCCGGGCCGGCCCACGGGCTCGCCGGGCGGGTGCCAGCGTCCAGGAGGGCCCATGAGCCAGTCCCCGCCGATCATCTACACCTGGACCGACGAGGCGCCGGCGTTGGCCACGCACGCCTTCCTGCCCGTCATCCGCGCCTTCGCCGGGGCGACCGGTGTGCCGGTCGAGACACGCGACATCTCGTTGGCCGGCCGCATCCTGGCCGCGTTCGCCGATCGGCTTCCCGAGGCGCAGCGCGTGGCCGACGGCCTCGCCGAGCTGGGCGCCCTGGTCAAGACGCCCGAGGCCAACGTGATCAAGCTGCCCAACGTGAGCGCCTCGATCCCGCAGATGAAGGCGGCCATCGCCGAGCTGCAGGCCAAGGGTTTCGAGCTGCCGGACTACCCCGAAGAGCCGGCGGACGATGCCGAGCGCGAGATTCAGGCGCGCTACGACCGCGTGAAGGGCAGCGCGGTGAACCCGGTGCTGCGCGAGGGCAACTCCGACCGCCGGGCGCCTCGGGCCGTGAAGGAGTACGCACGCCAGAACCCCCACCGCATGGGCGTCTGGCCGGACGAATCGGGCACGCATGTCTCGACGATGGGCGCGGGCGACTTCCGGCACAACGAGAAGTCGTTCACCGCAGGGGAGCCGACGACCGTACGCATCGAGCACGAGTCTGCCGACGGCACCGTGGTGGTGCTGAAGGAGGGGATCGCGCTCCAGGCGGGCGAGGTGATGGATGCCACCTTCATGAGCCGCGGCGCCCTGGAGGCCTTTCTGAAGGAGCAGGTCGTCGACGCCAAGGCCCGCGGCGTGCTCTTCTCGCTGCACATGAAGGCGACGATGATGAAGGTCTCCGACCCGATCATCTTCGGCCACGCGGTGCGCGCGTTCTTCGCGCCCGTGTTCGAGCGTCACGCCGACACGCTGGAGGGACTGGGCGTCGACGTCAACAACGGCTTCGGCGACCTGCTCGAAAAGGTCGCGAGCCTGCCCGAGGCCCAGCGCCAAGCGATCGAGGCCGACATCGAGGCCGCCTACGCGGCGGGCCCGCCGCTGGCGATGGTCGACTCGAATCGTGGCATCACGAACCTGCACGTGCCGAGTGACATCATCATCGACGCGTCGATGCCGCCCATGATTCGCGACTCGGGCCGCATGTGGAATGCCGAGGGCGAGCTCCAGGACTGCAAGGCGGTCATCCCCGACAGCAGCTACGCCCCGGTCTACCAGGCGGTGGTCGAAGACTGCCAGCAGCACGGAGCGTACGACCCCGCCACCATGGGCAGCGTGCCGAACGTGGGCTTGATGGCGCAGAAGGCCGAAGAGTACGGCTCGCACGACAAGACCTTCGAGATCGCGTCCGCCGGCGTGGTGCGTGTGGTCGATGCCGAAGGCGCGGTGCGGCTCGAACACGCGGTGGAGCAGGGCGACATCTGGCGCGCCTGCCAGGTCAAGGACGTGGCCGTGCGCGACTGGGTCAAGCTCGCCGTCGCGCGCGCGCGGGCCACGGGCGCCCCGGCGGTGTTCTGGCTCGACCACGACCGCGCCCACGACGCCCAGCTCGTCGCCAAGGTCGAGGCCTACCTCGCCGAGCACGACACGGCGGGGCTCGACATCCGTGTGCTGGCCCCGGCGGATGCCACCCGCTTTTCGCTCGAACGCATCCGCCGCGGCGAAGACACCATCTCGGTCACGGGGAACGTCCTGCGCGACTACCTCACCGACCTGTTTCCGATTCTCGAGATCGGAACCAGCGCGAAGATGCTCTCGATCGTGCCGCTCATGAACGGCGGCGGGCTCTTCGAGACCGGCGCCGGCGGCTCGGCGCCCAAGCACGTGCAGCAGTTCGAGGCCGAGGGCCACCTGCGCTGGGACTCGCTGGGCGAGTTCCTGGCGCTGGCCGCTTCACTCGATCACCTGGGCGAACACTGGGACAACACCGGCGCGCGCCTGCTGGGCGAGACGCTGGACGAGGCCACCGGCCAGCTGCTGCTCCATCGCAAGGCCCCGAGCCGCAAGGTGCACGAGCTCGACAACCGGGGCAGCCAGTTCTACCTGGCGCTCTACTGGGCCCAGGCGCTCGCGGCGCAGACCCGTGACGCGGCGCTCGCCGAGCGGTTCGCGCCCGTGGCAGCCGCCCTCGCGGAGGCTGAAGAGCGGATCGTCTCCGAGCTGAACGAGGCCCAGGGCCCGCCCCAGGACATCGGCGGCTACTACCGCCCCGACCCGGCCCTGGCCGAGCGGGCCATGCGCCCCAGCGCCACCTTCAACGAGATCATCGATGCGATCTAGCGTCCGCGGCGCGCTCATGATCGCCGTGTCGTGGTCGGGGCTGGCGATCGCGACGGCCGCCCTGGGTGAGCAAGACCTGCCCGAGGGCCGTGACTTCGGTGCCGGGATCACCCTGCGCGAGGTGGTCCCCGTGTCTGTCGCTGCGGCCGATCCCGACGCCTACGCCGATCGGCCCGTGCTGCTGCGCGGCCGCGTGACCGACGTCTGCCAGAAGAAGGGTTGCTGGACGGTGCTCGCCGACGGCGCCCAGTTCGTACGGGTCCGCTTCGCCGACTACGGATTCTTCGTGCCGAAGGACATTCGCGGCCGCACCGCGTTGGTCGAGGGCCGGGTCGAGGCGAAGACCCTCTCGGAGGCACAGGCCCGTCACTACGCCGAGGAGTCCGGCACCGCGGTCGACGTGGACGGCCCGGTGCGCGAGGTGGGCGTCCTGGCCACGGGCCTGCGGGTCCTCGACTAGCGGGCTTCGCATTGCCGGTCCCCCTCCACGGCCACTGTGCGGCGGGCTTCGAAGGTGTCCGCCGCGTGTTCGAGTCCCATTTCGAACAGGGCGACCTCGGGGCGTGCTGTGCCGTCTGGCTCGACGGGGAGCCGGTGGTCGATCTGTGGGCGGGTCACCGGGATCTCGCCCGCCGGCTTCCCTGGGAGCGCGACACGCTGGTGAACGTCTGGTCCACCACCAAGATGGTGGCCGCACTCTGCGTGCTGATGCTCCACGACCGGGGCGCGCTCTCGGTGGATGCGCCGGTGGCCGAGACCTGGCCCGAGTTCGCAGCCGCCGGCAAGGAGCGCGTGCTGGTGCGCCACGTGCTCGGTCATACGGCCGGGCTTCCCGTCTTCGACGAGCCGGTCGACGACCTCGCCTTCTTCGACGAGGCCGCCTGCTGCGCGCGTCTCGCTGCGCAGGCGCCGCGCTTCGCGCCCGGCGAGGTGCTCGCCTATCACGCGGAGACCCAGGGATTCCTGCTCGCCGAGCTCGTCCGCCGTGCGGATGGGCGCAGCATCGGGCGGTTCTTCCGCGAAGAGGTCGCCGAACCGTGCGGGGTCGACTTCCACATGGGTCTCGACGACGCCGCTTTCGCGCGTGTGGCCGATGTCGCCACGCTGCACGCCAAGCCGAACCGACCCGACGACCCGACGTTGCGTGGGCTCGAGAGCCCGAGCGGGAGCCGGAGCGCCGGCCTGGTAAACACCAGCGCGTGGCGGCGCGCAGAGCTGCCGGCGTCGGGAGGGCACGGCCACGCCCGCTCGGTGGCCCAGGTCATGAGCACGCTCGCGAACGAAGGTTCGCTCGGCGGGCGGCGCCTCTTGTCGCCCGCCACGGTGGCGCGTGCATTCGAGGTGCAGGCCGAGGGGCGCGATCAGATGACCGGCCGCGACTTCAAGATGGGCATGGGGTTCGGCCTGCACTGCCCATCCACGCCGCTGGGCCGCAACGACCACACCCTCTGGTGGGCGGGCTGGGGCGGTTCGATGTGCGTCGTCGACGTCGAGAACCGGATGAGCGTCGCCTACGCCATGAACCGCATGCTCGGCGAGGGCGATCTGCGTGCTCCGCTGATCGTGTTCGCCGCGCACGCAGCGCGCGAGGCGCTGGGCTAGCCCAGCGCGTGGCCCCGCCGGGCCACCTCAGCCGATCGGGTCGAGCACCACCACGGGGATCGTCCGTTCCGTGGCCTTCTGGTAGTCGGTGTAGGGCGGGTAGATTTCGACCATCTGCTTCCAGATCGTCTCCCGCTCCTCGCCCTCGGCGACCCGGGCGCGGGCGCGCAGCTTCTTGGCGCCGACCTGGACGTCGCACTCCGGCTGGGCCTCGAGGTTGCGGAACCACAGCGGGTGGTTCGGCATGCCCCCCTTCGAGGCGATCACCACGTAGCCGTCGCCGGCAGGGCCATAGATCAGCGGGAGCGCCCGCGGCTCACCGGACTTGCGGCCCACGGTCGTCAGCAGCAGGGTCGGCAGCAGGCCGGGGCCGCCGAGCGGGGTCGAGTCCCACATGTGCGCCTTCTCGGGGTCGGTCTCGTAGAGTTTGATGTGCTCGGCGATCCACGGGATCTCGCTGAAGTTGGGCATGGGGGCTCCATTTCGAAGGGTCCGGGGTTTCGGTCGCTGGCAGGGTCGCACGCAGAGGGCGGGTCGACCCTTGCGACGAGCCTAGCGGTCGAGGCTCGGGATGACTGCCGCCGAACTCGCAGGGGGGCCGCCCCGGCCCGCCCGCACCCGGCGATCCGCTACCCGGTGTGGACTACCTTGGGAGCCGTGTCCGAGGCCATCGACCCGCGTTACCCGACGACCGACGACCTGCGCGCCGGTGCGCGGCGGCGCATTCCGCGGTTCGCGTTCGAGTATCTCGACGGCGGCTGCAACGAGGACGTGAACCTCCGCCGCAACACCGACGAGATCCGCGAGGTCACGCTCCGGCCGCGCTACCTGGGTCGCTATGCCGGGGCCGACCTGCGCACCGAGCTGCTGGGTCACGTGTACGATGCCCCCTTCGGGGTGGCGCCCATCGGGCTGCAGGGGCTCGTGTGGCCCGGCGCGCCCGAACTGCTGGCCCGCGCGGCGCGCGAACACAACGTGCCGTTCGTGCTGAGCACGGTCTCGACGGCCAGCATCGAGACGATCGCCGAGGTGTCCGAGGGCAGGGCGTGGTTCCAGCTCTACCACCCCACCGAGGACGGCCTCCGGGACGATCTGCTGCGCCGCGCCGAGGCAGCGGGGCTCTCGGTGCTGGTGGTGCTCTGCGACGTGCCCACCTTCGGCTATCGCCCCCGCGACATCCGCAACGGGCTCGGGCTGCCGCCGCGGATGACGCTGCGCAACGTCCTCCAGATCATGGCGCGGCCGGCCTGGGCGCTGGCCACCCTGCGTGCGGGTCGCCCCGGCTTCGAGAGCCTGCGGCCCTACACGCCGCCGGGGCTCGACCTTGCGCGGCTCGGCGCGTTCATGGACGCCACCTTCTCCGGGCGCCTCGACCGCGAGCGCATCGCGCGCATTCGTGACCTCTGGCCCGGCAAGCTCGTGCTCAAGGGCGTGGCCTGTGCCGAGGACGCGGTGCTGGCCCACGAGCTCGGCTTCGACGGCCTCTGGGTCTCGAACCATGGGGGGCGCCAGCTCGATGCCGGACCGTCTTCGATCCGGTCCCTCGAAGAGATCGCGCCGCTGGGCGACCGCACCACCCTGATGGTGGACGGCGGCATCCGCTCGGGCCCGGACCTGGCGCGGGTGCTGGCCTCGGGTGCGCAGTTTGCGTTCATGGGGCGGCCCTTCATGTACGGCGTGGCGGCGCTCGGTGCCCGCGGTGCCCACCACACCATGACGATGCTCGAGACCCAGCTGCGCCAGGTGATGGAACAACTCTCCTGCGAGCGCGTGGCCGACCTGGCCGCGACGCGCATCGACAAGCGGGGCCTCTAGTGGCGGTCGAGCTCGATACGGGTACCGACGAGCTGCTGGCGACGCTCGAGGAGGGCGTGGTGCTCCTCACCTTGAACCGCCCGCATGCACGCAATGCGCTGTCCGACACGCTGAGCCCGGCGTTGCGCGCGATGTTCGCGCGACTGCCCGATCTGCCGGATGCGCGTTGCGTAGTGCTGACCGGAGCCGGCAGCGCCTTCTGCGCCGGGGGCGACGTGAAGGGGATGGGCGGGCAGGGTGCCGCCCGCACCGACCGGCCCACGACCGTGGAAGGGATCGTCGCCGATCTCACCGAACGCCAGCGGGCGCTCACCGGCGCGCTGCATGCCCTGCCGCAGCCCACGATCGCGGCGCTTCCTGGACCGGCGGCCGGAGCGGGCTTCTCGATCGCGCTCGCCTGTGACCTGCGCATCTTCGCGCAGTCCGCGTTCGTCACCACCGGGTTCGCCAACGTGGGGCTCTCGGGCGACTACGGCGCCAGCTTCTTCCTGCCGCATCTGGTGGGGCAGGCCAAGGCCCGCGAGCTCTTCTTCATCGCCGACCGCGTGGATGCCGAGACCTGTCTCGCGCTCGGCATCGCCAACCGCGTCGTGCCCGATGCCGACCTGATGGACGAGACCCTCGCCCTGGCGCGCAGGCTGGCCGCCGGCCCGTCGGTGGCCTACGCGCAGATGAAGCGCAATCTCGACCGGGCCGAGCGAGAGGGCCTCGAGACCTGCCTGGCGCACGAGGCCGCCGGCACCGTGGCCAGTGCCCAGACCGAGGACCACCGAGAGGCGGTGCGCGCATTCGTCGAGAAGCGCGCCCCGAGCTTTCGCGGCCGCTGAGCCCAGGAGGCCCGCTCGAGCTGGAAGGCGTGCTACTGCGGGTGCACCTGGATCGGAGAGGACCACGCGCGCTCCTGGATCGTGAGCGGAAGCTCGGGATGGGGTGCGACGCCTTCGCGAAGTGCGTCCCAGGTCGACCAGCGGCAGGTCGGGTTCTCGAGCACGCGGACGTAGTAGAAGGCGCGCTCGGTGGGATCGAAGTCGGGGTCCTGCCAGACCGTTTCGAGATGAGATGCGCCTGGGCCGGCCAGGATTGCGCAGGTTGCCGGATCGACGCGCGCGCCGTTGTCGGGGCAGCGATGGGTGGCCGGATCGACCTCGAGCCCGTCGGAGCAGGCGACGTCGTAGACACGTTCGCGGGAATCGCCTGCCTCGACCCAGCCCTTGATGATCTGGACGCGCTGGATCTTGGTGCCGGCAGGGTCGGCCTGGGCCCAGACTGCGAACTGGGGTGCGCCCCCGCGCGCCGCCGTGTGCCACGCGCCGCCCATGGGGACGCCCTGGGCGTAGGCGCTCGCCAGTCCGTCGGGTGTCGTCAACAGGTCGCTCTCGAACCCCCGCCCGGCGAACAGCCGCACGCGCATGCGCGGCCCCGAGGTGGCGAAGGTCTCCTTGCGCCGGAACGCCGCGTAGATCGACTCGCGGGTGTTCTCTTCGGCCCACACGCCCGTCACGCCCGATGCGCCGTAGGTATTGGTGGCGCTGCGCAGGTAGGTGCGGCCGCCCACCTCGACGAGGGCATCGGGGCCCACCAGGCGCATGCCGGTGCGAAGCAGGAAACCGAGCGGAACCGAGCCGCGCAGCTCGGGGGTCGCGTCGAGCAGCCCCACCTTGGAGAAGAAGTTGGCCTCGTCGTCCGAGATGGCGCCGGTGTGCGTGTCGCTCGCGCCGACGAAGCCGAAGTCGTAGGGGTTCCCGCTGTCGCCGGCCTCGAGTTCGAGCCCGCGGCGCAGGGCGTCCCGCACGTAGCTGCCCGGGGGCTTGCTCGGCAGCATGGTCGCGACGCGGTAGGGCGTGATCTCGAAGGCGGCCCACTCGTCTTCGGGCGAGAGGGAGGGGTGGGTCTCCGAGGTGCCCTTCACCTGGGTGATCTCGACGAGCGGTTCGTTGCGCAGCCGTCGGTTGGCGTAGGCATCGTCGATGGGTCGGCCCTCCCAGTCGACCCTCTCGAACATCGAGCCGTTCGAACCGTTCGAGTTGTGCGGGATCGCGAGGCTCTCGATGCCGCGCGCGCGCAGGCCGTCCATCCAATCCCAGAGGCCCTCGGGGTTCTGGGAGTGGAAGCGCGAGAAGGGGACGGTGGGCAGCTCTTCGCTGCTCTCGAAGATCACGTTGCGGTGCAGGTTGCCGCGCTCGTCGGTGGAGGACGTGTACTCGTAGCCGACGAAGGTCGTGAAGCGCCCCGGCTCGTAGTACTGGTCCGCCGCGTCGATCGTGTCGCGCCAGGCGTTGCGGGTGATGTCGAGCACCTCTTCCCGATCGAGGGAGCCGTCCCGAAGCCCCTGGAGCGCCTGGGGAAGAAACGTGCCGAAGGCCCGCAGGCGCTTCGGCAGGGACAGCAGCCCCCGGTTGCCCTCGTCGTTCAGGTCGTGCAGCGGTTCGGCCATCGGGTGGCGCGAGAACGCACTCGACGTATCGGCGGCCTCCTTCACGACGCCGAGGAACATGGCGTGGTCGGTGACGGCATAGAAATCGAGGGGCTCGCGCAGCTGCACGTCGAAGCCGGCCGGGTGGGCAATGGCCTCGCCCCGTGCGTACCGGTACGCGTCGCGTGGCGACGCGGTGGTCCCGAACGCATAGGCGTCGAAGGAGTAGGCGGTGTGGACGTGGAGGTCGCCGAACCACGCCTGCCGACCCACGGCCGCGGGGGGGCGGGTTCGAAGCGTGGCGTCGTCCGCTTCGAACACCGGGCCGCTGGCAAACCCACCCGCCGGGCTCGGCTCTTCATCGGTCACGCCCACCGTGGGTCGCTCGCAGGCGAGTGACGCGAGCAGTACGGCCCATGCGATCCATGCCCCCGGTCGGGTTCTCGTCATGCTCATTCCCCCGTGAGGCCTTCCAGGCGCTCCATGGTGTCGGCGTACTCGACGGCGAACTCCTCCATCACGGTTCGCACCGACTTCACATGGTTCATCGAACCCACGATCTGCCCCACGAAATAGTTGGAGAGCTGCTCCGACCCCTTGTTGTTGTGCGCCGTGCGGCTGATGCGCGCCTGGGCTTCTCGCACCAGTCGGGGCTGGAGCGGCATGGGCAGCGGGTCGGGGTTCGAGGCGTCTTCCCACGCGTCGGTCCATGCGCTGCGCAGCTGGCGAGCCGGCTTGCCCGTGAGCGAGCGGCTTCGCACCGTGTCGCTCGACGTCGCGTGGAGGAACTTCTCCTTCACCACCGGGTGCGTCTCGGCCTCCTCGGTGGTGAGCCACACCGAGCCACACCAGACGCCCTGGGCGCCGAGTGCCAGCGCGGCGGTGACCTGCCGGCCATTGCCGATGCCGCCGGCGGCGACCACCGGTACCGGGCTCACGGCATCGACGACTTCGGGGATCAGCACCAGGGTCGAGACCGTGCCGGTGTGGCCCCCCGCCTCGTAGCCCTGGGCCACGACCAGGTCGACGCCGGCTTCGACGTGCCGACGCGCGTGTTCCACCGTGCCGGCCAGCGCCGCGACCTTCACGCCGCGCTTGCGGCCTTCGGTGATCATCCACTCGGGCGGCGGGCCGAGCGCCGATGCGATCAGGCTGATGCGGTGCTCGAACGCCAGCTCGATCACGTCGCGCTGCTTCTCGTAACCGACGGAGAATTCCGGGGCGAGCTCGACGTCGGCCGGCAGCGGCGGCACCTCGTGCTCGTCGAGCAGGCGATCGAGGAACTGCTTGTGCTCCTCGGGGATGCGCTCGTCGAGCTGGCTGGCGTCGAACCCGCCTCGGTCGCTGCCCGCGAAGTTCGCCGGTAGCAGGAGATCGACGCCGTAGGGCTTGTCGCCGATCTCGTTCTCGATCCACTCGAGCTCCTGGCGCAGGCCCTTGGGCGAGTGGCCCGCGACACCGAGCACGCCGAGCCCGCCCGCCTTCGAGACGGCGGCGGCCACGTCGCGGCAGTGGGTGAAGGCAAAGATCGGGAACTCGAGGCCGAGTTCTTCGGCGAGCGGGGTCCGCATGGCGTCTCCTTGGTGATGAGCCCGGTCGCCTGGGATCAGGCGGCCGGGGCGAAGCCCTGGATCTCGGCCGCGCGCGCGCGCAGGTGCTCGGGGCCCCCGAGCAGGTGCCGCGAGTTGGCGATGCGCTTGAACCAGAAATGCAGGTTCTGCTCGTCGGTCCAGCCGATGCCGCCGTGGACCTGGGTGGACACGCTCGCGATCTCGCGGCCGATCTCGGCAATGTGGGCGAGCGCGTGGCATGCCATCAGCGGCGCCTCGTCGGGCAGCGCGTCGAAGCTGTGCGCGGCGTACCAGAGCAGCGATCGCGCGGGCTCGACCTCGGCGATCATCTCGGAGCACATGTGTTTCACGGCCTGGAACGAGCCAATGAGCCGGTCGAACTGCTTGCGCTGCTTGGCGTAGGCGACGGCCTGCTCGACCATCGACTCGCAGGCGCCAAGCGTGTCGGCCGCCAGGGCGATGCGGCCGGCATCCAGCATGCGGGTGATGGCAGCCCCCGCGCCCTCGAAGACGGCTGCCGCTTCGGCATTCGACAGGGCGACCTCGGCGGTGCAGCGCGTGGCGTCCACCGTGGCGAGCCGCTCGATCGAGACCCCCGGCGCATCGGTGCGCACCACCGCGAGGGTGTCGGCATCGACCGCGAGCAGTACGGCGTCGGCACCGAAGGCGTCGAGCGCCATCAAGGACTTGCCCGAGATGCGGCCCCCGTCGAGTGTGAGGCCGGCCTCCTCGCGCACCGAGAACCGTTCGGTGGCCGCCACACCCACCACCTGCTCGCCCGAGGCGATGCCTGCCAGCCAGGGCTCGGCCTGGGCTCCGCCACTGGCGCGCAAGGCCACGGTGGCCATGACGGCCGAACTCAGAAACGGGGCCGGTGTCGCCGCGTGCCCCAGCGCCTGGCTCACCAGCGCAGCGTCGAGCAGGCCGAGCGCGCTCCCGCCCTGGGCCTCGGGCACCAGGATGCCGGTGAGGCCCAGCTCGGCCAGCGCGCGCCAGAGGCCGCGGTCGTTGGGGCAGCCCTGCTCGCGCAGCTCGCGAACGCGTTCGATCGGCACCTGCTCGGCGAGAAAGCCGCGCACGGTCTGGTCGAGTAGCTGCTGATCCTCGGAGAGTCCGAAGTCCATGGTCGCCTCAAGCCTTCGCCGGCTTGGGCTCGCGGGGCAGGCCCAGGCCGCGTTCGGCAATGATGTTCTTCTGGATCTGCGCGGTCCCGCCGCCGATGATCAGCCCCAGCGCGAGAAACGAGAACGCCTGCCACCAGCCGCGCTCGCGCTCGTACTTCGCATGGTCGTAGAGCGACCCGAGCTCACCCATCACGTCGAATGCCAGGTCGGCCATGTCGAAGCTGAGCTGGCAGTTCTGGAGCTTCACGACCAGCCCTGCCACCCCGGGCGACTCGCCCTTGAGCGAGCACGTGAGCATGCGCATGCTGTGGTGCTTCATGGTGAGCGCCCGGGCCTGGAGCTTCATCAGCCGGTCGCGGAAGACGGGACTCGCCATGGCCGGCACGCCCTGCTGGGTCTCGCGGTTCATCAGGCGGACCAGGCGCTCGAAGGTGCCCACGGCGTTGTCGTTGAGCGAGGCCCGTTCGTGCTTCAGCGTGGTGTTGGCGATCTTCCAGCCCTCTCCGCGCTGGCCCACCACGTTGGCGCGCGGCACGCGCACGTCCGTGAGGAAGACCTGGTTGAACGAGTTCTCGCCGATGCTGCCCGACATGGTCTCGAGCGGCTGCACCTCGATGCCCGGCGTATCCATGGGCATGAGCACGTAGCTGATGCCTTCGTGCTTCTTGGCGTCCGGTTCGGTGCGCACCAGGATGAAGCACATCTGTGCCTTGTCCGCGGTGCTCGTCCAGATCTTCTGGCCGCTGATCAGGAAGTCGTCGCCGTCCTCGACTGCGCGCGTCTGCAGGCTCGCGAGATCGCTGCCCGAGCCCGGCTCGGAGTAGCCCTGGCACCAGGTGACTTCACCGCGCAGGGTCGGGCCGACCCAGCGCTGCTTCTGTTCCTCGGTGCCGTGGGCGAGCAGCGTGGGGACGAGCATCGACGTGCCCTGCAGGTTCGTCCCCCGCGGCGCGTTCGCGCGGGTGAACTCCTCGTCGAGGATGACCGTCTCGAGCAGGTCGGGCTCGGCCCCGTAGCCGCCGTACTCCTTGGGGATGGTGCGCGCCCAGTAGCCGTGCTCGATCAGGAGCGAGAGCCAGGCCCGGCGGTCGGCGCCCCGCAGTTCGCCCGCGTCATCGCGCTTCGGCGCCTGGTGGTTCTCGAGAAAGCCGCGCACCTCCTGGCGGAAGCCGTCGTACCGCTCGTCGAACTCGAGATCCATGGGTCCTCCTCCGCTCTAGCCGTTGGGCCCGCGTGTGCCCGGGGCGGGCGGGTCGACCGGCCCGCCGGCAAAGCACTGGGCGATGGGCATCCAGGCGCTCGCCACCGGGCCCACCACCTCGAGGGCGGTGTCGGCGACGTTGCGTCCCTGGGTGACCACCTGACAGAAGTCCACCGCGTCGCCGCGAACGAAGTCCCGGTCGCTGGGCTCGTTCCACTCCCACACGGCGCCCGACGGTGCGACGATGCGCACGTAGGGAGGCGGGCCCGGCACGTCGAGCCCGCGGTTCACGAACGTCCAGCCGAAGGTCTTCACGCCGATGGTCGCCACGTGTCGGATGCGGTCACTGTGCGTGCGCGCCGCGCCCATGAGGTCGTAGACCTCCTGGGCGTGGGCCCACGTCTCCATGTAGCGCGCCGTCGTGAACATGGGCACGCCCATGTCGGGGCCGAACCAGGGTAGACGTCGCTTGGGCTCGCAGGCGCCCAGCGTCTCGGCCAGCTCGTGGGCCGTCTCGCGCCACGCCGAGAGCATGCCCTTGGCATCGAGCTCGCCGTAGCGTTCGCGGGCGAGCTGCTGGTTCGTGCGTCCGGTCCGGACCGCCTGCAGCACGATCTCGCGATCGGGCGCGAAGGCCGCCTCGCCTTCGAGGGCCATGCGCGAGACGTGGTCGAAGTAGTGCAGGTGCGCCACCACGTCCCAGGGCGTCCAACCCATGAAGGCGGTTTCGCGGTTCCAGTCGTCCGGCGCGAGCGTCTCGAGAAAGGCGTGGAACTCGTCCACCTCGTCGCGGAAGTCGCCGCTGATCGAGCGGCTCATGCGTCGTCCGCCCAGGCGCTCATGCGTCGTCCGCCCAGGCGCTCATGCGTCGTCCGCCCACGGAGCTTTCTCGCGCTTCAGGAAGGCGCGCATGCCAGCGGCGGCCTCGTCGCTTCGGAACAGCCGGGCCGACAACTCGGCCGTGTGGGAGAACGCCTCTTGCTGGGGCAGGGCGGGCACGTCGTACACGAGCCGCTTGGCGTGGCCGAGCGCCTCGGGGCCGCCCTTGCACAGGTCGGCCACCACCTCATCGACGGCCGCGTCGAGCTCCGCGGCCGGGACCGCGCGGCTGATGAGTCCGTATTCGGCGGCCTTCGCTGCCGAGAATCGGTTGCCGCGCAGAAAGGCCTCCATGGCTTCGCCGCGCCGCATCTTCGGCAAGCACACCACCGAGATGATGGCGGGCGCCACGCCGAGCCGGACCTCGGTGAACCCGAACTTCACGTCGTCCTGGGCGATCGCGATGTCGAGTGCCGCCGCCAGCCCGTTGCCGCCCCCGACCACGTGGCCACGAATCTTGCCCACGATCGGCGTGGTCGACGACTGGATCATGACGAGCAGTGCGTCGAGGCCGATCTTGGGCGCTCCGCCCTGTTCGGCGCCCGACTGCTGCTTCAGGTTGGCCCCGGCACAGAAGGTGGTGCCCTCGTTGGTCACGACGACGGCGCGCACCTTGGGGTCGGCGTCTGCGCGGGTGATCGCGTCGTACAGGCCGTTCACCACCGGGGCGCCCAGCGCGTTGCGGCTCTCGATGTCCGCCAGGGTGACGGTGAGGACCCCAAGGGCCTCCTCGATCCGGACCTCGCCCATCGCACCCTCCGCCCCCATCCGGTCCGCGGCGCGAGCCCACCGACGGAGAGGGAAATATCAGTTGCTCGTGATTACCGTAGCTGTTACCTGTGTGCAACCGCCTGGCCCGACGGCGTTCCGCGTCGGCGACGACGGTGTGCGATCCGAGGAGTGCCATGACCGCGACCCCCACCGTACCGGCGCTGCTGGCCCCGCCGCTCCGCTCGAGCCTGGACCCGCGCAGCCCCGAGTTTGCCGAGAACCGGGAGGAGATGCTGAAGCGGCTCGAAGAGATCGAGTCGCTGCTGGACGAGGCCGAGCAGGGAGGCGGCGCGCACCACCACGAGCGACTGGCCAAGCGCGGCAAGCTGCCCGTGCGCGAACGCATCGCCCTGGCACTCGATCCCGACAGCCCCTTCCTCGAGATCAGTTCGCTCGCGGCCTACAACTCGTCGTACACCATCGGCGGCGGCGCGGTGCTCGGCATCGGCGTCATCGCCGGGGTCGAGTGCGTGATCTTCGCCAACGATCCCACCGTGCTCGGCGGGGCGCTCACCCCCTACGTGTCCAAGAAATGGATGCGCGCGCTCGAGATCGCCCGCGACAACCACATGCCCTACGTGAGCTTCGTCGAGTCGGCGGGCGCCGACCTGCGCATGCGGGGTGCCTCGCGCAAGAAGGACCAGGACGAGCCCAGCTCGCCCGTCAGTACGCGCATCGAGCACTTCGCCGAGAGCGGGCGGTTCTTCTACGAAATGATCGAGCTCAGCAAGCTCGAGATCCCGACGGTCTGCGTGGTGTTCGGCTCGTCCACGGCGGGCGGCGCCTACCAGCCGGGCCTCAGCGACTACAACGTCGTCATCAAGCAGCAGTCGAAGATCTTCCTGGCGGGGCCGCCGCTGGTGAAGATGGCCACCGGCGAGGACAGCGACGACGAGTCACTGGGCGGGGCGCAGATGCATGCCGACGTGTCGGGCCTGGGCGAGTACCTCGCCGAAGACGAGCCCGACGCGCTGCGCCTGTGCCGCGAGATCGTCTCTCACCTGAACTGGCGAAAGCCCGGCCCCGCGCCGTCGCTGCGCGCCGACCCGCCGGCGCTCGACCCCGAAGAGCTGCTGGGCATCATCGACCCCGAGCTGCGCCGGCCCGTCGAGATCCGGGACGTGATCGGGCGCATCGTCGACGGCTCGCGCTTCGAGGAGTTCAAGCCGCGCTACGGCCCGACCATGGTCTGCGGCTTCGGCTCGATCCACGGCTACCCGGTGGGCATCCTCGGCAACAACGGCGTCATCTACCCGGAGTCGGCGGAGAAGGCCGCCCACTTCGTGCAGCTCTGCAACCAGATCGACATGCCGTTGCTCTTCTTCCAGAACCTGACCGGGTTCATCGTGGGCAAGGACTTCGAGGAGGCGGGCATCATCAAGAAGGGCTCACAGCTCATCAACGCCGTCACGAACTCGACCGTGCCCCACATGACCGTGATCGTCGGCGCGTCCTACGGCGCCGGCACCTATGCCATGTCGGGTCGCGCCTTCAACAACCGCTTCACGTTCATCTGGCCGAGCGCCAAGATCGCCGTCATGGGCGGCAAGCAGATCGCCGGTGTGATGTCGATCGTGCGGCGCGGCCAGGCTGCGCGAAAGGGCGAGCCCTTCGACGAAGAGGCCGATGCCCAGATTCGCGCGGCGGTGGAGGAGGCCCAGGAGCAGGGGTCGGTCGCACTCGAAGCCAGTGGTGCCATCAGCGACGACGGCATCCTCGACCCGCGCGACACTCGCACCGCCCTGGGCATCTGCCTGTCGGTCGTGCGCAACAAGCCCATCGAGGGCGCCAAGGGCTACGGAGTCTTTCGACTGTGAGCTTCTCCACCGTTCTCATCGCGAACCGCGGCGAGATCGCCTGCCGCATCATCCGCAGCACTCATGCCATGGGGCTTCGTGCGGTGGCCGTCTACGTCGATGCCGATGCCGATGCACCCTTCGTGCACGATGCCGACGAGGCCGTCCGTCTGGAAGGGGGGTACCTCGACGGCGCCGCCATCCTCGACGCGGCGCGCGCGACGGGCGCCGGCGCCATCCACCCCGGGTACGGGTTCCTGTCCGAGAACGCGGCCTTCGCGCGAGATGTCTCGGCGGCGGGCATCGCCTGGGTGGGGCCTTCGCCCGAGGCCATCGAACAGATGGGCGACAAGATCGCCGCCAAGGCCCTCGCCGAGAAGGCGCAGGTGCCGATCCTCCCCGGGAGCGAAGACCCCGCCGCGGCCGACAGCGTGGGCTACCCGCTGCTGGTGAAGGCGGCCGCCGGCGGCGGCGGCAAGGGCATGCGCGTGGTCACGTCGCCTGGCGAACTCGAAGAGTCGCTGGCCGCCGCCCGACGCGAAGCACTCGGCGGGTTCGGCGACGACCGCGTCTTTCTCGAGCGCTACGTCTCGCGCGCCCGCCACGTGGAGATCCAGATCCTCGGAGACGCGCACGGCAGCGTGATCCACCTGGGCGAGCGCGAGTGCTCGATCCAGCGACGCCACCAGAAGATCATCGAAGAGTCGCCCTCGCCCCGGGTGGACGAGGCGCTTCGCACGACCATGGGTGAGGCCGCGCTGCGTCTCGCGCGCGAGCTCGGCTACGAGTCGGCGGGCACCGTCGAGTTCCTGCTCGACGACGAGACGGGGGAGTTCTTCTTTCTCGAGGTGAACACGCGGCTCCAGGTGGAGCACCCGGTCACCGAGATGGTCACCGGCATCGACCTGGTGCGCGAGCAGCTTCGCATTGCGGCGGGCGAGCCCCTCGGCGTCGTTCAGGACGACATCGTCTTTGCCGGCGCGGCGGTCGAGGCGCGCCTCTACGCCGAGGACCCGGCCAACGAGTTCCTGCCGGCCATCGGAACGCTCGACGCCTACCAGCCCGCGAGCGACCCCGAGGTGCGCTGGGACTCGGGCGTGCAGCAGGGCTCCGTCGTGGGGACCGACTTCGACCCCATGCTCGCCAAGGTGATCGCGTACGCCCCCACGCGGAGGGAGGCTGCGGGTCGGCTGGCCCTCGCGCTGGCACGCACCCACCTGGGCGGCGTGGTCACGAACCGGGACTTTCTCGTGAACACGTTGCGGGACGAGGCGTTCCTCGCGGGCGATACCACGACCGACTTCATCGAGCGCGTGGCCCCCGCCACGACGAACCGGCCCGACGAAGCCACGTGTACGCGACTGGCGCAGGCGGCCGCGCTCTACGTGCAGGGCTGCAACCGCCGGGATGCGCCGGTGTGGGGCGACATCCCGTCGGGCTGGCGCAACGCGCGCCTTCCCGATCAGAAGCTCGTGCTCGCGCTCGATGGCGATGAGATCGAGGTGCAGTACCGCAGCGTGCGCGGCGGGGGTTTCCGCTTCGCCGACGGCTCGCTCGCCCGCGTCCACGCCTGGCGGGACGACCGGATCGACGCCGAGATCGCAGGCCGGCGCGTGCGCGCCAAGGTGACGCGCGTGGGCGATCGGCTGCACGTGCAGGGCCCGGGCGGCGACCTCGACTTCGCGATCGTCCCGCGCTTCAAGCTGCCGGGAAGCGACCTCGCCGAGGGCGGCTTCGTGGCGCAGATGCCGGGCAAGGTGATCGAGGTGCGCGTGGCGGTGGGCGACGTGGTCACGTCGGGCGACACCCTGCTCGTGCTCGAGGCGATGAAGATGGAGCACCCGATGCGCGCCATGACCGATGGCGTGGTGACCGAGGTGCACGTAGGCGAGGGCGACCAGGTCGAGGCCGGCGCCCTGCTGCTGGTGGTCGAGGCCGCCGAAGACGGAGCCCCCGAAGACCGGGGCTAGGAGGCACGCATGGCCGATCCGATCCGCATTGCGAACTGCTCGGGGTTCTTCGGCGACCGCGTCTCGGCGGCGCGCGAGATGGTCGAGGGGGGGCCGATCGACGTCCTCACGGGCGACTGGCTCGCCGAGCTCACCATGCTGATCCTGGCGCGCACGCGGGTGAAGCGGCCGAACGGCGGCTACGCCCGAACCTTCGTCATGCAGATGGAGGAGGTGCTGGGGTCGTGCGTCGAGAAGGGCATCAAGGTCGTGAGCAACGCCGGGGGCCTCGACCCGGACGGCTGCGCCGAGGCCGTGGCCGAGGTCGCGCGCGGGCTCGGGGTCGACCCGAAGATCGCCTACGTGCGAGGCGACGACCTGTTGCCGCGCATGGAAGAGCTGATCGCCGCCGACCAGCTCACGCACTTCGAGACCGGCGAGCCGATCAAGGACGCCTCCGCCTTTCTCACGGCCAACGCGTACCTCGGCTGCTGGGGCATCGTCGAGGCGCTGAACCAGGGCGCCGACATCGTGATCACGGGCCGCGCCACCGACGCCGCCATCGTGTGCGGGCCGGCGGCCTGGCACCACGGTTGGGGTCGCACCGACTGGAATGCGCTCGCGGGTGCGGTGGCCGCGGGGCACGTGATCGAGTGCGGCACCCAGGCGACGGGTGGCAACTACTCGTTCTTCCACGAGGTCCCGGGCATGAAGCGCGTGGGCTTTCCGTGGGCCGAGATTGCTGCGGACGGGTCCACCGTGTTCGGCAAGCACGACGGGACGGGGGGCGAGGTCTCGGTGGGGACCGTGACCTCGCAGCTGCTCTACGAGATCGGCGGGCCCGAGTACTACGGACCCGACGTGACGACGCGCTTCGACACCATCGAGCTCGAGCAGGTGGCCAAGGACCGCGTGCGCCTGTCCGGTGTGCAGGGTGAGCCGCCGCCGCCCACCCTCAAGGTCTGCATCAACCGACCGGGTGGTTATCGGCAGGACATGAGTGTCTGCCTCACGGGACTCGACATCGAGGCCAAGGCGAAGCTCGTGGAAGACGCCTTCTGGGAGGCCTGCCCCTACGCGCCCGGCGACTTCGCGTCGGTGACCACGCGGGTGGTGCGGACGGACAAGACCGACCCGGCGTCGAACGAGGAAGCCACGGCCTTCTTCAAGCTCTCGATCAAGGACCCCGACGAGCGCAAGGTCGGTCGCGCGGTCTCGAACGCGATGATCGAGCTCGCCCTGTCTTCGATCCCCGGCTTCACGAGCGTCGGGGGCAGCCCGGGCGGTGGCCGACCCTTCGGTGTCTACGAGCCCGCGCGAATCCCCGCCGAGATCGTGCCCCAGGAAGTCGTCGTCCTCGGAGGCGACACCACCGAGGTCTCGTCGGTGATTCCGGCCGGTGAGAGCGCAGCCCCGGTCTCGCCCCGGCCCGGCCCGACGGCGGCCGCGCCCGGTGGTCCCACGCGCCGCGCGCCGCTCGGCACCCTCTACGGCGCGCGCTCGGGAGACAAGGGCGGCAATGCGAACCTCGGCATGTTCGCCCGCAGCGACGAGGCCTGGGCCTGGCTCGACGGCTTTCTCACCACCGAGAAGCTGAAAGAGCTGCTCCCGGAAGCCGCCGAGCTGCGCGTGGACCGCTACCGGCTGCCGGCGATCCGATCGCTGAACTTCGTGCTGCACGGACTGCTGGGTGAGGGCGTCGCCGCATCGACCCGCCAGGACGGTCAGGCCAAGAGTCTCGGCGAGTGGCTGCGCGCGCGCGAAGCCGACATTCCCGAGGCGCTGCTGCCGTGAACGCACGCGGGTCTGGCGAAGGGCCGGCGTGAGCGCGGGGGCGCGCAGCGACCGCGTGCGCTTTCCCGGCGTGCGCGGTCCCAAGCCGCTGTTGTCTCGGGAGGCCGAGCGGGCGCTCTCGGCGCGCCAGCTCGAACTGCTCGACCAGCTCGAGGCCGAGGTGTTGGGCAAGGGCCTGGCCGAGCTGACCATGGCCGAGATCGCCGCGCGCGTGGGTTGCTCGCTGCGCACCCTCTACGGGATCGCCCCCAGCAAGGACGAGCTGCTGCTCACCGTCGTCGACCGTCGCCTGCACCGCATCGGCCGCGCCGCCATCGACCAGCTCGATGCCGCCATGCCGCCGCTCGAAGCCCTGCGCGCCTACCTGCGAGCTGCGAACGAGGCCGTGCGGCCCGAGGCGATGACGTTCTCCACCGATCTGGCGCGGGTCGGCGGCGCCGACCGCCTGTTCTCGGCCCACGAGGGCTACCTGATGGCGGTGGCCCAGCGACTGCTCGACCGCGCCGTCGCCGAGGGCGACATCGCACCGCTCGATACGGCTGCCGTGGCCCACGTTCTCGGCGGCCTGGGTCGCGAGTTCGCACGCCCCGAGGTGGCGGACAGCCTCGAAGCCTCGCCCAAGGAGACGGCCGACGCCGTGGCCGACGTGATCCTGGCAGGACTGCGCACGGGCAAGACGGCTGGCTAGGCCTGGATCTCGTGGGCCTCGCCCGCGCCGGCGGGGACGCGGATGTCCTCGACCATGCGCTGCACTTCGGGCGGGGGCGGCGGCGTGAGCCGCGCCACCACGATCGAGACCGCGAAGTTGAGCGCCATGCCCACGGTGCCGATGCCTTCGGGCGAGATGCCGAACCACCAGTGGTCCGGCGTGTTGGCTGCCGGGTTCACGAACTTGAAGTAGACGATGTAGGCCGCCGTGAAGACGATCCCCGAGACCATTCCGGCGATCGCACCCTCGCGGTTCATGCGCTTCCAGAAGATGCCCAGGATCAGGATCGGGAAGAACGACGAGGCGGCCAGGCCGAAGGCGAAGGCCACGACCTCTGCGACGAAGCCCGGCGGGTCGATGCCCAGGTAGCCGGCGACGATGACGGCGACCGCGGCACTCAGCCGCGCCGCCACCAGTTCGCCGCGCTCGGAGATGTCGGGCTTGATGGCGCGCTTCAGCAGGTCGTGGCTCACGGCCGACGACACCACCAGCAGCAGGCCGGCGGCGGTCGAGAGTGCGGCGGCCAGACCGCCCGCGGCGATCAGGCCGATCACCCAGGCGGGGAGGCCCGCGATCTCGGGGTTGGCGAGCACCATGATGTCGCGGTCGATCACCAGCTCGTTGGTCTTCGGCGACTCGGGCCCCACGTACTGCACCCGCCCGTCGCCGTCGTGGTCCTGCCACGAGATCAGGCCCGTTTCCTCCCAGGTCCTGAACCAGGCCGGCAGCTCTGCATAGGGCCGATCGCTGACCGTGTTCAGCAGGTTGGTGCGCGCGAACACCGCCACGGCCGGAGCCGTGGTGTAGAGGATCGCGATGAACAGCAGCGCCCAGCCCACGCTGGTTCGGGCGTCGCGCACGCGGGGCACGGTGAAGAAACGGATCAGCACGTGGGGAAGGCCCGCCGTCCCCACCATCAGCGCGGCCGTGATGGCCAGGACGTCGAGCATGCCCTTGCTGCCGTCGGTGTACGGCGCAAAGCCGAGCTCGGCGTGCAGGCCGTCCAGGCGGTCGAGCAGGAACGCGCCGCTCTCGAGCTCTGCGGCCCCGAATCCCACCTGGGGGAGCGGGCTTCCGGCTACGAGCATCGAGATGAAGATGGCGGGCACCAGGTAGGCGAAGATCAGCACGCAGTACTGCGCGACCTGCGTGTAGGTGATGCCCTTCATGCCGCCGAGCACCGCGTAGAAGAACACCAGGCCCATGCCGATCAATACGCCGAGGGTGATGTCCACCTCGAGAAAGCGGCTGAATACGATGCCTACGCCGCGCATCTGCCCCGCCACGTAGGTGAACGATACGAAGATCGCGCACACCACGGCCACGATGCGCGCCACCTGGGACGCGTAGCGGTCGCCCACGAAGTCGGGCACGGTGAACTTGCCGAACTTGCGCAGGTATGGGGCGAGCAGCAGCGCCAGCAGCACGTAGCCGCCGGTCCAGCCCATGAGATACACGGAGCCGTCGTAGCCGAGGAACGAGATGATGCCGGCCATCGAGATGAACGACGCGGCGCTCATCCAGTCGGCGGCCGTGGCCATGCCGTTGGCCAGGGGCGAGACGCCGACGCCCGCCACGTAGAAGTCGCGTGTCGAAACGGCGCGGTTCCACAGGGCGACGGCGATGTAGAGGGCGAAGGAGAGCCCGACGATCACGAAGGTCCAGGCCTGGACGTTCACGCCTCGCCTCCGGTCGGCCCGTCCTGAGCCTCGCCTCCGGCCGGCCCAGCCTGAGGCGGGGCCACCGCGCCAGCCGTTTCGGCCACGCCGAAGCGGGCGTCGATGCGGTTCATGCGCCAGACGTAGACGAAGATCAGCACCACGAATACGTAGATCGAGCCCTGTTGCGCGAACCAGAACCCGAGCGGAAAGCCGGTGCCGGGGATTCGCACCTGGTTCAGCACGTCCACGAGCAGGATGCCGAAGCCGTACGAGACGAGGAACCAGACGGTGAGAAGCCCCGCCACCAGGCGGAGGTTTGCGCGCCAGTAGCCGGCGGGGTCGCGCTCGGCAGGCGCGGAGGTCGTGCGGTTCGGGTCGGGCATGCCGGCAGCCTATCAGGTGGCGCAGGGCGCCGGGAGCGTCCCGGGCCTGCTGGGCCGCTCACGGCTTGCGCGCGCCCCCGGCCCAGGCAGACTGCTCGGGTGCAGCTGCGCGACCACCTCGAACACGAGCTCGGCGAAGGCGTCGTCGAACTCGCGCCCGTGGGTGGCGGCGACGTGGCGGCCTCCTACCGGGCGGTGCTCGGGAGTGGGCGCGTCGTCTTCGCGAAGACGCACCCCGATGCGCCAACGGGATTCTTCACCACCGAGGCCCGTGGCCTGGCCTGGCTTCGCGAGGCCGGCGCCGTGCCGGTGCCCGAGGTGCTCTCGGTGTCGGACGCGCCCTCGTGTCTGGTGCTGGCCTGGATCGAGCCCGGACGGCCCGGGCGGGACACCGAGGCGTCCTTCGGGCGCGCGCTGGCGGCCCTGCATGCGGTGGGCGCCCCATGCTTTGGCCGAGAGGACCGGCGCACCACCGGCAGCCGGGGACTGCCCAATGAGCCGGCGGAGACCTGGGCGGAGGCCTACGCCCGAAACCGACTGCTGCCCCTGGCGCGCCTGGCCCACGACGGCCGTGCTCTCTCACGGCGCGCGGTCGATGCCCTCGAGGACGTGGCCGCACGGCTCGACGAGCTGGGCGGTCCGCCCGAGCCCCCGGCCCGGCTGCACGGCGACCTCTGGGCGGGCAACCGGTTGGTGGGAGCCGGCGGCGTGAGCTGGCTGATCGATCCGGCGGCCCACGGCGGCCACCGCGAGTTCGACCTGGCGATGATGCGGCTGTTCGGCGGCTTCGGCGAGGACTGCTTCGCGGCCTACCAAGAGGTCGCACCCCTCGCGCCCGGCTGGGAGGAGCGTGTGCCCCTGCATCAGCTCGCGCCGCTGGCCGTGCACGCCATCAAGTTCGGCGGCGGCTACGGCCCGGCGACCGAGCGCGCGTTGGCTTCGCTTCGCTAGGACGGTGCCGAGTACGCCAACCAGAAGAGCCGCACGCAGCAGCCGAGCCCGACGACGAACGCGAGCGACCGAAGCGGCGCCAGGTTCGCCACGTAGAACACCGCGTGGAGCAGCCGCACGGCCACGAAAACGATGGCGGCCGTGGACGAAGCGGCGCCATCCGCCCCAGCGAGATGGGCCATCAAGACGGCGATACCGAACAGCGCGAGGGCCTCCCAGGCATTCTGCTGCGCCGCGTAGGCGCGCGCCGCCGTACCTTCGAGCTGCTGCGCCTGGAGCCTCGGGTGGTTGTTGTCGATCGTGCCGAGCTGGCGGTAGCGAAAGAACGCACCCACGCCGGCGAGCACGTAGGGCAGGGCGGCCACGATCACGAGACAGACGAAGGGCGTCGTCATGGCGCGCTCCTACAGCAGGCTCATGATGGCGCCGCCGAGGCCACCAACAAGCAGGATCACGTTGGCGAAGAATCCCATCAGAAAACCGGCGGTGCGACTGCTCGGGTCCTTCACGTAGCTCAGGTAGTAGACGGGACGGCCCACGATGAACAGAAGGCCCACCGCGGCACCGATCATGGGGCTCACGAAGCTCGAGAAGATCCAGAGCGCGGGGAGAAAGACCATCAGCTGCTCGAGCGTGTTCTGCTGCACGCGGAACAGCTTCTCCCACTCGGGGTGTCCGGAGACGGCGGGTGCCTCGACGCCGTAGGTGCCGCGCGAGAGCCCCACGCGAAAGGCGAAGAACAGGTACTCGATCAGGGCCACGAGCGTCACGATCGCAGGCAGTTCCATGGGGTCTCCTGTGCGCGTCCTGGGCGCGCGGGCGGGAGTCAGGCGGGCGCCGTGCCCTCCTGCTGCGGGAACCAGTGTCGCGTGCGGTTGCAGAAAGCGCACACGGACAGCATGACGGGCACCTCGACGAGCACGCCGACCACGGTGGCCAGGGCAGCGCCGGACTCGGGGCCGTAGAGCGCGATGGCCGTGGCCACGGCCAGCTCGAAGAAGTTGCTCGCGCCGATCAGCGCGCCCGGCGCCGCCACGTCGTGCGGAACGCGAAGCCACCGCATCAGCCCGTAGGCCAGGCCCGAGTTGAAATACACCTGGATCAGGATCGGAACGGCGATGAGCGCCACGTGGAAGAACCGGCTCGTCAGGTTCTCGGCCTGGAACGCGAAGATCATCACCAGCGTGGCCAGCAGCGCGAGGGTGGTCACGGGCTGGAAGCGCGGAAGGAAGCGCTCCTCGAACCACGCGCGGCCCTTGCTGCGCAGCAGCAACGTGCGGCTGGCGGTGCCGAGTGCGAGCGGCACCACGATGAAGACCAGCACCGAGTAGAGCAGCACCTCGAAGGGCACCGTGAGCCCGCTGGCGCCCGTGACGAGGAACGTCACGACGGGTACGAACAGCAGCAGCATCAGCAGGTCGTTGAGCGAGACCTGCACCAGCGTGTAGGCCGGGTCGCCATCGGTCAGGTAGGACCAGACGAAGACCATGGCCGTGCAGGGCGCCGCCGCGAGGATGATGACTCCGGCCACGTATTGGTCGGCCAGCGGGTCCCCGATCCACGGATGGAAGAGGTGCTTGAAGAAGAGCCACCCGAGCAGGGCCATCGAGAACGGCTTCACCAGCCAGTTCACGAAGAGCGTCACGAGGATGCCCTTCGGTCGCCGCCGCACGCCGAGCACGCTGGCCAGGTCGATGCGCAGCATCATCGGGTAGATCATCAGCCACAGCAGCACCGCCATGGGCGCGTTGATCTGGCTGCCTTCGCCGAATTCGAGGCCGCGCAGCGTGTCGACCAGGCCCGGCATCAGTCGGCCGATCGCGATGCCGGCGACCATGCACAGGCCGACCCAGAGCGAGAGCCAGCGTTCGAAGACGCCCAGGCGTTTCGGAGTTCGGGTGTCGTCGCTCACGGCTGGAGGTATAGCCGAGGCGCCCAGGGTCCCGGTGTTGCTCTCGAGGGCATACTGAGGCATTCCATCCTCGAAGCCCGCCGCCGTTGGCGAGGGCGCCCGATGCGAGGATTCCATGACGATCGAACGGGACGAGCACGGTTTCGACGCACCGGCACCGCTGGGTCATCCCGGGCGTCTGGGCTTGCCCGACGGGCACGCCACCGGTCCGGAGCTCGGCGACCGGCTACCCGACTTCTGCCTGTCCGACGCGTTCGGCAAGCGGGTCGACTACCACGCCGATCGAGGCGAGCGCCGCTCGGTCGTCGTCTTCTACCGATCCGCGGTCTGGTGACCGCCCTGCTGGACGCAGCTCGGTGAGCTGCGCGATGCCTACGGGAAGTTCCAGGCGGCGGACGTCGCGCTGTACGCGATCTCGTACGACGACGTCGCGGCGATTCGCGCCTTCGCCGAGGCGCAGGAGGTCCCGTTCCCGCTGCTCTCGGATCTCGGTAGCGAGGTGATTCGCCGCTTCGGCATCCTGAACGATCGCATCGAGCCCGGCGACGCATTCCTGTACGGCGTGCCGTACCCCGGCGCCTACGTGACCGATGAACAGGGCCGGGTGATCGCCAAGTCCTTCCACGACACGTACAAGAAGCGCGACAGCCCCGAGATCCTGCTCGACGCCGCCCTCGGTCGCGTCGAGCTCGATGCCGAAGCTCCGAGTGCCGTCGCGGTGGGCGAGGACGTCCGCGTGACCGCCGCCGTTCGTGGCGGTCGAGGGAGTCTTCGCCAGGGCATCGTGCGGAAACTCCTGGTGCGCTTCGAGCCGTCGCCCGGCTTGCACCTGTACGGCGCGCCGGTGCCCGAAGGCATGGTCCCGACCTCCGTGACGCTCGAGGGGCCCGAGGGCGTGGTGGCGCTCGAGCCGGTGTTCCCGCCGACGAAGCCCCTGAGGTTGCCCGGGATCGACGCCGAGCTGCCCGTGTTCGACGGCACCTTCGACGTCGAGGTTCCGTTCTATGCCGATGGACGGCTGGTCAGCGAGACGCGTCCGCTCGATGCAGAGGGGGTGACGCTCACCGTACTCGCGCGCTACCAGGCCTGCGACGACGAGCAGTGCCTGCTCCCACGCACCGAGCGTCTGGAGATCGCCGTACCGCTCGACGTGGTCGACGTACCGAAGCTCGGGATGCACCGGGGCCACGGCCAACGCGAGGGCCGTTACGACGCCTCACCCCACCTGAGGCGTATGCTGCTCCGCTCGGTGCGCCAGAGTCCGCTCGGGTTCCTGCGCTTCATCGGAAAGCAGGTGCGACTCGAACTGGCAGCCCGGCGGCGGCGCCGCGAGTCGCGCTAGAAGAGCGCCTCGCAGCCCGTTCCCTCCAGCAGGCCGTCGACGGTTGCTCGTGCGCTCGAGTCCAGAGAGGCGTGGCTCTCGCGCAGCCAACCGAGGCACTTCTTCTGGTAGGGGAAGGGCTTCTGGACCCACGACCGGCCGTCGATCTCGGCCTCGACCTGCTCGCGGCCCTGCTCGATCGCCTCGGCATTCGCCAGCAGGAAGGGCGCGTGGTAGGCGCCCACCAGTTCGAGCACGCCGCGCAGGCCCGAAGGCAGCTCCCCGGCCGCTCGCCAGTCGGCCTCGACCACCTCCATTCCGGATAGGTCCTCCATCGCCTCGGTCCAGGCCAGGATGCGTGCCGATGTCTCCAGCGTAAGCGCAGCCGGGGTGGGGTCGAAGAGTGCCAGGCAGGTGAGCTGCCCGTAGAGGGCGAAGTCTGCCGATGCGGGCCGCCGGCCGAACAGGAAGCGACTGTCGGCGAGCGCTGCGTCGAACGCCCGGACGAAGCGGACGTAGCTCTCCTCGATCACGGGCGCGGTCGTGTCGTTCGAGCCCACCACGCGGAGCCGCTCGATCTGACGTTCGCCGATCATCTTCTGGATCGGCGCGATCTTCTCGTCGCTCACGTCGACCCGCGCCCAGTGCGGTAGGACCCGGCGCGCCTTGGTGGCGTCCGCTTCGTGGTACCAGCGGTAGTGGAACATGCACTTGGTGAGCCACTCGTCTGCGAAGTCCTCGATCAACTCGTCGAGAAAAGTCACCGCCGGGTCGGCCGGCACGACGGAGCGTCCCTCGAAGGCACGTTCGAAGCGTCGGATCAGCGGGGTCGAGTCGGTGACGGCGACGACGTTGCCCGAGTCGTCGGGCAGGTAGAACGTGGGCAGCAGCCCGACCTTGGCGGCCGGTAGGGCCGCGGCCTCCTCCGAGTTCTGCAGGATGAACAGGTACGGAATGCGGCGATAGCGGAGGATCGCGCGCATCTTGCGCGAGTATGGCGAGCCCGGGGCTCCCATCATCCGAAGCGGCGTTTCGAGCGTCATGGTCTTCTCTCCGGTGTCGCTCCGCGCAGCCGAGCCCGGGCGTCTGAACTAGTATGACGTGACAGTCGATCTGCCAAAAGGCGCCCCGTCTCGCCTGGACCCCCGAGGAGCAAGCATGAAGATCGCCCAGATGCCCGAGCCCCAGCAGATCCAGGAGCTGATGACCGGGCCGGCCGACCAGCCGGTCGTGATGGTGAACCTGCTCTCGTTCAAGGATCGCGCCGATGGCGAGAACGAGGGGATGAGCGGGCGCGAGTCGTACCAGCGGTATGGCGAGCGGATGCGCGCGTTCGTCGAGTCGAAGGGCGGACGCTTCCTTTGGAGCGGGCGGGTCGACTCGATGGTGATCGGCGAGAGCGACGCGCCGTTCCAGGTGGTAGCGCTCGTCGAGTACCCGAGCCGGAAGGCCTTTCTCGAGATCGCCAGCAGCGCCCACGTGGCCGAGATCGGCAAGGACCGCACTGCCGGTCTCGCCGGCCAGTGGCTGATCGCCGCCACCGAGTACGGCGAGGGCGAGGGGCTCTAGCGCCATGACCTTGCGGGTGATCCAGTGGGCCACGGGCGGGGTGGGGCGTGCCGCGATCCAGGCGATCGCGTCCCATCCCGAACTCGAGCTCGTGGGGGCCTGGGTGCACGCGGCCGACAAGGAGGGGCGTGACGCGGGAGAGCTGGCGGGAACGGCGCCCCTGGGCGTGGCTGCCACGCGCGACGTCGACGCGCTGCTCGCCCTCGACGCCGACTGCGTGAGCTACGCGCCCGTGATGGCGGACAAGACCGTCCTGGAACGCATTCTCGCCTCGGGCAAGAACGTGGTGACGCCGCTGAACTGGATCTACCGCGGAGGCCGCGACTGGTCGGCGCTGCAGTCGGTGTGCGAGAAGCGCGGCGTGACCCTGCACGGCACTGGGATCCACCCCGGCGGCGTGACCGAGCGGTTCCCCCTCATGGTGTCGGCGCTGTGCCGCGAGGTCACCCACGTTCGCGCCGAGGAGTGGTCGGACCTGCGTACCTACGCGGCCCCGCAGGTCGTGTCCGACATCATGATGTTCGGCAAGACGCCCGAAGAGGCCCGTACGAGCTTCATGGCGCGCATGCTCGGCGACGGCTTCGGCCAATCGATCGACATGGTGGCCGACACGCTGGGCTTCGCCCTCGACGCCGAGAAGCGGACGACCCACGAGGTTTCGGCGGCGACGGTTCCGATCGACTCGCCCATCGGCGTGATCGAGCCGGGGCTCGTGGCGGCGCAGCGCTTCACCTGGGAGGGGCTGGTGCGCGGCGAGCCCGTGATCACGGTGCGCACCAACTGGTTCATGGGCGAGGAGGGTTTCGAGGGCGGCTGGCACTTCGGGCCACGGGGCGAGCGCTTCGAGGTCGAGGTGACGGGAGATCCTTCGAGCCTGGTGACCTTCGAGAAGTGGCATCCCGAGAGCATCGAGGCGGGCCTCGCGCGCAACCCGGGAATCGTGGCGACGGCGACGCACGTGGTGAGCGCCATCCCCGCGGTATGCGCGGCCGGGCCGGGCATCAAGAGCTACCTCGACCTGCCCCTGGTGGCCGGACGCGCTGCCCCCGGGCTGGCCCGTTGATCCTCGACCGGTTCCGGCTCGATGGGCGCGTCGCCCTGGTGACCGGCGCGGGCAAGGGCATCGGACGGGGGATCGCGCTGGGGTTCGCGGAGGCCGGGGCCGATGTGGTGCTCGCGGCGCGCACGCCCGAAGACCTGGAAGAAACGGCGCGCGGGGTTCGCGCGCGGCGCCGCGAGGCGCTCGTGGTGCCCACCGACGTGACCCGGACCGAAGCGCTCGAGCGGCTGGTCGCCGCGGCGCGCGAGCGCTTCGACCGCATCGACGTGCTCGTGAACAACGCCGGAGGCACGGGGCCACGCGCAGGGCTCGCCACCAGCGAGCGGTACTTCGAGGCGGCGCTTCGCTTCAACGTGACCCAGGCCTTTCTGCTCACGCGCATGGTGGTTCCGGTGATGGTCGAGACGGCCGGGGAGGGCGCGGTCGTGAACGTGTCGTCTCGGGCCAGCGACATGGTGCAGACGGCGTTCGTCGCCTACGCCGCGGGCAAGGCGGCGCTCAACATGATGACCCGCAACCTGGCGGCCGAGTTCGCGCCCAAGGTGCGGGTGAACGCCATTTCGGTGGGCGGCGTTGCGACCGAAGCCCTCGACGTCGTGCTCACGAACGACGCGCTGCGCCAGCAGTTCGAGGCGAACACGCCGATGGGACGGCCGGGCGAGGTCGAGGACATTGCCGCGGCGGCGCTCTACCTCGCGTCGCCCGCATCGGCGTGGGTCACCGGCAAGATCGTGCAGGTGGACGGGGGCTGCGAGTCGCCCGCCATCGCGGTGCCCACACCGCCCTTGTAGGGGCAGGCATCACCGCTCTCGTCGCTTGGCGCTTCGCGGTATCCTCACCGGATGCCGATCGCGCTCCGCCCGCTCGACGCCACGTTCGGGGCCGAGGTCACCGGCCTGCGGGTCGCCGATCTCGACGACGCCGGCTTCGCGCAGATCGAGGCTGCGTTTCACGAGTACGCCCTGCTCGTGTTTCCCGGGCAGCACCTGGCGCCCAAACAGCAGGTGGCGTTCGCTCGCCGGTTCGGGGAGATCGAGCACCTCTACGGCGACCGGGGCTACGTGCCCATCACCAACCAGCGCAAGGACGGCTCGCTGCTCGACGATGCCGAGCCCGCGATGCAGATCATGCGAGGCAACGAGGGCTGGCACACCGACAGCAGCTACATGCCGCTGGCGGCCAAGGCCTCGGTGCTCTCGGCACACAAGGTGCCCGGCCACGGCGGCGCGACCGAGTGGGCCGACATGCGCGCGGCCTACGCCGCCCTCGACGACGCCACGCGCGACCGCATCGCGACCCTCGCGGCGCACCACTCGATCAAGCGCTCCCAGGCGAAGATCGGTCACACCGACCCCGGCGGTGCCGGCTACGGCTTCGATGTGGGCGAACCGCCGCTACGTCCGCTGGTCAAACGGCACCCGGCGACGGGCAAGCCGGCGCTCTACATCGGGCGCCACGCCTACGGGATCCCGGGCCTCGACCCCGAAGCGTCGGAGCGGCTGCTGGATGAACTGCTGGCGTTCGCCTGCCAGCCCCCGCGCCTGGTGGTCCACGAATGGCAGCCGGGAGACGTCGCGATCTGGGACAACCGCTGCCTGCTCCATCGCGCCCGCCCGTACGATCACGCCGAGCCGCGCGTGATGGTGCACACCCGCATCGCGGGTGACCCCGCGACCGAGGGCGCCCGCGCTGGCTAGTCGTCGGGGTACGCGTCCAGGATCTCCTGGAAGCGTTCTGCGAAGGCCGGGCGGACCTGCGGGTGGGTGAACACGTAGAAGCGACCCTCGGCCATCGCGCGTACCGCCATCGCGCCGATCTCGTCGGGGTCGCTGCCGCTCTCGATCAGCTGCCCGATGGCCGACGCATCCTGACGCGCCGGACCATGCTGCGGGTCGCGATGTCGGATGCTCGTCTCGACCAGGGCGGTTCGGACCACGCCCGGGCACAGCACGGAGCAGCCGATCGCACTGTCGGCGAGTTCGAGCCGAAGCGCTTCGGACAGGCCCATCACGGCGAACTTGGTGGCGGTGTACGTCGAGAGCCCGGGCACGGCGATGTGACCCGACACCGAGGCGGTGTTCAGCACGTGGCTCGGGCGCCCGTGTGCCCGCATGCGCGGCAGGAAGACGTGCAGCCCGTTCACGACACCCATGACGTTGATGTCGAGGAGCCAGCGCCAGTCCTGCTCGGTGGTGTCTTCGAGCGCGGCCGAGGTGAAGGCGCCCGCGTTGTTCACCAGCACCTGGACCGGGCCGAGCTCGTCCGTGGTCCGCTGGGCCGCCTGCTCGAGGCTCTCTCGTTGGGTGACGTCGCAGGCGACGGCGAGCGCGCGGCCGCCCGTCTGCGTGATCTCGTCGCAGGTGCGCTGCGCGGCGTCGGGGTCGATGTCGGCCACCGCGACCGCCGCCCCCGCGTTCGCCAGGCTGCGGGCGATGCCCCGACCGATTCCGCTCGCACCCCCGGTGACGAACGCCGTGCTGCCGTCGAGCTCGACCGCCATGGGTTCAGCGGATCCAGCCGTCCTCGGCCAGGCGCTTCACCACGGCCTTGGTGACCGAAGCCACCGTGTCGTCGACGTCGGCAGGCTGGAAGGTCTCCGAGTGCGCCGACCAGACGAGCTGGTCTCCGTCTGCCGAGTAGACCCGGGTTTCGAGCCGCACGATGGTGGTGCGCTGCACGTACCCGGGTGAGTAGTTCATGCCCCAAGACGAGCCGTAGTAGCCGTAGTAGCCCCGGCCCATTCCCATCGACATGCTCGAGGTCGGCGGTACGTAGGTCTCCTTCTCGTCCACGGCCACGAGGCGCGTGAGCACCAGGGCCTGGTGTGCCCCCGCTTCGATGGCGCGTTCGAGCGCCGGCTCCGAGAGCTTCTCGTCCATGGGCAGGACGCGATAGCTCGCGATGGCATCGGTGCCGCGCTCCTGCAGGGCCTGGGCGAAGTGGTCCTCGAAGATCCGGCGGGAGGTCTCCTGGGTGCCGATGCCCAGCACCATCACGTTGGAGAGCGGCGTCGGCACGACGTCGGTCGCGTTCCAGACGCCCGAGAGCGTGGTGTGCGCGGCGCAGCCGACCCCGAGGGCGAGCAGGCAGGTGGCGAAGAGGGCGGTCCAACGCATGGGTGGGGGCTCCGGGAACGGCGTGAGCGCGTAGGTTAGCGGCAGGAGGGGGCCTCGCCCCGAGGTGAGACCGCGCCCGGCCCAGCGGCTATCGTGGCGCCCGGTCGGTCCGGGAGAACGCGCATGGACGAGATTCGCAGCTGGGTGGAGACGTCGCCCTACAGCCGGTTCCTGGGCGTGCGGCTCGAGGACGTGTCGGAGCAGCAGGTTCGGCTGCGCATGCCCTATCAGGACGAGAACTCGAACCCCGGCAAGGCGCTCCACGGCGGCTGCGCGGCCTCGCTCGGCGCGATCGGCGCGCAGGCGCTCGCGCGGGTCGTGCTCGGGGCCGAATCGGGCCCGTGGCACACGGCCCAGCTTCAGGTGAGCTACCTCGCAGCGGCGATCGGCGAGGACGTGATCGCGGTGGCCGACCTGCTTCGCCGCGGCAAGGAGATGTGCTTCGTCTCGGTCGGCGTCGAGACCGCCGAGGGCAAGCCCATCGCCCGCATCGAGACGACCGTGCGCGGCCGCTTCGGGGCCACGCCCGTCGACCTGCCCGTCTCGGCCGGCGACGACGGCGCCGCCGACCCGGGCCCCATGGGCCCCCACATCGGTCGCGTGCCGTTCATCGGCAACCGTGGGATCGTGGTCGAGCACATGGTCGACAGCACGTCTCGACTGGTGATGCCCTACCTCGACGACAACGGCGACCTCGGTGGGCCGGTTCACGAGGGCGCGGTCCTCGCGCTCCTCGACACGACCGGGGCCATGGCGTCCTGGGCCGAGTCCGGGCCGGGTCCCTACAAGGCCTCGACCGCCAGCATGCAGGTGCAGAACCTGGCGCCGGCCCCCAAGGGAGACCTGGTCGCGTACGGACGTTGCGTGCACCGCGACCAGGCCATGTTCTGGTCGGACGTCGAGGTGGCAGGCACCGCCGATGGCCGGGTCGTCGCACGCGGCACCGTCCTCTACCGGATCCTGACCTAGATCGGCGCTGCGCGTGGGCTCGCCGCGGCTGCGTCGGGCCACCCGGGCCGGCGGCGGACCGACGCTGTAGCATGACGGGCCCGGGGGGTGCCGGGCGGAGGGTGCCATGCAGCAGCTCACGGGCCTCGATACCAGTTTTCTGAACATGGAGACGCCCACCACCTACGGGCACGTCTGCGGTCTCGCCCTGTTCGATCCCTCGACCGCTCCCGGGGCCCCGCCGACGTTCGAGGACATGAAGAAGCTGATCTCCGATCGGCTTCATCTGCTGCCGCCCTACCGCCGCCGGCTGGTGACGGTGCCGTTCGGTCTCGATCACCCCTACTGGATCGAGGACCCCGACTTCGATCTCGACTTCCACGTGCGGCACATCGGCCTGCCGCCGCCCGGCGACGATCGGCAGCTCGGCGAGCAGGTGTCGCGAATCGTGGCCCGTCCGCTCGATCGCAATCGTCCGCTCTGGGAGCTCTACGTGATCGAGGGCCTGCAGAACGGACTGGTCGCGCAACTCACCAAGATCCACCACAGCGCCATCGACGGCGTGTCGGGTGCGGAGATCCTGGCGAACCTGCTCGACCTCACGCCCGAGCCGCGCAAGGTCGACCCGCCGAAGCGCGCCTGGCGGCCCGAGCCCGAGCCGACGCAGCTCGAGATGATGACCCGCGGGCTGGTCGCCGTGGCGGGCACGCCGCGCAAGGCGTTCCGTCTGGGGCGCCAGGCGCTGCGCCATCTGCCGGCGCTGGCCGACTCTCTCGGTTTCGGCGAGCTCCCTGGTAGTACCGAGCTGAACCGGTTGATCGGGCGCCGCCCCGACCCGATGCTGGAAGAGGCCGCCACCCCGGCGCCGCGCACGTTCTTCAACGATCGCATCACGCCGCACCGCCGCTTCGCCTTCGGCTCGCTCTCCCTCGACGAGGTGAAGGAGATCAAGGGCCAGCTCGGCGCCACCGTGAACGACATCGTGATGGCTCTGTGCGGCGGGGCGCTGCGGCGGTACCTGCTCGAGCGCAAGGCCCTGCCCGCGGACCCGCTGATCGCCATGGTGCCGGTGTCGGTGCGCACGGAGGAGCAGCAGGGAACGTACGGAAACCAGGTGTCGGCCATGACCGCGTCGCTGCACACCGACGTCGAAGACCCGATCGAGCGCGTCCGCCGCACCCACGAGTCCATGCGCGTGGCCAAGGAGAAGCACCAGGCGCTGCCGGCCTCGTTGCTTCAGGACTTCGCCCAGTTCGCGCCGCCCGCGGTCGCGGCCCGTGCCGCGCGCGTGATCGCGCGCGCGACGGTGGCCGAGTGGGTGGACGTGCCCTTCAACGTCGTGGTGTCGAACGTGCCGGGTCCGCAGTTTCCGCTCTACGGCGTGGGCTCGAAGTTGATCGCCAACTTCCCCGTATCCGCGATCAACGATGGCGTCGGGCTCAACATCACGGTCCAGAGCTACGACGGCAGCCTCGACTTCGGGCTCATCGCCTGTCGCGAGCTGATGCCCGATCTGTGGGACCTGATGGACGACCTGCGGGTCGCGCTACGCGAACTCAAGGAGGCGGCCAAGGCCGCCAGTGCAACGGAGGCGCAATGAAGGAGTTGATCTTCCCGCGGCAGTACCTGCCCGCCATGGAGCAGTACGGCGAGAACGAGGGCATCGTCGACGGCGAGTACCGCAGCAGCTGGAACGCGCACACCGAGCGGGTGGCCCGGCTCAGCCATGCGCTGGCGCACCAGCTTTCCGTCGACCCGGACGATCGCTTCGCCGTGCTGGCGTTGAACGGCCATGCCTACCTCGAACTCTGGCACGCGGCGTTCATGGGTGCCGGGGTGATCAACCCGCTGAACCTGCGCCTGGCCCCCAAGGAGCTCGCCTACATCCTGGTCGACTCGGGCTCGCGCGTCGTCTTCACCGACGCGACCTTCGCGCCGCTGGTGGCGGCCGCCCGGGCCGAGGCCGGCGACGACGACCCGATCCGCCACGTGGTGCTGATCGGCGAAGGCGACGTCCCCCACGACACCGGGTACGAGGCGCTGCTGGACGCTGCGCGTCCCGAGCTGCCGGCGGAGCCGGATGAGAACGATCCGGTCGTGCTCATGTACACCGGCGGTACCACGGGCCTGCCCAAGGGCGTGCTCTCCGAGCACCGCGCCCAGGTGCTGAACGTCTACCACGGCGCCATGAGCATCCCGGGTCTTCGCATCGACACGTACCTGATGCAGACGCCGATGTTCCACGCGGCGTCGATGCTCGGCATCCTGGGCACGCCGATCTTCGGCGGCCGGGTCGTGTTCATCCCGATGTTCAACCCGGCGGGCGTGCTCGACCTGATCGAGGCGCATGGGGTGACCGACACGCTGATGGTGCCGACGATGATCGGCCTGTGCCTCGCGAGCGAGGACTACCGGCCCGAGCGCCTGGCCTCGATGCGCCAGCTCATCTACGGCGCATCGCCGATGCCCGAAGCCACCCTGGCCAAGCTGCAGGCCGACCTGCCCGAGCTTTCCCTCGTTCAGGGCTACGGCATGACCGAGGGCTGCTCGACCGTGACGCTGCTCTTGCCCGAAGACCACGTGGCGGGCTCGCCCCGCCTGCGCTCGGTGGGCCGGCCGGCGCTCGGGGTGCAGGTGAGCATCCAGGACGAGGACGGCAAGCGCCTGCCCCGCGGCGAGATCGGCGAGGTCTGCGCGCGCGGAGGCAACTTCATGCGCGAGTACTGGAACAAGCCCGACGCCACGGCGGAGGTGCTGCGCGACGACTGGTACCACACCGGGGATGCCGGCTACATCGACGAGGACGGCTACGTGTTCCTGGTCGACCGCGTGAAGGACATGATCGTGACCGGCGGCGAGAACGTGTACTCGGCCGAGGTCGAGTCGGCGATCAGCACGCACCCGGCCGTGGCGCAGGTCGCGGTGATCGGCATCCCCGACGACCGGTGGGGAGAGGCGGTGCACGCGGTGGTGGTGCGCGAGGCCGGCGTCGAGGTCACCGCCGATGCGATCATCGCGCACACGCGCGAGTACATCGCCGGATACAAGGTGCCCAAGAGCGTCGAGTTCCGGGACGAGCCGCTGCCGCTCTCGGGGGCCATGAAGGTGCTGAAGCGCGACCTGCGCGCACCCCACTGGGAGGGCCGCGACAAGCGGATCGGCTGAGCGCCGAGACCGGCGCGTCGCCGACGACGGAGGAGGCCCCGATGGAGCCCGAGGACATTCCCGAGATCGACGCCGACGGGGCGCAGCAACGCCTGGAAGCCGGGAGCGCCGTATTCGTCGACGTGAGAGACGAAGGCGCCTTTCGGTCCGGTCACATCCCGGGTGCGCTGCACCTGCACGATGGCAACATCGGGCGCTTCGTCGAGGAGTCCGACAAGAGCCGCGCCGTGGTGGTCTACTGCTACGCGGGCAACTCGAGTCTCGGGGGTGCCGCGCACCTGCTCGAGAACGGCTTTGCAGAGGTCTACTCCATGGCCGGCGGATTCTCGGCGTGGCACGGCCGGCCGACCGAGGCCGAGCCGGCTCCGCCTCCGCCCCCCGCACCGCCTCCGCCGCCCGAGCCGCCGTCGCTGTTCGCGCGCATCGCGCGCCTGTTCGGGCGGGACGGCTGATGCCGCGGGTCTGGTCCGGCGCGGCCGTCTTCAGGAGGCGGCGTTGACCGGCCGGGCGGCTTCCGACCTGCCGCCGCTGCCGACCGGCATGGCGCTCACGGCGCTCGACCCGGTCTTCCGCGAAGACCCGTACCCGATCCTCGCCGAGCTGCGGCGCCGCGAACCGGTCCACCACGACACCGAGCTCGGGCGCTACGTGTTGACCCGCCACGACGACGTGACGGAGGTGCTCCGCGACCTCACGCTCTGGAGCGACCCGCGTCGTGCCAATCCCGAGACCTTCACGCACCGCTTCCTGCGCGACGGCGACGAGGAGCCGTCGATGCTGTTGATGGACGACCCGGGCCATCGCCGGCTGCGCGACCTCGTGCGCCGGTCCTTTACGCCGCGCGCCGTCGAAACGTGGCGGCCGCGCGTGCGCGCCGTCGCCGAACGCGTCGTGGCGGCCGTCGAGGGCCCGGTCTTCGAGGCCATCGATGCCGTCTGCGGACCGTTTCCCACCGTCGTGATCGCCGAGATGCTCGGCATCGACACCGGGAACCACGAGGACTTCAAACGTTGGTCGGACACCTCGGTGCAGGTGGGCTTCAATCCCTTCCCGACCCCCGAGCAGGTCACCGAGGCCGAAGCGGCTCGCGATGCCCTGGAGCGGGTCTTCCTGGGTGAGATCGAACGCCGCCGCGCGGCACCGGGGGACGACCTGATCAGCGACATGGTGACGGCCGAGGTCTCTGGAGACCGGCTGACCGACCGTGAGATCGTGTCGATGTGCGACCTGCTGCTCATCGCGGGCAACGTGACTACCACCGACCTGATCGGCAACGCCCTCTCGGCGCTGGCGGCGCACCCGGAACAGGCCCGGAAGCTGTGCGCGCAGCCCGGGCTCTTGCCGAACGCCGTGGAAGAGACGCTTCGGTACGACTCGCCCGTCACGAACTCGGGGCGCATCGCCAGTCGCGATCTGGAGATTCGCGGCGTCTCCATCGCGCAGGGCGAGACGCTCTCGGTGTCGCTGGCGGGGGCCAACCGCGACCCGGCGGTGCACCCCGATCCCGATGGCTTCGACCTCGAGCGCCAGGGCATCCACCTGGCATCCTTCGGCGGAGGGCGCCATTTCTGTCTTGGGTCCCACCTCGCGAAGCTCGAGGCGCAGGAGGCGCTCGGTGCGCTGGGCAGGCGCTTCGGCCCGCTCCACGCCGCCTCCAAGGGCTCCGTGCGCGCGGCGGTGCCGAGCTTCCGCGGTTTCGAGCAGCTCTGGCTCGAGGCCGGGTCGGCCTGATGTCGCGCGGCTCCGATTCGGGCGATCGCGTGGATGCGCCCGATGAGCGAGCTCGGCAGGGTGGGACACGGGCCTGGCTGCGATGGCTGCCGGGGGCATTCCTCGGTGGCGGGCTCGCCCTGGGATTCGCACTGCTGTTCTCGGGCGGCATGCGGGCCGTCGTGGGCTGGCTGCTGTTGCTCGGCCTCGGCCAACTGGTCGCTCCGCTCACCGGCATCGCGGTGCTCGTCCACGCGCTGCGTCGGCGAAGGCTGAGCGCGCCCATGGCGCTCGCGTTGGGTGCTTCGCTGGTGGGGCTCTGGCCTGGGCTCTGGACCTTCGGCGTACTGCAGATCGCCTTTCCGGCATCGCTGGACACGACACGCCCCGCGGCGACGGTACGGCTTCCCTCCAACGAGACCCTGCGCGTCGTCTTCGGTGGCGATGCGCTGCGCACCAACCGTCATGCCTTCACGCCCGATCAGCGCTGGGCCTACGACATGGTCATCGAGCCCGCGCTGCATGGATCGGCCCGTCTGGAGGACTACGGCTGCCATGGAACGCCGGTGGTGGCGCCGGTCTCGTCCCGGGTGCGCTCGGCCGTGGACGGGCTGCCCGATGCGCTGCCTGGGGCGCCGAGCAACGACACGGAGAATCCCCTGGGCAACAACGTGGTGCTCGAACTCGAGACCGGCACCTTCCTGGTCCTCGCGCACCTCGCGCCGGGGAGCGTGCGAGTTCGCGAGGGCGAGACGGTACGCGAGGGGCAGGTGGTCGGAGCCTGCGGCAATTCGGGCAACACCAGCGAGCCCCACATCCACATCCATCACCAGAGGCAGGACCCCACCGGTCGCCCGGTGAACGTGTCCGAGGGCCTGCCGCTCTACTTTCGCGATCACGACGGCCCCCCGATGCCGGAGGGCGGCTATGAAGAAAGCGGCGATTCGATCACCGCCACGGGTGCGGTCGTGACGCATCGGGGCGCCGCGGGCGGCGAGGGGCGACCGCCGAGGGACGAGAAGAGCACGGAGCAGTAGCCGGCGGTCAGGGCTCGGTTCGCGAGGCCGGGGGCAGCTCGGCCAGGTCGTCGGTGCGCCGGCGGCGGCGCCGCCACTCCCAGAGGCTCACGACGAGTACCATCACCACGGTCCCCGGGACCCAGATCTCCTCGATGAGCTCGAGCAGCATCTCGATGGGTGCGCGCAGCCACTCGGCGAAGCCGATCATGAACAGCAGCCGGCCCACGAGGCTCGGCAGGGCGAGCAGCGCGAAGGTGAGAGGCTTCAGGCCCGCGATTCCGGCGAGCATCGCCACGGTGGGACCGGCGCCCACGAGCACCACCAGCCGCGGCGCGCGCTCGAACCAGCTCTCGACGAAGCGGACGAAGCGTCCGAACAGGCCCGCGCGGTTCTCGATCCAGGCGATGCCCGCCGGGCCGAGCGCGCGGCCCAGGTAGAAGCAGGCCAGGTAGAAGACGATGCGTCGGATCGTCACCACGGTCACGAGGGCGATCGGGTCGACGGTGGGGGCCGCCAGGACGATGTGACGCCCGAGCGGGCTGATCCCGACGAGCAGCAGCGGGGCGTGGTTCACCAGGTAGAGCGAGAACGCGACGCCCACCATCGAGCCCGCCCCCAGCACGCCGAGCAGGGCGAGACAGCGGCGCGCGGAGCGCAGTTGCTCGGGGGCGAACGCGTCGGGGGCCGCGTCGGTCGGCGCGAGAACGCCGGTCGGGTGGCGGTCGTTCATGGTGGGTCCGCTCAGGAGACGGTCACGACGCGGATCGAGCTGGTGCTGCCCGCCTCGTGCGAGATGCCCGCCGTCACCACGACCAGATCGCCCGCCACCAGGACGCCGCGCTCTCGAGCCCACGCCAGGCCGTCGGCGAGCTTGCGCTCGTCGTCGTTCGAACCGGGTACGACCGTGGCCGTGACGCCCCAGTTGAGCGCCAGGCGCCTGGCTACGGACGGCGTCGTCGTCACGGCCAGGATCGGGCAGCGCGGCCGGTACTTCGAGATCTGCCGCGACGTGAAGCCGCTCTCGGTGAAGGTGATGATCGCCCGAGCCCCGAGGTGGTTGGCCATGGTGTTCGCGGCCTGGCTCACGGCCTCGACCACCGCCGCGGTCGGATGGGGCCGGATCTGCTGGAGGTCGCCGTACTCGCGCAGCGACGCCTCGGCGCCGAGGGCGAGTTCGCTCATGGTGCGAACCGCGGCGACGGGGTGCGCGCCCCGCGCGGTCTCGCCCGAGAGCATGACGGCGGAGCTGCCGTCGAGGATCGCGTTGGCCACGTCCGACGCCTCGGCCCGGGTGGGCTGCGGGTTGCGCTCCATCGAGTCGAGCATCTCGGTGGCGGTGATGGTGGGCTTGCCGCTTCCGACCGTGGTGCGGATGATGCGCTTCTGCTCGACGGGGACGGCGGCCGCCCCGATCTCTACGCCCAGGTCGCCGCGCGCGACCATCGTGCCGTCCGCCGCATCGATGATGGCACGCAGGTTGCGCAGGCCCTCCCGGCTCTCGAGCTTGGCGATGATCGGGATGTGCGCGCCACCCCGCTCGCCGAGGAACGCCCGGATCGCCTCCACGTCCTCCGCACGCTGCATGAACGAGGCGGCGATGTAGTCGACGTCGTGGTCGATGGCGAACTGCAGATCGGCCCGGTTGGCTTCGTTCAGGCCGTCGAGAAGCAGTTGCGTGTCCGGGACGTTCACGCCCTTGTGGCTGCCGAGGTGGCCGCCGCGAACCACGGTGGTGGTGAGCGCATCGTCGTCGCGCGACTCGACGCGAAGCTCGATGTGGCCGTCGTCGATCAGGACGCGCGCACCTGGTGTGAGTTCGCGGATCAGGTCGGGGTAGGAGATCGATACGCCCGACTGGTCTCCCAGGGCGTCGGCGGCCAGCAGCCGGAAGGACGACCCGGTCTCGACCACCGTGCCGTCCAGCACGGTACCGGTGCGCACCTCGGCACCCTTCGTGTCGAGCATGGTCGCGATCTCGGTGCCCGCCGCCCGGGCGGCGGCCCGCACCCGCTCGAGCCGGCGGGCATGCCGCTCGTGGTCCTCGTGCGAGAGATTGAGCCGCGCGACGTTCATGCCCGCGTCGATCATCCGTTCGAGAATGGGCGTCTCGTCGCAGGCCGGTCCTACGGTCGCGACGATCTTGGTCTTGCGCGGAGTCTTGCGGGCAGAAATGGCGGTGTGTCCTCGGGCGGCCGGTGGAGACTAGCCGCCCTGTCCCCCGCTGCCGGGCGGGCCCCACCGCCGCCGGAGTCCCCGAAGGCCCAGCAGGGCGATCGCTAGTTCGAACCCCAGGCCGCACGCACCCTTCGGGTTCTCGCGCGCCTGCCAGGGCGCGCCGACGCACTGGGGGTCGGGCGCCGTGGGGCCTTCCCCAGCACCTTCGGGGTCTCCGTTCCAGTCGACCCGGCCGTCGCCATCGTTGTCGAGATCGTCGTCGCAGACGGGGTCCTCCCTTGGAGAGGACGGCGAGGCGCATCCCGGGTCGCCCTGGCCTTGGGTCGGGTCGGCCGCCGTGGCGGGGTCGAAGTCGCGGCGTCCATCCCCGTCGTTGTCGAGTTCGTCATCACACAGGAGGGTGCCGTCGGTGTTGCGCTCGGTGCCGTCGGCGGGCGACGTGCAGCCCGGATCGCCCGTGGCGCCGAGCTGCCAGTCGATGCGCCCGTCCCCGTCGTTGTCACGGCCGTCGTTGCACACCGAGAGCGCCGCGATGTCGTCGAGCACGACCGCGGTCTCCAGCGGATCACCCGTGGCGGCCGGAGCGGCGCTGCTCACCAGCCTGAGCTCGGAAACGGCTTCGAGGGTGGCGGCGACGTCGAAGCCGCCCACCGAGACGAGGTCGGAGGCCTCGAGCGGGAGCACCAGCGTCTGCCAGCCGGTCCCGGCGGTCACGGGGAGGGATGTCGCCGAAGCGAACGCGCCTCCGGGCCCGAGCACGACGAGCCGCAGGTCGAGATCGCCCGGCCCGAGGGCCTGGACGGTGAGTGCGAGCGCGCTCACGCCCGCACCGGGGTAGTCGCCGATCCATCCGCTCGCATTTCGCAGCTCGAACCCCGAGCCCGGCCCGGAACCGCCCAGGGCAGACGCCACCAGGGCAGAGTCGCCCACGCCGGCCGGGCCTGCGTCGGCGAAGACGCTGGGCGGGGCCGGGTGCAGCGGTTCGCCCCCCCAGCCGGAGGGGGTGCCGTCCTGGAAGTCGTCGATGCGGCCGGCCGGCTCCGGGACGATCAGGGCGAACAGGTTCGTCGCGTGCGGCCCCGACGAGAGCAGGTGGCCCGGTGGCGCGCCGGGGACGGGCGTCAGTTCCTCGAGCGCACCGTCATCGAGTGCGAAGCGCCCCTTGGGTCGGAGCGATGCGCCATCGGTTTCGAGCGTGAGTGCGAAGCGGATCGTCGTGAAGGGCAGGGCGGTGGCGTCGCCGGGCAGCACGGTCTCGGCGAGCGCAGTCGAATTCTCGTCGAGCATGCGCAGCCGCAACCGGGGCGTGGCGCCCACCCAGAACGGAAACGCGCCCAGCGAGACGAAGTCGGGCTGGGTGACGTCACCGATGCCGAGCCCGTAGCCCTCGCCCGGAATCCCCGCGGTCAGCCGGAACGTCGCCTCGGCCTGCATCTCGCCCGGCTCGGCCAGCTGCCACGCGACCTCCTGCTGCCCCAGCCCGGGCAGTGCCGTGCAGATCCCGAGCGGTGTGGTGCGACGAAGCAGCAACAGCCCGCCGAACTCGTCGTCCGGGAGCAGCCCGCCGCAGAAGGCGAGCAGCGCCGGGTCGAGAACGCCGTCGTCGAACGAGTCCGAGAAGGTCGTGCCCGACTGCCAACTCGCCGACCACTCCTCCACCACGAAGACCGATGCCCACGACGGGTTGGGCCCGACGAGCGCCAGCAGCAGCGAAGTCAGCAGCCATGCGAACGGGGTACGCCGGGACGCGAGCATCGGGGAGTCTCCCCGGGGTCCGCGGCGAGGGCGGATCATCGCCCCGGGGCGGCCCCGCACCGAGGGTAGCCCGGTTCGGCCATGGCCCGCGGGGGGGCACCGGGTCGGGTATCCTGCCGCGATGTTCAGCGACCTCAGTCGGTACGAGCGCGGTGTCTACTCCCAGGGCGGCGAGGACGGCGTCCTGCGGCACCTCTTCGACGAACTGGGGGAGGGCGGCCGCCACTTCGTCGAGTTCGGCGCCAAGGACGGCCGCGAGCACTCGAACACCGCCAACCTTCGGCTGCATCACGGCTGGAGCGGGCTTCTCCTGGACGCCGGAGCAGATCCGGACGACCCGCTCGTCCGGCCGGCCATGGTGACGGCCGAGAACGTGAACGCACTGTTCGCCGACCACGGCGTCCCCGAGCGCATCGACCTGCTGTCGATCGACATCGACGGCAACGACTACTGGGTCTGGAAGGCGCTCACGGACTTCGTGGCCCGCGTCGTGGTCGTCGAATACAACCTCTTCTTTGGCCTCGAAGATCGTCGGACCATCACGTACGACGCCGACCACGTCTGGCGCAAGGGCACCCACTACCACGGTGCGAGCCTCGCCGCGTTGCGCGATCTGGGTCATCAGAAGGGCTACGCCCTGGTCCACACCGACGGCTACGTGCCCAACGCCTTCTTCGTCCATCGCTCCGAACTGCCCGCGGACTTCGAAGAGCGACCGATCGAGCAGCTCACGCCCTGGGTCGGGTTCGACGAGCCGCCGGACGCGACGGGCATGGCCTGGATGCGGGTCTGACGATGACGGAGCCCCTCGAGACTTCGCAGGACGAGGCGACCGCGCCGAGCCTGGGCGACCGCGTCCGCAAGGAGCTGCGCGAGCGCCCGCTGGCGTGGGGTGTGATGGCGGGGTTCACGATCGCGGGCCCGGTCGTCACCCGCTTCATGTTCCCCGAAGCGCCGATCAGCATCGGCATCGCGGGGGGCCTGGCGTTCGGCATCTATGCGGCGCTCTGTGCCGTTCCCGGGCGCTTCCTTTGATCGCGAGGCCGCGGTGGTGAGCGGGCCGCAGCCCGTGGCATTGGACGTCGCGATCGTCGGGGCGGGCTTCGCGGGTCTCTTCGGCCTGCACCGGATGCGGGGCCTCGGGCTCCGCACGAGGGTGTTCGAGCGGGGTGCCGGGGTGGGCGGCACCTGGTACTGGAACCGCTATCCCGGCGCGCGATGCGACATCGAGAGTCTCGAGTACTCGTACCAGTTCTCCGAGGAACTCCAGCAGGAGTGGCACTGGACCGAACGCTTCGCGACCCAGCCCGAAATCCTGCGCTACGCCGAGCACGTGGCCGAGCGTTTCGATCTGATGCGCGACATCCAGCTCGAGACGTCCATCGACCGTGCGGCCTTCGACGACGCGACGGCTTCGTGGTCGGTGACGACCGACCGCGGCGAGTCCTTCTCGGCCCGCTACCTGATCCTCGCCACCGGCTGCCTGTCTTCGACCAACCTGCCTGACTTCGAGGGGCTCGCCGACTTCGCGGGCGAGACCTACCACACCGGTCGCTGGCCTCACGATCCCGTCGACTTCCGGGGAAAGCGCGTGGGCGTCGTCGGAACGGGCTCGTCCGCGATCCAGTCGATTCCCCTGATCGCCCAGGACGCGGCCAGTCTCCACGTGTTCCAGCGGACCGCCAACTACTCGATCCCCGCCCACAACGCGCCGCTCGACCCCGAGCACGAGGCGCGCGTCAAGGCGGACTACCGCGGGTTCCGCGCCCACAACGCCCAGTTGCCGTTCGGGGCCGGCTTCGCGCCCAACGAGCAGGGTGCGTTGGAGGTCTCGCAGGCGGAGCGGGACGCCGAGTACGAGTCGCGCTGGCAGACCGGGGGGCTCGGCTTCCTCTCCGCATACGCCGACCTGCTCTTCGACGCCGAGGCGAATCGAACCGCAGGCGAGTTCCTGCGGCGCAAGATCCACGAAATCGTGCGCGATCCCGAGGTGGCCGCGCTGCTCTCGCCCGACCAGGTCGTCGGCTGCAAGCGCTTGTGCGTGGACACCGGCTACTTCGACACCTTCAACCGCGAGAACGTGACGCTCGTGGACGTGCGAAGCGCCCCGATCCGGCGGATCACCAAGACCGGCCTCGAGACCGCCGATGCGCACTACGACCTCGACATGCTGGTGCTCGCCACCGGGTTCGATGCGATGACCGGCTCGGCGCTGCGCATCGACATTCGCGGCCCGTCGGGTCAGACCCTGGGCGAGAAGTGGGCCGAAGGGCCGCGCACCTACCTGGGCTTGGCGACCTCGGGCTTTCCCAACTTCTTCACGGTGACGGGGCCGGGCAGTCCTTCGGTGCTCTCCAACATGATCCCGTCCATCGAACAGCACGTGAACTGGATCGCCGATTGCATCGGCCATCTCGAGCAGCGGGGTCTCAAACGGATCGAGGCCACACGCGAGGCCGAGGAGTCCTGGGTCGCCCACGTGAACGAGGTCGCGGACGAGACCCTCTACCCGAGTTGCAACTCGTGGTATCTGGGCGCCAACGTCCCCGGCAAGCCGCGGGTGTTCATGCCCTACCTCGGGTTCCCGCCCTACGTCGAGAAGTGCGACGAGGTCGCCTCCAACGGCTACGAGGGCTTCCTCCTCTCCTGATCGGCTAGAGTCCCCCGGCTATGGCCGCCGCCGCTCCGGGCAGTCCCCTGCGACCGTGGACCCTGTACGCGCTGGCGTTCTGCTCCGGCATGGCGGCGCTCGCCTATCAGGTGGTGTGGGCGAAGATGCTCTCGCTCACCTTCGGCAGTTCCACGTTGGCGGCCAGCGCGGTGGTCGGCGGCTTCATGGGCGGCATGGGCATCGGCGCGTGGGCCTATCACCGGGTGTACGACCGGGCGCACCGGGCGCTTCGCCTCTACGGCCTGCTCGAAGTCGGCATCGGGCTCTCGGCGGGTCTGCTCACCCTCGGCCTCGGCGTCCTGCCTGCCCTCTTCGTGTCGGTTGCCGGCTGGCTGCCCACCGGGCCGCTGCTCGACGTCTTTCGTATCGCCAGCGTGTTCGTGCTGCTCCTCGTACCGGCCGCCCTCATGGGGGCGACCTATCCCGCGCTCTGCACCGCCGTGATCGACTCGCAGGAGGCCGTGGACCGGCACCTCGGCGCCATCTACGGGCTCAACACCCTGGGCGCAGCGGCCGGGGCGCTCTTGTGCGGGCTGGTGCTCGTCGAGTGGTTGGGCCTTCGCGGTGCGGCGGGCGCGGGAATCGCGGTGAACCTGGCCGTGGGCGCGACCGCGCTGGCCCTGGCGCGCCGTGCGCCCGAGGGCGCGGCGGCGCGGCCCGCATGGTCCAACGAGGAGGTGGTGGAGACGCCTCTCTCGCCGCGGCTCACCGCGCTGGTCCTGGTGGGCTCCGGTTTCGCGACGCTCTGCTACGAGATCATCTGGTTCCGGGCGCTCCGGTACCTGTTCGGCAACAGCACCTACGCGCTCTCGGTGATGCTGATGGTCTTCCTGGTCGGGCTCGGGGCGGGCGCGCTGCTGCTGCGGCCCGTCTTGCGGCGCTTCCGGCCCGAACGGGCCCTGGCCTATTCGCAGCTCGCGGTGGCGCTGCTCGCGCTTGCGGCGATGGCACTCGAGAACCTGGTGCTGGGCCAGGACTGGCTCCGCAGCCAGGTCACGATCTTCTCGGCGGAAACCTGGTACCGGCCCTGGTGGGTTCGGCTGGCCATCGAGAGCGCCGTCGCGGCGGCGATCCTGCTGCCGGCGGTGATCGTGATGGGCCTCGCCTTTCCGCTGGCCAGCCGCCTCTACCTGGGCAGCCTGAAGCAACTCGGCGCCCGGATCGGCGGCGCCTACCTGCTCGCCAACGTAGGCAGCATCGCGGGGGCCATCGTTGCTGCGCTGGTGCTGCTTCCGGCCCTCGGCACCATCGGGGGCACGCAGGCCGTCGCGGCGCTCAACCTGCTGCTGGGCGTCGTGCTGCTCACCCAGGTCGACACGGATCGCTGGCGCGTGGTCATGGTCGGCGCCTTCTCGGTCTGTGCGGTCGTGGCCCTGCAGCGCGCGCTTCCCGAGCGGCTGCCTTTCGTGGGCTGGGGCATGGAGGTGACCGAAGGACGCCTGCTGTTCGAAGAAGAGGGCGACCTCGCGACGGTGCAGGTTCGCGAGCACCCGCAGCAGCCCGGCATGCGCGCCATGACGATCGATGGCGCCACGATCGGTGTGAACGGCCCCTGGCAGTACGGCACGTTCCTGAAGCAGATCCTGCTCGCACACCTGCCCATGGCCCTCGACGCGCGCGTGGCCCGGACGCTGAACGTCGGGCTCGGTTCCGGCTCGACCCAGGCGTCTCTGGCGGCGTATCCCCACGTGGAGGGGATCGAGGTGGTGGAGATCAGCGGGGCGGTGGTTCGCGGTGCCGCCCTGTTTCCGTATGCCAGCGTGCTCGAGGACCCGCGCGTCGACGTCGTCGTGGAGGACGTCCTGCACCACCTGCTGCGAGGGGATGCGCCCTACGACCTGATCGTCTCGGATGGCAAGCAGAACCGCAGCTTCGAGGGCAACGCCAAGATCCTGTCGCGCGAGTTCTACGAGCACGCGCTCGCGCGGCTGGGCGAGCGCGGAATGCTGGTGCAATGGATCCCGCTCTCCACCACCGAAGAGGACTACCGGATCATCCTGCGCACCTTCACCGAGGTGTTTCCCGAGGTCGAGGTGTTCTACTTCCTCGAGACGGCGAGCCTGCTGGTGGGATCGCGCGCGCCGCTTCTCGACCGCGAGGGGCTCCGCGATGCCGACCTGCCCGCGCAGGTGCGCGCCGAACTGCAGGTTGCGGGCGTCGACAACCTGGCGCAGCTGCGCGGGGGCTGGGTCGCCAGTCGCGACCAGATCCAAGCGGCCGTGGGCGAGGGCCCGGTCAACCATTGGAACCGGCTGGCGCTCGAGTTCAACGCCTATCGGGCCAAGCCTCCGGACTGGGTCGGCGCGGTGGGCGACAACCTGGCGCTGCTCGAGAGCGCCAGCGAGCAGCCGCGTGCCGGTGGCGTCCCGGCGGATTCACCGCAGGCGGCTTCAGGGCGGCTGGTGCGTCGCGCGTATCTCGCGATGACCACGGGCGACCGCGCGCGCGCCCAGGAGCTGACCGTGGAGGCCCTCGAAATCGACCCCGCGAACGGCGCCGCAGCGCGGCTGCTCGAAGCCCTGGGGGCGGGGTAGTCGCGCCTAACCCCGGGTGATCGGGATGTGGCCAGGCTGGGTTGCCACGCGGTCGAGCCAGGCGCGCAGGGCAGGGTACGGGCGCAGGTCGAACCCACCTTCGTCGGCGACGTGGGTGTAGGCGTAGAGCGCGATGTCGGCGATCGAGTAGGCGCCGCCCACGAGGAAGTCGTGGTCGCCCAGGTGCCGTTCCATCACCGCCAGCGCCTCATGGCCCCGGCGCCGCCGTTCCTCGACCTCGCCGCCTTTCTCGTCGAGCAGGCCCTGGTGGGCCCAGAAGCGCACGACTGCCACGTAGGGCTCGTGGCTGTACTGCTCGAAGAACATCCACTGAAGCACCTGGGCGCGCAGCAGGCGGTCGTCGGGCAGCAGTGGCGTGCCCTCGGCCAGGTACCACTGGATTGCGTTCGACTCGGCCAGGTGGCTTCCGTCCTCGAGCTCGAGGGTCGGGATGCGGCCGTTGGGGTTTCTCGCGAGAAAGTCGTCGGTGCGGCTCTCTCCCCGGGTGATGTCGAGCTCGACGCGTTCGAAAGGGATGCCGAGCTGCGCGAGCAGCAGGCGCACCTTGTAGCCGTTGCCCGACTCGAGATAGTCGTAGAGGCGCAGCAAGGCGGTGCGCCTCAGTCGAGCAACACGACGGCATCATCGTGTCGAATGCGGCCCGGTCGTTCGACCTCGGCATACAGGCCCAGGTTGCCGCCGTTCTCGCGCACCAGCGCGCGCATCACGGCCGGGTCCTTGGGCAGGTCGGCCTGCGGGTGGGTCGTCATCACGCAGCGCGGGCAGGCGATGGTGGCGCGCAGGATGGCTTCACCGATCTCGAGTCGGCGTCCTTCCCATGCCTGCTCGGGAAAACCTGGTTCTGCGTCGGTGAGCAGCAGGTTCGGTCGGAAGCGTCGTACGTCGAACTGCGAGCCCGGCGCGCGATCGGCCATGGCGGCGAGGGACGACTCCGACAGGAGGAGCAGCGGGTAGGCATCGAAGTAGGTGCCTGGGGGAGACTCGTACTGGAGCAGCTCGGGCGGAAAGAGCGACAGGTCGGGCAACGGCTCGCCCGGCTCTCGGCCGAAGATCGCGCGCAGCTCCTGCTCCATGTCGTCGTGGCTCGGAGCGCCACGCCGGTAGTGGTCGATGGCGTCTGCGGGCAGCAGCGGCCAGAGCGTGACGTCGGTGCCCACCGCGGCCGACAGGCGTGCCGAGACGTCCTCGTCGCCGGTCGACGCCGTCGTGCCATCCTCGAACCCGATCACCGCAGGGCTCGAGCCGCGCTCCGCGGGCTCTTCGGCGTAGTGCGACGAGAGCGCCATCAGGCCCGGGATCTTCTTGGCTCCTCGGATCCCGCCCCGGGTCTCGTCGCGGACCGCCCAGGCGCGGTCGCCCGGTAGGCCGGCAGCTCCGAGGGCCACCTCTTCGAGTGACTCGCCTGCGAGGCTCTTGACCGGGTAGCGGAAGATCCGTCCGATGCGGGCGACCTGGGACATACGGGCTCCGATGCGGGTTGGACCGGCTGATGTAGCAGATCGGCTCGCTCGCGACGGCGGCCGCAGCCTGGCCGGTCAGAACCCGCGGGTCTCTCCCACGTCGAAGACCCATGTGGCATCGGGCGCAAAGCCTGCGGCCGCTGCCGCGGCGCGAAACCGCTCAGGGGGCTCGTCCAGGGGCTCGTCGGACAGGTCGAACGTCCCGTAGTGCATGGCCATGGCGCGCTCGGCGCCGAGGTCGCTCGCCGCGCGGATCGCTTCTTCGGGGTCGAGGTGCGACGAGCGCATCATGGCCACGGGCTCGTAGGCGCCGATGGGGACCGCTGCCAGATCGAAGCCCCCGAACTGCCGGCCGATGCGCTCGAAGCCGTCGAAGTAGCCCGTGTCGCCGGCGTGGTAGAAGCTGCGGGTGGGGCCCACGACGGCCCACGACGACCAGAGCGCCTTCAGGTCGTCGCCGATGCCGCGCTTGCTCCAGTGCTGAGCCGGCAGGCACACGACCCGCACGCCTTCGACGCTCACTTCCTGTCCCCAGTCGAGAGGGTGCACGTTCTCGATGCCTTTGCCGCGCAGCAGCTCCGCATTGCCGAGGGGCACGAAGAACTTCGTCGTCGGGTCGCGTTCGGCCAGGTCGACCAGGGTCGGCAGATCCAGGTGGTCGTAGTGGTTGTGGGAGATCACCACGAAGTCGATCGGAGGCAGGTCGGCCAGGGCGATGCCCGGGGGCACGAAGCGCCGCGGTCCGAGGAACGAGACCGGGCTCGGGCGGTCCGACCAGATCGGGTCGGTCAGGAAGGTCACGTGGTCCATCTGCACGAGCAGCGTGGCGTGTCCGACCCAAGTGACCGTCGGTTCGCTGTGGCGGGCGTTCTCCCGAAGGAAGGCGCCGTCGTTGGGGACGCGCTCGGGAGCGCCGGGCCGGCTGCGAAAGGCCCCGGCCATGCGCCGCAGGAAGAACGGCAGGCGTACGCCCAGACTGCCGTGACCGATCTCGCCGACCGTGTTGGTGAAGCGGCCGTCCGATGAACGGGGCGCCGGGCCCAACGCGGGCTCGGCGGCCGGCGGGAGGGCGACGAGAGCGGACAGCGCCAGCAGTCCGAGGCCGCCCAGGGGGCGTTGCCAGCGCCCCCGGGTTCGAGGGTCGTGCCCGTTCGTCATGCGGCTCCTGCGGTTGGCGCGCTCTATGACAGGGGTAGCCGAACCGGGGATGCGGTCCAATTCCGCGCGCCGGGTCGCCGAGCCGGCCGACACGCACCCCGCGAGCACCTGACGTACCCTCGCCTGGGCGCTCGATCCCCACCATGCCGACCCCGACGCCGCGGCCGCTGCCCGCGATCCACCGACTGGCCCCCAAGGCCTTCTACGGCTGGTTCGTGGTGGCCGGCACCTTCTTCCAGTCGATCGTGTGCGTGGGGATCGGCTTCTACAGCCAGCAGGTGCTGGTCGACGCGCTGCCCGCGGTGCGCGGCTTCGATCGCGTCGCGGTCTCGACGGCCTCGGGTGCCTTCTTCCTGCTGGTCGGCGTGTTCGGCTTTGCGATCGGCCCACTCGTAGATCGCCTGGGCGCACGCAGGTTCATCTTCGCCGGGTCGCTTCTGTTGGGCCTGGCGCTGGCGGCCATCGGAAGGATCGAATCCGAAGCAGCGCTGCTCCCCGGCTTTGCGCTGCTGGCCCTCGGCTTCGCGTTCTGTACGAGCGTTCCGACCGGGGCGATCCTCACGCGCTGGTTCGTGGCGAAGCGTTCGTTGGCGACCATGCTCTCGCAGACGGGCGTCTCGCTGGGCGGCGCGATCATGATCCCCGCGGCGACTGCCACGATCGCCTGGAAGGGTCTGCCCTGGACCACGGGCGCCATGGCCTGGACGATCTGGATCGTCGCCCTGCCCATCGTCGTTTGGGTGCTGCGCATGGACCCGACCGACCACGGTCTCGAGCCCGACGGCTCGCTGGATCACGCACGCGCCAGCCGCCACGTGTCGCTGTCGGCCCAGCAGCGCGTGTGGCGTCGCCGCGACGCCCTCGCGACCCGCACGTTCTGGCTGCTCGCCGCGGGGTTCGGCTGCGCGCTGGTGGCCCAGGTCGGAATGGTCGCGCACCAGCTCGCGGCGCTCAGCGAACAGATGCCCCGGTCGACGGCGATGTGGGGCGGCAGTCTCATCCCGCTCGGCAGCTTCATCGGCCGCTTCGCGGTGGGGTCGTTCGCGGACCGCTTCGACAAGCGCCGCCTCGCGGTGGGGCTGCTGTGCGTGCAGGGCCTGGGGATCCTGCTCTTCTCGTGGGCCACGTCGCCGCTCGCGCTCTTCGCCTCGACGCTGCTGTTCGGGCTCACCATCGGCAACATCTTCATGTTCCAGTCACTGCTCACCGCGGACCTCTTCGGCATCCCGTCGTTCGGCCGGGTGTATGGCGCGGTTCAGCTGTGTTCGCAGATCGCGAGCGGCGCGGGCCCGATCCTGGTCGGTGCTTTGCACGCGACGGCGGGGGGCTATCCCGGCGCCTTGCGGTGGCTGGTGCTGCTGTCGCTCGCCGGGGCGGCGCTGCTCTCTCGCGTGCGGCCGCCCCACGCGCAGGCCGGGTCCGACCACGAGGAGGACGCTCCCTCTGCGGCGACCGCGGGCTAGCCCAGCAGGTGATTCGGGCTAAGGTCCGACCCGATCCAGCCGCCGCGTGACGCGTCTGCTCGTTCAGGAGAAACCATGTCTCGACGCATTCGCCTCTTCGCCTCACTCGGCCTGCTGGCCCTGGGCCTTGCGATCGTCGGTTGCGTCTCGAACCCGATGCTAGGTACCTGGCAGGTGGACCCCGAGAAGAGCGATCCCCTCGCCGCCGCGGGGCAATCCGCCATGAGCCTGTTCAAGGGCTCCGGCGACATCGAGTTCCAGCCGGGCAAGGTGGTCCAGGGCTCCGAGTCCGAGACCGTCCGATACGACCTGCAAGGGGATCGCGTCGTGGTCACCACCCCGGATGGAAAGGGCCGCGTGTTCGACGTGGTGGACGAGGACCACGTCTCCACCAAGATGCTCACGGGCACACTCGTGTTGAAGCGAGTGGCGCCGTAGGCTCCAACCATGGCCGGGGCACCGTCCCGGCAGAGGAGGGGAACCCATGATCAAGAAGACCGTCGCCGCAGCAGCGGTGTTGGCGCTGGGCCTCGGGCTCGGCGGCTGCCGCGAGGAGGGCCCCGCCGAGCGCGCCGGACGCGCGATCGACGAGGCCGCGGAGAACGCGGAGGACGCCGCGAAGGATGCGGCGGACCAGGCGAGCGAGGCGATGAAGGATGCGAGCGACGCCATGGAGCGCGCCATGGACGATGCGCGCAGCGCGCTCGACGACTCGAAGCAGTAGGCGCCTCGTGCCGACGGACGGGCCCTCCGGTTGCGTCCGTCGGCACAGCGCGCGGTCTGGCCGCACAGACCTCGTGTCTGATCAGTCGCGCAGGCGCCCCGGATACCGAGGCGGCCGACGCCCGTCCTCGTCGAGGAGGTCGAACTCCTCGCCGAGATCCTCGACCCACTGGATGCTGCCCGAACGATCCATCAGGTCGTCGGCTGCGAGCAGCGCCGCAGCGGTGCGCCCGACGTAGAGCGGGGTCTGCATCTGGGACAGGTCCATGCCCTGGGCCCCCGCCGCGTCCCGGATGAACTCGGTGGAGACCGCGCCCGGGTAGAGGGCGACGGCCGCGACGCCCTTCGGCCGAAGCTCCTGGGCCATGTCGCGGGTGAGCCGGTCTAGTCCTGCCTTGCCGGCGCCGTACGACGACGAGAAGTGATAGCTCTGGCCACCCGGAGAAGAGACGTTGAGGATGGCCGCGCCCGGTCCGGCCGCGAACAAGAGCTTGGCGGCGTGCCAGCTCGCCACGTAGTGGGCGCGTAGGCCGATCCCCACCTGATCGTCCCAGATCGAGATCGGATGGTCCCAGAAGCCGCCGCCCCAGGCCGGGGAATCGGGGATCCGGTACACGTTGTTCACCAGCAGGTCGAGCTTGCCCGCCTGCCCAGCGACGGTCTCGAAGAGCGCCGCAATCTGTTCGTCGTCGCCGTGGTCGCACTGGATCGGGATGCCCTCGCCGCCGGCCTCGGTCACGAGCTTCGCGGCAGACTCGATGGTTCGCGGTCCTGCACCGGAGGTACGCCCCGTCACGAAGACGGTGCAGCCCCATTCGCCGAGCGCCTGCGCGATCCCGCGCCCGACGCCGCGACTCGCGCCCGTCACCACTGCGATCCGACCCTTCCGCGATCCCATGTCATGCCTCCCTTCGGCCGAGCCCATTCTAGGCGAGGGTGCGGTAGCGTCCTCGTCGGAGCGGGGTGCGAACGGGAGAGAACATGAAGCGTTTCGAGGGACGGCTCGCCGTCGTGACCGGGGGCGGTACGGGCATGGGCCGCGAGCTCGCCAAACAACTCGCCGCCGAGGGCTGCCACGTGGCCATGTGCGACGTTTCGGCCGAGCACATGGAGGAGACGGCCGCCGCCTGCGCCGATGCCGCGCCCGCCGGAACCCGGATCACCACCCACCTCTGCGACGTCTCGATCGAGTCCGAGGTGCAGCGCTTTCGCGACGAGGTGCTGGCGCAGCACGAGACCGATCACGTGCATCTCGTGTTCAACAACGCGGGCATCGGTGGTGGCGGCAGCATGATCGCCGACGACCGGGCCGAGTGGGACAAGACGTTCGAGGTCTGCTGGGGCGGCGTGTACTACGGCACGCGTGCCTTCCTGCCGCTGCTGATTGCCGCCGAAGAGGGACACCTGGTCAACACCAGCAGCGTGAACGGGTTCTGGGCCAGCATCGGCATGGGCGTGCCCCACACGGCCTACAGCGCGGCCAAGTTCGCGGTGAAGGGCTTCACCGAGGCACTGCTCAACGACCTGCGCACGAACGCCCCGCACGTGGGGGTGTCGCTGGTCATGCCGGGCCACGTGGGCACGTCGATCGTGCAGAACAGCTCGGCGGTGCTGGGTCGGCCCAGCCCGAAGGAGATGACCGCCGAAGACCTCGCGCCGGTTCGCGAACGCATGGAGCGCCAGGGTCTTCCGTCCGACGCCGTCAGCGATGAACAGCTGCGCCAGGTACTGCACCAGACCGCCGAAGATTTTCGCGACAAGGCGCCGCTTTCCGCGGCGGGTGCCGCCACGATCATTCTGGATGCCGTGCGCGAGAACCGCTGGCGGGTGCTGGTAGGCGAGGACGCCAAGCAGCTGGACGAAGCGGTGCGCGCGACGCCCGAAGAGGCCTACGAGGCGGCGTTCCTCGAGGCGCTCCAGGCGAAGGGCGTCTTCGGGGCGATCCGCTTCGGCGCCGAGCTGGAGGAGTAGGAGACGCGTGTCGAAGAAGGCGCTGCTCCACGGCTACGACGTCTCGAGCGCGGGTGACGTTCGCGCCCTCGACGTGGTCGCCTCGCAGGGCCATCCCGAGGCCGGCTGGTACCGCTGGATCCACCTGGAGCTCGACGACGAGGAGTCCATCACCTGGCTGGCCCAGTTCGCCGAGCTGCCACCCGAAGTCGCGACGGCGCTGGCCAGCACCCACCCGCGCCCGCACGTGGAGCGGGTCGGTGGCGGTGTGGTCCTCGTGTTGCGGGCAGTCAACCCCGATCCGGGTGCGGTCTCCGAAGAGATGGTCGCGCTGCTCGCCTGGATCGAGTCGGATCGCGTGCTGACCCTGCGGCGCGATCCGTTGGCGGCGCTCCAGAAGGTCGAGGCGCGCATGCAGCAGGGCACCGCACCGACCTCGCCCGCGAGCCTGATCGCTGCCCTCGTGGACGAGATGCAGTCCCGCATCGACGGCGCCGTCGGCTCGTTGGAAGACAGGCTCGACGACATCGAGTCCCGTGCGGCCGAGGGCGAGCTCACGAGCGCCGAGGTGTCCGACCTCTCGGACGTGCGGCGGCACGCGGTCACCATCCGCCGTCACCTCGCGCCTCAAGCGCTGGCGCTCGCCGACCTGCTCCACGTGGGGCTCGGCTTCGACCAGGAGCATCGCCTCAGCGAGCTCGCCCAACGCACGCGCCGGCACGTCGACATGCTCGACTCGATCCGCGAGCGCGCCGGCGTGACGCAGGAAGAGCAGAGCCACCACCTGGCCGATCGGTTGAACCGGCGCATGTACGCGCTCACGGTGGTGGCGGGGATCTTCCTGCCCCTGGGCTTCCTCACGGGGCTGCTCGGCATCAACGTGGCCGGGATTCCCTTCGCCGAGCATCCCTGGTCGTTCGCGATCGTGGCCGGCGCGTGCATCGCGCTGCTGGGCGTGGAGATCTGGTTCTTCCGGCGGCGGGGCTGGCTCTAGCCCTCTGGCGTTCGTGAACACGACCTAGCGCGTGGCGACGATCTCCTTCGAGCCCCGCAGCAGCGAGACGTGCGAGCCGTCCCGGCCCAGGGTGACGCCACCGGCGTAGGCGTCGGCCACACCGTCGAGGAAGACCGTCTCGAGGCCCGGGGCCGGAAGCGGCGGCACGACGTGGTAGTAGAGCAGGTGGCCCACGCCGGCCTCTTCGGCCACCTCCGCGGCCTCGACGGGTGTGGTGTGGTAGTCGGGAATGTCGCTCGCGATCTTCGCGATGGCATCGAGACCCTTGCGCTCGGCAACCGCCTGCATCACGGCGACGAGTCGGACCGACAGCGCTTCGTGGACCAGCAGGTCGGCGCCCGCGGCATGGTGGGTCAGGTTGTCGGACCGCTTGGTGTCGCCGCTCACGACCACCGAGCGCCCGGCATAGTCGAACCGGTAGCCGACGGCCGGATGCACCGGGTCGTGCTCGACCCGGAACGCCACGATTCGCAGCTCGCCCTCGTCGAGGACGAGGGTGGCCTCGCCTCCCTTGGGCGTCGAGAACGTCTGGGCGCGCATCCCGGCGCCGCCCTTGGGCACGGTGGCCTCCCCGTGGTGGGCGACGCGGTAGCCAAAGTCGAACATGTAGGCGTCGTTGAAACCGGCGACCACCTGTCGGACGCCACTGGGCCCGTGGACGGGCAGGGGCGCCGTGTGGGTTCCGTTGACCCAGCGCTGAAGGGCGAGTTCGCCCAGCCCGTCAATGTGGTCGGAGTGGAAGTGGGTGAGCAGTACGGCGTCGATGCGCCCGGGCGGGATGCCCATGCCGGCGAGGTTGCGTGCGCCACCGGTTCCGGCGTCGATCACGAAGACACGCGTCCCGGCCACGACCGCCACGCACGGACCCGACCGCACCGGGTCCGGAAGCGGACCGCCCGCCCCGCAGAGGGTCACGTGGAGACCGTCCTCGAGCTCGGCCACCGGGTCGGCCCCAAGCCGCGCGTCGAGCACGCGCTCGAACACCCGGAGCGAGATCGGGCCGCGAAACGCGACCACCAGCATGGCGACGGCGGCGACCGCCGCCAGGAAGACCAGCAAGCCTCTCCGCATGGAGTCCCTCCCACCCGGCAACGCACCCAGGCCGTCTCCTAGGTCGCACAGTCAGCCGTGCGTGGCCAGCGGGGCGGCGGGCACCCTACGATGCAACCCATGGCACTCGACCTCTCGACCTGCGACGAACTGCTCACCACCACCCGCGCCGTGCGCAAGCGCCTCGACCTCGAGCGCGACGTTCCGCCCGAGGTGATCCTCGACTGCATTCGCATCTCGCAGCAGGCGCCGACCGGCTCCAACACCCAGGGCTGGCGCTGGCTCGTCGTGACCGACGCCGACGAGCGCAGAGCGCTGGCCGAGCTCTATCGCAGGGCGGCCGGTGACTACCTGAGTGCGGGCGCGACCCAGGCCCAGGCCAGCGGGAACGAGCAGACGGCCCGCGTGCTCGACTCTGCGGTCTACCTGGCCGAGAACCTCGAGCGCGTGCCCGTCCACGTGATCCCCTGCATCAAGGGGAGGCTTCCGGAGGGGACGCCTTCGGCCATGGCTGCGGGGTTCTTCGGCTCGATCTTCCCCGCGGTCTGGAGCTTCCAGCTCGCGCTGCGCGCCCGCGGGCTCGGCTCGGTGATCACCACGCTTCACCTCGCGCACGAGGCCGAGGCGGCCGAGCGGCTCGGCATTCCTTCCGACGTGACCCAGTGCGCGCTGCTGCCGGTGGCGTACACGGTGGGCGACCGCTTCAAGCCCGCCGAGCGACGTCCGCCCGAGCACATCACCTACTGGAACCGCTGGAAGGGTGAACGCCCCTGAACGACGATCGCGCGCGGGTGCCCGAAGGCGCCCGCGCGCGAAAGGGATGCGGCCGCGGCTAGCGGCGGCGGCGCGCGACGGCCAGTCCGGCCAGTCCCAGCATCGCCAGGCCGGCGAGGGCCGGTTCGGGCGCCTGCGTGACCCGCGGCTCGACCACGAAGAAGCTCGTCACCGCGATCGAGTCGCCTGGTGAGAGCTCGAAGCGGGCGAGGATGCCGATCGTGTTGAGCGCTTCGGGGCCCAGGTCCGTCGGGCCGGGCAGGCCGAAGTCGACGGCGGGAATCTGGAGCGTCTGCCCCGGGAAGGCGAAGGGGCCCACCAGGAAGGGGTCGGCGTGCAGCGCCGAGGCGGGCACCTCGACGCCATCGATGGTGCCCACGAAGAACGGGTCGCCGCCCACGGTGTTCAGCTGGCCCAGACCGTCGAAGTTGGCGTCGGTGATCGAACCGCCCACGGAGCCGCCGATCAAGGAGCCGCCAGGAATCGCGGGGGTGATCGGGATGCTCGTCGCGATCGTGAACGTCTGGGTGATCGCCGAGAGGTTCTGGAAGCTGAAGTTCTGGGAGACGAAGGGGTCTTCGTTTACCGCGATGTCCCAATCGGAGAGCGTGACGCCGATGGCGCCCAGCGTGAGCGAGTCGCCGGCGCCGTCGCAGGTGAGCAACCCGCCGCCGTTCGGCACGCAGCCGAAGTCGTCGGAGCCGACCACGGCGACGTTCTCGCCGGCGGTGATCGTCATGAGCTCGGGGTAGACGGAATCGGCGCTGGCCGGGCCGGCCAGGGCGAAGATCAGGGCAGCAACAGCGGGTTTCCAGGACAAGGGAGACTCCTCGCGGCCGGTCTGAGGTGCCGGCTCGCGAATGAGTGACCGCTCGCCTCGGGCGCGTGACGCCGAAATCGGGGAAAATCGCCAATCGATCCGAGACGCGCGCAGCATTCGCGCGAGGGAGGCAGCAGCCGTGCAGTTGACCGGCAAGCACGTCGTGGTGACCGGAGGAGCCGGGGGAATCGGGGAGGCCCTGTGCGAGGCCTTCGCCGCCGCAGGCGCCGCGCGCATCGTCGTGGCCGACCTCGACGGGGAGGGCACCGAGCGGGTGGCGAAGGCCGTGGGCGGCGTGGCCGCCCCCCTGAACGTGCGCGACCCCGAAGCCCTCACCGCAATGGTGGAACGCGCGGAGTCCGACGGTGGGCCCATCGACCTGTTCTGCTCGAACGCGGGCATCGGCATCCACGGCGGGCCCGAGGTGGACGACGATGGCTGGCAGGCGATCTGGGAAGTGAACCTCATGTCCCACGTCTGGCTCGCGCGGGTGCTCGTGCCGCGCATGCTGGCGCGCGGCGGCGGCTACCTGCTGAACACGGCCTCGGCCGCGGGGCTGCTCGCGCAGATCGGCTCGGCGCCGTACTCGGTCACCAAGCACGCCGCGGTGGCCTTCGCCGAGTGGCTGGCGATCACCTACGGAGCAAAGGGGCTCAAGGTCTCCATCCTCTGTCCCCAGGCGGTGCGCACGGCGATGACCGCAGGGACCGAGGATGGGGGCGTGGCCGGCGTGGACGGCATGATGGAGCCCGACGAAGTCGCTCGTTCGGTGGTGCAGGGCCTCGCCGACGAACGGCTCTGGATCCTTCCGCACCCCGAGGTCGAGGCCTACGTCCGCCGGCGGGCCGAGGACCCCGACCGCTGGATCGCCGGCATGCAGCGGCTCCAGGCGCGCTACGAGGGCGGCTGAGAGGGGGGCTGCGCCCCTCGCTTCGGTCCATGGGTGGGCGTCTGCAGGCTTGGACCCGGTTCAGGCGTCGTCCGGCTCTGCCTCGGGAAGCAGCACCACGATCCGCGTGCCCTTCCCGGGCTCCGACTCCAGGCCGACGGCTCCCCGGTGCGCGAGGGCCGTGCCGAGCACCACCGCGAGCCCCAGGCCCCGGCCCATGGCGCGGGTACCGAAGAAGGGCTCGAACGCTCGGGCGCGCGTCTCGGCGGACATGCCCGGGCCCGTATCCCGAACCTCGAGCGCCACGTGCGGGCCCGGTGCGAAGTCGGGCGCGTGGATGCGGCCCGGCGCCGGCGCCTCCACGCGGACGCGCTCGAACCCGACGTGGACCGTGCCGCCAGCGGCCGAACACGCCTCGACGGCATTGCGAAGCAGGTGGTCCACCAGGTCGCGCAATTCGTCGTGCTCGCCGTGAACGAGTGCCGGCCCGTCGCCCGGTGTCGCCACGAGCTCGACTTCCCGCGGGAGGGCGTGACGAAGGGACAGACCTTCGATCAGCTCGGCCAGGTCGACGCGGTTCGCCTGTGGGCGCGGTGACCCGGAGAAGCGCATGACCTCTCGGGTGAGACGCGCCGCCTGGCCCGCTGCCGTTTCGATCTCCGAAGCGTGTCGAGCCACCCGCTGCGCGTCGTGGGGGTCGTCGCGGAGCAGGGCGGCGTTGCCTCCGATCACGGTGAGCAGGTTGTTCACGTGATGCGCCACGCCCGAACCGAACACCCGTAGCCGCTCGAGGGACCGGTCGCGTTCCCGGCGGCGCGAGTCGAGCACGCGTCTGGTCACGTCGCGGGACAGGAGCAGGACGCGCAGGTCTCCTCCGACCGTGCGGTAGGGCGTGGCGTGCGTCTCCATGAAGCGCTCGTGGCCCTCCTTGGTGCGCACACGGGTCTGCTGTCCCGGGCGCTCGCGTTCGCCCAGCTCTTCCGCGGTGACGGCACCCTCGAACGTCGACGCGTCGCTGGTCTCCATGAGCGCCGTGATGTCCGCGAGCGGCCGGCCCACCAGTTCTTCGGGTGCGTATCCGAGCACGGTCACCACGTTGGGGCTGATCCAGAGCATGGTCGTATCGGGGCCGAGCTCGGAGAGGACGTCGCCCGTGTGTTCGGACAGGACGCGGTAGCGGCGCTCGCTGGCCTGCTCACGGTCACGTGCCTCGATCAGCTCGCTCACGTTGCGCGCCACCACGGCCATGCGCGTGGCGCCGCTGGCCTCGTGCTGCGCACGCAGATCGAGGTCGAGCCAGGTCCAGCTGCCGTCGCGGTGCAGGGCGCGGACACGCGCCGTTGCCGGGGCGTCGTCCGTCGCCTGGCGGAAGGCCGCGAGGGCCGCATTGCGGTCTTCGGTGTGGACCAGTTCGAGCAGGTTGCGGCCGACGATGCGCGCGCGCTCGTGGCCGAGGACGTGCTCGAAGCCCGGGCTCGCCCATCGACACTGCCCGGCAAGGTCGATCTCGGCGGCGAGCGTGTGGCCGCTCTCCATCAGGTCCTGCAGGCGACCCTCGCTGCGACGCGCCTCGGCCGTTGCACGTTCGCCCACGCTGCGCAGGTCTTCGGCGCGCTGCCGGATGCGCGCCGAAGTGCTCACCAGCTGCAAGCCGACGAAGCTGCCGCCCACCAGCGCCCACGCCACGAATGGCGGGCCGCCGCCCTCGCGCGCCTGGGAAATCCCCGCCACGGCTTCGGTGACCGCAAGCCACAGCAGCGCGGGTGCGAGCAGACGCTCGGCCAGCGAATCGCCGAGCTTGCCTCGGTGCACGAAGAAGACCGCGGCCGCTGCAACGAGGAAGGCCGGGTCTGCCACGGCCGAGAAGCCCTTGGAGATGGGCTCTCCGGCATGGACCACGAGCAAAGCCCGGGTCACCGCGGCCGCCATGCCCAGGGCCGCCGCGCCGACCAGGCTCTTGCCCACCCGGACCAGGGCGTCGAGGAGCAGCATCGCCGGGAAGAGGGTGGAGAGCACGGCTGCCAGGGCCTGGGCTGCCGGTGCCGTGGGAGCGACCGACGACACGAAGCCCGAGAGCAGGAGACAGGCGAAGCCGAACGGCCAGAGCACCCCGGCGTTGCGCCAGAAGCTGGCGCCGCTGATCGTGAGCAGGACCGCCAACGCGGCCAACAGGAGCGTGGCGAATTGCTCCACCGGGTCTCCGCGCGCGCAGCCCTGCGCGCGCGGTCATGCTACCACGCAGCCCCGGGCCGGTACGGCCGGGCGGCTACTCGCCCAGGCGATCCGCCAGGGCGGCCACGTCACGCTCCCCTTCGCGGGTCTGCCCACCCTCTTCGAGGAAGCGCCGCATGCGTCGCTGGGCCTCGGGGTCGCGGAGGGTCTGCTGGAACAAGAAGGACTCCTCCGCCAGGCCCTCGGCCAGGGGGCCCTCCGCGGCATTCACGGCCTGCTTGGCCAGGCGCACGGCGTTGGTCGGGAAACCGGCGATCCGGTCGGCGAGCGCATCGACGAACGGGCCGATCGCGTCGGCCTCGAGTGCGCGGTTCAGCAGACCCCATCGTTCGGCCGTCGCGGCGTCCACGTCTGCGCCACCCGCGATGATCTCGAGGGCGCGCGCGCGGCCCACGATGCGTGGCAGGTGCTGGGTACCCCCGCCGCCCGGCAGGATGCCCAGCGGGACCTCCATCTGGTTGATGCGCGTCCGGCCCAGGACGCCGAAGCGCATGTCGAACGCCTGCACCCACTCGCTGCCGCCGCCGCCGACGCGGCCCTCGATCTGCGCGATCGTGATGGCGGGCAGGGTGCGGAACCGTTCGCACATGACGTGGAAGGCGTTCTCGCCCGGCGCCTCGGGTTCGGCGGGGCGATCGATCGGGAAGCCGAGGATCGCCTCGACATCGAAGTGGGCGATGAAGAACTCGGGGTCGGCGCTGCGCACCACCACCACCCGGAGTTCGGGCATCGCGGCCAGCTCGCGACCGAGGCGGTCGAGCTCGATGAACAGCCCCAGCGTCATGACGTGCACCGGGGGCGCGTCCAGGGTGACGGTCACGCGTGCAGGGCCGCCCTCGAGGCGGAGGCATTCGTAGGCGCTGGCCATGACGGGCTCCTCGTCACCCGAGCGGACCGGCTCGGGCCGCCCATGATAGGATCCCCGACGGGCTGATGGGCCCAAGGCAATCGTGCAAGAGCTCCTGATCCTCGCGCCCCTGTTCTTGATCGTGCTTCCGCTGCTCCAGTTGCGGAACACGAGCGATTGGCTGGCCGCGCGGTTCTGGGTGGCCTCCTGGCTGCTGCTCTACGTGTCGGCGCTGTTCTGGGCGTTGCGGGGCGAGTCGCCCGTGCTGCTGGTCGCGGCGCGCACGCTCCAGGTGCCCTTCGCGGCCACCATGCTGGCCGGCTGCCTCCCCTTCGTCGGTCGTCGCATCCCGAGGGGGTTCTGGCTCACCACGGCCGCGGCGACGGCCGTGGTTCCCGGGGCTGCGGCTGCATTCGGTCCGGCTTCCAGCCTGGTCGCTTCGGTCACGGTGGTGGCTCCGCTGCTGCTCGTCGCGAGCGTCCTGGTGACCCGGCACGCCTGGGCCCGACGCGCGTCGTGGTCCGAGCGGTCTCTCGGGCCCGCGCTGCTGGTCATGGGAGCCATGCACCTCGAGGCCGGCGCCTACCTGGGGCTCTCGGTGGCCCTGGCGGTGGTGATCAACATCCTGCAGCTCACGGCGTTCCTGCGTCGGGGCTACCGGCGCGAGGCGAGGCAGCGCAGCGAGCGCGAGTTCCTGCGTCGCATCGCGCTGGTCCTCGCCGACCCGGTCGACCCAAGCGCGGCGCTGGCCCGGGCGACGGCGCGAATCGCAGACTACGGGCGCTTCTCGATGCTCGGCATCTGGACGATCGGTCCGGCGGGCGATTGGCACCTGCTCGAAGACCCGGAGCATCCGCTGGGTCTTCCGCCCGAGCTTCACGATATCGATGCCGACCAGCCGATGGGTCTCGCCGTGGTCGAAGCCGAAGGCCCCTGGTTCATCGAGGATCTCGCCCACGACGCGCGTGCACTGCCTGCCGGCCGTGGTGCGGTGATGCTTGCGCCGCTGCGCGCGGGGAGCGAGCTGGTGGGCGTGCTCTGTGGGGTGGTTCCCGAGGGCGCAACGGTCGACGACGAGACGCGTGTGTTCACAGCCGACCTGGCCGACGAAGTCGCCCTGGTCCTCGCCCAGATTCGCGCGCGCGAAGAGCGCCTCAGTCAGGCGCGGGCCATCGAGGCCGAGCGGACGACCATGCGTGAGATCCTCGACAACTCTCCGCTCGGGGTCTTGCTCGCGAGCTCCGAGCGGGATGTCCGGCTCGTGAATCGACCGTTCGCGGAACACCTCGGCTTCGGCGACTCCGAAGTCCTCGTGGGGTGCGCGCTCGAGGAGGTCTTCACGCGCGTCCTGCCTCGTGTGGCGCCCGCGACGCTTCCGGGCGCCCGGGCGGTGCTTCGCAGCCTGCCGGCTTCTTCCGAGCGCGAACTGCCCGAAACCGAGGTCCGCACGCTGCCGCCCGACGAGCGGGTGCTCGTCTGCTCGAGCCGCATCGTGCGGGGGGCGGAGGACCGCGCACTCGGTCGCGTCTGGATCACGCGCGACGTCACGGCCGAGCGCCGCATGGCGCAACGGCTGCAGCACGCCGAACGCATGGAGACCCTCGGGACGCTCGCCGGCGGCCTGGCCCACGACTTCAACAACCAGCTCACCGCGATCCTGGGCAACGCCAATCTGCTCCATGCGGCCCTGCCCGAAGGGGGCGCCCAGCACGATGCCCTCGCGGATCTCGAACTCTCCGCCGAGCACTGTGCGGACCTGACCCGTGGTCTGCTGGACTTCGCGCGGCAGAGCCCCGCGACCCTGCGGCCCGTGGACGTTCATCGGGTGATGACCGAGGCGGCATCGCTCCTGCGTCCGACCTTCCCGCCCGAGTGCGCGCTTCGCCTGGAGGTGGCGCCCGACACCGGCGCGGTGCTCGCGGACGAGGTTCAGCTTCGCCGGGTGCTCACGAACCTGCTCGTGAACGCGCGCGACGCGGCGGGAGAAGTCGGGCGGGTCTCGGTGTCCGCGCGGCGCAGCGAGGACGCAGGGGATGCGTGGGTCGTGCTCGAGGTCGCAGACGACGGTGTCGGGATGGATGACTCCACGCGCCGGCGGATCTTCGACCCGTTCTTCACCACCAAGGACGTCGGCCGCGGCACGGGTCTCGGTCTGTCCGTGGTCTACGGCATCGTCGACGCGCACGGCGGTTCGATCGAGGTGGAGAGCCGGGTCGGCAAGGGGACGACCTTCAGCGTGCGGTGGCCCGCGACCGACGAACAGGTCGTCCGCCCGGCGCAGGCGCGTCGGGCGCGCGTGGCGGCGCCCCAGGCCCGCGCGACGGTGCTGGTGGCCGAAGACGAGGGCGGCGTACGGCGCCTGGTTCGGACCACGCTCGAGCGTGCTGGCTACCACGTGATCGAGGCACGAGACGGAGAGGAGGCCGTGCAACACTTCCTGCTCCACGCGGAAGAGGTGGACGTGGCGCTGTTCGACCTCTCGATGCCCCGGCGCACCGGCCTCGATGCGTTGCGCGAGATCCGCGAACGGGCGCCCGACCTGCCCGCACTGATCATGAGTGGCCACCCCGATCGAGACGACACCCGCGCATGGCCGGACCGGACGCTGTCGTTGCCGAAGCCGTTCGCACCGGACGCGCTGGTGGAGGCCATCGCGCGTGCCATGGCCCTGCAACCGGCCCACGCGCAAGCCCGGCCACGCACGGAGGCCTGAATGCCGGGACCGCTCACGGGAGTCAAGGTGGTGGATCTGTCGGCGGTGCTCTCGGGGCCGTTGGCCACCATGGTCCTGGCGGACCAGGGCGCCGACGTGATCAAGGTCGAGCCGCCCGGGATCGGCGACGTCATGAGGCTCTCGCCGTTCTCGCGCGGGGGGCTCGGCGCGTTCTTCGCCAACACCAATCGCGGAAAGCGCTCGATCGTGATCGACCTGCAGCAGGACGAGGGCCGCGAACTGCTGCTGCGGCTGTGCGAGGACGCCGACGTGTTCGTACAGAACTTTCGCCCGGGTGCGGCAGAGCGTCTGGGCGTGGGCGAGGCCGCGGTGCGCGAGCGAAGCCCCGACGTGGTGTACGTGTCCATCAGCGGCTTCGGAGAGAGCGGGCCCTACGCGGGCCGGCGCGTCTACGACCCGGTGATCCAGGCGCTCACCGGCCACATGGCCATCCAACGGCGACCCGATGCACCCGAAGAGGTCGACCTGGTGCGGCAGGTGATCTGCGACAAGGCGTCGGCGTGGACGGCCTGCCAGGCCATCACCGCTGCGCTGTTCGCTCGCGAGCGCGGCGCGGGGGGCCAGCACCTGCGCATGTCGATGCTCGACGCAGGTCTCTTCTTCCTGTGGCCCGACGGCATGATGGCGCACACCTTCACCGGCGAGGGGGTCACGCCGGGGCCGACCCTCTACGACCTCTACGAACTCACGCGCACCCGCGACGGCAACCTGATCTACTTCGCGATCACCGACGCCGAGTACCACGGCCTGTATCGGGCGCTCGGCCGCGCGGAATGGATCGAGGATCCGCGCTTCGGCACGATCGAAGGCCGCACCGAGCACCGCGACGCGCTGCTCGCATCCCTGGCGGAGGCCTTTGCGACCTTCGCGACCACGGACATCCTGGCGCGCATGGAGGCCGAGGAGTTGCCGGTGGCACCGGTCAAGTCGCTGGAACAGGTGATCGACGATCCCCAGGTGCGGCACGACGGTACGCTGCTCGAGCGCGATCACCCGAGCGCGGGCGCGCTGAGACAGCCGCGACCGCCCGGTCGGTTCGAGAAGACGCCGGCGGAAGCGGGGCTCCCGCCGCTGCTCGGCGAGCACACCGACGAGATCCTGGCGGGCCTCGGGGTCGACGCGGCCAGCCGCGCGCGGCTGCGCGAGAAGGGCACGGTGGCCTGAAGCCGACGCCGCCCTTCGGGCGCAAGCCCCGGCCGCGGTGGTGCTACGGTCGCGCCTTCCCCATCAGGAGAAGACATGCCCGCCACCCTCGACCTCGATCCCGACCAGCTTCTCTCGACCACCCGCGCCGTACGCAAGCGACTCGACCTGTCGCGACCGGTCTCGATGGACCTGGTGCGCGAGTGCATCGAGTTGGCCTTTCAGGCCCCGACCGGATCGAACGCCCAGGGCTGGCACTTCGTGGTGGTGAGCGACGCCGGCAAGCGCGCTGCGCTCGCCTCGCTCTACGAGAAGGCCTGGTCGGGTTACGCCGCCATGCCGCAGTCGGCGGCCAACGTGCACGGCGACGACCCCACGATGGCCCAGACGCAGGAGCGCGTGATGGCCTCGGCCGAGTATCTGGCCCACCACCTGGCGAAGGTCCCGGTGCACGTGATCCCGTGCGTGGCGGGCCGCGTGGAGGCGATCCCCGCAGTCATCGCGCAGGCGAGCACCTACGGGTCGATCCTGCCGGCGGTCTGGAGCTTCATGCTGGCGGCTCGTGCCCGGGGGCTGGGCACCTGCTGGACCACGCTGCATCTCATGCACGAGCAGGAGGCCGCCGAGGTGCTCGGCATCCCCTTCGACGAGGTGACCCAGGTCGCGCTGATCCCGGTGGCCCACACGATCGGCACGGAGTTCAAGCCGGGCCCGCGCAAGCCGCTCGACGGCATGCTGCACCTCGAGGGCTGGTAGCGCGGGCACCGGGCGCGGCAAGCGCCGCGCCCGGAGGAGTTGGGGACTCGCGCGCTAGAAGGTGACGACGCTCCGCGCGACCTCGCCGGCCTTCATCTTGTCGAAGGCGGTGTTCACTTCGTCCAGCGGCAGTCGCGCCGAGATCATCTCGTCGAGCTTCAGCCGGCCGTCCATGTAGAAGTCCACGTAGCGCGGCATGTCGATGCGGAAGCGGTTGGATCCCATCATCGAGCCCAGGATCGACTTGCCCGAGAGCACCATGTCGAGGCCGGGGATCTCGACCATCTTGCCGATGGGCACCACGCCGACCATGACCGCGGTGCCGCCCTTGCGCACCATGGCGACGGCCTGGGTCGTGGTGGGCGCGAGTCCGATGCACTCGAAGGCGTAGTCCACGCCGCCGGTCGCAGCGAGCACCGCCTGGGCGGGGTCGCCCGAAGAGGCGTCCACGGTCTCGGTGGCGCCCAGTTCCTTGGCCAGGTCGAGCTTCCAGCCCACCGTGTCCACGGCGATGATCTTGCTGGCGCCGGCGATCCGGCAGCCCTGGATCGCGGCCAGGCCCACGCCGCCGCAGCCGATCACGGCGGTGGTCTCGCCCGGGCGCACGCGCGCGGTGTTGAGCGCCGCGCCCAGCCCCGTGGTGACGCCGCAGCCGATCAGCGCGGCCTGTTCCATCGGCATGTCCTCACGGATCTTCACCAGCGCGTGCTCGTGGACGAGCATGTGCTCGGCGAAGGCCGACAGGTGCGCGAACTGGTGGATGACCTCGTCGCCCTTCTTGAGCCGCGGCGGCGCGTCGCCCGCCCGGCCCGTGGCGGCCCCGCCGCAGAGGTTCGGGTCGCCGCGCAGGCAGAACTCGCAGGTGCCGCAGAACGCGGACAGACAGCCGATCACGTGATCCCCGGGTGCGACGTGGGTCACCCCCTCGCCCACAGCCTCGACCACGCCGGCCGGCTCGTGCCCCAGGACCGAGGGGGGCGGCACCGGCAGCGCGCCGTCGATGCAGTGGAGGTCGCTGTGACACACGCCCGTGGCGACCGTCTTGACCAGGACCTCGCCCGGCCCGGGGCCGTCGATCTCGATGTCCTCGACGGACAGCGGCTGGTTGTAAGCGCGCAGGATGGCGGCCTTCATGGGTCATCTCCTCGTTCGGGACGCGCGGGGGATCCCGCCGTCGGTTCGTTGGGTCGGCGCTCGCCCTACGGCGTCGGCATGCGGACGCCGAGCCCGCCCAGGCCGCAGTACCCGCCCGGGTTCTTGTGGAGGTACTGCTGGTGGTAGTCCTCGGCGTAGTAGAAGGGCGGCGCCGGGAGGATCTCGGTGGTGACGTCCCCGTGGCCGGCCTCGGCGAGCGCCTTGCCGTACGACTCGGCCGCGGCGCGCGCCTGCGCCTGCTGGTCGGCGTCGTAGGTGTAGATGCCCGAGCGGTACTGGGTGCCCAGGTCGTTGCCCTGGCGCATGCCCTGGGTGGGATCGTGCGCTTCGAAGAAGACGCGGAGCAGGTCGGGGTAGGAGACCTGGGCAGGGTCGAAGACCACGAGGACGACCTCGTTGTGGCCGGTGCGCCCCGAGCAGACCTCTTCGTAGGTGGGGTTCGGCGTGTGGCCGGCGGCGTAGCCGACCGCCGTGCTGATCACGCCCGGCGTCTGCCAGAACTGGCGTTCGGCACCCCAGAAGCACCCGAGCCCGAAGAGCGCCTCGGCGGCGCCTGCAGGCCAGGGCCCCTCGAGCGGCGCGTCGAGAACGACATGACGCGCGGCCACCGGCATCGCCGTTGCCCGGCCCGGAAGGGCCTCCTCGGCGGACGGGATCTCGAGCTTCTTGCGGCCGAACATGCGCGATCCTCCTTCGTGCCGCGGCCCAGGGGCGGCTCGACCGGGAAGGGTATCATGCAGCCGCGTCCGAGCCCCCTGTACCGAGGCCGGACCGGGAGGACGAACCGAGCGATGCGCATGGCCACCTGGAACGTGAACGGGCTGCGCGCGCGCCTCGACTTCCTGCTCCTGTGGCTGCGCGACCGCGCGCCCGACGTGGTGGGGCTGCAGGAGCTCAAGCTCACCGACGAGCAGTTTCCGCACGCCGAAATCGAGGAGGCCGGGTACCGGGCGATCGTGCACGGCCAGAAGAGCTGGAATGGCGTGGCCGTGCTCACCCGTCAGGAGCTACCGGCCAAGCTCGTCCAGAAGGGGCTCCCGGGTCAGGAAGAGATGGGGGCTCGCTTGGTGACCGCCGAGGTCGCCGAGCTGGCTTTCACCACCGTGTACGTGCCCAACGGCAAGAATCTCGATCACGACGACTACCCGCGAAAGCTCGCCTGGCTCGACGCGCTCGGCGACCACCTGGCCCAGGCGCATCCGCCCGAGCAGCCCCACGTGCTCTGCGGCGACTTCAACGTCTGCGCGGCGCCGAACGACTCGTGGAACGAAGAGAAGCTCGCCGGCGACATCTTCCACACCGACGCAGAACGCGCGTGCATGGCCAGACTGACCGACGCCGGGCACCACGACCTGTTCCGCACGCTGCACCCCGACCTGCAGCAGTTCTCGTGGTGGGACTACCGCGGCGGCGCCTTCCATCGCGGACACGGCCTGCGCATCGACCTGCTGCTCGCGACTCCGCCCGTCCGCGAGCGCGTGCGCGAGGCGGGTACCGACCGCGACTACCGCAAGAAGCAGGACGGCCTCACGGCATCCGACCACGCGCCGGTGATCGTCGACCTCGAACGGGCGGACTGAGGCCGCCGCGCGATGAAGGCCGCGGGCAGCCGTCAGTCCGGCTTTGCGGGCTCGCGCACGACACGGCTCACGACCCAGCGGGTCACCGACACGCTCAACCCGTCGAAGACCCGTCCGTCGAAGTGGGCGAGGGACCGATCGAGCTGCCGGCGTAGATCGCTCGTCCGATAGGGGCGCCCGTCCGCCACCACCTGGGCCAGCGCGTCGAGCGCCCCGAGGTCGCGGGTGGGGTCGGCCGTGTAGACCAGCACGTCGGCCGGCGCGCCCGGGCGCAGCCGGCCGCGGTCGGCCGGTCCCAGGAAGCTCCCGGCGCCGTGGGTGGCGAACGCCCAGGTCTGCTCCGGCGTGAACCCCGCGCGCTCGAACAAGCGCATTTCGCGGTGGAAGCCCGAACCGGGCACGACCACCACGGCCAGCGTGTCGGTCCCGAGATGGATTCGGACGCCCGCGGCATGCAGCCGACGCAGCAGGTGCGCACGTTTGTCGAAGCCTGCTCCGAAGGCCCGCAACACGTCGTAGGGCCAGGGGGGGCGCGCCCAGACGATCTCGCGGTAGAGCCGCGGCACCAGCAGCGCATCGGGGGCCCAGGAGGTGAGGGGCTCCGGAGCGGCATAGTGCGCGATGCGGTCGGAAGTCACGAGGGTCGGCGTGACCGCGGTGTCGTGCTCGACCGCCGCGCGCACCACGGTATCGAGGCGCGACTCCGAAACGTCCGCCCAGTGCTTCTGGATCTCGGGCATGCGGACGCCCGGGACCGACACCACACCCGTCAGGTGCTGGACGTCGTCGAGCAGGCCGTCCTCGAAGGCCGCGGCGTAGGGCGTGTGGCCGATCACCGACAAGCCCCGCCGAGTGGCCGCCCCGCGAATGCCACGCAGGGCATCGATCGAGAGATCGTCGTAGGCCTTGATGCAGTCGAAGCCCTCGTCGGCGATGGCGTCGACGGCTGCGGCCCCCTGTTCGGCGGTCGCGACCTCGCGCGAGTTCGGCCACCGCGCGCCCGGGCCATCCACGAAGGGTCCACAGGCGAACACGCGGGGCCCCGGGAAGAAGCCGTCGGCGATGCCGTCTCGCGCCGGGCCCGTGGCGGTGCCCTGCACGTCGCCCGCGTCGCGCACGGTGGTCACGCCGTGCAGGAGCATCAGCAGCGCAAAGTGCTCGGTCTGGCCCAGCCCCTGCAGCGGCGGGAAGTGCACGTGCATGTCGATCAGGCCCGGTAGCGCGTAGCGGGCCCCGGGCGAGCTGGCGCGCTCCTCGGCGCTGGCCGGTCGGATCTCGGCGATGCGGTCGCCCTCGATCACCAGCGTCTGGTTCGGCACCCGGGTGATGCCGGGCTCGATGAGCGTCACGTTCGCGAGGGTCGCGCCGCGCTCGGGAACGCCCAGCGGGGCCGGGGGCAGGATCAGCAGGTAGAGAATCGCGCCGGCTGCGAACAGCCCTAGCAACACGATGCCCAACCCGCGCAAGACCGTACGCACGCCGGCAGTATGGGGGCCACCCGGCGGGGCGCCACCCCGGGGCCTCAGGCGGGCGCGTCTTCCGAGACCCGGTTGCCCGGGGGCTCGTCCCCTGGCGCGGCCTCGTCGCCGCGGAGAAGCGCCACGATCTCGTCGGCGTGCGCGCGCGCGTCACGTCGCCCGAGGGCGACGAGGCGGCCGGTGTAGCAGGCGTCGAAGTACAGGTAGGAGAGCAGGTCGGCCTCGTCCTTGGGAACGCCACGCAGGGCTGCACCGAGCAGCAGCGCCGGGATGCCGCCGATCCGTTCCTTCCCCCCTTCGCGGTAGCACTGCGCTGCAAGCTGCCCCACGTCCTCGCTGGGGCGGATGGCCGTGACCTGCACCGGCCGATAGCCCACGCCCCGTCGCCTGCGGACGGCGCCGTTGATGCGGGGCAGGAAGCCGTCCCCGAACGCCTCGCGCCCCTCGGCGATCCAGGCGTTCACCAGTTCGAGTTGCCGGAGCTCGGACTCGAGCTGGTCGAGCAACAGGGCGTTCAACACCTTGCCCATCAGGAAGGCGGGCTGGGTGATCACGTCCTCGGTGTAGGCCGGCAGCCCCGCGCTGCGCAGCGGCGCGTGCTTCAGCGCGATCACGAGCACGCGATCGGCGCGCAGTCGAAGCGCCGGCGACAGCGGCGTGTTCATGCGCAGGCCACCGTCGACGTAGTAGCGCTCGCGAAGACGGACCGCGGGAAACAGGAAGGGGATCGCGGCCGACGCGCGCACGTGGTCGGCGCGGATCTCGGCGGGGATCGCCTTGGCGCCTGGATCGTTCTTCCACGGGTGCGGGTCGGCGTCGGGCCCATCCATGAACACGGTGACGCGCCCGCTGCGCACCTCGGTGCAGGAGATGCAGAGCGCGGAGGGTCGCCGCGCCGCGAGGTTGCCGGGAAGGGCGTCCCAGGGCACCCGCGCATCGACCAGGTGTTCCAGAGGCGACAGGTCGACGAGCCCGCCGAGGGCGCCACCCTGGCTGCCGGTGTCCCCTGCGCGACGCGACATGCGCCGGATGCCCAGGGCCCGCAGCGGCACGCCCAGCAGGTCGGCCGTCGAGACGCGCAGCATGTCCCGCAGCTGCATCTGCTCCCAGGTCTCGAGCAGCTGCTTGGCGCGATCGGGGCCCACGCGTTCGGAGGTGGCTGCGACGTAGGCCGCGTGCACGGCCCCCACGCTGGTCCCGCTCACGATGTCGAAGGAGAAGCCGGCCGGGAGCCGCGGCAGGATCTCTTCGAACAGGACGGCGAGCACGCCCGCCTCGTACGCGCCGCGGGCGCCTCCGCCCGAGAGGACCAGTGCGGTGCGCCCGGGCGCGGCGGGCCGCGGGTCGGTCTGGTTCGTCGTCACACCCCGAGTGTAGGGCCCGCTCCGGCGGCGTCGGCGCCGGGGGGATCCCCCCCTCGCCAACCGCGGTCGCCACCGCTACCTACCGGCGAGTTTCTCGCCGTCCCACCCGACGCCGACCGCCCGCCCGGGCGCGGCGGCCACCCCGGGAAGCCCAAGGAGTCGACATGAAGAAGCTCGGAATCGTCGTAGCCATCCTCCTGATCGCCGTCGCAGGCGGCATCTACTACCTGAGCTCGAACCTGAACGACATCGTCCGGCGGCTGATCGAGCGGGTCGGCACCGAGACGGTGGGGACCGCGGTGAACGTGGGGAGCGTCGAGCTCGACCTGGGTGAGGGGCGCGGCACGATCCGCAAGCTGAGCGTCGCGAACCCCGAGGGGTTCTCCTCCGCCTCGGCACTCTCACTCGGAGAGATCACGGTGGCGTTCGACACGGGCTCGCTAAGAGGAAGCCCCATCGTGGTCAACGTGGTCGACGTCGCTGAGCCGGTCGTCCGCTTCGAGGTCAACGGCAGCGCCCAGGCGAACCTGAACGAACTCAAGACGGGAATCGAGGCCAACACCGCTTCTTCGGCCGCCGCTGCCAAGGAGAAGGAGGAGGCGGGCGAGCAGACGCCTGCGACCAAGATCCGGGTGCGCCGCTTCTCGTTCGCCGAAGGCCGCATCGAGGCCGACACCACCGCCGCGGGCGGTAAGGAAGAGCAGCTCGTGCTGCCGAGCATCCAGCTCACCGACATCGGCGGCGAGGAGGGCACCAGCCCCGGTCGCGTGGCCAGCGCCATCGCGTCGGCCCTGGTCGCCGAAGCCGGCAAGACGGCCGCCCGCAGCGAGCTGCAGGGCTACCTCGACAAGAAGGTCCGCGACGAGCTGGGTGGAACGCCCACGGAGCGCGCCTCGGAGGAGGCCGAGAAGATGATCGAAGGGGTGAGCGAGAACATCAAGGGCCTCTTCGACTGAGCCGCTCGGGAGGCCCCAACTCCGGCTCCGTCAGGGGATGATCAGCCCGTCGATCCGGCACAGGCCGCCACTGCCCACCAGCGACAGCGTGTTGCGGCCCGCCGGTCGGAACTCGATCGAAGCGACCCCACGTGACGCGGGGCCCTGACACATCTCATCGTTGCGGACGACCGCAACCGTGTCGGCGCCGCCCGCCCAGCCCACGTGGAACGTGAGCGGGAACTGGCCGCGCAGCAGGATGACTTCGTCGTCCTCGAAGATCTTCCGGAAGTTGGCCTGGGCCCTCGGGACCGGCGAGCTGCGTGCGCTCTGGCCCCGCGGCTGTCGCATCCGGTTGACGAACGGGTCGCCGATGCCGGTGGCGTCGCACTGGTCCTCGCCCCGTGTGAAGCGGCCGCCGGGCCCGCGCGAGGAGTACTGCACCAGCGACTCCGGGGCGAGCAGCGCCTGGCAGCCGCCGCCCGTAGGCGCGAACACGCGCATGGCGACGCCGTCGCCCGCGATCGTCACGTCCAGGTAGTCGCCGCGTTCGATCGCGTTCGTGACCATCAGGTCGCCGGTCCTGCCGATGCCCGACTGGAAGGCGCTCTTGGAGCTGCAACCGCCGGCAGCGACGAGCACCACCAGTCCCAGGGCGAGGCGGCTTGCGGCGCTCGGCATCTGCCGGCTGCGAGCCCGTTCAGTCGTCATCGGAGGGATTCTCCTCGGTCCCCGAGAGCTCGCGATAGAAGTCGCTCAGCACGCCGAACGCACGCTTGCGCACGCCACGCTCGCTCACGAGACCCTTGCGGTTGTAGTAGTCCTGCACGTCGGCCAGCACGCGTCTGGGCGATCGGAAGTCCTTGAGGGTCCACGGGGAGAGACCCGCGAGGAACGGGATGCGGCGCAGCATCGCGACCTGCCCCGCGTACACCGCGGCCTGGTGCTCCTCGGTGAAGAGTTCGTCGGGCGATCCGTGGCGGCCCTGCAGCGCACCGGCGCCGAGCTCGCTCATGATCAGCGGCTTGTCGTACGGCGTCTCCCACTGCACGTCCGGCACGTCGCTGACGGCCCCGTAGTACCAGCCCAGGTACTCGTTGCAGCCCATCACGTCGAGGTGCTCGCCGAGCGGGTCGTCGATCACCATGGTGGTGGGGTCGCCGTCTTCCTTGGGCTTCATGTGCGCCATCAGTGCGGCCGTGACCAGACGCGTGGGGTCGAGCTCGCGGACCATGCCCGCGAGGTTCGCGAGGAAGGTCAGTCGCGGCTCGGTGGCGGGCGCCTCGTTGGCGATGGACCACAGCGCGATGGCGGCGCGGTTTCGGTCGCGGACGATCAGGTCGCGAAGCTGGCTGCGCGCACACTCCAACGTGTCCTCGCGATCCCAGGCGATGCGCCAGTAGACCGGGACCTCCGACCACACGAGCAGGCCCATCTCTTCGGCGACGCGCGTCATCGGCTCGTCGTGCGGGTAGTGGGCCAGGCGCACGAAGTTGCAGCCGAGATCGCGCGCCCAGCCGAGCAGGGTGCGGGCGTCGTCTTCGCCGAAGGCGCGCCCGGGCCGGGTGGGTGCCTCCTCGTGGATGCTGATGCCGCGCAAGAAGATCGGCTCGCCGTTCAGCAGGATCTCGCTTCCGCGCGTCTCGATCGTGCGAAAGCCGATCTCGTCTGCGAGACGATCGGTCTCGCACGCGATCACCACCTCGTAGCGCTTGGGGTCGTCCGGGCACCAGCGCCGCAGCGAGGCGGGCAGCGGCAGGTCCAGCGCGACGCGCCCGTCCGCATCGGTCTCCGCGGCACACTCGGTATCCAGTTCGGGGATGCTCACGACCACCTGCTGGCCCCGCCGGGGTCCGTCGAGCTGAACGAAGCCGCGTGCGCGTCCGGTGTCGTCGGGGTCGAGGTAGACGAAGCTCTCGCAGATGTGCGTCTCGGGGACGTCCACCAGACGCACGTCCCGGGTGATGCCGCCGTAGTTCCACCAGTCGGTGCTGGTGGTCGGGACGGCTTCTACGCGACGTGTCGCGTCGACCACGACGTGGACCACTTCGTCCTCGTCCCCGCCGCGAAGCGCGTCGGTCACCTCGAAGGCGAAGGGCGTGAACCCCCCCTCGTGCTCGCCGAGCAGCTCGCCGTTCAGGTACACGTACGCGCGGTAGTTGACCGCGCCGAAGTGCAGGTAGCGCCGGCCCTCGTGCGCGGGCGCGCGGAAGCGGCGGCGGTACCAGACTGCGCCCTCGTAGAAGAAGAGCCGCGGGTCCTGGCTGTTCCAGTCGCCCGGCACCAGCAGCTGGTCTGCGCGGTCGAAGTCGACCTCGGCCAGGCCGGGCCGCATGGGCAGCTCCTTGAACCAGCCCAGGGGCCAGGCGTCGCCCCAGGGGCTGAGCCGGCCGGCTTCATAGGGGTCGACGACGACCCGCCAGCTCCCCGCGAGTGAAAGACCGGGCCGAAGCGATGCGTGCTGGATCACGGGGGACGATGCTAGCCAGCGGGGCGCGTCTCGGCAGTGTCCGATTGGCCTTCGCCGGGCAGGATCTCGTCCCCGAACAGGGCGGTCTGCGGCTCGCCATCCTCGCCGAGCACGCCCCGCAGCATGCCCGGCGTATTGAACCGCAGCCGGGGTGGGCCGGTGGGCGCCACGGCAATGCAACCGCCCGTGAAGCCCAGCGCGCGCACCCGCTCGAGCGCCACGTCGCACGCGTCGGGTAGGGAACGGCCGCCCAGGCGCATGGCGGCGTCGACCTCGTGGGCGAGCGCCACGCGCAGGAAGCCCTCGCCGTCGCCCGTCCCGGATACCGCGCAGCCCGAATCGCACGCCCAGGTGCCCGCCCCCGGCACCGGGCTGTCGCCCACGCGCCCGGGCCGCTTCGCGACCATCCCGCCCGTCGAGGTGGCGGCGGCCAGGCTGCCCGTGGCGTCGCGGGCCACGCAGCCCACCGTGCCGCGCGACCCGTCGTCGTGGTCGCGGGTGATCGCACCGCGCGCGAGCGCGCGTTCGAGCTGGCGGCGACGGGCTTCCACCACGAGATCCTCGGGGTCGATCAGCGCCATTCCGAGGTCCTGGGCGAGGCGCTCGGCCCCTTCGGCCACCATCAGCACGTGGGGTGTTTCGTCCATCACCCGCCGGGCCAGTTCGATCGGGTTCGCCACGCGGCCCACGCAGGCGACGGCGCCAGCGCGCCGAGCCCGGCCCTCCATCACGCACGCGTCCATTTCGACGCGCCCGTCCCGGGCCAGGACCGAGCCGCGACCCGCGTTGAACAGGGGCTCGTCCTCGAGCCGGGTGACCGCGGCCACCACTGCATCGAGGGCCGAGCCGCCGGCCGAGAGCACCGCGCCGCCCAGGGCGAGCGCCGCGTTCAGTCCGTGGCGCAGGGCCGCTTCAGCGGCGGCGTCTCGGGGGAAGCGGCCGCGCACGACGCTTCCCGCTCCAGCGTGGATGGCGAGTGCCGTGGGAGCCGTGGTCGAGCCGGCCGAAGAGGACATCGGGCGATCCTATCGACGCGGCGCCTGGCGATCGAGCGGGTCGGGGGGCCGATGGATGGCCCCGGTGTGGGATTGCTACCGTCCCGCCCACGGCCATGGAGGGGGGCGCCCAAGTGAGCAGGTTCGGTCCGATTCTCGGCCTCGCGATCGCGTGCGCGCTCGCGAGCGCCTGCGCCGGGACTTCACCGCAGCCCTCTCTCGAAGCCGCCGAGGGCGCGGTCCAGGCGGCCGAGAACGCTCAGGCAAGGCGCTATGCCTCCTCCGACCTGTCGCGCGCGCTCGACAATCTATCGGCCGCTCGAACCGAGGCGGCCGACAAGGCCAACTGGATCGAGGCCCGCCGCCATGCCGAGAAGGCCGAGGTGGATGCCGAGGTGGCGATCGAGAAGTCGCGCGTCCAGCAGCTCCGCATCACCGCCACCGAGCTGCAGCGCGGCGCGAGCGAAGGAGCGCGATAGCGTGCGCCACGTCGGGCCCCTGGTCTTGGCCGCCGCCGTGGCGATCGCGTCGATCGGCTGCGCGACCGAACCCCGCGAGCTGCCGCAGATTCGCGATGCCTACGACCGCCTGGCGGCCAACGCCCAGGTGCGCCAGCAGGCCGGCGTCGAGCTCCACGACGCCGAGCTGGCCGTCGACCGCGCCTTCGAAGTCTGGCAGAAGGACGGCAACTACGACGAGAGCGTGCACCTGGCGTACCTCGCCACACGCAGGATCGAGATCGCCCAGCTGGCGACCGAACGCCGCGAGCTCGAGGACGAGATCGAGCAGATGCCCCGGCAGCGGGTGGCCCAGCTCGCGCAGCGAGACCACCTGGCGGCGTCCATGCGTGGGGGCACACGCCTCGAGCTTTCGGCCGGCGATGCACCGGACCTGGACGAGTTCTTCGCCAAGCTCGAGGAGGAGCCAGACGAGCGCGGCGTCGTGACGCTCGGCGACGTGTTGTTCGGCTTCGACTCGGACGCGCTCAAGGGCGACGCGGAGAAGAGCTTGGGCCGGCTCTCGACGTTCCTTGCTGCGAACCAAGGCCGCTCGGTCCTCGTCGAGGGACACACCGACGACACCGGCATCCTCGAGTACAACTTCGATCTGTCCCGGAGGCGCGCCGACCACGTGAGGGACGAGCTCGTGAAGGACGGAGTCGATCCGGAACGCGTCCTCACCGTGGGATACGGACCGGTGTACCCGGTCGCGCCCAACACGACGGCCACGGGTCGGGCGCAGAATCGCCGCGTCGAGATCGTGGTGCTCGGGCGCGGGGAAGCCCTCGACCCCGCCGCGCCCTAGGGTGGCCGTGAGAGCGCACCGCCGGACGCTTGGGCCGATCGTCGCGGTCGCGCTGTGGGTGGCGCTGGTCGGGGGTGGCGTCGCCTGGTCGGCCGAATCCGAGTTCGAGGACCGCCCCGCCGGCGCCTCGGTCGAGGAGTTCGGCAGCCCGCTCTCCCGCGCCGTCGAAGAGCGTGTGCAGATGCGCACGCTGTTTCCGAACCTGAAGCGCGCGCTGCAGCGCTACCCGAACTTCATCGCTGAGAGCGAGCTGGTGCTCGACTTCCGGACCTTCATGTTTCCGCTCAGGAATACCAAGGGCCAAGATGCATACGCCTGGGCGGCTGGTGGGCGTTTCGGCGGACGCACCGGCTGGTGGAAGGACCGTTGGCAGGCGGGCGCGAGCGTCTACTCGTCCTTCCCCATCGTCGCGGACGACCCGAGGGCCCTGACCGAGTTGCTGCGCCCCAACGAGAAGGGCTTCATCGTTGCGGGAGAGGCGTACGTGAAGGGGCGCTTCGCGGACAACGAGATCACGCTCGGACGGCAGGAACTCGACCTGCCCTACGTCAACAAGAACGACAGCCGCATGGCGCCCAACAGCTTCCAGGGCCTGGTGGGCAAAGGGGTGGCCCGCGGCGTGCCGTGGTTGAACCGGCTCGACTGGGTCGCGGGCTACCTCTCGCACATCCGGCCGCGCAACGAGAGCAACTTCATCTCGATGTCGGAGGCCGCGGGGGCGCGGAGCAAGGATCGGGGCATGGCCCTCGCGGGCCTGCAGTTCCGGCCCTCGCGCGACATGCACCTGGGCGCCTACAACTACTACGCGATCGACACCTTCAACACGCTCTACGCATCCGCGGACTACCTGCACAAGATCTCGGCCGACTGGGCCATGCGCTACCAGATCCAGTACACCAGGCAGACCAGCGTGGGTCAGGAGCTGGTGGGGTCGTTCGACACCTGGGGGGCCGGCGTGCGCGCCGCGACGAGCTGGCGCGGTTGGACGGCGTGGCTGGCCTTCAACCAGACGAGCGACGAGGGCGCGATCCAGACGCCCTTCGGCAGCTATGCCGGGTACGTCTCGCTCATGCAGAGCGACTTCGACCGGGCCGGCGAGCGCGCCACGAACATCGGCCTGTCCTACGCGCCCAAGGTGATCCCCGAGTTCTCGGCGTTCGTGCAGTACGGCCACGGCGATGGCGGGCTCGATGTCGACAGCGGCATCTCCAATGCCTTCGAGCGCGAGGTCAACGCCACCGTCGACTGGCGCTTCGAAGAGGGCGACTGGCGCGGGCTGTGGCTGCGCGCGCGCGCGTCGGTGCTGCGCAGCAAGAACTCCGAGACCGGTTGGGAAGTGCGCCTGATCCTCAACTACGTGCTGCCCGTCCTCTAGCCACGGCTGGATCCGCACCCGCCGGCGCCCGCTGGAAGTTAGGGTCGGATGAAGCCCCCAGGGGATGAGTGAACCGCCAAGGGTGCCGAAGCATCCAATCCAGCTGAGAGGAAAACCCGGGGTTTGACAGCCCGGGAGCGGTTCAGAGGCTTTCCGGATCTCGAAACGTGACCGCGGTCACGGACCCGAGTGCCGGATGAGGCGACCCCAACACCAGGGATCGTTTCAGATGGGACCGGGCAGGCTTGCCCCGCGGGGCTGTTCCGGGAACCAAGAGCCACAGCAGATCGTCCATAGCTACGAACGGCGCCGCTTTGGCGTCCCAACCCAAACCCAGCGCCCCCCGCAGAAGAGATGAGGATCGATGGCCGCCAAGGACAACAAGGTGCAGTCGGGTCGATTCGAGGGCAGCCGCACGGCGACGCCCCTCGTTTCCTACTTCGCCGACATCGCACACATCCCCACCCTCAATCGCGAGGAGCAGCTGCTGCTCGCCAAGGAGGTGGAGGCCGCCACCTACGAGCTGCGCGAGTCGCTCTACCGCATCCCGTGGATCGCACGGGAGATCGTCCGCGTCTGGCGCGATACCCAGGCGCGCGGCCGCACCACCAGCAAGCTGTCCGAAGCCTTCGGCGACCAGCGTGCCGAGGTGGGCGAGCGCCTCGACGACCGCATCGCGAAGGTCGAACGCGGGCTGAAGCGCCGCGACAAGCTCCAGGCCCAGGGCGACACCGCCGCCATCGAGCGGCTCGACGGACGTGTGGCCCGCTGGCTGATCGAGGCGGACCTGTCGCTGGAGCTGCTGCGCCGCGTGCAGCGCGGCTTCGAGTCGGTGATGCGCGAGAACCGTCGGCGTCACGCGTCGCTGGCCGAGGTGCTCGGCCTCGAGCTCGACGCGCTGCGCGAGCGGGTCGCGGCCTTCGATCGCGCCCAGGAGCGACTCGAAGAGCACAAGAACCGCTTCGTCTGGCACAACCTCAAGCTGGTGGTGTCGGTGGCCAAGGACTTCCGCAACCTGGGTCTGTCGTTCGACGACCTGATCCAGGAGGGCAACATCGGCCTCGTGCGCGCGGTCGAGAAGTTCGACTGGCGGCGCGGTCACAAGTTCTCCACGTACGCCGTCTGGTGGATCCGCCAGGCGCTGATCCGCTCGATCCAGAACCACTCGCGGACCATCCGGATCCCGAGCCATCAGCACGACGCCCTGCGTTGGTACAACCAGACGCGTGCCCAGCTCGAGACGCGGCTGCTACGACCGCCCACCGCGGCCGAGGTGGCCGCCGAGATGAAGCTGCCGGTCACGCGGGTGGAAGAACTCGCGGGCATGACGCCCGAACCGGTGAGCCTCGACGCGGAGATCCGCGGCGGCGACGGGGGCGGCGGCAAGTCGCGGCGGCTCGAGGACGTGGTCGAAGACCCCGATGCGCCCTCGGCCCAGGCGGCCCTCGACGCGGCCCGGCTGGCGCGGATCGCTCGCGATTCGGTGGCGAGCCTGCCCGAGCGCGAGCGGCAGATCCTGCGCTGGCGCTTCGGTCTCGACGGCGAGGGCGAGCACACCCTGCAGCAGATCGGTGAGAAGCTCGGCCTGTCGCGCGAACGCGCGCGTCAGCTCGAGGCGCGCGCCCTGGCGCAGCTTCGGATGTCGACCGAGACCGCCGGGCTCGCCGACCTGCACGAGTAGGGCCGCCGCCGGCCCGCGCCGGCCTGGACCGTTCGCGTGTCGGGGTGCTGCGGCTAGGCGACGAGGCCCGCGAGGATGGCCTCGAATGCCTCGTCCGCCAGCGCGCGGACTTCGTCGTCGGTGCGGTCCTGGATCGGGTGCGCGACGTAGACCGCCGCCGGGTCCGCGCCCAGCGCGCGGGCCTGGGCCTCGGCGCCGTCCACGAACTCGGTGGTGGCGACGAAGACCGAGGGCACGCCGCGCGCCTCGAGGTCGACCGTGTCGTGCACACTGCACGACGTGCAGCTGCCTCAATCGGCGAGGGCCTCGACCACGGCGCCGCATTCGACGGCGATCTGCTGACGCAGGTCGACCGGCGCGGGCTTGGTGAAGGTGGGCTTCCGATAGCGGCGCACCTCGGCGCCGCCCTCTTCGAGCCGCGCTGCGACGCGTTCGAGAAACACGTCGCCAAGCGGCTTCGAGATGTCGAGCAACCCCACCACCAGCCCGTCGAGCGACGCCGGGCGCCGCAGCCGCGGCCGCTTGTCCGGGGTCTGCTCCGGGGTCGGGTCGAGGATGGCGCGCGGACTCATGCGTAGGACTCGCTCTGCTGGGTCATGGCTGGATCGGCTGCACGACGGTCTGGCTTCCGATCTCGCCGCCGACCCAGCCGCCGATGATGGCCGAGAACAGCCCCGCACCGCCACCGCAGTAGACGAGGTGGATGCCGCCGGGTCGGAACTTCGGGATCGTGCTGGAGGCCACCGACTCGGGTAGGCCTTCGGCAATGCCCCCGGCGCCTCGCACGAGTTCGGAGCCCGGAATCAACAGCAGCTCGTGCAGCCGGGCGAGCAGCTGCTCGCGGCTCCAGCCCGCCTCGCGGAACACGCGCCCATGCTCGGGCCCCACGGCCAGGATGCAGTCGAAGGCCATCACGAGCTTCGGGTGGTGGAGGGTGCGCAGGTTCACCGCGAAGGTTCGCGACAGCGATTCGGGATCGCGCGAGAGCTGATCCACCACGCTGCGCGGTCCCTCGCCCGGAAAGAGCGTGACGCAGTCCTCACCGGCGGGCCGGCCCAGCCACTCGGACAGCGGCTCCCAGGGCGAGCCCTCTTCGTCCTCGGGAAAGCAGAAGGCGAGCTTGCCGGGGTTGCCGAAGGTCGCGCGGTCGATCTCGCCGGGCCGCCCACCGCCCATGTTGCGGATCACCAGCTGAAGCGCGCGCCCGATCGTGAGATTCGCGCGGTTGCCCTGGCCGAAGACGTTCTTGCCCGCGTTCATGCCGATGCGCTGCCGGATCGGCCCGTTCACGACGATGACGGGGCCGGTGGGCATGGTGGTCGCGAGCAGTCCGTGGATGTTGAACGCGTCGGTGCAGGCCGCCTCGACCGCCGCCAGCACGACGGGCAGGTACTCGGGCTTGCAGCCCGCGAGTACCGCGTTGATGGCGATCTTCTCGACCGTACAGGGCGCGCCGTCCGGAGGGACGTGGGCCACGACCTCGTCCGCGTCGCGGGAGGTCCCCTCGAGCATGGCGAGCACGCGCGCTTCGGTGGGAGGGACCACGGGCAGGCCGTCGGTGAAGCCGCGATCGAAGAGCGCCTCCATCTCGTCTTCGGCACTGGCCAGCGGCAGGCGCCGGGCCTTCAGGCGATCCGATCCGAAGCGCACCATCAGCTCGCGCGCGGCTTCGGGTTCGACGCTGCGCGAGCCACACCCGGGCCGCCATTCGGGCAGGCCCGGGCCGAGATCGCGCTCGCCGGTGAGCGACTCCCAGTCGGTGCGCACCCAGCCCTCGGTGCGCTCCTGCTCGGCGCCGTCCACCACCCGCAGCAGCGTCGGGACCGCTTCGACCTCGTGCAGGTAGGCGTTCTCGAGGGCGGTGTCGTCGACCCGGGTGCCGCCTTCGGGCAGGTCCGGAAAGGCGGGGTCGTCCTGGGTGTAGACGGTGACGCCCGCGCGCCCGGCGAGGTCGGCGAGGACCGGCGCGACCAGCTCGCAGGTCGGGCAGTCGCGCTTCACGAAGGCGACCAGTCCGTTGGGCAGGGCAGGGCGGCTCACCGGGCCACCATAGCGCCCCGGGCACGGGGCGTCGGTTGTTCGCGGCCCGAGACTGGCTCATGCTCCCGACCGTGGCCGAGACGACCCCCGAGACCGAGTGGTTCCGATCCCACGATGGGGTCGAGATCGCCTTCTCGACCCACGGACCCGAGGCGGGCGAACCGATCGTGCTGGTGCACGGCTTCGCGTCGAGCCGCAAGAGCAACTGGGATCTACCGGGCTGGACCGATCGCCTGGCCCGCGCCGGCCGCCGGGTGGTGGCCCTCGACTGCCGCGGCCACGGGCAGAGCGAGAAGCTGCACGAGCCGGCGGCCTACGGGAGCGATCGCATGCCCCGTGACGTCGTGGCGCTGATGGATCACCTGGACATCCCGCGCGCCGATCTGATGGGCTACTCGATGGGCGGCCGCATCTCGGCGTGGCTGCTGGTGGAGGCGGGCGATCGCTTCGTGCGTGGGGTGCTCGCCGGCGTGGGCGGTGGGCTCTTCGCCGAGGCGGCCGACCGCCGCCGCGGCGAGCGCATCGCCGAGGCGCTACTCGCCGACGACCCGGCCGACGTCGCCGATCCGGGCGCGCGGGGCTTTCGGCTCTTCGCCGACCAGCAAGGCGCCGACCGGCGCGCGCTCGCCGCCTGCATGCGCGGCATGCGCAGAAGCCTCGGGCCCGAAGACGCGGGCCGCATCACGGCACCGGTGCTCGTGGTGGTCGGGCGCGACGACACGCTGGTGGGCGACCCGAACGTGCTGGCCAGTGCGATCCCGGGCGCGCAGGTCGCGATCATCGAGGGCCGCGATCACCTGACCGCGGTGCCGGCGCGCGCCACCAAGCAGGTGGTGTTCGACTTTCTCGGCATCTCGCTGCCCGGGGCGCCTGGGCGTGCGGGGTAGGGCGGCCCGGCAAGCGATCAGGGCAACGCGCCCAGCGCCTGGGCGATCTGCTCGGCGAGCTGCGCCACCAGCGCAATCTCGGCCTCGACCAGCGCGGGGTGGCCTGCGGTCGCGAGCGGGGCGCGCCCCTCGAAACCGTGGCGGGCCAGCGTCGTGCCGTGCAGGCCGTCGGCGATCCGAAAGTTCGCCACCAGCACGGCCTCGCCGTCCAGGGTGCCGTGCAGCTGGTCCACGTGCACCCACACCGCGCGGGTCCACTCGCCCGCGTCGGTGGTGTCGACGCTCACCGCCGACCCGAGTCGTCGCGAGAGCTCGGCCTGCAGCGTCGCGCGCAGGCCGATCCGCACCGGCTCGGCCCAGCGGTGGTGCTGCGCCGAGTTCACCTCGTTCGGGCCCACGAGCAGTGCGATGCCGGGCTGCTCGAGGTATTCGGCGACGACGACCGGTGCGAGGCCAACCTGCGCATCGGCGACCGGACCCGAAGGCGGCGTGTAGGGCGCCCGCATCAGGTAGGTGCGGACGGGCGTGGTGGTGCCCGAGCAGGCGACGAGCGCCGGCAGGAAGAGGGCGACGAGAAGCGAGGCGAGGGCGGTTTTCATGGGGCTCTCGGAGGCTCGGGGTCCTGCTCCGATCGAATCGGAAAGATCAGGGCGTTGGGTTTTTCGCTCAGCGTGGTGGCGAGCCCGTCGAGGCGGGCCAGGGTCTTGTCGAGCTCGGCGAGCGTGTGCGACAGGCGGCGGACCAGGTCGGAGTCGGGGCTCAGCGTCGCGAGCGTGCGCTCGAGCTGCGCGATCGACTTGGTGAGCGTGGCCGGTAGCTGCTTCATGGCCTCGCTCGCGATGACCTCGTCGAGCGCGGCGAGGGTCGATTCGAGCTGCGCCAGGGTCGCGTCGGCGGACTCCACCGCGCCCTCGAGGGGTAGATCGTTCAGCTTGTCGAGCAGCATGCTGAGCTGGGTCTGCAGCCCGTCCAGCCCCCCGCCCATCGTCGGGATCGTCGGTCGCCCGGCAAACTCGCCCATCTCTGCGGGCGGCGCATTCTCGTGGATGTCGAGGGCCACGTAGAGGCTGCCGGTCAGCAGGTTGCCCGTGGAGAGCGTGGCCCGCAGGCCGTTGCCCACCGCGCGCGCCACGCCGCCCTCGAGCACGTGCAGCGACTCGGGCGTGTCGCCGAGCTCGAAGCGGCCTGGTTCGATGCGGACCAGCACCGGGATCGATGAGCCCGACCCGAACGACTCTTCGTCCACCAGCTGGTCGAGCAGGATGTCGACCACGCTACCGGTCCGGATGCCGCGGTACTCGACCGGCGCGCCGGGCCGCAGCCCGCGCACCGATTGATCGAACTGCAGCACGTATTCGATCGACTCGCGGTACGGGCGCTGGTTGACCTTGGCGAGGTTCGGGTAGAGGTCGAAGCGCGCCCCGTCCTGGACGGGCGGGCCGGGGCGGATGTCTTCGGGAAGACCGAAGGCGATGCCCCCGCTGAGCACGGTCTCGAGCGAGCCGGTGTGGATCTCGACGCCGTCGGCCGAGGCCTCGAACGACACGCCGCTGGTGTTCCAGAAACGGCTGTGGGCGTTCACGAGGTCGTCGTACGGCGCCTCGATGAACGCGTCGTAGTACATGCGGCGCGCATCGACGTCGAATCGCGACGTCTCCACCCGCCCGACCTGGAAGCCGCGGTAGAGGATCGGGTTGCCCGGCCCGACCGATCCGCCCTGTTCGCTCTCGAGCACCAGGTGCAGGCCGTCGGTGCCGGCCGGGGTGACCGGAAGCTCGTCGAGCCCGACGAAGTCGCGGCGGCCGGCGGCTCCCGTCCCGGGTACCAGCTCGATGTACGGGCCCGACAGCAGGGTGCCGAGACCCGAGACGCCCTGGGCGCCCACGCGCGGTCGCACCACGAAGAACTGCGCGTCCTGGCGCAGCAGCGGCTCGGCCTGCTGGTCGATGCGGGCCTCCACCGCCACACGAGACAGGTCGTCCGAGAGCCCCACGCCTTCCACCACGCCGACCACCACGCTGCGGAAGCGGATCTTGGTCTTGTCGGTCTCGATGCCCTCGGCCGTGGCGAAGCTGATGGTGATCGCAGGGCCCTGGTCGCGCCACGTGGTGAATACGAGCCACCCACCCAAGACGAGCGCGACGATCGGGACGAGCCAGATGACGGAGATGCTCCTGCGTTCCTGGATCTCGGCTTCAGCCATCGTCGCTCCGCGCCTCTTCGCTCGCCCGGTCCCAGATCAGCCTGGGGTCGAAGGTTTCGGCTGCGAGCATCGTCACGATCACGACGCCCGCGAAGGCCAGGGAGGCCACGCCCGGCCGGATCACCAGCAGGCCCCCCAGCTGGATCAGCCCCACGAGGATCGTCACCACGAAGACGTCCACCATGGACCAGCGGCCGATCAGCTCGGTCACACGGTACAGCACCGTGCGCTGTCGCATCGAGGTGGGGTGGCCACGATGGACGGTGAAGCACAGCCAGTAGAGCGCCACCAGCTTGCCGATGGGCACCATCACGCTGGCTACGAAGATGACCGTGGCGACCGGGTAGGAGCCGTACTGCACCAGCAGGATCACGCCGCCCAGGATGGTGCTGTCGAGCGACGACCCGAGTTGGTCGGTGGTCATGATCGGCAGGGCATTGGCTGGGATGTACAGCAGGGTGGCGGTGAAGAGCAGGGCGAGGGTGCGCTGCAGGCTCTGCGGCGTGCGAAGGTGCAGGGCCGAGCCGCAGCGCGGGCACTGGCCGGCTTCGACCGGCGTGGCCCGGTAGCAGCCGTGGCAGACGGCGAGCCCGGCGCCGGCGGCGCTGTCGGCGGGGAACGTCATGCCTGGCAGGCCTCGATGCGCCGCCAGACGTCGGCGCGGTCGAGGCTCGCCACCGCAGCAGTGAAGCTGATGGCAAAGCCCACGTACGACCAGAACGAGATTCCCAGCACCACGCTGGCCATGGAGGCGATCTTCACCAGGCTCACGATCACGCCGATGATGAAGACTTCGACCATGCTCCAGTTGTTGAGGCTGAAGAGCAGGCGCGCCGAGGGCACCAGCCACGGCGGAGCACTCCGGCTCCGGAGCGGCAGCAGCACGAGCAGCAGCATGGCGAGCAGCGCCGCAGGCGCGCCGATCACGAAGGCGAGCACCAGCAGGGCCAGCCCGCCGTAGCCGTCTTCGAAGAGCGTGAAGGCTGCGGAGGGCAGGCTCATCACGTTCTCGATGCCGTCCCGGCGCAGCTCGAGAAAGGGAAAGGAGAGGGCGAGGACCAGCAGCACGAGCGCGGCCGTGGCCCAGGCCAGGGCGCGCTGCACCGCATCGGGCGGGCGAGACGAGAGCACGTGTCCACACCGCGGGCAGCAGGCGCGCAGCCCGCCCGGTAGCGCGCCCACGTGCACCAGCGCGTCACAGTGCAGGCAGCCCAGTTGCCCGAAGGCGGGGCCCACTCGATCCGCCTGCTGCGTCTCGAGTTCGTCGACGGCGGGAGCGGGAGCCGTCACGATGCTTGAGAGAAGGACACGGCCACGGGCCTAACGAATGCCGTCCCAGAGCGCGCGCTCGTAGGGGGCGGGGTCGCGCAGCAGGCCCATCTCGTCGCCGAACTCGCGAACGATCCGTTCATTGGCGTCGTAGCGGGGCCAGTCGGCCTCGTGGTCGCGGACGAACCGCGTCCACGTCTCGTGCATGGCCTCGGCCACCGCCACGGGTGCCGGCCCCTCGCCGAGAAAGGCGTCGACGCCGGGCGCGTTCAGGGTGTTGAATGCGAAGGGAATCTCGAGGGCGTGGGTGGCGCCGAGCCGCCCGCCGAAGCCTCGGGACTTCCAGCTGAAGAAGTACTTCCAGACCGGGCCGCCGGCGGCGCCCTGGGCCTCGGCCAGCCGCACGGCCGGGATCCGGAACCCGTGGTCGGTGGTCATGGCCACCACCAGGTCGCGGCCGCTGGCTCCGGGCCGGGCCGCCCGATACGTCTCGAGCGCCTGCGTGGCGCGCTCGGCGCCCAGGTGGTGTTCGAAGATGCGCGTGGCGCGCGCGTCGTCCACGTCCGCCACCTGCCAGAGCGTGGTCTCGTCGGCGTTGGTTCCGATCAGCACGGCCACGTCGCGCGCATCGCCCCGCCGAATCACGTCGAGTGGCGGCTCGGGCAGCAGGTCGGCGCCGACCACCGGCCGGAACACCATGCCCGAGAGCAGCGAGCGCTCGCCTTCGTCGAGGCCCGGCAGGTCGCCCGTGGCTGCGCGCGCTTCGACCTTGGCCTGGGCGTCGAGGATCGACTCGGCCTCGGCCGTGGCCAGCCCGTCGGCGTTCGCCACGCCCAGCTCTTCGAGAAACGCGCCGGCCACCGCGCGGGCCGACGCCGGGCTGATGTGCGAGTGCGCGGCGCCGCTCTGGGCGATGGCACCGCGGAACAGGCCGCGCGCCCGGGGCGTGCCGAGCAGCGTCCCCACGCTCATGCCGCCGGCCGACTCGCCGGCGATCGTCACGCGCTCGGGGTCGCCACCGAACGCGGCGATGTGGTCGCGCACCCACTCGAGGGCCGCGATCTGATCGAGGATGCCGAGGCAGCCCGAACCCTCGGTCTGCGGCGCGCCCGGCACGCCGTCGAGGTGGAGAAAGCCCAGTGCACCCAGGCGGTAGTTGATCGTCACGGTGACGATGTCGCCGCGGGTCGCGAAGGAGTGCCCGTTGTACCAGGGGATGCCGCCCTTGCCGGTGCGGAAGGCGCCGCCGTGGATCCACACCAGGACCGGTCGCGGCGGCCCGTCGAGGCTCGGGGTCTGTACGTTCAGCGTCAGGCAGTCCTCGTCCCATCGGGTCGGGGCCGAGGTGAGGCCTTCGCCCGGTCGCTGGGGCGCGGCCGGCCCGAAGCGCTTGGCCGCGCGCTCGCCTTGCCAGGCGGGGTAGGGCTCGGGCGCGCGAAGGCGCAGGGCGCCCGTCGGCGGCACCGCGTACGGAATGCCGGCAAAGAGCAGGACGCCGTCCTTCTCGCGTCCTTCCAGCCGACCGCTGGGGGTCGATGCGATGGGGGGCATGGCCGAGGAGCATCGCACGGCGCCGGCCAAGGGGCCAAGGCCGCGGCTTCGGGCGCGCCCGCAGCGGGGGCCGGGCGCGGGGCCTCGGCCCGCCGTGCGCGTGGCGGCGGCCCAGGCGTCGGGGCAAGCTTTCGGCGTGCGGGCGCGAGAGGCAGAGATCGGTTTCGAGGGCCCGCTCGACCTCGCGCAGAGCGCGTTGCTGCTCGACGCGATGTTCGCCGACCCGACGATGCACCTGCGCACCGACCTGCTGGTGCGGGGTACGCGAACCCCCGACGGACCCGCGGCCCTGTTGCTCGAGATCGTCGGCGCGGGCCGGATCCGTGCGCGCGCCTGGGGACCGGGGGCCGATTGGGCGCTCGGCCACGCGGCCGACCTGTCCGGTGCGTCGGACCCGCCGCCCGACGTCGATGCCCTGCCGAGCGAGCTGCGCGGGCTGGCGCGAAGGGCGCGCGGGCTGCGCATGGTGCGTACCCACGCCATCGTCGAACACCTGGCGCTGGTCGTGCTGCAGCAGCTGGTGCAAGGGCGCGAGGCTGCGCGCGCCTGGCGCAACCTGGTGCAGCGGTTCTCGGAGCCCGCGCCCGGCCCGCTGGGCCGCGGCCCGCGGCCGCTCTGGCTTCCCCTCGGAGCGGAGCAGCTTCGTGCGCTGCCCTTGGCGGCCCTGCCTCCGTTGGGGGTGCTGCCGCGACAGGGCGAACTGCTGCGCCGGGTGGGCGAGCGCGCCGCGCGCATCGAGTCGCTCCAGCACGGCCCGCCCGAAGCGTGCGAGCGCCGGCTGCGCGCGCTGCCCGGCATCGGCGTCTGGACCGCGCGCAACGTGCGGCTGCGCTGTCTGGGCGATGCCGATGCGGTGCTCGAAGGCGACCACAACCTGGCGAGCATGGTCGCCTTCAACCTCACCGCGGGGCGCGAGCGCCACGCCGACGACGCGCGCATGCTCGAGCTGCTCGAGCCCTATCGTGGTTACCGCGGCCGTGCCGTGCGCTGGATCACCACCGGCGGGCGCCACCCGCCGCGGCGTGCGCCGCGTCGTGCGATGCGGCCGCTACCCCAAGCTTGACCCCACGCCGCTAGCGGGGCGGCACCTCGAACAAGCCGCGCCCGCTGATGGCCGGCAGGTCGAGTGCCGAGAGCAGACCGGGCTCGGCCGCACACACGGCCGGGATCGCGTTCACCAGGCGGGTCGCCGTCAGCACCACGCCGCCCACGGCGTGGTCGCCATGCTCGTCCGCCATCTCGAGGCTCACGCTCATGCGGGGCACGCCTTCGACGATCACGCGGTAGCCGCCTTCGCCTTCGGGCTGCGGCCACTCGGGCGCGACCTCGTCGTGCATGCGCGTCACGTGTTCGACGACCAGCGCGGGGTGGCCGTCGACGATGCCCTGCACCTCGAACCGCAGGCCCGCCATGGTGCCCTGGGCGATCGGGCCCATGGGCGTGTCGTAGTCGCGTACCGCCTCGCGGCGCTCGACCACCTGTCGGATCTCGTCGAGCGCGAGGCCCAGCCCTTCGGCCAGCAGTCGGATGGTGCCGCCCCAGGCGAAGGTGATGGCACCGGGTGCCAGCAGCACGGGCGTGTGGTCCATGGGTTTGCCGAAGCCCATGGTGCCGAGCACGACCTCGGGCTGGTCGTAGGTGGCGTAGTTCACGATCTCCTGGATTCGGATCTGATGCCAGCGTTCGGAGAGGCCCGAGAGCACCAGCGGCAGCACGTCGTTGGCCCAGCCGGGGTCGATGCCCGAGGTGAGAAACGACGCGCCGCCCGCGGCGGCCGCCTCGGCCAGCGGGTCGCTGAAACGCGGGCCCAGGGTGGTCGGGTGCACCAGCGGGACCAGCGACGACGAGACCACGTTCTTGCCCGCGCGCAGGATCCGACACAGGTCGTCCACCGCTTCGAGGGGCCGCAGGTCGGCCGTGGCCGTGTAGCAGACGCAGTCGGCGTCGGAGTCGAGCAGCGCGTCGACGTCGGTGGTGGCGGCCACGCCGGCCGGCGCGACCCCGCAGAGCTCGCCGGCGTCGCGCCCGGCCTTGGCGGGCGAGTGCACCAGTACGCCCGCGAGCGAGAGTTCGGGGTGGTTGAGGATGGCGCGCAGGGCGTAGCGCCCGACGTTGCCCGTTCCCCATTGGATCACGCGGTGGGTCATCGCTGTCTTCTCCTCGGTGCGAGGAGCTGACTCTAGCCCGGCGCCGCCTGCGCGGTGTGCTCTGCCGGGACGGGCGGCCCACCACCGGCCGGGCACGGGCCCCGGGCCGGTGGCTCTCGGGCTACCAGGCTCGGCTCAGCCAGAAGGGGCGCTCGCGCCCCAGGTAGGCCACGTCGAGGGCCTGGGGATCGCCGCCGCGGCGCGGGCGGTAGCGCACCTCCAGGCGATCGCAGTCGTCGAGATCGCGCAGGTTGCCGAAGCCGCGCCAGCGCGTGTCGTGGTCGAGCCGGAGCGCGACGCGGTCGCCCGAGTCGGTGAGCAGCACCAGCCGGTTGCGGTCCACATGGGCCACGCGGCCCGAAAGCGCGCGCACCTTGCGATGGGCCGAGTCGTCCCGGTGGCCCCGGTACGCGAACCCGTGGCCGCGGTGGCGGCTGCGGTCGTCGTAGCCGTAGCGGCGGGCGTCGCGATCCCGGCCATGGCCCAGGAACTTCACCCGTGCGAGCAGGTGTCGCCCGCGCCGGGCGTCGCGCACCTTGAGCTTCACGCGATCGCCACGGGTGAGCTCGCGCCAGCGGTCGACGCCCCGGACTTCGGTGTGGCGGTTGCGGTGGTAGACCTGGCGGTCGCCATCCGGCTGGCGCACCAGCAGCGTGTGGCGCGTGCGCTCGAGCACGACGCCCCGTTCGGTGCGCGTGTCCGCGTGGGCGGCGCCCGCCAGCAGCAGGCCGGCGAGTACCAACGAGATGGTCGCGAACGTTCTGCGTGTCATGAGAGCCTCCTCGTGGCCCGCCGGTTGCGCGGGGGCGGATGGCGGGTCCTGCATCCTGAGACGAGGTGTGGGGTGGGCCTATTCGCGGTGCCCGACTCGCGCTTCCGGGGCCGCTCTGCGAGCGGCGCCAGGGGCGCGCGGTGGCTCTGCACAAGCTGCGAGCGCCGCAGGCGCATCCGTGGGCAGCGAACGCGCCCGCCAACCCCTTGCGTGCCGCGGCGCCGCCCGGAGCGGGCCGGCTCCGGCACGGTCGGCTGGCACGGCACTTGCTCTACGAGGGGCGCGCATGCTTGCCAAGGAGATGGCCCGATGCAGACGGCACCGAGCAATCCGACCCGAGCCCTTCCCGATTGCGCCCCGATCGGGCGGCGAGGCATACGACTGCTGCATCGAGCCCTTCCCGAGGGCGAGGGGCTCGTCGAGCTCCTCGTCCTCGGGTCGCTTCCGAGCCGTTGGCCGCTGGCGCTCACCGGTCACCTGGCAGGCCGCGGGGCCAGCCTGCTCCGCGGGCACGTCACACGCGGCGACGCCGCGGGCTGGGAGGGGCGCCTCGTGCTCGACCCGCGCCACGGGTCGCTCGGCGACCTGGACGCCGCCCTCGACCGGGTCGTGCCGCGTCCGGCGACCGCGGCGCCACGGCTCATCGAAGTACGCATCGACCCGGCCCATGCCGACGCGGAGCTCCACCTCGAGGTGCACGGCTGGGACGCCGTCGGGCTGCTCGCAGGCGTTCTCGAGCAGGTCGCGTGCGTCGACCTGTGCGTGGAAGAGATGCTGCTCGAGACCGAGGACGAGTGCGCGTTCCACTACCTTCGCCTGCGCGCCGAAGACGGCGTTTCGCGGCGACGCGCGCAGCGGCTTCTGGCGCGCGGGCTGGGCGCACACCTGACCGGGGGGCGCGTGATCGGCTGACGGGCCGCGGGCGCCGCCTGCGCCTGCTGGGCCGCACAGCGCGTCTCTCGAGCCGCGCAGCGCGTCGAGCCGGGCCTCGCCGAGGCGCCGGCCGGGCCCGCTATGGTTGGCCCCCGCATGCGAGAGCTGCTCCGTCTGCTCCCGTACGCCCGCGAGCACCGCACCGCACTCGTTCTGGGCAATGGGCTGCTGCTTCTCGCGAGGGTCTTCGAGGCCTTCGTGCCGCAACTGCTGCGCGTGGGGATCGATGGTCTTGCGGAGGGTTCGGCCCCCCTGGCCTGGCTGGCGTTCGGCATCCTCGCGCTCACCGCCGCGCGCTACGTCGCCATCTTCTACGGCCGCCGCGCCGTTCGGCGTATGGGCGTCGAGGTCGCCTGGGACCTGCGCAACCGGCTCTACGCACACCTGCAGCGTCAGGGGCCGGCCTTCTTCGGGCGGCTGCGCACCGGCGACCTGATGGCCCGGGCCATCAACGACATCGGCCTCATCCGCCGCGTGGTCGCGCAGGGCACGCGCACGGTGCTGGTGCTGATCTTCAGCTCGGGCGTGGCCTTCACGTTCATGGTGGTGCAGTCGCCGTCGCTCACGCTGCTGCTGATCCCCCCCATGCCGATCATCTTCGTGGTCGCCTACCTGTCGTCGCAGCGTCTGTACCGCGAGTCGATGGACGTGCAGGAGGGCTTCTCGACGCTCTCGGACCGCGTGCAAGAAAACCTCGGCGGCATCCGCACCATCCAGGCGTTGGGGCAGGAGGAGCGCGAGGTCGCGCGCTTCGGGGCCGACAACGAGGCCTACCTGGGCGCGAACCTCGCGCTGCTACGCACCAACTCGGCGCTGGCCGCGGTGATGCCCGGCCTCGGCGGGCTCGCGGTGCTCTGCGTGCTCTATTTCGGCGGGGTTCGCGTGCTGTCGGGCGACATCACCCTCGGCACCTTCACCGCCTTCGTCTGGTACCTGAACATGGTGCTCTGGCCCGTGCGCGAGGCGGGCAACATGATCAACCTGTTCCAGCGGGGCGCCGCGGGCTGCGCACGCCTGTGGGAGCTGCTCGACGCCGAGCCCGAAATCGCCGATCGCCCCAGCGGCCGTGCACCCGAGAGGGTGGAGGGCGCGCTCGAGCTCGATCGCGTGAGCTTTCGCTACCCGAGCGCGGACACGGCCGCCCTCGATGACGTCTCGTTCCGCGTGGCCCCGGGCGAGACCCTGGCCATCCTGGGGCGCGTGGGCGCAGGCAAGTCGACGCTGCTGCACCTGCTGGTACGGCTGGGCGAGCCGACGCGGGGCGAGATCAAGCTCGATGGGGTGCCACTCGACGAATACGGTCTGGCCCATCTGCGCCGCTCGGTGGCGCTGGTGCCACAGGACGCCTTCCTGTTCTCCGAGTCGGTCCGCGAGAACCTCTCGTACGACGACCCGGACCGCGATCGCGACGAGCTCGAGCACGCCGCGGATGTGGCGGACTTCGCCGAGACGCTCGCCGGCTTCCCGGAAGGCTGGGAGACGCTGGTCGGCGAACGCGGCGTGCTGCTCTCGGGCGGGCAGAAGCAGCGCCTGACGCTGGCGCGCGCGCTGGTGCGCCGAGCGCCGGTGCTGCTGCTCGACGACCCCTTCGCCTCGGTCGATGCCGAGACCGAAGAACGCATCCTGGGCCGGCTCCCCCAGCTGCGCGGCCGCGGCACCACCGTGATGGTGACCCACCGCGTGTCGGCCGCGCGTCTGGCCGACCGCGTGGTGGTGCTCGAAGCGGGCCGCGTGATCGAGGCGGGCCCGCCCGATGCGTTGCGCGCCCAGGGCGGCGCCTATGCCGAGATGGAGCGCGTGCAGCGCCGCGAGCGCCTGCTGGTTCAGCAGCTCGAAGAGGGGGGCGACGCGGCATGACCGGGCCCCCTGTCACGCCCAAACCCCCGGGCCCGCCCGGGCGGCTCGACCACGCCGTGTTCGACGCCGACCTCTCGGGCCGCGCCTTCGACCTGCGCCTGGCGCTGCGGCTGGCGCGCTATCTGCGCCCCTACGCCGGGCTGCTGGTGGGCAGCAGCGTGCTCGTGCTGATCGCAGCGGTCATGGGCGTCGCCATGCCCGTGGTGATGACCCGCGTGATCATCGACGAGGTGCTCTTCCCCACGCCCGGGCGCAAGGCGCCCGACTTCGGGACCCTGGCGGCCCTGCGCGGGATCGAGAGTGCCACGGGCCTCGACCCGCTCCCCGCGGCGTGTCTGCTGTACGCGAGCATCCTGCTGGTGATGGTCGGCGTCATGCACGCCCAGCGCATGCTGCTGGCGCGCGCCTGCCTCAGTGCCCTGCGCGACCTGCGGCAGCGGCTGTTCGCCCACCTGCAAGGCCTGGCGCCCTCGTTCTACGACCACGTTGCGGTGGGCCGGGTGATGACCCGGGTCACCAACGACGTGGAGGTGCTGCTCGAGCTCTTCTGGGGCGTCGGCATGCTGGTGGGCGAGGTCGTGCCGTTCTTTCTGGCGCTGGTGTTGATGTTCGCCGCCGACCCGGCGCTCGCCGCCTTGCTGCTGCTCTCGCTGCCGGTGGTGGGCGTGGCGACGTGGCTGTTTCGCCGGGCCACGCGCGTGGTCTACCGCCAGGTGCGCCAGTCGGTCTCGCGCCTCAACCAGAATCTGCAAGAGAACCTCTCGGGCATGCGCGTGGTGCAGACCCACGTGCGCGAGCCCCGCAACCTGGCGCGCTATGGCGAGATCAACCAGGAGAACCGCCGGCAGGAGACCCACGCCGTCCATCTGGAGGTCGCCTACGGCGGATTCGTCGACAGCCTGAACGGCATGGCGCTGGCGCTGATCCTGGGCTTTGGCGGCGTGCAGGTGCTGGGCGGGGCGCTCTCGCTGGGCACGGTGGTGCTATTCGCCCGCTACACCGACCTCTTGATGCGGCCGATCGTCGCGCTGGGCGAGCAGTACAACGTGCTCTACCGCGCCATGGCCAGCGCCGAACGCATCTTTCAGCTGCTCGACTGGGATGAGCACCTGCGCACCCCGGCCACGCCGCGCGCGCTGCCCGAGCGCCTGTCCGGCAGCGTCTCGTTCCGCAACCTGACCTTCGCCTACCCGGGTGGCCCGCCGGTGCTCGAAGACGTGAACATCGACGTGGCCCCGGGCGAGAAGCTCGCCATCGTCGGCGCCACCGGCTCGGGCAAGACCACGCTCGCGCGCCTGCTGTCGCGCTTCTACGACTTCGACGAGGGCGAGATCCTGGTGGACGGCGTCGACGTGCGCGACCTCGACCCGCGCGCGCTGCGCGGGCGGCTGGGGGTCGTGCTGCAGGACTTCCACGTCTTCACCGGGAGCGTGCGCGAGAACCTGGAGTTGGGCGAGGCGACGGTCGCCACCCGCGCGGAGGAGGCCGCGCGACTGGTGCAGGCCGACGGCTTCATCCGCGCGCTGCCCGAGGGCTACGACACCGACCTCACCGAGCGCGGCGGCAACCTCTCGCACGGCCAGCGGCAGCTGCTCTCGTTCGCGCGCGTGCTGGCCACCGATCCCGACATCCTGATCCTGGACGAGGCGACCTCGAGCATCGACCCCGAGACCGAGGGCCGCATCCAGGAGGCCCTGCACCGCATCACCGAGGGCCGCACCGCCATCCTGATCGCCCACCGCCTGCTCACCGTGCAAGAGGCCGACCGCATCGTCGTCCTCCACCACGGCCGCGTCCGCGAAACCGGCACCCACGACGAACTGCTCGCCCAAGGCGGCATCTACAGCACCCTCCATGCCCTGCAGTTTCGCGACCCGGAGGAGGGCGGGGCGCCTGCGTAGGCAACGCCGCCTGCTCGGTACCGCCCTGTGGATCTCATGGGCCCATCGACCCGCGCCGCGAGTGCGAAACGCTGCGAGCGTTCGCAGCATCCTCCTCCTCGCCCCTCCGACCCAATCCGACTTCGGCTGGAATCCAGGACGATTCCAAGCCGCTGTCAACGATCGACCCGATTGCGAAGCTCCGCCTCGCAGCATTCGGGCTATGATCGGGCGATCTACTGAAAGTCAGGCGGCGGAAGAATGGAGACCGGCGACTTCCTGACACTGATCGGCGAACTGGCAATCGGCGTCGCAGGCTTCTCGGGCATCGTAGCGGCACTTACCAGGCGCTCTGCCGGCGAGTGGCGTCCGGTCGATGTTCTTCGTCTCCAAATGCTCATTCGAACGAGCATTGCCGTTGCGGCCTGGGCCGTGCTTCCCGCACTCCTCCTTGCCTCCGGACTATCCGGAGCCGTGCTCTGGCGCGTGGTATCCGCGTCCTGGCTGGTCCTCGCGCCCTTTGCCATCTTCGCGCAGCTGCGTCGCGGCCACGCCCAGATCTCTGAGAACCCCGAAGACACGAGCCGCTCGCTCTATGTGTTCGTGATCGCGGTGCCCATTTCTTCGTTCGTGCTCCAAGCGGCCAACGTCATGATCGTTGAGGATGCATGGCCGCACCTGACGGCACTCTCGCTGGGGCTCCTCAATGCGCTGTTGCTCTTCGTCAGGCTGGCGACCGTGGCATTCGCTCTCAATCGACCCGACGCCTAACAAGAGGTTGCAGCTGACGGCCTGCGCGATGGCGCGCCTACGCGAGTACCCCCACGACACTGCGAGTGGGGCCCATCAGGTTGCCGTCGCGTCGGCCACGGTTGAACCCCTGGTGCGTCACCAGTCAGGGACCAAACGTGATTCAGGCAGGGCTCTGGCGTGATCCCGACGCCTCGATGGTGTATCGAGGGTCCTCCGGCCAGTAGGCTAGTGCGAGAAGAGATCCCCCGCGGTGACGAGGAGGTGAGACCGTGACCGGCATGCTCGATGGCACCGTCATGGTGTACACGTACCCCGAGATGGGAACGGTGCGAGTCTCGTACGAGGGCGGCACCGTGGGCTTCGAATGGCTCGCCGGCCCTCTGAAGGGGCAGGCGGGCGAGGGGTTCGCGTACCGTGCACGCCGGGTGGGGGGCGACCGGTTCTTCGTCAATTGGCATGAACCCGAAGCGCGTGGGTTCGTGACGCTTCACGTCGACTTCGAGGCGGGCCGCGTCTGCAGTTCGGTGCTGGTGGGCTACGCAACCAACGAGGAGCAGGTGTTGTTTCACGAAGCCACGATCGATCGCGTCGAGTCCGCGGGTCGCTGACGTCGGATGAACTGGGATGCAATCGGGGCCGTCGCCGAGCTTGCGGGGGCAGCGGGGGTCATCGGCTCGCTCTTCTACCTGGCCACGCAGATTCGCCAGAACACGCGATCCGTTCGCACGTCCAGCTACCACTCGCTGATCACCAATCTGACCAACCTCGCGTCGGACGTCGGTCGAGATGCGGCCGCCGCCGACCTGTTCGTACGCGGTCAGGCCGACCTGCAATCGCTGTCGCCGACCGAGCAGAGGCAGTTCGGGCTGCTGCTGCAGAGCACCTTTCGGAGCTTCGAGAACATCTTCTACCACTCCTCCCGGGAGATGATCGACGACATCGTCTGGGCCGGGTGGAAGAACCGCATCATCCGGTACTTCTGGCAGCCGGGCGTGCAGGCCTGGTGGCCCCTCTGGCGGGACGACTGCCACCCCGACTTCAGGGCCTTCTTGGAGAACTCCAGCCCGCCTGCTGGGCCGTCGATTTCACTGTCGCCCGGTGCCAGCGGAGGCGATCGAGAGTGACGCCAGCAACGGTGGCCTCCCCAGGCCCGGACGGTAGCCATGGCAACGCTCCATCTGATGGTCGGGCTTCCCTGCTCCGGAAAGACGACGCTCGCGCGCGCGCTCGAGCGGGAGCACGCCGCACTCCGCCTCACGCCCGATGAGTGGCAGGTGCGCCTGTTCGGGCAGGATGCGTCGGAGCCCGAGCACGATGCCCGACACAGCCTGATCGAGGCGTTGCAGTGGGAGGTGGCCGAGAGGGCGTTGGCGTTGGGGGTCGATGTCGTGCTCGACTTCGGCTTCTGGGCGCGGGAGGAGCGAGAGGACTACCGATCGCGGGCGGCGGAGCTCGGGGCCGGCAGCGAAGTACACTTCCTCGACGTGCCCGGCGATGAGTTGCTTCGGCGGTTGGCGCGGCGCAACGCAGAACCGGGGCTGGCGTTTCACATCCCCGAAGAGATGATGCGACCTTGGATCGAGCAGTTCGAGAAGCCGGACGCGGACGAGTTGAAGCGCAGGGACTGATCCTGCGCATCGATCACGCGCTCGCGGGCCCCTTCCCTGGTGGGGGCCGGAGGCAGGATGGAGGCTGAATCGGTACTCGAGGTGCTCGATGCGCTCGCGTCGGCTTCGGTCCGCGCGGTCGTCGATGGGGGCTGGGGTGTGGACGCGCTGCTCGGTGAGCAGACCCGTCCCCATGCCGATCTCGACCTGATCGCGGGTGCGGACGATGCCCAGGCGATCCGCACCGCGCTCGCCGCCCTCGGCTTCCGGGAGCGCTCCGGGGGCAGCGACGCGAACTTCGTCCTCTCCGACGAGGGTGGGCAGCAGGTCGACGTCCACCTGGTCGAGTTCGACTCACGCGGTGTCGGGTCGTTCGCATTCCCCGACGGCCGCCTCTGGCCCTTCCCGCCCGAGGCCTTCGCCGGGCGCGGGCAGATCGGGGGCCACGAGGTGGCTTGCCTCTCCGTAGACGCCCAGGTGCAGTGCCACGGCCAGGGCTACGAGCCGACCGAGAACGACCTCGCAGACATGGAGCGGTTGGAGGAGCGATTCGGTGTGGTGTTGCCGCTCGGCCTCTGTCGGCAGCGAGGTCCGAGAGAGCCGGAGCCGGTCTCGCCGAGCCCGGCGATCGCGGACCACGCCGATCGCGCGCTCCGAGAGCGAATCACGACGACGTTGACCGGCGCGCTCGAGGTGCTGCCTCCTGTGTTGGCCGGATGGGAGAGCGGCAGCATCGCCTTCGATCGCGAGGACGCGTACTCGGACCTCGATCTCAACTTCTTGCTGGACGACGCGCTCGCGGAGGATGCGTTCTACGCGGCCGTCGTGTCGGCACTCGAGACCGTGTCGCTGGTCGTCGCCAGCCATCCGGAACCGCCCGGCCGCTACTTCAAGCTGGCCGAGGCGGGCGACTTTCTCCTGGTCGATGTGTGCCTCTATCGGAGTGCGGACTACCGAGAGCGCCTCGACGTCGAGCGACACGGGAAGATCCGGCCGTTGTTCGACAAGGGACAGTGGTTGCGTGCCGATGCCACGGCCGGCGACTCGCAGGCGGCTCGCCGGGCCGAGCGTCTGGCGGATCTCGAAGCGTGGTTCTCGGTGAGCCAGGGCTTCGTCCGCAAGGCGATGCTGCGAGGCCGAGAGGTGGAGGCCCTGGCCGCTCTCTGGGCCTACACGCTCCGACCGCTGGTCGAGCTACTCCGCATGCGGCACTGCCCGGCGCGCTGGGACTTCGGCATGCGCTACCTCGACCGGGATCTCCCGGCGCCGGTGTACGAAGAGGTGCGCGCCCTGCTGTTCGTGCCCGGCGCTGGCGATCTCGTCGAACACCACGCCAAGGCAGCCGCGTGGGCCGAGCGCCTGCTCCAGGAGCGGGAGCCCGGCGACCCCGACGCAGGCTAGCTGCCGGCCGGGCCGCGGCTCCTGGGACCGCGTGCTGCTCGCCTCGGCAAGGTCCGCGGCTTCGCGCGTCGAACGCAGGATGTGGACCTGCATGCGTCGTTGCTGTCGTCGATCCCGCGCGGGCCGGCCCCCCCACCCGAGACGGTGGTACGCTCCCGCACGGAGCCATGAAACGAACCGCACCGCTGCTCGTGTCGGTTGCCCTGGCGGCGCTGGCGTGCGACGAGGCCCCGGAGTCCCTCACGACCTTCTCCGGCCTGACGGTCGCGTCCGTCTACCAGGTCGATACCAAGGACACGACGGCCTTCGACTTCTCCGCGTCTCCCCCGCACGAGTGTGGGGGAGACCTCTACCGGGTCTACAGCCGGTCTGCGGAGGCCGCCGCCCGGAAGTTCGCCCTCGTCCTCAAGGCCCTCGAGACCGGGTGGCCTCTCTCGGTCCATCTCTGGGAGGGCTGCGATCACAACCGAGCGAAAGTCGGTTGGGTGCGGCTCCATCGCGACTAGCCGCGAGACCCGGTTCCACGCTCAGCCGCGATAGCGCAGCAGCGCCCCGTCTCGCCGCCACATGTAGCAGCTGTCGGCCTGGCCCCCGATGGCGGCACCGCCCACGCCGGCGGTGGGATCGTCGTCGCTCGCGCGCGTGTCGGTCGCGGCGGCGCGTTCGACGCTCTTGTCGAGCGTGGCGGCCATGCACTGGATGAAGCCCGGGGCCAGCTGCAGCAGGGCGTCGAGCAGGGGCCGGGCATCGGTGTCGCCGCCGAAGCGGCGCAGCAGCTCGCCGGCGAGCCCGGCCATCAGCGGCCGGCCGGCAAGAGGTGCGACGCGGTCGTCCAGGTCTTCCCAGGCGGCCGTGGCGTAGTCGGCGAGGCCGCGTCGTCGGCGGCTGGCGTGGATCGCCGCGAGGCTGAGCCCGCTCATCTCCACCTCGGCCAGCACCTGGGTTTCTTCTTGCCGAAGCAGCCGCCCGATGGGCTGGCCGCTGCGCGGTGCGGGCCGGGTGTGGACGTCGGTTCCTTGCACGTCCATCTGGATCGTGCCCTCTTCGGGCTCGAAGCCGTCGAGCACCAGCATGCGCTGGAAGACGATCTCGCCTTCGTCGCGCGCCCGTTCGAAGGCGGCCTCGCGCTCTCGCGCGAGCAGGCCCGGCACCGACGAGGCGACCAGCTGAAAGAGCGTGAGCAGATGCGAGCAGCCGCGCGGCCCGCCAAAGGTCTGGCTCAGCGCCTTGGGGAAAGCGTCGTCGAAGCACTGGCCCACCAGTGCCTGCAGCCTTTCGGCGGGGTCGCGGCAGCACTCGCCGCGGCTCTCGGGGGTGGGCTCGAACGCCACCCGCGGCTGCGCCGCGACCAGCGAGACGAGCCGGCCGTCGGCGGGGTCGACGTCGGCGTCGAGATGCATGTGGTGGATCAGGCCGGCGGGTTGGACGCCGCCCGGTAGCGGCATGAAGCCCCGCTTGCGCAGGTCGATCACGTCGCCACGCACGACCAACCGGTCGCCGCGGGTGCGCACGACGAGGCTCAGCGAGCGGGTGTGGAGCGGCTGTCCCTGGGGCTTCTGGTACACCGGGCGCGCAGTGTAGCGGTGGAGCCGGCCGTGGTGGCGCGGCTCCCATGCCCCACCGCAGCGCATGCCTCAGAGGCTGCGCAGCACCCCGATGGCGGTGACCACGCAGCCCAGCACCGCGATGACGAAGCCCAGGGCCCCCGCGCCGCACCACCCCAGCACCCAGCGCCGGTCGGCATGGGGCAGCCGCCCGTGCAGCTGCGTGGGCCGCCAGTACCAGCCGGCCGGCAGCGCATCCACCCGCCGCAGCGACCGCGCGAGGGCCACGTGGTAGAGCAGGCCCGTGGGCACGCCGAAGCCCATGCCGATCGCGCCCAGCCAGAAGCCGGCGATCAGCCAGGTCTCGGCGCCCAGGGTGCTGCCCGCCGCCAGCACCAGCATGACGGCCAGGAAGCCCGCGGCGATCAGGCTCTCCACCATGCGCATCCCATCGGCAGATCGGCCCGCGAGCCTGCGTGGGCACCGCTCGCGCGGGGAGGGCGGTATCCTCTCCCGATGCCCCCCCGCTCCTCCCGCGACCTGCCGGCCCTGGTGCCCGACGTGGTTCGCGACCTCGATCGCGAGATCGCCGAGCGCTTCGCCAAGGCGCCGCTTCGGCTGAACGAATACGGCTACGACCCCTACGGTCTCTCCCCCGAGAGCGCCCGGCGCATGATGCTGCCCACGGGCCTGCTCTACCGGCACTACTTCCGCGTGGACACCCACGACCTCGACAACATCCCGCCCGGCGGCATGCTGCTCATCGCCAACCACGCGGGCCAGTTTGCGTGGGACGGCACGATGCTGGCCATGGCCATGCTGCTCGAGGCCGAGCCCCCGCGGCTGGCGCGCGGCATGGGCGAGTACTTCTTGTGGCGCGTTCCGTTCTTCGGGCTTTCGGCGTCGCGCTCGGGCACCACCGTGGGCACGCCCGAGAACTGCGTCAGGATGCTCGAAGACGGCGAGTGCGTGATGGTGTTTCCCGAAGGCGCGAAGGGCGCGAACAAGCCCTTCCGCAAGCGCTACCAGCTGCAGCGCTTCGGGATGGGCTTCATGCGCATCGCGCTCGAGAGCGGCGTCCCGATCGTGCCGGTGGGCATCGTCGGGTCCGAAGAGCAGCAGCCCGGCTTCGCGAACCTCGAATCGCTCGGTGCGCGCCTCGGGCTGCCGTCGCTGCCCATCACCATCACCATGCCGTGGTTCGGCCCGCTGGGTGCGGCGATGGCGCTGCCGGTCAAGTACCACATCTACTTCGGCGAGCCGCTTCAGTTCGAAGGCGACCCCAACGAAGAGGACGCGGCCATCGAGCAGCGCGTCGAGGTGGTGAAGGCGTCGATCGCCGAGCTGATCGCGCGCGGCCTGCGCGAGCGCCCGGGCATCTTCAGCTAGCGCCCTTTCAGCTAGGGCTGTCTGCTATCGGCGGCGGCCGCCGGCGCGTCAGTCCGCGCAGGCGACCAGCACCTTCAGCGTCCCCGGTTCGGCGGCGCGGCGCAGCGCCTCGTCGGCGCGGTCGAGCGCGAACTGCTCCTGCACCATCGGTGCGACCTCGACCGTGCGCTCCGCCAGCGCGTCGAGGGCCGGCGGAAAGGGCCCACAGCGCGAGCCCACCACGCTGATCTCATGGATCACCAGGGGTGCCAAGTCGACCTTGGGGTGGTCGGCGACGGTGCTCTTGAGCACGAGGGTTCCGCGGGGCCGGGTGGCGCGCATGGCCTGGTCGAAACCGGCGGCCGAGCCCGTGGCGTCGACCACCACGTCGGCCCCCACGCCGTCGGGCGACCAGCCCTGGGCCTCGCGGGTCTCGATGCCGCGGGCGTGCGCCAGCGCGAGCTTGTCGGCGTGCCGCCCCACCTGGGTCACGCGTGCGCCCGTGGTCGCCAGCACCTGGGCCACGAGCAGGCCCAGCTTGCCGTCGCCCAGCACCACGCACTGCTGACCCTCGGCCACCTCGACCTGTTCGAGAATCTCGAAGGCGGCCGCCAGGGGCTCGGCGAACACCGCGGCCTCGTCGGGCACCCGCTCGGGCACGCGGTGCAGGTTCGCCACGGGCACCGCCACGTACTCGGCAAAGGCGCCGTCCGCGCCCTCGATGCCCATCACGCTTCGCGTCGGGCAGTGGCGGCCCAGGCCCGCTGCACAGGCCGGGCAGGTGCCGCACGCGAAGTTGATCTCGCCTACGACGCGCTCGCCGGGCCAGGGTTCGGGGCCTTCCACCACGGTGCCCACGAACTCGTGGCCCAGTACGCCGCGAAAGCCCATGTAGCCGCGCACGATCTCGAGGTCGGTGTTGCAGACCCCGGCCAGGTGCACACGGACGATGGCGCGATCGCCCGCGGCCGCGGGGCGCGGGCAGTCGGCCAACGCGGCCTGCTTGCCGTCGAAGCGAAGGGCTCGCACCGCCCCAGGGTAACGCCCGCGCCGCGCTCGAAGCACGGGGGGCGCTACGCTTCCACCCGGCAAGGAGGGGGTGCCCATGGCGAAGCCGTCGTACCTGATCGCTTTCTGCGTCGGCCTGCTCGCGCTGCCCGCGGCTGCGGCCGACGTGGCCGGCTCCGGCGACCACCCGCTGGTGCCGCGCTACCCGGGCAGCGAGATCGTGGCGCACGCCGAGACCGCCTTCGACGCCTACGAGATGCTGGTGGGGGCCGTCACCGCCAGCGAAGAGCCGCGTCTCGGGCTCGAGGGGCGGGTCACCCGCATCACCTACGAACTCGACCAGGACCGCAGCACCCTCGAGGTGCTGCGAAACTACGAGATGGCGCTCACCAAGGCCGGCTTCCAGCCGTTGTACGCGTGCGCCGCGAAGGACTGCGGCGGGCGCCGCTTCAACCACGCGGTCGTGCCCTACGACCTGCGCTTCGGAGACCGCTACAGCGACCAGCGCTACCTGGCCATGCACCGCCAGGTAGCCGGCGAGCCGCAGGTCGACGCCGCCGTCTACCTGGTCAAGTACAAGACCAGCGGCGGCAGTGGCCCGCCGGTGATCGCCATCCAGGTCGACGTGGTCGAGGCCGCGGCGATGGACGTGGGGATGGAGCTGGTGCTGGCCGAAGAGATGCAGCGCGAGCTCGACGCCACCGGTCACGTGAGCCTCTACGGGATCCTGTTCGACGAGGACAGCGACCGGATCGACGCGGCGTCGGAGGCCACCCTGGAACAGATCGCCAAGCTGCTTCGCGCCGCGCCGTCGCTCGAGCTGATCGTGGTGGGCCACACCGACGACCAGGGCAGCCTCGACTACAACCAGTCGCTGTCGTCGCGGCGCGCGGCCGCCGTGCTCGACGCGTTGACGGATCGCTACCAGGTCGCCGACGGGCGGCTCGAGGCGCACGGCGTGGGGTACCTGGCGCCGGTGGCGACCAATGCCGATGCCGAGGGACGCGCCCAGAACCGCCGGGTCGAACTGGTGAAGCGCCGGCCCCGCTACTAGCCAGCCAGCCGGGCCGCCTTCCGGGGGCCGCAGACCGCCGCGAGGCCCCGCCTCTCGGGGGCCGCAGCCCGCGGCGCGGCCCCCCCGCCGGGGGGCCGCCCCCGCATGACCGGATCGGTCACGGCCCGGCCACAGCCTGCCCTCATGCAAGGCATTCGTGTGCTTCTCCTCGGCGACACCCACGTGGGCTTCGATACGCCGCGGCGCCCTCGGGTCGCCAGGCGCCGCCGGGGGCCCGACTTTCTGGCGGCCTACGACGAGGCGCTGCGCCCGGCGCGAGAGGGCAGGGCCGACCTGGTGGTGCACGGGGGCGACCTGCTGCACCGACCGGGCCTGCCGGCCACGTTGGTCGAGGCGGCCCTCGCGCCGCTGCGTGCGGTGGCCGAACTGGGGGTGCCCGTGTTTCTGGTCCCCGGCAACCACGAGCGTTCGCACATCCCCATGTCGCTCTTGTCGGTGCATCCCAACCTGCACGTGTTCCAGCAGCCCGACACGTTCGCGGTGCGCGTGCGCGGCGTGCGCGTCGCGGTGTCGGGGTTTCCGTTCGTGCGCCGGGTTCGCGGTAAGGGCTTCGCGGCGCCGCTGGCTCGCACGGGCTGGGGGGACCAACCGGCCGACCTGCGGCTGCTCTGCATCCACCAGGCGGTCGACGGCGCCCGCGTCAGCGGCTTCACGTTTCGCAATCGCGCCGACGTGGTCGCCGCGGCCGATCTGCCCGCGGCTTTCGACGCCGTGCTCTCGGGGCACATCCACCGCCACCAGGTGCTGACCCACGCGCCATCCGGACGGCCGCTGGCGGCACCGGTCTTCTATGCCGGCTCGGTCGAGCGCACGTCGTTCGCCGAGCGTGACGAGGTGAAGGGGGCCCTCCATCTGTCGCTCGCGCCCGGTGCGCCGGTGCGCTGGCGCTTTCGCCCGCTCGAGACGCGACCCATGCACACGGTCTCGGTGCGGGGCGGGCCGGGCAGCGAGGCACGGGTCGCGCGGGCGCTCGCGGGCCTGGCCCCCGACGCCGTGGTGCGTCTCGACGTGCGCGACGGCGCGCCGCCCCCGGCAGCGGCGCTCCGCCGGGTGACGCCGCCCACCATGAACGTCGCGCTTCGTTGGCGGCGGGGCGCGGCGATCTAGCCGGTGGGCTCCGGCAGCGGCAGGGCCGTCGTGTACTTGAGCTGCTCCATGGCAAAGCTCGAACTCACGTCGTGCAGCTCGGCCACGCCGATCAGTCGCTTGTAGACCCGGTCGTACTCGGCGATGTCGGCGACCAGCACCTTCAGCAGGTAGTCCACGTCGCCGCTCATCCGATAGAACTCGACCACCTCGGGGATGTCGCGTACGCCCTCGGCAAAGCGCGAGAGCCACTCGGCATCGTGGCGGTCGGTGCGGATGCTCACGAAGACCGTCACCCCGAGGCCCAGCCGCTCGGCATCGAGCAGTGCCACCCGGCGCCGGATCAGCCCCGCGTCCGAGAGCCGGCGGATGCGGCGCCAGCAGGGGCTCTGCGAGAGCCCGACCTGCCGGGCTACTTCTTCGAGCGGGCGCGTGGCGTCCTGCTGAAGCTGGTCGAGGATTCCCAGGTCGATGGAATCCAGTTTCACCGAATCACCCATAGTTGGGATAATATTCCACATTCTGGGTCGATCGAGACCTGAAATGGGACCCGATGCCCGATCGAATGGACGATTCTGGTGCGATGAGTGCCAGCTCACCGGCCCGACCGCACCCGGCGAAGCCCGTCCACGCGGTCGGCGACTGGGCCTCGCACCTGATCTACATGGAGGCCGGGGCCGAGCCCACGGCGCTCCCCGCGCCGCCGCCGCCGGCGGCCGAGGTGGAGGGCTCTCGTTGGGCCGCACTGGCACCGGGCCTGGCCGCCTGCGCCGGGTTGGCGGTTCTCGCGGTGCTCGCCGCCGACGTGGCCGAGCGCACGCTCGGCGCCAGCGGCGTGGGCGCCTCGATGCTGGCCATGGCGGCGGGCCTGGTGGTGGGCAACCTGCCGGGCGCACCCGCGTCGCTGCGCGAGGGTTCGCGCTGGGTCGTCCGCGTGATCCTGCCCCTGGGCATCGTGCTGCTCGGTGCGCGGCTGCAGCTCGCCGACCTGCTGGTGGTGGGCCTGCGCGGCCTGTTGCTGAGTCTGGGAGTGATCGCGCTGGCGGGACTCTCGCTGGTCGCCGTCGCGCGGGCGCTCGGGCTCTCGGCCGAGCGCGCCACGCTGCTCGCCGTGGGCACGGGCATCTGTGGTGGGTCGGCGGTGGTGGCGGTGGCGCCGGCGATCGGCGCACACGAAGACGACGTCGCGGTGTCGGTCTCGACGATGGCGTTGCTCGGTCTGGTGTGGATGTTCGCGCTGCCGCCCCTGGGTCACGCCCTCGGCATGTCGCCCGAGGCGTTCGGCACCTGGGCGGGTCTCACGATCCAGCAGACGCCGCAGGTCGTGGCGGCGGGCTTCACCCACGGCGCTGCGTCCGGCGAGGTGGCCACCGTCGTGAAGCTCGTGCGGATCGCCCTGCTGGCGCCGGTGGTCGTGTGCGTGGGCATCGCCTGGCGCATGCGCGGGCCGCGGCGCGAGGGGGCGGCCTCGGCGCGCGGCATCCTGCCCGGCTTCGTCCTGGGTCTGGTGGGCTTTGCGCTGGCCAGCTCGCTCGGGCTGCTGCCGCAGCTGACCCTCGCCTTCCCGGCCGAAAGCGCGCTGGAGGGCTTCTCGGGCACGGTGGACGTGGGCGAACTCGCCGCGAGCCTCTCGGGCCTGTGCCTGATCGTGGCCATGGCCGCCGTGGGTCTCGAGACGCGGGTCGGGGCGCTGCGGCGTACCGCCCCGGCGGCGCTCGGCGCCGCGGCCTTCGCATCGGTCGTGATCGTCGCAGCCAGCGCGCTGGCCATCTTCTACGCCTGAGGGCTACGCCTCAGGGTCTATGTCTGAGGGCGCAGGCGCCGGGTACGCCGCGCGACTCGTCCACGGTTTCGGCTGGTAGGCTCTGGCCTCGGCGGCTGCCCAGGCGCAGCCGAGGAGGCCCCGTGACGAAGCGAACGCCCGACCGAGTTCTGTGGATCGCACTGGCCGCCTTGGCGATGGCCGTTGCGCTCTCCTGCGGAAGCGATGAGACCACCTACGAGACGGCCGACGGCGAGATGACCGTCTCGCAGGAGGGTGAGACCACCCGGTTTCGCATGAAGGACGGCCAGGTCGAGGGCACCTTCGGGGCCGAGGCCACGCTGCCCGACGACTTCCCCGAAGATGCGCCGGTGCCCGACGGGCTGGCGCTCCAAGGGGTGGTGTCGTCGAACGAGGGCGGCGAGCAGGTCACCCTCATCACCTACGAGAGCGACGACAGCCCCGAGGCGCTGGTGGCTGCCTTTAAGGCCAGCGTGGCCGACCGCGGTTGGTCCCTGGACGAAGAGATGTCGATGATGGGACAGAACATGCTGCAGGTTTCGAAAGGCGATCGGCGTCTCATGATCCAGGTGATGGATCGGGCCGGCACCACCGTGGCCATGCTGCACATGGGCATCCAGTAGGGCGAGCGGAGCCAGGGCGTGAGCGAGCAGCCGCCGGTCGTCGACATCACCGGGCTCGTCGAGGGCGCCCCCGGTGCCCTCGAGCGGGTGGCCCGCGATCTGGCAGTGCCCTGTCAGAGCTGGGGTGCCTTCCACGTCGCCGGGCACGGCATCCCCGAGCCGCGGCTGGCCCGGTTCGAGCAGGCGATGCGCGACCTCTTCGCGTTGCCCGAGCCGGTCAAGCAGGCCGTGCGCCGCAGCCGCACCAACGCGCGCGGCTACTACGACGCCGAACTCACGAAGAACCGCCCCGATTGGAAGGAGGTCTTCGACTACGGCGCCGAACGCCGGCCCGGGGACGCCGACGCCGAGCACAGCGACGGCGTCAACCAGTGGCCGGCCGCGCCCGACGCCATGCGACAGGTGTTGCTCGAGCACTTCGAGGACTGCGAGCGGGTGGGGCTCGCGCTGCTGCGCGCACTTTGCGCCAGTCTCGGGCTCGCGCCTTCCGCCCTCGACGGCGCCTTCGGTCGCCACACCGGCTTCGTCCGGCTCAACCGCTACGTCGCCTGCCCCGACCCGGCGCCGGCCGACGCACCGCTCTTTCCCGAGTCCGGGCGTCTCGGCGTCCACCACCACACCGATGCCGGTGCGCTCACCCTGGTCTATCAGGACGACGTCGCCGGTCTGCAGATCGAGCACGAAGGTCGGTTCGTCACGGTCGACCCGATCCCGGGCGCCTTCGCGCTCAACCTGGGCGACATGCTGCAGGTCTGGAGCAACGACCGGTACCGGTCGCCGCTTCACCGCGTGATCACGCACCGCGACCGCACCCGCCACAGTGCGCCGTTCTTCTTGAACCCCGACTACGAGGTGGTCTGCGCGCCGCTCGAAGGGCTGCTCGCCGAAGGCGAGCGCCCGCGCTTCCGGCCGGTGTCCTGGGCGCACTTTCGCGACCAGCGATCCGCCGGCGACTACGCCGATCAGGGCACGGAGATCCAGATCGACCACTTTCGCGTGGCCGTGGAGTAGGCTTGGCCCGGAGCACCCCTTGAGCCAGGCCCCCGCACCCGACGCCGACGACTACGAGGGCGCCTTCGCGTTGCTCGCCGAGATGACCCAGGGGTTCGCTCGTTCGGCTCCCCTGGAAGAGACCCTGCGTTCGGCCCTCGACTCGATCGTCGGGCACGTCGGTGCCGAGTCGGGATCGCTCTGGCTCGAAGAGGCTGCGACGAAGGACCTGGTGTGCCTGGCGAGCGTCGGCAAGAACACCATCGCGGGCATGCGGCTCGCGGCGGGCGAGGGCATCGTGGGCAAGGCCGTGCGCGAGCGCGTCTGCCAGGCGGTCTTCGACGTGAGCCAGCACCCCGACTTCGCCCAGCGCATCGACGACGCCTCGGGCGAGACCACACGGTCCATGCTCTGCTCGCCCATGGTCTTCGCCGACCGTGTGGTGGGCGCCATCTCGCTGATCAACAAGCGCGCCGGCGACGGTCGCTTCCAGGAAAGCGACTCGAGCCTGCTGCGGGTGCTGGCGTCGTCGGCGGGGCTGGCCATCGCGAATGCCCAGCTCGCCACGGCCCAGGTCGAGAACGAGACGGTGCGCCGCGAGGTCGCGCTGGCGGCGGAGATCCAGCGCAGTCTGCTGCCCGAACGCAAGCCGCCGCCGTTTCCGATCTGCGGCGTGAACCATCCGGCCCGTACGGTGTCGGGCGACTTCTTTGACATCCTGCCGCTGTCGCGTGGGCGCATCGCATTCTGTCTGGGCGACGTCTCGGGCAAGGGCATGAACGCCGCGCTGCTCATGGCCAAGACCGCGAGCCTCTACCGCTGCCTCGCGCGCGACGCCGCCAGCCCGGGCGTGCTGTTGGCCCGGCTCAACGACGAACTCTGCGAGACCGCCACGCTCGGCATGTTCGTGACGATGGTCGCCGGCGTGCTGGACGTCTCGCGGGGCTTCCTACGCCTGGCCAACGCCGGCCACGAGCCGCCGCTGCTTCGCAGTCGCGCCGGCGAGGTGGTCGCGCTCGACGCCGATGCGCCGCCGGTGGGCATCATCCCGGGCACGCCGTTTCCCGAGCGCGACGCCGACCTCGAGGGCGGCGTGCTCTACGTGTTCTCGGACGGTCTCACCGAGGCGGGCACGGCAACCGGCGAGGCCTTCGGCAGCGAGGGGCTCGTCTCGCTCATCGCCCGCTTCGCCGATCTCTCGCTTGGCGAACGCGTCGATGCGATCGCCGCCGAAGCCGGGCGGCTCGACCTGCGCGACGACCTCACGCTGCTGGCGGTGAGCGACGAGTACCGCGGCGACGGGGATACCCCCGCGTGATGCACCGCGTGCTCGACCTGCGCTTCCCGGCGGACGCCTGTGAGCTGCGGGCGGTCCGCAAGGCCGTCGAGCAGCAGGTGCTCGAAGCCGGGGCCGGGCAGGACTGCGCGCGGGACGTGGTGATGGCCGTGGACGAGGCCTGCCAGAACGTGATCCGCCACGCCTATGCCGGGGCCACGGGCGAGATCGTGCTCCAGATCGACCATCGGCCCGACGTCGGAGAGCTGGTCTTCTCGCTGATCGACTTCGCGCCGCGGGTCGATCCGGCCTCGATCCGCCCGCGCGACCTGGACGAGGTGCGCCCCGGCGGGATCGGTACCCACCTGATCCGCGAGGCCATGGATACCGTGGAGTATGTCGAGCCGCCGCCCGGCTGTGGCAACCTGTTGCGCATGACGAAGCGGATCGCGTAGCCGGTGGAGCACGAAGTTCGGCGCGAGGCCGGCGGGCGCGTGGTATCGCTCTCGGGCGACATCGATCTCCAGCAGTCGCCGAAGGCGCGCGAGGTGCTGCTGGCCGCCGTGGGCCAGGGAGACCCGGTCGTGGTGGACCTGTCGGGCGTGGACTACATCGACAGCTCGGGGGTCGCGAGCCTGGTCGAGGCCTTCCAGCTGGCCAAGCGCGGCGGCGTCGCCTTCTCGCTGGCCGCGGTGCACCCCTCGGCCCTGCGCGTTCTGCAGCTCGCGCGCCTCGACCGCGTCTTCACGATCCACGAACAGGTCGCGGACGGGCTCTAGTGGCTGGCGTATCGGGAGGCACCGCGTCGGGCTGGCTCGAGCGGGTGGGTCGCGCCACCGTGCGTACTGCGGCCTCCATGGGCTTCGCGGTCTCGCTGGTCACCGACTCCGTCTATTGGCTGGTGATGGGCAAGCGCCGCGGGCAGCGCGTGCGACCCGCACCGGTGGCGGCCGAGATGATGGAGATCGGTGTCCGCGCGATCCCGATCGTGACGCTGCTCTCCGCGACGATCGGCGTGATGCTCGCGATCCAGGGCATCTACCAGCTGCGGCGCTTCGGGGCCGAGAGCCAGGTGGTGCTGGGCGTGGCCTTCGGCATGACGCGCGAGTTCGCGCCGCTCATCACCGGCATCCTGGTGGCGGGCCGTTCGGGGTCGGCGCTCGCCGCGCGGCTGGGCACCATGACCATCAACCAGGAGGTCGATGCCCTGCGCGTGATGGGCATCCAGCCCGTGCGTTTTCTCGTGGTCCCGAGCCTGCTGGCCATGCTCGTGATGCTGCCCGCGCTGGTCGTCTGGGCCGATCTCGTTTCGCTGGCGGCTGCCGGGCTCTACGTGAGCGCCGAGCTGGGGATCACGCTCGAGTCGTACTTCCAGCAGACGCTGGCGCTGCTCGGCCCGGGCGACGTGGGCCACGGCCTGGCCAAGAGCGCCATCTTTGCCGTGCTGGTGACCGTGGTGGGGATCGTCGATGGCTCGTCGGTGGAGGGCGGCGCCGAGGGGGTGGGGCGCGTCACGACCCGGGCCGTGGTGCACGGGATCACGGCCATCGTGCTGGTGGACATGCTGTTCGCCCTGGTGACGACGCGGGTCTGATGGCGTCCCCCGAAGCACGAAACGCGCAGCGCGAGCCGGCGGCCGTGATCGAGGTGAGCGACCTCGTGACCCACTACGGCACGAGGGAGATCCTGCACGGGATCGACCTCGAGGTTCGCGCCGGCGAGATCATGGTCATCATGGGCGGCAGCGGGTCGGGCAAGAGCACGCTGCTGCGGCACATGCTGGGGCTCGAGCGCGCCACGTCCGGCGCGATTCGCCTGCTGGGCGAGGACGTCTGTCAGATGGACGCGCGCGCGCTGGCCGCGCTCTCCCAGCGCATCGGCGTGGCCTTTCAGGGTGGGGCGCTCTTCAGCTCCATGACGGTCGGCGAGAACGTGATGCTCCCGCTTCGCGAGCACACCGAGCTCGATGCCGACACCATGGAGATCATGATGCGCATCAAGCTCGAGATCGTGAACCTCGCGGGCTACGAGCACTTGATGCCGTCGGAGCTGTCGGGCGGCATGATCAAGCGCGCGGCCTTTGCCCGCGCCACCATCATGGACCCGGTCGTCCTCTTCTGTGACGAGCCTTCGGCCGGGCTCGACCCGGTGGTGTCGCGTGCCCTCGACCAGTTGATCCTCGACCTGCGCGACGCCCTGGGCATGACCATCGTGGTGGTGACGCACGAACTCGAGAGTGCCTTCGCCATCGCCGACCGCATCACGGTGCTCGACCAGGGCCACATCCTGTTGGTCGGAACGGTCGATGAGGTGCGCGGCAGCGACGACGAGCGCGTGCAGGGCCTGCTCAACCGACGCTTCGAAGAGCCGGATCTCGACCCGGAGGCCTACCTGGCCCGGCTCACGGGGTCGGGCGAGGGGCCCCGCGCATGAAGGACGACACACGCAACTACGCCATCGTCGGTGGCTTCGTCGTCGCCATGGCGGTGGCCTTGGTGGTGTGGCTGGCGCTGCTCGCCGGCCGCACGGGCGCCACCGACGACTACAGCATCGTGTACCGGAACGTGATCGGCCTCCAGAGCGGGGTCGAGATCCTGTATGAGGGCTTCCCGGTCGGGCACATCGAGGCCATCGAGCCGATCGATCGCGAGGGCGCGCGGTCCTTTCGGGTGCGGGTGTCGGTGAAGGCGGGCTGGCCCATCCCGGAAGACAGCGTGGCGGCCATCACCGCGCCGGGGCTGCTCTCGTCGGTGGTGATCGACATCCGCGGCGGGACGTCCGAGACACCGCTCGCGCCGGGCTCGGAGATCACGGGCGAAGAAGCCGCGGACCTGTTCGCCGCGGTCAATCGCGTGGCCAGCGAGGCCATGCACGTGATCGAGCACGACATCACGCCGCTGTTGCACGACCTCGGCGAGCGGACGCCCGCGATCCTCACGAACGTCGAGCAGACCACCGAGGCGCTGGACCAGGCGGCCGTGAACCTGGCCGAACTGCTCGGCCCGGCGAACGCGTCGCACGTCTCGCGGATCCTCGGCAATCTGGACGGCGCCTCGTCGCAGACCGAGACCCTGGTGGGCGACCTGGCGCAAACCCGCGAGCGCGTGGACCAGTTGATCACCCGCGTCGACGGACTCGTGGAGACGCAGTCGGGCGAACTGGCCGAAGCCATGGCGGCGCTCAACCAGAGCCTCGAGGCGGCGGCGCGCCACATGGACGCCATCGCCGCCAACCTCGAGGACACGACGCGCAACCTGAGCGAGGCCTCCGGGCAGGTCCGCGGCGACCCGAGCCTCTTGATTCGGGGCCGTTCGGGTGGAGAGGACCCGCAGTGAACCGGGCGCGCCTCGCAGCCCTGGCGTTGATCGCGCTCTTGGCCGGGCTCGCCTGCGCGAGCGGGCCGGCGCCACGCGATCACTTCTACCACCTGGTGGTGCCCGGGCCGTCGGGCGAGGGCCCCGCGCTGATCGAGGGTGGGCTCGAAGTCGAACGGCTCCGGGCCGCGGCGACCACCCGGGGGCGAGCGCTGCTGCACAGCCGGGGCGACGGCGTCGAGGTCACGCCGTACCGCCATCACCTCTGGACCGACCCGCCGACGCTGCTCGCCCAGCGCGAGATCGCGCGCTGGCTCGGCGCGCGGGGCGTCGCGAGCCCGGTGACGACGACCGAGATGCGCGCTCCTGCGGGCCATGTGCTTCGTGGCCGGATCGACCGCTTCGAACACCGGCCCGACGAGGGCGTCGTGCGCATCGACGTCTCGCTGGCCATCACGCGCATCGATCCGATGACGCAGGTGGTCCACGGCCGGTTCGCCTTCGACGAGCCCACCGAGGGCGACTCGCCCGAGGCGGCGGCCGAGGCCCTGGGCCGCGCCCTGGGCCGTGCGCTCGAGGGGTTCGTGGCGCAGTGGAAGGGGGCGTGACCCGCCCGTGGCGGCGGACCGGGCGCCATCAGCCGCGCTTGCGGAGCTTCCAGACCTGCTCGGTGGGATAGCTGCGCGCCCAGTCGGCGGTGGTGTAGAACTTCACCTCGCTTCCGCCCTGGGGCGAGCGCAGCTCGTGGTAGTCGACCACGTCGAAGCCGACCCGGTCGAAGAGCCGCCACCATTCGCCCGTCGGCAGGTTGAACTCGGTGCCGGTGCTGCCGTCGGGCTCGCTCCAATCGATGCGGTGCATGCCGAACCAGGCTTGTCGCAACGTGCGGTCCACGGGTGCGTCGGACTGGAGGTCCTGGCAGAGGCTCGCGAGGGGGTGGTTGCCGAGAAAGACGAGCTCGCCTCCAGGCACCAGCAGCCGCCATGCCTCGGGGATCCAGAGGTAGGGGTCGGCCCAGATCGCGGCACCGTACTCCGAGATCGCAAAGTCGAATGAGCCGTCGGCCTTGGGGACGGTCTCGGCGTTGCCGTGGATCAGCTCGATCTCGATCTCGTGTTCGGCGGCAAGGCGCGTGGCCGTCGCGAGCTGGGCCTCGGAGTTGTCGATGCCCACGGGCCGTGCGCCGCGCCGTGCGAGCCAGCACGACACGTAGCCCGTGCCGCAGCCCAGCTCGATGCTGCGCATCCCACTCATGTCGTCGGGAAGCAGACCGAGCTCGGACTCGGGGATCTGCCAGATTCCCCAGCGAGGCTCCTGGCGCCAGCCGCGCTCTCCGGAGGAGACCCAGTCGGGTGCCGAGGTGTCCCAGAGCACGCGATTGCGCAGGACGTAGTCGGGGAGTTCGTTCGGGTCGGGCATGGGGCCTCCGGCAGGCCGCCGAGTATGGCACGCGTACCCCGCGGACGGCTCCACGGGTCTCCTGTCGCGGCACCGGCGAAGTGTGACCGGGCCTGTCACACCCGGGGCCGAGGATGGGCGTATCGAGAAGGGGAGGGCCTGAACATGTCGCGTCGATCGTCTCCGACACCCCATTGCCTGCGCCCGCCGGTGCTCGGCCCGCGAGGACCCGAAGCCTGGGAGGATCGGCTGGCCGCCCGGGGCGAAGTCGCACGGGCACCCGAAGCCCAAGGGCCGGGTTGGGTCACACAGCGGCTGGCCGTGCCTGCGGACGTGATGGCGAGTCTGCGCGTCGCGGCGGCACGGCCCGAGTTGGTCGGCGACCACCACTGGCGCGCCCTCGAGGACCGCCTAGAGCGCTACGTCATGCGCAAGGTACCCCCGCGCGTACAGGGCCTTCGCATCGGGTTCGACGCCTCCGCGCACCAGGTCGTGGTCCACTTCGAAACGCCCTCGGCCTAGCCGCCGGCGCCGTACGCGGAGGGCCTTGGGTCGTGCGCTTCGTCTACTCGGCCTGGAGCGTCGTCTGGATGGTCTCGTTCACCAGACAGCGCGTGGGGCCGTGGAGCGCCTCGAAGGGAAACGACATCAACACCGCGGCCTGCGCGCTCTGGGCGAGGCGTCGATCGCGCCAGGAGAGCAGTTCGTAGCCCACCAGCATGCCGCCGCCCTCGATGCGCAGCCGCATCACCACCTGCTGGCCGAGCACGACGTCGTCGACGGGCAGCACCCACGCCTTCATCACGCGGTTCTGAAGGCGCTCGAGGTAGGAGACCACCTCGGGGCGTTCGAAGCAGGAGGGGGGCGCCGCTGCGGGCTCGGCGCTCGCCGCTCGCCCGAGAACGCCAAATCCGGCCCCGAGTCCGAGTGCCAGCAAGAGCGTCGCGAGCCTCACGGCGACGAAAGCTAGCGGAGCCCGGTGCGGCCCACGGCGTGGTGCGCGCCCGTTGCCTTGCTGCCGGTCGCCTCCGCGGCCTCTCGGCACCGGGTCCGCACGGGTGCAGCCATGGGCCTGCACCCGGCCTCCAGGCTGGCTTCATCCGCCAGAGCGAGGGGCCGATGAACATTCCTGGCAGCTCCTGCGTATCACCCTCGACGTCCCGAGACCCTGGGTATCACCCTCGACCCCCATTAGAGGATGGCCGTGGCGCACGACGGCTCGACCAGCCGCTTCTTCGACGAATCCTGGCTCGCGGGCTGGGGGCGCGCTCCGGAGCCGCCTCCGACGCGGCTCGAGCGGTGGCTCGGGCGCGCGCGCCCCGCGCCGACGCCGTGGTATCGGCGGCCGTGGTCCGAGCCCCCGGCGAAGCCGCCTTGGCATGCGCGATTCGCCACGCCCGCGGGCACGCCCGGAGCGTCCGCAGGGTTCGCACGGCCGATGTGCCCGCGGCCCCTCCGCGACCGGGTGCCGGCGCTCGGCGACCGGATGCCGGAGCTTCGCGGCCGGGTGCAGGCGGTCGACGATGCGCTCGCGCCGGCCCGTGCGGCGGCGCGGCGTCTGCCGGTGCTGCGCGCGTTCGGGGTGCCGCTGTTGATGGGCGTCTTCTTCTCCCTGGTGTCGCTGGTGGTTGGCGCCGACCTGGTGGGGCGCGTTCGGGCGTGGCTTCCGCATCGCACGCACGTGGTGCAGCCCGGCGAGTCCCTTTCGGCGATTGCCGCACAGTACGGCGTGGCCGACTGGCGCGATCTCTACGGGGCGGGCGACAACGCGCGCCGCTTCGAGAACCCCAACGCCATCCCGGCGGGCTCGAGACTCGACCTGCCGTACGGGGCGAGCCTGCCCTGGCGGCTGCCGCTGCTCATGGCCCGCGACGTCGGCGCCATGCAACGATCGCTGTGTGCCACGCTGTCCGACGTGCGCGTGGCCGGTTGGCAGGGCAACCTGCGACTGTGCGCGGGCCCCGGCGTGTCCACCAGCAGGTGAGACGGCTCGACGATCGCCCGCACGCGGCCGGGCGCCCGCGCGCGTGAGCGAAGCCGCTCTCCGTGGGTTCACCCTGTTCGGGCTCGCGGCGCTGGGCGCGGCGCTGCTGCTCGGGGCCTGGTTGCGCGGCGCCCAGCGTCCGCGCCCGGAGACGTCGGCGGCGCTTTGCGGCGCGATCGTGCAGGTCGGTCTCTACTCCCTGTTGATCGCGGCCTGGCGGGGCACCGGTTCGGAGGGCTGGCCCGTGCCGACCGCCGGGTTTCTCTTGTGTGCGCTGCCCGGCCATGCGTTCTGCGTGATCGCGGCGGCGAGAAACGGTGCCCGGACGCTACCCGTCACGCTCTCGTTGTTCGTGCTCGCCGCGCTCGGCGTCGCGTGGGGCGAGCGGATCGGCTCGCGGGGCCCGCTGCTGGTGGCGCTGGCGTTCACCGCGGGCCTGGTGGCGACGGGCCTGTTCGCCGGGCTCTCGCGGCGCGCGATCACGCGCCGCGTGCTGCCCCTGCTCGCTTCGCCCTGGTTCTGGGCGGCGCTTTGCCTCGCCGTGCTCGGGCTCACGCGTCTGTTCGGTGTAGACGTGGGCGGGACGGTGGTGGGGGCCCGCGTGTTCGGCGTGTTCGTGCAGCCTACGGAGCTCGCGTACAAGCTGCTGCTGCCGCCCTTGGTGGGTACCGGTCTCGTGCACTACGTGCGCCGCATCGAAGCGGATCCCCCTGCGCGTGGGCTCTCGCGCATGGCTGCGGCCCTGCCGCTGGGCGTCGGCGTCATCGCCGGCTTCGTCGCCCCGATGCTGCTCCTGCGCGAGCACGGGACGCTCGTGCTGGGTGGACTCGTCTGCGTGGTCACCGTGCTGGCGGTCGGGCGAGGTCGCGATCTGCTGGTGCCCGCGGCCCTGGTGGCTGTGGTGGCGGCAGGCGTAGCGGTGAGCGAGCCGCGGGTGCGCACACGGCTCGAGGGGCTGGTCTCGCCCGCCTGCGAGTCCGGGCGCGAGAGCGAGCAGCGCTGTACGGCCGCTACCGCCGCGGCCTCGTCGGACGGGGTGGGGCAGGGCATTGCGTCCGGCCGGGCGGCTGCCGTGCCGCAGGCCGAGACTGACTTTCCGGTGAGCGGTTTTCTCGAAGAGCTCGGCCTGCCCGGCGCGGTGGTGCTTTGGCTGGCGCTGGCGCTGCTGTGTTCGGGTGTGTTTCGGGAGCTGCACGAGCCGCCACGACGTGCGATGCGCTCGGCGACGGTGGCCGCGATGCTGGCGGCGATCGTCGTGCAGGCGGCGTGGAACCACTGGATGAACCTGGGCCTGGTGCTGCCGGTGATGGGCGTGCCCTTCCCGTGGCTCTCGTTCAGCGGAACCACGGTGCTGGCCTCCACCCTGGGCGCCGGTGTCGCCGCCTCGCTCGCGTGGGGGGCGCCGCGGCCCATGGACCCACTCGGTCATGCGCCGGTCGACGCCGCAAGGGGCGCCGGGTCGGCGCTGGCGCCGGCGGTCTGGGCGCTGGCTGCTCTCTGCGTGCTCGGCGCTGCGTACCGCGCCAGCTTTCGCGAGTTCTCGGTCCATGCGTTCAACCCCCGGCTGTCGGCCTCACCACGCGGGCAGATCGTCGATGCGGGCGGGGTCGCGCTCGCCACGGGCAGCGTGCGCGAGCGGCGCTACCCGCTCGGCGCCGCCGCGGTACACGTGGTCGGCTACAAGCGCAGTCTCGCCGTGGCCGCGGGGATGGAGTCTCGCGCCGATGCCTGGCTCAGCGTGCCCCAGGGCTGGCCCGGACCGCTCGATCGCGAGGGCCACGTGCCGCGCGACCTCGTGCTCACCCTCGAAGCGCCCTGGCAGCGCGCGGCCCACGCGGCCCTCGGCGATCGCCGTGGGGCCGTGGTCGTGATGGACGCCGACGGCGGCGAGGTGGTGGCCTCGGTCTCGACGCCCGGTTTCGCGCCTCGCGAACTCACCCGGCGCTTCGCATCGCTGCGTGACGACCCCGACGAGCCCTTTCTGGACCGCGCGACCGCACGATCGGCCCCCGGCTCGACGTTCAAGCTGTTGCTGGCGCGCCACCTGATCGGCGCCGGTGAAGAGGGCTTTCGCTACACGTGCCCCGGGCGGATCGCCACGACGGGCGGCCGCTTCATCCGCTGCAGCGAGCCCCACGGAGAGGTCGAACTCGCGCGCGCTCTCGCCGTGTCGTGCAATGGCTACTTCGTGCAGGCTGCGGCGCAGGGAGTGGGAGGGAGCCCACTTCCCACGCTACGTGAGGTGCTGGGCGAGGACTTCCCCGGCGAGGCCGATCTCGACCAGACCATGGGCCGCGCGCTGCTCGTGATCGGCCAGGGCAACGCGCGGGTGGCGCCCATGCGCATGGCCGCGTTCGCCGCGAGCCACTTCGGGCAGCATCGCGCAGGGGAGCACTTGCGTCCGAAGCTCGTGTCCTCGGGCCCAGGCGACGCCGAGCCCGCCTTGCCGGTGGTCGTGGTCGACCGGGCCGACCACCGCGATCGGCTCGTCGAGATGATGGACGCCGCCGCGGCCCCGGTGCGACGCCGCGCAGGGCTCGGCGGCACGTGCCGCCTGCTCGGCGCCAAGACCGGCACCGCCGAGACCCCGGACGAAGACGACATCGGCTGGCTGGTCGGTGCGCTCGAGGTGCCGGGCCAGGCGACTCCGACGCGAACCCTCGCCTTCGCCATCATGGTCGAGGAGATCCGTGGTTTCTCGCTCCAGCACACGCCCGGGGTGCTGGGTCGCATGGTCCGCGATGCCGAGCCGGCGTGTCGTTAGGCGCCGGCGTGATCGTGTCGCCGCAACGGAGACCGAGCTAGGCGCCGAGCGGCCCCGCGAACACGCGCTCGAAGTTGCCGGCGTAGAATTGCATGCGGGTCGCGTCGTCATGCCGCGCGAGCGAGCGCTCGAACCGCGCCAAGGGGTCGCGGCCGCCTTCCATGTGCGGGTAGTCGCTCGAGAAGAGGAACAGGTCGGGCCCGCACGCGTCCACCAGCCCGCCCACGTCCTCGAAGGGGAAGGGCGTGAACGCGAACTGCGCGCGAAGCTGCTCAGAGGGCCTTCGGCTCATGGCAAGCAGGTCGGGCTCACTGCGCCCGAAGACCTCCACGGTCTCGTCGAGCCGGGTGAGCAGGGCAGGCGCCCAGCCGGCCCCCAGCTCGACCGAGGCGCCGCGCAGGCCGGGGAAGCGCTCGAAGACGCCGTCGAGCACCAGGGCGGACACGAAGCGTTCGGGCGCATGATGCATCACGGTGAAATCACGGCCGCGGACGTTCTCGCCCCCGCCCATCCAGTCGGTCGGTTGCGGCCGGCCGTTGTTCGCCCAGACCCGCGGCATCTGGATCGGAAAGCCGCCGATGTGGATCACGAAGGGAACGCCCGCCTCGGCCAGCCGCGCCCAGAACGGGTCGAGGTCGGGATGGCCGGGCGCCCGGCCCCCGCAGTGGTCGTGGGGCACCCAGACGGCGCCTGGCGCATCCCGCAGCGCCACGTCGAGTTCGGCGACCGCGCGCTCGGGGGCCCCGAGCGGGATGTTCATGACCGGGAGCAGCCGCGGGTCGCCGGCAGCGAAGGCCGCCATGCCGCGGTTGTGTGCGCGGGCCGCGGCGTACTGCACGTCGTCGTCGAGGCGATGGTCGAAGACCACGGTCGAAGAGAGCGTCGAGAACACCAGCTGCTTTTCGAAGCCCAGCTGGTCGAGGGCCAGGGTCCGATCTTCGGGGTCGAAGGCGCCGAGGGCCTGCGCCTCCTTCGGACCCCGCAGCAGCCGGTCGCCCAGCGCCACCATGGCTTCGACGTGGTCGCGGTCGTGCCGCCCGCCGGCCGCGACGATGGCCTCCACCTCGGCGCGCGAGACCGACGACGCGGTGTAGTCGATCTCGGGCAGCTTCTCGTGGTCGCCGGGGTCGGCGTGGTTCGCGAGGAAGTCCGGTAGCTCCATGATGTGACTGTCGGCGTCGAGCAGGCGCCGGCCGTTCGCATAGGTCATGGGCGCGGCCTCAGTTCGTGACGAGGTGGATGCGGTAGGACACCGCGTTGGGCATCAAGCGGCCCTCGCCCACGGCCAGCACGTTGTTGAGCCAGGCGTAGCGCGGGTCGCCGGTCTCGAAACGCGGGGCCGTCATGAAGTACGTGTCGCCGAACTCGGTGGCCCCGCCGCCGCCGAGGGCCTCCATCACCTTGGCGTTCATCTCGAGCACGCCGTGGTACTGCACGTAGACGAGTGCGCCGTCGTCGGTCTCGACGGTGCCCCGGACGTCCAGCCGGGCGACCCCGGTGTCGTCGATGAGTGCCCAGTCGCCACCGCTCGGGAGGACCTTGCCGCGGATGCGCTCGCCTTCCACGGTGCCGCCCACCACGTCGAAGATGCTGCGGGTGCCGAGAGGCCCCTTGCCCACCTGGATGGGTTCGCGCAGATCGGCAGAGAACAGGCAGAGGGGCTCGAGCTTCATGGGACCTCCGAGCTGCAAGCCTAGACCAGCCGCGGAACGCGCGTGATGCGTCGGAGCGGCAGACACGTGACGCGATATGGTGGGGCGCCCCTCGGGAGACCCTCCATGCCCTTTGCGTCGATTCGCGGCCTCTCCATGTACTACGAACGCAGCGGCCAGGGGCACCCGCTCTTGTTCCTGAATGGCAGTGGCGGCGATCTGCGGGCCAGGCCCGGCCCCATGCAAGGACCCCTGCCCGAGCACTTCGACGTGGTCGCCCACGATCAGCGCGGTCTGGGCCAGACCGATCGCCCCGACGAGCCGTACACCATGGGGGACTACGCCGAGGACGCCGCGGCGCTTCTCGACCACCTGGGCATCGGGCGCGCCCACGTGATGGGCGTCTCGTTCGGGGGCATGGTCGCCCAGGAACTCGCGGTGCGTCACCCGCAGCGCGTGACGCGCCTGGTGCTGGCCTGCACGTCGCCCGGCGGCGAAGGCGGCGCCTCGTATCCGCTGCACGAGCTCGCCGGACTGCCCGAGGACGAGCGCGCGCGACGCGGCATCGCGCTGGCCGACACCCGCTTCGACGAGGCGTTCCAGCGCGACAACCCCGACGTCTTTGCGCGCATGCTGCGCCTGAGCGGCGAGCGGGCTGCGGTGGGGCAGGGCGAGCCCGGCCGCGAGGTGGGCGCGCGGCGCCAGATGGAGGCCCGCCGCGGACACGACGTGTGGGACCGGCTGCCCGGGCTGCCCATGCCCGTGCTGGTTTGCGGCGGGCGCTACGACGGCATCGCCCCGCCGGAGAACCTGGAGGCGATCGCCTCGCGTGTTCCCGACGCCACGCTCGAGTTCTTCGAGGGCGGCCATCTATTTCTGGTGCAGGACCCGCGCGCCAACGAGCGCATCCTGCAGTTCCTGGGCGCGGCGCCCGTCGACGCATGACCCGCCCCTGGGTGACCCTCGCGCGCGCGTCGTCCGCCGACGGTGGATTCGAGCTGCGGCAGCGGGGCGAGGAGTATCTCCTCACCCTCGACGGTCGTGTGCTGATGTCGAGCAGCGCACGGCGCAGCGAGGAGGCCCTGGGGCGTCTGGGCTGCGAGGGCGTGGCCGGCCGAAGTTCGCCGCGCGTGCTGGTCGCGGGCCTGGGGATGGGCTTCACCCTGCGAGCGGCGCTCGATGCGCTGCCCCAGGGCGCCGAGGTCGTGGTCGCCGAGCTGCACGATGCCGTGGTGGACTGGTGCCGCGGCCCGCTTCGCGACGCCAGCGCCGACGCCCTCGCCGATGCCCGGGTCGCGCTACGCCTGGTCGACGTGCGCGAGCCGATCCGAACGGCCGCTGCGGGCTCGGAGCCGCCCTTCGACGCGATCCTGCTCGACCTGCACCAGGGTCCGCATCCCGCCGGCGATGGGCCCGACCATCCGCACTACGGGCGCGCTGCACTCGCCGCGGCCCATCGGGCGCTGACGCGAGAGGGCGTGCTCGGGATCTGGTCCGAAGACCCGGATGCGGCGTTCGTGCGCGCGCTCGAGCGCGCCGGCTTTCGTGTCCGGGTCGAGCGGCCGGGCCGTGGCGGGCGGCGTCATGCCGTCTACCTGGCACGGGCATCGGAGCCTGGTTCGCCGCGCAGGCGCGAGCGGTCCTCGTCGCCGGGGCGCTGAGGTGGCCCCTACCGGGGGCTACGAAGAAGTCCCCTCGGACTCTTCCTCTTCCTCGGAGATCAGGCCGTAGCCCGCCAGATCGTCGCGGCTCGCCACCTGGTCACCGACCTCGCGCGGCTCTTCGGGTTCGCCGCTCTTGCGTGTGAGTCGCTCTTCGCGCTTCAGCTCGGCCTTCTCCGCCTTCTTGCGCTCGCGAAGCCGCTTCTGCACCGACATCCTGTTGACTCGCGCCATCTGGGACCCCCTCGGCCCGCCGCTGCTCGACGGGCGCTGCAATGTTCGATCCGGTCGGTGTCCCGACCCCTGTTCGGCTTCCTGCGACCGCTCGTCCCTGCGCCCTCTCGGGAGGGCTGCGGGGGGCCGAGTGCTCGCGACCGCGCCGCCTGCTGCCGTGCGAGCCTCCGCGCCGCCCAGATGACGGGGATGTGGCTGGGGACCGTTCGGAGGCCGATGACGGCCGGGCGGGCCGGGTAGCCTCGCTGGCGGGATGCTAGCAGCCAGCAGAAGAGACGCATCCCCGGGGGAGGGTCTTGCGGGCATATCGGGCGCCGCGGGGGCGGCTCGCGCCGTTTGCAGGCTTGCGGGGCCGGGGGTGGAGCCGACGGCCGGAGTCGAACCGGCGACCTACGCATTACGAATGCGTTGCTCTACCAGCTGAGCTACGTCGGCTTGATCCCCCGGGGCCACGCGCGACGGGTCTCGCGCGGCGCCGCAGGATAGCCGGGCACCCGGCGGCCCGCATGACCTCGCAGCGGAGCGGTGCGGGCGCGAAATGGGGCCGCCCAGGGCGTTGCCGGTCGGCTGCCGATTGACCGGCGACCGCGTGGCGGCGTAGCATGCTTCGACCCGCTCACGTGGGGTGGACGACCCGGTCGGGAGGACGCCGGGCAGAAGGAGTCGCTGCCGTGCCCGTCTTGCCTCTCGTCGACCTGCTCATTCTCGTCGCGTGGACCAGCCTGATCTGGGCTGCTCTCCACAAAGCGCTCTGGGCGGCGCTCGCGATGAACTTCCGCGTCCTGGGCATGGGCCCCTTCGACTTCGTCGTGATCGCCGGGGTCTCGCTCTTGTTCGCGCTCGCCCTGGCCGCGCGCGTTTGGGTCAAGGCCAACGAGCCTAGGTTGCTCGCGCAGCAGTCCCGGCGGCGCGACCCCGACTACGACTTCGATCCCGAAGCCGCAGGCGCCGAGAGCGCCCCGCGCGACGGCGCAGCCGCACTCTAGGCGCGCGGCGCCGCGGGCGACCCTGCCCGTGGGCAGGATTTGCGTAGGGGTCGGCCCAACGGGAGCCGCGCCAACCGTCCCTGTGACGACTGGCGCGGCGAGAACGACTGGGGAGCCCTGAGCGGCCGCCCGTCGGGTTGCTGCGGTCGGAGCTAGCTCCGGCGGAGCAGCGATGCGGCCGAGAGCGCGAGCTCCCGGTACAGACCCAACGAGGTGGAAAGGATGTTGCTGGCCTTCTCGATCGTCCGGCTCATGGGTGACTCCCTATCAAACACACGCATCTCGGTAGTGGGACCGAGCGGGGGGTGCGTGGCAAGAAACTTCGTTCTCGTCTCCTGGCGGGGAAAAACGGGGTCCTGGTGGAGAAAAGGGGGAGCCCCTCGGGGACAGGGAGGGAGGGTGTCCGGTCCTCGTCCCGCCCTTCCCGCGCCTTGGATTCGGCTCTGCACGACAGGGTTTGGACCGGCTGCCCCCGAGGGCTCGTGAAGTGAGTGGCCGCAGCCGCCCTGCGAGTTCCCTGCGATGGCCGGGCTTCTCGAGCAAGCTGGCTACTCTCCCGCGGCCATGAGCCACGAAAGCCCGCCCGACCGACACATCTGGATCGACGGCGCACTGGTGCCGTGGGGCGACGCCGTGGTGCACGTGCTGTCGCACAGCCACGCACGCGGCTCGCTCGTGTTCGACTACATGAGCGTGCACGACACCGAGCGGGGTCCGGCGGTCTTCCGCCTGGACGATCACCTGGCGCGCTTCATCCACTCGACCGAACTGGTGGGGCTGCCCCTGCGCCAGTCGGCGGAAGACCTGCGCACCGCCTGTCTGGCCGCGGTGCGCGCCAACCCCGGCGCGCGCGTGGTGAAGGTGCAGGCCTACCTGCCCTCGGTGGAGATCGACGTGGTGCCCGAGGACGACCACGTGGCCGTCGCGGTTGCCGCCTTCGATCCCCGTGCCGACGTGGTGGCCCGCAAGCCGGGCACGCCGTACCGCTACCGCTCCTCGGTGCGCATCTGGCTGGAGAAGGAGCGCAAGCAGCGCCGCCCGGACATCATGCACCCCCACGCGAAAGTGGCCGCGAACTACACGTCGCCCATGGTCGCCAAGTGGCGCGCGCGCCAGAAGGGCTACGACGAGATCCTGCTGGTGGACGAGGCCGGAACCCTCGCCGAGGGCCCGACCACCAACTTCTTCCTGGTGGATTCGGCGGGCACGCTTCGCACGCCGCCGGAGCAGTCGGTACTGCTCGGCATCACCCGACGTTCCATCCTCGAACTGGCCCGCCACGACGGCATCCCCGTCGAGGAGGTGGCGCTTCGACCCGAAGACCTGTTCGCCGCCTCGGAGGCCTTCCTCACGGGCACATCGGCTGGCGTCTGGCCCATCGACAGCGTCGATGGCAAGGCGCTGGGTAGCGAGGTGCCGGGGCCGGTCTCGACGAGGCTGCGCGACCACTTCCAGCGTGTGACCGAGGGGGGCGACCCCGCGTTCGCGCACTGGCTCACCCACACGGACGAGGGCTAGCGCGTGCGCATCCTCTCCGGCATCCAGTCCTCGGGTGAAACGGGCTGCCACCTCGGCAACTACTTCGGCGCGATCCGCCAGCACGTGGCCCACCAGTCCGAGCACGAGGGCATCTTCTTCATCGCGGACTACCACTCGATGACGACGGTGCGAGACGCAGCCCTGCGCCGTCGGATGGTGTTGGACGTCGCGCTCGACTACCTGGCGTGCGGCCTCGACCCGGCCCAGGCGATCCTGTACCGGCAGTCGGATCTCGCCGAGACCTGCGAGCTGGCTTGGATGCTCTCGACGGTCACGCCCATGGGTCTGCTGCAGCGGGCACACTCCTACAAGGACAAGGTCGCGCAGGGCGTCCAGGCCGATCACGGACTGTTCGCCTACCCGGTGCTGATGGCGGCGGACATCCTCCAGTTCAACCCCGACCTCGTGCCCGTGGGTCAGGACCAGAAGCAGCACCTCGAGATGGCGCGTGACATGGCCCAGCGCTTCAACCACGTCTACGAGCGCGAGGTCTTCGCGCTGCCCGAGCCGCTGATCCCGAAGGACGTGGCCGTGGTGCCCGGCCTCGACGGGCGCAAGATGTCCAAGACCTACGAGAACACCATCGGCATGTTCTGGCCCGCCAAGCGGGTGAAGAAGGCCGTGATGGCGGTGGTCACCGACTCGACGCCCGTGGAGGACCCGAAGGACACCGACGCCACGGTCTTTCAGCTGTGGTCGCTGTTCGCGAGCCCCGCCGAGCGCGAGTCGTACTTCGCCGAGGCACGCAAGGGCGGCCTCGGCTACGGCCACGTGAAGCAGGACCTGCTGGCGCGCCTGATGGACTACTTCGGTCCCATGCGCGAGCGCCGCGAAGAACTCGCGAAGCGGCCCGACGACGTGGAGGACGTGCTGTCCCAGGGCGTCGCGCGGGCTCGCGAGTTGATGCGCCCGATCCTGTCGGCCGCACGGGACGCGTCGGGCCTGGGCCGCCCCGCCTAGCGGCGCTCTTGGCGACCCGCTCGGCGTCTGCGCTGCTGCTCCGGCCCTTCTTCGGCGAGGAACGCCTGGAGCCGGACGCCATGCGCACGTTGCTGCTCGTGTCGCTGGGGATGTTCTTCGAGAACTACGACATCGGCCTGCTGTCCGCGGCGCTGCCCCAGATCTCGGCCGGGCTCGAGATCGCGCCCGAGGACTCGGGCTTCGTGCTCGGTGCGATCCGGGCCGGCGGGGTCGGAAGCATCGCGCTCATGGCCCTGGCCGACGGCGCCGGGCGAAGGCGGGTCTTCCTGGGGTGCTTCGTGGCGATGAGCGTCGGCACCTTCGCGACGGCCCTGTGCCAGACCGCGCTCCAGTTCGCCGCCGCCCAGTTCCTGACGCGCATCTTCATGCTGACGGCCGCTGCGCTCGCCCTGGTGATCCTGGTCGAGGAGATCCCCGCGCAGCTGCGGGGCGGCGCCATCGGTTTTCTCTCGGTGCTCGGGGGCATGGGCTTCGGGCTGGGCGCCGGGCTCTACGCGCTGGTCGATCACCTGCCCTTCGGCTGGCGGTCGCTGTACGCCGTGGGGCTGGTGCCGGCCCTGCTGCTGCCGTTCTTCCGACGCGCACTGAAGGAGACGCGCCGCTTCGAGGCCCACGCCGCGTCGCGTGCATCCGACCCGCGAAGCGCGCTCGCACGCTGGTTCGAGCCGGTGGCGCTGCTGTGGAAGAGCCACCCCCGCCGCGCGGCGATCGTGGGCAGCGCGGGCCTGTTCGCCGCGATGGGGTCGATCGCCTTCGGTCAGTACACGAGCCTGTTCGTACAGACCGAGCACGGCTGGTCCCCCGGCCACTACTCGCTCTTGATCCTGGTCGGCGGCTGCATCGCCGTGCTCGGCAATGTGGTGGGCGGCCGCGGCAGCGACGTATTCGGCCGTCGCCTCGTCGGCTGCGCCAGTCTCGTGCTGGCGCCGGTCTGCATGGCGGCCTTCTTGCTGTGGGCGCAGGGCCCAGCCGTGCTCGGGCTCACCTGGGGTTTCGCGAGCCTCTGCACGGTTTCGGCGAGCCTGGTGATTCGCACGGTCACCACCGAGCTCTTTCCGACCAGTCACCGCAGTACGGCCGCGGGATGGCTGGTGCTGGTCGAGACGGTGGGGTGGACCTCGGCACTGCTCGTGGTGGGCGCCGTGGCCGAGACGGGCGCCGACCTCCCCGGGGTGATCGCCGCCATGGCGGTGGCCCTGGTGGTCGCGGCGGCCTGCCTCTCGTTCGTGCCCGAGACCCGGCGCGTCGAGCTCGAGACGCTGGCGCCGGGCGCCTAGGGCAGCGGCGGCGCGTCGGAGGCCGAGAGGCGGCAGTAGATCGCCACCACCTCGGGGTCGAACTGCGTTCCGGCGTGGGCCTCGAGCTCTTCGGCGACGGCCGAGTGGGCGAGTCCCTTGCGGCGCATGGCATCCGCCGCATCCACGACGGCGATGATGCGCGACTCCAGCGGGATCGCGTCGCGTGCGATGCCCTCCGGGTGACCGCTACCGTCGAACCACTCGTGGTGGTGGAGCACCGCCGGGGCCACGTCCTCCCAGAATCGGATGCGGGAGAGCATGCGGGCCCCCAGCACGGTGTGCTTGTGGGTGGCGCGCGCGTTGCGGTGCAGCGAGCGATCGACCTTGAGCATGCCGATGTCGTGCAGCAGCGCTGCGAAGTGCAGGCGCCCCAGCCGGTCGGCGTCGAATCCCAGCTCGTGGCCGAGGCGGTTGGCGGCGCGGGCCACGTTCGTGGCGTGCCCTTCGCGCTCGTCCACGTGCGCATCGAGTGCCGAAACCAGGATGTCGGTCACGTAGGTGAAGAAGTTGCGTTGGGCGAGTTCGAGCCCGCCCTTCTCGAGAGTGATCCGCGCGAGGCCTGCGAGGGTATCGAGCCCGTCGATGATCTCGGGCGTGAAGGTGTCCGTGGACTTCGGCGCCACCAGCACCACGCCGGCCTGGGCCTCGCCTTTCTGGTCGAGCGGCACCACGGCCGCGCCGCCGACGCCCGGGGCGCCCTCCAACGTCTGGATCTCGCCCGAGCGCAGGGCTTCTTCGACGAGCTCTTCGAGGGCTTCGCGTGCCTCCATGGGAGGCGCCGCGTCGCCGTGGCCGCGCAGCTCGAACTCGTCCTTGCCGCGCTCGCGCACCATCAGGAAGCTCGCCTGGGCACCCGAGAGTTCGGTGGCGCAGGTGAGGACCGGTGTGGCGACCGCATCGAGGTGGGCCTCGACGGAGACCTTGCGCGAAGCATCGAGCAGGGCCGCCAGGCGCCGGTTGTCGGCGTCCATCTGCGCGAGGGCCGCGCTGCTGATGCGACGCATGGCGAGAAACAGCGACAGCACGAGCACACCGATGCCCACGACGCTGCCAATCCACGTGGCCTGCGCGCGCGAATCGTCCGCCACCTGCGGCAGCACGTAGGCGTCCACCACCCAGCCCAGCCCGAGCACCGGAACCACGGCCCCGAGAAAGAAGATGGCCATCAACGCACGGTCCATGCGTTGGGAGAAGAGGGACTGGACGCCTCGCTGACTCATGGAAACTCCGTCATTGCGCGACCTTGGCCGCGCTCGGTCTCATCGGTCGGGCGGCGCAGTGGCTAGAGCCCGCCGGGGCCGGTTGGGCACCGGTTCGCGGCGACTGCGGGGAAACCCTGAGGGCTCCCGGCCCCGTTCGAGGGCGCGCTCACGCCGCTGCGCGGCCGAGACCGCGCGAGGCCGGCTAGCGGCGCAGACCGTCCGCGATCGCGGTGAGTCGCCTGCCCACTTCGGCCGCCGATTCGGGCCGCAGGGCCGGGTCCTTGGCCAGCAGGTCGAGCACCAGCGAGCCCATCGCGTCCGGCAGGCCAGCCACCAGGTCGCGGGGGTCGGGCGGGGGCGTGTGGCGATGGTGGTACGCGACGTCGCCCTCGGTGAACGGTGGGCGCCCGGTCAGCAGTTCGAAGAGCGTGGCACCGAACGCGTACAGGTCGGCACGGTGGTCGACGTTGCGACCGGCAGCCTGCTCGGGCGCCATGTAGTAGGGCGTCCCGCCGATGACGGTGCTCGCACGGCGCACCTCTTCGAGCATCTTGGCGAGTCCGAAGTCCATGATCTTCACCACGCGGTCGTGCGTGAAGAACAGGTTGGCCGTCTTGATGTCGCGGTGGACGATGCGCTGGGCGTGGGCGTAGGCCAGGCCCGACGTGACCTGGACGCCCAGGCGCGCCGTATCGAGCGGGGTCACGCGACCGCGGGCGCGCACCACGTCCGAGAGCGGTGTACCGACCATGAGCTCCATGGTGATGAAGTACTGCCCGTCCTCGTGGTCCACGTCGTGGACGGTGACGATGTTCGGGTGGTTCAGCCGCGCGGCGGCCCGGGCCTCGCGCAGAAACAGGTCCACCGCCCGCGGGTTTTCCTTCAGGTTGTCCGGCAGGCGCTTGAGGGCGACCTCGCGGGCCAGGCGACGGTCGAGTGCCTTGTACACGATGCCCATGCCGCCCGCGCCGATTTCTTCGAGGATGTCGTAGCGTTCCGACCCGAAGGCCACGGCCATGGTCGGTGCCGAGCTGGACCCGGCTCGACGCCGGACCGCGGAGGCTTTCTTGCGCAGCTCTTCGACCCGCGTGGTGACGTTGGGCTCGTCGGGGGATCGACGCGCCAGGTCCTCGAAGACCTCGAGGGCGCGGTCGGGCCGGCCGGCGCGCTCGAGGAGCTCGCCGTACCAGAAGAGGGTCTCCGGCTTCGTGTCTTCGGGGCGAGTGAAGCTCATCGCCTCGTCGGCCTTCTGCACCGCGAGTTCGTGCTTGCCCTCGCCGTGGAAGTGATCCGCCAGCACCTGGCAGGCGCGCAGGTAGCCGGTGTCCTTGGCACCCACGTGCTGGAAGTTGCGCACGGCGCGTGACGTGTCGCCCTCGTTCCGGGCGATCTCGCCCGCTTCGAAGTGTTCGCCCTGTTTCTCGAGCACGTCGAGCAGGCGTGGCGTGGCCCCGGCACCGCGGTAGCGGAGAGCCGCCGCGTCGAGGTCTCCGATCTGCTCGAATGCGCGCCCCGCGCGCAGCAGGTCGCCACTGGCATCGTAGAGGTCTGCGGCGCGTGCGAGGTCACCCGCACGCTCGAACAGCTCGGCGGCGAGGTCGCTCTCGCCGTTGCCCGCGCGCAGTTCGGCGGCTTCGAGCAGCCGCCCGATGGCGACGAAGTGCTCGGCCGCCTCGTCGACGTTGCCGCGCTCCTTGTGGAACCGCGCCGCGACGCTGTGTGCGCGCTCGGCCTGGCCCACGCGCTCGAGCGCGGTGGCCACCACCGAGAGGTCGCCGCGGAGAAACGGGTCGACGGCTTCGGGGCAGTCGTCGAATGCCAGGTCGCTCGAATCTTCGAGGTCGACCACCAGGGTGCGCGGTTCGAGGCTCTCCACGCGAACCGACCGCTCGGCCGCGCGATCGTCGGCGCCCACGAGAAGCGTGTGCCGGCCCCGCGGCAACGGGAAGCGCACGATGCCGCCCCCGGCGAAGCGGATCGAGGTGGGGTCGCCTCCCAAGGAGACCCGTGCATCCCGCGCGGGCGCCTTGCCGCGCACCACGTGCACCTCGAGGACGCACGCACTGGGGCGCAGGTCGAAGTCGACGCGGAGCGTACGCTTGCGACGGATGCAGACCTCCCGCTCCTCGTAGATCGGCCGCGACGGCTCGCCCTCGGCCGCCTCGAGCGCGCCCTCGAGTACGACCCAGTAGTTGCGCGCGGGAACGCCCCGAAAGTGGGTCTCGCGGGCGACCATGTTGTGCTCGAGGCGTGTGGACGACCGCGTCTCGGGCACGTAGGCCAGCGGCCCGCTGGCGTCACCACGTACGCGTCGCTCGCGCCGTCGGCGAAGGCGGACACTGAAGGTGCCGCGTCGTTCGGGCGGGCACTCGATGGCGACTGCGAGATCGCCCCGGCCGCGCAGGGAGCGCCGCAGGAGCAGCAGCAGGGCCACGATGCCCAGGCCGCTGAGCGTCCAGCTGAGCTGCTCGCGAGCCGAGAGCGTGGCGATACGGCGCGCCGGCTCGCGCAGGGGTTCGGGCAGGACCTCCGGGTCGAGCGTGGGCAGCTCCTCGAGACGCTCCAGCAGGCTGCGATCGGGAAGGGCCTTCCTTGCGTCGGCGGCCGTGGGCACGGGGGGCTCCACCACGCGTAGGTCCGGAGAGAGGCCCGGCGGACCCGCCCGATCCGGCACCGCAGGCCGCGCGGCTTCCAGCCGAGCCAGCCGCTCGCGAATGGCGACGTTGCCGGGGTCGTCGGCCAGCGCCTCGCGCAGGGCCCGCACCTCGCGGACTGCGACGGCGCCCTCCGACCCGGCCGAGGACGGGTCCCCGCCTGCGAACCCTGCACACAGGGCCCACAGCAGGCCGGGGACGAGGAACCCCCGGCGTCGTCGTGCGGAACACGCCTTCACCGCGAAGGAGATCGGCCTTCCGAGCGCCCCGGTTGAGACACTCTGGGCCGGGCAGGGGTGTGGCTGGCCTCGCTAGGCGGCGGAGACCTGCGTGCCCGGCGGCGTTGCCGGTGACTTGCGTGCGCGGTTCCGGCGTACGGTGTCGGCGGCCGTCTGCAGCAGCGTGCGTGTCTCGTCCCAGCCGATGCAGGCGTCGGTGATGGATACGCCGTGGCGAAGCGGCGCCTCCGGCGTCCAGTTCTGTCGGCCCGCCTCGAGGTGGCTCTCGATCATCAGGCCCATCAGCGCCTGCTGGCCATCCTCGAGCTGCTGCAGCACCTCGTGGCATACCTCGCCCTGGCGAGTGGGGTCCTTGCCCGAATTGTCGTGAGAGCAGTCGACCATGACCCCGCGAAGGGCATGCTCGGAACGCGTCCCCTCTGCCGCGCGCGCCACCACGTCGGGCCGATGGTTCGGGCCGGTGGTGCCGCCGCGTAGCACCAGGTGTCGGTCGGGGTTGCCCGCCGTCTGCACCACGCTCGTCATGCCGTCCTCGCCGATACCGAGGAAGGCGTGGGGATGCCCGGCCGAGACCAGCGCGTTCAAGGCGCCGTCGAGGGTTCCGTCGGTGCCGTTCTTGAAGCCCACGGGCATCGACAGCCCGCTCGCCATCTCGCGATGGGTCTGGCTCTCGGTGGTGCGCGCCCCGATCGCGGCCCAGGCCACCAGATCGCCGATGTACTGGGGGGTCACCGGGTCGAGGAACTCGGTGGCGCACGGCAGGCCACGCTCGCCGATCGCCAGCAGCAGCTCGCGCGCCAGATTGAGGCCGCGCGGGATGTCGCAGCGGCCGTCGAGATCGGGATCGTTGATCAGGCCCTTCCAGCCGATGTGGGTTCGCGGCTTCTCGAAGTAGGTGCGCATCACGAGCAGCAGCGCGTCGTCCACTTCGGGGCGCAGGGCGGCCAGGCGGTCGGCGTACTCGGCGGCCGCGCGGCGGTCGTGCAGCGAACACGGCCCGACCACCACCACCAGGCGATCGGGGTCGCGGCCGTGCAGCACGTCCCGAATGCCCTGGCGCGCGGCCAGGACGCTCTGCGCCACCGCATCACTGGCGGGAAGCGTTCGTTTCACGTCTTGCGGGGGGATCAAGGCTCGCACCTCCCTCAGGTGTCGATCCTCGAGACGCTCTTGCATGGCTTGGCTCCTGGGTTGGGCCGATGCCCCAAAAAAGACGAAGCCCCGAGAGCTCGTCTCGGGGCTTCGGAGAATCGTCTGTAGCTGCGGATCAGCCGGACGTGGCTCCATGGGCCCCGAGGTTCACGTAGAACCCCCAGCCAAAGAACAGGCCCGCAAACCAGCGGCCGGTGTCTCGAAGCACGTCCATGGAGGAAGGGTTACCACGGGCAGCCGGTCGGGTCAAAACGGGCCCGAACGCGCGGACCCCGGGGCCCGAATGCGCGGACCCCGGGGCCCCGAATGCGCGGGCCCCGGGGAGCGCCTGCCCTAAGCTCGCGCCATGCGTGAGAGGGCACTCTGGGTGCGTGGGGTCTCGAGCGCGGCGCTCCTGGCCGTGGTCATGGGGACGGCGGCCGCGTGGGCGCAGATGCCGGGGCTGTCCAAGGCCGCGCCCGCGCCTGCAGCGCCGCAGGAAGTCGCGCCGCCGCCGCCGCCCTCCGCGGTTTCGGTTCCCGAGATCAGCGCGCGTTCGGAGATCCTGCAGCGCAAGCTGCGCGAAGAGCGGGACCGGGTCGAGGCGAGCCGGGTGGCCGCCGACATCGAAGACCAGCTTCCGGCGACGGCGCGCTCGATCGAGAAGCGCGACGACCTGGTCCAGGCGTACCTCGAAGCGCACGTGGGCCTCTCGACGCTCGATGAGCTGCAGCGCGAGTGGGAGGGTCGCCGGCTCCGCCTGGCCACGTGGACCGCAGCCCTCACCCGACGCGCCGAAGAGCTGTCCCAGGACCTGGCGTCTCTCGATGAGGATCGCGACCTGTGGCGCCGTAGCGAGGAGGCCGCGCGCGAGGCCGGGGCGCCCACCGAGGTGATCGCCGCGGTGCGCCAGAACCTGGCGGAGATCCGGGGCACCCGCGCGCGCGTCGCGGCGGCCAGCGACCGGGTCCTCCGGGTGCAGAGCGAGGTCGCGGCGCTTCGGGCGCGTGCGTCGGAGGTACTCGACGAGGTCTCCCGCGGGCGTGCGCGTGCCCGCGCGCGCCTGTTCCAGGCCGACGCGTCGCCGTTGTGGGAAGCCGTTCAGGGCGAGAAGAACCCCGGCGAGATTCCCGACCGCGTACGCGAATCGGTGGGCGACGACGTCGAGGAGTTGGCGGGCTACCGCGACGATCTGCGCCAGGTGATCCCGGGCGTGTTGGTCCTGTTCCTGGCCTCGGCGGGCGCCGCCTTCTGGGTTCGCAGTCGCCTGCGCCAGCGAACCGAGACCGGTGAGCTCGAGGGCTCGTCGCAGGTGTTCGCGCGTCCCTGGTCGGTGGCGATCCTCTCCGCGGGCTTCGTGGCGCTGATGTCGCTCCAGTACGCGCCGAGCCTCGCGGGCGACGCGATCGGGATCGCCCTCATCATTCCCGTGGTCCGCCTGGTGATGCCCGTCGTCAACCCGGCCTTCCACGGGCTGCTCTTCTCGATCGTGGCGTTCTTCTTCGTCGATCAGGTCCGTTCGGTCCTGGACGACCTGGTGCTGATCGAGCGGTGTCTCTTCTTCGTCGAGACCACCACGCTGGCAGCCCTTCTGGCCAGCCGACTGCGGCCCAGCCGGCTGAGCGCGATCCCGCCCGAGTCGCGCCCCCCCAAGCTGCTGGGTCACGCGATGCGCGTCGGTGTGGTGACGTTCGCAGTCTCGTCCCTGGCGAACCTCACGGGCTTTCTCGGCTTTGCGCGCGTCCTGGGCGACGGCACGCTGACCGCCGTCTACGTCGGGCTCGCCGCGTTCGCGCTGTATCGCGTGGCCACGACCGCCGTGCTGATCGCGCTGGCGAGCAGGCGGGTCGAGGGCCTCGCCGTGGTCAAGCAGGGCCGCGCGCCGATGGTCGCGTGGACCAAGCGCATCTTCGGCGCCATCGCCTTCGGCTGGTGGGGAACGCGCGTCCTCGACGCCTTCTCGATCTGGGAGACCGTTCGCGACGGGGCCTCGTCGATCCTGTTCACGCCCTTGTCGTTCGGCAACCTGAGCATCGAGCTCGGCGACGTCGTGCTGTTCGTGGTCACGGTGGTCGGTGCGTTCCTGCTCTCGCGCGCGGTCCGCTTCGTACTCCAGGAAGACCTGTTTCCCCGCATGCACGTGCGTCGGGGCGTCGCCAACGCGTCGGCGACCATCGCGTCCTATGTGGTGCTGCTCGTCGGGTTCTTCCTCTCGGTGGCGGCCGCCGGCATCGATCTCTCGGCATTCGCATTCGTCGCCGGCGCGTTCGGCGTGGGGATCGGCTTCGGTCTGCAGAACGTGGTCAACAACTTCATCTCGGGCCTCATCCTGTTGTTCGAACGGCCGGTCCAGGTCGGGGACGTGGTGCAGGTGGGCACGATGATGGGACACATGACGCGCATCGGGATCCGCTCGAGTACGTTGCGCACCTGGGACGGGTCCGAGGTGATCTTGCCCAATGCGACCCTCATCTCCGACGTGGTCACGAACTGGACCCTCTCGGACTCCCGGCGCCGCATCGACGTGCCCGTGGGCATTGCCTACGGCACCGATCACGAGACCGTCTTCGAGGTGCTCACCGATGTGACGCGCAGCTGCGAGGGCACCCTGCGCGACCCCGAGCCGATGATCGTGTTCCAGGGCTTCGGGGACTCCGCCCTGCGCTTCGAGGTCCGGGCCTGGGTCCAGAGCGACAACTTCCTGGGGACCAAGACCCGGCTGGTCTCGGAGATCTACCGGGCGCTGGGCGAGCGAGGCATCGAGATCGCGCTGCCCCAGCGCGACCTGCACGTTCGCGAACTCTCGCGCGACGTCCTGGCAGCCCGGCGCGCCGGGGCGGGGCAGGTCGCACCGGGCGAGCCGCCCGGCGCACCCGATGCCGGGCACCCCGGGCCGCCGGATGCAGACCCTCCCTCCGCGCCCGACGCCCGCCCCGGGCGTTAGGCGACGGCGGGCCGGAACCGGCGGCGGGTCGTGCGGGTTGCAGTCAGCGTCGCGGACGGTGCATGCTGTGCCGATGCCCAAGATCGAATGCCGCGACCTCACGTTCGAGTACGACGCGTTCGGGGACCCTTCGGGCCGCCCCCTGCTGCTGGTGATGGGCCTCGGCGCCCAGATGACGCTCTGGGACGAGGGGTTCTGCAACGAGCTGGCCGACCGCGGCCACCACGTGGTGCGCTTCGACAACCGCGACGTAGGGCTCTCGAGCAAGTTTGGCCACGCGGGTATTCCCGACGTGATGAGCTTGATGGCGCAGGCGACGTCGGGCGAGCCGGTGGATGTTCCCTACACGCTGGACGACATGGCCGACGATGCGGCCGGCGTGCTCGAGGCTTTGGGGATGGAGGACGCACACGTCTGCGGCGCGTCCATGGGCGGCATGATCGTCCAGACCCTCGCGATCCGGCATCCGCAGCGCCTGCGCAGTCTCACCTCGGTCATGTCCACCACGGGCAATCCGGCGGTGCCTCCCGCCACCCCCGAGGCGATGGCCGTGCTGCTGGGGCCGCCGCCTGCCAGCCGCGATGAGGCGATCGAGCGCTCGGTCACGTCGGCGCGCGTGATCGGGAGCCCCGGCTTTCCGGTGGACGAGGCGCGCATCCGGGAAAGGGCCGCCGCCAACTACGATCGCAGCTTCTATCCCGAGGGTGCAGCGCGGCAGTTCGCGGCCATCGTGGCCCACGGCAACCGCGTCGAAGCGCTGCGCACCGTGGCGGTACCCACGTTGGTGATCCACGGCACGGACGACCCCCTGGTCTCCATCGAGGGGGGCCGCGACACCGCCGCGAGCATCCCGGGCGCACGGCTGCTCGAGATCGAGGGCATGGGCCATGATCTGCCGGTTCCGGCATGGGGCCGCCTGGCCGACGCGATCGCCGAGCACACCCGCAAGGCCGAAGCGGCGCGGGCCTAGGCGTGCCCTACGCCCACCGCCCGATCCACGATGCCGACGCGCACGTGATGGAGACGCCCTCGTTCCTGCGCGACCACGCAGACCCCGAGATCCGCGACCGGCTGCCGTGGGTGGGCGTCGCGTCGGTGAAGCCCGGTGAGGACCAGCTCATCGACACGTTCCGCGCCCAGCATGCCGACCCGGCCTACCGGGCGCGCGACGAAGACGAGATCCTGTTGCGCAAGAACTGGGCGGCGACGGGGTCGTTCCTGCCCGAAGACCGGCCGCAGGCGCTCGACCTGCTGGGGTTCCGCAGCCAGCTCGTCTTCAACACCTTCCTGAACGGCCGCATGCTGGCGACGGAGCGGGGCGACGACGTGCCGTTCGCCTACGGGCTCGCGCGGGCCCACAACCGCGGCATGCAGACCTTTTGCGACGTCGACCGACGTCTGCTGGCCACGGGCTACGTACCGCTGCGCGACTTCGAACTCGCCCGTGAGATGGCGGGCGAGGTGATCGCCATGGGATGCAAGGCGCTACTGGTGCCGTCGGGTTGCCCGCGTGGGCACGCACCGAGCCACACGGGGCTCGACCCGGTGTGGGCCCAAGCCCAGGAGGCCGGGCTTCCCATCGTCTTCCACGTGGGGGGCGGCCATCGCGCAGCCGACGGGCAACTGCTCGACCCCGACTACTTCGAGAACGGGGGCGATGCGATCCCCGACTTCCATGGCGGCGACGAGAACTTCCGGTCGGTGGACTACATGGCGATTCCCACCGCGCCCATGCAGACGCTCGCGACCCTGGTCTTCGATGGCGTGCTCGAGCGCTTTCCCCGGCTGCGCCTCGGCGTGATCGAGCAGGGCGCCTCCTGGGTGCCGAGCTTCCTCCGCTACCTCGACTCTGCGTTCGACGCGTTTCGCCGGGGCGAGGACCGACTCAAGCGGCTGTCCCTGCGGCCCAGCGAGTACATTCAGCGCCAGGTTCGCGTGACCCCGTATCCGGCCGAGGACACGGGCTGGATCATCCGCGAGTCGGGCCCGCAGGTCTGCCTCTTCTCTTCGGACTACCCCCACGTCGAAGGGGGGCGGAACCCGATCAAGCGGTTCGAGGAGAGCCTCGATGGCGCGTCGACCCCGGAGTCGGCGCGGCAGGCCTTCTATCACGACAACTTCGAAGACCTCATGGGACGGGGTCTGGAGGGGATTCAATGACCGCTGGCAAGTTCGCGATCGCAGCCACCCTGGTGGCACTCCTGGCGCTGGGCTGCGCCGCTCGGTTCAACGGCGACGTCACCTATGACGCCGACGCGCCGTGGTCGAGCTACAAGACCGTGGCCTGGGTCGAGGGGCAGGGGAGTTCGACGGAGACCGTGCGCAGTCTGGCGGAGTCCGAGGTCAAGAAGCAGCTCGAGGGCGCCGGGCTCACGTTCGCCGACGGCAACAGCGCGGACCTGTTGGTGCGGGTGAACCTCGGCAAGCGCCGTCGCAACGCACTGAGCGGCGGCATCGGCTCGCAGGCCGAGATGGTCGGTCTCGAGGTCGTGATCAGCGATCGCAAGAGCGGCGACCGCATCTGGAACGGGTGGGCCGCCAAGACCTACAGCAGCGACCTCGAGGCGAAGACCGAGGTGCCCGAAGCCATCGGGTACATCGTGGACATCGCGCCGCAACTCCGGTAACGCGCCGGACGCCGCGCCGCCCTGGCCGTTTGGGCGGCATGCCGCGCTGGCGGTTCGCTAGCGCGGCGCGTCGGCCTGGTGCACGACGGCAAGCTGCCGGGACTGGGCGATCAGCACGCCGTCCCGGCTCCAGATCTCTCCGTCTTCCTCGACGAAGCCGTCGCGCGCCTCGCGCGACCGGAATACGACCAGCACCCAGTCCCCCGGCGCGACGCTCTCGGGCGGGAGCGGCGTTCGGAAGTGCACGGTGAGGTCGACGGTGGGTACGCCGCCCATGAGCGCGCCCATCTCGGTGGCCGAGAACACGGCGGGCGGCCAGGCGTCCGCCAGCAGGGTGACGACCGGTGCGTCGAGGGCGCGCGGCTCGGAGAGGCGGATCCAGCCCCCGGATTCGGCCTTGGGCCCCCCGGACCAGGGAAGGTCGCCGATTGCCCAGCGTTCTTCGAAGCGCTCCCGGAAGGGCATGCCCGAGGGCTGGCGCGGGTCGGCGAGGCTCTCGGGCGGCGGCGCTTCGGGCATCACCGCGTGCTGGAACGACAGGGACTCGCGCGCGGTGGCAAAGGCGCCCACCGCCAGCAACAGCAGCTTCTCGCCCTGGTGCATTCGCGCCGTCACGGTGCTGAGCGTGCGGCCGCGCCGCTCCACGCGCGTCTCGATCTCGACGGGCCCCTCCTGCGGCGGACGCAGGAAGTGCACCGTGAGCGAGCGCGGAGCGCGCGCGTCGTCGTCGACGGTGCGGGTCATCGCGCGCAGCATCATGGCCGCCAGGAATCCGCCGTTGGGCCCGCGCACGATCCACCAGCTGCGCCCGATCCGGCCGGAATAGCGGCCGTCTCCGAGGGGCGTGACGTCGGTGTCCCGGTCGAAGACCGTGTCCGAAGGGTTCGGCGTCATGGGCGCCGAAGCATAGGGAACTCGCCGAGAGGGCCTAACCTCGAGGCGTGCGGTTCCGGGCGGATGCGGTGTTGGTGCTGGTCGCGCTCGGCTGGGGCGCGTCCTTCGTGGTGATCAAGGATGCGCTCGGCCACGTGGGCGCACATGGCCTGCTGGCCGCCCGTTTCGGGCTCGCCACGCTGGCCCTGGTCGTGCTCTTCCCGGGCACCCTGCGCACGCTCGATCGGCGGACCCTGGGGGCGGGGGCGGCGCTGGGCGGGGTCCTGTGGGCGGCATTCGCCCTGCAGACGCTGGGGCTCGTCCACACGACCCCGGCCAAGTCGGCCTTTCTGACCGCGGTGTACGTGCCCATGACCCCAGTGCTGGCCCGGCTGTTGTTCGGGGTGCGCTTGCGCATGGCGGCGCTGGCGTCGGTGGTGGCCGCCAGCGCCGGGCTGGCGCTGCTGCTGCGGCCCGGCGATCTCGGCGCGTTCAACCCTGGCGACCTGCTCACGCTCGGCTGTGCCGTGGGCTTCGCGCTGCACATCGTCCTGCTCGACCGGCTGGCACCCCGCCTGCCCGCACGGCTGCTCGCGATCCTGCAGTTGGGTGTGGTCGGGGTGGTGTCGCTGCCCGTTGCGATCGCGAGCGAAACGGCTCCGGCCGGGGTCACGCTGTCGTTGGCGATGGCGGTGGTGTACCTGGCCCTGGTCTGCTCGGCCTTCGCCTACGTCGCGCAGACCTGGGCCCAACGCCACACGCCGGCGTCCCGGGTGGCGGTGATCTTCGCACTCGAGTCGGTCTTCGCCGCGGCGTTCTCGGTGGGGCTGGGGGTCGAGCATCTGGGGGCCACCGAGTGGCTCGGAGGCGCCCTGGTCGTTTCGGGGGTTCTCGCGGGAAGTCTGGGGAGCGTCCGAAAGATAAGCGAAAACAGCTAGTTGGAGACTTCGGTCGCGCGTGGCCGAAGGACGGGACCCGCCCCGGTGAAATTGACATTGGTTTTCAATGGGTCTAGATTCCTCCCGTTCAGGAGGACCGGGTGCTCGTCTGTCACTGCAAGGCCATCTCCGAAGAAGACGTCCGACAGGCCGTCCGCCAGGGCGCGCGCACGCGTCGCCAGGTGGCCCGAAGCTGCGGCGCCGGTTCGCGCTGCGGCGGTTGCGTGCCGGTCATCGACGAGATCCTGAGCGAGCACCCGCCCACGCCGTTCGCCTCGGCCGGCGGCCGCGGCATCGCGCTCGCGCCCTCGCGCTAGCCCGCCCCCGCGCCCTCGCGGGCTGCACGGCGCCGCACGCCTCTCCCTGAAGCTGAAGTTCAGTTTCAGTTTGTTGGACCTGCGGTGCCCGGGCGTTAGGCTCGGCGCTGCGCAAACTCCAACCGTGCGCACGGGAGCCACACCATGCAGGGCGACGCCGAAGTCATCGAGGCGCTCAACGAGATTCTCACCGCCGAGCTCACGGCGATCAACCAGTACTTCATCCACGCCCGCATGTGCGACAACTGGGGCTTCAAGCGCCTCGGCAAGAAGAAGTACGACGAGTCGATCGACGAGATGAAGGACGCCGATCGCATCATCGAGCGCATCCTCTTCCTCGATGGCACGCCGAACATGCAGCGCCTGTTCCCGGTGCGCGTGGGGCAGGACGCGATCGAGCAGCACCGTCTCGATCTCGCGATGGAGCTCGAGGCCGTGTCCCGATACAACAAGGCCATCGAGATCGCGCGCGAGAAGGGGGACAACGGCACCCGCGAACTCTGCGAGCGGCACCTGCAGGGCGAAGAAGCCGGCGTGGACTGGCTCGAGGCGCAGCTCCACCTGGTGGAGACCGTGGGCGTGCAGGCCTACCTCGCCGAGCAGATGGGCGGCGACGAGGGCTGATCGCTCAGCCCGCGCCCGCCTCCAGCTGGCGGATGCGCTCGCCCGCGACCATCGCCATGGCCGCTTGCAGGTTGTAGGACGGGATGAAGCCGCGCATGGGGATGCGCAGCACCCCGTCGCAGGCTTCGAGCGCCGCCTCGGGAATGCCGCTCTTCTCGCCGCCGACGATCAGCAGCGTGGGCGGTGTGAGGTCCACCTGCCAGGGCGCACGATCGCCCACGTCTTCGATGGCGTAGACCCGCCGCCCCGCGGCGCGTGCGTCGGCGATCACGCGATCGGCGGGCTCCCAGAACACCGGGAAGTAGCGGTCGGCGCGCATGCTCGCCCGGATCGCCTCGCGCCGCGCGTCGTGGGTGAAGTCGTTGTCGACGAAGATCCCGTCCGCGCCCGAGACCTCGGCGTTGCGGATGGCGAAGCCGGTGTTGCCCCGGTACTTGCAGGCCACCAACAGCCACAGGGCGCCACCCGCCGCGAGCACGTCCTCGCGAGGGGCATCGGGCGCGGGGCCGAGCAGGGCGAGCACCTCTGCCGGCGGGTCGACTTTGCCCAGGCGCCAAAGCATGGCGTCGCTGGTGCGATGCACCGCCACGCCCCGCGCGGCCGCCTCGTCCGCGACCTGCAGGACGCGCGGGTCGCGGGGCGCGCGCGCGACGAGCAGCAGCTGCACCGGCTCCCCGGAGGCGAGCGCGTGGGCCACGGCCTCGGGCCCGCACAGCTGCCAGCGCGTCGGGCTCATGCGCCCGCTCGAGAAGGCTCGGGCACGATGCTCACGCGGGTCGCTCCCAGACCAGGTACTCGTTCAGCTCCCCTTCGCGGCCGTCGGCGCGATAGCGGGCGTGAAGCGGTAGCCCCACCGCAGCGTCCAGCCGGTCGATCTCTTCGTCACTCGCGAAGTGGCAGTAGCGCGGAGCCCCGTCCTCGTCGCCGCCGAAGGAGAGGAGGGCGTCGCCGGGCTCGACATCCGTGGGATCGACGCCGTAGCGAGCCCAGGCTTCGGGCCCGAGCTCCAGCCGTCGCAACCGATCCGCGCGGCGAAACCGCCAGAACGTGGCGGCGAGGATGCCACCCGGACCCAATCGTCCGGCCATGGCGCGCAGCAAGGACGTCCGGCGGGCCTCGGTAGGCACGTGATGCAACAGGCCCAGGGCCACGGCCCCGGCCAGCGGACCCTGGGGCAATGCGTCGGGGTGACGCGCGACGTCCAGTGTCACCAGACTGCGACGCGCGGGGAGGTCGCTCCGGTGGCGGGCCCGGTCGAGCAAGGGGCGGGACGCATCGACGCCGATCCAGGTCGCACCCGGACGCATGCGCGCGAGGGCGACGCCGAAGCGCCCATCACCGCAGCCCACGTCGAGGACCGGGCCGTCCGGCAGCGCGGCCAGCACGCGCGAGAAACCCGGCCAGGGGCCCTTGCGGTGGGCGGCGAACGCATCGGCCCGCTCGTCGTAGAACCGGCGGTTGAGCTCGATCAGGGCCTCTGCCGTGGCGGGGGTCACTCGGGCAGGGTCGCGGAAAGCACGCGGAGCGCATTGGTGCCGAGCACCTGGGTGACCTCCGCCTCGCTCCAGCCGTCTTCGAAGAGCGCGTCGACGAGCAGCGGGATGCCCGTGGTGTCGAAGGCGGTGGCCACCGATCCGTCGAAGTCCGAGCCGAGGCCGACGTGGTCCACCCCGACGAGGTTTCGAACATGGCGCATGGCGCGGACGATCCCAGCGGGTGTCGGGTCGCAGACTGCGCCTGCGAAGTAGCCGACGCCCACCACGCCGCCGTTCTCGCCGATGGCGACGACCTCTTCGTCGGTGAGGTTGCGCGGGCCCGGACACGTGGCCTGGACTCCGGTGTGGGAGACCACCACCGGGCGCGTCGCCATGGCGAGCACGTCGCGCAGCGACGCCGAGGCGCCGTGCGCGAGGTCCACCGTCATTCCGATGGCCTCGGCGTGTTCCACGACGCGTCGCCCCAGTTCGGTCAGCCCGTGCTTCTCGACTCCTGCAGAGGATCCGGCGGCTTCGTTGTCGAAGAAGTGGGCCAGCCCGAGCATGCGAAAGCCCGCGTCGAACAGCACGTCGACCTTGGCGAGATCGCCCTCGAGTGCGTGGAGTCCTTCGAGGCCCAGCAGGCTGCCCACGACCGGCTCGCCCCCGGCCCGTTGGGCCAGCAGTTGGTCGAGGTCGTCGCGGGTGCGCAGGACCCGCAACGCTCCCTCCGAGCGCTCGGCCGCATCGTGCAGGCGGTCGGCCTGGTGGAGGGCGCGCTCGAACAGGCTCGTCCAGGTGCGAAGGGGCCAGCGCTGGGTGACGACCAGTGCCGTCATCATGTCGGGGGCGTCGCTCTCGTTGCGTTCGAAGTTGAGGCCGGCCGGGGTCTTGGTGGCGACGCCGAAGGTCTGGATCGCGACGTGGCCCTCGATCAGGCGCGGCAGGTCCACCTGGCCGTGGTCGTTCCGGGCCAGCAGGTCGCGGCTCCACAGGAACGGATCGGCGTGCAGGTCGATCACCACCGAGCGGGCGACGAGGGACTGGGCCCGTTCGGAGGCGGGGTAGGGGCCCGGCGGGGCCAGGTTGAGGCTGCGGTCGATGCGGCCCGGCAGCCACGTGAACACCAGGACGAGGGCCACGGCGAGCAGGACCGCCAGACCGACACCGACTTTCGCGAGGATGCGCACGTGGTACCTCTCTCCAGGTCTTGACCGGCGCCAGTCTACACACCTCCGCCCCGCCCGAGGGACAACCCGGTGACGGGGCCGACCCGGCCGATCCGGTCCTGGACGCCCTGGTGGCCGAGGTGATGGCGTGCCCGGACCTGGACGATCGGGCGCTCGACCGCCTGCTACGCCGCCATCCCAAGGACGGACGGGGTTTCTATCGGAAGCGCGAGATCCTGGCCGCGGTGCGAAACGCACGCGGTCGCCCCGAAGCGGACGACCCTGTGCTGGCGGCGCGCCTTCGCACCTGCCCGACGCGTTCGCTTTCGGGGGTGCTTCCGGTCACGGTGCTGACGCGGCCGTACCCGTGCCCCGGACGTTGCGTGTTCTGTCCGAGCGACGTGCGAATGCCCAAGAGCTATCTCCGCGCCGAGCCGGGCTGTCAGCGGGCCGAGGCGAACGCGTTCGATCCCTACCTGCAGACCTGGGCGCGCGTCGACGCCTACCGCGCGATGGGTCACCCGACCGACAAGGTCGAACTCATCGTGCTGGGAGGGACCTGGTCTCACTACCCCGGGCCGTACCAGCGCTGGTTCGTGTTGCGCGCACTCGAAGCGCTCGACGACTTCGGGCGGGGTCGCGACCGCAGGAGCGAGGCGCGTTCGCTGTCCGGGGTGCTTCCGGCACCCGCCCCGCTCGACGGCCGCAGCGTCTCGCCGGGCGATTACGACCGGGTCATCGCAGGCTCGCGCCGCCCCGAGCAGGCCGCAGGCGAGACGGCGAGCTGGGAGACGCTCGCGCGCGCACAGCGCGCGAACGAGTCGGCACCCTGCCGGCTCGTGGGGTTGTCGCTCGAGACGCGACCCGATCGCATCGACGATTCCGAGGTCGTGCGGTTGCGGCGACTGGGGGCCACGAAGGTGCAGCTCGGCGTACAGTCGCTCGACGCCGGCGTACTGCACGCAAGTCGCCGCGGGCACGGTCGTCGGGAGACGTTCGCGGCGATCCGGCGACTCCGCGCAGCGGGCTTCAAGGTGCACGCCCATTGGATGGCGAATCTTCCGGGCGCCGACCCGGCCGGAGACCGCCGGGATTTCGCGCGCCTGTTCTCCGACCCGCGCGTGCGGCCGGACGAGCTGAAGCTCTACCCCACCAGCCTGGTGGAGACGGCCGAGCTGGTGCGCTGGCACGACGAGGGGCGTTGGAAGCCCTACTCGCGAGAGACCCTGGTCGCACTCGTCGCCGATGCGCTGGCGAGCGTGCCGACCTGGTGCCGCGTCACCCGCGTGATCCGCGACATCCCGAGCCCCGACATCCTGGTGGGCAGCCGCGAGACGAACCTGCGAGAGGCGGCCGAGCGCCTCCTGGCCGAGCGCGGCGTGGCGCTGCGCGAGATCCGTGCGTGCGAGGTGCGGGGGACGGCGTTCGACCCGCAGAGCCTTCGCATGACCGCCGAGCGCTACACCACGTCGGTCGGAACCGAGCACTTTCTCGGGGCGTCGACGCCAGCCGGCCGCCTGGCGGGTTTCGTGCGGCTGTCGCTCCCCCGCCCGGATGCACGGCCGCCGGCGGGGCTGCGCGACGAGCTCGAAGGGGCGGCCGTCCTGCGCGAGGTGCACGTCTACGGCCAGGCCACGGCGCTCGGGCAGCGGCACCCCGGGCGTCCGCAGCACGCGGGGCTCGGTGCACGGCTGGTGGCGCGTGCGGCCACCGTTGCACGCGAGCAGGGCTATCGAAGGCTCTCGGTGATCTCGGCCCTCGGAACCCGGCCGTGGTATCGCACCCTGGGTTTCGAGGACGGTCCGCTCTACCAGCACCGCGACACGCGCGGCTGAGCCCGGGATCGGCCCGGCCCTCCGGGGGAGTCGGGCGCTGCCGAGGCCGACGCGGTTCTCGCTATGTTCGGAAGGTGGGAGAGATCGAGGATCGGCACACCCAGGCCGGCATCGAGGTCGAGTTGAAGCTCGAACTCGATCCTGGCGAAGTCGAGACGCTGCGTCGGCACCCTTCGTTGCGGCGCCTCGGGCGCGGGCGTTCGGTCACCCGGACCGTGCGTTCCGTGTACTTCGACACACCGGGGCTCGCGCTCTTCCACAAGGGTCTGGTGTTGCGCCTGCGCGAGGGCACCGAAGGGACGATCCAGACGGTGAAGTCGCTCGGCGTCGCGCGCGCGGGCCTATTCGATCGACCCGAGGACGAGGTCCTGGTGGCGGGAGGCGAGCCGGAGGTCGCGGCCATCGCAGATCCGTCGCTGCGTGCGGCGGTGATGGAAGAGACGACGCAGCGCGGCGCGCCGCTCGAGGCCGTGGTCGAGACCGAGGCGCAACGCACCACGCGGGTGCTGGTCCTGGGCGAGTCGGAGATCGAGTTGGCCCTCGACGTGGGCGAGGTTCGTACCCGCCTCGGCGCCGAGCCGCTCTGTGAGCTCGAGCTCGAACTGGTGCGCGGTCGCGCCGCCGACCTCTATGCCGTGGCGATCGAGCTGCAGCAGGCAGCGGTGTTGCGTCCCGGCCTGCAGTCGAAACCCGAGAAGGGGTTCGCACGGCTGGTCGGCGTGGCGCCGGTCGCGAGCCGCGCGCGCCCGCTGGGGGTCTCGCCCGAGGCGTCGGTGGACGAGCTCATCGACGCGATGTTCGCGAGTTGTCTCGAGCAAATCGTCCTGAACGGGCCCGTGGCCGCCGCGGGAGAGGACATCGAGGGCGTTCATCAGCTGCGCGTGGGTGCGCGCCGTCTGCGGTCCGGCCTGGCGCTGTTCCGCGAGATCCTGCCCGAAGGCCTGGTGAACGACCTGCGCGAAGAGTTGCGCTGGCTGGGCGGCGAGCTCGGCGATGCCCGCGATCTCGACGTGTTTCTCGACGAGCTACTCGATCCGCTGCGCGCGGGCCGGCCGGACGATGCCGCGCTGAAACGGCTACGCGACGAGGCCGTCGCCGCGCGCGCCGATGCCTACGCCAGGCTGCGCCAGGCGTTGGCCAGCGAGCGCCACGCACGGTTGGTGCTGAAGCTCGGCGCGTGTCGCGAGAGCCGTGCCTGGCGCGACCAGCCGCTCTCTCCGCACTCGGCGCGCATGTTCCTGCCCGCGCGAGACCTGGGCCGCGAACTGCTCGCGCGAAGGCATCGCAAGGTCCGGCGGCAGGGCAGGGCGCTGGCCTCCAAGAGCACCGCCGAGCTGCACGCGTTGCGCATCCAGATGAAGAAGCTGCGCTACGCCGTGGAGTTCCATCGGGACCTCTTCCCCGCGCGCTCGGTGCGGCAGTTCCTGCGCGGGGCCGAGGGCCTCCAGGACGTGCTCGGTCACCTGAACGACGTCTCGACGGCAGAGACGGTGCTCGATCGGCTGCTGGTGCGCATGGGCGATGAGGTCACGGGCGATCACCATCGGGCTGCGGGGTTCGTGCTGGGCTGGTCGGAGCACGTGCTGCGCGACAAGATGGTGCGCCTGGTGCGCCGTTGGCGCCGCTTCAAGAAGACCGAGCCTTTCTGGTCCTGACGTGTCGGCCGGTTCGCGAACGCTGCTGCTGATGCGCCACGCCAAGGCGGCGCTGGGCGATGCCGAGATGCGCGACCACGAACGGCCCCTGAACGCGCGCGGCGAGCGCGCCGCCACACTGGTGGGCACCTGGTTGGCGCAGCAGGGTCTGACGCCCGATCTGGTGCTCTGCTCCACCGCGGTTCGCGCACGCGGGACGCTCGAGCGCGCGGCGGCGAGCTGGCCGGAGACCCGCGTCGTCGTCGACGATCGGCTCTACCTCTCCACGCCCGCCGAGATCGTGGCTCGGATCGCGGAGGCCGCCGGTGACGAGCCCACGGTGCTGGTGGTGGCCCACAATCCGGGCCTGCACGAGCTCGCCCACGTGCTGGCGGGAAGCGGCGACCCGGGTGCGCTCGACCGCCTGGGTCAGGGCCTGCCCACCGCCGCCATCGCAGAGCTTCGCTTCGCGCGCGGCGGTTGGCCCGATCTCGCGCCGCGCAGCGGTTCGCTCGAACGACTGGTGAGGCCGAAGGAGCTAGTCTGAGGGTTTCGCCCCGGCTGCCGCAGCGACGCGCGCGGCGGCCCAATCTCCGGAGGTGGGTGCCTTGAAGCCTGGAATCGTGATCGCCGTTGCGGCGCTGGTCCTGAACGCGTTCGCGGCGGGCTGGTTCGTGGGCAATGGAAGCGCCCAAGCAAGCGACACCGCGACCCGGCTGGCCGCCGTGGAGGCGCAGCTGGCGGGCCGCCGAGGCGCCGAGCCGCCGCGTCGCGCCGAGCCGAAACGACCGTCGGAGCCCAGCGGTGTCCAGGTGGTCGAGGTCGGAGACGCGCCGGCGCTCGGTGAGGCCGACGCGCCCGTGACGATCGTCGAGTTCTCCGACTTCCAGTGTCCCTTCTGTACCCGCGTGCGTCCCACTCTGGACCAGATTCGCGAGACCTACGGCGACCAGGTGAGGATCGTCTTCAAGCACTACCCGCTGTCGTTCCACACGAAGGCCATGGGCGCGCACCGTGCCGCCCTGGCCGCGGCCGAGCAGGGAAAGTTCTGGCCGATGCACGACCTGATCTTCGACAACCCGAAGGACCTCGACCCGGAGCAGCTTCGGGCGCATGCCGAGACGCTGGGTCTCGACCTGGCCCGCTACGACGCGGCGGTGGCGTCGCCCGAGCTCGAAGAGCGGATCCGTGCCGATCAGGCGCAGGGGTCGAGCCTGGGCGTTCGCGGCACGCCGAGCTTCTTCATCAACGGGCGGTTCTTCTCGGGTGCCCAGCCGTTCGCGGCATTCAAGGCACGCATCGACGAAGAACTCGCCGCGTTGGAGGGCTGAACGCGGGCCTGCGTTATGCTGCGGCGCATTCCAATGAACGGACCGGCCTCGGGGGGTGAGGATTGAGGGTCCATCTGGTCCGCCACGCGAAGGCGGAAAAGAGGGTCCTGTGGGACGGCCCGGACGAACTCCGTCCGCTGACCGCACTCGGCCTGCGTCAGGCCGATGGTCTGGCTGCGCGCCTCCAGGCAACGGGGATCGACCGCATCGTGTCGAGCCCACACCTGCGTTGCCAGCAGAGCGTCGAGCCGCTGTCGCGCGCGACCGGCCTACCCATCGAGCTGCAGGCATGCCTCGCCAAGGGCGAGCAGCCGAGCAAGGCCGCCGAGATGATCCGCGGCCTCGGCGCCGCGACCGTCGTTTGCTGCACCCACGCCGAGGGCATTCCCGACCTGGCTGCCGACCTCGAAGAGGGGGGAGCCGAGGTTCTCCGCGAGGCGCGGGTCGCTGCCGAGGCGGGAGGCGAGACCCGGCGTCTGGCGGTACTCGACATGGGCAGCACCTCGTTTCATCTGCTGGTCGCCGACGTGGCCCGGTCGGGCCACCTGCGAACGATCGATCGCGAGCGCCGCATGCTGCGCCTCGGGGCCGAGGTCGCGAGCCACGGCCACATTCCCGACGACGTGTGTGTGCGCGCAGTGTCCACCGCCAAGGCGCTGCGTCGCACCGCAGAGCTTCTGGGCGCGGAGGAGATCCTGCCCGTCGCGACGGCTGCGCTGCGCGATGCCGACAACGGCGAGGCCCTGGCCCGCCGTCTGGGCAAGGCGCTCGGCAGCCCCATCCGCATGCTCTCTGGCGAAGAGGAGGCGCGGGTCATCTTCCAGGCGTTTCGTCGCCGCGTTTCGCTGCCCGCCGACGCTTCGACGCTCGGGATCGATCTCGGCGGAGGCAGCCTCGAGTTTGCCTTGGGCGATCGCGTCGACGTGGACTGGGAGCGAACGCTCCCGCTGGGCGTGGCGCGGCTGCACCGCGCGCTGGTGCGCCAGGACCCCATGCGCCGCAAGGATGCGCGGAGGGTCTGCGAGCACGTTCGGGAGTCCCTGCTGCCGCTCGAGCCGATCGTTCGCAAGGCCGCGCCCCGTCGCGTAGTGCTCGCCGGAGGGACCGCGCGTGCGCTGGGCGACCTGGCCCGGGGCTTTCGAGGCCTTCGGCCCGTGCGCAGCGTGAACGAGCTCGAGCTGCCGCTCGACGAGCTGCGCGGGTTGGCGGAGGTGCTCGTGGTGTCGAGCCACGAGGAGCGGGTGCGCATGCCCGGCATCCGGCGCCGTCGCGCCGACCTGCTGCCGACGGGCGCGCTGATCCTGGTGACGTTGGCCGAGACGTTCGGCGTCGACGGCTACACGCTCACCGACTGGGGGCTGCGGGAGGGGATCCTGCTCGACGCCGCCACGGAGCCCGCTCGCGTGCAACGCTCGGCGGGCGAGGAAGCCTAGGCCTCCTCGCCCTCCCGGCCGGTCCTACTTCTTCTCTGCGCAGGGGTTGGCTGCCTTCTCCGCACACGGGTTGGCTGCCTTCTCCGCACACGGGTTGGCTGCCTTCTCGGCGCATGGGTTCGCGGCCTTCTCGGCGCACGGATTCGCGGCCTTCTCGGCACACGGGTTCGCGGCCTTCGCCGCGCACGGGTTGGCCTGCTCGTGGTGGCCTGCGAGTGATGCCGTGGAGAGGCCGAGGACGAGGGCTGCGGGGGCCAGCGCGAGAGCGATCCGGCGAGTCATGGGGTTCTCCTGGTTTCCATGGGATGGACGGACGAAACCCCTACGCGCATCCGCGCGCAGGGGTTTCGCAGCCGCTCCATGGGCCAGCCTGGCCGGGATCAGCTCGCCTTGCGGAATTCCAGGGCCTCTCCCGACACGCGTGCATCCACGTGGACCTTCGAGCCCTCCGGGAAGTCGCCCTCCAGGATCTTCATGGCGAGGGGGTCCTGCACCATGCGCTGGATCACGCGCTTGAGCGGCCGGGCCCCGTAGTGGGGGTCGTAGCCCTTGTCGGCCAGCAGCGTCTTGGCCTCGGGCGACAGCTCGATTTCGATGCGCCGTTCGGCCAGCAGCGCCTGCACCCGGGCCAGCTGGATTTCGACGATGGCGTCGATGTGCTCGCGCGCCAGCTGGTGGTACAGGATCGTGTCGTCCACGCGGTTCAGGAACTCGGGCTTGAAGTGCGCCCGGAGCGCCTCGTCGACCCGCGCCTCCATCTCGTCGCGCTGGTCCTCGCCCAGCTCTACGATGTGCTGGCTGCCGATGTTCGAGGTCATGATCAGGACCGCGTTCCGGAAGTCGACCGTGCGCCCCTGACCGTCGGTGAGCCGACCGTCGTCGAGGATCTGCAGCAGCACGTTGAAGACGTCGGGGTGCGCCTTCTCGATCTCGTCGAAGAGCACCACGCAGTAGGGGCGCCGGCGGACGGCTTCGGTCAGGTAACCGCCCTCCTCGTAGCCCACGTAGCCGGGGGGCGCGCCGATCAGGCGCGCGACCGAGTGCTTCTCCATGAACTCGCTCATGTCGATGCGCACCATCGCGTGCTCGTCGTCGAACAGGAAGTCGGCGAGCGCCCGACACGTCTCGGTCTTGCCGACGCCCGTGGGCCCCAGGAAGATGAACGAGCCGATCGGCCGGTTGGGGTCCTGGAGGCCTGCCCGTGCGCGGCGCACGGCGTTGGACACGGCTTCGAGAGCCTCGTCCTGGCCGATCACCTTCTTGCGCAGCCCGTCCTCCATGTGCAGCAGCCGGTCCTGCTCCCCCTCCATCATCTTCTGGACCGGGATGCCGGTCCACTTCGAGACGATCTCGGCGATCTCTTCGGACGTGACCTCCTCGGAGAGCAGCGAGCCCGCGGACTGCAGCTCGTCGAGCCTCGCCTGCTCCTGCTCGAGCTGCTTTTCGAGCTGGACGAGTTCGCCGTACTGGATTTCGGCAGCCCGTTCGAGGTTGCCGGCGCGCTGGGTGCGCTGGAGCTCGGCCTGGAGCTCTTCGCGGCGTTCCTTCAGCTCGCGCACCCCCCCGATGGCGCCCTTCTCGTTGGTCCAGCGCGCGGACAGGGCATCGCCCTGATCTCGCAGGTCGGCGAGCTCCTTCTCGAGGTCGTCGAGGCGGTGCCGGCTGGCGTCGTCGTCCTCCTTGCGCAGGGCCTCCCGCTCGATCTCCAGCTGGGTGCGCTTGCGCTCGAGCTGGTCGAGGTCTTCGGGCATCGAGTCGATCTGGACCCGCACGCGGCTCGCGGCCTCGTCCACCAGGTCGATGGCCTTGTCCGGCAGGAAGCGGTCGGCGATGTAGCGGTTGGAGAGGCTGGCCGCGGCCACCAACGCCGCATCCTGGATGCGCACGCCATGGTGCACCTCGTAGCGCTCCTTCAGGCCGCGAAGAATCGAGACCGTGTCCTCCACGCTCGGCTCGCCCACGAACACGGGCTGGAAGCGCCGCTCGAGCGCCGCGTCCTTTTCCACGTGCTTGCGGTACTCGTCGAGGGTGGTCGCGCCCACGCAACGGAGCTCGCCGCGCGCGAGCGCGGGCTTCAGCATGTTGGCGGCATCGGCCGCGCCCTCGGCGGCGCCCGCGCCCACGATGGTGTGCATCTCGTCGATGAACAGGATGATGCGCCCGTCGGCTTCGGCGACCTCGCGCAGCACCGCCTTCAGGCGGTCCTCGAACTCGCCCCGGTACTTCGAGCCGGCGATCAGCGCGCCGATGTCGAGCGCGATCACGCGCCGGTCCATCAGCGATTCGGGTACGTCGCCCGCCACGATGCGCTGGGCCAGGCCCTCGGCGATGGCCGTCTTGCCCACGCCCGGCTCGCCGATCAGCACGGGGTTGTTCTTGGTGCGGCGCGAGAGCACCTGCACCACGCGGCGGATCTCTTCGTCGCGGCCGACCACCGGGTCGAGCTTGCCCTTCTGGGCCACCTCGGTGAGGTCGCGGCCGAACTTGGCGAGGGCCTGATACTTCGACTCGGGGTCCTGGTCGGTGATCGGCGCCGAGCCGCGTACCGCGACGAGCGCCTTGTCGATGGCGTCGGGCGTGGCTCCGGCATCGCAGAGGATGCGGCCGGTCTCGTCCTTGGCGTCGCGTGCCAGCGCGAGCAGCAGGTGCTCGGTGGAAACGTACTCGTCGCCGCGGCCATCGGCCTCGGTGAAGGCGGCGTCGAGGATCGCGGCGGTCTCGCTCGCGAGCTGCGGCTGCGCGCCGCCGTGCACCTTGGCGAGACTGGACAGGCGCTCTTCGAGCCGGGTTTGGAGGCCGTCGAGCGGGACCCCGATCTTCTGGAGGATCGGGATGGTGCTGCCCTCGGGCTGCCCGAGCAGCGCACGCAGAAGGTGCGCCGGAGTGATCTGGCTGTGGCCGCGGCTGGTGGCGTCGGACTGGGCCTCCGCCAGCGCTTCCTGACTCTTGATCGTGAGCTTGTCGTAATGCATGGCCCGTCAAAGCTGTGCACGGGCCGGCGTTTGGCAAGGCCCCGAGGGGCCAGGAGGCAGCGCGCCGGTGGCCCTGCGGGGCCCCGGCGCGCGCTCAGCCGGTCTTCTTCTTCAGCGGGACGAAGATCTCCGCCTGGCCCCGACGGACCAGCAGGAGCGCACCGCGTTCGGTGTCTTCGAGCGCGTCGGCGAACGTGCCGACCCCCTCGATGGCCTCCTGGTTCACTTCCAGGATCACGTCGCCGCGCTGCAGGCTGGCTTCGGCCGCGGGGCTCTCGGGCTCGACGGCCACGACCACGAGGCCCTTGGCGTCCGCCTCGAGCCCGAGCCGTTCGGCGATGTCGGGCGTGAGCTCCTGCACCTGCAGCCCGTAGGCCGAGGCCTTGGAGGGGTCGCCGCCGGGGGCGCCGGCCCGCGCGAGCTTCTCCCCCTCGTCGAGCTCGCCCAGCTGGATCTCGAGCGTCTTGCGCTTGCCCTTGCGCACGACCACCAGCTCGGCCTTGCTGCCGACCGGCGCGGCGGCCACCAGGCGAGGCAGCTCTTCCATGTCGTCCACGGGCGAGCCGTTGAAGCCGACGATCACGTCGCCACTCCTCACGCCGCCGTCCGCGGCGGGCCCTCCCGGCTCGACCTTGGAAACCAGCGCGCCCTTCTCGTCGTCGAGTTCCAGGTGGCTCGCGATGTCCTCGTTCACCTCCTGGATGTAGACGCCCAGCCAGCCTCGCGAGACGTGCCCGCTGGCGCGCAGCTGCGGCAGGATGCCCTTCGCCATGTTCACCGGCACGGCGAAGCCGATGGTGTTGGCGCGCGGGTTGATGGCGGTATTGATGCCGACCACCTCGCCGCGCAGGTTCATGAGCGGCCCGCCGGAGTTGCCCGGGTTGATCGCAGCGTCGGTCTGGATGAAGTCGTCGAAGCGCCGGGCTTCGGAGCGCGGGTCGTTGATGCGGCGGTGCTTGGCCGACACGATCCCGGCGGTCACGGTGTGGGCCAGGCCGAACGGGTTGCCGATGGCGATCACCCAGTCGCCCGGCCGCACCGCGTCGGAGTCGCCCAGGGGCAGGTGCGGCAGCGCATCTTCCGACTTCACGCGGATCAGCGCGATGTCCGTCTTGGGGTCGCGCCCCACGATCTCGGCCTCGAGGACGTCGTCGTCCGAGAAGTGGACTTCGATCTTGTCCACGTCTTCGATCACGTGGTTGTTCGTGACGATGTAGCCGTCCGAGGAAATCACGAAGCCCGTACCCAGGCTCGGCACGTCGCGCTGGCCGCGGAACATGTCGCCGAAGGGCTGGCCGCCGAAGAACTCCTCGAGCGGGTGGCGGGGGCCCGGGTTTCGGCTCGCGGTGAGCGTCCGGGACGTCTGGATGTTCACGACCGCCGGCGAAACCAGCTCGGCCAGTTCGGCGAAGCTCGGCGGCGCGCCCTGGGGCGGCGTCGCCTGGGGGGCTTCGGTGCCCTCCTTCCAGAACGCGCCGGCCGGGTCGGCGGAGGTTTCGGGCTCCTCCTCTCCGAACAGGTCGATCGCTTCGGCCACGTTGTCTCGGAAGCTCACGTGGACGTCGACGACGCCCGACGCGATCAGGAGACCGCCGGCGACGACGAAGAGAAGAAGGGTTCGGGCCAGGCCACCGATGTTCATGCAGTCACGCTCCTGTGTCGGGAGAGGAGAGTCCGTTGGACGCCGCACGGGATGCCGCGGTTCCCTCGCGGGGAGAATGCCTCGGCCCCGCGGGACGCAGCGACCCCTCGACCTAGGACAGGGGCACCGTCACATGGTACCGGCCGCGTCCGCGTTGAACCACGACCAGCGCGCGATCCCGGCCGCGAAGGTCGAGCAGCGCGCGCCGCAGCGCAGCCTGATCGGCGAGCGCACGGCCATTGATGGCGAGGATGCGGTCGCCGGTCTCGATGCCGATGCGCGCCGCGCCGCTTCCGGCGCGCAGCCGAGCGACCTCGAAGCCGCCATCGCCGGTGGGGGAGAGGGCCGCGCCGAGCATCTGCTCGAGCAGCGTCGGGTACTCCGCCTCTGGGATCGCTTCGGTGCGTAGGCTCGCTTCCCGGCTCTTGCCCCCGCGGTGGACCGTGAGCGCGAGCGTCTGGCCATCGGTACTGCGCTCGAGGATCTCGTAGAACTCGCGCGCCGAGCGGATCGGCGTCGCGGCCAGGTGCGTCACGACGTCTCCCCGGCGGATGTCTCCGCGCGCGGCGGGGCCGCCCGGCCGCACGCGGCTGACCAGCGCCCCGCCGAGCCGCTCCGGCAGGTCCATCACCTCGGAGAGCCGGGGCCCCAGGTCCTGGAGGTCGAGACCCAGCCAGACCGGGGAGACGGCGCCCTTGGTCAGGATCTCGTGCACCACGCGTGTGGCCGCGTCGATCGGGATCGCGAAGCCCACGCCCTCGGCGCCGCCGTAGATCGCCGTATTGATCCCCACCAGTTCTCCCGCGGCCGTGAGCAGCGGCCCGCCGGAGTTGCCCGGGTTGATCGCGGCGTCGGTCTGGAGGAAGCCGTGGAAGATGCGGTCGTCGCTGCGGAACGAGCGATTGGCCGCCGACAGCACGCCGGTGGTGACCGTGTTGGAGAGTCCGAAAGGGTTGCCGATGGCGATCAGCGGCTCACCCACCATCAGGTGGGAAGAGCTTCCCGGGCGCACCCACGGCAGCTCGTCCTCGGTCTGGATGCGCAGCACGGCGAGGTCGTGGTTGGCGTCGGCCCCCACCAGTTCGGCCTCGTACTCGCGCCCGTCCGAGAGCGTCACGCGAATGATGTCCGCCCGCGCGATCACGTGCTCGTTGGTCAGCACGTGGTGGTCGGCGTCGATCACCACTCCCGATCCCAGGCTCTGGGCGGTCTGGGGAACGCCCGGCTCGAAGAAGTCCTGGAAGAACCGGCTGAAGAAGGGGTCGCCGGCGAAGGGGCTTCGCTGCCGCACCTGGCGCTCGGTGGTGATGTTCACCACGGAGGGGCCGACGTCGGTCACCACCTGGACGGTGGCGGTCCGGCGCAGGAACGGGTCGCCCGCCGCGGCAGGCGTGGCCATGCCCAGGAGCGGCGCGAGCATCGTGGCGAGGGTCAGGAACACGGCAGCGCGACGCATCGCGCACCAAGCTAGCTTTCCGGGCGATCCGCTGCCTTGCAGTGGGCGATCCGCCGCTAGGCGGGTCGGGTTGGGAGCGCCGTGTCCGACGCCATGCGCAGGGACTTCGAGGATCGCCATGGCAGGGCGCCCGTCGCTCGGGGGCGCGCGCCGGGTCGGGTGAACCTGATTGGAGAGCACACCGACTACACCGGCGGTCTGGCGCTGCCCTTCGCGATCGATCCCCGCACCGAGGTCCTGGCGACGCCGCGAGACGACGATCTCGTGCGGGTGCACTCCGCCGAGATGGGCTCTGCCGAGCGCGACCTCGGGGGCGTGCCCCGGCAGGAGAGCTGGAGCGACTACGTGGTGGCGCCGTTCCTGGCCCTGCGCGAGCGGGGCCTGCGGGTTCGTGGCGCCGATCTCCTGGTGGCGAGCGACGTTCCCCGCGAGTCGGGCCTCTCGAGCTCAGCCGCGCTGGGCGTGGCCGTCACGGCCGCCGTCGACCGGGCGTTCGGGCTCGGCCTCGACCGGCGCGCATGGGCGGAGGTCGCCCACCGAGGCGAGAACTTCTTCGTAGGTGTGGGCTGTGGGGTGATGGACCAGTTCGCGAGCGCCCTGGGCGAGCCGGGCCACCTGCTGCGCATCGACTGCCGCGACCGGAGCACCCGGACCGTCGCGCTGCAGGGGGACGCCGTGGTCCTGGTGGCGCAGTCGGGTGTGGAGCGGAAGCTCGCGGGGGGCGCCTACCGCGAGCGCGTGGACGCCTGCGCAGCCGCCCTGGCGGGCGTGCAACGCACCGGCCATGGGGCGACGTCCCTGCGAGACGTCGCCCCCTCCGAACTCGCCGGCCTCGAAGCCGAACTCGACCCCATCGCGTTCCGTCGCCTTCGGCACGTGGTGACCGAGAACGCACGCGTCGATGCCGCCTGTGAGGCGTTGGCCGCGGGAGACCTCGAACGGGTGGGCGATCTGCTGCGCGAGGGGATGGCGAGCCTGCGCGACGACTACCAGGTCAGCACCCCCGAACTCGATGCGTTGTGCGAGCTGGGTGACGCGGCCGACGGCTGTTTCGGCTCGCGCCTGACCGGTGCGGGTTTTGGCGGCTGCACCCTGCACCTGGTGCGACCGGAAGCGGCGGATGCCGTCTCGGCCGCGCTGGCCCAGGGCTTCGCCCGGGCGTTCGGTCGCGAGCCGCCGCGCGTCGTGGTGCGCGCCTCCGATGGGGCGTCGGCCGAATCCCTGCTCTAGGCAGGGGGTGCCTGGACCGGCGCAGGCCTGCAGTCGACGGGCCGTTCGGCCGATCGAGACGGCGTGGCGATCGCGGCATGGTTCGGATACACGCTCTTCTGCCTGGCCAGCGTGGCGGTGGGCGCGCGGCTGCTGCGTCTCTGGGCGCGCAGCCGGCAGGCGCCGGAGCTGCTCGCGGCCCTCGCCCTGCTGGGGATCGGGCCACTGGGCTTCGGCCTCTCCATCGCCTCGATCCACCTGCACGGCGTGGCGCCGGGCCTGGGGGATGCGACGTGGGCTTTCGCGGCCGCGGCGCTCACGCTGGGCGGAAGCTGCGTCTTCCTCTTCACGCAGCAGGTGTTTCATCCACGCTCGCGTTTCGTCCGCCGTCTGGCGTGGGCGGCCGGTGGACTCTTCACGGGTCTGCTGCTCGCCGAGGCGGTGACGCACGGGTTTCCGGCAGACGAGCCCGCGGGTCCGCCGATGCGTGCCGCCAACTGGCTTCGCACGGCGGGGCTGCTGTGGGGCGCGGCCGCGGCTTTGCGCTACCGGAGCCAGCTGGTTCGCCGCGTGGCGCTGGGGATCGGTGACGCGGGCGCGCTCGCGCGGCTGCTCGGCTGGGCCCTCGCACTCGGGGCCGCAGGCCTCGCCTCGGGGATCGACGCCTCGACCAAGCTGCTGACCGACGCGCTCGAACTGCCGTGGCTCAAGCTCGTGGACGCCGCACTGGGAACGGTGTCGGCGGCCTTCCTGTGGCGTGCCTTCCGAGCCGAGAAGCCCGCGCCCGAGGTCAGGGCGCCGAGCCGTTCGCAGCCCGCTTGACCAGCAGCAAGCGGCGGTCGCCTCCGCGTCGGGCGACCAACAGGAAGCGGTCGGCGTCTGCGACCGTCCGCATGGCCTCGTCGAAGTCGCCCAGCGTGCCGATCGCCTGGTCCTCCACGCGTTCGAGGACGTCCCCGGGCGCGAGTCCGGCCTCTGCGGCGGGTGTGCCGCGGGCGACGAAAGAGACGTAGACGCCCTCACGCGAGAGCAGCCGGGCTTCTCGATAGAGCCTCTCGGTGATCTCCTGCACGTGGAAGCCGACGTCGGTCTCGGCGATCGCCGGGTCGACCTTGGGCGCCGAGCCCAGCACCACCTCGCGGCTTTGCGGCGTGCCATCGCGCAGCAGGTGGAGCGTGGTGCGGCTGCCAGGTTCGCGCGACGCGACCTGGCGTTGGAAGCGCCCCAGGTCCTCCTCCTTCTCCGCGGCGACGGTGCCGTCGCCGATCCCGGTGACGATGTCGCCGGTCTCGAGGCCGGCTTGCTCCGCAGGCGAGCCGCTCGATACCGAGCTCACGATCACGCCCGTGGCGTCCGGGATGCCGAGATGGGAGGCGAGGTCGCGGTTCAGGGCCTGGATGCCGATGCCGAGCCATGCCCGCTCCACGCCCCCGGCCTCGATCTGGCGCATCACCTCGATGGCCGTGTCGATCGGGATCGTGAAGCCGATGCCACGCCCCTGACCGCGGGAGTTCACGCCGATCACGTGGCCATCGAGGTCCACCAGGGGCCCGCCCGAAGAGCCGCGGTCGATCATCGCGTCGGTCTGGATGAAGTCGTTGATCAGGTTCGGGATCTCGAGGTTGCGCCCCTTGGCCGACACGATGCCCAGCGACACCGTGCCCTCGAGCCCGTATGGGTTGCCGATCGCCAGCACCCACTGCCCGACGCGTACCTCGTCGACTGCGCCGAGCACGACCGGCGAAAGCGGCTCCTGGGTCTCCACGCGCAGCAGGGCGAGGTCGGTCTGGAGGTCGGTCCCCACCACGCGCGCCGGGAGCGGCGCCGGGTAGCCGGGGATGCTCACCTCGACCTTCTCGGCCTTGTCCACCACGTGCTGGTTGGTGAGGATGCGCCCGTCGGCGCTCACGATGAACCCCGAGCCCGTGGCCTGGTTGCGGCGGTCGTTGATGCGCACGATCGCCTGGACGTGCACCACCGACCGCGTGACGCGGTCGGCGATCTCGACGATGCGCTTCTCGAGGCCGAGCGGATCGCGCGCGCGCGGTGCGGACGAGGCGCCGGGGTCCGAGAGGGCCGCGTCCCGGGTCTCCGCGGTCGAAGCGAAGGAAGACAGGCATGCCGCGAGGATCACGCCGAGGGCGGCGATGCCGAGCCGCCGCGAGGCGTGACCCGTCTCGGAGGTTCTAGCCATCGAGCGCCGATCGTAGCCGCCCAGCGGCCTCCGCCGGGTCCGGGGATCGCAGAACCTCCCCGGTCACGGCCACGCCACGCGCCCCCGCAGCGACACACGCGGCCGCCCGCTCGGCGCTCACCCCTCCCTGGGCCAGGACCGGCACGCCTCGAGCGGTCATGCGAGCGAGTGCATCGGTGCCGAGCGGCGGCCGGCTGGCCGGCTTCGAGATCGGCGTGTGAATTGGCGCCAGGTGGACGTAGTCGAGCGCCTGCAGTTCGGCATCGGAACGCTCACCGGGTTCGTGAAGGGAGGCCCCGAGGAGCGCCGGGGCGCCGAGAAGTCGTCGCGCCGCCTCGGGCGCGAGGGCGTCGAATCCCAGGTGTGCGCCGTGGGCCCCCGCCGCCAGCGCCACGTCGCAGCGACGGTTCACGAGCACCCGCGTGCCCGCGTGCGCGGTCTCCTGCGCTGCCAGTGCGCGGTCGGTCGCATCGAGCAGGTCGCGCGCTTCCGCGTGGCGGTCGCGCAGCTGCATCCAGTCGACCCCCGCGGCGAAGAGTGCCTCGAGCCGACCGGTGTCGCTCGCCGCGGCGACGTCGAGAACCAGACAGAGCACGGGTCGCGGCGGCCACTGCAATGGGATCGAGAGCTAGAAGCTGGCGAGCCCGTCCAAGGGGCTCGACGCGTTGGCATACAGCCGGCGCGGGATGCGCCCGGCCTCGTAGGCCAGCCGGCCTGCGGACACGGCTTCGCGCATGGCGCGGGCCATCTTCACCGGGTCCTTGGCGCCTGCGATGGCGCTGTTCATGAGCAGGGCCGTCGCACCGAGCTCCATCGCCACCGCGGCATCGCTTGCGGTCCCCACGCCGGCGTCGACGATGACCGGCACCTCGACCGTCTCGAGGATGATCCTCAGGTTGGCCGGGTTGCGGACACCCAGACCCGAACCGATCGGGGCGGCCAACGGCATCACCGCGACGCACCCGAGCGCGGCAAGGCGCTGGCAGGCCACCGGGTCGTCGGAGATGTAGGGCAGCACCTCGAAGCCCTCGTCCACCAGGATGCGAGCGGCCTCGAGCGTGGCGGTCACGTCCGGAAACAGCGTGCGCTCGTCTCCGAAGACCTCGAGCTTCACGAGGGCGTGGCCCACCAGTTCGCGACCGAGCCGCGCGGTGGTGACGGCGTCCTCGACGGTGAGGCTGCCGGCCGTGTTCGGCAGGATCACCGTGCCCTCGGGCAGGTGGCCGAGCACGTTCTCCGACTGCGGAACGCCGAGGTCCACCCGTCGCAGCGCGACGGTCACCATCTCGGCCCCGGCCGCGACCGTCGCCTCCTTTTGGAGGTCGAACGACGAGAACTTGCCCGTACCCGTGATGAGCCGCGACGCGAACGTGTGCGACCCGAGTGTGTAGGTGTCCGACATGACTAGCCTCCTCCCACCGCTTCGAGAATCTCGACGTGGTCGCCCGCGCGAAGGACGAACGCATCGCGCTCGCTCCTGGGGACCACCTGTCGGTTCACCGCCACCGCGATCTTGCGACCCGAGAGCCCGAGTTCGTCCACCAGCGTTCCCACGCGAGGCGACTGCGGCAGCGCGCGCGCCTCGCCGTTCACGCGGATCTGCGGCGCGCCGTCGGCGTTCGGGTCTTGGCGAGTGTCCTCGCCCGGTCGGGGTTCCGAGGGGGTCTGCGTCACGGTCGAGGCTTCCTTGCGCCGTGTGGGCGAACGTACCCGCTTCGCGTGGGCGCTGCGACTGGCGATGGCGATCGGGCCAAACCACGGGACTGCGATCCGCTGGCGCGACTTCGGTAGGCTCCCCCGCGATGAAGGGGGACGCCACCGGCGAGCGCGGCCGCCCCACCCGGGCGGTGGTGGACCTCGAGGCGGTGGCGCAGAACCTCGGCGAGGTGCGGCGTCTGGCCCCGGGCCACGGCGTGATCGCGGTGGTGAAGGCCGATGCCTATGGCCACGGCGCGCAGGCGGTCGCCCAAAGCCTCGCGTCCGCAGGCTGCGAGGCCCTGGCGGTGCTCTCGGTGGACGAGGCCGCCGCCCTGCGCGATGCCGGCGTCGGGGGTCCCATCCTGGTTCTGGGCGGCGTGCACGATGCTCCCGAAGCGGCACGTGCGGCCGAGCTATCGCTCGTGCCGGTGGTCCACCGATCCGAGCAGCTTGGCCTGCTGGCCGAGGCGGGGCGGGGCAGGGACGCGCCGATCCCGTTCGAGGTCGAGGTCGACACGGGCATGCGGCGGATGGGCGCGGCGGCCGAAGCGGTCCCCGATCTGCTGGCGCACGCCCGCACCGAGCCCACGCTCGCCGCTGCGGGGCTCTTCACCCATCTGGCGTGTGCGGACGATCCCGACCCGGCGTCGTCTCGCGAGCAGCTCGCGCGCTTTGGGGCGCTGCTGGCGGGGCTCTCGCCGTCGGGATTGCTGCCGCCGCGCATCCACGTGGCCAACTCGGCCGGCGTGCTGCAGGCCCCCGACCTTGCTGGGGCCGTCCCGCCCGAGGTGAACTTCGTTCGGCCCGGTCTGATGCTCTACGGGGTGTGTCCGGCGCCCCACCAGGCCGACCGGGTGTCGCTGCACGCGGCCATGACGCTGCAGACCGAGGTGGTGGCGGTGCACGCCGTACGGGCCGGAGACCCGGTGGGCTACGGCGCGACCCATCGCGCTGCCGAACCAGGGGTCGTGGCGACCGCCGCCGCCGGGTACGCCGACGGCGTTCCGTGGTCACTCGGGGGCTGCGGGGAGGCCCTGCTGGGTGGGCGTCGGGTGCCCTATGCCGGGCGGGTGTCGATGGACTACGTGGGCCTCGCGTCGGGATCCGGTCCGGCCCGGGTCGGCGACGAGGTCGTGGTCTTCGGCCGCGCGGCCGACGGCGCCCGGCTGCCCGTCGAGGACCTGGCCGCCCGCGCGCGTACCCTCGCCTACGAGCTGCTCGTGCGGGTGGGGGCGCGCGTGCCCCGCACGTACCTCGCTGCCGATCCCCCCGCTACGATGCGCCCGTGAGTTCTCTGCCGCGAACGCGCCCGGTGCGCCCGTGAGTTCTCCCGCCGCGAGAGCGCCCGATCTGCAGCCCGGCGTCTGTGCCGAGCTTCGGGGCGTCTACAAGCAGTTCGACGGCAACCCGGTTCTCGAGGGCGTGGACCTCGCCGTGCGCGAGGGCGAGATCACGGTGGTGATCGGTGGCAGCGGCAGCGGCAAGACCACGACCATGCGCGTGCTGCTGGGCCTCGAGACCTACGACGCGGGCTCTGCGCGCCTGCTGGGGCAGGAGGTCGGCGAGCTCCGGGCCGCGGAGCACGCGGCGCTGATGATGCGGGTCGGCTCGCTCTTTCAGTTCGGGGCGCTCTTCGACTCGATGACGGTGGCCGAGAACGTGGGGTTCGCGTTGCACTACGTGCAGCATCGCCCGGCCGACGAGATCCGGGGATTGGTGCGCGAGAACCTGATGATGGTCGGGCTCAAGGACATCGAGCACCTGTACCCGGCCCAGCTGTCGGGCGGCATGCGCAAGCGCGTCGCGCTGGCGCGCGCGATCGCACACCAGCCCGAGATCCTGTTCGTCGACGAGCCGACGACGGGTCTCGACCCGGTGATGAAGGAGACGATCGTCGAGCTGATCCTGCAGATGCGCGATCGTCTCGGCGTGAGCGTGCTCTGCATCACGCACGATCTCGCGGCGGCCTTTCGCATCGCCGACCACGTGGCGATGGTCTACCAGGGCAAGGTGGTGGCTTCGGGTACGCCGGGCGAGGTACGGGAGTCCGAGCATCCCGCCGTCAGACAGTTCGTCGGCGGGCGCAGCTACGGGCCGATCGATCCCTGATCGTGCGCCGGGCCCCACCCCAGGCGTGCGGCCAGCGCGCCGAAGCCTCGCACCGCAAACAGCGCGAGACCGGTCCAGGTGGCGAACATCGACAGGATCGCCATGGCGAGGACGTAGCGCGGGGTCTCGAGGCCGTGGATCGCGGAGGCGGTGAGGTTCGCGCCGAACACCGCCACCGCTCCGAGCGCGGCTCCCCACGCGAGGGCGGCGTCGCCCCTGCGGGCCGGAAGCATCAGGCCCGCAAGCAGCGCGACGAGTGCCACGGTGCTCGCTTGCCCGAGCGTTGCGTAGTACGCGAAGTAGCGCTTGCGCACCGGCTCGCCGAGTACCCAGGAGAGCTCGACGGGGGGAGCGAGGGCGGCCGCTTCGTCGATGAACGCCGCACCGGCCGCGTGGGCCGACAACCACTCGCCATTGGCGCGGGAGGTCTCGCCGAGGCGCTCGGCCATGGCGCGCACCTTGATGTAGGAGCGTGGGTTGTAGACCAGCCCGTCCGGCCATCGGTAGTAGGTGGCGAGGTTGTTGCCGATCTTGCCGAGGTAGCCCAGGGGGTCGCGTGCGACGCCCCGCCGGAAGTGGCCGTTCGCGAAGTCCGCGTAGCCCTCCGCGTCGTCGGCGAAGTGACCCGTAAGGATGCGCCCCGCCTCGCCGTAGTAGAGGGCGCAGGGGTTGTAGTTCTGGAACGGGTAGTAGCGGTCATCGCGGTGTCGGACCTGCTCGTCGGCATAGGCGTCGAGCAGGTCGCGTCGTAGCGAGGCCTCACGCTCGGGGAGTGTTCCGGACGCCAGATCTTCCTCGATGAGCGGGGCGGCCAGGTGGAAGTGCCAGAACAGGAAGCGCCCGGCGGCGACGCGTGCGGCCACCGGGTCGGAGCGGGACAGGTGGATCTCCGGGCCCCAGAGCAGCGCGACGGCGAGCACGGCTGGGATGCCGACTGCGGCCCCCGCGCGAAGCAGGCCTCCCCGGCGCCAGGCGAAGGCCAGCGTGAGCAGGCCCACGGCCGGCACCACGAAGAGTGCCTGCGGCCTGAGCAGGGCACCCACGTTCGCAGCGAACAGGCCGAGGGTGGCCCAGCCGACGAAGCGCCCCGGGTGCGTGCGCGGGTCGGTGTCGAACGTCGCGACGAGTCCGTAGAGCATGGTGGCCCAGAAGAACGGCGCGAGTCCCTCGGGTTGGACGTGATGCTCGTACACGATCGATTGCCCGAGCAGCAGGTGGGAGGCCATCAGCAGCAGGCCCAGGACCTGCTGGACCCGGCGGGCGGGCGCGCCCGTCCGCGGGCCCGGCATCGGCAGGCGCATCCACGCCGCGAGCAGCAGCGCCCCGCCCGCGATCGCCAGGGCGTGCTGGACGAGCACGATTCCGCCCACGCCGCCGCCCACGGCGATCATGCCCGCGAGCAGCACCGGGTAGAGGAACTGCCGCGAGCTGAAGTGGATCACCTCGCCCTCGTCCAGGAGGTGGAGCGCGGCGCGCAGGTACTCCCAGCCATCGGGAACCATGTAGGGCAGCAGGGGAAGCCGAAGCCGCTCGAACGCGGCCAGGGCCAGGATGGCGAGCGCGGCGGCGGCGAACGCCAGATCCGCCCGGCTCCGGTGCCCGCGGCCCGCGTCTCCCATCGCGACTCGGTAACCCCCCGCCCGCGTCGCTGCAACCCGGGTCGCCCCGTGCGGAGAGTTCCGGCGGGGCTAGGAGAATCCTGTAACTTGCCGGCCATGCGGGTGCTGGTGGCCGGTTCCGGCGGGCGAGAACACGCCCTGGTCTGGAAGATCGCGCAGAGCCCTCGGGTCGAGCGGGTTCTCGCCGCACCCGGGAGCGACGGCATGGCGGACGTCGCCGAGTGCGTCTCCGACGTGGCGGCGGGCGATCTCGATGGCCTGGTGGCCTTGTCGCGTCGCGAACGCATCGACCTCGTCGTGATCGGCCCGGAGGATCCGCTGGCGGCAGGCGCGGCCGATCGGCTGCGCGACGCGGGCGTCGCGGTGTTCGGTCCGAGCGCGGCGGTCGCGCGCCTCGAGGCGAGCAAGGCCCACGCCCGCGACTTCATGGCGCGCCACGGGGTTCCGATCCCGAGCTACGACGCCTTCACCGACGTCGACGCCGCCCGCGCACGCGTGCGCGAGATGGGCGCCTGCGTGGTCAAGGCCGATGGGCTCGCGGCGGGCAAGGGCGTGGTGGTCTGCCCGGAGCCCGAAGGCGCGCTGGCGGCCCTCGACGAGATCATGGGCGCGCGGCGCTTCGGAGCCGCCGGCGATCGCGTGGTGATCGAGGAACTGCTCGTCGGCGAGGAAGCGTCGTACTACGCCCTCACCGACGGAGAGCGCGTGGTGACCCTGGCCCCTGCGCAGGATCACAAGCGCGCGCTCGATGGCGACGAGGGCGAGAACACCGGGGGCATGGGCGCCTACGCCCCGGCCCCGGTGGTGAACGAGGCCGTGGAGAAGCGCGTCCTCGAAGAGATCGTGCACCCGACGCTTCGCGGGCTACGCGAAGAGGGAACGCCCTACGTGGGGGTTCTGTACGTGGGGCTCACGATCGACGCGTCCGGTCAGCCCAAGGTGATCGAGTACAACGTGCGCTTCGGCGATCCCGAGACCCAGGCGCTCGTGTTGCAGAGCCGTCTCGACTGGGTTCCGCTGCTCGACGGTGCCGCGCGCGGGGCGCTGGAGCCGCCGCTGCCCATCGAAGACGAAGGCGCGGCCGTTTGCGTGGTGCTCGCCGCGCCGGGCTACCCCCGCGACTACCCGAAGGGGCTCGCGATCACGGGGCTCGAAGAAGTGGCCGACATGCAGGACGTGGTCGTGTTCCATGCCGGCACCCGGCGCGAGGGCGAGGGCTTCGTCACGTCGGGCGGTCGCGTCCTGGGCGTGACGGCTCGCGGCGCCGACGTGCGCGAGGCGCGCGACCTGGCCTACACCGCGGCCGACCGCATCGCCTTCGACGGTGTGCAGCTTCGCCGCGACATCGCCGCGCGCGCGCTCGCGCGGTGAGTGGCGCCATGCCCGCTCACCGCGAGTCGCGGGTGCGGCCGCGCAGGGTTGCGTTGACCGGCGATCGCGCCGTCATGCATCTGGCCCAGGGTGGCCTGGTCGCATTTCCCACCGAGACGGTCTGGGGTCTGGGCGCGGATGCCAGCAACCCCGAGGCGGTGCGCCGGCTCCAGCAGTGGAAGGGTCGGTCCGCAGACCAGCCCCTCTCGGTGCTGGTGACCGACCTGGACCATCTGCGCGAATTCGCCCCGGCGCTGCCCGCCGGGGCCGAGCGTCTGGCCGCGCAGTTCTGGCCCGGACCGCTCACCCTCGTGGTGCCGGCCGCGCCCTCCCTGGCACCCGGGGTGGCGCGAGAAGACGGCGCCTTGGGCGTGCGCTGCTCTCCCCACCCGGTCGCCGCAGGCCTGGCCAAGGGCGCCCGCGCGTGCGGTCTCGGGCCGGTGGTGGCGACGAGCCTGAACGCGACGGGCCAGCCGCCCGCCGCTTCGCGCGCCGATGCCGAGCGCCTGTGCGCTGCCGAAGATGCGCCCCTCCTCGTGGCAGGAGAAGATGCAGGGGGGGCGGCCCCCAGTACCGTGGTCGACCTGTGCGGTCCGGCGCCGCGCGTGCTGCGTGCCGGCGCCCTCGACCCCGAAGCGGTGTCCGCGGCATCGCGTGACCCGGAGGCTCCGTGACCGACGTTCGTCCCTTTCGCGCGCTCCGCTACGACACCGAGCTTGCGCCGCTATCGCGCGTGCTGGCGCCGGTCTACGACGTGGTGGCGCCCGAGGACCGGCCCGTGCTGTGGGATCGCGATCCCCACAGTGCCATTCGCCTGGTGCTGACGCGTGACGCGGCTGAGGAAGCCACGACCGACTACGCCGACGTGGCCGAACGGCTCTCGAGCTGGCAGCGGGAGGGCGTGCTGGTCGAGGAGGCCGAGCCGCGCTTCTGGGTGCTCCGGCAGACGTTCACGACCGACGCCGGTGACGAGGCCTCGCGCATCGGGTTCTTCGGAGCCCTGCGCCTCGAGGACTACGCGGCCCGCATCGTGCGGCCCCACGAGCGCACCCTGGCCGGTCCCAAGGCCGACCGGCGCAAGCTGCTGCGCGCGACCGGCGCGAACCTGTCGAGCATCTTCATGCTCTACGAAGACAAGGCCGATGCCCTGACCGCCCACCTGACGGCAGCGCTCGATGCGGGCGTCACAGCGAGCGGGATCGACACGGCGGGCGTGCGCAACGATCTCGCTCCGATCGTCGATCCCGCGGCCGAGGCGGCCGTCCAGGCCTTCCTCGCCGAGCGGCCGGTGGTGATCGCCGATGGCCACCATCGCTACGAGACGGCGCTGGGGTTCCGCGACGAGTCCGGTCCCGCGGTCGGTGCGGACCGGGTGCTCGCCTACTTCGCCAACGCCTTCTCGCCGGGGACGCTGCTGCTGCCGATCCATCGGCTGGTGCTGGACCGCCCGGTGCCCGACGCGGAGGGTTGGGCCCGGCTCGTCGGCTGGGAGGAGAAGCCCGTGCCGCTCGCCTCGGCCGAGGCGCTACCCGACGTGCTGGCCGCAGAGCTCGCTCCGCTGGCGCCGGCCCGCCACGCCTTCGCGGCGGACGACGGCAGCGGCACGCTCCGCGTGTTCTCGAAGCCGGCCGACGCCGAGCTGGGCGTGCGCGTCGTCCACCGCGACGTGCTGGGTGGCGTGTTCGGTATCGACGACGAGGCCGTGCGGGAAGGCGCGGTCGCGTTTCCGAAGTCGGCCGTCCAGACGGCGCGCGACGTGCGGGCGGGACGCGGTAGCGTGGCGCTCTACCTGAATCCGCTGCTGCCCGAGGAGGTCTTCCGCGTGACGGAGGCTGGCGAGACGCTCCCGCAGAAGTCGACCTTCTTCCAGCCGAAGCTCCCGACGGGGTTGCTGTTCCGCCGCTTGGACCCCGACGCGTGAGGGCGCGCGCATGACGCGGCCGAAGCGGCGCAGCCCGGAGCGCCTGGCACCTGGCATCCAGACCGTGCTCGACGAGCTCGGCCATGGCGCGGCCGCCGACGCCCTGCGCGTGGCCGCCGTCTGGGAAGAGGCGGTGGGGCAAGAGGTCGCCCGCCACGCCGAGCCGCGAAGGCTGGTGGCAGGCACGCTCGACGTCCGAGTCGATTCGAGTGCGTTCGCCAACGAGCTGCAGCTGCGCAGCGAAGCACTGCTCGACGCGTTGCGCAGCGCGTTGGGCGAGACGGCACCTCGTGCGCTCCGATTCCACCTGTAGGGCGCGCGCGACCCGGCGCGTGTGGCGGGTGCTCGTGCTCGGGGCGCTCGTCGCGCTCGGGCTGGCGGGCCGTATCGGAGCCGAAGAGGCCCCGGTGGAAGCCTCCGCCGATGCTCCCGCCACGGTCGTGGCCAGGGCGGTTCTGCGCGGCGCCCCGAGCGGTGGCGTGTTCTTCCTGCGCCAGGGGCCCGAGGCGCCGGTGGTCGCCATCGGTGCCGCCCACAGCTTCGATCGAACGGCGCTCGCCGAAGCGGGCGAGGTGCGCTTCCTGTCCCAGGACGGTCACCGCGAGGTGGCGCGGTCGTCGCGCTACTACGCGCGGCCGGGTGTGCCGTACCGCGCCTTCGGCGGCACGCTGCGGGGCGACTTCCTGACCTCCGCGCTCGCCGAGCCGCCGCAGGGGGTTCGCGCGCTGACCCCGGCCGATCGGCCCGTTCAAGCCGGGGCCGCCGTCCACGTGCTGGGCGCCGCACGGCGCGGCTCGAACGTCGAGCGCATCGATGCCCGGGTCGCCGTGGCCGAAGCGGAGCGGATCTTCGTCGACCTCGACGGCTACCGCGGTCTCGATGGCTTCGGTGGCGCACCGGTCCTCGACGCCGCCGGCGGCGTGGTCGGCATGCTGCAGTCCGCGGCGCCCTTCGGCCGTGGCATGCGGCTGGGGATCGGTCCGATTGGGGGTGTCGTCGAGGCGCTCGCGGAGCCGTACGAGGGTGGACTGGGGCGGCTGTTCGCGACCCTCGCCCCGGCGCCGAGCGCGGCGACCGACCCGACCGCGCGACGGCGCGCGGCGACCGGTTCGCCCTTCGGGTCGGGAAACCCCGACTCGGCTGCCGCGGTCGCGAGCCGCGCCGCCGTGGCGGCCTCGATGGCCCCGCGCGAGCTGCGGCTCTCGATCGAGACGCCCGACGACGGGGCGGTGGTGGGAAACGCCGCCTTCGCGTTCGTGGCCGGTCACGCATCGGCCCTGCGTGGGCAGCGGAGTCGCATCGACATCGTGATCGTGATCGACACGTCGGTTTCGACCAGCGGCCCGGCCGGGCTCGACGTCGATGGAGACGGCGAGCTGGGGGTGCTCGATCCCGACGCGGTGCCCGGGTTCGACGACGTGACGACCGATCCGGGTGACTCGATCCTCGCGGCCGAGATCTCCGCGGCGCGCGAGCTGCTCCGCGGGCTCGATCCCCGGGTGTCGCGCGTGGCGCTCGTCACCTTCGCCGGCGAGGCCGACCTGCGGCTCCCGCCGGGCCCACGCGGGTTCCGCATCAAGCGGGCCGCAACGACCGAAGAGCCGCTGACCAGCGATCACGCCCGGCTTCACGCGGCGCTCGATCGACTGGGAGAGCGCCGGCCGCGCGGCCAGACGCACATGGCAGCCGGCGTGGACCTGGCCACCCTCGAGCTGCTCGGTCTCCCGGGTTCGCTCTCGCTGGCCGATCCCGACAGCGAGAAGCTGGTGCTGTTCCTCACCGACGGACGCCCGACCCTGCCGTCGCCGTCGGAGCCGAACAACGTGCGCTCGGTGCTGGCTTCGGCGCAGCGCGCCCGCCGTGCGGGGATCCGAATCCATACCTTCGCGATCGGGCCCGAGGCGCTGTCGGGCCCCATCTCGACCGTGGAGATGGCGGCGATCACGGACGGCCTGTTCACGCCCGTGCGCGAGCCGGGCCGGCTCGCGCGGTTCGTCGAGACCGTGAGCTTCGCCAGTGTGGAAGACGTGGTGGTGCGCAACGAGACGCGCGACCTGCGCGTGGTCCACGCGCGCACCCATGCCGATGGGTCGTGGAATGCGCTGGTCCCGTTGGTTCCCGGCAGCAACCAGATCGTCGTGCGCGCGCGTTCCAGCGAGGGCGACGAGGCGACCCGTGAGCTTCGCGTGCGCTACGAGCCGGGAGGGTCCACGCCGCCGGTGCCGGCGGAGTGGATCGGTCGGCACAACGACCTCCTGCGCGACCACCTGGTGGCCCTGCGCACCGAGCGCGACGAGGCGACGCGCCGGGAACTCGTGATCGAGATCGAGCGCGAGCGCGCGGCGGCCGAGCAGCGGGCGGCGGCCCAACGCAAGGAGCTGGAGATCGAAGCGGTGCCGGGCCAGTAGGCCCCGGCCTCGGGGTGGGTTCGAGCGCCGCGAACCCCTTGGGATCGGGCCAGGCTGCTAGGATCGAAGCGATGGACGGCGAAGAGAACCCGGCGGAAGAGCTTCGCTGCGATTTTTGCGGCGAGCACGCCCCCAATGTGCGGCGGGTGGCGCTCGACTCGGGCTACGACCGTCTCCAAAAGCCGCATCGCGAGCGCTACGCGTGTGCGCGCTGCTCCGAGCAGAAAGAGCAGGAACGCCACTCCAAGTGACGGGCCGGGCTGCACGCCCCACGGGGAGTCGCGGCCCGGGTCTGCTTGACCCTCTGGGGGCGTTTTTCTAATCTGCGCGCCTCTTTAGCCCGGATCCCGACATCTCTGGTCGTGCCGATCCCGGACCCGGAGGCCTGCTCAGCATGGTCAAGATTCGTCTTCAGCGCGGTGGCGCCAAGAAGCGACCGTTCTACCGCGTGATCGCCATCGACGAGCGGCGCAAGCGGGACGGACGCGCGCTCGAGTTCCTCGGCACCTACAACCCGATCGCAGAGCCCGCGGAGATCCGCCTCGACCTCGAGGCGATCGCAGCGTGGCAGTCGAAGGGGGCGCGCCTCTCGGACGCCGTGCGCGCCCTGGTGCGACGCGGCAACTCGCCCGAGCCCGAGCCGGTTCGCAGGCCCGTGCCGGCGCCCGCCGCACCCGCCGAAACGCCCGAGACCCCGGCCGAGCCGGCGGCGGCGAGCTAGCCATGGCGGACGCAAAGGAGCTGGTGGAGTTCCTGACGAAGGCCATCGTCAGCAATCCCGACGACATCCGCGCCAACGTGGTAGACGACGGGGAGATGATCGAGCTCGAGACGGCGGACGAAGATCGCGGTCGCGTGATCGGAAGGCAGGGGCGCGTCGCCAAGGCGCTGCGCACCGTGCTGGGCGCGTCGCGCCACGGCCGCGACACGAAGCTCGAGATCGTGGACTAGGTCTTGGCGGCCGTCGTGGTCGGCCGTGTGGTCGGCGCGCACGGCGTACGCGGGGACGTGCGCGTCCGCTGGCTCGGAGACGGTCCGGACAACCTGCTGTCGGCCGAGCGTGTGGCGCTGGCCGACCCCGAGCGCGGTCGATCGGATCCCGCGCCACGCACATTCGACGTAAGAGGAGGAGGTCCGGGAAGACAGGGCGAAGTGCGGCTCTCCTTCGTGGGCATCGAAGACCGCGACGGCGCGGAGGCCCTGCGAGGTCGCCTGGTCCTGGTGGACGCTTCGGTGCTGCCGACCCTGCCCGACGGGGAGTTCTACTGGCACGAGCTGGTGGGATGCCGGGTCGAGACCGAGGCTGGAGCCGACCTGGGGCGCGTTCGAGAGCTCTGGGAGACCGGAGCCCACGACTTGCTGGTGGTGATCGATGCAGAAGGGCGTAGGCGCCTCGTGCCCACGGCGGGCCCAGCGATCCTCGCCATCGAACCCGCAGCTGGCCGAATCGTCGTCGACGACACGCCCGGTCTCTTCGAGCCCGAAGCGAACTAGGTCCCCCGGACCCAGAGGAACCCGACCGAACGACCCAAGAGGAGGAAACCAGCCATGCTCCGGATCGACGTCCTCTCGATCCATCCGGAGCTCTTCGACGCGTTCCGCACCACGGGAGTGATCGGCCTGGCCCGGGAGGAGGGCGCCCTCGAACTCGAGGCGCACGACCTGCGGGCCTGGTGTGACGATCCGCACCGCAAGGTGGACGACGAGCCCTACGGGGGCGGGCCGGGCATGGTGATGAAGGCCCAGCCGATCATCGAGGCGGTCGAGGCCCTGGCCGGACCGAAAGGAGTCGGACGCGAGGCCCGCGTCGTCCTCCTCTCGCCCCAGGGCCGCCGATTCGATCAGGACCGGGCGCGAGAGCTGGCCCGGGAGCGCCATCTGGTGCTGGTCTGCGGACGCTACGAGGGGGTCGACGAACGAGCGATCGACCTGGCCATCGATGAAGAGATCTCGATCGGCGACTACGTCCTTTCGGGCGGCGAGATTCCGGCGATGGCCGTGATCGAGGCCACCGCCCGGTTGGTGCCCGGGGTGCTCGGCAACCCGGCGTCGCTCGCCACCGAGACGTTCCAGCAGGGGAGGCTCGAGGGCCCCCAGTACACACGCCCCGCCGAGGTGCGGGGCCAGGCCGTTCCGGAGGTGCTTCGGTCCGGCGACCATGGCAGAATCGCCCGCTGGCGAGACGAGCGGGCACGAAAGCGCACACGAGAGCGGAGGCCGGACCTGGCCCCGCGAGGAGACGAACGATGAACAGCGTGGACGTGATCGAACGCGAGCCCCGCCGCCGCGACCTGCCGCCCTTCCGGGCCGGCGACACCGTGCGGGTGCACGTGAAGATCCGCGAGGGCGACAAGGAGCGGACGCAGATCTTCGAGGGCGTCGTACTCCGCCGCCGCCGCGGGGGCGCTTCGGCGAGCTTCACCGTGCGGAAGATCTCCTACGGCGTGGGCGTCGAGCGCATCTTCCCGATCGAGTCGCCGGCCGTGCAGAAGGTCGAGATCAAGAGCCGCGGCCACGTGCGCCGCTCGCGGATCTACTACCTGCGCGAGCTGCGCGGCAAGAAGGCACGCCTGCGCTCGAAGCTGCGGGACCTGTCGGCGCTGGTCTCCGAGGAGGAGGCCGACGCCCAGGCCGGCACCGCCGCCGCCGTGGCCGACGCCGAGGCCGCGAAGCAGGCCGCCCTGGAGGCTCCGGAGCCCGAGGCACCCGCCGCATCCGAGGTGCCGGACGCATCCGAGACGCCGGCCGAAGAGGCCACCGAGGCCGAGAACAAGTCCTAGGGGTCGCGCGACCCGAACGGACGCGACCGCCGCGCTTCCGCTGGAAGCGGCGACCGCGCAGGCTCGCTAGGACTCCTCGCGACCGTAGTCGTCGTCGAGGCGGACCACGTCTTCGAGTTCGGGGGTCGAGACCTCGACCAGCTCGACGCGCTCGTCCGCCTCGAATCGGTGCTTTCGACCCGCTTCGATCCGCCGGCTTTCTCCGGCGGCCAGCGTCACGGTCTCGAGCGTGCCCGCTGCGTCTTCGAGCAGCAGCCGCAGCTTGCCCGAGAGCACCAGGATGCTCTCGTCCTTGCGCTCGTGGTACTGCAACGAGAGGCGGTGGCCCGGCTCGATGACCAGGATCTTGCCCACGTAGCGGTCGGTGTGCGCCCACAGGAGCTCATGGCCCCAAGGCTTGTCTACGCGCTTCGGTTCGCCCATGCCTGCTTTGTCGGTCTCCGCTTTGCGAGCCTCGCGAGGTCGCCGCGGCAGGCACACTAGCTCAGAGGTCACCCGCGTCGAAGGCTCCGACGAGGTGCCGCGCGGCCAGCGATCCCGAAGGGCCGGGCTCCACCGCCACCACGTCGAAGCGCAGTCGGGCGCCCGGCCAGCCGTGCTCGCGCAGCCAGGCGGCGCCCCCGCGGACCAGGCGTGCACGCTTGCGCGCATCGACGGCCTCTTCGGGCAGCCCCGCCCCGCGCGTGCGCCGGGTCTTCACCTCGACGATCACGCAGCGCAGGCCCCGGCGGGCCACCAGGTCGATCTCCACGCCGCCGGCGCGCACGTTGCGCGCGAGGATCCGGTAGCCTTGCGCGCGCAGGTAGTTCGCGGCGCAGGCTTCGCCGCATGCACCGAGCCGCCGGCGCGGTTCGGTCCTTCGGTCCGTCATGCCATCTCCCGCGGGACCGGGGCGTGGACCCAGGCTAGCGGAACCCTGTGGGCGAGAGGTCGAGGTCATCTTGGACACCACGAGGTCGAGTCTCTGGGAAACGACGAGGACGGCGTGGGCAGCCTGTACGTGATCGCCACGCCGATCGGAAACCTCGAGGACGTCACGCTGCGCGCGCTGCGATTGCTGGGAAGCTGCGACCTGCTGCTGGCCGAGGACACGCGACGCACCCGGGTGCTGCTCGATCGTCACCAGGTCGACGCCCGACCTCGCGCACTGCACGCGCACAACGAGGCGGCGCGCACGGGCGAGGTGCTCGATGCGCTCGAGGCCGGCCACGACGTGGCCCTCGTCTCGGATGCCGGGACGCCGCAGGTCTCCGACCCCGGCGAACGCGTGGTCGCAAGCGTGCTCGAGGCCGGTCATGCGGTGGTACCCATCCCCGGGCCGTCCGCTTGCCTGGCGGCGTTGGCCGCGTCGGGCCTTCCGGTCGTGCCCTTCGCGTTCCTCGGCTTCGTCCCGCGCCGCGCCGGCGAGCGCGATCGCTGGATTCGGGCCTGGGTGGGTCGCCCCGAGACGCTCGTGCTCTTCGAATCCCCGCGTCGGCTGGCCGGAACACTGGAGGCGCTTCGCGAGGTGCTCGGCGACCGGCCCGCGGCCGTGGCGCGCGAGCTGACCAAGGTGCACGAGGAGGTCGTTCGTGCACCGCTCGGCGAGCTGGCGCAGCACTTCGCCGACGGCGCCCGCGGCGAGGTGACGGTCGTGGTCGGCGGCGGCGAGCCCGAGCCCGCACTCGACGGCGAAGCGCTGGATGCGCAGATCGCGTCACGGCTGGCAGAGGGGCAGGGGGCCAAGGAGATCGCCTCGGATCTGGCGCCGCTGGCGGGCCTGTCTCGCCGCACCGTCTACGCGCGCGCCCTGGCGCTTCGCGGCGAGCGCGAGGATGGCTCGTGACCCCGCGGCGGCTGCCCACGTTCGCCCGCACGCTCTGGTACCTGAAACCGGCGCAGGTCCGCGGGCAGATCGCTCATGCGCTCGGTCGCGGTGCGCGCCGGGTCGCGGTTTCGGGCCCGCCGCCCGAGCCGGGCTTCGAAGCGCCGAAGGTGCCGTGGCTGACGCCGCCGCCCCACGCGCGCTGGGACGGGGGCGCCCGCGTCGAGCTGATCGGTCGCGAGGTCTCGTTCGCCGGAGGGATCGACTGGGCCTTCGCGCGCGAGGGGCCGCTGTTCGCGTTCCATCTGCACCAGTTCGACTGGGCGCGCGACCCCGTGGCCCCGGCCGGCGCCCGGCTCGACGCGCTGGAGAGCTGGGTCACGTACCACGACGATCGCCCCACCGCCCTGGGCTGGGGGCCCTTCGTCTCGAGCCTGCGCGCGATCTCCTGGATCAAGATGATGACGACGCCCGGCGCCCTGCCGCGAGAGGCCGACACGGCCGGCGTTCGCCTGGCGCTGGCGTCCAGCCTCGAGACCGTGGCCGCGCACCCGGAGACCCACATCCTTGCCAACCACTACCTGTGGAATCTGCTGGCGTTGGTCTTCGGTGGCGTGGCGATGCGCGGCCCGCTCGCCGACGGGTGGCTGGCCCACGCCCCCGAGCTGGTGAGCGAACTCGCCGAGCAGGTGGGCCGCGACGGCCTCCACTACGAGCGCAGCCCCATGTACCACGCGCTGCTGCTCGAGAACCTGCTCGACATTCTCGACGCGGACGCCTCGGCGCAGGGTGCGAGTGGGCGCCTGCCCGAGTCCGTGCGCGGGCCACTGGCCGAGGTGGCCGCACGCATGCTGGGGGCGCTCCCCGTCGTGACCCATCCCGACGGCGAGATCGCGCTGTTCGGCGACGCGGCCTTCGGGATCGCGCACGCGCCGGCCGACCTGGCCAACCAGGGCGAGGCCCTTGGGCTGCAGCCGCGAGCGCCCGAGCCCGCGGGCCTGCTGCGCAACGCCGGCTTCGTCCGGCTCGAAGCCGGGCCCTTCGTCCTGATCGCGACGGCCGCTCCACCTGCGCCGAGCTACCAGCCCGGCCATGCCCATTGCGACGCGCTCTCGTTCGAACTCTCCGTAGCGGGGCAGCGGGTCGTCACCGATACCGGCGTCTGCGAGTACCTGCCGGGAACGCGGCGCGACATCGCCCGGGCCACGCGCTCCCATGCCACGGTGGAGGTCGAAGGTCACGAGCAGGCGGAGGTCTGGGCCGCGCACCGGGTGGGCGGCCGGCCCGACGTGGGCATCGTGCACGCCGACCCGCCGACGGTCTTCGAGGCGGTCTGCGCCGGCTGGGCCACGCCCGAGGTGCTGCACCGGCGTCGGTTCGAGGTCACCGAGGGCGCCGTCACGATTCGCGACGACTTCGACGCCCCCGCAGCTCGCGCTCGCCTGCACCTGCCGCTTGCCCCCGGGCTCGAACCCGTGCTCGACGCGAACGTCGCTCGACTGGCGCTGCCCGACGGCGGTCGTCTCGAAGTCACGCTGCCCGGCGAAGCCCGCTGGGAGATCGTGCGGCGCCCCTACTACCCCGAGTTCGGGCGCGAGGTGCTGAGGGCCGTCCTCGTGGGCGAGGCCGGCCCGCTCTCGGCGGGGGATTGGTCGGTGCGCCTGGCCTGAGTCCGGCGCGATTCAGGTCTCTTCCGCAGGCGCTTCCAGCAGCTCGAGCAGTCCGTCTTCGTCGAGCACGGAGATCTCGAGCTCCTCGGCCTTGCGTAGCTTGCCGCCGGCGGCGTCGCCGGCGACGACGTAGTCGGTCTTCTTCGAGACCTGTCCGGTGACCTTGCCGCCTGCGGCTTCGATGCGGGCCTTGGCCTCGTTGCGCGAGAGCGAGGGGAGGGTGCCCGTGAGGACGAAGGTCTTGTCCGCGAGCGGGCCGCCCACGACTTCGTCCGCGCTCTGGGGGTCGGTCACGTCCCAGCGGACGCCCCGCGCGCGCAGTCTTGCGACCTCTTCGCGGTGCGCGTCCTCGGCGAAGTACTGCACGACCTTCTCCGCGATGATCGGCCCCACGCCCTCGATGGCGGTGAGGTCCTCTTCGGAGGCCTGCATGAGGGGGTCGAGGTCGCCGAAGCGTCGTGCCAGCAGCTCGGCAACGCCGGCGCCCACGTCGGGAATGCCCAGGGCGATCAAGAAGCGCGACAGCGTCGTCTGCTGGGCGCGCTCGAGCGCGGCGATCAGGTTGTCTGCAGATTTCTCGCCCATCCGGTCGAGCTCGAGCAGTGCCTCACGCGACAAGGTGAACAGGTCCGAGGGATGCCGCACGAGGTCGGCGTCGAGCAGTTGCTCGACGAGCTTCTCACCCAGGCCGTCCACGTCCAACGCGCCGCGGCCTGCCAGGTGGAGCAGCCGGTTTCGCAGCTTGGCTTCACAGGCGGGGTTGGGGCAGCGCACCACCACTTCGCCCTCGGGGCGCGCGACCTCGCTGCCGCAGACGGGGCAGGCGTCGGGCAACCGGTAGGGCCTGGTGCGGCGCGGTCGCCGCTTCTTCACGACGGCCACGACCTGCGGAATCACGTCGCCGGCGCGCTGCACCACCACGGTGTCGCCCACGCGGACGTCCTTGCGGTCCACCTCGTCCTGGTTGTGGAGAGAGGCGTTCGAGACGGTGACCCCACCGACGAAGACGGGCTCGAGCTTGGCCACGGGGGTGAGCGCCCCGGTCCTGCCCACGCTCGCGAAGATGTCGAGCACCCGGGTGTGCTGCTGGTGCGGAGGGAACTTGTACGCCACGGCCCAGCGCGGCGCGCGCGACAGGGCGCCCAGGTCTCGCTGCAGCGCGCGGTCGTCGACCTTGAACACCGCCCCGTCGATCTCCACCCGAAGCGCACCGCGTTCGGCCAGGAGCGCTTCGTAGTAGGCCTCGACCTCTTCCAGGGTGCGGCAAAGCGGGTCGTGGGGCGCGACGTCCGAGGAGACCAGGAAGCCCAGCTCGCGCAGGGTCTCGACCTGCTCGGACTGGGTCGGCGCCTCCTCGGCACCCAGCCCGATCGCATAGGCTCGAAACTCGAGCGAGCGCAGGCGGTCCACGTCGATCTGGTGCAACTGCCGCAGCGCACCGGCCGCCGCATTGCGCGGGTTCACGAAGGGCTCGTCGCCGCGCTCGGTGCGTACCCGGTTCAGGCGGGCGAAGGCGCGCAGCGGCAGCACCACCTCGCCGTAGACGGCGACCACCGGCGGGGCGTCGCCGAGCGTCGCGGGGATACCCTGCACGTGGCGAAGGTTGGCCGTCACGTCTTCGCCCGTGCGGCCGTCACCGCGGGTGGCGCCCACCACGAGTCGGCCCGCTTCGTAGACGACCTCCACCGCTGCGCCGTCGAGCTTGGGCTCGCCCAGGTAGACCACGTCGGATTCGCGGTCGAGGGTTCGCTTCACGCGCTCGTCGAACGCGGTCATCTCGTCGGCGTCCATGGCGTTGTCGAGCGACAGCATCGGCACGCGATGGGCCACCGACGAGAACCCCTCGGATGGTGGGGGGCCGATGGTCTGGGTCGGGGAGTCGGGGAGCTGCAGATCCGGGTGTTTCTGCTCGAGATCCTGAAGTTCTCGGAACCTCAGGTCCCACTCGGCGTCACTGATAACCGGGGCGTCCTCCAGGTAATAGAGGCGCCGGTGGCGGAGAAGCTCCGCGACCAGGGTGCGAATCCGATCCTGGGCTTCGTCCCGGGGGGAAGACAAGGTTCAAGTGGGTCCTCGGCCCCGTCGATGAAGGGAGTGCCGGGCCGGCAGATGCCCGGAAAGCGTAGGGAATCATACCACGCGGCCCGTCCGGGCCTGCTTGGTCCCCAGGGGAGGCGAGTTCGCCGCATGGCCCTCGCGCAAGCCTCGTCCACAGCCTTCCTCCGCTGCAAGAGCGGGCGCATCACCTGGACCAACCAGGCGTTGGCAGCGCTCCTGCGTACGGATCCGGCGGCGCTGGTCGGGCAGAGCCCCGATGCCTTCGTGGCCGACGCCGGCGCGGGGCTGCCGGACTGGCTGGGCGGAGAGGCCCCGGACCCGGCGGCGCCGCTTGCCTGCGATCTGGTCCGCGACGACGGAAGCCGCACGCCGGTCGAGGTGCGGGCGCTCGGCGATGGCGAGTTCGAGATCCGCGATCTCGGTGCCAGCCGGCGGCTGTCGCGGGAGAACGTCGAACTGGCCCGAAGGCTGCGGGATGCCCAGCAGGAGTTGGCGGAGCAGGCCGAGCGCCTGGGCGCCACGGCGCGCGAGCGCGACGAGCTGCTCACGGTGGTGAGCCACGAGCTTCAGACGCCGCTCACCGTCGTGGCGGGCTTCGTCCGGCTGCTTCTCACCGAGCAGGCCGGGCCGCTCACCGATGACCAGCGCAAGTACCTGAAAGAGAGCGCGCGCAGCTGCGAGCGACTCACCCGCTTCGTGACCCATCTGGTCGATGCGCACCCCGCGGCTTCGGAGGCCCGGCCGGTGCGGCTGTCGCCGGGGTGCCTGGAAGAGACCGTGCGCTCCGTGGTCGACTGGTTGCGACCCCTCGCCAACGAGCGCGGTCAGCAGATCGAGATCGAGCTCGATGCGGAGGCCCGACGCGCGCGCTTCGATCCCGTACGCCTCGAGCAGGTGATGGCGAACCTGCTTGGAAACGCGCTCAAGCACGGCCGCCCGCGCGGCGTCCTGTACGTCCGCAGCCGCGTGGCCGAAGAGCACGGCCTGATCGAGGTGGCCGTCTGCGACGACGGCGAAGGCGTGCCGCCCGAGGATCGCGAGCGCATCTTCGAGCCCTACGTGCGCGGCGAGGGCCGCAACCGCGGGGCAGGGCTGGGTCTGGGGCTCGCCATCTGCCGCCGCGCAATCGAGGCCCATGGCGGCTCCATCCGCGTGGGCGAAGCACCCGAAGGCGGTGCCCAGTTCGTATTCACGCTGCCCGCCGACACGGCCGACTCGGCGTCCACGCCGCCCGCCGGCACGGGCGATCCCGAGGTCGCCGCCGGTGGCTGAGGCGAAGACCGCAGCGCCGCTGGCGCGCGTGCTGCTCATCGACGACAGCGACGGCATCCGCAGCTTCGTCGCGAGCCTGCTGGGAACCTGCGGCTACGAGGTCGATACGGCGGCCGATGGTCGCCGCGCCCTGGGCTTGATCGAAGGCGGCCTCGCCCCCGACGTGGTGCTGCTCGACGTGATGCTCCCCGAGATGGACGGGCTCGAGACGCTGCGCCGCATCCGGGCGCTGGCTCCCGAGCTGCCCGTGGTGATGCTCTCCGTGGTGGGAAAGGCCGAGACCATCGTCGAGGCCATGCGTGCCGGGGCCGCGGACTTCCTGAACAAGCCCTTCGACGAAGAAGAGCTGCTCTCGTTGCTCGAACGGGTCAAAGCGCGCCCCGCGGCCGAGGGGGTCTCCGGTCCGGCCGGCCCGCGCTTCGAAGGTCCCGCCTGGGAAGAGATCACGGCGATCCTCGAGCAGATCGCAGACGTGGACGTGACGGTCCTGATCCACGGCGAGAGCGGCGTCGGCAAGGAGGTGGTGGCGCGCGCCATCCACGAGACCTCGTCGCGGCGCGCCGAGCCCTTCGTCAAGGTGAACTGTGCGGCGCTGCCGGGCGAGCTGCTGGAGAGCGAGCTGTTCGGCTACGAACGGGGCGCGTTCACGGGCGCGACCGCACGGCGGGCCGGAAAGTTCGAGAACGCCCACGGCGGAACGATCTTTCTCGACGAGATCGGCGAGATGAGTCCGGCGGCCCAGGCCAAGCTGCTGCACGTCCTCCAGGACGCCACGTTCTCGCGGCTGGGAGGCAACCAGGAAATCCAGGTGGACGTGCGCGTCGTCAGTGCGACGAACCGTCCGCTCGAGGAGATGGTGGCGCGCGGCGGGTTCCGGGAGGACCTGTTCTTCCGCCTCAACGTCGTGAACGTCGCCATCCCGCCCCTGCGCGAACGGCGCGAGGAGATCCCCGGCCTGGTGGATCACTTCCTCGCGCGTTCGGCGGCGCGGTATGGCCGCCCACGCCCCGAGCTCAGCCGCGAGCTGCAGCACGTCTTCGAGCGCTACCCGTTCCCCGGCAACGTGCGGCAGCTCGAGAATCTGGTGAAGCGCATCGTGGTGCTCGGCAGCGAGGAGGCCGTGATGCAGGAACTGCTGCGCGGCGACACCCAGGGACAGGCCCCGGGCGGCGCGCTGCGCGAGCTGCTCGACGAGGTCGAGCGGTCCGCCGGCACCCTGCCGCTTCGCGAGGTGGGCCGGCGTGCGGCGCTCGAAGCCGAGCGTGAGGCCATCGGACAGGTGCTGATGCGAACGGGGTGGAACCGCAAGCAGGCCGCGCAGATCCTCGGGGTCAGCTACAAGACCCTGCTCCAGAAGATCCGCGACACCGGCCTCCGCCCCGACTGACCGGGGCTTCCTTCCCTGGCCGGCTAGGGCCAGTCGAAGCCGAAGTGGCGGTTGGCGGGCCCGGCGACCCGGGCGATCACCTCGAGGTCGGCGTCCGACAGGCGGCTCTTCCAGGACACGTCTTCGCGAACCTCGCCGGCGCCGCCCAGTCGCATCTCGTTGCCGATGATGTGGTGGCTCACGGCCCGGAAATCTTCGGGGACCTGCGCGCGCGCCACGCCCAGGAAGTCCGAGATGCGGTCCAGGGTGCCCTGCAGGTCGGCGCACAGCTCGTGGTAGCGGATGCGCAGGCGACGGTCCTCGGGGAGTTCCCGGAGCGCCGCATCGGCCGACTCGTTGGCGCGCCGCCAGATGTTCGCGGCTTCGGCCAGGTCGGTGGTGGTGCCGTGCTTCAGGATGCTCGAAGTGTTGGCGCGCGCATCGCGCACCAGATGGATGGCGCGAACGTCGAGCTGCGGGTGGCGTGCCAGCAGCTTGGGGCGCTGGTGGTCGCGCGCCGTATCCACGAAGACGCGCTTGCCCGACGCCTCGAGAATGGCGCGGGCCAGGGCCCAGCTGCGCCAGCCGGGACCGTCGACCATGCGCTGGACGGGGGGCAGCGCGCCGAGGGTGCGGTCGCGAATGCGCTCGAGCGCCGGGCTGCGCACGCTTCGCACGAGCACCGCGTCGAGGTAGCGGTTGCCCGTGGGTGCGAAGTTCGTCGACCAGTAGTCGGTGGCAAAGACGTCCACCGGGTGGCCGAGTTCGGCGGTTCGCGCCGCGACGCCCTTCCAGAAGCTGCAGTCGGCGAAGCGCTCTCCGCAGGAGCAGGCGTAGGTGGCGAGATCGGTGTCCGGAATCAGGCCCGTGGCGGCGCCGATCGAGGCGCACTCGGGGTGCGCGTTCATCAGGAACCCGAGCAGGGTCGAGCCCGTGTAGGCGCATCCGGGCATGCACACGTAGCTCACGGGCCCTGCATCGTGACCGGTCATGTCCTGCACGCTTCTCCGCCGTGGGCCGGGCTGTGGCCCGAGGCCATGCGCGCGCCGACACCCCCCGCAGCGCGGTCGGGAGCATACCGGTGTGCTAGAAGGAGGTCGAGTTGCGTCTGGTCTACGCCATCGACCACCTCGCCCACGGCGGGGCCCAACGCCAGGTGGTCGAACTGGCGGCGTGCCTCGCGCGCGACCCGCAAACCAGGCCTCGGGTACTGGTCTATCACCCGCACGACTTCTTCGGCGATCGGCTTCGCGAAGCGGGCGTCGAGGTGGTGCAGGTGCGCAAGCGAGGCCGCTTCGACGCGGGTTTGCCCCTGCGCATTGCGGCTTGGATGCGTGAAGCCCGTCCCGACCTCGTCCATGCGTTCCTCGCGGCGCCGGCGCTCTGGTGCACCCTGGCCCGGTTGCGACTGCCTCGCGCCGAGCGGCCCGTCCTGGTTTCGGCCGAGCGCGCCGGCCGCCTGGGCGTGGGCCGTGCACAGGGCCTGGCCGAGCGCATCGCCTACCGCGGGGCCGACGCCGTCACCGTGAACGCGATGCCGATGGCCGAGGACATGCACGGGCTCGGCGTGCCTCGCGACCGCATCCACTACCTGCCCAACGGCATCGACCTCGAGGCCTGGGATCGGGGACGGCAGGCGCCCTGTCCGCTGCCGCTCGAGCCGGGTCGCGTACACCTGGCACTGGTGGGACGCCTGGAGCCCCAGAAGGACCACGCGACGCTGCTCGAAGCGCTGCACCGGCTGGGCCCCGAGACGACCCGCACGCTGCGGGTCTGGTTCGTGGGCGGGGTGACGGGGGAGCCCGCGCACAAGGCCATGCTCGAGCGCCGCGTGGCCGAACTCGGACTCGCCGAGGTCGTCACGTTCTGCGAGCCGGTTCAGCAGGTCGGCGCGCTCATGGCGCACCTCGACCTGCTGGTGCTGCCGTCGATCTTCGAGGGGTTTCCCAACGTCCTGCTCGAAGCCATGGCCAGTGGCCTGCCGAGCGTCTCGGCCACGGTGGGCAACGTGGCCTCGATGATCGAGGACGGTCACAACGGACTTTGCGTTCCGCCTTCGAACCCCGAGGCCCTGGCCCAGGCCCTGCGTCGCGCGCTGGCGCTCGACCCGGAAGAGCGGCGCGCCATGGGTCGTGCCGCGCGGGCCACGGTGGAGCAGCGTTACCGCATCGAGACCGTGGCGGCGGACTACCTGGCGCTCTACCAGCGCCTGTGCGCCGCCGGCGGGCGCTAACGGACGGCGCGAACCGCGGGGGCTTCGGGCAGGTGGTCGTAGCCGGGGTCGCCCTGGCGAAGCGGCAGGGACACGGTCTCGCCGGTGCGTGCCGACTGGTAGAGCGCGGCCGCGATCTCCACCGATCGACGCGCCTGCCGCGGCGGCACCGGCGCCGGGTGACCGTCACGGACGGCCACCAGGAACTCCTCGACCATGGGGCCATGCCACCAGGACGTCGGTGGCACGAACGGTCGGCGCAGCAGGCGGTCGGCGGTGCGGCGGACGCGCGATCGCAGGATCGGTGCCGACAGCCGGTGGGGCAGGTCGGCGAGGCGGCCGGCGCGAAGCGCCATGCGGTCTCCACGCGATGCGGCATGCAGCGTGAGCCGGCATTCCTGCGGCGCCGGCGGGCGTCCGCGTCGCGCGCCGTTCAGCCGGGCCGACGCGCGCTCGCCGAGTACCGTCACGTCGAAGTTCGACTCGTGGTCGCAGACGCTGCAGGCCAGGGTGACCAGCGCACCGCTCTTGAAGCGGATCCAGCCGGCCATGGAATCTTCGGCTTCGGTGGGCTTGGTGAAGGTGTCCATCCGGGCCGAGCACTCGGCCGCCTCGCCGAACATCGTCGTGAGCAGGTCGAGCTGATGGATCCCGATCACCATCAACGCCCCGCCGCCGTCGAGCGCCCAGGACTCGCGGGCGGCGCCGTCCTGGTAGTAGGCGGCACCCCGGTTGGTGCGCACCACCATCGAGCCCATCAGCGGCCGGCCGAGATCTCCGCGGTCGACCAGGGCGCGGAGCGCCTGGAAGTGGCGATCGTTGCGCCACTGGTAGACCACCGAAAGCAGGGCCTCGGGGTGCGCGTCCGCCGTCTCGATCAGCGCATCGCAGTCGGGCAGGTTGTGGGCCAGCGGCTTCTCGCACAGCACGTGCTTGCCCGCCTCGAGGGCCATGCCTGCGAGACGCGCGTGAAGATTCGGCCGGGTGCAGACGCTCACCACGTCGATGTCGTCGCGCGCGAGCATCGCCGCCGTGTCGGTCGTCGCGATCTCGAAGCCGTGCTGGCGTCGAACCTGCTCGGCGCGCTCGCCGTCGAGGTCGGCCACTGCCACCAGCTTGGCGAGACCGGGGAGCCCCCGGCAGGCCAGCGCGTGCAGGCGGCTGATGTCGCCGGCGCCGATCACGCCGATTCCGTAGGGAGGCCCGCTCATGCTTCTCCTGCTTCTGCCCGGATGGTGTGCTCCGAGGTGCGCAGGGCGCGTTCGGTCTCGGCCAGCGCGTCTTCGATCTCCCGGACGGCGCTCGGTTCGAGCCGCTCGCGGGCGCGGGTGTTGGCGTCGGTCACGTACCCGATGCGGCTGCCGCGCACGTTGCGGATGCCCTGGCCCTCCACGTTCGGGCTCTCGATGAGCCGACGCTGACCCTTCGCGGGGTCGAGGCCGATGCGCCGGCCGATCTCGCCCAGCGCGGCGTCGGGGTCGCCGACCAGCGCTTCGTACTCCACGGCGAGCGTCCGATCCGGGTGTGCGATGGCGCAGTCGAGCCAGCAGTCGTGGATGTCCTTCCAGAACCGGATCGTCTCGGAGAGCGGATCGGCACCGAAGGGCTTCCACTTGCGACGCAGGCCTTCCACGTTGGCCACCGGGTCCCGAAAGATGAGCAGCAGGACGCCATCGGGGAAGCAGTCGAGCAGGTAGCGCGCGCGCAGCAGGTTGATGTCCGGGCCCTTGTCCACCACCACGTTGGAGGTGCCCCAGCAGTAGCGGCGGTAGCAGTCGAGCAGGTCGGACCGGCCGGCCTCGCGGGTCCAGGCATCGGTCGGCGTCATGAAGTCCTGGTAGGCGCGTACGCTCGCGAAGTCGTCGATCTCCGGCACGTATAGGTGGGAGGTGCGCGCGACCTGGAAGTTCGTCTCGTAGATGACCCCCGCCACGTCGAAGCGCTGGCCGAGGGACAGACCCAGCAGGCTGGTGCCGCTGCCCGATGCGCCGGCGACGAATACGGGCCGATAGGTTCGCTTGGCGTTCACCAGGGCGCGCAGCGGGCTGCGCACCTTGGCATCGAAGGGCTCGCTCACGTGCCAGCGCCAGCGGCGCCTGGCGAGGTCCAGGAAGGTGCGCTCGGCCAAGCCGGTGCTCAGGCGCCGGCCGGCGCCGCGGAGGCGATGGCGTCCTGCTCCTGGCCGGAGTCCGCGCCGGCGAGACCCTCGAAGGCCTTCACCAGGGCGCGTCCGCAGCCGCGCACGTAGGACTCGGGCATGGCGTAGAGGTGCACGGGGAAGCGCACCAGGCGGTCGGCGAGGCCTTCCGAGACCGGGAGCGACCCCGTGGCGAGGTTCTCCTCCCAGGGCCGCGTCGGGTCGTAGCAGCCGCCGCCGAGTTCGCGGCGGTCGAGGCTCGCAAACACCGGCAGGGTGTGGAGTAGGCGGCCGCGGAACTGGTCGAGGTCGAGGGGGGCGCCTTCGGCCTTCACGGCCTCGACGAACGCCTCGGTCCCTGCGCTGCCATGCTGTTCGCCGGTGTACTCGAACACGTAGGCGTAGTAGCCACCGCGCACGGCACCCGGGTGCTGGCCCACCGGCCGGATCGCCGGGCAGTCCGCAACTTCTTCGCAGAGCCACTTCCAGGTCCGCGCGGCGCGCAGGTTGCGCTTGGCCAGGCGTGAGAGCGAAGCGTGTGCCAGGTACATCGCCGCCGGGTGCGGGCGGTACTTCACGCCGAGGCTCACGTCGCCGAAGTCGGCGAAGGTGTCGGCGCGCTGTCCGCGCTTGACCATCACGTTGTGGCCGAGCAGGCACATGCGGTCGTAGAGCACCGGGTCGTCGGTGACGGCCACGCCGGCCTCGCCCCCTTCGACGACCTTCGAGCCCTGAAGGCTGAAGCAACCGACCTCGCCCCAGGCGCCGATCGGCGTGTCCTTGAAGCTGGCGCCGTGGGCGTGCGAGCAGTCTTCGATGATCGCGAGGCCGTGGCGGTCGGCGAGCTCGCGCAGCCGGTCCATCGGGCCCGGGTTTCCCCAGATGTGCACGACACAGATGGCGCGGGTTCGTTCGGTGATTCGGCGTTCGACGTCGTCCACGTCGATCGTGAGCGTCTCGGCGTCCACCTCGCAGAATACGGGCACTGCGCCGCACTGAATCACCGGCGTGGCGCTGGCGTGCCAGGTGTAGGCGGGCACGATCACCTCGGTACCGGGGCCCACGCCCACTGCGAAGTAGGCGCTGTGCAGGCTCGCGGTGCCGCTGTTCATGGCGAGCGCGTGGCGCCGGCCGGTGAGCTGGCACATGCCCTGCTCGAAGCGGCCGACGATGCCGGTGCCGTCGTTGATCGACGTCACGCCCCGCGCGGTGAGGGGGAGCATCCGCATCAGGTCGAGCGATCGCGACACGCCACGAGCGAGCTTGTAGAGCGTGAGGGGTCGCTGGCTCGGGACGCTCTTCGGGCCGCCGTGGAGGGCGAGCTTCTCGGTCATCGGATCAGGGCCCTCTCGTAGATCGCGCTCCCGGCCGGGTTCCGGGAAGCCGGGCAGTATACCCGAGCCGTCCTGCGGGGCACCCTCGACACCGTGCGACGCCGGCTGCGCGCGATTCGCTCTCGTATCGGGCCGGCCGGGGGTTGGCTTGATGCCGCAGGAGCGCGCGCGCTAGGGCGCGTGCCGACCCGGGGGATCGGCGGGCACCCGGGTCTCGAGGACCAGCGCGTCGACGGGGCTGCCCTCTCCCGAGGTCACGCAGCGTTCGAACCCGCCCGCGGTGCGGCGATACACGGCGCCATTCACGGTGGAGCCCGCGTCCTCGTTCGAGCCCGTCACCAGCAGGCCGCCCTGCACCAGACTCGCGGCCAGGTTGCGCAGCGCCTGCCGGTGCTGGTCCGGCGAGAAGTAGTCGACGTTCAGTACGTTCATCGCGCGGATCAGGTCGAAGCGGTCCGAGGCGGGCTCGAGCAGGTCTCGGCGCTCGAACGTGAAGCGCGGCTCGCCGTCGCGAAGCGCCCGGCAACGGGGGTGCAGGAGCCAGACCGTGCGCCGGTCGGCTTCGCCCCGTTCGGCGCGCGCGAGCAGATCCGGCACGCGGGTGCGCAGCAGCCAGGCCCGGATCGCGTGGTTGAGCGGGTAGAGCAGGGGGCTCTCGCCCTTCTGCACGTTGAAGACGAAGGGAGGCCAGACCACCTGGAGGACGGTGCCGGTCCGGGGGTCTCGCGCCACCTGCAGCCGGGAGGACGCATGCGTCACGACCTCCACGTCCGGGGCGTAGTCCGAGGCCAGGAAGGACACCGAGAGGCCACAGCGGTCGGTCAGCAGCTCGAAGAAGTCGGCGGTGGTACGGCCGTCCGAAACGGCCATGTCGTGGACCCGCCAGGTCTTGCCGGCGGGCTCGCCTGCCAGCAGCTCGCAGAGCGTCGTATCGAAGGCCTCGAAGCGGCTGGCCTGGGTTCGCTTCAGGCTCGCGTTCCGGGAGGCGAAACGTACGAGGACCTTCTCGAGCAGCAGGTCGCGGTCCGGCGCGTCGCCGGTCGCCACGTCCTCGTACAGGGAGACGGCGATGAACTTGCGGTCCGAACCCGGGCCCGCGAGGTCCTGGGCGCGCAGGTCGTCCGCGTCGCAGACCCCGAACTTCAACATGGCGGCCAACGGTAGGAGATCGCTCGGAGGCGGCCAGTGCCGCTGCGAACGCCTTCGTCGCAGCCCCTGCGCAGGACTGGTATACACCGGCCGTGGGGGAGCGGTGCCCAGGATGAGGCTCGCGTGAGCTTCGTACGCAACGCCGCCGGCGTCCTCGCCACCCGGGTGGGCAACATCGCGGTGGGCGTCGCCGCCAGCGTGGTGCTCGCCCGCTGGCTCAGCGTCGAGGACCGCGGGCTCTACGCCGTGGCCACGACCTTTGCCGGCGTCGCGCTGCTGCTGGGCCTGATGGGCTGGCACGACGCGGCGATCTACCGCGTGCGGCGTGCTCGCGCGGAGGTCTCGCGGGTGGCCGGTGCCGCCCTGATTGCCGCTTTCACGATCTCGGCCGTGGGCATCGCCATCTGCTTCGTCGCCGAGCCCTTCATCACCGAGCGGTTCCTCGACGACGCGCCATCGACCGTGTTCCTGCTGGCGGTGGGCCTGTTTCCGGTGCAGCTCCTCGGCGCCTACTTCGCGGCCATCGCCCGCGCGATCGATCGCTTCGACCTCTTCAACTACTACCGGATCGGCACCGAGCTGCTGGTGCTGGCGGGCCTGGTGGGCACCCTGGTGGTCGCCGGCGGCGGGCTGCTCGCCGCGTTGGCGACGGCCGTGGCGGCCCGGGGCGCGGCGACCCTGGTGTTCGTGGCCATCATCCTGAGCAAGACGGGGCTCACCCTGCGTGCGGGACGCGCCGAGCTGGGGGCACACCTGCGTTTCGGCATGAAGAGCTACGCCCAGGGCATCGTCGGCGAGCTCCACGAGCGGGTCGACGTGTTCGCCATCGCCTTCGTCACGGGCGATCCGACCCTGGTCGCCTTCTACACCATCGCGGCCGTCGTCGTCGGCCGACTCAAGACCGTGCCCGAGGCCGTCGGCAGCGCGCTCTACCCCGAGCTGGCCGGGCTTCCGCCCAAGGAGGCGGCCAGTTTCGTCGCGCGGGTCTCCCGGCAGTCGTTCGCGGTGGTGGTCGCGATGGTGGTCGGTCTGCAGTTGGTCGCGGGCTGGCTCATCCCGCTGCTCTACGGCGAGGCCTATGCCGTGGCCGTCGAGCCCATGCGCATCCTGCTGTTCGGGATGGCCGTCCACACCATCTACCGGGTCGTGGCGCGCTGGTTCACGGCGGTGGATCGTCAGCGTGCGAACATCATCACCCAGGCCATCTCCGCGCCGCTCAACCTGGTGCTCGATCTCTGGTGGATCCCGATCCTCGGCGTCGCCGGCGCAGCCTGGGCGAGCACGGTCTCCTATTTCGTGGAGGCCGCCCTGATCCTGGTGATCTTCCGGCAGACCACCGGCATCAAGATCAACGCGCTCATCATTCCGCGTCGCGAAGACCTCGAGGCCTGGGGCCGGCGGCTGCGAACGGTGGGCGAACGTCTCCGCGCCCGGTTCCGGTAGCTGCGCCGGGCTAGCGCGGCGACGCGGTCTCGCCTCGCCCCGTCGCGGACCGGACCCGGTTGCGCAGGCCGGCGACGGCCTCTCGCACCCAGGCGATCTCGCGGAGCCACTCGCGTACCTGCTCGCGCACGAAGTAGCCGAGCCGGCCGCGCAGGCCGTCGGAGTAGATGCGCAGGCAGACCAGGTCACTGGTCTCGGCAGACCAGCGCTTCTTCCAGTCCGAGGTGCCGCCGAAGTGGTATCGGCGGATCTCGCCTCGCTCGATCTCCTCCTGCCAGATCAGGAACCGCAGTACGTTGCTCGGGGACAGCTTTGCGTAGTCGGGGTGGTAGGAGCACTTGAGCAGGTCGATGCGGTCGTCGCTGCGCACGAGGTACTCGTAGGCGATCAGCTTGCCGTCGTGGCGCAGGGTCGAGATGCCCAGGCGGCCCGCTTCGAGCTCCGCACGCGCGAGTTCGGTGTAGAACTGCAGGGCCTCCGGGGTGTGGAGCACCGTCCAGCCCGAGGTGGCCTTCCAGCCCAGCGCCTCGAGCTCGAAACACTCGGTCACCAGTGCATCCACGCGGTCGCGATCGGTGGTGCGCTCGACCAGGAGTTCGCCGTCTCGCTCGAGCCGGCGGATGGCCTGCTCGGTGTTCTTGCGCAGCCTGTTGGGAAGGCCGGCACGGACCTCCTCCCAGGCGCGATCGAGCCGGGCGTAGGCGTCGCCGCCCATGGGCACGACGACCACGGGCAGCCCGCGCTCGCGCGCAGCGTCGAGCAGCCGGCGCGGCCCCCCCGAGATCACGTCGGCCCGGTGGAGTTCGAGACAGTCGGCGCCTTCGAACAGGTGCTGCAGCGCGTGCCCCCCGAGACCGGGCAGGGTCTCGTCGAGCGTCGCCGCCAGCTGGGGCGTGAAGCGCACGTCCCAGACGTCCGTCCAGGTGCGAAGCCAGCCCCCGCTGCGCACCAACGGCAGCAGGCCCCGCAGGCGGTCGCCCTCGAACAGCCCGTGCACGTGCAGGGCGCGGTCGTTCCGAGAACCGATCGCCTTCCAGAGCGCGCCCACGAAGATGGCGTCGTTCGTCGGGGGTGCACCCGGCCGGTGGGCGAGGGCATTCCACGGAGACGCCAGGGCGGCCACGCCCGGAACGCCGCGTTCGACCTGCCACGACGTCGGCGGGTGGGTCCCCGGCGCGCCCTCCGGCCAGGAGTCCGGCCCGGGGGTCGACGCGGTGTTGGCGAGCCGGGTCACCAGCCCGCGCGCGGCGGACACCAGCTGGCGGGTCGGCGGGTCCCAGCGCATGCCGATCGACGTCGCGGGCAGCGGGGTCGCACCGAAGCCCTCCTTGAAGCGCGCCAGGCCTTCACCGTCGGTGTACCCGAGGTTGCAGCTCGTGCAGCCGAGGCCGCGGACGGCATCGATCAGCTCGTTCATCAGGTAGTGCGCGACGCCGAGCTGCATGCCTCGGGGGTCGGTGCCGCCGGACAGATAGAAGGCGGCGTCTTCCAGGATCACCACGAGGTTCGACGACAGCACGGTGCCGTCGAGGCCGGCCTGCAACAAGAACGCGCGGCCCGTGGCCAGGAATCGGCCGAGCCCGCGCAGGGGGTCCTGCACGTCGACCGTCTCTCCTCGCTGGGCGCGTCGGGAGAGCGACGCGCTGCAGAGACGCACGTGGTCGAGCGCCGCCTTGCGCGGGTCCTGGTCGATGCGGGTGACGCCGCTCTTCTGGGCCTTGCGCACCAGCCGCCGGTGGTGGCGGGACAGGTCGTCTTCGCCGGCCGGGCCCGACAGGTCGAGGACGTAGACGGGTCGGCTTTGCCGCCAGGTCTCGCCTGCGACGTGTTCCGGGCCCGCCTCGCCGAACCACTCGATGGCGACGTTCGCCACGCCGCGATCTCGAGCGAAGTCCTGGATCCGCTCGAGTTCGGGTGCGCCCCCTACCAGGTGTGGGGTCGCCAGCAGGTGGAGGTTCCGGAGGAAGCGCCCACGACGCAGGATCGCTGCGGCCACGCCCTCGCCCTGCATGTCTTCGCCACGGGTGAACAACCACGCCTCCGGCCGGCGGATCAGGCTCTTGGCGAGCGCCGGCGCGTTCTCGAGCCGCAGGTGGGGGGCGCCCAGGCGTCGCGCGTGCGCCATGGCCTCGGCCAGGGAGGCCGCGCGCCGTCCGGTGATCAGCATTGGGGGGGCTCTTCGGCTTCGGGTCCGCGCGCGGGAGTCTCGGCCGCCGCCCGGGTTGCCGGATAGTAATGGCGGTGCAGCCGCACGAGGTCGGCGAATGCGTGGAAGTAGGCGGCGGGCCCCACCGCGCCGCCACCGCGGTGAACCCACTCGGCGAGCGGGTACTCGACCACCACGTCGCGGGCCCGGGGTCGATCGTCTTCCTGGCTGAGCGAGATCCATCGGATCACGATCTCGAAATCGAAGAGCCAGTCGGAGACGAAGGGTGTGGCGAAGACCGAGTGCACCCAGGGGCTCGCGCGGAACAGTTTGGCCCCGCACTGGGTGTCGTACATGGCGAAGTCCACGAGGTAGGAGGCCACGGTGGCCCAGATGCGCCCCAGGTAGTGGCGCAGGGCCACCCGCTCGATGTGGTGGCCGGCCATCAGCACGCGCGATCCGAACACCATCTGGAGCGCCGCGTCGGCCTCGAGCACGCCGCGCAGGTCGGCGACCGCCGACAGCGGCGTCGAGAGGTCGGCGTCGAAGTAACCGACGTAGGCCGTGTCCGGTCGGTCGAGGGCCTGCAGGATGCCCTGGCGCACCGCTTCGGCCTTGCCGACGTTGCGGGCGAGCGCGAGGACCTCGACGCGGTCGGGGTTGCGGGCGGCTACGGCGCGCAGCATGGCGAGCGTGTCGTCCTGGCTGCCGTCGTCGACGAGCAGCAGGTCCGTCCCGGGCTCGCGGGAGACCAGGCCCGACAGCGCCTCGCCGTCCAATCGCTGTGCTTCCTCGAAGCACGGCACCACGATCCGGGTGCGCGTCATTCGCCCTCGGGCTTCCCGTTTCGAGGCTCGGGTCCATCGGGCGTGGGTGTTGCGTCGTCGGCAGCGGGTGTCGGGTCGATCGTGACGCGGCGCCCGGTCTCCGCGCTTTCGAGCATCGCAAAGGTCGTGAGGCTGGTGGCGACGATTTCCGACAGGTCGAAGGGGGAGGGCTTGCCCTCGCGCACCGCGCTCAGCATCGCGGCCACGGCGGTGGCCTGGCCCTTGTCCTGGTTCAGCGTCTTGGCGCCGCCTTCCTTGCTGCCGGCGATCTGCGTCACGCGGTAGTTGTCGCACGTCGCGGTGCGCCCATCGGCCGAGACCTCGAAGCGCTCCTTCGGCATCGCGGTGCTCGCGTTGGCCAGGTAGGAGATGGTGGCGGTCGAGCCGTCCGGGTAGTCGAGCACCGCGACCATCGAGTCGTCGCGCTCCGGATCGCGATCGAGCGCGCGGGCATAGACGGCAGCAGGCGCGCCCCCGACCAGGAAGCTGCACAGGTCGACGAAGTGGCAGACCTCGCCGATGACGCGCCCGCCGCCCTCGTTCGGGTCGGTGATCCAGGTGCCGCGCGGGGGCGGGCCGGCCGCCACCTGGTACTGGATGGCCAGGGCGCCGCGGCGAGACGCGAAGGCGTCTCGAACGGCGCGCGCGTGGGGCGAGAAGCGGCGGTTGTAGCCCACGGCCAGCGGGGACCCGCTGGCGCGCGCGGCCTCGGCGACTTCGGCCACTTCGGCCTGACCGAGCCCCACGGGCTTCTCCAGCCACACGGCCTTGCCGGCGCGCAGGGCGCGTGCCGCCAGGCCGGCGTGGGCGTCGTGGCGCGTCGCCACGAAGACCAGGTCTACGTCGGCGTCGTCGAGCACGGCGGCCGGGTCGGTGCCGCAGCTCGCGAATCCGAAGCGCTCGGCCGTGCGCCGGGCCGACGGTCCGGTCTGGGTGACGAGCGCGACCTTGCGCAGGCTTCCGGCAGCGCCGAGCGCAGGCAGCAGCACCGCCTTGGCATAGTTGCCCGCGCCGAGGAAGGCCACGCCCGGGTTCGTCTTTCCGGCCCGCGCGGCCCCGGGCTTGCCCAGGGCCAGGGTGCGCGAGGTGTCCGGTTCGGCGTCGTAGCGGAACAGCACGGCGAGCGAAGGGCGTTCGCCCCGGGCGAGCTGCTCGTAGGCCGCCACCACATCGTCGAAGGACCGCGTCTCGCATTCGACGGCGGAGAAGTCGACGCCACCGGTCTGGAGGAGGCCGAGGAAGGCCTGCAGGTTGCGATTCTCGGTCCAGCGCACGTACGAGCGCGGGTAGTCGAGCCCGACCTCTTCGTAGCGGCGGTCGTAGCGGCCCGGGCCGTACGACATGCTCATGCGGAGCTCGAGCTCTTTGTCGTAGAAGGTGCGCCGGTCGAGGTCCATGCCGGTCGCGCCCACCGCGACGACGCGGCCCCGCTGACGGCAGAGCGTTGCGGCCAGGGCCAGCGGCGCCGAGCTGTCGCTGCCCGCGGTCACCACGGCGAAGTCCACGCCGTCGCCTTCGGTCTCGGCGCTGGACCAGCCGTCGGCGAGTTCGCCGGGCGACGCCACCCAGTCGGCGCCCTGGGCGCGCGCCTGCTCGATGCGGATGGGGTCGAGGTCGACGCCGAGCACGCGGCAGCCATTTGCACGCAGCAGCTGCACGGTGATCTGTCCGATCAGGCCCAGCCCGATCACGGCGGCGACTTCGCCGAGACTGGGGTCGGCCACGCGCACGCCCTGCAGCGCGATGGCGCCGAGCGTCGCGAAGGCGGCCTGCTCGAGCGGCACGCCGTCGGGCACCTTCGCGACGAGATTCTCGGGCACGGCACAGAGCTCGGCGTGGTTCGCGTAGCCTGCGCCGGCACAGGCCACGGCGTCGCCGGGAGCGAAGCGCGACACGCCTTCGCCCACTTCGACCACCGTGCCGGCGCACGAGTAGCCCATGGGCTGCGGGGCATCGAGACGGGTGGTCACGGTCCGGTAGGTCGGGAGCGGTCCCTCCTGCTGGAGCTTGCGGATCACCTGCTTCACCAGGTCGGGGCGGCTGCGCGCCTTGGCGGCGAGCGACTTGCGCGCGAAGTCCATCACCAGCTTGTCCGTACCGGGGGACATCACCGAGTACCGGGTTCGCACCAGCACCTGTCCCGCCGCCGGCTGCGGGGCCGGAACGTCTTCGAGCACCAGCTTGCCGCTGCGCCCGCTCTGAAGGATCTGTCTCAAGGGTGGCTCCGCGCTACGGGGTGAGGGGGTTGGAGGCCGCCGCCGGGGCGGCGGGCGTTCGGCCGTCGAGGAACATGCGGCACCAGAGCTCGATGCACACCAGCGAGAAGATCGTGTACGCGGCGTCCACGCGCTCCTCGCGGTCCGCCGCGACCAGGGCCGCGACGCCGTCCGGGTCGAACAGCCCGCGGCGCCCGAGGGAGGCGGGCGAGAGCACATCGTCCACGACGGGGCGCAGGGGCCCGCGCAGCCACTGGCGAAGCGGTGCGCCGAAGCCGGTCTTGGGCCGGTCGATCACGTCGGCCGGCAGGTGCCCGCGCATGACCTCCTTCAGGATCCACTTGCCCTCGCGTCCCCGCTGGCGCAGGTGCATGGGCAGCCGCATGGCGAGGTCGACCAGGTCGGGGTCGAGCAGCGGTACGCGCACTTCCACGCCTGCGGCCATGGAGGTCTTGTCGGTGTAGTTGAGGTTGTGGTCCGCCAGGAAGAACTGCGTCTCCAGGTAGAGCATGCGGTCGAGCGGATGGGCCCCGTCGGGCACCCGTTCGAGGGCGCGCAGCAGCGGCGCTTCGGGGCCGTCGGGCCCGAGGGCGCCCCGCAGCGCCGGGGCCAGCAGGGCATCGACCCGCGACGGCGGGATCCACTGGAAGTAGCTCGCCAGCCGGGCGTCGCCGTCGAGGTCGGCGTATTCGAATGCCTTGCGAAGTCGGCGACGCAGGGCGTCGCGCGGCGGCAGCGCCGACGCGCCGGCCGCCAGGGCACGGCGCGCGGGTCGGGGCAGCCACGCCCAGGTGCGTTCCTGGAGCAGCGCGTAGTGCCGGCGATAGCCGGTGAAGACGTCGTCGCCGCCGGCCCCCGAGAGCAGCACCTTGATGCCGTGCTCGCGCGCGAGCCGTGCGATGAACAGCGCGTTGATCGGCGCGGGGTCCGCCTGGGGCTCGTCCAGGTGGAAGAGCATGGTCTCGAGTTCGTCCACCATCTCCGGGCCGACGTGGATCTCGTGCAGGTCCACGTCCAGGTGTTCGGCCACGCGGCGCGCGTAGGGCAGGTCTTCCGTGATGCCCTCGACGCCCGCCACGCCGCCCTCGAACCCGATGGTGAAGCACGGAATGCGCTCGCCAGGCAACGCCTGACGCGCCATGGCGACGACGCTGCTCGAGTCGAGGCCGCCCGACAGGAAGGCGCCCACCTGGACGTCGGCCACCAGCTGTCGCTCGACCGCGCGCCGCAGGGCGGTCTCGACCTCGGCCTTGGCGCGCGCCTCGGTGAACGGCTCGTGCTCATCGCGGACCGGCACGTCGTAGTGGCGCAGGTTGCGTACGACCTTGCCGTTCTCGATCCACAGAGCCCGGCCCGGTTCGAGCTTGCGCACCGATCGCAGCATCGTGTGCGGCGCCGGGCACCAGAGGTAGAGCAGGTGCGCACGAACGGCTTCGGGGTCGATGGTGCGATCGAGCTCCGGGTCCTGGAGCAGCGCCTTGAGTTCGCTCGCGAACAGCACGCGGTCGCGCGTTTCCGCCACGTAGAGCGGCTTCACCCCGAAGCCGTCGCGGGCAAGCAGCAGGCCGCGCTTCTCGGTGTCGTAGATCGCGAAGGCGAAGATGCCGTTCAGCCGACCCAGCATGCCATCGCCGTCGCGCCGGTAGAGGTTGAGCAGCACCTCGGTGTCCGAGTCGCTCTGGAAGCGGAACCCGTCGCGCACGAGTTCTTCGCGAAGCTCACGGTAGTTGTAGAGCTCGCCGTTGTAGGTGATCACGACGCTCCGCGTGGCGTCCCACATGGGCTGATGACCGCGCGGCGAGAGGTCGATGATCGAGAGGCGCCGATGCCCCAGGCCCACGCCCACGTTGGGCAGGTGCAGGACCCCCGCGTCGTCCGGCCCGCGGTGGGCGAGCGCGTCGTTCATGCGCCCGAGCAGTTCGGCGTCGCCTCGGCCCGAGAATCCGACGATGCCGCACATCTCAGGCGGCTCCGGGCCGGTCGTCGCCCGGAGGAGAGCCGACGGTGCGCTCCAGGAAGCCCAGCATCCGCTCGGCGAGCTCCGTGCGCACGAAGTCGCGCTCGACCCACTTGCGACCGGCGGTCGCCGTCTCGGCCGCGCGCGCCGGGTCTGCGCGAACGTCGGCAATGGCCTCGGCCAGGGCGACCGGGTCGTCGGCATCGATGGTCCGGGCCGCGCCGGCCTCGTCCACCAGCCGGCGGCACTCGGCCTTGCGGGGTGCGGCCATCAGCCACGGACGCTCCAGGGCGGCGTACTCGAACATCTTGCTGGGGATCACGGTCTCGAACACGGGCAGGTCGCGGAGCATGACCAGAAGCAGGTCGAGGGAGGCCAGCCACTTCGGCACCTCTTCGCGGGGCAGCAGCCCCAGGAAGTGGATGTCCTCGAGGCCGCGGCGCGCCACCTCTTCTTCGAGCCGGCCGCGGTCGGCACCGTCGCCGATGAACACGAAGGCCACGCCGGAGCCGGCCAGGGCCTCGGCGGCGTCGAGTACCCCCACCAGTCCGTGGGCGAGGCCGAGGGTGCCCACGTAGGCCACGGTGAAGCGGCCCTCCAGACCGTGGGCGGCCAGCAGCGCCGGGTCGGGCGGCATGGGGTGGAACTTGGCCGGGTCGATGCCGTTGTAGACGAGCTCGATGCGATCGGCGGGGATGCCGCGGCCCTCGATGTGGTCGCGGAAGGCGCGGCTCACCACCACGATGCCGTCGGCGGACCGGTAGAGCCACGACTCGACGGCCTCGAGCATGCGTACGACGGTCGGGTTCTCGACCTGGCCGAGCTGCACGATCGAGTCGGGCCAGAGGTCGCGCACCTCGAGGACGAACGGCAGCCGCCGCAGCTTGGCGAGGACGGCCCCCGCGAGCCCACAGAAGAACTGCGGGCTGGTGGCGATCACCAGGTCCGGCCGCTCCGCGCGCAGGCCCGCCAGCAGCCCGGTGATCGCGAACAGCACGTAGTTGGCGGTACGACGCAGGAATCCTTCGTTGGCGGTCACGTACATCCAGGTGCGCACCACGCGCACGCCCTCGATCTGCTCCTCCTGCCGCCAACGGTTCTGGTAGCCGGGGAACAGCTTGCCGCGCGGGTGGTTCGGCACGCCGGTCACCACGGTGACCTCGTGGCCGGCGGCCACCCAGGCCCGCGCATGTTCGTGCACGCGGTTGGCCGGGGCGTTCACCTCGGGCGGGTAGTAGTGGGTCAGGAAGAGGATCTTCACGGCGCTCGCCCCGGTGTAGAGGCGTCCCGCGGCCCTCCGGGGCCGGGGTGGGCCCCGCTCCTGGCATCGGTCAGAACAGGGCGTAGATGAAGGGCGCGACGGCGGATCCCTGTGTGAGGACGATCAACGCCGACAGCAACACCATCGTCACGAGGATCGGGCCCAGCCACCACTTCTTGCGAACGCGCATGAACGCCCACAGCTCGGAAAACAGGGACATCATCGTTTCGGGGCTCCCTCGGCCCGGCGGGTCCCGCCCCGCCGGTCAGTCCAGTTCGTAGCGCTCGCGCCAGTCGAAGTCCTCGACGAGCTCGGGCTGGTCCTTCTTGTGCAGGACGTGGTTCCCGAGGACGAGGACGTCCATCTGCGTGCGCATGAAGCACAGGTACGCGTCTTCGGGCGTGCACACGATGGGCTCGCCGCGGACGTTGAACGAGGTGTTGATCAGTACCGGGCAGCCCGTGCGCTCGTCGAAGCGCTCGAGCAGCTCGTGGAAGACCGGGTGCTGCTCCCGGCTCACCGTCTGCAGGCGCGCCGACCCGTCCACGTGCGTGACGGCCGGGACCTTCCGATCGGGGCGTACCTGGCAGACGAGCAGCATGTACGGGCTCTCTCGGTCGATCTCGAACCAGTCCGACGCCTTCTCTGCCAGCACCGCCGGCGCGAAGGGGCGGAAGCTCTCGCGAAACTTGATCTTCAGGTTGACCCGCTTCCAGTTCTCTTCGTTGCGGGCGTCGGCGAGGATCGAGCGACTGCCGAGAGACCGGGGGCCCCATTCCAGGCGGCCCTGGAACCAGCCCACCACGGCCTGGTCGGCCAGCAGGCGCGCGGTCTCCCCCGCCAGCTGGTCGGGTGCGAGCTGGGTGTAGACGGCGCCGCGATCGTCCAGGAAGCGGCGGATGGCGTCGTCGCCGTAGGACGGGCCCCAGAACGCGTGCTCCATGGCGAACTTTCGCGGCTGGTCCATCACGCAGTGGTGCGCGAACAGCGCGGCGCCCAGGGCGCCGCCGGCATCGCCCGCCGCCGGCTGCACCCAGAGGTTCTCGAACGGTCCCTCGCGCACGATCCGGCCGTTGGCCACGCAGTTGAGCGCCACGCCACCCGCCATGCACAGGTTCTTCAACCCGGTGCGAGCGTGCAGGTTGCGCACGATCCGCAGCACGATCTCCTCGGTGACCTTCTGCACGCTCGCGGCCATGTCCCAGTGGAAGGTCTCCATCTCGGACTCGGGCTCGCGGCGCGGCTGACCGAACAGCTTCTCGAAGCGCTTGTTCGTCATGGTCAGGCCGTAGTCGTAGGCGAAGTAGCGCATGTCCATCTTGAACGAGCCGTCTTCCCGCAGGTCGACGAGATGCTCGAAGATGGTGTCCACGTGGCGGGGTTCGCCGTAGGGCGCCGCGCCCATCACCTTGTACTCGGCCGAGTTGACCTTGAAGCCCAGGTAGTAGGTGAACGCGCTGTAGAGCAGGCCGAGGGAGTGCGGGAAGCGGATCTCGTCGGTCAGTTCGAAGTGATTTCCCCGGCCCACGCCCTGGGTGGTCGTCGCCCACTCGCCGACCCCATCGAGGGTGAGGATGGCGGCCTCCTCGTACGGAGACGCGAGAAACGCCGAGGCCGCGTGGCTCTGGTGGTGCTCTGCGAAGAGCACGTCGCCGTGCCAGTCGAAGGCGCGCTCGAGCGCCTTCGGGACCAGCAGCTTCTCCTTCAGCCAGATCGGGATCGCCTTGGTGAACGACGGCAGCGAGCGCGGGAAGGTCGCCAGGTAGGTGGTGAGGATGCGCTCGAACTTGATCAGCGGCTTGTCGTAGAAGACGACGTGGTCGACGTCCTCCATGGAGAGGCCGGCTTCTTCGAGGCAGTAGCGCGTGGCCCGCACCGGGATGCCGGCGTCATGGCGCTTGCGGCTGAAGCGCTCCTCGTGGGCAGCGGCCACGAGTTCGCCGTCGCGCAGCAGCGCGGCGGCGGAGTCGTGATAGAAGCAGGAGATGCCGAGGATGTTCACGGATTCCGTCCGTGGGCTCAGAAGAGCCGTTTGGCGCGTTCGAGGTCGGGGATCACCACGGTGTCGGCGTCGTTCCAGGCACTGCCGTCCTGGCGGAGCGAGCGCTTGGCCAGCAGGTCGCGCCGCAGGATCGCGGCCCCGGTGCCCATGGGTCCGATGCCGAGCACGTACACGAGCGTCACCAGAAGGAGCGTCTGGACCTCGCCGAAGTGGGCCACGATCAGGAGCCAACCGTGCTTGAGGCGTGCCCCTACCGGGGTGCGACCCCGCTCGGGGGCCGAGGTGTCGGCCTGTCCGGGGAACGACGCCGTCATCGGGCGAGGTCCCTCTCGAGAACGTCCACGATCCGGCGCGCGGCGCTGCCGTCCCACAGGTCCGGCACGCGACCTTCGGGTGCGGGGCCGTCCAGGATCTTGAAGGCCTCGTTGCGGATCGTCTCGGGGTCGCGGCCGACGAGGCGGTTCGTGCCCTGCTCGACGGTGATCGGCCGCTCGGTGTTGTCACGCAGGGTGAGGCACGGCACGCCGAGGACGGTGGTTTCCTCCTGGATGCCGCCCGAGTCCGTGAGGACCATGCGGGCCGAGGCCATCAGGCAGAGGAAGTCCAGGTAGCCCTGCGGCGGGAGGAGCATCATGCTGGGCTTGCGACCGCCGAGTCGTTCCTCGACCGCGGCCGCGGTGCGCGGGTGGATCGGAAAGACCAGCGGGATGCGCTGGTGGATCTCCTCCAGGGCCTCGAACAGGGCGCGAAGGTGCGCCGGGTCGTCCACGTTGCTGGGGCGGTGGAGGGTCAGGACCGCATAGCCGCCGGCCTCGAGCCCGAGGCGCGCCAGGGTGTCCTGGGCGCGGGCCTTCTCGGCATTCGCAGTGAGCGTGTCGATCATCACGTTGCCCGAGCGGTGGACGCGCGTCGGGTCGATGCCCTCGCGCGCGAGGTTCTCTTCGCCCGCCGGCTCCGTCACGAACAGCCAGTGGGAGACCGAGTCCGTGAGGATGCGGTTGATCTCTTCGGGCATGCCGCGGTCGAACGAGCGCAAGCCGGCCTCCACGTGAGCGACGGGAATGCCGAGCTTCACGGCAGCGAGGGTGGCGGCCAGCGTCGAGTTGACGTCGCCCACCACCAGCAGCGCGTCGGGCTTCTGCTCGATCAGGATCGGCTCCATGGCCCGCAGCACGTCGGCCGTCATCGAGGCGTGGGTGCCGGAGCCGACGCCGAGATTCGCGTCGGGCTCGGCAATGCCCAGCTCTTCGAAGAAGCCGCCCGACATCGCCTGGTCGTAGTGCTGGCCGGTGTGCACCAGGTAGGTCTCGAAGCCCGGCCGGTCTCGGAGTTCCCGGAGCAGGGGGCCGATCTTCATGAAGTTCGGTCGCGCGCCGGCGACCGCCAGGATCCGCTTCGTGCCCGAGCCGCTCAACCGCTGCCACCTCCGTGCGCCGCCGCGCTTCGGGGCAGTCCGCCCCGGTCTCTCACTCGGCTCGTCCGGGCTCGCCCACGGGCCGTGTTGGGGGCCCCTGGGGGAGCTGGCGAACGTCCGGGCCCCCACCCGGGAGCCCGGCAAGTTACCGGGGTTGGCCGGTTCTGACCATGCAGGACGCGTGAAGGCCGGGCCGCCGGGCGACCTTCCGCGAATCGAGTGAATCGGGTGTTTCTGGCCTCACCTGAAGCAAGCCGCGTGGGTAGGGAAATTACCCGATTCGAGGCTCGGCCCACTCACCCGTGCGGGGGGGAAGAGCAACATTTTTCCCCCAGAGGTTGAACCTTTGTGACGAACGACGGAAGATTCCTTCCCTCGCGGCAACGTTCTTCCGTCTCGGGGAAACAGATTTCATACAACCGCCTTTGGTGATTCCCCCGGCAGTCCGACAAGCACCGCCAAAGGTGCCTTGCGCGGTAGATGCGGATCGGGGGCGATCCAGTGTCTCGCGGTGCTGTGCCGCGTAGGGCTCGGAGGATTGAGTGTCCGAAGCGTTTCGGGTTCTGGTGATCGACGACGACCGCGGGGTACGCGAGTACCTCGAGGCGTTGGTGTCGCGCCAGGGCTACGACGTCACGTCGGTGTCAGGTGGCGAACAGGCGCTCGAGCGCTTGTCCGACGTCCGTCCGGACCTCGTCACCCTCGACGTCGTGCTCGACGGCATGGATGGCCTGGAGACGCTGCGTCGGCTCAAGAAGCGCATCCCGGACGTTCCCGTCGTGATGCTCTCGGGGCACGGGCACGCCCGCACCATCGTCGAGGCCATGCAACTCGGCGCCGCGGACTTCCTGCGCAAGCCCTTCGAGGTGGAGGAGTTGGAACTCGCCTTCCAGCGCGCACTCGAGACCCGCGCGCTGCGCGAAGAGGTCGAGGAGCTGCGCGGCCGGGCCCAGGGGGGCGACGAGCCGCTTCTGCACGGCGCCGACGACGGGAAGATGCGCGAGGCGATGGAGATCGTCGAGCAGGTCGCCGACACCGACATCACCGTGTTGGTGCGCGGCGAGAGCGGCACGGGCAAGGAACTGGTCGCGCGCACCCTGCATCGCCAGTCGAGCCGCCGTTCCAAGCCCTTCGTCAAGGTGAACTGCGCGGCGTTGCCGTCGGAGTTGCTGGAGAGCGAGCTGTTCGGCTTCGAGAAGGGGGCCTTCACCGGCGCCCAGAAGCGCAAGCTCGGCAAGTTCGAGTTCGCCAACCGCGGCACGATCTTCCTGGACGAGATCGGGGAGATGAGCCCTGCGTTGCAGGCCAAGCTGCTGCAGGTGCTCCAGGACGGCGAGTTCTCGCGCCTGGGCGGCGAGGCCGACGTCCAGGTCGACACGCGCATCATCGCTGCGACCAACCGCAACCTCGAAGAGGGCGTGGCCAAGGGCGAGTTCCGCGAAGACCTCTACTACCGGCTCAACGTCGTCACGGTGGTGATGCCCCCGCTTCGCGAGCGAGGGGGCGCGATCCCGATCCTGGTGGACCACTTCCTGCGCAAGTTCTCGGAGCAGTACAAGAAGCCGCCCCGGGAGCTGTCGCCCGAGGCCATGGACCAGCTGCTCCACTACCACTGGCCGGGCAACGTGCGCGAACTCGAGAACATGATCCGGCGCATGATCGTGCTGGGCAACGAGCAGACCGTCCTCCAGGAGATCTCGGTGCGCGATGCACCGGCTGCGGAGGAGGCATCCGACGGCGACGTCGACCTGGAGGCGCTGGGCGCCGACCTCGCCAACGGCGAGGGACTCGACCTGAAGGCGATTTCGAAGCGCGCGGCCCGCCTGGCGGAAAAGCGCGTGATCGGCCGCGTGTTGCAGCAGACCCGCTGGAACCGGAAAGAGGCCGCCGAGCGACTGCAGATCAGCTACAAGGCGCTGCTCTACAAGATGAAGGAGAACGGCCTGTCCGAGGGTCGCTGACCCCGGGGACCGTTCCTTCTGGAGGGACACGAGCGAGATGAACGATCGGATCACCCTAGCCGCCGTGGGCTGCGCCCTGCTGCTCGCCGCGCCGTCCTGGCTCGGCTGTTCGGGGAAGGCCGTCATTCCGCCGCCCGAAGAGGCCCATTCGGTGGCGTCGCCCTACGTGATCGGTGCATCGGACGTGCTTTCGGTTCGCGTCTGGAAGAACCCCGAACTGTCCGTGGACGTCCCGGTGCGGCCGGACGGCATGATCTCGGTGCCCCTGCTGGACGACATCCACGCCGCGGGTCTGACCGCCGAGGAACTGCGCGATCTGGTGGCGCGCGAACTCGAGGAGTTCGTGGGCAATCCCGACGTCACGGTGGTCGTGACGCAGACCTACAGCAAGCGCATCTACGTGATCGGAGAGGTCGGGCGCAGCGGCCCGCTGGGGCTCGCCACCGACACCCGCGTGACCGACGCGCTGGCCCAGGCCGGTGGCTTCAGTCCGTTCGCGAACAAGAAGAAGATCAAGATCATCCGACGCGTCGAAGGTGGTGGGGAGAACGAGTACACGTTCAACTACGACGCCTACGTGAAGGGCAAGGCACCCGGCACCAACGTGATCCTGCGGCCGGGCGACACCGTGGTGGTCTCGGACTGATGACCCGTACTCCCACCGCAATGATCGCGCTCGCGCTGCTGGCCCTGCTGGCAGCGGGGGTGGGGTCGCCCGATGGCGCTTCGGCGCGCGGGCTCGAGGTGCGCTTCGGCGCGCGTGCGGGCGTGGAGTACAACAACAACGTCTTCGGCACGCAGACCGACCCGCAGGGTGACTACTCGGTTCGCGTGCAGCCGATGATCGGCATCCGAAAGCCGGAAGGCGACGTCCAGTTCCGGTTCAACTACGAGCCCTACTACCGGCACTACATCACCCAGAACGAGGCGGATGGCTGGTCGCACGTGGTGCGCGGCGAGGCGAGCTGGCAGGTCACCCGCAAGCTCCTGCTGCAGGTCACCGACCGGTTCGCGCGCGTCGACAACGTGGACTTCTTCGAGCAGGCGGAGCTCGCCGACGGCCAGGACATCGGCGTCCCGGAGGGCGGGACGGACACCGACATCCGGCGCCGCAAGGTGAACGACTTCACCGCCCGAGCCAGTTGGCGGATGACCCCCATCGACACGCTCACTTTCGACGCTTCGCACCGCTGGAACGAGTTCGCCGAGGGCGTTCGCGAGAACACGACCGTTGCGCGCGTGGCCGGGCAATACCTGCGCGCGATCGATTCCCGCAACCAGATCGGCTTCGGCCTGGCGGCCTCGCAGTCGGAGGTGAAGGGCCGAGGGGCCGTGGCCGATCGCACCACGCGCTTCTACAACCTCTTCGGAACCTGGAACCGGACGGTCACCCGGACGCTGCGGTTCTCGGTCTCCGCCGGGCCCACGATCGTGGACGGCGACTCGGTCAACAACACCGTGGACCAGATCGAGGGCTTCCGGGTGTTTCCGACCCAGGGCTCTTTCGCGAACACGAGCTTCGTGTCGGCGTCGTCCTGCGACGTGGTGGACGGCTTCTCGGTGCTGCAGAACTGCGCGGCCCAGAACACCAACCTGAACGGGACCGAGCGCGCCGTCTACGCCACGCAGACCCAGACGATCCGACGGGTGGGCGGCACCAACGAGTCGACCGATCTGAGCCTCACCTACTTCGCGCGGGCGTCGGTCAGCCAGGTCTTCGAGCGCTGGAACTGGGAGCTCTCCTACAACCGCTCGGCGGCCTCGGCGTTCTCGGGGTTCGGCTCGAGCACGGTGGCCGACATCTTCTCCGCGGTCGTCTTCTGGGACGCCACCAGCAAGCTCAACTTCCGGTTGCGGATGCTCTACGTCCGCCGCAACCAGGAGAGCGATGCGGCGCTCACCGGCGTCGAGGTGTCGAGTGCGAGGCTCGACCGTTGTCTTCCGGGGCTGGGCCAGGCCGTGCTCGCCGGACTGGTCAGTCCCAGCACGGTCTGCGGTTCGGTGCTGGGCAGCTTCCAGGACGTCGCCCGGAGCGAGTCGCTTCGAACGCTTCGCCAGAGCACCGACATCCAGGAAGACCAGTACCTGGTCCTGATCTCGGCCCGGTACAAGCTCTATCGCAACGTCGCCCTGAACGCCTTGGCCTCCTACCGGCTGCAGGAGTTCGACGGCGACACGTCACGAACGGAATCGCGCGACCGTTGGCGCATCGCGCTGGGGATCGAGTACCGCTTCGACCCCATTCGTCTCTAGGAGCATCGGCAAGCCATGGACATCGAACAGGGATTCGACATCAGCGACCTGACGCGGCTGCTGCGCCGCCGGGCGTGGCTCATCGGGGGGCTGGCGCTCGCGCTCGGGCTGATCGCGATCTTCATCGCCGCCGTGCTTCCCAACGAGTACGAGGCGACGACGACGCTGCTCGTCGAGCCGCAGTCGATCTCCGAGGAGCTCGTCGAGGCGGGCCTGCCCCAACAGGATCTGAACAGCCGTCTGCACCTGATCCAGATGCAGATCTTCAGCCGCGGCCGCCTGTCGCGCGTGATCGACGACCTGAACCTGTATGCCGACGAATCCGAAGAGCTCACGCGCGAGCAGATCATCGAGCGCATGCGCTCGAAGATCGTGCTGCTGCCGGTGCTGCCCAGCCTCGAAGAAGACCTCGGGCCGCGGCGCGACTTCGTGATCAACACCTTCCAGCTGCACTTCCGCCACGCGAACCGCCAGCAGGCTGCGGATGTGGCGAACCGCCTGGCCAACGACTTCATCGAGCAGCACATCAAGGAGCGCGTCGAGGTGTCGGGCGACACGTCCGAGTTCATCGAGGCGGAGCTGTCGCGGCTCGCCGAGCGCATCGCCGACATCGAGGACCGCATCGCCTCGGTGAAGAGCGAGAACGCCGGGCGGCTGCCCGAGGACCTCGAGTCGAACTACCGCATGCTCGAGCGTACGCAGGAGTCCATCCGGCTGGCCCAGCGCGACCTGTCCTTTGCGGAGAGCGATCAGAGCTTCTTCCGCCAGCAGAGCGCCACCACGGGCACCTTCGAGCAGTATGCCCGGCCCGAGACCAGCCCCTCCCGCCGTCTGGACATGATGGAGCTCACCATCAACGAGTACCGGTCGCGCGGCTTCACCGACAAGCACCCGGACATCATCGCGGCCCAGGGTGAGGTCGACGCGCTGCGCGCCCAGCTGGCGGCCGAGCAGGAGGAGATCGAGAGCGCCGAGGAGGGAGAAGACGTCGAACTCTCCGCGGGGCAGCAGGCGTCGATGGCCGAGGCCAACCGCGCCGAGCTGCGCGCGGACTCGGCGCGTGCCGAGATCGCGAGGCTGCGCGAATTGCAGCTCGACCTGGAGCAGCGGATCGGCGAGACCCCGCGCGTGATCGAGCGGCTCACGGCGCTCGAGCGCGAGCATCAGTTCCTGTCCAACAGCTTCCGCGAATTCAGCGACAAGCGACTCGATGCGGCCGTGGCTGCGAACATGGAACGGCGCCAGAAGGGCGAGCAGTTCCGCGTGCTCGAAGCAGCCTATCCGCCGCTCGAGCCCGTTTCGCCCAACCGCCCCCTCATCGTAGCCATGGGTCTGCTGGTGGGCCTGCTCTTCGGCGCGGGTCTCGCCTTCGTGTTCGAGTTCTCCGACTCGTCGTACCACGACGCGCGCCGGCTGCAGGACGCCCTGCGGATCCCGGTGCTCGCCTCGGTCCCCGCGGTGGTGCTGGCCTCCGAGCGCGCCGCCCAACGGCGACGCCGCCTGACCGCGCTCTTCGCCAGTGCGGCGCTCGCTGGCGTGATGATCGCGGCGGCGGTGGTGGGCAACTGGACGGTCAATGGGGCCCCAGGCCCGATTCGAGACTTCTTCGGCGGCGGCCAGGAAACGGCCGCCGAAGCCGAGCAGGGGTAGGGCGACACCATGTACCGCGAGTTCTACGGACTCCTGCGCCGGCCCTTCGAGATGACGCCCGACCCGGCGTTCCTGTATCTCGGAGACGCCCACCGCGAGGGCCTCGCCACCCTGGTGTACGGGGTCCAGGCGCGGAAGGGGTTCGTGCTGCTCACGGGCGAGGTCGGGACGGGCAAGACGACGCTGCTCCACGCGCTGCTCTCGCAGCTCGATCCCGACACGCTCTCGGCGTTCATCTTCAACCCGCGCCTCGAGCCGCTCGACTTCTTCCGGATGCTGTTCGACGAGTTCGGCATCGAAAAGCCCTGCACGACCAAGGCCGAGTATCTGCTGACGCTGAACCGGTTCCTGATCGAGCGACTCGAGAAGGACGAACCCACGCTCCTGATCGTCGACGAGGCCCAGAACCTCTCGCCGGAGATGCTCGAAGAGATCCGCCTGCTGTCGAACCTCGAGACGCCGACGTCGAAGCTGATCCAGATCATGCTGGTGGGCCAGCCCGAGCTCTGGGACATGCTGGCGCGTCCCGAACTGCGGCAGCTGCGCCAGCGAATCGTGCTGCGCCATGCGCTGCGCCCGTTCGGGCCGGGCGAGACCCGCGACTACGTCGAAGAGCGACTCCGCCTGGCCGGCTACACCGGCAAGGGAATCTTCAAGAAGGCCGCCCTCGCCGAGCTCCACGCCCGAACCGGCGGCATTCCGAGACTGATCAACATCGTCTGCGACGGGGCACTGCTGCTCGGCTTCGGCCGGGAGAAGGCGGTGCTCAGCGCGGGCGAGATTCGCGAGGTCGCAGACGACCTCGGGCTGGACGAGGGGGTGGCCCCCGAGCCGGCGATGGATGCGTCGCCCGGACCGAAGCGCACCAAGCGCTTCGGGCTGTTCGGATCGCGACGAGCAGGGAGAGCCTGATGGGTAAGGTCTACGACGCGCTTCGGCGTGCGGAAGAGCAGCGTGCCGAACGGCGCGGCGACGTGTCGGCGGTGCCGGCCGCGGCCGAGCCGTCGGGTACGGCGGCGCCGGCGCGGACGGCCGATGCACCGCGTGCGCCCTCGCCGCCGAGCGGCGATCGCAAGTCGGTCTGGAGCCGCCTCACGGGCCGGCGCGGCGCGGAGGCCGTCGAGAACACGGGGGCGGCCAACAAGCGCCGCATCGCCCTGCTGCAGCCCGACTCCTTCGTGGCCGAGCAGTTCCGGACCCTGCGGGCGCGCATCGACTCGATCGCGGCCGCGCATCCCGACCATCCGGTCCGCACGATCGCGGTGAGCAGCGCCCTGCGCGGTGACGGCAAGACCACGGCCTCCATCGGCCTGGCCTCGGTGACCGCCATGGGCGTCGGGACCAAGGTGCTGCTGGTGGATGCCGATCTGCGGGACCCCACCGTGGGGCGCTCGCTCGGGCTGAACGCGAAGGTCGGGCTGGCCGAGGTGCTGCGCGGTGACGCCATGCCGGAGGAGGCGATCGTGCCCGTCGAGGGCACGACCCTCGAGGTGCTGCCGGTGCGTTCGGTTCCGCCGAACCCGGCGGAGCTGCTGGCGTCGTCGGCCATGCGCGAGCTGCTCGCCCATCTCTCGTCGCGCTACGACCGCATCATCCTCGACCTTCCGCCCACGCTGGGGCTGCCCGACGCCAAGACCGTGGCCGAAATGTGCGACGGGATCGTCTTCGTCGTGCGTGCCGAGCAGACCCCGCGGCAGGACGTGGCCGAGGCGGTCGAGCTTCTGGACCGCAGGCGCATCCTCGGGCTGCTCTTGAACGGCGCGCACGAAGAAGCCGCCCGCTACGACTACCGAGCCACCTGAGCGAGAGGACGCCCCGTTGCCGTTCTGGTGGATGCCGATCGCCTTTCTGGGAGCGCTAGGCGTCGCGGCGGTCGCCACGCCCATCGTGGGTCGGCTCGCCGTGGCGATCGGCGCCGTGGATCGTCCGAACGATCGCAAGGTCAGCCGGCGTTCGAACATGCCGCTCTGGGGCGGGCTCGCCATCGCGCTGGGCTTCTTCGTCGGACTGGGCGGCGCGATGCTGCTGCTCGCCACCGACCTCGGCATCGAGTCGCACCTGGAGGCGACGCTCGTCGGGGGCACCCTGGTCCTCGCGATCGGCGCCATCGACGACCGTTGGGGGCTCGGAGCCGGCACCAAGCTCGTCGTGCAGATCGTCGCCGCCGGCGTCGCGATCGGTGCGGGCTTCGAGATCAACCACATCACCGACCCGGTCACGCTCACCACCTGGCACTTCCCGACCTGGTTGATCTGGCTGGTGACGGGCGCGTGGATCGTCGTCGTCACGAACGCCATCAACCTGATCGACGGCATCGACGGCCTGTGCACCGGGGTGTCGGCCATCATCGCCTGTACGCTGGGCGTGATCGCCTGGCACGCCGGTCAGCTGCCCGGGGTGGTGATGAGCGTCGTGCTGGTGGGGGCGCTGCTGGGCTTCCTGCCCTGGAACTTTCCGCCGGCCCGAATCTTCGTGGGCGACACCGGCGCCTACTTCATCGGGTACACGCTCGCGCTGCTCGCCCTCGAGGGCTACCAGCGCGTCACGCTCATCACCTTCATCGTGCCCCTGCTGGCGCTGGCGGTGCCGCTGTTGGACGTGGCGCTGTCCGTGATCCGCCGGATCCGCCGCAAGGAGAGCTTCATGCGGCCGGATGACAATCACATCCACCATCGCATGCTTTCCGAGTACCAGGGCTCCCACCGGCAGGCCGCGCTGTCGCTGTACTTCTTGACGGCGTGCTTCTGCATCATCGCCGTTTCCTTCACGCGATTGCAGGGTTACGCCGCCATCATCTTCATGGCGGTGGTCGTGGTGCTGACCTTGCGGATCCTCTGGAACCTGGGATTCTTCGACCTCGGCGAAGACGGGCGCGGCCGCGCCGGCACGCCCCAGGCCGCGACCGAGGCAGACGGGTCTGCTCCCGGAGCAGCCCCCGGCCACGCCGCCCCGGGCGAAGGGGAGTCGCGATGAGCGGAATCTCGTGGAGGGACGGAGAAAGCCAATGAGCGATCGTCGCGCGCTGATCACCGGAGTCACCGGTCAGGACGGTTCGTATCTCGCCGAGCTGCTGCTCGAGAAGGGCTACGAGGTGCACGGCATGGTGCGCCGCGCGAGCACCGAGAACTTCGAGCGCATCGGCCACCTGACGGATCGCATCTCCCTGCACCAGGCGGACCTGCTCGACCAGAGTTCGCTGGTGACGGTGGTGCAGGAGAGCCGGCCGCACGAGGTCTACAACCTCGCGGCCCAGTCGTTCGTCCCCACGTCCTGGGTCCAGCCGGCGCTCACCGGCGAGTTCACGGCGCTCGGCGTGACGCGCATCCTGGACGCCATCCGCCAGATCGATCCCAGCATCCGCTTCTACCAGGCCTCGAGCTCCGAGATGTTCGGCAAGGTCCGGGAGACGCCGCAGAACGAGGCGACCCCGTTCCATCCTCGCAGCCCCTACGGCGTCGCCAAGGCCTATGGCCACTACATCACCATGAACTACCGCGAGAGCTTCGAGCTGTTCGCGGTCTCGGGCATCCTGTTCAACCACGAGTCGCCGCGACGGGGTCGCGAGTTCGTGACCCGGAAGATCAGCGAGTCCGTGGCGCGTCTGAAGCTGGGCCTGCAGGACGACCTGCCCATGGGCAACCTCGACTCGAAGCGCGACTGGGGCTACGCGCCCGAGTACGTCGAGGCCATGTGGATGATGCTCCAGCAGGACGAGCCCGCGGACTACGTCGTGGGAACCGGGCTCCACAACACCGCCCAGGAGTTCGTCGACATCGCCTTCGCCCACGTGGGCCTCGACCCGGCCGACTTCGTGCGCCTCGATCCCGCTTTCCTGCGGCCCGCCGAGGTGGACACCCTGCTCGCCGACCCCACCAAGGCGCGCGAGCAGCTGGGCTGGCGCGCCCGCACCTCGTTCGAGGACCTCGTCCGCATCATGGTCGAGGCCGACCTCGAGGCGCAGGAGCGTCGCTCGGGCCGGCGGCAGGGCGACGCGGGTACGCGATGAGCGTCGCGATCGCGACCGAGGCCAGGCACCCGATGCGGGGCCCGAGCGCAGCCACGGAGGCCAGCCGATGACGGCGTCGGGCCGCACCGCCCTGGTGACCGGGGGCGCCGGCTTCGTCGGCAGCCACCTCGTGGACCGGCTCGTCCGTGACGGCTGGTCGGTTCGGGTGCTCGACGACCTCTCCACGGGTCGCGAGGAGAACCTCGCCCACCAGCGCGGGGTGGTGGACCTTCGTGTCGGTGACCTGTGCGATCCCGCCCAGGTGGACGAAGTGCTCGACGGGGTCGAGGTGGTGTTTCACGAGGGCGCGATCCCGTCGGTGCCGCGCAGCATCGCGGAGCCCGATCGGACGCACCGGGTGAACGCGTCGGGAACGCTCAACGTGCTCGAGCGCGCGCGCCACGCCGACGTGCGCCGTGTGGTCCTCGCGTCCTCTTCCTCGATCTATGGCGACACCGAGGTGCTTCCGAAAGAAGAGGGGATGCCGCCGAACCCGCGTTCGCCCTATGCGCTCCAGAAGCACACCGGCGAACAGTACGCGCGACTCTACGCGGAGCTGCACGGCCTCGAGACCGTGTGCCTGCGCTACTTCAACGTCTTCGGGCCGCGGCAGGACCCGAGCAGCGACTACGCGGCGGTGATTCCGCGCTTCATCCTCGCCGGACTGCTGGGCCGCGAGATCACGCTGCACGGCGACGGCGAGCAGACGCGCGACTTCACCTACGTCGCCGACGTGGTCGCGGCCAACCTGCTGGCGGCCGACGCGCGCGATGCCAGCGGACTGGTGCTCAACATCGGCGGCGGCCGCCAGACCAGCCTGAACGAGCTGGTGCGCACGCTCGGCGAGCTTCTGGGCACGTCGCTCCGGGCCACCCACGGGCCTGCCCGGGCTGGCGACGTGCGCGACAGCCTGGCCTCGGTGGACCGGGCCAAGCTCGTGCTCGGCTACGCGCCGCGCTGCGACCTCCGGGAAGGACTGACCCGGACGATCGAACACTTTCGCGACCTTGCGGATTCGGAGGAGTCGAAATGAACGTTGCCGTCATCGGGACGGGCTACGTCGGTCTCGTCACGGGGGCCTGCTTCGCCGAGTTCGGCGTGCGGGTCACCTGCGTGGACAAGATCGCGGAGAAGATCGAGGGCCTCGAGCGCGGCGAGATGCCCATCTACGAGCCGGGGCTCGACGCGCTGGTCGAGCGCAACGTCCGCGCCGAGCGGCTCTCGTTCACGACCGACGCGGCCGAAGCGATTCGCAACGCGCTGGTCGTGTTCATCGCGGTGGGCACGCCGGCGCGCGAAGACGGCGGGACCGATCTCACCTACGTCGAGGCCGTGGCCCGGGAGATCGGCCAGGCGATCAACGGGTACAAGGTGATCGTCACCAAGAGTACGGTGCCCGTGGGCACGTCCTACCGGGTGCGCGATCTGCTCAAGGAGGAGATCTCGAAGCGGGGCGAGGAGATCGACTTCAGCGTGGCGTCGAACCCCGAGTTCCTTCGCGAGGGCGCGGCAATCGGCGACTTCATGCGCCCCGACCGCGTGGTGATCGGCGCCGACGAGGAGGCCGCCATGGCGATCCTCAAGGACCTGTATCGCCCGCTGTACCTGAACGAGACGCCCTTCGTACTGACCAACATCGCCACGGCGGAGCTCACCAAGTACGCCGCGAACGCGTTTCTCGCCACGAAGATCTCGTTCATCAACGAGGTGGCGAACTTCTGCGAGCGCATCGGTGGCGACGTGCAGGCCATCGCGCGAGGGATCGGTCTCGACGGCCGCATCGGCAAGAAGTTCCTGCATGCCGGCCCCGGCTTCGGGGGCTCCTGCTTCCCGAAGGACACGCGCTCGGCGGCGCACTTCGCCAAGGACCTCGGCGAGACCTTCCAGATCGTCGAGGCGGTGATCCAGGTCAACGACGCCCAGCGCCAGCGCATGGTCGAGAAGGTGCAGGCCGCCATGGGCGGTGACGTCGATGGGAAGACCATTGCGATCCTGGGTCTGTCGTTCAAACCCGAGACCGACGACATGCGCGACGCCCCGGCCGTGGACATCGTGAAGGGGCTGCAGGCGCGTGGTGCCAACGTGCGCGCGTTCGACCCGGTCGCGATGACCGAGGCGGCCAAGCAGCTTCCGGACATCACGTACTGCAAGGACGCCTACGAGTGCTGCGAGAACGCGGACGCCGTGGTGCTGATGACCGAGTGGAACCAGTTCCGCATGCTCGACCTCGCGCGCATCCACAAGCTGCTTCGCCGGCCCGTGGCGGTGGACCTGCGCAACGTCTACGCGCCCGAGGCCATGCGCGCGGCGGGCTTCGAGTACACGAGCGTCGGGCGCTAGCCCGCACCGTGAGCGCGCGAAAGGGGCAGCGCGGCGCGCGTCGTGCGCCCGCGATCCATGCCGTGATCATCGCCGGAGGCGCGGGAACGCGCTTCTGGCCGCTGTCGCGCCGGGCGCGACCCAAGCCCCTGATCCGGGCCCTGGGCGGCCGGTCCCTGCTGGACGGCACCCTGCGCCGCGCGCGACGCTTCGCCGGGGCCGACCGGGTCTGGCTGGTCTGTGGCGCCGAGCACGCCGAGGCCATGGGCAAGGAGGCCGGTCTGCCTCGCGGGCGCGTGCTGGTCGAGCCCCGCATGCGCAACACCGCCGCGGCGGTCGCCCTGGCCGCCCACCGCATCGCGGCCGAGGACCCGGATGCGGTGCTCGCCGTGCTTCCCGCCGACCACGTGATCCCGGATGCCGCGGCGTTCGCCCGCGCGATCCGCAACGGCGCGCGGGCCGCGGCCGACCAGGGCCGGCTGGTCACGCTCGGGGTCCGGCCCACGCGGGCCGAGACCGGCTACGGCTACATCCGCCTGGGCAAGCCCCTCGCCGCGCCCCATGCGGGCCTCCACGACGTCAGCCGCTTCGTCGAAAAGCCCGACCGCCCGAAGGCCCGCCGCTACTGGAAGAGTGGGCGGTACCTCTGGAACGCCGGTGTCTTCGTCTGGCGGGCGCAGGACCTGCTCGACGAGCTGGCCGCCCACGCGCCCCGGGTCGCGCGCGCGATGCAGCCCCTGGCCGACGCGGGGCGGCGCGACTTCCAGCGGTCCATGGCCCAGGTCTACGGCCGCGTGCCCGCCGTGCCCATCGACAAGGCCGTGCTCGAGAAGAGCGACCGGGTCGCGTGCCTCCCAGTGGACTTTCACTGGAGCGACGTCGGCACCTGGCACTCGCTCGCCCAGGAGCTGGGCGTGGATGCGGACGTGAACCGCGTGATGGCGGGCGAACTGCTGGCGAGCGGTGCCAGCGGCAATCTGGTGCACGGAGGGGATCGGCCCGTCGTCCTCGTCGGGGTGTCCGGCATCGCGGTGATCGACACGGGCGATGCCGTGCTCGTGGCGGATCTCGCTCACGCCGCCGACGTGCGCGAGGTGGTCGAGGGCCTGCGCCGCAAGGGCCGCCGGGAGCTGCTCTAGCGGGCTCCGGCTCCCGCGGGGGGGTGGATCAGGCCCCGCCCCCGATCGACCGATGAGTCCCCGGGCCGCACCCCCCGATTCCGGTGGCGCTTGCGGTTCCCGAGGAGGATCGAGCGTGACGGGCTCGGAGACCGTGGGAATGCGCGAACTGCTGCGCGCCGTGCCGCTGTTCCAGGGCGTCGAAGACGAGGACCTCGACCGCGTCGGATCCCTGCTCATCGAGCGACGGCATCCGCGCGGTGCCACGATCGTGGAAGAGGGCCTCGAGGGCGACAGCCTCTACATCATCCGCGAAGGGCGAGTGAAGGTGACGAAGCTCTCCGAGGACGGACGCGAGAAGATCCTCGAGATGCTCGGGGCCGGCGACTTCGTGGGGGAGATGGCCCTGCTCGAGCGCGCGCCGCGCTCGGCCACCGTGCAGGCGCTCACCCCGGTCGTCGTGTGGGCGCTATCGCGCGGCGACTTTCTCGGCGTGCTGCGCAAGAGCCCCGACCTGTCCCTCTCGGTGATCCAGGAGCTCTCCCGCAGGCTGCGCGTGGTGAACCACCAGGCCAGCGCATTGACGTTCCAGCGCGTCCAGGACCGGACGCGCGACCTGCTCGTTCGGCTGGCGAAGGAGGACGGCCCCGAACCCGGCCGCCGCATCACGCCTCCGCTCACCCACCAGCAGATCGCCGACATGGTCGGGACCGCCCGCGAGACCGTGACCCGGGTCGTCAAGGATCTCAAAGGCAGCGGCTGGCTCTCCCAACAGGGCAAGCGCTACCTCGTTCCGGCTGACTGAAGGGACCGCCGCAGGCGGCTCAGAGGCGGACTCGTCGCTCGGTTTCGAGCGGCGGGGACGGGGGCGGTCGCCATGCGCACGCCACGCCTCGGACTCGGGCAGCCTCGGGGCCGTAGGCGTTCGCCGCGCGGCGCGGCCATGCATCGCACCGCGTCCCTCCCGCTCGACACCGAGCCGGTCCCCACCGGGACGCCCGTCGCGGGAGTCCCTCCAGATGGCCTGCGGCGGTCCCTGCAGTAAGCCTGCGGGGCTGCCGATACGTCCGGTGTGGAGACGTCTCGGGCATTCTGCGCCGATCTGGTGGCTTCGCTTCGCACGGGCCTCGTGGGGATCGACGCTGCGGGGAGGCTGGCTGCGCTCTCGGACGAGGGGGCGAGGATCCTCGGCTGTGCGCCCGCGTCGATCGGGCGTCCCTGCGACGAGGTGCTGGCCCACCAGCCCGAGGTGGCGCGGCTGCTGGTCTCGGCGCTCGATGGGCGCGAGCGAGCGGGTCGGGCCGAGACGCGCCTGCACGAGACGGCGGGGCACGATGCGTTCACCATCGGCTACACGCTGCTCCCGGTCCGGGATGACGAGGGCGCGCTCGCCGGCGCCGCCATGCTCTTCCGCGATCTCACGCCCTACGAGCGGCGCGACGAGCAGGATCGGCTGCACGATCGGCTCGCCGCGCTCGGACAGATGGCCGCCGGCCTGGCGCACGAACTGCGCAATCCCCTCGCGAGCGTCGAGGTGTTGGCGGGACTCTTGAAGCGGCGACTCGTCGACGGCGAGGATCGCGAGCTGGTCGAAGAGCTGCTGGAAGAGGTGCGGACGGTGGCGAGCGCCGTGAGTGCGAGCCTCGCTTTCGTGCGCCCCGTCGCCGTGTCCGCGGAGTGGATCGAGACCGCCGCGCTGCTTGCGGACGTCGAGGAGCGCGCGCGCCGGCGCACCGCGTTCGCCGGGACCCTGGGCGTCGAGGTCGAGGCCGGCGCCGAGAGGCTGTTCGCGGATCCCACGCTGCTGAGGCGAGCCCTGGTGGACGTGTCGATCAATGCCATCGAAGCGATGGATGGGCCAGGGCAGGACCGCGCTTCCGAGCTCCTGCTGCGCGCCGGCCCTGCCGTCGACGGCTTCCGGATCGATGTCGACGACACCGGGCCCGGCGTCCCCGAGGAGATTCGCGAGCGCATCTTCCATCCGTTCTTCACGACGCGGCCGGAGGGGACGGGCGTGGGACTCGCCGAAGCCCAGAAGGTGGCTGCGGCTCATGCCGGGTCTCTCGCGGTGCAGGACGCGCCGGGTGGGGGAGCGCGCTTTCGCATGTACCTGCCGGCCCCCGAAGCCGATGCCGGGGCAGGCGGGACATGAGCGCGACGCTGCGTCCCGAAGCGGCGGCCGCCGGTCCGCGGCTGCTGGTCGTCGAGGACAACGACGGGCTGCGCCGTGCGATGGTTCGGGCTCTCGCCGGGCCGTTCGCCTGCGTCGATGCAGAGGCCCGAGGCGACCGCGCGGTGGCACGCCTGCAGGAGACCACCGAGGCGTCGTACGACGTGGTCGTCACCGACCTGCGGTTGCCCGGAGCGTCGGGTCTGGAGGTGCTCGAAGCCGTGCGTCAGCGAGACGAGCGGACGGCGGTGTTGTTGCTCACCGCCTTCGGAAGCATCGAGACGGCGGTCGAGGCCATGCGTCTCGGCGCATTCGACTTTGCCCAGAAGCCCGTCGCCCTCGAGGAGCTCGAGATCCGCGTGGGCAAGGCCCTCGACCACGCGGGCCTGCTGCGCCGCGTGGCGAGCCTCGAAGCCGAGCGCGCCTCTCGCCGCAGCGAACTCGCGATCGTCGGCAACAGCCCCGCGCTACGGACGGCCCTCGACCTCGCGGCCCGGGTGGCGCCCACGCGTGCCACGGTGCTGGTGACCGGCGAGACCGGCACGGGCAAGGAGCTGGTGGCGGGTCTCGTCCACGAGCGGTCTTCGCGCGCCGGCGGCCCCTTCGTCAAGGTCAACTGTGCTGCGCTGCCCGAGACGCTGCTCGAGTCCGAACTGTTCGGCCACGAACGCGGCGCGTTCACGTCCGCCGACCGCGAACGCATCGGGCGATTCGAGCAGGCCGACGGGGGCACGCTGTTCCTCGACGAGGTGGGCGACATGTCCGCTGCCACCCAGGCGAAGCTGCTCCGGGTGCTGCAGGAGCAGGAGTTCCACCGGCTCGGCGGGACCCGCACGATCCGCACCGACGTTCGCATCGTCGCGGCGACCAACCTGGATCTCCCCGAGGCCATCCGCGAGGGACGCTTCCGCGAGGACCTGTACTTTCGGCTGAACGTGATCGGCATCGCGCTGCCGCCGCTGCGGGACCGCGTGGACGACGTGCTGGCCCTGGCACACCATTTTCTCGATGCTTTCGGCCGCGAACTCGGGAGGGCCCGTGATGGCTTCCGGCCCGACGCCCTGGCGCGCATCCGCGCCCACGATTGGCCGGGCAACGTGCGCGAGCTGCGCAACGTGATCGAGCGCGCCGTCCTGATGTCCTCGGGGCCGTGGATCGAAGCGGGCGACGTGGTGCTCGCCGGAACCCCGGGCGACGAGGGCCGCTGGGCGCCGCGGCTTCCGGCCGAGGGCCTCGCGCTCGAGGAGGTGGAGCGCGCGGTGGTGCTCGAAGTGCTGGCGCGCGCCGACTACGTCCAGAAGGATGCCGCGCGGCTGCTCGGAATCAGCCGTCGCAAGCTCAACTACATGGTCGGGCGCATGGGCATCACCCACGAGCGCTGGCGCCGCAACCGCGCCGAGGCCGGTTGAGCGACCCGGTGTGGCCCGGAACGCCCCGGAGTGGGCCGTACCCCTGCGCCGGCGGCCGGCGCCCGCTTCACCGGAAGGTGGGCCCCCGCGGTCTCGGCGACGCGCACCTCCGTGCGAATCCGGTAAGGTTCCCGACCGATCTCGCCCCGACGCCACGTGGGACTGCCCGCGGTTCCTGGCGGGGGTGCTGGAGGAAATCATGACGCCCGGCTCCCGTGCGCGCCGGCTCCTCGCCGGGTCCGCGCGGCTCCTTCTCGTCCTCGTCGCGGTGGTCGCAATCGGCTGCCAGGACGACGCCTCGCGACTGGCGGGCCACGCCGAGCGCGGCGCCGCCTACCTGGAGGAGGAGCAGTGGACCGAGGCCGTCCTCGAGTTCCGCAACATGCTGAAGATCGACCCCAACGACGCCGCCGCGCACTGGGGTCTCGCCCAGGCGCTGTTGGGCCAGAAGGACCTGCGAAAGGCCTACTGGGAGCTGCAGGAGACGACCCGCCTCGATCCGGCCAACACCGAGGCCCACCTGCGCTACGGCCAGTTCCTGCTGTTCGGCGGGGAGACGGAGCAGCTCGAGGCGGTCGAGCGCGCCGACACGGTGATCGCCCTCGAGCCGGAAAATGCCGACGCGCTGGTGCTGAAGGGCCGCGCGTTGATGGCGCTCAAGCGCGAGGAGGAGGCCGGCGAGGCCCTGCGCCGGGCCGTCGAGGCCGCTCCCGACAAGCCCCGCCCGATCTTGCTGCTGGCGGAGTACGAGCGTCGGCAGGGCCGCGTGGACGAAGCGGAAGCGCTGTTCGAGCGGTTGATCTCGGTGGAGGACCGCTTCGCCGCGCATGTGGCGTACGCCGGGTTCCTGGCCTCGTTCGGGGGCCTGCGCGACGAAGAGGCGGAGGCGCGCTACCGCCACGCGCTCACCCTGGCCGAGGGCGAAGAGCAGGCCACGGGCTACACGTTGCTCGCGAACTACCTCGTCACGCGCGGTCGCAACGACGAGGTCGAGGCCGTGCTGCGGGCCGGAATCGATGCCCTCGACGACGACGGTGCGCTCATCTACGGACTCGCGCGCTTCTACCACTCGCGCGGCGAGCAGGAGAAGGCGGACGGCATGATCCAGGAGGCGGCTGCGGCGCGCCCCGACGATCCCGAGCCGCTGCTGTTCCTGTCCCAGTACCGCGGGCAGAACGGCGATCTCGAGGGCGCCCTCGACGCGGCCGAGCAGGCGCTCGGTGTGGCGCCCGAAGACCTGCGCGCCCGCCTTCGCAAGGCGGAGGTGCTCGTCGACCTCGGCTACCGCACGCGGGACACGGCCCGGGTGGCGGCTGGCCGCGCCGTCGTCGACGCCGTGCTCACCACCGACGAGGGCAACCCCGAGGCGCTGTTCGTACGGTCGAAGATCGCGATCGCCGAGGCGGACCTCGAGTCGGCCATCTCCGACCTGCGGCGCGTCCTCGACGCCCGGCCGGACTGGGCGCAGGCGCACTTCCTGATGGGGTCGGCGCTGTTCCTCCAGGGCGATCGCGCCGGGGCCCGCGCCGAAGTGGCGCGCGCGCTCGAACTCGAGGCGTCGTTTGCGCCCGCCGCGCGCCTGATGGTGCGCATCCACGCAGGGCTCGGCGACCACGATCTCGCCGTGGAGTCCGGCCGCGCCATTCTGAAGGCCCGGCCCGACGACGACGAGACCCGCATCGTGCTCGCTCAGAGCCTGGTCCGCCTGGCGAGGATGGACGATGCGTTGTCCGAGCTGCTGGCGATCCCGCCCGAGCGGCGTGGCGCCGAGGCCGAGTTCGCGATCGGTCGCACCTACTCGCTCACCGGCGACACGGAGTCGGCCTACGAGCATCTGATGCGGGCCAACGCCCTCCAGCCCCATCGCTACGGCATCCTGGCGGCGCTGCTCGACCTCGACATGAAGGCCGGCCGTCCGGATGCGTCGGCGGAGCGTGTGTCGGCTGCGCTCGCCGAGCGGCCCGATGATCCGCAGCTTCTCCAGCTGCACGGTCAGGTGTCGCTATACACCGGTCGCACGAACGAAGCGGAGTCGGCCTTCCGCAAGGCGATCGAGGCCAACCCCAACGACCTGGGCGCCTATCAGAACCTGGCCCGCTACCTCGCGGTGACCGGCCGCCCCACCGAGGTGCTCGAGACCTACGAGCGCGCGCTTGGCAGCAACCCCGAGAGCGCCAGTCTGCACCTGATCGTGGGATCGCTCTACGAGCTGCAGGGCAAGAGCGAGGAGGCCATGGAGCGCTACGAGTCGGCGATCCAGCTGGATCCCGACCTGGCGGTGGCCAAGAACAACCTCGCCTACCTGATCGCCGACCGCGGCGGCAACCTGGACCGGGCGCTCGATCTGGCCCAGGAGGCCAAGGCGATGCTGCCCGACAACCCCCACGCCGCCGACACCCTGGGCTGGGTGCTCTACAAGAAGGGCGTCGCGACCGCGGCCATCAGCTACCTGCGCGAGGCCGAGAGCGGCATGCCACCGCAGGACCCCCAGCTCGGCATCGTGCGCCACCACCTGGCGCTGGCCTACGTCGAAGGCGGCGAGCCCGCGCGCGCGCGCGAGGTGCTCGAGCGCGCCATTCGCGACCTCGAGGCACTCTATGAAGGCTCCGAGCGGCCCGAGCCGCCGTGGGCCGCCGACCTGCGAACGATGCTCTCGGAGCTGCCCGAGACCTCCTGACCGCCTGCGGGGGCCGGCGAGGCCCCGCGGGGCCTTGGGCTCAGGATGCCCCCCGGGCGGGCTCAAGGCGCCCCTCGGGCGCACCGATGAACCCCCAGGACCGGTCTGGCCGTCGCCATGCGAGGACGGACCGGGAGGAGGGAAGTTCATGAGGTCTTCGTCGTTCGCGCTCGCCCTGGCACTCGTGCTGGCGTTCGCGTCGTCTGCCCTGGCCACCGAGGAGGTGGCCCAAGAGTCCCAGGCCGAGGCCACAGCGGCCGCCGAAGCCGGATCCGGCGAGCCGTCCACGGCCGCCGACGCCGACTCGGCGGAGCCGTCCACGGCCGCCGACGGCGCAACCGCTGCCGGCGCCGAGGCCAGCGAGGCTGCGCAGGCAACGGCCAGGTCCGTCGTGCTCGGTCCGCGCGGACGCGACGCCCGGGGACGCACCGGGCGCATCCACATGGTCGAGACGGGCGACACGCTCTGGGATCTCTCCGACGCCTATCTCGGAACGCCCTGGGTCTGGCCGTCGATCTGGAACGACAACGGCGCGATCGAGGACCCCGACACGATCCACCCCGGCGAGCGCATCTGGATCACGCCCGAGGAGATGCGACGCGTGACCGCCGAAGAGGCCGCCGAGATGATCGCTGCGGGCGAGGGCGGAGCCTTCCCTGCGGATCTCGAGATCGACGGGATTCCGGGTGAAGCACCGCCCGAGACCTTCACCTACGCCGCGCGCCAGACGGCGGGGTTCGTGAGCCGGGACGAGGTGCGGGGCGAAGCCACCATCGTCGACGGCCCCACCGACCGCGCGTTGATCTCGTCGCCCGACCCGGTCCTGATCGGGCTCGGTGCCGGGCAGGTCGAGGTCGGCGATGAGTTCGAGATCTTCCGCACCAACGCGCGCGTCTTCGACCCCGACAGCGGGCTGTTCATCGGGTTCTCGACGCAGGAACTCGGCTGGCTCGAGGTGACGGACGTACACCCGGAGTCGGCGACGGCGATCGTGAGACTCGCTCAGGGCGAGATCGGGCGCGGGGACCACCTGCGGCCCCGCCAGCCCGTCGGCTCGGAGATCGCGCTGCGGCCGCCTCCGGAGGTCGAGGGTCGCGTCGTGTACACGCCCGCCTCCCGCCTCAACATGGCCACCTACGACGTGGTCTACCTCGACCGCGGTGCCGGCGACGGCCTTGAGGTGGGCAGCCCCCTCGAGGTCTACCGTGCGCTCGGCACGGCCCAGGACGACGTCCAGGGCTCGGTGGCGCTACCCGATCACGTGATCGCCAAGCTGCTGGTGATCGAGGCCCGGGAGGAGAGCGCGGTTGCGGTGGTGACGCACACGCGCGGCGAGTTGATGCGCGGCGACCACTTCCGTGGCAGCCCGAGCATCGCGCCCGAGGATGCGTTCACGCGCTAGCCGTTTGGCGCGGGCGTTGCCCGTGGACGGGTCGGGCGTCCCCGCTGGCGGTTGCCCGTGGACGGGTGCGGGCGTCCCCGCTGGCGCCCGCTGCAGCCGGCGAGTATGAATAGCCAGCCCCATCGGTCCCGGGGAGCCACCCGTGACTGGACCGATGCTGTTGGATCCGCGCGACACGCGCCCGAGGGCGCGCGCCGTCCTCCACGATTGCCTGGCGCTGCAGCGCCGCTTCGCCTTCGAGCCCGAACACGTCGCCGATGCCCTGCGGCGCGGCGTCGACCCGGCGGGTCTCGTCGGTGCGAAGTCCGTGACCGACCTCGAACGCGACGCCGAGGCCCTCGCACGTTGCGGGGCGCGCCTGCTCCGGCTGGGCACGCGCGGTTATCCGCCCCGGCTGGCGCGACTGGCCGACGCACCGGGGGTCCTCGCGATCCGAGGCGAGGCCCACGTTCTGGGCCTTCGGTCCGTGGCGATCGTCGGCGCACGTGCGCCGACCGTGTATGGCCGATCGCTGGCGACGCGGCTGGCCGACGGGCTGGCGCGCGCCGGGCTGCTGGTGGTCTCGGGGCTCGCGCGCGGAATCGACGCCTGCGCCCATCGCGGAGCCCTGGCGGCCGGCGGCTACACCCTGGCGTTCCTGGGCCATGGCCCCGAGCGCATCTATCCGCCCGAGCACGTGCGCCTGGCGTCCGAGATCGCGGAGAGCGGTGCGCTGGTGAGCGAGTTGCCCGTCGGGACGCCTCCGCTCGCGCACTGCTTCCCTCTGCGCAACCGGCTGATCAGTGGCCTTTGTGAAGCGGTGATCGTCGTGGAGGCGCGTCTTCGCAGCGGGTCGCTCGTGACGGCACGCCATGCCGCCGAGCAGGGCGTGGACGTGTTCGCCGTGCCCGGCCCGGTGGATGCACCGACCAGCCGCGGCACCTTGGCACTGCTTCGCGATGGCGTGGCACCGGTGGCCGAGGCCGAGGACGTGCTGCGCGCGTTGCGTCCCCCCGTGGAGCCGGTCGCCGCGGGTCCCCCTCGAGCCGCCGCGGCGCCGGACGATCCCCTCGAGGCCCGGGTGCTGGCGGTGCTCGCCGAAGCACCGCGGTCTCCCGACGACCTGGCCGCCGAGCTGGCGATCGCCCCGGAGCGGCTGGTCCGCGCGCTGGTCGAGCTCGAGATCGCGGGTCGTGTCCGGGTCGATCGGGACGGGCGGCTGCGGCGGATGGCGTAGGCCTCGGCGCCCTGCGCCGCCCGGCGCAGGGCGTCGGCTATTCTCCACGATCGGTGGTGGCCCCCGAGATGCACGGCGAACCCCAGGTCTGCGTGGTGGGCGCCGGTCTGGCGGGCTGCGAGGCCGCCTGGCAGGCCGCGCGGCTGGGCGCGCGCGTGCGGCTCATCGAGATGAAGCCACTGCGTACCAGCCCGGCGCATCAGAGCGACGAGCTGGCCGAGCTGGTGTGCAGCAACAGCCTGCGCGGCGCATCGCTCGGCGTGGCGGTGGGCCTGCTGAAGGAGGAGATGCGCCGCCTTGGGTCGCTGATCCTGTCGGTCGCCGACGAGACCGCCGTCCCGGCCGGGCGCGCGCTGGCGGTGGACCGCCTCACCTTCTCGCGACGTGTGACCGAGCGAATCGCCGAGCACCCGCGCATCTCGCTGCACCACGAGGTGGTGACGCGCCTGCCCGACCACCGGCCGACGGTGCTGGCGACGGGCCCCCTCACCGACGACGAGCTCGCCGCGGAGCTTCAGCAGCTGGTGGGGGAGTCGTCGCTCTACTTCTACGACGCGATCTCGCCCATCGTCTACGCCGACTCGGTGGACCACGAGGTGGCCTTTCGAGCCTCTCGCTGGGAGGACGGGCCCGGGGACTATCTGAATCTGCCCCTCGACCGATCGGCCTACGAGCGCTTCGTGGCCGAGCTGGTGGCGGCCGATGCCGTGCCGCTGCACCGGTTCGAGCGCAGGCTCTACTTCGAGGGCTGCCTGCCCATCGAAGAGATGGCGCGGCGTGGCCCGCGCACGCTCGCCTTCGGCCCCATGAAGCCGGTGGGGCTGCGCGACCCGCGGACCGGCCGCACGCCTCACGCCGTGGTTCAGCTGCGCCAGGAGGACAAGCAGGGCGTCCTCTACAACCTGGTGGGCTTCCAGACGCGGCTGCGCATCGGCGAACAGAAGCGCATCCTGCGCGGCCTGCCCGGAATGCAGGACGCCGTGTTCGCGCGCATGGGGTCGGTGCATCGCAACACCTACCTGAATGCGCCGCGTCACCTGCTGCCGAGCCTCGAGCTGCGCGAGCGACCGGGTACGTTCGTGGCCGGGCAGATGGCGGGTGTCGAGGGCTACGTGGAGTCTGCCGCGGTGGGCTTCATGGCGGGCATCCAGGCCGCCTGCCAGGCACGCGGCGAGCCGGCCCCCGAACCCCACGCCGATACGGCCCATGCCGCGCTGCTGCGCCACCTGCGCGAAGGGGGCGCCGGCGACTTCCAGCCCACCAACGTCACGTACGGCCTGTTCCCGCGTCTGGCCGACGACCCGGTGGGCGGGAAGCGGGGAGGGCGACCCCGCAAGCGCGAGCGCCACGAGCGGATGGCCGCGCGGGCCCTCGACGCCATCGGTGCCTACGCCGAGGCGTGCCGCGGGCTCGAGGCCCCGTGAGCGCGCAGCTCGGGGTCGAGCCCGCACTCGAGGCCTTCACGCGCCATCTGCGCGCCGAGCGCAACCTCTCCGAACACACGCAGCGCGCCTACCGCGCCGACGTGAAGCGCTTGTTCACGCACCTCGGTCCGCGCGCCCGGCCCGGCTCGGTCG
>JANQOX010000011.1 GCA_028285625.1 Myxococcota bacterium
TACAACGAGGACAGGCCCCACAGCGCCCTCGGCTACCGTTTCCCCATCGAACGCATCCGGAGATCCCGATGACGAACTTCCCTGGACACGACACCTAGCCGCGCTCCTTTGCCCCCATCGCTTCGAACCCTGCCGGGGTCAGCGCCGCGGCGGGCCACCGAAGACGGAGGCGCCCCGAACGTCACTGCGCTCCGGCACTGCCGGGGCGGCCGGCGGGGCCGGGGCGACCGACCCGACGCCCACCTGCCCGGAAACATCTGCCGCATCCGGGAACTCCCGTGCGAGCATCTCCCCGAGCCGGGCATCCGAGGTCGGCGTGCCGAACGCCGCGCGGCCGGCAAGGACGAGGGCTCCGATGGCACCAACGCTCGCCAGCAGGTGCAGCGCTGCGGCCATGCCCTTGCAGTACGGAAGCAGCCCCATCCGGCTCAGCATCCAGTTCCAGTCGTGGATCCCTCCGCCGACCCGGGGGATCGCCATGGCTTGCGCGTCGGCCATGTACCAGGCGACGTACATCAGGCTCTCCGCCGTCCAGAGCCCGCAGACCGAAGCCTCGAACGGCTTGTCCTCACGCAGGAAGTAGACCACCAGCGCGACGGGGAATACCAGCTGTCCGAGGGTGCCGCCCAGAAAGTGCATCCAGCGGCCGAAGGGCGTCATGAACAGGTGGCCCGCCTCGTGAAAGGCGAGATTCACCCCATCGATGAAGTGGTAGTCGTACGCCAGCACGAGCCACACCACGTAGGGAACGAGCAGTACCGTGAAGGCGCGCTGGGCCATGCCGTCTCTTCGGAAGGCCGGGCCCGAGAGTTCAGTCTGCGTCTTCGGCCGGAGGCGACTCGTCGCGCCCCTGGCGGACGAAGGCGACGGCGCGCTCGCCCATGGACAGCACGGTACTGGCGCAGAGCGCCCAGCCCATCGCGCGCACCCACTCGGCGGGCGGCCACCCGAGACCGAGCGCGTCGCGCACGACCGGGACGCCCAGCAGCACGAAGTAGGCGATACCGTTCCAGCGCCCGAGAGAACTCGCGCGCAGGGGCCGACCGGCGCGCACGCGCGAGTCGAGCGCGTACTGGGTGAACGCAATCACGACCAGCGGCGGAAGCAACGCCGGCGTCTCGCCGAGCGCCGCCACGGCCCCCAGGCCGGACGCAACGAACAGGGCGTCGGTGGCGTGGTCGAGGAATCCACCAAGGGGCGAGGACTCGCCGAAGCGGCGTGCCACGCGCCCGTCGAGCAGGTCGGTGGCGACGGCGAGCCAGAAGATCGCGAAGGCGGTGAGGTGGGCGCCGTGCACGATGGACGCCACCAGAGCGGGCGCCATGGCCAGACGCAGAAGCGTGAGGGCGTTGGCGCGAGTCCTCCAGCGACTGGGCGCAGCGGGGCTCGACATCGGTGCAAGGCTATCCCAGCCGGGCGGGCGCGGTCTCGCAACGTGGGTGCCCACGGCTAAGCTGCATCCATGAGTTCGCGCGACGTGAAGACGGGTCTGAATCGGATCATGGCAGTGGTGGGCGCGCTCCTGGTGCTCGGCCTGCTCGGCTGTGGATCGGGCGAGACGGCCCAGAATCCGCCGCCGGCCCCGCCGCCTACCAGCGGAAGCGGCGCGCCTCCCCCGGCTGCGGAACCCGAGCCCGAACCGGCACCCGACCCGGCCAAGCTCGTGGCTCGCGGCAAGTCGGTCTACAACCAGGTCTGCATCGCCTGCCATTCGAGCGACCCGGCCCAGGACGGCAACCTCGGCCCGTCGATCGCCGGCGCCTCGCTCGAAGTGCTCACCGCAAAGGTGCTGCGCAACGAATACCCCGAGGGCTACGCGCCCAAGCGGGAGACCCGGAACATGGTGCCGCTGCCGCACCTCGAGAAGGACCTGCCGGCCCTGGCGGCCTACCTCGAGTCGGTCGGCGGTTAGCGCTCGGGCGCTCGCCTGTCGAGGGCTCGGTCCCCAGCCGGTTCCGGGGCGAGCGCCCGAACGGCCACCGCGCCACGAACACCGAGACACGAGGTTCTCGTGACCGCACCGGACGGTCGAAGCGATCTGCGGGATCGAAGCGATCCGCCGGAACGGCGACGGGGACTTCTCGCGCGCCTGGGGCCGATCGCGGCGGGCATGCTGCTCGACGTGGTCGACCTGGCCACCTACGGACCCGCGGGCCTGTACGGCGGGTTCCTGCTCGGCGGTGCGGTGGGCTGGTGGCTCGCCGGGCGCTACGGCGCCTCGCAACGCCTTCGCATCGCGGCGGCGATCGCGGCGGCTGTCTACGCGGCGACGCCCGCCACCGAGTTCCTGCCGCTCGGCACCCTTGCCGGCGTGATCCTGCGCCTGGGCGAGCTGCGGCGGCAGCCATGATCCGAGTGCGCACCGCAGACCTCGAGAACGAGGCGGACGCCCAGGCCGTCGTAACGCTGATCGACGGCTACGCCCGTGGTCCGGGAGGCCAGTCGGCACCGCTCGCCGAGCAGGCGCGCGAGCAGTTGGTGCCGGGGCTGCGCGCCCACCCCCGCGTGACCGTGCTGCTGGCGTTCCAGGACGCCCGACCCCTGGGCGTCGCGGTGCTGGTCGAGAACTTCTCGACGTTTGCCGGGCGCCCGTTCTTGAACGTGCACGACCTCGCGGTGGACGCGTCCGCGCAGGGTCGGGGCGTCGGGACTGCGCTGCTCGCCGAGGCCGAGCGGCTCGCGCGCTCGCGGGGCTGCTGCAAGGTCACCCTCGAAGTGCACGGTACGAACGAAGGGGCCAAACGCCTGTACACCCGGCTCGGCTTCGAGAGCCTCGACGAGCCGGACTACTACCTCACCCGGAAGCTCTAGCTTGGGCTCGTCCGGAAGCTTCTAGCTGGGGCTCTTCCGGGAGCTTCTAGCTAGGACGCGCCAATCGGTAGAGCACGTGCCGCCGCAGCGGATGTCCGGCCTCGAGCGACGGGTGGTCGAAGTCCTCGGCGGGGTCTCGGCGCATGCCGATCCGCTCCATCACCGCGCGCGAGCGGTGGTTGGAGGCGGCCGTGAACGAGACGATCTCGTCGAGCCCCACGCGACCGAAGCCATCGGCCGCAGCGGCGCGCGCGGCTTCGGTGGCGATGCCCCGACCCCATGTCTCGCGCGACAGGCGCCAACCGATCTCGACGCAGGGCATGAACGCCGCTTCGAAACTCGGCACGGAGAGTCCGACGAAACCGGCGAACGGCACCTCACCGGGTAGCTCGACGGCATAGAGGCCGAAGTCGTGCTCCGCGAAGTGCGCCTCGATGCGGTCGGCCAAGGCGTCGCTCTGCCGCGCGGTGAGGGACCACGGCAGAAACTCCATCACCTCCGGGTCGGCATTCAGGGCGGCGAACGGGGCGCGGTCCTCTGCTCGCCACCCGCGCAGTACCAACCTCTCCGTACGCAGGTACACGCGGGGCGCGCTCATCGGCGCCGCCAGGCGATGCGCAGCGCATGGGCGCACATCATCACGCGACGCGCGGCGCGTTGCACGAGCGGTAGACGGCGCCGCGCGACCTCGCGCCCGTCGCGGAACACCCGGATCTCGTCGCCGCGCACCCGGTGCTCGTCACCCTCGGGCAAGAGGATGCGCACCGGGGTCTCTGGATCCATCGGGTCGTCGCTGTCGGTGATCCGCACCGGCATCGCCGCGCGAAAGCGCTCGGCGATCTCGCGCAGCCGCGGCGACGTCTCGTAGCCATCGGGGCTCGCGAGCCGCACGGCCAGGTGAGTCGTACCCGCCGTGGTCAGCAGGTCGAGCACCGCGCCCACGCGGTCGGGGCGGTCGGCCTCTTCGAGTCCGCCCTGCAACCACAGGCATCGATAGCGGCGGCAGATCGTCGGACGCGTGGCGTGGATGCCGCAGCCCGAGCCGTCGGCAGCGAGCTGCGGGCAGGGCTCCCCGCCGAGCTTGTCGAGTTCGTCCACGCGAAGCAGCGTGCAGCAGAGCGTGCACGGGCCACAGGCCCGGTCCCCCTCGCGGTCGGCGGCCGCGTCGCGAGGGCGGCGCACCGCCCGGAAGCCTTCCTGCTGCGCCACTTGCCGGTCCGCCTCCTGAAACCAACGAGGGCCGGGGACAAGCCCCCGGCCCTCGGTAACCAGTCGTCCGCGGCGCGAGCCGCGGCGCAGGGCTAGTTGACCGTCGCTCCGATCACGTAGAGCACGACGGTCAGGATCAGACCGGCGTGGATCGTCCCGGAGACCGAGGCGAGGTACTTCTGCCGGCCGCCGGTACCGACCACGGCATTCAGTTCGAGCGCCAGCATCAGCCCGAGTGCCAGCACCCAGTACACGAGGTCGTTGTCGCCGTTGTTGAAGCGGTCGAAGTGACGCGCCGAGCCCATGAAGAAGAGCATCGGGATCGAGAACAGCGTGTTCGTCCGCGACGCACGCGAGGCGAGACCGGCCTTGTCGGGCGTGCCGGGCACGGGCTCGCCGCCTGCCGCCACCTGCTCGGCGCTCTTGATCACGTAGTCGCGCTGCGCGGGCCAGATGATGAACCACACGTTGAACCACATGATGGAGCCCATGACACCGCCCGTGAGGATCCGCGTGATCAGCCCATCGGTCAGGCTCATCCCACCCATGAAGATGTACATGGAGATGAGGAGCCAGCCGGTGATGAACGTGAACATCGCGCCCCAGCGGAACCACCACAGGGCGTTCGGCACCAGGCCACGCGTCATCGCGCTCTTCGCCGTGCCACCGAGCTCGGTGCCGAAGAAGGGCGTCTGGATGAAGTTGAAGTAGTAGAGGACGCCGATCCACGTCACGCCCGCCAGGAAGTGCATGAAGCGGAGCAGGAATTCCCAGCCGTAGCCCGTGGTGATGATGTCCATCCAGAACCTCCGTTGCGGTCGGTGTGTCCGGAGTCGGCGACGCCCCTACCGCATGGAGGGGCAATCGGCCCCGGACGGGCCGATCCGGTCGGGCTCCATTCTATCCGCGATTCTGCCGGCGGCGACCCACCGCGCGGGATCTTTCCGCGGGGGGCTCTCTAGCCGTCGCGCCAGCGCGGCACCCTCGTGGCGATCCGACCCCAGCCGAGACGCTCGGACAGCGTGCCGAAGGCCGCGCGGTCGGCGCCCCGCCAGGCCAGATCCTTGGGCCGGGCCCGAAGGCCGGGCACGTCGCGCACCACCGTGGCCAGCTCGCGCACCTCGAGTGCCCGGTCTCGCTCGGCCGAGAGGTTGGCGGCCAGCCGCTTGGCCCCGCGAACGTCGACGCCCTGCCAGGCCTCGGGGTCGGTCGGGATGCGCTCCAGGGTGTCGAAGGCGCCCAGCGCGGCCGCCGCGGTCTTCTTGCCGAAGCCGGTCACCCCAGGCAGGTCGTCGATGCTGTCGCCCAGCAGGGCCAGGTAGTCGGGGATCTGCCCCGGCTCGACGCCGAAGCGCTCGCGCACGCCCTTGGCATCGAGCCAGCGCTCGCGCTGCAGGTCGAACAGGACCACCCGCCCGTCCTCGGTCACGAGCTGGGCCAGGTCCTTGTCGGTACTCACCACCACCGCGCTGGCCCCGGCGGGCAGGAGCTGGTCCACCAGGGTGCCGATCACGTCGTCGGCTTCGTAGCCGGAGGCCTCGTAGACCGGGATCCCCAGCGCCTCGGCCACGTCACGCACCAGCGCGAACTGCGGCACCAGATCGGCCGGGGCCTCCTCGCCCCGCGACGACTTGTAGGCGGGGAACCGCTCGTTGCGAAAGCTCGTGAGGGCGTGGTCGAAGCACACCGCCAGGTGGCTGGGCTCGCGCTCGCCGAGGTAGCGGATCAGCGTGTTCGCGAAACCGTAGGCCGCGTTCGTCGGCGTGCCGTCGGGCGCCGTCATCTCGGGCAGCGAGTAGTACGCGCGAAACACGTACACGTAGCCGTCGATCAGGTGGACTTCGGGCGACGCGTCCTTTGCCACGCGCTAGCGGCGCTCTTCGAGCACGTTCTGCACGAGCACGTCGGCAGCCTTGGCCACGTCGACCTCGCGCTTCTCGGCGCCACGGCGGCGGAAGATCTCGACCTTGCCGTTGGCGAGGCCCTTGGGCCCGACGGTCGCCCGATACGGAATGCCCACCAGCTCGGCGTCCTTGAACTTCACGCCCGGGCGCTCGTCGCGGTCGTCGATCACCACGTCGATCCCCTCGCCGGCGAGCGCCTCGTAGAGCCGCTCGCCCGCCTCCATGGTGTCCACGTCCTTCGGGTTCAGGACGGTGACCACGACCTCGAAGGGCGCGACGTTGACCGGCCAGATGATCCCGCTGTCGTCGCACCAGCGCTCGACGATCGCCGCCACCGCACGACCGACGCCGATGCCGTAGGAGCCCATCACCACGGGTCGGGCCTTGCCGTCTTCGTCGAGCACCGTGGCGCCGAGCTTCTCGGAGTACGTCGTGCCCAGCTTGAAGATGTGGCCGACCTCGATGGTCTTGCGCACCCGCAGCTCGCCGCCGCACATGGGGCAGGCTTCGCCGTCCTGCACCTCGCGCAGATCGACGTACCCCGTGACGTCGATGTCGCGCGCCACGTCGACGCCGCGCACGTGAAAGCCATCCTCATTGGCCCCCGTGGCGAGATCGCGGCGGCCCTCGAGTGCTTCGTCGGCCAGGATGCGCACGCCGGACACGCCGACTCCACCCAGGCTGCCGGGCCCGGCGTTCAGCAGGCCGCGAATCTCGTCTTCGTCGGCGGCCACGGGCTCGGGCGTGGCCGTGATGTCGGCGAGCTTCTGCTCCGAGAGCGTGCAGTCGCCGCGCAGCAGCACCAGCACCAGCTCCTCACCGAGTCGGTAGACGAGCGTCTTGATCTGCCGGTCGGCGGGCGCACCGCCATCCATACGAGCCAGGTCGTCGATGGTGCGCACGTCGGGCGTGGCGAACTTCTCGGGCGCATCGAGCCCGGGCCCGTCTTCGACCGCGGCCAGGGTCGAGGTCGCCTTCTCGACGTTGCCCGCATAGCCGCAGGCCCCGCACGATGCGACCCAGTCCTCGCCGGCATCGCTCTCCACCATGAACTCGACGGACTCGCTCCCGCCCATCATGCCCGACGAGGCTTCGACGGCCACGGTCTCGACACCGAGCCGCTCGAAGATGCGGCGGTAGGCCTCGAAGTGCTGCTGGAAGGCGTGGTCGAGCCCCGCGTCGTCGAGGCCGAGCGAGTACGAGTCCTTCATCACGAACTCTCGCACCCGCAGCAGCCCAGACTTCGGGCGCGGCTCGTCGCGATACTTGTGCTGCACCTGGTACCAGGTCTGCGGCAGCTCCTTGTACGAACGAAGCTCGCGTGCGAGCCAGGCGAAGATCTCCTCGTGGGTCATCGCCAGGCACAGATCGGCCCCGCTGCGGTCCTTCAGCCGGAAGAGCTCTTCGCCCACCGAATCCCAGCGCCCCGACTTCTGCCAGATCTCGCCGGGGTGCATCGCCGGCAGCCGGAACTCCTGGGCACCGATGCGATCCATCTCTTCTCGCAGCACGCGCTCGACCTTATTGACGACGCGAACGCCGAGCGGCAGCAACGAGTACGACCCCGCCATCAGCTGGCGGATGAAGGCCGCCCGCACGAGAAGCTTGTGGCTCGTGGCCTCGGCGTCTGCCGGGTCGTCTCGAAGAGTCGGGATGAAGCTGCGGGTCCAGCGCACGGTGGCCTCCTCCGGGCAGCCGCTGCGGCCAAGCGCCAGCGCCGGGAGCGGGATCGGCCGAGCCTAGCGGAAGCGGGGGCCCGCCTCCTGCGCGAAGGCCGCGAAGCGATCGATCAGGTGCTTGGTCACGGGCCCGGGCCCCGGCGCGCCCACCGGCTGCCCGTCGAGCGAACCCACCGGCGCAATACCGGCCCCGCTGCCGCTGAGGAAGACCTCGTCGGCGGCCATCACGTCGAAGCGGCCGAGGGTCCGCTCCTCGGCCGCCATGCCGTCGGCGCGCGCGAGCTCGAGCAGGGTGCGACGCGTGATGCCCTCGAGCGCTCCGTCCGTGGCCGGGGGCGTCTGCAGCGCACCGTCGCGGACCACGAACAGATTGGCCACGGCCGCCTCGGCGATGTGGCCCTGCGCGTTCAAGAGCAGCGCCTCGTCGGCGCCGGCCAGCCGGGCCTCGCGCTTGGCGAGCGCACTGGTCATGTAGTTGAGGCTCTTGACCCGGGGGTCGAGCGCGTCGGCGGGCGCGCGACGGAGGCTCGACGTGCGCAGCGCCAGGCCGCGCGAAAGCAGCTCGGGCTCGTAGAGGCGCACCGCATCGACGATGCAGACGACCCGCGGCTCGGGACACAGCGTGGGGTCGACGCCGAGGCCGCCCTCGCCCCGCGAGACCACCAGTCGCACGTAGGCTTCGTCGCGACCGAAGGCGCGCGCCGTGGCGAGCACGACCTCGCGAATCGCCTCGATCCCCCCGGGCAGTTCGATGCCGGTGCAGCGTGCGGCCGTGCCCAGGCGCGCCAAGTGGTCGTCCAGCCGGAAGACGCGGCCGGCGTAGATGCGAATGCCCTCGAAGATGCCGTCGCCGTAGAGGAAGCCGTGATCGAGCACGGGGATCCGCGCCTCGGCGCCTTCGACGATCTCGCCATCGATCCAGACCTTCATTGCGTCGTCCTCATCCCGAACTTCCTCCGAGCCGCGCCGCGATGGCGGCCGCAGCGGCTTGTATGCGTTCGCCCGCGCGGGACGGGGCCATGGCTGCCATCCGCGACTCGGGCGCGGCCACCGCCACGGCACCGCGCATGGAGGCAGCCGCGGTGTGCGCGCCCCCCTCGAGGATCGGCGCGGCCAGCACCCAGAGGCCTGCAATCCAATCGCCCCGGTTCTCGGCCAGCCCGCGGGCGCGCGCCGCCGCAACGCGCGGCTGCAACTCGGCCGCGCTGCGAGGCGTGGTCGGCGCGAAGGCCTCGAAGGGTTCGGGGCCCACGGCCACGTCGCCCGGAGCGAAGGCCAGGAACAGGCGGCCGACGGCGGTGGCGTGCACGGGCACGCGCGTGCCGATCTGGGGTGCCGCCCGCAGGAAGCCCGAACCCTCGGCCTTGTCGAGCACCATGGGCGCGCCGCCGCGCGCGCCGCACAGGAAGACGGTCTCGCCGAGATCGCGGGCAGCCCCTTCGAGCACGGGTCTCGCCAGGGCGACCAGCGGGTCTCCTTCGAGCGCGCCGAGACCGAGCGCGATCAACGCGAAGCCGGGTCGATAACGGCCCCGCTCGTCGCGCTCGACGAGCCCGCGGCGGGCCAGCGCCTGGAGCAATCGGTGCGCGCTCGACTTCGGCAACCCGGCACCGCGCGCCGCCGCAGTCACACCCAGCGGGGCCGGGCTCGCCCGCAGGTGGAAGAGCAGGTCGAGCGCCCGGTCGAGGCTGCCGCTGGACTCGGCCGCGGCGTCGGCGGTGCGGCCGACCTCGTAGGGTGTCTCTGATTCCACCATGGAGACCTCTCGACGGCTCCCACGCTCTCATCGTCTGGGATTGTCCCATATATTGGGACACGAACCAATATATTGGAACATAGCGGGGTCTTGGGCCGTCGGCTAGCATGCTCCCGTCGTTCGGGCCCACCTCCCCTCCCTGTGGCGCCCCTCTGGTTCCCGCCTTCTTCTGCCGTACCGCCCCCCGGAGACCGAGACATCCGTGGCCGATTTCGAGCGCGTCGAGAACGAGCAGGGCATCGAAGCGCTGGCGAAGGACCTGCTCAAGGAGAAGGTGGTCGCCCTCGATACCGAGGCGGACAGCTTCTACCACTACTACGACAAGACCTGTCTCGTGCAGGTGGCGACGCGCAAGCGCATCTGGCTGGTGGACCCGCTGGCCCTGGGCGGCCCCGAAGAGCTCGCGCCGCTCGGTCCGGTGATGGCGGACCCCGGCATTCGCAAGATCTTCCACGCGGCCGAGTACGACCTGTTCATCCTGACCCGCGACTGCGGGTTCCGCTTCGCGAACCTGTTCGACACGATGATCAGCGCCCAGATGCTGGGCTACCCGCAGATCGGGCTGTCGGCCCTGGCCGAGCGGCACTTCGATCTCAAGCTCCCGAAGGACGAGCAGCGCTCCGACTGGTCGGTGCGCCCGCTGCGCGACAGCCAACTCACCTACGCCGCCGCCGACGTGGCGCACCTGATCCCCCTCGCGGAGCGGCTCGAGAAGGAGCTGCGCAAGGCCAAGCGCCTGCCCTGGGCGCAGGCCGAGTTCGAGGCGCTGACGCGCCGTGAGTGGCCCGAGCGCGAGTTCGATCGCGCTGGCTACCTGCGCATCAAGGGCGCCCGCACGCTCGACCCCGAGAGCCTGGGCGTGCTGCGCGAGCTGTTCCTGGTGCGCGACAAGCGCGCCCGCGAGATCGACCGGCCGCCGTTCAAGGTGCTCGGCAACCGCGCGCTGCTCGAGATCGCCGAGCGAAAGCCCGGCAACGAGAAGCGCCTGGGCGAGATCAAGGGCGTGACCGACCTGATTCTTCGTCGCTTCGGCCGCGAGATTCTCGGCGCCATCGAGCGCGGCAAGAAGAAGCGCCACGGGCCGATCCCGAAGAAGCTGAATGGATCGGGACCGGTGCGGCGACGCATGGACAAGCGCACCGAGAAGCGGCTGGCCGTGCTGAAGCGCTGGCGCTCGAAGCGCGCCAAGGAGCTGGCGATGGACCCGGGCGTGCTGTGCCCGAACTCGTCCCTCGAGGCGATCGCCTGGGCCAACCCGGAGGCGGGCAAGGACGTCGTCGCCATGCCCGAGGTCAAGCCCTGGTTCGCCGAGAGCTTCGGCACCGAGATCGCCGAAGCGCTCACGGAATCCTCGGACGACTGAACGCCCCGTCGGCGCAGCCCCAGAAACTGAAAGGGCCCCCCGGAACTTCCGGGGGGCCCATACAACCTGTTGCCTTGGAACGATCGAGGCAGGCGGGGTGCCGTTCTGGGGAAAGCGCCTTAGTTGTCCCGATCTTCTGTTGGCTGGTCTGCGAAGGTGAGCGCGCCCGATGCCACCGTTCGCATCCCTACCAGGTTGGCTCCACGGTTCCTGGGTATTACACGGACCGTGCCAACCCGGCCGAAACCGGAAACTCGACCTTCAAATCATTGAAATCCATGAACTTTTCGGACTCACGGCTGCGTGGTCCGCAGCCCCCCAGACGCAGCCCGAGGAGGCACCCGGGGGCGCCGTCCTGCCTCCCGACATCGAGGAATCGGTCCGGATTCCGGCGGGTTGGGGGGTGGCTTCGCAGCGCCACCTGCCGGTGCGCCGCAGCCTTGGGCTGCACCGCCCCAGCTGCCGCAGCCGGAGTTGTCATCTCGCTGGGCCTCGGCGCCTGCCAGCGACCCGCCCCGGCGCCGGAGATCTCCCAGCACGTCGGGCCCCCGCCCAGTGAGCGCGAGCGCTATTGCGCCTGGTTCGGCGACGAGCGCGACGGCACGCTCTACATGGGCCTGTCTCCATTCTGGAATGCCATGGGCGGGGCCGACGGCGACCCGCGCGCCGACCTCGAGGTACCGGGGCCGCAGCCGATCGGCGTATTCGACCTCGGTGCCGAGCGCTTCCTGCCGCCCCTCGAGGTGGGTCTCCCCACTTCGCGCGGCGGGGTCTGGGACGTGCTCGCCCACCCGAACGGCCGCGTCTACTTCAGCACCTACTTCGATTCCGCAGGCTCGGTCGACCCCGGTAGCGGCCAGGTCAAGCGCTTCGCCGAAGCGGGCATGGGCCTGAACGAGCTGGTTCTGGGGCCGGACGGCGCGGTGCTCGCCACCCGCTACGGCCTGCCCCCCGACGATCGAGGATCGGTGGTGGTCCTCGCCGAGGACGGCCAGATCCTGGCCGAGCACCTGCTGACCGACCCCGCAGGCGCCCGGGCCGCCGCCAAGAGCCTCGCGTGGGACCCGCACCGCCGGGAGATCTGGGTCAACACCGACCTGCTGCCCGACGACCCGGGCGGGGCAGTCGGGCACGACGTGCGGGTGCTCGACGAGCAGGGCCACGAGCGGCATCTCGCCTCGGAGCCGGAGTTGCAGTTCATGGTGTTCGGTGCGGCGGGGGGCGTGCTGATCGAAAGGGAGGGCCGGAAGCTCTCGGTACGCTGGGTCGCGCCGGGCGAGGACGCCACCCTGCCCGAAACGGGAAGCCGGGTCACGCTCGACACCGATTTCCCCGTCGGCGCCGACTTCGCCCAGGACGTGCGGCTTGCGCCCGACGGCAGTGCCGTGGTCACGCGCTGGGGCGGAAAGATCCACCGCGTGTGGCCCGACGGGCGTGTGCGCACGGTGACGCTGCCGCGCGACGAGGGCCTCTTCTACACCGGCGTGGTCGCCGGCGACCGGCTCTGCACGAGCCTCTGTGCCGACGTGCGCGTGGTCTGCCGGGACGCCCCGGGCTAGCGTCCGCGCCCCCTTCGCGGCGCGGGCCTCTGGTATGCTCGCCGGCCGTGCAAGCCGAACGCCGACGACGTTTTCTCGAGGCCATGGGCCCGAATGCCGTGGCCCTGCTCCTCGGTGCGCGGCCCGTCACGCGCTCGGCCGACACCGAGTACCCGTTCCGTCAGGACAGCGACTTCTTCTACCTGACGGGCTTCGACCACCCGAACGCCGTGGCGATCCTGCGGACCGACGGCGGCCCCGAGTACACCCTCTACGTAGAGCCCCGGGACAAGGCCGCCGAGACGTGGACGGGCTACCGGCCGGGGGTCGAGGGGGCGCTTCGCGACCACGGCGCCGACGAGGCACACCCGATCGAAGACCTCCATGAGCACATGCCCAAGGTGCTCGAACGGGCCTCGCGTCTGTTCCACCTGCTGGGACGCGCGCCCGACCTCGACAAGCGCATCGTGGAAATCCTCGACGGCATGCGCCAGCGCTCGCGCATGGGTCTGGTCCCGGCCGACGAGATCGTCGACCCGCGCGGCACGATCCACGAGATGCGGCTCTTCAAGGAGCCGGGCGAGCTCGACGTGATGCGGCGCGCGTCCGACATCACCTGCGAGGCCCACCACGCTGCGGCGCGGATCGCGCGCGACGGCGTGTTCGAGTACGAACTTCAGGCGGCGCTCGAGCACACCTTCCGTCGCCGCGGTGCCAGCGGGCCGGCCTACGGCAGCATCGTCGGCGGCGGTCGCAACGCCACCATCCTGCACTACGTGTCCAACGACCAGAAGCTCGTGGGCGGCGAGGTGGTGCTCATCGACGCCGGCTGCGAGCTCGAGGGCTACGCCTCGGACGTGACGCGCACCTACCCCGTAGACGGTCGCTTCGGCAGTGCCGAGCGCGAGGTCTACGAGGCGGTGCTGGCCGCGCAGCAGGCGGCCATCGACCGCTCGCGCCCGGGCGAGACCCTCGAGGCGATCCACGAGACCGCCCGACGCAGTCTGGTCGAGGGCATGGTGGCGATGGGCCTGCTCTCGGGCGACCCCGACGAGCTGATCGCGACCGAGGCCTACCAGCCCTACTACATGCACCGCACCAGCCACTGGCTGGGTCTCGACGTACACGACGTCGGCGCCTACGCACGAGACGGCAGGCCGCGCGTGCTCGAACCGGGCATGGCCTTCACCGTCGAGCCTGGCATCTACGTGCCGCCCGACCACGAGGACGCACCCGAGGCCTTTCGCGGCATCGGCGTGCGCATCGAGGACGATCTCGTCATCACCGAGAGCGGCCACGAGAACCTGACCGCCGCCATCCCCAAGGACCCCGACGAGGTCGAGGCCTGGATGGAAGCCGACCGACCCTAGCCCGAGCGGCCCGCCCCGCCCTGGCCCCCGGAAGGAGCCCCGTGCCCGACATCGAGTCCCTGCTGTCCGAGAAGCGCGTCTTCGAAGCGTCGCGCGAGTTCCGAAAGAACGCCCACTGGGGCCGCAAGCAGGTGGCGGCGCTGCGCAAGGAGGGTGAGAAGAACCCGGTGCGCTTCTGGGAGAAGATGGCGCGCGAGCACGTCGACTGGTTCTCCAAGTGGAAGAAGGGGCTCGACTGGAAGCCGCCCCAGGCGAAGTGGTTCGTCGGCGCCAAGACCAACGTCTCCTACAACTGCCTCGACCGTCACCTGACGGGCAGCAACGCCCACCGCCGGAACAAGGCCGCGATCATCTGGGAGGGCGAGCCCGGCGACACCCGCGTCATCACCTACGCCGAGCTGCACCGCGAGGTGTGCAAGTTCGCCAACGTGCTGAAGGGCCTCGGCGTGAAGAAGGGCGACCGCGTCGCGCTCTACATGCCCATGGTGCCCGAGCTGGCGATCGCCATGCTGGCCTGCACGCGCATCGGTGCGCCGCACAGCATCGTGTTCGGCGGCTTCTCGGCCGAGGCCCTGCGCGACCGCGTCGAAGATGCCGGCGCCGAGGTGGTCGTCACCGCCGACGGCGGCTACCGCCGCGGCGAGCCCTTCGCGCTCAAGCCGGCGGTGGACGATGCGGTCTCGGGCAAGAGCCCGGTGCGGCACGTCGTGGTCGTGAAGCGCACGGGCGAAGGCGCCACCATGCGCAAGGGCCGCGACCTCTGGTGGCACGAGCTCATGGAGGGGGCGAGCGCCAAGTGCCCGCCGGCCAAACTCGACGCCGAGCACCCGCTGTTCATCCTCTACACGAGCGGCACCACGGGCAAGCCCAAGGGCATCCTGCACACCACCGGCGGCTACCTCACCCACGTGACGACGACCGCCAAGGCGATCTTCGACCTGAAGGAAGAAGACACCTACTGGTGTACGGCCGACATCGGCTGGATCACCGGCCACTCGTACGTCGTCTACGGCATCCTCGCCAACGGCGCGACCAGCCTGATGTACGAGGGCGTGCCGACGCACCCGGGCCCCGACCGCTGGTGGGACATCATCGAGCGCTGGGGCGTCACCATCTTCTACACCGCGCCCACGGCGATCCGAACGTTCATCCGACTGGGCGACGAGCACCCGAAGGCTCACGACCTCTCGAGCCTGCGCCTGCTCGGCAGCGTGGGGGAGCCCATCAATCCCGAAGCCTGGATGTGGTACCACCGCGTGATCGGCGGCAAGCGCTGTCCGATCGTCGACACGTGGTGGCAGACCGAAACCGGCGGGATCATGATCACGCCGCTGCCGGGCGCCGTGAACACCAAACCCGGCTCGGCCACACTGCCCTTCCCCGGCGTGCACGCTGCGATCCTCTCGGAAGAGGGCGACACCGTGAAGCCGCCCGACGGCGGCTTCCTCGCCGTGACCCACCCGTGGCCGGGGATGCTCCGCGGCATCTGGGGCGACAAGAAGCGCTTCCGCGAGACCTACTGGAGCAAGTGGAAGAACAGCACGCATCGCGGAAAGGACCGTGGCGGGGTGTACTTCCCCGGCGACGGCGCCCACAAGGACAAGGGCGGCTACTTCTGGATCATGGGCCGCGTGGACGACGTGATGAACATCTCGGGCCACCGCATCGGCACCATGGAGGTGGAGAGCGCCCTCGTGTCCCACAAGGACGTGGCCGAGGCCGCCGTGGTGGGGCGCCCGGACGAGATCACGGGCACGGCGATCGTGGCGTTCGTCACGCCCAAGGGTGGCAAGCAGGCGGGTACGGCGCTCACGAAGGCGCTGCGCGACCACGTGGCCAAGGAGATCGGTCCGATCGCCAAGCCCAAGGACATCCGCTTCACCGAGGCGCTGCCCAAGACGCGGTCGGGCAAGATCATGCGGCGCCTGCTGCGCGACATCGCGGCCGGCAAGGAGACCGTGGGCGACACCACCACGCTCGAGGACTACAGCGTGGTGGCCCGACTGCGAGGCGACGAGGAGTGACCGGGCTGGGGTCCGTCTCGAAGCGAGGGACGGACCGGCCCGGTCCCGGGCGGCGAGGCTGAACGTGGTGCTGCGCGTCCTGTCGCTCAACGTCTGGCACGACTCCGGCCCGTGGGAGCGGCGTCGCGAGCTGATCCGTGGCGAGATCGAGCAGCTGGCGCCGGACCTGATCGGCTTTCAGGAGGTCCTGCAGGGCGACGGCGTGGACCTCGCAGGGGAGTTGGTGGAGGGCCTGGGCTACGAGACCGAGTTCGTCCACGCGAGCCCCTTCTGGGGGCGGCCGGACGTGTCGTTCGGCAACGCCATCGCGACGCGACACCCGATCGTGTCACACGACACGCTCACGCTGCCCGACGCGGGCGACGGCGAGACACGCGCCGCGGTCTCGGTCACCGTGGCCGCGCCGGTGGGCCCGGTCTCGTTCACCAGCACGCACCTGAACTGGAAGCTCCACCACGGCGAGGTCCGCGAGCGCCAGGTGGTCGCGTTGGCCGACTACGTGCGCGATCGCCGGCCTCGCGGGGGGTTCCCGCCCATCCTGGTCGGCGACTTCAACGCCGACGCGGACTCCACCGAGATCCGATACCTGTGCGGCCTGCAGTCCCTGGGCGGCCGCAGCGTCTATTTCGCCGACGCCTGGCGCATCGCCGGGGGTGACGAAGGCGGCGACACCTGGTCGAACCGCAACGACTACGCGCGCCCCTGGCTCGAGCCCGAGCGCCGTCTCGACTACGTCTTTGCCGGCGAGCCCATCCGGCCGAGCGGCATCGGGCAGATCCTGTCGTGCCGCCTGATGGGCGACGAGCCGACGGCGGACGTCTGGCCGAGCGACCACTTCGGTGTCGTGGCCGACCTGCGCACCGACCCGCTCCCGCCGCCCGACGAAGCGCCGGCCTAGTCGCGTACGACGCACCGCCTGGCCGGGGGGCTTGACCTGCGCGCGCGACGCGTGCACGCTGCGGCCAAAGCCCAGGGCAGGACCACCCTACCCCCACCTCGCGTGGGGGCGGGGCTTCGTGCGTTGGGGACCCCATAGGGGCTTCGTGCGTTGGGCCAACGGAAAGCGCGGCTTCGCGGTCGCGCGCAACCCCAGGAGACTCACGTGCCGGACCCGGCCTTCGGACTGGATTTCGGAACCACCAACAGCGCCATCGCTCGGGTGCGGCCGGGCGAAGCGCCCGAGCTCGCGCACTTCGGCTCGGACCAGGGGCCGACGGCGACGTTTCGATCGGTGCTCTACTTCGACGAGGAAGAAGGCGGCCCCGAAGCGCGCGTCCGCGCCGGCCCGACGGCCATCGAGGGCTACCTGGACAGCGAGGAGAAGGACGGCCGACTGGTGCAGTCCTTGAAGTCGTTCCTCGCGAGCCGGCTCTTCTCCGCCACGAACGTGTTCGGCCGCACCTGGCGACTCGAGGACCTGATCGGTGCACTCGTCGGCCCGCTGCGCCGCGAGGCGGAGTCGATCTATGGCGAGCCGGTGGTGCGTGCCGTAGTGGGCCGACCGGTCCACTTCGTGAACGCCGATGGCCCCGAGGCCGAAACGCTGGCGATCGCGCGGCTCACCGCCTCGCTGCACAACGCCGGGTTTCGCGAGGTCACCTTCGAGTACGAACCGGTGGGAGCGGCCTACCACTACGAGCGCGGCCTCGAGCGCGACGAACTGATCCTGATTGCGGACTTCGGCGGCGGCACCAGCGACTTCTCGCTGCTTCGCGTGGGCCCGAGCCACGCCGAAGCCGGGCGGCGCGCCGAGTCGATCCTCGGCCACGACGGCGTGGGCGTGGCGGGCGACGCCTTCGACGGTGCGATCGTGCGCAACCTGGTCTCGCCCAGGCTGGGTCTGGGCGCCCAGTTCGTGTCGCAGTTCGGGCGCACGCTGCCGGTGCCCTCGTGGCTCTACTCGCACCTCGAACGCTGGCACCACGTGTCCTTCCTGAAGTCGCGCAAGACGATGCAGCTGCTGCTCGACCTGCGCCGCGAGGCGGAGGAGCCCGAGAAGCTCGACGCGCTCATCCGGCTGGTGGAGGAGGACCTGGGCTTCCTGCTCTACCGCGCCACCGAGCGCGCCAAGCGCGAATTGTCCGAGGCCGAGGCCACCACGTTCCGGCTCGAGCACGAGGGATTGCGGATCGAGGGCGAGGTCACGCGCGCCGAGTTCGAGGGGTGGATCGCCGGCGAGCTTTCGGCCATCGAGGGCTGCCTGGACCGCATCCTCGGCGGGGCCGGGCTCTCCGAGCGCGACGTCGACCGGGTGTTCCTGACCGGCGGCTCGTCGTTCGTCCCCGCCGTGCGGCGCATCTTCGAACGGCGCTTCGGCGCCGAGCGCCTGCGCACCGGCGCAGAGCTCACCTCGGTCGCGAGCGGGCTGGCGCTGCGGGCAGCAGAACTCGGGGCGGGTTAGCGGGCATCGGGGCGCCAGACCTTCGGGGGCTGGCCGGCCGCCATGTCGTGGATCGAAGAGATCTCGATGCGCCAGGGCTCGAAGTGGAGCAGGGCGTACTCCGGGTCGTCGGGCGAATTCCAGATCGTCGCGAGGTCGTAGCCGAGCGGCGGCTCGGTCCGGCCGTAGAGGTCCCAGATGCGCTTGCGTTCGCCGGCGTCGTCGATGAAGCGGGCGCGGCAATCGGCATAGACCTGGCGGTGGTCGGGGTCCCAGTAGCTCAGGGACACGTGGCCGTTCCCGGCCAGGTGCTTGGCCTTGAGCGTGCCCGCGCGGGTCGCGACCCAGCCGGTCGACCCCTCCCAGATCGGGTGCATCATGCGCGACCGCGGGCGTCCCTGACGGTCGACCGTGGTCATGGTGCACCACACGATCTTGCGCACCCGCGCATCGAACTCGGCAGCGATCTCATCGAACGATCCCACGTCCAAGACGGTCCTCCTCGAGCCCGCTAGCCGGACGCTTCGCCGGGCCCGGGCCCCATGTTCCGCGGTCGCGGTGGCCGGCCGTCGAAGCGGGGCAGCTCGTCGGTCGGGGTGGCCCAGGGCGCGCTCTGGGCACAGAACGCGTGGCGAAAGGGCCGCGTGCCGGGATCGTCGTCGAGGACGCCGGGCGAGACCCCCGCAAAGGGCGTCCCCTCGATGGGCTGGGGCATGGGCGAACCGCAGTTGCGGCAGAACGCCCGCCGGTAGGCCGGTGGCGTATCGAGCAGCGGGGCCTCGTAGCGCGTGATCTGATCCTCCCCTCGGACGAAGCGCAGACCCGCGGCGGGGGCGAGCATCTCGGGCGCCATGGCCGCGCCGGTGGCCTTGCGACATCGCTCGGCGTGACAGAGCTGGATGGGCGTGAGGTCGCCCTCGAGTTCGAAGGCCACGGCTCCGCACAGGCAGCTGCCACGGACGATCTGCGGGGATGTCATGATTGCCGCCTCCTGGAAGCTCATGGATTCATTGGGAAATAAATTGAGAACATGTTCTCAAATAGATTCGAGCCGCCACGCGGCGCCTGGCTGCGCGCGGCGCGACACCACCATCACCTCGCCGAGATCGGGCCGCGGCCGGGGCGGCGGCTCGCCCAGCAGCCGTCCCAGGATCTGGCGGATCACCCCCTTGTGGAGCACCGCCACCGCGTGGTGGACGGGCGCCGCCAGCAGGCGCTCGAGGGCCGCGCCGATGCGACCCTCGAAGTCGGCCCGCCGTTCCCCGTCCGGGTAGTCGAAGCCCGGTACCCCGGCCTGCCAGTCCTCGAACAGGATGGGATCGCGCGCCTGGATCTCCTCGCGCGTGAGCCCTTCCCAGCGGCCAAAGTCGATCTCACGCAGATCGGCCTCGATGCGTACGGGCCGTCCGGCCCCAACGATCCACGCGGCCTCCCAGGAGCGGCTGAGCGAGCTGGCCACGACCAGGTCGGGCTCGACGCCGCGAGCGACCTGCGCGGCGGCGGCACGCATCTGCGAGAGGCCGAGCGCGGACAGCGCCACGTCGCCGGCCCCGTGGTAGCGGATGCTCGACTCCCCCTCGGTCTCGCCGTGGCGGACGAGGGCGATGCGGCGCAGGCACATGGGGGACTCCGGGGCGGCGGGCGTCCGAGCCAGCATGGGCGACCCCTGGCGGAGCGTCAATCGGTCCGCGCTCGAGACCGTCGCAGCAGCCACCGGACACCCGGGGGAGCCCACGCAGCCCACTCGCCTATGCTTGCGTCCGGGGGGTGGGCCGCCGTGACGGGACGCGCGTGGAGCATGATCACGCTGCTGGTCGCCAGCATCGTGCTGATTGCCGTGGGCTGGCTTCGCTGCGAGGGGGCGGCGCCCGGCATCGACGCCGAGGAGACGGTTCGCGTCGGGCGCAACGGCGCGATGGTCGCCGTGGAGGCGTTCGACGCCGACTCCGGTGTGCGGCAGGTGCGCGCCACCCTGCGCCACGCGGGCGGTGAGCAGACGCTCCTCGACGAGTCTCTCGGCGGCAACCCGCTGGTGGGAACGCGCGAGCGGGTGACGCGTCGGTTCGAGATCCCGATCGATCCCAAGACGATGGGGCTCGCCGAGGGCGAGGCCCATCTCGACATCGAAGCCGTGGACTGGTCCTGGAATCGCATGTTCCGCGGCAATGCCGCGGAACGACGAATCACGCTGGCGGTGGACCTCACGCCACCTCGTATCGATGTCTCGACGGGCCTCACCTACACGAAGCGCGGGGGCGCCGGTGCGGTCGCCTACTCGGTGACCGAGAACATCTACGCGCACGGGGTGCTCGTGGATGGCCGGCTCTATCCCGGTTACCCGCTGCCCGACGGGCGCATGGTGGCGATCTTTGCGATCCCCCGCGACGCCCCGCCGAACCCCGAGATCCGTGTGGTGGCCCAGGACGCATCGGGCAATGGCGGCATCGCCACCTGGCCCGTTCGCGTGCAGGAACGCCAGTTCGAGGACGTCCAGATCCGCCTGAGCCACGGCTTCCTGAACGGCAAGGTCGCCGCACTGGCGAACGCACTGGGCGTTTCGGCACCGACCAGCCTGGAAGCGTTCCAGAAGATCAACCGCGACCAGCGCGCAGCGGACGAAGAGCGGATTCGTGAACTGCTCGGGGAGAGCGAGGCCCGGGCACTCTTCTCCGGCGGATTCGAGCAACTGCGCAACTCGGCGGTCACCTCGCGGTTCGCCGAGCACCGCACCTACGTGCTCGACGGCGAGCCGGTCTCCGAGGCGATCCACTACGGCTACGACCTCGCCTCGACCTCGGGGGCGCCGATCACCGCTGCCAACGCGGGGCGGGTTCTGTACGCCGACACGCTCGGCATCTACGGGGGCTGCGTGCTCGTGGATCACGGCCTGGGCGTGACGAGCCTGTATGCCCACCTGGAGCGCATCGACGTTGGGGCAGGCGATGCCGTGAGCCGCGGTCAGCCGCTCGGCACGTCCGGCGAGACCGGCCTCGCTGGCGGCGACCACCTTCACTTCGCCATCCTCGTCGGCGGAACCTACGTGGATCCGGTGGAGTGGTGGGACGCGAAGTGGGTGCGCGAGCGGATCGAGTCGAGGCTGGCGACGGAGTAGCGCCGCCGGTGCCGGTTGGCGCCGACGCCGAGGTGCGGCTGCCGATTCGGGCCGACCTCCAGGCGCGCCTGCTGCGCCGCTACAAGCGATTCTTCGCGGACGTCGAGACCCGCGAGGGCGAGAAGCTCACCGTCCACTGCCCGAACCCCGGGAGCATGCGCGGGCTGCTGGTTCCCGGCGCGCCGGTCCGCCTCAGCACCAGCGACGACCCGCGCCGCAAGCTGCGCCACGGGCTCGAGATGATCCGCATCGGTCGCACCTGGGTGGGTGTCAATACGATGCGCGCCAACCAGCTCGCGGCCCGCGCGCTCGAAGCCGGCGCCATCGAGGGCCTCGAGGGATACGCGACCGTACGCCGGGAGGTCGCGGCGGGGGAGGGCACCCGGCTCGACTTCCTCCTCTCCGAGGGCCGATGCGACCCGCGCCCTGCGTGGGTGGAGGTGAAGAGCGCAACCCTGGCCGACCCGCCGCTGGCGCGCTTTCCGGACAGCGTGACCGAGCGCGGGCGCCGACACGCCGAAGAGCTCGCCCGGCTCGCCAACCGGAAGACCCGTGCGGTGCTGCTCTTTCTGGTCCAGCGCGCCGATTGCGATCGGGTGGCTCCCGCTGACGACATCGACCCGGCCTACGGCAAAGCGCTGCGGCGCGCAGCGAAACGCGGCGTCGAGGTGCGGGCGGTCTCGGTGAAGGTGGGAGCGCGGGGGCTGTTGCTACAGGGTGCCTTGCCCGTGGACCTGTCATGAAGCGCGCCACCGAGCGCGACGGCTCAGCGACCCCGGTCGACGCCGATTCGCCCGACGCCCACGACGACGCCGGGCTGCGCGCCATCCGGCGCCCGCTTCTCGCGTGGTACCGGCGCGAGCGGCGCGACCTGCCGTGGCGCCGAACCAGCGACCCCTATGCCATCTGGATCTCCGAGACGATGCTGCAGCAGACGCGCGTCGAGACGGTGATCCCGTACTACGAGCGCTTCCTGTCGGCGCTTCCGGATGTGCGCGCCCTGGCCGACGCAGACGCCGACGACCTGATGGGTTTGTGGGCCGGGCTCGGCTACTACCGACGCGCCCGCAACCTGCAGGCCGCCGCCCGCCGTATCGTGGCGGAGCACGACGGCCGGCTCCCGGGCGACCTGGACGAACTGCTGCGCCTCGAGGGCGTCGGCCGCTACACCGCCGGAGCCGTCGCGAGCATCGCGTTCGACCGCGAGGCCCCGATCCTGGACGGCAACGTGACGCGCGTCCTGGCGCGGCTGCTCTTCCTGCAGGACGACGTGGGCGAGCGTGCGACGGTCGACCGGCTCTGGTCTGCGTCCGGCACCCTGGTACGCGGCGCGCACCCCGGTGACCTGAACCAGGCCTTGATGGAACTCGGCGCGCGGGTCTGCGTGCCGCGTACGCCCCACTGTGACCGCTGCCCGATTGCGCGGCACTGCCGCGCATACGAAGTGGGCGATCCGGCCTCGCTGCCGAAGAAGGCCGCCCGCCCGCGGGTGCGCCGGGCCCGGGCCGCCTGTGCGCTACTCGCCCGAGACGGGCGCTTCCTGGCGGTGCGCCGCGAACCCAAGGGCCTGCTCGGCGGCCTCTGGGAGCTTCCGGGTGGCGAGCTCGCCCTGCGCGAAGCGGCCGACCGCGGGTTGTGCGCGAGGCTACTCGAAGCCACCGCCATGAAGGCGAGCCATCTCGAGCACGCGGGGCGCGTACGCCACGTGTTCACCCACCGCCGACTCGAACTCGAGGTGTTCCGGGCCCACGCAGGGGACGGCCGTGTGACGCGACCCCGCGGCGGCACCTTCGACGCCCATCGCTGGGTCTCGCGGCGCGCCCTCGAAGCGCTCCCCATGAGTGAGCTGATGCGCAAGGCACTAGACGTCGCGCTGCCGTCATGAGCGGAGGCGCCATGGCCGTGGAGCGCCGCGGCGAGATGTGCGCGGGCCTCGCAGCGGGAATCGATCGCCGGCACCTTCAGCGGCTGAAGCGCGGCGAACCGGAGGCGGAGTACGAGATCGACCTGCACGGCCGCACCCGAAGCGAAGCACGCGGCGACGTGGCCGGCGCCATCGACGAGGCCCGCGGCGCGGGCGCGCGTTGCCTGCTGGTGATCCACGGCCGCGGCGCGGGCTCGGCGGGGAGCGCGGTACTGAAGGAAGCCCTGGTGGGCTGGCTGTCTTCCCCGCCGCTGGCGGGGCGGGTCATGGCGTTCGCCAGTGCGCTGCCCGAGGACGGCGGCCCCGGCGCCACCTACGTGCTGCTGCGCCGGATCCGATCCTGAGCAGCCGGGGCGGTCGGGGCAGCCGGCGGGGGGTCGCCTAGAATGGGAGCCGGAGACGACCCGTGTCCAGTCACCTCGGCCAGATCTTCCGCATCAGCACCTACGGCGAGTCGCACGGCGGCGCGGTGGGCGTGGTCGTCGACGGCTGCCCGCCGCGGCTGGCCCTCGAGGCCGCCGACGTTCAGCGCGACCTCGATCGGAGGCGACCCGGTCAGAGCCGGCTCACGACGCCGCGCCAGGAGGACGACGAGGTCGAGATCCTCTCGGGGGTGTTCGAGGGACAGACGCTCGGCACGCCCATCGGCATGATGGTGCGCAACCGCGACGCGCGTCCCTCGGCCTACGAGGACATGCGCGACGTGTACCGCCCCTCGCACGCGGACTATACGACCGAGGCGAAGTACGGCATCCGCAACTGGCAGGGCGGCGGCCGCGCCAGTGCGCGCGAGACGATCGGCCGCGTGGCGGCCGGCGCCATCGCCCGTAAGCTGCTCGCCCAGGCCCTGGGCGTCGAGGTCGTGGGCTTCGTGTCCCAGGTGCACGAGGTGGACGCCAAGGTCGATGCCGAGACCGTGAGCCTCGAGCAGGTGGAGGCGAGCCTGGTGCGCTGCCCCGACGCGGCGGCCAGCGATCAGATGATCGAGCGCATCGATGCCGCGCGAGAGCGCGGCGACTCGCTGGGCGGCGTCGTCACCTGCGTGGCGCGCGGCGTCCCGCCGGGCCTCGGCGAGCCGGTCTTCCACAAGCTCGAAGCCGACCTCGCTCACGGGCTGCTCTCGCTGCCCGCGAGCAAGGGTTTCGAGATCGGCAGCGGCTTCGCGGGTGCGCGCATGACCGGCATCGAACACAACGACCCGTTCGTACCGGGCGAAGGCGGCCGGCCCCGCACGGCGTCGAACCACTCGGGCGGCATCCAGGGTGGCATCAGCAATGGCGAAGCCATCCACCTGCGCGTGGCCTTCAAGCCGACCGCCACCATCACGCAGGAGCAGGACACCGTGAACCGCGACGGCGAGGCCACGCGTCTCGCGGCGCGCGGCCGCCACGACCCGTGCGTGCTGCCGCGCGCGGTGCCGATGGTCGAGGCGATGGTGTGCCTCGTGCTCGTCGACCACTGGCTCCGCCAGCGCGCGACCGACGTCCTCTAGCGGACCGGCCCCGGGTCGAAGGGACGCACGGTCAAGGCAACAGCACGAAGCCCGTGCCCATCGCGGCGGCGGCCGCCAGGGTCGAGGCGAGTGCCAGCGCCGCGTGAAGGTCCCGCGCCTGCGAGCGTCCACGTTCGAGCCGGTGCCCGAGCACCGCCGTGGCCACGAGCAGTAGCAGGCCACCCGTGGCCACCGCCGCGTGGGCCGTATCGAACGCCGGCCGGTCTCGCAGCCACAGCATCGACGCGGGCCCCCCGGCCCAACCCACGATCAGCATCACCATGGCGAGCTTGGCCAGTCGCAGGTGCTCGCGCCGCCATGCCGGCGGGCGCCGCACGCCGCGCCGGCGCGCGCTGCGCAGGGCGAGCCCGCGGCGCAGCGCCAACAGCGTGATCGCGAGCGCGATCGCCATCCACAGCGGGTGGACGTAGGCGAGCAGGCGCAGCGCGCTCTCGGGGCCGCCGGTGCCCACCTACTCGACGCGCGCGATGGCGTCTTCGGGCAGGCGGGCGAGGAGCGAATCGAGCGATTGCTGCAGGTAGCCGGGGTCGCGCGACTCGAGGGTGAGCATCACCTGGAACGACTCTTCGCCGATGCGGGGGTAGCTGCCGAGCATCAGCTCCGGAAACTCCGCCAGCAGGTCGTGCAGGTCCTGGGCGATGTCGCTCTCGCGCCGCTTCACGAAGACCTTCTTCAGCAGCACCGGAACGCCGCGGAAGCGGTTTCGGATCGACTCGAACTTCTTGCGCAGCAGCTCGGGAATGCCCGGGAAGATGTGGACGTTCTCCACGATCACCACGGGGAACCACAGGTCGCCGGCGTCCACGAGCTGCGCGTCTTCGGGCACCATCGCCATCTTGAGCTGCGCCTCGTTGGGCGGGCTGCCCTGGGCGCGCTCGATCCGGCCGGCGATCGATTCGCTGCGCTCGATCTTTCGGTCGAAGGCCAGGGCCACGCCGTCCATGGTGAGGTCGTCATGGGTCGGACCGATGCCGCCGGACGTGAACACGAAGTCGTAGCTGCGCGAGAGTGTGCGCACGTCTTCGGCGATGGTCTCGATCACGTCCGGAATGGTGAGGATGCGCTCCACGTCGACGCCGATCGAGCGCAGCTCCTCGCACAGGTACGGCGAGTTGGTGTCCTTGACCTTCCCGGAGAGGATCTCGTTGCCGATGATGAGGATTCCAGCGGTCGGCATCGGCAGGCAGAGTATCCGACACGCCATCGGCCCGCCCACTCCAGCCGTCGGTGGCCTGCGACGATCCTCGCCTGAAGCGGCCGCGATCATCCCCGCCTGAAGCGGCCGCGATCATCCCGCCTGAAGCGGCCGCTATCATCCCTCGGTGCACGAAGTGAGGCTCGAGCGACGAGAAGCGGGCCAGAGGGTTTCGGCCCGGGTCCTGGTCCCGGACGGCGCGTCGCTGCTCGGGGCGGTCCGGCGGGCGGGCCTGCCGATCGCCCTCGGCTGTGCCGCCGGCGCGCTGTGCGGAAGCTGCGCGCTGCAGGTACTCGATGGCGCCTCCGCGCTGTCCGAAGAGCGTGACCACGAGACGCGTGCCAAGCGACGCAACCGCGTGTCGCCGACCGAACGGCTGGCGTGCACGAGCCGCGTACACGGGCCCGTCACCCTGACGGCGTCCTACTGGTAGGAGAACTGCAATGGACGGGATGCGCATCGGAATCGGCGTGGGCGACGAGGGCGGGCTCGACGCCGCGCTCGCGCGCTTCAAGCGAGCAGAGGCCGACGGCTTCGCGGCGGCGTGGACGGCCAACATCTTCGGGCTCGACGCCATGACCCTGCTGGCGCTCGCGGGACGCGAGACCAGCCGCATCGAGCTGGGCACCGCGGTGGTACCGACCTACTCGCGCCATCCGTTCTACATGGCGCAGCAGGCGCTCACCACGCAGGTCGCCACCGGCGGGCGCTTCGTCTGCGGGCTCGGCCCCAGCCACAAGATCGTGATCGAGAACATGCTCGGGCTCTCGTACGAGAAGGTCGCGCGACACGTGCGCGAGTTCGTGGGCGTGATGCGCCAGCTGCTCGACGCCGGCCAGGTGCAGTTCGAGGGCGAGACCTACAAGGTGCAGGGCGCACTGCAGATCCCGACCGATGCGCCGCCGCTTCTGATCGGCGCGCTCGGGCCCATGATGCGGCGGGTCGCCGGAGAACTCTGCGACGGCACCATCACCTGGATGACGGGCCGCCGCACCCTGGCCGAAGAGGTCGGACCTGGCGTGCGCAAGGCGGCCGAGTCGGCCGGCCGAGCCGCCCCGCGCGTGGTCGCGGGCCTGCCCATCTGCGTCACCGAAGACGCCGAGGGTGCGCGCAAGGCTGCGGACCAGATCTTCGCCATGTACGGCACGCTGCCGTCCTACCGGGCGATGCTCGACGCCGAGGGCCTCGCGGGCCCGGGCGACATCGCGGTCGCGGGCGACGAGCAGGCCGTGGAGACCCAGCTGCGTGCGTATGCCGAGGCGGGCGTCACCGATCTGAACGCGGCGATCATGCCCTTCGGCGACGACGCCAGCGCGTCGATCGACCGCACCTGGTCTCTGCTCGCCGAGCTCGCCCGGCGCTGAGCGACGCCCCCGCCATCGTCCTGGTCGATCACGGCAGCCGGCAGCCCGCCGCCAATCGGGTGCTCGACGACGTGGCCGAACTGCTGCGCGCGCGGCTTCCCGGCCGAACGGTGCTCGTGGCCCACATGGAAATTGCAGAGCCCGGCCTGGCCGAGGTGATCGCGGGGGCCTACGGCGACGGCGCGCGCCGGGTGGACGTGCTGCCTTACTTTCTGGCGCCGGGCCGGCACAGCACGGGCGACATCCCGCGCATGGCCCGCGAGGCCGAGGCGCGTCACCCGGAACTCACGGTGCGCGTGCATGCACCGCTCGGCGTCCACCCCGGGCTGGTCGACGCGCTGCTCAGCCGCCTCGACGCCTGAGCCAGAGGCGGGCCCCCGTACCCACGACCACTCAACGCAGGTGCAGGTCGGTGCCATAGCGCACCAGTCCGAGCTTGCGCGCCACGGCCTGGCTTGCGCGGTTGTCGTGGGCCGTGCTGTAGAGCGGGATGCCTCCATCGGCTCGCACCGCGTTCGCGAACGCACTCACCACGCGTGCGGCGAAGCCCTGACGCCGATGGCCGGGGGCCGTCTCGACGCCGACCTCGACCGGTCCGTCGGGCGCACGCTTGGTCGTGGCCGCGTAGGCCACCGAGACCGCCTGCCCGTCGCGAACCACGGCGAACGCCGGCAGCCGCGCCGCGAGCTGCCCGCGCAGGCCGGGGAACGCGTCGAGCCCGGCGGCGTCGGCATCCGACGTGAGCGCCACGACCCCTTCGAAGGCAGGCAATTCGTCGGGAAATCGATAAGCCGGGCCATGCCAGACACGCCGGATGGGGGCATCGGCCTCGAGGCGAGCGCGCAGCGCGCCCAACCGGTCGGGCAGGCGATCGAGATCCGTCGGTACCGGCTCGGCGCCGGCAAGCCTCGAGAGCGCTCGTGCCGTGGCCGGCGGCAGGTCGCTGCGCAGTCTCCAGAGACTTCCGTGAAGCGTCAGGCCCAGGAACAGGCGTGGCGCCTCGGGGTCGCCGCCGGCCGGTTCGTTGGCCCGGGTGAGCCGGCCGTTCTCATCGGCCTCGTAGAGGGCTCGACACTGGAGTGCCATCCACTCGAGGTCACTTGCAGGGCGCGCAGGCGGGGCGGGCACACCGTCGACTCGAGGGGCGGGCGCACCGTCGACACGCTGGGCGGGGTCTCCGCCCTGGCTCACGACCCGTGCCGGCGCTCGTGGAGACTCCAGTTGGCGTTGGCCGCGAGCGAGCCGCTCAGCGTGAAGACGCCCACGGCCAGCGCCACCCGGCCTGCGAAGGCCACGTCCTGCAGCGCCTCTGGGAACGTGCCGCCCAGGTAGAGCTCGATCACCACGGCCGTGATCAGCCCGAGCGGAAGGCCGCGGCCGAGAAAGCCGTGCCGGAGCAGGAAAGACATGCGGCCCTTCTCACGCTGGCGGGCCCACTCGTCGGGCTTGTACGCCTTCACGCGGCCCTGCGAAGCATCGGGTTCATGGGGCGAAGATGGCGCGAGGTCGGCCGCGTGTCATCCTGCGCATCCCATGTCCGCAGACAGTGCCTTCACGAGCGTCCGGCAGAACCGGCCCCTCGCGGGCTTCTGGTTCCTGTACATGGGCGGCCTCGGGCTCGTATTCCCGTACCAGAGCCTCTACTTCCACGAGAACGCCGCGCTCGAGGGCGCGCAGCTCGGCCTGGTGCTCGCCATGCGCCCGCTCATGGGCATGCTCTTCCAGCCGGTTTTCGGGCAGATCGCCGATCGCTCGGGCAACCGCGCGGGCGTGCTCGCCTGGATCGCCCTCGGCGGAGGCGTGGGCTACGCGCTGGTGCCCTTCGCCGGCAGCTTCGCGAGCCTGCTCGCCGCCGTGGCGGTGGCGTCGCTCTTCAGCACGACGGTGCTGCCCATGGCGACGTCCGTGACCATGGCCGCCATCGGCCGGGACGCCACCCGGTCGTTCGGACCCATCCGCGTGTTCGGAACCGTGGGCTTCCTGGTGCTGGTGGTGGCGTTTCCCTTCGTGCTCGACCTCGTGCAGCAGGCACGCGGGCTCGAGACCACGCCGGGCGGCCCCACGGAGCCGGGGCTCGAGCTGATCTTCTGGATGGCCGGCGGCTTCTCGGTGCTCGCGGGGCTGTGCATCGTGCGCATGAAGCCTCGGGGCGAGATGTCGCTGCGCGCGTCGCGTGGCGACCTTCGCATGCTGCTGCGCCACGGGCCCTTCCTGCGGCTGCTGGTGTTCGCCTCGCTCGCCTACTTCCTGCTGCACGCGCCAATCAACCTGTTCCCCATCCTGGTCACCGAGCGCGGGGGCAGCCTCGATACCGTCTCCAAGCTGTGGATCCCGATGATCGCCCTCGAGATCCCGCTGATCGTCTACTCGGGTGCGACCCTGGAACGCTTCGGCGCGCGTGGGCTGCTGGCGATCGGCGTCGCCGCCGACGGGCTGCGCTGGGTGCTGTCGGTGCTCGCCCCCGAGCTGTGGATGCTCTACGGCCTGCAGATGCTGCACGGCGTGGTGGTGGCCGGCCTGGTGGTGGGCGTACAGCTCTACGTCGAGGTGGTGGTGCCCGAGCGGCTGCGCTCCACCGGGCAGACCGTGGTGGGCATGATCGGCGTGAGCCTGGCGAGCGTGCTCTCGGCGGGCGCCGGGGGCCTGCTGATGGAGCACGTGGGGCCGATGTCGCCCTTCCTGTGGGGCGGCCTCGGCGCGATCGGCCTGGCCGCGCTCACCCCCGTGCTGCTGCCGCGCCCATCGCGCCCGGTCGAAGCCGGCGCGGGCTAGCCACCCTTGCGCGCGCTGGCCTGGATGTAGCGACGTGAGATGGGCGACAGGTCGTCCTTGGGCACGCGGCACTCGATCAGCACGAAGTCGCGCACCTCGTGCGCCGCGCGCAGCGCCTCGCGAAGCTCGCCCGGCGTCTCGGCCAGCATGCCCACGCCCCCCCACCCCTGGGCCATGTCGGCATAGGGCCAGTTCGGCAGGTCGAGCAGCGTCTCGTCGGGCGTGACGGGACGGAAGATTCCCCAGCCGCCGTTGTTCACGAGCACGACGATCGGCGAGAGCCCCAGCCGCGGCGCATGGGCGATCTCGCTGCCGGTCATCTGGAACGCGCCGTCCCCGCAGAGCACCAGCGGGCGCTTGCCCGTGCCGATCTGCGCACCCATGGACGCGGGCACGCCGAAGCCCATGGACGCGTAGTAGCCCTGGGCGAGGTAGAGCCCCCCGCGCAGCCGCGCCTCGAGCCCGCCGAACAGCAGGTCGCCGCTCTCGGCCACCACGTGGTGCCCGGGACGATCCTCGAGAAAGGCGTTCACTTCGAGGAGCACGTCCGTCACGCGCAGCGGCCGGTCGGTCCGTCTGGGCGGCTTCGGCAGGTTGTCGTGGTAGACCACCCGCTGGCCGAAGCCCGGCAGCTTCTCTCGGGTAAGCCCGCGCACGAAGTCGCGCAGGGCCACCTCGGTGTAGGTGTGGAACGACACGTTCACGCGGCCATCCACCGCCCACACCGAGCGGTCACGCGACACCTGGGGCCGCGCCGCGCCGAGGTTCAGGTCGGTGAGCTGCGTGCCCAGCGCAATCACCAGGTCGCTCTTGCGCACGGTCTCCTGGATCGGCTTCGGGCTGAAGGGGCCGATGTGGATGCCGTGGTGCAGCGGGTGGTCCATGGGGAAGACCCCCTTCGCCAGCGCCGTCGTGGCCACCCCCACACCCAGGCTCTCGGCCAGGCGCACCAGGTCGCGCTCGGCGCCCGCCCGGAAGAGCTCGACCCCTCCGATCAACAGCGGGCGCTTGGCGGCGCGCAGCCGCGCCGCCGTGTCGGCCACCGCCTCGCGCAGCTTGCGCGCATCGGATCGCGGCCTGGGGAAGCTGCCGTCCCAGTCCTGGATGTCCTTCGGCACCGGGATCACGACGTCCACCATGTCGCGGTGGATCTCGAGGTAGCCCGGCCGCGACTCGTCCCGGATGCGGTGCACCGCCTCGTGGATCTGGCGGGCCAGCAACTCGGGATGCCGCAGGATCTGCGCGGTGCAGGTGACCTCGGCCATCACGCGCAGCTGACTCTCCACGTCCTTCACCTGGTGGTGGATGCTCGAGACCTCCTGCTCGGCCTCACCGGGACCGCCCGAGACCACCAGCAGGGGCACCTTCTCGGCGTAGGCGCCGGCCACCGGGTTCACCACGTTGTTGCCGCCGGCGCCGTAGGTGACGCAGACCACGCCGATCCGGCGCGTGCTGCGCGCGTAGCCGTCGGCGGCGAAGCCCACCGAAGGCTCGTGGCTGAAGGTCACCACCTTCATGCCGCGGTCGCGGCCGAAGCGGTGGAAGAGCGAGAGCACCAGGTCGCCGGGCAGGCCGAAGACGTGGTCGACACCCGCCCGGTTCAGGTAGGAGACGAGAAAGTCGCCGAGCTTCATGCGCGGCTTCATGGCGAAGCTGCCGCGACCCGCGGGCCCGCGCTTGCGCTCAGCCAAGGGCCACCTCGCCACGGCGGTGCAGGTGCCACCAGTAGAAGGCGGCCACCACCAGGGCGTGGTCGATCTCGCCCCGCCGTACCCGCTCGGGGATCTCGGCCTCGGGAACGCACTCCACGGCGGTCTCCTCCTGCCCCACGTTGTCGACCTCGCCCACGCGCACCACGCCGGGCGCGAGGAACGTGTGCACCCGGTTCGTAAAGAGGGCCGGGTTCGGGTTGAGCGCGCCCAGGTCGATCAGCCCACCCGCGCGGTAGCCGGTCTCTTCGAGCAGCTCGCGGGCGGCCGCCTGCTCGGGCTGCTCGCCCGAGTCGACGATGCCGCCAGGGATCTCGAGGGTCTCGGCCCGCACGCCGTGGCGCCACTGGCGCACCATCACCACCTCGCCCGCCTCGGTGATGGGCACCACGTTCACCCAGGGGTCGGCGTGGATCCGGTAGAAGGGATGGAGGTCGCCCGACAGCGGGCTGCGCGTCAGTGCCCGGCTCACCGAGAAGACGGCGCAATCCTGGAGCTCTTCGGTCTCGAGCACTTCCCAGGGCCGGAGCCGCCGCATCGAGATCAGGTTAGCACCGCGGGGTAGACCAGAGCCCCCGTGCGCGGCTCGCACGAGGTGCGAGCGTTACATCGCGCGACCCTTCGAGTAGGATGCCGCGGGCCGGCGCGTGCGAGGGGATCGGGGCCGGCAGGAGCGAGGCGACTTGGATTCGGGGCTCCCTACCACGCTCCAATGGCGACGCGGCGGCCACCTGTTCACGGTGGGCGTGGCGATCGCGTGTGGGCTGGCGGGCGCGGCCGGCGCGGTGGTGTTCCGCCTGCTGATCCGGTTGTTCACGGGCCTGTTCTTCGAGGGTGCCGACGGCGTCGAGGCCGTCCTCGAAGAGGGGCTGCTGGCCGAGGCCGGCGACCCGGTCGCGGCCGCCGAGGCCGCGACCTGGCAACGCATCATCTGGGTGCCGGCGCTGGGCGGCCTGATCGTGGGCCCGCTGGTCTGGTTCTTCGCGCGGGAGGCCAAGGGCCACGGCGTGCCCGAGGTGATGGAGGCGGTGGCCCTGCGTGGCGGCATCATGCGGCCGCGGATCGTGGCCATCAAGACGCTCGCCTCGGCGATCACCATCGGCTCGGGCGGATCGGTGGGCCGCGAGGGCCCCATCGTCCAGATCGGCTCGGCCATCGGGTCGATGATCGGCCAGGCGCTTCGCGTCCCACCGCGCCAGCTTCGCACCATCGTCGGCTGCGGCGCCGCCGCCGGCATCAGCGCCACGTTCAACGCGCCCATCGCGGGCGCGCTGTTCGCGGTGGAGGTGATCGTCGGCGACTTCGCCGTCACCCAGTTCAGCCCCATCGTGATCTCGGCCGTGGTGGCGACCGTGGTCTCGCGCTGGGCGCTCGGCAACCACCCCGCCTTCGAGGTGCCCGAGTTCGAGCTGGGCGGGCCGCTCGAGATCTTCCCGTTCATGACGGTGGGGCTGCTGGCCGGGCTGGTGGGCACGGGTTTCGTGCGGGTGCTCTACAAGACCGAGGACGGCTTCGCGCGCATCCCCATGCCCGAGTGGTCCAAGGCCGCACTCGGCGGCCTCATGATCGGCACGATCGGCCTGGCCTTTCCCGAGATCTTCGGCGTGGGCTACAGCGCCATCACCGATGCGCTCCACGGCAACCTGCCCCTGTACCTGCTGGGCGTGCTGCTGCTGGTCAAGATGCTGGCCACGTCGATCACCATCGGCTCCGGCGGCTCCGGGGGCGTGTTCGCGCCGTCGCTCTTCCTGGGCGCCATGACCGGCGGGTTCTTCGGCACCCTCATGACCCAGTGGTTCCCGGGCGCATCGTCCAGCAGCGGGGCCTACGCCCTGGTCACCATGGGCGCCATGGTCGCGGCCACCACCCACGCTCCACTCTCGGCCATCATCATCATCTTCGAGCTCACCCAGCACATCGAGATCATCCCGCCCGTGATGGCCGCCTGCGTCGTGAGCAGCCTGCTGGCCATGCTGCTCTCGAAGGACTCGATCTACACCATGAAGCTCAAGCGGCGCGGGGTCGACCTGCACCGTGAAGACGACCCGAACGTGCTCAAGAGCATGTACGTCCACGAGATCGTCGACCGCGAGCCTGGCGTCGTGCGGGCGGCAGCGGGCATCGACGAGGTGATCCGCCTGCTGGTGGACGGCGACCACACCGAGATCTTCGTGGTGAACGAGGCCGAAGAGCTGGTGGGCGTGATCCACCTGCTCGAGCTGCGACGCATCCTGCTCGAGCGCGACGAGCTGATCGGCGTAGTGGTGGCGGGCGACCTGCTCGAGCCGAGAAGCCCGTCGGTGCACGAGGACGACGACCTCGACGTGGCCATGCAGCTCTTCGGCGAGGGCGCCCACGAAGAGATCGCCGTGGTCGACCGGGAGCACCCCCGCAAGCTGGTGGGAAGCCTCCACAAGCGCGACGTGCTCTCGGCCTACAACCAGGAGGTGATGCGCCGCGACCTGGCGGGCGGCGTGCAGACCTCGGTGGCCGTCGTGGACCGCGTGCACCAGGTGGCGCTCGGCGGCGGGTACGTCGTGCAGGAGGTCGAGGCCCCGCGGCGCTTCCACGGCAGGAGCCTGCGCGACATCGACCTGCGCCACTCGACCGGGGTGCAGGTGATCCTGCTTCGCAGGCCGCCCCGGGGCGACAGCGGCCCCGAGATCCGTGTGCCGGGCCCGGACGACCACCTGGACGCGGGTGACAAGATGGTCGTGGCCGGCGACAAGGAAGCGGTGGACCGGCTGGCCAGCCTCTAGTTCGTCGCGAGGCGACCTGGCCGATCTGGCGTACCCTGCCCGGTCTCGGGAGGACGCATGAGTTTCGGCATCGTCGAGCGCTGGTCGAAGAAGGTCCAAAGGCTGCGGGGGCGCGGGTTCCTCGATTCCGCCATGGCCGCGGCGGCACTCGTCGCCACCGCCGATCGCGACGTGCGGCTCTCGGAGCAGCTCGCCCTCGACGAGCTGCTCGGGCGGCTCGACGCCCTGCGCCTGCACGACGCGAAGACGGGCGTCGAGATCCACCGACGCTATGCCGAGGGCATCGGCGCCGACCCGAAGGCGGGTGCCGCCAGCGCCATGGCGTCGGTCGCCAAGATGGCGGGCAAGGCCGACGAGGCGATGACGGTGCTCTACGTCGCCGGGGCCATCGCCCGGGCCGACGGCGACCTGTCCGACCCCGAGCAGCGCGTGCTGGCCGACATCGCCGAGGCCCTCGACGTCTCGTTCGACGACTCGGTCGCCGAGATCTGGACGCCGGAGATCACCGAGGCATGACCGAGATCCACGGCACCTGCGACGAGCGCTTCGCGGCCGTGCAAGAGGCCTTCGCCAAGAACTTCGACGGCGGGCTCGAGCGGGGCGCCTGCTTCGCGGCCCATCTGGATGGCGAGCCCATCGTCGACCTCTGGGCGGGTACGCGCGACGCCGCGGGCGAGCAGCCGTGGGAACGCGACACCATCGTGAACGTCTACTCGACGACCAAGGCGATGGCCGCAATCACGACGCTTCGCCTGGTGGACCGCGGCGAGCTCGACCTCGACGCGCCGGTCTCCTCGGTGTGGCCCGAGTTCGCCGCCAATGGCAAGGAATCGGTTCTCGTTCGCCACCTGCTCTCGCATACGTCGGGGCTCTCGGGCTGGCAGGAGCCCGTCGCCATCGAAGACCTCTACGACTGGGACCGCACCTGCGGGCTGCTCGCGGCCCAGGCGCCCTGGTGGGAGCCCGGTACCGAGAGCGGCTACCACGCCATCACCCAGGGCTTCCTGCTGGGCGAGGTCGTGCGCCGCGTGACCGGCCGCACCCTGGGTACGGTGTTTCGCGAAGAGATCGCCGAGCCGCTCGGGGTCGACTTCCACATCGGGTTGGACGAGCAGCACGAGCCGCGGCTCGGCGAGCTGGTGCCGCCCGAACAATCCTTGGCCTCGGGCGTCCTCGACGAGGGTTCGGTGGCCGGGCGTACCCTCGGCAACCCGGTGATGCGAGGCGACATCGCCAACACGCGCGGGTGGCGCGCGGCCGAGATCCCCGCAGCCAACGGTCAGGGCAACGCGCGCGCCGTCGCCACGGTCGCGGGTACGCTCGCCTGTGGTGGCACCCGCGACGGCGTCGAGGTGCTTTCGGAACGAACGCTCGACCTCATCCTCGAAGAGCAGTGCCATCGGCAGGATCTCGTGCTCGGGGTCCCGATCCGCTGGGGCCTGGGCTTCGGCCTGCGCTCGGACGTGATCCCGCTGGCGCCGAGCGAGCGCATGTTCTTCTGGGGTGGATGGGGCGGCTCGCTGGTGGTGGTCGACCGCGACGAGCGGCTGGGCTTCTCCTACGTGATGAACAAGATGGGCGAGGGCACGCTGGGCGACACGCGGGGCATCGGCCTTGCCATGGCGCTCTACGGCGCGCTGGCCGAGGCGCGCGGTTGAAGCGCGCCCACGGCGCAGGCGGGACCGCGGCCACGGCCCTCGTGGCGCTGATCGCGCTCGCCTGTGCGGGGAGCACGCCCGCGGATGGCTCGAAGCTGGTGCCCAAGGACTACAAGGGCTGTGTGCAAGGCGGCGGGCGACTCGACCCGGCCACGCGCACCTGCCACCTGCAGATCAGCGAACGGCGTGACCCGACCGCGTTCGCGTACTGCATGTCGAGCGGCGGCATCGACCAGGCGCGCGGCTCGGTCGCCGGGCTTCGCACCGCGGCAGGCGGCACGCGCGGCCGCGTGTGCACGCTCACCTACGACAAGGGCCCGTCTCGAGAGCGGCTCGACGCGTACGCCGAGTAGCCCTTCTCGACCGCGGCTACGGCACGTCGTCGAGCAGGGGCTATAGCACCTCGTCGAGCACGATCTGGATGCCCGACTCGCCGGGCATGTGCCCCGACGAGCTTCCCTGGATGTCGCCCGGGCTTCGCGTCATGGCGTTGCCGTCGGCGTCGAGGCGCGCGGTGATCTCGAAGGGCCCGGCGAACGGAAAGCTCTCGATCATGCGGTCGCCCGGGCCGAGCTCGAAGTCCATCGGGAAGCTCGCGCCCGTGATCCGCTTGACCGCCGTCGGCGGCATGCCCTGCTGGGTACGCGCCGACAGGAACAGGATGGCTCCCGGCGGCGGGCGCAGACCCGACCCGAGGATGAGCGTGCCCGCGACCGGCGGTGCGTCGGAGCCGGGCGCCGCAGCGACCGCAGGCGGGGGAGCCGTCCCCCGTCCGCCGGGCGGGGCCGGCGGGGCGCCGGGAGGCGCAGGCATGCCACCGGGCGCCGCGGCCGCCTCTGCGCGCGCGGCGCGTTCGGCCCCCGGCGGGAAGATCCGCGACAGATCGGGCTGGGCCACCTCTTCTTCGGGGTCGTAGGGCTCGACGTTGCGATGGCAGCCCAGTCCAACGAGCGCTGCGGCGAGCAACAAGGCGATGGCGATCGGTGCGGTGCGTCGTGCCATCGATCGAGGGTAGCGCCGCGCGAGTTCCATCGGCGGAGGGTAGCGCCGCGCGCTAGATTCGACCCCGGAGCCTAGGGGTGGCCGGCACGCGCGGGCCTGAGATGAAACCCTCGGAACCTGATCTCGTTCGAGCGAGCGTAGGGAAGGCTTCTTCGGGCGGGCCGCAAGGCCCGCCGGTGGGAGAAGGACCGCACCGGCGCTCGACGACCTCGCAAGGAGGAGCGCCAACATGCCCGCCTACCCGCTTCCGGCCCCCGGCAACGATCCCTCGAGCACCGGTCAGGGCACGAGCCCCGGCAGCTTCGCAAACCCGCCCGACATCGGCGGGCCGCGCACCTTCAGCTCGCCCGACACGCCCGGCATGCCGGCCCCGTCGGACAAGACCGCCTGGGACTTCCTGCCCGACGGCTGGTCGCGCGACCCGGCCAGCGGGCTGGGCGTGGCGCCCGAGGGCTTCGAGCCCAGCACCCAGCTCGAGTACGCGCGCCTCGGCATCATCACGCCGCAGATGCAGCGCGTGGCCGAGCGCGAGCCGCACCTCGACGCCGAGCAGGTGCGCGTCGAGGTGGCCGCCGGGCGCATGGTCATCCCCGCCAACCACGTACACAAGCAGTACGCCCTCGACCCCATGGCCATCGGCCGGGCGAGCCTCACCAAGGTCAACGCCAACATGGGCGCCTCGCCGATCTCGAGCGGTACCGACGCCGAGGTCGAGAAGCTGCGCTGGGCCGAGCGCTGGGGCGGCGACACGGTGATGGATCTCTCCACCGGCGGCGATCTCGACACGACGCGCGAGGCCATCTGTCGCGCGAGCACCGTGCCGATCGGCACGGTTCCGATCTACTCGATGATCCTGGGCAAGCGCATCGAAGACCTCGACGAGCGCGCCATCCTCGACGGCATCGAACACCAGGCCAAGCAGGGCGTGGACTACATGACCGTCCACGCAGGCGTGCTCCAGGAGCACCTGCCGATGGTCGAGCGCCGGCTCATCGGCATCGTCTCACGCGGCGGCTCGCTGCTGGCCAAGTGGATGATCCACCACGGCAAGCAGAACCCCATGTACACGCTGTGGGAAGACATCTGCCAGGTGATGCGTCGCTACGACGTCACCTTCTCCATCGGCGATGGCCTGCGCCCCGGCGGCCTGGCCGACGCCAGCGACCTGGCGCAGCTGGGCGAGCTCGAGGCGCTGGGTGAGCTCACCGAACGCGCCTGGCGACAGGGCGTACAGGTGATGGTCGAGGGTCCGGGACACGTGCCGTTCGACCAGATCGAATACAACATGAAGCTGCAGCGGCGGCTCTGCCACGGTGCACCCTTCTACGTGCTCGGGCCGCTCGTGACCGACGTCTTCCCGGGCTACGACCACATCACCAGCTCGATCGGTGCGACGGCCGCCGCGTACCACGGCGCCGCGATGCTCTGCTACGTGACGCCCAAGGAGCACCTGGGCCTGCCGAAGAAGGACGACGTCAAGCAGGGCTGCGTGGCCTACAAGATCGCGGCCCACGCGGCGGACGTGGCCCTCGGCATCCCCGGCACGCGCGACCGCGACGACGAACTCACCAAGGCGCGCGCGGCGCTCAACTGGGAGAAGCACTTCGAGCTGTCGTTCGATCCCGACCTGGCGCGCGCCTACCACGACGAAGACCTCGACGTGGACACCGACTTCTGCGCGATGTGCGGCCACGACTGGTGCTCGGTGCGCATCAGCAAGGAGATCGTGCAGTTCGTCTCGGGCAAGGACGCCGAGTACGCCTGGGACAAGCCCAAGGTGACGGCGGCGCTCAGTGCCGAGCAGCGCGCGATCCTCGAGCAGCGGGGCGTGCTGTCGCCCGAAGAGCTCCACCGGCTGGCCTCGAAGACCCGGGAGAGCATGGGGGCGGCCGGCGGGGACAAGGCGGCCTGTCACAGCGACCTCGCCGAGGCCCGCGACGCGCAGGAGCTGCAGTCGGACGCGGGCGTCGGCGACGAGCCCCAGGCGCCGTAGCCCCCGCGGGCAGCGAGGGAGCCGATGCTGCCGTCCAGCGGCGGGGCGGCGTCCGCGCGTAACCGCACCGGCGTCAGGAGCGTCCCAGAAATGGGTGGGGCCCCCGAG
>JANQOX010000014.1 GCA_028285625.1 Myxococcota bacterium
GCCTCGCCGGGCAGACAGGCCCAGTCGACGCGCACGATCCCGTCGCCGTCGCCGAAGGACTCCGCCGCGCTCTCGAGAAAGCAGCGCTCGACGTCGACGCGTGCGGGCAGGGGGAGCCCGAGTCGCGCGGCATCCCGGCGCAACCTCGACACGTGCCGCTCGAGGCGGGTCACGCGTCCGCCCTCGACCTTCGCCGTCGTATACGAACCGAGGCGCCGGGAATCGCTTCCCGGCGCCTCGTGTTTCGAGCCCATGGGTGTCTCGCGATGGCCGCGGACCTAGCGGTCCGACATCGGTCGATAGTCGGTCTCGTTCGGCCCCGTGTAGATCTGTCGCGGGCGACCGATCTTGAAGGCGGGATCTTCGTGGAGCTCCTTCCACTGGGCGATCCAGCCCGGCAGCCGACCGATCGCGAACATCGCCGTGAACATGTTCGCCGGCGTGCCGATCGCGTTGTAGATCACGCCCGAGTAGTAGTCGACGTTCGGGTAGAGCTTGCGCTCGACGAAGTAGTCGTCCTTGAGCGCGATCTCCTCGAGTTCGACCGCCAGCTCGAGCAGCCGGCTGTTCACGCCGAGCTTGTCGAGTACGTCGAAGCACGCCTTCTTGATGATCTTCGCCCGCGGATCGAAGTTCTTGTAGACGCGGTGGCCGAAGCCGGTCAGCCGCGACGTGTCGTCGCTGCTCTTTGCGCGCTCGACGAACTCGCGGCCCGAAAGACCGTCGCTCTCGATCGCCTTCAGCATCTCGATCACGTCCTGGTTGGCCCCGCCGTGTCGCGGACCCCAGAGCGCGTTGATGCCCGCCGACACCGAGGCGAACAGGTTCGCCATGGACGAGCCCACAAGCCGAACCGTGCTCGTCGAGCAGTTCTGCTCGTGGTCGGCGTGCAGGATCAGGAGCAGGTCGATCGCCTTCTCGATGACGGGGTCGACCTCGTAGTCCTCGCACGGCGTCGCGAACATCAGGTGCAGGAAGTTGCCGACGTAGGACAGCCGGTTGTCCGGGAACATGAACGGCTGGCCGATCGAGTGCTTGAACGCGTAGGACGCCAGCGTCGGCATCTTGGCGATCAGCCGGTGCACCGAGATCTCGACCTCGCGGGGGTCGCGAGGATCGAGCGAGTCGGGGTAGAAGGGCGCGAGTGACGCGACCGCCGCCGAGCAGGCCGCCATGGGATGAGCGTCCTTGGGCAGCGCGCTGAAGAGGTGCTTGAAGTCCTCGTGCAGCATGGTGTGGTAGCGGATCGAGGTGGTGAACGAGTCCATCTCCTCGCGCGTGGGAAGGCGTCCCACCATCAGCAGGTAGGCCACCTCGAGAAAGGTGCTCTGCTCGGCGAGTTCTTCGATCGAGTAGCCGCGGTAGCGCAGGATGCCCCGCTCGCCGTCGATGAAGGCCACCTGGCTCTCACAGGAGCCGGTGTTGCCGTAGCCCGGGTCGAGCGTGATCAGTCCGCTCTCGCTGCGCAGGTTCGAGATGTCGATTGCGCGTTCGCCCTCGGTGCCCTCGATGATGGGCAGCTCATAGGTCTTGTCGCCGACGCGAAGCTCTGCCGTTTCGCCCATTGCAAGGCTCCTTTTGCGATCTGGATGGGACTGGAATTCGGAACGGCCGAAGGTAGCCGTGCGCGGTGCAGGTGTCGCGGCGCGTTGCGTCGACGCAGTGCGCTACGGGCCGTGCAGGGGTCGGCCCAATTCGTCGGTTTGCAGGGGTTTTCCTGCCGACGCGAAGCGGCGCAGGCGCTCTCGCCCGCAACCGGCCGGCCGGTCAGGGGCGATCGACCACGTCCGACCGGTCGGGTCGTGCCACCGCAATCGCGCGGCGGCCCGGCCGGAAGCGGGCGGTGACCTCGAGCGGCGCCCCGGCGGCCGCCCGTTCGAGTTTGCGGGCCTTTAGGACCACGCTCGTGCCCCCCTGGGCGACATACCGTGCGACGTCCTCGGGGACGTCGAGCTGCTCCACATGACGGCCCCCGTAGTAGACCAGCCCGCCGATCATGGCGCGGTCGCGAAACAGGCCGACCGAGGACCCCTCGGGTGTGAGCTCCGCCGCGGCCTGAGCCACCGGCCGTAGCGTGCGGATCGGGTCCAGGGTCGGCAGCAGCAGCGAGAACACCGCAGCCTCCACGGCAAACGCGGTGGCGATCGCCACCACCGCCGCCGAGAGGGGTCGCCCGGCGGGGCGCCGCCGCCAGGCGAGCGTGCCGGCTCCCGCGGCCAGCAGCAGGGCCACGCCGAAGCTCGCGAACCGGCCCGCGCCGACCGCATCCAGGAACTCGCGCAGACCGGGCGCGGCGAAGGCCGCGAGCGGCGCCAGGACCACGGCCAGACCCACGCCGGAGAGCAGCGTGACGAAGCCGATGGCCGTCCACGTGAGCGTGCGGTTCGGGCCCCCGCGCGCCAACAGCTGTCGCCGCAGGGCGTCGGCACAAAGCAGCGCTGCGGCCGGGAAGGCCGGCACCATGTAGAGGCCCCGCTTGCCGCTGGACAGGGAGAAGAACACGAGGCTCGTGCCCACGCACGCGAGCAGCAGCCGCCACGCCCGCCGGTCGTCTTCCTGGGGCGAGCCGCCCGGCGGAAACACGTGCTTGCGGGCCACCCAGTAGACCGACGGCCAGACCAGCGTCCAGGGGAGGAAGTCGAGCGGGAACTGGAACAGGAAGTAGTAGAAGGGGCGCTCGTGCGAGGTGCCGGCGAAGAAGCGGCCGATCAGGTTGGTGCCGAGTGCCTCGTCGGCAAAGCCCGACGGAGCGAGGGAGACGGCACCCGCCACCCACAGCAGCGGCACCCCGAGCGAGATGGCCAGGCCCCACCACGGGAACAGGCGCCGCACGTCGGTCACGCGCCGCTCCCAGCCCAGGTAGACGAGCGCGGTCAGCACCGGCAGCAGGAAGCCCACCGGCCCCTTGGTGAGCACGCCCAGCGCCAGGGCCACGTGGAACAGGGCGGCGCCGCGCCGGGGGGCGATCTTGCCGCGGTCCACCAGGACGAAGGCCACGAGCGCCACCAACTCGAACAGCGCGAGCAGTACGTCGAGCTGGACCCGCCGCGACAGGTTCGCGAACTCGAACACGGTGAGCAGGATTCCGGCGCCCAGCAGCCCCGTGGTCCGCCCCAGTAGCCGGGTGCCGAGAAAGAGCGTGAGCAATACGCAGCCGATGCCGGCCAGGGCCGACGGCGCGCGCCCGAGCGCCTCGGTTACGCGTCCGCCCGGGGCCCCGAGTGCGGCGGCGAGCGCGTAGTAGAGCGGCGGCTTCTGGGTGTACGGGTCGCCGTTCAGGTGCAGCAGCACGATGCCGGACGCGCCGTGCTCGAAGGCGCGCATCTCCTCCGCCACCTGGATGTAGCGGGGCTCGTCGGGGGCCGCGACGTCGGTCCATCCCAGGCCCACGCCGAGCAGGAGCAAGGTCGCCAGCACCAGCACGGCGCGCCCTCGCCGATTCGTCGCCGCCTCGTCCACGTCCACCCCCGATTCCGTGAAGCGGGCGAGGACGTTACCCTCTCGGGCTCGGGGGCGCCCCAGGCCCTCCGAGCCGGCCCGCACCCCGCGTGGCCGCCAGAGGAGGACGGCCCATGGAAGGCCCCGCAACCGAGTTTCTCGCCCGGCTCCGGTCGACCCCGATCCAGATGGACGAGCTGGCCCGCTTTCTCGACGGCCTCGATCACGCCGCCCGGGTCGAGGCGATCCGCGCGGCTGGCCGCTCCGAGCAGCGCCGGCTCTACGAGGCCGCCAAGGGCTTTGCGCCCGTGACGCTGGCCGAAATGGTACCGGCGGCCACCGGTGAGCTGCAGGCGGTGCGCCACCACGGCAAGAACACCCTGCCCGCGTTCTCGCACTTCGAGAAGCGCTTCTGTCGCCCGGCGGGAGAAGACCCGGAGAAGCCCGGCGAGCTCTTCGGCTTCAACTTCCAGACCATGTCGCCCGTGACCGGGCCCGGCTACTTCGTGGCCGTGCCCGACGAGGCGCGAGGCGAGGTGCTGGTGGACTACCGGCGGGTGCCGGCCCAGGCGCCGCCCGGCTGGCCGGCGGTGAAGTCCAACGAGTCCGGGCTGTCGCGCCTGGTCTACGGCTTCATGGTCGACACCCTGCGGCGCGTCTCGACCCACGTCACCATCGGGTCGGCCGCCCGCAAGGGCAAGGACCTGGGAAGCTGGTTCCTGCTCACCCAGGAGCCCGCATAGCGCTCGGCACCCGAGTGGCCCGCACCCGAGCCCAGGGCTCGGGTGCCTCCGAGGAGATCGCGACATCACGCCCTATCTCTCGATCGTCGTCCCCGTCTACAACGAGGAGGACAACCTCGAGCCGCTGCACCGCGAGATCGCCGAGGTGCTCGACGGCCTCGGCCGCCCGGCCGAGGTGCTCTACGTGGACGATGGCAGCACCGACGGGTCGCCCGGCCGGCTCGACGAGCTGGCCAAGCGCGACGGTCGGGTGCGCGTGGTGACGCTGCTGCGCAACAGCGGGCAGAGCGCGGGCTTTGCCGCCGGCTTTCGTGCCGCCGAAGGTGAGGTCGTCGTCACGATGGACGCCGACCTCCAGAACGACCCCGCCGACATCCCCAGGCTGCTCTCGCACATGGACGAGGCCGACGTGGTCAACGGCGTGCGCGCCAACCGCAACGACAGCTTCGTGCGCAAGCTGTCCTCGCGCATCGGCAACGGCTTCCGCAACTGGATGACCGGCGAGTCCGTGACCGACGTGGGCTGCTCGATTCGCGCGATGCGCACCCGGTATCTGAGAGACATCAAGATGTTTCGCGGGATGCACCGCTTCCTCCCCACGCTGCTGCGCATGGAAGGCGCCCGCGTGATGGAGATCCCCGTGAATCACCGCTCGCGCCGCCACGGCACGTCGAAGTACGGCATCGGCAACCGCATGTTCGTGGGTCTGGCCGACGTATTCGCCGTGCGCTGGATGCAGTCGCGCAACGTGCGCTGGGAAGCCCGGGAGCGGCCGCGCGAGGGTGGGGGCCCGGAAACGGGCGCATAGCGGGCCTGGCTGGGGGCTAGCCCCCGGCTCGCTTCACCCGAAACCCGCGGTCTTCGAGGAACGCCACCAGCGTGTCGCGGTGGTCACCCTGGATCTCGATCACGCCGTCCTTCAGGGCGCCGCCACTGCCGCAGCGGCGCTTGAGGTCGCCGGCCAGGTCGCGCAGCTCGGCTTCGGGCAGTGCCACGCCCGAGACGGTCGAGACGGCCTTGCCCTTGCGTCCCTTCTTGTCGAGGCGAACGCGCACGATGCCGTCGGCCGGGTCTCCGGTGCGTCCGCTCGGCGGGCCCGCGTCGCGGGGGTGTTTGCGGGGCGAGCGCTGGGGTTTGCCGCCTACGCGGCCGCCCTGCTCGCTCGACCAGACCGTGCGATCGCCATCGTCACGCCGACGGTTCATCGGGTGCGTTCCGCGCGTCCGCTCGTGAGCAGGCGCCGGTGTTCGACCAGCAGGCAGCGGTCCTGCACCACCTGGATTCCGCGGGCCTCGAGCCGCGCGGCCGCTTCGTCGTGGCGGATCCCCAGCTGCATCCAGACCGCCCGCGGCGGCGTCGGGAGCGCCAGTACCTCGTCCACGTGGGCGGGCACGTGCATCGGCGCGCGAAACAGGTTGACCAGATCCGTCGGCTCGACGAGGTCGCCGAGGGACGGGACGCAGGGCGTGTCGAACACGCGGTCGAGCTTGGGTGAGATGGGCTGGATCGCATAGCCCTGAGCGCGCATGTAGGCCGGCACGCGGTAGGCGTCGTCCTCGGCGCCCGCCTTGATGCCCACCACCGCGATGCGCTCCACGTCGAGGAGCAGCTGTCGGAGGTCGTCGTCCTGTTCGAGAGGCACGTGCGCCGCTCCACGCCTGCTTTGGTTTGCCGCCAGGGTACCCGCCGGTTAGGTTCCGGCGCCATGAATCCCGAGCGTCGTGGCGCCCGCAAGACCGAGCGTCGTGGCCCCCCGAATCGACCGCGTATTTGCGCTCTGCTGCTTGCCTCGATGTGGGTCCTGGCGGCGGCCCCGGCGGTGGGCGCCGAAGCGGGCGAGGGCTTCGAAGACCCGGCGGCACGCACGCGCTTGACGGTCCTCGACAATGGTCTTCGCGTGCTGACCCTCGAAGACCGCGCGACCCCGGTGGTCTCCTTCCAGATCTGGGTGGACGTCGGCTCCGGAGACGAGGCGCGCTACACCGGCCTCGCGCATCTGTTCGAGCACATGATGTTCCGCGGGTCGGACAACCTGCCGCCGGAGGCCCACGGAAGGCTGATCGCGGATCGCGGCGGCCGGGTGAACGCATTCACGTCGCGGGACGTGACCGTCTACTTCGACGACGTCACCACCGAGAGCCTGCCGTTGGTCGTCGAGCTCGAGGCCGAGCGACTCGCCAACCTGGACGTGAGCGAGGAGAGTCTCGCGAGTGAGCGCCAGGTCGTGATCGAAGAGCGCCGCATGCGCACCGAGGACGATCCCCAGGGCCGCGCCTTCGAAGCCCTGCTCGCGCTCACCTTCCAGGCCCATCCCTATCGCGTGCCGACCATCGGCTGGAAGAGCGACCTGTTGGCGGCGGACGTGGCCGCCTGCCAGGCGTTCTTCGACGACTACTACGCGCCGAACAATCTGGTGATCGCCGTGGCCGGCGACTTCAATACCGAGGATCTGCTGGCCCGGATCCGCAAGCACATGGGCGGACTCGAGCCGGCGGAGGACATTCCGCGCAACCCCACGCTCGAGCCCGAGCAGATGGGCGAGCGCCGCGCGGTGGTCCGCTTCGACGTGCGCGCGCCCATCCTCGCCGCGGCCTGGCACGCGCCCCCCACCGGACACGAGGATGCGCCCGCGCTCGACGTGTTGTCGACGATCCTGTCGAGCGGCCGCACCAGCCGGCTCTACAAGAAGCTCGTCTACGAAGAGCAGGCCGCGCTCGGCGCCCACGGGGCCTACTGGGAGCTCAAGCGCGCCGGCGTCTTCTATGCCTTCGCCGTCGCACGCCCCGGCCAGGAGATCGCAGACGTGGAACGGCTGTTCATGGCCGAGATCGATCGCGTCGTCGCCGAGGGGGTCACCGAGGCCGAGGTCGAACGGGCCCGGCGCACGCTCGAGGTCGACCTGATCGAGGGCCTCGGCACCAGCCACGCGTTGGCGTCGCGCATCGGCCGCGACGCCGTCACCTTCGGCCGGATCCGCCCTCTGGAGGAACTGCTCGACGGCATCCGCAACGTGACGGCCGCCGACGTCCAGCGGGTGGCGGCCACGTATCTCCTGCCCGGCAAGCGCAGCGTGGTGCACGTGATTCCGCCCGAGCCCGAGGCGGCGGAAGACGTCGCCGTGGAGAGCAGGCCGTGAGCAGCCGCGCCCTGGTCTGCACGCTCGTCCTGGCGTTGCTGCTCGGCTGCGCCTCGGGCGTGGGAGGCGATGCACCGGGCCCCGGCGGGCAAGGCGCCGTCCACGTGCCCGCATGGGAGCTGCCGCCGCCGCCGGCCGAAGACCGGCGGGTCGTCGACCCGGCGAGCCTGGTCCGCCGAACCCTCGGCAACGGACTCGAGGTGTTGATCCTGACCGACCGCCGGCTGCCGCGTTTCTCGATGGGTGTCACCGCGCGGCGCGGCGCGGCCAGCGAGCCGGGAGATCAGGCGGGCCTGGCCGCGTTCACGGCGGAGCTGATGGAGCGCGGCGCTGGCGAACGCTCGGCCCTCGAGCTGGCCGGTGTGGTCGACGGGCTGGGCGCGCGCCTCGGCGCCAGTGCGGGCTGGGATTCGAGCGAGGCGAGCGTGGGCGGGCTCTCGCGCGATCTCGACACGCTCTACGGCGTGCTGCTCGACGTGGTACTGCGGCCGCGTTTCGACGCCGACGAGGTCGCGCGTGTGCGCACCGAGCGGCTCGGCGCGCTCGAGCGCGCCAAGGACGATCCCAAGACCCTGGCGCGCTGGGCGTTCTACCGCGCACTCTACGGCGATCACCGTTTCGGCCTGCCGGTCGAGGGCGACGCCACGAGCGTGGCTGCACTCGACGGTGAAGCGGCACGCGCCTTCCATGCCAGTGTGTTCACGCCCGCCAATACGATCTTCTGGGCGGTGGGCGACGTCGACCCCGACGCGCTACTCGCCCGGGTGGAGGCCTCGCTCGGCGACTGGAAGGGGGCGCCCGCGCGCCCCGAAGGCACGGCCCCGCCCAAGGTCACGCCCACCGAGCGGCGCGTCGTCGTGGTGGACCGACCGGACCTCGGCCAGGCGCAGATCCTGCTCGGACACGAAGGCACGCGCCGCGCCGATCCGCGCCGCACCACCGTGCAGCTGCTCAACACCGTGCTCGGCCGGGGTGGCTTCTCTTCGCGGCTCATGACCGTGGTGCGCGCCGACGCGGGCCTGACCTACGGCATCGGCTCGAGCTTCGGCGAGCGCCGGCAGCCGGGGCCGTTTGCCGTGGGCACCTTCACGCGCGTGCCCGAGGTGCGGCGGGTGGTCGACCTCGTGCTGGGCGAGCTCGACCGGATGCGGACCGAGCCGCCCGATGCGGAAGAGCTCGGCAAGGCCCAGAGCCTGCGCAGTGGTTCGTTCGGCCTGGCGCTGGAGACCGCCGACGCGGTCACGGGGGCGCTGGTCTCCTTCGATGCCTACGGGCTGCCGCGCGACAGCCTCGACACCTACCGCGCGCGCATCCGCGCGACGACGCCCGACGACGTGGCCCAGGCCGCGGTCGAACTGCTGCACCCCGAGCGTGCCGCGATCGTCGTGGTGGGACCGGCTGCCGAGATCGTGCCGCTGCTCGAGGACCTCGGTCCGGTCGAGGTGCAGGCGCCCTAGGCCGTTGGCCGACTCGCCCCCGCCGCATCGCAGACCGGAGCGCGGCCGGCGCTTCGATTCGCCCCGGGTGGCGGCCCTCTACGCACACCGCCCGGACTACCCGTCGGCGCTGATCGACCGGCTGTGTGGTTTGGTCCGGGGCCCCGCTCGGGTGCTCGACGCGGGCTGCGGGCCGGGCAAGCTCGCGCGGCTGCTGGCGCCTCGGGTCGATGCGGTCCACGCGGTGGACGCATCGCCGGCGATGATCGCCGAGGGACGCCGCCTGGCCGGCGGCGATGTCCGCGCCGATCGCATCGCGTGGGCGGTGGGCCGCCTGGAAGAAGTCGCGCTCGATCCGCCCTATGGCCTGGCCGTGGCGGGAGCGGCCGTGCACTGGTTCGATGCCGACCGCGTGCTGCCTCGGCTTGCCCGCGCCCTCGCGCCGGGTGCGGTGCTGGCGCTGGTGGAAGGGGACGTGGCACACGCGCCGCCCTGGGAGGACGCCGTACGCGAGGTCATGATCGAGGCCGTCGCGCGGATGGAAGGCCGGCGCCCGGCCTGGGTGCCCGACGACGCGTCGCCGCTTCTCGCGCACCCGCGCTTCGCCCTGGAGGGGCGCGAGCGCATCGGGCCGGTCGCCGTCCGGCAGCCGGTTGCCGACTACATCGCCTGCCAACACGCGCGCGCCACCTTCACGCCCGAAGTGATGGGGCCCGACGGGATGCGCGCATTCGATCGGGCCCTCCAGGAGGTGCTCGCTCCCGATGCCGGGCGCGATGGCGAGCTCCGCTTCGAGGTCTGGACGCGCCTCGAGTGGGGCCGGCCGACGGCGTGACGCGCCTCGGGTGGGGCCGGCCGACGGCGTGACGCGCCCGCAGGAACACCGGAAAGCCCCTTGCTGGCCGACCGATCGGTCGGGTACCCTGCAGCGGTCGGGCGAGTCAAGCCGCACCTCGCCCCGACCGAACGGTTGGATCGCGGCCTCTTCCCCCGAGTGGGGAGGTGTTCCCCAGCCCGCGGGAGCGCCGCCCCCACCGTCGGGCCACGGAGACGCCCATGGGCCAGCCCCAAGCTCGCGGTCCCCAGAGCCCCGACAGCGATCCCCAGAGCTCCCGGGACAAGATCCTCGACGTCGCCGAGGCCCGCTTCGCGGCGCGCGGCTTTGCCGGCGTGGGCATGCGCGAGGTGGCCGAACTCGCCGGCCTCAGCAAGTCGTCGCTCTTCCATCACTTCCGCGGCAAGGCCGAACTCTACCTCTCGGTCCTCGACCGCGTGGTCGAGCGCATCGAGCGGCGCGTGCTGCCGGCGCTCGACGGGGGTGGGGACGCGCTCGAGCGGCTCGAGCGCTGCGTCGACCAGCTCGTTGATGCCCTGGCCGAACATCCGAGCCTGGCTCGACTGCTGCTGCGTACGCTCTTCGAAGACGACGACCTGCCCGAGGCTTCGGACGCCGAGGCCCTGGCGGTCGACCAGCGCCTCGACGGGCTCATCGAGCGCATGCAGCAGCTGATCGACGAGGGTGCGCGTGAGGGCACGCTGCGCCCGACGTCGGCTCCCGACACCCTGCAGACGATCATCGGCGCGACGGTCTATCACTTCGCGTCGGGCGACTTCGGCGAGCGGCTCCTGGGGGGGCCGCTCTACACCGCGGAGGCCGTACGCCGCCGCAAGCACGAGATCCAGACCTTCCTTCACCGAGGGCTCGCCGCGAGCCCGATCGCGCGCCACCAGGAGACGTCATGAAGAAGTTCCTCGAGGAGCACCGCAAGAAGTTCGGCGAGTTCGAAGTGATCGAGTTCGTGGACGAGGCCGAAGTGCAGCGCCTGCGCGACAAGATCGACACCGGCGTGCCGCTCGACATCCACTGGAGCTGGGAGTATGGCAGCGAAGTGGCCGAGCTGCGCAATCTCTACGAGAAGGGCAAGGTCAACCAGTGGAACGCCGAGACGGACCTCGACTGGGACATCCCGGTTTCGAAGGACGACTGGGTGCTGAAGCCCGAGGCGTCCATGCTCGCCCAGGCCTGCGCGATGATGGGCAAGGACGAGAAGACCCAGAAGGCCGCCGCCTTCGACGAACTCGGCTACATCCTGTCGCAGCTGCTCCACGGCGAGCAGGCCGCGCTCCAGCTCTGCGGACAGCTCACCAACGTCTGCGACAAGATGGACCAAAAGTGGTACGCGGCCAGCCAGGTCGTGGACGAGGCCCGCCACATCGAGGCGATCTCGAAGTTCCTGCAGCGGAAGATGGGCACCATCTACCCGGTGGGCGCCACGCTCAAGTTCCTGCTCGACGAGCTGCTCGAGGCCGAGGGCATGCAGAAGAAGACGCTCGGCATGCAGACGCTGTTCGAGGGCACGGCTGTCGGCATCATGGACATGATGCGCACCGAGTCGGTGAACCCGCTGTTCACCGACCTGATCCGCCGGGTCGAGCAGGACGAGTCGCGGCACGCGGCCTTCGGCGTGCTCACCATGCGGCGGGTGGTGAAGGAGGCCAGCGAGGCCGAGATGCACGAGATGGAGGACTGGGCCTTCGGCATCCTCGAGACCCTGAACGCCAACCAGCAGATCGACATGCTGAAGCTCTTCGGTCCCAAGTACGGCATCGACCCCGAGTTCATGACGCGCATGTTCACCTCGCTGCCGAACTTCGCCGAGCTCAACAGCATGGCGTTCATGCACACGGTCGTTCCGAACCTGAAGCGCCTCGGCCTCATCACGGACCGCACCGAGCCCGAGTGGAAGCGCGTGGGCCTGATGGTGGACCAGCGCGGCGGCACCGCCGGCGGAGCCCTGCCCGAGGTCGCTTGATTCCCGGCCGGGCGCCCGCCTCGGGCGGGACGCCCGGCCCGGTCCGCCGCTGTGCGCAGCGGTCGCCCCGCAGCGCCTCGCTCGCGTCGGGCTCGATACCCATAGGGGGTATTGGTATCTTCTGCGGGGACAGGGCGACCCCGTGGAGGCGACCGATGAAACAGGACGTTCGGGAACAGGTGCAGGCCCGGCTCAAGCGCATCGCGGGCCAGGTCGGCGGGATCCAGCGCATGGTGGAAGACGACCGCTACTGCGTGGACGTGCTCATGCAGATCGCCGCGGCCGAGGCCGCCCTCGACCGCGTGGGCCACCTCGTGCTCGGGAGCCACATCGAGACCTGCGTGGCGAGCGCGCTCGAGGGCGGCCGGCCGGCCGAGCGCCGCAAGAAGATGGACGAACTGCTCGACGTCTTCTCGAAGTTCGGCCGCATCCGAAGCTGAGCGGCGGGTACGGGCACCGCTTCGACGTGACCGAGGTCATGCGCGACCCGGTCTGCGGCATGCAGGTCGATCCGGCAGGGGACGTTCGCGTGACCCACGCCGGCGAGGCCTACGTCTTCTGTCGAACCGCCTGTCGCGACCGGTTCCTGGCCGATCCGGATGCGTACACGGGCGACTCGCCGGCCGAGCTTCCGGCACCGGCCAAGCCGGGCACCCGTTACACGTGCCCGATGGACCCCGAGATCGTGCGCGACGAGCCGGGGAGCTGCCCGATCTGCGGCATGGCGCTCGAGCCCATGGTGCCCAGCGCCGACGAGGGCAACCCCGAGCTCGACGATTTCACACGGCGGTTCTGGGTGTCGCTGGTCTTCACCGTGCCCGTGTTCGTGCTGGCCATGGGCGAGATGGTGCCCGGCAACCCGCTCGCCGGGCGCCTGTCCCCCCGCTGGCTGGCCATCGTCCAGGGGTTGCTCGCCGCGCCCGTCGTGCTGTGGTGCGGCGCGCCCTTCTTCGCACGGGGCTGGGCGTCCATCCGCACGCGCAACCTCAACATGTTCACGCTGATCGCTCTGGGGACGGGCGCCGCTTTCGCCTACAGCCTGGCCGCCATTCTGGCCCCGGGCGCCTTTCCGGCGGCATTCCGCGCGTCGGATGGCAGCGTGGCCGTCTACTTCGAGGCCGCGGCCGTGATCATCACCCTGGTGCTCTTGGGGCAGGTGCTCGAGCTGCGCGCTCGCAGCCGGACCGGCGCGGCCATTCGTGCCCTGCTGGGGCTCGCACCCGACACGGCCCGTCGCATCGACGCCGATGGCGGCGAACACGACGTGCCCCTCGATCAGGTCTGCGCGGGCGACCGCCTGCGCGTGCGGCCCGGCGAGAAGGTGCCCGTGGATGGCGTCGTCATCGAGGGGCAGAGCGCCGTGGACGAGTCGATGCTCACCGGAGAGCCCCTGCCGGTGGCCAAAGCGCCGGGTGATGCCGTCGTCGGCGCCACGCTGAACGGCACCGGCGCGTTCGTGATTCGCGCCGAGCGCGTGGGCGACGAGACATTGCTGGCCCGAATCGTGCGAAGCGTGGCCGAGGCCCAGCGCAGCCGCGCGCCGATCCAGGGCGTGGCCGACCGCGTGGCGGGTGTCTTCGTTCCCGCGGTGGTGGCGGTTTCGCTGGTGAGCTTTGCTGTTTGGAGCCTGGTGGGCCCCGAGCCGCCCATGGCCCACGGTCTGGTGGCGGCCGTGGCCGTCCTCATTATCGCGTGTCCCTGCGCGCTCGGCCTGGCCGTGCCCATGTCCATCATGGTGGCCATGGGCCGCGGCGCGTCGGCGGGCGTGCTGTTCCGCAACGCCGAGGCGATCGAACGGCTTCGCGACGTCGACACGCTGGTGGTGGACAAGACCGGCACCCTCACCGAAGGACGGCCCGCCCTGGTGGCCGTGGAACCCGTGCCCGGTGGCGATGCCGCCGAGATGCTTGGCCTCGCGGCATCGCTCGAGCGCGCCAGCGAGCACCCGCTGGCGGCGGCCGTCCTGGCGGGTGCCGCCGAACGTGGGGTTCGCGTGCCCGCGGCCGGCTCGTTCTCGTCGCGAACCGGGCAGGGCGTCGAGGGCGAGGTGGGCGGTCGCCGGGTGGCGGTGGGCAATGCGCGCCTGCTCGAAGCGCTCGATGTGGATGCGGGGAGCCTGGCCGCGCTGGCAAGCGCCCAGCGCAAAGCCGGCCGCACGGCCATGCTGGTCGCAATCGATGGCGCGGCGGCCGGCGTCCTGGCGGTGGCCGATCCGATCAAGGCGTCCACGCCCGGCGCCGTGGCCGCACTTCGCGAGGCCGGGATCCGCCTGGTGATGGCGACCGGCGACGAACGCGCCACGGCCGATGCGGTGGCCGACGCACTCGGGATCGACAGGGTGGAGGCAGGACTGCTGCCCGAGGACAAGGCAGGCCTGGTGGAGCGCCTGGAGGCCAGCGGGAGGAAGGTCGCCGTGGCGGGCGACGGCATCAACGACGCACCCGCCCTGGCGCGTGCGCGGGTGGGGATCGCCATGGGGACGGGCACCGACGTCGCCATGGAGAGCGCTGGCGTCACCCTCGTGCGGGGCGACCTGCGCGGCATCTCCCGCGCCCTGGCCTTGAGCCGCGCCACCATGGCCAACGTGCGGCAGAACCTGTTCTTCGCACTGGTCTACAACGCCGTGGGCGTGCCGGTCGCGGCGGGTGTGCTGTACCCGACGCTCGGCCTGCTGCTCGACCCGATGCTTGCGGCGGCGGCCATGAGCCTGAGCTCGGTGTCGGTGATCACGAACGCCCTGCGCCTGCGCCGCGCGCCGCTTGGCGAGGTGGCCTAGGCCGAACCCTCGTAGCGACGTGCGGCGCGCGCGTGCTGCTCGGCGACCTGCGCGCGCAGGCTCTCGGGCTCGAGCACCTCGGCGTCGGCCCCGAACGAGAGCACCCAGTCGCGCAGCTCGCTGCTGGGCCCCACCTCGAGGGTGAGGTCGATGCCGCCGTCGCGCCGGCGGGCGATGGCCTGGCTCGCGTGCCAGGTGTGCTCTTCGACGTAGAGCGCCCGGCGCTTCGCGAACCGGATCACCACCCGTTCCGCGGGCTCGGCGACCACGCCGAACGACGAGGCCGTGCGCGCCTCGAAGTCGAAGCTGGCCGGTACCTCGAAGGCCTCGTCCGTCGGCTCGATCGCGCGAATGCGGTCCACGGCGAAGGTGCGGACCTCGTCCGACTTGTGGTCATGGCCGATCACGTAGAGCGCGCCACTGCGGTACCAGATGCGGTAGGGGTCGAGGCGCCGGTCGCCCACCTTGCCCGTGCTGCCGGTGCGGTAGCGCATGCGCACCGTTCGCCGTTCGAGAACCGCGGTATTGAGCGCACCGATGGTGTCGCGCAGCGCCGCGTAGTCCTTGTGGGGGCCGGGCAGCACGCGAAACGACTCGCCCAGGCGGGCCAGGTAGGTGGCGAGCTCGGGGCCCAGGCTCGCGCGGACCTTGCGCAGCGCCGACTGGATCGAGTCGTGGAAGACCGTGCCCTCGAGGGTCTGGAGCAGGTCGGCGCTGAAGGCGAGGGCGAGCAGCTCGTCGGCGGTGAACGGCGCATCGCCGATCTGGAAGCCCTCGACGAAGTGATAGAAGGCCTTGCCATCGCGCTTGGCGCTGGAGACCGGGAAGCCCGCGTACATGAGGGCGTCGAGGTCGCGGTACACCGTGCGACGCGTGCAGCCGAGGTCTTCGGCGAGGTCGTCGAGCCCCACGCCATAGCGGCTCTTGGCGAGTCGCTGGATGAGCTGCCACTGGCGCGCGAGCTGGTCGCCGCGCACGCCGGGGCTAGTTCACGCGCTCGACGTAGGCGCCGGTGCGCGTGTCCACGCGCACGGTCTCGCCTTCTTTGATGAACAGCGGCACCTGCACCACGGCGCCCGTCTCGAGGGTGGCGGGCTTGGTGGCGCCCGACGCGGTGTCGCCCTTCACGCCGGGGTCGGTCTGCTTGATCTCGGCTTCGAGGAAGGCGGGGAGCTCCACGTTGATGGCGGCGCCCTTGTAGAGCATGACCGACACCTCCATGCTCTCCTTCAGGAACTTGACCTCGTCGCCGATGGCCTCCGCGGGCAACGGCAGCTGGTCGTAGGTCTCCGTGTCCATGAACACGAGGCCGGTACCGTCCTGGTAGAGGTACTGCATGCGGCGGTCCTCGACGTCCGCCTCGTTCACCTTCTCGCCCGAGCGGAAGGTCTTTTCGAGCGTCCGCCCGGTGCGCAGGTTCTTGAGCTTGGTGCGGACGAACGCTCCGCCCTTGCCGGGCTTCACGTGCTGGAAGTACGTCATCGCGAACGGATCCCCGTCGATCTCGAGCTTGAGGCCGTTGCGGAACTGAGAGGTGTCGACTGCCATAACTACCTGTTTCTCCGGCTCTTTCGGGGCCGCGGAACATAGCGGAGCCCGGCCCGCCTGCTAGCGCGGTCGCTGGTCGAGGGCCTGCTGGATCCGGCGGCGGACCTCCCGGGCCAGCTCCTCCGCGGCTCCGGGGCCCGATCCGGCCGCGCCGGGATCGATCGGGTCGAGGTAGCGGATGCGGTAGCGCACCGGCAGCGGCAGGAGGCCCAGCGGACCGAGCCAGGGGAAGGTCGGGGTGACCGGGGCCGCGGGCAGACCGAGCCAGCGCGCCAGCGGCCGCACGTCGTAGAGGATCGGCGCCTGGTCCTCTGCGCCCACGATTGCCACGGGCACGATCGGAACCCCGCTCCGGATCGCCTCTTCGGCGAAGCCCGTGTGGAACCCCTGGAGCCGGTAGCGGTGGGCGATCGACTTGCGGATGCCGTCGACACCCTCGGGAAACACCAGCACCGCCTGTCGCTGCGCGAGCAGCTCCTGGAAGCGCTCGCGGGTGCCCACCACCTGGCCAAGCCTTGCGTAGAGCCGGGCCAACGGGGGCAGCCGGTCGACGAAGCGGTCGACCAGGCTTCGCGCCAGCCGAGGCGGATCGCAGCGCACGAGCAGGTCCACCAGGGTCATGGCGCCATCGAAGGGCAGGAGCCCGCCGTGGTTCGCGGCGAGAATCACCGCGCCCTGGTCGGGCAGGCACCCATGCCCGGTGCTCTCCACCCGGAACCAGTTGCGGTAGAGCCACAGCAGCGGCGGCAGCGCGCTGCGCACGGTCTGGGGCGAGAGACCGAAGTCGTCCTCGGCGCGTCCCTCCGGGACCAGCCGCTCGACCGCACGCAGCCTGCGCTCGTCGAGGCCCTGCAGACCGAAAGAGGCCGTCGCCGGGTCGGGGGGCGGCCCGAGATCCGCAAGCCGCGGCGGGGCGCCGGGCGGGCGGGGCGCATCGCCGCGATCCGCGCGCGTCCCCGATCCTCCAGGGCCCGCCTCGTTTGCCCCCGCGCGCCGCAAGACGGCGTCCAGGGCCGGCGCCAGGGCTTCGGGCTCGGCGAGCGGGTCGCGGCCGAGCGCGCGCCGCCGACCCGCGGCGGGAGCGATCGCGTCGCCCGGGACACCATCGCGCGCGGGTGCCGGGGCGCGATCGGGCGGGGTCGGCCCGCTCGGTGCCTCGGGGCCGCTCACGAGCGGCTCGCCGGGGTGCGCAGCTCGAGCTCTTCGGCGATGGCGGCCAGAGCGCGCGCCGCGCGATCGCCCGGCGCGTGCTCGAAGACCGAGAGCCCGCGCGACTGGGCCTCGTCGATCTTCACGTGGAAGCCGAGGGCGGTCTGGGAGAGCTCCTTGGGAAAGCGCGCCTTCAGGCTGTCGAGCACTTCGTGCGCCATGCGCGTCCGCCGGTAGAACGTGGGCACCACCATGGCGATTTCGAGCGCGGGGTGGTCGTAGTGCGTGCGTACCGTGTGCAGCGTGCGCAGCAGCTCGGCGCAGCCGTCGAGCGCCAGATACGTGAGCGGCACGGGGATCACCACCTCGCGGGCTGCACGCAGCACGTTCAGCGTGAGCGTGCCGAACGAAGGGGCCCCGTCGAACAGCACGTAGTCGTAGTCGTCGAGGGCATGGATCGCGTCGAGGTTGCGGTCGAGCCGACCCGACGGGTCGTCGCCCGCGCCGAGCCCAGGGAGCAGGGCCAGGGACTTGTCGGCCAGCACGACATCGAGCCCCGGAATGCGGGAGGGCATGGCAGGCAGGGGCCCGGCCCCCTGCTCGGCCAGGGCATCCTGATCGAGCATTTCGTCGAGCAGCAGGTCGGCCGCTCCGCGGCGGCTCGGGCTCGACTGGACGCCGAGCACCTTGCCCAGGTGGCCCTGGGGGTCGGTGTCGATGGCGAGCACCCGCTGGCCGCGGTGCAGCGCCAGATGCGCGGCCACGCTCGACGTCAGCGTGGTCTTGGCGCTGCCGCCCTTCTCGTTCACGAAAGCGATGCGTCGCGGCATCGGCTCACCCCGAGGAGCAGGCGCCGGCCCCTCCACGAACCGGTGTACTCCTCACCGTCCGGGGCGTCAACGCAAACCGCCTTCGGTGGGCGTCGCCGCGACGGCGGACGTGCCTGGAAAACCTTGCCCGCGCGGCCACGCAAAACGGCGCCCGGCCAGGGGCCGAGCGCCGTCGATTGCGAGAGGCGCCGTGGGCGCGCCCGGTCTAGCCCTTGGCAGCCTTCACCGCCTCGGTGAGCGCGGGCACGACCTCGAAGAGGTCGCCTACCACGCCGACGTCCGCGACCTCGAAGATCGGGGCGTCGCCGTCCTTGTTGATGGCGATGACGAAGTTCGAGCCCTTCATGCCGACCAGGTGCTGGATGGCACCGGAGATGCCGGCGGCAATGTACAGCTTCGGCGCCACGATCTGGCCCGACGATCCCACCTGGTACTCGTGCGGCAGCCAGCCGGCGTCGACCACCGGGCGCGAGGCACCCATGGCCCCGCCCAGCGCGTCGGCCAGAGGCTGGATCACCTCGGGGAACTTCTCGGGGTCGCCCACGCCACGGCCGCCGGACACGATGATCTCGGCCTTCGACAGGTCGACGCCCTTGGCCTCGGCCACGCGGGTCTCGACGAACTTGGCGGCGGCACCCGACAGGTCGACCTCGAGGGGCTTGGTGCTACCCGAGGTCGAACCCTCGAACGCCGCGACTGCGCCCGGCTGCACGGTGGCCACCACGCGGTCTCCCGAGGTGGTGACGCGCGCATCGAGCTTGCCGTTGAAGACGCGGCGCACGAAGGCCCCGTCGTCGTAGTTGAAGACGTCCGAGACGAAAGCGCAGTCCTGTGCGGCAGCGATGCGCGGGGCCACGTCCCAGCCGATGGGCGTGTTGCTCACCAGCACCACGTCCGGCGAGGTGGCCTCGACGGCCGCCTTGATGGCGATGGCGTAGGCATCGACGCTGTAGTTGGCGACGCCGTCCTGGTCGACGGTGAGCACTTCGCCGCCACCCTTGGCGGCGAAGGCCTCGGCCTGATCGCCGATGCCACTGCCGATGACGACGCTCTTGACGTCATGGCCGATCTTCTGGGCGAAGGCGGCCAGTTCGTAGCTCGCCTCGCGAATCGCCCCGTTCTGGATTTCTGCAACGATGAGGGTCGTACCCATGGATCGTTTCCTCCGGTGGACCGCGGAACCCGCAGTCGGTCGGCCGCGAAACGCGCGGCCCGTTGAAGTCGGCCGCGGCTAGAGGAGCCCCAGCTCCTTGATCTTGCCGAGGAGCTTCTCGACGACCTCGCCGGTGGCGCCCTCGATGATCTCGGCGCCATCGCCCTTGGGCGGCACGTAGACCTTCTCGACCTTGGCGAGTGCGGCGCCGGCGCCGACCTTGCCGGCCAGCCCCAGGTCGCCCGCGCCCTTGGCGTCGATCGGCTTCTTCTTGGCCGCCATGATGCCCTTGAGCGAGGCGTAGCGGACCTGGTTGATGCCGGTCTGCACCGCCAGCACGCAGGGCGTGGGCAGTTCGGCCACCTCGAGGGCGCCGCCCTCGAGCTCGCGCTCGACCGTCACCTTGCCGTCGGCGAACTCGGCCTTCATCACCGAGGTCGCGCTGGGCACGCCCATCAGCTCGGCCAGCATCGGCGGCACGGCCGAGGCGTTGTCGTCGTCCGCCATCAGGCCGGCGAGCACCAGATCCGGGCTCTCCTCCTTGGCGACTGCCGCCAGCACCTTGGCGAGGCCCAGCGAGTCGGACCCGTCGACCTCGGCATCCTTCACGTGGATGGCGCGGTCGGCGCCCATGCCGAGCGCGGTGCGCAGGGCCTGGGTCACGCGATCGGGACCGATCGACACCACGACCACCTCGGCCTCGCCAGCGTCCTTGATGCGGAGCGCCTCTTCGAGGGCATAGGTGTCGTAGCTGTTGATCTCGAACTTGATGCCGTCTTCCTTGATCCAGGCGCCGTCGATGTCGAGACGAGCGTCCTGATGGGGCACCTGCTTCAGGCAGACCAGGATCTTCATCGGGGCCGAGCCTCCTTGGGTGAGAGAGGGGGCAACCCCGACGGTGGCGCGCGTCGCACGCGCGGCCTGGGGGGCTGCAAAGCGGCGCGGACCCTAGCGGTTGCCCCGTCCGATTTCAAGCGTCAGGCGGCTCGAAACCGCCCCCGTTTCGCGGGGTTAGACGCCGAGGAAGCCCAGGAAGTCCTCGAGTCGTGCGACGCGCAGGTACGGGTTGGTGCGCTTCTGCTCGCCGAGGGTCGAGTGGGGCTCGGCCGCGTACTGGTGGCCCGGAAACAGCAGCGTCTCCTCCGGAAGCTTGCCGAGCTTCCCGTGCAGGCTCTCGAAGAGCGCCTCGGGGTCGCCGCCGGGGAGGTCCACACGGCCGCAGCTGCCGAGGAAGAGGGTGTCGCCCGACACCAGTCGACCCGCCTGGTCCGACTCCTCGACCAGGAAGCACTGGGAGCCCGGGGTGTGTCCCGGCGTGTGCAGCAGCCGCACGCGTACGCCGCCCACCTCGACCACGTCGCCGCCATCGTGACGCACGAGGTCCGACTCGGATACGCCCGTCACACGGCGAAGCCCCTCGGCTTCGTGGGCGTTGACGTGGACCGGGACCGGGCAGCGCTCCATCAGGCGCCCGAGCCCCTCGATCTCCATGCCGAAGATCGAGCCGCCCACGTGATCCTGGTGGTAATGGGTCACCAGGGCGCCCACGACCTTCATGCCGTCGGCCTCGGCCTGATCGATGAGCGCGTCCACCTGCCAGGCCGGGTCGACGACCAGGCACTCGCGGGTCTCGCGGCTGCCCACCAGGTAGACCAGGTTGGCCATCTCGCCCGCCGCGATCTGCTTGAAGTAGAGGTCGCTCTCCTGCGTCATGCCTGGGAAGGTGCCATGTCCTGCCGTCGTTGCCTCAGGGGCGCCGAGGCCTCCTCGTGGCCAGCGCCGCCAGCGCCATGGCGCCCAGGGTGAAGGGCACGAGCCCGGCGGCCTCCGGGACGGCGCCGAGCGGGGCGATCACGTGGACGAGCCCACTCGCGTGATGGGCTGCGTAGTGGCGGCCGGTGACTGGGTCGAGCGCAACGTCCCCGCCCGACGGGGCGCCGCCCACGCCGTCGATCCGCCAGGCCGCGAGCTCGTTGCCCGCGTCGTCGACCTCGATGAGGAACGTGCTGTTCGAGAGCGCGTCGGCAAACAGCAGGTGGTTGCCGTTCGCCGAGGCCCCGATGCCCCAGACGTTGGCCACGGGCCGCGTGTCGAGGAGGCTTGCGGACTGGAACGTGCCGGTGCGGTCGTACCGCGCCAACTCAGGGGGGCCGTAGCTCACGCCGTCGAACGAATCCCGTACCACCCACCAACCGTCGGCGTCGGCGTGGATGCCATCGGCCTTCGAGGAGTGGCTGGCCGTCCAGCCGGGTGGAACGGGCACGATCGTCGTCTCGGAGAACAGCTGGGAGCCGTCCTTGCTGAACTCCACGAGCCGTGTCTCGAACTGCGACGGGCCGGACCGCAGCCGCTTGGCGGCCAGCCCGACCAACCGGTCCGTCGTCGCGTCGTAGGCGATGTCCGAGAGGAAGAGGTCCGAGGACGCAAGCCCGGCGACGTTGTACGACGACACGAAGCCGCCCGACTTGTCGAAGACCTCGACCAGGGCGCCCGACACCGACGGGGCCGAGTAGAGCAAGTTCGCATCCGCCGTGACCGTCCGGGTCGCAATCGGGAGCGTGCTCTCGACCGTGGCGAGCCCGATGGCGTTGGCGGGCCCGGCGAGCGCGCCCGCGAGAAACCACAGGACGACGAGCGGTGTGGCGCGGCCCATGGCCTCCTCCCAGAACCCTGCGATGCTACCAGAGGGCCGACAGGAGTGTGGAAACGCCTACTCCCCGAGGGTGCGCTTGATCCAGGTGTCCATGCGCGCGAGCACCTCGGTTTCGACGTCCTCCGGGGTGCGGCCGGACTTCTTGGCCACGCGGAAGGTGTGATCGGCCTCTTCGACCGTGTGGAGGCGTACCGGCGCACCGACCCGGCCGAGCGTCTGGCGCAGGGTGGGCAGGTCGCAGTGGCGGTCGCGCTGGCCCTGGACGAAGAGCATCGGGTTCACGATGCGATACAGCCGGTCTGCGCGGGGATCGCTCGGGTCGTCCTGCTTGTGCAGCGGAAAGCCCAGGAAGAAGATGCCTTCGGCACGGGCCGGGGCCGGGGCCGCGGCCACGTGGGCCGCGACCAGCGCGCCCAGGTTCTTGCCGCCCAGAAAGACGTGGGCCGGCGCGGCGGTCGGGTCGCGCCCCAGGGTCTCGAGGGCGGCCATGTAGGTGCGCTGCAGCACCGGGAGCGGGTCCTGCTTGCGGCGCCCGGCCTCGACGAAGGGGAATGCGAAGCGCAGGGTCAGATACTTGCGCTCCGTCAGCTCGCGCTGGAGCGCCTCGAGGAGGGGGTCCTCCTTCTGGCTGCCGTGGGCGAGCACGACGCTCACCCGGGCGCCGGTAGGCCACCACTCCGGGATGCCGAGGGTCCCGGTCACCGAGATCTGCTCACCCATGGGGTCGGCCAGCGGGATCTGGACCTGTTCGAATTGCGCCGTGGCCTCCGTCAAGCGGCCTCCCTCCGGGGCGCGACACCTTAGCGTTTCGGCCTCGAAACCCAAATTGGTACTCTTCCTGACGCTGCCGCACCGAACCCGCGGGGAACCCGGAAGCACACCCAGCCATGGAAAAGATCCTGATCACGGGCATCTCGGGCGGCCAGGGCCGCCTGCTCACGCGTCGCCTGCTCGAGGGCTACGAGGTGTGCGGCGTCGACAAGGTGCCGTGGGAGGGACACCCCCGCGACGTCGAGGTCCACGTGGTGGACCTGCGCAAGAAGAAGTTCGAGGACGTGATCCGCACGGAAATGCCGAATGCGGTGGTCCACATGGGCTTCATCCGCCACTTCCGCGGGGACGAGAAGAGCCGCCACGACGTGAACGTGCGAGGCACCAAGCAACTGCTCGACCACTGCGCCAACTACGGCGTGCAGCAACTGGTGGTGCTGTCGAGCAGCTACGTCTACGGCGCCTTCCCCGAAAACCCGTTCTACATGGACGAGGACCACCCGCTCTCGGCCAGCCGCTCCTACCCCGAGATCCGCGACCTCGTCGAGGTGGACACCCTCGCGAGTGCCTTCATCTGGAAGTACCCGCACATTCGCACGGCGATCCTGCGGCCGGTGAACGTCCTCGGTCACTACGTGCACTCGATGATCGGGCAGTACCTGCGCATCGACCGGTCGCCCACGATGATGGGCTTCGATCCGCTGATGCAGTTCATCCACGAAGAGGACGTGGCCGAGGCCATCGCGCTCACCCTGCAGCATGGGCTGCAGGGCGTGTTCAACGTGACGGGCCCCGGTCAGGTGCCGCTGTCGGTCGCGATCCGCGAGACCGGGGGCAGCGCACTACCGCTGCCCGAGTTCCTGGCGCGGCCCGCCTTCGAGCGGCTCTTCGACTGGGGGATCTGGCCGTACCCCGCCGGCGCGCTCGACTACCTGAAGTTTCCGGTGACGCTCTCGGGCAAGCGGTTCGTCGAGGCCACCAAGTATCGGCCGCTCTTCGGGCTCGAAGAGATCTTCCAGAGCCTGGTCCGCTAGGAGATCGCCTTGGCTCGCCAAACCGGTATCCGCGGCGCGCTGTCCGATCTGGCGGGGGCGCTTCTGCCGCTGTCGCTGCGCGATCTCGGCAGCGAGATCGACGACCGCATGGCCAAGATCCCGTCGGAGCTCAACGAGTACGGCTACGACCGGTTTGCCATGAGCCCGGTCGACGCGCGCAGCGCGCTGCTGAACGCGGCGGTGCTCTACCGCTACTACTTCCGCGTCGAGACCTTCGGCATCGAGCAGCTTCCCCCGGGCGGCATGCTGCTGATCGCGAACCACGCCGGCCAGTTGCCCTTCGACGCAGCCATGCTGGGCGCGTCGCTGTTTCTCGAGGCCGAGCCGCCGCGCATCGCGCGCGGCATGGGCGAGTACTGGATTCCGCAGTTGCCGTTCGTGAGCGTGATGGCGGCGCGCTCGGGCCACCAGGTGGGCACCCCCGAGAACTGTACGCAGCTGCTGGATGCGGGCGAGTGCGTGATGGTGTTTCCCGAGGGCGTGCGGGGCATGAACAAGCTGTTCCGGGACCGCTACAAGCTCATGCGCTTCGGCCTCGGCTTCATGCGCCTGGCACTGGCGACCGGCGTGCCCATCGTGCCGGTCGGCATCGTCGGGAGCGAAGAGCAGAACCCCGGGCTGCTGAACCTCGAGCGGGTGGCCAACCTGTTCGGCATGCCGGCGCTCCCCGTCACGCCCACCTTTCCGCTGCTCGGCCCCCTGGGTCTGCTGCCCATGCCGGTGCGCTACCGCTTCCACTTCGGCGCTCCGATGCACTTCGAGGGCGATGCCGGCGAAGAGGACGCCGCGATCGAACGCCGCGTGAACGAGGTGCGCGATGCTCTCGACGGTTTGCTGAAGCGGGGTCGCGAGCAGCGCAGCGGGATCTTCTCTTGATCCGCGGCCCCCTTCGGGCATGGCCCCGCCTTGCGCTCTGCGCGTGGATGCTCGTCCTGCTGCTGCCGTTCGGCTGCGCCGGGGGCCCCGACCCCGAAGACGATCTGGACGACAGGGGCCCGCCCGATCTCGCCGCCCGGGATGCCGGCGGAGGCGCCCCGGCGATCGTGGTGCTGGCCACCGTGGCCGGGCTCGCCCCGGAGCACACGACCGATGCGGCGGCGATGCCGGTGCTCGCAGGGATGGCGGCGTCGGGTCTGTCGGCCGACGCGCTGGTCGGGGTGACGCCGCCCACGCCGTATCCCGTGCACGCGACCCTCGCCACCGGCCAGCATCCCGCGACCCACGGCGTGCCGGCCGATCGCATGCTCGGCGAACACGGTCCGCGCGCCGAGGTGCACAGCCACGCCAGCCATCTGCGCAGCCCCACCCTGTGGCAGGCCGTGGTCGAACGCGGGGGCGGCGTGTTGTCGCTCGACTGGCCGGGGACGGTCGGTGCGTCGATTCCGCTGCTGCTCCCCGACCTGGTGGTCCCGCCCGGCCGGCGCATGCGCGACCTGCTCCAAGGCGCCACGACGCCGGCACTGCTCGAGATGGCGGCGCGCGACGAGGTCGACCTGGGGACGCCGTCGGCCGATCGCGACGGGTTCCTGGTGACGGCCGCGTGCCGCGTGCTGATGGCGGCGCAGCCTCCGCGGCTCGTTCAGCTGCGCCTCACCCAGACTGCAGCGGCCATGGGCCGAGGCGGGCCTTCCGGGCCCCATGCGCGGCAGGCGTTCGCGCAGGTCGATCGCGAGCTCGGGCGCCTGCTGCGCTGCCTCGCCGATGCCGAGCGCCTGGAGAGCAGCGCCGTGGTGGTGGTCGGCGATGGTGCCTGGGGTCGCGTGCACAGCGAGATCCGCCCGAACCGCTGGCTCCTGGCGGCGGGATTGATCCGAGCGGCCGATGCCCCGGGAGCCGGCGCGTCGTCCTGGCGCGCGGTGCTGCGCTCGAATGGCGGCTCTGCGTTCCTCTATGCCAACGACACCGAGGCGGCGCTCGAGGCGCGCCGGGTACTCGCCGAGCAGGCCGAGCAGACCGGCGCCTTTCGCGTGCTGGGCGCCGAGGAGATGATCGCACTGCACACCGACCCGGAGGCCTGGTTCGGCGTGACGGCCACACCGGGGTACGCGTTGGCAGATGGGCTCGATGCACCCCTGCTGCGCGCGAGCGCCAGCGGCGCAGCGCCCGGGTATCTGGGTGGCGACTCCGTCTCGGGCATCGGACTCGCAGCGTGGGGCCGCGGCCTGCGGCGCGGCGTCCGCGCCCCGGAGCTGCGGCTGCTCGACGTCGCGCCCACCCTGGCGGTGCTGCTCGGGGTGCCTCTGGCCGAGGCCGAGGGAAGGGCCCAGCTGGGCCTGCTGCGCGCCGCACGCACGAGCACGCCGGGCACCGAGGGCACGCGTTGGCGCGTCGAGGTGTCGCAGTGACGGCCGCTTCGAGCCGTGGGAGGGCGCGATGAGCGGAACGAACCTGGGCCCGGGCTGGTGCGTAGTCCTGGGGGCATCGAGCGGGTTCGGCGCCGCGGCCGCGGTGGCGCTGGCCGAAGCCGGACTCGACGTGGTGGGGATCCACTTGGACCGACGTGCGACGCTCGACAACGCAAAGGCCGTGGCCGAACGGGTCGCGTCGCACGACCGCCAGGCGCGCTTCATCAACGCGAACGCCGCCGATCCCGAGCGTCGCGACGAGATGGTGGCGGCGATTCGCGATGCCGTGGGCACGGGCCCGGGCGTTCGCGTGCTGCTGCACTCGATCGCGTTCGGCACGCTCGGCCCCTTGGTGGCCACGGGCGATGCGCGCGCGGTCAAGCCGCGACAGATGGCCATGACCCTGGACGTGATGGCCTCCAGCCTGGCCGCCTGGGCCCAGGCGTTGCTGGCCGAGGGGCTCTTCGTACGCGGGGGCCGCGTCTTCGCGATGACGAGTGAGGGCGGTCGCCGGGCGATCCCCGGGTACGGTCCCGTGGGCGTCGCCAAGGCCGCGCTCGAGGCGGTGGTTCGGCAGCTGGCCGTCGAACTCGCGCCCCACGGCGTGACGGCGAACGCCATCTGCGCCGGCGTGACCGAGACTCCGGCGCTCACCAAGATCCCCGGGGCCGACGTGCTGGCGGCCGAGGCCCGGCGCCGCAACCCCAGTGGCCGGCTCACGCAGCCCGAAGACGTGGCCGGTGCGCTGGTGGCCCTGACTTCGCCCGGATGCGACTGGGTCACCGGCAACGTGATCCAGGTCGACGGCGGGGAGTTCGTGGCGGCATGAGTGTCGAGATCGAAATGGGCGCCGGGCATCAGCGGCTCTACGACCGCGTGCGGTCCATCGTGCGCAGTGCCTCGCCCGGTGCCTCGAGCGACGTGCGCGATCTGTTGCTGCTGCTGCCCGACCTGACGGCGCTGCTGCTTCGCCTCCTGCGAGACGACCGCGTGAAGCCGGGAGACAAGGCGCTCGCGCTCGTGGGCATCGGCTACGTGCTCTCGCCGATCGACCTGCTTCCGGCCTTCCTGCTCGGCCCCTTCGGTCTGCTCGACGACCTGCTGGTGGTGACGGCCACGCTGTCGCGGTTGCTCAACCACGTCCACCCCGACGTCGTGCGGTCGCACTGGAGCGGGCAGGGGGATGCGCTCGAAGCGATCCAGCGCGTGACGGACTGGTCCGAGCGCCAGGTCGGCACGCGCCTGCGCAACGTGGTTCGCGGCCTGGTCGGCTGAGCGCTTCGACCGGCCGGGCTGCCTGATCGGCCCCGTCTGGCGGCGGGTGGTGCAAGGAGGAGCGGTCCCGCGGGGATTTCTCCCGTCCGGGCCCGAGAAAACCCGTACCCCGTGCGAGTCCCAGGGCCACAAAGCCTTGGAATCACGGTAGAATCGCCGCGTTCTGGGAGGTACCGCATGCGCCCGTCCGTCCGGCTCGCTCTACGCTCCGGGGGCTTGGCCCTCGCCCTGCTCGGGTTCTCGCTGACTGCGTCTGATCCGGCCCAGGCGGGCCGCAAGCGGCCGCCCGCCGTGTCGCACGAGGAAGCGGGCCACCTCACCTTCACGAGCCCCCAGTCGAACCCGATCGTCGCGTGTGCCGATGGCTCGCGCGTGTTCGTCGCTGCCACCACCAGCAACCGCGTGGACGTGATCGACACCTCCACCAACACCGTCACCGACACGGTGGCCGTGGGCATGGAGCCGGTGGGTCTCGCGATCCACCCGGTCGACGGCGACAGCTCGGGCTGCGGCGACGAGCTCTACGTGACCAATCACGTGTCCGACACGGTGAGCGTGATCGACCTCGTCGAGACCAGCGGGGACCACCTGAACGTGGTCGACACCATCCAGGAGCTCGACGCCAACGGGGCGACGCTCTTCGACGAGCCGGTGGGGGTCGCGTTCAACGGCGCCGGGACCCAGGCCTACGTCACCCTCTCGTCGATCAACGACGTGGCGATCATCGATACGGCCACGCGCGCGGTCGTCGGCCGCCTGCACGTGACCAACCAGGACCCGCGCGCCATCGTCGTGCGCGACGACGTGCTCTACGTCGCCGCCTTCGAGTCCGGCAACCAGACCGAGACGTCGATGTGCGAGTTCGGCGGCGAGGACCCGGACCCCAACGACTGCACGCTGATCGCCCAGGACGCCGGCGAGTTCGCCATGAGCCCGAACCTGGCGGGCTTCACGAAGAACATCGACTTCGACCCGGACATGCCCGACCGCGACCTCTTCGTCTGGGACGTGAGCACGCCCCTGGTGGGCGGCGAGGCCCCCGACGACGTGGTGGAGCACGTCGGGACGCTGCTCTACGGCATGGCCGTGGCCGCCAACGGCGACGTCTTCGTCACCCAGACCGAGGCGCGCAACGACGTCAACGGCAACGACAGCTCGTCGGCCAACCCCTCGGACGTCCACCCCGATGGCGACATCAATCTGAAGGACCTCCAGAACCGGCTGTTCGACAACCAGATCGCGCGCATCTCGTGCCCGGGCGGTTCCTGCGGCGTGCCGAGCCTGTTCGACCTCGACCCGGCGCTGCCCGCACAGCCGACCCCGGCGAATGCGCTGGCGACCCCCTACGGCATCGCGCTCACCGGCGACGACTCGACGCTGCTGGTGACCGCCATGGGCACCCACCGCATCTTCACGGCGTCCGCAGCGAACCCGGCGAGCGTCCTCGACCGGCTGGACGTGGGCGAGATCCCCAAGGGCGTGGCGCTGGTGTCCGGCGCAGGCCAGGCCACGGGCACGGCCTACGTGCTGAATACCCTGGGCAACACCGTGACCGTGGTGAGCGTGGGCGTGGCGGGTGCGCTGGCCCAGGTCGGCGCGCCGATCCCGGTGGGCGACGACCCCACGCCCGACGCGGTGCGGCGGGGCAACATCGCCTTCAACAACGCCTTCGCCTCCGACTCGAGCACGTTCTCGTGCGGCAGCTGTCACCCCGACGGCAACACCGACCAGCTCATGTGGCGGATCGGGGCCGAGTGCTTCATCGCGGGCTGCGTCGCGGGAGAGGACGAGCCGCGCAGCACCATGCCGATCCGAGGCCTCAAGAACACGCTGCCGCTCCACTGGTCGGGCAACCTGGGCGACCCCTTCGGCGGGGGCAACGGAGACGTCGGCAACACCGGCAACATCACCGACTGCACCCTCGGTGCGGGCCCGAACGGCGACCATGCGTGCTTCCTGGCCCTGGTGAACGCCGCCCTCAGCGGACCCATGTGCGACCACATCAACACGGCGTGTCCGTCCGGCGGCAACAACCTGCTCACGGCGCAGGAAGCCGACGACATGGCCACCTTCCTCGCCAGCGTGACCTACCCGCCGGCGCGCCATCGTCCGATCGACGACCTCATCACCCTCGAAGCCCTGCAGGGGTTCGAGGACTTCTTCATGGACAACCCGGGCAACCGCGGCCAGGTCGGGGTCGACGACAACTTCGTGAGCGATCCCGAGTCGTGCGCGGATACCAGCGCCGGCTGCCACGAGCTACCGCTCACGGCGGGAACGAACAGCGAGACGCTGGCCGGCTTCGACATCCCCACCATGCGCGGCATGTACGATCGCCAGCTCCAGTTCTCGGCGGGCATCACCAACCCCTCGGAGCTGATGATCGGCGCGAACGACGGCAGCGTGACCCAGCTGCTCGGCTTCACGATCGGCACCATCCCGAACCCCTTCGGGACCTGGACGACCGACATGGGCCTCGAGGAGGACTTCGTGTTCGGCGTGGCCTACGGGGCCTTCGACCTGGTCTATGGCGGCTCCGCGTTGACGCAGTTCCAGATGTTCGAGGAGGCGAGCACGGGACATTCGGGCGCCCTCGGCCGCCAGGTCACGCTGAACCCCGCGACCGCCACGGGGGGCGAACTCGCGGTGACCGATGCGCTCCTCGCCGAGCTCGAGGCCGCCGACGACCGCGGTGTGGTGAACCTGAGGGGCGAGACGCGCTGGTTCACGTCGCGGACGGAGATCTCCTACGCGCCGGAGGTGAACGCTTCGCAGCCGTATCGGATCGGGACCGTGCACCGCTCGCGCGCCGACGTGCTCGCCCACGCCGCGGCCGGCCAGCTGGTGGGCACGCTCACGGCGAGCCTGCGGTCCGACGTGTCGGAGTCGTCGCTTCAGCCGCTGCTCAACGTGCGACTCAACAGCCAGTGCCGCGCCTCGAACGGGTCCGATCCCGTCCAGGACCCGGCGCTTCCCGTGCTCACGACGGCGGGCACGAGCATGCAGCTCGAGGGCATGGACGTGACGGCCAGCGACGAGGTGATCGTCAACGGCGAGCCGGTCGTGGGCGGAAGCGTCACGATCAATGGCGGCTCGTCGAACTGCAGCACGTCGTTCACGCCGCAGAAGATCACGGTGAACATCGGGACGCCGCTCGCAGCGGGAACGCACCTGCTCCAGGTGCGCCGGGGCGGAATGCTCTCGAACGAGCTGCCGTTCCTGGTGCAGTAGCCCCGCCCGAGGGGGGTGCGCCGACGTTGCCCTAGAACGAGTCCTTCATCGCCCGGCGGCGGCCGAGTTCTTCGACCGTCTCGGCGCGCATGAAGGGGTTGGTCCGGTGCTCGTCGGCGATGGTCGTCGGGACCGTCATCTCGTCGGCCGTGGCGTCGTGCCAGTCGGCGGCCGCGGCCGCCCGGAGCTTGCGCGCGCGCGCGAGTGCGTCGCCCACGTCGGCGTTGTCGGGCTCGACGTGCGCCGCGAACTCGAGATTCGACTGCGTGTACTCGTGGCCGCAAAAGACCCGCGTGTCGTCGGGCAGGGCCCCGAGCTTGGCCATGGCGGCATGCATCATCTCGGGGTCGCCCTCGAACAGCCGGCCGCAGCCTCCCGCGAAGAGCGTGTCGCCACAGAAGACGGCGCGGGCCTCGTCGAACACGTAGGCGATGTGCCCGCGCGTGTGGGCGGGAATGAACAGGATCCGGGCCGCGTGTTCGCCGACCGTGATGGTGTCGCCCTCGTCGAGGCCATGGGTGTAGCCCGGCAGGCGATCGGCATCGGACACGTGGCCATAGACCGGCGCGCCGTAGTGCTCGGCGAGCCGCGGGTTGGCCATGGAGTGGTCCGGGTGGTGGTGGGTGGAGAGCACCTTGGTGACGCGCGCTCCGAGCTCGGTGGCCCGGGCGACGACCGGGTCGAACTCCGGCGCGTCGACCACGGCGGCGTCTTGGGTGGCCTCGCAGATCACGAGGTAGGTGTAGTTGTCGCCCAGGGTCGGGATGCGTTCCACGCGAAGTGCCATGGCTGGCGAAGCTACAGAAGGTCGAGCTGGGGTTCGAGGGCGGCCGCCTCGGCCGGGAGCTCCGGAAGCTGGCCCCCGAAGGCCGGGCACATGGGCCGGTACTCGCACCAGTCGCACAGGCCGCTCTCGCGCTCTTCCCAGGTTTCTTCCGCACGGATGCGGTCCACGATGCCCATCACTTCGGCGCGCAGGGCATCGAGCTGCTCGGGGGAGCGCTGGCTCTCGAGCCGTCGGTCGGCCCCCACGTAGTGCCAGACGAGCCGCACCTCGCCCTTCTCGCCGAGCTCCTCGCGCAGGCCGATCTCGTACAGCGCGAGCTGACGGTCGGCTTCGAGCTCTTCGGGCCGAGGGACGCGGCGGCCGGTCTTGAAGTCGTGGATTTCGAGCGCGCCGTCGCGGGCGCGGACGATGCGATCGACGATGCCGCGGATCGCGTAGCGGCCGGCCGGGTCGAGCCGGAACTGCACCTTCTTCTCGAGGCCCAGGGTCTCGTCCGCGTCGAAGGGGTAGTGGCGGCGGTAGTAGTTCTGGATGCCTCGCGCGCCCTGGTCGCGGTAGAAGCCCGGGCCCACGCCCGAGCGGACGATCCGGATGCGCTCGGGTTGGTAGGCGGCCTGGAAGTTCTGGTGGTAGCGCCAGATCACGCGCTCGAGCGACGGCACCATGCCGTCTCCCACGAAGGTGTAGAGCCGCTCCAGGATTTCGTGGACGCGCTTGCCGACGAAGGCCTCGATGCCCTCGGTGTCGACCTGCACCTTGGCCACGTAGCGAAACCAGTACTTGCGCGGGCAGGTCTCGAAGCTGCTGAGGCTCGAGTGGCTGAAGACCTTCTGCACCCGGCCAGCCTAGCGAAGCAGGTCGCGCAGCAGCCCACGCGCCTCGCTCACGACCTGGCGCTCGGTTTCGAAGGTGAGCAGGCTCTCGGCCTCGTCCGGCGAGCACCAGAAGGTGCGGTCGAACTCGCCATCGACCGGGCGAAGTTCGCCCGCCGTCTGGCGCATCAGGTAGAAGTCCACGCGCTTGCGGACGCGGCGCCGCTTGCGCTTCTCCTCGTACACGTACGAGACGCTCGACAACGGGGCCACGATCTCGGCTTCGAGCCCGGTTTCTTCGAGCACCTCGCGTCGGGCGGCCTGCTGGGTCGTTTCGCCGGCATCGAGGTGGCCCTTGGGAAGCCGCACCGTGCGGCGCTCGAGGTTGCGGTCCACCTGCTCGGCGAGCGCGATCTCGACCGCGCCGGCCTGCTCGCGGAACACCACGCCCCCAGCGCTGGTCTCCTCCACCGTCTTCTTGGCCACCTGACCCCCCGAGCCCGCCCGCAGGCCGGCCGCCGCCACGAATGCCGCTCCGCGACCGGGCGCTAGACTCCCTGAAATCGTGCCCGCGCCCGTGGCAGGACCCCATGAAAGCGAAGCGCATCGACGACGTCCATCAGGAGACCATCGCGGCCCTCGCCTCGAGCGCCGACGACGCCCTTTCCAAGGCCGACTGCGAGGGCTTTGCGGACTGGAACGAAGTCGTGGCCTGGGCCGAGCGCGCCAAGGCCGTGGTCCTGCACGAGCGCGACCTGGGAGCGCTCCGTTCCGAGATTCCCACGCTGGCCGAGCGCCTGGTTCGGCTGCTCGACCGCGTGGTGCTGCCCGGGGAGTTCGATCCCGACGCCGTGTCCGCCGCATTCATCGAGCGGCTCCCGGACGTCCGCCGCAGGCTCGCCGAGGACGTCGAGGCGGCCTTCGAGGGCGATCCCGCCGCCAGGAGCTTCGGGGAGATCGTCGTGGCCTACCCGTCGGTCCATGCGCTGGCGATCTACCGCATTGCTCACGAGCTGGTGCGGCTCGGGGTACCCCAGATTCCCCGCGTCATGTCCGAGCATGCCCACGCACGCACGGGCATCGACATCCACCCGGCCGCGCGAATCGGTCGTCGCTTCTTCATCGATCACGGTACGGGCGTGGTGATCGGCGAGACCAGCGAGATCGGCGACAACGTGCGCCTCTACCACGGCGTGACCCTGGGCGCCTTCTCGCCGCGGCGTGGCCAGACCATCCGCGGGACCAAGCGACACCCCACCATCGAGGACGACGTCACGATCTACCCCGGTGCCACCATTCTCGGCGGCGAGACCGTGATCGGCCGGGGCAGCGTGGTGAACGGGAATGCCTACGTCACCGAGACCGTGCCCCCGGGCTCGCGGGTGGTGCCCGAGGCGCCGCGTCAGATGGTCCGCCGGCGCTCCGATGGCCGCGACCGTCAGCTCGAGTGGGACCTTTGATGCGCCCCCTGCTGCAAGCCCTCACCATCGGTCTCCTGCTCGCGGTCGCCACGCCCGCCTCGTCCGAAGAGGAGGGCTGGGGCTACGCGCTCGCGAACGAGCTGATGAGTCCCTACTGCCCGGGCCGCGCGCTCACGGAATGTCCGAGCCCCCAGGCGGGCGAGCTTCGCGAGTGGATCCTGGAGCAGGAGCGCGCGGGCGTCAGCCGAGAGGACGTGGAGGCCGAGCTGTTCGGAACGTACGGGGACCAGCTGTTGCAGGCCCCGCGCGCCGAGGGACTGGGCTTGCTCGCGTACGCGATGCCCGCAGCGCTCTTCCTGTTGGGCGGCGTGGTGGTGTTCGCGTTTCTACGCCGCCAGCGCAGCGCCGACGCCGAGCCGGCTGGAGCGTCCGCAGCACCGGGACCGACCGCGGCCGTGGCCGCCCTGGATGACGAGATCGCCGCCGAGGTCGATGCCGCCATCGCAGCCGAGCTCGAAGAAGGGCGCGCCTAGCCAAAGGCGCGCGCCCGATCGGCTAGGGCCCGGGGACGACGAACTCCCCGCGGCCGTCGAAGCGGACGGCTACGTCCTGAACGGGGGCGCGGCTGCCGGGTGACACGAACACGTTCCCCGCATGTTGGCCTGCGTGACGCATCGCAAGCACCAGGCCACCGTCTCGTTCCCGCAGCGCAGCGACCTCGGCCGTGCCCATGCCGACGTGCAGACTGCTGCCGACCACCTGCGGGCGCTCCGCCTGCGGCGTGAGCGCGAGCAGCCGGCAGCCGCCTGCGCCGACCTCGCGCGACGCAACGCCCTCGTCGGTGAGCCCGAGGTAGGCGTTGGCGAAGAAGTCGTAGACGTGGTGGGGGGCGCCGGCCCGGCCGACGCGCGCGAACTCCAGGCCCAACGGCTGCGGCGTAGAAGTGGGGTTGTGGATCAGGACGGCGATGCGCTCGCCCACCAGGGCCACGACCATGATGTTCGCCGCCGGCCGTGAGGCGCGTCGGCCCAAGGGCGGGAGCGCGCATTGCAGCCAGGCGCCGGTCGCCTCCGGCCCGGGTCGGGGAGTCCGCACGTGCCCGGCGACGAGCCCCGCCAGTGCGAGCGCCGTCTGGTCGCTCGGGCCCGGTGGATTCGCGGGCTCCTCCAGGACGGCGTCGAGGGAAACCAACCGTTGTGCGGTCCACGCCACCTCGAACAGGCCCCCTGCTGGCCGGTACGCGTCGGCGTCACCCGCGCAGGCGACCAACGGTCCCGAGGCTGCGAGCACGCCGCCCGCGGACCGTTCGGCGCGGGCGTCTCGCAGGGCTTCGCGCAGGGTCGGCGCATCGCTGGCCGGGCCTTCGTATTCGGTATAGGGCGTGACGGCGTCCGGGCACAGACGCTCGGCCCAGCCGCCGCTCGCCGAGGCGCGTCGAGGCTGGCCCGAAGCCATGTCGTGCCCAGCGCGCTCTGCGAACGCGATGAGTGCGGCGTCTTCGGACTCGGCGAGGCCGATGAACGCACGATCCGACTGGATCTCCTGGCCCGGTTCGAGCCAGGCGGGTGCTTGGCAGTTCGCGCGGGTGCCCGACGCGTCCGAGGTGAAGCGCCCGAATCCCGTGCGTGCGGTGGTGAAGCCCAGGAGCAGCGCGCCTCCGGCTGGTGACGGCGCCAAGGTGAGGGCCTCGCGTTCCTCGGCGCCCTGGGCGAAGAGCACCCGACGTGTCGCACCGGGAATGGGCGCCGCTGCCGCGAGCGGCACGAGCGATCCGAGGGCGAGGGGGGCGTCGCTGCGGTTGCCGAGGGCCAGCGTCGCCGAGAGGCCGCGGCCCGCCGCATCGAGTTCCAGGCACCAGCGCGCCCAGCGTCCGTCGTCCTGCCAGGCGAGCCACTCGGCGCGGTGTGCAGGGCCGGCGTCGCGCTTCACGTGGCCTGTGGCGACCGCGCTGCGCCCCTCGGCGAAGACCGTCGCAAAGGCCGGCGGGAGGGAGGGCGCCAGCGCGGGCAACAGCGGTCGATCGCCGCGAAGCAGCACGACCTGCGGGCGTGCGGCGTCGACCACGGCGCGCAGGTCGCCCGCCTCCAGGTCGAGCCGGCTCTGCGTCGTCACGGCTCCGGTTATACTCCGCGCCGTGAAGATCTACACGCGGCGCGGAGATGCAGGCGAAACGGACCTCTTCGGGGGCCCGCGTGTCGCCAAGGACCACGCTCGCGTGGTGGCGTACGGGGCCGTGGACGAACTCAATGCCGCCGTCGGAACCGGGGCGGCGCTGTGCGGGGACGAGGCGATCCAGGCGCTCTGCAGGGACCTGCAGGGCACCCTCTTCGATCTCGGGGCCTACCTGGCCACGCCCGACGCCGAGCGCCGCCGCAAGAGCCGCATCCCCGAGATCGAGCCGGACGAGATCACCGCGCTCGAGGGGCACATCGATGCGTTCGAGAGCGAGCTCGAGCCGCTGCGAAGCTTCGTGCTGCCCGGAGGAAGCCCCGGCGCCGCGGCGTTTCATCTGGCGCGCACGATCTGCCGCCGCGCCGAGCGCATTCTCGTGGCACTCGATCGGGACGACCCGCTCGACCCGGCCGCGCTCGGCTACGTGAACCGGCTCTCGGACCTGCTGTTCACCCTGGCTCGTGTGGCCAACCACCGCGCCGGGATCGCCGACGTGGAGTGGTCGGGTCGGGGCTGAGCCCCCACCCGCGGGCGGTCGCGGCATCCCCTCGCACGGGGCGTCAGGGGCGCCGCGGGCGCGGTTTGGCCAGGGCCTCTTCGATTTCGCGCCCCAGCTCCTGGACGAGGCCGAAACCGGTGGCGTTCGCATCGCCCTCGAGCCGCGCGAGGAGCGCGGGCTCACCGCCCAACGCCGCCATGCCGTGGCTTCCGTAGCGGTGCTGCAGGGCCCCTCGGACGAATGCGTCGCGGCCCTGTCGGCGCCGCTCGGCGCGCCGTCCCGATTCGGCCTGGTGGGCATGGTGCGCGGCCAGGGCCTCGAGCAGTGCGTCGATCCCCGTACCGTCCCGCGCCGAGACGGCAACGACCGGCGCGCGCCAGCCGTCCTCGTGCGATGCGCCGAGGCCCAGTCCCGCCTCCAGTTCGCGCAGGGTGCGCTGGGCGGCGGCGCCCTGGTCGGCCTTGTTCACCACGAAGACGTCCGGCAGCTCGAGGATGCCGGCCTTCATGAACTGCAGAAGGTCGCCTGCACCCGGCTGCGCCACGTAGGTGAGGGTGTCGACCAGGGGCTGCACGTCGCCTTCGGACTGGCCCACGCCGACCGTCTCCACCAGCACCACGTCGAAGACGGCCTCGAGAACGGTGGCCGCCGCGCGGGTGCCTTCGGCCAGCCCTCCCAGGCGATCGCGCGCGGCCATGGAGCGGAAGAACACGCCGTCGTCGCGTGCCGAACTGCGCACACGGACGCGATCGCCGAGCAGCGCGCCGCCCGTTCGACGGCTCGACGGATCGACGGCGACCACGCCCACGGTCTCGCCCTGGCTGCGCAGGCGCCGCACCAGGGCGTCGAGCAGGGTCGACTTGCCGGCGCCGGGAGCTCCGGTGAGCCCGACGCGCCGACGCCCGGGGTCGCTCTCGTACAGAGCCGCCTCGAGCCGGTCGAGCAGCTCGTTCGCGGCGCGTGCCGGCTCGGTCCGCCGGTCGTCCACGAGATTCAGGGCCGGGGCCACGGCACTTCGGTCGCGCTCGAGCAGCCGCTCGAGCAAGGCCTCGACCGTGGGCGCCTCAGCCAAGGCCGGCGGTCTCTTCCACCACGTCCACGACCTCGTCCATGATGCGGCCGAGATCGAAGTCCTTCGGCGTGTAGACCCGCTTCACGCCGGCTTCGAGCAGGCGTTCGGCGTCGTCGTCGGGAATGATGCCGCCGACCACCACCGGAACGTCGGTGCCGTCGCTGCGCAGCGCCTCGAGCACGTCGAGCACCAGCACGCCGTGGGACCCCGACAGGATCGACAGGCCGATCACGTGCACGCCCTCGTCCCGCGCCGATCGCGCGATCTCTTCCGGAGTGAGGCGGATGCCCTCGTAGACCACCTCCATGCCGACGTCGCGGGCGCGCACGGCGATCTGCTCCGCGCCGTTGCTGTGGCCATCGAGGCCCGGCTTGCCCACCAGGATCTTGAGCGGTCGCCCGAGGCGGTCGGCCAGGGCGCCGACGCGCTCGCGCACGTCCTGCATGCCGTCGTCTCCTGCCGCCGCACCCTGGGCGCTCACGCCAGTGGGCGCGCGGTACTCGCCGTAGAGGTCTCGCAGGGTGTCGGACCACTCGCCCGTGGTGACGCCTGCGTGCGCTGCGCGGATCGACGGAGGCATGACGTTGTCGCCATTCGACAGGGCATCGCGCAGGCCGCGCAGCGCCGTGTCGACGTCGGCCTGGTTGCGCCGGCTGCGGAACGCGCGCAGGCGCTCCACCTGCTCGCGTTCGGCCGAGTCGTCCACCACCAGGATCGACTGCTCCCCCTCGACGAGCGGCGAAGGCTCGGCCTCGGTGAAGGCGTTCACGCCCACCACGGTCTGCTCCTGGCTCTCGATCGCGCGCACGCGTCGGGTGTGGCTCTCGACCAGTCGCTGCTTCATGTAGGCATTCTCGACCGCAGCCACGGCGCCGCCCATGGCGAGGACCCGGTCGAGCTCTTCCTTGGCCTCCTTGCGCAGCTCTTCGGTGCGAGCCTCCACCACGTGGCTGCCATCGAAGAGGTCTTCGTATTCCAGCAGGTCGGTCTCGTAGGCGAGGATCTGCTGGATGCGGAGCGACCACTGCTGGTCCCAGGGCCGGGGCAGGCCCAGGGCCTCGTTCCACGCGGGTAGCTGCAGCGCGCGGCAGCGCGCCTTCTTCGAGAACGTGACGCCCAGCGCCTCGAGCACGATGCGGATCACGTTGTTCTCGGGCTGCGCCTCGGTCAGCCCCAGGCTGTTCACCTGCACGCCGTAGCGGAAGCGGCGCAGCTTGGCGTCGGTGACGCCGTAGCGATCGCGGCCCAGTTCGTCCCACAGCTCGGCCATGGCGCGCGCCTTGCAAATCTCCTCCACGAACCGGATGCCCGCGTTCAGGAAGAACGAGATGCGTGCGAAGACCTGGGGGATCACGTCGTCCGGCACGTCGCCACGGTCGCGGACGGCGTCGAGCACGCCGATGGCGTTGGCCATGGCGTAGGCGATCTCCTGCACCGGCGTCGCACCCGCTTCCTGCAGGTGGTACGAGCAGATGTTGATGGGGTTCCACGAGGGGATCGCGTGCACCGTGTAGGCGACCATGTCGCTGATCAGCCGGATCGAGGGCTCGGGCGGGAACACGTAGGTCCCACGCGAGAGGTACTCCTTCACGATGTCGTTCTGCGTGGTGCCGCGTAGCGCCTCGGGCGCCACCCCCTGCCGCTCGGCTGCCGCGACGTAGAGCGCCAGCAGCCAGGCTGCGGTGGCGTTGATCGTCATCGAGGTGTTCATCCGGTCGAGCGGGATCTCGCGGAAGAGCGCCTCCATGTCGTCGAGGTGCGCGACGGGCACCCCCACCTTGCCGACCTCGCCGCGTGCTAGCGGGTGGTCGGCGTCGTAGCCGGTCTGGGTGGGCAGGTCGAAGGCCACCGACAGGCCCGTCTGTCCCTTGGCCAGGTTCGTCCGGTAGAGGGCGTTGCTGGCCTCTGCCGAGCTGTGGCCCGAGTAGGTCCGGAAGACCCAGGGGCGATCCCGATCCGTGCCCGCCTTGTCGACCATCGCCACCTCCGACACCCCGAATGGGGTAAGTGACCGGAAATGCTAGCGATGCGCCCTGATCGGGTCCACGCTCGGTGACCTGAGGTCCCGGGTCGCTACTCGACGGTGACCACGCCCGGGAAGGCACTCTCCTGACCGTCTGCGTTGCGCAGGATCAGGAGATAGTCGCCCGGCAGGATCTGCGGGGTGAGCACCCAGCCGGTCATCTCGCTGGACGAGATCAGGTTCTCCCCGATCAGCTCGTAGGTGAAGGTCTCGTTCTCGAGTCGCAGGCTGGGCGTGGCTTCGAAGCCGGTGCCCTCCACCGTGATCGCCATGCTCGACGAGATCACCTGGGGGGTCACGCCTGTCACCGTGGCGGGCCCGATCAGCATGGTGACGTTGCCGTCGAGGACCAGCCGGTCGCGCAGGTAGGCATGATCGATCGGGCGGAAGTACGGGAGGGGCTGGCCCGAGAGCCCCGCCAGGCGCGTGAAGTTGAACTTGCCCCCATGCTTCATCAGGTAGTTCTGGGCGGGGCTGGTGGTGCCGTCGGCGTTCACGTCGTGGCTGAACTCGGCACCCGTGAGGCCGCCGTGCAGTCCGCCTCCCGGCGCGCCCGGAGCCACGAGGCCCAGCGCATGCCCGGCCTCATGGGCCACGACGCTGCCGAGTGCATCGGCGTAGCGAACCACACCGAGGTCGATCTGGTCGTAGCGCTCCACCTGCTCGGAAGGTGCCGAGCCGGGATCGAAGCCGGGTGCGAGCACGATGGGGTCGAGAGGGTCGCTTCCGACCGGGTTGGCGAGCAGCGGGTCGAACGTGTCGTCGAAGTTCGCCTGCCCCTGATAGATGAGCAGCTCGCGCGGGAAGATCCCCGTCGGCGGCAGGGTGCTGCATTCGACGCTGTTGCGGTTGGCGTTGCCCGGGTCGATCAGGATGCTGCCGATGGCGTTGGTCCCGCCGGGGTTCTCGCCGCCGATGCAGATCTGGGTCACGTCGCCTGCGCCCGGGTCGCTGGTATGGAACGACACGGCCACGGGATCGACGGGGAACATGCCGGTGGGGTCGTAGCTGTGGTACGCGAGTTCGGTGCGGGCCACGACCGCGTCCACCACCCGCTGCGCCACGATCGCCGACGACCCGGTGGCATCGCCGGCCGTCGCCAGGCCGAAGGACTCGAGATCGACGGGGAAGTCCGCCCCAGGCACCGCGTCGCGGTCGGATTCGAAGTCGAGCCAGATCTGCTGACCGGAGCCGATGGGCGGACTTGCGCCTGGATCGCGCACCGCGAACGAGTACTGCCCGACGCCGGTGTTGCCCGCCGTATCGGCCGCCCAGATGATGGCGGTCCACGTTCCAGGAGTCAGCGTTCCCGGGAACGCGACCCCGATCGTGCCCTCGGTGTTCACGCTCCAGATCAGCAGCGGGAGGTCGGCGCCGCCCGACCAGGGGTGGAGGACGCCCGAGACGGTGGCCGGGTCGATCGGCTCACCACCGGGGGTGAACGAGGCGTTCACGATCAGCGTTCGAGCGGAGGACTGGACGAGGATGTCGTTCAGGTCCTCGTCGATGCTGTGGAGGGTGAGCGTGACCTCCGGCCCAATCGCCGAGCTGCCGCCGCACGAGCCCCCGAGGGAGGCAGTGGCGACGAGCGCCAGCAGCAGCGTCAGCAGCTTGTGCCGGAGGATCGACAAACGGGGACTTTCCATCGGACTTCGGGTCCGGGCCCAGTCGGATCCCGAGTCGGAACGAACGGATGGCTCGCGAGGGCCAGAGGCACGAAGGGCCACCACCCCCGTGGGGTAGCGGCCCCCCGATTCAACCTGTGGGCGCCTTGAGGTCTAGCGCCTCCGCCTCCATGCGGCGAGACCGGCCAGTGCAGCGGGGATCGCCAGGGAGAGTGCCGGCTCGGGGGTCACGAGCGGCGTGAGCGTAGACGTGGGGTTGGCCGCCCAGTCCTTCAGCGTGAACGGACCCGGGCAGTTCACGACGAAGGTGCAGGTGGTCCCCACACCAAAAGCCAGGGTGGAGTCGTGTGCGCCCGCGCTTCCGAACGCGGAGGCGAAGTCGGCGTTGCTCTGCGGCCCGAGCACGTTGAAGTCGCCGCTCAGCTCGCCGGTCACGAAGCCCGGGACGAAGTTGCCCTGGACCCCGATCGTGAGCGCGCCGATGTAGTCCGCCGCCAACAGCTGGCCTGCGCCGCCCCCGCCGACATCGACGATCGTGAAGTCGGCCACGACGCCATTGACGAAGTCCATGCCCACCAGCAGGGGCGTGTTGGGGAAGGCGGGATGGGTGGCGAAGGTCGGCGCGCCCGTCAGGGTCAGGACCGCGGCGAAGAGGATGTCGCCCGTCGGGATGCCCGAGATCGGCCCCTTGTTCAGGAAGTTGATGGTCGAGACCGACGCCGTGATCGCGAGGGTGGTGGTTCCGGCCGAGTAGGAGATCGTGCTGCTCGGGCCGATGTCCGCGGACAACTGGATCGAGGCGATCTCGTCCGAAGCGAGAATCACGTCACCGGTCGAGAGGGTGACCCCGCTTGCAGCCATCGGCGCCAACGCCAACACCACTGCCAGAACGAGGCCCCGCGCCATCGCCAACCGCTTCATCCGCTGCATGCTCAACCCCCTCGGATCCGAAAGCCTCGTTGCGTTCCAGCGCTGCTAGCGGCGTCGCCCGGCGAGGAAGAGCCCGGCGGCCGACGTCACCATCAGCAGCCAGGTGGCCGGCTCCGGGACGAACTGACCGGTCTCGGTGCGGAAGACCTGACCCTCGCCCTCGGCCGTGAAGTCCGGCAGGGAGCCGGTGCCGATGATCGTCGCAGCGATCGCGTCGATCGACGGCGAGAAGTCGAACGCCTCGGAGATGCTGAGCCCGAAGTTGCCGCTGAGCGGGCCGAAGAGCGACGCGTAGCTGCCGGCCATGTCGCCGAACACGCCCGTCACCTGCGGGTCGCCGAAGACCGATCCGCCCAGGTAGAACGCGGAGACCGTGAGGCCCGTCGTGACGGTCGAGGCGAAGGTGCCGGCCTGCCACTCGGCGGTGAGCAGCGTCGACAGGTCCGTGGGGTCCACGAGCGTGAGATCCGTGCCGCCGGTCGACTCGAAGTTGATCTCGATGAGGGCATCGCCGCCGCCGAGGGGCGTCACGTCGATGCTGTGGAGGTCCGCCTCGAGGGTGATGTCGAGGTTCGTCCCGTAGTTGAACGCGCAGTTCGAGCCCACGTCCGTCGGGCACGCGGTGCCCGGGTCGTAGTAGTTCAGCACGTCGAGCTCGGCCTCGATCGTGAGGCGGCCGGTGCCGGAGTCGTAGTCGATCTCGCCGTTGGCCAGCAGGCCGCCGGTGTTCCACTCGGCGCCGGGCTGGCCACTGCCGAGCGTGTGGAGGCGTGACGTGGCGGTCGGTGTGAACTGCGGCACCGCAGCCGCGCTGGTTCCGATCAGAAGCAACACAGCGGCTGCAAGAGACCCGGACAGTGACAATCGCATCTTCTACATCCCCTTCCCGACGAACCCGCGTGGAGCCTGCAGCGCCGCGTGGAGCCAGGTGCGTGATAAGCCCGCGCCGATCGGCACGGATCCCTTCCCGGTGCGGGGGAAATGCAACTCCCATGCCTGATTCGGGAAAACCCGATCGGAATATTTCCCTTGGTTTTTCAGCAGCTTGGGGGACATAGCTTCTCTCCCCCGAGGGCTGCTACCTGCAGACGGAACGCGGGTTCCACGCGGGAGGAACGCGCGTTCCCAACTGGCCCGGTTCAGCCTTGTTCCCCGTGGGGGTTCAGGTTCGGTCCCAGGCGGTTCTGAGCGCCCCTGCGGTGGCGGCCCATGCCCGAGGTTCGTGCGGCCCCGCTAGGCTCGCCGTCGTGTTGACCCGACTCGATCAGGTCCAGGTCGCGGTCGCGGACCTCGAAGCCGCCACCGCCGAGGTCGTGCGACTGCTGGGGCGCCGCCCCTCGTGGGTGGGCGAACGGCCGGGGCAGGGGATTCGCGAAGTGCTGTTCCGGCTCCCCAACACGACGCTCGCGCTGCTGGCGCCCGACGGAGAGTCGCCGGGTGTGCTCGCCGACGAGGTGCGGGCGCAGCTCGCCCAGGGCCCCGGGCTGTTCGCTCTGGTCTTCGCCACCGACGACCTCGCCGCGGCCGGGCCGCGACTGGCAGAAGCCGGCCTCGAGCCGGCCCACGACCCCGACGGTCTGGCGCGGGACGTGGACTCGGGCGCCTTCCGCCGCTGGCAGGCATGGGCCCTGTCAGCGGCACGCACGCGAGGCGTGCGCATCGTGGTCGCGCAGTACGAGGGGCCCGACGACCTGCTGCCCGAAGCCGCCGCCCTGGGCGACGAGACGGCCAGTGTCTCGGGCCTGGACCACGTCGTCGTGCGTACGGCCGACGCCGAAGCGACACGCTCACTCTATGGCGATGGGCTCGGCCTGCGCCTGGCACTCGACCGGAGCTTTCCGAAGTGGGGCGCGCGGCTGCTGTTCTTCCGCGTCGGCGGCCTCACGGTCGAGGTGGCCGCCAGCCTCGGTGACCAGGAGGCACCTGGCCTGGGGGTGGAGGAGCCGCCCAGGACGGAGGACGACCTCTGGGGCCTCTCGTGGCGGTTTCCCGATGCCGGCCGGGCCCAGGCGCGTCTGGCCGACGCGGGGGTCCCGGTCTCCGAGGTCCGAGCAGGCCGCAAGCCGGGCACCCGCGTGTTCAGCGTGCACGGAGAGCCGCTCGGGGTGGCGACCCTGGCCCTCGAACCGCCCGCCTGAACGCGAGTCGCACCCGCACGCTGCCGTCACCCGTTCCTGCGACGATCAGGGGCCCTTCATGCCGCCGGGTTGCGAAGCGGCCCCGGGGAACGATGCTTTCCCTCCATGGCCGAATCCCCCCCGCCCGTGCTCGACCTGCCCGACGACCTCGAGGCCGCGATCGTCGCGCTCAAGCGCGAGCGCAATGCGGTCCTGCTGGCCCACTACTACCAGGACGACGAGATCCAGGACCTCGCCGACTTCGTCGGCGACTCGCTGGCGCTCGCCCAGGCCGCCGCGCGGGTGGAGGCCGACGTGATCGCGTTCTGCGGCGTCCACTTCATGGCGGAGACCGCGAAGATCCTGAACCCCGAAACGCCCGTGGTCGTGCCCGACCTCGAGGCGGGCTGCTCGCTGGCCGATGGCTGCCCGCCCGACGCATTCCGCGCATTCATCGCCGAGCACCCGGGCGCGAAGGTGCTTTCGTACATCAACTGCTCCGCCGAGGTGAAAGCGCTCTCGGACCTGATCTGCACCTCGTCGAACGCGGTGGAGATGGTGAAGCACTTCCAGGGCGAGAAGCTGATCTTCGCGCCCGACCGCCACCTGGCGCGCTGGGTGGCGCGCGAGTCGGGCCGCGACGATCTCATCGTCTGGCAGGGTGCCTGCATCGTGCACGAGCAGTTCAGCGCCAAGGAGCTCGCGAAGCTTCGGATCCGCCACGATGGGGCCGAGGTGCTCGCCCACCCAGAGTGCGATCAGGCGGTGCTCGACCAGGCCGACTTCATCGCCTCGACGACGGGCATCATCCGCCGCGCGGTCGAGTCGCCCGCGAACACGCTGATCATCGCCACCGAGGACGGTGTCTTCCACCAGATCCGCAAGGAGCTCGCCCAGGCCGGCCGCACCAAGGAGCTGATCCAGGCGCCCGGCATGGACGAGAGCTGCGCCTGCAACCGCTGCCCCTTCATGCGGCTCAACACGCAAGAGAAGCTCTACCTGGCCCTGCGCGACCTCGAGCCCCAGGTGACGGTCGCCCCGGAGATCATCGACCGCGCCCGCAAGCCCCTCGAGCTGATGCTGGAGCTCAGCCGCTAGCCAGAGCCGGGGCCGAAGGTCCTAGCGCTCGTAGAGCTTGACGACCTCGATCTTGCCCTTGGGGGCGGCCTCGAGGCATAGGTCGCAGAGGGTGCACTCGTCGAGGTTCTTCTCGACCAGCGCCACGCCGCCGTCGGTGGCTTCGAAGATGTCCACCGGGCAGACCTCTTCGAGCTTCTTCGCGATCTCGGCGTCCTTCGCGATGGACGCATCCACGCGTACGTCGATGAACATGCCTGCCATGGCCGTCAGCTCCTCTCCGCCATGCGCTTGCGAACGAGATCGGGGATCTCTTCGATCCGCTCGGCCACGTCGATGCCGGCGCTGCGCAGCCGCTCGATCTTCTCGGCGGCGGTGTCTTCCTTGCCCTCGACGATGGTGCCGGCGTGGCCGAAGCGCATGCCGCGCATCTCGTCCATGAAGCGCCCCGCCATGAAGGCCACCACCGGCAGCCGCGAGTCGTGCTCGCGAATCCAGTCCGCCAGTTCGGCCTCCATGCGGCCGCCCGGCTCCGAGTAGATGGCGATGGCCTTCGTCTCGGCGTCGGCCTCGAACAGCGGCATCAGCTCGGCGTAGGTGGTGCCGACGATGGCGTCGCCGCCGATCGATACGCAGGTGCTCTGCCCGAGCCCCGCCGCCGTGAGCGTGGACGCGATCTCGGTGGTCATGCCGCCGGAGCGGGACATGATGCCCACCGGCCCCTTGGTGTAGGCCTGCCGCGTGTTCGCGGCCGGTCCGCCCACGCCGCCCATCTTCGCCTCGTCGGGCGAGATGATGCCCAGGCAGTTCGGGCCGATGATGCGGGCGTCGCGCATGCGCGCGAGCTCGACCATCTGCGCCACGTCCTTGCGCGGGATGTTCTCGGTCACGACGACGATGATGCGGATGCCGTTCTCGAGCGCCTCGAACACGGCGTCCTTGGTGAAGCCCGGCGGCACCGACACGATCGAGCCCTCGACGGGGCCGTGCTGCGCCACGACGTCGCGCACGCAGTCGTAGACCGGCACGCCATAGACGTCGCGGCCGGCGCGGCCCGGCGTCACGCCGCCCACGATGGTCGCGCCGTAGTCGAGGTTCTCGCGCGTCAGGTTCACGGCCTCGCGGCCGGTGATGCCCTGGACGATGAAGTTGGTCTCTTTGGTGATCAGGATCGACATCGTCCGCCCCTAGCCCATCTTCGCCACGGCGCGTCCGGCGGCCTCGTACATCGAGACGCTGCGGTCGCAGTAGTCGACGCCGTGCTTGGCGAGGATCTTGAATCCCTCGTCCTCCCACGCGCCAGGGATGCGGAAGATCGCGATCACGTCCTTCGGGTCCTTGCCGGATTCGATGCAGCCCTTGATCACGCCACGCGCGACGATGTCGACGCGGGTGTTCGACACGACGTTCATCATCACCGCGATCTTCTCGACCCCGGGCTTGCCCAGGATCAGCTTGGTGAGCTCGCAGGCCTTGCCGACGCTCGGGTTCCCGCCGATCTCGCAGTAGTTGGCCGGCTTGCCGCCGTGCTTGCGGACCGCGTCGAACAGCGTGAGCGACCCGCCGCCGGCGCCGATCACCAGGCCCAGGTCGCCGTCGAACTCGACCACGTTGCCGGCCACGCCACGGTGGTCGGCCTCGTTCACTTGGCGGCCGCGGATCTCGAAGTCGGTCGGGGGACGCGCCTGGCGGGTCTCCTCCTCCTGGACGCCGAGCTCGGCGAGCAGCTTCTTGTGGCGGCCCCGGGCTTCGGCCTCCATGTCCACGTGGCCGTCGAGCACCACGAAGCGGCCGTCCTCGAGGCGTGCCAGCGGGTTGATCTCGGCCAGGGTGAGGTCGTACTCGAGGAACAGCCGCATCAGCTCGGTGGCGATGGGCGTGATCCGGTTCAGCGCGCCGCCGGTCACGCCCACTGCGCCCACGGCCTCCTTGGCGATGCGCGGCGTGATCGGCAGCAGCGTCGAGAAGTGGGTGCGCGACAGGTGCTCGGGGTGGGTCTCGGCCACCTCCTCGATGTCGATCCCGCCCATGTCGCTGAACAGCAGCACCGGCTGCTTGCGGCGCCCGTCCCAGGTGACCGAAAGGAAGTACTCCTGGGCCACGGGGCTTTTCGACTCGACCAGCACGCTGCGCCCGGTCTGGCCCGAAACCACCGCATCCATGATGGGCTGGAACAGGCTCGCCGCCTCGTCGGCGGTGTCGGCGAACTTGACCGCGCCCGCCTTCATGCGGCCGCCCGAGAGCACCTGGCTCTTCATCACGACGGGGCCACCGATGGCGGTGGCCGCGGCGCGCGCCTCGTCCGCGCTGGTGGCGACGCGGTGTTCGCCCAGGGGCAGGCCGTGGCGCGCGAACAGCGCTTTCGACTCGTACTCGTAGAACCGCAAAGGGGGGCCTCCGAACCGGGGGCCGCGGGCCCCGGGGGCCGGCGGCGTGTGAGCCCGCGCACGGTAATGGCTGGCTCCGCGGCGGGCAAGCGACCCGTGGAACCCTTGCTACACACGTGCGTGGGCTGCGCGGTTTCCGACCGCTCGGTACCTTCTCGGGCCCCTGGGGCCAGTCCCCAGGCGAACCCGCAGCGCGTGCGCACCCCCATCTGCAGGAGCCCCCCGAATGCCGAAGGTCCCCGCCTATTCCATCACCACCGACGCCATCGCCACCGAGGCCGAACGCGCCGGAGGCGACGTCGAGAACATCGACATCTCGAACGTGCTCAAGCTCGACGAGCTCGAGCTGCGCGAGATGGGCCCGGACGACGTGCACATGCGCATCCTGGCCGTGTCGTGCGAGCACAACATCCAGCACGCGGCGACCGCCGACACCATCAACATCGCCGACGTCCGAGGCGGTCGCGTGTTTCCGGGCAACAGCGCCCTGGGCGAGGTGCTGGCCGTCGGCGAGCGGGTGACCAAGTTCAAGGCCGGCGACGTGGTGATCACCCACTGCAACGGCGGGCCCGACAAGTACGGCTTTCCCACCCGCATCTGGGCCTACGACGCCGAGGATTCGGTCGGCTGGTACGGCAAGGAGTCGGTGGTCGGCGCCTGGCAGCTGATCCACGCGCCCCTCGAGTGCGGGCTCAACCTGTGGGAGATCGCCGCACTGCCGCTGCGCGCGCCCACCGCCTACCACATGTGGCGCCGCGCGCTGGGCATCTACCGCATCAAGGTCCCTCGGGAGCGTCAGGGCACGCTCAACGTGATGGGGTTTGGCGGCGGCGTCTCGGAGCTCTTCCTGATGAACGCCATTGCCGAGGGCCACAACGCCTACTTCTGCTCGGGCAGCCCCGCGCGTCGTGATGCCCTCGAGAAGCTCGGCATCCAGGGCATCGATCAGAAGGCATTCAACCGATTCGCCTCGCGGGACGATGTAAAGGCGTTCTCGAAGGAGGTGAAGAAGGTGACCGGCGGAGAGGGCATGCACCTGGTGTGCGACATGCTCCGTGGGCCCGTCTTCGAGGCCGGCCTCCAGGCCGCCGCGCGCATGGGAGTGAACGTGAGTTCGGGTTGGCAGCTCTCCCAGGTCGTCCAATACAACACGACGGTGATGTCGGTGAAGCAGGTCACCATCGATCACACCCACTACGAGACCGTGGAGGGCTGTGAGGCGGCGACCGAGCTGTACGGCCGGGTCTACAAGCCGACCATCCACGAAGAGGTCTACGCGTGGGAGGACCTGCCCCGCGCGCACCACGAGATGCATCTGAACGTGCAGACCGGCATCCCGATCGCGCGGGTGGCCGACGACATGCCCGCCGCGGTCAAGGGGCTGATTCCCTAGCCACGAACCCTCTCGCCCACGCCGCTCGCGGCGCCGGGCTCTCCCCCCACCCACCCACTCGAGGAGTCGCGTCCCGTGAGATCGCGAACGCTTCTCTGGCGCGTCGCCGGCATTGCCGTGGTCGCGCTGACCGCTTTCGTGGCCTCCCAGGCCGTCCGGCGGCCCCCGCTCCACGCCGAGCAGGCCAAACGTCGCCTCGAGCGCCACGCCGCGTCGCGGCGGGTGGTACTCGTTTCCATCGGCGGCCTCGCCCCGCGGGTCATGGCTGCCACGCCCACACCGACCCTCGATCGTCTCGTACGGGAGGGAGCCGCGACCGATGTGGCCCGAACCGTGTCGCCCCCCATGACCATCGCCGCCAACACCACGATGATCACCGGGCGGCGTCCCGACGGACCGGACGGCCACGGACATGGCCGCAAGCCCAAGGAGGACGGTGGTCAGCGATGGAGCGCGATCCCCGAACCCACGATCTACTCCCGCTGCGACGACGAGGGGCTTCGCTGTGCCCTCATCTCACAGCGAGACGACTTTGCGCACTTCGCCGCAGACGAGCGTGGCGTGGACTACTACGTCCGCTCGGACGAGACCGACTGGCTGCTCGACGAGGGAGCCAGCTGGATGCGCCGTGAGGAGGGTGACTTCCTGATGGTCTACCTGGCCGACGTCGATCGCGTCGGCCACAAGGACGGCTGGGATTCGCAGGAGCAGCGCGCGGTGGTGACCGAGATCGACGCGCATCTCGGTGCGTTCCTCGAAGCGCTGGAGCGAGATCCGCGGCCCCTCACCCTGCTGGTGGTGGCGGACCACGGAGGCGAGGGCCACCGGCATGATCTGTCGATCGACGCGAACATCCTGGTGCCCTTCGTCCTGTTCGGCGACGGCATTTCCCCGGCGACCTCGCTGGGAGCCGATGTCAGCGTGATGGATGTCGCGCCGACGGTGCTCTCCGCGCTCGGGCTGCCGGCGCCGGTGCCGTGGGCCGGTCGCTCGCGCTACCTCGAGCAGTCGCAAATCGCCGCGCCACTGCACTAGCGTGCCCACGATGTCGATTCGGGATCGCGGCTGAAGCGCACCCCTCGCGCGAGGGCATGGCGCGCCGCCGCGACCGTGGCCGGTGTCCTGCTCGGGTTCGTCGTGCTCCAGGTCGGGCGGCATGCGCCGCTCTACGACTCGCTGGCGCCGCGTCGGATCGAGCGCGAGGCCCCGGCCGGCGGCCGGCGCGCGGCACCGCGCCGCGTCGTGCTCGTCTCGGTGGACGGGCTCGCACCGCGGGTCGTGGCGTCGTCGGAGACGCCGACCCTCGACCGTTGGGCAGAGCAGGGCGCGGCGGCCCTGGATGCCCGTACCGTGGTCCCGTCCATCACCATGACGGCCCACGCCACCATGCTGACGGGCGTGGGCCCCGACGCCCATGGGGTGCGCTGGAACCGCTACCAGCCCTGGAGCCGGATCCCCGGGCCGACCCTGTTCGGTCGCTGCGCAGCGGCCGGAATGCGCTGCGCGCTGGTCGCCGGCAAGACGAAGTTCGCGCGCTTCGCCGAGGAGGAGCCCGGCGTGCACTTCTACGCCCTGGGCGAGACCGCCGAAGGGGTGCTCGAGGCGGGGGCCGACTGGATGGAGCGCGCGGACGGCGACTTCTTGATGGTGCACCTGGCCGAGGTCGATCTCGCGGGGCACGCGCATGGTTGGGACGGCGAGGTCCAGCGCGCCGCCGTAACCAACCTGGACGCCCTGCTCGGTGCCTTTCGCGAGCGGCTGCGCACGGGGCCCCGGCCCCTGCTGCTGCTGCTGACCTCCGACCACGGAGGCCACGGCACCACCCACGGCAGCGCGTCCGACGACGACGTGCTCGTGCCCTGGGTCCTGGTGGGCGACGGCGTTGCCCCCGGCGCGTCACTGGGCGCAGCCCCCCACGCGATCGACGTGGCTCCGACGGTACTCACGGCCCTGGGTGTCGCCGTGCCCGACGCCTGGCGCGGGAAGGCGCGGTTTCCCGTTCGCTAGGAAGGTGCGCTTTCCGTTGCGCTAGGTGGGCTTGCGGGTGGCGTGGGCCTCGACCCGGATGCCGCTCGCGGCGCCACGGTTCAGTCGGGCAGGGGGCTCGAGGCCGGGCGCCGCGCGCGCAGATGGCGGGCGATGCGCAGCGCCGGAACGGCCAGGACCACGAGCCCGGCCGGTAGATAGGCCAGCTCGGCCGCGACCCGCGGCAGGTAGCTCTGGGCGAAGATCAGCCACACGTACCAGCCGCCCACGAGGTGGAGAAGCCGCCATCGTCGGCGCCCAAGGGCCGCCACGGCCGCGTCCGTCGAGGTGGCCGCCATGGCGGCGGTGAAGAGGTAGGCGAGTCCGCCGCCCACGAGGGTGATCGCGTCGAGCCCTGACGCGAAGGGCTCCGAGACCGTGTACAGAGCCACCAGAGCGGCTGCGTGGAGCGCGTGGGAGCTGGCGTAGGAAACGCCCACGTATCGACGTTGGGAGAGAAGGAAGGCGGAGGCGGGCGAACGCCAGAGGGACCGCAGGCTCGACGCCGCGAAGGCGAGCCCGAAGAGCAGCAGCGAGCTACGTGCGCTCGAGCGCACCACCACCCGGATGCCTTCCTCGCCCGTGCCGAAGAGCGCGAGCTGGAGGGCTGTCAGCGCGATCAGCCCGAGGCTGATCGCGATCGTGAGCTTCCAGCCGCCCAAGGCGCGACCTCCTGCCGGCCCCGCGCCAATCGGCGGACCGGCCTAGGCGTAGTGGCTGCGGCGCTTCACGACGACCTCGCGGGTGAGGTCGAAGATGGTGACCTTCTTCCACCCCTCGGGCGCGTCGTCGTTCTGGGCGCCCTCTTCTTGCACGAACTTGTGCCCGAACAGGCGCGTCTCCAGCACGCCGAGATCGTCGCGGCCGGGCAGGTCGCGCTTGCCCAGGATCTCGGTGGCGGCGAAGACCGTGTCGCCCGCGAAGAGCGGGGCGGTGTGGCTGCCGGTCGTGTAGACGAGGTCGCCCAGGGCGTTGTCGGCGATGTCGGGGCAGGACAGGCCCAGGCACAGCGAGAACGGGATCCCGCCGAAGATGATCAGCTGGCCGCCCACATACTGCTTGGGGTTCTGGTCGATCATGAACTGGTTGCAGTGCACCTGGCTCGTGTTGTCGAGGATGGCGGTGAGCGCGATGTGCTCGCTGGTCATGGTGCGGCCGCGGGAGTGTTCGATCCGGGTCCCCGCCTCGAAGTCCTCGAAGTAGGTGTCGCCGTTGGTCAGGTGCGCCATCGACTTGTAGTCGACCGATGCATCGTACGGCGGGAGCCAGAGGTCGCAGTCGATGGCGTCGGGCTCGATCTCGCCCGCGTCGACGGCGGCGGCCTCGTCGTGCTTGTAGACCTGCACCTTGCGCTGCCAGGTCATCACCACGGCCTCGCCCGACTCGCCCACGTTCTTTCGGGCCGTCGACTGCACGTGGACGATGCCCAGGTTCGGCCGGCTCGAGGACGGGCGAATGCCGATCACCTTGGTCTCGACCTCGATCGAGTCGCCCACGTAGACGGGGGCGCCGAAGCGCATGTCGATGTACTCGAGATTCGCGCGCGCGTTCTCCGAGATGTCCTCCACCGTCTGACTGAAGGCCACCAGCATGGCGAGACCGGGAGGGCAGACCAGCCCGTCGAAGCCGTGCGCGCGGGCGTAGCGCGCATTCTTCGAGAGGGGGCTCGCGGTCATCGCGAACTCGGTGAAGGCCGTGAACAGGCCCTCCGTCACGGTCTTGCCCAGCTTGTGGCGAAAGACCTGACCGGGATGGAAGTCCTCGAGGAAGTTGCCGGTGCGCTTGCGAATGATGCGGGGGGCTTCGGACACGGGAAGGTCTCCATCCGGTGGCCGCCGGGCGTGCCAGAGGGGGTTCGCTCGCGGATCGTGGTGGCGCTTCGCAACGGCGAGCGCCTTCCACCCCGCAGGGGCCGGAATCTATCAGCCCCGCCCCATGCCGCCATGCGCTCTCGCCCCGACGGAGAGGCTGCTAATGTGCCCCCCCACCCGAAATCCGAGGGCCGAGTTGATCGTCTCAGTGCAGAAGGAGACCGCGGCGGGCGAGCGCCGCGTGGGGCTGGTGCCCGACGGCGTGAAGGTGCTCTGCAAGGCCGGGCTCGACGTGCGCGTCGAGGCCGGGGCAGGGCAAGCCGCCGGCTTCAGCGACGCCGACTATCAGGAGGCCGGGGCCGAGATCCGCCCGGACGGGGCCGCCCTCCGCGCCGAGGCCGACGTGCTGGTGAACGTGCAGGTGCGCGTCGAGGCCCTCGAGGGGCTGCGCGGCGATGCGACCGTCGCCGGACTGATGCGGCCGCTCGACGACCCGTCCCTCGCCGCCGAGCTGGCGCGCCGCGGCCACACGGCCTTTTCGCTCGAGCTGATGCCCCGCATCACCCGGGCGCAGTCCATGGACGTGCTGTCGTCGCAGGCCACGGTCGCGGGCTACCGCGCGGTGCTGCTGGCGGCCGATCGGCTCCCCCGGATGTTCCCGATGCTCGTCACGGCGGCCGGCACCATCTCGCCGTCGCGCGTGTTCGTGATCGGCGCCGGCGTGGCGGGCCTGCAGGCGATCGCCACGGCCAAGCGGCTCGGTGCCGTGGTCGAGGCGTACGACACGCGGGCCGCGGCGGCCGAGCAGGTGGAGAGCCTCGGTGGCCGCTTCGTGCAGCTCGACCTCGAAACCGGCGACTCCGAAGACTCCGGCGGCTACGCCAAGGACCAGGGCGAGGCGTTCTACGAGCGCCAGCGCGAGCTGATGGCCGAGGTCGCCGGTCGAAGCGACATCGTGATCACCACGGCGCTGGTGCCGGGCCGCGAGGCCCCGAAGCTCATCACCGAGGAGGCGGTCTACGGCATGAAGGCCGGCTCGGTGGTGGTGGATCTCGCAGCGGCCAACGGCGGCAACGTGGCCCCCTCCAAACCGGACGAGGAGGTCGTGGTCGACGGTGTGCTCGTGCTCGGGCCCACCAATCTGCCGAGCGACCTGCCGCGCAACGCCAGCGAGATGTTCAGCAAGAACGTGGTCACGTTCCTCCAGCACCTGGTGAACGAGGGCGAGCTGGTCCTCGACCTCGAGGACGAGATCACGGCCGGGGCCATGCTGGCCCACGGCGGAGAGGTCAAGAACGCCATGGTTCGCGAGAAGCTCGAGGGAGGAGCGGCCTGATGCTCGATGATCCTGCCGTCGCCCTCACCATCCTGGTGCTCGCGCTGTTCGTGGGCATCGAGGTCATCTCGAAGGTGCCGCCGCTGCTGCACACGCCGCTGATGTCGGGGTCCAACGCGATCTCGGGCATCACCATCGTGGGTGCGCTGATCGCCGCTGGCACCGAGAACCGCGACCTCGCCACGCTGTTCGGCTTTCTGGCCATCGTGTTCGCCACGATCAACGTGGTGGGCGGCTTCCTGGTGACCAACCGCATGCTGGCCATGTTCAAGCCGCGCAAGAAGAGTGACTCGTGAGCGAGACCACCATCCAGATCGCCTATCTGGTCGCCTCGACGCTCTTCATCCTCGGGCTGCGCAACCTGTCGTCGCCCAAGAGCGCGACCCTGGGCAACGCCCTGGCCGCTTCCGGCATGTTCGTCGCCGTGCTGGCCACCCTGCTGGCCCAGGGCGTGGTGGGCTGGCCCACCATCCTGGCCGGCGTGGTCGTGGGCTCGGCCATCGGCGCCGTCCTCGCGCTGCGCATCGAGATGACGGCGATGCCGCAGATGGTGGCGTTGCTCAACGGCTTCGGCGGTGCGGCGTCGGCCCTGGTGGCGGGCGCCGAGCTGGTGCGTGCCCAGGGGCTCGACCCGGCGACGCTCGCCGAGATGGGGGGATCGATCAAGGCCTCGGCCATCGTGCTCGGCACGCTGATCGGTGCGGTCACCCTCACGGGCTCCCTCGTCGCCTTCGCGAAGCTGCAGGAGCTGGTGGGCGGCGCGGCCGTCACGTACCCGCTGCAGCGTACGGTCAACGGGGCCATCGCCGTGGCGGTGGTGGTGCTGTGCGTGATGATCGCGATCGACCCGTCGCGCATGGACCTCTACGCCGCGCTGGCCGCGGTGGCGCTGGTCTTCGGCGTGCTCCTCGTCATCCCGATCGGCGGCGCCGACATGCCCGTCGTGATCTCGCTGCTGAACTCCTACTCCGGCATCGCCGCCATGGCCACGGGCTTCGTGCTCTCGAACGCGAGCCTCGTGATCGCGGGCGCGCTGGTCGGCGCGTCGGGCCTCTTCCTCACCAAGATCATGTGCGACGCCATGAACCGCTCGCTGTCGAACGTGCTGTTCGGCGCGTTCGGGGCCCAGGCGGACGATGGGGGCGCCGCCGCGGGTGGCGACCAGGGCACGGCCAAGGCCTATACGCCCGAAGACGCCGCGGTGATCTTCTCCAACGCCAGTTCGTGCATCATCGTGCCCGGCTACGGCATGGCGGTGGCCCAGGCCCAGCACGCGGTGGCCGAACTCACCGAGGTGCTCGAGAGCAAGGGCATCAAGGTCTCCTTCGCGATCCACCCGGTGGCCGGGCGCATGCCGGGCCACATGAACGTGCTGCTCGCCGAGGCGGACGTCGCCTACGAGCGGCTGATCGAGATGGACGAGATCAATCCGCAGTTTCCCGAGACGGATGTGGCGCTGGTGCTCGGCGCCAACGACGTGGTGAATCCCTCGGCGCGCGCGGACACCTCGAGCCCCATCTACGGCATGCCGATCCTCGACGTCGACTACGCGACCAACGTCTTCGTGATCAAGCGCAGCATGAACCCGGGCTTCGCGGGCATCCAGAACCCGCTCTTCTTCCACGACAACACCATGATGATCTTCGGTGACGCGAAGCAGGTGGTGCTGTCGCTGGTGGAGGCGGTGAAGAACTACTAGCCAGCGCCTCGCCGGGCGAAGTTCAGGAGGCGGAGCGCTCGTTCTCGCGGGTGCAGAACGCCGACACCAGTTCGGGGTTGCCGGCGGCCATGAAGCTCTCGATGAGCGGGTCTTCCTGGTTGTAGGTGCGCGTCGCGCCCTGGAAGTCCACGTAGCTTCCGCCGGCCTCCCGTACCAGGATGTCGCCCGCGGCCACGTCCCACTCGTTCTTCGGCGCGAACGACACGTTGAGGTCGCCTTCGCCGCAGGCCACGCAGGCGAGCTTCCACGCGATCGAGCCCACGGGGCGGATCTCCTGGAACCAGCCCTCGTGCGCGGCGAACTTGTCGCGCGAGATCTCGGTGCGGCTCGCGATCACCACCGCGTCTTCGAGGGCAGCGCAGGGCGACACCGTCACGGGCTTGCCGTCGCGAAAGCACCCGCCGCCCCGCGTGGCCCACACCGCGACCCCGGTCACCGGGTTGAGGATCACCCCGACCACCGGCTCGCCGTCCTCGATCATCGCGATCGACGCGGCGAACTCGGGAATCTTCTGGGTGAACTCCTTGGTGCCGTCCATCGGGTCCACGATCCAGACGCGCTTCTTGGCCAGTCGCGAGGGCTGGGCCACGGTTTCTTCCGAGAGGATCCCGTCGTCGGGAAACGCGTCGGTGAGGCAGGCCTGGATCGCGCGATCCGACTCGAGGTCGGCGGCGGTGACCGGGTTGTCCTCGGACTTCTCCCAGGCTTCGACCTCGCCCTGGTAGTGACGCAAGAGGATGGCGCCGGCCTCGCGGGCGGCGCGCAGGGCGACTTCGAGTTCGTTCTCGTACGGCATGGCGGCGGAGTATACTCACCGCGTTGGCGGCGCAAGCCGCCGTCGCGAGGCCTGCCAGGGGGAACGGTTGAAGACGAGCGAGGACGCAATCGGCTTCCTGGCCGTGCCCGACGAGGCCGGCCCGCACCCGGGCGTCGTGATGTTCCCCGACGTCTGGGGGTTGTCCGACCACTACCGGAACCTCGCGGGGCGCCTGGCCCGGGCGGGCTACGCGGTGCTGGCCATCGATCCCTACCGCAAGACCGGGCACCCCGAGCTCACGGATCCGGCCTCGGCCCAGGCCTGGATCGCCGAGATCGACGATCGCGTCGTGCTCGAGACGGTGCAGGAGGCCATCGACACGCTTACCGCCAACGCCGCGGTCGCGGGGCGCAAGATCGGCATCGTCGGCTTCTGCATGGGTGGGCAGTACACGCTGCTGGCGGCCTGCGGATGCACGGGTCTCGCAGCCTGTGCACCGTTCTACGGGATGGTCCGCTACCGGGAGGGCCTCGACCCCGATCGCAAGCCGCGCCAGCCCCTCGATGCGCTGGGTGACCTCAGCTGCCCGGTGCTCGGTCTGTATGGCGCCGAAGATCCGCTGATCCCGATCGAGGACGTGCGCGAGCTGGAGACGCGCCTGGCGGCGAGTGGTCAGCCGAGCGAGGTGGTGGTGTACGAGGGGGCCGGGCACGCGTTCATGAACGAGACCCGTCCGGCGATGCATCGGCCGGACCAGGCGCGGGAGGCCTGGGCGCGCCTGCTGCCGTTTCTCGCAGAGCGCCTGGCCTAGCCGGCACCGGCACCGCTTCGGCCGGTCGCACCAGCAGCAGTGCCAGGGTGCGCCGCCGCGTGGTCCAGCCGGTGATGCTTCCCTCGACGTCGAAGCGGCGTCCCGACCCGTCGCACAGAGCGGCTCGCACGAGCCTGGCGTCGGTGCCCTCGGCGACGGCGTCGAGTTCGCCCCAGATCCGCTCGCGAAGGTCCTCCGGCACGTGGTGGCCGAACTCGTTACCCACCAGGGCGTCGCGGGTGGTGGCCAGCAGGGCTCCCGCGGCGGGGTTCGCGTCCACCACGAGTCCGGTCTCGGTGTCGACGGCGAAGAACGCGTCGGCCACCCGGTCGATCGCGGCGGGAACGGCGCGGCGGGTGCTTCGCGGCGCACCGCTCGCACGGCGCGCTGGCGCCGTCGCGCGGACCGCCAACACGAACCGCTCCAGCAACGGGTCGAGGCGGGAGCGGACCGCGGGCCCCTGCGGGCCGGCGCAGGCGACGACGGCCTCGACCCAGGCGCGTGCCAGCGGCACCACCCTGCGCTCGCGGACGCGCAGGCCCTCGAGCGCAGGCTCGAAGGCGTCGGCCCGAAGCAGGCCCGTGGTGAGAAAGCTGCGGAAGCGCCGGAGTGCCTCGGCCTCGGGGCTGTCGGGAGCGGGCAGCGAGCGGCCAGCCTCGCGCAGCGCCTTCTCGCACGCCGGGCGCTTCCGCACGAGCCACGTCGCGAGACGTCGGGCTACCGGGTCCGGTTGCCGCGCACCGGACTGCTGCGCTTCGGGGGAACTCCCCTCACCGCCATCCATCACGGCCAGTGTACCCCGTCCCGCCCCCTGGCTGGGGTGCGACGGGCCGCTTGGGGCCCAACGCGAGTTCGCCCCGCCGACGCCCTCGAACGCTGTTTCGCCGCGCCGACGCCCTTGAACGCTATTTCGCCGCGCCGACGCCCTTGAACGCTATTTCGCCCCGCCGACGCCCTTGAAGATGGGCAGGTTGGCTTCGGTGGCCACGTAGATCACGTTGGGGTTCTCGTTCAGCGTCTGGATCCAGAGGTACTGCAGGTAGGAGTCCGAGAGCGTCTCGCGGATGATGCGCTGGGCCTTGGCTGCACCCTCGGCCCGCGCCACCTCGATCTCCGCCTCCTTCTTCGCCTGCTCGAGCTCGAACTGCTTCTGCTGGACGCGCTGCTCGGCCGTGAGCTTGGCCTCGATGCTCTCGCGGAAGCGCTGCGGGAGCTTCACGTCGCGCAGCAGCACGTCCACCACGTCGACGCCGCGGGCCCCGAGGTTGCTGCGGAGGAAGTCGCGGATGCGCGAGGCGATCTCCTTGCGTCCGGTTTCGGTGTAGATGCTGCGAACGGGGTATCCCGCCACCACGTCGCGCAGGGCGTTGCGGAAGTACGGCACCACCAGTTGGTCGACGTAGCGCTGGCCCACGGTCTTGCGGATCTCGGGAGCGCGCGTCGGATCCACCTGGAAGAGCAGCGAGGTGTCGAGTCCGACGATCAGGCCCTCCTTCGAGGGGACCGTCGCGGTCTCCTTGATCTCCTGGAGCTTGATGTTCCAGGTCTCGACCTGGCGCGCGACGGGGACGACGAAAGCGACACCCTGCGACACCGGCTCGTCGGCGATGGCACCGAAGCTCTTGGAGACACCGACCTCGCCGTCCTCGATGACGACACATGCGGCCTGGAGACACGCGACCAGGACGATCGCGACCAGAGTAGACGTGCGAGACATGGTTCCCCTCCTCAGGTTCGGCGCGGAGCTTAGCGGGGCGGGCGGCCCTTGCGGCCCCCGGCTACGATCCGGCCCCGTCGGAGGCCCCCCAATGTCCGAGCGCTCCTGGCGCGAGCTCGATCTGTTCGCGCCCACCCCCGAGCATGCGCTGCTCGCCGAGACCCTGCGCGAGTTCGTGACCCGCGAGGTCGAACCCCAGGCCCAGGCCCACGACCGGGCCGAGCGCTTCAACGTGCCGCTCTTCCGCAAGGCGGGCGAGCTGGGGCTGTTGGGTGTGACCCTCGCCGAAGAGCACGGTGGCTCCGGCATGGACGCCACGGCCGCCGTCCAGGTGATGGAGGCGCTCTCGACCTCCGATCCCGGTTTCGCCCTGTCGGTGCTGGCCCACGCGATCCTGTTCGCCCAGAACGTGAACGTGAACGGCAGCGATGCCCAGCGGGCCCACGTGCTGCCGCGCGCCGCCAGTGGCGAGTGGGTCGGCGGCATGTGCATGACCGAGCCGTCGGTCGGCACCGACGTGCTCGCCATGCGCACCACCGCGCGCCGTGACGGGGATGGCTACCTGCTGGCAGGTACGAAGACCTTCATCACCAACGGCGGCATCGACGATCAGACCCTCGGCGACTGCTTCGTGGTCTACGCGCGGACCGGTGAGCGTGCGATCTCGAGTTTCCTCGTCGAGAAGGGCACGCCGGGCTTCAGCCTCGGGCAGAAGTGGTCCGACAAGCTCGGCATGCGCGCATCGTTCACCGCCGAGCTGGTGTTCGACGACGTGCGTCTCCCGCCTTCGGCCCGGCTCGGCGAAGAGGGCGAGGGCACGCTCCAGATGATGCGCAATCTCGAGGTCGAGCGGCTCACCCTGGCGGCGATGTCGCTCGGGATCGCGCAGCGAAGCCTCGCGACCATGGTCGACTACGCCAACGAGCGACAGTCGTTCGGCGTGCCGATCCGCGAGCACGGGCAGGTGCAGCGCTACATCGCCGAGAGCTTCGCCGAGTGGCGGGCGGCGCGATCGCTGGTCTACGACACCGCCCGCCGCATCGACCTGGGCCGAACCGGCCAACGTGTCGATGCCGATGCCGCCAAGCTGGTGGCTTCGCAGGTCGGCAAGCGGGCGGCCGACGCCGCCATCCAGGTGCTGGGCGGCTACGGCTACATGGGCGAGTACGCGGTCGAGCGACTGTGGCGCGACGCCAAGCTGCTCGAGATCGGAGGCGGCACGCTCGAGGCCCACCACAAGAATCTGACGAAGGACCTCTGTCGGGATCCCTCGCTCGTGCAGGGCTGAGGCGAACCCGCCGCCGTACGCATGGACCTCTCGCCCGAGCAGATGGCCGCGCGCCTGGGTGCCTTCGTCGCCCGAGAAGCCGGTCTCGAGACGCAGCAGGTCGCCATCGAGGGGCTGCGCCGGCTCGCGGGCGGCTCGTCCCGAGAGATCTGGGCATTCGAGGCGTGCCTGAGCCCGCGCGAGGGCGAGCGGCGGCTCGACCTCGTCCTTCGGCGCGACCCGCCGGGCCGTGACGAAGGCGGGCGCGATCTCGAGTTCCGCGTGGTGAGCGCGGCCCACGAGGCCGGGATCCCGGTGCCGAGGCCGCACTACTGCTGCACCGATCCGGAGGTCCTGGGCACGTCGTTCTACCTGATGGACCGCGTGGACGGCGAGGCGCTGCCCCGGCGGCTGCTGCGCGACGATCGCTACGAGCGGACGCGCCGTGCACTGGTCCCGCAGCTCGCCGGGATCCTGGTGCAGATCCATCGGATCGATCCCGATCAGCCCGAGCTCGCCGGGCTGCCCGGCGGCGATGCGCGTCCCGGAGCGTCGCCTGCGCGCGACGAGATCGAACGCGTGGCCGAGGGCATCCGGGTGATGGCGGCCGAGCCGCACCCGGTTCTCGAGCTGGCCGTTCGCTGGCTGCGCGAGCGCGTGCCCGAGCGGTCGCGCCGCACGCTCGTGCACGGCGACTACCGCGTGGGCAACGTGCTGTTCGACGAGGACGGCGTGCGCTCGGTCCTCGATTGGGAGCTCGCGAAGGTAGGCGACCCCGTCGAAGACCTGGGCTGGCTCTGCACCAAGGCGTGGCGTTTCGGCAGTCCGCACGCGGTCGGCGGGGTGGGCTCTCGCGAAGAACTGCTCTCGGCGTACGCCTATGCGGGCGGCGACGAGGTCGATCCCGAACACCTGCGGTTCTGGGAGGCCGTGGGCAGCTACAAGGTGGCGCTGGTGTTCATCCAGCAATCCTGGGTCTACCGCACCGGGCGCGTCCGCTCGCTCGAGCTCGCATCGCTCGGCCGCCGCATCGCCGAAGCCGAGGATGCCCTTCTCGAACTCATGGAGGAGTCGCCGTGAACGACGAGCCCTCGGCACCGGACCTGTTGCGCGCGGTGGAGCGCTTTCTCGAACGCGACGCCGTGGCCGGACTGGACGGTGTGGCGCGCTTCCACGCGCGCGTGGCGGCCAACGTGGTGGCCATGGTCGCCCGCGAGATCGAGACCGAGGCCGAGCACGCCCGCCGCGAGTGGGAGGGCCTGGCCGCTCTTCTCGGCGAGGAGGGCGCCTTGCCGGAGACGCCGGCCCTTCGGCGCGAAGCCCTGGCGCGGCGCAATGAGGCCCTTTGCGAACGCATCCGCGCGGGAGAGGCCGACACGGGTGCGATGCGCGGGGCCCTGCTCGCCCATCTGCGCGGCACGGTGGCCGACAAGCTCGAAGTCTCGTTCCCGCCGCGTGAGCGCGACGCGGGGAAGACGGGCCGCGCATGAGCCGCGCACGCGCCGCTGGCCGGCTGTGCCTTGCCCTGTGCGTGTCGGTCGCCGTGATGGGGGCGCTGCCGGCCGGGGCCGAGGATGGGGAGGCCGCGAAGCGCGCGGCCCCGCCGCAACCCGAACCGGCGGACGCGGTCGTGCTGCCCGAGGGTGACGAGGGAGTGGCCGTGCGGTTCGCACAGCTCTTTCTGGGCGGTCTGCACGACGAAGGGCGGCCGCTTCTCGCCCCGCAGATGGAGGCGGTCTTCTCGAGCGAGCGCGCCGAGGGCGTGCGCCAGCAGTTGCTGCGCGCGAACGGCCCGCCGGCCGGGCTCGGACGTGCCTGGCTCGAAGGCAGCAACAACGGTCTGTCGGGATGGCGGGTGCCGGCGGTCTTCGCCCAGGCGATCGTCGACTTCCGCGTCGTGATCGACTCCGAGGGTCGCGTGGCCGGCTTTCGGATCCTGCCGCACGAACGCGCGCCGAAGGGCGAGAACGACGAGCCCCCGGTTCGCCAAGAGCAGGTGGCGGTGGGGCAGGGCGACGACGCACTGCCTGGGGTCCTCACGCTGCCCGACGGCGAGGGGCCGTTCGCCGCGGTGCTGCTGGTGCATGGCTCGGGGCCGCTCGACCGCGATGCGACGGTGGGGCCGAACAAGCCGTTTCGCGACCTTGCCCACGGGCTTTCGGCCCGCGGGGTCGCCGCACTTCGCTACGACAAGCGAACGCTGGTGCGCCCCGAATCGATCCTCGCGTTGGGCGATGCGCTGACCGTTCGGGAGGAGGTGCTCCTCGACGCCGCCGAGGGCCTCGCATTGCTCCGTGGTCACCCGCAGGTGGATGCCTCCAGGATCTTCGTACTCGGTCACAGCCTGGGCGGCGCGCTGGCACCTCGCATTGCGGGTCTCGGTCCCCTTCCGGCGGGCCTGGTGTTGCTCGCACCGAGCGCGTTCCCACTCTATGAGAAAGTGCTCGAACAGGGTCGCCAGATCGTGGCGCTCGACGGCGAGGTGACCGCCGAAGAGCAGCAGCAGCTCGCGACCATGGAGGAGCAGGTCGCCCAGCTGCGGAGCGCACTGGCGGGAGAGGCACCCGACCCGAGCGGACCCGTCCTGGGTGCGCCCGTGGGCTACTACCGCGATCTCGAAGCCCACGACGCGCCCCAGGATGCTGCGGCGCTCGGTCTTCCGGTGCTGCTGCTCCAAGGCGGCCGAGACGATCAGGTGGGAGACGCCGACTTCGCGCGTTGGCGCGAGGCGCTGGCCAGTGCGCCGGACACCTGCCTGCACCGCTACCCGACCCTCGACCACCTGTTTCGGCCCGGCGAGGGCCCTGCGGGTCCGGAGTCCTACGCGCGTGCGGCGCCGCTCGACCCGCGCGTGGTGGACGCGGTGGCCGAGTTCGTGAACCGGGGTGTCTGCCCCGAGAGCGATCCCGTCGAGGACGACGCCGCGAACTAGGGCGCGCCGACCTCGCCGGCAGATGCGGCCGGCTCGGCCAGCGGGTGGAAGAGCGTTTCGCCCTCGAGCTGGAACGCCGCGATGCGGGCCTGGCCGATGGGCGACACCAGCCAGTCGGCGAAGCGTCGCGCGTCGGCCGCATTGACGTGTGGGTGCCGCGCCTGGCTCACCACCAGGACGCCGTAGACGTTGCGCAGGGCCGGGCCGCCCTCGAACACCACTCGCAGCCCGCCGCGGTTGCCGAAACGCAGCCAGGTTCCGCGGTCGGCCAGGGTGTAGGCGCCCATTTCGGCGGCGGTGTTCAAGGTGGCGCCCATGCCGGCGCCGCTCTCGCGGTACCAGGTGCCCGAGTCCGGACGCGGGTCGAGACCCGCACGCATCCAGCAGCGAAGCTCGGCCTTGTGGGTTCCGGAGTCGTCGCCGCGTGACAAGAACCAGGAGCGGCTGGCGGCCACCCCGCGGAGCGCCTCGCCGATGTCGGGTGCGTCTCGAACGCCGGCCGGGTCCGACGCGGGCCCCACCAGCACGAAGTCGTTGTACATGACCTTGCGCCGCAGCTCCCCGAAACCGGCCGCCATGAAGCGCTCTTCGGAGGCCGTGTCGTGCACCAGCAGCAGGTCCACGTCGCCGCGCTCGCCGAGCTTGAGGGCGCGCCCGGTTCCCATGGCGACCGTGCGGACGACGATGCCGGTCTCTTCGGTGAAGGCGTCCACCAGCCAGTCGGTGAGTCCCGAATCGCGCGTCGACGTCGTGGAGCCCAGCACGAGCTCGCCTGGGGCGGCCGCCGCGGGACCGGCGAACGCCAACAGTGTGCTGCCGGCGAGGCCCAACACGGCCCAGGCGAGCCAGGGTGCACCGCGCCTCAAGGGGCGGGCTCTCCCTCGAGGAAGGCGCGCGCTTCGGCGCTCTCGGGTCGGTCGAAGAAGCTCGCATTCGGGGCTCGCTCGAGCAGGCGGCCGCGGTGCAGGAACAGCACCTCGTCGGCCATGCGCCGGGCCTGTTCGAGGTCATGGGTGGTCATCACGATCTTGGTCCCCGTGTCGGCCAGTTCGCGGACGATGCGTTCGAGTGCGCGGGAGGCCGGCGGGTCGAGCGCGGCGGCGGGCTCGTCGAGGAAGACGACCTGGGGCGACAGGGCCCAGGCCTGTGCCAGGGCGAGCCGCTGTTGCTCGCCTCCAGAGAGCAGCCGCGCCGGGCGCTCGGCCAACGCCACGAGCCCCGTGGCCCGCAGCGCTCGTTCGATGCGATCGCGTCGTGCGGCCTTCGGCACCCCGCGCAATCGCAGGGGGTAGTCCACGTTGGCGGCGGCGCTGCGTTTCAGCAGCACCGGCCGCTGAAAGACCATGGCGCACCGGTCGGCGGCTTGCGCGGCCCCGGCGCCGCACCAGTGCACCTGGCCGCGCGTGGGCGTGAGCAGGCCGTGGCACACGCGCAGCAGCAGCGACTTGCCCGCGCCGTTCGCACCCAGCACCACCGAGAGCGGCCCCGGGCCCAGCTCGAGATCGATGCCGTCGAGCAGGGCGAGCCCATCCACCTCGAAGGACACGCCCTCGAGCCGCAGCGGCAGCACCCCCGCCTCGGGTACCGCGGCGTGGTTGCCCGGTTCAGCCGACGCCACGTCCGGCGGCCTCCTGCAGCAACTGGGCAGCACCGTTCACGGCAATGGAGAGCCCCACCAGGATCAGGCCGAGCGCGAGCGCCAGCGACAGGTCGCCGCGGCTGGTCTCGAGCGCGATGGCCGTCGTCATCACGCGGGTCAGGTGCGCGATGTTGCCGCCCACGATGATCACGGCGCCCACCTCGGCGAGCGCGCGGCCGACCCCGGCGAGCACCGCCGTGGCGAGGGGGTAGCGGCCTTCCACGAGAAGCGTCGCGGCGGCGCGCAGGCGCGAAGCACCGAACGCCCGGAGCTGCTCACCGTACTCGCGCCAGAGGTCCTCGAAGACCTGGCGCGAGAGTGCGGTCACGATCGGCAGGATCAGCACCGTCTGCGCGATCACCATGGCGCTCGGGCGAAACAGCAGCGCCAGCGAGCCAAGGGGCCCGGAGCGCGAGAGCATGAGGTAGACGACCAGGCCCACGACGACGGGGGGCAGCCCCATGAGTGCGTTCACCACCACCACCACGGCTCGGCGGCCCGGAAAGCGCGTGATGCCGAGCAGCGCACCGAGCGGCAGGCCCACCAGGCAGGCGAGGCCCACGGCGGTGAGGCTCACGCGCAGCGAGAGCGACACGATCTCGAACAGGTCGGGATCGAGTCGCGCGATCAGCCCGAAGGCCTGCGCGAAGGCGTCGCCCATCTCTCCCAGGGTGGCTCTCCGGGCACACGGCGCCGTTCAGACGACGACGCTCACCTTGACCGCACCGGCGCGCTTGTCGGCCGCCAGGTCGAACGCCGACGGTGCCTCGGCGAGCGGTACGCGGTGGCTCAGCAACGCGCCGATCCGGTCGGGTTCTTCGGCGAGCATCGCGACGGCCTCGGCGAACTCGGCCACGCGTCCAGGCGCACTCGGGGTGGCCTCCGCCTCGCGTCGCGGTCCGTGCGCGTGGTGGTAGCAGTACGACCAGACGAGGCTGACCTCCTTCAACAGGAGCGGCATGGTGTCGAGTGCGACCGGAGCCATCCAGACGCCGAGTACGGCGACGGTGCCGCCGGGCCGCACGGCCGCGGCGGCGTCGTTGAGGGTGTCGGCCGTGCCGCCCACGGTCTCGACGGCCAGGTCGATGGGCGCCTCGCGGCCCAGCGAGGCCAGGGCTTCGCGGGAGGCCTCGGTCTCGGACAGGACGCGATGGGCGCCGAGCGCCAGGGCCTGCCGGGCTTGATGGGCGTGGCGTGCCGTGACCCATACCTCGCCCGCGCCGAGCTTGTGCGCGGCGAACGCGGCGAGCTGTCCCACCGCGCCCGCGCCCACGATCAGGACACGACTTCCCCGGGTGAGGCCGCCGCGTCGCAGTCCGTGCAGCGATACGGCCAACGGCTCGGCCATGGCGAGCACCTCGGGCGCGAGCGCCTGGGGCGCGCGAAAGAGCCGTCGCGCATCGGCGACCACCGACTCGGCCATGCCCCCGGGCATGTGGATGCCGAGCAGTTTGCCTTCGCTGCAGAGCGGGTCCCAGCCGTTCCGGCACTCGGCGCACGCGCCGCAGGACGAGAACGGCTCGACGGCGACCCGGTCGCCCTCCGAGACGCCTTCGACGTCGGGGCCCAGCGCCTCGACGGTGCCCGCGAACTCGTGCCCCGGGATCAATCCCGGCGGATACGCGCCGACGCCGCGAAGGGTGAGGTCACTGCCGCAGATGCCGCATGCGCCCACCGAGACGCGGACCTGCCCCGGCCCCGGCTCGGGCCGCGGGACGTCTTCGAGGCCGAGCGCTGCGCCCCCGCGCGCCACCACCGCACGCATGGTGTCTGCGCTCACAGAAGGAGGGCCCGCTTGGATTCCATGAATTCGAGAGCGTATCGCAACGGGCCGCTCGCCGAGGCGCGTAGGCGGGTCGCCAACCGAGTGGCTCGAAGGCGGGCCGCTAACCGAGTGGCGCGAGCTGCTCGGGGTCGGTCACCGGTAGCGAACACACGGTTCCGCGGCAGACGTAGGCCGTCGCTCGACCCTCGACACGGGTGCGTCCCGCGACCCAGGCCGGGTCGAGGCCCGGTGGCCGCGCCTCCTCGTGCGCAATCACGACCACGGCTTCTTCGGGCGCCAGAAGGCGCCGGGCCGCGCCGGCCAGCGCCGCCGTCTCGGCTGCGTCGGCATCGCCCACGACCACCGCGGCCGACAGACCCTGCTCGGCCCAGTAGGCGGCGCGCACCAGGGTGGGCCAGGCCAGGGGCTGGGCCCTGAGCGACGCCGCGTAGCGACGAAGCACCCGCTCGGCCGTTGCACGCAGGTCGGACCGGCCCGAGAGCGAGGCCGCCCGCAGCAGCCCCAGCACCGCCAACGACGCCGAGTGCGGCGTCGCGCCGTCGGGGTCGGAGCGGGGCCGGTGGGGAAGGGGGTCGCCGTCGTTTGCGACCAGGAAGAGGTCGCCTTCTTCTTCGTCGAAGAAGCGCGCCGCGATGTCGTCTGCGAGGTCGAGCGCATGCTGGAGGTAGCCGTCGCCCGCACCTGCACGGTGGAGGTCGAGGCAGGCCGACAACATGCCCGCATGGTCGTCGAGAAACGCCGGCACCTTGGCCTGTCCCTCGGCATGGATGCGCAGCAGACGTCCGCCCTCGTCTCTCATTTCGCTCAGCACGAAGTCGGCTGCAAGGCGGCCCCGTTCGAGGAGGTCCGGGTCGTCGAGCCAGCCCGCCGCGTGCGCCAGGCCCGAGATGGTGAGGCCGTTCCAGGCCGCCACGATCTTTCGGTCGGTGTCGGGCGGCGTGCGCTCGGCGCGGGCCGTGCGCATGCGGTCGCGCAGCGCGGCCGTGGCCTCGCGTGGGGGGCCGGCCCGATCGGCCAGCACACTCGCGCCCCCCTCGAAGTTGCCACCCGGCGTCACGCCAAAGGCCTCGCAGAACGCCTGGGCGTCGTCGCCGTCGAGCACCTCGCCGACCTGCTCGGGCGTCCAGACGTAGAAGCGCCCCTCTTCGCCCTCGCTGTCGGCATCCTGGCTGGCGACGAACGCGCCGCCCCCTGCCGTCATCTCACGGCCCAGCCAGGCTGCGGTCTCGCGCACGGGCCAGGCGAGGTCGGTCGCGTCTCCGCCCGCCAGCCGCGCCACCTCGTCGTAGATGCGCATGAGTTGGCCCTGGTCGTAGAGCATCTTCTCGAAGTGGGGCACAGCCCACCGCGCATCCACGCAGTAGCGGTGGAAGCCACCCCCCAGGTGGTCGTAGAGCCCGCGCCGCGCCATCGCGTCGCAGGTGGTGCGCAGGAAGGCCGCCACGCGTTCGGCGTCGTCCTGGCCCAGGTGGGGAAGCGCCAGGAGAAGCAGCTCCAGGTGGACCGGCGTCGGAAACTTGGGCGCGTCACCGAGGCCGCCGTGCACGGTGTCGAGGCGCGGCAGGAGCGCCTCGGCAGCCGCAAGGAGCTCGGCTCGGCCGGGCAGGGCAGCCGAAGTCTCCTCAGCGCCGGCCGATGCCGCGGCCCCGAGTGCGCCCAGGATCTGCGAGGCCGACGCGAGCACCTCGTCGCGTTGCTGCGCCCAGACCGTGGCCACCTGGCGCAGCAGCGCCGTGAAGGCCGGCAGCCCGTGGCGTGGCTCCGGCGGGTAGTAGGTGCCCCCGAAGAAGGGGGAGCCGTCGGGCGTGCAGAACACCGTGAGCGGCCAGCCGCCGTGCCCGGTCAACCGCGTGACCGTCTCCATGTAGATCTGGTCCACGTCGGGTCGCTCTTCGCGGTCGACCTTCACGGCGATGAACGACTCGTTCAGGATCGCCGCCGTGGCCGGGTCTTCGAACGACTCGCGCTCCATCACGTGGCACCAGTGGCAGGCGCTATAGCCGATCGACACGAAGAGCGGCCGGTCGGTCTCCTTGGCGCGCGCGAGCGCCTCCGGACCCCACGGGTGCCAGTCCACCGGGTTGTGCATGTGCTGGCGGAGGTAGGCGCTGGTCTCGCGGGCCAGCCGGTTGGTGGGGCGAGAGGACTCGTCGTCGGTCATGGGCGGAAGCTAACGCTCCCCTCCGCGAGGTCCCGGTGCGACCTCGACTCCCCCGCCAGGCGGCGGGTGCGGCGTCCCCATCTCCCGGTCGGTCGCCTAGGATCTCGCGCCATGTCCGACCCCAGGCCGAAGGTCCCCGCACCGGTTCGCGCACGCCGCTTCGTCGAATCGCACGGCGAGGCGCGCGACCGGGCCGTCGCCGCGGTGATGGTGGGCGCGGCCCAGCCCGAGCAGGTGGCCCAGGCGGTGGCCGGCGAGGTCGGTGAGCCGCTGGCGCGGTTGCACGCACTGCTCTTCGTGGGTCTCGGCGCGCATCCGCAGTCCGAAGCGCTAGTGGCCGAGCTCGAGCGGACGCAACGCGACGATGGGAGCTTCGCCGGTCGCCAGGAAGGCCCCGACGCCGAGGACGAGCTTGCCGAGCGCATCTCGTACACGGGAGAGGTGGCGGGTGTGCTGGCACGCACGCCCTACGCGAGGCGCTCGACCCTCGATCGCGCCGCGGCCTTCATGGGCGCGCACTGGTCGGTGGAGCGGGTACAGGGGCCCACGTACGAGCCGATCCTCGCCTACTTCGAGCTGCTGGCGAGTCATCCGACCGACCTCGCGGACGAGGCGCTTCAGTGGTGCGGCCGCGAGCTCGAACGCGGCTTTCGCACCGGTGTGTTCGATGCCGCGCGGGTGGCCCGGGTGTTCGTCCGCTGCGCGGCCCGTGCGCTCCCGGGGACGCCACTGGGCGTGGACGAGCTTGCCCCGTCCCTCGTGGCCGCCCAGGCCGAAGACGGCGGTTTCGGCCCGACCGATGCGCCCGCTGGGGATCGCGTGGCGGCCACGATCGACGCGCTGGTCGTCTGGAGCGGCGGGCAGGACTGAGCCGCCGCGCCCTGGCGCGGGCGAGGCGCGCCGCGCCGGGCTAGAACCCCCGCATGCTGAACCTCGCCGCCCTGCACGAGGCCATCGCCGATCGACTGGCCGACCGGGAGTGCCTGGTCTTTCGCGACCGGCGCTTCACGTGGTCCCAGCTCACCGACCGCACGCGCCGCCTGGCGTCCGTCCTGCGCGAGGCCGGTCTGGGCTGCCACCGCGAGCGCGACGCGGGTCTCGCCAACTGGGAGTCCGGGCAGGACCACGTCGGGCTCTACCTGTTGAACGGCAACGAGTACCTCGAAGGTCTCCTCGGAGGCATGAAGGCGCGCTGCGCCCCGTTCAACGTGAACTACCGGTACGTGGACGAAGAGCTCGTCTACCTCTTCACCAACGCCCATGCGACGGCGGTGATCTACCACGCCACCTTCGCGCCGACCCTGGCGCGCATCCGCGATGCGCTGCCGCGGGTGCGGCTGTGGCTGCAGGTGGACGACGGGTCGGGGGAGCCCTTGCTGCCGGGCGCGAAGGACTACGAGCAGGCGCTGGCCGACGCGCGCCCCGACCCGCCGGAAGGCCTCTCGCCCGACGATCTCTACATCCTGTACACGGGCGGTACGACGGGCATGCCCAAGGGCGTGCTCTGGCGGCAGGAGGAGATCGTGCGGGCGGCGCTCTTGCCGCCGCGGGTGGAGCCCGCGCTGCCGGCGATCGTCGAGCGCGCGGCCCGGGGCGATGGCCCCCGCGCACTGCCCTCACCCCCGTTCATGCACGGGGCGGCCCATTGGGCGGCGCTCACCATGTGGCACGTGGGCGGGACGGTGATCGTGCAATCCGACACCACGCATCTCGACCCCCACGACATCTGGGCCACGGTCGAGCGCGAGCGGGTGCAGCAGATGACGCTGGTCGGCGATGCCTTCGCGCGCCCGCTGCTGCAGGCGCTCGGCGAACGCAGCTACGACCTGTCGTCGTTGCGCACGATCACCTCGGGCGGCGCGATCCTCACCGCCGCCACCAAGGACGCCTTGCTCGAAGCGATCCCCGGCGCGCGCATTCTCGACGTGCTGGGCTCGTCCGAGAGCGGCCAGCAGGCCACCCAGGTCTCCCGCGGTGGCGAACGGGCCAGCACGGGCGACTTCGACCTCTCGGACCAGAACGTGGTGCTGCGCGAAGACCTTTCGGGTGTGGTCGAAGCGGGTTCGGGAGAGCGTGGCTGGCTAGCGCGCAGCGGGCCGGTGCCGCTCGGCTATCTGGGCGACGCCGAGAAGACCGCGCGCACCTTTCCCGAGATCGACGGCGTTCGCTACTCGGTGCCCGGCGACCGCGCCATTGCCGAGACCGGCGGGCGGCTCACGCTGCTCGGCCGGGACTCGGTCACCATCAACTCCGGTGGCGAGAAGATCTTCGCCGAAGAGGTGGAGCACGCGCTCAAGCACCACCCGTCGGTCTTCGACGCCGTGGTGGTGGGCACGCCGCACGAGCGCTTCGGGCAGCAGGTGACGGCGATCGTCCAGCTGCGCCCAGGCACCACGGCCGACGACGATGCGCTGCGCGAGACGTGTGAAGCGCACATCGCCCGCTACAAGCTGCCGCGCGCCGTGGTCTACGTGGACCAGGTGCTGCGCGCGCCCAGTGGCAAGGCGGACTACCGCTGGGCGCGCGAGACGGCGCAGGCCGCACTCGGCAGCGCCTAGGCTCCGCCGAGCGCCTGCTGGAAGGTGCGAATGCGTGCGGCGTTGGCGCCGACGTCGCCCTGGCCGTCGCGCGACTTCGAGCGGATGTCCACCTCGGAGCCATTGCCACTCGGTCGCACGCGGACCACCACGTCGTCCACGAACTGGAAGATCCGGGTGGTCTCCCGCGCCTCGAGCGTTCCAGCCGCCTCGTCGACCGAGACGATCTCCCAGCCGAGGGACTCGGCGGTCGTGCGCACGGCGGCCAGCGTGGTCGCGGGATCGGTGGCGACGATCTGGGTGGCCAGGTCGGGATAGGCCTCGCGGACCTGGGGCACGAAGTCGGCGGGGTAGGTCATGTCCCGACCGCGGTCGGAGGGGTCGCCGGCGAACGCCGGCGGGTCTTCGAGGTCGGTGGTGATGTCGTTGATCCGCGGCAGCCCCTGGCCCGGGCTGCTGGAAACGAGCAGCAGGCCCACGAGCCCCACGCCGCAGGCGATGCCCGTCCACGCCAGGCCGCGGCCCGAGCGGCCCGAGCCCTCCCGGGTGCGCCAGAGGGCGAACAGGCCCACCAGCAGCGCCAGCAGGCCTTCGAACAGGCCGAGCACGAACAACCACTGGAAGCCGAACATGGGCGAGACCAGTCCCAGGTGGATGAGCACCGGTGCCAGCAGGACGTCGAACACGCCCAGCAGGCCCAGGCCTCCGGCAACCACCGCCGCCACCGATCGCTTCATGCGCGTCCTCCTAGCGGGGCCTGCGAAGGCGCCCCGCGCGCGAGCCCCTTGGGGGCGAGGCACGATACCACGGAGGGCCGACAAACACGCACCTCGCGCGCAACTTGCGCCCCGCGCCGAGCGCGCGAGTCTCTGCGGCCGCGAAGGGCGGAGCCGCCCGACGCCGGGAGGAAGCAGGCGCCTATGGATCTGGTGGAGCTCACGTGGGAGGGGCCGGTCGGCGTGCTGACCCTGAATCGGCCCGACGCGCTCAATGCCCTCAGCAGCGCGATGCTGGAGGCCCTCGGCACCCGCATTGCCGAGGTGGCGGCTGCGCCCGACGCCCGGGCCGTGGTGGTGACCGGCGCGGGGCGCGCCTTCGCAGCTGGGGCCGACATCGCCGAGATGAGCGGCAAGACCGCGCTCGAGGGCCAGGCCTTCAGCCGCCTGGGCCACGAGACCTTTTCGGCGCTCGAGGCACTCGAGATTCCCGCCATCGCGGCCGTGAATGGCTTTGCGCTCGGCGGGGGCTGCGAGCTGGCCCTGGCCTGCGACTGGATCTACGCCAGCAAGAAGGCGCGCTTCGGGCAGCCCGAGGTGAGCCTGGGCCTGCTGCCGGGCTTCGGGGGCACGTCGCGCCTGGCGCGCCGGGTCGGTGCCGGCTGGGCGCGCGAGCTGGTGCTCACGGGCGAGCCCGTGGATGCCGATACGGCCCTGGCCATGGGTCTCGCCAATCGCGTCTTCGAAGACCCCGAGGCGCTGCTGGCTGCGGCGGTCGCCGCGGGTCAGACGATCGCCAAGAAGGGCCCCGTGGCCGTGGCCGCCGCCAAGCGCGTGATGCAGGCGGCGGGAGACGCCGACCTCGACGTGGCCAACGCCCTCGAGCAGGCGACCTTCGGCGCCGTGTTCGCATCCGAGGACCGGGCCGAGGGCATGGCCGCCTTCCTCGAGAAGCGCGATCCCAAGTTCGGGGGCCGCTAGTGCCGCGCTACCTGCTGACCGGGGCTGCCGGATTCATCGGGGCTCGCACGGCCGAGTTGCTGCTCGAGAGCGGCGCCGAGGTCGTGGGCGTCGACAACCTCTCGGCGGCCTACGACGTACGCGTGAAGCGCCACCGTCTGGAGCGCCTGGCCGCGCGCCCGGGCTTTGCCTTCGAGACGGGCGACATCGGCGACCGCGCCCTGTTCGAGCGGCCGGCCCTGCGCGAGAGTCGCTTCGACGGGCTGCTCAACCTGGCTGCGCGCGCCGGCGTACGCGCCAGCGTGGACGACCCGTGGGTCTACCTCGCCACCAACGGCACCGGCACGCTCAACTGCCTGGAGTTCTGCCGCCGGCAGGAGATCCCGAAGCTGGTGCTGGCGAGCACGTCGAGCCTGTACGGGACGTCCAACGAGGTGCCGTACACCGAAGACCAGGACACCAGCCGGCCGATCTCGCCCTATGCCGCCAGCAAGGCCGCCGCCGAGGCCATGTGCCATGCGTACCACGCGCTGCATGGCATCGACGTGACGGTGCTCCGCTACTTCACGGTCTACGGTCCGGCCGGCCGCCCGGACATGAGCGTCTTCCGCTTCACCCAGCGCATCCGCGAGGGCGAGCCGATCTTCGTGTACGGCGACGGCAGCATGTCGCGCGACTTCACCTACGTGGACGACATCGCGCGTGGCACCATCGCGGCGCTGCGCCCCCTCGGTTACGAAATCATCAACCTGGGAAGCGACCGCCCCTTCACGGTGCGCGAGCTGATCGGCGTGGTCGAGAAGTCGGTGGGCCAGAAGGCGCAGATCCAGTACCAGGATGCCCACCCGGCCGACGTCCCCAGCACCTGGGCCAACATCGAAAAGGCCGCGCGCCTGCTCGACTGGCACCCCCAGGTGGCGCTGCCCGATGGCGTCGCCCGCGCCGTCGCCTGGTACGAGGCCGAGCGCGAGTGGGCGAAGGGCGTGAACGTCTACTGATTCGCCCCGCGAATCCGCCTGTCGGCCAGCCCGCGAGTCCGCGTGTCGGCTAGCCCGTGAATCCGCGTGTCGGCTAGCCCGTGAATCCGTTCAGGTAGGGCACGCGTTCGGCGGCCGTTTCGATCGTCGCGCCGGCCTCGAGCAGTACCGCCGTGGCATCCCAGGTGCCCTCGAGCAGCTGCTGGCGGGTGCCGTCGCGGATGCCGGCCTCGAACGTGCCGGCCTTGCAGCGCACCTGGCGCGCCTCGATGTCGATCGCCACCTCCTGGCTGGGATCCAGCTCGACGCTCTCCATCAGGCTCGCCAGGTCGCCGGCCTCGAGCGTGACGCAGGGCAGGCCGAGCGCGGTGCAGTTGCCCGCGAAGATCTCGGCGAACGAGCCCGCGATGAAGGCCCGGAAGCCAGTGCGCATCAGCGCCTGCGGCGCGTGCTCGCGCGACGAGCCACAGCCGAAGTTGTCGCCCGCCACCAGGATCGAGGCCCCCTCGTAGCGCTCGTCGTCCAGCGGATGGTCGCCCTTGGCCTGGGCGCGATCGTCGTGGAACGCGTACTCGCCCAGCCCGTCGAAGGTGACGCAGCGCATGAAGCGGGCGGGGATGATGCGGTCGGTGTCGATGTCCGCTCCGCGCAGCACGGCGGCGCGGCCGGTGAACCCGTCAATGCGTTTTTCGTTGGCCATTAGAGGACTTCCCGGACATCGGTGACGCAGCCCTTGATGGCTGCGGCGGCCACCATGGCCGGCGACATGAGGAGCGTTCGGCCCGTGGGCGAGCCCTGGCGCCCCTTGAAGTTGCGGTTGCTCGAGCTGGCGCAGATCTCGCGGCCGACCAGCTTGTCGGGGTTCATGGCCAGGCACATCGAGCAGCCGGGCTCGCGCCACTCGAAGCCCGCGGAGCGGAAGACCTCGTCGAGGCCCTCTGCTTCGGCTTCGCGCGCGACGGCCTGTGAGCCCGGCACCACCAGGGCGCGCACGCCGGCCGCGACCTTGCCGCGCTTGGCCACGCGTGCGGCCTCGCGGAGATCCGAGATGCGGCCATTGGTGCACGAGCCGATGAACGCCACGTCCACCGCGGTGCCCGCCAGGGGCTCACCCGGTCGCAGCTCCATGAACGCGTAGGCCTCTTCGACCGAGGCCCGCTCGTCGTCGGGCATGTCCTCCACCCGGGGCAGGCGCTCGTTCACGCCGCAGTTCTGCCCGGGGTTGATGCCCCAGGTGACCGACGGCTCGATCTCGGCACCCGCGAGCGACACGCGGTCGTCATAGGGGGCGTCGGCGTCCGTGGCGATGTCGCGCCAGAACGCCACCGCGCGGTCCCAGGCCTCGCCGCGCGGGGCGTACTCGCGTCCGGCCAGGTAGTCGAAGGTGGTTTCGTCCGGGTTCACGTACCCCACCCGCGCCCCGCCCTCGATCGACATGTTGCAGAGGGTGAGGCGCTCTTCGAGCGTCATGGCGTCGACCACGTCGCCGCCGTATTCGTAGGCGAAGCCCACGCCGCCCTTCACGCCCAGGCGGCGGATGATCGCGAGCGCCACGTCCTTCGAGTAGACGCCGCCTCCGAGCTTTCCGGTCACGTCGATGCGGCGCACGCCCGGCCGCGCCATGGTGAGGCACTGGGTCGCGAGCACGTCGCGCACCTGGCTGGTGCCGATGCCGAAGGCGATCGCTCCGAAGGCGCCATGGGTCGAGGTGTGGCTGTCGCCGCAGGCGATGGTCATGCCGGGCTGGGTGAGGCCCAGCTCCGGCCCGATCACGTGCACCACGCCCTGGTGGCCGCTCGGCGTGTCGAACAGCGCGATGTCGTGCTCGCGGCAGTTGCGTTCGAGCTCGACCATCATCGCCTCGGCCAGATTGTCCGACAGCGGTCGGATCTGCGAGTCGGTCGGGATGATGTGGTCCACCGTGGCGAAGGTCCGGCGCGGGAAGCGCACCGAGAGCCCGGCCTCGCGCAGCATGGCGAAGGCCTGGGGGCTCGTGACTTCGTGGATCAGGTGGAGCCCGATCAGCAGCTGGGTCTGGCCGGTGGGCAGCTCGCGCACGGCGTGCAGGTCCCAGACCTTGTCGAAGAGGCTCTTTCCGGGGGGCATCCGGTGGATTTAGCAGATGGGGCATTGATCGCCCCGAGCCGGTCACGGCCGGGGCTGCGCCGTTCTGCGAGGCTCGCCGAGGAGGCGCCCGATGCCGGGACCGGTATCCTCGGCCGCCCATGGACCTTCTCTACACCGCACACGTACCGCCGGGCGATGGCCCGTTTCCCACCATCCTGGCCCTGCATGGCTTCGGGGCCAGCGCCCACGACCTGATCGGGCTGGCCAGCATCCTGCACGGCGGCGCGGCGATGGTGCTGAGCCCCCAGGGCCCGCTGGCCTTCCAGATGGGCACGCCCGAGCAGGGCGGCGGCATGGTGGGCTTCGGCTGGGCCACGCCGCCGTCGGCGCCGGGTGCCGACCCGGGCTTCGCCGAGTACGAGCGTGCCGCCGACCAGGTGCGTGCCTTTCTCGACGGCGCCATGGAGCGCTACCCCATCGATCCCCGCAAGATCCTGCCCCTGGGCTTCAGCCAGGGCGGCGTGATCGCCTACGACCTGGTGCTGCGCGACCCCGGGCGCTTCTGCGGGATGGTGTCCATGAGTAGCTGGCTACCGGGCGAGCTCGATGCGTCGATCCCGGCACAGGATGGGCACGAGGGCTTCCCGGCCCTGGTGCTGCACGGCACCGACGACCCGATGATCCCGGTCGACCGCGGCCAGGAGTCGCGCGACCTGCTGCTGAAGCGCGGCATGAACGTGTCGTTCCGCGAGTACCCGATGGGCCACGAGATCGCCCCCGAAGCCCTGCGCGACCTCGTGGGCTGGGTCGAAGAGAAGGCCTTCACCGTCATCCAGCTCGCCTAGCGACGGGGCGAGAGAGCGGGCCTAGGCGCCCGAAGGGGCCGCGGCAGCGGCGCGCGCCTCGACGCGGCGCAGGTAGGCGGCCGGCGGGGCGAAGGCCAGCCACAGGCTGATGCCGCCGACCAGGCCCACCAGGGACGTGGTGGCGAGCACGGCCGGCGTCTCGGCGGGGTTCAGGCCCTGGAGCCGACTCACCAGGAAGACGGCGAAGCCGATCACCACGGCGATGCAGCAGATCGACCAGAGGCGGAAGCGGTCGAGCACGACGGGGCTCACCAGGCCGAGCGCGTGGCGGCGTCGCAGGAGTCCCAGATAGCGAACGGACTCGAAGGCCGACCACGCGAAGGCGCCGCCGCGGCCCGCCCAGCCCAGCCAATAGAGCGCGCCCGAATCGGCGCCGCTTCCGGGGACCGAGATCGCGAGCGCCACCGCGGCCACGGCGACGACCGCGCGCGCCCAGGTGCGGTCGGCGCGAAACACCCGCCAGGTGGCCACGTAGAGCGCGAGGCACGCCAGGTTCTGGATGGCCAGCGCCGTGGCGAGCCAGACCCCGCGGTCTTCGGCGGCGCCCAGCAGGCCCGCGCGAACGGCCAGCGAGAGCGGCAGGCCGACGCCCCCCAGCAGCAGGCAACACGCACCCATGGCCAGCTCCGGCAGCTGTCGGGTGCGCCGGGCGAGCAGAAGCAGCCGGACGCCGATCACGGCGTCTGCTACGAGCTGCACGACGATGCCCAGGCCGAGAAGTGCCACGCCCCTCTATCGGCCAGACTGCGGTCCGGGTGGATTGGGGCAAACCCCGCCCGGGCCCCGGAGGTTGCGTACGGGGCCCGGGCGGGGGGCCGGCGTGGGAGGGGCCGGTCAGGCTGCGGCGGCGTCCTGCGCGGGCACGCGGCGCTGCGCCACGAGCTGCGCATCGATTTCCACCGCCAGCACGCCGGGCACCGCGGCGATGCGGTGCTTCAAGCGCAGCACGTCCGTGGGGTCCTGGAACATGCCGCGGATCGAGACCAGGCCGTTCGCGACCCGCAGCTCGAGCGTGGTGTCGAGGAAGCGGCCGTCGCCCTTGATGATCAGGCGGACCTCGCGCTCGATGGCCACGTCGCCCTGGGTGCCGGGCGTCACGCGCAGCTCGTTGTCCACGTCGATCACGCCCGGCGTCCGCCACGCCGCCTGTTCGGCTCGCAGGCTCTGCTCGAGAACGCGCACCGAGCCCTGCAGGACGACCTCACCGTTGCGCACCGCCACGCGGACGTCTGCACCCTCGCGGTCGTCCAGCGCGGCGAGGTTGGCTTCGATGCGTTCGCGCAGGGCCGCATCCTGGGCCGAGGCGGCCGCCCCCGCAGACTGGTTCGCCAGGGCGAAGGCCCCACTCACGGCCAGGATGGCCAGAGCGCTTCGGACCGGCATCGCGCTCACGACGCGGCCCGGGCCAGGGGCTCGGCCGCCTCGGTGTCGAGCTCTTCGTGGATCGATGCGACCAGGGCCTTCGGCAGGCCCAGCCGTGCCGCGAGCAGCTCGAGGTAGGCGCGCTCTTCGGGCGTGTCGATCTCGATCGCCAGCAGCGAGACGGCGTAGATCTCCGATGCGATCTCGGGCGTGCGCGCTGCGCGCACCAGCTCGTTCAGGTCGACGGGACGATCGAGGACGCCGAGCAGGTCGAGCTTCTCCGCATCGGTGAGGTCGAGCGAGCGGACGCGCGCGTGCAGCGCCTCGCGTTCGACCGCATCGAGGCGGCCGTCGGCCTGAGCCGCCGCGATCATTGCGCGCAGCAGGGTGAGGCCCAGGTTCTCGGCGTCGGGGCCATCGGCGGTCGCAGGGACGAAGCGATCGATGCCGGGCGAAACGGGTAGCGACGCGACGGCGGGCTCGGAGGCCGGCACGCCCGAAGCCTCCCCGGCCCGATGACGCTGCCAGGCGGCGTAGGCGAGCCCTCCTACCGCGGCAATGCCGCCCACCTGGAGCGCCTTCTTGCCGAACTTGCGCCCACGCTTGCTGGTGAGCATCCCGCCGGCGAGAGAGCCGGCGAGGCCCCCTGCGAACCCGCTGGCCGCACTGCTTCCGAGCAGCTGCGAAAGGATGCGATCTGCGCTCATGGTCGTTCCTCCTGGGTGAGAAGCCGTCAGCGGGTACGGGCGGGTCGTGCGCGACCCGCGCACGGGCTAGCGAAGCGCGATGCGGCTTCGTCCGCGCTCCGCGCCCGCTCGCGGCAGGGTGCTCCGGCGCCGATCGAGCCGGTGGGCGAGCCGCCAGGCCACGGCATCGGCGGCGGCGCGAACGCTCTCGGCCTGGTCTTCCACCACCAACCGCTCGTCCGCGCGAAGCCGCAGGTGGGCGCGGCAGCGCCAGCCGCGGCCGGCCAGCCGCGGGTCGGTGTGGGTCGACACCGTCACGTGGACGGCCTCGATCGCTGCGACGTGTCGCCCCAACGCCAGCCGAAGCTTGTGGTCGACGGCGCTGCGCGTCTCGGCGGAAAGCTCGAGGTGAGGGCTGCGAATCCGAAGCTGCATGGGGCGTCTCCTCGCGACACACCGAACCTAGGGGGTCCGCATATATCCACAAATAGGAAATGTCTCCGCTAGAATTCGATAAATACGAAGGGAGGATCGGCCGTGGATTGGCTCAACTACCACCACCTGCTCTACTTCTACACCGTCGCACGGGAGGGCAGCGTGACGCGCGCGTCCGAGGTGCTGCGGCTGGCGCAGCCCACCTTGAGCGGCCAGATCCGCAAGCTCGAGGAGTCCCTCGACGAGAAACTCTTCGTGCGCGAGGGGCGCAACCTGGCGCTCACCGACGTGGGGCGTCTCACCTATCGGTATGCCGACGAGATCTTCTCGCTCGGTCGCGAGATGATGGACGCGCTGCGCGGCCGGCCCACCGGTCGCCCGGCTCGGCTGCTGGTCGGCATTTCCGACGTCGTCCCCAAGCTCGTCTGCCACCGCCTGCTGGAGGCCGCCATCGTGGGCGACGAGCCGGTCCAGCTGGTGCTGCACGAAGGCAAGACCAACGAGCTCATGGCCGCGCTCGCGGTGCAGGAGTACGACATGGTGCTGACCGACGCGCCGCTCGGCCCCCAGGTGCGCGTGAAGGCCTTCAACCATCCGCTCGGCGACTGTGGGATCGGCTTCTTCGCCGAGCCCGCGATCGCGCGGCGGCACCGCAAGGGCTTTCCCAAGAGCCTCGATGGAGCGCCGATGATCCTGCCCACGCCGAATACGGCGCTGCGTCAGTCGCTCGATCGCTGGTTCGACGATCTGGACGTGCGCCCCCGGATCATGGCCGAGATCGAGGACACCGCCCTCATGAAGGTGTTTGGACAGCACGGCATGGGCATCTTCGCGGCGCCGATCGTCGTGGGCGACGAAGTGCGCAAGGTGCATGGCGTCCAGCTCGTCGGCCGGTCCGAGGACGTGCGGGAAGCCTTCTACGCCATCACGGTGGAGCGCCGGATCACGCATCCTGCCGTGGCGGCGATCGCCGACGCCGCGCGGGGCAATATCCTGTCCTAGACGGAGTCGGCGCCGGACGCCGTCGGATCGCTCGACTGCTCCAGAAGGCTGGTGAACCCGGGCGGCTTCACCACGAGGACCGCGCAGCGCACCGAACGCACCAGCGTCTCGGCGGTGTCGCCGATCAGGAGACCCCGGACCCCGGTACGGCCGAGGCTGCCCATCACGAGCAGGTCGGGCGCCAGGCGATCGACCAGCGCGGGCAGCACGTCGGAGGGCTCGCCCTTCACCAGGTGGGTGCGCTCGGGCGGCACCGGCTCACCCAGGCAGGCCGTGGCCTCGGCCAGGCCGGTCTGGGCCTCTTCTCGGGCGGCCTCGACATAGTCGGCGAGGTCGGTCCTCGACATGCGGCCCTGCAGCATCATCTCGCCGGCTGCGCGCCAGACCGAGGCGATCTGCACCTCGCCGTCGTCGCCCGCGACGGTGGTGGCGAGTCGCAGCACGCGCCGGGCCACGTCCGGCCGCTGGTCGCCCGCCGCGGGGTCGACCGCCGCGAGCACGCGCTTGGGCGCGGTCTTGCCGGGCGTGTGCGCCACCCAGACCGGGCACGGACACTTGCGGATCAGGTGCAGCGCCGTGGAGCCGAAGAACAGGCCCTTGTTGCGCGTGGCACCCTCCGCCGCCTTCACCACCAGGTCGTGGCCGTCGCGGAGAACGGCGTAGACGAGCTCCATCCAGGGCGTGCCCCAACGCACCTGGACGTCGATCGGGATGCCTTCGCTGCGCAAGGGCGCGACCCGTGCCTCGAGCTGCTCGAGCTCGGCTTCGGCCAGCAGGTCGCGCAGGTTCTGCCCATCGCGCGCGCGGCGGGACCATCGCAGTAGACGGCTGCCGGGCTCGAGCACCCGCATGACCCGGATCTTGCCGCCGCTCTCGCGGGCCAAGGCGGCGGCCTGCTCGACGGCCACGAATCCCTCGTCGCTTTCCGGCGCATAGGCGAGGATGTCTCGGAAGGGCGTCTCGGGCATGGGGTCATTCCTCCTCGTCGGGAACGTGCGGGCCGAGGGCGTGTCGAATGCGGCCGAGGACGGCGCGCTCCGCGCCCGAAACCATGGCGAAGCCGAGCACGCCGCCGGCCGCCTCGGCGACGTCTTCGGCGCCGGCCAGCAGGGCGCGGGCCTGGGCCGCCGTGGCGGGCGCAGCACGGCGCCGCCGGGCCAGCGTCTCCCAGGCCTCGAACAGGGCGCGTTCGGGTCGGCGCCGCAGCCACAGCTCGAGCTGCGCATGGGCCGGCCCGCCCAGTTCGAGACCAAAGGCCGTCGCGCGGGCGAGGACGCGCCAGCGCTCTTCGGCCATGACGGTGCCGTCGGCCCAGGCCACTTCGACCAGAGGGATGGCCTCGAAGGAGGGCGCCGTTTCGGCCGAGACGCCCAGCGCCATCAGCCGGTCCAGCAGGCTGCCCTCGCGCACGCCCAGTTCGCGGGCCAGCTCGCGGCGGGGCCGGTCCGCCCCGCCCTCCCGGCTCTCGCGCCGGCGCTCGGCGGAGCCGGTCTGGCGGACCCAGATCTCCTCCAGCGCGCGTTCGGGGGCCCTGGCCGGGTGGGATTCCATGGCGTCCTCCTCGAATCCGAGCCTAGGCTCGGGAGGAGCCGCGGAAAAATAGATAATGTGGGACGCTGAGATCGGCTTTTACGAACTGTCCGGCTCGCCCCGGCGCCGGGACAACTCGGGCGCCAGGTCGTCGCGCACGGTGCCTTCCCAGCGGGGTACGTTCGAGATGCGCGCGGCGCGCCCCAGGCGATGGGCGGCCACCGGTGCCGTCAGCAGGAAGAACAGCACGATCAGGAGCGCACGCGCCGCGATGCCGAGGTCGCCCGCATGCACGGCCAGAGCCGCCACCAGCAGGGTCACGCCCAGTGTCGCCGGCTTGGTGCTCGCGTGCATGCGCGTGTAGAGGTCGGGCAGGCGCAGCACCCCCACGCTCGCCACCAGCACCAGCGCCGACCCGGTGACGGCGAGCACGGCCACGACGAGAGTGATCACGACTCGCCCTCCCGCTCGATGGCACGGGCCAGCGCGACGGTGCCCAGGAAGGTCACCAGCGCGATCGCCAGCGCCACGTCGATGAAGACGGCGAGCCCCGTACCGAGGGCCAGCAGCACCGAGGCCGCGACCACGGTGGCGGCGATCAGGTCGAGTGCGACCACGCGGTCGGGGAGACTCGGGCCCCTCGCGAGACGCACGAACGCCAGGACGATCGCGATGGCGAGCAGCCCGAGGCTGAGTCCCACGGCCGTGTCGAGCAGATCAGGCATGCTGGCCGCCCTCCGTGGCAACGCTCATCGCAACAGCTCCAGGACGCGTCTTTCGAAGCCGTCCTTGATCTCGCGACGGCACGCCTCGACGTCGTCGAGGAACATGACGTGCACGTAGAGCACGCTGCGGTCGTCGGAGACGTCCAGGCTCAGGCTGCCCGGGGTCAGGCTCACCAGGTTCGCGAGCAGCGTGATCTCCGCATCGGTCTCGGCGTCGAGCGGGACGGCCACGATGGCGGGGCGCGCCTGGTGCGTGGGCGTCAGCACGTCGGATGCGACCCGGATGCTCGAGAGCAGCAGCTGGCCCAGGAAGAACGCCGCGAACTCGACGAAGCGCAGCGACTTCTCCGGGTACCGCGAGGTGCCGAAGGCGCCGCCGCCCACGGCGAGAATCGCGAAGCCCAGGGCGAAGCCCACGCCGAGGTTCACGAGCGAGAACTCCCCCAGCGCCGCCGCCCAGACCGCGGCGAGGGCGAGGTTCCAGCCGAGAAGGCCCGGCGTACCGGTCGGGGCGCTCACGAGCGTGCCCCGAGGACGGCGCGCACATAACGTTCGGGCTCGAGCAGCGTGGCCGCGGCTTCGTTCGCGAGTTGCCAGAGCCCTTCGGCGCCCAGGCCCAGCGCGACGGTGAGGAGGGCGAGCCCCGCGCTCGCGAATACGGCGCCGCGCGGCAGCGTCGGGTCCGGTGCAGCGTTCTCCGGAGCCTCGCCCCAGAACGCCTCGATCCAGATCTTGGCCATGGAGAACAGCGTGAGCAGGCCCACGGCCACGGCGATGAACACGGCCACGAACGCCTCGGCGTCGAGGCCCGCACGCAGGAGCTGGAGCTTGGCGAAGAAGCCCGAGAGCGGCGGCACCCCCGCCAGCGAGAGCGCCGGCACCGCGAACAGGACCGCCAGTCCCGTGCGACGCACCGCCAACGCACCGAGTTCTCCGAGGGCCTCGCTGCCCCCGGCCCGCCGGATCAGGCCACCCACCAGGAACAGGTTGGTCTTGGTGACGATGTGATGCAGCACGTAGAAGATGGCGCTCGCAAGCGCGAGCGGCGTGGCCAGCGCCAGGCCGAGCACCATGTATCCGATCTGGCTCACGATGTGGAAGGAGAGGATGCGGCGGACGTGGGCCTGCGATGCGGCGGCCAGCACGCCACAGATCATGGTGGCCGAGGCGACGGCGACCAGGGCCACCGAGCCACCGGCGTCCTGTAGCGGGAAGAGCAGGGTGAACACGCGGATCAGCGCGTAGACGCCCACCTTGGTGAGCAGACCCGCGAACAGGGCCGAGACGGCCACCCCAGCGGTCGGGTAGGACGCGGGCAGCCAGAAGAACACCGGAAACAGCCCGGCCTTGATGCCGAAGGCCACGAGCAGAAGCGCCGCCACGGGCCGCGCCGCCTCGCGCGCCTCGGGCTGGCCGAGCTTCACGGCCAGATCGGCCAGATTGAGCGTGCCGGCCACTCCGTAGAGCACGGCGACGCCCACCAGGAAGAAGGCCGAGGCCAGCAGATTCAGGCTCACGTAGGCCAGGCCACTTCGCAGCGCGCTCGGTCCGGCCGTCGCGGTGAGCAGTACGAACGAGGCCAGCAGCATGACCTCGAACCACACGTACAGGTTGAACAGGTCGCCGGTGAGGAACGCACCGCACACGCCCATCAGCAGCACGTGAAAGAAGGGAAAGAACCCCGCCCCGAGGGCACGGGCATCGTTCTCGGACGCGGCATAGACGGCGACGCAGAGGGCCACCACGCCCGTGACCAACACCATCAGCGCCGAGAAGAGGTCGGCCACCAGGGTGATGCCGAAGGGCGCGGGCCAGTTTCCGAGCTGCGTGGTCGCAATGCCCGTCGCGTGCACGTGCACGACCAGCGCGACGGCCGAGGTGAGCAGGGCGCCCGCACCCGCGACGCCGATCACGCGCTGGGCGGTGGCGCGCCCGGCGGCCAGCGCGCCCGCGATCGCCGAACCCAGCGCCGCGAGCAGCGGCGCGACGAGCAGCAGGTCGTTCGTCACCCGCGATCTCCGCCGTAGGCGTCGATGTCGTCGGTCTTGGCGTCACGCCCCGCACCGAGCCCCAGCACCAGGGCAAAGGCCAGCACCGCGAACGCGATCACGATCGCCGTCAGCACCAGCGCCTGAGGCAGGGGGTCGGCGGCACCCGCGGCAGGAGCGAGGGCCCCCTCGAGCGCCAGCGGCGGGCCGCCCGCCACCAGCCCCCCGGCGGCGAACAGCAAGAGGTGGGTGCCGTGACTCAGCAGCGCCAGGCCCAGCAGCAGGTGCCACAGCGTGCCCTGCAGCAGCAGCCGCAGCGACACCGCGAACACCACGCCGACGGCGAGGGCGACGGCCAGGCTCACGAGCCCTCCTCCATCAGCGCGAACAGGATCGTGAGCACCACGCCGACGACCGTCAGGTACACCCCGACGTCGAAGAGCAGCGGGGTGCCCAGGGCAATGCCTGCCTCGGGCCAGAGGCCCGTGAGGAAGGGGCGACCCAGGACGAAGGCGCCGAGTCCTGCCACCAGGCTGGTGGCGAGGCCCACCGGTACCAGACGGACCGGCGCGATGCGCAGCAGCCGCCGCGCGGCCGACGTGCCGTCGGCGATGGCCAGCAGCACGAAGGCCGTCGCCGCCACCAGTCCGCCGACGAACCCGCCGCCCGGCTCGTGATGCCCGCGCCAGAGCAGGAACAGCGAGAACAGCAGCAGCAGCGGCATCAGGTACCGCGTGGCGGTGCGCACGATCAGGGTGGTCACGGCGCAGGCTCCCCGCGGCGGTGGGTGGCGAGCAAGGCGAGGATGCCGAGCGCGGCCACGCCGAGCACCGTGATTTCGCCCAGGGTGTCGAGCGCGCGGAAGTCGACGAGGATCACGTTCACCACGTTGCGGCCGTGGGCAGCGGGCACGCTCTGCGCGCTGAAGTAGTCGGAGATCGGCTCGGCGAGCGGCGGCGCCGAGGCCACCAGGGCGAGCGCCGCCATGGTGAGCCCGCCCAGCAGGGCGAGGCCGGTGCGCGCAGCACCCGGAGACCGGGGTGCGCCGTCCTTCGCGCGGGGCAGGTGCGGCAGGACCAGCAGCAGCAGCACCACCGTCAGCACCTCGATCACGAGCTGCGTGAGCGCGAGGTCGGGGGCGCTGTAGACGAGGAAGAAGAGCGCCACGCCGAAGCCCACGGCGCCGAGGGACGCCACGGCCACCAGCCGGGTGGCGGCACGTGCGGCGAGGAGCGCACCGCCGACCACGAGCAGGGTCGCGGCGAGCGCCAGCCCCACCAGCGCGGGGCCCTCCGACGGCAGGGCCAGCGCGTTCCAGGCGCGATCGAGCGGGGTCCGGCCGAGCGCCGCGAGCACCGTGACCAGTGCCGCCCCGAGCGTGATGGCGAGGTAGCGCCGCAGCGAGCCGTTCTGGAGCGTGCGCGTCTGCCAGGCCGCGAAGCGAAGCAGGCCGTCGAGGCCTGCGGTGTACGCGCGCGCCGGGCCCATGCGCGCGAGCGGTGCCAGCGCGGGCGCGCGAGAGAGCAGCGCGTCGCGCGCGCGGAAGAGCCCCGCGCCAAGCGCCAGCGTGAGTGCAGAGAGCGCGAGGATCGGCGTGAATCCGTGCCAGAGGGCCAGCCCGGTCGGCGCCTCCTGCTGGAGAATGGCGCTGGCGGCGGGCGCCACCAGCAGGCGCTCGGCCGGACCCACCAGCAGGCCCGTCAAGACGCCTGCGCCGGCGAGCACCACCGGCCCCAGTCGCATGGCCGGGGCCGGATCACGCGGGGTGCGTTCGGTGGGCCGCGCGGCGCCGTAGAAGGGCTGCAGGCCCACCCGCAGCGCTGCGAAGACCAGGCACACGCCGGTCAGCACGGTGGCGGTGCCCACCAGCCAGGACGCGTGGGGGGCCTCGAGGGCGGCCTCGTAGGCCGTCTCCTTCGCAAGGAAGCCGAACAAGGGGGGGCCGCCGGCCATGGAGAGCGCGGCGACCGCTGCCGCACCCGCGGTCCACGGCATGGCGCCGCGCAGCCCGCCGAGCCGCTCGAGCGAGCGTGTCCCGGTGGCCTTGTCGACGTTGCCCGCCACGAGAAAGAGCGTGCCCTTGTAGAGCGCATGCGCGAGCAAGGTCACCGCGAAGGCGCGCGCTGCGATCGGCGTGCCCAGGCCGAGCAACATCGTGAGCAGGCCGAGCACGCTGATCGTCGAGCCCGCGAGCAGTCGCTTCAGGTCGTCCTGGCCCAGGGCCATCACGGCACCGAGCAGCATCGTGATGCCGCCGACCCCGACGAGCGTCACCTGCCAGGCGTCGGTGCCGCCGAGCACGGGCGAGAGCCGCGCCAGCAAGAACACGCCCGCCTTCACCATGGTGGACGAGTGCAGGTAGGCGCTGACCGGGGTGGGGGCCTGCATGGCCCCGGGCAGCCAGAAGTGGAAGGGCCACTGCGCCGACTTGGTGAACGCCCCCACCGCGATGCCCGCGAGGATGAAGGGGTAGTGCGGGTGGCTGCGTACCACGTCGCTGCGCAGGATCTCCGACAGCGACGAGGTGCCCGCGGCATCGACCAGCAGCAGCAGCCCCACGAGCAGGGCGAGCCCGCCGGCGACGGTCACGATCAACGACTGGCGCGCCGCATCGCGCGACGCCTGGCGGTGGGCATCGAAGCCGATCAGCAGGAACGACGAGACGGTGGTGAGCTCCCAGAACACGAAGAGCAGCAGCACGTCGTCGGCGGCGGCGATCCCGAGCATTCCGGCCATGAACACGAACAGGAACGCGAAGAACCGCCCCAGCTGCGCGTGGCCGCGCAGGTAGGCGGCGGCGTAGAGCACCACCAGTGCGCCGATCCCCGCCACCAGCAGCACCAGCAGGTTCGCGAGACCGTCCACCCGGAAGGCCCAGGCCACGTCGAGGCTGGGGATCCAGGGTGTACGCCAGGCCGGGATCTCGCCGCGGGCGATGGCCGCCTGGCCCGCTGCGGCCCAGGCCGCCACGCCGGCGGGTACGACCGCCAGGGCCGGGGCCGCACGCTCGCCCAGACGGCGAATCGCCAGCGGGGCGACCAGGCCGGTCGCCAGCACCAGGAGGACGATCCAACCCATGGACTAGATGTACTTGTCGCCCCGCACCACGGCCACGTTCTCGACGAACGCCACCACGGCGTAGTTCTCGAAGTAGCGCTCTGCGAGTTCTTCGAGGATGCGCTCGGCCGTGGCCTCGGAGACCAGGCACTCGAGTCGGATGTTCGCACCCTCGACGTCGCCCACGCGCCGCCCCCGCGAGCCCTCGCCCGAGACCTCGCTGCGGGTGAAGCCCTTGGCGCCCAGCCGGCGGATGTCGTTCACGAGACGGTGCTCGAGCACCGACTCGGCGATGATCGTGACGAGCTTCACCTGGGTGGTGTCCAACGGGTCGCCTCCTCTAGGCCATCCAGCGCGCGAGAGCATGGAGCGCTGGGATGCCCACCGTCAGGTTGAACGGGAAGGTCACGGCCAGCACGGGGGTGAGATACACGCTCGGGTTCGCCTCGGGCAAGGAGAGCCTCACGGCGGCGGGGGCGGCGATGTAGGAGGCGCTGGCCGAGAGGATGCCCAGCGAGAAGGCGCCGCCTTCGGAGAGCCCGGTCCAGGTGCCGATCGCGACACCGATCACCCCATGGACGAGCGCCGCAACGGTGGCGAAGACCAGCAGGAAGGCGCCCGAGCTCTTGAGGTCTTCGAGGCGTCGCGCAGCGACCCGCCCCATCTCGAGCAGGAACAGGCAGAGCACCCCCTGGAAGGGGTCGACGAAGAAGGGCGCGACCTTCTCGAGGCCGGCCGTGCCCGTGAGCATGCCGATGGCGAGGCCGCCCGCCAGCAACACGATGCTGCGGCCCGTGAGGGTCTCGCGGATGCCCTCGGCCAGGTTGCGCGTGCCGCCCATGCCGCGCTGGGCCAGGACCAGGGCAACGGCGATGCCGGGGATCTCGAGCAGCGCTGCGAAGGCCGCCACGAATCCCTCGTAGGCGACGCCGATCGAGTCGAGGTAGGCCAGGCCCGCCATGAAGGTCACGATCGAGATCGATCCGTAGTGGGCGGCCAGCGCTGCAGAATCGGGAACGTTGAGCTTGCCGAAACGTCGAAGCAGCGCGTAGCTCCAGACCGGGGTGGCCGCGCCCAGCAGCAGGGCCGCGACGGCGGGCAGTGCGATCTCGCCGAATGAAGATTCGGACAGGGACGCGCCGCCCTTCAGCCCGATGGCGAGCACCAGGTACATCGACAACGTGGCGTATACCGGGTCGGGCAGCTTGAGGTCGCTGCCCGCGCGCGCGGCCACGGCCCCCAGGACGAACGCCAGCACCACGGGGTTCAGCAGGTTCGTCTGGACGAGATCCACGGCCGACGGGCTCCTCGTGCCGGCACGACGAAGCCCCACGAAACCGCTCGGGGGGCCGCGCACCGGGCGGCATCAAGCTTATTAGGCCGAATCGTGGCTTCGATCCAATAGAAAAGAAGAGGTCGATGGATCGGAATTCGCGAATCGAGTAGCGGGTCGGGATCGCGGCAGTGGCCTGCGGCACCGCGTGGCAGATCGCCCCGATGGGTGCGGCGGCGCTCGCCGAAACGCAAAGCCCCGCCCGGGGCCGCGAGGCGGCCCGGGCGGGGCGAGGGGGGCGCGGTGTCCGGGCTGGGGCTAGCCCGCGCTCGCGACTCCTGCCGGGGGAAACGGCATGTCGTGGGAGCGGCCCGGGGTCGCCGGGCGGGACGGGGCTCCGCGCCAGAGGGGAGCGGTTCTCGGTGCGACGCGAACGCTATCGAGCGCCGGGGCGCCGCCGCGAGGTCCATGGAGAGCGAGCTCGAGCAACTCGGCGGCGTCGCGGATGGCTTCGCTGGCGTCGGCGCCGGTGGCCCCCGACGCGAGCACCTCGCCATCCTCCATCACCGCGCGAAGCCCGCAGCAGACGTAGGCTCCATTTCCCGTGCCGCCGGGGTCGCCGACGGCGTCCAGGCGGGCGTGGACGTCCGACACGCGCTCTTCCTGATGCCAGGTGGCGAAGGTCACCGTGGTGCGGAGGAAGTCCTCCAGGAAGGGGTCGGCCGCAACGCCACAGGCTTTCAGATGGATCCTCATCACTCGCCTCCTTGTGATAAAGGCAGTATCGGGAACGGGGCTCCATTCCAAAAATAGGAAATTCGACCGCAACGCTTCGGCCAGGCCGATGTATCGGGTGTGCCGGAGTGCGCCCGCCGTGCGGTGGCTGCAGCCCCTCGAGGGGGACCTCGCAGAGCGGAATCAGTAGAGCGAGATCGGCTGGCCGAAGCGCGGCAGCTCGACTCGTGCGCCCTGCGCTTCCGCCAGGCCGACCAGCAACGAGAAACCGGCGACCGGGTCGTCCACCAGGCGCGGCGGCGTGCGGATCACGCCGTAGGGCTGCATGAAGTCGTCCCAGTGCACGGGGATCACGCGCTTTGCGCCGGTGGGCGCCACGACTTCTTGCCAGTAGCGGTCCGTGTAGTCCTCGCCCAGCCGGCCGAGCCCGCCCACGCCCAGGAACACGACGTCGGCCGCCCGCCCCTCGAGCGCGCCGGGCACGAAGCCCGCGCTGCCCTGCACGAGCGTCGTGCCGCGTGGGTGCGCCAAGAAGATCGAGTAGCTCGCGCCTTCCTTCCACGCCGAGACGCGGGCCGGTGGCACCAGCGGTTCGTCGATGGTGCCGGGGAAGGGCGGGTTGCCCGCATCGTCGATGGGCATGTGGCGCGATCGAATCAGCGTCACTTCGAACTCCCCGAAGCGGAGGCTTCCGCCGTCGGTGAGATCGACCAGGCGCGCGTCGTCGAGCCCGGCGCCGCGCGCGAGCTGGAGCGTCGACCGCGACCCCAGCACCATCGCGCCGGTGCGCTTGGCAACCTCGGCGGTATCGAGTGCGTGGTCGTAGTGCGAGTGCACGGGCGTGATGGCCGCGACCGAGGTGATGCCCGCCTGGGCCAGCGCCGCGTCGATGCCGGCTGCGTCGGGTTCAATCAGCAGGTCGCGCACCACCGTGAGGGTGTCCGGCCGCGAGAAGAACCCATCGATGAGGATGCGCGTCTCGCCGTCGTCGAACAGCAGCGTGGTCACGCCGAGCCACGTGGCGCGCACCCCGCCCACGTCGCTCGCCACCGGAGCGAAGGCCAGCCCCGCCTCGGCCGGGTCCGGCCGGTCCTGGAACGCCCACCAGCCCGCGAAGCCCGCGGCGGCGGCCAGCAGCACCAGGACGAGGAGCGCTCCCCGCAGCAGGCCCATGGGTCCGTCCCCCTTGGCTGCCACGCTAGCCCTTCCCAGGGCGCTCTCGCCCGGGTTCGTCTGCCTCGTGCCGCGCCAGGCCTTCGGCGGTGCCCAGGCTACTCGGCTAGCTTGGCAGGGTCGGGGTGTAGCTCAGTGGCCAGAGCCGGAACTTTGGGGGTTCCGCGTCGCGGGTTCGAATCCCGCCACCCCGACCACCGGTCGGCTCGCGCGGGCAGCGTTTCAGCAAGACGACGGGGCGACGCTAGAAGCGCCACTGCCTCGTGAGCGACTCGCGATCGACGAGCTTGCCGTTCGTGAAGACGTACCGGATGTTGCGCGTGTCCGAGATGTTCTCGGCGGGATTCCCTTCCACCACGAGCAGGTCGCCCTCGAGCCCCGGTCGGATGGAGCCGGTGCGGTCGTCGATCTTGAGGATCCGAGCGTTGTCCCAGGTGGCGGCCTGGATCGTGCGCAGCGGCGCGATGCCGGACTCGTTCACCCAGATCTCCATCTCGCGGTGCATCGACTCCCCGAACCACACGGAGGGGTAGGTCGCATCGGTTCCCAGACCCACCAGCACGCCGTTGTCGACCATGATCTTGTTCCACGCCACCGCCTGCGCACGCGCTTCGTCGGGAGAGACGACGTCTCCCAGGATGGCCTCGGTGATCGCCGCGTAGCGTTCCAGGGACGCGACGAGCCCTCCGCGATCGTGCGCCTCCAGGTAGTGCGGGGGTTGGACGTTCCGGATCAGCGGGTTGCCCCGGGTGTAGTCGATACCCTCTTGCGCCAGACGGGCGCCCGAGAAGGTGTCCATCAGGACCGTCGTCGCGATGACGAAGGTGCCCTCCGCGGCGAGGAGCCGGGCGTCCTCGGCCGTGGGGGCTTTGGCCATGAAGGTGTTGTGGGCGTAGCCGTCGAGGTGGGTCTGTCGGGCGATCCAGGGATTGCCGTTGTTGTGCCAGAGGTCGCAGACCACGCGCATCTGCCGCGCGTGCGCCGCCGCGACGAGCACGCGCAGGACCTGGGAGCTGATGCCGCTGTGGCACTTCACCATCTCGACGCCGTAGACCGACTTCATCGAGTCGAGCTGCGCGCCGATGTAGGTCGCGTCCGGAACGGGCAGCAGCGTATTCGAGCCCACCGCGCCAACCGGGGCGGTCTCGAAGTAGGTGCCCGCGATCGTCAGATCCGGCCCCATCCAGCCACCAGCGGCGAGGATGTCTCGCGCGTCGGCTGCGCGATCCGGGATGTTCCCGATGTCGTAGGCGTGGGTGACCCCGGCGTAGAGCAGCGCGAGCAGGTCCCACTTCAGGGTCAGTGGGCGGGGGCCATTGTCGTTGCCCCCGCGCCAACCGCCCTGCAGGTGCATGTGGGCGTCGATGAGGCCCGGCATCGCCGTCAGGCCCGTGCCCTCGAGAACCCGCACATCCGCGGGGACGTCGAGCGTTCCCGACGGGCCGATCGCGTGGATCCGACCGTCCGCGAGGAGGACGTCCTGGCCCTCCGCCGGGGCCCCGCCGCGACCGTCGATCACGCGGACGTCCTGCAACAGCGAGGCGCCCTCCCATGCGTAGCCCGGCCGGGCGGGATTCAACTCCGACTCGTCGTACACGACGATGGGCTCGCGCTCGGACACGATGGTCGAGGCCTGGCCGAAGGTCGCGGCCGGCAGACCGAGTGTGATCAGGGCGCCGATCGCGGCCCCCAGCTTCAGGTGGTGGGCGGACATCGGGCCTCCCTTCGCGGGCGTCTACCCGCCGGTCAGGTGTGCGATGACGGCGTCGATCCCGTCGTACGTGTAGGTATCGAAGTACGGGTCCGCGGACCTCGGCTGGGACGAGTGCTTGACGACCCCGACGCCTCGCGTGACGTCGAGGTAGATGTACTGGCCATGGATGCCGAGGGCCGTGAACGCTTCCTTGCCCGGGGTGTGCCGGACCCACCACTGGGCGCGGTAGCTCCAGTCCCCCTGGTCCTGCGGAGGCACCTTCCCGTTGGGACCCATCGAGAAGCCCTCGACGGACCCGCCCTTCGCGAGCTTGTCGATCACGCTCGAAGGAACGACCTGCTGGCCGGCGAACCGGCCCTCGTCCAGCATCATCATGGCGAAGCGGGCGAGGTCGTAGGGTGTCGCGTTCAGGCCGCCGCCTGCGAAGAGCGTGCCGTTCTTGTCCAGTAGTACGTAGGTCTCTCCGTCGGTGCCCAGCTTGGACCAGAGCTTGTCGACCATCTCATCCTGGAAGGAGCGGCCCGTCGCCCGGTTCGTCACCCAGTTCACCACGTCCGTCTTCGGTGTCTGGTAGTGGAAGATCTCCCCGTGCTCGTGCGCAGGATCCTTGCCCAGGGTCGGCAGGTAGTCGTAGATGCTGGCGGCGTAGGTGCGGCCCCCTACCGGCTCCATGAGCCCCAGCACGACGCCGTAGTGCCGGATGCCCGAGTCCGGATCCGCATAGACCTCGGTGAAGTCCATCGAGTTGGTCATGTCGAGCACCTGCCCGAACGTGGCGTCGCCGAAGGCGCCCGACGCTGCCAGCTCGGGGACGTGGTCGGCCACGCGGTCCGACTCGCCCAGCTTGCCTTCGGCGACGGCCATGAGACCGAGCAGGCCCGCGAACGACTTGGTGACGGACATCATCTGGTGGGGCTGATCCGCGTGCATGCCGTTCAGGAACCGCTCGAACACCACGGCGCCGTCCTTCACCACCACGAAGGAGTCCGTGTAGGTCTCCTTCAGGAACGTCTCGAAGTCGACCTCCTGACCCGTCTCGGGGTTTCGGACCTCGAGCGCCGCGATCCCTGCATCGAGCGCCTTCCGGACCGGCACGGGCGTCGCCGCGTTGGCGATCGCGGCCGAGGGATAGACGCTGCGCATGTTCAGGTAGGACCAGCGGTTGTAGGGAGGCGTCAGCAGGGCATTGCTGCGGTCGACGCGCTTGTCGGGCGGCGGAGGGAAGCCCTCCATGAGGCCCAACTCGGCGGCGGTCGCGTAGTCGCGCGTCGTCTCTGCGACGAGCGGGCCAGCGGCCAGCACGAGCAGGGCCGATGCGAGAACAGCCGCAGGGCGCGGCTTCGGGAGATTCAAGGTTCACTGCCTCCATTGCGCGGCCGGCCAGGCCGCGCCCGCGGCGGACTATAGGCTCCCCTCGGATTCCGCCATCCCGGCCGGGGCGCGACGTCGGTCGACGGACTCCCTGGGCGGCGGGACGCGGCCTTCGAACTCGCCTGCCTTCAGCCAGTCGTGCCTTCCCAAGCGGCACGACCAGCAGCGGCCATCGCGGTGCACTAGGCTCGCCGGGCGCCCCCGTTCGGAGTCCCTCATGCGCGTCGGATCGATGGTCTGTCGAGCGGGTTGGCTCGCGGCCGCCCTCGGGGCGCTCGTGTTCTGGCCGGGTGGCTCGCGCGCCACGGGCGCGGCGCAACCGGCGGCACCCGTCGCGCCATCGATCGAGGCTTCGCTCGCGCAGGGGCTCGCGCACCTCGCCGACGGCGAGTACGAGGCCGCCGATGCCACCTGGGCGCGTCTGCGCGAGCTCGCGCCCGCGCATCCGGCTGCCTACGTGCATGCGGTGGACACCCTCTATTGGCGCGACATCCACGTGGACGACGGTTCGGGATTCGATCCTGCCATCGAGCAGGGGGCCACGCTGGCGGTCGAGCGCGCCCGGGCCTGGGCCGAGGGCCGCTCGCGCGACCCGCTGGCTCAGCTCTACCTGGGCCAGGCGCTGATCCAGCTCGGTCGCTTCCACGGCACCCGCCTGCGCATCGTGAAGGCGGGGGGCCTCGGCGAAGAGGGTCGCAAGTCGTTGGGCCGCGCGCTCGCGCTCGACCCGGCGCTCGCAGACGCGCGCTACCCGCTGGGTCTCTACCAGTACTACGCCGGGCAGATCCCGAACCTGCTGAGCTGGCTCAAGTTCTTGTGGTTCATGCCGGAGGGCGACGTGCAGGGCGGGCTCGCCAACCTCGAACGCGCACGAGAGGGCGGCGACCGCTACCGGTTCGACGCGGCGTTCTACCTGACGAACATCCGCGCCTATCACGAGAGCGTCCGCGACGTGGACTGGGCGGTGCGCGAGACGCGCGTGCTGCACGACCGCCACCCGCGCAATGCGCTGGTGCACTTCGAGCTGCTCGAGCTGCTGGCCATGCAGGGCGAGTACGAGGCTGCGCGGCTCGAAGCGCAGAAGCTCGAGGCGCATCCGGGTCGGGCCACCAGCGCCGAGGCCCGTGGTCGAGCCAACATGGCCACGGTCTGGCGCGCCCGCGCCGAGCTCGCACTGGGACAACCCGAGCGCGCGCTCGGCACGCTTCACGGCTTTGGCGAGGATGGACCCAGCGAGCCCGACTGGGGAGCGCGCTGGGTGCAGGTCACCCGGGGGCAGGCCCTCGATGCGCTCGGCCGCCGTGACGAGGCGATCGCCCGCTACGAGCGGGTCGTGGCCCTCGACCTCGACGACGACTCGCGCGCCCGGGCCGAGGCCGAGGCCGGACTCGCGGCGCCGCCTGCGGTCGCTTCGGGGCCACCCGAGGTGCAGTGAGCCCTCGGCCCGGGCCTAGCCGCTCCATGCGCTCCTCCCGGCTGAGCCGGCCACACCCCCGGGGCGTGCCTTCATCCGGCCCGCGTCGTTCGTGGGCTAGCCTCCGCCTGCCGTGCCCCATGACTTGCACGGCATCGGGGGTTCGATGCTGAAGCTGGTGGCGCGGGTGCTCCTTCGCACGGCGGGATGGCGCGCGGAGGGCGGCCGCCCCGTGCCCGATCGCTACGTACTGATCGCGGCACCCCACACGAGCAACTGGGACTTCGTCTGGCTGCTCGCGTTCGCGGCCTACTACGAGGTGCGCATGCAGTTCCTCATGAAACACACGCTGTTTCGCGGGCCGTTCGGGTGGGCGCTGCGCAAGCTGGGCGGCGTGCCCGTTCGCCGAGAGCGTCGCGGCAACCTGGTCGACGCCATGGCCCAGGTGTTCGACGACCCGCGGCCGCTGGCGCTGGTGATCCCCGCCGAGGGCACGCGCGGCTACGCGCCGCACTGGAAGTCCGGGTTCTACCACATCGCCCGCCAGGCCCAGGTGCCGATCGTGATGTCGTTTCTCGACTATTCGCGCAAGGTCGGCGGCTTCGGGCCGGCCTTCGAGCCCAAGGGCGACGTGCGCGCCGACATGGACGAGATCCGCGCCTTCTACGCCGACAAGAAGGGCAAGTACCCCGAGCTCCAGGGCGACATCCGCCTCAAGGAGGAGATGTAGGCCGGCCCTGCCGGGCCAGGGTGCGCCCAGGCGCCCCGAGGCCTCCCCGGTCCGCCGTCGGCGCGCCCTGCCACCTTTCCCGTCGGTGGGGGGGCCGTTATCGTCCCGCCGTCTCTCCGCCCATCCTCCCCTAGATGGAGCCCTCATGGCGACCGAGCTGTCTCCCGAACTGCGCCGCAGCATCGAAAACACGATCCGCGGCCTCACCATCGATGCGGTCGAGCGCGCCGGCATCGGCCACCTGGGTGCGCCCATGGGACTGGCGCGGCCGGTGTTCCAGCTGTGGGATCGGCACCTGCGCTTCGACCCCAGCGACCCCGACTGGGCACTGCGCGACCGCTTCGTGCTCTCGGCCGGGCACGCGTCGATGCTGCTCTACTCGCTGCTCCACCTCTTCGAGTACGAGCTGTCGCTCGACGACATCAAGGCGTTCCGCCAGCTCGGGTCGCGCACGCCCGGGCACCCCGAGTTCGGCGAGACGGCCGGTGTCGAGATCACCACCGGCCCGCTGGGCCAGGGCTTCGGCCACGCCGTCGGCATGGCACTGGCGGGCCGCCTTGCGCGCGAGCGATTCGCCACGGGCAGCGAGGGTCCGGGACACCACTTCGTGTATGCGGTGGCCAGCGACGGCGATCTCATGGAGGGCATCTCCTACGAGTCGGCCTCGCTCGCGGGGCACCTGGGTCTCGGCAACCTGATCGTGCTGTACGACGACAACCAGGTCACGATCGACGGGCCCACCAGCCTGACCTTCAGCGAAGACGTGCGCGCGCGCTTCGAGGCCCAGGGCTGGCACGTGCAGGGCGTGGACGGAGACGACACCGCCGGTCTCGACGCCGCGCTCGAGTCGGCGCGGGCCGAGGGCGGCCGCCCCTCCATCGTGATCACGCGCACCACCATCGGCGAGGGCAGCGGCTGGGCCGGCCTCTCGAAGGCCCACGGCGGCCCCTTCGGCGCCGACGAGGTGCGCGCCACCAAGGAGAATCTGGGCATCCCGCTCGATCCCGAGTTCTTCGTACCGGACGAGGCGCGTACCTACCTGGCCGGTCGCGCTGCCGCCAAGCGCGAAGCACGCGCGGCCGACGACACCCGGCTGTCGGCCTGGCGCGAGGCCGAGCCCGAGCGCGCGAAGGCGTGGGATGCGGCGCGTGGTCGAACGCTGCCCGCGGATCTGGCGGTCACGCTCGCCGACGGGCTCGAGGGCAAGGCCGACGCCACGCGCAAGCACTCGGGCTCCGTGCTCCAGAAGCTGGCCGAAGTGGCGCCCATCCTGGTAGGGGGCTCGGCCGACCTGGCGGGCTCGAACAACACCACCCTCAAGGGTGCGAGCGACGTCGGGCAGGGCGAGACGCCCTTCGCCGGCGGCAACGTGCACTACGGCATTCGCGAGCACGCGATGGCCGCCATCGTGAACGGCATCGCACTCGACGGCACCTTCTTGCCCTACGCGGGCACCTTCATGGTGTTCAGCGACTACATGCGGCCGTCGATTCGGCTGGCCGCGCTCATGGGCATCCGCTCGACCTACGTGTTCACCCACGACTCGATCTTCGTGGGCGAGGACGGCCCCACCCACCAACCCGTCGAGCAGCTCGACGCGCTGCGCGCGATCCCGGGTCTCACGGTGTTCCGACCCGCCGACGGGCCAGAAACGGCAGCCGCATGGGCCTACGTCGCGTCGCAGGCCGAGGGCCCGGTGGCGTTCGCGCTCTCGCGCCAGGGGGTGCCGGCCGTCGAGCGCGCCAAGCCGTTCGCGGCCGAGGACGTCTGGCGGGGCGCCTACGTGGTACGCGACCCGGCGAGTACCCCGGACGTGGTCGTGCTGGCCAGCGGCAGCGAAGTGCCCCTGGCGGTCGACACGGGCAAGAAACTCGAGGCCGAGGGCGTGCAGGCGCGCGTGGTCTCGGTGCCCAGCCTCGACCTGTTCACGCGTCAGCCCGACGACGTGATCGACGGCATGGTGCCCCGCGACGTGCCCACCGTGGCCGTGGAAGCCGGTCTCGGCGAGAGCTACCGGCGGCTCGTCGGTCGCGACGGGCTGGTCTACGGCATGAAGGGCTTCGGGGCTTCGGCTCCCTGGAAGCACCTGGCCGACCACTTCGGCTTCACGCCCGACAAGCTCGCGGCGGCCATTCGAAGCCACCTGGGGCGCTGAGCCGTGGGGGGCCTCGCACCGCTGCTGCAGGTGGCGATCGCCTGCGCGGGGCTTCTCGTGCTTGCGTGGCTCGGGGTCTCGTTCACGGGCGGAGCGGCAAAGAACCGGCTGGCCTGGCTCGCCACGCTCTGCATGTACGTGGGCTTCGCCAGCTTCTTCACCCACCTGTTCCTGGGCTCGATGGCCTCCGGTAGCTGGCCGGGCCGCATCGGCTTCGGCTTCCTGATGGGCATGTTCTGCGCAGGCGTGCTGGTGGCGACCGTGCGCACCCTCGGGTCGCTTCGCAGCGCCGGCGCAGCGGGCGACGTCGACGCCACCCACTAGCACCCCGCGACCCACTAGCGGGGACGTTCTTGCGCAATTGCGCAAGAACGTCCCCACTCACACCCACTAATCTCCCCACTCAGTGGAAGTCGTGGGAGCCGGGGAGGGTGCTGCCGAGGTCGAGGGGGCGTAGGTCGCGGACACGGACGTGGACCACGCCGTCCACGTTCTGCACGGGGCCGGCGATCTCGAGCATGGCGGCGGTGTGCAGCGGGGCGCGAAAGCGCTCGAACTCGTCGGGCATCATCACGCCGTTGGTGGTGCCGGTCTCGTCCTCGAGGGTGAGAAAGCAGACGCCGCTGGCCGAACCCGGGCGCTGGCGCACGATCACGTGCCCGGCGGTGCGGACGAAGCGGCCGTTGGGCACGTCGCGCACCTCGCGGGTGGCGAGTACGCCCCGCTTGCGCAGCCCTTCGCGCAGGTGCGCCATCACGTGCGGGCCGGTCGTGATGCCGGTGGTGCGGTAGTCGGCCAGCGTGTCTTCGAGCGGCGAGAGCTCGGAAAGAGGGGAGGGCGCATCGGCGCCGGTGGGCTCGGCCCCGGCAAAGAGCGAGCGCGGATCGCGCTCGACGGCGGCCACCTGCCAGAGCGCCGCGCGTCGCCCGCCGGCGCGTGCGTCGATGCCGTGCAACGCCCCCGACTCGGCCAGGGCCTCGATCTCGTGGCGCTTCGGGGCGGCGCGTCGCGCCAGGTCGGCCGTGCCCGCGAAGGGGCGTCTGCGCCGTTCGACGGCAAGACGCTGCCCGGTGTCGGCCGAGAGCTGCCGCACGTAGCGAAGCCCGAGCCGCACGCAGGGGGGGCCGGGTGCGTCGCTCTCGAGGGTGCAGCGCCAATCGCTGTGCGCCACGTCGATGGGCCGCACGGCCACGCCGTGGCGCTGGGCGTCCTTCACCAGGGTGGCGGGGTTGTAGAAGCCCATGGGCCAGGCGTTGAGCATGCCGGTCAGGAACGCCGCGGGGTGGTGCGCGCGCAGGTAGGCCGACGCATACGCGATCAGCGCGAACGAGGCCGAGTGCGATTCGGGGAACCCGTAGAGCGCGAACGAGGTGATGCCGCGCACCACCTCTTCCTGCGCCTCGCCGGTGATGCCGCGGGCGGTCATGCCCGCGCGCAGGCGCTCCTCGATGCGCTCCATCTTCTCGACCGAGCGCTTGAAGCCCATGGCCCGGCGCAGCTCTTCGGCCTCGCCACCGGTGAAGCCCGACGCCTCCATGGCCAGCCGCAACAGCTGCTCCTGGAAGATCGGCACGCCGAGCGTGCGCTTCAGGATGGGCTCGAGCGAGGGATGCGGGTAGATCACCGGCTCGCGTCCTGCGCGGCGGTTGAGATAGGGGTGCACCATCTGTCCCACGATGGGGCCCGGGCGGATGATCGCGATCTCCACCACCAGGTCGTAGAAGCAGGCGGGCTTCATGCGCGGCAGCGTCACCATCTGCGCGCGGCTCTCGATCTGGAACACACCGACCGTGTCGGCGCGCTGGATCATCGCGTAGGTCTTGGGGTCGTCCGGCGGCAGGTGGGCGAGGTCGATGGCCACCCCCTCGTGCGCCTCGATCAGCGGGATCGTCTCTTCCAAGGCCTGGAGCATGCCGAGGCCGAGCAGGTCGATCTTGATGAGCCCCAGGTCTGCGCAGTCGTCCTTGTCCCACTGGATGACGCGGCGCCCCTCCATGGCGGCGGGCTCGATGGGCACGGCCTCGTCGAGCCGCCCCGCGGCGATCACGAGCCCGCCGGTGTGCTGCCCCAGGTGTCGCGGGAGCCCGCGCACCTGCTCGACCAGGTCGAGCAGCAGGGCGATGCGCGGAGACTCGGGGTCGACCTTGGCCTGGCGCAGCATGGCGGGCAGGTCGTCCATGCCCTCGCGAAAGCGCAGGCCGCCCAGCAGCTTGGCCAGCCGGTCGAGTGCACGCTCGGCCATGCCGAGGACCTTGCCCATCTCGCGTACGGCCGAGCGCGTGCGGTAGCTGATCACCGTGGCGGTCATGCCCACGCCGTGGGGCCCATAGCGGTCGTAGACGTACTGGATGACCTCTTCGCGCGGGTCGCCCGAGGGCAGGTCGAGGTCGATGTCGGGCCACTCGCCGCGCTCTTCGGAGAGAAAGCGCTCGAACAGCAGCTCCATGCCCACGGGATCGACCGCGGTGATCGCGAGCGCGTAGCAGACGGCGCTGTTGGCAGCGGAACCGCGGCCCTGCACCAGGATGCCCTCGTCTCGCGCGTGGCGGGCGATGTCGTGGACGATCAGGAAGTAACCGGCCAGGTCGAGCTTGGCGATCACCGCAAGCTCGTGCTCGAGCTGCGCACGCGCGCGCCGCGGCAGGGGGTCGCCGTAGCGGCTGCGCGCGCCCTCGAAGGTGAGGCGCCGAAGCCAGCTGTCCTGGTCGTGGCCGCCGGGTACGGGAAAGGCGGGGAAGCGGTACTCGAGGTCGGCCAGGCTGAAGGCACAGCGCTCGGCGATCTCGCGGGTGGCGCGCACCCACGCGGGCTGATCGGCAAAGCGCGCGGCCATTTCTTCGGGGCGGTGCAGCACGCGCTCGCCGTTGGCGAGCAGCACGCGGCCCGCGCGGTCGAGCGTGGTCTTGGCGCGCAGGCAGGCAAAGGCGTCGAGCAAACGCCTGCCCTGGGGCCGCGCCACGCGCACGTCGCCGGTGGCCACCACCGGAACCCCCTGGGCCTGGGCCAGGTCGATGGCACCGCGGCAGGCCGCCTCGAGCCCGCGGTCGCGCGCACGGGCCACGGCCAGCCAGGTGCGCCCGCCGAAGCAGGCTCGAGCGCGGTCGAGAAACGCCGGCGTGAGCGTGGCCTGGGCGGGCACCAGGGCCACCAGATCACCGGCGGCGTCCTCCACTTCGTCCCACGACACGCGCGCCTCGCCCTTGGGTGCGTTGCCCTGGGCCGTGGTGAGCAGGCGCGCCAGGTTGCGCCAGCCCCGCGGCGACTCGGCCAGCAATTGCAGCGGCAGGCCCTCCACGTCCGACAGCTCGGCCCCGTGGATCTCGCGCACACCGCTCGCCTGGCAGGCCCCATGAAAGCGCGGCGAGCCGTAGAGCCCATCGCGATCCGACAGCGCCAGGGCCTGATGGCCCAGCTCTCCGGCTCGCTCCGCCAGATCTTCGGGGTTCGAGGCGCCCTCGAGAAACGAGAAGGCGCTGCGGGCGCGCAGCTCGACGTAGTCGCTCGGGGGGGCCGGGCACATCAGTCTATTTTCGTCTTGTTTTCGCCTTCGCGTCAAGCGGGATCTACGGGGCAGCCTGTCTCTGGCAGCCGTGCGCCGGTCCGCTCATCCTCCCCACGTGCCCGAGCGCCCCTTGACCGTGCTGGTCGCCGACGATGAGCCCGCGCTGCTGCGTCTGGTGACCCGGCTGCTCGAGCCCGAGGGGTTCCGTGTGTTGCCGGCCGCCGATGGGACCGAGGCGGCGGCCCTGCTGGCCACGGCCGATCCCTGCGTCGAACTCGTCCTGCTCGACGCCGGGCTCCGGCCCCAGGGCGCCGACCCGATCCTGAAAACCATTGCCGAAGAGGGGCTGCGGGTCGGCGCGGTGCTGATGAGCGGCAGCCGCCTGTCCGACGCGGCGCGCGGCTTGCTCGACGTCTGCGGTGGCCGCTACATCGCCAAGCCGTTCGCGCCCGACGACCTGGTCGAGGCGCTGCGCGCGGTCGCCCCGGCGTGAAGTCCGACCGTCGGTCCCTCGCGACGGGGGTCGGCCGCACCGCGATCGCCTGGCTCACCTATCCGTCGGCGTTGATCGGGTCGGTCTGGCTCGGAGGTGGGCTGCTCGACGGCGGCCTCTCGCCCGCCGGCACCGTGGCTTGCGTCGGCGCTGCCTTCCTCGTGCTGTGCTTCGCGCTCGAGCGTGTCTCGCCCGAGACGCCCCGCTGGGACTGGTCGCGGCTCGAGCTGCGCACCGACGCGCTTCATGCGCTGCTCACCAACACGATTCCCTCGGCGCTTTTTCGGCTGCTCTTCTACAGCGGGTTGGTCGGTCTCGCGGACGCGTTCGACCAGCGACTCGGTTCCTCGCTCTGGCCCGACGGGGCGCCGCGGCTCGTGCAGCTCGCGCTCGCGCTGCTGCTGGCCGAGGCCGCCGCCTACGCGATCCACCGCGGGCTCCATCGCTCGCGCCTGTGGCCGCTGCATGCGGTGCATCACAGCTCGCGGCGCTTCTACTTCCTGCTGGCGGCGCGCAAGCACCCGATTCAGGCGTTCGTCACCTATGGGGGCCGGCTCTCGGTGCTCTGGGTCGTGGGTGTTCCGGCCGACGTGATCGCGCTCTACACCTGCCTCGCTGCAGCGGCCAGCTACGTGCAGCACGCCAACCTGCACCTGCGTACCGGTGTGCTCGGCTGGGTGTTCGCCACGCCCGAGTTGCACCGATTGCATCACGGCCGCGAGCCGAGCGCCGCCAACTGCAATTTCGGCGACGTCCTCATCGTCTACGACGTGCTCTTCGGCACGCGCCGGACGCCGCCCCCCGCCGAAGCGCTGCACGATGGCCTGGGCCTTCCCGACGAGATCGCCGTGGATCACCACTACCGCGGGCACCTGGCGCTGCCCTTCGTGTGGCCCGCTTCGGCTCCGGCCGCCGACACTGCCGGCGGTGCGTCCTCCGACTCGAGCTAGACCTCGGCCAGCCGCTCGGCCTCGTCGACCATGCCTTCGAGGATGCGCAGGCCGCCCTTCCAGAAGGCCGGGTCGGTGATGTCGAGCCCCACCTTCGAGACCAGGGCCGGCGGGCTGTCGGATCCGCCGGCGGACAGCAGCTCGAGGTAGCGCGGCACGAAGGCATCGCCCTCTTCGTCGTAGCGCGCCACCAGCGCCAGTACGAGCAGCTCGCCGAAGGCATAGGCGTAGCAGTAGAAGGGCGAGTGCACGAAGTGCGGGATGTAGAGCCACCACCACGCGTAGTTCTCGGTCAGCGTGACGGCATCGCCCAGCATGGGCTGGTTGGCCTCGAGCCACAGCTCGTTCACGCGCTCGATCGCCAATTCGCCCTCGGCGCGCCGCGCCTGGTGGAAGGCCTGTTCGAAGCGGGTCATCGACACCTGGCGGAACACCGTGGCGAAGCTGTCTTCGAGCTTGCCGCAGAGCAGCCGCAGGCGCGTCTGGGGGTCGGTCTCCTCCCGCATCAGCCGTCGGAAGACCAGCATCTCGCCGAACACGCTGGCCGTCTCGGCGGTGGTGAGCGGCGTGTCCTGCTCGAAGAGACCCCGTTCGCGGGCCAGGTACTGGTGCACCCCGTGCCCCAGCTCGTGGGCCACCGTCATCACGTCCCGCAGGTTGCCGGTGTAGTTGAGCAGCACGTACGGGTGCACGCTCGGCACGGTACTCGCCGAGAAGGCGCCGCCGCGCTTGCCCTCACGCAGCTCGGCGTCGATCCAGCGCTCGTCGAAGAAGCGCCGGGCGATGTCGGCCATCTGAGGCGCGAAGTCGCCGTAGGCCCCGAGCACCAGGTCGCGCGCGTAGTCCCAGTCGCGCGTCTCCTGGACGTCGAGCAGCGGCGCATAGCGGTCGTAGTCATAGAGGGGCTCGAGGCCCAGCAGCTTGCCCTTCAAGCGGTAGTAGCGGTGGACCAGCGGAAAGGCCTCTTCCGAAGCCGTCATCAGCGCCCGGACCGATGCGCCGTCGATCTCGTTGGCCAGGTTGCGCTCGTCCATGGCGTCGTCGTAGCGGCGCAGGCGGTCCTCGACGGCCTTGCTCTGCACGAGCGTGTTGAAGATGAACGACAGCACCCGGCTGTTCTTCTTGAGCCCGTCGGTCAGGCCCTCGGACGCGGCCTTGCGGCGGTCGCGGTCGGGCTCGTAGAGCATCGCCAGGACTTCTTCTTCGGACAGCTCCGCGCGTTCGCCGTCGACCTGCACGTCGAAGCGCGCAGCCCCCATCACCTCGTCGAACAGCCGCGCAAAGGCGCGAGGGCCGGTGTTGGCGGCCTCTTCGAGGATGCGCTCTTCGGGCTCGGTGAGGACGTGCGGCCGGTAGCGGCGGAGCGACTCGAGCAGGTGCCGGCGGCCGGCGAGGGCCTCGTCGGCGAGCAGGCGGTCGCAGCGCGCGGGGTCGACGGCGACCCACTCGAGCTCGAAGAACACGAGCGCGTTGCGCACCTGGCTGCCGCGCTCTTGCACGCGCTGAAGCAGCGCGCCATGGGCGGGCGCCTGGGTGTCGTCGGCGAATAGCAGGCCTGCAAAGACGTTCGCCCGCGCGAGCGGCTCCTGGAGGGCCTCGTACTCGTCGAGCGCCTCCACCAGCTCCGTGGCGTTCAGCACGGCGACGCGGTCCCGGTAGGTCTCCTGAAACGCGTCGGCGCGGCGCACGGCTTCGTCGAGGGCGGCATCGAGGGCCGGGTCGTCCGGGCCCGCGAACAGGTCGCCCAGGTTCCAGCGCACGCCCGCAGCCGGACCGGCGCCTCGGCCGTTGGTGGAGTCGTTCACGATGTCGTTCGCTTGGGGTGGCTCATGCGCGCCGAGCGTAACGGCTCGCGCCGGGCCGTGCCGCGGGGCTGGTACCTTGGGGCCGTGTCCCGCCCCCGCACCATCCTGCACGCGGACATGGACGCATTCTACGCGTCCATCGAGCAGCGCGATCGCCCCGAGCTGCGCGGCCGGCCCGTGATCGTCGGCGGCACCGGAAGCCGCGGGGTGGTGTCGGCCGCGAGCTACGAGGCGCGCCGCTTCGGCGTCCACTCGGCCATGCCCGGCGCCCAGGCCCAGCAGCTCTGCCCCGACGGCGTCTTCCTTCGCGGCGACATGAAGAAGTACGCCGCCGAGTCGAAGCGCATCTTCGAGGTGTTCCGACGCTTCACCCCCGCGGTGGAGGGGCTGTCCCTGGACGAGGCGTTTCTCGACATGACGGGCACCGAGCGCCTGCTCGGGCCGGTGGCGGTCGTGGGCGAGCGGCTGCGCGCCGAGGTGCGCGAAGAGACAGGCCTCGCGATCTCGGTGGGGATCGCGCCGATCAAGATGGTGGCCAAGATCGCCAGCGACGTCGCCAAGCCCGATGGCCTGCTGCAGGTGCCCGAGGGCCAGGTGAACGCGTTTCTCGACCCGCTGCCCATCGAGCGCATCTGGGGGGTGGGGCCGGTCACCGCCGAGCGGCTGCGCGGCCAGGGCTTCGACACCATCGGAAGCCTGGCGGCCGCCGATCCCGAGCGCCTGAAACGCATGCTCGGCGACTTCGGCCCGCGCTTCGCGCGCCTGGCCCGGGGCGACGACCTGCGCGACGTCGAGCCCTACCGCGCGCCCGTCTCGATGAGCGAGGAGAACACCTTCGGCAGCGACGTGGCCGACCGCCGCGTGCTGGAGGGCGCGATCTGGACCCACGCCGAGGCCGTGGCCAGGCGCCTGCGCAAGAGCGGCTTCGAGGCGGGCACGGTCGTGCTCAAGCTCAAGCTTGCGCGTCGGCGGCGACCCGGTCCGCGCGGCTATCCACTGATCACGCGGCGCACGACGCTCGCCGAACCCACCGACGACGGGGAGGTGCTGGCCCGCGAGGCGTGCGACCTGCTCGCCCGTGCCGAACTGGGCGAACCGGTGCGGCTGGTGGGGGTGGGTACCACGGGCATCCGCGAGTCGGGCACACGGCAGCTCCAGCTGTTCGGGCCCGCGGCGGAGAAGCAGCGCCGCAAGCGGCTGAATGCCGCACTCGACAAGCTCTCGGACCGCTTCGGCCAGGGCGTGGTCAAGCGCGCGGGCCAGTCCGAGGTGCAGCGCGCGGCGTTGTCGTTCCAGATCAAGCACGGCGAGGACGACACGCCCAGCGAGGACGAGCGCCGCGGGTCTCCCCAGGCGATCCCCAGGAGCGATCAGTCGTAGAAGGCGTCGATCTGCCAGCTGCGGGTGGTCCAGTCGAAGCGCAGCCGCACCACCAGGCCGTCGCTGGTCTGCACGTCGAAGTGGTCGAACGCATAGCGTTCGGTCTCCGACCACCAGTGCCCCGTGGTGCGCCAGGGGCCCGCACAGTGGACCACGTCGCCATTGGCCAGGGCGCTGCGAACGTACACCGGGGTACCGCCGGCCGATCGCACCTGGGCGCCCAGCGGTGGACGCAGGGCGCGCACGGCCAGGGCCGTGGGCTCGGGCGAGGGCGCCGCGTCTTCGAGGGTGAGCTGGTGGCCGGTGTGCCGCACGCCCCGGTCGTCGGCCCTGCGTGCGCCAGCGCGGAAGGTCTCGAGGGCATGACCGTCGGGGCGATGGGTGTCGGCGACGGCAGGTGCGCCCACCCGGCCGCTGCCGCACAGGGCCGTGAGTTCGGCCACGGTGCGCGAGAGCACGGCCGGCGTGGGGCCCGCCGGGCGAAAGAAGTCGAGCTGATCGCCGCGTACGGCGGCGCCCTCGGTGGCCACGCGCACGTACAGCACGCAGTCGGGCGGGGGCCGTGATTCGAGCGACAGGGCGATCAGCCTCAGGATCACGGCGACGTCGAGGGTGGGGGCGGCGATGCCCACGCGCCGCGCGTCGCGGCCGCCGCCGTCGAGGCCGAGCCGCAGTTCGAGGTCGGCGAAGGCGAGTCCGCGGCAATCGAGCCGTTCGGCCAGCCGCGAGAGCATGCCGCGCAGGGCGAACAGCAGGGGTTCGACCCGATCCACGCCGATCTCGAGATCCATGCGTTCGACGAAGTCGCTGCGTACGGGGACGGCGGGTGGGGCCTCGCGCACGGTACCGCGCGCGAGGGCGAGCAGCGGCGCCACCGAGGCGCCGAGCCGCGTTCCGAGGGCGTCGGCCGGGATGCGCAGCAGGTCGTCCACCGTGCGCAGGCCGAAGCGGGTGAGCGCCTGGGCGAGGGCGTCGTCGGGGCCGAGCAGGTCGAGGGGCAGCGGCGCCAGGAAACTCGCGTCGTCGCCGGGGGCAATCACGCACGTGGTCTCGGCCCCGTCGCGGAGCCGGCGTGCGGCGATGCGTGCCACGCCGGCCGAGCCGGCCACGGCCACCACGGCGGGCAGCCCCACGCGTGCGGCGCGTTCGGCCAACGCACCGGCAAAACCGGTCTCGCTACCGAACAAGGGCCCCACGCCTCCGGCATCGACCACCAGCGCGGCCTCCTGGGCCCAGGGGCCGGTGCCAGGCGGGGACGGCTCTGCCCGGGGAGAGACCCCGAGTGCGGCGTCGAGCAGGGCTTCGCGCGCGGCGCGCACCAGGGCGGGGCGGCTCGGGCGCACACACAGATCGGCGCAGGCGGCGCGCCCGTGTACCGCGGTGGCGCCCGGCAGCACGCCATGGCGAGCGGCCTCGGGCGAGACCGACAGGATCTCGGCACGCGGTCCCTCGCCGTCGACCACCGCCACTGGACGTTCCTGGAGTTCGGGATGCACCCGCATCTCCGCAGCCAGGGGCAGGTCGGGCACGAGCAGGCAGGCGCGTCGCGCGGCCGTTTCGGGCCTCGCGTGCGGTCCGGAGTGGGCGTCACCGCGTCGGGTAGGGGGGGCCACCCGCGCGCGCCCGGCTCAGGCGGCCACGCGCAATCGCACGGCCACCACCTGTTGGGTGGGTCCCGTGCGATTGCGCACCAGGCGGGCACGGACTTCGAGCTCTTCGAGCCAGTCGGGGCGCTGCGAGAAGCGCGCACGGGCAGGCTCCATCTCCACGGCCAGGTCGGCCGTGGGCCCCGCGATGCGCTGCGTGGCCAACAGCAGCAGCACGGCATCGGTGCCTGCGGCGATCCGACGCAGGCGGGTGAGGGACGCGGCGGCCACACCCGATACCTCGGCGCCGGCGAGGTCGATTCCGACCAGGGCGAACCCCCCGGCCACCAGGATGCGCTCGGCGCTGCGCAGCGCGGCGGCCGCATCGGGTGGGCGCGCCCAGAGCACGCGTTCGAGCGCCGTACCGGCCGTGCTGGCCGAGGCCGGGTCGAACGCATCGGGTACGTCGATCCAGGCGGCCAGGTGGCCCTCCTGGGTGGTTCGTGCGAGCAGGGCGTGGGCCAGCGAGGTGCGGCCAGAACTCGCGGGGCCGGCCACCTCGCACAGGCGCCCGCGCGGCAGCCCCCCGCCGAGCATCTGGTCGAGTTCGGCGAGTCCCGTAGGCCGGGGGGGCGCAGGGGGGCACGGGCGCTCGCCCCGGTGGACGTCCGCGCCGAGATCTCGGAGCAGGTGGACCAGTCGGGACTCGCGCCCCGGGTTCCGGGGGGGTGAGAGCACGAACGCCTACTTTCGTCTCGTTTTCGCCTCGGGTCAAGTGAAAACGACCGGGCGAGACGATCGAGGCTCTTCGGGCCCTATTCTCCCCGCGCCATGGCCCCACTGAACGCCGCGCGCTCGTTCCTTCGGCTCTCCCTGCTCGCCGTCGCTGCCTCGATGATGGGCTGCAGCGAGGCAGCCGATTCGCCCCGCGCGACGGAGGCTCCTGCCGTCGTCGAGAGCGAGCGGGCGAAGGCCTCGCGCCGTGGCATCGCCTGGATGGTGGCGAACGCCGACCGCTTTCCGCGGGGCTGGGCCCATCCCTTCCTGCTGCGCATCCACCGGGTGGCGCCGGACGACGCGACCGCCGCGTCGATCGTCGAGGCCCTGCGCAACGACGCGCAGCGCCGGCCGCTCCCCGACGATCTCTCCGATCCCGCGCTGCTCGGGCCCAAGCCGCTGCGCCCGATCCTCAACGAGCTGGTGCGGCGCAAGACCAGCGGCGAGCCCTACCGAGAGCAGGTCGAAACGCTCGCCGCGTCGATGGCTCGCGATGGCTTTGCGTTCTGGGACGACCTGCGCCCGCTGAATCAGCTCACCTTCCTGTACAAGTTCCAGGCCCTCGGTCTCGAGGCGCCGACCGACTTCGACACACTGGCCAACCGGACCCGCGCCGAGGTGCTGCAGCGCTCGGTCGCGGACGTCGCCGAGGACATCCCCACGCTCTACGTGTTGACCCACCTGGTGCTGGTGCGCTCGGGCTACTTCCGCACCTGGGTCACCTCGGGCGAGTTCGACTATCTGGTGCCGTACTTCGTCGCCGCGCTCGGCAAGAACTTCGTGGAGACGGCGTCGCATCGACAGGTGGATCTGTCGGCCGAGATCCTCGCGTGCCTGTCGCTGATGCGGACGCCTCCCATGCCGCAGATCGAAGGCGCCATGGCGTTCCTGCTCTCGATCCAGCTCCCCGACGGCAGCTGGGGCGGCAAGCGCAAGCCGATGCGTGGGCGCGCCCACACCACCTTGCTGGGCGTGCTCGCCACCGCCGAGCCGGCGGTCTTGCGGCCCGATCCCGACCTGCGTAGTTCGGCGGATGCGCCGGGATCGGCCCCCAGGAACTAGCTGGCCGACCCGGCCGAGTCGGCCATCCGGACGCGCCGACCTTCGATGCGCAGCCGGCCCTCGGCAAAGAGTCGAATCGCCTCGGGCACCAGACGCCGCTCGACGGCCTGCACCCGTTCGGAAAGCGTCGCGCGCGTGTCGTCGTCGCGCACGGCGACCGCCTCCTGGAGAATGATCGGGCCGTGGTCGTACTCCTCGTCGACGAAGTGCACGGTGGCGCCGGTCACCTTCACGCCTTTTTCGAAGACGGCGTCGTAGACGTGGCGGCCGTACATGCCCCGGCCCGAGAAGGCGGGGATGAGGGCGGGGTGCACGTTGATGCAGCGCCCCTCGTAGCGGCCGCGAAGCTGGAACGGCGAGAGAAAGCCCAGGCACGCCACGAACTCGACGCCGTGCTTCTCGAGCTGTTCGTGGATGCGGTCGTTGAAGGCGTCCACGTCCGGATGCTGCTTGCGCGACACCGCCACCGCGGGGATGCCCCGTCGCTCGGCCCGCGCGAGGCCTCCGGCCCCGGGCTTCGAAGCCAGCACCAGGGCGATGGTGGCGGGCACCTCGCCGGCATCGACGCGTTCGCACAGGTTCTCGAGACTGGTGCCTTCGCCCGACAGCAGGACGCCGACGCGGAGCGGGCGCGTGCTCACGCCGCGTTCAGCCGTTCGTGTACACGGCGCGTCGCAGGAGATCGGTTCAGCGTGTAGAAGTGGATGCCCGGTGCGCCGCCGTCGAGCAGGGCGCGGCATTGCAGCGTCGCCCACTCGACGCCGATCTCGAAGGACCGCTCGGTGTCGCCCTCGGCTTCTTCCAGCGCGATGCGCAGCTCGTCCGGCGTGCGCGACCCGGGCGACAGTCGCATGGCGGCGCGGAGGTTCTGGATGCCGGTCATCGGCATGACCCCCGGCACGATCGGAACGGTGATCCCGCGGACCCGCGCGCGTTCGACGAAGCCGAAGTAGTCGTCGGCATCGAGGAAGAGCTGCGTGATCAGGAACTCGACCCCGGCGTCGACCTTGCGCTTCAGGTGGTCGAGGTCGGCCTCGGGGCTCTCGGCCTCGTGGTGCTTTTCGGGGTAGCAGGCGCCGCCCAGCGAGAAGCTCCAGCGAGACTTCACGAAGGCGGCCAACTCGTCGGCATGGCGGAAGCCGCCCGGCACTGGCTGCCAGTCGGGCTGGTCGCGCGGCGGGTCGCCGCGCAGCGTGAGGACGTTGCCGACGCCGGCGGCGTCGAGCCGGTCGAGTGTGGCGGCCAGCTCTTCGGCGGTCTGACCCGTGCAGGTCATGTGCGCCATCGCCGTCAGCCCGAGCTCCTGCTCGATGCGGATCACCAGGTCGGCGGTCTTGGCCCGCGTGGACCCCTGCGCGCCGCACGTGACCGAGACGAACCCCGGCCCGAGTCGTTTCAGGTCGGCAATGGTCCGGAACAGCGTCCGGTAGCCGGCGTCCGTCTTGGGCGGGAAGAACTCGAAAGAGTAGACGGGAGCGCCGGCCGCATACAGCTCGGAGATCCGCATGGCTCCGGAGCTTACCCCCGCGGGCGGCGACCCGCCCGGGTCGCGGGGGTCGAGCCCCCCGCCGTGGGCGCCATTGACCATCTGCGGGGTCGAGGCAAAACTGCCGGGCCGGGCGTGTCCCGGTTGCCGGTGGCTTGCCGGTTGCGGGGCGTTGCGCGAGGCAACGGCACGAACGACGAGCAGGACGGGAAGCGGAGGAACGCGGACGTGGCGGTGTTGTGTACGGGCTCGATCGCGGTGGACCACATCATGGTCTACCAGGGTCGCTTCAAGGAAGTGATCCTCCCCGACAAGATCCACGTGTTGAACGTGGCGTTCCACGTTCCCGAGATGCGCAGGAGCTTCGGCGGCTGCGCGGCGAACATCGCCTACGGGCTGCGCCTGCTCGGCGACGATCCGATCCTGCTCGGCACCGTGGGCCGGGACTTCGGCGACTACGCGGCCTGGCTCGAGGAGTGCGGGATCCGCCGCGACTGGATCGTCGAGCTGTCCGACGAGGCGACGGCCGGCTGCTACATCACCACCGACCTCGACGACAACCAGATCACCGGGTTCCACCCCGGTGCGATGGATCGCGCCCACGAGGCCCCGGTGTCCGGCGTGTCCTCGCCCATCGACGTGGGCATCGTATCGCCCAACGGCAAGCAGGCCATGGTCGACCACGCGCGCGCGCTCAAGCAGGCGGGCGTGCCCACGGTGATCGATCCTGGTCAGGGGCTCCCGCTGTTCGAGTCCGACGAATTGCTCGAGCTGCTGCAAGGCGCCGACACCTACATCGTGAACGACTACGAGTGGTCGCTCACGGCCGACAAGACCGGGCTCACGCCCGAGAGCATCCTCGAACACGTCGAGACGCTCGTGGTGACGCGAGGAGAGCAGGGCTCGTCCCTGCACACGCGCGACGGCCAGGCCAAGGTGCCGCCCGTGCCGGCGCGGGAGGTGGTCGATCCCACCGGCTGTGGCGACGCGTACCGCGCGGGCTACCTGCACGGCCGCCGGCGTGGGCTTCCGATCGAGACCTGCGTGCGGCTGGGCTCGTTGATGGGCTCCTACGCGGTCGAGAAGGCCGGTACCCAGAGCCTCACGTTCGAGCGGGCCGGCTTCGACGAGCGCTACGAGAGCGCGTTCGGCGAAGCACCCTAGGCCCGGGCGGCCGCCGCATGGAAGGGGCCGTCGACCGGGGCAGCTGGCGCGACGCGGCCTGGCTCGTCGCCTCGCTGCTGCTGCCGCTGCCCTGGGTGGCGTGCCATACGCTCGCCATCGACGTCTCGCCGGAGGTGACGGCCCCGCTGGCGGGCCTTGCGATCCTGGGCGCCGCGTTCCTGCTGTCGTTCGCCACCGAGCTGGGCGAGCAGGACATGCCCCAGTCGCTGGCGCTGCTCTTCCTGGCGCTGGTGAGCGTGCTCCCGGAGTACGCGGTGGATCTGCACTTCGCCGTGCAGGCCGCGCACGACCCGAGCTACGCGCAGTACGCCATCGCCAACATGACCGGCGCGAACCGGTTGCTGATCGGCCTGGGCTGGTCCGCGGTGATGCTGCTCGCCGCGGCACGCTCGCGTGGGGCGCCGCTGGTGCTGCACGACAACCAGCGGCTGGAGCTCCGCTTCCTGCTGCTGGCGACGCTCTACGCGTTCGTGGTTCCGCTCTCGGGCACCCTCAACCTGTTCGATGCCGCCGTCCTGCTGGCGTTGTTCGCCGCCTACGTGCTGGCCGCGACCAGGAGCCCGTCCGAAGAAGTCGATCTGGTGGGTCCTGCGGCCTGGGTCGCGAGCCGCACCGGAGATCGCGGACGGCGTCTGTGGGCGATCGGCTTGCTGCTGTTCGCGGCCTGGGCGATCTGGGTCTCTGCAGAGCCCTTTGCCGAGAGCCTCGTGCACATCGGCCGCAACTACGCCGTGGACGAGTTCCTGCTGGTGCAATGGGTCGCTCCCCTGGCCTCGGAGAGCCCGGAGTTTGCGATCGCCATCCTCTTCGTGATGCGCGGCCGCGCCGCCATCGGGATGGCAGCGCTCATCTCCGCCAAGGTGAACCAGTGGACGCTGCTGGTCGGAGCGCTGCCGGTGGCCTACGGAATCTCCGGGTCGACCCTTTCGGGCCTGCCCCTGGACACCCGCCAGGCCCAGGAGGTCTGGCTGACGGCCGCCCAGTCCATGCTCGCGCTGGTCTTCGTGGTGCGGCTGCGTCTCTATCGGATGGAGGCGGTGGCGCTGATCTCGCTGTTCGTCGTGCAGCTATTGATCCCCACACCCGACGTGCGGGTGGCCTTCTCGCTGCTCTACCTGGTCCTGGCCGGGGGGCTGCTGGTACACGGTGCAGACCGCCGTCAGGCGCTGTTCGGCCTGTTTCGATCCGGGGGCTGAGCCGTGCGCCGAGACCTGGACGTCGTGGTGGTGGGGGCCGGCGTCGTGGGCCTGGCGACCGCCGCGGCCCTGGCGCGCGCGGGCCGGGACGTGGTCGTGCTCGAGCGGCACGAGCGCCTGGCCGCCGAGACCTCGAGCCGCAACAGCGGTGTGATCCACGCGGGCCTCTACTACCCCGAAGGCAGCCACAAGGCGCGCCTGTGCACCCGGGGTCGTGAGCTCGTCTATGCGCGCTGCGCGGAGCACGGCATCGGCCACCGTCAGGTGGGCAAGTGGGTGGTCGCATGCGAAGACGCGGAGGTCGCGACGCTCGAGCGGCTGTGCGAACTCGGCACGCGCAACGGCGCGCCCGGGCTCGAGGTGGTCGACGGCGCCGAGGTGACCCGCGCGGAACCCCACGTCCGCGCGGTGGCGGGCCTGCGCTCACCCCGGACGGGCATCGTCGACGCCCACGCGCTCTGTCTCTCGTTTGCGGCCGAGGCCGAGGCCCACGGGGCAGCGATCGGGTTGCGCGTCGAACTGCTCGAAGTCGCCGGGCAAGGCGGCGGTCTCGCGCTGACCGTGTGCGACGCGGGCGGCGAGCGGTCGACGCTGCGCTGCCGGGCTCTGGTGAATGCTGCGGGGCTCGAGGCCGATGCCGTCGCCGCATGCGCAGGGATCGACGTCGATGCGGCGGGCTACCGACAGCACCCCTGCAAGGGCGACTACTTCGCCCTGGCGCCGGGGGCGCCCCTGCGGCCACGGGGGCTCGTGTATCCGGCACCCTCGGGTCCGGGGCTGGGCATCCACGTGAGCCTCGACCTCGGAGGGCGCGTGCGGCTCGGCCCGGATGCCACCTACGTCGAGGTTCCGCACTACGACGTCGAAGCCGGCAAGGCCGACGCATTCGCGGCCGCCGCCGGCCGCTACCTGCCGGGCATCGAAGCGCGCTGGCTCACGCCGGACGGCGCGGGCGTGCGCCCCAAGCTGGCGGGCCCAGGCGAACCGTTTCGCGACTTCGTGATCGCCGAGGAGAGCGCGCGCGGGCTACCGGGTCTGATCAACCTGCTCGGCATCGAGTCGCCGGGGCTCACCGCCGCACCCGCGCTGGCCGACGAGGTCGTCGCGCTGCTCGGGGCCGACTAGCGTTCGGCCGGGGCCTCTTCGCTCTGGATCCAGAGCACGGCGGCCGAGGCGTTGTCTCCCGCAGCCTGCTCGCGCTGAGCCGACATCGCGACTTCGGCCACGCCGCGCGCGGTCTCGAGGGCGCGGACCGCTTCGGGGCGGCTCTCGCAGCGGTCTACGACCGCTCGGACCTCGGCGGCGGGGTCCGCCACGCCGATCCCCTTCTCGGAGAGCCCGTCCGAGGCGAGCACCAGCGCGCGCGTTCCACCCAGCGGTCGCGCCTCGATGCGCATCTTGGCCTCCAGCGACTTCTCGTCCTCCTCCTGGTGTCCGAGGAAGTAGCGCTCGGCGGCGTGGTCGCGGGCGAGGTCCTGCACGGTGCCCCGGCCCACCCGGAAGACGTGGCAGTCGCCCATGCTCGCGGTCAGCAGCAGGCGGGGTGCGTGCAACACCAGCGCCATCGAGAGCGTGGTGCGTGCGCCGCTCGCGGCATCGCCCCGCGCCGCCAGCATGCCCCGGTTGGCGTCGAGAAAGCTCGCCCGTGCGTGCCGGGGCCAGCTGCGCGCGTCGACGCCGCCGTCCGAGGTCCAGGGCAGGGCGGGGCCGTCGACGAGCAGGCGCAGCGCCAACTCGGACGCCTCGTGCCCGTTGTGTCCATCGGCGACGGCGACGAGACTGCCGGCAGGCCCCAACGCGAACGCCACGGCGTCCTCGTTGGGGCTGGTGTAGGCGTAGTTCTTCGGGGCACCGCCCCGAGACAGCGCCAGTGCCGCAGCCCCTTCGGCCACGACCTCGAGTGCGCCGATCTCCAGGTGATCGCGCCCGCGGAGAAGGGCGGTCCTCACCCCGTCGCGGGCCCCGGCCCGGTCACCCGGCTCCGTCGCCGGTCGGTGCGGGGAGCGGGTTGTCGGCGAAGCGCAGCCCCTCGACCGGGCGCCCCCCGATCAGGTGCTCCTGGACGATGCGCTCGAGTGCGTCGGGCGTGCAGTGCCGGTACCAGGTGCCTTCGGGGTAGACCACGGCGATCGGGCCGTCGCGGCAGATGCGTAGGCAGTTGGCCTGGCTTCGGAACACCCCACGCTCGGCCTCGGCGAGCCCGAGTTCGCGAAGCCGCTTCTTGAGGAACGCCCAGCTCTCCTTGGCGGAGTCTCCCGGGGCGCAGTCCCCGTGCGTGCACAGGAAGATGTGCCGTTGGTAGCGGCCGATGCCCAGGCTCTGGCTCATGCGGACCGCGAGGTCCGCCGGCTCGGCGCCTCCGGGCGATCGGTCTTCGGTTTCGTTCTCGGCCATGGCGCCCGTAACATACCGGGCACGCCGGGGGATTCACCCGGTGGGGAGGTGAGGCGTGGTCGAGGCCGTGCTGGTGGGATGTGGCAACCGGGGCCGGTTCACCTACGGAGCCTATGCGCGGCGCAACCCCGAACGCCTGCGGATCACGGCCCTGGCCGAGCCGGACCCCGCGCGGCGCACCGCGGCAGCCGACGAGCACGGCCTTTCGGGTGAAGCCGTGTTCGACGACTGGCGCGCCCTGCTGGCCGGGCCCCGCCGGGCCCAGGTCGCGATCATCGCCACGGGCGACATGCTGCATACCGAGCCCGCGCTGGTGGCGCTGGAGGCGGGCTACGACCTGCTTCTCGAGAAGCCGATCGCGCCGGACCCGGCCGAGTGCGTCCGCGTGGTGGAGGCTGCGGAGCGCGCCGGGCGCCTGCTCCAGATCGGCCACGTGCTCCGCTACACGCCCTTCTACCAGAAAGTGGCCGAGATCCTCGCCAGCGGCGTGCTGGGCGACCTCGTGCATCTCGATCTCAAGGAGCACGTGGCCTACTGGCACATGACCCACTCCTACGTGCGTGGCAAGTTCCGGCGGCGCGAAGAGGCCGCGCCGATCCTGCTGGCGAAGTCGTGCCACGATCTCGATCTGCTGGTCTGGTTCGCCGCGGCGTCCCCGGTGTCGGTCGCCTCGGCCGGGAGCCTGTTGCACTACCGCGCGGAGCAGGCGCCCGCGGATGCGCCGGCCCGCTGCACCGACGGCTGCCCGGCACAGGCCGCTTGCCCCCACGATGCCGAGCGCTTCTACCTGGGTGTCGACGACGACCTGGCCCGTCACTGGCCCTGGGCGGACCTGGGGCCCGATCCCTCGCGAGATGCGCGAAGACGTGCGCTGCAGACGGGCCGCTACGGCCGCTGCGTCTATCGATGCGACAACGACGTGGCCGACCACCAGCAGACCCTCGTGACGTTCGAGGGGGGGCACACGGGCTCGGTGACGTTGCATGGCCACGCCTCCGAAGAGCGCCGCACGATCCACCTGGCGGGCACGCGCGGTGAGCTGCGCGGGGTGTTGCAGCGGGGCACGCTCGAGGTCACGCGCCACGGCGTGCTCGGCGTCGAGCGGTACGAGGTCGCCGCGTCGGGGCTGGACCACTACGGGGGCGACGAGGGCCTGCTCGAGCACTTCACCGAGGTCGCGCCCCAAGGCCGGCCCGACGCGGTGCGGGCTTCGGGCTCGGTCTCGCTCCAGAGCCATCTGCTGGGCTTCGCCGCCGAACGCGCACGCGAACAGGGCCGCGTCGTGGATGTGCGCGCGTTCGAGCGCGGCCTCGCCCGGGGTTGAAACCGGCCGCCCGACGTCTTGGCTGGCCTGACGACTGGAGGGCGTGGCCGGTATGCTGGCCCCGTGGCGATACGAAGTGTGCGCGGCCCGTCGGACCTGGTGCGGCCCCTATGCCACGAGATCGGCAACCTGATGGCCGGCATCCGGCTCACGGCGCACGTGCTCGGGGGGGAGCGCGACGTCCCCGACCGGATGGCGTTGGCGCGCGACCAGCAGCGCATGGTCGCCCATGCCGGCGCGCTGCTGGCGCTGGTGCGACCGCTGGTCTCACCCGATTCGGTCGAGCGCCGGCCCGTGGGCACGGCAGACCTGCTGGCCGCCGTCTCGCGCGGGCTTGGAGACGTGGTCCCGGTCGATCAGCGCCTGAGTGTGCCGAAGGGGCGAGGTCTGCCCGACGTGCGGGCCGATGCAGACATCGCCCATCACGGCCTGGTGGCGCTGCTTCTGGCCTCGGTCGAGGCCGCGGGAGCGGAGGGCCACGTGCGCCTGCGGGCGGTGCGCGAGGACCGCAAGCTGCTGCTCACGCTCACGGATCCGGGTGCCCCGGCCGAGCCGGCTGCGCGCGGCGAGACGCCGCACGGGCGGGCACTGCAGATCGCCGCGGTGGACGCCGCAATGCGAGCGGCGGGCGGGCGCGTGCGCGCCGTGGACGCGCCCCGGGGCAGCCGGATCGAGATCGTGCTGCCGGTTGCGCGCAGCTAGCCGCGCCGACGCCCCGCGTTCGGCTCAGGCGGCTTTCGGCAGGTCCTCTTCCTGGGTCGGGTAGACCACCGAGCGGGGCGGCTCGCGCAGGTCCCAGACCAGGCCCACGGCCGCCAGCGCGCGCAGGATGTAGTACGTGAAGTCGTACTCCCACCAGCGGAAGCCGTTGCGGGCCGACGCCATGTAGTAGTGGTGGTTGTTGTGCCAACCCTCGCCGAAGGTGATGAGCGCCAGGAACCAGTTGTTGCGGCTGTCGTCCTTGGTCTCGTAGCGGCGGGTGCCGAACTTGTGCGCCAGCGAGTTGATCGAGTAGGTGGCGTGCCACAGCAGCGTGGTGGAGAGCGCATAGCCCCAAACCAGACCGGGGAAGCCGGCGACCAGGTAGCAGATCACGGCGAGCGTGATCGGCCCGACCATGTGGTTCTGGTTCAGCCAGACGAGTTCCGGGTACTTCGCGTAGTCCCGGATGCCCTCCATGTTGGTCCCGCCCCACTTGTCGTCGAAGATCCAGCCCTGGTGCGCGTACCAGAATCCGTCGCGCACGGGCGAGTGGGGGTCGCCTTCCTGGTCGCTGTAGCGGTGGTGTCGGCGGTGCGTGCTGGCCCACCACAGCGGGCCCTTCTGGGTGGCCATGGTGCCGATGAAGGCGAGCACGAACTGGAAGACGCGGCTCGTCTTGTAGCCCTTGTGCGAGAAGTAGCGGTGATAGACGCCAGTGATGCCGAATACGCGGATCGAGTAGGTCGCCACGCACAGCAGCACGGCTTCCAGCGGTGCGCCCACCACGAACACCAGCAGGCTGGCCGCGTGGATGCCCCAGTAGATGCTGCGCGAGAGCATGTCGGTGCGCGTGAGCCAGCCATCGGCTCGCGTGAATTCGCTCTGGGTGCCCTGCGGTTCCTTGTGGGCAGTCGATCCGGGGGCCGTCGAAGCGGGGTTCGCCATCGCGATCACATCTCCTCTAGAAGACGCAGCGGAACATACGAACCTCCTCGGCGAGCGACGGGTTCGGCCTGTAAAACTCATGTAAAAGCCCGGAATCGTGCCGTTTTGGTGAAATCCGAGCCGGGGCGGTGGGGCGCGCCGGTGCTGGCAGCGCTGCGCGCTTTCGTTCACAATCGCCGGCCATGACACGGAGCGACATGCAGGCGCGCGACCTGGCACTGACCGCGGCGGAATCGCGCGCGTGGCGTGAGGACGGCTTCTTCATCCGCCGCGCGGCGTTCGACGCGGACGAGCTGCGCATGCTGCAGGCCGCGGCGGAACGCGTGGTGGAACGCACCGAGCGGGCGCTTCCCCACGGCCACGATCGTTATGCGATCGACGGAAACCAGTACGTGGAAACCCCGGTCGCCGACCGGGATTCCACGGTGCAGATGGAGCACGCGGCCGGCTCCACGACCATTCGCGTCATCGAGCCGTTCCACCACATCGACGACGCCTTCGAGGCGCTGGTGGACGATTCCCGGATCGTCGTGCCGATGTGTGGCCTCGTGGGCACCGAGCGGGTCGCCATCTTCACCGACAAGCTCAACCTGAAGCGACCCCGCGAGGGCTCGCGTTTCGGCTGGCACCAGGACTCGCCGTATTGGGCGCACTTCTGCGACCACCTGGACCAATTGCCCAACGTGATGCTGGCGCTCGACGATGCCGGCGAGGACAACGGGTGCTTCCGCGTGATTCGCGGGAGCCACCGCCAGGGCATGTTGCCCGGTCGCGAAGGGGACGGGGTGCTCGGACCGCTGTTCACGCACCCCGATGTCATCGATCTCGAGGCCCAGGTCCCCGCAGCCGTGCCGGCGGGCAGCCTGGTCTTCTTCAGCCCCCACACCGTGCACGGCTCCGAGCCCAATCGCTCCGAGTCCGATCGGCGCGCGCTGGTCCTCACCTACCAGCCCGCCGGCCTGCGGATGTTCAAGCTCGATCTCGTACGCGACGCCGGGGCGCCGACCCAGGCCAGCGCGGCCGCCGCGGGCTAGCCGAGGCGGCGGTGTTGCGGGCTAGCCGAGCGTCGCCATCGCACGCTCGAACTCGGCGCGTAGCGCGTCGTAGTCGTTCGTCACCGGGAACTGCGGGAACTCGCGCACCACGTTGTCCGGCGGGCAGAACAGGATGCCAGCGTCGGCCTCGGCCAGCATCGTGGTGTCGTTGTACGAGTCGCCTGCGGCGATGGTGCGGAACTCGAGCCCGTGGAACGCCTGAACCGCCTTGCGCTTCTGGTCGGGCTGACGCAGCCGGTAGGCGGTGATGCGCCCGTTCGCGTCCACGTCGAGCGAGTGGCAGAAGATCGTGGGCCAGCCGAGCTGCTTCATGAGCGGCTTGGCGAAGGGGTAGAACGTGTCGGACAGGATCACGACCTGGAGCCGCTCGCGCAGCCAATCGAGAAAGGCGGCCGCGCCGGGCAGGGGCTCGAGCGTGGCGATCACCGCCTGGACGTCGGGCATCCCGAGCCCGTGCTCGTCCAGGATCTGGAGCCTTCGGGTCATCAGCTCGTCGTAGTCCGGGATGTCGCGGGTCGTGAGCCGCAGGTCGTCCACGCCACTGCGCTCGGCCACGCCGATCCAGATCTCGGGGACGAGGACGCCCTCCAGGTCGAGGCAGGCGATCACGGGGCCTTCGCGCATGGGGATCCTCCGGGGCGCGGGAGTGTTCCCCGTCCCGGGCGGGAACGCCAACGATCGGGGACGGGCTAACCTCGCCGGATGCCCGCTCCCCGGCAAGACCGGCGCGTTCCGTTCCACCCATCGCGGCGAGGCCCGGTCCATGGCCCCAAGCGGATGTGCCCGGGGGCCGTCGCGGCGCTTACCTGCCTGGCGCTTCTGGCCGTGCTGGGCTGTGGGGCGGAGCCCGAGTCCCGGGGCGGCTCGGATCGGCCGCGGCCGGTGGTCGAGGTGATGCGGGTCGAGCCCGGCCCGCTGCGCAACGTGGTGAAGATCCCGGGCCAGCTCGCGGCCGCCGCAACGGTGGTGCTCAAGACCGAGCGCGAAGGCGTGCTGGAGTCGATCGCGTTCGAGGAGGGCGCCCAGGTCAAGCGGGGCCAGGCGCTGTTCCAGCTACGCAACGACGAGGAGGAGGCGATCCTCCAGGAGGCGCTCGCCGAGCTGGCTCTGGCCGAGGCCACCTATGGCCGCCGCAAGGCGTTGGTCAGCCGCAACGTCGCGTCCGAGGCCGAGCTCGAGCGGGCCGCGGCCGAACGCGACGTGGCGGCCGCACGCGTCGAACGCGTGCGCGTGGACCTCTCGCGCATGACGATGCGAGCGCCGTTCGACGGCGTGGTCGGCGCGCTGCTGGTGGCCCCCGGCGAGGCGCTTCGCGAGCAGACCGAGATGGTGCGCATCGACGCGATCGATCGCCTCCAGCTGCTCTTCGCGCTTCCCGAGAGCGCGCTTCGCATCGTGCGCGTGGGCGCGCCGGTGAACGTTCGCGTGGCGCCGTACCCCGATGACCTCTTCCCCGGAGAGGTCTACTTCGTTTCGCCCTCGGTGGATGCCGAGGCGCGGCGGGTTCAGGTCAAGGCGTGGATCCCCAACCCCGACCAGCGGTTGCGCCCGGGGCTGTTCGCCGAGATCGAGGCCGAGATCGCCAATCGCGACGACGCGCTGCGGATCCCCGAGTCGGCGCTGGTCTTCGGCCTCGAGGGCACGCGCGTCTGGGTGGTCGACGGAGAGGAGCGCGTCGCGGCGCGCCCCGTGGTCGTGGGCCTCCGGCAGGAGGGCCTGGTCGAGATCACCGAGGGCCTCGCCCCCGGCGAGGTGGTGGTCTCGAGCGGCGTCCACAAGGTCTCCGACGGCGAGCTCGTGCGCGCGGTGCCCGCGGCTTCGGTCGCGGCCGAGCCGCCGACCGATGCCAGCACCGCGCATCAGACAGACGAGGATCGCCCCGCCGGGGGAGACGCCTCGTGAGGATCAGCGAGGTCTGCATCGAGCGCCCGGTGTTGGCCACCGTGATGTCGGTGGTGATCGTGCTGTTCGGGCTGCTCGCCCTCACGCGGCTCTCGAACCGGGAGCTTCCCGACGTGGACCCGCCGGTGGTCTCGGTCACCACGGTGTTTCCGGGCGCAGCTGCCGAGGTGGTGGAGACCTCGGTCACCGAGCCCCTCGAAGACCAGCTGATCGGGATCGAGGGCGTGAAGCACGTCGTGTCGGTCTCGCGCGAGCAGGTCTCGCAGGTGACCGTGGAGTTCGACCTCGGCCGTGACGTCGAAGCGGCCGCCAACGACGTTCGCGACCGCGTGGCGCGTGCCCGCGGGCGACTGCCAGAAGAGGTGAACGATCCGATGGTGGCCAAGCGCGACGGGGACGCCTGGCCCGTGTTGTGGCTCGGGCTCTCGTCTCCCGACCGCAACCAGATCGAGCTCTCGCGGATCATGGAGACCCAGGTCGCCGACCGTCTGGGCAAGCTCCCGGGCGTGGCCGACACCATGGTGTCGGGCGAGCGCCGCTACTCCATGCGCATCTGGGTCGAGAACGATCAGCTCGTCGCCCACAACCTGACGGTGGCCGATCTGGTGGCCGCCCTCGAACGCGAGAACGTGGACCTGCCCTCCGGACGCGTGGAGGGGACCGATCGCGAGTACACGGTGCGAAGCCTCGGCGAGCTGCGCACGGTGCAGGGCTACGAGGACCTGATCGTGGCGACCGTCGGGGGGGAGCCCGCGCGCCTGCGCGACCTGGCGCGGGTCGAGGTCGGCCCGGAAGACGAGCGCAAGATCGTGCGATTCAACGGTGCACCGGGCGTGGGCATCGGCGTCGTCAAGCAGTCGAAGGCGAACACCCTGGAAGTGGCTGCCGCCGTTCGTGCCGAGGTGGCGGCGCTGGCCGACGAGCTACCACCAGGCGTCCGGCTGGACATCGCCTACGACGGTTCGCGGTTCATCGAAGAGTCCATCTCCGACGTCTCGCGCACGATCTTCGAGGCGATCGTGCTGGTCGTGCTGGTGATCTACCTGTTCTTGCGCAGCGCCCGCGCGACCATCATCCCGGCCGTCGCGATCCCGGTCTCGATCGTCGGCACCTTCGCCGTCCTCTACTTCACGGGCTTCACCATCAACACGCTCACGATCCTGGGCATGACCCTCGCGATCGGGCTCGTGGTGGACGACGCGATCGTGGTGCTCGAGAACATCACGCGTTGGGTCGAGTCGGGCGTGCCCCCCAAGGAGGCCGCGCGCCGCGGCATGAAGGAGATCTCCTTCGCCGTGGTGGCCGCCACCGTGTCGGCGGTGGCGGTGTTCGTGCCGCTCACGTTCCTGACCGATACGGCGGGACGCCTGTTCCGCGAGTTCGCGGTGACGGTGGGCTCGGCCCTGCTGATCTCGGGGTTCGTCGCGCTTACGCTCTCGCCGGCGCTGTGTGCGCGGGTGCTGCGTGGAGGCGTGCAGGAGAGCCCCCTCAAGCAGCGCCTGGCCAATGTCTTCGACCGGCTCTCGGCGCGCTACGCGAAGCTCCTCGACGGCGTCCTGGGGCGCCCCGGACTCACCGTGGCGGTGGGCCTGCTCTGGGTCGCGGCGGGCGGGCTGCTCTACCCGCAGATCGGTCAGGAACTGATCCCCACGGCCGATCGGGGCACGGTGCTGGCGATCACCGAGGCGCCCGAGGGCGCCACCATCGAGTACACCGACCGCTACCACCGCCAGGCCGAGCAGATGGCGATCGATACGCCCGAGATCGAGCGCGTCTTCTCCGTGGTGTCCCTGGGGATCGGGACACCCGGGCTCGTGAACCAGGGCTTCCTCTGGACGTCCCTGGTGCCCCAGGCCGAGCGCGATCGCTCGCAGCAGGACATCGTGCAGGACCTCGGCGACCGCCTGGCCGACGTCCCTGGGATCAAGGGGTTCGTCTTCAACCCGTCGCCCCTGCGCGGGTTCCGCGGCTCCCCGGTCTCGATGGTGCTGCAGGGGCCCGAGCTGCTGCCCCTCGAGGCGCACTCGCGCGAGATCGTGCGGCGCATGGAGGAGGATGGGCGGTTCAAGGGCGTGAACACCGACCTCTACATGAACAAGCCGCAGCTCGAGGTCGAGATCGACCGGGAGCGCGCCAGCGACCTGGGCGTTTCGGTGCGCGACATCGCCACCACGTTGCAGATCCTGCTCGGCGGGCTCGACGTCTCGACCTTCAAGCTCGGCGGCGAGACCTACAACGTGATGCTCCAGCTCCCGCGGCAGGCGCGCTCGACGCCGCGCGACCTGCTGCTGCTCTACGTGAAGGGCCGCGATGGCGGCTTGGTTCCGCTCACGTCGGTGGTGCGGGCCCGAGAGACCGTCGCGCCCCGCGCGCTTCCGCACTTCGACCGGCGCCGCGCCGTCACCATCAGCTCGCGGCTGGGGAGCGGCGCCGACCAGGGCGAGGCCCTGCGGGTCGCCAAGCAGATCGCCGAGGAGGTGATTCCGGAGGGGGAGGGCTACCGCGTGACCTTCTCCGGCGAGTCCGAGCAGTTCATCGAGTCGGGCAACGCGCTGGCCTTCGCCTACGCCCTCGCGATCCTCGTCGTCTACCTGGTGCTCGCCGCGCAGTTCGAGAGCTTCGTGCACCCGCTCACCATCCTGGTGGCGGTCGCGCTCTCGTTCACCGGCGCGCTGGTGGCGCTGATGCTGGTGGGGCACCTGCACCAGCAGGGTCTCGTGCGGGTCCCAGGCACGCTCAACCTGTACAGCAAGATCGGGTTGGTGATGCTCGTCGGGCTCGTGACCAAGAACTCGATCCTGATCGTCGAGTTCGCGAACCAGCTCCGGGCCCAGGGCATGGCGCTGCGCGAAGCGATCCACGAAGCGGCGCGGACCCGGTTCCGGCCGATCCTGATGACCGCGCTGGCCACCATGATGGGCATCCTCCCGATCGCCCTCGGCCTGGGCGCCGGCGGCGAGAGCCGCGCGCCCCTGGGCATCGCGGTGGTGGGCGGCATGTTCTTCTCCACGATCCTCACGTTCTTCGTGGTGCCCTCGGTCTATCTGGCCGTGGAGCGGCTGCGGGGTGGGGCGCGTGAGCCGGCAGCCGATCCGCCCCCGGCCCCCGTCGCCCTGGGCGCCGAGGCGCCGTAGGCTCCGCGTCGCGAAGTCGGGCCCCCGCGGGCCGAGGAGGAGTCGTTGGAATCGCTGCGTGCGGTCTGGCTCGGGCTGATCCAGGGCCTGACCGAGTTCTTGCCCGTTTCGAGTTCGGGCCATCTGGTGATCGGGGAGACCCTGCTCGGCGGCGTGGGGGAGGGCATCCTGTTCGAGGTGGCCGTCCACGTCGGGACACTGGGCGCCATCCTGCTCTTCTATCGGGCGCGCATCTTCGAACTGATCGGCGGTGTGCTGCGGCGCGACGCCTCGGCCCTGCGCTACGCCGCCAAGCTGGTGGTGGCGACCCTGCCCGCCGTGGCGGTGGGCCTGCTGCTGAAGGACACCGTCGAGGCGGCCTTCGACAACCCCGCGCTGGTGGGCGTCGCACTCCTCGGGACCGGGGCGATCCTGCTCACGACCAAGAGGACGGTGCATACCGGCACCCTGGAAGAGCCCTCGTGGGGGCAGGCGCTGGGCATCGGCTTCGCTCAGGCCTTGGCGATCGTGCCCGGCATCTCGCGCAGCGGCACCACCGTGGCGGCGGGTATGGCGCTGGGCCTCGCGCCCATGGCCGCCACCGAGTTCTCGTTCTTGATGGCGGTGGCCGCGATCTCCGGGGCCGCGATCCTGGCGCTGCCCGACGCCCAGGCGGCCTCGCCCGAGGTCGTGCGGGCCTGCCTGATCGGTGGCGCGGTCGCGCTGGCTTCGGGCCTGGCAGCGCTCTGGCTCTTCGTGCGTCTGCTTCGCGACCGGCGCTTCCACCTGTTCGCCTGGTACGCCTTCGCCGCCGGAGCGAGCTTCCTCGCCTACCTGGCCCTGGCCGGGTAGACGCCCGCGCTGAAGCCGGAACGAGAACGGGCCCGGGGGTGGATCCCCGGGCCCGTGGTCTTTCAGGCGATCGGCGCGCCGATCAGGGCTCGAGCACCGGGTGCAGATGCTGGGCGTCCTTCTGGTCGCGCAGCTTCTTGAGCGCCCGGGCCTCGAGCTGGCGCACGCGCTCGCGCGAGAGCCCCAGCGATTGGCCGATCTGCTCGAGGGTGTGCTCCTCTTCGCCGCCCAGCCCGTAGCGCAGCCGCAGGATCAGCTGCTCGCGATCGGATAGGGCGCCGATCAGGTGGCCCACGCCCAGGCGCATGCGGTCGCCGTCGATGCCGCCATCGGGCCGCGAGGACGACGGGTCGGGGACGAAATCCTCGAGCCGCTTCTCGGTACCGGCCACCGACGATTCGAGCGAGATCGCCTCGCGCGACAGCCGGTCGAGCGCCTCGAGGGCGTCCGTGTCGGTGCCGAGCGCCGGTGCCAGCTCGGCCACGGTGGGCTCGCGACCCAGCTTGCCGGTGAGCTCGGCCTTCACGCGCTGGCTGCGCTGCAGGCGGTCGTGCACGTGCGAGGGCAGCCGGATCGTGCGCGAGTGGTTCTGGATCGCCCGCACCAGAGCCTGGCGGATCCACCAAACGGCGTAGGTCGAGAACTTGAACCCGCGCCGGTGGTCGAACTTCTCGACCGCACGGATCAGGCCCAGGTTGCCCTCCTGGATCAGGTCCGGGAACGACAGCCCGAGGTTGCGGTAGTCCTTGGCGATCGCGACGACGAGCTTCAGGTTGTGCTCGATGAAGCGATTCTTGACCGCCGTCATGCGGTCGTGCGCGTCCTCGACGTCGCCCCACCGCGAGAACAGCTGGTCCTTCTCGAGGCCCGCCTCGGTCTCGATCTCGCCCAGTCGCTTCGTCCCGCGGCGAGCACGGCGTCCCGACCGCGACAGCTGGCGCACGTTCTCTCGCAGCTCCGCGAGCAGCGCCAGCGAGAGCTGTGCGTTCTCGAGCTCCTTCGAGATGTTCTTGTCGATGCGGTCGAGCTGCGCCTGGGTGGTGCCGCGAACGCCGAAGAGGCCGTCCCGGCGCTTCAGGTGGCGGCGCAGCTTCTCGACGCTGCGTTCCACCCGGGCCGCGATCTCACCGGTCTCTTCGTCGCCGACCGACTCGGACAGCTTGGCGCCCGTGTGCGACAGCGCGCGCAGCTGGTCCCAGCGCCGCACGACGTGTCGCGCGGAAGCGGGTACGGCATAGAGCGCGAGGCGCAGGGCCGCCGTCGCCGACTCCAACTCCTTTGCGAGGACGACTTCTTCCTCGCGCTTGAGCGTCCGGGTGCCGCCGATCTCCTGGAAGTACGACTCGAGCGGCCGCCGATCGCGGCTGGCGTCGAGCTCTTCTGCGGGTACGGCAGGCGCTGCACCACGGGGTGCCTGCGGGTTTGCCTGGGCCGCTCCGGCCCCCTGCTTGTCTCCCAACTTCAACTCTCTCCTCGATTCCACGCGAGTTCACCCCGCGGGTTCTTGCTCATGGAACTTGGACAAAGGCGGCTGGTGCGAGCGATCGACGTCGCTGGGCGCGCCATCACTGCGGAGGTCTTGGCGATCGGAATGGATCGGACTCCGTATCCCGCGGGAAGGCCCGCGGCTCTCACCCGCCATGACCGTTGGTCACACTGCCCAGGAGCGGCCGCCCTCGTGGAGCCGAGGTCGGATCCTGCCTCGCAGCCTGCCCGAAACGGCACGGTATCTTCCAACGGCAGCCCCCGTTTTTCCACTACTTTCTTCGCGACCTGCGAAGAATGTGGCGCATGGGGCGCCATCATCTCGACTCTCCCTGCGTGAAACCACCGAGGCCCGGGAGAATTTGCCCCCGGCGCTCGACGGCGCGTTCTGCGGCCCCATCCTGGGGCTCGAAGCGCGCGCCTACCCCTTGAACGTGGCCCGCTGGGGCACGAAGGTGGCTCGCCAATCTCGAGATCGTTGGGATTGGCTCCCCTGGGGGGCTAGAGGCCCCACCACCAGGGCACGATGACGAGGGCCGTGATTCCGCACAGGATGTCGAGGGGCAGCCCCACCCGGACGAAGTCGCGGAAGCGGTAGCCGCCGGGCCCGTAGACGATCAGGTGGGTCTGGTAGGTGGTCGGGTTCGCGAAGGCGCAGGTCGCTGCGAGCGCCACCGCCATCACGAAACCGCGAGGATCGGCCCCGACCTGGGCGGCCGCGGAGACCGCGATGGGAAACACGATCGCCGCGGCGGCCGCGTGGTGCAGCATCTCGGCGAGCAGCAGCGTCACGACGTAGACGGCGGCCAGGGTGGCGAGGGGCCCGAGTTCGCCGGCCGATCCCACCAGCAGGCGGGCCACGCCGTCGGCCGCTCCGGTCTTGTCCATCCCGAGGGCGATGCCGAAGCCCGCGCCGATCACGATCAGGATCGACCAGTCGACGCTGGCCCGCGCCGTGGGCCCGTTGATGCAGCGGGTGAGCACGAGCGCGCCGGCCGCGATGAACGAGGCGATCGAGATCGGCAGTACGCCCGCCACCACGACCCCCACCATGCCCGCCAGGATGATCAGCGCGAGGCTCGCCTTGCTGCGGCGCAGCGGCTGGCTGTCGGGAAGCTCGCTCACCAGGTAGAAGTCGGGGCTGTTGCGATGGGCGCGACTGAAGCCCTCGCCGGCCTGGAGCAGCAGCGTGTCGCCGGGCCGCAGGACGATCTCGCCGATCTTGCCGCCCACGCGCTCGCCGTTGCGATGTACCGCGACCACGGCGGCGTCGTACACCGTCCGGAAGTTCGCGTCGCGGACGCTGTTGCCGATCAACGGCGAGGAGGCCGAGATCACCGCCTCGATCAGGCGGCGGTCGACTCCCGCCGCATCGTCGTCGGTGTCGAGCCGCAGGCCGGGCAGCCGCTGAAGGTCCACGATGGTGGACACGACCCCGGCAAAGACCAGCCGGTCGCCCCCGCGCAGCACCTCGCTCGGCCCGACGGGAGAGATGCTGCCGCCATCACGGTCGATCTCCACGAGGAAGAGGCCGGGCAGGTGGCGGAGCCCTGCCTCCTCGATGGTCTGGCCGTCCAGCCGGGAGCCCTCCTCCACGCGCATGGCGGCTGTGTACTCGCGGCGGCGCTCGCCGAGCGCATCGCCCAACGACTGGCGATCGGGCAGCAGCCGCGGGGCCACCAGCAGGAGGTAGACCAGCCCCACGGCCGCGATGGCCAGGCCCGCAGGCGCCAGCTCGAAGAAGCCCATTTCGGGCATGTCGCGCTCGAGCAGCAGACCGGCCACGGCCAGATTCACGCTGGTGCCGATCATCGTGGTCGTGCTGCCGAGCATCGTGGCGTAGGACAGCGGGATCAGGAATCGGCTGGGCGAGTGCCCGTGGCGGCGGCACCAGTCGATCACCACGGGGGTCATCATCGCCACGATCGGTGCGTTGTTCAGGAAGGCCGACATGGCCGCCATGGGGGGGCACATTCGCAGCATCGCGCCCGCCTCCGAACGGGCACGCCCGAACAGGCGGACCACGGCCTCGTGCAGCACCCCCGTCTCGCGGAGCCCGCGCGAGACGATGAACAGGGCACCGATGGTCGCGACGGCCGGGTTCGCGAAGCCCTGGAATGTCTCGGTCGGGTTGAGCACCCCCACCGCGGCGAGCGCGAACAGGCCGGCCATGACGATGAGGTCCGGCGCGGCGACCTCGCGCAGCATGCCCCCGACGACGACCGCCAGGACCAGAAGCGTGAACCAGCCCATGGGGTCCATGCGACGGCCACCATACCCGGATCGGGACCGATCCGCGACAATCGGGCCGTGAGTGAGGCACGACGCGGCAGCGCGCCGGTGGAGGGCGAAGGGCCGCGGACCCGCGCGCAGGGCGCAGTGGAGGCGCAACGCGCCGGTGCCGGCGCGGTTTTCTCGGAGCGCGAGTTCTATCGCCGCGAGTTTCGTGGGCGCACCCTGGCGGTTGCCTTGCCCGGGGAAGAGGACGATGCGCGAGGCCGCGCGCTCGAACCCGTGCTCGCCGAGCTCCGCGATGCCGGAGCGCGCGCGGTGTTGATCGCCGAGTCGCCCCGGGCGCTCGCCGAGCTGGTCCCAGACGATCCGCTCTCGTCGGGAACCGAGCCGTTGCTCGGAAGCGTCGGCCGGAGACTGCGTGAGGCCGCCGTCGTGGGAATCGACGCCTCTGCCGCCGCCGACTTTGCCGTGGCCTGCCAGACCCTCGCGCTGCGGCTGGGGCTGTTCAAGATCGTGTGGCTCGACCCGGCCGGCGGGCTGCGGGCTGCCGGCGACGAGCGGCTCTCGTTCGTTCATCAGGCCGAGCTGCACCAGCTGCTGGCGGGGGAGGGTGCTGGCCTCGCCAGCCGCGAGCGCGTGCCGCTTTGGCTCGGCATCGAGCGCATGCTCGAGGCGGGCGTGCCCGCGGTGAACGTCTGCTCGGCCGAGGGACTCGACGCCGAGCTCTTCACGTACGCGGGTTCTGGGACGCTCTTCACCCGCGAGCGCTACATGGACGTGCGCGCACTCGGTGTGGACGACTACGACGCCGCCTGCGACCTGGTGTCGCGCGGTGTCTCCGAGGGCTACCTGGCGCCCCGTAGCGAGGACTCGGTGGAGGCGGTGCTCGCCAGCGGCTTCGGCGCGTTCGTGGAGGGGAGCCACCTGGCCGGGCTCGGCGCCCTGTTGCCCGGGGGCGATGGACGCTCGGGCGAGATCGCCTCGCTCTACACGCTGACGCGCTTCCTCGGAGAAGGGGTCGGGGTGTCGCTGGTGGGCTTTGCAGTCGAGCGCGCCCGCGCCCTCGGCTACGCCTACGTCTACGCCTGCACCACCTCGAACCGGGTCGGTGCGTTCTTCGAGCGCAATGGTTTCACCGCCGTGTCGCCGGACGCGATCCCCGTCGAGAAGTGGCACGGCTACGACCCGGCACGCCGTAGCCGGGTGCGGTGCTTCCGACGCGACATGGCCTGAGCCGCGCCGCGCAGGCACCCGGCTGTGGGCCGCAGATGCGCGCGGGTCGGCGGGCCGGAGGTGGACTGTAAGCCGGGTTCTGTTCCGGCGGTCGGTCGCCCGAGCCGCCGGCGAGGACCATTCCTCTAGGCGACGCATTGCTGCGCCGCTCGAGCGCTCTCACCCGGACGTCCTGGGCTCTCGCCCATCGAGCGGGCCGCTCGATCCGACGTCCCTATTCGAGCTTGCTCCGGGAGGGGTTTGCCCCGCCGCCGGTCACCCGGCTGTCGCGCGTGGGCTCTTACCCCACGATTTCACCCTTACCTGTGCCCACCCGGAGGCGGGCCATCGGCGGTGTGGTTTCTGCGGCACTTTCCCTCGGGTCGCCCCGGGTCGCCGTTAGCGACCTCCCTTGCCCTATGGAGCCCGGACTTTCCTCCCGCGGGCGATGGCTGCCCGCCAGCGGTCCTCCGTCCACCTCCGACCGACCGCAGCATACCCCGCGGGGCCGATCGCTCCAAGGCGCTGAGCGGCTCGCTCACCGGGGTCTGGAGAGTGACTCCGAGTCCCTCTTTGACACGGGGGTCAGTATCCTCTAGATACTGAATCGATGTCCACGACCCTGGACACATCCCCGCTCGAGACGCCCCGCGGCGCACCGATCCCGCGGCCTGGCGAGGTCTTCGACCCCGTCGCCCGCGCGCTCGACCTGATCGGCGACAAGTGGAAGCTGGTGCTGGTTCGCCACCTGCTATCGGGGGCGCGCGGTTTCCAGGAGCTGCGCACCCGCACGGGCATCGCGCCGCGCGTGCTCAGCACGCGGCTGCGTCAGCTGATCGCCGCCGGCCTGGTCGAGCCGACCGAAGGCGGCGGGCGCGGGGGATACGTCGTGACCGACCGCGGCCGCGACCTGGCTCCGCTGATCGCTTCGATCGCGCGCTGGTACGTGCACCACGCCATCGCCGACCTGGCGCTCGACACCGAGCGCTTCACCGACACGTCGCCCATTTCGATCGTCGAGTCGCTGCCGTTCCTGCTGCGCGAAGAGCGCGCGGCGGGCGCCGACGTCACGTTCGAGATCCGCCTGACCGGAGAGGGCGGCGGGGTCTGGACCGTTCACATTCACGACGGCAGCTGCGACGTGCGCAGCGGCTTCGCCGAGCGGGCCGACGTCCGCTACACGGCGGGCGCGCGCACCTGGTGCGCCGTCGCATTGGGGTTCGCGGACGCCCGCGAGGCAGCGCGCCAGGGCACGCTGTCGAAAGAGGGCGGACGCGAGGCAATGGACCACTACTTCCACCAGATCGCCCACGCCGGGGGAATGGCTGCGAGCACGTCGCCGCAGACCGCATCCGACGCGGGCGGACCCAAGGAGTCACGATGATCTCGTTCGGACCGACCGATGAGCAGGAGGTCATTCGCGAGGCCATGCACGAGTTCGCGGAGCAGGTGCTCCGCGCGGCCGCGCGCGATGCCGACGAAACCAGTGAGGTGCCGGAGGACGTCCTCCAGCAGGCCTGGGACCTGGGACTGACCAGCACCCAGCTGCCCGACGGGCTCGGGGGCGGCGGCGAAGACCGCTCGCCCGTGACCAACGCGATGCTGCTCGAAGAGCTCGCGTTCGGCGACCCGGCGCTGGCGATCGCGGCGACGGCACCGTCGCTGTTCGCGTTCGCGGTGGCCGACCACGGCACCGAGGAGCAGAAGAAGCGCCTCCTGCCCGCGTTCTGTGGCACGAAGTTCCACGCCGCGACGGTGGCGCTGATCGAGCCCTCGCCCACGTTCGACCCGCTCAACCTGCAGACGGTGGCCGAGCCCAAGGACGGCGGCTTCGTGCTGTCCGGGCGCAAGCGCTTCGTGGTGCTGGGCGATCGCGCCGAGCACTTCCTGGTGGTGGCCCGGAACGGCAACTCCGCCGAGTCCGGGGCGGCTGCCATCGATGCGTTCATCGTGCCGCGCGACGCCGCGGGTCTCACGATCTCGCCGGTCGAGAAGAATCTCGGCATGAAGGCGCTCCCCACGGTCAGCCTCGAGCTCGAGCGGGTGGAGGTGGCCGCCGAGGATCGCCTGGGTGGCGACGCCGGCATCGACGCCCTGCGCCTGCTGGCCAGCACACGCACGGCGAACGCCGCCCTGCTGCTCGGTCTCTCGCGCGCGGTGATGGAGTACTGCATTCCGTACGCCAAGGACCGCACCGCGTTCGGGGAGGCCATCGCCCAGAAGCAGGCCATCGCCTTCACGCTCTCGGACATGAAGGTCGAGACCGACAGCATGCGTTGGCTGGTGTGGAAGGCTGCGAGCCAGCTCGAGCAGGGCGCGGATGCCACGCAGGCTGCCGTGTTCGCTTCGAGCTACGCGGCCCGCGAGGCCATGAAGATCGCCGACAACGGCGTGCAGGTGCTCGGCGGCCACGGCTTCATCCGGGAGCACCCGGTCGAGCTCTGGTACCGCGCGGCCCGCACGCTGTCGGTGCTCGAGGGCATCGCCGCCGTCTAGGCACAGACGAATCGAGGGCGGGACCGCCATTCCGGTCGCGTGCGCCCTCTCTCTTCCCCCTCTTTCGGAGATCCGAAGATGATCGACTTCACCCTTTCCGAGAACGACAAGAAGCTCCTGGACTACGTGCGCACCGAGTCGCTGGTGGCGCGCAAGTATGCCCGCGAGTACGACGAGAACGAAGAGGGCTTCCCGCCCGACGCCCTGCCCGAGGCCGACCAGTACCCCGGCGTCTGGTCGCTGATGGGCGGCCGCGGCGCCGAGGACACCGGCGCCAGTGCCATCGGCATGATGGTCACCATGGCCGAGACCTGGGGCGACTACTCCATCCGCATGCGCAAGGGCCGCGGCGTGGGGCTCGGCAACGCCGCGCTCTCGGCGGCGGGCACCGACGAGCAGAAGGAGAAGTTCGGCGGCCTGCTGCTGTCGATGGCCATCACCGAACCGGGCTGCGGGTCCGACCCTTCTCTCGTGCAGACCACGGCGGTCCTCGACGAAGAGACCGACGAGTGGGTGATCAACGGCGAGAAGATCTTCGTGACCACGGGCTGCCGCTGCGACGGCGTGGTGCTCTGGGCGACCCTCGACAAGTCGGCCGGCCGTGCGGGCATCAAGTCGTTCCTGGTGGAGAAGGAAACGCCCGGCTTCATCGTCGCCCACAAGGAGAAGAAGCTCGGCATCCGCGCCGACGACACCGCGGCCTACGTCTTCCAGGACTGCCGCATTCCGCGGGGCAACCTGCTCGGCGGCAAGGAGGAGATCCCGAAGCAGGGTTCGGGCGGCTTCCGCGGCGTCATGAAGACGTTCAACATGACCCGCCCGATGACGGCGGCCTTCGGTCTCGGCATGTCCCAGGCCGCGCTCGACTTCACGCGCGAGCAGCTCGAAGAGGCCGGCGTGGATCTGTCCTACGGCGCCGGCACCCACGGGCTCTCGGCGGCGGCGGCGAAGTTCCAGGAGCTCGAAGCCCTCCAGGAGGCCGCCGTGCTGACGGTGCTCCGTGCTGCGTGGCTCTCGGACCAGGGTCAGCCCAACAACCTCGAGGCCTCGATCAGCAAGGCCAAGGGTGGCTCGGCCGTGCGGACCATCACCCAGGGCTGCATCGAGCTGCTCGGGCCGATGGCGATCTCGCGCGAGCACCTGCTCGAGAAGTGGTTCCGCGACGTCCGCATCACGGACATCTACGAGGGCACGGGCCAGATCCAGCACCTGATCATCGCCCGGACGATCCTCGACTACGGTCGCGCGGAGCTCAACTAGGGCGTGCGTGCCATCGTCTGCAACGGCGCCGGGGACGAGTCGGTCCTCGCGGTCGGGGAAGCCCCGGCGCCGTCGCTCGGCGAGGGCCAGATCCGCATCCGGGTCGCCGCCAGCGGCGTGAACCGCGCGGATCTGCTTCAGCGCCAGGGGTTCTACCCGCCGCCCCCCGGCGCGTCGGAACTGCTCGGCCTCGAGTGCGCGGGCACCGTGGCCGAGGTCGGCCACGGGGTCACGCGCTTCGCCGAGGGCGACCGCGTGATGGCCCTGCTCGCAGGCGGTGGCTACGCCGAGCAGGTGGTGGTGGATGCGGGCGCGGCCATGCGGGTGCCCGAGCGGCTCTCGCTCGCCGAGGCCGCCGCGGTGCCGGAGGTCTTCCTCACCGTCTTCCTGAACGTGTTCCAGCTGGCGGGCCTGCCCGACGGCGGCACCCTGCTGGTGCACGGCGGCGGCAGCGGCATCGGCACCGCGTCGATCCAGTTGGCCCGGGCGGCCGGGGTGCAGGTGATCGTGACCGCCGGCAGCGACGAGAAGTGCCAGCGTTGCCTCGACCTCGGGGCCGACGCAGCGGTGAACTACCGCACGGGCTCGTTCCGCGAGGCGGTGCGGGAGGCCACGGACGGGGAGGGCGCCCACGTGGTGCTCGACTCGATCGGCGCCGCCTACCTGGCCGACAACCTCGCGAGTCTCGCCACGGGCGGGGCATTGGTGCTGATCGGGCTGATGGGCGGCGCCAAGGGCGAGATCAATCTCGGCCCCGTGGTGGCCCGGCGGCTGCGCATCCTGGGTTCGACCTTGCGCGCGCGCCCGGACGAAGAGAAGGCGGCCCTGGTGGCCGGGTTCGAGCAGCGCTTCGGTGACGACCTCGCGGCCGGCCGCATCGGGCCGGTGGTGGACCGCGAACTCCCCCTCGAGCAGGTGGCCGACGCCCACCGGGCCATGAAGGCGAGCGAGCACTTCGGCAAGATCATCCTGGTTCATTGATTCGAGGGCTTTGGGGGGCGTCATCCGCTCGGCGTCGGGGGGCCATCTTGGTTGATTGGAGGGCTTGGCCGGCGTCCACCGCTCGGCATCGGCGGAGGGACTCGGGGCGAGATCGGCAGGGTCTCCTCTCCACGATGCTTCGGGGCGACGAGTGACGGCAGCCGGCTTGGGACGAGGAGACCATGCGTCCTCACGCCCCGAGTCCCTCCGCCGGAGCCGAGCAGAAGGCGCCCCCCAAAGCCCCACCCTCAACCAAGATGTCGCATCGGCCGCGGGGTTTGCCTAGGTTTCGCGGCCGCTTCTGAGCTTGAAGGAGAGCGATGTGTCCGTGGAGAGAACGCTTTCGATCGTGAAGCCCGATGCCGTGGCCAAGCCGGGTGCCACCGGCGAGATCCTGCGCCGCTTCGAGGAGGCGGGTCTCACCATCGTCGCCATGAAGAAGATCCACCTCACCGAGCAGCTGGCCCGCGGCTTCTACGCCGTGCACAAGGAGCGCCCGTTCTACGGCGACCTCGTGAAGTTCATGACCTCGGGTCCCGTGGTCGTGAGCGTGCTCGAAGGGGAGGGCGCCATCGCCAAGAACCGCGACCTGATGGGGCCCACCAACTCGGAAGAGGCGCCGGCCGGCACGATCCGCGGCGACTTCGGAACCGACATCGAGCGCAACGCCGCCCACGGCTCCGACGCGCCCGAGACGGCCCGCGTCGAGATCGCGTATTTCTTCGGCGCCGCCGAGATCCTGGGCCCGGTCGAAGCGCTGGCCTGATCTCGCAAGCCCGCACCGGCGGCGGCGCCGCGGTGCATCAGGGATTTGCCGCAGGGCGCGTACGTGCGCGCCGTGCTAAAGCAACTCCCACGCGCCCGATCGGGCGTGCGTCGTGCCGAGGGGGGAGCTTGACGCGCGCATTCCGGAGCCAGGCCTTCTGGCTCACGCTGGCCTACGTCGGCCTGCTGTTCCTGGTGGCGAAGGCTCACGTCTAGGGGCCACGGTTCGCGATCCGCGTGGACGGTTCGCGGTCACTTCCCCTGGAACTGCGGTGCCCGCCGTTCACGCGAGGCAGTGAGGCCCTCCTGCAGGTCCTCGCTCTCGTAGCAGAGCGCCTGTTCGGATGCCTCGAAGTCGAGCTGCTCCGCCAGGGTCGCCTTCTCGCTGTGCGCGAGGGCGCGCTTGCTGCCGCGGACGGCGATCGGTCCGCAGGCCGCGATCTCGTCGGCCAGCGCCAGGGCCTCGGCCAGGGTGTCCTCGGCGGCGACCGCACGGTTGGCGAGCCCCATGGCCGCGGCCTCTTCGCCGCTCACGAGTCGCCCGGTGAAGAGCAACTCGGCGGCCCGCGCGGTGCCGACCAGCCGCGGCAGCAGCCACGTGGCGCCCATGCCCGGGTGGATGCCCAGGCGGTTGAAGTTGAGCCCGAGCTTGGCCTCGCGCGCAGCCACCCGCAGGTCGCAGGCCAGGGCCACACAGCAGCCGGCACCGATGGCCGCCCCGTTCATGGCGGCCACCGTCGGCTGGGGGATGTCGCGCACCGAGAGGTAGAGGCCGTAGAAGCGGCGCATGAAGTCGCGGTGCGCCTGGCGCGCCGGCCCGCCCGGGTCGGCGGCGCCGTCTCGCGCCATGCGCTCGATCATGTCGAGATCGCCGCCAGCCGAGAAGGCTCGTCCCGCGCCGGTCAGCACCACCGCGCGCACGTCGTCTTCGTGCGCCACCTCGGCCGCCGCCTCGGAGATGGCCCGACCCATGGCTTCGGTCATGGCATTCAGCCGGTCCGGGTCCTGAAAGGTGAGGACGGCGACGGGGCCGCGGCGTTCGCGCTGCACGAGGGGCTGGTTCATGGCCCGGGACGATAAGGGCCCCGCGGCAGCTTGCCACGGGGCCCTGGGTCAGGCTCGCGTAACGGAAGTACGCAAAGAACGTCCCCGCTAGTCGGCGGAGCGCCTCAGGAAGGCGGGGAGTTCGTCGTCCTCGGTGTCGACGGCTGCGTCGGCGAGCGGCTCGACGCGGCTGCTCTTGCGGATGAAGGCCGGCACGTCGTACTCGTCCTCGAAGGGCGACTGGAAGTCGTCCTGTGCGCCCTCGCCGGACACGGCCGCTCCGGCCGAGGGCAGTTCACCCTGGATCGGCTCCGGGGCCACCGCCAGCGGCGCCGGCTCGGGCTCGGCGATCGGCTCCGCGATCGGCTGCGGGGCCGGGGCCTCGCGCCGGGCCACGGGTGCGCTGGTCCGCTCGTGGGTCTCGCGCCAGGCCCGCTCGTCGTCGAGGCCCGTGGCGATCACCGTGACGCGAAGCTCGCCCTCCGGGGCCTTCTCGTCGATCACCGCCCCGAAGATGATGTTGGCATCCTCGTGGGCGGCTTCCTGCACCAGGGTGGAGGCCTCGTTCACGTCCCAGAGGGTCATGTCCGAGCCGCCCGTGATGTTGATCAGCACGCCCCGGGCGCCCTCGATCGAGGCGTCCTCGAGCAGCGGGCTCGAGATCGCCGCGCAGGCGGCGTCCTTGGCCCGGTTCTCGCCCAGACCGATGCCCGTGCCCATGAGCGCCATGCCCATTTCGTTCATGATCGTGCGCACGTCGGCGAAGTCGAGGTTCACCAGGCCGTGCACGGTGATCAGGTCCGAGATTCCGCGCACCGCGTTCAGCAGCACGTCGTCGGCCATCACGAAGGACTGCGAGATCGGCGTGTCCTTCGAGGCCAGCGCCAGCAGCCGCTGATTCGGGATCGTGATCAGCGTGTCCACGACGCGGTGGAGCTCGTCGAGCCCCGCCTCGGCGTGGCGCATGCGCTGCCGCCCCTCGAAGGGGAACGGCTTGGTCACCACGGCCACGGTGAGGGCGCCCATCTCGCGGGCCACCTCGGCGATCACCGGCGCCGCGCCGGTGCCCGTGCCGCCGCCGAGACCGGCCGTCACGAACACCATGTCCGAGCCGATCAGCAGGTCGCGCAGCTTGTCTCGGTCCTCGAGCGCGGCCGCGCGGCCCCGCTCGGGGTTCGCGCCGCAGCCGAGGCCGCGGGTCACCTCCACGCCCAGCTGCACCCGGGTGGGTGCCAGCTTGTGCTGGAGCGCCTGCGCGTCGGTGTTGGCCACGACGAACTCGACGCCCGACAGGCCGGCCGAGATCATCGAGTCGAGCGCGTTGCCCCCGGCTCCGCCGACCCCGACGACCTTGATGCGCGCCTGCAATTCGCCGGCGTCCTCGAACTCGAGCAGGTCGTCGGCGCTGTCGCCGGGCCCCACTTCGAGCAGATCGAGCTCTTCGCTCGGCGGCGGTGCGGATGCCTGGTTCCCGCCTCGGGAACCGCTCCGACCCGTACCTCTGTCGTCCCGCGGCTGCCGCGGTCGCTGCTTTCTGGGCATCCACTCACCCCCCGGATGCGATGTTCGTACAGTAGACCCTTTTCCTGTGGAAATGCAATGGGTTGGGCCTCGATTTTGCGACTGGCGAACGACTCGCCAGGGACCCCATTGCCCACGCTCCGCGGATCAGTCGAGATCGGTGTAGAACCAGTCCCGCATGCGCTGCTTCACGCGCCGGAAGATCGAGTCGTCCCGGATCCGGAAGCGGCTGCTTCCGCGTCCCTGGTTTCGCGACAGGCCGTAGAGCACGAGGCCCACGCCGGTGGCGTACATCGGGCTGCGCACCACGTCCTGCAGCCCGCCTACGTGGAACGGTGTACCCAGTCGCACCGGCGCCTCGAAGATCTCTTCGGCGAGATCGCTCATGCCCGCCAGTGCCGAACATCCGCCCGTGAGCACGACGCCCGAAGGCATGCGTTGCTCGAGGCCGGCCTTCACCAGTTCCTGTCGCGCAAGCGTGAGCACTTCGTCCACGCGCGGCTCGATCACTTCACACAGGATCTTCCGAGACACCTCGCGCGGCCGGCGGCCCCCCACGCTCGGCACCGAGAGCACGTCGTCGCTTCCGACATAACGAGCCGATGCGACGCCGAAGCGCTTCTTGATGCGTTCGGCTTCGTCGAACGGCGTGCGCAGCCCCACCGCGATGTCGTTGGTCACGTGGTAGCCGCCGAGCCCGAGTACCGACGTGTGCTTGATGGAGCCGTCGGCGAACACCGCGATGTCGGTGGTTCCGCCGCCGATGTCGATCACACAAACGCCGAGGTCGCGCTCGTCCTGGGCGAGAACCGCCTCGGCCGAGGCCAGCGGCTCGAGCACGATGTCCACGACGTTGAGGCCCGCCTTGTTGGCGCACTTCACGATGTTCTGTGCGCTGGCCACGGCAGCCGTCACGATGTGGATCTTGGCCTCGAGCCGCACGCCGCTCATGCCCAGCGGCTCGCGGATGCCGTCCTGGTCGTCGATGACGAACTCCTGGGGGATCACGTGGATCACCTCGCGGTCCATGGGGATCGCCACCGCCTTGGCGGCGTCGATCACGCGGCGCACGTCGCCGTCGGTCACCTCGCGGTCCTTCACCGCCACGATGCCGTGGGAGTTGAAGCCCTCGATGTGGCCGCCCGCGATGCCTGCGTACACCGAGGTGATCTCGCAGTCCGCCATCAGCTCGGCCTCTTCCACCGCGTGCTTGATGGACTCGACTGTGGCGTCGATGTCGACCACCACGCCCTTGCGCAGGCCGCGCGACGGATGGGTGCCGATGCCCACCACGTCGATGCCGTCCTCCTTCTGTTCTGCCACCACGGCGCAGATCTTCGTGGTCCCGATGTCGAGCCCGACGATCAGCTCGTCCTTGCGTGCCATGCCTGTCCCCCCTTGTCTTCTTGACCCGTCACGCCCCTGCGCGTCCGCGCACGGGGTCGTCCTGCGCACCTTCCGGTGCAGAGTCGCTCCGCAGCACCACCTGTGCTCCGAAGCGGACGTCGAGCGCCGAGGCGTCGTGCACCTCGGCGAGGTCGCCGGCGAGCAGCCGCGCGACACGATCCAGTTGCTCGGGCTCCGGCGTCGGCCCGAGGATCACGCGCAGCGGCCCGTGCTCGGTGTCGAGCACGAGCGCCGGCAGCTCCTCCATGGGTTCGCCGCCGACGACCACCGTGTCCACGCGCGGCAGGTCGCGGTCGCGCGCCCAGCCGGCCATCACCACCGCCTGCGCCAGCGCCGGGTGGGCGCGGGCGGGGTCGAGGTCGTCGGCTCCCTCGATCTTCGGCAGGCGTCGGGCGAGGCGGATCTCGTCGGCCTGCACCTTCGCGAACGGTGTGCCCGAGGCGTCCACCCACCACGGTTCGGCGCCGGGCCCCCCGGCCACTGCACGCGGCTCCCGCTCGTCGACGGCCACCAGCAACCGATCGGGAGCCAGCGCCGCGACCCGTGCGCCTGCGATCCACGGGTGCGCGGCCACGCGGGCGGCCACGTCGCCGAGATCGACCGAGGACAGTGCCGCACCCCGCGCCAGGCCGGCGCTGCGCGCGACCTCTTCGGCCGGGATCCGCTCGGATCCGGTCACCGCCACCCGCTGCAGTCGCGGGGTGGGCGCCACGCCCGCCTCCGGCAGCCGGCTCCAGCCGACGCCTGCCCCAAAGCCCACGGCCGTGGCCATCAGCAGCCAGGGGGCGCGTCGCGTGCGTCGCGTCTGTCCGCCCAGTGCACTTCGTCGTCGCCTGGTTCGTCGCATCAGGTCCTCTCTTCCCCAGCGGGCTGGGCTTCCGGGCGCCCGAAGATCCGCACCTCGGTCTCGAGGGCGATGCCGCTCTGATCGGCCACGCACGCACGCGCCTGGTCGATCAGGGTCAGGACGTCGGTGGCACTGGCCCCGCCGCGGTTCTCGATGAAGTTGGCGTGGGTGTCCGAGATGCAGGCGCCACCGACCCGGCGGCCCTTGAGCCCCGCGCGGTCGAGCAGGGCCCCGGCGTGCTCGCCAGGCGGGTTGCGGAACACCGATCCGCAGGAGGGCACGTCGAGCGGCTGGGTCGCCGAACGGTGGGCGAGGTGGCGATCCATCTCGGCGCGCACGGCGGCCGGGGTCGAGGGCGACAGCGCGAAGGTGGCCGCCACCACCACGGACCCGACGGGAAGCCCCGAGGCCCCGCGGTAGTGGAAGCCCAGCTCACTGGCGGCGAGGCGAAGCGAGGGCCCGCCCCCGGCCGGCACGATCTCGACGTCGCGAACCACGTCGGCCATCTCGCGCTCGGGGATGCCGGCATTCATCGCGATCCAGCCCCCGACGGTCCCGGGGATGCCCACCGCGAACTCGAGCCCCGACCAACCGCCGTCGCGGCAGCAGGCACTGATGGCGGCGTGGCTCGCCCCGGCCTCGGCCGTGAGCAGGCCTGCCTCGTCCACGTGGACGTCGCGCAGGGCCGACAGCACGATCGCGACCCCGTCGAGCCCCTCGTCTCGAACGACCGTGTTGAATCCGCGGCCGAGCACGCGGTGCGGGACGCCGTGCTGGGCACAAAGGCGCAGCACCTCCGACAGGGCCTCGCGGGTGGGCGGCAGGGCGAGCGCATCGGCCGGCCCGCCCACGCGGAGCGACGTGCGCCGCGACATGGGGGCGTCGAACGCCACCGCATCGGGCAGCGCGCTCGCAAGCTCGCGACGGAGGGCGGTGCCGATCACGACGTCGCCGCCAGGGCGGCCAGCAGCCGCGGGCCGAGCCGCCCGACACTTCCCGCGCCGAGCGTGAGGACGAGGTCGCCTTCGCGCAGGGTCGGTGCCAGGGCGTCGGGGATCTCGGACAGGTCGGCGATCAGCCGCACGTCGCGATGGCCGCGCGCGCGGATCGCCTGGGCCACGGCCTCGGCGTCGATGCCGGGGATCTTGTCCTCGCCGGCGCCGTAGATCGCCGTCAGCACCACCTGGTCGGCGTCGTGGAAGGCGGCGCCGAAGGCATCGAGCAGGTCGCGCGTGCGCGAGTAGCGATGCGGCTGGAAGACCACCACGACGCGGCCATCGTGCAGGCCGCGCGCTGCGGCCAGGGTGGCGCGAATCTCGGTCGGGTGATGACCGTAGTCGTCGACGATCCAGACGCCGCGAGAGCGGCCGATGGTCTCGAAGCGCCGCTCCACTCCGGCGAAGGCCTCGAGCCCCCGCGCCGCCTGATCGAAGGACACGCCGAGTTCGTGGACGACCGCGAGCGTCGCCAGGGCGTTCTGCACGTTGTGGCGGCCGGGGAGCGGCAGCTGCACGCGGCCGAGAACGGTCCCTTCGTGGGCGACCTCGAACGTCATGCCGCCGGGGTCTGCCGACACCGAGCGCGCCACCCAGTCGGCCTGGGGCGAGAACCCGTAGCGCACGGTGCGTCGCGTGAGGCGCGGCAGGATTGCCTGCACGCCGGGGTCGTCCACGCACACGATCGCCCGCCCGAAGAAGGGCACGCCGTTCGCGAAGTCGATGAAGGCCTGGGACAGCGCGTCGGCATCCTGCCAGTGATCCAGGTGTTCGGGCTCGACGTTCGTGACCACGGCGATCACCGGGGCCAGGCGCAGGAAGGAGCCGTCGCTCTCGTCGGCCTCGGCCACCAGCACCGAGCCCGAGCCCAGCCGGGCGCCGCTTCGCTCGCGGCCGCCGAGCTCGACGCGCCCCCCGACCACGGCCGTGGGGTCCTGGCCCGCGGACTCGAGCACGTGGGCGACGAGCGAGGTGGTCGTCGTCTTGCCATGGGTGCCCGCCACTGCCACCCCGTCCTGGAGGCGCATCAGCTCGGCCAGCATCTCGGCGCGCGGAATCACCGGGATGCCGCGCGCTGCCGCTTCCCGGACCTCGGGGTTGTCCGCGCGGATGGCGCTCGACACGACCACGACGTCGGCATCGGCAGCCTGATGCGCCGCGTGGCCGAGGGCGATGCGCACGCCGAGTCCGCGAAGCCGCTCGAGCACCGGCCCGTCGGCCAGGTCGGAGCCGCTCACGGCGAAGCCCTGGGCGGCGAGCAGTTCGGCGAGTCCGGACATGCCGCTGCCGCCCACGCCGACGAAGTGGATGCGGTCGATGCCGCGAAAGCGCTCGCCCATACCGGGGGTGCGGGGGCTCATGCCCGGGCCTCCGCCAGCTGTCGGGCTTCGCGCACGATGTCGGCCGCAGCGCCCGGCCGCGCCGCGCTCCGGCCTCGCCGACCCATTTCGCGCAGCGCCTCGCGGTCCGCGGAGAGTTCGCGCAGTGGCTGGCGCAGCGCGCACGGGTCGAGGTCTCGGGTGTCGAGCACGCGCGCCGCGCCCAGCTTCTCGAGTTCGGCGGCATTCGCGAACTGTTCTCCGCCGCCCACGTGGGGCAGGGGCAGCAGGATCGCCGGCCGCCCGGCCAGCATCAGCTCGGCGATCGAGAGTGAACCGGCGCGGCAGATCACCAGGTCGCACCAGAGGTAGCGGCCCGGCATGTCGTGCTCGAAGGACACCACCTCGGCCTCCACGCCGGCCTTCGCGTAGCCCTCGGCGACGCGTTCGCGATCGGTCTCGCCGGTCTGGTGCACCACGCGGATGCCGAGGTCCGCCAGGTCGCCAGCGACGGCCAGCAGCGCGTCGTTGATCTGGCGCGCGCCCTGGCTGCCCCCGAACGCGAACAGCTGGAGTCCGCCCTCGGTTGCCGCGGGGATTGCCGCTCCTGCGGTGTCGGCAAAGGCCTCGAGCAAGCGGGCTCGCAGGGGGATTCCGGCGATGCGCACCTCGTCGTCGGTGCGGCCGGCTTGCAGGAACGCGTCGCGCGCAGAGGCGAAGCCCACCAGGATCCGCGCAGCGAAGCGCCCCACCAGCCGGTTGGCCATGCCGGGTTCGGCGTCGGTGTTGACGAGTACGACCGGCACCCGGAGCAGTCGTGCGGCGAGGGCCGGTGCCACCGAGGCGTAGCCGCCCACGGCGACCACGACGTCTGCCCGAAACCGGCGCAGAACCCGGGCCGCGCGCAGGGTTCCGGCCGCCAGGGCCAGGAGCGCGCGCGCGCGTTCGAGCGGGCCGCGGCCGACCAACGGGCGCGCGTCGAGCGCAACGAGGTCGAATCCCGCTTCGGGAACCAGGCGTGTCTCGAGTCCGCGCCGCGCGCCGAGAAACAGCACGGCCTCGCTGCTTTCGCGCGCCGCTTCGCCCACGGCGAGCGCGGGGGTCACGTGTCCCCCGGTGCCTCCGCCGGCGATGGCCAAGCGCATGCTCACCGGTTTCGCGCCGCCCGGCGCCGGCGCCCGCCCGATTCGCGTGCGACGCCGAGCACCATGCCGATGGCCAGGCACGCGACCAGCAGCGAGGTGCGGCCGTAGGAGAGCAGCGGCAGCGTGAGTCCCTTGGTCGGTACGGCACCCATCACGACCGCCGCGTTCAGCGCCCCGGGTACGGCCACCAGGGCCGTCGCCCCGAACGCGAGCAGCATCGGAAAGCGCTGCCGCGCCGCCAGCGCGACGCGCAGACCCGCGACCAGCAGCGCGGCGAACGCGCCGAGGACGACCAGCACGCCCAGCAGGCCCAACTCTTCGGCGACCACCGACAGGATGAAGTCGGTGTGGGCCTCGGGCAGGTAGAAGAGCTTCTGCCGCCCGTTGCCCGGGCCCACGCCGAACAGCCCGCCGCGGCCGAAGGCCACGAACGACTGCACGAGCTGAAAGCCCTCGGTGCTCGCGCGCTCCCACGGGTCGAGGAAGCCCAGCCAGCGTCGCGTCGCGTACGGCTGCGTGAGCGAGTAGACGGCGACGCCCAGGGCGCCGAGCGCACTCGGCACCAGCATCCAGCGCAGCGGCGCACCGGCGGCGAAGACCAGCAACCCCGCCAGGCCGAGCAGCAGCACCGCGTTGCCCAGGTCGGGCTGGATGAGGCAGAGCAGGGCGGGCACGCCCGCCACCGCGAAGGCCAGCCCGAAGCGCCGCGGTGCGACGTCGGCCCGGCCCTCTCGGCGGGCGAGCACCACGGCCACGGCCAGGACCGTGGCGAGCTTCGCGATCTCGGCGGGCTGGAAGGCGAACCCGAGGCCGGGCACCGCGAGCCAGCGCCGCGCGCCGCCGCCCACCAGGCCGAGGGAGGCCGTGGCGACCAGGGCGATGACCGAGAGCCCCCAGAGCGGCATCGCGAGGCCGGCCCAGGCCGACATCGGAAGCCGCGAGGCCGCAAAGGCCAATGCCCCACCGATCAAGAGCGCCACCACGTGGCGTGCGAAGTGCGGCGGGAGTGCACGCTCGAGATCGAGTGCGGCCGATGCGCTGAACACGGCCACGCAACCGATGGCCGCCAGGACCGATGCAGCGGCGACCAGGGCGGTGCGCGCTTCCACGCCCCGCGTCACTTCGACGGGCCCACGATTCAAGACGATCCTCCTGCCCCCGGGCCGCCCGGCTCGGCGTCGTTCGCGACCGAGGCCACGGTCTGCCGGAAGCACGTGCCCCGGTCCTCGAAGCTCTCGAACTGGTCGAAGCTCGCGCACGCGGGCGCGAGCAGGACGACGTCGCCCGGCCGCGCCAGGATGGCGGCGCGGCGCACCGCCTCGGGCACGGTGCCGACCTGCTCGTGGGGAACGCTCTGGCCGAGCGCACGCGCGATGGCCGGTGCGGCTTCGCCCACCAGCAGTGCATGCTGCACGCGACCCCGGGCAGCCTCGACCACTGCCTCGTAGGGCACGCCCTTGTCGCGCCCGCCCGCGATCCAGACCACCGGGCGCCGCATCTGCCGCAGGGCGCCCGCGGCGGCGCCCGGGTTCGTCGCCTTCGAGTCGTTCACGAAGAGCACGCCCCCGTGCTCGGCCACGGGCTCGAGCCGATGGGGCAGGGGCCGGAACTCGAGCAGGCCGGTGGCCGCCTGGGCGAGGTCGGCGCCCAGGGCGCGCGCGGCGAGCAGCGCCGCCAGCACGTTGTCGCGCGGGATTCCCTCGAGCCGCCCGGCCAGCGGGACGCGCACGGCACCGCCGCCATCGTCGACCACCGCGGTGTCGCCCTCGAGCCAGGCGCCCGGCACGCAGGGTCCCTCCCGGGTGAAGCGCCAGACGCGCGCGCGCGTCTGCGCGTGGGCCATGACCACCGGGTCGTCCCCGGCGAGGACGGCCACGTCTTCGGGGCCCTGGCGCGCCAGCAGACGCGCCTTGGTGGCCGCGTAGGTCTCGAAGTCGCCGTGGCGGTCGAGGTGGTCGGGCGTCGTGTTGAGCCACACCGCGACGCGCGGCCGAAACCGCTCCACCGCCTCGAGTTGGAACGACGAGACCTCGACGACGGCGACGTCGAGCGGCTTGCCCACCAGATCGAGCACCGGCCGCCCCAGGTTGCCGGCGGCCTCGGCTCGCAGCCCGCTCGCGCGCAGCAGCGCCTCGAGCAGCAACACCGTGGTCGACTTGCCGTTCGTCCCGGTGACGGCGGCGATGGGCACCGTGAGCATGCGGCCGGCGAGTTCCACGTCGCCTGCGGCCTCGCGCGCGGCGGCCCAGCGTTCGCGCGGAACGCCCGGGCTCGGGACCACGAGATCGAATCCGGCGGGGTCCGGAAAGGGCTCGCCGGCGCGTACGCGCACGCCGGGCGCCACGGGCCCGGGCGGATCTCCCGGCCGTTCATCGGCGAGCACGACGTCGGCACCGCGGGCCGCACAGAACGCGGCTGCGCTGCGTCCCGTCATTCCGAATCCAAGTACCAGCACACGGCGTCCCGCGAAGTCCACGATCAGCGGAGCTTCAGCGAAGAGAGAGCCACGAGGGCGAGGATGATCGAGATGATCCAGAACCGGACCACGATCTTCTGCTCGGCCCAGCCAGCCTCCTCGAAGTGGTGATGAATCGGGGCCATCAAGAACACGCGCCGGCCCGTCAGCTTGAACGACGTCACCTGGATCATGACCGAGAGCGTCTCGGCCACGAAGATGCCGCCGACGACCGCGAGCAGGACCTCCTGGCGGATGATCACGGCGATGGCGCCGAGGGCGCCGCCGAGGGCGAGCGCCCCGACGTCCCCCATGAAGAGCTGCGCCGGGTAGGTGTTGAACCAGAGGAAGCCGAGGCTCCCGCCGACGAGCGCGCCACAGAAGATCGCGAGCTGCCCGCTGCCGGGGACGTACTTGATGGCCAGGTAGTCGGCGATCCCCGCGTGGCCCGCCGCGTAGGCCAGGATCAGGAAGGTCCCGGCGGCGATCATCACGGGGCCGATGGCGAGCCCGTCGAGGCCGTCGGTGAGGTTCACGCTGTTGCTCGCGGCCACGATCACGAAGGCGGCCAGGGGCACGTAGAAGATGCCGAGGTCGGGGTGGAAGCCCTTGAAGAAGGGCACCGCGATCTGGCCGTCGAACGAGGGATCGGTGTAGATGAGCAGGGCCACACCGACCGCCAGCAGGGTCTGCCAGAACAGCTTGGTGCGACCCGAGATGCCCGCGCTGTTGCGCTCGCGCACCTTGCGGTAGTCGTCGAGGAAGCCGAGCAGCCCGTAGCCGACGGTGAGGCCCAGCGCGATCCAGATGGCGCGGTTGTCCAGCTCGGCCCACAGCAACACCGACACCAGCAGCGAGACCAGGATCAGCAGGCCGCCCATGGTGGGTGTGCCTTCCTTGTGCTGGTGGTCGGGCCCGATCTCGCGGAAGGCCTGCTGGGCGCGCAGGCGCTCCAGCGAGCGGATCACCCACGGGCCGAGCACCAGCGCGATGAAGAGCGCCGTGAGCGTCGCCCCCGCGGTGCGGAACGTGATGTACCGAAAGACGTTGAAGGCGCCGAAGCTCTCGGCGAGCGGCGTGAGCAGGTGGTAGAGCATCAGTCGCGTCCACCGAGCGGGTGGTAGAGCATCAGTCGCCTCCACCGGGGTTGCCCGTGCCGCCCCGTTCGGTGTCCACGCTTCCGGGAGCGAAGCGCGACTCGAGTGCGCTGACCACGCGCTCCATGCGCATGGCACGCGAGCCCTTCACCAGCACCCAGGCATCGCCGTGTACGACCTCGCCGAGGCCAGCCCGGGTCTCGTCGTGGTCCTTCGTCACGCGGACACGGTCGGGCGCCATGCCCGCATCGAGGGCGCCCGATGCGACCTCCGCGGCCAGGTCGCCCTGGGCGATCACCGCGTCGATGCCGAGTTCGGCGGCCAGGGCTCCGGCCGCGCGATGGGCCGGCGGGGCCTCGCTGCCCAGCTCGCCCATGTCGCCGAGCACCATCACGGCCGCTTTGTCGCCGCGCAGGTCGGCGAGGCTGCGCAACGCCGCCTCGGTCGACTGCGGACTGGCGTTGTAGGTGTCGTCGATGACGACCACGCCCGAGGCCAGCTCGAGCGGGCGCATCCGCCCGCCGACCTGGGGCGTGCGGGCGAGGCCGCGCCGCACGGCTTCGAGGGTGGCGCCGGCGGCGATCGACGCTGCGGCCGCAGCCAGCGCGTTGGCGACGGTGGGCGCCCCGAGGCCGGGCACGCGCACGGGTACGTCGCCGCCCGGGGCCACCAGCCGGAAGCCGTAGCCGCGGGCACCGAGGGCCTGCACCTCCTCGGCGCGAACGTCGGCGTCGGCGCCGAGCCCGAAGCACAGCACGCGGGCCCGCGTACGCGAGCGCTGCGAGAGCACCAGCGGGTCGTCCGCGTTGAGGACGGCCACGCCGTCTTCGGGCAGGGCCTCGATCAGCGCACCCTTCTCGATGGCGATGCCCTCGCGCGAGCCGAGCAGCCCCACGTGGGCCGTGCCCACGTTCGCGAATACGCCCACGGTCGGCTGGGCGATCTCGGCCAGGCGTGCGATCTCGCCCGGGTGGTTCGTGCCGAGTTCGACGACCAACACGCGGTGCTCGGGCTCGCGAAGGAGCAGCGTGCGCGGCAGCCCGTACGCGTTGTTCAGGTTGCCCTGGGTGCGCAGGCAGGGCCCCATCTCCTCGAGAATGGCCGCCGCCATCTCCTTGGTCGTCGTCTTGCCGTTGCTACCCGTGATGCCGATGACCGGGCCGTCGAAGCCCGCGCGGTGTCCGGCGGCCAGGTCGCCGAGCGCGCGCGTGGTGTCGGACACCGCGATCACCGGCACCTGCGAGCGCGTGTGTGCGGGTACCGGTTCGAGGCGCTCGACCAGCAGTCCCCGCGCACCGGCCTCGAGTGCCGCCCCCAGGTGATCGTGGGCATCGTGGCGTTCGCCGGCGATCGCGACGAAGAGCGCCAGGGCATCCTCGGACAGGGTGCGCGTGTCGGTGGCGACGCCATGGAAGCGGGTCTCGGCCGGTCCCTGAGCGAGTGCGCCCCCGGTCCAGGCCAGGATGTCGCGGACGTCGAACGGGATGCTCACGACGGGTCCGCCTCGTCCCGGAGGGCACGCAGTGCCTCCAGCCGGTCGTCGAAGGGCAGCTTCTCGCGTCCGATGATCTGGTAGTCCTCGTGTCCCTTGCCGGCGAGTACCACGGTGTCCTCGGGGCGTGCGATCGAGATGGCGAGCCGGATCGCTTCGCGCCGGTCGGCGACCCGGGCATAGGCGCCGGCCGTGATGTCGAGCGCGTCGGGTTCGACGCGATCCAGCTCCGTGAGCCCGGCCTCCACATCGGTCAAGATCGCCTCGGGGTCTTCGGTGCGAGGGTTGTCACTGGTGGCGATGGTCCGGTCCGCGAAGCGCGCGACGGCGGCGGCCATCTGGGGTCGCTTGCCCCGGTCGCGGTCGCCGCCGCAGCCGAACAGCGCGATCAGGCGCCCCTTCGCGAGCGGGCGGATCGAGCGCATCAGCTTCTCGACGGCATCCGGCGTGTGCGCGTAGTCGACGAGCACGGTGGGGGTGCCGGGAAGGTCCTGCCCCACGCGCTCGGTGCGGCCCGGCACCTGGGGGCAGGTCTCGATGCCCTGGGCGATGGCCTCCGGATCGATGCCGAGCGCGACGGCCACGCCGGCCGCCACGGCGAGGTTCTCCACGTTGAACTCGCCGAGCAGTGGCAGGCGGACCGGAAGCGGTCCGGTCGGCAGCGCCAGGACGGCCCGGGTTCCGTCGGCGCGCACGTCCGCGCGCTCGACGCGCACTTCGGCCTGCAGGCCCGTGCGGCTCGTGCGAAGTACGCGTGCACCGGACTGCTCGGCGGCTTCGAGGAAGCGGGGCGCGGCCGGGTCGTCCACGTTGATCACGGCGGTGCTGTCCGGGCCCAGGTGGTCCCGGAACAAGAGGGCCTTGGCGTCGCCGTAGGCCTCCATGGTGCCGTGGTAGTCGAGATGGTCCTGGGTGAGATTCGTGAAGGCCGCCACTTCGAATTCGACCCCGCCGACGCGCCCCATGGCGAGCCCATGGGACGACACCTCCATGGACACCGCCCGCACGCCCTCGGTGCACAGCGTTCGCAGGATGCGCTGCAGGTCGAGGCTCTCGGGCGTGGTGTTCACGCCCGGCTGCGCCGTGTCGCGGAAGCGGAGCCCCAGCGTTCCGATCACGCCACTCGGGACGTCGGCCGCGCGCAGGATCGCATCCACCAGGCAGGTGGTGGAGGTCTTGCCGTTCGTGCCCGTGATGCCGATCAGCCGCAGCTCGTAGGCCGGATCTCCGTAGAAGCGCGCGGCCACCGGAGCCAGCGCCCGGCGCGTGTCGGGGACGACCACGGCCGGCAGGCCCGCGCCGGAGGCAGCGTCCTCCAGGAGGAACGCCACGGCGCCCTGTGCGCGCGCCATGTCCAGGTAGTCGTGGCCGTCGCGCTGTTCACCGCGCAGGGCCACGAAGAGGTCGCCGGCCGAGACCGCGCGCGAGTCGTAGCTCACGCCGCGGACGATCGGGTCGGGGTCCGGGGTCTCGGTCGCTGCCAGTTCGGGGGGCAGGGCGAGGAGCAGCTCCGAGAGGCGCATCAGCCGTCTCCCGGGGCGGCGAAGCGTACGTGCAGCGGCCCTCCGGCGACCACGCTGCCTGCCGGGGGCTCCTGGGAGACGGCGAAGCCGCTGCCCCGCATCACCAGCTGGATCGGAAGACCCCGCGTGAGCTTGGCGACCTGGGCTTCGGTGAGGTCGGTGAGATCGGGCAGGAAGATGCGGTCGCCGAGCCGCTGCAGCTCCGGCAGGGCGCGGCGCGGCCGTGCCGTCGCCTCGGCCGGGCGGTTCCGTGCTGCGAAGGAGCGTGCCGTCTGCAGCTCGAGCGAGCGGGCGGTCTGTAGCTCCAGCTGGGCGCGCTGCTGCTCCGCCCGACGGGCCTTGCGTTCCGCCACCAGGCGCTCGCGGGAGCCCGCCAGGGCGAGGTGGTGCATCTCCTTGATGGGCTCGGTGATCAGGCCACCGCGGGCCAGGCCGCTCGCCATGGCACGGGCGAACACCGGCGCAGCCGTTGCGCCACCGGAGTTCAAGAAGCCCTTGGGCTCGTCGATCATCACCACCGCCACCAGGTCCGGGTCGTCGGCCGGTGCCATTCCGACGAACCAGGCAAGGTAACGATTCGAAGAATAGGTTCCGTCGGCCTCGAGCTTCTGGGCCGTCCCGGTCTTGCCGGCCACCGGTGTCGCCTTCAGCGCGGCATAGCTGCCGGTGCCGCCCTCGTCGCGGACGACGGTGGTCATCATGCGGCGCAACTCGGAGGCGACCCCCTCGCCGATCACGCGGCGCGACTCGGTCCGCGGCGCCGAGCGCCAGTCCTGGCCGGGCTCGCGGCGCGCGAGGACCAGCCGCGGCGCACGCCACTGGCCGTCGCCGGCGATCGTCGAGACGGCGGCGGCGAGCTGGATTGCGGTGACGTTGATGCCTTGACCGAAGGAGATGGTGGCGTGATCGACGGGCTGCCAGCCGTCGAAGTGACGCAGCAGGCCGGCCGACTCGTCGGGGAAGCCGCTGCCGGTACGCCGGCCGAAGCCGAGGGCGCGCAGCATGTCGTAGTGGGCCGCGGCGCCGACCTGGTATCCGATCTTGGCCGCGCAGATGTTGCTCGAGACGCGCAGCATGCCCCCCGCATCGAGCAGCTCGTGCGGCTTGGTGTCGCGCAGCGTCTTGCCCGGGACGCGCCAGGTGCCCTTCTCGCAGTCGAAGGGCTGGCGCGGCCCGATCGCGCGGCGCTCGAGCGCGGCGGCCACCACGACCGGCTTGAGCGAGGAGCCCGGCTCCATGGCATCGAGGAAGATGCGGGAACGGGTCTGGGGGTAGGGCGTGGTCCGGAAGCGGTTCGGATCGAAGGGCGGCCACTCGGCGGCCGCCACCACGTCCGCAGTGCGCGGGTCCATCATCACGACCAGCCCGCCGTCGGCGCCGGTCGCTCCGACGACCTCCTGGAGGGCGGCCTCGACCTCGGACTGGACCGCGGCGTCGATCGTGAGGGCGACGTCCCCCCCCGCCGCGCTGCGGGGGTCGTAGCCAGCCTTGGCCAGCAGTCGCCCACGCGCGTCGCGCTCGATGGCGATGCGCTGCCGCTCACCGCGTAGCCAGCCGTCCTCGGCCTGCTCGAGCCCGCGCGCGCCTTCGCCGTCGATGTTGGCGAAGCCGAGCGTGCGCCCTGCGAGGCCCAGCTGCGGGTAGACGCGGCGCGGTTCGAAGACCAGACCCACGCCCTCGAGGTCGAGCGCCTCGATCGCCTCGGCCTGGGCGTCGGTGATCCAGCGGCGCACGAACACGAAGCCGCGGTCCGCAGCCAGCCGGTCGCGCAGCGGGTCCCTGTCGAGGCCCAGCACCGGGGCCAGCGCCCGCGCCGCCGCGTCGGCGTCGCGCACGTCGCGCGGCACGGCGTAGACCGAGGGCGCCGGTACGGTGATCGCGAGCTCGGTCCCATGCCGGTCGGTGACCAGTCCGCGGGCCGGGGCCAGCTGGATCACGGTGCCGGTCTGCGAGTGGCCGCGTGCGATGGCGCGCGGGTCCACGGCGAGCTGCGCCGCGCGCGCGGCCAGGCCCAGGTAGGCGAGCAGCAGCACCGCACCCGCCACGCGCAGCCGTCGGCCCGAGCGGCGCAGGTCTTCGGATCTCATCGGCCACTCCCCAGGGCAGCGCCCGCCGGGTCCGGGCTGGGTACGCGCGGCGCCGGGCCCAGGTCGATCACGCGTTCCGGGCGAACCAGGCCGAGTGCGGCGGCTTCACGGCGAAGTCGCTTGGGGCTGCGCAGCTCACTCACGCGCGCACGCTGGGTGCGCTTCTCGTCCATCAGCTTCGCCTCGCGCGACAGCGTGTCGGCCAGCTCGTAGCGAAGGCGGATCACCTGCACGTGCAGCGAGGTGAGCAGCAACGCGGCGACGAGCCCGCCGAGAAGCACCGGCGGCAGCCAGCTCGACGTCCCTCGCCGCGTGCGGCGCGCCGAGAAGTCGCGGCCCACCAGCGGGCGCGCTTCTCCGCTGCCGGCGGCCGCCGCGGCGGCTTCGCCCTCGAACAGCGCGGCACGCTCACGTCGCCAGCTGCGGCTCATCGGGTGGCCTCGTGGTCCGGGTCGTCTTCCAGGCGTTCGGCCACCCGCAGCCGCGCCGAACGCGCGCGGCGGTTCTGCTGGATCTCTTCCTCGCCCGGCATCACCGCGCGCCGGGTCACGCGACGCAGGGTGGGGCGGCGGCCACAGGTGCAGACCGGCGCACGCGGCGGGCAGACGCAGGGGCGCTCGGCGGTACGCAGCGCGTTCTTCACGCGGCGGTCCTCGAGAGAGTGGTAGGCCAGCACCGCCAGCCGGCCGCCGGGACGCAGCGCTTCGATCGCCGAGGCCAGGCCGTCGTCCAGGGCGGCCAGCTCGTCGTTGGTGGCGATCCGCAGTGCCTGGAACACCAGCGTCGCGGGGTGGTGGCGTCGGCCGCGACCGATCCCCGACTGTTCGATCACGTCGAGCAGGTCACCCGCCGTCTCGATCGGCCGCTCCTCGCGCGCGGCGACGAGCGCGCGCGCCAGCCGCTTCGAGCCGGGCAGTTCACCGTAGCGGCCGAACCAGTCGGCGAGTTCGGGTTCGCTTGCACGCGCGAGCAGGGCCGCGGCCGTCGGGCCGGTGCCCCCGGCGTCCATACGCATGTCGAGGGGCGCATCGCGGTCCTGGAAGGTGAAGCCGCGTTCGGCAAGGTCGAGCTGCACCGAGGACACGCCCAGATCGAGCAGGACGCGATCCGCCGGTCCCAGCGAGCGCGCGCGAAGAACGGCCGCGAGGTCCCGAAACGATGCGTGTACCAGCTCCACCCGATCTCCGAAGGGAACCAGCCGGCGGCGAGCCGCATCGAGTGCGGCGGCATCTCTGTCCAGACCCACCAGCTTGCCGTCTGGTGCGGTTCTTTCGAGGATGGCCTCGGCGTGTCCCCCGAAGCCCACCGTCCCGTCCACGACCAGATCGCCTGGCCCGATCTCGAGGAGCGAGAGCGTCTCGCCCAAGAGCACCGGTTGATGACGGGTCCGGTGGTTCATCCGATGCGGGCCTGGCATCCGCTCGAGGCCCGCTCACAATGCCGGGTTCGTTCGGGGAGGAAAGAGCAGGGTGCTCCGGAGCGCTCTTCCGTCGGCCACGGGTCACGCCCCCCAACGTTTCCCGCGAGCCGCAGATCTGCGCTCCGGAGACACCCTGTTCCCTCGGCCGGAGGCATCACCCTCCGGCACCCCCCATGAACCCTCCTAGAGACCCAGCTCGGCCGCGACCCGGGAGACCTCGGGGCCTCGATCGCGGATCTCGGCCAGCTCCTGGTCGAAGCGGCTGCGGTCCCAGATTTCGATTCGCCGGCCGACGCCGGCGATGGTGACTTCGCGGTCGAGCTCGCCGTGCTCGCGCAGATGCGGAGGCACCAGCACGCGGCCCTGTCCATCGATGGGGCACTCGACGGCCCCGGAGACCAGCATGCGCTGCACCGACTGGATCTCGGGCTGCATCTGCGACATGTTGGCGAGGCGCTGTTCGATCTCGAGCCAACGGTCGTGGGAGAAGACCCCCACCGCCGGGCAGTCGACGAGATTGGTCAGGATCGGAGGCAGGTCGCCGTGTGCTTGCAGTTCCATTCGAAGACTCGTCGGAATGCTCACGCGCCCTTTGGCGTCCATGGTGTGTTGGAATCGGCCCCGTGCCATTCGCTGGGATCCTCGAGCTTTGCGTGGGGTCGGTTACCCGCTGTTCCCCACTGATCCCCACTTGATCCCACCCGGACCCCTTTGTACTGCGGCTGATCGGCATTTCCAAGCGGAAATTGCCGTTCGGGCTCACTTTTTTCGGACCCCAAGATGTGGGGGTGAAGTCCCCGCACTGGTACAAGATGAAGGGGTTCCGGCCACAGGTGGAGACCCCTCCGCGGCCGGTGGGGCGAGATCCCATGCGGACGGGCCCGAATTCGGGCCCCAGACGGGCGGCTCAGCGATCCCACCAGGGGGCCTCGGGAGGCGAGTTCATCCCACTCGGTGCACGGGCACGCGTGCCGGTGGGACCCCGGCAGGGCCGCCGGGCGCGGGCCGCCCCGCGCTGGCGGGCGCCGGCTAGGCCGCGCCCAGACCGGGTACGCGATGCCCGTGGGCGGCGACCACGCGCCCGACGGCCTGGGCAAGCAGGCTTCCCTCTTCGAACGCGACGGGCTCGGGGAGGGCGGGGGCCTGTCCTGCCAGTGCCGCCGCCACCATGGCGTCGGTGCCCTGGCGCAGGCCGGACAGCGCGTAGCCGCCTTCCAGCACGAACGCGAGCCGTCCGCCGGCATGGGTGTCGGCCAGCGCTCGAGCGATGGCCGCCATCCCCGCGAAGCCCTCGCGAGTGACCTGCATGGCCGCGAGGGGGTCGTCCTCGTGGGCATCGAAGCCGGCCGAGACCAGGATCACGTCGGGCCGGAAGTGCGCCACCACGGGGGCGAGGACCCGCTGGAAGACGCCGAGGTACTCGCGGTCCCCGCAGCCTGCAGGCAGGGGCACGTTCACGGTTGCGCCCTCGCCGGCGCCCACGCCCACCTCGCCTGCGGCCCCCGTGCCCGGGTAGTAGGGGTGCTGGTGGGTCGACACGTAGAGCACGTCGCGGTCGGCCTCGAAGCTGTGCTGGGTGCCGTTGCCGTGATGCACGTCCCAATCGAGGATCAGCACGCGCTCGACGCCTTCTTCGGCCCGGAGTGCCTGGGCCGCGATGGCGACGTTGTTGAACAGGCAGAAGCCCATGGCCTGGCCGGCCTCGGCGTGGTGGCCCGGCGGCCGGACCGCCGCGAGGCCGGTGTCGACGTCGCGCCGGGCGACGGCGCGCGCGAGGTCGATGGTCGCCCCGGCAGCGAGGCGCGCGATCTCGAGGCTGCCTGCGCCGAGGTAGGTGTCCGCATCGATGCGCACCGGGGCCTGCTCGGCCGCCACGGCCAGCGCCTGCAGGTGCCCCGGCCCATGCACCCGCAGGATCTCCTCGTCGGTCGCCTGGCGCGAGGCGATCGGGAGCAGCGCGCTCCGGTGCGCGTCGAGCGCCTGGCCGACGGCGATCAGGCGGTCCGGCCGCTCAGGGTGACCTTCGGGGCCCTGATGCTGGCGGTAGCGGGGGTCCTCGACACAGGCGAAGCGGCGGGTGGCGGGCATGGGTTGCGATGGTATCTCCCACGCGGGCCAAGGGGGTTCCCGCCGAGCGGGATTGCTGCCTGGGTCGAATGGTCGGGTCACGCCGAAGCCGCCGCGCTGGCCCCGCCGAGTCACGTCGAAACTGGGAGCCCACCGGCATGCCCACCCGAGCCCCGAGGCGCATCGCGATCACCGGCCTGCGGACGTTCCTCGGCGGACGTCTGGCCGAGCGCCTCTCGTCCATCGGCCCCGACGTCCACGTGCTGGGCCTCGACCTGCGCAAGCCCTGGGGATTGCCGTCGAGCGTCGCCTTCCACGAGATCGATCTCACGCATCCCACGGCCGACGCGACCCTCGCCGACCTGCTGCGCAAGGAAGAGATCGAGGCCGTCGTGCACCTGGCCTTCCGGCGCGAGCCCACCGCCGACATCGATGCCGACCACGAACTCGAAACGGTGGGGAGCCTGCACTTGTTCGCCGCCTGTCAGGCTGCGGGCGTACGCCGCGTGGTGCTGGGCTCGACGACCATGGTCTACGGCGCCTGGCCGGACAACCCCAACTACCTGACCGAGGACCATCCGCTTCGCGGCCACCCGCACGCCCACAACGTGGCCAACCGGGTCGAGGTCGAAGCCCTCGCCGCGGACTTCGCCCGGCGCAACCCCGACCGCCGCGTCACCGTGCTGCGGCCCTGCTGGATCATGGGGCCGACCCACATGGACGCGGTGGTTCGCTACTTCTCGCGAAGCGTGGTTCCGACCCTGCTGGGGCACGACCCGTTGCTGCAGTTCGTACACGAGGACGACTGCCTGCGCGCCTTCGAGCGCGCCGTTCGCGGGCCGCGCTCGGGCACCTTCAACGTGGTCGGGCGCGACGTGCTGCCGTTGTCGACGATTCTGAGGACGGCCGGCAAGCGGACGCTCCCGGTGCCCGCACCGCTTCTGTACCGCCTTCGCTACTACCCGAGCCACGCCCAGACCGGCGATCGGCCCGAGGGCTTCTACGACTACCTCCGCTACCTCTGGGTCGCCGACGGGAGCCGTGGTTTCGAGGTGCTGGGCGAGCCGCGCTACAGCACCCGGGAGGCGTGGATGTCGTTCGTGTCGTCCCGCGCGCTGAGGCAGTATCGATGAGTCCGCAACGCGATGGAGACGCCATGGATCCCGAGCACCCCGGCAAGGATCCTTCGGGCGCCGAGCCGTCCGGACCCGATGCGCTCCTCGACGAGGCGCTCGCGGGGCTGTCTCGCGAGATCCGGTCGCGCGTCGCGGGTACCGACGTCGAGGGCATCGACTGGTTCGGCCTGTTCGACGAGCTGCGCGAGCGCACCCGCATGCTCGGCATGCGCGAGCGCAGCGGCGAGACCGACGAGTTCGGCATGGATCCGGAGCTGCTGCGCCGTGCCCGGCCGCTCTTCCAGGCGCTCTGCGAGAGCTACTTCCGCGTCGAGGTGTCGGGCCTCGGCGCCGTGCCCGAAGGCCCCGTGCTGTTCGTCGCGAACCGCTCGGGCCTGTTGCCCTACGACGGGCTGGTTCTCGCGCACATCGTGGCCGAGGCGCGCGGGGAGGAGGCGCGGCCCCGGCCACTGGTTGCGGACTGGCTGATCACGCTCCCCTTCGCGCAGCCCACGCTCACGCGGCTGGGCGCCGTGCGCGCCTGTCGGGAGAACGCCGAGCGCCTGCTTCGCAGCGGTCGGTCGGTCGCCGCGTTTCCCGAGGGCCTGAAGGGCGCGGGCAAGGTGTTTCGCGATCGCTACCGGCTTCAGCGCTTCGGGCGCGGTGGCGTGGTGCGGCTGGGCCTCGAGACCGGGCTGCCGATCGTGCCGGTGGCGATCGTCGGTGCCGAGGAGGCGCACCCCGTCCTGTTCAAGGTCGAGTCGCTGGCGCGGGCGGTGGGCCTGCCGTTCGTCCCGGTGACGCCGACCTTCCCGTGGCTCGGGCCGCTCGGTGCCCTGCCGCTGCCCGCGCGTTGGTCGATCCGCTTCGGCGACCCGGTCGACGTGGGCGCGCTCGGTGCCGGGATGACCGACGACGAGTTGTTGGTGTCGCGGCTCAACGAGCGCCTGCGCGCCACGATCCAGGCGATGGTGGACACCGGTCGCCGCGCCCGTTCCGGCGTCTTTCGCTAGGCGCGCCGGTTCGGGTGGCTCTTCCAGGTGTGCCGCGGTGCGGCGGCTAGGCGTCCGGGCCGGACCCTTCGCGCGGCTCGTCGGTGAGGTCGCGGCGTAGCGGTTGCCCGTCGCGATCGCCCAGGGCCTCGGTGAGCCGATCGATCTTCGCGTTCAAGGCATCGAGGTCCGCGCGGGTCGGCAGATCGAGGGCCTTCAGCACGCGTTCGAGGGTGACCTGGACCATGCGGTCGAGGTCCGGCGGCGCGAACAGGATCCACTCGCGGCCGCCGGAGCCGCGCTCGGCGCGTTCGCCCACGAGCTTGCGGATGTTGCGCTGGAACTCCTCGATGCCCTCGCTGGCATCGTCGACGCCCTTGCGCAGGGCGCCGTAGAGGGCGTCGCCGCCCTTCTGGAACAGCTCGGACAGGAGGTTGCCGGGCACCTCGCGGTTGGCGCGTTCGGTGTCCACCAGGATCTGCGACAGCGTGACCGAGGTGATGTCCTCACCCGTCTCGTTGTCGATCACCTGGACTTCCTGGTCGTTCTCCAGGAGTTCCGCGATGCCCTTCAACGTGATGTACCGACTGGTGTCGGTGTTGTAGAGCTTGCGATTGGCGTACCGCTTGATCAGGACGGGCATGGGGGCCTGCTCTTTCGAGGGCGCGGGCGATTGAGGCCTGCGTGCGCGGGCGCGGACCATACCAATTCGCCGCGGGGCCACCTAGCCCACGGGGCGGGCGGCCACCTAGCCCAAGGGCCGGCCAGCTAGCCCTCGACCTGGACCCTGCGGAGCTTCGGCGGGGCGGTCTTGGCCTCTTCCCGAGGCCGCGGCGGGGCCTCGGGACGGGCGGCGGCGGAGCCGCGCCGGGAGACCTCCCAGAGCACCTCTCGGACGGCCAGGAAGGCCCGCAGCACCAGGCGCGCGTCGGGGTCCTCCCGGCTTCGCTGCTCCCAGCGCCCGACCTCCTCGTCGAGCGCATCGAACACGCCTTCGAGCACCGGGCCGTCGGGGTCGCCCCCGAGCCAGTCGCGAGCGCGCTCCAGGCTTTCGATCAGGGGCGCCGCTGCGGATCCGCGGGCGGGCACGCCCATCCCTGCGAGCGCGCCGGCGTCCAGCAGGGCCTGCACCGCCGCCAGGGCTTCGGTGGCGGCCTTGCGACCGTGCTGCCTCGCGCGGGCCAGGGCCTCGCTCGCGCTCTCGGGATCTTGGCGTTCTCGATCGCCAGCGGGATCGCTCACCGGGCTCTCTCCTCGTCGGAGACCCGTTCCGGATCGCCCGCGAACACGTACGCGGCGACCCGGTCGAGCCCCTCGAGATCGTGCACGTCGCGAGGAAGCTCCGCCACCCGGCGAACGAAGCAGCCTGCGCGCTGCGCTCGGTCGCGCAGCGGTGCGGTCTCGCGTTCGTCGCGTCGTACCATCGAAGCGTAGCCGTATGCGAGCGTGAGGGCCGCATCCGCCGCGGCTTCGGCGTCGAAGTCTCCCGCGGCCGGTGCGTCGCCCGTGCGGTTCGCATCGTTCGCGAGTGCCTCGGCCAGGTCCGCGCGGGCCGCAGGGTCGGGCTCGCCTTCGGGAAGCGGTTCGCTCGAGGGCCAGGTGCGCATGCGGTTCAGCACCAGACCCGCCACGTCGGCTCCGGTCTCTTCGAGCCGCGTGAGAAACCGCGTGGCGTGGGCCACCGACTCGCGCGCAGGGCCTGCGGCCAGCACGAAGGCCGTCTGCGGGCCGAACAGCAGCGCCTCGACCTGGCGCGCGCGTTCGCGGAACCCCTCGGACATGGCCTCGAAGGCGAGCAGGAACTCAGACAGGTCCTCCAGGAACCCGAGTCCCGAGACCCGTTCGATCACGCGGAGCACCTGCTGCACGCCGCGCTGGAACACGCGAAACCCGAAGCGGGCGCCGGCGAAGGCCGGATGCAGCAACACCTGCACGACGCGACTGTCGAGCAGGCCGACCAGCCGCTCGGGCGCTTCGAGGAAGTCGAGTGCGTGCTTCGACGGCGGCGTGTCGAGCACGATCAGGTCGAGATCTTCGCGCTGCGACAGCTCGAACACCTTCTCCATCGCCGAGTACTCGGCACTGCCGGCCAGCGCGTCCGAGACGTGCTGGTAGATCGGGTTCGCGAAGATGCGCTCCTGGGCCGCAGGGTCGGGCGAGAAGCGCCGCACGAGGTCGTCGAAGGTGCGCTTCATGTCGAGCATCATGGCTTCGAGACCACCCCCCGCAGGCACGCCCATCTCTGCCAGCCGGTCGGCGGGCAGCGCGCGGGGCTCGCCCGAGAGCGCCCCGAGCCCCAAGGCGTCGGCCAGGCGCTTGGCGGGGTCGATCGTGATGACCAGCGCGCGGCGTCCCTCGCGCGCGGCCGAGAGGGCGATCGCAGCCGCCAGCGTCGTCTTGCCGACGCCACCGGAGCCCACCGTGACGACGATGCGGCGGTCTCGAAGCAGCGCCTCCGGTCCGGCTTCGGGCGACGCGCCCGGGGCCTGCGCGCGGGCCGCGCCTGCAGGCTGCGGCGAGTGTGCGCGACTCACGTGGCTTCACCCAGCAGCCGTCGCCCGAGCAGGTCGAGATCGGCCGGGCCCGTCACACCCTCGGGCAGCAGCGGCAGCTCGATCGTCGGCAGCGCCGTCCATTCGCGCAGGTGTTCGAGGTAGGCGCGATTGAGTTCGTAACGCGAGCGAAGGTGGGCCGCGCAGCCCGCCAGCGTGCGGCTGGAGGGCCGTGTGTCCGAAGCCGGCAGGTCGATCCGGCCCAGTCGCACGTCGAGGTCGGCAACGGATTCGGGGAACGGCGGGCTCGCCACCGCATTGGCGACGACGCGATCGACCGGGACGCCTACGTCCTCGCGCAGACGCGTGACGAGTTCGGCGGTTTCCCGGGCGGGCAGCTCTTCCGCGAGTGCGACCGGCAGAAGCACCGTGTTCTGCGGGTCGCGCACCATCTCCTCCACCCACCCCGCGTGGCGCCGCAGCGGGCCGGCGCGGACGGCCGAGCCCACCACCCGGGGAACGTCGAGAAAGGTCAGGCCGTGGCCCGTGGCCGGCGCGTCCACGAGGAGCAGGTCGAACTCCCCTTGTTCGCGCAGGTGCCAGACCTTTCCGAGCGTCACCAGTTCGCGCCAGCCGGGGGCAGCGTCTAGGAGCTTGCGGAAGCCCTCGTTGCGCAACACCCGGGTGGCCAGGCCGGGCACGCCGAGCTGGAGGGTCAGATACTCGGCGAGGGCCTCGTAGGGGTCGATCCGCAGGCTCTCGAGCCCCGGCCGAAGCGGGGTGCCCGGCGTGGAGTCGGGGGCCACGAGCCGGGGCACATGCTCGTCGAGGCCGGTTTCGACCACGCAGACACGCAGGCCCCGTGCGGCGGCTCGCAGGCCCAGGGCTGCGGCGACGCTGGTCTTGCCCGTCCCGCCCTTGCCCGTGACGATCACGAGGTGGCGATCGAGCAGGTCCCGCAGGGGGGGCTGGCTGCGGGGCGAGGAGGGCCCGCTCAAGCGAGGGTTCGACAAATCCGAAACGTCCGGGGCACGGGCGCGGCTCCGGGGCCGAAGCTAGCGCCCCGCTCCCCGTGCGTCGGGGCCCCAAAACGCTGTGATCGTCACCTGCCAACAGTGCGAGACGCGATTCAAGCTGGACGAATCGAGGCTCCCCGCGAGGGGCGCACGGGTCCGCTGCTCGAAGTGCAAGCTCGTATTCCACGTCGATCCGCCCGGGAGCGCCTCCGAGGCTCTCGAGGACGTCGCCCTGGAGGCGGCAAGGACGGGCAGCGCGGTCCCCGAAGCCGCCGGCGATCTGCCCGCCACGGACCGGGCCGCAAGGGCGGGAGGGCCTTCTGCCGCGGCCGAACCGGCTCCAGAGGATCGCCCTGCCAAGGCAGGTGCTACGGCGCCAGACGACGAGAGCTGGGAATTCAGCGACGAGCCGCCGGCCGCCCCCACCGACCCCGCCCAGGGAGTCGAGGGGCTGGAGGGCTCGCAGGACGCCGATGCCTTCGCCAAGACCCAGGCACCCGGGGCATTCGCGGAGCCCCAGTCTCCCGACGCCTTTGCCGAGACCCACGTCTCGGATGCCTTTGCCCAGACCCAGGGCCCCGACGCCTTCGCCCTGGCCGAGGCGCCCGGTGTCCCGGGCGACGCGGGGAGTGGTGACGCAGCCGCTTCCGCGGGCGGCCTCGTCGCGGAAACCGAAGATCCGTTCGCCGAAACGCACCCCCCGGTGCACGCCGCCACTCCTGCGGAGCCCGCGCAGGATGGCGCCGTTGCCGACCCGGGCCCCGACGGACCTTCGATCGATCTCGCCGCGCCGGAGCCCGCCGCGGGTGGGCTTGCGGGCCACGACGACCTGTTCGCCGATGCCGGGCCTCTGGACGAGGACTCCGAGGCCACCGCAGTCGAACCGCTCGACGCTCCGTCCGAGGGCCTCGACGCCGGGTTCGACTCGCTCGATTCGACGGCACCCGTGGCCACGGCCGGCGCGACGGCCGCCGCGCCAACGGCCGGCTCGGTCGAAGCGTTGGCCGCCGCGCCAACGGACGCTGCAGGCACCGTCGACGCGCAACCCGCGATCGGCGACTCCGCTGCGTCTGCGTCCGAGCGCAGCGAGTCGGACGAAGTCGAGGCGTCCATCGCCAGTCCCGGGCGCACGAAGCGCAGCCCGGTGCGATCGCGTCGGTTCTCCCCGGCGCGCGTGCTGGAGATGGGTGCCCATGCCCTCGCCGCCGTGCTGGTGCTCGCCGGCCTGGCGGGCGCGTTCCGCTCCGGATCGACCGAACCCGTGGTGCCGCCGCCGCGCTCGCTGGCGGTCGGCGCATTCGAGGCCTCGGCCGTCGAGGCGAGCCTCCTCGAGAACATGCACGGAACCATCGTCGTCGTGGCAGGCACCCTGGCCGCGCCGGGCGTGGGTGCGGCCACCGCCGCCGATGGCCTGTCGGTCGCCCTCCTCGATGCATCGGGCGCCGTCCTGGCCCGCGGTTGGGCGGGGCCCGCACTGGGCGAGGCGCAGCTGCGAGAGCTCGCACCGGAGCGGCTCGTCCGTGCGCAGGAACTCGGAGCGGCCGAGCTCGCGATGGCGGCGGGGCACACCGGAGGGGAGGACTTCCACGCGGTGTTCGCGTCGGTGCCGACGGGGCTCGTCGACTTCGCACTGCAGTCGCGCGCGCTTCCCCGCGACCGCGCGGCAGAGGGCAAGGTCGAGGACCCGGTGGCCGGCAACTCAGCCCCGGTGGCCGGCGACTCAGGAGTGGGCGAAGGGACTACGGCTCTTTCGAGCCCGTGACCTCTTCCTTCTTCGGAGTGACGTCGATCTCGTCGTCTCCGGAGACGCCCGACTTGAAGCCCTTGATCGCCTTGCCCAGGCCGGACCCGATCTCCGGGAGCCGCCGCGCGCCGAACAGCAGCACGACGATGGCCAGGATGATCAGGAGTTCCGTGGGGCCGAGGCCGAACATGGGGGAGAGGGTGACCGGGGGTCTCCCTGGGGTCAAGCGGCAGGCCACACGCAACGGTTCCGGCACCGATCGTCCGACCCGCCGGCCCCCGGGCGCCTGGCGGACCGTTCGATAGGATCCGGCGCCCATGCCCATCTTCAAGGCCTACGACGTACGCGGCGTCGTCCCGGACGAACTCGGACCCGACGACGCCTATCGCATCGGGCGCGCCACGGCGCGCCATCTGGGAGCGCGCCGCATCGCGGTGGGTTGCGACGCGCGAACCCACACGCCCGAACTCAAGCGCGAGCTGCTGCGCGGCCTGGTCGAGGAGGGCGTGACGGTGATCGACATCGGGCTCGCCGCCACGCCGATGCTCTACTTCGCCGTGGCGTCGCTCGAGACCGACGGAGGCGTGATGATCACCGCCTCGCACAACCCCGGTCAGTACAACGGCTTCAAGATCTGTCGCGAGCAGGCCATTCCGGTGGGGGAGGCCAGCGGCCTGCGCGACATCGAGGCGCTGTGCGGCGATCTCGGGGCCGCCGGGCCGGGGGGGGGCTCGGTGGAGACGGTGGACGTGCGCGAGGGCTACACGGCCCAGGCGCTGGCCGTGGGCGAGGCCACGCCGGAGCTCCACGTGGTACTCGACTGCGGCAACGGCATGGCCTCGGTGGCGCTCGAAGGCGTCCTCGAGGCGCTGCCCCTGCGCGTGGAGCGCCTCTATTTCGAGCCCGACGGGACCTTCCCGAACCACCCCGCGGACCCGCTGGAGGTCGAGAACCTCGCCGACGTCAGCGAAGCCGTGCGCCGCACGGGTGCGGCATTCGGCGTGGCCTTCGACGGCGACGCGGACCGCGCCGTGTTCGTGGACGAGACCGGCGAGCCCGTCCCCTCGGACCTGATGACCGGCCTCCTCGCCGAAGCGATGCTGCGCCGCCACCCGGAGGGTCTCGTGCTCTACGACCTGCGTTCGAGCTGGGCTACCGCCGAGGCCATCGAGGCGGCCGGGGGCAAGCCGGGCATCTGCCGCGTCGGGCACTCGTTCATCAAACAGGCCATGCGCGAAACCGGCGCGGTGTTCGCCGGCGAACTCTCGGGTCACTTCTACTTCCGGTTTCCCGGCGACCTGCTGGCCGACGATGGCATCGCGGCCTTCCGCGCGCTGCTCGACGTGGTGGGACGGGCCGGACGTCCGCTCTCGGAGCTGGTGGCGCCGCTTCGGCGCTACCACACCAGCGGCGAGATCAGCCGGAAGGTGAGCGACCCGCACGCCGTGATCGAAGAGGTGGCGCGGCAGCACGAAGGTGCGCCCGAGGTCTCGCGCCTCGATGGCCTGCTGGTTCGCTACGACGACTGGTGGTTCAACCTGCGCCCGTCGAACACCGAACCGCTGCTTCGCCTCACCCTCGAGGCGCGCACCGCCGAGCGGATGGCGGCCGAGCGAGATCGGCTGGTGGCGCGCATGGACGCAGCCTAGGGCGCGTCGGCCCCGGCTCGCGGGTCGCGCGCGCTAGGACGCGCCCGCTTCGCGGGCGAGCTCTTCGTCGATCAGCTGGACGAAGTCCTCGAGCGGTCGCGCCCCGTTCAGGTGGACGCCGTTCACGAAGAAGGCCGGCGTTCCCTTCACGCCCACGGCCTTGCCCGCGGCGAGGTCGGCCTCGACGCGCGCCTGATGGCGGCGCTCGTCCACGCAGCTCGCGAACTCGGCCTCATCGAGACCCAGGTCGAGCGCGATGGCACGAAGTCCCTCGGTCTCGAGGTTCGCGCCTTCGGCGAAGAGCGCCTCGTGGTACTCCCAGAAGAGACCCTGATCCTCGGCGCACGCGGCCGCTTCGGCGGCGCTGCGTGCCAGCGGGTGGAGCCGGTCGAGGGGATAGTGCCGATGCACCAGACGCACGCTCTCGGGATAGCGGGCCAGCACCGCGGCGAGGGTGGGCTCGGCGCGCCTGCAGAAGGGGCATTGGTAGTCGCTGAAGGCGACGATGGTCACGGGCGCGTCGTCGGGGCCCCGGGCCGGGCCGGTGGCGGCCACCTCGCTGCGCGGCGGCGCCAGCGCCATCTCGACGTCGTGGGCGGCGCGCAGCTCGGCCAGGTACGCGTCGCGTGCGGCGGGAGCGTCCTGGGACTCGAGGTGTCGCCGGACCTGTTCGCGCACGTCTTCCAGCGGCCGCCCGATCTGTTCCCCGTGCTCGGCGTAGAACGCGTCGACCTGTGCATCGCTCACGGCGAGCCGCTCGCTGATCTCGCGCGTCACCAGCTCGCGGACGCTGGTGCCGGCCGCCTGCGCCGCCGCTTCGATCAGCCTCTCGTCGACCATGCGCTGCAGCGCATCGCGGCGGACCGAATAGGTCTCGAGGGGGTCGCCGTCCTGGGTCGCGCGCCGGAACAGGTCGTCGCGGATCCACGCGTCGAGGGCCGCCAGGTCGATGACCTCGCCATCGACGCGCGCAGCCACGGTGCCGGGAGACGTGTCGGCGGGGGGGGCTTCTTCGGCGGTCTGCGGCTCGGTCGGCCCGCAACCGAGCGCCAGCACGACGGCGACCGTCCCAGCCCAGATCCATCGCGATTCGCGCGACATGCTACTGCCGCAGCGGGCCACTCGGGCCCAGCAGGAGTCGCGTGATCGAGTCGGGCAGAGCGTCTTCGTCGGGCCGCGGCGCGCGGGTCGCGAGGCCCCCGGCGGCCTTGGCGAGGCGGTCGGCTTCGGCGTGCCCGGCGTCGGCCAGGATGTGGAGTGCGCCCACGGCCGTTTCCCTCGGCCAGGCCAGCGGATCCTGCCCCGCGAGGCCGGCGAGCTCGGGCCCGCACACGAGGACCGCCGCGTCGACGCCCGCCACGGGAGCGGCCAGCGCGGCCACGCGCGCGCCGAAGCCGATCCCCACGATGGCGGCGGGCTCGGCCAGCGGGGACGCCGCGCCCGCAGCGGCGATCGCGGCGCCCACGTCGGCGACCGACTGTGCCAGAACTTGTTCGAACAGGATCGTGCCCTCCTCGCCCGGCTCGCGGCCTTCGATCACGGCCAGGAACTTCTCGGTCAGCTTGGCACTGCGGCGAGGCCCATGGAGAGGCAGGTCGAGCGCGACCGCCGCTGCGCCCTGACGGGCCAGCGCGATCGCGAGCGGCTCGACGACGGCGTCGCCCGAGCAGCCGCCGGCGTCGTGGACGAGCACGGCGAGCGGGCAGGGCGTCACGGGTTCGGCCGAGCGAAGCAGCCGCGCGGTGGCGCGGTCGCCGCGGCTCGAGAACTCGAGATCGAGGGCCTGGAGATCGGGTTCGGGGGCGGGACGCGCGGCCACGAACGGCGCGAGCGCCTCGCCCGCGTGCAGAGGGACCGATGCCATCCGGCGAGGGTAGGCAATCGCGGCCTCGGCAACAGGAAACTCCCGGGCCCCAGGGGCCCGGGAGCAGATCTGCGATCGCGAGTGCGCCTGCGTGGGCTAGCGCGCGAGCAACAGCCGGCGCGCGCGGTACAAGTGGGACTTCACCGAGTCCTCGCTCTTGCGAACCGTGCGCGCGATCTCCTGGATCGACTGGTTCTGCAGGTGGTGGAGCTCGAAGAGCTGCCACTGCTCCCGGGTGAGGTCGTTCTCCGCGGCGGATTTCATGCGTTGCAACCGCTCGCGATACTCGTAGACCTCGTGGGGATCGTCCCCCGCACCGGACGCAGCCGCCGGAACGCCGAAATCCTCGTCGTCGCCGGCCAGGGGCACGGTCTCGTGCCGCTTGCGCTTGAAGCGCGACGCGATGGTGCGACGGGTCAACCCGAACACCCACGCTGCGAACGGCGCATCGCCGCGGTAGGAGTGGATCGAGGAGAAGAGGTTGATGAACACCTCTTGCACCGTCTCCTCGGTGTCCGCGCGGTTTCGCAAGCGTCGGTCCACGAAGCGATACAACCGCGGGAAGTAGCGTTCGTACAGAAGATCGAATGCCCTGCGGTCACCAGCGCGGAGGAGATCGACGAGATGCTCATCCGATTCGGTGGCGTCCAGGCGTGTCGCAGCAGCCATGTCAGCTTTCCCCTTGTCGTTTCCCAGTGAAGGTCCCAGGGCCGTCGAGACGGCCCTTCCCCCCGTCGAGGAAGTGCCAGGCAAGGCGAGGCAGGTGTCAAAAAACGTCACCCGATGACGAAAATTGTTGCCGCCCACCCACCCCCTGGGGCAAGCCGCGCGTTGTCGCGCCCTCTGAGCGCGTTTTGCGCGCGCGCGGGTGGGCAGCCCGGACGCAGCTCGGAGTGGCCCGGCGTGCCGGTGACGAATCGCGTCACCTTCTGGTGCGCCCGGTGCACCTACGAATACGGCGGGAGTCGAACGCCCGAGTTGCGCGCGCTGCGCGATCGCGGCGCGCGGGCCGTGCGCGTCAGTCTTGCGGTGCGGGCTCCGTGGGCCGTGGGTGGGCGACGCGCACCAGACGCGCGCGCGGGCCCAGGCTTCGTGCGGCGGCGCGCGTGGGGCCGTCGAAGGCAGGCGCGATCACGACCACGCCCACACCCGCCGCAGCATCGAGGTCGAGCGCCGGTGCGAGCTGGCACCAGTCGGCCACCCGCGGCGCCAGCCACGCGGCGTGTCCGAGGCCCGTGGTGAGCGCTCCACGCGCCTCGTCGGCATGGGCCGCCTGCAACACCACCGTGGCCCGGCCACCGGGGCCCCGCGCCACGTCCATCCGGTCGCCGGCCCCCAACACCCGGGTGGCGACGAGCCGCAGGGGCGGGTCCAGGCGTGCGACGAGCGAGGCCAGCGCAACGCGGTCGCGCGGCGGCGTGTCGGGTTGGCGAGCCGGCTGGGCAGGGGTCGGGCCGGCGCGCCCTGCGGGCGTCCCGGCCGGCGCGGCGTCCGCGGGGGGGTCGTCCAGGAAGTAGTGGAGGACGTCGCCGAGGTCGCGGGCCAAGAGAGCCTCAGTTCACGACGAGGATCGAGTTGCGACCGCCCACCGGGGCCGAAACGGCGTTTGGATTGTCGGGGTCCTCGCGCCACTCCCCATCGACCACGTACCGATAGTGGTAGGTGCCGGGCGGAAGGCTGATGACCTTGCGCCAGACCCGGCCGGTCTCGTCCGCACGCACGGTCGACCGCACGTCCTTGTCCGGCACCCAGCCGTTGAAGTCCCCGGCAATCCGGACGTCCGACGCAAGCGGGTCCGAGAACTCCACCACGATCTCGCGGTCGGGCAGGGACTCGCCCAGGTCGGCCACGCCCAGCGGCGCCAGGTCGACCTCGCCGGGCTGGGCCTGCGCGGCCACCTCGATCGCCAGCGCGCCGTAGTCGAGTGCGCCGTTGGCCGAGCGGGCGAACGTCCCGATGGGCCGCCCCCTGCGCGCGGCCTCCCGCAGCTTCACGTTCGATCGGATCACGGTGTCGAAGCACAGGTCGCCGAACAGGCCGCGGATCTCGGCCAGCGTCTCGCGCGCGTAGCGGGTGCGCCCGTCATACAGCGTGGGGAGGATGCGTACCGAGAGGTCGTGGCCGATCCGGTCGGTCAGCAGCGCAATGGTCTCGAGCAGCTTCTGGACGCCGTGGATGCCGAAGTCGCTGGTCTCGAGCGGAACGATCACCTCGCCGGAAGCCCGCAGGGCGTTGAAGGTGAGCACGCCCACGTTGGGCGGGCAGTCGATCAGGGCGTAGTCGTAGCTTCCCGCGACGTCGGCGAGAGCCAGCGCCAGGCGCTGGGTGCGGTCCTCGGCGCGTTCGGCGGTCAGGCGCTGTTCGAGCGCCGAGAGCACGATGCCGGATGGGGCCAGGTGCAGGTGGTCGCTCCAGGCATGGATCACCGAGGGCAGCCGCGGCGGGCCCTGGGCGTCGGGCGCATCGGCGAGTACCTCGTAGAGGTTCTCGTCGAGGCTCTCGGCATCGAGTCCGAGGGCGAGGGTGGCGTGGGCCTGCGGGTCGAGGTCCACGAGCAATACGCGCGCGCCGTCCTGGGTCAGCGCGCCGGCGAGATTGACGGCCGTGGTCGTCTTCCCGCAGCCCCCCTTCTGGTTCACGATGGCGATGGTGCGCACGCTGGGCCCTCCTCGCGAAGGTCGGGCGGGGGGCACGGCGCTGCCGGGTCCGGGGCGCCGCGTCGGTCGCGCCTGGGGGCACCCCCAGCGGCCGAGCGAACTCGCTCGGTCGATCGGCCGGGTCGCAACCCATGGTGCTCGCGTGACGGTACCGGCACGTGAAGACGAACCCCCCGCTCGTCCCGGGGGGACCGTATCACCGCACAGTGTCGTGGTCAACCAAAAATCGCCATGCCCGCGGGGGGTTGCGCCTTCCAGTTGCGAGAAGGCAACGGCTCGAGGCCACGCGCTTCGCAGCCCAGGCAGCCGTGGTGTAGCCTGCGAAGGAATGACCACCGACAAGCCGCCGTCGCGACCGGCGTCGAAGCGGCCCATGGTGGAGGACGCCACCGGACGCCGCCCCTTCATGCGCGGCATCCTGGTCCACTCGCTCATGGCCCGCGGTGCCAGCTTCGAGGAGGCCTACCGGGCCGCTGGCGAGGTGCGCGAGCGCTTCCGCGGTCAGGATGTGATCGCGCGCAAGGACCTGGCCGAGCAGGTCGAGGACCTCTTCGAGCGGGGCCGGCTCGAGCTCGGTCCGGTGCGCCTGCCGCCGCCGATCCTCGTGACCGGCGGGGGCGGCAAGGGCGCCCCGTTCTCCAAGGGCGTGCTCTCGCAGTCGCTGCTGGCCGCAGCGGTCGATCCCAACGAGGCGTTCGACGTGGCCCGCGAGATCGAAGGCGAGTTGGTCGCGCGCGGCGTGAAGGAGGTGGAGCGCTCGGAAGTCCGCCAGATCGCCCACGCGACGCTGGGTCGCAAGCTCGGGGCGCGCAGCGCCGAGCGCTACGCGGTCTGGCGCCGCTTCGAGGCGTCCGAGCGGCCGCTGGTGCTGCTGCTGGGCGGAGCGCCCGGGGTCGGCAAGTCGGCCCTCGGCCAGGAGGTGGCGCATCGGCTGGGCATCTCGCGGGTGGCCTCGACCGACGCCATCCGCCAGGTCATGCGGATCATGCTCTCGCCCGAGCTCGTGCCGGCGATCCATGCGTCGTCCTACGACGCACATCGCCGGCTATCGGCCCCGCCGCCCGAAGAGGACCCGGTGATCGCGGGCTTCCGCGCGCAGGCGGCGACCGTGTTCGTGGGCGCGCGTGCCATGGTCGATCGCGCCGTGGAAGAAAACACGTCGATCATCATGGACGGCGTTTCGGTCGTGCCCGGCCAGGTCAGCCTGGGACCTGGCGCGGCGGAGGCCCACGTGATCTTCCTGCTGGTGGCGTCGCTCGACAAGGAGGCGTTCGAGGCGCGCTTCGCGTCGCGCGCCCGGGGCGCCGCGAAGCGTCCGCCCCATCGCTACCTCGAGAACCTGGACGAGATCCTGCGCATCCAGGAGCACCTGCTCGACGTGGCGGAGCAGCACCAGGTGCCGATCGTGGACAACGTGTCCTTCGAGCAGTCGACGGTCTCGATCCTGCGCCACGTGACCGAGTCGCTGCGCGTGCACCTGACGGGCGAGTGAGCGTGCGCGCGCTGCGCCGCCTGCTGCCCTGGACGCTGCTCGTCGCGGCCGTGGCCTGCTCCACCCTGACGCCCGGCCAGGAGAAGCGGCTCGGCGACGACCTCGCGTACCAGACCCAGGCTTCGCTGCCGTTGGTGCGCGACCCCTATGTGCTCGACTACGTCGAGGACATCGCAGCTGAGGTGCTGCGCGCCGCCGGCCCGCAGCCGTTCACCTACCGCTTCTACGTCGTGCAGGACCCGGACGTGAACGCCTTCGCCATGCCCGGAGGCCACATCTACATCAACACGGGAACGATCCTGATGGCGCGCAACGTGAGCGAGCTGTCCGGGGTGATCGCCCACGAGATCGGGCACGTGGTCCTGCGGCATCTCGCCGAGAACTACTCACGACAGCAGTGGGCGAACATCGGGCGGCAGGCGGCGGTGCTCGGCACCGGGCTCGTCGGCGGGCCCGCCGGCGCGGTGGGGCTCGCGGGGGACCTCACCGCCCTCGGGGTGTTGAACAGCTTCGGTCGCGAGGCCGAGCGCGAAGCCGACGGCTTTGCGATCGAGGTCCTGCCACGCGCGGGCTACGATCCACAGGGCATGGTGACCTTCTTCCAGACCCTCGCGAACCAGACCGGGGGGGCCGGGGCGCCGACCTTCCTCTCGAGCCATCCCGCCACCGCCGAACGCATCGCCGACGCGAACGCCGCCGTCGCCATCGCCGAGCGAACCCCGGGCCTCCGCAGGGATGACGGCGGCAAGCTCGAGATCATCCAGCGCCGCATCCGTCTGCTCACCGAAGGCGCGGGAAGGCGCTGAGCCGCTCCGACTTCCCGACGGCTCACGCCGCTCGGCCCCATCCACCCACCGGCGGGAGACCCCCAACCGCATGAACGCCCCCACCTCCGAAGCTCCTTCCCCCACCACGCTCGGCGCCCTGCGCGCAGGGGGATGGAAGCCCCGAAGCCTCCGAGAAGAGATCCGATCGAACCTGCTCGAGCGGTTGCGCTCGGGCGAGACGCTCTTTCCGGGCATCCTCGGCTACGACGACACGGTCATCCCGGCGGTGGAGAACGCGCTGCTCTGCGGTCACGACCTGATCTTCCTCGGCGAACGCGGTCAGGCGAAGTCGCGGATGATCCGGGCCATGGTGGCGCTGCTCGACGAGTGGATGCCCGAGATCGCCGGAAGCGAGATCCGCGACGACCCCGCGGCACCGGTGTCTGCCTTCGGCCGTGCGCTGGTCGCTGAGCGCGGGGACGAGACGCCGATCGCCTGGGTGCATCGCGACGATCGCTACGTCGAGAAGCTCGCGACCCCCGACGTCTCGATCGCCGACCTGATCGGCGACGTCGATCCCGTGAAGGTCGCCGAGGGCCGATCCCTCGGCGACGAGCTCACGATCCACTTCGGACTGCTGCCGCGCACCAACCGCGGGCTCTTCTGCATCAACGAACTGCCCGACCTGACGGAAAAGGTGCAGGTGGGCCTGTTCAACGTCATGCAGGAGCGCGACGTGCAGGTGAAGGGCTACCGGGTGCGCCTGCCGCTCGACGTCCTGGTCGTCGCGAGCGCGAACCCCGAGGACTACACGAGCCGCGGTCGCATCATCACGCCGCTCAAGGACCGCTATGCCGCGCAGGTTCGCACGCACTACCCGCGCACGCGCGATCTCGAACTCGACGTGGTGCGACAGGAGGCCCGTCGCCCCGAGGCGCCCGGCGTCGCGAGCTTCGTGCCGCCGTTCATGGAAGAGATCGTGGCCGAGCTCACGCTCCAGGCGCGAAGCAGCCCGGACGTGAACCAGGCCTCGGGCGTCTCCGTGCGGATGACCATCGCCAACCACGAGACGCTGCTGGCCAATGCCCTGCGCCGGGCGCTCGCCCTCGGCGAGACCGAGGCGGTGCCGCGCATCAGCGACCTCGAGTCGCTGATCCAGTCGAGCGCCGGAAAGCTCGAGCTCGAATACGCCGGCGAGGAACGTTCGGAGACCGACGTGGTGCGCGACCTGGCACGGCGTGCGGTGCGCGTGGTGTTCGAGGGGCTCGTGCCGGGCGAAGGCGTCGCCTCGGTGGTCGAGTCGTTCAACCAGGGCTGGAACGTCGAGGTCTCGAGCGAGATGCCCGCCTCCGACTACCTCGAGGGGCTCGACGAGATCGCGGGACTGCGCGAGGCGGCGGCGCATCTCGCCGGCGGCGAGAGCCCCGAGCGGCTCGCGAGCGCCATCGAGTTCATCCTCGAGGGGCTGCACCTCTCGAACGAGCTCAACAAGCAGGAAGGCTCGGGCAGCGCCCGCTACGGCAGTGCATGAAACCGGCGTCATTCGACGCGCACCCTCGGAGGGGCCGGCGGTGAGCGCCCGCCGCGACGTCCGCCCTGGTGCGGCCCGTTGAAGGTCTGGCGCTATAGCCGCTGGGACGGCAGTCAGGAGGCCTTCTCCCTCGATCCCAAGCGTGCGCTCGATGCGCTGTCGGACCTCTTGATGGAGGGGCTCGACGTCGACGAGGCCATGGAGTGGATGCAGCGCTACGGCTTCGAGCTCGGCGGGATGGACTTCCGCGTGATGGGCGTGCAGGAGCTGGTGGACGAGCTGCGGCAGCAGGTTCAGGAGATGCTCGACCGCTACCACCTCGACCGGTCCACCCAGGAGCTGGCGAAGCGGCTCGACGAGATCCTCGACCGGGAGGAGCGCGCGCTTCGTGACGCCCACGGCTTCGAGTCCGAACGCCTGAACGACTTTCTCGATCGCCGCCATCAGGAGGACGCGACCCTTTCCTCGGCGATCGAGCGCATGCGCGACCACGCCTTCGAGGACGAGGAAGCGGGCTCCGACTTTCGCGAACTGCTCGAAGAGCTCGATCGGCTGCGCCAGCTCGAGGACTTCCAGAAGGAACACGGCCCGCGTTTTCGCGGTGCGGAGGCCGCCGACTACGAGACCGCACAGCAGCTGCGCGAACGGATCGAGCAGCTGCAGCAGCTGGCCCAGGACCTGAGCCAGGGCAACTTCGAGCCCATGTCGCCCGAACAGCTCCAGGAGCTGCTCAGCGAAGACGGCATGCGCTCGCTGGTGATCCTGCGCGACATGGAGCAGCAGCTGCGCGACGCGGGCTTCCTGCGCGATGGCGAGGGCGGCCCGGAGCTCACGCCTCGTGCCATCCGGCGGATCGGCGCGCAGGCGCTGGCGTCGGTCTATGGTGCGCTTCGCAAGGGTCGACCGGGGTCGCACGAGACCGTGCACCACGGCGTCGCCAATCGGCGGCCCGACGAGACGCGGCCCTTCGAGTTCGGCGACTCGCTCGACCTGCACGTGGTGCGCACCCTGCTCAACGGCGTCCGCCGGCAGGCGGCGAACCCCGGCGCGCGGGGCCTCGCAGGCGGGCGCATCCCGCTCGAGGTCTCGGACCTCGAGGTCTACGAGTGCGACTACGACACGCAGACCACCACGGTGCTGCTGCTCGACATGAGCTGGAGCATGTCGTGGGCCGGTCGGTTTCCCGCGGCCAAACGCGTGGCCATGGCCCTCGACCACCTGATCCGCACCCGTTATCCGCGCGACGACTTCTTCGTGGTGGGCTTCTCGACCCGAGCGCGGGAGCTGCCGATTCGCGATCTGCCGCTGGCGCGCTGGGACATGGGCGACCCCTTCACCAACCTTCAGGAGGGGCTGCTCGAGGCGGAGAAGCTGATCTCGCGCCACCCGAGTCCGAGCCCGCAGATCCTGGTGATCACCGACGGGCAGCCCACAGCCTACTTCCAGGGCCGCGAACTGCGGGTCGAGTGGCCCATGGGGTTCGGCGGTGTCTCCCCCCACGCCGTGGCCGAGACCCTGAAGACCGTGCGCCGGGTCACGCAGCGAGGCATCACCATCAACACGTTCATGCTCGACGACGCACCCGAACTCGTCGGGTTCGTCGAGCGCATGACCGAGATCAACCGCGGCCGCGCGTTCTTCACCTCGCCCACCCAGCTGGGCTCGTTCCTGATGGTGGACTACCTGTCGCGGCGGAGGACCCAGCACCGCTGATGGCGCGCCGAGGTGCCGTGTTCTCCCGTCTCGCCGGCAACGGCACGCGGGCCGTCCGCCAGGCGATGCTGCGCGCCTCGATGCCGCGCGGAAAGGCCTGGCTGCGCCTGCGGCTCGACTCTCCCATCCCGGAGCAGGCTGCCCCGTCGCTGTTCGGCAAGCCTCCCGCGCTCTCGTTCTTCGAGGTGCTGCGCGTTCTGGACCGGGCGCGGCGCGACCCGAAGATCGGCGGCGTGGTGGTCCGCTTTCGGGGGCCCCCGGGCGGTGTGGCACGGGCGGAGGCCCTGCGTCGCGCGCTGCTGGCCGTGCGCACCTCGGGCCGCCCGGTGGTGGCCTGGAGCGAGCGCTACGCCACCCTCGATCTGCTGGCCGCCAGTGGCGCCGACCACGTCCTGGCCCCCGAGAGCGGAAGCGTCTTCCTCGTCGGGTTGCGCCTCGAGAGCTTCTTCCTGAAGGAGTTGCTCGACGGTCTCGGCGTCAAGGTCGACGTGGTGCGCGCGGGTGACTTCAAGGCGGCTGGCGAGCTGTTCACTCGCAGCAGCGGCTCGCCCGAGCAGCGCGAGCAGCAGGAGGCGCTGGCGGAGGACCTGTTCGAGACGCTGGTCTCGGGACTGGCCGAGGGCCGCGGTCTCGAGCGCGAGCGACTGGCGAGCCTCGTCGACGAAGGCCCGTTCCCTGCGCCGCGCGCCGAAGAGCTCGGCCTGATCGATGGCTGTTGCTACCCGGACGAACTCGAAGCACGCCTGCTCGAGTGGCTGCCCGACGTGGGCGAGCCCGGCGCCGTGCCGGCGATCGACGGCGAGGTCTACCTGCGCGCACGCGCATCCGACCCGGGTTGGCGTCCGCTCTCGCGCGACCTGCCGCGCGTGGCGGTCGTCGTGGCGAGCGGCGGCATCCGTTCGGGGCGAGGTCCCGCCGGTGTGGGTTCCGACACGTTTCGCGAGCTGTTCGAAGCGCTCCGGCGTGACGAAGGCCTCGCCGGCGTGCTGGTTCGCATCGAGAGCCCTGGCGGCGACGCCGTCGCCTCCGACCTGCTGTGGCGGGCCCTGCGCCGCCTGCGCGAAGAGCGGCCGGTGGTGGCATCGTTCGGCGACGTGGCCGCCAGCGGGGGCTACTTCCTGGGTGCCGGGGCCGACGCCATCGTCGTGGAGCCGGCCGGCGTGACGGGTTCGATCGGCGTGGTGGGCGGCAAGGTCGACCTGTCGGGTCTCTACGAGCGGTTGGGCATCCGCAAGGAGGCGGCGGAGCGCGGCGCGCGGGCAGGCCTGCTGGCTGAAGATCGGGGCTTCGCACCCGACGAGCGGCGCGCGCTCCGCGAAGAGATGGCCGCGCTCTACGAACTCTTCCTCGACCGCGTGGCCACCGGGCGGGGGCTCGCGCCCGAGGCCGTGGACCGGGTCGCGGGAGGGCGCGTCTGGAGTGGTACCCGCGCGGTGGAGCACGGCCTCGCCGACGCGTTGGGCGGGCCCCTCGAGGCCCTGGCCGAGCTGCGGCGCCGGGCGGGTCTCGGCGCCGACGAGCCGGTGCTGATCGAGATGTACCCGCGGCTCCCGAGGCTGCGAAGCGTGCTCGGGCAGTTCGTGCGGTTGCCGCGGCTCGAAGGGCGCCTGGGTCGCTCGGGGGGGCAGGGCCACTGGCCCTAGGCCCGGGTCGTTATCCTCCGCCGGTGTCGCGCACCCTCAAGACCGACATGCCCGGGCCGGACCGCCGCGTGAGCGTCGAGGACGTCCGGGCCAAGGGGCTGGAGGCGATCTTCGCGCCCGACCTCGAGCCGCCCCTGCGTCTGGTGGTGGATCTCGGTTTCGGGCGGGGCGAGTTCGTCCGGCAGCTCGCTGCCGAGGCCCCCGAGACGGCTCATCTGGGTGTCGAACTCTCGAAGAAGCGCGTCTTCAAGCTCGCCCGGCGCCTGGCGCGCACCGAAGGAGAAGGGGGCAACCTGCGGCTGATCGAGGCGACCGCCGAGGAGGTGACGCGCGAAGCCCTCCCGGACGCGAGCGTCGACACGTTCTGGATCAACTGTCCCGACCCGTGGCCGAAGCGCCGTCACCACCCGCGGCGCATGATCCAGCCGGCGTTCGCCGCTCTGCTCGCGCGTCGGCTCCGGCCGGGCGGCGTGCTCGAGGTGGCGACGGACCATGCCGCCTACGCGCGCTGGATCGATCAGGTGCTGCGCGCCGAACCCTCGCTGGCGAATCGCTGGGACGAGCCCTTCCTGCACGAGGTGCCGGGCCGAATCCAGACCGGCTACGAGCGCGACTGGCGCGCGATGGGGCGCTCCCTGCACTTCTTCCGCTACGCGCGCGTCCCGGTCGATGCGACCGACGTGCGCACCGCCCCGGCCGGAGACGCCGTCGGGACCGCTCCGGCAAGCCGATGACGCTTCACCTGAAAGACCTCGACCCTGCCGCCCTGCGCGAGGCCTTCGCCGAGCGCGGGTTGCCCGCCTATCGCGCCGATCAGGTCGCCGGCTGGGTCTACGGGCGAGGTGTCGAGGACCCCGCGCAGATGACCGACCTGCCGGCGTCGCTGCGCGACGAACTCGGCACCGACCTGGTGCTGCGCGCGCTCGAGCCCGAAGCCTTCGAACACTCGGTGGATGGCACCGTGAAGGGCGCGCTGCGCACGGCCGACGACCGCATCGTCGAGGCGGTGGTGATCCCCGAGGAGGAGCGCACCACGCTCTGCGTCTCGACCCAGGTGGGGTGTCCCCTCGCCTGCTCGTTCTGCGCCACCGGTGCGCTGGGATTCGGGCGCAACCTGCACACGCGCGAGATCATCGACCAGGTCTGCCGCATGCGTGAAGGCCTGCCGCCGGGCCGCACACTCACCAACGTGGTGTTCATGGGCATGGGAGAGCCGCTGCTGAACCTGCCCGAGGTGATCCCGGCGATCCGCACGCTGCTGCATCCGCGCGGCTTCGCCATGGCACCGCGCCGCGTGACGGTGTCGACGGCCGGCGTGGTGCCGAAGATCCGCGAGCTGCTGGAGGCGGTGCCGGTGAACCTGGCGGTCTCGCTCCACGCTGCGCGCGACGAGGTGCGCGACGTGCTGGTGCCCATCAACAAGCGCTACCCGCTGGCCGAGCTTCTCGACACCCTGCGCAGCCTGCCCAGGCTCAGTCGCCGCCATCCCGTGTTCTTCGAGTACACGCTGATGGAGGGCGTGAACGACGATCCCGAGGACGCCCGGAGACTGGTCCGGCTGCTGCGGGGGATCCCGTCCAAGCTGAACCTGATCCCGATGAACCCCCACACCGATGCGCCCTACCGCCCGCCGGCGCCCGAGGTGGCGAGCCGCTTCATGGGCGAGCTCGTGCGCGGGGGGCTCACCACGACCCTGCGGCGCAGTCGCGGCGGCGACATCGACGCGGCCTGCGGCCAGCTGGCGGCACGAGGCCGCGCGGCGGGTCGTTTCACGGGCCGAGCAGTCGCTTCTCAAGGTGAGCGCGGAACGGCCGAAGCGCCGTCTTGAGCGATGCTGTACGCGGTGGGCGACATCCATGGGGAGCTTTCGAAGCTCGATCGGCTGATCGAGTCGCTTCCGCTCGCCGACGGCGACAAGCTGGTCTTCCTGGGCGACTACGTGGACCGCGGGCCGGACCCGGCGGGCGTGGTGTCCCGGCTGCTCGAGCTCCGCGAGCGCTTCTCGTGCGTCTTCCTGCTCGGCAACCACGAGTCGATGTTTCTCGACTTTCTCGGCTGGAAGGACGAGGCCTACTTCGGGGGCGATGCCTTCCTGCCCAATGGCGGTGACCGCACGCTGGCGAGCTACGGCTACTTCGAGGCCGAGGATCCCGACCCGCGCAACTTCCGGCTGCCGCCGGACCACGAGCAGTTCTACCGCGAACTGGCGCTGTCCCATCTCGAGGGCGACTACCTGTTCGTGCACGCCGGCCTCTCTCGCCGGTCACTCGCCGAGAACGACATCGCGTACGCGCTGCGCCGCGCGCGGGTCGAAGACGTCCTGTGGACGCGATCCACCGGCGACACCCCGCATCGCCTGGGTGTGACCGTGGTCTACGGCCACACGCCTCGCAACGACTTCGGCGTGCGCTGGAATCCGCCGTTCAGCATCGGCATCGACACGGGTGCGGTCTACGGGGGCCCGCTCACGGCGATCCGCTTGCCCGACGAGACCCTGTTCCAGGCGGCCTAGCGCCTGAGGGCCCCGCGTGGTTCAGCCGCGGGGAACGACCTCGGGTACGCGCACGCGCTGCCCCGGCCGCAGGCGGTTCGGGTCGAGCTCGGGGTTGGTGGCCAGCAGCAGCCACAGCGGTAGCGCCGTCTCGGCGGCGAGTACGGAGGACAGCGTGTCGCCCGGACCGATCGTCACGTCCCGCGCGCCATCTACCGCATAGCGGTCGTAGAAGCCCTGCTGCACCTGCTGGTGATGCGCTCGACGCCTCGACTCGAAGCGCTTCCGCGACACCCGCGACAGGTCGAGGCGGATGCGGGCACCCAGGCGCGTACGGCTCGACGAGAAGCCGTTCAGCCGGCGCAACTCGGAGGCGCTCGTGTTCAGCCACTGCGCCAGCAGGCCGAGGGACTCGCCCGGCTGGACGATCGCCGTGCCGTCCATGCCGACGCGGTAGCGGTCCGGGTCGAGCGGCAGCCGATCGGGCGCGGAGGGCAGGGCCCGCGCGACCGGGGGCGGCGCGGCATCCACCGGGGCCAGCGCCGCCGGTCCCGGCCCACCGTTGCGCGCCTCCTCGGTCGTGGAGCGCGTATCTCCGGCATCCGACCGCGGTGTCGACGAGCCGCCCGGGATGTAGATGCGCTGGCCGGGGTGGATGCGATCCGGGCGGCCGAGGCCGTTGTGACGGACCAGCGCCTGGGTGGTCGTGCCGAAGCGCCGGGCAATGGCCTCCAGTGTGTCGCCTCGGCGGACCACGTAGACGCCCGCCGGCCCCCCGGCCGTGGCACTCGTTCCGCCGCCAGGAAGGGTGAGGACCTGGCCCACGTGAATGCGGTTGCGGTTGCGGATGCCGTTGGCCGCCGCGAGATCACGCGCCCCGATGCCGAACCGCTGAGCGATGCCATCGAGCGTGTCGCCGCGGCGTACGCGATACAGCCCGTCGGCAGGTGCGGGCTCCGGCACGCGACCCGGCGACTCGACCCGTGCGACAGCGCGCGGCGCATCCTTGACGGGCAGGCGCAGCCGCTGCCCCGCGCGGATGTGATGACGGCTGCGCAGCCCGTTCAGGGCCACGAGCTCCGACTCGCGCACCTTGAAGCGCCGCGCGATCCGCGAGAGCGAGTCTCCGCGCTTCACGCGGTAGTACCGGTCGGGGAGCTGTTCGTCGAAGCGCAGGCCCTGGGGCACGCCCGCGAGCATGGCGCGAGGGGCGGCGCGTTCCGGGCTCGCCGGTACGCGCAGCCCGTAGCCGCGCGGCACGAGCTTCTGGCCGCTCCAGACGGGCGACAGCAGCGCTCGGTTGTGCTTCTTCAGGTCGGCGAGGGGGAGCCCGAGCACTTCGGCCAGCGTGCTCGCCTTGTAGTAGTGGTCGAGCGGCACGATCTCGGGCCGCAGCGGGGCGTCCTTGGTGATGGGCCCGAAGTAGCGCTCGGGATCCGTCTCCACCTCGAGGGCGGCGAGGAACGACAGGTAGAAGTTCCGCGACGCGAAGCCGAAGGTGCGGCTCTTGTAGCGGTCGAGGACGGTCTCGATGTCGCGGGTGCCGAGCTTGCGCACCGCGCGCATCATGCCCGACGTGCCGTGGTTGTAGGCGGTGATGGCCAGCGGCCAGGTGCGGGTCTTCTCGTAGTTGCCGGCGAGCAGCCGAGCCGCCGCGACGCTGGCAATCCAGGGATCCCGCCGCTCGTCCACCACGTGGTCCACGCGCATGAACATGCGGCCCGTGCCGCGGGTGAACTGCCAGAGGCCCGAGGCGCCGGCGTGCGAGTAGGCGTCGGGGTTGTAGGACGACTCGACGTGCGGAAGCGCCACCAGGCCGAGCGGCAGTTGGCGCTCGAGCAACACCTCCTTGATGTAGTCCTCCCAGCGGCCCATGCGCGCGACGCCGTCCCGGAACTTGTTGGCCTGTCCCAGCTGGAAGCGCAACTGCCGGCTCGCCGCCCGGAGGGTGGTGTTCGAGACGCCTTCGGGGAAGAGCCCGAGCACGCGACGCTCCTCGACGGAGAGGCCCGTGCGGCGCCCGCCGGCCAGGCCCAGCAGCAACTTTTCGAAGTGGCGTTTGCGTGCGCGGATCTTCCGCTCTCGGGAGCGGCTGGAGAGCCCCTTGGGCAGGCGCAGCACCTCGTAGACCACGGCGATGTCGCGGGAGTCGTGGATCAGGCCGCCATCCGTGCCCACCTCGGTGTAGATGCGCTTCCAGAAGGCGACGCGCGGATACAAGGCCGGCGGCTTCGGGAAGGTCCCGTCGGAGACGTCCGGCGGCACGGGGCTGGTGTCCTGGGCAGCCGCGGGCGCGGCGGGCAGTTGGCCCCAGATGATGGCCACGGCCAGGAGTACGGCGAGCCCGGCCAGAGTCCGGATCGGATGGAGCTGCATGTCCCCTCGTTCGACGCTGCAAGGATCGGCTGGTTCGGCTCGAAACCTGAAGGGCGGCACCGGGTTCGCCCTGCGGCTGCCGGGGGAAGCAGCCGCTCGGAAGGCTAGCCGACCGGGGCGGGTTGCCCCTGTCGGATGAAGCGGCTTCTACTTTCGGCGGCCCTTGCGGCGCGCCTTCTTGGCCGCCTTGCGCTTCTTGCGCGCCCGTCCGCGCTGCTGGGCCAGCTGGGCGGGCTTGGCCTGGCGAGCGCCTCCTCCACCGAGCATCGCGGCGGGGTCGAGGCCCCCCGGCATGCCGGCCCCGGCCATCTGGCCCATTCCCGGGATCTTGCCCATCAGCCCGCCGAGACCGCCGCCCTTGCCCAGCGACCCCATGATCTGGCGCATCTGCATGAAGCGCTCGACCAGGTCGGTCACGTCCTTCGGGGCGCGCCCGCTGCCGCGGGCGATGCGCCCCGCACGGCTCGGGTCGATCAGGTCGGGCTTGGAGCGCTCCTGGCGCGTCATCGACTGGATCATGGCTTCGACCCGGACGATGTCGCCCTCGTCCACCTGATCGGCCAGCCCGCCCATGCCGGGCATCTTCGCCATCACGTCGCCGAGGGGGCCGAGCTTCTGCACCATGCGGAGCTGCTTCAGCAGGTCGTCCATGCCGAAGTTGCCGCGCAGCATGCGCTCGGCGTCTGCTTCGGCTTCGCGCTCGTCGACCACCTGCTCGAAGTCGCGGACCAGGCCCACGACGTCGCCCATGCCGAGGATCCGGCTGGCGAGGCCCTCCGGCCGGAAAGGCTCGAGGCGGTCGACCGTCTCGCCCGTCCCCAGGAACTTGATCGGAACGCCCGTCACCGCCTTCACGGCCAGCGCGGCACCGCCGCGGGCGTCGCCGTCGAGCTTGGTCAGGACCAGGCCGTCGAGCGACAGGCGTTCGGCGAAGGCGCCGGCCACGTTGACGGCGTCGCGGCCCATCAGCGCGTCGCACACCAAAAGGGTGTTGGCGGGTCGGGTGCGCTCGGCGATCTCGCCAAGCTCGACCATCAGCTCCTCGTCCACCGCCAGGCGTCCCGCGGTGTCGTAGACCACCGCGTTGAAGCCCTCGCGTCCGGCGCGCTCGCGCGCGGCGGCGCAGATGATGGGCGGCGTGTCACCGGGGCCGCCGGCGTGGACGGCCACCTCGATGCGCTCGCCGAGCTGCTGCAGCTGCAGCACCGCGGCCGGACGCTGTACGTCGGCCGCCACCAGCAGCGGTCGCATGCCCTCGCGCTTCAGATGGTTGGCGAGCTTGGCGGCGACCGTCGTCTTGCCCACACCCTGGAGGCCCACCAGCATGATCGAGGTGACCCCGGCATCCCGACCGAGTTCGGGGTCCACCGGTCCCATGAGTGCGACCAGCTCTTCTTCACAGACCTTGATGAAGTGCTGGCCGGGCGTGGCGCGAAGGGTCTTGCCCGAGGCGTCGCGAACCCGGGTGGCGACCTTCTCGCCGACCGCGCGCTCCTTCACCCGGGCGAGGAAGTCCTTCACCACGGCGAAGTCGACGTCGGCCTCGAGCAGCGACGCGCGCACCTCGCGCAGCGCCTCGCCGACGTTCTCGTCGGTGAGTGAACGCACCCCCGACAAGCGGTCGCGGGCGCCTTGGAAGCCTCGGGTCAGGGTCTCGAGCACGGAGCGCGTAGGATAACGAGGCCGGGCGAGGCTGCCGCCGCGTCCGAGCGCCGGCGGCCTCGCGGGTGGGCGCGAGCGGTGGCCGGAGTGCGGGACGGGCACGCGCCGACGGGCTCCGGTCCGGCGGGGGTGCTATCCCAGCGGGCCCAAGGGCTCGCAATGCGCGGGTCCGGGGGGGCGACCGCGAGTGCGGTCGGCGTGCGGAGGATCGATGGCGACCGAGGTCGAAGCACAGGTCACCGGAAGCGTCTGGAAGATCGAGAAGCAGGTCGGCGACGCGCTCGAGGAAGACGACGTGATCCTGATCCTCGAGTCCATGAAGATGGAGATCCCCGTGGAGGCGCCGGTGGCCGGTCGGCTCGACGAATTGCGCGTGGCCGAGGGCGATCACGTCGAAGAGGGCACCGTCCTGGCCGTGATCGCATGACAGCGGCCGGCCGCCCTTGAGCCGCCTCGAGGTCCGCAACCTGCGCGGACCCGATCGAGACGAGGTGCTCCGGTACCTCGAGCAGCAGCCGTTGCTGAACCTCGGCCTGATCGATCAGGCCTCGCGGCTGGGTCGCGGGCGGGCCGGGCTGCTCGGCGCCTACGACGGGCCGCGGCTGGCGGGCGTCGCGGCCGTCCAGCCGAGCGTCGTCCTCGACGCGCGGGCCGGGCGCGACGCGCTGGAGGCGCTGATGCCCCATCTCGCGGGCATCGGCTCCGGTCTCGTGAAGAGCACCGAGGACGTGGTGGCGCCACTGTGGGAATGGCTCGAAGCGCGTGGGCGCCGCGCGCTGCTCGACCGGATCGAGACGGGCTACGCCCTGTTTCCCGACCAGGGGGAGCCGGTGGGGAAGCGCGCGGGCGCCGAGGTGCGCGAGGCGCGACGCGACGATCTCGACGCCCTGGTGGAAGCGGCCCGCGCGAGCTTGCGTGAGGAGAATCGCCCCGACGCCTTCCGCGGCGACCCGCTCGGGTTCCGCCGCTGGGTCCGTAGCCGCATCCCGCGCGCCACCGTCGTGACCTGGGAGGGCCAGGTGGCATTCGTGGGCTACGCCGACGTGCAGTGCTCTCGCGGCTGGCTGCTTCAGGGCGTCTATACCTGGCCTGCCCTGCGTCGCATGGGCGTCGCGCGGATCGGCGTCGCCGCCATGTGCGAGCGGGCCTTCGCCTCGGGCGCCGACCACGTTCAGCTCGCCGTGGTCGAGGGCAATTCGGCGGCGGAGGCCCTCTACGAGGGGCTCGGGTTCCGCAGCTTCGGGCGCCTGCGCACGCTGCTCTTCTCCTGACCCCCCAGGACGGCCGCATGGGCCCGCGGACGGGGGGCTGCTAGCCTGCGCCTCCCCGGCGACGGGAGGCCGCACGGGCGGTCCTCACCGCGGCTCGGCCGGCCGGGCCTCTCACCCCCGGACTTCCGAAGGAGACCCCCATGGCAATGCTCGATGGCAAGGTGGCGCTGGTCACGGGCGCGGGCGGCGGCCTGGGCCGCGAGCACGCGCTGGCCCTGGCACGCGAGGGCGCGCGCATCGTCGTCAACGATCTCGGTGGCGCACGCGACGGCGAGGGCGCCGGTTCGGCGATGGCCGATCAGGTCGTCGAAGAGATCAAGGCCCTCGGCGGCGAAGCCGTGCCCAACTACGACACGGTCGCGACGGTGGAGGGCGGGGAGAAGATCGTCCAGACCGCTGTCGACGCCTTCGGGCAGCTCGACATCTGCGTGAACAACGCGGGCATCCTGCGCGACAAGACGGTGTCGAAGCTCACCGAGGACCTGTGGGAGCCGATCATCGCGGTGCACCTGAAGGGCACGTATTGCGTGTCGCGTCCCGCCTTCAACCACATGAAGGAGCGAGGGCAGGGCGGCGTGATCGTGAACACGTCGTCGACCTCGGGCCTCAACGGCAACTTCGGTCAGGCCAACTACGGCGCGGCCAAGGCCGGCATCGCGGGTTTCACCCGGTGCATGGCGCTCGAAGGCGAGCGCTACGGCATCCGCTGCTACATCCTCGCGCCCGTCGCGCTGACCCGGCTCACGTCGGACCTGCCGGGCTTCCAGGACGAGAAGCTCCAGGAGCGGATGGACCCGAAGATGGTCTCGCCGCTCGTGGTCTACCTCGCGAGTGACTCGGCCAAGGACATGACCAACAAGACCTTCTTCGTGGGCGGCGGCCGCATCGCCGAGATGAAGGTCGTGACGGCCAAGGGCGTCACCAAGACCGACGACGGTGGCCTCTGGACCCCGCAGGAAGTCGGTGACCACATGTCGGAGATCCTGCTCCCCGAGTAGGACGGCGTACGAGGGCGCGGCGCGGGCGCGGCCCGCGCCCGCCCGGCCCGCCGTCGGACAGCGCGCGCTCGTTCTGGTATTCCTCAGGACGGATGTCGGAGCGTTCGAAACCCGAAGATCCGGCAGCGCCTCCCGAGGTGCGAGTGCCGGACCCCGCCGTCGCCGATCCCACGTCGGCGATGAGCACGCGCTTCAACCTGCCCCTGCGGGCATTCGCGCGACGCTACTTCCGTCACTTCGATCTGGATGCCGAGACCGCCGAGCGTCTCCGTCAGCTCGAAGAGCGCGGCAGCGTCGTGTACGTGATGCGCTACGCGAGCCGGCTCGACTACTTCCTGTTCAATTGGGTCTTCCTGCGCGAGGGGCTGCGCCTATCGGCCTTCGCCAACGGGCTTTCGTTCTACTACTACCAGCCGTTCGTGCGCGGCCTCACCCAGTGGTGGAAGCGCCGCTGGATGGGCCGGGCGAAGCGGGTGGCTGCCGACCGCGAGCGCGAAGTCGAGAAGACCGACGCGGTGCTGCAGTCGGGCGAGTCGATGTTCCTGTTCCTGCGCACGACGCGCGCGCGACTGCTGCCGTTCTCGCGCCGTGCCGCCGCGGAGCGCGAGCGCGAGAACGACCTGCTGGCCGAGGTCGTGAAGGCCGCATGGGATGGCCAGCACGAGGTCTACGTGGTGCCCCTGGCGCTCTTCTGGCGCAAGGGTCCGCGCGCCGAGAAGCGCTTCCTGAATCTCACCTACGGTTCGACCAATCGCCCGAGCGACGTCGCCAAGGTCACCTCGTTCGTGCTCACCTACGAGGGCCTGGCCGTGCGTGTGGGCGAGGCGATCGACCTGCGCCGCTTCCTGGGCGAGCGGCACGACGAGGGTCAGGCGACGCTCGTCCGAAAGCTGCGGCGCACGCTGCTGCTGTTCCTGTACCGGGAAGAGCGTGTGGTCGAGGGGCCGGTGCTGCGCCCCCTGCACAAGGTCCAGGAGCAGGTGCTCGCCGACCGGGGCGTGGACCGCGCCATGCGCGCGCGGGCCGAAGAGAAGGACGTGAGCCTGGAAGCCGCGCGCGCGGAGGCGGAGAAGATCTTCCGCGAGGTCGCGGCCAACATGAACTCCACGTTCCTGTCGGTGCTCTACGTGGTGGTCAAGGCGATCTTCGGGCGCCTGTTCGCATCGATCGAGACGCGCGGCCTCGAGAAGGTGGCCGAGTATGCGAAGCGCCACCCGGTGGTGCTGCTGCCGAGCCACCGCTCGTACTTCGACTTCCTGATCCTCTCCTGGATCTTCTACGGCAACCACCTGGTGCCGCCCCACATCGCCGCCCGCGAGAACATGGGCTTCGGCCCGTTCGGGTTCATCTTCCGCCGAGCCGGCGCTTACTTCCTGCGCAAGTCGTTCGACGACCCGCTCTACAAGGAGATCTTCCGCGCCTACCTGGGGCACCTGGTTCGCGAAGGGTTCACCCAGGAGTTCTTCATCGAAGGCGGCCGGTCGCGGACCGGCAAGACCCTGGCGCCGCGCCTGGGCATGCTCCAGTGGACCGTGGAGGCCTTCGTCGAGAGTGGGCGCCGCGACCTGTTCCTGGTGCCGGTGGCGATCGCCTACGAGCGCCTGGTGGAAGAGGGCGCGATGGTCGAAGAGCTGGAAGGGGGCAAGAAGAAGGACGAGAGCGTTCTCGGTCTGGTCCGCGCGCGCAAGGTGCTCCAGCGCCGCTTCGGCAGCGTGTTCCTCAACTTCGGCGAGCCCATCTCGCTCGCCCAGGAGCTGGAAGGCCGCCGCGATCTGTTCCTGGACGGTGGTGCCGAAGATGCGATCGCCGAGCAGCGTGCCACGACCGAAAGGTTGGGCAATGCCGTGGTGGAACGGATCAACTGGGCGATGGCGGCGAACGCCACGTCGGTCGCCGCCGCAGCATTGCTCGGTCAGCCTCGCCGCGGCCTGTTCCGCAGCGAACTCGTGGACCACATGCGCGAGGTGCTCGACCTGCTGCACCTGCAGGATGCCGCGCTCACGCCGGCCCTCGAGGCCGACGAGCCCGACTTCGAGGAGTCGATCGCGTTCTTGTTGCGCGCGGGGCTCATCCATTCGCGCGACGACGCGCGCGGAGAGATCCTCTACTACGACGAGTCGCGCCGCCGCGCGCTCGACGTGTATCGGAACATGTTGTTCCACTTTCTCGCCACGCCCAGCGTGATGGCGCGGCGTCTTCACCCGGGCTGCACGCCCGCCGAGCTCCGCGACGACCTGGCCTTCTGGCTCGACCTGCTCTACGTGGAGTTCCTGGTGCCCAAGGGCCTGGTCATGGCCGTGCACATGGACGCCTTCGTGGACTACTTCGAGCGCAACGGTGCCCTCGAACGACGGGATGGCATGCTTCGCGCCACGGAGAAGGGGCTGCCGTACTTCCGCTTCCTGTCCGAACAGACGCGCAGCCTGCTCGAGGCCTGGTACGCGACCTTCTCCGCGATCGCCGAACTCGACGAGCCGGCCACGTCCAAGGCGCTCGAGAAGTCGGCGCAGGAGCAGTTCGAGCGGGCCAGCCTGCTGGGCGAGGTGCAGCGTCGAGAGGGCTGGAACACCGTCACGTTCCGGAACGCGCTGGACCTGCTCGTCCGGCGCGGCATCCTCGAACGCGAAGAGGGTGCGAAGGAACCGCAGCTGGTGCGCGGACCGGCCTTCGACGACCTCGTGGCGCTGCGAGAGCGGCTGGCGGGTGCTCTGACCGACCGGTAGAGTCGCCGCCCCATGTCCGGCGGCCCCACTCCCGATTTCGGCAAGCGCGGCGGTCTCGTCGTGGCGATCGCCCAGGACCATGCGTCCGGCGAGGTGCTGATGGTCGCCTACATGAACGAGGCGGCCTATCGCGCAACGCTCGAACGCGGCGAGGTCGTGTACTGGAGCACGTCGCGGGATGCGCTCTGGCACAAGGGCGAGTCGAGCGGCAACGTGCAGGTCCTGAAGGAGCTCCGCATCGACTGCGACGGCGACGCGGTGCTGCTGCGCGTCGAGCAGAAGGGCCGCGCGGCCTGCCACACGGGCCAGCGCAGCTGCTTCTTCCGCGTGCGCGACGGCGACGGTTGGCGCGAGGACGGCGAGCAGGTCTTCGACCCCGAGGAGGTCTACGGCCGATGAGCGCGGGGCGAAAGCGCCTGCTCAAGCTGGGCCTTCCGAAGGGCAGCCTGCAGGAGACCACCGGGCGACTGTTCACGGCGGCCGGCTACAACGTGCGCTTCGGCGCGCGTTCCTACTATCCCGAGATCGACGATCCCGAGATCGAGCTGATGCTCATCCGGGCGCAGGAGATGGCGCGCTACGTCGAGCAGGGCGTGCTCGACGCCGGCATCACGGGCATCGACTGGGTGCAGGAGAATGGCGCCAAGGTCGAAGAGCTCGCCGACCTCGAAGCGCCGTGGCCCAACTACCGGAAGGTGCGTTGGCTGCTGGCCGTGAAGGAAGGCTCGTCGTTCAAGGGGCCCGAGGACCTCGAGGGCAAGCGCATCTCCACCGAAGTGATCGGGCTGACCAAGCGCTACCTGCGGCGTCACGGGGTGAGTGCGCAGGTCGAGTTCTCCTACGGCGCGACCGAGGTCAAGCCGCCGGTGCTCGCCGACGCGATCATCGACGTGTCCGAGACCGGCTCGTCGATCCGTGCGAACCGGTTGCGCGTGATCGACACGGTCCTCGAGAGCACGCCCCGCCTGATCGCGCACAAGCCCGCCCTCGAAGACCCGTGGAAGGCCAAGAAGCTCGATCGTCTCCGCTTGATGTTGAAGGGTGCGATCGCCGCCGCGGGCCGCGTGGGGCTGATGATGAACGTCCGTCGAGACGACCTCGACGAGGTGCTGGAGATGCTCCCCGCGCTGGGCACGCCCACGGTGTCGGCCCTGTCCGACGAGCGGTGGGTTGCGATCAACACCGTGATCGAAGAGGCGGTGGTGCGCGACCTGATCCCCGACCTGGTGGAGACCGGCGCGCGCGGCATCGTCGAGTACCCGCTCAGCAAGATCATCGGCTGAGCCCGCTGCTGCGCCTCGTCCGAGACTACGCCGACATCGCCTGGTCGGGGCTCTTCGGGCATCGCGACCGCCCGCTGCGCGTGATGCAGGCGGTGGTGCTGGGGCCCGAGGGCGTGCTGCTCACCGTTCGCAGCGACCTGCGGGGTTGGGAGTTGCCCGGCGGCAACCCGCACCCGGGTGAGCCCGACGAGCAGACCGTGGTGCGAGAGGTCCGGGAGGAGACCGGTCTGCGCGTGGCGATCGAGCGCCCTACGGGCACCTATCATCGCACCGGCTTCCTGCCCCACGAGGCGCGCGTGTTCCGCTGCAGCGTGCTCGGGGGCATCCCCACGCCGAGCGAGGAGACACCCCGCGTCGCCTGGTTCGACCCCGAGGCGCCGCCCGCGACGCTGTTTCCCTGGTATCGGGAGCCCCTGCGCGACGCGCTCGGCCCGGCGGCGCCGCCGGTCGTGCGCCACGAGCGCCAAGGGCTCGGTGCGGTGCTCGCCGGCATGCACATCGACCTGCGCATGCGGCTCTCGAACGACACCGCCCGCTGACCCGCCTGGCGAGGTGTCGTCCAGGGCCAGCGTGTTCCCTGGCCGGGTGTCGTCCTGCCCCAGCGGCTGACCTACCCTGGGACGCGCGCCGCGCCCAGGAGGATCCCATGGCGGTCGGACGTCTTCCGAGCGAGTCCCCTGAATACGCGAAGATCCGCGACGAGCTTCAGGACGCCGAGGTCGCGCTTCGCGATCAGCGTGAGCGCGTGGCCGAGCTTCGGCGCCGGCTCACGCGCGACGTAGCCTACGAAGACGCCACCTTCCGCGTGGCGCGCGACGGAGAGCAGGTGCCGATTCGCCTGTCGGAGCTGTTCGACGACCCGGACAAGCCGCTGCTCCTCATGCAGTTCATGTACGGCAAGGCCCAGGCGAACCCCTGCCCCATGTGCACGGCCTGGGCCGACGGCTACGACGGCGTGATGCCGCACCTTCTGCAGCGCGCGAATTTCGCGGTGCTGGTGGCCGGCGACGCGGCGCTGTTCGAGGCGTACGCCCGCAGTCGCGGCTGGCGCAATCTGCGCGTGGTCTCGGCCGCCGACAGCACCGTGAAGCGCGACCTCGGGTTCGAGACCGACGACGGGCGGCAGCTTCCGGGCGTCTCGGTGTTCCTCCGCGAGTCCGACGGGAGCGTGCGTCACTTCTACTCGCAGGCAGCCTTGCTGGGCGAGGCCGGCTTTCGCGGCATGGACCTGTTGTCGCCCATCTGGCACTACTTCGATCTGCTGCCCGAGGGCCGCGGCGACTTCATGCCGAGCAAGACCTACTGACGCCGGTGGCTCCGGGAGCCTCGGACGCTTCGCCGCCGCTCGCCGGCGTGCGCGTGGTCGACCTCACGCGCTTCCTGGCCGGCCCCTACTGCACGCAGCTTCTCGCGGACTACGGCGCCGACGTGGTGAAGGTGGAGTCGCCCAAGGGCCGCGAGTTTCGTGCCAAGGATCGCGACACCTACTTCTTCCTCTCGGCGAACCGGGGGAAGCGTTCCATCGCGCTCGACTTCCGCAGCGAGGCCGGCAGCGCCGTACTGCACCGGCTGATCGCCGGGGCCGACGTGTTGGTGGAGAACTTTCGGCCCGGCGTGATGGAAGCGCTCGGCCTGGGGGCCGACCATCTGCTGGCGACCCACACGCGCCTGATCTACTGCGGCATCTCGGGGTTCGGGGCCGACGGGCCCTACGCCCATCGTCCGGGCCTCGATCAGATCGCCCAGGGCATGAGCGGCCTGATGAGCCTCACCGGCACCGAGGCCTCCGGGCCGACACGGGTGGGGATCGCGATCTCCGACGTGCTGGGCGGAATGTTCGCGGCGCACGGCATCCAGTTGGCCCTGCTGGCGCGGGAACGGACCGGGCAGGGGCAGCGCGTCGACACCTCGCTACTCGAGGCCACGCTCGCGACGCTCACCTGGGGGGCGGGCATGTTCTTCGAGTCGGGCGGTCGGCCCGGCCCATCCGGACAGCACCACCCCCTCTCGGCGCCCTACGGCCGGTTCCGCGCGCGCGACGGCTACCTGAACATCGCCGCGGCCGGCCCGGCCATGTGGCCGAAGCTCGCGAGGGCACTGGGAAGGCCGGAGTGGGAGGACGACCCGCGCTTTCGCAGGCCGATCGATCGCCTGAACCACCGCGAGGCGCTCACGCAGGCGATGGAAGAGGCCTTGGCCGCCGACGACGTGGCTGCCTGGGTCGAGCGCATCAGCGCGGCCGGGGTGCCCGCGGGCCCGGTGCTGCACGTGGACGAGGTCTTTGCCGACCCGCAGGTGCTCGCGCGCGACATGCTCGTCGAGCTGCCGCACCCCGAACTCGGGACCTTCCGGACGACCGGCCTGCCGGTCAAGCTCGCGGCCACGCCCGGACGCATCGAGCGGCGCCCTCCGCTGCTCGGCGAGCACGCCGACGAGGTGCTGACCGAGGCCGGCTACGGCGAGTCCGAGGTGGCCCGGCTGCGCGAAGAGGGCGTGATCCTCTAGCCCACGAGGGCGCAGCGGGCAGGGCGCGCGGTGTCGGGAGGCCCCCACCGGTTTGCGCGCCAGGCCGGGGTGAAGGACGATCCAACGGGGGGCTGGGGGCGAGATGCCCGAGCCGAAGTCACCGGGTCCTGACACGCGCAACGGCGGCAGCAAGCCGCGCAAGCCCGCTCCGCTGGCGCGCATGGCGGCTTCCCTGCGCAACGGGATCGAGATCGCGCGGTTCGGTGGCGTGAGCGAGCGCGAGCCCGAGCCGTTCGAGATCGCTCACGAGGGCGCGCACTACCGTCTGCGCCGCTACTTCCCCGACCGCACCGATGCACCCGGGCCGCCCGTGATCCTGGTGCCGCCGCTGATGCTGTCGGCCGACGTGTGGGACGTGGCGCGCGGGTCGAGCGCAGTGGCGGCCCTCCGCGAGGGGGCTGCGTCGGCCGACCCGTGGGTCGTCGACTTCGGATCCCCCGAAGCCGAGGAGGGCGGGCTCGAGCGCACCCTCACCGACCACGTCCTGGCCGTGGTGGATGCGGTCACGATGGTGCGCGAGGCGACCGGCCGCGACGTCCACCTGATGGGGTACTCGCAGGGCGGCATGTTCGCCTACCAGGCGGCGGCCTATCGCCGGAGCGAGGGACTCGCCTCGCTGGTCACCTTCGGCAGTCCCGTCGATCTGCACGGGGCCGCCCCGGCGGGCCTGCCGATGGACGTGTTTGCCGACGCCGTCGAGGGGCTGGGGCGGATCCAGTCCGCCCTGTTGCCCTCCGGGATTCCCTCGTGGGCCACGCGCATCGGCTTTCAGCTGCTCGACCCGATCAAGACCGTCCAGCAGCGCGTCGACTTCGTCCGTCGCCTCTACGACCGCGAGGCCCTCCAGCAGCGCGATGGCATGCGACGGTTCATGAACGGCGAGGGCTGGGTGGCCTTTCCGGGCCCGGCTCTGCGCGACGTGGCCGAGGAACTGGTCGCCGGCAACCGAATGCAGACCGGCGGCTTCGTGATCGGCGACCAGACCGTGAGCCTCTCGGACATCCGCTGCCCGATCCTGGTCTTCGTGGGGACCAACGACACGATCGCCCCGCCGGCCACGGTGCGTTCGGTGGCTGCCGCCGCGCCCCACGCCGAGGCGTATCAGTCCAAGCTCGTGGCCGGCCACTTCGGCCTGGTGGTGGGATCGCGCTCCCAGGAGGAGACCTGGCCTACCGTGGCCGCGTGGCTGCGCTGGCGCGATGCCGGCGACTCGCTGCCCGAGCAGGTGACGCGGCTCTCGGCACGCCCGGCCGAACGGGCCGAGCCCACCCTCGGCGAACGGCTGGTGCGCGAGGGCGGCGAGGCCATTCGCAACGGCCGCAATCTGATCGAGGACGCGGCCGGCTGGTTCGGCGAGCGCGCCGGGCGGGCCGGCCGGGCGGCTGGCGCCGTGGCGCCGCAGATCGGCCGGCTCGCGCGCCTGGCCGACATCCGCGCCGACACGCGCGTGAGCCTCGGGCGCATGCTCGCCGAGCGCGCGCGAGAGACGCCCGACGACACCTTCTTCCTGTTCGAGGGCCGCGCCCATGACTACGGTGACGCGAATACCCGCGTGGACCACGTGGTGCGGGGCTTCCTCCATTGCGGCGTCCGCCACGGACAGTTCGTCGGCGTGCTCATGGAGACCCGCCCCAGCGCCGTGGCAGCCACTGCGGCGCTTTCGCGGCTGGGTGCGGTGCCGGTCCTGCTGCGGCCCGACGTTCCGCTGGCGCGGCAGTTCGAATGCGTGGCCCTCGACCACCTGCTGGCCGACCCCGAGCACGGCGCCGTGGCCCGCGAGGCCTTCGGCCGCGACGTGCTGGTGCTAGGCGGCGGCGGTGCGCACCGGGAGCTCCCGGCCGGGCTGATCGACATGGAGGCCATCGACCCCGGGCGTGTCTGGCCGCCCGACTGGTACGAGCCCGACCCCGGGACCGCCGCCGAGGTCGGCCTCGTGCTGCTCAGCGGGGACGAGGAACGGCTCGGCGTGGTGCGCGTGACGAACCGCAGGCTCGCCACGTCAGCGTACGGCACCGCAACCGCCTGTGCGCTCACCTCGCGCGACACGGTCTACTGCTGCTCACCGACCCATCACGCCACCGGCATCCTGGTCTGCGTGGGCGGGGCCCTGGCCTCGGGGGCGCGTCTCGCGATGACCGGCGCATTCGCGCCCGCACTCGACCCGGACGCGTTCTGGTCCGACGTGCGGCGCTACGGCGTGAGCGTGGTCTTCTACACCGGCGCCATGCTCCGAACGCTGGTGAACGCGCCGGTCCGCGCCGACGAGCAGCAGCACCCGATTCGCCTGTTCGCCGGCAGCGGCATGCCCGAGGGCGTCTGGCGGCGGGTCGAGTCTCGACTGGCCCCGGCGAGGGTGGTGGAGTTCTTCGCTTCGAGCGAGGGCAATGCCGTGCTCGTGAACCTGTCGGGGGACAAGACCGGGTCGCTGGGCCAGCCGCTTCCGGGTGCCGCCGATCTGACGCTCGCGAGTTTCGACCTCGGGGCCGGGGCCCTGGCAGGGCGGCCCTCAGGTCTCGCCGGCCGCGCAGGCGTTGGCGAGGCGGGCCTGCTGCTGGCGCGCGTCGACCCCGGCCGCGGCGAGGCACCGGGCCGCCCCCTGCGCGGGGTGTTCGAGGCCGGCGATGCGTGGCACGACACCGGCGAACTCGTGCTACGCGACGTCGAGGGCGACTACTGGCACGTCGACTCCGTGGCCGACGTGATCCGCACTTCTGTCGGCGCGGTCCCCACGGTGCCGGCCGAGAGGGCGCTGGCGCGGTACCTGGCCGGGGTCGACCTCGCGGCGGTCTACGGAGCGCGCGTGCCAGGCCTCGAGCACGAGGTCGTGGTCGCTGCGCTCACGCTGCAGCCCGGCACGAAGCTCGACCCGGTCGCGCTCGGACGCATCGTCACCGAACACCTCGACGGGCCCGAGCGACCGGCGGTGGTGCGGGTGGTCGCCGTGCTGCCCATGACCGCCGGCCACCGCGTGCGCAAGGGCGCCCTCCGGGAGCAGGGGCTCGGACTCGAGGACGGCGCGGGCGAGAGCTTCTGGTACGACCCGGGCGCGTCGGGCTGGGTGCCGCTCGCCCGTGCCGACCTGCCGGCCTGGGTCGCGAGCCTGTCCGTCCGTTGAGCACCTCCGCGGCAGCGGACATCCCAAAACGAAACCACCCGCCCCGGGAACGCCAATTTCCGGGGCGGGTGGTGCTTCACACACGTCTCGAAGACGCGCTACGGAAAGCCTAGGCCTGGGTTTCGCGCAACCCGCTCTGCTCGAGTTCCTTGCCGAGCTGGTGGACCTTGCGCTTGAACTCGTCGATGGGATCGTCGAACGAGAGGATGATCTCGGTGGTGCGCGGGATCTCGTCGCCGTTGAGCAGCCCGCGGTAGCGGTTCAGGTTGGCGAGGATGGCCTCGGCCACCTTGAGCGCGCGCTTCTCGGTCTTGATCAGCGGCGACTGCAGGGTGTAGACGTTGTTGCGTCCCCAGAGGCTCTCATCGCGGACGATGGCGATCTCGCGGTAGACCCCGTTGATGGGGTCGAAGTTGTACTCGACCCGCACCTCCTTGAAGATGTCGGAGTTGCCGGTGTAGAACCCGCGCTCCTTCTCCACCTTGCCGAGCTGCCGACAGCGCGGGCAATAGAACGTGTCACCGTGGTTGAGGAGGAAGACGCCCTTGGCGTAGTCCTCGCAGTCGGTGTTCTCGCAGTACCCGACTCCGCGCTTCATGCTCGCCATCCTGCTGGTTTGCCTCCAAGGCCCGCGCGTTCCGACGGTCGGTGTCCGTTCGCCTCGCGGTCCTGGTGACCTCTAGAGGCAAGCCCCGTGCCATGCGGCGTGGGGGGATCCACCGCGGTGCAACTCGGCCTGTTGTCTCGGCCTAACTGGGTGTTTGAATCGCCTCTTGCCCTTGCGCTGCGCGCTCACCCGTCGTCCCCGCAAGGAGGCATCGCGGAAGCACGCGACCCAAAACGTGTACCGGGCTACCCCGGTCTGCCTTCGAACCCTGCAACTATGAAGTTTTCGTCGGCCCCGAAGATCGTCTCTCGCCGAGGGGTGCCCGCATCGCGATCCAGTCCGGAATCTGCGCGCAAGGGCGGCCTCCAGGGGTGGTTTTCAGAGCGTCCGAATCAGGGAAAAGCCGAATAATCGCCGCGGCTTAGGGACCAAGCGTTCCTATGGTGCGCGCGGCCCGACCCATTGTCAACCGCCATGTTGCGTGGGGCCTGCATCCCCGCGGGCCGAGGCCGTTTCGAGCTGCCGCAAGAGCGCTGCACGCTCTCGGATCAGATGGAGGGCGTACCCCGCCACCGCGCCGACCACGATCGCATAGGAGGCAATCAGGAGTCCCAAGATGCCCCTCCTGGGTCATCCCGGTGGGCCATCGTGGCCTCCCGGGCGGCCAGCAGCCCACGCAGGTGCTCCACCTCGGTTCGGCGCAGCCACAGATGCACGTACGCCACGATCGCGACCGCCACGCCCAGCCAGAAGGGAAGCGACATGCCTGCGCCCAGGCTGCCCCGCTCGAGATTCTCCGGATGGATCGAGCGCCCTCCGGCGAGGTCGATCGCGAAGTAGTTGAGCGGGATCACCATCAGCCCGGCGATCCCGTAGACCGCCGCGAAGCGGGCTGCGCGCTCGCTGCCTTCGGTGAAGCTCCGAAGCAGCAGGTAGGAGACGTAGACCAGGTAGAGCAGCAGGGTGAGGGTGAGGCGGAGATCCCACGACCACCATTTGCCCCACGTGCCCTTGGCCCAAAGCGGTCCCGTGAGCAGCAGCAGGGTCGCGAAGAGCACCCCCACGCCCGCCGCTGCGCGCGCGCGCTGGTCGTGGCGCTCATCGCCCTTCCACAGGTACAGCGCTCCGTAGAACGCGGTCATGGCAAAGCCCAGGTAGGCCGCGAAGGCGCAGGGTGGGTGCACGTACAGGATCTTCTGGACGATGCCCTGCACCCGGTCGACGGGGGCCTGGACGACCGCGATCGCCCAGACGGCCGCGAGCAGCAGGCACAGCGCACCCGTGGTGCGCTGCAAGAGGCTCGAGGTGCCGGCGAGGGAGGTTTGGGAGGGCAGGGTGGCGTCACTCATCGAGGACGTATTCGAAGCCGAGGAATGAGATTATCAGATACACGCCATCGCTGACGAGCAGCAGCTGCAGGGGTTCGAACAACAGGCCCTCGCCGTCGAGGAGCCCCGCGGTGGCGCGGACGGCCCCGAGTACCACGGGCAGCAGCAGGGGCAGCAGCAGCAGCGGAAGCATCACTTCGCGGTAGCTGGTACGCACGGCCATGGCGGCGAAGAGCGTCCCGATCGACGACAGGCCCAGCGCGCCCAGGAAGGCCACCAGCGCATATCGACCCGCGACCGATGCGAGGTCGACGTCGAAGAAGAGGGCGAAGACCAGCGAGGTGAGGGCCTGAACCACCAGCAGCACCACGAGGCTTGCCATCGCCTTGCCGAGGAAGACCCAGCCGCGGTCCACCGGCGCGAGCGCCAACGCCGAGAGCGCGTCGTTCTCGAGCTCGAGGGCGAACGACCGGTTCAGTCCCAGGACCGAGGCGAAGACCACCGCCACCCACAGCAACCCGGGCAGGTGCTCGCGCTGGGAGGGCAGCGGGCCGGGCGGCGCGGCAAAGAACAGCACCGTCACGACCAGCAGGGCGAACACGCCCATGGCCGCCAGCCGGTCGCGCCCACGCCACTCGACGAGCAGGTCCTTCCAGAGGATCGCGGCGAAGGCCCTCACCCGCGCGGCCCCTGCAGCGCGGAGACGGCGTCGTGGTAGGCACCGGTGAGTACCGTCGCATCGGCCAGGCACGCCTCGTCGAGCCCGTGCGAGCGGCCGCGTGCCAGGACGAGGGCCTGGTCCGCCAGCTGGGCCGCGCGCGCGAGGTCGTGGGTGACCAGCAGGGTGGTGGCGCCCGACCGCCGATCGGCATCGGCCAGTCGCGACGCCAGGCGCTCGGCGGCATCGGGATCGAGCCCGGTGAAGGGCTCGTCCAGCAGCAGCAGCGCCGGCTCGGTGATCAGCGCCCGCGCGATCGAGAGCCGCTGGGCCATGCCGCGCGAGAAGGTGCCCGACCGGCGGTCGGCGGCGCCCTCGAGGTCGAGTTCGGCAAGCCAGTGCTCGGCGCGCGCCTCCGCATCGGCCAGTCCGTGCAGCCGTGCGGCGAAACGCAGGTTCTCACGCGCGGTCAGCGCCGGTACCAGGAACGTGGCGTGGCCGATCAGGCCCACGCGGCGCCGCCTGGCCGCGCGCCCGTCGCCGTCGCCCGCGACCCGAAGCTCGCCGGATGTGGGGCGCGCCAGGCCCGCGAGCATGCGCAGCAGCGTGGACTTGCCGGCGCCGTTCGGACCCAGGACGGCCAGGGTGGCGCCGGGCGCGACATCGAGGTCCAGGGGGTGGAGCGCCGTCACCGGTCCGAAGCGCTTCTCGAGTGCGCGCGCCCGGATCGCCGGCTCGCCCGCGCCGTCGCTCAACGCACCGGAGCCTTCGCTCCATCCGGCAGCGGGCTTCCGCAGCCCGCACAGAAGCGGTCCCCGACCTGCGCGGCCTTGCCACAAGACGCACAGACGCGCCCATCGAGCGCGCCGGGCGCACCGGGTTCGGGAGCGGGAGCCGCGGGCTCGGCTTGCGCCGCGGGGACCACGGCCGTGGGCGCGCGTTCGCTGCGCAGCTGGGCGACGGCGCGCGCGCGTAGGTCGTCGCGCAGCATCTGGTGATCTTCGTCGGAGACCTTGCCGGTTTCGTGGTCGTGCTCGAGATCGGCGATGGCCGCGTAAAGCGCCGCGCGCTCGCGGGCACCGGCATCCTCCTCGGGCTCGGGTGCCGTCTCGCCGCCGGCAGTTCGGCGCAGCGGCCCGATCACGAAGGCGATCGCCGCTGCGGCCATGACCAGCAGGGCCGGTAGAAGCGCCGCGCGCGGAAGCGCCACGCGGCCCTGGCGTGCGGCGATCTCCACCGACACCTCTTCGCCCGGGGCGACCTCGAACGCCTCGAGGTGCATGTAGGTGAGGTCGTTGGTGCGGGCGGGGCGTCGTCGGTGCAACCGGTCCGACGTCACGGCCAACGCGCCGGTGTCGGCCAGGAACAGCGAGACCAACGGCACGTCCACGGAGAAGCTGCGCGAGAAGCGCGTAGCCTCGGCGCCGGCCGGGATGCGGTACGCGAGGTCGATGCGCGACTCGCCAGGGGGGGCCGCGCCGAGTACGCCCAGCCCGCCGGCCGGATTGGGCGCCAGCACGAGGCCCGGGTCGCTCGTGCCGAAGCGCAGGTTCGACGCGCCATCCGGCAGGGGGATCGCGAGCAGCGGCTCGCGGTCCGACGGCGCACGTACGCCGGTCTCGCCGGTGACCTCGAGCACGTGCGACTCCTGGATCTCGAGCGCGGCGTCGTCGCCGTGCATGACGAACCGGACTTCCTGCACCGACAGCGCGTCGGGATCGACCCGCGAGGGTGCGAAGGCGAGCGCTACGTCGACCGGGCCGCCGCCCGTTGCGGCGTATCGCGCGTACACGCGCCCATCCAGCGTCTGGGGTTCGCCCGCCACGAGCCGCCCGGCGTCCCGCACCTCTGCGCCTTCGCCCACCAGAAGGGCCGTGCTCGCGGCGCCCCGGGGTACCTCGGGCGCGAAGTCCAGGTTGCCCTCGGCATCGAGCGGCAGCAGGTACGACCAGGCGAGCTCACTCGGCCCCGGATGCAGGGGGCCCCAGTAGCGCAGCCGATCGCCCACGCGTTCGAGGCCTTCGGGCATCACGCCGAGCGGCATGTCGAGTTCGGTCGCTCCCGGCGGCAGCACGACCTCGAGGGCGGGCCGGGCACCGGCGCGCGCATCTCGCGGAACGAAGTAGCTGGTGGTGCCCGCGTTGCGCAGGTCGAAACTCTGGCCCACGCGGACGCTTCCGCCGAGCCGATCGAGACGGTAGATCGCCTCGGCCAGCTGCACCGCGCCGGCGTCCTGGACCACGTCGGTCACGGGGATGCGCACGGCCACCTCGAGCTGGCCGGCCGGGAACTGCACGCGGCCGCCAGGGTGCGGCACGCCGCCGTGGCGGGCACCGACCAGGTAGCTGTTGGAGGGGTCGTTGGAGAGGCCTTCGAAGGAGAAGCGTCCCTCGGCGTCGCTGGTGGCGCGCGCCACGCCCGGTGCACCCATGGCCGAGAGCGCGTAGAGCGCCACGTCGGCACCGGCCACCGGCTCGCCGGTGGTGGCGTGGACGACCTGCCCGCGGATGGCCGCCGGACCCGCCGGCGGCGGCGGCAGGCTGCCCGGTGCATCGTCATGCTGGGCCGAGGCCGCCGTGGCGAGCAGCAGCACGAACGCGAGTGCCCAGGCCGCGCCCGTGGCGCGCACGCCTCGCCGAGGCGTCACGTACGGCTCGCGCGGCGAGGCTCCGGGTGGGGCCACATGATCACCAGCGTGCCCACCACGAACGTCCACCCGCCGATCCAGATCCAGTTCACCAGCGGGTTGCGGTAGATCTTCAGCGTTGCGGAGCCGTCGGTCTCGATGGCCGTGAGGATCACGTAGAGGTCCTCACGCAGGGTCGAGTAGACCGACGGGATCGAGGCGGGCTGCTGCTCCAGCCAGTACATGCGCTTCTCGGGCGTCATCGTGGCCAGCGGGCGGTCCTGCTCGTAGAGGGCGATGCGCGCGGTCGCGCCGCCGTAGTGCTGGTGCGGGATCGGTACGGCGGTGCGGTACTCGAGGCGATAGCCGTTCATCGCGACGGCATCGCCGGGCACCAGGTTCTCGAGGCGCTCCTCGTTGAAGGCGGCCCCCGCGATCCCCACGAAGATGAACACCATGCCCAGGTGCACCACATAGCCGCCGTAGCGGCGCTGGTTCTTGCGAAGCAGCGTGGTCAGCGCCGTCAGCGCACTTTCGCCCCGGCGCATGCGCGCGCGCATGGCGCGGGTGTACTCCTGGCCGATGGTGCCCACGACGAACGCCGAGAGCGACCAGGTGGCCAGCGGGAAGAACCCGATGTCGAAGCGGAAGACCAGGGCCAGGACGACCGCCGTCACCAGTCCGAACGTCGTCGGCAGGATGAACTGGCGCCGAAGATTGGTGGGCGTGGCGCGTCGCCACGCGATCAGCGGGCCCACGCCCGTCAGCAGCAGGAGCAGCAGGGCGAGCGGGGCGTTCACGGCGTTGAAGTACGCCGGGCCCACGAGGATCTCCTTGCCGAACCACTCGGTGATCTTCGGAAAGAGCGTCCCGCAGAACACGACGCCCAGGATCGCCATGAAGATCCAGTTGTTCATGATGAAGCCGGACTCGCGCGAGACCACCGACTCGAGTCGGCTGGTGCCCACGAGCAGCGGCCGACGCCAAAGCAGCACACCGAAGAAGATGACGGCGGTGAGCCCCACGTAGGTGGCGAACAGCACGCCGAAGATCTCGGTCTGGGCGAAGGCGTGCACCGAGCGCACGAGCCCGCTTCGGGTGAGCATGGTGCCGAACAGGCACAGCACGTAGGTGAGCCCGACCAGCACCAGGTTCCAGATCTTCAGCATGTCGCGCTTTTCCTGCACCATCACCGAGTGCAGGTAGGCGGTGGCCGCGAGCCACGGCATGAACGAGGCGTTCTCCACGGGGTCCCAGGCCCAGTAGCCACCCCAGCCGAGCACCTCGTAGGCCCAGCGGCCGCCGAGCAGGATGCCCACGCTCAGGAAGAACCAGGCGAAGAGCGTCCAGCGTCGCGTGGCGCGCAGCCAGGCCGTGCCCATCTCGCCCGAGAGCATCGCCGCCAGGGCGAACGCATACGGCACCACGAAGCCCGTGAGCCCGATGTAGAGCATCACCGGGTGGATCATCATGACCGGGTGCTGGAGCAGGGGGTTCAGTCCCTGACCGTCCGACAGCACCTGGGCGGGCGCGAGCTTGTCGAACGGGTTGCTCACGAAGTTGAGCATGATCAGGAAGAAGACTGCATTCGCCTGCAGGACGGCCGCCACCCACGGCATCAGGCTGCGGCTCTCGCGGTGGCTGCGCATGGCGAGCCACGCGTAGGCGGTGACCATCCAGAGCCACAGCAGCAGCGAGCCGGCCTGGCCGCCCCAGAGCGCCGCGATGCGATAGGCCAGGTCCATGCTGCGCGCCGCGTGGTTGGCGACGTACGAGAGCTGGAAGTCGAGCGTCGCGAACGCCCAGAAGAGCGCGCCGATCGCGATCGACGTGAAGACGAACGAGACCGCGACGGTGCGTTCCGCTACGCGGGTCCAGTCTTCGCGGCGCAGCGCGCCGCCGACGATGCCCGCGACGACGCCGGTCGCCGAGACCAGCAGCGCGAGCCGCAGGGTGTAGAAGCCGAGGTCTGACACGCTAGAGCGAAGTCGGCCGTCCGGCGGGCGGCATTGCTTCCGCCATCTCGCCCTCGGTGGCTCCCTCGAACTTGGACGGGCACTTGGCCAGCAGGTTGGTCGCTTCGAACGAGCGATCCGACTGCAGCCGGCCCTCGACCACCACCTCGGCGCCGTCCTTGAACAGGTCCGGCACTTCGAGGCTGGTGTAGACGACTGGCATGGCGCCCTGCGCGGTGCCGCCGGCATGGGGCGGCGTCTCCTGCACGAGGAACCGGACGGTCTGCGCGGCGACGTCGCGCTCGATCGAGCCTTCGGCGACGTAGCCGTGCACGCGCGCGGCTTCGCCCGGCGAGCCGTTGGCGCGGAACTCTCCGAGAGTCTGGTAGTAGACGAAGGTCGCGTCCTCGAGCTGCGTGCTGCCGTACCAGCCCAGCAGGAGCAACACGAGCCCGGCCCCCATGGCGATCTGAACACCCTTCGACATGGATCGCAGCCTACCCGTTGGGCGGGGGGTCGTCAAACTGCGATGAGGCGAAAAGCGTTAGCAAATCAATGGGTTGCGTGCGAAAGGGCGCATGCATGGTGAACCTGCGGCGCCCCCGGGAACGCTCCGCCCCGCGGCCGGGCCCCAAGCACTCACTGCGGCCCCCGGGACCACCGATGAGTTTCGAGCGACCCGACGGCCAGGCCGATCGGTCCAGCGGGGACCGGTCGACCTTGCCGGGCGGGTCCGTGGGGGACGGCGGGTGCGCGTGCTCGAGCTCGAGGGCTCGGAGTCCGAGATGGGCGAGGCGTTCGGCGCGTGCTGCCGGGCGGAAATCGCCGAGCTCTACCGCCGGCGAGTCGCCAACGCGCTGGCCGATGCGCGCGTCTACGGCGGGCGCGAGGCCCGCGAGAGCGACTTGCTCGCGCTGGCGCAGGCCAGCCTCGGCTGGTGGGAGGCGTACGACGAAGAAGCCGTGCGCGAACTCGAGGGGATCGCCCGTGGATCCGGGCTCGACGTGGTGCAGCTGGTGGCCCTGGGAGGGCTCACCGACCTGCGCGATGCACTGGCGTGGGGCGCGCCGGCGCCCAGCGACTGCACGGCGGCGCTCGTCCAGAGCGATGCGTCGGCTGACGGCCAGACCGGATTCGCACAGACCTGGGATCTGGCCACCGACAACGCGCCCTTCGTGCTGGTCGTTCGCAGGCGGCCGCGCGAGGGGCCGGAGACGTGCTCGGTCACCACCGTGGGGTGCCTCTCGCTGATCGGCATGAACGAGCACGGCCTCACCGTCGGCACGACCAACCTGCGCACCCGGGACGCGCGGCCGGGGGTGCCGTACCTGGGCGTGATCCACCGCGCGCTCCGCGCACGCGGCTTCGCGGAGGCGCTGGACGACGTGCGGCGAGCACGGCGGGCCGGTGCGCACAGCTTTCTGGTGCTGGACGGGCCCGGCCGAGCCGCCGCGGTCGAATGCAGCGCCACGCGCAGCGAGGCGATCCATCTCGAGGGTGGGATCCACGTGCAGACCAATCACTGCCTGCGGCCCGCTAACCGCGCGTGCGAGGCGGAGGTTCCGCGCCAGAGCTCCCACGCCCGGCGCGCGCGCATGCTCGCACTGCTGGCTGCGCGCCACGGCCAGCTGCGGGCCGAGGACCTGATGGAGGCCCTCTGCGACACGAGCGGCGGCAAGCTTGCAATCTGCCGCGACGACCTCGAGGGCATCACCACCCACGCGGCGGTGGTGGCGTATCCCGCGATGCGCAGCTTTCACGTCTGTCTCGGACTGCCCGACCCGCAGGGGTTCGAACGCCTCGGCTGGTAAGCTCGCGGCCGGGTGAAGATCCTCGACGCCGACATCGAAACCAGTGCAGCGGGGCGCGAGGGGTGGCCCGAAGCGGACCTGCCGGAGGTCGCGTTCCTGGGACGCTCCAACGTGGGCAAGTCGAGCCTGCTGAACGCCCTGGTCGGACGAAGAAAGCTCGCGCGCACCAGCAGCACCCCGGGCAAGACGCGCCTGCTGCACTTCTTCCGCGTGCGCCGCGAGCACGACACGCTGCGGCTGGTGGACCTGCCCGGCTACGGGTTCGCGCGGGTGGCCAAACGGGAGCAGGCGCGCTGGGGGCCGATGATCGAGGGCTACCTGGCCGACCGAGGCGTACTGCGCGCGGTCGTGTTGCTGCAGGATGCGCGCCGCGACCCGCGGGACGAGGACCTGGACCTGCTCGCTTGGCTCGCCGAGCACGAGATCCCCGCGATCGTGGCGCTCACCAAGGTGGACAAGCTCAAGGCCAGCGAGCGCACGCGCACCCTGCGCACGCTCAAAGAGGCGCTGCCGGTCCAGGCGGACTGGCTCGTTGCCACGTCTGCGCGTACGGGCGCGGGCATCGAAACCCTCTGGCAGCGGCTCGATACGCTGCTCTAGGCGCGCCGTCGTTCGCGAGTGGGTCCATTTGGGCACTCAGGTGTTCCCCTCGGTCGGCCGATGAAACCACGGGCCACCACCGGAGGTCGCTTGACGGACCCTGCGCACAAGCGGGCCCGGGCTGCTCGCCCGGATCCGACGAACACGTCCTTTCGCGAGGCCAGCGCACCGGACCCCCGACCGGACGCCGGTGAGACGCGGTCGGGCGTGCACCCGCCGCCCGCGCCGGGCGGTGCCGGTTCGCCCTTCGAGCCGCCGCTGTGGGTGCGGGTCGCCAAGGTCGATGCGTCGGGCACATCGCGCTCGCTGGGCGTCGGCAGTCTGCTCGACCACCTGGTCGTCGGGGAACCCTTTCGCGTGAGCACGCGCGGGGGCTACGCGCTGGTCACCACGCCGGTGGCCGCGCTGCGCGTTCACGGCGAAGACCTGGTCCAGGCGCGCACCGCCCACGCCACCTACGAACTGCACCGGGTCGACGCCCCGCCGGACGATGCCCATGCGCCTTCGGACGTCGACTCGGACTTCGTCACGGACGTGCGTCCCGCGATGCGCAGCGACGATCACGTCGAAGCCACCGGCACCGTGGCCCTGGCCTCGGCGCCCACGCCCGGTGCCGGACCGTTCTGCGCAGGCGCGCTGGTCCAGGCGATCCGACTCGGGGACCGGGGGGATGCCGACGAGTACCGGAGTCTCGGGACGGGCCACCTGCTCGATCCCGTGGAGGTCGGGGGGGCGCTGCGCTTCGCCCTGGTCGACGGGGCGAGCATGGTGACCAGCCCCGTGCGCACCCTGGAACGCGTGGCCCCGGGCATCCTGCGCGTGAGCACCGCCAATACGGTCTACCAGCTCGAGCTGGCGACCGAACTCGCGAGCAAGCCCGAGGGCGAGTCGGACTAGGCGCCAGGATCACGCCTGTCAGAGACCGTCGCGGTCCACAGGGCCCTTCTCCACGGGAACGGGTCGTCGGGATCGGAAGAGGTCGCCCTCGGGATTTATCGGAAGAGGTCGCCCTCGGGATCGCGCAGCATCGCGCGCACCGATCCGTCGCCGACCACGTCGACGCCCGTCGCAAGCACCGCGGGCACGCCCGCGTCCTTGCGCATCAGCAGCCCGGCTGCGGCCGCCAGGGAATCGACCGTCGCCTGGGTCGTGACGGCGAGCTCGCGCCCGCGCAGGTCGGCCTGGCCGCGGAGGTCGTCGATGGGTGCGATGCCGGCGCAGCCGATCGCCTGGTCCACCAGTCCCTCGCGCCAGGGCCGGCCGAAGGTGTCGGTGACCACGACGGCGAGGGGCCCGGCGGCCCGCGGCCGTAGCCCGGCGAGGAGCCTGCGGGCCGAGTCGTCGGGGTCGACCGGAAGCAGCACCGCCACGTCGTCCTCCGGCGCGTTCGACAGATCGACGCCGCTGTTCGCGCACACGAAGCCGTGATGCGTCTCGGTGATCAGCACGCCGTGGCCCTGGCGCACCACGCGCCGGCTCTCCTGCAGCACGACCTCGATCTGGCGCGGGTCCTTGCCGGCCGGTTCGGCGAGCCGCCGGGCCTGCTCCGAGGGCGTGACGTCGGCCAGGCGCACCAGGCGCCCTTCCTGCTTCGAGACGACCTTCTGGCACACCAGCAGCACCCCGGCGAGCGGAAGGCCCGCGGTCTCGGCGGCTTCGGCGATGAGCGCAGTCAGGTCGTCGCCCGGCGCCACCAGCGGAATGCCGGGCAGGGCCGCGAAGCCGAGGGACCCGCTCATGCGGGCGGGTCGTTTGCGTGGGCGCGCCGGTCGCCGGCGCGCAGCCGGGCCAGCAGGCGGCGGGTGCGGTGGCCGCCCACGGCCGCGTCCGAACCCTGGTCGGCGAGATCGCGAAGGTCGGCCGGGACGTCGAGGTCGATCGCGAGCGACGGCAGGGCGAGTTCGGCGAAGGCCACGCCCGCGCGCTCGGCCGCTTCGCGGTGCGCCTTGGCACTGTCGGGGCCGAAGCAGTTGGCGACGGCATCGGGAGGCGTGCGCAGCAGCGCCGCGGTGCCGCCGTCGCGGGCGGGGGCCAGCAGCGCACCGGGTACCGGCAGCTGCGCCGCGCGGGCGAACAGCTTCGACAGGTCGGCCGGCGTAGCGCCCGCGACGTCGCCCAGAACGACCAGCAGCCGATCGGCTCCGGCCGCCGACGACTGCACCACGGCCGCGTCGAGCGCGGGATTGAGTCCGCTCGGAACGTCGGTCAGGGAGCGCGCCCCTTCGGCCTCCGCGGCCGCCGCGACGGCGCGGTCGCGCGTCACCACCACGGTCTCGTCGACCTCCGGCGTGTCGCCGAGGGCTTCGAGCAGATCCCCGAGCATCGCGAGGGTGAGCGCCTCGATCGCGCCACGGTCGAGCGCGTCGGCGAGCCGCGACTTGCCGGCGCCGAGCCCCTTCACCGGGACCACCGCCTGGTTCATCGGCGGGCCCCGGCCCGAAGCTCGTCTGCGATTTCGATTGCACTTCTGGCTACTTGGGCGGAGATGCTCGCGTCGCGCATGAGTGTCTCTTCGACGCGCACCCGAAGCCCGAGCGCTTCGATCGCTGGCGCGAGGTCGGCGTCGGCATGGTCGATGACGAAGCCATCGAGCAGGTCGCCATAGCGCTGCGCGACCCCGAGCGCGGAGACCTCGGTGCCGGTCCCTCGCAGCAGCCGATCGGCCGGCCCCTTGACCGGGGCGCCCCCGATGATCGGGGAGACGCCCACCACCGGAGCGGAGCTCGCGCGCAGCGCGCCGCGCACGCCCGGTACCTGGAGGATCGGCTCGATCGAAACCACCGGGTTGCTCGGACAGACGAGCACCGTCCGTGCGGCGGCGATCGCATCGAGTACGCCCGGTCCGGGCGTGGCTGCCGCGGCCGCCTCGAGGTCGACCCGGGTGACGTCGTCGGGGGCCCCATCGCGCGCGAGGTACTCCTCGAAGTGCACCCGGCGGCCGCCCGAGAGCTCGACGAAGGTCGGGCACGGGTCTTCCGACATCGGCAGGATCCGGCAGCCGACGCCGAAAGCGCGTCGAACCTCGTCGGCGATGGCGGCGAGCCCGGCGCCTTCGGACAGGCGCACCGTGCGATGCAGGGAGGTGGCGAGGTCGCGGTCGCCCAGGCGGAACCAGGTCTCGTGGCCCAGCTTGGCCAGGCCGTCGACCACGCGCGTGCCGTCGCCCGCCAATCCGTAGCCGCGCTCGGTGTCGATCTCGCCCGCGAGCGTGTAGGTCACGATGTCGAGATCGGGGGAGACGTGCACGCCGTAGAACAGCCGGTCGTCCCCGGTGTTGACGATCGCGGCCACCGAGTCGGGCGGCACGACCTGCACCACGCCACGCAGGAAGCGCGCCGCGCCCACGCCACCGGCGAGCGCCACCAGCGCGGGGCGGCCGGGTGCGTTCGACGGGCCGTGCTGGGACGCCACGCCGCTTCGCGATCAGGGCGTCTCGAGCTCCTCGCGCCGCTCCTGGAGCGCGCGAAGCTCGGTGAGCCGCTGCGGTAGCTGCTTGGCGACGGCGCGAAAGTCGGGGCTCTCGTCGCGATCGAGCGGCTCGATACCGGGGTCGGAGATCAGGAGCTTCATCAACTCCTCGTAGGCCGCGACCTCGGCTTCGATCTCGGCGATGCGCTGGTCCACGTCGTCGCGCTCCTGATCGAGCTGGGCGAGCTCGGCTTCGGTGGGCGGTGCAGCGCGCGGGGCCGGCGCGCCGGTACCCGCGTCGAAGCCCGGGTCGGTCGCGGCGACCGCGCCGGTCGCGAGGCCGGTGCCGTCGCCTTCGTCCCAGACGTCGCGCACGGCTTCGCTGCGGTTGCGCGTGACCCACGCGTCGAAGCTGTCGGTGGGGGCGCGCGCCGCGACGGAGTCGGTTTCGAGGGCCGGCGCGGGCTGGCCCAGGCGTCGGGCCTTGCGGCGCAGGCTCGCGGGAATGCGATCGCGATCGGTCGTGTAGTGCGCGATGCCGTTCTCGTCGATCCACTTGAAGATCTGCGGGCGCGCCTCGGCCGAGGGCTCTGCGGGTTCGTCCTCGGCACCCGCACGCGGGGCCGCTGCAAGAAAGGCAACGACGACGGCGGCGGTCGACGCCAGGAGGGCCACGCGCATGCGCATGACCGCGGATGATTGGCGAGCACTCCCGGGGCGTCAAGGATCGAGCCGACGGAGCGCTCTACGCGCGGTCGGGAACGGGCCTTCACGCGTCGTGGCCGCCGGTCGTTCACGTCCGGTCGCCCTGCCTGGGGGCCGGATGCGCGGAGGAGGGCGGAATCGTTCGGGTTCGCCGGGTGGCAGCGCCACGCCGAAGGTCGGCATGGGCCTTGCTCTTTCCGGCCCCCATGCCCGCGAGTGCGCAAAGCGTCGTCTCACGCTGCCTCGGAGTACTGGCGTTGCTCGGCGCCGTTGCGCTGCTTCCCTCGGTGGCCGAGGCGGCCGAGGTCGGCGCTCGGAGTTGGCGCCGGGTGGCCGTCCCCGGGGCCAGCGGCGCCTTGCTGGCGTTGGCCCTGGCCGAAACACCCAGCCGCCCTCCCGCCACCCGGCCCGAAGCGGCGGCCGCCTCGCCGGCTCGTGGCGGGCTCGCCCTGGGCGATGAGCAGGGCGTGCTACTGCGCGAAGCCCCGGAGGGAGGGATCTGGCGCCGGGTACTGCGCCGAGGGCCCGTCCACGATCTGACGTTCGACGAGGGCGGGTCGCTCTGGGCCGCCACCGGGCGCGGACTCTTCGAGATCGACCCGCAAGGCCGGGCGACCGATCGATCCCCGGCACCGGGCGAGCCCGCGCGCCGGGTGCTGCGGCACCACCGTGCCTTCGGGTGGCATGCGCTCGCCACCGGGGCCGGCGTGTTCGTCGCCGCCGAGGCCGCCGAGCCGCGATGGCTGCGCGTGGAAGGCGCGGGGCGCCAGGAGTCTCGCGCCGTGGTGGTCGCGCGCGGCGCGCGCGGGCCCGAGGTCTGGTTCGTCTCGGCCGGGCGCCTATGGCGCGCGGCGCCCGGTGCGGCTGCGCGCAGGGTGACGCTCCCCGACGCGGCGGGGCCCCCGGTGGACGTGGCCTCCGACGATGCCGGAGGGCCCCTCGTCCTGACCGGCCGCGGCATCGCGACGCCCGAGGGTCCGGGTTGGCGCATCGCGCGGCCCGCGGTGCCGCCCGGTGTGGTCCTGGATCGCCTCTACCGCAGGGCCGGCGCGTCGTTCGTGGGGACCCCGCGCGGCCTGCTGCGCGCGGTCGGCGATCGGCTGGTGCGCGCGGCCGAACCCGCTGGCACGGCACCCGTCGCCGATCTCGCGGCGGCCGGCGGCGTGCTCTGGGCGGTCGGGGCACGCGGCCTGATGCGCGGTGCACCCCCCGTGACTCCGCTGCCCGAGCCGGGCGCGCAGGCGGCCGCCCCGGCCATACTGCCCACGCCGCCCGTGGGCGACTTGCCCGTGCCGCCCGTGGGTGGCCTGCCCGTGCCGCTCTCGGGAGATCCGCCGGTCGAGGACGTGCACGCGGCCGCGCTGCGATACCTCGACCTCGGCCCGGCGCGAATGCGCAAACTCTGGGAGGGGTCTCGCAGAAGGGGCTGGCTTCCCGAGTTCGAGCTCCGCGGTGGCTACGGAGGAGACCGCCAGCGCGGAGGCGACTGGGACGACGCGTTCCTCTCCGGCGAGCGGCGCCGCTTCCTCGACACCGACTGGGGGCATCGGCGCGACTTCGCGGTGAGTGCGCTGCTGCGCTGGGACCTGGGGGACGTGGCCCTCCATCCCGAGTCGGTCGACGTCTCGCGCGAAGCCCGATCGGTGCTGGAGCTGCGCGACGACGTGCTCGACGAGGTGACGCAGCTCTACTTCGACCGGCGCCGGGTGGTGCTCGAGCTCGCGAGCGACGCGCCGCCGGCCGAACTCGCGCGGCTCAGGCTGCGCGCCGACGAACTCGCCGCCGGCCTCGATGCCTGGACCGGTGGCTGGTGGAGCCGCCGCATGCAGACCGACTCGCCCCTCCGTCCCGCGGAAACCCGACCATGATCCGAAGCCTGCTCGTCCTCTTCGCCGCGATCGCTCCGGTGTCGTTCTCGAACGCGCCGGCCACGGCACTCCCCCTGATCTCCGAGGTGTTCTACGACGCCACCGGCAGCGACGACGGTCAGGGGTTCATCGAACTCGTGGGAGCGCCCGGTTCTTCGCTCGACGGGCTCGTCCTCGAGGCCGTCAACGGAACCGGGGGCGCGGTGTACGCGAGCCTCGACCTGACCGGCACGGTCGCCGCCGACGGCGTCTTCGTGGTGGCCGACCGCGACGGCAGCGGCACCACCGCGGTGGCGGGCGCCGACCTGCTGCGCGACTTCGACCTGCAGAACGGTCCCGACTCGCTGGTGCTTCGCGGGCCCGCCGGTGTGCTGGACGCGCTCGCCTACGGCGCGTTCGGCGCAGGTCAGGTGGCGGTGGGGGAGGGCGCCCCCGCCCCGGACGCGCCGGCAGGCCAGAGCCTGGCGCGGCCCTTCGCCGACCTCGATACCGACGACAACGCCCGGGACTTTGCGGTGGGCGCGCCGACGCCGGGCGTGGCGGTCCGGCAGGTGGCCGTGGTGGAGCCCGTAGGAGGCGTTCTCGCGGCCGCAGGGGTCGCTCTGGGCGCGGCGCTGCGGGCGTCGCGGCGTGCTACAGCCAGGGTGTGGCCTCGCCGATAAGCGCGGGGCGTCCGCACGCCGCGAAATCGTAGGCGGGTCGGCGCGTTCGGCGTGTCGCCTGCCCACGGGCGCCGCGTCGTGCGAATCCCTTCGTCTGCTTGAAAGCGGAGCGGCGGTCGCGCAAACTGCGGCCGCCCTCCGACGGTGCCGAGGCCGAACGCCCCAGATGCTCCCCGGGTTCAACACCAACATCCGACACCGAGGAGTGCTCTTCCACGTCCAGAGCGAGGACAGTGGGCGCGATCACCCCCACATCATCACGCATCTCTATCACGGGGGGACGATCCTCGCGTCGGAGAAGAGCAGCTACGCCGAGCGCGTGGACGATCCGGAGCTCGCCAGCGTGGTCCGCGAGCTGATGGAGCAGCAGCACAAGGCCGTGCTGAAGCGGCTCCGCGCCCGGGACTTCGACGACCTGATCGGCGAGCGCCTCGGGGCCGAGGTCTTCGGCGACGCATCGGACACCAAGGCCGAGACCCGGCCGAGCGAGACCCAGCCGGCCGCGGGGGCCGACGTCACGGCGCCGAGCAACGACCCGACGCCGCCGCCCGCACGGCCCTTCGGCGAGGGCATCGTGTCCGAGAAGCCGCTCGACGAGGTCATCCTCAACTACCTCGTGGACAACGCCCGCAAGCGGAAGCAGCGCCGGCCGTGAGTCTGGCGCTCCACGCGCAAGGAGCGAACGCCACGGGCGCGGCCGTCGTCCGCGCGCGGAAGCTGCAGCGGCCGTGAGGCCCCGCGACGACGACGCCGCGCATCCCGGTGCAGGCGCCCTCGTCCGGCTCTTCCACGTCTCCAAGTCGTACCAGGCGGGGAGCTGGGCCCTGCGCGACGTGAGCCTCGAGCTGGCCAAGGGCGAGTTCGCCTTCCTCACCGGCCCGAGTGGCGCCGGAAAGTCCACGCTGATGCGCCTGGTGTTCGCAGCCGAGCAGCCGAGCGAGGGGCAGATCCTGGTGCTCGGTCGCAACGTGTCGCGCATCCGCCCCTCGGCCATCCCCGCGCTACGCCGGCGCGTGGGCGTCGTCTTCCAGGACTTCAAGCTGCTGCCGCGCCGGACGGTCGAGGCCAACGTGGCATTGGCGCTCGAGGTGGTCGGCACCCCCACGCGCCAGGTGCGATCGCGCGTGTTCACGATGCTGAAGCGCGTGGGCCTGCAGCACCGCCGTTACCACCACCCGCTTTCGCTCTCGGGCGGCGAGCAGCAGCGCCTGGCACTGGCGCGGGCGCTGGTGACCGAGCCCGAGGTGTTGCTGGCCGACGAGCCCACGGGCAATCTCGATCCCGACCTGACCCTCGAGATCATGGACCTGATCGTCGATGCGGCAGCGCGAGGCACCGCGGTCTTCGTGGCCACCCACGACCACGCGCTGATCGAGCGGTACGGGCGCCGCCACCTGCACCTGGAAGACGGGCGGCTGGTGCAGGACACACCGGGCCGGGGCCACCGGCCGTGAGGCGGGTCGCCGCGTCCGCGCGCACCGCCGTCCGCACGGCCTGGTCGGGCCTGCGAACCAGCCCGGTGACCAGCGGCGTGGCCGTGATCACGATTGCCGTGGCGCTGCTGTTGGTGGGCGCCTTCGCTCTGCTGGTGACCAACATGGAGCGCATCCTCGATCGCTTCGGCGAGGAGCTGCGGGTGTCGGCCTACCTGGCGCCGGGGCTCGCCCCCGAAGCCCAGGAGGCGCTGCGCGCGCGCGTGGCCGACGTACCGGGCGTGCTCTCGGTCGCACTGGTCACCCGCGACGAAGCGCTGGCGCGCTTTCGCGAGAGCCGGGTGGCGCGTGCGGCGCTCCTCGACGGGTTGGAGGAGAACCCGCTGCCCGCGTCGCTCGAGGTCTCCCTCGAGCCGGCCGAGCGCACCCGCGAAGGGCTGGCGGCCCTGAACGACGAACTCGCCGATCTGCCCGGAATCGAGGAGCTCGGCTACGGCCACGGCTGGGTGGAGGGCTATGCGCGCGCGCTCGGCGTGGTGCGTGCGGCGGCGCTTGCCCTGGGCCTGGTGCTCGGTCTGGCGGCACTGCTGATCGTGGCCAACACCATTCGCCTGGCGGTCTACGCGAGGCGCGACGAGATCGAGATCCTGCGCCTGGTCGGCGCGAGCCGGGCGTTCGTGGCTGCGCCATTCGTGCTCGAAGGCCTGATCCAGGGCCTGGTCGGGGGGCTCATCGCGCTGGGTCTGCTCGCGCTCTTCCACGTGGCGCTCGTGCCTTCGCTCCGAGGCGGCATGGAGCTGCTACTGGGCGACGTGACGCCCGTCTTTCTCGCCGCGCGCGGCATGCTCACCCTGGTGCTCGGAGGCGCGGCCCTCGGGGCCCTGGGGTCGGCGGCGGCTCTGGTCCAGGGCGAGTCGTGATCCGCGGACCCGCGCACGCCATGCGTCGCTACGCGTTTCGCGCGTGCCTCGCGCTGGGCGTCGCCATGGCGACGATCGCAGGCGCCGAGGAGCCCGATCTCGAGAGCCTGCGCGAGGCCATCGAGCAGAGCCGGCAGCGGGTCGGCGCCTACGAGCGCGAAACCCGGGGCCTGTTCGCGGCGATCGAAGCCGTGGATCAGGCGATCGCGGCGCTCCGCGTGGAGGTCGAGCGGGCCGACGCGGCCGCGCGGGAGGCCGCGAGCGCCCTGGCCCGCGCCGAGCGCGCTTCGCGCGATCTGGGCGCGAGGCTCGAGACCACGCGCGCCGCGCTCTCGCGCCGGGCCGTCGCGCTCTACAAGGAAGGCATGCTCGGCCCGGTGAAGCTGGTGTTCGCCGAGGGTACGCTGCGCGACCGCGTGGCGCGGGTGCAGGCGCTGCAGCTGCTGGCCGATCACGATGCGCTGCTGCTCGAGCGGTTTCGCGAAGAGGAGGCCGCGCTGATGGCGTCGCGTCGCGTCGCCGCCGAGGCCGCTGTGGCCCGCGACGAGAGCGCCGCGCAGCTGGCGTCCCGCACGGCCGAGTTGGAACACGAGCGCGCCGCCAAGCGCACCCTCCTGGCGCGGGTTCGTGAGGACCGCGCGCGGGAGCGCGAGCTGCTGAACGAACTCGAAGCCGCCGCGCGCGCGCTCGAGCGCACGCTGGCCCAGGCGCGCGAGACCCCCGCACCGGCGGGTCCGGCGCTGCCCGGACTGGCGGGGTTCGCGGGGCGTCTGGAGCCACCGGTGTCGGGTCGGCTGCTGCGCGGCTTCGGTCGCGTCCTGGATGCCGAGTACCGCACCGCCACCTACCGCAAGGGCATCGATCTCGCGGTGTCGGTGGGCGAGCCGGTCTACGCCGTGGCGCCGGGCGAGGTGCGCTTCAGCGGCTGGCTCGGTGGCTACGGGCGCATGGTGATCCTGGATCACGGCGACGGCTACTTCACCGTGTCGGGGCACCTCGACCGCAGCCTCGTGGAAGTCGGTCAGCGCGTGTCGGCGGGCGAGCCCGTGGGTGAGGCGGGCGAGACCGGATCGCTCTCGGGGCCGCGTCTCTACTTCGAGATCCGCCGGGGGGCCGAGGCGCTCGATCCTGGGCGGTGGCTCGTCACCACACCCTCCGGGTAGACTGCGGTGATGCCCAAACGACCCGGCTTCGGTTCCAGGCGCTTCGTGCTCGGCTTCTTCTCCGGTGGGCTCCTGGCCGCGATGCTGGTCTTCGGGCTGGAAGGCCGCGACTCCCATGCCGCGTCTCGCTACGAGGACCTGAGCCTGTTCTCGAGCGTGCTGCGCCTGGTGCGCGAGAACTACGTCGAGCCGGTGGACGAACGCAAGCTCATCCGCGGCGCGGTGCGGGGCATGCTCCAGGAGCTCGACCCGCACTCGTCGTACCTCGACCCCGACGCCCACAAGGAGATGCAGATCGACACCCGGGGCGAGTTCCACGGGCTGGGCATCGAGATCAGCAAGCGGCGCGACGGCTTCATCGAGGTGGTCTCGCCGATCGACGGCACGCCGGCCTGGCGCGCGGGGATCCGCGCCCAGGATCAGATCGTGGCCATCTGTCCCACGGAGCCGCCCGAGGAGTGGGATGGCCCGTGCCACACCACGAAGGGCATGGATCTGCACGAGGCGGTGAGCCTGATGCGGGGCCGCAAGGGCACGAAGATCACCATCCGGATCCTGCGCGAGGGCTTCGAGCGGCCCGAGCCCTACACGATCGTGCGCGACGTCGTGAAGGTGGTGTCGGTCGAGGGCCGCGTGCTCGAGCCCGGCTACGCGTACGTCCGCATCCGGTCGTTCCAGGAGCGCACCGCCGACGACCTGCGCCGGGTGCTGCGCCGGCTCCATGAGGAGACCGACGCGCCGTTCGCCGGTCTGGTCCTCGACATGCGCGACAACCCGGGCGGACTGCTCGACCAGGCCGTGAAGGTCGCCGACACCTGGCTGGGCGACGGACTCGTCGTCTACACGAAGGGACGCGTAGAGAGCCAGCAGCAGGAGTTCCGTGCTCGCCCCGAGGATGACGGCGAGTACCCGATGGTGGTGCTCGTGAACGCCGGCAGCGCCAGCGCCAGCGAGATCGTGGCGGGTGCGCTGCAGGACCAGCACCGCGCCCTGCTGCTCGGGCTGCCGACCTTCGGCAAGGGCTCGGTGCAGACGGTCTACCCGCTCGAAGATCGATCGGGTCTGCGGCTCACGACGGCGCTCTACTACACGCCGTCGGGCCGCTCGATCCAGGAGGTCGGCATCGAGCCCGACATCGTGGTGGAGCCGGCGGTCAACGGGGAGGGCCGGGTTCCGCGGCGGCTCCGCGAGCGCGACCTCGAGGGCCACTTCACCCAGGAAGAGGCCGACCCGGACGCCGAGCCCGAGCAGACGCCGGACCGCGGCGAAGAGGCGGGCGAGGAAGGCGAGGGGACCCCCGTCGAGGGCGCCGACGTGCAGCTCGAACGTGCGGTCGAGGTGCTGAAGAGCTGGACCTACTTCGAGCGCCTGCGCCGTTCACGCGATGCGCCGGTCCAGGCCGCCGGCCTCGAAGACGCCACTCCCGATACGCCGTAGCGGGCCCTCGCGCGTCGTGAGCGACCCCGGTCTCCAGACGCCCAGCGCTCCGCGCGTCTTCACGGTCTCGGAGCTCTGCGGTGGGCTGCGCGAGCTGCTCGAAGAAGAGCTCGGGCGCGTGCTGGTGGTGGGCGAGGTGCGCGACCTGCACCGCGCGCGCTCGGGCCACAGCTACTTCACGCTCGCCGACGACGCCTCGCGCCTTCGCGTGGCGTTGTTTCGCGGAACGGCCGCGCGCATCCCATTCGATCCCGAGGAAGGCCTCGAGGTGGTGGTCGACGGAACGCTCACCGTCTACACGGCGCGCGGCGACCTTCAGCTCATCGCCCGCTCGCTCGAGCCGCGCGGGCGCGGGGCGTTGCAGCTCGCCTTCGAGCAGCTGCGCGCAAGGCTCGAGGCCGAGGGCCTGTTCGACCCCGACGAGAAGCGGCCGCTTCCCGAGATGCCGACACGGGTCGGCGTGGTGACGTCGCCGACCGGCGCCGCGGTGCGCGACGTGATCCAGGTGAGCGGCCACCGCTTCCCGTCCACCCCGCTCTTGCTGTCGCCCACCCGTGTGCAGGGCGACGGCGCCGATCGCGAGATCGCCCAGGCCCTGGCCCGCCTGTCGCGCGTACCCGACCTCGACGTGGTGCTGCTGGTCCGGGGCGGGGGCTCGCTCGAAGACCTGATGGCCTTCAACAGCGAACCCGTGGCCCGCGCGATCCGCGCCTGCCCGGTACCGGTGATCAGCGGCGTCGGCCACGAGGTGGACGTGACCATCGCCGACCTCGCGGCCGACGCGCGTGCCCCGACGCCCTCGGCCGCGGCGGCCCTGGCGCTGCCCGACCGCGCCGCGCTCGGCAGTACCCTCGCGCGCGACGTGCGCCGCCTGGCGGCGGCGACCGAGGGCGCCGTCGCGCGAGCGCGTCAGCGCCTGACCCGAGCCGAAGCCGACCTGGCGGCGCGTTCGCCGCGCGCTCGCCTGGCCGCGCGCCGCGGCCGCCTGGATTCGGCGGTGCGCGCCCTGCGCCGCGCCGGCCCCGGTCTGGCGGGCGCCCACCGCGCCCGGCTGCGGGGGGCGGCGGCGAGGCTCGAGGCGCTCTCGCCTCTGGGCGTCCTGGGGCGCGGCTACGCGCTCGCCACGCGCGCCGCGGACGGCCGGCTGGTGCGTGCCGCGTCCGACGTCGAGGTGGGGGACGTGGTGCGCGTCCGGACCGCGGCCGCGGAGGTCGAGGCCGAGGTGCTGGGGGTCGCGCCCAGGCCGCCGGAACCGGGCTCGCCCCAGAACTGAACACTCGCGCGGAACCACACGTTTTCGCGGCAGTTTTTTGAACTCGGGCCGGTTTGACGCCCCACCGGCCCATGGGTAGCTTGCGCACGATGGCTGCGTCCCAGGACGAATCGCCGGAGATCCCGTTCGAGCAGGCCATGGAGCGCCTCGAGGCGATCGTGGAGCAGCTCGAAGACGGTGAGCTCGAGCTCGAGTCGGCGTTGGCCGCCTTCGAGGAGGGCGTGGGCCTCACCCGGCGCTGCAGCGAGTTGCTGGGCGCGGCGGAGCGGCGCATCGAGATCCTGGTGGGTGAGGGCGAAAAGCTCGAGACCCGAGCGTTCGCGGATGCGGGCGACGACGAAGAAGGGGAGCGTTAGTTGGACGTCGATGCCTACCTCGCCGAGCGCGCAGCGCGGATCGGCCCGTACCTCGACGGGTGCGTCCCGCCCACCGACGGCGAAGCGGCACCGCTGCCGGAAGCCATGCGCCACCTGCTGTTTCCCGGCGGCAAGCGCCTGCGCCCGGCCTTCGCGTTCGCCGCATGCGAAGCCGTGGGCGGGCCGACCGAGCGGGCGCTCCCCATTGCCGCCGCGGTCGAGCTGATCCACACCTACTCGCTGGTGCACGACGACCTGCCGTGCATGGACGACGACGACGAACGACGTGGCGTGCCCACCGTGCACAAGGTGTTCGGCGAGGCCAATGCCGTGCTCGCGGGCGACGCCCTGCAGACCGCCGCGTTCGAGACCCTGGCGCGCGCGACCGAGGACGCCACGCCCGACGTGCGCGACGCGCTGGCCGGCTGCATGCGCGACCTGGCCCGGGCGGCCGGTGCCGCGGGCCTCGTGGGCGGCCAGGTGGACGACCTGGTGTTCGCCGATGGCGATGCCACGGCCGTGACCTCGATCCATGCACGCAAGACCGCGGCGCTGTTCGAGGCTGCGACCGCGGGGGGTGCGCGCCTGGGCGGCGCGCCGGCCGACCGCGTGGCATCGCTCGCCGCCGTCGGCCACCAGGTGGGGCTGGCCTTCCAGATCGTGGACGACCTGCTCGACCACGACGACGACGACGCCTGCTCGATGCTCACGGTGCTCGGCGAGGCGGGTGCGCGCGAGCGGGCCGAGGGCCTGCTCGACGACTCACTCGCAAGGCTCGCCGACCTGGGTGAGCCGGCCGAGCCCCTGCGCGACCTGGCCCGGCTGGCCGTGCGGAGATCCCTATGACCGACGAACGCGCGGTGCTCGACACCATCGCTTCGCCGCAGGACCTGCGCGCGCTACCGCGCGAGCAGGTCGCCATGGTGGCCCGCGCGATTCGCGGCGAGATCGTGGACACCGTCTCGCGAACCGGGGGGCACCTGGCGTCGAGCCTCGGCGCGGTCGAGTTGATCACGGCCATCCACTACGTGTTCGAGACGCCCGCCGACAAGCTGGTGCTCGACGTGGGCCATCAGGGCTACGCGCACAAGATGCTCACCGGTCGGCGCGAGGGCTTCTCGCAGATCGGCAAGGATGGCGGCATCGGCAAGTTCCTGCGCCGCGAGGAGTCGGTGCACGACGCCTTCGGGGCGGGCCACGCGGGCACCTCGATCTCGGCGGCCCTGGGCATGGCGCGGGCCTTCGAGCACCAGAAGCAGGACCACTGCGCCATCGCGCTGATCGGCGACGGGGGCATGACCGCGGGCATGGCGTTCGAGGCCCTGAACCACGCAGGCCACCTGCACCAGAAGAACCTGGTCGTCGTGCTCAACGACAACGAGATGTCGATCTCGCCCAACGTGGGCGCACTGTCGTCGTATCTCTCGCGCAAGCTCTCGGCGCCCATGGTGAGGCGCATGAAGGGCTGGGCGAAGGACTTCCTGACCTCGTTGCCTGGCGACATGGTGCACTGGGCGCACAAGGCCGAGGAGTCGCTCAAGGTCTTCTTCTCTCCGGGCCTGCTGTTCGAGGCGCTGGGGTTCAAGTACGTGGGGCCGATCCAGGGCCACCGCATGGACGTGGTGCTCGAGACCTTCGAGAACGTTCGCGCCATGCTCGCGGCGGGCGACGGTCCGATCCTGGTGCATGCGCTCACGGCCAAGGGCTACGGCTACGAACCCGCCCAGCGCGACCCGTTCAAGTACCACGGCGTGGGCAAGTTCGACGTGGAGAGCGGGGCGTTCGCGCCCGGCAAGCCGGGGCCGCCCAAGTACCAGAAGGTGTTCGCCAACACCCTGATCGAGATGGCCAAGGACGACCCGCGCATCGTCGCGATCACGGCGGCGATGGCCGACGGCACCAGCCTCGACCTGTTCCAGAAGGCCTTCCCCAAGCGCTTCTACGACGTGGGCATCGCCGAGCAGCACGCCGTCACCTTCGCCGCGGGCCTCGCCTCCGAGGGCATGAAGCCCGTGGCGGCGATCTACTCGACGTTTCTCCAGCGGGCCTACGACCAGGTCGTGCACGACGTCTGTGTCCAGAATCTGGACGTGACGCTGGCCATGGACCGCGCGGGGCTGGTGGGCGGCGACGGCGCCACGCACCAGGGCATGTACGACGTGGCGTACCTGCGCACCCTGCCCAACATCATCGTGATGGCGCCGAAGGACGAGAACGAGCTGCGGGCCCTGCTGCGGACTGCGGTCTCGTACGACGGGCCTGCGGCAATCCGCTACCCGCGCGGTACCGGGCTCGGCGTGCCGCTCGATCCCGACCCGAAACCGATTCCGGTGGGAGAGGCCGAGCTGCTGGCCGACGGCAGTGATGCCCTGGTGGTGGCCTACGGCACGCGGGTGCACGAGGCGCTCGAGGCTGCCGCCGAGCTTCGCTCCGAGGGCCATGCGGTGGCCGTGCTGAACGCACGGTTCGCGAAGCCCCTGGACGAGGAGCGCATCTTGCGGCTCGCGCGCAGCGTGCGCGCCGTGGTGACGGTGGAAGAAGGCGCCGGCATGGGCGGCTTCGGTTCGGCCGTGCTCGAGCTGCTGGCACGCGAAGGCGTCGTCGTTCCGGCGCGCGTGCTCGCGATCCCCGATCAGCTGGTGGAGCACGGCGATCCCGACGCGCAGCTCCAAGGCATGGGGCTCGACGCCGAGGGCATCGCGGCCAGCGTGCGAACGCTGCTCGGTGCCACGACCCCCACGGACCCGAAGGCCGACTGAGGGCCCGCGGGCCGGTCGCACCGTGAGCGAGCGGCTCGACGAGCGCGTCCTGCGTGAGGGGCTGGCCCCGTCGCGCACTCGGGCCCAGGCGCTGATCCGCACCGGCCGCGTGCTGGTGGACGACCAGCCCGTGGACAAGCCGGGTACGCGCGTGGCCGAAGGTGCGGTGCTGCGCGTGCGGGGAGGCGAACGGCGCTTCGTGTCGCGCGGCGGCGAGAAGCTCGCCGGCGCCCTCGACGACCTGGGGCTCGATCCCGCCGGCCGCGCGTGTCTGGACGTCGGAGCCTCGACCGGCGGCTTCGTGGACGTGCTGCTGCAGCGCGGGGCCGCGCGCGTGGTCGCCGTGGACGTGGGCTACGGCCAGCTCGACCTGCGCCTGCGCAACGATGACCGCGTGCTCGTGTTGGAGCGCACCAACGCGCGTCATCTGACCCCCGAGCAGGTGCCGGGCCCCATCGACCTGGTGACCGTCGACGTGTCCTTCATCTCGGCGCGCCTGCTGCTGCCGGCCCTCGAGCGCGTGGCCCCGCAGGCCGATTGGCTGGTGATGGTGAAGCCGCAGTTCGAGGTGGGCCGCGACCGGGTGGGCAAGGGCGGCGTCGTCCGGGACGAGGCCGTCCGACAGGGCGCCGCCGATTCCGTGGCCGAGGCGGCGGCCGGGCACGGCCACCGCGAGCGGGGCCGGGCCGACAGCCGGCTGCCGGGGCCCAAAGGCAACCTCGAGATCTTCCTGTGGCTGGCCGCCGGCTCCAAGGCCCCCGGGGCCAAGCCCCAGGCGACGGGAGTCGGTGCCCGGTAGATCTCGGACCCATCTGGTCCGAATGGGCCGATTCGCTAACCTTCTCGGACGCTTGCCGCCAGGCGCCAGCCCAGGATGACCCAGGAGCCCCCACCGATGCCGATGATCGACGTCACCGAAGCCGCGTCCAGCCAGATCCACCGCCTGCTCGATTCCGAGGGCAAGGTCGAATCCCACGGCCTGCGCATGAAGGTGATCGGCGGCGGCTGCTCCGGGCTGCAGTACCAGCTCGCCTTCGACGACGACGTGCGTGAGAACGACACCGAGATCGACGCCAAGGGCGTTCGCGTGATCGTGGACGAGAAGAGCGCGCTCTATCTCGCGGGCTCGTCCCTCGACTACGTGGACACGCTGATGGAGTCGGGCTTCAAGATCGAGAACCCGAACGCCAAGAACACCTGCGGGTGCGGCCAGTCCTTCGGGGCCTAGGACGGCGCGCGCGGTGGCCGAAGGCGCACCGCTCTACCTCGATCACCACGCCACCACCCCGGTCGACGAGCGGGTCGTCGAGGCCATGGCGCCGTGGTGGCGCGAGCGCTTCGGCAACGCCGCGAGCCATACCCACCGCTACGGCTGGGAGGCCGAGGCCGGCGTCGAGCTGGCCCGCGAGTCGCTCGCGGAGGCACTGGGCTCCGACGACCCGCGCGAGATCGTCTTCACCAGCGGCGCCACCGAGAGCAACAACATCGCACTGGCGGGTGCCGTGGCGCCCGGTGAGCACCTCGTCACGGTAGTGACCGAACACCCAGCGGTGCTCGACCCCTGCGCGGCCCTCGAGGCGAGCGGCGTGCGCGTGACGCGGCTCGGGGTGGCCGGGGACGGTCTGCTCGATCCGGCGGCCGTGGCCGGCGCCATCGGCGACGACACGGCGCTGGTCTCGGTGATGGCCGCGAACAACGAGATCGGCGTGCTCCAGCCCCTGGCCGAGATCGCGGGGGTCTGCGCCGAGCGGGGTGTGCTGCTGCACACCGATGCCGCCCAGGCGGTCGGGAAGATCCCCTTCGACGCGGGCGCACTCGGGGTGGACCTCGTCTCACTCTGCGCCCACAAGCTCTACGGGCCGAAGGGCGTGGGCGCGCTGCTGGTGCGGCGCCGGCGTCGCGACGGCCGGCGCATCCGCCTGCGGCCGCTGCTCCACGGCGGCGGCCACGAGCGCGGGCTGCGGCCGGGGACGCTGCCGGTGCCGCTGGTGGTGGGCCTCGGTCGTGCCGTGGCGCTCTGCCTGGCCGAGCGCGAGCAGGAGGCCGAGCGTCTGGGCGGGCTGCGCGATCGGCTGCTGTCCCGACTTCGGGACGAACTCGGGGGCGTCGAGCTGAACGGGCATGCCGAGCGCCGGCTGCCGGGCAACCTCAACGTCGCGTTCGAGGGCATCGAGGCCGATGCCCTGATCGCCGAAACCCCCGAAATCGCCATGTCCACGGGCTCGGCGTGCAGCTCGGCACATCCCGAGCCGAGCCACGTGCTGCGCGCCCTGGGGCTCCCGGACGCGCGGATCCGCGCCAGCGTCCGCCTGGGGCTCGGCCGCGGCACCACGGCGGAGGCCGTCGAGACGGCGGCAGGCGTGTTGGTCGAGCGCGTACGCAAGCTTCGCTCCGTCCGCTAACCTGCCGGGCTTCCAGCGGATCGGGCGAAGGCGACCCGGATCGGACGAACGCGCCCGGATCGGGTGAAGGAGAACCACGTGGCCGAGCAGAAGAGCACCAACATCACCTGGCATGGCGGCCACATCGGGCGAGCCGATCGCGAGAAGCTCCTGGGGCAGAAGGGCGCATGCATCTGGCTCACCGGCCTCTCGGGATCCGGCAAATCGACGGTGGCCGTGGCCGCCGAGGCCGAACTGGTCAAGCGCGGGCACCTCGCGTACGTCCTCGACGGCGACAACGTCCGTCACGGGCTGAACAGCAACCTGGGCTTCTCGCCCGAGGATCGGACCGAGAACATCCGCCGCATCGGAGAGGTGGCCAAGCTGTTCACCGATTCGGGTGTGCTGGTCTTCACCTCGTTCATCTCGCCCTACCGGGCCGACCGCGACGCGGCGCGCGAGCTGTTCGAGAGCGGCGACTTCGTCGAGGCCTACGTGAAGGCCGACGTCGCCACCTGCGAGGAGCGCGACCCCAAGGGCCTCTACAAGAAGGCCCGCGCAGGCGAGATCCCCGAGTTCACGGGCATCTCTGCCCCCTACGAGGAGCCGGAGAAGCCGGAGCTGGTCGTCGACACCGCGGGCCAGACCGTGGAGCAGAGTGTGACCGAGCTGATCGCGTACCTCGAGGGAAAGGGCTACCTCTCTCTTTGAGATGAGCGATCGCCGCGGCGCGACGCAACTGCTCGTGGCCGGGCTTCTCGGGCTATCGCTGCTCGTAGGCTGCGCCGGCACGTCCACGCAGCCCGACTTGCGCCCGGTGCCCGCCGACGCCCCGCCCGAGCTCGATTTCCTGCTGGGCCGTCAGGCCGAGGCCGAGGGAGACCTCGAGGCGGCCATCGACGCCTACTCGCGCGCGCTCTCGAAGGACCCCGAGTCGGTCTACCTGCTGAAGCAGCTCGCTGAGCTGTCTGCACGCGAGAACCGTCTGACCGACGCGCTGGTCTACGCCGAGCGCGCCTACGATCTGGCGCCCGAGGAGGAGGGCATCCGGCTGTTCCTCGGGACGCTCTACCGCCTGCGCAAGGATGCGGTCAACGCAGAGCGCGTGCTGCTCGACCCCGATGGAGCCCCCTTCACCTCCGACGCGGCCCTGCTGCTCTACGGGGTGTACTCGGACTCGCGCCAGACCGACGACGCCCGGCAGATGGCCGAGTGGCTGACCACGAACGAGCCGGATGGCCTGCGGGGCTGGTTCGCCCTGGCCGATGCCTACGACCGGCTCGGCGACCCGGCGGCCTCCGAGCGCGCCCTGCGCGACGGCCTCGAGCGCCACCCGGGCGAGCTGGCCCTGTACGGCGCGTTGGCCCGCAGCCGCCGCGAGCACGGCGATCGCGTGGGCGAGATCGAGATCTACCGGGAGATGCTGGTCCTCGAGCCCGAGCACCACGGCACGCTGCTGGCCCTGGCCGACGCCCAACTCGCGCTCCATCGCACCGACGCCGCGCTCGACACCCTGGCGCGGATCGAAGACCTCTACCCGGACGACGTGCGCACCAGCCTGCGCGTGGCCTTCCTGGAGTTCGAGCGCGGCAACCTGGAGGAGGCCCGCGACCGCTTCGCCAGCGCGCTCGCTGCCAACCCGGACGCCCACGAGGTCGCGTACTTCCTGGGTGTGACGCTCCGCCGGCTCGAGGACGAAGAGGCGGCCATCGACGCGTTCGAGGGCATTCCGGCCGGGCACGGTCGGTTCGCCGAGGCCCGCACGCAGATCGCATCGATTCGCGAAGAGCAGGGAGACCTGGCCGCGGCCATCGCGGACGTCGAACGCGCGCGGGCCGTGGCGGCGAGCCGGCCGCTCGACCTCTACCTGGCGAGCCTGCGCGCCAAGGCCGGTGACGTGCAGGGCGCGCTCGACTTCCTGGAGTCGCTGGTCGAAGCGTCGCCCGACGACGCGGAGCTCCTCTACAACCTGGGCGTGATCCACGGCGAGGCCAAGAACGTGGAGGAGGCGATCCGCTACATGCGCATCGTCCTGGTGAAGGACCCCGACCACGCCGGTGCGCTCAACTACGTCGGCTACACCTTCGCCGAGCAGGGCACCAACCTGGACGAGGCCGAGACCCTGATCTCCCGCGCGCTCGAGCTTCGACCCGACGACGGCTACATCACCGACAGCCTCGGGTGGGTCTACTACATGCGGGCGCGCCCGCTGGTCGACGCCGGTCGTGATGCCGAGGCGCGCGCGCTACTCGATCGCGCCATCGAAGAGCTGGAGCGCGCCGACGAACTGACCGGGGGCGACCCCGTGATCTCCGAGCACCTGGGCGACGTCTACCTGCTGCTCGGCGACAAGGAGCGCGCGCTCGGCTTCTACGAGGAGGCGTTCACCCAGGACCCGCGGTTCGACGAGCAGCCCGAGCTCGAGAAGAAGCTCGAGATGCTCCGCCAAGAGCTCGGCACGCAGTGACGCCCCGCCTCGGGGCGGTGGCACGATGGGTCGCCCTGGTGTCACGGCGGTCCGCCCTGGCATGGGTGCTGATCGCCCTGGGCTGCGCCTCCGCGCCCGAGGTGACGCGGCTGCCCGAGGGAGACCCCCGACCCGGGGCCTTCCTGGCGGCCCATGCCGAGCGGGTCGCGGCGCGGCAGGGGCTTCGCGCGCGCACGCGGGTCTCGGTTCGCGGGGCCCACGCGGCGCCGCTCTCGCGTCAGCTGCTGCTGCTCGAGCGCCCGGCCCGCATGCGGGTCGAGGTGCTCGGGCTCATGGGCCAGCGCACGGTGGTGCTGGCCACCGACGGCGTCGCATACGACCTGTTCACCCAGGCGTCCGGCCGCGTCGAGCGGGGGCCCGTCCACCCGGGCGTACTCGCCCAGGTCGCGGGGTTGCCGATCACCCCGGAGGCCGCCGTGCGGCTGCTGCTGGGCCTGCCGGCGCTGCCCGCCGCCGCCGCGCCTGGCTCGGCCCGCCTCGCGGGGGAGCGCATCGCGCTGCGCTGGTCCGACGGCGAGCCGGCCCTGCTGAGGTCGGCCGAGTTCGATCCGGCGGGCCACCTGCGCCGCTTCGAGGTCGCACGCGCCGGCGAGGGCGTGCGGCTGGTGGCGCAGTTCGACGACTACCGCGAGCTGCCGGGCGGCCCCTTCGCCCACCGGGTGGGGCTCCACTTTCCCGCCGAGGACGCGGCCGTCGAGGTGCGGTTCGACGACGTCGAGCTCGACCCGGACCTTCCGGCGTCTCTCTTCCGGCTCGAGGTACGCGGGCGTGTATCCTCCGAAGCCGGGGGGGACGAGTGAGCGGGGGCTCGCAGAGCAGTTTGCGCGAGGGCAGGGAGGCTGCTGCGGTCGCTCGCCCGCTGCGGTGGGCCGGGCTGTCCGTGGCCGGGCTGCTGCTCGGTGGGCTGCTGGCCTGCTCGAACGACCCGTATCCCCAGGCCGACGCCGATCGCAAGGTCTACTACACCGCCCTGCGCGAGGCGCCGCGGACGCTCGACCCGGCCGAGGCCTACAACGTCACCGCGCACGCGATCACGGGCAACGTCTACGACACGCTGCTCGAGTACCACTACCTGAAGCGCCCCTACACGCTGATCCCCGGGTTGGCCGAGGCGGTGCCCGAAGCCGAGCCCCAGCCCGATGGCGGCGTGATCTACCGATTCCGCCTGCGAGAGGGGCTCCTGTTCGCGCCCGACCCGGCCTTCGCGCTCGGCGGCGAGGGTCGCACCACGCGCGAGGTGGTCGCGGCCGACGTCGCCTTCCAGCTGATGCGCCTGGCCGACCCCGAAGAGAACAGCCCGGTGGTCGACCCCTTCTCGAACATCGCCGGTTTTCGCGAGTTCCAGCAGGCGCTGGTGGCTGCGCGCGAGGCCGATCCCGAGCTGGCATCGCTCCCACCCCACGAGCAGTACGCGCGGGTCGGCGGCATCGAGGGCGTCCGTGTGCTCGGCAGCCACGATCTCGAGATCGCGCTTTCGGGTCCCTACCCGCAGATCCTCTACTGGTTCGCGCTCGAATTCTCGACGCCCGTACCGTGGGAGGCGGTGGCCTGGTATGACGGCGTGACGCGCGACCGCTTCGACGACCACCCGGTGGGGACCGGGCCCTATCGGCTCACCGAGTACGACAAGCAGTTCCGGGTGATTCTCGAGGCGAACCCCAACTGGTACGGGGTCCAGAACCCCGAGTGGAAGGCGCCCGGTGCCGTCTATCCCAGCGAGGGCGAGCCCGGGGACGCCGAGGCCGGGCTCTTGCCGCCGGACGTGGTCGGTCAGCCGCTGCCGTTCATCGAACGCATCGAGTTCCGCCGGGAAAAGGAGAGCATTCCGACCTTCAACAAGTTCCTGCAAGGCTACTACGATGCCTCGGGAATCGTGAAGGAGAGCTTCGACAAGATCGTGCAGAACGACCGGCTCTCGCCCGAGATGGCCGAGCGCGGGATCGAGCTGTCGAAGTCGATCAAGCCCACCATCTTCTACCTGGGCGTGAACATGAACGACGAGCTGCTCGGCCACCCCGCCGGCGAGCGCGGCCGCCTGCTGCGACAGGCCATCAGCCATGCGGTGGACGAGGAACAGTGGATCGAGCTGTTCGTGAACGGTCGCGGCATCCCCGCCCAGTCACCGGTGCCGCCGGGCCTGTTCGGCTACGAGCCCGAGTACGAGAACCCGGCGCGCGTCTACGACCCGGACCGCGCACGAAAGCTCCTGGCCGAGGCGGGCTATCCCGAGGGCATCGACCCCGAGACGGGCAAGCCCCTGCGCATCAACTTCGACAGCTACGCCACGTCGTCGGCGCAGCTTCTCCAGGAGCAGTTCATCGCCGACGCGCTGCGTGCCGTGGGTCTCGACGTGCGCATCGACGCCACCACCTACAACCAGTTCCAGGGCAAGGTGCAGGACGGCCGCTACCAGATGTTCTTCTGGGGCTGGTCGGCCGACTATCCCGACCCCGAGAACTTCTACTTCCTGCTCACGTGCGACATGCGTCGCGCCGAGTCGGGTGGGCCCAACTACACGAACTTCTGCGATCCCGAGTTCGACGAGCTGTTCGCGCGCATGCGCGTGCGCGACAACGACGAGGAGCGTCTCGCGGTAATGCGCGAGATGCGCGAGCTGCTCGAGCGCGAGCGCCCGTGGATCGAGATCCACCATCCCGAGACGTACGGGCTGACTCACGCCTGGCTGAAACACCGCAAGTCGTTCGGGATCTCGTTTCCGATGACGAAGTACCAGGACCTCGACGTCGCCAAGCGTGCCGAGCTGCGCCGAGCCTGGAACGAGCCCATCACCTGGCCGGCCTGGGCGCTGGCCGGCGTCGCCATCGCCGTGGTCGTGCCGGGCATCCGCACCTTCTTCCGGGAGCGCCAGTAGTGCTGGCCTACGTGATCCGCCGGTTGGCGTACGGCGCGCTCGTGGTGCTCGGCGTGCTGCTCTTCTTGTTCGTGCTCTTCTTCACCGTGGCCACGCCCGACGACATCGCCCGCCGCGCGCTCGGCGACAAGGCCACGCCCGAGATGATCGACACCTGGAAGGCCAATCACGGCTACGACCGGCCGCTGTGGCCGTGGCAGGACCCCTCGGACAACCTGCTGGTCTCGCACTACACGAGCCTGCTGGGCTTCGACTTCGGCCGCTCGGACGTGGACGATGCGCCGATCGGCCAGCGCATCCGCGAGGGCATGGGCCCGAGCCTGGCGCTCACGGTGCCGATGTTCGTGATCGGCCTGGGGCTGGGTCTCTTGCTGTCGCTGTTCGTGGCCTTCTTTCGCGAGACCTACATCGACCGGGCGGGCGTCTTCTTGTGCGTGCTCGGCATGAGCGTGTCGATCCTGCTCTACATCATCGGGGCCCAGGTGTTGATCGCGCAGCTCCTGCGCTGGTACCCGATCTCGGGTTTCGACCCCGACCCGGACGTGGTGGCGCGCTTCCTGATCCTGCCGATCGTGGTGGGGGTGGTCTCGAGCGTGGGCAGCGACGTGCGCTTCTATCGCACCGTGTTCGTCGAGGAGTCGAGCCGCGACTACGTGCGCACGGCGCGCGCCAAGGGGGCGGGTGAGCTGCGGGTGATGGCCCAGCACGTGCTGCGCAACGGCATGATCCCGATCCTCACGCGCGTGGTGCTGGCGATCCCGTTCCTGTTCACGGGGTCGCTGCTGCTGGAGTCGTTCTTCGGCATTCCGGGCCTGGGGTCGATCACCGTCGATGCCATCCGCGGCAACGACTTCGCCACCCTGCGCGTGATGGTCTACATCGGCGCGCTGCTGTTCGTGCTGGGGCAGGTGCTCACCGACGTGAGCTACAGCCTGGCCGACCCGCGCGTGAGGCTCGAGTAGCTCTTGGAAGCCCACGTCTTCTCGAACCTGGCCGTGGTGGTGTTGCTCGCCCTGGGTGCGGCGACCGTCGTGTTCGTGCGGCGCAACCGCCTGTGGAGCGAGGCCCTGGCCGAGCTCTGGCGCCGCCGGCGCTTCTCGGTGCTGGTGGTGGGCCTCTATGTGTTGATCGCACTGCTCGACTCCATCGCCTGGGTGGGTGGCACCGGGGCGAACGGCGCGAGCATCGAGGCGTTCGAGGCCCGCTCAGTCATCGACCGGCTGTTCGCTGGCACGCGCGAGAGTTCCTACTCGGCACCCCTGGCCGACCACGCCTTCTACGGCGGAAAGCCCTTGGAGGCCCCGGGAACCCACCTGCTGGGCACCGACATCCTGGGCCGCGACGTGCTGCACCGAACGCTCAAGGGCGCGCGGGTGGCGCTGCTGATCGGCGGGGTCACCACGCTGATCGCGATTCCCCTGGCGCTCTTGTTCGGGGTGACGGCGGGGTACTTCGGGGGGCGCCTCGACGATGCCGTCTTCTTCGTCATGTCGACGCTGGCCTCGATCCCGGGCCTGCTGCTGCTGATCGCGCTGATCATGGCGCTCGGCAAGGGCACCTGGCAGGTGTGCCTGGCGCTGGGGGTCACCGGCTGGGTGGGGCTCTCGCGCGTGGTGCGCGGCGAGACGCTCAAGCTGCGCGAACTCGACTATGTGCAGGCGGCGCGGGCACTCGGCGTGTCGGAGCTGCGCATCGTGGTGCGCCACGTCATCCCGAACCTGATGCACCTGGTGATCATCACCTTCGTACTGATGTTCTCGGGCCTGGTGCTCTCCGAGGCGATCCTGGCCTGGCTCGGTATCGGCGTCGACGGCAGCTGGGGCCAGATGATCGACCAGGCCCGTGACGAGCTGTCTCGCGTGCCGGTGGTCTGGTGGAACCTGACGGCGGCGGCCGCCGCCCTGTTCGGCCTGCTGCTCGCCGTGAACTTCGTGGGCGATGCCCTGCGCGACATTCTCGATCCGCGCACGCTGCGAGAGGACGGATGACGCGCGTCCTCACCGTAGAAGGGCTCACCACGTCGTTTCCCGACGGCAAGGACCGGCTGCGCGTGGTCGACGGCGTGGACCTGCATCTCGATACCGGGGAGACCCTGGCGCTGGTGGGCGAGTCGGGCTGCGGCAAGTCGATGACCGCGCTGTCGATCATGCGGCTGGTACCGCGCCCGGGTCGTGCGGATGCGCGCGTCGCGCGATTCGAGAGCGCCGACGGCACCAAGGAGCTGCTCGATCTGCCGGTACCGGCCATGCGCCGGGTCCGCGGCGCGGGCATCTCGATGATCTTCCAGGAGCCGATGACCAGCCTGAACCCGGTGGCGCGGGTGGGCCGGCAGGTGGTCGAGGCGATCCGGCTTCACGAGAAGGTGTCGGCCGCGGGCGCGCGCGACCGCACGCTCGAGCTCTTCCGCCTGGCGGGCATTCCCGACCCGGCGGCCCGCTTCGAGGCCTACCCGCATCAGCTCTCGGGCGGGCTCAAGCAGCGCGTGATGATCGCCATGGCGCTCTGCACGCGGCCGCAGGTGCTGATCGCCGACGAGCCGACCACCGCGCTCGACGTCACGATCCAGGCGCAGATCCTCGAGCTACTGCGCGACCTGCAGCGCGAGCTCGGCACGGCGATCCTGCTCATCACCCACGACCTGGGCGTGGTGAACGAGCTCGCCGACCGCGTGGCCGTCATGTACGGAGGCCGCATCGTCGAGCAGGGCGGGCGCGAGGACGTGCTGGCTCGGCCCACCCATCCCTACACCGAGGGGTTGCTGCGCTCGATGCCCGCGCGCTCGCAGCCGGGAGAGCCGCTGCCCGAGATCGCGGGCGTGGTGCCGCCGCCGCACACCTGGCCGCCCGGCTGCCGTTTCGCGAGCCGCTGCCCGCGCGTGCTCGACCCCTGCGCCGGCGCGCCGCCCGACTGGGTGACGGTGCGGCCCGGCCACACCGTCGCCTGCCTGGCCGTAGCCCAGGACCGGGTCGCCTCGTGAGCGCCGCCGTGACCGAAGCGCCGGGCGACGTGCTGCTCGACGTGCGCGGGCTGCGCACCTGGTTTCCGATCCGCCGGGGGCTCTTCCGCAAGACGGTGGGACACGTGCGCGCGGTGGACGGCGTCGACCTGCAGGTGCGCCCCGGGCGAACCCTGGCCCTGGTGGGCGAGTCGGGCTGCGGCAAGACCACCGTGGGCCGCTCGATCCTCGGTCTCGAGCAGGCCCAGGCCGGCGAGGTGTGGTTCGAGGGCACCGATCTGCGCGCACTCGGCCCCGCCGAGCTGCGCGCCCATCGCAAGGACGTGCAGATCGTCTTCCAGGACCCCATGGCCTCACTCGACCCGCGCATGCGCGTTCGCGACATCGTGGCCGAGGGCATGCACTCCTTCGAGATCGGCGCCGACTCGGCCGAGCGCACCGAGCGCGTCTCGGAAGCGCTCACGCGCGTGCGCCTCGACCCCGACGCCATGTGGCGTTACCCGCACGAGTTCAGCGGGGGCCAGCGCCAGCGCATCGGCATCGCCCGGGCCCTGGCCGTCGAGCCGCGGCTGCTCATCTGCGACGAGGCGGTCTCGGCGCTGGACGTCTCGATCCAGGCGCAGATCCTGAACCTGCTCGCCGAGCTGCAGCGCGAACTCGGGCTGGCGTACCTGTTCATCACCCACGACCTGTCGGTGGTGCGCTATCTGGCCCACGACGTGGCGGTGATGTACCTGGGCCAGATCGTCGAGCAGGGGCCCAGCGAGCGCATCTTCACGTCGCCGCGCCACCCCTACACCCAGGGTCTGCTGGCCGCCGTGCCCTCGGTCGACCCGTCGGTGCGCGGCGCCGAGCCCGTGGTGCTCGGCGACGTGCCTTCGCCCGCTGCGCCCCCCGCCGGCTGCCGCTTCCACACCCGCTGCCGCCAGGTGATGGCGCGCTGTCGCGAGGAGGCTCCGCCGCTCTTCCCCCTTTCCCCCGAAGCCGACGGCACGAGCCGCTGCTTCCTCGAAGACGCGAGCTAAGCTCGCGCAGCCCAACCCACGCGCGCCGGAGCGGCCGCATCACCAGGACGGGGATCCATGCGACTCGAGTACACCTTCGAACTCTCGGACGTCGAGACGCCGCGGCTTTCGATCGAGGCGACCGAGGGGATCGGCAAGCTCTTCACCCTGGCCACGCTGGTGCTGAACGTCTTCGAGAACAAGGCCAAGATGGAGCTGGTGTTCCACGGTCTGAATCCCGACGACCCGGGTCGCAAGATCGACGCGTTCAAGCGCATCCTCGAGAGCGCAGCGACCGGCTACAGCTGGAACTGGGAAGAGGGGCAGGGCGGCGGTGTGCCGGGCTCTTCGTCCTACTTCCAGTGGATGGTGCTCACGCGCACCTAGAGCGGATGGTGCTCGCCCGCGCCTAGCGCGGGGGTGCTCACCCGCACCTAGTCGTTGCCCTGCGACGCGTCGCAGCCGGGTCCCGTCCAGCGGTGCTCGCGCGCCAGGCTGCGGGCGACCACCTCGCGAAGCGCAGCAGGGCGCCCGTCCGCGAAGGGATGGCGCCGCGCGTAGCGGTCGAAGGCACCGAGCCGCAGGGCGTTGGGCACGGTGTCGGGTAGCGACGCGTTGAGCTGGGCCAGCGCCACGAGGCGCGCCCCGTCGTCGAGGAAGCGCGGGAAGCGCACGCCCTCGAGGTCGATGAGGCAGGGCCGCCCGGACTCGGGCAGGAACACGTGGGTCGCCTTCAGGTCTCCGTGGTGGACGTGGCGGCGGTGCAGGGCGTCGAGCAAGGCCCCCAAAGCCCGGACGGTCGATTCGGGGTCGGCCTCGCAGATCGCAAGCGCATCCCGCCCGGTGCCCAGATCCTCGATCACCAGGACCGAGCTGCCGGCCAGCCCCAGCGCGCGGCTCTCGAGAAAGGCCAGGGGGCGCGCAGCGCCCACGCCGCGCGCCAGCAGGCCATGTCCCGCGAGCCAACCGCGGCGGGCGGGCGTGCCGCGTACGCGATCGGCAATGCGCCGCGCCAGGCCGCGGGGGGGCACCTGCTTGACGACCACGGGCCAGCCCCCGGCCACGCCGCGCGTGATCCGCGCGCGGGCGCTCCGGGCGAGCACGTCGTCCCCTCCTGCTGAGAGGGCCGCCTCGTGCATCTGCAGCGCCTCGGCGACCGCCGCTTCATCGAAGTCGCGAACGCGCATCCCCGAAGCAGCGCCGACGCGAACCGCCGCGTAGCCGCGCCCCGGCCGAAGCGCCCGGCGCGTGCGGCTGCGGCCGTGGTCGAATGCCCGGCGCTCGGCCGCGTCGGCGACGTCGCGCAGCAGCCCGCGGGCGGGCCCCTCGAAAGGGCGCGCGAGGCCCAGGGCGGCGGCGTGCAGGCGAACCCGAGCGGTCGTCCCGGCGTAGGGCCAGAGCCCGTAGTCGAGGTGGCCCAGGTCGGCGATGCGCGCGTTCTCGCTTCGCGACCGGCGGGCATGCTGCAGGTCCAGCAGCACGGGCCCCGCCGGCGTGGCGAGCACGTTGCCCGGATGCAGGTCGCCGTGGATCAGGCCGGCTTCGTACAGGCCGTGCAGCACCCGGCCGAGATCGGCGAGCAGCTGGCCCGGCCGTGTCCCCGGTCGTCCCAGGGCTTCGGCGAGCGGGGTGCCCTCGACGTAGCGCATCACCAGCAGCCGGTCACCGTCATCGAGCTCGCCGAGGGCCAGGGGCTCGGGGACGGGAATTCCGCGTTCGTGCAGCCGGCGCAGGCCGGCCAACTCGCGGGCGGCGGGGCTTCGGCCGAGACGCGCCTTCCACCACTCGCGCCGGGCGTGCCGGCCGCTGCCGGCGCGAAAGCGCTTGACCAACAGGTCGCCGCCCGCGCCAGTGAGGCGGACGAGTGCGCGGCGCGGGTTGTCGCGCAGCACGCTGGCCTCGCGTGCGCCTCGGAGCCACGCTTCGACGGCAGCCTGGGCCTCGCTCGAAGCGGGTGCGTCCTCGAGCCAGCGGATGGAGGCGCTCACGGGGCCGCCTCGTGCAGCAGGCCGCGCAGGTCGGCCACATATCGATCCCACGCCGCGGTCTCGGCGCGGGCTCGGGCCCGGGCGCCGAACGCCGCGCGCTCGGCCGGGTCGCCAAGCCGCACCAGGGCTGCGCCGAAGCCGGCGGCATCCTCGGGGCTCGCGACCACGAGGGCCGCGTCTCCCAGAAAGCCCGCGGCGCCGTTGGCCCCGCTCGTCACCACCGGCAGGCCGGCGGCCGCGGCTTCGAGACAGACGTTGGCGAACGCGTCGTAGCGCGTGGGCAGAACCAGGGCGTCGGCGGCGGCGTAGACGGTCTCGGGGTCGCTGCGTCGCCCCAGAAAATCCACCCGGTCGGCCACGCCCGCCTCGCCGGCCAGGCGTCGGTAGGGCGTGGGGTCGTCGCCCCCGACCACCCAGAGGTGTGCCTCGCGGTCGGGCGCGTGGGCCAGGGCGCGGATCGCGGTGTCCACGCCCTTGCGCCGGAAGCCGTCGCCCACCAGCAGCCAGACCGGCCCGCTCCCGTCTACGCCGAGGCGCGCGCGTAGTGCCGCCGGCTCAGGTCCCCCGCGCCGGTCGGGGTGGAAGCGCTCGAGATCGACGGCATTCGGCAGCACCCGCAGGCGCGTGCGAGGCACCGCGTGCCGCTCGGCGATCTCGCCGGCCACCATCTCCGAGTTGCAGAGGATCGTCTGGCCCGGGTCCGCGAAGATCTGCCGCTCCATGGCGAGCAGCACGGCGTGTCGGGGAGAGAACCGTCGAAGGCGCCCCGCCGCGCCCGGGTAGGCCCGCTCCATGTAGGCGGCGTGGCAGCCTCCCCCCGCCCGGAACACCTGCTGGTGGCGGGTGCGCGAGAACGACAGCACCACGTCCAGGCCCAGCCGAGCGGCGGAGGTGCCGGCGGCCCGGGAGAAGGCCAGCACCCGGAGCGGCTGCCAGCCCGACGGGCCCCCGAGCGCATGGACCTTCGGGCCCGGGTTCCCCGCGGTCGGCCCGGGGGTCTCGTCGACCCGGCACACCACGTGCACGTCCTCGCCCGCCTCGGCCAGGTGGCGGGAGACCTGGTAGGCGATGCCCTCGACCCCCCCTCGGCAGGCGTAGCGTTCCACCACGAGGCCCGTGCGCAGGGGTCGACCCACCGATCGAGATTACTATATTGCCCGTTCCTCGCTTACCCGCGTCACGACGCACGCGAACCTCCTTGCTCGCCCCATGCGTTCGGAACCTGCCCAACCCATGCCGCGCAGCAGCGAATCGACGCAGCAGCAGACGGCCACCCCCGAGCCGGGCCGGGGCCGCACCGAGAAGCGCGACCTGATCCTGGACGCCGCCATCACGGTGTTCGCGCGTCAGGGCTACCACGGCGCCCGTGTCTCGGACATCGCGCGCGAGGCCGGCATCGCCTACGGCCTGGTCTACCACTACTTCAAGAACAAGGAGGAGATCCTCTCCACCATCTTCGACGAGCGGTGGGGCGGGTTCCTCGAGGCCGTGGAGACCATCGCGGCGGGCTCGGCGCCGGCCAGCGATCGGCTGCTCTCCGTGGCGGCCCTGGTGCTCAACGGCTTCCAGCTGCGGCCCGACTGGGTGAAGGTGCTGGTGCTCGAGATCCAGCGCTCGTCGCGCTTCTCCGAGCCCGCGCAGCTGCGCGCGGTGGGGCGGCTGCTCGACGCCGTCGAGCGCGTGGTGCGCGACGGCCAGGCCGCGGGCGAGTTCCGATCCGACATCGACGCGGGCGTGGCCACCTATTTGTTCATGGGCGCGCTCGATTTCGTGATCACCTCGCTGGTGCTCGGTGTCAAACGAATCGAGGGCGGTGAACAGGACCAGCGCGCCTACCACCTGACCGTGGCCCAGGGCCTGCTGGAGATCTTCTTGAACGGCATCGCCAAGGAGGGTGGGGATTGATCGAGGCGGATGGCGTAAGCAAGCGCTACGGCGACCTCGTGGCCGTGGACGACGTGTCCTTCAAGGCCGAGGCCGGCGAGGTCGTGGGCTTTCTCGGGCCGAACGGGGCCGGCAAGACCACGACCATGCGCATCCTGACCGGCTTCCTGCCGGCCACCGATGGCACGGCGCGAATCGACGGACACGACATCTTCGAAGACCCGCTCGCCGCGCGCAGGGCCGTGGGTTACCTGCCCGAGACCCCGCCGCTCTATCCCGAGATGGACGTGGCCGGCTACCTCAAGTACGTGGCCAAGCTGAAGGACGTGCCGCGGGCGCGGCGCGGCGAGGCCGTGGACCGCGCGCTCGAGCGTTGTGGACTCGCCGACGTACACCGTCGCGTGATCGGCTCGCTGTCCAAGGGTTTCCGCCAGCGCGTGGGCCTGGCCCAGGCGATCGTCCACGAGCCGAGCGTGCTGATCCTCGACGAGCCCACGGTGGGCCTCGACCCCATCCAGATCCGCGAGATCCGCCAGCTGATCGCCGACCTGGCCTCGCCGCCGGACGGCGCGCCGCGGCACACCGTCGTGCTCAGCACCCACATCCTCCCGGAGGTCGAGGCCATCTGCCGACGCGTGATCATGATCCACGCCGGCAAGAAGGTGCTCGACGAGCCGATCGAGGAGCTCACCGGTGACGGGCGCCGACTCGAGGACGTGTTCACCCGGCTCACGCTGGGCGTGGACGACGTGCCGGAGGCCGGGGCGGCCTCTCCCGAGGTCTCGGCATGAAGCACGTCGGAGCCATCGCAGGGCGCGAGCTGCGCTCGCTGTTCGTCTCGCCCGTGGCCTATGTCGTCCTCACGCTGTTCGCCGTGCTCGGAGGGTTCTTCTTCCTGGCCAGCGTGCTGTCGTTCGACACCAACGTGTCCCAGGCCCAGCAGTTCCAGGCCTTCGACTTCCTGCGCAGCATGAACCTGAACGACCACGTGATCGCACCGTTCTTCCAGGTCATGTGGATCGTGCTGCTGTTCCTGGTGCCGGGCATCACCATGGGCCTGTTCGCCTCGGAGAAGACCAACGGCACCCAGGAACTCCTGATGACGAGCCCGCTCACCATCTGGGAGCTGGTGCTCGGCAAGTACCTGGCGGCCGCGGCCTTCGTCACGCTGCTGACGCTGATGCTGGGCCTGTTCGCGGGCATCCTGTTCGTCTACGGCGAGCCCGAGCTGAACAAGACCCTGGCGGGTCTGCTCGGCGTCTGGCTGGTCGGACTGTCCTACGCGGCCGTCGGGCTCTTCGCGTCGTCGATCACGCGCAATCAGCTGATCGCCTTCTTCCTGGCCCTGGTGCTGCTGCTGATCCTGTGGCTGCTCTCGGTGTTCGCCGACCTCGGCGGCGCCACGGGCGCCGTGGGCACCAGCTCGCCGGTATCGGGGGTGCTCCGCTGGCTGTCCTCGTCGGACCACTTCGAGCAGCTCACCAGCGGCCTCGTGGACACGCGGGCGCTGGCCTACTTCGGCTTCATGATCGCGACGTTCCTGGTGCTGACCAAGGCGAGTGTCGAATCCGTGAGGTGGCGTTAACCATGAACCACCGTACGGGGGTCCCGCGATGAATCCCACGGCAAGCCTGCTCGGTGCGCTGGGGCTGCTGGCCCTGGCCTTCGCCATCGTGAGCTTCGTGGTGCAGCTGCTGTCGGGTCCGACGCTGCTGCTGCGCGAGCTCTACTGGAGTCTCGGCAATCTCGTCGTCGGCGTGGTGCTGCTGGGCATCGCGCTCGGCACCAACGTCGAAGCTCTGCGCGAACGCATGCAGTCGGGCGAGGCGCGGCGGGCCGGCAAGTACGGCACCAGCGCGATCCTCGGCACCGTGCTGCTGGTCGGCCTGCTGGCGGGTCTCGCGTTCCTGAGCACGCGCTATCACACGCGCTGGGACTGGACCGAGGCGTCCACCCACTCGCTCACCAGCCAGACCACGAAGGTGCTCGAAGGCCTCGAGCGCGAAGTGCACGTGACGGCGCTGTACGCGGCCATCGCCGCCGCTCCGGCCCGGGACCTGCTCGATCGCTACACGTTCGAGAGCGACAAGGTGGTGGTCGAGTTCGTCGACCCCCAGGCCCAGCCGGGCCGGCTCGCGGAGATCGACGTGGCGGCCGAGCGATTGGAGGGGGGCCTGCTGCACGTGGCCATCGGTGACGAGTCGGTGCAGGTGCGCGAGATCGACGAGGCCGCGCTCACCACCGCCATCGTGAAGCTCACGCGACTCGAGCAGAAGAAGGTCTACTTCGTGCTCGGTCACAACGAGCGGCCGGTGGAAGGCGACGGCGCCGCCGACGGCGAGGGCTTCTCCTTTGCCAAGGAGGCGCTCGAGAACGAGAACTACCAGGTGGCGACGCTGTTGCTGGCGACCCTGGCCGACGTGCCCGACGACGCCGACGTGGTGGTGCTGGCCGGGCCCACCCGCCCGCTGCACGAGTCCGAGCACGGCGCCCTGCGGCGCTACGTCGAGCGTGGCGGGTCGCTGATGGTGATGCTCGATCCGCGGGCGAACACCGACCTCTACGACGTGCTCGCCGAGTGGGGCGTCGCGGTGGGCGACGACGTGGTCGTCGACCGTGTGCAGGGCCTGTTCGGCAGGCCCGCCACGCCGATGGCCGCCTCGTACGGGAGCCACCCGATCACCGAGGAGCTTCGCGAAGTGACGCTCTTCCACGTGGCGCGAAGCGTGGCGCCCACCCCCGAGGCCGCCGGCGCGTTCGAATCGCTGGTGCTGACCGGCGACCAGTCGTGGGCCGAGAGCGGGCTCGATCGCTTCTACTCCGACGGCGAGGCCGAGCTCGACGACTTCGACCAGCCGGGGCCCGTCTCGTTGGCCGTGGCCGGCACCCTCGCCAAGGCCGAGGTCGTCGAGGGCGATGCGCCGTCCGTCGGGGCGCGCCTCGTGGTGTTCGGCGACTCCGACTTCGCCTCGAACCAGCTGATCGGCGAGTACCGCAACCGCGACCTGTTCGTGAACTCGGTGAACTGGCTGCTCGGCGACGTCGAAGCGATCTCGGTCCGGCCGGGGCAGGCACGAGCGAGCCGTCTGCAGCTGACCTCCGAGCAGTTCATGCAGATCCGTTACCTGTCGCTGTTCGTCATGCCCGAGCTGATTGCCGCACTCGGCGTCTACGCCTGGTGGTCGCGGCGGCGGGCCCCGGGCCGGTGAACCCGCGCAACACGGCGATCCTGGCGGTTCTGGCCGCGCTGCTCGGCGCCTTCATCTGGTTCTACGAGATCCAGGGTGAGGACGCGCGCGCGAAGGCCGAGGACGCCGAGAAGCAGCTGTTCGCTGGGGTCGAGACCGACGATGTCACGGCGATCGTCCTGCGAACCACCGATGGGCACGATGCGCGCCTCGAGCGGGACGCAGAGGGGGACGGCTGGCGCCTGGTCGAGCCGCTGCCGTTCGCGGCCGACACGCTCACCGCCGACGGTCTGGCGTCGAGCCTGGCCGAGCTGGCGAGCGAGGCCGTCTTCGACGACCCCGAGCCGCTCGCGGCCTACGGGCTCGACACCGATCCGGCGCTGCACTTCGAGGTGGGCGACACCCGCCACGCGCTTCGGATCGGCGACAAGACGCCGGTGGGCGGCAACACCTACCTGGCCGCCGAAGGCGACGCCCGCGTGTTCGCGGCCGCAACCTGGCGGGTCACCGCACTCGACAAGACGCTGCTCGACCTGCGCGATCGCAGCGTGCTCGACTTCGACCGGGATGCCGTTCGGGGCCTGCGGGCAAGCTGGGACGGCGGCGAAGTCGCCCTGGTGCGCGAGGGCGAGGTCTGGAAGCTCGTCGAACCGATCGCGTCGGACGCCGATTCGAACGCCGTGGACGGGTTGCTCTCGAACCTGCAGTTCCTGCGTGCAGATGGCTTCGTGGATGACCCCGGCCTCGACGAAGCGACCGGGCTCGATGCGCCGCTGTTCGCCATCGAACTCGATCTCGGCGAGGGCGCCGAGCCCGTGCGCATGGCCGTGTCGTCGGTCGCGCAGGGGGCCCTGCGGCAGGTCCGTGGTCAGGCCGAAGGCGCGCTCTACCTCATCCCCGAGGCGCGGGCGGCGGACTTTCCGCGCGACGTGGTCGCCTACCGCTTCAAGCAGCTCGCCGACTTCCCGGTCTCCGATGCGCGCGACTTCGAGATCCACTTCGGCGGGACCAGCGGTTCGGATTCGGTCACCGGCACCCGCGGTGACCAGGGCTGGACGGTCACTCCGCGCGCCATGGCTCCCGGCCTCGCGGCGCGGCTGGTCTCGGAGCTGGCGATGCTCGAGGCCGCCGACATCGCCGCCGACGCCATGGGCCCGGACGAGCTGGCCGAACTCTCGCTCTCGCCGCCTGCGGTGGAGATCCGCGTGCGCGGAGGCGCCGACGGTGCGGACGACGTGCTCGCCGACGTCTCGCTCGGAGGGGCCGATCCCAGCCGGGGTATCGCCGCCATGCGTGCCGGCGACCCCGTGGTCTACTGGCTCGACTTCGAGCTGGCCGAGCACCTGCCGGTGAGCCGCGAGGCCTTCGCCAACCGCTTCGTCGCCGAACAGGACGAGACCGCTCCGGATCCCGACGACGCCATGACCGACGAGGCCGCGTCGAGTCCCGAGTAGCGAGGGGCCTAGGCTGCGGCGCCGGTGTCCAGGAGCACGCGGCGCATGGCCTCGTGCAGGGCGCCATTGCTGGCCACCACGGTGCGGCCGCTGCGGTGGTCGCTGCCGCCGTGGACGTCGCTCATGCGACCGCCGGCCTCCTCGACGATCAGGGCGCCGGCGGCCACGTCCCACGGCGAGAGCTTGAGCTCCCAGTAACCGTCGAGTCGCCCGGCGGCCACGTAGCAGAGGTCGAGGGCCGCGCTGCCGTCGCGACGCAGGGCGCGCGCGCTCTTCAGCATGGCGGCGAAGCTCTCGAGGTTGTCGCGCTCGCTCTTGCGCCGATCGTACGCGAAGCCCGTTGCGAGCAGCGCGCGGTCCAGGGCGGTCTCGGTGGACACGTGGATCGGCCGGTCGTTGCAGAAGGCGCCGCCGCCTGCGGTGGCGGTGTAGAGCTCATCCATCAGGGGGTCGTAGACCACGCCCAGCAGGGGCTCGCCCTCGCGCTCGACGCCGATCGACACGCAGAAGCGCGGGTACGCGTGGGCGTAGTTGGTGGTGCCGTCGAGCGGGTCGATCACCCAGCGGTGCCGGGCCCCGGGCCGATCGACCCCCGACCCCTCCTCGGCCAGGATCGCGTCGTCCGGGCGCTCGCGCTCGATGGCGCCGACCACCAGCGCCTCGCAGGCGTGATCGACCTCGGTCACCAGGTCCACGGCGGCGCTCTTGGTCGCAATGGTGAGATCGGTCTCGTAGCGCTCGCGCTGGATGGCGCCCGCCTCGCGCGCCAGTCGTATGGCCAGGGCGAGCAGGTCGTCGGTTTCGCTCACTCGGTGGCGTCCGGCAAGCGATAGAACGCCGCGGCGTTGCGCGTGGTGGTGCGTGCGACCTCTTCGACCGGCACCTGCTTCACGCCCGCCAGGGTCTCCCCGACGGCGACCACCCATGCCGGCTCGTTGCGCCGTCCGCGATGACCTTCCGGTGCCAGGAAGGGCGCGTCGGTCTCGACCAGCAGGGCCTCGAGGGGCAGTGCCCGGGCCACGTCGCGCAGGTCGGCGGCGCGCTTGAAGGTGACGATGCCCGAGAACGAGACCCGCAGCCGTTCGTCGAGGGCACGCAGGGCGAACGGGGTGTCGTGCGTGTAGCAGTGCAGCACGCCGTCCACGTCGCCCCGGCCCTCGGCGCGCCAGATGTCGAGCAGCTCGTCGTAGGCGTCGGTGCCCCGGTCGCGAACGTGGATGCTCACGGGCAAGTCGGTCTCGCGGGCCAGCGCCACCTGCTCGGCAAAGGCGCGGCGCTGGGCCTCGCGCGGGCTGTTCTCGTAGTAGTAGTCGAGGCCGCACTCGCCCACGGCCATCACGCGCGGGTGGTCGAGCCAGGCGCGGACACGCGCACGCCCCGCGTCGTCCCAGACCTCGGCATCGTGCGGGTGGATGCCGGCCGTGGCGAACACGCGCGGGTCACGCTCGGCCAGGTCGATGGCCTGCTGGTTGGCTTCGAGCCCGTATCCGGCGCCCACACAGATCAGTCGCTCGACCCCCGCGGCGAAGGCGCGCTCGAGGACGGCGTCGCGGTCTTCGTCGTAGCGGTCCGCGGTCACGTGGCAGTGGCTGTCGATCCAGCTCACGGGGCCTCCACGCGAGGGAAGAGGGCCTCGCCCTTGCGGGTGGACGTGCCCGGCGCGGGGGCGTCGAAGGCCGCGGCGGTGTCGGGCAACCGCGCCGAGGCGAGCGCACCCGAGCAGCCCAGACGCGCCAGGATCTCTTCGGCCGTGTCCGGCACGAAGGGGCCGAGCAGCAGCGCGATGCTGTGCAGCGCCTGGCAGCAGGTGTGGAGGGTGGTGCGCACCTCGCCCATGCGGGCCTCGTCCTTGGCCGCCTTCCAGGGTGCGCGGGCATCGACGTAGCGGTTGGTCGCGTCCACCAGGGCGAAGATCGCAGCCAGGGCCCGGTTCGGCTCCAAGCGGCGCATGTGCTCGTCGACGGCGCGGGCGGCCTCGACGGATGCATCGCGCACATGCTCCTCCTCCGCCCCGGCGCCGTCCGGCTCGGGGACCTGCCCGTCGCAGTAGCGGGCGGTCATGTTCAGCGTGCGGCTCACGAGGTTGCCCAGGTTGTTCGCGAGGTCGGCGTTGATGCGGGTGACCAGCGCTTCTTCAGTGAAGGACGCATCCAGGCCGAACGACATGTCGCGCAGCAGGAAGTATCGGAAGGCATCGAACCCGTACTGCTCGCGCATGGCCAGCGGCGAGATCATGTTGCCCAGGCTCTTGCTGATCTTGCGGTCGTCCACGTTCCAGTAGCCGTGCACGTTCAGGTGCTGGTAGAGAGGCAGGCCTGCGGCCCGGAGCATCGTCGGCCAGAAGACGCCGTGGGGCTTCAGGATGTCCTTGGCGACCAGGTGCTCGGCGGCGGCCCAGCGCACTTCGAAGGCCGGGTCGTCGGGGTAGCCCATGCCCGCCAGGTAGTTGATGAGCGCGTCGAACCAGACGTAGCAGACGTAGTCGGCGTCGAAAGGAAGCTCGATCCCCCAGGTGAGACGCGACTTGGGGCGCGAGATACAGAGGTCGTCGAGGCCGCTTCCCTCGCGCAGCATGGCGAGCACCTCGTTGCGGTAGCGTTCGGGGCGGATCAGGTCGGGCTGGGCTTCGAGCGTCTCGCCGAGCCAGTCGAAGTACCGCGTCATCTTGAAGAAGTAGTTCGACTCCTTGCGCCGCTCGGGTGCGCGCTCGTGGTCTCGGCACAGGCCATCCACCATGTCGCGGTCGGTGAGGAAGCGCTCGCAGCCCACGCAGTACAGGCCCTCGTACTCGCGAAAGTCGATGTCGCCCTGATCGTGCACACGCGTGAGCAGGGTCTGCACGGCACGGATGTGGTCGGCGTCGGTGGTGCGGATGAAGCGGTCGTACGAGATGCCGATCTCGTCCCAGGTGTCGCGAAAGATGCCCGAGATGCGGTCGGTGAACGCCTTGGGTTCGAGCCCGTCCCGGGCCGCGGCCTCGGCGATCTTGTCGCCATGCTCGTCGGTGCCGGTCAGGAAGAACGTCTCCTCGCCCGCGAGCCGGTGGTAGCGAGCCAGCGTGTCGGCCACGACCGTCGTGTAGGTGTGGCCGATGTGGGGCTCGGCGTTCACGTAGTAGATGGGCGTGGTGATCGCGTAGTGGCGGCTCATCGTGCGGCCTCGCACAGCACGGTCATCGTGCGGCCTCGCGGACGGCGAGCAGGGCGCGTTCGGCCACCATCTGCGGGTTGGCGTTGCGCTGGACCAGCACCTTGCGGCAGTCCTGCAGGGTGCGGAACGCGCGCAGCGCGGGCTCGGGGTCGTCGTCGGGCGCGCTGGTCGCGCGCTCGTGGAGCCAGGCCGAGGCGGTGGCGAGCAGCTCGGTCACGCCGGCGGCCGCCGGCGCGCGCGCACCGCGGTACTCCTCGGCCCAGTCGAGTACGTCGGGGATCGACGCGCCTGCCAGCCGTTCGAGCCGCGCCAGCTGCTCGCGGGTCTCGTCGCTGGCTTCGTCGCCCAGAAGCGTCCGACCCCGGCGCAGCACCACGCGTTGGCAACGCGACCTGACCGTGGCGAGCAGGCCTTCGGCGGTCGCGGTCACCAGCAGCAGCGAGGTCTGCGGCGGCGGTTCTTCGAGCGTGCGAAGCAGGGCGTTCTGCGCCTCCTGGTTCAGCCACTCGGCGTCGGCGACGACCGCCACGCGCCGGGCCCCGTCGGTACTCTGCAGGCGCAGCGTCCGCTGCAGGGCCCTCACCTGGTCGATCCGCACGCGGGTGTCGTCGGCGCCGCGCTCGATCCAGAGCAGGTCGGCGTGGTCGCCCACGTGGCGTAGCAACGGGCCCTTCTTGCCGCTGCCGTCGAGCGGGATCGGGTCGCCCGGGTCGGAGCGGCCGCAGGGGCCGCAGGCCCCGCACGGAGCCTGCTGGGCGTCACCCTCGCAGACCAGCGCTCGGGCAAAGCGCAGGGCGAGATCGGCCGGCCCCGGAGGCGGGCCCGAGAACAGGTAGGCCGAGTGCACGCGGTCGCTCTCGAGGCTGCGCACGAGGGCGTTCCAGGGATCGTGCGCCGGGGGCTCCATGCGCGGCCGATTGTCACGAAATCCCTTTCGGGGCTCAAGGTTCGGCGAGCGACTGCCGATTCAGTGCGCGTCTGTGCATCAGGAGGATCGGCATGGCGTTCGGGCGTGGCAGGACCAGTGGAGACGTGACTTCGGAGGAGCCTCGGACGGCTCCGCAAGCGGCCCAGGCGCCGCCGGCCGCGGAGGGCGGGCCCCTCACGGCCTTCATCGACCAGGGGTCGAGTTTCGAGGGCAAGCTCTCGTTCAAGGATACGGTTCGGATCGACGGCAACTTCTCGGGTGAGATCACCAGCGAGAACACCCTGATCGTGGGAGAGCCTGGCGAGGTCCAGGCCGACATCCGCTCGAAGACCGTTGTGGTGAGCGGCACCGTCATGGGCAACGTGACGGCTTCGCAGAAGCTCGTGATCCACAAGACCGGCTGCCTCGAGGGCAACGTCGAGACGGCCAGCCTGGTGGTGGAAGAGGGCGCCCAGCTCAACGGGCAGCTCAAGATGAACTCGGGCGCGAGCGCGGGCACCGCGCCGAAGTCCAAGGCGAAGTCCGAGGACTAGGGACCGTCAGGGGGGGCGCGCCAGCCCGGGAGCCCGGCTCGCATGCCCGGGCTCCCGGGCTGGCATCGCCACGCCCCGGGGCCGGGCAGGGATCCGGGGCATTGGTAGAGTCCCTGGGATGCACACGCACGGCCCTCTCCATTGCAGGTGAGCGTCCGGTTCTTCGGGCCGGTTCGCGAAGCCACCGGCAGCAAGGAACTCCAGGTCCGCCTGGACGCCGGTGCGCGGCTGGCCGACCTCCGGGCGCTGCTCGCGGCCGATCACCCGATCTTCGTCGACCTCGGCGACCGTCTTCGTGCTTCGGTGAACCTCGAGGTTGCGGCCGACACCACGGTGCTGGCCGACGGTGACGAGATCGCCTTCCTGCCGCCGGTCTCCGGCGGTTCAGGGGACCCACCGCGCGGCGCCTCGGATGACCTGTCGCGCCGCTGCTGGATCTCGGACCAACCGCTCGACGTGGGCGCCGTCACGAATCGCGTGCTGGGCCCCGACGCAGGCGGGCTGGTCACGTTTCTCGGTGCGGTGCGCAACCAGGCCCGGGGGCGCGAGATCGAGCACCTCGAGTACGAGGCGTATCCCGACATGGCCGAGCGCGAAATGGAGCGCATTGCCGACGAAGCCGCCGAGAAGTGGCCGGGTGCGCGCGTGGCGGTGGCCCACCGCACCGGGCACCTCGCCATCGGAGACCTGGCCGTGGTGGTGGCGGCCGCCGCGCCCCACCGGGCCGAGGCCTTCGCCGCCGCGCGCTACACCATCGACACGCTCAAGGAGCGGGTGCCGATCTGGAAGAAGGAAGTCGCCACCGACGGCGCCTACTGGGTGGACGACCACGCGTGAGCGGGCGCCAAGACCAGGACTCGACCGGGCATGGCGGCGGCGAAGCGGGCGGCCTGCACGCCCACCGAGAGGCCGCACCCCGCAGCCTCGCCGTGGCGGTGGTGACGGTGAGCGATACCCGCACCCTGGCGACCGACACGGGCGGCGCCTCGATTGCCGACGCACTCGAGGGGGCCGGCCACAGCGTGGCCCGTCGCACCATCGTGCCCGACGAGATCGAGGCGATCCGCGCCGCGGTGACCGAGTCGCTCGACGACGACGGCGTCGTCGCCGTGATCGTCACCGGCGGCACCGGGGTCGCTCCCCGCGACGTCACGCCCGAGGCCATCGCGCCGCTGCTCGACCGCGAGGTGCCCGGCTTCGGCGAGTTGTTCCGGATGCTCTCGTTCGAAGAGATCGGTCCGGCCGCCATGCTGTCGCGCGCGTTCGCGGGCCTGCGCGGCGAGAAGGTCGTGATCGCGCTGCCCGGCTCTCGCGGCGCGATCCGCCTGGCCATGGAGCGGCTGGTGCTGCCCGAGATCGGCCACCTGGTGGGCGAGGGCGGCAAGCACGTGGGGCTCAAGCCCTAACCCAGGGGCCTCCGCTCGTCCCCGCGCGGTCAAGCGCGCCGCACGGGGGGCCGATTGCCCGACGATGCCCCCTTCCGTACGCCCTCCGGCCCCGCCCGGATCCCGCCGGTCGCGGGTCTCGCTGGTCGCGCTGCTGCTCTTGGTTCCCCTGTTGCTTGCCTCCGAGTTGCATGTGTGGGTGGACGAGCACGGCGTGACGCACCTGAGCGATGACGCCGACCGGGCGCCGAAAGGGGCCACGTCGGGCGATGGTGTGGAGGCGTTGCGCGGCCTCTGGGACGACGGCTCGCTCGGGCCGCCCGTCGCGACGCCGGCCGAGGCGCGCGGGGGAGCCGAAGGCCGCTTGCTGCGCACCCTGCGCGGTGCCGTGGAGGATCTCCAGCGGGGCGACCGCGCCCGGGCCACGGCGGCGCTCGAAGAAGTGCTGCGGCTCGAGCCGAATCGACCCGAGGCCCACTTCTACCTGGCCCTGCTCGACGGTCGCCGCGGCCGCATCGCATCGGCCGAGACGCACCTGCGGGCCTTCCTCGAGCATGCCGGCCCCGATCTCGATCCGTGGCGCGAGTCTGCCGAGCGACGCCTGGCGCGGCTGGCCGACGAGCGCCGGCTGATGGAAGCCCCCGAGGCCCAGGCGCTGCGCCTGGTGGACCTCGCCCATCCCGACTTCGCGATCCAGGCCGACGCGGCGCTGCTGCGCGCGGGGCGCACCGACTTCGCCAACACCGTGAGCGGCTATCTGGACGACGCGCGCACGTCGCTCCTCGACCTGGTGGGCACCGTGCCGTCCGAGCCCACGGGTGTGGTGCTCTACGGCAAGGCGGCCTACGTGCGCACCCACGGCCACCGCTTCACGTTCCGCACGGTGGGCTTCTTCGATGGACGCATCCACGTGGTGTCCGCGGCCCACCCGGCCGGCGAACTCCGGAAGCTCTTGTTCCACGAGTACGCGCATGCGCTGTTTCGCGAGCGCGTCGGGGGCGACCGCCCGTTCTGGCTGAACGAGGGTCTGGCCGAGCTGGCGGAGCAGCGCGCACTCGGGCGGACCGGGATGCCGCGAGGCGACCGGCAGCGTCTGGTGCGCGCAGCCACGGACGGCGGGTGGATCCCGCTGGCACGGCTCGGCCCCGGCTTCGATGGCCTGACGGATCGCGAGGCGCGCCTGGCCTACCTGGAGGCGACCGCCGCCGCGGCGTGGGTGGTGGCACGAACCTCCGCGCCCGAGCGCGCGCGGCTGCTCGGCCGGTTGGGTGAGGGCGCCAGTGCGGACACGGCGCTCCGGGAGACCCTGGGCGTCGACGTGCGCGGGATCGACGCGGCGCTGCGCCAGGCCTTCGGGGGCCCGGGCGCGCCGGGCCTTCAGGCCACCGCGGCCGAGCGGAGACCCGCTCGCGTTGCGCCGTAGCGGGCGCGGTAGAGGGCGGGAGTCATGCCGACCTCGCGCCGGAAGGTGCTGTAGAACTGGCTGAGCGAGCGCCAGCCCGAGGCGTAGGCGACCTCGGTCACGGGATCGTCGCCCATGGCGAGCCGCTTGCAGGCGCGCTCCACGCGCGCCCGCAGGACGTAACCTCGGAACGAGACGCCCATCTCGCGCTGGAACAGGCGCGACGTCTGACGCTCGGAAAGGCCCATGCGCCGGGCGAGCATGCCGAGCGAGAGGTCCGGATCCGACGGATCGAGCTCCGCCACGGCGCGCACCAGGGCCGCGCGGCGTCGCGCGCCGGCGACCGACCCCCGGCCGGCGTCGAGGGCTGCGGTGCAAGCGCGTGCCACCAGCTCGAGCAGCGCGACCGCCGGTGTGGCCTGGGACGAGAATCCGCGGCTCGGCTGCGCGGCCGGTGCCGCGGATTCGCCACGCCGCACGGCCAGGTGGCTCTCCACCAGGAGCCGCAAGCCCTCGCGAGCGAGCTCCGTGCCGGCGGGCTCGACCAGCAGGTCGGTCCCACCGCGTGGGTTCGGCAAGCCGAGCAGCCGCGCGGCCTCCAGCGTCCAGCCCGGGTCCGCATGCCAATGCAGAAGCTCCGTGGCCTCGCCGGTGCGGAGCGACACCGTCTCACCGGCACGGACGACCAGCAGATCGCCCGACCGCACGTGCAGCCGGTGGGTGCTGCCGGGCCCGCTCGACAGGTTGCCGGAGAGGGGCGCCAACACTCCGACGGGCGCGGCCGCATGGACCGTCGAGGCGCGAAGCGCGAGGTGGCGCAGCTGCGGGGGACGCACGTGGGGATGTGGTCTCTCGCCGCCGCTTGTGTCGCCGGGGGCCCTGGGGAGCGCCCCCTCAGCGCCTTCCCGGACGCACCGGCGGGTCGACCCGGACTGCATCCCCCACGCGCCAGCCCAGCCGCCGAGCGGTGCCGGCGGTGACTTCGAGCACCAGGTCGGCCGGTTCGGATGGGCGCACGGTCGGGCCCTCGGTGCCGCCGGGGTCGAAGGGCACGTCGTGGTGGATGTCGACGACCCGGTCGCCGCGGATCCACACGATGTCGATGTCGAAACGCATGTCCTTCATCCAGAACCCGGGTCGGCCCGCACGTGCGTAGGGAAAGACCATGCCATGGCCCTCGGGCAGGCCGTCGCGTCCGCCCAGCCCGCGGGCCTGGGTGGCCGCGTCGGCCGCGACCTCGGCCTGGATCCGGTGCATGCCGAGGGTCACCTCGGTGGTCGAGGGCATCTGCGGCTCGGCGCTCGAGCACGCAGCCCACGGCAGGAAGGCGAAGATCAGGGTCCTACGCAGCAGCGATCGCATGGCGTCCTAGAATGCCGCCCTCGCCATGTCCGCGCTCCTGAACCGCCGCCAGATCCGCACCTTCCACAACGTGGCCGATGCCTATCGGGCGCCAGGGGATCCCGTCGCCGACCTGCTCGCCCCGGTCGAGCGCGAGCTTCGCCACGAGGGCCCGGGCGCGATCCGGCGGGTGGAGTTGCTGCTGACCGTGCTCGACTGGCGCAGCGTTTTTTCCCGCCACCTGCGTCCGTTCTGGCGGCTGCCCCGGGAGGCGCGCGCCCAGGTGCTTGGGGGCCGTCTGCTCGCCGGCCCGCTAGCCGACCTGCGCGCGCGGATGGATCGGGCCCGCGAGGCTCAGCGCGCGCCCACGCCCCGCGACGAGAAGCGATAGCCGATCCCGCGCACGGTCTCGATGCAGCGCCGTGCACGACCCAGCTTGCGCCGGAGCGCCTTCACGTGGGTGTCGACCACCCGCGGGTTGGGGGCGAGTCCGTCCTCGCCGGGCGGCGCGAGATCTTCGCGCCGCAGGACGCGGCCCTCGTTCTCGACGAGCTGCTGCAGCAGTTCGAATTCGCGCAGGGTCAGCTCGAGGCGACGCCCGTCGAGTTCCGCCACGGCGCGCTCGGGGTCGACGCGCAGGGGCCCTCGTTGCAGCCGGCCCGCTGCGGCCATCGGAGAGGGCTTCCCGTCGCGCCGCAGGACCGCACGGAGTCGCGAGGCCAGCTCGCGGTCGAAGAACGGGTCGGGAAGGAAGTCGTCCACGCCGTTCTCGAAGGCCAGGATGCGGTCGATCTCCTCGGCGAAGCGGCTCACCATCAGGATCGGCAGCTCGCCCGAGCGCTCGGACTCCCGCAGCCGGCGGCACAGGCCGAGCCCGGTCATGTCCGGCAGGGCGGCATCGACCACCGCCGCCGCGGGGGCCGCGCTGTCCTGCTGAGCGGTCTCCAGGGCGGCGCGGCCGGTCCGTACCTCCAGGACCTCCACACCGGGGTCCTCGAGGGCTCTCGCCACGCGCTCGCACCAGTCCCCCGAGGCGCTCGCGATCAGCACGCGCTGGACCGGGGGCATGATTCCGGCAGACATGACCCCCCACGTTGCCACCCCCAGTTGTCATTCCGGTGCCGAACCGGAGGCGATCCGTGGAGATCGCGCCCCCGGGAAGTGCCCGGGAAACGTCAATCCCGTGTCACGCGCGCGGAGCCGGCATTCGGCAGGCTCAGGGGCGTGAAGCCCACGCCCCCTCACGACGGGTCGCACCCGATCTGGCGCCTGCAAGTGGACGATCTGCTCGCGGGAAAGCCCGACGCCTACATCGACTGGTTCGACAGGTGGTATCCGCGCGTCCACGCCTGGGCGCTTCGCCGCGCTCGCGACCCGGATGCTGCCAGGGACCTGACGGAACGGTCCATGTTCCAGATCGTCCAGGCGCTGCCCGGCTACGACGGTTCGATCCCCCTCGACCGCTTCGTACTCGCCGTGGCCGAGGCGACCCGCCGGCGAGGGGGCGTGACGCACTGACGCCAGCCCGGGCTCTCCGGAGCCCGGGCGCTGGCCTCAGTCGTCCCCGGGGGCGTAGTACTCGAAGTCGACGACGTTCTCCTTCAGGTACGCGCGCAGCTCGGTGACGATCTTCTTCTCCAGCTGCCGGATCCGCTCGCGCGTGAGTCCCAGGTCGTCGCCGATCTCCTGAAGGGTGCGCGGCGGGTCGGCCAGGACCCGCTCGTCCATGATCTTGCGCTCGCGTTCGCCGAGGCCCTCGGCGAACTCGCTCACGCGCTCCATGAACACCCGCCGCAGGTCCTGGTCGGCCAGGTGATCCTCGGCGTCGGGCCCGGACGCGATCAGGTCGCCGAAGGACGCGCTGCCCTCTTCGTCGCGCACCGGCGCGTCGAGGGACAGGTCGCTGGCGCCCAGGCGTTGCTCCATCTCGATGACGTCGCCCTCGCTCACGTCGAGCTTTTCGGCCAGCAGCCGGGGCTCGGGCTCGAAGCCCTGACGCTCGAGCGCGCGCTTCTCCTTGTTGAGCCGGAAGAAGAGCTTCCGCTGGGCGCGGCTCTTGCCGAGCTTCACCAGGCGGATGTTGTCGATCAGGTACTTGAGGATGTACGCGCGGATCCAGTACGCGGCGTAGCTCGAGAGCTTGGTGCCCTGGTAGGGGTCGAAGCGTTGGACGGCCTGGACGAGGCCGAGATTGCCCTCCTGGATCAGGTCCAGGGTGTTGGCCCACGCCCGCCGGTACCCGAAGGCGATCTTCACCACCAGGCGTAGGTTCGCCAGCGTGAGCTGGCGAGCCGCGTCGCGGTCGCCCTGCTCGACCCAGCGTACGGCGAGCGCGTGCTCCTCCTCGCGCGAGATCGGCGCGTGGTGGCGCAGCTCGGCCATGTAGCGGCCGAGCGCATCGGCCCGCTCGACTTCGGCGGGCGTGCGCGGCGCGGGGAGGCGGGTCGCGCCGTCCTCGGGCGGACCGAGGACCTCGGCCTCGATGGCCTCGGGAGGGTCGTTCGGCACGGGCCCAGGCTAGCAGTCAGCGCGCGCCGGCCCGCGGGGCCGGCGCGCGCCGTCGGTTACTTCTCGAGGCTGCGGATGTAGGCCACCAGGTCGGCGATCTGCTCGTCGGTCAGGTGCTTGAAGTAGGGCATCGCGTTGCTGCCGCCGTACTCCGCGGGGCCGTTCTTGATGACGAGCATCAGGTCGGTGTCCTCGCCCGGGGTGCCGTTGCCGTCGGCGTCGAACTTGTAGGAGCCCTCGGACAGGTTGCGCGGCTTGGGGTCGAGGGGCGCGGCCGCCGGGCCGTCGCCTGCGCCGTTCTGCCCATGGCAGGTCCAGCAGGTCCCCATTCCCTTGAAGAGTGCATCGCCCTTTGCGGCGTCACCGGCGAATGCGGCAGCGGGAAGCAACCAGGCCACGGCCAGGGCAAGAGTGAGCACGCGGATCATCGGGGTGGTCTCCTGATAGGGTGGGCCCTGCGGGCCGGGGTCGTCGGGTCCCTTCGGGGCCGACCGGGGTCGACCGGGGACGTCGCCCACGGGGACATCCCCGCGAACGTCGAATTGGACGCGAAAGGTAGGTAGGGGATTCACGGGCGCAAGGGAGAAATCTTGCCCCGGAGAGCCCCCAGCGGGGTCATGAGACGGCCCTGGAGCGAGCTGGCCCTAGAGCTTGGCGTCGCCGTAGCGGTCGAGCACCTCGAGCAGCGCCCGCACGCCGAACCCGGTGGCGCCGCCGCGGTGGAGCGGCCCGGCCGTCTCGGTGTCGGCCACCGAGGCGATGTCGAGATGGGCCCAAGGCTGGTCGCCGGCGAAATGCGACAGGAAGGCCGCCGCGGTGGTGGTGCCCGCGTCTCGGCCGCCGGTCTGCCGCACGTCGGCGATGCGGCTGCGCATGTGGTCGCGGTGGACGTCCCAGAGCGGCAGCGGCCAGAACCGCTCTCCGACTGCCTCGCCCGAGGCCACGATCAGCTCCGAGAGCTTCTCGTGGTTGCCCACGACGGCAGCAGCCCAGGGGCCGAGCGCGATGGCGCAGGCACCGGTCAGGGTCGCGAGGTCGATGATCGCTTCGGGCTCGTACTCGCCGCGAACGAAGTGCAGGGCGTCCGCCAGGACCAGGCGGCCCTCGGCATCGGTGTTGGTCACCTCGATGGTCTTGCCCGATCCGCTGGTCAGGATGTCGTCGGGCCGGTAGGCCGTGCCGCTCGGCATGTTCTCGACGGCGCCCACCACGCCCACCACGTGGTGGGGGACCTTGAGCAGGGCCACCGCGCGCATGGCGCCGATCACGGCCGCCGCGCCGGACATGTCGTGCTTCATCTTGACCATGCTCGCGGCGGGCTTGAGCGAGAGGCCCCCCGAGTCGAAGCAGACGCCTTTGCCCACCAGGGCAATGGTCTTTCGGCGCCGCTTCTGGCCCCGTGCCGGCGCATTGTGCTCGAGCACGATCATGCGCGGCGTGTTCGTGCTGCCCTGGGCTACGGCCAGCATGGCGCCCAGCTTGCGGCGACGCAGCTCGGCGGGCTCGAGGACGCGCACGCGCAGGCCGACTTCGCGCGCGACGCGCGTGGCCTCGCGCGCCAGGGCGGCCGGCGGCAGCAGGTTCGGCGGCTCGTTCGAGAGCTGGCGCGCCAGGTTCTGCGAGGTGGCGAGGTTCACGCCGCGGCCTGCCGCGGCGCGGGCGGCCCGGGTCTCGGCAGCGCGCTCGACGAGCAGCACCGCCTGGCCGACGCGTCCGCTCGCCGCGGCGCCGTTGCGGGGAGGCTGGGTCGTGTACTGGTCGAACCGATAGGAGGCCAGGATCAGCCCTTCGGCCACTGCGCCGGCGGACGCGGCGCTTCGCAGCCGGCGAGAGGCGGGAAGCACGATCGCCAGCTTGCCGCCCCCGCGTTGCTCGGCGGCCTGCAGGGCGGCGCCGGCTGCACGGCGCACGCGGTCGGCGTCGAGGCCGTCCTCGTCTCCGAGACCGACGAGCAGCACGCGCGCCGCAGCGGCTTTGCCCTCGGGGTAGAGGGCGAGGCGCTGGTCACGCGCTCCACGGAAGTCGCCCATCTCGACCACCGCAGCGATGCGGCCGCCCAGGGTGCGGTCGATGGCTCGAACGCGCGTGGGCAGGCGGGCATCGTCTTCGCCGCCGAGTGACGTCATCATCACCACCAGCCAGTCGGTGGTCTCCTCGGCGGGCGTTCGCGACGCGACGGTGACCTGGATCGTCGCGTTTCCGCGGCGCTTAGAAGTTGCTGCTGCCAAAGGCGTCTCCTACATTCGGCGCACCCGTTTTCTGGGAACGCCATGGGCTTTGTCATCGCTGGGACGGTCTGGGGGGGCCGACTCGCGAGCTTGGACCCGCTTGACCTGATCTGGCAAGCGTCCTGGGTCGTTCAGCTCGTCATTCTTCTCCTGGTGGCCGCGTCGATCTTTTCGTGGGCGGTCATCGCCTTCAAATGGCGAGAGTTGTCGGGCGCCGAGCAGGATAGCGAGGCGTTTCTCGACGTGTACCACGAGGGCGACCTCGAGCGTGCATACGAGGTCGCTCGCGACCTCGACCGCGGGCCCCTGCCTGCCGTCTTCCTCGCCGTGATGGCCGAGGTCAAGCGCATGGCGAAGTACGCGTCCGGCGACTCCGAAGACGGGCTCGACGAAGGCCAGCTCTTCACCCTTTCGCGCCACATCGCCTGGGCTTCTTCGCAAGAGGCCATGCGGCTCGAGGGGCGCCTCTCGTTCCTGGCCACGGTCGGGAGCGCATCGCCCTTCATCGGCCTGTTCGGCACGGTGATCGGCATCATCAACTCCTTCACCGGCATCGGCGCGGCCGGGAGCGCCAGTCTCGCGGTGGTGGCCCCGGGCATCGCCGAGGCGCTGATCGCCACGGCCATCGGCCTGTTCGCCGCGATTCCGGCGACCATCTTCTACAACGTCTTCGTCTCGCGCCTGCGCGAGAGCCGCGAGCTGATCGACCTGTTCGCCACCGAGCTCGAGGGCGACCTGCGTCAGCGCGGGCTGCGCACGCCGGCTACGCCGCTCAAGGCGAGGGCCTAGTCGGGTGGCCGCCGGTCTTCGCAGGGGTGACCACGCGGCGATGTCGGAGATCAACGTCACGCCCTTCGTGGACGTGATGCTGGTCCTCCTGATCATCTTCATGGTGACCGCGCCCATGCTCCAGCAGGGGCTCGACGTGGACCTGCCCGAGACCACCAGCCAGCCCATGCGGATGCAGGACGAGCCGCTGGTGCTCACGGTGAAGAAGGACGGCACCTACCACCTCGCGACGGTGCAGATCCCGCTCGACGAGCTCGAGCCGAAGCTGGTGGCGATCTTCGAGGGGCGCGAGCGCAAGGAGATCTACCTGCGCGCGGACGAGGCCGCACCGTATGGAACCGTGGTGCAGGCCATGGCCGCCGCACGCCGCGCCGGGGCCAAGAGCCTCGGCATCGTGACGGAACCGGAGTGATCGGGACGCTCGATGACTGGGCGGAGGATCGAGAGCGGCGGTTCCGGCGCCTGCTGGTGGTTTCGGGTGCGGTGCACGGGGTCGCCCTGCTGTTGATGGTGTTCGCGCCCATGCCGACGCGCACCCCGAGCCTGCCGGGCGTCGTGTCCGTGGACCTGGTGGCCTCGTTGCCCGGGCCCCCCGAGGCGCCGCCGGCGCCTGCGCCCGTGGCCCGGCCGAAGCCGAAGCCTCCGGTGCCCGAGAAGGTCGCGCTGCCCGACAAGCCCAAGGCGAAGCCGAAGCCGAAGCCGAAACCCACGCCGAAGATGGAGGCGCGGCCGAAGCCCAAGCCCAAGGCGAAGCCGGCCCCGAAGCCCGCGCCGAAGAGCGCCGCCACCGAGCAGGAGTACGACGACTTCCTCGACCAACTTCGGCGCGAGTCCGGCAGGTCGGCGGCGGCGGCGTCCGCGCCGGTGGCCGGCGGGGCGCGAGGCGGCAGCGTGCGCGTCTCGCCGGCGGAGCTCGCCTGGATCCGCCGGGCCAAGATGCACGTGACCCGTGCGTGGATGCTGGCGCCGGGCTTTCGGACCGAGCGCCTGGAGACGCACATCGACGTCCGGCTCGGCCCCACCGGAGAGGTTCAGTCGACCCGGGTGCGCAAGCGTTCTGGGAACCCCTGGTTCGATGAGAGCGTCGAAAGAGCGATCCGCAAAGCGAGCCCGCTTCCGGCCCCCCCGAAGGCCGCGGAGTGGTCGTTCGTGTTCCGCCCGGAGGATGTCCTTTGAGTCGTGTCCTGCTCCAGCCGCCCCGCCTCGTGGCCCTGCTCTGGGCCGCGATGATGATGGGCTCGCTCGTCGCGCTGCCGGCGCCGGCCTCGAGCCAGCGGCGCCCCTCGATCGTGATCGCCGACCCGTCCGCCAAGACGCTGCGCGTGGCGGTCCAACGCTTCCGGCCCACCCACGCCGGCGGCGAGCGGGCGTCCGAGGACTTGCGCGTCAGCATGGAACGCGGCCTGGACAGCTCGGGCCTGTTCACGCCGGTGGATCCCAAGGCGTTCCTGGGGCCCACGCTGAGCCCGCCGCTCTCGCGGGGGGACCCGGTGATCTGCCCGAACTGGCGCCAGATCGGCGCCGATGCCCTGGTCCAGGCCGAGATCGAGACCACCTCCAACGCGATCCGCGCCGAGTTCCAGGTGCTCGACGTGGCGCGCGGCTGTGTGGCCTTGCTGCACAAGCGCTACCGCGGCACCGCGGCCGACGCGGATCGCATGGGCCGCGCCATGGCCGACGACGTGGTCGCGGCGTTCACCGGCCTCCCCGGCGTGTCCGATACCGAGATCGCCTTCGTCTCGAACCGCAGCGGTGCCAAGGAAATCCACGTCATGGACGCCGATGGTGGCTCGCTCCGCGCCGCCACCAGCAACCGCTCGATCAACAGCTTTCCGAGCTGGGCGCCGGACGGCGAGTCGATCATCTACACGTCCTACCGCCACCGCGTGCGGCCCGCGCTGTTCATGCTGACCCGCGGCCGGCGCTCGCCGGGCCGGATCCTCCGCAGCCTGGACGGCAAGTCGCCGATCTACCGCGGCGTGTTCTCGCCCAAGGGCGACCGGGTGGCGATCGTGCGCAGCGTGGACGGCAACTCCGAGATCTTCACGTCCGACCCGGACGGTCGGGCGCTCAAGCGGCTGACGCGTCACCGGGCGATCGACATCTCGCCCACCTGGTCGCCCGACGGCCAGCGCATCGCATTCGTGTCCGACCGCACGGGCGCTCCGCAGGTCTACATCATGAACGCCGACGGCAGTGGCATGCGCCGGCTCACCTTCAAGGGCGGCTACAACACCGCCCCCAGCTGGTCGCCCGACGGGCGCTGGATCGCCTACGAAGCGCGGGTGAACGGGCAGTTCGACATCTGGCTGATCGACCCGGAGGGGCAGACCAACGTACCCCTGGTCGATCATCCGCGAAGCGACGAGCACCCGACGTTCTCCCCGGACGGCCGCAAGATTGCGTTCACGTCGACGCGTCGTGGCAAGGCCGACATCTATGCGATCGACCTGAACGGCAAGAACCTGCGACGGCTCACGTCGGAGGGCGACAACACGAACCCGGCCTGGGGGCCCCACCGACGGTGAGTCCGGCGCGGTGGCGGGGGAGGGGACGATGAACGGACGCGGCACGAGGACGGCACGGAGCATGCGGCTCGTACGCATCTCTCTGGCACTGCTACTCGCGGGCGTGGCCAGTGGCTGCGTGACCGTCGCCGAGCATCGCAAGCTCGAACGTCGGGTCAACGAGCTCAAGGCCGATGCCGGCTCGATGAATCCCAACTCGGTGGCCGACCTGCGGACCGAGCTCAGCGCCCTGCGCCAGCAGCTCGAGACGGTGGAGGGGCGCCTGCAGGTGGCCGAGCACGAGGCGCGCACGGCTCTCGGCGAAGCCCAGTCCGCGCGGCGAGAGGCGGCGGGTGGCGGGTATGTGCCCGGTCCCCCCGGTCCGCCCCCGACTTCGGGCCCGCCGGGCGCTTCGGGGCCGCCTCCGCTCGAGGCGTCGGCCGAGGTTGCGGCCTACCGCGAGGCGTACGAAGCGTGGCGCAACGACGAGACGGAGCTCTGTATTGACCGCTTCGGACGATTCCTCCAAACTCACCGATCCTCCGTGTACGCGGACGACTCTGCCTATTGGCTCGCCGATTGCTACTACAAGCAAGGGGATTATCGAAACGCCGTTTTGCGGTACGACGACGTCGTCCGCACCTACCCGACGAGCGAGAAGGCCGCAGAGGCCCTCTATCGGCAGGGCGAGGCGTTGCTTCGGCTCAACCGGGGCAAGGCCGCACAGACGGCATTCGAGCGCGTGTTGAGCGAGTATCCCGACTCCGTATCGGCCGGACAGGCGAAGCGTCAGCTCGAACTGCTCGGAGGCTAGAGCACCCCCGTCGCGGCGTTGGCTCCACAGCCGGTCGCAGCGAAAGCAAAGGTCGAAGATGAGGAAGCGCGAGCTGGAGAAGTTCCGGAAGCTGCTCAACGCACAGCGCGATCAGCTGATGGGCAACGCCAAGAAGGCGGTGTCGGGCGACATCCACCTGGATCCCGACGACTTTCCCGACGAGATCGATACGGCTTCGTCCGAGGTGAACCTCGCGTTCATGGGACGCCTGCGCGAGCGCGAGCGTGGCTTGTTGGCCAAGATCGAAGGTGCCCTCGAGAAGATCGAGGACGGCATCTACGGCGAGTGCGAGAGCTGCGGCGAGGACATCGGCATCAAGCGCCTCGAGGCACGCCCCGTTGCCGAGCTCTGCATCGAGTGCAAGTCGGAACAGGAAAAGCTGGAGCGCAACCTGGGGTGAGCGTCCCGGCCGCCGAGGCCGTCGGCGACCTCGGGCCCGTCCTGGGCATCGAGTCGTCGTGCGACGAGATGGCGGCCGCGGTGGTGGATGCGCAGGCGGGTGTGCTCGCGAGCGTGGTCCAGGGCCAGGTGACCGTGCACGAGCCCTACGGCGGCGTGGTCCCCGAACTCGCCTCCCGCGATCACCTGCGCACCGTCTCTGCCGTGGCCCGGGCTGCGCTCGACGAGGCGCGTCTCGCCCCTGCCGACCTGGGCGGCGTGGCGGCCACCGCGGGGCCGGGCCTGCTCGGATCGTTGCTCGTGGGGCTCTCGTTCGGCAAAGCCCTGGCGCACCGGGCGGGGTTGCCCATGGTCGGCGTGCACCACCTCGCGGGTCATCTCGCGGCCGCCGAGCTCTCCGACCCCGCCCTGACGCGGCCCTACCTCGGGCTGGTGGTGTCCGGCGGGCATACGGCGCTCTACCGCATCGTCGAGGAGGGGCCGGCCGAACTCCTGGGCGAGACCCGCGACGACGCCGTGGGGGAGGCCTTCGACAAGGTCGCCAAGCTGCTGGGCCTGCCCTACCCGGGCGGGCCCGCGGTCTCGCGACTGGCCGAGTCGGGAGACCCCGAAGCGGTGACGCTTCCGCGCGCCATGCAGCACGCCAGGCACGGCTACGACTTCTCGTACAGCGGCCTCAAGACCGCCGTGGGTCTCGCGATCCGGGACCGGGCCCCGCTCGACGACGCGGGGCGCGCCGACCTGGCGGCTTCGTTCGAGGCGGCGGCCACCGACGTCCTGGTGCGCAAGACGCGTCGCGCGGCCGCCGATCAGGGGCTCGAGCGCGTCGCGGTGGTGGGCGGCGTCGCCGCCAACGCTCGGCTGCGCCGGGAGATGCAGCGCGCGGGCGAGCGCGACGGCCTGCACGTGTCGCTCCCGCCGCTCGCCCTGTGTACGGACAATGCCGCGATGATCGCGGCGGCCGGGGCGCGCGAGTTGGCGCGCGGCGTGCGACACGGCCTCGATCTCACGGCGTTCTCCCGCGTACCCTTCGATCGCAACCCCTGGGCCGAGCAGTCGTGAGCCACGGGCGCGCTGCCGTACGCGATCTGCTGGATCGCCACGGTCTCGCGCCCCACAAGGACCGCGGCCAGAACTTCCTGCACGATGCGTCCCTGGCCGAGCGGCTGGCCGATTCGGCGCGGGTGGCGCGAGACGAGACCGTACTCGAGATCGGGACCGGCCTGGGCATCCTCACCCGCGCCCTGGCGGCGCGCGCGAAGCGCGTGATCACCGTCGAGGTCGACGCGGGCCTGGTTCGCACGCTGCACGCCGAGGCGCTGCTGCCGGAGGGCGTCACGCTGCGCCATGCCGACGCGCTCGATCTGGATCTGGGCGAGGTGCTGGCCGGACAGGCACCGGCGCGCGTCGTGGCGAACCTGCCGTACGCGGTGGCGACGCCGCTGCTCCGGCGGCTCCTGGATCAGGGGGCGAGGTTGCGGGGGTGGTCCGTCCTCGTGCAGCGCGAGGTCGCGCGCCGCATCACGGCTCGCAAGGGTGCGCGCGACTACGGCTCGTTCGCCGTCCTGCATGCCCTCTGCACCACGGCACGGACCGGGCTCGATCTGCGCCCGGGCTGCTTCTATCCTGTCCCCAGCGTCGTGTCCACGTTCCTGCATCTCGAACCGCGGGCGGATGCGCCCGGCCCGGAAGAGCTCGCGACCATCGAGCGCGTGCTGCGTGCGGGGTTCGCGCATCGTCGCAAGACGCTGGTGAACTCGCTGCGCGACGCCGGTCTACCGCACGCAGCCGACGCGCTGCGCGCGCACGGCGTGCCCGAGCGGGCGAGGGCGCAGGAGTTGGCCCCGGAGGTCTGGCGCAGTCTCGCCCCCGCCGTGTTGGGTGCGGCGCAGGGGTCGACCCCGTGAGCGCCGAGGGGACCGACGCCGGGAGCAGCGAAGCGCGGCGCAACCTGCCGGTCCCCCTGCGCGTGTCGGTCTCGCTTCCAGACGGGCGGGAGGCGCAGGAGTTCGCGGTGAACCTCTCGGCCGGCGGGATCTGCCTGCACTGCACGAACGCCCTGCTCGACGCGATCGAGGCCGGCGAAGGGCCCGATCGGGTGCACCTGCGCTTCGAGGTCCCGGACGGCCCGGTCGTCTCGACCGCAGCGCGGGTGGTGTGGTCCTCCGAGCGCGAAGAGCCCACGCGGTTTCGCGAGGTCGGCCTGGGCTTCGAGGGGCTCGATGCCGACGTCCTGCGTGCGCTCACGGCCTGGGCCGAACTGCCCATCGACCGACGCCGCTAGGCGCCATGGAGGGGCCGGACCTGCTGGATGCCCTGGTCGAGGTGGCCGAGCGGGCGGGCATCGCCGTGCGCGTGCTGCCGCGCGGCGACGGCGAGCCGGGCCCGCACAGCGGCCCGTGTCGCATCCGAGGTGCGCCTTGGTTGCTGCTGGCGCCCGGCGACCCGCTGGAGGAGCAGATCGCGGCGGCCGTGGACGCGATCCGGCGCTACGCGCCGGAGGCCGGCCAGGGCTGGCTGCCGCCTGCCGTGCGCGACCGCTTGGACGCCCCCTAGGGGCGCGGCCTCGTTGCCGCCACGGAGGTCCGCGTCGCATTCCCCGCCTGCCTGGTGGCGAAGGGGCCATCGCCACTCTACGCTTCGGGAGTAGAGGGGAATCGCAGGTCGCGATCCCCATCGACGAACTCTCGCACAGGAACGACGCCAATCCTGCCCGAAACAACGCTCGTATTCGCCTCGGCGAAGCGAGACGGGGGCGGTGAACGGCGGTAGGCGACATCCACCTTGGGGTGATCGCCGAGGCGCCGCGCCTCCGGATCTGATCCGGCAGGCGCGTCATTTGTTTCATGTCTACCGTGAGCGCCTCTTCGTCCCGCGAGCACCGGGTGACCGCCCGCTCCCTCCAGCGCCGCAAGCGCAGGGGAGAGCCGTTCTCGATGCTCACCGCCTACGACTTCCCCTTCGCACGCATCTTCGACCAGTCCGGGGTCGATGTGCTCCTGGTGGGAGACTCGCTGGGCAACACCGTCCAAGGGCAGGACAACACGCTGCCCGTCACCCTCGACGAGGTCGTGTACCACACGCGCATGGTCGCTCGAGCGACCCGCCGGGCGCTGGTGGTGGGCGACATGCCCTTCGGCTCCTACCAGGTGTCCGCCGAGGATGCGGTGCGCAGCGCCATCCGCCTGGTGAAGGAGGGTGGCGCCCATGCCGTGAAGCTCGAGGGGGGCCGCAGCGCGGAAGCCGCCATCGAGCGTATCTCGGCGGCCGACATTCCCGTGATGGGGCACGTCGGCCTCACGCCCCAGTCCATCCATGCCATGGGCGGCTACCGGGTGCAGGGCCGCAGCGACGCCGGTCGCGACCGCGTGCTCGCCGATGCGCTGGCGGTGGAGGCCGCCGGCGCCTTCGCGGTGGTGCTCGAGGGCATGCCCGCGGATCTGGCGCGGGAGATCACCGGCCGGCTCGCGATCCCCACCATCGGGATCGGCGCCGGCGTCGGGTGCGACGCCCAGGTGCTGGTCATGCACGACCTGCTGGGTCTTTCGGACTGGACGCCGAGCTTCGCCAAGCAGTACGCGAACCTCGGTGCCGTCGCCAGCAAGGCGGTGCGCACCTACGTCGATGAGGTCGTGCACCGCAAGTTCCCCGGCGACGAGCACAGCTACCGCTAGGCCGGGTCGCAGGTGCTGGTCCTCCACGAGGTCGATGCGCTTCGTGCGTTCTCCGACGAGGCGCGCGCGTCCGGCTTGCGGGTCGGGCTGGTGCCCACCATGGGTGCCCTGCACGACGGGCACCTGGCGCTGGTGGACGAGGCGCGCCGGCGCACGGATCGGGTCATGGTGTCGATCTTCGTGAACCCCGCGCAGTTCGACGCGGCCTCCGACCTCGAGGCCTACCCGCGCACGCTCGCGTCCGACCTGGACGCCTGTCGCGACCGCGATGTGGATGCCGTCTTTGCACCGGCACCCGAGGCGCTCTATCCCGACGGCCATCGCACCTGGGTGGAGGTCGAGGAGCTGGGGGAGGGCATGGAGGGCGCTTCGCGCCCCGGCCATTTCCGAGGCGTGGCGACGGTCGTGGCCAAGCTGCTCGCGGCCGCGCGGCCCCACGTGGCGGTGTTCGGGCGCAAGGACTACCAGCAGCTGGCCCTCATCCGGCGACTGGCCACCGACCTGTGCCTGGGGGTCGAAGTCGTGGGCCACCCGACGGTGCGGGAGGCCGACGGGCTGGCGCTCTCGAGCCGCAACGTGCTCCTCACGCCCGAGGCCCGCGCACAGGCGACGGTCGTCGCACGCGCGCTCGGCGCGGCCGACCAGGCCTACGCGGGCGGACAGGCTTCGACCCGAAGCCTGCTGGCCCGGGTGCGAGACGTCATCGGCAAGGCCTCCCTCGCGCAGCTCGACTACGCCGAGTTGCGCCACCCCGAAACCCTCCAGCCGTCCGGCGAGACCCTCGAAGGGCCCGCACTGCTGGCGCTGGCGGTGCGCTTCCCCCGAACCGGGGGAGGACACGTCCGTTTGATCGACAACCGGGTGATCGGAAACCCCGACCCCGGCCATGAAGCCGGGTGATCGGCTGCGCCGACATCCAGGGAGAGACCACGTGATTCGGACCCTGCTCAAGTCGAAGATCCACCGCGCCACGGTCACCGAGGCGAACATCGAGTACGAAGGCAGCATCTCGATCGACACCGACCTGATGGCGGCCGCCGATCTGCTTCCCTACGAGCGGGTGGACGTGTGGGACTGCACGAACGGTGCTCGCCTGTCGACCTACGCGATTCCGGGCGAGCCCGGCTCCGGCGAGATCTGCATCAACGGGGCGGCCGCCCATCTCGTGAAGCCCGGCGACCTCGTGATCATCGCGAGCTTTGCGCAGGTGGACGACGCCGAGTGCGCCGGCTGGGATGCGAAGCGGGTCTTCGTGGACGGCCGGAACCGCCAGAGGGACTAGCAAGGCGGGACGGCTACTCTTCGGGCGTGTCCGATCCCGACGACGTCCAACCCATCGCCTCCAACCGCCGGGCGCGCCGGGACTACGAGGTGCTCGACACCTTCGAAGCCGGAATCTCGCTGCTGGGACCCGAGGTGAAGTCGCTTCGCGCGGGCCGGGCGAACATGGCGGACGCCTACGCCATCGTCCGCGGCGGCGAGGTGTTCCTGCGCAACCTGCACATCGCGCCCTACGAAGAGGCCGGGAAGGCCAACCCCGAGCCGACCCGGGAGCGAAAGCTGCTGCTGCACCGCCAGGAGATCCGCAAACTGAACACGAAGGTCGCCGAGCGGGGTCTCACCATCGTGCCCCTCGGTCTCCATTTTCGCGGCGGTCGCGCCAAGGTCGAAATCGCGCTCGCGCGTGGCAAGCGCAGCTACGACAAGCGCCAGCAGATCCGCAAGCGCGAGCAGGACCGCGAGGTCGCGCGCGTGACCCGCCGCGGCCGCCGCTGACGTGGGGCCGCGAAAGCGCCGGGGCCTTCGCGCCCCTCCGTGCCTTCGCCGCGCGGTCGCGCTGGGCGGGGTGGTCGCGCTGGGCGCGGCGGTTGCCGTGGGTTGCCTCGTGTTCGCCCTCTCGGCGCAGGCGGGTCCTCGGCCGAACCGGGCGGAGTACGAGGCGTTCCGGGCGCGGCATCCCAAGGTGCTCGACCCGAACTACCTGCCGTTCATGACCTGGCCCCTCGAGGTCGGGGGCGACGAGCTGGAGGTCTTCTGCCACTGGAGGCCCGAGGACTTTCCGCTTCCGGTCCACGTGGCGCCGCCTCCGCCAGAGCTGGTGGCCGAGACCGACGAAATCCGGCCGCCGCCACCCGGCGCGTTCGTGATGGCGGTGATGCGCGCTCTGGCCATCTGGCACCGTGATCTGGATGGAATGGTCTCGTTTCAGGCCGTGGACGACCCGGCCAAGGCCCGGCTTCGCATCGCCCTCCTGGGTGAGCCCGCCGAGGCCCACGCCGACAAGGCGGTGCTGGGCACCGCGCGCATCGGCGGAGGCTGCGAGGCGCTCTCGGATGTGACGGACGACGGCCAACTGGTGGTTCGCTTCGACGTGTCCGATCTGCGCATCCACATCGCCGACGAGCACGGGCTGCTGCTGCCCGACCAGGTGGAGAAGGTCGCGCTGCACGAGATCGGTCACGCCCTGGGGATGCCGGCCCACAGCCCGATCCCGGCGGATCTCATGTACGCCGTCGCCCGCGATCGCATCCCGCGCGACGGCCTCGGCGCCCAGGACGTGAACTCGTTTCTCTCGCTCTACGCGATGCCGAGTGGCACGGTCTACCGCGGGCCCGGCGGTGACGTGGAGCCCGAGTCGGGCCCCCTGCAGCCCAAGGGCCCGCCCCGCCTCTCGCTCGCTCCGCATGTGGACGTCGGGCTCGGTTTCGAGATCCAGACCCCGCGCGGCTGGACGCGCGTCCCGACGCCGTACGGAGTCGTGGCCGTCGACGGCGTGACCTGGGACTTCGAGAGTTCGATCCAGGTGGTGGTGCGGCGCTTCGAGGGCCTCGACGCGTACCTGGAGCGCCACGGGCCGGTGCACCTGGCCGACTCGAGCGTTCGCGAGCTCACCGACCTCACCCTCGCCGGTCGGCCGGCGAAGCACATGGTTCTCGAGACCCGCCGCGAGACGATCGAAGAGCTCACCTTCGTCGAGAGCGGCGACGGGCGCGTGATGGTGCTGATCGCCGAAGCTCCGGCCGAGACCTACGACGCCTGGGCGCCGTGGTTTCTCGCCACGCGCGAGTCGCTCGAGGTGACCGGCGCCGAAGGCAACCGCGACTACCGCGAGCGTTAGCGCCAGGCCAGCGCCCTAGCCTGGCCGCGAAGCCTGCGCGCTCGCGCCGGCGCGTTCGAGCCGTCGCCAGCGGAAGGGCGCCAGCAGGTTGCCCACGTAGCCGGTAGGAAAGCCCGGGGGCCCCGCCATGCCGACGGCCTCGGGCGGCTCGCGGTCGCTGGGCAGGTAGCGCGTGCCGAACACGATGTCCCAGAGGATCAGGTTGCCGCCGTAGTTGTGGTTCGACGTGGTCGGGTCGGGGGCGTGGTGCCAGCGGTGGAGCTCGGCCATGCTGAACACCCAGTTGAGCAGGCCGAGCCGCACGGGCACGTTCGCATGCTGGTACGCGCCGTGCACCGCCGAGAAGAGGTTCACCAGCGCGAGCACCGGCGCGCTGGCGCCGAGCAGGGCGAGGGGCACGAGCTTCACCGTGCCCACGACGAAGACGTCGATCGGGTGGAAGCGCGCGGCGTTCAGCCAATAGAGGCGTGTCGCGCTGTGATGGGTCGCGTGGAATCGCCAGAGCCAGGGGATCTCGTGCATGGCTCGGTGTGCCGAGTACTCCACGAGTTCCGCCACGACGAGCGCGAGCGGTAGCTGCAGCAGCAGCGGCCAGGAGCCCGGCCAAAGGCCCAGGCCGACTCCATCGGACAGGGCGGCGGCCGCCCAGGTCGTGGCGGCGAGCAGCGGAGGCGCCAGCAATGCGTTCACGACGCCGTTGGTGACCATCAGGCTCACGTCCGTCCGAAGGTCGCCCTGCGAGTGCAACCAGCGCGCGTGCAGGGGTGCCAGCCGCTCGGCCACGGCCAGGAAGACGAACGCGAACAGGGTGCCGGGCCCGATGGCGAGGCCCGGGTCGACCCCGCGCCCGAGGAGCCAGACCGTCCCGAGGGTCGTCACGGTGATCAGGAACGGAAAGCCTGCCACCGCCAGTACGCCTCTCATCCGGAGCGCGCGGCGAGCCCGCGGATCATCCCGGGAGCAGCGTATTCAGGCGTTCGACGGCCTCGAGATAGTCGTCGACCATCGCCATCACGACCTCTCGCGTCGACTGGACCTCGTTGATCTGACCCACCACCTGGCCCACCGGGTTGAACGCGACCGGCTGGGCGTCCTTGCCGTAGCGGTGCACGCGGGCGATGGCGTTGGCGGTGACCATGCCCTGGAGCGGCATGCCCAGCGGGTCGGGCGTGTCCTCCCGTCCCCAGGCCTCGGTCCACTCGTTCTTCAGCATGCGGCAGGGCTTGCCCGTCCACGACCGCGAGCGGATCGTGTCCTCGCTGGTGGCGTCGAGGTAGCTCTGGCGCTGGGGCGGCTCGGCCGCGGCTTCTTCGACCGTCAGCCAGAGCGACCCGGTCCAGACGCCGGCCGCACCCATGGCGAGGGCCGCGGCCATCTGACGCCCGGTGCCCACACCCCCGGCGGCGAGCATCGGCGTCGGCGCGACGGCTTCGGCGATCTGCGGCCACAGCACGACGCTGCCGATGTCGCCCGTGTGCCCGCCACCCTCACCGCCCTGGGCGATGATGATGTCGACGCCGGCTTCCTTGTGGCGGCGTGCCTGCTTGAGGCGCCCGCAGAGCGCCGCGACCAGGCGACCCGACTCGTGGATGTGATCGATCACGTCCTTCGGCGGTGTCCCCAGCGCATTCGCGATCAGGCGACACTTCTCGTGGCCGAGCGCGATGTCCACCTGCGGAGTGGCCGTGGCCTCGGTCCAGCCCAGCAGCTCGTTGCGCTCCTGGCCTGCCGGAAGTTCGGGGACGCCGTGATCGGAGAGCAGCTTCTCCACGAAGTCGCGGTGCTGCTGCGGGACCATGGCCTTGAGCTGTGCCTCGAGCTTCTCGGGGTCGAGCTCGCCCATGCCCTCGTATTTGCCCGGGATCACCACGTCGATGCCGTAGGGCTTGTCGCCGATGTGCTCGTCGATCCATTTGAGCTCCATCTCGATCTCTTCGTTGGTGAAGCCCACCACGCCCAGCACGCCGAAGCCGCCGGCCTTGCTCACCTCGACGACGACGTCTCGGCAGTGGGTGAAGGCGAAGATCGGAAACTCGATCCCCAGTCGGTCGCAAAGCTCGGTATGCAAGGTCTTCTCCGTGGATCCTGGCGTGGCGAAGAAGAGATCCTAGCCTCTCCCAGGCCCGCCATGCGACGCTCCCGAGTGCTTCTACCGCTCCTCGCGGGGTCTGCCCTGGCGATCGTCTGTGTCGGATGGGCCCTGCTGCCGGTGCCCGCGCTCGGGGCGCCCGCGCTGCTCGCGACCGGCGACACGGGCCAGCCCCCCGATGCGCGCCTGGGTGCGAACCGCCAGCGCCTCGTGGCGAAGGCCATGGAGCGCAGTCACCGCGAGGCCCCGGTATCGGGCCTGGTGTTGCTCGGGGACAACTTCTACCCCGACGGCCTGCGCGAGCGCGAGTTCAAGGACCGGCTCCGGTTCAACGTCGTCCGGCCGTACTGCATCTTCATGCGCTTCACCCAGCGCGGAGAGGGCAGCATGGAGGAGGCCTGTCCGCTCGACCCCGACGAACGGCTGCCTGTGCCGGTCTACGCGGTGCTCGGCAATCACGACTACAAGGAGAAGGAGAGCCCACTCCTGCAGCGCAAGCGCATCCCCGAGTACCTCGACAACTGGACGATGCCCGGGGGACTCGTCGATGTGGTCGAGCTCGGCGGCGGCGTCAGCCTGATCCTGCTGCAATCGATGGAGATCGTGCACGGCGACTCCGGCGCCGACCTGCGCCGCGCGCTGGCCGAGTCGCGCGGTCCCTGGCGCATCCTGGCCGCGCACCACCCGCTGGTGGACCCCGGTCGCGGCTACGACCGCGACTACGCACGACTGGTTCAGCGCATCGTGGGTTCGTCCGGAGTGCCCGTGCAGCTCTACCTGGCCGGCCACGAACACAACCTCCAGGCCTTTCGCGGCGAGGGCGCAGTGGCGGGTCTGCACCTGGTGATCGGCAGCGGGGGCGACATCCGCGAACTCTCCGAGGGCGATGACGAGCCGCTGTATGCGGCCGAGTCACTCGGGTTCGCGCGCATCGAGCTGGTGAGCGACGGGGCCGAGACCGCGCGGCTGCGCGCCGTCGTCTACGAGGTGTCCGGCGGCGTGCCGGGCTTCGGCGTGCGCAAGCGCCCGGCGGCGGCGTTCAGCGTGGGGATCGACGGCGACGTGCGCGTCGAAGAGGCGCGCTAGGCGCGGCGAGCGCCGATCAGTGCCCGTGGCCCGCGTGCGGGTCGTCGGGGTCGGGCTCACGGGGCGCGGGAAGCGCCGCGAAGGCCGGATGGTGCGGGTCGCCCTCGGCGAGCGAGAGCGCGTACACCAGGGTGAGGCTCGCGGGCGCGCGGCGATCGTTGATCACCACGAACGGCGTGCCGCGGATGCCGTGCCGGGACGCGAGCGTGACGTCCTCGCGCAGCTTGCGCTCGGTCTCGTCCGAAGCGAGGCAGGGCTCCAGCTCGTCGCCGCGCAAGGCCGTGGCCAGCGCACGCACTTCGCCCTCGGTCGCCTCGGCGCCCTCCTCGTAGAGGGTGCGCTCGAAGGCGGCCGCACCGGGGTGCGTCTCGACGCAAAGGCGCGCTCGCGCCAGCAGGCATCGCAGCCCGTCGCCGGCCTTGGGGAGCATGGGGTTGCAGGCCCCGTCGAGCGGGAATACGCGCGGTGCCACGGCGACCGACCCGGGAGGCACGATGCGAAGGAGGCGCTCGAGGCCCTCGTGGTACTGCGCGCAGTGCGGGCAGGTCGAGTCGGTCCAGACCGTGACCTGGACCGGTGCGTGGATCGAGCCCTGAAGCGCCCGCGGCTCGGCGGCGAACGCGTCCGCCTGCTGCCACTGGTGCAGCGCGTCGCTCACGCGCTGCTGCTCTTCGGGAGCGAGGCCGGCCAGAAAGCTCGTCAGCTCGATGCGCTCGGTGGCGGCACCCGCCTCGGGCGGCGGCGCGAAACGCGCGGTGGGCGGCGGCGTTTCCGGGGCGAGCAGACGCATGGCCAACACCAGGCCCGCTGCGGCGAGCGCCGCAGTCGAGCCGCCGGGGACGAGCTGCGTAGGCGGCGCGGTGCGCGCGCCGAGCCCGACGCAGGCGGCGACGCCCAGGACCAGGGCGTAGGTCACGCTGCAGCTCACGCACCAGCCGCCCTCGACGAGGCTCACGCCGGCAAAGCCCAGGACCGAAGCCACGCCGATCGCCGTCGCGCACGCGAGTCCCGACCATGCGGGGTCGGCGCTGCCACCCGAGCGGAGTCGCCAGGCCGCAGTGAAGGCGAGGCCCGCTGCGACCAGCCCCCAGACCACGCCGAGCGCGGCGACGGGCACGCCGGCCAGCGTGGCCACGGCCGCGGCGAACGGACCGTCCCAGAGGTCGGCGCACGAGTCCCCGCCCAGTGGGCAGAACGCTTCGCCGCCGCTGCGGCTGATGCGCAGCTGCTGCCACAGGAACCCGGCCCAGAGGGCCGACGCCAGCGACAACGCGCCGGCTAGGAGCAGGACGACGAGCGGCGGTGATGCCGGCTTCGGGCTTTCGCGTCGGGCCACGGGCTGGCTAGAGCCGCGAGATCACCACGTCGGCCACCAGGCCGACGAGGAAGAAGGCGCCGAAGCGCCGGGTGTACCAGAATGCGGCCGCCACCATGTAGAGCGGCCAGACGCCCTGGGGAAGGTCGTCGGGCGCTTCGCTCGGTCGCGGCGAGCCGTAGACCTGGAAGACGCGCTTCAGCGACGGCGCCGCCAGCAGCACGACCAGCATGGCCGGCGTGAAGTAGCCCGTGGCCACCAGATAGACCACGACACCGAGCTGCGCGATCAGCATGGCGATGACCGTCGCGCGCGAGAGCCGCTCGCCGAGGATCACGGGCAGGGTGTGGATGCCCTTCTCGCGGTCGGCTTCGAGCTTGTCGATGTGCTTGCCGAACAGCACCGCCGTGGGCCCGAGCGCGTAGGCGAGGCTGGCCACGGCCACGTTGCCGCTCCAATTGCCGGTCACGACCAGGTAGGTACCCGCCACCATCAGCGGGCCCCACACGGCCAGCACTGCGGGCTCGCCGAGGCCGATGTACTTGAGAGGCCAGGTGTAGAAGAGCACGAAGAAGGCGCCGGCACCGAGGAGCCAGAGCACCGGCGTACCGCCCTGCAAGACCAGGTAGACGCCGATGGCCAGGGCCGCGAGGCCCGTGATGGCGGCGTAGGTCATGAGCTGGCCCACCGAAAGGAAGCCGTCTTCGACGGTCTGCGGGCCGTACTGGGTGCGGAAGTAGTTGCCCTGGTCGACGCCCTTCCAGTGGTCGGTGAGGTCGTTGATCAGATTGTTCGTGGCGTGCGCGAGGCAGAGCCCGAGCGTCGCCAGGACCCACAGCAGCGGGTCGAAGGCGGCATCCTTCAGGGCCAGGGCGCCCGCGAAGGCGGCCGACGTGAAGGTCATGATGATCACGGCGGACCGGCTCGCGATCAGCCAGCGCGAGACCAGGTCGAGCCCGTCCCACTCCTCTTTCGAGATGCGCGGCATCACGGTCAGGGCCTTCTGCCACATGGCGACGTTGGGCATGGGAACCTCCGGGGACCGAGGTTAGCGATCGCCCCCGTCACCGCTGCCGGAGGTGCGGTGTCCTTGCCCGAATCGCCTCGGGGCCCGTAGCTGGTCTAGGATCGCCCCAGCCGAGGAGGACCCCCATGCCCCGACTGCGCGAGGTACCGCGCGACGAAGCCCATCCGCTGGCCCAGGAGATCTACAAGATGCTCTTCGGGGACCGCGACCCGGTTGCCGAGCCCGGTACGGCCACCGGCACCCCCGGCAACTGGTGGACGGTCTTCGCCCAGGTGCCCGACTGCTTCGACCACGCCGTGTCCGGTTTCCGGTTCTACCGCAGCCCCGACCGCAAGCTCGACCCGGGCCTGCGCGAGCTCGGCCAGATGCGGGCCGGCTTTGCGCGCGGCAGCCAGTTCGTGTTCTCCCAGCACTGCAAGGGCGCGCGCGCCGTCGGCCTGTCCGAGGAGAAGATCGAGGCCATCCCGTCGTGGTCGGTGAGCGACGCCTACTCACCCGTCGAGCGTGCGGTACTCGCCTACACCGATGCGCTGGTGTTGGAAGGCGGCCGCGTGCCCGACGCCACGTTCGAAGCGCTCCGGGCCCACCTGTCGGAGGTGGAGATCCTCGAACTCACCTACATCACCTGCCTGTACGAGATGCACGCCACCATGACCCGCGCGCTTCGTCTCGAGTACGACGACGTGGACGAGCGCGTGGTCGAGGTGCCCGCGCCAGGCGAGAGTTCGGCGGACGCCATGGCCGTCGTGGACGACTAGGCCGCACGATGGCGAACGAGGACCCGCTCTGGACGGCGATCGGGCGCGAGGCCCGGCGCGAGGCCGAGCGCGAGCCGATCCTGGCGAGTGCGCTCCACGCGATCGTGCTCAACCACGCGACCCTCGAAGAGGCGCTCTCCTACCACCTGGCAGGGCTCCTGGCGGGCCACGCGCTGGCCGACATGGCGCTGCGCGAAGTGATCGAAGAGGCCTTCGCCGTGCCCGAGGTGGGGGCCGCGCTGCGCGCCGACCTGCGCGCGGTGCCCGAGCGTGACGCGGCGACCCAGGGACACCTGGCGCCGCTGCTCTACTACAAGGGGTTCCACGCCCTCGAGTCGTCGCGGGTGGCCCACTGGCTCTGGCAGCACGACCGCAAGACGCTGGCCCTGCACCTGCAGAGCCGCATCTCCCAGGCGTTCGCGCTCGACATCCACCCCGCGGCACGGATCGGCAAGGGCATCTTCGTCGATCACGGCACCGGCATCGTGATCGGCGAGACCGCCGTGGTGGAGGACGACGTGTCCATGCTGCACGCCGTGACGCTCGGCGGTACGGGCAAGGAGACCGGCGATCGCCACCCGAAGATCCGTCGTGGCGTGCTCATCTCGGCCGGCGCCAAGGTGCTCGGCAACGTCGAGGTAGGGGAGGGCTCGAAGGTCGGCGCCGGAAGCGTCGTGCTCCAGGACGTGCCGCCGCACTCGACGGCGGTGGGCATTCCCGCACGCATCCTCGAGGGAGATCCGTCCCACGAGGCCGCCCTCGAGATGGACCAGAGCCTCCCGCTCGACTACGCGATCTAGAGCGGAGCGTCCCGCCTCAGAGCGGAAGGTCTCGCGCGCTAGAGCGGAAGGTCTCCCGCGCTAGAGCGGAAGGTCTCCCGCGGCGCTCGTCACCGAGCCGGTGCGGGTGTAGGCCTCGATGGCGCGCATGGCGATGCGCCACTGGTGCACCTCGTCGGCGCCATCCGCGAAGCGCGCCCAGCGGGCCTGGGTGGCCATGTGGGCCAACGGCGTGTCGGTCGAGTAGCCGAGGGCGCCGTGGACCTGGATGGCGCGGTCGATGATGCGGTTCAGTGAGTTGGCGACGAAGTGCTTCGCCATGGAGACCTCGCTCTTGAAGTCCTCCTTGCGGTCGATCTTGTAGGCCGCGTGCAGGACCATGAGCTTGCACTGGTAGAGCTCCATGGTGCTGTCGGCGATCATCCACTGGATGCCCTGCTTCTCGCCGAGCAGCGAGCCGTGGGCGAAGCGCTTCATCGAGCGGTCGATCATCATCTCGAGCGCGATCTCGGCCTGACCGATCCAGCGCATGCAGTGCGCCAGACGTGCCGGCCCGAGTCGCGCCTGACCGAGCAGGTGACCCTGCCCGCGTCCGCCCAGCATGTTCTCCTTGGGCACCTTCAGACCCGAGATGCGGATCTCGCAGTGGTTGTGGCCGCCGCTCATGGTGTGCACGTCGCGGACGATCTCCCAGCCCTCGGACGGAATGTCGACGAGGAAGGCCGAGTTGGCCGCCTGCGGCAGCTCGGGGTCGTCCTCGGTGCGCGCGATCAGGATCGCGAACTGCGCGCCGGCGGCGCCCGAGATGAACCACTTGTGGCCGTTGATCTCCCAGTGGTCGTCGCGCTCGACCGCATGGGTCTGGATCAGGGTCGGATCGGACCCGGCGACCTCGGGCTCGGTCATCGCGAAGCAAGAGCGCTTGGTTCCCTCGCAGAGCGGCCGCAGGTAGGCATCCTTCTGCGCATCCGTCGCCCAGTGCAAGAGCGTGTGCATGTTGCCCTCGTCGGGCGCCTGCGCGTTCAACGCGAACGGTCCGAAACGGGTCTTGGCCGCCTCGGCCGAGACGGCCGCCATGGCCACGTGGCCGAGGCCCATCCCGCCGAACTCTTCGGGCATGTGGGGCAACCACAGGCCCCACTCCTGGGCCGTCTTGCGCATGTGGATCACCTGCTCGACCAGCACCTTGCGCGCCTCGGGGCCGTCCTCGGCCGCGGCGATCTCGGCTTCGGCCGGCCGCACGATCTCGTCGCAGTAGCGGCGGACCTGGGTGCGGACCTGCTCGACCTCCTCGGGAAAGCTGAAATCGATGGCCATGGGGTCTCCTCTGGGCGTCCTTGGCGGCTCAGGAGCGCGTGGCGCCCCGGCTCGTGACGGGAGAGACACGCTAGCACCTCCCCGCGGGGTCATTCGGGGTGGGCGAGCCGATTTTGGGGAAGAAACCGTGCCACGCACCTGCCCCGGCCTCCCACTTCCCAGACATGAACGTCTGCGCGTGGTGCGAACAGCCTCAGCCGACCCCTGCGTCGAGCGCCGCCCCCGTGAGCCACGGGATCTGCCCCAGCTGCCTCACGGCGCAGATGGCCCAGCTCGACCGCACGCGCGCAAACGCCGCCGTCCCGCTCCGCTAGCCAGCGAGCGTCCCGCCGGCCTTCGCCCGCGTCTCGTCGCGCAGTCCGCCTTTGCGTCGCACGGCCATCCAGTCGACGTTCGGCGGCGTGAACCCCCACTTCTCCTGGGATTGGTCCACGGTGCCTGCCGCCGCGTAGTGGTAGACCATGGCCGCGCGCCGCCGCGTCGAACCGTTGTCGGTCGAGCGGTGCATGAGATGGCTGTGGAAGAGCAGCAGGTCGCCGGGCTCCATCAGCACCGGCACGGCGCCGTCCATGGCGTGATCCACGATCTCCACGTAGGCGAAGTTGGCGTGCTCGCGCTGGTCTCGGACGACCTCGTGCACCGGCTCGCGGTGGCTGCCGGGAAGCACCCAGAGCGGACCGTTGTCCTCCCGGGCTTCGGTCACGGCGAGCCAGACGCCGACCTGTGGCCCGCGGTCGAAGGGAAAGTAGAACGCGTCCTGGTGCCAGGGCTGTCCGAGTGCTCCCGGGAGCTTGAAGATGAACTGGCTCAGGAAGCAGTCGAGTTCGTCGCCGATCAGTGCGGCCACGGCGTCGAGCAGGTCGTCGCGCATGCAGAAGTCGCGGAACACGGGCTCGCTGCGGTGGACCCGGAAGATCTTCGAGAGCCGCTCTTCGGGCGGCACGTCGCCCGAGAGCGCCGGTTCGGGAACCAGGTAGCTCGGTGCGATGTCCTCGCCCGCATCCGAGGCCCGCGCGAGCGCCACGACGCGCGCCTCCATGGCACGCAGGACGTCCGGCTCGGCGAAGCCGGGGATGCGCACGAACCCGTCTCGCTCGAAGGCGGCTGCGTCCACCACGGCTAGTCCGTGCGGCGCGCCGACGCGAAGAGCGAGAGCCCCATGCCGCGCACGACGGGGTTGATGGTCCGCAGCGCCGGCACCGCCCGGTTGTAGAGGCGAAGCGCCCCGGGGTCGAGGCGCGGCCGCTTGAGCATGCGCCCTTGAAGGAACCAGCCGGGGATCGCGTACGGATTGAAGCGGCGCAGCCAGTCCACCTCGAGCCCGGCTTCGCGAACCACGGCGCGCAGCGTCGCGGGGCTGTAGCGGCGCTGGTGGCCGTAGGTGGTGTCGAGACTTCCGAACAGCCAGGGGTGATTCGGCACCTGGAGCACGATGTTGCCGCCCGGCGCCAGCAGCTCCCGCAGGCCTCGCAGGGCCGCCACGTCGTCTTCGATGTGCTCCAGCACGTTCAGGCAGAGCACCGAGTCGACCCCCTCGCCCACGTGGCGTCTGGCGTCGTCGAAGGGGGGCTGGGTGAGATCGAGCAGGGCGCGTTCGACGTGCGGTAGCTCGCCGAAGCGGTCGCGCAGGATGTCGAGGTAGAAGGGCTGGTAGTCGGTGAGCGTCAGCTGGTCGCAGCGCGAGATCAGGAACTTCGAGAACACGCCGATGCCGCTGCCCACTTCGAGGACGCGTCGCCCGAGCCGTTCGGCCACCAGATCGAAGACCCAGCGGTAATGCCGATCGGACGTGGTCTCGAGTACGCCCAGCTCGTCGAGGACGTCGCGATCCACCGCGGCCAGGGGCTCGGGTGCATTGTTGCGCAGGGTCTGCACCGACGTGCGTACACCGCGGCGCCGCGCGATCGCGATCATCTTGGTGTGCGGGTTCACGTGCACCTGCATGCCGCCCAGTCCGATTGCGTCGACCACGCGGCGCAGCCCGTGGAACACGTGCTTCTGGTAGAGGGCGAGGCGCTCGAGCAGGAAGCGCAGCTCGAACGTGTGGCCGATCGACTTCAGCGCGACGAGTTCGAAGCCGTGTTCGTCGAGGGTCTCCGACAGCGTGCGTCGCCCGAAGAACACCAGGTGCTCGCGCGTGCGCCGAAAGTCCTCGAGCCGCGAGCCGATCAGGCGCGAGGTCGCGCTCTCGGCGTCGGGGGTGGATACGATGAGCAGGCCCCCAGGGCTCAGCATGTCGTGGATCTGGTCGAGCGCCTCGAACGGGGCCCGCAGGTGTTCGATCACGTCGAACATGGCGACGGCGTCGTAGGAGCCGGGCGGCACCTCCATGCTCTCGAGCGCGCCCTCGTGGATCGGGAAGGCGAACTTGCGGCGCAGGCGCTCGACGGCGCCCGGGTTGAACTCGACCCCCGAGACGTCGAAGCCCTCTTCGAAGGCTTGATCCAGGAAGTAGCCGAGCCCGCAGCCCACCTCGAGAAGCCGCGGCCGGGCGCGTTCGTGGCGCGAGGCGCCAGGGCTGGCCAGGTGCTGGTGGATCTCGCGCGCGATGTCGGCGTACTGGGGCTGCTTGTTGAAGCGCTCGGCCACGTAGTCGGCGTAGCCGTACAACGACTCGTGCGTGCCGGTGAGGAATCGCTCGTTCTGGAAGTAGTCGCCGCCGTAGACGGCCGCGACCTCGGCCTCGGACGGCCAGGGGTGCAGGTGGAGCAGCCCGCAGGCGCTGCAGCGGACGATGCTGGCGTCGCCGAAGTCGTAGCGGATCGTGGCCTGATCGAATTTGCAGCGGGGGCAGTGGGCCTGCATGGCGAGCCCGCGAAGGTACCCCACCGGTGCCCTGGGGCCGAGGCAGGCACGCGGGGGAGCCGCCATCCCGCCCGCGACGTGCCATGCTCGGGGTGTGTCGAACCGCGCTGCCTATGCGCTGCTCATCCTGCTGTTGGCGCTCGGCGCGGGGCTCAAGCTCGCCTACGACCCCGTGGCGGTGCGACCCGGTGAGTGGGACAGCAACTACTACCTGCAAGTCGCGCAGGAAGTGGCCGCAGGCAATGGGCTCGTCACCCGCGCATCGATCCACTCGCGCGGCTACCGGGATCTCCCGCACCCCACGGTCATGTACCCGCTCTGGCCGTGGCTCATGGGCCAGGCCGCTCGGGTGGCCCCGCTCGAGGCTGCGGCCACCGCGCTGGCCGAGGCGCTCTACCTGCTCTCGCTGCTGTTGCTCTACCCGCTGGCGAACGCGGCGGCCCGGGGCGTTCGCGCCGGAGGAGACGTGCCGTTCGCGCGTCTGCCGGGGTTGCGGGCGGGTCACGTGGCCGTGGCGGCGCTGGCCCTTCACCCGGCCTACTTCGAGTACTCGTCGCTTCCCTTCACCGATCCGCTCGCGCTCACGCTGGGCTTCGGGGCGCTGCTGGCCGCGAAGGGGACGCGGGGGTCGCGGCCGCTACGGATGGCGGCGCTGGCCGGCGCGTTGGCCGGCCTCGCCTACCTGGCGCGCTACCAGATGGCCGCCGCGGCCATGGCGATTGCCCTGGCGTGCGCAGTCGTGGGCCGCTTCGACCGGCAGGCCCTGCGCACGGCGTTCGTGGCCTGCGTGGCCACGGCACTCGTCGTGGTGCCCTGGTGGGCACACCTCGCCACCTTCGTGCGCCCCCACACGATCCGCATCCTGTTCGACATCTCGGCGTACATGGAAAGCCCGGAGCTGCTGCCGCCCTCGAAACACGTGGGAGCGGCCACCGTCGCAGAAGCGGCGCAAGCGCGCCTGGAGGGGGCCTGGGTCGCCTTCCACCCCACGCATGACGAGTCCTACCTGCGGGCCTTCGGCCCCCTCGCGTGGCTTCCGCCGCTCGCGCTCGTGCTGGGCGTTCTCGCTGCGGTGAAGTCCCGCGAGCGTGCATCGCCCGTGGCCGCGGATCCCGCGAGCCCCGAAGCCGGCGATCGGGTCGTGCTGTGGGCGGTGCTCGCATGCGGGCTCATCTCGCTCCTGCCGGTGCATCTCACGCGCTGGGACGGCCCCCACGAGTGGTGGTTCCACGACCGGCATGGCGTGCCCATGATCCTGCTGCTCGCGCCCAGCCTGGCCGTGCTGCTCGGCCGCGGTCGGGTGCTCGCGGGGCTCGTGGGAGCGGCCATCGTGGCGAGTCTCGCCGTCCAGGTCGGTGCGACGCGCGAGGTCTTCCGAGCCAAGCCCTACGCCGCGCAGCCCGATCCCTACACGCGCGCCCTGGTCGCGTGGATCGACGCGCACGCGTCGCCGCCGATCGCGATCACCACGCAGCCGCGCTACCTGGCCGTGCTCACGCGCGGGGGGTTCCATCGGATCGCCTGCGACGCGCCCCCCGAACAGATGCGGCGACTGGTCGCGCACATGCAGCCCGACTACGTGATCTCCTACTTCGACGAAGCATCGCGCTGTGGGAGCTTCCGCGGCTTGCGCAAGCTGGCGGCGCCGGTGCGGCAGGTGGGCGAGGGCCGGCGCGGCATCGTCGTGTGGCAGGTCCACGGCCGCACGCCCGAGGGCGCTCCGCCCGAGGCGCCATCGGCTGCCGGGGCCGCGCCCGCCGGGGCGCGTCAGCAGCCGGCAGCCGGCGTGCAGGCGACGCGCTAGGGCCGCGGCCCAAGGCCGGATTCGCGCTCAAGGGCGGGCCGCGTCGGGTCGAACCGCTTTGGATGGCCCACCCGCAAGCGCGGTCCGGTAGCGGCCGGCCGATCCGTAGCCGCGGAGGGCTCGAGCCCGTCGCGATCGCGGGCCTGGCCGCCGTGGCGGTGGGACTCGCCCTCGTCCTATTGCACGCGTTCGGCACCGGCCCGATCGACGAGCCGCTGGAGGTGCGCATCAAGGCGCTGCTCTGTGCGCTCGTCGCTTGCGTACTCGGGATCGAGGCCTTCCCGTCGGTGCGGCGTCGCGCGTGGCTCTCGCGCAGCCTGCTCGCCGCCGCCGGCGTCGCGGGCGTGTTGGCCTGGTTCAACTTCGGCGCCTTCCACGGCGGCGGCGGCTACGTCCACGACTGGGAGCAGTTCCACCATCGGCTGGGTGCGCGCTACTTCGCGGAGCTCGGCTACGACGGGCTCTATGCCGCGAGCATCGCCGCGCAGATCGAGGGCGCACCGCGCCTGGCCGTGCAGCGCAGCTACCGCGACCTGCGCACGAACCAGGTGCGCGACACCCAGGCGCAGCTCGACCACGTGCGCGCGGTTCGCAAGCGATTCGATGCCCAGCGCTGGGTCGAGTTCGTCGCCGACCATGACTACTTCGTCCGTCGCCACGGCGGCGCCCAGCTCGACGACATGCGGCGCGATCACGGCTTCAACGCGTCGCCGGCCTGGGCGGCGATGGCCCGCCTGGTAGGGGCCCCGCTTCCGACGACCACGCGGGGGCTGTTGGCGCTCGGTCTGCTCGATCCGCTGCTGCTGGCTGCCGCGTTCTGGATGGTATTCCGGGCGTTCGGGGCTCGCGTGGGCTGCGCGGCGTTGGCGGTGCTCGGGCTCGGCTACGCCAGCCGCTTCTACTGGGTGGGGGGTGCGTTCCTGCGCCAGGACTGGCTCGCCGCCGTCCTCGCATCGTTGGCCTGGGCCGAGCGCGGACGTTTCCGCGCAGCCGGTGCCGCGCTGGGCGTGGCGGCCGGTCTGCGCTTGTTCCCGGTACTCCTTCTGTTCGGTCCCGCGGTCCTGGCGGCGCGGGCGATCGCCCGCCGCGAGCGCGCACCGTGGATCGTGTCCCTCGGGCTGGGCTTTGGCCTGGCGATCGCAGGGATGCTGGCCGTGGGCAGCCTCGCCGGTCGGGGACCCTCGGCCTGGCCGGCCTTCGCAAACGAGATCGCACGTCACACCGACGGCTGGCTCACCAACGACGTGGGCCTCGAGAACCTGGTGCTCTACGACCACGCGATCACGTCGGGCGCGTTGATCGACCCCGAAGCGCACGACGTCTGGACGCCGGTGAAGGCCGAGATCGTGAACCGACGCGCGGAGCGTCTTCCTGCGCGGGTGGCGCTGCAGGCGCTGTTTCTCGTGCTGCTGGCCGCTGCCGTGTGGCGGTCGACCCCATCGGCGAGCATGGCGCTGTCCGTGGTCGCGGTATTCAGTCTGACGGCGCCCACCTGCTACTACTGGTCGCTGCTCGCGCTCGTGCCCCTGGCGCAGCGCGGTGTGGGGGTTCCGATCGCACTGCTCGCGCTCAACGCGGCGGCCTTCGGCCTGCACCTGCAGACCGAGCGCTTCGAGCTGCGCTACGGCGCGCTGTCCTGGGGGCTCGCCGTATTCTTCGCCGGCCTCCTGGTCCCCGCAGCCGGTGCGTTCGCGTGGTTCAGTCGATCCGGATGGCCACGGGGAAGCGCGCGTCCGCACTCACGGGCCGGCCCTGACGTGTCGGCGGGGTGAATCGCCAGCGCGCGACGGTGGTGCGGACCGTCTCGTTCAGTGCGGGCAGGTCGCTGGCGTCGACGCGCGCGTGGCGAACGCGCCCCTCGGGATCGAGGCGGAGCATCAGCACGACCTCGCCCTCGGTACGGCCGCGCCGCAGGTGGCGGGGAATCTCGAGCGGCGTGGTCGCCACGGGGCGCGGCGTCTGATCGAGGGCCTCGCGCTCGCGGCGCGCCAGCTCCTCGGCATGGGCGCGCTCGCTCGCGGCGATCAGCTCGAGCCGTCGAAGCTCGGCCCTGCGCTCCTCGTCGAGTCGCGCTCGTCGCTCGGCTGCCCGGGCGAGCCAGGGCAGGGCGGTCGCCTCGCCGCAGCGTTCGCCCTTGCAGAACAGGGAGGCGAGTACGCGTCGCGACACCTCCGACGCCGTGGCCGTCCCCGGCGCATCCCGGACCACCAGCGTGGCCAATGCGACCTTCGGGTGGGCGGCCGGCGCCATGCCCACGAACCACTGATACAGGCCGTCGGGATCGCGCCCGGAGAGCGTCCCCGTCTTGCCCGCGACCTCGACCGGACCCAGGCGGGGCCGACCGCGGCCGTCCACGAAGGCCCGCGAAGCGGTGCCGTGGCGGGTCACGCCGACCAGCATGGTTCGCAGGGCTGCGGCGGTCTCGGGGTCGATCGCGGGTTCGGGCCCACCCGCGTCGCCCAGGGACTGGGTCTGGCCGTCGGCGTCGCGAACACCCGCCACCCAGCGTGGGGATACCCGCTGCCCCGTGGCGAGCGATCCCGCCAGTTGTGCGGCGCCCAGCGGCGTGATGAACGAGCCCGCGAGGCCCGAACCGAGCCGCCCGAGACTGAGCGCGTCGGCGCCGGCCTCGGCGCGGCCGGGCGCGTGCCCCGGACCGGGAGAACTCGGCAGGCCCAGATGCCGCATCTCGCCGAGAAGCTGCTCGGCACCGAGTGCGCCCACCGCGATGCGGCCGAAGCACTGGTTGTTGGAGATCGCCATGGCGTCCGCGAACGACTGGGCTCGTGCAGGCCGGAAGCCGGCGGCGAGATGGTGCGCGGCCAACCGGTAGGGGTTGGCGCTGTACCCGCAGTCGCGCTTCGCGATCTCCGGATCCTGGCGCAGGGCCGCCGCGGCCGTCACGAGTTTCGCGAGGGAGGCCATCGGATAGGCTCGCGTCGCTGGAAATCGGTCGGGGTCGGTGGAGACGTAGGCGAGGACCTCACCGCTGTGCGGGTCGAGGACCACGACGTGCCCCAGCGACACCCCTCCCGCCCGGAGGATCTCGCGGACGCGGGCGTCGAGGCGGGGGTCCACCGTGTAGGCGACGTCGAAGCCGGCCAGTCCATCGGGATCGGCGGCACGCGCACCGGGAGGAAGGCTCGCGAGTGCGGCCTCGGGTGCGGGTGCAAGTGCGACCTCGGGTGCGGGTGCAAGTGCGACGTTCTCCGCAGCGAGCGATTCGCACGCGAGCCCAAGGGCGCACGCGACGGCGAGCCCGTACGCGAGTCCGAGCCGGCGAGCGCGACGTTCGCGGTGCTCAGTAGTCGTCGGTCGCCTCGTAGCCGTACTGCATCTCCCGCTCGCGTTCGTCGCGGAACAGGTAGAGGTACCGGGTCTTCTCGCTGGTCCCGTCGACGCGCTTCTCGTACATCGAGCTGATGATCGGGACGCGCATGAAGTGCGTGTCGTATTCGTTCGGGCTCTCGGTCTTCTGTCGCACCAGCGCGAGCGCGATCGCCTCGAGATCGATCACGCCCGAGTAGCTCTTCTCGCCCTCCCGTTCGAAGCCCAGCAGCGTGAACAGGTGCGGGGCCTTCACGAAGCTGAACTCCGAGTAGTCGTCACCGCTGCCGGCCTTCAGGAGGCTGAAGATCCGGAAGTCCACGAAGCGGAAGGTCTTTCGGCCGGGAGCGACGTCGAGCGCCGCGAGGTCGATCACCCAGAACCCGAGCCGGTAGGTCCGGGTTTCTTCCTCGGTGGTGTAGGAGTCGAGGTCCTCTTCGGCGGCGATCACGGGCTCGCCGTCGTCGAAGTCGGACGCAGCCGGCGCTGCAGGGTCCGCGGCCGCCTGGGGCGGCTCGGCGGCCTTCGGGGGCGGGGTCGTCGCGCACCCGAGGCCCAGGCTCAGCACCAAAGCGAGCGCGACGCGCATCATCGGAGGTTCCTTTCGAGGGGGCCGCGCGATCGAACGCGCGTCCCATCGGGATGGCGCGAATCCTAACCGCCCCGTGTGCGACGAAGGTGGCGCGCGCGGCACGATGGGACGAACCCCATGTGTCGATTGGGTGCCGATCGTGTGAACGCTCGGGAAGCGTGCGCTTCGCACGCCTGTGCAATGCGACGCGTACCCCTGCGCGCTCATGCATTGCCTTCGTGACGGTTCTGCGTCGGGCGCGTGAATTCGGTGTCGCATTGCTCGTGCAATCGGCTTCGTGCATTCCGGGAGCGGATGCGTCGGTCATACTGCGCACGCTTCCGGGCGGCACGCACTGCGTCGCGCGGAACCGGGAACGACTGACAGGAGGTGGTCCGTTGCTCCGCTCCCCCCTGCCGACGATCGTCGGCTCGGCGGTGCTCTTCGTGGGCGTCGCCATCGGCGCCGCACCCGACAGCGGTGTGGATGCGTTTCGCGCGAAGCTCGACAAGTGGGTCGAGACCCGACGCATCCTGTCCGAGGAGCGCGCCGCATGGCGCGCAGACGAAGAGAGCCTCCGCGCCACGCGCGACCTGCTTCGCGACCAGCGCAAGGAGCTGCGTTCGCAAGCCGGAGAGGCCGAAGACCTGACGAGCGAGGCCGAGGAGGCGCGGCGCGAACTGCTCCTCGAGCGCGCCGAACTCCAGCGGGCGAGCCGCACCCTGGAAGCGGAGATCCGGCGGCTCGAACTCGAAGTCCTCGCGCTCGAAGCCCGCTTTCCCGAGCCCCTGCGAGCCCGTCTCGAGCCGCTCACCAGCCGCATCGCCGGCGAGGGCGAAGAACCGGCGGGAGCCCTGGGCCAGCGCCTGGTGCAAGTGCTCGGTGTGCTCTCGCAGGCCGAACAGTGGAACGCCTCGGCCCATCTCGTGGGCGAGACCCGCGCCGTCTCCGGGGACCAGAAGGTGGCGATCCGCACCCTCTATTGGGGTCTCGGGCATGCGGTGTACGCCGCCGCTCAGGAGGGGGAGGCCGGGCTCGCGCGGCCCACCCGAGACGGCTGGGTCTTCACGCCCGACGAGGGCATGGCCGAGGAAGCCGGGCTGCTGCTCGACATCTACGAGGGCAACGTCGACGCGATCGAGTTCATTCCGTTCTCCGTGGAGATCCGATGATGCCGGCCCGGCAAGGCGCGGCTCGCGCTGCAGCGCGGACGCTGCTGGCTCTGTTCCTCTTCTTCGCGGCGGCCGGTTGGGTCGCTCCCACCTCCGCACCCGCCGCGACGTTCGATCAGGCCGAGGGCGACATCGACCGCAAGCTCGAGGCCTCGCTCCGCGAACTCGCCGCGCTTCGCGAGCGGATCACGGACGAGAAGATTCCCCTGTCCAAGGAGATCGCGGGCCTCGAGCGCGAGGTCCTCGCGCTCCGGCGCGAGAACGACCGGTTGTTCAAGCTTCGCGACGACGGCGAGCTCGCCCTGTCGAAGCTCGAGAACCAGGTGAAGTCGCTCCAGGACCAGGACGACTTCATCGAGAGCCGCCTCAACGAGTTCGTTCGCGACTTCGAGGGCCGCCTGCACGTCAGCGAGCTTCCGGCGCTGGAGGCGACGACGGCCGCGGCCAAACGCTCGGAGAAGGACGCCTCGCTCGACGTGGAGCAGCGCCGGGTCTTGCAGCTCGACGTGGTGACGGCGGCCGTCGAGCGGTTGGATCGCCAGATCGGCGGGGACGTCTTCGATGGCGAGGCACTCAGCAACGACGGGGTTCTCACCGCGGGGCGCTACATCAGCTTCGGGCCCACCGTGTTCTTCGCGAACGAGGAGGGTTCGGTCACGGGCCTGGCCGAGGCCAAGCTGAACGCGGCCGACCCGGTGGTGGCGAAGCTTCCCAGTGGTCACGCGGAGGGTATTGCCGCCATCGCGCGCGGGGAGACGGGCACGCTTCCCTTCGATGCGACGCTGGGCAAGGCCCTCAAGAAGGAGCGCGCCCAGAAGTCGCTGATCGAATACGTCGAGGACGGCGGCGCCGTGGGCTACATCATCGTCGCGCTCGGCGTCTCGGCGCTGCTGCTCACCGCGTTCAAGCTCTTCGAGATCCTGCGCTTCCAGACGGCGGCGCCCGAGCAGGTCGATGGCGTACTCGAGCAGCTGGCTCGGGGCGACGCCGAGGCCGCCGCCGCCGAGGCGCGCAAGGTCGAAGGGGCCGCGGGCGAGCTTCTCGAGACCGGCGTCGAGCACGCCAGCCGGTCGCGGGGCGTTCTCGAAGAGCTGCTCTTTGAGAAGATCCTGAAGGCCCGGCCCACGCTCGAGCGGTTCCTGCCCTTCCTCGCGATCACCGCAGGGGCGGCGCCGCTGCTCGGCCTGCTCGGCACGGTCAGCGGCATGATCGAGACGTTCCAGTTGATCACGATCTTCGGCACCGGGGATGCCCGCAACCTGTCGTCGGGCATCTCGGAAGCACTGGTCACGACGGCCATGGGGCTGATCGTGGCGATCCCCACGCTGATCCTGCACGGCGCGCTCTCGCGCATGGCCAAGCGCAAGCTCACGCTCCTCGAGCAGCTCTCGGTGGCCTTCGTCTCGGGCGTCGCGATGCTCCGCCCGGAAGCCGAGGCCTGAGCGTTGACCGCGATCCAGGGACGCGGCGCGCCATGACCTTCGAGCGCATGGTCGAGATCTGGGCGAGCGGCGGCACGATGATGGTGCCGCTCTTTGCGCTCGCGGTCCTGCTCTATACCCAGGCCTTCCACCTGGTGATGCGGGTCCGTCGCGTGTCGCTGCCCGCACGCACCGAGATGCACTGGTGGGACTGGGTGCGCGCGCCCGAGCGCGCCGAGGGCAGCGTGGGTGAGATCGTCCGGTACACCCAGGAGGGCGTGCGGACGTCGCAGGAGGTGCGCGATCGCTTCGAGGAGATCCACCTGGCCCTGGTGGCGCTCATCGAGCGCCGCACCCGGTTCGTCGCCACCCTGGTCTCTTCGGCCCCGCTGCTGGGACTGCTCGGCACCGTGATCGGCATGCTGCGGACGTTTCTCGGCATTGCCGAGAGTGCCGGCGAGGAGACTGCCGGGGTGATCGCCGGGGGCATCTCCGAGGCGCTGGTCACCACCCAGACCGGGCTCGCGATCGCGCTGCCGGGCCTGTTCATCGTGCTCCTGATCCAGCGGCAGCGTCACGCGCTCGAGGCCCAGCTCGCCCGACTCGAGAGCCTCACTCTCAGCCAGTTGCGGTTCGAGTAGTCGGCATGGCGAGGCGAAGCGTGTTCGCAGACGACGACGGGGCCGAGATCAATCTCTCGCCCATGATCGACTGCATCTTCATCCTGCTGATCTTCTTCATCGTGACCACCGTGTTCGTCGAGGAGGAGGGCATCTCGGTCAACAAGCCCGACGCGGCGGCGGCGGTGACGTCCGAGGAGTCCGAGGGCCTGACGCTCGAGATCACGGCGCAGGATCAGGTGACGATCGACGGTCGCGAGGTGCGGCTCTCGGACGTGGCGCGACGCGTGCGCAACCACGTGGCGCGCAGTGATGCGCCCGTGATGGTCCGGGCCCACGAGCTCTCGAGCCACGGCACGTTCGTATCGGTCTGGGATGCGGCACGGCAGGGCGGGGCAGAGAAGCTCGCGTTCTCCACGGTGAACTGATGCCGAGGCGAAGCGCGCTGCTGGAGCCGGAACCGGCCACGGACATCGATCTCTCTCCGATGATCGACTGCATCTTCATCCTGCTGATCTTCTTCATCGTGACCACGGTGTTCGTCGAGGAACCGGGGATCGAGATCGACCGGCCCGACGCGGTGCTCGATCTGGATCTGGAGAAGAACAGCATCCTCGTGGCCATCTCGCCCGAGGGCCGCGTGATCTACGGCGGCAAGGAGGTCGGTGTCCAGGGCGCCGGCGCGCGCATCAAGCAGCTGCTGAACAAGGCGGACCTGCCGGTGATCATCCAGGCCGATGCGCGCGCCGATCACGGCGTCTTCTCCGACCTGTGGAGTGCGGCCAAGAATGCCGGCGCGAAGAAGATCAGCATCTCGACGCTCGAGGACTGAGCGGCGTGACCCCCCGCACCTATCGCTCTTCGGTCCCGCGGCGCGAGAGTCTCCTGGCGGCGGCCGGGGGCTTCGCCTTTGCCGTGGGCCTGTTCGTCCTGATGGCGCTGGCCCAGATGCTGGGTGAACGCGATGCGCCGGAGGCCGCCGTTGCCGAGGAGAGCCTCGCGTTCAAGGCGCCGGAGATCGAGCAGGTCGAAGAGGAGGAGCCGCCGCCCGAAGAGGAGCCGCCCGAGCTCGAAGAAGAGCCGCCGCAGCTCTCGCTCGACCAGCTCGACATCGCGCTGAACCCGGGCACCGGTTCGCTCGCGGGCGACTTCGCGCTGCCCGGCATCGATACCGCGGCGGCGGGTTTCGCCGACGACTTCGTCGATTTCTCGAACCTCGATCAGGTGCCGCGACCGGTGGGGGCGTCGGGCTTCCATTTTCCGCGCCGGCTCCTCAAGGACCCGGCCGACGGGCGGATCGTTCTGCTGCTCAAGATCAGCAAGAAGGGCGAGGTGCTCGGCGCCGAGATCGAGACCTCGAACCTGCCTCGCTTCAACGACGTGGTGCTGAATCAGGTGAAGGCCTGGCGCTTCACGCCCCCCACCCAGCAGGGCAAGCCCGTGCGCGCGCAGGCGCGGCTGCCCGTCCCGATCCGGATTCGCTGAGCGGACCCTCGGAGGAACCCATGCTTCGTCCCCCCACCCGTCGGTTGGCCCTGTTCGTCGGGCTCCTGTTGGTCGCATCCGTCGGCTCCGAAGGCGCCGCTGCGGCGTCGAAGGCGGTGGCGCCGCCTGCCGCCCCGCCGTGGGACGGCGCCACCGTGCTCGAGGACCCCACGTGGCGCAAGCGCTTCCTCGGGAGCTACGGCGTCCTCTCGCGTCAGGAGCCGGAGATCCGGGAGGCCGAGCGCGAGATCCTCACCGAGGTCATCGACATCATGGGCCGCAACCCGCGCGCGGCCCAGGCCCGCCTGCGGCCCGTGGTGGGCGCGGGATCGAGCGCCAACCTCGACTTCGTCTACGCGAACCTGCAGTTCCAGAACGACGACCTGGACGGCGCCGTCAGTAGCTATGAGCTGGCGCTATCGAAGTTCCCGGACTTCCGGCGGGCGCACAACAACCTCGCGCTGATCCACGTCCAGCGGGCGGAATGCACGCAGGCCCTGCCGCACCTGACCCGCGCGATCGAACTCGGCGAGCGCGACGGCCGCAGCTACGGCCTGATGGGGTACTGCTACCTCGAAGTCGAGAACCTGCTCGCTGCCGAAGAGGCCTACCGCAACGCCATTCTCCAGGAGCCCGAGAGCCGCGACTGGAAGCTCGGCCTGGCCCGGTCACTGCTGGGCGCCGAGCGCTGGGCCGAGGCCATCGCCCTGCTCGAGCGCTTGATCGACGAGACACCCGAGGACGTCTCGCTCTGGCTTCTCCAGGCCAACGCCTTTCTCGGCTCCGAGCAGCCCGACCGCGCCGCGGCCAACCTGGAGGCCGTCCGCCTGCTGGGGACCGCCAAGCCCGCCGCGCTGGTGCTCCTCGGCGACATCTACATGAACGCGGGCGTCTACGACCTGGCGAAGGACGCCTACCTCGAGGTCGTCGCCCAGGACGCCGAGTCCGAGCGCGCGGATACGGCCATCCGCGCAGCGGGCCTGCTGGTGCGGACGGCGGCCTTCGAAGAGGCGGCCGAGGTGCTGGGGCGCGTGAACTCGCGCTACGGCGATTCGCTCACGAACGACCAGCAGCTCGAGGTGCTCGAACTCGAGGCGAAGGTGGCGGCTGCGCAGGGCAGAGCGGAGGATGCCGCACGCATTCTCGAGACCATCGTCAGGCGCGACGGCACTCGTGGCGAGGCGCTGCTGGCCCTCGCCGACCACGCCCGGCGCGACGGCGAGGAGGAGCTGGCGGTGCTGCAGCTCGAGCGCGCGGCCCGGCTCGAAGCGTTCGAGTACAAGGCCCTGCTCAAGCTCGCCCAGATCTCCGTGGGCCGACGCGACTACGCGCAGGCCGCGGAGCACCTGCGCGGAGCGCTCTCCATCCAGGACGAGCCGCGGGTCGCGCGCTTCCTGGCCCGGGTGGAGGATGCGATCCGGTGAGGCGGCCGCGCGTCACCCCCTTCTGGCTCCTGGCTCTGGCGCTGGTGGCCGGCATGCCCCTCGCGTCGGCGGCCCAGCCGGCCGGTGAGAAGGGTGTCGTGCGCGGTCAGGTGTTCGACCGCGAGTCGGGCGACCCCGTCGCGGACGTGACCGTGCTGCTGATTTCGCCCGAACGCGCCGGCGCTGCCGACGGCGCGACCGAGGTGGTCGTGACCGACGCCGAGGGCGCCTACGCCTTTCCGCCCGTCGCGGCAGGACTCTACGAACTGCGCTTCACCCGCGACGGATTCCGCGCCTCGACGATCTCCGGGGTCGAAGTCGTGGCGGGGCAGACGGCGCAAACCGACTTTCCCCTCCCGCGCCTGGTCGAAGGCGAGGGCGAAGGCGTGCTCGAGCTCGATGCCTTCGTGGTCGAGCAGGAGACCGTAGAGGACGCCGAGTTGGGGCTCGAGATGCGGCTCGAGTCCGACGAGATGATCAACACCTTCGGTGCGGAGGACTTCTCGCGCTTCAGTGCAGGCGACGTGGCCGAGGCGCTCGAGCGTGTGGCCGGCGTCACGATCCAGGAGGGCCAGTTCGCGGTGATCCGCGGGCTCGAGGACCGGTACAACAGCACGCTCTACAACGGGGCGCCGGTGCCGAGCCCCGACCCCGACCGCCAGTCGGTTCAGCTCGACCTGTTTCCGAAAGAGGTGGTGGGCAACCTGGTCGTCTCCAAGACCTTCGCCCCCGACCTGCCGAGCAACAGCTCCGGGGGAGCGATCGACATCGTCACACACAGCTACCCCGAGGAGTGGACCTTCACCCTGAAGGCGGGCACCGGCATCAACACCAATGCCGAGGACCGCTTCCTTCGCTTCTCGAAGGACACCGACAAGGACCGCATCTTCAAGGGCGTCGACCCGATGGCCGACCTCGACTATCTGCGCGAGGAGTTCGGCTTCAAGCTGATCAGCGGCAACCCCGTCGGGATCGAAGACGACAAGACGGGCGACCTCTGGGACGATCTGGACGACGTGCTCGAGAGCGACTACGTCGTGACGCTCGGCGGGCGCCAGGAGTTCGGCGGGCGTGAGTTCCGCTTCAAGGGCGTGCTGCACAGCGAGATCGACTACAGCACCCTCGAGGGCTACCAGCAGTCGCTCGAGCCGCGCCCGCCGCGCTTCGGTGCCGACTCGCGCGAGCCCGCCCCCGAGAACTTTCCGCGTTGCATCTTCGACCCGGATCTCGACTGCTTCCGGATCATCCCGGGCGGATTGCTTTCTTCGGGCGATCTCTCCATCGGCGAGCTCAACCTCAACAACGGCACCTACGACCTCACCACCAGCCAGCGCGAGCGCCGGCGCACGGCCTTCGCAGCCTTCGGCTTCGACCTCGACGAGGCGGGCAATCACAAGATCGACTCGTCCGTGTTCTACACCCAGAACGAGCAGCGCACGGTGCGGCTCAAGGAGAACGGCTTCATCGCTGGCCTCGACTACGACACGATCGTCGGCCAGCAGCTCGACAACAACTTCGACAACGAGTTCCCCGAGAGCAGCCCCGAGTGCTTCAATGCGGCGACGCGCGACTCGCAGATCTGTCGCAACTTCCGCCAGGCTGCGGTCTCGGTCCCGGCCACGGGTGCCCTGGCCTTCACGAACTTCTTCGAGAGCACGTCGTTCGAGCGCGATCGCGACCTGTTCGTCTTTCAGGTCAACGGCGACCACGTCTTCGAGGAGCTTCCCGACTTCCACCTGAGCTGGGCCACCAACTATGCCGAGACGACCCAGGAAGAGGTCGCCCTGGGCATGCCGTTCTACTACGAGCCGTGCGGGTTCGGGAACTTCGTGGGGCTTCAGTGCCCGAATGGCGTGCATCCCGTGGATGCCACGTCCTTCTATCCCGCGGGCCCGGCCAGCGAGGGCCCGCCCAGCATCGCCGCGCTCGGCCCCGGCTCGTTCATCTCGTACCGGGATCTCACGCTCAGCAGCAACCTGATCGAGGAGAAGTCGCGCTTCACTCGGATCGACGCGGACTACACCTTCTACTTCTCGCCGGCGTCCACCTTCACGGTGTCAGGCGGCTGGTGGTCGGAGCGCGCCGACCGCGACGTCCGCTCGGCCTTTCTGCAGTCGGTCACCCAGGACGTCAATCTGAGCGAGCAGTGCGCGGGGAGCGTGCAGCAGCCGTTCTGCTTTGCCGATACCCCGTTCGAGCTGGGCGAGCTGGCGTTCAACACCCTGGGCCTGAATGCCGAGGGGCTGATCGCCAACCTGCGGCTCACCGAGAACGAGTCCACGCGCGACATCGACGCCTGGCACGCGCGTGGCAAGTTCACGTTCTGGGACCGGCTCGACATCCTCGGGGGCGTGCGTGTCGAGGACATCTTCATCGAGTCGCTGAACGACCCCTTCATCGAGGACGGGATCACTGGCGGCTTCCGGCTGGGCGGGCCGGAGACGTTCCCCTCCCGCTACCTGTTCTTCGATCGGCTCGACAACCCGAAGATCCAGTCCGTGACGCTCCCGAACGGGGGCGTGTCGAATACCACCGAGGTCGCCGACTACCCGGTGGAGGGCACGGAGTTCAACGATCAGTTGATCGGCATCCTCACCCAGCCGGGGCCGTGTACGGGCGGCGAGCCCTTTCCGGGCTTCGAGGACGACCCAGCGGCGACCTGCGTCGACTTCTTCGATCGCGCGGGTCTCGAGCGGTTGGTGAACGGGCGCATCGACGAGACGCGAGTGCTGCCCTCGGCCTCGTTCTCGCTACGCCCCACCTGTCTCGACCCGCGCGACGGGGCCTTCCCCGAGCTGCTCTGCGCGATCTTCGAGGGGCTCACGCTGCGGGGTGCCTACTCCGAGACGGTCGCGCGGCCGTCCTTCCGAGAGATGGGCTTCTACGTCTCGGTGGAGCCGGGGTCGAGCGACCTCACCGTGGGCAACCCGCAGCTCCAGCTCTCGGACGTGGAGAGCTGGGACGCCCGGGGGGAGTACACCTTCGGGCGGGACGGGGGCCTGCTGGCCTTCAGCTACTTCCGCAAGCGCATCGAGAAGCCCATCGAGAGCATCATCCTGCGCGACCCGAGCAACCTCTCGGATGTGAACGCCCTGTTCCGGACCTTCTTCAACAACCCGGACACGGCCGATCTCAAGGGATGGGAGGCCGAGGCGCGCATTCCGCTCACCTTCCTCACCGGGGACTTCCCTGGGGGCCCTGCCTGGTGGCCCGACTTCGAGGGGCCCGACTGGTTTCGCTACCTCTCGGTCGGCGGCAACTACACCAAGATCGACGCCCTGGTCCGCAGAACCGAGACCGAGCTGAAGCGCTCCGAGGGCTTCTTCGCCGTCAAGGAGGGCGACGAGGAACTCTTCACGGAGCTCGCGCCCAAACGCCGTCTCTTCAACCAGCCGAAGTGGATCGCCAACGTGGACGTCACGTTCAACCACCCGGACTGGGGAACGAGCCTGACCGTGGCGTACTTCGCCATCAGCAACCGGCTGGTGGCCGCCGGCTCTTCGGTGATCGAGCCCAACGGCGACATCCTGTCCGCAACGCTCGACCGCTACGTGGACGGCTACGAGGAGCTCCGGGCGACCTTCGCCCAGGAGATCCGGCTGCCCAACGACTTCGGCACGGTCACCCTGCGCCTGACGGGCAAGAATCTCACCGACAGCAAGCGCAAGGTGATCTACGACCCCAGCCAGCTCGCCAAGGAATACCCCGAGCGGGTCTTCAAGCTGGGCCGCGACTTCGAGGCGTCGCTCACCTACACGAAGACCTTCTGAGCCCCCCACGCCCGCGCCCACCAGGCGCCCCGCTGGGTTCACAGAAGGCTCACCGATTCGCCACGCGACAAGGCGCGTTCCCGGCCCACTTCCAAGCGGACACGAAACCGGCTTCTTGGCCCGGGGGGTTCGTTTGGAGCGTCGGTGGATCGGTGCGGTGCAGGTGCAGCGGTCGCGTCACAGAGCGCGGCCCATGTCGTCACCCAGCGCCGACATTCGTCGTTCATCTCGTGACGACGACCCGTCCGAGAACCGCACTCGTCTTCGTGTTCGTCACGTGAGTTGCGCCGGTGGCGTCGCAATGCGTCAACGAACCTGCAGTGCATCGTCACTCAACGGAGCGCAGCGACTGCCACACTGCGCTCGCCTCGAAACGGGAGCCCGGCGTTGGTTGCATCGGGTTCCATTCGAAACGACAACGCCTTCGATGTTCGAAGGCACCCTCTGAAGGAAACCTGAGTTCATGCGGAAATCCCTCATTCTTGCTGCCATTGCAGCGTTCGGGTTCGCAGCGGCGAACGCGAACGCGCAGACGTTCGTCTCGACGAACGTCACGGTGGATACGACCTGGGGCGGTGCGGCGAATCCCTCGCCGATCATTCTCGAAGCGCCGATCTTCGTGAAGGACGACGCCACGCTGAAGATCTTGCCCGGCACGATCGTGCGTGGGCAGCCCCGTACCGGCGACCCGGCCACCTTGGGCTTCGAGCCCGGGGCGCTGATCGTCACGCGCACCGGTCGCATCGAAGCCGTCGGCACTGCCAACAACCCGGTGATCTTCACCACGGCGGCCACCGACAACGACAACGACGGCAACCCCGACATCGGGACGGCGCCGTTCCTCAAGCCGTTCGTCGCAGGCGACACCTTCCTCGACGACGACCCGCTGAACGCGCCCCTGGCGCCGCTGGCGGCCGATGGCACGAGCGCCGTCTCCTACTGGGGCGGTCTCGTGCTGCTCGGTGAGGCCCCGACCAACCTGGCCAACAACAACGGCGCGGGCGCCTACGGCAAGGGTCTGATCGAGGGCGTGCTGATCCCGGGCTTCCCGCCGGCCGACGCCACCTACGGCGGCCTCCTGCCCCACGACAGCTCGGGCATCCTGCAGTTCGTGTCGGTTCGCCACGCGGGCGACGAGGTGACCGAGGCCAACGAGCTGAACTGCATCTCGCTCGGAGGCGTGGGCGACGGCACCGTGATGTCGCACGTCGAGTGCTACGCCAACTTCGACGACGGCTTCGAGTGGTTCGGCGGCACGATGGATGCGGATCACCTGATCACGCACGCCATCGGCGACGACTCGCTCGACCTGGACCAGGGCTACAACGGCCTGATCCAGTTCGCGATCTCGCTCCAGACCTTCTTCTCGCAGGACGACGGCACGAGCCACGGCTCGACCGACGGCACCGAGCGAGCAGGGGAGTGGGACGGCGACGACAAGGCCGACGTGAACACCCGCCTCGACGCGTCGGACTTCGACGTCGACCCGACCTGCTGGCCCCTGGCCGCGCCCTCCGTCTACAACTGGACGGTGGTCGGCTCGGTGCCCAGCAACGGTGTGCCCGCGGGCACGATGCCGGCGGCGATCGGTACCGGTGTGAAGATGCGCAACGGTTATGCCGGGCGCCTGCTCAACTCGGTGATCGTGAACTACGGCACGGGCAAGGCCCTCGACGTGGACGGCACCCCGGGTGCGCCGGAGGCCGGCTGCGGCACGGAGACCCAGGACTACGTGTCCCCCGCCGTGAAGCAGATCGCGGTCGTCTCTTCGATCGTGGCCGACTCGGCCGCCATCGCGGGGCTGAACCTGGATGCCACGAACAACGGGGACGCCCTGTGCTCCACCGAGTACCAGGGCTTCGCGTTCCTGTGCAACAACACCCTCAACGCCGGCACGACGCTGGCGTCCGAGGGTCACGGCTACGACGCACACGGCAACGCGAGCGGCAAGCTCGACCCGAGCCTCCTGCCGGCGGGCCTCGACCTGACCCCGACGGCGGGTGCCCAGCTCTTCGGCGTGCCGCCGCAGGGCACGGGCCTCGACACCTCGGCTGACTACCGCGGTGCCAAGAGCCCGGGCGCCGTGAAGTGGTGGACGGGTGCGGCCGACGGCGGCTCCGAAGCCGGCCCCGGTTGGAACACGATCTCCAACGCTGGCTGGTGGAACTGACGCTGCGCGGATGCGGAACCGCTCCGGTCCACCCGCCCGGGTGGGCGGGTGGACCGGAGCAACCCTCTCTGATCATCCCTCGGATGGGATGCAAGGAAGACACGACCATGATGAAGCTCAAGACCCTCGCAGTCGCGGCCGCCGTCTTGTTCGCTGCGGGTGCTGCCCAGGCGACCATGGTGGCTGGCTGGGATTTCTCGCAGCCGGCTGGCGGTAGCTGGATCATCGCGCCCGGTCCGGCCGTGCAGACGCTGACCTCGAACTGGTCCGACCTGGACACGACCGGCAACGCGGGCCTCGGCCCGAACCCGTTCGGCACCTACTACATGGATGGGAGCTTCGGCTCCTCGGCGGGCAACCCGGGCCTGATCACGTCGCCCGGCGGCAACCTGGGCGCCAATGCCATCCGCGGCTACGTCGGTGGCCAGATGGACGCGTCGTCGCACGCGGCGCTCCTCGAGGACGGGCAGTTCTTCGCGAACCCGAACTCGGTGCAGTCGACGGCCGTGGCCAGCGTGGTCTTCGAGGTGGACCTCTCCTCGCTGGGCCTCTCGGGCACGGGCTGGGAGCTTCGCTTCGGTGCCCGCACCACCGGCACCGGGCAGGGCTCGGCCGTGAACGTGATGTTCTCGACCACCGACGAGCTCGGCTACGCCGACCTCGGAAACCTGGCCGTGGACAACTCGGACGCGACGCGCTTCCTCGCCCTCGGTGGCGACGCCGACCGCATCCTGGTGAAGCTCACGTTCGACGGCGAGCCGCTGCTGTTCGACAACGTGACGCTCGACACCACGCTCGCCGCAGCGCCGGAGCCGGCCGTGGCCCTGATGGGCCTGGCCGGTCTGGCTGGCCTGCTGGCCTTCTCGCGCCGCCGCTAGGCGCGGGACCCGAACCGGCGGCGGGCGGCTTCGCGCCGCCCACCGACTGCGGGCACCCACCGCACCCAGGGAGCCGTCGCCTTCGGGCGGCGGCTCCCACATCGGGCCCACGCCGAGCCCTGGACGAGACGAGACCTCCCGCCATGCGCAATCGACCCGCCGTCCTCCTCCTGGCACTCCTCGCGCTCCTCCCGGCCGCGACGGGGGCCTATCGTGCCGCCGACCCGACCGCGCCGGTCCTCGACGCTGCGAACGTCTTCGACCACGAGCGCTTCTGGCCCTACCGGGTGCGGCTGACCGCGCCCTTCGAGATCGAAGGCCGCGAGAAACCGATCCGCCCCGGGACCGGAGGCGTCCTGGTCCGGCTCCGCAGCGCCGAGGTTGCGACGATCGACTTCGGGCGCGACGGCCTCCGCGACGTCGCGGTCTCGGACACCAACCTGATCGACGAGGCCAACGCCATCCGCCGGGGCGAGCGCGACAAGGTCTCGCCGAACCTCGTTCACGCCATCGGTCCGCGGCTGGTGGACACGGCTGCGGCGGTACCCGCCAAGGTCGATTTCGAGGCGCTCGTCGGTGAAGGCGTTCCGGGCATGCTGGAGGTGTTCGCACGCCCCGAGGCGATCCCCGAACTGGCGCGGGAACTCGCACCGCTGCACGGGCGCCACGGGGTCTGGACGGTCTTCTATCCCCACGGCGAGCCCGGCAGCGTGGTCGACGCCCGGGTCCGCAAGCAGCTGCGCGAGGCCGGCTGGCCGGTGCCGTTCCTGGAGGGCTACCTGGCCATGGGTTACAGCCGCTCGCGCCGCGTAGCCGAGTCGTCCGGACCCAGCCTCCAGATCGAGACCAGCGAGGGCCGATTGATCTACGCCGGGGCCTTTCGCCCCGGGATCGCTTCGGAACTGGCCGAACGGCTCGACGCCGCCTTCGGCCCAGGAGAACGATGATGGTACGGGTACGGAGTTCGTTTCGACTCGCGGGCCTGCTCGCGGCGTGGGTCGTGCTGCTCGCCGGCGTGGCCCACGCCGCAGAGCCGCTCTCCGAGGCCGACGAGGCGAAGGTGGCCGAGGTGCGAACGGCTGCCAGCAAGGATCACCTCGAGCGCTGCTACGCGCTCGCCAAGGACGTCCGACTCGAGCGACCGGGCTCGGCGCTTGAGTCGGCGGTGTTCGAGTACGCCGCTTACTGTCAGCGCCTGCTCTGGCTGCGCAAGCGCGTGATCGAGCCCGACTCGCCCTACGTGAACGAGGAGGCGCGGTTCATGTTCGAGTGGCTCGCGAGCTACCTCGACACGGACACCTTCCCGCGCGAACGGCTCGAGACCTACTTCGTCGGCTTCCGCTTCAAGGTGTTCCCCGCCTTCGACACCCACGTAGGCCAGCGCCCCGAAGTCGCCCAGTGGGAGCTCCAGGTGGTGACCGACAACGGCGAGATCCACACCGTGGTGAATGGCGACGGGCATCCTGCCGGGCGAACGCCCGACGGCAAGCTGCCCAGAGAGCGGCGTTGGGCCGCCGACCAGCGCGCCAAGGTGGCCGAAGCCTCCGAGACCGGCGAGGTCGCGACCGCGCCCTAGGCCGCCCGGCCCGGGCCCACCGGGTCGCGAACGTCAGTCCGCTCGTGAGGCCGGGGGTGCGGGGCCGGTTGCGCGGGCGACGCTCGGCACGCGCTCCGCGCGCTCCTCGGCGGTGGTGCGGCTCCGCGCACTCCAGGGCCACGGCAGCGCCGAGCCCTCGGGTGCCGCGCTGCCGTGGAGGGCCAGCTCGAGGCGCGACGTATGCGTCACGAGTTCGCGTGGGCCGGTCGGCAGGCGGACGCGCCCCGCGAGGACGGCGGTGGTTTCGCTGGGCCTGCGCCCCTGGGGCAGGCGGTCCAGCGTGAAGGAGCGGATCGGCACTTCGTAGGTGACGCCCAGCTGGTCCGTGTCCGGGTCGCGTTCGAGGGTCGCCCGGCCGGGATCGCCCATGGTGAGAACGCGCACGCCGTGGCTGCGGGCGAACCGTTCGGCCAGCTCGGGATCCAGCGGCCAGCTCTCGCCCTCGGACACCGCGCGGCCCGGGTCGAGCAGGTCGGGCCCGACGCCGGGCTCGAATTGCCAGCGCAGCACGTCGGCCACCACGGTCTCGAGCCGCTGCGCGACGCGCTCTCCCTTCACGTAGAGGCGTGTCTCGCCCGCTTCGCGGCGGACCTCGAAGTTCGTGCCCGAGCCGAAGAGTGTGCCATTGCCGTCCGGGCGCTGGTGGGTGAGTCGCACGCCGAAGTGACGCTCGCGCGTGGGTCGGCCCGTCGGGTCGACGGCCAGCACCACCACGTCCGCGCGGTAGCGCAGCTCGACCTCCTCGACGAAGCGCCGCGTCTCGCCCGTGCGCGACTCGGCCTCGGTCTCGGTGCGGGTGGAGAGCTGCAGCAGGTACGCATCGCCCACCTCGAAGGCCGTGCGCAGCGCCAGCGGCTCGGCGCCCGCCAGGACCGGGGCGAACACGAGCAGGATCGGGAGCAGGCGGCGCATGAGAGACTTCATCGCCCGCCGAGTCTAAGGGCTTGAGTCACCCCGAGGTAGGCGCGCCCCTCAGTCGCCTCGGGTCAGGCCGAACGCATCGATCAGGTTGTAGGCGTGCGAGCGGGAGAGGTCGAGCCGGCGCGCCGCCTCGGTCACGTTCCAGGCGCAATCGCGGAGCGTTCGGGCAAGCAACTGCGATTGGAAGCTCCGGGTGGCTTCCTGGAACGAAGGGGCGCGTTCGTCTGCTCTGCCTTCCTGTCCGTCGGGGAATAGATGCTCTCGGCTCACCTCTCGGGCTGTGACGCTGGCGGCGCGGACGAGCCCCGCCGTGACGACGGACTCGAGCTGCCGGACGTTGCCGGGCCACTCTGCAATCTCGATGGCCGCAAGCCCGCTCGGTGATATGGGGAGGGCGGGCAGGGCGTGCTTGCGGCTCGCTGCGGAAAGGAAGGCGTCGACCAGCTCGGGAAGATCCTCTCTGCGCTCGGCGAGGGAGGGAAGGCGGATGGGCAGCACCTGCAGGCGGTACAGAAGGTCCTGTCGGAAGCCACCGCTCTCGACAGCCTGGGTGAGGTCGGCGTTCGTCGCTGCCACGATTCTCACGTCCGCTTGCGACGGCGTCGTGCTGCCGAGTCGATAGTAGGTGCGGGACTGGAGCAGCTGGAGGAGCTTGGCTTGGGAGGAAGGCGGGAGTTCCGCGATCTCGTCGAGGAAGAGCGTGCCCCTCTCGGCGGCCCCGACCTTCCCGGCGGATGCGCGACTCGCGCCCGTGAACGCACCTGCCTCATGCCCGAACAGCTCGTTCTCGAGCAGGTCCGGGGGAATCGCGGCGCAGTTGAGCTCGACGAACGGCTGGCCCGAGCGCGGTCCCGACTCGTGCAGGACCCGAGCGACCAGGCTCTTGCCCGTTCCGGACTCTCCGGTCAGCAGCACGTGAATGTCGATCGGCGCTGCAGCGGCCAGATCGCGAAGGGTGTTCGCCAGCGCGCGGCTGCGCCCGAGGACGCTGTCACAACGGAGAAGCTCGCGGGGCTGCCGCGTGTGGTCCTCGGACTCTCGGACGCGGTGCTCGAGCAGCACGCGATCGGCGATGGGCCCGAGGAACTGACTGAAGGCCTCGATGACGGCGAGATCTTCCTGGGGAAACCGTGCACCGCCCGACGCGGCTTGCAGGTAGACGAAGCCGCGGCAGCGCTCGCCACGGACCGGCGCACAGCAGACCGCCTCGATCTGGGCGGCCCGTACGCTCTCTCGACTCATGAAGCGCGGATCATCGACGGCTGACGTCGTCTGCACGATCTTGCCCACGAGCAGCGTCTCGGCCACGATGCCCTCCGACACGGTCTTTCTCACGTCCTCGACCTGTTCGGGGGAGTAGCCCCGGGCGATCGAGAAGCGGCGATCCTGATGCTCGTGCGATTCCGCGATCTCGAGGAAGCCCGAGTCGGCACCCGTCCGCTCGACGAGGGCTGCCAACGTGGCCTCGAGGAAGCGCTCGACTTCGGGCTCCTGAGCGAGCTCCAGGAGCGCGCGAAACAGATCGCGCTCGTGCTCCGCTCGCTGGAGATCTGCTCGGGCCGGCATCGTGTTCATCCAGGGCTGCTCGTCATGGGGGCTGCTCGGGGTTCGCGACCGGGTGTCTAGCCCGGCCAGCCGATCTCCCTACGCGTGAATGTACACAGCGCATCACGGTTGAGGCGATGCATGCAGCATCGGAGCGCGGTCGCAGCAGGGATGCCGCAGTTGTCGTTCGGCAAGCAGGCGGCTCGGGGGGTGCAATCGTACTCGTCGCTCGCTCCGAACAGGTGGAGCAGCTCGTGCCGGATGGCCTGGTAGAGATGCTTGCCATGGATCGGGCTGTTTCCGCGAGGGTCCAGGACGAACCGATCCCGGTCGGCGTATGCCCAGTTGTACTTCGGGAATCGGGTGATGAACCCGACGGCCGAGCGCTCGGCACTGCGGGACTCGCGGAGACGTGTGGAGATCGTGCGGATGCTCATGGGCTCCGGCGCGAGGCCGAGCTGGCGCAGCGCGGGGTCCATCCACGGACGCTCCAGGCGCTCATAGGGGTCGTGGTCGGCGGGGTCCTGGGCCTGTGGCTCCACATGCAGCGTCTCCAGCGGCTCGTAGATCCAGCGGAGGGTGCGATCGCTGCGGCAAGCGATCCACTCGCACGCCTTCACGAGCTGATCGGTCACGAGGCCGAGGTCTTCCTTGCTCACGGCCTCTTCCACGCCGGCGATCCAGAACAGCTTCACGACGACCGGGCCCTCGAGCGTCGTCGTGTTGCTCGGCCCGAAGCCACACACGTCCACCAGTTCGTCGAAGGGGGTGTCGGCCTGCAGGTCGAACGGCTCGAGGCCGCCGCCCGGTCCTTCGAGGAGCGCGGGATTGCGGTAGCCGAGAAGGGTGGGGCGGTTTTCCGCCGCGGCTCGAACGGGACGTGTGGGTTCCTCCACGGTCGCAGGGTCGACTCGTCGGATCGCGGCGAGCAGGTCCGGACCCAGCGCAGGGGGAGGCTCCGGCCGGACGCCCGGGATGTCCAGAGGATCGAAATCGCGGTACTCGGGCCGCGGAAGATCCGCGACGATCGCGGCATCGCCAATCTGGGAGCCCACGGCGAAGCCTCGCTGGGAGAGCCACGCGGTTGCCGCACCTGCGTCATCGACGTATAGGACCTGCCGCGGCATGGGTTCATCCTACGTGGCCTAATGAGGTCGGAGCAAGCAACAATGGGGCCTCGTTCCTTGGCACGTGTCTTGCTCCGTCCATCGTCATCAACCACTCGAAGGAGACTTCCGCGATGCCCGACGTCAATGCACTCGATGAATCCCAGGAGCAGCTCGAGCAGATCAAGATGGAGATGTGGACGGACTTCGTCGTGCACGCCCAGATGCCAGTGGACCCGCAGATCATCCCGTACGCCCGGAACCTGCTCCGCGAGTCGGTCGAGGCCTACACCACGGACGTTCTCGCAGACGACAGTCGCGCGTGCTACCGGCGCGCGGCAATCGGCTCGCGCGCCAAGGCGATGGGCCGCAACGACGACACCATCCGTCTCGACGACTTCAAGGACGCGCTGCGCGAGATGCTCACGTCGCGCGCAGACGTGGAAAGCGACGAGCAGGGTGGCCCTGGTTGCGCGCTCCTCGAAGCCGAGGACGTGGTCTAGAGCGCTGCGGCCGCCGAGGCGAGGCCATCGGCCAACGCCTGGGCGGTCGCGATGCGCTCGTGGCGGTCCGGCTGCAGGGCGTCACACAGCAAGCGAGCAACGGGCTTGGGAATCCCCTCCGCGAAGCTGCCGGTGGTCAGTGAAGAGCCGTTGCGGATCGCCGCCATCGTCGCCGGCCAGGAGTCGCGTTCGAAGGGGTGATGGCCCGCGAACGCCTCGAACAGGACGACGGCGGCAGCCCAGATGTCCGCTGCTTCGTCGACCGGCTCCAGCGCGAGCGTCTCCGGAGAGAGGTAGAGCGGCGTTCCGACGAGGCCGCCGCTCATCAGGGTCGTTCTCCGGGGTTCGGCGACCGCCGTCGGGTCGACCGCACCCATGGTCTCCGGACCGAGGGCCGCCCCGAGGATCCTCGCGAGGCCGAAGTCGAGCACCTTGGTCTCGCCTTCGTCGCTGAACCCGATGTTGCTTGGCTTGATGTCGCAATGGAGGATCCCGGCCGCATGGGCTCTCTCCAGGGCCGACGCGAGTGCGTGCCCCAGCGCCAGGCTTCCGTCGGTTCCGAGTGGCCCCTCCGCGAGCGCGTCCGCGAGCGTCCCTCGGGCCGCGAGCTCGCACACGAGCAGGGGTGCGCCATCCCACCACTCCGTCGTGTAGACCGCTGCGAGATGCTGGTGGCTCAGGCGAGCCATGACGTGCGCCTCCTGGAGCAGCCGTTCGGCGGCGCGGGGATCGGACACCGGAAGCGTCTTGATCGCGACGGGTCGACCGAGGGACTCGTCGCGCGCACGGTAGACGACCCCCATGCTTCCCCGGCCGATCCGCCGCTCCATGCGGAACTTGCCGGAGAGCAGGTGAGGGACCGGAGCAACGGCCATGGGTCGGCCGCATACGCTGCACGCGTCTCCGCGCTCTTCCACCCTCCCGCACCCGGCGCATTCCATCGCGGCGCGCGTCGGGTGGCGGTCGCCCTGCCTCGCGGCCTCGATTCTCGCGGAGGCCGCCGAGGCGACCGCAGTCAGTGCTTCGCGGTCCGTGGGCGTGAAGGGCAGGCGGCCCTGTCGCTCGCCCAGGAGCAGGGCACCCAGGAGCTGGTCGCGACTACCCCGGATGGGGACCAGCAGGGAGAAGTCGCTGGCGCCGGGCCAGTCTGCGCGCTGCGACGCCTCGATCTCGAGCGGGGCGTCCGCTTCGGCCAGCTCCCGGACGACGCTCGCCTCCATGGGGAGATGCGCGGACCCGTCGGGTGAATCCAGCGTCTTGCCGTCGTCGCTCTTGAGCCAGACCTCGCACCCTCCCGGTTCGAGTGCGCGCGAGACCTCCTCTTGGAGCGATTCCGCGAGATGCGTATCGGTCGATCTCCGCATCCTGTCGGCGACGTCCGCCACCAGGCGGGCTGGGTCGTAGCGGTTCCGCCCGAATGCGCGGTCGAGGGATCGCGCGAGCGTGTGGCGACCCAGGTAGGCCGCGAACCCGAGCACGCCGAACACCAGGGGAACGGTGACGCGTGTGTCGCTCGCCAGCTCGGCGATCGTCGCGTCTCGCTGCCGGAACAGGAAGTAGCCGAAGGCGCTCGCCGGCAGGGACAGGAGCGCCAGTAGCGCGAGGCGCGCCATGCCATGGCGCGCCTGGGCGCTGCCCTCCACGCGCACCGAGAGCGCGCCGAACGTGAGCGTCGTATAGACCGTCGCGATGGGGATCGCGACCACCACGAGCATCGTGAAGCTGAGCGTGGTCGGCCCGAAACCAGGGGTGTCGAAAGAGACCTCGTTCGCGACGCTGAACACCGTGTGGAGCCCCTGGAGAAGCGCGGCGGCGAGGAACACCGACAGAAACAGCGCCAGCTGTCGTCGTCGTTGCGGGCCGACGACGAAGGGGGCGATCGCGAGCGGCAGCAGCGCTGCAAGGGCGGGGCGATAGGTCCAGAGCCAGAAGGCCGACGTGAAGTTGTCGGAGCGCTTGACGTTGAAGGGGTCGTCGGAGAGTCCGTACTCGAAGCGGACGTTCTCGTAGACGAGCCACACACCGATGGCGACGCTGATCGCAATGGCCGCATGAAAGCACTGGACGACACGGCGGCCCCAGCCTTCTCGCGCCAGGTACAGAAGGAACGTCCACAGGATCGCCGGCAGGAAGGCGTCGGGCGGGACCGCCACCAGGGCGCGAAGCGCGGGGCCCCCGATTCCCGCATCGACCAAGGCGCGCGTGCCCGCGTACGAGAACCCGAAGGCGCCGACCGCGAGCAGCAGCAAGCCGAACATGCGCGCCGCGCGATCGAGTCCTCGCAGCGCGAGCCAGACGCCGGCAGGCGCGAAGGCCGCGACCTGAACCACGTGGATGAGCCAGCGCTCCGGTCGCTGGAGCGCGACGTTCGGGCTCAGAACGCCGGCGAGGATCCCCACCACCCCGACGGCCACCTGCACCGAGACCACCGCGATGGCGGCTCGGAGCCACACCGGGGGGCGTTCGGACGGCTCGCGCCCGATCGTTCCGCTCGACGACTCGGGATCCAGCATCGTTCGCCACGATACTGCGCCCCACGGGGCCAGGGCACCCGGGTCAGGGGTTCTCGCCGCAGCCTCTCGGGTGTCCGCGATCGCGTACGGCAGGTCCGCTGCATTGGACGGTCGGCGAGCGATCCCGCGAGCGCGGCTCTCGGAGAGCTGGCACGCCCCTTGCTCTGACCGTGCGCCAGGAGCGCACCGCGCTGGGAGAACGCCCTTGAGTACCGCCAGGCAGACCATGAGCAGAGCGACCCCGACGCTTCGCCGGCTCGCCGCCGCTCTGATCGTCATCGGAAACCTCGGGTGCGGGACGATCTACCTGCACAACGACGAACACCAGAAGCTGACGCGAGGTGCGTCGGACGAGTTCGCGAAAGCCGAGACCGAAGCGCTCTTCGAACAGGCCGGCTCGCGCCTCGAGTCGACGCTTGCGGCCGAGCGGACGGCCGCCAGGCGACGGCTGAACGCGGCGCGGGACACGATGCTGACGGGAGTGATCGACGGAGGCTCCATCTCGGTCGGCGAGCTGATCCGGCTCCATGCCGAGACGCGGCTGGCCGAGCTCGTCGACTCGGCCGGCGCCGACGGCCTGCTGGCGATGGGTCGGCTCGGTATCGAGAGAGATCTGAGCCAGACGACCGTCGGGCTGCTCAGCGCGACCCGCACTGCCTTGAATGGCCTCAGGACGCAGTACCAACAGCAGAGCGGGAAGAGCACCAACGTCTGTAGCGACCCATCGCGACCGATGTCACCGTTGGTTCCGGGTGGCGACGCCGGACGTGCGCGTCAGATCTACCCTCTCCTACAGCGTGCCTGTACGCGGTGGATTCGCGCCACGGCAGAGCAGACCGAACTGCACCGAGTCATCGGCGCGAGCGGGCAGTACGGTCTCGTGCTCCAGCGGCTCGAAGAGCTTCGCGGGCAGCGGGCCGCCCTCGAGGACACGCGCGCCGGGCTGAAGGCAACCCTGGACGCGCTCGAGGCCCGGTACGAAGCGGCCGTCAGGGAGGCCGCGACCCCAGCAGACCTCGCGGCGTTCGTCGCGAAGCGCGACACCATTCGGGACGAGCTGGGCCAGGTTCTGTCGGGACTCGGCGATGCGACCGCGGTTGTCGCCCTGCTCGCAAACCACCCGGGCGGAGGAGGCGTTTCGGAGGCTGTGGCGGCTGGTTTCGGGAGGCTCGTTCAGGCGGAGTTCCTGGGCACGAACCTCCAGAGCCTCCTCACCGTGTCGCTCGAGGCGGATGCCGATCCCCCCGACGAGGCCGGCCGGGTGGCGCGCAGCTACCACGCGCTGGTCGTGAACAGCGTCGACCACCTCGCGCGCCTCGACCGTGCGCTCGACCCCGAAGCCATCCCTCCCGCGAATGCGCTTCTGGTCCGCCTCGCCTACCAGAGACACCGCGAGGCCGGAGCCCGGCTGGTGCTGGCCGAGCATCGGGCGCGTCTCCAGGCCACCGAGCTCGAGGCTCGGGGGATGACCAACGAGATCTACTACCTCTGGCGGGCCCACCGTCACGCGTCCCGGCTCCGGGACCTGCCGGGTTCCTGTGGACGTCCATCCACGGGCGAGGCGATCGGAATGGCTGCCTATCTGGAGGCGTGCCCCGACTCGGATGGTTCTGCGGCACTGGTCGCGCTGGATCACGCGTGGACCCGAGGTCGCCAGCTGTCGATGGAGTCGGCCTTCGCGCGTACCTCCGTGGCGCAGCGCGCGGCGCTGGCGCGCACGCGTGCCAACGCCGATGTCTGGTTCGATCTGCTGGAGCCGGCCCTCGCCGAGCTCGTCGCCTATGGCGAGGGCGGCATCCGTACCGAGACGATCATCGAGCTGTTCAAGGCGACCGGCCTGGCCGCCATCGCCGTGGGGGTCTACTGATGAGACGATCCGCCTGTACCGTACTCCTGCTGAGCGCAGTGGCGTCCACCACCGCGTGCCGGACGCCCGGCGCGGTGGCGGAGACTGCGACCCTCGTGATGGGCCACTCGGCAAAGCTCAGTGAGCAGCTGGTCGCATTCGAGCGGGGCTACCGTCGCGCCGACCAGGCGCGCGCCCAACGCACCGCTGCGTTGGGCGATGCGGCCGCGTTCGACGAGGAGCTCGTCGAAGAGAGGCGGCGGGTCTGGTTGGTCGGCGACGACGAGGTCGCCCTTCGTCTGTTCGACGGTCTGGCGGCGACACGGCCCGAGGTGGCCACGCCCGACTACCGGCTTCCTGGTGGCGAGGCCCGTGCGCCGAAGCCCAAGGCGCTCTACGACCCGAAGCCCATCGAAGAGATGATCAAGAAGCTCCAGGAGCTCGTCGACGGGTCGGACTCCGCGCGCGCGACGCTCGCCTTCCTCGCCGCGGTTGCGCGAGGTCTCCAGGAGGATCAGTCCGCGGCCGTCGCGTCGGCCACCGATGCGGGCCAGTCGGCCGAGGGCGAGCTGAGCAAGGCCATGGAGATGGCGCCCGAAACGCGCTCGAAGGACGTCCAATGACCGACGAACAGTTCAACGCCTGGCTCGCCGCGCATGAGATGATCGGATTCTATCTCGATGCGACGCGCGCCCTCGACCGTCTCTACCGTTCCGAAGCCATCGATCGCACGCGCTACCGCAGCGAGAGAGCTGCGCTCGATGTGAGCCGGATCCAATGGGAGGAGAGGGCGCGTGCTCTCGAGGAGGGATGGTCGCCGATCACCGGCCCGACCGAGGCGCAGGTCGCCGAGCTCTCTTCTGCCATCGAGAGCCTGGGCCGATCGGTCGCCGCGTCCAACGCCGTCGACGGGCTTCTCGGCACCATCGCAGACGCCGCGACGACCGCACGGTCTCTCGCCGCGGGCCCGGCCGCATGAGTTCGCCGAACCCCTACGAGTTCGAACGAAGCCTGAGGCTGATCCAGCGCAACCGTACGGGTCGACACCTGGAGTCCGATCTCGCCGAGTTCCTGAGGCGAATCGGAGTCGATGGGCTCGAGGGCCGGGACGGCGAGGTCGCGCGGCGTTTCGTGGCTGCCGCCCATGAGAACGCGACCTGGTACGTGCTGCAACGACGGCAGGAGTCCATCAAGCGGGTCGCCTACATGGTCTTGACCGTGGCTTTGGTGGTTCTGCTCCCGATCGTCACCTGGTTCATGCCGGCCGCTTCGGCGATGGCTCTCGATCGGGCCGGTGTGTCGCAGGCGGACCCAACCAGTGCCGCGATCATCACCGCACAGCTGACGGCCCTGCTCAGTGGCTTCTTCGGCATCCACCGCCTGGTGACGGCATGGATGTTCCGTCGCAACTCGGCGTATGCGTTCTGGAAGGCGAGTACGGAGCTGAAGGCGCTGATCTACTCGATCGAGGACGGCTTCCGCCTGGCAGCCGAGAATGGGGCGCCGGGCCGGGTGCGTCAGGTCTTGCGTGGTGGCATCCAGAAGGCAGAGGCGATCGTGCAGGAGGAGCGCGAGACGTTCTTCCGGTCGCTCGAGGCTACGGCGGTGGATCTCGATCGGCTCGTGGCGCGGTCGACGGAGTCTGCGCAAACCCTGGTGACTCGCGTGAGCCAGCCCATCATCGAAGAGATCGCTTCGAAGCAGGTCGCCGCGGAGCAGCACGCTGGCGAACTGCGAACGGCGAAGCGTCGGCTGCTCGAGGCGCTGACGAAGCGCCGTCTCCACGAGGAGCGCCTACGGCGTCTCCGCGCGCGTCGCGCGTACGTTGCGGGTGCCGACGAGGCGCCTCTCGAGGCGAACATCGAGGCCCAGGCCCAACGTCTCGCGGAGTCCGAGCTCGAGGTGGTCGGGGTGAAGGCGAGCTGGAAGGCGGTCTCCAGCGCCTGACGGGCTCCCTGCTTGCTACTCGAGCCGACAGACCACCCGCGAGAGGCGCTCGCGGACGTCCGCTACGCCGCTGGGCCCGGTGCAGACGATGCGCTTCTCGTGCAGCCCGAGGTCGCGCAGCTCGGCCTCGCGGCCCTGGTCGCGTAGCTCCTGCACGTACGGGATCTCGCCCAGGGTGTCGATCTCCTCGAGCGTGAGTCCGGCGCGCCGTTCGCTGGGGATGCCTGAGACGCGGCCGGCGAAGACGTCGTCGACGTAGTCCCAATCGACGCCCTCGCGGTCGCGCAGCTCGGCGATGCGTCGCGCCTGCTCGCGCGCCAGGCGCGCGTCCGAGTCTCCGGACGCATGCGCGGTGCGCCCCATGGGCGGCCCCGCCGACACCGCCGGCGACGGGTTCGTGCGCGCGAAGACGCGACGGACTACGGGCTCCGAAGGCCGCGGCTCGTTACCAGCGGGCCGCTCCGCACCGCCCTCGCGCGCCAGCTCGCGCCGCATCTCGGCCTCGAACCAGGTGGCCAGCAGCTCCGGGTCGTCCAGTGTCGGAGGGCGTGACGCGTCGCCCTCGGCCTGGCTCGTCGTGGCCGGGGCGGCCGCAGGCAAGGTGCCGTCCGACCCGCGGTCGCCGGTACCCAGGCCCGCCGCGACCCCGAACGCTGCGAGTACGAGGAGAACGATGGGCAGGACGGTCGTGAGCCAACCGCGAAGGCGCATCGCCGTAGGATCGCCGGTAGCGCGATGCCTTGGGAATCCGAGCGGAGGCGCTTCGGTGACAGTTCGGCGAAGGCGATCCCCGGAGGACCGCTCAGGCGCCCAGGGCGCCCCGCGCGACGTCGGTGAGCGCGCCCAGGGCGGCCACGGCACCGAAGAAGAACACCCACGACGAGGTCGCGCCCACTCGGAGCTCCACGTGCCGACGCACGTTGATGACGACCGTGAAGACGGCCAGGATCCACACCGCCATCGCGAACCGGCCGGCCAGGTCGCCACTCGCCCCGGACTCGATCCAGCCCCCGAGGCTCGCACCTGCGGCGATGCCCAGCAGCACGAGGCCTACGCGGACGAATGCCGGAAGGCCGCCCCACGCGCGGGCGAGCGCGCTGCGCGGAGGCGTCGGCGCGTCGGTGGACTCGGTGGTCGGCTGGCTCGCCTCTACGGCGGCCTCGTTGGGCGGTGTGCCCGCCTCGATGGCCGTCTCGAATGCCCGGGCGCGCGTGAGCGCCCGCTGCGCCCGTTCGCGCAGGTCGGGGGCGACGTCGGCCTCGGGGTCGAAGGGGCCGAGCTGGCGGTTCGCAAGCTCGAGCGTGGCCCGGTGGCGGAACTCTTCGTTGCGCCCCATCACGAGATCGACCATGCCCACGTAGCCCGCCGGCAGCACGGGCGCCTCGTCGAACACGCGCAGCTGCTGGAAAGGTCGCGCCGGAAACGCGTGGTGATCGGCATGGCGCGACAGGCCGGTGAGCCCGTAGTACGTGAACCAGGCGTGGGTGTCCCACGAGTCGACCGGCCGCACCTTGCGCTGCCTGCGCACCAGCCCCCAGTGCTCGAAGTAGTTCACCGCCTCGAGCAGCCGGATGGCCGTGAACGCCTGGAGCAGGAAGGCGAAGAACGCCGCGAAGCCGAAGGCCGCCCACGCGGCGAAGGCCATGGCCCAGCCCACTGCGATGCCGTGGAGGATGCGATTGCCCAGCATGCGGCGATCGAAGAGCTTCATGTCCTCGTCGCCCAGCCGCCGCGCTTCGAGGCGCCAGGCGCTCGCGAACTGCGCGGGCACCGTGCGGCGAAAGAACGGTTCGAAGCGCTCGCCGAAGCGCGCGGTGGCCGGGTCGGCCGGTGTGCCCACGCGCACGTGGTGGCCGCGCAGGTGCTCGGTGTAGAAGTGCTCGTAGAGCACCGTGCAAAGAAGCAGTCGCCCGAGCAGCCGCTCCCAGGCCTTGGTACGGTGGATCAGCTCGTGGGCGGTGATGATCGAGAAGCCCGAGCTCGACCCCACCACCAGGAAGATCATCACCGAGTCCACCGAGAAGATGGCCTGGGTCTGGTACATGCGGCAGAGCTCGAACACGACCAGGAACTGGAGGCCCGCGAGGGTGTAGACCAGCGCATCGAAGGGCCAGGCCGGCAGGCTCGCCACCGGCTGTCGGCGCTCTTCGAGCGTGCGCGTATCGAGCGCGAACGCCACCACCAACGGCGCCAGGAACAGCGCGGCCACCCACCAGGCGTGGGGGCCGGTCCAGACGAAGGCGAGCGCCACCGCCGGAAAGGCGAGGGACGTGAGATGCTTGGCGAAGATCCAAGCGACCTGACCCGCGCTGGGGGTCGGCGCGGCGCCCGCGTCGGGGCGCGCGGTAGGTGCCGCTGCAGTCATGGGGGCTCCATCGGGCGACTCGTAGCAGCCATTGAGCTTACCGACCGGTAAGTGCGAGTGCCACGGCACGGCGCTGTGCGGGGCCGGTCCGCATCCCGGGCGCACGCCGCAAGGGTGCGCGTCGTGCGGTCGACGCAACGCGGGAGGTGCTCGGCTTGACACCCATGCGGTGGTGCCGACGCATTGTTCGTCCGGCGCCGCAGGGCGGTCCACGAGGCCCGCCACCGCTGGCCCGCTCGGACCGCGAAGACAAAGGAGATCCACATGGCTCAGATCAGCCCGTCTCGACACGGCGGCGTCGACCCCTGGCGCGACTTCGACCGGCTGCGCCGGGAGATGAACGCGCTGCTCGGAAACTTCGGCTCGGCATCGCCGCTCGCGAGTGGACACCGCGGGGTGTACCCCGCCGTGAACCTCTACGAGACCGACGACGCGTACGTCCTCACGGCGGAGCTGCCCGGGGTGGCCGGTGACGACATCCGCGTGCTCGTCGAGGGCAACACCGTCACCGTCGAGGGCGCCCGACAGGTCGCCTACGCCGACGAAGAAGGCGTCAGCCTGCATCGGCGCGAACGCCAATCGGGCCGCTTTCGCCGCGCGTTCGAGCTGCCGGCCGCGATCGCAGCCGACGCCGTCGAGGCCGTCCATCGCAACGGCGTCCTCGAGTTGCGCCTCACCAAGACCCCCGAAGCCCAGCCGCGCCAGATCTCGGTAAAGGCGGGTTGAAGGAGAGACGAACCATGACCGAAGCCCACGAACTGCAGACGCGAGAGAAGCACGAACTCGAAGGGGAGGGCACCCGCCCCGGCCCCGTGTTCCGCCCGGACGTCGACATCCTCGAGCGCCAGGATGCCTACGTGATCTACGCCGATCTCCCCGGTGTGGATGATCGTTCGATCGACGTACGGCTCGACCGCGGCGAGCTCACCCTCGATGCGCGGCAGGCCGCGCCTCCCGACGCGGGCTGGCGGCCCCTGCACGCGGAGTACCGGCTCGGCTCCTACCACCGGGTCTTCCGCGTGTCCGAGGACATCGACGGCGAGGCCGTGACGGCGCGCATGAACGCCGGCGTCCTGGAGCTCACGCTGCCCAAGAGCGCCGCGCGCAAGCCGCGGGCCATCCCGGTGCGGCCGGGCTAGGCCCAGCCGGCCGCGTGGACCCCGGGGCATTCGCCCCGGGGTCTCCCCGCGCGGTGCCGGGTTGGTTCCGGCTTTCCGCGCGCCAGCTTCGGTATCGTGGCGTAATGGCGCAGACCAAGGAACACGAGATCGTCTCGATCTACCCCTTCACCGACGAAGAGGTAGATCAGCTCATGACCCACGCCGGCGAGGCCGTGCTCATGTGGGCCACGCGCGATGGCTGGCCGGTGGGCGTGACCCACGCCTTCTTCTGGAAGGACGGCAAGATCTGGCTCACGTTCGCCGCGCACCGCCATCGCGCGGCCGCCATCCGGCGCGACCCGCGCGTCTCGGTGAACGTGAGTTCGGCGAGCTACATGCCGAGCGCGCCCAAGGGGTTGCCGTCGGGTGCGATCACCTTCAAGGGAACGGCCGAGTTCCTGGACGACGACGCGACGAAGGCGTGGTTCTACCCGGCGCTCGCGAAGAAGGTGAGCCCCACCAACGAGGCCTTCGAGACGTTCTTCCAGAACCTGCTCGACACGCCACTGAGGACGATCGTCGCCGTCACGCCCGTCAAGCGCATCATGTACAACGCGGGGATGGCGAACCGCCACATGGCGGGCACGATCACCGAAGAAGAGCTGGGCGAACGCCTCGAGAGCGACGCCGTACGCATGAACGCCCTCCGCAAGGAGAAGGGCCTGGAGCCGGTCTGACCCCGGCAGACGCCTACGCGTCGATCGCCGCCGAGTTCGGGGGGCGGTTGCTGCGTCGCTGGCCGCTGCGGGGCGGCGTGTCGGCCGACGTGCAGGCGCTTGCGATTGCACTGCCCGAGGGAGGCGAGCGCGAGATCGTCGTGCGCCGGCACGGCGCCAGCGGTTGGAAACCCCAGGAGGCTGGCGTGACCTCGGTGGAGTACGCCGTCCTGGGCGCGCTCCACCGTGCGGGGCTCCCGGTGCCCGAGCCCCTTGGGCTCGATCTCTCGGGCGAGCGGCTGCCCGGGCCCTACCTGGTGGTCGACTTCGTGAAAGGACGGGCCGAGCCGCGCGACCTCGAGGCAGGCCTCGTCGCCATGGCGCGCTTTCTCGTGGCGCTGCACGCGCTCGACGTCGCATCGCTCGAGCTGCCCGACTCGTTCCCCGTGCGGGAAGACCCGATCGCCGAGCTTCCGCAGTACCTGCCCGACGCGCTCACCGCGGTGGGCCGAGCCCTCTCCGAGAGGACGCTCGCGCCCGTGCCCATCGCGTTGCTGCACGGCGACTTCTGGCCGGGCAACGTGCTGTGGCAGGGCAACCAGATCGCCGCGGTTCTCGACTGGGAGGACACGGCCCTCGGCGACCCGGCCTGCGACCTCGCCGGAGCGCGCGTCGAGCTGACGTGGAAGTACGGGCCGGATGCGGCCGAGACCTTCGCCACCGCCTACCGAGAAGCGGGAGGCCCCGCGATCGGCGCCGAGCGGCTCGCGGTCTGGGAGCTCTTCGTCACCGCCGCGGGGCTGGCCTTCATGGACCGTTGGGGCCTCGAGCCCCAGGTGGAAGCCAGCATGCGCGAGCGATCCCAGACGCTACTCGAATCGGCGGCCTCGGTGCTTGCCGATGGGTCGGGGCCCGTGGCGTGATCCGCATGGCGGCCCGGCTCGCTCGCGCACGCCGCCCCCAAGCGGTGGCTCTGCTGGACCAGTCGGCCATACCAGTCGAAGGTCCCGGTCCGCGCGTCGCGCCGGACGGACCGGCAGGTGGCGGCGATCAGGCGGCGTAGCCGGGGTGTCGCCTCGGCTTTCTGGAGCTCGATGCTGGGGTCCCAGAGCTCGAAGCTCGCCGGCGCCAGGCGCTGGGCGTCGTGCATGCCATACGCCAAGGGCCAGAGCGCGCCCTCGGCGTCGAGCACCACGGGGTTCGCCAGCCCGGCCAGCCGGTCCGCGCCTGCGCGGGCCTGGCCGGGCGCCGCGCGCCGCTCGATGGCGACCAGCGCGCTGCGTTGCGCCAGGTCCACCTGGAACCCGAGCGTCGGGTAGCGCACGTCCAACAGCGCGGCGATGAGCGCGACGCGGTCGAGGTCTGCCGGGCGGAGACGAAGCGCATCGCATGCGTAGGCCGCTCGACCGACCATCGTGAGCGGATGGAGCTGCAGTGCGTGCGCGCCCTGGTCGACGGCGAACCCCGCCAGCCACGGAAGATCCTGGATCGACGCGCGGGTGAAGCAGTGCGAGATGGCGAAGGGAACGCTCGCCTCTCGCAGTCGCGCCAAGCCCTGCGCGACCTTCTCCAGTCGCCCTGCGCGCCCGCGCAGGGCGTCATGCCTTTCGGCGGCACCCTCGACACTGACCCCGATCGAGCAGGCGAACCGGGCGAGCGTTTCGATGCGGCGTGCTTCGAGCAGCGTGCCGTTGGTGATCAGCGTGATGCGATAGCCGAGCGCGCGTGCGTCGGCGAGGATCTCGGGGAGTTCGGGGTGCAGCAGGGGCTCGCCCCCGGAGAAGCTCGCCACCGTATAGCCTTCCCAGCGAAGGCGCTCGAGGCGATGTTGCAGGCCTCGCCGGCTCATCCGCTCTCGGCGCGCGGGTCCCGAGGTCGAGTAGCAGTGCTCGCACCGCAGGTTGCACTGCAGGGACAGGTGCACCTGGACCGTCGGGTCGGAGAGGAGCCCGGCCGGCGCCGAGGCGCCGGCCGGGGTGTGCTCGCGCACGATGCCCTTCCTAACCCTCGCGGTCGAGAACGTGCTCGACCTGCACCAGGAAGCCCTCGGGCAGGATGATCCCCTTCGGGAAGATCCGCATCGGACCGAGAAGCGGGTTGCTCCGGAGCTTGTCGAGAAGCTCGGTCAGGCCGTCGCGATCCACGTAGTAGTCGAGGCAGATTCCATAGGTGCAGATGTCGACGTCGATCGGGGGCCGTCCGATCGGTGTCACTTCTCGAACGAGATTCGAGAGCGCGGTATCGCTCACGCCCTGCGAAGCCAACCGCTTGGCGAGCGCGCCGGCGAGCTCTTCCATTTCACGCATGTCCAGTCTCCCGGTGTTCGCGCAACCCGTTCGCGGGCCGCTGCCGTCCGGAAGAGCAAGAAAGGTGCCAGGCGGAGAGGAGGCTCCGAGGCGTCGAGACGCATCCGTTGGCCGATGGAACCGGTCCGAGAGTGGTCGCGGCTCATCCCGGTTGGACGCCCCGTCCACCCTGGTGGACACCGTCTGCGTCGCGGATGCTGTGCCGCGGCCGAGCCGACGCGGCGGTCGGCTCTGTCGCGCGGTGATCGTCGTCCGCGTACGGGGGTGCGGAGATGGCCGCGGTGCCATCCCGAAAGGGGGGCAGGCGCGGGGCCGGGGCCCCGCGCGGTATGCTCGGGGCCTAGCGGCGGCGGCCCCGCGCAGCGGCGAGTGCGGCCGCGGCGAGTCCGAGCATGCCCAGGGCAGCCGGCTCGGGGGCCGTGAAGAGCGACCCGTCGAGATCGACCTCGGTGATCGAGAACCAGCCGCCCTCGGTGCCGGGCGTCACGATCTGCGAGAGCGTGACCGCGAAAGCACCCACGCCGTCGAGCGACGAGCCCGTGAGGTCGATGCGGTCGTTCACGGGCACGCCGAGAGAGCTGTTCACGGCCCCGAAGGGCGTGGTCGCGAAGGTCTCGGACACGGTCGTGAAGTCGGTCTTCAGCAGCGTGACCGTCACCTGCGTGATGGCCCCGGGGATGCCGTTGACGGAGTTGTCGCTGCCGAAGATCTCGATGGTGTCCACCGAGTGCGCGAAGGGCAGGGTGAAGGTGATGAACGGCGCGAAGGTCGTGCCATCGGTGGCCGTGGGGCCGGTCACGAAGAGCTGCGTCTCGGCCTCCCCGGCGCTCACGACGCCGTCGGTGAGCGTCCCGCCACCTACGCCCGAGTAGAGTGCGCGCGTACCCGGGAACCCCTGGTGCGTGAAGGCCACATTCGGCGTGATCGTGCCCGTGTACGTGTGCGACCACGACCCGCCGCCGTGGCCCGAGAGGGCGGCGTCGCCGATGTCGTAGCCCGAGATGGGAATGGGGGCCGCGGTAGCGGGGGCCGCGAAGCCGAGGGCGAACAACAACAGAGCAGGCAACCAGAGCGTTCGAGGGGTCGACATGGTGGTGTCCTCGTTGGGTTCCCAAGCGTGGGCGCCCTCGCGCGCAGCGAGCTGCGCACGAGCGCACGGCAGTGGGTGGGTGCCCCGGAGCCTCACGAAGGTGACGCCGTGCCGCATAACGTCCCGAGACGCCAGCGGGTTCGGCCGTTGAAAGGCTGGGGCCGCCTCGGCTGTGCCGGCCCCACGGGGCTCGGCGCCCTGCCATGGTGCGGACGCGCCGATTTGCCGCGCCCGGGGCCGGTGACTAGGTTTGGGGCCTTGGGGGCGATCGGCTTCGACGGGTGGTCGAAGGCGGACGCTGCGTGTCGAGGTCGTCACCTACCTCGTGAAACCGGTGGCAACTGGTACTACAAGTGCCGACGACAACTACGCTCTCGCTGCCTAGCTGAAACTAGCGCCAGCGACGTCCATCCCTGACGTCTCCTAGGGGGTCATGGACGTCATCTTGGAGACTCTGCCCCCGGCCGCTGGCAGGCCGCATCCGGGGGCGAGACACATGTCTGCCAAGGTGGGCGCTTCTCCGGTCCCGGCGACTGGCCCCATCGAGATCGAGCTGGGACTACACACGTAGACGCGGGCGCTGGACGTCATGCGGACGCGGGTTCGATTCCCGCCGCCTCCACCAATTCTTCAACGAAAGCAGCCACTTGCGTGGCTGCTTTTTCGTTTGAGGCACCTCTGAGGCAGTTCCCGCAGGGTTCGAGTCCCTCCCGGCGTGCCATCTGGTTCTTCGAAGTCGGCTCACTTCCCCGATCGAATTCGGTCGGGAGCCATCTCGAGGAGGACGAAGAGCTCGGGATGCTCTTTCCATGCCGCGTACTCGGCTGCGCGGCCGGGATGTTCGAGGTCCCAGTACCGTTTGGCGAGTCGTAGCGCGAGATCCCCTCCGCCCTCCTCGGCGATCTTCAGGTCTCCGTCGAACGCCAGCCAGGCCTCTGGCTCGCCGACGTCGTTGACGACGAGCAGTGAAGCGCGTGGGTCATCGCGCAGCCGCTTCACCTTCCGGCTCTCGCGCGATGCGATGAGGCGCAGCGTCGTACCGTCCCAGTCGAACCAGACGGGGAGCCCCAGGGCCGAGCCGTTCGCGCGGTTCGCGACCAGGATCCCGATCCTTGGCCGCTGCAGGAGGTGGAGATTGTTCTCGGTACTCATGCGCCACGCACTCCGTCTTCGAGTCGCTGCGCGAGATAGCGATAGAAGTAGAGCAGGCAGCGCTCCATCTCACAGAGCAGTCCCGGCTCGGCGTGGGCCGACGCGGCGTTTCGCTGCAGCCCGACCATCGCGGAGGCGTCCTCGCTGTTGACTCGATCGATCGAAGCCGCGTTGGAATCACGAAGCGCGGCGTCCGCTTCCAGCGCCTTGTAGAGGTCTGGGTGCACTAGGTTGCCACCGATGACGCGAGTGCGGTCGACATCGATGGGCAGGAAGGTCAGCCAGATCGCGTTGAACTGGGTGCACGAGACCGCGCAGTTCGGAAAGAACCCGAACTGGGGCACGGTGGTCTGATCCTTTCCAGTCAACCGGTCCGCGAACGGGCGGTACACCTCGAACTCCCCTTTGAACACCGTCTCCATCCGGAAGAGGGTCCACTGCTCGGATGTCGCTTCGAACGCCGTCCCCCGACTCGGCATGAACGATGCGAAGGTTTCGGGGTGGAGGCCGTTCACGTGATACCCCTCGAGCGCGGTCTCCATCGCGAGCTTCCAGTTCCCGGGCCACTCTTCGTCGACCCATGGCGAGACCCGCCATTCTTCGACGCCGAGTGCGCTCCAGTGGGGCTCCGCGTCGGCAAGGCGCGGAAGCAGGGGTTCGGCGTCGGGATCCAGGTTCACGAAGATGAAGCCCAGCCACGTCTCGAGCGGGAGCTGCGGGAGTCGATCGGACTGACCCCGCTTCCTGAGCTCTTCGACGGCGTCCATGTGCGGTGCGCCGCGGAGGCAGCCATCCAGACCGTATCCCCATTTGTGGTAGGGGCAGCTGAACACCTTGGCGTTGCCCGCACCCTCGACCACCGAGTAGTAGCGGTGCCGACAAACGGCGCTCATCGCGCGCAGGACGCCTTCACGGTCGCGCACGACGACGACGGGTTCGCCGAGCAACTCGACCGTGAAATAGTCGCCTGGAGCCTCGACCTGCTCGAGACGGCCGACGCACAGCCATTCGCGCTTCAGGACGTGCTCGCGCTCGGCGTCCAGGAGTGCCTTCGAGGTGTACATCTCCATCGGGAGTGCGCGGGCGGTGCCGATGTCCTGCTCGAGGTAGCCAGCCAGCTTCGCGATCAGCGGCGCGACCTCTCCGGCCTCGGGGTTCTGATTCGTCATCTGCGTCATATCGACCTCCGGCCCTAAATATAGGTCGTTGACCTACTTCGGCAAGGGCGATAGCCTGCCCGAGGGAGGCGAGATGAAGGCACTGACCCTTTCCTATTCCGAGCCCGGGTCCGCCCCGCCGACCCGCAAGCTCGTGGATCTACCGATCCCCGAGCCCCGCGCCGGGGAGCTGCGAGTCCGCGTGCACTACGCCGGCTTGAGCTACATCGATTTCGAGACATCGAACGGTGAGCACCGCCGGGCCGTCGAGCGCGCGCTCAAGAAGTCGCCGGTCGTCTCGGGCATCGAGATGGCGGGCATCGCGGAGACCGATGGGCGGAAGATCAAGCAAGGGGATCCGGTGTTCGGCTACACCCACATCACTCGGGGCCCCTTCTATCACGCCCAGGCCGTTTCGACGCCCGAGAGCAATCTCGCGGTCGTGCCCGCCAACATGTCGCTCGAAGGCGCCGCCTCCATCGTGGGCGGGGCGCTCACTTCGATCAACGCACTCGAACGCATCGCAAAGCTCGAGCGAGGCGCCCGCGTTCTCGTGACGGCCGCAACCGGCAGCGTCGGGACGGCGGCCCTCCAGTTGGCTCGGCACCTCGGTGCCGAAGTCTCGGCGGTTTGCCACTCATCGCAGCGCGAGTTCGCGATGTCACTCGGCGCGTCGAGCGCCTTCGCGTATGACGACGGAGAACTGCCGAAGCCGGAGGGACAGTTCGACGTGGTCTTCGATGCTGCGCCTTCGCTCTCATTCACCCTCGCGCGACCGTTCCTTCGCACAGACGGGCTATACGTCTCGACCATGCCTCATCGAGACGTGACAGGGTGGGTGCGGAGTCTCTTCTCGAGGCGCCGGTGGGGCTTCCTGCTCGAGCACGATACCGACGCGACACGTATGGAACAGCTTCGAACTCTCATCGCGGCCGGCGCGTTCTCTCAGACGATCGACAGCATCTTCCCGCTGAAGGACGCGGCGCAGGCGTTCGCCCGGCAAGGGATGTCCGGCAAGCGCGGCAAGATCCTTCTGGACTTCCGAGACTTCGAATGACGAGTGCGGTCCGGAGACAGACTCGGGGTGAGGCTTCGCGCGCACGCATCCTCGAAGAGGCCCGAAGCGTCCTCGTCGAGAAGGGGTACGACGCCCTCGTGCTGCGGCAGCTCGCCACGAGTCTCGACATGCGACTGGGCAATCTGCAGTACTACTTCCCGAACCGGCAGGCTCTCGTGGCCGCGCTGATCGAGGCCGAAGTCGCGGCGGACATCGAGGCGCTGCAGCGTGCGGTTCGAGGCGCCGAGCCGGAGGAGGCGCTCGCAAGGATCGTTCGCACGCTGCTCGGCCGTTGGCGAAGCGAATCGGGTGTCGTCTTCGCAACGATGACGTTCCTCGCGACTCAGAGCGACGACATCCGGGCGGTCTATCTGCGCACCTACGACGCGTTCTACGCAGAGATCGAACGCGTGCTCGAGAGCATCGATCCGGGGCATTCGGCGAGCGTGTACGCGACTCGCGGGCGACTCGTGACGGCGCTCCTCGACGGAGCGGCGATGCAGACGAGAGTGGGAGAACGTCGAGGCTTCCTGCGTGCCGTCACCGAAGCGGCGACGGCGATCGCGATGCCCGGTCGAGAGCCACGATGATCTCGTTCCTGCCGCCTCAGGGTCGGGGGTTCGACGCCCGCCAGGCTGGAGGACCTAGCGGATCGCGATCTTGCGCAGCCGGCAATCGAACTCCCACACAACCCAACACCTGGGTCATATGACCTTGGATTTGGGTGATTCGTCGAGGCGGCCCGGGAGGCACCCGATTCGGACGTAAGTCCCTGATTTCATTGAGTCGGAGACGGGTTCGATTCCCGCCGCCTCCACCAACTCCATCTCTCATGGCGAGCAGTGAGGAGCAGGCCCAAGGGCCGACGCGCAAGGACCCCGTGGCCTGGGTGCGCGAGCAGTACGCGCGCCACCGGCCGCCATCGGCCGAGGTCCGCACCGAGGGTTAGAGCACGACCTCGAAGCCCTCGAACTGCGGGTGACCCAGGTAGGTGCCCTTCGGCGCGCGCGCCTGGGCGTGGGCCTTCTTGAATGCGTCGGACTCGGTCCACGCCTCGAAGGCCGCCCGCGACTCCCAGACCGTGTGGGATGCGTACAGCGTCTCGCTGTCCCCGCTCGGGCCGCGCAACAGCCGGAACTCGCGGACCCCGGGCACGCCGTCCAGGTGCGAGTCCCGCTCGCGCCACAGCGTCTCGAAGCCGTCCTCGAAGCCCGCGGCAATGCGGAAGCGGTTCATCGCGATGAACAAGGGGAGCCCTCCGGCAGACTGGGTCGCCGGAGTCTAGCGGCGGCGGCGGCACCACCCCGCGATCGCCAGGCCGAGCCCGGTCAGTGCTGCCAGCCCCGGCTCCGGCACCGACCCCACGATCTGTCCGGAGAACGTGATCGTCTCAAGGGGCGCCAGGTCGATGTCGCCCTGCGTCACCACCTTGCCGGGCAGGGCATCCCCGTCCTCTGAGATCAGGATGTCGATGATCCCCGACTCGCCCTGCTCGAGCTTGCCCAGCAAGAACGACAGTCCGACGGCGACGTCGTCGGGCGCGGACTGCTGGACCCCGTTGGTCCCATCGAGCTGACCGTCCCGCAGGTTGTCGAAGAGGTCCCCGAACACGAAGCCCGGCTCGTCGACTTCCCAGCCCTGGCCGGGGCCGAGCGGCCCGGTCACGTCGGCGAACTCGTCGAAGAACGGCGGCTCGTCGATCTCGGCGTCGATGAACGAGAGGAAGGTCACGCCGTCCAGCGCCGCACCGGTGTCGTTGGAGATCAGGTAGCGGAGGATCAGGTCCGTCGAGTCGCCCGACAGGAACGGAGTCATCTCCACCGTCAGGCCGGCCGGCAGCGGATCCACCGACAGCTGCGCGGCCACGCCGGGCGTCGCACCGTTCAGGTCCTGCCCGTCGATCGCGAGGAACGCGTCGAGTTGCTCGACGGCACCGGTCGCCCCGATGGTCAGGGTCTGCCCGTTGACGCGCCCGCCCTCTCCATTGGGTCCGAAAGCCCCGAACGAAATCGCGTGGGCAGCCGGCGCCAGCAACCCTAGGGTCGGCGTCAGCAGCAGAATCAGAGTCGGGATCAACAGCAGTCGGCGGGTCATTGTCACTTCCTCTCACATCGGGGACGCAGAGAAGTGAGTGGCCGGTTCTCCGGTCGGGTTACGCCCCCTGGGGGAGATTTCGCTCAGTACTTGACCCTAGGAGCGCCGTCAGCGTAGATTCCTCTTTGCAGTCCACCGCGTGTAACCCCGCGCGGCACCTCACCCGTTCGCGGATCCCATGCTGAAGCTCCCCGGAAGCCTCCGACCGCGGTCGGGGCTCCTGCTCGTCTGTTGCCTGCTCCTAGCCGCCTGCGAGAAGCCGCCGGAGGAATTCTCCGAGCTGTCGTGTCGCGTGGCCGGCGATGCGATCGAGTTGAGCTGGAGCGACGACGTCGGCGCGGAGGGCTACCGCGTCTACCGGGCGCTGGGCGACGGGGACGCGGCGCCGATCAGCGACACGCGGCAGACGCGCTTCGTCGATCCGGTCGCGGACCTGACCGAGGTGCCGGAGTACGAGGTGCGTGCCTTCGACGCCGAAGGGCGCGAGTACGCGGGTACCCCGAGCTGCGTTCCCGGCGAGTCCTCGGCGGGCTTCGCGGTCAACCAGGACACGCCGGAGCCCCCGCAGCAGCTGGTCTGCCGCGGCAAGAACGGCAAGGTCGACCTGCTGTGGGAGCCGTCCCAGGGGGCGGCGACCTACCGGGTCTACCGCTCGATCGACGACGGACTGCCGGGCGTCGACCAGATCGCCGAGGTCGCCGAGACCGCGTACCAGGACCTGCCCGTCGCCAACGGCACGATGCACTCCTACCAGTTGACCGCGGTGAGCCCGGGCGGCGTCGAGTCGAGCCCGACCGACTTCTGCGACGCGACGCCGCGCTCGCAGGGAGACGACGGCCCGGCGCCGACGGCCGTGGGCGCGCTCCGCTGCCGCGCGAAGAACGACAAGGTGAACGTGTCGTGGGCGCCGGTCGACGGAGCCGCGTTCTACCGCGTGGAGCGCACCACCCCCACCGCCACGACGCGGGCCGGCCAGGTTCTCGATCCCGCGTTCGCGGACTTCGGGCTCGAGATCGGCGTGCCGGTCTCGTACACGGTCATCGCGATCGCGGCCTCGGGCGCCGAGGCAGAGCCGTGCCAGGCCTGCGAGGTCACGCCCACCGAGCTGGGCGACGGCAACCTCGCTCCGTTCATCACGACCGAGCCGCTGACGACCGGGCTCGAGCTCCACCTCTACTACTACGACGTCGCGGCGGAGGACCCCGAGGGCGAGGAGGTCACCTACTCGCTCGAGACCGCGCCGGAAGGCATGGCGATCGTGCCCGAGACGGGCTTCATCTCCTGGCGTCCGACCGAGCCCCAGGTGGGCCCGCATCCGGTCGAGGTCCGCGCGACCGACCCGCTCGGCGCCTACGGCGTGCAGGCCTTCAGCGTCGACGTGGCCGCATACAACCGCCCGCCGAAGATCACTTCCATCCCGGTGCGGTACGCCCGAGTCGGCGACGGCTACGACTACGACGCCGACGCATTCGACAAGGAGGGCGAGACGCTCTCCTGGAGCTTCGCCGAGGCCGCGCCGCTCGGCATGGCGATCGACCCGGGCAGTGGCGAGATCTCGTGGGACGCGCCGCTGGCGGCCGTAGGCCAGGTCGACGTGGCCGTCCGCGTGGCCGACCCGTCGGGTGGGTTCGACACGCAGACCTATCCGCTGGACGTCGTCGCCGACCCGCTCGTCGTCGAAGCGCCGAGCGGCACCGTCCAGATCCTGGTCGGCGAGACGTTCGAGGTGGATGCGCGCGCGAACTACGCCGGAGCCGGCTTCCGCGCCGTCCCGCTGCCGGCCAACGCGACGCTAGCCGGCCGCAGGTTCGCGTTCACGCCCGACGACGGTCAGGAAGGCACCTACGACGTCGGCTTCGAGGCCTCGTTCGCCGGAATGCGCGCGGCCAGCGTGCTTACGGTCGAAGTGGTGCGCCCGAACGCCGGCCCGACGATCGACCCGGTCGGCCCGTTCGAGGTCGCCGAGGGACGCGAGCTGCGCTTCGAGATCACCGGAGCCGACGACGACGGAGATCCGCTGGTGTTCTCCGCGCCGGGGCTCGCGATCGACAACGCGGTCTTCGACGAGATCGACCGCGTGTTCCGCTTCCGCCCGAACTTCGACCAGGCCGGCAGCTACGAGGTCGTCTTCGACGTCAGCGACGGGCGCGACTTCGCGCAGACCACGGCGCAGATCGTCGTCACCGAGTCCGCGCCGCCGCTCGACGCGCTCGACCTGGTGCTCGATCCGGTGCAGAGCCCGACGTTCCAGAACCGCCAGGGCATCTCGGGCTCGATCGTCGGCGAGATCGCGGCCGGTCCGGGCGACGCCGGTCTCGGGCCGCTGGTCGTCGGGATGGATCCGGCCATCGGGCGACAGGGCGTCGTGCTCGAGGTCCTGCTGACGGGCCAGGATACGGCCTTCGAGCAGGGCGCCGCGCAGCCGAGCTTCGGGGCCGGCATCGACGTTCTCGAGGTGGAGGTGCTGTCACCCACCTCGTTGAAGGCCATCGTCGAGGTGCTGCCCGATGCGGAGCTCGGCGCGCGCCGCGTCCGCGTCCAGCAGGCCGGCCGCTCGGTCCCGTCGGTGATCGGGTTCAACGTGCGCCGCGGCGCATCGGCGATCTCCGGCACCATCCTCGACAGCTTCACCGGCCAGCCGCTGGTCGGCGCGCGGGTCCGCGTCAACGGCAGCGACGCCGAGGCCGTGACCGACGAGAACGGCAAGTTCGAACTGGTCGGCGCTCCGTCGGGGCCGCAGACGCTCGTCTTCCACACGCAGAACTACGGCATCCGCCGCACCGAGCTGACGGTGCTCGAGAACCAGCGCGTCGCGTTCGAGGACCCGTTCGAGCTCGACGCACTCGCACGGCCCTTCAATCCCGGCGGATCGATCCCGCGCGCGGCCACGGTCGCCAGCGTGCTCGATCGCGGGCTGGGCAGCGTCGCCGGCGGACTCGACCTCGAGCAGGCGAAGGCGCTGGTCGCGGACACGATCCTCGCGCTGGGCACGGACGAGATGGGCGTGCGCGACGAGGCCGGCAACCAGCTGAACCCGCTGATGACCGACGACGGGCTCTTCACGTTGAGTCCCGTCGGCCTCGAGGTCATCGCCCGGCGCTGGCAGGAAGGCCACGTCTACGACCTGGGCACGCTGCTCGGCAACCTGGACGGCTTCGTCGGCTTCGCGCTCGAGTTCGACTACGAAGGGTCGCTGGCGAGGCTCCAGCAGGGGGTGGACGAGGCCTGGGCCAACCCCGGTGATCCGCGGTCCGCGCTGCCGATCCTGCTCTTCAACCAGGGCACGTCGCTGTCGCCGCTGCCGCCGATCCTGACGTCGGCGACGCCGATGAACGCACTGCAGGCCTACCTGCTGACGACCAGCTTCATCGCGCGCCACGCGGTGCAGATCGACGCGGCGGTGGACCGCCTGCTCGAGAGCGCCGGCGCCGAAGGCGCTGCGGCCGGCCAGCTCTTCCGGGGCGACGGCGATGCACTGGCCGGGATCGGAACGCCGGAGGAGCAGGAGCGCGCTCATCTCCATGCCCTCGCCAAGGCCGTGCTCGGCCTGCTCGTCGCACGCCCGGCCCACGCGCAGGAGGCCCCGGAAGGCGAGGAGATCCTGCCCAACGCCAACAACCCGCCCGCCGACAGCTGGACCGACTTCCTGTGGAACTCGCTGCCGGACGCGAAGGGGGCGGCCATTGCCGCAGCGGTCGCGTTGGGCATCACGGCGATCTTCTTCGTGATCGGCGGCGGGGCCGCGGCGCTGTTGACCGGGGCATTCCTCCTCGCCGCCGGGACCGCGATCGCGACCGGCCTGGCGCTCGGGATCATGGCCAAGATGTACTCGACGCTGGTCATCCCCGGCACGCGGAACTCGGTGCGACCGGAGGCACCCATCGCGGACAGCTTTGCCGTGTCGCGGCTTCCGGGGTCCGAGGACAAGATCACCATCAAGTTCCAGCGCTCCACGTCGGACATCGCCGTCGAGAACGCCCGCGAAGCCGGCACGACGAGCGTGCTGCCGTACGTTCGAGGCCTGAGCGACCTGGCGGATCTCTTCGGCCCGGGCATCAACCCGCAGTTCTTCGAGTTCGAGTACCACCTCTGGCGCTTCTCGAGGGCCGACGACACCAACCTGCAGACGGGCACGCTGCTGTCGCAGATCTCGCTGCCGGTCCGCGACAGCGACACCGTGCGCCAGTTCGTGATCCGCGCCGACGCGCTCCCGGAAGGAGACAGCTTCTTCCGCATCTCGACGATCCAGATGTACGACAGCTTCTTCACGCGCAGCATCGGATCGCAGGGCCAGCGCGAGGTCTATCCGATCGAGCTCGTCTACCAGGACTTCGGCCTGCGGCCGCCCAGCGGCTCGACGGCGGTGACCAAGTCCGCGCTCGACTTCGGAGCGTCCGTCCCCAACGGCGTGATCCAGGCCCAGATCCTCGCGACGGAGGCGGAGATCGCGACGCTCCAGGCCCGCTACGCGGCGCTGACCGACGATCTGATGGTCCAGGACGGCGTCACGCGCGAGCTCCAGGGAATGCAGCGCGAGCTCCGCGGGGCGCGTGTCGCGCTCGAGCAGTCGATCCAAGAGCTGACGTTCAAGCTCCGCCGGCACACGGAGCTGATGGAGGTGCTCGACCAGCACATCCGCGACAGCTTCGCTCGGAACCTGGGGCCCGACGCCACCGTCGCCGCGCTCGATCAGCCGTTCGGCGGCGTCGGAGAACGCCTGCGGTCGATCGCCGGCGCCGAGGCCTATGCACAAGCCGAGCCCCACCTGAAGGCCGCCGCGAGGAACGCCTACCAGCTCGAGACGGGCCTTAGGATCGAACGCATCCAGGAAGCCAACCTGAAGACGCTGACGCGCCAATCCGCGGAGCTCGACGATGCGTTCCGCGCGATCGCAGAACAGGACAACGTCGTCCGATCGGTGGTCTTCGACTTCTCGCGCGACAACCACGTCGACCCGCGCGTCCCCGACACGTCTCCGGTCGTTCGGACGGAGTTCATCGCCACGATCATCAAGAAGCCCGGCGAGCCTCCGCGAGTGATCGGCGTACCGGGGGTGTCGACCCCCTCCGAACTCGCGGAACTGGTGGATGGCTACCTCGACTTCGCGAACGAGCGGCTCGACGCCTCGCGACGCGTCAATCGTGAGATCACCGACGCCGTCGACGAAGCCCTCGACCGGAACACGCTGATCAGTCCCGAGGAGCTCCAGCGCTACGTCGACGCCAAGGGCCGAGTGGATGCGGAGTCGGAGACCATCCGCAAGCAGATCTACGAGTCGCAGCGAGCCCAGGGTGAGATCGCTGACGAGCGCTCCAAGGTCAACCAACGGCGGAGTGGCGCCCAGGCCAAGAACGCGCAGCTCTCCGAGGTCGCGGAGCCTCGCAAGAACGCGCCGAAGACGAAGGGCCGGCTCACCCGCCAGGTGCTCGGCACGACCGCCGAGGTGTTCGGAGCCGCCGCGGACGTCGCCGATGCGTCGATCCAGGTGCGCGACGGCATCAAGGTCATCCCGAGCCCGCTGTCGCCGCCGTACTTCGTGCGCAAGGAAGGCGACGAGATCCAGTACGACTTCTTCGACGGCATCCTGCGCCCGATCTCCCGGCTGGCCCCCGCGCCCGACTCGGCCGAGGCCCGCGTCCGCCTCGCGATGGCGGAGCGGGACTGGGCGATCGGAGACGGCAGCGAGGAGAGCGCGGCGGCGCTGGCCGCCGTGGGCACGCGCTTCGTCGCCGACGTCGTACCGGCGATCCACGTCGGCCCGCCGGGCTTCCCGGTGCAGCGGGTGCAGGCCACCGGGATCGGCCTGGCGCCGAAGTTCGAGACCGACTGGCGGCCGGAATACTGGCGGGCGTTCATCCGCACGGCCGGCGACGCCGAGAACCCGAAGGCCGGGTATCTGTTCCGGGACCATCTGATGGGCCCGACGGACCCCGAGCCCACCAGTGCCGGCTTCCCCTCTGCCGTGATCGCGCTGGACTCCAAGGGCCGTGTCTACCTGAACAACTCCAGCTCGAACTCGCGCTTCGGCGGCCGGATGTTCCGCTTCTTCGGCGATCCGGTCACGCGCGAGCTGGTGGGGACGATCAACTACTACAGCTCACTCCTCGGGGTCTCGCGCGCAGCCGCTCCGGTCGCGATGGACATCGGGTCCTACGAGGACACCACCTACGGCCTGGTCGAGGACCTGTTCATCGCCAACCGGGACGGCAACCGGCGCTTCAACGGCAGCATCGCGCCCAACCGGGTGCTGCGCCTGCCGGTCCACCTGATCGACAACCACCCCGGGTTTGCGGCCGGCCAGCGCGACCGCATCGTCGGCCAGCCCTACGCCGACCACGAGGATTTCCGCTTCACCGGTCCGTCCGATCTCGAGGTCGACCGTCGCAACGCGCTGGAAGACGGCCCCAGCACCCTCTACCTGTCCGACGAAGAGGTGCTCTACGCGCTGCTGCCGCCGGAGACGCCAGGCGGCGGCGCCATCGTGAAGGAAGTCCTCCGGATCGACGGGCGGCGCTGGTCGGGCATCGCGGTCGACGCGAACGGACACATGCTGTTCGCCGACTGGAACGCGGGCGAGGTCTTCCTGCTGACCGCCGACGAACTCGAGCGCATCCTCGCCGGCGGACCGATCACGAGCAACAGCGACCTCGACGAGCGGGGCTTCCTGCTGAAGGTCGGCCTGAACCGACCGACGGACATCGAGCTCGACGCGCACGAGGCGCGATACGTCGTGTCGACGCCGGACGGCTTCCAGCCCTTCAATCTGTCCGTGGTCGGGCGGTTCGGGGCCAACGTCCGCGAGGTGCGGCTCGTCGTGGCCGGTCGCGAGCTGCCGGTCACCCGGCGCCCCGACCGCGGCAACATCTTCATCGCCGGCTTCGCGAGCGAACGCACGCTGGGCAAGACCGCGATCCTGAAGACCCGCATGATCGACCCCGGCTCGGGTCGGGAGTTCTGGGCCAAGCGCGAGATCCAGCTCTCGCTGTTCGGCGCCTCGCCGCTGGAGGAGCCCCTCTAGCCATGCGCGCCCGGGCTCGAGTCAATGCCGTCTCGCTGCTGCTGGCCGCGCTGGTCGTGCTCGCGGGGCTCGGCCTGCGCGCCTCCGCGGAGCCCACGATCACGCTGTCCGGGCCGCAGATGCGCGGGCCCGTCACGGCCGACTCGGAGGGCCGCTTCGACTTCGGGCAGATTCCGCTGAAGAGCAACTCCGTCAACACCTTCACCGTCACGGCGACCGACGACTTCGGCAACGAGCAGTCGAAGGAGATCTCGATCACCCAGCTGTCGCTCGACAAGGTGGTGGTGGCCAGCGTCACGAGCCGCCCGCTGACGGTGCAAGAGGTGGAGACGCTGGTCGAGGACGGCGTCATCGACCTGGACGACCCCGAGAACTTCAACGTCTCCTCGTTCAACATCGTGCTGACGATCGCGAAGGAGCCGGTCTCGTTCGCGATCCCGCTCGTGGTGCCGAAGGCCGAGCCCGAGGAGGGGTTCGAGAACCCGAAGTTCAAGACGGGTCGGGTGACGGGGGGCGGCTCACCGAAGATTCCCGACACCGAGATCATCATCACCGAGATCAATCCGCCCGGTGCGCCCCAGGGATTCGTCCCGATTCCGGGCGTCATCATCATCGAGGGCGACATCAAGACCCTGAAGGAGTTCTTTTCGGTCCGCCTGCTGCTGATGAACATCTCGGGGATCTTCACGCTCGCCGACGTGCGGGCGATGATCACGTTCCCCCAGGGCGGCCTCAGCGCGACGCTGCCGGCCGACGGCGTAGTGCGCTTCGGGGACATCCTGCCGGGCACCGCGGCGTCCCCGGGCCAGGGCGAGCGCGAGTTCATCGTCCGCGGCGACGAGATCGGCGACCAGCCGGTGCGCGTCGAGTTCTCCGGCGAGATCACCGGGCCCGGCATCCCGGCGGACGAGGCCATCCCGTTCAGCGGCGGCGCGAACACGACTGTCGCCGTGAAGGGACCGCCCACGTTCGACGTGCGCGTATTCCACCCGCCGGAGGTGCTCGCGCTCGACCCCTACGAGCTGGTCGTCGAGATCACGAACACCGGCGAGGCCCCCGCGCTGTACTCGAGCCTCGAGCTCAACGTGGGCGCCGACGCGAAGCTCGTGCGCTGCGAGCCGGGCGCGACGGCCGACGACGATCCGGTCTGCGAGGACGTCGAAGGGCCCGAGGTCCGCGCATTCGGCCACGTCTTCCCGGGTGACCGTGTGCGCGAGTCGTTCACCGTGCTGCCGCTGACGAGCGGTCCGATCAGCTCGTGCATCGGGATCTCGGACCAGAACATCGCGCTCGAGGTCCAGGTCGGGAACATCGGCTGCATCGTCGGCCACTTCCCGCCGCCGCGAGAGAGCCCCGACGGCATCCCCATCGTGTCGGTGCTGCCGTTCGCCAACGCGTTCGGAATCAGCACGGACTCCGCCGTGACGGCCTTCTTCAGCGAGCTGATGGACGAGACGTCCATCAACGGCGGGTCCTTCCAGGTCATCGACGACGCCGGCGAGCAGGTGCCCGGCCAGCTCCGCTTCGTCGAGCTGAGCGAACGCACGATCGCAATCTGGCAGGTCTTCGGAACTGCGTCGAACCGCCTCGACGGCAACACGAAGTTCACCGTCTTCCTGTCCGACGACATCCGGGATCTCGAGGGCAATCCCCTCGCGAACGAGTGGACCAGCACGTTCCGGACCACGTCGTCCATCGACGACATCGATCCGCCGATCCTGTCGCTGTCGATCGAGCCGCCCGTGGATCCGCTCGAGGTCATCCCGGGCCAGCTGGTCGAGCTCGACGCCTACCCCACGGACCAGGGCAGCGGCGTCGCGCGCGTCGAGGTGCGGCTCGAGAACGTGTCCGACCCGGACGCCGAGATCGAGTTCATCGACCAGAAGACCGTCTTCGACCAGACCACACTGCCCTGTCTGTTCGCGGTCGACTCGGCGCTGCTCGATCCGGGCAGCACGTACCGATTCCTGGCCGCGGCCTACGACGTGGCCGGCAACCGCGCGGACGCGACGCTCGACTTCACGCTCTCGACGACGGGCGTCCCGCCGATCGTGCAGCTTCCCGAGGACCCCGCGGTCCCGGCGCTGCAGGGCATCTCGATCGACCTGACGCCCGACGTCGTCAGCTCGTCGGGCCGCATCGTCCGCTTCTTCCTCGACGGCGCCGGGCTACCGTTCGCGACGACGACGCTGCCGCCCTACCAGGCGGTGCTGCGCACGACCGACCTGCCTCTGGGCCCGCACACCGTGCGCGCCGAGGTCGAGGACGGGCTGGGCCAGCTCGGACAGGACGAGTTCTCCTTCGAGCTGGCGATCAACCCGTCGCGCCCGGTCGTCGACTTCGGCGACCTGCCGGACGGCGTGCGCTTCGTGAAGGGCGCGGAGGTTCCGATCGCGGCGACCATCGAGGACCCGCTGGGCATCACCGACGTGGCCTTCCTGCTGGACGACCCGGCCGGCGTTCCGTTGGCGACCGGCTTCGCACCGTTCACGCTCGACACGACCGACCTCTCGCTGGGCGAGCACCGGCTCTATCTGCTGGCCACGAACCCGCTCGGCAACCAGAACGACCCGGTCGACCCCCGCTCGTTCCTCGTGTTCGAGATCCTCGATGCCGCCGGGACCGGCGGTCCGCCCGCGCCGCCGCTGCTCGACCCGCTGGCTCCGCCGGAGCGGGGCCTGGTCGGCATCGCCGGCGTGGCGCCCGCCGGCAGCCAGGTGATCATCGCGAACCTCTCGCAGGGCCTGCAGATCTCGACCGGCGTCGACGCCGCGGGCCGCTTCTCGACGCAACTCGCCGCCGAGGTGGGCGACCTCGTGCAGGCCGTCGTGATCGACCTGTCGGTCGCCGTCGACCCGAGCGCGCCGGCCGCGGCGACCGTCCCGGCCCCGCCCGCGTTGGTGGCGCTCGAGGTCGCCCCGCCGACCCTGCTCTTCGATGTCGCCGGCCAGTCGGCCGACCTCGCCGTCACCGCCGTCTACGACGACGGGGCCCGGATCGACGTCACCGAGGACGCGTCGTTCGAAAGCTCGAACACGGCCGCGCTCTCGGTCAACGGCTCGGGCCGCGCCGTCGCGATCGCGCTCGGAACCGGCGACGTCACGGTCACGTTCGACGGGACGTCGCAGGGGGTTCCTTTCGACGTCGACATCGTCACGCTGGTGTCGCTCGAGGTCGATCCCACGTCGATCGCCTTCACGTTCCTCGGCGAGCAGCGCACGCTGGTCGTCGACGGCGTCTACAGCGACGGGTCCCGCGCCCCCCCGGCCGGCCTGACCTTCCAGACCGGCAGCGCGAGCGTCGCCAGCGTCGATGGCTCGGGCCTGGTCACCGCGCTCGGGTCCGGCAGCACGACGATCGTCGCGCGTGTCCCCACCGAGCCCGGCGTCCTGCCGGCCACCGTTTCGATCACCGTCGAGGCGAGCGACCCCCCGCCGACGGTCGAGTTCCTCTCTCCCGCCGCCGGCGCCGACTACGAGCGTGGCGACGTCGTCTCCGTCACCGTCCGCGCGGCGGACCTGGGCGGCGGCGTCGCCTCCGTCGATCTCGAGGTGACCGGTGCGTTCGGCTACCAGGAGACCCGTCCGGTCGCGCCGCCCGAGGCATCGACGGACCTGGTCTTCACGATCCCGGTGCCCGACGACGCGCCGGTGCCCGGCACGCTGAACCTGGTCGCGACCGCCACCGACTCGAACGCGTCCACGTCGACGCCCGCCCTCCGGTCGCTCGACCTGGTGGACGCCACCGCGCCGACGGTCGGCATCGTCAGCCCGGCCCCGGACGCGCTCTACAACTTCGGCGACACGATCACCGTCGACGTGATCGGCTCGGACGGCGTCGGCGTCACCGAGCTTCGCCTCGAAGTAACCGGCGCCATCTCGGAGACCCTGACCGAGGTCGTCGCCCCGCCGGCCGAGTCCACGGGGCGCTCGTTCGAGGTCGAGGTCCCGTTCGGCCTGCTCGACCCCGAGGTCAGTCTGCGCGCCTACGCACTCGACGCGGCGGGCAACGAGACGCCCTCGACCCCGGTGCCGATCTTCATCACCGGGGCCGACATCACGCCGCCGGAGACGATGGTGACGGCCGTCTCGAACCCCGGCGCCGGGGCCACGGTCACCGTCAGCTACGAGGTGACGTCGGGCGCCGGCGATCTGGACCACGTCGAGCTCTACTTCCGGCGCAACGGCCACGGCACCTTCAATCGCTACACCGACGAGGCCGGCGGCAACCCGGACGGGCTCTACACGCCGCAGGCGGGGTCGACCGGCACGATCGTGTTCGACGGCACGAGGATGGGCGGCGACGGCACCTACGAGTTCGCCACGCTCGGCGTCGACAGCGCGGGCAACCGCGAAGCGCTGCCCGAGTCGGGCGGCCTGCCCACCGGCGACCCGGCCGGCAACGCGACGTTCGCCACCGGCGTGCCAGTCAACGTGGTGACGACGGACCAGGAGCTGATCGGCCCGGCGTTCGATGACGAGAACCTGCGCGTCGACGGCGCCGTGCTGACGGTGGTCGGGTCCCATGCCTTCCGCAATGTCGAGCTGCTGAACGGCGCCGTGCTGACGCACCGCGAGACGACCGACACGGACGAGTACTCGCTGGATCTCTCGGCCTGGACGCTCACGATCGACGACACCAGCGCCATCGACCTGGATGGTCGCGGCTACATCGGCGGCCGCAGCTTCAACGAGTCCGGCCGGACGGTGGGCAACGTCTTCGGATCCGAAGCGAACGCCGGCGGCAGCCACGGCGGGCTCGGTGGAAGCAACGCGAGCGCCGACCCGAACCCGGTCTACGGCAGCGTGACCAGCCCCGGCGCCCTCGGCAGCGGCGGCGGCGCCAGCGGCAACTCGGACGGCAGTGACGGCGGCGGTCTTCTCCTGCTGAACGCGATCAACGTCGTCGTCGACGGCGCGATCCGCAGCAACGGCGGCACCGTGGGCGGCTCGGCCTCGGGTCTCGGCTCCGGCGGCTCGATCAACGCCGTCGTCCGGACGGTCTCGGGCGTCGGTCCGATCTCGGCCGACGGCGGAACGACCGGCGGCACGAACAACGTCGGCGGCGGCGGCGGACGCGTCGCGCTTCGCTACCTGGACATCGAGACCTACGACCCGGCCGGGCTGACGGCCGACGGCGGCGACGGCTTCTACGGCGACGACGGGGCCAACGGCACGGTCTTCCTGCTGCAGGAGGGCGACGCGACCGGCGAGCTGGTCATCAACGGCCAGGGCCCGGGCAGCCCGTTCACGAACCTGGTGCTTCCGCCGGGCGAGTCCTTCTCGTCGCTGACGCTGCAGAACGGTGCTCGCGTCATCGCCCAGGGCGCGATCACGCTGACGGAACGCCTGCTGCTGCGCGGCGATTCGGTGCTGACGCACCCTGACGGCGACCTGGCGGGGCTCCAGATCACCGCGGCGCGGGTCGTCGTCGAGGAGGGGAGCGCAATCGACGCGACGGGCCGCGGCTACGCGCCTGGGACCGGCTTCAACTCGCCCGGCACGACCCTCGGCGGCACGACGGGCTCGTCGAGCCAGGCCGGCGGCAGCCACGGCGGGCTCGGAGCCGCGAACACCAGCAGGTCGGTGGCTCTCACCTACGGCAACCCGCGCCAGCCCACCGCGCTCGGTGGCGGCGGCGGTGCGAACGGCAACACCGACGGCGGCGCCGGCGGCGGTGCGATCCGCATCGTCGCCAGCGATGCCGTCGTCGTCCACGGCGCGGTCCGTGCCGACGGCGGAGTCGGACCTGCCTCCCCGGCCGGCATGGGCGCCGGAGGCTCGGTCTGGATCACCACATCCCGCATCGCGGGCAACGGCACGATCTCCGCGGACGGCGGCGACCTCGGCGGGGTCAACAACGTCGGCGGTGGCGGTGGACGCGTCGCGATCGAGGCCGACTTCGTGGACGCCGGCGCGGACCTCGCCGCCGGCCGGAACGTGACGGCCAAGCAGGGATCCGGGTTCTACGACGCGACCGACGCCACGGCGGGCACGGTGTACTGGAACGTCGGCGGTCAGCCCTTCGGCGACTTGATCTTCGACGCCGGACTGGCCACGACGCAGGTGCCGGCGACGCCGTTGCTCCCGATCGGCCCGGGCGTCGCGCAAGCGGCCGATGCCACCACGCTGACGCTCGACGGCGGGGTCGCGATCCACCCGGACGCCCTGGTCGGAATCCGGCTGAACCCGGACCTCGCGCAGAACGAGACGTTCGAGATCGTCGGCAACACGGACACCGTCGTGACCGTGGCGACGCCGAACGAGAACGGCGTCGCGTTCGCCGACGTGGCTTCGGTCGGAGCCAACTACGCAGGCGCATGGCGCTTCGACACGCTGCGCCTGCGAGGCGGTACGCGACTGGCGATGGCCGACCCGCTCCGTGTCGACGACCTGCTCGCGATCGAGGAGAGCTCGATCCTCACGCACCCGCGGACGACGGACGATTACGAAGCAGCGCTCGACGTGACGGCCACGACCGTCGACGTCGAGGTGGACTCGTCGATCGACGTCTCCGGCCTTGGATACCGCGCCGGCCAGGACTTCAACGAGCCGGGGCGGACGCTGGACCAGGCGGCCGGCTCGGTCGCGCAGACCGGCGGCAGCCACGGCGGTCTCGGCGGCGGCAACGGATCCGCACCGGTCTACGGCTCGACCGAGATGCCGGTCACGCTCGGCAGCGGCGGTGGCGCCAGCGGCAACACCGACGGCGGCGCCGGCGGCGGACGCATCCGACTCTTCGTCGACACGTTGCTCCTCGACGGCGCCATCCGGTCGGACGGCGGCTTCGGACCGGGCTCACCGGCCGGGCTGGGCTCAGGCGGAAGCGTCTGGGTCGATGCCCGGATCGCCACCGGCAGCGGTGCGATCTCGGCCGACGGCGGCAACCGGGATGGCGTGGACAACGCCGGTGGCGGAGGCGGCCGCGTCGCGCTGTACGTAGGCGAGCAGAACGCATTGGCTCCGACGCAGCTCTCGGCCCGCGGCGGCGACGGCTTCTACGCGGACGGCGGCGCCGGCACCGTGTTCCTCCGCGGACCCGGACAGGCGCAGGGCGACCTGATCCTGGACGCGTTCGGTCGACCGCACCCGGCCGACTCGACCCCGTTGCCGGCCGGCGTGCTGTTCCGCGACGTGACGCTGCGCGGCGGCATCCAGGTCGTCGCCACCGACGCACTCGAGCTGACGGGCCGCCTGACTCTCGCCGAGAGCTCGGTGCTGTCACATCCGCAGGGCCAGCTGACGGGACTCTCCATCACCGCGGACGAGGTCATCGTCGAGCCCGGCAGTGCGATCGACGTGTCGGGTCGCGGATACAGCGGCGGACTCGGGTTCAACTCCCCCGGCATCACGCTCGGCGGGGTCGGCGGTGCGGCGGCCCAGAGCGGCGGCAGCCACGGTGGGTCCGGTGCGGTCCGGAGCGGCACGCCCGCGAACGTCTACGGCGACCCGCGTCGACCCACCGCGCTCGGCGGCGGCGGCGGCGCCACTGGCAATACCGATGGCGGCCACGGCGGCGGATTCATCCGGATCGACGCGGCCTCCGCGGTCGTCGTCGATGGTGCGATCCGCGCCGACGGAGGACGCGGACCGCTCTCCACCTCCGGAATGGGCGCCGGCGGCTCCATCTGGATCACGACGGCCCGGATCGCCGGAGACGGCACGGTCTCGGCCGACGGCGGCAACCTCGACGGCGTCAACAACGTCGGTGGCGGCGGCGGGCGCGTGGCGATCGAGGCCGACTTCCTCGACCCGACCTCGGACCTTTCCGGCGGTCGCAACGTCACCGCGGCGCGCGGCGTCGGCTTCTACGACACGCGGGGCGCCAGCGCGGGCACCGTGTACTGGAACCTCGGCAGCCAGCCGTACGGCGAGCTGATCATCGATTCGGGCGAGGCGGCGGGAACGACCGGCCCCGCACCGACCCCCCTGCTCCCGATCGGACCGGGCCTCGCCCAGGCGGTGACCGCGGCCAGCCTGACGCTGGACGGCGGGGTGACGGTCCTCCCGGACGGGCTGGTCGGCATCCGCTTGAACCCGGACGCGACGCAGGACGAGACGTTCGAGATCGTCGGCAACACCGCGAGCGAGATCACCGTCATCACGCCCAACGAGAACGGCATCGCGTTCGGCGACGTCGCGGCGATCGGGGCCACCTACACCGGCCAGTGGCGGTTCGACGACGTGCGACTGCGAGGCGGCGCGCACGTCACCCTCGCCGACCCGCTGATCGTCATGGGAACGCTGTCGCTGACCGAGGACTCGCTGCTGACCCACCCGCCGGCGACGCTCGACTACGAGCCGGATCTCGTGATCGAGGCCGACACGATCGAGATCGACGCGTCCTCGTCGATCGACGTCAGCGCCAAGGGCTACCTCGGCGGTCAGGGCTTCAACTCGCCCGGCCGGACGCTCGGCAATGCGACGGGTGCGGCCGCACGCGCGGGCGGTAGCTACGGCGGTCTGGGCGGAGAACTGTCGGGCGCAACCAACCCCACCTACGGCTCGGAGACCTTCCCGCGCGACCTCGGCAGCGGCGGCGGCGCCACCGGCAACACCGACGGCGGGCGCGGCGGCGGCCGCGTCTACCTCGTGGTCGACGCGCTGGTCGTCGACGGCGCCATCCGGGCCGACGGCGGAGGGGCCCCGTCGTCCCAGTCGGGACTGGGCTCCGGCGGTAGCGTCGATGTCGACGCCCGGATCGTGAACGGCACCGGGGCGATCTCCGCGAACGGTGGCACCACGGCAGGCTTCAACAACGTCGGCGGCGGCGGCGGGCGCGTGGCCATCCACGCCTCGCAGCAGAACACGCTACCCCCGGCCAACGTGACGACCACCGGCGGCGACGGCTTCTACGCCGACGGCACGGACGGCACGGTGTTCCTGGACGGGCCCTAGACCGGTTCCGCGAACGCGCGCCTAGCTGTCCGTCCCAAGAACGCGGGCCAAGCGTGCGCGCGAGTGGGGACCGAGATGAACGCCGAGGCCGACGGACAGCCAGTTCTGCTCGAAGCCATGGGACGGCCCTTCCCCTTGGTCGTCGTGCTCAGTCCAGCGTGTTCTTGTAGATCACGCCGTCCTTCATGATCAGGCGCATCGTCTCGATCTCTCCTGCTGCACGGCCCGGTGCGCCGTACTGGTCGGCGCTCGCGCCGAGAACAGTGATGTCCTCGAGCGGGTTCCCGTCGACGATCAGCAGGTCGGCGTAGGATCCCTTCTGGACGACGCCGAGAGGGCCATCCGGATACGGGTTCCACTTGCCGGTGAGAGCTGCGACCTTCCCGCCGATCGAAGTCATCGACTTCAGCGCAGACAGGTTGCCGAAGTTCTCGGCCCAGAAATACATCTCGTAGTCCCTGTTGCGGCGCGCGTCCTCCGGCGAGACCGTGACGATGTCGACACCGAAGACGGTCAACGCCATCAGCTCCGGCATGTCCTTCAGGATCTTCACGACGTTGGCCATGCCCTTCTGCGCGACCCGGGCCTTGGCCTTGTTCACGGATTCCTCGGGCCCGAAGATCACCTCGAGGGACTCGGGCTTCGAAGCCGAGAGCTGCGTGTTGTAGTAGACGCCGTTCTTGACGAAGACCTTCGCCGTCTCGCGATCGAGGAACGGAACGTGGAGGATCTCCTTGAGGCCGAGTCGGATCGCCCGCTGGGCGTGCTCGGGCAGATAGATGTGCGCGGTGACGTAGGTGTCCCACGCTGCCGCGACTTCGACCACGGCGCGGATCTCTTCGTCGGAGCTCTGCCGGGAGTGCAGTGGATCCTTCGATGAGAAGATCCCTCCGCCCATCATCATCTTCAGGAAGCTCGCTCCGTTCGCGAGGTTCTGGCGCGCGGCGCTGAGCGTTGCGGCCCTCCCGTCGACGATGTGGGTCATGCCCAGCTCGCCAGCCCGGAAGGTGGTCCGGTCCTCCAGCCGGCGCTGTCCCTTGAGGCGAAAGTCTCCGTGACCGCCGGTCTGCCCGATCACAGCCGTGGCCTGGTAGAGCCTCGGTCCGATGATCTCGCCCCTGTCGATCACGGATCGGATGCCCGTGAGCGATGCGCCGGGATCACGAATCGTCGTGAAGCCGTCGAGAAGGAGCGCGCGCGCCGTGCCCGCGGCCATCGCGCCGATTTCCTGCCAGTCGCGGAGCTCGATGGTGTCGTAGCCACCGATCATGTGCTGGTAGTTCAGGTGCACGTGGCTCTCGATGAGCCCCGGCATGAGCGTCCGGCCACCTCCGTCGATGACGATCGCTCCCTCGGCCGCCACCGCGGTCGTTGAGACCTCTCGGATCAGATTCCCTTGGATCAGCACTTTCATCGGCTCGCTGAGCGTGTCTCTCGTTCCGTCCCAGACCCGAACGTCCTCGAAGAGGGTCTGTGGGGCCAGCACCTCTGCATGGGTCGGCATGGCCCAGGGCAGAACTGCGGTCAACATCACGACCACCTTGTGCTTGATCCTCATCTCACTCCTCCTCGACTCCCTCGATTCGAGCCACGTAGAGGGTAGTCACACGCTCTCTCGCGGGCGGCGGCGGAGCTTGTCATTTGGTGCCAGGGCTGGGACCTTCTGGACCGATGTCCAGGCCGGCGTTCCAGCCTCCGGGGTCGCCTTTCGCACTTCCCCTCGTGCGCGTGAGCGTGATCCAACCTTTCCTCGCGTGGCTCGAGCACGAGGGGATCCCGAGACACAGCTATCTCCACCGAGCGGGCCTCCCGGGCGAGCCCGAAGAGTTCCCCCAGGCATTCGTCGCAGGGCTGCCGGTCCGCGAACTGCTTGCCGATCTCGCACGGCGCGAAGCAGGTCCAGCGCTCGGTTGGAGGGTTGGCGACGTGACCGAGGCACGCGAGCTTGGGCCTCTCGTTCGGGTCCTTCCGGCGTGCAGGAACCTCGGTGACTCCATCGGCGCGTTCTGCAGAGAGCTGCGACGGGACTCCCCGTCCGCAGACTTCGGCCTTCTCCTGGTCCCGTCAGGTGCGTGGTTCTGGCGGCGTCCCGGTCCGGGCGTGCGCCCGGACCTGATGGAGCAATACGTTGCGGTCATGATGGTGAAGCTCGTCCGCGTCGTCGCCGGCCACGGATGGAACCCGCGGCGGGTGCGGCTCCAGGCTCCACAGGTCGATGCCATGGGCAGAGCGTTGCTCGGCGACCCGGAGATCACGCTGGGAGCCGCGCTCACAGCCATCCATCTACCGAGCGACACCCTCGCGCTTCCCGTGGACACCGGGGCGCTCCGCGGTGGGGCGCATGTGGCGGAGTCGCCGGGAGCGAACGCCGAGCTCATCGCGGCCCTCCGTCAAGTGCTCCCGATGGCGCTGTCCGGAGCACCGGGAATCGACTGGGGCGCGGCAGCTACGGGACTGAGCAGGCGAACGCTACAGCGCCGACTGTCCGAGCGGGGGCTCACGTGGGCCACTCTCCTGGATGAGGTGCGAATGGAGGTCGCTTGCCGAGAGCTCGAGACATCGCGCCGCTCCGTTCGTGAGGTCGCTCGTCGAACCGGCTATCGCGATGCGGCCAACTTCACCCGAGCCTTCCGGCGTTGGACCGGCTCCACGCCTCGAGAGTTCCGCGGTGCGCTGAGAGGGGACGTTTAAAGAAGAGTCTCCAGAGAGGCGCCGTCCAGTGCCGTCCCGCGAGCTGGTGCCGCCAAAACGACACCGCCGTGCACCCTATTTCACTCCCCTGCACAGCAACGAGACGTAACCCAGCATCACTTCTTCTTCTTGGGCCAGGCTTCGAACCTGGGGGTCAGGGGTTCGAATCCCTCCCGGCCGCACGGGCCGCTCCAACCCGAGCAGCCTCAACGACATGTCATGTGCCTTGGTCGCTCACAAAGCCTTCGAAGGATTGAGTGACACTGTTGAATTCTGGACACCAATCAGGTCGATGCTTCGTCTGAAGCACCATTTGAGGTCCTAGGAAGTTCGGATCATCAAAACAACCTGGCGCAATCATGTGCATGCCCGGGGACGCGACAGGATTGATCCAATGGACCGTTGTGCCACAGGTACTGCAGAAGTACTTCTCAGCTCCAGGGTACTTTGGGAATTGGTCGAAGGTCGTAGTCGACCCCTCGATCGAGACGATGTCCTCTTCCAAATACATGGCAGCAAAGAGCGCAATCGATCCAGTCGCCCTTTGGCAATCATCGCAGTGGCACGCCCAACATATCTGTGGTTCTCCACGAACAGTGACTCTCACGTCGCCACATGCGCACGAAGCGTTTCGGTTCATTGATACCTCCAAGGCGTACAACGAGAGTTTCGCAGCGATTCTACAAAGCCACATGCGATGGCGCCTGGAGTGAAGCGATACCTCTCGCTGCGTGAGACATTCACTCTTCACGAACGGATCGCGGCCTGCTCTGCAGGCAGCAGCGGTGTTCCGCCGGGCCGTCTCCTCTGAACAGGCGTTCGGGCACGAACCCCGCTGCGCCGGCGACGCCGAACCGCGCGGTGAGAGCCTCCCTCTGGCTGTGATGAGGTTGTCCCCGAATTCCGGCTCACTGGGAGTCGCGTAGCTGCTCGGATCTCCTCCTCAGTCGCCGCGCAGCCGGCTTGGCGCGGTCGCGAGCCGCAGGCCCGGGCGCTCGAGCGGCTGTAGGCAGCCCTCGTACGTCCGGCCGCGCACGCTCGTGAAGCCGTACTCCGCGAGCGGGAGGTCGGCGATGGGCTTGCAGTGTGCGCTCGCCATGTGGAGCGTGATGACGCGGCGGTGGCCCGACGTGCGGTTGCCGCCCGTCCTGTGGAGCGTATGCGGAGAGAAGAGGACGCAGTCGCCGGGCGGCAGCTCGAGCGAGACGGCCCGGTCGTGGAACTCCGCGTTGCCCTCGATGCCCTCGGCGGCGAGCGCGCCGAAGTTGATGCCCTCGCGCACGGCGTGCTTCTGCGTCTCCAAGCGATGCGAGCCGGGGACGACCGTGAGCGTGCCGTTCGCCTCGGCGACCGGGTCGAGCGGGATCCAGACGCCGATGCACTGGTCGTGCGGGGAGAATGGGAAGTAGAGCGCGTCCTGGTGGAAGGGATGCTCGGAGCCCGGCACGCCCGGCGGCTTGTAGATGAACATCAGCAGGAACGCGAGGATGTCGTCGCCGAGCAGGCTCGAGACGGCGTCGAGCACCTTCGGAAAGCGCAGCGCCTCCGCAAAGAGCGGGTCGAAGCGGTCGGGGTTGATGATCTTCCAGACCGCGTGCTCGGGATCCTCCGGCAGCGGGAGCCGGCCCTTCGCGAACGCGATGTCCCTCACGACGCGGTTGCGCGCCTCCTCCGGCGCGTCGCCGAGGGAGATCGCGCGGGCGCGCTCGCGGTAGCGCTCGATCTCGTCGTCTTCGAGCACGCCGGGGACGACGACATAGCCCTGCTCGGCGTAGTGCGCGATCTGCTCCTGGCTGAGGCTACCCATCCCGGCTCCTTGGCGGCTCCTTAAACTAGGATCATAGTATCCGGACTCGGCCCACCGGTCGAGATCCCGACCCGCCGCGGCCCACCCGAGCCCATGGCGCGCCCGCCGGTGACCACTTCAGCGGCTGCATTCGGTCGCGCGTTCGACGAGAGGGGCGCCCGGCTAGCGGGCGCGGAAGAACTTGATGAGGACGGGGTTGCCCCGCAGCCGAGCCGAGTCGAAGACCTCGCCTCGATCATCCGGCGCGACTTCCTTCCATTTCATCTGCGCCTGGGCGCCGCCGCCGTCGTGTTCGCGACCGGAGTCAGACGGGTTCTTCCGTCGCGCCGACGTTCTGGAACCGCTCGTAGATCATGCGCACGCCGGGGGCCACCTTCGCCACCCATGCAACGAAGGCGGTGCCGACGAGCCAGCCCGGCAAGAACGCCCCGGCCGCGATCCATGCCGCCGCGAACAGGCCGATCCGGATGAACGCGTTCCGCTGTCGTCGGAGGACCGTATCCCCCTCGCCGGCGCGCTGGTCGAAGAACACCGGGCCGAGGAACCACCCGTTGGCCAACACCAGCAGGATGAACAGCGGAAAGGGGACCGCGGGCGTGTCCATCTCGGGGTTCTGGTCGGGCGGGGCGTCCGGGGCGCCGCTGGGCTCGAGACGAGCCACCTGGACACGGCTCCACACGTGGCCCGCGGTCGGACGCGAGATTGCGCCACCGACGTTCTTTCGAGTGGGCCGCGAACGCCAGCGATAGAGGACGCGCCCCGTCGGGTCGAGCACCAGCACCCCGGGCTGGAAGTAGCCCTTGGGATGGGCGACCCAATCGGACGTCGGTCTCTCGGCCTCTCGGTGCCCGAATTCGTTCACGAAGAGCGACAGCCAACCCCGTTCGGCGCAGGCCGCCGAGATCTCGTGGTGGGGATCGCCGATGTGCACCAGCCCGGTCTCCCAGTCCTCCTGCGCGTTCCGGGCGAGCGTCTGCGGCTCGCTGGTGATTGCATAGATCTCACCGCCCGCCTCTCGGATCGCCTGGGCCACTCCGTTCTTCGCATAGCCGCGCAACTCGCGGCGACAGGGAGGTCACCAGAATCCCCGATAGAACAGGAGCACGACGAACGCGTGCCGACCCATCACCTCGTCGACCCAGCCCGCGCGAGCGCCGACTGGCGGGTCCAACAGCGGGGCAGGGGAGGCCAGCGAATCGTTCGCGTCGACGAGATGTTCGACGGCATACCCCTCCCCGCGAGTCGCGACGACGAACCGCTCTCGCAAGCACACGTCATGGCCGTCGCGCTCGCCGCAGAGGATCAGTTGGAGCTGGTGCGGGCCAGGCCCCACGTCCGAGGAACCCGCTGCGACGGGATCCACGATCCCGGTGACCTTGAAGTCCGCGCCTTGCTCGGACGAGAACCAGGCCCGCGCGGCCTCCGAAGCCTCGGCGAGATGAATGGGAATCGACTCTTCGATCTGCGGCATGGATGAGCCTCGTTTCTACCTTCGCTCGACTCGTTGGGCGCCGAAGACACGATCCAGCAGGAGCCCCACGCAGAGCAGCAGCAGAAAAGGGACCACGCGAATGCCGACGCCCCAGATTTGGGGGACCGAGGGCATCGTTTGGGTCCTGCCAAGCGCAGCCCACTTGTGCTCGATGCCGACCCGGGTCTCGAGGAAGATCTCCATGAAGTCGCGGCGGCTTCGGTAGCGAGCCAAAGCGACGCGATCCCAATCCGGGCGCTCGGAGTTTCCTTCGCCCGCGATCGTGAGAATCGGGTCGACCACGACTACTGGATGACACGCGCGCTTGAGAAGCTTGGGAACCACGTCTACCAGGTAGCGTTGCTCGACCTCCCTCGGAGACTGATCGACCTCTCGCCCGTCTTCGTACTTCGCCTGCTCCCGGTACATGTTCAGGTTCACCATCACGAATTCTCTGCCGTCGTCGCTCGAGGCGAACTCCCGGAAGCGCTTCTCGACGTCAGGCCCGCCCACTTCCCTGGCGCGCGACGCGTAGTGCTCGACTTCGTCCGCGGAAAGAGGGCTGCCGTTTCCCCCGTACCAGACGTGAAAGACGGCGTAGACGAGGAAGATCACGACCCAACGAATGCGAGATGCGGTCACTGTTCGTTTGCCCCTTCCGCGTCTTCGATGGCCTGCCGGCTCGCGAGGCGCACCAGGGCGGTTTCGAACTCTCTCCTCGCGGCTGCCGTGAGGAAGGGGAACAGGATCGCGAAGTGGTGCTGCAGGCCTCGCTCCTGGTCGGCCCAGGTCACGCGCGCCAAGCCATCGGTCTCACGCAGGTGATCCATCCAGTAGCGGCTGATGACGAAGAGGGACCGAGCGAGTACACCGAGATCGACCTGGAGGTCTCTGCGGAACATCCCCTCCTTGCTCATACGCCGAAGGTGTTCTCGGAGGAGTTCCAGATCCGTGGCCATGTCGCGATCGGGTCCGCGAGCTCGAGTGCCATCGTGATATTGAGCGCGGTCTCGGAAGAGGAACCGGTTCTCCCAGGTCATGCTCATTCCGAATCGCAGGATCTCGACGTAGTCGCTCGCGATCGCTCCAGTCAGGAGCTCCGTGCGGGCCTGGCGCAATCCCTGTCTTGCTCGCTTCTCCAGTTCTTCGGCCAGCTGTCGCTTCGTTGCGAAGTGGTAGGTGAGATTTCCGGTGGCAATGCCAACGCGGGCCGCGATCTCCGAGACGGGCGTCGCCGCGTAGCCGTTCTCGTTGAAGAGCTCTCGGCTGGCTTCGAGGATGCGCTCGCGCGTGGTCGAACGATCGGACAAGGCCGGGGCACCCCTGCGAACCGATGGGGGATCATCGATCGACAAAATAGGATGTAGGTCCTATCCGTAGGACACATCTCCTAGATTGCCAAGAGGAGCCCTGAGCCACTCGCTCTGCGCTCTTCGACAGGCCCGGCCTCCTTCGAGTTCTCGGAGTCGAAGCGCCTACCGGCCCGCGGTCTCGCGTAGCCGCCGCTCGAACTCCCGGTAGCGCTCCTCACCATGAGGCCGCTCGCCTTGCGCCCACCGCTCGATGCGCCTCCGGTCGACGGGATGCCGAGTTGCGACCTGGAGAGCTTGTTCGAGGCACTCCGTGTCCGCGTCGTGGAAGTACCAGGTGAGCCGGTCCATGACGCACTCGGTGGGGGCCAGCAGTCGCAGCGTCCCCATCCGCGTCTCGCGCTCGGCGAAGGTACGTATCGTTTCCTCTCCAATGGCGACCGGACCGGGCGGGAACTCGACCCAGTAGCGGCTCTTCGGATGCGTCCAGTGCCGCTGGGTCTTCTCGAAGCCGAGGGACTCCATGGCGGCATCGACCCTTCGGGCGAGGCCCGTGGGAACGAAATCGAGATCGTACGAGACGTACTCCGCGTCGGAGTAGATCGATACGACCGCTCCGCCAGAGAGGACGACCGAGATGCCGTGTTCTTCGAGCGTCGTGCAGACGAGGGCCGCCAGGTCTTCGAGAGAGGTGCGCCCGTTGATTCGATGCTTCGCGCTCAAAGCGGCTTGCCCGCTCGACGCGGTCGCCGTCTCTCGGTGAAGTAGCGCTTGCGCTCGGAAGCCGGCAGTTGGTCGAGCGCCTTGCGGAGAAGGGCGCGCAGTTCGCGACGGAACGGGTAGCGGGGGCTCCAGGTGTAGAGGCGGGTGCGGCCCTGGAGTGAGCTCACGAGAGCACCAGCCCGCTCGAATCGCTCCAGCTGCCGCTGCGCCATGTTGAGCGAGAGGTCGTCGAAGGTCCGCGCGATCGCGGTCGCGTAGCCTTCTTCGTACTGCTCGAGGTAGAGCAGGACCTTCTCGGCGCTGGCGTTTCCGAAGATGCCTTCGAGCATGCTGATCAACCCATTCGGAAGATCGGAAGAATAACCCAATATCTAGGTTATATGACCTTGAAAATGGGTGATCGCGAAGTCGGTGCAAGAGGCACCGACTACGGGAGTAAGTCCCTGATTTCGTTGGGCCGCGCGCGGGCTCGATCCCCGCCGCCTCCTTGGATCCGCGGCGGAGCCCATCGACTTCCTCACGGAGCGCGTCCGGCCCTCCGCTCCCACCGGGGCTAGAGATCCCCATGGGCTGCGAGTAGGGTGCAACTCCGAGCTGGTAGAGTGGTGAACTAGCGACGATCCGGAGAAGCAGCATGACGCGAATCACGACGTTTCGAGCACCGCAGCCCGGCAGGGCCCGATGGATCACGAGCTCGGGGATGACCCGTGCCTGGACCGTGAAGCCGGTCGTCGCGGAACCGGGAAGGGCGCGCCCCGGAAAGCCCATGCAGTCGAGAATCGCCGCGGTTGCTGCCGCCTGGGGCCTTGCGACGGCCCTTGCGGTCTTGCCCGGCGCGGCCGCTTCGATGCCGGTGATGGTGAATAGCTTCTCCACGTTCTCCGACCTGGTCTCCGACAGCTCGCACGCGGTCCACAACGCGACCCTGCTCGGCAACGACCGCCCGACGACCCTCGGCCTGACCTACGATGGCGATGCGTATCGTCAGCTGTGGTTGGAGACCGATGGCAGCTTGAGGATGGGCAGCTTCTATACGTTCTCCGATCTCGTCAGCGGCTCTCAACACTCCGTGCACAACATGAGCCTGTTGGGAAACGATCGGCCGACCACGCTTGCGCTGACCTACGACGGTGGCTCGTACCGCCAGCTATGGCTGGAGACCGATGGCCGCGTGAAGATGAGCAGCTTCTCCACGTTCTCCAATCTCGTCAGCGGCGCCCAGCACTCCGTTCACAACCTGAGCCTGTTGGGCAACGATCGGCCCACGACGCTTGCTCTGACCCATGACGGTAGTTCGTACCGGCAGATGTGGTTGGAGACCGATGGTCGCGTGAAGATGAGCAGCTTCTCCACCATCTCGGACCTCATTTCGGGGAGCCAGCACTCGGTGCACAACATGTCGCTGCTCGGCAATGATCGCCCCGGCACTCTGGGGCTGCTGCGCGACGACTCGTCCTACCGTCAGATGTGGACGACGCCTGCGGCCGTCCCGGAACCGGGTCTATCGACCTTGGCCCTGATCGGATCGATCATCATGGGCGGCTCGGCCACACGACCCCGTCGGGCCGACCGCCGCCGCAGGGGTTGATTGCCGCAAGCTTCTGGCCGACCCCAGCCTGTCGCGGCGCAGCCCGACTTCTCGTGCATCGTCGCATCCGAATACTCGTTGGGGCCGTTTTCATCGCGCTGCTCTCCTGCGCGACACCGCGAATCGATGGGCCGGGTGCCGACCACGTCTTCGTCGACGGCGCCGTCTACACGCTGAATGACGAGCAGCCCTGGGCCAGCGCCGTCGTGGTCGACGATGGGCGGATCACCTTCGTGGGCGACGACTCGGAGGCGCGCGGGTTCATCGGACGAGAGACCGCCGTGCACAAGCTCGGTGGCCACATGCTGCTCCCCGGTTTCATCGATACCCACGCCCACCCGATCCTGGTGGCCGGGGCCGGGGACAGCCTTCGGATCGATCCCGAAGACGATGCCGACGCGATCCAGAAGGCGGTCGCCCGGTATGCGCGCAAGCACCCGGATCTCGCCGTCATCCGGGGCTTCGGTTTCGGCGTGGCCCAGTTCGGCCCGGGCGGTCCGAGCAAGCACGTGCTCGACGAAGCGGTCCGCGATCGACCGGTGATCCTCGTCGACAACGGCGGACACAGCGCTTGGGGGAACAGCCGGACCTTCGAGATCCTGGGGATCGACCGGGAGACACCCGACCCGATTCCGGGTTCGCACTACTACAAGCGCGACGCCGAAGGCGAGCCCACCGGCTGGATGCTCGAATCGCAGACCTTCATGCCGGCCATGGCGAAGCTCGGCAGTGCCACGGTCGAGAGCACGGTCTCGGGAGCGGCGCAGCCGTTTGCACTGTGGTCGGCGATGGGCGTGACGACCGTGTTCGATGCCGGGATGTCGGCCTTCGAGCCGACGGGCTTCGAGGCCATCGCGCAGCTCGACCGCGAGGGACGGCTGCCGTTCCGGCTCGTGACCTCCCACATGATCCAGCACCCCGACCAGGTGGACGCGGCCGTCGATCGCTTCCACGAGCTCCGCCAGCGCTACACGACCGACCGCGTTCAGGTCGGAAGTGTCAAGATCCACAACGACGGAACGCTCGAGGCGCGCACGGCTGCCGTGCTGGATCCGTGGGTCGGCGAGCCCGACAACCGTGGCGGGGTGCTGCTGGAGCGCGACGCGCTTCGAGCCTTCGTCACCCGCCTCGACGCCGCAGGCATCGACATGCACATCCACGTGATCGGAGACCGCGCGGTGCGCGATGCACTGGATGCCGTCGAGGCGGCGCGAGCGGCGAATGGAGAGACGGGCGTGCGGGTCACCTTGTGCCACGTCGAGCTGGTCGCCGACGACGACCTCCCGCGCTTTGCCCCGCTCGGCGTCATCGTGCAGACGACCCCGGTCTGGCACGCGCCACCCCCGCCGGAGTGGATGCCCTCCCTCGGCCCAGACCGCTTGGCGCGCCTCGAACGCTTCGCGCCGCTGGCTCGCGACGGTGTGCGCCTCACCTTCGGCAGTGATTTCCCCGCGTCGGGAACGATTCGTGGGATCTCACCCCTCCACAACATCGAGACGGGCATGACGCGTCAGCGCTTCGGAGAGCCCGAGGGCGAGATCCTCGGCGGGCCGCAGATGCGCCTCGACCTCGAAACCCTACTTCGCGGCTACACACGCGATGCCGCCTACCAACTCCGGCTGGAGCACGAAGTCGGTTCGATCGAAGTCGGCAAGCAGGCCGACCTCGTCGTGCTGGATGCCAACCTCTTCGACGTCCGCCCTCACGCGATCCACCGGGTGAAGGTCCGCCTGACCATGACGGCCGGAGAGATCGTCCACGAGCGCGGAATTCGCGACTGGTTCGTCGACTGGGCTCTCGGGCTGTAGCGCCTCTGGCCTACGACGCATGCGGAGGTCGTGGAAGATCTCCGCGGCGGGTGTGGAGGAGGCGGCGGCGCCCTGCCTGGGCGCCTAGTGCCGCCGCGAGCAGGAGCCCCGTTGCCGGCTCGGGAACGGAGTTGAGATGGATGTCGTCGAAGAAGTAGTTGTCACCGCCCCCGTCGCCGCGAAAGGTCAGCTGTGAGACGGGTGCGTCGAAGATGAATCGGACGAACCGGACGTTGCCGGCGGTCGTGAGTGCCGACAGGTCGAGCTCTTCGTCGCCGTTCCCCTCGTCGTAGACGAGGCTGACGTCCCCAACGCTCTGCTGGAGATTGATGAGGAGCACGCCGAACCGAGAAACGGGCACGGAGAAGTCGAAGACTACGTTCGACGTCGAGTTCGTGAGGACGCCGTTCTCGAACTCGAAGTTGATGAACTGGAGTGTGCCGTTGCCCGTGATGCTGAGGTCGGTCGAGAGCGTCAGCGCAAGCGTCGTCCCGCCAAGGTTCTGCGGGACCGCGAAGCTCTCGAAGTCGATCACCTCGGATCCTGCGGGCTCCGAAGACAGGAAGTCGGCTTCGTCGAGGTAGATGGCGACCGAGATCGCCTGGGCAGTCGGCGAGTCGACCACGAGCACGAGTGCGAGCGCCCAGACCGAGACCAGGTAGCGGCGCAGATTCCAACCGAAAGCAGAAGGCACGACAGCATCCTCCTCAGGAGCCACCAGCCTACACGACTTCGCTCGCCCGTTGGTGGTTTTTTCCCGCAGGCCAGAGGTCGTCGAAGGCGAAGTCGCTCCCGGTCACCTCGGTCGAGACGTTGACGAGCTCGATGGTGGCGGAGACGGCGACGCCCGAGTCCCACTGGGCGGTGTACTGCTGCCAGACGCCCGCAGGGCCCGGCGCGTCTCCGGGGGCGGCTCCTCCCTTATTGGAGCGGGTTCGAATCTGGCCGCTGGCGCGGGCTCCGTGACAACGCAGGCGCCCGGCTCGCGAGGGCGAGCCGGGCGCGTAGTCGGCGGATCGCGCCCGAGCGATCCGCCGATGGCGTACCGGGGATCAGGAGGACGGTGCGTAGGGCAGGGACGAGTCGTGCAGCACGATGCGCAGGGTGCCGTTCGCGTCGCGCACGTAGCCGAACGAGTACTCGACCTTCACCTCTTCACCACCGCCCGCGGGCGTGAAGTAGTAGTTGCCCATCGCGACGGCCATGCCGTTCTCGATCCGGGTGCCGATGTTCTCCCAGCGAACCTGCGTCCACGGGCGAATCGCGAAGCCCTTGTCCTCGGGGTGGTTGGGATCCGAACCGACGAAGTACGAGAGCGCCTCGTCGAACGTGGTACGGAACTGGTCCTCCGAGGCGAGGGTCGGCTTGAAGAGCACCTCACCCATCTCGTAGCCGTAGTGATCGCGGATGTGCTGCTCGGCCTTCTGGCGCGCGGCGTCGAAGCCGTCCTGGGTGTATGCCTGGCCGATCGCGACGATGCCATTGCCCCATGCGCGCTGGGCCTCGGTGACCTCCTCGGCGGAGATCGTGGCCTTGTTGCCGTACGAGGCGTTCGCCGTCGCGGGAAGCGCGAGCAGCAGCGAGGCGCTTGCGAGGGCGAGGATCGGGATTCTGCGGATCGGGTTCATCGAAGTTCCTCCGTGGGGGGCCCACGGGTTTGTGGGCTTCGATACGGAATCTTCCCGTTCGATCGAGGCTCGGCAAATAGGAAGTGTCGAGTTTTTCCATCGAAAATGACGATGTATTTCCTTGCCCCGGAAGCCCCGCGTTCTCGCCTCTCGGGGGCCGCGGCCCCCCTGCCGGTCGTCACCGCCGCTTGGTCAGGGCAGGCGTTCGTCGAGCTCGGCCCGGATCAGCGACGCCACCTCGTCGGGAATCTCCATCGGCAGGAAGTGGGTCTTGTCGGGGAAGTGGATCTCGCGGCCTCTCGGGAACTCGGCGGCCAGGCCCGGCCAGGTCGGTGAGGTCGAGAACGCCATCGGGCCACTCAGATCTTCCCTGGGTTCCTGTGCACGAAGCACGAGCACCGGCATCTCGAGCGAGCGCGCGCTGTCGTACACGCCGCCATTGGTGCGGCTGGACATGTAGACGCTCGCCTCGATCTCGGGCGGACAGGCCAGGACGAACCCGTCTCCGTCATCGGCGGGCCGGATCCCATGCTCGCAGTAGTCGCGGAGGATCTTCGGATCGAAGAGCGGGAACGAGCTGCGACCCCTCAGTCGCTCGTACATCGCGTCGGCGGAGTCGAAGCGATTGCGTCGCTTGGCAGCGGGATGCATCTCGCCCTCGGCGAGGTTCCACGAGTTCGGGTTGCCGACGTAGGCTTCGGGTGCGGCCACCACGGGATCGATCAGGACCAGCCTTCGGAACCGCCCGGGGCTCGCCGCGGCTGCATCGATCATCGCGTGGGCGCCCATCGAGTGGCCGACCCCAACGATGTCGTCGAGGTCGAGCGCCTCGACAAGCGCTGCCTGGTCCTGGCCCATCACGTTCCAGTGCAGGATGGGCTTCTTTTCGCTGCGGCCGTGCCCGCGCTGGTCCAGCGCGACGCTGTGCAGGGGCGGCAGCCGCGAGATGATCTGGTCCCACACGCGGGCGTGGAACCCCGTCGCGTGCACGAAGAGCAGGGTCGGGCCGCGCCCCTTCTGTTCCGGGTGGCGCTCGAAGTACGCGAGCTCGCACTCGTCTCGCTGGAGGCGGTGCAGGGTGGGCTCCGCGGCTGGCTGTGTGACGTGCTTCACGTGTTCGAGCTTTCTTGGCGGGCCCGACTCGAGATCGGCGTTCGTGCGGGACGCTTCTCGCACTCGGGGCATGGGGGCTCCTCGCCGCTCAAGCGGCCGTATCCGACCTGTGGAACTCGATCCTCGGCTTCTGGGCCGCGGGCGGGGGAGACGTCGCCTGCAGCAGCTCGAGCGCCTCCTTCGCGTCGTCCTCCGTGAGCCGCTTCGTGAGCATGGCGAACTCGACCACGTTGCCGTCCGGGTCCTCGGTGTAGATCGAGTGGATCCATCCGTGGTCGATCTCGAGCACGTCCTTGCCAAGATCGAGGAGCCGTTGCCTGCGACGGTCCAGGTCCTCGGAGCCATCCGCCTGGAACGCGAAGTGGTTCGTCATCGGATCGAGTCCGAGGTCGCGGTTCAGGTAGCCCGTCGAGTAGAAGACGTGACGGTTGAAGCCGCCTTTCTGAGGGTTGATCGGCGGGGACGGGGCGAACAGCAGGAACGCTGCGAGCGCGAGTGCGGCGACTGCGATCCGTCGCGCGTTCGTATTGCCCTCAGCGCTCACGCGGCGACGATATCGGAAGCCATGCTGGGAGGCCGGCCGTTCCCCGGCCCTTCCATGAGGTCGCCAGGAGAGCGGTCGCTACTTCAGGGTGATCTCGATCGCATGCGGCAGCGCCTGGATCTCGATCAGCGCCTCCTCGTACGAGGCCGCGCCGCTCTTCCAGGCCCCGCTGAAGCCGTAGGGCTCTCGGGGGATCGTCAGGAAGTTCCGATCGAGCTTGCCGTTCTCGTTCAGGTCCTGGTAGACGGCAATCGCGTACTGTCCGGGGGCAAGGCCTTCGATCTCGACACTCATCTGAGTCTCCGTGGCCGGCGCGTCGACGCCGTGCGCCGGCTGCCCTTCGGAGAACTCCTCCCGATGGGCTTCGTCGAAGGCGCCGACTCGGAGGATGCCTTCGCCGGCCTTGACCCCCCGAACGGTGACCCGCAGGCCATCCGCAAGCACGAGGGACGGCAGAGCCAACAGAAGGGCCGACAGACAGATTGCACGCTTCAGGGCTTTCGTTCGGTTCATCTCTAGTCTCTCACTCGCTCGATCATCTTGCTCAAGATGGGGAGGAATTCCGAATCGCCGCTGACTCGAAGTCGACCCGCTGCGACGGCCTCCTGCGTGTCGCTGCGCCCGCTGCAGAGTTCGAGCCACACCTCTACGGGGCACTGGATGGTCATGGTCGCGTTCCCGACCGACCCCCGGCGCGCATCGCAGCCGGAGTCGTGAACGTCGAGAAAGTACAACCCCCCGCCTCGTCCGCCCAGGATCAGCTGCACCGTCGCACGGACATTGCCCGCGTCCAGGGAGGCGAAGGCGTCGGGCAGTCGCTGCATGATCGCGTCCAGGTCGGTCGAAGGCGAGTCTCCCTCGGCGGGCTCTGGGCGGGGAAAGAGTCGCAAGAGCTCCGCGATGAGCCGCTGCGAGCCGATGGCCTCGTACTTGCCCTCGGTGAAGGCGTCGAGTGCATCCAGCGAACCCATTCCGATGTCGTACCAGACCTCGTAGGGCGTGCTCACGGTCAAGCTGGGGATGGCCGTCAGGCCCTGCTTGGCGATGCAGCCAGAATCTCCAATCTCGAGGTACCAGTCCAGAGCACCCGGATCGAAGCGCAGCTCGCCGTTCCGCTCGAGGGTGAGTGCAGGCGGGGCGATATGGAACTGGATGGTCGCCCTGAGGTTCGGGATCGCCGCTGGATCGTACATGGCAGCCATCGTCTGCATGAGGATCTCGTTGGGGACGTAGGTGCGATCGGCTGCGTGTACGCGGCCGACGACCTCGTCGCTGCCTGCAGAAGGCGTCGCGGGGCTGTCCATGTCGCCGGCGAGGAGCGGCGCCACGTGCCGGAGTTCCTCCGGCACGCTGGCCTTGTCCATCTGGGCGGTCCAGAAGTCGTTCGCGACCTCGTGGAACGCATCCGCGCCACCCGGAAAGAGGTCCTGGCCCAGCTCCGCCTGCAGCGCATCGCTGATCCCTCCCTCGCGGATCAGCTCTTCGCCCGCTCTGCGCACTCGGGCGTAGTACTCGCCGAAAAGGGGCTGTAGGGAAGGGCGGCTGAGCGGCTCGGCGGCTGGGCGCAGGATCTCACCCATGTACTCCCATCCTTCCATGCGAGCGATCTGCTTGAAGGTGGTGACGAGCGCTTCGAAGTGATCGAACTCGGGGAAGCCACAGGGGGAGACGAGGAACATCCTGGTGGGCTTGCGGAATCGTTCGGGGTGACCGCTGACGTTCGGCACGGAGGGATGGGGGATGAGCCAAGGCTCGAACCGCGGGAGGAGCCGGTCGATGAAGTCCTTCATGATTCCGGTCATCGAGTAGTGGTAGAGGGACGTGCCGAAGACGACGATGTCGGCCTCGTTGAACTTCTTCAACGCGGGGGACATACCGTCCCGGTGAACGCACTCGCCTGGCGTGCGCACCCAGCAGTTGTAACAGCCGATGCAGGCCTCCAGGCTGAGGCGTCGAATGTGGACCACCTCGGTCTCCGCACCCGCCACCTCCATGCCCTCCAGCAGCGGCGTGAGGATGCGGTAGGTGCTGCTCGCCTTCATTCGAGGCGATCCGTTGAGTGCCAGCACCTTCATGGAGCACCTCCCTGGCCATAGTACGAACTGCGTTCGCTCGTCGTCCGTCGACCGACTCGCGTTCAGGGTGCTTCCCGTAGCACGGAGTCGGGCAATCTGCCGGGCTCGAATCTCTGCCAGGGCAACGTCCATCAGATCGGAGCGGCCCGCGGTGCGGGTCGTTCCGGACAGAACCCTCGGGATCGGCGCGGACGAGGGCGCTCGCATCGTGCTGGTCGCGCGCGCCGACGGCACCGACAGCCCGCTCGAGTGCGGCGATCAGCCCCGGGCCGCTCGCCGCCGCACTGCAAGCCCCAGCAGCGGTGCCAGGATCGGCACGAGACCCGGGCCGATGCCGCAGCCCGTGGGCGGGGCCACGGGTGGACCCTGTCCGTCGTTGGCCACGACCTCGACGCCCAGCTCTTGGCAGGTCGGGTCGGCGGGGACCCTCTGGTCGAGCACGCAGAAGCCGTTGCTGTTGCAGGCCGCTCCGTCGCAGTCGCCCGAGTCGCCGCAAGGGCGCGGCATGGCCGACTCTTCGCACAAACCGTCCACGCACGACACCAGGCAATCCGTGCGCTCTACACAAGGCAGGCCTTCGCGGGGCCCGCCGAAGCAGAAGCCGTCGCAATCGGCGAACTGCGTTCCCGTGCAGAAGAGGTCGTTCGCGCAGGTGCGCGGCCCTTCGAGACCGAGGTCGGCGGTGCCGTCGCCCTCGTTGTCGATGCCGTCCGCGCACGACGGGTCTTCGGCCGTGTCCGAGGGCGCGCCGCAGCCCGGATCGTCCCCGTCGACCGTGCCGTCCTGGTCGTTGTCCTCACCGTCGTCGCAGGCCGGGCTCTCTTCGTCGCTCTGGGCCGTGGCGCAGCCGGGGTCGTCGGGGTAGTCGATCAGCCCATCGCCGTCGTCGTCGAGCCCGTTGGCACACGCCGGTGCCCCCTCCAGATCGTGATAGGGGGCGAGGCACTCCGGATCGTCGGCGTCCACCATGCCATCGCCGTCGTCGTCCACGCCGTCGTCGCACTCCGGGTCCTCCCGCGGCGAGAGGCGCGAGAGGCAACCCGGGTCGGCCGGGAAGTCGCGCATGCCGTCGGCGTCGCCGTCGAGGCCGTCTGCGCAGGGCGCCACCTCCGACGGGGTGATGCCCGACACGCACTGCGGGTCGCCTACGTCCAGGGTGCCGTCGCCGTCGTTGTCGAGCCCGTCCTGGCAGTCGGGCTCTTCCGAGAGATCCAGGTCGCCTGCGCAGCCGAAGTCGGCCGCGTCCACGTCGCCGTCGCCGTCGTCGTCGACGCCGTTGTTGCAGGCGGTGGGCGGGGGCACCGCGGCGCTTCCGGCTCCGGCCACGTCCTCGCCCCCTGCCGCGAAGTCGAACGAGACGTCGTCGACGTAGAACGACGCGATGAACTGCGCCACCTGGTCCTGGTTGGCGTCGACCTTGTCTGCCGAGATCGCGATCACGCCCACGCTCGGTAGCTCGAGCGTGCCCAGGGGGTCGCGTACGACGACGCTACGGGCGTCTTCGATCTCGGTGAGGATCGTCTCCTGGGCGCCGTCGACCGGGTTCACGCGCAGCAGCGCGGCTTGTTCACCGGGCGCGGCGTCGTTCAGCCACAGCACGCGCCCGTCGGGGGCGACGGCGAGGTCGAGGGCGGCAGCGAGCCCGCCGCCGCTGGCCCGCTGGATCAGCGCGCCGGTGGCCGGGTTCATCTCGTAGAGCGTGCCCACGCCCGACGCCGCGCAGTCGGCCACGTAGACCACGTTGCCGTCGGCGGCCAGCGCGGTCGGATTGGCGAGCAGGCCCGAGGTCAGCTCGAAGACCGCGCCGCTCGCGGGCTCGACGCGAAGAACCTGGCCGTCGGGCGTATCGTCTTCGAGTGCGCCGCGGTCGGCCACCAGCAGCGCGCTTCCCCCGACGAAGACCACGTCCGACGGCGCAACCGCGCCCGGCTTGCCCGAGAGCCCGCCGAGGTTCACGACCGGTCGCGGAGTGCCCGCGGCGATGCGCCAGACCGTCACGACGTCATCGAAGTAGGTGTCGTCTTCGCTCACGCCGACCACACCGCCATCGCGGTCGTTCCAGAGCCCGCCGATCACCACGGGCAGCCGCACGTCGCCGCTCTCGAAGACCACCAGCGGGTCGCTGCCCTGGGGTGCGAGGGCCACCACGCGCGTGGTCTCGTTGGCGGTGGCATCGAGGATGGGGACGAGTACGTGCGCGGGAGTGAGCGGCTCTGCGGGCGGGCCCGGTGGCGTGTAGACGTACTGGACCGTGAGGGCGCCCGTGAAGCTCGGAGGCCCGAGGACCAGCAGGCCCGGTGTGAGGGGCACGCCGGGAAGGCCGCGCAGGTCGAACTGGATGCCGGGATCGCCGGGAACCGGAAGCGCGAGGAAGTCGGCGCGGGTGCCCACCACCGACGTGGGCGGCTGGAACACCGGGCCTCCGACGAAAGGGATCGCGAAGCCCAGCAGATCGGTGGCCTCGGTGAACGAGAAGCGAACCAGGATGCCGGTGGGGGAGGGCTGAGACGGTGCGAAGCCCTGCATGCGGAACTGGGCGGAGCTGTCGAAGGAGAACCCGCGCCCGGCGAGCCCGGCGACGTCGAGCTCGCCCGTGAGGGCGTAGAAGCTCTGCGAGAGGCCACCCAGCCCGGCCATGCCGGTGAGCGAGCCGCGAAGCTCCACGACCACCCGGTCGAGGGTGCCGAGGCTCGGGTCGAACGGTGCGACGGCCACCGTGTCGAGCGTGCCCGAGACGTTTCGCGTCTGCGTGATCAGCTCGGCTGCGTCCGCCGAAGCAGGCGCGAACGCGATACCCAGCGCGATCAGCGCGGCTGGCGTCGCCCCGCCGCCTGCCCGGATGCGCAGGCTCTGCTTCCGGCGCGATCGCGCCAGGCCCTGCAAGGCCAGCAGCAGGCTCGCGACCAGCATGGCGGCGGCCAGCCCCGGCTCGGGCGTGGGGCGGATCGCGAGGGTGAGGCGCCCGATGCCCGGTAGCGAACTCGAGGGCAGGAGCGACGTGCGCAGCACCACCGGCGTCACCAGGTTGAGCACCGTAGGGCCTGCGCCAGCGGGGGTGGCGCCACCGGTGGCGGCCACGCTCGACACGAAGGCCCCTTGCACGGTGCGGACGGCTCCCACGCGCCCCGTGGTCCAGCCGCCGCCGATCACCTGGGCCGTGGCCGCGAGCGCGGTCTGCGTGGCGGTCGCGGCGTTGGCGCCGCCCACCGGCGACAGCGGCACGGCCAGTGTCGCCAGCGGGTTTCCGAAGCTCCCGAGCACACCGACGCCCAGCAGGCCCGAGAGTCCACCGCGCCCGTGCAGCGCCGCGGTGCCGGCGCAGCTCACCAGCGGGTGTCCACTGGCACAGGGCGGCTGCCCGGCGCTCAGCACGATCTCGCCGTTCGCACCAGCGACCTCGAACTGCACGATGGGGTCGAGTGGCGCCAGCGGTGCGAGGATCGCCGTGGTGGCGAAGGCACCGGCCGGGATCTCGACGCGGGTGATCGCCCCGCCCAGCGGGTCCGGCCCGAAGAACTCGCCGACACCTGCGCCGCTCACCACGATCGGGGGCAGCACTCCGAAGGCCAGCCGAAGCGTGCCGTCGAAGCCCAGCAGGTCGCCGCGTGCTGGTGCGGCCGGCACGGCGAGCAGTAGCGCCACGAGGGCGAGGCGCGCGAGCCCCCCGGGCCCGAGGGACCGAGCAGGAGACATGGGGAGCAGTGGCTCGGGGTGGGCCCTTGTGGCGTTCCCGGTCCCCTGGGGAGCCCCCACGCTCACGAGCACCCGTTCGTGGCCTGGTCGTCCCGTGCGCGCCCGGCTCAGCGGGGCCGTGCTCCCCGAGAGCTCGGCCGCCCGGCCCGGGCCGCGCGCAAGAGCACCGCGAGTCCGGCCAACAGCGCCAGGCCGCAGGCGTACTGAGCTGGGGTGAGTCCCAGGTAGCGCGTCTCGCCGACGCGTAGGAAGTCGAGGCCGAAGCGCACCGGCGCGTAGAGGGTGAAGAAGAGGCCGAGGTAGAACCCCGACGGCCGGGGCTTGCGCGCGAGCCACGCGAAGGCGGTGGCGATCGGAACGGTCGCCAGGAACTCGAGCAGCCCCACGTCGAAGCGCGGTCCGTCGGGGAAGGCCACGGCGAGGGCGTGATCCGAAGCGATGCCCAGGTGGTCGTGGGCGAGGCTGCAGCCCAGGCGTCCGAAGAGCCAGGCGAATGGGAAGGCGAAGGCCAGCAGATCGAGGAAGCGCCAGCGGTCCGCCGTCGCCATGTCACGGCGGTGCATGACGTAGAGCGCCGCGGCCAGCCCGCCCGCGATGCCGCCCGTGGACGACATACTGCCGGCGACGCGCAGCACCTCCAACGGGTCGTGGCGGAGGACCTCGGGCCGGTAGGCGAGCACGTCGAACACGTGGCTGCCCACGAAGCCCAGAGCGATGGTCCAGGCGAGCAGCGAGGCCGTGGCCTCTCGGGCGAGGCCGAAGCGCGGCGCGGCCCAGGTGGCCACTCCGAAGCCCGTGGCCGTAGCCACGCACACCAGCAGCTCGAAGGCGGTGACCTCGACCGGCCCCAGTGCGAAACGCGGCATCTCGACGTAGGGAAGCATCCGGCCCCGAGCGTACGAGGCTCTTCGCCTAATGACACATTCGAGATGGCGGGGCCACAAGAGAGTGGGCCGGATTACGCCCGGCCCGAGGGAGCCCGGATGCGCCGCCACCCCCAAGCGTCGGGATGGATGCTCGCATGCGTGATCCTGGCCATGCCAGGCGTCGCGGTGGCGCTGCCCTTCGAGCTCGTCGTGGATCCTGCGCGCAGCTCCATCGAGATTCTCGCGAGCTCGACGGCCACCGTCGACCTCGGGACCGGCTCGCCCCAGGTGGTGCCCGTCGGCCCCGGCGCGGGTGCAGGCGGGCCCTTGCCCGGCGGCGGAACGAGCAGTGGGCTGCGAACGAGTCTCTCCGGCACGGTCGTGGCCGACATCACCCCGACGACGATCGGGTTCCCGCGGCTGCTCGGGGAGCTGCGGATCGACGACAGCGGATCCTGGTTGCCCGGTGGCGGCGGGACGCCCGAGCCCGGCCAGCTCGCTCTTTCGCTCGACGCCGGGAGCCTGCAGGTGACGACCGCCATGCGCGACGCGGCCGCCGTGTACACGGCCGGGCCCGTGCCCTATGCGAACGCGGGGTCGGGTCTCTTCTCGTTCGTGCCCGTCGGCTTCTTCGCACTCGACGAGGCCGTCCTGTCGACCTCGATGACCGGCGCGCCCGACTTCTCGAGCCCCTTCACCGGCGCCGGCGTCCTGTTCGGGACGGCGAACACAGGGAGCATCCGGTTGCTTCCCGGCGGCGGTATCGAGGTGGTGGTCGATCTCCAGACGCAGCTTCTCCTGAATGCGGCGCAGCTGGGCTCCCCCGTGCCGATCGACGTCACGCTCGACGTCTCCGCCACCATCGTGGCTTCCCAGGCGGTGGCGCCAGAGCCGTCCGGAGTCGGTCTGGTGGCGGTCGCGCTGCTGGCGACAGCGGCGCGGTCGCGCCATGCGTTCCGACGAGGGAGGCCCCGATGCGCGTGATCCTCGCTTCGCTGGCGGCGGCGCTCGCGCTGCCCCTGGCCGCGGTGCTGCTGGACGCGACGCTCGGCTGCACGGTCGTGGTCGAGGAAGGCCAGCCGGTTGTGACCGAAGGTGCTGCGCTCACCGACTGCTCGGCGGCAGCCGATGCCAACGGCACCGTGGACGAGACGAACACGCCCGTGCAGGACCAGTGCCGCGCCGCCGCGACGGCCCCGGTGCCGGGCGGCGAGTCCACGGTGGAGACCGAGGCCGGCCTCGATGGTGGCGACGTCCCCGTCAACGGCGGGGGTGGCGTCAACCTCCAGGTGCAGGTGCGGCAGGACATCCTCAACGAGGATGCGGGGGATCCCGACCCGTTCGACGGCGCGTCGCGGTCCGACGGCTCGGCGACTGCGTCCTTCGGCTACGCGAGCCTCGGCTTGCCCGTGTCCAGGATCCCCATGCGCCTCGACCACGTGGCGCTCGGCGGGCCCGACCGGGCCGAGGTCCGGGCCGACGTCCAGTGCGACGGGCTGCCCGTGTCGTCGCTGGCCGTCGGCGTGACCCGGGAGGTTTCGGTCGCTCCCGATGCCAGCGGGTCGGGGGCGTGTACGATCGGCATGCTCGCGGTGCTCGAGTCGAGCGAGCCCGGGGAGTTCTCGGCGGTCGCCACGGCCACCGTCTTCTTCAACTCGACCGTCTGCCGGACCGACGAGGACTGCACCGACGACCCCAACGGCGGGATCTGCGGCGCCGGGGTGTGCCACGACGGCAGCACCGGCTCGCGCTGCAGCAACCACGACGACTGCGCCGCACCGCTCTCGTGCAGCCCCGCCGGGTCCTGCGCGACCGGGGACTTCGGCGACCCGTGTGCCTACGACAGCCAGTGCTCGCCCTTCCTCGTCTGCGCCGGCACCACCTGCGCCGAGCCGCCTCCCTGTGATCCGCTCGACTCCGCGACGTGCCCGGTCGGCGACAAGTGCGACGGTGGGCCCGCGCTTCCGCGCCAGTACTTCTGCATGCAGCCCGGTGTCGGCGCGCCGGGCGACCTCTGCCAGAACCCCATCGAGTGCCAGGTGGGAACGACCTGCATTCCGCCCGTCTGCCAGGCCTACTGCGAAGCGAACGACGACTGCGCGTCGGACGAATTCTGCGACTTCGACGCGTTCGAGGTGGAAGCGTTCGAGGAGGGCACCCGCGGCATCTGCACCCCGGGCGACGGGGGCATCTTCGGGGGCGGCTGAGCCTGCTCGCACGCCATGTCTTGGTCGGCGCCGCGCCCCGCGCGACGGGCCCTTGGATGCGCCGCGTCCGGAATCCCGCGCGCCCCTCGCATGAGCGGGCGTCCGGCTACTCGGGCGAGCCCTCCGCGACAACATGTTCGACCAGGTTGCTGAAGGCTTCCGGCTTCTCGAAGTAGGGAGAGTGGCCGGACGCCTCGAACTCGACGCAGCGTGCGCCGGGGATGAGCATCGCGAAGTGGTGCATCACCGCCGGCGGGACGAGGCTGTCGTAGCGGCCCGTGACCGTCGTGACGGGGCAGGTGATCTCCTGCAACCGCTCGGGCGGAAGCAGGATCTCGGGCGCGAGAATCGTCGGCGCCAGCTCGGGGCGGAGATCGAGGTTGAAGGAGGCGATGGTCTCATAGAGCTGCATCCGGCTGGCATCTTCGCGCGAGGCGGGCGCGAAGGTCTCGCGGATTCCGTCTGCACCCATTCGCGCGATCCGGACCGCCCCTTGGGCCACCTTCTCGATGGCGAGCGCATCCGCGATCCCGAGCGGCGAATTGCAGAGCACGAGCGACCGGACCCGCCCGGGCGAATGGAGCGCGAGTCGAACCGCCGTGAGCGCTCCAAGCGACTGCGCGACCACGTGGACACGGGATACGCCGAGGGCGTCCAGCACCGCGCGCGCGTCGTCTGCGTAGAGATCGGGCTCGAAGCGCTCGGCTTCGTAGCGAGAGCGTCCGAAGCCCCGGTGATCGAAGGTGATGCACTGGTGGTTCGCACGAAGGTACGCGACCTGCCCGAACCAACTGGCAGCGTTCCCGCCCCCGCCGTGCGCAAACAGGATCGGCGTACCTTCGCCCTCGGACGCGTAGTAGATCTCGATGCCGTGGGACCGCACGAACGGCATGGGTGCTTCCTCAGGCGCCGGCGAGGCGGCTTGCGACTCGCGGAAGGAGGCTCAGTGCGTTGTCGTGTTCGATCCGCTGGCGCGCAGCCGCGTCGAACGCGTCGAAGGACCGCACGCCCTCGACCGTGACGCCGGTGATGGGCTCGGGGGCGAAGGGGTAGTCGCTTCCAAAGAGGATCCGTTCCGGGCCCACGAGCTCGCCGAGCGATCGGAGCGCGTGCGGATTGGCAGACAACGCGGTGTCGTAGTAGAGCTGTTTCAGGTATTGCATCCCCCCCTTCGGAGCGCGCTCGACGAGATCCGGCTCGCGAAGCCACAGGAGGCTGAACCGCCAGGCCAGGTACGGCACGGTCCCGCCCGCATGCGAGAGGACGAAGCGGATCCCGGGGTAGCGCTCCAGGGCGCCCGTGTAGGCCAGGTTGAAGACGGCGCGTGTCGTGTCGAAGGTGAACTCCATCGCGAACACCGGAATGTCCACCGCGATGTGGGGCAAGCTCGCCGGGATCGCGGGGTGGATGAACGCCACGGCACGGCGCCGATCGAGCTCTGCGAGAAGCTCGTCGAAGGCGGGATCGCCGAGGTAGCGACCATCGTTTTGCGAAGCCAGCAGCACGACGCCGTCCAGCTCGAGGTTGTCGAGCGCGTACTCCAGCTCTGCGAGCGCGCCGTCGACATCGGGGAGCGGAAGCACGGCAAACCCGCCGAAGCGTCCCGGGTGCTTGGCGATGAGTTCGGCCGATGCCTCGTTGCAGAGGCGCGCCAGGGTGCGCGCCTTCGTGGCGTCGCCTAGATGGACGCCCGGCGCCGAGATCGAGCCGATCGCCACCTCGATGCCGTGCTTGTCCATGACCTCGAGCGAGAGCTCGGCGCTCCAGGGAGGGCGCTCGACGCCCGCAACGAGCGAGTAGCCCGCGGCGTCGAGGGCCTTCGCGTACTGCTCGGGGATGACGTGGTGGTGAACGTCGATTCGATGAGGTCGTGTGGTCATGCTCACAGGCTCCTGTCGGGCGGGGGGCACTGGCTCAGACTGGAGGCAGCGACTCGAGGGGGTGTCGTGCGCGGGTCGAGGCGTCACCCCAGTGCGCCTTGACGAGCAGTGTGCGAAGCGTGCGTAGCTCTCCGAGGGTGAGCGAACTCCACTGCTCTCGATGGAGGGCCTTGATCGCACGCGTCAGGCGCTCGAACAGCGAACGGCCCGACCGGGTCGGGCGGACGAGAACGACGCGCCGGTCCTGGTCCGAAGGCCGCCGCGCGACGAGGCCTTCGCGCGTGAGGCGGTCCACGAGACGGGTCGCGTCCGCCGCTCTCGTGAGCACGCCATCGGCGATCGCACGCATCGGTACGCCATCGGGATTCTCGGGGGCGTCGAGGCAGACGACCCAGAGCACCGTGTAGTGCGACATCGTGAGGCCCTCGGCCTTGCAGACGGCCTCCACCTCCTCGGTCATGCGCCCGGCGGCGAGAAAGAGCGTGATGAACGACTCGCGGCCGATGCGATCGAGCTCCGGTTCGCGCTTCTGCGCAGGGCTCAAGGTGCGCCCTCCGCCATTTCGCGACGCAGGACGTGCGACAGCGCACGCCGCAGCTCGCCTTCCGGCGAGTCGCAAGCGCCGAGACTGCGCCAGGCGACGAAGCGATCCGGGCGAACGAGGACGGCCCCTTCCGGCGCAATCTCGCGCTGTTTGACCCAGCTCGAGCGCGGGTCGAAGTAGTCGCCATCCGTGTGGCCGATCGAGACGACGTCCAGGGCAACCGCGAGATCCCGCGCCACTACGCGCCCCGCGTCGGCCCAGTCCCCGGCTCGTTCCCCCGTGATGAGCAGGAAGCGACCGGGGCGTACGAGGTCCAGCGTCGATCGCCTCCGCCCGTCCTCACCTTCGACCCAGGCATGAGGAAGCGCGTGGCCCGGGAGGGTAGACGGGCGATAGATGCGGCGCGGGTCGGGCGACGGGGGCCGCGTGTCCTGTTCCGGCACGATCGCAGCGTCTGCAGCGGCGTACGTATACCCGTACTCGACGTTGTGTTCGTTGAACTCCATCGACTGCGTGGCGAGCGCGCGTCTGGCGGCGCGTCTGAACGCTCGGTCGCTCGGGTCATCACTCCAAAGACGCTGCAGGCACGACCAGTTCTGCTCTCCCGACGCATCCGGCCGAACCCCGAGGGTCTGGCCGACCGACATCTGGTTGAGGGCACTCTCGACCGAACAGTCGACGTTCTGCTGGACGACCGGCTTGCGCTCGGGCTCGTAGGTCTCGAGCAGCGATTCCGATGCGTGCCCGCCGAGCACTGCGGCGAGCTTCCAGCAGATGTTGTGCGCGTCCTGGATCGCGCTGTTGAGCCCGAGTCCACCCGTGGGCGGATGGCGATGCGCCGCGTCGCCGAGCAAGAACACGCGTCCGACCTGGAGACGCGATGCCACCACGCCTTCCAGCGACCACCGCGTGATCTTGTGGATGCGGACGGGGTGGTCGCCAATCCCGAGCGCCTGCCGCATGTCGGCCTCGATCACGCCGTCGTCGAGCGCGCGAGGGTCGTTCGATGGATAGTTGAGATGGAAGACCCACTCCTCGGAGTCCGGTCCCCAGCGCTCGGGTCCCATCGGCACGAGAACGCAGAGCGAGCCCGGATCGGCCACCCAGATCCAGCGGATCAGCACCTCGGGATCGCGAGCCCATCGTGATAGATCGGCGGTCATGTGGATGGAGATCTCCTGCGCAACGTCGCGCGCCCCCTCCATCTCGACACCCAGGGCCGGTCCGATCGTGCGTCCGCCGTCGCACGCGAGCACGAAGCGGGAGCGCACTTCGTACTCGCGACCGGCATCGAGATCTCGCACGGTCGTCGTCACCCCGTGCCCGTTCTGGCGGAGTCCGACGACCTCGTGGCTGAAACGGACGCGCCCTGGCGCCAGCTTCTCGGCCCGTTCGCGTAGGATCGGCTCGAGCCGGATCTGAGGCAGGTTCGTGGACGGGCGGGGGCTCGCAGCGATCCAGTCGGGGTTCGTGAATCCGGCACCCCAGGCCTCCAGCTGCGCGATCTTGCGTCCGCATCCCTCTTCGGCCCCGGCGAAGCCCGCGTACCAGGCCGTCGCCTGCATGTTCTCGAGCGGCGTCCCGCGCGCGTAGATGTCCTCGGCGACGCCGACGTCGCCAAGGATCTCCATCGCGCGCTGGTTGAGCACGTGGGCCTTGGGCAGGTCGGACGTCGACGGACGCGCGTTCACGAGGAGCGACTCCACGCCGAGCTGCGACAGCAGCATCGAGGCGGTCAGTCCCGCACCCCCACCGCCGACGATCAATACCGGAACTTCGATGGCGTCCATCTGGTCCTCCAGGGATCGTGAGACCCCAGTGTACGTCGAGACGATAGTTGTTGCAACAGAGAAAAGAGGGCTCGAGCATGCGTACGTGCACGCCGGGCAGGCGAGCGGCGGTGAGCGGGCCGCCTAAGCTCGGGGCGTGGCGCGCTTCGTCCTCATCCACGGCTCCTGGCATGGCGCCTGGTGCTGGGAACATTTCGTGCCGGCCATCGAGACGCGCGGACACCGCGCCGAGGCGATCGACCTGCCCGCCCATGGCGCCGACCGCACGCCCGCCTGGCGCGCGACCCTGGCGAGCTACGCCGACCGGATCCTCGAAGCGGTCGCGGCCGACGCCGAGCCGGCGATCCTGGTGGGCCACAGCATGGGTGGGATCGCGATCACCCAGGCAGCCGCCCGGGATGCCTCGCGCCTGGCGGGGCTGGTCTACGTCTGTGCGTTCGTGCCCGAGCCGGGCGACTCGCTCGTCACGCTCGGGCGGCGCGATCCCGAGACGCTCGTGCCGAGCTCTGCGCGACCCGGTCTGGCCGGCATCGCGATCCGCCCCGAGCGCGCGGCCGACGTCTTCTACGGCACGTGCAGCGAGGCCGACGCGCGCTGGGCCACGGCCCGCCTGCGCCCCGACCCGTACCGGCCGCTGTTCCAGGGCCTGCGCGGCTCGCCGCCGGGCCGGCTGCCGCGCGCCTACGTCACCTGCGCGCGCGACCGCGCGATCTCGCTGGGCTGGCAGCGCGAGATGGCCGCGCGCCTTCCCGAAGTGCGCATGGCCGGTCTCGACTGCGATCACTCGCCCTTCCTGTCCGAGCCCGAGGCGCTCGCCGAGCTGCTCCACGGCTTCGCCTAGCTTGTGTTCCGACGACGGTTGGCGTGCCTCTGGAGGGCACCTCCCTGCGCCCGGCGGCCGCGAGACCGCGAACGCGGGTTCACGTTCGGGTGGATTCGACCAGCCGGTCGCGGAGCGCGCGCACCAGCGTCGCCCAGTCCGACCGGAACGTGCGATCCGCCAGCCAGCCCGAAAGCCGGGGGCCGCTCTCGCGGGCGTGGTAGGTGATCCGCGCTCCACCGTCGGACGTGGGCACCACCCGCCAGCGGGTCTCGACCGGGATGCGCTCGACGCCCGGCTGCTCGGGCGTGGCGGCCAGCTCGGTCGGGACGGCCTCGAGCCAGAAGCCCCCCTCGCGATCGCGCAGCTCCCGGTAGGCCACCACGTAGTCCCGGTCGGCCAGTGGCCACGGCAGGTCGAGGCGGCCGTAGACGATGGGCTCGGCGCCAGCGCGGAGGACGCGCGCCTCGGCCAGCCGCGGAAACCAGTCGGGGTAGCGTTCGAAGTCGCGCAGGATGGCGCGCAACGCCGTGACCGGTGCCTCGGCCCGTGCCTCGCCCACGTGCCACACGGAGCCCCCGACGTCGTGGATGCGGTGGGTGCCCAGATCGACGACGAGCGGGCCGGCCGGCCGACCCTCGCCCGCGGCGGTGGCGGCCAGTAGCAGCAGGGCGCAGGCCGACCAGGCCGCTCTGCTCAACGCGGCCGCTCGGACCGGACCGCCCAGAGCGATACCGCGAGCATCACCGCATCCTCG
>JANQOX010000026.1 GCA_028285625.1 Myxococcota bacterium
TACAACGAGGACAGGCCCCACAGCGCCCTCGGCTACCGTTTCCCCATCGAACGCATCCGGAGATCCCGATGACGAACTTCCCTGGACACGACACCTAGCGGGCCCGGTACTCCGCCTCGCAGAGTGCTTTCACGCCCTGGGCGTCGCCGTTGGCGTGTTCCTGGACCGTTTGCAGCGCGGCGGCGCGCGTGGCCTCATCGGGGAGCACGACCTCGGGAGCCAGCGCGTAGTAGAAGCTGAAGCGGGTGCCCCCGCCCGAAGCCTCCGCCTCCATCGTCTGGATCATCCGATCGATGATCGGAACGTGAGAGAGGCGGTCGGTCGCTCGGCGGCGCTCTTCGTCATAGGCCACGCGGTAGTGGATCATGCGGCCGAGGTTGCCGTGCAGGCAGGTGTGAACGCTGCCCGCTTCTTCGACCTTGCCGCTCAGCGTCTCCGCCTGGATCAGGGTCGGAAAGAACTCGGGCGCCCGGTCGAGGTCGCACACCCGCTTCCACACGAAGTCCGGCGGGGCATCGATCTCGACCGTTGCCGTGACGTCTGCATCGGCTTCGGAGAGGAAGACCTCGCGGCGCTCGTAGTAGGTCTCGCGGACGGTCTCGAGGTCGAGGTAGGCGTAGTCGACGGTGCCGATGCCCTCGCAATCGTCGCTGCCCGCGTGCACCGTCAGGCCCGAGGCCTGGGCCACGTCCGCCAGCGGCGCGGTCAAGAGCGCGTACTCGCGACACGGCACGCCGTTCTTCAGCAGGCGATGCGCGACGACCACGTCGGCCCCGATCAGCTGACGCTGGCCGGCGATCTTCTCGACGTCGAAGTCGCCGGCATGCACCACGAACTTGAGCGTGAGGTCGCCGCTGCGGTCGCAGGCGCCGCAGCGGCACGTGGAGCCCGAGACCACCTCTTCGAGCGACTCTCGGAAGCACTCGTAGAGCCGGCGCAGGTACGAGAAGACCTCTTCGGGCGCGTGGTCGGTATCGCTGTAGACGAAGAGACAGTCGCCCTCGACATCTCCCAGCTTCCAGGCATCGGGGTCCACCTCGAACAGGCCGTTCAGCAGATGAGCCGTGATCTCCTTGGCGTGCTCGATCCCCACGTCGGTCAGAAAGGACGTGTAGCCGCCGATGTCGGCCAGGACGAAGGTTCCGCGGGGCATCGCGTGCAACCGTACACGGTGGAGGGACGTCTCGCTCAGGCGCCGGGCGATCGTCCGGCCGGTGCCGTGCGGTCGGTGATCGCGCGGCACGGACCGAACACGACCAGGCCCGCTGTGATGGCACCGGTGCCGACCAACGACGCCCACATGAACGCCTGGGCGAGCAGCCCCCAGCCCGACCAGGCGCCCTGGGCCGCATGCAGCACGAGCAGCGTACAGGCGCCCCCGTTGCTGAGGATGCCGACCCAGACCGCCTGCGCCGGGTAGACGCCGCGCTGGCTTTGCCGCAGCCCGAGCCCGTAGCCGAGCACCAGCGCCAGGTACGCCATGCCCAGCAATCGAACGAAGACCTCGGGTGTGGGCGATGGAAAACCGAGCCGGACGAAGAGATCCGCCGGGAAGAACAGCAGCGGTACACACCACGCCACCACCGTGAGCGCGATCTTTGCCTTCAAGACGAAGCCGAGGCGTTGCACCGTGTCCCTTCTCCTGGTTGCGCGAGGGGGGGCAACCTACCTCCTCGCGTCCAGCTCCCGGCGGACCTCCGCATACTCGGCCTCGTTGAAGCGGAACCGCAGGAAGAGCATTCCTCCGACCACGTAGCAGACCAGCGGGAACAGGGCGTAGAGGGAGCGGATGGCGAGCTTGCTGCTCTCGGACTGCTCGACGTTGGGCTCGAAGCCCGCAGCCTGAAGTGCGAATCCGGTCAGGCCCAGGGTGACGCCGGTGGCCGACTTGAACACGAAGTTCCAGGCGGCAAAGTAGGCGCCCTCTTTACGCTCGCCGGTGCGGTAGTCGTCGTAGTCGATGATGTCGGCCTGGATCGACGGGCCCACGATGTTGCCGCAGCCGGCGGCCACGCCGAGCCCTGCGGCGATCACGATCAGATGCGTGGCCATGCCGGGCTCCAGCAGGAAGGTCGAGCCGAAGCCGAGCGCAGTGGCGATCATCGCGAAGAACCAGAGGCGCTTCTTGCCGAGCCAGCGCGACATGGGCACCCAGATCGGGATCGACGCGGTGGCCGCCACGAAGTAGGAGACGATGTACCAGACCGTCATGTCGGGGGTCTGGAGCACGTACTCCGAGAAGTAGATGGTGAGCGCGCCGATCACCGCGCCGCCCACGCTCTCGATGAAGAAGACGAAGAGCAGCAGCCGCGCGTGGGGATTGCTCCAGACGTCCTTGAAGGCGGCGAACGGACGGGTGCCGCCACGGCCCTGGAACTCGGGCCGCTCCTTCAGGCGCACGGCCATCAGCACGACCAGAACGACCGTCGCGATGGCGGCCAGCGCGGCCTGCTCGCGTGCGAGGGTTCGCACGGTGTCGGTCATGGTGAGCGCGTACATGGCGCCCAGGGCGAAGAACGAGCCCAGGTTCCAGCCGACCTGACGCACGCCGAACACTCGGGTGCGGTCGTGGTAGCGCGTGGTGAGCTCGGCGCCGAGCGAGTTGTGCGGGACGATGAACGCGGTCATCGCGGTGTAGAAGAGCAGGACGGCGACGCCCATCCAACCCACGGCCGCCGCACCCTCCAGGTTCTCGGGCGGCGACCACATCATGACGAAGGCGCCGCCGATGGGAATCGCCGCGGCCAGGATCCACGGACGGCGGCGGCCGAAGCGCGTGTTCGTTCGGTCCGACAGGTAGCCCGCCACGGGATCGGTCACGGCGTCCCAGATGCGGCCGATCATGAAGATGGCGCCCATGGCCGCAGGAGCGATCAGCAGCACGTCGGTCGCGAACTTCATCAAGAAGAGCGAGACCAGCAGGAACATGTAGCCGGCGCCGAGCGGCGGCAGGCTGTAGAGCGCCATGATCGAGAGCGGAAGCGGCGGGTCTTCAGCGACGCTCGGCGCCGGTGCAGCCGGGGCCTGGGGCACGCCGGACTCGGCACCGTTTCGAGCCGGTGCTCCAGGCGACGTCGAAAGGGTCGCGTCCGGCGGCTGCGACCCGGTGGCGGCAGCCTGGGGGGGCGGCGTTTCGCTCATGCTAGCCGGGCGACCCGGCTGACTCGGTGGGCTCGTCGACGTCGCTACGCGTCTCGATGCCGCGGAAGAGAAGCCCCACCGACGTGCTCACGGCCGCGGCACACTCGTCGGCATCGATCAGGCCGTTGGCCCACGACAGTCGCGCGCCAGTGGTCACGTGGATGACGGCGCGTGCTGCCGCGATCGGGTCGGCATCGCGCTCGAGCTCGCCGCGGCTGCGGCCGGCCAGCAGGATCTCGGTGAGCAGCCCCGCCGTGCGGTCTTGCAGGGCCAGCACCCGGCGGGCCACGCGGGCCTCGGGATGGGTGGTCGCGCGCAGCGCGATGGTGGTCAGGTCGGTGTCGTCGGCCAACAGCCGGTGCTCGAAGGCGAGAAAGGCGCGCACGCGCTCGCGCGTGGGTTGGTCGCGCTCGGCGCGCACGCGAAAGTGCGTCCAGGCGCGCTCCTGCAGGTCGGCCAGCTCGTCGACCAGCAGTTCTTCCTTCGAGCGGATGTGCCGGTAGATCGAGCTTGCACCCATGCCGGCGCGCTCGGCGATGGCGCGCAGGGTGGTGCGGTCGAAGCCGCGCTCTCGAAAGAGCTCGCGGGCCGCCGCGCGGATGCGCGCGCGGCTCTTGCGCCCGCGCTCGAGCCGGCCGTCGTCGGGCCGAAGCGCCCTGCCCGGGGTCGCCCGTTCGGCGCTCGTCGCGGGGCTCGGCGTGGGCTCCATGGCGCCGAGTCTAGTTCTCCCCTCGAGGGGTTGCCCAGGAGACCTGCGGCGCCATGACCGAGGCCCCCCTAGCCTTCGTCGGCGTGCCCCAGGGCGTCGGCCAGGCGCCGTTCGAGCACCAGCAGCCGCCGCCGCAGGTGCAGCGCCACCTCGACGCCCGCGGGGTTCACCCCCAGGTCGCGCACCAGCGCCACGGCCACGCGCAGCTCTTCGGCCTCGTGGGGGTCGAGCTCGTCGGCCTCGAACAGGCCCTCGGCCCGCAGCACCGTCACGATCTCGGTGCTCTCGCCGAGAAAGGCGATCACCTCCTCCACGCGCACGCGGCGGGCCGTCATGGCAAGAACCCCTTGCGCTCGTCTCGCGCCGTCACGGAAGCAGCCCCTTGCGCACGTCTTCGGGGTCGAAGGCTTCGAGTGTTTCGAGCTTCTCGAGCGCCTCTTCGTCGAGCCCCTTCGGCACCCGGATCTGGACGACCACGTACAGGTCGCCCGTCGCACCCCCGGACGGGTCGGCGATGCCCTTGCCGCGCAGGCGCAGCCGCTGGCCGCTGTCGGTACCGGGCGGGATGGTGACGGTGGCGCTGCCGTCGAGCGTCGGCACTTCGACCTGCGCGCCCCGGACCGCTTCGCCGATCGTGAGCGGCAGGTCGAGGCTCAGATCGCGGCCGGTGCGGCGGAAGATCGGGTGCGGTCGCACGCGGATGGTCGCGTACAGGTCCCCGGGCGGCCCGCCTCCCAGACCCGGCCCGCCCTTGCCCGCCAGGCGGATGCGACCGCCGTCGGCCACGCCCGGCGGGATGCGCACGGTGATCGACTCGCTGCGCGGCGGGCCGCCCTCGGTGGCGCGCCCCAGGGTCAGACGCTTCTCGCCGCCTCGCGCCGCCTCGAGAAAATCGAGCTCGAGCTCGGCCTCGGTGTCGCTTCCGCGCATGCCGCGGCGGCCGCGGCCTCCGCCACCCCCACCAAAGGTGCCGCGCAGCAGGTCCTCGATGTCTCCGAACTCGAAGCTCTGGCCATCGAAGCCGAAGGGCGCACCGCCGTGCCCCTGCGCACCGAAGCGCTGGCCGAAGGCCTCGCGCGAGCGCCGCGCGGCCTCGGCGTCGAAGCCGCCCTCGAGCGACACCTCGCCGAACTCGTCGTAGTTGCGCTTCTTCTCGTCGTCCGAGAGCACGTCGTAGGCCTCGGAGATCTCCTTGAAGCGGTCCTCGGCCGCGGTGTCGCCCGGGTTCACGTCCGGGTGGTACTGCCGCGCGAGCTTGCGGTAGCTCTTCTTGATCTCGTCGGCGCTGGCATCCTTGCCGAGGCCCAGCACCTCGTACAGGTTGCGGCGTGCGGTCATCCCAGCAGCTTCTCCGGGTTCTCGACGTAGTGCTTCACCACGCCGAGCGCGGCCATGGCGTAGAGGCCGTCCTCGATGCGCTCGTCGTAGCTCCACTTGAGCGTGACGCCGCGCTTGCCGCCCGCGCGCTCGTCCACCTTTCCGATCACCAGGAAGATGGGACACGTGCCGTGCTCCCACAGGTGGTGGTAGCCGCCGTCGAGGTTCACCGAACCCAGGTTCGCGACGAACGCCGAGGTGAACATGGGGTCGCTGTCGATCATGCTCTTGGGCAGCAGCCCCAGGTCGTCGGCACGGTCGGCCAGCCAGAGCGCAAAGCGGATGACGAACGGCGGCAGGTAGAGCAGCCAGTCGACCTCCTTGTCCGAGGTGGTCTTCTCACCGCGGCGGCCCCGGTTCAGCGAGTCGAGCAGCCCGTCCACGAACTCGTCGATCGTCACATCGGGCGGGATCTTGCGTTTGACCGTGATCATCGGCGCGCCGTCTTCCATCTTCATCTTCGCGCTGAACGTGAGCCACACCTCGTTGCGCTGCCACAGCCTCCCGCCCTTGGTGAAGCGGTTGACGTGCGGCCGCTCGACCATGGATCGCGCCAGGGCGTGCAGGATGACGTGGAAGAGCGTGATCGGTCGTTTGGGGTCGCGGTGCTCGTTGCGCTGCTCGCAGAACGCGAGGGCGGCGTCGACGTCGACCTCCTGCCGGTGGTAGAAGAGCGACTCGTTTCGCCGCGGCGAGATGAAGGGCATGAACCGCCGCATGGCGGGGATGTCCCGCACCAGGGTGGCATCGGGTCGGCGTCCGAACATGGCGGGTCCCCCTTCCGGGTGGTCATGCGGGGCGGGCGGCCTCGGGCTGGGCACCCGGCCGGGCCATCAGCCAGACCTTCACCCCGAAGATGCGCACCTCGCGCGTCGTCGCGAACCCCGCCCGGCCGTAGAACGGAAGGTTGCGGGGATCGTCCGTCTCGAGATACGCGGGGCGCCCGTCCTCGTCAACCAGCCCGAGCCAATGGCGCAGCAGCGCGCTCCCCACGCCCTGCCCCTGGCACTCGGGGTCCACGCCCAGGGTGGCCAGGTACCAGTGCGGCCCCAGCTCGTGCTCGGCGTGCAGCACCTCGGCAACCTGCCCCCAGCGCCGGGCCACGCGGAGCCCCTGGCCCATCAGGTAGCGCAGCCGCGCGCCCAGCCTGGGCGGCTCGAAGGGCCAGTGGAAGGGCGGCGCCGAGACGAGGGCCCCCGCCAGTGCCTCTCCGTGCCTGGCCTCCAGCAGAAGCCCGCTGCGGGCCGCCGGGGGCAGCTGCACCCGCATGCCGTGCAGGTTGCTGCGCAGGCGACGCTCGGCGTCGCCGCGGATCACGGCGCGGTTGAGCGGCCCGTCGCGAAACGCACGCGCCAGCAGCGGCGCCAGGCTCTCGCCGTCGCGCGTGCGACGAATGGTCGGCCCGGCCGAGTCTGCCTGCGGCGCGTCCAGCGCCGTCCTACAGCCCCAGGCTCGCGCGGATGCGCGCCTCGGGCGGCTCCACGTCGGGCACGAAGTCCGTACCGGTCACGCGCTCGAAGGCCTCGATGTAGCGGCGCGCCGCCTCGCAGCGCACGTCGGCCGGAAGCTCCGGGGCAGGCCCGTCGCCGCGGTAACCGCGCTCGGCCAGCCAGCGGCGCACGTACTCCTTGTCGAGCGCCTGCGGGTCGCGCCCCTGCGAAACCGCCTGCTCGTAGGTGTCGCTGTACCAGTAGCGGGACGAGTCGGGCGTGTGCACCTCGTCCACCAGCAAGAGCTGGCCGTCCTGGTCGAGGCCCATCTCGTACTTCGTATCCACGAGAATGAGCCCGCGGCTGGCGGCCCACTCGGTGCCCGCAGCGAACAGCGCGTGTGCCTTGGCCGCCGCGCGGTCGTAGAGCTCTTCGGGCAGGATGCCGCGCTCGATGATCTCGGCGCGCGAGATCAGCTCGTCGTGGAAGCCCTTCTCGGCCTTGGTGGTGGGCGTGAGCAGCGGCTCGGCCAGCGGCTGATGCTTGGTCATGCCTTCGGGCAGCTTGTGCCCACAGTACTCGCGCTCGCCGCGGTCGTAGCTCGTCCAGATCGACGTGTTGCTCACGCCGGTCAGGTACCCGCGCATCACGAACTCGATGGGAAGGAGCGAGACCTCCTTCACCACGGACACGGCCGGGTCGGGCACGCTCAGGATGTGGTTGGGCATCAGGTCGCGCGTCTTGTCGAACCAGAACGCCGCCACCTGGTTGAGCACCTGGCCCTTCAGCGGGATCGTGCCGACGACCACGTCGAAGCAGCTCACGCGGTCGGTCACCACGATCGTGCGCTGGCCGTCCTTTACGTAGCTGTCGCGAACCTTGCCTTCGATGCGATCGCCGAGGCCGGCGAAGTCCGTCTGATCCAGCGTATGCGCGCACAGGTCGCGCAGCAGCGTCATGTCGATGCCCACAGGGCCCCCCTCTCGTGGAGCACCCATTCTGCCCACCTCGGGCGCCCGTGTCATCCCGTCTCTCCGTCGGTGGGGCGTCGTGCGCGGGTCGAAGTTGCCGGTGCCTGGGGTCGGAGGCCTCGGGGGCCGGCCGGGGCGCCCCGCGGGATCTGCCGAGGCCTCAAGGCCCGGCCGGGTCGGGCCGCAGAGGGGGCGTGGCAGAGTCTTCGCACGACGCCTCCCATACCCTGGTCAACGCGAGCGCCGACGGCGGGCTGAACGAGGCCCCGCCCCCGGGCCCGGGGACCGAGCTGCGTGGGCGCTTCCGGTACGAACTCGAACGCCGTCTCGGAAAGGGCGCCTTCGGGTCGGTCTTCTACGCCCGCTGCCTCGACCACGACCCCCGCCGCGACGACAGCCCGCCCGCCCGCGTCGCCGTGAAGATCCTTCGAAGCGCGCGGGGCCCGGGCCTCTCGATGCTGAAGCGCGAGCTCTCGGCGATGCTCGCCATCCAGAACGACCGCATCCCGCGCATCTACGACTGGGCACTCGAGGGCGAGTACGCCTTCGTGGTCATGCAGTTCTACGCCGCCGGCAGCCTGCGCGACGTGAGCCCACTGCAGGGCCCGGTCGAAGAGCAGGTGGTGTGGCGGCTGCTGGCCGACCTGCTGACCGCGCTCGACGTGGCCCAGCGGGCGTCGATCCTGCACCTGGACATCAAGCCCGCCAACGTGCTGCTCGACGGCAACGACGGCTTCGTGCTGACCGACTTCGGCGTCTCCCAGGCGTCGCGCATCGGGCGGGGCTTGCTGCCCATGAGCGTGGGCACGCCGGGCTACCAGGCGCCCGAGCAGCGCAACGAGCAGTTCGAGCGCTACGACCTGCGCACCGACCTCTGGGGCGTGGGCGCCACCGCCTGGGCGCTGGCCACCGGCATCAACCTGGCCGAGCGCGACCAGCTGCTGCGCACGGACGAGACCCAGTCGGTCTACGGCCTGCCGCCGCTATCCGACTACCGCATCTACTGCTCGCCCGAGCTCGAGTCGGTGGTGATGAGCCTGCTTCACCTCGACCCGGGGGGTCGGCCGGGCAGCGCCGCCGAGGTGCTGGCCCGGGTCGCGGCCATCGTGTCGGGATCGCCGTTCGCGGCCGAGACCCTGGCGGCCACGCGCCGCTCGACCCTGCCCGAACCCGAGATCGAGGCCGTGATCGAGTCGCTGGTCGATCCGCTGCTCGTGGCCATCTGCCGGCAGCGGGGCTTCCGCCGCTTCATCGTGAAGTTCGAGGACGCCGACGAGCTCTGCCACGAGGGCGAGCAGTCCTACTACGCGTTCCTGCTGCTGCGCGGCACCGTGATCGTCTCGAAGGACGAGCGCGAGGTCGCACGCGTGACGGGCGAGGGCCGCTTCATGGGCGAGGTGGCCACGCTCGTCGGCATGCACCGCACCGCCACCATGCGCGCCTGCGGGCCGGTCTACGCGTGCGTGCTGAACGCCGCCGAGCTCGAGCGGTTCGTCACCTGCAACCCGGCCATGGGCCTGCGCGTGATCCGATCGTTCGCGCTGCGGCTCTCGCGCGGTTCCGGGCCGCGCAACGACGACGCCGAGGACAAGTTCCTCGCGAAAGCCGACGAACGGGCGGTCTGAACCAGGGCGCGCCACGCGCCCCCGAGAGGCCGGGCGCTAGCTGCCCTGCGGAATCTTCTCGTCGCGGAACAGGTCTTCGAGGCCCTGCCGCGCGCGCACCAGGTGGGCCTTGCCGTCCACCAGCAGCACCTCGGCGGGGAGCGGCTTGGCGTTGTAGTTGCTCGCCATCACCGCACCGTAGGCGCCGGCGCACTCGAGTACGAGCAGGTCGCCGACCTTGGCCTGGGGCAGGCGCTGGGTGCGCACCTCGCCGCCCTCTTCCTGCGTGAAGATGTCGCCCGACTCGCAGAGCGGGCCGCCGACCACCGCCTCCCCCTCGGCGCGCGGCTCACCGTCGGCGGGAACCAGGGACATGGGGTGGTAGGCGCCGTAGAGGATCGGACGCGCGAGGGTGTTGAAGCCCGCATCGACCAGCACGAAGGGCCGCCCGTCCACCTGCTTGACCGCGCGCACCTCGGTCACCAGGTAGCCCGACTCGGCCACCAGGAAGCGACCGGGCTCGATCTCGACACTCACGGGGTGACCGAAGCGGTCCTGCAGCCGGCGGCGCGTCTCGTCCCACAGCTGGTAGTAGCCGGCGGCGTCCATCTCCGGGTCTCCCGGCCGGTACGGCACGGGGAGCCCTCCCCCCGCGCTGATGGTGTGCACGCTGGGCCCAACCTCGAGTGCGAGTTTCTCCACCGCACCCGCCACCAGCGCCAGGTGCTCGAGGTCGGCGCCCGATCCGATGTGCACGTGGATGCCGGTCACCGACAGGTCGTGGCGGGCTGCACGCGCGACGCAGGCCGCGAGTTCGTCGAACCAGATGCCGTGCTTCGAGTGGGCCCCGCCCGTGTTCGTCTTCTTGCTGTGCCCGTGGCCGAAGCCCGGGTTCACACGCAGGGTGACCTCGCCCCCCGGTGCCACGGCGCCGTACTGGTCGATCATGTCGGGCGAGCCGCAGTTGACCGGAATGCCGTGCTCCACCACCAGCTCGAGCGCCTCGCGATCGAACACGTCGGCGGTGTAGACGATGGGCGGGGGGGTCGCGCCCGGGCGATAGCCCGCGGCCAGCGCGCGCAGGATCTCCCCCGCCGAAACCGCGTCGACCAGGGCGCCCTGCCGGCGCACGAAGTCCACCACGGCGAGGTTCGAGTTGGCCTTCTGCGCATAGCGCACCACGTCGAAGTCGCGCAGCGCCGCCACCTTGCGTGCAATGGTGGCGGCATCGTAGACGTAGGTCGGCGTCCCGAAGTCCCGCGCCAGATCGCGGACCGGTACCCCGGCAATCTCCTCGCGCAACAAGCTCGACATGGCCGACGATGTTAGCGGAGAGAGATCAGGGCTCTCCCCGCCAGGGCTAACCCTCGAGGACGGTGTCGTCGGGGAGGTCGAGGCGCTGGCCGGCGGGGGCTTCGACCTGGGCACGGCCTCGGACCACGACGTTGCGGCCGAAGTGCACGTCGCCGCGCACCGTGAGGCCGTCCGATGCGACCAGCGAGGGCGGGCCGTGGGGCATGCGCTCTTCGAGCTGGTCCACGCGCTTGAAGAACTCGCCGTCGAGGTCGACGACCAGGCGGCCCGCCTCGCGGCCGGGTGCCGGCACCACGCGCGACTCCTCGTCCAGCTGATAGGCGTCCGAGCGCACGACCACGAGATCACCGGTGCTCTTCACGGGGGCGAAGCGCCGGGCGTCCACGCGCAGGGCCTGGGCGCCGGCGAACACCGAGATGGCGGCACCCATGGCCGTCTCGAGCTGCACCACGCGGGGCGAGCCCGCGTCCTTCGGGTCGACCGTCTTCTCGTTGCGGATCATCGGCAGCGGCAGCACGCCGCCGGCGTCGTCGAGGGCCGCGGCCAGCGCGTCGAGATCGAGCCACAGGTTGTTGGTGTTGAAGTACCGCCAACGTCCGATGTCTTCGAAGCTGGCACGGTCGGCGTCCGGGCACTGGGCGATCTCGCGAAGCACCAGGCCCCCGCCGCGCAGGCGAGCCAGGTGGCCGCCCTTGCGGTCGGACTCGGTGCGGGCCTTCACCTCCATGGCGAAGGGTGCGCCGCTCTCGGCGAACCAGCCCAGGATGCCCAGGTCGAGCGTGGCGCCCAGGTTGTCGGCGTTGGAGACGAACGCGTAGCGCACGCCGCGACCGCGAAGCGCGTCGAGCATGCCCGAGGTGACGAGCGCCGGGTACAGGTCGCCGTGGCCCGGCGGGCACCACTCGTGCTCGGGCTGGACCGGCCACCGCACCGGCGTGAGGTCGTCGGCGCGAATGCGCGGCACCTTGTGCTGCACGAAATCGCGCGGCAGTCCGGCCGAGAGATCGCCGTACGGGTCGAGCGCGCGCAGCGAATCGTCACGGGTGCGAAAGCTGTTCATCAGCACCAGCGGCACGGCCACGCCGTGGCGCTCGCGCAGCCGCCCCATCTGCCGTGCGATCACATCGAGAAAGCTGAGATCGCCACGCACCGGGAGCAGCGACTTGGCCTGGGTCATGCCCATCGAGGTGCCGAGCCCGCCGTTGAGCTTGAGGACGGCCGTCTGCGCCAGGGCCGCGCGCCCGGCGTCCTCGGAACGCGCATCGTCCGCTGCCGGCACGTCGACCGGCTCGAGATCGGCGTCGGCCAGGGCGCCGGTGTCGCCCGCGCGCAGCGCAGCGTAGTACTGCGCGAAGGTGCGGATCGCGAGTTCGGGCAGGCCAGCCTCGCGCATGCGCGCGGCGAACGGCTCGAACGCTTCTTCGGTGGCTGCGCTCACGCCAGGCGGCCCTCGCCGCGGAGGAACGCGCCGAGCACGTCGATCATCGGCCCCACGTCGGCGGCCCCGGCCATCTCACGGCAGGAGTGCATCGACAACATGGGGCTACCCACGTCCACCGTGCGAATGCCTGCACGCGCCGCGCTGATCGGTCCGATGGTCGAACCGCAGCGCAGGTCGCTACGCGACACGAAGTGCTGGGGCACCAACCCCTGGGCGCGGCAGAGCTCGGCAAACAGCCCTGCCGACGTCGCGTCGCTCGCGTAGGCCTGGCTGGCGTGGGTCTTGATCACGGGCCCACCGCCGATGCGCGGCAGGTGGGCCGGGTCGTGGCGGTCGGCGTAGTTCGGGTGCACGGCGTGCGCCATGTCGGCCGACACCAGCAGCGATCGCGCCGACGCGCGTGCGGCACCCTCGGCGCCCTCGTCCTTGATGGCCGACGCGACACGCGCGAGCGTCTCGGTCAGCAGCGGCCCCCCGGCGCCGGTCGCGCTCTGGCTGCCGACCTCTTCGTGGTCGTACAGCACCACCATGCGCGTCTCGGCCGGCGTCTCGCCACGCTCGACGGCCTGGGCGAGCGCGCGAACGGCCGCGTGGCAGCTGGCCAGGTTGTCGAGCCGGCCCGAGAGCACGAACTCGCCCCGGCTGCCGGCGAGCCCGGCGGCCTGACTGTCGTAGGTCATCAGGTCGAAGCCACGCAGGTCTTCGGGCCGCACGTCGGTGCCCGCCGCGGCGAGTTCGGTGGCCAGCAAGCTCGGCAGCGGCGGGCCATCCTCGAGACCCAGCACCGGCACCGCGTGCTGCTGCGCGTTCAGCTTGAGGCCGTCGCTCGCGATCTCGCGGTTCAGGTGGATCGCCAGGTTCGGCACGCGCAGCAGCGGACGCGCAAAGTCGACGAGCGCCGTCTCGAGCGCGCCGTCGCGGGCGAACGTGACGCGACCCGCGAGAGACAGGTCGCGGTCGAGCCAGGTGTGGAGCAGGACGCCGCCGTAGGTCTCCACCGCGAGCTGGCGGTAGCCCTGGGACGTGCCATCCGCGAGCGGCTTCAGCCGCAGGTTGGGCGAGTCGGTGTGCGCGCCCACGATGCGAAAGCCGGCCTCGGCGGGCGGAGCCTGCCCCACCTGAAAGGCCAGGATGGATCCGCCTCCTCGTATCACGTAGCGCGCATCCCCCTCGGCCAACTGCCAGGGGTCGCGCTCGGAGAGCTCGTGAAAGCCCACCGCCTCGAGCCGGCGCGCCACCTCGGCCACCGCGTGATACGGCGTGGGCGATCGGTCGAGAAAGCCGAGCAGGTCGGCCACCGCAGGGTCGAGACCGTGCGGAGACATCGGGGTCGGGGGTCGCGCGTCGGGCTCGCTCACGGCGTCGGATTCTAGCTAGCGCGCGTCTGCATGCCGCTCGAAAGCCCGGCGCAACTCGGCCAGCAGCCGCTCGCGTGAGTCCCCTCCGGCGATCGGACCGTCTCCGGGGCGACCCGGCTCGAGCCAGGCGAACACCTCGAGGTGCTTCATCAAGGCGAAGCGCGGCAGATCGGCCTCCTCGTCCACGCCGAACGGGGCCTGCTCGCGATATCCCGCCACGAATGCAGCGCGAAGCCGCACCCGGTCGCTGTCGGGTAGATGACGCATCTCGCAGCTGGGGCGCGCGACGTCGGCCGCCCACCAGTTGACGGTGGGCTCGTCGAAGTCGACGAGCCGAACGACTCGGCCGTCGTCGATGGCGTTGCTGGCGTTCACGTCGGAGTGGGTGACACCCATCGCCCTGCCCCGCGGAAGCGTCGCGCGCCAGGCGTCGATCTCGTCGAAGCGTTCCAGCGCCAGGTGCTCGTGCTCGGGGATCTGCGCGCGCTTGCCCGCCCAGTTGTCGTCGGTGTGCAAGAAGCGCACACCCGGTCCGGGCACGTAGCTGCGCGCCGCCTGGTGCAGCGCGCCGAGCGCGCGTCCCCAGCGACGCAACGCCGCCTCGTCGGTCTCGTCCCGCGTGAGCGCGCGCCCGGGAACCTCGCCGGACGCCGAGGCGAACGCCATGTCGTCGCCCTCGCCGTAGCTTGCGACCAGGCCGCCGTCCTGGGTTTCGAGCGGCGGTGCAACCGGCGCCCCGCAACGCGCCAGGTGGGCCTGGTAGTCCACGCCCGAGGCCACCTCGCTCATCGATTGCAGGCGCGCCGCCACGACACGCAGGTAGGCCGAACCCCGCGGTGTGGTCATGCGGTAGATCAGGTTGGCGCCACGCCGCACGAAGGCCAGGCCCTCGGGCTCGGCGCCGAAGCGCGCGGCCAGTGCGGCGGGCGCGGGCCCCTGCCCCACGGCACGCAACGTGCGGTCCCAGGTCTGGGGGTCGGTACCGCCGGCGGCGGTTTCAGCCGACGGGGCCGGCATCCACGTAGTCGCGGATCGCGGCTTCGGGCCAGGCACGGCCCCACCCGCCGCCGAAGTGCTCCGGCACGAGCGTCTCGCCGATCCAGGTGGCGCCCGCCTCGCGCCACGGGTCGAGACGACCGGCGGGGCGCCCCGGCTCGGGGACGAGGGTGACGAGCACGTCGTGGGCGCCGGCCCGCGCATGCTCGGCGTCGCGCGCCTCGTCCACCACCGCCAGTGCGCCGCGCAGTTCGTCGGGCGAATCCAGCAACGGGAACACGCCCTCGAAGCGCGCCGCCCGACGCAGGGGCTTTCGGTTGGGCCAGTAGCCGGCCACCCAGACTGGGATTCTCGGCCGTTGGATCGAAGGCGGCTCGAACGGCTCGGCCCGTACCCGGTAGTGCGTGCCGGCGTGGTCGACGGCCTCCCCCCGCAGCAAGGGGTCGAGCACCGCGAGGCCTTCGTCGAGCATGGCGCCGCGCACGCGCGGGTCGGTCTGCTCGCCGAGCTGGTCCCACTCGGTCGTGCGCCCGCTCCCGATGCCGACGCCGAGCACCAGCCGCCCGCCGGACATGCGATCGAGCGACACGCACGCACGAGCCACCTGCCACGGTCGCCGGCGCGGAAGCGGCGTCACCATGGGCCCGATCACGAGGCGCTCGGTGGCGGCGGCGATCGCCGCCAGTGCCACCCAGGGGTCGGCGGTTGCCAACCCCGGGCCGGGCACCACGTGGTCCCAGAGAAAGAGCCCGTCCCAGCCGGCGCGCTCGGCCGCCGTTGCCAGCGCGACCAGGCCGTCGGGATCGCCGAACCCCCGGCCGAAGTTCGGTGCGAAGAGCGCGCGCCGGGCCATGGCGGCAGTGTATCAGCGGGCCCGACCCGGCGACTCACGAGCGAGGCGCAATTCCCTCACGAGCGAGGCGCGAGTCGCCCGCGCGCTCCCGGCGCCAGAGCAGCGGGAAGGCGATCAGCCCGAGCAGCACCTCCGATGCGCCCGCCACCCAGAAGGCCGCCCGGTAGCCCGCCTCGGGCCCCGAACCCGCGGCCACCAGCTGGGTCACGAGCCCGCCGGTGAGCGGCCCCACGATGAACCCCAGGCTGCCGGCGGCGTTGAAGGCACCCAACGCGGTGGACCGCACGGCCTCGGGCGCGAGCCGCGTGGTCATCACCAACGACGGCACGAACATGGCCGCAGCCGTGGTGCCGATGGCGGCCATCACGAATGGCAGCGCCGCCGCGGGCCAATGGGTGAGGCTGGCCGTGCCGATGCCGTAGAGCAGGCTGCCCCCGCAGAGCAGCAGCGTGCGCGACGTCCGCTCGGAGAGCCAACCGAAAGGCACGGACAGCAGCGCGAACGGCAGCATGAAGACGGCGATCAGCATGCCGATCTGCGACGCGGGCACGTCGTACACGTTGCGCAGCCACAGCGTGAAGGTGGCGGTGTAGAAGCCCACGGTGAAGCGGTCCGCGAAGGCGAACAAGAGCGGCACGGCGAGCAGCCGGTCGGACCGCAGCAGCCGCCCGATCTCGGCGAAGCCCGGGCGCGCGCGAGCCCCCTGGCCGAAGCCCCCCTCGCGCAGTGCCGCCAGCGCGGCGCCCGCCGCCACCAGCGAGACCAGCGCGCCCACCTGCAGGGGCACCAACGGATCGTCCCGGCCGAGCATGCCCCCGATGGGTGCGCCGATGGCGACACCGAGCATCATGCCGCCGCCCACCATGCCCATCACACGACCTCGCTCGGCCTCGGGCCGGGCTTCGGACGCCAGCGACAGGATCATGGAGAGCGCCAGGATGTGCGCACAGCCCTCGAAGAAGCGGATCGCCAGGAAGAGCCCGAAGCTGGGCGCCCAGGCCAGGCCCAGGAAGCAAGCCGCATCGACGAGCAGCGCCCCCACCACCAGGGTGCGGCGATTGCCGAAGCGGTCGGCCAGCGCCCCGACCAGGGGCGCCGACAGCGCCGCGCCGATCATGTTGATCGACATGAAGAGCGAGGTCAGCAGGTCGCTCACCTCGAAGCGCACCTGCACGAGCTCGCGCAGCACCGGCACGGGCAGGGTCACCGGCAGCAGCACCAGCAGGGCCACCCCGGCGCTCGCGACGATGCGCCCGCCGCTCCAGCCCTCGCCCGTACGCGCCTGCTCCACGCCCTCCCCTTCTGGCTGCGCCCCGCGGCGCCCGAGGGGCGATGTTGGCAAACCCCGGCCGCCGGTGTCACGAAGCCACACGACCGGCTCGGCCGCGCAGCCTTGGGGGAACCGCACGGCCGCGAACGGGGTCCCATCTTTCGGGGGATCGCGTGATGGGTGTGGACGTTCCGAAGAGGCGACGGGGGACGGCCGTCGCCGGTGCGCTGGTGGCCCTCGCATTGGTGGCCAGCACGTTCTACGCGGGCCATGTGGTGACCCGCCTGCGTGCAGCAGGCCAGGCGGTGACGGTCAAGGGCTTTGCCGAGCGCGAGGTGCGCTCGGACGTCGGCGTGTTCGGCGTGCGGGTCGTGGTGCGCGCGGCGAGCCTGGGCGAGGGCTACGACCAGCTCGCCAAGGCGCGCGAGCGCGTGGTGGCGCATCTGCGCGAAGCGGGCATTCCCGACGACGCGATCGCCACGGCCGCACTCTCGACCCAGGCGCGCTACCGACGCACCGACCGGGGTTACCAGACCAACGACATCGAGGACTACGAGCTGCACCAGCGCATCGCCGTCGAGTCGGCCGACGTCGACCTGGTGGACCGCGTGAGCAAGGGCGTGACGGCACTCGTGCGCGAAGGCTTCGAGGTGAGCAGCGAGTCGCCCCGGTACTACTACACCAGTCTCGACGCGCTCAAGATCGAGCTGCTGGGCGAGGCGTCACGCGACGCGCGCGTTCGCGCCGAGCGCATGGCCGAAGAGTCCGGCGCCGCGCTGGGCCCTCTGGCCCACGCCCGACAGGGCGTCTTCCAGATCACCCCGGTGCACTCGACCGAGGTGAGCTCGGGAGGCATGTACGACACCGGATCCATCCGCAAGATGGTCCGCGCCGTGGTCACCGCCGGCTTCTCCCTGCAGTAGCGGGATTCGCAGCCCCTACCGGCGGGGGAGGTTCCAGGTGGTGGTGCCTCGGCCCAGGCGGCGACGGGCGGCGGGAGGCGGGCGCGAGCAGAGCGGGGGCGCGGCGCCGTCGTGCAGGTGCGACGGGATCGACCCGTCGCGAAACAGGGGCGCCCAGGCGCCGTGTGCCTCGAGACGCGCCTGCACCCTCGCCCGCGCCTCGTCGGGCAACGCCTCAACGTGCTGCTGGAGACGCTCCCGGCACCAGACGCGGTACTGCACCACAGGGGTGCGGCGGTAGCGCACGCCCTGCACCTCCCAACTGAAGCGCCGGCGCCCCTCGGCAAAGGCCACCGCGTTGGCGTGCAGGTACGGCAGGTAGCCCGTGGCGACGTCGTCGAGGATCGGCCCCCAGGCCTCGGGCACCGAGCCCGCGGTGGGCCAGTCGGCCTTGGTCTCGTCGTAGCGCGTGGCCCAGAGTCGGCCCACCCAGGAGAACACGCGCGGCGCCGTGTCGCGCATGATGCGCGCGGGCGTCGGGTCGAGGGAGAAGTGCCGGAACATCGACCCGAAGAAGCCGAAGTCGGCCAGGCTCGGCCGCTCGCAGAGCAGGAAGGGCTGCCGGGCCAGCACCTCGTCGAGCCGGCGCAGCGTGTCGAGATAGATGCCCTCGACATGCGCACGCGTGTGACGATCGACGCCATCGCCGCGCACGTACAGGCGGCGCTGACGCGCGATCACGTAGCGCGCGGCCAGCCAGTTCGGGACGCGCTCGCGCACCATCTCGCGCGCGGCACGCCCGCCCAGCAGCCCGGCATCGGGCTGGAAGCTCCAGCGATAGTGGAGCGCCGGTCGCCACAGCCACTCGTCGGCGTAGTCCTCGAGCAGCCGCACCAGGAACGCCTGCTCGGGATCGGGCGGAACCACCTGGCCTTCGGGGTGGCGCTCTTCGAGCCAGTCGATGATCGGCGTCGAGTCCTGAAGCCACTGACCCTCGGGCGTCTTCAGGGTGGGCATCTTCACGATGCCCGCGTTCGGGGCGAGCACCTTGCGCGCGACCCGCGAGTCCACATCGACCCGCCGGAATGGGATGCGCTTGTACTGCAGGTACGCCTCGAGCTTGCCGCTGAAGTACGAGATGTCGGCGCGGTAGAGGTCGTAGGCGTCGTCGCGCATGCAGGCCCGAGGCTAGCGCCCGGCGAGCTCGGCCCGCAGCGCGGCCTCGAGCTCGACCGAAGAGAGGCGATGGACCCGCTGGAGCGCGCGCTCGAGGTCGCGGGTGCGCACCCAGACGTCCAAGGTGCGGGCCAGGCTGGCGTCGCCGCTGCGCCTTGCCAGCAGGTCGACCAGGGCGCGCGAAATCAGGTAGGCGTCGGCCGCTCGGGCCGGCGGGACCCCGGCCAGGTTCGGGCCGGAGAGCTGGGCGATCGAAAGCCACCCCCCATCGCGCGAAACCGCGGCGAGCCGCGCCCACTGACCCGCCGTGAGGCGCCGGGCACCGTGGGCGCGCGATTCGAACCACTCGGCGAGGCCCTCGTTCCACCAGGCGGGCGCCACGAGCGACGGCGCCCGGGCGTCCAGGGCGGCGTGCACCAGCTCGTGGTGCAGCGTGCGCGAGAGCGTGGTGGTGACGGCCACGTCGCCCCGCACCTGGATGGTGCGCCCGTAGAAGCCGGCCACGCCGAATGGAAAGAGACCCGCGAAGCGGGCGTCGAACCACGCCGGGTCCTGGATCCAGACGGCGATCTTGCGCTCGGGCCGCAGCCCCAGGCGCGTGTCGAGGGCGTCGTAGGCGCTCTCGAGCGTGGCCAGCACGTCGCGCTCGAAGCGCACCGAGCCGTGCCAGCCCGACGCGCGATCGAGGTCGACGTCCTGGTGGAGCACGAAGTGAGGCGACTCACGGCGCTCGAAGCGCCCATCGGCCCCCTCCGCGCGCACCTCGACCGAGACCGCCCCGCACACCAGCAGCCAGGCCACGGCAGCGCGCATCGCCCGCCATGCGGGCCGACCCCGGAGGGTGCGGCAGGTACGGGCTCTCATGGCCTTCGAGCCTAGCCGGCGGCGAAGCGGTCTGGGTTGTGACCGGATCCGTCACGGGCCGGTGCGAGGATTTCCATGGAGCCGCCGCCGTCCCCCCGACGCCCGGCTCGCCCGGACCGAACCCACGACCGAGCCGAGACCGGAACCGCACCGAGTCCGGCCCGGGCGCGGGACGGCACGGGGCACCGGACCCCTCCCCGGCGCCTCGGGCCACCCCCCTCGGTTCGAGCGACGGGCGTCGGGCGGCGGATTTCCGAGGACTGTTGCGGCCGCCCCGATCGGAGCGGCGGCGGAGCGTGGGCCCCCACGCCCGCGCGACCCAAAACGACCCCGGAGGACACCGTCATGAGCGAAGCCGCCGCCCTGCCCGACCGAACCGATCGCTTGCCCACGCCGCCGGGTCCGCCTGGCGAGCCGGCCGTTCCCGACCGGCCCTCCGAACCGGCCGAGCGGGCACGCCACGCGGGAGACGAGCGCTCCGAGGCCACGGGCCGCAGCGCGCGCCCCGCCGCGCTCGAGCTTCGGCTCTCGGTGCGCGACCCCGAGGTCTGCGAGGCCGTGACGGCCCACCCTGCCGGCAGCGACCGCGACCGCTTCGTCGAATCGGCCCTGCGCATCGGCGTGCTGGCCCTGCGAGACGCCGCCGGCCGGGTCGACGCGGATTCGGTGCGGCACGAGGGCGAGCGCCTGATGGCCGATCTCACCCGGCGCCTCGAGGCCCATCGGCAGACGCTCTCGGAGCACCTCTCGGGAACCCTGCGCACCTACTTCGACCCCGAGAGCGGGCGCCTGCCCGAACGGATCGAGCGGCTGGTGCGCCGGGACGGCGAGCTGGCAGAGCTGCTGCGCCAGAAGGTCGGGGCCGACGACTCGGAGCTGGCGCACACGCTGGCCCGGCATGTCGGCGAGGGCAGCCCGCTGCTGGCCATGCTGGCGCCCGACGCCGCCGGGGGCCTGGTGGCCACCCTGCAAGACCGTCTGGCCGAGGCGTTGGCGGGCGAGCGCGAGCGCATCCTGCGCGAGTTCTCACTGGACCATCGCGAGGGCGCGCTCTCGCGACTGGTCTCGGAGCTCGATGAGCGCCACGACCTGATGGGCCGCAAGCTCGACCAGCGCATCGACGCCGTGGTGTCGGAGTTCTCCCTCGATCAGGAGGACTCGGCGCTCTCGCGCCTGCTCGGGCGGGTCGAACACGCCCACGAGCGGATCAACCGCGAGTTCTCGCTCGACCACGAGGGCGCAGCGCTGGCGCGCATGCGCAAGGAGCTGATGACGCTGCTCGAAGAGCAACGCGGCGCGGCTGCGCGCTTTCAGGAAGAGGTGCGCACCGCGCTCTCGACCCTGCAGGCCCGGCGCGAAGAGGCAGCGCGAAGCACGCGCCACGGCGACGACTTCGAGCACGAGGTCACGCTGTTCGTGCGCGGCGAAGCCCATCGCTCGGGTGACGTCGCGAGCCACGTGGGCAAGGGCACCGGCGCCATCCGGCACTGTCGCAAGGGCGACGTGCTGGTCGAGCTCGGCGCCGAGGCCGCGGCGGCGGGCGCGCGCATCGTGGTCGAGGCCAAGGAAGACAAGAGCTTCGACCTGGGCCGCGCCCTGGCAGAAGTCGAGCAGGCGCGACGCAACCGCGAGGCCTCCGCCTCGCTGTTCGTCTTCTCGAAGCAGTCGGCACCCGAAGGCCTCGAGCCGCTGGCCCGCTATGGGCCAGACGTCGTGGTCGTCTGGGATGCCGACGACCGCGCGAGCGACGTGTTCTTGCGCGCAGGCCTCTCGGTCGCGCGTGCACTGGCCACCCGCGCGCCCGGCTCCGACCCCGAGCGCGACGCCGATCTGGGCGCCATCGATGCTGCCATTCTCGAGATCGAGCGCCAGGCCGGCGGGCTGGACGAGATCCGCACCGCGGCCGAGACCGCACGCAAGGCGGCCATTCGCATCGACGACCGCGCGCGCATCGTGCGCGACGGGCTGTCGTCGCAGGTGGTGGTGCTCACCGAGCGGGTCGGCGACCTGCGGCGGGCGGAACGGACCGTGGAATGAGGCCAGGGGCCGAACGCATCGTCGGGTGAGACCAGGGCCGGAACGACGCTAGGCTGGCGGCGTGACCACCCCGACGGCCCCGCAGGCTCCGGCAGCCTCTCCCACGGCGCTGCGCGCCCTGCTGCCCTGGACTTCGTTCTGGGCGGTGATGGGCGTCTCGTTCGGGGCGGCCGCATGGGCGACGGGTGGCGAGCCGCTCTCGGCGGGCGTCGCATCGGCCATGACGGTGGCCAACACGTTTCTGGTGGCGATCGTCGAGCAGCTGCTGCCGCGCAAGGCGCACGCCAACCTGCTGCGCGACCGGCAGTCGCTGAACGACATCGGGCACGGGGTGCTCTTCACGTTCGTGGGCCGGCCCCTGGCGGCCGCGGTGGGCATCGCGTTCGTGGCCTTCGTGTCGCAGCGGTTCGAAGGGCTCTCGGCCCTCTGGCCGGTGGGCCTGCCGCTGCTCGCGCAGCTGGCCCTGGCGCTCCTGCTGCTCGACCTGGCCAACTACGGCTTCCACCGCGCGCTGCACCGGGTGCCCCGGCTCTGGTGGTTCCACGCGGTGCACCACGACACGCGGCAGATGCATCTGCTCAAGTCCGGCCGCCTGCACATCGGCGAACAGGTGCTGCAGTTTCTGGTGGTGGCTACGCCGCTGCTGCTGCTGGGCTGTCCCACCGAAGTCATGCTCTGGCTCGGGCTCTGGACGGTCTTCGAGGGCAACCTCGCCCACTCGAACCTCGACCAGCGGTTCCCCGCCTGGCTGCACTACGTGATGCCCAACGTGCACCTGCACTACGTGCACCATGCCGAAGACCCCGAGCTGCACGACGCGAACTTCGGGGGCCTCCCGCTCTGGGATCTGGTGTTCGGCACGTTCCGCCACCCGGACCGCAACCCGGTCGAGGCGACCGGCCTGCCCGGCGACCCGGTGCCGCCGGGCTTTCTGGCCCAGGTCTGGTTCCCGTTCCGCGCCCAGCGCCAGCCGCCCGACGTCAGCCGAGGAGCGGCGGAAGCAGCTCGCTGATCGAGCCGCGCAGCATGACGTCGGCCAGCCCATCCATCTCGGTGGGCTCCGCGTTCAGGATCACCACCGCGGCGCCCATCTGCTTGGCCACCGGGACCACACCCGCGATCGGGTAGACGCCCAGCGTCGTGCCGATGGCGAGAACCAGGTCGCAGCTTCGCGCGGCGCGCTCGGCGCGCGCCAGGTCGTCCGCCACCAGCCCCTGGCCGAACGAGATCGTGGCCGACTTGAGCACGCCGCCGCAGCTTCGGCACGCCGGATCGAGGTCGCCCTCGGCCACTCGCGCGAAGACGCGATCGATGGGGCCGCGGTCGTCGCACCCCATGCACATGTATTCGCGCATGGTGCCGTGGATCTCGACGATACGATCCGGATCGCTGCCGGCCTCGTGATGCAGGCCGTCCACGTTCTGCGTGATCAACAGGTCCAGTTTGCCCTGCTCTTCGAGGCGCAGCAGCGCCCGATGGCCGAGGTTCGGTTCCCGCCGGGTGCGCGAACCCTCCAGCTTCATCTGCCAGGCGCGCTCGCGCAGGCTGGCGTCGGCCATGTAGTACTGGATGTTGGACATCTTCTCGGCCTCGGGGTTCTTCGTCCAGACCCCCTGCGGCCCGCGAAAGTCGGGGATCCCCGAGTCGGTCGAGATTCCGGCACCGGTCAAGACCACCACGCGCTCGGCGGCGGCGAGCAGTTGGCGGCCGGCCGCCAGGTTGGGCTCGGTCATGGGCACCTCGAGAACGTTCGCCGTTCGATCATGGCACGGGCCGTCGAGCGACGCGACGGCCGCGCCATCGGGTGCTGCAGGCCGGCATACGACGGAGATGCCTCGTGGCCGGATCCTGCTAGGGTGACGCCGCGCAAGGGAGGGGATCCCGTGGCAAAGGCTCGCGAGGTCTGGCAGAGCAAGGGGCTGCGGGGATTCCTCCGCTGGGTGGTCGTGAAGCGGATCGGCAAGCCGCTGTTTCGCCGTATGGACTCCGTCTTCGCGCGCACGAGCCTGGTGGGCAACGACCCCGTCCTCGATCCGGGCCTGTTCGCGTTCACGGCCAAGCTCGAGTCGTCGTGGGAGACGGTCCGAGACGAGCTGCTACCCCTGCTCGCCGAGCGCGAGCACATCCCGCCGGTTCGTAGCCTGCAGCCGGACCAGGACAAGACCGCGCGCGACGACGGCTGGCGCAGCTTCGTCCTGCACGGCTACGGCTTCCGCTCGGACTACGGCTGCGAGCGCTGTCCTGAAACCACGCGGCTGCTCGAGTCGGTGCCGGGGCTCACCAGTGCCTTCTTCTCGGTTCTGGCGCCCGGCACACACATCGCGCGCCACGCCGGCGTCACCAAGGCGGTCGTGCGCTGCCATCTGCCGCTGGTGGTCCCGCGCGACGCCGAGAAGTGCCGGATGGTGGTGCGCGACGAGCTCGTCGTCTGGCAGGAGGGCCACTGCGTCTACTTCGACGACAGCGAGAAGCACGAGGTGTGGAACGACACACCCGAGGAACGGGTCGTGCTGATCTTCGATTTCTACCGGCCCATGCGCGCGCCGGGCCCGCTCTTCGGTCGGCTGCTGCACGCGATCCTCCGCGTGAGCCCGTTCGTACGCACCTCTCGACGCAACCTGGAACGCTGGGAGGCGGAACGCCTGGCCGAGGCCGCCTAGTGGGCCGAGGCGACTTGCCGAACCCCGCCAGGGCGGGAACGACCGCGCGATGACACCCGGCGTGGTGGTGGTGACCGGGGCCTCGTCGGGAATCGGCCGCAGCCTGGCGCGCCGGCTCGCGCGCGACGGCAGGCCGGTTGCAGTGCTGGCACGGCGGGGAGAACTGCTCGACACCCTGGTGGCCGAGATCACGTCGGATGGCGGCCGCGCCCTGGCGCTGGTCTGTGACGTCACGAAGGGGCCCGAGGTCCACGAGGCCATGGCGCGGATCGAGCGCGAACTCGGGCCGATCGAGACCCTGGTCGCCAATGCGGGCGGCAGCGACCCGACCTTCGTCGACGACTTCCGGGCGTCGCACATCGAGGCGACCGTGGCGCTCAACCTGATGGGCGTGGCCCACTGCGTGGAGGCGGTGCTGCCGGGCATGCTCGAGCGTGGCCACGGCCACCTGGTGGCCGTGAGCAGCCTCGCCGCCTACCGCGGCCTGCCGACCGCCGCCGCCTACTCTGCCGCAAAGGCCGCGCTCACGAACCTGATGGAGAGCCTACGCGTCGACCTGCGACCGCGCGGTATCGCGGTCACCACCCTGGCGCCGGGTTTCGTACGCACCAAGCCCAACCAGAACAAGCGCAAGCGCAACAAGCCCCTGCGTTGGGACCTCGAACGCGCGACCGAGCGCATGGCGGGGGCCATTCGCAGCCGCAAGGCCTACGACGCGTTCCCCTGGCCGATGGTCCTGCTACTGGGTGCCACGCGGTTGATGCCGCGGCGGCTCTTCGACGCGATCGTCGCCGGGCGGGGACGCAAGCCCAAGCCCGACCGCGCCTCGAAGCTCGGGGGCTGAGACCGGGCCCGACTACGGCTTCGGCACGTCGCGGTCGAGCACGGTCTTGCGGCCGTCGCGCTCGGCGTTGCGGATGGCCTGGTCGGCCACCTGCCGCAGGATCTCGGACAACGGGCCGAGTACGCCGTCGGAGGTGTTCATGCCGCTGCGGGCACGCACGTAGTCCTTGAGGCGGCTCGCGACCACCAGCACTTCGCGCGGCACGTCGTCCTGGGGCGGCGTTTCGGCCGGCCGCACGAGCCGGCGTCGCGGCGCGCGAGCGCCGGCCTTCGGGGCCGAGAAGGCAGCCGGCGCACGCGCCGGCTTCGGGGCGGGGGCCGCCGCGTCGGGCCGCGCCGGGGCCTGCTTCTCCACGGCCCAGGCCTCGCGGTGGCGCGCTTCGGGCAGGTGCACCTCCCAGCAGCTGACCGAGCAGAAGACGAGCGCGGTCCGCACGCGATTGCAGGTCGACACGTTGCAGGCCCAGTACGGGGCGCGCAGGGCGATCGGCTCCTTGCAAGCGCTGCATCGCCGCCAGGCGTCGTCCGTCATCCGTACCTCCGCAGTCGGGCCGAAAGCGTAGCGGCCCGCTGCGCAGCGGGGCGAGCCGCTAGGCTGCCGGCGTGTTCGAGATCTTCGTCGACGCCGACGCCTGCCCCGTGAAGGACGAGATCTATGCCGTGGCTGCGCGCTACGGCATCGGCGTGGTCGTGGTCGCCAACCAGCGGATCGGGGTGCCCCATGGACTGGGGATCGAGACCGTGGTCGTGGGCCGCGAGCCCGATGCCGCCGACGACTGGATCGCCGAGAGCGTCGAGCCGGGCGACATCGTGATCACGGCCGACATCCCGCTCGCTGCCCGGTGTCTCGAGCGGCAGGGCCATGCCCTGGGCACCGACGGCCGCCCGTTCACCGAAGACATGATCGGCGGCGCCCTGGCCACGCGCGAACTCAAGCGCGAGCTACGCGAACGAGGCGTCACGTCAGGGGGGCCTCGGCCGCTGTCCGCGCGCGACCGCCGCCGCTTCGTCGACGCCCTCGATCGCCTGGTCCAGCAGGGGCTCAGCCGAGGCTGAACCGAGTCGCGCTACCCAGGCCGAGCCCGGGGGTATCGGTTCAGCCGGACTCGGCCGACCGCTCGGGCACGGGCGGCAGGTAGTCGGCGAAGGCCCGCCCATAGACTTCCCACAGCGTGACGAACACGGCAGCGACGATGGGACCAAGCACGAAGCCCACGGCCCCGAACAGCGTGATGCCACCGAGGGTCGAGAGCAGGATCAGCAGGTCGGACATCTTGGCATCGCCACCCACCAGCCGTGGGCGCAGCACGTTGTCGATGCTGCCCACGAGCCCACCGCACCAGACGAGCAGCAACGTGGCAGGTATCGCCGAGCCACTGGCGTACAGGTAGAGCACCGCTGGCACCCAGATCAGCGGCGCACCGATGCCGGGAATGACCGACAGCACCATCATGATCGTGCCCCAGAAGGCGGCACCTTGGATGCCGCACGCCCAGAACGCGAGCCCGGCGAGCAACCCCTGGATGGCCCCGATCACCAGCGAGCCCTTGAGCGTCGCGCGGGTCACCGAGAGAAAGCGCTCCATCACCAGCGCCTCGTCGTCCTCGTCGAGCGGCGCGTAGTAGAGGATCTGGTCGAGGATCGCGCGGCCGCCGATCAGGAAGAAGAACATCGAGTAGAGAAAGATGAACAGCTGCAGGAAGAAGCGTGCGGTCAGCGCGCCGGCAGCCGCGACGCCACCGACCAGGGTGCTGCTGAGTCCACGCACCGCCTTGGCGGCCCCCTCCAGAAGCTTCTCCCGATCCGGCAGGACGGCCTCGAGCGAGTCGAAGAACGGCAGCCTGCGTGCGGCGCGGGTGAGCTGGTCCGGGTCGTCGATCTGGGCCTGCACCCACGGCGTGACCGAGTGCGCAACCTCGAGCGCCTGGCCGGCGACCATCCCCAACAAGCCGACCAGCGGGCCGATCACGAGCAGCAGCGTGCCTAGCACCACCAGCCCCGCCGCGAGCCCGTCGCGGCCGCCGAGCACCCCGGCCAGTGCCCGGTAGGGTGCCCTCGCCAGACCGGCCGCCAGCGCGGCCACCACCAGGGTGATCGCGAAGTCGCGGATCATCCAGAAGAAGACCAACGACACCAGCAGCACGAGGCTCAGCAGGAAGCGTCGTTGGAACCGGGTCTCGGCGGTCTGCGGGGCCGTCATGGGGCGCAGTCTACCCCGAGCGATGCGCCCCTGTCGGGGATTCGGCGGATCTAGAGCTGCCCTTCGATGGGCAACAGGCCCAGCACACCGACCTTGAATCGCGCCCACCAGCTGGTCATCGGGTCCACCGTGTACCGCTGCGGCTGGCCCCCGTCGGTGCCGGTCCAGACGATGTCGCCGTCCTCGTCGAGCGCCAGGGACCAGGAGAGCTCGGGGCCCACGGCCACCTCGAACTTCGCGGCCTGGACGTCGGCGAGCTCGGTGCTCTCCACCACCAGGCCGAGCTCGGTGTTCAGGTCGACCGAACGCGGATCGAGGTTCAACGAACCCACGAACACCCGCGAACCGTCGATCACGAACGTCTTGGCGTGCAGGCTCGCCCCGGAAGACCCGAAGAATCCGCTGCGATTCGCCTCTTCGTGGTATGCGCCGGTGCGCTTCAGCTCGAACAGGGAGACGCCACACGCGAGCAGGTCCTTGCGATAGGCCGAGTACCCGGCGTGCACGGCGCCCACGTCGGTGGCGGCCAGCGAGTTCGTGAGGATGCGCACGCGAACGCCCCGCTCCACCAGACCGCACAGATAGGCCACCCCGCGGTCGCGGGGGATGAAGTAGGGCGAGACGATCTCCAGGTCGGTCTCGACGGCCTCGAAGATCGGGTCGAGCTGCGTCCGGAGCAGCGTCGCCTCCACGGCCTCGCCGCGCGCGACCACCTTCTCGGGCAGGTCGGCCATGGCCACCGTCGGCGCCCAGATGAGCGGAAGCTCGCCCGCCGCGAGCTGCTCGAGGAGATGCGACTCCCGAACCCGCTGGGCGTACACCGTTTCTCGACTCTGTCGAGCGTGCTCCTCCAGCGCCTCACGGGTGGCGTCGAGCTCCGCGGGGGTCCAGTCCAATCGCGAAAAGGCCGCGATCGGGACCGCGAACTCGCTGTTCCAGTACAGGTCGAAGCTCTCGCCCAGTTCGGGCAGGACCGGCCCGAAGGCCATCAGGTCCAGGTCGGCGAAGTTCACGCCCTCGGCCGCATCGAAGTACTCGTCGCCGATGTTGCGTCCGCCGACGACGGCCAACACGCCGTCTGCGGTGAGCATCTTGTTGTGCATGCGGTGGTTCAGCCGGCTCAGGCGGCCCAGACCATCGAGCAGCGTCGCCAGACCCTGCCAGGGACCTCGCGCGAACGGGTTGAAGAGCCGGACCTCGAGATTCTCGTGGACGTCGAGCGCCGCCGTGAGCGGGTCGAGCCCGGCCGAACCCAGGTCGTCGATGAGCAGGCGAACGCGAACGCCACGATCCGCAGCCGCGAGCAGCTCGCGCAGCAGCGATTTTCCGGTGAGGTCGTCGTGCCAGATGTAGTACTGCGCGTCGACGGCCCGCGTCGCACCGCGGATCGCGAGTGCCCGGGCCGCGAAGGCATCGCGGCCATCGCCGAGCCGGTAGAGCGCGGTATCTCCCGGATGGGTGGCGGCGGCCTCGATCAGCTGACGACCGACGCGGGTCTCTTCGAGGCGATCGAAGTGCTGGGACGCCTCGTGGGGGTGGTCGCTGCGCGGGTGCGCGCAGGCCACCAGCCAGGGCAAGAGGCAGAACACGAGAACCGGCACGAGAGTGCGGTGGAGAGGGTCGAAACGGCGGTAGCCCATGGGCGCGCGAGTCTACCGGCCGCGGGCCACCCCGTCAGAGCCGCCGCCCGAGGCTCTCCTCGAGATCGCGCAGGTGCACCAGTCGGTCGGCCGGGGCCGCCCCACCCCGCCCGTCCGGGTCGATCAGATAGGCCTGCCACCCGGCGCTTCGCGCACCGCGATAGTCGGCGTCCGGGTTGTCGCCGACGTAGACGCTCTGGGCGGCATCGGCTCCCACGAGTTCGAGCGCGTGGTCGAAGATGGCGCGCGCCGGCTTGCGGACGCCGAAGCCGACGGACGTGACCACGGGGTCGAAATGCCGGGCCACGCCGAAGCGCTCCAGCAGCCCGGGCACGAGCTTGGGGTCGTGGGTGTTGGTGATGATGCCGAGCCGCGCGCCCTCGCCCAGCCGCTCGAGCAGACCGTCGAGCCCCTCCACCGGGCGCACCCCCTTGCACCACTCGTCGACGTAGGTTTCCACGAACGCCACGACGTCTTCGGCTCGGATCCCGGCATGCCCCGCATCGGCGAAGAACGCCTGCCCGAGGTCCTGCATGCCGTACTCCCGGTGCGTACGGCATGCCTCGGCCTCGAAGCGCTCGGACACCCGTTCCCAGCGGTCGAGGAAGTCCTCGTACCCGAGCGCCAGCCCTGCCTCACGCAACACGCGATGCGTCCGCGCATAGCCCTGCGCGCGCCGGCTCGGCGAGTAGTGCACCAACGTGCCGAAGAAGTCGAAGAACACACAACGACGAGATCGAGATTGCAGGGCGGCGTCCATCCGGGTGCTTCGAAGGCTACCCTGCCCGAACGCGCACGAGGAGCCCCGGGCCCGACCTGCGCTGGGAGTCGTCTTGAAGCTCGTCACCTTCGACCATTCCGGACGGGCCGGTATCGGCACGCTGCACGCGGACGGCATCGTGGACCTCGCGGCAGCGGCCCCCGAACTGCCGCGTGACATGACCGCGCTGCTCGGCGCCGGCCGCGAAGCCTGGGTGCGGGCCGCTGCGGCCGACGGACCGCGGATCGACCCCCAGGACGTGGTGCTGCGCGCGCCGATTACCCGGCCACCCAAGGTACTCGCCGTGGGGCTCAACTACGCCGATCACATCGCCGAGACCGGCCGCGATGCGCCCACGATTCCGCTCATCTTCAACAAACAGCCCACCTCGGTCATCGGCCCGGGTGCAGACATCCACCGGCCCCGGGTCTCGGACCTGCTCGACTACGAAGGCGAGCTGGCGGTGGTCGTGGGGCGGCGCTGCCGGCACGTGGCGCGCGAGGACGCGGCCGCGGTGATCGCTGGCTACACGGTCGCCAACGACGTGAGCGTTCGGGACTGGCAGCGGCGGTCGCCCACCATGACGATGGGCAAGTCCTTCGACACCCACTGCCCGCTGGGGCCAGCGATCGTGAGCGCCGACGAGGTCGACGGGCCTTCGGGTCTGGCGCTTCGCACGTGGGTGAACGACGAGATCCGGCAGCAATCGAACACGCGGCACCTGGTCTTCGACGCGTTCGATCTGGTGGAGCACCTGTCGACGGCCTTCACCCTCGAACCGGGGGACGTGATCCTGACCGGGACCCCTGGAGGCGTCGCGGCCTACATGGAGCCGCCGGGCTGGCTCGTCCCGGGAGACCGCGTCCGCGTCGAGATCGAGGGGCTGGGCTCGCTCGAGAACCCGGTCGTCCAGGAGCCCGACGACACGGCCCTGGCCTAGCCCGACGCGTTGCGCCGCGCGCCGGGCAGCGGCGTGAACGGCGCGGCCGCGAACACGAGCGCCGGGAGCACGAGCATCGCGTAGAGCCCGGGTCGGTAGGAGCCCGCCTGCTGCTCGAAGGCTGCGAGCGCCGCTGGGCCCAGCGCGCTCGCCAGCACCAGCACCATGGTCATCACGCCCTGGATGGCGCCCAGGTGCGTGCGGCCAAAGAAGCTCGGAAGCGCCGCCACCATCAGCGGACCGTAGAAGGCCGATGAGAGCCCCCACCCCGCGATGGCGAGCACGCGGAACCACGGGTCGCCCAGGTGGGCCGTCCCCACGAACATGACCGCCTGGCCGAACATCATCACCATGATCGGTACGCGCACCGTGAACCGGTCGATGGCGGCGCCGGCCGCAAAGCCGAGCACGGTGCTCACCACCGCGACCGGCAGGAAGATCGAGACGGCCTGGGCCTCGCTCAGCCCGTGCTCGGCGCCGAGGTCGACGATGTGGAAGGTGATGCCGGTGCCGACGAGTGCCTGGTTGGCGATGGCCAGGGTCACCAGCCAGAAGGCCGGCGTGCGAAGCGCTTCGGCACGCGTGGCGTCGCGCGCGGGCGCGATGGGCGCCGCGTCCGCAGCGAGTTCGCCGCTCGCAGGCGCCGCAGCGACGCCGTCCATCTCGAGGCCGCAGCTCTCGGGGTCGTCGCGGTAGAGCAGCCAGCCGATCACGCCCATGCCGATGGCCACCCCGGCCGCCATCTCGAGCCAGGCGCCTCGCCAACCCGCCCTCGCGATCCAGGCCGACAGCACCATGGGCGCGATGGCGAAGCCGAAGTTCACGAACGGCCCCGAGATCGCCGAGATCAGACCCCGGCGCCGATCCCACCAGCGCGCGAGCATGGTGCGCGAGACGAGCGTGAGCATGCCCTGGCCACTGAAGCGCACGCCCGTAAAGCCGAGGGCCAGGACGGCCATGGCCCACCACGCTCGAGGGAGCGCCGGTACCGCATCCGCCAAGGCGGCGGCGATGCGATCTGCCGAAGCAAGCATCACCAGCGTCGCACCGAGGCCGAGGCACACGACGACGACGCCGCGGCGCGAACCCATGCGGTCGGCGAGGCGCCCGCCCCAGGGCAGGAGCAGCCCGCTCACCAGCGTGCCCACCAGGTAGGCGTTGCTGATCTCGATGCGCGTGATCCCGAGCGCCTCGATCAGCGGGTCGGTGAAGAGCGACACGCCCATCGTCTGGCCCGGAATGCTCATCAGGATGCCGAGCGTCGAGACGCCGAGGATCACCCACCCGTAGAAGAACGGGAGCGACGCGGGTCGGAACGGAAAGTCCGAGCGCATGCGCTAGCTCGCCTCGGACGCCTCAGCGAGCGCCTCGCGGGTGCGCTCGTCCACGCTGCGCAGGGCGGGGCTCATCGCGTAGAAGAGCACGCCCACCACCAGGACCAGTACCGAGGCCGTGGCCACGGCGGTCGGGGCGCCGTAGCGCTCGGCGACCGCCGCCATCGGCAGCGTGCCCAGGGGCGTGAGCCCGAACGACATCATCAGGAAGCTCGAGATGCGGCCTCGCACGCGGTCCGGGATCAGCACCTGGATCGCGGCGTTGTTGAGGGTGCCGAACACGCTGGAGAAGACGTTGGCCACGAGCACCAGCGGGATCGCCAGGTAGAACCAGGGCGAGAGCGCAAAGCCGAACAGGAAGGCCGCGAAGCCGACGAGCGACGTCAGCATCGTGCGCAGCCGCCCGCGCGTCTCGTGCCGCTGGGCCACGTACATCGAACCCAGGAACCCGCCGAAGCCCGAGACCGCGTACAGCACGCCGAGCCCCTCCGAGCCCACGTTCCAGACCTGCTCGGTGAACACCACGAGCAGGGTCTGGAAGGGCATCGCCAGGAACATGGGCAGGATGCCGAACAGCAACAGAACCAGGATCAGCCGGTGGTCGGCGACGTAGCGGAAGCCCTCGCCGAGGTCCTTCGCAACGGCCTGATCGCGCGCACCCTCGGCCGCCGGGTGGCGCCCGACGCCCGCGAGACACAGGAACGCCACGCCGTACAGGGCGATGCCCACCGAGAAGGCGCCCGCGAGCCCGACCCACGGCACCAGCAGCCCCTGCATCGCCGGGCCCAGGATGCGGGTGGCGTTCATGCCGCCCATCGACAGCGCCATCGCGTTCTGCAGCCCGCGCTTTCCGATGATGTCCACGACGATCGCGGTGCGCGCAGGCATGGTGAACGGGAATACCGAGCCGATGACCACCGCCGTACACATCAGGTGCCAGAACGCGAGCCGATCGGTCACCAGCAGCAGCAACACCACCGACTCGGAGACGATCAGGGCCGCCTGGGCGATCGCGATCAGTCGCCGCCGCTCGAAGCGGTCTGCGACCACACCACCGAAGGGCGACAGCAACGTCATCGGGATGGCGACGGCGAAGTTCACCAACCCCAACGCGAGCGGGCTGTCGGTCAGCCCGAACGTGACCATCGAGCGCACCAGCATCTGCCCCTGCATGGCCAGGAAGAACGCCATGTTGCTGGCGAACAGCCAGCGGTAGCGGCGGTTCTCGAGCGCGACGAGCGCCGTCCTGAAGCCTCCGCCGCTCCGCGGACCGGGCGGCATCGGGCGAAACCCGGGGCCGCTCACCGGGGTCCCTCGCGGCCGGCTTCTCCCGAGGACGGGTTCACGTCGGGGTGGCTGGTGCCGGCTGCACGGGCGCGGGCATCGAGGGCGGCGCGCACGGCGGCATGCTCGCGCTCGCCGAGGGCGAATCGCAGGAAGATCAAGGTGCCGATCACGTAGCAGGAAGCGGGCAGCAGGCCAATCAACGCGCGCATCGCGAAGACGGTCGTCTCGTTCTGATCGGCGTCGGGCACGTAGCCGGTGGCCTCGAGGACGACCCCCGCCAGGATCGGCGTGAGGGCGGCCGAGCCCTTGCGCACCAGGTTCCAGACCGCGAGGTAGGCGCCCTCCTTGCGCTCCCCGGTGCGAAGCTCGTCGTAGTCGATCACGTCGGCCTGGATCGACGGGGCGACCACGGCGGCGCACCCACCGCCCACGCCGACCAGGAGGGCCAGTCCGAAGATGATGAAGGTGGAGCCGGCCGGCACCAGGAAGAGCCCCGCGAAGGCGAGCGTCTGGCAGACCATCGAGAACAGCCACAGTCGCTTCTTGCCGACCCGCCGGGACAACGCGATCCAGAGCGGCGTGAGCACGAACTGCGGGATGAAGTAGGCGGCGATGAAGACCTCGGTCTGGTCGGGCCGGCCCACCACGTACTGCAGGACGAAGGGCGCGAGCATCCCGATGGCGGCGGCCCCGAAGGTCTCGATGCCGTAGACGAACAGCAGCAGCCGCGCGTGCGGATTGCGGAACACGTCGAGGATCGCCTTGTCGATCCGTGCTGCACCTCGGCCCTGGTGGTCGCTGCGCTCGGGCAGGCGCGCGGCCGCGAACAGGATCATCGCCGCGGTGGCGCCCCCGCCCAGCAGCGCCAGCGCCAGCGCCGTGAAGCGCGGAGACTCGGACGTTCGCAGCAGGTAGATCCCGGCCAACCCCACCGCCGAACCCACGGCGGCGATGGCGTGGCGCCAACCGAAGACGCGCGTGCGCTCGTGGTGGCTGCGGCTGAGCTCCATGCCCAGAGCGCCGTGGGGCACGAAGAAGACCGTGCTCGCGGTCTCCCATGCGAGCATCGCGAGCCCCATCCAGAGGATGAGCCCGAGTCCTTCCAGGCCTGGCGGCGGGCTCCACACCATGACCGTTCCCGCGAGCATCGGCAGCGCGGCGGCCGCCATCCAGGCGCGGCGGCGCCCGCGCCGCGCGGTGGACCGGTCCGACAGGAAGCCCGCCAGCGGGTCGGACGCGGCGTCCCACAGCCGCCCGACGGCGAAGATCGCGCCCATGGCCGCGGGCGCGATGAGCAGCACGTCGGTGCTGTACTTCATGAGGTAGACCCCGAAGAGCATCCCCAGAAAACCCACACCGACCGTGGGCAGCGAGTAGGTCCAGATCACGGCGAGCGGCAGCCGCTCGGCGCTCGCGGCGGCGGGGGCGGGCGGCGCCGGGCCCCCGTTCGTCGCGTCGGGTGTCCCCACGACGGCCGATCCTCGCAGATGTGCATCCCCGCCGCAGCGCGGTGCCACGAACGGGCCCGAGATGCCACATCCAGAGAGGCGCAGACGTACGGAGGTCGTTGAAGATGTGGAGCTCGAGCCGTGCGGCGACGCACAGGGCACTCGCCGCAGCGCTGGTGCTGGGGATCTGGGGAGTCGGCGCATCGGCGGGGGCAGCCGGCCTGGTGGCCCGCCTCGACCCCGCTCGCAGCAGCCTGGGCGGCGCCCCGCTGTCCGGCCGCATCCTGCTGGAGGGCCCGGCCGCGCTGCCCGTCCCCGCGCCGAGCGCCTTCGACGTCGTGGGCCTCGCGCTACGCGGCGCAGGCCTCGCCATCGCAACCGACCCCGACTCCGCGTCGCCGGGCCTGGGCGTGCTGCGCCCGGACGCGAGCTTCGAGATTCCCTTCTTGTTCACGCGGGTCACGCCTGCCGGCGCGAGCCCATTCGACCAGACCCTGGTCGACGTGATCGGGACGTTCGCGCCGTGCCCCGAGGGCCGCTGCATCGAGACGCAGTTCGAGGTCGACACGCTGGGCTCGGGCGTGGTGCTCGTGAGCCTGCTCGCGGTCGTGCCCGAACCGACACCTCCCATCCTGCTCGCCCTGGTGGTGGCGTCCCTCGCGATCGGCACCCTGCGCCGGCGCAACGGCCCACGAACCGCACGTCTGCGGAGGACGCGCCGATGAAACGAAGCACCGCGCTTGCCATCCTGCTGCTGGCCGCCCTCGCGCTGCCGGCCGCCCGCTGCACCCCGCTCGTGGTCGTCGTCCAGGAGATCGTCGAGATCCCCGGATTCGTGGAGCCACACACCCCTGGGTCGGGCGCGCCCGAAGAGCTTCCGCTTCCGGCGGCCGGACGCATCGAGCAACTGCTCGGCACCTCACCCGACCTGAATCGCGTGGCCTACGTGCGCACGCGAACGGCCGAAGCGAGCGACCCGCGCATCATCGTCGTGCTGATCCCCGGCTTCCTGGGCGGCTCGGGCAACTTCGACCCGATCGCACGCGACCTGGTGCGCCGCTTCGACGGCCGCATGGAGGTCTGGGCCATGGACCGCCGGTCGAGCCAGGTCGAAGACCGGCGCGGCGCCCTGCACGCCCGTGCCACGGTGGAGGCCGCGACCGACGACGACGGCATCTTCCAGGGGCTCTCCGAGGGGGTCCGGTTCTACTTCCCCGACTCGGACACCGACGGGTCGGGTGAGCCGGACGGCCCCTTCCCGCTGCCCGACGCGATCCCCGGCGACGGTCCGTCGGACTTCCAGCGTCTCGAGCAGGACGACCTGCGCTTCGCGGCGCACTGGGGCGTCGACACCTACGTGCGCGACTGGCGCGAGGTCGTGCTGCGCGCGCGCGACGTCGTCGGCGACGATGGCCTCGTGATCTTCGGCGGCCACTCCATGGGCACGAGCTGGACGGGCATCTTCGCGGCCTACGACTTCGACCCGGGCCCCGGCGTCGAGGCCGGCTACGAACTGGTCGATGGCCTGTTGCTGCTGGAAGGCGGAGGCAGCCGCGGCCCGAGCACGAATGCCCCCGACCTCGACACCTACGAGGCCGCGATCGACGACCTCGAGAACGGCACGGACGTGGTGCTGGGGCCGCCGGGCGCGAACAACCCGCTCGGGGATGGCAGCATCTTTCTCGAGAGCCTCAACGGGCTCGTGGATGCCCGTGACCTGGGTGCGGCGGGCGACCTGAACGGCCTGGCCGGCATCTCGGCGCCGGACGAGCCGTCGATCCTGGCCACCACGCCGCTGTTCGGGGGATTCCCCGTGGCGGTCCTGCTCCAGGCGCCCATGACGAACCGGTCGCTGATGGGCTTCTTCCTCGACGACGAGTTCAGCGCGAACCCCGCGTTCACCGCCTCGTTCGGCTTCAGCGCGAACGGATCCAACCTGTTCAATCCCTTTGCCGCGCTGCTCCCCGGCGACTTCTACGTGGCCATCGCCGAAGGCGTCACGCGCACCTGGATCAACTTCGACAGCCCCCGGTTCGACCCCGCCGATGCCGATCCGCTCACCTGCCCGCCCCTCGACCCCGAGCCGGCGGTGGTCGGGCTCACGGGCTGCGCCATCGTCGACAATGGACCGAAGCCGGGCCCGACCGATCCGCCCCGCCGATGGGGCGTCGAGCGCGAGGTCACCGATGTGGACGTGCTGGCGCGTTCGCTCTACGAGACCGCGAACGCCTCGGAGTGGTACTTCATCTCGGGACGTCCGGGTCTCGACCTGCAGTTCGGACACGACGCCAGCGCCCTGGGCGCGCCGGAGCTGCTGAACACGACCCAGAACGCATTCGTGGACCTTCCGGTCCTCGGCATCGGTGGCTCGAATGGCCTCGCGCCCACCGAGCGGTCGTTCGAGTCGTACCTGGCCTCGATCGCGAGCGTGGACACCGAGGTCGTGATCCTCGAAGGCTACGCCCACGTCGACGTCCTGACGGCCGCCGACAACGAAGCGGTTCCCGCGATCGCCGACTGGGTGAGCCGCATCCAGCGCGACAAGCTGCTCGCCCCGTAGCCGGGCCGCCAGGCGCCCTAGTCGCCGCCCTCATTCGGCCTGGTCGACCGTGCGCCCCGGAACAACGTGCGCGCGTCGTCGACGTTGCGGAACTCCACGTAGCGGTAGGTGAGCGCGCTGAGGACGAGCATCAGCAGCACCGCGGCGACCAGGTGGGGCGGACTCACCTGGTCGTTGGCCACGAAAGGCACCTTGCGAAGCACCATCGTGTGCCACAGGTAGAGCGAGTAACACATCATCCCCGCCACCTGGAGCGGGCCGAGCGTGAACACGCGGTGCCACAGGCCCCGGTCGACCGAGAGCAGGCCGTAACCGAGCGCCGCCATCCCGGCGATCAGCACGTCGTTCGTGAAGGGCACCACGGCTCGGGGCAGCAGCTCGCTTCGGATGCCTGCCCATGCAAACGCGACCAGCAGGACGAGCAGGACACCGGCCGTGCAGGCAGCGCGAGCCGCTGCGGGCCCGAGCGGACCGCGGCGCACCCAGACCGCGGCCAGCGCCATGCCCGCCACGAACTGGTCCAGGCGACCGAAGAGGTTGTCCTTGCCCGGGTTCAGCACCTCGAGTGGCCCGGCGGCATAGCGCGGGTCGTCCCCCAGCACGCGCACCGCCAGCGAGAGCGCCAGCGTGGCCAGCAGCAGCTTGCCCATGCCCAGCCGGCGTTCGAGCCAGACCAGACCCGGAAAGACCAGGCTGAAGACGATCTCGACGCCCAGGGACCACAGGACGAAGTTCTGGAGCGGAAAGAACAGGCGCTCGGTGAACGTGAACGCCCCGGTCGCCAACAGCAGCGCATCGGTCCAGAAGGCGATCGTCGCCGGGTCGCCCCGCAAGACGAAGACCAGGGCCACGGCCAGGCAGAGCCAGTGGAGAGGCATCAGGCGCAGGAACCGCCGCCGCCAGAACGCCCTGGCGTCCGCGAGCCCGCCCAGGGTGCGCGTACCGCGGCAGTAGGGCAGGAACAGCACGAAACCGGACAGCACGAAGAAGAGGTCGACGCCGAGCCAGCCAGCCTGGATCAATGCATCGACGCTCACGGGCAGCCCGAACACGACCACCCCCGGCAGGCCGTCCGGGAGGTGCCGGTGGAACATGTGGTGCCCGACGACGGCGAGGATTGCGACGCCGCGCAGCCCGTTGATCACGGCCAGCCGGTCGCGGAACGGATCCGCCGAAACGTCGCTGTGGCTGCGCGAACCCGTGGCCACCTGGCCTCCCCTGCTTCTCGCCGCCGCGAGTCTACACGCCTGTGCTACCCCGGGAACGGAGGCTCGCCATGCGATTCGACAACCGGGTGACGCAGATGCTGGACGTCGAGATCCCGATCGTGCAGGCGCCCATGGGCTGGATCGCGCGCTCGCCGCTGGCGGCGGCGGTCTCGAACGCCGGCGCCCTGGGCATCATCGAAACCTCTTCGGGCGAACTCGATGCGATCCGGGTCGAGATCACCCGCATGCGCGAGCTCACGGACAAGCCCTTCGGCGTGAACATCGCGCAGGCCTTCGTCCGCGACCCGGGCATCGTCGACTTCGTCGTCGAGCAGGGCGTCCGCTTCGTGACGACTTCCGCCGGCGACCCCACGCGCTACACGCGGCAGCTGAAAGACGCAGGGCTCGTGGTGTTCCACGTGGTGCCCACGCTGCGGGCGGCGCAGAAGGCGGTCGACGCCGGCGTGGACGGCCTGGTCGTCGAGGGTGGCGAAGGCGGCGGCTTCAAGAACCCGCGGCCGGTCTCGACCCTGGTGCTGCTGCCCCTGGTGCGCTCGAAGGTCTCGGTGCCGATCATCGCCGCCGGAGGCATCTGCGACGGCGCGTCGATGGCGGCCGCCTTCGCCCTCGGTGCCGAGGGCGTCCAGATGGGCACGCGCATGGTCTCGGCCGCCGAGTCGCCCGTGGGCGAGGGTTGGAAGAAGGCCATCGTCGAGGCCCCCGAGACCGGAACCGTCTTCCTTCGCCAGGAGAAGGGCCCGGCGCTGCGTGCGCTCCGAACCGAACGCACCGAGCGCCTCGAGCGGGGCGAGGGTCAGCCCATGGCCGAACTCGCCGCCGGGGTCTCGGAGGTCTACTTCGAGGGCAACGTCGGCGCCGGAGTCGCCCTGTCGGGGCAGGTCGCCGGCCGGATCGAGAGCGTGGAGCCGGTCGCCGACGTGATCGCGCAGACGGTTCGCGAGTTCGGCGAAGCGGCCTCCGCCCTGGGCCGCTACGCGCCCTGAGCCCCGCCGTCGCGCTCGGTCGTCATGCGCCGCTTCGCCCGTCGTCGCGCTCGGCGAGGGCGAGCAGTGAGACGCCGAACGGGAGCGAGACCCGGCGCAGCAGCCACGCCTCGGCTGCACCGACGGCGATCAGCAGCCGGTTCAGCCCGTCGGGTACCGGCACGTAGTCGGCCTCGACGGGACCCTGCCGCGGCAGCAACCGCTGGAGCGGACGAAGGACGGCCAGCAGAGGGAACAGGTAGGACGTGAAGTAGGTGTCCCGGCTCACGCGGAAGCCGGCCGCGCGCAGACGCTCTCGGAGCGGACCGCGCCGGTAGCGACGGTAGTGGTCGACGGCCTCGTCGTGGTGGCTCCAGAGAAAGGAGAAGGCCGGCACCGAGACCAGCAGCCGCCCCCCGGGCGCGAGCACGCGGCGGAACTCGGCCAGCACGGCTGCATCGTCGGGGCAGTGCTCGATCACGTCGGTCGCCAGCAGCAGGTCGAACGAGCCGTCCGGAAACGGCAGCCGCCCGGCGTCCGCGTTGGCCACCCGCGCGTGGCCCTTGGCGAGCGTGTGGCGGACGCAGTCGGGCACGAGGTCGACGCCGGTGCACGGCGACGTCTGAGACAGGCGGTCGAGCATCGCGCCGGAGCCGCAGCCCACGTCGAGCACGCGCACGTCGGGACCGAGCCAGCCCGCATGGACGAGCGCATCGGCGATGGCGTCGCGCGTGGCCACGAACCACCAATAGACCTGGTCGAGTTCGAAGACCCTCTCGCACTCGGCGACCTTCACGCGGCCGGTTCGACCCGGCGGGCGTACACCGCCATCAGATCTCGCGGATCGACGTAGATCGCGCGCTCGGACAGCCCGAGTCGATCCCCCACGCTCGCCAGCGCACCCGCCAGCCTCGGGTAGTAGTGGCCGATGCGCTTCAGGAGGAAGCTCACCGTCACGTACTTGCCGATCGTGTGGACCCGCTCGACACGGAAGCCAGCACGCTCGAGGTAGCGGCCGAGGGTCTCCCGCGAGAAATAGAAGAAGTGCTCGTTGGGTTTGATGCCGATCCAACCTCGCCCGTACAGGCGGGCGGGCCAGCTGCCCACGTCGGGCGTGGCGAGAACCAGCAGCCCACCGACTTCGACCAGTTCGGCGAGCCGTGCGAGATCGGCAGCCGGCGCGAGAGAGTGCTCGATCATGTCCCAGGCGGTGACCACGTCGAACCGTTCGGCAGCTTGCGGGTAGTCGGCCAGGGTGCCCGTGTGCACCGCGAGCCCGAGCTGGCCCCGCGCGGTCTCGGCGGCATGCGCCGACACGTCGATGCCTTCGACCTCCCAGCCGCGCGCGCGCGCGACCTCGAGAAAGAACCCCATCGCACAACCCACGTCGAGCAGCCGCCCCGAGCCGCGGCCGAACGCGCGCTCGACCTCGGTCAGCCGGCGTTCGAAGGTGCGGCCGATCTGGTCGCGCTCGCCTTCGTAGTCGTCGTAGCCGAGCTCCTGCGACTCCCGGCTGCGGAAGTAGTGCTCGCCGTAGATCTGGGCGAGATCCTCCGCACGAGGCTGGCGCCACACGTACACCAGACCGCAGCCTTCGCAACGCACGACGTCGATGTCGGGGTGGACGTCGTGCCGATCGGGCGAACCGCACAGGTCACAGCGCGCGACCTCATGGCGGGAGAGGGACGCGATCGCCTCCATCTCTTCTGCGCCCATGGTGCTCCCTTCGCCCTTGCGCCGGGTGCTCCCTTCGCCCCAGCCGCACTGCGGGCCTCGGCCGCCAGCGAGCCGGGCAGGATCGCACAGGGCCCGAATGCCGGAAAGGTCGCCGAGTCCTGCATACGCGTTGCCTGCCCGTTGCGCAGGCGAATCGCGTGCCGCGATCTCGCGGGCGCGAATGCAGCCGGTCTCCTAGCCTGCCTGCGCCGAAGGGAGACCGGTTGTCGAACGTGCAACGCCCCGCGCCCGCGCTCTTGGTGGCGGTCGCGCTGGTCCTGCTCTCGATCGCGGCGCTCGTCCACCTGGACACGAGGCGTTACGCAGACCCCGACCTCTTCGTGACGCTCTACACCGGGCGCGAGATCGTCGCGACGGGAGAGCCGCCGCGGGTGGAGAGCCACAGCTTCACCGCGGCGGGCGGACCCTGGCGGGACTACGAGTGGGTCTCGCGCCTCGTGTTCTACCGGGCCCACGAGTCCCAGGGTGCTGCGGGGCTCGTGGCGTTGCGCGCCGCCGTCGCGGTGGGCCTGTTCGCCGTGGCCGGACTCCACGCCCTGCGACTGGGCAGCGCCGCGGCCTTTGCGGCCGGTGTCGTATTCCTGTCGCTCTTCTTGCGCGAGTTGCTGCTCTTTCGTCCGCGCATCGCGACGTTTCTCGGGCTCGCCTGCGTGATGCTCCTGCTCGACGTGGGCCGGAGCCGTCGGGCCGCGCTGTTCGGCATTCCGCCACTCGTCGCGGTGTGGGTGAATCTGCATGCAGGCGTGATCGTGGGGATCGCGGGCATCGCCTGCCTCTTCGGCGAGAGCGTCGTTCGCGCCGTCTCGGATCGCTTCGCCGACGCGCTCCCGGGGTGGACGCGCGACCTGCTCGACGGGCCGACCGCCCCCATGGCCGCGTCGGCCGCACTCCTGGTCGCGTCCTTCCTGGCCACCGGCGCCAACCCGTACGGGTTCGAGCAGTGGACGGCGGTCGTGCACTCCTTCACGTCTGCAGGGACTGGGGGCAGCATCTCCGAATGGGTGCCGCTTGCGCGGGGTGGCTGGCGCGAGGCCATCTTGCCGAGCCTGCTGATCGCCACCGTGCTCGCCTCGCTCTGGATCGGGCGCAAGCGAATCCCCCTGGGCGAGGCCGTCTTCGCGCTGGTGCTGTGCGTGGCATCGATCGCGGTGGTGCGGTTCGTGGCGCTGCTGGCCGTGGTAGGCGTCTTTCCGTTCATGCGCGCGGTGGCGACCGTGGCGCCCGGCCTGGCGCAGCGCCTGGGGCGCAGCGGGCAGGCCGTCGCCTGGACCGGGGCCGCCGGCGCAGCCCTGGTCTTCGCGCTGGTGCAGCGGCCCGTTCATCTGGACGTCCGCATGTTCCCCTCGCTCACACCCGTGGAGCCCGTGGCATTCCTGCAAGCCAATGACATCAGCGGCAACGTGCTCAACGAGTACGACTGGGGCGGGTACCTCGCGTGGGCGATGCCCGAGTCGCGCATCTTCGTGGACGGCCGCTACGACACGGCCTACCCGCCGGAGATCTACGAGGACTGGAGCCACTTCGTGACGGCGACCTACGACTATCCGTCGCTGCCCGACCGCTACGGAGCCGACGTGGTCCTGCTGCGCCGCATCCACGTGATCAACGCCATCCTCGATCAGGACCCGCGCTGGGTGCCGGTGTACCGCGACCCGCACTCCGCCATCTGGCTGCGCCGCAGCGAGGCCAACGCGAAGCACCTGGCGCGCTTCGAAGCCGGCACGCTTCGCGTCCCGGAGCTCTCGGACCGGGACTTCCTGCTCGGGCGGACGCCGCCCAGGCCGAGCGGCGGCGAGGCACGCGACCCCTCTCCGAGCCCGCCGCAGAGCTAGGCTCTCGCCGTGGCCAGCCCGCCCTCCGAGCCCACCCCGCTGCCCGCACGTCACGGCCGCACCGTACAGGCGGCCGTCCTGTTCGCCGACGTGCTCGGCTTCGGCGAGCTCGTCCGCGAACTCGGGACCGAGACCGCGTACCTGGTGCTCACCCGCTGCCTCCGTCTGCTCGATGGCATCGCGCGCAAGCACGGGGGCTCGGTCGACAAGTACCAGGGCGACAAGCTGCTCGCCGTCTTCGGCTATCCGGTGCCGGTGGAGCAGGCGTCGCGTGCCGCCGTGTCGGCGGCCCTCGAGATGCGCGAGCGCGTCGATGCCTACAACGCCGAACCGGACGTCCCGCTGCCGCTCGGGGTGCACATCGGCGTAAACACCGGCCCGATGGTGGGAGGCGACATCCACGGCCCCGTGGTCCGTGAGTTCCATGTGCTCGGCGACGCCGTGAACACCGCGGCACGCATCAACGGCAAGGCCGCGCCGGGCCAGGTGCTGGTGGGCCCGCTCACCCATGAGGAGACGCGAGCCGACTTTGCGCACCGCGCGATCGCGCCACTTCGCCTGAAGGGCAAGGAAGCCCCGGTGCCGGCCTTCGAGGTGATTGCGGCGCGCGACCGTGCAACCGGAGCCCAACTCGGATTCGACACGCACGTGTTCGCGGAACGGGTGGGACGCGACGCGGAGCTCGAAGCGCTGTCGGGCGCGCTCGACGCATTGGGGTCGGGGCGCGGCGGGCTCACGACGATTCGCGGCGAAGAGGGCAGCGGCAAGTCGCGCCTGCTGCTCGAGGTGGCACGGCACCCGGCGCTCGAAGCGGTGGCGGTCTGGCAGGCCCGGGCGGGCCCGGCCATGGACCCGCTGCCCGAGGCCGGTCTGACGGAGACCGACCCGAACCAGCCCCTGCTGCTGGTGGTCGAGGACGCCCATCGCCTCGACACGCAGGGTCGCGCGTCGCTGGCACGGACCCTCACGCACGCCTCGAGCGACGCGCCGCGTGCCGTGCGCGTGGTGCTCACCCTGCGCGACGACGAGCCCGGGGCCGCCGAGATCGCCGCGCTCGCAGCCGAGGTGCCCGAAGCGCGCCGCCACGAGATCACGCTCGGCCCCCTCGCGGATGCCGAAGCGCGCGCGCTCGCCCATGCCTCCGCGCCGGGCGATGACCTCGACCCGGAGACCCTGGCCCTCGTCCTCGAACGCGGCGTCGGCAATCCGGGTCGGATCCTGATGGCGAGCTTCCTGGCACCGTCGCTGCGCTCCGAGCGTGCCCACGACGCCGGCCGCGAGCGCAGCGCCGAGGCCGAGCGGCGCCGCGCCTCGGTGCTCTTCGCCGACCTCTCGGGCTTCACGGCCATGACCGAGCGCATCGGCGCCGAGCGCGCGTACCCGGTGGTGGCCGCAGCCCTCGATCTGCTCGACCAGGTGGCACGTGAGCATGGCGGAACGGTCGACCACTACCTGGGCGACTGCGTCATGGCGCTCTTCGGCGTGCCCGTCGCGCTCGAAGATGCGCCGCGCGCCGCGCTGAACGCCGCCCTCGACATGCGCATCCGCCTGGCGGCACTGAACGAGCACCATGGAGCCGATCAGCAGCTCGAGCTGCACTGCGGAGTCGCCACCGGGCTGGGAATCGCGGGCGACGTGAGCGGGCCCATGATCCGTGAGTTCGCCGTCATGGGCGAGCACGTGGACCTCGCCGACGCCATCACGCACGCGGCGGCCACGGGCGAGATCCACGCGGATCAGGAGACCCGCCTCGCGACGGAGTCCGTCTTCGAGTTCGGGCCCGAACGCCCGCTGCCGGACGACGCTCTGGCCACGAGCTTCGAACTGCTCTCGACGGCGCCTCGCCTGCACCGGGCACGCATCGGCGCCGAACGGCGCGTGTTCTCGGACCTGGTGGGACGCGACGAAGAGATGTCGGCACTGCGCAGCGCGGTGGGGCGCGCTGCAGCCGGGACCGGAGGTGTCGCCTCGCTCGTCGCCGACGCCGGCATCGGCAAGTCGCGGCTGCTGGCCGAGCTTCGCGGCACGACCGAAGCGGAGGGCGTGACCTGGCTCGAAGGCCGTGCGCTGTCCACGGGCCGAAACCTCTCGTTCCATCCCATCGCCGATCTGCTGCGTGCGGCCGCCGGCGTGGACGACGACGACGGCCCGCCGGAGGCCCGGGCGAAGCTCGACGCGGCCATCGTGGGCATCATGGGCGAAGAAGGCGAAGACCTGCTGCCGCTGCTCGCCGGGTTCATGGGCCTGCCCATGCACCCGGGAGAAGAAGAGCAGCTCGCCGCCATGCAGAAGCGCAGTGCGGCCTCGGGCGACCCGCTCGAGTGGGTGATCCGCGCCGGACTGACGCGGCTGCTGCGCGAGGCGAGCCTCGCCCAGCCGATGGTCATCGTGATGGAGGACGTGCACTGGGCCGACCTCTCCACCATCGAGCTGCTCGAGCCGCTTCTCCGCCTCACCGCCGACTGCCCGATCCTGTTCGTGAACGCGGCGCGGCCGGGCTACCCCGACACCGCGGAACGCCTACGCACCTTCGCCCAGGAGCAGCTCGCCGACCGGCACACCGCCGTCCGGCTCGAGCCCCTCGACGATGGCGCGGCACGCGCGCTGGTACGCAACCTGTTCCGCGGCGGTGACGTGCCCCACCGGACGCGCGCCATGATCGAGGAGAAGGCGCAGGGCAACCCGTTCTACATCGAAGAGGTGGTGCGAGCGCTCCTCGATGCCGGGGCCCTGGTGCTGCGGGAGGGCGCCTTCCACGCCACCGAGCGACTGGACGCCTTCGAGATGCCCGGGACCGTGCAAGAGGCCGTGATGGCGCGCGTCGACCGACTGCCCCTCGCCCCCCGCCAGGTGCTGCAGGCGGCATCGGTGGTGGGCGGGACCTTCCACCAGGAGGTCCTCGAAGACCTGGTCGACGACCCGGCCGGGCTCGAGTCGTGCCTGGGCGAGCTCGAGGCGGGCGAGTTCATCGAGCCGACCGACCGCACGGCGGGCATCGAGTTCGGCTTCGTCCACCCGTTGATCCAGGAAGTGACCTACGACGCGCTGCTCCAGGCCCGCCGGGTCACCCTGCATCAGCAGGTCGCGCGCGCCACCGAAGCGCGGCTGGACGAGGGCGTCCCCGGATACCACGCGATGCTCGCCTACCACTTCAGCATGGGTCGCGACACGGCCCAGGCCGAGAAGTACCTGCTGCTCGCCGGCGACGAAGCCGCCCGCAACGCGGCATCCAGTGAAGCCCTGCGCTTCTTCCAGCAGGCGGCCGAACTGTTCCGCGAATTGCACGGCGAGGGCGGCGACCCGCGTGTGCGAGCAAGAATCGAGCGCAACCTGGGACTCGCCCTGTTCAACCGCGGCCAGGAGCCCGACTCGGCCGTCCACTTCGACGAGGCGCTCACCCTGCTCGGGGTGCGCGTGCCGAAGAACGCACTCGCGCTGAACGGTCGCTTCCTGCGCGACGTGCTCGCCGTGGTGCCACCGCTGTTTCGCAACCGGACGCGGAAGCGCCCGCCGGCCAGCGACGACGACCGCGAGCTCATCGACATCAGCTTCTTCCGAGCGCTGTCCCAGAGCACCGCCGAACCCACGCGCTTCGTGTTCGACTCGATGTCCACGCTGCGACGGGTGGCGCGCTTCGACCCGCGGAGCATTCCGGAGGCGGGAGGCAAGTATGCCGGCGCCGCCGCCATCTTCAGCTACTCCGGCCTCTCGTTCGCCGTGTCCCAGCGCTTCCTGGCGGCGGCGGGCCGCATGATCCAACGCGAGGATGCCGCGGACTACCTCTACTACCGCGTGATCCGGTTCGTCCACCACTTCCTGTCCGGCGACTGGGACGACGCCCATGAGATCCCCGAAGAGATCGTGCGGCGCAGCCAGCGCGACGGGCGGCTCTGGGAGGTCACGACCTACCTGGGGCTGCTCGGCGAGAAGCGGTTGCGGCAGGGCGACTTCGAGGGCGTGCACGGCTGCACCCAGTGGATCCAGGAGATCGCGGACACCTACGAATACGACGTCGCCCGCTACAACGCGCTGGGCATGCCGGTGATCCTGGCCCTCGAGCAGCGGCGACTCGACGACGCGGGCGAGGCCGCGCGCCGCTACCAGGAGGAGAGCCCCCAGGAGCTGCTGCACCTGCTGGCCCTCGGCTGGCGCGCTGAGGCCGCGGCGCTGCGCGGCGAGCTGGAGTCGGCCGAGTCGGCGCTCGGCCGGGCCGACCAGATCCTCGAGGCGGTGGGCCGGGCCATCCCCTTCCACCGCGGCAGCGTCGATCATGCGCGGCTGCTCTGCGACGTCTGCCGCATCGAGTCCGAGGGCGCCCGCATCGGCTTGCGAAGGCGGGCCCGCAAGAGCGCCCGCGCCGCGAGCCGAATCGCCCCCAAGATCGCCTACCGCATGCCCCAGGTGCTGCGCCTCGAGGGGCGCTTGGACTGGCTCGCCGGCCGCCGCCAGCGGGCCCTGCGCAGCTACGCCGGCAGCCTCGAAGCGGCGGATCGGATGGGGCTCGCGCCCGAGCGCGCACGCACCGCCCACGAGCTGTCGCTGCGCCTCTCCGAGGCCGGGGGCAAGGTCGCCGGGCTCGATGCCCAGGGCCTGCGCGACGATGCGCAGGAACGCTACGAAACCCTCGGTCTTGCGTGGGATCTCGACCAGTTGCAGGCCGGGAGAAACCCCTGAACCGGGCGACCTCGGGGGGCCCCATGCACGGCAGCGGCCCTCGATGGCGGTACGGGTGCCGCAGAGCGTCACTCTTTCTTCCACGCGGGGCACGAACCCGTTAGCATCGGTGTGCGTGGCCGTCCGGAGGCCTTCGTCCGCCGGCGCGTCGCCCATACCGGCCGCCCACACTGGACGGACGGGCCGCTCGTAGCTGCAGCTCACGCGCTGCGCGGATGAACCCAGATGCTCAAGCTCCCCCTCGGTCGTACCGCCTGGTTCGGTCCCGTCCTGCTCACCGCCTCGATCCTGCTTGCCGCGCCCGAGGCCGTCCGCGCAATGGGCTGCAACATCGAGCCCTTCCCCGACAAGCCGCAGCGCGCGCAGTCGAGCCTGGGCGAGGCCGGCAACGGCCTGGTCGACCGCCGCATGGCGGGGCCTGGCGACTGGGTGACGCTGATCGCCGACCTCGGCTGCAAGCCCACCACGCCGAAGTTCCGGACCACCGACACCTATCGGCTCGAAGTGCTCGCCCAGGGCGGAAGCTTCGTCGAGGTGCCCGTCGACCAGTCCACCGTGCAGCTGCACGAGTGCCCCACGGGCCAGTCCGAGAACTGTGGGCGCGCGCGCTTCCCGCTGCCGGACCCGGTGGCGGCCCTCGGCATCGAGGTCGCCGGACCGGCGCGCCTGGCCGTCGATCGCGGCACCACCCGCATCTACAGCGTGGGCCAGCTGGCGGCCCCCGGCACGCAGTGCGACGCCGACAATGCGCCCGCCGACGTGGAGACCGGCGGCTTCGTCTTCCTGCCGCCCATGAACGTGGTTCAAGAGGGTGCCAACGCCGGCTGGCGACTCGCACTCGACTGGCAGGGGGACATCTGGACGCCCCAGGACATGACGGCGCTCGTGGACGACCCGGGTGCGCCCCAGGCGGTCCTCACCGAGAGCCAGTCGCTGAGCATCGACCTCATCCCGACGGACCTTCCGCCGGGTGTCCCCGCCGGAACCCCGCTCGACTTCGTCGAGATCACCAACGATCGCGGTCAGGTGATTCCGCCCCTCGAAGAGGTCGTCGTGATCGACCCCAGCGCTCCGCGCAAGGCAATCCTCGGGTCGACCGACGTGCTGCGCTCGGTGCTCGAGCTTCGCCAGCAGGTGACGGTCGAGGACGCCAGCGGCACCTCGATCTCCGTGGACTATCCCGTGCCGTTCGCGGCGCTGCGCGTGGGGGCGGGGCCCATCATCGCCCCGGATGCGGTCTCGATCACCAAGATCGGGACGACCGATCTCACCGCATTCCGCACCAACGACGGCAACTACGTGGCCGGCGTCGAAGAGACCCCGGCGTTCAACAATGGCGATGGCGACCTCACCGATGCCCTGGCGCAGTACCAGAGCCTCGAAGTGGGCGCGACGACGCTGGCCACCGGACAGGCCCTGGCGCAGATCTCCGGCTCGCCCCGAACCCCCGCCATCGCGGTGGAGCAGACGCCCGACAGCGACATCTTCGCGTTCGTCCAGGGCGGCGTCGCTTCTCGCGAGCAGCTCACGCCGGCGGGCAGCCTCGTCCGCGATGCCGTGCGCGTCTACGACGGCGCGACCGAACTCACGCCGAACCCACCGCTCTTCTCGATCGTCCCCGAACGGCAGGTGGAGGGCGGCCTGCTGTCCATCGCGGGCGGGACCGTGTTCTCGATCGTGAGCGAGCCCGACCTGCTGCCGGACGAACTCGGCCGTGTCACCGACGACACGGCGGCATCGGGCGCGCCGCGCGTCGACGCTGCCGGGGAGCGCGTGGCGCACGAGAGCCAGTCGGCCGGCGGAGTGCGTCAGATCGTGTTGTCCGACCGCGAGGGCCTGGTTCCGGCCGAGGCCATGAGCCCGGTCGGTGGACCGCCCGGCGCCTTCGACGCCAAGAACCCTGCGCTGGCCGCGGCGAGCGGCGATACGGTGGCCTTCCAGTCGCGCTCGACCTACGGCCTGCCCATCGGCGGTGGTAGCGGCGGCGGGGGCACCGTGGTCGTCGAGCAGGGCGTGAACTTCCGCGGTCGCATCAACGCAGACCCGCCCTTCTTCTTTCCCGACGCCTCACTGCTCTTCGACCTGCTTCCCGGCGAGGACACGCCCGGCCTGGGCGACTGGTCGGGCTGCACGCCCGAGCTGATCGGGCCGTTTCCCACCGGCATCGAGCTGATCTTCCTCGACGACCCGGGCCTGCAGCAGCAGGGCACCTTCATGGCCTACCTGAGCGCGCCCTACCCGGGCGTGTTCGTGGACGACTGCCACTTCGAGATCCAGGTGGTCGGCATCTACCAGGCGACCGAGACGCCGCCGGTTCCCGGCACCGTGCTCTCCCTGGCCGGCGACGTCGTGTTCCAGGACCTCGACCCCGCCCTGCCCGGCACGGTCACGAACCCGCGCTTCGAGAGCACGCTGATCGTCGGCGACCCGGTTCCGGCCGGCCATGAACTCTCGGGCTTCTTCGCACTGCTCGCCGAGCAGGCGGGCCCGGCCGTGGCCGAGCAGGTGTTCCTCGCCGTCTCGGGCACGCCCGGCGTTTCACTGCTCTCGGCCAATGCAGCCGGTGACCCGGGCGATGGCGACTCGGGCAACGCCGAGCTCTCGTCGGATGGCGGCTTCGCCGCATACGACACGGCCAGCACCAACCTGGTCGCCTCGGCGGCCGCACGGTCGGTCGTGGTCGTACCGCTCGACCCCGACGGCAACGGCGTCCCGGCCGAGCCCGGCACCCTGGCCCCGATCCTCGCGAGCGTCGATGCGGCGGGGGCGCCCCTCGGTGGCACCAGCTCACGGCCGCGACTCTCGCGAGACGGCCTTTCGCTGGTGTTCCTCACCGACGCGCCTGTGGATGCGAGCGACACGAACGCCTCCACCGACGCGGTCTTCGTCGACCTCGACCCCGACGGCAACGGCAGCATCGAGCCCGGCTCGTTCGTCGGCGTGCGCGTCAGCACCGACGCCCTTGGCCAGAACGTGGCCGGGACCGTCTTCGACGCCGACCTCGGTGGCGATGGCACGCTGGTGGCCTTCTCGGGCGACGGGGCCTACGTGCCGGACGACGGCAACGGGGCCTCGGACGTCTACCTGCTCGATCTGGCGGACGGAACGCTCGAGCGCATCAGCGTGGATCTCGGGCTCGCCGAGACGAACGGCGCCTCGGACCAGGCGTCGGTCTCGGACGATCAGCAGGCGGTGGTCTTCCGCAGCGACGGCGCCCTGCTACCGGGCGCGACGGGCACGAACGTCTACCGCTTCCTGGTCAAGAAGGGTGGCCTCGAACTCGTGAGCCTCGGCGCCACCGCAGCCGGCCGGCCCGATGCCAATGCCGACGGCAACGTCGTCGTGTTCGACTCGGCGGACCCGCTGGTGCCCGGCGACGCGGGCGCGCCCGAGGACGTCTTCGCCCTCACCAAGGTGGACGACGGCACGATCACGAGCCTGAACGACTTCCCGGGCGAGGGACTCCCCGACGACGACCTCGGCGACCCGCTGCTCGAGGCGTTCGACACGACGTCGGCGGCCGCGCTCGCCGGCTCGCGCATCGCGGCCAACTCGGCGCAGACCGCACCGGGCGTGGCTCCCGTGCGAGGGCTCGCGCTCGTCTCGGTGCCCGAGGACCTTCAGGGCGGACTCGACCTGAACGATGCGACCCGCACGCGGCTCCCCGAGTCGGCGACGAGCCCCGAGGCCGACGCCGACGACGACGTGCTCTTCCTCTACCGGGCCCGCGACGCGGTGGGCATTGCCGACGCCAAGGAGAACCTGGGTGTCGCCGTGGCCGGCGAGCAGTACGACCTCTCGTCCCGCGTCGCGTGCTTCGCAATCGACGAGGCGGATCAGAGCACCGAACTGAACGGCAACGCCAGCGACGAGGCCGTGCTCGGCTGGATCACCACCGACGGCGCCTTCGGCACCGAGATCGTCCACAACGCGGGCTTCGCCGTGCAGGACGTGGCGGCGGTGGACCTCGCGAGCGGGCCGGCCTGCCTGGCGCTGGTGGACGAGGCGCGCCAGCCGGCGTCGAACCCGGCGCTGCCGTGCATCGGCGGGGGTAGCTTCTGCGACCTCGACGGCGACGGTACGGCGACCACCGTGCCCGTGGTCCTCGATACCACGAGCGGCGCCATCGCCAACGTGGGTCTCCCCGCCACCGGCTTCGAGCTGGGGCCCGAGGGCCATGCCCTCTTCCTGGTGCCCGAGGCCGTGCACGGCGTCGACGCCAACGGCAACGGCGTGCTCGGGCAGACCGTGCCGTGGTTCCTCGACCTCGATACCGCGCTGGCCGGACCCGCCGGTCCGGGCCCGGGCGTGAGCGACCTGGCCGTTCCGCTCGGCCCTGCCTGGGCCGAGTGCAGCGAGCCCGCGTGCGAAGCGTTCGGCCTGGCGAAGGTCGGGGCCCTGGTGATCTCCTACGCCGGGCGCGAGTCGGACAACCGCTTCGGACCGTTCTGCCGCGCGCTCTCGGGCATCTGCGACGCCAATGCCGACGGGCGCGAGACCAAGGTGATCTGGACCGCCTCGATCGACGACGGCGTCGTCTCGCGCGTGGTCGCCCAGCGCTTCGACGCCAACCAGTCGGCGCCGATCCACCCGGTGCAGGTGGCGGGCCGCACGGTCTTCCACCGCGAACTCACCGAGTGCGCAGCGGCCGAGCTTCGGTGCCAGGCCGAGACGGGCTTCGCGACGCCCGAACCCAGCCCCGAAGCGATCGTCATCGAACCGGGTTCGTGCGAATCGGCAGTCGACGTCGTGCCACCGTTCGGCGAGCTCGGCTGCATCGAGCCCTTGCTGTTCCTGGACTCGGACCTCGACGGAGACGGCGTGAAGGCCCTGGTCGACAACTCGCCGTTCTCGAACACGGCGCAGCGCGACGGGGACAACGACGGCTACGGCGACGGCTTCGACCTGGAGCCGGGCAGCCTGGCGCCGGTCTTCCTGTTCGACGGCGACTTCGACGGCGATGGCGACGTCGACCAGGACGACCTCGATGCGGTGCAGGCCGAGCGGGGGCGTACCGCCCGCGACCTGGGCTTCGGTGGGCTGGCCGTGGCCGGCTTCGACGCCTTCGACCTCAACCTGAACGGCGTCATCGACATCGGAGACGTCCTGGCCGTGATCAACCGCTGCACCCTGCCGGGCTGCGAGGTGATCGACCCGGCCCCGCCCGCGGCCCCTGCGGGAGGCTCGGGCGCTCGCTGTGGCCTGCTGGGCCTCGAGCCCCTGGTGCTTCTCGCACCCTGGCTCGCCCGCCGCTGGCGGCGCCGGGACTAGCCCCAGGGGAACTCCTGCTGCAGCGGCCGGGACCTTTGTCCCGGCCGCTGGGCGTTTTCCTGTCACCTGCGCCCCCGGGATGGCCACTTACTGGCCATGGCACCCCTCCGCGCAGTGTCCGTTCGCGCTTTCCTGTGGGCCCTTCTGGTCGCGCTGCCGCTGCTGGCGGTCGGCCCGGCAGGGGCCGTCTCGATCGAGCTCGTCGCTCAGGGCGCCAACCCGAACAACCTGAAGCCGGGCGACGTGCTGCTCGTGGATGTCCGTGTGAGCGGCCTCGGGAGCTTCACGGCCCCCACCGTCGGCGCCTTCGACCTCACCGCGACCTTCGGTGATCCGATTCTCACCGTCGACTCGCTCACCTACGGTACGGGGCTCTCGGCTCCGGGCTTCCCGAGCCAGCCGCTCCCGCCGGTGCTGGGTACGGGCCTGGCTCAGGGCGCCGAGCTGGTGGCCGCCGACCCCGGCGCCTGCGGCGCAGTCGAGTCCGTGCAGGCCGACTCCTTCTCGCTGTTCACGCTGTCGTTCACCGCGGGCGCCGTGGGCAGCACCGAGGTGGCACTGATCGACGCGCCACCCACGAATGGCCTCTTCCTGTTCGATTGCTCGTTCACACCGATCCCCCTCGAGGTCGAACCGGCGAGCCTGTCGGTGGTCGTCCGCGAGGTGGCCGAGCCGGCCTCGCTGCTCGGCGCCCTGGCCCTGCTCTTCGTGCGCCGGCGGCGCGCGAACCCCTAGCCAGTAGCGCGCACGCGAACCAAACTCCCGCCATGTCCTGGTCTCGGGCCCTGGCGGCCGTGGGCGCCTCGGCGGTGCTGTTCGCGCTCGCGTACCCGCCCGTGTCGCTGCGCCCGCTCGCGTTCGTGGCCCTCGCGCCGTTGTTCGTCGCGTTGCGCACCGGCGGCGCCTGGCGCGCCGTGCTGCTTGCGGGGATCTGGGCGCAACTCACGTCCTACCTCGTGGGCGATGCGCTTCCCGCGTCGGTCGAGCGCTACTTCGCGCAGCCGCCGCTCGCGAGCTTCGGGTTCGCCTCGCTCGTCTTCCTGGTCACCGCCAGCATCTACTTCCTGCCGCTCCCGCTGGTCTACCGCCGGCTGGCGCGACGGGGGCCGGGACCCTGGCTGCCCCTGGGCGTCGCGGCCGCGTGGGCGGCGATCGAACTGGCACGGGCTCGGCTGGCGACGGGGACCGCCTTCTGGGGCGCCCCCTGGGCGCTGTTCGGCTACTCCCAGGTGGGCTTCGACCCGCTGGTGCAGGTGGCCTCGCTCGGGGGCACCTACCTCGTGAGCTTCGTGCTGGTGGCGCCCTCGGCCGCGCTCGCCGAGTGGTGGCTGGCGCGGGGCACCGCGGGGGCAAGGCCCGCGCGCACGGCCATCTGGATCTCGTTCGCACCGGCGCTACTCGCGCTCGTCTACGGCGGTGTCGTACTGCAGCGTGCGGAGCTTCCCGATCCGTCCACCGAGGTCTCGGTGGGGGTGGTGCAGGCCGACGTCCAACTCAACGTACAATGGCGGCCCGAGAAGACGGGGCGCAATCTCGACGCCTACCTCGACCAGAGTGCCGAGCTGCTGGCGGGCGGGGACGTCGACGTGGTGGTCTGGTCGGAGTCGTCCATGAGCTTCCACCTGGACCGCTCACCGGCATTCCTGCGTTCGATTGCGCGCACGCTCTCGCGCGGCGACGCCGAGTTGCTGGCCGGAGGCCCAAGCGGCGTGGATGGCGAGCCGCCGCGCTACCACAACAGCGTATTCGCCGTATCTCCCGTCGGTGAGATCACCGGGCGCTACGACAAGCAGCGCCTGGTTCCCTTCGGCGAGTTCGTCCCGCTCCAGCAGCTCGACATCATGCGGAGGCGCTTTGCAGGCACACGCTCGTTCTCGCCGGGCGGCGAGGCGGTGCTGCTGCCCACGCGAGCGGGGCCCGCAGGCGTGCTCGTGTGCAACGAGGCCATGCTTCCGAGCATGGCGGGCCTGCGTGCGCGCGCGGGCGCCACCTGGCTGGTCAGCCCGTCGAACGACTCGTGGATCGCACGCGAGCGATGGGCGCGCATGACCTTCGATCTGGTGTCCATGCGCGCCGTCGAACAGCGGCGCTATCTGGTGCGGGCGTCGAGCTCCGGTCCCTCCGGCGTGGTCGACCCCTACGGGCGCGTGCTCGCCCGCACGCGCGCGGCCAGCGAAGCCCTGGTCTCGGGGCCGGTACGGCCGATGCACGCCCTCTCGGTCTACGGGCGGGTCGGCGACCTGTTCGCGCTGCTTTGCGCGGCCATGGTGGCCATTGCCCTGGTCGCGGTGGGGCGCGCGCCGAAGCGCGAGACCTAGCGCGTCGCGCCTACGCGTCGGGCTCGCCGGGATCCGTCATCACGTACTCGGCGAGCCGTCTCCAGCCGGGCCCCGCCGCGTAGGCCACGCCGAGCAGGCGCTCGGCACGCGCGCGGTCGCCCGCACCGAGCAGGGCGATCCCGGTCCAGAAGGCGATCTCGGGCTGGTCCGGGGCCAGCCGAGTGGCTTCCTCCGCGTGGGTTCGAGCCTCTTCCACGCGGCCGGTTCCGGCCGCGGCCATGGTCGCGCGCATGGCATCATAGGCTCGAGCGCGGACCAGCAGACGCCGAAGCTCGATCAGGGGCTCCGTGTGGTCGTCGACGCGCACGTCGAGCAGGCGCCCCGCCGACGGATCACCGCCGCGCTCGCCCGCCACGACCAGCAGCGCCGCACTCTGCTTGCCGCGCATGTCGCCCCCACGTGCCTCGCCCGCGTCGAGTGCATCCATCATCCGCTCGGCCAGTGGGCCTCGAGAAGACGCGTACGCATCGGCCATGGCATTCCAGACCGCATCGCTCGCGAGCATGTTGCCCTGGGATGCGAAGCCGTCGCCGATCACGCCCCCTGCCTCGGGGATGCAGCCGTCGCCGCTGTGCTGGGCCACCCCCCCTGCCGCGTCGATCAGCGCGACCTGCCGGACCGCGGCGCCGGGGTCGTCGCCGACGATGGCTGCGAGCGCATCCGCAGCACCCTCACCTCGTTCCATGCGGCCGAGTCCCTTCGGACCGTAGGCCGGGTCGACCAGCGCCTGGGTCGCCACCACACCCACGCCCGCGAGTCCCCACGGCACCGTGGCACCCACGGAGAAGTAGTGGCTCTGCACGGCGATTCCCAACGACCCGCTGTCGGGGCACCGCGCCACCAGCGAGTAGGTCGCGACGGGCGGGAACAGATCTCGGGAGGGTTCAGAGGGCGTGGGCACGGGCTCTCGGTCGCGTGGCTGGGGCCGGCATTCTATCACCCCGAAGCGGTCACCTCGGCCACGCAACGCGCAACGGCCACCAGGAGCGGCTCGTCGCGATCCTCGACGCCGAGGCGGTTCTTGACGAATCCAAAGGCCATCTGGTGTGCGCGATGGCCGCAGCCCAGGTGCCCGCCCAGCCCACCCATGCCGAACGAACCGTGGGCATCGGACTGCACACCCAGTGCCCAGGGAGCGCGCTCGCCGAACACCAGATCGACCTCGTCGCGCTGGACCTCGAGCATGGCGTCAATCGTCGAGGGGGAGACCAGGCGGGTGCCTTCGAGGGCGCCGCCTCCTGCCAGCAGTGCGTGGAAGCGCGCCACGCCGCGAGCACTTCCATGGCCGTTGATCGCCGGAACCAGGGCCGCGCGGAAGGCGTCGCCGTTGATGAAGTCGGGATCGACGAGCCCCGGCGGGTTGTCCCAGGACTCGGCGAGCAGGGGGGTGCGGGTGCGCGCCATCTCGCGCAGCGCGCCGTCGTCGAAGCCGAGCATGTCGGCGCAGCGTGCGCGCAGGCGCGCATCGAGCCCGAAGTGGAAGTCGATGCCCAGGGGCGCGGCCACCTCCTCGCGAAAGAACGTACCGAGATCGCGGCCGTCGATCCGGCGCACGACCTCGCCCACCAGGTGACCGTAGAAGCGCGCCGACTCGCCGTGGGCCGTTCCCGGTGCGAAGCGCGGCGTCGCCTGCTCGAGCGCCGTGACGATGCGGTCCCAGTCGAGGACGTCCTCGGCGGCCAACGGCTCGTCCACGGCCGTCACGCCCGCCTGGTGACACAGCACCTGCCGCACGGTGATCGCCTGCTTGCCCTTCGCGGCGAAGCCCGGCCAGACCGAGGCCACGGGGGCTTCGAGGTCGAGCGCTTCACGATCCACCAATACCATCGCGCAGAAGGCGACCATGGCCTTGCTCACCGAGTACGGCATGCAGAGCGTGTCGCGACCGAAGGCACGGCTGCGCGCGCCGTCGGCGTGGCCGCCGGCCAGATCCACCACGACGTCGCCCCGGTGCCGGACGCAGAGCGACGCACCCACTTCGCCGGGCGCCGCGAGCACGTCGTCGAAGGCCCGGGCGACGCGCTCCCAACCGGGCGCGACCTCGCCTTCCACGGCGGCCTTCGCGGGCGAGGCGCCCTGGGCGGTCACCGGCGAGGCGCTGCGGGATCGGGGGCCAGGCTGCGGATGTAGGCGATCAGCAGCTCGATCTGCTCGTCGGTGAGCGTGTCTCCCCACGGCTGCATCTGGCAGATGGTCGGCTCGGCATCCGGTGTGGTCGCGCAGGCTGGCTCGTAGGCACGCACACCGTTCGTGATCACGTTGCGCAGGTCGGCGTCGGTTCCGGCCTGGCCGTCGTCGTCGGTGTCCCATCGAAACTGCGGTTTCTTGAAGTTCGGCGTGGGAAGCCCCAGCGCCTTGGCCGTCGGGCCATCGCCGCGCCCCGAGAAGCCGTGGCAACCGAGGCAATAGACCCGGTAGTGCCGCTTGCCGGCGGCCGCGCGAGCCTCGGCGTCGGCCGACCCAGGCGCCTCCGCATGCGCCGTCAGTCCGAGAGCGAGAGCGATCGTGCACACTGCGAGGTGGTGTCGGCGGCATCTCATGGCGGTGGGGTATCGTAGCTCGCCGCCGCAGCCGTGAGCTGGCGGGAGGTGCCATGTCCCAGGTTCCCACGTTCTGTCGCGTCTGCGAGCCCGCCTGCGGGTTGCTGGCGCGGGTGGAGGGCGAGTCGCTCGTGGGGCTGCGACCCGACCGGGACCATCCCGTCTCCAAGGGCTACGCCTGTCACAAGGGGCTCGCCGGCGTCGAGGTCCACCGCGACCCGGACCGGCTGGATACGCCCGAGCGACGCGACGCCAACGGCCAGTTCGCCCGCGTGGGCTGGGACGACGCTCTGGCCGAGATCGCGGCGCGGCTGGCGGCCCTTCGCGATGAGCACGGACCCGAGGCGATCGGCGCCTACATCGGCAACCCGATGGCGTTCAACACCTTCGCGGGGCCCTCGGTCGGGTCGTTCCTCGGCCAGCTCGGCGTCCGGCGCGTGTACGGATCGGGCACCCAGGATTGCGCCAACAAGTTCGCCGCCGCCGAGGCGGTCTTCGGCACCAGCACGCTCCATCCCGTTCCGGACATCGAGCACACCGACCACCTGCTGCTGATCGGCGAGAACCCTCGGGTCTCGCACATGAGCTTCTTCTCGATCGCCGACCCCCTGGGCGAGATCAAGCGTGCCGTCCGACGCGGCGCCACCGTTCGCTACCTGAACCCCAAGCGCATCGAGTCCGAGGACCGCGGGACCGGCGAGGTGATCCAGCTTCGCCCCGACACCGACGTGTACGTATTGGCGGCGATGCTGCAGACGATCTTCGAAGAAGGGCTCGAGGACGCCCGCGCACTGGATCGTCACGGTCGCCACGTGGCCGAGCTGCGCGCGTTCGTGGCCGCCTACGGGCCCGAACGAGTGGCGCCGGTGGTGGGCGTCGAGGCAGCGCGGCTGCGTGAGCTGGCCCGCGACTTTGCCACGGCCCGCCGCGCGGCGGTCCACATGTCGACCGGCGCCAACATGGGGCGACAGGGCACGTTGGCCTACTGGCTGGTGCAGGTGCTGTCGTTGGCGACCGGCAACCTCGACCGGGAGGGCGGCAACCTCTACAGCCACGGGTTCTACCCCGCCGCCAAGGCAGGCCGCACCGACCCGGCTCGTCAGTTCTTCGACGGCCCCCACGGTCGCATGCGCCGCATCCGCGGAAGCCTGCCGGGCAACCTGCTGGCCGACGAGATCCTGGGCGGCACCCCGCGGATCCGGGCACTCGTCGTGATCGCCGGCAACCCGGTGCTTTCGATCGGCGGCGAGGCCCGCATGCGCGAGGCGCTCGAGGGCCTCGACCTGCTGGTCTGCCTCGACCTCTATCGCAACGCGACGGGCGAACTCGCCGACTTCGCCCTGCCCTGCACCGACGCCTTCGAGCGTCCGGACGTGAATCTCACCGGCCTCGGGATGCAGTACCGCCCGTACGTCCAGTGGACCGATGCCGTGGTCCCACCCCGCGCCGAGCGGCGGCCCGAGTGGTGGATTCTGGAGCGGCTACTGCAGGAACTCGACCTGAAGAGCGCCCTCGATGCGGGCCCCGAGCCCGATCTGTCGGGCCGACTCGCGCACATGCTGCGCTCGCGCGACCTGTCGCTCGACGACCTGCGCGAGAGCGAGCGTGGCGTGGTGTTCGAAGGGCTCGAGCCGGGGCGCTTCTTCGAGGACTGGATCCAGACGGAGGATCGGCGGGTGGATTGCCGCCCGACCCTCTTCCTGGAGGAGGGCGCAATCGACCGCTGCGAAGCGATCTTCGAAGAGCTGCTGGCAGAGGACCCGTCTGCACTCAAGCTGATCACGCTGCGCACCCCGTCGATGCACAACAGCTGGTACCACAACGTCGAGAAGCTGAAGCGACCCGGTCGGCTGTCGAACCCGCTGCACATGAACCCGGAAGACGCCCGGTCGCGAGGCCTGGCCGAGGGCGACCTCGTGACCTGCAAGAGCGCCTGGGGAGAGGTCGAGGCGGAGCTCCGGCTCGACGACACGCTGCGCGCGGGGACGGTCGCCATGACCCATGGATGGGGCCATCAGCGCGCGCCGAGCATGCGCGTGGCACAGCGCCATCCGGGTACCAACGCCAACCGCCTGCTACCCATCGGGCCGGACAGTTTCGAGCCGCTCAGCAATCAGGCCTTCATGACGGGCATCCCGATCTCGGTCGCCCACAGCGACGGCTAGCCGCGGCCGCGGGCCGCACCGATTCATCAACGGGGGAACGAGTTGCCGAGCGTCGGTTCGCGATGGCGGGCGCTGGATGGGACCGAGCGCCGGGTGGTCGCCGCGCTCGGCTTGCTGTTGCTGCTGCTGGTCGTGTACCTGGCCGCCGGCGACAACCCCTGGCACGACGGCATCGCCAAGCGGCTGCGCAAGGGCGACCCGGTGCGCTCGGTGGACTATGCCGCCACCTATGGCTGGATCATGGCGGCGATCAACGCGGTCGTGGTCCTGTGCCTGTTGCTGCTGCGCAAGCACTGGTTGCGGCCGGGCGAGACGCCGACGGGAACCCTGCTGCCTTCGCCGTCGGGCAACCCCCGCGCCTTCGGCGCGCTGCTGGTGATGGCCGTGGTCGCCGCCGGAGTCCTCGCTGCACCGCGGCTCGACGACAGCCTGTGGGGCGACGAGGAGTGGACGGTGCGCCGCGCCATCGACGGCGCCTACTACCCCCAGGACGACGGCAGTGTGGCGTACGAGCCCGTCGGCTGGCGCGAGACGTTCTTCGACTACCGGAAGCCGAGCAACCACATGGGCTTCACCGTTCCCGCCCGGGCGAGCCTGCTCGTCTGGCGACTGGTCGCGCGGCCCGAACTCTCCTTCGTGAACGAGGCCGCCGTCCGCATGCCGGCCTTCCTGGCCGGCCTGGGTGCGGTGGCCTCCCTGGGGCTCCTGTTGCGCCGACTCGGCTTTCCGGCCGCAGGCCTGCTGGCGGCGTGGCTCCTGGCCATCCATCCGTGGGCGCTTCGCTATGCCAGTGAAGCGCGCGGCTACAGCCTGCTGGTGCTGGGCGTACCCCTCTCGTTGCTGCTCCTGCTGCGGGCGGTCGAGCGGGCGAGTTGGGGACGCTTTGCCGCGTACGGCGTGGTGCAGGCCTGGATGATGTGGACGTGGCCCCCCATCGCATTCCACGTGGGGCTGCTGAACGTGGGCGCGCTCGCGCTGCTGCTCCACACCCACGGCTCGCCGACCCGTGCGCCCATCCCGTACGTGCGGATCGTGTTGGTGGGCGTGTTGGGTGCGCTGGTCTGGCTCCAGCTCATGCTCGGCAGCCTGATCCAGCTGGGAACGTACATGGACCGCGAGATGCTCCCGATGAACCTCGCGTGGATCCGCAACCTGCTCTCCCACCTCGTGGCGGGTGTCGGCTGGACCCCGGACTGGCCCGAATACCACGAACTCTCCGAGATCGCGTTGGCTCGGCCGGTGGCGTTCTGGGCGTTCTGCAGCGTCACGGCGGCGGCGTGGGTGCTGGGCCTGGCCCGCCTCCTGGTGGGGGGCACCGTTCGCGCCGTGACCGCCCTGGTGATGCTGCTTCCGGCTCCGCTGCTGCTGGCCTGGTCGTGGCAGCGCGGTGCATTCCTCAACCACTGGTACCTGATCTTCCTGTTGCCCTCCTGCGTGGCCTTCGTGGCGGTGGGTCTCGAGACGGCGGCCCGCGCCCTGCCCCGCTCGCTGCGCGCGGGCTCCGTGGCAGTCGTTCTGGTCGCGTTCTTCGCCGCCGCGACCGCCATCACGGTTCCGGCACGGGTCGCCCTGCGCGCGGGGTCGCTCCAACCCATGCGCGAGTCGGTGGCCCTCACGCGATCCGAACGCGATCCAGCGGCGCCTTCGAATCGCGAGATCCTCACCGCGTCGTTCCAGCGGCCCCCGACCTACTACGACCCTCTGGTGATCGAGGTGTACGACCTCGCGAGCATGCAGGCGCTGATGGCGCGCGCGGATCGCGAAGGCCGCCCGCTGTTCGTGAACTACGGCCGACCCGGGCTCGCCCAGCGGCGCCACCCGGACCTCGTCGCACTCATGGAGCGCGCCGACCTCTTCGAACGCGTCGCCTACCTGCCGGGCTTCGAGCCTCGCGGCATCCGGCTGGTCTACCGCTACCGGGGCGCGGCCCCGGTGCCGAGCACCCCCTGACCGGCCAGGCTCAGTTGGACGCGAGCGGCTGCCCCCTCCTGGCAGCGCACTCGGTGGCCTGGGTGTAGATCTCCTCGCTGCCGATCCGACAGCGCACGATCCCCTCGCTTCCCTCGCCCGGCGTGAGCGTTCTCGCGCCCGCCCACCAGGTGCGGGCCTTTTCGGCCCACTCGCCTGCGGCGGCCGTCGCCGAAGCGCCCGGCCCCGAAGCGGGCGCGGCCTCGGGCGCCTGTTGGGCCCCCTCCCGACGGCCCGCGAGCTTGTCCATGTCGGCATTGCTCTTGTCGAGCTCTCCGAGCACCCAGCAGCCGGTGTTGGCCAGGGCCAGTCCGGTGCAGAGCACGATGGCGAGGAAGCGACGCACCCCCCACTCATCGGCCGCACGCACCGAGGCCTTGTGTGACGCCCCTCACGCCGGCGCTGGCGGCCCCGAGCCATCCGCCGCCGGGCTCGGGAGCGGCGGCAGGGCCACGCGCTCCTCCAAGCAGCCGTAGGCGGTGGGAGCGAGCTGGATGACCGTATGCAGGGGCATCTCGAGGTGGGGAATCTCTGCCGTGGGCAGCTGCAGGAAGTACGCGTAGAGCGCGCGCAGGACGGCGCGGTGGCCCACCACCAGCACCGGCGTGCGGTAGCGCTCGAGTTCGACGATCACGCGGTCGAGGCGCTGGATCACGTCTTCGTAGGACTCGCCCTTCGGGTAGCGGTACCGCAGCTTGTCGTTCTGGCGCGCCTCGAACTCCTCGGGCATGCGCCTCGCGATCTCGGCGTAGGTCATGCCGTCGCAGACGCCCGAGTCGATCTCGTCGAGCGCGCGCCACTGGCCGGGAACCAGACCCATCGGAATGGCGGTGTCGATGGTCCGCCGCAGCGTGCTCGTCCATACGTCGAGGTCTACCAGTTCGTGCGCGTGGGCGTTCACGTGGTCGGCCAACGATCGCGCGAACACGCGCCCCCGGTCGCTCAGCGGCGCGTCGCCTCCGATGCGGCCCTGGCAGTTGTAGAGGCTCTCACCGTGGCGGGTGATCCAGACCGGGCGCTTCGTGACCTGGAGGTTGGTGAGGAACGAAGCGATCCGCGCGGAGATCCAGCCCCGGACCTCGTGGCTCGTGATGGTCCGGCCACGGCTGGCCAGCCGGATGAAGCTGCCGTCCTCCTCGCTGAGCGGCGCGTAGACCCGTTCGTAGTGTGCGATGCGCGCGCGAAAGTCGCTCCAGGCCTCGGCCTCGGGAACGCCGCGGTAGTCCGGCGACGAGAGTTTCGCGTCGCGCACGTTCTCGTCGATCACGTCGGAGTCGTTCTCGAGCAGCTCCACGAAGAGCAGGTCGACGTCGGCGCGGGAGCAGCGCTCCTGGATCCGACGGCGCCGGGCGCGGGTGCCGTTGGTCGCGTCGAAGATCGCGATGCGGCCTTCCCCTCGGAGCCACGCGAACGCCTGGTCCAGCGTGTCGTCCGTGAGCGCTTCGCGTTGCGCCGTCGCCTCACGGTCGTCGGGATCGAAGAACGCAGCGCTCTGTCCCGGGCCGAGGCGGTCTCGGCGGCGCTCCCCGACGTTGAAGGTGCGGGTCGGGTAGCCGAGCCAAGACAGGTACCCTCGAAGCTTGCGGGCCGTGAAGGTCTTGCCGCGAGCGGGCAGACCCACCATCGCGATCAGGTGCTTTCGACCGCGGCGCGGCAGCCCCATCGATGCCTCCCATCTTTCGCCGGCTCGTGTAGCATCGGGGATTCGGAGCCGCCTGGCCCCCCTCGGGCACGGCTCGAGGAGGACCGCGTGGATCTCGGACTGGCCGGCAAGCGGGTGGTGATCACCGGAGGCAGCAAGGGAATCGGCCGGGCCACGGCCCTGGCCTTCGCCGACGAAGGCGCGCACGTCGGCATCTGCGCACGAACGGCAGAGCCCGTCGAAGCCGTCCGCAAGGAGCTCGAGTCCCGCAGCGGGAGCGCCTTCGGGGCTGCCTGCGACGTGGCCGACCCCTCGGCCCTCACCGGGTTCCTGGAGGACGCCAAGACGGCACTCGGCGGAATCGACGTCCTCGTGAACAACGCATCGGGGTTCGGCGTGACCGACGACGAGGCAGGCTGGAAGGCCGGCTTCGACGTGGACCTGATGGCGAGCGTGCGAGCGACCTGGCAGGTGGTTCCGTGGATGGAGGCGGCGGGCGGCGGCTCGGTGATCCACATCTCGTCCACGTCCGGGCTCGAGGCCGGCTCTCCACCCGCCTACGCCGCGGCCAAGGCCGCGCTGATGAGCCACTCCAAGACGCTCGCCATCAACCTCGCGCCGAAGAACATCCGCGTGAACTGCATCGCGCCGGGATCGATCGAGTTTCCGGGCGGGATGTGGGAGACGATCCAGAAGGTCAACACGCCCATGTACGACGCGATCCGCGATTCGATCCCGTTCGGGCGACTCGGCAACGCCGAAGAGGTCGCCGCCGCCGTGGTGTTCGTCGCGTCCCCCCGCGCCAGCTGGATCACGGGCGTGACCCTGTCGGTCGACGGCGGCCAACACAAGGGCAATCTCTAGTGCCTCGGAGGACTCTCTAGTGGCCATTCGCGAAGGCGACTCTGCCCCGCAGTCCAGCTTGCTCGCGCCCTGGCTGGGGACGCGCACCCTGGTGCTCTACTTCTATCCGAAGGACTTCACCCCGGGTTGAACGGTGGAGGCGCGTGACTTCCGGGACCAGTACTCGGAGTTCACCGCGCTCGACGCCGAGGTCGTCGGCGTCAGCCCCGATAGCGATGAGCGACACGCTTCGTTCCGGGACAAGCTCGACCTGCCGTTCCCGCTGGTCGCCGATGCGGGCTCGAAGCTCGCCAAGGCGTTCGGCGTGGCCCGCCTCGGAGGCCTGCTCCCGTCGCAGCGCGTGACGTTCGTGATCGACGCCGAGGGCATCGTGCGCAGCGTGATCTCGGCCGAACTCGACGTATCGAAGCACGCACGAGGCGCGCTCGACGCCATTCGAGCCCTGGGCTGAGCCCCGCTCAGGCCGGCGGCAGCTTGAGCACCTTGCGCGCGTTGTCGCGCAGGAACTTGGGCCAGACCTCGTCCTTGAACGGCACACCGGGCATGTCGGTCATGATGCGCTCCAACGACAGGCCCATCGGAAAGTAGCCGGCGTAGATCACGCGGTCGGCGCCCCGGGTGTTGGCGTACTTCACGATCGCCTCCGGATAGTAGCGAGGCGCGAAGGCCGACGTGGAGTAGTAGAGGTTCGGCCACTTGAGCATCAGCTTCACCGCCAGCTCTTCCCAGGGCTCGCAGCCGTGCCGCGTGACGAACACCAGTTCGGGAAAGTCGTACATCACCTGGTCGAGGCACTCGACCTTCTGCGGCCACATCGGAAAACGCGGCCCGGGGACACCCACGCAGGAGAAGATCGGAACGTCGAGCTCCACGCACTTGGCGTAGATCGGGTACATCTTCGCGTCGTCGATGGCGACCTGCGGGTTGTAGCCCGCGTTGAAGGCCCCGAACGACGTGACGCCGTACTCCTCGAACTGGCGCACCATGTCGCGAATGCCGTCCATCCCGCGATTGGGATCGACCGAGCCCTGACCCACGAACCGGTCGGGGTGCTCCTTCAGCGCCCGCTGACTCACCTCGTTGCCCGCGCCGATCAATCCGACCTCGACGCCGAACCGATCCATCTCATGCAGCGTGAGCGAGATCGGGTCGCCGTGGCCATAGAGTTCTTTCGGCACGTTCTTGAACATGTACTCGACCGGAAAGTCGAACTCGGTCGAGCCGTCCTTGAGCTGCGCCCGGATGAAGTCGTACTGGGCGAAGTCCTCGGCGGGGAAGCCGATCATGCAGTCGACGATGCCGATGTCACTGGGCAGGGCCATGGGATTCTCCTCCGACGGGGCCCGGCAAGTGCCAGCCGGGGGCCCGACACGGGTAGCAGGTCGTCCGGCGCGAGGGCATGGGCGCGCTCGCCCGCCGAGCGGGGCCGCTCTCAGACGGTCGCGTCGGTCAGGCGGTGGGTGAGGCGCTGCCCCGCCCAGAAGACCTCGACCGACTCCTCCCCGTCCCCGTCTCGCTCGGGGCCCTTCCAGTCGGTGGCCACCAGACGCACGCGGCGGGTGTTTCTCGGAAGACCGTAGAAGTCGGCACCGAAGTGGCTGGCGAAGCCCTCCAGCCGGTCGAGCGCCCCGGCCCGGGCAAACGCCAGCGCGTACAGTTCGAGCGCGATCGGCGCACTGTAGATGCCGGCGCATCCGCAGTCGGTCTCCTTGGCGCTTCTCAGGTGGGGCGCGCTGTCGGTCCCCAGGAAGAAATGGGAATCGCCCGACGTCGCCGCCTCGACCAGCGCGCGCCGGTGACGCTCGCGCTTGAGCACGGGCAGGCAATAGTGATGCGGGCGGAGGCCCCCGTCGAAGAGCGCGTTGCGCGACAGCAGCAGGTGCTGCGGCGTGATGGTGGCGGCCACGTGGGGCGGCGCCTCGCGCACCCACGACACCGCGTCGGCGGTGGTCACGTGCTCGAACACCACGCGTAGCGCCGGAAACCGCTCCACCGTCGGAATCAGCGAATCCTCCAGGAACACCCGCTCGCGGTCGAAGACGTCGCACGCGGGGTCGGTGGTCTCGCCGTGCACCAACAGGGGCAGGCCGCACGCCTGCATGGCCTCGAGCACCGGTTCGACCCCGGCGAGGCCGGCGACCCCGGCATCCGAGTGCGTGGTGGCGCCCTTCGGGTAGAGCTTCACCCCGTGGACGAAGTCGGCCTCCGCCGCCCGGGCGATCTCCTGCGGCGTGGTTTCGGGCGTGAGGTAGAGCGTCATGAGGGGCTCGAAGCCTTGCCCGGCGGGAAGCGCCGCGAGGATGCGATCGCGGTAGGCCGCGGCCTCGGCGGTGGTGCGGATCGGAGGATCGAGATTCGGCATCACGATGGCCCGCGCGAACTGCCGCGCCGTGGCGGGCAGCACCCGCGCGAGCATCGCGCCATCGCGCAGGTGCAGGTGCCAGTCGTCGGGCTGGGCGAGCTCGATGGACGCGGTGGCGTCGGCGAGGGACGCGGTGTCGTCGGAGGCGGTCAGAAGCGAGAGGCCTCGAGCGAGACGTCGGCCCGCGCGAAGGCGTGGTCGAACCCCGAGCGTGCACCATCGGCGAGGCCGGTCTCGCCCTGGGCCCGGAGGGCCTCGGAAAGACCGAAGAGCGACCAGCCGTTCTTCGGGTTCTTCCGAAGGTCGGCGCGGTAGACCGCCTCGGCATCGGCGGCGCGCCCGGCATCCAGCAGCACCGCGCCCAGCGCCTGGCGCACGGGAAAGTAGAACGGCGGCGGCTCGGTATAGGGCAGGCCATCCTGCTCCAGAACGGCCTCTTCGAGCTTCGCGACCGCCGTGGCCACGCGACCCGCGGCGGCGCTGCGCTCGGCCGCCAGGTGCAGCGCGGCGATCCCGAGCAGGTTCTTGGCCGTCCCGCCCGGGAAGGCGAGGCCATCGAGCGCGGCCTCGTCGCGAACTCCGTCGAGCAGTTCGGACTCGCGCAGGGACGCCTCGCCCTGGCCGGTGCGCAGGTAGGCGAGACTGCGCGCGTAGTGCCACATGCCGGTCACGTAGCGGAGGTCTTCGTCGGGCGCCGGCTCTCCGAGCACCGCGTCCCACCGGCCGAATCGCGCCAGCGTGACGATGGGGATCGCCCGGAACTCCTCGCCCGGCGGGAACCCCGCGATGATCTCGTCGGACACCTTCGCCGCGAGCTTGCGCGACGACTGGATCGCGAGCGCGCTTCGGCCCTCGACGTTGGCCGCCGCCCACAGGAAGTGCACGTTGTGCGGGTAGTAGGCCGAACGGTAGATCCCCTGCGAGCCGCACCATGCGAAGTAGCGCTCGTCTGCCGCCGCTGCCCGACGATTGATCTCGAGCGCATCGTCGTACCGGCCCACGCGGAAGTAGATGTGCGAGGGCATGTGGACCAGATGACCGGCAGCGGGGGCGACGTCCACGAGGCGGTCCGCGGCGGGCTCCGCACGACTCGGATCGGGCGAGGCCTCGATGGCGTGGATGTAGTAGTGATTGGCGCCGGGGTGATCGGGCTGCTGCTCCATCGCCCACTCGAGCAGCGACACGATCTCGGGCGTCTCGGCCACGGGCTCGCCGCGCGACGACCAGTGGTTCCACGGGTTGAGGTCCATCAGGGCCTCGGCGGTCAACACCGCGGCGTCCACGTCTGCCGGGTGGGCCGCGCGCAGCCCTCGCATGGCGTCGGCATAGGCGCGATCGAGGTCTGCGCGCGCGGCTGCCGGGTCGAGCGAATAGCGCGTGGCGAGGGCGTCGATGTAGTCGCGCTCGGCTGCCGTCACGCGATCGCGCAGCGCCTGGGCGCGCGCGACGGCGGCCACTGCGGCCGCGTTGGCCGCAGGCCCCATCGGCGCATTGATGTTGGGCCCGAGGGCGAGCGCCTCGCCCCAGTGGCACATGGCGCAGTCCGGGTCGAGGCGCGCTCCTTCGCGGAACGACTTCACCGCCTCTTCGTGGTTGAACCCGAAGGTGAGGACCAACCCCTGGTCGAACCAGCGCTGCACTTCGGGCACGGAGGTCGTGATGGGGTGGTGATGGCTCCCGAGCCCCTCGATCAGGCGCGGCGCGCCCGGCGAGGTGGCCTCGGCGGGCTCGCTCGGCTGGGCCGCCTGGGGCTCTTTCGTGGGCGCCGGCGCAGGGTCCGGAGCGGGCCCCGCGCAGGCGACGATCGCTGCGGCCAGGCCCGCCACGAGGGCTCGGCGGGGGGCGATTCGTCGGAAGGCTCGTTGGGTCATGGCGGCTCCTCGGCGCTCAGCATACGGCAGCGACCCGACGCGAACACGTGAGCGAACACACGTGGCGACGCGCTCGAACCCCGACCGGCTAGAGGTCCTTGTAGCGGCCGATGTCGATGAGTCCGGCCTCGACGGGGTTCTGACGCGCGAGCGCGTCGTCGAACCAGTCCATCAGGCTCCAGAAGCCCGGGCTGCTGCGGCGCACGCCCCAACGCTCGACGACGCGGGTGAGTCCCTCCGCATCCTCGACCGCACCCAGGACTTCGGCGAACCGCAGCACCTCGTTCAGGGGAACGTCGAAGGCGAAGTTGGGGTAACTGCCCAGCGCGCCGCGCACGACGGTGAGCGTGTCGTTCGCCGGGACGCGACGGTTGGCCTCGAAGAACAGGAAGGCCACGTTGTCGTGGGCCGCATCGTGCACCAGCGAGTACTGGAGCGGCTCCTCCATGTCACCGCCCACCACGCGGACCCAGACCAGTTCGGGAAGGGTCGCGACGAACGGAGCGCGCACTCCCGCGAGACGGCGCAACGCCGCGTCGGCCGTGCGTTCCAGGTTCGATGCGCCGGACCGCTGGCACGGGGGCTGGTCACAGCGGTTCAGCAGATCGGGCGGCCCGGCAACCTCACGCGACCGCGCCTCGACCTGGGCGAGCAGCTCGGCCACCACGTCGTCCGTCTCGAAGCGAACCTGGGTACCGTGGGGCGTGAACCGTTCGCGATCCAGGTAGACGTCGAGCTGGTCTTCGGCGCCGCGATACCACGACCGGAAGATCGCGTCGCGCTGCTCCCGGGGAACGAAGAGCAGGAAGAGGTCCTCCGCCTGCATGCGCAGGTGGTCCATGTAGAGTCGCGTCGCCACCTGGTGGGTGACGTTTCCGAAGACGTCGAAGCCCGCCACCAGGTCGTAGTAGATGCGCTCGAAGATGGGGTAGTCGAGCACCCAGGCCGTCTGGGGCGGTGCACCGTGGAACCCGTGGACCACGGTGGCGTTGTCGAAGTGGCGAAACACCGTGAGCAGGGCATCGCGATCGTGCCCATCTCCATCCCAGATGGCCTCGAGCGGCGGGCCGTCCTTCTCCGGGTCGATCTCGTCGTAGACGCGCTCGCGCAGCTCGAGATAGCGCTCCTGCTTTTCGTCGTAGCGCGTGAGGATGTCGAGGCGGGGGCGTTGGCCCCCTGCCTCGGCCGGCATCCGCAGCAGGCCACGCGCTTCGTCGAGGAAGCCGGGATCGGTGACCGAGAGGTCGTAGTCGGGGTCGACGAACGTGACCCAGAAGCGGTCTCGAATGACGTTCACCGCGACCTGCCCCCGGCAGACCGGGCCCCGGATGAAGGTCATCACGAAGTAGCGCGCGTCGTCGAGCAGGTACTGGTAGCGCGCACGCGACGGAATGGCGGCGAAGGTGGTGAAGGGATTGGCCGACGTGACCGGGTCGTAGTCGGGGAGTTCTGCCAGCTCCCAGTCGGGCGCGAAGAAGAGCTCTTTCAGGCGCGCCATGCGCTCGGGGCCGATCGGGTAGACGATGTGGGTCTTGTGGAGGATCGTCGCGTCGATGGGCCGCAGCCGATACCAGAAGTTCGCGACGCCCGGCGCGTCGAAGGGCCGCCGGGTCGGCAGCACGCGAATCGGCTCTCCGGGCGGCGTCGCCGAGCGCACCACCTCGAAGTAGGGGCCCTGCGGCGCACTCGTGAACGTCAGGTGCGCGAGGAACCAGTGCTCGTAGAGGTACCGCGCCACGAGTCGCTCGCGATTCGAGGGCCCGTTGAGAAAGGCCTCCCAATCCTCGACCTGCCGGGCGAGAGCGGCGGGGACCTCCATGTCCTCCCAGTCCGGCGCCCCCTGGGCGATCCAACGCGAGAGCGTCTCGAGCTCGTCGGGAGCGAGCGGCGCGGTGCCGTAGGGCATGCCGCCCATGGGTCGATCCGCCGCGTAGCGGGCGAACTCGTCGTCGGCCGGGCAGCTGAGCGCGCGGTTGATGTCGAGGTCGACGTCGGGCATGCGGGCGTTGGGCGCCGGCGGGGCGGCGCGTCCGAGGGCCAACATGCGCAGCATCAGCGAGTCACTGGGCGAGCCTTCGGCCAGCGGCAGGACGGGATGGAACCCCAGCTCGCGCCAGCCCGCCTCGGTGGTCGCATCGTGGGACAGGCGTGTGAGCGGCGCCTCGAGCAGCCGGCTCGACTGGTAGACGGGCTGCTTCGAGGCCCCGCGCAACAGGCCCTCGTGGGACGACAGGTTCAGCTGACAGGGAGCGTCGTAGCAGCCGTGGCAGACCACGCAGCGAGACTCGAGCACCGCCCGCGCCGCAGCCGGCCGCAACGGCGCGACCGAGTCGAGCGGAAGGGGCTCGGGCTCCTGGGCCGCACCCCGGCAGCCGGCCATCGCCAGGAGGATCGAGCAGAACCAGAACGCGCGGAGGGTCTTGGACATCGGCCGGGGAGCTTCGCGCCCCCATGCTGCGTGCGCTAGTGCCGGGTGTCGCCGGCGGGAGGCAGGGCCGGATCCACGGAGAGCGCGGCCTCCGGCACGACGGAAGGCGCAGCCTCCGGCAGAGCGGGAGGCGCAGCCTCCGCCGCGGCCTGGGACCGGGCGGCATCGAATGCCGCAACCTGCTCGCGCAGGATCCGCTTCAGCTCCGCGATGGTCTCGGGGTGGGCCTGCATGGAGTGATGGCTGGGGACGATGACTTCGGAGGCGGCCTCGGACAGGGTCGCACTCTCATACTTCACCACGCCGTCGTCCGCGTCCTCGAGCCCGCCGTCGGGGTCGGGAACGGCAATGATCGAGTGCGCGGTCACACCCTCGGCCAACGGCCGCGAAGCAAGCGTGTCCATGAAGAGGCTCCCGGGTCGCATGTTCTCGATGCTGGTCGGAACCTGGCGCATGCGCGAGCGCAGCTTGGCCTCGGAATCGCCCGAGATGAGATCGACCGTGGCCTGGGTGGCTCGCACGGGCAGGCTGATCAAGCGCCCGGCGAGCGCCGCGACACCGTCCGTGGCCCGGAAGCTCCCGCGGTGGGGTGTCGCCATGAACACCACCCGATCGGCGAACGGCAACGCCTCGAAGAAGAACTGATCCTCGAGCCACTTCTGGGTCGCGGGGTCGAGGTCGAGACTCTCGACCGGCTCCTCGGAGATGGCATCCCAGAACGCCGTCTCCGAGTCCGTGACCTGGAGGCGCACGAGCAGCCCTCCTTGGCTGTGACCGACCAACACCATGTGCTGGAGCGCAGCATCCTTGGCCTCGGGATCGAGCTCCCGCCTCGCTCCCTGTAGTGCGGCACGGAGCCTCCCGGCCGAGAGCAGGATGGGATTGCCGGTCGCGTAGACGAACAGCCAGGGAACGACGCGGTCGCGCAGCACCGGATCCCCGGTGAGCTCGTTGACGACCTCCGCCCAGCGCCCGGGGCTCGATGCCGTGCCGTGGACCAACACCACCGGAATCTGCCCGGGCCGGTACGGGTGGATCATGAACAGCCCGTCCGAGTCCTCGGACATGACCGTCACGCGGTCCTGGAACAGGCTCTCGATCTCGATGGACCACACCTCCGACTGCCCGACCCCCAGTGCGAACGCGACGCTCGGCTCGTACTCCAGCGGCACCTCCTCCCCGTGGATCTCGGTGGTCGAGACCTCCTCCATGGCGTAGAGCTCGAGACGCCCCGAGAGCTCGCCCCTCTGGAGGCCCGCCAGGGCATCGTCGAAGCGGAGCAGGACCGTGACGGGGACGTGGATCGCCTTGGGGATGCGGGCGGCCTCCCTCGCGGCGGACCCCGGCAAGCGCTCGAGCCCGGCAATGAACGGTGCGCCTATCCCCGGGCGGCGGTATCGATTGCGGATGCCGCGGATCTCGTAGTCGTCGGCGGGAACCAGATCGACCAGGCGATGGCCCGCCCAGACGGGATCCTTCGGGGACGTCACTACGAGGGTGCCGAATGAGAGCGTCACCGTGCGCGAGGAGAGGTCGGCCACCTCGGCCTCGGCTTCCCTCAGGCCTCGTGCGAGACCCCGGTTGTAGAGATCCGCGGCCACCCGGGTCCGAGGGTCGAGCACCGAAGGGCGATCGGCCGGGTCCTCGGGAAACAGGAAGGCCCACGCATAGACGGCTGCCGCTGCGTACGCGCTCGCGCCGCCCTCGCGGTCGCCGTGCAGGAAGGAAAGCTCGGCCAGCGCGTACAACACGTCCGGCGGATGCGGCGCCGTGGGGAGCAGGGCATGCAGCGCGTCGAGGCTGTGAACGAGCTGGCGGTCGTTTTCGGCGCTCACCCCGACGGCCTGGAGCACCAGCTCGGTGTCGTGGCTGAGCTCGCCCGCTGCCAGGACGTTGGCGGCGAGCTGGGCGCGGACCTTGCGCGGATCCTGACGCTCGACGCCCACCGGCGATGCGCACGCGAGCGCGCACGCCACCAGGCAGGCGAGCGCGAGTGCGGGGCTCCGACGCATGGCGCGGATCCTAACGTCGGAACCCCTCGTCGCCCAGACGGCCTGCGAGTGCCACGATGCGCGGCGCCAGGCCTGCAGTGCGGCCGCACCCGACCCGCGCAAGACGACCTATGCTCCTCGTCGTGAAGCTCCAGGCCCTTTCCATCCTGTTCTGGCTCTTCCTCGGCGTGACCTCGATCGCCCTGTTCCCGATCGCCGTCGTGATCTGGGCGGTGACGCTGCCCTTCGACCGGCGCAAGGTGCTGCTCCACCGGTTCACCTGCTTCTGGGCCTCGCTCTACACCTGGTTCAATCCGGCCTGGCCGGTGGCGATCGAAGGCCGCGAGCACATCGACCCGCGCGAGACCTACGTCATGGTGGCGAACCACCTCTCGCTACTCGACATCCTGGTGCTGTTCCGGCTGTTCAACCACTACAAGTGGATCTCCAAGATCGAGAACTTCCGGATCCCTTTCATCGGCTGGAACATGCGGCTGAACGGCTACGTCGAGCTTCGCCGTGGAGACCGCGAGAGCGTGCTGCAGATGCTGGAGACCTCGCGCGGCGTGCTCGAGAGCGGAAGCTCGATCATGATGTTCCCCGAAGGCACGCGTTCGCCCACGGGCGAGATGCGCGACTTCAAGCCGGGCGCCTTCCAGCTGGCCATCGAGTGCAAACGACCGCTCCTGCCGATCGCCTTGCAGGGCACCGCAGACGCCCTGCCCAAGCGCGGCTTCGTCCTCCAGGGCCGGCACCCGATCTCGGTGACCGTGCTGCCGCCGATCGCGCCAGAGGCGTTCGCCGGGCAGACGCCGGAGGCCCTGGCGGCCGAGACGCGCGCACTGCTGCTCGGCGTGGTCGGCAAACCCGAGACTCCCTCGAGCTAGGGCGACGCCGCGTCCGGCTTCTCACCGGCCCCGCCCGGGGCGCGCGACAAGACGTAGGCCTGGATCCGGCGAACGTCGTCGGCGTCGAGCACGTCGCCGAAGGCCGGCATGCCGAGCGCCGCGCGTCGTCCCTCGAGGACGATTTCGGCGAACTCCGCGTGCACCGCGGCACGGGCGAACCGCAGGTCCGGGAGCACGCCGCCTCCCACCGCCCCCACGCCGTGACAGACCGCGCACCACTGGTGGTAGCGGTCGCTGCCGCGTCCCACGTCCTCGGCACTCGCATCGATGGCCACGTCGGCCCTCTGACCGGGTCGCGGCGGCGGGGCCTCGGGCATCGACACGTCGCCGTCGAGGGCGAACACGAGCAGGTGGCCCGCCGAACGCACCCCTGCGGCCGCGGCGGCGTCGCCGGCCGCCACCGCGAACGAGCCGCCCCACCCGGCCATCACGGCGACGTACTGGGTCTCGCCCACGCGATAGCTGATCGGGGCCGCGACGATGCCCGTCGGCACGGTCACCTCGAACCGCTTCTCTCCGTCCGTGGCGCGATAGGCCACGAAGCGTCCATCTGCCGTGCCCTGGAACACGAGGTTGCCCGCCGTCGCCAGGGTGCCGCCGTTGCCCGCGACCGCGTACGGCGCGCGCCAGACCTCGCGGCCCGCCACCGGATCCCAGGCGAGCAGATGACCCGACGTGCCCGCGGCCGCAGCGCCAGGCGGAGGGAGGCTCCGGTACATCTTCATGTCGAGCCCGGTGTTGTGGGCGCGCGGAACGAAAGCGAAGTCCGGGTCGACGGTGTAGAGGCCCGGCAACTCCTGGGCGGGCACGTACACCAGACCCGTGTCGGGACTGAACGACATCGGGTGCCAGTTGTGTGCGCCCGCGCTGCCCGGCTTGATCAGCACGGGGCGGTCGGCGGCGCGAACCCCCGGGGCCTCCACGGGGCGACCCGTCGCCAGGTCCACGTGCGACGCCCACGTCACCTCGGCGAACGGTTCGGCCGAGAGCAGTTCGCCCGTGGCCCGGTCGAGCACGTAGAAGAACCCGTTCTTCGGCGCCTGCAGCAGCACCGCGCGCGAACGGCCCGCGATCTCGAGGTCGGCCAGCAGCAGGTGCTGCGTCGCGGTGAAGTCCCACGCGTCGCCGGGGGTCGTCTGGTAGTACCAGACCAGCGCGCCATCGTCCTCGCGGAGCGCGAGGATCGAACTCAGATAGAGGTTGTCGCCGCGATCTTCGCTGCGCAGCACGCGGCTCCAAGGGCCCCCGTTGCCGGTACCCACGTACACGAGCCCGAGCTCGGGATCATGGGCGATGGCGTCCCACGCGGTGCCCCCTCCACCGGTCTCCCAGTAGCGACCGTGCCAGGTACGGGCCGCACGCGCGATCGCCGGGGTCTCGTGGCCCTTGGCCGGGTCACCCGGAACCGTGTAGGTGCGCCAGAGCCGCTCGCCGGTCTCGGCGTCGTAGGCCGAGACGTAGCCGCGCACGCCCAGATCCGCGCCGCTGTTGCCGATCACCACACGGCCCGAGACGACCCGCGGTGCGCCGGTGATGGTGTAGGGCTGCTCGGCGGGCGTGGTCTGCGCGCTCCACAGCAGCGCCCCGGTGCCGGCGTCGAGAGCCTGCAGCCGACCGTCGAGAGTCGCCACGAACACGCGGCCCGCATCGACGGCCACCCCGCGGTTCACCACGTCGCAACACAGGATGCGCGCGATCTCGCGGGGCACCTGCGGATCGTGCTGCCAGAGCTTTGCCCCCGAAGCCGCATCGAAGGCATGGACGGTGCTCCAGGTTCCGGTGGTGTAGAGCACGCCGTCCACGACGATGGGCGTCGCCTCCAGCCCCCGGCGTGTCCCGAAGTCGTGCGTCCAGGCCAGCCCCAGGCGCCCGGCGTTGTGCTCGTCGATCTGCGCGAGCGGGCTGAAGCGTTGCTCGAAGGCCCCCTGCCCGTGGCGCGGCCAGTCTCCGGCACCGGCGGCGGGCGCCGCGTCGCGGCAAGCGGGCCCGCCCCAGGCGAGCAGGCACGCGAAGAGAGCCGCGAACGGGCCTGCGGCCCGCGCCACCGCAGCTCGTCGGGACGCGCCCACGCGTGACTCCATGGCCGGCGCAGCGTAGCGGAGGAACGCGGCGCGGTGGTCTACGCTCTGGGCATGCGCACACTCGCCCTCGCTGCAGTCCTGTTCCTGGCCGCACCCGCTCTCGGCGCCGGACCCGAAGTCGGCGAAGCCGCGCCGGAGTTCTCCCTGCCGGGCTCGGACGGGCGCGCCCATGCGCTGTCGGACCACACCGGCAAGCGCGGCGTGGTGCTCGCCTGGTTCCCGAAGGCGTTCACCCCCGGCTGAACGGCCGAGCTCCAGGCGCTGCGTGACAGCGCCGAAGCCCTCGCCGCCTACGACGTGGCCGTGTACATGGTGAGCCTCGACGACCCGGACAAGAACCGCGCCTTTGCCGAGTCGCTGGATGCCCGGCACGTGGTGCTCTCCGACCCGGAGGGCGACGTGGCCCGCGCATACGGTGTGACGCGCCTCGGCGGTCTGTATGCGCGACGCGTCACGTTCTACGTGGACGCAGAGGGCACGGTCCGCGCCGTCGACGAGGACGTCCGCCCGGAGAGCGCGGGAAGCGACATGGCTCGCAAGCTCGGCGAGCTGGGATTCCCCAAGAAGGCGCCGTAGCGACCCGCCGCTTCGGGTGCGGGGCACCCGGCGGCGACTCGCTCAGGTGCCGGCGAGGCGGGCCACGACCGGCGCGAACGGTTCGAGCGACGTGTCGGGCACCGTCACGTAGCTGATGCCCAGGCTCTCGCGACGCGCGCGCAGCAGGTCACACACCTCGTCCACTTCGCCGAACAACCCATGCGGGTGCGCGAGCATCGCCTCCTTGTCGAGCCCCAGTGCCCGGCCCATGCCTTCGGCCGCGGCCTCGGCACCCGACCCCATGAACGTGAAGTAGGCGCCGATCTCGAGTTCGGGGTCGCGATCGCCCGCGGCTTCGCGCACCCAGGCGACCTTTCGTGCGGTGCGCTCGGCCGTCGACCCGCCCACGCCGTCCGCACCGAGTACGCCCGAGCGGTTGTTGAAGTTCAGGCTCACCACGTCGCCCTCGCGGGCCGCCAGCTCGAGCACCCGGCGCGAGCCACCGCCGATCATGATCGGAGGGTGCGGGCGCTGCACGGGCGCCGGCACGGGCTCGAAGTCGCGCGCGCGGATGTGCGACCCCTCGAAGGCCATGGGCATTCCGGCGAACCAGGCCTTGAGAAAGGCCACGGTCTCGGCGAGCCGGTCGATGCGGGTCGTCGCCTCGTCGAAGGCGATGCCGAGCGCCACGTACTCGGCGCGGAGCCAGCCGGCCCCCACCCCGAGCTCGAGGCGGCCATCGCTCAGCAGGTCGAGGGTCGCGGCCTCCTTGGCCAGGACTGCGGGGTGCCGGTAGTCCTGGCAGAACACGCGACAGCCCACACGCAGGGTCTCGGTCGCCTCGGCAGCCATCGCCATGGCCGGCACGGCGGCCAGCTCCTGCACCGGGTGGTTGGTGGGATCGAGGGCCGGACCGGCCCCGATCACGTGGTCGGCGAGATGCAGCGCGGAATAGCCCAGGCCCTCCGCCCGCTTGGCGCGCTCGCGCCAGGCGTCCGCCGAGGGTGCCGAGAACGATTGGACGGCGAAGCGGAAGGGACGCGATTCGGGCATGGGCGCTCCTCGGAAGCCGGAGCGGTAGAATACCGGGCCCATGCGCGAGGAGGACCTCCATGAGTGATTCGACCGTTGCCGACGAGCTGGCCATCCGCGGCCTCGTGGCCCGCTACTGCCAAGCCATCCAGACCTCCGACCAGGCCGCATGGGCCGACACCTTCGCCGAAGACGGTGAGTGGACCGTGGTTGGCCGCAAGGCAACGGGTCGGGACGAGGCGCTGGCGCTGTTCCGGGAACTGGTCGGTGACTCCTGGGTTCGCCAGACCGCCACCGATGGCGTGATCGAGGTCCAGGGAGACGAGGGCAAGGGCCAGTGGCTGGTCCACGAGTTCGTGAAGATGTCGGGCGGCCAGGTGCTGATGAACCTGGGCATCTACCGCGACGCCTACGTGCGCTGCGCCGACGGAGCCTGGCGCTTCGCGAGTCGCTCGTTCCGCGCGGTCTACATGGGCCCCCCGGACCTCTCTGGCAATACCCTGCCGCTGCCTGAGGACTACTAGGCCCGGCCGGAGAACGTCGTCGGCGTCGGCTTGATGGGTTCGCCGGCCACCGGCTGGGTCGGCCGCGCAAAACCGCCGCTCAAGCCGCCGACTCCCCCACCCGATACGACCCCCCGGGGGCCACCCGGCCCGCGACAGGGGGCGTGCGAAAGGGGATGTCCTTCCTCCGCCGTCAGTTCGAGTCCGTGAACCGCATCTTCGACCTGGGCATCGACCCGGACGAGGTCGGGGCCGAGGTCCATCGGCGGGTCCGGCTGGTCTCGATCGCCACCCTGGCCATGTTCCTGGTCGGGTTCCCGGCACTCCTGCAATGGGTGGTGCTCGACGTGCCCGCCATGGTCGTGGGTGTGGCGGTCACCATCGCCGCCGCGGCCGGCAACCTGGTTCTGCTGCGCAAGACGCGCCAGCCCCGCCTGGCCGGGCACCTGGCCCTCGTCTGCCTGGCCTCCCTCCTCATCTTTTCGCAGTTCGTGGCCGGCGGCTTCTACGACCCCGACTTCGCGTGGTTCTACCTGCTGCCGCTTGGCGCCGCGGTGGTCGTGGGGCTTCGCGGCGCCTGGACGTGGACGGCGGTGACCCTGGCGATCACGCTCGCCTTCTGGTCGCTGCCGATGCACGGCGTCGAGTTCGAGTCCGCGGTGCCCGCCGAGCTGCAGCCGCTTGCGGGACTCTTCAACCGCGTGACCGCGATCCTGGGCGTGGCGATCATCGCCACCAGCTTCGTGTTCACCGAACGGCGCGCCGAGCGCGAGCTGCAGCTGCGCAACCTCGAGATCGAGCGCGAAGTGGGCTTCGTGCAACTGCTCCGCCATGCGGCCGAGTGTGCGAACCAGTCGACCCACTTCGAGTCGGCGCTCCACGCGGGGCTGGACCGGATCTGCGAGGTCATGGATTGGCCGGTGGGCCAACTGCAGATGGTGGGCGACGAGGGCGAGCTCATCCCCACGGCCATCCACCACATCGAGCGACCGCAGGATTTCGCCGAGCTCGCCGAGGCGTCACACGGCAGGCCTTGGCGCCCGGACGGCCTCTCCGGCCGTGTCGTTCGGCAGGGGCACGCCGATTCCGCGGACCTGCGCCTGGAGGGATCCCAGCTCTCGGCCATCTGTACGTCGCTCGGGCTGCGCACGGGCTACGCCGTGCCGGTTCCGGTCCACGGCAAGGTGAAGGCGGTCCTCGGCTTCGCGAGCAGCCGACCGCCCGGCAACGACGGGCTGCTGCTCGAGGTGTTGAGCGACGTCGGCGCCCAGCTGGGCCTGGTGGCCGAACGCGCCGCCCTGCAAGAGCGGCTGCAGCAGGCCCAGAAGATGGAGGCGGTGGGCCAGCTCGCCGCCGGCATCGCCCACGAGATCAACAACCCCATGTCCTACGTGCGCAGCAACCTGAACCATCTGCGCGAGCACTGCGGCGCCGTGGGAGAAGCGGTGAAGGAGCGCCCGGAAGAGGTGCCGGCGCTGCTCGAAGAGTGCCAGGAGCTCTTCGAGGAGTGCCAGCAGGGCGTCGAACGCACCATCGCCATCGTGCGGGACGTCCGCGACTTCTCCCGCGCGGGCCACAACGAACGCGAGCCGGTGGACCTGGCCGCCGTCGTGGATGGCGCCGTGCGCGTGGCCGCGGCCCACGCCCCCCCCGGTGTGACCGTCGAGCAGGACCTGCGCGAGAGCCCGCCGCTTCAGGGCTCGGGCAACCGGCTGCGGCAGGTGATCGTGAACCTCGTGGTGAACGCGATCCACGCCGTGGGCGACACGGGCACCGTGCGCGTGACGAGCAAACGTGAAGCCGGCGAGGCGGTGGTGTCGGTCGCCGACGATGGGCCCGGCATCGACGCCGCCACGCGCGAGCGGCTGTTCGAGCCGTTCTTCACCACCAAGCCCGTGGGCAAGGGTACGGGCCTGGGCCTCTACGTGTCCTACGAAATCGTGCAGAACCACGGCGGCGAGCTCCGCGTGGTCTCCGAACCGGGCCAGGGCGCCACGTTCGAAATGCGCGTCCCGCTCGAGCCGGCCTAGCCGTCGGCGCGCGGCGATCCGTGGCTTCGCCACGCCCGCCGGCCTCGCAGCGCCCAGACACCGATCGGCACCAGCGCCTCGATGCCCAACAGCCCGCACTTCTCGCGCTCGTTCACCCAGATGTAGCCGCCGGCGGGCGCGTCGGATCGGACCACGGTGGTCCCCGTGGCCGGAAAGAACACCTCGACGCGGTCGACTGCCGACACGCCCGGCGGAAGGCCGAAGTGGGCCTCGATCTCACTCTGGCCGAGAAAGTGGGAGCCCACGCCGATCTCGCGCACCTGGGGCACGGACGTCTCGGTCACGAACACCGACACACGCGCCCCGTACCCGTCCCGGTTGGTGCCGCCGTTGCCCCGCACGTGCACACGCAGATGACGGGTCGGGTCGGGGGGCAGATCGTTGCGGTACAGGCGCGGCCCGCCGGCGTTGTTCACGACGAAGAGATCGAGGTCACCGTCGCGATCGTAGTCGAAGACCAGCAGGCCCTTGCCCGACGCCGTGTCCCCCACGCCGGAGGTCGCCGAGACCTCGGTCATGCGGCCGGTCCCGTCGTTCTCCCACAGGCGCATGGGGTCGGTGACGTAGCGATCCTCCCAGGGAACCCCCGGGAAGTCGACCCCGTTGGTCATCACCAGATCGAGGTCGGTGTCGTTGTCCATGTCGAAGAAGGCCGCACCCCAGCCCCAGCCGCCGTCGCGCACGCCGGCGAAGTCGGTGGCGTCGGTGAAGACGCGCCCTCCGTCGTTTCGGAAGAGCCGGTTGCCCGAGGGGCCCCATCCACACTGCTCGATGGAGCAGGTGTCGAAGGGGTCGAAGATCGAGGTGACGAACCAGTCGAGATCGCCGTCGCCGTCGAAGTCTCCAAAGGTCGACCCCATGCCGTTCTCATCGGTCCCCACGCCCGCGGCGATCGTGCCGTCCGTGAACCCGCCCGCGCCGTCGTTCCAGAAGAGCCGGCTGCTGCCGAAGTCGGCGGCGATCGCGAGGTCCTGGTGGCCATCGTCGTCGAGGTCCACGAAGGCCGGGGCGAAGCCGTCGACGTCGGGGTCGTCCACCCCCGCGAGCTCGGTCACGTCTTCGAAGAAGCCGGGTGCCTCGTCGCCGCGGTTGCGCAACAGGCGCGCATGGGCCGAGAACCCCCACTCGACCACCTTCAGGTCGAGCCAACCGTCGCGATCGAAGTCACCGAAGGCCGCCGAGTAGGTCAAGCGGGCACCGGGCGCCTGCATGGCGGCGCCGCGCGCGACCGCCTCCTCGGTGAAGTGCCCCTGCCCATCGTTGATGAACAGCAGGTTCTGATCGTTCACCGCATCGCCGCCGACCCCGATCACGGTGACCAGGAGATCCTGATCGCCATCGTTGTCGATGTCGCCGAAGAGTGCCCCGTTGCCCTGGATGTCGAAGGCCCCAATCCCGGATGCGGCGGAGATGTCCTCGAACGTTCCATCGCCCCGGTTGCGCAGCAGCACGCTCGGGCCGTCGAGACGCGTGACCAGCAGGTCGATCCACCGGTCGCCATCGACGTCCGCCACCGCCGCGCCGCCCGTCATCCGATCGACCTCGCACCCCGGCGTGAGGCAGCTGCTCACCTCCGCGGGCGGCGCGTGCTGGAGATAGTCCACCCCCGCAGCCAGGGTCACGTCCGTGAACGTCGTCCCGGACCAGGCGGGGCCCGAGAAGGCCAGGGTCAGCAGGCAGCCCAGCGTGAGCAAGCAACAGCAGCGGTTCCAGCGCATCGGTCTTCCGTGGGGGGAGCGCCGTGGGCGCTCGGGGTTCAGGTGATCGTGAGCAGCTCGTGGGCCCCGGCCATGCGCTCGGGGATCGGGATGCCGGTCGGGCAGCTGCCGAGGCACGGCGCCGCACAACTCGCGCACACTTCGGCGCGCTTGTTGGCGTCGAGCGCACCGTAGAGGCGCATGCCCTCCTTCTCCCACCCGTAGTCCTCGAAGTACATGCGATATCGCAGCACGTCGTGGATCGGCAGCTCCTCGGGGCAGCTCGACAGGCAGTCGCCGCAGTGCGGCGCGCAGTAGCTGCCGAGGATCTGCCGGTCGTATTTCTCGAGGATGGCCAGGTCGCGTTCCGTGACCTGGCCGCCGGACGCGTGCAGGTACTCGTCCACGTGCTGGAGCTCGAAGAACGAGATCACCGCACAGGACACGTCCTGGTTCGAGAGCACCCAGCGCAGCGCGGCCTGCGAGTAGGCGTCGGCCTCGTCGCGGAAGCCGGCGAGCCCGTGGTGCTTGGCGCCCTTCAGCGTCTTCATGGCCACCACGCCCATGTCCTGCTCGCTGCGTGCGCGGCGCATCAGCTCGTCCATGGGGGCCCAGGTGCCGTGGTGGTACGCGAGCATCATCACGTCGAAGCGCCCCGAGTCGATGGCCGTCTCGGCCACCTCGACCAGGTTGGGCGTGTGGCTCGAAACGCCGAGGAAGCGGACCTTGCCCTCCTCCTTCAGCCGGTCGAACGCCTCGTGGGCATTCTCGTCCATCAGGCGGTCCACCTGATCGCACGAGTGGATGTGGACGAGGTCGACGTAGTCGGTACCGAGCCGGCCCAGGCTTTCTTCGACCACCTGCTTGTAGCGCTCCACCGGTGCGCCGGCGGGCAGGTGACCGTGCGGGGTACAGAACTTGGTGGCGATGAAGAGCTCGTCGCGGACACCCTGGATCGCGCGGCCCATGGCCTGCTCGCTGCCACTGCCCGAGTAGTCGGGCGAGGTGTCGAAGTAGTTGACCCCGCGATCGAGGGCGAGACGTGCAATGCGTTCTCCGTCCTCGCCACGGATGCGGCCCGTCCCCAGCACGATGTCGGACACGTTCCACTCGGTGCGGCCGAAGCGCCGGTAGCCCTGGATGCGGCTGCCCTTCCAGGCGTCGAGATGCTCCGAGTGGGTCTGGGGGACGTCGGCGCCCATGGCGGAGCTCACCCCGCTCCAGCCGCCGTTGCCCTCGCCGATTCCGTAGAAGCCCCGGGCGGCCCCGGCGGCGCCGCCCACGGCGATGGCGCCCAGCGCAGCTCCCGCTCCCGAGGCCGCGCCGGTGAGGAACGTGCGCCGCTCGGCGTCCAGCTTCGAGCGCGCCGCGCTGCGAACCGTCACGAACGCCACCGCGGCCACCACCAGGAGCGAAACCACGATCCAGACGGCGCCGACGAAGCTCCCGTTCGCACCGGGGCTGACCTTCGAGATCAGGCCGTAGATCGCCTCCCCCATCGGGAACCCGCTGGCATCGAGCCCGATCGGCGTGCGGTAGAGGAACCAACCGGTGACCAGGAACCCGACCACCAGGGCCAGGACCAGGGAGAAGAACACGGCGTTGCGTCGGCTCATGAAGCCTCCTGCAAGGGGCGGTAGGCGCGAGGCCCGCGGCGCGAGCGGTCCGCGGAGTATACGACGCCTGCGGCCGAATCGGGTCGATCCGCCCCGTGGCCGCCGCAACCGCCTCAGCAACCGGCAAGAAGACCCGCCGGGCCGGGATCAGCCGAACAGGAACCACCACCAGGGGCGGTCCGGACGGCTCTCGCAGGCCTCGCCGACGCCGTTCCCGTCCGAGTCGAGCTGCCAGGGGTTCCACGTGTCCGGACAGTTGTCACAGGCGTCCCCGAGGCGGTCGCCGTCCGCATCCACCTGGGCGGCGTCGGGATCGGCCGGACACAGGTCGAGCCCGTCCAGCAGGTCGTCCTCGTCGCGATCGATCGCCATCCGCCGGCCCGAGCCGGGAGGGGCGCAGGTGTAGGTGAGCGGCACCAGCGCGGCGAGGCTCCGCAGATCTTCCTCGCTCGGCGTGGTGCCGTCGTCCGACAGGAAGGTGTCGTCGCCCTCGTAGAGCCAGCCGCGCGGCTGGCCGAACAGGTGCGTGCGCACCACCAGGTCGCACTCGGTGACTTCGCCACCGAGGATCTTCGAAACGAAGGGCGTCTCGGCACGCTCGAGCATCAGGTCGACCCGCTCGCCGCCCTCCTCGAAGTTCTTGCGCGAGAGCGTGACCTGCTGTCCCACGATCGGGGCGAGGTCGGAGTCGAAGGCGAGCATGAACTCCTCCATCGCCGCGCGCTGGGGGTCGCCCTCGGTGAAGCCGCCGCCATCGACGCCGAAATCCGGCGCCGCGAACGTGCTCTTCTCGAACACCAGGCTGCGGAAGAAGCGGAAGAGCGTGTCGGTGCTGCCGTCGTGCAGGAAGCCGAAGCCGCGGACCTGCGCGCCCTTGTCCCCGTTGTCCCCGGGCAGGAAGAAGGCCGGCGCCGACGCCATCCCGAACATGCCGACCTTCGTATAGAGGTTGCGCAGGTGGGGGATCTTCATGGTCTGCTCTTCGAGTTCGAAGCTCTGCCGGCCGTTGGTGCCGAAGAAGCCCTGGCTCGGGTCGAGGACGTGACAGCCGTTGCAGGTGAAACCCGTGAAGCCGGGGTTGAGGTCGACCCCGTCAGACAGCAGCGTGCCGTCGGGACCGCCGAAGTAGAACTCCTTGCCGCGCGCCTGCTCGGCCGTGAGCGTCTGATCCAGGTGGCGCACGGGGTTCGGCGGCAGCACCACGTCCAGGGTGAAGTCGGCGAAGCGCTGCATCTCGTCCTGGAGGTCGGGGTCGCTCGGGCTGCGATCCGCGCCGAGCAGGCCCGGCACGGCCACGATGAAGTTCCGGAAGGACAGGTCGGCGTCGTTGCCCTCGGGCGTGTCCACCCCGAAGAAGCCGGCCGCACGGTCGCCGCGCCAGTGCATGTGGCCGCTGTTCACCATGCCGCGCAGGGTCTGCGTCGTCATCGGCCCCTTCATGGCGTTGAAGTCGTTCGCGCGGCCGGTTCCGTTCAGGAAGGGAAAGAAGCCGGGGTCGAAGAACCGGGCGATGTTGATCACGTCGGTCAGGTTCACCGGAAGCGGGCTCGCGACCAGATCATCGTCCGGGTTGCCGAGGTCCCAGCCGATGGAGTCGAGATCGCCGAACACGTGGCAGCCGGCGCACGAGGCCTCGCCGTTGCTCGAGGTCGTCTGGGCGTCGTAGAGCACGGGCCGGCCCGTCACCACGTGCTCGGGCTCGGGGTTGTAGAGCGGCAGGTGGGCGGTCTCGGCCCCGCTGTCCAGGTCGAGGACCGAGACGGCGTTGTCGAAGCGCGTGAGCACGTACAGGCGCCCGCGCCGCTCGTCGAGCACGAGGCCCGCGGGCCCGCCGCCGCTCACGTCGAGGTAGTCGGCACTCGCCACGGTGGGGTCGAAGCTGTCGTCCTCGAGTGCGGCGGTGTCGAACACGCCGATCCGGGACGAGCCGAACGCGGCCACGTAGAGCTTGCGACCGTTCTTCGAGACGGCCATCTCGACCGGCGTGGCCAGGCTGTGCTCCTTGACGCCCGGCGGGGCCGGCCGCACCGAGTAGTCGATGTGCTTGTTCAGGTGACGGGGCGCCACATCGTCCCCGCGGATGACGGTGATGCGCGCCTCGTGCAGGTGACCCTGCACCGTGCTGTCTGCGAACTCACCGGGGCCTTCGAAGCGCACCTCGTTGCGCGCCTCGGTGTTGGACACGTAGAGCGCGCCGGTCTTCGGGTTCGTGACCATGTTGAACAGGATCGTGCCGACGTGCGGCCAGGACCCTCGCCTCTCGAGCGTCGTCGCGTCGATCGCGAAGACGTCCTCGTCGGGCAGGTCGAAACGCACGACTTCGTCCCAGTTGCGGCCGAGCTCGTCCTCGAAGTGGCCCGTCTCGGGGTTCACGCGGACGATCACGCCGACTTCGGGCGCACGCACGCCCTCGTGATTGACCCCGGGGCCGGGGTTGCCGCCGGGAATCGGCGTGCCGTCGATCGTGCACGAACCCGCGGCCTCGAAGCCGTTGCAGACCAGCGACTCGCTCACGGCGGTGGTCTGGTTGCCACTGTGGAAGGCCGCCGCATACACGGTGCTGCGGTCGGGGCTCACCGCCAGCGCGCGCGGCGTGTCGGCAAAGAACGACAGGATGCGCAGGGGCTTGCCGCCGAGATCGTGGCCGGGGCGACGCGCATCGAAGACCCAGACGTCGGCGCGACCGATACCGGGTGTGGTCAGTCTGGGGTCGCCGGAACCGGGCACGTCGGCGATGGAAGGATGCGTCCGATGCTGGCCACGGTGGGCCGTCGTCACGAAGGCGCGCCCACGCGCAAAGACGATGTCGCGCGGCTCGTCGCCCACCAGCAGCGTCTTGGTGACGCGCCGGGTGGGCACGTGAACGATGCTCACGCTGTCCGAGAGGTGGTTCACCACCCAGACCTCGTGCCGATTGCGGATGGCCACGGCGACGGGCTCGAGCCCCACCGGAACGGACGCCTCGTGGGCCAGCCCTTCGCTGCCGACCCGGAAGATCTCGAGGCGCCCGTCGGGGGTGTTCACGGCGTACAGACGGCGCCCGTCGCCCGAGAGCGCCAGCGGCCGGACCGCGCCGGACTCGAAGGTCAGGAACGAAGGCGCCTCGGCGGCGGCGACCGACGGCCACGCGAAGAGCGCCACCACCAGCCAAGCGGCGACCCAGGGGGCCGGGCTCGCGGACAGGCGGGTGGACGGGGATCCAAGACGGAGCAGCACGGACAGCACGGGGAACCTCCGCGGCCAGGGCCCGACGCGTCCCGGCCGCCAACGATCGAGCCCAACATCGTACCTCAGATGGCGAACCCGGGGGGCATCGAGGCTATCCTGCGGCCGCCACAGCGAGGCGGAGGGGCAGGCAACGTGAGGAACCTCACAGCGCGACGGGACACCCCCATCCGATGATGGAGACGTCCGGTTCCGGGACGGCGGTCGGCCGCCCGGGCCGGTGCTGCGCGCGGCGGGGTGCCGCGCGCCCGGAGGCCAATCGGTGCGGGTGACGTTCTGGGGAACGCGAGGCTCGATCGCGAAGCCCGGCCCTTCCACCCTGCGCTACGGCGGCAACACGTCCTGCGTCTCGGTCGAGGCGGACGACGGTACGCTCGTGGTGGTCGACTGCGGCACCGGCATCCACGAGCTGGCCCAGCACATCCTCGGCACCGGGCAGCGACCCCACCGGGGTCACCTGGTGGTGAGCCATACCCATTGGGACCACATCCAGGGGTTTCCGTTCTTCGACCCCATCGTCGAGGGCGGCAGCGAGTGGGACATCTATGCGCCCGGGGGCCGCGCTCAGCATCTGGAGTCGACCCTGGCCGGGCAGATGTCGTACGACCACCACCCGATCACGCTCGAGGCCATGGCGTCCCTGGCGCGCTTCCACGACCTGACCGAGGGCGTGTTCGAAGTCGGCGGCGTGCGCATCACGACCCAGTACCTGAACCACCCCACCCTCACCCTCGGCTACCGCTTCGAGGCGGACGGAGCCGTGCTGGTCTACGCCAGCGACCACGAGCCCCACATGCTCCAGCCCGCGGGTGCCGAGCCCGGGCAGATGCCGGTGCATCGCGAAGACCAACGCCACGTGGCGTTCCTCGCCGACGCCGATCTGGTGGTCCACGATGCTCAGTACACCCTGCGCGACTTTCCGGCCAAGGCAGGCTGGGGCCACACCCCGGTCGAGCAGGCGGTCGACTACGCCCTGGCGGCCGGTGCGCGCCGGCTGGCGCTGTTCCACCACGACCCCGTACGCGACGACGCCGCCGTCGACAGGCTCCAGGCGCTCGCGCGCAAGCGCGCGGAGCGGTCGGACCTCGACGTCTTCGCCGCCGCGGAGGGCATGTCGGTCGCGCTTTCGGGAGACCGCGCCGTCGCCACCGGGGGCGCCCCTGCGCTGATCTCGAGTACCCCCCCGCGAGCCTCCACGGTGCTGATCGTGGACGATGACGAGGACACCCTGCAGGCGGTCTGCGAGGCGCTCGGCGCCGAGCAGGTTCGCCTGCTCCACGCGCGCGACCGCGAGGAGGGCCTCACGGTGGCGCGACGCGAGCGTCCCTCCCTGATCGTGGTGGATCTCCGCAGCCCCCACGGATCGGCGCTCGAGGTCTGCCGGAGGCTGCGCGCCGAGCAGGACCGCGAGCTGCGCGAGGTTCCGGTGCTGGTCGTCGCCGAGATGGATGCGGGAACCGATGAAGTCGTCGATGCCTTCCGCTCGGGGGCCACGGACTACCTGTCCTGGCCAGTGAAACCCACGTTGTTGCGCGCGAGGGTTCGCAGCTGGCTGCTGCGCCAGGGCGGCTGAGGCGACCCGAGAACCCCATGGCAAGCGACACCGAGCTCCTCTCGGCGGCCGTCGAACTGGGTGCCGCATTCCGCGAGCGGTCCGACGAGATCGAAGACGCACGGCGCATCCCCGAAGACGTGTCGCGAAGCATGGCCGAGGCCGGCTTCTATCGGATGGGCATTCCGCGCGCCGTGGGCGGCCTCGAGACGTCTCCTCGAACGAGCAGCGAGGTCTTCGAGACCCTGGCGATGGGCGATGCCTCCTGCGCCTGGGTCGCGTTCATCGCGATGACCTCGGGCACGGCCCTCGCCGCGATCCCCCAGACCGCCGCACGAGAACTGCTGCGCGACCCGCTCGCGCTCCTCACCGGCGTCTTCGCGCCGACGGGGCGGGCCGAGCGGGTCCAGGGCGGCTTCCGTGTCTCCGGCCAGTGGAAGTGGGGCTCGGGCAGCCAGAACGCACGGTGGATCCTGGGCGGATGCACGCTTGCGGACCAGGGCGCACCCATGCTCGACGGAGCCGGACGCCCGCGATTCACCATGGCCATCCTCCCCGCAGACGAGGTCGAGTTCGTCGACACCTGGCGGGTCTCGGGGCTCTGCGGAACCGGCAGCCTCGACTACCGGGCCGAGGAAGTCTTCGTCCCCGAAGAACGAGTCGTGGGCTTCGTCGCAGAGGGCCGGCCGCCCGTGACGCCGCTGTACGCGTTTCCGAACTTCACGCTGCTCGCGCTCGGCATCGGGGCCGTGTGCATGGGCATCGCGCGCGCCGCCATCGACGACCTGGTGCAGGTCGCCACCTCGAAAGGACGCGTGGGCTCGAAGAAGACCATCGCCGAGCACCCGCTCGCCCAGGCCCAGCTCGCACGGGCCGAGGCCGACCTGCGCAGTGCGCGACGCCTCTTCTACGGGACGCTCGACGAGGTCTGGGAGGTCGCGCTCTCGGGCGAACCCGTCGGGACAGCACAGCGCGCCGACCTGCGGCTTGCCACCAGTCATGCGGTCGCAAAGAGTGTGAGCGTGGTGAGCGCGATGTACGACCTCGGCGGCGGTGCATCCGTGTACAAGACCTCGCGCCTGCAGCGCTCGTTTCGCGACATCCACGTAGCCAAGTCGCACATCATGGTGGCGCCCTCGACCTTCGAGACGGTCGGGCGCGTGCTCTTCGGTCTCGACGTGCAGGCCGCGAGCCTGTAGCCGGCCCCGCGCGGCCGGGGCCCACCGCTAGTCGGCCGACCCGTTTCCCGTGCGCCGGGGCAACCGCTCGCCGAACCAGTCGAAGAACGGACCCACATGGGCGCGACGTTCGGGGGGCAGGTAGCGGAAGTTCACGCCGCGATCGTTGAACTCCCAGTACTGCTCCCGCGTCTCCATCTCGAGCTCGTCGCGGATCGCGGCCAACCGCTCGGGGCGGTCGTCGCGCATGTCGTCGTAGACGCGCCTCGCGCGAGGCTCGTCGCCGCGGGCCAGGAAGAACGTGGCCACCTGCGCCTGCGCGCGCCGCACACCGCGCGAACTCGCCTCGAGCGCCTCCGCATCGCTCTCCTTGTCGATGCGAAGCAACAGCTCCAGCAGCGGGTCCACCAGGTGGTGCGCGTCCTGCCGCTCCGCCGCGCTCTCCAGCAGCAGCGAGACGTCCCAGGCGACGACCTCCAGCAGGAAGCCCTGCCCCATCTCGAAGGCGAACAGACCGTAGCTGCGCAGGTGCTCGGCGATCTCCAGCGTGAGGTCGCCTCGCCCGCGCGCCATCAGCCCCTCGGCCAGCTGCCGGTACTGGTGGAGCACGTAGTAGCCGGTCCGCAGCTGCCGGGCGTTGATGGCCTGCCGCAGGTAGCTGTTGAACAGGCGCATGTAGAGCGTCAGGTAGTACGCCTGGTCGTCGGGCACGGCATCCGCGAGCTGCCGGGTGCGCACCGACAGCAGGTTCGCGATCTCGGGCATGCGCCCCAGGCTCTCGCCGTAGATCGACAGACCCTGGCGCATGACCTTGGTCTCGAACCACGCGCCCTCGGCGCACATTTCGGCGCGCGCCGTCGGCGCCATGGAGACGAAGTGCGGATCGCCGGGAAGGGGACCGTCCCACGCGAACCAGTCGTCCGGCAGGCCCGCGCGCAGCGGCCCATACTCGAGCAGCAGGTCGCACAGGGCGTCGACGCTCGCCATGGCGATGCTCAGGTCCTGGTTCTGCATGGCCGTGCGCGCCACGTCCTCGAGCTCTTCGGTGGCGTCGATGGCGCGCTCGCGCTGGCGGGGCCGGCGCCCATCGCGCGCCGCGAGGACGGCTGCCACGGCGTCGTCGCGGATGCGCCGGATCACCGAGACCGGCGACAGGAAGCGGAACACGAAGCCGAAGTACGGCAGCAACAGCAGCAGCGAGATCGAGGCGAGCACCAGGGCCGTCGCCAGTGCGATACGAGGCTCGGAACCCTCACCGAGCCCGCCGATGGTCGCCGCCATCCACAGGCAGATCAGCGCGGTCAGGACGAAGAACCCCATCACGAACACGTTCACGGGCTCGCGGGTGAAGAGCTGCGTGATGCGGTGCGTGTAGCGGTTGGCGGCGAGCTCCACGACGATCGCGACCACGGTGATGGCGATGGCGAGGACGCCCGCCACCACCTCGGCGGCGCTGGCCACCGTCTCGCTGGCCGACCCGGCATCGAACCCCGACAGCCACTGCGCGGGGCCAGGTCCGGCTCCCCGAGCCGCCAGCCACAGCGCGACGACGTAGACCGCGAGCGACAGCAACGCGAGCCCGGCGAAGAGCAGCGCACCCTGCTTCACGCCGCCGCCACCGCGCGCGTCCAGACGGCGCGCGGCGTCCGGCTGGGGGGCGCGATCCGGTTCGGCGGACATGCACCCCTGACTCTAGGGCGACGTCGCGCCGGCCGAAAGCGTCGCGGCCCCCATGCTCAGGCGACCGCGAGCTTGACCGCGAAGAGCGCCGCGACGACGTAGGCGGCTGCGGGGCAGGCGCGCCCACGCCCGGACGCGAGCATCACCCCGACATAGGTGAGAAACCCGACCCCGATGCCGTCTGCGATGGAGAACGTGAAGGGAATCGCGAGGGCCGTCACCACCGCGGGAGCGGTCTCGACCGGGCTGCCCCAGTCGAGATCGGCGAGCGCGCGCACCATGAGGCAGGCCACGTAGAGCAGCGCCGGGGCCGTGGCGAACGCCGGCACCGACTGGGCCAGCGGAGCGAAGAACAGGCAGGCCAGGAACAGCAGCCCCACCACCACGGCGACCAGACCACTGCGTCCACCGGCCTCGATGCCCGCGGCACTCTCGACGTAGCTGGTGGTAGTCGACGTCCCGAATGCGGCGCCCGCGACCGTGGCCCCGCTGTCGGCGAGGAGCGCCCGCGAGAGCCGCGGCACGCGGCCGCGCTCGTCCGCCAGTCCGCCGTGGTGGGCGAGTGCCACCAGTGTGCCGGCGGTGTCGAACAGGTCGACGAACAGGAATGCGAACACCGGGGCCAGCAGCGCGGGCGCCAGGGCAGCGCGGATGTCGAGCTCGAAGAACACCGGCCGCGGGTCGGGCGGCAGCGCCGCCAGGCCGTGCCATTCGGCGGCCCCGACGGCGACGCCCAGGGCGGTGGTGGCGAGCACGCCGATCAGGACCGCCCCCGGCACGCCCCGCTGGGCCAACGCCACGATGCCCGTGAACCCCGCCAGCGCGAGAATGGGCTCGGGCTGGGCCAGATTGCCCAGGCGAAGGAGCGTGGCGGGGTCGTCCACCACGACGCCGGCGTTGCGCAGGGCGATCAGGGCGAGGAAGAACCCGATGCCGACGGCGATCGCCCGCACCAGGGGCAGCGGCATCGAATGGATGAGCCAGGCGCGCACGGGCAGGATCGAGAGCAGCAGGAAGACCAGACCCGAGACGAACACCACGCCGAGCGCGGTCTGCCACGGGACGCCCATCCCCTGGACGAGGCCGTAGGTGAAGAAGGCGTTCAGGCCCATACCCGGCGCGAGACCGACGGGCAGGTTCGCGAGCAGCCCCATGGACAGGGACCCGACGGCAGCCGCCAGGCACGTCGCCACGAACACGGCGCCGAAGTCCATGCCGGCCTCGGCCAGGATCGCCGGGTTCACGAACCCGATGTAGGCCATGGCCAGGAACGTGGTGACGCCCGCCACCACCTCCCGGCGCACCGTGGTGCCGAGCGCGGCCAGACCGAACCAGCGCCCGATCACGCGCGCCCTCCTCCGGCCGAATGCTACCCCAGCGCTGGCGGTGCTAGATCCGGAACCGCACCCACGCGTAGAGCAGCTTGGCGGCATCCGAGGGCCCGGACTGGCGCGCGAACGAACCCGGCAGGAAGTGGCCGTAGCCGAGTGCCATGTCGGTGTGCGGATCGAGTTGGAAGTGGAGCGTCACGTCCACCTCGCCGCCGAGCGCCCGCGAGCGCCCCGCGGCAGCCGGGCGCAGCACGTTGCCCGCGGCGTCGTACCAGGCGTCGCCGCGGCGGGCGCGCCAGAAGTAGAAGCCCTCGACCCGCAGCCGCAGCCGCGGCGCCACCCGCAGGCTCGCCCCGACGGAGGCGGCCAGCAGGTTGCGGCGGCCCACCAGGTCGACGACGCCGAAGTACCGATTGCCGTTGGGGAACAGCGGGTCGAAGGTGCCGACGTCGGAGCCCGCGCCGTCGTCGCCGCTGGCCGCGTCGAAGCCCAGGTGCAGCCGCGGAGACAGCGGCAGTTCACGCATCCACCAACCCAGCTCACTGGCCACCATGAAGGTGCGCAGATCCGCGCCGCCGAGGCTCCCGAACTGGCCCGCCACTTCCAGTTCGCCGTCGAGGGGCGTACCGGGGATGCGGGAGCGCAGCCGGGCCCCGAGCGTCCCACGCTGCTCGGTTCCGAAGGCGCCCGCGAGCACGACGTCTTCGCGCCGGTGGCCGTACGCGTAGGCCTCGAGGCGCGCCGCGCCCAGCCGGCCCCGCACGTCGACGCCGTAGAAGAGCCGGCCACTCTCGTGGTCGTTGCGCGCGTAGGAGGCCACGCGGACCGGCAGCGCGAAGAACGCATGCACCTGGAGGTCGTCCCGCCTCCAGATCGCTGAAGCGCCATCGAAGGTGCGCCGGACGTTGCTCCAATCGAATGCGCTCACCAGCCGTTCGCGGCCGAAGCGAAGCTCCTGTCGACCCAGTCGCAGCGCCGCTTGCCCGCCGGCCCACGGGCCTCGCAGCGCGACGAACCCGTTCTGCAGCGCGAACTCGTCGGTGTTGCCGGGGCTGCGCCCCCCGGGCAGATCGCGATCGCTCGCCAGCGCGCTCTTGATCTCGGCGAACACGCGCAGGTGGGGCCCGAGATGCAGGTCGCCATGCAGCCGCATGCGGAACAGGCCGAACACGTCGTCGGTCTCGGCGCCGCCCGCACCGAGGCGGAAGTCGTCGTGGGCCTGCGCGCGGGCGCGCAACTCGCCCCCGAAGCCGAGCCAGCTCTCGCCCGCGCTCCCGATCGGGACGTACTTGATGGGGTCGAAGAAGTCGCGTGACGCGAGCCCCTCCGAAGAACCGAGGCCCTGCCAGTCCTCTTCGAAGCGCAGGTCCCGAAAGCGCGGACGGTCGTGCGCCGGGGCGGTCGCGTAGGGGCCGGCCGGCGTCTCTCCCGCAGCGGGCACGGGCGCCAGCGTGGCGAGCGCGAGTGCCAACACGAGGCGGACTTCGACGCGCGGCTTCACTTCTCGCCCGGCTCGAAGACGGGCGACCAGTCCTCCGGCAGCCGCCCCCCGGCGACGTCGTCGAGCCGGCTCAGGAACGCGCGGCTGGGACCATCCTCGGGCACGGCTTCCAGCGCTTCGACGAAGGCAGCTCGGGCATCGCCGAAGCTGCGCTTGCGCCAGTCCTCGAGCCCGCGGGCGTAGGCGGCGAGCATGCGGCGGTCTGCGGGCCCCGACGGCTCGTCCCCGGGCAACACCTCGAAGATGCGCTCGGTGCCCTGGCGGCCCACCACACGGATCCAGTCGAGCTCGCGGACGGCCAGCGAAAAGCCCGCCGCCGACACCGTCGCTTCGGAGGCGATCACCTGCGTACCGTAGAACTTGTTCGCGCCTTCGAGGCGGCTGGCGAGGTTCACGGCATCGCCCACGGCGCCGTACTGCCGGCGGTCGAGTGCACCGAGTTCGCCCACCACGCACTCGCCGGTGTGGACCCCGACGCGAGCGCGCAGGGGCGGCAGCCCGTCGGCTTCGAACCGCGCGGAGAGCTCGCCGAGCGAAGCCAGGGCGCGGCGTGCCGCGCGGCATGCGCGCTGGGCATGGTCGACGTGCGGGACCGGTGCGCCGAAGAACGCCAGCACGCCATCCCCGTAGAACTGGTTCAGCGTGCCGGCCTCGTCGAACACCGCCTGGCAGGTCACTTCGAAGTAGGCATTCAGCCGCTCGACCAGGTCTTCGGGAGGCAGCGCCTCGGCGAGCGACGTGAAGCCGCCCATGTCGAAGAACGCGACCGACAGCTCGCGGCGCTCGCCGGACGGGGGCGCCAGCTCGGGTCGACGAAGCACCGCCTCGGCCACGTCCTTGGAGACGAAGCGCTCGAAGGTGCGGCGGATGCGCTCGCGATCCAGCAGGCCCGCGGCCATCTCGTTGAAGGCGTCGGCGAGCTGCTCGAGCTCGTCGCCGGTGCGCACGCGCACCTGGGTGGAGAGATCGCCCGCGCCCAGCCGACGGGTGGCCTGGCCGAGCTCGGCGAGGGGCCGGGTCACGCGACGCGCGACGCCGAAGCCGAAGCCCAGTGCCACCAACAGAATGGCGCCCCCGAGCAGCAGCACCGTGCGACGCAGCCCGGCCAGGAAGGCCAGCTCCGCGTCCAGCGATTGCAGCACCAGCAATGCTGCATGGTCGGCGCCAAACCCGGGCACGACCTCGGCCGCGCTCACCAGGAAGCGCTCTTCGGCCAGTTGGAACCCGCGTACCCGGCCCACGTCGTCGCGGGGGGGGTCGCGAAGCAGGCGGTCGGCGAGGTCGCCGCCCACCTCGCCCGACAGGGTCGTGGCCACCAGCCGCGTACCGTCGGACAGCGCCAGGTCGAGGCCGGTCAGTTCGCGCAGCCGTTCGAGAAAGGCGCGGTCCATGCGGTCGCCCACGATCACGAAACCGTGGACGTCGCCGTCGAAGACGACCGGTTCGGCCCAGACCTGGTAGAGCCCGCCCTGGTCCCCATCGGGGACGAGACGCGCGCCGTCCAGTGCTTCGGGGGCCCCGGGCCAGGCGTCGGCGGCACCCGCAGCCGCCGCAGCTCGCCGCAGCACCGGCAGCGTCGAAAGATCGTCGCCGAAGCGATCCGGGTCCACCTTGGTGAAGAGCAGCTCGCCCTCTCCGCTGGCCACGACGAACACGTCGCTCGCGAACGCCAGCGGGATCGAAGGCAGGAGAGATCGGATGCGCAGGTTCGCGTCGCGCAGGCCCCCCGTGGCCGGTCCGGGCCCGAACCCCAGGTCGGCGCCGGCGAGCGAAGCCGTGCTGAGGATGGTCCGGAACTGCGGATGGCCGGTGGTGAGCGAGGCCAGCTCGCGTTCGACGAAGTCGGCGCGCATGCGCTGGACCTGACGCAGGGCGGCCACGGCCCGGGCGAAGCGCCCGGCGAAGTCCTCCTGCACCCGCTCGCGGGTCACGTCCTGCACGAGCACGAGGACCAGCCCGAACGCGAGGGCCAGCACCACCACGAGCACCACGCTGATGCGCGTGCGAAAGCTCATTCGCAGACGCGTCACTCGTCCTCCTGGTACCCGGGCGGAGGATAGTCGGTTCCGTCCTTGCGCTTGTGGTCCCCGACGCGCTCGGTGCGGCGCACCTGGAGCTCGAGCGGCTGGCCCACCACGGGCCTCGCGCTCACGCGCTTGGCGCCGGGCGTCCAGGCGTGCACCTCGACGTCCGCGAGTGCCACGCCCTCCGGGAGCGGCGGCAGCGCGAAGCGGCCATCCGGCCCGGTGACGGTGAAGGCCGCGTTCGGCAACACCACCACATAGGAGATCATCTCGGGGTGGATGTTGCAGTAGACCGGGACCAACCCGGGCTCGGGGAACACCTGGCGGCGCGGGGGATCGCTGTCGCGGTACTGACCCAGATCGAAGGGGCGCACCGGCGAGACCGAGAACACGTTGTGGTAGATGGGGTCGCGATTCGGGAACACCACCTCCTGGCCGACCACCACCGGAAGCAGCCGCGGCGAGAACTGCTGGCCGCGCTGGTCGAGCACGGCGGGCTCGGCGGGGGGCGCCGTCTCGAAGCCGGTCAGGTAGATCAGGACTCCCGACCCGTCGTCCACGGCGCGGGTCGCGCCGAGCAGCCCGCGTTCACTCAATGCGACCCGGCCGTGCACCGACGCCTGGCCCTCGGCCCCCGAAGCGCGGCTCGGCGCCGACAACGTGGGGGCGGTGGCGATCGCGAGCCCGAACACCAGGATCCACGCGGCACGGCGCGCCGCAGGCCAGCTGGCCCCCTGGCCAAGCGGCACCCGGTGCGAACGGTCGAAGGTCGGGTCGTCCTGGGGCGCCACCGCAGCCGGATACTACCGCCTTGCGTCGCCGCCGCGGGCGAGCGCGCCCTTAGGCCGCGGGCGAGCCCGCAGGTCGGGCAACGGGCGGGGCCGCGGGCGAGCCCGCAGGTCGGGCAACGGGCTGGGCCGCGGACGAGCCCGCAGGTCGGGCGACGGGCGGGGCAGCGGTCATACTCCGGCCGTGCGCTGGGGTCCTGCGAAGCGGCAAACTCGGACGGCGGGCAGGGCCCTCCCGAGCCGTGCGATGGCGGGCCTGGCCCTCGTCGTGGGCCTGCTGGCCGGCCCGCTCCCGGCCCGGGCGGACGCGCCGTGGCTCGAGCTCGACGCCCCGCGCGAGCCCACCTCGACCGTCGAGGGCGCGCTGATCGAGATCCGCGGCCACGGCGGCGAACGCCGGGGCACCGGTCACGATCTCGTCATCGCCATCGACGTGTCCGAGAGCACCCTCGCCGACGCCGGAATCGACCTGGACGGCGATGGGCCCCTGGGCCGCACCGACCCCGCGATGCTCGACTGGCTCTCGGGCCAGGAGGCCGGCGAGCGGTTGGTGCGTCGGTTCACCACCCAGGACTTCGAGGACACGGTGCTGGCGGCCGAACTGATGGCCGCGGGCGCGCTCGTGGATCGGCTCGACCCGGATCGATTCCGTGTGGCGCTGGTCGCCTTCGCCGAGGACGCCCGGGTCCTCGCGCCCCTGGGCGCCCCGCGCGCGCAGCTCGCCGAAGCGATCGGGGACCTGCGGCAGGGCTTCCATCTCGAACGCAAGGGAACGAACTTCTCGGCGGCGGTGAGCCGCAGCCACGCACTGCTGTTGCCTCCGCCCAACGTGATCGACGGACGCCTGCGCTCGATCGTCTTCCTGACCGACGGTGCCCCGACGAGACCCGTGAAGGGGGACCGCGCGGAGCGTTATGCCCTGCGCTCGGCGATGGAAGCCGGCATCGACGGGATCCGCCTGTTCGCCTTCGCCATCGGTCCCGAGGCCGAGGCCGGCCTCTCGGTGATGGAGCAGATGGCGTCATGGACGTCGGGTCGACTCGAGTCGGTGTCGCGCCCCGGGCGCATCGTCGACCGCCTGCGGCGGCTCGACCTGGTGGGACTCGCCCAGATGACCGTGCGCAACCAGACCACGGGTCACGACGCCCGCGCGCTTCGCACCTTTCCCGACGGCAGCTTCGACGGCTTCGTCGAGCTGGCGCCGGGCCGCAACCTGCTGCACTTCGCCGCCCGGGCCGAGGACGGAAGCCTCCACGCCCTCGAGCGCGTGGTGCACTACCGCGCGCCGGCGGTCGCCGCGGGCCCGCGCAACGAGGGGTCTGCCGACGACGAGGGCGATCCACTTCTCGAGGAGCTTCGCCGCCGGACCGCCGAACTCGAAGCCTGGGCCGACGCCGAAGCCCGCCGCGACCGGGCGGGGGGCCAGCGGCGCGAGCTCGAACTCGAGGTGGAGTAGGCGTCGCGTTCGAGGCCGGCGCCGCAACGAGGCGACCGCGGGCCTAGCGTGAAGCGCCCAGTGCATCGAGCGCACGACGGGCGCCGCGGCGCGCCGCCAGGTAGGGCGCGCGGATCGTGCGCCGCAGCTGTCTCCAGATTCTCGCCCGGTCGTCTGCGCGCCGCGGATCGAGGGCCCGGCGCAGACCCAGCTCGGCAAACAGCCCTGGGTAGCGGTGCTGCAGGTGCGTCCCCGCCAGGCGCTCCCACTCCAGCTGCTCGGCGTCCCCGATGGCGCGCTCGCGCAGCCGCGCGCGTGCCAGATCTTCTTCGCCGAGGTCGTAGAGGTGCAGGATGCGCCCGGGCCCGAGGCGCGTGCGCGCATCGTCGGGCAGGGGGTCCAGCAGCGCGTCCCAACCCGCTTCGGCCTCCGCCGGCGTCGCGCGCAGCGGCTGGAAGTCGACGCCCTGGGCGCGCTCCGCCTCGAGCGGGGCCTCTATACGGACGCCCACCGTATGGCTCTCGCGGACCACGTGCTGCAACGAGACGCGGTCCCCCAACCGGCCGATCACCCACGCGAGCGTGTAGGCCGGGAAGTAGAGGAAGTCCTCCATCACCACCAACGAACCCGGACGCAGGACGGGCGAAAACGTGGCCAGGGTGGCCGAGATCTCCGGCAGCTGCTTCGGAGCGTCGAGTACCAGCAGCTCGATCGGGCCGCGCTGCCAGTGCAGGTCGAGCAGGTCGCAGGCAGTGACCACCAGGTGCGGGTGCACGGGCCGGACGTTCGCCTCGAAATGGGGCTGGAAGCTCTCGCCGTCGGCGAGCCCCAGGTCCAGCGTGGACGCGTAGTGTGGCTGCCACCGGAACCCGTCGTAGCAGTAGAGCGGGTCCTTGCGGCCGGCCGCAGCCATCCCTGCCGCCAGGTGCACGGTGCTGCGCCCGAGGAAGGTCCCCACCTCGACCACCGCGCCCTGCCCGGCCGCGAAGCTGCGCGTGAGCCAGGCGTAGTAGGCCTGCGTCGGGAAGCTGATCATCCCCGGCACGTCGGGGACGTCGGGGAGGCCCTCGTCAGCGAAGTCGGATTCGAGGAACCCGTCGGGGGACCGGGCCAGCATCTCGCGGCTTTAGCAGAGCGACCCGGGGAGAGCGAGGCCGCGCGCCGGCTACTCGGCGGATTTGGCGACGAAGGCCGCGAACGCGTCCGGCTCGAGGGCGCCGCAGAACAAGAAGCCCTGGCCCTCGTCGCAGCCCAGGCGACGCAGCATCTGGGCCTGGTCCTCGGTGTCGATCCCCTCGGCCACGACCCGCAGGCCCAGGCTGTGCGCCATGCCGACCACCGCGCGGACCACCCCCTCGGCGCCCGGGTCGGTGTCGACGTCGCGCGTGAAGCAGCGATCGAGCTTCAGTACGTCGAGAGGAAAGCGCGTCAGATAGGAGAGCGACGAGTAGCCGGTTCCGAAGTCGTCGAGCGCCACGCGCACGCCCATGGCTCGAAGGTCGCGCAGCTGGGTGGCGACGCGTTCGTCGTCCTGCATCAGCACCGTCTCGGTGATCTCGATCTCCAGCAGGTGCGGCTCGAGGTTCACTTCGAGCAGCGCGTGGGTCACCTGCTCCACCGCGTTCTCGCGTGCGAGCTGCGCCGGCGAGACGTTGACGGCGAGCGGAATCGGCGGCAGACCTGCGCGTTGCCACGCGGCAGCCTGGCGGGCGCCCTCCTCGAGCACCCAACGCCCGAGCTCGACGATCAGCCCGGCCTCCTCGGCCACGGGGATCACGTCCTTCGGCGAGACCACGCCCAGTTCGTCATCGGTCCAGCGCAGCAGGGCCTCGGCGCCCACCGGCGCGCGCGTGCTCAGGTGGAGCTTGGGCTGGTAGTGCAACGCGAGCCCGCCCTCCGCGAGCGCGACCTGCAGGCGCTTCTCGATCTGAAGGCGTCGCCGGCTGTCCTCGGTCATGCGCGACGAGAAGAAGGCGTGACCGTTTCGGCCCTTGTCCTTGGCGTGGTACATGGCGGCGTCGGCGCACTTCATCAGCGCGTCGACGTCGTCACCATCGCCCGGGAAGACGGAGATGCCGATGCTGCCGGACACCCGTACTTCCTGGCCTTCCAGGACCAGCGGCGTCGGCAACTCGGTCAGGATGCGCTCGGCGACGTCGCCGGCGTCCTTGGGCGACTCCATGTCCGTCAGCAGCACGGTGAACTCGTCGCCGCCGAGCCGCGAGACGGCGGTGGCCGCGTCTTCGCCCTCGGGCCGGCCCACCAGATCGGACTCGCGCACGCCCCCGCGCAGCAGATCGGCCACGTGGCACAGCAACTGGTCGCCGGCCGAGTGCCCGAGGGTGTCGTTCACGTGCTTGAAGCCATCGAGATCGAGGTAGAGCAGGCCCACGTGGGTGCCGCAGCGCCGCGCGCGGGAGAGCGCGTCGTCGAAGTGCTGGTGGAAGTGGCGGCGGTTGGCCAGCCCGGTGAGCGTGTCGAAGTTGGCGAGGTACCAGATCTGCCGGCTCGCGAGCTTCTGCTCGGTCACGTCCTGCAGGGTGCCCACCAGCCACCGCTCGTTGCCGTGCGCACCCATCAGCAGTTCGGCCTGCTGACGCACGTGCCGGACCCGGCCGTCGGGCGTGACCACGCGGTGCTCGATCACGTAGGTGCCACTCTCTTCGAGCGCTTCCTTGGCCTCCTGGCGAACCCGAGCGCGGTCCACGGGATGGATCGCGTGCCACCACTGGCGCGGGTCGTGCGTCGCCGTGTCGGGCTCGAACCCGAGAATGCGGCAGAGCTGATCGGACCAGCGCATGGTCCGGGTGGCGTAGTCGAGCTCGAAGCTGCCCAGCCGCGCCAGGCGCTGGGCGTTGACCAGCGAGATCCGTTCGCGGCGCAGGTCGCCCACCCGCTGGGTGGCGCGCACCAGGAAGCGGATGCGATGCACGAATCCGGCCCAGTCGATGGGCTTGGTGAGAAAGTCGCTGGCGCCAGCGGCGAAGGCACGCGCGGTGGCGTCGGGGTCCTGACTGTGGGTCATCACCAGGATCGGCGTGAGGTCGCCCGGGTTCCGTTCGCGCACCTGACGGCAGGCCTCGGCGCCGTCGATGCCCTCGAGGTCGGCGTCGAGCACCACCAGGCCCGGCCGGTGCCGCTCGAACAGCAGCACGGCCTCTTCTCCGGTGCGAGCTTCGACCACCTCGTGACCGGCGTCACCGACCGCGTCGCGCACCAGGGCGCGCAAGCGGTCGTCGCCGTCGGCTACGAGAACCAGGGGCCTGGACGCAGGTGCGGGGGCAGCCACGCGGGGCGTATCGGCGCGACGGCGAGACCTCTGTAGGACGCCGCAGGGCGGGCCCGAACACCCGCAGGTGGCCGGGTGGGCCCGGTTCGCAGCCCGCGACGCGTCCGTATACTGCGCCGCGTGAGACCCGGAGCCCGCCCTTGAGCAGCAGCCGACACCCCCGCGTGGCGTCGCTCCGCACCCCGGAGCGGCTGCGCGCGCACCTCGAAGGCCTCGGCGCCGCGCTGCCGTGCGACGACGCCATCGAGCCCGCGCCCGCGTCGCCGCTGGCGGCGCCGCTCGACCTCGGCCACGGCCTGACCGCCCCCAACCGCTTCGTGATCCATCCGATGGAGGGCTGGGACGCCACCGAGGACGGGCGACCCAGCGAGCTCACCCGGCGGCGCTGGCGGCGCTTCGGAGCGAGCGGCGCCGGCTGGGTCTGGGGCGGCGAGGCCGTCGCCGTCCGCGACGACGGGCGTGCCAACCCCAACCAACTGTTGATGACCGACGCGAACGCACCGGCCCTGGCCGCCCTGCGCGAGGAACTGCAGGCCGAAGCCCGCGCCGCAGGGCACCCCGAGCCCGTGGTCGGCCTGCAGCTCACCCACAGCGGGCGCTGGTCGGTGCCGCGCAAGGCCCAGCGGCGCCCGCGCACGGCCCACCGCCACCCGATCCTGGACGCGCGGGTGGGCATCGATTCGGATGCGGCCCTGCTCGACGACGCCGAGGTCGACGTGCTGGTCGCCGACTTCGCCCGCGCCGCGCGCCTGGCGCGTGATTGCGGCTTCGCCTTCGTGGACGTGAAGCACTGCCACGGCTACCTGCTGCACGAGTTCCTGTGTGCGCGCGCGCGCAGCGGCCGCTTCGGGGGGGCGTCCATCGCGGCGCGCTCGGCGCTCGCCCTGACCATGGTCGATGCCGTGGCCGAGGCCGCGCCGGACCTGCCCGTGGGCGTACGCCTGTCGGTCTTCGACGCCCTGCCCCATCACCGAAGCGAGCCAGGAGGCGAGGGGGTCCCCGAGTCCCACCCCCTCCCCTATCCGCTCGGCTTCGGGATCGACCCCGCCACACCGACCGAGATCGACCTGGCCGAGCCGATCGCGCTGGTGCGTGCGCTCGCCGACCGCGGGGTGCGCTGGATCAACGCCACCGCCGCCAGCCCCTACTACGCGCCGCACGTCCAGCGGCCGGCCCTGTTTCCGCCGTCGGACGGCTACCCGCCCCCGGAAGACCCGCTGTGCGGTGTGACGCGCCTTCTGCGCGCTGCCCGCGACCTGAAGGCGGCCGTTCCCGACGTCCGGGTCGTGGCCTCGGGACTCTCCTACCTCCAGGACTTTGCGGTTCACGTCTCGCAGGCCTGCGTGCGCGAGGGCTGGTTCGACGCGGTGGGGCTGGGCCGCATGGCGCTGTCGTATCCGCACCTGCCCGCCGACGCCCTGGGTCGCGGGGCACTCGAGCGGCGGCTCATCTGCCGCACCTTCAGCGACTGCACGACGGCCCCCCGCAACGGACTGGTGTCGGGCTGCTTCCCGCTCGATCCGCTGTATCGGGAGATGCCCGAACGCGAGACGCTCGAAGCGATCAAGGCGCAGGCCGAGGCCTCGGGAGCGGACCGGTGAGCGACCTCGCATTGCCCGACGCCTACGCGCGGCTCGCGCCGGGGCGCATTTTGCACGGCATTGCGGCGGTGCTGCTGCCCTATCGCGGAGACGCGATCGACTGGCCGGGGTTCGAAGCGCACGTGGCGCGCACCCGCGCTGCGGGGCTCGACCTGGCGGTGAACATGGACACCGGCTTCGGCGATCTGCTGTCCCCGGACGAACGTGCGCGCGTGCTGGACGCCGTACGCGGCGTTCTCGGGCCGGGTGTGCCGTTCTACGCAGGCGCCTACGCCGATGCCGACCCGGACCCCGCGCGCGGCTGGCGGCGCTCGATCGAAGCGATCACGAGCCGGGGAGCGCACCCGGTGCTGGTGCAACACCCGGCCCTGCACGCCATGGATCCCCCCGCCAAGGCGGCCGCCTACGCGGACGCCGCCGGTGCCTGCGAGCAGGGCGCACTGGCCTTCGAGCTCTCGAAGGCCTTCGCCCCGCACGGCGAGATCTGGGACGACGAGACCTTCCGCCGCATCCTCGACGTGCCGGGCATCCGCGGCTCCAAGCACTCGTCCCTCGATCGCGCCCTCGAACTGCGGCGCCTCGCCGTGCGCGACGCCGAGCGCCCGGACTATCGCCTGTACACCGGCAACGACCTCGCCATCGACCTGGTCGCGTTCGGAAGCGACTACCTGCTGGGCCTCGCCACCTTCGCACCGCAGCGCTTTGCCGAGCGCGACCGCGATCTGGCCGACGGGCGGGTCGACTTCCTCTCGCGCAACGACGCCCTCCAGCACCTGGGCAACGTCGGGTTCCGCGCACCCATCCCGGCCTACAAGCACGCGGCCGCGCAGTTCCTGCACCTGGTCGGGCACCTCGACGGGGACGCCATCCATCCGCGCGCGCCGCGACGCCCGCCCTCGGACCGCATCCTGCTGCTCGACTGCGCCGTCCGGTTGGGCCTCGTGGACGATGCCGAGCGCACCTTCCGCGAGCGCGTCGCGCCCCACCTCTAGCGCACCGTCCCCCACGCCACGTCGGGACGACACGCGACCCGAGGCGTGGCCCACGCGATGCGTTTGCGCCGGGTCGCGTACGGGACGATGATCCGCACGTGCGCCCCGCCCTCTTTGCGATCTCGTGCGTGGCCGCACTGGCCGCGGCGCCGCATGCGGCCCTCGCCGAAGGGCGCTTCGGAGTCGAGATCGAAGCCCCGGCGGCGGCCGAGAGCGACGTCGGGTTCAAGCTCGTCGAGGTCTCCGGCCACGCCGGCACCCTGCGCGGCCGCGGGATCGACCTGGTCATCGCGCTCGACCTATCGGACAGCGTGCTGCGCGACTCGGGGGTCGACCTGGATGGGGACGGCCCGGAGGGCACCACCGACCCCGAACTCTTGCAGTGGCTCGAACGCCAGCCGGACCTGCGGGTCGGCACCCTGCGGCAGCTGGAGAAGCGCGACTACGACGACACCGTACTCGCCAGCGAGCTGGCCGCGGCCGACGCGCTGCTCGAGCGACTCGACCCGCGGCGGTTCCGCGTGGGCCTGGTCACGTTCTCGAATCGAGCCACGCTGGTGGCACCCGTCGGCACGCCCGTGCAACAGCTGCGCGAGTCGCTCCGGGAGCTCGGGCGCAGCTTCCATCGAGAGCTGCGCGGGACCAACTTCGCCAAGGCCATCGAACGCGCGCACCTGGCACTGGTGCCGGACGTCGCCTCGGCCCCCGTGGATCGCGGGCTGGTCGTGGTGTTCCTGTCCGATGGCGCACCGACGCTGCCGGTGCACGAAGGGCGCGCACGGGATCACGCACTCGAGGCCGCAGCCGTGGCGGGACTTTCGGGCATCGAGATCCACGCCTTCGCCATCGGCCGGGACGGGGCCGAGGCCCTGCCCCTGCTGGAGGAGATGGCGCAGCTCACCGGCGGGCGGGCGGACTACGTGGAGCGCCCGGCCGAGACGATCGATCGGTTGCGCCGACTCGACCTGGCCCGCGTGGCGTCGGTGTCGATCCGCAACGAAACCACGCGATCCGCTGCAAGGGCCCAGCGCACGTTTCCAGATGGGTCGTTCGACGGCATCGTCGAGCTGCAGGCGGGGCCGAACCGCATCCGCGTCGAGGCCCGGAGCGAAGAGGGCAAGCAGGCCTCTGCGAGCCGCACCGTGACGCTGACGGGCGCCGAACTGTCCCAGGACGAGGCAGCCCGGGCACGCGCCCTGCTCGACGAGATGCGTCGCCGCAGCGAAGAGATGCGGCTCTGGGCCGAGATGGAGCAGCGCCGGCGCGTCCAGAAGCGCGAGCTCGACCTCACGCCCGTGCGACCCACGCCGCCCGAAGCCGGTGCCGATCCGGAGAGGAGCCCGGAAACGCCGGGCGGGTGAGTGCCTAGCCCCGCACCTGGGCAATCGGCGGCCTACCGCGCCACCGAATCGTGATAGCCTGCGCCCGGGCGACGCCGGACCGGCGGCGCCACTCCTGGGGGATTCCATGACGATTCGAACGACCTCGAAGCCGGGTCTCGGCCTTCTCGCGGCCCTGGCCGCCTGCCTGTTCCTCGCTGCACCCGCCTCGGCCGAGCTGGCCCGGTGGGACCAGGACCGCGTCACCAGCTACGCCGAAGAACTCGCCACGGCCACGCAGGAGCTGTATCGCGCGCTCGGCTCGCGCCCGACCTACCTGAACCAGGCGAACCAGCGGGCCTACTACCAGGCGCGCGACGACGTCCGGGTCATGAACTCGTCGGCGAAGCACCTGCTCAGCAAGCTGAAGGACGGCGAGGGTCGCGATGAGACGGCGCCGATCTTCAAGCGCATCCGGCTGCTGCAGCGCTCGGCCCAGGACGAGGGGCGCAAGGCGTCGATCCCCGAAGACATCATGGACAAGGCTGCGCCGGTGGGCGGGTCGCTGCTGAAGCTGCGCCCCTACTACGAGGCCGAGCCCGACCCGGACACGCGGCCCGAAGCCCGCTAGGCCGGGGTCCCAGGCGGGGCCGCCCGAACGCGCGCGACGAGCGCACCCGGGAAGGCGGGGCCCACGGGGCTGCGCTACACCGGTCGCTTCCCCGCGCGCGAGGGCCCCCATGGCAGCCGACTACCGCATCTTCGGGATGGAGCTGTCTCCGTACTCGGTGAAGGTCCGGTCCTACTTCCGGTACAAGCAGATCCCCCACCAGTGGATCGTGCGCGGCCCCGCGACCCAGGAAGAGTTCGCCAAGTACGCCAAGCTGCCTCTGGTGCCGGTGGTGGCGACGCCCGAAGACGAGGGCCTTCAGGACTCGACGCCGATCCTCGAGGAGATGGAGCGGCGCTTCCCGGAGCCGTCCATCCACCCGGAGGACACCGTCTCCTGCTTCGTGTCCGCGCTGCTCGAAGAGTTCGGCGACGAGTGGGGCAACAAGTGGATGTTCCACCTGCGCTGGGCCCGCGAGGCCGATCAGGACGCGGCCGCACGGCGCATCGGCGACGTGATGACCGGGGGCGCGGGCGGCGAGGCCGCGGAGGGCGCAGCCAAGATGGTGAAGGCCCGCATGGTCGATCGCGTCTGGTTCGTCGGATCGAGCCCCCAGACGGCGCCCCAGATCGAGCAGTCCTTCGAGGACGGCTTCTCGTTGCTGGAAGCGCACCTCGCGTCGCGTCCCTACCTGTTCGGCGCGCGCCCGGCCTTCGGTGACTTCGGCCTGTGGGGGCAGCTCTACAACGCGTGGACCGACCCCACCGCGGGCGGCCTGCTGCGAGAACGCGCACCCACCGTGGTGGCGTGGATCGAGCGCATGCTCGAACCCGGCGCCGAGGGCGACTTCGAGCCCTGGAGCACGCTCGCGCCGACTCTCGAACCGCTGCTCGAGAAGCAGGTTGGCGCGCTGTTCCTGCCCTGGTCGGATGCGAATGCCAAGGCCATCGAGGCCGGCGACGACAGCTTCACCGTCGAACTCGCGTCGGGCACCTGGACCCAGAAGCCCCAGAAGTACCACGCCCGCTCGCTGGCGGCGCTTCGCAAGCGCTACGCCGCCGTGGCCGATCGCGCGGCGCTCGACCCCGTGCTCGAGAAGACCGGCTGCCTGCGCTGGCTCGCCTGAGCCGCGTGCGCTCTCGCGCGAACCCGATCGATCTCGTGCGCGTTCGCGCGCACCGGATCCGCCGCGCGCTCTCCTGCGCGCACCGGACCGCACCATGACGCGACCGAACCTGGTGCTGTTCATGCCCGACCAGCTCCGGGCCGGCGATCTGGGCTGCTTCGGACACCCCACCGCCCGAACGCCCCACATCGACGCGCTGGCCGCGCGGGGCACGCGCTTCACCCAGGCCTTCACGAACCACCCGGTCTGTGGCCCGAGCCGCGTGAGCCTGATGACCGGTTGGTACCCGCACGTCCGCGGCCATCGCACCCTCACACACCTGATCAAGCCGTGGGAGCCGAACCTGCTGCGCCTGCTCAAGGACTCGGGCTACCACGTGGCCTGGGTCGGCCAGCGCGGCGACACCTTCGCGCCGGGCGTGACCGAACAGAGCACGCACTTCTGTGGGTTCACCACACGCCCCGAGCAGCTCTACGCCCCCTCGCCCCACCCGCCCGGCTCGAAGCTCTACGATGCATTCCTCCACGGGAAGCGCGAGAGCACCGGCCCCGTGCTCGACTTCGACGAAGCGTGCACGCAGACGGCCGAGGCCTTTCTCGCCGAGTCGCCGCCGGAGCCCTTCGTGCTGTTCGTCGCGCTCATCTTCCCGCACCTGCCGTTCGCAGTGGAAGACCCCTGGTACGGCATGCACGACCCAGCCGACGTGCCGCCGCCGATCTCACCCGACGCCTGCAGCGGCAAGCCCTCGTACCACGCCGCAATCCGCGAGAAGTCCGGCCTCGACCGCCTCACCGCCGAGGATTGGGCGGAGATCCGGCGCACCTACTACGGCATGGTCTCCAGGGTGGACGACCAGCTCGGGCGCGTGCTGGGTGCGCTCGAAACGGGCGGCTACCGCGAACGCACGGCCACCTTCTTCTTCACCGACCACGGAGAGTACCTGGGCGACTACGGCCTGGTGGAGAAGTGGCCGTCGGGTCTCGAGCGCTGCCTGGTGCAGAACCCGCTGATCGTCGAGCTTCCGGCCCGCGACGCGGGCGGCGGGCGGACGAACGAGGCGCTCGTCGAGACGGTGGACCTGCTTCCGACGCTCCTCGAGCTGGCCGAGGCCGAAGCGACCCACACGCACTTCGGCCGCAGCCTGCTACCGCTGCTACGCGGCGAGGCGCAGGTGCACCGCGATGCCGCGTTCTCGGAGGGGGGCTTTCGCCTGGAGGACGAGCCGCTCTTCGAGCCGGTCGTCGACGGCCCGTACCGCAAGAAGGGCGAGCTGCAGCACGAGTCGCCGCGGACCGTGGGCAAGGCCATCGCCCTGCGCGACGCGACCCACACCTACGTGTACCGCCTCTACGAGGGGGACGAACTCTACGACCGTGTCACCGACCCCGACGAGACGCGGAACCTGGCAGACCTGCCCGAGCACCGCGAGACGGTTCGCACACTTCGCGACCGGGTGCTGGCCTGGTTGCTCGAGACGAGCGACGTGATCCCGTGGCAGCGCGACCCGCGCTTCCCGAAGATCCCGAACGGCTGGCACGACCGTCCGCAACGCTGAAGGGGGCGCAGACCGGCGCCCGCAGGGCACGCGAAGCCAGGCTCAAAAGTCCCGGCGCATGGGCTTCGGAACGGCTTCGTCGGGCACCGCCCGGCCCGACAGCGCCGCGCGGATCTCGGTGAGCAGCGCGTAGAGGCGCTCGCCGACGGGGCCCTCCATCTGCTCCGGGGTGGCCTGCTGATAGAGCGCGCGCTCCAACCGCCAGAACAGCGGCGCCTCCTCGCGGATCTCCGCGTCCGAGCCCTCCGAGTCGCCCACGCGGTCGAGCAGGGCACGGAGGGCGCGCTCCACGTGATCGAGATCCCCCACCACCACGTCGAACTGGCCGTCGGCGCTGTAGTACGTGCGCTTCAGGAAGTCGTGCTCGAAGCGGTAGGTGTGCCTCCCGAGCTCGTCGGGCACGAAGGCGACCTTCCAGGTGTAGTCCCCCTCGTAGTCCGCGACGATCGGGTGTGTCTTGCCCGAAGGCGCCACGAACGTGAAGCGCACCGCCTGCTCTTCCGGCGGAGCCGTACGCACCCAGGTGTCGCGAAAGCCCGTCTCGAAGGCCTCGCCGAGCATCACGGGATCGATCGACGCCTGGGCGCGGACCTCGACCCAGTCCCAGTCGACGCTTCGAGGCAGTGCCGCACTCTGCCAGGGCGACGGTGCTTCCCCAGCTGCGCCCCCACGGATGCTCAAGAGGGGTGACTCCGATCCCGGTACGGCCTCGAAGGAAACGGCCACACGGCGAGCGCCGGGCGCAGCGAGTCTCGGCAGCACGGCGGTGCGATCGTGCTCGAGCAGCAGCGGCCGTTCGAGTCGCGCGATCTCCTGGGGGGCCTCCCAACCCACGACCAGTCGGGGGCGTCGGGCCTCGTTGCGCCGATCGCCGTGGTTGCCGGCGTAGATGTAGAGCACCGTACCCGGGGTGTCCTCGTCGTCGTCCGACACCTTGAGCATCAGGTCGAGGGGCTGGCCCGCGCGCGCGCGTCGCTCGATGAGCTGAGCGAGTGCCTCGGAGCCCAGCACGAACGACTCCTGCTTCTGCTCGACGCGGGTCTGTGCGAGTGCCGAGACCGGCGTGTCGGCGCGCGGGTCGGCCTCGTCGGCCCAACCCGCGCCCGGAAAACCCCAGGGCTCCTGCCCGGCAGCGCGCTCGCCCCACCACACTTCGCCCGGTAGCGGCGGGCTCGTGTTGTCCTTGCGCTCGCCCCCCTCGCCGGGGTTCCAGTCCCCGCGAACTTCGTAGAGCATCACGTCGACCGGACGTTTGGGCGTCTCTTCGACGGCGATCTCGATGCGCGCTTCCGTCACGCGCGCGCGCTCGGGCAGGTCGATCCCGTCCCAGCGCATCAGCGTGCGGAACAGCTCCGTCTCGCCCCAGCGCGGGCGCGAGCCGCGGCGCCCCATGCGATTGTGCACCTGTCGCGGCTGGTTCCAGCCGTAGATGAAGCGACCGTCGAGGAAGCCGCGGAGGTCGTTGTCCTCCATGCCGCCGTAGTGCAGGCCGTTCACCCAGGTGTGGACGTGGCCCAGGGCTTCGGTCGAGCCCGCTGCACCGTAGGCGCTCACGCGCAGGGTTCCCGAGACCGACGCCGGACGCGGAGCGGGTGCTTTGGCCTCCTGCGCCTCGGGTCGCGCGCGATAGCGATCGCAGCCGCCGCCCAGGAGCACCAGCGGCAGGGCGATCAGCGCCACGGCGCCCCACGCGCCGCTTCGAAACCGTCGGGCCGTCATCCCGCCTCCTTCACGCTCCCAGGATCGGCCTGAACCCGCCGATTCACAGGCGTGGGCTTCATCGCGCGTTCACCGCCCGCCGTCGCAAGCGCCGCCTCACCGCGAACCCTTCGCCGCGAACGGGTCGCGCCGCGCCAGGCGCGCCGCTTCCTCGGACGGCGCCAGCGCGCGCAGGCGCAGGCCGAAGCGGTGGGTTCCGGGACGGATGCGGTAACGCGACAGGGTGTCGGGCCCGCAGGAGCCCGTCCCCAGACCGCGCTGCCGCGCATCGACGTGCACGCACACCTCCGGGCGAGCCACCAGCTCGTGGGGGTGGCGCGCGGCGTGGAGGTCTTCGGCTCGGTAGTGGCTCGCGCCGAATTCGACGGGCGCGCGATCGGCCGCAACCAGCAGACCCGGCCCGGCGTCCGGCCGTAGCGAGAACCAACGCGTGCCGGTCTTGTTGCCGTTCTCCTGGGGCCGGATGTAGGGAACGAACTGCTCGGTGACCGTGCTCTCCCAGCGGCCCAGGTGCGCCCCCGCCTTGCGGTCGTCGTAGTTCTCGTGCGGCCCCCGGCCGAACCAGGAGAGGTTCTCGAGGCCGGAGCGCGCAGAGAACGAGACGCCGAGGCGCGGCAGGTCTCCGAGTTCCTCGGGGATCGACACCGTGTGGGACAAACGCACGAAGCCGCCGGGCTCGACCTGCGCCGACTCGCGATGCTCGACGACGACGGCAGGGTCGCCCACCTGCAGCTCGCGCCGCGACACGATCGCCACGTGATCGCCTCGCCGGCGTACGGCGGTGTCGCAGCGCGCCAGCTCGATGCGATCGAGGCCGAGATCGAGCCAACGCAGCCACGCCGACCCGCGCTGGAAGTCGGGACGCAGGAGCCGGTCGTTGTCGGTGGGTGCGCGCCAGAGACAGAGCGACAGCGGCTCGGCCAGCAGCGACACGGCCCCGCGCATGGCGTGGGAGAGCACGCCGGTCTCGGCGTCGAACGCAAAGCCGAAGCCGTCGCCCGCCACGCGCACGACGTCGGCGCCCTGCTCGACCTCGAGCGGCGCGGGGGCCTTCTGGCGCCGGTCGCGCGGGCCCCGCGCCTGCCACGGCACCTCGAGCTGCTCGCTGGCCACCACATGACCCCGCGGCGCCCAGTCCAGATCACGGGCCGTCTCGAACCGGACGTCGAGGTGCACCTCTTCGCCGCGCGAGAGCGGGGGGCGGCGAATCGGCAGGGAGACGTCCGCGTGCTCTCCCGGCGCGATCACCAGTCGCGGCAGGCGACCCCGCTGGACCACCCGGCCGTCCACCTTCAGCTCGTAGCGACCTCGCAGGAACGACGTATCGACGAAGTCGAGGGCGCTCTTCACGCGGATCCGCCCGCGCCGCAGGTCGCGCGCGATCACGCGGATCGGTTGCGCGAGCTTCTTGAACTCCCACATCGCCGGGTGCGGCGTGCGGTCCGGCCAGACGAGGCCGTTGATGTTGAAGTTCTCGTCGTTGGGCTCGTCGCCGAAGTCGCCCCCGTACGCCCACCAGGTCGTCCCGTCGGCCTCCTCGACCTTCAGGCCCTGGTCCATCCAGTCCCAGATGAAGCCGCCCTGCAGGCCGCGATGACGCTCGAAGGCTTCGAAGTACTCGGCCAGGGTGCCGTTGCTGTTCCCCATCGCGTGCGAGTACTCGCAGAGGATCAGCGGCCGGTCGTCTTTCGTCTCGCGGGCCCACTTCACGATGGCGTCGATGGGCGCGTACATCGGGCACACCAGGTCGGTGGTGAGCCGCGCCGGGGACAGCCCGAATTCGAGGGCGCCCTCGTAGTGGATGGGGCGAGACGGGTCGTAGCGGCGCACGAACCCGGCCATGGCTCCGTGGGCCGCGCCGTGGCCGCTCTCGTTGCCGAGCGACCAGGCGATCACGCACGCGTGGTTCTCGTCCCGCCGCACCATGCGCTCCACCCGATCGAGCAGCGGCGGCAGATAGCGCGGATCATCCGACAGGCTGCGCAGGTGGGCGTGGCTCTCGACATTGGCCTCGTCGATCACGTAGAGGCCCAGCTCGTCGCACAGGTCGAGCAGGTGCGGGTCGTTCGGGTAGTGCGCAGTGCGGACGGCATTGAAGTTGAACTGCTTCATCAGCACCAGGTCGGCCCGCATGGCCTCTCGGCTCACGGCCTTGCCGTGCACCTCGTCGTGGTCGTGGCGGTTCACGCCCTTGATGAGGACGGCCCGGCCGTTGATGCGCAGCTCGCGGTCCGCGACCTCCACCCGACGGAATCCCACGCGCTCGCTCACGGCCTCTCCGCAGCGACCTTCGGGATCGCGCAACGAGACCACCAGCCGATAGAGGGCCGGCGACTCGGCCGACCAAGGCTGCACCCGGGGCAGCTCTGCGAGAAGCGGGACCCGGTCACCGGTGAACAGGTACGGGTTGCCCCGGTGCCGCACCTGGCCGCGCAGCGGCTCGCGCAGCGCCGGTCGGCCCTTCGGGTCGTAGAGCATCGCCTCGACCGACCAGCCGTCGGCGTCGCCCTCGCTGGCCCCGAGCAGCGCGGCGACCGAGAGACGCCCCCGGCCGTCGTCGGGGTCGTAGTCGGCCTGGACCCGAAGGTCGGCGAGCCACGTGTGACCCGTTGCGTAGAGACGGACCTCCCGGTGCAGGCCTGCCATCCACCAGTGGTCCTGGTCCTCGATGAAGCTCGCGTCCGACCAGCGCACGACCACGGCCACCACGAGGTTCTCGCCCGGCACCAGCGCGCGCGTCACGTCGAACTCGCTGGCCAGCCGCGAGTCCTTGGCGTAGCCGATGGGCTCACCATTGACCCAGACGTAGAGCACGCTCTCCGCGCCGCCGAAGTGCAGCACCACGCGGCGGTTGGCGAGGCCCTTCGGCAGCGAGAAGCGGCGCCGGTAGACGCCCGTAGGGTTTTCCTCGGGAACCTTCGGCGGCCGCTCCGGGAAGGGCATCTGGACGTTGGTGTAGTGGGGGCGGTCGAAGCCCTGGACGGTCCAGTTGCCAGGCACCTCGAGCGAGGTCCAGGCGGCATCGTCGAAGTCGGCGCGCTCGACGCCCTGAGGAATGGCGTCGGGGTGGTCGAACAGGGCGAAACGCCAATCGCCGTCCAAGGACACGTGCCACGGGGAGCGCTCGCGATCCCCCATCGCGGCCGATTCGGCGTCCGGGAAGGGCACCAGCGGGCTCCGCGAGGTGAGGCGCCCGAACCCCGTGCACTCGGGGGACTCCCAGGACCGTTCTCCGGGTCGATCGAATCCGCGCATCGGGCCTCCTCCTGGCGCGGCGCAGCATACCGCGCCAGGCGCCCCCGGCTCGCGGAGCAAAAATCGTGCACCATCGCCGCCAGCCTGCCGATCCTCGGGGGTATGCTCTCGGGCCGCGCCAGCAGTGGGCGCGGACGCGGGCAGCGGCATCGAGAGGAGACCCATTGGCCGAGACGGTTCGCGTCTGCATCCTGGCCGGCCGCTATGCGCCGGAGTTCACCGGCCATGGGATCCAGATCCACCGCTCGCTGCCGCACCTTCTGGCGGAGGGCATCGCCCCCACGGTGATTGCGTTCGAGCCCCCTCCCGAGCTGGCCTGGTCCGCGGGCGACGACCCGGCGCCCGTCCACCGGATCCTCGATCGGGGCGAGGGCCCCCTCTCCACGCTTCGCCGCCTGATCTCGCTGCGCCGGCACCTGCGCCGCCACCACGGCGAGTACGACGTGGTGCACTCGATCAACCAGGGGCTCGAGTTCACCCTCAACCTTCCGTATCTGGACCGCGTCGGGCTGCCCGCGCTCTTCGAGATGGTGCTGCTCGGCTCCGACGACCCCGTCTCGATCTCTCGCTATGCGTTCGGCGCCACCAAGCTGCGGCTGATGCGGCGGCTCGCCGCGTGGACCGGCATCACCAACGCGTTCCGGCCGAGCATCCGCGAAGCGGGGGTTCCCGAGGAACGCTTCCACTGCGTCCACACCGGCGTCGACCTCGAACGGTTCCGGCCGGTCGCCCCCGAGGCGCGGCGCAGCCTGCGCGGCGAGCTGGGGCTTCCGCCCGACGGCCGCGTGGTGGTGACGGCGGGTGCGCTCATCCACCGCAAGGGCATGGATCGGCTGCTCGACGCCTGGCAGGCGCTGGGCCCCGATCCCGAGCGCGATCGGTTGCTGGTGGTGGGCCCGGCGACGCCCGCCGAGGGCCTGCCCTACGACGACCCCACGCCGCGCAGCCTGCGCGCCCAAGCCGACGCACCCGGCGTAGCGGGCACGGTGATGTTCACCGGGCGCGTGGACGACCTCGAGCGCTACTACGCGGCCTCCGACCTGTTCGTGTTCCTCTCGCGCCGCGAGGGCCTCGGCAACGTCACCATCGAGGCCATGGCCACGGGGCTGCCGTGCATCGTGAGCCCGCTCGACGGCATCGGGCACGAACTGATCGACCACGGCCGCACGGGCTTCGTGGCCGAGTCTCCCGACGACGCCGCGGCCGTGGCGGCCTTGATTCGCCGGCTTCTCGACCAACCCGACGAAGCCCGCCGCATGGGCGAGGCCGCCCACGCCGACGCCGTGGCGCGATTCTCGATGCCGGCGCGCGCCGCGGCCCTGGCCACCCTCTACCGCGAGCTCGCGAGCGCCGTCTAGCGGTCTACGTTCGAGCCGCCGCGGCGGCGCGGCCCGCCAGGCGCCCGAACCAGGTGCCATCCCCCAGCGAAAGGCCGCTCGAGTAGCCGCCCACCGCAATGCCCGAAGTCGCGCGGCCCGCGGCAAAGAGGCCGGGGATCGGCGTGCCCTCCGGGTCGAGTACCGCGCCGTCGGTACGCGTGTGCAGCCCACCCAGGGTGAAGGCCGCGTACAGCGAACTCTCCACGGTGCAGTCGTAGGCACCGAAGGGCGGCTCCACCAGCGGCGTCACGTACTCGGGGAGCTTGTGGTGGACCGGGTCGTGGCCGTCGGCGGCATGGCGGTTGTAGAGCGCCAGGGTCGCCGCCAGGCTTCCCGCCGGAAGCCCGAGTTCGCCCTCGAGCTCTTCGGGCGTCTCGCCCACCGCGGCCACCTCGCGCGGGTAGTCCACGCGCTCGAAGGTGGCTTCGTCGAGCACCAGCCAAGCCCGGCCCTCGTGCCGGTAGAGCGCGTGCTCGCCCAGGCGCCCGTAGTAGGCGTCCTCGTTGATGAAGCGACTGCCCGTGGCGTCGACCAGGATGCCGCGCTTGAGGCCCCAGGGCTGCGTCACGGGCAGGGAGATCGAACCGGCATCCATGTGCAGGGTGGCGGCCCCCGCGGCCATGCCGAGCCGAATGCCGCTGCCGTCGTCGCCCTCGGCCCCCACGCGGAACGAGCAGCGGCGCAGCATCGGTGCATGGGCGCGCAGCATGTCGTCGTCCTGGATGAACCCGCCCGTGGCGAGCACCACGCCGCCGCGGGCGCGGATCGCGCGCTCCTCGCCGAAGTGGCTGGCGATCACGCCCTCGATCCGGCCGTCGGCATCGATCACCAGCGCGAGCGTTCGGTGGTCCGCACGCACCTGCGCGCCGCTCGCCGCCACCGCCTGCAGCAGCTTTTCCATCAGCAGCGGCCCGGCCTGATGGTTGCGTGCGGGCACGTGGCCGCGCGGCGCCGGCACCGCCTGCTCGACGAACGGCCAGATGCGCTCGTTGCCCGACCACACCAGCCCGTCGTCGTTGGCCGGCTCGCCGCTCACCCCGTGGTGGAACACGGGGTTGAAGGGAACCCCCTGGGCCACGAGCCAGTCGTAGTGCTCGACGCTGCCATCGACGTAGGAGCGCACCTTCGGCTCGTCCGGGGCCTCGCCCACCGACGCCATCAAGTAGGCGTACATGGCTTCGGGGCTGTCCTCGAAACCGCAGGCCTTCTGGAGCGCCGTCCCCCCGCCGAGGTAGAGCACACCCCCGGACATGGCCGACGTGCCGCCGCCCCCGGCCGCACGCTCGAGCGCGATCACGCTGGCGCCGGTGCTGCGGGCCTCGAGAGCCGTGGCCGCACCCGCCGCGCCCAGCCCGACGACGACGACCTGCGCCTCTTCGTCGTAGCGCGACACCTCACCGGCGGATCGCAGGCCCGTCCGCATGCTAGGCGCCCGGCGCCCCCTTCACGCGGTTGAGTTCGGTGTTGCCGCTGTCCACGGCGAAGTCGCTGCCGGTGCACGAGAGACTCTCGTCCGACGCGAGGAAGAGCACCATGTTCGCCACGTCGCCCAGGCGCTCGCCGTGCTCTCGGTCGCGCTGGTAGCGCAGGAAGGGCTGCCCCAGCCCGTGGACGAACTCGGGGTCCACACCCTCTGGCACGTACGGGCGGATCATGTCGCCGCTGCCCGCCTCGGGGCAGACGGTGTTCACGCGCGTCCCGCCCCGACCGAGCTCGACGGCGGCCACCTTGGCCAGTCCGCGCAGGCCCCACTTGCTGGCCGCATACGCGGCCACGCCGTTCTTGCCCTGCAGGGCATCGACGGAGCCCACGTTCACGATGGCGCCGCGCCCAGCGTCGCGCAGCGCCGGGGCCGCGGCCTGCATGCCCAGGAAGGGGCCCATCAGGTTCACGCGAAGCAGCCGTTCGAAGGCGTCCGGCGGCGTGTCTTCGAGCGCGGCCAGGTGCAACACCGCCGCGTTGTTCACCAGCACGTCGAGCTTGCCGAAGCGCGCCACGGTCGCGTCCACCGCCGCCCGCCAGTCTTCGGGTGACGTGACGTCGAGGTGCAGTGCCATCGCCGCGTCGCCGAGCGACGCAGCCACCTGCGCCGCCGGCTCGTCGAGCACGTCGCCGATGGCGACCCGAGCGCCCTCGTCGACGAAGCGCCGAGCGATCACCTCACCCGTACCCCGCGCGGCACCCGTCACCAAGGCCACCTTGCCCTCGAGTCGTCCGGCCAATGCTCTCTCCGAGGCCCCGTCAGTCCTGGATGCGGTGAAGCCGGGTCGGGTGGGACTCGACCCGATCGAGCTCGAGGAAGGTCTTGCAGCTGGCGACCATGCGCCCGAGGTGGGCGCGCATCCGTTCGGGGTCACCCTCGGCGTCGTACCACTTCTGCTTGTCGAGCACGGCGTCCTCGGCGAACCCCTCCTCGACGATTCCCTCGTAGGGCGGCGCGCCTTCGGTCAGCGCGCGCACCACGACGTTGCGCACGTAGAGAAACGTCGCCTGGGTCTCGAGTGCCACGGCGCGATGGTGCACGAACCAGCGGTCCAGCCAGGCTTCTCGCGTCATGGCTTCGGGGCGCTCCAGCAGCGCCACCACGTCGATGCCGGCCCCGCGGCCCGGGCCCGCTGCGTGGGGCAGCACCGACGACTCGAGCACGGCGTAGCCCGCAAGCCGAGACGTGGCGGCGCGCAGCACCGCCTCCAGCGGGCCGCGGTCGTCGGCGCAGGGCAGCCAGAACGAGGCGAGGCCGTCCAGCGGCGGCGTCTGTCGCGTGAGACGCGCCTCGGCCAGCGCGGGCTCCACGACGTTCACATGGAGGCCGCGGCTACCCTGGGCCACGAGGTCCTTGGAAACGGGGCCGAGCAGCGCCTGTTCGAAGTCGGCGTGGTCCTGCGACACGGGCTTCCAGAGGAGGTAGACCAGCTTCTCCACTACAGACGTCGCTCGGTCGGTCGCGAGGGGGGCTCCTCCTCCGAAGGCTCGTCGGGCCCGCCGGGCGGCGCCGGCTCGGGGCGCGTCGCGTCGAACTCTCGCTCCCAGGCCTCCACCGCCTCCTCCAGGGCGCGCGAGGCGTCGCGCGCGCCACGCGCGATCGCCTCGCCCAGCGCGCGGCTGGTCTCGCGGATCGACTCCTCGGCCGCCAGCACGCCACGCGCGAGCGACGCCGTGCGCAACTCGGACGCCGTGCGTTCGGCATCCACCCGCCAACCCTGCTCGGTCTCGACCAGATGGGTCATGAAGCGCAGCGGTTCGGCCGGGTCGCCCGTGGGCAGGCTCGTCTCGATGGCGGCCTGGGCGTCGCCCACCATCGTCTCGTGCAGCGCGAGTGCTTCGAGCGGCCGCGCCTCGGCCAGATCGCTCAAGCGCTCGGGCGCGATGGGCAGCGCGACCGCGGCTGCCCGATCGGTGTCGCCGGCGCGCAGGGCCGACCAGAAGTGCCGCGCGGCTTCGCCGACGGCGTCTTCGGGCGGGGGGGCGCAGGCCAGCTGGAGCGCCACCACGCAGCCCACGATGCACGCAAGGACGACCGAAGCGCGCCCGCTCACGGGACGTCCGGACCGCCGCTCGCGAAGAACACCAGCAGCGTCATGTCGTGGTCGATCTCGAAGAACCCGTGCTCGGAGGTCGCCTGCACGTAGAGGATGGACCCGGGCCCGACCTGGCGCTCTTCGTCCTCGATCCGCACACGGCCGCTCCCAGACAGGACGTAGTAGACCTCGTCCTCGTCGTGCGGATGCTGCAGATCCTTGGCGCCGGCCTTCAGGTGGTAGATGCCGCACGAGAGCGCGGGCACCCGCAGGAACTCGTGGTACGGCACCTGGGAGTCGCGCTGGCGAGCGACGACGTCTTCGAGCGTGAAGTGCTTCCAACGCGGCTTGCTCATGACCGGAGGAGGCTAGCACGCGGAGACACGCGTCTCGTGCGCACGCGGTGCCCTAGTCGCCCTGCCCTGCGTCGTCGGCGCTGTTGTATCCTTCGCTTCCTCCTGCCGGGACCGCACGCACCCTCCCGCCGGGACCCAGCCTCCCACCGGGACCGATCGGAGACGCCATGGACCTCGTTGCGCTCGAAGCCATCAAGCAGACCAAGTACGCCTACATGCGCTGCCTGGACACGAAGAACTGGAGCGAGATTCGCGACTGCTTCACCGAGGACGCCACGGCCGCCTACAGCGGGGGCAAGTACGCCTTCGACGGGCGCGAGGCGATCGTGGGCTTTCTCGAGAAGGCCATGGGCAGCGAGTCCTTCCTCTCGAGTCACCACGTGGGCCACCCCGAGATCCACCTCGAGTCCGAGACCCGGGCGCGAGGAACCTGGAAGCTCGAGGACATCGTGATCGACACGCGCTTCGGCATCACGATCCGGGGCGCGGCGTTCTACGAGGACGTCTACGAGAAGGGCGCCGACGGCCGCTGGCGCATCCGGCACACGGGCTACAAGCGCACCTTCGAAGAGATCGAGAGCCGCGCCGACCGGCCGAGCCTCAAGCTGACCGCCAGCTGGTGGGGCACCGACGGGCAGAGCGAGCTCGACGCAGGCCTCTAGAACCACCCACGGCGCGCGCCGACGAGGAACCCATGATCACGCTCTACACCGGACCGACCCCGAACGGACGCAAGATCTCGATCGCGCTCGAGGAGCTCGGCCTGCCCTACGAGGTGCAGGCCATCGATCTCGCGGCGGACGAGCAGAAGCAGCCCGACTTCCTGGCGATGAATCCCAACCACAAGATCCCCGTGCTGCGCGACGACGACATCGTGGTCTGGGAGTCGGGCGCGATCCTCCTGCACCTGGGCGAACGGCACGACCCCGAGGGCCTCATCCTGCCCAAGGACCCGAAGCGGCGCCTGGAGGCGATCCAGTACGCGTTCTTCCAGACGGGCGGGGTCGGCCCGAACCTGGGGCGCCTGGGCGCCGCACTCCGCAAGGAGGGCGAGAAGAACCAGGAGATGATCGACATCTTCCAGGGCGAGATGGAGCGGCTGTTCGGCGTGCTCGACCGCATCCTGGCCGACGGCCGCGACTACCTCGCCGGCGACTACTCGATCGGCGACATCATGCACTACCCCTGGCTCAAGTTCCCCCTCGACCTCGGCTTCCCGGGGCTCTTGAAGCACGACCGCGTGGTCGCCTGGCTGAACCGCATCGGCGACCGCCCGGCAGTGGTGAAGGGGATGGGCGTTCCCGGCTAGCCGCGGCCCAGGGACTGCACCAGTGCCTCGCTCCAGGGGACGCTGCGGTAGGCCTCGATCAGCACGAACGTGACCAGGTAGGCGGCGCGGACGGGCCAGCGGTCGCTCTGCCCGGCGCCGAGCGCCATCAGCACCCAGCCGAAGCCCCGCACGGTGGCGAACGGATAGGTGGTGATCGCAAACAGCAGCAGTGCCGCGTCGCGCGTTCGCGACAGGCCGCGGCCGCGTGGCCAGAGGAACGCGAGCGCCATCCACGCCTCGAGCGCACCGGTGTAGGCCGTGGCGACCCAGGCGAAGCGCCGCAGGTTCTCGGGCTCGTCGAAGCCGCCCTCCCGCCAGTCGTGGTGTCCGGCCACGGTCTCGCGCAGGAGATCACCGTTCGCCTCCCAACGCTCCCAGGTCATGGGCCCCGCCAGGACGGCCAGGTCTTCGAAGCGCGAGTCGGTGAGCAGTGTCACCCGCATGAAGCGACCATCGACGAAGTCGGGAGAGAGTCCAAGCTTCCAGAGCGCGGCGAACCCGAAGCACAGGCCGACGAGCCAGCGCGCACTGGTCGCGAACACGCGATCGGGCTGGGACGTGAGCAGTGCCGACGTGGCCGCCAGACAGGCCAGGGCCTGGAGGTAGTCGTGGTTGTCGCCGAAGGGCCAGTGGACGACCACCGCCGCCGTGGTGAGCAGCGTGAGCCCGCCCCACACCACTCTCGAGCGCAGCATGCCCGGCAGCAACAGGGCCGTGCCGGCGAGCGCCAGCACGGGCAGCCGCTCGAACCACTGAAGCGAGGTGTCGAGTAGCAGCGCCACGGCCAGCAGGCGCAGGGCGAGATCGAGACCCGTGGCCTCGCGCAGCGCGCGGAGGAGCGCCCGCCGGAATCCGACGTGGACGGGCGCACTCATGGCGCGACGCCTTCGCCCGCAACGGTGACGCTCGCCAGGAGTTCGAGTTCGGGTCGAAGGTCTTCCTGGTCGAAGACCGTGCGCCAGACCGTCACGCGTACCGCATGCGCCGTGGGAACCTCGGCCGCGAGCGCCTCGCCCAACGCGCGCAAGCGGCCCGCCGTGGGAAGCTCGCGCGCCAGCCGTCGATCGGGCGCGAGATGCGGGGGAAACGGGATCGGATGCTCGCCGCTGGCATCGAGCGCCGCGGCCCGCAGCAGGCGGAAGCCGCTGTGGTCGGTGCTGGCGAACATGCCGAAGCCGCCGCCCTTCCACGGCGAGAGCCCAGCTCCGAAGGCCAGCCCGATCTGTGCGCACGCGACGACGACGAGCAGCGCGGGCGCAACGAGCGCAGCGAGCCGCTCGCGCAAGCGCTAGCTCCGGAAGCGGCGAAGCGCGACGAGCAGCGGCAGCGAAAGAACCACCGCCAGAAGCACCGGCGCGGCAATGTGGCCGATCATGAGGTGACGCACGTCGTCCAGGTAGCAGCTGGCCTGCGCCGTCACCGCCCCGAGCGCGGCCATGCTCGCGCCGGCGGCCAGCACCAGCACCAGCGGCCGATGCGGCGCCGCGCGGCCCGCGAACCACATGATCGACAGCGCCGGCACGACCGCCACCATCGCTGCCCGGGCCAGACACGCCAGGTGGTGCGTCGCCGAGACCGGCGGCTCGAGAAGCGGACTCTGGAGGAGCAGCAGCGTGCCCGTGCCGGCCGCGGCAGCCATGCCCAACGCGGCCGCCGTGAACCCCACCTTGACGGCCGTCTCCCGACCCGGCACGCCAGCCGCGAGCACCGCGACCAGACCCCCGAGCCCGGTCAAACCCAGGCCGGAGAACACGAGCGCCGTGCCGACGTCGTGGAGCAGCATGTCGAAGAAGTCGGGCGCGACACCCAGTGCCACCACACCCGCCACGGCGGCCAGCGCCCACACGCCCACCACGATCGCCACCATCACCCGCAGCGGCGGAATCGGGCGCACCGGCTCGAGGTCGTTCGCGAGGGCGCGAATCAGATCGGCTTCGGGGCTCGGGTCGCTCACCACGATTCCCTTCCGAGAAGGTCCCGCAGGGCACGGTAGCCCCGATGGGCGCGGAGTTTGATTGCGCCCGGCGTGGCGCCTTCGCGTTCGGCGGCCTCGGCCACGCTGAGTCCTTCGACCTTGAGCAGCACGACCGCGCGGCGCTGCGCATCGGGCAGCTGCGCAAGAGCGCGCTGGATTCCCGGCGAGATGCGCCCGGCCAGGGGGTCGCGCTCGGGTCCCGCGGCGTGCTCGGCGGCTTCGATCCCGACCTCGCGCTTGCGGGTGCGCTTTCTCGCGAAGTCGATCACCGCGTTGCGAACGATCGCGCGCACCCACGGCAAGAGGGGCCGCTCGGAGCGATAGGTATGGCGGGCCGTATGGATGGACAGGAGCACCTCCTGGGCCACGTCGTCGGCGGCGGCAGCGTCGCCTCCCAGCCGCCCCCGCGCGATGCCTCGGACGAACGGCAGCAGGCCGTCCAGCAGTTGCTGGTAGGCGGCGGCGTCGCCCTGCTGGGCGGCGATCATCCACGCCCGCCACCGTTCGGCCCGTTCGCGGGCTTCTTCCGACGGTTCGGACGGCTTCTGGGACATACGTTCCGGAGGCCTCCGGAGTTCCTGCACGAGGGGCCGACGGGGACTCGCAGAGAGCCTACCCGAGGTGGCTTCACCCAGCGCCTGCCCGCCCTTCCCCGGCTCGCGCGGCTCGAGCCCGGAGACCAAGGGCGCGGTCAGAACCAGCGGAGACCCAGCACCCCGAAGCCGACCCCGGCCGCCAGCAACGCGGCCGCCGCCGCCGCCCGGGGCGCCTCGAAGGAGCGCTGACGAAGGCGCGCGACCAGCCCGCCGCCCATCACCCCGGCTGCGAAGACCAACGCCGTGTAGCCGAGGGAGAAGGCGACCATGGTGACGACGGTGAGCCCGGGGATCGCCAGGGCCGTGGCGGCGGTCAGAACGGCCGCCAGCAGCGGGCTCGCACAGGGCGTGGTGACCAGCGCGAACACGCTGCCGGTCAGCAGCGGGCCAAAGGCCCGGGCGCCACCCGGCGCGCGTCCCGAGAGCGGCAGCGGCACCACCTCGAGGAAGGCGAGACCCAGCAAAACGAGCAGCATGCCGGCCCCGAGGAAGACCGGTCCGCGCTGCTCGATCAGCAGGAAGCCCGCCAGGTCGGCGAACAGGCCGAGCGCCGAGAGCGCCAGCGCTGCCCCCAGCACGAAGGCGCCCGAGCGCGCCACCGCCCGCCACCCGCGCACGTCGCCCGCGCCGATCAGCGCCACGTTGATCGGCACCAGGGGAAGCACGCAGGGCGAAAGACTCGCCAGCAGTCCCCCGCCGAAAGCCAGCGCCGGTAGCACGAAGGTGCCAGCGCTCGCGATCCAGTCGCGCGGCAGAAGACCCGAGAGCTGCGTCTCGACGCGAAACAGCAGGTCGGCCGCCGCGTCCCAGCGCCACAGGACCAGCAGCGTCGTCAGCCCCGCCAGCAGCAGCGTCCAGCGGAACGCCGGATGGCGCCACAGAGGTACGGGACCGGGCAACGCGAGGGATGCCTGCATCGCGGTCATGCGCAGCGCGTCGCCGGCTAGGCGCCGGCACTCGCGAGCGCGGCACGCAGGGCGTCGAGATCGACCTCGCCCTTGAACGTCTGGGCCGGCTTCCCATCCGCCCCCAGGATGCCCACGGTTCCGGTCTTGGCCTTGTAGCCCTCGAAGAACGCTTCGATGCCCAGGGCCTCGGCCTCGCGGCGCGACGCCTCGACCTGCTCGGCGCCGGTCACGTCGAGGACGACGAAGCGCGCATCCCCGCCCAGCGTCTCGGCCGCGCGGTCCCAGGAGGGCGTCATGGCGCGGCAGGTCCCGCACCAATCCGCGTGGATCTTCACGACGAGCGGGCCTTCGGCCTCGGCCGCCATGGCGCCACGCGCCAGCCCCAGCGCGGCGGCCAGCACCAGAAGCGTGGCGCCGAACAGGGCCAACAGGAGTGCAGACGGACGGGGTGCGGTGCGGGTCATCGGAACCTCCAGGGTTTCGCGGGTTACGTTCGGGCACCGCGGCGGGTTACGGTCCCGCACGGAGGATCGCTCATGCGCCCCACCCGCCCCTGGCGGATCTCGCTCGTGTGCATCGCCCACGCAGCCTGGGCTTTGGCCTGCGCCAGCAGCCAGGTGGGCGGCACCGATGCCGATGCGATGCGCTACCGGCTCGCCGACAGCGGCAGCCACTGGGACATCGTGGGACAGGACCGCGTGCTCGACGATCTCCAGCCGCGCTACCCGGATTTCTTTGCCGTGGTCCTCGACCCGGGTCGAAGCGACGAGCCCCCCACCCGCAGGATCCGGCTGCATCTCGAGCACGCGCCGGTCGATCGCCGCAACTACGACGCGCTCAACGCCGTGGCGATGGCCTACTTCGAGCTCAACTACCGCGGCGAGACCTCACGCGGCAACGCCGACATGGGATTCGTGTCGGCCGGCTTTCGAACCGCCAAGCTCGCCGCGATCCCATGGCGCGCCTACGGCGAGATCCAGGACCCGAACCTGCGCGACGCGATCCTGGACTTCTTCCAGGACGCGGGCCAGGGCAACAAGCTGGGCGCGCAGGCGACCGCGGGACGACTGTCCCGCATCGTCGCCTCGCTGGCCCCCAAAGAGCCCGACCCGGTTCGCCGAGCCCGCATCGAAGCCCTCGCCACCGCCCTCGCCCGCGAGTAGGTTCGCGTCGCTAGGCGATGGCGGTGGAGCGTTGCCAGACGGCGCGGGCGCGGTCGATCAGGAGGCCCAGGCCGACCATCGCCACGACCACGTGCAGCAACACACCCAGGCCGGGGATCAGCGTGCCCACCGCCAGCACGCCGAGGCCGGTGATCAGGGCCACGCCGAAGTCGCGCAGGGTGTCGCCGGCCGGGCGCGTGATCGACAGGCCGATCAGGGCCGCCACCAGGATGCCCGCCAGGTAGATCGCGGCCAGCAGCACCCCGGCGAGGATCAGCGCCGCGGGCATTCCGACCAACGTGAGCGCGAGCAGCACGATGACTGCGGGCGTCACCAGCAGCACGACGAAGCCCTTGCCCATGGACACGAAGAAGTCGCGCCCGTCGGGGATGGCCCCACCGAACAGTCTGGGGAAGAGCGCGTAGACCAGCAGGCCCACACCGAAGGCCGCCGCCACACGGATCAGGATCCAGAAGTAGAAGCTCGCGCTCGTGTAGCGCGACCAGTACCCGGGCCGATCGTGCTCGACCACGGTGGTCGTCGCCCCGCCGCCGACCGTGGCGCCCGCATCCACGCGGACGTCGTCGGGGTTCCAGGTGTGCCAGGCCACGGCCCCCGCGACCTGGGCGCTCGACTCGACGGCACCGCGCTCGACGAAGAGTTCGGCATCGCGGCCCACGGACCCCAGCAGGCGCACCTTCTCGGACAACGAGATGAAGTCGCGACCCACCGTGCCTTCCATCACGACGTCGGCCCCGAAGGCCACCAGGTCGCTGGCGATGCGGGCCTCTTCTTCGATGGCGATGCGATCGCCGGCGGTCAGCACCGTACTGCGGGCCTCGCCCTCGAGGTGGAGGTCCTCACCCACCATGACCAGGGTGCCGTCGATGGTGCCGGTGATCTCGGTCTCGCGCGCCATCGAGATCAAGAGCCCCGTCACGCGCCCACGGACCTCGAGCTGCTCGGCGAACGCGACCAGGTTGCCGTCGATGGTGCCGTCGATGCGGACGATCTCGCCGCTGGCAACGATGCTCCCCTCGAGGGTTTCGCCGCTTGCGAGAACGAGCCCCTCCTCGTGGATCTCCAAGACCGCGCGCGAAGGCACCGCCGCGAGCGGCACGCAGAGCAGCAGCGCCACGCCGAGCGCCCTGGGCGGGCCCACGCGCCGGGTGAGCGCCGTGGTCACGAACGTGGCCAGCGCGGCGAGGCTGCCCATGGCGGCGACCGAGAGCGCGAACTCGAGCAGTCCGGGCGCGCGATCGCGCAGGGCGAAGACGAGGTCGAGGAACATTTCGTGGGCTCCGAGCAGGCGCGTCGGGGAGAGCCAGCTGGCTCCGGGAAGTCGGGTCTCGAGCAGCACGCCGACGACGGCCGCCACGGCAGCCGTAGCGAGCAACGCCACGGGCATGCCGACGGCGAGCCCACGCGCCGGCGCATCGGAGGCGTCGCGCGCGGCATCCCGCAGCGGACGCTCGCGCAGCACGTCGGCGAGCAGCTCCTTCTCGGTGCGCAGTGCCAGCACCAGCGCGCGGCAGCGCTCGCAGGTGACCAGGTGGCTCTCGTTCGGTCGCACGTCGTCGGGCTCGAGCTCGCCGTCGACGTACGCGATCCAGACGGGCTCCAACGGGCAGCTCATGGCTGTCCGTTCCTACGCGTCGGACAGCTCATGGCTGTCCGTTCCTACGCGTCGGACAGCTCATGGCGGTCCGTTCCTTCGGGTCGGGCAGCTCATGGCTCGGCCCGCAGCGCGGCGCGCAGCTTCACGCGCGCGCGGTAGAGCAGCGGCCCGATGGCACTGCTCGAGATCCCGGTCGCCTCGGCGATCTCTTCGTACGAGAGCTCGGCGAAGTAGCGAAGCACCAGCGGTACGCGGTGACGGTCGTCCAGCTCGTCCATGGCCTCGAGCAGGCGACGGCGCTCCTCGGCCTGCAGTGCCGCGCCGAGCGGCGACGGCCCCGGACCAGGTAGCGCCCCCTCTTCGACCTCGGCGGCTTCGAAGATGCGCCCCTCGACGCGGCGACGGCGCAGCCGGTCGATGCAGTGATTGGCCGCCACGCCCAGCACCCAGCGGCGAAAGGGCCGCGACGGGTCGTACTGGGCGAACGCCTGCCGCGCGCGCAGAAAGGCCTCGCTGCGTGCGTCTTCGACGTCGGGCCCCGCGCCCAGCAGGCGCGTGCACAGCCGGGTCACGTCGGACTCGTGGCGCTCGTACAGGGATGCGAAGGCATCCAACCCGACCCCGGCCGGATCGCCGCTCAAACTCCCTCCCATCGGGAACACCCTGGGGAACGCGAATGACGTGAACATCCTCGCACGCTTCTACGAGCGAGCGCCGGGAACTTGTCGCCGGGCGCCCCGCGGGGGCAACACCCCAGGGCGGCTTACGAGTACCGCGCCTCCTTGCCCTTGGAGGTGCCGTGGTGGGCGGCGGCTTCGCGGAGGTCGGCCACGAGCTGGTCGGCCACGCCCTCGTGCTCGGGGCTCAGCATCACGTGCAGCGCGTCGGGGCCGTTCTGGCGATCGACGCCCCAGCCCTTCTCGTCGAGCACGTCGCCGATGGCGAAGACGTCGTCCTTGTCCGAGGTGAAGGCGAACACGCCCATCACCGGCTCGCCGATCACGCGCATGCCGTCGATCGAGCGGACGCCCGCCTGGATGGTGTCGCGCGCGGCGAGGATGCGGCGGGCGAGCTTCACGTAGCCCTCTTCGCCGAGGAAGTTCATCACCGCCCAGGCCGCCGCGATGGGCGCGGCGGGCCGCGCGCCCGCCATGGCGAACGACAGGTACAGACCACCCGGCCAGTCGGCGTACAGGAACCGCTGGTACTTCTTCAGGTGCTCCTCGTCGCGGTGCAGCACCACCGAAGCGCCCTTGGTGCAGTAGCCGTACTTGTGCACGTCGGCCGACATGGTGGTCACACCCGGAACGCGAAAGTCGAACGGCGGCACCGGCTGGTCGAGCTTCTCCCAGAAGGGCAGCAGGAAGCCACCGAGACACGCGTCGGTGTGGAACGAGATGCCCCGCTCGGCCGCCAGGGCCGACAGCTCGGGGATGGGGTCGACGGTGCCGAACGGATAGTTCGGCGCCGAGCCCACGACCACGGCCGTCTGGTCGCCGATCAGCTTCTCGGCAGCACCCACGTCGGCGCGCAGGTCGTCGCCGATCGGGATCTGCACGTGCTCCATGCCCAGGTAGCTCGCCGCCTTGGCGAAGGCGGGATGCGCCGTCACCGGCGCGAGCAGCTGGGGCGCCTGCACGTCGCGCTCGGCGCGCGCGCGGTCGCGTGCCGCCTTCATCGCCATGATGATGCTCTCGGTCCCGCCCGAGGTCATGCAGCCGCCGTGGCCCGCGGGCGCATGGAGCAGGCCTCCGGCCATGGCCACCACGTCGAGCTCCATCTGCCGCAGGCTCGGAAACCGCAGGGGGTTGAGCGCGTTCTCGTAGAGGTAGAGCTCGTTGGCATCGTGGAGCAGGTCGTCCACCTCTTCGCCGGCCGGATAGATCAGGCTGAAGGTGCGCGCGCCGCGCCAGTCGGCATCGGCCTGCTTGCGCTTGCGCATGTCCTCGAGAAGCGCGGCCTTGTCGGTGCCCTGCTTGGGAAGCTCCATCACGCGTTCCTTTCGCTGCCGCCCGATCCGGGGCGGCCGTGGTCGTGTCGCCCTGCCCTGACGGCTCAGGCCTTCTTGGCGGGATCCTCGAGCGGCACGCTCAGGCCCGAGCCGCTGGCGCTCGCGGCGGCGCCCTGCGCGTTGCCCGCCTGCTGCTCCACGATCTGGCGGCCGAGCGCCAGGATCTCGGGGATGTCGTCGTCGGCCAGCGGCTGCATGGGCTGCTTGCGCGCCATGGCCTGCTCGATGGCCGGCGCCAGCGCCTCCTGCTTGGCCGCGGCGCGCTCGGCCCCGCGATCCTGGAACTCGGGCATCACGTCACTGGCGAACAGCTCGAGCGATTCACAGATGTGATCGTGGCGGTTCTTGCCGCCCTGCTGGATGAAGATCACCTGGTCGACGCCCGCGTCCTCGAAGCCTCGCAGGTGCTCGCGCAGCTGCGCCGGCGTACCGATCCCGCGCGATTGGCCCGCCTCGGGCAGGCTGGACTTCGCCGCCTCGTAGTTCTTCCAGATGTCGGTGCGCCCGGGTTTGTGGCTGCCGAAGATGTAGTGGTGGCCGAGGCCGTAGCCGAAGAAGCGGAAGCCGTCTTCGCCGCGGCGCCGCGCCTCTTCTTCGTCCGGGTGGCACGAGAAGCCCGTCACCATGGCGATCTGCGGGTTCACCGCGTGACCGATGGGCGTGCACTCCTCGCGGAAGATGCGCCGGTAGTCCTCCACCCAGGTCCGCGCCTCTTCCGGGTCGACGAAGGCGAAGGTGAGGGCGCCGATCCCGAGCTTGGCGGCCAGCTTGATGGTCTCGCGGTTCGAGCACGCGACCCACAGCGGCGGGTGCGGCTTCTGCACGGGCTTCGGCACCAGGTTGCGGCACGGCATCGAGAAGTACTTGCCGTCGTAGCCGGGGTACGGGTCCATCACCATCAGGTTGCAGGTCTGCTCGACGGCTTCGCGCCACATCTCGCGCTTCTGGTCCACGGGCACACCGAACCCACCGAGTTCGGCCAGCGAAGACGACTCGCCGGTGCCGAAGTCGACGCGCCCGTTCGAAACCAGATCGAGGGTGGCGATGCGCGAGGCGATCTTGGCGGGGTGGCTGTAGCCCGGCGGCATCAGCACGATGCCGTGGCCCAGACGGATGTTGCGCGTGCGCTGGGAGCACGCGGCCAGGAACACCTCGGGTGCCGAAGAGTGCGAGTACTCCTCGAGAAAGTGGTGCTCGACCTCCCAGGCGTAGTCCAGGCCCAGGCTGTCGGCGAGTTCGACCTGGTCGAGGGCCTCGTTGAACAAGCGCTGCTCTGCGCCGTCGTCCCAGGGCCTCGGGAGTTGGTGCTCGTAGAAGATTCCGAACTTCATGCCGCCCTCGTCTTCGACCCGACCCGGCCGGAGTTCCAGCATGGCACAGTGCGGGATGGCGAGCGAAGCGGCCGATCGCCGGGAGCGCGGGAACCGGCCTCAGTCGCTCCCGGTCGGCAGGATCGGCCTTCCCAGCATCCAACCCACCCCGTCGGCGAGCAGCACGGCTCCGAGGGCGAACAGCAGCAGGGGCACCAGCAGCTGACTGGCCGACCCCACGCCGCGGTTCACGCGCTCGAAGAAGATCTTGCTCTCCTCGTGGAGCAACCGCCGCGCGAGCACCAACCCGAGGAAGGGCAGCGAGAACACGCCCAGAAAGAAGAACACGGCCACCTGCGCCGCCGCGCCGGGGACGCCCGAGCGCGTGATCACGTCGAGCGCGGCGAAGTACGGCAGCGCGAACGGCGTGCCCAGCAGACCCACCTGCACACCGCGCAGAACCGCCCCGGGCGCCGACAGCGGCATCACCTTGTAGACGCGCGCCTTGGGACGCCGCCCGTGCAGCACGGCCGCCAGCACCAGCAGGGCTCCGATGCCCATGCCGATCACGTAGTCGGCCCCTTCGGGATTGGTGAAACGCTCGCGCACGGCCACGAACACCGGCGCGAGCGCGTAGCCCGCAAGCCAGAGCACCGCGAGAAATCCCGACAGCAGCAGCAGGGCGGTCCGGTACGGGTGCTTGCCGCCGAGCGCCCAGGTCACCCCGGCGAACAGCACCGGACTGATCAGCGCCTCGAGAAAGGCCATGGGCGCCAGGATCGCCAGCAGCGAGAACACGGTGGTGGCTGGTCCCGGAAACGCATGGCCGGATCTTCGCCCAGTGCGCGCCCCGTGACGACAACCGGTGGCGCATTCGGATCGTCTAGGATCGGTCGGTGATGGAGCCCGACCCCGACGACCGCTGGCTCGCCCGCGACCCGCTGCCGCCCGAACCCCTGGCCGTGGCCGACGCCTGGCTCCGCCAGGCCTTCGAGGCGGGTCGGCAGCCCAACCCCCACGCCGTGGCGCTCGCCACCCGCGAACCCGATGGCCGACCCGGCGTGCGCATGGTGCTGTGCAAGCGCATCGAGCCCGATGCGGGAGCGATCGTCTTCTACACGGATCGGACCAGCGCGAAGGCCCGGGCCCTGGCCGCGCACCCCGTCGCCGCCGTGGCGTTCCACTTCAACGACGCGGGGAGACAGGTGCGCGTAGAAGGGCACATCGCGCCGACCGACGATGCCGACTCGGATGCCTACTTCGCGAGCCGCCCGCGCGAAACGCAGCTGGCGGCCTGGGCCAGCCATCAGAGCCAACCCCTCGCCACACGCGAGGCGCTCGAGGCCGCCCTCGCAGAGGTCGTGTCACGCCACCCGCCCGCCGCCCCGGTCCCCCGGCCCCCGGACTGGGGCGGCTACCGGCTACTGGCCGACCGGGTCGAACTCTGGCGAAGCCGCCCGGCCCGGCTCCACGACCGGGCCCGGTGGTCACGCGAGCTCGACCCGGTGCCCGGGCCCTGGCGCATCGAACGCCTCCAGCCGTAGCAAGCTTGGTTGAGGTGGGGCCCCGGGGCGCTGCCGGCTCGGCAATGGCGGAGGGACCCGGGGGCGACATGCAGCGCTCCAGGGTCGCGGTGCGCCCTGTGGACGTGGCCGGTTTGGCGACCGCGGAGGCGGCTTGGGGGCCAGAACAGAAAAGCCCGGCTCCGCGTGATGCGGCGCCGGGCCTCCCTGGGAAGGGGATGTATTGCTGTCACCCTTTATGTGGGCGGCCACCCCGGGATGTGTCAGCGCGGGGGGCGCTTTTCTGCCGCCCGGGCGGGTGCCCGCCGCAGGGCACGGTCGTGGGCCCCGGATTCGAATCGGGCCCCAGACGGCAAGCGGCCCGGCGAAGCGCGGCTTCGTCGGGCCTCCCTGGGAAGGGGATGTATTGGCTTGTCATGGAGTAGGTGGCCCCGGCCCGGCAATCGGTGTCACGGGTTTCTGCATCCCAAGCCAAAAAACTCGGTCGGCCCTAGTCGGTGTGCTCCAGGATCACCACAAGCTGCCCGTCTTCGTAGGCATTTCCACCCAGAACGATGGGCTTCCCCTTGGGGACCCGAAAGTCGCCCTGTGCCGCGGCGTCCATGTCGACCGCGATCAGCACGCCCTGGGGGCCCTGGTCTATGGGCCGGAACCGGAACCGCTGGCCGGTCGGGAGCGTCACGCTGCCGATCTCGTTGAGCCCCACCGAACGGCGCTCGGTCGTGAGCACCCGCAGGCTCTCGTAGCGGATCTTCTTGCCCAGCAGCCCGTCGATCCGCCTGGCGCGCGGGTCCTTTGCGACGCCGCCCGGCTCGGACGAGACGTGCACCACGGTCACCTCGAACCCGATCGGCTCGCCGGCGCCATCGGCGCGCGCCGGCGCCGCCGCCACGACGAGCCATGCAGCCGACAGGACGGCGACCGCAACCACCCGAGAAGCCAGCACGCAAAGCCTAGATGAGCGCACGGTGGGTTCCTCCCGTGGAGGAGCTCGCTCCTCCGTCTCGGCCGCCGCCCTCGAGCAGCCAGATGATCGTGGCCTCGCGATCGTCCTGGAGGACCATCGCCGAACGACCGCCCGAGTCGAGCCAGCGCAACGACGCCGCGGCGGGATCATCGCCCCCGTAGAGCGTCACCACAATCGCCGCAGCCGCGGCGGCCGCAGCCAGGCTGGGCGCGGCCCAGCGCAACCAGGGCACCCGCTCCGGCGCCGGTTCGGGCGGCGCCGCGGTGGCCGCGGCCGGCCGAAGCTCCGCGCGGATCGCGTGCCACAGGTCCGGGGCCTCTCCTGCAGCCTCGTGTTCGCGTACGAGGCCTCCGATCTCCGACAGGCGCGCGAGCTGCTGCCGCGCCTCGGGGTCGCGCCGCAAGCGGCGCTCCATCCGCAGGCGTCCCAGCCGCGAGAGCTCTCCGTCGTGGAACGCCTGAAGGCGCCGCTCCCACTGCTCACTCATGCCATCTCCTCTCCGCCGGCGCCGAGGCCGGCCTCCTCCAGCAGGTCGCGCAGCTTCTGACGCGCGTAGTGCAGCCTGCTCATGACGGTGCCCTTGGGAATCGAGAGCGCTTCGGCGATCTCCGCGTAGGAAAGGCCGTCGACCTCCCGCAGCACCAATGTCTCGCGGGCACCGTCGGGCAGCGCGGCAATGGCTTCGGAGATGCGCGAGCGCAGCTGCTTGCGCATCACCGACGCCGCCGGTCCGAACGACACGCCATCGACCTCCGGCACCGCCGGCTCTGCCGTCTCGCGTTCCACGGCGCCTCCCTCCGTCCACTCCACCTGGCCCGCCGACTTGTCGCGCCGGCGCACGTCCAGGCACTGGTTCATCGCGAGCCGGTAGAGCCAGGTGTAGAAGCTCGACCGACCCTGGAACTTCGAGAGCGCGCCATAGGCCTTCACGAAGGCATCCTGCGTGGCGTCCTTGGCGGCCTCCTCGTCCCGGAGCACCCGCAGCGCGAGCCGGTGGATGCGGCCCTGGTAGCGCTCGACCAGCGTCCGGAAGGCATCTGCTTCGCCCGCCAGGACCCGGCGAATCGCCTCCTGGTCGGAGACGCCCGCCTCGCCTGCCGCTTGCGACCCGACCAACGATGGCTCCTCCCGGCCCAACCTGGGCACGAACCGGGGCGCGGCGGCCCCTGGGCCCTCTCCGCGTCCTGCAGCTTCGACGCGGCCTCTCGGGCGCCTATTCAGTGGGCCTGACGCCAGGTGGCCCCGCTACCGGCCTCGACCACCAGCGGCACGTCGAGGGCCCAGACGCCCTCCATCCGGGCGCGGACCAGGGCGTCCACGTCTTCGAGCTCCCCCTTCGGTACCTCGAACACCAGTTCGTCGTGCACCTGCAGCAGCATGCGCGTGCGGCATCCCTGGTCGGTGAGGGCCTGCTGCACCTCGATCATGGCCTTCTTCACCAGGTCGGCCTCGGTGCCCTGGATCACCGAATTGACCGCCATGCGTTCCGCCGCCTGGCGCAGCACGCGATTGCGCGAGGCGAGGTCGGGCAGGTAGCGCCTGCGGCCCATCAGCGTCGTCACGTGACCATCGCGCTTGGCCTGCTCCCGGGTCTCGTCGAGAAAGCGGCGCACCCCGGCGTAGCGCGCGAAGTAGGCGTCGATGGTCTCCTGCGCGGCCGCCTGGGCGATGCCCAGCTGGTTGGCGATGCCGAACGCACTCGATCCGTAGATGATCCCGAAGTTGATCGCCTTGGCGGCGGCGCGCTGCTCGGGCGTCACGTCGTCGGGCTCGACCCCCGCCACCTCGGCGGCGGTCCGCCGGTGGATGTCGTCACCCGAGCGAAACGCCTCCACCAGGCTCTCGTCGGCCGAGTAGTGCGCGAGGATGCGCAGTTCGAGCTGCGAGTAGTCCGCCGAGAGCAGCACCGCGCCCTCGGCGGGCACGAAGGCCTCGCGAATGCGGATGCCCTCTTCGGTGCGGATCGGGATGTTCTGCACGTTCGGGTTGGAGGACGACATGCGGCCGGTGGCGGCGCCGATCTGGTTGAAGATCGGGTGGATGCGCCCGGTGTGCTCGTCCACGAGCGGCGGCAGCGCATCGACGTAGGTGCTCTTCAACTTGGCGAGCCGGCGCCACGCCAGCACCTGGGCCGGCAGGTCGTGCTGCGATGCGAGCTGCTCGAGCACGCCCTCGTCGGTGGAGAAGCCGGTCTTGGTCTTCTTGATCGGGGGCAGCTTCAGCTTCTCGAACAAGATGCGCTGGAGCTGCTTGGGCGAGTTCACCGTGAACGACTCGCCCGCCAGCTCGAAGATGCGCCCCTCGATGCGCGTGAGCTCCTTCTCGTACTCCTCGGACAGCGAAGCCAGCGCGGTCTCGTCGATGCGCACGCCGGCTCTTTCCATTTCGGAGAGCACCGCCGTGAGCGGCAGCTCCACGTCCCGGAACAACGGGGCCAGGCCGTCGGACTCGAGCCGCTCTTCGAGCAGCGGCCAGAGGGCCAGCAGGGCCGTGGCCTCTTCTCCCGCATAGGATGCGAGCACATCGGCTTCGAGTTCGCCCGGGGCCTTCGCCTTGGCGCCGCGGCCCGCAATGTCTTCGAAGCTCTTGACCGGGCGTCCCAGGTGCTGGTTGGCGAGCGCGGCCGGGGCGCGCGAGCCCGCGGGATCGACCAGGAAGGCGCCGAGGTCGACGTCGAAGGCCGCCAGTGCGATCTCATGGCCCGCCTCGGCAAACAAGCTGCGCAGGCGCTTGGTGTCGCGGGCCGCCCACGGGCGGGGGCGGGGGCCGCCGAGCTGCGCCGCCAGCTCTTCGAGCAGATCGGCTGCGGCCAGGGTCGCGCCGTGCTCGAGGTCGGCGTAGGCGGCGCGATCGCCCGTCGCGAGACCCAGGCCCGAGGGCGCGGGCGGGCGCCCGCTCGCGTGATCGTCGCCGACCACACTGAGCGCCAGGGCGCCGTCGCCATCGGCGAGCCACGCCGCCAGCGCGGTGCGATCGGCGAGCCGCTGGGTCTCGACCGTGGGCGCGGCGGCGGCGCCGGCCTCGGCGCCTGCCTCTTCGATCAGGCGCGTGAAGCCGAGCCGTCGGTAGAGCGCGACCAGCGCATCGTCGTCGGGCGCGAGCGGCGGCAGCGCCGCGACGTCGATCTTGAGCGGCACGTCGTCGCGAAGGGTCGCCAGCTCCTTCGACAGGCGCGCCTGGTCGGCGTACTCGTGCAGCGCCTCCCGCGCGCGCTTGGCCTTCACGTCGGGGGCGTGCGCGATCAGGTTCTCGAGCGTGCCCCACTCGCCGATCAGCTTGGCGGCGCCCTTCTCGCCGATGCCCGGCACGCCGGGGATGTTGTCGCTCGAGTCCCCGACCAGGGCGCGCACGTCGAGGAGCTTCTCCGGCGGGACGCCGAAGCGCTCTTCGACCTCGGCCGGGCCGATGCGACGGTCCTTCATGGTGTCGAGCAGCACCACACGATCGGACGCCAGCTGCATCAGGTCCTTGTCGCTCGAGACGATCGCGACCTCGAGGTCGTCCGGCGCGGCGGCCACCACGCTCGCGATCACGTCGTCGGCCTCGAAGCCCTGCACTTCGAGCACGGGCAAGCCGAAGGCTTCGAGCAGTTCGCGCGCCACCGGGAACTGGGCCGAGAGATCTTCGGGCTGCGCGTCCCGGCCCGCCTTGTACTCGGCGTAAGTCTCCTTGCGAAAACTCGGGCCGGGCGGATCGGCCGCCACCACCACGGCGTCGGGCTGCTCCTCGCGGATCACCTTGCGCAGCATGTTGGCCAGGCCGTACACGGCATTGGTCGGCGCGCCATCGGGCGCCTTCAGCTGCGGGATGGCGAAGAAGGCGCGGTAGAGCGTGTTCGCCACGTCGACGAGGACGAGCTTCGGCACGCCCGGGACGGTAGCGCGGCGCCGCGACCGGGACTTGGATCGGGAGCGCAACGCTGCGACTGCGACCGAAGCGCGCTCGCCTTCGATTCGGTCCCGACCCGACCGGGTGGTACCGTTCGCCCATGGACCGGCCCCCGCCCCGAACCCGACGCCCGCGCGCGACGTTTCGACCGAACTTCCTGCTGCTCGTGGCCTATCTCGGGGCCTTTACGGCGCTGTTCGGCCTGCTGTTCGCCCTGACCGACCTCGTCGAGGGCGCACGTGCCCTGCCCCCCGGTCCCGACGAGCTCACCCAGGCCGAGCTCGATGCCGCGCGAGAGGTGGCGCGCGAAGCGCTCAGCGGCGGACGGATCGTGCTGGCGTTCGTGGCAGCCGGCGCGGCCGTCGCAGCGGGCGTCTTCACCCGGACGCTTCCCGGCTTTCGCAACCCTCGCTGAGGCGCGCGCCCGTGCGGCTCAGAAGGCGCAGCGCAGGATCAACACCCAGACGAGCAGCAGGCCCAGGAAGGCCACGAGTTTCGGCCACATCACCGGCCAGAAACCGCGCTCCTTGATCTCGCGCTGCTCCTGCACCACGGCCTCCTTGCGGGCCATCTGCAGGTCGAGCAGCCAGGCATCCCCGGCCACGTGCACGGCGTCGCCCTCCTGGCGCAGGAAGAGCGTCACCCGGGACGTCGCCATCCAGAAGACGAGGTAGAGCACCCCGCCGACCACCGGGAACACCACGAGCACCAGCAGGAACAGCCACCAGTTGAACGGGCCGCGCGTGTGCAGCGCGGCGCTCGACTCGGTGACGGCCTGGGGATCCCAGCCCAACTCGACCAGCTCGGCCACGCGTTCGCCCAGTTCGGTCTTCATTTCGGCTCCAATCCTCGTGTGGGCTCAGGAAACGGGCGGGGCCGACAGACCGCGCAAGACCAGCTCGACCATGTCGGCGAAGACCCGGTCGAGCGGGTGGCCGCGAAGCTCCCGGCGCGGCGCCACCTGCTCGGTCCGGATCAGGCCGTTCGCGACCGTCCACAGGATGTTGGCCATCTCCCAGGTGTCACACGGCGCGAAGGCATCCTGGTCGACGCCTCGCTCGATCACGTCGGAGAGGATGCGCAGGCAGCTCTCCCAGAGGCGCTTCACCTCTTCCACCACCTCTGGCGGCAGCTCCCCGATCAGCTCCTGGTTGTCCACCGCCCAGAAGATCTGGAAGTACTCGGGGTTCTGGGTCCAGTGCTGGTAGTAGAACCGGCCCACGTCGCGCAGCTGGTCGGCCGCGCGGGGGCGCTGCTCCGACGACTCGCGCATGCGTTCTTCGAACACCTTGCCGTTCTGCGAGAGCACCGCCACGTACAGGTCGGCCTTGCTGTCGAAGTAGCGGTACAGCGTTCCCTTCGCGACGCCGGCACCCGACGCCACGTCGTCGAGGTTGGCCTCGACGAACCCGTCCCGAAAGAAGACGGTCCGCGCGGACTCGAGGATGCGATGCCGCTGGGCGGCCTTCTTCTCCTCGCGTCCCGGCTGCTCAGGCTCCGACGTCGTCACTGCCCTCGTAGCGGTACGGGGCGAACAGGTCGGTGTTGAGGTAGCGCTCCCCAAAGCTCGGGATCACCACCACCAGCAGCTGCCCCTGATTCGCCGGCCGCTTTCCGTACTCGATCGCCGCCGTGACGGCCGCGCCGGAGGAGATCCCGCAGAGGATCCCCTCTTCCCGGGCGAGCCGGCGCGCCATCTCGAAGGCGTCATCGTTGCTGACCTTGATCACATCGTCGACGAGCTTCATGTCCAGGATGTCGGGCACGAAGCCGGCGCCGATGCCCTGGATCTTGTGAGGCCCGGGGGAACCACCCGAGAGGATCGGACTCGCTTCGGGCTCGACGGCGATCGCCTTGAAGGACGGCTTCTTCTCCTTCAGCACCTGGGCCACACCGGTGATGGTGCCGCCCGTGCCGACGCCAGCGATCAGGGCATCGACCTGTCCATCGGTGTCTTCCCAGATCTCGAGTGCCGTGGTGTTTCGATGCACCTCGGGGTTGGACGGGTTCATGAACTGCTGGGGCATGAAGGCGTTGTCGAGGTCGGCCGCCAGCTGGTTCGCGCGATCGACGGCACCGCGCATGCCCTTCGCCCCTTCGGTGAGCACGAGCTTCGCCCCGAAGGCGCGCAGGCTGATGCGTCGCTCGGGGCTCATGGTGTCGGGCATGACGAGAATGCACTCGTAGCCCTTGACGGCCGCCACGAAGGCGAGCGCGATGCCGGTGTTGCCGCTGGTGGGCTCGACGATCACCGTCTTGCCGGGCTGGATGCTGCCCTCTTTCTCGGCCGCCTCGATCATCGCCAGGCCGATCCGGTCCTTGACGCTGTTTGCGGGGTTCTGGCCCTCGAGCTTCGCCACGACCCGGGCATCGGTACCGGCGACGACCTTCGAGAGCTGGACCAGGGGGGTCCGCCCGATCAGCTCGGTGACGTCGTTCGCGATCTTCATGGGGGTCCTCCGGAGCGGCAGGTTACAACGCCGCCTGTTGCGTTGTCATCCGGCGCGGGGCCCTGGGACGGTGGGTCGCCCGGCTCGAACAGCGCCGCGGCGAGGACCGTGGCGTAGCTGCCCGACGGCAGCGAGAAGCGTAGCCGAACGGCATGGCTTCCCTCGGGCTCGCAGTGCGCATCGCCGGGCCGGACCCGCAGCGGCCGGCGCGCCCCCCGCAGCCGGATGCCGCGCGGGGTGCGCAACGCCCCTGGCTCGGCGATCTCGTGGCGAGAGAGCACCCCGCGTTCGCGCTCGCCCGGCGCGCCCTGGGCTTCCAGAAGACGCGTGCCGAAGATCGGCCCGGTCGGGCTCAGCTCGAAGGCAGCGGCGCGCGGCGCTTCGGCCGCGAGATCTTCGACCACGAACGAGCCCCCGCTGGCGTGCACGTAGGCCACGTCCCCGACCTGCAGGGTGTCGATGCCCGCCCCTCCCGCGGCGCCGTCCGCCAGGCGGGCCGCCAGCACGTCGTTGAACACGCGTGACTGGAGGGCCGACAGGTGGAGGCGCGCCATGCGGCGGTCGCGCGGCATCGGTCCACCGGCCAGCAACGCGCGCGCCGCCGCCTCGCCGCTGCCGTCGCCGAAGCGCTGCGGGCCGTAGCGGTTCGGCATGCCGCGTTCGCAAAGCCCGGCCAGGCGCTCGCCCGCAGCGGTGACCTGCTCGGGCGAAAGCTGTCGCACGACCAGTTCGAAGCGGTTGCCGCGCAGCTGACCGGTACGCAGCTTGTGAGGGTGGCGCGCGGCGTCGAGGACGCGGAACCCGGGCGCCTCGAGTCCGCGCGCGCGCTGCGGATCGAGCCCGGGCACCGAGAACCACTGGCGCGTGACCGCACGCTTGTCCTTGCGGCCGGCGTGGCCCACGTCGCGGGGTCGCACCCCGGCGGCACGGCTCAGCCAGCGCGCGGCCTCGTCGGTCGTGCGCAGCCGCTTCTCGACCCACACGAACGTGTGATCCCCCTCGCCGAGCGGGGCATAGGCGGGGATCTCCTCCACCACGAAGTCTTCGGGCTCGGCGGACAGCAGCATTCCGAGAGCGTAGGGATTTGCGCGCGCGCTGCGCCGGGTAGACCGGGCGCTGCACCGGATGGAGCGAGAGCTGCACCTAGTAGAGCGAAAGCTGCGAGACCGGAGCGAACGACCGGCGATGCACCGGCGAAGGGCCCCGCCTACGGATCGCGGCCAGATGCTCGCCGGTGCCGTAGCCCTTGTGCTGTGCGAATCCGTAGCCCGGATGTCGGCGGTCGAGACGCCGCATGATCGCGTCACGATGCACCTTGGCCACGATCGAGGCCGCGGCGATCGAGGCGTCGCGCGAATCGCCCTTCACCAGCGCGGTCTGGGGGACCTGCACGCGGGGGATCGTGCGCGCATCGACCAGGACGTGGTCGGGCATCTGCGGCAGACCGAACAGCGCGCGGCGCATCGCCTCGAGGGCCGCCTGGTACACGTTGAGGCGGTCGACCTCTTCGGGTCCGACCTCGGCCACCGCGACCATCTGCGCCTGGGCGCGAATCGCCCGATCCAGACGCTCGCGCTGGTCTCGGGTCAGGCGCTTCGAGTCGTCGAGGCCCGGAAGTGCGGGGGCGTCGGGAAGCACCACCGCTGCGGCCACCACCGGGCCGGCCAGAGGCCCCACGCCGACCTCGTCGATGCCGGCGACGAGCCGTGCCCCCTGGGCCACGAGCTCGCGGCGCAGCGCGAACAGCCGCTGCATGCGGCGCCGCTCGCGCGCGACGCGCGCGGCCCGGCGCTGGCAGCGCTCGGCGAGCGCACGCGCCCCGGCCCGCCGATCGCAGCGCAGTTCGCGCGCGAGACGACGAAGCGCGGCCTCGCCTTCGAGCCCGTCGGCACGCCGGCGAAGCTCCGCCAGCGGGGCCTCACCGCGAGCGGTCACGACTCGCTCGCCTCGCCATCCTGCGCGTTGCGCTCGAGCGCGCGCACGCGACGCGCCAGCTCGGGCAAGCGTGCGAGCCAGGCCATGGTGCGGTGCCACGTGCGCCCCGGCATGGCCGGAAACCCGAACATGTGGCTGCCGGGCGGCACCGACTCGATCACGCCACTACGGGCCGCGAGCATCGACCCGGCCCCGACCGTCACGTGATTCGCGAGACCGGCCTGGGCCATCACGACCACGTGGTCCTCGAGCACCGTGCTTCCAGCGAGTCCCGACTGCGCGACGATCACGGAGTTCGCCCCCACCACGCAGTTGTGCCCGATCTGCACGAGATTGTCGATCTTCACGCCGTCGCCGATCCGGGTGGCGCCGAGGCGCGCGCGGTCCACGGTGGTGCCCGCGCCGATCTCGACGTCGTCGCCGATCTCGACCGTGCCCACCTGGGGCACCTTCTCGAACGCACCCTTCTCGTCGATCTCGTATCCGAAGCCGTCGGCGCCGATCACCGCACCCGGGTGCAGGATGACCCGGCTGCCGATGCGGACGTCGCGCTGCACCACGACGTTCGCGTGCAGGACGCAGTCCTCTCCGACGACCACGCGCTCGCCCACGCACGCGTGCGAGCCGATCACGGTGCGTGCCCCCACCCGCGCCCCGGCCTCGACCACCACCAGCGCACCAATGCTCGCGGTCGGGTCGACGTCCGCCTCGGGGTCGATCACCGCCGACGGGTGAACGCCCGCTGCGGGCCGCGGCATGGGCATCAAGAGCTGGGCGGCTCTCGCGAAGTCGAGGTTCGGGCGATCCGAGCGGATCACCGGCCGGCCGCCTGCCGAGATACCGGGGGGCGCCACCAACGCGCCGATCCGCGACGACTCCAGGGCGTCGAGGAAGCTCGCCGAGCGCACGAAGCCGAGATCGCCGGGCCCGCCTTCGGGGAGCGAGCCCACCCCCGAGACCACGAAGTCTGCGTCGCCCTCGACGGGACGACCGCCGAGCTGCTCGGCCAGTTCGCCGAGTCGCATGGAAGCGGCCCCCGTGCGCTAGCGCGCCAGCAGCACGGCCACGGGGGACGTCCGGACGACGGCGGTGGCGTTGCTCCCGAGGAAGTAGTCGTTGATCCGGTTGCGACCGAAGGCGCCCATCACGATGACGCCGGCGCGGGCCGACTTGGCGGTGTCTACCAGCTTCACGTCGGGACGCCCCAGCGTCGACGAGTTCTCGCGGACCGGCACGCTCGCCGAGCCCAGCAGTCGCCGGACCTCTTCGAAGCGGGCCGCCGCTCGGCCCTTGTCCTTCGAATCGACGAAGACATGGATGGGCTGCTCGAGCCGGCCGGCCAGCTCCACGGCCAGCTTCGCCGCGATGCGCGACCCGGGCGAGCCGTCGAAGCCGAGCACGACGGGGCCGCCGAACTCGGCCCCCGTCGGAACCACCACCACGGGCTTGGTGGTCTTGCGCAGCACGCCGTCCGCGGTCGATCCCACCAGCTGCGGAAGCTGACCACCCTGGGTACTTCGGCTCGCGGCGTGCTCTCCGTCGCGCCCGATCACCAGCAGGTCGACGGCCTGGCCGCGCTCGACGATGCGATCGTCGGCGGTTCCTCGCGCGGTCTCGGGAGAGCACTCGAGCCCCTGCGCCCGCGCCGCATCGGACACGCGACGCGACACGGCTTCGGCCCGCGCCTTGAGGAACGCCTCGACGGGCTCGAGGTTGGGTGCAGGCACGCCGAGCGCGTCGGCGCGCAGACCCTGGACGGTCTTCTCCTCGATCACGGTCAGGCCGTGCAGGCGGGCGCGCAGCCGCGCGGCCAGGGCCACGCCAAAGCGTTCGGCCACGTGGGCGGCATCCGAGCCGTCGGTCGCTAGCAGGGTGGATTCGATCATTCGGTTCTCCGCGGTCGTCCGCCGGCGGGCGGGACCGCCGTCAGGACAGAAGCCGTCCCAGGGGCGTTCCCCAGAGCAGGCGCATCAGGCGGCGCATCGTCTTGCTCTTTCGCGCCGTATACGGAAACCAGAGGAACTCGGACTTCGACCCGAACCGATCGACGACGATCGACTGGGCGTGGCAGTAGCCGCGCAGCCCGGTCTCCCCGTTGACCTGTCCGATGCCGCTGTCGCGCCGCCCCCCGAAGGGCGACTCGGTCACGCCGTAGGTGACCATGCAATCGTTGACGACGGCCGAGCCCGATGCCAGGCGTCGCGCCAGTCCGAGGCCCTTGCGCTTGTCGCGCGTCCAGACGTTGGCGTTGAGGCCATAGGAGGTGTCGTTGGCCAGGGCCAGCGCCTCGTCTTCGTCGCGCACGGCCATGATCGGCAGCACGGGGCCGAAGGTCTCCTCGCGCATCACGTCCATGTCGTGGGTGACGTCGGCCAGCACCGTGGGCTCGTAGTAGTGCCCTTCCCATTCGGGATTGCGGCGGCCGCCGCACAGCACGCGGGCGCCCTTGCGGCGCGCATCGGCCACGTGCGACTCGATGATGTCGAGCTGCGCGGGGTCGATCACGGCCCCCACGTCACTCTCGCCGCCCGGGCCCTGGCGCAGTTCGCCGGTCTTCTCGACCACCTTGCGCACGAAGGCGTCGGCGACCTCGTCCACCACGTAGACCCGCTCGGTCGAGGTGCAGACCTGCCCGCCGTTCGAGAAGGCACCGAAGACCGCCCCGGCCGAGGCGCGCTCGAGGTCGGCGTCGGCGCAGACCACCATCGGGTCCTTGCCCCCCAGTTCGAGGGTGCACGGCACCAGGCGTTCGGCGCAGGCCACCGCGATCTTGCGTCCGGTCGCCACGCTTCCGGTGAACGAGATCTTGTCCACGTCGGCGCCCACCAGTGCGGCGCCGGTCTCGCCGTCGCCGGAGAGGCACTGGAACACGCCCTCGGGCAGCCCGGCGGCCTCGAACACCTCGGCCACCAGGCGGCCGGAGAAGGGGGTCACCTCCGACGGCTTGAGCAGCACGGCGTTGCCCGCCATCAGCGCCTGTGCACTCGGGTTCAGCGACAGGATGAACGGGAAGTTCCAGGGGGTGATGATCCCGACCACGCCGAGCGGCTGATAGACGATGCGCAGCTTCTTCGTCTTGAGCAGGTGGAGCGGTACCGAGCGGTCGGCGAGCATGCCCTCTGCGCGCCGCGCGTAGAACTGCAGTGCGTCGCAGGAAGTCACGATCTCTGCGAGTGCCTCGGCGCGGGGCTTGCCGGTCTCGGCGATGATCGTGTCGACCAACTCTTCTTCGCGCGACAGCAACACGTCGATGGCGCGCTCGAGAAAGCGCCCGCGCTCGCGGAACGGCAGTTCGGCCCACGCCGTCTGTGCCTTGCGTGCGCGCTCGACGGCCGCGTGTACGTCGTCGGGCGTGGCGACGTCGATCTCGCCCACCGGCTCGAGCGTCGCCGGGCTGGCCACGCGCAGGCGTCGACGGTCTCCCGCTCGTTCCGCCTGGATCGCTTCGACGACCGCCACCTGGCCTCCACCTCCCGCCGGTGGCCCACGTCGATCGTGGTGCCCGGGGGAACGGGGGCGAGGGTACGAGAGCCCCGCGGGAAATGTCAATCAGGGGTTCGAGGAATCGCGCCGGCGGGCTCGAGCGACGGCTACGGGAAACCCCTCGGCGGGGCCCGGGACGGCCCCAGGGTCGGGCGGCCTAGGCGCCCTCGGGCTCGAGGCCGGCCACCCAGCGCAGGACGTCGGTCTCGGTCAGCAGGCCCGCCAGTTCATCGCCTTCGAGCACCGGCAGGCAGCCGATCTTCTTCTCGGCCATGATCGCCGACGCCTCTTCGATGCTGGCATCCGGCTCGATCACGATGGGCGGGGTGGACATCACCCGGGAGATCTCCACGACGTGGAGGAACGCCCGGCGCTCGTCCTCGTGGTGCTGGGAGAGCCCCGAGAGCGAGGCGCGCAGCAGATCCCGCTCGGAGACGACGCCGACCAGCTTGCCGCCCTGGACCACGGGCATGTGCCGCACGTGACCCAGCGTCATGATATCTTCGACCGTCGACAGGCGTTCGCTGGCCGAGATGGTGATGAGCTTGGTCCGCATCACGTCGCGCACGAATCGCCCAGGCATCAGGCCAGAGTCTACCGGTCGCGAAGCCGAAAGGGGGCGCGGACCGCAGGAGCAGACGATCCATGACGGCCCCTCCCCGAAAAGGCGCGCGCGGCGGCTCGAACGAGACCGGCTCGAACGACGACCCGCAAGGCCCCGGCGACGACGGGGGCTTCTTTCCCGAACTGCTCCGGCGCGGCCTCACCATGGGGTTCACCGGCCTGTTCATGACCGAGGAGGCCGTCCGCCGCGCGTTGGGCGATAGTGCGCCTCGCGAGTTCGTGGAGTTCATCGTCGAGCAGTCGGAGAAGACGCGAACCGAATTCGTCGACCGGATGGGTCGCGAGTTCGGGCGGGTCCTGACGGCGCTCGACCCCGTCGAGATCGGGCGGCGGCTGCTCGACGGGCGCACCATCGAAGTCACGGCGCGGGTGCGCCTGGTGCCGGAGTCGGGCAAGAAGACGGCGGAATCCCAACCGCCCGCAGAGAACGAGGAGAACGCTTGAGCGCGACGAGTTCCGGCCCGGAGACGTCCACCGCATCGCCCTTCCGCTTCGTCGGTCCGATCCTTTCGGGGGTCTCGGTCGCCTGGGCGTGGCTGATGCACCAGGGGCTCGGACCCGACCTGGCCGGCAGCGAGTTCTCGCTGGTGCGGCCCTCGGGCTTCCTGATCGGCACCGCGGCGAGCCTGCCCATCGGCGAAGGGCCGATCGGCGCGCTGGCCATCGGGGCCATTCCGGCGCTCGTGCTGGCGGTCGCGGTCTTCGCCACCACCCGCTCCGGACTGGCGCGCGCGCTGTCGGTGATCTGCGTGATCGCCGCGGCCAGCTTCTCCTACTACGGCGTCCTGGCCAGCGGCGTCTGGGACTTCTTCAAGGAGCACTGGTCGGGGACGATGGTCACGTTCTCGATCGTGGTGGGCGGTGCGCTCTCCGCGGTGTTGCTGGCGCGCAGCTGGCGCAACGCGCACCCGGTGGTGCAGGTGGCCTGGTACCTGCCGCTGTTCATCGCGCTGGTGGTCTTCGAACGGAACGTCACCGGCACCAACCCGACCATGGCCTTCGCGATCTCCCCCTGGCCCGCGACCCAGGTGTTCGGCATGGAGACGATCGCCACGTGCATCGCCTTCGTGATCCTGGGCGTCGGCGCGGGGCTCTGGACCTTCGCGCGACTGATGGAGCGCCTGGGTTCGGCCGGGTCGCTCGCCGTGGGCGCCGTGGTGGGCGTGCTGGGCGCGCCGCTGGTGCTCTACCTCGGAAGCCTGATTCAGCTGCCCCCGATCCGTGCCGGTCAGCTGCTGGTGCCGATCGCCATCGCCTGTGCGGTCACCCTGGTCGCAGCGGGGGCCACGCTGGTGGGCCAGCCGGCACGCCTGGCACAACGAGCGCGGCTCTTCGTGGCCGGCGGCGTGCTGCTGCTGCTGCCCCTGTTCGTGGGTCAGGCGCTCACCCGTTGGGACTACGTCACCACCCGAGACGGTCGGGCGCAGATCGTGATCGATGCGCTGCACACGTACTTCGAGGAGAACGACGGCTACCCCGAGACCCTCGAGGATCTGGTGGAGACCGGGGCCCTCGAAGAGCTGCCCGAGCCGCGCATCGGCTTCTCGGCGATCCCGACCCAGGACGGCTTCGTCTACCAGAACTTCGGCAACAGCTACCTGCTCGAGTTCTGGGCGCCGCGCTGGATCCAGTGCGCCTACAACCCTCCCTACCAGTTCGACGACGAAGAGGAGCGGCAGGAGGCCATCGAAGCCGGCGAGGATGTGGGGGGCGCCTGGTCGTGCCCGAGCAACCCCCCGGAGCTCTGGTAGCTTCTCCAGCGTGAGCCCGTCCCCCACAGGAACGTGAACCCGCCTCGCCCGCGATCGACGTCGCTGGCCGAACGAGCCCGCCGTGCGCGTCGCATCTCGCTCGTGTTCGGGCGGGTCTACCTGGGGACCAAGGCCCACCAGCTGCTCGAACGCACGCTGGGCCCGCCGGACATGGCCGAGCGCTGGGATGCCCATCATCGCGCCAGCGCCGAGGCGATCTACTCGGCGGCGATCGACCTGCGGGGCCTCATCCTCAAGGGGTGCCAGTTCCTGGGTTCGCGCGCGGACGTGCTGCCGCCCCCGTACGTGGAGATCCTCGGCCGGCTCCAGGACCGCGTCCCCGCCCACGGATTCTCGGTGGTGCGGCGCACCGTCGAGCGCGAACTCGGCGCGCCGCTCGAGGACGTGTTCTCCTGGATCGGCGAACGGCCCATCGCCGCGGCGAGCCTCGCCCAGGTTCACGAGGCGAAGCTGCACGACGGGCGTCACGTCGCGGTGAAGGTGCAGTACCCCGAGATCGACGGGCTCGTGCGCAGCGACCTGTCGAACCTTCGGGCACTGTTCCGCGCGGTGGGCGTGATCGAGAAGGACTTCGACCTGATGCCGCTCCTCGACGAGCTGGGCGCGTACCTGCCCCTCGAGCTCGACTTCGAGAACGAGGCGCGCAACGCCGAGCGGGTGGCCGACTTCTTTGCCGACCGCGGCGACGTCGCCGTCCCCGAGATCGTGTGGGAGCACACGACGCGTCGCATCCTGGTGATGGAATTCGTCGAGGGCATCAAGATCAACGACGCCGAGGCGCTGCAGGCCGCGGGGGTCGACACCGAGAAGATCGCGACGCTCCTGGTAGAGGCCTTCTCCGAGCAGATCCTCGTGCGCGGGTTCTTCCATGCCGACCCCCACCCGGGCAACCTGCTGGTGCAGCCCGAGGGCCCGCGGCTGGTGCTGCTCGACTTCGGCCTCGCGAAGGACCTGCCCGAGGGCTTCCACGCCGGCATGGTCGACTTCGTGTCGTCGCTGCTGCAGGGCCGCGTCGAGCTGATGGCCCATGCGCTCGGCGAACTCGGCTTCGAGACCCGCGACGGGGGCGACGAGGCGCTGCTCGAGATCGCCAAGGTGATCCTCCGCGTGGGCCAGGAGCTGCGCGAACGCAAGGGACTGCGACCCGAGACGGTCGAGGAACTCCGCCGGGAGATCCCGGAGCACGTGCGGCGCAACCCGATCGTGCGGATCCCCCACCACCTGGTGCTACTCGGTCGCGTGGTCGGCCTGCTCTCGGGCGTGAGCACCGCGCTCGGGGCGAACATCGACGTCGTGCAGACCCTGGCGCCGTTCGCCCTGCGCCGGGCCGCAGCCCCTCCGGGCCCGTAGTTGGCCGGGCTCGCCCTGGGCGTCGCCACTGGCGCTCCGGAATCTCCCGAGAGCTGGCCGAAGCTGCTCGCGTTGGCCGAGCGTGCCGACGCCCTGGGACTCCATTCGATCTGGCTCCCCGAGGGCCACTTCCGCGCGGGCGCCACGCCGTCACCGCTGCTGGTGCTCGCCGCCTTCGCCGCGCGAACGCGGCGCCTCCGGTTGGCGACGACTTCGGTGCTGGTGTCGATCCACCACCCGCTTCGCATCGCAGCCGACGTCGCCACGCTCGATCGCCTGTCGAAGGGGCGCGTGCTGCTGGGCCTCGGGCGCGGCTTCCAGCCGGCCACGTTTCGCGCCTTCGGGATGCAGGTGGCGGGCAAGCGCGACCGCTTCGACGAGGCACTCGATGCGATGCTGCGCGCCTGGTCCGGCGAGCCCTTTGCCCTGGACGGAGACCACTGGGTGGGCCAGGGCGAATCGTCGCTGGCCTCGGGGCTGGTTCCGATCCAGCGGCCGCACCCGCCGCTGGTCGTCGCGGCCTTCGGCCCCAAGGGCCTGCGGCAGGCGGCGCGGCGCGGCCTGCCCTACCTGGCCTCCCCGCTCGAGACCCTCGACACCCTGGACGAGAACTACGCGCTCTGGCGCGAACACCACCAGGGCGAGGCCGACCCGCGCGCGCCCCAGGTGCCGGTGATGCGGACCGTGTTCATCGCGCCCGACGACGATCGCGCCCGGGCCGTACGCGACGCACTCGAACAGGACGGCTTGCGGATGCGCGCCACCGCCGGCCGCACCCCACCCGCCCTGGCCCGAGCCGCCGACGGCCGCACCGAAGACCGGGTGATCGTGGGCACGCGGGGCGAGGTGGCCGACACCATCGCGCGCTATCGCGAACGCCTGGGCATGGACCTGCTGGTGGCACGCACCGAGGTACCCGCCGCGACCCCCGCCGAGCGCACGGCGTCGCTCGAAGCCCTGGCCGAGCTGGTCTAGCCGCCCGATTCCTCGCGGGTGAACGTGACGAAGGCCATGGCCGGGCGCTTCGAGGAGTCGCGCATGGCGAACTGCATCATGTCGAGCTTCCAGCCCTGGGCGGTCCACTCGTTGAGGATCCGTTCGAGCTCGACGTCGCTCACGTCGCTCGTCTCCACCACCTTGTACTCGAGCGGCACGCGTTTCCTCCGGCTCGGGGCCTAGAGCCCCGCCGCCAGTTCCTTGGCGGCGTAGGTCAGGATCAGGTCGGCGCCGGCGCGCTTGATGGCGACCGTCGCCTCGTGCATGGCGCGCTCGCCGTCGATCCAGCCGCGCTCGGCGGCGGCGTGGATCATCGCGTACTCCCCGGACACGTGGTACGCGGCGAGCGGTACGTCGAACTCCCGGCGCGCATCGGCGAGGACGTCGAGATACGGGAGCGCCGGCTTCACCATCAGGGCGTCGGCACCCTCTTCGAGGTCGAGGCGCATCTCGCGGAGGGCCTCACGACGGTTGGATGGGTCCATCTGATAGGCGCGGCGATCGCCGAAGGCGGGCGTGCTCTCCGCGGCGTCGCGAAAGGGTCCGTAGTAGGCGCTCGCGTACTTGGCGGCGTACGCCAGGATCGGCACCTCTTCGTGGCCGCGGTCGTCGAGAAGCGTGCGGATCGCCCCCACCCGGCCGTCCATCATGTCCGAGGGCGCCACCACGTCGGCTCCGGCCGCCGCATGGGAGAGCGCCGTCTCGGCCAGGCGCGCGACCGAAGCGTCGTTGCGCACGTGCTCGCCGTCGAGCACGCCACAGTGGCCGTGGTCGGTGTACTCGCAGAGGCAGACGTCGGTGACGACACAGAGGTCCGGTGCGGCATTCTTGGCGGCCGCCACCGCGCGCTGCACGATGCCCGACGGCGCGTCGGCCCCCGAACCCCGCGCGTCCTTGTCGGCGGGAATCCCGAACAGGATCACGGCCGGGATGCCGAGGTCGGCCACGGCCTTGCATTCGTCGGCCAGTGCATCCACGGAGTGCCGGAAGACGCCGGGCATCGACGCCACGGGCTCGCGCACGCCGCTTCCCTCGACCACGAACAGCGGCAGCACCAGGTCTTCGCGCGCGAGACGCGTCTCGCGAACCATGCGACGCAGGGTTTCCGTGCGCCGCAGCCGGCGCATGCGCGTCTTCGGGTAGCTCATCGCTTCTCCTCGCCGCCTGTTTTCTCGGCCGGGCGCCCTCGCGCCAGCGCCGCCACCAGCTCGCCGGTCCCCGCTGCTGCCAGCTCGTCGTCCACCTGGAGCCCCGCCTCGACCAGTGCCTCCGCGGTGATCGGCCCGATGGCCACGACGCGCATCTTCGTGCACGCGGCGCGGGCCTCCGGATCGAGCGCCGCGACGAAGCTGCGAACGGCCGACGGGCTGGCAAAGGTAAGCGCGTCGAAGGCCCCTTGCACGAGGGCATCGCGCAGGGCCTCGGCGTCGAACGACGCAGCCCGGGTGCGATAGACGGGCTGGACATCGACCGCGGCGCCCGCCTCGCGAAGCCCGCGCGCGAGCTCTCCGCGCATGCGCTCGGCACCGGCGAGGAGGTAGCGTCGATCCGCGACCGGGCCTTGCGCCAGGATCGCCTCCAGCAGTCCGCCGGCGTCGGTGCGTCGCGCCTGCGTTCGGACGCGCAGTCCCGCCTCGCGCGCCGCCCGGGCGGTGGCAGGCCCCACGCAGGCCGCGTCGGGGGCCATCGCCATGTCGATCCCCGCCTCGGCCACCAGCGAGGCCCAGGCGCGCACGCCGTTCGCGCTGGTGAAGAGCAGCCCGTCGTAGCGGTCGAGGCCATAGACCGCAGCACCGAGACCGGGTGCCGCGGGGAGCGGCTCGATCTCGATCATCGCCACCGCATGCGGCTCGGCGCCCGCACTGCGCAAGGCTCGGCACCAGTCCTCGGCGCCCCTGGGCTCGCGCGTGACCAGCACCCGCAGGCCGAGCAGGGGCAGCGCGTCCCGCCATGCGTCGTCTCGCAACGCCACCACGTCTCCCACCACGAGCACCGCGGGCGACCCGAGACCGGCGCGGGCGGCCTCGTCTGCGATCGCGCCGAGCGGCGCCTGCACGACGCGCTCATCGGACCGGGTCGCGTTCATCGCCACGAGCGCCGGGCGCTCGGCCGCAAGCCCCGCCTCGATCAGCCGCTCGGCGATCGCGCCCAGGTTGCGCATGCCCATCAGCACCACCAGGGTGTCCACCGACCGGCCCAGGGCGGCCCAGTCGGTCTCCGCGCGGGTTCGCGTCGGGTCCATGTGCCCCGTCACCACGGCAAAGGAGGTGGCGAAACGTCGGTCGGTGACCGGCACGCCGGCCGCAGCGGGCCCGGCCAGCGCCGAGCTGATGCCCGGGACGACCTCGACGGGGACCCCCGCATCGCGGCAGGCGGTCATCTCCTCGCCGCCGCGCCCGAACACGAAGGGGTCGCCCCCCTTGAGCCGGACGACACGTTTTCCCTGGCGCGCACGCTCGACCAGCAGCGCGTCGATGTCCTCCTGCGTTCGTGCACGCGCGAGATGTCCGCGGCGGCCCACGTCGATGCGCTCGGCGTGGGCCGGCGCCAGCGCCAGCACCTCTTCGGAGACCAGCGCGTCGTGCACGACCACGTCGGCCTGAGCCAGCTCGTTCTGGCCCCGCACGGTGAGCAGGTCGGCCGCGCCTGGCCCGGCGCCCACCAGCACCACCCGGCCGCGTGCGGAGGTCATCGCGCGCGCGCTTCGCTGCGGTGAGGTTCCATCACCGCGCGAGCGCCTCGAGAATCTCGCGACCCCCGTCCGACAGCACGCGATCGGCGAGCGACGCCCCTTCGGCCTCGGCCTGGGCGGCCGGACAGGTGGTCTCTGCGGCGGCGCAGTCGCGACCGTCGGGGCTGAGGACACGCCCGCGCAGGCGCACGCGACCGTCGGAGGTGGGCTCGCAGTAGGCGGCCAACGGAACGCTGCAGTCCCCCTCGAGGCGCGTCAGAAAGGCGCGCTCGGCCTCCGCGGCGCAGCGGGTCGCGGCGTGGTCGACGACCTCGAGCGCCTGGCGCAGGGCGTCGTCTTCGCGCGTCTGCAGCGCGAGCGTACCCTGGGCGACCGCGGGCAGGAGCACGTCGGGGTCCACGCGCTCGGTGATCCGGTCTTCGAGCCCGAGGCGCGCGAGCCCCGCGCAGGCCAGGACCACCGCATCCAGTGACTCCTCTTCGCGCTTTCGAAGGCGCGTCTCGACGTTGCCCCGAAGCGGCACCACCTCGAGGTCCGGCCGGTGCCGCAGCAGTTGGCTCGCGCGCCGGGCGCTGCCGGTCCCCACCCGCGCACCGGGCCGAAGCCCTGCGACCGGCTCGCCCACCAGGGCGTCGCGCGGGTCTTCGCGTTCGGGAAAGGCGGCGAGCGCCAACCCGGGCGCGAAGCGCGCAGGCAGGTCCTTGGCGCTGTGCACCGCCAGGTCGGCACGGCCCTCGAGCAGCGCCTCCTCGATCTCCTTGACGAACAGGCCCTTGCCGCCGATCTGCGCGAGCGGCCGGTCCTGGATGCGGTCGCCGGTGGTGCGCACCTCGATCAGCTCGAAGGGCCGGTCGAGCTGGGCCTGCAGCAGGCGACCCACGGCGCCCGACTGCGCCAGGGCCAGCGGGCTTCCGCGCGTCGCGATGCGAATGGTGCTCACGAGGGCGCGTTTCCTCCACCCTCGTCACTGGGGTCCTCGTCGGGGTCGGGCCCGCCGTTCGCCCCGCCGTCGTCGAGCCCGAACAGGCTGCGCGCCACCTCGAGGTTGGCGAGGCCCTCTTCCCGCTCCACCTCGGCACGCAGCCGCGAGAGCGGCGCGTGCAGGATCTTGTTCACCAACGCCCGGGTCAGCGCATCGACGCCCTGCTCCGCCTCGCTCGAGAGCCCCAGCCGCGGCAGCAGGCGATCGATCTCGGCCTGGCGGATCGACTCGGCCCGCGCGCGCAGATCGCGAATGGTCGGCACCGCACCGAGCGCCGTGAGCCAGCCGTCGAACCGCTGCTCCTCCTCGCGCACGATCGCCTCGGCGTGGTCCACCTCGCGGCGGCGTTCGGCCTCGTTGCTGGCCGCGACGGTTTGCAGGTCGTCGAGGTCGTAGCGGTACACCTCGTCGAGCTTCTCGACCTCGGGGTGCACGTTGCGCGGTACGCCGAGGTCGATCACGAACATCGGCCGGTGCTGCCGGTCGCGAAGCGCGGCCCGCAGCAGGGGCTCCGTCAGCACCGGCTCGTGCCCGCCGATCGACGTCAACACGACGTCGGCGTCGGTGAGCAGCGTGGAAAGCTCGGAGAGCCCATGGGCTTCGGCCTCGAAGCGCGAGGCCAGCGCGGCAGCGCGCTCGCGCGTCCTGTTCGCCACGGACACCTTCGACAGGCCGTGGCTGCGAAGCGCCTCGAGGGCGAGTTCGGTCATCTCGCCGGCCCCGATCAGCAGCGCGCGCTTGTCCTCCAGGGTCTCGAAGATCTGCTCGGCCAGCTCGACGCCCACCCGCGCCACCGACACCGGGCGCTCGGCGATGCGCGTCTCGTTGCGCACGCGCTTGGCGGTGGCAAAGGCGCGTTGGTAGAGACGCGAGAGCACCGGACCACAGGCGCCACACTCGACCGCCGCCCGATAGGCGTCCTTGCTCTGGCCGAGGATCTGGGGCTCGCCCACGACCATGCTGTCCACCGAACTCGCCACGCGAAACGCGTGTCGGACGGCGTCGTGGCCCACCAGCTCGTAGAGGCTCGGGGCCAGCTGCCCGAAGCTGCCGACGCCATCGCGCCCGAGCTCACGCACGAAGAACCCCTGCAGGCGCAGCCGCGCCGCCTCGAGATCGTGGCAGAGCAGCAGCACCTCGGTGCGGTTGCAGGTCGAGAGCAGCACCGCCTCGGCGACTTCGTCGGAGGCCAGGAGCTTCTCGAGCGCCGGCCGCGGGTCGTCCACCGCGAAGCGCTCGCGCAGCTCGAGCGCCGCGGTGCGATGACTCATGCCGATCAGCAGGAGCTTCATCGCAGGGCACCCGGTCGCGCTCGCAGCATCATGCGAGCACCCTCACGCCGACGACCGCCACCAGGAGCAGCGCGAAACCGCTGGCGCTCGACAGGGCGGCCTGATGCGCCCCCAGCCGCGCGCCGTAGCGCACCGCGAGGATCACCGCGTAGACGGCCCAGGCGGCGAGCGTCGCATTGGCGTGGAGGGTCCCGGGCCACAGGCGCTGCTCGACGGCCTCGACCCATGCCACGCCCGAAAGCAGTCCCAGGGTGAGCAGCACGAAGCCCGTGAGCAGGGCCACCGTGTTCACACGGTCGAGCGCCTCGAGTGGCGGGAGCGGCAGCCGGAGTCGGGCGCGACGCTTGGCCTTGATGGCGCGATGCTGCACGTCGTAGAGCAGCCCGGCCGCGGCAGCGAGGCCCACCAGGGCGAGGCCCGAGCTGGCGAGCAGGACGTGCAGGTGCGACCACAGCGAGTCGGTGCCCTCCGCCGGCGGCTCGGCGCCGGGCAGCGCAACCGAGGCGAAGAACGCCCCGGCAAAGGCGAGCGGCGCCACCGCCATCACCAACAGCGACCCGCGCACGAACATCAACATCAGCAGGTAGGCGCCGGTACCGACCCAGGCCATCAGCGAGACCGCCAGGGGGAGCGAGGTGAGCGAGGGCGTTTCGGGCAGCGCGTGCAAGGCCAACCAGGCCGCCGTGTGCGTGGCGAAGCCAGCCGCCAGGATGCCGACGCCCACTCGCGCCGATCTCGGGGAGGCCATGCCCACGGCCAGCGCCGAGGCGATCGCCGCCAGCAGGTAGAGGCCCGTGGTCGCCTGGTGGAGGAGGAGCGCCATCGCGAGGGCTCAACGCTCGCGGAGGCGCCGCATCTGCGCCTCCACCTTGTGGGCATCGTTCACCATCTCGAAGACGCGGTAGGCGGGCTCGCCGTACAGGACGAAGCGGATCTCCTCGACGGAGGTCTCGCCCTCGAGGTGCTCGCGGGCCTCTTCGAGCAGCACCTCGGCGCAGCGCTGCATCGGGAAGCCGGCGATGCCCGCGCCGATCGCCGGCACCGCGAGGCTGCGACAACCATGGTCCCGCGCCAGCGCGAGCGCGGCACGCATGCTGCTTCGCACGCTCTGCTCCGTGGCAAGGCCTCCCGGTGGCATGCCGGCCGCGTGGATCACGTAGCGCGCTTCGAGATCGCCCGCGGGCGTGATCGCCGCTTCTCCCACCTCGATCGGCCCGTGGTCGACGCACGCCTGCTGGATGGCCGGGCCGCCCTTGTCCCGGATCGCCCCCGCCACGCCCGCACCCAGCACCAGCGCGCTGTTGGCGGCGTTGACGATGGCGTCCACCTGCTCGGCGGTGATGTCGCCCTCTTGCAGGGTGATGCGTCCGGCGGTCACTTCTTGCGACCCGTTCGCGCTCGCGGCGCGGGGCGATCGGCCGTCGCCTCGATGATGCCCGCCGCGATGAGCGGCACCAGGATCTCGTGCTGACCCACCAGCGAGTAGCCCTGCCCGCCGAGCCGCGTCGGCCGCTCGACCACGTTCACCGAGGGCCGGTAGTGGCGGATGAAGTCGAGGTTCACGGTGGTGATCTTCTCGACGCGGTGGCCCAGGTTGCGCGCCAGGGCCAACGCCTTCAGGAACGCCTCGGGCAGGATCACCGCAGACCCGATGTTGAACAGCATCCCCCCGTCGAGCACGGCCACCAGGCTCGTGAGCAGCTCGAAGTCGCGATAGCTGGTTGCGCCGAGCGCCGCGCCGTCGGCACTCGGGTGCATGTGATGGATGTCGGTGCCGATCGCCGCGTGCACCGTGACGGGAATGCCGAGCCGGTGCGCCGTCGCGAGCACCGAGCGGTCCTTGTGCGGATAGCGGCCCTGCGCGATGGCCGCGCCCACGGCCGCGCCCATCCCGAGCCCGCGCTCGTTGCCGTCGTGGATCGCGCCATTCAACGCCTCGGACGTCTCGCGCGCCATGCCGAAGCTGCCGTCGTCGAGCGCCGGCGCCACGTCTTCGCTGGTTCGACCCATCATCGCGAGTTCGAGGTCGTGCACGCAGCCCGCGCCGTTCATCAGCAGGCCGCCCACGAGACCGCGATCCATCAGGTCCACCACCACCGGCGCGAGTCCGACCTTGATGAGATGGGCTCCGAACCCCCAGAGCATCAGCTTGCGACGGCCATGAGCGCGCGCGGCCGCCTTCACGATGGCGCGCAGGTCGGCGGCCCCGAGAATGCCCGGCATGCCTTCGAGGAACTCGGAGAAGCTCGCGCCGGCCCGGTGGGGACGCGCCTCCTCGGCGGTACGAACCTTGCTCTTGCGGCGACGCGCCGGGACGGTTCGGACCTGCTCGCGGTCGATGCGCGGAAGCCGACGGCTCACCCCCCCGCCTCCTCGGCGAGGAGCGCGTCGTCCACCAGCTCGGCGATCGCGTGCCCGATCGCGATGTGGCACTCCTGGACGCGCTGGGTGTCGTCGGCGGGCACGACGAGCGCGAGGTCGACCTGGTCGGCCAGCTTGCCGCCGCCCTTGCCCAGCAGGCCGATGGTGGTGAGGCCCCGGCGTCGCGCCTCCTCCACGCCGAGGATCACGTTCGGCGAGTCGCCCGACGTCGAGATGGCGAGCGCCACGTCCCCAGCGCGGCCGTGAGCCTCGACCAGGCGCGCGAATACCCGCTCGAAGCCGTAGTCGTTGCCGAGGGCAGTGAGTTCGGCGCCGTTGGCCGTGAGCGCGATGGACGGAAGCCCGCGACGCTCGCGCGCGAGCCGACCGGTCCACTCCGCGGAGATGTGGAGGGCGTCGGCGGCCGAGCCGCCGTTGCCGAACAGCAGGGTACGGCCGCCGGCGCGATAGGCCGCCAGCACGTACTCGGCGGCCCGGGCAATGTCGCCCGCCAGGGCCTCGGCCGTCGCGCGCTTCGCGTCTGCGCTGGCCTCGAGCAGGGCGCGCACGCGGGCGGCGCCGTCGGCCAGCCTCGGTTGGTCGCTCGGTGTGGTCATCGGCTGCCTGAAAAGTGCCCTGAAATCAGGTAGATCGGGCGATGAGGGTACGCCCGGGGCCAGTTGGCGTCAACGCGGTGCAGGCCCTCCCCCTGCTATGCTGCGCCCATGCCGTCCCACCGGGCCCGCGCGCTCGTGTCCTCGCTAGCGCTCGCTGCGGCCCTTTCAGTGGGGTGCGAACCCACCACGGCACTCCACTGGGCCGGCGTCCGCAGCCTGCGCGAGGTGCCGCCCGCCGAGGCGTTCACCCTGGCGGAGGACGGGGGCCGACTGGTGCAGCGCTGGGCCTCGGACGAGCGCCTGCCCCCGCTGCCAGGTGCCCAACGCCTCCGGCCCGACGACCCGGTCCCTCCGGAGTGGACCCTCGGCCCGGGCTGGACCGTGGTCGTGGCGGGCGATCCGTCGGCGGCCCTTCGCCTCGGAGCGCGGCTGTCTCGCGAAGGCGTCCCTCGGGTCGCGGTGGTCGCCGGCGACCCTCTGGAGATCGAGGCGCTGGGCCAGGTCACGACCGCGGCGGCCCATCCCGAGCTGGAAACCTCGGGGGAGGTGCAACCGGACCCCGAGAACCGGCATCCTACCGACTGACCCCGTCCACACTCAGAGACCAGCGACCCGCTCCACCGCCCTCGCGCGGGCGCGGCCCGCACCAAGGAGAAGCTTTCCGATGGCCGAACTGCACGACGTGACCGACGCCAACTTCGAAGCGGAGGTGCTCCAGGCGGAGATCCCCACGATCATCGACTTCTGGGCCGAGTGGTGCGCGCCGTGCCGCCAGATCGCGCCGATCGTGAGCGAGCTCGCGAAGACCTACGACGGCAAGGTCAAGATCGTGAAGATGAACATCGACGAGAACCCCAACACGCCGGGCAAGTACGGCGTGCGCTCGATCCCCACCGTGCTGGCCTTCAAGGGAGGCAACGTGGTGGAGCAGATCACCGGCGCGCGACCGAAGAGCGCGTTCGAAGAGATGGTTCAGAAGCTCGTCTGAAGCCGAACCGGCACCCGACAAGCGACACCGAGACTCGCACGGAGAAAGAGAAGTGAAGCTCTACAACTCGATCGGACCGAACCCGCGCGTGGTGCGCATCTTCCTGGCGGAGAAGGGCCTCGACCTCCCCTTCGAAACCGTCGACATCATGGGCGGCGAGAACCGTCGAGAGGAGTACCAGCAGCGCAACCCGGCCGGGCAGCTGCCGTGTCTCGAACTCGACGATGGCTCGTACCTGTCCGAGATCACCGTGATCTGCGAGTACCTCGAGGAGAAGCACCCCACGCCGGCGTTGATCGGTGCGACCCCCGAGGAGCGCGCCAACACGCGCATGTGGACGCGTCGCATCGACCTCAACATCTGCGAGAACATGGCCAACGGCTTCCGCTACGCCGAGGGGCTCGGGTTGTTCCAGACCCGCATCCACACGATCCCCGGTGCGGCCGACGACCTGAAGCAGATCGCCCAGGAGAAGCTCGCCTGGCTCGACGGCCTGATCGAAGGCCGCGACTTCCTGGCGGGGGATGCCTACACGCTGGCCGACATCCTGCTGTTCGCCTTTCTCGAGTTCGGCGCCCAGGTGGGCCAGCCGCTGCCCGAGAAGCTCGGCAACCTGCAGGCCTGGTACACCCGGGTCGCAGCGCGGCCAGCGGTCGAAGCGAGCGCCTAGCGGGGGAAGCCGAGGCCTCTAGGACCCGGCACCCGGCGGCGTGTCTGCCGGCGAAGCGGCGTCGGCCTCTTCGGGCGGGTCGAAGAAGCGCACAGGCCAGCGCCGGCGTGCGGCCGTGCGATAGAGGCGCGGGTCGGGATTGGTCACCACCGGGTGGCCGACCAGCTCGAGCAGCGGCAGGTCGGTGATCGAGTCGGTGTAGAACCAGCTCCGCGCGAGATCGATGCGCTGACGATCGACGAGCTGCTGGAGCCAGAAGATCTTGCCCTCTTCGAAGCAGACCGGATCGACCACGCGTCCGGTGAAGCGGCCGTGCTCCACCTCGAGGCGGGTGTAGAGGATGTGCTGGATGCCGAGATGCTCGGCCAGCGGCTGCACCACGAACTTGGTGGCACCCGAGACAATCGCCACCACGTGTCCCTGCTCCTGGTGCCAGCGCACGATCTCGGCGGCCTCGGGGTAGAGCTTGCTCACCACGACCTCACGGCACCAGGTGCGTGCCTCTTCGGTGAGCGCGCGCTCGCTCTCGCCACGGAACTGCCCGACCATGTCGGCCGTCCAGGCGCGGATGTCGAGCAGCCCGATCTTGTACTGCAGATAGGCCGCCGCGCCCTTCGCGAGCTCGACGCCGCTGAGCTCGCCGTTCTCGTAGCGGTACTGCATGTACAGCGACCCCGAGTTCTCGCAGATCAGGGTCTTGTCCATGTCGAAGAACGCGCCGACGCGCGAGCGATCGCGTGAGGTGGAGGGCGGCATGAGGGGTCCTGGCTGAAGATGGCGCGTCAGAACACATAGCGCCGCATCGAGACGTTGAGGAGCAGTCCCAATGCGATCAGGCTCGCCAGCAGGTGCGAGCCGCCGTACGACACCAGGGGAAGGGGCACGCCGATCACGGGGGCCAGGCCGAGCACCATGGCCACGTTGATCACGGCCGGCCAGAACAGCAGGCCCACGATCCCCACGGCGAGGAGCGACCCGAAGGCATCCTTGCTGTTGCTGGCGATCACGAGCCCCCAGAGCAGCGTCGCGAGCAACAGCCCCAGCAGCAGCGCACAGCCCACGAAGCCCCACTCCTCGCCCACCACGGCAAAGATGAAGTCCGAGTGCTGGGTGGGCAGGAACTGCAGCTGGGTCTGCGTGCCTTCGAGGTAGCCCTTGCCGAAGACGCCGCCCGACCCGATGGCGATCTTCGACTGGATCGCCTGGTAGCCCGAGGCCAGCGGGTCTCGCGATGGGTCCAGGAAGTCGAGCACGCGCTTTCGCTGGTAGTCCTGGAAGCCGAAGCGCCAGAGCGCCGCCAGCACCGCCACACCCACCACGCTCAAGCCGGCCCAGGACCGCGCCGGAATGCGCGTGAACGGCAGGTAGGTCGACGCGATCAACAGGGTGAGCACGGCCACGCCCATGTCGCGTTGCAGGACGATGAGCCCCACTACCGAGCCGGCCAGGAGACCGGCGGGCAGGAGACCGCGCAGCCGGCGGATCTCGGTCGGCGGGTGGTTGGCGAAGTGGCGCGCCAGCATCACGACCAGGGCGAGCTTGGCGAACTCGGCGGGCTGGATGCTGAGCGGCCCGTACACCAGCCAGGAACGGTTGCCGCGGGTCAGCGGTGCCAATACCAGCGTCGAAGCCAGCAGGATGAGACCGAACACGAAGAGCGGCGTGGCCAACCGCTCGAGCCGGCGGTAGTCGACGACGACGGCGACGGTGAACGCGACGGCGCCGATCCCGAGCGCGATGAGCTGCCGGCGGAACTCGGAGGGAAGCGCGCCCGTCGCTCCGGCCTGTGTCGCGGAGAAGAGCGCTGCAAAGCCCAGCGTCAGCGTGGCGAGCACGAGACTCACCAGCACCCAGTCGAAGTGCTGAAGCGAGCGCCGATCGATGGCGGGCACGGCTACGGCGCCTCCTGCGGCGGCACCGGCCCCGGCGCCCCCGCCAGCTGCGGAGGCTCCTGCGGGCCGTGCTTCTCGTGCCATCGCGCGAGGATGCGCTGGGCCACGGGCGCGGCGGCCGTGCTGCCATGGCGACCGTGCTCGACGAACACCGCCACCGCGATGCGCGGCTTCTCGGCCGGCGCCAGCGCCCCGAACCAGGCGTGGTCGCGCAGCCGCACGGGGATCTCGTCCTCTTCGTAGATCTCGGTCTTGTCGAGGCGCACCACCTGGGCGGTGCCGGTCTTGCCGGCCACGCGCAGGCCCGGCACGCGCGCGCGTCCGCCGGTGCCGCCGCGCTCTTCGACCACGGCGGTGAGGCCGCGCATCACGGTCGCGAGCCGCTCGGGCGCCACTGCCACGCGGCCCGTCACCTCGGGCTGCACCTGCGAAAGCAGTTCGCCAGTGCGCGACTCGAGCCGGAGGGTGACGCGGGGACGCAGCACCTTGCCCCCGTTGCCGAGCGCGGCGTAGGCCACCGCGAGCTGGAGCGTGGTGTACAGGTTGTAGCCCTGCCCGATCGACGCCGAGACCGTTTCGCCCGGGTACCAGGGCTCACCGAAGCGGCGCTCCTTCCACGACTTCGAAGGCACGATTCCCGGAACCTCACCCGGCAGTGCGATCCCGGTGCGGCGGCCGAGGCCGAAGCTGCGCGCGATCTGCGCCATCCGGTCGATGCCGAGTTCGAGCCCGTGCTCGTAGAAGTACACGTCGCACGATTGCTTGAGCGCCTGGTGGAGGTCGACCCAGCCGTGGCCGCCCCGCTTCCAGCAGCGGTAGGTCCGGCGGCCGTGGCGGAAGTGGCCGGGGCAGAACGTCCGCGTCTCGGTGGTGACGATGGCCTCCTCGAGCAGGGCCGCGGCCACCATGGCCTTGTGCGTCGAGCCGGGCGGGTAGTGCGTCTGGATCGCGCGATTCGACAGCGGTTCCCAGGGGTCGCCGGTGAGGGACTTCCAGGTCGCGCTGTCGATCCCGCCGGCGAAGGCATTGGGGTCGTAGGCCGGCCGCGAGACCATCGCCAGCACGTCGCCGGTCTCCACGTCGAGCGCCACCGCCGAGCCCCGCCAGGGCTCTTCGCCCTCCTGCGGAAGCTCCACGAAGGCGCGTTCGGCCGCTTGCTGCAGGTCGAGGTCGAGCGCCAGCACCACGCGCCCGCCGGGCTCGGGCGGCACTTCGTCGAGCACTTCGACGGTGCGTCCCGCCACGTCGACGACGATGTTGCGGCCGCCGTCGCGGCCGCGCAGGTGCGACTCGAGCAGCGACTCGAGCCCGGTCTGCCCGATCACTTCACCCGACCGGTAGCCCTGGAAGGCCTCCTGCTCGAGCTGCCCGGACCGGATCTCGCCGATGGTCCCCATCAGATGCGCGGCGAGGTCGCCCGCCAGGTAGTGGCGTCGCGGCTGCACGTCGGTCACCACGCCGGGTAGCGCGTAGCGGTGCGACTCGACGCGCGAGAGGGCATCGAAGTCGAGATCGTCCACCAGCGACACCGGTTGGTAGCGCGCCGAACCGCGCGGTTCGCCCAGGCGCTCGGCCAACACCTCCGGCTCGGTCTCGACCAGCTGCGCCAGGGCGTCGAAGACCAACTCGCGACGCGCCAGGCCCACCGGCAACACCTGCAGCTCGAAAGCCGGGCGCGTGGTCGCCAGCACCCTGCCCTCGCGATCGACGATCTCGCCGCGCGGTGCGCGCAGACCCACCGTGCGGATCGCATTCTGCTCCGACTTTCGGCGGTGCTCTTCGCCGAGCAGGATCTGGAGCTGGAACAAGCGCAGCCCGAAGCCGGTGAACACCAGCGCGATCACGAGACCCACCAGCCGCAGCCGGCCTTGGATGCGCAGGTCGCCCGAGCCGAGGTTGGCGCCGGGCATCAGATCGCAGGCCGCCGGGTGTCGAGGCGCATTTCGCGCCGCACCGCCGACTCGTCGAGCTTCGTCACCACGGCGCGGGCGATGCCCACGGCGAGCGGCGCCACCACCGCCGTGGCCACGATCGCCGCCAGCACCGGACCGAGCGCCGCGACCCCGAGCGGCAGAGGCCCGACGAACACCCGTCCCAGGCCCAGCATGCCCAGGGCGTCGAGCGCGCCGAGGCCGAGCACGAACGTCGCGAGCGGGAGCCCCCGTCGCAGGTCGAGCTGGGCGCTGACCACCCGGATGAATGGCAGCTCGAGGGTTCGAAGCAGCGCGTGCTGACCGAGCAGCGCGCCCGAGAGCAGGTCGGCGGTCAGGCCGAATGCAAAGGCCAGCACGAGCCCTTCCGCGGGCCCGAGCAGCAGCGCCGCAGCCACGGTCGCCAGCAGGGATGCGTCGGGGACGAGCGCAGCGGGCACCCACGCCGGCAGCGCACCCTGGAGACTGATGCCCGCCAGGCCGAGCACGAGCAGCGCAAGCGTCCGCCTCACGGGCCGTCCTCGGACGATGCGGTGGTGGGCGGCGCGTCGCCGTCGTAGAGCAGCTCCATGGTCGGCCCGCGTTCGAGCAACACGAACACCTGCTCGAGACGCCCGAAGTCGACCACCGGCCGGACCCGCGCGGTGTGGAGCAGGCGATCGCGGTCGGTCTGCACCGAGACCACCTCGCCCACGCGCAGGCCCTTCGGGTAGACCCCGCCCACGCCGGACGTGATGATCACGTCGCCGGGCATGACGTCGTCGCCGCGCACCATGAAGACGAACTCGAGCGCGTCGGTCCCCTGCCCGTGCACGATGCCTCGCGCGCGGCTGCGCTGGACGATCGCATCGGCAGCGCTGCGCCGATCGAGAAGCATCATCACGCGCGAAGCCCCCGACGAGGTCGCCGTCACGACACCCACGACCCCGGCATCGGTCACCACCGGCATGCCCGATCTCACGGAGTCGGACTGACCACGGTCGATCAGCACCGAGCGGAACCACGACGACAGGTCATGGCCCACCACCTGGCTCGGAAGCAGCGGCACCTCGAAGCCCGCGCGCATCTCGGCGATGCGCTGCAGGTGACCGCTCGCCACCAGCGCCTCGCGAAACTGCAGGTTGTCCTCCTCCAGTTCGGCGATGCGCGCGCGAAGCGCCCGGTTCTCTTCGGCGACGTCGACCAGACCGATGTAGCGGTCGAAGGCCGCCCCGGCAGCATCGGCCGGCGCCGACACCACACCCTGCACCCAACCGGCGAAGCCGAGCAACGCTCCGGCAAACATGCCGTGATCGCTCCCGCCGGCCTGCTGCACGGCCCGATCACCGACCATGAGCGACGTGGTCACGAGCAGGAGCCCGGCGAACAGCAAGGGCAGCCGGATGCGGCGCAGCAGATCGCTCATGGCGTGACCCCGAGGCCGGCGGGGCCTCCCCCTCGCATCAGGGGATCGTGACGTCCTTCAGGAGCTTGAGCTCGTCGAGAGTGCGTCCGGTCCCCAGCGCCACGGCGGTGAGCGGATCCTCGGCGAGCATCACCGGCAGCCCGGTCGCCTCGCGCAGCAGGATGTCGAGGTTCCGGAGCAGCGCGCCGCCACCGACCATGACGATGCCCTGGTCGACGATGTCCGCGGCCAGCTCGGGCGGCGTGCGCTCGAGGGCGACCTTCACGCTCTCGACCACTGCGTTCACCGGCTCCTGGAGTGCCTCTTGCACCTCGTCGGACTTGATCTCGAGGGTCTTGGGCACGCCCGCAACGAGGTCGCGACCCTTCACCTCCATGGTGCGGATGTCGTCCGTGGCGTACGCGGTGCCGATGTTGATCTTGATGAGCTCCGCCGTGCGCTCGCCGATCAGCAGGTTCGTCTTGCGCTTGACGTAGTTGATGATCGCTTCGTCCATCTTGTCGCCGCCCACGCGCGTGGAGTTGGCGTACACGACGCCCGACAGCGAGATGACTGCGACCTCCGTCGTGCCGCCTCCGATGTCGACGATCATGTTGCCCGAGGGCTCGGTCACGGGAAGCCCGGCGCCGATGGCGGCGGCCATGGGCTCCTCGATCAGATAGACCTCGCGCGCCCCGGCGGAGAACGCGGCCTCGCGCACGGCGCGGTGTTCGACGGAGGTGATCCCCGACGGTACGGCGATCACGATGCGCGGCCGCACCAGCACCGACGAGCGGTTGTGCACGCGCTCGATGAAGTGGCGAAGCATCGCCTCGGTGACGTCGAAGTCGGCGATCACGCCGTCCTTCATCGGGCGGATGGCGACGATGTTGCCCGGCGTTCGCCCGAGCATCTCTTTCGCTTCTTCGCCGACGGCGCGCACCTTGTCGGGTCCGCGTCCGTCCTTCACCACGGCGACCACACTCGGCTCGGAGACGACGATGCCCTTGCCCTTGGCAAACACCAACGTGTTGGCGGTGCCGAGGTCGATGGCGAGGTCGCTGCTGAACCAGCCGAGGATCTGTTTGAGCGGCACGTGGATCCCCCCGGAACACGATTTGGGCGCAGCCGGCGGTAGTCGCGCCTCGCCCTGTAACCAAGCGGTTTCAAAGGGCGATTTCTTTCCCCGACGGCTCGACGAGCGTATCAGCCCCCCGGGAGCCAAGCAAGCAAAATGGAAGGCCCGAAGGGAAATGGACGCGCCGTGGAGCCGCCTCTACCCTGCGCTCGCGCGGAGCGGCCCTCCCGACCGTAGGGGGCCGCCGCGCGGGGGAGGTTTCGATGCTTCGAACCATGCGCCAGGGGTCCAGATGGATCATGTGGATCGTGATCCTCGGGGTCGGCGCGGTCTTCGTGCTGTACCTGGGGATCGGGGGGGCGTTCGCTCCTTCGGCCCTGCCCGACACCGTGGTGGGCGTGGGCCCGCGGAACTTCGACGCCCGCGACGTCCAGCGCGTGCGCCAGAACCAGGAGGCGGAGTACCGCCGGGTGCTCGGCGACGGCTTCGACCCGGAGGCCGCGGGCGACTTTCTCGACCAGGCGGCGGTCTCGAGCCTGCTGCGGGTCGCCCTGTTCGCCCGCGAGGCCGAGCGCATGGGCCTGTCGGTCAGCAATGACGAGCTGCGCGCCTACCTGCGGCAGATTGCCGGCGCCGAGGACGGAGGCCGCATCGACGAAGACCTGGTGACGAACTATGCGGAGCGCGAGTACGGCAGCCTGCTTCGCTTCGAACAGGCGCTTCGGGACGACCTGCTGGCCCGAAAGGCCTCACGCCTGATCGGCGAGAGCGTGGCCGTGAGCGATGCCGAGGTCCGCGACGCGCTTCGCTACGCCCAGGAGGAGGTGGAGCTCGCCATCGTGAAGTTCCGGAGCGACGCCATGGACGGCGTCGAGGCCGACCCCGGCGAGGTCCAGCGCATCCTGACCGCGGAGAGCGAGGCGCTCCGCGAGGCCTACGACGCCCGGCGGCTGGAGTTCGACCGGCCGGAGCGGGTGCGGGCACGCCACATCCTGGTGCGGCTCGACCCGGACGCCGAAGAGGCCACGGCCGCCGAGGCCCTGGCCCGCGTGACGGAGATCCGCGAGCGCATCGAGGGCGGCGCCAACTTCGCCGACGTCGCCATGGAGGTCTCCGACGACCCCGGCTCCCAGCAACTCGGGGGCGACCTCGGGTTCTTCCCCCGGGGCCGCATGGTCAAAGCCTTCGAACTGGCGGCCTTCGAACTGGAGCCCGGCGTGCTGAGCGAGCCGGTCAAGAGCAGCCACGGCTACCACCTGATCCTGGTGGAGGAGCGGCAGCAGGCCGAGAACGTCCCCTTCGAGACCGCGCGCGAGCAGCTCGCCGAGGAGATGGCCCTCGAGACCGCCCGCAAGGAGGCCGCCCGAACGGCCGCCGAGGCCCTTGCCACGCGCGTGAGCGAGAGTGAAGACGGGAGCCTCGTATCCGTCGCCCGCGAAGAGGGCCTCCCCATCGACCGGCCGGATCCGATCCGGCGGCGCGCCGACGGCTACATCGCCGGGCTCGGCGCCGCCCAGGACCTGATGGATGCCGCCTTCGCGCTGCGCGAAGAGCAGCCCAACGACGGGCGCGTGCACGAAGCGCGCGACGCCTTTGTCCTGATCGAGCTGGTTGCGCGAAGCGCCCCGAGCGACGAGGAGATCGACGCCGCCCTCGAGAGCGAGCGCGAGAACCTGCTGAACGCACGGCGCGCCATCGTCGACGCCGCCTGGGTCGAAGCCCGCCGCAAGGAGCTCGAAGCCGAGGGCCAGCTCACCTACAACCTCGACGCGCTGTAGGGGCCGTCGCCAGATGCAGAACGCCCCCGGAGCCAGGCTCCGGGGGCGTTGCTGTTTGCGGTGTCGCCTGGCGGCTAGGCCGTGGCGTCGAGGACGAAGGCCTCGAGCTCCGGCCGGCCGTCGCTGTTGCGCAGCTTGGCCAGGGCGCGGGCTTCGAGCTGGCGCACGCGCTCGCGCGACAGACCCAGCTTGCCACCGATCTCCTCGAGGGTGTGCTCGCGCTCGCCCTTGAGGCCGAAGCGCCAGCGCAGGATGTTGCGCTCGCGCTCACACAGCTCGGCGATCGAGGCGTCGGCCGAGCGCTCGAGGCGCGCGTGGTCGAGGCCCGCCACCGGGCTGATCGGGTTGAGGTCGGCGACGATGTCCTTCACCTTCTTCGAGTCGGTGCCGGGGACGTCCTTCTCGAGCGAGACCGGCTCGCGCACCATGCGCTGCAGCTGCTCGGCCCGCTCTTCCTCGATGTCCATGGTCTTGGCGATCTCGAGGGTCGTCGGGTCGCGGCCCAGCTTCTTCTCGAGCGCGTTGTACGCCCGGTAGTACTTGAGCAGGGTGTCGTGCACGTGGCTCGGGATGCGGATCGTCCGCGAGTGGTTCTGGATGGCGCGGATCAGCGCCTGCCGGATCCACCAGACGGCGTACGTCGAGAACTTGTGCCCTCGCTCGTACTCGAACTTCTCCACCGCACGGATGAGCCCGATGTTCCCCTCCTGGATCAGGTCCTGGAAGGTGATGCCCATGTTCCGGAAGTCCTTGGCGATGGCCACCACGAGCTTCAGGTTGTGCTGGACGAAGACGTTCTTGACCTCCATCAGGCGGTCCCACTCGTCTTCGATCTGACCCATGCGGGCGAGGAACGCCTCGGCGGTCATGCCCACTTCGAGCTCCGTCTCCGCGAGGCTCGCGCGGTAGCGCTTGAGCTCGGCCTTGCGCCGCAGCTTGCCGCTCTCGGTGCGCACGGGTCGCGTGGGCGACTCGAGGCGCGCCAGACGTCGGCTGGCCCGCAGCGCGGCCGCACGGTGCTCGAGCAGACCCTTGCGCATGCGGCCAAGCAGCTGCATGGAGAGGTCGGCCTCCTTCAGCAGGCGCGACACGCGCTTCTCCTGCTTGACGACCAGATCGGCCTTGCCGGCCTCGAGCGCGGCGTCGCGCTTGAGCAGCAGCGCCTCGATCTTGCCGAGGATGCCGTCCACGCGGGCGCCGAGATCGGTGCCTTCGGGCGAGCCCGAGCCGAAGCTCTCGCACATCTTGCCGGTGGCCCGGCCCTCGGCCTTGAGGCCCTGCCAGATGCGCACGGCCTCCATGCCGGTCCAGGGGATCGACACCATGCCCTCGCGGAAGCCGAGGGTGGCGGCCTCGATCTCCTTGGCCAGGATGACCTCCTGGTCCTTGGTCAGGGTGGCGATCTCGGCGATGTCGCTGAAGTAGGACACCAGGGCGCCGCGCTCGCTCGAGCGCTGGCTCTCCTTGGTCGTGTTCAGGCGGCGCTCGTCCACCTTGATGCCCTTCACCGCGGCGCCGTCGGTATCGGCACCCAGGTCCGAGCCCGGGTCGATCCGCCGCCACGTCGCGCGTCGGGATTCTTCGATCGAGAGGTCGGTCTTGTTGCTCACCTCTCCTCCTCCTCTGGCCGGTCCCGCCGCGCCCTCTGCCGGTCTCTCCGGCGGTCAGGCAACGCGTGCAGGCCGCGCCTTCTCAGTGTCTGGATTGTCTGGCCGGTCTTGGCTCGATGGAGCCGTCCAGCACCCCAGGTTTCGGGTGCCGACCGCGCCATCCATTCCGCGAGCTCTCCGAGCTCTGCTCTTCGCGGGCTGCGCTGCGTGGAGCTGAGGCGATCGATCGATCGCCCGTCCCCTCCTGCGTGGCCCCTCCCGCTGTCCTCTCCCTGCCTTGGGTCGATCGATCGGTTCGACGCGCCGCGGCAGATTCAGGTCCGGAAATCGTCCGGGATCGGGATGGGACCCGCTGATCGAGGGCCTTCGATTCTGGCGTCGCCGCCAACTGACCCTTCAATCGGTACGCAGGGTATGCCGGATTAGTGGCCCCTACAAGGCCAATGTGTCCACCTTCATGCGTTCTCTAGGCCGGAAACCGGCCTGGGGCGAAACACCCCTCTGCCGGAAGTGGAGCGTCCAGCCTGGCCCCAGAGCCGTGGTGCGGCGCGTCAGAGATCCCCTCGGGGCAATCCCCCGGGAACTACGCGAACGACTGCCGCGTGTGCCGGATCAGGTCCATGAACTCGGACCGGGTCTTCGGGTCCTTCTCGAACTCGCCCTTGAGCGAGCTGGTGATGGCCGAGGCGTTCTGCTGCTGCACGCCGCGCATCATCATGCAGAGGTGGATCGACTCGGCGACCACCGCGACGCCCTTGGGTGCGAGAACGTCCTGGATCGTCTCGGCAATCTGGTTGGTGAAGCGCTCCTGCACCTGGAGACGCCGGGCGAACATCTCGACCAGGCGCGGAATCTTGGAGAGCCCCACCACCTTGCCCGCCGGGATGTAGGCCACGTGGACGCGCCCGAAGAACGGCACCATGTGGTGCTCACAGAGGCTGTAGAAGTCGACGTCCCGGACGAGCACCATCTCCTCGTAGTCCACGTCGAAGAGCGCGCCGTTCAGCAGGGCGTGGGCGTCCTCGTCGTAGCCCTTGGTGAAGAAGCGCATGGCCCGCGCCACGCGTCCCGGCGTGCGAACCAGGCCGTCCCGAGCGGGGTCCTCGCCGAGCTCCTTCAGCAGACTCTCGATCAGCGGCTCGATCGGGTCGGCGCCGTCGGCGTCGCTCATGCCAGCTCTCCGTAGTCGAAGTGGTTGCGGCGCGTCTCCCTCACCCGGACGCGGGCCAGCCGGGCCGGCGCGTGGGCGACGAGCGCCGACTCGAGCTCGCGGTGGGCCACGCGAGCGATGTTCTCCGCCGTCGGAACGACGGTCTCGAAGAGCGGGTCCTCGTTGAGCATGCGGTGCGAGAAGCGGTCGAGAACGGCGCCTTCGACCACGGCGTCGAGCTGGTCGGGCGGCAGCACGTGGCCCGTCCCCGGGTCGACCGGTCCCGTGACGGTCACCTCGAGGCCGTAGTCGTGCCCGTGGCCCGCAGGGTTGGCGCACTTGCCGTAGACGCGCTCGTTGTCTGCGTCCGAGAGTTCGGGGCTTCGCAGCACGTGGGCGGCCGCGAAGCGGTAGCAACGGGTCAGCGCGACGATCACCCAGAGGCCTTCGGGTCGAGGGTGACGGTCACGCCGCGGGCTCGGGCTCGCGAATCACGTCTACGTAGGTGGCGGCGTCCTGGTGCAGGCGGAGCCGGTCGAGCAGGCCCGCGGGCAGGGCGTCCTCGAGCAGCTCCCAGATCACCCCTGCCAGATTCTCGGGGCTCGGGACCCGCTTCTCGAACAGGTCGGTGTCGCGGTTCAGGTCGCGGTGGTCGAAACGCGCCATCACCTCGGCGTCGAGCACATCGGCCAGCTCCTTCAGGTCCATCACCATGCCGGTGACGGGATCCGGCACGCCGCGCAGCGTGACCTCGAGACGGTAGTTGTGCCCATGCTGGCGCGACAGCGGGCCAAAGCGGGCGCGGTTCTCCTGCTCCGAGAGGCCCGGCAGCGCGTGCCGAAGCGAGGTCGAGAAGTCGATGGCGCGGGTGATGCGAACCTGGTCGTCGGCCACGGTGACGTAAGCCCCTGAAAATTCAACGATTCGAGGCTAGCCAGGCGCCGACGCCCGTCAACTCGCTCGGGCCTGCGCGTGCTCTCATGGCCCCGCCGCGGCCTAGGCTGCGCCGAACGCCCGCAGCAGGTTGCCGCGCAGCACCGGCTCGCGGGCCTCGGGCCAATCGCGGGTGGCGAGCAGCAGCTTCGCGAGCGCCGCCGACAGCGGGTAGAAGGCCCAGTCGCTGCCGAAGACCACGCGCTCGGGCCCAACGATGTCGAGCATGCGCCGGATCCCGGAGGCGCCCACGCTCGAGATGCCGAACAGGGCGTTCGGGTGGTCGCGGGCGACCTCGAGCATCTCGGGCTGCTCGCGCGCGCCCCCGTGGCCCAGGATCACGGGCAGCTGCGGAAACGATGCGAACACGTCCGCAAAGTGCCGGGGCAGCGCGAAGGGGCGTACGGCCTCGGGCTCGATGCCCGAGCGCCCCGCGTGGAAGATCACGGCCAGGCCCCGGCGCACACAGGCCTCGTAGATGGCCATGGCGTCGGGGTCGTCCGGCGCAAAGCGCTGGGCCTCGGGGTGGAGCTTCAGGATCCGCACCCCACGGTCGGCCAGCTCAGCTACCCGGCCGGCCGGGTCGTCCGAACGGGGGTGGACCGATCCACCGCGGATGAAACGCCCCGGGTCGGCGCTCGCCTCGATGGCGTCGAGCCAAACGTCGGTGGCATCGCCGCGCAGGGGCAGACTGGTGGCAATGGGCAGCACGCAGGCGCGCTCGAAGCCCATGCGATCCATCTCGGCCGCGAGGTTCGGCAGGGTGTGGGTGTCCGAACGCGGGCTTCCGATGGTGGCGCCGCGCACGGCATCCAGGCGCAGCGCGGTGAGCTCGTCCTCGGTGAAGTTCAGGTTCATGTAGACGTCGAGGTCGAGCGGGCAGCCCGGATCCGTGGCGTCGCAGTCGAGGTGGTAGAGGACGCGCGGCGTGCGGGCCTGCAGGTCCGGGGTCGAGGCGAAGCCGTGGGCCATGCCGAGGTGGGTGTGGACGTCGATGCCCGCCGGGATGCTCTCGTCGACCAGCACCAGCTCACCGTCGGTGTCCAGCTCGAACCAGGGCAGCTCGGCCATCCCTCGATAGCCCCGGAAGCGCAGTTCGCCGAGCGGCCCTTGGCCGGAGGCGGCGAGGTTCTCGCGGGTACGCTGGTCGAGGCGCGCGCGCTCTTCGTCGCTCACCTCGGGCACGGGGCCGCAGGCGGGCACCAGTGCCGTGGCTGCGGCGGCAGCTCCGGCGCGCAGGACGTCGCGGCGCGTAAGGCGGTGCTCCATGGGCGGGAGCCTACGCCGGTTCGCGGGGTCTCGGCTAGAAGCTCCGCAGCAGGCCGCGCACGACGCCACGGATCTGCACGTCGCCAGCGGGCACCTCGATGGGGCGCAGCGCCTGGTTTCGGGGCTCGAGCACGACCTTGGCTCCCTTCTTGTAGAACTTCTTGAGCGTGGCATCGGTGCCGCCCACCAGCGCCACCACGGTCTCGCCGTTGCGGGCCTCGGCGCGGCTCTCGACCACCACGTAGTCGCCGTCGGCGATGTGCTCCTCGATCATCGAGTCGCCGCGCACCTGGAGCACGAAGCACTCGCCACGCCCCAGCATCTCCGGCGGGACACAGATCTGCTCGTCTCCCCCCTCGATGGCCTCGATGGGCTGGCCGGCCGCCACGATGCCGAGCACCGGCAGCGAGACCCCGGTGGGGTCGCCGCGACCGCCGCCGGCCGTCACGCCGGGGCCGGGCACGGGCTCGACCGAGCGCGAGCGGTTCCAGGCCTTTCGCAGGTGGCCCTTCTCGACGAGGTGGTGGACGTGCTTGTGGACCGTTGCCACCGACGACAGGCCCAGGTGGGCCCCGATCTCCTCGAGGCTGGGGGAGTAGCCGCGGTCGGCCACGAACTCCTGCACGAAGTCGAGCACCTCGCGCTGTCGCTGGGTCAGTGCCATGGATTCGCCCTCTCTTCGCCTGGACTCGATCGGCAGGGTCAGCGAAATCGAGGCGAAAGTCAATCGACCCGCTCGAAAGCCGAGAGGTTTTCGGGCCGAGCGCTTGACCCGGCGGCGGTCGGGATTACTTTCCCGCTCGGTTTTGGCAGAGGGACCGTCCGACTGCCAAATCGGCGCCGGATCGGCAGCCGAAGCCCCATCAACCACCGCACCCCGGGCCCGATCAGCCCCGGGGCCCCCAGGAAGACCGGAGGAAGTCGGAACCATGAAGGTTCGTCCGCTTCACGATCGCATCCTCGTCCAGAGACTCGACGAGGAAGAGACCACCAAGGGCGGGATCATCATCCCGGACTCGGCCAAGGAGAAGCCCCAGGAGGGCAAGGTCATCGCCGTCGGCAACGGCAAGGTGGCCGAAGACGGAAAGGTGACCCCGCTCGACGTCAAGAAGGGGGACAAGATCCTCTTCAGCAAGTACGCGGGCACCGAGGTCAGCATCGACGGCGAAGAGCACCTGATCGTCCGCGAGGACGACGTCCTCGGCGTGCTCGAGTAGGAATCCAAGGAGATCCAGGAGAAGACATGGCCAAGGACATCCGTTTCGATCAGGACGCGCGCAGCAAGCTGCTGGCGGGCGTGAATGGACTGGCGAATGCCGTCCGCGTGACGCTCGGGCCCAAGGGGCGCAACGTCATCATCGAGAAGAGCTTCGGCTCCCCCACCGTGACCAAGGACGGCGTGACCGTCGCCAAGGAGGTGGAGTTCGAGGACAAGTTCGAGAACATGGGCGCACAGATGGTGAAGGAGGTCGCCAGCAAGACCTCCGACGTGGCCGGTGACGGCACCACCACGGCCACCGTGCTCGCCCAGGCCGTGTACCGCGAGGGCAGCAAGCTCGTGGTTGCCGGCATGAACCCGATGGAGCTGAAGCGCGGCATCGAGAAGGCGGTGGAAGCCGTCGTCGAGTCGTTGCACAAGCTCAGCAAGCCCACCCGCGACTCCGACGAGATCGCCCAGGTCGGCACCATCTCGGCCAACAGCGACGCGACCATCGGTCAGATGCTCGCCGAGGCCATGGAGAAGGTCGGCAAGGAAGGCGTGATCACGGTCGAGGAAGCCAAGTCGATGGAGTCGGTCCTCGAGGTCGTCGAGGGCATGCAGTTCGACCGCGGCTACCTCTCGCCCTACTTCGTGACCGACCCCGACCGCATGGAGGCCGTGGCCGAGGACGCGATGATCCTTCTGCACGAGAAGAAGATCTCGAACATGAAGGACCTGCTGCCGCTGCTGGAGCAGGTGGCGCGTCAGGGCAAGCCCCTGGTGATCGTGGCCGAGGACATCGAGGGCGAGGCACTGGCCACGCTCGTGGTGAACAAGATCCGCGGCACGCTCAACGTGGCCGCGGTGAAGGCCCCCGGCTTCGGCGATCGCCGCAAGGCGATGCTGCAGGACATGGCCATCCTCACGGGCGGCCAGGTCATCGCCGAAGAGCTCGGCCTCAAGCTCGAGAACGTGACCCTCAAGGACCTCGGCAAGGCCAAGCGTCTGGTGATCGACAAGGACAACACCACGATCATCGACGGCGCCGGGCAGAAGAAGGCCATCGAAGGCCGCTGCCAGGAGATCCGCAACCAGATCGAGGACACCACCTCCGACTACGACCGCGAGAAGCTCCAGGAGCGCCTCGCCAAGCTGGTCGGCGGTGTGGCCGT
>JANQOX010000007.1 GCA_028285625.1 Myxococcota bacterium
GTGCCCTCGTAGATCGTGGTGATGCGCACGTCGCGCTTGATCTTCTCGACCATGTACTCGCGCGTGTAGCCGTAGCCCCCGAGGGCCTGAATGCTCGCCTCGGCCGCAGCGTTGCCCGCCTCGGTGGCCAGGTACTTGGCGATGGCCCCCTCGGTGATGAGCTTCCCTTCGGGGTTCTCCACCGCGTCGAGCGCGGTCGCCGTCTCCTCGATGTAGGCGCGACCGGTTTCGAGCGCGACGGCATGAGGCACGATCAGCTTGTGGGTGTAGGCCTGCTTCTCCGAAAGGGGCGTGCCGGCCTGGATCCGCTCGGTCGAGTAGGCGATGGCCCGATCGAGCGCGGCCCACCCGGCCCCCACGCCGAACGCCGCGACCATGAGCCGCGTGTACCCGAAGACGGCGAGGGCCTGTGAAAGCCCCTGCCCCTCGACGCCCCCGACCAGTTGGTCGGCAGGCACCTCGGCATCGTCCAGGGTGAGTGCGGCGGTGTTGCTGAGCCGGATACCGTGCTTGTCCTCGGGACGCTCGTGGCCGAAACCCTGCGTTCCCGCCTCGATCACGAACCACGACGGCCCCCCGGGCGCGTTCGCGAGAATCGTGGCCACCTCGGCCTGGCCGCCGTTGCTGATCCACTGCTTCCGGCCGTTCAGGCGGTAGGCGACCACCTCGCCTTCGCGCTCGACGGGCGTCGCGGTGGTGCGGAGCGCGGCGAGATCGCTCCCGGCCTCGGGCTCCGTAGCCCCGTAGGCCATGAGAATGCCCTCGTCCGCGATCCTGCCCAGCCAGCGCGCACGCTGCTCCGGCGAGCCTCCGACCCGGATGGGGTCGCTGCCGAGAAAGGTGGCGAGCAGGCCGGTGGCAACCCCGACGTCGATCGCCGCGAGCGCCTCGCAGCACCGGTAGACGTCGAAGGCCTCTCCCCCCAACCCGCCGTACTCCTCCGGGACGAAGAGCAGTTGGATGCCGAGTTCGGGGCCGCACATCTCGCGGACGAGTTCGATGGGCATCTCGTCGCGCGCGTCGAAGTCGAGCAGTACCTCCGGGGGAAAGTTCTGCTTCGCAAAGTCGCGCAGCGAGTCGAGCACGACCGCGAGGGTCTCGGCGTCGAGTCCCGCCGGCATCAGCGACGCGCCCGCCGAAGTGTCGGCCACCCGACAGTCGTGCTGCTTCGGAGTCGCCAGCCTGAGGGAAGTGCCTCTTGCAGACTCCGTCGTGCAAGCGCGTGGCCCGACATGGCGGCGAATTGCGAGTATACAGTACGAACGTTTGAAGCTGGGTCGAGAATCGCCCTGATGAATCCTCTTTCGTGACGGTCGAAGTGCTGACCAGCGTCGGCGCACTGGGCGGACTGACCTTCGTCCTCGCGACGATGCTCGTCCTGGCGAACCGGCGCCTGCACGTCGAAGAGGACCCGCGGCTCGACGTCGTCGAAGAGATGCTGCCGCACGCGAACTGCGGCGCGTGCGGCTTTCCCGGCTGCCGACCCTTCGCCGAAGCCCTCGTTGCGCGCGAAGCCCTTCCCTCGAAGTGCACCGTCGGGGACGCCGCAGGCCATGCGCGGATCGCCGCCTTCCTCGGCGTCGACGTCGGGCTCGAGAAGAAGCGTGTGGCGCGGCTCGCGTGCGCCGGAGGCAGCAACGTGGCGCGTTTTCGCGCGCACTACGATGGGCCGGCCACGTGCCGGGCCGCGACGCTCGTCGCCGGGGGCGGCAAGGCGTGCTTCTGGGGCTGCCTCGGCCACGGCGACTGCGCCGATGCGTGCACATTCGACGCGATCCACATGGATCCGCACGACCTGCCGAACGTCGACGAGGCCGCCTGCACCGCATGTGGCGACTGCGTCGAGGTCTGTCCCAAGGACCTGTTCTCGATCCAGCCGCAGGACCAGCGGCTGTGGGTGGCGTGCCGGTCGCTCGCAGCCGGAGACGAGATCCTCGACGACTGCCAGGTCGCCTGCACCGCCTGCGGACGCTGCGCGATGGACGCGCCCAACCTCGTCCAGATGCAGGGCAACCTTCCGGTGGTCGCGTACGCTCCCAGCCAGACGACACGCGAACCGATCGAGCGCTGCCCCACGGGCGCGATCGTATGGATGGATGCGGAGCGCGGCGCACGGCGCGGCACTCACGCCCGGCCCGTTGCACGACGCACGGCGCTCGGCGACGCCCCGACCTGATTGCAGGAGATCGCATGTTCAGGCGACGCAGCACCGAGAACCAGGAACCGCGCTACCCCGGCGTCCGCATGGCGGTCGATGGCAACACGGCCGTCGTGCTGTGCGAGCGCGAGTCGACCGACGCCGCCGGCGCGTACCCGATCACGCCGTCCACGCAGATGGGCGAGTACTGGGCCGAAGCCGCTGCGGCCGGTCACCGGAACATCTCGGGTCGGCCGCTGATCTTCGTGGAGCCCGAGGGAGAGCATGCCGCGGCGGCCGTGACGGCGGGCATGTCCATGACGGGGCTTCGTGCCGCGAACTTCTCTTCGGGCCAAGGCATCGCCTACATGCACGAGTCGCTGTATGCCGCGGTCGGCAAACGGCTCACCTACGTCCTCAACGTGGGTGCGCGCGCCATGACGAAGGCCTCACTCAACGTCCACGCAGGGCACGACGACTACCACTGCATCGACGATACGGGCTTCTTTCAGGTCTTCGCACGCGACGCACAGTCCGCAGCCGACCTCAACATCATCGCCCATCGGGTGGCCGAGCTGGCGTTGAACCCGGGCGTCGTCGCGCAGGACGGGTTCCTCACGACCCACCTGATCGAGTCGATCCTGGCGCCCGAGCGCGATCTCATCGCCGAGTACCTGGGCCGCCCCGACGACGTGATCGAGACGCCGACGCCCGCCCAGCGCATCCTGTACGGCGACACACGGCGGCGGATTCCCGAGCTGTGGGACGTGGACAACCCCGTCATGTCGGGTGTCGTCCAGAACCAGGACGCGTACATGCAGAGCGTGGCCGCCCAACGCCCGTTCTTCTTCGATCACGTGCAGGAACTCACCGACCAGGCCTTCGGCGAGTTTGCCGAGCTCACCGGGCGCCTTCACGAACGCGTCCAGACGTACCGCACCGACGACGCCGAGTACCTGATCGTCGGCCAGGGCAGCATGATCCCCACCGCGGAGGCGGTGGCCGACCACCTGCGCGAGACGCGCGGCATCCGCGTCGGCGTCGTGAACGTGGTGATGTTCCGGCCGTTTCCGGGCGATCTGCTGGGAGAGATCCTGCGGGGCCGCCGCGGCGTCACCGTGCTCGAACGCCTGGACCAGCCGCTCGCGTCCGACCTCCCGCTCGCGCGCGAGATCCGCGCGACCTTCGGCAAGTGCCTGGAGAACGGCCGAAGCGGCGGCGCGCCGCGCCACCCGGACCTGCCTGCGTACACCCGCATCGACGAGGCCTCGCCGCTCTACTCGGGTTCGTTCGGAATGGGCAGCCGCGACCTTCAGCCCGAGGGCATCGTCGGCGCCGTCGAGAACATGCTGGACGACGGCCCCCGACGACCGTTCTTCTACCTCTCGATCGACTTCCTCCGCGACGACCCGGTGACGCCGAAGCAGGCCCTTCACCAGGAGACGATCGAAGAGGCGTACCCCGAGGTGCGCGAGCTCGCGATCCGCGGCTCCGAGAACCCGAACCTCATGCCCGAGGGAGCCATCACGGCGCGCTTCCACTCGGTGGGCGGATGGGGGGCGATCACCACCGGCAAGAACCTCGCGATGACGCTCTACGAGCTGCTCGGCTGGCACATCAAGGCCAACCCGAAGTACGGCTCGGAGAAGAAGGGCCAACCGACCACCTACTACCTGTCGGCGGCACCGGAGCCGATCCGCATCAACTGCGAGTACTTCTACGTCGACGTGGTGCTCTCCCCCGACCCGAACGTCTTCCAGCACACCAATGCGCTCGCCGGCCTCAAGGACGGCGGCATCTTCATCATCCAGAGCGAACACGGCCCGGAGCAGACGTGGGAGGAGATTCCGCCGGTCTACCAGCAGCTGATCCTCGATCGGAAAGTCCAGCTCTACGCGCTCGACGCCTTCCGCATCGCACGCGAAGAGGCGTCCGATCCCGACCTGCAGCTTCGCATGCAGGGCATCGCGTTCCAGGGCGCCTTCTTCGCGGCCTCCCCCGTCATGAAGATGGCGCAGCTCGACGATCAGCAGCTGCTCGGAGCGATCCGCCAGCAACTCGAGCACAAGTTCGGGTCCAAGGGAGCGCGCGTCGTCGAAGACAACATGCGGGTCGTCAAGCGCGGCTTCGACGAGCTCCAGCGGATCGACCCCAGTGGAGTCGTCGACACGCGACCGGGCGATCGTGCCGCCGACGCGGGACCGCCGATGCCGACCCTGGTCGATGCGCTCCCGGTCTCGCGTGCGCCCATCACCGACATCCACCGGTTCTGGGAGCAGACGGGCAGCTTCTACGCCCGGGGCATGGGTACGGACAACATCACCGACCCGTTCGCGGGCCTGGGCGTGATTCCGGCAGGATCCGCCCTGTTTCGCGACATGACGCAGATCCGCTTCGAGCACCCCGAGTGGATCCCCGAGAACTGCACGGCCTGCGGCAACTGCTACACGGTCTGCCCGGACACGGCGATCCCAGGCCTCGTCAACGAGGTCGGCCAGGTCCTGGACACCGTCGTACGCCGCGTCCGCAGCCGCGGGCATGCCGTGGTGCACCTTCCTCGCGCGGTCCGCCAGCTCGAGCGTCACCTGCGTGCCCTGCTCGAGGGCGCCGAGGCTGCCGAGCCCGTCGACGCCCTGATCGACGATGCCCTCGCGAAGACGCGCGAGGGCACGGACGTCGATTCAGCCGACCGAAGTGCGCTGGACAAGGAGCTCGACCTCTTCCGCGAAGAGCTCGGCGACTTCCAGTTCGCGATCACGCGTCCCTACTACACGCTGCCGGAGAAGAAGGAGAAGGGCAGCGGAGGGCTCCTCTCCATCACGGTCAACCCGAACACCTGCAAGGGCTGCAAGGAGTGCGTCGCCGTCTGTGACGACGATGCGCTGCGCATGGTCTCACAGACGAGCGCATCGGTAGAGAACCTGCGACGCAATTGGGACCTCTGGCGCGAGCTTCCGACCACGCCGCAGCGCTTCATCCGGGTCGACGATCTCGAGGAGGGGATCGGCGCGCTCGAAACGATCCTGCTCGACAAGACCGCGTACCAGGCCTTCACCAGCGGCGACGGGGCGTGCCTGGGATGCTCGGAGAAGACCGCGATCCACCTGTTCGTCGCGACGGTCGAGGCGCTGATGCGGCCGCGCGTGGCACGCCATGTCGATCGGCTCGGAGAGCTCATCGAAGGACTCGAACGCCACATCCAGCTGCGGCTGGTGGGCGAGATCGACGTGGGCGACCCCGAGAAGGTCGCCGAGGTCGTGCGGTCCGTGGGCGACGGAGACCTCACCCTGTCTGGCCTCGCCGACCGGCTGGAAGGCGAGCAGGGCGGCCACGCGATCGATCCCGAATGGCTCGCCCGGACGAGCCGCTTGCTGGGCCGGCTCAAGGACCTGCGCTGGCGCTACCAGGAAGGAACCACCGGCCGGGGGCGCTCGAAGATGGGCATGCTGAACGCCACCGGCTGCACGTCGGTCTGGGGAAGCACCTACCCCTTCAACCCCTACCCCTTCCCGTGGGCCAACCACCTCTTCCAGGATTCCCCGTCGCTCGCGATGGGCGTGTTCGAGGGACACATGGCCCACATGGCAGAGGGCTTCCGCGCCATCCGCGAAGCCGAGCTCGAACTGGCCGGCGGGTCGGCGTTGGCCGAGCAGCAGGCCTTCCTCGCGGACTTCGGCTGGCGGCAGTTCAGCGATGAAGAGTGGGACCTGTGCCCGCCGGTGGTGGCCGTGGGCGGCGACGGCGCCATGTACGACATCGGCTTCCAGAACCTGTCGCGCCTGATGGCCTCGGGCCACCCGATCAAGGTCGTCGTCGTCGACACCCAGGTCTACTCCAACACCGGTGGCCAGGCCTGTACCTCGGGCTTCCTGGGACAGATCTCCGACATGGCGCAGTTCGGTCCGGCGAACACCGGCAAGGAGGAACCGCGCAAGGAGATCGGCCTGATCGCGATGGCTCACCGCACCACCTACGTGATGCAGAGCACGATCGCGCAGCCGGCACACATGATCGAGGGATTCGTGCGCGGCCTGCGCACCCGCCGCCCGGCCCTCTTCAACATCTACAGCTCCTGCCAGCCCGAGCACGGCATCGGCGACGACATGAGCGCGCACCAGGCCAAGCTGGCCGTCGAGTCGCGCGCCTACCCGATCTTCCGTTACGACCCGGAGGCGGGCGAGACCCCGGAGGAGTGCTTCGACCTCGAGGGCAACCCGGCCCCGGACGACGACTGGCCCACCTACGAGCTCCGCTACAAGGATCGCGGGCGCGAGCGCTCGATGGAGGTGCCGATGACCTTCGTCGACTTCGCGATCACCGAGGCCCGCTTTCGCAAGCACTTCCGGATGGCGCCCCGCGACACCTGGAACGAGAGCATGGTGCCCCTCGCGGAGTTCCTGGAGCAGGACGAGGGCGAACGCGAGGGGCGCTTCCCCTTCGTGTGGTCGGTCGACCGCAAGGGCGAGCTGACCCGGTTGATGGTCGATGCCTCCATGGTCGCATCCTGCGAGGACCGCCGTCACTTCTGGCGGATGCTGCGGTCGCTGGCGGGTACCGATCGGCCGGAGATCTCGCGCGATGAGGTCGCCTCCGAGGTCCGCCGCGAGGTGGTGGCGAACCTGGCGGCGAATCTGATGCGTCTTGCCGAAGACGGCGAAGCCGCCGCGCCCGAGCCGGCCCTCGCGCTCGGCGCCGAGGCCCAGCCCGCGGCTGCTTCGGAGTCGCCGCAGCAGGCCGGTGACGCCATGGCGCCGTGGATCGACACCGAAGACTGCACCTCCTGCGACGAGTGCGTGCAGCTCAATCCGCAGATCTTCGCCTACGACGAGCGAGGCAAGGCGTTCCTGAAGGACCCGGCGGGCGGTCCGTACCGCGACCTCGTGAAGGCCGCGGAGCGGTGCACGGCGCAGGTGATCCACCCGGGCCTTCCGCGCGACCGCGGCGAGAAGGACGTCGACAAGTGGATCAAGCGTGCCGAGAAGTACAACTAGCCCGAGCCCATGAAGCTCCCCGGGCTCAAGACCTTCCGCCATGGCGTCCATCCGCCGGAGCAGAAGTCGGACACGTGCAACGCACCGATCCGGCAGTTTCCGTTCGCCCCTCTGCTCGCCCTCCCCCTCGGCCAACACCTCGGTCGCCCCTCGGTGCCCTGCGCCGCCGAGGGCACACCCGTCCAACGCGGGCAGGTGATCGCGGAGGCCGACGGCGACTTCTCGGTTCCGCTCCACGCACCGGCCACCGGGCGCATCCGGCGCATCGCTCCCATGCCCGGAATTGCCGGAAGGATGGTCCCCGCCATCTACCTGGAACCGCAGCCGGGCTCGACCCAGGAGGTGGCCGATGCGACGCCCTGCCCACTCGAGACGGCCACGCCCGACGAGATCCTCGCCGCCATCCAGGCGGCCGGCATCGTCGGCCTCGGTGGGGCGGCCTTTCCGACCCACGTGAAGCTCCGCGTTCCCGAGGGCCGCGTGGCCGACGCGCTGATCGTGAACGGCGCGGAGTGCGAGCCGTATCTCACGACCGACCACCGTGTGATGCTCGAGCAGCGCGAGGACGTCCTGCTGGGCATCCGCTACGTGCTGAAGGCGACCGGAGCGCGACGCGCGATCGTGGCGGTCGAGGCCAACAAGCCCGATGCAGCCGCCCACCTGCGGGCGGCGCTCGATCCGGGGGGCCCGGTGTCGGTCGAGGTGCTGGGGGTGAAGTACCCGCAGGGCGCGGAGAAGATGCTGATCCAGGCCCTGCTCGACCGCGCGGTCCCGCCGGGCGAGCTGCCGATCGCCGTCGGCGCGCTCTGCATCAACGTGGCGACCTGCGCCGAGATCGGAAGACTGCTGCCCCGGGGCCGAGGCATCCAGGAGCGGATCGTCACGGTGACCGGGCCCGCGGTCGTGCGTAAGGGCAACTACCGCGTGCCCATCGGTACGCCGCTGCGTTTCCTGCTCGACCACGTGGGCACCCAGGGCGAGCTGTCGCGCGTGTTCCTCGGCGGGCCCATGATGGGGGCGGCCGCCTCGAGCCTCGACATCTCGCTCTCGAAGGGCACGTCGGGTGTCGTCGCGTTCGGTACCGAGGACGCCAGGGCCTCGCAGCCGCGAAGCTACCCCTGCATCCGGTGCGGCTACTGCGTGGACGCGTGCCCGATGTTCCTGAACCCCGCCCAGCTCGGGCTGCTGGCGCGCAACGAAGCATTCGACCGCATGGCCGACGACCACCACCTGATGGACTGCTTCGAGTGCGGCTGCTGCTCGTTCGTCTGTCCTTCCCACCTGCCCCTGGTCCAGAGCTTTCGCGTGGCCAAGGCGGCGGTTCGCAAGGCCAACAAGCCGTGAGTGCCGCGGGTCGGACGCTCGAGATCGGCAGCTCGCCCCACTTCCTGTCCGGGTACGACGTGGGCGTGATCATGCGCAACGTGATCCTGGCCCTGATCCCGACGGTGCTGTTCGCGGTGGTGGCCTTCGGCCTCGCGGCGCTGGCCACGCTCGTCGTCGCCGTGGCGTCGTGCGTGGCCACCGAGTGGGTCGCCGGGCGCGTGCGGGGAGAGCCCGGGAGCCTCGGCGACGGGTCGGTGGTGATCACCGGTCTGCTCTACGGCCTCACCCTTCCGCCGGGTTCCCCGCTGTGGGTGGTCGCACTCGGCGGCATCGTGGGCGTCGGCCTCGGCAAGTCGCTGTTCGGGGGGCTCGGACGCAATCCCTTCAACCCGGCCCTGGTGGGCCGCGCGTTCCTCCAGGCCGCCGTCCCGGTGGCGATGACGACGTACGGCCCGGCCTTCGCCCCCGGGCGCTTCACGTCGCTCCCTTCGGCGACCCTGGCGCTGCCCTTCGCCCGCCCCGAGTTCGACACCTGGAGCGGTGCGACGCCGCTTTCGCGCTGGAAGTTCGGGGGCGAGCTCACCGGCGCCGAAGAACTCGCCTTCGGCTTCGTCGGGGGCTCGACCGGAGAGACCTGCGCCCTGCTGATCGCCCTGGGCGGCCTCTACCTGATCGCGCGCAACATGATGAGTTGGCGGATCCCCCTGGCGATGCTCGGGACCGTGGGGCTCGCGAGCGCCGCGCTGCACGCGCTGGCGCCCGACACCTACCCGCCCGCGGCCTTCATGCTGCTGTCGGGCGGCTTGATGCTCGGCGCCACGTTCATGGCGACCGACATGGTCGCGTCGCCACTGACCCACGCGGGATGCTGGATCTACGGCGCGCTCATGGGCGCGATCGTCGTCACGATCCGCATCTGGGGCGCCATGCCCGAAGGCGTGATGTACGCGATCCTGCTGGGCAACGCCGCGTCTCCCCTCATCGAGCGCATGGTGCAGCCCCGCGTCTTCGGCGCCCGGCCGGCGAGGGCCGCCCCGTGACCGCGCAGGCCCCGACGAGCCTCCCCAGCCCCTGGCCCATGTTCCGGGCCATGGTGGGCGTGGGCCTCGCGTGCGGACTCGGCATCGTGGGGATGTTCCTCGCGACCCGGGGCACCATCGAACGCAATCGCGCCGAGGCCCTGCGTGCGGCGATCTTCCAGGTGCTCCCGACGGCGCACTCCCACGAGACCTTCGTCTGGAACGACGACAGCGGCTTCGCACCCGCGACACCGGAGGCGAGCGGCCCCCAGGTCTACGCAGCCTACGGCGAGCAGGGGCAACTCGTCGGCCTGGCCCTCGAGGATGCGGGCATGGGCTACCAGGACGTGATCCGCGTGCTCTATGGCTACGCGCTCGACGCCCAGGCGATCGTGGGCCTGGCGGTGCTCGAAAGCCGGGAGACGCCGGGGCTGGGCGATCGGATCGAGACCGACCCCGCCTTCCGGGCCAACTTCGAGCGCCTGGACGCCACGCTCTCGCCCGATGGGGCCTCGCTGGCCAACGCCATCGTCGCCGTCAAGAACGGGGAGAAGCAGCACCCGTGGCAGATCGACGGCATCACCGGCGCGACCATCTCGGCGGAGGCGATCGCGGCGATCCTCCACCGCAGCGCGTCGGCGTGGGCGCCACGCGTACAGCAACGGCGGGGCGACTTCGCGGGCGCAGGGACGGGCCATGACGCCGATTGAGCCCGAGCGACCCGACGCGGTGAACGATCTGACCCGAGGGCTCTGGCGGGACAATCCGGTCTTCGTGCAGGTACTCGGCATGTGTCCCGCCCTGGCCGTCTCGAACACGGCGCTCAATGCCCTGGCCATGGGCCTCGCCACGCTTTTCGTCCTGCTGGCGTCGGCCGTCGTCGTCTCGGCGCTTCGCCACGTGGTGCCCAAGCAGGTCCGCATCGCCACCTACATCCTGATCATCGCGACGTTCGTCACGATCGTGGACATGGCGATTCAGGCCATCAGCCTGGACCTGCACCGCGCGCTCGGGGCTTTCATCTCCCTGATCGTGGTGAACTGCCTGATCCTGGGTCGCGCCGAGGCGTTCGCCTCGCGCAACCCGATCGGCCGGTCCGTGCTCGATGGGCTCGGCATGGGCATCGGCTTCACGTTCGCGCTGCTCTCGTTGGGTGCCGTCCGCGAGATCCTCGGGGCCGGCACGCTGTTCGGGCTGCGAGTGCTTCCGGAGGCCTTCGAGCCCTGGGTGGTGATGCTGCTGCCGAGCGGTGGGTTCTTCACCCTGGCCGGCTGGCTCCTGGTCTTCAACGCGTTCCAGCGCCGCCGGCAAGCCGCGGCCGGGGAGGTCTCGCCATGACGGGCGATCCGCTCTGGTCGATCTTCTTGAACGCCTGCCTGATCAACAACTTCGTGCTCGCGTACTTCCTGGGCCTGTGCCCGTTTCTCGGCGTTTCGGGCCAGCTGCCGACGGCCACGCGCATGGGCGGGGCCGTGACCTTCGTGATGCTGGTCAGCTCGGCGTGTGCCTTCGGCATCCAGCGCGCCGTCGTGGCGCTCGACGTGCCGCACCTGCGCCTGATCGCCTTCATCGCGGTGATCGCGTCGACCGTGCAGCTCGTGGAGATGTTCATCAAGAAGATGAGCCCTGCGCTGTTCCGGGCCCTCGGCATCTTCCTTCCGCTGATCACCACGAACTGCGCCATCCTGGGCCTGGCCCTCTTCCAGACGAACAAGGGCCTCGGGTTCTTCGAGTGCATGGCCTACGCCCTGGGCGCCGGGGCGGGCTTCACCCTGGCACTCGTGCTGATGGCCGGGCTGCGTGAGAAGCTGGCGCTCGAGCGCGTCCCCGACGTGGTGCACGGCGCCGCGCTGTCGCTCGTGCTGGCGGGGCTGCTCTCGCTCTCCTTCATGGGCTTCGCGGGGCTGGGAGGTTGAGGCGATGATCGGAACGATCCTCGGGGGAGCCCTGGCCGTCGCGGCCCTGGCGGCCGCCTGGCTCGCCGTTCAGCTCGCCTGGAGCCGGAGCTTCGGCCTGGACCCGGGAAGCGACCCCCTCGACTGCCGCGGGGATTGCTTTGGATGCCCGCGAATCGGAAACTGCAAACACGCGAAGGGAGACCCTTCATGAGCGAAGGCGTACGACAGCTCTCGGACTACGACGTCGGGACCCGCTACCGCGCGACGGTCGTCTCGAGCGAGCGGATCACCCCCGCCGAGACACCGGAGGAGGTGCGCGAGATCGTGCTCGACGTCGAACGCGAGGACTTCTCCTACGAGCTCGGCCAGTCGATCGGCATCGTGGTCCCCGGCGAGGCCGCGTTCGGTCACGAGCACCACTTCCGCCTCTACAGCGTCGCCGACCTCCCGGATCGGGGTCCGGGCGGGCGCCCTCGCATCAAGATCTGCGTGCGCCGCTGCAGCTACGTCGACGAGTACAGCGGCGAGCGGTACCCGGGCATCGCGTCCAACTACCTGTGCGACCTGGCCCCAGGCGCGTCGCTGCAGATCAACGGTCCGTTCGGCCCGGCCTTCGAGGTCCCCGCCGACCCGGAGACCGACCTGATCCTGATCGGGAGCGGCACGGGGATCGCACCCTTCCGCGCCTTCATGAAGCGCCTCTACGCCACCGTGCCCCAGTGGCAGGGCCGGATCTGGCTGTTCCACGGCGCGCGGACAGGCCTCGAGATGCTCTACCGCAACCAGGAAGTCGACGATTTCGTCCAGTACTACGACCGGGAGACCTTCGAGGCCTTCGAGGCCCTGAGCCCGCGCCCGGACTGGGACGACCCCATCGCCTGGGATGGCGCGCTCCAGCAACGCGGCGCCGAGCTCTGGCAGATGCTGGGCGAGCCCCGGACGCGCGTCTACGTCGCCGGGCTCGAGAAGATGCTGGAGCAGCTCGACGGCGTCTTCTCGGGCCTCGCCGGCTCGCAAGAGGAATGGGAGCGCCGCAAGGCCGAGCTAGTGGCGGGCGGCCGCTGGGTCGAGCTGGTGTACTGAACGCCTGGACGGCCTTTCTTCGAAACGTCTCGATCGACCCTCGGGAACGTCCACCGAAGAGCTACCATCACGCCTTTCTTGCGAGGCACCCATGCCGGGCCTTTGGCACCTCAGCGACCTCGACTGGTTCGAAGAGCTTGCGTCGGACGAGGCACAGCTCCTCGAGCGCTCGGCCCTCGTCAAGAGCTACGCGGCCGGTCAGATGATCTTCCGCCCGACGACCGAGCCGCACTCCGTGTACCTGCTACGGGATGGCACGGTGCGAATCTTCCGCGTCTCCGGCGAGGGCGCGGAGGCGACCTTCGGCTACGTGCGGCCGGGCGAGGTCTTCGGCGAGCTCACCGCGGTGACCGGCCACCAGCGAGAGAGCTACGCAGAGGCCGTCTCAGACGCCGAGGTCTGGCAGGTCCCGATCGAGCTGTTCCGCCGGCTGCTCGGCAGCCGTCCGGGCGTGGGCCGCTCCGTGGCCGCCCAGGTCGGCGACCGACTCAAGCGCATCGAGCGCCGCGTCGAGGGCCTGATGTTCCACGACGCACGGGCGCGACTCGCGATCGTGCTCCGAGAACTCGGCGAGCACTTCGGCATCCAGAAGGGTCCGGCTCTCGAGATCGACGCGGACTTCACCCAGGGCGAGCTCGCGACGCTGGTCGGCTGCAGCCGCCAGACGCTGAACCAGTGCGTGCGAGAGCTCGGCGACCTGGGCCTGGCGCGCATGGAGCGCAAGCGGGTCACGCTTCCCGACCCTGCGGCGCTTCGCGAGTTCATCGACAAGAACCCGCACACCCGGTAGCCCGCGCTCAGCTCTGCTTCGCAGGCCTGCGATACGCCTCGTACAGGTACTGCAGCAGCATCCGCTGGGTGTTGAAGAAGGACGCATTCAGCGCGATCGCGCTGCGTCGCATCTCCTGGAAGCGAAGCGGCCGGTCATAGAAGGTGGGCACGACGGCGTACTCGAGCTTCTCGTACAGCGAGACCGCGTCGAGCACGTCGCGGTCCTCGGGGCTCTCGATCCCATCGTCGGCGCCGATGGCCCATCCCGTGACCCCCTCGACGTGGCCTTCCACCCACCAGCCGTCGAGTACACTCAGGCTGGGCACCCCATTCAGCGCGGCCTTCATGCCGCTCGTGCCCGACGCTTCGAGGGGCGGGAGCGGCGTGTTGAGCCACACGTCGCAGCCCGCGACGAGAAGGCGGCCGAGGTTCATGTCGTAGTCCGGCAGGTAGACGAGCCCCACCCGGTCGCGCAGGGCCTCGCGCGTCGCGAAGACCTGGCGGATCAGATCCTTGCCGGGGCCGTCGGCAGGATGCGCCTTGCCCGCGAAGACCAGCTGGATGCGTCCGGTCGTCTCGGAGATCGAAGCCAGCCGCTCGAGATCGCGTAGCACCAGGGTGAGCCGCTTGTAGGACGCGGCGCGGCGCGCAAAGCCGAGCGTGAGCGCCCCCCGCTGGATTCCACTTCCGGGGGCCACCGCTTCGATGTGGTCGATCAACGCATCCTTGGCGGCGGCATGGGCCGCCGCGACTTCCTGCACCGGGATGCCGACCGCCTGGCGCAGGGAGAGCGGATCCGTCCGCCACTGGGGCACGTGACGATCGAAGACCTCCCGCATCGGCCCGCTCACCCACGTGTCGGCGTGGATGCCGTTGGTGATCGAGTGGATCGGGTAGCCGGGGAACATGCTCCGCGACACCTGCCCGTGGCGCATCGCGACGCCGTTCACGTAGCCCGACGTTCGCAGCGCGAGTTCGGTCATGTTCAGGTCGTCGTTCTGGCCCACGCTCGCGAGACGGTCGAGCGCAGGGTCGCCCAGCACGCTGCGGACGAGGCTGCGCGGAAAGCGGTCGTGCCCCGCCTCGACCGGCGTGTGGGTCGTGAAGACGAGCCTCTCGCGCACCGCTTCGAGGCCGTCCCCATGGACGCCGTTTCCGGAACCGCCAGCCTCGGGCCCCGCGCCGTCGGCCCCGTTCGTGGAGGAGCCCTCGCCGAGCAGTTCCAGCGCGACCAGTGCCGCATGCCCCTCGTTCAGGTGGAACCGGGCCACGCCCCGGTGCCCGAGCGCCCGGAGCAGCCGCAGCCCGCCGACGCCCAGGATGACCTCCTGACAGAGCCGGTAGCGATCGTCGCCGCCGTAGAGGGTGTCGGTCAGTTGCCGGTCCTCGGGGCCGTTGTCCGGCTGGTCGGCATCCAGCAGGTAGACGGGGATCACCGAGCCGGTGATGCCGACCACGTCGTACCGCCAGGCGCCCAGCCGGACGCTTCTTCCCTCGATCTCCACGGAAACGTGCGCGTCCACCGACTGCAGGTGATCCGCCGGGATCCACTGGTCGGCGTCTTCCTGCTGCTGCCCCGACGGATCGAGGCTCTGGCGGAAGTAGCCGCGGTGGTGGAGCAGGGACACCGCAACGAGGTCGAGGCCGAGGTCGGCCGCGGACCGGATGGTGTCGCCGGCCAGCACGCCCAGGCCGCCCGAGTACGTCGGGACGTCGGGATCGAGGCCGATCTCCATGGAGAAGTACGCGATCGCGGGACAACTGGGCACTGGGCGAACCTGCTTCCAACGGCGGGGCCACGACGCTACCCCACAAATCGGCTGACGTGTCCTGAGCCTGACAGCCTCGTGGGCGGGTGGGGATTAGTATGCCCCGAGTCTGGACGCAAGGGGCCGGCTCGCAGTCGATCCGAGCCTTTCGGGGGGCGCCGCGCGATGCAGTTTCACATCCTCTCCTTCGAGGGTCCCGATGCCTACGCGCGCTCCGGCGGGCTTGCGACGCGGGTGATCGGCCTTTCCAACACGCTCGCGCAGCTGGACTGCGAGACGCACCTCTGGTTCATCGGCGACCCGGAGCTTCCCGGCCACGAGGACGACGGCAAGCTCCACCTCCACCGCTGGTGCCAGTGGGTGAGCCAACACCACCCCGGCGGCGTCTACGACGGAGAGGAAGGCAAGGCGGCCGACTACAACCGCTCGCTGCCGCCGTTCCTGGCGGCCGAGGCGCTCGTCCCGCACCTGCAGCGCTCGCTGCGCGGCGTCGTCCTGGCCGAGGAGTGGCAGACCGTCCACGCGGTGCTGCACCTGCACTGGCTGCTCTGCCGCGCGGGACTGCGGGATCGCGTGACGATCCTGTGGAACGCGAACAACACCTTCGGTTTCGACCGGATCCCCTGGGACCAGCTCCAGCAGGCGGCGACCATCACCACGGTCAGTCGATACATGAAGCACCGCATGCGCGACTGGGGCGTCGAAGCCCTCGTGATCCCGAACGGGCTCGATGCTTCCGCGTTCGACCCGCCCGACCGCCCCACGGTCCAGGCGCTACGTCGGCGCTTTCGGGATCGCGTGCTCCTCACCAAGCTCGCGCGCTGGGACCCCGACAAGCGTTGGATGGGCGCACTCGACATCGTCCAGGCGCTCAAGCAGCAGGGAGCCCGTCCGCTGCTGGTGGCGCGCGGCGGCAGCGAAGAATACGGCATGGACGTCCTGAAGAGCGCCAAGGCGCGCGGCCTGCAGGTGAGCGATCGCGCGGCCAGCGTCCCGGGTACGAAGGGGCTGCTCGAAGCCATCGAAGACCCCGGCGACGCCGACGTCCTGAACCTCAAGAGCTTCGTCGACACCGAGAGCCGCAGCGCGCTCTTTCGGGGAGCCGACGCGGTACTCGCCAACAGCGAACACGAGCCCTTCGGCCTCGTCGGGCTCGAGACCATGGCCGTGGGCGGCATCGCGGCCACGGGCTGCTCGGGCGAGGACTACGCCGTCCCGGGCCAGAACGCCCTCGTCCTCGAGACCGACGACCCGCGGGAGTTCATCTCGTTCTTCCATTCGATGCAGCAGGAGCCGCACCGCATGGCGCAGATGCGGCGCGCCGGACGGGCCACGGCCCGGCGCTACGCGTGGCCCGACGTCGTCGACCGGGTGCTGATGCCGCGGGTCGAAGAGCGCAGCTACGAGCGACTGGGCGATCTCTCGCCGGCCGACGAATACGTTCCGATCCCCGACCACCACCCCGTCGACCCGGTCGACGCGGACTGAACCCGCCGGATCACGGCTCGCGCTGCAGCACGAGCGCCCCGAGCGGCGGCAGGTCGAGTTCGATCGACTGCTCGAACCCATGCCAGGCCACTTGCGCGGTCTGCACGCGATCCTGGCCCGGGTAGCCGCTCCCGCCAAACTCGGCCGCGTCCGTCGACAGGACCTGCCGGTAGGACCCGCGGTCGGGAACCCCGATCCGATAGCCCGCGCGCGGAACCGGCGTGAAGTTCAGCACCGCCACGAGGGAGGCGGACGCATGACGGCGTTCGTAGCTGATGATGGAGTGCTGGCGGTCGCCGCAGTCGAGCCACCGGAAGCCCGAGTCGGCCCGCGCCAGGGCCGGAGACGAGCGCCCCAGCCCGGCGAGCGTTTCGATCAGCTTCGCGAGGCCGGCCCGCGGCGGGTCGGCCGCCAGCCGCCAGTCGAGACTCTCGGCGTGATTCCACTCGATGGCGGGGGCGAGTTCGGTCCCCATGAACAGGAGTTGCTTACCGGGCCGCGTGAACTGGTAGGCGAGCAGCAGTCGCAGGTTTGCGAACTTCTGCCAGGGGTCTCCGGGCATCTTCTCGAGCAGGGGCTTCTTGCAGTGGACCACCTCGTCGTGCGAGAGCGGCATCACGAAGTGCTCGGTGTGCTCGTAGATCGCGGCGAAGGTGATCTCGTCCTGGTGGTGGCTGCGGTGGACGGGATCGCGCGCGAAGAAGCCCAGCGTGTCGTGCATCCAGCCCATGTTCCACTTGAAGGTGAAGCCCAGGCCACCGTCCGCGACGTCGCGGGTCACGCCCTCCCACGCCGTCGATTCCTCCGCCACGGTGATCGCGCCCGGGAACGTCTCCTGTACTGCGGCGTTGACGCCCCGCAGCAGCTCGATGGCCTCGTAGTTCTCGCGACCCCCATGGACGTTCGGAATCCAGGCGTCGCCCTCGCGGCTGTAGTCGCGGTAGAGCATTGCCGCCACGGCATCGACGCGCAGCCCGTCGGCGTGGAACGCGTCGAGCCAGTAGAGCGCGTTCGAGATCAGGAACGCCCGCACCTCCGGTCGGCCGTAATCGAACACGAGCGTGCCCCAGTCGGGCTGCTCGCCCAGACGGGGGTCCCCGTACTCGTAGAGCGGCTCGCCGGCGAAGCGGCGAAGGGCCCAGTCGTCACGCGGGAAGTGCGCGGGGACCCAGTCGAGGAGCACGCCGATTCCGCGCTGGTGCAGGTGGTCCACCAGGAAGCGGAGGTCGTCGGGCGTTCCGTGCCGAGCCGTGGGCGAGAAGTAGCCGGTCACCTGGTAGCCCCAGGACGCCTCGAGGGGATGCTCCATCACGGGCAACAGCTCGACGTGGGTGAATCCGAGGCCGGCGACGTGATCGGCGAGCTGCGGCGCCAGTTCGCGGTACGAGAGTGGGGCGCCGCCCGCGTGCCGTCGCCACGAACCGAGGTGGACCTCGTAGATCGAGAGCGGCTCGTTGCGAGGATCGGATCGGGCGCGGCGGTCCAGCCAGTCGGCGTCGCCCCACACGTGGTTCGCGGTCGCCACGCGCGCCGCCGTGGCCGGAGCCTGCTCCATGGCACGCGCGAACGGGTCGGTCTTCAAGCGCAGGTCGCCTGACTGCGTGCGGAGCTCGAACTTGTAGAGCTCGCCCGCCCTCACCCCCGGAACGAAGAGCTCGAAGATGCCCGTCTCTCCGAGGGAGCACATGGGCTGGCGGCGGCCGTCCCACTGGCAGAAGTCGCCCACCACGCTGACGCGCTCCGCACCCGGGGCCCAGAGTCGGAAACGCACGCCCGGAACGCCGCGAATCGACAGGGCATGCGCGCCCAGCACCTCCCACAGACGGCGGTGCGTCCCCTCTCGAAAGAGGTGGGCGTCGAGCTCGCCGACGCCCACCGGGAACCGGTAGGGGTCATCGCACTCCCATGCGTCTCCGCCCTCGAACCCGAACCGCAGCCGGTAGCGGGCAGACCGCCGGTTCTCGACGAAGGCCTCGAACAGGCCGTCCACCTCGACCGGCTGCATCTCGATCGCGCCGGACTCCAACAGCAGCGCGGCCGAGGTCGCATCGGGGTGCCAGGCCCTGACCAGAAGCCCCCGCGCTCCGCGACGCGAGGTCCTCCGAGGGCCCAGGAGGTCCTGCGGGCGCGAGAGCCGGCCCTCGGCGAGAAGCTGGGCCAGGGTCTGGCGCGAGCGGCGCGTCACGAGGGTCTCCGTTCGAGCACCACGAGCGCGTGGCCGTCGACCGGAACTTCCCCTGGCCCGATCCGTGCCTCGGCCGCTTCGGGATCCGCGGTGTCGAGCACCCGATGCCAGGCCCCGGGGACCGTTTCGGGCAGCTGGAACGCGACCCGCGTGTCGCCCCCATTCAGCAGCAGCATCACGTCCGATGCGGCCGTCCCGTCGGGCCCCGGTTCCTCTGCCGCGTCACCGGCGAGCCACATCGCCAGGGCGCGGCCCTCCGGATCTCGCCAATCGTCGACGCCGAGCTCCACGCCATCCGGCCGAAGCCAGACCACGTCACGGGGACCCTCTGCGGTGGGCCCCCTGCCCGTCAAGAACGTGCTCCGACGCAACACCGGGTTGCGCAGCCGGACGTCGAACGCGCGCGCCACGAAGCGCGTGAGCGCCTCCGCGGCGCGATCGGACTCCCAGTCCACCCAGGTGAGCGGCGCGTCATGGCAGTAGGCGTTGTTGTTGCCCCGCTGGGTCCTGCCGCGCTCGTCGCCATGGGACAGCATCGGGACGCCCTGGGAGAGCAGCAACGTCGCCATCATACTGCGGGCGACGCGAGCCCGGGTCTCCTCGATCTCCGGCTCGTCGCTCGGGCCCTCGGCACCCCAGTTGGCGCTCCAGTTGGCGTGCGTCCCGTCGCGGCCGTCTTCGAGATTGTCCGCGTTGTGCTTGTCGGCATAGGTCGCGGCATCGCGAAGCGTGAACCCGTCGTGACAGGCGACGAAGTTCACGCTGGCGAGCGGGCCCCGGCCGGAGAACAGGTCGCTGCTCCCGGCCAGCCGCGTCGAGAGGCCCGCGCGCTGCCCGGCGTCGCCGCGCCAGTAGCGCCGCACCCCGTCGCGAAACTCGCAGTTCCACTCCGCGACGCCGTCCGGAAACCGGCCCAGCGCGAAGCCGTCGGGGCCCACGTCCCACGGCTCGGCCACGAGTTTCACTTCGGCAAGCACGGGGTCCTGGCGCAGAGCTGCGAAGAAGCGCCCGACGTCGACCGCGCCCGAGGCGTCCCGTCCCAGGGTCGGCGCCAGGTCGAATCGAAAGCCGTCCACGTGCATCACACACACCCACCAGCGGAGCGTCTCGAGCAGGAGGCCCCGAGCCAGCGGCTTCGACATGTCGAGTGAGTTGCCGCAGCCGGTCGTGTCCGCGTAGCGGGCAGGGTCTTCGGGGTCGAGCCGGTAGTAGGCGGCATTGTCGATCCCCCGAAGCGAAAGCGTGGGGCCATCGTCCCCGGACTCCGCCGTGTGGTTGTAGACGACGTCCAGGATCACTTCGAGCCCGGCCCGGTGCAGTGCGCGAACCATCTCCTGGAACTCGACGACCTGCCGGCCGTCCGAGCCCGTAGCGAAGCGTGCATCGGGTGCGGAAAACGCGATCGGGTTGTAGCCCCAGTAGTTGACGCGGCCTGCGGCGGCCAGGCGCGCCTCCGTCAACGCGTGCTGGACGGGCAGGAGTTCGACGGCCGTGACGCCGAGCGAGAGCAGGTGGTCGATCACCGCCGGACAAGCGAGGCCCCGGTAGCGGCCGCGGTCTTCGGGCGGAACGTCCGGGTGTCGCTGGGTCAGGCCTCGAACATGGCACTCGTAGATCACGGTGCGCGTCCACGGGGTGGCGGGCCTCGCGTCTCCCTGCCAATCGAAGGCCGGGTCGACCACGCGGCCACGGGGCACCCAGGGCGCGCTGTCGCGCGGGTCGTCGCCCGCCAATGCGTCGTCCCAGCGCAGTTGGCCACTCACGGCGTGGGTACAGGGATCGAGGAGCAGCTTGTTCGGATTGAAGCGGTGCCCCTTCGCCGGCTCGTAGGGGCCATGCACGCGATAGCCGTACTCGGTGCCGGGGCCGACGCCGGGCACGAAGCCATGCCAGATCGGGCCGGAGCGCTCGCGAAGCACGACCCGCTCGCTCTCCCGGCCGCCCTCGAACAGACAGAGCTCGACGCGCTCGGCGTGCTCGGAGGCCAACGCGAAGTTGGTGCCCTGCCCGTCCCAGTCCGCGCCGAGCGGTTCCGGCCTACCGGGTTCCGGCACACTCGGTTCCGGCCTGCAGGGTTCCGGCCCACTGGCAGTCGCATCCACCCTGGTTCGGATAGCGGACCGCGCGTCAGTCTTCGAGGGCGGCGTGGGCCGCCGCCAACCTCGCGATCGGCACGCGGAACGGAGAGCACGACACGTAGTCGAGACCGAGCCGGTGGCAGAGCGCGATGCTCTCGGGGTCTCCCCCGTGCTCGCCACAGATCCCGAGCTCCAGATCCGGTCGAACCTCGCGTCCTTCGTCGACGGCGATCTGGATCAGCCGGCCGACCCCCCGCTCGTCGATCGTGGCGAAGGGGTTTCGAGGCAGGATGCCGTTGCGGATGTAATGCATCAGGAACCCCGCCTCGGCGTCGTCGCGCGAAATGCCGCAGGTGGTCTGCGTCAGGTCGTTGGTGCCGAACGAGAAGAACTGCGCACGCTCCGCGAACTGGCCGGCCGTCAGGGCCGCTCGAGGAATCTCGATCATCGTGCCGAACTTGTAGTCCAGCTCCATGCGTTGTTCACGCATGACCGCCGTGGCCTCTTCCTCGAGGGTGGACTGCTGGATCTCGAGCTCACGAACGTGATGCGTGAGCGGGATCATGACCTCCGGGACGACGGCGAGGCCTTCGCGACGGACCGCGCAGGCCGCTTCGAAGATGGCCCGAACCTGCATCCGGGTGAGCTCTGGAACCTGGATCCCGAGGCGGACGCCGCGCGTTCCGAGCATCGGGTTCGACTCGCGAAGCGCCTCCACGCGCTCGAGGAAGTCCTGTTTCCCGCGGATCTCCTCGAGCGCCCGATCGATCTCGCTCATCGTGTGGTAGTGCTGGAGCCGGACCTTCAGATCGGCCAGGTCCTGGATCAGCTCGTCGTAGGACGGCAGGAACTCGTGGAGCGGCGGGTCGAGAAGCCGGATCACCACGGGAAGCCCGCTCATCGCCCGGAACAGACCCGCGAAGTCCTCGCGCTGGACGGGAAGCAGCTCTTCGATGGCCTCGTTCCGCTCGCTCGCCGTCTTGGCCAGGATCATCCGCTGGACGATGGGCAGCCGGGTCGCCTCGAAGAACATGTGCTCGGTCCGGCAGAGACCGATCCCCGCAGCGCCGTACTCGCGCGCACGCTGGGCATCCTTGGGATAGTCGGCATTCGCCCGGACGTTCAGCCGCCGGAACTCGTCCGCCCACTCGAGCACCTTCAACAGGTGGGGACTCTTGAGATCGGGCACCGCCGTCGCGAGCTTGCCCTGGTAGACGCGCCCGTTGGTCCCATCGATCGAAAGCCACTCGCCCTCACGCACCACGACGTCGCCGGCCTGCAGCTCCCGCTCGTCCATGTCGAGTTCGAGACCCTCGGCGCCCACCACGGCCGGCTTGCCGAACTGCCGCGCGACGAGTGCGGCGTGGCTGGTGCGTCCGCCCTTGAGCGTCAGGATGCCCTTGGCGGCGAGCATGCCGTGGACGTCGTCGGGCTTCGTCTCCGGCCGCACCATGATCACGTCCTTGCCGTCTCCCGCCCAGCGCTCGGCCGTGTCGGCGTCGAGCGCGACCACACCGACCGCGGCACCCGGCGAGACGTTCAGCCCCGTGGCGATGGGCCGGCTCTCCCGCTGAGCACTCGCGTCGAGCTGGGGATGCAGGAAGAAGTCGACCTGGTCGGGCTTCACCCGGCGCACCGCTTCCTCGCGCGTGATCAGGCCTTCGTTGGCCATGTCGACGGCGATCCGCACCTCGGCCTGTGCCGTGCGCTTGCCGTCCCGGGTCTGGAGCAGCCAGAGCTTTCCCCGCTCGACCGTGAACTCCATGTCCTGCATGTTGCGGAAGTGGCGCTCGAGGTTCTGGGCGACCCCTGCGAACTCCTGGTAGATCTCGGGCATGGCGTCGTGGAGTGCGGAGATGGGCTGCGTCTGGCGTATGCCCGCCACGACGTCCTCGCCCTGGGCGTTGACCAGGAAGTCCCCCTCCAGCTCGGGCGCCCCGGTCGAGGCGTTTCGAGACATGGCGACACCCGTGGCGCAGTCGTCGCCCATGTTGCCGAAGACCATGGTCTGGACGTTGACCGCGGTGCCCAGGTCGTGGGCGATGTTCGCGGCGTTGCGGTAGTCGATCGCGCGCTTGCCGTTCCAGGAGCAGAAGACCGCCTCGGTCGCCCGGCGGAGCTGCTCTTCGGGGTCGTCCGGGAAGTCGTCGTCGGAGTAGCTGCGGATCGTCTCGCGGAATCGGGCGATGACCCCGCGCCAGTCCTCGGCCGAGAGTTCCGAGTCCTCCGCGACACCCCGGCGCTCGCGGGTGCGGGTGATCGTCGCCTCGAAGAGTTCGTCGGGTACGCCGAGCACGACACCGCCGAACATCTGCACCAGACGGCGGTAGGAGTCGTAGACGAAGCGGGCGTCCCCCGTGAGCCGCACCATGCCCTCGGCCACGATGTCGTTGAGGCCCAGGTTCAGGATGGTGTCCATCATGCCGGGCATCGAGAAGCGCGCGCCCGACCGGCACGAGACGAGCAGCGGGTTCGCCGGGTCGCCGAAGCGCCGCCCGACGGCACGTTCGACCCGGCCCACCGCGTCGAGCACCTCCTGCCACATGCCTTCGGGAAAGGACTCGCCCGCCTCGAGGAAGGCGTTGCACGCCTCGGTGCTGATCGTGAATCCCGGGGGCACCGGGATCCCCATGTGGGTCATCTCGGCGAGGTTCGATCCCTTGCCGCCGAGCAGGCCCCGGATCTTCTCACGGTCGCCACCCACGCGCTGTTCGACGGCGGCGAACTCGCTGAAGAGGAAGACGTAGCTGTTCTGACCGACGGACATGGCCCTCTCCCCCGCTCGCGTGCGCACGACCGAGATGGTGCGCGTACGCGGCGAAGGGAGTATCGGGTGCCTGTCGTCGCGATGGAGTCGCGTGGCCGACAAGGGCGACGTGCTTCCCGCGGGGCCGCCCCGCCTGCTCGTCGCGCAAGGTACGGCGCCCGCCGAGCCGTGAGGCCAAGAGGGGGCGTCTGCGCCGCGGGCCGGGCCTACTCGATCGGGGAGAGCAGCTCGGGCGCGGTCACGAGCTGACGGACACCATGGGACTTCGTCTCGTTGAAGACGTTGCCGCTCTCGGCCCATCGGTGGAGCGACGCCATGTCGAGCTTCATGCAGTTCGGACGCACGCTCCAGGTCACCTTCATGGGCGAGCAGGTCGACTGGTCATAGCTCGGGCCCGTGGTCGAACCGAGGAACTCGACGGGATCGCCGGTGCCCGAGGGAATCGCGCTCGCCTGGTGGAAGCCGTCGCGCACGGTCCCGCCGTAGCTGAAGTCCATGAAGTCGGCCGCTTCGCGGTCGTTCACCACGAGGAAGGTCTGGGCTTCTACGCGAAGAAGCGGGTCGGTGCAGGTATCGGTCAGGCACGAGCCCAGGCCCTCTCCGGGCGTCACGCCACAGCTGGTGTGGACCCAATGCACTTCGATGGTGTCGCCCGGCTTGGCGCCCTTGAACGCGCCCTCGAGCGGGGCTCGCTCGGCGTCGGTCAGCGCGCCGGTCTCGTTGCAGGCGTAACCGCCCTGGTCGGTCGCGTTCACGAACTGGTCGAAGCCGGGGCCCTTGTGCTCGGCGTTCGTGTGGGTGTGGATGTTGCAGAGGTTCATCCCCGTCGCGGCCGGCGCGCGTTCGAACGTCACCGGGTTCTTGCCCACGACGCTCGAGATGTCCCGCGGCGTCTGCGGGCCTGCATCCAGGCAGAGCCCATCCTGTGCCGGCTCGGCGAGCACGATTGCGGGCATGAAGACCCAGGCCGAGAAGACTGCGACGACGAGCAGGCGATTCATCGAACCCTCCAGGACGATCCCCTTCGACGCTAGCAGCCGAAGGTCGCGTGCCCATCCGCTGGCCGTCACCACGCTGCCGCTACGTGCGGGGCTATCCCTTCGGGTTCTGGATCCAGCGATCGGCGGCTTCCAGGCGCCGCTGGAGATCACGTAGGGTGGCGTCGGAGATCCGCTTCAGGCCGATGCGGCGGTTCAGCGAACGGTTGATCTCGGCGTGGCTCAACTGGGTGAGCCGCGCGAGGGCGATTACCCGATCCTGATTGCTCTCCCGGAGCGCCTGGCGGCGCGCCCGCGCGGTACGGGGCGCCTGGGCCGGCGCACCCGCCAGCGTCGGGGGCGGCACCGGGGCACGGTCGAGTTCGTGCGACTCCTGGCCAGCGGCCCAGGCCTCTTCCTCGGCGATCGCGTAGTCCTCGTCCCAGGGGTCGTGCTCCTCGAACTCGCCGGCGGCTTCCGTAGCGTGGGCCGCGATCACCGCAAAGAGATCGAGCTGGTCCTCCTTCTCGCCCTCGGCCGGGTCGAGATCTCGGACTTCGCGTTCCGTCTCGGCCTCGGGCGGACGCAGGGCGTGGCGACGACTGGTCTTGATGTCGAACGCGAAGGCCCGGATCCGTGCGTCGTCGGGAATGAACAGGTACGCGCCCTGGGGGCCGCGCTGTCGCGACCAGCGCACCAGGCGACCGACGGCCTGCCGAAAGAAGAGATCGGTCGCCGTGGTCGTGGCGTAGACACCCACACGCAGACGAGGGATGTCGACGCCCTCGGAGACCATCCGCACCGCCACGAGCCACGGGTCGCGCGAGTCGCGAAAGGCCGCGATCCGATCGCTGGCGCCGGGATCGTCCGAGGTGGCGACCACGACCGGGGCGCCCGTCCGCCGGCGGAGGATGTGGGCAATGCCACGGGCATGGTCCTGATCGGTGGCGATGACCAGACCGCCGGCAGCAGCGTCGGTCTCGCGCAGGGTCACCAGCCTCTGGTGGGCCTGCGCGAGCACGGCCGGCAGCCACTCGCCGTCCAGGGAAAGCGCGGTGCGCAGCCGCTGGCTGGCGAGCGTGCCACCCAGGGCGTCCTCGAAGCTCGACGCGAACTCGCGGCCATCGGGCGCCCGCCACTCCATGTGACCCCCCACCCGCGGAAAGTAGACGGGTCGAACGACGGCTCGGTCCTGCAGCGCCTGCCCGTAGCCATACTCGTAGTCGGGCTGCGCCTCGATCCCGCGGTAGGCGACGAACGGGATCGCCACGTCGTCCGACCGGAAGGGCGTGCCCGAGATGCAGAGACGACGCGCCGCCGGGCCGAGCGCGAGCCGCACGCTCTCCCCCCAGGAGCGACTCTCTCCGGCGTGGTGGATCTCGTCGAGGATGCCGAACGCCCCGCGCGACATCTGCGCCACGGCTTCGGGGTTGGCCGCAATCTGCTGGTAGGTGACGACCACGCCGTGGTGATCTCGCGGAACGCCCTCGCGCGCGTTCCATCCGGGGTCGACTAGCAGGTCGAAGGCCTCGGCGGCGTCGGCCCATTGGTTCTTGAGGTGCGCCGTGGGGACCACGATCACCACGCCGCGCGCGCTCCGGGCCACGAGCGCGCGGCGGGCGGCGGTGAGCGCAAAGACGGTCTTGCCGGCACCGGGCGTCGCCACGGCGAGGAAGTCCCGAGCGTCCCCCTTCTCGAAGCGCTCGAGCGCCTCGCGCTGCCACCGCCGCAGCGCGGGCAGTCGACCCATCCAACCTCTCCCGTCCCACGTCTGCGCAGCTCGCCGGCTTCGGCAGGCGGCCCCCCCGGCCCCACCCGTGCACCGACGGTGCCGGCGCGATCGGCCAGCCTAGCGGGAGCCCCAGCGGTGGGCCAAGCTTCGGGCTTCCAGCCCACCAAGGAGCCCCCGATGCAGCGCGACGGCGACCACATCCCGTTCGTCACCTCCGGCTCCTACCCGATCCGTGCGGGCAACCGCGTGGTGCCGCTGGTCGACGGCGAACCGGCGTTTCGCCGGATCTGCGAGGCGGTCGAGGGCGCCCGCAAGAGCGTCTGGGCGACGGTGGCCTTCCACCACCCCGAATTCACGATGCCCGACGGCCGCGGCAGCCTCTTCGACGTCCTCGATGCCGCGGTCGATCGTGGTCTCGACGTGCGCGTGATCTTCTGGCGCCATCCCCTGCTGGCCGAGCACCAGCCCGATGCCCACTTTGCGGGGACCGAGGCCGACCTGGCCATGCTGCGCGCGCGGGGCTCGCGCTTTCTCGCCCGCTGGGACCGGGCCCACGGCGCCTACTGCCAACACCAGAAGAGCTGGGTGGTCGACGCCGGCGAGCCGACCGAGGTGGGCTTCGTGGGCGGTATCAACCTGAACCCGGGGTCCTGCGTGCCGGCGGGCCACCCGCCGCGGCCCGAAGGTAATACGACCCACGACGTCTACGTCGAGGTGCAGGGGCCGGCCGCGACCGACGTCCACCACAACTTCGCCCAGCGCTGGAACGAGGCCAGCGATCGCGACGAACCGGACGGCGCCTGGCCCCACCGTGACGCGGGAGCCCCCCTGCCCTTCCCCCAGACGACCTCCGCGGTGGCTGGGGACGTGCCGGTGCAGATCCAGCGCACCGTGCGCCGCGAGCGCTACAGCGATGGGCGCCCCGCACCGGGGGCGGAGCCGTTCGAGATCCACGCGGGCGAGTTCAGCGTGGCCGAGCAATACCGCGAGGCGCTCGACGCGGCGAAGCGCAGCATCTACCTCGAGGATCAGGCGATCGGCGCACCCGAGGTCGTCGACCGCTTGCACGCGGCCCTCGAGCGTGGGGTCGAGGTGGTGTTCGTCGCGCCTCGCGAGGAGAACACCGAGATGATCGCCGGCCGCAAGGACCCGCGAAACGCGGCGTTCTTCGAGTCGCTGGCCGCCCTCGGGGGCCATCCGAACTTCACCCTGTCTGGAATCGCCCAGAGCCTGCCGGGCGGTGGCCACCAGAACATCTACGTGCACGCCAAGATCGCGCTGGTGGACGATGTCTGGGCCACGATCGGCTCGACCAACGTCGCCAACCGGTCGTTCTACGGTGACACCGAGCTCAACGCGTCGTTCTGGCACCGCCCGACGGTCAGCGCCCTGCGCCACGAGTTGCTCCTCGAGCACCTGGGTCTCGACACCGCCGACCTGGACGACGTCGAGGCACTCCGCCTGTTCGCGCGCGTCGCACGGGAGAACGCCCCGCGCTACGCGCGCGGCGAGAAGCTCGCCGGCCTGGCCTTCGCCATCGACCCGGCTTCCTACGCCAGCTGATCCAGACCCCGCTGGCGATCAGACGCCGAGCAGGTCGCGCAGCGCGGAGTGGGAGTCGACGACGAAGTCACCCTCGGGCAGCTCCGTCGTGTCGTCGTAGCGCGCGCGGATGCGCACCGAGCGCATGCCCAGACTACGGGCACCCGCCACGTCGGTGCGGCGCAGATCGCCGACGTGGATGGCGCGCTCGGGACCGACACCGAGCGCGCCCAGCGCTTCGCGAAAGATGCGCGGGTCGGGCTTCGGGACGCCGACCTCGTCGGAGAAGATCTGCGCCGCGAGACCATCCAACAGTCCGAGCCGGTCCAGATGGCGGCGGACGACCCGCCCGGGCGTGAGGCCCGTGTCGCACACCAATGCACAGGGAATGCCCGCCCGGCCCAGCGCATCCAGGGTCTCGCGCGCGGCCGGCAGCGCACACACGTCGCTCGAGTGGGACGCTTCTTCGTAGAAGGCAACGAGCTCTCTTGCAGCGGGATCTGCTGCGTCGATGCCCAGAATCTCGAGCCCCCACCGGGCCACTTCGCGCGCCCCGGTGGCCTCGCCCTCGGCCCAGAGCTGCATGTGCCGCGACCAGGCCGAGTCGAAGGCGCGGGTGGCTTCTTCGAGTGAGACGGGCCGGCCCGCCTCTTGGGCGGCCTCGCGCAGCCGCTCCACGCGGCGCGCGTGGGCGAGCACCCAGTCGCCCTCGTAGAGCAGCGTGCTCCAGCAATCGAAGGTGACGGCACTCGGTGTGACGAGGTGCTCTCGCCTCGAGCGCACGCGCGCCGCGACCTCCTGGAGTACCTGCGACTCCGGCTCCCCGGTGTCCACCACCTCGTACTCGTCGTCGGGCAGCTCGGCGACGGGTTCCGAACGCACCGCCAGGTCGTCGGCCACCGCCTGCCAGAAGGGCTCACCCACGGCTTCGTCCCGCTCGGCCAGGCGCTGCTTCATGACGTCCGGCGCCGCCCGGCACTCGACGAACAAGAAGGCCGCCCCATACTGGAAGGCCACCGCCTTTGCCCAGGCGCGCTCACGCGCGAGCGAGAAGCACCCGTCGATCACCACGCAGCGGCCCGCGGCCAGTCCCGCCGCCGCCCGCCGCAGCAACTCGGCGTACACCTCGTCCTCCATCTGACGGGTGTATCCCTGGAGCCCGCGGCCGACCCCCAGTTCGGTGTGCACCTCGTCCGAGCCCTCGTGCACCGCGTCGAGCAGCGGCGCCAGGCGGGCGGCCACCGTGCTCTTGCCGGTCGCGACGCCTCCACCCACCGCCACGAGCACGAGCGGGTCCGGGCGCAACCGCACCACCGGGCGCGGCGCAGATTCGGGGGCGTGGGTCACGTAGGCCAGCCTAGCGGCTCGCCGCCCGGCTCTCCGCTAGTCGGCGACCTTCACCAGCTGCTTGCCGAGGTTCGCGCCGGAGAAGAGCCGGAGCAGGGCCTCGGGGGCACGCTCGAGGCCCTCGACGACGTCGACCCGGTGGTGGATGCGCCCCTCGGCCACGTGCTTCGCGAGGTCCGCCATGGCCTCGGGGAAGCGCGGCAGGTAGTCGAGGACGATGAAGCCCTCCATGCGCGCGCGCTGGATCACGAGCTGCATGAGGTTGCGCGGCCCCGGCGGCGGCTCCGCATCGTTGTAGCTGGCGATGGCGCCACAGAGCACCACCCGCGCTCGCTGGTTGATGCGCAGGAGCGCCGCGTCGAGGATGTCGCCACCGACGTTGTCGAAGAACACGTCCACACCGTGCGGGCAGTGCTCGGCGATGCCGCGGCCGACGTCGCCCGCCTTGTAGTCGATGCAGGCATCGAACCCGCAGTCTTCGGTGACGAAGCGGCACTTCTCGGGGCCGCCGGCGATGCCCACCGCCCGGCAGCCATGGATCTTGGCGAGCTGTCCCACGACCGAGCCGGTGGCGCCCGCCGCGCCCGAGACGAGGACCGTCTCGCCCTGCTTGGGTTGGCCCAGGTCGAGCAGTCCGAACCAGGCCGTGAGACCCGTGATCCCGTAGATGCCCAGCGCGTCGGTGGGTTCGATGCCAGGCGGCAGCACCTGCATGGCGGCCGCCCCGGAGTCGACCAGGGCATAGTCCTGCCAGCCGACCATCCCGAACACCCGGTCGCCCACGGCGTAGGCCGGATTGCGGCTCTCCACGACCTCGGCGACGGCGCCACTGCGAACCGGGTCTCCGATCGCGATGGCAGGCAGGTAGGTGTCGCGCTCCATCCAACCCCGGATGGTGGGATCGATGGACAGGTAGAGCGTGCGCACGAGCGCTTCGCCCTCTCCGGGGCTCGGGGCGGGCACTTCGTCTCGGGCGAAGCAGGACTCGGCCACCATGCCCTGCGGCCGCGCGGCCAGGGTGATCCGTCGGTTGATCGGTCGGTCCAAGAGGGGTCTCCAGTCGAGGATGCGGGAAGATAGCGGCGTCCGGCGTCGGGCACGCCCACTCTGATAGGCTCCGGTCTCCCGCCTCGAGGAGCCGGCCGTGAGCGAAACCCTGATCCTCCACCACTACGACGCGTCCCCCTATGCCGAGAAGATCCGACTGATGCTCGGTTCGCAGGGCATGACGTGGCAGTCGGTGCTCTCGCCGCCCCAGCCCCCGCGGCCGAACGTGGACCCGCTCTCGGGGGGCTACCGCCGCATTCCGATCGCCCAGATCGGAGCCGACGTCTTCTGTGACACGTTCGTGATCGCCCAGGAGGTGGCGCGGCTGGCGGGGGCACCGGAGCTCGACCCCGAGAGCGCCGAGGGCGAGGCCGCCGACCTTCTGGCGCGCGCAGAGGGCGAGGTCTTCTTCGCCGCCATCGGCAGCGTCTCACCGCTCACGCTGCTCGGGACGATGCTTCGGACGGTGGGGCCGCTGGGGATGGTTCGCTTCGCACTCGACCGCGCTCGGATGATGCAGACGGCGAACGTGAAGGCCCCTCAGGGCGACGGGGCGCGTTCGATCCTGCAGGACTTCCTCGACACGCTCGACGCGCGCCTGACCGATCGCGACTTCGTGACCGGCGATACTCTGACGATCGCGGACTTCGCCGCCTTCCATCCCCTTTGGCTGCACGTCGCCACCAGCCGGCATCCCCTCGACGCGCGCTTCGCAAACGTGGTTCGCTGGTACGCGCAGATGGAGGCGCTGGGGCACGGCGCGCGAGAAGAGATCGATCCCGAGCGCGCATTCGAGGCCGCTCGGGCAAGCAAGCCACGAACGCTGCCCGCCGTCACCGGCGAAGCCGACGCGCGGATCGGAAGTCGCGTCTCCGTTGCACCCGCCGACTACGGCACGGTTCCCGTCGTGGGAACGCTCGTCGCGGCGACACCTTCGCGCACCATCCTCGCGCGTGAGACCGACCGTTTCGGGACGGTTCACGTCCACTTCCCGGTCCGCGGCTTCGAAGTCACGGACGCGTGAGCGCCCGGGTCGAAGCCGCAGCCGAGAGACGACCGTGACCGTCGACTTCAATGAGAGCGCCGTCCGCGCACTCGAGGCCGCCTACCTCACCACCGACGTAGTCGAGCAGCGCGCGGCCGTCCTTCGCACGCTCGCGCTCGAGCCGGGTCAGCACGTCCTCGACATCGGCTCGGGGCCGGGCCTGCTGGCCTGGGAGATGGCGAACGCCGTCGGGCCGACCGGGCGAGTCCATGGGCTCGACCTCTCGGAGCCGATGCTCGAGGCGGCGCGTCACCGCTGTGCCGAGCAGCCGCAGGTCGCGTTCCAGCACGGCGACGCCGCCGCGCTTCCGTACGAGCCGCGCAGCTTCGATGCCGTCGTGACCACCCAGGTCTACGAGTACGTGCCCGACATTCCGGGTGCATTGGCCGAGGTCGCCCGTGTGCTGCGCCCGGGTGGTCTCGTCGCCATCCTGGACACCGACTACGACTCGCTGGTCGTGCACACCGAGGATCGTGCGCGGCTCGCCCGCATCCTCGACGCCTGGGACGAGCACTTCGTCCACCGCGGCCTGCCCCGTACCCTGGGTGCACAGCTGCGCGAAGCCGGGTTTCGCATGCGGCAGCGCCAGGCGATCCCCATGTTCAACCCCGAGTACACGCCCAACGCCTTCAGCTTCCACCTGACGAAGCTGATCGCGGGCTTCTCCGGCGGACGTCGCGACGCGACCAGGGAGGACGCCGCGGGCTGGCTCGCCGAACTCGAGACCCTCGGCCGCGAAGGCCGCTACTTCTTCAGCCTGAACCGCTACCTGTTCGTCGCGGAATGGACCGGGTGAGGAGCGCCCTCGGACGCCCCGGGCCCGCGACGCGCGTCCTGCTGATGCTGTTGGCGGCCGCATGGGCGTGGCCGGGCGCCGCGAGCGCCGACCCGGCCCTGCTCAGCCTTCCGCAAGCCGAGCGGCCCGGCGAACCGGTCGTCGTGCGGGTGGCCTTCGACCTGCACGACATCAACCAGATCGACGACGAGGCCGAGACCTTCGAGTTCGACGGGGTCCTGACCCTGGAATGGCACGACGCACGCCAGGCCTTCGACCCCGAGGCCGACGGCGTGGACGAGAAGCTCTACCAAGGCGCCTTCCAGTTCAACGAGGTCTTCCCGGGCTGGTTCCCGCAGATGGTGCTCGTCAACGAGGCCGGCCTCTTCGAGACGAACGGCGTGCTGCTCCGAGTACGGCCAGAGGGAACGCTGAAGCTCACGCAGACGTTGAACGCCGCAGCGAAGACCGACCTCGACCTGCGTCCCTACCCCTTCGACGCGCACGAATTGGAGGCCGTGTTCGAGGTGTTGGGCTTCGACGAAAGCGAGGTGGTCCTGGTCTCGGGCCTGGGGAATGGGCTCCCGCCGACGTCGATGTCTCGGGGCGTGCGCATGCCGCAGTGGGACCTGCGCTCGATCGGTGCGTCGGTCGGTCGCGACGACGTACCGCGCGCGGGCGCGCATGGCGCCACCTCGACCTTCGTGATCGCCATCGGCGTCGAGCGCGACTCGCTCTTCATGGTCCGGCTCGTGATCATTCCGCTCTTCCTGATCGTGGTGCTCTCGTGGTCGGTGTTCTGGATGGATCATTCGTCGGTGGGCGATCGCGTCAACATCTCGTTCATCGGGATCCTCACGGTGGTGGCCTACCAGATCGTGCTGAGCGAGATCCTGCCGCGCATCTCGTACCTCACACTGATGAACGGCTTCCTGAACATGAGCTTCTTCATCGTGTGTGCGAGCGTCCTGGTCAGCCTGCGGGTCGGTTGGTTGGACCGGAGCGGGCGAGCCGAGGCTGGCGACCGGATCGATCGCTGGTGTCGACGGTACTTCCCGATGCTCTACGTCGGGCTGCTCGGGGTCGTCGTCGCGCTCACGCTCGTGGTCGTGTCGGACTAGCGCGAGGGGCGCGCGGGCCAAGCGCGCGCCCCCGGAGCCTGGAGACGTGCGCCCGTCCCCGCGGGCGACCTCAGACGGCTCACGAGCGCGCCTGAGGTGTGAGAAACCTCACGTTTCCAGCCACTTGGCGGCGCGCGGGGTCAAGAAACGGTCGGCGCGCGGTCAAGTAGCGCGACTCCTGCGCTCGTAGCCTGCTCTCGAAACGAACCGGCGACGAACCCCCGGTTCTCGAGCGAGCGGGGCCCAAGGCCCAGGAGTACCGACATGACCCGCCGAATCCCGCCCTACTTCCTACTGATCCCGCTGGCCGCGACCCTCGTGGCCGGCAGCTGCGGCTCGCCGCCGCCCCCGCCCGCGGGTGCCTCCATTTCGGAGACCTGCGGCGGCGCGACCGGGCCGATGGACGTCCGCCGGGAGGTGGCCCCCGGCAGCGAGACCTGTGACGAGTCGGGGATCGCGGCCGTCGACGCCCTGTACTTCGAGCCTCCGGCCCACCTGGTAGGCGGCTCGGACGCTCGCCTGATTCCGGAGCTCGCGATCGCCGCGCGCCAGGCGCGCGACAGTGACTACGGCATGCTCGAGGTGCTCGCGGCCTCCGCCGTCCAGCACTTCGTGGTCGACTCGGGCGGCGCCGTCACCCCCCCGGACGGCTTCGCCATGGCCGAGCGGCAGGACGTGGCCCAGGCCTTCGCCGACCTGCCGGTGGTCGGACGCTCGGCCTTCGCACGCTTCCAGCGCCTGAACCCGCAGGTGGCCGACCTGGCCGGCCGCGTGGGCACGCGCATCATCGCGTTGGGCCTGCGGCCCGACCCCGCCGACGTCGAGGCGGCCGTGCGCCGCACCCTCGACCGCGCCTACACCGTGGTCGAGGTGCTACGCGACGCCTCGAGCTGGAGCAGCCGCGACGGACGGCCCGCGCTCGGATGGATCGCCGTCTCGGGTGAGGACGACCCGCCCCACCGGCCGACCAACGTGCCGAGTGCCGGCAACCTGCCCGCCGGCCCCTACCCCCAGTACGACCTGCGCGTCCAGGTGGGCGAGCACTTCGTCGATACGCGCTGGATCTCGGCCTCCCTCACCAGCTGCGATGCGGGATCGGGCGAGATCGACCTGCCCTTCCACGTCCCGTCGGACGACGAGGGCGGGCCCTACCTCGACGACCCCTTCCACGATCCGCTCTTCGACGAGGGCGAGCCCCCGGCCGAGGACGAGGAGCTGCTCGAGATCCTGTTCCCGCTGCTGCCCCCGGACGAGTCGTGGCTCGCGACACTCGCCGAGCTCGGGATCTTCGACGTCGCGAACGAGCTCGAGTACCCGATGCCGCACGAGCGCGTGCCCTGCATCCCGGCCGAAGACGACATCGTGATCTTCGTGCACGGCCACTCTTCGCGGCTCGAAGAGGCCATGGACCTGGTTCCCGAGATCCACGACCAGTCCTGGCGCCGGCGCCGGGACGGCGTGACGGTGATCGCCATGGACCTGCCGAACAACGGCTATGCCTCGATGATCAATCACCAGACCGTCGCCCCCACCGGCGACTCCGAGTGGCACCTGCACCCCGCCATGACGGGCATCGGCCGCAGCACCTACCCGATCCTCGACTTCAACGAGGACTTCCTGGTGGCCTTCGTCGAGACGCTCGACGCGCGCTTCGACATCGCCGATCGCATCGTCGCGGTGGTGGGTGGCAGCCTGGGCGGCAACATGGGCCTGCGTCTCGGTCAGCGCAGCCATGCCTGGGCCCACACCGTGGTGGCCTGGTCGCCGGCATCGGTGTTCGGTGAGTCGTGGGGGGGCGCCACCGCCGACCTGTTCCTCGCGGCCCAGCCCTACTACTACCACGACAGCAACAAGGACATCGCCCGCACCTTCGCCCACAACGAGCTCGACGAGTGGCAGGAGTACAGCCACCTGCGCGAGGACTACTTCCACAACGTGTTCCGGCGACCGAGCCTCAGCAACCAGAGCGAGCGCTGGTACCGCGGCGACGATTGGCAGGCGTGCAAGGACGCCTACATCGGCCACGCGGTGCTCGAGCGGCGGGAGATCTACAACCGCTGGTACCGCCTGTGGCATTGGCGGGTGGCCTACGAGCAGCTCCTCTACAGCCACTACGACCAGCTCTCGCGCAGCGACGACACGCGCCGCTTCGAGACGATCACGAGCCGCACCCTGCTGCTGGCGGGCGAAAAGGACAATGCGTCGCCCGACAAGCTGCATGACCGCGCGGCCGAGATGGCCGAGCGCATGGTGAACACGCCGGGCTGCGGTCTCTTCCTGCGAGAGACGGGCCACTCGATCCACGCCGAGCGACCCCGCTTCCTCGCCACCGAGATCGTGGGCTTCCTGCCGCGACCCTGACCGAGGCGGTTCGGCGCGCGCGAGCGAGCGGGACCCAACCGGGCCCGGCGAAGCGGAGGCTTCGCCGGGCCCATCTTGCATGAGGTCAGGGGCTCAGGGCTCGCGGAGCACGGCCATCATCCGATCGACGTGGTCGCTGAAGACGCCGTCGAGCCCGAGGTCGCGAAGGCGGCGCAGGGTCGACTCGCTCTGGGCGTCCCAGCCGAGTACGAGCCGCCCGTGCGCGCGGAACGGCGCAACGAGCCCGGGATGCCAGTCGGCCGCGGGCAGGTTGAGAGCATCGATGCCGAGGTCGGCCATGCGCGCCGCACGCTCGGCGGGGGGCGTGCGCATGTGCCGAACGCGCGTCGAGTCGACGAGCCTCACCTCGCTGGAGAGCGCCCGCCAGCGCGCCACCACCCGCCAGTTCCAGTGACACAGCCAGAGCTGCCGTTCGGCACCCGCCGCCCGCGCGACCGCAACCGTGGGCTCGGCAGCCGGCTCGTGCTTCACGTCGAGCGAGAGCGGAACGTCCGAACCACAGGCCTCGTAGAGCTCGGCCAGGGTCGGCACGTGGGGCGGAAGCTCGGCCCGATCGAGATCGGGGACGGGGCAGCGGGTGTCGCCCACCACGACCTCGCCGTCATGGTCCAGCACGGGCACACCATCTCGCGTGAGCCACACGTCCGACTCGAGCCCGGTGGCCCCCATCTCGAGCGCAAGCCGGAACGCCCCGAGCGTGTTCTCGGGAGCATGGGCACGCGCCCCGCGGTGGGCGAAGCCGATCACGACTGGCCCCGGGATCGAGCCCCGCTCGCTCCTGCTGATGCCATCGCCCGAGGGTACCCACGCAAGGCGGCCCCTTGCCGGCGCGTTCGCATCCGGCTAAATCCGCGTCAACCGCACGCAGGGTTCCCGGGGTCGAGGCCAAGGCGGCGCAGCCCCGGCATTCTCTCGCGCGCCTTGTTGAGGATGTTGCCCGGTTCCGGGTGAGCAGTTCGCGTCCGGCGCCGCCCCGACCGCGGCGAAGACGCACCTCGATCTCCAAGGCGCCACCGGTCCGCGATCGCGGCGCCTTCGTCACCACGGCCGGGCGGCTTGGGCTGCCTTGCGTGTCTTCAGCGTCTCGCTCTCGCTGCTCGTCGCCGTGGGGCTCTCCCTCGCGGGCAACGGTCTCCTCAGCACGCTCTCGGCCCTGCGTCTGTCCGATGCGGGCGTCCCCGACGAACTGACCGGCCTCGTGCTCGCGTCCTACTTTGCGGGCCTGATGGCCGGCACGCTTCGTCTGGGACGGACGGTGGCACGCGTCGGGCACATTCGATCCTTCGCCGCCTTCACCGCCCTGGCCGTGTTCGCAGCACTCGCCCAGGGTCTCACTCCACCGGGCGTGCTCTGGCTCCCGCTGCGCGCGCTGACCGGAGTCTGCATGGCCGGGACCTACCTGACGGTGGAGTCCTGGCTCAACGCGGAGGCAGCCCCCGACCTGCGCGGTCGCGTGCTGGCCGCCTATCTCGTCGCCCTGTACCTCGGCACGGCTGCGGGACAGCTGCTGCTTCCGCTCGCACCGACGGCGGCGCTCGACGCCTTTGCGTTGGCCGCCCTGATGGTGAGTCTGGCGGTCGTGCCGGTCTGCCTGACGCGGGTCTCCACGCCCCACCTCGAGCAGTCGGCGACGCTGACGGCCACCGAGCTCTTGCGCGACGCTCCCATCGGACTCGGAGGCGCCCTGATCTCGGGCTTCGTCGCGGGAACCATCTACGCCAACGCGCCGCTCCTCGGGAGCGCGAGCCACATGGAGGCCGCCAGCGTCGCCGGCCTGATGGCCGCCTTCTTCGCGGGTGGCCTGGCTGGGCAGTGGCCGCTCGGGCGGCTCTCGGACCGCATGGATCGTCGGCTCGTCCTCGTGGGAACGATGCTGGCCCTGGCCGGACTCTCCGCCACCTTCCTCGCCCTGGCCGCCACGCCCTCCGTCGCCTGGTGGGCATTCGCGTTCGCCTTCGGCGCCCTGGCCTTTGCGCTCTATCCCTTGGCGGTGGCCCACACCATCGACCGCGTCGGCCCGGGCCGATCGCTTCCGGCAGCGGGCCAGCTCCTGCTCGCTTCATCGATCGGGGCGTTCTCGGCACCGCTGGTCGTCGGCCTCGCGAGCCCCTGGCTCGGCGCCACCGGATTTCTCGTCGTCGACGGGCTGCTGCTGCTCTCGTTCAGCCTCGTGGCGTTGGTGAGGATCCTGAGGGTCGATCCGACTCGCCAGGGCCCGTTCCAACCCATGGCACGGACGACGTTGTCTGCGCACGAGCTCGATCCCCGCGGCGGCGTCGTAGGCGCGCCCCCAGACGTGGCAGCCGCGCCGGACTCGGGGGCGGCCGCGCGATCCGGATGATCGATCTCCGGGGGGTCGCAACTGGAGGTTGCCGGCGTTCGCATATCGGATTGCACGGCCGAGGGGCGGTGCCATGGTCAGCTTCTTGCCGCCCGAGGCGCGACCCTCGCCCGGGCCCGGAGGAGTCCCTCATGCGTCCCTTGATTGCGGTGCTTTCCATTGCCCTCGTCGCTGCGAGCGCCGACGCGGAGGTCCACCCCGCCGAGGCAGACCTCCCCGATGCACAGCAGATCTACTCCCCCTACGTGGAGCGCGGTGTCCGGAGCAGCGGCTTTGCCGAGGGGCTCTACTGGGGTGACACCCACCTGCATACCAACTACTCCACCGACGCGGGCATGGTCGGCAATCGGCTCTCGCCCGAGGAGGCGTATCGCTTCGCCAAGGGCGAAGAGGTGCTCTCCAGCACTGGCCAGCGGGCACGGCTGGTCCGGCCCCTCGACTTCCTGGTCGTCTCGGACCATGCCGAGAATCTGGGGCTCGCGCCGATGATCGCGGAGTCGAACGCCGACCTGCTGAAGACGGAGACCGGCCGGCGCTGGCACGACATGGTGAAGTCGGGCGATGGATACGCCGCCTTTCTCGAGTGGGCGGCCTCGGTCCAGGACGAGGACCGGATCCGAAGCGAGAAGATGCAGCGCACCGTGTGGGGGAGGCAGACCGAGGCCGCGGACCGGCACAATGCCCCGGGCCGCTTCAGCGCGCTGATCGGCTTCGAGTGGTCCTCGCTCAACACGCGGGACGTGCCGAGCAACCTGCACCGCGTGGTGATCTTCAAGGATGGCGCCGACCAGGCCGGGCGCGTCATCCCCTTCTCCGCATTCGACTCCATGGACCCGGAAGATCTCTGGGATTGGATGGGCCGCTACGAGCAGGACACGGGCGGCAGCGTGCTCGCCATCCCGCACAACGGCAATCTCAGCAACGGCCTGATGTTCGCCATCGAGCGCATGAACGGGAAGAAGATCGACCGCAAGTACGCCGAGGCGCGCATGCGCTGGGAGCCGCTCTACGAGGTGACGCAGATCAAGGGTGATGGCGAGGCCCACCCGAAGCTCTCCCCCAACGATGAGTTCGCCGACTACGGCACGTGGGACAAGGGCGACATCCTCGGCAACAAGCCGAAGACCGACGCCATGCTGCCGCACGAGTACGCGCGCAGCGCCCTGCAGGTGGGCCTACAGCAGCAGCTGCGCATCGGCGTGAACCCGTTCAAGTTCGGCATGATCGGCGCAACCGACGCCCACACCGGCCTCGCATCCACCCGAGACGACAACTACTGGGGCAAGTTCGCAGGCACCGAGCCGTCCGCCGATCGCTGGGAGCACTACGTCCTGAAGTCGCGATCGGGCGACGAGAACCTCTCCACCTTTGCGTGGGAAGAGGTGGCCTCCGGCCTCGCAGGCGTCTGGGCGCGAGAGAACACGCGCGAGGCCCTCTTCGAAGCCATGCAGCGCAAGGAGACCTACGCCACCACGGGCACGCGCATCACGGTGCGCTTCTTCGGCGGCTGGGACTACGGCGCAGACGACGTCTTCCGACCCGAGGCGGTCGAGATCGGCTACGACCGCGGCGTGGCGATGGGCGGCGACCTGCCGAAGGCGCCGGCGGGCAAGGCCCCGTCGTTCATGGTCGGCGCCATGAAGGACACCCATAGTGGCAACCTCGATCGCATCCAGATCGTGAAGGGCTGGGTCGACGCCGAGGGCGACCGCCAGGAGAGAGTCTACGACGTCGCCGTCTCCGACGGCCGAACCATCGGCGCCGACGGCCGCTGCCGCGAGGCGGTGGGCAGTACCGTGGACGAGGCGGGCGCGACGTACCTGAACACCATCGGCGACGCCGAGCTCCGGGCCGTCTGGACGGACCCCGACTTCGACCCGAAGCGCCCCGCCGTCTACTACGCGCGCGTCCTCGAGATTCCGACGCCCACTTGGCAGGCCCACGACGCGAAGTTCTTCGGCACGAAGATGCCGCCCCAGGTGCCGCTGCAGCACCAGGAACGCGCCTACACCTCGCCCATCTGGTACACGCCCTGAACGACGCGGGCGCGTCCTAGTCGATCCAACCCTGCTCTCGGAACTGGGGTTCGAGCACGGCGGCGATCTCTTCGGCGACCGCCTTCGCCCGCCCCTCGAGCTTGCTGGCCCCGGTCTCTTCTTCGTAGAGCTTCACGCCCGTGGAGACGATGAGACCGGCGGGATTGCCCGATGCCACGGCCATGCCGATCGAGGTTGCCTCTCCCGGCGCCTTCGAACCGGCGGCTTCGACGGTCCCCGACCCGAGGCGGCGCAGACCACGGTCGGTCATACGGTAGCCCTCGGCCACGACGCGCAGCTCCGAGGCGCCCTGGCCGAAGCCCACCATCATGCGTTGCGTGGCGTCGCCTTCCTGGACCGAGAGCAGGTAGCCCCGGATCACGATGTCGTTCACCCGGGGCTGCGTGTCCGGAGCGGCGCGGTCGGCCGGCATGCCCATCGCCGTGATGCGTTGGACCAGCTGCGCGGCGACCTCCGCACCGGCCTTGCGGCCGGCGGCGGCCTGTTCAGGGGTCTGCGACCCCGCATGAAGCTGCGGCGCAGTCGAGACGCGGGCCCCTTCGTGCACGTCCTGCTGCGTGGCAGCGAAGTCGTGCACCCAGATGCGATCGGGGCGGGGAAATCGCTCGTCGCCGTACTCGCGCTGCCTCGTGATCTTCGAGGAGGCGCAGGCCGCGAGAATGCAGCAGGTGACCAGGATCGAGGCGATGCGACGCGCGGCGTCCACGGAGTCTCCTTCACTTGGATGCGTTTGCCAGACTACGCCGCGTACTCTCGCGAAGGCACTGCCCCTCGCCAGTCATCTCCCGCCAGGGCTGGGTCCCGGGCGGGTAGGCGCCCTCAGATGGGTCGGTCGCCTTCGATCACGACGCGCAGCATCTCACGGCGCTGGCCGGTGTAGTCGTTCAGTGCGTTGTGCTGGGTCGAGCGGTTGTCCCACATGGCGAGGGTTCCGGGCTCCCACCGCAGTCGTGTCACGAACGCCTCGTCGGTGGCGTGGCGAATCAGCTCGTTCAGGAAGGGCCGCGCCTGATCGTCCGCCATCCCCTCGATGCCGACCGTGAAGGCGAGATTCACGTAGAGGATCTTCTCGCCGGTCTCGGGGTGGGTCCGAACGATGGGGTGCGCGACGCGGCCCTGTGCCGCCTCCATGTCGCGGGTCTTCGTGCCCGCCGCTGCCCCGGTGGCGCGATCCTGGTAGTAGCCACCCTCTCCATAAACGTGCGCGGCCGAGTGGATGGCCTTCAGGTTCGCGATCCTGGCCTTCGTCTCCTCCGGCAGGGCGTCATACGCGCGAACCCCGTCCGCAAGCAGCGTGTCGCCGCCCTCGTCGGGGGTCTCGACGGCGTAGAGCATCGTCCCCATGGCCGGCTGCTCGTAGAAGCTCACCTCCGAGTGCCACGCGCCGCCGAAATTCCGCTTCTCCTCCGCCTCCTTCACGATGGCGACGACTTCGGGCACGCCCTCGACCGATTCGATGAACGGATGGACGTCGAGCGTGCCCAGACAGCGACCGACGTCGCGCAGCGAGCGGGCGTCGAGGTGCTGCCCGCGGAAGACGAGCAGGCGCTCGCGCAGGAGTAGCTCGCGAAGATCCTTCGCGAAGGCCTCATCGGCCGCGTCGGCCAAGTTCACGTCGAGGACCTGCGCGCCGAAGGCGCCGTCGAGGGGCTGGGTCTTCATGTCTCTTCCTTGTTGATCGATCGGGTTGCGGTTCGCGCCACCGGGCTTGGCGCGGGAAGTGCTGCCTCGATGGCGCGTTCACCCTCGGCCCCCTCGATCCGCAGGGCGGGGCCGAGGAAGGAGCCGAAGACGGCCCAACCCAGAAACGCCGCGCACGCCGCGGCCACTGCGGCGCGGTCCTCGAGCGGGGCCTCGCCCACGCCGGCCCCGCCGCTCACGAACGGGACCAGCCTGTCGAGGATGGGGTGCGCGTCCTGGAGGGTCGCCATGTCGAAGCCGTCGAGTGCCGCCCCGGCCAGCGCCCGGGCGTAGCCGGGCTGCTCGGCGAGGATCGCGAAGACCGAGCGACCACTGCGGCGCCCATTTTCCATGGCGCGCCCGAGCGCCTCCGACAGGTGGATCATGATCGCGCTCGTGAGCGCCTCGCGGCTGCCGAAGTGGCGGTGCAGCAGGCCGTAGTTCACCCCCGCTCGCGCCGCGATCTCGCGGCTCGAGACCGCGCCCGGGCCGCGTTCGGCAAAGAGCTCGGCGCCGGCCTCGCAGACGGCGTCGACCACCGCGTCGCGCCCGCGGGGGGCTGCGGAGGGCGCGGGGTTGGAGCTCGTGACCGTCATCGGAAACAAGATGTAGCCAAGTGGCTGCATTCGCGCAACGGGGCTACTCTCGCCCCCCATGCAGGTGGATGGCGCGTGTCTTTGCGGGGCGGTCTCGTTTCGCGCGGAGGTCGAGCCCGGGCGGGTGTTCGTCTGCCACTGCACCGATTGCCAGACGCACTCCGGTACGGCCTTCCGCACGACCGCGCTCACCGATCGCGATGCGTTCGAGCTGCTCTCGGGCGAGATCCGCGAGTACGTCAAAACGGCCGAGAGCGGCGCGTCGCGCGCCCTCGGCTTCTGCCCTGCCTGCGGAACGGCCCTCTACGGCGGGCCCGGGCCGGGGACCCGCGGGCCCCTGAGCCTGCGCACGGGAGCACTGCGCCAGCGCGACGCCCTCCCCCCGGTCGCCCAGGTCTGGTGCCGCTCGGCCCAGGCCTGGCTCGAGCGCCTGGACAAGCTTCCGCGAATCGAGCGACAGCCGGGCTGAGCGCTCCCTCGACGCGATCTCACAGGCGCGCGGCCCATCGTCCCGATTGCGGTTGCATCCGCCTCGCCGCGATAGGACGATCCCTGCCTCGGGAGGCGCTTCTGGCCAGCGATACCGCAATCACACGAGACCGCTTCGATGCGGTGCTCTTCGATCTCGACGGGGTCATCACGGATACCGCCGCGATCCATCGCGCGTGCTGGAAGGAGATGTTCGACGGGTACCTCTCGGCGCGCGCCGAGACCCACGGCGAGCCCTTCCGCCCGTTCGACGAGGAGGACTACCTCCGCTTCGTGGATGGGCGCCCACGCTATGACGGCGTGCGGGGCTTTCTCGCCTCGCGCGGGATCGAGCTCCCGGAAGGAGACCCGTCGGACCCGGGTGGGGTCGAGACGATCTGTGGCCTGGGCAACCGCAAGAACGACCGGGTGGGGCCGGCCATCGCCGAGAAGGGCATCGATGTCTTCCCGGGCAGCCTGGCGTGGCTCGAGCAGGTGCGGGCGGCGGGCTTTCGCACCGCCCTGGTCTCGGCCAGCGCCAACGCGGCGACGGTGCTCGAGGTGGCCGGCCTGATCGACGCCTTCGAGGTCCGCATCGACGGCGTCGTGCTCGCAGCCGAGGGCATCGCCGGCAAGCCGGCACCCGACTCGTTTCTCGAGGCCGCTCGGCGGCTCGGGGTCGCACCGGAGCGCGCGATCGTGGTCGAGGACGCCCGGTCCGGCGTAGCCGCCGCGAGGGCCGGCGGCTTCGGGCTGGTGCTCGGCGTGGCGCGCCACGGCGACGCGGCCGCGCTGCGCGAAGCGGGGGCCGACCGCGTCGTTGCGGACCTCGGAGAACTCGTGCAGTGAGCATCCCCGAGAACCGCGGCGACCTCTTCGGTGGCGAGCGCCTGCGGCGCTACCACGTCCCGCGTGCTCGGATCATCCCGCCCGAGCACGTGTACCCCGTGGACGAGTGGCGGATCGTCGAGAAGCGCTTCTACCCGCGCTTCCTCGCGCAGACCGAGACCATCTTCGCACTGGCCAACGGCTACCTAGGCCTGCGCGGCGACTTCGAAGAGGGGTCGCCGGTGCTCGATGGCGGCGTCTACGTGAACGGCTTCCACGAGACCTGGCCCATCTTCTACAGCGAGTCGGCCTACGGCTTTGCGAAGACCGGGCAGACGATCGTCAATGCACCCGACGGCCGGGTGATCCGCCTGTACGTCGACGACGAATCCTTCGACCTCGCGAGCACGCAACTGCGACACTTCGAGCGCACGCTCGACATGCGCGAAGGCCTGCTGCACCGCGAGCTCGAGTTCGAGACCGCGTCGGGCAAACGCGTCCGGGTCCGTTCGCGGCGGATGGCGTCGGCCCAGCGGCGGCACCTCGCCGTGATCGACTACGAGGTGACGGTGCTCAATGCGCCGGCCACCATCCTGCTCGCCTCCGAGCTCGCGAACCGGGCACTCGAAGAAGAAGCGAGCGACGGCGACCCCCGCAAGGCGCACCGCTTCGACGCGCGGGTGCTCGAGACACTGAACCGCCACGTCGATGGCCTGCGCGCCACCATCGGGGTGCGGACGAAGTCGAGCCGGATGCAGCTGGCTTCGGGAATCGATCATCTGATGGACACCGAGTGCCCGTGGCAGCACTGGGCCGAGCAGAGCGACGAGGTCGCGCGCGTGATCTTCTCGGTCGACGCGTCGCCCGAGTGCCCCATCCGGCTCACCAAGATGGTGGCAGCCCACCATGGTCGCGACCTGCCGACCGAAGAGCTCGCGGCCCGCGCGGGGCGCACGCTCACGCGCGCGAAGAGCGTGGGGCGCGAGCCCCTCTTCGAAGAGCAGCGACAGCGCCTGGCGACGTTCTGGGAGCACGCCGACGTCCAGATCGACGGCGAGCCGTCCCTCCAGCAGAGCGTGCGCTTCAACCTCTTCCAACTCTTCCAGGCCACCGCGCGGGTCGAGGGCAACGGCGTGTCGGCGAAGGGCCTGACGGGCCGCGGCTACGAGGGGCACTACTTCTGGGACTCCGACGTGTACGTGATGCCCTTCCTCACGTACACGTCGCCGACCCGGGCGAGGAACCTGCTGAGCTTCCGCTACGGGATGCTCGAAGGGGCGCGGGAGCGCGCGAAAGAGCTGTCCCACCGCGGTGCGCTGTTTCCCTGGCGAACCATCACCGGCGAAGAGGCCTCGGCCTACTACGCCGCGGGCACCGCCCAGTACCACATCAATGCCGACATCGCGTACGCGGTGCGCAAGTACGTGAGCGCCACTGGAGATGCGGAGTTCATGGCCCAGAAGGGTGCGGAGATGCTCGTCGAGACCGCCCGGCTCTGGGCGGACCTCGGGTTCTTCTCCGAGTCCCACGGCGGCTCCTTCTGCATCCACGGCGTGACCGGGCCCGACGAGTACACCGCGGTGGTGAACAACAACTGCTTCACCAACCTGATGGCCCGGGACAACCTGCGGGCAGCGGCCCGTGTCTGCCGAGCCTTCCAGAAGGACTCGCCGGCCGCCTGGGAGCACCTTCGTCACGAGACCCGGGTCGAGATCGAGGAGATCGAGACCTGGGAGGCGGCGGCGTCCGCCATGTTCCTGCCGCTCGACGAGAAGACCGGGGTGCACGCCCAGGACGACTCGTTCCTCGAGAAGGAGGTCTGGGACTTCGCCGGAACCCCCGCCGACAAGTACCCCCTGCTCCTCCACTTCCATCCGCTGACCCTCTACCGCCAGCAGGTGATCAAGCAGGCGGACGTCGTGTTGGCCATGGTCCTGCTCGACCGGGACTTCTCGACGGAACAGAAGCGTCGGAACTTCGACTACTACGAGCCGCTCACCACTGGCGACTCCTCGCTCTCCAGCTCGATCGAGAGCATCGTGGCCTGCGAGGTCGGCTACCGCGAGAAGGCCTTCGGCTACTTCCTCGAGGCCGCCGTGATGGACCTGGCCGACGTCAGCGGCAACGTCAACGACGGCGTGCACATCGCTTCGGCCGGCGGCGTGTGGATGGCGTGCGTGTATGGCTTCGCGGGCATGCGAGACGAGAACGGCGTGCTGTCCTTCGCCCCGCGGCTGCCGGAGAGCTTCGAGCGGCTGGCCTTCCCCATCACGTGGGGCGGACAGACCCTCGATGTCGAGATCACCCACCGCGCCACGACCTACCGCCTGCGCGAGGGGCCCCCCATCCAGGTGCGCCACGGCGACGCGGTGCTCGACTTGCACGCCGGCGAGCCCGTGGAGACCCGCGCCGGAGACTGACGTGCATGGCCCGGACGCCCACCACGGGCGCCGTTGGGCCGGGTCACCCGCCACCGTTCGGCCCCTCTCAGTGGGCTCTCCGGTTCGGCCGATGGTTCGGGCATGCCCGATGCCTCACCCCGATCCGCGGGATGGTTCGCGGCCATCACCCTCGCGAGCGTGGTTCCCACGCTGCTCACGCTCTGGTTCGGGCCGCAGAGCGGGCTCGAGACGCTGGTCATCCTGGTCCCGTGGCTCGGGATGCTGGCCGCGCACGCCGTGTTCGGGCTGCTCACGCTGATCGCCGCGCGGGCCGAGGGGCGCCGGGTCCTGTTCTCCTTCATGGCCCTCTACCTCACCGGATTCACCGGCCTGCACCTCGTGGGCTGGGCGATCACGAGCGAAGTGCCCGAGCGGCTCGAGATCCGGTACCTCGAGTACGCGCAGCCGGCCGACTACGCGTTATACGAGTTGGCGGGCCAGCCATCCGGCGACCCTGGTGGGCTGGACGAGCGCGTACGAACCCTCGCCGCCGAAGGCGCGGACCTCGATCGGATGGACCCGTGGGGGATGACCGCGCTCTACCGGGCGGCAGCCCAGCGGCTGCCCCTCACACGCGCCCTCCTCCAGGCCGGTGCCGATCCGAACCGGCTCACCGAAGAGCACGGAGCGCCGATCCACATCGCCATCCGCCAGGGCGAGGTCGAGATCGTGCTGGCGCTGCTCGCCAGCGGGGCCGACCCCGACCTCGCCGAGCCCGGCGGCGCCCGCCCGATCTGTCGGGTGATCGCATCGCGCGGCGCGGCGGGCGAGCTCTCGGACGACGGCTTGCGCATGCTCGATGGCCTGCTCGCTGCGGGTGCCGACCCGGGTACCTGTGCAGCGTTCTCGATGGCGGTCGGCCTGCAGCAGACGAACGGCCTGCGCGCGCTGCTCGCAGCGGGGTACGTGGCCTCCCAGGCGGAGGCAGGCCCCTTGGCCGATGCCGTCCTCCAGGCGGTTCGCTCGGGGGACGTCCCGTGGATGGAGCTGCTGCTCGAGGCCGGCGCCGACGGCACCCGCGCACTGCCTTACGCCATCGAACGCCGCCAGGCGGAGATCGTCCGGATCCTGCTCGAAGCCGGCGCCGACGCTCGCGCCGAGCCCTTCCTCGTCGCGACCGCGGGGCGCCGCGATGCCGACGCCATCACCGACCTGCTCCTCGCGCACGGTGCCGACCCCCACGCGCAGGACAGCAAGGGCCGCACGCCCCTGGTGCAGGCCGCCCGCGCCGCCCACGACGACAACGTGCGGCGCCTGGTGGAACTGGGAGCCGACCCCGACTGGATCTACGAGGACGAGCCCCTGGTGCTCTCGATGCAGACGATGATCCCGAAGCAGAAACACGTGACGGCCTTGCTCGTCGAGCTTGGCGCCGACCCGAACACCCACGGGAGTGAGGGGCACACGCCCCTCATGCGCGCCACGCGCAACAGTCACCACGAGCTGATGCAGGCGCTGATCGATGCGGGAGCCGAACTCGACGCCGTGGATGACGCCCGCTGGACCGCGCTCCACCACGCCGCGGTCACGCGCTTCGAAGGCCTCATCGGCCTCTCGCTGCTTCTCGATGCCGGGGCGCGCGTCGAGGCCTACGACTCGGAGAGCCGGACGCCACTCTGTGTCGCCCAGGCGGAGGGCAACGTGCCGGCAGCCGAGTACCTCCAGTCCAAGGGTGCTCATCCCCAGGATTGCTGGAAGAAGCGCCCGCCCGTCGAGCTTCGGTGGCGCGGCCGCCGGGCCCAGGCAGTCGCCCCCTTCTAGAAGGATTCAGGCGCCCCGCTGCTTCCGGCCGTAGCCCATGGCCCGGGCACGCTGGAAGGTGATGCAGGTCGAATCGGCGGGGATCTCGCCCAGGGGCTCGCGAACGAGCTCGGGTGTGATGCCGAGCGCGTCGGCCGCGGGCCGCAGGGCCTCCAGGTCGAATCCGTAGAGCGCGGCCGCGTTCTCTCCGAGAATCTTGCGCACGTCTCCCTCGTCGAGGTCGGATAGCGCGAAGCGCATGTTTTCGCGCGAGTAGGGGTAGCAGCCCTCGTAGTGGGGGTAGTCGTTGCCCCAGAGGATCTTGTCGATCCCCACCTCGTCACGGCCGGCGATGTCCGACGGCGAGGGAAAGCTCGCGCCGTACCAGCAGTTGCGTTTGGCGTAGAAGCTGGGCAGCTCTTGCAGCGCGGGGTCGGTGGAGGTGTCGATCTCTCCGATGGCGCCCATCTTCCAGGCCAGGTACATGGCGTCCATCTGCTTCATCAGCTTGGGCGCCCAGGCGCAGCCCGACTCGGTGAGGATGTAGCGCAGGCGCGGGAAGCGCTCGAAGACGCCCCCCATGATCAGGTGGGTGAAGCCGCGCTGCACGAAGAAGGGCATCTCCATGGCCCAGAGCGCCTTCTCGCCCTGCCCTTTCGCGTAGGCGGGCGAGCCCTGACCCGAGTGCTGGTTGATGACCAGGTCGCAGTCCTGGATGGCCGCCCACAGACGATCGTAGGCCGGATGGTTGAGAGGCTGGAGATGCACATCCGAGGGCGACGGCAGTGGGAGCAACACGCCGCCGCGGAGCCCGTGCTCGGCGATCCACTGCACGTCTTCGATGGCATCGTCGACGTCGTTCAGGTGGATCAGGCCGATGCCCGCCCGGCGCTCGGGCTCCTCCGCGCAAAAGTCGACCAGCCAGCGGTTGTGGGCCTGGGTGCCCGCGCGATAGCGCCGGTACTGCTCGGGGGTCGGCGGCGGAGAGATGTGGAAGGCCGTCCCGTAGAAGGGAGGCACGGTATTCGGAAAGATGATCTCGCCGACCACGCCGTCGGATTCGAGATCCGCACGCCGCTCGGCCGAGTCCCAGTTCTTGGTCTTCTTGCTCCCGACGTGCTTCTTGGCCGGGTTCCGGTAGCTGCCACGCCAGTCGTCGAAGTCCGCGCGGTGCTCCGGATCGAGGTAGTCGCGATAGGCATCGACCGCAGCGCCGGCGTGGGTGTCGGCGGTGATGGTGATGTACGGGGAGGAGGAAGCAGCGCCCATACCGAACCAAGCTCCTTCGGGGCCATCGCGTGAGGTCCTGCGACCCGCGGCCTCGGTTTGCCCAGGATACGAGAAGATCCAGGGTCTCTGCAGCCCGCCACTCAGATCGGGCGCGCTTCAGAGGGCGGATTCGCGCTCGCGGGCCCCGCGCGGGCGCAGCAGATGCGCCGCCAAGGGCAGCCCCACCGTGAGGATCGTGGCCGCCATCACGATGGCGATCAGCCGGTCGAAGAACTTCGCACCGGTCTCGTCGCCAAAGTAGGAGCTGGTGCTCGAGATCAAGATGATCATCGCGGTGTGTGCCGAGGCGAAGTAGACGGCGGCGGGCCGGCCCGAGAACTGCCCGCGGCCGATGACCAGCAGCCCCAACGCCACGAGGGCGAGCAGCAGCGCGAACTCGTGGTACATGGACGTGAGCAGGTAGATCACGACGGCAGCGCCACCCCCGATGAGCGCGCCCCCGAGCATGGGGAGGCTCGCCCGCCAGCCCGGGCCCGCCTGGACGCTCAGAGACAGGATCACCGCGTACAGCAGCGACTGGATCTGACCCGTCCAGCCCAGCGTGACCACGATCGCGAACAGCGGAAGGAACGTGGCCGTGCGCTGAAGGGCAAAGGCGAGCTGCGCGGGCGCGGGCGGGGCACTGGCAGCGGGCGCCACACGTGGCTCGGCGGCAGGCGCCGGGAACAGCTCAAAGCCGAGCTGCACGAACACGAACGAGAGCAGCAAGGCCACCACGAAGTCCACGGGGAACTGGACGGCTTGCTCCAGGGACTGCACCGCCAGAATCGGCACCAACAGCACGCCGATCAGCAGCATCAGCACGAGGAAGGGGGACGTGCCACGGGCCGCGGCGAGAAAGATGCGGAAGAGCAGCAGTCCGGTCACCCCGAACAGCAACGCGGGAGAGCCCGTGAACAGCAGCCCGACCCCCACCCCGAGACCCAGACCCAACACGGCGGCCGACAGGATGGCCACCATGACCCGGAGCGTCGGCCGTGGTGTCGGCGCAGCCAGGAACACCGAGGTCAGCAGTGGCGTGACCACGGCGAGCGAGTAGTCGAGCCCGAACGCGAAGGCCACCGCCAGCGTGGTCCCCGCGGCGAAGCGGAGCATGTGTCGCGTGTCTTCGGGCCCCATGGCCGCCTCAGTAGAGGTACGAGAGCAGGCTCATCGCCCGGATCCAGAGCTTGCCCAGCGGACGAAGCAGACCCGCGCGCTCGGTGTAGATGATCACGTCGGCCTGGCCGCCCTCGCGGCGCAGCCCGACCGTGGCGTCGTCGGTGAAGTGGATCACCACCGGAAAACGCTGGGGCTCGCGCAGCCAATCGCTCGGATTCGAGATCGACGGCAGCGTCCCGGCGTCGGTCGCGCGACCCCAATCGACGCCGAACCCGGTGCTCACCACCCTGCCCTCGAAGACGCGTCCAGGCGCCACGTCCAGCACGATGTCCACCCGGTCGCCCGGCTGGATGTGCCCGAGTGAGTTCTCGCGCAGGTAGGCTTCGACCCAGACGTCGGCCGAAGAGATGAACGTCATCAGCGGCCGGCCGGCCTGGGCAAAGCGGCCGACCTCGACCCGGACGTTCGTCACCCCGCCATCGGTGGGCGCGCGAAGCGTGGCCAGCTCGAGGTTGCGGCGCGCCTTGGCGAGCTCGGCCGTCGCGGACCGGATGCGGGCGTTGTCGCCGCCGGTGGCGCCGAGCTTCTCTCGGGCCGTCGCGAGATCGGCCTCGGCGGCCTCGAGGTCGGCCACGGCTCGCTCGACGCGCGTCTTGGCGTTGTCGGCGCGAAACTGCGAGGCCACCTCGAGCCGCGCGAGCTCGTCGATGCGCTCCTTGTCGCGCCGACCCGCGGCCAGCTCGGCCTTGGCCTTCTCGACGCGTGCCGCGGCCGCGGCCACGCCACCGGTGTCCGCACCGATGTCCTCGCCCGCACGCGCGAGCTCGGCCTCGGCCTTCTCGACCTCGAGCGCGAACAGCTCCTCGTCGATCGACACCAGCACGTCGCCCTCTGCGACACGTTGGTTGAGCCCGACGTTCACGGCCGTGACGTGCCCGGACACTTCGGGCACGACGGGCACGACGTAGCCGCTCACCCGGGCGGTGCTGGTGGACGGCGTGCAGCGGTCTGCGGCGAGATACCAGACCAGCAAGAGCAGCACGATCACGCCCGCGACTCGGGTGATGCGGCTGATGCGGCGCTCGGCCTGGGCTGCCTGGCGGGCGGCCTCGCTCGGGTCGGGTCCCGGCTCAGCAGATTCGGAAGCTGCATTGCCCTCGGTCACGCCGCCTCCTCCGGGGTCGGCGCGTCGTCCTGGTCGATCCAGGCCATGAGCAGCGTGTAGGCCAGCGCCAGGATCACGGCACCCACGAACAAGCCGATCACGCCGCTCAGGATCATGCCGCCGATCGCCCCGAGCAGGATCACCAGCATCGGCACGTCGAGACCGCGGCCGAGCAGCAACGGCTTGAGGAACGTGTCACTGACGCTCACCAGCACGCCCCAGATCATGAACGCGATGGCGGGCCCCGTGTCGTTGGCCGAGAACACGTAGACGATCGCGGGGCCGAGAACGACGAGCGGCGGAAGCTGGACGATGGCGAGCACCAGGACCAGCAGCGCCCACACCCCGGCCGCAGGGACGCCCACGGCCAGCATTCCGATCCCAGCGAGCAGGGCCTGGATCAAAGCCACCCCGAGCACGCCTTGCGCCACGCTTCGCGTGGTGGCGGTCGCCAGGTCGACGAAGTCCGCGCCCGCCTCGCCTGCCAGACGCGAACCCAAGCTCACGGCGGCTGCACGCCCGCTCGCGGCGTTCGTCATGAGCGCGGCAGCGATCAGGATCGAGATGATGAACTGGACGATGGTCGCGCCCGCTCCGGCGATGGCCGAGAGCAGCCCGCCGGCGACCTGGACCACCTGCGGCGTGAACCGCTCGAGCGTCGCGGTCAGGTTCTTCGAGCTCGCCAGCCAGGCTTCGTAGAGCCGCTCGCCCACGAGCGGCCACTCACGCACCGACTCCCGAGGCGGCGGCACGTGAAGCGTTCCCGCCTGATAGGCCTGATGCGCGGCCTGATACGCCTCCGCCGCCGACTCCACGAGCAGCACCGTGGGCACGATCAGCAGCGCAAGCCCGACGAGGGCGAACGTCGCTGCGGCGAGCCGGCTGCGACCACCGAAGGCCGCCTCCAGGCGCACGTGCAACGGGTAGACCGCCACGGCGATGATGATCCCCCACGCGACGGGAAGCAGGAACGGCGCCAGGACCAAGAAGCAGAAGTATCCGAGTGCGGCCACGACCCCGAGTCGGATCGCCGTGTCGATCGTACGTTGGGTGTGCGCAATGCGATCGGCCATGGTCGGCTTCCCCCACGCCCAGGACTGGGCACGGCCCAATTTTGGCGCGAGAAACGTGAGAACGCACGCTGCTCCCCGGCGGCGCGCCTCGGGACCGCCGGGCACGATCAGATGCTCGCCCCCCGATAGAGACGCGCATAGGCGCCGTCGGCCGCGAGAAGTGCCTGGTGCGTGCCTTCCTCGACGATTCCCTGGTCGGACAAGACGAGAATCCGCTTCGCGTGCCTCACCGTGGACAGCCGGTGCGCGATCACCAGGGTGGTGCGCTCGCGCGCCAGTCGCAGCAGAGAACCGTGTACGGCCTCCTCACTCTCGCTGTCCAGTGCGCTCGTCGCCTCGTCGAAAATCAGGACCGGCGGGTCCTTCAGGAAGACCCGCGCCACGCTCAGCCGCTGCTTCTGCCCGCCCGAGAGCTTCACACCCCGCTCCCCGATGTCGGTGTCGTAGCCCCGCGGCAGGGCCATGATGAACTCGTGCGCGTGGGCCCGCTTGGCGGCCTCGATGATCTCGTCGCGACTGGCGTCGGGGCGGCCGTAGCCGAGGTTCTCGGCCACGGTGCCCCCGAACAGGTAGACGTCCTGCTGGACGACGCCGATGCTGCTGCGCAGTGCATCGAGGCGGATGCGACGGACGTCGACGCCGTCGAGCCGCACCGCACCCTCGGTCACGTCGTAGAAGCGCGGGATCAGCGAGCAGAGCGTCGTCTTGCCGGCGCCCGAAGAACCCACCAGGGCCACGAATTCACCGGGCTCGATCTCGAGCGACAGGTTTTGGACCACCCAGGCCGTGTCTTCCGCGTATCGGAAGCTCACGTCCTCGAAGGTGATGCGCCCCTGGACCTGCGTCGGCACCACTGCGTCCGGGGGATCGGCCATGTCCGGCTCGACTTCGAGCATCTCCATGAAGCGATCGAAGCCCGTGATCCCCTCCTGGAACGACCGCGCGAAGTTGGCGAACCGCTTGATCGGATCGACGAGCACGGCCACGCACAGCAAGAACGTCACCAGGTCGGCCAGGTCGAGCGAGTCCCGTGCGATGGCGACCGAGCCGAACACGATCACCGCGATCGTGATGAGCTGGGCAAAGGCCTCCATGCCGCCCGAGAACCACGCCTCGCTGCGGTACCCGTCGCTTCGGCTCGAGAGGAACCGGTCGTTGTGGTACGCGAATCGCGCGTTCTCGAGCTTCTCGTTGGTGAACGACTTCGCGACCCGGATGCCGGCCAGCGCATCTTCGACCCGCTCGTTGATGTCGCCGATGCGGTCCTTCGTGCGGCGCAGGGCGCGATTCATGCGGCGGTTGAAGTAGAGCGCGTACGGCAGCATCACGGCCAGGATCGCCACCACCACGAGCGTCAACCTCACGTCGATCCAAGCCAGGATCGCGAGCACGCCGATCAGCTTGAAGAACGCGATCGCCAGGTCTTCGGGCCCGTGGTGGTAGAGCTCCGCGAGCGAGAGCGGATCGTTCGTGATCCGCGCCATGAGCTGACCCGTGCGTTGCTGGTCGTAGAATCGGAACGAGAGCCGCTGGTAGTGCTCGAAGAGCTCGCGACGCATGTCGCGCTCCATCTTCGCGCCCATCACGTGGCCCCGATAATCGACGAACCAGCTGCACAGCGCCTGGACCACGACCAGCGCGAGCATGACGCCGCCCACGAGCCAGATCTCGCCGAGCAGCGCGGATGCGGGCTCCCCGCTCAGCAGCCGCTTCGTCACGAAGTTGGCGCAAAGCGGCAGTGCCAACGCGGCCGCCGCCACGACGAACGCGCACGCGACGTCGGCAGCCAGCAGGCCCCGGTAGGGGCGGTAGTAGGAGAGGAATTTCTTGAGCCGCGAGCCTGCGGCTAGGGACGGGCTACCGGCATCTGCATGGGCCGGCCCCCCGAGAGTCTGAGACGGCATGAAGCGTCATGTCCTCGAGATGAGTGGACGAGTTCCGGGCTCTCTGGACGGACATGGACGTGGTCATGGCGGTCTCCTCGGGGATCCGATCGCGCGCAGCATAGGCCCGCAGCCGATCCTGGGTCAACCGGAGCCCCCCGCTGGGCAACGGCCCCGTCCCGCCCGACGGAGCGAAGCGGCCGAGCCTCTGGGCGCCACAAAACCCCTCGGGAATGTCACGTAGACGTCAAGAAGTGTCTGTAGCGTGTGCCCGTCGTGAAGGGGGATCCATGAAACGAGATCGACGAGTGAGGCGACTGGCGGCCCTGCTGGCCATTCTTGCAGGCACGGTTGCCAGCGGCGCCTGGGCAGACGGGCCGACGACCGCCGAGAGCGAGCCGCAGGTGGCCGAGACCGAGCCGCAGGTGACCGAAACCGGAGCGGCGGCCACCGAGCCGGAGCCGGCGTGCACCTGGTGCGATTGGGTGAGGGCACCGGGCACGAAGCTCATCCAGAACAAGGACAGCTGGTTCATCAATTCGTTCCGCTTCATGGGCCGCTTCCAGTACCAGACCGCGTACGTCGATGGCAGCGACGTGAACGGGGACAACTTCGACGCGAGCTTCAGCGACTTCCGGCGCGTGCGCTTCGGCGCCGAGGTGGGCTTCCTCCGCTACCTCAAGGTGAAGGGCAACGCCAACTTCGTGGCGGACTTCAAGCAGGTCGGGGGCAAGACGGACTGGGGCTACACCTTCATGGACGAACTCTACGGGAGCTTCGACATCGGACGGGCCACGGGCTGGGAGGCGGTCGACAAGCTGTCGTTCCACTACGGACGCCGGAAGATGCTCTTGGGGGCCGAGGTCCACCAGTCCTCGAAGAAGATCAAGACCGTCGAGCGCTCGGCGATCGCCAACCGGGCGTTTCCCACGCGGATGACCGGGGCATGGTTCAAAGCGGCCAAGGGCAAGTGGTCCGGGACGGCTGGCATCTTCACCACCGAGCTCAGCAAGGACATCGCCGACTGGAACGGTGGCGAGGCCTACTACCTGAACGTGAATCACCAGCTGACCGAGCAGGACGAGCTGATCTTCGACTTCCTCTACAACGATGCCAACGGCCGGGATGAGGACAACAACGTCCTCACCAACCAGGCAGGTGTGCTCTACAAGTGGGCCTTCTCGGCGGCCTGGGAGGGCCAACGGGGCAAGTGGGGCCTGCTGGCCAACGCGATCTTCGGAGACAACGGCAAGAACCCCTTGGACATCCGCGATCGGGAGGGACTGTTCTGGGGCTTCGTCGTCCTGCCGACCTATGAGCTGCCCTACAACTTCGAGCTGGTGGGTCGCTACGCGTACCAGGGCTCAAAGCGGGACGCCGGCATCCGGACCAACTCTCGCTACTTCCGCCGGGAGCTCAAGACCGAGGCAGACGTCAACGGCGGTCGAGGCGACAACCACCACAGCCTCTACGCTGGCCTCAACTACTACTTCTGCGACGACAACATGAAGATCATGTCGGCGGTGGAGTGGGAGACCCTCGACACCCCCGACGGAAACGCCAACGGCTGGACGCTCTGGCTGGCGTACCGGATGTACTTCTAGGAGCCCCTCCCCAGCTACCAGGTCGAACGCCCCTGAAGCCTCGCGGCTTCAGGGGCGTCGTCGTTCTCGGCTTCGATCGCGGCCGTCGCAGAGAATCCCCAGACCTCGCGGGTTCGCGGCCGTCGCAGTATTCCCCCAGACTCCGCGGCTCAGCCGATGCCGAAGTGCTCGAGGGCCCGGCGCGCGACGGGCTCGCCGTACTCCTGGACGAAGTGCCCGGCCTCCGGCAGCTCCATGGGCGGGGGGCAGCCCCGAACCACGCTGCGCAGCGCCTCCATCACGGGCCTGCCCAGCACCCCGTCGCGCAGGCCGATCGCCATGAAGCTCTCGCCCTCCCAGCGGTCCGACCAGAAGGCGCGGGCCCGCTCGCCCAGTTCCACGCCGGCCATCCCGGGCTCGACTGGAACCAGCTGCGGGAAGCGCCGCACGCCCGCCTTGTAGCGGTCGTCCGGGAACGGTGCGTCGTAGGCCACCGCGTCCATCAGGTTCACCGCACCCAAGGCGTCGGTCGCGATGAGGCCCGCCACCGGAATCTCGGGGGCGCTCGCCGCGAAGTTCTTCCAGAAGGCGAACCCGTCCGAGAGGAACGCCCCAACGCCGATCGCCGTGTTCATCACCAGCAGCCGCGTGAAGCGGCCCGGCAGGTCCATGGGCAGGGTGAGCCCGATCAGTCCGCCCCAGTCCTGGCAAACGAGCGCCACGTTCTGGAGGTCGAGCCGCTCGATCAGGCGCAGGATCGCACCGCGGTGGAAGTCGAACGTGTAGACCTCGTCGGCCACGGGTTTGTCCGAACGCCCGAACCCGAAGAAGTCTGGCGCCACCACCCGGTGCCCGGCCGCCACGAAGACCGGCAGCATCTTGCGGTAGAGGTAGCTCCAGGTGGGCTCGCCATGGAGGCACAGGAAGGTCGTCTCCGCATCGCGCGGCCCCTCGTCCACCACGGCCATGCGCAAGCCCTCGTAGCCCGCGAGGTCGTCCAGGTAGGTGGGCACGTAGGGGAAGGCCGGGAGGAGCGCGAATCGCTCGTCGGGGGTTCGCAGGGCCTCGATCGCCATGGGGGGACTCCTGTGCGCGGCGACGGCGGCCCTCTGATGGGCCCAGCGGCACATGCGCCACGGTCGCACCGGGCGGCCCGGTCTCGCAACCGCGATGCGCAGGGATGTCGTCACCGGGGGCAACGAGGTCGCGGAGATGGCGGGGCGGACGGGACTCGAACCCGCAACTTCCGGCGTGACAGGCCGGTGCTCTAACCAATTGAACTACCGCCCCGCGAGCAGGCTCGCGGTCGGGACCCCGGGGGCCCCGAGACGTTTCTGGATAGCCGATGGGGGCGGGGGTCGCTAGCGACCCGGGCCCTCGGGGTCCGGATCGGCCGCCCCCTCGCCGTCCAGCGGGCCGGTGGCCGTGCGCCGGAAGAGCAGCTCGGCGTTGGCCTCGCCCGTGCGGACGTCCAGGGACTCGAAGCCCCGCTCGGCGCAGAAGGCCAGCGCCTCGGGCACCTTCACGAACTCCATGGGCCAGCCGCCGATCCAGTCCTTGAGGTCGGTGTACCAGGCCATGCCCCGGCCCCGATTGCGGCGGATGCGCTTCATCACCTTGGGGAAGCGCTTGAAGCGGCGCCCCATGTCGACGTCCCAGAGGTAGTAGGCCTCCATCAGCCGGCGCTCGATCCAGCCCGCCTTCACGTACATCTGCTTCACGTCGAGCCAGTACTCGGGCGAGTGCTTGCCGGCGGCGACCGCGTCGTAGTCGTAGAGGGCGAGGTAGAGCAGACCACCGACCGGTACGCGGTCGCACGTGTTGGCGATGGCGGTCCACATGTCGCCCGTGTGGTGCAGCACCCCCCACGAGTAGGTGACGTCGGCCTCGGGCAGCGTGGCCATGAAGTCGGCGTCGAGCACCGAGCCCTGCTGGATCTGCCAGTTCGAGGGCTCGCCGGCCCAGGCCCGCACGCGCTTGGCGGTCGCCACCGAGTTGGGGTCGTAGTCGAAGCCCACGACGTCGGCGCCGGCGCGGTGGGCCGCGAGCGAGTGCAGGCCGCTGCCGCAACCGATGTCGAGAAAGCGCATCCCCGAGAGGTCGCTGCGCTTCAAGAACCCCAGCAGGTGCTCCTGGCTCTCCGCCACGCGCTCGTCACTCAGGTGACGATCGACGAAGCGGCTCCAGTTGCTGCCGAAGCCGAACCGCGGTGCCTCGCTCACGTGCCCTCCATGGCGCGCGAGTCTATCAACCCCGTGGCGCGGGCCGAACCCCGCGGTCAGCCCTCGCCGGCGGGCGCGCCGGGCTCCGGAAGGGCCCCATCGAGCCTCCGGGCCGCGATCCGCCGCCACCAGCGCACTTGCTCCCGGCGGCCGGTGCGGGCCCAAGGCTCGACGATGCCCTCGGTGGCGCGAGCCCAGGCGGCCCGGCGGCCCCGAACGGCCCCATAGGCGCGGCCTGCCTCGGTCAGATGGGCAGCCAGCGCCTGCCCCTGCCCTTCCGGAGAGAACTCGGCCTCCACGTGGCGGCGGCCGGCCTCGCCCAGGGCGCGCGCGCGCTCGGGGTGGTCGAGCAGTTCGCCCAGCGCGGCGGCCAGACCGCCCGCATCGCCCTCCCCGACCAGCACGCCGGTCTGCCCGTCGAGTACGGCCTCGGGGATGCCGCCGTGACGCGTGGCCACCACCGGGCGTGCCAGGGCCATGGCCTCGAGCGTGCCGTTGGGTACGCCCTCGATCATGCCGTCGGGGTGGCGCTCGCTCGGCTGGATCACGACGTCGCAGCGGCCCACTGCGGCCTTGAGCGCCTCGATCGGCACGGCGCCTTCGAAGCTGACGTGGCGCTCGAGGTCGAGCAGGTCGACCCGCTCACGCAGCTCGGCCTCGAGCGGTCCTTCACCGAACAGGTGCAACCGCACCCCCGGGCGCGTACGAGCCATGAGCTTGATGGCATCGAATGCCGTGCGGTGGCCCTTCACCGGCACCAGCCGTCCCACCAGCGCGATCCGCTCGGCCGGGGCCGCGGCGGGAGACGGCCGAAAGCCGTCGAGATCCATGGGCAGGTGCCAAGGGTGCGTGGCCTCGGGCCGCGCACCCGCTCGCACCAGTCGCTCGGCCAGGTGCGCCGCGACGGTGAGCTGCCGCGCACCGGGAGAACCGAACAGCTGCTGGAAACGCCAGGCCGTCTCTTCCGCCTGGGCGTCGACGGTGGCATCGGTCCCGTGAAAGACGGTGACGACCGGCGCCCGGGCGAAGCGGCCGAGTGCCAGGGCCCGCCAGCCGTTGTTGCCCAGGTGGCCGAGCACCGCGAGAGGGCGGCCGTAGCGCCGCCGCAGCCCCGCCAAGAGCTCCAGCGTGGCGAAGGGCTTGTAGAGCGCCTGGCGCGAGATCTCGTGCACGTGCACGTCGTGCTCGGCCAGCGCCGTTCGTTCCTCGGCGGTGAGCGGCTCGTCCGCATAGCGGCCCGCTCCCTGGCACAGCACCACGGAGCGCGCATGCGGCGCGAGACAGAGCACCGTGCGGAAGATGCCCGGGTGGCTTCGCGGCGTGAAGTCGTACGACGTGAGGTGCAGAACGAGCGGGCGGCTCATCGGAACGCAACCATACCGGGCCGGGCCGGGTGGGGCCTTGGGCTTCGGTTATCCTGCGAGCCGCGGAGAGGGGGTCGCTCAGCAGCCATGTGCGGGATCGCCGGCTACCTGCGCTTCGACCGTGCGCTCCCCGCCGAAGACCTCGGGCGCATCGTCCAGGCCATGGCCGATACCATGGTCCATCGGGGGCCCGACGACCACGGCGTGTGGGTCGACCCGGATCGCCGCTGCGCCCTGGCCCATCGCCGCCTCAGCATCATCGACACCTCGCGGGCGGGCCACCAGCCCATGCTCTCGGGCGACGGGCGGCATGCGCTCACCTACAACGGCGAGATCTACAACTTCCAGGAGCTGCGCGGCGCGATCCGGGCCCCGCTGAAGACGCGCACCGACACCGAGGTACTGCTCGAAGGGTTGGCCCAGGACGGCGCGGATCTGCTGCCGCGGCTCGATGGCATGTACGCCTTCGGCCTGTTCGACACGACCGAGGGGCGGCTGCTGCTGGCCCGCGACCCCTTCGGCGAGAAGCCGCTCTACACCTTCCGAGACGATCACGGCTTCGCCTTCGCCTCCGAGCTGCATGCCCTCCAGGCCGTCCCCGGTTTCGACGCGAAGATCGGCGTCGAAGCGATCGGCGAGTACCTGGCCCTTCAGTACCTGGACGCGCCGCGCACGCTGTATGCCGGAAGCCGCAAGGTCCTGCCCGGTCACTGGCTCGCCATCGACGCCACGGGCGCCGAGACGAGCGGTCGCCACTTCGCCTACCGGCCCGGCGAGGTCGACGCCACGCGCCGCAGCCTCGACGACCTGACCGACGAGCTCGAAGAGCTGCTGACCCGCAGCATCGAGCGACGGCTCGTGGCCGACGTGCCGCTCGGCGCGTTCCTGTCCGGGGGCATCGATTCCTCGACCACCGTTGCGTTGATCCGCCGGCGCCTGAACCTGCCGATCCGCACCTTCTCGGTCGGCTACGCCGACACCGAAGACAGCGAGCACCTGGCCGCGCGGCGCATCAGCGAGCACCTGGGCACCGAGCACCACGAAGACCTTCTGCGACCCGACCTCGTGACGGGACTTCCCGACCTGGGCCGACGCCTCGACGAGCCCAATGGCGACGCCTCGTGCCTGCCTCAGCTGGCCCTGGCCGGCTCCACCCGAAAGCACGTGACCGTCGCCATCTCGGGCGACGGCGGTGACGAGATGTTCGGCGGCTACTCGCGCTACACCGCCACGCTGGGCGACCTCGGCGGCAAGCGCAGCGACCGGGAGGTCATGCAGCGCTACTACCGCCGGCGCATGCTGTTGTTTCGAGAGGACGACCTGGCACTGCTTCTCGGCTTCGTACCCGCGTCGTTCGAGGCGCAGCTCGACGCCCTCGACCAGGACCTTCGCTGGCGACCCACCAGCCCGCTGGCCGCCATGCGCGGCACGGATGCCGCGCACTATCTGCCGGGTGCCGTCCTCGCCAAGGTCGACCGCATGAGCATGCTCCACTCGCTCGAGGTCCGGACGCCATTCCTCACGCGCGAGATCGCCGCCTTCGCCGAACACCTGCCCGACGACGTACTGCTCGGCGACGGTGCCACCGGCACCAAACGGATCCTCCGTGAGTTGGCGGCGCGTCACCTGCCCCAAGAGATCACGTCGCTCCCGAAGCGAGGCTTCGGCTTCGGCATGCGCGGCGAGTGGGACGGCGGAGCCTTCGTGAACGCATTGGCCAGCCAGCTTTCGGCGCCCGACAGTGCGCTGCGGCGCGTCTTCGATCCCGCAGGGCTCGAGGCTTGGCTGGCCCGCCAGCGCAACCCGGACACCGCCAACCTCTACCAGGTCTCGTCGCTGATCGTGCTCGAAAGCTACCTGCGCAGCCATCCCGCTGCGTTGCCCGAGCGAAGCCAGGGCTTTCCGCTCGCGGAGGCGCAGCGGCGTGACGGCATCGACCTGGCGCTGGCGGACCACGTGCGCGAAGCCAAGGTCGAGCAACGGCCCCTGGCCGTCTGGCCCGCCACGACACGCCCTCCCTTCTTTGCCGAAGCGATGCCGACTGGCAGCCGGTGCGAGACCGACGTCCCGATCGCCGAGTGGCGAAACGGCGGCGAAGAAGCGCCCTCCCTGCGCGACGCCGTGCTGTCGGAACGGGATGCCGAGACACCCATCACCGACGCCGATCTCGCAGGCCTGGCCCGGTCCGGCATCACCCGCGCGCTGATCCGTGAGCGCGACGGATACGCCTGGTTCGCAATCCCCGACGACCTCGCCGATCGCGTCGCGCGCGGACGCGGGCTGCGCGAGCGGCTGGGCCTCTACCCGTATGTCCCCCCGCGCAAGGGAAGCCGCAGTCCGCCGGCGCGCGCACTCCGCCTGGGAAGACGGATTGCGGCGGCGGTCATTCGGCGCGCGAGCGGCGCTCGGCGCGAGGAGTCGGCGCGAGCGCTGCGACCTCTCGAGTGGCAGATTGCGCCGCTGCTTCGACCGCCCACCTGGGCGGACCTGCCCAGAGCCGACTTCCGGCGGGCGCGTGGCAGCTATGCGGATGCGATCCGGGCCGTCGAGGCGCTGTGCGAGGCGGTGCCCCCGGCTGCCCCCAGCCAGATCCCGCCGCGCGGATCGCCGATCCACGTGACGCTCGTGCTCGCCACGCTTGGGCCCGGCGGCGCCGAGCGCCAGGCGCGCAACGCGGCGCTCGCCTGGCGCCGCGCCGGGCACCGCGTGTCGGTGATCGCGACCCAGGGCCTCGACGGGCGCCTCTCCCATCATCTCGAGGCGCTTCGGGCGGCGGGGGTCGTGGTCCATGGGGCCCACCGCGACGACCCCGTCGTACACGCGGCAGAGCTCGTGGAGGCAACCGCCGAAGAACTCGCAGTGCTGCGCGCGCTGCCCGGCGGCCTCCAGGCCAGGACGCTGCGCACGTTCCTGCTGCTTCGCGAACTCGCCCCCGACCTGACGGTCAACATGCTCGACTCGCCGATCCTCTACGGCGGCATTGCCAGCCTGCTCGCCGGCGTGCCACGGATCGCGCTCTCCGTGCGCAGCGTGAACCCGACCCACTTCCGCGCGATCGAGGATTGGGAGCCTCCGCTCCACCGGGCGCTGGCGCGGTCTTCGCGCGTTCGCATGCTGGCCAACTCCCGCGCGGCCGCCGAGGACCACGAACGCTGGCTCGATCTCGCGCCGGGTACCTACCACGTGGTGCGCAACGGCCTGCCCGAATCGGCTTTCGTGGCCGCCGACCCTCAGGCCGCCCGTGCGCTGCGAGAAGGCCTGGGCATTCCTGGCGACGCACCGCTGCTCCTCGCCATCATGCGCATGTCGCACGAGAAGCGGCCGCTGCTCTTCATCGAGACGGCGATCCGCGTCTGTCACGAGCTGCCCAGCGCCCACGCGATGCTGGTCGGCGATGGGCCGCAGGCCGAAGAGGTGCGGGCGAAGATCGAAGCCGCCGGGCTCGGTGCCCGCATCCACCTGGCCGGACGGCGCGAGGATGTGGCGTCCTGCCTTGCGGCCGCCGACCTGCTGGCCCTGACCTCGGTCGTCGAAGGCCTGCCCAACGTGCTTCTCGAAGCCCAGGCCGTGGGCGTCCCGGTCGTCGCTTGTGGCGGCGGGGGCGTCGTCGAAGCCATGGCACCCGGCGAATCGGGCGCCTTCGTCGCCGACGCGAGCGCCGAATCGCTGGCGAACGCATGCTCGGCGCTGCTGCGTGACTCCGATGCGCGCGAGCGCGCCGGGCAAGCCGGACGCGCGTTCGTCGATGCCGGCTTCCGGGTCGAGCGGATGGCGTCCGAGACCCTGGCGGTGCTCTACGACGGGGTCGACGCGAGCCCGTAGGCGCGCAGACGGCGGTCGAAGTTCGTCGTGATGTCGTGTCGCTCGACCATGAAGCGCCGCAGGTCCGCGCCGAGCGCGGTCAGGACCTCGGGGTCGGCCGTGAGACGCAGGTGGGCCTCGGTGAGATCCGCGACCCGATTGAGCGCGAGCACGGCGCCCCCCGTCGCCTTGGCCACATCTTCCGCCGTCCTGTCGCTCTCGCTCCAGAACATCACCGGCACGCCGAGCGCCGCGAGTTCGAGCGTCGCGTAGCCGACCGACTCTCCGATCGACGTCATCCACGCATAGTCCAGCTCGTCGTCCACCACCGAGGCGCGAAAGTCGTCGGTCGGCCCCCGGAACACCACGCGATCCCGAATGCCGAGGGCGTCGAGCTGCGGCTCGAAGTCCGAGGGGTCCCCGTAGCCGCCGTAGTGGTAGAGCTCGCAGGGACGCACGGCATTGATCTGCGCGAGGGCCTCGAACAGGGGGCCGATCGGACGCTGGCGACTGATGCGGATGAAGACCCCGACCCGGACCGGCCGATCAGGCGACACGCGAGAGCCGACGCCATCGATCGGCTCGAAGGGCGCAAAGTCGAACCCCAGCGGGATCACCTGCTGCTGCGGCAGACCGCCGGTGGAATCGACGAACTCGGCCAGCTGCTCGTGATCTTGTGCGATGACGCGGATGCGCGAGTCGGGGGGCACGAACGCGTAGATGTCGTGGTCGTACTGGTAGTTGTGGCTCACCAGGTGCACCGAGACGGCGGGGTGCCCATCCAGCGCGCCCTGGAGGTTCTCGTAGTTCTCGATCTGCATCACCAACACCGCGGGGTAGCGCCTCAGGAACCGCGCCCAGGCCTCGACGTGCTGCTCCTTGGCCTCCCGAGCGCGCGCCTTCTTCGCAGCCGCGGTGAGCGCAGGCAGTCGCACCGTGCCCGGGGGCATCCCGCGGTGCCCCGGCCAGCTGATCACGGGAAGCACCTGGGCTCCCGCCTCGCGGAGCACGGGCGCGAAGTGTTGCTCGCCGCCGCTGCGGCTGTTGCAGAGCACGTCTACCTGCCAGCCGCGGCGCAGGAATGTCTGCGTCAACTCCACCGCGTAGCGCTCCGAGCCTCCTCGCTGGAGGCTCGTGCTGAGGATCGCGATTCGCTTGCCCCCGGGCATGGCCGCGCGGATCCGGCGCCACAGAGAACCCGGCTGGGTCACACGCTCTCCTTGCCGGTGCGCTCTTCACGCCAGGCCTCATAGGTGCGGATGTAGTCGTTCTCGTCGTACGGGTCCGACGCCAGGACGAGGAGGACCGCATCCGCCGAATACCGGTACTGCACCGCCCAGATCATCGGCGGTACGTAGACGCCATGATCGGGTGAGTCCAGCTCGAACTGCTGCCGGCGCTCTTCATCTTCGACCAGCAAGGAGACCGAGCCACGCACACACACGAGGAACTGGTGACAGTTGCGATGGGCGTGTTCGCCGCGCACCCGACTGTCGGGGACGCCGTGCACGAAGAAGAAGCGCTTGGGCTCGAAGGGGAGCGAATCGGGGAACTCGCCTGCGGCGAGGCTCCCCCGCAGGTCGCGTACGTTGGTGAGCGGGATCGCCCGCACGCCCGAGACGAGGATCTCGTCCGGCGCCGACGCGCGATCGGGCAACTCGGACAAGCCGCCTCCGTCCTCGGCCCCGACGTACCCGCGCAGGCGCGCGGGGTTGCCCCAGACGATCGCGTTCGGCGGAACCGAGCGCGTGACCACGGCGCCCGCCCCGACCATGGCGTTCTCGCCGATGGTGATGCCCGGCAGAATCGTCGCATTGGCTCCGATCGACGCGCCCCGGCAGACCTTCGTGCGGGGGTAGGCATCGAGGTGTGCCTTGCTGCGGGGAAAGGGATCGTTGGTGAACGTCGCATTGGGACCGATGAAGACGTCGTCCTCGATCTCGATCCCGTCCCAGAGCTGCACGCCGCTCTTGACGGTGACGCGATCCCCGAGCACGACGTCGTTCTCGACCAGGACGTGGTCGCACAGGTTGCAGTCCCGCCCGATCCGCGCCTGCGGAAACACGTGGACGAATGCCCAGACCCGGGTATCGGCTCCGATGCTCGTGCTCTCGCACAGTGCCGTGGGGTGAACCTGGTGAGACACGTCCGTTCCTCCTGGGGGTCCGTGCGGCTCCGGCGCGCTAGGGCTGGAATGCATGGACCGACTCGATGATCCGCGAGACCTCATCGTCGCTCAGCAGGGCGTGCACGGGTAGGGAAACCTCGTGGGCCGCGAGGTCTGCCGCCTGGTCGAGTGGCGTGAGGCACTCGTGGGGTACGCCCTCCAGCGCGACCTGCTCCGAGCACAGCGAGGGGTAGTGGACGGCGGCGCCTACTCCCTGGGCCCGCAGTGCATCCAGCAGCGCCTGCCTCGAGCCCTCGCGGACGCGAACCGGAAAGATGTGCTCGGACCGAGCCCCCCGCCCCGGAGGCTCGACGCACGCGACGTGGGCGCCATCGAGTTCCTTGCGATAGCGCGCGGCGATCTCGCGCCGGCGTTCGGTCCAGGCATCGAAGCGAGGCAGGATGGCCGTGCGAAGGATCGCCGCGTGGAACTCGTCGAGTCGGCTGTTGCACCCCAGTTCGTGGTGTTCGTACTTGCCGACCTGGCCGTAGTCGCGCAAGGATCGCAGCCGGGTCGCGATCTGCTCGTCATCGGTGAATGCCGCGCCCCCATCGCCCAGCGCGCCGAGCGCCTTCGTGGGATAGAAGCTGGTGACGCCCACGCGTCCGGTGGCGCCTGCGGCGCGCCCCGCGTCGCTCGTGCCGACGGCCTGCGCCGCGTCTTCGACGATCGTGACCCCGCGCTCGGCCAGGCGCCGAAGTGCCGCTGCTTCGAGCGGGTAGCCGTACAGGTGGACGGGGACCAGGTAGCGCAGGTCGCCGCGCAGCTGGGCCTGCTCCTCGACCAGGGCCAGGTCGATGAGACCGTGCCGATCGACGTCCACGAAGCACGGGATGCCCCCCGCACGGACGATGGCCAGAACCGTGGCAAACGCCGTGAGCGGCGTCGTGACCACGCGTTCGCCCGCTTCGAGTCCGCACGCTCGAAGCGCCATCTCGGTGGCGTCGAGGCAGTTGCCGAAGCCCACGCAGCAGGCCACACCGACTCGCTCGGCGAACTCCCGTTCGAACTGCGCGACCTCCTCGCCCAGGATCCACCACCCGGACGATCCGACGCGCTCGACGGCCGCCATGGCGTCCTCGCGAACGACATCCCACTGCCGCTTGAAGTCGACCAGCGCGAGGTCGGGCGCCGAGGATCGTTGCGCGGAGCTCAGCTCAGGAACCCCACCACCGCTTCGACCACGTGCTCCAGCTGAGGCTGGGTGAGTTCGGGGTAGATCGGGAGGGCCAGGGTCTCGCGCGCGGCGGCCTCGGCATGGGGCAGGTCGCCCGGACGGCCGCCGAGTCCGGCGAAGCAGCCCTGCAGGTGCAGCGGCACCGGGTAGTAGATCTCGGTGCCGATCCGCTGCTCGGTCAGGTGTGCGCGCAGGGCGTCACGGCGGTCCTCGGGCACACGGATCACGTACTGGTTGTAGATGTGTCGCGCCGGGGGCTTCGGGGCCAGCGGCGTGCGCAGGGGGAGGCCCCCCTGATCGAGCGGCACGTCCGACGCGGCGGCGCCGGCGCTCTTGAACGAGGCGTCGTAGAAGGCGGCGTTGGCCACGCGCCCGGCGTGCCAGCTCTCGAGATGCGGCAGCTTCGCACGCAGCACCGCGGCCTGGATCGCATCGAGCCGCCCGTTCAGGCCCAGGACCTCGTGGTAGTACTTCGGCTCGCCTCCATGCACCCGAAGGATCTGGAGCCGCTTCACCAGGTCGGGGTCGCTCGCGAGGATCATGCCGCCATCGCCCCAGGCTCCCAGGTTCTTGCTGGGGAAGAAGCTCAGGCAGACCGGGTGGGCGCCCTGCCCCACGCGACGGCCCGTGCCATCCACCGAGCCGATCGCCTGGGCGGCGTCCTCGACCAACGGAATCTCTCCTGCGACCGCCTCGAGCTCGGCCAGCTCGAGCGCCTGGCCGAACAGGTGCACGGGAACGATGGCCTTGACGCGCGGCTGCCCCTCCAGGGCGCGCGCCACGGTCTCGGCCGTGACGTTGTACGTGACGGGGTCGATGTCGGCGAAGACGGGGCGCGCCCCGAGCCGCGCCACCGAGCCGGCCGTGGAGAAGAACGTGAAGCTCGGGCAGACGACGGCATCGCCGGGGCCCACGCCGAGCGCCATGTAGACCAGCAGCAGCGCCTCGGAGCCCGAGGCGCAGCCCACGCCCTCGCCGGCGCCGCAGTAGTCCGCGATCTCGCGCTCGAGCGCTTCGACCTCGGGCCCCATGATGAAGCGCTGGCTGGCGGCCACCCTTGCCACGGCGGCATCGAGCTCGCCCCGGATGGCCTCGTACTGACCCACCAGATCGAGCAGCGGTACCTCGACCGACATCGGACCTCCCGTGCAGGTCCGCGGCGCGAGCGCCACGCGGCCGATCTCCCCCGCGGCGCGAGCGACACTCGACCAGCCCAACCGGGGCCCTGCGGCGCCGAATTGTAGCGGAGGGATTCGTCCCCGAAGGGGGGCCTAGTCGCGCTGGAATGCCTGGTACAGGATGCGGCCGGGCTCGGGGCGGCTGCTCTGGATGTCCGAGGGCACGCCGAGCGCCTCGGTGGTGTACTCGATCACGCCCTGGATGGTGAGGCGCGAGCCCTCGGGCAGCGCCTCGGCGCCGGTCACCTCGATCTCGAACCCGGCTTCGCCCGGGTCGCGCCGGTACTCCCAGGCCATGAAGTTGAACAGCGCACGACTCATCGTCAGCATCACGCGGGCCACCGACTCGTGCCAGTCGTCGGTCTCGCTGCCTTCCTTCATGCGCTGCGCCTTGTCGAGCTGGTGATAGATGCCACTGCTCATCAGGCGCTCGGCAGCGGTTCGCCCCCGACGCACGTGATAGTGCGGGTCTCCGCCGCCATCGACGGCACAGAGCAGGTCGATCAGGCGGCCGTAGCTCTCGATCGCAACCCAGTCTCCAGGCAACACCTTGGCCTCGATCAGATCGAGGTCTTCGGCCTCGAGTCGTGCCTCGAGCACGGTCTCGTCGAGCCGGCCCGACTCGAGAAGGGCCTCGAGGTCGGCCACGGCCGAGGCGAAGCCGGTGCCCTTGATCGAAGGAGAAGCCGAATCCATCGTTCGGCCCATCGGCCATGCCATGAGGCGACTTGAGGCAGGCGCCCGAGCCCGCCTGAGGGCCCCCGCGCGGGCGATCTGGCGGCAGCTACCGGCGGCGCGAGCGATCTGGCGGCAGCTACCGGCGGCGCGAGCGAAGCGCGGCAAGCGGCACGAGCAGCAGCGCAATCTCGAAGCCCAGGCCACAGCGCGCGGCGCCGTGGCCCTCGGTCGGATCGGACGGGCTCGTGCACTGGAGATCGTCCGGGTAGTCGACGAAGGTGTCGCCGTCGTCGTCGACGCCGTTGTCGCAGGCGAGCGTCCCCAGCTCATCCGGGTCGGCGGCATCGACACAGCCGGGGTCGGCGCCATCGAGCAGGCCGTCGCCATCGTCGTCCCAGCCGTTGTCGCACTGGGCGATCCGCAGGTCGAGTGCGGCCTTCAGGTCGATGCGAGGCATCGTGACGCCGGCCTTCGACACCGGCACGCCCGAGTCCACCAGGGCATCGAGCAGGTCGTCCACGCCGGCCGCCGGGTCGGCTTCGCGAAGTGCCGCAAAGGCGCCGACCACGTGGGGCGCGGCCATCGACGTGCCCGTCTTGGTGGTGAAGCCCCCACCCGGGCGCGAGCTGTAGACGCCGTGCCCGGGCGCCGCCAGCGTGACGAACGGGGCGACGTTCGAGAAGCCCGTGACCTGGTCATTGTCCTTGGTGGCGGCCACACCCACCGCGGTCGAAATGCAGGCCGGCGAGCTCGCCGCATCCGGAAAGCCGTCGTTGCCCGAAGAGGCCACGGTCACGATCCCAAGCGATCGCAGGTTGTCGATGGCAGCCTTGACGGCGCCGTTGGCCGCGTCGCACGCGGCCTCGCTCATGAACTCGCCCGAGCCCAGGCTGAGGTTCACGGCGGCGATGTCGTAGCTGGCGTCGAGCACGGCCACGTGATCGAGACCCTGCACGATGTCGGAGGTTTCGATCAGCACACAGGGATTCTCGCCCGCGTTCGCGCACGCCACCGGCGACGTGAACCGGCTGCCGACCTGGACGGCAATGATGCCGACGTCGGGGGCGACCCCGGGCCCGGAGCCGCCCAGGTTGCCGGCTGCGATCCCGGCCACATGGGTGCCGTGCTGGCAACCCGTCGCAGCGTAGGTGCACGGCGCGGCCGCGCCGGCGCCAAGCTGCGTCGTCTGCCCGTTGGGGCAGTCCGACCCGTCGGAGAAGCACGCCTCGGCGGCGGCGATCACGCGGCCGTCGAAGTAGGGGTGGGCCGCGTCCACGCCGGTATCGAGCACCGCCACCGCGGTCCCGGTGCCGTCGTGGCCCATGGCCTGGGTCACGTCGGCCTGGATCACGGGGATCGTCTGGGCCACGGTGGGCGCGTACAGGCGATCGGGCTCGACGCGTCGCGCCCAGCGCGAACGGCGAAGCGCCTCGAGCCCGGCGGCGTCGACCTCCAGTGCGATCCAGGGGACCGACGCGAAGCGACGGCGGAGCCGCGCCGCGCTGCCCGGCATCTCGGCGAGTCCGTCCGACTGCCGGCGCGCGATACGGGAGCGCTGGAGCGCCCGGTCGCGGCGCGTCAGCCGGCCCTCGGGCACGTGGGGCACGTCGAGTTCGACGAGCACCTTGACCGTCCCTTGGCGCGCGACCTCGGCGGTCAGCCCGGCGGTCAGGTCGGCCGCATGCGCCGGCACGCCCGCCATCAGCGAGACCACCACGGCCGCACACAGCGCCAACCCAGCTTCGGTCCAACTTCGTCGCATCGGCTCCCGGAATCATGCCAGATTCCGTGAGTGCCGCTTGGCCCCCCTGGGGTGATGCTTCGTGCAGTCCGTGGGAAGCGCACGCGCAACGCGGCCCCCGCCAGTCCTGCATACGGCCGCGCAAGGGGCCGTCCGATACGGCGGCGTGATGGACCATCCGATACGATCGGCCCCCGTGGACGCGGGAGGCCTGCGCGACGGCACCCAGGGGGGCGCAGGCAAGGGCGCACCGACGCGGCTGCGCGCGGGGATCCGCCGCTGGATCCGCATCGCCATCAGCGAGATGCGCCGCACGCGGCGTGTGATCGTCACACCCGACACCCGGCCCACGGGCGAGCCGCCGATCTTCCTGGTGGGCGTGCATCGCTCGGGTACGACGCTGCTGCGGCTGATCGTGGACAGCCACTCGCGCATCGCCTGCCCGCCCGAGTCGTTCTTCGTGGCGCCGCTCGAGGGCGTCCTGCGCGACGAGAAGGCGCGCGAGGGGCTCGAGGCCATGGGCTTCGAAACCCGGCAGGTACTCGACAAACTGCGCGAAACCGCCTCGTGGTTCTTCGAGATGTACGCGGCCACCCGTGGCAAGGCGCGCTGGGCGGACAAGACGCCGTCGTACGTCGACTGCCTCGACTTTCTCGACGCGCTGTTCGGGCCCGACGCGCGTTACGTCATGATCTACCGCAACGGACTCGACGTGGCCTGCTCGAGCCCGATCGGCGCGATCCGTGAGGTGGTCCCCCACGTGGAGGCCTGCGGGGGCAACGTGCACGCCGGCGCCGCGCGCTACTGGGCCCATCAGTGCGAAAAGATGCTCGCCTTCCAGGCGGCGCACCCCGGGCAGTGCCACGAGCTGCGCTACGAGGCCCTGGCCAGCGACCCCGAGCCCGAGGTGCGCAAGCTCTTCGCCTTCCTCGGTGAGGACTTCGAACCCGAGGTGCTGCGGTTCCACGAGAAGCCGCACGACCAGTGGATCGGGCTCGAGGACACGAAGGCCGCGCGCAGCAAGGGGTTCAAGCCCGCCATCGGCGGCTACCGCAACCAGCCCGCCGACGTGGTCGAGGCCATGCGCGCCCAGTGCGGCCCGATGCTCGAGCGCCTCGGCTACGCCGAAGCGATGGCCCCGGGCGGCACTCCCGACCCCGCCGACCCCGGGACGTGAGCGAGTCCCAGGGCGAGGGCTCGCGCGGCGATGGCCTGGTCGCCTCGCTGATCCGCGGCGCCGGCACCTTCTTCGCGGTCCAGGGCGTCGGCATGGCGCTCGGCTTCGCCATGAACGTGCTGCTGGCCCGCGGGCTCGGCGCCGAAGGCTACGGGGCCTTCGTGCTGGCCCTGGCCTGGATCGGTGCCGCCGGCATCTTCGCGCGGGCCGGCTTCGGCACGGCCTCCGTGCGGTTCGTCTCCGAGCTTCGCGGCGACGCAGAGCACGGTCTGCTGCGCGGCTTCCTTCGGACGAGCAGCCGAACGGTGCTGGCGACATCGGTCGGCCTGGCCGCGTTCGGGGCCCTCATCCTGCTCGTCGCGGGCGAGCGCATCCCCGAACTCCTGCGTGGCGCCTTGTGGGTCGGCCTGCTCGCAGTGCCCGTGATCGCACTGCTCGAGATCGCGAGCGCCAGCCTTCGCGGCCTGCTTCGCGGCGGGACCGCGCTCGTGCCCGGCCGCATCGTTCAGCCCGGAACGGTCGTGCTCGTGCTCTTGGCAGGCTGGGCCCTGGGCGCCGCGTACTCCCCCGCCCAGGCCATGGCCGTCTACACGGGTGCCGGTGCACTGGCCCTCGCCACCGCCGGTGTGGCGCTGCGCCGTGCCCTGCCCGGCGACGTACGTGCAGCGCCACCCCGCTACGCCCGCCGCCTCTGGATGCGCACCGCCGCGCCCCTGGCCATGATCAATGCGCTGCAGTTCAGCCTGCAACGCATGGATCTCCTGCTGATCGGCCTGCTGCTCGGATCGGTGAGCGCAGGCCTCTACGCCCCGGCGGTCCGCATCGCGGCGCTCATCGACTTCTGCCTGGTCGCGGTCAACTGGTGGGCCGGGCCGCTGATCGCGCGCACCCACCGCAGCGGCAACCGCGACGAGTTGGCCCGGCTGGTGCGCCGGGCCGCGCAGGTGACGCTGGCGTTCACGGCCGTCGCCGTGGCCGGGGTCCTGCTGTTCGGGGGCGCCGTCCTCGGCGTGTTCGGCGCCGAGTTCGTCGCCGCCGAGACGGCCCTGCGCATCCGCGTGGTGGGCTCGCTGGCCAATGCGCTGCTGGGGCCGGTGGGCCTGCTGCTCACCATGACGGGCGGCCAGGACGCCGCCGCGCGCGTGATGGGGATCTACGCGGTCCTCGGCCTGGTGCTCAACCTCGTGCTGCTGCCCTGGCTCGGGATCGAGGGCGCAGCCCTGGCCGCGGCCATCACGTCCGTCGGCTGGAACGTCCACATGGCCGTGGTCGTCTACCGAAGGCTCGGGATCCGTACGACGGCCTTCTAGGCCGCGCGGCGTGGCTACGCGGTCTGCGGGAGGCCGCGCGGATCGACCAGCGCGTGCACCAGCTCGCGGAGCGCCCGGCCACGGTGGTGGCGCGTGCGGCGCGCCTCCCAGATGCGCCGGATGCTGGCCCAGCGGTAGCCGGAGAGCCGGAGGCGTCGGGCCTGGTTGATCAGCGTGAGGTACGCGTACTCGAGCGTCGTCTTGTCGTGGTCGCGGCGGTTGGCCAACACCAGGTCGGCCGCGGGAAGCCGCACGTTGGCCGAGCGGCGGTTGCCGGCTCGGTTCTCGGCATCGAGATGCCAGATCGAGTGGGTGCGGCGCGTGAAGTAGAGCCCGTCGTCTCCGGCGGCCAGGCCCACGCGGAGCCACATGTCGAGGTCTTCGCCGTGCGTCACCCCGGCCGGGAAGAGGCCACAGGCCGCGAAGAACGAGCGGCGCAACACGACCGAGCTGGCGTGCAGCGGCTGGCCGCGCAGCGCCAACTGGAAGAAGTTGGCCGGCGCCTCATCGGATCCATCCTCGAACAACTCGTCGTCTTCGAGGGGCAGTGCGCGGCGCTTCTCGCCGGTCTGGTCCTGCACCTGGTAGAGGGTCGAAACGATCTTGGCGGCGGGGCGGTTCTCGAGCACGTCGTACATGGTCTCGAGGAAGTTGGGGGCCCACTCGTCGTCGGCGTCGATCAGGGCGACGTACTCGCAGCGCGCGGCCATGATGCCGCGGTTGCGTGCCACGGAGACACCGGCGTTCTCCTGGGAGATCAACCGGACGCGCGGGTCGCCGAAGGCGCGGACGACCTCGGCGCTGCGGTCGGTGGAGCCGTCGTCGACGACGACGACCTCGAAAGCCTCGAAGGTCTGGGACAACACGGAGTGGAGCGCGCGGGTGATGCTCTCTTCCTTGTTGTAGACGGGGATCACGACGCTCAACTCGGGGCGCGTTCGCCGCTCGAGCCGCAACCGCGGCGCGCTGGTCGGCCGCAAGATGGGGTTGGGCGCCGGATGGATCGGGTGGATCGCCGGGCTCGCCATGGTCCTGTCCTCCCTTGGGAACTCACCAGAGCCCACACCCCTGGCATGGGACGGGGCTCCTCAATGGGGAGGTGGGAGGAAGTGACGGGATGTGGCAGGAAAACTTGCGGGCGATGCACATCGGCTGCCGGCGGCGCGCGAAGCCCTTGCCGAAGGGCCCCCGAGGGGACATCTTCCTCTCGTGCCCGGCCCTCTTCGAAGCCTCTACGACGGCTCGCCGCTCCAGCGCCTGGTCAGCGACGCCCGCTGGCGAGGCCGGCTCGCCACCAGCGCCGCGCGGGCCCTGCCGAGCTTCGTGATCCTCGGGGCCCAGAAATGCGGCACTACGGCGCTGTTCAACTACCTCGAGCAGCACCCCCGGGTGGGTCGCTCGTGGCGCAAGGAGGTCGACTTCTTCAGCGAGCGCTACGGCGAGGGCGAAGCCTGGTACCGCGCCCACTTCGACCGGACGTCGCGGCTCGCGGCCCGTGACGCGATCGCCGGCGAGGCGAGCCCCAACTACCTGGTGCACCCGGAGGCCCCCGCCCGGATGGCCGCCCTGCTACCCGACGCGCGGCTCGTGGTCCTGCTGCGCGACCCGGTGGCGCGCACCTGCTCGCACTACAACCACACCGTGCGGCGCGGCGTCGAGCCCCTCTCGTTCGACGAGGCGCTCGATCGCGAGCCCGAGCGGCTCGCCGAGGCGCGCCGGCAGATGGCGCACGACCCCGCGGGCGGCACGATCGCGTTCCAGCGCCACGCCTATCTCGCGCGCAGCGCCTACGCCGAGCAGCTGGAGGCGTGGCTCGCGCACTTCGACCGCGAGCAGCTGCTGGTGCTTCGCGCCGAGGACTTCTGGGACGACCCGGCCGCCGGCTACGGCGCCGTCCTCGACCACCTGGGGCTCTCGTCCTTCGAGCCCGCCGAGTTCGCCCGCTACAACTACTTCGGGCCCTATGCCGTCGCCACCGACGAGCAGCGCGAGCGGCTTCGCACCTATTTCGAGCCCCTCAACGCCCGCCTGTACGCGCTGCTCGGTCGCGACATGGGCTGGTAGACCACCCACCGACCGAGGCATTCCCCGCGGAACGCGCGTTCCGTCGGTGGGAAGTCGGCTTCCACCTCGGGGCGCCTCCCCCCACCGAACGGGGTGGAGACGCGCTCCTGTGTAGGGTGGCGTCGGCCCCAGCGAGGCCTCTTTCTTGCATGCTCCCTGCGTGCCTCCCACGGGAAGGGGATGCCATGGCATGGCGTACGCGCGCGCGGCGCGCGGCCACGAGGGCCGCGCTTGGGGTTCTCACCGGCGCAGTCCTGCTGCTGCCCATGGGGGCCGCCCTGCTCCCTCGGGCCGCCGCGGCTCAGGCCAGCGGCATCGCCAACATCACCTTCCAGTGGACCGACCGCCTGGGCAACACCCATGAGATGAAGCGGACCTTCGCGCGGGGGTGGGAGGACGACGGGTCGCTCGGGACCGAGTTCGCCGGATCGGGCTTCACGCCGGGGACCGGCACGCTCTCGTTCATCGAAGACGACCTCGGCCTCGGCCAGACCGAGACCGAGTTCTTCGGGTTCGTCGACGCCATCACCGGCACCGGCAACACGGCGCACCTTCGCGGGCGCAGCGCCCTGGGCGCCGCGGAATACAGCCTCCGCTGGCCGCCCACCGGGTTCAACGTCGTCGTCGATCCGCCGGGTACGAGCGCCTTCACCTTCACCGCCGGCAACGACACCGTGGAGGGCAAGACGCTCAACATGCTGCAGTACGGGCAGTTCATGCGGGACTACTACAAGAACGTCCACGGCGCGAACATTCCGACGACCAAGATCGTGTTCACCAACGCCACGGACGGCTCCTACTACTGCCGCGGCAACCTCGGCACGGCCGAATGCCCCGAACAGCACATCCAGATCGATGCCAACCACTGGGCCTCGCCCGAGGTCGTCTTGCACGAACTCGGCCACCACATCGGCCATTCGAACAACCTGCAGGGCATCTTCGGCGGCCCCCATTCGTTCGGGCAGGACAACATCGGCTCGAACAACGGCGGACGCAACAACGGCGCGGCCGGCTCGCGTCTCGCCTGGGGCGAGGGTCTCGGCACGTGGCTCGGGCTCATGGCGGTCGACGACGGCAATCTCGCCGGCCAGTACGCCACGGCATTGCCCGGCTTCGACACCGACCTCGTCTACCACGCGCGCGAAACGCCCACGGCCGACGAGACCTCCGGCAGCGGCGACCTCGTCTTCCGGATCGGGACCGAGGGCAACAACCTGAACGTGGGGGCCGTGAACGGCCTGCCGCAGGGCGAAGGCGACGAACTGGCCGTCCTCCGGGTGCTGCGCGACCTCTACGACGCGAACGTGGACGGCTACGCCTCCGGGTTCAGCGACAACGTGGCGCTCGGTGCCGCGCGTCTCTGGGCGCTGTTCGGCGGCAAGCAGCACTTTCACGAGTTCTGGCGCGACGCGGCCGACGACATCACCGCAGACCCCACGCTGATCGGGCTCAATGCCGGCGACGACTCGGACCTGGTGCTCGCAACGCTCGGCGCGACGACCCAGGAGTACGGCATCTCACCCGTCCTCGAGAGCGTGGCCGACGGCGTCGGCCAGAGGCCGAACATCTTCTTCCGCGAGCAGAACAACGACAACTCTTCGCAGTACCGGCTGCTGATCTTCGACGACAACTGGGCCGAGGTCGAACGCGTGACCGCCGCCGACGTGCTCGTAGGAACGGGGCGCTACCACTACAAGGTGCAGGGCAACCTGAAGAGCGGTGAGGTCTACCACTGGGTCGTGCTGGGCAACTCGTTCAACGACTCGGGCGTCGCACCCGCAATGGACGACGACTGGTACTGGAGTGCCTACGACACCTTCACCGTGAGCGAGCCGGGCCTGCTCGCCCTGGCTGCGATCTGGGTGCTCGCTGGGCTTCGGAGGCGGCGCGCCGCCGCCTGAGCGCGCCCACGCCACCGCGGCCGCAGCGCTCGCCGCGTCGACGCCCTACCGTGGCGCTCGGAGGGGCTGCGATCGATGGCGAACCGACGGATGGCGAGGCTCGCGGCCCTCGCGTGCGCGACCGCCCTGACGACGATCGGCTGCGCGAAACTGCTGCCTTCGGGAAGTCAGTCGGGGGGCCAGTTCTCCTCCTGGGAAGATGCGTTGGCGGCCTTCGACGCGGTCGAGGTCGGCACGACGGGGCCCGACGATCTGGTCGAGCTGGGCTTCGATCCCAACCGCGACGGCATCTCGGTGCACGCCTACCCCGCGATCGGGGGGTACTTCCTGCCGCACCGGGGGGCCACGCTGGCCATGCATGATCCGGCGGTTGCGGCGTGCCTGCAGGCCCAGGAGCGCTGCCGCGTCTGGAAGATCGAGTCGGTGCGCAACAAGGGCAAGCGCGAGTCCAACCTGCTGCTCGACATGTTGCGTTTCCATCGCAAGAAGCACATCCAGGGCTACGTGTTCACGGCGATCGTGCTCGTCCAGGACGACGAGGTCACGTACAAGCTGCACCAGGGGACGCCGCGCTACGCGCTTCTCGAAGAGGAAGTGCGGCCCCTGGGCTTCCTTCAGCGAGGCCCCGTGGTGCGGGTCATCCCGCTGGACGCCACCAAGATCCTGCTGGGCGCAGCCCCGGACACCGAGTCGTCCGACGACGACGAGACCGTCCGGTTCGGTTCGTCTTCCACCGCCCTCGAGACCGACGACCGGAGGCGCTTGCGGGGAATCGGCGTCTCTGACGACCTGGGCCACGATACCCTGTTCGAGGTCGAGTTCGAGGACTGAGACGGGCCTCAGCCGTCCTCGAGTTCGTCGGCCAACCGCAGGAGCTCGGGATCGTCGTAAGGCGTGTCGCCGAACTGCTCGGGGTCGTGGGGCTGGGTCTCGTAGGCGTCGCGCACCAGGTCGCTCTTCTGATTGGGCATGCCGTCCACGGTCGTGAGCGCAACACTGGCCAGCCGGTAGGGGCCCGCGGCGCCCGACTCGCGCAGCACCAGGCCGTAGAACCGCAGGCGCAGCCAGGCCGAGCCCGGCGAGAGCATCTCGGCGGCCTGCGCCCAGGCGATCGGCATGCCGGTAGCGTCGGCGAGTGTGGCCTCCAGGTGAAAGCGCGAGGCGTCGAAGACCTCGAGCTCGGCATCGATCACGAGGTCCCCCGACTCGACGGAGTCGACGTAGCGGCCCGTCAGCACCGCGCCCGGGCTGCCGTACGCGAAGCCGCTCGAGGCAGCTCGCTCCTCGCCCGTCGCGTCTTCGGCACGAACCACCACGAGGTACACGCCACGGAGCGCGCCCTCCACGGTCTGCTCCGGAGCGAGTTCGGCGACGAATGCGCCCTGCTCGGCCGGCTCGAACGCGAGCTCTCCCACGATGCCACCCCGAGCGGTCCGCACGTCTCCCTCGATCCGGCGTGGCGCGACCGGCCCATCCGCCCCGACCAGAGCAGCCGTCACCCGCACCGGCGCCGGTGCGACGTAGGTGCTGCGATCCGTGGCGATCTCGAGGCGCGGCAGGCGGTCCGCCGGCGCGCTTCGCCCCACCACGACCTCGCGATCACGGACCAGGGGATCCACGCCATCGCGGATCGGCCTCGACCAGGGCGGGTAGCGAGCCTGCTCGCGATAGTCGGCGGCCGCGCGCGCGACGAGGTCCGCGCGTTCGGGCAACGAGACGACGGCGCTGCCCGGGTCTGGCGCAGCAGGCGCAGCCGGACGATCGAGCGTGATGCGCGCGGACTCGCCTTCGGAACCGAGCGGAGCCGCGGCAGAGGCCGCAACCGAGGTGCTCACGCGGTCGCCGTCGCGCGCGTCGGGGAACGCGGCCAGCCCGAGCCAGAGAGCGACTGCGCAGGCCAGCAGCGCGGCGGCGGAGAGCTGGGCCCGGCGGCTCACCCTAGCGGCGGCGGCGTCGCAGGGCCCCCAGCAGCGGCACGAGCAACGCGACCTCGAAGCCCAGCCCACAGCCCCGGCGCTTGGGTTTGCCGAAGCCGGTCGTCACCAGCGTCTGCACCAGCTGGGCGCTCGACATGTTCGACTGCACCACCGAGTCGGGCGAGCACGGCGAGCCGCCACACTCCCAGTAGCCGTCGGGGATGGCGCGGCGCGTGTCGCGGTCGTTGTCCACGGCCGTGTCCAGGTGGTTCTCGTGGGAGCCGTCGAGGTTGAAGAACCCGCCGCTCTCCTGCTTGGCGCCCTCGCCACAGACGTCGTCGTTGTCGTAGCCCGTGGTGGGGTCGCCCGCGCACGCGAACTGCGATGCGTACTGCACGACCCCGTCGTCTTCGCCCGACAGGCACACGCTGGGCCCGAAGATCGCCTCGTAGCCGCCGGTCAGGTAGATGTTGCGCGCGGGGCGGCCAGCGTGGTTGGCCACCTGGACGGCCGAGTCGCTGCGCAGCCAGAAGTTGGTCGTGCTGCAGTCCTGGAAGAGCGACGCGGCCAGGTTGCAGAAGAAGCCGCCACCGGAACACACGGCGTCGGCAAGCTCCGATCCGCGGTGGGAGCCGCTCACGGCCACCACCAGGTCGATCGACGTCGACGCCGCCAGGAACACCGGGTCGTAGTTCGGGTCGCTCGGCCGCGCGTTGCCGAGGATGTAGTCCATGACGTTGCCACCCATGCTGTGGGCGACGACCCAGAACCGACCGCCGTTGGCCTTGCTCGTGCAGGTCTGCCCACCGCCATCGGGCAGCCCCGCGGCCGCGTCGACGATCTGGGCCGCGACCGCACCGGCAGCCTGCGGGTCCCAGTAGGGAACGTCCCCGTGATAGGCGGCGACGTAGGAGGCGGCGGAGGACCCGGCCGTGGCCGTGGGGATGAAGTCGTCCGAACTCGACCGCCAGTAGTCGCGCGCGGTCGCATAGCTCGGCCCACTGGCGCCATCGCGCTTGCCGTGGACGAAGATCAAGCAGGGATCGGCGGCCTCGGCCGCCGACGCCAGGAGCCAGACGGCTGCGGCGGCGGCCAGGGCGGCAGTGCGGGCGAACGATCGAAGCCCCATCGGTTCATCTCCGGTACGGCGCAGGATGGCTTCCGAGCGCGCCGACGATGGTAGGGTGTTCCCCCGAGTAGGACACGGGTCGCCGTGACCTCTGGTCAGCCGCCCTGCGCCCCCCGCGCCTCGCGTGTGAGCCGCACCATCTCGGCCCGCACGTCCTGGCTGGTTTCGCAGCGCATCCGGTAGGGGACGTAGGCGACCTGGCGGCCCCAACGCATGTGGAACCCCTCGGGATCGCCGGCCAGCATGCAGGGCGTGTCACCCGGGCTCGCGTCGCCCGGGCGGTGCCCACGCTGCCGCTGCCAGATCGCCGCCATCGCATCGCCGTGGTCGTCGTTCATGTGCGCCACGATGCCCGCCTCGCCGTCCTGCCACGCCGCGCGCGGCAGGCAGAAGGCGTCGCCCTCGATCCAGTGGATGGCGCCGAAGCCGCCGATGTATCGCACGCGAACCGGCTCGATCTGCCAGTACGCGAAGTCGTGGACGTCCGCATGCCCGCGACTCTCCGGGAAGAACGCCTCGTAGCGCGTACGCGCGGCATCGAGCGCCGCACCCGAGAGCGGGCTCGCATCCCCCAGCACGCTCACACGACCTGCGGCCTGGGTGTCGCCCTCTACGCCCGTGAGCGCGGCTTCGACCACGGTCAGGCTCACCCGCGCGTCGCCCTGCATGTTTCGCGTGTGCTGGGCGATGGCGCTCACGTAGATCACGCAGCGGCCCTCGGGCGTCATCACGTAGGGGACGAGCGACCCCAGCGGGTAGCCGGGTGCGGCGACGGACTGGCTCGCGAGCACGCCCGCCGCCATCCGGCGCAACAGCTCGCGCGACGCCCTCGCAGCCGCGAGGGCGGGGTCTTCCGATGCCGCGGGTTCGACTTGGTCCATGGGCCGGCGCGCAGGATCGCACAGGTGGCCGCCCGCGCACGGTCGCGCCGGCCTACTGGTGCCAGACCTCGACCTCGATCGGGTGGTCCTCGACGTTCGTGATGGTGAACGTGATCTTGCCGCCCTGGGGCATCAGCCGAGCGGCCGAGCCCAGAGATGACGCCACGCTGATCCCGCCCTTCTGGGAGAGCTGGATGCACTCGTTCTGGCACTTCTTGCGCTCTTCGTACGAAAGCTTCGGCTCGAAACCCACCTTGGTCTTGGCGGCCGCTTCGATCGTGAAGACCTTCTTCTCGCCGCCGGCGAGCGTGAGCGTTTCGAGCACCGTCTTGGCCCCTGCGCCGAGGGGTGCGATCACGAGCGAGACGCCGAACAGGGCCGCGGTCAGTTTCCGTGTCATGGGGGTTCCTCCGAGGCCACCCTAACACGAGCGCGTCGCCACCTGAGCGCCCCTGACCCGGGCTCAGGGCCAGGGGATGGCGAGCTGGTAGCCCAGCGTGATGGTGGTGGGCTCGTAGCCCACGCCCCGGTTGGTGCCCGTGGTGAAGACCAGGCTGATGCCCTGCCCCTTGGTGATCGCGTAGCTCCCGATCAGGGCGAACCGCCAGTTCTCCTGAAGCGTGTCCCGGTCGACGCCATTCACGGCCGTGCGCGCCCCCTTGCCGTAGCCCACCCCGGCCGAGACCCAGATGCCAGGGCGGAACTCGTAGATCGTCGCGGCATAGCCAGCCCAGAAGGCGTCCTGCTCGAGCCGGTTGCCCCCGACGAAGTCGTCGTTGTCGCCATAGAGCCAGACCGTGCCTGCCAGCTCGAAGGTCCAGGGCCCGCGCTGGTGGGCGATGCCGATCTCGGGGCGCAACGTCCAGCGATTCGAGCCCAGGTTGATGGCGAGGTCGTCCTGGTATTTGCCGGTCGGCGCGATCACCGTGAGGCTGGCCCCGGCGAGGGTCGACTCCTCCTTGCGCTCGAACGCCTCGAGCGGCTGCGCTTCGGCGCCGTAGAAGAGCCACTCGCCGGTGACCCGCAGGTCGCCGAAGCCGCTGACCTCGCGGCGTCGACCCATGCCCCCGACCTTGCCCTGCCACTTCCCGTCCACGTAGGGCAGCGCGACCTTGAGCTTGGCCGTGCGGCCGAACACGTCGAACGCGCGCACGTAGCGGGCGAACCCCGTATGCAGCGAGCCCTCGGCCGCCTCCACCTCGAGGGCGCCGTCGAACTCGAGATCTCCCTCGGAGTACGTGTACCCGACTCCCAGAAAGTTCACGCCGGTAGGCGTGTTCGAGTAGGTCCGGGGGCTCACCTCCTGTGCCGAGGCCCCTGCGGCCGCGACGAGGCCGGCCCCCAACAGAAACACGAGCAGCCCCCTCACCACGGCCAGATACTAGGGCGCCCCGGACGAGCCGACAGAGGTGCGGAGTCTGCGGCGATCCGTCCTAGGCTGTCGGCCAACGGAGGCGTGGATCCGGCGCCCGATGGGAGGATGCAGCATGAAGTTCGGCCTGGCGTTCGCGAGCAGTGCAGGTCATGACCCGGCGACGGCGATCGAGATCTGCCGCCGGGCCGAGGCCGCGGGGTTCGACTCGGTGTGGGGCGGTGAGCACGTGATCCGGCCCGACCAGATCGCGTCGCCGTACCCCTACGCCGCGGACGGCGAGATGCCGGGCGATGCCGAGACGCCGATCCCCGACCCGCTGATCTGGTTGGCCTTCGTGGCGGCCGCCGCACCCAGCCTGCAGCTGGGGACGTGCATCCTGATCCTGCCCCAGCGCAACCCGCTCGTGCTCGCCAAAGAGCTCGCCACGCTCGACGTGCTGAGTGGGGGCCGCGTCGAGCTCGGGATCGGCGTGGGGTGGATGCAGGAGGAGTTCCAGGCGCTGGGCATCCCCTGGGAGCGGCGTGGCGCGCGCAACGACGAGTACGTGGCGGCGATGCGCGCGCTCTGGGCCGGGCCGCACGCCGAGTACCACGGCGAGTTCGTCGACTTCGACCCCGCCACCTGCAGCCCGCGGCCGGTGAACGGCGACATCCCGATCCTGGTGGGTGGCGACACCCCGGCCGCGATCCGACGCGCAGCGCGGTTGGCCGACGGCTACTTCCCGGGCGCGACCGATCCCGAGATCCTCGGCGATCTCATCGCGAAGCTCGGGGTCGAGGCCGAGAAGCAGGGTCGGGCGCCGGGCGACATCCGCGTTCACGCCATCTTCGGCAACCAGATGACCGATCCGGTGGCGGGCGCCGAGCAGATGGCCGCACTGGGCGTCGACCGCGTGATGGTCCCGGCCTTCTTCTTCATGGGCCCGGGTGGGCTCGACCGCTTGTCGGAGTTCGGCGAGCGGGTCATCCGCCCGGCCTGAGGAATCCGCGGGCGCTCGACCTGCCGGTCGATGGGCGGCTAGGCGCGAGCGCGGAGCGCGACGAGGCCGCACGCCGCCAACAAGAGGCCCGCCGCAGCCGGCTCGGGCACCGGGAACTGGATGAAGGCGGACACGAAGCTGCCGCCATCCTTCAGCGCGAGGTCCGCGAGGCGGATCTCCAGCTCGTGGGGCCCGGCACCGAATGCCGCCATCCAGGCCGCTTCGGTGAAGAACTGCGAGCCCGTGGCGAGCAGCGTGTCGAACGCGTTCGTCGCGCTGCCGTTCAGCAGCGCCTCGAGCGAAAGCGCCTCGAAGCCGGCGATGAGCCCGTTGATCGCGAGGTCCGCGTCGTCGACCGAGAGCTCGAACAGCAGGTCGCCGCCGCCCGCCGAGGTCGCGACGGCGTTCGTGATCACCGGCGCGGCGTTGGCGTAGCTCACCTCGATGGCGTCGGTGTCGTCGGCCCCCGCATGGTCGAAGACCTGCAGGTCGATCGTCGCCGTGTCGAGGGTGTTCGTGAGGCCCGAGTCCTGGATCGCGACGAGCACGTCCTCGGTGGTGCCGAGCAGGCCGGCCGAGCTGGTCCACTCGAAGCTGTGCGATTCGAACCCGGCGATCGTCGCATTCACGGCGAGGTCGGGGTCGTCCACGCCCCCGTCGGTCGTGACACTGGTCTGCGAAGCACTGAAGACGCGATCCGGGCCGGCCAGCGCGGTGGGGCCGGCGTTCTGGTAGCGAAGCGTGGCCGAGTCGCCCTGGCTCGCGCCGGCCCCGTCGGTCACGGTGAGGTCCAGCGTGTTCGTGTCGGTCGTCGTCGTGAGGCCCGACTGCGCGATCGTCACGCTCTGTGTGACGCCCACCAGCTCGCCGGTGGAGGCCGTCGCCGGAGACGAACTCGACGGGTTGCCGGGCAGGCTCGAGCCGTCGATCTGGAAGTCGGCCTCGACGGTCTCGAAGCCCGCGATCGTGGCGTTCACGATCAGATCGGGATCATTGAGACTCGCCCCGCTGGTCGCGCGCACCAGGTTCGAGGCGTCGAACACCAACTCGGCGCCCGCCTCGGCCGTGGGGCCGGCGTTGGCGTACGTGATCGCCACCGTATCGGTGTCGGAGAACCCCGTGATGTCCTCGGTCACCTCGACCTCGGCACTCGAGGTATCGGTCGTGCTGGTGAGGCCCGAGCCGGCGATGCCGATGGCGATGTTCACGTCGTCGACGGTTCGGTCGCCCCCGTCCTGGTAGCGGCTGCCGTGGGGCGTGGTGGCGGGGTTGGCCACGTTCAGGGTGTCGACGATGCGGTCCTGACGGGTGCCGGTCTGGTCGCCGGCCTGGTCCCCGCCGCCGTCCACACTCCACACGTAGTTCAGGAAGTCCTCGCCATCGCTGCGGCCGGCACCCAGGTCGTTGTCGGCCTGTCGGGTCGCATCGTCGATGGCGCTCGGCGTGCTGCGGAGCGTGCCCGGCACCGGGGCGACGACCGCGTCGGTCACCAGCTCGGTCCCGCCGTTCGTGACGAGCGAGAGCGTGTTCGCGTCGAACACCAGCGGCGAGGCGCCCGCCTCGGCGATCACGGGGACCGCCTCGTTCAGGAACACGCCGGGGTTGAGCTGCCCGCCCGACGCCGCGCCGGACTCCGAGCGCACGTCCACGTGGCCCGCGTTGGCCACGATCGGCGCGAGCGCGCCGTCGAGCACGTTCACCACGTGGTTCGTGACGTCGGTGCCGCTCAGATTCGCATCGGGGTCGCGCAGCTCGAACACCAGGTCGCCACCGGGGTTCGGGGTGATGGGGCTGTTGTTGCGGATGAAGTTGCTCTCGAACTCGATGCCGCGGAAGGCGGCGTCGCAGGTCGCTTCGCTGTTGCAGCTGGAGAAGAAGTGGATCTCGGCGGTGGGCGCCGTGTTGCCCGCGATCTGGAAGTGGTCCTGCCCGGTCTGCGTGAGCGTCCCGCCAAAGCCCTCGGACGGCAGGAAGAGCTCGAGGCTCCCCGCGCCGCCGGGTGCGTCGTCGAGGGGAGCGCTGAAGAAGTCGCGGGTTTGGAACTGGCGGCCCGCGGCGGCCACCGCGGCGATCTCGGCCGTGTCGTACGTGACCTTCACCACGTAGCGATTGCCGCGGCTCACCAGACCCGGGTTGGGCGTGGCCGTCGGCGCCGACGAGATCGTGCCCACGTAGATCTTCGAGATCGATACGGCGGCGGCCGGGCCGGCCGCGATCGCGGCCAGGGTCGAGGCGACCACGAGCCAGACGCCGAGGCGTCGGTTTCGGTTTCGGCGGGCCATGGCATCCCCCTGTCGACGAGGACCCCCAGCGCGCAGCCTCGACTACCCTGGGTAGTGGGGTGGCAAGACCCGATGTGACAAAGAAAATGCGCTGGAATCCCGGGGGGCTCTGCCCGGGCGGGCCGCGTGGTGCCCTGACCGGCACCTGCGGGGCCTCCAGACGCCAGGAGACAACGTGACCGTCGATCTCGCCGGGCTCTCGCGAGCGGACTTCGAGGCGCACGTCGGGTCGGAGTTCGTCGCTTCGCGGCCCGATGGCGGGTCGCTGGTGTTGACGCTCGGCGAGGTGAGACCCCTGGGCCAGGCCGCCCCCGGGCGACGGGACGGGTTCGCACTCGAGCTGCGTGGCCCCACGCGGCCCGTGCTCGACCAGGGAACCCACGACCTGACCCACACGGCCCTTGGGAGGCTCACGATCTTCCTGGTGCCGGTCGGGCGCGACGAGCGCGGAATCGCCTACGAGGCGGTGTTCAACTGATCGCCTCGTCGCCACCTGCCGCTGCACCGGATCGCCAGCGCAGCCGCTGGTAGAACGCGTGCTCGCCGTCGTGCACGAAGCCGAGCCTTGCATAGAGCCGCGTGGCCGGATTGTCCGGCTCGACGTAGAGCGTCACGTCTCGGCCACCCGCCCGCGCCTCGTCGAGAAGCGCGCCCATGAGCGAGGTGCCAAGCCCCGCACCCCGTTCGTCGGTTACGAGCGCGATATCCATCACGCGCAGCTCGGTCTCGGTCTCCTCCACATAGAGTCGCCCGATCGGTTGGCTGTCCCGCTCGATCACGTCGTAGCGCGCCTCGGGGAACTGCAAGCGGTACGACGCGTGCTGCGCCGCGAACTGCTGGTCGAGAAAGGCCTGCTTCTCGGCCTGGCTCCAGGCGTCGAGCATCGCCATCTCGCGTTCGCGGGTGGTGGCGTAGAGGGCCCGCAGGAAGTCCCGGTCGTCGTCGCGCTCCGGCCGGAGCCGTAGACCCGGCGGCAGGTCGGGGCAGCCCACGACGAGCGCGCCCTCAGCGCGACGGGAAGAGCCCGGCGAGTGCGATCACGAAGTTCAGCACCAGGAAGGGCTGACGGTTCTCGTGCGGTTGGGGCGTCCCCGCGGCGCCCGCGGGCTCGACGAGCCCCGGGGCCAGGTCGACGACCGCGCCCGGCGTGGCGTACAAGTTGGTCTCGCCCAGGCCGACCGAGGCGTTGGGATCGGCCTGGGTCGGCGGCCCCAGGCTGCGCAGCGCATGGCCGTGATCGGGGACCTGAGCGGGGGTGAGCGTCTCGCTGTTCGACCCGCCGCTCTGTCCGATGCGGCGATTGGAGAGCCCGGGCCCCTGCCCTGCGTGCATGGGCACGCGGTCCTGCAGGTTCGGCACGGCGAACTCCGTCCGCCCATCGCCTCCGTACTGGTTGCCAATGATCGCGAACAGCGCCGAGTTCTGCGAAATGGGGATCGTCTGCCCGTTGCAGAGCGCAAAGTCGCGCGGCGCGAAGTTGCCCGCGAAGATCCGGATTTCGCCGATGAAGGGGTCCGCCATCAGTTCCTCGAAGGGAAGATGCCAAACAGGCAGATGATGAAGCACACGCACTGGAACGGCATCACGTTGGCATGCGATGCGCCACCACCGGTGGTGGGCGTGATCGACTCGCTCGAGAGCGACTGCGCGGGGCCCCCGCTGCCGTAGACGTTGCCACTGGTCGATACCCCCATGGCGCGGCCTGCCGGTGCGGTGGCGTCGGCCGCATTCGTCGACCCCAGGAAGGCGTGGCCATGGGCCGCGATCTGGCCCGGGGCCACGACCGCTCGCTCGACGCCGCCCTTGCTCCCGAGGGAACGCCGCGTCAGTCCGGGACCCGAGCCTTCGTGGATCGGGACGCGCCCGCGCAGGTCGGGAAGCCCGAAGGTGTCACGGCCGTTGCCGCCGTAGGTCGTACCGAGAAGCGCGAACAGCGCATCGTTCTGGGACGTGGCGAGCAGTTGGCCGTCGCACTTGGCCCAGCCCCGCGGCGCAAAGTTGCCCGCGAAGATGCGGATCTCGCCGATGAAGGGGGTGGCCATGACGGGCTCCTGGCGTTCATGCCCGCTAGTTGCGGGGCGGGAAGGTCCCGCTGAGGGCGATCGCGAACATCAAGGTCGTGAAAGGCTGCATGTTCTCGTGGCCCGCGCCGCCGGTCGTCGAGACCGACCCGGCCGCCATCGGCACGAGGTTGGTCCCGTCGGCGTAGGGCACCGTCGCGGTCCGGCCGCCCGAGGTCTCGCCCAGCAGCCGTCCGCCGGCGTTGGTCGAGTCGGCGGCGGCGCTGGTGCCTCGGGCCTCGTGCGTGTGGCTCGGGATCTGCTGCGTCGTGAGCACGACGCTCTCTTCGCCTGCCCGCTGCCCGAGGAAGGTCTCGGATCCGTCGTGCATGGGGACGCGGCCGCGCAGGTCGGGCAGCCCAAAGGTGTTGCGCCCGTCGCCGCCGTAGGTGGTCCCGAGGATCGAGAACAGAGACTGGTTCTGGTTGATCGGGAGGAGCTGGCCGTCGCACTCGGCATACCCGCGAGGCGCGAAGTTGAACCCGAAGATCCGGATCTCGCCGATGTAGGGCTCCGCCATGACCGTCTCAGCTCCGCATAGGCTTGCCGTGCAACCGAACGCTGTTCTACCACATCGCATCCCCTGCTGGGAAGCCCACTCCTTGGCACCCGACCGCCTGACGCGCGCGAACCACCCCGCTTTCCACTACCAGGACATGCTCTCCGACCGGCCGCGGATGCGGGCCTATCGCGAGGCCATCGCGCGCTCGGTGTCCCCGGGGACCGTCGTAGCCGACCTCGGGACGGGGATGGGCGTACTCGCGGTGATGGCGGCGCAGGCCGGCGCCAGCCGGGTCCACGCCATCGAACGCCGGCCCGACGTGGCGGCCATCGCGCGGCGCGTGGCACGCGACAACGGCGTCGCGGACGTCGTCCGGGTGTGGGAGGGGGACGCCCGCGACGTCGACGTCGGCGAGCCCGTGGACCTGGTGGTGAACGAGTTGATCGGCGACTTCGGGCTCGACGAGGGAATCCACGAGACCGTCCGCAGGTTCTCCGAGCGTCACCTCGCCGAAGGGGGCGCCGTGGTACCGAACGAGATGGCCCTCACGCTCGCGCCCGTCACGTATCCCCACGACTACCTGGGCGTCTACGTGCGCGACCACCACGGCGTCGACCTGCGGGCCGGCAACGACCAGCCCTGCGTGGCGGAGGCCGACGTGCAGCGGCTGCGCCACCCTCCCCTGCCGTTGGCGCCGATCGCCCCGATCGAGCGCATCGCGTTCGATGGCGCGATGCCTCCGCGCGACCCCGTGCTGCCCTTCGCGTTCACGGTGGAGACCAGCGGGTCGCTGCAGGGGTTCGTCGGGGGCTTCACGGCGACGCTCGTCCCGGGGATCACCCTCGCGACCGACGACGCCGACCCCACCAACCACTGGGACCCGTGGCACTGGCCGGTGATGCCCCCGCGCGACCTGGTGGCCGGTCAGCGGATTCGCGGCTCGCTGCACGCACCGGGAGATCGCCTGTCGCTGGCGTGGACGCTCGACTACGAGGTCGAGGACTAGGCCTTCAGCAGGAGGCGCTGCCCACCCGGCGGAGCTGCGAGAACACCGCCTCGTGCAGTTCGCCCTCGGGGCCGGCGCCGGTCGGCTTCAGGAAGAGCGCGATCTCCGTGCCATCCGGGGCGACCAGCGCGTGCGTGCCCTCGCCCAACCCGGTGCCACGCGCGGCCTCGAACACCACCCGGTACTGCTCGACCCGGGGAGACGCGGGACCGTCTTCGACCTGGCGCAGACGCACGGGCGGGCCCGAGACGTCGCGCAACGCGAAGTCGGAGCCCACCCAGTCGTCGAAGCTCGCTCGGTCGTAGCCCTGCGTCCCGGCCTCGGACCGACCGACGCTGAACAGCAGCGTGGGAGCCGCAGCCGCGAGGACGAGGCCCGCCGTTCCGCTGGTGAGGAATCGCCGCCGCTCGATCATGATGCCTCCAGCCCCGCAGCCGCCAGGATACACGACCTCGCCACAACGGGTTCGTTCGTCCGCCCCCCGGACAAGGGCCGCGGGATTGCCCAGACTCTCCCGGGCTCCAACCCCGGATCCCGGATCGGTGGGTCACGACATCACGCTCCTAGCCCGCCTGGCCCAGTCGCTCAACGCCGCCGCCCTCGTGCTGGCGCTGCTCGCGGGCAGCGCGCCCGCCGAGGCCTCGAGAACGTGGGACCTCGGCTCGTGGACCGCCGAGTACGGGGCCAAGGGCCTGTTCTTCGAGTCGCGGGACGGCCGCTTCCGGCTCCACCCCCAGCTGCGTTTCCAGTCGCGGCTCTACTACCCGTTCGACGACGACCCGACCACGGTGGCCGACTTCGACGATCCCCCGGGCCTCGAGTACACGCTGAACCGCAGCCGGTTCAAGATCGGCGGCCACCTCGGGGCCTCGTGGTTCCAGTTCTACCACGAGCTCGAGTTCCGCGACGCGCGTGTGCTCGACCTGCGCGCGAGCATCCAGCGCCTCGAGTGGCTGTCCGTCCGCGTGGGCCAGTGGAAGCCGGAGTACAACCGCGAGCGCCGCGACTCGTCGGGCACCCAGCAGTTCGTGGAGCGGTCCATCATCAATCGCGAGTTCACCATCGACCGGCAGCCCGGCGCCATGCTCTTCGGCCGCCTGGGCTCCGGCCGACGCTTCGACACCAGCTGGTGGGCGGGCGTCTTCACGGGCGCCGGCCGGCAGACGAAGAACGACGGCGGGCGCCCGATGTTCATGGCGCGTGCGCAGTGGAACCCCTTCGGCCGCGTGCTGCCCTTCTCGCAGAGCGACCTCGCGCGGCGCGCCAAGCCCGCCGGAAGCGTCGCGCTCGGCTTCGTCTCGAACCGAAGCCGCTTCACGCGCTTCTCTTCGAGCGGCGGCGGCCAGCTTACCGCCTTCGCACCCGGCGCGGTCGACCAGTACCGCATCCGGCAGGCGCTCTTCGAGACGGCGCTCCACCTTCGGGGCTTCTCGTGGCAGCAGGAGCTCCACTGGAAGCGGATCGAAGACAGCGTGACCGGCGGCGTCACGCACCTGGTCGGGGGCTACGCCCAGGCGGGCTACTTCTTCCACGAGCTCTGGGATCGCGTCCCCGAGCCGCTCGAGCTGGCGTTGCGCGTCGCGGCCTTCGACCCCGACACCTCGCCTGGCGACGACCGGCATCAGGAGGTTAGCGTCGCGGTGAACTGGTTCTTCAACGGCCACCGCAACAAGCTCACGCTCGACGGCAGCTGGCTGCGCGTCGACGACCCGACCGGTGCGCGCTCGGACCTGCGCGTGCGCCTGCAGTGGGACCTGTCGCTCTAGCTCTCCCGAGTTCACGCTGTGCTCCGAGAGTCGCGCACCGGACATCGCGACCTGCTCGCGTGTCCCGAAACGGGACAAACTGCCCCCTTTCGGGACGGCCCAACGAACAGAATCCTCTTTGTTTCTGGTTAGTTGACACACGCCGCCCTCTCGCACCACGAGTCCCTGGAAGCACCCGCGACCGGCGCGCGCCAGCGCGTCACGCACCCGGAGGAACCCCATGCGACTCATCATCCCGCTGCTCTCGATGCTGCTGCTCACGCCCTTCGCCGCCACCGCCATGACGGTCACCGGCGCGAGTGCTCGTGCGCTCTTCGACGACGCCGTCGCCAACAAGGGCTACACGCTGCAGGACTTCGAGAGCTTCGCCTCGAACCAGAAGCTGCGCACCCAGATCGCGGGCCTCACCTTCCAGTCGCACAAGGGTACGACCGGTGGCGCCCTGAACGGCCCGGTCAACGTTTCGACCCGCGGCCCCGGCGGCACCAAGCAGATCGTCGGGACGTTCTCCGACTTCTCGTCCGACGACGGCCGCGTGGGCTACCAGATCTCGTTTGCCACGCCGCAGGCGGCGGTCGGCATCGAGCGCAACTGGAACTCGGGCGTGATGACGCGCTGGTTCGACACCACCGGCGCCCTGCTCGCCGAGCTGCCCGGCACCGTCGGCTACCAGGGTTACGTGGTCCCCAAGACCGACCCCGACAGCAAGTTGATCTCGCGCATCGAGCTCGACGCCATCATGCCCGCCGCCACCCGCCAGGTCGGCTACTCCGACGACCTGATCTACGGCACGACGCGCATCCCCGAGCCGGGGCTCGCCCTGCTGCTGGCCCCGGCCCTGGCGCTGCTCGCGCGGCGGCGCCGCTAGCAAGAACATCGGGAACGCAAGAAACGTCCCCACGTGGGGTCGGGGTCTCTCCGGGCGCCGCCCCAGGGCCCGCTAGGGCGTCCCGCGCCCGCTCCCGGGGGTGGAGGGACCGACGCTCGCCACGCGGCTCGCTTCCTGTCCCCTGGTGTGCGTTGATCGTATTGGAACGTTCACTACACTAGATTCGTGAACGCCCCCTCGCCGGATCGGAGTCGTACGCGGCGGCCCGGCCGAGCGGCTCGCGCCCACGGCAAGCGCTCTCGCGAGGCGATCCTCGACGCGGCCGAATCGCTCCTGGCTGAACGCGGCTTCGCGGGTACCGGAATCGCCGCCATCCGCGAGCGCTCGGGGCTACCCGCCAGCTCGATCTACTGGTTCTTCGAGAACAAGGAGGACCTCGCCGCGGCCGTGGTGGAGCGCGCCATGGATCGCTGGACGAAGATGCTCGGCGAGACGCGCGACACCGCGCCGCCGGGCGAGCTCTTCGACCGCCTGATGCGCCGGGCGCTCGACGAGATGGGGCACGCGCTGCCGCCCTTCCTGCGTCTCGAGATGATGCTCGCACTCGAGCGCGGCGCACAGGACCCGGCCCTGCTCGCGAGGCTTCGTGCCGGCCGCGAGACGGGGCGGCGCATGACAGAAGATGCCCTCGCAGATGCCTTCTCGAAGCTGGGCGATCGCGCCCGACCGCTCGCGGCCGACCTGTCGTCGCTGGCCATCGCCTGGACCCAGGGCGCGCTGGTCGGCCACCTGCTCGACCCCGAGCGCATCGACCTGGACGCGCTCGCCGACGAGCTGGGCGTGGCGCTGGCCGCCGTGGCCGACCATCGCCTGAAGCGCGAGCGCAGCCCATGAGCGTGCGCGTGTCGCACGCCCTCCTCGCGCTGGTCGTGGGCACCGCGCTGCTCGCGCTGGCGCCGGCCTGCAGCGATGCGCCCGCGCGCGCCGACGACGCGCCCCGAAAGCCGGCCCAGCTGCTCGACACACGCGCCTCGCTGCGGGTTCGGGTCGCCCCCGTCGTCCTGGCCCCCCTCGACCCCGAGGCGGAGACCTCGGGCGTGGTCTCGGCCTTCCGCTCGGCGCGCGTCGCGGCCGAGGTCGCCGGGCGCATCGTCGCGCGGCACGTCGAGCCCGGTGCCGTGGTCGCCGAGGGAGACCTGCTCGTGGCCCTCGACGCCACCCAGCTCGACGTCGCCGTGGCCGAGGCCCGCGCCACCCTGGCCGCGCGCGAGGTCGACCTGGCCGAGGCCCAGCGAGAACTCGCGCGGGCGGACGAGTTGCGCACACGGGGCGCACTCTCGGAGAGCCGCCACGAGGGTCTCGGGTTCGCCGTCGAACGCGCGGTGAGTGCGCGCACCCTGGCCCATGCCCAGCTGCGGCGCGCCCAGCGCACGCGCGAGGACGCCTCGGTCCGCGCCCCGTTCGCGGGCACGGTCGAGGCGGTGGACGTCCACGTCGGCGACTACCTGGCCCCGGGCGCTCCGGTCGCCCTGGTCGCCGATTTCACGCGCGTGCGGGTCCGCGCCGGTGTGACGGCGCGCGAGGCCGCGTCGCTGGCCCCCGGCGGCCAGGTCTCGCTCACAGTCGCTGCCCTGGGCGGGCACCGCTTCGCCGCCTCGATCCACAGCATCGGGCGCACCGCCGATGCCTCGACCGGCACCTACCCGGTCGAGGTCTGGCTCGACAACCAGGACGGCCGATTGCGCGAGGGCATGGTCGCGCGGGTGGCGCTTCAGCCGGAGCAGGCCGACGCCGTGCTGAGCGTGCCCCGCGCCGCTCTCGTGCGCCGCGGGAGCCAGCTCTCGGTCTTCGTGGTCGAGGGCAAGCCCGGCGCCCTCGACGCGCACGTCCGCGCCGTACGCGTGGGCCGCCAGGGTCGCGACAGCGTCGAGCTGCTCGACGGGGTCGCGGAGGGAGAGCGCGTGGTGGTCGAGGGCCAGTTCGCGCTCAGCGACGGTGCACCGGTCGTGATCGACGACGCCACGCCGATCGTGACCGACGGCACCGCGGCACCCGGGGCCTAGCGCGTGGAGCGTCTGGTCCGCTTCTTCGTGGATCGCCACCTGCTGGTGCACGTGATCGTGGTGGGCGTGGTCGTGCTCGGCATCGTGCAGACCACGCGATCGCCGCGCGAGACCTTCCCGACGGTGACGCTCGCCAAGCTCTTCGTCACGGGCATCCTCCCCGGCGCGTCGGCCCGCGACGTGGAGACGAAGGTCACCATCCCGATCCAGGACCAGATCGAGCAGCTCGACGGCGTGAAGGAGTTCAGCACCGTCGTCTCCGACTCGCGCTCCCACTCCGAGATCGACCTGCACGACGACTTCGACGCCGATCGCGTGCGCGAGGCCGAGCGCGACCTGAAGGTGCTGATCGACGGCGTGCCGGACTTTCCGCCCGAGATGGAGGACGAGCCCACCATCCAGCTGCTGAACTCGCAGCGGTTCCCGGTGGTCGAGGTGGCGCTGGCCGGCCCGAGCGAGGCCGTGCGCCCGGCGGGCAAGGTGCTCGAGCGACGGCTGCGCAAGCTCGACCTGGTCTCACGCGTCTCGACGGTCGGGCTCGACGACCCCGAGGTGCGGGTCTACGTCGACCCCGACCGTGCGCGCGAGAACGACGTCACCGTGCTCGAGGTCGTCTCGGCGATCGCGCGGCGCAACGTCTCGGCGACGGGCGGCCTGCTCGAGCGCGAACGCGACCGCCGACAGGTCGTGGTGTGGAGCCGCTTCGACGGGCCCGAAGAAGTCGCGCGAACCCTGGTGCGCTTCTCGCCCGGGGGCGGCGCGGTCACCGTGGCGGACGTCGCCCGCATCGAGGTCACGCGCGAGGACAACGGACTCCTCGCCCACACGAACGGCCTCTCGGGCGTGTCGCTGGTGGTCTCCAAGCAGGAGAACGCCGACATCGTCGACACGGTCGACGCCGTGCGCGACCTGGTCGCGACCACACCGCTTCCGCCCGGCGTGACCGCCACGCTGGCACGCGACCAGTCGTTCATGACGCGCAACCGGCTGCAGCTGATGCTCACCAATGGGCTGGTGGGCGTCGCCCTGGTCACCATCGTCCTGTTCGTCTTCCTGACTCCCACGGCAGCCATGTGGACCCTGCTCGGCCTGCCCGTGGTGTTCCTGGCGACGCTGGCGCTGTTTCCGGTGTTCGGCCTGGCCATCAACATGGTGACGCTCACCGGTCTGGTGGTGGTGCTCGGCATGGTCGTCGACGATGCCATCGTCGTCTCGGAACGAATCGTCACCCGGCGGCAATCGGGCGAGGAGCGCAGGCTCGCCGCCGTGCGCGGCGCGGCCGAGATGGTCCGGCCCGTGGTGGCGTCCGCCATCACCACCATGCTCGCCTTCGTGCCGCTCTGGGGCATGGCGGGCATGAACGGCAAGATGGTCCAAGCCATGCCGCTGGTGGTGATTCTCGCGCTGCTGCTCTCGGTGGCCGAGTCCTTCACCATCCTGCCCGCCCACCTCTCGATGGGCACCCGCCAGGCCCAGACGGCCAAGCGGTCGTTCGTGCTGGCCATGGAGCGGCGCTACCGCAGCCTGCTGGATCGCGCGCTCCACCATCGCGTGGCGCTCGTGGTGGGGTTTGCCGCGGCGCTGCTGGTGGTGTTCGGCGCGATCGCACCGCGGATGCCGGTGCTGCTCTACCCGAACGACGACTCCGAGGCGGCCTTCCTCAAGATCGAGCTGCCCCCGGGCACCCCCATCGAACGCACCGAGGCCGTGGTGGCGGCGATCGAGCGGCAGCTGCCGCCGCTCATGGGCGACGACCTGATCGCGCAGACCGCGCGGATCGGCCACCAGGACCCCGAGGCCTTCGACCGCACCGTGGGCGCAGCCGAGAACGAGGCGGTGATCACCGCGTTCATCGCGCCCACGGGGCGAAGCCACACGGCACCCGAGTGGAGCGAGATCTTCGAGCGCGAGCTCATCGTCCCGGCCGAGGCCAAGGTCGTCCACGAGATCCAGTTCATGGGGCCGCCCGCCGGGGCGCCGGTGGCGCTGCACGTCTCGAGCAACGACGACGACGTGCGCCGGGCGACCTCGCGCGAGGCGGCCGAGTGGCTGGCCGGGATCGACGGCGTGACGAATATCGACGTCGACGAGCGCCCAGGGACCCCACAGATCGAGCTGGCGCTCGACTACGATCGGCTCGCGCTGCGCGGGCTCGACCCCCGCGCCGTGGCCGACACCGTGCAGGTCGCCTTCCACGGCGCCAAGGCGTCCGAACACCGCGAACTCGACGAGACCACCGAGCTTCGCGTGCTGCTCGACCCGGCGGCCCGGGGCTCGCTGGACGCCCTGCTCGAGCTGCCGATCCGCAGCGCCAACGGCACCACGGTGCGGCTGCGCGACGTGGTGAACCCCGTCGAGGTGCCGGCGGTCAGCCGCATCCACCACCGCGACGGCGTACGCACCGCCACGGTTTCGGCCGCCTTCGCCGTAGGTGCACCTCACACGGCACTCAGCCTGGCCGCGCGCCTCGAGCGCGAGTTCATGCCGCGCTACGAGGGCGTGCCCGGCCTCGCGCTCTCGATCGGGGGCGAGGCCAAGGAGACGCGCAAGACCACCGGCGACCTGGGGCTCGCGGCGCTGCTCGCCTTCGCGGGCATCGCCGTGGTGATCGCGGTGATGTTGGGGTCGTTTCTCGAGGCCGCGTTCGTGGTGTCGGTCGTGCCGTTTGCGATCGCGGGCGTGATCCTCGCGTTCTTCGCCCACGGCCAGCCGCTCTCGATGTTCGCCATGCTCGGTGCGATCGGGCTGGCCGGCGTGGTCGTGAACGCGTCGATCGTGATGATCGACGCCGTCCACCGGAGCGTCCAGCTGCTGGACGCGAGCGATGCCGACGCGCGGCGCGAAGCCCTGCTCGACGCCGTGGTGAGCCGGCTTCGTCCCATCGTCGTGACGACGCTCACGACGCTGGGCGGGGTGCTCCCCATGGCCTACGGCATCGGCGGCCACGACACCGTGGTCGCCCCCATGTCGCTCGCGATCGGCTGGGGCCTGGCGCTCTCGACGGGTGTGACGCTCTTCCTGGTCCCCGCGCTCTACACCGTGGCGGGCGACCTGCGCGGCCTGCGCCTGCGCCTGCCGCGGCCCCGCCGCGCCCCGCAACCCGACCCCGACCGCTCGGCCGCTCCGGCCGGCTGAGAACCGACCTGAGCGGCCCGCTCGCCGGCTCGGGCGCCATCCCCGCTGACTACGGAGCCGCCGGCCCAAGGGTGGGCCGAGCAGGCTACGCTCCGGCTCCCAACACGAAGCGTCGCTTTCGACGGCGCCCGGAGATCCCCAGATGCGCGAAGCAGTCATCGTCTCGACCGCCCGGACCGGGCTTGCCAAGTCCCACCGCGGCGGATTCAACAACACCGGGGGCGTCGCCATGGCCGGCCACGCCATCGAGCACGCGATTGCGCGTTCGGGCGTCGACCCGGCCGAGATCGACGAAGTCGTCCTGGGCTGCGGCACGCCTCAGGGAACCACCGGAAACAACGTCGGTCGTCTCGCGGCGATCAAGGCCGGCTGCCCCGTGACCACGACCGGCGTCACGGTGAGTCGCCACTGCTCCTCGGGCCTCAACGCGATCGCCACCGCTGCCGGCCGCATCATCGTCGACGGCGAGCAGATCGTCGTGGGCGCCGGCGTCGAGTCGATCTCGCACAGCATGACGGGGTCGGGCTTCACCCTGCAGGTCGACAAGCCACTGGCAGCCGAGTACCCCGGCCTCTGGATGGCGATGATCGAAACCGCCGACATCGTCGCCGACCGCTACAAGGTCAGCCGCGAGTACCAGGACGAGTATTCGCTCGAGAGCCAGAAGCGCACCGCCGCGGCCCAGGACGCGGGTCTCTACGACCATGAGATCGTGCCGATGCGTACGACGATGATGAAGAAGGACAAGGAGAGCGGCGAGGTTTCCGAGGTCGACTACACCGTGACCCGTGACGAGTGCAACCGACCGAGCACGACCCTCGAAGGCCTCTCGAGCCTGAAGCCGATTCGCGGCGATGACCAGTACATCACCGCCGGCAACGCCTCCCAGCTCTCGGACGGGGCGGCCTCGGTGGTGATGATGGAGGCGGCCGAAGCGAAGAAGCGGGGGATCGAGCCGCTCGGCGCATTCCGCGGATTTGCGGCCGCGGGCTGCGAGCCCGATGAGATGGGCATCGGCCCGGTATTTGCGGTGCCGAAGCTGCTCGACCGTGCCGGCCTCAAGGTGGACGACATCGACCTGTGGGAGCTGAACGAAGCCTTCGCGAGCCAGTGCCTCTACTGCCGCGACACGCTCGGCATCGACCCGGAGAAGTACAACGTGAACGGCGGCTCGATCTCGGTCGGCCACCCCTTCGGCATGACCGGTGCCCGCTGTGTCGGCCACCTGCTGCTCGAGGGCAAGCGCCGCAAGGCCAAGTGGGGCGTCGTCACGATGTGCATCGGCGGCGGCCAGGGCGCCGCGGGGCTGTTCGAGATCTTCTAGACGCCGGTCACGCACCCCGGCCTGGGTGCCCCGAGCGGATGCCCTCCTCGATGCCGACGACACCTAGGCAGAGTACGGGCTGCGTCAGAGGGGCTACGCCACGGGGTCTCTCGTAGACCGAGGACTCGGCGGCCGATTTCCCCTGGCTGGGAGCGCGCAATCCACCCGATGCGCGTGCCACGCTCGTGCCTAGGATGCCGGCCATGCCGTCCAAGCTCGCACCCGTCCTGCTGGCCCTGGTCTTCGTGCTCGGCTGCCCGGTGGCGCGCGTCCACCCCCTGGAGATCGTCGGCCAGGGCGACATCGTCTCCGCCAGCGGCGATCGCGACTGCAGCCTGAGCGACTTCGAGCTCGGATCGGGTCTCTGCACCCTGAACGCCTCGAGCGGCGTCTACGAAGAGACCTACCTCGGCGTCCCCCACGACGGCTGGCGATTTCATGGCTGGGCCGCGTGCGACGAGGCCTCGGGCGACTCGTGCAGCTTCGCCGTCCCTGCCAACGCGGGGGACCTGCCGCCGCTGGTCGCCATCTTCCGACCGGTCGAGAACTATGGCCTCGACTCGCTGCTCATGGGCCACAGCTTCTTCAAGCCCTTCGCCGCACACATGCCGGTTCTGGCGTACGCGGCAGGCGTCTTCGATCACGCCCAGTCCCTCGTGACCGCTGGCGGCGCGAACGGTGCGCCCCAGGCGCTGTGGGAGAACCCAAGCAAGCGGGCAGAGATCCAAGGCGCCCTCGATGGCGGCGACGTGGAGCTATTCGGGATGACCTACCACCCCGACTACCCGAGCCTCGACGGCTACGTGAACTGGGTGGACTACGCGCTGGCCCGGAACCCGGACACCCGCTTCTTCATCGCGCTGCCCTGGGAGCCCTACCCGCAGAGCACCACCGCGGCGACCTACGCGAGCAACTGGGAGGCATTCCACCCCCTCATTTCCCACGGCCTGATCGACTCGCTGCGCGAGATGTATCCCGACGTCGACTTCTTCTGCGTGCCCTACGGCGAGAGCGCCGTCGCGCTGCGCAACCTGTTCAGTGCGGGCAACCTGCCCGACGTCACGACCCTGGTCTCGCCCTCCGAGCCCTCGATCTACAGGGACAACCTCGGCCACGCGCAGCACGTCCTGGTGGAGCTGGGTCGGCTGGTCTGGATCCGTGCGATCTACGACGTGGACCTGCCGAGCCTTCCGTACGACACGGCGACCCTGACGGATCTGGTTCCGATTGCCGACGCCATCCTCGACCGCCACGACCCGGCCTACGACGCGCCGTACCACTGAGCCGCTGCGGCACCGGCGCAGCTTCCGGTGACCGCGGGCTGGTGGGCGCACCTGGACTCGAACCAGGGACCCCCTGCTTGTAAGGCAGGTGCTCTAGCCAACTGAGCTATGCGCCCGAAGAGCCCATCGGTCGACTCGGGTCGCGCGATCGGCTCCGGGGACGAGAGGCTAACGGCTGGTGGCCAGGGCGCGACCGGACCGCTGGCGCCAGCCCGCAGGCGCCGGCCGCGGCGCAGACCTGCTACCCGTCCCTGCGCCGCACGCCGGGCCCGCGCCTGGCACGCCCCGCGGCCCCGAGGACGCCACCCGTGCCGCCCTGCCCCCTTTCACCCAGGCCCTTCGCGGGCGACCCGGACGTGGAAGCGCTGCACCGGTTCTTCCAGCCCGAGCGTCAGTACGCGGGCGACGTGCGCTGGGCCTTCGGGACGTCGCTGAAGTCGGCGTACGTGAACTCATTCGAGTTCCTGAACGCGGCGCCCGTGGTGCAGATGTGGCGCGACGCAGGCGGCGAACTCCAGGCCGTGTCGCGCATCATGCTCGACACAGGGTCCTGGTTCCACCAGGCGGCCCCGGCGTACCGAAGCGACGAGGTGCGCCACGCCATCGCGCGCCAGGCCCGCGACGCGCTGAGGCTGCTCTCGGACCAGCCGACCTGCCGCACGGTGGCGTACGAGAAGGACGAGGCAGCCGCCTCGTTTCTCGAGTCCGAGGGCTATGAGCTTTCGGGCGTGGCCGAGGTCTTCATGGAGCGAAGCCTCGAAGCCGACATCGAGACCCCGCCCGCGCCCCAGGGCTGCACGATCTGCACCCTCGATGCGGACGATCCCGACGAGGTCTTCGAACGCGGAGACGCCCAGGTCGACGCCTTTCTGGAGGGACAGCCCCGCGAAGAAGTCGCCGCCTGGATGACCCGCAGCCTGCGCCATCAGCTCGGCTACGGCCGGCCCGAGCGGTTCCCCCTCGTCGTGGCGATGGAGCCGAACGGCTCCGTCCTGGCCTTTGCCGACACGTGCCTCGACGCGCGGAACCAGATCGGTGAGTTCGAGCCGGTGGGCACGCGCAAGCAGGCCCGCCGCCGCGGACTGGCCCGGGCCGTCGTGTCGCAGGGGCTCGCGCTCATGAAGGCGGCGGGCATGAAGCAGGCCGTGGTTCGCACGGGCATCGACAATGCCGCCGCCATCGCGACGTATCGATCCGTCGGGTTCGAGATCACGGACCGCCTGCTCAGCTACCGGCTCCACTTCGAGCGCTGATGCACCGGCCCCCACCGCTTGCGCTTGCTCGGGTCGCCTACGCCGACGGGTCGGTCCGCCCCGCCCCCGCGCGGCCCTTCCACTGCGCACCGCGACCGAGGCCGTGCAGCCTGGCCGAATCAAGTGTCATGCCCAGATACAGCGCGCCGGCGATGGGCAGCGTGAGTGCGCGCAATGGGCTCAGGCGGTAGAGCGCGAGCGTCGGCAGGAAGGTCCACGTCATGAGGGCCCAGGCGGCAGCCCCCAGCAGCTCCGCGGCCGGGCTGCCATGGAGGGGCCACGTCACCACCAGGGCGGGAGGCAGCGCATAGATCAGCAGCAGGCCCAGGACCGTCCCCGCCAGCAGCAGCGGCGAGTAGTGAAGCTGCGTGTAGGCGCTGCGCGCCACCATGGCCCAGATGTCGGCGAGCCCTTCGTAGGGGCGGAAGCTGTAGGTGCGCTCGCTGAGCCCGACCCACACGGGCCCCTGGCGCTTGATCGCCGCGCCGAGTGCGCAGTCGTCGATGATCTCGCCGCGGATCGCCTCGATGCCGCCCGCGCGCTTCAGGGCATCGCTGCGCACCAGCATGCACCCGCCGGCCGCACCGGCCGTGCGCGAGCGGGGGTCGTTGATGCGGGGAAAGGGGTAGAGCTTCTGGAAGAAGTAGACGAAGGCCGGGATCAGCAGACGCTCCCAGGGCCGCTCGCAGTGAAGCCTCACCATGAGCGAGACCAGGTCGAGCCCATCCGCCTGGGCCTTGGCGACAAGGCGCCCCAGGCCGGTCGCGTCGTGCTCGACGTCGGCGTCGGTCAGTAGCAAGAACTCGGGCGCAGCCTCGCGCGTTGCGGCTGCGACCCCGGTGGCCACCGCCCACATCTTGCCCACCCAGCCCGGCGGCATGGGCTCGCTGGTCACCACCTCGAGCCGCTCGCCGCGCGGGTGCGCACTCGCCACCCCGCGCGCGATCTCGGCCGTGCCGTCGTCGCTGTGGTCATCCACGAGCACGATGCGGAAGTCGCCGGCGTAGTCCTGGTCGAGCAGCGAGCGCAGACAGCGGGCGATCCCGTCGGCTTCGTTTCGCGCGGGGACGACGGCCGTGACCGAGGGCAGAGGCCCCGCCGCCAGGGCGGCGCCCCCTCCTCGCGGCAGGCGCTGATCCGCCCGCCAGAAGCGGCCGTGAAAGAAGGCCAGGTAGACCCACGCCGCAAACGACAGGCCTGCCGCGCCCACCCAGGGATCCATGCGGGCATGCTACCCGTCTCTCCATGGATGCGGCCACGCGCGAGGGGCACCTGAAGCGAATCGCCGAGCACGGCTACACCCTGCTCGAGGGGGTTCTGGAACCCGCGCTGGTCGATGCCCTGGCCGAGGCGCTCGAACGCCTCGAGCGCGACCTCGGCATCACGCCCGCGCGCAACGCCTTCGAGGGCGAGCGCACCGTGCGCATCTACAACCTCCTTGCGCGCGACCGCGTCTTCGAGCAGGTGCCGGTCCACCCCGAGATCCTGCCGATCGTCGAGGGGGTGCTCGACCGCGGCTGCCTGATCTCGTCGCTCTCCTCGATCGCGATCGGGGGCGGCGAGACGGCCCAGCCCATCCACGCCGACGACCAGCTGATCCCGCTGCCCCAGCCGCACCCCCCGCTGGTCTGCAACACCATGTGGGCCCTCACCGACTTCACCGAGGCCAATGGGGCGACCCGCATCGTGCCCGGGTCGCATACGAAGCCCGCGCCGGCCTACGGCGGCGAGGTCGAGACGATCGCCGCCGAGATGCCGCGGGGTAGCGTGCTGGTCTGGAACGGCAGCCTCTGGCATGGGGGCGGCGCCAACACCACCGACCAGGTGCGCGTGGGCATCGCCATGAACTACTGCGCCGGTTTCCTGCGTCAGCAGGAGAACCAGCAGCTCGGCATCCCACCCGAGACCGTGCGCGGCTTCTCGCCCCGTCTGCGCGAGCTGGTGGGCTACGGCACCTATCACCACCTGATCGGCCACATCGACAAGCGGAGCCCGGTCGAGGCGGTGCTGGGCGAAGGCGGGGACTTCCGCAGCGTCTGGGAGCGAACGGAGCCTTCTTCCGAGTGAAGGCCGGCGCGATCCGAGCCCGCGCGCCCGTTGAGCTCAGCCGACGATCCGCTTGGCGCCCAGAAAGACGCCGGGGATCGTATCGAGCTCCTCCTCGGGCAAGGTCGCGCTGCTTCGGGTGACCGAGATGTGACGGATGCTCGACGACGGGATCACCAGGATCTCGTTGGGGAGGACCAGGGTCAGGCTCGGCTGGGCGAGAAACTCGCGCAGGTTCCGGGCGAGGTCAGGGGCGTCGCCCACCGGATCGACCTCGTAGAACTCGTCGCTGCCATCGACGTACGTGACCTTCAGCGCTCCGCGCATGCCGTCTCCTCGCAGCCTTCATCGGAAGAAGGCACGCGCGGATTGAGCGGCACGAGGCCCAGGCCGGTGCTGCGGGGCTACTGAACCTCGGAGGGCCTCGCGGCGATCTCTTCGGGCGGGTTCGCGTGGACGCCCTCGAAGATGGCGTCGATCACGTGGTCGCCTTCGCGCAGGAAGCCGTGCGGGTCGTCGAGGGACAGCGCCGAGGTCAGCACCTGGTCCATGTGCTCGACGGGCACGAGCTTGATGGCGCGCTTGATCTGGGCCGGGATCTCCTTGAGATCCTTCTCGTTCTCGGCCGGGATCAGCACGGTGTCGATGCCGCCGCGGTGGGCCGCGATCAGCTTCTCCTTGAGACCGCCGATGGGCAGCACGCGACCGCGCAGGGTGATCTCTCCGGTCATGGCCACGTTCGAGCGGATCGGTACGCGCGTCAGCGCCGAGGCGATCGCCGTGGCGATCGTGATGCCGGCCGAGGGGCCATCCTTCGGGGTCGCACCCTCGGGCACGTGGATGTGCAGATCGACCTTGGAGTAGAAGTCGGCCGTGAGCCCGAGCTGCTTGGCGCGTGAGCGGATGTAGCTGAAGGCGGCGTTGGCCGACTCCTGCATCACCTCGCCCAGGCGGCCGGTCACCACGAGCTTGCCCTTGCCGGGCGTGACCGCGACCTCGGTCTGCAGCAGCTCGCCGCCCACCTCGGTGTAGGCGAGGCCGGTGCACAGGCCCACGCGGTCCTCTTCCTCGGCCTGGCCGTGGCGGAACTTGTGGACACCCAGGTGGCGCTTGACCGCCGTGGGCGTGATGCGCGCCTTGCGGTGGCCCTCGCCGTCCTTCAGCACCTCACGGGCGACCTTGCGGCAGATCGAGGCCATCTCGCGCTCGAGATTGCGCACTCCCGACTCGCGGGTGTAGTAGCGGATCACCTCGAGGATCCCCGGGTCGGTGAATTCGATCTGATCGGCGTCGAGCCCGTTGGCCTCGAGCTGCTTGGGTACGAGGTAGTTGCGCGCGATCTGGAGCTTCTCGCTCTCGATGTAGCCCGGCAGCTGGATGATCTCCATGCGGTCCTGCAGCGGGCGCGGGATCTGGTGCAGCACGTTGGCCGTGCACACGAACATCACCCGCGAGAGGTCGTAGTCGAGGTCGAGGTAGTGGTCCTGGAAGGTGTGGTTCTGCTCCGGGTCGAGCACCTCGAGCAGCGCCGACGAGGGATCGCCTCGGAAGTCCATCGACATCTTGTCGACTTCGTCGAGCAGGAAGATGGGGTTGCTGGTGCCCGCCTTCTTCAGGCCCTGGATGATCTTGCCCGGCAGCGCGCCGATGTAGGTGCGCCGGTGGCCGCGGATCTCGGCCTCGTCGCGCACGCCACCCAGGCTGATGCGCACGAAGTCGCGGCCGGTGGAAGCCGCGATCGACTTGCCGAGGGACGTCTTGCCCACGCCGGGCGGGCCGACCAGGCACAGGATCGGGCCCTTCATCTTCTCGACCAGGGCCTGCACGGCCAGGTACTCGAGGATGCGCTCCTTCGGCTTCTCGAGGCCGAAGTGGTCCTGGTTGAGCACGCGCTCGGCTTCGAGGATGTCGTTGTTCTCTTCGCCGTAGTGGTCCCAGGGAAGCGCCAGCATCCAGTCGATGTAGTTGCGCACCACGGTCGCCTCGGCGCTCATGGGCGACATCATCTTGAGCTTGCGCAGCTCCTTGTCGGCACGCTCGCGCGCGTCGTCGGGCATGGCCTTGGCCTGGAGCTGCTCTTCGAGCTCGGCGACCTCGTTCTTGAACTCGTCGCGCTCGCCGAGCTCCTTCTGGATCGCCCGCATCTGCTCGTTGAGGTAGTACTCCTTCTGGGAGCGCTCCATCTGCTTCTT
>JANQOX010000015.1 GCA_028285625.1 Myxococcota bacterium
TCGTCCTCAGTACCGGCGCGCAGCTTGCGACGGCCGCGACGTTCTATCAGCCGGGGAAGCTGAACTTCACGACCAGCGACAGCCTCCGGGCGGATGGCGTGGGGACGTTGCTCGATACGTCCTCGATCGAGACGATTTCCGCCTTCGATGATGGCAACAACTGCGGCAGCTGCACGACGACCGCGCGGATCTTCGCCTCGAACGGCGGTGTCGTAGACCTGTCGGGGTTGCTCACGGTCAATTCGCCCCTCAACGCCGACCAGGATCGCCTGGTGTTCAAGGAGACGACCGGCGGCCGGGTGCTGCTCGACTCGCTCCAGTCGGTGGTTCGACCGGGTCAGGCTCGGGTGCGGTTCGAGTCGGACGCATCGACGTTCTCGCTGCCCTCGCTCGTGACCGCCGTGGGGATGGATATGTCCCCGGCGGTGGGCGCCACGTGGGATCTCCCGGAGCTCACGTCCTGGAACGTAGGGAGCGTGACACTCCCGGACTCGACCGAGTTGGCAGCGCCGAAGCTCACCACCCTGAGCAACGTATCCGTGACGCTCGGGGCCGGCTCGCGATTCGAGGCGGGGCTGCTCGCCAACCTGAACGCGAGCACGATCACGGGGAGCGCCGCCGCTCAGGTGGTTGCTGGCGCGCTGACCGTGGGGACGGGGTCGCAGGTCAACCTCTCGGGCGTGGACACCTCGATTCTCCTCAACGGAAACCTGTCGGTCGCGGGTGGCAGCTTGGCGGCCCAGGCCGGTGCTGAAGTCTCGGTGTTGTCGGACGTGCAGTTCAACGGCACGAGTGAGTCCACGTTCGACCTGGCGACGGGCATTCTTCGGATGATCGGCTCCGGGCTCCAGTCGCTCGAAGTAGGAGGCGACGACCTGGGCCTGCCGACGAGCACGACCATCGCGGACAACTTCGGCCTGCCCAACCTCAACTTCGGCATCGGCCAGCTGGTGGTGGGCTCGGACACGACGGCGGCGACGGTCGAGTTGCGCGACGTGATCGACAACGGCAACCGCGCCAACGGCAACGAGGCGCTCTACCTCTTTGGTTTGGGCGGCCCCGGCGGGCTTCCCGGGGTCGGCGGCGCGCTCGGGGACATCATCCAGCTCTCGAACGGGTCGACCCTCGCGCTGGGTGGCTTGAACGTGTACGTGCTGCAGGGCGACGGACAGGGCGGGAGCGAGTGGATCCTCCTGAACGACCTGTTCGTGGGGGCCCCCGCCAGCATCGCGTTCGGCGACGGCTTCCTGCGGCTCGGCTCCGTGCCCGAACCGACCACGCTGGCCATGTGGGCCCTCGCCGCGTGCTTCTTCGCACGGCGGGCCGGGGCGCGGCGCTAGGGGGGCGTTGGTGCTCGCACGCACCCACATGGCGCTCGCGGGCTTCGCGCTCGCGTCGGTGCTGGCGTTCTCGCTGGCGGCGCCGGCTGCTCACGCAGTCGTGTTCACGTCGGATGCCGTGGTCGGTTGCGGCGTTCCGGACTTCGACGGGGACGACGTCGTCGTCTCCGGTGCGACGCTTACGGTGGGCTGCAACCACGTCTTCCGCTCCCTCACGCTGGTCAATGGGGCCGTCGTCACCCACGCGCCGGCCGATCCCGAGGGCGTCGACCTGCGTGTCACGTCGGGCGTGCTCATCGATGCGACGTCGGCCATCGACGTGCGTGGGAAGGGGCACCCCGGCTCCGACCTGGGCGTGGGTGCAGGCCCGTCGGGTGGTGCTGCGGCGCGAGATGCGGCCGGGGGCGGCGGACATGGTGGCTCGGGGGGCGGCTCGGGTGCGGCGCCGGGAGGCCCCATCCGGGGCGATCCCCTGCTGCCCGGCGAGATCGGTTCGGGCGGCGGCGGCAACGCCGACGGTTTCCCGGCCGGCGTGGGCGGCGCTGGTGGCGGCCGCGTCCGACTGGTGGTCGATGGGCTGCTCGATCTCGAAGGTGCCATTCTCGCCGACGGCGAGGCGGCCTCGGGGCCCGAGCACGGTGGCGGGGCTGGCGGCGCCATCCTGCTCGACGTGAGTTCGCTGTCGGGCGCCGGGTTCCTGCGTGCCGCGGGCGGCGACTCGAGTGGTGCGGGCGCCGGCGGGGGCGGCCGCATTCTCGTGGGCTACGGCACGGATGCAGGGTTCCTGGGCTTCGGCGCCACGGGTGCACCTGGCGGCACCGGGGCACAGGACGGCGGCGCCGGTACGGCGGCCTTCGTCGAACGTGCCCCGGGAGGTGACCACCTGCACGTCCACGAGCGCTTTGCGCCGGGCAGGGATGCCGTCGTCGCATTGCCCGCCGTGACGGTGCATGACGGTGGGCTGCTTCGGTTGGAAGGCGCAAGCCGACTGGCCGTCGACGACTTGACCGTGGCGTCCGGAGCCGCGATTTCGGCCGACGGCAGCGGTCACCCGGGCCGACCCCTCGTACCTGGCGAAGGGGATGGCGGCGGCGGCAGCCATCGGACTGGCGGCGGCGGCGGCGGCCACGGTGCGGCTGGAGGCGACTCGGCGGTCGCGACCGGTGGCGTTGCCTACGGCGACCCGCTCGAGCCCACCGAGCTTGGCTCGGGGGGTGGAGGCAATGCCGACGACTTCCCCCGTGGCGGCGGCGGCACGGGCGGGGGTGCCGTTCGGGTCGAGGTTTCGGGGACGCTTCTGAACGACGGCGTCGTCTCGGCCGACGGCGCCCCAGCGCAGGGCCCCGAGGACGGCGGCGGCGCGGGTGGCTCGGTCTGGATCACGACCGGCCGGCTCGAGGGTACCGGGCTATTCCGGGCCGACGGCGGGTCCGGCGGCAGTGCGGGTGGCGGCGGCGCCGGCGGCCGGGTTGCGATCGCGTACGACGACGCGAGCAGTTACTCGGCCTTCGGGTCGGCATCCGCGGCGGGGGCTTCGGGGCAGACTCCGGGTGGGCGCGGCACCGTTGCGTTCATCGATACCTCGGTGGCAGGCAGTCAGCTCCGCGTCTTCCAGCGCATGACGCCTCCCGCGAGCGGCGCGCTTCGCTTCGAGCGCATCACGGTCGAGCCGGGCGGCGTGCTCGAAGTCGAGGGCGCGGGTGCGCTGTCTGCAGACCGCATCGACGTTCGCGGCGGCGGGTCGATCCAGGCAGATGGCACCGGTGAGCCGGGCGGTCGGGCTGCCGCGGGCGCGGGCCAGGGGGGCGGTGCGACCCATCGCTCGAGTGCCGGTGGCGGCGGCCATGGCGGAGCCGGTGGCGCCGGCACCACGGCCGCCGGTGGCGGTACATACGGTTTGCCCGACGCGCCCACCGATCTCGGTTCGGGCGGCGGCGGCAACGCCGATGGCTTTCCCGAGGGTCGTGGCGGCGATGGCGGCGGGGCGCTGCGCATCTTCGCGCGCGACCTGCTCTCGATCGAAGGACGCGTAGGCGCCGATGGTGACGACGCGACGGGCGAGGAGTCCGGCGGCGGTTCGGGCGGGTCGATCTGGGTGACCGCGGGCACGATCGCCGGTGCAGGCATTGTCTCGGCCGCCGGCGGCGAGGGAACTACCACGGGTGGCGGCGGAGGGGGCGGACGCGTCGCGCTCTACGTCTGCGACGGGACCTCATGGGCCGGGACGACCGACGTGGGCGGCGGCAACGGAGCAGGCGACGGCACGTTCGTCGAGCCCGCGTGCGGCACGGGCGACGACACGGCGCCGGGGCCGGTCTCGATCCTAATCGATCCGGCGGGCAGCGGTGAGGCGGTGTCGATCGACTGGTCTGCCTACGACCTGCTCGCGAACGGCGGCGACATCGACTTCTTCACGGTCCATCTCGCCACCACCAACTTTGCCGATGCTGCGACGGTCGCGCCGATCACCACGGTGCCGGGCTGGAAGCAGGGCTTCGAAGCGCTCGGGCTCGTCCGCGGTCAGCAGGTCTTCGTGGCGGTCGTTGCCGTCGACTTCGCGGGCAATGCCGATACGGCCGTTACACCGGTTGCGACCACGCCCGTCGACGTCGAGGCGCCCGAAGACCCCGCCCAGCTCGATCTCACGCCGCTCGGCGACCAGATCGATGTCGCCTTCCCCGCTTCGACCTCGGGCGACGTCGACCGCTACCGCGTCTTCCTCGACGGGGTCCCGGCGACCGAGATCCCGGCCGGAGGGCCGCTCGCCACGAGCCTCACGAACCTCGATCCCGCCAGCACCTACCTCGTGCGAGTCACCACGGTCGATCTCGATGGCAACGAGAGCGCTGGCATCAGCGAGCAGGCGGTCACCTTCCTGCCCAACCCCACCGGCGTATCGGCCGAAGCTTTCAGCGGCCGCGTTCGCGTGCGCTGGGACGAGTTGGTTCCCGATGATCTCGTCGCCGCCTACCGCGTCTACGTCGACGACGCCGCGTTCGCTTCGGTCGCGGGTCGAACACCGGTGGCATCGGTCCCCCGTGGCGCCAACGAGGTCGAGGTCTCGGGGCTGCAGAACGGCACGACCTACTTCATCGGCGTGACGGCGCTCAACGTCGGGGGCGGCGAAGCTCCCGACGTCACCGCGGTTTCCGCGACGCCCCTGCCCGACACGGTAGGCCCGGTGGTCGGTGCCTTCCGGTTTGGTGCCAGCGACCTCCTGGATGGGTTCGAGATCGCTGCACCTGGGCAACTCGAGGTCGAGGCCAGCGATCCCTCTGGCGTGGCGCGGGTAGAGTTCGAGCTCGAGAGTGCGGGTGGCGCGCCCGAGGTTCTCGGCGTGCTCACGGGCGCGCTCGGCGTCTATCAACTCGGGCTGGATCTCGTGGGCCGCCTCCCCGGGGCGTATGTGCTGCGGGCCCGGGTCTTCGATACCCAGGGCAACGAGACGGCGGTTCCCTTCAATGTGACGCTGACGCGGTCTCCGCCCGCGGCACCGATCTTGACTTCACCCGAGAGCGGGCTGCTCACCGGGAACCCGACCGTCAACGTGTCGGGAACGGCTGAGCCCGATGCGACAGTGATCCTGCTGGTGAACGGCGTGGCGCAAGGCGCCCTGGAGCCAAACGCATCGGGTGCGTTCTCCTCTCAAGTCCCCCTGCAGGTCGGCGTCAACACCATCGTTGCGCTTGCCATCAACGTGGTCGGCCCGGGTCCAGGGACGTTGCCCGTATCGGTCACGCTCGACGACTCCCAGCCCGAGTCGCCCTTCGCCGTGGCGGCTGCCCCGCGCGCCGGCGGCGAGGTGCTCGTGTCGTGGCTGTGGGACGACGACGGCCGGGTCGCGCGTTTCGACGTTTACCGGTCGACAGCGCCCTTCAGCGACCCCGCGACGGCGCAGAAGCTCACGCCGACCCCCCAGGTCGATGCGTCCCTGCTCGACCTCCCGCCGTCCGACGGCACCTACTTCTACGGGATCGTCGCCGTGACCGACGGCGGCCAACGCAGTGCGCTCTCCGAGGTCGCAGAGGCGCGCGCCGACTCGTTGGCACCGCGGGCGGTCCTGCTCGCGTTCGAAGCGCAGGGGCCGCAGGATCCCGGGTCCGGGCGCACGGGTCCGGGTGGCGTCGTCGTCTCGCTCGAGATGAGCGAGCCGCTGCTGGCGACTCCCTTCCTCAGCATTGTTCCCGATGGTGGGGTTCCGATCCCCGTCGCGCTGTTCGCGACCAGCGATGTCGACTACACGGGAGCCTTCCAGATCACCGACAGCACGCCCAGCGGTACGGCGTTCGCGGTGCTCTCTGCACGCGATCCCGCCGGTAACCGCGGAAGCGCGATCGACGCGGGCGGCACCCTCGAGATCGACGTGGATGGCCCACAGATGACCTCCCTCGTGATCAGCCCTGCGGACCCGATTGCGACGGACGCGGTGAACCCCACCGAGGTCGAGATCGACTTCGTGCTGAGCGAGCGTCCCGATGGCGACTTCTTCGACGTGCTCACGTTCGAGCTCTCCGGGGATGGGCGGGCGCCCGAGCCGATCGGACTGCCTACGACCACCGACCCCGACGGGCTGCTGTGGAGGGCGCTCTTCACGTTGCCCGCCGATGCCGGGCAGGCGGCGCCCGAGATGCTGGCGTTTGCGTTCGAAGCGCGAGACGACCTCGGCAACGTGGGCAACGAGATCGCAGCCCCGAACGACTTCCAGGTCTTCCAGGGCAGCCTGCCCCCGCTCGATCCGCCCGATGGGCTGGCGGCGTCTCCCCTCCCGGGTGGCGACGTGCGCTTCTCCTTCGACGCCGTCGGGGGGGCCGCCTCCTACCAGGTGTTCCGGACCGCCGCGGGCGATCCCGCGGGTCCGCTCCTGCCGTTGGGGTCGCCGATCACCGAGCTCGAGTTCGTCGACACACCGCCGACCGATGGCGCCTACGTCTACTCGGTCTCGAGCATCCGTGTCGTGGGTGCCCAGACGGCCGAGAGCGCGCCGCGCCAGCCGGGCGCGGGTGTCAGTGCCGACTCGGTCGTTCCCGGCGCGCCCAGCGGCCTCGCCCTCGAGTTCTTCCCCCAAGGCATGCAGGCCACCTGGGCGGCGCCCGCAGGCGAGCCGGGTTCCACCCGGTATCGCCTGTACCGTGGAGCGCGCGACGAGGGCGTGCCACTCGACCCCGCCGGCCTCACGCCCATTCTCGACGACATCGCCCAGCTGTTCGCGCTCGACCGCAGCCCGTCCGACTCCGAGTTCAGCTACGTCGTCACGGCGGTCGATTCCGCGGGTAACGAGTCGGGGCCGTCCAATACGGTGCGCCTCAACCCGGGGCTGCTGCCGGTCCAGAACCTCGAGGTCCGCCAGACCGGGTCGAGCGCGCCGCTTCTGAGCTTCACGCACCCCAGCCCGAGTGTGGTGGCCTTCCGGGTGAGCGTGGACACACCCGGCGGCGCCGTCGTGCTCGGCCAGGTGGCCACGCCCTCGTTCAACGATGCGACCTGGCCCGGGGGTGAGCGCATCTACAGCGTCGTCGCCATCGACGGGGGCGGTGCCGAGAGCCTCGCGCGCACGGTTCGCCTGCCCGACGCCGGCTTCACGCGCGACGACACGACGCTCTACCGCGGCATCTTCAACGGCATCGACTACGACGTCTCACTGGCTTCCGGTGCGGCGATCGATGGTGCCGTGCTCGAGGTCGAGGTCGCGGGCCGCACCCTTCGATCCGAGCCCTTCGACCTGACCGCGGGTGCGAGTGCGCCCGTCCAGGTGGTGGTCGGTGGGCGCGCCGACCTGGCGGGGAGCGAGGCGCTCGTGGCGCGGCTGCTGGTGACCGCGACCACCGGCGAGCGGTCGGTGCAGGAGCGCTTCGGCGCGATCGCCGTGGCGGACGACACCCTCGCGTACTTCGTCGAGGGGCAGAACTTCACAAAGGGCGGCCTCGGTGAGGTGCGCTTCCGCGTCGAGAATACCAGCGAGATCGCCACGCAGATCCTCACTGCGGTCTCGGCGGGGACTGCGAACTCCCCGGACGTTCGGGTGCTGTTGCTCGACGACGACGACAACGTGCTCTCGACCACGGCCTACCTGCAGGACACGGGTCCGGGTGTCTCGCGCCTTCCGAACGGGCAGACCGCGGCGACGGTCGCGCCGGGTGGGTCGTTCACCTCGTCGTTCTTCTCGATTCCCGTTCCGGGCAATGCGCCCGACGTCGTTCGGTTGGCGCTCGAGATCGACCGGCTCCACGTGGGCCTCGGGACCCCGGCCGCCGAGTCGATCGAGGGCGGCCGCGCCTTCGGCTTCCAGGAGATCGAAGACCCCGCCTATGTGGGCGATGTGACCGCGATCGATCCGGCAATCTCGAGCGGCGACGTGCCCGTGAGGATCACGGGCCAGGCGATCGAGACGTTCTCTGGCGCGCTCGTCGGCAATGCGCCGCTCGAGATCGTGTTGCGGGCTGGGAGCTTCGAGCAGCGGATCCCCGTCGTGGCGGACGAGGACGGCACGTTCGCATACGACTACCAGCCCGGACCGACCGAGTCGGCCGCATACGACGTGTCCGTGATCTTCCCGGGTCAGCTGGCCCGTCCCGTGCACGGGCAGTTCCAGATCGGTCGGCTGCTCGTGACGCCCGCATCCGTGATCTATCGCTCGCCCCGGAACCTGACGACTGCGCTCGATCTCACGGTTTCGGCGGGGCCGGGGTTGTCGTTCTCTGGGGTGGGGCTCGGTTGTCCCGGAGAACCGCTGGAGCTTCCCTCGGGAATCGAGGTGACGCAGGCCGGGGGCCCGTTGGATCTCGGTGCAGGGGGGAGTGGCGTTCTCGCGCTCACGATCGACGCGCTGGCCGAAGCCCCGGCCGCGGGCGTCTTCGCGCTTCCGATCTGCGCGGCCAGCGCGGGCACCGACCCGATCGCGGTGGTCCCCGTCACCTTCCAGCTGTCCGCGGCAGCGCCGTCGGTCTTCCCGGTGCCGAGCCTGCTGCGGGCGGGCCTGGTGCAGGGTGAGACGCGTACGCGCAGCCTCCGCATCGAGAACCGCGGGCTCGCGCCACTGGTCGACGCCGCGGTCGAGCTCTTGAACGCACAGGGCACGGGGCCTGCCGCTCCGTGGATCACACTCGGCTCGCCGGCGAACCTCGGCGACGTCGAGGTGGGCCAGTCTCGCACGGTCCTGGTGTCGTTTGCGCCAGCCGCGGATGAACCCACCGGGTTCACAGACTTCCTGGTCCGCATCCGCGGCGAGGGTGAGGCGCCCGTGGACGTTCCCGGGACGGCATCCGTCGTGCAGGACGGCGAGGGCGGGGTGCTGTTCCACGTGTCCGACATCTATACGGCCACGCTCGATGGCGCTGGGGACATCATCCAAGGCCTCGAAGGGGCCCGCATCCGCATCCAGAACGAAGACGTCGCGACCGTCGAGTTCGCCGGAGAAACCGACGCGTTCGGCGAGCTCGCCTTCCCGGTGATTCCGGCCGGGACCTACCTGGTCCGAGCTTCGGCCCTCGACCACGACGATGTCTTCCGCCGCATCGAAGTGCTACCGGGCATCACCAGCACCGAGGAGATCTTCCTCACCAATCGACTCGTCACCGTCGAGTGGGAGGTGCGCGAGATCTCGATCGAGGACCGCTACGAGATCCTCCTCGAGGCCACCTTCGAGACCGACGTCCCCGCCGCGGTGGTGGTGCTCGAGCCCGCGGGCGTCCAGCTCCCTGATCTGAAGGCTGGTGAGACTTTCCTGGGCGAGCTGCGCGTGACGAACCATGGCCTCATTCGGGCCGACGGTCTGATTGCCAACCTCCCACAGTCAGATGAGTTTCTGAGGTTCGACTTCCTTGCCACGCTGCCTGAGGTGCTCGCTGCGGGTGAGTCATTGGTGATTCCGTACAGGATCACCGCGCTTCGCGATCTCTCCCCGGGCGGCGCGAGCGACGGAACCGGCGCCGGGATCGTGGGGTGCTCGTACCAGAGGCCGTCTTGCGTCCAGTACCGGTACGAATGTGCGAACGGGTTCATCGCCTCAAGTGCGACGTGCACCAATTTCTACCGTCACTTCCAAGGCTGTGGCGGCGCGTGGGCGCCCAGCTCGCCGCCAGCGCTAGTCGGCGGAGGCGGCGGCGGGGGTGGGGGGCCACGCACCTCCACACCGCGTGCCACGCCGATATCCGGCCAGTGCGCGGATGAGATTTGTGGGGAGGATGCAAGACCCTATACGACGAAATGCGACATCGACGTTGGGAAGATCGTGCTCGGTGTTCTCGGTGCCCTGGGCGACTTTGAGTTCGGCGCTGGCGACCTCGGTTCGGGGAGTTGCGAAATCCTCCATACCCCAGTGTGCTGCGAGTCAAGCGCGTCGACGGCCGACCTGCAGACGATCACAGGTGTGTATGACATCAACGAAGTGATCGAGGATGACATCCCGGTGATTGCAGGGCTCATCAAGAAGGCCCTCAAGAAGATCTTCAAGAAGGGCAAGTTCAAGAAGCTGCTCGACAACATCCCCGATCTCAAGGTGATCACGAAGATCACTATCGATGCGTCGCTGGACGTTCTCGGTGTCATCAACGACTGTGACGGTCGCCAGTGCCCTTCGGTTAGAGACGGTGGGACGATCAGCTATGAGCTGGAAGGCGGCGGCTTCTGGAAGGTCAAAGGAAAGCTGATCGGCTTCTTGGGTGTGAAGGGCCGAGGCGACGGGACCATCGCGACGAGGGTCGATTGCGACAAGAACGAGCTCGTCGTCACGATCAAACAGACCGGAGTCAAGATCCGGATCTCCGCCAACATCCTGGGGTTGCCGCTCGACGACCCCCTGCTCGTGCCCGTCGTTGCTCCGAAGACGGTCACGGTGAGGATTCCACTACCGTGACGACTCTCCTCCCCCGCGAGCTACGGGTTTCTTTGGTCTGGGCCTTCTTGGTCGTGTGCCCCGCGAGTGCAGAGCCAGAGATTCCTGCAGGACCCGCGACTCCCATCTCGTTGGTCAGGACGGAGAACTACCGATATGTCGAGGAGTCAATCGAGCCCGTTGAGATCATTGGGGCGCAACCATCGTCCGAACGGTCTCGTGCGACCCCTCTCGATGCTTGCATCGGCCAGCTCTCTTCGTTGTTCGAACTCGACCACGAAGGGTGGGTCAGTTCCTGGAGGCCCGAGGAACAAACTGCCGCGCGCGAGAGTTATCCGGTGGCCGACTTTGTCTCCAACGGTCTCCCGGGATCACGGGTGTCAATCACGGGGCTCGTCCGGACGGGCCCCTATCGTCTGGTCCTGTTCGAGGTCTTCCTTGCTGACGATGACAGCGATGTCCCCTTGGAACTCACGGCTGTGTTCCGGGAGGTGGGAGGCGAGTTCTTGGCCACGCGGGAGCTCCGGGCGGATCGCCTCATGATCGCAGAGCCGTGGTACAGCGGTGAGACAGATGAGCTCATTGCAGAGTAGGGCTGCACTGTTGCTCTCTCTCATTCCGCTCTTGCTGGGAGCCGGAGTCGAGAAGACCTTTGTGGTCACGCGAACAGCGGCGATCGTGCACCGGGAGTATGTCGGCGAGGTCGCCGCGGCGGGAGTGCAGGTGGCATCTGGGCCCGAGGCGGTTGCGCTGGAGCAGTTGCGGGCGATCGTTGCGCTGGATGTGAGCCGCTTCGTCTCTACTCTCGATCCGGAATCTGCGAGCCGCTTCACTAGTCAGCATCCCGCTGGCAGTGCGAGCGAGGGTGAGCTTCTCGCTGACTGGTCTGGCATCGCGTCGTCGACGGTTCTGTTGCGATCCTGGACGGAGTTTCAGGACTATGTCGTTGTCGCCTTTGAGGCGCGGTCGAGCGCAGGGACACGCATCGTGCCCGTCGCGGTGCGCCGGTTCGGGTTGACCCACTTCGCTACGGACGAACTCGAGGGCCACCCGGTTCTGGACTTCGTCGTCAGTGGCCGCACGCAATCCAGTGTTCAGGTGCGCTGAGGTTCGGGAGCCGTGCCAGTGAAGTCCTCACCTCTAGTACGCATCGTTGCCTCGATCTTGGTTGCTCTAGGAGCGCTCCCGTCCGCAATCCACGCCCAGGAGGCCATCTGCGCGCGGGTGAAGATCGAGATCGAGCAGGAGTTGTCGCTGGAGCGGCAGGCGTTCGAGGCGCGGATGCGGATCAACAATGGGCTCGACACGCTCGATCTCCAGGACATCGAAGTCGAGGTGCTGTTCACGGACGAAGAGGGCGGGCTGGTTCCTGCGACGTCCGATCCGGATGCGGTCGGGGCGACCTTCTTTCTGGGGGACCCGCAGCTCGATGGGATCTCGGGCGTAGACGGCTCGGGTGTCGTCCCGCGATCGAGCAGCGGCGAGGTGCGCTGGCTCATCATCCCGGCACCGGGCGCCGCGGATGGGCAGATCGAGGGCAAGCGATACTTCGTCGGGGCGGTCCTTCGATACACCTTCGGCGGCCAGGTCGAAGAGGTCGTCGTCGCGCCGGACTTCATCGTGGTGAAGCCGCAGCCCCAGTTGGCGCTCGACTACTTCCTGACGCGCGAGGTGCGTGCGGACGATCCCTTCACGCCCGAGATCGAGCCGATCGAGCCCTTCACGCTGGGTCTGCGCGTTCAGAATGCGGGGTCCGGGGTCGCGCGGAACGTGAACCTGGCTACGGGGCAGCCCCGGATCGTCGAGAACGAACAGGGCCTGTTGATCGGATTCCGGATCACGGACGGCTTCGTCGACGACGAGCCGGCGTCGCCGGATCTCTCGCTCCCCTTTGGCGACATCCTGCCAGGTGACGCGGCGACGGGGCGTTGGTCGATGGAGACCGATCTGTCCGGTGAGTTCGTCGAATTCGACGTCACCGTGACACATGCCGACGAGCTCGGCGGGGCCGTCACGTCGCTGATCACCTCCGCGACCGCACACTCGCTGATTCGCGACGTCCGTGTCGACGCGCCCGGCCGGGATGCCGTGCGCGACTTCCTCGCCCAGGACGATGGTCCGCTCGTGGTGTACGAAAGCGACTCGGTCGATACCGAGGTGGCTGATCACTCCGACGTCGCGACGTTCACCCTGTTCGGCAGCTCGGGTCCGATCCAGGTCTACGACATGACGCTCCCACCGACCGCCGGGCCGCTCTATGCGTCGGTCGAGGACCCCGAGGGCGGTGCACTCGAAATTCGACGGGTCGTCCGCGAGGACGGCAAGGAGATCCCCTTCGAGAACGCCTGGCTCCAGGCTTCGGGCGTGGGCGACGAGACAGAGCACTTCGTGCGCCTCTTCGACGTGAACGGCGGCGGCACCTACCGCTTCGAGATGGGCGCGCCGCTCGAGGTGCCGCTGCCTCCGGTCATCGCGTTCTTTGGCGAACGCACGATCGAGGTCGGTACCGGCCGCCGCGGCTTTGCCGTCAACGCTTCCGACCCGAACGGGACGATCCCGGCCCTTTCGGTGGAAGGTTTGCCCGCGGGTTCGACCTTCCTGGACGGCGGCGACGGTTCGGGGCTCGTCGAGTGGGAGCCCACGATCGACCAGGTCGGGCGGTACCCCATCACGATTCGGGCAACCGACGGTGTGCTGTCCGCAGCTCGACGTGGGGCGCTGATCGTGGTTGCTCCGAACGACCTGGACGGCGACGGCATGCCGGATGATGAGGAGCTTGCGGCGTTCGGGACCACCGACCGCGACGGGACGGGCGACCTCGACGGCGACGGCATCCTCGATCGGGACGAGCTCGCACGGGGCCTCGACCCCAACTTTCCCGGGATCGGGGGCGTCCCGCTGCTCGTCGCGCCGATCCCCGGATCGAAGGTGGCCATCGCGGATCCGCTTCTCGTGGTCGAGAACGCGCCTCACGGCGCAAACCCGGTCTTCTACGAGTTCGAGCTCTTCGAGGGCGATGATCTGATCCAACCGCTCGCGATCAGCGGTCCGCTTCCCGAATCGCTCGGAGAGACCTCCTGGCGGGTGCCTCTCGTACTCGATGAAGACGCAGCCTACGTGTGGCGCGCGCGACTCGTGGACGGAGACCTCAACAGCGAGTGGACGTGGGGCGACTTCGTGGTCGACGCCCAGAATGCGACGCCGTCGCCCCCCATCCCGAGCGCCCCGGTCGAAACCGTGCCCGGGCCGCGTCCCACGCTCGAAGTGGCGAACGCGACCGACCCCGATGGCGACCCGCTCCGCTACGCCTTCCTGCTCTTCGAGGATGTCGGGCTCACCCAGGAGGTTGCGCGGGTTTCGGGCCTCCCGGCGGGCGCGGACGGCTTCACGCGTTGGGAGCCCCCGGTCGATCTCGCTTCGGGCGCCACCTACTTCTGGCTCGCAGGGGCCGAGGACCCCGAGGGTGCCTCGGCGGCCTCCGGGCTCGCGAGCTTCCAGGTCGACGCCGGCAACCAGCCGCCGCCGGCGCCGAGCGTTCTCGAGCCGGCGATCGGCTCGGTGCTCGCCCTCGGATCGGCCGAGCTGGTCGTGATCGCCGCCGACGACCCGGAGGGTTCGCAGGTCTCGGTCTTCTTCGAGCTCGACCGCTCGCCCGACTTCGCTTCGAGTGAGCTCCTGCAGTCCGGGCCGATCCTGCCGGAGTCGCCCGCACGCTTCGCGGTGGCCGGGCTCGCGGACGGCGACTATTTCTGGCGCGCTCGCGCCTCGGACGGGTCGGCGTCGAGCGCGTGGACGCTCGGCCGCTTCGCGGTGCAGGCCTCGAACCAGGCGCCGCCCACGCCCGTACTGGCGAACCCGGGTGAGGACGCGGCGGTCGAGCTTCTCCGCCCGCCCCTCACCGTCGTTCCCGTCGAGGACCCGGATGGCGACGCCGTCGGGTACGAGTTCGAGGTCTTCCGTGATCCCGCGCTCGTCGACCGTGTCTTCGCCGGGCGCAGCGACGCGCCGACCTGGCGCCTGGTGTTCCCGCTCGAAGCGGGCCGTCCCTTCTTCTGGCGCGCGCGGGCCATCGACGAGGCGGGCGCGGCAAGCGCCTTCAGCGAGGCCCAGCGCTTCTTCGTCGTGCCCGATGGAGTGGACGATCCCCCCCGCATCCGGTTGCTCGCGCCCGATTCGCCGCGCACGGTGCTCGGCGGGACCGTGGCGGTCCAGTGGTCGGACGCCGATCCCGACTCCAACGCCGTCGTACGGGTGCTCGCCAACGGCGCCACGCAGGCGACGCGTCCCGAAGACCCGGACGGTTCTGGCGACCGCTTCGAATGGCCGGTCGAGGGGCTCACCGCGGGGGACTACCAGCTGCGCGTCGAGATCGAAGACCCGTCGGGTCAGGATGCAGACGACGCGTGCTGCCTCGTGACGGTCGTCGAGCAAGCCTCCGGGGTCACGGTGGTCGCCCCGGCCGATCCCGTGACCGACGAGGCCGGCGTGGCGATGCCCACGACGCAGGTGGTGCTCGATGTGGAGCCTCTGCCCGGAGCAACCGTCGTCATCCCGGTCTCGACGAGCGACCCGACCGAGGGCATGGCGAGTCGGAGCTTCCTGCAGTTCACAGACGCCGACTGGGACGTTCCGCAGCCGATCATGAGCGCGGGTGCAGACGATTGCGTGATCGATGGCGACGTGGCTCACCGGCTCGTCCTGGGTGCCATCACGAGCGACGACCCGCGCTTCGACGGGCTCGACCCCGCCGACGTGGACCTGACCAACCTCGACAACGAGACCCCAGGTCAGGAGCTCTTCGTCTGCACCTACCAGCTGGTGGGCCAGACGCCCATCGAGGGGGGCGCCCGTGTCGAGGCGGAGTTCCGTGCCGTGCTCGAGAACCGGGGCGCGGACCCGCAGCCTGCCTCGACGGGTACGCCGAGCCTCGCCCCGTCGGGCATGGAGCTGGTCGGGGACGGCGCCGTCGACTTCCCCTCCGTGGCGCCCGGAGGCTCCGAGGCATCGGTCGGGACGTTCGTCGTCCGGTTCGCCCCGGCCGCGGGATTCGACCCGGCCAAGCTCTCCTGGGCGATCGAGGCCGTCTCCAACGACCAGGACGAGGACGGCGTCCTCGACGGGGCCGACAACTGCCCGTTCACCCCGAACGCCGGCCAGGAGGACGTGGGTGGCATCGGCTTCGGCTCGGCGCCGGACGGCATCGGGGACGCCTGTCAGTGCGGCGACGTGACGGGCAATGGGGTGGTCACCAACGGCGACGCCCTCCAGATCCGGCGTTCGCTCCTGGTGCCGCCGACTGCGACCCTGGGGGACCCGGCACTATGTGATGTGGGAGGTAGCGCCTCGTGCTCCGGGGCCGACTCCCTCATCATCCGGCGCGCCCTGCTGAACCCGCCGACCGCGGCGATCAGCCAGCAATGCGCCCCTGCGAACCCCTAGCAGCGCCACAATAGGGCTCCCCAGACCACCTCTTCAGTGCCCGTGCTGCCGGTTCTCGTTGGCGCGCGCTCGAGAGGGCCATGTCGTTCCGATCCCTGCTGCGACCCCACGCTGCGCTGTTGCTCGCGCTCACGCTCATCGTCCCCATGGGGGCTTCCGCGCTGCCGGAGCTGCTCAGCCGCAAGGGGGCCGATACCCCGAGCCGCGACGAGAAGCCGGTGGACGTCCCGAGCGACACGCTCGACCTGTTCTTCGACGCCGGCGGCGAGAGGGTCGGGGCCTACAACATCGTCCTCGAGTTCGCAGACCCGGCCGCGTTTCGGCTCCAGAGCTTCGCGGCGGCCGCCGGGGTGCTGAGCAGCACCGACCCCGGAGGCGCGTTCTTTTCGATCTCGGGCGAGTTCGTGAGCGGGCCCGCACCCGACGTCACCGAAGTCGGACGGCTCATCACGCAGGCGATCGCGGCGGGTTCGAAGCTCACCTATCGGGGCTCCTACACCGACTTCGACACATTCGAGGACTTCCCGATCTCCGGTGTGATCGGGCAGGCCGTCTCGTCGGTTCCCGAGCCCGCGCTGCTCGCGCTCCTGACGCTCGCACCGCTCGCCAGGCGATGGTCTCGCGCACGTTCCTGACGCTCGCGTTCTTCGTTGTCACGACTTCGAACCCTTCCGGCGCCCAGCCGGAGGCCGAGTGCCAGATCCCCGAGGCCCAGCGTGCGCGCGACGCGCACTGCTACATCGGGCCCAGCGAGATCGACCCGTGGATGGCACGGCCGTCTGCGCTGGTCGTCGATGTGCGTTCTCCGGACGCTTACTCCGCGGTTCGAATCCCCGGTTCGGTGCGGCTGCCCCTGGCGGGCGTCGCATCCGACGCAGCGCTTCGCCGGCGCCCGATCGTCCTGGTGGGAGAGTTGTTGGATGGACCGTCTCTCGAGTCGCTCTGCGCGTCGGTGCGCGAAGAGGGCGCCGAGATGGCGATCCTCGACGGTGGGCTCGCAAGCTGGGCGCGAAGTGGCCGCGGGTTGGAGGGTCGACCCGACGCGGTCGTGAGCGTGGGCCTGCTTCGGCCGGATGAGTTCGAGTGGCTGCACCGCTTCGACCATGTGCTGACACTGCACGCAGTGGGGTCGGACGCCGAGCCCATCCCCGGGACGGTCGTCCTCCCCGCCTCGCTGGGTGCGTCGGCCAGGCAGGCGAAGATCGTCGCCGGGCTGAAGCGGCACGGTGGGGATGCCCGGACCGTGGTCGTGCTGGACGACCTCGCCCGAACCAGGGCCGACCTGGCGCCCTGGTTCGATGGACTGCCCGTTCCCCACCTGTTCGTCGTCGAAGGCGGCACCGCTGCCTGGCGCGCCCATCGCGAGCGCCGGCTCGCTGGCGAGCCGGCACGATCGAGCACGTGCAGCGTACGCCGCTGATCCTCCTCCTCGGCATGCTCGCCGTCGCGACCGGGTGCGATCGTCGTGAGGCTGCCGATACGGGCGAGCACGCGTTCGTCGATCGCCAGGTTCGCTACCGGGTCGAGGCGCGCAATCGATCGGGCCGGCCCATCGCCGCGGCACGGATCAGGCTCCTGGCGCCCGCTCGGGTGGCGAGCCAAGAGCTCATCGCCATGGAAGTCTCGCACCCTCACGCCGTGCGAGAAGATGCACTCGGCAACCGGGTCATCGAGGTCGACCTCGACCTTCCCCCGTATGGCTCGTCCTCCATCTCGGTACTTGCCGAGTTGCGGCTGTCTGCGAAGGCGCCCGCTGAGGGCCTCGATGAGGATCGCGAGCGTTGGCTCGTCGAGGAGCCCTCGATCGAGGTCCAGGCCCCCGAGATCCAGCGCGCGGCGACAGAGATCCAGGCCGAGGACGGCGCGCTTCCTCGGGCCATTCACGAGTTCGCCCGCGGGCACATCGAAGACGTGGGCTACCTGCGCGAAGAGAAAGGGGCGCTGCGCGCGCTCCGCGAGCGGCGCGGTGACTGTACGGAGTACATGCACCTGTTCGTCGCGCTGGCCAGGGCCCGCGGCGTCCCCGCGCGGGCACTCGCAGGCTGGGTGGTCGAGCGCGACGAGATCCTACGCGCTCGCACGTACCACAACTGGGCGCAGTTCCACGACGGCGCGCGGTGGAGACTCGCCGATCCGCAACGCGGGATCTTCGGCGAACGCGAGGAGACCTACGTCGCCATGCGGGTCCTCGGCGTCGCGGACGGCGCCCCCCTCCGGTCCGCACAGCGCTTCGCTACGGCGCACCCGGACATCGAGCTGAGTCTCGACTGAGCCCCTAGGCCGAGGACAGCTCCCGTACCAGGGTCTGCACCAAGAGGTCGGTCTCGCCTGGGCGCAGGCGGGCGCGGGGGCCTTCGAGCAGCAGGGTGGAGGCCAGACCCAGCAGGGTGCTGATGGTGTAGTGCTGCACGCGTAGCTGGCGCGCGCGGGGGGCGGGGGTGTCACCAAAGAGACGCTGCCACTCGTGGTCCCAGGCCCGGAACATCACGGCGCGCCAGTCGGTCTCGGCGTCGTGGTCTTCGCGCCGCAGGTGGTTGAGCAGGATCTCGAAGGTGGCCGTGTGGCCGCGGCCGCGGAGGTGCTCGAGCGAGCGGTCCACGAAGCCCCGGGCGCGCTCCTCGAGGGCGGCGTCCACCGGCAGGTCTTCGAGCCCCTTCGCGAACCTCGCGAAGTTGTCCTCGAGGACGGCGAAGAGCAGGCCGTCCTTGCCGCCAAAGTGGTGCTGGACGGCGCCCCAGGTGACCCCGGCGCGCCGCTCGATCTCGACGGCCGTGGTCCGGGCGAGGCCCACTTCGGCGATGCTCTCCACGACCGCCGCCACGATCTTGGCGCGGGTCTCGGCCCGCCGTTCGGCCTGGGAGCGCCTGCCGACCGGTCGCGCGGCGCGAGACTTCGGGACCTGCTCGACCACCGCCCCAGGGTATCTCAGAAACATTGCAGGCACTATGGAAGTGGTGATAGGATGCCGCCCTCATGGTCGAGTACGACCCGTACGCCTACGCGGTGCAAGAGGACCCCTACCCGGTCTACGCCCGCCTGCGCGAAGAGGCGCCGGCCTACTGGAGCGAGCGGCTGCGCTTCTGGGCGCTCTCTCGTCACGCCGACGTGTTGCGCGGGTTCCGCGACGTCGAGGTCTACTCGAGCGCGTACGGCGTGTCGGTCGACGACGATGCGTTCCACGAGAACGCCCACCGCACCATGTCGTTCCTGGCGCTGGATCCGCCCCGCCACACGCGCATGCGCGGGCTGGTGTCGCGCGCGTTCACGCCGCGGCGCGTTTCCGAGCTCGAGCCGCGCATCCGCGAGATCGCCGTGGGGCATCTCGAGGCGGTGGCCGACCAGGGCCAATGCGATCTCATCGCCGACTTTGCGGGCAAGTTTCCGATGGACGTGATCAGCGAGCTGCTCGGTGTCCCGACCGAAGACCGCGCCGAGCTTCGCACCTGGGCCGACGAGATGGTGCACCGCGAGGACGGGCAGGTGGGCATGCCCGAGGCCGCCGTCGCGGCCGGGCTCCACAGCATCCAGTACTTCCAGCGCATGCTCGCGGAGCGTCGCGTGCAGTCGCGGGACGACCTGCTGGGCGCGCTGCTGGTGGCCGAGATCGATGGCGACCGCCTCAGCGACGACGAGATCGTGGGCTTCCTGGTGCTGATGATCGTCGCCGGAAACGAAACCACGACCAAGCTCATCGGGAACGCGCTCTATTGGATGGGTCGCCACCCTGACCAGCGCGCGCGGGTGGAAGCCGACCCGGCGCTGATCCCGAACTGGGTCGAAGAGACGCTCCGCTACGACAACTCTACACAGGCCCTGGCCCGGCGGGCGGCGCGCGACGTGCCGCTACACGGCCAGACGATTCGCGAAGGCGACAAGGTCGTGTTGCTCGTCGGCTCGGCCAACCGCGACCCGCGGGTCTTCGAAGACCCCGATCGCTTCGACCTCGAGCGCGATACCCGCCGCGGGCTGCACTTCGGACAGGGCACGCACTTCTGCCTGGGTGCGTCGCTCGCGAGGCTCGAAGGGCGCGTTGCCCTCGAAGAGATCCAGCGGCGCCTGCCGGCCTGGCAGGTGCGCGAGGAGGGCGCGGCCCGCGTCCACTCGGTCAACGTGCGCGGCTTCGCGCGGCTCCCCATCGCGTTTGCGCCCGGGCGGGCTGCGGCATGAGCGGTCGAGACACCGCGCAGCCCGAGCGCAAGGTGGTGCTCGTGACCGGTGCCTCGGCCGGCATCGGGGCGGCCACTGCCCGCGCCTTCGGCAAGCTCGGCCACGCGGTCGCGCTGGGTGCACGACGCGAAGACCGACTGCGCGCGGTCGCGGCCGAGGTCGAAGCGTTGGGAGGCGTGGCCTTCGCGGCGGCGCTCGACGTCGCCGATGCCGAGTCGATCGCCGCATGGCAGGAGGCAGCCGAAGCCGCCCTCGGCCCCGCCGACGTGTTGGTGAGCAATGCCGGCATGTCGGGCCTCGACCTGCTTCCCGACACGCCCGTCGAACAGCTCGAGCGCGAGATCGCGGTGAATCTCGTGGGTCCGATGCTCCTGGCCCGGCGCCTGGTTCCGGGGATGCGCGCGCGGAAGCGGGGCGACCTCCTCTTCGTGACCTCCGAGAACGCCGTGCGTCCACGCCCGTACCAGGCGGGCTACTCGGCGGCCAAGGCCGGTCTCGAGGCCGCGGCGCGGGTGATCGGCATGGAGCTCGAGGGCACCGGCGTGCGTTCGATGATCGTGCGCGTGGGGCCCACCGGCGATACCGAGTTCGGCGACGCCATGGATCGCGCCCAGCTCGGTCGCGCGCTGCGCAGCTGGCAGTACTGGGGCGTGCAGCGTCACCTCCACTGGATGACATCGGACGCGGTCGCTGCGGGCATCGTGCGCATGCAGCAGTCGCCTGTCGAAGAGTCGTACCCTCGCGAAATCGAGATCATGCCGGGCGGTCGCTTCGACGCGCCCGACGCAGACCCGGACTGAAGGAGAGCCCATGCGTTTCGAGAACAAGGTGTCCATCGTGACCGGCGCCGGCCAGGGGATCGGCGAGGCCTACGCGAAGGCGCTCGCCTCCGAAGGGGCCCGCGTCGTGGTGGCCGAGATCAACGAGGACCAGGGGCGCCGGGTCGCCACCGAGATCGGCGAGTCGGGCGGCGAGGCCACCTTCGTCGCGGTGGACGTGGCCGACGAGGCCAGTACCCGGGCGCTGGCCGACGCCACGATCTCGGCGTACGGCGGCATCGACCATCTGGTGAACAACGCCGCCATCTACCACGGGATGAAGATGGCGGGCCTGCTCGGCATCGAGTGGGACTACTACAAGCGCTTCATGGACGTGAACATGCACGGAGCGCTGCTGTGCGCGCGGGCGTGTGCGGCGTCTTTGGTCGAGCGCAAGGGCGCCATCGTGAACCAGTCGTCCACGGCCGCCTGGATGGCAGCGGGCTACTACGGCATCGCCAAGCTGGCGCTCAACGGCATCACCCAGTCCCTGGCGCGCGAGTTCGGTGGGCAGGGCGTGCGGGTGAACGCCATCGCACCGGGGCCCACCGACACCGAGGCCACGCGCAAGGTCGTTCCCGAGTTCATCAAGGACCAGATCCTCTCGCAGATGCCGCTCAGTCGGATGGGCACGGTGGACGACATCGTCGGCGCCTGCCTCTTTCTGCTGTCGGACGACGCGAGCTGGATCACCGGCCAGATCATCCAGGTGGATGGCGGCCAGCTGATGAGGCCATGATCTGGTTTGGGGAGTTGCCGGGTAGGCGATCCACCTGGGCGTCGGGTCGGACCGACCGGTTGGCGTCCGCGGTACCGCGGTTGGCCTCGCATCGAGGCATCTAGAGGAAGTCCATGGCACTCGCAGAGCTCGCTCCGGAAACGCGCAACCTGATCGACGGCGAGCTCGTGCCCGCCAGTAATGGCGCCGAGTTCGAGAACGTGAACCCGGCTACGGAAGAGGTGCTGGGCACCCAGGCCGACGGCACCAAGGAGGACGTGGATCGCGCGATCGGCGCGGCGCGTCGTGCCTTCGACGAGACTGGCTGGTCCCAGGACCACGCGCTTCGCGCACGCTGCCTGCGCCAGCTCCACGAGGCACTGGAGCGCGACGTCGAGCAGCTGCGGGCAATCGTCGTTCGCGAAGCCGGCGCTCCGGTGACGCTCACGCCCTGGATGCACGTGGACAAGCCCATCGCCATGGTGCCGTACTGGGCCGACCTCGCCGAGCGCTTCGACTACGAGCGCGAGATGACCGAGATCGACTTCATGGGGACGCCGATGCGCCGCCTGCTACGGCGTGAGCCCGTCGGCGTGCTCGGTGCGATCACGCCGTGGAACGTGCCGCTCTACCTGAACCTCGCGAAGATCGGTCCGGCCCTGGCGGCGGGGTGCACGGTCGTGCTGAAGCCCGCGCCCGACACGCCCTGGTCGGGGTCCTACCTGGGGAAGCTCGCGGCCGAGTGCACCGACCTGCCGCCGGGCGTGCTCAACATCGTGAACGCCTCCGATCACCTGGTGGGCGAGATGCTCTCCACCGACCCGCGGGTCGACGCCGTGAGCTTCACGGGCTCCACCGCCACGGGCCGCCGCGTGGCGGCGTGCGCGGCGGAGACGGTGAAGAACGTCTTCCTCGAACTCGGCGGCAAGAGCGCCACGGTGGTGCTCGACGATGCCGAGTTCGAGAAGGTCCTGCCGGGACAGGCCATGACCTGCGTCCATGGCGGCCAGGGCTGCGCGATCACCACGCGCCTGCTGCTGCCGCGCTCGCGCTACGAAGAGGGGCTCGCCATCGTGCAGGCCGCCTTCGAGGGGTGGAGCTACGGCGATCCCACGAACCCCGCCAACCTGCAGGGGCCCCAGATCAGCCGTCGCCAGCAGCAGCGCGTGCTCGGCTACCTCGAGAAGGGCCGCGCCGAGGGCGCGCGCGTACTGGTGGGGGGCGGCGCTCCGGACCACCTGCCGAAGGGCTTCTACGTCGAGCCGACGTTGTTTGCCGACGTCGATCCGAAGTCCACGATCGCGCAGGAGGAGATCTTCGGCCCCGTCCTGTGCGTGACGCCGTACGAGGACGACGACGATGCCGTGCGCATCGCCAACGACTCGATCTACGGCCTCTCCGGGGCGGTGGCGTCCAGCGACGACGAGCGAGCGCTGTCGGTCGCACGGCGCATCCGCACCGGAACGCTCGCGCTCAACGGCGGCCAATGGTTCGACGTGGACACGCCCTTTGGCGGCTACCGCCAGAGCGGCCTGGGCCGTGAGAATGGCGAGATGGGCTTCGAGGAGCTGCTCGAGACCAAGGTGATGGCGCTCCCCGTGCGGAGCTAGGAGACGGCATGGCGAAGTACCCGCGAGAAGAACTCGGAGAGATGATGCGGCGCTGGGTCGCAGCGAACGACACGGCCGGCGAGACCGGCGACTGGGCGCCCATGGGCGATTTCTATGCCGAGGACGCCCTCTACACCTGGAACAACGGCCCGAAGTACGAGTTTGCAGCCCGTGGTCGCGACGAGATTCGGCGCACGGTCTTCGGCACCGAGATGGAGGGGCTCGACAAGTGGACCTACCCCTACGTGAAGGTGCTGATCGACGACGAGAAGGGTGAGATCATCGGCATATGGCGGCAGGTCGCCCCCGTCGTCGACGAAGACGGGAAGCCCTACGAGATTGCCGGCACCGGCGGCTCCTGGTTCAAGTACGCCGGCAACTACCAGTGGAGCTGGCAGCGCGACTTCTTCGATCACGCCAACGCGGGCGCCGTGTTCGGCGCGCTGATGGCCGCCGGCAAGCTGTCGGACGGCATGATCGAACGCATGAAGAAGGGCCCGCGCATGCCCGGCTGGATCAAGCGGGATGGCTTCGACTGGTACGGGACGATCCCCGCCGACGAGGACTGAGGCGTGGCTGCTGCTCTCGAGTACGACCCGTACTCGTACGAACTCGACGTCGATCCCTATCCGGTCTACCGCTGGATGCAGGACGAGGCGCCCGTCTACCACCACGAGCGTCTGGGCTTCTACGCGCTGACGCGTTTCCAGGATTGCCTGGACGCCTTCCTCGACTGGGAGACGTACAGCTCGGCCGAGGGCACGGTGCTCGAGTTCATGGGCAGCGCCATGTCGGGCACCATGATCATCTTCATGGACCCGCCGCGTCAGACGCGGATGCGCAACCTCGTCTCCAAGGCGTTCACCCCCCGCCGCATCGCCGCGCTCGAGCCCGAGATCACGCGCATCGCGAATGCCCACCTCGATGCGCTGGAGGGACGCGACACCTTCGACGTGGTGCGCGACTTCACCGCGAAGCTGCCGATGGACGTGATCTCGGCGCTGCTGGGCATCCCCGAGGCAGACCGCGACGACGTGCGCGCTTGGTCGAACGCGGTGCTCCACCGCGAGCCGGGCGAGCAGCTTCCGCCGCCCGAGTCCGTGGAGTCACTCGCGCGCCTGTCGAACTACCTGGAACGCGCCATCGACGAGCGGCGGCGCCGCCCCCGCGACGACATGATGACCGAGCTGATCCACGCCGAGCTTCCCGTCGACGCGGACGACCCCCGCCCGCTTTCCGACGACGAAATCCAGCGCTTCATCACGCTTCTCGCCACGGCGGGCAACGAGACCGTGACCAAGCTGTTGGCGAGCCTCTACTACTGGCTTTGGCGCAACCCCGATCAGCGCCGCCTGCTGGTGCGCGACCCCGGTCTCGCACCGGGCGCCGTCGAAGAGATCCTGCGCTTCGACCCGCCTTCGCAGTACCAGGGGCGCACGGCCACGCGCGACGTCTCGCTGCACGGGCAGACGATCCCGAAGGGTGGGCGCGTACTCTTGATCAACGGCGCCAGTGGCCGCGACCCGCGCAAGTTCGAAGACCCCGACCGCTTCGACGTGCGACGCGAGATCGACCTGCACCTGGGCTTCGGCTACGGCCGTCACGTCTGCCTGGGCGCCTTCCTGGCGCGAATGGAGTCGCGGATCGCCACCAACGCCTTTCTGAAGCGCTTCCCGGACTACGAAATCCCCGAAGATGGCGTCGAGCGCATGCACTCGAGCAATGTGCGGGGCCTTGCGGGCCTGCGCGTGGAGATCCCTCCGGGCGGCTAATCTCTCGCGCGATGCGCTCGTCGCCCTACCTCCGGATCGGCGTCCTGCTCCTCGCGATCGGGCTTGCAAGCCCGGTCGCGTGGGCCCAGGGCACCACGGTCGAATCGGGCGCGACGGGGTCCGAACGCGTCGCCCCTCCGGAGCCCCAGGCGATCGCGCCGGCGGCGGTGGCGGATCGTTCCGATGCACTCCGTGACATGCTTCGCGGGATCGCGCTCCTCGCCGAACCCACTGCCGAGGTCACCTCGATCGAGGAGGAGCTGCCGGAGCGGGTGAAGCAGATCCAGGAGCGTTCCGTGGCGGCCCGCCGCCTGGCCGCAACGTCGACCCGCCTCGACCAGCTGACCGACGAGACGCGCTACTGGACGGAGCAGGAGCGGCAGCTCCTTCCCATGCGCCGCGTTCCCACCGAGCGGGCGCTGCTCCTGGAAGCGCAGCTCGACGAGCTCGATCGGCTGAGCGAGATCTGGAAGCTCACGGGCGAGAAGGCACGCGCCTCGGGTTCGCCCCGCGCCGTCCTCGATCTGATCGAGCAATCGAGGGTGGTGATCGCCGAAACGCGCAAAGCGGTGCAGGCGAGGCGGAGCGACCTGCTGCGTCTGCAGGGGCGCATCGCCGAGGTCGACTACAAGGTCTCCGAGGTTCTGGTCGCCGTGGACAGCGCCCAGGCGCGCGCCGTCTCGCTGCTGATCGAGTCCGAGGCGCCGCCGCTGTGGAAGGGCGTCGTCGCCGAACCGACCGATGAGGAGCCCCTCGACCGGATCCGGCGCGCCGCGCGCACCGCCGGAGATGCCATCCGCACGTACGTCGACGCCAGTGCGGGTCGTCTGGTGTTTCAGGGGGCGCTGTTCGTCGCCCTGCTGGCGATCACCATCGCGTTCCGTCCACGCGCGGCCAAGATCGCGGCAGAAGATGCCGCCTTCGAGCCGACCGCGATGCTCTTCGAGCGTCCCGTGTCGATGGCGGTCCTGCTCGCGATCGCGGTCACGCCCTGGCTGCATCCGACCGCCCCCGCGATCGTGGAGAGCCTGTTCATCGCTGCGGCCCTGATCCCGCTGTTGCGGCTGGTGCCCGCGGTCGCGGGCAACCGCGGCTACGCCGTCTTTGTGGCGTTGACGCTGCTGCTGATCACCAACCAGGTGCGTAACGCCATGGAGGCCCTGCCCGGAATCGAGCGCCTGCTCCTCCTGGCAGCGTGCATCCTCGCTGCCGCGGCCACGGCGTGGTTGTTGCGGCCGGCGAGGCTGGGTCGGGTCTCCCATGGCGACTCGCGGCTGTTCCGCGTGGCGGTGGGCGTGCGGCTTTCGCTGGTGCTGTTCGTGCTGGCGGTCCTGTTCAACTTCTTCGGCTACGTCGATCTGGCGCGGTTGCTCTTCGAGGGCACCGCAATCTCTGCATACCTGGCGATCCTGTTCTCGGCAGCGGCCATGGCACTCCAGGGCCTGTTCCGGATCCTGCTTCGGGTTCGCCCGCTCAAGAGCCTGCGAGCGATTCAGTCGCGAAGAGCGGCGGTCGCACGCTTCCTGAACCGGGGACTACGGGTGGGTGTCGCGGTGGCGTGGGTGTTCGCCACGCTCACCGCATTCGCGATCCGCGAGCCCGTGTTCGATGCCGTCCGGACCCTGGTCCGGACCGAGCTCGCATTCGGCTCGATCTCGCTCTCGCTGGGCAGCGTACTCAGCTTTCTGGTCGCGCTCGGCCTGGGCTACCTGCTGTCGCGACTGCTGCGGACGCTCCTCGAAGAAGAGCTCACGCCGCGCACGCAGCTGCCCCGTGGTGTGGGCTACGCGCTCGCCGTCAGCGTGCAGTACGTGGTGCTCGTGCTGGCGTTCTTTCTCGCGGTGGGGGCCGCGGGAATGGAGTTGGGGCGGTTCGCGCTGGTCGCGGGTGCGCTCGGAGTCGGCGTGGGCTTCGGCCTGCAGAACGTCGTGAACAACTTCGTGTCGGGCTTGATCCTGCTGTTCGAACGGCCGGTCCAGATCGGGGACACCATCGAGACCGAGGGTTTGACGGGTGAGGTCCGGCGCATCGGCATCCGTTCGAGCACGGTTCGAACCTGGCAGGGTGCGGAGATCGTGATCCCCAACTCGGCGCTGGTCTCGGAGCGCCTCACCAACTGGACGATGAGCGACCGCATGCGTCGCCTCGAGGTGCGGGTGGGTGTGGCCTACGGCACGGATCCCCATCGTGTGATCGAGATCCTGAAGAACGTGGCGCGGTCGAATGACGAAGTCATCGGAACCCCGGAGCCGATCGCGCTGTTTCTCGGGTTCGGGGACAGCTCGCTCGACTTCGAGCTGCGCGCCTGGACGATGCGCGCGCAGACCTTCATGCAGCTTCACAGCGCCCTCGCGCTCGCGATCCACGATGCGCTGGTCGAAGAGGGGATCACGGTCCCCTTCCCGCAGCGCGATCTGCACGTGGTGAGCCTGCCCGGTGGTGGCGCGCCGGACCCGCAACCGGAGACACCCGAAGGCCCCGAGGACGACTAGCCCGTCGGCTCCGCGTGGCGCCCGATCCACTCGAGCAACGTGCGATTCACCTCGTCGGGCCGCTCCTGATGCAGGAAGTGGCCGGCCCCCTCTACGCGCACCACCGAGAGGCCGCCGGGGAAGTCCTCGTTGCGCATGGCGATGTCGTGCAGGCGCGTATCCATGCAGCCATCGAGCGCGCCGGTCAGCGCCAACGTCGGTACGTGGATCGGGCTCTCCACCAGGCGCTGGGTCTCGCGCGCCGCGGCCGACCGCTGATCGGGCAGGGCGCGATAGTAGGCGAGCGCGGCGCGCTTCACGCCGGGCTGGGCCAGGGTGCGCTTCAGGCTCGCGAGGTCCCCGGCCGGCGCGTCCCATCCCGGGGACCAGTCGCGCCAGAGCTTCTCGATGAAAGCCCAATCGCGGGCTGAGACCACGGCGTCGGCGAGGCCACGCAGCTGGAAGAAGGCGATGTACCACGACTTGCGCAGCTGGCTGGGGAGCGCCCGGAGCCCGTCGCTTTGCATCCGCCCCGGGTGGGGGATGGCGAGGGTCGTGAGCGAACAGAACCGGTCGGGCGCCAGCGCCGCGGCCGCGTAGCCGATCACGGCACCCCAGTCGTGTCCCACCAGATGGACCGGCTCGCCGCCCAGCTCGTCGACCCAGGCCACGACGTCCTCGGCCATGCGCACCACGTGATAGTCGCCGTCGGCGGGCTGCGAGCTGGGTTCGTAGCCCCGCATCATCGGCGCGATCGCCCGGTACCCAGCGGTCGCCAGTGCCGGCAGCTGGTGGCGGAACGAGTCCATGTGGTCGGGGAAGCCGTGCAGGCAGAGCACCGCCGGCCCAGCGCCCGCCGTGCGGGCGCTGAAGCGGAGCGTGCCGTGGTGGAGCGTGAACGCTGCGTCACCTCCGCCGCCCTGCACCGATTCCGTCTCCATCTGCGACTCGCCTCCGAACCCCACGCTAGTATCCCGGTCCGAGGGGGAGACGACCATGGCCGATGAGGATCTTCAGGCAGAACTCGAGCGCCTGCGTGCCGAGAACGAAGCGCTCAAGGACAAGGAAAAGAAGGGGATCCGGCTCCAGGTGAGCCAGAAGGGAGCGGTCTCGCTGTATGGCATCCGCCGCTTCCCCATCACCTTCTACGGCGACGAGTGGGACACGATCCTCGGCATGACCGACGAGATCAAGTCGTTCATCCAGGAGCACGCGGACGAGCTGAAGCGCAAGTAGGCGCCGCCGCAGGAGAACGAGCATGGGGAGCATCCGGGTCGATCGCGCAGACGGCGTGGTGACGGTGACCCTCGACAGCCCGAAGCGGAAGAACGCGATCTCCGCCGAGATGTGGGTCGGCCTGGGCGACGTGTTTCGCGAAGTCGCCGAGAGCCAGGACGACCGCGTGCTCGTGCTCACCGGTGCCGGTAGCGAGTTCTGCGCGGGCGCCGATCTCACGCCCGACCCCGAGAACCGACGCCACCAGCTCGACGCGATGCATCACTACGGCTGGGTGGGCCTGGCGCTCCACGAGATCCCGAAGCCCACCATCGCCAAGGTGCGGGGCGTGGCGATCGGCGCGGGGCTCAACATGGCGCTGGGCTGCGACCTGATCGTGGCGTCCGACACCGCGCGGTTCTCCGAGATCTTCGCGCGGCGCGGGCTCGCTCTCGACCTGGGTGGATCGTGGCTGCTGCCGCGGCTGATCGGGATGCACCGCGCGAAGGAGCTCGCCCTGTTCGGCGACATCCTGCCAGCCGAAGAAGCCGAGCGCATCGGGCTCGTGAACCGCATCGTGCCCGACGGCGAGCTCGACGCATTCGTGGACGACTGGGCCCGCCGTCTGGCGGCCGGGCCGCCCCTCGCGCTGCAGCTGAGCAAGCGCATGCTGAACGGCGCCTTTGCCAGCAGCCTCTCCGAGGCGCTCCATCAGGAGGCCATGGCGCAGACCGTGACCGGGCAGTCCAAGGACGTGCGCGAGGCGATGACCGCGTTCTTCGAGAAGCGAACGCCCGAGTTCAAGGGGCGCTAGCCGCCCGGCGGGCGCGCCCGCTAGTCCATTCGCTCGCCGCCGTTGACCAGAAGGGTCTGACCGGTGATGCCGCGCGCGCGCTCGGAGGCCAGCAGGACCACCGCTTCGGCCACGTCTTCGTCCGGCACGATGCGTCCGAGCGGGATGCGCCCGGCGATCTCGTCCACGATGTCCTGCTCGCTGCGCTCTTCGCTCTTGGCGCGGAACTTGACGAACGTCTGGACCGGCGGCCCCCACATCCAGCTGGGTACGACCATGTTCACGCGGATCTGGTCCGCGCCGAGTTCGTCGGTCAGGTAGTACATGGCCGAGCGCAGGGCGCCCTTGGACGCGGCATAGCCCGCCTGGGGAAGCTGCGGCTCGAACATCGACTGCGACCCGATCAGTACCACCGACCCGCCGCCGCCCTGCTTCATCTCGGGGACCAGGGCACGCAGGAGCGTCATGGTGCCGATGACGTTGGTCTCGTAGGCACGTCGCCAGTGCTCGAAGTCGGTGTCGGCGAGTCCCCCGAAGACGTTCTCGTAGGCCGCCACCTGCGCCACCGCGTCGAGCCGGCCGAACCGCTCGGTGGCGGTGCTCGCGACGCGCGCGCAGTCGTCGGCCTGGGTGATGTCGGCCTGGGCGATGGCGACCCGCTCGCCCGAAGGGTCGAGCTCTTCGGCGGTCTTCTGGAGGACCTCCTCGGTCCGCGCGGCGAGCACCACCTGGGCGCCGTCGCGCAGGGCCAGCCGCGCGATCTCGCGACCCAGCCCCGAGCCCACGCCCGAGACGACCAGGGTTCTTCCTTCGAGGATCATCCGTTCATCCCTCCGGGCGCTTCGAGGATCATCCGCTCTTCCCTCCGAGCACTTCGAGGTAGCGATTGCGTATGGCCTGGATCTCGGCGTCGAGATTCTCCACGCGCCAGTCGCTGGTTTCGATGGGCGGCAGCACCACGGCCTCGACCGTGGCCGGTCGAACCACCACCGCGTCCTTGGGCAGCGCGTCGAGCACGTTGCGGAACACGACCGGGACGATGGGCACGCCGGCCTGCATCGCCATGTGGAAGGCACCCTTCTTGAAGCGTCCCAGCCTCGGGGTGGGCGAGCGCGTGCCCTCGGGCGCGATGGCCAGCGAGCGACCTTGTCGCAGCGCTTCGACCGCCGGCTCGAGCGCTTCGATGGCCTTGCCGGTGTCGGCCCGATCCACGAAGACGACGCCCGCGGCGGAGAAGACCGGACCGAAGATGGGGTTGCGGAGGATCTCCTTCTTGCCCACGCCGGTCAGGTCGCGCCGCAACATCTTCATCATCAGAACCGCGTCGAGCGCGCTCTGGTGGTTGAAGATGAACACCGCCGGCCGGTGGGACCAGAGGTGCTCTTCGCCTTCCACGCGCAGATCGACGCCCGCGAGCGAGGTGGCCAGGTCGCTCCACACCGCGCCCGCCATGTTCACGGCTTCGCGTCGCGATGCGTTGACCAGCCCGGCGGCCGCACCGGCCCAGAGGCTCGGCACCAGACTTCCGTACACCATGGCCGTACGGGCCACGTCGCCCAGGCTGGGGGCGCCGCGGCTGTGGAAGCTGCGCACGGGCCACTTCCGTTCCTTCGCGATCTGCAGCAGGCTGCGGTTCGGGTTCAGCGGGCGCGGTCGGCCGACGGCTTCGAGCAGCGGCAGGTCTTCGTGACTGTCCGAGTAGAAGTAGCTCTCGTCGAGGTCGAGCCCGTGCTCGGCGGCCAGTTCGCGCGCGGCCACCGCCTTGCCCTCGCCGTAGCAGGTCGGGTGCAACACGCGTCCCGTGAAGATGCCGTCTTCCACCTCCAGGCGGGTGCAGAGCACGTGCTGGATTCCCATCTCGCGCGCCAGCGGTTCGGCCTGGTAGGGCGTGGCGGACGAGATGATCGCGACGGTGTGTCCCATCTCTTGATGGGCACGGACCAGCGCGCGGGACTCGGGGTAGATCTGGGTCGCGAGGTGCTTCTCGAAGACCTCCTCGCCGATCTCCTGCATCACCGTCTCGGCGAGCCCGCGGTAGGCGGCGGTGGTCGCGGCCATGAACCCCGAAAAGCCCATTCGCCCGGTCGCGAAGCTCAGGCTACCGACCAGCGATTCGCCGATCTCCCGGGGCGACATGCGGCCCGAGACCAGGCGTTCTCGGATGAAGGCCGTGGCCGAGAAGCCCGCGAGCAGCGTCTGGTCCAGGTCGAAGAGGGCACCCACCGTGGGGCCACTGGGGCCCTTGCGGATGTCCTCGGTCAGGCGGGCGTGGAGGCTCATCGGGGGGTTCCTTCGGGCTGCGGGCCCGGCGGGCGCTTCAGTATATCCCGCCCCCGCCCCTCTCGGGCGCGCCCCGAGGCCTACCCCAGCGGGTCGCCCGCGGCGAAGGCGGCGTCCAGGTCCTCATCGTCCGCCTCGAGCAGCCGCTCGACCCAGGCGTGGAAGCGCTGCCCGCCGCCCTCGTTGCGTCCGAACAGCACTTCGTCGAGGGCGCCAGTGGCCAGCGCGCGTTGCTGGCGCAGGCCCGTGGCGTAGTCCTCCTCGCGCACGACGTGGCCGAGCAACTCGAACATCTGCTCGGCGCCGGCCCGCTCGTCGTCCGCAGGAGCGCGCTCCATCAGGTAGGTCTGCCGCGTGATGGAGGTGCCCACGGTCTCCCCGGGGAAGAGCTGCGAGACCAGCACGGCGCGCCCGCCCGTCTCGAACGTGGCGATGGACACGTGGGGAAAGATCGTCCACACGCCGGTCAGCAGCCGCGCTTCGGGCCAGTCCGCTTCGGGCGTTCCTTCGAGCTTGGCGTGGGAAGGGTTCGGGCCATCCATGCGCTGATGCGGACCCCAGGCCGTGTAGAGCGGCCGATTGGGAAAGTCCGGTCCGAAGGTGTCCTTGTGCAGGATCGGCAGGTGATAGAGATCGAGGTAGCCGTCGTAGGCGATCTTCCAGTTCGGTCCCGCCACCTCGCGCTGGCCGAACACGTGCCAGGTCTCGAACCCGAAGCGCTCGAGCAGCGCGTCGTAGCCCGCGAGGAATCCACCGAAGTCGAGGTCGAGATCCGGTCGCAGCCCGACCCAGACGAGGCCCGCGCGTTCGTGGGTGGGCAGCGCGGTGAGCCCGTGGCAGGCGCGGTCGACTTCGCCGAAGTCGTCGGGGGCGAGAATGCCGACGAGCGCACCCTGCGCGTCGTAGGTCCAGGCGTGATACGGACACGAAAAGCGCCGGGCCTTGCCGGTGCCCTCGGCGACGACCTGGGCGCCGCGGTGACTGCAGGTGTTGAAGAAGCTGCGCACCGTGCCATCGGGCCCACGTACGATCAGGACCGGACGGCCCGCGGCTTCCAACGCCTTGTAGCAACCCGGTGCCGGAAGCTCGGCCGAGAGCGCCAGGACGAGCGGCGTGCGGCGGAAGATCCGGTCCACTTCGCGCTCGAAGCGATCGGGGTCGAGGTAGTTCGCCGCCGGCACGCGCCCGACGCCGTCGGTCTGGTCGATGGTTCCGGCGCGCGCATGGGCGAGGCTGCGTTGGGCCATCTGCACCAGCTGCTTGTGCGCGAGGTCGTTCATGGTGGGGACTCCTGGACGCCCTATGTTACCGCCGAACCTTCGGGGCGGCGCGGTCCACCGAGCCGCGCAGGTGCACGAGGAGGAGGGTCGTGGGAGGTCCGCTGGACGGTGTACGGGTGATCGAGCTCGCGGGGCTCGGGGCCTTGCCCTACGGGTCGCTGCGGCTCGCCGACATGGGCGCCGAAGTCATCCGCGTCGACCGGCTCTCCGAGGTGCCCTCGGACCCGGAGCCCAGTGCCGGGAGCTTCTGGGACCGCGGGCACCGCTCGGTGGCGGTGGACCTGAAGCACGAGGGCGGGGTCGAAGCGGTGCTTCGTCTCGCCGAGACCGCCGACGTGTTTCTCGAGTCGTTTCGCCCAGGCGTGGTCGAGCGGCTGGGCGTCGGTCCCGACGCGGTGCTCGGGCGGAATGCGCGCGTGGTCTACGGCCGGCTGACGGGTTGGGGGCAGGAGGGCCCGCTGGCCCACGCTGCGGGGCATTCGATCAACTACGAAGCGCTCACGGGTTTCATCCGCGGGGTGGGCCCGCCGGGCGGGCCGCCGGTCCCCGTGCTCAACGTCCTCGGCGACTTCGCGGGGGGCGGGCTGCACCTGGCCTACGGGGTGGTGTGCGCGCTGTTCGAGGCGCAGCGGTCCGGGCGCGGTCAGGTGATCGATGCGGCCATGGTCGACGGCGCCGCCGCGCTCCAGTTGCCGTTCTACTCCATGCAGGCCATGGGCCTGCACAAAGATCGTCTGGGGACCAACTTCTTCGACGGCGCCGCACCCAACTACGCCGTCTACGAGACGGCCGACGGCAAGTGGGTGACCGTCGCACCCATCGAGCCGAAGTTCTGGGCCGAACTGATCGAACGCCTCGGCCTCGACGCGGCCGACCTCGGAGACCCGCAGGATCGCAGCCTCTGGCCCTCGCAGCAGCAGAAGCTCGCGGCCGTCTTCAAGACCCGCACCCGCGACGAATGGTGCGAGCAGCTCGAGGGCACGGACACCTGCTTTGCGCCGTGCCTCACCTGGGACGAGGCCGTGGCGCACCCGCACAACCGCGCACGGGGCGTCTTCGACGAGACGGGCGGCCGGCCCGCGCCGATCCCTACTCCGCGCATGAGCCGCACGCCGGGCACGCCGGGCCCGTCTCCGGCGTGGATCGGCGCGGACACCGGAGCGGTGCTCGCCGAAGCCGGCCTCACCAGCGCCGAGATCGACGCACTGCGTACGAGCGGCGCGGTGGCCTAGCGCCGGCGCGCCCGCCTAGCCTTCGAACGGCGGCTTGCCCAGCTGGTCTCGGATCGGGGTGAAGGCGGGCATGCGCATGGCTCGGCGTTGCCAGTTGGCGCCGTCCACCACCAGGGTGTGCCCGGTGACGTAGGAGGCAAACGGCGACGCCAGAAACGTCGCCGCCCAGCCGAGTTCGCGCGCGCGCCCGGTGCGACCGGCCGGGGCGCTCTGCTCTTCGTCGTCGTCGCCGCGTCCGGGGACGCCGCGGATGTCCTCGGTCTCGTCGGCGTGGGGGAAGAGCCCGGGCACCAGCCCGTTCACGCGAATGCCGTAGGTGCCCCACTCGACGGCCAGGGTCTCGGTCAGGTTCTTCACGCCGGCCTTGGCCGCCGACGAGTGCGCGAAACCCGGGCCACCGGTCCAGGCGTAGGACGCCCCGATGTTGACGATGCTGCCCGGCGTGCCCGCCGCGATGTGCCGGCGGCCGAACTCGCGCGCGCAGTGGAAGGTGCCGTTCAGTACGATGTCCACGACCGTCCGCCAGCCGTTCGGCGAGAGGTCTTCAGCGGGGACGGGGAAGTTGCCCGCGGCGTTGTTCACCAGGACCGAGGGCCGCGCGAAGGCCGCCTCGACCTCGTCGAACGCCGCCGCCACGCGTTCGGGGTCGCGAATGTCGCAGGAGACACCGACCGCCCTCCCACCGAGCGCCTCGACGGCCGAGACGCCCGCCGCGCGATGCTCGTCGCCGCGCGACAGGATGGCGATGTGCGCGCCGAGCCGCGCGAACTCGAGGGCGATGGCGCGGCCGAGGCCGGTGCCCCCGCCCGTCACCACGACGGTCTCGCCGTCGAAGGTGCCCGCGGGCAGCGCAGAAGCGCCCAGCGGCGGCGGTTCGGGAAGGGCCATCTCGTCTCCTCTCGCGCAGGGTGGGGGATGATACCCTCCTGCCTTCCTGCGCGTGGCCTCGGGCCACGATCGGGGAGGACCCTTGGCCGAGAGCATTCGCAGTATCGAGACCGGGACCGACACGCTGCTTTGTGGGCTCGACGGGCGCGTAGCGCGGGTGACCCTGAACCGACCCGAGGCGCGAAACGCCCTCACCCTGGACATGAAGCGCGCGCTGGTCGAGCTGCTGCCGCGGCTGGGCGAAGACCCGGACGTAGGCTGTGTGCTGCTGTCGGGTGCTGGCGGCGCGTTCTGCGCCGGAGGCGACACCAAGATGATGGCGCGCGAGGGCAGCCCGCCATCGCCCGAAGAGCGCAAGCGGCAGCTCCGATGGGAGCACGCGATCCCGCTGGCCCTGCACACGCTGCCCAGGCCGGTGGTGGCGGCGCTCGCGGGGCCCGCGGCGGGCGCCGGCTTCTCGCTGGCGCTGGCCTGCGACCTTCGGATCGCCGGGGCGTCGGCGTTCTTCACCACCGCCTACGCCCGCCTGGGCCTCTCGGGCGACTACGGGGGCAGCTGGTTCCTGACGCAGCTGGTGGGGCCGGCCCGCGCACGCGAGCTCTTCTTCACGGCCGACCGCATCTCGTCGGCCGACGGCGAGCGCATGGGCATCGTGAACCGCGTGGTGCCGGACGACGCGCTCGACGACGAGGCGTTTGCCTGGGCCCAGCGGATCGCCGCGGGCCCCCCGCTGGCGCTCGACTGGATGAAGCAGAACCTGAACCGCGCGCTCGGGAAAGACCTGGCGACGTGCCTCGACGCCGAGGCCGAGCGCATGGTGGACGGTGCGATGACCGACGACTACCGAGAGGCGGTGAGCGCGTTTCAGGAGAAGCGTTCTCCCCGGTTCCGGGGCAGCTGAGCCCCGCCTTTCGAGTCCATGGAGTCTGAACGCTCGGGGCACCCTGCCCGAGCCAGGTGGAGAACACGGCGGTGAGCGACGACGTAAGGCTCGACTTCGAGGGCGAGATCGCGGTGGTCTCCTACGACCGACCCGACAAGCACAACGCGTTCAGCGACGCGATGGACGCGCGGCTGTTCGAGATCCTGGCCGAGCTGCGTACGCGGCCGGGCCTGCGTGCCGTGGTGTGGCGCGGCGAGGGGCGCAGCTTCTCGTCCGGGCGCGACCTGGGTGAGCTCGGTGTGCGCACCGAGGACCTCTCGGATCTCGAGTTCATCGAGCGCGGTCATGCGGGCAGCCGCGCATTTCTCGAGATGCCCTGTCCCATCCTGGTCGCGCTCAAGGGCCACGTGATCGGGGGATCCTTCGAACGCGCGCTGCTCTGCGACGTGCGCGTGGCCGGAGAGAGCGCGCGCATGCGCCTGCCCGAGGTCCAGCACGGCGTCGTGCTCGACTCCGGTGGGACCGCACGGCTCTTCCAGATGGCCGGGCATGGACTCGTCGCCGACCTCGCACTCACGGGCCGCGTGCTCGATGCACCCGAAGCGCTCGCGCACGGCATCGTCTCGCGCGTGGTGCCCGATGCGGACCTCGACGAGACCGTGATGACGATGGCGCGAGCGATCGCGGCGTCGCCCGAAGTCACCGTGAAGATGTTCTTGCGGACGCTGCGCGGGCTTGCGAACCCCGACGTGGTGCGGACCATGGCCGAGGAGGCCGTCACCCAGTCGATGGTCTTCCAGTCCGAGGACTACGCCGAGATGAAGGCGGCGCGGGCCGAGGGCCGCGGACCGAAGTACCGAGGGAGGTAGGCATGTCCGAAACGCCGCGCCGCCAGTCGCTCTACCACGAATACCCCGACTATCGGGTGGATCTCGAGCCCGATGCCACGCGGGTGCGCGTTCTGGTCGGCGGCGAAGTGGTCGCCGACAGCGCGCGAACCCTGCGTGTGGTGGAGACGAAGCACGCGCCCGTCACGTACTTTCCCCGAGAGGACGTGCGCATGGAGCTTCTCGAGCGCACCGAGCACACGACCTTCTGCCCGTTCAAAGGGGAGGCCAGCTACTTCTCGATCGGCGCCGGCGGGGAGCACCTCGAGAACGCCGTCTGGACCTACGAGGACCCGTTCGAGCAGGTGACGGGGCTGCGCGACTACGTGTCCTTCTACACCGACCGCGTGGACCAGCGCACCGGCGACTAGTCGGCGACGGTGGGCTCGAAGGCCACGCCGGGCTTGCCCGAGATTGCATCGGCCAGCCGAAGGCGCTCGCTCGCGATTCCGTGGCTTCGGCTCAGCTGATCGCGGATCGCCGTGGCGCGCCTCTGGGTCAGGTCGGCGCGAGCCTCCGGGGTGACGGGCTGGGCCGCGATCCAGCGGTCGAGCACGGCCTGGTCCTCGGGGTCGAGAGGCCAGGCTTCCCCCTTTGCGTGCTGCTTCAGCCCGTCGACGATGCGGCCGCGCTGGAACATGCCCACGTCGTCGATCGGCGGCAGGTCCTCTCCGGCCTCGGCCTTCTTGGAGAGGATCGACAGCGAGAGCATGCGGTCGTCGTCGTCGTTCGAGCTACCCGATAGCGAGAGTGCGAGCGCCGGCTTCTCGTTCAGCAGCTCGGCGATCTGGGCCACGCGTGCGACGTCGGTGGTGGCGAGCTTGGTGGTGCCCGGCTCCATGCGAAAGCCCTGGAAACCGGGGCTGTCGCCGGTGAATACCCCGACGGCGAGCCCGCCGATGGCGCCGAGCCCCTTGAGCGGCGCCCGCAGGGCGCCGGTCAGCGCCTGGCTCAGGGCCTCTCGGATGATGGGCCCGAACTCGACGGAGCCGCTGTCGATCACCACGGTGGGCTTGAGCTGGATGTTGCCTTGCTGATCCGCGAGCAACGCTACGGCCAGGGGCAGCGACACGCCGAACTCGGAGGCGAACGCCGGGTCGGCCTCGCCGCCGAACGCGATCTGGTGCAGTACCAGGTCGTTCTCGGCGACGACCTTCTCGGGCAACGAGAACGCGACGTCCCATCGCGCGGTGAGCGTGCCGGTCTCGATGGGCTGCCCGAGGGCGCCGTAGACGTAGGTATTCAGGCTCGAGAGGTCCACGCCGTCGAGATCGACGTCGACCTTCCCCTTTCCGCCCGCGAGCCCACCGCGCAGATGCAGCGTGGCCGGTCCGGGGCCGCGGCTCTTCACCTCGATCAGTCGGAGCGAGCGCGCGGGGAGTTGCAGGTCGCGTGCCTTCACGTTCAGGTCGCGAATGTCGGCGGCGAAGGCGGGATCCACGGCGGTGTCATTGAAATCGATCTTGCCATCCGAGAGATCGAACTTTGCGAGCGAGAGCTGGAGCGGCGGTCCCGCTTCGGCCGGGGTCGGCTCTTCGGCGGTGGACGCCTCGGGCGCCGGGGCTTCGCCCTCCGGCGCAGGTGCACGGGACGCCACCACGCGAGGCGAAGCCAGCGCGATGCTCGCGATCGCGACCTCGGTGACGCCGCCCTCGGCCGCGGGGTCGAGGGGCACCAGCGCACGCTCGAGGTTCACGTCGAGCGACGCGAAAGCGACGTCGGCCGCCTCGGCGTCGAGCGACAGGTCGGCGAGCGCGACGGACCCGCTGGCGCTGGCGCGTCGCTCGGCCATGTCTTCGCCGAGAGGCACGTTCGCATCGGCGAGGTTCAGCTGCAGCGACCCCAGCGCGACCTTCGCCGCCTCGGCGGTGACGCCGAGGCCGTCGATGCGCAGCTCGCCCTTCGCGGTGACGTGCGCCGGCGCTACGCGGGCCTCCTCGCCGAACACCACCTGGAGGTCGGCCGAGGCCGTACCCGAGTCGATCGCGACGGGCAGCTCGAGGTCGGCGATCTGGTACAGGTCGACCAGCGGCAGCTTGCCGATTCGCACGGCGCCGTCGTAGCGCGGCGGAATGGCCCGAAGCTGGCCCTCCACTTCGAGGTACCCGCCTTCGTTGCCGACGTCGAGCCGCAGCCTGAGCGGGAACGGCGCGACCAGGTTCACGTCGGTGGCTTCGAGCCCCAGGGCCACGTCGAGGCTGTGGGTGTCGGTGGCGATCGCGAAGGCGGCGCGGTCGATGCCGATCCGGTCGATGCCGATGTCGGGCGGCGCGGCGGCTGCGGTCTCTTCGGCCGGGACGTCCAGCGGCTCCGGCGCTGCTTCGGCCTCCGCGTCGGCTTCGGCGGCCTCGCCTTCGGCCGCCCCCGGGCCCCCGACGACCAGATCGCGCCGCACGTGCGCAGTGGGCTCGCTGAGCGAGATGTCGCCCAGGCTCACCGCGCCGTCGCGCAGCCCGAAGTCGCGCAGCGAGAGCCCGGCGAGCCCGAAGTCGATCACCTGGGCTTCTTGCAGGCTGAGCTCGAGGCGTACCTGCGAAACGTCCAGCACGTCCACGACGATGGGCATCCCACCGCCCTCTTCCTCGCCCTCGGGCGCCGTCTCTTCGGGTGCGGCCTCTTCGGGCTCCTCGGGAGCCGGTTCGGCCAGGACCAGGGGCTCGATGCTGCCGTCGTCGCGGCGTTCGAGTCGCGCGGTGGGGCCGTCGATCTGCACGCGCTGGACGTGGACTTCGCCCGAGAGCAGGCCCAGCCAGCCGAGATCCAGCCCCACGTGCGACAGGCCCAACACGGCAGTCGCCGGGTCGACGGGGGGTGCCTCCTGGCCTTCGGGGGGCAGCGGGCCGCCGATCCAGACGTCGTCGATCTGGACCCGACCTTCGAAGAGGCCGAGATCGACGTTGGCCACGCTCATCGTGCGCCCGAGCGCGGCCGCCCCCTGGGACTCGGCCACCGAGACGATCACGTACGGCAGGGCGATGCGGATGCCCACGAGGAGCACGAACACCACGAGCAGAACGCGCACCCAGCGTCGCTGGAGGAACGGCTTCGCCGGAGGAGCGTCGGGGGAGACCTCGGCCACGGGCGCAGGTTAACATCGCCTCGCGGTCGTGCTCAGGGTCCCGCTCAGGGGCGGGCGGCGTAGCGCCTCGGGCCCAGATCGTGGCCCAGGGCCGTCTGCACCTCTTCGGCCCAGGCGCAGAGTGCCGGACGGGTGGCGCGCGGGTCGATCAGGTCGTGAACCCCGAACTCCTCCGCCCGGGGAAACACCGACTGCCCGGCCTCCATCTCGGCCTCGAGTTCGCGGCGCCGCGCCTCCGGGTCCGGGGCCGCCTCGATCTCGCGGCGAAAGGCCACGGCCACCCCGCTCTCCACGGGAAGCGCCCCGCTCTGGAGAGAGGGCCAGCCCAGCACCGTGGCATTCGGGCCCACATGGATGCCCTGCGCCACGCCGAACGCCTTGCGCAGCACCACGGCCATCCAGGGCACGCGCGTCTGGAGCACCGCGAACATGGCCTCCATGCCGTAGCGGATGGTCGCGTCGGCCTCGGCCTGTGGGCCGATCATGAAGCCGGGCTCGTCCACGAACGAGACGATCGGCAGGTGGAACCCGTCGCAGAGTTCGACGAAGCGGCGCACCTTGCGCGCCCCCGAAGCCGTCATCGACCCGCCGTACTGCATGGGGTCGTTGGCGAGGATGCCGACGGGCCTACCGCCCAGGCGGGCGAGGCCCGTCACCTGGGTGCGGCCGTGGCCGGCGCCCATCTCGAAGAAGCTCTCGCGGTCGACGACCCACGAGATCAGGCGACGTACGGCATAGGCCCGGCGCGACGAACGCGGCACGATCTCGAGCAAGCGCTCTTCACGGCGGTCGATCGGGTCGTCGCACGCCTCGGTCGGCGGCAGCTCCCAGACGTTCGGGGGCAGGTACGACAAGAAGGTGCGGATCTGCGCCAGCGCGTCGGTCTCGTCCTCGGCGACGTTGTCCACGACGCCGCTGCGCGCGTGCACCCGCCAGCCGCCCAGCTCTTCCTTGTCCATCTTTTGGCCCAGCGCGCGCTCGACCAGCACGGGTCCCCCGGTCAGCACCTGCGCCGTCCCCTTGGTCATCACCGAGAGGTGCGAGGCGACCAGTCGCGCGGCCGGGTAGCCCGCGCAGGGGCCGAGCGCGGCGCAGGCCACCGGGACCGTCGCCAGCGCCTCCATGGCCAGCAGGTTCATGGGCGGGGGCTGCGTCAGGTCGTATCCGGACCGGCCGCGGCTCTCGTACGATCCCGAGACCGAAGCCCCGCCGCCTTCGAGCAGCCGCACCAGCGGCACGCGCCGCTCGATGGCGAGCCCGTCGGCGCGCTGCACCTTCTTGAGGCCGGCCGGGGTGTAGGCCGCGCCCTGGATCGTGAAGTCGTCGCCGGCGACCACCACCGGGCGCCCGCCGATGCGGGCGGTGCCCGCCACGAGGGCCGCGGGGGTGAACGCCGACGGCTCGCCCTCGGCGCCGGGCTCGGCGCGGCCCGCCATCTCGCCAAAGGGCCGGAAGCTCTCGCCGTCGACCAGCGATGCGATGCGCTCGTGCACCGTGCCGCGCCCGCGCGCATGCTGGCGGTCGCGCGCGTCCTTGCCACCGCCCTCGGCGGCCAGCGCGCGGCGGCGCTCGATCTCGTCGACCTCGTCCTTCCAGCTCACGGCCGGAAACCATAGCAAGGTCGGGCGTTTGCAGCGCCGGGGCGGGTCGCCCATGCTTGCCCGCAACCCGGAGGACCCGCGCCCGATGACCGAACCCCCCGCGCCCGCCGAGGGCCCCGAAGCGCGCCTCGAGGCGCTCGAGCAGCGGCTGCTCGCCGTCGAGGACGCGCTCGCCATCCAGCGGCTGAAGGCCCGGTACGCCGAACTCGTGGACGCGCGCTACCACCGGGGCGCGGCCCTCGAGGGCGACGCGCTGGATGCCGCGGCGCGCCGCATCGCCGATCTGTTCACCGAGGACGCGGTCTGGGACGGTGGCCCTGCACTCGGCGTCTGCGAGGGGCGAGAGGCCCTCTACGAACGCATGCGCCAACCGACGCTGCGCTTCTCGTGGCACTTCTTCCTGAAGCCACAGGTCGAGGTCGACGGCGACCGCGCCACCGCCCGCTGGGACATCCTCTCGCCGTGCACCACCCAGGACGGCCGACCCCAGTGGCTCGTGGGGACCGAAGACGACGCCTACCAAAGGGTCGATGGGGTCTGGCTGCACAGCGCCATGAAGCTGCGCGTGGTGTTCATGGCGCCCCACGAAACGGGCTGGCAGAAGATCCTGGCCTGACCCGCGCCCGCCGGCGCCTAGCTCCCCGTCGAGGTGTAGTGCCGGACGCCGATCTGCCAGACGCCAAAGCTGGCGAACAGGAAGGCGAAGCCCGCGAGCGGCGCTACGCACTGGAACCAGAAGGGCGAGCCCAGGGGGTCGGGCCGGCCCAGCACCGCCACCACCGGGAAGTAGGCCACGCACGCCAACGGTACGACGAAGGTGAAGAAGCGCCGGAAGGCCTCGCGGTAGATCGCGATCGGGTACTGCGCCGTCTGCACGCCGCCATACGTCATCGTGTTCATGAGCTCGAGGGTCTCCGTGCTCCAGAACGCGAGCGTGGCCTGAAGCACGACCAGGCCGAGAAACAGGGCGGCGCCGCCTGCGATCGCGAAGACGAGCAGCAGGCCTTCGACCGGCCCCATCTGCGACTCGACCTGGGATAGGCCCACCGCGAGCACCACGGCCCCCTGGATCAAGCGCCCGATGCGGTGGATCGCGAATCGGCTGCCCGCCACCTGGAGCAGCGAGCTGCGTGGTCGCACCAGCACCCGATCGAAGTCGCCCTGGCGAACGTCCTGCCCGAACAGGTCGAAGCCGCGCGATACGGCGTCCGAGAACGAGAACGCCACGTTCACCACGCCGTAGAACACGGCGACCTCAGCCAGGGTCCAGTCGGGCAGGCGCCCGAAGCGGTCGAAGAGCGCCCAGATGCCGAAGAACTCGATCACCGTCACGCCCGCCTGCCCGAGCGACAGCAACAGGAACGAAGCCCGGTACTGCATCTGCGCGCGGATGCTGACCGCGACCATGCGCCGGTAGAGGGTGCTGCCCCGCATGGCCTAACCCCCGTGCACCACGAGGCGACGGGCACCTCGCGCCATCAGCCAGCGGCCCAGCGCGACCAGGGCGAGCGCCCACGCCGCCACCAGCGCCAGCGTGGGCAATGCTTCGCTCGGTGGGATGTGCCCGGTGTAGAGCCGGAAGGGCACGTCCGCGAGCCCCCGAAAGGGCAGCCAGGCGAACAGCGGCTGGATCCAATCGGGGAAGAACGGGATGGGCACGACCATGCCCGAGAAGAAGATCACCAGCGAGGGCATGACGCGCGCGAGGCCCTCGCCCGAGATCGTCCAGAGCAGCGACACGTGCACGAGGGTGGTGATCGCACCGCCCAGCGCGATCGTCCCGAGCAGGGCCACGGCGAAGCCGAGCGCAGCCTCGGCACCGGCCGGCGGCCCGAGCGCCCAGCGTTCGCCGCCCATCACAGGCAGCAGCAGGCCCGCGACCAGCACGATGGGGATCGCGCGCAGCGAGGCCCCGGCCGTGCGCCAGGCGACGGCGCGCACGAACCAGAGGGTGTAGAGGTCGAGTGGTCGCAGCAGCTCGTAGGCCACGTGGCCCTTCTGGACCATGGCTTCGAGCTCGCGATCGTGGTTCCAGGGTTGCAGCGCCAGCAGCGCCTGGCCCAGCCAGATGTAGGAGACCGTCGCGGCGAAGCTCATCGGTGGGGCGACCCCCACCGCAAAGAAGGCCTCCATCACCATGATCATGATCACGCCCCAGAAGAACTGGGTGGCGATGCCGGCGGCGGCTGCCGCGCGGTATTGCAGCACCATCCGGTAGCGCGCGGACAGGAGCGCCCGGTAGCCGGACAGGGCGGCGGCCGTCATGACGCGAGCCCGCCGTGGTCGTAGATCTCGGTGATCACCTCCTCGATCGGAGGGTTCTCGACGAAGAGGTCCCGCACCGCGTGTCGGCTCGCCACCTGCGTGATCAGCTGGGCCGGCGAGACGACACGGGGGTCGAACGCGAGCTCCCAGCGCGGCCCTTCGCGAGAGATCACCCGCGCACCCGGGGCGTCGAGCGTGACCTCCGGGTCCTCGAGGTCCACGATCAGGCGTCGCTCGGGCGAGACGCGTTCGCGCAGATCGGCCAGCGACCCGTCCTGCAGGATGCGCCCGTCTCCGATCACCATGACCCGCTCGCAGAGCGTCTCGATGTCGTCCATGTCGTGGGTGGTGAGGATCACGGTCACCCCGCGATCGCGGTTCAGCCGCTTCACGAAGTCGCGCACCGCCAGCTTCGAGGGTGCGTCGAGACCGATGGTCGGCTCGTCCAGGAAGAGCAGCGACGGCTCGTGCAACAGCGATGCCGCCAGATCGCACCGCATGCGCTGGCCCAGCGAGAGCTGGCGAACCGGTGTGTCGAGCAGCGGCTCGAGATCGAGCAGGCTCACCATCTCGTCGAGCGTCCTGCGGTAGGACGCATCATCCACGTGGTAGATCGAGCGCAGCAGGTCGAACGACTCGACGACCGGAAGGTCCCACCAGAGCTGGGTGCGCTGACCGAAGACCACGCCGATGGCGGCCACATAACGTCGCCGCTCGCGCCAGGGAACGAAGCCCAGCACCTCGCAATGGCCCGCGTCGGGCACCAGGATGCCCGAGAGAATCTTGATCGTGGTCGACTTGCCCGCGCCGTTCGGTCCCACGTAGCCGATCAGCTCGCCCTGGCCGATTTCGAACGTGATGGCGTCGAGCGCGACGAGCTCACGGTGTTCGCGCCGCACCACGCCCGCGAGCGCACCGAGCATGCCGGCCCGGCGTTTCGCGATCTGGAACGTCTTGGTCAGCCCTTCGACCTGGATCTGCGCCATCGGCGGCCTCCAGCGCGGCCCCGTTGCCGCGCGCGCAACGCCGAAAGGCCGGCCCGCGATGCGAGGGGGGCCCTCACAGCGGGTCGGCACGGTCCGACGTGATTGTGGCGGGATTCTAGTGCGGATCGGCCGGGTGGAAACCCGCGTGGCCGAACGGGCAGCCACCCCCTCCACGGTATGCGGCAAGGCCTCCTTCATCGGCCCGGGGCTAGACTGCGCGCTCCCTCCACGGCCCCGGGGCCAGGGGTCCCCGCCTTGGAGCTGCATCAGCCTTCTGGACGAACCGCGCTGGGCCTGGCCCTGGCCGGCACCACGGTGGTGCTCTGGGGGGTACTGCCGCTCGCACTCGAGCTGGTGCTCGCCGAACTCGACCCGGTCACGATCACGTGGTTTCGATTCGGGTTCTCGGGGCTGGCGCTGGGGGCGCTGCTCGGCGCGCGGCGCGGCCTGCCGCCCGTCCACCGGTTGGGCCGCGGCGGCCTGGTGCTGCTGGTCGTCGCCACGGCGGGTCTCGCGGCCAACTACCTCGCCTATCTGGTCGGGCTCGACCTCACCTCCCCGGCCAACGCCCAGGTGCTGATCCAGGCGGCACCCTTGTTGCTCGCGATGGGCGGGATCGTCGTCTTCCGCGAACGCTTCACCCGGGGCCAGTGGCTGGGCGTGGGGGTGCTGGTCGCCGGACTCGGCCTGTTCTTCCAGGGTCAGCTGCGGGCGCTGGCAGGCTCGACGGGCACCGAGGGCTACCTGCAAGGTGTCGCGGCGATGACGCTCGCCTCGTCGACCTGGGCGGTCTACGGCCTCGCCCAGAAGCAGCTGCTCCGCACGCTCTCCTCCCAGGAGATCATGCTCTGCATCTACCTGGGGTGCTTCGCGTGCTTCAGCTTCGGGGCCGCGCCGTCGGGATTGCGCGACCTCTCTTCAGTCGGGCTCGCGGCGCTGCTGTTCACGGGCGCGAATACGCTGGTGGCCTACGGCACCTTCGCCGCCGCCCTCGAGCACTGGCAGGCATCGCGCGTCTCGGCGCTGCTCTCGCTCACGCCGCTGGCCACGCTCGGCTTCACGCTCGCCGGCGCCTGGTTGCTGCCCGAGTGGGTGGCCGCCGAACACGTCGGCGCGGCGAGCCTGGTCGGCGCGAGCCTGGTGGTGGGGGGCTCGATGCTGGTGTCACTCACGGGGCGCAACTAGGCCCGCCCGGCCCCTCGCGAACGCTTGGGTCCAACCGCGCCGCGAGCGCCCAAGTGGAGAGGGCGTCCGGTCGATGGAGCCGGGATGCCCCGGGCGCTCTTCGCCGTCGGTCTGGTGTTCCTGCTCTTGCTCCCCGGTGTTGTCTGGGTGCAGGGCCGCGACGTGCCCGCACTCGAAGAGGGCGAGCTCGGGCGGACGCCCGAGCCCGTGAGGGCTGCCCTCAACGGGCGAGAGCGGTTGGGCGAGGCCGCGAGCCGGCTGCGGCTCGACGACATGCCCGAGACGCCGAAGGCGATCGCCGGGGCGCCCGCAGCAAGGGCCACGGCCTGGGTCGCGCGCAACCGGGGGGCGCTGGCTGGCGTCGAAGCCGTGCTCGAGGCGCCCCGCTTCCAGCTGCGGCCCGAGGATCTCTTGCTCGACGACCCGGCCGAGGTAAGGCGCTGGCGCGCATTGGCAGCCCTGCTCGTGGTGCGCGCAAGGCTCGAAGCCGACGACGGCCGCCGAGCCGAAGCGCTCGTCGACTTCGAGCGCGCGGCCCGACTCGGTCATCGCGTCGAGGCCGCCGAGGGCGGTGCCCTGCTCCACGGCTTGATGGGTCTCGAGATGCGAAGCCTGGCGCTGGACGGATTGCGTGACTTCGCGCTCGAAGCACCTCTCTCCGAGCCCGAAGCGCGAGAGCTGGTCGCGAGACTCGACGACCTGCGCACGGGCACGAACACCTGGCCGCGTGTGTGGGCCGGCGAGTACCGCGCGCTCCGCGCGGCGCTCGTCGACGGTTGGGGCGGAGACCTCGACGCCGCGGCAAACTGGGCACTTCATCCCAACCGCACGCTCAACCGCTTTGCGGCGCACTTCGATCATCTCGCTCGCGAGTCGGCACGACCCTGCACCCAGATGGTGATCCCGCGCATGCGCGGCGAGGACATGACCTTCCTGCGAAAGCTGCGGATCTTCCTGGCGCCCAACGGCGCCGGAGAGGTGCTCTTCGAGGTGGGACGGCCCGATGCGCGGCGCGTGCACGAGCGGCGCTGCCTGGTCGACACCAAGCTCGGCGCCGTCCAGGCGACCCTCGCAGTGCGCGCTCACGAGGCACGGCACGGCGCGCTACCGGCGTCGCTGGATCAGCTGGTGCCCGACCTGCTGCCGGCCATCCCGCGCGACGCCTTCGACGGCCAGCCCCTGCGCTACGCCCCCGAACGTCGGATGCTCTGGTCGGTCGGCGCCGACGCGCGCGATGCGGGCGGCCGTGGGCCGGGCGATCCGCTCGATCCGGCCGAGCCGCGCTGGCGCCTCTAGCCCTGCGCCTCGCCCGACCCGGCGGCGCGCGCCAGGTCTTCGCGTAGCCCTCGGCCGCAGAGCACGAAGAAGACCGCGGCGATCGCTCCGATGCCGGCAGTGACCAGCAGCGAGTATCGGATCGCCTCGTCGCCCGCCCATGCAAAGGCCGTTTCGTTGAGGAAGCCCACGAGGAAGGGCCCGAGCCCCATGCCCACGATGTTGAGCACGGTGAGCAGCGTGGCCGAGGCCAGCGCGCGCATGCGCACCTTGACCAACCCCTGGGCCACCGACCAGAGGGCGCCCACGTACATGTTGTTGATCGTGTAGTAGATGGCGAAGAAGCCCAGTGCGAGGGTGACGTCGCTCGCGAGGTAGAAGGGCAGCGCGAAGGGCGCCGCGACCACCGACACGATGGCGGGGAGCCACACGTACCAGCGCGCGTCGCGCGCGCCGAGCCGGTCCGACAGGACGCCGCCTACCGAGACGCCGACCGCTCCGCCCACGCCGGCCACCAGGCCGAACGATACGCCCACCTGGCTGAAGTCGAGCGCGTGGACCCGCATCAGGAACGCGGCGCCCCACGAGAGCACGGCATAGCCCGCGAGGGCCTGGAAGCACGCGGCCAGGGTGAGCAGCACGAACGATCGCTGGGTGCCGAGGGTGCGCAGCACCTCGCGCAGGGGCGGGGTCTCGGTGTCGACCGCCCCATGTTCGGCGGCGCCTCGGGCCGGCTCGCGCACGGTGAACAGCAGCAGCGCGACGAGCGGAAGGCCCGCGGCGCCCAGCACGTAGAACGGTGTGCGCCAGTCTCCCGACCAGTCGCGGATCAGGCCGCCGCCCATGAAACCGAACATCACGCCCAGGTAGATGCCCATGCCGTAGATCGAGAGCGCCGTGGCGCGCCGTTCGGGCGGGAAGTAGTCCGAGATCATCGAGTGGCTCGGTGGGGTGCCGGCGGCCTCGCCGATCCCCACGCCGAAGCGCGCCAGCGCCAGATGCAAGGCGTTTCCGGCGAGCCCGCAGACCGCGGTCATGGCGCTCCAGACCGCGAGCCCCGCGGCCACGATGTTGCGGCGGTTGCTGCGGTCGGCGAGCCGCGCGATGGGGATTCCCGCGAGGGTGTAGAAGAGCGTGAAGGCCGGGCCGAGCAGCAGGCCGAGCATGGTGTCCGAGAGCTGCATCTCGGCCTTCACGTCCTCGATCACCATGGCCAGCACCTGCCGATCGATGAAGTTGAAGACGTAGACGACGAACAGGACGGTGAGCACGTAGCGTGCGTAGGCCCTGGAAGGTGTGGCGTTCATCTCGTGGCCTCGGCCAGCCGTTCGACGAAGGGCCGCACCGATTCGGGCGTGCGGCAGAAGGCGGCGACCGCGAACGACGCGAGGGTCGCGCCCGCTTCGGCGAGCTCGGGCAGGCGGTTCAACGTGCGCTCGAGATCCGGACGTCGATCGGCATCGAGAACGATCGGCGCGTGTGCGCGCACGCCAAAACCCTCGTGGCTACGCCCGGCTTCGGCGAGCGCCTGGCGCACGGGGGCGAGGCCGGCGCGCAGGGCCTCGGGCGAGCCATCCATCGGCATCCAGCCCACGGCGTGCTCGGCGATGCGGCGCGAACCCGCGGCGGTGGGCGCCACCCCGAGCCAGACGGGGACGCCGCCCGCCTGCAGCGGCTTCGGAAAGGCGCGCAGCGCTTCGACCTTCGCGCCGTCCCAGGAGAAGGTCGAAGGGTCTTCGCACCAGAGTGCGCGGCAGGCGCGAAGCGTCTCGTCGAGGGTGCGCCAGCGCTTCTCGAAGGGCCGCACGCCGGCGAACTCTTCGGCCTGCCAACCGACGCCCACGCCCAGATCGAGCCGGCCGCCGGAGAGCTGGTCGAGCGTCGCGGCCTGCTTGGCGAGAAGCAGCGGCGGCCGCAGCGGCGCGATCAGCACCCCGGTACCCAGGCGAACGCGAGTCGTGACCGAAGCGAGCGAGGCGAGCACGACCAGCGGCTCGGGCCACGGCTCGTCGTCGGGCAACGGGAAGCGGCCGTAGGGGTAGCGATCGGTGCGCGGTCCGATTGCGAGGTGGTCCGGCAGCAGCAGCTGATCGATGCCCAGGTCGTCGGTCATGCGGGCCAGTTCGACCAGCCCACGTGCGTCGCCCGCGAACAGGTGCGACAGCCCCGAGACGGTGATCGAGCAGCCGATGCGCTCAGTCATGTCGTCGCCCCGATGCGCGCGCTCATCCCGACACCCCCTGCGCGTCGCGGCCGTGCTCGCGCCGGATCCAGAACAGCGAGCCCAACACGAGGGCCATTGCGACAGCGTAGCCCCCGAATGCCGTGTCGTAGCTGCCGGTGCGGTCGTGGATCCATGCGGGAATGAGCGCGCCCAGGGTGCCCGCGGGCGCCAGCACCAGCATCAGGGTGCCGTAGATCTGCGCCATGTGGCGCACGCCGAAGCAGTGGGCGACGGCCAGGGGAAACACCACGTCGCGCGCGGCCGCGGCGAACCCGTAGGTGGCGACGAACGCTGGAATCGAGCCGGGAGCGGGCACGAGCAACAGGATCCCGGCCGAGACGGCGAGCAGCGCCTGGTTGGCCAGCAGCGCCGTGCGCGGGGTGAGCCGGTCGGCCACCAGGCCCATGGCAACCTTGCTCACCAGCCCCATCCCGATGGCGACGCCGAACCAGTCCGCCGCGTCGCCGCGCGACAGACCCTGCTCGACGAGTGCGGCCACCAGATGCTCGACGATGCCCAGGAAGTAGACGAAGAAGGCGAAGAGCGAGACCGCGAGCACCCAGAAGCTGCGGGTGCGGAGCGCCGCGCGCAGGTCGAGCCCTTCGGCTGCGTGCAGGGCGAGCCCTTCGGCGGTGGGGGAGGCCGCAGGGCCAGGGTCGCCCGCGGGCCGCGGTGGCTCGCGGCGCTCGCGAACGACGAAGGCGGCGAAGGGCAGGATCACCAGGGCGCCGCCCAGGCCGAGCACCAGCAGCGCCTGCCGCCAGTCGGAGGCCTCTGCGAGCCGGGCCACGGTTGGCGCCAGGATCATCCCACCCAGGTTCGAGCCCGTGTAGACGATGCCCAGTGCGAGCCCGCGGCCGCGTGCCACCCAGCTCGCGACGACGGCCCCGATCACGATGTCGCCGAAGCCCACCATCAAGAGCCCGAGCATCACGTTGGCGACGTAGAGCTCCGCCAGCGACTGCATGCGCGAGAGAAGCACGAACGTTGCGGCGAGCAGCACGGTCGCGAGTAGCAGCACCGGGCGTGCGCCGAAGCGTACGGCGGCGGCACCCGCCAGGGGGCTGCCCAGGGCGATCACCAGCAGCAGCGGCGCCCGCGCGGACGAGAACTGCGCGCGGGTGAGGTCGAGCGCCTCGGTGATGTCGAGCAGCAGCGGGCCGTAGACGTAGCTGTAGCCGAGGCCGAGCTGGCAGACGAGGCAACCGAGGACGACCCATAGGGCCCGTCCACGCAGGTCGGACACGGTGGCGCGCGCGAGCTAGCGGTTGAATTCCACCGGCATCGACTCCCAGCCCTGCACGAACTCGGTGCGGATGCGCTCGAGCTTCGACTCCTGCACCTCGTACTCGGGGGCGAAGCCCAGCAGCTTCTCGAAGCAGAGCTTGCCCTCGAGCTTGGCCCAGTGCAGCCCGATGCACGCGTGCACGCCGTGGCCGAAGGTCAGGATGCGCGGGGAGGTTCGATGGATGTCGAACGTGTCGGCGTTCTCGAACTCGCGCGGGTCCCGGTTGGCCGAGGGGTAGAGGAACATGATGGGCTTGTCGGCGGGGATCTCGACGCCGTGGAAGCTCACGGGGTTGGTGGTGACCCGCATCAGGAACTGCGTCGGCATGTCGTATCGCAGGATCTCCTGGTAGGCGTTCGGGATGAGCGACGGGTCGGCCACCAGTTCGGCGCGCTGGTCGGGGTGCTGCCAGAGCCGGTGCACGCCGCTGGCGAAGGTCTTCGGGAACGTCTCCGCGCCGCCGATGATGAACATCGACAGGTGCGAGGCCGCTTCTTCGTCCGCGAACTTGCGGCCGCCGATCTCGGTGTTCACCACCAGGTCGATGACGCTGCCGTCCTCGGTGCCCGCGGCGCGGCGCTTCTGGATGAGTTCGGCGAAGTAGACGAAGAGCTCGTTCATGGCGGCCAGCCCGTCGGCGGTCATTCCCTCGACGCCCTCTTCTCGGCCGAAGAACCGCCAGACCAGCTCGTTCAGCATGTCGGCGTCTTCCATGGGGAAGCCATTGGCGAGGCAGGCGACCTTCACCGACACCTTGGTGGCGAACTCGTTGAAGAGGTCGGCGCCCGCGCCGTCCTGGATCGGGGCGAAGGCCTCGTCCACGAAGGCCTGCACCTTGTCCGCGTTGCGGCGCACCACGCCCGGCGTGAAGTACCGGGAGATCTTCGAGCGCAGCTCGGTGTGCGTCGGCGGGTCCATCATGTTCACCATGGGCGTTACGGGCTGCACCTTGGTCAGCAGGTGCGATGCGGTGGTGCCCTTGGCGGCGGAGTAGTTCTCCGCGTCCATGCTGGCCTGCCAGATGTCTTCGAAGCGCGAAAGCGCGTAGGCCTCGTACTTCTCGTTCTTCAGGTGGTAGCAGGGCGCTTCTTCACGCAGGCGCGCGTAGACCGGGTGCGGGTTCTGGATGACCTCTTCGGAGAAGGGGTCGTAGTGCAGGTCGCTCATACGGGTCTCCTGGGGAGCACGTGGCTCAGGGTCGTTGGCTACTCGAGTCCGTGGCGTTTCTCGAGCGTCGCCATGATCTGGTTGGCGAGGCCCTCGGCCGCCGGGGTGAGCATGGGTTTCATCATCGCGTTCACCATCGGGGCCATGGGCCCTCCCGGGTCGACGCGCAGATGGAAGGTCAGTCGGCTGGTGCCGGCCGCGGGGCCGGCGTCGGCGCTCTGGGCGCGCTCGGCCCGGCCGTGCACCAGGCCGTAGAAGAAGCGCGCGATCGCGGCGAACAGACGCGACAGCAGGCCTCCCGTGGGCGGTGCGGGTTCGCCCGCCGCCGGCGCCGCCGTCTCGTCTTCGTAGGGCGCGAGCTGGAAGGTGCCGCTGCCCTCCATCACCTCGTTCAGGCCCTTCAGGCTGAAGGTCACCCGCTCGGGTCCGGCCCACTCTTCGATCAACACCTGGAACTTCACCGTGCGCGCCATCACGCCCACGTCTCCCTTGAGCGTCCAGGTGCTCTCCTTCTCGGAGAGCTTCTCGTGCGATTGGTAGCCGGCCACGAACGGCGCCCAGTTGTCCATCTCCTGGACGAAGTCCCAGATGGTGTCCACCGGTAGCTTGGCCGTGGTCGTGTACTCGACCTCGGGCATGCCTAGCGTGCCGCCTGCCCGGCGGCGTGTCGGCCGGCGACGTAGCCCCAGGTGATCGCGCGGCTGTTCGAGGTGCCGCTCTGGTAGCCGCCCCCGATGTCGAGGAGCGCGGCCGAATTGCCCACGGTGTAGAAGCCGGGGATCGCGTGGCCACGCACGTGCTCGACCTGCGCGTCGAGGTTCCAGCGCAGGCCGTGGGAGTTGATGCCCACCGACACCGGGCGCAGGCGCACGGCGTGGTAGGGCCCCTTGGTGAGCGGGCCGAGCAGCGGGTTCGGATACGACTCGTCGCCCACCAGCCGGATCGCCCAGGGCATGCTGCCCCTGCCGTAGTCCGGATCTTCGCCCTTCTCGGCGCCTTCGTTGAAGTGCGCCACCGTGGCCTCGAGGTTGCTGGCGGGCACCTCCATGCGCTGCGCCAGCTCGGTGAGACTGTCGGCCACGACCACCATCTCGTCCGGCAGCGGCTGGCCCGGCATGAACGACCCCAGCGGGTATCGCTCGCGGTAGTTGCCGTCGAACACCAGCCAGATGTCGGTGTTGGGCTGCTCCTGCTTCTTGCCGTCCCATTCGCGAATGCGCGGCTGGTAGTCCTTGTAGAACGACTCGTCGCAGAATCGTTGGCCTTCTTTGTTCACCCAGATCGCGTGGGGGCAGCCGCCTTCCCACGACGAACGCCAGAGCGGGCGGCCGTCGACCTCCTCGCCCGGAATCTGGTAGCCGTAGAAGAGCGCCAGGTTGGTGTTGGGCACCGAGGCGATGGCCGCGCCGATCTCGGGCCCCATCACCAGATGGTCGCCGTCGAGGTAGGCCGGGAACACGCCGTTCCAGTCCTCCATCTCCTCGAACATGGTGGCCATGGGCTTGTTGTGGTCGTAGCCGCCGACCGCGAGTACCACGCCCTTGCGTGCGTGCACGAAGAAGTCGCTGCCGCCCTTCTCGCAGCGCACGCCGATCACCGCCCCGGCGTCGTCGGTGACGAGTTCGCGTACCGGCGTCTCCGTGTGCGCCGGGATCTGGCGATCGATCACGGCCGCCTTCACGAAGAAGCCCATCATGCCCGGGCCGAAGCTGCGCAGGTCTTCGGCGATGCGCTGGCCCAGCAGCTCGTAGTCCCACTCGGTCACCTTGGCGAGACCGCCCCACGCGTACATCTCCTCGTGCAGCGCACCCGGAGGCATGATCGGCGTGAGCCAGGTCTTCTGCTGCCACTCACCCAGCGTCTTGGCGTCGAACAGGTCGACCGACAGGTAGCGGCCGCTCGCCTTCGAGCCCGGCGCGTCGGCGTAGTAGTAGTCGGGAAGTCCCTGGCACGCCTTCCACGACACGCCCGCCTTCTCGCCCATGTAGTCGATGGCCTCGTGCATGGTGGCGAGCAGCTTGTCCATGTGGGGCTGGCTCTGGAAGCCGGCCGCTACGAACTCGTAGTAGGCACGGCCCTCGTCCAGGGTGTCGTCGAGGCCGAGCTCCTTCATGCAGCGGTTGGCCGGGACGAAGACCTCGCCGCCGCCGAAGCCCGAGAGGCCGCCGAGCTTGTCGGCCTTCTCGAGCACGACGCACGACGCGCCGAGATCGTGGGCGGTGATGGCCGCCGAGAGCGCGCCGAGACCCGAGCCCACGCACGCGACGTCGACCTCGAGATCCCACTGGGCGGGGGCGCTTGCCATGGGCAGATCCTCCTGCTGCCGGCGGGCCGCGCCCAGGCGGCGGGCGCGAAGCCCGGGCCGAAGGGTCCGGCGGGGCCGGGGATGAATGAGAACGGAACGTATAGTATCGTAATTCCCGTCGGGCGGAACCGAGTGCCCCGAGGCGCCAATAGCCCGGAAATCAAAGAGATTTCAGCCTTCGGAGGCCCGGTGACCGTCAACGCCGAGAGCCCGAGCGCAGGACGACCGCGAAGCGAGGAGGCGCACCAGGCCATTCTCGAGGCCACCCTCTCGCTGCTCTCCGAGGTGGGCTACTCGGCCCTCACCGTCGAGGGCGTGGCCGGCCGCGCGGGCGTGGGCAAGGCCACGATCTACCGCCGCTGGGCCTCGAAGCTGCCGCTGGTGGTCGAGGCCTTCGGCCAGCTGCCGGGGCTCGAAGACCAGGACACCGGCAGCGTGTCGGGCGACCTGAAGGCGATGCTGCGCGGCTACATCGAGGCCTTCAACCGCACGCCGCTGGCGAGCGTGCTGCCCAGCCTGGCGGCCGAGCGCGCCCACGACCCCAAACTGTCCGAGGGGTTCGAGCCGATCATGAAGGGCCGTCGCGAGCCGCTCCGCCGCGCCCTCGAGCGCGCGGTCGCGCGCGGCGAGCTGCCCGCCGGACTCGATCTGCGGCTCGCGGCCGACCTGGTCGTGGGTCCCATTGCCGTGCGCCTGTTCTTCACCGGGGCGCGGCTTCGGCCCGACATGGTCGACCCCATCGTCGACCTGGCCCTCGCTGGCCTTCGCGAGGGCGGTGGCCGCGCCGAGTGAGTGGGCTTCCCAAGCCGCCCATCGCGCTGGATCCGCTGCTCGAGGATCCCGATCGGGTGCGGCGGTTGGTCGTGGCGAACGCGCCCTACGCGCCGGTGCAGCGCTACTTCGACAACGCCGCCGAGTACGGTGCGCTGTCGGGCCGCAAGGATGCCCAGCGCATGTTCGTCGCGCCGGTCTTTCGCGGCGACTGGGCGACCGAGGGCGCGCCGCGCATCGACGGGGTCGCACCGCTGCTGCATCACCCCGCCTTGATCGAAGCGGCGGGCAAGCTCTTCGACGGATCGGTCGTCCGGCCCTTGGCCGTGTACGCGAATCTCACGTGGCAGCTTCCGTTCCACCAGGGCCAGGGGCACACCGACGTGCCCGCATTTCGCGGCATCGACCGCTCGCGCCATCCCGTATGGCTCTTGTCCGCCATGGGGCACTCGGGGCTCTTCGAGGAAGAGCGCATCCCCATCGCCACCGCGGTCTGCTGGTTCTACGAGGGCAGCGACGGTGGGCTCGAGTACTGGCCCGAGGGGCCCGACGCTTCGTCGCGTGTGCACGAGGGCCGCATCCACAATACGGCCCTGCTCGGCGACAACGACCGCATGCATCACCGCGTGCGACCGGTCGGTGACCCTGCGCGCGGGATCGTGCAGGGCATGACGCTCGAGAGCCGTCTCGTGCACCGGGGTGGTGAGGACTGGGCCATCGAAGACGGCGGCAGCGAACTCGCGTCGTTCCCGTGGCGCGAGCTGCGCATCAGCGTCTCGTGGAAGGCCTACGTGCTGCGCGACGCCGAGGCCGCGCGTGACGTGGACACCGGCCGGGGCGCGCTCGATCTGTCGACGGTGGTCGATCGCTTCCTGGGCGACCTGGCCCAGCGCGGCCTGCCGTGCGACGCGCCGGCCGACCCGCTCCACGACCCCGACTTCGTGCGGCTTCTCGGCAAGACCTACTTTCGCGAGCCGGGGCCGGTCGCAGCCGAGCCGTGACGGCGCGCAAGGCTGCCGCCCGCTCGAAGCGCAAGGGCGTGACGCTCGCGGGCATCCGCAAGATCGCCCTCGGTCTGCCGGGAATGGAGGAGGGCACCTCCTACGGCACGCCGGCCTGGCGGGTGCGCAAGAAGCTCGTGGCGCGCGTCCACGACTCGGGTACCTCGCTCGTCGTGCTGACCACGATCGACGAGAAGGAGCTGCTGATGGAGGCGAGGCCGCGGGTGTATCACACCACGCCCCACTACGACGGCCATGGCGCCGTCCTGGTGCGCCTCGACGAGGTCGCACCCGGCGACCTCGCCCACCTGCTCGAGACGGTCTGGCGGCGGAGTGCGCCGAAGAAGCTGCGAGACGAACTCGGCTAGGCGCACCGCGCCGCTTGACTCGGCGGCCGTCCGCGTCGGAGAATCGCCGTCCGACGCGAATGGAGGTAGGGATGGCCGAGGATGTCCGGATCGATCGCAGGGGATTCCTGGTGGGCGCGGCCGTGGCCGCGAGTTCGGTTGCCGTGGCCGCGCGCTGCGACTCCGAGACTCCAGTCGACGAGCACACGCTAGAAATGGAGCGCATCGCTCGCGAGGAAGGGTTCGAGGAGGCTGCAAGACTCAGCTGTCCGGGGGTCCAGGACGCCTCGCTCGGCCCGGTCGATGAGGGGACGGAGATCGTCCTCGGGCTCCTCTGGTCGATCTACGCCCGTGTCGTCCAGCCGGACGCGACGGATATCGACTTCGCTGCGATCGAGTGGGCGCGCAGCCAGGAGCGAGGGTGGATCCGCGAGGAGATCGAGAGCATCGGGCTCCGGCAGTTCATGTACGCGAGTTTCGGCGACTATCGGCGACGATGGAAGGACATGGCAGGTGAGGCGGTTCAGCATCGAACCGGCTCGACGATCACACGCGCCGCCTTCAGGCGGGGATGGGATGCCTTTCCAAAGACCGGCAAGTCAGCACCGCTGACTGACCAGGACGACGAGACGGCCGAGAAGATCGGCTCTCACCTGTGGTTCCGATTCATGGTCGGCGTCTACAGCAGGAACCGACGCATGAGGTTCCATCGAGCCATCATCGACTGCGGGCGGCTGCACAGCCGCTACTACGTCAAGGGCAACGTGCAGACGATGGTCCCGTGGCCCAAAGACGAGGTGGGGCAATGCGCCTACCGTGCAGGGCGCGCAGCAGCGCTGAGGGCCGAGCTCGACGGGACCATTCACGAGTCGCACTTCCACAGGGCCTGGTGCCAGACCCACGAAGCAGGGAAGAGGCTCGCCAAGAAGAAGGGGCTCGACTTCACGATGATGTCCGGCGCCTGCGCCTGACGGAGGCCCACGGCCCCTGACCCCCATGCGCGCCCTCACGTGGTTCGTCCTCGGTGTGGCGGCGCTTCAGGTGCTCGCTGGCGAGGCGGGCGTGCTGGCGTTCTACGTCGACGGCACGCGCGTGGCGGCGGGGCTGCCGCCTTGGGTGCAGGCGCTCCAGTCGGCGGTGTTCGCGGCGTCCGCCGTGGCGCTGCTTGCGGGCTCGCGCGGCGATGCGCGGGTGGTGTCGCTGGCCGTGGTGTTCGGGCTGGTGGCCACCAGTTTCGCGCGGGCGCCGACCGGGCACCTCGAAGCAGTGCTCGGCGAGCCCTGGGCCCTGGGCTTCCTGCGGAGCATCCGCGTGGACGCGTTCCTGGCGCTCTATGCGTGGCGCTTCTTCGAGCGCTTCCCGCGCGGCATCACGTCACCCCGGTCGCGATTCGTGGCACGGGCCGCCGTACTCGCGACGCTGGCGCTCGGCGCGTTCCTGTGTGCCGCGAACGTCGCGGTCTTCTTCGGCGCGGGCGCGTGGCTCGGCATGTTCGACGCCAACGACACGCGTAGCCCGTACTGGAGCCTGGTCTACGGCGCCCTGCTCCCAGCGCTGCCGTTCCTCGTGTGGCGCACCCGCCGGGTGCCCGAAGCCGAGCGCCGGCGCCTCGCCATCTTCGCGGCGGCGTTGGTCGGGGCGGTGGTGCCCATCGGCCTCTACGTACTCGCGATGGTGCTGTCGCCGGCCTTTGCCGACTGGTTCGACGCGGGCGGCAAGGCCGTGATCCTGCCGGCAATCCAACTGCTGATCCTCTCTCTGCCTCTGGCCACGGGCTACGCGGTGCTGGTGGATCGCGCGCTGCCGGTGCAGGTGCTGCTTCGCCAGGCTGCCCAGGTCGGCCTGGCACGCGGGTCGGTGAACCTGGTCGCGGCCTTTCCCTTCGTGTGGGTCGCCTGGAACATCTACCGCTGGCGCGGGGACACCCTGGCCGACGTCACGACCGGATCGCGCCTGCTCGCCGTGCTCGGGGCGATGGCTCTGGGCATCGTGGCGCTCCGCGCGCGTACCCGAGCACGGGATGCGATCGACCGCACCTTCTTCCGCGAGCGATTCGACGCGCGTCGTACCCTGCTGGCCGTGGCCGAGGGCAGTTTCGAGGCCCAGGGCGCCGACGAGATCGGCCGGCTGCTGGCCGACGAACTCGATCGCGCCCTTCACCTCGAGCGCATGGATGTGCTGCTGCCGGGCGCCCAGCCCGACGCGCTGGTTGCCGTCGTCGGCACCACCCGACCGCTTCACCTGGGCTCGACTCTCGCACGAAGGCTGGCCGGCGCCGACGAGCCGCTGGCCGTCGACCTGACCAGCAGTGAAGGGGCCCTTCGCGAACTCCCCGACCGGGATCGGCAGTGGCTTGCCGACGCGGGCTTCCGGCTGCTCGTTCCGATGCGCACACGCCAGGGGGCACTCGCCGGTGTGCTCGCCCTCGGCGAGAAGCGGAGCGAGCTGGCCTTCGGGGCCGAGGACCGCGAACTGCTCATCGCAGTGGCGGCCGCGGGGGCACGTGCACTCGAGCGTCAGGCGCCGGCACGGGCGGCGACGGATGGCCACGAACACGAGCCCGCACGAGCCTGCGAGGACTGTGGACGAATCGCATCGGCGGCCGCGGCGGCGTGCCCCGACTGCGCGGGGACGCTGACCGAGGCGCCTGTGCCTGCGGTACTGCTGGGCAAGTTCGAAGTCGAGCGGCGGGTGGGCATGGGCGGCATGGGCGTGGTCTACCGCGCCAACGACCGCGTGCTCGAGCGTCCTGTGGCGATCAAGACGCTGCCGGAGGCCGAGCCCGAAGAGGTCGCCCAGCTTCGCCGCGAGGCTCGGGCGATGGCGGCGGTATCGCATCCCAACCTCGCGCCGATCTACTCGGCCGAGAGCTTCCGGGGCACGCCGCTGCTCGTGACGGAGTTTCTCGAAGGGGGAACGCTCGCCGATCGCATCGAGACGAGCCCGATCACGCTCCCTGCGCTTGCGCGGCTCGGCGAGGAGATGAGCGCGGCGCTCGCTCATCTGCACCGCGCGGGCATCCTGCACCGAGACGTGAAGCCCTCGAACATCGGCTTCAAGGAAGATGGCCTGGCGAAGCTGCTCGACTTCGGACTCGCGCGGATCTCTCGCGAGCCGGCGCGGCCGACCGCTGCCGCGGCCGACGGCATGCACTGGCACACCACGGGGACCGAGCCGGGCCTGGTCGGAACGCCGCTCTACCTGCCCCCCGAGGCGCTTCGGGGCGAGCCGGCCGACGTGGGGTTCGACCTGTGGGCCCTGGCGGCGACCCTCTACGAGGCCATCAGCGGGCTGCACCCGCTCGAGCGCGAGACGGGGGCCGCAACGCGTGCGGCCATCCTCGCGGCCCAGGCGACCGACCTGCGCGAGGCCCTGCCCACTGCGCCGCCGGCGCTGGCCGCGTTCTTCACCGACGCGCTGCATGCCGAGCGCCGCCGCCGCCCGCGAAACGCTCGAGAATTCGGCGAGCGACTGGGCGACGGTCTCGACGGAAGCGCTGCGGCCGCCCTCTCGTGAAAGCCGCTAGGCCGCCTTCTCGATGCGGCAGAGCGTGTACTTGTGGTGCGGGCAGCCCGAGATCGGGTCGCGGTCGGCGGCATCGGACAGCTCGTTCAGGTTGATGCCCTGCTCCACGAGCTTGCCGTTGCTGTCGGGGTAGCGGGCGCCGAAGCCGTTCGGGATCCAGCAGTGGCCCTCTTGCAGCTTCTTGTCCAGCGACGCGGGGAGCGACACGGTTGCGCGTCGGGTGCGCACGTTCACCGTGTCGCCCTCGCCGATGCCGAGCCGCTCGGCGTCGGCCGGCGCCAGGTAGAGCGCACAGTGGGGGCCGCGTCCCTTTCGCCAGGCCGGGTCGCGCTGGATGGTGTTGGCGGTCCAGCGTGTGCGCAGGCCCAGGGCCAGCACCATCGGGTAGTCCGGGTCGGTGGGCGGCCCGCTCGATGCGGCGCGCGCGATTTCCGACAGCATCTCTTCGGGCGCGAGTCGCACCTTGCCGTCGTCCCAGTGGACGTTGGCGGCCAGGTTGTCGTCGGTGGGCGCCTTCGCGATCTCGGTGCCCTCCGGATGTGCGAGGATGCGGCGGAAGAGCTCGGTCCCGATCTCGAAGGGCGACGCCTCGGCGAAGTCGGGGCCGAGCGTTCGCAGCACGCTCTCCCGTCGCCCCATGGCGTTCTGGAACGACTGCGCCCAGATCGCCGCGAGCGACGGCGCCGGGAGCTGCGGCCCCAGGGTGCGGTAGCCCCAGAACATGACCTTCGTCGGGTCTGCGCCGCTGTCTTGCATGAGCGCCCCCAGGTAGGCCGCGGCGCCGTCGGGCGTGAGGGCGTCCTCGGCCAGCGCGAACAGGCGTTCGGGCACCTCGGGCACCAACCCCATGGCCTCGGCGAGCCGCGTGTAGATCTCGGGTTCGGGCAAGCCCTCGCCGCGCACCGGTACCACCGGCGGGCGCAGCTGCACGTACACCTCCGGAAACTTCTTGGGGAATCCGGCCTGCTCCCACTTCTCGTAGCCGGTGGGCGTGGGCAGTACGTAGTCCGCGAGCTGCGCGGTCTCGCTCATGGCCGGCTCCACGACGACCAGCAGGTCGAGCGCTTCGCGGGCCTCGCGCCACTTGGCGGTGTCGGAGTAGGACAGGATCGGGTTCGAGCCTTCGACCCACAGCGCGCGGATGCGATCGGGGTGGTCGACGAGGATCTCTTCGGGCACGAGGCTCGGTGAGAACATCGGAAAGCCGCCCATGCTGGCGATGCTGCGAATGCCCGATGCCACGGCCCGGTCGGGCTCTTCGAAGCGCTTGGGGTTCCACTCCGGGGCACCGGCCGTCTCCTGGAAGACGTTGCCGCCGCGCCGCCCGGCGTTGCCCGTCAGCACCGAGAGCACACGGATCAGGTAGCTGATGAGCGTGGAGAAGAGGTTCTGCTCCACGGCCAGGTCGTACATGATGGCGGCGCGGTCGGCGCTGGCGAACTCGCCGGCGGTGGCGACGAGTTCGTCGCGGTCGAGGCCGCAGTGCTTCGCCACCTCGTCGAGGTCGACGGCCTCGAGCGCCTGCCGCAGGTCTTCGAAGCCCGTCGTCCGGCTCTCGACGAACGACGCATCGGCCATGCCCTCGCTGCTGGTGATCACCTTGGCGAGGCCCAGCAGGAACCACGCGTCGCTTCCCGGCTTGAGCTGCACGTGGCGGTCGGCGCCCTTGGTGGTCTCGGTCACCCGCGGGTCGACCACGATCATCTTCGTGGGCGACTTCTCCAGCGCCTTGAACGTCTCGTTGGCGTTGTGGCCGCGGTTGCTGATGCGTGGATTGGTGCCGAGCACCAGCATCAGGTCCGTCTCGTCGGAGTCGGGGTGGAACCACTGGGTCGGCGATGCGTCGAACATCCAGTGATCGACCAGGAAGTGCTGGTGCTTTTCCTGGGCGAGCGCGTTGTACCAGCGCTTCGAGCCCACGGCGCCCAACCAGGAGAGCGCAAAGGGGCCATCCATGTGGTTGGCCTGTCCACCGACCCCGCAGAGCGCGATGGCATTGGGCCCGTGCGCGTCGCGCAGGCCCGTGAGTTTCTCGGCGATCTCGGAGAGGGCGGTGTCCCACGAGATGGGCTCGAAGCTGCCGTCGGGTCGGCGCCGCAGCGGGTGCTCCACACGCTGGGCATGGTCCACGTAGTGGCCGATGCGGAAGCCCTTGTTGCAGATGTAGCCCTTGGTGATCGGGTTCGACTCGTCGGCACGCACGGCGGCGATGCGCCCGTCCTCGACGTCTACGCGAACCCCGCAGTTGTGGCTGCAGAGCGCACAGACCGTCGGAAGGTCGGTGGCGTCCCGAGCAATCGGCTCACGAGAGATCGCCGGGTCGACCGTCACAGGACTCGTCATCTTCTCTCCTCCAGTGGCTAGCCGGGGGGGCCTGCGCCCATGGCGGCCAGTACGTTCGCGCGGCCGCCCAGGGTGTGGGCGATGCCCGAGAGGAACGAGAACACCCGGCCCACCAGGACGAAATCGCTCGGGACGCGCACCACCGGGTTCTCGCGGATCGCGTCGAAGAGCTCGTCGGTCATCTCTTCGGTGAACTCGCCCTCGAACGTGCCGGTGTCGCTGCGCGCGAGCATGCGCCGCGAGAGGATCAGGAACGTGTCGGTATCGCCCGTCTTGGTCTCGAACCCGAGCTCCTGGAAGGCGCGGATCATCGCAGCCTCGTTCAGCGTCATCAGCGAGAACATCAGCTCGAACAGCCCCAGCCCGTAGCCCTCGGGCAGCTCCTTGCTGAGTCCGAAGTCGAGCAGGATGAGCTTGCGTTCCGGCGTCACCATCAGGTTGCCCGGGTGCGGGTCGGCCTGGAAGAACCCGGCCGCCAGGATCATGCGAACGTACGAGTCCATCAGGTCCTGGAGCACGTCTTCGGGGTCGATGCCGCACGCCTTGATGGCGTCGACGTCGGTGATCTTCATCCCCTCGACCTTCTCCATCACCAGCAGTCGCTTGGTGCTCCACTCGCGGTGCACGGCGGGCACGACCACGTGCTCGTTGTCGGAGAAGAGCTCGCGCACGCGCTCGGCCGAATCGGCCTCGCGCTCGAAGTCGAGCTCGTAGCCCAGGTGCGTCGTCAGCTCGGTGAGCAGGGGCAACAGCTCGAGCGGCTCCTTGTCGAACCACTCGTACACGATGCACGCCCGCCGCATGTTCGCGAGATCGGTCCGCACGATCTGCTCGATGTCGGGGTACTGCACCTTCACCGCGACCTCGCGTCCGTCCACGAGCTTCGCAGCATGCACCTGGGCCAGCGACGCCGAGGCGATGGGTGTGTGCTCGAACTCGGTGAAGACCGCATCGATGGGTTTGCCCAGCTCGCGCTCGACCGTGGTCTTCACCAGGTCCCAGGGCTTGGGCGGGATCGCGTCGTGACAGGCCTTGAGCTTGTCGACGAATTCGGGCGGAAACATGTCGGATCGCGTGGCGACGGCCTGGCACATCTTGATGATCACGCCGCGCAGGCGGAACGCGCAGGCGAGGATCCAGTCGGCCGCGCGCGCGTGCTTGCCGTTGATCCGCGCTTCGGACGCCTCGGGCAGGCGCAGCCAGCGGCGTGCCAGTTCTTCGGGCTTGTACAGCAGCCAGAGCCTGGCGGAGAGCCAGAAGATCTCGAAGCTGCGGTAGACGCGGGTGAGGAGGTCCACGGCGGCGCTCAGGCCGCGGTCACCGGCTCGAAGCCGGTGCGATCCGGCGGCGTCCACACCCGGTCGAGGCTGTCGAACTCCTCGAGCAGGGCCTTGGGGTTGCTCGCGACCTTCATGGCCTCGGCGAGGTTCTCGCGCAGGTCCGACCGCTGCTCTTCGGGCCGGCTGTGGATCATGTTGTGCAGGATGCGGTGCAGCAGCCCGTCGACGACGGTGCGGCCCGGGATGGTGCCCCCGTCCACGGTGCGCAGCGTGCGGGCGCGCACTTCGGAGAGCGCCGTGCGCAGGTACTCGACGTGCGGGTTCTCGTCGGCCTGCACGTAGCGCACCATGTTGCCGGCGGCCTCGGGTTCGGCCGACACCTCGGGGTTCGACAGCAGTTCCACGCCCCAGGCGAAGGTGCCCTCGGCGAAGACCTCGACCACCAGCACCTGCGCCATCATCTGGAGCATGCGCTCGAGCTTCTCGTCGAGCTGCGGGTAGGGGCGCTTGGCCTTCTTGCGCTGGCCGCTGCGACCCATCATGCGCATGAGCACGTCGCCGGGGATCTTCGGGCTCTCGAGCGCCAGGTCGCGCGCGGCCTCCCACATCTGCTTGTGGCCGCCCTCTTCGCGGTAGCCCGACTCGTCGCGCGCGTGCGCCTCGAACAGCCCCCCGCGCAGGTGCGCCAGTGCGGTGCCTTCGGTCGGCTCGACCACGACCTCGCCCAGGTCGGGTACGGCCACCTCGCGAATGATCGCGCCGAAGCCTTCGACGATGGAGATGATCGTGAGCGAGCGCGCGATGGGGTCGCGCACACCGTTGCGCAGCAGCAGGGCCCCCTGCTCGACGCTCGGGTACTGGGGCGGCATCAGCGCGCGGTCGATCTCGATCAGATCGTGCCCTTCGCGCGCGAGCTGCGCCTTCCAGGCCAGGATCGCCGGGGCGCGGTGGATGGTGCGCGGCGAGCGGTACTGGCCTTCGGCGTCGAAGCCGCCGTGGCAGCGCACGCCGCCTGCGATGAGCGGCTCTTCGTAGCTTCCGCTGTCGAGAATCTCTTCGGGGGTGTAGACGAGCCGATCGGGCTCGGCGACGGGCTGGGCCATGCTGTCCTCGCGGGGTGGGGCGCGTACCGGTGGGTCAGGGGAGTGTACCCTCGCCAGCGACCCCACGCCGCCGCTCGAGCTCTGCGAGCGTGCGCTCGTGGCCGGCGCGCGTGATCCGGTAGCGCGATACGAACACCAGCGTGACCAGGTAGAAGATCATCAGCCCGGGGCCGACCACCAGCCCGAGGGCGGTCACCTTGCTCTGGGACACCGTGCCGAGCTCGGCCCCGCGCGGGAACGCGATCAGATCGAGCGCGATGCCCGCGCAGAGGGTGCCGATGCCGCTGGTGGCCTTGGCGGCGAACGCGATCGCCGACGTGAACACGCCCTCCTGGCGCTTGCCCGTGGCGAGTTCGTTCTCGTCCACGATGTCGGCGATCATCGACGCCACGGTGATGCCGATGGCCACGACCGTCGCCACCAGGATCATCGAATGGACGAGGATCAGGTAGAGCAGCAGCGGGTCGCCGTTCGGGGGCATCAGGCCGAGCAGACGCAGGAAGATGGTAAGCGGTCCGAACAGGATCGCGAACGTGGCCATGCCCAGGCAGGCGCGCTTCTTCTCGAACTTCTCGGTGATCGGTCGCGTCACCGCGAACGCGATCACGATGGCACCGCCGAGTCCCCAGACCAGGGTGGCGATCTGCGCGGTGGTGAACTCCCAGAAGTAGGTGTTCATGTAGAGGCCGACCACGTCGCTGAAGCCGCCTGCCACCGACGAGAAGATCGCAGCGAGCAGCAACATCACGTACGAGCGGTTGTGCAGCACCGGCCGTAGCTCGTCGATGAAGCGCCGGAACGTGAAGGGCTCGGCCGCGGGCGGAGGCTTCAGCGTCGGAATCACGCGGTGGGTGCCGCCCGCGCAGATCAGGATGGCCACCATCACGATCACGGCACAGGTGGTGCCGAACCCCGCGTAGGCGCTGGCGTCGAGCCGGCCGTCGGCAAAGGTCTCGCTCGGTGCAAAGAACAGCAGGTAGCCGATCAGGGACGCGGTGAGTCCGCCGATCCATCCGAACAGGAAGCGCCATGAGAAGAGCGTGGTCCGCTCGTCGTAGTCGTCGGTCAGCTCGGGCACCATGGCGCCGCTCGGAATCGCGTACAGCGTCATCGAGACGCGCACGCCGATCGCGAACACGGTGAGCCAGGCAAAGAGGCCCGTCTCGCCCAGCCCCTCGGGCGGGTTGAACAGCAGCCAGAAGCAGGCGCCCATGGGCAGTGCGGCGGCGTACATCCACGGGTGGCGGCGGCCCCAGCGCGACCTCGTGTCGTCGGAGAGCGCGCCGATCAGCGGGTCGGTGACGGCATCGAAACAGAGCGCCAGGAAGATCGCGACGCCGCTCAACGTGCCAGGCAGGCCCAGGACGTTGTTGTAGTAGAAGAGCAGGAACACGTTGAAAGCGGTGTTCTTGGTTCCCTCGGCAACGGACCCGAAGCCGTAGAAGAACTTGGTGGAGTAGGGAACCTGGGCTGCCATGGGCGGCCGAGCGTAGCCCGCCCGGCTTGCGTCCGTGGCGGAAACGCCGCCATCCAGCGGTACGCGATCCAGTGGTAGGCTGGGCCGTGCCATGGCTCTTGCGAGACGGCTCCCGTTGCTGCTGTGGGCCGCATGGGTCGTGGCCTGCGGGCAGGGCCGCGAGGACGAGGCCGGTGTTCTCGCTGCCCTCGCCGCGTCGGTCGAAGCCGACCTGCCCGGTCATCTCGGAGGCGCGGCGTCAGGTGCGCCCACCGGCGCGGCGTGGGTCGCCATCGGCCGGGAGGGCACCGTCGAGGTGCGCACGTTCGGCACGACCGGTCCCGGAGGACGCGCGGTCGACGGCGACACGCTCTTCTCGATGCAGTCGATGACCAAGGTCGTGACCGGCATCGCGGTGATGACTGCCGTCGAGGATGGCGCGCTCGACCTCGATGCGCCGATCTCGCGCTGGGTCCCCGACCTGCGTCCGCGCTCGCGGTTTGCCGGCGATCCCGCGGAGCAGATCACGCTGAGGCTGCTGCTCTCGCACCGAAGCGGCCTCACCCACGAAGCGCCGGTGGGCAACAACGCCTCCGCCGATGCGCCCGAGTTCGCGGACCACGTAGAGAGCATCGCGGAGACGTGGCTGCGCTTTCCGGTGGGCGCGCAGCGCGGCTACTCGAACCTGGGGGTCGATCTGGCCGGCTTCGCCCTGGGTCGAGCCGTCGGCAGCGACTACGAGACGGTGGTACGCGCCCGTGTGCTGGGCCCGCTGGGCATGCGACGCAGCGCGTTCGCCACGCCGGCGCTCGCGTCCGAAACGAACCGCGCGGTCGGCGCCCACCAGGGCGGCCGGCCTCCACCGATCGCGATCCCCATGAAGGCTGCCGGCGGCCTCTACACCTCGGCCAACGAGATCGCGCTACTGCTTCGCATGATGCTCGATCGCGGTGGTACGGCGGTGCATGGCCGCGTGCTCGAGGAGGACCACTGGCGCGAGATGCATCGCATCGTCGCCCCGGTGTCGGTCCACCAGCGCACGGGCTACGGGCTGGGTGTCGCCATCCAGCACCGCGACGGCGACGAGGCGGTCTCGGCCGGACACGGCGGGGGCGGTTACGGGTTCTCGTCGCACATGACGTGGCTTCCGCGCGTGGGGCTCGCGTACGCCGTCCTTCTCAATGGGGAGGCGTCCGGAGCCCAGCGGGCGCTCGATCGGCACTTCGTCGCCGCCGCGCGCAAGCGCGCCGACGACCCGTTTCCGCAGGCGCCCGTGGCCGCGGAGACCTGCCCCAAGCCCGCGCTCGATGCGTCGCCCTGGCTCGGCGTCTACCGCGGGCGCACGCGCCACCTGGGGGTCCAGCGCGATGGAGACCAGCTGCGAATCGGGGGCGCGCGCCCCGGCGCCTATTGCCTGATCGAACCCGGTCTGGCCGTCTCGGTCGCGCGGGGCCGGGCCGACGCCTTCCGGTTCGAGCATCGGCCAGGGGACGGACGGCTTCGCATGGTCCGACTTCAGACGGGTGTCGCCTTCGACTACAACGACGGGCCCCGTGATGCGCCCGGCCCGGATGATCCCGATTGGCGTCCCCACCTCGGGACCTATCTGCACGAATGGTACGGGCGCCCGGGCCATTACCACGAGCTGCGCAGGATTCGAGGCCACCTCTACTGGAGCGACCTGCGGCTCTCGCCGGGACCGCGCGCAGGCCTGTTCGTCGCAGCCAACGGCGAGACGCTCGAACTCGATCGCAGCCCGCCCCGTTGGCGGGGGATCGCCCTTCGGCACGTGGCCGGGCCGCTTCCGGCGTCCGAGCGGTCGGAGCTTCTCGCGATCGCGCGCGACCTCACGCAATCGCTCGAAGCCCGGGACTTCGCACCGGTCCTCGAGCGGTCTCGGCCGAAGCTCCGCATCCTGTTGAACGAGCGGCTCGCGAGCGACTGGGACGCCATCGTGTCCCGACACGGCGCGGTCGCCGGCGAGGTCGGGGCCGACGTGCGCACGCGCGCGCCGCTGCGCGTCGCCAAGGTGATGCTCGCCCTCGAGCGCAGCCACCTGGAGGTGCGCTTCCACTTCGACGCGGCCGGCGGGTTGGTCGGGTTCCAGCTCGATCCCGACGCGTCGCCCCGGTCCTGGTGGCTCGCGCCCGGTCTGGGGAAGGCACCGCTCTGGTAGTGCCCCGCCAGCAGCTGGGGCGGGTCGGCTCGCTTCAGCGACCGGCGCGGGCCCGGCGGCCGGCGAGTGCGAGCCCCGCCATCGCGCCGGCCGCTAGAGCCGCAAGCGCGGGCTCGGGCGCCTGGACGTAGGTGATCGTGTCGATGAAGGGCCGCCGTCCCGTATTGAAGGTGATGCCGATGCTGAGCTCGAGCAGGGCGATGTCGGCCTGATCGGAGGTGAAGCCCCAGAACTGCGGCGTGGCCACCGCGTCGAAGCCCTCGCTGCCGATCTCGTTGCCGGCCGCATCGAAGACCCGCAGCGTATAGCTGCGTGCCGTCGTGCCGAAGTTGTTGAAGAGCACGAGGCCGGCGGCCGTCACCGGAGTGTCGAAGCGGGCCTGGAACAGGTTCCCCGTGGACGAGCCGACCGGGTTGAACGTGCCCGCGCCCTCGAAGAGCCCCGGCACCGTCGAGCCCGGGAAGAAGGCGTCGAAGTCGCCCGTCGTCATGCCCAGCGAGCTCTGCAGGTGGACGGGGTGGCCCGGCACGGCGAGGGCCGAGGGGTCGAGGGCGTTGGGCGGCCGTGGCACGCCACTCTGGTAGGGCGTGGGGATGGCGAACTCGTCGAAGGTGATGGTGCTCGCACCGGGGCCCATGGCCGCGATGTCGGTGACGAAGGTCGTGACGGCCAGCGAAGGCGCAGCGAGCAGAGCGAGGGAGAGCGCGGCGAGTAGCGTCCTGAGGCGCATGGATCACTCCAGCGTCTTCCCAGGAGGTCCCAGGAAAGCACGCCCAGGAAGGTGAGGTCAATACCCTATAGGCCAAGACCATCCCTAGGAGTTCCGGGCCCCCAGGGGGGGCGAGATGGGCTACGAGCGATTCGCCCCGCCGTAGCGTTCGCGCAGGACCCGCTTCTCCACCTTCCCTGCGGCGTTGCGCGGAATCTCGGGGGTGTGCTCGAGCTGCTCCGGGATCTTCTGGCGTGCGAGACCCGCATCCGCGAGGAAGCGGGTCATCTCCTCGAAGGTCAGCGGCTCCCCTCGTGCCACGACCACGGCGCAGGCGCGCTCGCCCCGTTCGGCGTCCGCCAGACCGACGACGGCGACGTCGGCGACTCCGGGATGCGCCGCCAGGGCGTCCTCGATCTCCTTGGCGCTGAGGTTCTCGCCCTTGCGCACGATGACGTCCTTGATCCGGCCCGTCACGGTCAGGTAGCCGTCATCGTCGAGCCGGCCGAGGTCGCCGCTTCGCAGGAACCCCTCGGCGTCGAAGGCCTCGGCATCGAGGGCGGCGTCCACGTAGCCCGCGAAGGCCTGCGGGCCGCGCAGGCGGATCTCGCCCTCCTCGCCCACGGGTCGCGCCGTTCCGTCGGGCGCTGCGATGCGGATCTCGACGCCTGGTGTGGGACGCCCCTCGGTCTGGGCCAGGGCATCGTCGGGATCGCCGGTGCTGGCGAGCGTCGCGATCGGAAACTCCGTCATGCCGTAGCCCGAGAGCACGCCGGCACCGCCGAGCTCGCGCTTGACGTCGTGGTGCAGCTGCGGCGGCTTCGGCGCCCCGCCGCCGGGGAACCCGCGCACCGCAGGAAAGAGCGGCGCGTCGGGCTGCCGGCGCTGCGCCGCCAGGTAGGCCTGGTGGAAGACCGTCCCGGCCGTGGCCTGGGTGACGCCATGCCGCGCGAGCAGCGCAGGTGTGGTCTCGGGGTCGAACACCGGCACCACGATCTGGGTTGCGCCCACCATGAGCCCCGCCAGCAGCCACGCGATGCCGCCGATGTGCGTGACCGGAAACACCAGCGCGATGCGGTCGTCGGCCCGCAGCCGGTAGCGGCCGACCATGGCGCGCGCCGGGACGGCCACCGTCGCGTCGCTGTGCCGCGCTCCCTTCGGGTCTGCGGTGGTGCCCGACGAGTAGAAGACCCAGCCCGATTCGGGCACGCCACCGCCCGGCGGCTGTGTGGCACCGACGTAGTCCGCCGTGCCGAGTGCGTCGATGGTGGCGACCGAGAGCCCCGAGCCGTTCGACGCCAGCGCGTTGGCCATGGCGCCGTGGTCGAAGCCGCGCCAGACGCCGGGGGTCACCAGCAGGTTCGGTCGCAGCTGGCGCACGATGAAGCCCACCTCGCGCTCGCGCAAGAACGGCAACAGCGGGTTCTGGCGTGCGCCCAGGTAGGACAGCGCCCCGGCCAGGACCAGCGCTTCGATCGTCGTCGGCATCTGCCAGGAGACGAGGGAGCCGAGGCCCACGCCCACCGACGCCAGCTCGAGGGCGCAGTCTTCCACCGCGCGGGCGTAGGCCGCAAAGGTGAGCTCGCGCCCGTCGGCGTCCACCGCGAACAGGGCGTCGGGTGTCGCCAGGGCACGCTGCTTCAGCAGGCTCGCGAGGTGGGCTTCGTCGATCATCGGAGCGGGCTCCGCGCCGACTCGGGCCACGGGGCCGGGAACCGCGCGTATTGCAAGGCTAGCTCCCGACGCGCTCGCGGAGTACGAACTTCATCACCTTGCCCGTCGCGTTCGTCGGAAGCTCGTCCACGACCTCGACCCGCCGTGGCACCTTGTAGTTGGCGAGTCGCTCGCGACTCCACGCGACGATCTCGTCCGGGTCGAGCTTGGCGCCGCCCACCGGCACGACGAATGCCATACCGACTTCGCCCATGCGCTCGTCGGGAATGCCGATCACGGCCGAGGCGGCGATGCCCTCGTGCGCGAACAGGGCCTTCTCGATCTCGGCCGGGTACACGTTGAAGCCACCGCAGATGTACATGTCCTTGATGCGGTCGGTGATGCGCACGTACCCGCGCTCGTCCATCACGGCGATGTCGCCCGTGTGCAGCCAACCCTCGGCGTCGATGGTGCTCGCCGTGGCTTCGGGATCGTCGAAGTAGCCCTGCATCACGCTGTAGCCGCGCACCACCAGCTCGCCGGGCTCGCCCCGCGGTACTTCGCCCCCCTGCTCGTCGATGCAGCGCACTTCGAGGTCGGGCAGCGGCCGGCCCGAGGTGTGGGAGATGGTCTCGGCGTCGTCCGCGGCGGTGCACATGGTGACCGTGCCGCAGCTCTCGGTGAGCCCGTAGGCGGTGAGGACCGTCTCGAAGCCCAGCTCGCTGCGCATGCGCTCCACCAGCTCGACGGGTACGGGGGCGGCGCCGGTGATGGCCACGCGCAGGCTCGAGAGGTCGTGGTCGCGGTACGAAGGCTCGGCGAGGATCGACTGGTAGATCGTCGGCGGGCCCGGGAGCGCGGTGATGCGCTCTTTGGCGATGCGCGCCATCACCTCGTGCACGTCGAACACCAATTGGGGGATCGCCGTGGCGCCGCGGATGATGCACGAGAGCCAGCCCGCCTTATAGCCGAAGGTGTGGAAGAACGGGGGGATGATCAGGTAGCGGTCCTGCTCGCGAAGCGTCGCCTCGCGGCTCCACACGTCGAAGACCTTCAGGTTCTGGCCGTGGGCGCACATCACGCCCTTGGGGTCGCCGGTGGTGCCCGAGGTGAAGAGCAGGTCCGAGAGGTCTTCAGGCCGGACCGACTCGGCCCGTGCGCGGGCGGCGTCGTGCGACACGTCGTCGCCATGACCCAGGAAGGTCTCGAAAGGCGTGCCGTGCTCGGCGTCGCCACGCAGCAGCACGACGTGCTCGAGGTCGGGGAGCGATTCGCCCGTGAGTGAGTCGGCGTAGTTGGTGTCGAGGAAATCGCCCACGGTGCAGAGCACGCGGGCGCGGCTCTTGCGCAGCACGAAGCCGGCCTCGGCGGGCTTGAAGCGCGTGTTGAGCGGGACCAGCACACCCCCGGCCGACTGCAGGCCGATCGCGGCGACGATCCATTCCCAGATGTTGGGTGCCCAGACGCCCACGCGGTCGCCGGTCTCGACGCCGGCGGCGATAAAGGCGCGGCATGCGGTCAGGCTTCGGTCGTGCAGCTCGCGGTAGGTGAGGCGGACTTCGCCGTCCTCGATGGCGGGCCGATCGCCCCAACGCTCGGCGGCGCGGGCCACGACGCGGGGGATGGTCTCGCGGTCCCAGGCGATCTCGGCATCCGTTGCTGACATACGAAACGTATCGTATCGTAAATCTCCCGATGGGCACGCCGCCCAGGGGGCCGCCCGGCCGACCCGAGCGCGAGGCGCACGCCAAGATGGACCTGCACTTCACCCCCGAAGACGAGGCCTTCCGCGAGGAGGTCGCGGCCTTTCTCGAAGACGCCCTCTCGGGGGAGTTCGCGGTGGTGCGCGGCCGCGGCGGCGCGGGCGACGACAGCGCGCTCATCGACGAGCGCCGCGCCTGGGAGCGCAAGCTCGCCGAGGGGCGGTGGACCTGCGTGGGCTGGCCCGAAGAACACGGTGGTCGGGGCCTGTCGCTCTCGCAGCAGGTGATCTTCCACGAAGAGTACGCGCGTGCCGGTGCACCCGGCCGTCTCAACCACATGGGCGAGAACCTGCTGGGTCCCACGCTCATCCACTTCGGCACGACCGCCCAGCAGCAGCGCTTCTTGCCGCCGATCGTTCGCGGCGAGGAGATCTGGTGCCAGGGCTACTCGGAGCCGAACGCGGGCTCGGACTTCGCGGGTGTGCAGACCCGCGCCGAGCTCGACGGCGACGCCTGGGTGATCCATGGCCAGAAGGTCTGGACGTCGTGGGCCGCGTGGGCCGACTGGTGCTTCGTGGTGGCGCGAACCGACCCCGCCTCGCACCGCAACCGCGGACTGTCCTACCTGCTCGTCCCCATGCAGCAGCCCGGGATCGAGATCCGACCCATCCACCAGATCACCGGCGACGCCGAGTTCTTCGAGGTCTTCTACGACGGCGCGCGTGCCGCGCACGACCACGTGGTGGGCGCACCGGGCGATGGGTGGAAGGTGGCGCAGGGGACGCTCGCCTTCGAGCGCGGCGTCTCGACGCTGGGGCAGCAAATGCTCTTCCGGCGCGAGCTCGAAGAGGTCGTCGCCGCAGCGCGCCGCAATGGCAAGGCGAGCGATCCGCTGATCCGCCAGCGCATCGCCGACGCCTGGATGGGTCTCGAGATCCAGCGCTACAACGCGCTGCGTACGCTTTCGAACGAGAGCCAGCTCTCGCGCGAGGGGCTCATCACCAAGATCTACTGGGCCACCTGGCATCGCGACCTGGGCAAGCTGGCCATGGACGTGTTGGGGGACGAGGCCGAGGTGGCCGAGCCCGGTGAGTACGCCCTCACGCCATTGCAGCGCCTGTTCCTCTTCTCGCGGTCGGACACGATGTACGGCGGCACCAACGAGATCCAGCGCAACCTGATCGGAGAGAAGGCGCTGGGGCTTCCCCGCGACCCGCGCCCGCCGGGCCCGGAGCCCGCGTGACGACGGCACCTCCTTTGCCCGAAGGGCGCCAGCTGCTCGCGGGCAAGACCGTGCTGGTGACGGCCGCGGCCGGCACCGGCATCGGCTACGCGACGGCAAAGCGCTGCGCCGAAGAGGGGGCGCGCGTCATGATCTCCGATCGCCACGAGCGCAGGCTCGCCGAGTCGGCCGAGGCGCTCGCCGCCGTGGCGGGCGAGCCGGTCGCGAGCGCCCCGTGCGACGTCACCGATCAAGGCCAGGTGGAGGCGCTGGCCGCCGCCGCCGTGCGCGAGCTCGGTCACGTGGACGTGCTGGTGAACAACGCGGGCCTCGGCGGCTACGCCCCCGTCGCCGAGATGACCGACGCGCAGTGGCACGGCGTGATGGACGTGACCCTCCACGGCACCTTCCGCATGACCCGCGCGCTGCTTCCGCACATGACCGGGCGCGGGCAGGGCGCCATCGTGAACAACGCCTCGGTCCTCGGCTGGCGGGCCCAGGAGGGTCAGGCCCACTACGCCGCCGCCAAGGCTGGTGTCATGGCGCTCACGCGGTGCGCGGCCATGGAGGTGGCCAAGCAGGGCGTTCGCATCAACGCCGTCGCGCCCAGCATCGCCATGCACGAGTTCCTGGCGAAGGTCACGCCCGACGGCCTGCTCGACGAGCTCACCGCGCGCGAGGCCATGGGCCGGGCCGCCGAGCCCTTCGAGGTGGCCAACGTGATCGTGTTCCTGGCGAGCGATCTCGCCTCGTATCTCACGGGCGAGGTGTTGTCCGTGAGCTCCCAGCATCCCTAGGACCGGGCCTCCGTCGCGCCCGGGGCCGTGCTCGACCCGTGGAGAATGCATGCCCACCGTCTTCGAGACCCCGAACGATCTGCTCGACCGCGCGCCCGGGCCCCTCGGCCACAGCGACTGGCTGGCGATCGACCAGCAGCGCATCGACCGCTTCGCCGAGGCGACGGGCGACCATCAGTGGATCCACGTCGACCCGGAGCGCGCGAAGGACGGCCCCTTCGGTACGACCATTGCCCACGGCTACCTCACGCTGTCGCTCGTGAACCTGTTCCTGCCGCAGATCGTCGAGGTGCGGGGCATCTCCATGGGCGTGAACGTGGGGTCCGACCGGCTGCGCTTCCCCGCCACGGTACCGGTGGGCTCGCGGGTGCGCGGTGCGGCCGAGCTGGTCTCGGCCGAAGCCACGAAGGATGGCGGCGTGCAGGCGAAGATCCGCGTGGCGGTCGAGGTCGAGGGCCGCGAGCGTCCGGCCTGCGTGGTGGACACGCTCTCGCGCTACTACCCCGAAGAGGCCGCTTCGTGATTCGCCCGCTGCTCGCCGAGGAGCCGGCATGAAGTTCTGGCAGGCGGCGAGCTTTGCCGAGCCCGACCAGCTGCTCGCCATTGCGCAGGGCGCCGAAGCGGCCGGCTTCCATGGGCTGTTGATGTCCGATCATCTGTTCTTCCCCGGTCGGCTCACCTCGAAGTACCCGTACTCCGAAGACGGGGCACCCGGCTTCGACGGCACCACGCCTTTCCCCGAACCGTGGACCGCGATCGCGGCCATGGCGGCCGCCACCGAGCGGCTGCGATTCGCCACCATGGTCTACATCCTGCCGCTTCGTCACCCGCTCGAGGTGGCCAAGGCGGTGGGCACGGTGTCGTTGCTGTCGGGGGGACGGGTGGATCTCGGTGTCGGCGCCGGCTGGATCCGCGAGGAGTTCGACACGCTCGGCGTGCCGTTCGAGACGCGGGGCCGGCGCATGAACGAGATGTTCGACGTCTTGCGCCTGGCGTGGACGGGCGACCGGGTCGAGTACCGGGGAGAGCACTTCGACCTGCCGCCCTTCCAGATGAGCCCCGCGCCGCCCGCGCCGGTCCCGATCCTGGTGGGCGGGACCAGCGCCCCGGCGCTGCGCCGCGCGGCCACCCTGGGCGACGGCTGGATGGGAACCGGTCAGACGCCGGACGAGGCGGCCGCCCTGCTCGACGATCTCGCGCGCCGCCGACGCGAGGTCGGCCGGCAGGACGAGCCCTTCGAGACGGTCGTGCCGCTCGTGACGCCGCCCGACGCCGAGGTGCTGAAGCGGCTCGAGCACCAGCACGGCATGACCAGCACCACCGTCTGGCCTTTCTCCTACACCCTGGGCCCGACCTCCACCGCCCAGCAGAAGTGCGACGCCATGGCGCGCTTTGCCGACGAGGTGATCGCGAAGCTCTGAGCGAGGCTCGGGTCGGGCGGCGCTAGTCGATCCGCTTCACCAGGATCAGCGCGGCATCCTGCGGGCCCCAGAGCTCGAGCGTCTCGAACAGGGGCTCGAACCCGCGCGCGAGGTAGAACAGGCGCGTGCGCTCGTATCCCGCATCGGGCGTCGACGGGCCTCGCGTCTTCACGTGCAGCCAGCGCACGCCCTCGTTGCGGCACCACTGCTCGGTCCAGGCGACGAGCGCGGTTCCCGCACCTCGGCGGTGCCGGTCGGGGTCGACGGCCACCACGTGAATCTCTGCCGAGCCCGGCCCGTGCTGCTCGATCGACACGAACCCGCCGACGGCGTCGTTCTCGGCCAGCGCGACGGCAGACGGTCGGTGGTCGAGGCCCGCGATGTACTCGCGGTTCGTCTCCTCGATCCCGAACCAGTCCGGTAGCCGTGCCAGCAGGCGGCGGCAGGCGTCCACGTCACCCGGCTCGAGGGGCCGAACCCGCACCGGCTGGGTCACGCGCTCGCCCTCTCGGCCGGGGGGAAGTCGGTGTACCCCGCGGCCCCCCCGCCGTAGAGCGCCGTGATGGGGGCCTCGGGTGCGATGGGTTGGCCTGCCGCGAAACGCTCCGCGAGGTCGGGGTTGCTCACGTACGGGCGCGCGAACGAGACGGCCTGGGCGTGGCCGCTCGCGACCGCCTCGGCGGCGCGCGACTGGTCGTAGCCGCCGTTCACGATCAGCGCGCCGCGGTAGGCCGCGCGGACGTCTTCGGGGGTGAACCCGAGGTCGCCTTCGCCGTCGCCGCTCGTCGCCGCCGACGTGTTCATGCGCTCGACGATCTCGACGAACGCCAGGCCGCGCGCGTCGAGCTCGCGCACGGCGTGCAGGAAGAGCGGCCCGGGGTCGCTGTCGATGCAGTCCCAGGTCACGGTGAAGGGCGACAGGCGCACGCCGGTGCGTTCGGCACCCACCTCGGCCGCGATGGCATCGGTGACCTCGAGAAGAAGCCGGCAGCGGTTCTCGATGCTGCCGCCGTAGTCGTCGGCGCGTCGGTTCACGCCGTCGCGCAGGAACTGGTCGATCAGGTAGCCGTTGGCCCCGTGCAGCTCGACACCATCGAAGCCGGATTCCATGGCGCGGGCCGCACCCAGGCGGAACTGGTCGACCACGCCGGCGACCTCCTCGCGCAGCAGGGCGCGCGGCTCGCTGGTGGGCTCGAAGCCCTGCTCGGTGAACGTGTTCACGTTGCCGCGCACCGCCGAGGGCGCCACCGGCGCATGGCCGCCCTCCTGCATGCTGACGTGCGAGACGCGCCCTACGTGCCAGAGCTGCAGCACGATCTGGCCGCCCCGCTCGTGAACGGCACCGGTCACTTCGCGCCAGCCGGCCACCTGTTCGTCGGTGTGGATGCCAGGCGTGAACGCCGAACCCGTACCCTGCACCGACACCTGGCTGGCTTCGCTGATGATGAGCCCGGCACCCGCACGTTGGGCGTAGTGCTCGGCCATGATCGCGTTGGGCACGCGCGCGGTCCCTGCGCGCGCGCGGGTCATCGGCGCCATCACGATGCGATTGCGCAGCTGCAGGGCGCCGAGCGTCACCGGGTCGAAGAGCCCCGGCATCAGGAGGTCAGGCGCTCCTCGTAGGGCGGGAAGACGGCCATGTCGTCCTGCTCCCAGTAGGTGCGCAGGGAGAGCACCTTGCCGGCCCCGTCGACGCGGTAGACGAACACGCCGTAGAGCTGCGTGACCAGACCGTTCGGAAACTGGATCGTCAGGGTTCCCACGTTGGCGCACTCGTCTCCGGCGCAGATCGAGCGCTGCAAGCAGAACATGGGCCGCGCGCCCGCGATGTTCTTGTTCCAGAAGGCCTCGATCGCGTCCCGGCCGCGGTGTCCCTCGCCCGAGGGGTCGATGATCGACTTGCCCACCGGGTCCTGCACCAGGGCGTCGTCGGCGAAGTTGTCGAGCCAGGCCTGCTTGTCGCCGCGCGCGACGGCGTCCATCGAGCGCCAGGCGGCGAGCTGCGCGGGGTGGCTGGAGTCGGGTCCGGGAAGAGAGGGCATGGGTGGGATCCTTCCGGCAGGGTGCACGTTGCCGGGCCCGCGATGTTGACACGGCCGCTTCGGCGTTTCACGTTCGACCGCCATGAAGGTCTACACGGTGCCGCCGATGGTCGATCCGCGCGATGCGCGAGAGACGTTCCCGCGCCTGGAGCGGATCGGCTACGACGGGGCCTTCAGCTTCGAGGCAAAGCTCGACCCCTTCCTGCCGCTGGCCGTCGCAGCCGAGCACACCCGCCAGCTGCGCTTGGGGACGGCCGTGGCCATCGGCTTCGGCCGCAACCCCATGAACCTGGCCAACGCCGCGCACGGGTTGCAGGTGCTCACCGAGGGGCGGTTCGTACTCGGGCTCGGCTCGCAGGTGCGGCCGCACATCGAGCGGCGCTTCGGGATGCCCTGGTCGAAGCCGGCGGCGCGCATGCGCGAGCTGGTGCTGGCCGTGCGTGCGATCTTCGACTGCTGGGAGGGGCGCGCGCCGCTCGCCTTCGAGGGCGAGTTCTTCCGCCACACGCTCATGATCCCGGCCTTCGACCCGGGACCGAATCCCTTCGGCCCGCCGCCGATCCTCACCGGGGGCTTCGGGCCGCTCATGACCGCGGTGGCAGGAGAGGTAGCCGACGGCTTCCTCGCCCATCCGTTCACCAGCCGGAAGTCGCTGCTGGAGAACACCCTGCCCGCACTCGATCGCGGGCTTGCGAAGCGCGGCCGCACCCGCGCCGACTTCGAGATCATCTGCCCCGTGCTCGTGGTGACCGCAGACGACGAGCGTGCGTTCGAGGCGTCGAAGCTCGCCGCGCGCAAGCACCTGGCCTTCTACGGCTCGACGCCGGCGTACCGCCCCACCCTCGACTGCCACGGTTGGGGCGACCTGCACGGCGACCTGAACCGCATGTCGAAGCAGGGCCGCTGGGACGAGATGGCCGAGCTCATCGACGACGAGATCCTCGAGACGCTGGCGGTGGTGGGTCCGCGCCGCGAGATCGCGGCGAAGCTGCGCGCGCGTCTCGATGGCATCGCCGACGGCGTGAGTCTCACCCACAACCGCCACCCCGACCCGGAGCACTGGGCCGACGTGGTGGCCGACCTGAAGCGCTAGCCCTTCCAGGGCGGGGGCTGGCGGCGCTCCATCAGCCGCTCGGGTTGCTCGGGCACGGCAAAGCCCAGGGGTTCATAGACGCCGTGGGCATCTCGCGTCGCCAACAGGAAGCGTGACACGCCCGCGGTCTCGGGGTGGTCGAGCGCGCACTGCACCATCCATCGCGCCAGCCCCCGGCCCTGGTGCCCGTCGAGCACGAAGACGTCGGCGAGCCAGGCGAAGCGGGCGCCGTCGGTCACCACCCGCGCAAAGCCCACCTGGGCGTCCCCGTGGTACAGGCCGAGGACGATCGAGCGCGCGATGCAGCGGGCGACCACGTGGCGGGGGACGCCCTCGGCCCAGTACGAGGTGCGCAAGAAGCCGTGGATCAGGTCCACGTCCAGGCGCTCCGGCGTGTCGTCGATCTCGTAGGCGTCGCGCTGCCACCGCACCATGCGAGCCTGCGCTACGCCGGCGGCCCGTGCCATCCGACAAATTGTCCGGTCAGGCCTCGGCCGCCCGATGTCGTGCATCCTCGCGCAGCGCGCCCTTGGCGACCTTGCCGCCAGAAGACCGTGGAAGCTCTGGCAGCACGACCAGATGTTCGGGCCACCACTCCTTCGAGAGGCCCGCGGTGGCCAGGTGGGCCTGGAGGGCGGGCAGATCGAGCCCGGCACCGTCCACCAACTCGACATAGGCGCAGACGCGCTCGCCGAACACCGGGTCGGGCATAGCCACGGCGGCGCACACCGAGACCGCCGGGTGCTCCGCCACGGCGGCCTCGACCGCCCCGGCGCTGATGTTCTTGCCGCCGCGGATGATGAAGTCCGCCGTACGGCCCACCACGGTCAGCACGTCGCCCTCGAGCGTGCAGACATCACCGGTGAGCATCCAGCCGTCCGGGGTGTAGAGCGACCGGTTGGCGCCGTCGTCGTCGTGGTAGCCGCGCGAGAGCAGGGGCCCCTTGCAGCCGGGCTGCCCGCGGCCGGTGTGCGTCACGTCGGCGCCGGCCTCGTCGAACAGCCGCACCTGCATCGACGGAATCACGCGCCCCGCGGTTCGCAGCCGCACCTCGCGAGGGTCGCCGAGCCTCGTACGAGACAATGCCCCCGTCTCGTTCGAACCGTAGAACTGGAGCACCCGCGCCCCCGTGCGGTCTTCGAAGGCCGCAGCGCGCTCGTAGGGTACGGCCTCGCCCCCGGTGAACAGGACGCGAAGCGACGACAGGTCGGCGCCGGCCAGCGCCGGCGCATTCAACATCATGATGAACTGCGTGCTCACCGCGGCCAGCACCGTGACGCGGTGGCGCGCGATCGCACGCACCAGCCCGTCGGCGTCGAAGCGCTCCATCAGAACACAGGGCGCCCCCAGCAGCGTCGGCGTGAAGTGCGCCGTCCACAGCCCGAAGCCGAAGGGCGCCGGCAGCGCCGAGAGGAAGACGTCGTCGCCCGTGAGCGCACCGGCTTCCACCGCCAGCTCGTGGAAGGCAAGCCAGCGCGCCTGATCGTGCACGACGCACTTGGGCAGGCCGGTGGTGCCCGACGTGGAGTTGAGCAGGAAGACGTCGTGCGATCCGAGCCGTCGGGATGCCGGCGCGGCGGGCAGTCCTTGGGGCGGCGCCAGCGGGTCGAAGTCCAGGTGTTCGAGCGCACGGCCCGCCCGCCCGATCTCCGAGACGAGCGCGTGCAGGTCGAGGTCGCCCACGATGCGCGGCGCGAGCAGGGCGCGCGCACCGCTGCGGGCAAGTAGGTGGCGCACCTCGGCCGGGCCCGCGCGGGGTCCGATGCCCATCACCACGCAGCCCGCCTTCTCACAGCCCAGGTAGGCCGCGTGCACGGCCGGGCCGTCGGGGTGCAGGACGGCCACGCGGTCCCCTGCACCCAGTCCCGCGGCCACGAGCGCCGCGGCCACGCCGTCCGAGCAGGTGTCGTAGGCGGCCCAATCGAGACGCTGCTCGCCCTCGGCGAAGGCCAGGGCCTCGGGACGCGCGCGCGCGTGGGCCCCGACCACTTCGGCCAGCGATTGCACGGGTGGCCGGGCTACCAGCGGTGCAGGTGGGGCCGCAGGTCGAGCGCGATCGCACCGTCGTAGTACGGCATGGTCGCACCGCAGGGCGGGGCCAGGGCGTCCAGCCAGGCGAAGTCGTCCTCGCCGAGGCTCACGTCCGTGGCGCCCAGGTTGTCCTCGAGCTGGGCGAGGGTGCGCGGTCCGATGATCGGGGCGGTCACCCCCGGTTGCGCCCCGCACCACGCGAGCGCGAGCTGGGACGGCGTGCAGCCGCGCTCGGCCGCCAGGGCCTCCACGCCCTCGATCACGTCGAAGCAGGCGGGGGTGGCCTCTCGGCTCCCCGCCTTGCCGCCCTGCCAGCGCCCCGCCACGTCGAGGTCGTCGCGCTTGTACTTGCCCGTGAGGAGCCCCCCCGCCAACGGGCCCCACGGCAGGACCGCCAGGCCGAAGCTCCGCGCCGCGGGCAGGACCTCGCGCTCGATGGTGCGGTCGAGCAGGCTGTAGGCCGGCTGCTCCGACACGAAGCGGTTGAGACCCAGCTCCTTGCTGCACCAGAGCGACTCGACCATCTGCCACCCCGGGAACATGCTCGCGCCCAGGTAGCGGACCTTGCCGGCGCGCACGAGGTCGTCGAGGGCGCGCAGGCTCTCGTCGATGGGCACGTGCGCCATCGATCGGTGGAGCTGATAGAGGTCGATCCAGTCGGTCCGGAGGCGGGCGAGGGAGTCGTCGCAGGCCTCGATCAGGTGGCGGCGGCTGAGCCCCCGGGCGTTGGGGTCGGCGCCTTGCGGAAAGAACGCCTTGGTCGCCAGCACCACGTCCTTGCGGCGGCCGCCGTCGGCCAGGGCCCGGCCCAACACGCGCTCACTCTCGCCGCCGTTGTACACGTTGGCGGTGTCGATGAAGTTGACGCCCGACTCGAGGGCGCGGTCCACCATCTTGCGCGATTCGGCCTCGTCGGCCTGGTTGCCGAACATCATCGTGCCCAGGCAGATCTCGCTGACCGAGACGCCCGTGCGGCCGAGGCTGCGCTGCTCCATGGAGTTCCTCCGAAGGCGAGGGCGGATGCTACCACGGCGCCTCGCGAGCTAGTGTCGACCCATGGGCGAGGGCTTTCCCCAGGGCTTCTTCGACCGCCAGGACGAGAGCGACGACGCGCGCTTCTACACCGAGGCGCGTTTCGTGACGCACATCGACGACGCGACCATCGCCGCCCTCACCGAGGTCTACCGCGAGCAGCTCACTCCCGGGTGCGACGTACTCGACCTCATGTCGTCGTGGATCTCGCACCTGCCCGAAGGCATCGCATACGGCCGCGTGGCCGGCCTGGGCATGAACGCCGACGAGCTCGACGGCAACCCGCGCCTCACCGAGCACGTCGTGCACGACCTGAACGCCGAGCCGGAGCTTCCCTTCGAGCCCGCGAGCTTCGATGCCGTGATCAATGCCGTCTCGGTCCAGTACCTGACGCGCCCGGTCGAGGTGTTCCGCTCGGTGGCGCGGGTGCTCCGTCCGGGTGGTCTGCACCTGATCGCCACGTCGCACCGGCTCTTTCCCACCAAGGCGATCCGCGCGTGGCACGTGCTGCCGCCTGAGGAGCGCATGCGCGTGCTCGCCGCCTACTTCGAACGCGCGGGCGGCTACGAGGCGCCAAGCCTGCTCGACCGCTCGCCCGAAGGCGCCGATCCGCTCTGGGTGGTGATGGCTCGCAAGGCCGGCGTGGCGGGCTAGGCCACGCTGGCCCGCCGCCGGCGCCACCGTCGCCATCCCCACCACAGCAGCGACAACAGCAGGAGATCGCTACGCGCGACGTCTTCCCAGCGCTGCGGCTCCTGCCCAGCCGGCCGCGACGAGCAGCGCGAGGGCGGGCTCGGGCACCGACTGCTCGAAGTTCACGAGCGGATTGGCGGGCGCTCCCGCGCTCGTCACCGCGACGCCGGTCGCCGGCGCACCCGTCGGATCGAGCACGGTCAGGTCCGCGAGCGCCAGGGTGCTCAAGGCGTCGAGCTGGAAGTCATTGCCTCCGAGGACCTGGAACTCGAGCTCCAGGTGCGCCCAGTGCTCGTCGAGCAGGCCCTCGATGCTGCGCGTGTCGAGCGAGATCGAGAAGTCCTGATCGAGCAGCGTCACGCCGTTGTGGAAGTACTGCTCCCACGAGTCGAGGTTGATTCGGTCGGGAAGCCCGGCCTGGTGACCCCAGAGGATGACGCGCAGGCTCACGTAGCCGCGCGCGCCCGTCAGGATGCGCGCGGCGTGCAGGTCCACGTCGAAATCGAGATGTGAGCGTGCTCCATCGTCGGAGTCGATCCAGAACGCGTCGCGGATCGATGCGTAGGCGTCCCCGTTGGTCCGCGACGCCGTCTGGGTGACGCCGTTCCCGGCCTCGTACTTCGCCAGATCCACGCGAGACACGGCCTGGAAGTCGGGCACGCTCGTCGAGACGAGCCCCGTGTCCACGTCGGCCCCCGGGTAGGTCTGCTCGAGGTGGGGAATCTCGGCGCCCGCCGCGAACTGGAAGTGCTTGACCCAGGCGCCGACGAAGTCGGGGCGCCGTGCCGGCTCACCGATCGTGATTGCATGGGCGTGCGCAGAGAAAAGGATCGGAAAGAGCAGCGTGAAGAATGCGAGACGCAGCATGGGACCTCCTGCTTCGCGAGCGCGCGCGGACCACGCGTTCGTGTCCACCGGGTGAGTGGCCCGCGGTCGTCCGGTCGTGGCAGCTGGAGCCCAAACTTGAGCGCAAAGCTCACGAACCGATGCATTGCGCCCCAGGAGTGCGGCGAAGTGTCCCGGCGGCTGCGGCCTCATCTTCGATCGGGTTCGAAGATCGCTCGGCCCGTGGGCCGATCGCGCTCGCCGGATCCGCCGGTCCGCGACCCCTGCGATGTGGCCCGTTCACTTCGTGGATGTCAAGCAGGGATCTGAGGGGCCAGGCCCCGTGCTGGACGCCCAACAGGTGGCCCGCGGCGGGGAGAACCAGGTCGCTCGACGCTCAGGACGTAACGTGAAACGGGTGCCCGAACTGCGCGACCTCTCGGACGATCACCACACGGGTCTGGTGCTCGCGTTCAGGAGACGAGCGTCCCGATGAACTGCTCGACGACCGCCTTGAGCAGGAGCGAGAAGAGCGGCAGCAGCAGGTAGAGGCCGAAGCGCCGCTTCATGCCGTCGTCGATCGGCCACTCGCCGAGCTGGCCGATCTGCGCGCGCAGCGCGAGCAGGCCCGGGAGGCCGAGCGTCTTCGCGTCGCGCTCAAGCTCGGCGGTCTCCTCCCAGTGCGGGCCGAGCTGCGCGCCGACGCGCGCGAGCACCACGGCCTTCTCCCCCTGCACCCGCCGCCGGATCACGCGCATCGGCGCGAGGAACGCGACGAGCGCCGCGAGCAGCGAGAGCGCCATGAGCGGGAAGAGGAGCGGCACGCCGGCGATCGTCTCGAGGCGCATCAGCCACGCCTGCTCGGCGTCGGGCGTCGAGAGCAGCGCGAACGCGACCGCGAACCCGCCGAGCAGGACGCCCGCCTGCTGTAGACCGAACGCGCCGAACGGGCGCAGCCGCTCGAGGTGGAACAAGTCGACCACGACGCGCTCCCGGGCAACGCGGCGCAGCCGGCGGCCGACGTCGACGACGAGCTGGATCACGTGGGCCGCGACGCTCCAGAACGAGACGGCCGCGACTAGGAAGTAGAGGTCGATGGGGATGCCGGCGAAGACCCGATCGGTGCGTCCCGCGAGGAGACCCCCGAGGACGAGCGGAATCGACACGCCGATCGCGGCCCCGACGAGCCAGCGCCGGCGGCGGCCCGCACCGAGCGCAGCGACCTCGCGCTCGGCTTCCGCCTCGCCGCCCGGGAGCGACGGCGCGAGGCGCCGGAGCGCCCGCGTCCCGCTCGCGAGGATCAGCGGGGTCGCGGCGGCGCCGTATCCCGCGAGCAGCGGGAGTGCGAGCGCGCGGAACCAGTTGAAGTCGAGCCGGTCGGCCGGGTCCGTCGCGGCCGCCGCGAGCGCCTGCAGCGCGAGGAGCGCTCCCGCGACGCCGATCCCCAGGAGCCACGCGGGCGAGACCCGCGCCGGCGCGCGCTTCGGCTCCGCCACCTCTCGCTCGACCGGCTCCGCCGGCCCGAGCTCCACGTCGCCCGACACCCTCACCCCCGCTGCCACCGGGCCGAGGCGCCGGCGGAGCGTCCAGATTCCGCGAAGAGCGAAAGCTAGACGATTCGCCCGCGCGTGCGATGGGGCCCCAGCCGCGATCGGCCGGCCTTTCGCCGGACGGCACGATGCGGCGCCTCTCGCGAGCCTCTCACTCTAGGCGGTCTCTGCGGCTCGGACCGGGTTCTCGTCGGTATCGGCTCGGGCTCGAGCCCGTCCAGCAAACGGGGATCACACGGGATCAAGGAGGATCACGAGGGATCGGCCACCTCTCCGCGGGCAGGATCGGACTCGAAAGCCCGCGGCCGCGACGCTAGGCGTCGGGTCGGCCGAAGAAGAGCCCGTAGCCGTCGTGGTCGCGAATCTCGAACCCGCGGAGCCCGTCGTCGCGTACCTGCACGGGGGTGTGGAGTGCCGTGCCGCGCGACGCGAGCTCTTCGGCGAGCGCATCGGGGTCGGGCGTGAAGACGAAGGCGTCGAAGGGCATCCAGGCGTGCCGCGAGGGGTTCGGCTGGGGCGGTACGTCCCGCGCCACCTCCTTCAGGTGCACGCTCGCACCGTCACGCTGCAGGATGGCGAAGAACGGCTCGTGTTCGGGGGTCTGGAACCGCAGCTCGAAGCCGAGGGCGTCCTGATAGAACCGCGCGCTCTCGGCGAGGTCGCGCACGATGAAGCAGGGCGAAATCGCGCCGAGCGTCGGCCGGGCGCTCACGGGCGGATGCGGTAGCGGATGGGCATGCGCTTCACGCCACCGAGAAAGCTCGATCGCACGCGCTCATAGGGTCCGGCGAGCTCGACCTGGCTCATGCGCTCGGCGAGTTCGCGGAAGATCACGCGAAGCTCGAGCCGGGCGAGGTTCGCCCCCAGGCAGAAGTGCTCGCCGATGCCGAAACCCACGTGCGGGTTGGGGTTGCGGTCGACGCGGAAGACGTCGGGGTCGTCGAACACGTCCTCGTCGCGGTTGGCCGACGGGTAGAGCAGCATCAGCGAGTCCGCCTTGCGGATCTTCTGGCCGCGGATCTCCACGTCCTCCACTGGGGTGCGACAGAACTGGATCACCGGCGTGGTCCAGCGCACGATCTCCTCGACCGCGGTGTCCACCAGGCCGGGCGTGTCGCGCAGCTTCTGCATCTCACCCTCGTTCTCGATCAGGGCCAGCAGGCCGCCACTGGCGGCGTTGCGCGTGGTCTCGTTGCCCGCGACCACGAGAAGCAGGTAGTACGACATCAGCTCGAGGGGCGGCATGGGCTCGCCGTCCACGGTGCTGTTCACCAGCACGCTCACCATGTCGTCGCGGGGGTTCTTGCGGCGTTCCATGGCCAGCTCGGCGAAGTACTTGAAGAGGCCATCGCGGGCGTTCAGCACCCCTTCGGTCGGGTCGTCGCCCGACTGGTACTCGTCGTCGCCCGAGCCCGCGATCTGGTTCGTCCAGCGGAACATCAGGTGCCAGTCCTCGCGCGGCACGCCCAGCATGTCGGCCAGCACGTGCAGCGTGAGCGGCGCCGTGAAGTCGAGCACGAAGTCCGCCTCGCGCTCTTCGCCGTCGCCGGCGATCTTGGCCAGGAGGTCCCGTGCGATCCTCTCCACCTCCGGTCGCCTTCGCTGGATGGCACGCGGCGTGAACCAATGGCTCGACGTGTTGCGGTAGGCCGCGTGCTCCGGCGGGTCCATGTTCAGCAGGTGGCGCGCCATGGTGCGCGGCCCCTCGACCGGTGCGCCCTCTTCAAAGATGGCCAGCCGCGGGCCGTTCTGGAAGAGCTTGGGCTGCTTGCTGATGCGCACCAGGTCGTCGCGCTTGGTGATGGCCCAGAACCCCACGCCGCCCGGCAGGTCGAACCAGTGCACCGGCGCCTCGTTGCGCAGCCGCTTCCACGCCGCGTGCGGGTAGCCGTTCTGCGCGAACGTGTCGGGGCCGATGACTTCGAGGGTGGTCGGGAGGGGGGACGCCATCCCGAGAGCGTATCGAAGCTGGGCAGCGGGGCCGAAGCCGGCCCGAGGGGTGGCTAGCCGTCGACCGCCCCGAGAAACGCCGGCCGCTCACCGCCGCCGTGCACGAGGAGGCTCGCGCCGGTGACGTAGCCGGCGGCGGGAGAGGCGAGGAAGACGCAGACAGAGCCCACGTCGGCCGGCGTGGCGAGTCGCCCCAGCGGCACCGTGGCGGCCACGCGGGCCTGTGCGGCCTCGTCGCCGTAGTGCAGGTCGGCGAGTTCGGTGGCGACCATGCCGACGGTGAGCGCGTTGACCCGCACCTTGGGCGCCCACTCGACGGCGAGCGACTGGGTGAGCGAGAGCAGGCCCGCCTTCGCGGCCCCGTAGGCGGCCGTGCCCGGCGAGGGCCGCGTGGCGCTCACGCTGGCGATGTTCACGATGCAGCCGCCGTCGGGTTGCTCCTGCATCACGGCGTTGGCCTGCTGCGAGAAGTGAAGGGGCGCCAGCAGGTTCAGCGCCACGATCTTGTCGTGGAAGCGGGGCGAGGCGGTCGCCGCATCGGCGGCGGGCGCGCCTCCGGCGTTGTTCACCAGGACGTCGATCCGGCCGTGGCGATCGCGCGCGTGGGCCACGACCGTTGCGATGGCCTCGGGGTCGCGCACGTCCGCCGCCGCGAAGCTCGCCGTGCGTCCATCGCATTCGGGCAGCGCGTCCGGCTCGGTGCGTCCACAGACCACGACCTCTGCGCCGGCCTCGAGCAGGCGTTCGCTGATGCCACGCCCCACGCCGCGCGCGCCGCCGGTCACGATGGCGACGCGTCCGCCGAGCTCGGCGCTCACGAGCCGCCGTCCAGCAGCATGGCCGCCACGCGCTCGCGGTGGAAGGCGGGCGTGCCGAACAGGCTCTCGCCGGCTCGCGCGCGCTTGAGATACAGGTGCACGTCGTATTCCCAGGTGAATCCGACCCCGCCGTGGATCTGCATGCTGTCCGCCGCGCAGCGGAAGGCCGCTTCGGATGCCGTCGCCTTGGCCAGGGCCGCGGCCTGGGGCAGGGCGTCGCCGTCTTCGGCCGCAACGCAGGCGGCGTAGTAGAGCGCCGACCGCGCGGCTTCGGTGGCCACCATCATGTCGGCGCACTTGTGCTTGATCGACTGGAACGAGCCGATGGTGCGGCCGAACTGCACGCGCTCCTTGGCGTGATCCACCGCCAGGTCGAGGCAGCGCTGGGCCACGCCCACCAGCTCGGCGGCCAGGCCCACGGACGCGAGGTCGAGGATCTTGCGCAGCACGGGGCCCTGCTCGCCCGGGCGACCCAGGCTGGCTTCGGCGCCGACCGCGACCTCGGCCAGACGGAGGGTCGCCTGCGGCCGCGTGGGGTCCATGGTGGGCACAGCCTCGCAAGCCAGGCCCGGCGCGTCGCCGCGCACCAGGAAGAGGCCGATGCCGTCGCCCCCGCTGGTGCCCTCGGCCCGGGCCGCGACGATCAGCAGGTCGGCGCTGCATCCGTCGATCACGTAGCGGGCTTCGCCATCGAGAACGAAGCCCTGCCCGTCGGCGCGGTAGGTGGCGCGAACCCCGGACGGGTCCCAGTCGCCGCCGGGTCCGACGGCCGCCAGGCTCACGAGCGTCGAGCCTTCGGCCAGGCTCGGCAGGTGCTCCGCCTGTTGCTGTGCGCTGCCGGCCTGGCAGAGCGCGGCGGCACCGACGCATGCGGTGCTGAAGAAGGGCGCCACCAACAGCGACTCGCCGGTCACCTCGAGTAGCGCCGCGAGCTCGACGAAGCCCAGGCCGAGTCCGCCGCAGTCTTCGGGCACCAGCACGGCGCACCAGCCCAGCTCGCTCGCGATGCGCTTCCACACCCCGGCGTCGAAACCGCCGTCGGCGGCCATCGCCGCGCGCACCTGCTCGGACCCCGAGTGGTCGGCGAGAAAGGCCCGCGCCATCTCGCGCAGCTCCTGCTGCTCTTCCGTGAAAGCGAAGTTCAAGCGCCGGCCCCGCCTAGGTTCCGTAGACCTTCTGGGGCGGCTCGCTCTTGGCGATCAGGTCGGCCACGGCGGCGCCGACCTCGTCGGGGGCCCAGCGCGCACCCTTGTCCACCTTGGGGCCGGTGCGCCAGCCGTCGGCCACGCTGATCTCGCCGCCGGCGATCTCGAACACGCGCCCGCTCACACCCTTCGACTCGGCGCTGCCGAGCCAGACCACCAGCGGCGAGACGTTGGCCGGGTCCATGGCGTCGAAGCCGTCCTCGGGCGCGGCCATCATCTCGGCGAACACCTCTTCGGTCATGCGCGTGCGTGCCGAAGGCGCGATGGCGTTCACGGTCACGCCGTAGCGCCCCATCTCGGCTGCCTGTACCAGGGTGAGGCCCGCGATGCCGGCCTTGGCCGCCGAGTAGGCGCTCTGGCCCACCGAGCCCTGAAGCCCGGCGCCACTGCTGGTGTTGATGATGCGCGCGTCCACGGCCTCGCCGGCCTTCGACTGCGCACGCCAGTGCTGGCCCGCGTGGTGCGATAGGCAGAAGTGGCCCTTCAGATGCACGCGCACCACCGCATCCCACTCGGCTTCGCTCGACGAGACGAACATGCGGTCGCGCACGAAGCCGGCGTTGTTCACCACCACGTCGAGGCGACCGAAACGGTCGAGGCATTGCTTGACCAGGTCGGCCGTCTGTTCGAAGTCGGCCACGTCGGCGCCGTGGGCGAAGGCCTTGCCCCCGAGTGCCTCGATCTCGGCCACCACCTCGGCCGCGGGTCCCTCCCCGCCTCCGGTGCCGTCAAGCTCCACGCCGATGTCGTTGACGACGACGTTGGCGCCTTCGCGCGCGAAGGCCAGTGCGTGCTCGCGGCCGATGCCGCGGGCCGCACCCGTCACCACCACCGCGCGTCCGTCGCAGATTCCCATGCTGATCTCCCGTTGGCGGCGCGCGCTAGAGCCGCTCGATGATGGTGACGTTCGCCTGGCCGCCGCCCTCGCACATGGTCTGCATGCCGTAGCGGCCGCCGGTGCGCTCGAGCTCGTTCAGCAGGGTCGTCATGAGTCGCGTACCGGTGGCCCCGATCGGGTGCCCCAGCGCGATCGCGCCGCCGTTCACGTTCACCTTGTCGAGGTCCCAGCCGGTCTCCTTCTGCCAGGCGAGCACCACCGGGGCGAACGCTTCGTTGATCTCCACGAGGTCGATCTGCTCCTTCGTCATGCCGGTCTTCTCGAGGGCGAACTTCGTGGCCGGGATCGGCGCGGTCAGCATGTAGATCGGGCTGTCGGCCCGCACCGAGAGATGGTGCACTCGCGCCCGCGGCGAGAGGCCGTGCTCCTTCACCGCGCGCTCGCTGGCGACGAGCATGGCCGAGGCGCCGTCGGAGATCTGGCTGGCCACCGCGGCGGTGAGGCGGCCGCCCTCTTCGAGGGTCTTGAGGCTCGCCATCTTCTCGAGGCTCGTGCCCCGGCGCGGGCCCTCGTCGGTGGTGACGTCGCCGTAGGGGATGATCTCGTTCTCGAAGCGGCCCTCGTCGATGGCGCGCAGCGCCCGCTCGTGGCTCTCGAGGGCGAAGCGTTCCATGTCCTCGCGCGAGATGTCCCACTTCTCGGCGATCATCTCGGCCCCGCGAAACTGCGAGACCTCCTGGTCGCCGTAGCGGTCGGCCCAGCCCTTGCTGCCGGCGAAGGGCGTCTCGAAGCCCATGGGCTCGGCCAGCGTCATGGCCGACGAGATCGGGATCATGCTCATGTTCTGGACGCCGCCGGCCACCACCAGGTCGCTGGTGCCGCTCATCACCGCCTGCGCGGCGAAGTGCACCGACTGCTGGCTCGACCCGCACTGGCGGTCGATGGTGACGCCGGGCACGTGCTCGGGCAGTCCCGCCGCCAGCCAGCAGGTGCGCGCAATGTCGCCCGCCTGCGGCCCGATGGTGTCGCAGCAGCCGAACACGACGTCCTCGACCGCGTTCGGGTCGACGCCGGTGCGCTGCATCAGTCCGTCGATCACGTGGGCGCCGAGGTCGGCGGGGTGTGCGCTGGCGAGCCCGCCGCCGCGCTTGCCGACGGGGGTGCGCACTGCATCGATCAGGTAGGCCTCGGCCATGGGGGTTCTCCGTTTCGTCTAGAGGGGTTCGGCGTCGGCGAACGTCGTGCCCGCGCCGAGGGGGGCCGCCGATTGGAGGACGGCGTCCTCGACCCGACGGCGATGGAAGGTGCTGCGCCCGTAGGCCTGTTCGAGCGACCAGGCGCGCCGCATCCAAAGGTGCAGGTCCTGCTCCCAGGTGTAGCCCAGGGCGCCGTGCACCTGGAGTGCGGTTCGCGCGGCGTGCGTCGCCGCATCGCTCGCCGCGACCTTGGCCATGGAAACGTCGCGGCTTCGGTGCGCGGAGTCGCTGGCCACCGAGAACGCGGCGCGGTGCACCACCGGTCGCGCGTACTCGAGTGACACCTTGCAGTCGGCGAGCATGTGCTTCACCGCCTGGAACGATCCGATGGGCTTGCCGAACTGCTTGCGCTCTTCGGCGTAGGCCGCGGCCATGCTGATCAGCTGGTCGGCCACGCCCAGTTGCTCTGCGGCGGCGGCGAGTGCGCCGCGATCGAGTGCCGCCGTCTGCAGGGCGCGCCCGCTTCGGCCTTCGGCCAGTCGGGTGGCGTCACTCGCCTCGAAGGCCACGCTGAACAGCCGGCGTGAGGGGTCGTTGCCCGGCTCTTCGGTGGCGGTGATGTCGTCGGGCCGCAGGGCGTGCACCGCGTCGCCGCTTCGCAGCAGCAGCAGGGTCGCCACGTCGGCGTCGGTCACGAAGGGGCTGGCCGCGTGGCCCACGGCCACCACCGCCTCGCCGCGCGCAATCGGCGCCAGCCAGCGCGTGGCCGCGCCGCTGCCCGCTGCCGCGAGCAGCGGCGCGGCGACCGCCGCGGTAGCGATGGCGGGCTCGGGCAGGGCCGCGCGTCCCAGCTCTTCGAACACCAGCACGGCCGTGGTCTCGTCCATGCCGAGCCCGTCGTGGGCCTCGTCGACCAGCAGCCCGGGCACGCCCATCTCGGCGAGCTTCTTCCAAAGCGCCGGGTCGTGGGCGCGGCCCGCGTCCCACTGCGCGCGCACGTGCTCGGGCGTGCACTCCTTCGCCAGGAAGTCGCGCACCGTGGTCTGGAACAGCAGCTGGTCTTCGTCGAAGGTGAAGTCCATCGTTATCTCGACCCGCCGAACGTGAAGTCCATGGCTACCTCGGCAGCCCGAGCAGCCGCTCGGCGATGACGTTGCGCTGGATCTCGTTGGTGCCCGCGTAGATGGGGCCCGAGAGCGCGAAGATGTAGCCGTCGAGCCAGTCGCCCACGCCGCCTGCCGAAGGGGCGCCGGGCAGCAGCTCGGCGCGCACGCCCAGGATCTCGAGCGCCAGCTCGTGCATGGCCAGGTCGAGCTCGGACCAGAAGATCTTGTTGAGCGACGCCTCGGCGCCGATCTTGCCGCCCGCGAGCAACCGCGAGACCGTGCGGTAGGTCTCGAGGGTGTAGGCCTCGGCGCGCATCCAGCAGTCCACCACGCGCTCGCGCACCGCGGGCCCCACCTCGGCCTCGTTTTCCTGGTAGAGCGCCACCAGTCGCGCGGCCGTCTGCTGAAAGCGCGCGGGGCTTCGCAGCATGAGGCCGCGCTCGAAGCCTGCGGTGGCCATGGCGACCGACCAGCCCGCGCCCTCGTCGCCCAGCAGGTGCTCGCAGGGCACCCGCGCGTCGTCGAAGAAGACCTCGGCAAAGGCGGCCTTGTGGTTCAGCTTCTCGATCGGCCGCACGGTCACGCCGGGCGTGTCGAGGGGCACGAGGATGAAGCTCAGGCCCCGGTGTCGCTCCGACTCGGCGTCGGTGCGGAACATGCCGAACAGCCAGTGGGCGTAGGCGCCGCGGCTCGCCCAGGTCTTCTGGCCGTTGATCACGTAGTGGTCGCCGTCGCGCACGGCGGTGCTCTGGATGTTGGCCATGTCGCTGCCGGCGTTCGGCTCGGACCAGCCCTGGGCCCAGACCTCTTCGGAGGACGCCATCTTCGGCAGAAAGCGCGCCTTCTGGGCGTCGGTGCCGAACTCCATGATGGTCGGCCCCAACAGGAAGATGCCGTTCTGGTTCACGCGGCCGGGCGCGCCCGCCTGGTAGTACTCTTCTTCGAAGATCAGCCAGGTGAGCAGGTCGGCACCGCGGCCACCGTATTCGACGGGCCAGGGCACCATGGCGTAGCCGCCGTCGTGGAGCGTGCGCTCCCATGCGCGATGGGCCTCGAAGCCCTCGGGCGTATCGAACGACGCCAGTGGCTCGTTCGGCACGTGGGCCTCGAGCCAGGCGCGGGCCTCGGCGCGGAATGCGCTCTGTTCGGGGGTGTAGGAGAGATCCATCCGTCGGGACTACTTCGTGCCTTGGGGTTCGTTGCCGGAGAAGTCGGCGTCGCGCTTCTCGACGAAGGCGTCACGTGCCTCCTGGGAGTCGGGCGAGGTGTACAGCTCGAGGGTAAAGCCCTGCTCGTACCGGTAGCTCTCCTTCGGGTCGAGCAGCTCGATGCCGTTCAGCGACCACTTGGCCAGGCGCAGGGCCTTGGGGCTCTTGCTGGCGATGGTGCGCGCCAGGGCGAGCGCCTCGTCGCGCAGCTTCTCGCGCGGCACCACCGACTCGACGCCGCCGATGCGCAGCGCCTCGGCGGCGTCGATGGGCTCGGCGGTGTAGAGCATGCGGCGCGTCTTCTGCATGCCGAACATCCGCATCAGGTGGGTCGCCGCACCGAGGGCCCCGCGGTCGATCTCGGTGAGCGCGAAGGTGGCGTCGTCCGAGGCGACGACGAAGTCCGACGAGCCGGCGATGCCGATCCCCCCGCCGATGCAGTAGCCGTGGACGGCCGAGATGACCGGCACCGGACAGTCGTAGATGGCGGCGAAGGTGTCGTAGCAGCCGCGGTTCACGTCGACGATCTTGGTGCCGTCGGCCTGCAGCTCCTTGATGTCCACCCCCGCCTGGAACCCGCGGCCGTCCGCGCGGATCACCACGCAGTGGACGTCGTCGCGCTGTCCCAGGGCCCGCATCTTGTCGGCGAACTCGCGCCAGCCCGCACTGCCCAGCGCGTTGACCGGCGGGTTGGCGATCACCAGCTCGGCCACGCCTTCGTGCTCGTGGAGTTCGAGAGCCATGGCTTCTCCTAGGGTGCGAGCGCCTTGAGCGTGCGCTCGGCCTCGTCGGTGATGCGCGCCACCAGCTCGGCGCAGGTGGGCCGGTCGTCGATCAGGCCCGTGACGGTGCCGCTGGGCAGGTAGCCGCCGATCGGGTCGCCGTCGGTCATGGCGCGCTTGGCGAGCATCGGCGCGTTGGCCGCCATCAACACCTGCGAGCGCGAGAGCTTTTCGTTGCGCTGCATGGCCAGGGCCGATCGCAGCAGGTCCGCCACGCTCGCCCCGGTCTCGCGGCGGAACGCCAGGCCGTTGCGCACCGCGAACACGAGCTTCGCCAGCGGGCCCTTGCCCTCGAGCCCCGCCACCAGCTCGTTGCGCACGACCCGCTGGGGCATGCCGTCGATCTCGGTGGTGACCAGCACGTCGGCCACGGCGGCATCCAGGTAGCGCTCGGCGGTGGCGTCGGGCACCGGGCTCTCGCGCGTCAGCAGGAAGCGCGTGCCCATGGCGACGCCCGCCGCGCCGAAGGCCAGGGCGGCCACCAGTCCGCGCCCGTCGCGAAACCCGCCGGCCGCGACCACGGGTACCGACACCGCGTCGGCGCAAGCCGAGACCAGCAGCGAGGTCGGCACCGTACCGGTGTGGCCGCCGCCCTCGCCGCCCTGGACCACGATGGCGTCGGCGCCCAGCTGCTCGGCCTTGATCGCGTGCTTCACGGCGCCGCAGGTGGGCATGCAGACGACGCCGGCGTCCTTGAGCGTCCGGATCAGGTCGGCCGACGGGGCACGGTTGTAGCCCGCCGCGCGGACGCCCCGGCGGATGATCGCCTCGGTGATCACGTCGGCGCCGGGCGCGTCCATCAGGAAGTTCACGCCGAATGGCCGGTCGGTGAGCGCCTGGGTGCGCTCGATGGCCGCTTCGACCTCGGCGGGCGGAATCGTCGCTGCGGCGAGGAAGCCGAAGGCACCGGCGTTCGAGACCGCCGCCACCAGCTCGGGCGTGGCCACCCAGCCCATGCCCGTCTGCACCACGGGCACGCGCGCTCCGAGAAGCTCGCAGAGGGGGGTGTGCAGGGGGGAGGCCACGGTCTAGTGCGGGACCTCGCGGCTGCGCGCGTCGCGCGGATCGAGCTGCTCCCGAATGATCGCCAGCTCGTCGGCGGTCGGCGCGCGCGTCTCGGGCACCGCCTCGTCGATCGCCAGTTCGAAGCCGGTCTGGGCCACCACCTCGTCCACGGTCGTTCCCGGGTGCACCGATCGCAGTCGCATGCGCTGGTCGTCGGTCTCGAAATCGAAGACGCCCAGGTTCGAGACCACGCGACGGATCTCGTGGAAGCGACTGGCCTCGGGGCCGAGGGCGCGCGCGCGGTCGTATCCCACGCCCGACACGACGTCGACCTCGGGCACGAAGACCTTGGCCGAGTGGTTCGGCACCCAGTAGCTGGTGGTGTGGCTGATGGTGTTGCCCGGCGCGCCCCGCATACCCAGCAGCTGGGCCTTGGGCTTTTCGTGCGCGCCGATGCACGCGAAGTTGTGGTTGCCGTAGCGGTCGATCTGGCTGGCCGTCATCACCACGTGGCGTCGCCCGTTCCACAGCAGGTCGAACACGCTGCGGAAGGGCAGCCAGCTCTCGACCACCGCTTCGTCCGTGGGCGCACCACTCACCGGCGCCACGTCGTCGCGCAGGTAGGCCACGCCGTCGGTCATCATCAGGTCGGGCTCGAAGGTGAGCTTGGCGAGCTTTGCGCCAATCGCCGGGATCGAACCGAAGCAGCTGGCCAGGCGCTCGCCGTCGCCGCGAAACGCGTCGGCGACCGCGACGGCACAGAACTCGGCGCGGGTCGCTTCGCTCACTTCACCGGCTCCCGTTCGCGCACGCGCGCCTGGTACTCGTCTTCGTCCACCGCCAGGTACTTCGCCTCGAAGGCCGCGAACGCATCGGGGTCCTTGGCGGTGGCGGCGTACTCGCGCTGGAAGTTCTCGTCGCGGCCGTAGTCGGGCGGGCACTCGGTGAAGTGCGCCCCGTTCGGGGTCTCGATCACGCCGTCGACCATGTCGCGGCGGATGCGCAGGGCGTGCGCGCCGCCCTCGCTTGCGAGCGCTTCGGTGGGCACGATCTTCTCGCACGACATGAAGCGCCGCTTGGCGGCCATGCAGTAGAGGTCGTCGAAGTAGAGGTCGGGCCCGAGAAAGGCGCCGTTGCCGCGGGCGTCGGCGCGGTTCATGTGGATGAGCGCCACGTCGAGCTCGAGCGCCGGAACCGCCACCAGCTCTTCGCCGTCGTCGTAGGGCGAGGTCACCATGCGCAGCTCGGGGTTGATGCGCAGCACGTCGCTGCCCAGCCCGGCGCGCGTGGGCAGGAAGGGCAGCCGGAGTGCGGCCGCATACAGGCCCCACTGAAGCATGCCCTCGTCCAGCTCCGAGGCCTGGAAGGCGCCCGCCTGCCGCGCCTTGCGAAAGTGCGGCTCGAGCGGGATCGAATCGAGCGAGACGAAGCCGTAGATCAGCCGCTTCACCTTGCCCGCGCGGCACAGCAGGCCCGCATCGGGGCCGCCGTAGGTCACGACCGTCAGGTCCTTGACCTGCGTGCGCAGCAGCTCGCGCACCAGGGCCATGGGCTTTCGCCGGGAGCCCCAGCCCCCGATCCCGACGGTCATCCCGTCCTGGATCTCTGCCACCGCCTCGGCAGCCGTCGTCCGCTTGTCCATGGGCCCTCCCGAGCGGGAGAATTATGATACGGGCCGTATCGTATTTCGCCAACCTCGCGTCACGCCATGGGGTTGGGCGGGTCCCCTGGGGGAACTGCTGCGGGGCTACGGCTCCAGCGGAGATGGGCAGGCTGCCCACGCCACGGGTCAGCGGGGCCGGAGGTCGAAGCCCTTCTCGAGCGCGTAGGCGATGCAGTCGGCGTAGCGCACGTGGGCCACGGCGGTCGGGTGCAGCGTGCGGGGGTCCCGATAGCGCGACTGCGCGAAGTTGGGCAGCGTGCAGTTTGCGTAGGGCACCTGGCTTGCGTCGAGGTGCGTCGCCACCCGAAGCGCATCGTCGGGCGAGGTGTGGAGCAAGGTCACCAGCAGACGCGTCCCCGCGGCCCGGGCCGCATGATCCATCTCGTCGAGAAGCGCGAGGGTGACGGCATCCTTCTGGTCGGCGCGATCGCCGGTTGCAAGGCGCACCCACTGGTCCACGGCGAAGCGAACCAGGGCCGAGCGCGTGCTCCAGGCGATGGCCGGCCAGGGATCGGGGGGGAAATGGCGCAACTCTCCCTGTTCGATCAGGGCGTAGGGGATGCGCACGGGGTTGCCCGGACCGCCTCGCGAGCGGTCGTTCAAGAGCCGGCGCCAGCGCGCCTTGGCGACGTTGCGCGTGGGGTGGTGCCACATGTAGCCGTAGACGACGGCGTCGACGGAGACGCCCTCGGCGCCCAGGCGCGCCAGCACGTCCTCCATCGCGTAGAGCGACTGAAGCGTGCCGTACCCGCCGGTGGCCTGGTTGATCACGCGATGCCCCGGAAAGCGCTCTTGCAGCAGCCAGGCGAAGGTGCGCGCGTCGTCCACGCCGTACCCCTCGCTGAACGAACCGCCGATCACGACGATCGCGCGCGATGGGGCGTCCGCGCGTGGCGGGCCGGTGGCCCGACTGCCGTCGGGCAGAAAGGTGGCCTGCGCGCCTGCGAGATCGAACACCCCAGGTTCGTGCACCCAGCCGAGCCGAGGATGGGCCCCGTAGTGGGCCTCCCCATTCGGGTCGGCGTCGAACACCAGGGGGCCGCGGCCGGCCAGGCGCAACAGCAGCTCGGCCCCCAGCAGGCACAGCATCAGCGAGATCAGCGCAGTCGCCCCGGCCAGCAGCCAAACGGGCCTGGGCTCGTCGGTCACCACGGGCCGGACCGTGCCGCCGACCCGGCCCGTCGGCAAGGGGTCCGTCGAGGGCGTGCCCATCCGGCGCTGGCTTGACGCCAGCACCCGGGCCTATACGATACGCCCCGTCTCGAAATGGTCGGCCCCCCCATGCCCGTGATGTCCTACGGCCGAGCCTTCTCCTGGCTCGCCCATGCAAAGCCCGACCAGCCCGCCGTGGTGCACGACGGGCGCACGGTCACCCGTGGGCAGCTCGACCGCTCGAGCAACCGCCTGGCCCGGGCCTTTGCCGGGCTCGGCGTAGGCGCGGGCGACCTGGTGACCCTGGCCCTGCCCAATGGCATCGGCTTCATCGAGGCCACGCTGGCCACCTGGAAGCTCGGCGCCACGCCGGCCCCGATCTCGTCGCGGTTGCCCGAGGCCGAGCGCAGGGCGCTGGTCGAACTGGCGAACCCGGCCCTGGTCGTGGGCGCCCCCGAACCCCACGCGGGCCGCGCGTCGGTCCCGGCGGACCATTCGCCCGACGCCTCGCTCGACGACGGGCCGCTGCCCGACGTTGTGCCGGCCCGCGTGCGCGCGATGACGTCGGGCGGCAGTACCGGTCGCCCCAAGCTGATCCTCGATACCAGCCCCGCCGAGACCGACCCCACCGTGGCCGAGAACGGCATGGCGGTCGACGGCAGCATCCTCGTGGCCGGTCCGCTCTACCACGCGGGGCCGTTCATCACCTGCTGGCAGTCGCTGCTGTGCGGCGGCACCGCCGTGGTGATGACGCGCTTCGACGCGGCCGAAGCGCTGCGGCTGCTCTCGGACCACGCCATCCGTTGGGTGCTGTTCGTGCCCACCATGATGCAGCGCATCTGGAAGCTGCCGGCCGAGCAGCGTGACGCGGCCGATCTCTCGGCACTCGAACGCGTCATGTGCACTGGCGCTCCGAGTCCGGCGTGGCTCAAGCGCGCGTGGATCGACTGGCTCGGGCCCGAGCGCATCTACGAGGCCTACGGGGGCACCGAGCGGATCGCGGGCACGCTCATCTCCGGCACCGAGTGGCTCGCGCACCCCGGCTCGGTGGGCAAGCCCTCGCCCGAGCGGCAGATCGTGCCTCTGCGCCCGGACGGGACGCGCTGTACTGCGGATGAAGTCGGCGAGCTCTACATGCTGCCTGCCACCGGCCAGGGCAGCACCTACGCGTACGTCGGGGCCGAAGCCGATGCGCGCGACGGCGGCTGGGAGTCGGTGGGCGACATGGGCTGGCTCGATGCGGACGGCTACCTCTACCTGGCCGATCGCAAGACCGACATGATCGTGGTGGGCGGGGCCAACGTGTACCCCGCCGAGGTCGAAGCGGCGATCGATGCTCACCCGGCCGTGCGCAGCAGTGCGGTGATCGGCCTGCCCGACCCCGACCTGGGCCAGCGCATCCATGCGCTGGTCGACGCACCCGGCGGCCTCGACGAAGAAACCCTGCGCAGCCACCTGTCCGAGCAGCTGGTGCGCTACAAGCAGCCGCGCAGCTACGAGTGGGTGAGCGAGCCGCTGCGCGACGACGCCGGCAAGGTGCGGCGCTCGGCCCTGCGCGCCGCCCGCTTGCCCGCCGAGAGCCCGTCCCCGTGAGCCGCGACGCCCTCGCCCTCGACGACGGCACCCGGCGCTTCACGAGGGCCGAATTCGCCGACCGCACCCACCGCTGGGCGCGGCTCCTGCGCGAAGACCTCGGGCTCGGCCCCGAGGACCACGCGGCGCTGCTCATGGGCAACCGCTGCGAGGCCTTCGAAGGCATCGTCGGCGCGATCCACGCCGGCGTGTGGATGACGCCGGTCAACTGGCACCTCACCCCCGACGAAGTCGCCTACGTGATCCGCGACTCGGGCGCCAAGGTGGTCTTCACCGACCCCGAGCACGAGGCCACCGTGCGGGCCAGCGGCTGCGAGCACGTGCTCGTCGCGGGTCCCGACCTCGAGGCCGCGCTCGCGGGTGCGGGCGATGCGCCCATGCCGCTCGATGGGCCCGCCGGCGGCAACATGATCTACACCAGCGGCACCACCGGCCGCCCCAAGGGCGTGAAGCGGGCGCGGCCCGCCACGCTCGCCAAGGCGCTCGACGGCCAGCGCGCGTACGCGCAGAGCATTGCGTGCGACGGCTCCGGTCCGCATCTCGTGACCGGGCCGCTGTATCACGCGGCGCCGCTCATGTTCGCGGTGTACGACCAGTCCTGTGGCGCGCCCGTGATCGTGATGCCCGCCTGGGACGAGCGCACCTGCCTTCGGACCCTGGTCGAGCGCGAGGTGCACCACACGCATCTCGTGCCGACCATGTTCGTGCGCCTGCTCGAGCGCCTGGACGACGAGGAGCGCGCCGCGTTTCACGCGCCCTCCTTGCACACCGTACTGCACGGCGCAGCGCCGATCTCGCGCACCACGAAGCAACGCATGATCGACTGGTGGGGCCCCGTCTTCTACGAGTACTGGGGGGGCACCGAAGGTGGTGTGACCACCTTCGTCGACAGCCACGACTGGGCCACCCGGCCGGGCACCGTCGGTCGCGCGCTTCCGCACTACGAGGTGTTCGCGGTCGACGATGCCGGTGAGCGCTTGCCCCCCGGAGACGAGGGCGACCTCTACGCGCGCCACGCCTCGGTCCCCGACTTCTTCGCCTATCACGGCGACGACGAGAAGACTGCGCGCGCGTTTCTCGATCCGATGACCCACACCCTCGGCGACGTGGGCCGCGTCGACGCCGACGGCTACGTGCACCTCACCGACCGGCGCTCGCACATGATCATCTCCGGGGGCGTGAACATCTATCCCCTCGAGATCGAGCAGGTGATCCAGGAGCACCCCGGCGTGGCCGACGTCGCGGTGTTCGGCATTCCCGACGACGAGTGGGGCGAGCAGGTGAAGGCGGTGGTCGAGCCCGCGGTGGGTCATGCGGCGGGCCCGGATCTCGAAGCGGCGATTCGCGACTTCGTGCGCGAGCACCTGGCCGGCTACAAGGTGCCGCGCAGCGTCGACTTCGAGGACGAACTGCCGCGGACGCCGGCGGGCAAGCTGCAGACGCGCCGCCTGCGCGACCGCTACTGGAAAGACCGGGAGCGACGGATCTGAGATAGGATGGCCCGCTTGCGAGGGACCGAGGAGGCCTTGATGGCAAAGCAGCGCGTACCCGCGATCGAGGGTTGGTTCGAGCACGAAGGAGAGGCCCGGCTGCTGGGCAGCCGCTGCGGCGGCTGCGGCACGGTGTTCTTTCCGAAGGAAAGCGCCTTCTGCCGGAATCCCTCGTGCGAGGGCGGCGAGATGGAAGAGGTGCCGCTCAGCAATCGCGGGCGCCTCTGGTCGTTCACCAACAACTGCTATCCGCCGCCGCAGCCCTATGTCGCCGCGGATCCCTTCGTGCCCTACGCCGTGGCGGCGGTCGAACTCGAGGCGGAGAAGATGGTCGTGCTCGGCCAGGTGGTGCCCGGGGTCGGCGTCGAGGAACTCGAGGCGGGGATGGAGATGGAACTCGTCACCGACACGCTGTTCGAAGACGACGACAACGAGTACCTGGTCTGGAAGTGGCGGCCGGCCTCCGCCCACGGAGCCGCGGCCTAGCCGTCCGTCCCATGGTGCCGCGGCTCGGACGCGGCGACGAGGAGCGAATGATGTCGAAGGAAGTGGCGGTTCTCGGAGTCGGGATGCACCCCTGGGGCAAGTGGGGGCGCAACTTCGTCGAGTACGGCGTGAAGGCCACGCGCGATGCGCTGGCCGACGCGAGCCTCGACTGGGACGACGTGCAGAGCGTGGTCGGCGGCGGAACCATCCGCAACGGCTACCCGGGCTTCGTGGCGGGCGCGAGCTTCGCCCAGGCGCTGGGCTTTCGCGGCACCCAGGTGGCCACCACCTACGGCGCGTGTGCCTCGGGTGCCCAGGCCATCGCCACCGCGCGCGCACAGATTCTCGCCGGCCTGGCCGACGTCGTGCTGGTGGTCGGCGCAGATACCACGCCCAAGGGCTTCTTCGCGCCCACCGGTGGTGGCGATCGCGAGAAGGACCCCGACTGGCTGCGCTTCCGGCTGCTCGGCGCGACCAACCCCATCTACTTCGGGCTCTACGCGCGTCGGAGGATGGAACTCTACGGGGCGACCGAAGAGGACTTCGCCAAGGTCAAGGTGAAGAACGCTCGCCACGGTCTCAACAACCCGAACGCGCGCTACCGCAAGGCCGTGAGTCTCGAAGACGTGATGACCTCGGCGGTGGTCTCCGACCCGCTGCGGCTGCTGAACATCTGTGCCACCAGCGATGGCGCTGCAGCCGTGGTCCTGACCAGCTTGGACTACGCGCGCAGGCACGCCACCGACTTCGTGACGATCCCGGCGGTCTCGACGGTGACGCCGCGGTTCCCGAACACGGTGATCGAGATGCCGAACTTCGCCACCGACTCGGCGGCCGTGGCCCAGGTTCCCGACACCCCGTTCCGCGACTCGATCACAAAGGCCGCCTACGAAGAGGCCGGGGTCGAGCCCAGCGAGGTGAACGTGGCCGAGGTCTATGACCTCTCGACCGCGCTCGAGCTCGACTGGTACGAGAACATCGGCCTGTGCAAGCCCGGCGATGCCGAGAAGCTCTTGCGCGATGGCGAGACCACGCTCGGCGGGCGTGTGCCCGTGAACCCGAGCGGCGGCCTGTCGTGCTTCGGCGAGGCGATCCCGGCGCAGGCGATCGCGCAGGTCTGCGAGCTCACCTGGCAGCTGCGCGGGCAGGCCGGCGACCGTCAGGTAGAGGGCGCGCGCCTCGGCGTCACCGTGAACCAGGGCCTCTTCGGCCACGGCTCGTCGGTGATCGTGAAGCGTTGAACCCGGAGCCCGAGCGCGGCACCCCAACGAACCCCACCCAGAGGGAGGAGACCCATGGCCCTTTCCATCGAAGAGATCTCGGACCGCATCGAGATCGACGACCTGCTCACCCGCTACACCGTCGCCATCGACACCAAGGACTGGAAGCTCCTCGACACCTGCTTCCTGCCCGACGCGCAGCTCGACTACACGCAGACGGGCGGCATCCAGGGGGCCTACCCCGAGGTGCGCGAGTGGCTCGAGAAGGCGCTGGCCGCCTTCCCGATGACGGTGCACTACATCAGCAACTCGACCGTCACCCTCGAGGGCGATCGCGCCAAGGCCCGCACCTACGTGATCAACCCCATGGGCTTCCCCAACCCCGACGGCTCGCTGCACATCTTCACGGTGGGCGGCTACTACGTGGACGAGCTCACCCGCACGGCCGACGGATGGCGGATCGCCACCCGGATGGAGGAGCAGGCGTTCATGGACGGCACGCTCCCCGAGGCGCTCCAGGTTCCGCAGTAGCCCCGCGCTCGAAGGCGGACCGGTGCGGGCCTAGCGCTCGCGGGCGCGGGCCCTCTGGCCCTACGCCCGCCCCGCACCGGGGCGGGGTCGCTATCCTCGCCGGGTGCCCAAGAGCGAACCCATCGACGTCTGGTGCCCGTCGTGCCGGACGACCTTCGCGCCGCAGAACCGGCGCTGCATCCACTGCGGGGGGCCACTCGCCCACGGGCGCTCGCTGGCGCCTCAGTCGTCCACCACCGAGATGGCGGCAATGACGGCCGGTGCCGCACCGCCCAGCGCGCTGCCCGCGGAGGGGCCGGCCGGGCCGATCCATGCCGAAGAAGCGGACCTCGAGCAGTTCACCCGGGGGCGCAACCCGGTGTGGATCGTGACCGCGGTACTCATCATGCTGGCCTCGATGCTGCGCAGCTGCCTGGGCGGCTAGCACCGCTACCGGGGCCGTGTGTCCCCGATCGTTGGAGGAGCCATGTCGCGCAAGGTGGACAAGACCGACGAGCAGTGGCGAGAAGAACTCGGCCACGACGCCTACGTGGTCCTTCGCCAGAAGGGCACCGAGCGCGCGTTCACGGGCAAGTACCACGACTGCAAGGACGAGGGGGTGTACAAGTGTGCCGGCTGCGGCACGCCGCTGTTCCGCTCGACCACCAAGTACGACTCGGGCACCGGGTGGCCCAGCTTCTACGAGCCGATCCGCCCCGACGCCGTGGCCGAAGAGTCGGACCAGAGCCACGGCATGATCCGGACCGAGGCGCTCTGCGCGGCCTGCGGCGGTCACCTGGGCCACGTCTTTCCCGACGGGCCGGCGCCCACGGGGCAGCGCTACTGCATGAACTCGCTGTCGCTCGAACTCGACCGCGAGGCCGACCCCGAGGACGACGCCTAGCCGGCGCTACTCGATGATCGCGAGGGCCTGCCGCGGGCAGAGGCGGACGGCCTCGCGCAGCTTTCCCTCTTCGTCGCCGGGGATGTCGCCCGACGTGTCGTCGCTCGCACCCTTGACCAGCAGGTGGATGTTGTCGTCGTCGTCCACCTTGAACAGGTTCGGGGCGACGTCCATACAAACGGCGTTGGCCTCGCACAGGTCGTAGTCGACCTTGACCTTCATCGGTCCCTCCTCGCTGGGGCGATCACTCTAACCCATTGGCCCGGAACCTGCCGGGCTCGACTTCGAGCACCCGCCCCGACCTGACCAGCCGCGCGATGTGCTGGCTCATGCTGCGGCGCTCGACCGGGCCGGCAAAGGGCACCGGGTCCTTGGGCCGGTAGACGAAGCGGTGCTCGGCCACGTCCTCGAGGGTGCGGGGCTCCGAGAGGAAGTCGATCAGCCGCGCCTCGCGCGTGCGGATGACCGCGGCATAGCGTTCGAGCCGCTCGAGGAAGGTGGCTCGGTCCACCACGCCGATGTGGTGGAATGTGGCGTAGTGGGTCGCCTCGACCTCGCGCACCCGCTCGAGGGAGCGTTCGAAGTCCTCGAGGTCGGACCAGGCGTCCCCGTAGTAGGGACCGAAGCTCGAGAGGTCGATGTCGCCCAGGTAGAGCAGTTCACCCGGCTCGATCAGGAGCGCCGAGTGGCCCCGGGTATGGCCGGGCGTGTGGATCACCCGGATCGTGGCGCCGCCCAGGTCGAAGACGTCTCCGTCGCGAAAGGCCTGTGCGTCGGGCCGGGTCATCAGGTGGAACTGGTCCACCACGACCTTGCGGAACGCCGCGTCCACCGCCTCGTCGTCGAAACCGTAGATCGCCATGAAGTCGTCCAGCGAGCGGATGCCCACGACGTCGTCTTCGTGCAGGTGCCAGGGCACGTCGGGGAACAGGTGGTTCCCGGCCACGTGGTCCTCGTGGCAGTGACTGTTGATCACCCGGTCTACGCGCGGCAGGCGGCCGCCGGCATGCCGCGGAAGGACGCCGAGCGACGGGTCGATGATCACGGTCTCGTCGCGGCCCCGCACCAGCAGCGAGTTGCCCTGCGGGTACTTGCCCTGCTGCGCGCCGAACAGCACGGTGCAGGCGCCCACCTCGAGATCGATCAGCTCGGCTCCGTCGTCGCTCATGGCCTCGAAGGTAGGGGGCCAGGGCACCTCGCGCCGGGCTAGGATCTCGGGCCGAGGAGGGTCCATGGCCGCCCGCCGCAAGTACTGGCTCGTAAAATCGGAACCCTTCAAGTACTCGTGGGAGCAGTTCGTGAAGGACGGCTCCACCTATTGGGACGGTGTCCGCAACGCCATGGCGCGCAACAACCTGCGCGACATGAGCAAGGGCGACCTCGTCCTCTACTACCACTCCAACGAGGGCAAGGAGGTCGTGGGCGTCGCCAGGATCACCGGCGAGTCGTACCAGGATCCCACGACCGACGACGACCGCTGGGTCGTGGTCGACCTCGCGCCGGTCACGCCGCTCACCGAGCCGGTGACGCTCGCCCAGATCAAGGCCGACGCGAAGCTCGCCGACATCCCGCTGGTGCGCATGTCGCGGCTGTCGGTGATGCCGATCCCGAAGCCCGCCTTCGACCGCATCCTCAAGATGGGCAAGACGAAGCTGCCCGCCTCGGCCTAGTGTTCGACGCCGATCCCGGTGAAGAGCTGGCGCTGGTCGTCGAGACCGCGCGCAAATTCGCGCTCGAAGCGCTGCAGCCGCACCTGCGCGAAGCCGAGGCCGCCCGTGGGGTGGAGGGCTCGGTTCATGAGGACTACCACGCCATCGGGCTGGCGGGGCTCGAGCTGCCCGAGGCGCATGGAGGGGCCGGCCTCTCTTCGGTCGCGCGCGCGCTCGTGAACGAAGAACTCGGGGCTGCGGACGCCGGCGCCGCACTGGCGCTCGACCCCCTGGGTCCGGCGCTCCATCCGGCGCTCGAGATGGGCCTGGCGCTCGAGCCGTTGGCGGCGCACGGGGCACGTCCGGGTAGCCGCGTGGTGTTGGCGACGGATCTCGACGGCCAGGTTTCGGTGGGCGGTGACCGCGTCACGGCCGAGCTGCCCTATGTGCCGGCCGACCGCGCGGATGCCGTCGTGGTGCTCGCCGGCGACACCTGTGCGTGCGTGATCGAGGGCATCGCAATCGAGCCCCTGCGCGGCGCGGGGCTGCGCGCGGCGGGAGGCGGTCGCCTGCGGGCCGACGGCCCGGCGGTCGCGACGGTCTGTGACCCGGCGGGGGCGGCGCGCGCGCGGGCGCGCATCCGCCTGTACGTGGCTTCGCTGCTGCTCGGTGTGCTGCGCGCGACCTGCGCGTTCTCGCGCGACTACGCCCAGCAGCGCGAGGCATTCGGTCGGCCCATCGCACACCACCAGGCCCTGGCGTTCTTGATCACCGACATGAAGATGGCCGTCGACGGTGCGCGCCTGCTCGTGCACGAGGCGGCCTGGCGACTCGAAGCCGGGCTGCCGGCCGAGGCCGCGGCGGCTTCGGCGCTGGCCCAATGCGTCGAGGCATCGCGCACGGTGGGGCCAGACGGCGTGCAGATTCTCGGGGGCCATGGCTTCATGGCCGACTACCCCGTCGAGAAGCACATGCGCGAAGCACGGGCCCTGGGCCTTCTGTTCGGCGGGTTCGACGCGGCGGTCGAGGAGGCGGGTCGCCGCGTGTGTGGCAACGATGCACCCCTCGGGCTCGTCGAGAGCGCGCTCTCGTGACGACCCGGCGAGGCGCCTAGTGGATTTCTCCGTCGACGACGCGGCGCGCGAGCGCATCGAGGCCCTGCGCGCGTTCGGCCGCGAGCACGTTCGGCCGGCCGGGCTCGAAGCCGACCGCGAGGGCCGCCCGATCCCGGTGGGGCACGCGTACTTCGATGCGGCCATGCAGCACGGCTATGGCCGCACTCGTTGGGGGCGAGAAGATGCCGACGCGGGCGCCTCGAACACCCGGATGGCGCTGCTGCTGGCCGAAGAGTTCGCGTACTGGGACCGCGGCGTGATGATCGCGAACCCCGGGCCGAGCCTGCCCGAGCAGAGCGTGATCGGCATGGGCACCGACGAGCAGAAGGAGCGCTACCTGGGCCCCTTCGTCGCGCCCGACCGGCCCCGCTGGGCCTGCTTCGCCATGACCGAGCCCGGCGCCGGTTCCGATGCCGCGGCCATCCAGACCCGCGCGCGAAAGGACGGCGACGGGTGGATCCTGAACGGCGCCAAGTGTTTCATCGGCTCGGCCTCGCGCAGCGACTGGATCCTCGTGCAGGCGACCCTCGATCCCACGAAGGGCCGGGCCGCGCAGCGCGCGTTCTTCGTCGAGCAGGGCACGCCGGGCCTCGGCCCCTTCAAGACCGAGAAGAAGATGGGCCTCAAGGCCTACGAGTCGGCGTCGTTCTCGCTCACCGACGTGCGCGTGCCGGCGGCGAACCTGTTGGGTGGCGAAGCCCGCTACGAGCGCAAGGCGGGCTTCAAGGCCGCCATGCAGACGTTCAACGCCGGCCGACCGGTGATCGCGGCCAACGCGGTGGGCATCGGACGGGCGGCCCTGGACGAGGCGATTCGCTTCGCACGCGAGCACGACCTGCTGGGCCGCGATCGGGTGCGCGACCGCATCGAGGCCATGGCCCGCAAGGTGCGCATGGCGCGGTTGGTCTGCCTGCGCGCCGGTCAGCTGGCCGATCTGCGGCGCGCGAACATCCAGGAGGCGTCGATGTCGAAGGCGCTGGCCGCAACCGTGGCGCTCGAGTCCGCATCGCTGGGTCTCGAGCTGCTGGGCGCGGCCGGTGCCCGGGGCGACGCCCTGATCGAGAAGCTCTATCGCGACGCCAAGGCCATGGACATCGTCGAGGGCACGGGCCAGATCCAACGCATGATCATCGCCCGCCAACTCGTGGGCCTCCCCCGCAACTAGCGTCCCGGAGAACGAGGAGTCGTATGGACGCGCAGAAATTCGGGGATGTGGCGGTCTCGCTCGGGGACGACCGGGTGGCGACGGCGGAGATCCGTCGGCCGCCGGCAAACTTCTTCGACCAGGCGCTGATCCGGTCGCTGGCCGAGGCCTTCGAGCAGCTCGCGACGGGAGACGACTGCCGTGCGATCGTGCTCTGCTCCGAGGGCAAGCACTTCTGCGCCGGTGCGAACTTCGGGGGCGGTGCCCGCGACGAGGGTGAGCGGGGCGCCCAGCTCGAGACCGGTCACCTCTACGACGAGGCGGTGCGGCTGTTTGCGACCCCCCTGCCGGTGGTCGCTGCCGTACAGGGGGCCGCCATCGGCGGGGGGCTCGGCCTGGCGCTGTTTCCCGACTTTCGGGTGGCCTGCCCCGAAGCGCGCTTCAGCGCCAACTTTGCGCGCCTGGGCTTCCACCACGGGTTCGGGCTGTCGGTGACGCTCCCCCGCCTGGTGGGGCAGCAGGCCGCGATGGATCTGCTCTACACCGGCCGCCGGGTGCCCGGCGAAGAGGCGCTCGCGCTCGGCCTGTGCGATCGGCTCGTGCCCGCCGACGGCCTGCGCGACGAGGCCCTGGGCCTGGCTCGCGAGATCGCGCTTTCGGCGCCGCTGGCGATCCGCTCGATCCGCCAGACGCTGCGGGGCGACCTGGCCGACGCGATTCGCCGGGCTACCGACCGCGAGAAGGCCGAGCAGGATCGGCTCCAGCGAACCGCCGATTTCAAGGAAGGCGTGCGCGCGATGGCCGAGCGCCGCACGCCCGACTTCGAGGGTCGCTAGCCGATGGCGCGATCGAGAGAAGCGCTCGAGGAGATCTCGAAGCGCACCCTGACCCACTACGCGACGAACGCGCGCTCGTTCTGGGAGGGGACGCACGACCACGACGTGTCGCAGAACCTCGACGCCCTGCTCGAGGCCATCGGCGGAGAGGCGCCGCTCCGGATCCTCGACTTCGGCTGCGGACCCGGCCGCGACCTGGCCGAGCTGCGCCGTCGCGGGCACGACCCGGTGGGGCTCGACGGCGCGGAACCGTTCGTGCGCATGGCCCGCGAGCACGCCGGCGTACCCGTGCTGCATCAGGACTTTCTCGCCCTCGACCTCCCCGAGGCGCGCTTCGACGGCGTCTTCGCCAACGCATCGCTCTTCCATGTCCCGACGGCCGAGCTGCCTCGCGTGTTGGGCGCGCTGCGACGCACCCTCAGGCCCGGAGGCGTGCTGTTCGCCTCGAATCCGCGTGGCGACAACCAGGAGGGCTTCCAGGGCGAGCGCTACGGTGCCTATCACGATTTCGAGCGCTGGCGTGAGCTGGTGCTCGGGGCCGGGTTCGAAGCCCTGCACCACTACTACCGCCCGCCCGGCCTGCCTCGGGACCAGCAGCCCTGGCTCGCGAGCTTGTGGCGAAGGCCCGAGGCCACGTGACCGCCTACCAGCCCGATCCGCGGCACGCCGAGCTAGGCGCCGACTTCATGGACGAAGTCGATGCGGCGACCTTTCCCGAGCTGCGCCTGCGCCATCGCAACCAGCGCTGGGCCGAACGCATCGGCCTGGGCGAACTGGACGACGCGCGCTGGCTCGCGCACTTCGGCGAGTTCGAACCCCTACCCGGAAACCTGCCGCGACCTCTGGCCCTGCGATACCACGGTCACCAGTTCCAGACCTACAACCCCGACCTCGGCGACGGCCGCGGCTTTCTGTTCGCGCAGCTTCGCGACGACACGGGTCGGCTGCTCGACCTGGGCACCAAGGGCAGCGGCGAGACGCCGTGGTCGCGCGGGGGCGACGGCCGCCTCACGCTCAAGGGCGGCGTGCGCGAGGTGCTGGCCACGGCGCTGCTCGAGGCGCTGGGGGTCTACACGAGCAAGAGCCTGAGCCTGATCGAGACCGGCGAGGCCCTCGAGCGGGGAGACGAACCCTCGCCCACGCGCTCGTCGGTGCTGGTGCGGCTCAGCCATTCGCACATTCGGATCGGCAGCTTCCAGCGCCAGGCCTACCACGACCGCGCCGACAACCTGGAGCGCCTGGTCGACCACGTGGCGGCGCTTCACGCACCCGAGGTCGCTGACCGCCAGGGCGCTGCACGCGCCACGGCCCTGCTGCGCTTCGTCGCCACCCGGTCCGCCGATCTCGCCGCGAGCTGGATGGCCGCGGGCTTCGTGCACGGCGTGCTCAACACCGACAACCTGAACGTCACCGGCGAGAGCTTCGACTACGGGCCGTTCCGCTTCTTGCCCACCTACGACCCGGCCTTCACGGCGGCCTACTTCGACCGCACCGGGCTCTACGCCTACGGGCACCAGCCCGACGTCGTGCAGTGGAACCTGGCACGCCTGGCAGAGGCGCTGCTGCCCATCGGCGATCGCGAGCCGCTGATCGAAGTGCTGCGCACCTACCCTGGGCACTACTGGCGGGCGCTCGCGCGGCACACCCGCCGCCGCCTGGGTCTTGCGCCCCGGGAGGATGCTTCGGCCGAGCAGGCCCAGGCGTTCGCGACCGCCGTGCACCAGTTCCTGCACGAGAGCCAGGTGCCCTTCGAGCGCTTCCACTTCGACTGGCACGGAGGCCTCGAAGCCGACGCACGGGCGCGCAAGAGCCCCGAGGCCGCGCGCTACGAAGGCCCCGCCTTCGACGCGTTTCGCGACGCGCTGGCCGGCCACGAGCCGGCGCCGCGGACGGAGGCGACCGATGGCTATCTCGCCGGCGGGCGCCCCTGCACGCTCCTCATCGACGAGATCGAGTCGCTCTGGTCCGCGATCGCCGACCGCGACGACTGGGCGCCGTTCGAGGCCAAGCTCGCGGAGATCGAGCGGGCGCGCGAAGCGTTCGCGCCTAGCTCTTCTTGATGCGGTAGCGCACCGGTAGGTGCTTGAGGCCCACCACGAAGCTGGCACGGATCCACTCGGGCTCGCCGATGATCTCCCAGTGCTCTACGCGGCGGGCCAGCTCTTCGACGATCGCGCGCTGGCTTCGCCGGGCCAGGTGGGCGCCCATGCAGAAGTGCTCGCCATAGCCGAAGCCGATGTGCCGGTTGGGTCTTCGGTCGATGTCGAACTCGAAGGGCCGATCGAAAACGTCCTCGTCGCGGTTGGCCGAGCCGTAGAACATGAGCAGCGGTTCGCCCTTGCGGATCTTCTGGCCGCCCACCTCGGTGTCGCATGCGGCAGTGCGCTTCATGGTGTTCACCGATGAGGTCCAGCGCACGATCTCCTCGACTGCGTCGGCGGCGCGGCCCAGGTCGGCCTGCACCTTGCCGAACTGCTCCGGGTGCTCGATCAGCGCGCGGAAGCCGCCGGCCAGCGCATTCTTGGTGGTGTCGTGGCCGGCGTTGAAGACGATCAGGTAGTAGCCGAGCGTCTCCATCGGCCCCATGGGCTGGCCATCGACCTGGCCGTTGGCCAGGATGCTCGCGAGGTCGTCCGTGGGGTTGTCGCGCCGGTCCTGGATGATCGGCAGGAACAACTCCAGGAACTCGGTGCCCAGCTGTCGGAAGTCCTCGGGGGTGGTGCGCCCCCCGCCCAGCTCGGGATCGTCCGCAGCGAACAGGCGGTTCGAGAGCTCGAGGATCTTGGCCTCCTGCTCGCGCGGTACTCCCAGCGCGGTGGCGAGGATGCGCAGCGGGTGGCTCACGGCCATGCCCATGGCGAGGTCGGTCTCTCCCTCGCCGGTCTCGCCCGCCAGTTCGTCCACCAGGCGACGCGCGCTCTCCTCGACGGCGCCGTCGATGCGGGCGAGCGCGCGCGGCGTGAACCACGGGCTCGCCACCCGGCGCACCTTGCGGTGCTCGGGCGGATCCATGGTGATGACGACGCGCATGTTGGAGAACGCTGCCGCCGGGTCGACCTCGGGCTGCTCGCGTGGCATGAGCGTGATGCCGGGCTCCGACAAGAACTTGTCGGGCTGGCGCGAGATGGCGCAGATGTCGGCGTGGCGCGTGACCGCCCAGAAGGGCTCGACGATCTCGTCGGGGAAGTCACACCACTGGACGGGCGCTTCCTTGCGCAGTCGCGTCCAGAGCTCGTGGGGCGGGCCGTTCTCGCCGTAGTAGACGGGGTCGATCAGGTCGAAGAGTTCGTCTCGGGCCATCCCGAAACTCTAACCGACCCGCTCGCCCGGGGGCATCCCGAAGCTCTAACCGACCCGCTCGCCCCGGTCCCGCAGCGCGGCCGCGGCGTGCGCCCACAGGAGGCGCGGCGACCAGGTCGCGCGCAGGTTGCTCGCCCCTTCGAGCGGCGCCCGGTCGGACACGCGGGCGTAGTCCGCCGGCCAGTTCGAGGGCAGCGTGCCGCAGAGCCGATCCCAGAAGCGCGTGGTCACACCGTGGTAGGCGCGCGGGTTGCGGAAGTGGTGCGCAAGGTGGTGATCGCGAAGCATGTGCTCGCGCGCGTTGCGCGGCGCGCGGAAGTGGATGCGCCAATGCACGTACTCGTAGCGTGCGAAGCCGACCACGAGCCCGGCCGTGAACGCCGCTGCCGGCCCCCAGCCCACGACGAGACCCACCCCCACGAAGATCGCACCCGCAGAAGGGACCACCGCCACGGGCGACGTGAAGACCGCACGGGGCTCTCGATGGTGTCCCCAGTGCAGGGGGGAAACGAACGTGCGGAACCGGTGCGAGAGCACGCCGTGGATCAGGTACTCGACCCCGCTCCACGCGAGAAAGCCCAGGACGACCGCCACCAGCAGCATCCCGCGAGGGTAGCGCCTAGCTCGCGGCCCGATCCGCCCGCGACCCGCGCAGCTCGTAGCCCAGGTCGGCCTCGAGGAAGGCCAGGTGGCCTCGTACCTGCTCGCTCGGCACGGGCTCGGTGCGCAGTCGCTGCGCCGCGCGCGCGCGGAACAGATGGTAGACGCAGCCCGTGATGGCGAAGCCGCCGACCATCACGGCGAGTACCGCGGCCACGCCCGGTTCCTCTTCGAGGCTGCCGATCTGCCCGACGGTGAACACGGCGGCGGCGACGGCCAGAACCAGGCAGCCCCCGGCCATGACCGCCGCGCGGGCGAGCAGCCCGCCGGGCCCGTGCGCGGCGAGACGTCGGAGTTCGCGCATGGAGAAGTGATCGAGGAACCAGCCGGTGTCTTCGTCCACGCCGCGGTCCATGGGGGGCGGCAGCATGTGGCCGGTCAGCGGATCCTCGGCGTGCTCGCCGCGACCATGGGCTCGAATGCCCTCCCAGATGCGCTCGTGGATGCGCTGGTCGATCGGGAAGCGCAGCGCGATCACGAAGGCGATGAGCGCGGTGGTGGCGGGGGCCAGCCCGAAGATGGTGCGGATCACCGTCTGCACGGTCTCGGTCTGGGGGACGTTGGGCTGGTAGCCGTAGGCGGCGAGGATGGCGAGCGGTACGGCCATGCTCGGGATCACCGTGAACTTGGTCATGATCGACCAGAGCCCGTTGTACTGGGCCTCGCGCCGTCGCCCGGTGTGGAGTTCGTCGTAGTCGATGACGTCGGCCTGCATCGAGGGCCCCAGGAACATGCCCGCCGAGAAGGCCGAACCGGCGAAGAGCAGTACCGCGGCCGTGGCCAGCAGGTCGCCCTCGCCCAGCAGGAAGAAGATCATGAGCGAGCCCGAGAAGCCCGGCACGAAGCTCGCGAGCCAGGCGCGTTTCTTGCCGACGCGTCGTGCGAGCCAGATCCAGAAGGGCAGGGCCAGGAAGCCGGAGCCGAAGTACAGGAACAGGAAGACCCCCAGCCACAGGTCGGGGTTCTCGGGCTGGAGCACGTACTTGGTGAAGTAGGGCATCATCAACCCGGGGATCGCGCCGGTGGTCGATCCCGCGACGTAGACCGCCAACAGCACGCGAAAGGCCCGGTTGCGCATCACGCGTCGCACGCCCGGCACCAGCGGGTTGGAGTCGCGCTCGACGAAGTCGGGGCGCTCGCGCACCTGCACCACGAGGTTCACGTAGAGCGCCACCAGCAGCAGGCCGAACGTCACCGCGAAGGCGAAGTACGCGGGCCTCGCTCCGCCGAGCCAGCCGATCAGCAGCGGCGGCAGCGTCGACGCCGCCATGGTGCCCGCCACCAGGAACGGTGCGCGGAACCCGAACAGGACGTTGCGCTCGTTGTAGTCGAGCGTGAGTTCGGGGCCGAGGCCGCCGTGCGGGATCTCGTAGACGGTGTGGAAGAAGTAGTAGAGCACGTAGCTCGCCGCGAACCACGCGGCCGCCGACGTCGGCGTGAGCGATTCGGGCGGTGCGAAGAGTGCGATGAAGGCAAGGGCTGCGAACGGCGCGCCGAGAAGCATCCAGGGGCGGCGCCGACCGAAGCGTGTGCGCGTGCGATCGGTGATCCACCCCATCAGCGGGTCGGTGAGCGCGTCGAAGGCCCGCGCCAGGGCCTTCACCAGGGCGATGAAGCCGAGTGGCACGAGGACGTCGTCGGAGTAGAAGATCGTGAGGTGGATGACGATCGGGATCGCCATCCCCGCGCCGGCGAAGCTCGGCGCACCGAAGGCGAGCTTGATCCGAAGCGGGAGCTTCTCGGAGGTCGCGCTCGGCGGCGGGGCCTGGGTCGAGGGGGGCGCAGAACTCACCGACGGACCTTCGCCCATCGGAGGTGCGGGTGCCAAAGAAACCGGTGGCGCTTCGCTTTCTGTGGATCAGCCGCCGCGTGCGCGCGCGAGGTGCGCGTGGACCGCCTCGAGCCAGGCGCCGCGGTTCTCGAACTGCGGGCTGTGCGCGGCGTCGGGCACGACCACGAGCCGGGCATCAGGCAAAGCCCCAGTCATGGCCTCCGAAGGCTCTCGGAAGGGCGTGTCGTCTTCACCGACGAGGACGAGCGTGGGGCAGGTGATCTCGCCCAGCCGTTCGAGCACGGGTCGTTGGTCGGTGAGTTCCTCCGAGAGCTGCACGAAGGCCTGTGGGTCCATCGCCTCGAGCTTGCGCTCGATGCGCTCCCAATAGCGGTCCTCGCCCATCTCCTGGACGGTGCGCTTCACCGAGTCGGGCCAGCGCGCCGAGGCGCCCTTGCGCATGGCTTCGAACAGCCCTCGCATGCCGCGGGCGCCGACCAGACCGGCGGCAGCGCGCATGCCTTCGCGCGCGACGCTACCGGCAGCTGCGGCGGCCGTGTCCATCAGGACCAGCGACTGCACGCGCTCGGGGTGGGCGAGTGTGAAGCGCAGGGCGGCCATGCCCCCGAGCGAGTGGCCCAGCAGGTCGCAGCGTTCGAGGCCCAGCGCGTCGAGCCAGCCCGCCAGGTCGTCCACCATCTCGGCGAGCGAGTACGTCGGCGTGTGACCCGTGCCGCCGTGGCCGCGGTTGTCCGGGGCCAGCGTCCGCCCGACGGCACCCAGATCCCCGAGCACGTCGGCGAAGTCGTCGCTCGACCCCGTGAAACCGTGCACCAGCACGAAGGCCCGGTCTCCCTGGCCCGCTTCCAGATAGGTGACTTCGAGCGATCCCACCGTGACGCGCTGTTGCATGGCATCATCTTGCCCCATGAGCCGCGAACCCGACAAGACGGACCTCGACACCGGCGACATCGATCTCGAGACGCTCGGAGAGGACGTGCCGCTCCTCGAGGGCATTCGCACGACCCGCGCGATCCGAAGGCTGCGGCCCGACCCGGTGCCGCCCGCGCTGATTCGCAAGGTGTGCGAGGCCGGAACCTTTGCGCCCAGCGGTGGCAACCGGCAGCCCTGGCAGTTCATCGCCGTCACCGACCCCGAGCGTCGGGCCTGGGTGGCCGAGCGCTACCGCAAGGGCTTTCACGACTACATCGCGCCCGCGGTCGAGGCGGCCAAGGACCCGGCCTTTCCCGAGGCGGGACGCCGGATGCAGCGTGCGGCGATCCACCTGGCCGACCATCTGCACGAAGCACCCGTGCACCTTTTCGTGGCGGGCTTCAAGCGCCGCGGCGATCCGCAGACCCAGGCGCTGTATCCGGCGGTGCAGAACGTCCTGCTCGCCTGCCGCGCGGTGGGTCTGGGCGCGAGTCTCACGACGCTCCACCGCTCGTTCGGTCCCGAGTGCGACGCATGGCTCGGCCTGCCCGACAACTGTCCCACCTGCGCGTTGTTGCCGATCGGCTGGCCCGAGGGTCGCTACGGCCGGCCGCCGCGCCGCTCGGTGGACACCTGCTTGCACTTCGAACGCTTCGATTCCGAGCGCGCCGCCGCAGGTCGACCGCGCCGATGATCCTCGAGGCGCGCGGCCTCACCTACGGCTACCCGGGCGCCGCCGACCCTGCGCTGGCTGGCATCGACTTCGAAGTGGCCGAGGGCGAGGTGTTCGGCTTTCTCGGGCCCAACGGCTCCGGCAAGAGCACCACCCAGAACGTGCTCACGCGCGTGCTTCCTACCTACGAGGGCCAGGTGCAGTGCTTCGGCGAGTCCCTGGCCCAGCAGGGTCAGGCCTATGCCAACCGCATCGGTGTGCAGTTCGAGTTTCCGAATCTGTACGAGAAACTCACCGCCCACGAGAACCTCGACTTCTACCGCCGGTTGTTCGACGTGCCCACCGACACGCCCGCCGACCTGCTCGAGCGGCTCGACCTGCCGCGAGACGACGCCCGGCCCGTGGGTCAGTACTCGAAGGGCATGAAGATGCGCGTGGTGCTGGCGCGCTCGCTGGTGAACCGGCCGCAGCTCTGGTTTCTGGACGAACCCACCAGCGGGCAGGACCCGGAGCACGCCAAGGCGATCCGGCGGCTGGTGCGCGAACGTGCCGAGGCCGGGACGACCGTCTTTCTGACCACGCACGACATGACCGTGGCCGACGTGCTGTGCGATCGCGTGGCCTTCCTGGTGGAGGGCCGCATCGAGGTGATCGACACCCCGCGCAACCTGAAGCTCGCGCACCGCGATGCGCGCGCGCGGGTGGAGACACGCGAAGGCGACGCGCTGGTGGCGCACGAGTTCGCGCTGGACGACGACGCGGGCAAGGCCGCTTTTCTCGCCTGCGTGCGGGACCACGACGTCGAGACCATCCACACCCTCGAGCCGAGCCTCGAGGACGTCTTCTTGCGGGTGACGGGAAGGGGGCTCGACGGGTGAGCGGCACGGCCCGCCGGTTTCTCGCCGCGCTGCGCCTGGCGCTGCTCGCCCAGCGGCGGGGCGGGTTCTTCTACGCCTACGCCCTGGTGACGGCCACGGCCGTCGGCGTGATGCGCTTCTTGCTGCCGTCCGAGTGGGTCGAAGCCGCGCTGCCCGTCTTCTTGCTGGTCGAGCCCGGCATCCTGGGCATCCAGCTCGTCGGCGCCCAATGCTACCTCGAGCGCGTTCAGCGCAGTGACACCGCGCTCGCCGTCTCGCCGCTGCGGCCGGCGGAGCACCTGGCCGCCATGACCTGCGCCACGGCCCTGGTCGCCGCGGCGGCGGGGGTCGTGACGTTCGTGGGTGTGGTGGGCCTCGAGGCGCGCGCGCTGCTGCTGGTGCCGCCGCTCTTCCTGTGCACGGTGTTCTCGGGACTGATCGGGTTCGCGATCTCGCTGCGGCACGACGACTTCTCGCGCTTCATCATGGGATCGATTCCCTGGACGGCGGTCGTGCAAGTGCCGCTGCTGGCGCACCTGGGCGCGGCGTCCTGGGCCGCGGTCGTGTGGGTCCCGACCGCCCCGGCGCTGTTGGCATTTCGCGCCGTCGTCGAAGAGGGCTCGGGGCCGGTGTCGACCGTCGCCGGGGCGACGCTCGCGCTGGCAGCGGCGGTGGCGGCCGCGTTCGCGCTCGTGCTGCGCATGCAGCAGGCCGCGCGTCTTCGCGGAGCCGCTTCGGCGGGGGCATCGTGAGCAAGATCGGTGCGCTGATCTCGAGGGACGTGCGGATGATCACGCGCGACGGGTTCCTCTTCTTCCTGCTCGGCTACGGCTTCGTCGTGGCGCTGGTGCTGCGGGGTGTGGTGGCCGTGCTTCCCTTCGAGACCCTCTCGCTCTACCTCGCTCCGGCGGTGCCCTTCATCGGCGGCATGCTGGTGGGCACGGTGTTCGGCCTGGCCCTGGTCGAAGAGCGCGAGGTGCGCACGGCGCTGCTGCTGCGGGTCTCGCCTCTCTCGGGCCGACACCTGGCGCTCTATCTGGGGGGCGCGACCCTGCTGCTGGCCTTCGTGTCCGGCGGTATCGGGGCATGGCTCTATGGGCAGCCGGTCGTCCGTCCGGGTCTGTTCGTGGCGTGCCTGCTGGCGGGCGCGTTCGGTGCGCCCCTTCTGATGGTGTTCCTCGGTGCCGTGGCGTCGAACAAGATCGAGGCCATGGCCATCGGCAAGGCGGCCGGAATCGTCACCAGCGTGCCGGGACTGCTTTTCGTGCTGCCGGATGCGCTCTGGTGGACGCTCGCCTGGAGCCCCTGGACGTGGCTCTACCTGGGCCTGCTCGACTCGTTCACGCCCGGGGGCCGTCTGGCCGATCTGGCCATCACGATCCCGGACCTTCCGGACGTCGTGTGGCCAATCGTCCCAGTGGCCCTCATGGTGCCGGCATCGCTCGGGTTGCTGCGGCGCTACAGGCGCCAGGTGGTCTAGCCTCTCTGTTCGGCCGCAGGGAGGGGCGGCCCATCACGACTCCGGAGGCCTTCCCTTGCTCGCCACCATCGCGTCCTGGCAGATCGCCCTGGCCGCAGCCATCGTCAGCGCCGCCATCCTCTGGATGCTGCCGCGACGCCTGCCCGACCTGATCATCCTGGGCGTGGCTTTGCTGGTGGGCGGCACGACCTGGGCCGGCGTGCGCGAGCTTCGCAAGCCGCCTCCCCAAGAGGTGGTGACCCAGCGACCCGTCGAGGTCGAAGCGGCCGGCTACACGTCCTCCGATGCCTGTCAGTCGTGCCATCCCGACCAGTACGGGTCGTGGGTGGACTCCTACCACCGCACCATGACGCAGGTCGTGACGCCCGAGACCCTGGCCACCGAGCTCGATGGCGTCGAGCTCGAGTCCGACGGCATCCACTACCGCTTCGAGCGCGAAGGCGATGCGTACTTCGCCGTGCGTACCCAGCCGGGCCCGGGCGGCAGGCCCGTCTCCGAGCGCTTCCCCGTGACGATGAGCACGGGCTCGCATCACATGCAGATCTACTGGCTCGCGACCGGCCCCGACCGGCGGCTCGAGATCGTGCCCTTCCACTACCTGATCGGCGACGATCGTTGGGTGCCTCGCCGCGCGTCGTTCGTGACGCCGCCGGGCCGGAACGTGTTCGGCACGGACTGGAACACGGGCTGCATCCTCTGCCACGCCACCAAGGGGCAGCCGCGAATCGAAGCCGGAACCGTGGATTCGCAGGCGGCCGAGTTCGGGATCGCCTGCGAGGCCTGCCACGGCGCGGGCGAAGAGCACGTGCTCGCCAACCGCAATCCGCAGCGCCGCTACGAGAAGCACCTCGCAGACGATGCGGCGGACCCGACCATCGTGAACCCGGCGCGGCTCACCAAGGAGCGCAGCTCCGAAGTCTGCGGGCGTTGCCACGGTTATGCCGCGGCGACGCCCGAGGCGCGCAAGACCCTCGCCTGGTCGGGCTATGACTTCGAGCCCGGTGACGATCTGTCGAAGAGCCGCAAGATCCTCCAGAAGGAGGACATCGCCGTACTCGAGCGCGCGGGCTACAAGGACGGGCGCCTCTGGCCCGACGGCGTCATCCGCGGATCGGGTCGCGAGTTCGGGGGCATCCAGATCAGCCCGTGCTTCGAGCGTGGCGAGATGAGCTGCCTTTCGTGTCACGAGATGCACCCCGGAACCGACGACCCGCGCAGCCGCAAGGAGTGGGCGAACGACCAGCTTCGCCACGATGCCGTCGGCAACGGGGCCTGTGTGAGCTGCCACCCCGCCATCGGCGCCGACGTCGCGGCGCATACGCATCACCCCGCCGAGTCGGCCGGGAGCGTCTGCTACAACTGCCACATGCCCCACACCACACTCGGGTTGATGGGGGCGATCCGCGTGCACCAGGTCATCTCGCCCTCGGCGGCGAGCGTGATCGAGACGGGCCGGCCTGGGGGCTGCACGCTCTGCCACATGGACCAGCCGCTCGGCTGGACCGCCGAGCACCTCGAGGCCTGGTACGGACAGCCGCAGCCCGAGCTCGACGAGTCGCAGCGCACGATCTCGGCCGCGGTCGACATGGTGCTCACGGGCGACGCGGGCCAGCGCGCGATCGTCGCCTGGAGCATGGGTTGGTCGCCGGCGCAGGAGGCCTCGGGCACGGACTGGATGCCGCCCTACCTCGGACAGCTCCTCGTCGATCCCTACCCGGTGGTCCGCTACATCGCGCACAAGTCGCTGAGTTCGATTCCGGGCTACGACGCGATCGAGTACGACTTCGTGGCCGAAGAAGGGCCCCGCGAAGCCTCGCGCATCCGCGTTCGCGAGCAGTGGTCGGCTCGACTGCTGGATCGCGGCTCGGCTCCGGCGGCGGCGGTGCTGCTCGATTCGGAGGGCGCGCTGTCCGAAGAGGTCTTTGCCCGTTTGCTGGCCGACCGCGACGATACGCCCGTGGTCGTGGTGGAATGACCCGTGAGTGAAGCGAAGCCTGCTCTCGACCTGCGCGCAGAAGCGCTCCGGCACCAGAAGCTGGGGTGGGCGGCGCTGCTGGCCTTCCTGCTGCTCGGCATGCTGCTGGAGGCGATGCACGGCTTCAAGCTCGGCTTCTATCTCGACGTGGCCAACGAGACGCGCCGCACCATGTGGACGCTCGCGCATGCCCACGGGACGCTGATCGCCCTGGTGAACGTGGCGTTCGCGTTGTCGCTGCCCCAGATCCCGATCCCCGAGGCGCGCTTCCGGTTGGCTTCGCGTTGCCTGCTGGGGGCGACCGTGCTCATGCCGGCGGGCTTCTTTCTGGGCGGGCTCGACATTCGCAGTGGCGACCCAGGCCTGGGCGTCGTGCTGGCGCCCGTGGGCGGCGCGCTCATGATCGTGGGCGTGGCCATCGTCGCCCTCGCCGCGCTCGACACGCGAGACGGCTAGGAGCCGCGCGGCCGCATGATCCACCTGGCGGTGATGCTGTCCGGGCTCGGCGGCCTTCTGGCCGAGCTCGTCTGGGTACGTCGCTTCGGGTTGCTGCTGGGCAACACGAGCGAAGCCTCGTCGATGGTGATCGGGTTCTACCTGCTCGGCCTGGGCGTGGGCGGCTTGCTCGTCCCCATTGCCGGCCGCCGGGTGGGGCAGCCACTGCGAGCAGCCGGCGCCATCTACGTGACGGTCGCCGTGGTGCTGATGCTGCTCGACCAGGGCCTGCGGCGAATCGAGCCCATGTCGGCCTTGGCCGGGTTCTCGCTCTTGCCCGTGTTCATCGGCATCCCCACCGTCATGATGGGGCTCGCCTTCCCGCTGGTGTTCTCGGGGCTCGCGCCCGGCGGGCATCGCGTCGCCGTCGGCCTGGTGGTGGCCGCGAACCTGCTCGGGTCGCTCGTCGGCACGGCCCTCGGCGCCAACTGGTGGCTCCCCGACTTCGGCTTCGCCACGAGCGTGGCGATTGCGGCAGGCGCCTACCTGCTGGCGGGCGGTCTGCTGCTGGTGGTGCCGGTCGCGCGCGACACCGAGCCGTCCGAAGCGGGCGAAGCGGCCAGTGGCTTCGGTGCGCCCGATCTCTCGGGGCTTGGGCCGGCCGCCGTGGCTGCGGCGCTCTCGGGCCTGCTGGTGGTGTCGCTCCAACTCTTGCTGCTGCGCCGCCTGCCCTTCTTCCTGGAAGGGTTCCAGCCCACGCTGTCGGGCGTGTTGGCCACCGTGCTGCTCGGGCTCACGCTCGGTTCTGCGATCGGGACCGGGGTGCTGGGGCGGCTGTTCGGCCCGCGTGCCATGGCGGCAGCCCTGGCGCTGGCCGTGCTCTGCATGGCGCTCGGTCTGCAGGAGCACGTGGTGCCCGCGATTGCGGCGCTGCCCATCACCACCGACCTGGGTCTCCACGCGCGCATCTGGCTCGCCGCCGCCGTGGCGGGCGGGCCCGCCTGCCTGCTGCTGGGCGCCGTGGTGCCGCTCGGCGTCTCACGTTTCGAAGACCCCGCCACGCGATCGGTCGCGGCGGGGCGCCTCTTCTTCTGGCAGGGCGTGGGTTCGATCGGGGGCTCGCTGCTGATCGGCCACGCGTTGCCGGCGCTCTGGCCCGCGGGCTTCTTCGTGGCGACGCCCATGGTCGTGGGCGTCTTCGTGCTGGTGGGTCTCGCGGGGCAGTTGCGCACCCCGGTGCTCGCCGGGGGCGTGGCGGCGGTGCTGGCAGCCGGCTTCCTGGGCATCAGTGGCCCCGGAACCCCGAGAGACCCCCAGCCGCCGCTCGAAGCGCCCACCGCCGCGCGTGGGCAGGAGCTTCGCTTTCTCGCACACGCCACCGACTCGGTGGTGACGGCGTCGGTGGCGTACGACCGCAGCCGCCACAGCATGGTGCTCTACACCAACGAGTTCCGCGCCACGGAGACCGGGCCGTTCGCCGACTACATGAAGGTGCTGGGTCACCTGCCGTTCCTGCTGACCGAACGCCTCGACCACGTGGCCGTGATCGCGTTCGGTACCGGCACGACTGCGCGCTCGGTGGTGACCTGGCCCGAGCCCGGGTTGGTCTCGCTGGTCGAGATCTCCGAGGCCGTGATCGGCATGGCTCCGCAGTTCGACGGAGAGGGGCCGCTCGATGCGCCCGAGACGCCCGCCTTCCTCGAAGACCCGCGCACGCGGGTACACATCAACGACGGCCGGCGCTTCCTGGCCGTGCAGCCCGACGACTCGCTCGACCTGGTGACCATGGAGCCGCTGCTGCCCTACGCACCGGGCACGGCCTTCCTCTACACGGCCGACTTCTACGCCATCGCCAACCGCGTGCTGCGGCCCGGCGGGCTGCTCGTGCAGTGGGTGCCCACCCATGCGTTGCCTCCCGCCTACTTCGACACGCTGCTCGCCACCTTCGACCGCAGCTTCGAGCACACCTCGGTCTGGTTCGTGGACGGAGCGACGCTGCTGGTGGGGTCGATGACGCCGCACCTGGCCGATCCCGAGACGTTGGCCGGGCGTCTGGCGCGCGCGCCGGAAGAGGCGCGCATTGCGCTGCACGAGGCCGGCATCGCCAACGGCGCCGACCTCGAAGTGGCGCTGCTCGGTACGCGCATCGATCAGGTGCTGAGCGATGCACCCGACCTGCGCGACGACCGTCCCTTCGTCGAACGCGTGGGCATCTGGAAGTACGACCGCAGTCATCTGCTCTTCCATCGCCCCAACTACGAGGTGCTGCGGCGCATCGCCGAGGCTGGCACCGAGGCCGGGTGGGACCGCCGCGCCGTGCGCGAGGCGCGCATGGATCGCGTGGCCGCGGCGCACCACCTGAAGGAGGCGAGCATCGGTGCGGCCGCGCTCGAGAATTCGCGCGAAGCTGCGCGGCGGCTGGCCCACGCCCGGCGCGCGTTGCCCGAGAGCGTGTTGCTCCAGGTGGAAGAGACCCTGGCGCAGCGCTTCACCCGCGCCAACGAGATGACCACGGTCGGCCCCCTGCGCGCCGGTCGCATCGCGCGCGACCAACTGGAGCGCGACAGCGGCTCGGCCATCTTCGTGGCGTCGCGGGCGCTCGCCACGTCGGGCGATGCCCCGGTGCTCGAGCCCGAGCGCGCCTCGGCCCAGGCCGTGGCACTCGAGCCCACCTTCTTCCGCTCGCCCCCGTTCTTCCTGGACCATCTGCCGCGTCCCGAGAGAGAGCGCAGCCCGCTCGAAGACATGGGTCACCTGCCCCAAGGCCGGGCGCTGGCCGAAGCCGCCACGGGCGACGACCCCCTGGGCGCGGCCCTGCGCGGCCCCTACCGCGTGCGCAGCGCGCGCGCGCTGATCGACGTCCTGGGCGAGCGCCCGCTGTCGCCGGAAGAGCACTGGGCCCTGCGTCCGCTGCTCGACCCCGAACTGCTGCGCCTGGCCCGGCAAGCGGTGAGCGCCCGGGGAGGCGACCCGACGACCGAGATCGATCCCCTGGTCCGCCCCGACATCGCTCCCTAGGCCCCACCTCCTCGCGTCGCCTTCTGCGGGGCGGGTGTACTCTGGCCAGCGATGCGAAAGCTGCTCATCGCGCTGGTGCTCCTGAGCTCGCTGCTCGGGCTCGCGTTCTGGAACCGGCACACGCTGATCGTGGCTGCGGTGCGTGCGTCCGGGCCGCCGGAGCTACTCGAGCCCAACGACGAGGGTCCGGGCACCCGCTGGGTGGACGACTACTTCACCGTGAAGGCGATCGATCCTCACACCTTCGCGATCGGCGAGCCGCGCTACTACCAGCAGAACTACAGCTACCTGATCCTGGGCGAGACGCGCGCCCTGCTGTTCGACGCGGGCCCGGGGGTTCGCGACATCCGCAGCGTGGTCGATTCGCTGACCGACCTGCCGGTCACGTTCTTGCCCTCCCACTTCCACTACGACCACGTGGGCAATACGGTCGTGTTCGATCGGGTCGCCGTGGTGGACCTGCCGTACCTGCGCCGCCGGGCACCCGACGGACGATTGCTCCTGCTCGGGTCCGAGCACATGGGTTTCGCCGAGGCCTTCGATGCGCCGACCCTGGTGGTGGACGACTGGGTGGCACCGGGTGAGTCGATCGACCTCGGGGGCCGGATGCTGCGCGTGCTTCACACGCCGGGCCACAGCCTCGACTCGATCTCGCTGCTCGACGCATCGTCCGGCCAGGCGTTCAGTGGCGACTTCGTGATCCCCGGCCCGTTGTTCGCGTTCCTGCCGAATAGCGGAATGGGCGACTACCTCATGGGCGCCGAGAACGTGCTCGCTGCGGCACCCACGCACACCCGCATCTACGCCGCCCACCGCATGGCGCCGCCCGGGGTTCCCGAGGTGGGCCTCGGCGACGTCGCCGATCTCCGCGACGCCCTGGTCGAGATCCGGGAGGGCGTGCGCGACGGGAGCGGCGCCTACCCCGTCATCTACCCCGTGAACGAGCGCATCGAGCTCTGGGCCGACCCCGCCTGGCTCCAGCGGTGGGAGCCTTCGCCGCTGGGCGACTGAAGGGGGCGAGCACCCGGGCTCTCAGGTCCGGGGTCTGGTCTTCTCGAAGCGAGGACCGCCGGGTACGAACCAGCCCGCCTTCTTGCGCACCATCGGGGAAGGGTCGTCGCTATGCGCGCGTTCGAGCGCGTGCAGCGCCGCGGGCTCGGTGTGCACGTACCGCGCAACCACTTCGACGGCCATGGCGCGCACGTGATAGGAGGGGTCACTCTCGAGGATCGCGACCGCCGGGGGCAACACCTCGCCCGCATGGGGCGGCTCGGTGCCTTCCTTGCAGCGATCGCACGCGATGGCGTGCAGCGTGTGGGCGCGTACGCGACCGTCCGGGTCTTCGAGCATGGCGATCAGGGCCGACCAGGACGTCTCGTCCACGAGGTGGTCGAGGGCACGCGCGCAGTGCATCCGCACCTCGGGGTGGTCGTGGTCGAGCCCCGCACGCACGGCCGGTAGGGCCTCCGGGCCGAACCCCACGAGCCGATGGAACGCCTGCTTCGCCCGCACGGGATCGGCGAGATAGCCGACCAGCCCGGCGCAATCGGCAGCGTCTACACTCGGATCGGTCGGCATGGCGAGAGCCTAACGAGCTACCCTACCCGCTGCTTCCGTCTCGCGAGGCTGAGCATGGCGCTTCGGATCTGGCTGCACGAGGGCCACGATGGCGACCCGGGCGTGGTGGCGCTGGGTCTCGACCACCTGGGGTTCGCGACCTACGGCGAGTCCGCCGAGGCCGTGCTGGCGCGGGTGCCCGAGCGGTTCGACGACTACGCACGTTGGCGTGGCCGGGCCGGACTGCCGGTGGCGCTCGGCGATCGCACGGTCGAGGTGGTGGATGCGCGGGCGGGCGGCGAGATCGCGTTCGCCCACGACTGCGAGCCTTCCTCGCCAGCGGAGGTGTCGCTGGCCATGGCACTGCTCGCGCGCACGCGCGTCGATCTGCTGGCGCGGGTCGAACCCGCGCCGCCGGCCGCGCTGGCGTGGGACCCGCCCTACCGCCGCTTCGCCGAGTGGGCCGACTGGCGTACGATCCGCGCGAACCTCGCGCACGTGGCCAACGGCGAGACGCACTACTACCTACGCAATCTGGGCCACGAGCCGCTCGCGCAACCCGCGCAGCCCGACGACGACTGGCGCGCCTACCTGCCGCGCATGCGGGCCGAGTGCATCGGCTTTCTCGAGACGCTCGCGGTCTCCGACGACCTGCTGCGGCACCGCACGCTCGACCTGGGCCACGGCGAGGAGACCTGGACGGTCCGCAAGGCGCTCCGTCGACTCGTCAGCCACGAGCGCATGCACACCAAGAGCATCGCGCGCATCCTGCGCGAGTACCGCGCCCGCCCGTAGGCGCCCGCTAGCGCTCGCGGAGGTAGGTGGTGGCGAGGGCGTCGGCGTATTCGTTCCAGCGGCTGCCGTCGTGGGCGCGGATCCACTGGAGCTTCACGCCCGGGTGCGACTGGGCGAGGGCATAGAGCTCCTTCACCAGGGCCAGGTTCGCGATGGGACCGCTCTTGCGCTTCCAGCCCCGGCGCTCCCAGCCCGCTGCCCACTGGTTGACGGTGTTCACGCAGAGCTGGCTGTCGGAGTAGACGTCGATGCGGGCGTCGGCGGGCAGCAGCTTGTAGGCCTCGATCAGGGCCTGAAGCTCCATGCGGTTGTTGGTCGTGTCCGGGTCGTGGCCGAAGCGCTCTTCGCGAATGGCGTCGTCTTCGACCCATACGAAGCCCCAGCCGCCGGGGCCGGGGTTGCCCTCGCACGAGCCGTCGGTGAATACACCCGTCTTCGGGCCGCTCGAATGGCGAGCCAACACCTCGGCCGGGGTGATGAGCGGGCCCTGTCGGTCTGCCATCAGGTACCCACCCGGAAGTGCACCACGTCGCCGTCTTCGATCACGTAGTCCTTGCCCTCCACGCGCATCTTGCCCTTGGCGCGCGCCTCGGTTTCGCCGCCGCAGGCGACGTAGTCGTCGTAGGGGATCACCTCGGCCCGGATGAAGCCGCGCTCGAAGTCGGTGTGGATCACGCCCGCTGCCACGGGGGCCGGCGCGCCGCGATCGACCGTCCAGGCGCGCACCTCTTTGGGGCCCGCGGTGAGAAAGGTGATCAGGTCGAGCAGTCGATACGCCTCGCGCACCAGGCGGTGCAGGCCCGGCTCGGCCATGCCCAGGTCGGCCAGGAAGGCCGCGCGCTCTTCGGCGTCGAGCTCGATCAGTTCGGACTCGATCTTGGCGCACACGCGGATCACGCCGGCGCCCGTGGCCTCGGCGTGTGCCTCGAGTGCAGTGGTGTGCTCGTTTCCGTCGACTGCGCCGGCCTCGTCGACGTTGGCCACGTAGAGGACGGGTTTGGCCGTGAGCAGGAAGCACTCGCGGTAGACGCGCGCCATCGTCTCGGGCACGTCGAAGCTGCGGGCCGGGTTGCCGTCGCCCACGTGGGCCAGCAGCGCCTCGAAGAACGCGGCCTCGGCCTTGTCCTCTTTCTTGCCCGCCTTGGCGGCCCGGGTGGCGCGGTCGAGCCGCTTCTCGAGCGCCTCGAGGTCGGCCAGGCCCAGCTCGGTCTCGATGGTGGCCACGTCGCGCAGCGGGTCGACGGCGCCGTCTACGTGGGTCACGTCTTCGTCTTCGAAGCAGCGCACCACGTGCAGCACCGCGGCCACCTCGCGGATGTGGCCCAGGAACTGGTTGCCCAGTCCCTCGCCCTGTGAGGCGCCTCGAACCAGGCCCGCGATGTCGGTGAGCTCGACCGTGGCCGGGATCACCTGCTTGGCGTGGACGATCGCGTCGAGCCCGTCGAGGCGCGGGTCGGGCACCGGCACCACGCCCGAGTTGGGCTCGATGGTGCAGAACGGGTAGTTCTCGGCCGCGATTCCGGCCTCGGTGAGCGCGTTGAAGAGCGTGCTCTTGCCGACGTTCGGAAGCCCGACGATGCCGCAGCGAAGCGCCATGGCGCGGGAGGGTGACGGATCGCCCCCGTCGCGCCACGGCCGGGTGGTGACGGATCGCCCCCGTCGCGCCACGGCCGGGTGGTGACGGATCGCCCCCGCTGCACCACGGCCGGGTGGTGACGGATCGCTCCCGGTACGCCACGCTGCCGGCCCCATGGCCGAGCCCGCCCATCCCGAGGATCTGCCGTACCAGGTCGGCCGCACCTACGCCGACTATCTGGCCCTGGGTCACGAGCACGTCGAGACGCCCGTGGGGCGCGTGGTACGGGGGGACGACACGCCGCGGGTCTACATCGCCAACCACCTGCAGACGCTCACGGCCGAGACACCGGAGGAGGCCCTGCAGGCGTTGGAGGTACTCGAGGCCGAACTCGGGCATCTGAACCACCGCCTGGTGGTGACCGACCCGCGCACCTCGCCCGCGGTGGGCGCGGTGCTCGCGAACGCGGGCCATTCACCCGAAGCGACGCTGCAGATGGTGCTGCCCGCCGGCCATCCGCTTTCGAACGCGCCCCGGGTGGGCGCCGACATCCGCCCCGTGACTTCCGACGGCGACTGGGTGTCGCTCGGGCGGCTCATGGCCGAAGACCACGCCAACCGCCCCGAGGCCACGCGTATCGACGCCGTCACCAGCGCGCAGATGCTGGCGACCAAGCGCGGCAAGGCCCCCGACGTGCAGTTCTTCATCGCGCGCTGCGACGGCGAGGACGCCGCCTACTTCTCGTCTTGGCCCGGCTCGTGTGGCCTCGCCATGGTCGAGAACCTCGCCACCCGCGAGGTCTATCGGCGCCGCGGTCTGGCCGGGGCCCTGGTTCACCAGTGCGTCGCCGACGCGCGTGCGCGCGCCGGCGGCGAGCCCGCGGTACTGATCGGGGCCGATCCCGACGACTGGCCCAAGGGCTACTACGCCCGGCTGGGCTTCCGCCCCACCTGCCTTACTTGGGGCTGGCTCCGCCGTACTCCGCGGTGAACGACTCGCGCCAGCTCTCGAACCAGCCGCCCTGGATGGCTTCGCGCGCTTCCTCCATCAGCCGCTGGTAGAAGCGCACGTTGTGCACCGAGGCCAGGATCGCCGAGAGGATCTCGTTGGCGGCGAACAGGTGGTGCAGGTACGCGCGGGTGAAGCCCCCGGTGCAGGCGTGGCAGTCACAGCTCGGGTCGATGGGGTAGCCATCGCGGCGGTAGCGCCGATTGGTGAGCCGGATGCGCCCACGCCGCGTGAACACCGTGGCCGAGCGTGCGTAGCGCGTGGGGATCACACAATCGAACAGGTCGATGCCGTAGCCGATCGAGGCGATCAGGTCTTCGGGCAGCCCCACGCCCATCAGGTACCGCGGCTTGTGTTCGGGGAGCAGCGGCGCCGTGTGCGACGTGATGCGGCACAGCAGCTCGTGTCCCTCGCCAACCGACACGCCGCCGATCGCGTAGCCGGGCAGGTCGAGTGCCACCAACGCCTCGGCGCACGACGCGCGCAGGTGCTCGAACGTGCTGCCCTGCACGATGCCGAAGAGCGCCTGATCCTTCGTGCGGGCATGGGCCTTCATGCAGCGCTCGATCCACGAGAGCGTTCGGCGCACGCCGGTGCGCGCCAGGGGCTCGGCGGCCGGGTAGGGCGTGCACTCGTCGAAAGCCATGATGATGTCGGCACCGAGCGCGTTCTGGATGGCGATGGAGCGCTCGGGCGTGATCTCCATGGCGCTGCCGTCGACTTCGTTCTTGAACCGGACGCCGCGGTCGCTGATCTCGACGCCCGGCAGCGAGAACACCTGAAACCCACCGCTGTCGGTGAGGATGGGCCCGTCCCAACCCATGAACGCGTGTAGGCCGCCCATCTTCTCGACCAGCGCCTCGCCCGGGCGAAGGGCCAGGTGGTAGGTGTTGGCGAGCACCACCTGGGTGCCCACCTCGCGCACCTGGGTCGGCGTCATGGCGCGCACCGCCGCCTGGGTGCCCACCACCATGAAGGCGGGCGTGGCGACCTCGCCGTGGGGCGTGGTGAGCCGCCCGGCGCGCGCAGCCCCGTCGCGGTGCTGGAGATCGAAGCGCAGGGGGGCGGCCATGGGGCGAGAGGCTAACAGCAGGCCGCTCGCTATCCTGCGACCCAGTGAAGGCGTTTTCAGACCGACTGATCGAGCGGACCCGCCGGCTCGGCCATCCGCTCTGCATCGGTTTCGATCCGCACCTGGCGCACATCCCGCCGGCGTTTCGGCGCGGCAGCATGGCGCCGGGCGACCCCGAGACGGCGGCCGCCGTGGGTGCCTTCTGCCAGGCGGCATTCGAGCGCGTGGCCGAGCACGCCGCCGCCATCAAGCCGCAGAGTGCCTTCTTCGAGGCGCTGGGCCCGCCGGGCGTGCAGGTGCTGGCCGACCTGCTGCGCGCCGGTCGCCGGGCCGGCGTGCCGGTCATCCTGGACGTGAAGCGCGGCGACATCGGCTCGACGGCCGAGGGCTACGCCGGCGCGTATCTCGCGGCCGACGCTCCCATGCGCGCCGACGCGATCACGGCGGCACCCTATCTTGGCGGCGACAGCCTCGACCCCTTCGTGGGCGCGGCCGCGGCCGCGGGTGGCGGCGTGTTCGTGCTGGTGCGCACCAGCAACCCCGGCGCCGCCGACCTGCAGGATCTCAAGGTGGACGGCGCACCGGTCTACGAGGCCGTGGCGCGCATGCTCGCACCCGCGGCCGAGAAGCTGATGGGCGCCCAGGGATTTTCGGGCCTGGGCGTGGTGGTGGGTGCCACCTGGCCCGAGCAGGCCCCGCGCGTACGCGAGCTGCTGCCGAAGAGCCTCTTCCTGGTCCCGGGCTACGGCGCCCAGGGCGGAGGCGCCGCCGACGCGGTGCGCGGCTTCGTGGCCGGGCCGAACGGTCTCGAGGGCGGCGTGGTGAGCAGCTCGCGCGGCGTGCTCTTCCCCGAGGCGGGCCACACCGAAGACGCGGCAGCTTGGGAAGCCGCCATCGACCAGGCGCTCGACCGCGCCCGCACCGACCTCGCCGAAGCCGTCTCCCGCTAGGGGAGCCGGGGCGTTCTAGCGGTAGGTCTTGCGCTCGCCGCTGCTGCGGCGGAGGCGCCGACGCTGGAGCTTGCGCTTCAGCTTCGAGCGGTGGCGCGCCGACTTGCTGCGGTTGCGGTGCGGCAGCTTGGTGGACTTGCGCATGTCGGCCTCCAGAAGGGCCCCAAGTCGCGCCGGGGGCCAGGCGAGCGGCGGAACCTAGGCGAAAGGGCAGGGAATTTCTACCCTCCGCAGGATGCAGACCCCCCTCGACCGGATGATGGATTTCGACCTCACCGAGGAGCAGCGGCAGGTCCGCGCCTCGGTCCGCGAGTTTGCGGAGAAGGAGATCCTGCCCCACGTCGAGCAATACGAGCGCGAAGAGCGCTACCCGCTCGAGCTGATCGCCAAGCTGCCCCCCCTGGGGCTGATGGGCCCCATGATCCCGGAGCAGTACGGGGGCTCGTTCTCGGACGTCCTGACCTATGGCGTGATCTGCGAAGAGCTCGCCCGGGTCGACTGGGTGATCGCCTCGGTGGTCTCGGTCTCGAACTCGCTGGTCGCCGGAGCCACCCTGGCCTTCGGCACCGACGAGCAGAAGGAGCGCTGGCTGCCGGCCATCGCCAACGGCACCTGCCTCACCTCGGCCTGCCTCACCGAGCCCGGCGGCGGCACCGACCTGCCGAGCATGGAAACCACGGCCACCAAGGTGGACGGCGGCTGGCGGATCACGGGCACCAAGGTCTTCATCTCGCACGCCGCCCACGCGGGTCTCTTCTTCGTGGTGGCGAGCGTCGACCGCACCAAGAAGCACAAGGGGGTCACCGCGTTCCTCGTGGACCCGAAGGCGACCGAAGGCATCACCATCGGCGACTTCCCCATGCGCACGCTCAAGCGCGACAACCTGGCCGAGGTGCACTTCGAAGACGCCTTCGTGCCCGACGACGCCCTGCTCGGCGAGCCGGGCAAGGGTTTTCCGGTGCTGGGCGCCGCGCTCGATACCGGGCGCTTCTCGGTGGCGGCGCGCTGCGTGGGCCAGGCCCAGCGCTGCATCGACCTGGCCGTGCCCTACGCGCTCGAGCGCGAGGCCTTCGGCCAGAAGATCGGCGAGTTCCAGATGATCCAGCAGAAGATCGCCGACATGACCTGCCGCACCCAGGCGGCGCGCAGCATCGTCTATCAGCTCGGCCGCATGAAAGATGCGGGCGTGCCGCGCGCCAGCATGGAGGCGAGCATGAGCAAACTGATGGCCAGCAAGGCGGCCGTGGACAACGCCCTCGACGCCGTGCAGATCCACGGCGGCTACGGCCTCTCGGGCGAGTACGAGGTGGGGCGCCTGCTGCTCGAAGCCAAGTCGCTCGAGTTCGGCGAGGGCACGAGCGAGCTGCACACCAAGATGATTGCCGAGTTCATGCTCGGCATCCGGAAGCAATAGCCACACGAAGGGGGGGATCGATTGACGGAGCAAGACGACTGGCGGCGCCGGGTGGGGGCCAGCGTGGACGAGCGCCGAAAGGCGCTGCTCGACCAGATCCTCGAGACCTTCGAAGAGCGCGAGATCACGCTCTCGAGTGGCAAGAAGTCGAACTTCTACCTCGACTGCCGCAAGCCGCTCATGACGCCCCAGGGCCAGCGCCTGGCCGGCGAGCTGATGCTCGCCAAGCTCATGAAGGGGCCCTGGGTCGACTCGCTAGGCGGCATGGCCGTGGGCGCGGTGCCGCTCGTGACCGCGATTCTCGCGGCCGCTGCCCACCACGACCCGGGCACGCCGCTGCTCGGCTTCTTCGTTCGAAAGGACACCAAGAAGCACGGCCTCGGCCGCCGCATCGAGGGCCACTTCGCCCCCGGCCAGAACGTGGCGCTCGTCGAAGACACCGCCACCACCGGCGGCAGCACCCTCGAAGCCGTCGACGCCGTCGAAGAAGCCGGCGGCAAGGTCATCCGCGTGCTGACCCTGGTCAACCGCGACGAGGGCGCCACCGAAGCCTTCGCCGAGCGCGGCATCGAGCTCGAGGCGCTCTTCGGCCGCAGCGACCTGCCGGTCTAGCTCGTCGGCCGGACGAACACGAGCCGCACGAACGCGACCAGACCCGTCCAGAGCAGGCCCACCAGGCCGAAGAAGTAGAAGCCGCCATGGGCGGGGCCGAGCCACGGGGTCCACGCGTTGACCAGACAGCCCAGCACGGCCCCGCCGAGGACGAGCGTGTTCGAGAGGGCGATCCAGATCGAGAGGATGGCGCGGGCATCGTCCGGCAGGCGCCGCATCCGGGTGCTGGTGTACAGCACCAGCCCGGTGGCACACGCGGCATAGAGCATGGAGAGCGCCGGCCAGAGCCGCGCCTCGGACACACCGAACAGGTCGAGCCCGATCAGGACGAGGGCCAGCATTCCGGCCATCGCCGGAGGCACGATCGCATTCAGCACGCGAAAGCGGTCCGCGGGGTGTAGGTCGTCGCCGCCCTGGCTCAGCACCACGACCACGGTGGCGAAACCCGCCTGCGCGATCGCGAACTCCGCAAGCGTCTCGAACGCGCTCAGCTCAACCACGGCATCGCGACGGTAACGCGGCTGGCCAGGGGTTCGCTCGCGACTTGCGGGTGAGGGTCAGAGCGCCCGCGAGAACTTGGCGTGGCTGCCTTCGACGACGACGCGCATGAAGTCGGTGCCGTTCATGTGGACGACGTCGGTGTGTTGGCCGGCTTCGAAGTAGACGTCGTGCAGGTAGCGGAGGGTGTCGTCGTAGATGGTGGGTACGCGGTAGGCGCTGCCGATGGGCGGCAGCGCGCCGGGCTCGCAGTCGTCGAAGAGTTCGGGGATCTCCTGTTCGGTGGCGAACTCGAGCTCGCGATGCAGCTGGGCGCGCAGCCGCCCGAGGTCGATCCGGCGCGACGCCGGCACCACCGCCATCACGTAGCCGCGCTCGTCTTCGAGCAGCACGGCCTTGGCCAGCTGGTGCGGGGCGACGTGGGCGACGCGCGCGGTCTCCAGGCTCGACTCGGTGCGGGGGTGGGGCAGGACCTCGTAGTCGATGCCCGAGTGGTCCAGATAGGAGCGAAGGCGCGGGGCAACGCTCATTGGGGGGCTCCGTCCACGAGCCGAGGTGGGAGAGAGCAGCCTGGGAGCACAGCGCCGACGGCCCGGAGGGGCCGTGGAAACCCTCACCGGACACCCTGCAGTGTGCGACCGCCCGCACAGCGCGGCACCCCTCAAACAGGGGAAGCCGGGGTCCCGCGGGTGTGCCGATTCTCGCTCAGTTTCGCCGAGCCCCGCTCCTCGAGGAAGCGAACGATCGCCTCCAGCGCCGCGCACGTGGGTGCCTGCAGCCCGAGCGCCTGGCCCAAGCGCACGACCTCGCCGAGCAGGGCGTCGATCTCGGTGGGTCGGCCGGCGCGCAGGTCCTGGAGCATCGAGGACTCGTGCGCGGCGGTGGGCGGCAGCAGGCGCTCGTGCAGGTCGGCGAGCCAGGCCTCGGCCGTGGGCCAGTGGGTGTCGTGCCCGGCGGCGGTCATCACGGCGAAGATCTCCCGGGCGACCTCGGCGATCAGGCCGCGGGTATGCGCCGAACGCCCCAGCTCGCCGTAGGCGACGCCGCAGATCGCGCCCAACGGGTTGAGCGTGCCGTTGTAGAGCAGCTTCGCGAACAGGTCGCGCCCGACGTGGGGCGTGGTCTCGCAGGGCAGGCCGCCCCGGGCGATGGCCTCGCAAAGCGGGGAGAGCGGCGCGGGGTCTCGCCCGAACAGGCTGCCCATGTGCACGGGCTCGGCGTGGACGGTGACGTGTACGTGATGGGGTTCGGGGCGGGTGAAGCCGGTGATGACCCGCGCGTTCCACACCCGGTCTTCGCCGAAGTGCGGCACGAAGCGCTCGGCATTGCCCCAGCCGTTCTGGCAGAGTACGACACCCCGAGAAGCGATCGGAGAAGTCGACAGGTCGGCGGCCGCCGCCTCGCTGTCGAACGACTTCACCGTCACCAGTGTGGCATCGGCCGGGTGCTGCGCCAGATCCCCCAGGCGTTCCGCCACCTCGAAGCTGCCCGCCGCTGCGCGGTGCTCACCGAACACGCCGGTGCGAAGCAGGCCCGACGCGCGCAGGGCGGCCGCGGTCTCGGGCCGCGCCACGATGCGCACCGAGCCGCCAGCGGCCCGCAGCGCGCTCGCGAGGCCCATGCCCACGGCGCCGGCCCCGTAGACCAGGACGTCCATCTCGCCCGGGTTAGCACGGGCTGGGGTAGAGTCGAAGCCCCCTTCTGGACTCGGACGAGGAGCCCCCCATGAGCCTGAACCTCGGTTGCATCCTGCTGGCCGGCGCCCAGGAGCGCCCGGACCACGTCGCCGTCAAGCTCGGCGACCGCACCCTCACCTACGCCGAGCTCGACCGAGCGGCCCGCGGCGTGGCCACCAGCCTGCGCGCCCGCAAGATCGAGCCGGGCAGTCAGGTGGCGCTCATGGTGCCGAACGTGCCCGAGTTCACGATCGCGTACTTCGGCGCCCTCTACGCCGGCTGCGCGGTGGTGCCGCTCAACGTGCTGCTCTCGGCGCCCGAGGTCAGCTACCACATTGGCGACAGCGACGCGCAGATCCTGATCGCGCACCCCCTGTTCAAGGAGCCCGCAAGCAAGGGCGCCGAGGGGGCGGGCGTGCCGCTGTGCTGGACCGAGGGCGGTGGACCCGACGACCTGGCCGCGTGGATGGGGGCCGACCCGCTGCCGGCGCTGCACGACACGAACCCCGACGACACGGCCGTCATCCTCTACACCTCGGGCACCACCGGCAAGCCGAAGGGCGCCGAACTCAGCCACGCCAACCTGTTCGTGAACTGCGCGATGGTGGTGCCGCGCCTGCTGCCGCTCGCGAACGACGACGTGGCGCTGGCCACGCTGCCGCTCTTCCACAGCTTCGGGCAGACCTGCATCCAGAACGCGACGATCGCGGCGGGTGGCACCTTCACGTTGCTGCCGCGCTTCACGCCCGAAGAGGCGGTGGAGATCATCGCGCGCGACCAGGTCACGCTGTTCGCCGGCGTGCCCACCATGTACTTCGCCATCCTGCACCACGAGGGGCCGGCCGACCTTTCGAGCCTGCGGTACTGCATGGCTGGCGGTGCGCCCATGCCCGTCGAGGTGATGAAGGCCTTCGAAGAAAAGTACCCGGTGCAGATTCTCGAGGGCTATGGCCTCAGCGAGACGTCGCCGGTGGCGAGCTTCAACATGCTCGACAAGCCGCGCCACCCCGGCTCGATCGGCTACCCGGTCTGGGGCGTCGAGATGGCCATCCTCGACGACAAGGACCAGCCGCTGCCCGACGGCGAGCGCGGCGAGATCTGCATCCGCGGCCACAACATCATGAAGGGCTACCGCGGTCGCCCCGACGCCACGCGCGAGACCATGCGCAGCGGCTGGTTCCACTCGGGCGACATCGGCATCCGCGACGCCGACGGCAGCTTCCGCATCGTGGACCGGGTGAAGGACATGATCCTGCGCGGTGGCTTCAACGTGTACCCGCGCGAGGTCGAAGAGGTGCTCTACAGCCACCCCGCCATCATCGAGGCAGCGGTGATCGGCACCCCCCACGAGAGCCACGGCGAAGAGGTGAAGGCCTTCGTCGCCCTCGCCAAGGACCAGCAGGTCGAGGAGGCGGAGGTGATCGCGTACTGCAAGGAGCGCCTGGCCGCCTACAAGTACCCGCGCAGCGTCGAATTCATCGAGTCGCTGCCCAAGGGCCCGACCGGCAAGATCCTGAAGCGCGAGCTTCGCTAAGTCGCCACGCGTCAGGCCTCGGCGGCGACGGCCGTCGGGACGAGGTCGGGTTCGTCGTCTGCGTTCGACTCCGACTCGGGATCGACACCGTTGCGGCGAAGCTTCGGCGGCGCTGCGACCTCCACCTCGACTTCCGGGGGAGCCGTACGCCGTGCCATGTATTCCGAGGTCGCGGCGCCCCGCAGCTCCTCGAACGATGCACCCACGTCGGCAACGAACGCGCTCAGGTCGGGGACCAGTTCGTCGTCCGCCGTGAAGCCCCAGCAGAGCTGGTGCTCGTGACTGAACAGGGCAACACCCAGCCCGCCCCCGGGAAGCAGCGGCACCAGCGGGTAGAGGCCCAGGAGCCGCGCGCCGACCATGAAGAGCGGAAATCGGGGACCGGGTACGTTGGTAACGATCATGTTGGCCGGTCCATTCGCCAGCTCGACGCCACGGGAGATCAGCTGGGGCGGCAGCCACTCGGCCGCCGCCATCAGCGTGTCCACGGCGAGGGCTGCGTTCGACCGCTTGAGTTCGTCGGTCTGCCGCTTCACCTCCTCGACGCGATCGAGGGGCGCGTCGAGGGCGATGGGCAGCTCGACGATCCAGGACGAGACGTGATTGCCCTGCCGGGTGTCGTGGTCGGCCCGGCGCGTGCTCACCGGTGCGGCGACCCGGAACGAGAGCTCTCGCACGTCGACCCGTCGGCGGAAGAGGTAGCGGCGCACGGCGCCGGCGACCGTTGCGAGCACCGCGTCGTTCAGGGTGCAGCCGAGTACGCGCGCCACGTCGCGCACGTCGTCGAGTGGCATCGTCAGCCACTCGAGTCGCCGATGTGCGCCCAGCGTGCCATTGATCGGGGTCTCCGAAGCCGGGTTCAGCAGGAACCCCATCATGTCGCGCAGCGCGGCGAGTCGATCGCCGAGGGCGGGTGCCGGTTCGGTCTCCTCTTCCCGCGGCGCAAGCAGGCGCCGCGCCGCGCCGAGCGGGCGAGAGAGCGCGCGGCCCAGCGAGTCGGCGAGCAACTCCGTGGCGCCGGGGACCGGCCGCGGCATGTACGGTACGGGCTCGGTTTCCTCGACCCGCGGCGACGGAGAGAACAGGATCTGCGAGAGGTCCGCCCCCGCGGCGCCATCGATCATGCAGTGGTGGATCTTGTTCAGCAGGGCGAACTGCTCGCCTCCCTCGACACCCTCGATCAGCCACATCTCCCAGAGCGGGTGTCGGCGGTCGAGGGGGCGTGAGTGGATGCGCGCGCACAACTCCTGAAGCTGCAGCCGGCCACCGGGCTTTGGAAGCGACAGGTGTCGGATGTGGTAGCCGAGGTCGAAGTGGCGGTCGTCGATCCAGACCGGCCAGCCCTCGATGGGGACGTAGGCGAGCTTCTGCCGGTAGCGGGGGATCCAGTGCAGTACGGATTCCACGGCCTGGCGGAAGCGGTCGACATCGATGCCGCCCTCGGGTCCGCGTAGCGGGCCGGACTCGAGGATGGCGAGCCCACCGACGTGCATCGGCTGATTCTCGCTCTCGGCCCAGAGGAAGCTGGCGTCCTGGGCGCTCAGTCGGTCGTAGGCGTAGCGTGCCACGGGACCCTCCTTGCCCCTCCGTATCAGCAAGTCGCGTGCCCGACAGCGTGTCGCCGTGAGGCATCGACGGGGCGCAAGAGCGCCACGGGCTGCCGCCCGAGCGGGCAGCAGGAGAATGCGTTGCCCATCCGGGCGGCAGTCGGCCGTGCCGACACGGGCACAGCCGAAGACGCGAACCGCGCTAGGACTCCCGCCCTTCGCGCTCGGCGATCAGCTTCTGGAACGTGCCGGGCAGGATGCTGATGAAGAGGCCTTCGCCCTCAGCGCACAGGACGTCGCCCGCGTGAAGCGTGCCCTTGGCCGTGATCTTGCGGCCGCTCACGCCCTCGACCCACGCGTCGAAGCGCAGCTCGGTGTGCAGCGGCGTGGGCTTGCGGTAGTGCGTGATCAGACGGCCCGTCATGCCCGGGCTGCCCGTGAGCGACTGCACGAACCCCAGCACCTCGTCGAACGCCGCGGCCACGTAGCCGCCATGGACGCAGCCCGGCGGGCCTTCGTAGGCCGATCCGAAGGTGACGCGCGCGGCGGCGCGCTCGCCCTCGGGCCAGACCTCGATCGGCGGCGACAGGGGGTTGCTGCGCCCGATGAAGGGGCTGAAGTCGAAGTGGCCGCCGCCGGGCCCCTCGCCATCGTTCTCGGTAGGCGATGCGTAGCCGCCGCCCTTGGTGCGCTCGGCGAGGGCGGTCTCGGCCACGCCCACGTAGCGCTGCCGGACCGGGTGCGTCGCCAGGTGCTCGGCATACTGCTCCAGCCGCTCGGCCGCCGTCGCCAGCTCGGATTCCGGGGCGTCGCTGATGACCAGCCGCTCCACCACCTGGCGCATGGCCTCGGCAAGCCGCCTGCGCATGGCCCAGACGCCGGTGGCAGGCAGGCTCGTCTGTCGCCACCGCGGGTGGTCGGGTGTCTTGGGGTCGTCACTCATTGCGCGCTCCGCATGCGAGGGTTCGCAGGTTTTCCGATCACCGCCGGTTTCGCCACACGCTGCGCGTGGACCGCATCTCGAGGGTGCGCTGGCCCGCGCCTTCGGGCGTTCCGCGCAGCTCGAAGCCCGCCCGCCCGGTTTCGGGGCTCGACGCGTTGTTCAGCGCCTCGGGGAAACGATCGAGCAGGGCCCGGCCGAACGCGTTGGTGTCGGTCGGCTGGCGAAGCTCGGCGAAGTCCACGGTCGGAACGACCGCCACGATCAACTGCAGCGCCGTGCCCCGGCCGAGCATCTCCTGCCGGTCCATACCGCCTCCGGCTCTCAGGGTGCCCGCCTCGTCGAACTCGAGCACCAGTTCCTGGCGCTGCGAGTGCGCCGACCCGATGGCGAACTTGAAGTACCGCAGCCACGAGTACGGAATCGACAGTCCGAACTGCAGCTCGCCTACCGTGAGCCTCTCGTAGAGCATGGCGAAGCCGCCGGGCGTGGTACTGATCCGATCCGGCGGCCCGAGCGAGCGGAGTACCTGCCCGAGCTCCGAAGTACCGGGCTCGATGGCGATGGGCTCGCTCGGGAGGGGCTTGCCCAGGTTCGTGGTCAGGGTGGTGCAGGCCGGCAGCACCGCGCAGGCGAGCAGCAGCCCCAGGCATCGGGCTCGCCGATTCACGGTGCGGGTTCGCTCGCGCTCCAGGCGGTGAGTACGCCGTCCGCGTCGAAGAAGAAGACGGAGCGATCGTAGTCGATGTCTTCGTGCACACGGTTGAACACGATCAGTACCGCAGCACTGCCCTTCGTCTCTTCGCGTAGGTAGTAGAAGACCGTCCGCTCGCCGAGCGCGATCAACTGGCTGGGCGGGCCCAGCGCCGTGAGCACGTCGTCCTCGGTCGTCTTGCCCACCTCGAAGGCGAGCGGCGCATCGCCGCGCCAGGTGATGCCCGCACCGCGCTCGTAGCTCACACAGGCAGGCAGTGTCACGACTGTGGCGACGAGAATCAGGCACCACCGCATCAGCTGGCCCCACCGAACGTGTCGAGAATGGCGGCGAGGTTGTCCTGGATCGCCCCGGGCTTGAGCCCCACCGAAGGTGAGTAGAAGAGCGCCTCGTCGCAGAGTTCGTTCCACTGCGCCAGGCGATCCTTGGCCTCGTCGGGCGTGCACGCGATGGCGATCTCGTCCACCAGGTCGTCGGGCACGGCCTCGGCCATGGCCTTCGTGTCGAAGCTGCGCAGCGCCTTGCGGCAGGCCTGGCCCACTTCGCGCAGGCCGTGCAGGTCGAGCACCGAGTGGTAGAGCTCGGTGGTGAGGTAGAAGCCGATCTGCCCCTTGGCATTCGTCACCGCCTGCTCGCGCGTATCGGCGAGCGAGGTCATCACGTACGGCTTGAGGGCGCACGCACCCGAAGGCCGGCCTGCCTTCTCTTCGGCTTCGCGAAGTCCCGGCAGGGTCACCTCGCGGTGCCAGCGCCGCGTGGCGATGGGGTGGCCCACCAGTCCGTCGGCGGCGGTGCCGGCCGCGCGCACCATGCCGCGGTTGACGGCCGCGATCCAGATGGGGATCGACTCGCGCGCGGCACCGGGCCGCGCATAGATCGGCACCTTCAGGTCCCAGAACGTGCCCTCGAAGCGCAGGCCGCCACCCTTCTGGGCGCCGATGGCCTCTCGTACCAGCTGGACCAGCTCGACCATGCGCGCGGCCGGCTTCGAGAACGGCATGCCGAACCAGTCCTCGTTCATGCGGCGCGTGGCGCTGCCAAGGCCCAGCACGAAGCGGCCGCCCGAGAGCTCGTCCAGGTCCATGGCCGCGCTCGCGTGCAGCAGCGGCGAGCGGGTGAAGGCGTTGGCGATGCCCGTGCCGATGCGGATGCGCGAGGTCGCGCCCGCGATGGCGCCGAGGGCCACGTAGCCGTGGCGGTTGAAGAACTCGATGGAGAAGACGCTGTCGAAGCCCGCAGCCTCGGCCCGCACGGCCAGGTCGAGGTCGGCCCGCGCCGTGCCACCGGTGAGGATCAGCCCGTGTTGCATGGCGCAATCCTAGCGATTTCGCGGGTTTCCGTGGGCCGGGGGGCGTGACCGGATTCGTCACAGCCAAGCGGTTTCATGAAGTGGCCCCGAAGGATGTTGGAGGAATCATGGACCGACGAGACATGCTCGACCGACCCCTACGCACCCTCTCCCGCTGCCTGGTCTGCGGCTCGAGCGAGGTTCGCACCGACGAGGTGATCGACCGCGGGCTCGTGCTGCTGGCCGAATGCCCGCGCTGCGATCACCGCTGGACCGAGCGGCCCATCGCCGGCGTCGGCCATCCGACGCGAACGGTCGTGCATCTGCCCGCCGCGGGGACCGCCACCGCCGCGTAGTGATAACGTCGCGGTGTGCGACAGGTGCTCTACACCGGTAAGGGCGGCGTCGGCAAGACCACGGTCAGTGCGGCCACCGCAGCATGTGCTTCGGCGCGCGGTTCGCGCACGCTGGTCGCCTCGGCCGATGCGGCGCACAGCCTCGGCGACGTGCTCGGACTGCGACTCGGGCCCGAACCCACGGCGGTTGCACCCGGGCTCGATGCGCTCGAGGTAGACGTTCGCCACGAGACCGAGCGCCACTTCGGTTCGATTCGCGACTACCTGATTTCGCTGTTCCGGCACCAGGGGATCGAAGAGATCGTGGCGGACGAGCTGGCGCTGCTGCCGGGTGCCGAAGAACTCACGACCCTGCTGGCCGTGCGCCACTGGGCCGCCGAGGGTGGCTACGACCTGGTGGTGGTCGATTGCGCGCCGACCGACGCGGCGCTCCGCCTTCTCACCCTGCCCGAGATCGCACGGTCGGCCCTGCGTGTGCTGCTGCGCGTGCAGCGCGCTGCGGCGTCGGTGGTGACGCCCCTCGCGCGCAACCTGGTGCCGATCCCGCTGCCCGATGCCAGCGTGTTTCGCGACGCCGAGCAGCTGCTCTACCGGCGCCTGCGAGAGCTGCGCGCCGAGCTGGTCGATGCGCGCACCACCACGCGGCTGGTGGTGACGCACGAGCGAATGGTGATCGACGAGGCGGTGCGCGCGCACACGGACCTGGCGCTGTTCAGCCTGCACTGCGATGCGGTGGTGATGAATCGGATCCTCCCCCAGGCGGCGCTGGCCGAGCCCTTCTTCGCGGAGTGGGGTTCGGTTCAGCAGGAGCGACGGGCTGAGATCGGTGAACGCTTCGCGCCGCTACCCGTGCTCGAGTCGCCGCTGGCCGACGATGAGGTCGTCGGCCTCGATGCGCTTCGCGCCCACGGAGACGTGGTGTTCGGAAGCCGCGACCCGAGCGCCATCCTGTGCGATGCGCGTCCGCTCGCGTTCGAGCGAACCGAGGCGGGCTACCAGGCGTCGATTCCGTTGCCGCACGCCCAGGCCGATGCGCTCGACGTGGCGAAGCTCGATGACCAGCTGCTGTTGGCCACGGGCACGCGGCGGCGGGCGGTGCCGCTGCCGCGTCACCTGGCCCGGCTCGACCTGCTGGGTGCACGGCTCACCGACGGCCGGCTGGTGGTGCAGCTCGGTGGGGAGGTGACCCCGTGAGGGTGCTGCTGCTCACCGGCAAGGGCGGCGTGGGCAAGACGAGCCATGCCGTGGCCACGGCGTTGGGGGCGGCCCAGCACGGCCACCGCGTCTTTCTGCTCTCGACCGACCCGGCGCACAGCCTGGGCGATGCCATGGCGCGCGAGGTCGGGGCGCGGCCGCAGCGCGTGGCGCCGGGCGTCGTGGCGCAAGAGGTCGCCGTACTCGAAGAGCTCGACCGAAGCTGGTCCGAGATCCAGGGCTGGCTGCGAGGGCTCCTTCGGGACGAGGCCGACCCGATCGTGGCCGAAGAACTGCTGGTGTTCCCCGGCCTCGAAGAGCTGGTGGCCCTGCGCGCGGTACGCGAGGTCGAGGCCACCGGCGATTTCGACGTCTGCGTGGTCGATTGCGCGCCCACGGGTGCCACCCTGCGCATGCTGCGATTTCCCGATGCGCTGCGCATCTTCATGGACAACTTCTTCGACCTCGAGCGGCGTGGGGCCCGCCTGCTGCGCCCCCTGCTCGACAAGATTCGCGAGGGCCTGGTGCCCGGTGAAGAGATCTTCGACGCGTTCGAGCGCCTCTATGGCGATGTGGATGCGGTGCGCCAGATCCTGCTCGACGAAGATCGCACCACCGCGCGTCTGGTGGTGAACCCCAGCCGGGTGGTGGTGGCCGAGACGCGTCGCTCGTACGCGTACCTCTCGCTCTACGGTGTGGCGACCGACGCCGTGATCGTGAACCGGGTGATGCCCCCGGAGGCCACGTCGGGCTACTTCGCGCGCTGGGCCGAGCGCGAGCGGGCCGAGCTGGCCGAGATCGAGGCCTCGTTCCCGGTGCCCACCTTCCAGGCGCCGCTGCGCTCGCGCGAGTTGCGTGGGCTCGACGATCTGGCCGAGCTCGCCCGCACGCTCTGGGCCGACCACGACCCCGCTCGCGTCTTCACGCGTGCGCGCCCGATCCGGCTCAGCATGACGCGCGGCCGGCCGCGCCTCGAGATCGACCTGCCCGGCGCCCAGAAAGAAGAGGTGGACGTGGCCGCCCGGGGCGACGAGCTGCACGTACGCGTGCGCGACGCCAGCCGCCGCATCGCGCTGCCGGCATCGGTGACCGGCCGCACCGTGTCGCGCGCCCAGCTGGTGGACGGTGTGCTCCAGATCGACTTCGCCTGATGGGTGCCGAGGAGCAAGCCCCTGGCGAAGCAGAGCCCCTGCCCGAGGGCCCGCCCCCCGAGCGCATCGTCTCGCTGGTGCCGAGCCTGACCGAGTCGCTGTTCGAGCTGGGGCTCGGCGATCGCGTGGTGGGGGTGACCGAGTGGTGCGTACATCCGCGCGAGGCCGTAGCGGCCCTGCCCAAGGTCGGAGGCACCAAGACGCCCGACCTGCAGGCCGTACGCGACCTCGCCCCGGATCTTGTGATCGCCAACCACGAAGAGAACCGCCGCTCGGACGTGGCGCGCCTGCGCGAGGCCGGGCTGCGGGTCTGGGTGACCTATCCGCGCACCGTGCAGGAGGGCGCGGCCCTGCTGGCCGAGATGGTGGGGCTCGGGGCCACGCCCGAGACCGCCGCCCGCGTGGTGGCGCCGGTGCTGCGCGCCGTGGAGGGGGCTGCCGCGGCCCAACGGGTTGGCCGAGAGGACGGGCCCACCGTCTTCTGCCCGATCTGGCGCGACCCCTGGATGACGGTCGGTTCGGACACCTACATCCACGACCTGATCGACCTCTGCGGCGGTCGCAACGTGTTCGCCGAGCGCGGCGACCGGCGCTACCCGCGGGTAACGCTCGACGATGTGGTGGCGGCCGGGCCCCAGGTGATCCTGCTGCCGGACGAGCCCTACGCCTTCGGCCCCCGCGATGCGGCCGAGCTCGGGACGCTGGATCTGCCCGCGGCGCGAGACGGCCGAATCCACTTGATCGACGGCACTTTGGCGTCGTGGTACGGTCCCCGCATCCGTCGCGCTATCGAGACTCTGCGCGGGCTGCTCGAGGGGGGCGCCAGCACGTAGGGTTGCGGCGGATGAGGGGGGTGGTGGTGAAGACCACACGTGCTCTCGTCGTGCTCTGCGCGGCGCTGGTTCTACCCGTGTTCGGGCTGCTCGCCGCAGTCCCCGCCGGGGCCACGAAACTCGAGAACGTCCGCGTCGGGCGCCATGCCGACAAGACGCGCGTGGTGATCGAGGCCGACGGGGCCATCGTCCACCAGCTCGACCAGCAGTCACGGCAGGTCGTTGTGAAGCTCGATGCGAGCAGTGGCGCGAAGGCGATCAGCTCGAAGGGCCCGCACCTGCGCGCCGTGAAGGTGACGCCCACGGGCGCCAGCTCGCAGGTGGTCCTCGACCTGCGCGGCCCCGCGGACGTGCGCACCATGACGCTCACCAAGCCCGACCGCCTGGTGATCGACCTCTACGCGCCGGGTCGGGCGCCGGCCCAGAAGACTGCTGCGGCGCCGCCGCCGGTCAAGAAGGCCGCGCCGCCTCCGCCGCCGAAGCGCGCCGACCCGAAGCCCACGCCGCCGGCCCCCAAGCCCGCGGCCGCGCCCGCGCCGGTCGCAGCGGCCCCGGAGCCGGCCGAGAAGAAGAGCGGCGCCGTCACCTGGGACGAGCTGGCCGCGGCCGACGAGGCCTCCGCCAAGGGCGGCGAGCCCGCAGCGGCGGGCGCGGCGGCCGCCGCCAAGCCTGGCGCGACCCCGACCCCGAAGACGGCCGCGGCTCCGGTGCCCGCAGCCACCACGCCGGCGCCGGCCGAGGCGACCTCGGGCATCCCGCGCACGACCATCCTGCTGGGCGCGCTGATCCTGATCGCCGTCGGAGCCTTCGTGGTCATGCGCAGCCGCAGCGGACGCGGCGAGGTCGAGTCGGCCTCCCCGCTCTCTTCGCCTTCGCTGGACGACATGTTGCCCAAGGGCGGCCGTGACAACGCCGCCGCAGTGGCCGCCACCGCAGCAGCGGATCCAGCAGAGACCGACGCGGCCGAGGACGCCGAGGCCACCCAGCCCGTACCGATCCCGCCGATGGGCGAGGTTGGGGGCTCCGAGCCCGCCAGCCCGCAGGCGTCGATCTTCGACGAGCCGGTCCCCGACCCGAACCCGTTGGTCGATCCCGGGGCCGACCCGATGGCCGAAACCGAGACCGACAAACCCGAGCCGCCCGAGGTGGCCCCCGCGGCGACGGCCTCGGCCGCCGTGGCGCTGGGCGCGGCCGGTGCCAGCACAGGAGCAGCCGCCATGACCGGGTCCGAAACGCCTGGGGAGCTCGAGCGGCGGCTCGCCCACCTGGAGACCCGCCTCGAAGAGGTGGTCGACGCCAAGGAGCGCCTCGAGCGTCAGGTCGTCGCCCAGACCGAAGAGCTGCGCGTCCAGCGCGCCGCCATCGCCCGCACCCAGCGCGTGCTGCGTGGTCTCCAGCGGCCCGAGGACGAGGCCACCGAGCCGGTCCCCAAGCCGACCTAGGGCTCTGCGGCCGCGAAGACCATGTTGCCCGAGTCCATCTTCAGGTTCAGATGGAGCATGCCGTCGGCCATCACCCAGGTGACGGTCTCGCCCAGCAGCGACAGGTAGAGCTGGTCGAGCGAGTCCTCGCCGCAGGCGGCCAGCGTGCTCGGGCCCAGTGGATCGAAGGTGAGCCGGCTCGCATCCAGGGCGTATGTCCAGCTGAGCTGGTTGCAGTCCGCCTGAATGCGCGCGCGCGCGTCCGGCCCCAGCGTCAGCGTGTACTTCGACGGGTTGGCGACATCGACCACGCGCGCCTCGTCGCCTTCGGCGGAGTCCTGGAAGTCCTGCCACTGCCAAGTGGTTCCGGCAACCGCCGGCACGGCTTCCTCCGACGAGGGTTTCGCGGTGTCCCGTCCGCATGCGCCCAAGGTGAGTACGCTTGCGCAGACCAGCAGGGCCATCTTCCCGATCATCTCTTCTCCCACTCGCCGCGGCCGGGCTGCGGCGCGCCGACGCCGCGGGGGCGCGCGCAGAGTGTCGCGCAGCGACCGAGAAGCGGATAGCCTGGGCCGCTCGCCGAGGCTCCTCCAGGAGCCGTCGGTCGTCCCAGCGAACGAGGGGTCTTCGATGCGCGCAAACCGGATTGCGCGAACCCGGGCTCTCCTCCTGGCCCTCGCGCTCGCGGCCTCGCCGGGTTTCCAGTGCGACGACCGGGCGGTCGCGGACGTCGAGCGAGTACCGAGCCGTGCCCTGCCGCCGCCCGGCGAGGGCCCACTCCTGGGCCTCCTTCGGGGTCCGGCGACCGAGGGTTCGCAGGAGCGGAAGTCCAGCTTTCTCCTGCTCGATGCGAACCGAGAGGCACTCCGCTGGCGCCTGGCGCTCGTCGACTCGGCCGTGCAGAGCCTCGACCTGCAGTACTACCTGTGGAAGGGCGACGCTGCAGGGGACCTGTTGGCCCGACGCGTCCTCGCGGCTGCCGACCGTGGCGTACGCGTGCGCCTGCTCGTGGACGACTTCCTCATCACGGGGGACGACCTCGACCTCGCCGTATTCACGGCCCACCCGAATGTCGAGCTACGCACGTTCAACCCCTGGCAGGCGCGGGGCGGCCGGCACGTTCGCCGCAGCTTCGAGTGGCTGGCGCGCGGAGAGCTCAATCACCGGATGCACAACAAGCTCCTGGTTGCGGACGGAGTCGCGGCCATCGTGGGTGGACGCAACGTCGGGGACGAGTACTTCGGCGTGAACCCACGCAGGAACTTTCGCGACCTCGACGTCGTCGTGGTCGGGCCCGTCGTCGCCGACCTCGGAGAGGCGTTCGACAGCTACTGGAACGACGAGTGGGCGATCCCCGCCGATGCGCTCGCGGCGGAACTGGCGCCCGACGACTACGAGGCGGTGCGCGATCGCCTGGCGCCCTCGGCGGAGGAACGATCGCGCCTGTCCTCGTTCTCCCTGGAGCCGAGCGACTGGAGCGACCTCTTCAAAGAGAGCGCCGAGCGGTTCGTCCTGGCCTCGAGCGTTGCCGTCGCCGACGACCCCGCGTCCCTGCGCGATCCCGCTGCGCAGCCGGTTCAGGTGCTCGACTCGATCGGGGACCTGGTGGCCGGCGCCCAGCGGGAGCTGGCCGTGGTGTCCGCCTACTTCGTGCCGAGTGAAGCGGTCCTCGAGCGGCTGGAATCGCTCGAAGACGAGCGGGTGCGTGTACGGGTCCTCACGAACTCCCTCGGCTCGACCAACCACCCGATCGTCAACAGCCAGTACAAGCGACACCGGCGTGCGCTGCTCGATGCGGGCGTCGAACTCCACGAAATGCGCCATGAGCCGCGAGATACCGAGGCCATGGATACGCCACCGATCGCCGCCGCCTGGCAGGTCCTCCATGCGAAGGCGCTCCTGGTAGACCGGGAGCGCATGTACATCGGCGCGCTCAACGTGACGCCACGCGGCTTCTTCGTGAATGCCGAAAACGGTCTCCTGATCGAGGGGGCCGAGCTCGTGGGCCAGATCGCCGCGCGGCTCGATCGGGACTTCGCGCATCCCAATGCCTGGCAGGTGATTCGCGACGATCAGGGTCGGATGCGGTGGGTCTCCGGCGAGGAGACCCTGGATCGACAACCCGCACGAAGCGCATGGGCGCGCTTTCAAGATCTTCTCTTCGGCCTGTTTTCGATCGAAGCGCAGATCTGAGCGCACCGTTCGATGCGGCGAGATGGCCACCGCTGGTTCCGCTTCGGGTATCGTGCCCTCGTCACGAGCGTGTCGAGAGGACCGATTCATGCGCCGCTGGATGGTGGATTCGTTTGGGGACCCGGTGAAGACCTGGCGGCTCGAGGCGAACGCGCCGGACGTCGCAGCGGGCCCCGGTCAGGTCCTCGTGGCGGTCGAGGCTGCCGGCCTGGGTCTGCCTGACGTGCTGATGGCGAACGACGACTACCCGCTCACGCCGCCGCTGCCGTTCACGCCGTCTCAAGAAGCGGCTGGGGAGATCATCGCGGTCGGAGAGGGGGTCGACGCGGCGCTCGTCGGCACCCGCGTGCTCGGCATGACCGAGTTCCAGGCGCAGCAGGGGGGCCTGGCGGAGTCGTCGGTGATGCGAGCCGACGCGGTGCACCCGATCCCGGACGGGATGAGCGGTGTCGAGGCCGCAGGGTTCTTCATTCCGTACCAGACGGCGTGGGTCGGGCTCGTCCGGCGCGCGGCGATCACGAGCGACGACACCGTCCTGGTTCTCGGCGCGTCAGGCAGCTCTGGAGCCGCCGCCGTCCAGCTCGCGAAGGCGAAGGGTGCGCGCGTGATCGCGGTCGCAGGCGGGCCTCAGAAGGCGGCGTTCTGCGAGCGCATCGGAGCCGACGCCGTGATCGATCGCAAGAGTCAGGACATCACCGCGACCGCGCGCGAGCTGACGGGTGGGCACGGCGCCACCGTGGTCTTCGATCCCGTCGGGGGCAGGCCGGCGCGAGCAGCGTTCAAGGCGACGGCCTTCGAAGGGCGATTCGTCGTCATCGGCTACGCCAGTGGCGAGTGGGCGCGCATCGCGCTGCCCGAGACCCTGATGACGAACATCTCACTCGTGGGGGCGATGCCGGTCGGCTTCACGCACGCCCAGGTCCGTGCGGCGCACGACGAGATCGTGGCTCACTGGGCAGGCGGGCAGCTCGACCTGTCGCACACGCAGGTGTTCGACTTCGACGACGCGCGTGCAGCGGTCGAGCGAATCGCGACCGGCGGGGTCGAGGGGAAGGTGGTCGTCCGGGTTCGAGTTCCCATCGCAGCCTCTTCCACGCCGGGCTAAGCCGCGCCGGCCGGAAGGCCGATGAGCCGGAGATGAGACACCCGAAGCGCGCCATGTTCACCATGGGGGCCGCTGCCCTCCTTCTCATCGCGATTCCCCAGGCGGCTTCCACCCAGCAGCCCGGGCCCGCGTCGATCGACTTCGGTTCCGAGGAGCTGAGCGTCGCCGAGCGGGAGGCCTACTGGCACACACGTGCTTCCGAGGCCCGTGAGCGGGTCGCGGTCGCCGAAGCACGCCTCATGAGCGCCCGCGCAGAGGTGTCGCGCATGCGAAGCCGCAACCATCCGCGAGGCGAGCCCCGAGCCGCACTCTTTGCCGAGCGCGACGCCGCCCAGGAGGCGTTCGACGACGCCGTGCGCGCGCTCGAGGTCGATCTGCCGCGGGCAGCTCGCGAGGCGAACGCACCACGGGCCTGGCTCGCGGAGTAGTCACCCCAGTCCGGCAGGCGCGGAGGCGAGCACGAAGCGGTTGCTCACGCGCGCGATCTCGTAGTCGGCCGGCACGGCGAGCAGCGCGCGGAGCCCCTCGTGGCCCAGGGTCGAATCGACTCGTGCGCGGACGTCTTCGGGCTGGGACTGGAAGACCTTCTGCGCTCGCTGCGCGAGCCAGACGGCATAGACGTCGGCCGTGTGTTCTTGCTCGGCGCCTGCATGCTTCACGCGTTCCACCGGGAGCCTGGGCTGATCCTGATCGGGCGCGATCTCGTAGCCGGCCCCGGCACCGAGGCGCTGCATGGCCTGGCGAAACGCCAGGGCCGATCGCGCGAAGTCGTCGACGCTCTCGTCCGCGATCCATCGCAGTACGGCCAGCGACGGCTCCGGTACGGCGTCGTCGTCGGGGTACGCGATCGGCGTGTCGAAGAACTCGGGTGACTGCACCTCGGGCACCAGCATGTGCTCGACCCAGCGGAACGTCCGGGGCGCCTGCCGTTGCATCATGCGAAGGCCGGCGGGGTCGCGACCCAGGTGGGCGTGGAGCGCGCCCATGACGGCATAGTCGGCCGCCGAGGGGTGGCCGCCCAGGAAGTAGGGGTGTTCGACGCGGAGCGCTTCGAGTCGTTCGAGCAGCGCGCAGTAGCGTTGGTCGAGCACGTCGCGAAACTCGGGTGTCGACTTCGGCAGGCCGTAGCTCTTCATCCGGTCTGCGATCAGGTTGCCGTACTTCAGCAGCTCCTCATCGCTGCCCTGAGGTCGGAACGAGCGGCCGAACTCCATCTTCACGAAGCGGTCGTTCTCGTCGAACAGCCAGCGGTGAAGCCAGGCCAACTGCACGAGGCCCTGGCTGCCCAGCAGTTCCATCAGGTGGACGAAGACCCGCTGGCAGGGTGTTGCAGGAAACGCCGGAAGCTCTGGAAAGCGGCGCTCGAGAGAGTCGAGGATCTCGACCGTGTCCTGCACCACCTCGCCTTCGGGCGTCAGCAGCTGCGGGATGCGGTGGCTCCCCGAGACCGGGCGTACCCGTTCGCGAAAGGCCGGGTCGCTGGGCAATCGCTCGACGAAGGGGATGCCCTTCTTGCGCAGGTACGCCCGCGTCTTCGCCGTGTAGTAGGAGGCGTGGGAGCCGTAGAGCGTGTAGGTCGGTGTCATCGGGTCCCCCCCCCCCTGAGACGCTAGAGGATGGGCGCCGCCAGCCGCGCGATTCTCGCCAGCAGGCGGAATCCGAAGCTCCGGTCGCAGTACTGCGATCGATCGACCTTCTGCGACTGGGCCAGGTCGCGCTCGAGCATGGCCTGCACGGCGCGGACGAAACGGGTGTCGAGGCCGAGGGCGGTGGCCTCGAAGTTCAGGTACAGGGAGCGGTTGTCGAGGTTCACGGTCCCGACGCCGGCGAGGGTCTCGTCCACCAGGATCACCTTCTGGTGCATGAAGCGACCCCGATAGCGAAAGAGTTCGACCCCGGCGTCGAGCATCTCAGGGTAGTAGGTGAATGACGCGTACTCGACGAGCGCGTTGTCGGCGACGTCCGGGAGCAGGATCCGAACGTCGACACCGCGGAGTGCGGCGGCCTGCAAGGCGCGCACGCACACTTCGTCGGGGACGAAGTAGGGGCTCGCGATCCACAGCCGTCGTTTCGCCATGTTGATGAGTGACAGGAACAAGAGGCTGCAGCGGGGCTCCGGATCTCCCGGGCCCGTGCACACGACCGCCAACGCCTCGTGCCCGGGCTCGCCCGTCTCGAACTCCCGATCGAGGCCGGGCACGTCATCGGTGGCCCAGTACCAGTCGGAGCTGAACGAGCGCTGGATGCTGCGGACCGCGGGGCCGCGTATCCGCAGGTGGGTATCGCGGTAGTCCAGGTATTCGTCACCCAGGTTCAAGCCGCCGATGAAGCCTGTGTGGCCGTCCACGAGCAAGAGCTTGCGGTGGTTGCGGAAGTTCACCTGGAACCGATTGCCGCGGCCGCGGGTCGTCTTGAAGCCCGATACCTGCACCCCCGCTTGATGCAGGGACTCCAGGTAGGTGGAGGAGAGGCCCACCGAGCCGATCTCGTCGTAGAGGAAGAAGACCGGGACGCCCGCCTTGGCGCGCCCGACCAGCGCGTCGCGCAACTGCCTTCCGACCGTGTCGTCGCGCACGATGTAGAACTGAACGAAGATGCCGATCTCGGCTCGCAGCACGGCCTCGAGCATGGCCTCGTAGGTGGCCTTCCCATCCTCGAGCAGCGTGACCTCGTTGCCTCGCTGGACGGGATCGCCAGTGAGACCGGCGATCGCCTTGCCGATTTCTGCGGCCTCACCGTCCAGCGGCGCCGCGTGCGCCTCCATGCGCTCGTTCCATCTGCGCATTTCGGGAGCGAGCGTCTCCTCCTTCTTCTGGATGCGCTCGACGTAGCCGTGGAACCGCGCGCGCCCGAAGACGAGATAGAGGGGAATCGAGAGAAGGGGAAAGGCCACCAGACCCACGATCCACGCGGTCGCTGCCTGGCTCGAGCGCGATTGGAAGACGGCATCGATCGCCAGCCCGATGCCGCCGAGCTCGGCGACGACGAGCACGATGGCGACCAGCGTCAAGTCCTGGGCATCCAGCATGGCCGCAAGTCTACGCGAGGGCAGAGGCTCTCGGCGCACCGCGGTCCGGCCGGATTGCCACTAGACTGGCGTCGCACTCGATGCGCGGCGGCCCCTCGACGTGCGCAGACGCCAGGAGGGCAGATGGGTATCCCTGAACCGTTCACGCGCGAGCACGTCCAGGCGAGGTCAGGGGACGACGCTTTCCAACCCTACGTGGGGTTCCTGCGTTCGAGGGAACCCTATGCGTCGATGATCGCGAGCAACCCCTGGCTCCGCCCCCCGGACTACGGTCGGCCGCTGCCCGAGGAGGGCGGGTACTGGGACACCACCGTCGGGCGCAAGCACCCGGACTGGGCAGACGTCGCGCTCCCGACGCGTACCCAGGACATCGAGCGCATCCGCCACGATCTGTACGAGTGGGGCTTCGCCCTTCTCGACGAAGCCTTCTCGGCGACACAGACGGAATTGCTGCGCGAACGCGTCGCCAGTCAGGCGGCGGCCGAGCGGGCTGCGAAGCTGTCCGAGCCCACGCCCTTCCTGCAGCTCGTCTGGGCGCTGATCAACAAGGGCGAGGTCTTCCGTCGCATCCTCGAGTTCGAGCCCGCTGCCATGCAGGGCGCGGCCGTGGTCGAGCAGATCCTGAAGGAGACCCTGGGGCCGGGCTTTCGCTACTACAGCTTCATCTCGAACATCGCCTTTCCCGACTGCTATCCGCAGGGGCTTCACCAGGACCAGAGTGCAATCCACCCTTGGATCACAAGGGAGGCGCCGGTCCTGGTCAACGTGGTGAGCCTGCTCGACGACGTGGATGAGCACAACGGCGGCACCCTGGTGATCCCCGGCTCGCATCGATCCGTCGCGGATGCCGTTGCGAAGGGGGAGCCCGTCGGTGCGCTGCCGCCCGCCATCAACATGGAAGCGCCGGCCGGGACGGTGCTGCTGATGGACGGCCGGCTCCTGCACGGAACCGGCGTGAACCGGAGCGCGAACGAGCGGATCATCCTCACGAACAGCTGCGTGAAGCCCTGGCTCACCACCCAGGAGAACTGGCAGCTGCTCGTCGCGCCCGAAGTGCTGGACGTGGCCAGCCCAAAGCTGCTCGCGAGGCTCGGGTTCCAGGCCACGGTGAACCACTTCGTGACCGACGGCCTCGGCGCGGGCGGCTCGGGCCGGCCCGACGACGAGCGCGCGCGCATCCTCGGCTTTCGCCGCGCTCTGGACGAGGGCCGTTTCGAGCGCATCGGCGAGCTCACGCCCGATGACGTCGCTTCCGAAAGCCGCCCGACCTACACCTTCGAACAGGTGAAGCAGCGCCAGGGCTGAACTCGCGCGCTAGCGCCCCAGCCGCAGCGCCCCCACCGCGCCGGCGAACTCGCCGCCTTCGAGGAAGACGACCTCGTGGCCGAAGGCGCTGGTGATGAGCTGGAGTACGTCGCGAAGTGAGGGGTTGTCGCGCAGGGTCGAGCCGCCGAAGACGACGCGACGCACCGGGCGCCCCTGGGCCGAGCCGAGTCCGGCGCAGATGAGGGCCACGTTCTCTCCGACGAGGCCCATGATCGCCTGGGCCAGGTCTTCGGGGCTGGCGTCGCTGGCCTCGGGCCGGGCGAGCTTGCCGAAGTTCGCCGCGGTGAGGTCGCCGGTGAGCGCGATCTCGCCCGGGCGATAGATGTCCGAGACCAGCAGGTCTACGTGTCGGCGGTCGCCCCCGGCGGCCAGCCGCGCCAGCGCACCGAAGTCGCGCTCGCCCACCAGCAGGCCGCCGAGCCCGATCACCGTTCCGCCGCCCAGGGCGGTGCCCCCCACCCGATGGACGGCCAGGCCGTCGGCCAGCATCACCGAGGTGCCCGTGCCGAGCGAGACCAGCAGGTAAGGGTCGTCGCCGGCGAGGCCCTGCTCCTTCAGCAGGTAGGCCGCGCCGCTGCCCCAGGCCGCGAACTCCATCACGCGAACCGGGGTCGGTAGGCCACCGCGTTCAGCCAGCCGGCCGGCCAGATCGGCCGAGCCCGCGCCCGTGAGGCCCAGGTGGGCCGGGGCCAGCTCGGCCAGGGCGGCGTCCAGGGCGGCCGGGTCCGCGGCCGGCACCAGGCGCCGCTCTTCGCGGCCGTCGGCGTGCTGGATCGCCAGCTTGGCCAGGGTGGCCCCGGCGTCCACGCCGACCGCAGCGGCCTCGTTCGCCCGGTTCACCTGATTCGCTTCGCTCGTGTCGCCCACGCCGTCGACCGATACCCTCTTCACCGCGCCATGTATACCCGGTTCTACGGCCTTCGGGAGAAGCCCTTCTCGCTGACTCCCGACCCCCGGTTCCTGTTCCTCTCCGAGGCGCACCGGGAGGCCCTGGCTCATCTGCTCTACGGCGTCGAGCAGGGCGAGGGCTTCATGGCCGTGGTGGGCGAGGTGGGCACCGGCAAGACCACGCTCTGCCGCACGCTGCTCGAGCGCATCGACCCGGCCACCGAGGTGGCGTTCATCTTCCACCCCCAGCTGAACGGCCTCGAGCTGCTCCAGGCCGTGAACGCCGAGCTGGGCCTGCCGCATCACGTCGAATCGCGTCGCGATCTGCTCGATGCGCTGAACCAGTTCCTGCTGGCCAAGAAGCTCGAAGACCGCCGCGTGCTCGTGATCGTGGACGAGGCCCAGACCCTCGAGCACGACGCGCTCGAGCAGCTTCGGCTGCTGTCGAACCTGGAGACCGAGACCGAGAAGCTCATCCAGATCATCCTGCTCGGGCAGCCCGAGCTCGACGCGATCCTGGAGCTTCCGGATCACCGGCAGCTGCGTCAGCGCATCACCGTGCACTGGCACCTGCGGCCGATGACGGGCGCCGAGACGCGCGACTACGTCGACCACCGCATGCGCGTGGCCGCCGGTGCCCGGCGCCAGGTCTTCACGCCGCGTGCGCTGGCCGAGATCGCGCGCCGCAGCGAGGGCGTGCCGCGCCTGATCAACGCGCTGTGTGATCGTTCGCTGCTCGCGGCCTATGGCGAGGGACGCGAGGACGTCGACACGCGCATCGTCCGCCAGGCCGCGCGCGAGCTGCGCGGCGAGACCGATCGCGCGCCCTCGTGGGTCACGCGCATGGGTCTGGCGGCTGCTGGCGGTCTGGCTGCCGCTGCCGTGGGCGCGCTCGTCTGGTGGATGCTCGGCTCCGGGCCGTTCGCCAGCCCGACGGCCGAGCGCGAAGCACCGCAGGAGCGCCCCGCAGCGAGCCAGGCGGCCATTCCGGCCGTCTCCACGGCGCCGCGCGACATCGACACCGCACCCATCCCGGCCGAGACGTCGGCCCCGGCGCAGACCCCTGCACCCGACCTGGATGTCCTGCTGGCCAGCAGCTCGCCCGCGCGAACGGCCGCGCGTTCGGCCGATGCGCTCCTCGTGGCCTGGGGGCTCGAACCCATCGGTGCCCAGCATCTGTCGTTGGGTCAGGCGCTCGACACCCTGCGCGAGAACGGCCTGTACACGCTTCGTTTCGAGCGCACGAGCCTCGTGCAGCTGCAGTCGCTCGGGCATCCGGCACTGCTGGTGATCCCCGCTCTCGACGGTGCACCGCGTGCGGCCGTGCTTCGCGACGTGACCGCCGAGGCCGCCGTGCTCGAAGGGCTCGGCGACGCACCCCAGACCGTCCCCCGTGACGAACTCGAACGAGCCTGGCGCGGCCAGGCCTACGTGGGCTGGCGCGACTACGCCGTGCTGCCCGAGGTGCTGCGCCCGGGCGCCACGGGGCGTCCCGTCACCTGGCTGCAGGACGCGCTGCGCGGTTTCGGCCTCTATGCCGGCGAAGCCACGGGCGTCTACGACGAGACCACGATCAACGCCGTCCGCGCCTTCCAGGAGGTCACGGGCCTCGCGGTGGATGGCACCGTCGGGACCGAGACGAAGATCCGCCTCTACCAGCTGTCCGAGGCGCACGACGCGCCGCGGCTGGGTGCAGGTGAGTCGTGAGTTCGATCCTGAAGGCGCTGCAGCGTGTCGAAGGCGAGCGCCGCCGCGCCCGCGAGACGGCCACGACCCCGGGCCGCGAGTTCGTGTCCGACTCGAGCGCCAACCCCGCCCCGCCTCCGCGTCGCCGCACCGGCCTCTGGCTGGGTGCCACCGTGGCCGCCTTCGGCGTGGGCGTGGCGCTGGCCACCCTGCTGTGGCCGCGGCTCGATCCGGCCCCGTCACCGGAACGGGCGACCACCGCACCGCCCCAGGCCCGAGCCCTGGGCGAACCGCGCCCCGCGCAAGCGCCGCCGACGCGGCCGGTCCCGCGAGAGCGCGTTGCGCTGGTCCCAGGGGAGCGCGTTGCGCCGGTCCCACGGGAACGCGCAGCGCTGGTCCCGCCGCCGCCCGCGGCAGAGAGACCCGATCCGACGCCGGCTCCGCCCATGCTACGGGCCGCTCGACCGGCACCGCGCCCGGCACCGACTCGAACCCAATCTCCGCCCGCGGCGCCCAACCCCGAACCCGCCCCGTCCGCCTCGCCCGCCCCGCCCGACGTGGCGCTCATCCCGCCCATGCCGCCCGTGCGCGTCGAGGGCACCGTCTGGCACCCCAAGGCCGAGCGGCGCCTGGCCACGGTGCGGGTGGACCAGGGCGAGCCCGTGCAGCTTCACGAGGGAGACGCGGTGGGCCGGCTGGTGGTGGCCGAGATCGAACCCTCCGGCGTGGTGTTCCTGCACGCCGGCGACCGGGTCCGCCGCGCGGTCGGCGAATAGTCCGAGCGTGTCCGGGGAGACCACCCTCGGCGTGGTGGCCGACAGCCACGGCCACCTCTGCGACGACACCCTGCGTGCCATGCAGGGGGTCGAGCTGATCCTGCACGCGGGTGACGTGGGTGGCCCCGCGGTACTCGAACGCCTCTCGGCCATCGCCCCGGTGCTGGTGGCAGTGGGCAACGGCGACCCCGACCTGGCGAATCAGTTGCCCTGGGAGCAGCGCGTCGAGATCGACGAGCACCGCATCCTGCTCTGCCACTGGTACGACAACTTCGGGCAGATCCACCCGAAGGTCGCCCGCGAGCTCGAGGCGTTCCGTCCCCACGTTCTGGTCTACGGGCACACCCACGAGGCCGTGAACGAACCCCACGACGGCCGCTTGCACTTCAACCCCGGCTACTCGGGCCCGCCGGGCCTGGGTCGCCCCCGCAGCGTGGGCCGCCTGCACCTGTCGCCCGAGGGCATTCGCGGCGAGTTGCTGGAGCTGCCGACGCGCTAGGCCATCCCAGAACTACCGAACCGCATCCTCGCGGCGGCTCATGGGGCGCGGGCGCAGGCGGGCGGCGACGTTGGCGAAGAAGTCGCTCTCGAGCTTGCCCGTCGAGTAGGCGTCGAACCACTCGAACGTGAACGGGAAGACCGAGGTGCCGTTGCCCTTGCGCACCTGCATGCGCATGGAGAGCACGACCTTCACCTCGGTGCGCATGGGGCCGCGTCGCCGGATGATCACGTTGGCCGAGGCGTGGCGCTGCACCACGTCGTGGGTGTAGCCGAAGGTCGTACCGCGGGTGCCCTCGTGGGCGTGGGCCGCGGCGTAGCGCGTCTCGGGTACCGAGATCACGCCGCTCTCCTTCTCGACCTCGCCGATCAGCAGATTCGCGTCGGCGATCTCGTCGATCACGGCCTCCCAGACGTCGTCGTAGCTGGCCTCGAAGAGGTGGCTGCGCACCGGCGCGCCCCGCTCTCCCGGCGTTCCCAGTGGCTGGGGCGCGACGTCGGGCGTGGTGCAGCCCAGGAGCAGTCCGGCAGTGAGAGCGAGCGCGACCGCGGACAGGCGCGCACGGAGGTGGGCGAGGGTCATGGCCCGGAGGGTCGGGTCGGGGCGCCCCGCGCGAATGACCGCAGGTGGTCATTCGCATGACCGTCCCGCGGCGGTCCAACCGTGGTGGCTAGCGCAGCGAGATCGTTCCGTTGCTGGCGCGCAGTCGGATGGGCACGCCGCCCACGCCGAGCACACCCTTCAGCCGGCCCGCCCGCTTCGAGCCGGCCTCGAGCTCGCGCGAGCTGCGGATCACGCCGTTGTCCACGCGGATGTCCACGTCGCCGTCGGCGTCGTCGGGCAGCTCCAGCACGATGCGCCCGTTGCTGGTGGCGAGCTGCACGCCGCCCTTGCCCAGGGCGTCGAGCTCGCAGTGGATGGTGCCGTTGCTGGTGGCGGCATCGACCGTGCCCTTGTGGTCTTCGAGCTCGATCTTGCCGTTGCTCGAGCGCGCGACGAGCCGGCCGCAGGTGCAGTCGGTCTTCACCTTGGCGTTGCTGGTGCTGATGTCGACGTCGCCCACGACGTTCTCCACGCGCACCACGCCGTTGCTGTTCTTGGCCTTCACGTGAGCGTGCACGCCGTCCACGTGCACGCGGCCGTTGGCGGCGAGCACCAGCACGCGCAGGTCGCGGGGCACCCGTACTTCGAGGTCGGCTCGGCCGCGGCGGTTCCAGCCCGAGGGGATGTCGACGTCCACATCCAGGTCGCCGCTGCCGTCCTCGCGCGCCTGCACGCGGATCTCGTCGACCATGCGGCGGGCGACCTCGACCGACTCGGCCCGTGCGGTCTTCTCGATGCGGATCGAGACGTCCCCGCGGTCTTCGGCGATCACGGTGGTGTTGCCGTTGGCATTGTCGATGCGGATGCCGCCGCCCGGCGGACGCTCGTAGGCCTGCGTGTCCTCGCCGGTGGCCCGCTCGCTCCAGGGGATGCCCGAGAGCAGCGAGCGCAAGAACCCGCCAAAGCCGCCCCGGTGGCCACCTCCACACTCCTCTTCCTCGAGCCCGTCGCGTTCGAAGTCGCGGTCGTGGTCGCGGCTCATGCACTACCCCCGATGGCCGGGCGGCGCTTCGGATCCCCACCCACTAGTGGATGGTCCTGTCGTTGTGGCGGCGTTCGTCTTCATTGCGCACGGCGCGGAGGTTCCGGCGCATCTTCCAGCGCCGGAGGCGCCAGCGCAGCTTGTCGAAGGACAGCCCGCCGTCGATTCCCATCCGACGCAGCAGGATCCAGCCTACGAATACGCCCCCCAGGTGGCCGATGTGGCTCACATTGGGCGGCCCCAGAATCAGCTCGAAGATCAGGATGAAGGGAATGAAGTAGATCGCCTTCATCGGGATCGGCGGGAAGAGCAGCATGATGGTGCGGTCGGGCCACATCAGCGAATAGGCGAGCAGCACACCGAAGACCGCACCCGAGGCGCCCAGGGTCGGCAGGAACCACGCGGGCGTGGCCACGCCGAACAGCATCAGCAGCCCGGGCCACGCGGCGATGATGATGCCGGCGCCGATGCCGACCATCAGGTAGAAGCGCAAGAAGCGCTTGGTGCCCCATGCCGCTGCGACGTTCGAGCCGAACATCCAGAGCGCCAGCATGTTGAAGGCGATGTGCGTGATGCTTCCCGTGGCGTGGAGCCACATGTAGGTGGCCGGCTGCCAGAAGAACCCGCCCTGCCAGACCAGCTCGGGTCGCACCGCGAACAGCGGGGTCACGATCGGGAACAGGTTCTGGAGCAGGTACACGCCGACGTTGGCGATCAGCAAGTACTTGATCACGTCGGGCGTCTGGGGCGGCCCGAAGCTCACCTGCTGTCCACCGCGTCCGTACAATCGCTTCTCCCACAGGCTCGAGTCCGCGCGAATTGCGCGCGGCTGCGGTGGGCGGGGTCGGGCGCGGATCCCGCGAACCAGAAGGGAGCCTAATCCCGCTAAGTCATCGGGTCAACGAGGGTTTCACCTTCGAGGCGGGTCAGTCATCGGGCGGTCGGAGCGCGTCGATGGCCTGAAGCGCTGCGTCATGACCGAGCCCCGAGAGGTCGGCGACCGGCAGGGCGAGCTGCAACCGCGCAGCGTGGCGGGCCAGGGCGTCCCGGGTGCGCTCCGGCCCACCGCAGAGGACGACGTCGGCGAGCGCGTCATCGGGTACGTCGGCGTACCAGGGGTTGAAGCGGCGATAGGCCGCGTGCACCTCGGGGTCGTCGGGGTCCCCGTGGGGTCGGGCGAAGATCCACATCGATCGGGGGATCGTGTCGGGGTCGCGCCCGACTCTTCGGCAGGCAATGGCCAGGTGCGCCGCCGCCGCGTCCACCCGGCTCGCGATGGGCGGCAGGTTCACGTCCCAGGCGTCGCCGTGGGTAGCCAGCACACCGAGCAGCTTCGGCCCGCGCGCGGCGACGGTCACCTGTGGACGGCCCACGGGCGGCACCGGGCGCACCCGCGCGCCGTCGACCTGCACGAAGCGGCCGTCGAAGTGCACGTCTTCGCCTCGCCAGAGCGCGCGCGCCACCTGCAGGGTCTCGCCGAGCCACGCCACGCGCTCGCCGGCGGGAGGCACCGCGAGACCGAAACGCCGGTCGGTCGGCTGGCCGCCCACCGACACCAGCAGCCGGTGACGGCCGGGCGCGATGCGCTCGATCGTCGCCACCGCCTGCGCCAGCTTGGCCGCATTCCAGTGGTGCACCAGGCGGATCGAGCCGATCTCGATGCGCTCGGTCTGGGCGAGCAGGGCGGTGGCAACCGTCCAGCCGTCCAGGACGTCGCCGTCACCGCGGCTCGGAATCTGCGAGACGTCGCCATCCACGAAGGCCGCACGGATGCCGCGGGCCTCGGCGTGGCGCACCACGTCGAGGAGCGCCTCGTAGGCGAGACCGTGCCAGCCGAGCGCGATGCCCAGCTCCATGTCCATGTTCAGATCTCCGCGGCCCCCGGGAGCAGTCCCAGGTGCCGGGCGGCGTGGAGCAGGGCCAGCGCGCTCTTCGCGTCGCGGATGGTGCCTTCCCAGACCATTTCGAGTGCACGCTCGAAGGGCGTGGGCACCACCTCGATCACCTCGTCGTCCTCGAGCCGCTGGGGCACCACCGACAGGTCGAACGCCGCAAAGAGATGGATCACCTCGTCGGTGAACCCGGGTGTGGTGAGGATCGAGGTCAGGTGCTCGAGACGCCCCGGCCGCCGGCCGACCTCTTCTTCGAGCTCCTTGGCGGCACAGACCTCGGGCGCATCTCCGTCGAGCTTGCCGGCGGGGACCTCCCAGATGGTGCCGCCGGCCGCGTGCCGGTACTGCCGGATCAGCAGCACCGTCTCGTCGTCCTCGAAGGGCACGATCGCCGAGGCGCCGGGGTGGCGGACCACTTCGAGATCGATGCTGCGGCCGCCGGGCAGCTCGGCGCGTTCGATCTGCATCACGATGGCGCGGCCGCGGTGGACCACGCGCGGCGCGGGGCGGTCGGAAGTCACGCGCGGAGAGTAGGGGTACTCTGCGCATCATGCCGAGTCGGATGGACGAGCGGATGGTGACGATCGAGCGGGGAGACGCGCCGGGGTCGAGCCTCGAGGGGATCTTCTTGCGCGCGGGCGAACCGCCGAGTGCGTCGGGTGCGGTGGTCGCCGCGCCGCATCCGCTCTACGGCGGCAGCATGGACTCGCCGGTGGTGAACGAGGTGGCCTACGCCTGTTGCCGCGCCGGCATCGCTTCGCTGCGCTTCAACTGGAGAGGCGTGGGCGCGAGCTCGGGCGCGCCCAGCGGCGAGCCCGACGAGGCCGACGCCGACTACGACGCGAGCCTCGCGCACATGGCCGACACGGTGGAGGGTCCGATCCTCGCCTGCGGCTATTCGTTCGGCGCCGCCGCGGCCGTGCGCGCCGCCCAGCGCAGCCGGCGCGTGGACCGCCTGCTGCTGGTGGCGCCGCCTCCGGCGTTGGTGGCGCCGGACCTGCTCGGTGCGAGCGGGCGCCGCACGCTCGTCGTGGTGGGTGCCGAGGATCGGCTGGCGCCCGCGAGCGACCTGTCGGCTGCGCTGATCGAAGAACCCCAGGTGCACTTCGAGGCGATTCCCGAGACCGATCACTTCTTCATGACCGGCCTCGCCCAGCTCGGACGCATCGTGTGCGACTGGCTGGGCGTGGCGCGCGAGGACGCCTAGCGGCCCCGGGGTAGCGCCACGGCGAAGCGCGTTCCGCCTTCGGCGCGCGGGGTGGCGCCGACGCGGCCGCCCGCTTCTTCGACGATGCGCCGCGTGATCGCGAGCCCGAGCCCGCCGGGCGCTCCCTCGCGCGTGGTCACGAACGGCTCGAAAAGATGCTCGGCGAGCGTCTCGGGGATGCCGGGCCCGTCGTCGTCCACACGGATCTCGATCGCATCGTCCGTGGCCGATGCGCCCAGCCGGATACTGCCGCCGCTGGGGGTCGCGTCCAGCGCGTTCAGCAGCAGGTTGAGCACCACCTGCCGCAGACCGTCCGCGGCCAGCGGGACGACGAGGTTGCCCTCGACGGCGGCGACCTCGACGGCCACGCCTTGATCGGCCGCACGGTGCGCCACCAGACGCGCCGCACCTTCGAGCGCGGCGCCGACCTCGGCGGCGTCGTCTTCGCGCGCGGCCGGTGCCGGGCGGCCGTGCTCGAGCACGACGTCGAGCAGGCGTTCCACGCGCCGCAGTTCGTCCGACGCCACCGACAGGAAGCTCTCGCGAAACTCGGGGTCGTCGATCCGCTCGGGCAGCAGCTGCAGGAACGTCTTCACCGAGACCAGCGGGTTGCGGATCTCGTGCACGATCTCGGCCACCAGGCCACCCAGTGCCGCCAGCCGGTCGAGCCGGCGCACGTGGTCGTCGAGTCGAAGCAGGCGCCGGGCTGCACTGGCCGTGCGCGCATCGGACGAGAGCAGCGAGGCGGTCTTGCCCAGCACGGCCAGGTTGCGCGGTCGCACGCGTCCCGGCGGCTCGGCGTCGTGACCCATCAGGATCACCGCGGTCGCACCGTCCGGGCCCGGTGCGATCGGGGCCGCAGCGTGCAGCCCGTGGCTGGCGGGGATGGTGCCGAGAACGGGCCCTGCGGCCGGCGTACCGAGATCGACGGGGCCTTCGAGGGCGCAGGCCGCATCGAGCACTTCGGGGTTCGGCGCTTCGATCCGCGCGCCGGGCAGCCTCGCGGCGAGCACGCGCGGGCGCCCGGCCTCGTCGTGCGCCCAGACCGCCGAACGTGTGCAGCGGGTGTGGCGGACGAGGTCGCGCAGCGCGCGCGCGAACGCCCCCTGTAGGCCCGACTCGATCGATGCGATCGGCGGCCGGGCGACGGGCGGGCCGTGCGGATCCCCCATTCCGGCCCGTTGCTACCTTGCCAACGGCGCGCCTGTCAACGTGTTTTCCGATCGGGCGCCCGAGATACCGCCCCCCAACCATGCCCGAGATCACTGCACTCCAACGCGCCGACACGCTGTTCTTCGACCTCGATGGCGTGATCGTCGACTCGCGCGAACCGATCACCCGCTGCATGAACGCAGCACTCCAGGCGATCGGTCAGGCGCCGGAGCCCGCCAGAGCGCTCGAACGCTTCATCGGTCCACCCCTTCACGCGGCCTTTGCCGAAGTGCTCAAGCTTCGGGGATTGCCCGAGGCGGGGATCGAAGCCCAGGCGGAGGCGTGTGTCGCCGCGTACCGCAGCCGCTACCGAAGCGTGTCCCTCGAGACCCCGGCGTTCGAGGGCATTCCCGCGGTGCTGGCGGTGCTCTGCGATCGCTACCGGCTCGCGATCGCCACCTCGAAGCCCGAGGCCTTCGCGCGCCCGATCCTCGAGGCCCGGCAGCTCGACCACCACTTCGACCACGTGGCTGCCCCTCCCCTCGAAGCCACCCATCTCGAGGACAAGACCGCGACCCTCGGCCACGGCCTGGCGGCACTGGGCCTCGAACGTCCCCGTGCCGGAGCCGGCGCGCCCGCGGTGATGATCGGCGATCGGGCCAGCGACATCGCCGCTGGCCGCCACCACGGCCTGCCCACGGTGGGGGTCGCCTGGGGCATCGGCGGCGCGGAAGAGCTGCGCGGGGCGGGAGCCGACTGGATCGTCGCGTCGCCCACGGACCTGCTCGCGATCCTGGGGGGTTGACGTCCGGTCCAGGCCAGAGTAGAAAGGAGTCGCTTTCTAGAAAGGAAGTGCTTTCTAATGACTCCCGACGCTCCGGCCCGCGTGCTGGCGATCCGCGACCCCGAGGTGCTCCAGGCCCTCGCACACCCGACCCGGGTCGAGATGCTCGAGGTCCTGCGCGAGCCCGGCTCGGCGGCGGCCGTGGGCCGCCGCATCGGCCAGCCGCGTCAGCGCGTGAACCACCACCTGAAGGCCCTCGAAGAGGCCGGCCTGGTCGATCGGGTGGGGACCCGCCAGCGCGGCAACTTCACCGAGACGCTCTATCGCGCCACGGCCTGCAGCTACGTCGTTTCTCCAGCAGTCTCGTGGTCCGGGCCCCAGCGCCCCGAGGCGCTGCGCAGCCAGCATGCGCTCGAGACCCTGGTGGCCGAGGGCGAGCGCCTGCAGCTGGCCGCCGCGGGCCTGCTCGATCGCGCCGCGTTCGAAGGCGAAGAGGTCGCGAGCGCCTGCGTCACCGCCGAGCTCGGCTTCGCCGACGAAGCGCAGCGCGCAGCATTCCTGAACGAGTACCTCGAGGTCGTGAAGGACCTGATCGAGCGTCACGGGCGTTCCACGCGCCCGTCTACGGATGCGCCCGCCACCGAAGGGCCGGGCAGCGAGACCTATCGGGTGCTGCTCGCGGTCCACCCCAAAGAAGAAGGAAGCGTGCAATGAGCAAGGTCTGGAAGCGAACGTTCGACCTCCGGCTGCCCCTCGATACGGTTTGGGGCGCATTCACCGATGCCGAGTTCCTCGGCAAGTTGTTCGCCGTGCCCGAGGGCGCGCAGGACCATCTGCCGGAGGGCGAGACCGGTGCAACGCAGCCCAAGGTGCTCGAGGTGCGCGACCACGAGTTCCTGCGTTGGACGCAGAACCACCCGCGAATGCCCGAGAAGAGCGAGTTCAGCTGCACCTTCGAAGAGCAGGAGGGGGGCAGCCGAGTCACCATCACGAGGTCGGGCTTCGGAGAAGGCGAGCTGTCCGAGCTGTTCGCCAAGTCGCACGCGACCGGTTGGAGTCACGGCTTCCAGGACATGATCCTGGCGCTCGAGACCGGCGTGTTCGCCCATCGTCACTACAACGGCGTGTCGAAGAGCTCGCTGGGTGTGTCCTACGCCGAGACCCCGGCCGGGCTCGAGGTGTGTGAGGTGCTGCCGGGCACCTTCGGCGAGGCGGTGGGACTCGCGCGTGGCGACGTCCTGGTGCGTCTCGCCGATGCGCCGCTCTTCGCTCGGACCGATCTTTGGACCCTGCTGTGCGCATTCGAGGCCGGCCGCGAGACCGAGATCGAGTGGGTGCACGAGGGTGAGCTGCGGCGCGCGCAGGCGCCGCTCTCGGCCGTGGCCCTGCGAGCCGTCGGCGAGTAGGGCGGGTTCGGCGGGCGCCCGCCGCGGAGCGCCCCTAGAAGTCGAGCCGCAGGCGCCGCTCGCTCTCGGGGGCGGCGGCGCGCGCCTCGGCGCGTGCGGTGGGCGCCGTGCCGGCGAGGAATGCCTGGAAGACGGTGTCCTCGCTGCCCGGTGCGGCGAGCAGCCCCGTGGCTGCGTCGATGCGCGCGAACACGATGCCGTCGGGGACCACCAGGTCGCGCTTGGGGCGCCCTTCGAGCGCAACCTTCATGAAGTCGATCCAGATCGGCAGCGCCGCGCGGCCACCGGTCTCGCCGCGGCCCAGCACGTGGTCTTCGTCGAAGCCCACCCAGGCACCGGTGGCGACGTCGGGCGAGAAGCCGACGAACCAGGCGTCCCCGCCGTCGTTGGTCGTGCCGGTCTTGCCGCCCAGCGTGCGGCCCAGCGACCGTGCCCTGCGGCCGGTGCCGCGCGGGTGCTCGACGACGTCGCGCAACAGGCTTGCCGCCAGGTAGGCGGTCGCAGGATCCATCGCAGCTTCTCCGGCTTTTCCGGCTTCTTCGGCTGCGAGCCGCGTGGCGCCGCCGGAAGGCCGTTCCTCGTCCAACGGCAGGTGCTCGAGCAGCACCTGACCGTCGCGATCGAGCACGCGCCGCACGAAGATCGGCTCGACGGTGTGACCGCCCGCTGCCAGGGTGGCGTAGGCGCGCGTGATCTCGAGCAGGGTCACCGGGCTCACACCGAGGGCGAGCCCGAGGTTGCGGTCGAGCCGCGACTCGATGCCGAGCCGACGCGACAGGTCGAGTACACGGCCTACGCCGATCTCCTGCAGCACGTGGATCGCCGCGTTGTTCACCGAGCGCGCAAGCGCCTCGCGGAGGGTGATCGCGCCGAGGAACTTGCGACCGTAGTTCTCGGGCCGCCAGGACACGCCCGACTCGGGGTCGTCGTAGACCACGGGCCGGTCGTAGACGGTGCTCGCAGGCGTGAACTCCGACTCCACGGCCGCCGCGTAGATCAGCGGCTTGTAGGCCGAGCCCGGCTGGCGCCGCGCCTGGGTGGTTCGGTCGAACTCGCTCTGCTCGAAGTCGCGGCCGCCGACCAGGGCCAGCACCTCGCCCGTGCCGATCTCGAACGAGAGCAGGGCGCCTTCGGCCAGGGGTTCCTGGTAGAGCCGGGCCACCGCCGTGCCGTCGTCCGACGGCTGCACCCGGAAGCGCGCCACGTCGCCCACCGCGAACACGTCGTCGAGGGAGTCCACCTTGTCCCAGCGGTGGTCGTCGCCGTAGGGGCGCGCCCAGGTGACGTCGTCGAGGGCGACCTGGGCTTCGAGCCCGGGTGCAAAACCGACGGTGGCATGGCCGGCCTTCTCGTCGAGGCGTAGCACCACGCCCAGCAGCGGCTGGGGGGGCTCGTGCCCTTCGGGCCAGCGATCGATCCCCCCGTTCTCCTCGGCGATCCCGGCCAAGGGGCCGGCCGGGTCGGTCAGGTCGGTCGAGCCGACGCTACGCACGGCGCCGCGGTAGCCCTGCCGGTGGTCGTGAGCCACGAGCCCGGCCCGCACCGCCTCGGTCGCCTGGTGTTGGAGTGCGAGGTCGAGCGTGGTCTCGATCACGAGTCCGCCGCCGAGCAGCTGATCGTTGCCCAACACGTCCACCAGGCGGCGACGCACCTGTTCGGAGAAGTACGCGGCATCGGCGAAGTTCTCGCGGAAGGCGGGCGTGGCGAGTTCGGGCGGCTCGTCGCGTGCGGCCTGCCAGGTGGCGTCGTCGAGGAACCCCTCTTCGCGCATGCGGTCGAGTACGTAGCGGCGCCGGTCTTCGGATCGTTCCGGGCTCAAGAAGGGCGAGTGACGGCCGGGCGCCTTGGGCAGGCCCGCCAGCATGGCGGCCTCGGCGACGGTCACCTCGCCGATGGGCTTGCCGTAGTAGGTGAGGGCCGCTTCGGCGATGCCGTGTGCACCCGCGCCGAAGTAGATCTGGTTCAGGTAGAGCTCGAGGATCTCTTCCTTGGTGAAGCGGTCCTCGATGCGTTGGGCCAGCAGGGCCTCGCGGATCTTGCGGGTGTAGGTCTGCTCCGGGCTCAGCAGCAGCTGCTTCACCATCTGTTGGGTGATGGTGCTGGCGCCCTGCACGGTCTCGCCGCCGGCGCGCACGTTGGCCCACGCTGCGCGCAGGATCGAGCGGTAGTCGACGCCCCCGTGCTCGTAGAAGGTGTCGTCCTCGGCGGCGAGGAAGGCGTCGATCACCACCTGCGGCACGTCGGCCAACGGCACCATGCGCCGGCGCTCGACGAAGAACTCGGCGATCGGCTCCCCGTGGCGGTCGAGCACCACGGTGGTCAGCGGGGGTCGATAGTCGGCCAGCGTCGTGAAGTCGGGCAGGTCGCGGACGAGGCTCCAATACAGGCCCCCGACCGCCAAGCCGCCCAAGAAGGCCGCGACGATTCCCCCCACGAGAAGCACCCGAATCACGGTGGGTTAGGCTACCGAATCCACGTCGAGGCTGGCCCGAACCGGCCGAGCGAGAAGGAGAATCCGTGCCGGCGCGCACCATGGCGTTCGTGATGGACCCGGTCGAGGCCATCGACATCGAGGCCGACACGACCTTCGTGATCATGCTCGAGGCCCAGCGCCGCGGGCACCGCGTGCTGGTCATCGATCCCATCGATCTGGGGGTCTCGGACGGCCACGCCACGGCGACGGTGAGGCCCATCACCCTGCGCCGCGAGGCCGGCAACCACGTGGACGTGGGCGAGCCGCGCCACGTCGTGCTCGACGACGACGTGGACGTGGTCTTCCAGCGCAAGGACCCGCCGGTGGACGCCGAGTACGTGACCGCCACCCAGATCCTGTCGCTATGCCGGCGCGCCCGGGTCCTGAACCGCCCAGCGGGCATCCTGGCGGCCAACGAGAAGCTCTACGCGCTCCACTTCGCCGACCTCATGCCGGAGACCTGCGTCAGCCACGAGATCCCGCGCCTGATCGACTTCCTGGCCCGGATGGGGGGCGAGATGATCGTGAAGCCCCTCGATGGCAAGGGCGGCGAGGGCATCTTCCACGTCACCAACAAGGACCGGAACCTCTTCTCGATCCTCGAGCAGTCCACGGCCTTCGGTACCCGGCGGGCCATGGCCCAGCGCTACCTGCCCGGCGTGCGAGAGGGCGACAAGCGCATCCTGCTGGTGGACGGGGAGCCCCTGGGCGCGCTGATGCGGGTACCCGCCGACAACGAGGTGCGGGCCAACCTGCACGTGGGGGGCAAGGCCAGCGCCACGGCCCTGGACGCCGCCGACCGCATCATCGTCGAGCGGGTGCGCCCGTGGCTCGAGCGCGATGGCCTGTTCTTCGTCGGAATCGACGTCATCCAGGGCCTGCTCACCGAGGTGAACGTGACCAGCCCGACGGGCATCCAGGAGATGAATGCCCTCGACGGGGCCCGCTACGAGGAGCGGATCCTCGAGGCCGTAGAGGCCCTGCTCGACGCTCCGGTCGACGCTCCGGTAGGCGGTTAGTCGCAACTACCGTCGGTAAACCCCTGAAATATCTGTTGACACCGTCGGAAGGGGGGCCGATCATCCTGCGGTGTACCCCGGGGTGCCGACCCCCACCTCCGAGGGCGCTTCCTCCACCGATCTGGAAACCCGATCTGGAAACCACCGGAGGAGATGGCCCATGGCCACCAAGGTTGCGAGGACCGGAGTCCAGCGCGAGAAGGGCTGGCTCTACTACTTGGACAAGAAGGGGCACGTCAGCCGCGCCAAGATGGCGCGGGGCGGCGGGAAGCCCTCGCGGGTGAAGCCGCAGCTGGTCGCGAAGGCCGGCGTGAAGCGCGAGCAGGGGTTCCTCTACTTCGTCGACAAGGACGGCGACGTGGCGCGGACCAAGATGGCGCAGGCGGGCACCCGCAAGCGCAAGGCCCCGGCACGCCGCAAGACGGCCCGGCGCACGCCGGCCCGGAAGCGGACGGCCCAGAAGAAGACCGCCCGCAAGAAGGCGACAGGCCGCAAGAAGGCCGCGCCGAAGAAGACGGCGCGGAAGAAGGCTTCTGCTCGCCGGAAGTCGACGGGCACGCGCAAGCGCGCCACCCGCCGGTAGGCCGGCGCAGGCAAGCCGAACGAGAAGCGGGGACGGCGGCTTCGGGCCGCCGTCCCCGCGGCTATCCTTCACGGCTTGAGCGAGCCCCCCCGCCAACCTGCTGCCTCCGCTAGCGCCGTTTCGCAGGCGATCGAAGGTGCGCGCAGCACGCAGGACGCGCACCCCTACGGGTTGCTGATCGTCGACGACGAAGAGGCGATCCTCGAGTCCCTCGAGCTGACCCTGGCCGAGGACTACCGGGTCTTCACCGCGACCAACGGGCCCGACGGTCTCGAGATCCTCGAACGCGAGGAGATCAACCTCGTGATCGTGGACCAGGTGATGCCCGAGATGAGCGGCGTCGAGTTCCTCGAAGAAGTGATCGCGCGCAAGCCCGAGACGATCCGCATGATGCTCACGGGCTATGCCGACGTGCACTCGATCGTGCGCGCCATCAACGACGGTCGGATCTACCGCTACATCCAGAAGCCCTGGGAGCCGGACGAGCTGCGCGTGGACGTGAAGCGCGCGCTCGAGACCTACCATCTCACGGCCGAGAACGCGCAGCTCGGCGCCGCACTGGCCGCGGCCAACGAACGGCTGCGCGCCGAGAACCTGTACCTGCGGCGCGAGGTGCAGCGGCAGTACGCCTTCGACCAGATCCTGGGTGAGAGCCCCAGCATGCAGCGGGTCTTCGACGTGATGGAGAAGGTGGCCGAGACGGACGCCACGGTCCTGATCGGCGGCGAAACAGGCACCGGCAAGGACCTCGTGGCGCGCGCCATCCACTACGCGGGCCCGCGCAAGGAGCGACGCTTCGTCGCGCAGAACTGCGGCGCGCTTCCCGACACGCTGCTCGAGAGCGAACTGTTCGGTCACAAGCGCGGTGCGTTCACCGGTGCGCACGCCGACAAAAAGGGCCTGTTCGAGCTCGCCGACGGCGGGACGATCTTTCTCGACGAGATCGGCGAGACGGAGCCGGGCATGCAGGTGCGGTTGCTGCGCGTCCTGCAGGACGGTGAGATCCGTCCGCTGGGTTCGAGCGAGACGCGCAAGGTGGACGTGCGCATCCTCGCCGCCACCAACCGAGACCTGCGGGCGGCCGTCGAGTCCCAGCGCTTTCGCGAAGACCTGTACTACCGCCTGCGGGTGGTCGAGATCGAGCTGCCGCCCCTGCGCGAGCGTCGTGAGGACGTGCCAGCACTCGCCCACCACTTCCTCGACGTCGCCAACGACAAGATGAACCGGCAGATCCAGGGGTTCACCAACGCGGCGATGGATCTGCTCACCGCGTGCCCGTGGAGCGGCAACGTGCGCGAGCTCGAGAACGAGATCGAGCGCGCGGTGGCGTTGGCGGGCGACGTCGAGATGCTGGGCCCCGACATGTTCTCGGAGCATCTGCGCAAGGAGGTGGCCGCCGAGGTGGGGCGCTCGATCGAGCTGCCCGATGAGCACGACCTCAACCGCGCCGTCGACGTGCTGAAGCGCAAGATGATCGAGACCGCCGTCGCCGAGACCGGCAGCAAGACCCGCGCGGCCGAGAGGCTGGGCATCCCGCGTCAGTCGCTCCAGAAGATGATGAAGCGCCTGGAGATGGACTGAGGGTGGGTCGCCGCATCCTGCTGGTGGCGGGTGCTCTCGCCCTGGCGCTGGCGATCTTCCTGGGGCCGACCCTGTTCGGCAAGCCCTGGTTCATCGAGCATTACTACCTGAGGGTGCTCGCGACCTTCGCGATCGAACACCCGATGCTGCTGAGCTACGCGCGTGTGCTCGAGCCGCTGGGCCTCGACTTCCACTCGGACGATCTCGAGGATCTTTCGCCCGAGAACACGCTGCACATGCTCGCCCAGGCCGAGGCTTACCTGCAGGGTCTCGAGGCCTACGAACGCGAGGACCAGACCCCCGAGCAGCTGCTCTCGACCGACGTGCTGGGGTGGTTTCTGCGCATCCAGGTGGACGGCATCCCCTTCGCCTTCCACGACTACCCGCTCGATCAGATGGCCGGCTGGCACACCACGCTGCCCGACTTCATGGTGAACATCCACCAGGTCAACGATGCCGAGGGTGGACGCGACTACGTGGCGCGGCTCTCGAAGTTCGATCAGGTCGCCGAAGACCTGCTGCGGGCGATCGAAGTGCGCGAATACCGCGACGTGGTGCCGCCGCGCTTCGTGATCGAGAAGGTGCGCGCGCAGATCGCGGAGCTCGTGGCGCCCGCGGCCGAGGAGCACATTCTCTACACCTCCCTGGTCGAGAAGCTCGACGCGCTCGATGAGGACGGCGAGGGGGTGAGCGAAGCCGACCGTGCGGACATCCTGTCGGGTGCACGCGCAGCGATCGACGACGTCTTCAAGCCCGCCTACGCAGAACTCGACGCGGCCATGGCCGCGCAGCTGGAGATCGCCACCGACGAGGCCGGCGTGTGGAAGCTGCCCGACGGCGACGCGTTCTATCGCTGGAGGGTCCGCTACCACACCACCACCGATCGAACGCCCGACGAGGTGCACGCGATCGGGCTCGACGAGGTCGACCGCATCCACCAGGAGATGCGCGAGGTGCTCGCCGAAGCGGGCATCGAAGCCGCAGACCCGATTCCCCAGGTGGTCGCGCTCTCGCAGCAGAAGCGCTTCTTGTTCTCGGACGACGACGCGGGCCGCGAGCAGATTCTCGACGCCTATCGCGAGATCGTGGCCGAGGCCGAGGCGCGCATGCCCGAGCTGTTCGGCCGCCTGCCCGAGGCCGCCGTCACGGTCGAGCGCGTGCCCGAGTTTCGCGAGGACGGTGCAGCTGGGGCCTACTACCAGCCACCCGCGTTCGACGGCAGCCGTCCCGGCACCTTCTATGCGAACCTCGCCCATACCGAAGAGACCGCGCGCTGGCGCATGCGCACGCTCGCCTACCACGAGGCCGTCCCCGGCCACCACCTGCAGATCGCGCTGGCCATGGAGCAGCAGGGCGTGCCGTTCTTCCGGCGTGTGATCCCTTTCACGGCCTTCAGCGAAGGCTGGGCGCTCTACGCCGAGCAGCTGGCACTCGAGGCCGGCTGGCACCCGACGCCGCTGGACCGGCTCGGCAAGCTCGAGGCCGAGGTCTTCCGCGCCGTACGCCTGGTGGTCGACACCGGCATCCACGCCAAGCGCTGGTCGCGCGAGCGCGCCATCGAGTACATGGTGGCCAACACCGGGATGCCGCGGACCGACGTGGTGCGCGAGATCGAGCGCTACATCGTGATGCCCGGCCAGGCCCTGGCCTACAAGATCGGCCAGCTCGAGATCCTGCGCCTGCGCGACCGCGCCCGCGACGCCCTGGGCGACCGCTTCGACCTGCGCGCCTTCAACGACCTGGTGCTCTCGGGAGGCTCGATGCCGCTGGTGGTGCTCGAGGGCGTCGTCGAGAACTGGATCGAGGGTTCGAACTAGCTCATCGCGCGGTCTCCCGAGGCGAAGCGTTCGAGCGGCGCCTTCTCATCGCGCAGGCCCAACTCGTAGACCAGCGCGTCGGGAGCAGTGCCCACAACGCGCATGCGATTCGCGTGGACCGCGTGCTGATGGTGCGCCGCACACAGCGTCACCAAGTTGGACGGCCGGTCGTCTCCGCCTCGCGACCGGAACACGACATGGTGCGCGTGCAGGTTGCGAAACGAGGTGCATCCCGGCGCCGTGCAACGCCAACCGTCCCTCTCGAAGACCCGGTAGCGGCGATCGGCGCGGTCCGGAGCGTCCCAGGTGACGAGCGCGTGGTCGAGCATGGCGTCGAGGGCCTCGGCCTCGTTCGCGGTGCGCCCCTCCGCATGCTCGATCCGCCTTTGGATGGCCGCCTGGGCGGCGCGGAACAGCGCGGCGACGGTGCGCGGGACGGCAAACACGAGCTGGCCGTCCGGGCGCGGCAGCTTTGTGGGTTCGCCAGAGTTCATGGCCTCGGCACACGTTGGGAGACCCGGGGGGAGGGCGGGAAGCGCATCAGGATCGAGGCGAGGGTCGGCGAGTGCCTGCTCCACGTCTTGCTCCAGCCGGCGGGTCGTCACCCTTCGCGCACGCTCGATCCAGCCCTCGAGTGAGCTCCCCGCACCCTTCGACACGAGCGACGCGAGGAGGGCTGCCTTGGTCGACGGAAGCTCGCCGGCCTCCCACACGCGGCGCAGCTCGGGGGCGCACGCGGCCGCGCGCGCGATCCGCAGCAGCACCGAGGCGCGGCTCGGCGAGAGGCCCGCGCGCTCGGCCGCATAGGTGGCGAAGCCTTGGAACCCGAGGTCGCGCCAGGCACGAGTGCCCGCAAGTTCGAGTAGCAGCGCAGCGAGCCGGGCGTCGGACCGGGCTTCGAGCCGCACGGCCTGCCGCAGCCTCGCATCCAGCGCGAACGCGTCGAGCTGGTCGATGCCCTGCGACCATGCCGCGATCTCGGGGGAGACGCTGGGAACCGCCCTCAGCGGTTCGTTCGGAAGCGCCGCATCGCGCACGGGCGAGCGCGCTCGCCGCCTCTCATGCTCCACATCCGCTTCGCGTGTCTCTCCCGCTGCGCTCGGCATCGCCGAGATCACTTCGGCAATCAGGATCTCGGCGAAGTCAGCAGGAGAGAGCCGCCTGCCCTCCACCCGCTGGGCCAGCTGGCGGGTTGCGTACCACTTGGCGCGAAGGGGGGCGGTGACGGCCAGGCGAAGCGAGCGGCGCGGCTCGGAATCTCGCGAAGTCGAGGCATCGCCTTCGCCGGCCGGCGCGCCTTCGGCGGCCGCCTCCAACCGAGACGCCCGGCGATCGACTGACCGAACCTCGCGCGCGAGCGCCGCAACCGGGAGCGACCGTGCCAGCGCGATCCACTGGAGCTCGTCGTCCTGGGATGCGACGCGACACAGGAGCACGACCTTCGCCCAGACGAGCGCGCCCGACAAGAGTGCCCGCTCGATCTCCGGGAGTTCCGGAAGCGCGCGACCGACCCGCGCGAGCTCGCGGAGCTGGCGCAGCGAGATGCCGAGCCGCTCACGGGCGTAGACTTCGAGCACCGGGTAGCCCAGCCTCTCGGGGCCGCCGCGGTCGAGCATTGCCGCCGCCAGTCGCGCAAGCGCATGCCGCAGCGGTGCGCCACCGGCCACCCGGCCGCGGATTCTCGCATCGACCGCGGCTGCGTGTTCGAACGGCTCGATCGCGCAGGCGGGAGTCGCCACCAACCCATCGGGCAGCGTGGCTCGTTCGCTGGGCACTCGCAGGCACCCCGGACCGGGACGAGTCAGAGGCGAGCAACAGGATGTTAGGCGAACATGTGGCGAAAGTCAATCGGTACCTGGTCACATGACCCCGAACGCGGCGGCGGGATAGCGTCTCGCCATGCCCACCCCGCCCCTGCCTCCGTGGATGTTCTCCGAGTTCGAGCCGGTGGGCGTCGACCTCGACTCGGTCGAGAGCGTGGCCGCCTACGACCGCAACCAGGGAACCGACGTCGCGAAGGACGACGCACTGCTCGACCGGCTGGGCGTCGAAGAGGGCACCGTGTTCGTCGACCTCGGCACGGGCACCGGCTCGCTTCCGGTTCGTGCCGCGCTGCGCGGCGCCGAAGCCCACGCGGTCGACGTGAGCGAGAATATGATCGCCTTCGCGCGGCGGCGCGCCGACGAGAGCGGCGTCTCGCTTCATCATCACCACGCCGGATTCCTCACCTACGAACATGCGCCGGGCAGCGCCGCCGTCGTGACCACGCGATCGGCGCTGCACCAGCTGCCCGACACCTGGAAGCAGGTCGCGCTCAATCGGGTCGCCGCGATGCTTCGGCAGGGCGGCACCTTCTACCTGTGGGATGCGATGTGGTCGTTCGACGCGCACGAGACCACCGAACGGCTTCCCGCCTGGGTCGACGCGATGGCGAAGGCCCCCGGCGAGGGCTTCACGAAGGAGATGTTCGAGACCCACGTGCGCGAGGAGTTCTCGACCTTCGCCTGGGTGCTCGAGGGGATGATCGAGCGCGCCGGGCTCTGCATCGTCGAGTCGAACTTCCCCGCACCCTGGTACGGCGAGTTCGTCGCGCGCCGGCCCGCGGGTTCCCGGCCCTAGGGTCCGGTCGACCTCACCTGAGAGGGTTGCCGGCCCGTCGAGCGCCCCCTGTGAGCAGACACACGCTCGGTCGCGCGTGCGTCGGCAAGACTGGTCGTGCACCCGAGGCCCGATCCTGCGGGCTGGAGGATCGACCATGAGACCCCGAGTGGCGTTCGCGCTCGTCCTGCTCGTCGGAGGGCTCGCGTGCGATGGCTCCGTCATCCTGTCCCCCCGTGACAACACGCGATTGACCACGGCCCAGCTCGGAAGCCCTTCGGGTGGCGCCCCCTTCACGATCCGGTTCTTGCTGAACGAGGATCAGCACGAACGGCTCCAGGCGGTCGGAAATGACTGGCCCAACATCTTCCGGCTGGAGGGCTACGGCGATCTCCAGGGCAGGTGGAAGAGCGCCCTGCGTGCCGGCCCCCGCCGCGCCTGGTTCACCCTCGATCTCTCGGAGACGAGCCCCTACATCGACGGGCCGAGCTACCTCTACACGGTCACGATCGACCTCTACGACCTCGGCATCCATCGCGAGCCCGGAAGCTACGGCGCCTCGTTCAAGTTCCGCATGTTCCTGAAGGACGGCGACGGCGTGTGGCAGCGGCTGCCCGGACTCACCGTGAGCCCGACGGATTGTCTGGCGCGGATGAACCGCGGCGACCAGCAGTGTCCGCACACCTTCGAGGTGCGACTGCGCACCCCCGGCTACGTGCCCGACCTCACCCGGGGAAGGACGGACTGCGCGTACGGCGAAGAGGACTGCTCGATGTGCGTCCCCGACATCGCGCAGCAGGTCCGGGGGCTCGGCTTCCACCGCAACTACGTGATGGATGTGGGCAACTCGGGCCGCAATCGCGACCACCACATCCAGGGCGTGGCGCGGCTAAGCGACGGGCGGAGCGCCGATGGCCGCGTGTTCGGCCGGCTCGTGGCCACCCAGAACGTCACGGGCGCCGGATTCGAGGTGGGCTTCCACCGCGCGGACGGAGGCCTGCGAGAGGGTTGGCGCGATCGTTCCCACGAGTTCGATGCGGCCCCGCGCGTCGACGTAAGAGACGTGCTGAACCACCCCGGAGGCGTGCAGGCGCACGGCGACCTGGTGGCCGTGGCGCTCGAGCAGCAGGGGGGATCGACGCCGCCGGCGGCGGTCTACTTCGTCCGCGTCGCGCGCAACCCCGACGCCGACCCCAGCGGAGAGATCGTGAACCGGCTCGTCCTGGACGGATCCCAGGGAGAGCCGTTCCAACGCGGCCAGAGCTCGGCCGCGACGGCCGGGTTCGTCCAGCTCGCCAGCGGGCATCAGCTGCTCGCGGTCTCGGGTGCCAGCCACGGCACCCAGGGCATCTGGTTCTACGAGAGCGTCGGGACGGAGCCGATCGGCCCCAGCACGTCCTGGAACTTCGTCGCGTTCTGGAACCCGAATCGATCGGGCAACTGTATCGGCAAGGGCGGCGACTGCCTCTACGGGGCGGGTGGCGGGCTGAACCTGCACACCGGCTGCGACGGGCAGGTCTACCTGTTGGCGATGCACGGCTCCCAGGGCGCGGCCAGCCGAGACGACTCGGTGCTGCAGCTGTTCGCGCTCCTTCAGGACGCCACGGGGGCCGTGCGCCTGGACAAGCGCGCGGTCTGGGAGCGGACGTTCCCTTCGGCCATCGCCAACAACTCGTTCCGCTGGGCCGGTGGCTCCTACGTGTCGCGCGACGGCGCGTTGGTCATCCTGGACACGCGCCGCCGCAACGGCCCGCTCGGGGGCATCGGCGGCGTGATCGCACGCAAGCTCAAGGTGATCGAGATCAACCAGTACGCCCACCCGGGCTACTAGCGCTCCGGCTGCCGCTCGCTAGAGCGCGTAGCGCAGCCGCAACCCGAAGACCCAGGTCGTGTCCCCGCCGAGCGCCGGGTCGACGAGCAGCTGCACGCTCGGGGTGAGGGCCAGCTCGCGGAGCAGCTGCCAGCGGTAGAAGGCTTCGAAGCTCCACTGGCCGCCGAGCCCGGGTCCGAACGTGTCCTTCGACGGTCGGCCGTAGTTTGCCGCCACGCCCAGCTGGTCGCGGCCCGAAACGGCTTCGAACGAGAAGCCGATGCCCACGGAGCGGTCGAGCAGCGCGCCGCCGTCTTCGGACCAACCCGCACGCAGGAACGGCGCGAAGCGGCCGAAGGCCCACGAGGCCGAGACGTTCACGCCCCAGCCCGCCGGTGTGTCGGCTTCGTCCCGGCCGTCGACGTGCCAGAACGTCGCGTGAACGTTGTCCACGGCGAAGCGTTCGTGTGCGCTGACCCAACCGATCTCGAAGCTCTTGAAGAACTCGCGGTCCTCGAAGAACGTCTCGAAACCTTCCCAAGGGTGGCGGGGATCGCCGTTGGCGTCGCTCAGGCTCGCGATGGCGTAGAGGTGGTCCGTGAGCATGCCCGCGGCGGCGATGCCGAGCGCCGCATCGTTCGGCAGGGCGATGGAGGCGCTGCCCGTGCTGAACGTCAGGTTGGAGAAGCCCGTCCAAGGGCTCGCCAGCGCATAGACGTCGACGTAGTCGGTCGCGTCCAGGAAGCCGGCCACCACCGCGAAGCGGCCCTTCGCGAAGCGCTGGCGCCAGTAGAAGTTGGTGGCGCGCCAGCGCTGATTGCTGAACGGGGGAGAGAGCAGCCCGACGTACCCGAGCTCGAAGCCCAGGGCGCTCGGCGGCACGTCGGTGTAGCGATGGCGGTGCTCCACCTTCCAGACGAGCGCACCGGGGTGGTCGCCTCCTCGATCCACGAGGTCCCAGGTGCCGAAGAAGCGCAGCATGCCCGAGGCCGCCTGCGCCTTGCCGGGGCTCTCGGTCGCGAACAGCGACTGGCTGCTGTAGTCGCCACCGAAGTGGAGCCCCGTCTTCTCGCGCACCCGCTCCTTCCAGGCGCGGTACGGCGCGAGGAAGCCGAGCTCGAAGAGCGGCGCCCCTTCGCGCTCGTCTTCGGCCAGCTGGTTGGGGACCGCGTCGGGTCCGCCAAAGGCCGCCCGACCGTCGGTGGCCCGTGCCGGTTGCGAGACGGCCAGGGCGAACCCGACCAGGAGAACGGCCAACCCCTGCATGGCTGCCTAGAGGGTGTTCCGGTAGACGACGCCATCCTTCATGATCAGGCGGAGGCTCTCGATCGGCTTCCACTCGGGGTCGGCGTCGAACCACTCGGTGGTGCCGCCGATCACCGAGATGTCTTCGAGCGGGTTGCCATCCACCAGCAGCAGGTCCGCGTAGGCCCCCTCTTCGACCACGCCGAGCGGACCGTCGGGGTAGGGGTTGCGCAGACCCGAGAGCGCCAGCATCTCACCGGCAGTCGAGGTCATCTGCTTCAGCACTTCGAAGTTGCTGTCGAAGGTCTGCGTGCGCCACCAGATCTCGTAGCGGCGGGCGCGCTCGGCGTCGGCAAACGTGCCCACGTAGTCGGACTGGAAGACGACCTTGACGCCATGCTTCAGCAGGTTGCGCCCGAAGTCGGCGTACTGTTCGCCGAGCTCTCGCACCATCGGGATCTTGGCAGGCGGCATGAGCGGATTGCGGGCCAGGTCGGGCGAGATGCCCCACATCTGCGGTACGACGTACCCGCCGGCACGCGCAATCTTCTTCATGGTCTCTTCGCTGATGAAGAACCCGTGCTCGAAGGTCTTCACGCCGCACTCGAGCAGGCGATTCACGGCGCGGTCGTTGAAGACGTGGGCGCCCACGTAGGTTCCCCAGTCGGCCGCCGCCTCCACGATCGCGCAGGTCTCCTCCTTCGAATACTGCGTGGTGTCGATGGGATCGAATCGCGACGAGCCCCCACCGCCGGCCATGATCTTGATCTGCGTGGCCCCCAGGCGCAGGTTGAGGCGCGTGGCGGCGAGAACCGCAGGAACCCCGTCGGCGATCATACCGATGCCGTAGCGCTCGAAGTTGGGGAGCGAGTCCTTGTCGCGGATCGAGTACGCGGTGTCTCCCCGCTCGCGGAAGTCGCCGTGGCCCGAGGTCTGCGAGATGAAGGCGCCAGAGGGATAGACGCGGGGGCCGACGACGTGCCCGGCGTCGATCGCGCGCTTCAGCCCGAATGCCGGGCCCCCCATGTCGCGCACGGAAGTGAAGCCATCCATCAGGAAGCGCCGCGCGACGACGACCGAGTTGTAGGCGAGGTCGGTGAGCTCGAGGTCGGTCTCGACCACCGCGAAGTGCTCGTTGATCATGATGTGCACGTGGCCGTCGATGAGCCCCGGCATGAGCGTGCGGCCGCCGCCCTCGACCACGGTGGCCTCGGGGGCCGGGATCGGCGCGGTCGACACCCGCGCAATGCGATGGCCCTCGACGAGCACGTGGCCGGGGGTCAGCTCGTTGGTCCGGCCATCGAAGATGCGCACGTCACGAAACAGCGTCTGCGGCGCTGCGGCCTCGGGCTGCGCCTGGGTGGCAGTCGCGACCATCAGGATGGCGAGAAGAAGCGTGGGGGCTCGGAGCATGTTCTCTCCCTGGCGCGACGCGCCCGATTCGACGGAGACCGTCTATAGCCCCTTCCACGCCGACAACCACCGCCAGGCGGTGTCGACGATGGCGTCGAGGTCGAACCGGGGCTGCCACCCGAAGTCGTTGCGGAAGCGGGTGGCGTCGGCCACCAGCTCGGCGGGGTCGCCGGGGCGCCGGGGGGCCGGCTCGGCGGGGACGGGCAGGCCCACCACGCGCTCGACGGCCGAGAGCACCTCGCGGTTGCTGTGGCCGCGGCCGGTGCCCAGGTTGTAGACGCCGCCGGGGCCGCCCGAGAGCAGCGACTCGATGGCCAGCACGTGGGCCTGGGCTAGGTCGCTCACGTGGATGTAGTCGCGGATGCAGGTGCCGTCGGGCGTGGGGTAGTCGCTGCCGAAGAGCTTGAGCTTCGGGCGCAGGCCCGCGGCCGCCTCGAGGGCGAGGGGGATCAGGTGCCACTCCGGGTCGTGGCACTCGCCGATGCCGCCGGCCGGGTCGGCGCCCGACGCGTTGAAGTAGCGAAGCGCCGCATAGCGAAGCCCGTGGCTCGACTGCACGTCGGCGAGGATGCGCTCGACCATCGACTTGCTGCGGCCGTAGGGGTTGATGGGCGCAATGCGCGAGCGCTCGGTGATGGGGAGCCGCTCGGGCGTGCCATAGACCGCCGCGGTCGACGACAACACGAAGGCCCGCGCACCATGCTCGAGCGCCGCGCCGATCAGGCTGGCGCTGCCCGCCACGTTGTTGGCGTAGTAGTCGAGCGGCTTCGCGACCGACTCGGATACCGAGAGCGAGGCGGCGAAGTGCAGCACGCCGTCGAAGGGTCCGTAGTCGCCAAAGGCCCGGTCCATGGCGCTGCGGTCGCCCACGTCGGCACGCACCAGCGGGGCGTCGCCCACGAAGTCGGCGCGGCCCGCGCGCAGGTCGTCCACCACCACGGCCGTGTGGCCCCCGCGTCGCAGGGCGCGGAGCGCGTGACTGCCGATGTAGCCCGCGCCGCCAGTTACGAGCAGGTGTGCCAGGGGTCGTCTCCTTGCCGGGTTTCGGTTCGCCGCCCGACCGAGCGCCTTCGGTCCGTCACCGGGCCGTCATCGCACGGTCGGTCGTGGTATTGTGGCGGGCCGATGGAGCGGGTCCACACAGCCGAGTTCGAGACGCCGTTTGGTCTCATGCGGTGTGCCTCCACCGAGAAGGGGCTGGCCTACGTGGGGCTCCCGCGGGCGAGCGGCCGCGGCTTCACGGGTTGGCTCAAGCGGTTCGCGCCCGAGGCCTGCACCAAGGAGGCCTGGGAGCCCAATCGCGTCGCCGTGACCCAGCTGCTCGAGTACCTGAACGGCAAGCGCCAGGTCTTCGAGTTGGCTCTCGATGTCCGCGCAACCGTATTCCAGTCGCGGGTCTACGACGTGCTGAAGGAAATCCCCTACGGCGAGACCCGCACCTACGCCGAGATCGCCAAGCAGATCGGGGCCCCTCGCGCGGTGCGCGCCGTCGGTGCGGCGAACGGGGCGAATCCGCTGGCGCTGGTGCTGCCCTGCCACCGGGTGGTCGCCACGGGCGGCAAGCTCGGCGGCTACGCCGGCGGGCTCAAGATGAAGGCCAAGCTCCTGGCCATGGAGCATCGCAGCCCGCTCGAGGGCGACCTGCTCTAACGCCCCGCGGGCCTGCCTGCTGTCCGGCCGAAGTGGGCGCCCCGCCGCTTCAGACCTGCTCGAGTGCCTGCTCGAGATCGGCGAGCAGGTCGGCCGTGTCCTCGATGCCGCAGGCGAAGCGCACCAGGTTGTCGGTGATGCCGTAGGCCAGGCGCTCTTCCTTCGGGTAGTCCCAGTAGGACATGAGCACCGGCATCTCCACCAGCGACTCCACACCGCCCAGGCTCGGGGCGATGTAGGGCAGGCGGCACCCGTCCGTGAAGCGGATGGCCGCGTCCAGATCGCCGTCGATCTCGAACGTCACCACCCCCGAGAAGCCGTCCATGAGCCGCGTGGCCACCGCGTAATCCGGGTGGCTCTCGAGGCCCGGGTAGTGGACGCGCGCCACCTTGGGGTGGGCCTCGAGCATGCGCGCCACCGCGAGGCCGTTGGTGTTGTGGCGCTCCATGCGAAGCGCCAGCGTCTTGAGCCCGCGCATCAGCAGCCATGCCGCGTGCGGGTCGAGGATGCCGCCGAGCACGCCGCCGAGCGCGCGGATGGGCGCGACGTTCTCGGACGTTCCGGTCACACTGCCCGCGATCAGGTCGTTGTGGCCGCCCAGGTACTTGGTGGCGCTGTGGATCACCAGGTCGGCACCGTCGGCCAGCGGCTTGTGGTTGATGGGGCTCGCGAAGGTCGAGTCGACCACCACCTGCACGCCGCGCTCGTGGGCGATGCGCGCGGCCTCGGGCA
>JANQOX010000019.1 GCA_028285625.1 Myxococcota bacterium
CGGTACAGCTCCTCGGCTTCCTCGGGCAGGCCCTGGCGTTCCAGGACGAAGCCCAGGTCGTTGTAGATGGCGGGCTGGGGCTCGATCGCGAGGGACTCGCGGTAGTGGGCCTCAGCCATCTCGAGCTCGCCGAGCTCGATCGAGGCGAGGGCGATGTTGTTGTGCGCCTTCCAGTGGGCCGGATCGATCTCGAGCGCCTTCTCGAGGGCCGCCACCGCCTTGGAGCTCTCGCCCTTCTGGAAGAGGGCGAAGCCCAGTGAATTCAACAGCTCGACGTTCCGGGGCTCGACGTCGAGCCCCTTCTCGTAGGAACGGACGGCGGCCGCGTAGTCGCCCGTCCGCTCGTTCGCCATGCCGGCGCGCAGGAAGGAGTAGGCGTCGAGGAAGCGCTCCTCGATCTTCGCGATCGCCTTGCCGGGGATCGGCACGAACTCCGGGATGTTGGCGGCGCGGTCGTCGCCGGTGAAGCGTTCGAGGACGACGGGGGGCGTCGAGTTTCCGTCTTCGTCGATGTGGGTCAGGAAGAGCTGGGTGTAGGGCGTGTAGGCCTTCGACGAGAACACGAGCCAGCGTCCGGAGGAATTGAAGCTGTGCCACGAGTTCATGAGCGGCGTGTTCGCGCGCAGCCGGCGCGGCTCGCCGCCCTCGGCGGGGACGATGTAGAGCTCGCTGTCCGGCATGAGGAGCATGTAGTTCTCCGCCTGGCAGAACACGATCCACTTTCCGTCCGGCGAGAACTTCGCGAAGAAGTTGCTCATGCCGTTGTGCGACGCGCCCGCGATCGGCTCGGCCACGCCGCCGCGGCCCTCGTTGAACGGCACGCGGTAGAGATCGAACCGGAAGGGCTCCTTGTCCTCGATGAACTCGGGCACGTCGTTCTCGTCGAGCAGGATGCTGCCGGCGTTCGCGACGCCGCTCTTCGCATAGACCTTCGTTCGGGCGAACACGACCGACTTGCCGTCGGGGCTCCAGGTGGGGTTGCTCTGGACGTAGGCGGGGTCGTCGGCTCCCGGGAGCGGCGCGTAGGTGCCGGTCTGGGTGTCGTAGACCACCAGGATGCCCTTGATCGGGAAGAAGAGCTGGGAGAACTCGATGCCGGGCGTGGCCACGAATACGGCACGGTCCTTCACCGTGCTGATCACGTAGCGGCCGTCGGGCGAGACCTGGGAGAGCAGACCGAAGGTGAGCTCGCCGTCGTCGCGCTCGTAGTCGCTCCAGGTGATGATCTTCTCGTCGTCGAGGACCATCTGCTCGGCCACGGGCAGGATCGCGTAGCCTCCTTTGTCGTTGCCGTAGTCGACGTCGAGACCCAGCAGGCTGCCGTCGCCCGAAAACGAGTGGCAGTTGCCGCAGACCGGCAGGTTCTCGAGCACGATGGGCGGCGCGTCTTCGGAGTCGATCGACCCGAAGCGCCAGCGGATGCGGGAGGGATCCTGCACCGCCTCGATGAACGGCAGCGGCACCTCGCGGTAGAAGATCGCGTCACCGACGGGGTCGGTGGAGGTCCGGAAGCGCACGGCCGCCGAGGACGACGACGCTCCGCCCGGGCCCGACCCGACGACTGCCACCTCGGCGGGCCCGGCCTGGGTTCGCTTCTTGATCTCGGACCAGTTCGACTCCGAGGGACGCCAGCGCGGCTCCTCGGTCGGGAAGCGCAGGGGGCGCTGTTCGGCGCCGAACCGCAGCAGCACCTCCCAACTCGTCACGCCTTCGGTCCCGTCCTCCCAGACGACGGTCGGGGCGACGATCTCGGGCGGGAAGACGGTCTCGTCGAGGGGATACGCGATCTCGAGCTGGCCAGAGGGCCCACTCGGGAAGGCCACCGGCGCCGGGTCCGAAGCGCGCTCGCAGCCGACCAGGGCCAGCGCCCCAGCGAGCAGCAGCACCGCCCCCCGGGTCCAGGGGCGGACGTGGGCGTCAGGCCCTGCTCCGTATCGCGGATCCATGGTTTCGAAGACCTGCCCGGTCAAGGGAGTGAAGTGAGTCGCAGGCGGGCTCGATGGGCCGGCGCGGCCACCCCGATCGGCGGGCCGGGTGCCCCGCGGGTCGGCTGGGGAGTTTGGGTGATTCGGCCTGGGGAAGCAAAATCTGCGCGCTTAGGGCGTCTCCCCGAGGGCAGGAGCCCCCAAGCCGTGGTAGCTTGCGCGTTCCTGAAGGATCCGGAGTCCCCGATGCACCTGCGCCATTTCTGCACCATTCTGGGCCTCGCCCTGTTCACGACTGCGACCACCGCCAACGCAGCGGTCCACCGTGTGTTTCCGGGCGAGTCCATCCAGGCGGCCATCGATGCGGCCTCGCCGGGCGACTCGATCCTGGTCGAGCCGGGCACCTACCAGGAGCCCGGCAACGCCCTCTACGGCCTCCACATCACCACGGACAACCTGCGGCTCGTCGGCAAGGTGAGGAAGAAGCTGGGCGAGGCGGGCAAGGTGCGCATCCTGCACACCGGCACGCAGCAGACGGGCATCTACGCGGCGCCGCCGGACCCGGGCTGCGACTACGACGACCGCGACGGTTCGTGCCCGAGCGAGCTCCAGGGTTTCTACGTGCGCGGGTTCACCGTCGAGGGCTTCCCGAAGAACGGCATCCAGACCCGCTGGGTGGACGGCTTCAAGTTCATCCGCAACGAGTCGGTCAACAACCTGAACAACGGCATCTACCCGACGCTCTCGGCGAACGGGCTGGTGCAGAAGAACATCTCCTACGGCTCGCTCGACACCGCCATGTGGGTCGCGGGCTCGTCGCACGTTCGCGTGATCGACAACGAGCTGTTCGACAGCGTGATCGGCTTCGAGATCACGGTCTCGAATGACGTCGAGTTCAAGCAGAACGAGGTCTACAACAACACCGTGGGCATTGGCCTCTTCCACCCCAATGGGGCGGGCAACCCGCCGCTGCCGGTCATGGCGGACTGGGTCATCACCCACAACGACGTCTACGACAACAACCGCGACAACGACGCGCCTCCCGGGAGCTTCCAGAAGGATCTGCCGAAGGGCGTCGGCATCCTGATGCTCGGCGTGAGCGACCACGTGGTTTCGAAGAACCGGGTCGACGACAACGGTTTCGTGGGGATCGGGCTGCTCGGCTGGTGCACGGCCACGCTCGGCACCAACAACAGCTGCGACAAGAAGCCGCCGATCACCCCTTCGACCGCCGACAACAACGAGATCTCGCGCAACCGGCTGAGCAACAACGGCGGGAGCCCGCCGGGCGGTCCGCTCGACTTCCTGGCCGCGGACCTCACCTTCTTCGACGTGCCGCTCGACGGCTCGTCGGGAAACTGCTTCAAGAAGAACCGGGGCGGCAAGGCCGGTCTCACGACCTTCTCCTCCGACCCGAGCGGCGAGCTTCCGACCGACGGCTGCTAGCCGCTCGGAAACGCCGAGAACCGACCCCGAGGCCGGCCGTTCGTACAGGACGGCCGGCCTCGATGCTTTGACCTGTCGGATGGCCCCAGTCCCGTCCGTCGGCTAGAGGATCCCCGTGGCTCCCCACCCGCCGGTCGAGACGACCCACGCGCACGGCTGCGCGCTCGCCCTGCGCCGGGTCGTGGGACCCGAGGCCAGGGAGTTCTACCTCGCCTGTCAGCCCCGTGACGAGGCCGCCGACCCCGCCGTGCAGGCCGAAGCCGCCTACCGAGCGATTCTCGAAGTCCTCGAGGCCGAGGGCGCCGGCTTCGCGTCGGTCGTGGCCGAGACGATCTTCGCCCGCAACCTGGGGGCAGACCTCGCATCGATCCGCGCGGCTCGCGGGCGCGTGCTCGGCTCGTACGAGTCGCCCACCCACCGGCCCGCGATGAGCGAGCTCCAGCAGCCGCCGCTCGACGCCGGCGCCCACCTCGAGGTCGCCGTGCAGGCGGTCGTGCCGACCGGGGCCTCGGACCCCATCGCCGTCACCACCGAGACGGCGTGCGGCTGCCCCGAGTGCGCACGGTCCCACGCGCTACGCATCACCGTCGGACCCGAAAGCCGACTCTACGCCGGCTGCCAGTACGGGCGCGGGGCGGATGCCTACGAGCAGACCCTCGCCATGTTCGAACGCGCCGAGAACCTGCTCCAACGAGCGGGCATGGCGTTCGGCCACGTGGTGCGTACCTGGATCCACCTGCGCGAGATGGACCGCGACTACGACGACCTGAACCGCGGGCGCCGGGCGTTCTTCAGAGCCCGAGGGATCGAGGCCGCGCCGGCCAGCACCGGCATCGGCGCCGGGCTGGTTCCGGAGGGCCACGACCTCTGCCTGGGGTTCTACGCCGTCCGGGCCGAGCCCACTCCCCCGATGGAGCGGATGACCACGGCCACGCTCAACGAAGCCCCCCTCTACGGCTCGGACTTCGCGCGGGGGGTGCGCATGACCGAAGCGAACAAGGTCGCGCTCCACGTGTCGGGCACCGCGAGCATCGACGAGGCCGGGCGGACGGCCCACGTGGGCGACTTCGACGCGCAGGCGGACCGGATGTTGCTGAACGTCGCCGCGCTGCTCGAGGGCCAGGGCGCGGGCTTCGGCGACGTGGTCTCCGCGATCACGTACCTGAAGCACGCCGAAGACGCCGAGCGCCTCCGCAGCAAGCTCCGCGAAGCCGGCTTCGGGGGCTTTCCGAACGTGCTGGTCGAGGCGCCGGTTTGCCGGCCCGAACTGTTGTGCGAGGTCGAGGCGCTGGCCGTCCTGCCCCACGACGTGCCTGCGGGCTCCCGGAGGGCCTGAGCCCGGCGCCGCGCCGGAACCCATCCCGGGCCTCTGCCCCGAAAGGCGTTCTATTACGGGGGCTTGGGACGGTGTGGGCCGATCTGCTTTACATCATAAATTTACAGCGTACGTTACGAGGGTGCCCAAGGCCCTCACCACCGCAGAGATCGACGACTTCCGGCAGGACCTCTGCGAGGTCGCCGCGGCACTCTTCGCGGCCCAGGGCTACGAAGGCGTCACCATGCGGGCCATCGCGGCGCGCCTCGGGGTGAGCCCGATGACGCCCTACCGCTACTTCGAGGGCAAGGCGGCGATCTACCGCGAGGTGCGGCGCCAGGCCTTCGCGCGCTTCGGTGAGCGCACGTCGCAGGCGGCCGACAGCGAGCCCGACACCCTGAAACGCCTGCACGCGCTCTTCGCCTCCTATCTGGGCTTCGCCCAGGACGAACCCGGCGCCTACCGCATCATGTTCGAGCTGGCGCCGCCGCCCGACGCCGCGCCCGACGCCGAAGACCACGCGCTGGCCGAAGGCACCTGGCAACCGCTACTCGGCACCCTCGGCGAAGCCATCGACCAGGGGCTGCTGATCGGCGACGCCACGACCCTGGCGAACGTCTGCTGGGTCCAGGTTCACGGTCTGGCGAGCCTCCACATCGCCGGCCGGCTCACCTTCGGCCGCTCCTTCGACGAGCTTTTCGAGCCCGTCTTCGACACGCTCCTCCACGGAACCCTCGCGCGCCCGGCCCGAGGCCCAACCCCATGACGTCTGCCCTGCTCCGACATCGCGCCGCGATCCTCCGGGGCGCGCTCGGTCTGGCCGTGCTGGCGGCAACCGGCCTGGCGCTCGCCTCCCTGGCCGACGAAGCCGAGTCCGGCACGCCGACTTCGCGCGCGGCGCTGCCCGTGGAGGTCGTCTCGATCGAGGCCACCGACGCCTATCCGGTACGTGAACTCTACGCCGGCCGCGTGGTCGCCCGCAGGACCAGCGAGCTCGGGTTCGAGCGATCGGGACGCCTGGTCGAGGTCGCCTTCGACGAGGGCGACCGGGTCGAGCCCGGCGCGGTGCTCGCGCAGCTCGACACCCGAGAGCTGCGCGCACGACGACGCGAACTCGAGGCCCGGCGCGACCGCATCCGCGCCGACCTGTCGCTCGCGCGCGCCACCACCGAGCGACGCGAAGAGCTGCACGACGCCGGGCACCTGGCCACGCAGCGTCTCGACGAGACGCGCTACGGCCAGCAGGCCCTGGAAGCCGAAGCCGCCGCTGCCGACGCATCGATCGAGCACGTGGACGTGCAACTCGCGCTCTCCGAGCTGCGGGCGCCCTTCGCCGGGATCCTCGCCGAGCGCTTCGCCGACGAGGGCACCGTTCTGGCGCCCGGCGTGCCGGTACTGCGGCTTCTCGAAGACGGTGCGCTCGAGGTCCACGTGGGCGTCTCTCCCGACGCCGCGAACCAGCTCACCCCGGGGAGCCAACACGACGTCGAGGTCGACGGCGCCCGGATCTCGGCCACCCTGCACGGACTGCTGCCCACGGTCGACCCAGACACGCGCACGGTCACGGCCGTGCTGCGGCTCGTCGACCCGCCGCCGGCCGCCCGGCACGGCGCCCTCGCGCGGGTGGCCCTCGAGCGGCGGGTCGAGGCGGCGGGCTATTGGCTCCCGCTCCAGGCCCTCGCCGAAGGCCGCCGGGGCTTGTGGACCACCTATGTGGCCATGCCCGACGGCGCCGACTTCGTGGCCGAGCGCCGCCAGGTGGAGGTCATCCACGCCGAAGCCGATCGCGCCTACGTGCGCGGCACGCTCGTCCCGGGCGACCGGGTGGTCGCCGCCGGCGTGCACCGCCTGGTGCCCGGCATGCGCGTGCGCCTCGTCGCGGCCGAGGGCTAGGCCATGGCCGACCTCTTCTACCGCAATCCGCGGCTCTCGGTCCTGGTCGTCGGCCTGATCCTCGTGGCGGGCTTGGCAGCGCTTCAGGCGCTTCCGCGCCAGGAAGACCCGGCGCTGTCGCGCCGCTTCGCCACCGTCACCACCTACTATCCCGGCGCGAGCGCCGTGCGCGTCGAGACCCTCGTCACCGAGAAGATCGAAGATCAGCTGCTCGAGCTACACGAGATCGTCGAGCTCGACTCGGTCTCGCAAGCGGGCGTCTCGGTGGTGCAGGTGGAGCTGGCCGACCGCTTCGACGAATCCACGGTCGACGAAGTCTGGTCGAAGGTGCGCGACAAGCTCGACGACGCGGCGGCCCTGCTGCCCGCCGGAGCCGGCACCCCCGAGTTCGAGGACCAGTCGTCTACGGCCGTCACGCTGCTGGTCGGGCTCGCGTGGGAGGGCGACGGCGACGCCCCCATGGGCCTGCTGTCGCGAATCGCCGAACAGCTCGAAGACACCCTGCGCCAGGTCGGCGGCACCAAGGAGGTCGAGCGCTTCGGCGAGGCCGAAGAAGAGATCCGGGTCTCGATCGATCCGCTGGCCCTGGCCGCGGTGAACCTCACGGCGACCGAAGTCTCGCGGGCCATCCAGCGGGCCGACTCCAAGCTGCCTGCGGGCCAGCTGCGTCACGCCAAGAACGACCTGCTGGTCGAGGTCGAAGGCGAGCTCACCTCGGTCGAACGGGTCCGCGACGTGCCGCTCCGGCAAGACGCGGGCGGGCGCCTGCTCCGGGTCGGTGACCTGGCACGGGTCGAGCGTGCGGTGCGCGAACCGGCGGCCAGTGTGGCCCTGATCGGCGGGCGCCGTGGCGTCGCCGTGGCCGCCACCATGGAGGCCGGCGAGCGCGTCGACCTCTGGTCCGAGCGCGCGCGCGAAGCGGTCGACGGCTTTGCTGCCGAAGTACCGCGGGGCATCGCGCTCGAGGTCCTGTTCGACCAGAGCCAATACACCCAGGCGCGCCTCGGCTCGCTGGTGGGCAACCTGCTGTTGGGCACCGCCATGGTCGTGGCCGTGCTGTTCGTGCTGATGGGCCTGCGTTCGGCGCTGGTGGTCGCGACGGCGCTGCCGCTCACCCTGGCCGCCGTGCTGGCCGAGCTGAACTTCCTCGGCATCGAGCTTCACCAGATGTCGGTGACGGGGCTGATCATCGCGCTCGGCCTGCTCATCGACAACGCGATCGTGGTCGTCGAGGAGTTCAACGGACGCGTTCGAAGAGGCTGGCCCCCGAGCCGTGCGGTGGCGAGCACCGTCCGCCACCTGGCCGTGCCCCTGGCGGCCTCGACCCTCACCACCGTGCTCGCCTTCCTGCCCATCGCCCTCATGCCGGGCGGCGCGGGCGAGTTCGTGGGCCCGATCTCCATCGGCGTCTGCCTCGCGGTGCTGACCTCGTTCGCCGTTTCGATGACGCTGGTGGTGACGCTCGCCGGGGTGACGACCGGCGACGAGGCACAGCCGCAGCCCGGAGAGGCCCCCTGGTGGCGCGTGGGCGTCTCGAGCGAGCGACTGCTCGGCCTCTACCGCCGCTCGCTCGTGATGGTGCTCCGGCGTCCCGCGATCGGCGTGGCGATCTCGTTGGTGTTGCCGATCACGGGCTTTCTGGTGGCGCGCGGACTGCCCTCGCAGTTCTTCCCCGCCAATGACCGCAACCAGTTCCAGATCCAGATCAGCCTCCCGTCCCAGGCGTCGCTGGCCGAGACCCTGGCCACGGCGCATCGCGCACGGGATCTCGTGCACGCGCACGACGAGGTGGTGGACAGCCACTGGTTCGTGGGCGAGGGCACCCCGCGCGTCTACTACAACATGTTCGGCGGTGCCGAGGGCATCTCGAGCGTGGGCGGCGCCTTCGTCACCACGCGCTCGGCCGACGCCACCGAGCGGTTGCTGCCCACCCTGCAGCGCGAACTGATCGATGCGTTCCCCGACGCCCGGATGATCGCCCTGCCCTTCGAACAGGGACCGCCCTTCGAAGCACCGATCGAGGTCCGGCTGCTGGGGCCCGACCTGGACGTGCTGCGTGGGCTGGGCGAACAGGTGCGCGGCATTCTCGCCGAGACCCAGGCGGTCACCTACACCACGGCCAAGCTCGCCGGGGGCGAGCCCAAGCTGCTGCTCGAGGCCGACGAGGATACGGCGCGCCTGTCGGGCCTGGGACTCGCGGACATCGCCGACCAGCTGAACGCGAGCCTCGAGGGCAGCCTCGGCGGCACCCTGCTCGAAGGCACCGAGGAGGTGCCCGTGCGGGTGCGGGTGGACGGCGCCAGCCGCGACGGACTGTCCGACATCATCGCCGGGCGGGTGCTGGCCCCCGGGCGAGCGGGCGCAGCCGACGCCACCGCCGTGGCGGGTGTGCCGCTCGGAGCCGTGGCGAGTCTGCGCCTGGTACCCGAGATCGGTGGCGTCACCCGGCGCAACGGCGAGCGCTCGAATACCGTGCAGGCCTTTCTCGAGCCCTACGCGTTGATCGCCGACTCCCTGGCCGACTTCGAGCAACGCCGCGATCAGGCGGGCCTGGTGATGCCCGAGGGCTACCGCGTCGAGTTCGGGGGCGAAGACGAGCAGCGCAGCCAGGCCATCGCCAACCTGATGGCGTTCGCCCTGCCGCTGTTCATCCTGATGATCGGAACGATCGTGCTGTCGTTCAATTCGTTCCGGCTGGCTTCGGTGATCTTCGCGGTCGCCCTGCTCGGCGTGGGCCTCGCCCTGTTCGGAGTCTGGCTGTTCGGCTACCCGATGGGCTTCGTCGCCATCGTGGGAACCATGGGGCTCGTGGGGCTGGCCATCAACGGCGCGATCGTCGTGCTGGCGGCGCTGCGCGAGGACGCGGGAGCCGACCGCGCCGAGGTCGACGCCACCGCAGAGGTGGTCATCGACGCCACGCGCCACATCGTCGCCACCACCTTCACGACCATCGGCGGCTTCCTGCCGCTGATCCTGTTCGGCGGGCGCTTCTGGCCCCCCATGGCCACCGCCATCGCAGGGGGCGTGGCCGGCGCCTCGATCCTGGCGCTCTACTTCGTGCCGTCGGTCTACATCGCCATCCGCCGCCGCGACGTACGGCGTGCGGCGCGCCGCGCGGGCAGGGAGGAGCCCGCCGTGCCGGCTGCAGGCAGCCGAGAGCGCGTGGCGGTCGCGGCCACGGCGTGGGTTTCGGACTAGAACCACCGGTTCGAGCGGCCCCCTGCGAGGCAGGCGAGCCCAGCGAACGGCTACCCTCGCTCACGTGAAGACGCGTGGGCCGTGGGCACCGGATGCCATCGAAGCCTTTCTCGAAGGCTGCACGGTTCCGCTGCGCCTGGCCTGCAACGGCCGCAGCGGGCACCCGGTGCTCGCGTCGCTGTGGTTCGTGCCCGAAGGCGAAAGGCTCTGGTGCGCGACCCAAAGCAGCGCCCGCGTGGTGACCCTGCTCGCCAGCGACCCACGCTGCGCGTTCGAGGTGGCGCCCGACACTCCACCCTACCGCGGCGTCCGCGGCCAGGCCCGCGCCGAGATCGTCCCCGAGCGCGGCGAAGAGATCCTGCGCAAGCTGGTCGCGCGCTATCTGGATGAGCCCGAGGGCGCCTTCGCCCAGTGGCTCCTCGACCGGGCCTCGAGCGAGGTCGCCATCGCCATCTCCCCCGACCGCATCCGCAGCTGGGACTTCACGTCGCGGATGCGAGGCTGAGGCCCGGCGTCCCGGCCGGGGCGGCCCGGGCTCGCGACGGCGCGCTGCAAGGCCGCGGTCAGGGCAACCGGGCGTCGAAGAAGTCGGCGATCTGGATGCGGTAGGTGGCGGTGAACTGGTGAAGCGCGAGAACCACCTTGAGCTGGTTGCGGATCTCGCGATCGCTCCCGGATACCGGATAGGACAGCCCGCCGATGCGTGACTCGGCTTCTCCCAGGCTCACCGCGCGAACGCCCGTCGCGTCCCAGATGCCCGTCGCCACGAGCGCGTCGTAGACAGCCACGGCCTCCTCCTGGTCGATCTCGGGGATGCGGACGAAGCGCGACCACGAGATCGGCTCCTCGGGTTTCGCGAGCAGGAGGGTGGCCACGCCGTTGGCCTGCGTCGTCGCGTAGTCCGCGTAGGTCTCGTCGTTGTCCACGGTCGTGTCGTTCTCGCTGATCAGGAAGAGCGCGGGCACGGTGAGCCCGCCCGCGTTGCGGACGGGGTTGGCGACCTTGCCGCTGTGCGGCACCACCGCGGCCACGGGGTGGCCCGCGTCCCAGAACGCCTGACCGAAGAGACTCACCATGCGCGCGCCGTTCGACATGCCGATTCCGAAGATCGGCGTCATCGAGGAGAGCCCGTAGTCGGTGAGCAGCGCCTCGTGGAGCCGCGCGAGGCGCGCGAGGTCTGGGTTCGCGGTCATCGACGCACTGGAGACGTCCCACCGTTTGAGTCCCGTGCGCTGCGTGCTCTCGGTGGCCACGATGCCGTAGCCGCGCCGTCCGAGTTCGTTGATGACGTCGGTGGCCTCGACCTTCGCGGCGAATCCCGCGCTCCCGTTCGTCCCGTGAAAGAAGTAGACGAGCCCGACCGGGTCTGCAGGCACGTAGGTGCGGACCTCGAAGCCCTCGAAGCTCCAGACGTCGAGCGGGATCTGCGGGACCACCGGCCGGCAGGCGAGCACGGCGGCCCCGACCAGCACGATGGCGACGGATGCAATGCGCATGACCTGGAAGTCTGACCGAATCGCCCGGCGGAGCAGGTGGGGGGAACCCTGGAGGCTGCCCGGCATCTCCCTCGGCCGCCGGCCGGACTCGCCCCGAGTGGCCCGTCTCAGCCGCTCGCGCAGAGTTGCTCGGCCTGCTCGAGCAGCCCGTCCAAGACGACGTCGACGTCGCTCGGGCGTGTGCGCAGGTTGGTGAAACATGCGCGGAGGCCCTGATGCTCGCCCACTCGTGCGGGGCCCAGGTACGCGGTGCCCGAGCGCAGCACGGCGTCGAGTAGCGCCTGCGGCTCGACGCTGCGATGGCGGAAGCAGACCGCGGTGAGCGTGACCGGGGCCAGCAGCTCGAGGTCCGGCTCCGCCTCGATGCGCTCGCCCATGCGCGCGGCGAGCGCGAGTAGCCGCTCGAGCGTCTGGCGGTGCGCGCCGACGCCGAATCCGCGAAGGCCCCACCAGACCTTGAGCGCGCGGTTGCTGCGCGAGAGCTCGGGGCCCAGATCCGTGAAGTCGACCAGGTCGGGATCGCTCTGCTCCTCGATGTAGCTCGCGCGAAAATCGAAGCTGCGCCGGGCATCTTCCTCGCGCCGGAAGAGCACGCAGCCGGCTTCGAGCGAGTTGAAGAGCAGCTTGTGGGGGTCGAGCGTGAGCGAGTCGGCGAGACCCGCTGCGCGCAGCGCGTCGCGATGGCGTTCGGTGAGTACGAAGAGCGCGCCGTAGGCTCCATCGACGTGCAGCCAGAGCCCCTCGCGCCGACAGAGGTCGGCCAGCTCGGCGAGCGGATCGATCGCGCCGACCGTGACCGTCCCGGCGGACGCGATCACGCAGAAGGGCCTGCGCCCGGCGAGCCGGTCCTCGGCGATCGCCCGTTCGAGCGCGTCGAGACGCAGGCGCCCGCGCGCGTCGCTCGGCAGACGGCGGAGCGCATCGGTCCCCAGCCCGAGGAGCGAGAAGTCCTCGTCGACCGAGGCGTGCACCTGGTCGGAGGTGTAGGCGACGAGCGGCGGCTGCCCGCCCTGGAGGCCGGCCGTTCGAGCGTCCTCGCCCAGGGCCCGGTCCCGGGCGGCGGCGAGGGCGTTGAAGTTGGCGAGCGAACCCCCGCTCGTCAGCAGGCCCGAGCCGCCGGCGGGAAAGCCGTAGAGCCCGCGAAGCCACTCGAGCACGCGGAGCTCCATGGCGGTGCCGCCCGGGGAGAGCGCCGAGATCGAGTTGCTGTTGTTGAGCAAGGCCGCGGCCGCCTCGGCGAACGGCGAGAGCCCGTGGGGAGAAGCGAGGACGTAGGCGAGAAACCGCGGGTGCGTGACGTGACAGGCGTTGGGAACCACCCGGCCCTCGAACTCCTCGAGCAGGTCCCGCACCGGCCGACCCGCCTCGGGGATCGGCTCGCGCAACAGGCCCTGCAGCCAGCTGCGGTCCACCTCGGGTGCGACCGGCCCCTCGGAGACCGAGTCCGGGTAGCGCCCCGCGAGCTCCCCCAGCCAACGCGCGACCTCGCTCGCCTCGTCGGCTCCGAGCAGCAGCGCGTCGCCCGCAGGCTCGTCGCGCTCGATCCAATCCGACATGCGTCTCTCCCCTCGGTCGGGTGGCCGCGAACTCAGAGGCGGGTTGCGAGTCGCAGGACGAACCCGACCGCGAACAGCCACACCACGCCCAGCCCCACCCAGTGGACGCGCTCGCTCTTCGACCACGCCATGAACACGAAGAGGCCCGCGATTCCGAGCCGCACGATCGAGACGGCCACGAGGTTCGGGGGATCGGGAACCATGTCTCGAAGCCCGGTGAACGACATCCCCAGCGCGGACAGGGGAAAGAGGGCCAGCGTGAGATACGCCGGGCCGCTGTTCTCGAAGTACTGATCCCGGGCCGAGGGCGCGCCCGGGGACGTATCGGTCTTGAGGATGTGGGCCGCCAGCGCGATCGAGAGGGCCGGCACGGCGAGGCCGAGGTACAGCAGGAAGTTCCACGCTTCGAGCTCTCGCCCCAGCCACAGGATCCAGAGATACTGGAGGCTGAACCAGAGGACGTACGCCGAGGCGGCCAGCTGGAGGGGATAGGGCCGCACCCTTCGCCGCGTGCGAATCAGGTCGCCCAAGCCCTCGAGGATCGCGGAGATCCCGAACCCGATGAGGATCGCCAAGGCGACCAGGACGAACTCGAAGGCAGACATGGAACTCCGCGCTCGTGTCGATCGAAGGTGCGCAGGCTCTCACCCGCGATGGAACTCCGAGGCGCCACCAGAATACGCCATGCGCCACCTGGAGACCTACCAACGGGCCGCATCGAGCCGAGTGGGCCGCTGCGGCCCGCCCCGGTGGCGCTCTCGCACCACCGGGGCGGGCACGACTCACGCGGCGAAGCCGTCGGTGAGCGCCTCGAGCTTGTTGCCCCAAGGGTCTCGCACGAAGGCCGCGTAGACCTCGCGATGGGGATAGGCCCGCGGTCCGGGCCGGCCCTCGTCGGTAGCGCCTGCGGCCAGCGCCGCCGCATGGAAGGCGTCGACGGCGTCGCGCGTGTCGGCGACGAAGGCGAAGTGCGTGCCATTGCCGCCGGATGCAGCGCCACCGTCGAACGGAGGCATGACGGCGAGCTCGATGCGCTCCCGCCCGTAGGCCACGAGGCCGTCGAGGCGGGCGAGCTCCTTGGCGCCGAGCTTCTCGAGCACGGGGCCGTAGAAGGCGGCCCCTTCGGATACGTCGGCAACGCCGAGACTGATGTGGTCGATCATGGATGGACTCCTTTGCGCTCGTGAGCGCGAGATGGAATGAAGCGGTCTGGGCAGGGCCGGCTGCCATGCCGGCCCTGCTTCGGGGTCTCAGAGATCGGCGACGCGGGTCTTCGCGATGCGACGCCACTGGGCGTCCGCCTTCTCGATGTTGCCGTCGACGTCTTCCAGCCACGTCTCCTGGATCTGCTCGTTGAGATTCAGGTAGAGGCGGCCGGCTTCGATCCGCCAGAGGCGCGGGTCGCCGTCGAACTTCTTGCCCACCGAGACGCCGTAGGCACAGAAGCCGCCGTAGGCGGGGACATAGCGTTCGGGGTCGGCCTCGAAGGCCTCCAGGTGCTCGGCGCTCGCGAAGCGGTAGGTCGCACCCTCGTGCGCCACCGAGTGCTCGGCCGAGCCGGGCGTCGGCCGCCCCTGCGTGAAGTAGGCCACCACGTCGAAGCCGTGGACGGCAAGACCGGGACCGGGGAGGGTCACGCCGCGAGAGACGTTCACCTCGTCTGCTGCGAGCGCTGCCAGCGGCGAGACCGCCACCAACACCCAAGCCAGTGCGGAGAGCACTGCGATTCTCTGACTCATGAGCGTTCCTTTCGATGGGTTCGAAGGCCGGCACCCTTGCCGGCTCGTACCCTTCGAGGCGCGCGGGCATCCAAGGGATACGCCGCAACGGCGAGAAACAGTCTTGCGCTGGATGCAAGAGCGGTAGGAGAGGAGAGCGGGTGGATCAGCTCGATGCGATGCGCGTCTTCCTGGCCCTGGCCGACGCGGGCAGCTTCTCCGCCGCGGCGCGCGCGCTCGGCATTCCCGTACCCAGGGTCAGCCGCAAGCTGCAGGCGCTCGAGGCGCACCTGGGCACGAAGCTCGTGTCACGCACCACGCGCAACATGGCCCTCACGGAAGCGGGTCGGCGCTACCTCGAGACCAGTCGACGCATCCTTGCCGACGTCGAGGCCTCGGACGAGGCGCTCACGCGAGCCGATGCCGCCATGCACGGGGCGCTCGTGGTGACCGCGCCCATCGCCTTCGGACGCCGCCACGTACTGCCCGTCGCAACGGAGTACCTGCGTGGGCATCCCGGGATGGACCTGCGGCTCACGCTCTCGGACCGGCTGGTCGGGATGATCGACGAAGGCGTCGACGTCGCGATCCGCATCGCGTCGCTGCCCGACTCCTCACTCGTGGCGACCCGCGTCGGGACCGTGCGTACGATCACCTGTGCGAGCCCCGCGTACCTCGCCGCCCGCGGCGTGCCCGACCAGCCCGAAGACCTCGCCAAACATGACTGCATCCTGGCGGGCCGGACCCCGCCTGCGCGGTGGTCGTTCCCCGACCGAGGCGGCCGGCGCAGCGTGCAGGTACGCCCCCGACTCGTCGTCACCACCGCCGAAGCCGCGGTCGACGCAGCGAGCCGGGGCGCGGGCATCGCCCGGGTACTCTCCTACCAGGCCGCCGACGCCATCGCTGCGGGTCGCCTGGGTTTCGTCCTCGAGCGCTACGAGCCCCCCGCGCTCCCGGTCAGCGTGGTGCACGGCGAGGGCCGCACGCCACGGCCCGCCGTCCGCGCCTTCGTCTCGCTGGCGGCCCAACGACTGCGCCAGGCGCTACGGGCTCGAGCCTCCGCTGGACGCGATGGCTCCTCGGACCCCCCGTACCTCGCGGCCGAAGAATCGCCAGGCGCTAGCCAGACGACGGATCGACAGACGACTCCCTACTAGACGAACGGTGCCCGTTGCATCGGGGCGTGGCAGGAGCGTCGCGCGGTGGCCGCTCGAACTGCCGGGTTTGGCGGAGAGGGTGGGATTCGAACCCACGGTAGAGTTGCCCCTACACCTGATTTCGAGTCAGGCACGTTCAACCAGGCTCCGCCACCTCTCCGCGGAGACGGCGAAGTTACCGATCGGCCGCCGCGGCGTCACGGGCGGGCGGCCCCCTCCGGGCGCCCGCGCGCGCTCCGGATCAGCTCGGAAGCCCCGGGCCCTCGTCGCAGGCATCGCCCACGCCGTCGGCGTCCGAGTCGGCCTGGGCCGGGTCGCGGACCCCGGGGCAGACGTCCTTCGCGTCGGGCACGCCGTCCCCGTCGCGGTCGGCGAGGCCAGGGATGCGCAGCAGCACGCCGTCGTCGCGGGTGATCCAGAGCTGGCCCAGGCCGTCGCTCGAGACGCTCGTCAGGCCGGGCTGGCTCCCGAGCATCCCGGTGAGGTCGAGCAGGCCGCCCAGGTGGTCTGCATGCCAGAGGTCCCCCGAGCAGTGGTCGCCGAACAGGAAGCTCCCGCGCAGCGGGCTGGTGACGAGACTCCCCACGGCCCCGCCGGTCACCGCGCAGCCGCGGCTGCTTCGGTAGGTGAAGACCGGCGGCGTGAGGCTCGGGGCAAAGCACGAGATGCCGCGGGCGGCGTCGGGCAGGTGGCACAGCCGACCCTCCTGCACCGGCCAGCCGTAGTTGCGGCCGCCCTCGCCCGCGGGCTCGAAGTTGAGCTCCTCCTCCCTCGCCTGGCCCTCATCGGTGATCCAGAGGTCTCCGCTGCCGGGGTCGAAGGCCAGGCGGTGGGGATTTCGCAGGCCGAGCGCCCAGATCTCTCCTCGCACGGCGGGGTCCGTCACGAAGGGGTTGTCCACGGGCACTCTCGCGGGCCGCGCCGGGTCGAAGCCGGACACCGGGTCGGGCCCGACGTCGAGCCGCAGGATCTTGCCGAGCAGCGTGGCGCCGTTCTGGGCGTGGTCGAAGGGGTCGTTGATTCCTCCCCCGTCCCCGAGGCCCCAGTAGAGCATCCCGTCCACGGGAGAGAAGGCGATCGACCCGCCGTTCTGGCCCGCCATGGGTTGGGCGATGCTCAGCAGCTCGATCTCGGAGCCGGCGAGGGCCCGGTCGGGATTCGCGCCCACCCGCAGGCGCGACAGCACCGAAGCGCCGCCCGCGGACAAGTAGTGGACGTAGAACTCGCCGTGCGCGGCGTGATCATCGGGGAAAGCCAGGCCCAGAAGCCCGGCCTCGGGGTCCGCGCTCACGCGGGTCGACAGGTCGAGGAAGGGCGTGGCCCGCAGGTCGCCCGCGGCATCGCGCAGATGCACCAGGCCGCTCCGCTCGACGATGAAGACCCTGGGGTCGCCAGCCGGTGCCGTAACGAACAGGGGCTCGGTGAAGCCCGTGGCCACGGTGCGGGGCGCGACCGCGCAGCGCGGGGCGCCGAGCAGCAGCGCGACCGCGGCCAGGGCGATTCCGAAGACCGGCCTACGGCCGACTCCGCGAGTCGGCGTGCGCGCGAGAACCCGAATCGGAGCGAGGACGAGCATGGATGCCTCCCATCCCCTCCCCGCTCTACTGATCGGAGTTCGCCATGGGGGGCGGGCGTGAGCGGGCTCACGCTGTCGGCGACCCGTCTGGCCGACCGACCTGCGGACGGCACGCGCAGCGCCCCGGCAACTCAGCCGCCCTTGCAGATCCCCCTGCCCGGGCTCAGCGACCCTTGCAGATCCCCTGCGCGGTGAGCTCTGCGGTGGCGGCAGCCTCCCAGCCCTGGTTGGCGCGGGGGCTGGCGGGGCTCGGGTGGAGCAGGCTCCCGATGCGGACGCCCGTGCCCTCGAGCACGTCGCGCGCGCGACCCTCGGCGAAGCGGCCCACGCCGACCACCCATTCGGGTTCGAGCAGCGTGATCACCCGGCGCAGGTGATCGTCGCAGGCGGCGTAGAGCCGTTTGCGCTCGGCCGGTGCCAGCTTGTCGGGGGTGCGGTTGCGGCCGCCGGCCTCCATGAACACGAGCGGGCAGTAGTTGGCGATGAAGGCCTGACGAAAGAACGCCTCGGGGCTGCCGTAGCGGTTGCGAATCGCGCCCCAGAGGCGCGCCCCCGAGACCTCGCTGCGCGTACATGCGAAGCCTTCGACCGGGCGCTTGGGGTGCGGCGTGGCGGGCGCGTCCACGCGCGCCTCGATGCCGAGCCAGTCGCGCACCAGAGCGACCTCGCCGAAAGGCACGCCCGTCTGCACCATGCCGTAGGGGCCCGGGTTCATGCCCAGCAGCACCACGCGCTTCGGCCCCGTGGCGTAGCGGCGCAGGTACTGCGCATGGGCGCGGCGCGCATGGACCAGGGGGTTGTAGACGTGGGTCACCGGTCGCGCGAAACGCAGCGGGGCCAGGTCGGCACAGAGGCGGCGGGCAGCGGCGAGCAGCTTGTCGGGGAGGGCCACGGGGGGCCGACCTTGCCACGGCTGGCGGTCGCTCGCACGCGCCTGCGGCCCTCGGGTGGGTCCCGCGGGGTTCGCTAGGATCCGGCCTCGCGACGGCGGAGCGCCATGATCGCAGGGTCCCGGCCGGGTCGGGGTCTTGTGAACTCCGTCAGGTCCGGAAGGAAGCAGCGGTAGCAGGGCATCCGGCGGCGGTCGGGGGTGCCCTGCGGTCTTGGCTTCCGCCGTCGCGACCCGGCGACGCGGCACGTCGGGTCGCCGCTCCGGCGTGTGCCCTGCGGTCTTGGCTTCCGCCGTGGCGAACCCACGCAACGCACCCTCGCTGGCGTACCATCCCCAGACGTGACCTACCAGGTACTCGCCCGCAAGCTGCGACCCCGAACCTTCGACGAGGTGATCGGGCAGTCGCATGTGACCACGCCCCTGCGCAACGCGATCCGCACCGATCGCGTGCCGCACGCCATCCTGCTGACGGGCCCACGCGGCACGGGCAAGACCACACTGGCGCGCATCCTCGCCTGCTGCCTGAACGCCGACAAGGGCCCGACCGACACGCCGTCGCCCGACGACCCGGCGTGCCTCGAGATCACCGCCGGCCGCTCGACCGACGTGCAGGAGATCGACGCAGCCAGCCGCACCAGCGTGGACGACGTGCGCGAGCTGATCGAAGCGGTGCGCTACGCGCCCTCGCCCGGCAAGCACCGCATCTACATCGTCGACGAGGTGCACATGCTCTCGACGGCGGCGTTCAACGCGCTGCTGAAGACCCTGGAAGAGCCGCCGCCCCACAGCCTGTTCGTGTTCTGCACGACGAACCCCGAGAAGATCCCGTTCACCGTGGTGTCGCGCTGCCAGCGCTACGACCTGCGGCTGATCGGGACCGGCGAGATCGCGGCGTACCTGCGCGAGACCGCGACGGCAGAGGGCATCGAGATCTCGGACACGAGCCTCCAGGCCATCGCGCGGGCCGGCGCGGGCTCGATGCGCGACGCGCTCACGCTGTTCGACCAACTGCTCTCCTACGGGGGCACCGAGGTCGCGGACGACCAGGTCGCGCAGGTGCTCGACCTGATCGACCAGAGCCTGATCCGAACCATCGTCGCGGGCTGCGTGGAGAGCGATGCCCCGGCGGCGCTCGAAGCCGCACGCCACGCCTTCGAGCAGGGCATCGACGCCAAGCGCCTCGGCGGCGCCCTGCTCGGCGTGCTGCGCGACCTGGTGGTGCTGCGCGTGGCTCCAGACCAGCCCGGCCTGGTCGAAGGCGCCGACGCCGACCTCGAAGCCCTGCGCGAACTCGCGGGAAAGGCCGACGAGCCCCGCCTGCGCCGCATGTTCCGGGCGCTGCTGCGCGAGCAGGAGGACCTGGCCTGGGCCCCCGAGCCCTTCGCGGTGCTCGAGATGGCGATCGTGCGCCTCGCGACCCTGCCCGCCGGAGACGACGTGGCGACGTTGCTCGCGCGTCTCGACGCCCTCGAGCAGCAGCTTCGCGGCGGCGGCGGCCCGGGTGCAGGCGGGCCCGGTGGAGCGGGCGGATCGCGCCGCGCCGCGCCCAATCGCGCCCCGGCCTCGGGATCGCGCGGCGGCGGACGCACGCAGGCGGCTCCCGCCGAAACCGCGCCGCCAGCAGGCCAGACACACCGACCGCCGCAAGCCGAGACGGGACTCGTCGACCTGACGGGGGCTTCCGAGGGTGCCTCGAGCGAGCCGCCCACGTTCCGCACGCCCCGACCGGCAGCACCGATCGAGAACGAGGCCGTGGCCGAAGCTCCGTGGCCGGATGCGAGCGACGCACGAACACCCAAGTCGACCGAAGCGCGTACGGACGCGGCGGAAGCGTCGGCACCGCCTGTCGACCCGGCGCCCGAGGCGGCGCCCCCTGCCCCGGCGGACCCCGGCGCAGACCAGGCTCCCCTCGGAGCCGTCTGGGACCGGCTGCACGCCTTCGCACGCAACGAGGACCGCGTGCTCTTCGCCGCACTCGAAGGCGGCGAGCTGCTCGCGCGAACCGAAGACACCCTGCGCATCGCGCTGCCCACCGGGATCGCCACGCGCCGCATGGAGGCCCGGCGCGACGCGCTCGAGAGCGTCTGCTCGCGCCTGTTCGGGCGCACCATGCACGTCGAGCTGCAGGCGCACGGCGCAGTCACCGCGCCCCAAACCGACTCACCGGCTGGCGAGCCGCCTGCGGCGCGCATCAAGCGCGAAGCCCTGCAGCACCCCACCGTGAATGCCGCACTCGAGATCCTGAACGCCGAGATCCTCGAGATCCGGCCCCTGGCCGGTGCGGGCACGCGCTCCACCGAAGACAGCCCGTAGCCCGAGGACCCCACGCACCATGAGCGAGACCCAGCCCCCCGACCTCCAGCAGATGTTGGCGCGCGCGCAGGAGGTGCAGCAGAAGCTCGCCCAGCTGCAGCAAGAACTCGCCCGCCGCACGGTCGAGGCCGACGCCGGCGCCGGCATGGTGAGGGCCGTCGCCACGGGCGAGATGCGCGTGCTCGAGATCCACATCGAGCCCGCCCTCGTGGCCGAGGGCGACGTGGCCATGCTGCAGGATCTCGTGGCCGCCGCCGTGAATGCCGCGCTCATGAAGGCGCGCGACATGGTCCAGAGCGAGATGCAGAAGGCGGCCGGCCCGGCCTTCGGCATGGTGCCCGGCGCCTCCTGAAGCCCACCCCGTGAAGACCCCGGCCCCCATCGAAAGGCTCGTCGCGAGCCTGAAGCGACTTCCCGGAATCGGCGAGAAGTCCGCGACACGGCTCGCTTTCTTCCTGCTCTCAGCGCCCGACACCCTGGTCGCCGAGCTGGCCGACGCCATGGCCCGCATGAAGTCCGAGATCGTGCTCTGCGAGCACTGCTTCGACCTCACCCAGGTCTCGCCCTGCAACGTCTGCCAGGACGCCCGCCGCGACCCCGGGCTGCTCTGCGTGGTCGAGGAGCCCGCCGACCGCGCAGCGGTCGAGCGCACCGGCGGCTGGTCGGGACGCTACTTCGTGCTCGGGGGCGCGCTCTCTCCGATCGACGGCGTAGGCCCCGACGACCTGCGCATCGCACAACTCGAAGCGCGTGTGCGCGCGGGCGAGGTTCGCGAGGTGGTTCTGGCCACCAACCCCAACGCCGAAGGCGATGCCACCGCCCACTACCTGGCCGAGCGACTGCGCCCGCTCGACGTCTCGCTCACACGCATCGCCTACGGCATGCCCATGGGCGGCGACCTCGAGTACGCCGACCACGTGACCGTGGGCCGCTCGCTCAAGAACCGTCAGCCGCTGGACTGAATGCGCCCGCGACGCCGCCAGCGGGCTCCAGACGGGCGAATCGACGTCCCCCCTAAAGCCCGGGGGGCAAGCCGCCGAATGAGGGAGCCACGGGGCAATCTTGCCCATCTTGCCCGGGTGGCACTCCTGGGGTACGAACGGCGGCGGCGCCTTCATTCCCGGGTAGTTGCGAGGCCTCCTGCAGGCGGGACGTGGACCGATGATGGACACCCAGCTCGTCATGTACGAGGAGGATTTCAAGCGAATCCTCGCGGTCATCCAACGCCTGGTCCGCGATGCCAACGCAAAGGGCGTCTTCGTCGTCGACAAGAACGGTCAGCTCATCGCCGAGGCCGGCGAGGTGCGCGGCATCGACACGACGAGCCTGGCCTCGCTCACCGCCGGCAGCATTGCCGCCACCGGCGGCCTGGCGAAGCTGATCGGCGAAGAGGACTTCCCGGTCCACTTCCATCAGGGCGCACGCGACAACCTCCACATCACGATCGTCGCCAAGCGCATGATCCTCGTGGTGATCTTCGACGACCGCAGCTCACTCGGCCTGGTCCGCCTACGCGTCAAGAAGGCGGGCACCGAGATGGGCAAGATCTTCGAAGAGATCCAGAAGAAGGCCGAGGCGGATCAGGCGGGGGGAGGCGGAAGCCCCTTCTCCGAGATCACCGACGACGACATCGACAACCTCTTCTCCGACTGACGCAGAAACGAAATGTCGTTCATCAACTACTCGTCGCGCGAGATCAACTGCAAGATCGTCTACTACGGCCCCGGCCTGTGCGGGAAGACGACGAACCTGCAGTTCATCTACACCAAGACCAACCCCGAGCTGAAGGGGAAGATGATCTCGCTCGCCACCGAGACCGAGCGGACCCTCTTCTTCGACTTCCTGCCCCTGGCGCTGGGCCAGATCCGGGGCTTCAAGACCCGCTTCCACCTCTACACGGTGCCTGGGCAGGTCTTCTACGACGCCAGCCGCAAGCTCATCCTGAAGGGCGTCGATGGCGTGGTGTTCGTGGCCGACAGCCAGATCGAGCGGATGGAGGCCAACCTCGAGAGCGTGGACAACCTTCGGATCAACCTGAAGGAGCAGGGCTACGAGCTCGACAAGGTCCCCTACGTCGTGCAGTACAACAAGCGCGACCTGCCGAACGCGGCGCCCCTCGAAGAGATGCGCCGACAGCTGAACCCGATGGGCGTCCCGGACTTCGAGGCCTGCGCGACCGACGGTCGAGGCGTGTTCGAGACGCTCAAGGCCGTCGCCAAGGGCGTACTCTCCGACCTCAAGCGGATGAGCGGCTAGCCCTCCCCGCACGTCCCCAGGTAAGCTCTGGGGCATGGCGTTGGTGACGGCGAGGGGGCGCAAGGTCTACTACGAGAGCCACGGGCAGGGCTCCGGCCCGCCGCTGGTGCTCGTGACGGGCTTGGCCGGCGCCTGCCAGGGATGGCACGCGCTTCAGGTCCCCGAGTTCGCGCAGCATCACCGCACGATCCTGTTCGACAACCGGGGGGTGGGCGAGAGCGAGGACCCGGGCGGCCCGTTCACCACGGCCGACCTGGCCGACGACCTGGCCGCCCTGCTCGACGCGCTCGACGTGCCCCGTGCGCACGTACTCGGCCCGTTCATGGGCGGCATGGCCGTGCAGGAGTTCGCGCTGCGGCACCCCGACCGCGTGGATCGCGCGGTGCTCGTGGGCACCTACGCACGGCCCGACGCCAAGCGGCGCCTGCTGCTCGAGAAGTGGCGCGCCATGGCCACGGACGGCACCAGCGCCGAGGTCTTCGTCCGCGAGCGCCTGCTCTGGACCCTGCAGGACGAGACGCTCGAGCAGCGCGACCTGGTGGAGGCGATGGCGGCGAGCTTCCCGGGCCAGGGGCTTCCGATCGCGGCGGACCTGTTCGTCCGGCAGTGCGAAGCCTGCCTGGGCCACGACACCTACGACCGCCTGCACCAGATCACGTCGCCGACGCTGGTGCTCTGCGGGCGGCAGGATCAGCTCACCCCGCCGCGCCTGCAGCGAGAACTGGCCGACGAGCTCCCCGATGGCCGCCTGGTGACGATGCCCTACGGCGCGCACCTGGTGCTGGCCGAGTCCGCCCAGCGGGTCAACCAGACGGTGCTCGAGTTCCTCGCCGAAGCGGCCTAGCGACACGCCGCGGGCGGGCGGGACCGTCCTACCGGCGCGGCTTCACGGCCCGGAAGGACAGGACGTCGAGACTCGGTGCCAACTCCGTCGCCCGAGCGGCCGCGCGCAGCCGGCTTCCCGACACGCCCGGCCCGCTGCCGGCCACGTAGACGCGATTGTCGTAGCCCGCGGTCGTGATACAGGCCTGCCGCGGGTAGAGGTCGGCGAGCACACGGGAGACCTGGCGCCACTCGTCGAGGGTGTTCGAGACGAGGATGCCGCCCGGCCGGACGCGCCGCGCCGCCCGCGCCAGGCCGGGCAGCGGCAGACCCTCGGGCTTGACCGCGTCGCGGCCGGTGCCGATGAACACGTCCTCGATCACGGCATCGAAGCGGCCGCGGGCGCGGGCCAGGTAGTCGCGCGCGTCGGCCTCGACCACCTCGATGTCCAGGTCGTCCAGTTCGAACCACTGACGGGCCAGCGCCACGACGCGCGGGTCGATCTCCACCGCCACGATGTGCGCACGGGGCGCGAGCGCGCGCACCACGCGCGCGGCACTGCCGCCGCCGAGGCCGAGCATCAGCACCCGGCGGCGGCGCGCCGGAGCGAGCGCCAGCACCGAAGCGCCGATCGCGTCCCAGACCGACCCGGTCAGCACCTCGCCAGGCCGGTACATCGACGCGAAGGTCCCGTCGAGGTGCAGTTCCAGCGCGTCGCCTCGACGCACCACGCGCGACCCACGGCGGCCCCGCTCTCGCTGGGCCCCCGGGCGCTCGTCGCGCGGACGCCCACCCCGCCCTGCTCGGTACACTCGCGCCATGTCGGGAGACCTCTTCGCGCCCCGGGCCATCTCGGTCGTGCGGGTGGCGCTCCCCGTTCCCGTCGACCGGCTCTTCGACTACGCGGTTCCGGAGCCGCTCGCAACCGCAGCCCAACCGGGCTGCCGGGTGCGGGTACGCGCGGGGGGTCGGGTCCACACGGGCGTGGTGGTCGAGACCGGCTCGGACCCGCTTCACGAGGGGCGGCTGCTCCCGATCGAGGCGGTGCTCGACGAGGCGCCGGCGCTCTCGCCGGGGCTGATCCGGGCGATCCGGGGCGAGGCGGAGGCCACGCTCTGCCCCGTCGGAATCGCCGTGGCCGCAGCCCTGCCGGCCGGGTCGTCTCCGCGCACGGCCCAGGGCACCGCCCTCACGGCCCGCGGGCGGGAGGCCCTGGCCTCGGGTGCCGCTCGCGCAGACGTCCGCGAGGTGCTGGAGGCGCTGGCGGACGGCGAACTCGCGATCGCGACCCTGCGTCGGCGGGTTGGCGCGGCCGCCGACCTGCTCCCGGCGCTCGTGGCCGACGGGCTCGCCACCCAGCGCACGTTGGTCCGGGGGCCGGCGGCCCGCGCCACCCAGGTCCAGCTCGCGCGTCTGGCGACCGGCGCGGTGCTCGACGAGGCGCTCGAGGGCCCGCTGCGCCGCGCGCCGCGCCAGGCCGACGTGCTGCGGCTCGTGGCCCGGGAGGGCCCGATCGACCTGCGGAGCGTCCGGGCGCAGATGCCGGGGAGCGCCAGCGCCCTGCGCGCGCTCGAGGCCCGCGGGCTACTCGAGGTCGAGACGCGCACGCCGGCCCTGGCCGGCGGCGTGATCGAGGAGGACACCCGACCGGTGGAGCTCACGGCGGAGCAGGCCGCCGCGTGCGCGGCCCTGTCGGAGGCCATCGCAGCGGGCCGTGCCACCCCCTTTCTACTCCACGGCGTCACCGGCAGCGGCAAGACCGAGGTCTACCTCCGGGCCGTGGCCGAGGCGCTTTCTCGCGGGCGACAGGCGCTGGTGCTGGTGCCCGAGATCACCCTCACCCACCAGATCCTGGCGCGGCTTCACGCGCGCTTCGGCGACCAGCTCGCCGTGCTGCACAGCGGGCTGCGACCGGGCGAGCGGCTGGGGCAGTGGGAGAGATTGCGCGCCGGCGAAACCCCGATCGCGGTGGGCGCACGTTCGGCGCTCTTCGCGCCCACGCGCGACCTGGGCCTGATCGTGATCGACGAAGAACACGACTCGGCCTACAAGAACGAGGAGGGCTTCCGCTACCACGCGCGAAGCCTGGCGCTCCGGCGCGCGCGGGAAGACGGCTGCCCCCTGCTGATGGGCTCGGCCACGCCCTCGCTCGAACTGCGGCACGCGAGTGATCACGGGGGGGCCGTGCGCCTGCGGCTCCGCCACCGGATCGGTGGCCGCCCCATGCCGCGTGTCGAGATCGTCGACATGGGCCGGGAGCGCGCCGCGATGCCACGGGGCCGAAAGCTCATCCTGAGTGCGGCCCTGCGCCGCGCCCTGCGCGAGACGCTCGGTGAGGGCGGCCAGACCATCCTGTTCCTGAACCGGCGGGGGTTCTCGACCCAGATCGCGTGCTTCGACTGCCAACACGTGGTGCGCTGCAAGCACTGCGACATCGCGCTCACCTTCCATGCCGCCGAGGACCGGCTGCGCTGCCACTACTGCGACTTCCAGGTGGCCCCCCCCGAGCTCTGCCCGTCGTGCGGCAGCTCGCAGGTGGCCCTGCTCGGGATCGGCACCGAGCGCCTGGAGGAGGAGGTGCGTGTCGCGTGCCCCGACGCCCGGGTCGCGCGACTCGATCGCGACGTGGCGTCGAAGCGTGGTGCCACGGAGGAAGTCCTGGCGGGCCTGCGTCGCGGCGACTTCGACGTGGTGGTGGGCACGCAGATGGTCGCGAAGGGGCACGACTTCCCGGGGGTGCAGCTCGTGGGGGTCGTCAACGCCGACCTCGGTCTGCACTTCCCCGACTTCCGGGCTTCCGAACGCACCTTCCAGCTGCTCACCCAGGTGGCGGGACGTGCCGGACGCGGCGCCGTGCCGGGCCGCGTCCTGCTCCAGGCGTGGGAGACCGACCACCCCGCCATCCGGCCCGTCATCGACCACGACTACGAGCGCTTCTACGCCGAGGAGATCGGCCACCGAAAGCGCCTGGGCTACCCGCCCTTCGGCCGCCTGGCACTGGTCCGGGTGACGGCCACCGACGAGGGTCTGGGCCGCGTCGCCGCCGAGCGCCTGGCCCGCGCCGCGCGGGAGAGCGGCGCCCCCTGCGAGGTGCTCGGGCCCGCCCCCTCTCCCATCGCGCGGCTGAGGGGCCGCTACCGCTACCAGGTGCTGCTACGCGCGGTGACGCCGCAGCCGGTGACCGAGGCCGCGCGGCAGGTTCAGGCGGCGATGGCCGGGCTCCCCGGCGATGCCCGAGCCACCGTCGACCTCGCCCCCGTCGACATGCTCTAGCGGGCGCCGCGCGGCCTAGAGCGCCCCAGAGCGATTGCTACGCTGCGCGGCATGGCGCTGCGCGAAGTGCTCCAATTCCCCGACCCCCGCCTCAAGCGCAAGAGCGAGCGCATCGAGACGGTGACGGACGAGCTGCGCGAGCTGGCGACCGACATGCTCGACGTGATGTACGACGAGCCCGGCATCGGCCTCGCGGCGCCCCAGGTGGGGGCGTCGGTCCGCATGATCGTGATGGACACCGAGTGGACCGAAGAGGACGCCGAGCGCTCGCCGATCGTCGTCGTGAACCCCGAGATCGTCACGCGTGAGGGCACGATCACCTGGAACGAGGGGTGCCTTTCGGTGCCGGACTTCCAGGCCGACGTGGAACGCGCCGAGCGCGTGGTGGTGCGCGGCACCGACCTCGACGGCAAGCCCTTCGAAGAAGATGCGCGCGAGCTTCGAGCCGTCTGCTTCCAGCACGAGATCGACCACCTCGATGGGATGCTGTTCATCGACCGCATCAGCCGCCTGAAGCGCAGCATGTACGTGAAGAAGCGAAAGAAGCAGCTCCGCGAGGAGCAGGAGGAGTCCGGGCCCTCCGTCCGGTCCGGCAGAGGACTCTGAGCGCCGCCCGAACGGCCGCGTCGCCGTCCGCCACCGCGGCGCCTCCGCTACGCGTCGTCTTCTTCGGAACCCCGGCCTTCGCCGTGCCCACGCTGCGGGCCATCGCCGAAGGGCCCCACCAGCTCGTGGGCGTGGTCAGCCAGCCCGACCGCGCGCGGGGTCGCGGCCGCAAGCACTCCCCCTCGCCGGTGGCGGCGTTCGCCCAGGCCACCGACGTTCCTCTGCTTCGGCCCGAAAAGGCGGGCGCGCCCGAGGTGATCGCCGCGCTCTCCGACCTCGCCCCCGACATCGGCGTGGTCGCGGCCTTCGGGCAGTTCCTGACGAAGCGGGTGCGTGAGCTGCCCGCACGCGGCTACCTGATCAACGCCCACGCGAGCCTGCTCCCCCGACACCGGGGCGCCGCACCCATCGCCCACGCCATCCTTGCGGGCGACACGCACACCGGAATCTCGGTGATGCGCGTCGATCGCGAGATGGATGCGGGCCCGGTGGCGAACGTCGTCGAGACCCCGATCGGCGACGGTGAGCTACTGGGCGAACTCGAGCAAAGGCTGGGCGAGCTTGCAGCCGGCGCGATCGCCGAAGCCCTCGACGCCATCGCCGAAGACCGGATCGCGTTCACGGCCCAGGACGAAGCGGCCGCGACGCTGGCTCCCAAGATCGAGCGCGGAGACGCCGCGCTCGATCCCACCCGACCGGCCGAAGAACTCGCGCGTCGGGTCCGCGCCATGTCGCCCCGGCCGGGAGCGTTCCTGCTGCGCGGCGGCGAGCCGCTCCGCGTGCTGGCGGCGACGGTCGAGGCCGGCGACGCACCCCACGCCCCGGGCACGGTCGTGGTCGAAGGCGAGCGCGTGCGCATCGCCACCGGAAGCGGCTGGCTCGTCCCCACCCGGCTTCAGCGCGCCGGAGGCAAGGCCCTCGACGCGGCCTCGTTCCAACGCGGCCGCGGGTTCGAGCAGGGCGAACGGCTGGAGGCGGCATGACCGCCTCGACGCGACGAAGGCCGGGACGGGGCCGCCCGGGTGCCGGCGGCGGTGCGCGCCGCGGCGCCCCCGATCCCACCCAGACGAGGCTGCTCGCCTACCGCGTGCTGCTGCGCGTGGAGTCCGCCGGCGCCTACGCCGACCTCACCCTGCGCGCCGGCCTCTCGCGCTCGACCCTCACGGCCGGTGACCGCGCGCTCGCCACCGAGCTGGTCTACGGCACGCTGCGTTGGCGGGGGCGGCTCGACCACCTGCTGGCCGCGGTACTCGACCGCAAGCTCGCCGACCTCGAGCCGCGCGTGCTCACGCTGCTGCGACTCGGAGCCTACCAGGTGATCTTCGCCGACAACGTTCCGAACGCGGCGGCGGTGGACCAGTCGGTGCGCGTGGCCCGGGCGAGCGGCGTGGAGCGCGCGGCCAGCCTGGTCAACGCCGTGCTCCGCAGGCTGTCGTCCCAGGCCGCCGAGATCCCGCTGCCCGAGCTCGCCGCCGACCCCCGCGGCCACCTCATGCATGCCCTCTCGATGCCCGGCTGGATCGCCGAGCGCATGCTCGAGGAGTTCGGCCCCGAGGAGGCCGCGGAGCTGGCGACGGCCTCGAACGCCGTGCCCCCGCTGGTGGCGCGCGTCCACGCCCGGCTCGAGCGCGCCAAGGTGCTCGACGAACTGGTCGAGCGCTTTCCCGATGCCACGGCCTGCATGCACGCGCCGTACGGGGTGCGCCTCGGCCACCGCGGCGACCCGGGGCGCGATCCGGCCTTCATGGAGGGTCGCATCACGATCCAGGACGAGGCCTCGCAGCTGGTGATCGACCTGCTGGATCCGCAGCCCGGCGAGTCGGTGCTCGACGTCTGCGCCGCACCGGGAACCAAGGCCACCGCCGCGGCCGAACGCGTGGGCGAGCGCGGACGCGTGGTCGCGCTCGACCGCAGCGCATCCCGGCTGCGCCTGGTGGGTCGTGATGCGCGAAGACTGGGCCTCGGCAACCTCGGTACGGCCGAAGCCGACGCCACGCGACCGCTCCCGCCCGTGGCGCCGGAGGCCGGCTTCGACCGCGTGCTGGTGGACGCGCCGTGCAGCGGGCTCGGCACGCTGAGGCGGCACCCCGACGCCCGCTGGCGCGTGCGCGCCGAAGACCCGGCGCGCCTGGCGGAGGTGCAGCAGGCGATCCTGCGCAACGCCGCGACTGCCTTGAGGCCCGGTGGAACGCTCGTCTACAGTACCTGCACGTTCCTCCCGGAAGAGAACGAGGCCGTGGTCGAAGCGTTCCTGCGCGAGCACGCGGACTTCCGGCGAGCGGCGACAGACGGGGCAGCCCAGCCGGTGCGCGCGCTGCTCTCGGACGACGGCTGGCTTCGCACCCTCCCCCATCAACTCGACACCGACGCTTTTCGCGCGGTGCGACTGGAGCGCACACCTTGAGCGCGACCCCGAATCGACCCATCCGCCTGGCCCCGTCGATCCTCGCCTCCGACTTCGGCCGGCTCGCCGAAGAGGTGGCCGCGGTAGCCGAGGCCGGTGCCGACTGGATCCACGTGGACGTGATGGACGGCCACTTCGTACCGAACCTCACCCTGGGCCCCGTGGTGGTGGAGGCGGTGCGCGCGGCGACGTCGCTGCCGCTCGACGTGCACCTGATGATCGAGGCCCCGGAGCGATCGCTCGAGAGCTACATCGCCGCCGGCGCCGACCGGGTCGGCGTGCACGTCGAGACCTGCCCGCACCTGCACCGCACCCTGGCGCAGATCCGCGAGGCAGGTGCTCGCAACTGCGTCGTGCTCAACCCGAGCACGCCCGCGGCCGCCGTCGAGCCGGTGCTGTCCGAGGCCGACCAGGTGCTGGTGATGAGCGTGAACCCGGGCTTCGGCGGGCAGCGATTCATCGAGGGCTCGCTGCCCAAGATCGCCCAGCTGCGGCGCTGGATCGACGAGCGCGAGCTGGACGTCGAGATCGAAGTCGACGGCGGGATCGGCCCGGGTACGATCGGGCGCGCGGCTGCGGCCGGCGCCAACGTCTTCGTGGCGGGAACGGCCGTCTTCGGCAAGCCCGACTACGCCGCGGCCCTCGCCGATCTGCGCAAGGAGGCCGAGGGCGCCACGGCCTGAGGGGCCGCCGCGGCCGACACCGGTTTCTGGCGCCGACCCCGGGTGCGACGGGCCCGGTTCGGGGTACCCTCCGGATCCGGTCGGTGGAGATGGTCATGCGCGCCCGCATCCCTGTTCTCTTCATTGCTGGACTTGCGCTCGTAGGCGCGATCCGGCTGCTCGCGCCCGTGCCTTCGGCTGCCGAAGACACCGAGGCCAGCGAAGCGACCACACCCGCCGAGCCGGCGGCCCCGGCCCGCGAGGACGCCGTCTCGCCCAACGCGGGGCTCACGGGCCGCGAGATCTACCAGTGCGTGCTCGACAACCGCTTCGACTCGTACATCCAGTCGTCGCGTCTGGTCTCGGGCGATCGCGGTGAGGCCACCCAGGAGTCGAAGCTGCGCATGACCTGGCGCACCTTCCGCGACGAGAACGGCGAGGCCTCGGGTAGCGTGCTCTCGAAGTCGCTGGTCAAGTACACCGACCCGTTCGACCTGCGCTACTCGGGCTACCTGATCGTGAACAACGAGGGGCGCCCCAACGACCAGTTCGTCTACCTGAACTCGACGCGACGCATCCGGCGCGTGAACCTGCGCCGCGAAGCGGTCTTCGGCACCGACTTCACGTTCGAGGACATCGTGCCCCGCGAGATCGAAGACGGCGACTACGCCCGCCTGCCGGACCGCGTGATCGAGGGCACGCCGGTATTCGTCGTGGAGGTCACGCCCAAGGACTTCACCGACTCCGAGTACTCGAAGTTCGTGATCCACGTGGAGAAGGAGCACTGCGTGCCGCTCCTCACCCGCTACTGGGACACGCGCGAGATCGAGGTCAAAGAGCTCACGGCGCCGTGGGAGAGCGTGAAGGAGGTGGACGGCATCTGGTGGCCGTACCAGCTCACCATGCGCAACCTGCAGCTCGAGACGTTCACGACCCTCGAAGTCGAAGAGCTCGAGGCCAACCCGAAGCTCGCCCGCAAGGTGTTCGACCTGCGGCGGCTCGAGTCACACTAGGGGCGCGGACACGCCCGGACGACGCTCGGGGCGGGGTCCGGAGGCACTTTCGGCCGCTGCACACGGTGCGCGTCAGGCTCTCGTGCGGATCAGCAGGGCGGGGAGCATCACCAGGTCGGTGAGCAGGCAGATGCCCATGGTCACGGCCGACAGGATGCCGAACTGCTGAAGGGTGGCGAAGCCCGAGAGGGCGACCACCAGGAAGCCGGCCATCAGCATGACGGTGGTGATGGCGATGGGACGTCCCACGCGCAGCCCGGTCACGCGCGCCGCCTGCTCGGGCGATAGGCCCGCGCGGCGCTCGGTGCCGTAGCGCACCAGGAAATGAGCCGTGTCGTCGATGGCGATGCCGAGGGCCACGCTGCCGATCAAGCTGGTGGGCAGCGACAACGACGCGGCGCCCAGACCCAGGATGCCGAAGTACATCACCACCGGGACGAAGTTCGGCACCATCGCCACGCCGCCCAGCCGAAAGGACCGGAACGCCACCGACACCAGGATCAGGATGGCGAGGCCGGCGAGCCCGACCGTGCGCGGCTGACTGCGCGCGATGCCGTCCGCACTGCGGGCCAGCAGGATCGCGTTGCCGGTGACCGCCGCGGTGATGCCCTCGGGCACGTCCGCCCCGGCCACCACCGCCTCGAGATCGCTCGCGACCCCGCGCACCGCCTGGGTGCCGAGCGCTCCGGTGCGCGCGAGGATGTTCGCCTTGCCGTGGTTCACGTTGGTGAAGGCGTCGAGGTGTCCCTTCGGCGCCATGAACAGGATCTCGGCGACACCGCCACGCGTGTCGGGGATGCGCTCTTCGGCCGGGTCGTCCTTGGCGAGCTTCCGGTTCATGAGCCGCACGGTGTCGACCAGCGACAGGCTCCGGCTGACCGCCGGGATCTCCTCGGCGCGCTTCTGCACGCGGTCGAGCATGTGCACGGCCTCGGGCTCTCGAAAGGCGCCTGCGCCATCGCCCCGGAACGAGACGTAGATGGGCACGGCCCCGGCGAGCAGCCGGTTCACGGCCTCGAACTCCTGGCGCACCGGCGCGTCTTCGGGAAAGAACGACAGGTAGTCGGTGTCGATCACGATCCGGGGGATCGCAAAGCCACACAGCACCAGCAGGGACGCCCAGACCACGATCACCGTTCCCGAGCGTCGGCTCGCGAGATCGGCCACGCGTTCGAGAACGCGGTCGACGGCCAGGGCGATGCGGCCCGAGAGCCGATCGGCATCGCCGGCGGGGTGCGGGCGAAGCGGCATGAGAGCCAGGGCCGCCGGCAGGCCCGTGACGCTGAGCAGCGTGATCGCGGCCACGCCCAGCACCGAGAAGGCGCCGACCTCGAACACCGCCGGGACGTCGGTGATGAGCAGCGCACCGAAGCCGATCATGGTGGTCGCGCCCGCCACGCCCACGGGCAGGCGCAGGTGGCGCAGCGTGCGCTCCGCCGCCTGTCGGGGCGTTTCGGCCTCGAGCGCCTCCTCTTCGTAGCGCGCCAGCGCATGGATTCCGTAGACGCTGCCGATCGCCGAGAGCATCGGCGCGAGCAGCGTGGTGAGCACCGTGAGCGGACGATCGAGGTAGGCGATCCCCCCGAACGTCCAGATCGTGGCCAGCACGATGATGCCCATGGGCAGCACCACGCCGCGGCGCGTCCCGAAGACGAGCCACAGGCCCAGCGCCACCACACCGAGTGCCGCCGGGATCAGCACCCGCATGTCGCGCAGCATCAGGTGGTAGACGCGCGTCTTCACGTGGCTGCGCCCCGCCACGTGGAACTGCACGCCTTCGGTCCGGTACTCGTCGAGCACCTCCATCACCCGGGCGTCGATGCGGCTCTCGATGAAGACCTGATCGGTCATCCTGCGGAACGTGACGTTGATCGCGGCGGTGCGGCCGTCGTCCGAGATCAGCGTGCGCCGATACATGGGGTCCCGTACGGCATCGCGCTCGAGCTGCGCCAGGGCCTCCGCGCTCTCGGGCACCTCTTCGATGAAGTCGGCCACCTCGAGCCAGTCGTTCTCGTGGTCGTAGCGGAAGGCGACCACGTCCATCAGGCTCGAGACCTGGCGCACCTCCGGAAAACGCGCGATCCGATTGGTGACGTCGCCCAGGCGCCGCAGCATGTCGGCATGGAAGACACCGCCCTCGGTCTCCATGGCGATCACGTAGACCTCGTCCTCGCCGAAGTCGGCGACGGCCTCCTGGTAGACCTCGCGCGCCGGGTCGCCGGTGGGGAGCAGCGGCTCGGTGGATGGGTCGATGCGCAGGTTGAGACCCACGGGCGGCCCCGCCAGCAGCGCGAAGCCTGCCAGTCCGGTGATCGCGAACAGCACGGTCAGCACCCAGACCGGGCGACCCGCCACCCAGGACGGGCGCATCGCGGCCAAGGTGAACCCCACGGCGAGCACCACCGCTGCGGCGGCGGCGAACTCGATCGGCGATGCGGTCGGCAGCGTCCCTCCGAGACCCGGCCCCGGAGTGTAGGGCGGCGGCTTGTAGGGGGTAGGGAATTTGCGATGATCCGTGTCCGCGGACCGGATGCGTCGGGGCGTGGCGCAGCTTGGTAGCGCGCTTCGTTCGGGACGAAGAGGTCGCTGGTTCGAATCCAGTCGCCCCGACCACCACCGCCCTACCCATGCCGGCCCCAGCGCCGCCCCGGGCGGACCGCTCCCCGGACCCATGGGCGCGCCATGCTAGCTTCGGGCGCACGCCCCGAGGTGGCCCATGCCCCGCAGCGCCCCCCTGCCCTCGCTCCCCACGATCGCGCTGGCGACCCTGGCCCTGATCGCCCTGGCCCCCAGCCTGGGCTGCGCCCGCGAGGCGACCGGCCCCGACGTGCCGGTCGAGATCGGCGACCTGGGAATGGACCCGACGTCCGGCGCCTTCGTGGTGGTCCTCGAGGAGCAGGGAGGGGTCCGACGCCTGCCCATCTGGATCGGACACTCGGAGGCGCGCGCCATCGCGAGCGAGCTCGAGCACGAGGTCCCGCTGCGCCCGAATACGCACGACCTCGCCAAGCGGCTGGTCGACCGGCTCGACGGCGCGCTCGAGCGCGTGGTGGTGACGGAACTCTCCGAAGGCATCTACTACGCCCGCATCGATCTGCGCGCGGGCGGCCGGCGGCTGGCCGTCGACTCGCGACCGAGCGACGCGATCGCCCTGGCGCTGCGCTACGGCGCACCGCTGTTCGTGCGCGAAGCCGTATTCGAGCAGTCCGACGAGGCAGAAAGAGCGCCGCCTCGTGGCGATTCTCGCGACCGGCAAGTGCGCCACCGGAGTCTGTGATCCGGAACACGAACCTCGATGTGCACGCATCGAGAGCTGCGCATCGCATGCCACCGTCGGTGGCGGGCTTCGTTGACAGCCCATCGCGCCGGTGGCAGGATCGGCCCGCTCCTCCCCCGTAGGCCGTCGTCCGCCACATCCCTGGTTGGTCGCCCTGCACCACGCGAAGGCACCCCATGAACCACGCGCACATGGCCTGGGAGTTCGTCGACCTCTTCGCCGAGCTTCCCAACGACCAGATCAACGAGATGCTGGCGAAGAACGTCCCGATGGAGACGCTCGAGTTCTTCAACGCGTACGCGGAGACCTACGGCCGCTCGGCGGCGATGGATGGCGAGTCGCGCAAGCGCCTGCCCAACCTGTTGCTGGTGGGCTACCTGCTGCGCGTGCTCGAGGAGCGCCTGCTCGACGAGCAGCCGCTCGACTAGCCGCAACCGCCGATGAAGCGCGAAGTCCGCTCGGCCGCCGCCCCGGAGCCGGTGGGGCCGTACTCCCAGGCCATCGCCCATGGGGGCCTGCTGTTCGCGTCGGGTCAGATTCCGCTCGATCCCACCACCGGCGAGCTGGTGGACGGAGAGATCGAGGCGCAGGCCGAGCGCGTGCTCGCGAACCTGCGCGCGGTGCTCGAGGCCGCGGGGTGCAGCTTCGACCACGTGCTGCGGGTCACGATCTACATGACCGACCTGTCGCTCTTCGCGCGGGTGAATGCGGTCTACGCCAGGGCGTTCGCCCGCGAACCCATGCCGGCACGGGCCACCGTGGGCGTGTCGGCGTTGCCGCTCGGGGCCGCGGTCGAGATGGACGCGATCGCGGCGCTGCCCGAGACGCCCTAGGGCGAGCGTCTGGCGGCATCCGAGTTCGCCAGCCAGTGCAGGTTGAGGGCGTTCACGGTGACGTGTGCGACGGCCGGCGCCACCACGCTGCCGGTCCAATCGAACAGCGCGCCGAAGAGCACGCCCACCACCAGCGCAAACACCGCCCACGGCGCGAATTCGCGACGGGGCAGGAAGTGCGCCAGGGCGAACACGAGGCTCGCCCACACCAGGCCCACCTGGGGCTGGAGCGCACCGCGAAACAGGATCTCCTCACCCAGGCCACTCGCGAGGGCGAGCCACACCACGGTTCGCGTCGGCAGGGGCCCGAGCGTCGCGGCCAGCGCGTCGGACAGGCGCTGGCCGCTTGGGCTGTGCCGCGTCCAGAGACGCGAGCCCGCGACCACCACCAGGCCTACGGCGACCCCGAGTGCCCCCTGGCCCAGCAGCCCTTCCGCCGAGGGCGGCGCTGCACCCGGCGCGAGCCACGCGGCCTCTCCCGAGGCCAGGGCGCGCCAGGCGACCCCGGCTGCGGCCATCAGCGCATAGAAGCCCAGCGAGAGCCCGACGGGAAACGGGCGTTGCGGCGCGTTCCCCGCCCCGAGGGGACCTGATTCCATGGCGACCACCGGGGCCAGTCGGTAGCCTTTTTGGTGGATCGACGCCCTGCGACGGGCGTCGATTGCGCATTTTGGACCCCGCGACGGGCGTCGATTGCGCGTCTTGGACCCCGAGCCTGCGCTTGCCAGCGAGACGGCTCGCTTCTGGGGGCACATGAGCGACCGGGTCCCGATGACACCGAGTGGCCACGCGAGCCTCGAGGCCGAGATCAAGCGTCTGAAGTCCGAGGAGCGCCCCCGGATCGTGCGTGAGATCGAGGAGGCGCGCGCCCACGGCGACATCTCGGAGAATGCCGAGTACCACGCCGCCAAGGAGCGCCAGGGCCACATCGAGGCCCGCATCGCGCTCGTCGAAGACAAGCTCGCGCGGGCCCAGGTGATCGATGGCACCGGTCAGGGCACCGACCGCGTGAGCTTTGGTGCCACCGTGGCTCTCGAGGACTCGGAAACCGGCGAGGAGGTGACCTACACCATCGTCGGCGAGGACGAGGCAGACGTCTCCAGTGGCAAGATCTCGGTGACCTCTCCCGTGGCCCGAGCGCTGATGGGCAAGGAGCGCGACGCCACCGTGCAGGTCAAGGTTCCCAAGGGGACCCGCGAGTTCGAGGTGCTGGAGATCCGCTTCGAGCTGCTGGCCGGCGACTAGCCGGGGGCGGTCCCACCCGTCGGGCTCCGCTCAGGGGGCCGTTCTGCCGATGGCAGGGCGTGAGTTCGCTGCGAACGCGCCTGGCCACGATGGTCCTGGGGCTGCTGGCCGCGCTGGCGGCCGCCCTGGTCGCCGTCGCCCACGCCTGGCCGGCGGCTCTGCCGGCCGCCGCCGCGTTGCTTCCCCTGGTGGGGGCGCTGGCGGCGTCGCTCCTGGTGGGCAGCCTGGTGCGGCCGCTCGAGCGGCTCCGCATCGGCGTCTCGCGACTGGCCGCGGGCGACCTCGCCGCGCGGGTGCCTCCCACCAGCCGCTGTGAGATCGGCCTGCTCACCCGGGCCGTGAACGAGCTGGGCGAGACCCTGCAGGACCACGCGCGGGTGCAGGATGCATTCGGGCGCTACGCGAGCGACTGGGTGCTGCACCGCGTGCTGTCCGAGCCCGGCGGCATCGTGCCCGAGGGCACCGAGACCGAGGTGACCCTGCTGTTCGCCGACGTGCGGTCGTTTACGCGCCTGAGCGAGGGCATGGAGGCGAAGGACGTGGTCTCGCTGCTGAACGAGGTCTTTCAGCTGGCCTCGGACTGCATCCTTCGCCGCGGCGGCACCATCGACAAGTTCATGGGCGATGCCGTCATGGCCTGGTTCGGCGCGCCCATGCCCTCGCCCGACCACCCGCTCGCTGCGGTGGAGGCGGCGCGCGACCTGCAGCAGGCCCTGCGCGAACGCGCCGGCGGGGTGGCCGTGGAGATGGGCATCGGCGTGCACGTGGGTCGCGTCATCGTCGGGACCATCGGTTCCGATCGGCGCAGTGACTTCACCGCCATCGGCGACGCCGTGAACGTGGCGCAGCGCCTCGAGGCGCTCGCCGGCCCCGGCGAGGTGCTCGTCTCCGAGGCCGTCTGGCGGCGCACCCGCGACACGGTGACGCAGCGATTCGCCGGGACGCGAAAGCTGCCCGGCCGCGAGGCCGAGGTGGTGGTCTACGCGGTGGACGTTTAGAATCCGCCGCCCGTTCCCCGGTAGCTCAGTTGGTAGAGCAAGCGGCTGTTAACCGCTGGGTCGCAGGTTCGAGTCCTGCCCGGGGAGCCATCGCACCCTTCGCAGCCGACGCCCCCTGGCGTCCGCGCAAGCGAAGCCCCCGGCCCCGGTTCGAGGGAACGAGGCTCGCCCCGCGGGGCCGCGCCGTCCTGGCTTCCGGGGGGATCGCGCTGCTGCCATGCGCGCTGGGTGGCCGATAGAATGTCGTATTCCCAGGAGACCCCCCATTGGCCACCGACCCCGAAGCCACGCCCCGCCCCGCCACCGTTGGACGGGGCCCGCGCTCGGGTGTGTCCTATCCGGTCCCGGAGCCCGGCGACGGCCACGACCTGTCGCGGCCCGAGTACTACCTGAACCGCGAGCTGACCTGGCTCTCGTTCAACGAGCGCGTGCTCGCCGAAGCCGAAGACCCGCGCACGCCGCTGCTCGAGCGCGTGAAGTTCCTCGCGATCGTCAGCGCGAACCTGGACGAGTTCGTGATGAAACGGCTCGGCGGCCTCAAGCAGCAGGTCGCCGCGGGTGTGCGCGACCGCACCGTCGACGGGCGCACCCCCGAAGAGCAGATCGCCGAGTGCGCCGAGGTGATCCGCGAACTCAACCTGCGCCAGCAGGCGTTGCTTCGAGAGCTGCGAAAGGAGCTCGGCGACGCGGGCATCCAGCTCGCGCGTCACGACGACCTCACGGCGGACCAGCAGAGCTGGCTGCGCGACTACTACCTGCGCAACATCTTCCCGCTGGTCACGCCCCAGGCGATGGACCCGGCCCACCCGTTCCCGTTCATCTCGAACCTGTCCCTGAACCTGCTGCTCACCGTCCGCCACCCGCGCGACGACACGCCCTCGCTCACGCGCGTCAAGGTGCCGGTGGGCTCGGGCATTCAGCGCTTCCTGCGCGTGCAAGAAGAGGCCGTCTACATCCCGCTCGAGGAGGTGATGGCCCACAACCTCGACCTGCTGCTTCCGGGAATCGAGATCGAGAGCTGCGAGCTGTTCCGCGTCACCCGCAACGCCAACACCGAGCGCGACGAGGACACCGCAGAGGACCTGCTCGCGATGATCGAGACCGAGCTTCGCGAGCGACGTTTCGCCCCGATCGTGCGCATGGCAGCCGGCAGCGGCATGAGCGACTTCCACCGAGGCATGCTCGCCGCCGAACTCGGCCTCGACGAGGTGGACGACGTGGTCGTCCTCGACGGCATGCTGGGCATGGCCGACCTCATGGAGATCGCCACCCTTCCCTACCCGGACCTCCATGATCCGCCGCACCACCCGGTGGACCACCCGCGCATCACCCGCGACCGCAACCTCTTCCACCAGATCCGCGACGCCGGGGCGATGCTGATCCAGCACCCCTACGAGTCGTTCTCCTCCACGGTCGACCGGTTCCTGCGCGAAGCGGCCCAGGACCCGAAGGTCCGTGCGATCAAGATGACCCTGTACCGCACGTCCGAGGACACCAACGTGATCGACCTGTTGGTCGAGGCCGCTCGCAACGGCAAGCAGGTGGCGGTGGTCGTGGAGCTCAAGGCCCGCTTCGACGAGGACGCGAACATCCGCTGGGCGAGCCGCCTGGAAGAAGCCGGCATCCACGTGACCTACGGCGTGGTGGGTCTCAAGACCCACTGCAAGGTCATCCTCGTGGTCCGCCAGGACTACCACGGCTTGCGCCGCTACGCGCATCTGGGCACCGGCAACTACCACGCCGGCAACGCGCGCATCTACTCCGACGTGGGCCTGCTCACCAGCGACGACGCCATCGGCGAGGACCTGACCGAGCTGTTCAACTACCTGACCACGGGTTTCAAGCCGAAGCGCCGCTACGGCAAGGTGCTGCCCGCTCCCACCCTGCTCAAGCGCGCGCTGATCGACAAGATCGACCGCGAGATCGAGCTGCACTCGGAGGCCTCTCCCGGCCTGATCCAGCTCAAGATGAATGCCCTCGAAGACGCCGACGTCACCCGTGCGCTGTACCGCGCGTCCCAGGCGGGCGTCGCGGTCGACCTGTTGGTTCGCGACAGCTGCCGGTTGCGCCCGGGCATCGCCGGGCTCTCGGAGAGCGCACGGGTGATTAGCATCGTGGGCCGCTTCCTCGAGCACGCGCGCATCTACTACTTCCGCGCCGGCGGCGAGGAGGAGTACTACATCGGTTCCGCCGACTGCATGAAGCGCAACCTCGAGAGCCGCGTGGAGACCGTCGTACCGGTGAGCGACCCGCGCCTGCAAGCCGAGCTGCGCTACGTCCTCGACGTCCAGCTCGCCGACCGCGTGGGGGCCTGGGAGATGCAGGCCGACGGCACCTATCAGAAGCTCTCACCGCACAAGGGCAAGAAGGCCCGACACTCGCAGGTCATGCTCACCGCCCGCGCAGAGGACGCCCACCGCGAAGCCACCCGCCTGCGCAAGCGCAGCATCAAGGGGATCGCGCGTCGATCCAGCGACTGAGCGCTCGGACTAGGCGCGAACCAGCCCGCCGAGCGGTGGGTGGCCGGGCCCGAGGGCCGCGGCCGCATCGGCCCCCAACCACTGCAGCGCCGCGCCGTAGACACGCCGGAAGTCGGTGGTGAAGCGCAGGTCGCCGTCGTCGAGGTCTTCCAGGTCCGGGAAGCGTCCGTGGAGGCCGCCCACCACGTTCGCGCCGAACAGCCAGACCGGCGTGGCCGTCCCGTGGTCGGTGCCGCCGCTCTCGTTCTCGGCCACGCGCCGACCGAATTCGGTGAACGCCATCGTGAGCACGCGGTCGTCGAGACCGATCCGTTCGAGGTCGTTCTGGAAGCCGGCCATGGCGTCTCCGAAGTACTGGAGCAGCAGGTTCTGGCGTCCGAGCTGGTCGGCGTGGGTGTCGAAGCCGGAGAAGCTCAGGTAGTAGACCCTCGCGGGAAAGCCGGCGGCCAGCAGTGCGGCCACGTTCTTGAGGTCGCGCGTGATCGTCGGGAACGGCACCCCGTACGACACCGGGCTCGTGTAGCGCGCGGTCGCATCCTGCACCTGCCGTTGGGTATCGCGCGCGGTGCGTGCGAGCTGGCGCACGAAGTCCACGGCATCGTTGCGCGAGCCGCCCTGGGCGAGGAGCTGGTCGTAGGCCTCCTGTGCCGACGGGTCCCCATGGCGGGCGTACTCGGCCGGATCGGCGAACACGATGGGCGCCTGGTGGCGGGAACGGACCGCGGGGCTCTCCTGCTGGCCCAGGTTCACGACGCGCGCCTCGCCTCCCTCGGGCCAGAGCGCGTCTGCCGTCCGGCCCAGGAACCCGAGGGGCTCGGTCCGGTGGGGCGCAGCGGTGTGCCAGTAGCGCATGGACGTGAAGTGGCTCCGGTCGGGCCGCGCGTAGCCGCAACCATGGACGATCGCGGTGCGGCCGCGGGCATACAGGGCGGCCACGGAGGCGAGGCCGGGATGCAACCGGAAGTCGCCTTCGAGCGGCAGCGTCTCGTCGGCGGTCAGGCGCAGACTGGGACGCGCTCGCGAGTAGGCGTCCTGGCGGTGCGGGACGACCGTGTTGAGGCCGTCGTTGCCCCCGGCGAGCTCCACCACCACGAGGATCCGCTCGGGGTGGCGCTCGCGTCCCGCCAGGGCGGCTGCGGTCTCGGCCCAGGCCGCTCGCCGAAACAGAGGCGGTACCCCGGCCGCGAGCCCGGCCACGCCCAGGCCCGCTCGGAGCACTTCGCGTCGGGTCGGACTCATGCCGGCGCCCTCACGCGCGCGCACCACGACACCTGATACTCGGGCAACGAGAGGATCAGGTGCAGCAGCTCACGGAGGTCCTGCTCGATCTCCGGACGGCTCCAATCCAACCCGTCGCCGCCCATGCGCGCCGACAGCTGCCCGGCGAGCAGCTCCTGCTGACGCTCCGACAAGGGACTCGCCAGGAACCGGCGGGCCAGGATCTCGGTCGCACCGCGCGCGTCGCGCGCCCCGGCACCGCGCACCAGCGCACCCACCTCGAAACGCGCGTGGGCCAGGTCGCCCAGGCGCACGGCCCCGATCGCCTTGTCGGCGCCGTTCCAGATCGCCCAGGGCAGGCTGAAGGCACCCTGGGTAGCCGCCGCCTGACGCCGCATCCCGGCCATGGCGGGATCGATCGCCACCGGCTCTCCCTGCCGACCCTCGAGGTCCATGCGTGCCATCTGCTGGTAGATCTCCGGGCCTACCGAACCGGTCACGATGATCTCGTGGAGCGTCTGGTCCGGAGGCGGCTGCTCACCGGGAAACAGCACCAGGCGCGCGAAGTTCTGCCTTCCGGTGAGCGTGGACGGGTTCAACCAGGCGCGCCCGCCGGACCAACCCGCCACGTTGGGCGGCTCGAACAGGCCCTGCCCCAGGTTCTTCGTCGTGAGCGAGAAGACCGGCAGGCCGGGGAGCCCCCGAACGCCGAGCTTGCGCCAGGTCGACACCACGAGCTCGACGGGGCTCTTCACGTGCGACCCGCGCGTGGCCCGGCTGTGGAAGTCGCGCGAGAGCAGGAGGGTCTCGAGCAGAGGGGCGATCTCGTAGTCGGCCTCGCGCAGCCGCTGCGCGAGGGCGTCGTGCACGGGTTCCGACAGGTCCTGTCGCACGAAATACCGGTACAGCTTGGCGGCGAGGAAGCGTGCGGTCTGTGGGTGATCGAGGATCACGTCGATGACGTCGTCGCCATCGAGACGGCCCTCGACCCCGAGGAAGGACTTCTTGCCGCGGTCGTGCTGCAAGCGCCGCAGGCGAAACTCGTTGCCGGCGAGGTTCCAGCCCGTGAAGGCCCGGGCGGCCTCCTTGATGTCGTGCTCGTCGTAGGGACCGGGTCCCAGGGTGAACAGCTCGAGCAGCTCGCGGGCGAAGTTCTCGTTGGGGGCGGCGCGCACGTTCTTCGCGCCGTCCAGGTAGATCAGCATCGCCGGATCCCGCGCCACGGCGCGCAGCAGATCGCGGAACGAACCCGTGCCCAGCTCTCGAAACAGCTCGTATTGCGCCGCCATCTTGCGGTAGTCGCGCACCTTCTCCACTTCGGTCGCGAAGTGGCCGTGCCAGAAGAGCGCGAGCTTCTCGCGAAGCGGCCGACGGGTCCGCACCATGCGGTCGGCTTCGAACTGCGCGAGACGTGCGGTCTCGAGGCCGTTGGCGAAGAGCAGGTAGAAGAACTGGTCGAAGAGCGGCTGCAGCCAGGGCCCGCCGAGACGCCAACCGAGCTTCACGCCCAGGCCCCGCCGGGTGAAGAAGGCCCGTACCGCGATCCCCTCGAGATCGCCGTCGAGCGGCGGGACGAAGCCGTCGGACGGGAAGATCCCGGAGGGCTTGAAGGAGGGCAGCGGCACGTCGGCGACCTGCTGCCATCGCACCAGGTGCGCCACCGCCTCCTCGGGGGTGCGCGCGGCCATCGCCGCGATCTCCTCGGGCGTGCCCCCGAACCCCGCGCGCTCGAGCAGGTGCGCCGCGGACCCGGCGTCCCAATCCGCGGCCGTGATCGGCCGCAGATCGTCCCTCCACGGGTCGGCGGGGTCGTGCGCCGAGGCGACCTCCGACCGCGCCCCGGTGGCGGCCGCGGCCACGAGCACGGCGATGAGGACCGGCAGGACCGAGCGGGCCTGGAGGACCATGGCGCGTCTCCCGGGTTCAGTGGCGTCCTGGCGAGGATACCGGCTGGCGCCGCCGAGGCCCCGCCGCCTAGAATCGCCCCTCCCTTCCGGAGGCGCGCCCGCATTGGCCATCCGCGAATTCGTCCGCCGCCACTACCGGCACTTCAATGCGGCCGCCCTGCGCGACGCCGCCGACGACTACGTCCGGCATCTCGACGGCGGCGGCAAGATGTTCCTGGCCATGGCGGGCGCCATGAGCACCGCCGAGCTCGGAATCGTGCTCGCCGAGATGATCCGGCAGGGCAAGGTGCACGCAATCTGCTGCACCGGGGCCAATCTCGAGGAGGACGTCTTCAACCTGGTCGCCCACGACCACTACGAGCGCGTCCCCCACTACCGGAATCTCACCCCCGAGCACGAGAAGGAGCTCGAGCGGCGGGGCCTGAACCGGGTGACCGACACCTGCATCCCCGAAGAGCAGGCCTTTCGCGTGATCGAGCGGCCCGTGCTCGAGCTCTGGCAGCGCGCCGAGCGTGAAGGCCAGCGCCTGTTTCCGCACGAGTTCCTCTACCAGCTGCTGCGCGAGGACTGGCTGGACGGCAAGGTCCAGATCGACCCCCAGGACTCGTGGCTTCTGGCCGCCGCCGAGCGCGACCTGCCGATCTTCGTCCCGGGCTGGGAGGACTCGACCCTCGGCAACGTGTTCGTATCGAACGTCCTGCGCGGGCGCCTCGAGAGCATGCACACCGTGCGCAGCGGCCTCGAAGCCATGGCGGCCCTGGCCGACTGGTACACGCGCGAGACCCTCGGCAAGGGCGTCATGGACCTCGAGCGCGTGGGACGCGAAGAAGCACACGACGACGTCGCGCTGCGCGCGGTGCCGGCCTCCGAGGCCCACGGCTCGGTGGGCTTCTTCCAGATCGGCGGCGGCATCGCGGGCGACTTTCCGATCTGCGTGGTGCCGCTGATCCATCAGGACATGCGGCGCCCGTGTCCCTACTGGTCCTACTTCTGCCAGATCAGCGACTCCACCACGAGCTATGGCTCGTACAGTGGGGCGGTTCCGAGCGAGAAGATCACCTGGGGAAAGCTGGACGTCTCGACGCCGATGCACGTGATCGAATCCGACGCCACGATCGTGGCACCGATCCTCTTTCAGTACGTGCTCGAGTCGTAGCCCCTCGGCGGCGCGAGCGCCCCGCGCGAGCTAGGCGCCCTGCTCCAGGAACTCGCGGATCGCGGCCATGCCCGCGTCGGGGTCGTCGCGGAAGACCCCGTGTCCGCAGTCGGCGAAGCGGCGCAGCGTGGCGTGGGGCGCCGGGATGGCGGCGGCAATGTCCTCGGCGTCCCCAACGGGCGTGACGGGATCGTCTTCTCCGGCGAGCACCAGCGTGGGGCACGCCACCTGCGCGAGGCCCGGCAACAGGTTCATGGTGCCGTCCTCACCCTTTCCGAAGTGCAGCAGGACCTCGAAGTTCCAGACCGTGCGCGCGTTGCGGTCCGGGTCCTGACCCGTGCGGTTGTAGAGCGGCAGGCAGACGCGGGCGTAGTCGCGGAGCGTCTCGTCCCCGGGCGCCGTCCAGTAGGCCTCGGCGATGGCGCGGGCCTCCTCGCCCCCCAGCCGCTCGAAGGTCGGAAGCATCCGGTCCAGGCGCATCTGCGCCGAGGTGCTCGAGAGCACGAGCTTCCCGGGGTGATCCGGGTGCCGCGCGGCGTAGGCCATGGCCACCATGCCGCCGAACGACTGCCCGAGCACCACGGGCCGTTCGATCTCAAGGGCCTCGCAGAAGGCCCGCAGGTCGTCGGCCCACTCGTCGAGCGTCCAGTGTGAGGGGTCACTGCGGTCACTCCGGCCATTGCCGCGATGGTCGAGGTAGATCACCTGAGCCAGGTCGGTGAGCTCGCCGAACTGGGGCTTGAAGCCGGAGTGGTCGAAGCCCGGTCCGCCGTGCAGGAGGATCAGCGTGGGCTTCTCCCGCATCGTCGGGCCGTCGGGGACGAGCTTCGCCCCCTCCACGTCGAAGAAGAGGGTCGTATCGCGAACGCGTATGCGCATGGCCCGAGCTTACCTCGCGGCGCGCGCTTCGAGACGCCCGTGGGCGATTCCCGACACTCGGCGACGTCGCTCGCGTGGTGCTCCGATCCCGATACACTCCGGCCTTCCGCGCCCGAGGGGTGCGAGCATGCCGGGGGGAGAGTTCGCATGAAACGCTGGCGACCGACGGCGCCCAGCCTTCGGGCCACGCTGGCCGGGATCGCTTGGGCGGCGCTGCTGCTCGCCCTTCCGATCGCCGCGTCCGCCGAGAAGGGTTGGGTGCGCGGGGCGCCGCTCAACCTGCGAACCGGAGCCGGTAGCACCTTCCGCATCCTGGGTGTGGTGGCGCCGGGCGAAGGGGTCACCATCGTCGAGCGCGGCGCGAGCTGGACGCAGGTGCGCACCGACGACGGCAAGCAAGGCTGGATTGCGGCGGGTTACCTGGACCCCCAGGCACCCCCCACCACCCGGGTGGCCCAGCTCGAGGCTCAGCTGGCCCGTGCGCGCGCGCAGCTCGAGAAGACCAGCGCCGATGCCGAACGCCTGAAGACCGAGAACGAGTCGCTGTCGGGCGACGACTCGGAGCAGCGCAGCGAGATCGAGCGCCTGGCCAAGGACAACGCGCGCCTGCGCGCGGGCGAGCGCTGGGCCGAGTGGCTCACCGGCGCCCTGATCCTGTCCCTGGGCATGGCGGCCGGCGGCATCCTGTCTCGGGTAGGCGGACGCCGGGCCCAGCGGCGGATCCGCCTCTAGAGACCTCGCCAGCTCCACGCCCGGGCCGAGGCGCACCGGCCCGCCGGGCCGAGACGCACCGGCCTGCCGGGCTGAAACGCACCGGCCTGCCAGCACGTCTTCCCAGGAGGGCTGCGACCCCCGAACGGGACGCCCGCCTGGGCTTGCTAGCATCCCCCGTGGCGGTTTTGGGGGAGTCCCGGCGTGGTGCCACGCGCCCAGAAGACCAGTGGCCACCGACCGAGACGGCTCGAAGAAGGCGCGTGACGCAGGAACCCCAACTCTCCCTCGACCAGCTCGGCACGGGAAGCGGCGAAGACCGCCTGAGCTTTCGGCTCGTGCTCAAGTTGCTCGGGCGCTGCATCCCGCTGTTGCGCCCGGTGCGCAAGCACCTGCTGATGCTGTTCCTCGGGTTCGGCACGCTGGCGCTGATCTTCCTGCCCGTGGGCCTGTGGCTCATGGACGCCTTCTGGACCCGCGTGCTCGAAGGCAAGCCCCTCACCGGCGAGCAGGCGTGGTTCATGATGCTCGACCCCGCCGTCTATGCGGCGGGCGACGCGCTCGACCCCGACGCGCGCCGCGCCGTACTGCGAAGGGTCGTGGTCATGAGCGTCGGGATCGCGATCGTGACCACGCCCATCGGCATGGGGCTCTACTACTACCAGGTCTGGATCCTGCAGCGCGTGAACCAGATCCTGCGGCTCGAGATGGTGGACCGCCTCCAGTCGCTGTCGCTGCGCTTCCACGCCGACAACCAGATCGGCGACGCGATCTATCGCATGTACCAGGACAGCGCGATGGTGACGCAGCTGATCGACGTGCTGGTGCTGGTCCCCGTGCAGACCATCGGGCGCTTCCTGTTCGTCCTGGGCACGCTGGCCTTCTTCAATCCCTGGCTGGCCCTGGCCTTCGGTCTGGTCGTCCCGCCGCTGCTCGGTCTCGGCGCGTGGTACTCGAGGCGGCTGCGCGTGGGCTTCCGCAACGCGCGCGAGAAGAACGCCGCGCTGACCTCGCGCATCCAGGAGACCCTGGCGGGAATCAAGGTCATCAAGGCCTACGGCGCCGAGCGGTTCGAACTGGAGCGCTTCGAAGCTGCCAGTCACGGCGCCTTCGACGCGGCCTACCACGTGCGAGGCCGGCTGTTCGGGTTCTTCAACGTCGCGCTGTTCTGGGTCACGATTTCGGCCCTGGTGCTGGCGAGCGGCTGGTTCGCCTGGAAGACCCTCGAGGGCGGATCGCTGGCCGTGCCCTTCCTCGGATTCACCGCCTGGACGCTGGGGCTCTACAACGCCGCCAAGGACCGGTTCAGCCAGGGGGTCGGCAACCTGCGCCACCTGGTGCGTACCTGGGGCCGCACCCAGGACATCGCCATCGGCCTCGACCGCGTGTTCGAGCTGCTCGACCGCGAGCCCGAGGTGCAGGACACGGCCGCATCCAAGCCGCTCGAGACGGTGCGGCAGGGCGTGCGCTACGAGGGCGTGCGTTTTCGTTACGAGCCCGACCGGCCAGCCCTCGAGGACGTGAGCTTCGACGCGAAGGTGGGCACCATCAACGCGATCGTCGGCTCGACGGGCTCGGGCAAGACCACCCTGCTCGCCCTGCTGCTCCGCCTGTTCGAACCCCAGGCTGGGCGCATCGTCGTCGACGGCGAAGACCTGCGGGGTTTCGAAGTGGCGAGCGTGCGCGACCAGGTGGCGGTGGCGCTGCAGGAGAACCTGCTCTTCGGCACCACCGTGCGCGAGAACATCCGATATGCGGTGCCGGACGCGAGTGACGAGGCGGTGCGCGAGGCCGCGCGCGTCGCCGTGGCCGACGAGTACATCGAGAAGCTCGAGTCCGGCTACGACACCATGCTCGGAGAGCGCGGCACCAAGCTCAGCACGGGCCAGCGGCAGCGCCTGTCCATCGCGCGCGCGGTGCTGAAGGACACGCCGATCCTCATCCTCGACGAGCCCACGGCCTCGCTCGATGCCGAGACCGAGATGAAGGTGCTGCGCAACCTCGCCGAGTGGGGCAAGGGCCGACTGATCTTCTTGATCACGCATCGGTTGTCCACGATCCGCAGGGCCGACAACATCCTCGTGCTGCGCGATGGGCGCATCGCCGAGAGCGGCAGCCACGATGCGCTGCGCAACCAGCCGGGAGGCATCTACCGCTCCCTGGTGGAGCACGAAGAAGGCATGGCCCTCGCGGCCGCCGGTGGGGGCGGGTCTTGAGGGAGCAGTTCGAAGAAGCCGAGGACATCGGCAACGCCCAGACCCTGGCCCTGCTCGGGCGCGCCTTCCGCTACGTGGCACCGCTCAAGGGCCGCTTCGCCGCCAAGTTCGTGCTGCTGATGGTGAGCCTGCTGCCGCTGCTGGTGCTGCCGTTCCCGGTCAAGATCGTGATCGACCACGTGATCACCGGCATCCCCATCGGCGAGCAGCCCATCCCCTACCCGGCGCTGATCCAGCCGCTGATCGATCTGCTCGCCGACCTCTCGCGGCTCGAAATCCTGCTCTGGACGATCGGCGCACAGCTCGCGCTGGTGTTCCTGATCGGCGCCGTCGGCACCGGCGGCGGCGAGCGAGACCAGGCGGACGCCTGGCTGGCGAGCGGCCACGATCAGGCTACGAACACCGAGAACGCGGCCAATGCGGGCTTCAGCATGGCGAGCGGCATCCTCGGCCTGTTCGACCTGCGCTTCACGATCCGCCTCACCCAGGCCCTCAACCACCACTATCGGTCGCTGCTGTTCGACCGCATCCAGTCGCTGCCGATGACGGCCTTCGACGACGAACGCATCGGCGACGCGGTGTATCGCGTGATGTACGACACGCCCGCGATCACCAACTCGATCTACCGGATCGTGCTCACCCCCTTGGCCTCGGTGCTGTTCGCACTGCTCGTGCTGTGGGTTCTGCAGATGCAGTTCGGCGAACACCCGGTCATCGTCGGGTCGGCGCTGGGCATCCTGCTCGTCGTGTTGTTGTTCACGCTTCCGTTCTCGGCCGCACTGCGCAAGCGCAGCGCGCGAAGCCGCAAGGCCGGGGCGACGACGACCTCCACCCTGGAGGAAGGCCTGTCGAACATGCTGGCCGTCCAGAGTCTCGGCGGCGAAGAGCGCGAGCGGCAGCGTTTCGATCGCGACAGCTGGGAGTCGTTCACGCGGCACCGCCGCCAGATGGCCATGGGCATGATCGTGGCCGTGACCGCGGGCATCCCAGGCGTGCTGGTGGGCGCGTACGCCTTCGAGTACATCGCCGGGCTCGTGATCGACGGGCGCATCACGGCCGGCGACTTCAGCCTGCTGTTCTCGTACTTCCTGATCTTCGTCTTCGCCCTGGTGGACGCGGGCGCGCTGTGGATTCGCGTGCAGGAGACCGCCATGGGGCTTCACCGCGTGTTCTTCCTGATGGATCTCCCCAACGAAGCCGACCCGCCGGACGCCGTGGCGCTTGCGCCGCTTCGAAGCGCCGTCGAGATCGAGGGCGTGGACGTCCACTACCCCGACGGCACCCAGGCCCTGACCGACATCTCCCTCGTGGCCAAGGTGGGCGAGATCACCGCGCTGGCCGGACCCGCGGGCGCCGGCAAGACCACCCTCGCCTACCTGATCCCACGCTTCCTCCGCCCGAGCCAGGGGCAGGTCCGCTACGACGGTCAGGACATCGCGGAAGTGCAGCGCGACGCGATCCGTTCCCAGGTGGCCTTCGTGTTCCAGGAGACCGTGCTCTTCGACGCGACGATCGAGGCCAACATCCGGCTCGGCCGCCCGGACGCCAGCGAGACCGAGGTACGCCGGGCCGCCCAGATCGCCGGCGCCGACGCGTTCGTGCGGGAGCTGCCCCAGGGCTACCAGACGCCCCTCGGGCGAGGGGGAGGCAAGCTCTCGGTGGGCCAGCGGCAGCGCCTGGCGATCGCGCGCGCGCTGGTGCGCGACGCACCCATCCTGATCCTGGACGAGCCGACCTCGGCACTCGACCCCGAGACCGAGCAGGCGCTGGTGCGTGCACTTCGCGAGGCCAGCCGCGACCGCGTGGTGGTGGTGATCGCTCACCGCCTGTCGACGATTCGCGACGCCGACCAGATCCTCTTTCTCGAATCGGGACGGATCATCGAGCGCGGCACCCACGCCGAACTGCTCCAGCAGCCCGACGGGCACTTTCGGCGTTTCGTCGAGCTACAGACGCGGGGCGCCGCCTAGCCGCCCTGCGGCGAAGACGGGCCGTCGGCTCCAAGAACCGGGGCGCCGTGAAGCGGCGTCACGTCGCGCACGTAGACGATCAGGTCGGTCTGCCGCGGCAGCACCAGCCGCGTCGTGGCGTTGTACATGTGCGCGAAGTCCTGGGGCCGTGCGAGCCAGCGCGCGCGAGGGTCGTCGCTGGCCGCGGGCAGCACGAAGGCGGGGCCCACCTCGGCAAGCAGCTCGTTCAAGCTGCCGCGGGGCGGCACGAGTTCGCGAGGCAGGTCGGGCAGCGGCTGCAGATCGGCCCCCTGCCCATGGACCAGCCAGATGCCGAGCACAGCGTCGCCGTAGTCGTCGGTGAGGGCGGTACCCAGGCACGCGGTCCGACCGCCGCCGGGGCCCGAGGCGTTCGCCGGAAGCTCGCGGTCGCGCTTGGCGAGGTGCAGGTCGTGGGAGAGCACCACCGCACCCTCGCCCGTCGGCAGCGCCCTGATCGCGCGCTTCGCGTTGGCGCACATCACGAGCTCTCGGTGGGCGAGCACATCGGCGAGTCCCTCGTAATCGGGCACGGGATGCGCGTCGCGCACCCACAGGAAGCCCTCCCGAAGCTGGGCCACGACGTGGTGCAGCGCCTCGCGCAGGGACGCGTCCTGCGGCGCCACGTCGGCGCATGCGGCCAGCGCCGCGTCGAGGCGCCCGATCTCCTCCTCGACGGTCTCGCCGGGCACTCGGACCAGCAGGGTGCGCAGGGCGTCGACCTCGGGCGCCCCGGCGAGCGGGCCCAGCATCTCTTCGGCGAGTTCGTAGCCGACCCCGGGGACGGTCTCGACGTCGATGCCCGCGAAACGAATGGCCTCGTCCCCCGAGCCGAGCGTGCGCAGGCCGGCGAGGAACCGGCGGTGCTCGTGGGTCATGCCCGCGGTGGGGTAGCGTCCGTCCTCCCAGCCCCGCCCGAGCGCGCCGGTGGGCCGGTCGTCCCGGTCGGTACGCCAGGCCCCGCGGTAGCCGAAGAGCGTCACGCCCTCGAGCGCAGCCTCGTCGCCATCCGCCAGATAGCGCGCCATGCGCGCGCCGTCGGCGCACGACAATTCCTCCAGTACGGTGCGAAACCCGTGGTCGGCCAGCCATCGGAGGACGAGCAGCCGCACGTCCACCTTCTCGTGGATGAAGTGGTCGGACTCTCCCAGGAGCACGACGCGACGGCCCTCGAGCAACGATGCGTAGCGCCCCCATTCGGGCAGCGGTCCCATCCCGTCGAGCGGGGTCGCCAGCGGCAGCGCATGCTCGCGAGCCCACGCGACGAAGTCGCGGCGCGAACGGCGATCGAGCCAGCCCGGACGGCGCATGCCTCGGCTCAGACGGGCCGCCGTCTCACGGGACGGGCCGCCGTTTCACGGGACGGGCTGCCGTCTCACGAGACGGGCTGCCGTTTCACGGGACGGGCTGCCCGTGGGCGAGGATCGAGAACTGCCGCTCGGGGTCGTTCTGCGCCTCCGGCGCCTCGCCGTCGCGCAGGGCCACCGCCCCATCCGGCGCGAACTGCACGATGTACGCCTTGCGGATGCCCCCCTCGACGTTGGGCCCGGTTCGGTGCGGCGTGAGCGAGGAGAAGACGACGATGCCCCCAGCCCGCACCGGCGCGGCCACGGCATCCTCGCGCTCTTCGAGGCACTGGAACCCGGCATCGGTCGTCCAGTGCCGCAGCGTCCCGCGACGGTGCAGGCCTGGCACCACCCACGGGCATCCGTTGCCTTCGGTCGCGTCGGTGAGCGCCACCCAGCAGGTGAGGTACTGCTGCGGCTCGACGTAGGTGTAGCCGTTGTCCTGATGCCACGGAAACTCGCGCGGCCTCTCGGCCTTCTTGTAGACCGCCTGATCCCAGTAGAGGCGCACGTCGGGGCCGATCAGGTCGTGGCCCAGGTCCTGGAACACGGGGTGCGCACAGAACGCGCGCAACACGGGCGAGCGCAGCACCAGATGGGCGCTGAAGGTGATGTTGCCGTCTTCGGCGATCAGCATCTTGCCGTCGGGACGCGTCTTCAGGAAGGCCGCCACCCGCGCCTCCAGCGGGTCGATCGCCTCCGCGACTTCGGCGACGGTCTCGGCCTCGAAGGCGTCGGGAAGCACGAAGTAGCCCTGCTCGCTCCAGGCCCGCGCCTGGTCTGCAGAGATCCGCCGGTAGGGCCCAGACGGCGCCTGCCAGGTGAAGTCGCGGTTGCGCGGGTGCAACTCGGGTTCGAACGTCGGTCGCGTCGGCTCGGCCATGCCGCCTCCTCACCGCATCCTACCCCCGACGCCCCGGCTGCGCCGCGCGACCCCCGTCGGGCGCGCTAGGATCCGCGGCGTGAGGGGGACCGGAACGAGCGTGCGGGCAGTCGCCCTGGCCGCGATGTGGGCTCTCGCCGGCTGCACGTCGCCGCCGGTGGAGATTCCCGGCGCCGCGCTCGGACCGACGACCCCGGCGCCCACCCGCGGCCAGGACTATGCCAGCGTCCGCGCCCTGCTCGAGATCTCACCCGAGGGCGACGCGCGCGTCACACTGCTGGAGCAGCGCCGGATGCGTGTGGACCGCGACCCTTGGCAGACCATCGAGGCCGACGACCCTGCGATCACCCGGTCGCGGGTCACCCTGGTGGCCGAGCGGCGCTGCAAGGTCAAGACCGGCCGGGTGAGTCGGGCCGTCATCGAGCGAGCCTCCTGGTACGTGTTCGACGCCGGGCGCCTGATCGCGTTCGATCACGTCTCGTTCGATTCGACCTGTGCCACGCGCCGGTATTTCGGACCGAGCGCACCCGACGACCTGCGTACCGAGCGCACCCTCAAGCGCTACGTCGCCCAGCGGCACATGGAGTCCCGGCTGAGCACCGAGGGCCAACTGCGACTCGGGATCGCCCTGGTCGGCGTGGGACGGCTCGAAGAGGCCGAACAGTGGCTCGGGCTCGGCAAACGGCGCATCGGCCGCATCGACTCGCAGCTGCGGGGGCAGGTCCAACCCAACCGCCAGGCCCTGCTCGAAGCCGAGCGCGCCGAACTGCGCGCCCTGCGCGATACGCTCGAGCTTCGTCTCGCGCAAGCGCATCGCGAGCGCGACGAGGCGGCCGCCCGCGCCGCCGAGCGCGCGCTTCGCGCGGGCCCTGGCCCGTCGGGCCCGGGCCCGAACGCGGAGACTCAGTCGAGCCCGTAGCGCTTGGCCAGGGCCTCAGCCGACAGGCTCGAGGTCTTCTCCAGGGCGTCGCGATGCGCACCCTCCTCGAGGTCTTCGCGCTCGAGACGCACCTGCAGCGCGCCGGCGTTGGCATGCGAGCCCGTACCGGTATCGACCATGCGCACGCGCGTGCGGCCCGTCTCGGGATCCATCATCTCGTCGAACGGGATCGGCACGATCTCGCTGCCCTGCCGCGTGATCATCACGCCGGAGTGCCCGTCCAGCAGCGTGCGGACGGCGCCGGCGCCGAGGTCGCGCGTGTAGTCCAGATCGAACGCGTTGGGCGGTGCGCAGCGCAGCTCGTAGCCCACGTCCTTCTCGACCAGCGTCATCTTGATCCCGAGTTCGGCCAACGAGTCGCGCACCTCGGTACGCAACACGCGGCCGAGCGGCACCTCTTGCAGGCGGATGTGCCCGTGCTCGTCGCGCTCGGCCGACTCGAGCGCCTCGAGGTCTGCGGGCGCGAGGCGCTCGCCGATGCCCTCGGCCACGACGACCACACCGTGGGCGCGTCCCATGGCCAGGCGCTTCACCACGGCACCCTCGATCAGGCGCACCACCGTCTCGAGGCGGATCTCGCCCGGCGGAAAGTCCTCGGGGATCAGGCAGAGCGTCGCACCCGCCGCCTTCGCAGTGCCCAGCGCCAGGTGCCCGGCCTTGCGGCCCATCACCACCGCCACATACCAGCGCCCGGCGGTCCGCGCGTCTTCGGCCAGGTGGGAGACGATGCGCGTGGCCTGCTCGCGTGCCGTCTCGAACCCGAAGGTCGGGATGTCGTTCGGCAGCGGCAGATCATTGTCGATGGTCTTGGGCACGTGCGCCACGCGAATGCGGCCGCCTGCGACCTCCGCGACCCGGCGGGCGGAGAAGGCCGTGTCGTCCCCGCCGATCGTGATCAGGTGGTCGATGCCGAGCTTCTCCAGGCCCCCGACCACGCGCTCGAGGTCTTCGGGGTTCTTCGTGGGATTGGCGCGCGAGGTCTGAAGGATCGAGCCACCGAGCAGGTGGATGCGCGACACCTGGCCGATCCGCAGGTCGGCCGTACGACCGGTGTCGCCGGCCATCAGCCAACGAAAGCCCTCCACCAGCCCGATCACCCGCGCGCCCTGACGGCGCGCCATGATCGTGGCCGCCCCGATCACGCCATTGATGCCGGGCGCCGGACCGCCCCCCACTACGATCCCAAAGGTCGCCGTCACCTCACCCCTCCTCGTCGATTCTCAAGTGCGACCGCCGCCCAATCCCCGTAGCAGCGCCGACTTGAGGCTGCTGCCGAGCGACGGCGGTTCCTCGCGATCCGCTCGCGCCGGTTCGGGTTCGCGCGTGCGTAGCGGCCCCAGGTCGAGCAGCTTCGAGACTTCTTCGGCGAGCTCGCGCATCTGCCGGTGCACGCCGGTACCCCGCGCCTGATGCAGGATCGAGCCGGGCGTACCCGTCGCGGAGTTCACCGCCTCCACGCGCGGACTGCGCGAGATCGCCGTGGCGAAGCGCGGCCAGCCCTGCTCGTCGACCGCCTCGACGAGACGCTCGTACAGGTCGCGCCCCGAGGCATCGACGCGCGTGCGGCGATCGACCAGCGTGAACAGCACGCGGCCGCGGGGCTGCGTACCGTGGAAGCGCTCCATCAGCGCCATGGCCTTGGCCGCCTCCTCGAGCGCGGCGAAGTCCGACACGGGGAGGATGGCGAGGTCGGCGGCGGCGAGCGCAGACTGGGTGAGCGCCTCGAGGTCGGCCTTGGTGTCGAGGATCACGAGCCCTTCGTAGGCGGTGCGCGCGAGAATGCGACCGAGAAGCCGGGGGTCGTCGGCCCGCGCCTTGAGGCTCGTGGTGTCTGGGGGCGGCGGAACGATGTGGATGCCGTACTGACCGAGCTGCATCACGCTCGAGAGGTCGCGCTCTGCCCAGCCATGCTTCAGGTTGCGCTCTCTTCCGACTGCAGGCCCGCCCCCGAGCTGGAACATCCGACGGATCACCGACTGGTCGTCGAGGCCCACCAGCAGCACGGGCAGGTCTTCGTGCAGCGCGCGCAGGTAGATCGCGAGATTGGTCGAGACCGTGGTCTTGCCCACCCCGCCCTTGTTGGACGCGACAGCGATCACGGCGCGGGGGGACGTCGCCACGGCGACCAATGTACCCATCGGCTAGCATCGGTTCCATGACCTCGGTGGCCGGGCAAGGCGGCGCCGGGCAGGCTCCGCAGGGCAAGGCCGGAGGCCCCCGAGGCGTGGCCTCCCCCAGCGCCGTCGGGGTGATCCCCGCGCGCTACGCCGCGAGCCGGTTCCCGGGCAAGCCGCTTGCCCCGATCGCCGGCAAGCCCATGATCCAGCACGTCTTCGAGGGCACCTGCCGCGCCAAGTCGCTGCGCGAAGTCGTCGTCGCCACCGACGATGCCCGCATCGCCGACGCCTGTGCCGCGTTCGGCGCGCCCACCGTTCTCACCCGGCCCGATCATCCGACGGGGACCGACCGCATCGCCGAGGTGGCCGGAGGACTCGAGGACGAGATCATCGTGAACGTCCAGGGAGACGAACCGCTGATCGAGGGGTTCGTGGTGGACGCCGCGGTCGAAGCGCTGCGCGCCGCACCCGATGCCGCCATGTCGACCCTGGTCCACGAGGCCGACGCCGACTCGGCGGACGATCCGAACCGCGTGAAGGCGGTGCTCGACCGCGCGGGCAACGCCCTCTGGTTCTCGCGCCTGGCGATCCCGGCGCAACGGCCTGGCGCGCCCGCACCGAGGCTCTGGCAGCACGTGGGACTCTACGCCTATCGCCGTGCGTTCCTGCTGAACTACGTGACGCTCGAGCACGGGGAGGCCGAACTGGCCGAAGCGCTCGAACAGCTTCGCGCGCTCGAGCACGGCTTCTCCATCCGCGCGGCGGTCGTCGAGGGCTGGCGGGGCATCCCGGTCGACACACCCGCCGACGTGGCGCGGGTCGAAGCCGCCCTCGAGGCGCGGCAAGGCAGGTGAGCGCGCGCGCCCCCGCGGACGAAGCCGCCCGGCTGTTCGACAACCGTGGCCGCTTCGCCAGCCACGAAGGCGCCCCGGCGCTCGGGTTCGTCACGCCTGAGCGCGTTCGACTGGCGATGGGACTGGCCTCCCGGGGCACGGCCGTGGCCCTGGCCATGGCCGACGCGCCGCGCCCCGTGATGGATGCACTCTCGCTTCCCCAAGAGGCGCTCGTCGCGCGCGGTGTCCTGCTCGACGTGGCCCACGCCGCGGGGCGTCCCTGGCTCCCCGACGCCGCCTCGATCGGGCCAGCCTCCCTGGACGCCACCGCAGAGCGCCAGGGGGTCGCACTCGAATCGGGCGACGCCCTGTTCGTACGCACCGGCTTCGCGTCCGGGCTGGTCGCCGGGGGGGAGTCCGCGGGACGCCGCGCCCCAGCCCCCGGGATCGGCGCCAACTGCGCGCGCTGGCTCTACGAGCGGCAGGTCTCCTGGCTCGCCGCCGACACGCCCGAGGTCGAGGTGCAGCCCGCCGCCGCAGGCGACACGACCTCCGAGGCGCTGCGCACGGTCGCCCGCGACCACACGGGGATCGTGTTCGTGGGCGGCGTCGCGCTCGACGCCCTGGCCCAGGCCTGTGCGCGGGATGGGGAGTGGGCGTTCCTGCTGGTGTGTGCCCCGCCCGACGCCGACGGCGCGGTCTCGCCCGTCGCCATCCGCTAGCCCTTGCCGTTGGACCGAAGGCGCGATGCGACCCCGGTTGGGGAGACCCGGCCCCGGGGCAGTGTCCCGTGGCTGCCGGTGGCGCTCCTGTTCCTGTTGTCGGGTGCAGGCGCTTTGGTGCTCGAGACGCTCTGGCTGCGCTGGCTTCGGCTCCTGCTCGGTGCCACGGCGCCCGCGACCAGTGCCACCCTGCTTGCGTTCCTCGCAGGGCAGGCGCTCGGCGCCGCGACCGGCGCGCGCCTGGCGGCGCGAGTACGCCACCCGCTGCGCACCTACGGCCTGCTCGAAATCGCGGGAGCCCTTGCGGCGCTGCTGGTGCCCGTGCTCCTGGGCCTGGGCCGGGGCCTGCTCGACGGACCCTACGATGCGCTGGTCGATCAGCCGGGCCTGCTGACCTTCGCGCGACTCGCACTGGCCCTTGCCGCCACGCTCCCCGCCGCGACGGCTCTGGGCGCCACGTTGCCCGTACTCTCCGCCGCCGTGGTGCGCCGACCCGACGGGCTGGGCTCGCGCGCCGGCGGGCTCTACGGCGTGCACGTTCTCGGCGCGGCCTGTGGTGTGGCGCTCGCCAGCTTCGTGCTGGTGGACGCGTTCGGCGTGCGCGCGTCCTACGGGATCGGAGCCGGACTGCTCGCGGCGGCCGGGCTCGGCGCCCTGGGGCTCTCCCGCCTGCCCGCCTTCTCGCCGGAAGGGGCGCAACGCACGCGCGAATCCGATCGCGGGGTGCAGCGCGACGATCCGGCCCAGGACGAGGGCCCTACCCGGCTTCGCGACCTGGCCGCCGTCGCGGCGCTCTCGGGTTTCGGCACCTTCGCGCTCCAGGTGCTCGGCGTGCAGGCGTTCGCGCTGGTGCTGAACCAGAGCACCCAGGCCTTTGGCGCGGTTCTCTTCGTGGTCCTCGGCTCGCTCGGCCTGGCGGCTGCGGGCGTGGCGACCCTGTTGCGGACCGGACGCATCGACGCGCGCGCTCTCCTGGGAACGTCGCTGGCCGGCGCCGCCGTTGCGAGCGCGGCCCTGCCCTGGGTCTTCGTGCACGCGACGGACGGCCTCACCTATCTGGGTGCCGAGGGCGACTGGCCTGCCTACCTGGTTCGCGCCCTGGCAACAGCGGCACTCGCGCTCGGCCCGCCGCTGCTGCTGGCGGGCGCCGTCCTTCCGGCGACGTTCGCTGCAGCGGGCCAGCGCACCGGCCAGACGCCGCCGGGGGTGCGCGTGGGCCGACTGCTGCTCGCCAACACACTCGGCGCTGCAGCCGGAGCCCTGGCCGGCCCCTGGCTCCTGCTCCCCGCGTTCGGGCCCTGGGGTGCGATGCAGGCCGTCGCCGTGGCCTACGCGCTCGGCGCCGCCCTGCTCCCCGGCCCCGCACGGCCGGCACGCGCCGGGATCGCCCTCGCCGGCGTAGCCGTGCTCATGGTGCTGGCCGGGCCCGCCCGGCTTCCGCTGGTGCCCTTGCAGCCCGGCGAGTCGCTTCGCCAGGTCGAGTCTACGCCGTCGGGGCTGGTGGCCGTGGTGGAGCGCGACGAGGTCCCGCGGATCCAGATCGACAACCACTACACCCTGGGAGGCGCCGCCGACCGCGTCCACCAGGAGCGTCAGGGCCACCTGGGTCTGCTGCTGCGGCCGGGTGCACGGCGCGTCGCCTTTCTCGGGACGGCGACCGGCAGCAGCGCATCCGCCGCGCGCCTGCACGACGTGCGCGAGCTGGCCGCCGTCGAACTCGTCCCGGCCGTCGCCCGCCTGGCGCGCGAACTCCTGCCCGACGCGGGCGGCGCCATCTACGGCCTGCCGGGCACGCGACTCGTGGTGGACGACGCGCGCAACCACATGCGCGCGACCCAGGCGCGCTTCGACGCCGTGGTCTCCGACCTCTTCGTCCCCTGGCGCTCGGGTGCCGGCGCGCTCTTCACCCGCGAGCACTTCGAAGCCGTGCGCACGCGCCTCGCCGAGGACGGCGCCTTCTGTCAGTGGCTGCCCCTCTACCAGCTGAGCGAGGAGGAATTCCTGATCATCGCGGCGACCTTCCACGACGTCTTTCCGACGGGCGCGGTGTTTCGGGGCGACTTCTACGGGCGCCACCCGATCGCTGCCCTGGTGGGCTACCGCGATGATCCACCGCCCGCTCACTCGGTGGCGGCGGCGGCCATCCAGATCGGCGAGCGCGGTGCCATGGACCGCTGGGTGAGCCATCCGCTCGGTCCGTTTGCCCTGTATGCCGGCCCGCTCTCGGCGATCGAGGGCACCGAGAACCTGCCGCGCAACACCGACGACCGGCCCGTGATCGAGCTTCGCGCCGCACGCAGTCACGCCGGTGGGCGGCGCGGCAAGCAGGATGCCTTCGTCGGCCTGCGCTGGGCGGCCTTCCAGGAACGCCTGGCCACGGCCAGGACACGCCGGGGCGACGACTTCTGGCCCGGGCTTCCCGTCGAGGCGCGACGCGCCAGCGAGGGAGGGCGGGCGCTGCAGGGCGCGAGTGCGCTCTACGTGGCAGGGCGCGAACAAGAGGCGGGCCGCGCGCTGGCGGTGGCCGCCGAGCTGCTGCCCCCTGCACTGCTGGCCGAAGCCCCCGAAGACCCCACGGCCTCGGACGTCTGGCACGCCGGGCCCTAGCGGGGCCCTAGGGCGACCCGTCGGCCGGCAGCGCCTCGGCGCCGCGCAGCAGCACGTCGTAGAACGGCACCACCTCCTCGTCGAAGTTCTGGACGGCGATGCGCTCGTCGACACCGTGGATGCGTGAGATGTCGTCGGGGCCCAGCCGGAACGCAGTGAAGCGGAAGGCGTCGTCGGCCACCGGCGCGTAGTGCTTCGAGTCGGTTCCCCCGAGCACCAACCCCGGAGCCACGACGATTCCCGGTACCAGCTCTTCGAGGGACGTCTCGAGCAGCCGGTACGCGGCCGACCCGGTATCGGCCACGGGAGACGGCTCGGTGGCGCGGGAGTCGGGCTCGACCACCACGTTCAGGTCGGCGACGAGCCCGCGCACGTGGGCCAGCACGTCGTCGCTGGTGTCGCCCGGAGCCAGGCGGAAGTTCACCGTGGCCTCCGCAGTGGCCGGCAGCACGTTCTCCTTCACACCGCCTGCGACCATGGTGACGGCGGTGGTGGTCCGGATCATTGCGTTGGTGGCGGGTGCCGCCTCGAGCGCCGTGCGAACCAGCGGGGCGAGCAGCCAGCGCTGCTCGATCGCGATGCGCTGCAACGTCGGCAGGTACGGCGCCGTGGCGTCGAGCATGCCCCCCACCACGCCCTCGATGCGCGCCGGCATCGGGTTCGCCTCCACCCGGGTGATGGCCTGTGCGAGCACACCGATCGCAGTGTTCGGCGGCGGCGTGCTCGAGTGGCCACCATCGGCGTGCGCCACCAGGCGAACGGTCATGTAGCCCTTCTCGGCGATGCCGATGAGTGCCACGGGGACCGGAATGCCGGCCACGCCGCCTTCGGTGATGGCCATGCCCTCGTCCAGGGAGAAGAGCAGCTGCACGTCGCGCTCTCGCAGCCAATCCGCGGTGGCGCCCGCGCCGGCGTCGCCGCCGATCTCCTCGTCGTGGCCGAACGCGAGAAAGACGGTGCGACGCGGCTGGAACCCCGCTGCGAGCAGGCGCTCGGCGGCCGCGAGCATCGCGATCACGCCCGCCTTGTCGTCGAGGGCGCCGCGGCCCCACACGTAGCCCTCGGCGATCACACCGGCGAACGGCGGGTGGGTCCAGGCCGAGGCATCGCCCTCGGGCACCACGTCGAAGTGCGCCGTCAGCAGGATCGGCTTCTGATCGGGCTCGCGACCCGGCCAGACGTAGAGCAGGCTCCAGTCGTTGATGAGGTGGCGTTCCAGCGAGGCGTGGACCCGGGGAAAGGCCTCCTCGACGAACCGGTGGAACTGGCGGAACGCCTCGGGATCGAACTCGGCCGGGTCCTGGGACGAGATGGTGCGCAGCTGGATCGCCCTGGCGAGCAGCTCGGAAGGTGCCTGGGCAGCGGATGCGATGGGCAGTGCGGCCAGCGCCACCGCGCCGGCGAGCAGGAAGGAGAGCGCGCGAACCGTCATGGTCAGTTCCCCTGGATCCTCTTCTCGTAGCCGGCCCATTCTTTCTCGCGCAGTCGGAACTTCTGGATCTTGCCCGTCGAAGTCTTCGGAAGCTCCATGAACTCCACCGCCTTCGGGCACTTGAAGTGCGCGAGGGTCTCGCGACAGAAGCCGATGATCTCGTCCTCCGTCGCCTCGGCCCCCGGCTTGAGTGCCACGTAGGCCTTCGGCACCTCGCCCCACTTCTCGTGGGGCATGGCGACCACGGCGGCCTCGAGGACCGCCGGGTGCTTGACTACGGTGTGCTCGACCTCGATCGTCGAGATGTTCTCGCCGCCACTGATGATGATGTCCTTCTTGCGATCGCGCAGTTCGATGTAGCCGTCGGGATGCACCACGCCCAGGTCGCCCGAGTGGAACCAGCCGCCCTCGAAGGCCTTCGCGGTGGCGGCTTCGTCCTCGAAGTAGCCCTTCATCACGTTGTTGCCGCGCATCACGACCTCTCCCATGGTGGCGGCATCGGGCGGCACGTCCCGCATGGCGTCGTCCACCACCCGAAGATGGGTCGCGTGGTGGTACGGCACGCCCTGACGCGACATCACGCGCGCCTTGCCCTCGGGATCGAGCGACTCCCAGTCGGCCTGCATCTCGCAGTAGACATGGGGGCCGTAGGTCTCGGTGAGCCCGTAGAGGTGGGTCACCCGCACGCCCAGCGACTCCATGCGCGCAAGCAGCGTCGGCGATGGCGGCGCGCCCCCCGTGGCCACCCGCACCGGCGGATCGAAGCGCACGCCCGCGGCCTCGGGCGCTTCGGCCAGCATCAACAGTACCGTGGGAGCCCCGTTGAAGTGGGTGACCCTCTCCTGGGGGATCAGCTCGAGGATGCGCGCCGGGTCGACGCCGCGCAGCATCACGTGGGTGCCGCCGGCGCCGGTCACCGCCCAGGGAAAGCACCAGCCGTTGCAGTGGAACATCGGCAGCGTCCACAGAAACACACTGTCACGGCCGAGGCCGTGTACGTACATCTCGCCGAGGGCGTTCAGGAAGGCACCGCGGTGGGTGTACATCACGCCCTTGGGCTGGCCGGTCGTGCCGGACGTGTAGTTGATCGAGGTGAGCGCGTTCTCGTCCTCGAGCTGCAGCGCCACGGACAGGACCGGGGCCCCCTCCACGAACTCGGCGTAGGTCGGCCCGGGAAGAGGCGAGCCGGTCACCCCGGCGACGGGGTCTTCCACGTTCACGTAGAGGGGCGCGCCCTGGGCGGGTGGCACGATCTGGCCGGCCAGCTCGGGGTCGCAGAAGACGATGCGCGCACCCGAGTGGGCGAGGATGTAGCCCACCTCTTCGGCCTGGAGCCGCGTGTTGATGGCCACGAGCGCCGCGCCGACGCGCAGCACCGCAAAGTGAGCCACCAGCAACTCGGGCACGTTCGGCGCGAGAAACGCCACCCGGTCACCCGGCACGATGCCCGCGCGCTCGAGGGCACCGGCCATGCGGCCGACCTCCTGCGCCAGGCGCGCATAGGTCCAGCGCTCGGTCCCATAGACCACCGCCGTGCGCTCGGGAAAGACCCGCAGGGTGCGCTCCAGGAGCGCCACGGGCGTCATCGCGTCCAGGTGTACCGCCATCGCGCCAAGGTACCAGCAAACCGGGCGCTGCCGGCTCCCCACCCGCTTCGGAGGCCGCGCGGGCCGCGATGCCCATGGCGCTTGTGTCTGGCGCGAACCATCGGATAGGATCCGGACCAGGGAAGCTCACTCCTTCCCGAGTCCGGCTCCGGTCGGGCGACCCAGGGACGGTGGGAACGGCGCCTGCAAGCACTCTGGGACTGACGCGGGTCACTGGGGCCCGTGGGAAGCAAACCCGCCGGACAAGGAGGTGAACAATTGGACCAATGTCGAACTACGGCGAGTGAGGTGGCGGCGCTCTGACGCCATCGTTGCCGATTTCATCTTCGGTTGAAGTCCGGTGAGGTTGGGGCGCCAGTCCCAGGCCACCGTCCCCGGGAGCGCGGCCGCCGTAGCCGCCACGGGCCCACGGGCCGCTCCCGGGGATTTTCTCGTCCTGGGCTCGAGAGCGGCTGGAGCGCCGTAGGGCAATCGCCCCTGTTCTGGCCGATCCCCGCCCGGCCCAGCGAGCCAGGCTGGCTAGACTGGGCGGCCATGGCCGATCCCCGCTCGACCCGAGCCACCTTGCTGGTGTGCTGCCCGGACCAACGCGGCATCGTGGCGGCCCTGGCCCAGACGCTCCACGGTCATGGCGCGAACATCCTCGACGCCGACCAGCACACCGATACCGCCGCGGGTCGCTTCTTCCAGCGCATCCACTTCGACCTGGTCGAGATGCGCACCGACCTGGTGTCGCTGGAGGCGGGCATCGGCGAAGTGGCCGACCGCTTCGATATGACCTGGCGGCTGTCGCACGCCAGCGCGCGCAAGCGCGTGGCGATCTTCGTGTCGAAGTACGACCACTGCCTCTACGACCTGCTGCTGCGCCACCGCGCCGGCGAGCTGCGCTGTGACATCGCGATGATCCTCTCGAACCACCCCGACCTCCAGCCGGTCGCCGAGTGGTTCGGCCTGCCCTACCACGTGTTTCCGATCACCAAGGAGACCAAGGCCGAGCAGGAGAAGCGCGAGATGGCGCTGATCGACGAGGCGCAGGTCGATCTGGTCGTGCTCGCCCGCTACATGCAGGTGCTCTCCGGTGACTTCGTCGGGCGCTATCCCGGCCGCATCATCAACATCCACCACTCGTTCCTGCCGGCCTTCATGGGAGGGCGTCCCTACCATCAGGCCCAGGCGCGCGGGGTGAAGTTGATCGGGGCCACGGCCCACTACGCCACCACCGACCTCGACGAGGGCCCGATCATCGAGCAGGACGTGATTCGCGCGAGCCATCGCGACGAGGTGAAGGACCTGGTCCGCAAGGGCCGCGACCTCGAACGTACGGTGCTCGCCCGCGCGGTGCGGTGGCACCTCGAAGACCGCGTGCTCGTCTACGACAACAAGACGGTGGTCTTCGATTGAGCGACGGTCGCGTTCGATTGAGCGACGGTCGTGTTCGATCGAGCGGCATGACCCCGACGAGGAGCCCGGTTTGAGCCGACTCACCCTGCTGGGCCTGCTGGCCCTCGTGGTCGTCGTGATGTGGGGCCTCACCTTCGTGTCCGAGCGCTTCGAACGCGTCTCGTCGAACGTGGCCCCCCTCGAGACCGCCGTGTTCGAAACGCCGTCGCTCGTAGCCCTCGGGACCGGCGGAACGTTCGAGAACCCCGCACGGATCGGTCCGGCCCTGGCGGTCGGTGCGGGCGAGTCGGTGGTCTTGATCGACGCTGGGCGCGGGGTGGCCGAGGCCCTGCGGCAGGCGGAGATCCCGACTTCGCAGCCCCGCCACGTGCTGCTCACGAGCCTGCTGCCAGAGAACACCGTGGGCCTCGACGACCTGCTCGCCACCGGCTGGCTCGCACCGCGCGATGGCGCCGTCCACGTCTACGGACCCGAGGGAACCGCTGCACTGGCCGCCGGCCTGCCTGGGGCCCACGAGACCGGCCTCGCCGCGCAGGGCGCGGCTTGGGGCCTGCCGCCGGGCGGCGCACGACTCGACGCCACCGAACTGGTCGGCGGCGAGCAGTTCGAGATCGCGGGTTGGTCGGTCCGTGTGGCCGCCCTCGGCGGCGCGGGCCACCCTGAACTGGCCTACCGCCTCGAGCAGGGGGCGCACGGCATCGTCGTCGCTGCCGCCGGGTCCGACCCGGATGCCGTCGCGGCGTTGTCCCAGGGCGTGGCCACCCTGGCCGTGGGCGCCCTCTACGGCGCCTCGCTCGACACCGCCCTCGAAGCCGGCGCCGAGCGCCCAGAGGTGCTGCGGCGCGAAGCCGCGCGGCACTTTCGGCTCGAAGACCTCGGTGCCCTCGCCGGGCGCGCGGGCGTGCGGCAGGTGGTGCTGACGCGCCTGCGCCCGCCCCCGGTGTTCGACTTCCAGTACGAACGCATCGTGGGCAGTGGGTTCCGCGGCCAGGTCGAGGTGGCCGCGGACGGTGACGTGGTTCCGCTGGTCACACCCTAGACGAATTCCCGGCCCTGGACGGAGCCCCGGTGGTCGCACCCTAGACGGGTTCCCGGTGGTCGCACCCTAGACGGGTTCCCGGTGGTCGCGCCCTAGACGCGGAGGCCTGGGGTGTCGCCGACGGGAAGGTCGGGGACGGGGGCGTCGGGCAGGGTCTCGGTCGGCGGTGCCGGTCGGTCCTCGGCGGCGCGCTCGCCACGGAAGCGGCGTCGCTGCTCGGCGAAGTAGGCCTCCCCCGGCGCGAGCGCGATGGCCTCGTCGATGGTGGCGACGGCACAGTCGGCCTCGCCCTGCTGGAAGCAGACCTCCGCCAGGGTGTCGAGCAGGTTCGGGTCGCGGCGCCCGGTCCGAGCCACCGCCTGCTCGGCCAACGCGCGCGCCGCCGCGAGCGCGCCGGGGTCGGGGTCGTCGGCCACCGCGATGACCCAGGCTTCGTTGTTCAGGATCAGCGGGTGGACGCCCTCGAGACGCAGCAGCCGCTCGGCGCGCATGCGGACCGCGTCGCCGCTCGGCGACCAGGCCAGGAAGCCGGCCATGCCGAGGGACAAGACCAGACCCGCCGCGAGCCCCCCGTTGGCCACCCGCAGCCACGGCTTGCGAAAAGCCGGGCTGCCGACGGGGCGGGCGTCCGACCCGGGCGCTACGGCCGCCATGGCGAGACCTCCCCCCAGAAAGCCACCCAGGTGCGCCCAGTGCGCGATGCCGGGGAGAAAACCGAGGACCACGAGGTCGAGCCCGATCGCCACGAAGAGCAGACCACGGGGCAGGCGGTAGGGCGCTGCGACGAGCTCCGGCGCACGCACCTCGAGCCACACCAAGGCACCGACGAGGCCGGCCACGATCCCCGATGCGCCGAGGGCCTGCGGGTACCCCGCCAACAGGCTCGCCGACATCGCCACGACCGCCGAGACACCCGCGACCAGGGACGTGGCCGCGACGCCGACGACCCGCTCGAGCAGACTGCCCAGGATCAGGAGGCCCAGACCGTTGATCGCCAGATGGCCGATGCCGCCATGCAGAAGATTGGCCGTGGCCAGGCGCCAGTACTCCCCGGCCGCGACCAGGTCCGAGCTGAAGACCGCCGTGGCCTCGAAGGAGGGCGACAGACGCTGCAGCACGAAGGCCACCACGCAGATCGCCAGCAGCCAGCGCATCAGGCCGCGTCGCGGGGGGGCCTGGACCTCGCGGTCGAGTGCTGCCATGCGCGCCAGGCGGTCGGTGCCATCGGGCAGCGCACCGACCCGCTCTCGCAGGGCCGCCACCAGCCGCAGCGCCGTGTCCGTGCCGCGAAGGTTGCTTCGCGAGAGCAGCAGGCTGCCCCCGCGCATGCCGATGCGGACGCCTCGCGGACCCGCGACCACGTGCAAGAGGTCCGCATAGGGCGTGAACGCCTCACCCCGGGCGGGGCCGCCCATCAGGCCGCTTCGCGGGTGCCGGAAGCCGCTGGCGTGCAGCGAGATCGGCGGGTGGCGAGCCACGTCGAACGACTCCGACGCTTCGGAGCCGTTCAGGCCAGGGTTCTCAGCGGGTCGGTCCACCCGTCGAGTCTAGCCCCCGTCACGCGCGCCTGGCGGCGTGCCCGAAAGGCGCAGGCAGGGTGCCCGAGCCGGGTCAGGCCTTCGGAACGGCCAGCCCTGGAAAGACCCGGGTGAACAGCAGGAACACCAGCGCGAAGGCGCCGAGGAACCCGAGCGCAATGCCGACCTGTACGAAGCCGAGCCAGGACCAGGTGTCTTCGGGCACGAGCGACGGCCAGATCAGCACGTTGCGCTCCACCCAGAAGCCGATGGCCGAGATCGACGCCACGGTGGACACGAACCACCAGGTCTTCTTGGGGCGCTGCCCCAGGAGGAACCAGAACGGGATCACCCAGATGCACACCCAGGCGAACAACGTGACCACCGCATAGGGCGAGCCGGTGACGCGGTCCCACCAGCCGTCCCAGTACCAGGTGCCCTGGAGGAACTCGCTGCCCAGCCGCGCCTGGAAGAACTGCGTCTCTTCGGGGAGGTTGCCGTACCAGATCACCAGGTACTGCGCGAAGAACAGGTACATCCAGAAGATCGAGAAGGCGAAGATCATCTTCCCGAGGTCGTGCAGGCGATCGGTGGTGATGTGACCGCTCATGCCCGGCTGGTTGCGATGCAGCACCGCGAGCAGGGTCGTGACCGAGACCGCCGAAAGGACACCGCCCCAGGCGAAGAACGCACCGAACAGGTTCGAGAACCAGGTGGGCGTCAGCGACATCACCTGATCGAAGGCGATGACGGTCCAACCGAAGGCGTAGGCGAGGCAGATGACCGGCGCGAGGACACGGAGCCGCGAGGCGGACGCAGCCTGCTCGGCCTCGTCCCCGCGCCAGTTGGCGGTCCAGCGCTTGGCCATGCTCGCGCCGAAGCCCTCGCCGCTCTCCGCCAGCGTGAGCAGGGTCGGGCGCAGCGACGTGCGCAGGAACATCAGGGTGAGGACCGCGAGCACCACGAGGATGGTGACGTCCATGATCACCATGCGGGGCACGTTGAGCCAGAGGGCCTTGTGCGGGAGCGGCTCGTGGATCCACGGGTAGATGTGGTCGCGGCCCAGCAATCCGATCAGGCCGAGTACCAGGGTCACCGGAACCCAGGCGCCGAGGCCCTCCGCGATGCGCCGTACCGGGCCGGGCCAGCGCGCGCCGACGATCACGAAGATCGACGCCAGCACGATTCCCGCCTGGGCGATGCTCCCGAAGTACAGGTAGTTCACGTGGAACGCGCGCCAGGTGGTGGCGGCGTCGGTTCCGAGCCCCAGAGCGAAGGCGACGAGCCCGAGCCCCAGGAGCGCCGCGCATCCGCCGAGGAGTGCTGCGGGCAGCGGTCGCGTCTGCGCGACTTCGGCGCTCACGGCTGGCCTCCCTTCTGCAAGTACCGCACGTAGTTCACGATGTGCCAGCGATCCTCACTGGGGATGCGGTGCTGCGCGGGCATCTGATAGCCCGGCTGACCGCCATTGCCGATCCGGATCACGTTGTAGATGTACCCGTCGCTCTGGCCCGTGGCCGTACCCAGCGGAAACACGCCCACGAACGGCCCCTGCTTCTCGCCGGCGATGCTCACGGGGCCATCGCCGTTGCCGCGGGCCCCATGGCAGAGCTCACAGTAGATGCCGTAGAGCTCCTGGCCGCGCGCCAACGACTTGAAGGTCGGCTCGATGGGGTTCTCGATCGCGGCGGCCGCCACGACGTCCATGCGGCCCACGGGCGGCGGTGCGGAACCGATGGCCACGGTGCCCTCGGGCGGCATGAAGGCGGCGGTCTGCCCCTCGTGCTGCACGCGCTCGAACGCCTGCACGGCCTTCTGCCACTTCATCTGGGGGAACCAGCTCTCCGACCACTGCTCCCAGCAGCCGATGCTCCCCGAGACGAGCAACAGAACGAGTCCGAACAGACCGTGTGAGGTGATGCGCCTAGCGCTCGACAAGGTTCACCTCCTTCGCGTCGTGGGCCCGCATCAGGGAGTCCACCTCTCGCACGTCACGGTCCTTGCACTCGACGACCACGCCAAACTCCTCGGCGGAGAATCGTGCGCTGTAGGCCTTGTCGTTCTTGCCGAACGCGCCATACGGCAGACGACCGACCACCAGCAGACCCAGCAGGGTCGCGAGGCCACCGAAGAGGATGGTGAGTTCGAAGCCGATGATGGTGTACGTCGGAATCGCCGCGAAGGGCTTGCCGCCGATCATGATCGGCCAGTCGTTCGACATCCAGATCGAGATGAAGTAGCCGGTGAAGACGCCCAGCAGGCCACCGATCAGGGTCCAGATGCGAACGCCACTGGGCTTCGGATCGACTGCGTCGTCGAGTTCGGGGAACGCCGCGGGCGCGTAGACCTCGATGTCGTCGAAGCCGCGGGCGCGCAGCCGCTTGGCGACGTCTGCGGTGGGTCCGGGCTGGTCGTAGATGCCGACGATGGCGGGCATGCCTCTCTCCTAGGCCTCGGCCGGCGCATGGCCGTGGTCGCCGTGCGCCTTCTCGTGGATGGCGAGCTCCTTGACCTCGGAGATCGCGATCACGGGGAACAGCTTCAGGAACATGATGAAGAACATCGAGAAGAAGCCGAAGCTGCCCACGAAGATGCCCAGTTCGGCCCAGCTCGGCGTATACACGCCCCAGACCGCCGGGTCGTACTCGCGCGAGAGCGACGTGATGATGATGACGTAGCGCTCGAACCACATGCCGATGTTGATGAACGTCGACACCACGAACAGCGTTGGAATGTGGGTTCTGAGTCTCTTGAACCAGAACAACTGTGGCCCGATACAGTTGCAGGCGATCATCGTCCACGTCGAGATCCAGTAGGGCCCGAAGGCGCGCAGCCAGAAGGCGCTCTGTTCGGCCTCCACACCGCTGTACCAGGCGATGAAGTACTCGATGGCGTACGAGTAGCCGACGATCAGCGACGTCAGCAGCAGGAACCGCGCCATGTTCTCGAAGTGGTAGTCGGTGATGTACGCCTCGAGGCGGTAGATCCGCCGCACCGGGATCATCACCGTCAGCACCATCGCGAAGCCCGAGAAGATCGCCCCCGCCACGAAGTAGGGAGCGAAGATCGTGGCGTGCCAGCCGGGCACGATCGACATCGCGAAGTCCCAGGACACCACGCTGTGCACCGAGAGCACGAGCGGCGTGGCCAGGCCCGACAGGTGCAGCACCGAGCGGCTGTGGCTCTTCCACTGGCGCGACGTGCCCTGCCACCCCAGGGCCAGCGCGGTGTAGAGCAGCTTGCGCCAGCCCGTGGCCCGGTCGCGGGCGATCGCCAGGTCGGGAATCAGCCCGATGTAGAAGAACACGATCGAGATCGTCGCGTAGGTCGTGATCGCGAACGTGTCCCACATCAGCGGGCTCTTGAAGTTCACCCACAGGCCACGCTGGTTCGGGTAGGGAAGGATGAAGTACGCCTTCCACATCCGGCCGACGTGGATGCCCAGGAACTGCGCCGCGGTGAGCACGGCGAACACCGTCATGGCCTCGGCGCTGCGGTTGATCGCGTTGCGCCACTTGGCCCGGAACAGGTAGAGGATCGCCGAGATCAGTGTGCCGGCGTGGGCGATGCCCACCCAGAACACGAAGGTCACGATGTACACGCCCCAGAAGAGCGGGTGCGTGTATCCGGCGATGCCCAGGCCTTCGTAGACCTGATAGGTCCAGATGCCGCCGGCCATGCCAACGCTTGCGATGGAGATCAGGAGCAACAGCCAGTAGCCGAACGACGTCCCCTCCATCACCCGCAGGATGTCGCGGTTGATCTTGGAGTCGGGCGGCGCCGGCTGGGGCACCAGGGTGTCGGCTACGGGCATGGCGGGCGGGCTCATCGTCTACCCCTCGACCTTGCCGCGCTGGACCTTCGCCAGATAGGTCACCGCGGGTCGCGTGTTCAGCACGTGCAGTGCGTAGTAGCGGCGCTTGTCGTTGTCGGCGCGTTTGCTGACCTCGCTCTGGTCGTCTCGCAGATTGCCGAAGCCGATGGCGTTGGTTGCGCAGGTCTGCTGGCAGGCGGTCTGCACGTCGCCGTCGCTGACCAGCCGACCCTCCGACTTGGCGATCTGGCGCGCCTCCTGGATGCGCTGGACGCAGAAGTTGCACTTCTCCATCACGCCCTGGCCGCGCACCGTGACGTCGGGATTCAGGCCCAGCTCCATGGGCTCGGGCCACTTCGTCAGCTGGTTGTCGAAGTAGTTGAACCGGCGCACCTTGTACGGGCAGTTGTTCGCGCAGTAGCGCGTGCCGATGCAGCGGTTGTAGATCATCGCGTTCAGACCTTCCTCGTTGTGGTAGGTCGCGATGACCGGGCACACCGGCTCGCACGGCGCGGCGCCACACTGCTGGCACAGCATCGGCGAGTTGCGGACGTCGACGTCGCCGAGCTTCTCGCGGCTGGTCTCGGGGTGGGCCCGCCCGTACTCGAGCGTGGCCTCGCCATCGCCGATGTACCGCTCCAGTCGGAGCCAGGCCATCTGCCGGACGCGGCGCGTCTCGTCCTCGCCCACCACCGGGATGTTGTTCTCCACGTAGCAGGCCGTGATGCAGGCGGTGCAGCCCGTGCACTTGTCGAGGTCGACCGTCATGCCCCAGCGGTACGGGCTGGCCTTGACCGACTTCTCGTCGGGAAAGGCATCGGCCAGCGCCTGGTCTGCGGCGTCATCGGCGGGGTCGAACGGCTCCAGGATCTCGTGGCTACCGTGGTCGCCGCCGTGCGCGTCTCCGTGGCCGTCCCCATGGCCGCTACCGTGGTCGCTGCCATGGTCGCCGCCATGGGCGTCCCCATGACCGCTGCCATGGGCGTCGGCCTTCTTCTCCCCGGTGAGCTCGGCCAGGGCAACCGCCTCGCCCAGCTGGCGGCCACGCTTGTTGTCGCTCCACTGGAGCAACGGCAGGCGACGGTGCCTCCCCGTGGCGCTGACCCGAGCGCTCTCCACGAGCCATGCCCGGCCTCCGGCCTCGTCCACGGCGGCGGGCAGGGCTTCGGTGACGTTCACGCCACGCGCCGTCCCCGGCATGCCCTGACCTTCCTTCGATGCGAACAGGCCGACGGTGTGACCCTGGCCGATCGGCACCGCCACCACGTCGTCCCGGATGCCGCCGCGCGGATAGGCCGGAACCTCGAGTGCGCCGGCGGAGGTCTCGATGCGAATCAGATCGCCCATCTCGATGCCGAGGGCCTCGGCCTTGTTCAGGCTGACCTCGGCCCAGCTGTCCCAGGCCACGCTGGTGACCGGGTCGGGAACCTCCTGCAGCCAGGGCAGGTTCGAGGCGCGGCCGTCGCCGAGGTTCGCGGTGGCGAACGCCACGAGCGTCACGTCGCCCTCGCCCGTCATCTTGGGCGCGGCCACCTCGATGCGTGCGGCGCCGGCTGCGAGCGCAGCCCCACGCACCGGCGTGTCCTCGAACACGCCCCCGCGCACGAGTGCGGCGCGGAAGTCGGTGTCGGACCAGGCCTCCTCGAGGACGTTCCGGAAGCTCCCGGACGGGAGACGCGATGCGACGTCGCCACCCAGCGTCCGGCCGAGGTCGAGCAGCACGTCGCCGAACGCGCGGGTGTCGTACAGCGGGCGGAAGGTGGGCTGCGCGAGTCCGCGCACGCCCGGCCGGGGCCGGCGGTCTCCCCACGACTCGAGCGGTGCATGCACAGGCAGCACGAGGTCAGCGCGCTCCGACGTCTCGTCGCGAGCGGTCGAGAGCGCCACCAGCAGCCCGACGTCGTCGAGGGCAGCCTGGAAGCCCGTGGCCTGCGGAAGCTCGTAGACGGGATTGGCGTCGTGCACGAACAGCACCCCGACCTTGCCGTCCTGCATGCTCTTGGTGAGGGCCAGCACGTCGCGGTAGCTCGAGGCGCGCCCGGGCGCGGCTTCGGGAATCGACACCGACCGTCCGATGGCGCCCACCACCTCGTTGAGCAGCAGCACCGCGGCAGCGGCGGAGACGGCGCGCCGGCTCGCGTGGGCGGGTGCCGGCGGGATCGCCACGGCGTTGCGGGCCCGGCCGAGGGCGCGCCCGATGCGCTCGAGGTCGGCGACGGGAATGTCGGCCGCAGCGGCCGCGGCCGCGACGTCCGCACTGGCCAGGGCTGCGGCGAGCTCGCCGGAGACGCCCCCCTTCTCGCCCGCGGCGATCTTGGCGAGCGCGAGGGCCAGCAGCCCCTCGCTCCCGGGCCGCGCCGGCAGCCACTCGTCGGAGTTGCCGGCGGTCAGCGAGAGACGGGAGCCCACGTACACGAGACGGGCGCCACCGTCGGCATGGGCATCGATGTCGCGCGCCTCGGCCCACTGTCGCTCGTGCTCGATGGGCGAGGGTCCGGCCTCGAGCATCTCGCCCGCGAAGTCGATGATCAGGTCGGCGTCCGAGACGTCGAAGACCGGCTGGCTCGCCTGGCCGAACACCTGTCGCGTCGCCTCGCGCAGGGCTTCGGCGGCCAGCGGCTCGTAGGCAGTGCGGCCGCCGAGGCCGGCGGCGGAGACGAAGCGGTCGAGCAGCTTGCCGGCGGTGTCGCCGGGGTCGCCGCCCAGCACCTGGGTCGCGCCCGGCGACTTTCGGATCGCGTCGGCGACCTTGGCGAGGGCATCGTCCCAGGAGATCGGCTCGAGCTCGCCACCGGCGCCCCGGGCCATCGGCCCGCGGTAGCGGTCCGGGCTGTAGGTGCGGCCCACGATGACCTGGGCGCGGGAGCAAAGCGCACCCCGGTTCACGGGGTGGTCGGGGTTGCCCTCGACCTTGATCGGCCGGCCCTCGCGGGTACGGACGTGCAGCCCGCAGCCGACGCTGCACTCGGTGCAGGTGGAGGCGTACCAGACGGCCTCACCGGGAGTGATCTCCTCGGGCTGGACCACGTACGGGATCAGCTGCTCGACGTGGTCGGAGCATCCGGACGCGGCGGCTGCGCCAGCACCCACTCCGACGAGCTTCAGGAAATCACGACGGTCGACTTCGGGCATCGGCAGTCCTAGTAGTGGCAGGTAAAGCAGTCTTGGGAGGCGCCGTTGTCGCGGTGGCAGTTGACACACCACCCCATCTCCAGCTTCTGCGACGGGAGCGCCCACCAATTCCACCACTGCGGATCGGGAACCAGGTAGAGCTTGTCCATCTCCTCGACCTGCCCGTGGCACGTCTGGCACTCGAAGCCCGCGCGAACGTGGGCCTGGTGCTGGAACTGGACGTGCTCGGGCAGCCGGTGGATCTGCACCCACTCGATGGGGCGCTGCTCTTCCCAGTGCTGCTTCAGGATCTGGATACCCTCGAGCTCGTCGTAGGCGGCATCGAAGCGCTCGTGGCACCCCATGCACAGCTCGACCGAGGGCACGCCGGCGGCCTGCGAGCGGTCGGTGCCGCTGTGGCAGTAGAGGCACTCCATCCCGAAGTCGCCCGCGTGGTGCTTGTGGCTGAACGGGATCGGCTGGTTCGGGCCGGGCGCGTCGCCATCCCATGCGGCGTCGTGGGACTCGCACGCCTCGCGCGACGGGAACATCTTGTCGAACTCGGCCGGGATCTCGATGGCGAGATCGGGGTTCGCTTCCTTCAGCGCCTTCAGCTCATGGGCCTCGCACACGCTCTTGGCGATGCGCGGCGCCTGGGCTTCGGCCGGCGTACCGGTGGGCGCGTCGAGCAATACCCACGCGGCAGCAGCGAGCGCGATGGCGACGGGAAGCAGCGGACGGCGGAAGATCGGGCGGTGGTGTCCCATGTGCGTGCGTCGGGCCCTTTCCTTCCCCATGCCTCGCGGGAGGCCGAGGGCAGGGGCGCACGACGGGGCTCGCACTCCGGGACGCTCACGAACGCCCGGCCGCCGCGAGGTGGGGGGCGATACGTCGGTCCATCCGGGGCTTCGGGCCGCGCCGGCGCTCGTTAACTAGGGATTCGGGTGGGGGGAGTCAACCCTTCGGGGCGCGTTCGAAGCGACTTCGGGGCGTCGCGCACGGCCGCGACGAGAGGCCGCGGTGATGTGTGCACACCGCGACTGCGGCGAGGCGTGTCCGTTGATAGAATCCGCCTTTCGAAGGCGCGCTTCCCGAGGGGGGAGACCCCCTCCCGAAGCCCCGCCATGGCCCCGTGCGCCGATGCGCCGCACGGGGTGCATGGGTGCACCGCGACCGAGGAGCCGACCCATGGGCGAAGCGTGGATCATCGACGCGGTTCGGACACCGCGCGAGCGGGAGAGCGCTGCGCTCGCCGACATCCACCCCCAGAGGCCCCAGGGCCCGTGCCCGGAGCGTGTTCTGGCCGCGGGATGGGCCCCTCAGCCCCCAGTCCCGGCCTCCGGACATGGGGCCCATTCGCCACGCGCCCACGCCGCGCACGCAACAGACCAGGGAGTCGCAACATGATCGGGTTCGACCCGACCGAAGAGCAGGCGCTCATCGTCGATACGGTGAGGCAATTTGCAGCGCAGGAGATCCGGCCCGCCGCGCGCGACGCCGACGAGTCGGGCAAGCTTCCCGAGTCGGTGCTGGCCCAGGCGAACGAGCTGGGACTCGTGGCCAACGCCCTGCCCGAAGCGACCGGAGGCGGCGGCGAACGCAGTGCCGTGCTCGGCGCACTGATCGCCGAGGAGCTGGCCTGGGGCGACCTGGGCATCGCGCTCGGCATCCTCTCGCCGGGCCTGGTAGGCCTGCCGGTCGCGCAGTTCGGCACCGATGCGCAGCGCGAAGCGCTCCTGCCGCGCTATGCGAGCGAACGCTTCGTACCCGGGGCGCTGGCCCTGCTCGAACCGCACTTCGGCGCAGACCCGTTCCGGCCCACCTGCGAGGCACGAGCCGATGGCGATGGGGTGACTCTGCACGGCCAGAAGTGCCTGGTGCCGTGGATCGATGGCGACGACGTGGTGCTGGTGTTCGCCGCCGGCCCGTCGGGCGCCGAAGGCTACCTGGTGCCGCGGGATGCGGACGGCCTGGCGGCCGAGCGCGAGCACAACATGGGCATCCGCGCGCTGCCCACCGCCACCCTCAGCCTCGACGGGGTGCGGGTCGCGGCGGACGCACGGCTCGGGGGCGAGGCGGGCGCCGACCTGCAGCAGATCATCGCCCAGGGCCGTGTCGCCCTCGCCGCGGCGGGCGTCGGCGTGGCGCGCGCGGCCTTCGAGGTGGCGCGCGACTACGCCAAGGAGCGCGAGGTGTTCGGCGTGAAGGTGGCCCAGAAGCAGGCCATCGCCTTCAAGCTCGCCGACATGGCCATCGAGATCGACGGCGCGCGCCTGCTCACCTGGGAGGCCGCCTATCGCCTGGACCAGGGCGACACGGCCCTGCGCGAAGCGACGCTGGCCTACGACCAGGTACGACGCGTGGCGCTCGAGGTCGCCGACGGCGCCGTGCAGGTGCTCGGCGGTCACGGCTACATCCGCGACTACTTTCCGGAGATGCACCTCCGCAACGCCCGTGGCTTCGCCGCATTCGAAGCCCTGGCGCTCGTCTAGGAGAACCCATGCCCATCGGATTCGAACCCACCGAGAGCTCGGCCGAGTCGCGCGCCTGGTACCACGAGGTCGCGCGCGAGCGCATGCGCCCCATCTCGCGCAAGTACGACGACCAGGAGCACGACCTGCCCGTCGAATGGGTGGAGTGGTTCTGGGCCGAGGGCCGCAAGGGCCACACCGGCTCGAGCGACGGGCCGGGCGACGGCTTCGTGCAGGTCTGCATGCAAGCCGAAGAACTCTGCTGGGGCGACGCGGGGCTCTATCTTCGCATGCCGACCCCCGCGCTGGGCGGCTCGGCGGTCAGTGCCGCGGGCACGCCCGAACAGAAGAAGCGCTTTCTCTCGCACTTCCGCGACGAGGGCGGCGATCCGATCTGGGGCGCCATGGCCATCACCGAGCCGCAGGCCGGCTCGGACTCCGCAGCCATCGAGACCACCGCGACCCTCGACGGGGACGAGTGGGTACTCAACGGCACCAAGATCTTCTGCACCGCCGGCGAAGGCGCGAGCCAGCAGCCCGGCGGTTTCGTGGTGGTCTGGGCCACCGTCGACAAGGAGGCCGGCCGCGCCGGCATCAAGTCGTTCGTGGTGCCCGCGGGTACACCCGGCATGGAACTGGTGGGCGTCGAGAACAAGCTCGGCATCCGCGCGTCGGACACCGCGACCCTGCGCTTCGAAGACTGCCGGGTGCCGGCTGCCAACCTGCTCGGGTCGAGCGAGGTGAAGAAGCGCGACCCCAAGAAGACCGGCGACAAGGGCTTCAAGGGCGCCATGGCCACGTTCGATGCCAGCCGGCCCATCGTGGCCGCCATGGCGGTCGGCGTGGGCCGCGCCGCGCTCGACTTCGTGCTCGAGACGCTGGAGCGCGAGGGGCGCTCGCCGCGCTACGACGCGCCGCCCACCGAACAGACCGCACTCGAACGCGATGTGATGCAGATGGAGGCGGAGCTCCAGGCCGCGCGCCTGCTCACCTGGCGCGCGGCGTGGATGATGAACCAGGGCAAGCCCAACAGCCTCGAGGCCTCCATGGCCAAGGCCAAGGCGGGCCTCGCCGTCACCCGCATCACCCAGCAAGCGGTCGCGATCCTGGGCCCGACCGGCTACTCCACCAAGCACCTGGTGGAGAAGTGGATGCGGGACGCCAAGATCAACGACATCTACGAAGGCACCCAGCAGATCAACCAGCTCATCGTGGCGCGCAAGATCCTCGACTACCCGTCGGCGATGCTGCGCTAGCCGGAGGCCCCATGCCCGTCGCCGACGACCTGATCGAGATCCTGGTCTGCCCCGAGACGCACCAGCCGGTGCGCATGGCCAGCGCTGAACAACTCGAAGCCATCAACGCCAAGGTGCGCGACGGGTCGGCGCGGAACCGTGGCGGCCTGCCCGTCGAGAAGGAGCTCGCCGAGGCCCTCGTCCGCGAGGACCAGAAGGTGCTCTACCCCGTCGACGAGGGCATCCCGGTGATGCTCGTCGAGGAATCAATCCAGCTAGGTTGACCGCCGCGACAGGCCACTTGCTGGCGTGCGATTCGGTGGCGAGCGGCGGGGACGTGGGGCCTGGACCCGTTCGCAGCCGCTTGCTGAGGGCCGATCGCGCCGGCCCGCATCCGCCGCCCCGCGTGGCCGTGCACGGCGCTCCGTCCCCGCCGCACGAATCCGAGCGGCGAATCCAGCAGAGCGCCCCTCGCGGCGGTCAACGCAGCCGGCCCTACTGCGCGAACTCGCGGCGTTTGAGTTCTTTGACGTATTGGGCGAGGGAGGGGTCGGCGGCGACCATCTCGGAGATCTGCTGCTCGAAGGCGGCGGCGTCCTTCTCGAGGCGGGTGGGGTCGGCGGGAAAGTCGAGGATCTCGGTGGCCTTCTGCACCAGCGCCAGGGCACCGCGCGGGTTCGGCGTGACCGAGATGTAGTGCGGCAGGCCCGCCCACAGGCTGACCACGTCGCAGCCACAGCGACCGAGGGCGTCGCCGAGCACACCGAGGATGCCCGTCGGGCCTTCGTAGCTCGACGGCTCGATGCCATGGCGCTCGAGCGTCGTCAGGTCGGTGGCGAAGCCACCCACCCGCACCGGGCGCGAGTAGAGGACATCGGCCATGAACGCGCCCAGCAGGATCACGCGCTTGAGCGAGAGCTGCTCGACGAGGATCTGGACCTGCTCGCAGAACGAGCGCCAGCGAAGGTGCGGCTCGGCCCCCAGCCCCACGACGACGTCGCAACGCCCCTCGATCGAGCCGTAGCGAAGCTCGAAGTCGGGCCAGTCCACGTGACGCACCCCGCGGTCGTCGAGACGCACCTCGGGCCGACGCACCGTGAAGTCGTAGTAGGGCTCGCAGTCGATCTCGCCGAGCGGGACCGTGTCCAGTGCGTTCGACAAGAAGCGCGCTGCGGAAGACGCCGCTTCGCCGGCGTCGTTCCAACCCTCGACGGCGAGAAGCAGCGTCGGCGACGTGAGCGTGGGGCGCACGTCCAGACGGAGCCGTCCCGCGCTCACGGGCGCACGTCCAGACGGAGCCGTCCCGCGCTCACGAACCCACCCGGCGCATTCCCCTCATCGCTCGAAACGGTAGCCATGTCCACGGACGGAGACGATGTGTTTCGGTTTGGCGGGGTCTTCTTCCACGTAGCGCCGCAAGCGAACCACGAAGCTGTCGACCACGCGAGTCTGTGTGTCGGGCCGAAGCCCCCAGACGCTCTCGAGCAGCTCGCCCCGGGGCACGGCCTCCCCCTCCCGCTCGACGAGCGCACGCAGCAGACCCGCCTCCCGAGGCGTGAGCGTGTGGGTGGCCTCCGGCGTCTCGATCTCGAAGCGGTCGAACCGCACCACGACCTGCCCGAAGCGCACCTCGCTGGGGACGCCGTCGTCCTCGCCACTGCCGTCCCAGCGCCGGCGCCGCAGCAGCGCGCGGCTTCGCGCCAGCAGCTCGTCGAGCTTGAAGGGCTTGGTGAGGTAGTCGTCGGCCCCCTCCTCGATGCCCCGCACCACGTCGGCGGCATCGTCCTTGGCCGTGAGCATCAGGATGGGCACGTAGTTGCCCGAGGCACGGGTACGACGTGCGATCTCGAAGCCCGAGAGCCCCGGCAGCATCACGTCGAGCACCACGAGGTCGAACCCCGATTCCGGGCCGGCCAGGCGCTCGGCCGCAGCGGCGCCGTCGCCCACGGCTTCGACCTCGTGCCCTTCGGCCTCCAGGTTGAACACCAGCCCCTCGGCGAGGTGCGCCTCGTCCTCGACGACCAGGATCCGGCCCACTCAGGCGCTCTCGGCTTCGCGAAGGGGTACGGGCCCGGCCTCGCGCTCGGCGCTGGGCAGCGTGACGGCGAAGCGGCTTCCGCGACCCGAGCCCTCGGACACCGCCGAGACGGTGCCACCGCTGCGCCGGACCAGGTTGCCGACGATGAACAGGCCGAGTCCCAGCCCGGCCGCCTGGCGCTGCACGTCGCGCCCGGCCCGGTAGAAGCGCTGGAAGATCTTGCGCAGGTCCTTCTTCTCGATCCCGACGCCCTGGTCGGCGATCTCCACCCGCACCTTGCCGTCGCTGGCCGTCGAGAGCCGCACGCGCACCTCGACCGGAGGCTCGGAGTACTTCACCGCGTTCTCGAGCAGGTTGCGGAACACCACCTCCAGCTCGCCGGCGTGGCCGAGGGCCAGCAGCGCGCCCTCGTCGTGCACCTCGATCGCGCCAGGCGGTAGTCCGTGCCGCCGCTGGATCTCGTGCACCAACGGGTCGAGCAATTGCCGCAGGTCGGTGGGCGCGGCCGGCGCCCGCGCCGGGCTCTCGGCCCTCGCGGCCGCGAGCACCTGGTCGAGGGTCTGCTCCAGGCGATCCACGTCCTCGGTCGCCCGGCGCAGGAAGCGCGCGCGGCGCTCGGCGTCCGGGTCGCGGCGTTCGAGGGTCTCGAGGTAGAGCCGCAGCGAAGCCAGCGGCGTCTTGAGTTCGTGCGTGACGGCATCGAGGAACGCCTGCTGGCGCTGATTCAGCCGCATCTCGCGCACGACCCACACCCCGAGCAACACCAGGCCTGCGATGATGGCCACGAAGAAGACCGAGCCCAGCACGATGAGCAGCCACTGCAGCGGGCGAAGCCCGCCGGGCGCGGGCTCGAGATCGGCCACCACGAGCAGTTGCCAGCCCACACCGAGCGCCAGCGCCACCACCGCGAGGGTGATGCCGATGGCGAGCGGCGGACCGATCGAACGGCGTCCCACGACCCAAGCGTCGGGCGTCGATCGGCCGCCGGCAAGTCGGCGCCCTCCGAGTCGGCCCCGACGGCGCGCAGACACTCGCGCGTCGGCGCACCGTCGGCGCCCGCGGGCTACCCTGCGGCCGGGCGTCGGAGGGCGCCCGTGGGGGGAGATCACATGAACCGAGGGCTGCTCCGGGTCCTGGCCGTTTCCTGCGTGCTCGTCGCCACCTGGACGGTCGGCACCACCCAGGCCTGGGCGAAGCTCCCGCCCCCCGGACGCTGCCCGGATGCGAGCGGCGAACCGGGGGGAGAAGCGCGCGGGCAGGACCAGGGCGGGCCGCAGCTCGAGGTCGGCCAGCGCCTGGGTCTCGACGACCTGCTCCGGCTCCGGTCGCTTCTGCCCGAGGAGATCTGGGACCACCGCGAGGTCTTCTTCTTCGAAGGCATGAACATGGAGCTCGGTGCGTGCCACCGCCGCTACCCGCCTTCGGACTTCTTCGTCGAGGCCACCGAGCGTTTCCGCGGCCAGACGCGGCTCGACAAGAAGGGCAACCTCGACGGCTACGTCGCCGGCCTTCCCTTCCACCCGGACGACATCGACCCCGAGGAAGAGCACGCCGCGCTTCGTTGGGCCTGGAACTTCGAGCACCGCTACCGCGGCGCCGGACCGTCGGGCACGTTTCGCATCTTCGACCTGCCCGGACGCATCGGCAAGCCGATGGTCTACGAGGGCTCGTTCTTCCTGCTGCGCACGGGCCACCGCGCCGATCTCGAGGCTTCGGACTACCGCGTATCGGAGTCGAAGCGGACGCTCTGGGTGGGCGGAGGCGAGTTCGAAGAGCCGTTCTCGGCCCGCCACCTCGCCTGGCGTCAGATCCGGGGCCGCGACACCGCCAAGAACTGGAAGAAGCCCGACACGACCTTCGTGTACGTGCCCACCATGCGCAAACCCCGCCGCGCGGCGAGCGCCTGGGTCGATGGGGTCTACACCCCTCGCTACCGGGTGTCCGGCGACGACGGCGGCGGCCCCCTGCCCTTCGCCACCAACCCGGGCGAGTTCGGCACCGGCATCGACTCGATCCAGCCCACGGCCGGGCTCTCGATCGCCGCCACCGAGGACATCCGGCGCGGGTTCACGGGCCTGCAGATCCGCCCCAACGCCTACGACTGGACCCTCGTGGGCGAGCGCGAAGTCCTGGCCCCGCTCAACGGCTATCGCCAGGGCTGGCCGACCTTCGCCGACCGCAACTACGGCCCCTCGGGCCTGTCGGTGGCGAGCGACCGCTGGGACGTTCGATGGGCCGTCGTGATCGAGGGGCGCGCCCGGCGCATCGTGGACGACGTGGGCGTGGTTCAGCTCTGGATCGACTACCAGACGCAGCAGCCCCTCTACATGATCAACCGCCGCAAGAACGGGTTCTTGCTGGACATCGGCATCCTGGTCCACCGCTTCAGCGGCGACCAGCCGCAGTACCCGTTCTACCCGGGTGGAGAAGCCGCCAACGTCTTCGACACCACGGCGGCCGTCTTCTACTGGGTGCCCGGCGGCGGCGGCGGCTGGCGGCGCGAGTCGTTCGACGTGAAGTCGCTGCCCCTCGACCCCAAGAAGATCCGCAAGTACACGACCACCGACGAGTTGATGAAGGGCAAGTAGCCGCTCGCTGCGCGCCCGGGCCGCTGGCCTAGAACGTGTACCGCATCCGCAGGAACACCTCGTCGCGTTCCTTGATGGCGGACAGGCCGCGATAGGCGGTCTTGGCGTTGAAGTCTCCGCCATTGTTCGCGAGTGCCAGCTGATGCAGGGAGACGGGTGCCTTCTGCGGATTGCCCCAGAAGGTGGCGACGCCGAAGGTGATCGAGAAGTCCTGATCGAATCGATACGTGATCGACGGCAGGATCCCACCCGACCCCGAGCCGACGTCGTAGACCAGCACCGCCGACGGAAGCAGCCGGTCCTGGAAGTAGCCGGTGGCCACCGCCATGGTGAACAGCACGTTCAGGGGCCCGTTGCTCGTGAAGGTCTTGTCGTGCTCGGGGATCCACTGGAAGAACCACTGCGTGTTGAAGAAGAACGTGCGGTTCGCGTTCAGGAAGTTGATGAAGGTGGGGCGGTCCATGGACACGGTCAGGTTGAAGACGTCGGCGCGCTGGTTCTGGCTGCGCGACTCGTAGCTTCCGAAGTAGGCGTCAGCGACCCAGGTGAACTCCATGTTCCAGTTGGTCTTGGTGACGTCTTCGGCAAAGTCGGCCGACAGGCCGAACGTGTTCACCTTGGGATAGCGGAGCAGCGCCTGGCCGCCGCCGTGCCAGAAGAAGTCGCGCCGCCCGTACTGCCCGTTGCCGCCCGCCTCGATGTCGGGCCGCTGCACGCCGGTCACGGCGAGCACCGTGTCGACGGTGCCGCAGTTGCGCAGCGTCGTGATGTCGCAATCCTCGTCGCCGCCCGCGATCGAGAGCAGCGCCAGGACGCGCCCGAAGTTGAGCGAGATCGCCTCCATCTCGCTGCGGAACGTGCGACCCGTGCGGTTGTCACGGATCACGCTCGCCCCGGCGCAGAGCTTGTGACCGGGGCCCACGCATCCGTCGATTCGCGGGTCGTAGCCGCGGTCACCCGGACCACGCGACCCGGGCAACATCCGGACGACATTGCCGATCAGCCGCGTCCCGACCGGCGCGTTGGGCTCGAGATGCGGAAAGGCCTGGATCAAGACGCTGGCTTCTGCGTTGAACAGGTCGATCCCGTCGAAGTCGCAGTTCGTCTGGTAGTAGGGGCCGCAGCCCAGGAGCGCCTCCTGCTGATCCGTGAGCACGACACTCACGCCTCCGAAGGGAACCCGCGGATCGGAGGGGCCATCGTTGACGTCGATGTTGAGCGGCCCCGCGAATCGGCAGTCGTTGGGAATGCCGAACCCGGGAGCCGGGCACGGGGCGCCCAGGGGCGCGTCGGGATTGGCGAGCGCCTCGCCCACGATCTCGCCGATGATCGTCCCCGACAGCATCTCACCGATGGCGCTTGCCGGGCTGAAGGGGAAGGCGGGCGGAAGCCCTGGGAGAACCGCCGAGGAGTTCAGGAGGTCGAGCACACAGCTGTCTTCGAGCGCCGGAAGCAGCGCGCCGGCGATGCCGACGGTGGCCGAGCACGCGACGTCGAAGAACTGGCGGTTGCCCGGGTGCATCTCGCGTGCGTTGCCCGGGGTGAGCGGCTCGCCGCGCACGTCCAGCGGACGTCCGGTCCGCGGATCGACGTTGCGCGAGTAGTAGTTGAAGGCCTCGAGCACGGGGCCGTCCACGTAGCCCCAGTAGTCGGTGAGCGCGAAGCTGAAGCGCTCCCAGCGCCATTCGAGGCGCCCGCCGATCTCGACGCCGCGCACGTTGTTCCACGGGTCGGGCGGCCGGATCTCGCCCGCGAGCCCGAGGCCCAGCGCCCCGTGGCCCCACAGGCCCAGCGACTTGCCGCACACCAGCCACACCGTGTACGGCTCACCGCAGCGCCCCAGGTCGGTGGGCTCGAAGTCGTCGACGTTGGCGGCGACCTCGATGCGCACGTCCTGCAGCGGGCCCACGTCGTAGAGCGACCAGACCGCGCGCACGGCCCAGAGCGCGATGCGTGACTCCTCGAGGGACGGCAGCGACGAGAGGCCGATGTCCTGGGGGTTGAAGTTGTCGGTGGTGCGGAAGAGCTCGGTCTTGCCCCAGACGATGTTCTGCAGGCCGGCCCGCACCCAGAGCCGACTGTCGAACATCTCGAAGTCGAGGTAGAGCTCCTTCAGCTCGTAGGTGTCCTGCTGGGCCGCCCCGTGGTTCCACTGCAGCGACTCCTGGGTGAAATTCTGGTCGAAGGGCCCGAACTTGTGCTGCACGTCGAGCAGCGGCTTGGACGGGATGTAGAGCCCCTGGGCCGCACGCCCATTGCCGTTGGTACTGCCGATGGAGGGCCGCATGGGCAGGCCCGCGGTCACGTTGGGAACATCGCGCAGCACGCCGATGGGCTGGATCTGGCTGCGCGTGCTCCAGGGGCCGAGCTGGGTACTGCCGTCCTCGCGCGTCCCGTTGGTTCTCTTGAAGGCGAACAGGTCGTCCTTGATGGGCGCGAGGGTGCCGTCGAGGTTGGTGGCGCCAGCCTCCACCAGGGGCGTGAGGAGCGGCGCGGAGAAGATCGTGAGCAGGTCGGAGGAGCCGCCGTGGATCGCCCGGGACTCGCTCTGGCAACAGCTGTTGGCGGTGAAGGTGCCGGTCACACCATCGCGCCAGTTGCTGGCGGGAGCGCGCTCTGCCCGGTCGCCGAAGTGCCGGTAGCTCCCCGCGATGCCGCAACCCGAGAAGGCGCACTCGAAGCGAAGCTCGACCCGCGCGAACCCGGTGACCAGGTCGAACGGGCCGAATCCGTCGGGCGCGATGTCGGCCTCGATCTCGAGGTTGAGCTGGTTGGCCCACTGGCTGAAGTACCAGTTTCGGGCGTCGAAGTTGTCGGAGAGGTACCGCAGCTGCAGCCCGAAGAAGCCGTGGGCCTGCAGGCGGCCATCGAACCACTCGAACGCACGGGCGGGGCCCGCATGAGCGAGACACAACAGGATCGCCGCAGTGGCCAGCAGCCACTGCGCATGGGCGCGCTTCATCTCGGCCGTTCCCCTCCGTGCGGGCCGAGCCCGCGTCGGACCCGCCGGATCCGTTTTTTGCGATTGGAGCACGGCCATTGAAACCCGACGGGGGCCCAAACATCAACCGAATTGCGAACGAACCGACGACCGAACCCGTCGAACGCGTGTACGCGAACGAAGTGCCAACGCAAAGCGGTCGGCACCCAGGTGGGTGCCGGCCGCCGTAGCCTCGGGTGAGACCCCCGATCGGGGCCCGGGTTCACCCTAGAACGTGTACCGGATGCGCAGGAAGATCTCGTCGCGCTCCCGGATCGCCGAGAGGCCGTTCTCGACGAACGTGCTGTTCCGCGTCCCGCCGATCGAGTTTCCGATCGAACTCGGGCGCCACGCCAGCGATCGCTGCTCCTGACGGCCACCGAAGATGCCGAGCCCCACGCTGGCCGAGAAGGCCTCGTTGAAGCGGTAGGTCACCTGCGGAAGGATCGCGCCGGAGTTCGACCCGAAGTCGTACACGAACACGAGAGAGGGCAGCAGCCGGTCCTGGAAGTAGCCCGTGTTCACCGCGAAGGTGAAGAACACGTTCCAGGGTCCGTTGCTGGTGTGCCCCTTCGTGTAGCTGTTGATGTACTGGAAGAACCACTGCGTGTTGAAGAAGAACGTGCGGTTCGCGTTCAGGAAGTTGATGAACGTGGGGCGGTCGGCCGACACCGTCAGGTTGAAGGTGTCCACGTCGCGCAGGCCGTCGGCCTCGTCCACCGTCGAGAAGGGCTGCCCCTCGATGTACGTGAACTCGAAGCTCCAGTTCGACTTCGAGACGTCCTCGGCAAAGTCCACCGAGACGCCGAACACGTTGCGCTTCTCGTAGCGGAGGTACAGCTGCGCACCGCCCGCCCAGATGAAGTCGCGACGCCCGAACGAGCCGCTACCGCCGGCGCGAACGTCCGGTCGACCCACGCCGGTGACCGCCAGGAAGCTCGAGACCGCCGAGCACAGGCCCGGGTTGCGGAACGAGCAGCGGTTGGCGCCCATGGCGTTGTTCGGATCGAAGCCCGTACCGTCGCTGGCGGTCGAGTTGGTGACCAGCAGCATCAGGAAGTTCCACGAGAAGATCGCCATCTCACTGCGGAAGTTCTGACCGGTGAACGGGTGCACTCGCGGCGAACCGGGGATGCCCCCCGGCACCGTGAACGAGGTCACGTCCGGACCCGTGAGCGAGCCGTCCTTGTTGATCGAGTAGCCCGGATCCCCAGGGCCCCGGCAGCCCGGCAGGATGAACGCCCGCCCGCGCTCGAAGCGCGTGCACGGCGTCGCTCCCCCGAAGCCACGCGTACCCGGCTGGGCCAGGCGGCGGTTGGTGGTGTCCCAGGGGTTGCCGTTCTTCTGGTAGTTGAACGTCTCGGTCGAATCGATCAGCGGGAACGCCTGCAGGATGGCACTGGCCTCGGCGTTCATGAGGTCGATGCCGTCGTTGTCGCAGTTCGTGCGATAGAAGGGCCCGCAGCCGAGGAGCGCCTCCTGCTCGTCGGTCAGGTAGGCCGAGAGCTGCGACGGCCCGAAGGGCGCCAGCAGTCCGGTCAGCGGCGTGAAGGGCCCGTCCTGCGGATCGCGCGACAGCGGCACCAGCGGCGTCGGGCACGAGCCCAGGAACGCCGTCCCGGCACAACCGTCCGGAATGGCGGCTACGAACCCGCCCAGGAACCGCTGGACGTTCGGGAACCGGGCCAAGGCCGCGTAGGTGCGCGCATTGAATCCGCCCAGGGCCGCGTGGATCGCCGCACCGGAGAACGCGTTTCCGAAGCCGTTCTGGCCGCCCATCACGAGCGCGAGCGCATTCGCGATCGGGAAGCCACTGGCGATGTTCTTGCTGTTGAAGACGTTGAGAGCGCAGGCCGTGGGATCGAGATCCGAGAAGCCCACGGTCGTGGCGCAGATCACGCCGAACAGCTGCTGGTTCACGCTGGCATGGCTCAGCGACTCGCTCACGCCGAGGCAGGCCTCGCCCGCCCCGTTCTTGCAGCGGCGCTGGTTGTCCAGCTCGCTGCCCTTCCGCGGGCGGCCCGAGAGCGGGTCCACGTTGCGCGAGTAGTTGAACAGGCGCTCGGCGATGCCGCCGTCGCCGTATCCGTACCAGTCGCTGATCGCGACCGAGAACCGGTCGTAGCGGAACTCGATGCGGGCGCCGATCTCGATGCCCGAAATGTCGTCCCAGGGCTTGGGCGGCCGCACCTCGCCAGCGAGGCCGAGTCCCACGACGTTGTTCGCCGTCAGACCGAAGCTCTTGTCGCAGACCGGCAGCGGCGAGTAGGGCTCACCGCAGCGGCCGAGGTCGGTGGGCTCGAACTTGTCGAAGTTGAGCGCGATCTCGAAGCGGAAGTCCTCGAGCGGGCCCACCTCGTAGAACGACCACACGGCGCGCGCGGCCCACAGGGCGATGCGCGACTCTTCGAGAGACGGCAGCGACGCGAGGCCGAGGTCCTGCGGGTTGAACTGGTCGGTGGTGCGGAAGAGCTCGGTCTTGCCCCACACGATGTTCTGCTTGCCGAGCCGCACCCAGAGGCGGCTGTCGAACATCTCGAGGTCGACGTAGAGCTCCTTGAGCTCGCGCCAGTACTTCTGGCTCGCGCCGTGGTTCCAGGCCAGCTGGTCCTGGTTGAAGTTCTGGTCGAAGCTGTCGAAGCCGCCCGAGCTCAGTCGTCGCGCCAGCTTGTGGTTCGGGATGAAGAGGCCCTGGGCCTCGCTGTTGGGCGCCTTGAAGTCGATGCCCGCCAGGCTGCGGCCGCCGCCCACGAGGCCGTTGGGCCCGAAGTGGCGATAGTTGGGCGCGGGGCGGTACGGCAGGCTGAGGCCGCCGCCGTCCGTACCCTTGAAGGGATTGGGCAGGATGCGGGCCTGGTCCGGGCCCTCGATCTTGCACTTGGGGTCCCACGGGCCGAGCACGCGCACGCCGTTGCCGTTGGCGGAGCCCTTGGTCTTCTGGTGGTTGAAGTAGCACTTGTCCTTGCCGAACAGGCCGAGCTGCTTCCAGACGTTGGTGGCGGGATCAAGCCGGGTGTTCGCGTCTTGCCGGGCGGTCGCCGAGGTAAAACCCTCGAAGCCGGCGATGAACGGGAACCCGATCACCTTGCGCGAGTCGCCGGGACGCGGCCCGCCCACGCCGGGGCGCGGTCCCGCGCGCCCGTCGTTCGAGTTGAGCGAGTCGTGGTCGTGCACGCGGTTGTACTGGCGGACGTCGCCGGTGAAGGCGTTGCCCGAGAAACCACTTCGATGGCCTCCGGTCACGCGCTGGGCCTGCCGCCCGTCGTTCCCGTTGCCGTACATGTTCACGCTGGGGAACATCCAGCAGCCGTGACGCCACACGCAGTCGTATCGGGCTTCGACGCGCGCGAACGCCGAGACCAGGTCGAACGGACCCCAGCCATCGGGCGCGATGTCGGCTTCGATCTCGAGATTGAGCGTGTGATACCACTGCGTCATGTCGAGATCGTTCGCAGGGTGGAAGTCTTCTTGGATGGCCCGGAGGGTCATCTCGTAGTAGCCGTGGATCTGGAGACGTCCGTCCCAGAACTCGAAGGCCTTCGCCTGCGACCCCACGAACAGCAACACCACCACCGCACAGACCAGCTGCACGGGGCGCACCCCGCGTGTTCCCCTCATGACCCCTCCTGCTGCCCGGATTGCGTGCGCCCGAGCAAGGCGCGTTCCCCCGGTCGGTCAGGCGGGCCATCGGCCCGTTCCCCCCTGTCCAACCATCTGCATTTATACGCGGAACCCGCTGCCGAAACAATGGGATTTCGTGGCCGACCGCCCCACGGTCGCCACCCGACCGGCCTCAGTCGGTCTCGGCCCCCTTGCCGCGGCGCGTCGAAGTCGTGCCGTCTTCCCCCTTGGTCTCGCGCGACTTCGTCGCCTTTGCGGTCTTCTTTCGCGTCGTCTTCTTGGTCGCGGCCTTCTTCCGGGTGCCACTCTTTCGGGCAGCCGTCTTCTTCCGCGTCGTCGTCTTCTTCTTCGTGGTCTTCTTGCGGGTGGTCTTGGCCCCGGTCTTCTTTCGGGTCTTCTTCGTGGTGGGTTTCTCACCCGAGTCGTCCCCGTCGCTCTTCTTGGTGCGCGGCGGGAACTCGAACCCATGACGCCCCGTGTCCTTCAGCACCAACGTCGCCGAGAAGGGCCGACCGAACCGCGACGTGAAATCGGTCAGCAGTTCCGTCTTCCCTTCCCGCAGATACACCTCCGCCTCGTCCCGCGTGATCTCCCGCTTGCAGACCGTTCTCGGCAGCACCCATCCCGGATGGGGCGGCTTCTCGGGCTTGGTCGGGCTCGGGCCCTTGCCCTCGCGCGCCAGCCGCCGGGCCTCTCGCCAGGCCGCAGTTTCCTTTTCGGCACGAACCCACGTGGCACAAGCAAAATGCGTCGGCGTCTCGCCCACCTGGCAGGGCTCGCTCACGTCGCCGAACGGGCAGGCGCCGAGGGGCTGATCGTTGACGTCGTACTCCGGAAGCTCGCCGCTTCCGTCCTCGTTCCAGCCGGCCGAACGCACCTTGAGCTTCCACTCGTCGATGTCGATCTCGATCTCGCCCTTGTAGGTGCGGCCGTTGCGCGCCGTGAACCCGTCGAGGAGCACCGGCTTGCCCTTCGCATCGATGATGGCGCGCACCGAGCGGCGGTCGATGTAGCGGCCCGAGGTGTCCTTCCAGAAGCGCAGCGGGCAGTCGTCGTCGGGCTCGACGTCGGGAACCGGGTCGCACCGGTAGAACCAGGCGTACTCGCGCACCGGCCGTCCACAGCGCGGGCAGGGGCCGAGGTCCTCATCGAGTTCGTAGAGCTCTTCGTACTCGAAGGTCTTCGCGCGCTCGACCACCTCGCGGGCGTAGTTCTCGATCTCGGCCATGAAGGCCTCGGCCTGGCGCTCGCCCTTCTCGACCTCGCCGAGCTGATGCTCGAGCTCACCGGTCAGCTGCGCCGATGCCAGGCGGTCGATCTGGATGCGCTGGAGCGTGTCGATCAGGCGAATGCCCTTCACGGTCGGGCGCAGGCTCTTGCCCTGGCGCAGCGCATAGCCCTTGGCAATCAGGTTCTCGATGATGTCGGCCCGCGTGGCCGGCGTGCCGAGCCCCTTGTCCTGCAGGGCGGCGGCGAAGGCGTCGTCCTCGACGCTCTTGCCCGCGTTCTCCATGAGCGAAAGCAGGCGCGCTTCGCTCACCCGCGGAGGCGGCTTCGTCTCTTCTCGCTCGGACACCGCCTCGTTGGCCTTCACGGCCACGCCGTCCACCTCGTCCTGGCCCGGCACGAGCGGCGGCAGCGTCTCGGTCTCGTCGTCGTCGCCCCCGGGCAACACGGCGCGCCAGCCGGGCTCGCGCAGCGTGCGCGCGCGCGTTCGGAACGACTCGCCGCCCACCTCGGTCACGCGCTCCACGCGCTCCCACAGGGCGTGCGGATGGAACGCGCCCAGGAAGCGGCGCAGCACCAGGTCGTAGAGGCGCTTGTCGTCGCCCGACAGGTCGTCGCCCTCGGGGAGCTTTCCCGTGGGCACGATCGCAAAGTGGTCGGAGACACCCGCGTCGTCGAAGATGCGCTCGGTGTTCTGCAGTCCGGCGTCGAGCAGACGCGCCGCATGCGGCGCGAACGGCGCGGCCAACCCCTCGCTCGCGCCCTGGTAGTTGCGCAGCACCTCGTCCACGGTGGCGCGGTAGTCGTTGGGAAGGCAGCGAGAGTCGGTACGCGGGTAGGTCAGCAGCTTGTGCCGCTCGTAGAGCCGCTGGGCCGCGCCCAGGGTGCGCCGCGCCGACCAACCGAAGCGCCGGTTGCCCTCGCGCTGGAGGCTGGTGAGGTCGAAGAGCGGCGGCGCCGACTCGCGGCTGGGCTTGCGCGTCTCGCGCGCCGCGCCGGCCTGGCCGGAGACCGCTGCCACCACCGCCTGGGCGCGCTCCTCGTCGAAGATGCGGTCGTCCTTGCGGTCCTCGTCGTCGTCGGCCCGGAACGCCGGGTCGAACCAGGCGCCCTCGTAGGTGGCGTCGCCATGCTGAAGCTGCGCCGTCACCCGCCAGAAGGCGCGCGGGGTGTGCGCCAGCACCTCGAGCTCTCGGGCCACGAGCAGCGCCAGCGTGGGGGTCTGCACCCGTCCAGCCGACCAGGCCGTGCGCTCCTTGCGGGTCTTCAGCCGCTTGGTGAGCGCGCGGGTCGCGTTCATCCCGATCAGCCAGTCCGAACGCGCACGGCACTCGGCGGCCCGGGCGAGGCCCTCCATCTCGGAGCCCGGGATCAGCGACTCGAAGCCGCTGCGGATCGAGTCGGTGGTCATCGACTGCAGCCACAGCCGCTCGATGGGCTTCTCGATGCCGAGAAACTGCACCACCTCTCGGAAGATCAGCTCGCCCTCGCGCCCCGCGTCGCAGGCGTTCACGATGCGGTCGACGTCGTCCCGGGCGGCGAGCTTCTGGATGGTGCGGATGCGATCGCTCTGGCCCTTCTTCTTCTTGAGCGAGAAGCGCTCCGGAATGATGGGAAGGATGTCGAGCGTCCAGCGCTTGTACTTCTCGTCGACCTCTTCGGGCTCGAGCAGCTCGAACAGGTGGCCGACGGCGAAGGTGACGACGTAGTCGTCGCTCTCCCAGAACCCGTCGAGTTCGGTAAAGCCACCGAGGGCGGCCGCGATGTCTCGCGCCACGCTCGGTTTCTCGGTCAGGACCAGGGCCTTGGCCACGCAGGCTCCCATCCCCGAGGGGCTCTCGGGTTTCGATGCGTCTCGAAGCGCTCCAGTGGGTTCGGCGGATCACCCTTAGCCCGGGGGTTCCGGGCCAGCAAGTTCGCCCACATCCGCACACCCTTCGCACGCATCGGTCGGGGTACACCGGCAGAAACTTGAGCGGCCACCGCATGCAACGCCGTGGGTTGCGTCCGGATTGCGGCTCGGCGAGAGTCCGCGATCGCAGATTCCCACGCATCCACGAGGAGATAGGCTTGAGCGACGCCCAGCCGATCACCGGCCTCACGGCCGACCGAATCGCCCCCTACGTGTTCCTTTGCGGAGACCCCGCCCGGGTCGATCGCATCACCGAGGGCTGGTCCGACCGCGAAGAGGTGCTCTCGGTGCGCGAGTACCGGATGATCCGGGGCAAGCGGGGCGGAATCCCCATGGCTGCCGCCTCCACCGGAATCGGCGCACCGAGCACGGCCATCCTCGTCGAAGAGCTGGTCAAGCTCGGCGCCCATACCTTCATTCGCATCGGCAACAGCGGTGGACTCGCACCCGACCTCGGGCTGGGCGACCTGGTCGTGACGACCGGGGCGGTCCGCGACGACGGAACCTCACGCAGCTACGTCGCGCCCGAGTACCCGGCGGTGGCCGATGCCGGCATCGTCCAGGCGCTGCTCGGCGCGGCGGAGGGCCGCGGGCTCGCGTGCCGCGCGGGCATCACCTGGTCGCTCGACGCGTTCTACATGCGCAACGCCGTGCTCGAAGACGACGGCAGCATGGGCTCCATGAGTGTCGAGGGCTACTGGCCGCGCGCGCATGCCGCCCAGATCGAGGACATGCGCGCCGCGCGCGTGCAGAACTGCGAGATGGAGTCCGGCGCCCTGCTGACCCTGGCGGGGATCTTCGGCGTTCGCGCCGGCTGCATCTGCGTCGTGTCCGACCGCACCCCGTGGCCCGGCCCCGCCGAGATCGACCTGGACCGCAACATGGGCCAGTGCATCGAGGTCGCGCTCGCGGCGATGGACGAGGTGGCCGGCCAGGGCTAGGCGGCGGGCTCGCGTCGCGCGCGCGCGTCGAGGAACAGGGCCGCAACCACGCAGAGCGCGACGACTGCGGGTCCGAGCGCGCCCCAGCCTTCGACTTCGGGCGGCGCGGGGAACCCATGCTCGGCGATCGCGAGGTTCAGTCCCGCGTGGAGACCGAGCCCGAGCGTGATCGAGCCCGTGGCCCAGCGCAGTACGCCCAGTACGAGCCCCAAGGCGAAGGCGCCCGCCATCACCGCGGGGTGGAGATGGCTCACGGCGAACAAGGCCGCCGTCCCGACCACCGCCGCGATGGCGCCGAACCGGCGCAGCGCCGGGGCGAATACGATCTGGCGGTACAGCGTCTCTTCGCACAGCGGCGCCAGCACCACCAGCACGACCCAAGCGGCCCAGCCAGGCGTCGAGGCGGACTGTGGGTACGCCAAGCCCGCGTCCGCCGCCGCTGCCGCCAGACATTGCGAGCCCAGCGGCAGCACCTCGAGGCCTGCGACCAACATGAGACCCGCGGCGGCGCCGGACATCGCGGGTACCCGGCGCAAGCGTCCGGGCTCGCGCCAGAGCACGAGCGCGGCGGCCCCCGCGAACGCGAGCAAACGAGCCGTGTCCCGCCCCAGCACCGGCTCGAGGCCCAGGCCCACGGCGAGCAGTGCCCACACGGAGAGCAGGACGACCAACGCCTCTCCGAACCCAGCCTCCTGGATCTCCCCTTTGCTCATTCCCATTCTCCGGGTTGGCGTCGCGCGCGCCCGCCGACGCGGGCTGCGTGGGCGACGAGGACCAGGCTGAGGGGCGCCAGCAGCGGCAGCCAGGCCGCGAGTCCCGCCGGCGCCGCCGTGGCCGGACCGGCGCACCCGAATGCCAGGCCGCCGCCCGAGAAGTCGCCCAGCGACCCGAAGCCGCTCACCGCTCCGCTGGAGCCGCCGCGGCTCGATTCTCGCTGGCGCGAGGGCGGGCCCTGGTGGCGTGCCGGGCCCGGGCAGGCTCCTACGCAGCCCTTTTGTCGACCGACCGCCTGGCTGTTGGGCGAGAGCGCGCGTTCGGTGGGACGCGTGCCGTAGCCGGTCGGAGGGCCCGTTGCGCGTTGGCGGCCACCGTGGTGCGTGCGTACCCATGCCCCGGGCGAACCCGAGCGCGAGCGAAAGCCGTCCGGCGCCTCGGTCGGCTGGGTCCAGGCATCGTGATGGTGGTCGATGCTCGCGTCGACGCGCTGCCCGACCGCCCGCCCCGCCGCGGCCCCGGCGATGCCACCGGCGACCGCGCCCTTCGTGGTCTTGGTCAGCCCGCCTCCCGCGGCGGCGCCAACGATCCCGCCACCGTTCTCGAAGGCCTTGACCACGGCGCCGTCGGTCGTGTGCACGGGAGACAGGCCGCTCGGGTCGGAGAGCATCACGGGATTGCCCAGCGCGTACGCATGCTGGCTCAGCCACTGCGACACCGGGTCGGGTGCGAGAAACGAACCCGCCACCGGGTCGTACGGGCGATGGCCGAGCAGGACCGGATCGCCGGGCGCGTCGCCCAGGGCGAGGCCGCGCGCGAACGTGCGGTCGGTGGGATCGCCATGGCGAGCGTGCACGCCGTAGGCGTCGTAGTGCAGGAGCGTGCGTACGAGACCGGTGTCGTCGCTTACGGCCTTCACGTTTCCACGGAAGTCCAGGTGGCGATACCGGTTGGTGCGCCCGTTCAGGCCCAGCACCCAGTCGGTGCGGTCGAGTGCGCGCGGCGTGCCGCCGGCGTCGGTCTCGATCGCGCCGCCCCAGCCGAACCAGGACGCCGCACCCGCGACCTCGCGTTCGACGGGACGCCCGAACACATCCCACACGAACCGGTCGTCGCCGATGCGCGTCAGACGGCCCGCCGCATCGAAGGCGATCGACTCGGCGTCCCGGCCGACCGCGAAGCCCGCGGCGTCCCACGCATAGATGTGAGGGGTGTTGACGTCGTAGGCCCGTTGAAGCCGGTTGTGCTCCGCGTTCCAGACGAACGGGGTGCCCTCGAGGTAGTGCGTGCGATTGCCCAGCTCGTCATGCGTGTAATGGGAGATCGGCCACGTTCCCAGGAGGGGGAAGTCGCTGCCCACTCGCGAACCCACCGACCCGGCGCCGCCGAGCCAGTAGCGCTCAGCGACGCTGCCCACGAACCCCGCCGAGGTGGTCGTGGTCGCGTCCACCTCGATGTGGCCGAACCCGCCGGGCCGGATGGCCAGCGTCGAGCGCTCGACCTCGTTGCCGGCCACGTCGGTGGTGCGCAGTTGGGTGAGTGAACCCGTCTCGGCATCGAAGGTCGCGCGGCGCACGAGCCCGTTGCCGTAGGCGGTCTCGACCCGCCGGCCCGCCTCGTAGACATGGCCCACGAGCGACACGCCGTCGGCGGTCGTTCCGAGCGTCCGGTCGACCGCATCGTAGGTGTGGCCGAGCGTGACCACCGGCGTCCCGTCGGACGCCTCGAAGACCTCCGCAGTCACGCGGGAGCGCGCGTCGTACGACCAGCGCGTGACCTCGCCGCCGGGGTGCACCACGTGGTCGAGCCGCCCCGCCGCATCGTAGACGCGAGTCTCGATGCCGGCCCGGGCGGAGTCGTCGATGCTCGCCAGCTGCCTGCCCTGCCACCCGAACGTGGCCGCCGTTTCGAGCTGCCCGCCCCGCAGATGACGCGTGGCCACCACACGCCGGGCCAGATCGTGGTCCCATTCCTCCCGCATTCCATTCGCCCGGGTGCGATGGGCCAGGTTGCCCGCTGCGTCGTAGCCGAACGCCTCTACCTGGAAGGTCCCATTCACGCGCTCTCGGCGCTCGACCGGTCGACCCGCCAGGTCGTAGACGACCTCGAGGTCGCCGCCGTAGGGCCGCTCGATCCGCAGAACCTGCCCGTCGCTGCGGCGCACGATCCGCACGCCGTGGATCGGAGAACCCGCGAGGCCCATGGTCGTGGCCATGACGTGGAGTTCCACCAGTCGGCGCGCACCGTCGAAGCGGCGCGACACCAGCCCGGGCAGCCGGGCCTCGTGCCCGGGGTCCTCGCTCGCCACCACGTTGCCGACGGCGTCATAGGTGAACACCGCGTCGTGCTCGCCGCGGCCGACTCGCGTGGGGTGGCCGTGGTCGCCGTAGGCCTCGTACCGCACCACGCCCCCGTCGGGCAGGGTGTGCGACCCCAGCTCGCCGAGCGACCCCCAGACGAACGTCTCGACATCCCCCTCGCCGTTGGCCTGGCTCCGCATGCGGCCCGCCGCGTCGTAGGTGCGCACGAGCACGGGCCCGATCCTGTCGTCGATGCGCGCTACCGGGCGTGCGAAGGGGCGATCGAGGGCGATGGCATCGGTCGCGTAGGTCACGGTGGTCGTGTTGCCGTCGGGTGTTTCGGTGACCAGCACGTCGGCCGAGGGGCGGGTATAACGCGTCTCGCCGAAGGGGCCCGTCTCGCGGGCCACCTCGAGGCCCTCCCACGCGAAGACCCAGTCGTCCCCGGTCGCGAAGTCCGTGCGCCTCAGAAGGCGCCGCTGCGCGTCCACGACCATCACCTCCTGCGCGCCGCCGGGGTGCGTGACGTCGGCGCGCATCCCGCCGCCCGCCGCCTTCGACCAGGCGAAGCCCAGCCCGGGCTCCGGCAGCCCCAGGCCGCGAACCTCGAGCAGGCGACCCGCGCCGTCGTAGTCGAACACCTGGGTTTCGCCCTCGGGGTTGGTGACGGAGCGGACCCGTGGGCCCCCATAGTCGATGGAGAGACCGGGCCCGCCGCTGGCCACGGACACGGGGCCGCGCACCGATCGCAGCAGGTCGGCGGCATCCCAGCTCAGCAGGGCGACCCGGCCCGCGCGGTCGTCCACCCGCACCAGCCGCCCGACGGCGTCGTGGGTGAGGTCGAACACGTCCGAGCAAGCGGTCGCGGTCGTGCACTGCCGCAGCCCGACCAGTCCCTGGCCCGCTCCCACCGCCCCGCGCTCGTAGACGAGCCGCGGATAGGGGTGGCCAAGGGCGTGCGCGGCGGCGAGACCGCCATCCGTGCCAAAGGCGTGGACCAGGCCTCCGAGCGTCACCAGGGCAGTCGCGTCCAGCACCCGCCAGCCCGTTCCCGGAACGGGGTCGCCGGCAGCCAGCCCCGTGGTGTCATGTCGGCGCCCGTCGGCCGCGACGAAGACCGTGCCGTCGTAGCGAGCGTCGAGACTCGTCCGCCAGGCCGCATCGGCAGAGCTCCACGCGAGCCCGAAGCCCAGGGTACCCAGCCGCGTATCGATGGAGAGCAGCGGCAGCGCCAGGTGCAGCCCTCCGTCTGCGGCAGAGACCACGCCGTACGGGACGGGGATCTCGGTGGCCGCCTCGAAGGCGGCGCGCCCGACCTGCGGTCGCGGGACGGTCGGCGCGCCCCAGGGGCACGCGGTGACAAGGGAGGGGACCAGTCCGACCAACAGGATGGATGCTCGTCGCAAGACACGGCTCGCCGGGGCAGCCGGGGTGCGGACGAACAGCGTGCCTGGCGCGCGCGGGCGCCGAAAGCACCGGGTCCGGTCGCGTGCGAGCGCAGGCGGTCGGATTCGGACGCGACCGGACGGCCGAGCCGCCCGGTCGATCCGAAGTGGCGGCTACTCCACCAGGTCGACGGGCACCGCGTTCAGGTTCCAGGTGAGGACACTGGCGCCGTCGGTGCGCTTGAAGATGACCTCGCGATCGAAGCCGCTCCCGGACCAGCGGTAGCGACGGATCTCGGCGTCGTCGTCGCTGGCCACGTAGAGCTCGTCCTTGCCGTCGCCGTCGAGGTCGGTGAGAAGCGCCGCGTGCTCGAAGCCGTGCGACTTGGCGTCGATCAGCGTCTTGTCCCAGGTGGCGCGGGGATCGTCGCCCGGTCGCAGCAACCAGAGGCCGGTGTCCTTGGCGGCCAGGACCATCTCCTTCTTGCCGTCGCCGTCCACGTCACCGGCGGTGAGGAAGCGCGCCATGGGATCGGTGACCGTGGCGATGGCCGCGCCCTCGTCGGCGGCGTCGTCGCCCTCGAAGCGCCGCACCTCGAGGTCGCCGCCCTGGGCGGCTTCGATCGACACGTAGAGTTCGTCGCGGCCGTCGCCGTCGACGTCGTCCACCAGGATCTCCTTGGCGTGGCGGTCGCCGAGGTCGGCCACCTCGACGCGGCCCTCCCCCTTGGCGGGCACGTAGCGCACCACCGAGCCGTGCTGCGGCGTGCCGTCGAGCCGGTTGGGCTCGCTCGGCGTCGCGTAGACCTCGGGCACGCCGTCGCCATCGAGGTCGCCGATCTCGATCTCGTGGACGAACGTCGAGGGCTCGGCGTCGATCTCGGTCACCTCGTAGCCGCCGCCCGCCTGGGGGCGGATCACGGCGACGACACCCTGGTCGTGGGTCGCCACGGCCAGGTCCATGATGCCGTCGCCGAACAGGTCGGCCTGCTCGGCATCGCGCATGCGCGAGAACTTGCCGCCAAAGTTCTTGGTCCAGATCGTCTCGACCGGCGCGAAGCCGTCTGCGCCCTTGCGCCAGAGCTTGAGCGTGGCCGCCTTGCCCGGGGCAGCCCCGGCGAGGGTGACGACCCCCGGCTCGCCATCGGCCGGGGTGAACGGCATGGCCTTGTGGAACACGAAGGCCTCCGGGTCCTGGTACGAGGTGGCCAGCCAGCCGCCACCACGCGCCACCAGCACGATCAGCTCCGAGCTCGGCAGGGGCCGTCCATCGGGCCCCTTGGCGAACTTGGAGATCGACACCAGCAGGCCCTGGTCGTGATCCAGCGGCGCGTCGGCCGCAGGCGCGGCCGGGGCCGCTGCGGCGGCGGGCGCCGGCGCAGGGTCGGGGGCGCCCGCGGTGGGCGCGGTCTCTTCGCTGCCCCCGCAAGCGGACAGGACGAGGACCAGGGCGAGAGCGGAGAACCGGCGGGACATCGATGCGCACTCCTTCGGCGAGTCGGGCGAGTTCGGCGGATCAGGGCGAGCCGGGCGGATCCGGTGGATCGGCCGAGCGACGACCCCAGCGCCTTCGGCCGGACGGCCGGGTCGCTGGACGCCGGAATCGGCAGGGAGGGGTAGCAACTCAACCCCTCCCCGGCTCGCCGGGCGCGACGGTGGGTGCGAGAATCCGCGCCCATGGCCAAGGCACCGCTCCAGCCCCCGCGCGGGACCCGCGACTTCTACCCCGACGCCTTCCGCAGGCGGGCGTGGCTATTCGACCACTTCCGCGAGGTGTCCCGGCGCTTCGGCTTCGAGGAGGTCGATGCGCCGGTGGTCGAGCACGCCGAGCTCTACCAGCGCAAGGCCGGCGAGGAGATCGTCGACCAGCTCTACCACTTCGAGCTGCACGACCGGCACCTGGCCCTGCGCTCGGAGTTCACGCCCTCGCTCGCGCGCATGGTGATGGCCCGCCAGGGCGGCCTGCGGCTCCCGATCCGCTGGTGCGCCATCCCGCAGTGCTGGCGCTACGAGCGCATGACCCGCGGGCGCACCCGCGAGCACTACCAGTGGAACATGGACGTGTGGGGCGAACCCGACGTCACCGCCGAGGCCGAGCTGATCGCCGCCATCTTCTCACTGCTCGACCGCGTGGGCCTCGAACCGGGCGACGTGCGCATGCGCATCAACAGCCGCGCCCTGCTGGACGAGAGCCTGCGCGAAGGCCTGCTCCGCGACCGGCCCGAGGCGTTCGAGCCCCTGTGCGTGGTGATCGACAAGCTCGACAAGGTGGGCGCGGACACCGTGGTCGAGCAGCTCGCCGACCCGGCCGGCGCCGTGGCGATCTCCGAGTCGGCCGCGCGCGAGGTGGTCTCCCTGCTCTCCGTACGCGACCTCGAAGAGGCGGCGAAGCGCGCACCCGAGGGCTCGCCCGCCATCGCCGAGCTGCGCCGGCTCTTCGACCTTCTCGAGGCCTACGGCGTGCGCGACCGGGTGGTCTTCGACGCTTCGGTGGTGCGGGGGCTCGCCTACTACACCGGGGTCGTGTTCGAGGCGTTCGATACCGCGGGAAGCCTGCGCGCGGTCTGCGGAGGCGGTCGCTACGACCGGCTGCTCGAAACCCTGGGCGGAAAGCCCCTGCCCGCGGTGGGCTTCGGCTTCGGCGACGCCGTGATCGGCGAGCTGCTCGAGGAGAAGAAGCGCTGGCCCGAGCTGCCGCGCGCCCTCGATGCCCTGGTCTACGCCTTCGGCGAGACCGAACGGCCGGCGGCGATCGGCCTGGCCAGCCGGCTGCGCGACGAGGGCCAGGCGGTCGAACTGGTGCTCGGCCGCCCGAAGGTCAAGCGCGCCCTGGCCGACGCCGACCGTGCGGGGGCGACGCGCATCTACCTGCTGGGGCCCGACGAAACCGCCCGGGGCGTGGCCCGGGTCCGCGACCTGGCCAGCGGCGAGGAACGCGACGAGCCCCTCGCCGGCGACGCACCCAACCCTGCGGGCATCGGCTAGCTTGGCGCCCGTGCACGGCTGGAGCGTGAAGGACAGCCTCGAGTTGTACGGGGTCCCGGCCTGGGGCCGCGGCTACTTCGACGTGCTCGACACGGGGCACCTGGCCGTGCGGCCCCAGGGTCCGGGCGGCCCGGCCATCGACCTGCGCAACCTCGTGGACGACCTGCGCGGGCGCGGACTGCGCAGCCCCATGCTCGTGCGCTTCTCGGACGTGCTGGCGGGCCGCATCGCCTCCATCGCCGGGGCCTTCGGCGGCGCCATCGAGGCGTACGAGTACACCGGTCAGTACCGCGGCGTCTACCCGATCAAGGTGAACCAGCAGCGCCACGTGGTGGAGGAGATCGTCTCGTTCGGCGCGGAGTTCGGCGTCGGGCTCGAAGCGGGCAGCAAACCCGAGCTGCTGATCGCCCTGGCCGAGCTCGACACGCCGGGCGCCCTGATCGTGTGCAACGGCTACAAGGACCGCGCCTACGTCGAGACGGCACTGCTCGCCCAGCGACTGGGACGGACGCCGGTGATCGTGATCGACCGCTTCCACGAGCTCGAACTGGTGATCAAGACGGCCAGCGAGCTGGGCATCCGGCCGCACCTGGGCGTGCGCGCGCGGCTCTCGTCGCGCGGCGCCGGCAAGTGGCAGGAGAGCACCGGCGATCGCTCCAAGTTCGGGCTCAGCAGCGCCGAGATCGTCGAGGCGGTCGAGCGGCTTCGCGCCGACGACATGGTCTCGTGCCTCGAGCTGCTGCACTTCCACATCGGCTCCCAGATCACGTCGATCCGGGCGCACAAGGACGCCCTGCGCGAGGCCAGCCGCATCTACGTGGGCCTGCACGAGCTGGGAGCGCAGCCCCACCTGTTCGACGTGGGGGGCGGGCTCGGCGTCGACTACGACGGCTCGCAGACGAACTTCCACTCGAGCAAGAACTACTCGGTGCAGGAGTACGCCAACGACGTGGTGGCGACGATCCAGCAGGCCTGCGACGAGGCCAGCGTCCCGCACCCCGACGTCGTGACCGAGGCTGGACGCTGGATGGTCGCCCACCACTCGATGCTCGTATTCGACGTTCTCGGCGTGAACGAGGTGCGACCGCGTGGCGAACCGGCGCCGGTCTCGGCGGAAGACCCGCAGGTGCTGCAGGACCTGCAGGAGGTGCTCCGGACCGCCAACCGCAAGAACGCCACCGAGTGCTACCACGACGCCATCCAGCTGAAGGACGACGCCGCCGCACTGTTCTCGTTGGGCCAGATGGACCTGCGCACCCGCGCGCGCGTAGAGCGCCTGTTCTGGGCGTGCCTCGAGCGGATCCAGCGTTGCGCGCGCGAGCTGCCGCGCATCCCCGAAGACCTCGAGGACCTCGAGAAGCACCTGGCCGATACGTACTACGGCAACTTCTCGGTCTTCCAGAGCGCGCCCGACCACTGGGCGGTGAAGCAGCTGTTTCCGGTGATGCCGCTCCATCGGCTGGACGAGCGCCCCACGCGACGCGGCGTGCTGGCCGACCTCACCTGCGACAGCGATGGCAAGATCGATCAGTTCATCGACGCGCACGACGTGAAGGACGTGCTCGAGCTCCACCCCTTCGACGGCCGGCCCTACTACCTGGGCGTGTTCCTGATGGGCGCCTACCAGGAGATCCTCGGCGACCTGCACAACCTGTTCGGCGACACCGACGCCGTGCACGTCCGCCACGCGGGCGACGGGAACTACCAGGTCGAACACGTGGTCGAAGGCGAGCAGATCCACGACGTGCTCGCCTACGTCCAGTACGACCAGAAGGCCCTGAAGGAGAAGGTGCGCCGGCTCTCGGAGCAGGCGCTTCGCCGCGGCGACATCTCGCTCGAGGAGTCGACCCGGCTGCGGCGTCGCTACGAGCAGGGTCTCTGGGAATACACGTACCTCGACCCCGACGCCTGACCGAGCCTTGGCGCGTCCGCTCCGCATCGTCTCCTGGAACGTGAACGGCCTGCGCGCGTGCGCGCGCAAGGGCTTCGGCGACTGGCTCGCGCGTGACCGCGCTTGGCTGGTGGGCGTGCAGGAGGTGCGCGCCCTTCCCGAGCAGCTGCCCGACGAGATCGCCCGCCCTCGCGGCTGGCACACGCACTTCGTGGCGGCCGAGAAGAAGGGCTACAGCGGCGTCGGGTTCTTCGCGCGCCAGGCCCCCGACGAGGTGCAGACGAGCCTCGGAATCCCCAGCCTGGATCGCGAGGGACGCCTCGTGATTGCGCGCTTCGGCCGGTTGGTGGTGGCCAACGGCTACTTCCCGAAGGGCAGCGGCACGGCACGCGACAACAGCCGCGTGCCGTACAAGCTGCGCTTCTACCGCGCCGTCTTCGACCGCCTGGCCACCCTGCGCCGGGGCGGCCGCCGGGTGCTGGTGATGGGCGACCTCAACACCGCCCACCGCGAGATCGACCTGGCCCGGCCGAAGGGCAACCGCGAGAACAGCGGCTTTCTCGACGTCGAACGCCGCGAACTCGACCGCTGGCTGGCCGCCGGCTGGGTGGACACCTTCCGCCGCTTCGAGCCGGGGCCGGGCCACTACTCGTGGTGGAGCCAGATGCCGGGCATGCGCGAACGCAACGTGGGATGGCGCATCGACTACATCCTCGCCTCGGCCGCGGCCATGCGCTTCGTGCGCAGCGCGTTCATCACGCCCGACGTACGCGGCTCGGACCACTGCCCGGTGGGCGTCAGCGTCGACGCCGGGATCCTCGGGGCCTCTTCGTAGGAGAGCTCCCGCATCAGGCGTCGCCACGCGGGTGGATCCACGCCGGAAGCAGGTCGTTGGGGTCGATCTTCGGGGCGTTCCCCGCGGCGCAGAGCGAATGGTCGAGCGCGCCCCCGGCGTAGGCGTCGAAGAGGTCGGTGCAGCCGCCGATCCACTTCCCGCCCACGTAGATCTGCGGGATCGTCGAGGCCCCGGTCCGCTTCGAGAGCACGGCGCGGATCCGACCTCCGAGGTCGTCTCGTTGGAAGGGCACCGAGTCGAGATCGACGCTCCGGAAGTCCACCGCCAGGTGCGCGAAGAGCTTGCGAGCCGACCAGCAGAACTCGCACCAGGCCAGGGCGAACATGACGACGTGGTTCTCCGCCACGACTTCGTCGACGAAGCGCTCCGCTTCTTCGTCGACGAAGCGCTCCGCTTCTTCGTCCACCGGCTCGCGCTCGCGGACCGCGGGGCGCTCGGGGCGGGGGCCCGGCGTGGGTGCCGGCGCGGTCACGTCGAAGCGCTGGCTCGGTGTCGAGCGCGAGATCGCGCGCTCGTCCGCGTCCATCTCTTCCGCGACGCCTTCGAACAGGGGCGTCGAGAGGTAGCGCTCCCCCGTATCCGGAAGCATGCAGACGATGCGGGAGCCCTCCGGAGCCTCCGAGGCAACGAGCAGGGTAGCGGCGAGGGTGGCCCCGCTCGAGGTTCCTGCGAAGATGCCCTCCTCCCGCGCCAGCGCGCGCGCGCGTTCCATCGCATCCTCGCCGGACACGCCCACGACCCGATCGACGAGGCCCAGGTCCTGCGCCTCCTCGGTCAGCTTCGAGACGAAGTCCGGGCTCCATCCCTGCATCAGGTGGGGGCGGAAGCTCGGATGGCTGCCGCTGGGCCGGCCCGCCTCGTCGCGCGGCTGGGGGACCCGGCTGCCCAACAGGGGAGCGTTGTCGGGCTCGGCGGCCACGACACGAATCGACGGCCGGCACGCCTTGAGCCCGCGGGCCACACCCTTCAGGGTGCCCCCCGTACCGAAGCCGGACACGAAGAAGTCGGGTCCATCGCCGTCGAAGTCGTCGAGGATCTCGCGTGCGGTCGTCTCGGTGTGGATGTCGGCGTTGGCTTCGTTCTCGAACTGTCGGCAGAGATACCAGCCGTGTGCGTCGGCGAGCTCGACGGCCTTGTTGAGCATCCCCGTCCCCTTCTCGGAAGCCGGGGTGAGCACCACCTGCGCGCCGAGGAACCGGAGCAGCCGGCGGCGCTCGATGCTGAAGTTCTCGGCCATCGTGACCACGAGCGGATGCCCCAGGCGCGCACAGACCATCGCCAGACCGATGCCGGTGTTGCCGCTCGTCGCCTCGATCACCGTCTGCCCGGGAGCGAGGTGGCCGCGCGCGCGCGCGCGCTCGACCACCGCGCGCGCCATGCGGTCCTTCACGGAGCCCATCGGGTTCATCGACTCGACCTTCGCCCAGACCTCTACGTGAGGCGGAGCGAGCCGTGCGAGCCGAACGAGGGGTGTGTTTCCGATCGTGTCGAGGATGCTGTCGTAGCGAGCCATCGGGTTCTCCTTGGGTTGGGCGAGCCGGCGCGTCGCCGGGCCGCGAGCGGTGTCTCGCCGCTCGTTGCCCGGACCCAATCCAAGACGCGTGCCAAGGCCCGTCCTCCGCGAAGCCACCGGATTCCAGGGACTTGCCACGACGGACGGCTCACGGGATCTCGCGACTCCCGAGATCTCGGAGCGCCGAGAGCGAGATCCCGGGAGTCACGAGAGCCCGGCTCCCGGCGGATGCGAGCGTTTCCGGGGAGTTGACGCGGACCGAGGCGTCGGCACGCCCCTTGCTCTTGCACGGGGCCACGAGCGCTCACGCTCGTCCGCGACGACGACCAGCGCGGTCGCCCGCGGCATCCACATCACGAGAGGATCGAGTCATGAGCCAGAGCACTTCCTTCCACCACGAAGATCGACATGCCCGCTGCATCGCGGCTTCCAAGCGCGTCCGCTGGACGATCGAGGACCTGCTCGGGGAACGCAGCCTGGACTTCGGGCGCAAGTTCCTCCCGGATGCGCTGACCGGTGTCGCGAGTGCCGGGCTCGCCCCGGATGACCAACGGCTGGTGAGCCAGATCCAGGGCCGCACCTACGCCAACATGTTCGGGCTGGTCGAGCGCTACATCAACGCCAAGGTCGTGGACGTGCAGCAGCAGTACGTGCTCGGCGACCAGGTCGCACTCGAAGCCCTGGTCCGCTTCAGCGATGAGGAGCTCAAGCACCAGGAGCTGTTCCGCCGCGTGGAGCAGATGACCGTACCGGGCATGCCCGCGGGCTACTCGTTCGCGGCCGACCCCGACGAGGTCGCGGCGGCGGTGCTGGCGCACTCGCCGTGGTCGGTGCTGGGGCTGACCCACGCAATCGAGCTGGTCACGCAGGTGCACTACCGCGCGAGCATCGGGCCCGAGCCCGACCTCTGCCCGCTGTTCAAGGACATCTTCCACCACCACTGGATGGAAGAAGCCCAGCACGCGACGCTCGATGAGATCGAGTGGCAGTGCGAGGACAGGCGCCTGTCGCATCGAGAGCGCGACCAGGGCGTGGACGATCTGATCGCGCTCGTAGGCGCCGTCGATGGCATCCTGCGTTCCCAGGCCACGGCGGACGCGGCCTACTTCATGCACGCCAGCTGGCGCTCTCACGGCGGCGACAGCCGCACCCGGATCGAGCAGCTCTTCCTCGACGCCTACCGGTGGCAATACATCCTCTCGGGCGTGACCCTGCGGCGCTTCCAGGAGGTGCTCGGGGCCATGGTCTCGAAGCGGCAGCTGGATCGGATCCAGCGTGCCCTCGCGGGCCTGGCGCCTCAGGCGGGATCGGCCTTCGCCGTCCGCCTGACCTAGTGCGCTGGTTCGAAGGGGAGGCGGGCGGGCCGACCGGCCCGCCCGTCGCACCGGACTCCAGCGCCCCATCGGTTTGCGATCCGGGTCGTTTGCGACGAAGGTCGGGTAGTTCGTCGCGCCTCGTGCGACAGGGAACTCCAGGAGCCACCGATGAGATCTTCCGACGAGAGCCGGCTCCAGGTCGACCCGCAGGTCCTCACCGCGATCGTGGAGGGCACGGCGGTCGAATCGGGCGAGCGGTTCTTCCACCAGCTCGTCCGGCATCTCTCGCGCGCCCTGGGCACGCGGTGCAGCTGGGTCACGGAGTGGCTGCCGGCCCAGCGCCGACTACGCGCCCTCGCCTTCTTCGTGGACGACGTGGACCAGGGCGACTACGAGTACGCCATCCAGGGCACGCCCTGTGAGCCGGTCATCGACAACCGCGAACTCGTGCACGTTCCCGAGCGCCTGATCGAGCTCTACCCGGACGACCCGGACCTCGAGCCTCTGCGCGCGGTCAGCTACCTGGGGATCCCCCTCTTCGACACCGACGGCCGGCTGCTCGGCCACCTCGCCGTCATGCACGACGAGCCGATGCAGGCGAACGAGGAGAGTCGGGCCATCTTCGAGATCTTCGCGGGTCGTGCGGCGGCAGAGCTTCGTCGCATGCAACGCGACCGCGCGCTCGAACAGAGCGAGAGCGACAGGGCGTACCTCTCGAGAGAGCCGGGTGCGCGTCCCGGCTCGGGCGAGATCATCGGTGAGAGCGCGGCACTCGACGAGATGCTCCGGGACGTCGCCCGGGTCGCGGCCACGCCCACGACCGTCCTCATCACGGGAGAGACGGGGACCGGCAAGGAGCTCGTGGCGCGCGCCATCCACAACCGCAGCGACCGGGCCGACGGGCCGCTCATCAAGGTGAACTGCGCGGCCATTCCCGCAGGCCTCCAGGAGAGCGAGTTCTTCGGGCACGAGAAGGGCGCGTTCACCGGCGCGACCGCGCGCCGGGCGGGCCGATTCAAGCTGGCGGACGGGGGGACCATCTTCCTGGACGAGGTGGGCGAGCTGCCGCCCGACCTGCAGGCGAAGCTCCTGCGGGTGCTCCAGGAGGGGGAGTTCGAGGCGGTGGGGGGAACGCGGACCGAGCGCGTGGACGTGCGGGTGATCGCGGCGACCCACCGCGACCTGCCCAGACGGGTCGAGGAAGGACGGTTCCGCGAAGACCTCTACTACCGGCTGAACGTCTTTCCCCTGCACGTGCCGCCGCTTCGCGACCGCGGCGAAGACACGCTGCTGTTGGCGGAGGGCTTCGCGGCACGATACGCGCAGGGGCTGGGTTGGGGTGTCCCACGCCTCGAAGACGCCGACCGACGCCGGCTTCTCGCCTACGACTGGCCCGGCAACATCCGCGAGCTGCAGAACGTGATCGAGCGCGCCGTCATCACCTCGACCGACGGCAGCCGGCTGAACCTCGAGCGAGCGCTCCCGGACCTGGCGCGGTCCGCCGCCGATCTGCAGACCGAGGCGGTCCTCCGTGAGCCCGACGCGATCCTCAGTGACCAGGAAGTCCGTACGCTCGAGCGGGCGAACATGGTCCGCGCGCTCGAGGCCAGCGGGTGGAAGATCTCCGGGGCCGCCGGTGCTGCAGCGCGCCTCGGCCTTCGACCGAACACGCTGAGCTCGCGGATGAAGTCGCTCGGCATCCAGCGGGGGCCGAAGGGCGGCTAGCAGCCTCGGGCGCGCCGCCGACCTCGACATTATACCGTCCAGACGGTATAGTAATCGGCCCCATGGCGACCCGACCCTCTTACGACTTCGTGATCGTCGGCGGCGGCTCCGCGGGCTGCGCACTGGCACGGCGCCTCTCGGACGACCCGTCGGTGCGGGTGCTGGTCCTCGAGGCCGGGCGTGCCGACGCGTGGTGGGACGTGGGCATCCACATGCCCGCGGCGCTGATGATCCCGCAGGGCAACCGCTTCTACGATTGGCGCTATCGGTCGGAGCCCGAGCCGCAGATGGCCGGCCGCCGCGTCGACCACGCCCGCGGCAAGGTGCTGGGCGGCTCGAGCAGCATCAACGGCATGATCTTCCAGCGCGGCAACCCGGCCGACTACGACGGCTGGTCGCGCGAGCCGGGGCTCGACCGGTGGAGCTACGCCCACTGCCTGCCCTACTTCAAGCGCATGGAACGCTGCGCCGACGGCGACCCGGCGTTTCGCGGCCGCGAAGGACCGCTCGTCCTCGAGCGAGGACCTGCCCAGGGCCCGCTGTTCGACGCGTTCTTCGCCGCGGCCGAGCAGGCGGGGCACCCCCTGCGCGACGACGTGAACGGCGCCGAGCAGGAGGGATTCAGCCGCTTCGACCGCAACGTCGAGCGCGGGCGCCGACTCTCGGCTGCGCGTGCCTACCTGCACCCGGTACGAAACCGTCCGAACCTCGAGGTCGTCACGCGCGCGTTCGCCACGCGCATCCGCTTCGAGGGCCGCCGCGCCGTGGGCGTCGACTACCGCCGCAATGGCCGCATGCAGCACGCGCCGGCGGGCGAGGTGATCTGCAGCGGCGGCGCCATCAACTCTCCGCAGCTGCTCCAGCTCTCCGGCGTCGGCCCGGCGGGCCTGCTGCGCGACACGGGCGTCCCCCTGGTGCACGACCTGCCGGGGGTGGGCGCGAACCTCCAGGACCACCTCGAGGTCTACGTCCAGCACGGCTGCACCCAGCCGGTCTCGATGGCGCCGCACTTGAAGCTGTGGAAGCGCCCCTGGATCGGCCTGCAGTGGCTCGCCGGCCGGGGCCCCGGCATGACGAACCACTTCGAGGCCGGGGGCTTCATCAAGAGCCACCCGGGTGCGCCCTACCCCAACCTGATGATCCACTTCCTGCCGCTGGCGATCCGCTACGACGGCACCCGACCGACCGCAGGCCACGGCTACCAGCTCCACATCGGGCCGATGCTGTCGGACGCGCGCGGCTCGGTCCAGATCCGCTCGGCGGACCCGCGCGTGCCCCCGAGCCTGCGCTTCAACTACCTGTCCACCGAGCAGGATCGCCGCGAGTGGGTCGAGGCCATCGCAGCGGCACGCCACCTGCTGGAGCAGCCGGCCTTCCGCGCGTTCGACCGCGGCGAGCTCTCGCCGGGGCCCGAGGTGGAGACCGAGAAGCAGGTGCTCGACTGGGTGGCGCGCGACGCCGAGACGGCGCTGCATCCCTCGTGCAGCTGCCGCATGGGCACCGACCCGCTCTCGGTGGTCGACCCCGACTCGCTTCGCGTGCACGGGACCGAAGGCCTGCGCGTGGTGGACGCCTCGGTCATGCCGCGCATCACCAACGGCAACATCTACGCCCCGGTGATGATGATCGCCGAGAAGGCCGCCGACACCATCGCCGGCCGCACCCCGCTCCCGCCCGAGCGCCTGGCCGCCGCCCGCGCGGCCTGACGCGATGCGGCCGCCCGACGCGGTCGCGAGCTGACCCGACAGCCTCCAGGCCGGCCGATCGTCCGCCCTGCCTAGTGCAGCGGTGCGCGGTCTCCCGTGTCGCCGGTGACGCCGCCGCAGGCGCGCAGCTGCTCGCCCAGCGCTTCGGCTCGCACGCGTCGGCGCTCACGCTTGCCGTCGGTGTCGCACAGGCGGTCGAGCACCTCGCGACCCCAGGCGATGTGGCGCTGGGTCTTGCGCACGATGTCGTCGAGGATCTCGATGGTGGGCGCGTCGCAGATGGTGTCCGTCTCGCGCATGTGGCGTTCGTAGACCAGCACCAGGTGCGGCTTCAGCACGTCGATGAGACCCGCGAGCTTCTCGATCGTCTGGTCCGGGCGCTCGGGGTCGGCGATGGCCTGGATGAATCCGGCGAAGCCTTCGTTCGGCGATTCGGACGAGTTGACCGCCTTGCGCCCGCAGCGAAGCTCGGGCAGCCGCTTGCCGAGCTCGTCGGCCGCCTTGGCGTCCTCCCAGATCAGCTTGCCGAGACCCGTCTTGACCGGCACCTCGGGCACCGTGGCGAGCCAACCGCCCATGGTGAGCATCATCCACTCCTGGGCATAGCGGAAGTTCCGCACGCGGCGGGCGGTCGCCTCGACGTCGTAGCGCCCATGCAGCTCGCGCAGGTCGGCCGGGATGTCGAAGGCCGAGTAGGGGTCGAAGGTGGTCTTCTCTTCGGGGCCATAGCCCGGATACATGCGGCCTTCGCTCATCGGGTGGCCTCCTGCTCGCGACGCGCGAGATGGCGCTCACGAAGAATGCGCGCGGCTTCGGAGAGGGTCTCCCGCGAGGGGCCCTCGCCCGAGACCTGGGTCAATTCCTGCAGCTCTTCTTCGGTGAAGCCCGCTTCGACGCGGTCGTCCCAGGCGATCGGGATGGCCGCATCCTCGCGGTCTGAACGCGCCCCCCCGAAGCTGAACTGCTTGTCCACCTCGCGGCGGAAGTCCTGCGCGGCCTTGTAGCGGTCGGGATCGTCCTTGGTGAAGGCCTTCACCCAGTCGCTGCCGAACCGGACGTGCGTGAGTTCGTCGGCGAGCACGTAGTCCACCGCCTGCGTCATCACCTGGTCCTCGCTGGCTTCGCCGTAGCGGATCATGTCGCGAAAGACGTCACAGGCGAGGCCTTCGAGGCCGCGGTTCACGCCGGCCACGCGCAGGGCCGGATCGTCGGCACAGGCGCACTCGAACAGGAAGGTGCTCTCGGGGAACATCCCCACCTCGCCGCCCGTGTGCTCGAGCAGCTTCTCGAAGATCTGCACGTGCCGCGCCTCGTCCCAGCACTGCCGGGCCATGTTCATCTTGAACTCCCACGGCGCATCGGGAAAGTCCCAGAGCGAACGGCCCGCGCCCTCGAGCGCCTGGAGCTCGCCCACGAAGATGCCGTGCATGCGCAGCTTGAGGCGGGTCACCGCCGCCGGGTCGTTGGGCCGGAGGGGTTCGTTCAGCGTGACCAGGGCGAAGGCCGGACCGTAGGCCTCGAACAGGGGCTCGGCCGCCGTGCCCTTCACCTGGGCCTCGATGGCCGGCGCGAACTTCTCGAACGCGTCGACGACCTGGTCCACGTCGTCCGGCAACGCCGCGAGGATCGTCGCCTGGGCGTTGTCCTGGCGCACGAAGCGGCTGTCTCGTGCGAGTTCGTGGGGCTCGATGAATCGCTTCACGGTGGGTCCTCCATGGGTCGGGGGCGCGACGATCGATGGTACGCGGGCTCCCGCCCCCGTGCACGAGCCCCGGCGGTCGACTCGGTGCTACAGAAGATGGCCCCGGCCCGCCCGGGCCACCCCAGCCAGGAGCCGACGTGCCCAGCCGACCCGTTCCCCAGCCCACGCCCGAGACCCAGCACTTCTGGGACGGCACCCGCGCGGGCGAGCTGCGCCTGCAGCGCTGCCTCGACTGCGGGGCGATCTACTTCCCGCCGCGCCCGTTCTGTCCCGCCTGCTCCTCGGGCGACGTGGAGGTCTTCGCCGCCAGCGGCCGCGCGCGCCTGGCGAGCTTCGTGATCAACCACCGCCCGGCGCCGGGCTTCGAGGCGCCCTACGTGATCGCCCTGGTGGACCTGGAAGAGGGCCCGCGCATGATGACCAACCTGGTGGGCGTCGACCCCGTCCCCGAGGCGCTGTCGGTCGACATGCCGCTCGAGGTCGTGTTCGAAGCCGTGTCGGACGAGATCCAGCTGCCGCTGTTCCGCCCGGCCGGGGGGAGCGCGTCGTGAACGAAGCCATCGCGATCGTGGGCGCCGCCGAGACCACCGACCTCGGCAAGATCCCGCACATGTCCCAGATCCAGCTGCACGCCGACGCCGCCCGCAACACCCTCGCCGACTGCGGCCTCGGGCCGGGCGACATCGACGGCATCGCCACGGCCGGCGAGTCGCCCGTGAACCTCGCGCACTACCTGGGCATCACACCCGCCTGGGTCGACGGCACCTCGGTGGGCGGCTGTTCGTTCATGGTCCACGTGCGCCACGCCGCCGCGGCGCTGCGCGCAGGCCTTTGCAAGACCGTGCTCATCACCCATGGCGAGAGCGGCCGCTCGCGCGTGGGGCGCGGGGGCTTCGCCCGACCGGCCGCCTCGCTGTCGGGCCAGTTCGAGATGCCCTTCGGGCCCGTGGGACCGCCCACGCTCTTCACCCTTCCGGTGATGCGGTACCTGCACACCTACGGCGTCACCGAGGAGCAGCTGGCCCAGGTCGCCGTGGTGCAGCGCGACTGGGCCGGGCGCAACCCGCGGGCCTACATGCGCGACCCCATCAGCGTCGACGACGTGCTGGGCTCCACCATGATCGCGTGGCCGTTTCGCAAGCTGATGTGCTGCCTGGTGACCGACGGGGGCGGCGCCCTCGTACTCACCACGGCCGACCGCGCGCGCGACCTGCGGCGCCCGCCGGTCTGGGTGCTCGGAACCGGCGAGGCGGTCGAGACCCCCATGGTGAGCCAGATGGAAGACCTCACCTCTTCGAAGGCCTTCCGGCTGGCGAGCGCCCAGGCCTTCGGCGAGGCCGGCATCGGCCCGCGCGACGTCGACCACCTGATGATCTACGACGCCTTCGCCCACCTGCCGCTCTACGGCCTCGAAGACCTGGGCTTCGTGGGGCGCGGCGAGGCGGCCGCATTCATCGGCGACGGCCACACCGCCCCCGGCGGCCGGCTGCCGCTCAACACCAACGGAGGCGGCCTCAGCTACGCGCACTCGGGCATGTACGGCATGTACGCGCTGCAGGAGAGCGTGCGCCAGATGCGCGGCGTGGCGCCCGCCCAGATCGAGGGCGCGAACCTCTCGGTGGCCCACGGCGTGGGCGGCATGTTCGCCGCGAGCGGCACGGTGGTGATGTCGCGCGAGCTTCCGTAGCTCGCGCGAGCTTCCGGAACGACACGCAGGAGCACCCATGGGCAGACTCGACGGCAAGGTGGCGTGGGTGACCGGGGCGAGCCGAGGCATCGGCGAGGCCATCGCGCGCGGCTTCGCCGCCGAAGGGGCGCGGGTGGCCTGCAGCGCGCGCACCCTGCGCGAGGGCGACCACAAGCTCTTTGCGGGCTCGCTCGAAGCCACCGTCGACGCCATCCGAGCGGACGGGGGCCAGGCCGCGGCGATCCCCTGCGACGTCTCCCGCTACGAGTTCTGCGAGCAGGCGCTGGCCGCCGTGCACGCCGAACTCGGGCCGGTCGACGTACTCGTGAACAACGCCGCGCTCACCTACTTCGTGCCCGTCGCGAAATACGAGATCACCAAGTGGCACCGCTCGCTCGACGTCAACTTCAACGCGCCGTTCTACCTGTCGAAGCTGGCGCTGGGCGACATGATCCCGGGTGGCGGCGGCGCCATCGTCAACATCTCGAGCGGCGCCGCCATCGGCCCCGGGCGCGGCCCCTACGACGAGGCGGCCCAGCGCCTGCTGCGCGGCAGCGTGCTCTACGGCGCCGAGAAGGCCGCACTCGAACGCTTCACCCAGGGTCTCGCCGCCGAGGTGCAGGCCCATGGCGTCTCGGTCACCTGTGTGAGCCCGAGCAAGGTCGTGCCGACGCCCGGCACCGTGCACCACCGGTTGGTGGATGGCATGGACGATCCCCGCGGCGAGCCGCCCACGGTGATGGCGCAGGCGGCGCTCCTGCTGGCGAGCGAACCCCTCGAGCGGGTCACCGGTCGCGTGACCTACAGCCAGGAGATCCTGCGCGAGTTCGGCTGGATCGAAGACGCCGGCGGGCTCGGCGTCGACCGCCCCGGCTCGGGATACGCCCAGACCTAGGCCGGGTCGCGCGCCGAAGCCGCTAGGAGGCCGGCGCGGCAGCCAGCGCGGGCGGTTGCCCGTTGACCTCGCCGCCCGGGGTGCGCCCCCAGATCTCCGGCGGCGGACCGGCCGGCAGCCCCGCGCGCTCGCGCAGCGCCGCGAACGAGTCGGCCAGCGCCGCCGTGAAGTCCTCGACGTCGGGCACGAGGTCGTAGTCGGCGTTGATGCCCCAGTGGAGCGTGCCGTCGTAGGACAGCAGCGCGATCCCGAGGCCCATGTAGTCCACCAGCGGCACGTGCGGGAAGGTCTCGAGGAGCCGCGCGCCCAGCAGATACATGGGTACCTGCGGGCCCGGCACGTTCGTGCACACCGCATTCGCCGGGAGCAGGCGTGTGGCGTTGCGCGCACCCAGCGCCATCAACGTGGCGGGGGTCCACTCGGCGGCCTGGGTCAGGACCTCGGCACCGATCGCCGATCGCGACTCCTTGAGCTCCTGGGTGGCCGCTTGGATGCGGTCGAGCTGCTGCGCCGGGTCCGACTCGTCGAGGGGCAGCGGCACCATCCATGCGGATACGCGGTTGCCCAACGCACCGGACTCGTCGGCGGCTCGAACGCTCACCGGTGTCATGACGCGGAAGTCGAGGTCGTCGACGCGCACGCCGCGGTCGGTGAGGAAGCGCCGGAACGCACCGGTCACCACGGTGAGCACCACGTCGTTGAGGCTTCCGCCGAGAACCTGGCGCACCTCCTTCACGGCCTTGATCTCGGTCTTGCACCAGTCCCAGCGGCGGTGCGGCCCGATCGGCTCGTTGATGGGGGTATCCGAGGCCGAACGCAGGTTGGTGAGCGTCTCGCCCACCGCGCGCGCCCGTACGCTGAGCTCGCGGCGAACGTCGGTCGCCTCGCGCGCGAAGTGCGAGAAGTCGCGCACCGCCCGCAGCGGCAGGGTGATGCGACGGGTGATCTCGTCCCGCAGCAGCTCGAGCGGCGTGGGCTGCGGGCGCGGCACATAGGCCGGCGGGTCGGGCAGCGTGACCTCGGACTCGGTGGACAGCAGGATCTGGAGCAGGTCCACCCCCGAAACGCCGTCGATCATGCAGTGGTGCACCTTCGAGATCAGCGCGAAGCGGTTGCCCGAGAGGCCCTCCACCACCCAGCTCTCCCAGAGCGGGCGATCGCGGTCGAGGTGCTGCTGCATGATGCGCGCGGCGAGTTTCTTGAGCTGGGCGTCGCTGCCCGGCTTGGGCAAGGCCGTATGGCGCAGGTGGTAGTCGATCTCGAAGTCGTGGTCGTCGACCCAGACCGGCGTTCCCTCGACGGGCGTCCAGCGCAGCACCTGTCGGTAGCGGGGGATGCGATGCAGCAGCCGCTCGTGCGCGTCACGGATGGCCTCGAAATCGATGCCTCCATCGTCGCGCCGCAGCGGCCCGGCCTCGAACACCTGGGTCGAGCCCACGTGGGTGTACTGGTTGGGCTTCTCGAGGATCAGGAACGAGTTGTCGAGGGCGGTCAGTCGGTCGTAGTGGGCGGGCATTGGGGTCACTCCGGGATTCGCAGCTCGCCGAGCGAGGCGGCGAGCACGGTTCGTCCGATCTTGCGCAGGCGCTCTTCGTCGAGGCCGCGCAGCTTCATCTGTACGTGCATGAGCGCACTTCCGATGTGGAAGCGCGCGGCGAGGTCGGCATCGACGTCCGCCGCGATGGTGCCTTCGGCCTGGCCGCGCTCGATCGTGCGCCGGTGGTTCGCGATCAGCTGGTCGTTGAAGGCCTCGTAGCGTGGCCAGATGCCGTTGCGATAGGCCGTGCTCCAGTCGAGCCACACGCGCGTGTGGTCGGGATGGCTCTCGAGCGAGTCCAGGAAGGCGCTGCCGTGGCGGCGGATCACCTCTCGGGCCGGCTGCTCCGGGGTGTGGATGCGCTCGGCCATGCCCAGATAGAAGCGCTCGACCTCATCGAGGACGGCGTCCACCAGGGCTTCGCGGTTCGGGAAGTAGAGGAAGGCCGTCGAGACGGCGACGCCGGCTTCTTCGGCCACCTCGGCATGGGCGGCACGGCCGAGGCCCCGCCGCGCGAACACCCGAAGCGCGCACGCGAGAAGCTGGGCGCGCCGCTCGGCGGGGGGCAGCCGCTTCGAACGCGTGGTCCGCCGCGGAGGCGCTCCGCCCTGTTCCGGAGCCCCGGCGCTCACAGGACGGCGAGAACCTCGTCGACGCTCTTCACCATGCACTCCCGCAGCAGCGCCGGGTCGGAGACCGCCGCCGGGTCGGTCGCGATGCCGATGCCGACGGTGCCGTCATAGCTGAAGGCCGTCACGTTGATCGCAGAACCGGCCAGGGGGCCGAAGCCGAAGATCTGCTCGACCTTGGCACCCGAGAGGTAGACCTCGAACTGCGGGCCGGGCACGTTGCTGGTGACGAAGTCGATGGCCTTGAGCATGCCGCCGGCGACGCCGACCCGGGTGTTGCCGGGCAGCTGGTTCAGCAGCGCCGAGACGGGCTCGAGTAGCCCGTTGGCGGGCTCCTTGCGCTGGGCCCGCACCCGCGCACCGATCTCGCGCATGCGCTCGGCGGGGTCGGCGATGTCCATGGGCACCACGAAGCGGGCGGGTGCGAACTGGTTGCCCGCGTGGTTCGCCCGTTCGCCGTCACGCATGTTGATGGGCATCGTCATGCGCAGGCCGTCGATCTCGTGGCCCAGGTGCTCGTGGTAGCGGCGCAGCCCCCCGGCGATCGCAGCGACGAAGGCGTCGTTCACCGTCCCACCTACGGACTTGCCGGCCCGCTTGAGCTCGGCCAGCGGCACCTCGATCTGCTCGAAGTGCACGCCCAGCGAGCGCTCTCGCATGACGGGCGACATGGGCTCGGTCACGGGCTCGAGAAAGCGCCCGACCGACGCGGCGGTATCGGCCGCTCGCCGCACCGCGGCGGCGGGGTCGCGCAGCGTCGTGGCGGCCTCGTCGACCAGGCTTCGCAGCAGCGCACCCGCGGTGTCCCGCGCCTGCCGCGCACGGTGCGCAATGGCCTCGCGGGTCTGCTCCACCGGCGAAAGCACCGGGCCCTCGGGCACCGGGATGGGCCGCGGGGTCCGGTTCGGGTCGGGCACGCGCCAGGTCTCGACCATGCTGCTGGTCATGCTGACCATGCCCACACCGTCGGACACGGCGTGGTGCAGCTTCATGAGGAAGGCGCAGCGGCCGCCCTCGAGGCCCGTCAGCAGGTAGAGCTCCCAGAGCGGGCGGTCCTTGTCGAAGGCCTGGACGGCGATCGGCTCGAGCAGGTCGAGCACGTCGCGAAGCGTTCCCTCGCCCGGGACGCGCATGCGGCGCACGTGGTAGGCGACGTCGAAGTGCGGGTCGAACTCCCAGCGCGGGGGCGCGATGCCGAAGGGGTCTTCGACCACGCGCTGGCGCAGCCGGGGGATCTTGCGGGTCGCCCGCTCGATCTTCGCATCGAAGCGCTCCGGGTCGGGCTCACCATCGAGCACCCAGACGCCGGAGATGGTGCTGCGCAGCAGCGGGTCGCGCTCGACGGCCCAGGTGAGAGCGTCGCTGTCGCTCATCCAGTCTTCGAATACCGTCTCGTCCATGGGGGTCTCCTTGGAAGGGTTGGATCCCCCTGGGGGAATCATCTTTTGGTCAGTAGGTCGAGGGGTCGGCTACTGATGAATCTCTCATCAACAGATGAGGTTGTACCTCACTAATGATGGATCTGTCAACAAGGGCGCGTGCAACGAATCCGGACCGCTCGCCCGGGCCCGCCCGTGGGCTATACCGCCGTCCGATGCGCAGCAGCAGGATCCGGCGTGGGTCGACGGCCGCCCGAGGCGTCGCGGCATTCGTGGGCTGCCTCTGGCTGGCCGCGGCCTGCGAACCCGGGCGAGAAGCAGCGGCCCCGCCCCCCGCCAACCCCCCGGCAGCCGTCGCCGACCGCGACCCGGCCGAGGGCTCGCCTGCAGAGCTGACCGAGCACCAACGCGAACTGCTCGAGGCGCTCGGCTACGTCTATTTCTCGCAGGACGAGCCGAGCGACGCGAGCGGCGTGGTCGTGCACGATCGCGCCAGGGCCCACCCCGGCGTGAACCTCCACTCCATCCGGTTCCTGTGTCGTGCGGAGCTTCGCGACATGGACGGCGCGCTGCTGCACGCCTGGGAGCAGAAGCCGTGCCGCTACTGGTCCACGGCCGAACTCCTGCCCGGGGGCGACCTGCTGGTCACGGGCATGGATCCGACGAGCGCGGCCGACGACTACGACCCCGCCGCCATGTTCCTGATGCGCCTCGCCCCCGACGGCAGCGTGCGCTTCAAGCGCGCGATCACCGCCCACCACGACGCGAGTCTCACGCCCTCGGGCGAGATCTTGACGATCGCCCTGCACAACCGGCCGGCGCGGCGGCTCTTTCCGCACGCCCTGGTCGAAGACGAGCGACTCACCCTGCTCTCGGGGGATGGCGAGGAGATCGTCGCCGAGACTTCGGTGCTCGACGCCATCCTGCGGCCGGGCTCGACGTTCCCGATCCGCAAGATCCGCCCCCGCAAGATCGCAGGCGAGCTCGTGAGCCAGATGTTCCACGCCAACGCCATCGAGTGGATCGACCGGCCGGATCTCGCGGGCACGCACCCGGTCTACGCCGCCGGCAACGTGCTGACCTGCCTGCGCAACCAGGACCGCATCGTGATCCTTTCCTACGAGACGGGCGAGATCTTGTGGTCGTGGGGCCTTCGCAAGCTGGAGCTGCCCCACCACCCGACCCTGCTCGACAATGGCAACGTGCTGCTCTTCGACAACGGCACCGGCCGCAAGTGGTCGCGCGTGCTCGAGGTGGACCCGCGCACCGACGAGATCGTCTGGTCCTACCAGGCCGATCCGCCCGAGTCGTTCTTCTCGGCGAACCGCGGCTCCAACGAGCGGCTCCCGAACGGCAACACCTTGATCGCCGACTCGGACAGCGGCCGCGCCTTCGAGGTGACGCCCGAGGGCGAGACGGTGTGGGAGTTCTTCGCTCCGCAGGTCGACGCCGAGGGCCGCCGCGCCACCATCGAACGCATCAAGCGCTACGACCCCGCCGACCTTCCGTGGCTGGCCGTACCCGGCGCGGCGACCGCGACCGACTAGCCTCGCCGCGTCTCGGCGTAGCCCGCCAGCGCGGCCAGCGCGCGAACGGCGCGGTGCGCGCTCGGGTAGCAGTAGCGCCCCTCTTCGCGCACGCCGATCGGCCCGGAATTCCCGTAGTCGCGGTCGGTATGGACCAGCTCGGTGGCGGTGAGGATCGGCACGCCGTGGCGCTCCGACGCTTCGCGGGCGGCCTCGGCATAGCGGCGGTCCTGGCGCGCGTGGAAGTCGGCCATGCGCTCGAGACCATGGTCGGGGTGGAAGGGCCCGGAGCGGAACAACTCGGCCGTCGCCGCCTGGATGCCGATGCCGAGATGCACCACGGCATCGACGTCGGGGTGCCCGGCCACCAGGTCGAGCACCTTGGGGATCGTGTCGCGCGTCTCGCCCCCGGCGAGGTCGATGGGGTTGTTGCGGCTCCAGCGCGGCGGCACCAGCTCGCCAATGGCATCGCGCAGGTCATCGGGCAGCGGCATCAGTTCGAGCCCGGCTTCGGCGCAGGCATCGGCCGCCAGCACGCCCCAACCTCCGGCGGTGGTGAAGACGATCGTCCGCCGCCCCTTCGGCAGCGGCTGCGTGGCGAAGGTGGCCGCCCATTCGAAGGCCTCTTCGACCGTGCTGGCGCGGAGGGCACCGCACTGACGCGCCACGCCGTCGAAGACGCGGTCGTCGCTGGCGAGCGATCCCGTATGGCTGGCCGCGGCGCGCTTGCCCTCGGCGGCCACGCCGCCCTTGACCAGCACGACGGGCTTGCGCGCGGTGGCGCGGCGCAGGGCCTCGGCAAAGCGGCGGCCGTCGGGCACGCCCTCGAGGTAGAGCAGCGCCACGTCGGTCTCGGGGTCGGCGCCGAAGTACTCCAGGTAGTCGGCCAGGGTGGTCTGGGCCGAGTTGCCCGCCGAGATCGCCTTGGCGATGCCGACCCCCGACTGCACGGCGTAGTTCAGGAAGCTCGAGACCAGGTTGCCGCTCTGGCTCGCTACCGAGATGCGGCCGGCCGGCGGGTACGGCGCCACGATCTGCGCGCACATGGAGCGCGCCGTCGCGATCACGCCCTGCCCGTTCGGGCCCGCGACGACGATGTCGAGCTCTTCGGCGAGCGCCAGCAGGTCGCGCTGCCGGGCCACGCCCTCTTCGCCGGCCTCGCCGTAGCCGCCGCTCGCGATGAAGGCCGCGCGTACGCCCCGCGCCGCGCACGCGCGCAGCAGGTCTTCGTTCACCTGGTAGGGCGTGCATACGAAGACCAGATCGGCCGCGCCCTCGGGCACCTCGGAGACGTCGCGCAGGGTCGGCCGACCCAGGATCTCCTCGCCACCGCGGTGGATCGGGAAGAGCTCGCCGTCGTAGCCGAAGCGCAGCAGGTTGTGGAGCGTCACGAAGCCGAACTTGCCCGGGTGGGACGAGACCCCGGCCACGATGATCCCGCGCGGATCGAACAGCGGCTGGAAGCGCGCGCGGATCTCTTCGTCGCTGCGCGCCTTCGAAGGCGCGGCGGCGGGCGAGGGCTCGCCCAGCTCGACCAGCGCGTCGACGGCCACGGGCTTTCCCTCGGCGAGGATCAACGGGTTCACGTCCACGCTCACCACATCGGGGCGCGCTTCGGCCAGGCGCCCCAGGCCCACCAGCACGTCGGCGAGGGCATCGAGGTCGGTGCCGGGCTCGCCGCGGAAGGGCTCGGTGACCAAACGGCTGGTCTCCAGCCGGCCTACCATCGCTCGCGCTTCGGCGGCGTCCAGGGGTGCCGCAGCGAAGGCCACGTCGCCGAGGGCTTCGGTCAGGATGCCGCCCAGCCCGAGCACGACGCACGCACCGAACTGCGGGTCGCGCACGAGCCCTGCGATCAGCTCGCGCTTGCCGCGCACCATCTCGGCCACGAGCAGATGCACCGCGCCGTCTTCGGGCTGCGCCTTGCCCAGCAGCTCCGCGGCGGCGGCGCGCACGGCGGCGGCGTCACCCAGTCCCAGACGCACCAGGTCGCGCTCGCTCTTGTGGGCGATGGCATCGCCCCCGAGCTTCAGCACGACCGGGAAGCCCATCTCCTCGGCCGCGTTCGCGGCGGCCTCGGCCGAATCGGCCACCGACTCGCGTGCGACGGGTACGCCGAATTCGGCGAGAAGGGCTTTCGAGTCGTGCTCGGAGAGGGTCGTGCTCATCGCGGGGCTCCCGCGGTCCGGTGGGGCGGAAGCCACGCGTCCGCGAAGCGGTGTCGGAGATCGGCGAACGGCTTATCCTAGGCGAGCCCCCCTGCCATGCCCACGCCCGGCGGGCACGCCCCGGGTGCACGAGGAGGAGCAGCAGTGGAGGGCAACGGGTTCATCGCGAGCCTCGAGGCCGGCTTTCAGCGCTACGTCGTCGACCCCATCGAGTCGGTGATCTTCTGGGATCTCGCCTTCTGGGACGACTCGATGGAGCTGCAGCTGGTCGTCGTGTGGCTGATCCTCGGCGCGGCGTTCTTCACGCTGCGCTTCCAATTCGTGAACCTGCGCGGGTTCCGCCACGCCCTCGATTGCGTGCGCGGTCGCTACACGCGGCCGGACGAGCCCGGCGAGATCAGCCACTTCCAGGCGCTCTCGGCCGCGCTCTCGGCCACGGTGGGTCTCGGCAACATCGCCGGGGTCGCCGTCGCCGTGGGCCTCGGCGGCCCGGGCGCCGTGTTCTGGATGATCGTTGCCGGCTTCCTGGGCATGAGCAGCAAGTTCGCCGAGTGCACGCTCGGGCAGATGTACCGCGTGACGCGCGCCGACGGGCACGTGTCGGGCGGGGCCATGCACTACCTGACCACGGGCCTCGGCGAGAAGGGCCTACCGCGCCTGGGCAAAGGCCTCGCCATCGTCTTCGGCGTGATGTGCATCGGCGGCAGCTTCGGCGGCGGCAACATGTTCCAGTCGAACCAGTCGTTTGCGCAGTTCGCCAACGTCTTCCCCGCGCTCGGCGGCACCGCCGGCGCCATCGTCTTCGGCGGCATCCTCGCGTCGCTGGTCGGCCTGGTCATCATCGGGGGCATCCGCCGCATCGGTGAGGTGGCCGGGATCCTCGTGCCGGTGATGTGCAGCGTCTATGTGCTGACGGGGCTCGTCGTCCTGGTGCTCCACGCCGACCGGATCGGTGAGGGGTTCGGCATCATCGTGACCCAGGCGTTCCGACCCGATGCCGCGTTCGGCGGCTTCGCGGGCGTGCTCATCCAGGGGTTCCGCCGCGCGGCCTTCAGCAACGAGGCGGGCACCGGCTCGGCAGCCATCGCCCACTCGGCGGCCGCTACGGAAGAACCGGTGCGAGAAGGCATGGTGGCGCTGCTCGAGCCCTTCGTGGACACGCTGATCGTGTGCACCATGACCGGGCTCGTGATCGTGGTCACCGGCGCCTGGCAGGCCGACGATGCGGGCTCGGGCATCGCGATGACGTCGTACGCCTTCGAGACCGTCTTTCCCTGGTTCAAGTACATCCTCTCGGTGTCGGCCATCCTGTTCGCGTTCAGCACGATGATCTCGTGGAGCTACTACGGCGAGCAGTGTTGGGCACAGCTGTTCGGGCTGCGATCGATCCTGCTCTACAAGGCGATCTTCCTGGCCTTCGCATGGGCCGGCGCGGTGTTCGCCTCGGGCGCGGTGATCGCCTTCGGCGACGCCATGATCCTGGGCATGGCCTTCCCCAACATCGTGGGTGTGATGCTGCTTTCGGGCCGGGTGAAGGCCGCCCTCGACGACTACCTGGGGCGGCTGCGCTCGGGAGCCATCCGGCCCGTGGCGGAGGCGGCGTCCGATCCGGGCCCCGGCTGACCGACCGGGCCCGATGTGCGCTCCCCTACCGGCGCGCCCTACCCTCTCGTTTCGCCTGCCTTCGGCGACCAGGAGACCCCATGACCGAGCCGCAGATCCACCGCTGGGAGACCCTCACCAAGAAGCAGTTCGACACGATCGACCGCAACCGCGCGATCGTGCTCGTGACATGCTCGCCGCTCGAGGTTCATGGACCCCACCTGCCGCTGGGCGCCGATGCGCTCGAGGGCGAGGGCCTCTCGGAGAGGACGATCCGCCACCTGCCCGAGGCCCACCAGGACCGGCCGTTCCTGAAGCTGCCGTTCGTCTACGCGGCCTGCGACCCGGTGCCCCAGCCCGGCTCGCTGTCGTTCCGCCCCTCGACCATCCGCGCCTTCCTCGAAGACCTCGGCGACTCGCTCGCGGCGCAGGGCTTCCGACACGTGGTGGTGTCGAACTTCCACGGCAGCCCGCGGCACTTCGTGGCCATCGAGCAGGCGTGTCACGCCGTGTCCGAACGCACCGACATGCAGATGATCCCGATCTTCTCCGTGATGGTGGGGCGCCTGTCCGCAGGCGGCTCCGAGCTCGGCCAGACGCTGGGCGCCCTGCCGGGCATGACCGAGGCCGACTTCGAGGGCGACACCCACGGCGGCCTGGTGGAGACCTCGCAGCTGCTGGCGCTCCACGGCGACTGGGTCGACCCCGACTACAAGGAGCTGCCCAAGCGAACCGTCGACATCTGGCTGGAGGAGAAGGGGGAGCAGCGCACGCGGCCCGAGGGCTCGGGCCTGCGCGACCTGCCGGGCATGGTCAAGGGGTTCAAGGCGGGCATCGCCTACTTCGCCGAGGAGACCTACACCGGCCAGCCGGCCAAGGCGTCGGCCGAACTCGGTGAGCAGATCCTCGACCTGCTGGCTAGCAAGGCGGCCGAGGGGCTGACCGAGATCCTCGAAGGGCGCCTGCCGCGCAGCGAGTGGCACTCGCCCGTGTGGAAGCTGCGCCACGTCTTCACGCACCCCGCGGCTGTCGCGTTCTTCGATCGCCTGCTCGAGAAGCCGAAGACCGTCTGACACGGGGTCATGGTCAGCCGTCGAAGTGGCTCGCCTGCATGCGGCGTTTTTCGGGCGCGTTGCGGCTGAACAGCGGCTTCACCTCGGGATGCCGGTCGAACAGCTTGGCGTAGAAGGGCGTGGCAATGCCCCGCTCGCCGTCGGGCAGGTTGGGGAGGTCGGCTTCGATTCGTTCGGCGTGATTCACGGCAGCATCCTCGTCGGGGTGGGGGCGGGAGCATACGGCACGAGCGGCCCCCGGGACTACGGTAGGATGCAGTGGCGGAGGCACGGGTTGAGCGACTCCCTCGCGAGCTGGCTTGCAGCCACCGGCAGCGACATCGGCCTCGTCTTCAGTGACGTGGTGGACTCGACCGAACTGCTCTTCCAGCGAGAGACGGTGGCCTACCGCACCCTGCTGCGGCGCCACCGGGCCCGCGCGCGAGGCCTGGCCACGGAGCACCTCGGACGCATCGTGGAGGCGCGCGGCGACGAGATCTTCGCAGCTCTTCCGGACGCCGGAGGGGCCCTCGCCTACGCAAGGGCGCTCCACCGCGCGCCCGGTGCCGACGGCCTACACGTCCGCGTGGGCGTGCACCTGGGCCACGTCCTCGCCGACGGAGATGCGCTGGTAGGCCGCAACGTCCACCTGGCGGCGCGGGTGATGCAGCGCGGCGTGGGCGCAGAAATCTGGATGAGCGATGCCGCACGCGACGCCCTGGGGCGCGACGGCTTCGAAGACCAGAATTGGATCGAACGGGACCTCCGTCCGCTCAAGGGCGTCCCGGGCGAACATCGTCTTTGGCGACTGGCCTAGGCGTGGCCGCTCGACCTGCTCCCGGCGATGCCCGCGCTTCTCTCGCCTGAAGACGTTGCGGACGTGCATCGCCTGCGCCACGCTGCGGCCCCGACCCCTGGAGGAAAACCCTATGCGCCTCGTGCTGTCACTCGTAGCCACGATCATCCTCGCTTCGCCGGCTACTGCCGCCGACCAGCCCAACATCCTCGTGATCTGGGGCGACGACATCGGCCAGTCGAACATCAGCCACTACACCCACGGCATGATGGGCTACCAGACGCCGAACATCGATCGCATCGCGCGCGAGGGCATGGCGTTCACCGACTACTACGGCGAGCAGAGCTGCACCGCCGGACGCTCGTCGTTCATCACCGGTCAGAGCGTGTTTCGAACGGGGCTCTCCAAGGTGGGGCTCCCGGGCGCCGACCTGGGCATGCGCATCGAGGACCCGACCATCGCCGGGCTGCTGAAGGCGCAGGGCTACGCCACCGGCCAATTCGGCAAGAACCACCTGGGGGACAAGGACGAGCACCTGCCCACGAACCACGGCTTCGACGAGTTCCTGGGCAATCTCTACCACCTGAACGCCGAAGAAGAGCCCGAGAACGAGGACTACCCGAAGAATCCGGAGTTCCGGAAGCGCTTCGGCCCGCGCGGTGTCATCCACAGCAAGGCCGACGGCTCCATCGAGGACACGGGCCCGCTCACCAGGAAGCGCATGGAGACGATCGACGACGAGACCGTCGCCGCCGCCATCGACTTCATCGAGCGCCAGAACACCGCCGGTAAGCCCTTCTTCGTGTGGTGGAACGGCACGCGCATGCACTTCCGCACGCACGTGAAGGCCGAGCATCGGGGCATCTCCGGGCAGGACGAATACTCGGACGGCATGGTCGAGCACGACATGCACGTGGGCCAGCTGCTCGACGCCGTCGACCGCCTGGGCATCGCCGAGAACACCATCGTCTTCTACAGCACCGACAACGGGCCCCACTACAACTCCTGGCCCGATGCGGCTTCGACCCCCTTCCGCGGCGAGAAGAACACCAACTGGGAGGGCGGCTGGCGCGTGCCCGCCATGGTGCGCTGGCCCGGCAAGATCGCGGCGGGCTCGTGGTCGAACGAGATCATGCATCACATGGACTGGCTGCCGACGTTCGTGGCGGCGGCGGGCGATGCGAACATCAAGCAGAGCCTGCTGTCGGGCACCCGGGCCATCGGGCGCAGCTACAAGGTGCATCTGGACGGGTACAACTTCCTGCCCTTCTTGACCGGGCAGAGCGAAGAGGCCCCGCGCGACGAGATCTTCTACTTCTCGGACGACGGCGATCTCACCGCGCTGCGCTACCGGGACTGGAAGCTGATCTTCATGGAGCAGAAGTCCCAGGGCACGTTCCGCGTCTGGATGGAGCCCTTCGTGCCCCTTCGTCTGCCGCTCATCTTCCACATGCGTCGTGACCCGTACGAACGAGCGTCGACCACGTCGAACACCTACTTCGACTGGTTGATCGATCGCGCCTACCTGCTGGTGCCGGCCCAGGCTTACGTCGGTGAGTTCCTGAAGACGTTCCAGGAGTACCCGCCCAGGCAGAAGGCGGCGAGCTTCAGCCTGGACGAGGTGATGGAGCAGCTCACAGCGCCCGCAGGCAACCCGTAGCCATGGCGGGCACGCGGCGCCGCACCGCGATCGCCGCACTGGCGCTCGGGGCGCTGATTGCGTTCGCGGCGTCGACTTCGGCCGCAGACCCGCTGCCGTCGTGGAACGACTCGCCATCGCGCACCGCCATCACGGGCTTCGTCGAGCGCGTGACCCGCGAGGGCTCGGCCGACTTCGTGGTGCCGAGCGAGCGGATCGCCGTGTTCGACAACGACGGCACCCTGTGGGCAGAGCAGCCGATCTACTTCCAGCTCGCGTTCATGTTCGACCGCATCCGGGAACTGGCGCCGGAGCACCCCGAGTGGAAGACGCAAGAGCCCTTCGCAGCGGTGCTGGCGGGCGACCCGGCGCGGGCCCTGGCCGGCGGCAACGAGGCCCTGATGAAGCTGGCGGCGGCGACGCATGCCGGGATCAGCAGCGAGGCGTTCGACGACGCCGCTCGCCAGTGGCTCACGACGGCGCGCCACCCGAAGACCGGGCGCCTCTACACCGAGATGGTCTACCAGCCCATGCTCGAGGTGCTGGCCTACCTGCGCGCGAACGGCTTCAAGACCTTCATCGTCTCGGGCGGTGGCATCGACTTCCTGCGGCTGTTCGCCGAAGAGGTCTACGGCATCCCGCCGGAGCAGGTGGTGGGCACGAGCATGCAGGCCAGCTACGAGGTGCGCGACGGCGTGCCCACCATCGTGAAGCAACCCGAGCTCGACTTCCTCGACGACGGGGCCGGCAAGCCGGTGGCGATCCACCTGCACATCGGCCGCCGCCCGATCGCGGCCTTCGGCAACTCCGACGGCGACTTCCAGATGATCGAGTGGACCACCGCGGGCCCCGGCGCACGCCTGGGCGTGCTCGTGCACCACGACGACGCCGAACGCGAGTGGGCCTACGACCGCGACAGCCACATCGGCCGCCTCGTACGCGGCCTCGACGAGTCCGCCGAGCGCGGCTGGGTGCTGGTGGGCATGAAGGACGACTGGAAGAGCGTCTTCCCCTCGAAGCGCGACTGAGGGAGCTCCAACTGGATTCGAATCCAGTTGGACCCACACGCGAAGCCCAGGGCTTCTCTAGCTCGCCGGCGGCGCCGTCAGCAGATCGATGATCGACTGGATCGCTCGTCTACAACGAGGAGGCCGGCTCTGAGCCCGTCGCGTCCTCCTGGCCAACGGAGTCCGGCCGCGGCACCAACCAGCGGCCCAGCCGGCGGAGCGTGGGGCGCGACTCGGCGAGGAAGCGTTCGTAGCTCTGGCCGGTGCGGCCGAGCCAGGACTGGTTGGCCAGCACGAACGCCAGCTCGCGGCTGCGGCGGCGCAACGGGTAGAGGTAGGCGGCGTAGCCGACCCAGGGCACCGCGGCGATCAGCAGGACCGGCGCCGAGTGTACGCTTGCCTCGGCACGGCGGCCGCGCAGGGTCTCGACCACGCGGTTGCCGGCGACCCAACCCACCCGGGCGATCGTGCCCAACGGCAGGGGCACCATGTCGAACGCGAAGATCACGCCGATCGCGAGGTGGGCTCCGAGGTGCCCCAACACGTAGCGCGACCCGTCGAGCTGCCCGTGCACCCGCGCGCGAAGCTCGTTCGCATCGGCGCGCTCGAGGACACCTTCTTCCACCAGTGCATCGAGCGTGGTCTCGAGAGCGGCGGGGTCGAGCAGCCGGGCCTGCGTCTCTTCGAGCGCACGCGAGAAGCGCTCTCGAATGCCCGGCACAGGTGTTCCGAGCCTAGGCCCCGCCCGCCGTCCACTCGCACGACATGTGCTTGATGCCGTGGATGAACATGCTGGCGAGGCGCTGGGGTTCGCCCGTCACCTGGAGATCGGGGATGCGGGTGAAGAGCTCGCGGAACATCACCGTGATCTCGCGGCGGGCCAGGTGGGCGCCCATGCAGTGGTGCGGCCCGGGGCCGCCGAAACCCACGTGCTCGTTGGGGGTGCGCCCGACGTCGAACCGGTGCGGGTCGTCGAACACCTCGTCGTCGCGGTTCGCCGAGTTGTAGAAGAGCACGAGCTTGTCGCCCTCGTGGAGCTTCTGGCCACGAAGCTCGGTGTCGCGCGTGGCCGTGCGCCGGAAGTGGATGACCGGCGTGGCCCAGCGCACGATCTCTTCCACGGCGGTACCGGCCAACCCTTCGAAGTCGGCGGCCCAGCGCGCGCGCTGGTCGGGATGATCGCAGAGCGCCTTCATGCCGTGGCTGATGGCGTTGCGCGTGGTCTCGTTGCCGGCCACGGCGAGCAGCACGAAGAACGACCCCAGCTCGTTGTCGTCGAGCTGCTCGCCATCGATCTCGGCGTTCACCAGCAGGGACGTGAGGTCGTCGCCGGGGTTGCCGCGGCGGGTCTTGCCCAGCTCCTGGGCCAGCTGCGACAGCTCGGCACCGGCCTGCAGCAGCTTGGGGACGATCTGCGCGGGGTCGTCCACGTACTCGGGGTCGCCGGCGCCCAAGATCACGTTGGTCTTGTCGAAGACGAACTGATGCTGGCTCTCGGGGATGCCCATCATGTCGCAGATGATCCAGAGCGGAAGCCGCGCCGCGATGTCCACCACGAAGTCGCACGACCCCTGCTCGATCACGTCGTCCACGATGCGGCTGGCCACGCGCTGCACGTCGCGCTCGTAGCGCTGGATCATGCGCGGCGTGAAGCCGCGCGCGACGATGCGTCGGAAGCGGCCGTGCCGCGGGTCGTCCATGTTGATCATGGAGCCGAAGAACTCGTCGAACATGGGCGGCTGATCCATGATCTGCGTGCCCTTGCCCGAGCAGAAGACGTCCGCGTTCTTGCTCACGTGCACCAGGTCGGCGTGCTTGGTGACGGCGTAGAAGCCGGGGCCCTTGGGCATCGGCGAGAACTCGAAGTGCATCTCCTCGAAGAACGGCAGCGGCCGCTCTTCACGCAGGCTGGCGAAGGCGCCCTCGCGCTCGGCCTCGGGACGGATCCAGAACTCGGGGACCGAGAGGTCGATCTCGTCTACGGAAAGGACGCGTTTCGGCTGCACGACACCTCCAGGGCCACCGGGCGCGATGCTACCCGACCCCTGCGCCCGAGACCGCTGGGGCTTCCCCTGTGCCCGAGGCGTGCCCGCCCTACTCCACGTCGCCCGGGCCGGCCGCCGGCGCCACCTTGGCCGAGACCAGGACGGCCCTGCGGCTCAGGATGTACGCGCGCAGCGCCTCGACGTCCTCTTCATCGAGCCAGCGATCGAACCTCGGCATGCCCCCGGGCAGCTTGGCCCCGCCCAGCACGATGTCGGGCAGGATGTCGTAGATGGCCGGGTCGGACTTGCGCAGGTCGGGCAGCACGCCACCCGAGATCGCGCCCGGCCCGTGGCAGGTACCGCACCAGCGGTGGTAGGTGTGGTTGCCCGCGAGCACCTGCTCGGCGTCGAACTCCGCGGGAATGGCCGCGAGCTCGCGTTCCTGCGCCACGTGGACGGGCAGCTTCTCGGTGCCGCCGAGCTTGAAGACCAGCAGCCGGCCCTCGTTGTTCACCACGCCCGCGCCCGCCGCGGCGTCCCCGGCGGCCAGGGCGAATGCGCCGCCCCACCCGGCCATCACCGCCACGTACTGCTCACCGTCGAGCTCGTAGGTGACGGGCGCCGCCACGATGCCGGTCCCGGCCGGGGTCTCGAAGAGCAGCTCGCCATCGTTCGCGCGGTAGGCGACGAACGTGCCGTGCGCCGTCCCTTGGAAGACCAGATTGCCCGCGGTGGTGAGCGTGCCCCCGTTCCAGGGCCCGGTGTACTGCGCGCGCCAGACCTCCTTCTGGGCGATGGGGTCCCACGCCAGCAGGTGGCCGCTCACGAGGTCGCGCGGAAAGTCGTCGGCCACCGTGAAGTCGATGCCCAGGTTCCACGCACCCGGCTCGTACTCGAAGTCGGGATCGATCTTGTAGTAGTAAGGGATCTCCTGGGCGGGGATGTAGACCAGCCCCGTCTCGGGATTGAACGACATGGGGTGCCAGTTGTGCGCACCGTGGGGCGACGGGCGGACCACCGCCAGCTCGCCACTGCCGTACCGGGCCTCCTCGTTCTCGATCGGGCGCCCGGTGGCCGGGTCGACGCCCTTGGCCCAGGTCACCTCGACGAAGGGTTCGGCCGAGATCAGCTCGCCCGACTCGCGGTCGAGCACGTAGAAGAAGCCGTTCTTGGGCGCCTGCATCAGCACCTTGCGCTCGCGTCCCTCGATGGTGAGGTCGGCCAGGATCATGTGCTGGGTGGACGTATAGTCCCAGGTGTCGCCGGGGGTGGTCTGGTAGTGCCAGACAAGCTCCCCGGTTTCGGGGCGCAGCGCCAGGATGGCGCACACGTAGAGGTTCTCGCCGCCACCGGGGCTCCGCACGTGACGGCTCCACGGCGAGCCGTTACCCGTGCCCACGTAGAGCAGGTCGAGCTCGGGGTCGTAGGCCAGCGAGTCCCAGACGGTGCCACCGCCGCCGACCTCCCACCACTCGCCGGTCCACGTCTTGGCCGCGACCTCGAGTTCGGGGTGTTCGAACGGCTTGCTCGGATCGCCGGGCACCGTATAGAAGCGCCAGACCAGCTCGCCGCTCGCCGTGTCGTAGGCCGAGACATAGCCGCGCACGCCGAGTTCGGCCCCGCCGTTGCCGACGATCACTTTGCCCTTCACGATGCGCGGCGCCATGGTGATGGTGTACGGGCGGGTCTGGTCGACCGTGACGACCTCCCACACCACGTCGCCCGTGGCGGCATCGAGCGCCAGCAGGCGCCCGTCGAGGGTGGCCGAGTAGACCATGCCCTCGTAGACCGCCACGCCGCGGTTGACCACGTCGCAGCACGCCTTGCCGCCGGTCTCGCGCGGCACCGCGGGGTCGTGCTTCCAGCGCAGTTCGCCGGTGCGTGCGTCGACGGCGTAGACCACGCTCCAGGTGCCCGTGGTGTAGATCACGCCGTCCACCACGATGGGTGTGGCCTCGAGACCGCGCTTGGTGCCGGTCTCGAACGCCCAGGCCAGACCCAGCTCGCCGACGTTGCCGTCGTGGATGCGGCCGAGGGGGCTGTGGCGCTGCTCGGAGTAGGTACGCCCGTGGGTGAGCCACACGTCGGGCTCGGCACCGGCGCCACGCAGGCGCGCGTCGTCCACCGACACCGCCGGTGCAGGCGCCGCGGTCTGGGGCTCGGCGGCGGGCGTCTCGGCGACCGCGGCCGGCGCTTCGGCGCTCGGCGCTTCTTCCCCCCCGCAGCCCAACGCGAGACTGCTCAACCAGGCGGTGGCCACCAGCGCGCACGCGTACCTGCCCCCGCGCACTACTTGACCTCGACCTGGAGCACGTCGCTGAAGCGCACCCGGCCCGAGTGGCCGCCGAAGCCGCCGCGCACCTGCTTGCCGCGGATGGGATCGGTGGTGAACCCGTGCGGGCTCGCCTTTTCGGTGCCGTACCAGTAGGCGGCGGCGAGGGGCCGCTTGCCGGCCTCCTGCGGCGCGCGCAGCGTCCACACCACGCGCGCGTGGCCCCAGTCCCCGGTGGTGGCGTCCGAGGAGACGCCCGTCACGTTGACGTAGGAGAGGTTGCGTCCCCAGACTTCGGGCCGGCGCGCGATCCAGCCCGTCTGCTCCTTGAAGTCCTGTCCGGTGATGGCGGGGGCGCCCACCACCTGCCAACCCGCCGCCGGCGCGGCGCGCGCCAGGTTTCGATGGGCCGCGTCCACCAGCCCGATGGCCACGGCCGGTCCGGCCCCGCCGGTGACGCTCACCGTCACCTGGAAGGTCTCGCCCGCGGCCACTTCCGCGGGAGCCTCGATGGCGACCGTGGACGCCTCGTCGAGCGCGCGGATGTGCGCCACCAGCTCGGTGCGCTGCTCGGGAGAGAGCGCGGCGTATCCCTTCTCGCCCGCCGAGATCAGCGACAGGTGGTGGTTCTCGGCGAGCATCTTGGCCGCACGCTCGCCCGAGCCCGCCAGGGCGCTCTCCGTGAGCGACGAGTGGCAGGTGGCACAGAAGGGGGCCACGTCGGTCTGGAAGCCGGGTGTGCCGCCGGGATAGGCAGCGGACGGGCTCGCCAGGGCAACGCCCAGCAAGAGAGCGGCGATGGCAAGGGCAGTGATGAAACGGTTCACGGCAGGTCCTCCTCGTACTCGGGATGGCAACGTGCGCACTCCACGCGCACCGGCGCGGGCAGCACGAAGTAGTGGTCGGCGAGACCGCCCGAGACGTGACTGGCGTGACAGGTGACACACGCGACGGGCATCTCGGTGTTGTGTTCGGCGAGGGCATGGAAGGGCGGCGTCTCGAACTCATCCACGGCGGCCGGCGTATCGAACGAGTGGCACTTGCTGCAGTCGGCATCCCAGAGCGGCCAGTGCATGCGGTCGGGCTCGTCGAAGCGACCTGTCACGTACCAGAACGCGTCCTTGGCCGAGAGCACCTTCACGCGTGCGCGCCCAAGCAGGCCGGTGCCGCCATGGCAGTCGATGCAGCGGAACGCACCGTCGTCAGCGGCTTCGTTGCCGGCGCGGCCATGCGCCGCGGCGAGAACCAGCGGCGGCCGCGCCCGGAAGTCGGCGAGCTTGCGCTCGTGGAGCGGCGTCTCGACGTCGAGATGGCAGGACACACAGAACGCGTCGTCGCTCTCCAGGTGATCGGTCACCATCCAGCCAGCTGGCCCCACCACGGCCCCTCCGAGCGCGAGCACGAACAGCCAACGCGACCACGATCGCCGACGTCTCGAGGCGGGCATGCGTGCCGAAGGGTCGCACGGCTCGGGCGCGTCGGGTAGCGAGGGCCCCGCGAGCCGGGGCGCATCGGGTCGCGGTCGGCGCACGTCGTGGGGCGCATCGGGTGGCGATGTTCGCACGAGCGAGCCGCGGCGGGTAGGGTTGTGCGCCCATCGGACCGACGGAGGTGACCATGCCCGACCTGGGGCGGATCGGCGTCTGGAGCTGGATCGACATGCTGCCGAGTGCGGAGGCCGCCGGCTTCGCCAGCCGCCTGGAGAGCTGGGGCTACGGCGCACTCTGGTTGCCGGAGGCCATGGGCCGCGACCCGTTCGCGGCGGCCACCCACCTGCTCGGCGCGACCGAGCGGCTGGTGCTCGCCACGGGCATCGCCAACATCTACGCACGCGACGCGCTGGCCATGCGCGCGGCCCAGGAGACCGTGGCGGAGCTCTCGGGCGGCCGCTTCGTACTCGGACTGGGTGTCTCGCACAAGCCGATGGTCTCGGACATTCGGGGGCACGACTACGGCCGGCCGGTGGCGACCATGCGCGCCTACCTCGACGCCCTGGCCAGCGCGCCCTTCGCGGGTCAGCGCGCCGCCGAGTCGCCTCCGGTGGTGCTGGCGGCGCTGCGGCCGCGCATGCTCGCGCTCGCGGCCGAGCGGGCGGCGGGGGCCCATCCCTACCTGATGACGCCGGCGCACACCGCAAAGGCCCGAGAGGTGCTCGGCGAAGGGCCCCTGCTCTGCCCCGAGCAGAAGGTGCTGCTCGAGACCGATCCGGTCCGCGCGCGAGACACCGCGCGCAAAGCCATCGCGATGTACCTGGCCCTGCCGAACTACCGCAACGGCCTGCTGTGGACCGGTTACGAAGAGGCCGACTTCGACGACGGCGGAAGCGACCGGCTGGTGGACGGCATCGTCGCCTGGGGCGACGCAGACGCCCTGCGTGCGCGCATCGCCGAGCACCACGAGGCGGGCGCCGACCACGTGGCCATCCAACCCGTGCGCCCGGACGGCGCCCCGGGGCCCGACGAGGATGCGCTTCGCGAATTGGCGCCCTCGGCATGACCGCGCCGGGCACGCGCAAGTTCTGGGGCTGGGGCGTCCATGGGGCCGGACCGAGCGACGAGCAGGTCGCGGGCATCCAGAAGACCGTGGAGGAGCGCTTCGGACGAAGCCTCTCGCGGCGCGCTCCGCCGGAGATCGGCGACCTCGACCTGCCCGCCCCTCGCGTCGAGCCGCCCGCGGCCCTGGCCGGCCTGTGCTCGAGCGCACCGGACGATCGCGCCGGCCATCACTACGGCAAGTCCTACCGAGACATCGTGCGCGCCTATCGCGGCGAGTTCCCGCATCCGCCCGATCACGTGGCGCGCCCCACCAGCGAAGACGAGGTCGCGGCCCTGCTCGACTGGTGTGCCGACGCGCACCTGACGGCGGTGCCCTACGGCGGCGGGTCCAGCGTGGTGGGTGGGGTCGAGACCGGTTTCGACGGCGACCACCGCGGCGTGGTCTCGATCGACATGGAGCGCATGGGTGCGGTGATCGAGGTCGATCGCACCGCTCGTGCCGCGCGCATCCAGGCCGGCGCCTACGGGCCCGCGCTCGAAGACGCCCTTCGCCCGCACGGCCTCACCCTGCGGCACTTTCCCCAGTCGTTCGAGTTCTCGACGCTGGGGGGCTGGATCGCCACACGCGGGGGCGGTCACTACGCGACCCTCTACACCCACATCGACGACTTCGTCGCGTCCGTGCGGGCGGTCACGCCGAGCGGCCTCTACGAGAGTCGGCGCCTGCCCGGTTCGGGCGCCGGCCCGAGCCCCGATCGCATGATGCTCGGGTCCGAGGGCATCCTCGGAATCGTCACCGAGGCGTGGATGCGCCTGCAGGACCGACCGACCTTCCGAGCCGGCACGTCGGTGCGTTTCGAGGGCGAGGACGGCTTCCTCCGAGGGGCCGAGGCGGTGCGCGCAATCTCGCAGTCGGGCCTGTTCCCCGCGAACTGCCGACTGCTCGACGCTGCCGAGGCGCAGACCTCGGGCGCCGGCGACGGCACGTACGCGGTGCTGGTGCTCGGCTTCGAGTCCGCCGACCACCCGCTCGATGTCTGGATGGCTCGCGCCGCGGAGCTTTGTCGCGACGCGGGGGGCATCGTTCCCGAGGGCGCGCTCGCCACGCGGGCGTCCCGGCCCGACTCGGGCGGGGGTGATCGCGAAGGGGCCGCCGGAGCCTGGCGGCGCGCGTTCCTTCAGGCTCCGTACGTGCGCGACGCGCTGGTGGGCGTGTCGGTCATCGCAGAGACGTTCGAGACCGCGATCCCCTGGGACCGCTTCCCCGACTTCCATCGTCAGGTGATGGCGGCCACGCACAGTGCCGTCCTGCGCGTCTGTGGCGCGGGCCAGGTGGCCTGTCGCTTCACGCACGTCTACCCCGACGGCGCAGCGCCCTACTACAGCGTGCTGGCACCGGCGCGACCCGGCAGCGAACTCGAGCAATGGGCCGAGATCAAGCAGGCGGCCGCCGACGCCCTGATCGCGGCGGGTGGCACGATCACGCACCACCACGCCGTCGGCCGAGACCATCGGCCTTGGTACGACATGCAGCGGCCCGAGCCCTTCGCGCGCGCCCTGCGCGCGGCCAAGGCCGAGCTCGACCCGGCCGCCGTGCTGAACCCGGGCGTTCTGATCGACCCCGAGCCGAGGCGCTGAAGAGGCGCCAACCCGGCACGGACGCCCCCGCCCGAGTGTGCCCTGCCCCTCCCTCGACCCGCGGCGGCCCCCCGCTTCGCCGCTAGTCTACGGGGCCATGGCACGCATCAACGACCACTACCTGAAGCTTCAGGCCGGCTACCTCTTCCCCGAGATCGGGCGACGCACCCGCGCATTCGTGGACGCGAACGGCGGCGAGGTGATCCGCCTGGGGATCGGCGACGTGACCCTCCCGCTGGCGCCCGCCGTCGTGAAGGCGCTGCAGGACGCCGCGGCCGAGATGGGCACGGCGGAGGGCTTTCACGGCTACGGCCCAGACAATGGCTACCCGTTCCTCACCGAGCCGATCCGCGAGCACGACTACGGCGCGCGAGGCGTCGAGATCGCCACCGACGAGATCTTCGTCTCCGACGGAAGCAAGCAGGACAGCGGCAACATCCAGGAGATCTTCGGCGTCGACTGCAAGATCGCCGTGGTCGATCCCGTGTACCCCGTGTACGTCGACACCAACGTGATGGCCGGCCGCACCGGCACGGCCGACGCCCGCGGCTTCTACGACGGCATCCTCTACCTGCCCGCCACCGAGGCCAACGGCTTTGCGCCGGACCCTCCGGATACGGCCGTCGACCTGGCCTACCTGTGCTCGCCCAACAACCCGACGGGAACGGTGATGTCGCGGGCGCAGCTCGAGCGTTGGGTGACCTGGGCAAACGAGACCGGCGCCGTGATCGTCTTCGACGCTGCCTACGACGCATTCATCTCCGACTCGGCGATCCCGCGATCGATCTACGAGATCGAGGGTGCCCGTACCTGTGCCATCGAGATGCGAAGCTTCTCGAAGCGCGCCGGCTTCACCGGTGTTCGCTGCGCGTACACGGTGGTGCCCAAGGAGCTCGAGGGGACGTCGGCTTCGGGCGACCGCGTGGCGATCCACGACCTCTGGGCCCGCCGGGTGGCGACCAAGTTCAATGGCGTGCCGTACGTGATCCAGCGCGCGGCGGCAGCCGTGTTCGCGCCCGATGGTCGCAAGCAGACCCAGGAGCAGGTGGCGTTCTACATGGAGAACGCGAGCCGCATCCGGGCGGGGCTCGGCGCCGCCGGGTTCACGGTGTTCGGCGGCGAGAACGCCCCCTACATCTGGATGCGAACCCCCGACGGCCTCTCGTCGTGGGACTTCTTCGACCGGCTGCTGGCCGAGACGCGCGTGGTCGGCACCCCGGGCTCGGGGTTTGGCCCGTCGGGCGAGGGCTACTTTCGCATCTCGGCCTTCAACTCGCGCGAGAACGTGGACGAAGCCATCGCGCGCATCGGGCGCGCCTTCGGCCGATGAGCGCGCTGTCGTTGCGGCGAGAGGGGCCGGTGTTCGTCCTGCAGTGGGACGACGGCGAGAACCGCTTTCGCGACCACTCGATCTCGGAGTGGAACGCGGCGCTGGACGAGGTCGACGCCGCCCCGGCCCCGAAGGCCCTGGTCACCACCGGCACGGGCAAGTTCTACTCGAACGGCCTCGATCTCGAATGGGCGATGAGCGAGGCGCCCGACTTCGGTGCCTACCTGCACGGCGTGCTGGCCATCTACGGCCGCGTGCTCACCCTGGGCTGCGCCACGGTCGCCGCCATGAACGGCCATGCCTTCGGCGCGGGCGGCCAGGTCGCGCTGGCCCACGATCGGCGCGTGATGCGTGCCGACCGCGGCTACTTCTGCATGCCCGAGGTCGACATGAAGGCGCCGCTGCACCCGGGCATGACGGCCATCCTGAAGGCGCGCCTCCCTCGTCAGACCTTCCACGAGGTGGTCGTGACCGGTCACCGGTATGGCGGCGCCGAAGCGCTCACCGCCGGCATCGTCGAAGAGACTGCCGCCGAAGACGCGGTACTCACCCGCGCCATCGAAACTGCGCTGCCTCTCGCCGGCAAGGCCGACCCGGCGATGTCGCGCCTCAAGACCGACGCCTACCCCGAAGTGCTCGCCGCCCTGACCGCCCCCATGCCTGCCTGAAGCGTCGAGCGGGCCCGCCCGGCTAGTGCTGGAGCTTGCGGTACTTGATGCGGTGGGGCTGGTCGGCGTCGGCGCCCTTGCGGCGCTTGTAGTCCGCCTCGTAGTCCTGGTAGTTGCCCTCGAACCACTCGACGTGGCTGTCGCCCTCGAAGGCCAGGATGTGGGTGGCGATGCGGTCGAGGAACCAGCGATCGTGGCTGATCACCACGGCGCAGCCGGCGAAACCGAGCAGCGCCTCTTCGAGCGCGCGGAGCGTATCCACGTCGAGGTCGTTCGAGGGCTCGTCGAGCAGCAGCACGTTGCCGGCGCTACGGAGCAGCTTGGCCAGATGGACGCGGTTGCGCTCACCGCCCGAGAGGTCGCCCACCTTCTTCTGCTGGTCGGCGCCCTTGAAGCCGAATGAGCCCACGTAGGCCCGGGCATTCATCTCTCGCCGCCCGACCTGCACGTGCTCCTGGCCCTCGCTCACCTCCTCGTACACCGAGTGCTCGCCGTCGAGATCCCGCGCCTGGTCCACGTAGGCGAGCTTCACGGTCTCGCCGAGGTCGAGCGTGCCGGCATCGGGCTTCTCCTCCCCCGCGATCATGCGAAACAGCGTGGTCTTGCCGGCGCCGTTGGGACCGATCACGCCGACGATGCCGCCGGGCGGCAGCGAGAACGAGAGATCCTCGAACAGCAGCCGTTCCCCGAACGCCTTGCCCAGCCCCTCGGCCCGGACCACCACGTCACCGAGACGCGGCCCCGGCGGGATGGCGATCTCGACCGACTCGGGCAGGCGCTGCTCCTCCTCCTGGCGCAGCGCATCGAAGGCCGTGATCCGCGCCTTCGACTTGGTCTGTCGCGCCCGGGGCGTCATGCGGATCCAGTCGAGCTCACGCTCCAGCGTGCGCCGGCGGGCCGAGGCCTGCTTCTCCTGGGTTTCGAGACGCGCGCGCTTCTGGTCGAGCCAGCCCGAGTAGTTGCCCTCGTAGGGGATGCCGCGGCCCCGGTCGAGCTCGAGGATCCAGCCGGCCACGTTGTCGAGGAAGTAGCGATCGTGCGTCACGGCCACGACCGTCCCCGCGTAGTCCTGGAGGAACCGCTCGAGCCAGGCGACCGATTCGGCGTCGAGGTGGTTCGTGGGCTCGTCGAGCAGCAGCAGATCGGGCTTCTGCAAGAGCAGCCGGCAGAGCGCCACCCGGCGCCGCTCGCCGCCCGAGAGCTTCGTCACGTCGGCATCGCCCGGCGGCAGGCGCAGGGCGTCCATGGCGATCTCGAGGGTGCGCTCGAGCTCCCAGCCCCCGGCCGCGTCGATCTGGTCCTGCAACTTGCCCTGCTCTTCGAGCAGCGCGTTCATCGCGTCGTCGTCCATCGGCTCGGCGAACTTGGCGCTCACCTCTTCGAATCGCTTGAGCAGCGTGCTCATCTCCCCCACGCCGTCCTCGACGTTGCCGCGCACGTCCTTCGAGGCGTCGAGCTCGGGCTCCTGCGGCAGGTAGCCCACGCGAATGCCGGGCGTGGGGCGCGCCTCGCCCAGGTAGTCGCCGTCCACGCCGGCCATGATGCGGAGCAGCGAGCTCTTCCCGGCTCCATTCGCGCCCAGGACGCCGATCTTGGCCCCCGGATAGAACGCGAGGGTGATGCCGTCCAGGATCACGCGATCGGTCGGCACGACCTTGCGCAGGTCCTGCATGGTGAACACGAACTCGTGTGCCAAGGCTCCCTCCGATCGGACCGCTCGGGCTGCTGGCGGGTCCGGGCGGGCTCACCTTAGCGGCTCACGCCGCGCACGCCGCGCTTGGGGCGCGCGCCGCGCTCCGCCGCCCATCCCGCGCGCTCAGGCGTCGCGAAGCAACGCGATCAGGCTCGACGTGTCGTGCCGCCCTCCGCCGCGCGCCTGGACGGCTGCGTAGAACTGGTCCACCAGCGCGGCCACGGGCAACCGGGCGCCGACCCGGCGGGCCTCCTCGAGGGCCATGCCCAGGTCCTTTCGCATCCAGTCCACGGCGAACCCGAAGTCGAACTCGCCCCGGTTCATCGTCGCGGCGCGGTGATCCATCTGCCACGACTGCGCCGCGCCCTTGGCGATCACCTCGACCACCGCGTCCGGGTCGAGACCGGTGCGTTCGGCCAGGGCCAGCCCCTCGGAGAGCCCCTGCACGATGCCGGCGATGCAGACCTGGTTGACCATCTTCGTCAACTGGCCGCTGCCCGCCGGCCCCATCCGGCGCACCTCCTGCGCGAAGCACCGCACCAGCGGTTCGACCCGGGCGAACGCCGACTCGTCGCCCCCCACCATCACGGTGAGCGCACCGCGCTTGGCGCCGTCCTCGCCGCCAGACACCGGCGCGTCGAGAAAGGCGAACCCGCGCGCTTCGGCCGCCGCGGCCAGTTCGCGCGCGATGCCGGCCGACGCCGTGGTGTGATCGACGAACACGCTGCCCGGCGCCATCGCCGCGAAGGCGCCGCCCTCCCCCAGCGTGATCGCCCGCAGGTCGGCGTCGGCACCGGTGCAGGCAAACACCACCTGCGCATCGCCGACGGCTTCGGCGGGCGTGGCGGCCACGCGCGCGCCGTGCTCGGTGGCCAGCAGCTCCGCGCGGCCGACCGTCCTGTTGTAGGCGGTGACCGCGTGCCCGGCCCGGCACAGGTGCGCCGCCATCGGAGCGCCCATGGTGCCGAGGCAGAGAAACGCCACGCGCTCTCCCATCGGTGTCCTCCTCCGCGCTCCGGGGACCGGGCGCGACCCGGCTGATACCCTACGCGACATGCTGCGCATCGTCTCCCTGCTGCCGAGCCTGACCGAGATCGTGGGCGCCCTCGGCCGGGCGGACGCCCTGGTGGGCCGGTCCCACGAGTGCGACTACCCGTCCGGCGTCGAAGCCCTGCCCATCTGCACCGAGCCCAAGCTCGATCCGTCGGGGTCGAGTCGCGAGATCGACGACGCGGTCAACGCCATCGTCCGCGACGGCCTCTCGGTCTACCGGGTGCTCGACACGCTTCGCGACCTCGCGCCCGACGTGATCCTCACCCAGGACCAGTGCGAGGTCTGCGCCGTGAGCCTCTCGGACGTCGAGCAGGCCGTGGCCGATTGGACCGGTGGCAAGCGCCCACGCGTGGTGTCGGTCGCGCCGTCGACCCTCTCGGAGGTCTGGGCCAGCATCACGCAGGTCGCCGAGGCCATCGACGCGGCCGACGCCGGCCGCGACCTGGTAGCGCGCCTCACCGACCGGGTGTCGGAGCTCGGCGAACGCACCGGGGCGCTCCCGCGCCCCCGTGTGGCCTGCATCGAGTGGATCGAGCCGCTCATGTGCGCGGGCAACTGGATGCCCGAACTCGTGGCCCTGGCCGGCGGACACAACCTGTTCGGCACCACCGGCGAGCACTCGCCCTGGACCGAATGGCCCGCGCTTCGCGAAGCCGACCCCGAGGCGATCTTCGTGCTCCCCTGCGGTTTCGACATGGCGCGCACGCGCGCCGAGATGCACGTGCTCGAAGCCCTGCCCGGCTACGCCGACGTGCGGGCCGTGCGCGAGGGGCGCGTCTTCGTGACCGACGGCAACCAGTACTTCAACCGGCCGGGCCCCAGGCTGATGGAGTCGATCGAGATCCTCGCCGAGGCGCTCCACCCCGAACTCGGCCCCTTCGGCCACGAGGGCCGCGGCTTCCAGCGCGTCTCGCCGAGCTAGGCCCCGAGAAAGCGCTCGGGCAGGAACGCCGGCTCCGCCCAGCCCTTGCCGGCGAGCCCGTCGGCCACCATGCGCCCCGTCGCCGGCGAGAGCAGCACGCCGGTCCGGTAGTGCCCCGCCGCGAGTACCAGCCCCGAAACCCCGGGGACCGGGCCCACCAAGGGCAGGTGGTCGGGCGTATCCGGTCGCAGCCCGGCCCAGGCCTCGAGGAAGCTCGCCTGCCCCAGGGTCGGCACCAGACGCGCACCGGCGGCCAGCAGCCCCGCGACGGCCTCGGCCGTCACCCGGCGATCGAAACCCACCCGCTCGCTGGTGGCGCCGATTGCGACGCTGCCGTCGCGCTTGGGCACCAGATAGGCGTCGGCGTCCCAAAGGATGGAGGCGAACGGCGGCTGCGACGCGCCCACCGACACGATCTGCCCGCGCACGGGCTCGACCGGTGCGCGCAGGGCCGGGTCGAGCCGCCTCAGCAGGGCGTCGGTGAAGCAGCCCGTGCAGACCACGACGGCGCCCGCCGGCTCGGCGCCGGCAGAGGTCTCGACCCCGACGACGCGATCGCCCTCGCACAGGAAGCCCACCACCGGCACGCCGGGCCGCAGGTCGGCACCCAGCCGCGCCGCCGCCTGCGCGTATGCGCGCACCAGGCGCGGGCTTCGCACGTGCGCCTCGCTCGGCGCGTGGAGCGCGCCGCGCAACCCGGGTCGCAGCGCAGGCTCGAGCCGCGAGAGCGCATCGCCGTCGACCCATTCGAGCCCCTCGTCTGGGAGCCGCGCGATCCGCGCGCGCAGGACGGACTCTTCGGCTTCGGTCGCCGCCACGCGGAGCGCGCCCGACCCCAGGTACTCGGGGTCGATGCCCGAGGCCTCGCGCAGCTCCACCACGAGCTCCGGAAATCTCGCGAGGCTCTCGCGACCCCAGGACAGCGCAGGGCCGGGCCCTTCGTTCTCGGAGAACGGAGTGAGCATGCCGGCAGCCGCACCCGAAGCGCCGCCCGCCATCTCACCGCCCTCGAACACGGTGACCGAGACGCCCTCGCGGGCCAGGTGCCAGGCGATCGCGCAGCCCACGACGCCGCCGCCGACCACGATCACATCCGGTCGACTCACGCCCGCGCTCTCATGCTGCGGGTGCGCCCGACACGAGCGGTCATGCTGCAGGTGCGCCCGACACGAGCGGTCATGCTGCAGGTGCGCCCGACACGAGCCGCACCAGATCGGCCTGCAGCTCCTCGGTCGCGTGGTCCATGCCGAGGTAGCGCTTGATCACGACGCCCTCGCCGTCGATCAGGTAGGTGATGATCATGTGCTCGATCTGGTCGCCATCGGTCCCGCCCACGCCGACGCCGTAGCGCTCGAGGACGCCGGCTACGGTCTCGGCATCGCCGGTCAGGAACGACCAGCGTTCGAGGTCGATGCTGCGCGCCTCGGCGTAGGCGCGCATGGCGGGCGGGTCGTCCCGGGCCGGGTCGAGCGAGATCGAGACGAAGTGCACACGTTCGCGCACCTCGTCGGGCAGGCCGTTCAGGACCTCGACATGGGCCGCCGTCTGGATCGGGCACGGGCCGTCGCAGTTGGTGTACATGAAGTCGAGCAACAGGGCGCGGCCGCGCAGGTCGGCCAGCGCCAGGGTCGAACCGTCCTGGTCGACCAGCGCGAAGTCCGGTGCGGGCTCGTCGGCCGGCGCGGCGTTCTCGATCCCGAGCTGCGTTCCCCGGCTGCCCGATTCGCCCACCACCTGGGCGTCGATCACGCGATAGGCGCGGCCGGTGAACTGCACGCGAAACGCGACCCGTTGGCCCGGGGCCAGCCGACCCAGCAGCGCCGGGTCGGGAACGTCGAAGTTCATGGTCATCGCGGGCATCAGGCCCTCGATGTCGTCGTGGTCGATCACCGCCTGGGCGTATTCGGCGTTCGTGCTCACGACGACGCCGGTGGCGTCGTAGATTCCCTGGGCCGGGTGTCGGTCGCTGGGCCCGCAGGCCACCGCCAGCACGAGACCCATGAGGAGGGGGAGGAAGCGCATGCCGAGATCCTAGCGATCCGACCCGGCGCGATCGTCTCCCCTGGTGTCGCGCCTAGAACATGCCCCAGGTGTAGTACTTGATGGCAGCGACCGCGGCGATGCCGAGCACCTGCCCGATCATGCGCCAGGCGGGGTCCTGGGTGATCGTGAGCTGCGGGCAGAGCTTGTGACGGCGCAGCGCGAGCTTGTCCATCTGCATGATGCTCGACTGTTCCCAGCTGGCGTTGCCGCGATTGCGCGCCATCTGGGCGTCGCCCGCGTAGCGAATGATCTGCTTGGTCAGCTTGATGCACTCGCCGCGGTGGGGCATCCGCGCGGGAAACGCGTCCTCGATGCTCTGCGCATGGACGCTGCTGCTCGCGAGGAGCAGACCCATGATGATGACCAGAACTCGCACGGCCTCCCTCCCAGGCATGCCGATCGGCACCCTGCGTATCGGCCGACGGGCCCCGGCGCTCAAGTGATGCGTGTCACATCCCGGCCGACGGGATGGGCCCGCTTCCCCACGCCCATGACCCTCGAGCCACGAGGAGGCGTGTGGCGGGCCTAGAGCGCCTCTTTGACCACTCCGGCGCTGCGGTGGGCCAGGGCCATGCCGGTGAACATGGGGTTGACCGAGGTGCAGCGCGGGAAGATGCCGGTGTCGGCGAGCCACAGGTTGTCGAGGTCGTGGCAGCGGCCAAACTCGTCCACTACCCCCTGGCTCGGGTCGCCGTGCATGCGGGTCGAGCAGAACGCGTGGGTCGAAGCGTTCACGAAGTCGCCGGCGGCAAACTCGCGGGTCTGCAGGACGCGCGCCTCGTCGAGCGAGTGCATCTCTTCGGCCACGCCGTGGATGCCCGGCAAGACCTTGTGCGCGCCGGCCGCGAACAGCAGTTCGGCCAGCACCCACGACGCATGGCCGAGGACCTGCACGTCCTGGGGGTCGAAACGCCAGCGCAGCGACGGGTTCATCGAACGACCCCGCCGCGCGCGGACCTCGCCCGTGGAGTTGTGACACGAGGCGATGGCGTCGAAGATCGACGCGCGAGAGAGCTCGGCCAGGCGCCGCTTCAGGTCGTGCCCGAACCCCGGCATGCGGACGCCGAACACGCCGGGCGGCGCCCAGAGCGTCTCGAGCTTGAAGCCATCGCGCAGGTAGTGGAGCGACTGGTAGCCCTGGGTGGCACCGAAGTACGGCTGCACGGGGTCGGGAAAGACGCCGATGGTCGCGGTGCCGGGATGGAACTGGAGGTTGCGCCCGACCTGACCGGAGCCATTCGCCAGATTGCCGCTCTTCTGGAGAATCACCGGCGTCGCCATCACACCCGCCGCCAGCACGACGGCACGGGCTTCCACCTCGAAGCGCGCGCCCGGCTTGCCCGTGAACGGCGCCACGATCTGGCCGGCCACGCCCGTCACGCGCCGTCCCTGCGCGCGCACCTCCTGCACCTGGACGGACGTGAGCACCCGGGCGCCAGCGCGAATGGCGGCCGGCACGTAGCTCAGGTCCATGGACTGCTTGGCGCGCGCGCGACAGCCGGTGAAGCACTCGCCGCTGCCCACGCAGCCGCGCACGTTGCGCGCGATGGGCTCGCTCGAGATGCCCAGGGCGTCGCAGCCCTGGCGAAACAGCAGGTTCCGGTCGCCCTGGACGTCGTCGGGCGTGGGTGCGATGCCGAGAAAGTCCGCGACGGCGTCGTAGTGCGGGTCGAGCGCCTCGCGCCCGGTGTGCTCGAGATCGAAGTTGCTTCGCCACGCCTCGAACACGAACTCGGGCGGCCGCGCACAGATGGCCGAGTTCACGACCGAGCCGCCGCCGAGCACGTTGGCCTGCATGGTCGTGAGTAGCGTGCCGCGCGTGGCGCGCAGCCCGCTCTCGCGCATGGTGCGCACCATCGAGGTGGCGCCATCGAGCGCGAAGTCGTCCGGCGTATAGGGCGGGCCCTCCTCGAGGAGCACCACGTCGAGCCCCGCTGCGGCCAGTTCGTACGCCATCACCGAGCCGCACGGCCCAGATCCGACGACCACCACGTCACAGCGCTCCCGCACGTCGCCGTCGTACTGCGCGAAGACGCGCACCTGCCCGGCGGCGCCCTCCTCCGGCGCGGCCACGCTCACGACGCGCTTCCATCCGCACGCGGGGCGTAGTCGGGGTGCAGCGGCGCGTCGAGGGCGAGCACGCGGGCGGCACCGGGCGGCGTGAGATCCTCCCGTCGGTAGCGGATCGCTTCGGGGCCGCGGCCCACGGGCGGGTACAGCAGGTCCGCCTCGACCACCGGGCTGTCGATGGCGCGCGGGGCCAACCCCACCTGCCGCAGCACCGAGGGGTCGGCGAAGTAGCCCATGGCCAGGATCGCGCGCAGGCTCGTGAACACGAGCCGCCGCGGGGGGAGCCGGCTGGTGCGCCAACCGTCGAGCCAGGCCGTACGCTGCTCGGGCGAGAGCGCCGAGAAGCGGCGCCAGCCTGCCGGCCCGGGCGCCCAGAATGCGATCGTCGCGTGCTCGACCAGGAAGAACAGCAGGCGCATCAGCAGACCGACGGGCCCGGGCAGCGACGCGACGTAGCGGTCGGTGTAGGCCGGAATCCCCGCTTCGCTGCCCGACTCCGCGATCGCGCCTCCGGGCGGATAGAGCGTGTCCGAGGCCGCGGTCAGGAAGCCGAGTTCGCGCCGCGAGAGCCGCTGCGGCGGCTCCGCCGGCTGGGGATGGCCCCCGAAGACGCGCCACAGGCCCGCGGCCACGAGGCCCGCCCCGAGGATCCAGGCGACGGCTTGTCCGAGCGGCATCTTGGGAGGTTAACCCACCGACGCGCGTGGGTTCGGGTCGTGTCGGCATCTCAAGTGGATCGCCCACCGGGCCGATGCGCGGAGCGATGGGGCTCGCGTCTGCCGTCACGGCCGCGTTTGCGGTGGTCGCCCTCTGCACGGCGATCTTCAACTTCTGGCTGTTCCTGAAACGGCGCCAGGAGCGCGCACACCTGTGGCTGGCGATCGCCGCCATGGGCATCGTGATCCTCAGCGCCGGAAGCGCGCTGATCTACGAGTCCAACGACCTCGCGCGATCGATCGAGATCCAGGTCGCGCAGCTGAACGCCGCGGTCCTGCTGATCGTCGGCTTCCAGCGGTTCAGCCGCCACTTCCTCAAGGTCACGTTCCGGCGTCTCGAGCTGGCCACGTACGCCTACACCGCGGGGCTGGTCGTGGCGTTCAACCTCTCGCCCGAGCTGATGCTCCGGCCCGTGGCCGAGCTGCGCGAGATCTCGCTGTTCGGTCAGAGCTACGTCCAGGCGCCGCTCACCCCCCTGGCCATGGTGCTGCTCGCGGGCCTGCTGGTGGCGCTCGGGTCGCTCCTGCCCATCTACGGCCGGGAGATCCACCGCATCGACGTCAACGGGCGCGCCGTGTTCGGCGCGCTCTGCCTGTGGCTGTTGTGCGGCGTGAACGACGTGGCGGTGTCGGGGGGCCTGTATCCCGGCACCTACCTGATCGGCTTCGGCTACTGCGTGTTCGTGATCTTCTTCACGGCGATCCTGGTGGGTCGCTTCGTCGCCTCCATGGAGAAGGTCGAAGCGGCCGCGGGAACGCTGCAGCAGCTGGTGGATGCCCGCACCGAAGAGCTCCGCCAGAAGGACCTGGCCCTCGCCCACGGTGAGCGCATGGCCACGCTGGGCACCCTGGCCGCGGGTGTCGCCCACGAGATCAACAACCCCATCGCCTTCATCTCGTCCAACCTGAACCAGCTCGCCGAAGCCTGGAAGGAGGGCGAGGCCGAGCCCGTCGAAGACCTGCTGACCGAGACGCGCGAAGGTGTGGACCGGATTCGCGGAATCGTCCAGGAGCTGCTCACCCTGGCGCGGCGGGGCGACGGCGTGAGCGAGCCGCTCGACCTGCGTCAGGTCGTGCGCTCGGTGCTGCCGATCCTGCGGCACGAAGCGCGCAACCGCGCGCGCATCGAGCCCCTGCTCGGCGACGTGCCGCCGGTGTCGGGCGACGCGCGACTGCTCGGCCAGGTCGTCCTGAACCTCGCACTCAATGGCCTGCACGCCATGCCCGAGGGCGACCCCCACGCGCATCGGCTCACCATCAAGACCGCCTTCGAAGACGGCAGCGCCTGGTTGATCGTGCGCGACACCGGCACCGGAATTCCCGAAGACGTGCTGCCCCACATCTTCGACGCGTTCTTCACCACGAAGGATCAGGGCCAGGGCACGGGGTTGGGCCTGGCCGTCACCAACCAGATCGTGTCGCGCCACCGCGGGCGGCTCGACGTGGAGACCGGCCCCGACGGCACGGCGGTCACGGTGGAGCTTCCGCCGTGCGAGCCCGAGACCGACGCCTAGCGATCGCGCGGAGCCGACGCCCGCTCGCCCCCCGCTACGCCGGCCGCGCGATCGCCTCGCAGTGGGCCTTCAGGTCTTCGTGGGAAACCCCTTCGCGCGCGAGCGCCAGCGCGGCACGCAGCCGGATCGCGTGGAAGACCACGGCGGAAAGCAGGATCCCGGCGGCGGCGATCGCGAGCACGCCCAACGCGCCGGGCTCGCCGGAGAGGTCGGCGACCTCGCGCCAGGCGAGCCCCACGGCCGCCAGGAACGCGAGCACGCTGCCCGCCATGGCGAGCGCACAGTCGCGGCGCAGGCCCGGCGCCCCTCGATCCCGGGCACGCCGGAGCTCGCCGGCCGAGAAGTGATCGAGCAGCCAGCCCGTCTCTTCGGATACCGGGCGCAACCCGGGGGGTGCGAGCACGCGCCCGTCGAGCGGGTCTTCGGCCAGCTCGCCCCGGGCGTGGCGCTCGATGCCATCCTGGATGCGCCGGTGGATCTCCTCGGTGATCGGAAACCGCCAGGCGATCACGAGGGCCAGGCCCGCGAAGGCGGCAGGCACGAGCCCCACCAGGGCACGCAGGGCGAACAGCACCTCTTCGGACTGCGGCACGTTCGGCTGGTACCCCATGGCGTGCAGCACGGCGAGCGGGACGGCGGCGCCCGGGATCGCCACGAGCTTCGGAAACAGCGCCCAGAGCGCGCCGTACTGGGCCTCGCGCCGCTTGCCGGTGTGCAGCTCGTCGTAGTCGATCACATCGGCCTGGATCGACGGCGTGAGCAGCAGCTGCCCCCCGAAGGCCACGCCCGCGAAGGCGAACAGCGCGATGCCGATGGCGACGTCGCCCGCCCCCAGGAAGAACGCGGCCCCCAGGGAGGCGACCGACATCGCATAGGCGAGCAGCCACATGAGCCGCTTGCCGAACCGCCGCGAGAGCACCACGAACGCCGGGATCGAGGCGAGCGCCGCAGCAAAGTGGGACGTGGCGCCGATCGTGGTCCAGAACACGACGCCCTCGGGCTGGATCACATAGGCGATGAAGAACGGCAATAGCGTCCCGGGCATTGCGGCGGTCACGCTTCCCACCACGTAGCTCGTGAGCAGGATGCGAAACGGCCGGTTGCGCAACGCGCGGCGGACCCCGGGCACGAACGGGTTCGACGGGCGCGTGGCGAACTCGGCGCGCTCGCGCAGGCGAACCGTCGCGAAGGCGCCGAGCCCCACGAGGACCAGGCCGTAGCTCACGCCCATGGCGGCATAGGCCGCGCGCTCGGAGGCGAGCAGGCCGGTCAACAGGCCCGGTGTCGCCGCCGCGATGATCGTGCCGGCCAGGGCGAACGACTCGCGCCAGCCGAACAGGCTCGAACGCTCGTGGTAGTCGAGCGTCAGTTCCGGGCCGAGCGCGTTGTAGGGGATGGAGAAGATCGTGTAGCAGACGAAGTAGAGCAGGAAGGCCACGCCGAACCAGAGCACCGCGTCGGCCTGATCCAGGCCGGGCCACGGCGAGAACAGCGCGGCGAACGACAACGCCAGCAGCGGCGCGCCCACCGCCAGGTAGGGGCGCCGACGGCCCCAGCGGGTGCGGGTGCGGTCGGTGAGCCAGCCCATCAGCGGGTCGGTGATCGCATCGAAGGCCCGCGCCAGCGCGATCGCCAGGGCCAGATAGCCGAGCGGCACGAGCACCACGTCGGCGTAGAACTTGTTCATGTACATGAACACGGGCACCGACATGGCGGCGGTGGCGAGTGTGGGCGCGGCGTAGGCGAGCTTGACCGACGTGGCCAGGCGCTCCGTGCTGGAGCGGGGTTCCAAGGCGGTCTCCGTGGGCGCGGCGGTGGGCAGTGCTTCTCGAGGCGTGGACAGTTCTTCTCGAGCAGTGGGCTAGTCGTCTTCGTACGGGCGGTCGGACCACCAGGGGACGAAGTCGGGCAGGTCGGTCGAGGGCTTCATCGTGAACCGGGCGGGGCGCTTCTCGAGAAAGCTCTGCACGCCTTCGTAGGCATCGGGCGACGCCCCCATGGCGTGGATCGCCTGCGAGTCGATCTTGTGCGCTTCCATGGGATGGTCCGCTCCGAGCATGCGCCAGAGCAGTTGCCGTGACAGTGCGATCGAGACCGCGCTGGTGTTGTCGGCCACCTCTCGCGCCAGGGCGCGGGCCTCGCCGAGCAGGTCGTCGTGCGGAATGACGCGCGACACCAATCGCCCGCGCAGCGCTTCGTCGGCCGGGAAGACCCGCCCCGACATCACCCATTCCATGGCCTGGCTGATGCCCACGGCTCGGGGCAGGAACCACGAGCTGGCCGCCTCGGGCACGATGCCGCGGCGTGCGAAGACGAAACCGAACCGCGCGCGGTCGCTGGCCAGGCGCACGTCCATGGCGAGGGTCATGGTGGCACCGACCCCGACCGCGGGCCCGTTGATCGCCGCGATGATGGGCTTTTTCATCTCGAACAGGCGCAGGGTGAGCCGCCCGCCACCGTCGCGGGGCACCCCCGTCTCGACGCCCGCTGCGGCCGAGTCGAAGGTGGCGCCTCCGCCACCCAGATCGGCGCCTGCGCAGTAGCCGCGGCCCGACCCGGTGAAGATCAGTACGCGCACGGCGTCGTCCGCATCGGCCTCGTCGAGCAGGGCGAGCAGCTCGTCGAGCATGGTCTGGTCGAGCGCGTTGAGGCGGTCGGGCCGGTGGAGCGTCACGGTGAGGACGCCGTCCTCGAGCTCGGTCAGCAGGGTCTCGTAGGCCACGGCACCTCCAGCGCGGAGGCCCGATCATAGCTGCCGGCCCCGTTGCCGCCGGGAGCCGACCGGGCCCCGTCCGACGGAGACTCAAGCCCATCGCCCCGATCGACCGATGCAGAGGACGATGAGTCATGCCATCGACCTCGACGAACGACCGCCGCCCAAGACCCCCGAAGAGCGCTTCGAGCGCGCCCTCGGCGACCGCGTACTGGAGGCCGGGCTCGTGACGGCCGACGAGCTGAAGGAGGCCGCGCGGCACCGCAAGGCGCGCGGCGTCCGCCTGTCTACCGCGCTGCACGCCCTCGGCCTGATGGACGAGGTGCGCCTGCGAAAGGTGTGCGGCGAAGTGCTCAAGACGCCCGCCCTCCCCGGCCGCGACGTGGTCGCCGGCGCGCGCGAGCTCGGCGACGTGCTGCCGGTCGAGGACGCGGTGAGCCTGCGCGTGATCCCGTTCGCCAAGGTCCAGGGCACCCTTCTGATCGCGACGGCCGAGCCCTGGCGGCTGGCGCTGCTGGACGACCTGGCGAGCCGCACGCGGCTCGAGGTGAAGGCCCGCTTCCTGGACGAAGGCCCCCTGGCCCTCGCCCTCGAAGAACTCCACGAGGTGCCGGCCGATCCGCAGTTCCACGAAGAGCCCGCGCGCCGCGAGCGCGCGGCACCGGCCGCGGTGGCCCGCACCACACGCGAGCGGGCGGCCCAGCGCGAGGAGACCTCGGAGCTGATGAGCGAGTCGACGTTCGACGAGCTCTACCGGCGCTAGCCGGGTTCGAAGCCCGGCGGCCCGCACCACCCGCGTTAAGCTCCCCGATCGATCGCGATCCGCCCCGCCTGCATGGGCCGGCTCGGGGAGACCCCATGAGAAACGCCTACGACGCTTCGGCTGCCGACGCCCTGGTGGCGCAGCACCCCGAGCTTGCCGAGGCGCTGGTTCGCCGTATCCACACCTCGCGGCTGCTGGGCGGCGACCCCGACCTGGTGCTCCACGGTGGCGGCAACACCTCCGTGAAGCTTCGGCAGCCGGACCTGCTGGGTCGCGATCGCGAGGTGCTCTGCATCAAGGGGAGCGGTCACGACCTCGCGCACATCGGGCCCGACGGCTTTGCGCCCCTCGACCTCGAAGGCCTGCGTGCGCTGCGCGCGCTCGACGCGCTCTCGGACGAGGCCATGGAGAACGCACTGCTCGTCCACCGGCTGGATGCCCGGGCGCCATCGCCCTCGGTGGAGACGCTGCTGCACGCGTTCCTTCCGAGCGCGTACGTCGACCACACCCACGCCGATGCGATCCTGGTGCTGTCGAACGGCCCCGACCCGGAGGCTCACCTCGCCCTGGCCCTGGGCCCGCGCGTAGCCCTGCTGCCCTACACCATGCCGGGTCTCGGTCTCGCCAAGCAGGTGGGGGACGCCTACGACGCCGCCTCGGGCGAACTCGACGCGATCGTGAGCCTGCAGCACGGCGTCTTCACGTTCGGCGACGACGCCGAGACCGCCTACACGCGCATGATCGACTGCGTGACGCGCGCCGAGCGCTTCCTCAGCGAACGCGGCGCCGACCCCGAGGTGCCGTCGACCCCGCCGCTCGATCGCCTGCGTGCCGCGCGGCTGGTTCAGACCCTGCGCGGCGCCACCGCCGAACGTGAGGACGGCGGCAGCACGCACAGACGGGCCGCGCGGGTACGCGCGAGCGAAGAGGCACTGCACGCGGCCTCCGACCCGGCCGCCGCCGAGCACTGCGCGTCCGGCGTGCTCACGCCCGACCACGCCATCCGCACCGGCAATCGCGTGCTCTACCTACCGGCGGTCGCCGAGGACGACGAAGCGCTGCGCGCATCCATCGACGAGGCGCTCGCCGCCTTCGGGCCCGAGGGCGCCCGCCCCGACCTGGCCCTCGCGCCGGGAGTCGGGCTCGTGGCCCTCGGCAAGACGCCGCGCGACGCCACGATCGCCGCCGACATCGGCGACCACACGCTTCGCGCCAAGCGCATGGCGACCGCGCTCGGGGGCTACGTGCCCATCGACGCCGGGCACGTGGCCGACATGGAGCACTGGAGCCTTCAGCGCAAGAAGCTCGGCGGCGCGGGTGCGACCCCGCTCGTCGGCCAGGTGGCCTTCGTCACGGGTGCGGGTGGGGCCATCGGCGCGGGCATCGCCGAGCGCCTGCTGGCCGCCGGTGCGAGCGTGGCCATCTCGGACGTGGACGCCGAGCGGCTCGAGACCGTGCGCAGCCTGCTCGCCGACGCCCACGGCGACGACCGCCTGCTGGCCCGGACCTGCGACGTCACCGATCTGGCGGCGGTCGAAGACGCGTACGTCGACGTCTCCCTGGCGTTCGGGGGGATCGACGTGCTGGTGCCGAACGCCGGGGTCGCCCACGTCGCACCGCTCGAAGAGCTCGACCCTGCGCGCTTCCAGGCCGTGATCGGCGTGAACCTGATGGGCACCTTCCACGTGATCCGCGCGGCCATCCCGATCTTCCGGCGGCAGGGCAGCGGCGGCAACGTCGTGCTGATCAGCAGCAAGAACGTACCCGACCCGGGCGCGGCCTTCGGCGCCTACAGCGCCTCGAAGGCCGGCGCGCACCAGGTGGCCAAGATCGCCGCCCTCGAGCTGGCGCCGATCGGCGTGCGCGTGAACATGGTGAACCCCGACGCCGTCTTCGGCGACGCACGGGTCTCGTCCGGCCTCTGGGACGTGGTGGGCCCCGACCGGATGCGCTCGCGCGGGCTCGACCCCGAGGGCCTTCGGGACTACTACCGGGAGCGAAACCTCTTGAAGGTGCAGGTGCTGGCCGAACACGTCGGCAATGCGGTGGTCTTCTTCGCTTCGGAGCTGACGCCGACGACGGGCGCGAGCTTCCCCGTGGACGGTGGCGTACCTTCCGCGTTTCCCCGCTAGCTGCGTACCTGCCGCACCCTCCCGCCGCGGGCCCGCCAGGGGCGACGCCCCGGCCACCCGGGGCGGGCAACGAGGAGCCGACACGCGAGATGAGCCTGGTCCACGTGGGACTCGCAGCACGTAATGAAGACGCCGCCGAGCGCTTCTACGGCGGCTGCCTGGGTCTCGAAGTCACCCGCCGCAGCGAGCTGCCAGCCGAGGTCGCCGCGCCGCTGTTCGGCGTCGAGCAGGCCTGCCCCATCGTGTACTACGGGGGCCCTGGCGTGCTGTTCGAGCTGTTCATCACGGGGTTCGCCGAGAAGACCGACCCGAAGATCACCCACACCTGCCTCGAGGTCTCCGACCTCGCCGGTGTGGTGGCACGCTGCCGGGGCGAGGGCTTCGGCGTTCGCGAGGTCCCCAAGGGCGAAAAGACCGTGACGTTCGTCGAAGACGGCGACGGAAACCTGTTCGAGTTGTTGCAGGCGGCACCGGCCTAGCGCCCCCGCCAGAACCGGCCGCGCCCCGCGCGCCGACGAGGAGAGAGACGTGGCAGATACCGATGGCGTGACCGAGAGCAAGCAGTTTCACGAGAACGTGCCCCAGGAGCACGATGGCTTCTTCCTGAAGGGCTCGAACTCCTACGATTGGGGCCTGAAGAACCGCCTGGCCCGCATCTTCAATCCGGCGTCCGGCAACACCGTGATGCTGGCCTTCGACCACGGCTACTTCCAGGGCCCGACCACGGGACTCGAGCGGGTCGACCTCAACATCAACCCGCTCATCCCCTACGCCGACACGCTGATGCTCACGCGCGGCATCCTGCGCAGCGTGATCCCGCCCGAGAGCAACAAGTCGATCGTGCTGCGCGCATCCGGCGGCCCGAGCATCCTGAAGGAGCTCTCGGACGAGGGCATCGCCGTCGACATCGAAGAGTCGGTTCGCCTCAACGTGTGCGCCATGGCCGTGCAGGTCTTCATCGGCGGCGAGCACGAGAAGCAGTCGATCCTGAACATGACGAAGCTCGTGGACCTGGGGACCAAGTACGGCATCCCGGTGCTGGCGGTGACGGCGGTCGGCAAGGAAATGGTGCGCGACGCCAAGTACTTCCGGCTCGCCACGCGCATCTGCGCCGAGCTGGGCGCCCACTACATCAAGACCTACTTCGTGGAAGACGGCTTCGACACGGTGACGTCGTGCTGCCCGGTTCCGATCGTGATCGCGGGCGGCAAGAAGCTCCCCGAGCTCGACGCGCTGCGCATGGCCAGCAACGCCATCGCCCAGGGCGCGAACGGCGTGGACATGGGCCGCAACATCTTCCAGAGCTCGGCGCCCACGGCGATGATCCAGGCCGTGCGCAAGGTGGTGCACGAGGGTGCGTCGCCCGAAGAGGCCCACGAGTTCTACGAGAAGGAGGCCGAGCGGGCGTAGCCCGCATCCGGCGCGGCGGCGGGTCCAGCAGGCAGCCCGACGGTGGCGCTCAGGGCATCTGGGCGAGACGCGTCTGGAACTCCTCGCGGCTGTTCACGCGCGGGAACGGCTCGTCGGGAACGGGCCGATCGAGGAACCCACAGAGCGGCGCCCAGCCCTCCGACACCTGGTAGACGAGCAGCCGCTCGGCCGGGACGGCGTCGATCACGGCGCGGCTGTGCGCCTCGAACACCGCGCACGCATGCGCCTCGTCGTCGAAGCGGCCGCCGAAGGTGCCTTCGAGGATCAGCTCTCGGGTCATGGCCATGTGGGCGTGGACCGCCGGCGGCGCATCGTCCGGGACGGGCCGCCGCATCACCTGCACGATGGTGTCGCGCGCGCTCGCGTACCACCTCGCCGGCTCGCGCACCGACAGCAGCACGCGCGCTTCGGGAAACACCTCGGCGAGCTCGCGCCAGAACGCACACGAAGGCCAGTCCACCGCGGCGCGGTAGCCGGTGAGCAGCGCCTCCCAGTCCACCGCCTCGCCGCGCGCGGCCGCGTGCCAATGCGGCACCTGCTCGGGATGGCCGAAGACCTCCATCATGTGGTGACACGGCCCGAAGCCGAGACGTTCGAGGGCGAGCTTCAGGGCCAACGTGCCGGTACGGCCGAATCCGGCCCCGATGATTTCGAGCATGGGTCCTCCCTAGGAAGTCGGACTCGGTGCCGAGACGTCGCTCGTGGGCACCGCGGGCATGCGCCACACCTCGCGCACGTTCAGCACCACCAGGGTGGGCAGGATGATCAGTGCGGCGCCGACCCACAGCGCGAGCTGCGTGCCGAAGGCCTCGACGAGCGGGCCCGCCAGCGCCTCGCCCAAGGGTGCCAACGCGATCGAGCCCAGGATGTCGTAGGAGCTCACCCGCGAGAGCGCTTCGGGGGCCACACGCGTGTGGAGCGCCGTCATCCACATCACGCTGAACAGCTCGATGCCCATGCCCGCGGCGAAGGCGCCGAGCGACACCACCAGGAGCGGCGCGGGGATCGAGAGCAGCAGCAGGGGCGCCGCCAGTAGCAGGCAGCAGAACACGCCTACGCGCATGGGCTCGCGCACGTGCACCCGTAGCGCAACGATGCCGCCCGCCAGCAGCCCGGCGCCGAACGACCCGGCCACCAGGCCCCAGGAGGCGGCGCCCCCCAACGCGCGATCAGCCACCACGGGCCCGACGATGAAGAAGCCGCCGCTCCAGCCGGCCACCAGCACGGCGAACTGCGCGACGATCGTCCACAGCCATCGGTGCGAGGTGAACTCCTTCCAGCCGGCCCGCAACTCGAGGAGCAGGCTGGACGGTTCCGCCCGCTCCTGGGGACGGGGCCGGATGCCGAGCACCAGCAGCGCGCTCACCACGAACGTGGCGGCGTCCACCGCGATGGCCGTGCTCGCGCTGGAAACCGCCACGATCACCCCGGCCGCCGCACCACCCAGGCCGAAGGCACCGCTCTGCGCCAACGACAGCAGGGCGTTGGCCGACTGGAGGTCCTTGCGCGCAACGACTTGGGGCACGAGCCCCATCGATGCCGGCCACAGGAAGGCGAATGCCACGCCGTTCAGCGCCATCAGGCCCATCAAGGGTGCGAGACCGCTGTCGGCGCGGAACAACAGCACGGCCATGGCGACCTGCGCGGCGGCCGCCACGAGATCGCCGCCCACCATCATGGCCTTGCGCGAGCCGCGGTCGGCGAGCGCACCACCGAAGAGCTGCACGGCGAGTTGTGCGGCGGTCTGCGACGCCACCACCATGCCCATGGCCGCGGGGGAGCCGGTGAGATCCAGCACGCCGAACGCCATGGCCACCGGGGCCATGGCGCTGCCGAAGCTCGAGATGAAGCGCGCGGAGAACAGGCGGGCGAAGTCCGGCTGCCGCAGCAGGGCCAGGCCCGCGCGCACCCCGGCCGGCGGTGCTGCGCTCACGGCCGGGAGTGTGCCGCGTCTGCCGGCCCGGGGCCGCTGCGGGCCTGGATGCGCTCCACGCGGAGGTGCGGCCGCCCTAGGTGCGCTCCACGCGGACGCCTTCGACCGGCTCGGGGACGAAGGTCGCCTCGGCCCCGGCCGCCACCAGGGCCGCCTCGAGGGGGGCGCGATCGGCACTCGGCCACAGCACCACCACGGTGCCGCCGTCGCCGGCGCCCGCCAGCTTGGCGCCGGGCGCACCGGCATCGATCGCCGCCTGGATCAGCGCCTCGTTCGAGGGGCCCGAACCGCCCAGGTCGCGCTGGATCGCGTGGTTCTCGTTCATCAGCTGGCCGAGCCGCACCCAGTCGCCGGCCAGCAGCGCGCGCTTGCCGGCCACGCCGAGATCGGCCACACGCTCGTAGGCGTCGATCACCTGGGGCTCACCCGCCTCCCAGCGCTCGCGAATCGGCCGGTGCACCGCATCGGAGCGGTGCCGCACCCCGGTGAAGCCCAGCACGAACGGGGCACCCGGCGCGTGCTCCGCCAGCGATTCGGCCGTGGCAAAGGGTGCATCGTCCCGCTCGCGCGCCTTGCCGCGGAAGTCCACGAAGCGAAGCCCTCCGAACACCGTCATGTAGTGATCGACGAACCCGCACCAGATGCCGAGCACCTGGCGTTCGACGTCGCGCGCCAGCTCGGCCAGGGCGTGGCGACCCACTTCGCGCCCCTCCGCCGCCAGCAGACCCGCGAGCAGCGCGACCAGCTGGGCGGTCGAGCCCGCCATGCCGCTCTGCAGCGGGATCTCCGTGGAGAGCGCGATGCGCAGGCGCGGTGCGTCCAGGCCCAGATGCCGCAGCGCCGCGCGCGGCAGGTCGAACAGGTCGCCCCGTGGCTCGAGGTCGGCTGTGCCTCGAATGGCCACCTGCTGGTCGCCGCGCACCAGCACCCCTTCGGCCGCGCGCGCGATCTCGACGCGCGCGCGCAGCGGCACCGTACACGAAAGCGTGTTGCCCCCGTACTGGTCGCTGGGGTTTCCGATCAGGTTGGCACGCGCCGGCGCCGTGGCGACGAGCGCGGCGCTCGAGTCGCCCTCGCTCACGCGCTGGCCTCACGCACCGCCTGCAGCAGCGCGTCGCCGAACTTCTGGGCCTTCGAGGGCCCGATGCCGTGGAGCAGCAACAGATCTTCGCGCGTGGCAGGGCGGGACCGGGCCACCTCGCGCAGGGTGCGATCGCTCGCCACCACGTAGGGCGGCACGCCGAGTTCGCGCGAGCGCTCGAGCCGCCAGTGCCGCAGCGACTCGAAGAGTGCCTCCGCGGCGGGGTCGAGCGCCTCGTCGGGCACCGCGGCGCGCTTGCCGCGTGCGCGCGGCACGGGTGCGGCCGCATCGGGCGGCAGCAACATGCGCGAGGGCCGATCGCCGCGCATCACGGCCTGGCCCTCGAGGGTGATGCCGACGACGGGCCGGTCGCCCCCGTCGAAGTCCACGAAGCCTGCCGCCACGCAGCGGCGCAGCAGCCGCTGGATCCAGTCCTCCGAACGGTCGGCGAGCACGCCGAAGGTCGGCGTGCGGTCGAGACCCGTGCGCGCGAGGCGGTCGTCGGCGGTCCCGCGCAACAGCTTGGCCGCCGCGAGCAGGCCGAAACGGCCGTGGATGCGGGCCACCGCCGAAAGCGCCTTGCGCACCACCAGGTCGACCTCGTCGGGGTCGGAGACCCCGGCGTCGAGACCCTGGCACACGTCGCAACGCCCGCAGCCGTCGAGCGTCTCGGCCTCGTCCCCGAAGTAGCGCAGCACCGCGTCGTGACGACAGCTGCCGCCCTCGGCCCAGCGCATCAGCTCGAGAAACAGGTTCCACTTGTGCCGCAGCAGGTCGGCGTTGCCCTCGGCGTCGCGTTCGAGCAGAGCGCGGCGCGAACCGAGGTCTCCCGCGCCGCAGAGCAGCAGCCCGAGGGCCGGATCGCCGTCGCGCCCCGCGCGACCGACCTCCTGGTAGTAGGCCTCGAGCGAACTCGGCGGGGCCAGGTGGATGACCGCCCGTACGTCGGGCCGGTCGATGCCCATGCCGAACGCGTTGGTGGCGGCCACCACTTCGAGGTCGCCGGCCATGAAGCGCTTCTGCACGGCGTTGCGGTGGTCCCCCTCGAGACCGGCGTGGTAGGCCTCGGCCCGCCAGCCCGCGCTGGCGAGGCGCTCGGCTTCGGCCTCCGAGCCCCGCCGCGTGGCTGCGTAGACGATGGCCGTCCCGCGCCCCTGCCCGGGCCCGCCCAGCGCCTCGGCCAACGCCGCATCCACGCGGTGCTGCCGCTCGGCACCGCCGCGCACGTCGGACGCCCGCAGCGACAGGTTCGGCCGCGCGAAACCGTGTACGGCCTGCGCCGTGTCCGGGGGAAGCCGCAGCCGTTCGAGGATCTCGTCGCGCACCACCGGCGTCGCCGTGGCCGTGCAGGCGAGCACCCGGGCCCGCGAGAGTTCCGCCACCAGCTCGCCGATCTGCAGGTACTCGGGTCGGAAGTCGTGCCCCCAGGAGCTGATGCAGTGCGCCTCGTCCACCGCCAACAGCGGGCAGTCGAGATCGCGCAGCAGCGCCCGAAACCCCGGCGTCACCAGCCGCTCGGGCGCCACGTACACCAACTGGTAGCTGCCCTTCGCGATCTCGGCCGTGCGCCGCGCGACCTCTTCACGGCTGAGCGTGGCCGCCAGATAGGTGCTCGCGATGCCGCGCACCTCGAGCTGCGCCACCTGGTCGTGCATGAGCGCCACCAGCGGCGAGATCACCAGGGTGGTGCCCGGCAAGAGCGCCGCGGGCAGCTGGTAGACCAGGCTCTTGCCGCGCCCGGTGGGCGCCACCAGCAGCAGGCGCCGCGCCTCCAGCAGCGTCTCGACGGCTTCGCGCTGCCCCGTGCGAAAGGTGTCGTGACCGAGGAGCCGAAGCCCAGCGTCGAGATCGAGGGGGTCTTGCGGCGCCGCGTCGAGGCCACCGTTGGCGAGGCCGTCGGACATGCCGCTCCAGGCTCGGGGTGCGTTTCGGGACCGCGCGAAGCATGCCCGTCCGCGCGCGTCTCATCAAGCGCGAAGCCGACCCCCGCGCAGGGTTCCGTCGTCGGTATGACGTATGCTCGCCCGCCAGCGGAGGGTCCCATGAAGACGGCAATCGGCGCGGGTGGAGCGGCCTCGGGGAGCCGCGGCGGCTTCGAACGCGTGGTGCAGTTTGCAGTCGAGGCCGAGAAGCTCGGCGTCGACCAGGCGTGGTCGGCCGAGGCCTGGGGCTGGGACGCCGTCTCGACCCTGGCCTTCCTCGCCGCCCGCACCGAACGGCTCGAGCTCGGCACCGGCATCATGCAGATCAGCGCCCGGGCGCCGGCGATGACCGCCATGACCGCGATGACGATGAACGCCATCTCGAACGGCCGCTTCCGCCTGGGCCTGGGGGCCAGCGGGCCGCAGGTGGTCGAAGGCCTGCACGGCCGCCCGTTCGCCCATGGTGTGGCGCGCATGCGTGAGACCCTCGAGATCGTACGCACGGCCTTCCGCGGGGAGAAGCTGGCCTACGACGGCAAGCATCATCAGCTGCCCCTGCCCGGCGGCGAGGGCAAGGCCCTGCGTCTGGCGATCCCCCCCGACCCCGACATCCCGATCCATCTCGCGACCCTCGCGCCCAAGGCGCTCGAGCTCACCGGCGAGCTGGCCGACGGCTGGCTCGGCACCTCGTTCATCCCGGAACACGCCGACGCCCACCTGGCGCACATCGAGACCGGGGCGCGACGTGCGGGACGCACTCTCGACGACCTGGAGCTGGCCGTGGGGGGCAGCGTCGAGTTCGGCGACCACGTCGACGACATGGTCGCCCGCCGCAAGCCGGGCATGGCCTTCACCCTGGGTGCCATGGGCTCGCCGAAGACCAACTTCTACAACGCGGCCTACCGTCGCGCGGGCTTCGAAGACGCCTGCGTGGAGGTGCAGCGGCTCTGGGTCGCAGGCAAGCGAACCGAGGCCGTGGCGGCCGTCCCCGACGAGATGGTCCGCGCCGCGCACCTGCTCGGCCCCGAGGCCGACGTGCGCGAACGCATCCGCGCCTACCGCGACGCGGGCATCGACACGCTGCGACTCGACCCGGGAGGCGACGACGCAGCGGCGCGCCTCGACACCCTGGGCCGCGCGGTCGAACTGGTGCGCGAAGAAGGCGGCGCGGCCTAGACCCCGAGGCCGGCGGGCCTAGCCCGTCTCGTAGACGAGCATGCCCTCGCGGTCGCGGTGGGAGTCGGCCTCGCCCGACAAGCGCAGGTGCTCCAGGTGCGCGTAGGTCTCGCTCTCGGCCATGCCGCCCCAGCTGCGCGGCTTGAAGAGCTTCTGCGAGAACGCCTGGACGTTCGCCGGCCCGAGCTCGCGGCCAATGGCCTTCACGCGGTCGAGCCGCTCGAAGTGGTGCTGCTTGATCGCCTCGGTCCGGGCGGCGAGGTCCTCGAAGGGGTGCCCGTGTGCCGGCAGGCAGTTCGAGATCCCCGGGATCGCCGCCACACGATCCAGCGACTCGAAGAAGTTGTGGAGCGGATCGGGATGGAAGGCCAGGCCGCTGATGTGCGGCGTGATGGTCGGCAGCACGTGGTCGCCGGCGAGGAAGACGCCCTCGTCGGGGTCGTGCAGACAGATGTGGTCCTCGGTGTGACCCGGCGTGTGCGTCACGATCCACTCGCGCCCGGCCAACACCAGGCGATCGCCCGCGCGAACCGGGTGGGTCACCTGGGGAATGAACGAGCCCCCGAGCATCTTGGCGGCGCGCCACTTCATCCGCGTCCGAAAGCCGGGCTTCGGATGCTCGCCGCCCCACGGCGTGCGCGCGTTCCAGCCCTTCAGTACGCGCGCGTGCGAGGCGGCCTCGGTCGGGCTGTCGTCCACCTGCTTCGTCAGGTCGTCCACCGAGACCTCGGGCTGCTCGGGCTGCTCCATCACCCCGAAGCGGAACTCGCGGTGCGCGATGACCTTGGCGCCTGCCTCCTTCGCGAAACGCGCCGCGCCTCCGAAGTGGTCCGGATGCGAGTGCGTCACCACCACGGTGTGGACGTGACGAACCTCGAGCCCGGCCTGGGCCAGGCGCTTCTCGATCGCCTTCCAGGTGGCCTTGCCCGGGAGACCCGGGTCCACGACCGCAGCGCCCTCGGAGTCGATCAGGGCGTACATGTTGACGTGACCGAGACCCGGCATGCGGATCGGGAGCTCCATGCGGAGCACGTCGCGCGCGACCTCGGTGACCTCTTCTCGTGCGGACTCCTGCTCCTGTCGTCTGGCCATGGCTCGGCACACTAGCCGAATGGGCTCGATCCATCGATGTGAAGCACGATTCGGGGGGCAGACACCCGGTTTCGGGGGGTTCGCGCAGAGCGCGCCGACGCGCGAGCATGGCGTCATGGGAACTCACCTCGTCACGGGAAGTGCATCGGGCCTGGGAGCCGCGGTGCGCACGAGATTGCTCGACTCGGGCCACGAGGTGATCGGCATCGACCGCCACGAGGCCGACATCGAAGTGGACCTGGGAACCGAGGCCGGCCGCGAGAAGGCGCTGACCGCGGTACGCGATCGCACCGACGCACTCGAGGGCGTCGCGTCCTGCGCAGGCCTGTCCCCGACGCAGGATGCGGGCGACATCGTCCGCGTGAACTACTTCGGCGCCATGGCCATGCTCGACGGCTCGTTCGAGCTGCTCCGGCGCGGATCAGCGCCGTCGGCGGTGGGCATTGCTTCGGTGGCGGCGCTGTTCGACATGCTGTCGCAGGACGAGGTGCTCGCCGCCTGTCACGCCGGTGACGAAGAGGCCGCCGCAAGCGCCCTGGCGGGACGCGACGGCAATACGGGCTACTGCAACGCGAAGCGCGCACTGGCCCAGGGCATTCGCCGACGCGCTCCCGCGTGGGGCGCCGCGGGCGTGCGGCTCAACGCCGTCGCACCCGGCAAGATGAACACGCCCATGCTGGCCGATCTGCTCGGCAGCGCCGACCATCGTGACGCGATCGAAGGCCTGCCGGTCCCGCTCGGGCGGGTGGGATCGCCCGACGACATCGGTCGCGCCGTGTGTTTCCTGCTATCGGAGGACGCCTGCTACGTTCACGGCCAGGTGCTCTACGTCGACGGCGGCTGCGACGCTCAGGTGCGGCCCGACCTCGTCTAGCCCGAGGCGGCGTGCGGTCGCCAGCGCCCGACTCTCCCTTCGCCACGCGCAGACCCGAATCCGGTGCAGGCGCGACCCCAGGAGCCACCGTGTCCGAGCTTCCCCACGGGCCGCGCGCCGAAGTCAAGCGCCTACCCGAGCGCGCGCGCTACGACGCCGAGGTCGTACACGCCATTCTCGACGAGGGCCTCGTCTGCCAGGTGGGGTTCGTGGTCGACGGCCAGCCCTTCGTCATCCCGACCACCTACGCACGACAGGGCAGCCGCCTGTTGCTGCACGGCTCGCCCGCCAGCCGCATGTTGCGCGACCTGCGAAAGGGCGTCCCCGTCTGCATCAGCGTCGTGCTGCTCGACGGTCTCGTGCTGGCCCGCTCGGCCTTTCACCACTCGATGAACTACCGCTCGGTGGTGGTGGTCGGGACCGCCCACGAGGTGAACGACCCCGACGAGAAGGAGGAGGCGCTGCGCGCCTTCGTCGAGCACGTGGTGCCCGGGCGCAGTGCCGACGCACGCGGCCCGAACGACCACGAGCGCCAGTTCACGCGGGTGCTGCGGGTCGACCTGGAGGAGGCCTCCGCCAAGGTCCGCAGCGGGGGGCCCGCTGACGACGACGAAGACCTCGCCCTGCCCGTCTGGGCGGGTGTGATCCCGCTGACCCTGACCCCGGGCACGCCAGAGCCCGATCCTGCGCATCCGCCGAGCGAGCCGGCACCCGGCTATGCAACCGCGTATGCTCGGCCGGCATCCAAGCCCCGCGACTAGCGGCATACCCGGAGACCGGCTTGCGCATCGGCATCGTCAGTGACACCCATGACAATCGCTCGAACGTCGAGCGGATCGTGTCGTTGTTCGAGACCGCCCGGGTGGACCGCGTGGTGCACACCGGGGACATCACCAAGGCGACGACCCTCGAGGTCTTCGGACGCATGCCGGTCCCGGTCTGCGGCGTCTACGGCAACAACGACCAGGAGCGCGAGTCGCTGGAAGCGGCCGCGCGCGAGCACGGGATCGCGCTGGTCGACCCGCCGCTGCGCCTGGCCTGGCAGGGCCGCCGCATCGCCGTGGTCCACGACCCCGAGGACGCCCCGGCCGCCCTGGGCGAGCCGGCCGACGTCCTGCTGCACGGCCACACGCACCGCTACGTCGAAGAGCGCCGCGGCGACCTGCTGGTGCTGAACCCGGGCGAGTGCGCAGGTCACCTCACCGGGCACAACGCCGTGGGCGTACTCGAACTCGGCTCGCTCGCGTTCGAGCGGCTTCGCTTCTAGCTCCGACGCGCGACCGAGTGCGCGCACGCCCCCCCGCCGTGGAGGATCCATGACCGCCCCTGACCGCAGCCTCACCCTGCACGAGGATCAGGCCCCGGAGCGGGCCACGTTCCTGGCCGAGGCGCTCGCCGGTCTGCGCGCGACGCCCCGCACCCTGCCCTGCAAGTACTTCTACGACGAGATCGGGTCCGAGCTCTTCGAAGCGATCTGCCAGCTCGACGTCTACTACCCGACGCGAACCGAGCTCGGGATCATGCGCGAGCACGCGCCCGAAATGGCGGCCGAACTCGGCGAGCGCTGCATGCTCGTCGAGTACGGCAGCGGCACCTCCGAGAAGACGCGCATCCTGCTCGACCACCTGAGCAAGCCGGCGGCCTACGTGCCCGTCGACATCTCGGGCGAGCACCTGCTTGAGTCGGCGCAAGCGACCGCGGCCGACCGCCCGGATCTCGAGGTGCTCCCGGTCTGCGCCGATTTCACGCGCGAAGTCGAACTGCCCGTCCCCTCGACCGAGCCCGCGCGCACGGTGGTGTACTTCCCGGGCTCGACCATCGGCAACTTCGGGCCCGAGGCGGCGACCGGCCTGCTCGACGGCATGGCCGAGCTGTGTGCACCCGATGGCGGGTGCCTGGTGGGCGCCGACCTCGTGAAGGACCGGGACGTGCTGAGGCGCGCGTACGACGACCCCGAAGGCACGACGGCCGCGTTCAATCTGGGCGTGTTGCGACGGCTTCGCGACGATCTCGGCGCCGAGCTCGACCTCGAGGGCTTCGAGCACGAAGCCCGCTGGAACGAAGAGCACCTGCGCATCGAGATGCACCTGCGCAGCACGCGGTCGCAGACGATCCGGCTGGGCGACGAGACGTTCGCGTTCGCGGCGGGCGAAACGATCTGCACCGAGCATTCGCACAAGTACACGCTGGACGGCTTCGCGGCACTGGCCGCAGACGCCGGACTGCGCGTCGAGACGGTGTGGACCGATCCGAAGGGCTGGTTCAGCGTGCAGTATCTCGTCCTTCGTTGAGCGAGCCCTACTTCGCCTACGGGTCGAACCTGAAGCTCGAGCGCCTCGTGGCGCGCGTCCCCGGTGCCATCCCGTACGGCGTGGCCTGGCTCCCGGACCATACGCTTCGCTGCGACAAGCACGGACGCGACGGCTCGGGCAAGGCGAACCTGCACGACGCCCCGGGCGAACGGGTCTGGGGCGTGGTCTACACGCTGCCGCTCGGGGGGCTGGATGCCCTCGACGCCTTCGAAGGCGGCTATCGCCGCGTCTCGATACGGGTCCAGGCGACGCGCGCCGCCGAGCAGCTCGACGTGACCACCTACCGCTCGGACCGACTGCTCGACGAGCCCGTCGCCCGCGTGGACTATCGCGCGCTGATCCTCGAAGGCGCCCGCGAACACGGGCTGCCGGCAGCGTGGATCGCCGAACTCGAGCGCATTCGCACGCGGGGATAGCCCGGCTGCCCGGCTCGCCCCCGCCGGTTGCTAGGGAAGCGACGCCGCGAGCAGCAGCACCGAACCGTAGTAGAGCGGGAGCCCGACCCGGCGGTTCCAGAGCGTCTTCATCACGAACTGCTCGCGGGCCACGAACAGGTCCGAGACCGCAAAGATGAACGCGCCTGCGAGCAGCCGTACATCGCCGGTGGCGGCCGTGGCCCCAGCAGCGAGGGCTCCCATCGCCGCGATCACACCGACGTAGGCGCGCACGGGCCACACCATCGCGCCCTCGACATGGGGTCCGAGCCAACGCAGCGCGCCGCCGACGAGCACCCCGAAGACGACCGCACCCGCGAGAATGCCCGGCGCGGCGACGCCCTTGTCGAGAAAGGCCACGCCGAAGGCCACGTGTCCCAGCAAGAACGCCGAGAGACCGCCGAGAAAGGCCGCGCGCCCGGACCCGATCAAGAGGACGTCGCCGAGCCAGCAGAGGGCGAGCGCCAGCAGCACGACCCCTCCGCCGGGCGCGTCGGCCACGCCCCGCGAGAGCGCGAAGCCCACGAAGGCACAGCTCGCCGCGACCTTGGCCGCCCCCGCCCAGCGGGGCCGGCCGCCCGCATCGGCCACGAGAATGGCCAGCACCGCCGCGGCGCACAGCAACAAGAAGATGGGCATCGCGCCGAGACTCCTCGCGCCCAGCGTGGGTGCCGGCGCTCCGATACGATACCGGCCTTGCGCGCGCTCCTCCCGTTGCCGTTGGCCGTGTCGATGTGGATCGCGAGCTGCGCGGTGGCCAGCGGGCCGTGGCTCGCCGCCGAAGCCGCCGCCGAGACCGTGACTCGCCAGGGGCGCGTATTCGTCGACGTCGACGGCGACGGCCGGCCGGGCCCCGGCGAGGAGGGCCTCGCAGGCGTGCGCGTGAGCGACGGCGCGGTCCACGTCGAGACCGACGCCGAGGGTGCCTATACGCTGTCGGGCGACGGGCGCTTCATCCTGCTCACGCAGCCGCGGGGCATCGCCTGCGCGCCGTGGTATCGCGAGACGGGTGGCGACTTCGCCTGCCAGCGCATCCCGGACCCGGACGCGTTCTTCTTCGTCCAGATCAGCGACGCCCACGTCTACGACGACGCCCTCGACTTCGAGCGGTTCTCTCGGCCCGCGGCCCCCTGGTGGGTTCCCGACTTCGCCGCGTCGCGCATCATCCTGCATCGCCTCGCAGCGCTGATGCCCGACAACGATGCGGACGACGTGCTGCGCATCCTGAACGAGGAGATGGGCACCGATCATGGCCCCGGCGACGTACTGCAGGCGTGGCTGGCGGCGTTCGTCGAACCGGGCAGCCCGCTGGGCGCCGTGGCCGACGCGGCCCGAGACGCCATGGCCGAGGTTCGCGCCCTGGGCCCGGCCTTCGTCGTCAGCACCGGCGACCTGATCCTCGAGGGCAACCACGGCACGCCGGATGCGGCCCGCCGCTGGATGGACTTCTACGACCGCATCACGCGGGAGACCGGCCTGCCTTTCTTTCACAGCATCGGCAACAACGAACTGGTGGGAAGCGAGGACCATGACACCCACCACACCGACCCCGACTACGGCAAGGGCCTCTACCGCCGCCATTTCGGGCCTACCCAATACGCGTTCGACCGGGGGCGCATCCACTTCGTGGTGGCCGACAGCCACACGAAGAAGCCCCGCGGCTTCGGCTTCTATCGCCTCCGGGCTCCCGAGCGCCACTTTCTCGAGGCGGACCTGCACGCCCACCGCGGGCGCACGCAGGTGCTCTTCAACCACGAGCCCTTCACCTGGGACCCCGACGACCCCACGCGGCCCGACGTGCACTACGTGCGCGACGAAGGGCTGCTGGCCCGGTTCGCGGTGCCCTACGCCATCACCGGCCACCTGCACCGCAACGCGGTCTACCACGACGGCACGACCACGCACGTCTCCACCGGCGCCTTGTCGGGCATGCGATGGGCGCTGCCGACGCGCGTGCACGAGCGGGGCATGCGCCTGTTCTGGGCCGACGGCGATCGCCTGTTCTCGGCGTGGAAGACGCTGGACACCCCTGCGGTGGGCTTCGTCGTGGCGCCCGGCGGCGGGTCGGCGTCGCTGGTGCCCTCGGGTGCCGAGCGCGCGGCGCCCGACGAGATCGTCGCCGTGGCCGTCGATGCCCGGGGGCCCTTCGAGCGGATCGAGATCCACGCCGACGGCGAACCCATCGAGACGAAGCGCTGGGGGCGCTACTTCGTATGGGCACAGGCTCCGCGTGACGGCGCCCGCCTGGAGGTCGTCGCCCGCAGGGCCGACGGGACCGTGGTCTGGACCGACGGCAGCGAGGTGCGCACCGCGGCCCCCTGAGCCGCGCGCAGCCAGGGAGAAGGAGCAGGCATGGCCTGGGACGATGAAGTCGCGGGGATCGAAGAACGGCGCAGGCGTGCGCAGGCGCTCGGTGGCGAAGAGGCCGTGGCCAAGCAGCACGAGCGCGGCCGCCTCACCGTGCGCGAGCGCATCGATGGTCTCGTCGACGCCGGGAGCTTTCGCGAGCAGGGCCCGATCGCGGGCCACGGCGAGCGCGACGAGGCCGGCCAGCTGGTCGACTTCACCCCCGCCAACTACGTGCTGGGCCTCGCGCGCATCGGCGGGCGGCCCTGCGTCGTGGGCGGCGAGGACTTCACCCAGCGCGGCGGCTCGCCCTCGCCGGCCGGGCTGCGCAAGAGCATCTGGTCCGAATCGCTGGCCCTGCGCATGCGGCTGCCTCTGGTGCGTCTGCTCGAAGGCGGCGGAGGCAGTGTCACCGGGGCGGCGGGCAAGGGCAAGGCGGCCCCTCGACCCGCGGGCGACCCGCCGCACACCCCGCCGCGCTTCCGGTCGATCATGGAAGTGATGGGACGCGTGCCGGTGGCGTCGGCCGCGCTGGGCGCAGTGGCGGGCTTCCCGGCGGCGCGGCTGGTGGCCTCGCACTTCTCGGTGATGACCCGCGATACGGCCCAGGTGCTGGTGGGCGGTCCGGCCCTGGTCGAACGCGCCCTGGGCGAGTCGAAGACCAAGGACGAGCTCGGCGGCGCCGCCATCCACGCCCGAAGCGGCGTGGTGGACAACGTGGCCCGGGACGAAGCCGACGCCTTGGATCAGGTGGCGCGTTTCCTGTCCTACCTGCCGACGCACGTGGGCGCGCTGCCGCCGGTGGTCCCTACCGACGACCCGGCCACGCGCCGCGAAGAGAAGCTGCTCTCGATCATTCCCCGCGAGCGCCGCCGGGTCTACGACCCGCGCAAGCTCGTGCGCCTGGTCGTCGACCGCGACTCGTACTTCGAGATGGGTGCGGGCTTCGGCCGCTCCCAGGTGACCGGGCTCGCGCGCCTGGCCGGCCAGCCCGTGGGCGTCTGGGCGAACGATTCGCGCTTCTACGCCGGTGCCATGACCGCCGACGGCGCCCAGAAGATCCGGCGCTTCATCGACCTCTGCGACACGTTCCACCTGCCCGTCGTCTCGTTCGTCGACGAGCCGGGCTTCATGATCGGCTCCGAGGCCGAAAAGGCGGCGACCATCCGCCACGGGGCCGCGGCGCTGTTCGCGGTGCAGCAGAGCAGCGTGCCGTGGATCAGCGTGATGGTGCGCAAGGCCTACGGGGTGGCCGCCGCGGCCCACTTCGGGCCCGAGGGCATGACGTTGGCGTGGCCCTCTGCCGAGACGGGTGCGCTGCCGCTCGAAGGCGGCGTGGCCGTCGCGTTTCGGCGCGAAATCGCCGAGGCGGCCGACCCCGTCGCCAAGCACGCCGAGCTCGAGGCGAAGCTCTCGGGGCGCCGGGACCCGTACGGCCGGGCCGAGAGCTTCTCGGTGCACGACCTGATCGACCCGCGCGACACCCGGCCGGCGCTCTGCGACTGGCTCGCCTGGACGCGGCCGCTACTCGAAGAGCACGTCGGGCCGCGCGCCTACACCATGCGGCCTTGAGCGGCGGGCCGCGGGCGCGGCCGCGCGGTGACTAGGGCGTCGCGGCACCTGCCGCTGCGGACGGGGCGAGGCTCACGATCGCGGGCTCTTCGGTCTCGCCACCGCGCAGGGGCTCGCCGTTGACGACGAGTTCGCCCTCGCGAAGCTCGACCTCGCTGCGCAGGGCATCCCCTTCGATCTCGACGAAGCCGCTCTCCGCGAGCCGCTCGGCGCGTTCGGCCCCGAGCAGTGCCAGCGCCTGGGCCGGCCCCTCGAAGACCATGCGTGCATCGAGCGCGGTGGGTGCCGTGGCGGGGCTCACCAGACGCAGCGCACGTTCGGCGGCCAGGCGCGCGTGGGCCGAGCCCGTGAGCGGACCCGCCGGCGTGTCCAGGGTGAACCCGGTGAGTTCGAGCACCGGCGAACGGTCGGCGACCCGCCGCAGCGTGGCCAGCGGCCCGGTCTCGGCCTCGTCCGCGAGGATGCCCGCGAGCGCCGCGGCATCGACGTCGCGCAGGACCAGCCGTGCAGCGCCCGGCCCGGCGACGAAGCCATCGCGGTCCTTGCGCTCGACGGCGAGGTCGATCTGGATGCGAAGCGCACCCTGCGCCACTTCGGCGCGTAGCGGCAGATCGATGCCGTCGACCACGACGGCGTCGTGCTCGGTCACGCGAATCTCCGGGGTGTTGGTGGCGACCCGCTCCGGGATCGCTTCGGCCCCGGTGTCGTCCGGGGGCGACGCGCCCAGCGAGGGCGCCCGCTCGCGGGAGGCTCCACCGTCCTCGTCCTGCGCCTCGGCAGGCACGACTTCGCGCGAGATGCCGGCCCATGCCACGCGGCCAATGCGAGGGTGCAGGCCTCCCACCAGCAAACCGCTGGGATCGCGTCGGGTGTCGACCCCAACCGACAGGTCGAGCAGCTTGAAGCGGAAATCCTCGCTCGCGATGTCGATTCCGGGGGCGTGCAGCCGGCCGGCAGTCGTCCCGTCGAGAAGAGAGAATACGAAGTGGCCCTGCAGCCCCTTCCAGCGGCCGGCCACGCGCAGCACCGGGTCTTCGCCCGAGTCACGCGGCTCGAGGGCCTGGGCGGGGACCGCCAGATGCATCTCGCCCACGCCGTTGCTGCGCACCGTGGTGGTCACGAGCAGCGCCGGCAGCGGCCCGGTCGTCCCGCGCAGTTCGTCGCGGGCTTCCTGATCGAGATCGACGCGGCTGGTCACGCGGACCAGTTCGGGAGCCCCCTGCAGACCGCCTTCGATCCACGCGACCAGCGGCAGCAGGCCGTGCTCGACGTCGTGGGTCACGCGAAAGCCGAGTCGTGCGCGCACGTCGGCTCGCCCGAGTGCCTCGAGGGCGCGCTTCCAGGCCTGGCCACCCGCACCGCGCACCTCGACCTTCGTGACTGCGTTCGAGCGCAGCCATCCGGCCTCGTAGTCGCTGTCGAGCACGCGCAGGGTCGGGCGCGCATCGAGTTCGGCCACCAGCGCCCGGTAGGCCTGGCGAGCCTCGAGACTCGACCACCAGAGCAAGATGCTCATGGTGGCGGCCACGATGGCGAACGCGATGCCGAGTTTCTTCATGCCGCAGGCCCCCGCGGAGAGATCGGCGGTCCGCCGGTCCGCCTTGAACATCGTCCCGGCGGGGACCCTTGCCGGTGATCCGCCTCACCCGCCGGCGCCGACGCCCTCGGGCAGCCGGGCGATGTCGCCCGTATGGAGGAACCAGAGCTCGAAGTGGGGCGGTTCGGGCAACCCGAAGGCCTTCTGGACGGCCCGGGCATACACGGCCCCCTGCCCCGCGTAGGCGAGAGCCCGCTCGGCCAGCTGCCCCTCGCCCAGCCGGTCGGTCTTGTAGTCGACCACGACCCAGTCCTCACTCTCGGGATCGCGGTAGAGCAGATCGATGGCCCCCACCCAGTAGCCGGCGGGGCCAGCCGGACCCTTGGATGCCGCCGTGCCACCGGAGCCCGGCGAAGGAAGCTCCCCAGGAGCGAGGAGGACCGGCAGCTCGCGCGCGACGATCGCCTGCCCCGCATCGAGCGCGCGCAACCGATCGCGAAGGGGCCCGGCCAGGAAGCGCTCGAGCACCTCGTGCGCTCTCTCGGCCACCGCCGCCTCGGGCGCCGGCCCGAGGATTCGCACCAGGGCCTCCTCGAAGGCTTCGGGTCCGGCCGAGGGCGCCACCTCTTCGAGTACGGCGTGAACGGCCGTGCCGGATCGCATCGCCACCCCGCGATCCGCTTCTCCGTCGTGGCGCTCGTCCGACTCGGCGCGAAGCGAGGCCGCCTCCTTGGCGGTCTCCTGATCGGATGCGGCGCGGCCGAAGGGCTGAGCCTCGCGGGCCCGGGCAGCGCTACGGAGCGCCCGCAGGCGCGCGGCATCGGCGGCGACCCGTTCGGCGCCGACGCGTTCGGCCTGCGCTCGGCTCGCAGGCTGGGCCGGTCCCGAGGCCTCGCCCAACAGCCGCCAGAGGACGCCCTGGGTGTCACGAACGAAGAAACCCCCGCCGCCGCTTGCGCCCGCGCGGCCTTCGGCCTTGCTGCCTGCGAGCAGCCGCGCTTCGAGCGAGACCTCGGTGGCCTCCCGATGGGCCAGCAACTCGGCATGGGTCGCAGCCAGCGCCAGCGCGCGCGGGGCGACACTGGGCACGCGCTTGCCCGCCACCACCAGCCGCACCTTCGCGCGGGTGAGCGCCACGTAGAGCAGCCGGATGCGCTCACAGACCTCTCGGGCATCGCGGGCTTCGTGGGCGTCCACCAGGCCCGCACTCGGGTTGCCGAACAACTCGAGCTCGGGCCGCCCGTCGTGCCACGACACGCGAGTCTCGCCGACCCGGCGCCCGCCGGTGCCCTTGTGGGTCTGCAGCAGGTAGACGTGGCCGAAGTCGAGCCCCTTGGCCTTGTGCACGGTCATCACGTGGACCGCGTCGTCCACCAGCGCGCGGGGGCGCCCCTCGTGGATCTCGCGTTCGAGCGAGCCGTCGCGGCGAAGCCGAGCCGCGACCGCTGCGGCCGAGCCGCCGTGCTCTTCGAGCGCCGGGACCAGCTCGCGCAGGAAGCGCTCGAGACTGGCCACGCGATGGGCACCCAGGTAGCGACCCGACTCCATGGCTTCGAGCGGTAACGCCGCACGCAGCGCCTCGACGAAGCGCTCGGGCGGCGCCTCGCGCGCCGCACGGCGAAGCGCGTGCAAGGCATCGAGAAAGCGCGCCGCCACCCCTTCGAAGCCGGCGACGTCGGCCAGGCCCGGCACCCCCTTCGGCATGGCGGCCACGCCGCGGGCGAGTGCAGCCTGAGCCCGCTCGAGCGGCTCGGGCGCGGCCCCGTCGATCTCGGCCACGGCCCCCGGCAAGCCGGCCTCCCAGAGCGGCTGCAGCGCCGCGTCGGGCACGCCCACGAACGAGGCGCGCAGGGTCGCCACCAGGGCGACCTGGTCGTGGCGATCGAGGACACATCGCACCAGCGAGGCCGCATCGACGATCTCGCGCCGCTGGTAGTGCAGGGTCTCGCGCTCCACCACGAACGGCAGGCCCTCGGCGCGCAGGGCGCCCAGGTAGATCTGGAAGTCCGACGTGCTGCGCAGCAGCAGCGCGACCTCGGTCAGCGGGACGCCGCGCTCGCGCAACGCGGCGATGTCGCGCGCCACCGCCACGGCCTCGGCTTCGGTGGCTTCGCGGTTGCTGCCTGCGGCCAGGCCCGAACCGTCGTCGGCGGCGCGCACGCTCAGCCAGTGCTCGACCGCCGCGTGGCCCTCGCCTTCGAAGCCCGGCTCCCCCTCGAGCCGATCGCAGGCCAACAGCGGCTCGAAGGGGGGCTGCAGACCGGGCTCGGGCTGCATCACCGGGGCCACCACCCGGGCCACCTCGTCGAGCACCGCGGGCACCGATCGAAAGTTCACCACCAGGGGCAGCACGCGCCCGCCCGCCGCAACCAGCCGATCCCGGAACGCCGCGTAGGCGGCGAGGTCGGCACTGCGCCAGCCGTAGATCGACTGTTTGGGGTCGCCCACCAGAAACAGCGCCGGAGCCGGTTCGCCGTCGGGCACGAACGCCAGTGCGTCGAGCAGATCGCACTGCAGCTGATCCGTGTCCTGGAACTCGTCCACCAGCAGCAGGTCGATGCGCGCGCGCTCGAAACGCGCGACCTCGGGCCGGTGGACCAGCAGGTCCCGGGCGCCGCGCAGCAGGCCGCCGAAGCTCGCCACACCGAGCGCCCGCAGGCGTGTGCCGGCCTCGTCGAGCAGGCGCGCCAGCACGCGGGCCGAAGCACGCAGCACCGGGGGATCGAGCCGGCCGAGGTGCCGCAGCACGCGGTGGAGTTCGACGGCGCGCTCCGCGACGAGGCCTGCATCCTCGCCGAGAGCCGCCCCTGCGAGCTTCCCGAAGTCGCCCTTTGCGAACTTCCGGAGGGACTCGAGCCCGCTCTCACTCACGCCGTCGCGCAAGGCGAGCAGGGCCTCGAGATCGCCCGGCACCTCGGCGTCGCACGCGTCGGCCAGTTCGGCCACCTCCTGGGCAGCGGCCGCGACCCTACGGGCGCGGGCCACACCGGCGAGCCGGCCCCCGTCGGCGTCCCGAAAGGCGCGCAGCGCTTCGGCCGCCCTGCGGGAGAGCCGCGCGACGGCCTCGGCATCGAAGGGGTCGCGTGCAAGGTCGCGCGCCTCGATGCCTTCGCCCAGCAGCTGGCAGGCGGCCTCTTCGAGCATGCCAGGGCCGACGCCCGCGCGCAGCAGCGTGGCGTAGTCGGCATCGGGCGGATCGGCAAAGACCTCGGGCAGGTGGGCCTCGAGCACCTCGCGAACGACTTCGGCCCGCTGCTGGCCGTCGGGGTCGACCTCGAGTTCCGGGTGCAGCCCGGCCTCGAGGGGGTGATCGCGAAGCAGTCGCCGACAGTAGGCGTGGAACGTGAGCGCGCGCAGCTGATCGAGGCCACCGAGTAGCGTCCGCGCGCGGGCGGCCCGCGATTCGGGTTCGGGCAGCGCCTCGGGCTCGAGTCCGACCGGAACGTCGCCCGACGCAACTTCGACCAAGTGCTCGGCCACGCGGTCGGCCATCTCCGCCGCTGCGGCCTCGGTGAAGGTGATCGCGACGATGCGGCGCAGGACGTCGGCCGCGATGTCATCGGGCGTGGGCGGCGTCACCGCGGTCTCCGACAGCCGCATCTGCGCGCGCTCCCAACCCGGGCCCAGCGCGAAGGCCAGCACGCGCGCCACCAGCACCGCGGTCTTGCCCGTCCCGGCGCCCGCTTCGAGCAGCAGCGGCGCGTCGAAGCGCGTCTGCGCCTCGTGGCGCGCCAGGGCGTCGCGCTCGCGCGCCTGGGTGTCACGCTCGGGCGCTTGGGTGTCACGCTCGCGCGATGTCGTTTCGGGGCTCACGATCCCGCGCCCTGCCCGAGCAGGGCGAGCGCTTCGGCCTCGCCCTGCTGCGGATGAGCGGGCGGATTGCGCAGCCAGGCGAGAAGCCGCCCGCGCGCGCCGGAGTCGCCCTGCAGACAGGCCTCGCGCACCTCGCAGAACCCGCAGGCCGGGCCTTCCTGCCCGTCGGTGCGAAGCAGGCGCGGAACGAACGCGCCGTCGCGCCAGGCGGCGACCAACGCCTCGACCGTCTCGCCGAGCGCGCGGGCCACTTCTTCGTCGTGGGCTTCGATCGTCACCCGCGCGTGATCGGCTTCGACCGCTTCGCCCAGAAACGCGTAACGCCCCTCTCCCCCGTCGCTCGCGAGGGCATAGGCCGCGGCCTGGAGCCGCTTGCCGCTGCGAACGCCGGCGATCAGATGCTCCCGTCGCTTCGCCGGGCGCTTGGCCTCGGAGAGGGGCTTGCCCGTCTTGTAGTCGGTCAGCACCAGACCGTCGCCGCGCAGGTCGACGCGGTCGGCGCGAAAGCGCAGCCCCAGGCCGGGTAGCCCCACCGCACCCAGGTCGGCACACGCTTCGAGCTCTGCGCCGAGTACCGAGAGCAGGCGGCCCCCCTCGCCATCGCGCTCGCGAACCTGGGTGAGCAGTGCCACGACCTGTTCAGCCACTAGCGCCGAGAAGCCGGGCAGCACGATGCCCTCGTCGCGGGCAACCTCGGCGGCCACCTCGCGCGCAAGCCCCCGCAAACCCGCCCGGTCGGGGAACGGGACGTCTACGGGCCCCTTTGCTCGCGCTTCGTCGAGGCGAACGTCGGCCGCGCCGCCCGCGTCCAGAACCAGGCGTTCGAGGGCGCGGTGCACGGCATTGCCGAGCAGCGCGGGCGTCACGTCGGGTAGCGCCGCCAGCGCGTCGGGTACGGGCTCGATGCGCAGCCGCTTCTCGAGGAACGTGCGCCAGGGGCAGTAGTGGAACCCCTCGAGCCGGGTCACCCAGTAGTCGGAGGATGCGTCTTCGGCCCCCACCAGGCCGAAGTACGCGCCGAGCCGGCGGTGCGTGGGAGAGCCGGGCGGCGGGTCGAGCTCGTGCAGCTGGGCCAAACGGACGCGGGCCCGCGCCGCAGCGTCGGCACCGGCGATGCCTTCGGAGTCCAGCGGCTCGCCGTCGATCCCCGGCAGGGGTTCACCGTCGATCCCCGCGAGCGGTTCACCGTCGATCACGGCCAGCGCGGCGCCGAGTGCGGAGCGATCGCCCGCGGCCCCGGCGCGCATCGCGTGTTCGCTGGGCGTGCGCAGCCAGTCGGACGGGCCCTCGAGCACACCCGGCAGTGCCTCGGTCTCGAGCGACGCGACCAGACGCAGGCGTTCGAGAAGCGGCGAGGGCGCGCGCTCCTTGCCCTCGTCGGACACCCCCTGACGCGAGAGCAGCACCTGGGGCGCCGCCGAACAGAGCTGCGCAAACAGGTAACGCTCCTCGTCGGCGCCGCGGCCCTTGACCGGCAGCTCTGGCAGCACGGCGAGCAGCGCGCGCCGGGCATCGTCGGGCAGCAGCGGATCCTCGGAGATCGCGCGCGGAAAGACGTCGCGGTTGAGCCCGATCACCACCAGATGCTCGAACGTGGCGCCGCGCGCCTCGGTGGCGTCGAGCAGCCGCACCCCGGCGCCTTGCCCACCCAGCGCCTCGCGACCCGTGCCCTCGAGCAGCGGCCGCAGCAACAGCCCGAGCTCGTCGCCGGCCACGCGGGCGCTACCGAGATCGGCTTCGAGGCCCGAGAGCGCCCCCTGCACGCGTTCGAGACCGGATGCACCCGGCCCATGCCCGAGCGGGCCCGCCAGCAACGTGCGCAGGCGCCCCACGTGATCGGCCACCGAGGCCTCCCTGCCCAGGCCTTCGAGCTGCGCCAGGGTGGTGCGGGCGCGATCGCGCGCGGCGGCCAGCCGCGCCAGGCCGATGCGGCGCCGGCCCCGGACTTCGACGCGCTCGGTGGTGACGTCGGGATCCGTCTCGACCGGCGTTTCGGCCTCGCCCTCGGACGAGGGCAACCCGCGGCGCACCGGCAGCGGCAGCGTCGTGCCGCGTTCGCTCAGCCCCTCGACGTCGAGCTTGGCCAGATCGCGTAGCCGGCCCACCCCGATGCCGTGCAGGGCCAGCCGCAGGTCGGCCTGCGCCAGCACATCGGCGTCGCCCTGGGCGTCGAGCCAGCGGTCGACGGTGCAACGGGGCCCTCGGTCGAGCAGTTCGAGCCACGCCGACACGCGGCGCGCCTCGGGCCCGCCGAAACCGCTGCCCCCCGAGAACGGCACCCCGAGGCGACGCAGGTGATCCGCGACCACCGCTCGGTAGGGCGTGAGGTCGCGCGCGACGATCGCGATGCGCTCGGGCGCCACGCCGTCGTCGAGCAGGGTACGCGCGTGCCAGGCCGCCGCACGGGCCTCGGCCTCGGCTCCCGCCGAACGCGTGAGCCGCAGCGTGGGCGGCTCGCACGCCTCGCCCGGCGGGGCCGCGTGCTCGGCCAGCGCAAGATGCTCGCGAAGCCGTTGGGTGAACGCGGGCCCCGGACCGGCGCTGCCCTCGGCGGGGTCCGGAGGGTGGTCGAGCAGCACCCGCGCACCGGGCAGACGAGCGAGCGCGGCGAGCAGTTCGGAGAGCACGCCCGTCGCATCGGCGAAGCCATGGATGCGGAGGGCGCGCGCGCGCAGCCCCTGCCCTGCGCGAAGCGCGTCTGCGGCGCGCCGATAGAGGTCTCCCCTTGGATGCAACCCAGCGCCGGCGAGGTCTTCGAGCACGCGAAGCGCCACCCGGACCAGCGCGACTGCGCGCTCGGGCGCACGCGGCACCTGGGCCGCCGCTTCGAGAATCGCCGGCTCCAGCGCGGGCTCGAGCCCCGCATCGAGCAAGTCGGTCACGGCGGCGACCACCACGCCGTAGCCGTCGACCAGGGCGTCGAGCGGTGCCGACAACGTGGGCTCTTCTCGCGCGTAGCGCCGCGCGAGGATCGGTGCGAAGCGGCGCCCTCCGGCCAGACCGAGCGCCTCTGCGCCGCCCGGGTGCGCTGCATCGACGATTTCGAAGGCGAGCTGCCAGACGGTCTGCACCACGACGCCCACGCGTCCGCGCCCCCCTGCCACCAGCCGCTCGCACAGGTGCTCGCGCAGCCGGCGCGACGGCACCACCACGCGCACCGGCTGGGCGAGCAGTGCCGGGTCGGCGAGCGCCTGCCGCTCGAGCGCGTCCAGATCCTCGAGCAGCGCGCGCTCGGTGGCGCGCGCGCCCGCGTGGACGAACACCACGGCGTCTTCACCAGCAGGCGGCGCTTCGACTGCGCCGCTCAGCGGCGCGCGATCGGCTTCGGCCCTCGGCGCCACGCCGCGCGAGGGTGCCGCGGTGGCCCCTGTGTCCTCGGGCGCACCGGGCTCCTCGCCGAAGAGCTCCCCCTGCTTCATCCCGAGATCCTACGCCGGCTCCGTGACAAGCGCGGTCACGGAGCCGACCCGGCCCGCCGCGCCTAGAACGGCATTTGGGAGCGCGGCGCCAGGCCTCCTCTACGGGAGCCGGCGCGGCCGCGACGGCGGCTTGGCCTCGGACGCGTGCGCCTCGGCCAGGCGCTCGGCCCAAGCCTCGCGACCGGTCTCGCGCAGGCGCGCCAGGTACGCGGCAAGGTGGCCCCGGCAGTGGTAGGGCCCGCCCTCGTCGATCACCTGCACCAACGGATCCACGAGGTCGGGGGCACCCTGGATCTCCTCGGCCAGCCAGCCGTCCAACAACTCGGCCCCCCGCGCCACACGCGCCGCATCGGAGCCAGCGAGGTCGTGCTGCTCGTGCGGGTCGCGCACCACGTCGAAGAGCATGCGCTCGGGCCAGTCGTGGTAGCCCGCGTGCCAGGTGCGCAGGTAGAGGTGGTCTTCGAAGCGCACGCCGCGCTGGCACGACCAGGCACCCTGGGACGTGACCAGGTATGGACGCCCCTCGTCGCGCCCGGCCCGAAGAGCCGGCGCGAACGACTGCCCATCCCAGCGCCTGGGCCGACCGATGTCGCAGAGCTCGACGAGCGTGGCGGCGACGTCCAGGTGGTAGTGAAGGGCCTCGTCCACCCGGGGCTCGATGCCGGGCCAGTGGAGGATCGCGGGCACGCGCGCCGTCGCTTGATCGGCGGCCTGGTGGTCGGCGTATACGCCGAGCTCGCCGAAGGCCTCGCCATGGTCGGCCGAGACCAGGATAGCCGTGTCGTCGAGTACCCCCAGGGCGGCGAGCCGATCGAGCAGCTGGCCCACGTGGTCGTCCGCATAACGAATGCCCACGTCGTAGCCGTCGAAGGTGCGCTTCACGGCGTCCATGTCCGAGAGGTTCCAAGGCTGGCGCGGCGGGGGCGTGCCCCACTCGTCGGGCGCGAAGCCCCAGGGCTCTTGCGCGCTGTGCGGCCCGGGCCGCCCCCAGTCACGCGCGCGCACGTCTTCGGTGTACCAGCTGGGGATCGGATCGTGCTCGAAGGGGTTTCCGTACGCCTCGGGCGTGTTGTAGGGCGTGTGCGGATCCCAGAGATGCACGTGGCAGAGCCAGTCCTCTTCGCGACCGTTGCGGTCGAGCCAGCCCAGCACGTCGGGCACCACCTGGTCGGCCGTCTCGATGCCCATGCTGCGGCTTGCGTTCACCATCTCCTGAAAGCCCATCGTCCACCAATGGGCCGAGTGCCGAAACGGAAACGAGGAGAAGGAGGCCGTGCGGTACCCCGCGTAGAAGAACCGCGACGCCCACGAGTCGAGCATGGTGCGTGCGAAGAACTGCCGGCGTGCGCCCTCGGGCCGCAGGTCGGCGCCGCGCCCGCCGTGGTTCACGACGCCGGTGTGGATGCCGAAGCGCCCGGTGATGAGCGCCGTGCGACTGGGAAGGCACGGCACGTCGCTCGCGTAGACGTTGGTCATGCGCACGCTGCGCTCGGCCAGCGCATCGAGATTGGGCGAGGTCGCGCGGTGGTAGCCGTAGCAGCCCAGGTGATCGGCCCGCAGGGTGTCGATGTCGAGGTACAGGATGCGCATGCCTAGGCGATCCCCAGCCGCGCGAGCTGATCGTCGGGCGCCTCGATCTCGCGAAGGGCCGTGCGCAACAGCTCGGTCATCTCGGCCTCCAGAGGCTCCCCGGCGCGGTTGCGCGTCTCGTCCGGGTCTTCGCCCAGGTCGTAGAGATGGGAGCCCCCCATCGCCCCCAGCGCCCAGAACGGCAGCCGATCGCCCTTGGCGAAGGGCTGGCGGATCACGGGCACGCGCTGCGCCGGCATGCGGTCGAGTACGGCGCGGTCGTCGGGCAGCGGCAGCCCCAACTCGGGGTAGCGATGCAGCGGCATCGTCGACCAGCGGTTCGACCACATGCTGAGCGGAAAGTTCTCTCCGGTGGGGGCCCGCGCGTACTTGCGGCGACCGTCGAGCACGTGCACTTCGCGACCCCAGTAGCCCGACAGCGCCCATTCGCGCACGGAGCGGACCCGACCCTGCAGCAGCGGCACCAGCGAGTGACCGTGGGGCACGTTGCGCGACTCGGCACCGAAGAGATCGAGCAGCGTGGCGTGCAGGTCGACGTTGGTGGTGAGTGCACCGACCTCGCGCGCCGGCACACCCGGCCAGCGCACCAGCAGCGGGGTGTGGCCGAGGGTCTCGTAGATGGGCGCCGCCGGCTTGCCCCAGCAGTCCTTCTCGCCCAGGTAGTGGCCGTGATCGGTGCACACGATCACGGCCGTCGATTCGAACAGGCCCTGTCGCTCGATGGCGTCGAGCACGCGACCGAACCAGTGGTCGATCATCGTGAGCTTGGCGCCGTAGCTCGCGCGCACCTGCCGCGCCTGGCGCTCGTCGAGCACGCCGCTGGCGAGACCGGCCGTGGTATAGGGCGGCCAGATCAGGTGGGGCCCCTCCCAATCGGGGTCGTAGCGCGAGGCGTAGGGTTCGGGCGTGTCGAAGGGCTCGTGCGGGTCGAACTCGTCCACGAACAGCAGGAAGCGATCGTGGTGGGGCGCGTCCTGTTCGACGAAGCGCGCGGCTGCGGCCATGGTGCGCGGGCCCGGAAAGTCGGCTTCGCCGCGAAAGAAGCCGCGCGAGTTGTCGTAGTTCATCCAGCCGCGGCCGAACGAAGGCGCGCCCACCCAGCTGGGGTCGGGCCGTGTGCGCCAGGGGTCGCCCTCGTGCCCGCGCTCGTAGTCCCAGGCGCTGAAGTCGCAGTGGTAGTTCTCGCCCCCCGTCTCGAACAGGTGGGGGTGGTCCGAGACCAGCTGCGTGGTGACGCCGGCGCGCCGGAGCGACACGGTGATCGGTTCTTCCCAGATCTCGATCGAGCCCCACGGCCGCCACGGGAAGTCGAGCGAACCGCACAGGATGTCGTGGCGCGCGGGCATGCACGGCAGCGAACCGCTGTAGTGGTTGTCGAAGCGCACGGCCCCCTGCGCGAAGCGATCGAGGTTCGGCGTATCGAACTCACGGCTGCCGTACGCGCCGAGCATGTGGCGGTTCAGGCTGTCGAGCAGGATCACGATGGCGTTGCGCGGCGAGGACGCGCCGGCGTCGGGCGCGGGGTCGGCGAGTTCGGGCATGGGCGCAGTGTAGGGCTCGCCCCCGCGCCGAGGGCTAGCCTTTCGGACCCGACGGCGCGTCCCGACCGGGCGCGCGAGCAAGGAGGACGAGCCATGCGCAGAGAACCCCGCCCGCGGACCCTTCGCGCCCTCGGGGCTGCTGCCGCGCACTTGGGCGCGATCGCGATCTGCCTGACCCTCGGCGGTAGCGCGCTCGCCGCCGACCCGCAGGGCAGCGCGTCCCCGCACCCGCAGATGGGCGCCTCGCCCGACCCACAGACGGGCGCCTCGCCCGACGCACAGATCGGCGCTTCGCCCGACCCGCAGATCGGCGCTTCGCCCGACCCGGCTGGGCGGGATCCCCAGGCCGAGGCGATCGCACGCGGGGTGTCCGACGCGGCCGACGCCGCCCGTGAGGAGCTTCGCAAGCATGCCAAGCAGGCCGATGCGGCCCTCGAAGGCCTCGATGAGGGGGCCCAGGCGGCGGCCCCTCACCTCGACGAGGCGGCCGAGTCGCTGGCGCGCCTGGCCGAAGACGCAGGCCCCGCCCTGCAGGACGTGGCGGTCGCGCTCGAACGCCTGGCGGCCGACCTGACCCCCGCGCTCGAGGATGCCGCCCGTTCGTTCGAGGCGGCGGCGCAGGAGATGCAGCGCTCGATGGAGGAGGCGGCGCGGGCGGCGAAAGAAGAAGCCGAGCGCAACGCGGCCGACCCCCAGACGCCCTAACGCCCCGTCCCCGCGAGGCCTTTCCACCGTCGGTAGCGGCGCGCGATCCCGCGGCCGCGGAGGGCTAGAATCTTCGGCATTGGAGGGGGGCCCCATGGCGCAACCGGTGAGCCCGGCGTCGCAGAACGCAGACGACGGCGTCCAGATTCGGGATGGTGAGAGCGGCACCGCGCTGCTGCACCGCCTGCTTCGCGAAGCCGCGACCGAGTGGCCCGAGAGCGTTGGAGAGGCGGGGCCTCCGGCCGAGGCGGCGCGATTCCGCAAGAACTGGCCGCGCGCGGTCGTCGACTTCGAGGCGGCCCGGGTCGCGTCGGATGCACGGGCTGCGATCGGCGCGCACGTGGTCACGCGCGCCGGCGAAGCGCTGGTACTGCGCCAGGGCGCGCACGAGCAGCGTCTGGGTGACGCCCTCGCCACCCGCGATGCGCGCCCGTTCGGCACCCGGACCGTGACGTTGCAGGGCTCGGGCCGACTCGAGCCGCGGGTGCCCTACGGCGGGCGAACGTACCGCGGCCCCGAGCTGCGCGACCTGATGAAGCTGCTGCACGATCGTGCGGCGCTCTCGGAAGATGCCGTGGCGGCCGTGCACTGGCTGCTCGACCACGCCACCGACGCAGCGGGCGAGATCGATCTCGCCGGTCGCCGCTTCGCGGTGATGGGCGCGGCGGCCGAGCTTGCGCCCACGCCGCTGTTGCTCGAGGCCGGTGCCGAAGTGCTGTTCGTCGATCGCGTGGCGGTCCCCGAGTCGCTACCCAAGGACAGCACGTTGTCGGGCCGGATCGTCGCCACCGAGACACCCACCGACCTGCTGGCCGACCCGTGCTCGGTGGCCGCGACGCTTCGCGCATACGCCGAAGACGGACCGGTGGACTTCGCGCTCTACGCCTACGCGCCGGGCCGCGGGCGCGAGTGGCGCCTGGTGGGTGCCATGAACGCGCTGGTCGATGCCATGCCTGCGGGCGCGGTGCGTTCGGTGAGCATGCTGGTCTCGCCCACGTCGCCGGTCGTCCTCACGCCGGACTCCCGGGCGCGCGCCGAAGCGCGCGGGGCCCAGGCGCCCGCCTGGCAGCGCGCCATGGAGCGGGTGGGCCTGCTGCCGCCCGGCCAGGTGGGCGAGGGAGACCTTCGCGTCCTGCGCACCCTGGTCTCGATCCAGGGCGCCGGCTACCAGACCGCGCAGTACGTGGGCAAGGTGCTTGCGGCCGAGCGCTTCGCGAGGACTGGGCCCAGCGGACAGAACGGCCCGGTGCCGGTCTCGGCCAACACGGCGGCGATCACCATGACCCGATCGCTGCAGCACCCGGTGTTCGAGGCGGCCTTCCTGGGGGCGGCGGCCTTCGGTGTGGAGGCGTTCGACCCCGAGACCACGCGCTGGCTGAACGGCCTGCTGCTGCTGCACGACCTGCTGAACCCCGACGCCCAGCGCGGCGAGATTCAGCGCCGGCAGGTGCACGGCGGCATGTACACCGTGCCCTGGGAGATCGAGCCGGCCGTGCGCGCGGCGGCGGTGCTGGGGCTGGCCAAGCGGCCGGCGCTGGTGGCCGGCCTGCTGGGGCGACGCTAACGCTCGTGGCCGGCCTGCCGGGTGGCGTTAGCGCTCGTCGCCGGCGGGCCGGGCGTCGGTGATCTCGATCGCGGCGCGGTCCGCGAAGCGGCCGCTCAACCGCGAGGTCAAGAGCGCCACCCGCATCTGCCAGCCGTACTTGCGCACGACCGCGTCCAGGGCCGCGTCGCGCTCGCTCTCGTCGAGCATGCGCGCATGCGCTTCGACGAAGTCGCCGCGCACGCCGCCCCGCACGTCGCAGGCCGCCAGGCTCACGCGGGCGCCGGCGCGAATGCGCTTGACCTTGCCCGACGTGCGGTTGGTGTAGACGAGGAGCCGCTCGCCATCGGGCGCGATCCAGACGGGCGTGCGCACCTCGGCGCCGCTCTTCCGGTAGGTCGCCAGGCTGACGTAGGCCTCGTCCCCGAGTGCGCGCAGTTCGGGCGTCATCGAGCGATCCACAGGCGTGTCATCGAGGTTCTCCAGGCACTACCACGGCATTCTCGCGATGCGGTCCGAGGCGAAGCTGCCGATCCAGAGGGCGTCGCCCACGTCGACCGCCACCGAGGCCGCGCCCATCACGCGGGCGGGGTCGTGATCGAGCACGACGTCGGTCTCGAGGCTGTCGGGCGAAATGGCCACCACCGAGAACGGAACGGCACAGGTGCCACTCTTGCGGGTGGCGCAGGTCAGGACGGCCGTGACCTCGGTCTTCTGGCCCGCCGAGAGCAGGCGCCCGTCCTGGGCCCAGGTGAGGTTGTCGCCGCGGTGGCCGAGATCGACTTCCCGTCGGTCGCTGCCGTCGGCCGCGACCCGAATGAGCTGCTGGCTGCCCCAGGCCGTGGTGTAGTAGGTGGCGCCGTCGGGCGAGACCGCCACGCCGTTCGGGGCACTCGCGTTCGTGTCGGGCACCTGCGACCAGCCGGCCTCGCGCGTCCAGCGCAGCAAGAACCCCGTGTCGCCGCCGAACAGCAGCTTCAGCTGGTCGGTGACGCTGCCCAGGCCCATGAAGCGCGAGACCACGAAGCCGCCGTCGGGGTGGGCAGCGACGTCGTTGCCCATGTCGCCCTCGGGCAGGGGAACGCAGCCGCGCCACACCAGAGCGGGGGCGCCCCCCTCGTCGCGCGTGATCTCGAACACTTCGATCGCCTCGCGCGGCGCGTGGTTCACCACATAGAGGGTGCGCTGGTCAGCGGTCACGTCGATACCGTGCGGACCGAAAGCAGGGCCCTCGGGTGGCCCGGGGCAGGTCGTGTCGCCGAAGGCCGCGTCGGGCGCGTGGGTGGGGTCGGCGGGGTAGAGATCTCGACGGGTGCCGTCGGCCGGGGCGTAGAGGCTCAGGCTTCCGGGGCTGTCCTCACCGAACCCGGCCCCGAAGCTGCTCACCAACAGCCAGCGGCCGTCGTCGAGCGCGACCAGATCTTCCGGGTCCCAGTAGCCGCAGATGGGCTCGAGGCCGCCGCCCGGCTCGCAGGCCGTGATCGGGTCGGGCGTGCTGCCGCAGCCCGGCGCGAAGGCCAGGAGCACCGCGACCGCGATCCACCGCGCGGACCCTGCGGCCCGCGCCACGCTTCGCGCGCCCGTGCTCATCGGTCTAGAGCGCGCCGAGGATGGCCTCGGCGCTCGAGACCTCGAACTTCATGGGGGCTTCGACGGCGAGCTTCTTGACCTCGCCGTTCTCGGCCACCAGCGCGTAGCGCTGCGAGCGGGTGCCCATGCCGAACTTGGTTCCATCCATCTCGAGCCCCACGGCCCGCGTGAAGTCGCCGCTGCCATCGGCCACCAACGTGACGCTGTCGCCCACGCTGCGGTCCTTGCCCCAGGCGTCCATCACGAAGGCGTCGTTCACCGACAGGCACAGGATCTCGTCCACGCCCTTGCCACGGATCTCGCCCGCCTTGTCGACGAAGCCAGGCAGGTGCTGGGCCGAGCAGGTGGGCGTGAACGCGCCGGGCAGCGCGAACAGCACGACCTTGCGGCCGCCGAAGAGATCGTCGGTGGTGGTGTCTTCGGTCTTGCCGTTGCGAACGACCTTGAGTGCAACGGAGGGAATCTTGTCGCCTTCCTGGATGGCCATGATGCGTGGGGGCTCCTTGGGGGCGCCGCCTGGCGGCGCGGGGTTGATCGGGAGGGCGCGAGTTTCTCCCATCGGTTGGCCGGCCGCCAACGGCCGGGCTCGCTGGACGGGGCCGCAACGGAAGATCGGTAGCCACGTCCCCGCCTTCGGGTCGCTACTTTGGGGGGATGGGTGGGCCGGTGCGGGTGGGGATTGCGCCTTGCCTGGATGCGGCGGAGCGGATCCGGCGCGGGCGGAAGACGCACTATCTGGACGTGCGCTACGCCGAGGCCGTGGCGGCCGCCGGGGGGCTGCCGCTCTACCTGGCCGACCCGGGCGACCCCGAGGCCCTGGTCGAGGGCATCGACGCGCTACTCGTCCCGGGTGGGGACGACTTTGCGCCCAGCACCCCCTACCCGCCCGAGGTCACCTTCGACCCGGTGTCGGACCGGCAGCGCGACTACGACACACGGCTGCTCGCCGGTGCCATGGCACGGGGTCTTCCGGTGCTCGGGGTCTGCTACGGGATGCAGCTCCTGACGCTCGCACTCGGCGGCACGCTGTTGCACGACATCGCGCACGACCGGCCCGACGCGGGGGCGCACCGGCTGCCCGAAGCCACCGGGCGACACGCACTCGAGGTCGAGGCCTCGAGCCAGCTCGCCCGCGTGCTGGGCCCCGCCCCCGAACCGGTGAACAGCCTGCACCATCAGGCCGTGGATGCGCCCGGTCCCCGGCTGCGCGTCGCCGCCCGGGCGCCCGACGGCGTGGTGGAGGCCGTGGAGCTCCCCGACGCCGACCGGTTCGTGGTGGGCGTGCAGTGGCACCCCGAGAAGCTCGCGGGTGCGCATCGCGACGCGCTGTTCGCGGCGTTCGTGGCTGCCGCCGACCGCAGTCGCACGTAGTGGCGCGATGCCCGCGTCGCCGTCTGGGTGGACGCGAGGCGCGGCGTGATCAGCTCGGCCGCGGTGCGCCGCCCACCGGAATCGCCTCGGCGGGTTGGTCGCCGTAGGCCTGTTCGTGACGCGCGCAGACCTTGGGCCATAGACCCGCGAAGGCCGGGTCTTCGAGCCCGAACTCGCGGGCCAGCGTCGCCACGAACGCGTCGGCGTCGGGGAGGATGCGCCTGGGCGCTCGGGGGAGCGCGAGTACGCGCCCCACCAGGTGCTTGGTGCCCCCGCCCGGGTCGGCGCGGATGCAGATCAGGTTCTGGACGAAGAGCGAGTTGGGGTCGGTGCGGAGCTTCTCGCACACGCTGGCCAGGCGGGCCTCGTCCGCAGGCGCGGTCACGAAGTCGAAGTTCGGCGGTGGCGACCCTTCGTGGTTGTGGAAGCGCCAGCGCTCGGTCCCCTCGAGCGCCTCCAACCGGTAGCTGCGCTCACCCTCGCGGTGGGTGCCGGCCTCGATCGGGATCGGTTCGAGTAGCCCGTCGCCCAGGCCCACGTCGACCAGGTAGGGTCGGTCGAGGTCGACACGAAGCACGAGATGGCTGCCCATGGAGGCTTCGCCGGCGAGGCTCGCCATCACACCGCCGACCATGCGCGTGACGTCGAAGCCCGCCTCGCCGAGCGCCCAGCCGAGCAGGCCGTTCATCTCGTAGCACCAGCCACCGCGACCCTGCTCGACGATCTTGCGGTAGATGCGCGCGGGGTCGAGGTCGGCCGCACGGCCGAGCTGCACGTCGAGGTTCTCGTACGAGATGGCCTGCAGATGCGCACGATGCAACGCGCGCAGGCCGACGAGGTCGGGTGTGACCCCGCCCCGCACGCCGATGCGGTCGAGGTAGGCAGCCAGCTGCATCCGGCGAGGCTACGCCGTGGCAAGCGAGGTCGCCCGCCGCGCCGCCCAGGCACTGCGCTAGTGGGCCTCTGCGGTCGCGGCCTGAGCGCCGAGGACTCTCTGGGTGTAGGTGGCCAGATCGCCATGCACGGCGAGCGCCTCTTCGGGGCTCGCGGCGGCGGGGCAGAGCGGCCGCGCACGGCTGCCCGCCAATAGCCCGGCCACGACCTGCCGCAGCGCTACCAGCGGCGACCCGCCTTCGGACGCTTCGGCGAGCAGGCGCCGCGGATCGAAGCGGTCGCTTCGCAGCCGCACCACCACCAGGGCCTCGCTCGTGTCGGCCGTGGCGTTCATGGCGAGATCGAGCAGCAACACGGCGCGCGGGCGGCCTTCGGAATCGACGGCGCCGGGCTTGGCCAGGCCGCGGACGCCGGCCAGGGCGATGCCGTCGATACGCGCCAGCGGAAGCCGCGTGCGGCCGCGTCCTTCGACGTCGAGCCACAGCGCCTCGCCGTCGAGCGAAACCGGCCGCGCCTCGAGCACGCGCAGGCTGCGCAGGGGCAGCGCGGGTTCGGGTGGTGCCTCCTTCTCCTCGTCGCAGTCGAGCGGGCCGGTGACCCGGGCGGCACGTTCGGCCGGCTCGAACGGTTCGGGCGGCGCTGCGGGCTCGAAGGTCTGGGTGACGGTCTCGCGGTTCGGGTCAGGGGCCGCGGCAGCCGCCGGCTCGTCCGAAGCCAGCGCTGCCGCGAGCGCGTCGTCATCGAGCTCGAGTTCGGGCTCGGAAGCCTCGGCCGTGCCGGGTTCCGTCCGGTCGGGGCCCGCCAGATCCAGCGCCTGGGGATCATCGGGCTCGGTGAAGCCGGATGCGAAGAGCGAGTCGGCTTCGGGCGGCGCTGCGGCAACCTCGGCCCGAGGTGCCTCGGCACGGCGGGCGACCGCCAGGTCCTGCGCATCGTCGAGCACGATGATGCCGCGGCCCTCGGTCGCTTCTTCGGCCTCGCGCAGCAGGGACTCGAGGCGGGGTCGCTCGTCGTCGGGCACCGCGGGCTCGGCCAGCGCGCGGCGCGCGGTGCGCAGCGCCACCACCGGGTCGAAACCCCGGGCTGCCCGCGCGATGCGTAGCAGCAGCGCCGGGCCGTCGGCGTGGCCCTGGGACACGTGGCGAAGCGCCGCCCAGAGCGCCGCGCTGGCCAGCCCCGCCTGGCCCGCTGCGCGCAGCCACGGGAAGAGGCGCAGGGCCGATTCGGCATCCAGCGATGGGGCCGGGTCGCGCTCGCAGCAGTCACGGAACCGCATCACCGCATCGTCGCGTCGACCCGCTGCGATTGCGCGTGCGAGCGGTGCATCGAGGGTGGCCTGCTTCGCACCTTCGGGCGCCAGATCGATCGCCTCGCCCGGGCGCAGGGTCGCCCGCGCCTCGAGTCCCTGGTCGGGTTCCGTTTCGGGTGCCAGCTCTTCGCGCATCGCTTCCTCGTCGTTCGGGACGTCGATCGTCGTCGGCACTTCGGGCACGCGTCGCTCGGCGCCGATCGCGACGGCCAGCGCCGCAACCCCCGCACCGAAGCCGAAGCCTCCCACATGCGCCCAGTAGGCCACGCCCCCGCCGCCACCGGCGAGCTCGACCAGCCGCGCCGAGATCAACTCGTTGGCGAACCAGAGTGGCAGCACCAACAGTGCGGGCACGCGAAACGTGCCGAAGAAGAACCCGAGCCAATAGCCGAAGCGGATCTGCGTCCGCCAAGCCCGAACCAGGAAGGCGCCCATCGCACCGGCGATGGCACCCGACGCTCCGATCAGCGGACCCTCGAACCCGGGCATGCGGTGCACGAAAAGCGCCGCCCCGGCGAACCCACAGGCCAGGTAGAAGAGCGCGAACAGGCCCCGGCCCAGGCGGTCTTCGACCAGTGGGCCACACAAGAACAGGAACCAGAGGTTGCCGAGCAGGTGCAGCCAGCCCGCGTGCAGGAACAGGTGGCCGAACAACCCCACGCGCGTGGGCGTCGCAGGGATCAAGCCATGGTCGAACCACACGTGGCGCTGGAGCACGGCGTCCACGTCGGCCACGCGCGCTTCGAGCGTGGCCTGCTTGCGCGCCAGCGTGCGCGGGTCGACCGGCGCTTCGCCGCGCTCGACGGCCGCCGCGAACTCGGCTCGGGCCGGGGCGCCGAGGTCGCCGTAGCGCTCGACCAGCCGATCGGGCGGCTCGAGGTAGGGATGCTCTTGCCAGTAGTCGCGGGCTTCGCCGAACCGCGACTCGGCCTCGTCGAGGACCGGGTCTCCGAGGCCAGTGGTCATCAGAAAGACCAGGGCGCACGCGGCCATCAGCGCCCAGGTGACCACCGGGGCGCGGTGCAAACGGCCAGTGTCGTGGCTCAACGGAATGATCAAGAAGGCCCTCGATCCCCCCGTCTTAGCGGCGGAAATCGCGTGTCCCTGAAGCCGCCCCCGGGCGCCGGGCGGGGGCCGGGCCTAGATTGCCGGCATGCCGCGTCGCGCCGCCGGGGGACGGGTGCTCGTACCCGTGCTGGCCACGCTGGTGGCCCTGCTGGCGGTGGCCGCGGTGGCGGGCGCCTGGCTGTGGCAGGCGCGCTTCGGCCTGGCCGAGGACTGGCTGGTGGGCCAGGTGCGCGACATGGGCATTGCCGAGGTGACGCTCTCGGTCACCTCACTCGGCCTGGAGGGCATCGACATTCGCGACGTCGTGCTGGGCCCACCCGCGACCGAGGCCGCGCCCGCCGAGCCCGCGCACGTCGCCGCCATCGACGTGGCGTGGTCGCCGCGCGGGCTCGCGGAGGGGCGCTTCGATCGTGTGGACGTGCGTGGCGTGCGCGTGGCGGCAGCCGTCACGCCGGACGGCATCGACCTCGGACCGCTCGCGCCGCTACTCGAGCCGGGAGAGGGCGATGGCGGCCCCCCTGCCCTGCCCGCCCCCGAGATCACGGTGGAAGACGTCGTAGCCGAGATCGCGACACCCCAGGGCCCCGCACGCATCGAGGTCGCCGGCCGCGTCGAAGAGACCGGACCCGGTGCGCTGCAGGCGCGCGGCGAAGTGGGCGTCACCCATGATCAGTTCGACGCGCAGGTCGCCGCATCGGCGCGCGGGGGCCTGTCGGCCATGGAGGGTCGCATCGACGTGCGGGCGGACGCGCGCGTCCCGCCCCTACGACTGGACGACCCCGTCGTGATCGGCGGCCCGGTGAGCTTCGATGCCTCGGGCGTGCGCGCCGCACTGCACCTCGACCCGGTGGGCTTCGCCCTCGAAGACCCCGACCCCGCGCTGGCCATGCGCGGCACGACGCCGGCGCTCGACGTCACGGTCGCCGCGCCGAGCGAGGGAAGCCCGAGCGTCCACCTGCGCGGCGCCGGCGGGCGCGTGCAGAACGCCGAGGGCGATGCGCGCGGGCTCGCGCTGAACCTGCTGATCGAAGACGGCGCCGTCGACGGCGACGTGCGCGCCGCGCGGGTGTCGGCCCGCGCGGGCGGCCCGCCGCTCGAGGTGGATGCCTACCTGCGCGGCCCGCCCGAAGCGCTCTCGTTTCGTAGCGTGACGGCAGCCCTCGGCGGGGGCCTGGCGCTACGCGCCAGCGGCGTCGCCAACGCGCCGGCCGGCGCCGCCGAGGTGGCCTTCGCACTCGACCCGCTGGTGCTCGGCATTCCAGGCGCCCGGGTGGTCGACCTGGTACCCGCGGCGGCCGAGTTCGGCGTTCAGGCCCACGGCCAGATCGAGGCCCGGGGGCGCGGCTCCGTGGCGCCGGGTGCGATCGACATGCGCATCGAGGCGGCGCTTCGCGACGTCGGGATCACGACCGAGGCCGCGACTCTCGAGGGCCTGAACGGTGCCTTGGTGCTGCATGGCCCGGACCCGCTGGTGACGGACGGCGAGCAGCTGATCTCGATCGCGCAGGCGGACGTGGGCGTGCCGCTGCGCAACGGCCTGGTGCGCTTCTCGCTGCTGCCGGACAACGTGCTCGACGTGACCTCGGCGACCTTCCGCATGCTGGGGGGCGAGATTCGCGCCGGTCTCACCGTGACCTTGGGCGATGCCCTGTCGGCCGACCTGGTGCTGGTGGCCCTGTCCCTCGACCTCGGACAGATCCTGGCCCGCGTCGACCTCGAGGGCCTCTCGGGGAGCGGCACCCTCTCGGGGGCGATCCCCCTGCGGATCCGGGGCGACGACATCCAGGTGCTGGATGCGGTGCTCCTGGGCGACCCCGAGGGCGGGCGGATCCGCTACCAGCCTTCGGCCGAGGCGGGCGCGGTGGCCAAGAGCCAGGCCGACACCCTGGGACTGGCCGTCGACGCCCTGCGCGACCTGCACTGGACCTCGCTCGAGGTGAAGCTCTCGGGCGATGCGCGAGGGCCCATGGTGGCCCACGTCCACGTGCGGGGATCGAACCCTGAATTTCAGGACGGCCGCGCCGTCCAACTCAATCTGAACGTGGATGCACGGATGTCCGACCTCGTGCGGGCGGGGACGGCATCCTATCGTGTTCCGGAGGTCATCGAGGAGAAGCTCCGGGAGTACGGAGACCGATCCCCGAGGGAGGGCCCATGATCCGAGGCATTCGAACCGTGGAAGGCCGACGGCTGACCACTCACCTGGGGCCGCTGGCCGCAGCGCTGCTTCTCGGTCTGGCCTGCGCGCCGACCGTGAAGGTCGCGCCGCCCGACGAGCCCATCACCATCAACCTGAACGTGAAGATCGAGCACGAGATCAAGGTCCAAGTGGACAAGGAACTCGAAGAAGCGTTCGAGTCCGACAGCGGAATCTTCTAGGAGGACGTCATGAAGCGATGGATCACTCTGCTGCTCCTGCCGCTTGCGCTGCTGCTGGCGGTGCCGGCGGGTGCTCTCACGCTGGACGAAGCGCGCGCCCAGGGCCTGGTGGGCGAGCGTGCCGACGGCTACGTGGGCGTGGTCGCCAACGGGTCGGGCGAGGTACAAGCGCTGGTCAACAACGTGAATTCCCAGCGGCGGGCCGCCTACGCCAAGATCGCCAGCAACACCGGCGCACCGATCGACGCCGTCGCCGCACAGGCCGGCGCCAAGCTGATCGCCCAGCGCCCCGCCGGTGAATGGGTGACCGACGCCGGAGGCAAGTGGCGCAAGAAGTAGCGCTCTGCAGCGCACGCTTGCCGAGAAACGAGAACGGACGGGCTCCGAGGAGCCCGGCCGTCATCGTTTGGTGGGGGTGCCCACCCTGGCGGGAGATCAGGCCAGTGCCGGCTCGCCGCGCTCGCCGGTGCGGATGCGCACCGCCTCTTCGAGCGGGGAGACGAAGATCTTGCCGTCTCCGATGCGGCCGGTCTGGGCGGAGTCGGCCAGGGCCTTCACCGCCTTCTCGGCCAGGTCGTCGCTACAAGCGACCTCGACCCGGATCTTGGGCAGGAAGTCCACCACGTACTCGGCACCTCGGTAGAGCTCGGTGTGGCCCTTCTGTCGGCCGAAACCCTTCACCTCGCTCACGGTCATTCCCTTCACCCCGATCTCGGTCAACGCCTGCATGGCGTCGTCGAGCTTGAAGGGCTTCAGGATCGCTACGACCATCTTCATGTCGTCCTCCTAACCCTGGCTCTCGGCCAGCTTGGCGCGGGCCAGGGCAGAACCGGGAACCAACTCGTCTTCGATGCCCTTGACCGTCGCGCCACCGCCGAAGTCGTAGGCGTGCGCCCCGTGCTCCGCGAGGTCGAGACCCTCGAGCTCTTCGGCCTCGCCGACGCGGATGCCCATGGTGGCCTTGAGCACACCGAAGATCGCCATGGCGGCCGCGAACGTGAAGGCGCCGTAGGCCAGCACACCGATCAGCTGCGTCACGAAGCTGTGCTCGGGGTTGGTCGAGAAGATGCCGACCGCGAGCGTGCCCCAGATGCCGCAGGTGAGGTGGACCGAGATCGCGCCCACCGGGTCGTCGATCTTGATCTTGTCGAACATGAGCACCGAGCCGACCACCAGACCACCGGCCACCAGGCCGATGATCACGGCGCCGAGCAGCGACACCGTGTCGGCGCCGGCGGTGATGCCCACCAGGCCGGCCAGGATGCCGTTGAGCGACATGGAGAGGTCGGGCTTGCCCGCCGCGAACCACGACGCCGTCATGGCGGCCAGTGCGCCGGAAGCGGCGGCGATGCTCGTGGTCACCAGCGTGAACGAGGTCAGCACGGGGTCGGCCGAGAGCACGGAACCGCCGTTGAAGCCGAACCAACCGAGCCAGAGCAGGAACACACCCACCGCTGCCAGCGGCATGCTGCTGCCCGGGATCGGGTTCATGCGGTCCTTGGTGTACTTGCCGAGGCGCGGCCCCAGCAGCATGGCGCCCGCGAGGGCACCCCAGCCGCCCACCGAGTGGACCAGCGTCGAACCGGCGAAGTCGTAGAAGCCCATGCCGTCGAGCCAGCCACCGCCCCACTTCCAGGAGCCGGCGATCGGGTAGACGATCGCCACGAAGATCGCCGCAAAGATCATGAACGACGAGAGCTTCACGCGCTCGGCGACGGCGCCCGAGACGATGGTGGCCGCCGTGGCCGCGAACATCGCCTGGAACAGGAAGTCGGTCCAGTAGGTGTAGCCACCGCTCGCGTATGCGGGCGTGTTGGCGCCCTCATCGAACCCGGCCGACAGGCCGAATCCCGCGAACCCGAAGAACCCGTTGAAGTCTCCGGGGTACATCAGGTTGAAGCCCATCAGCGCGTAGGTGAGGATGCCCGCGGAAATGATGAACGTGTTCTTGAACAGGATGTTGGTGGTGTTCTTGGCTCGCGTGAGCCCGGACTCGAGCGATGCGAAGCCCAGGTGCATGATGAACACCAGGCCCGCGCAGAGCATCATCCATACGTTGTTGGCCGTGAACAGACCGGGCGAAACCGCGTCCTCGGCATAGGCCAGGGTCGGGACGAGAACCGTTCCCGCCACGGCCGCTGCAAGTGTGCTGCGTCTCACGACGACTCCTTCGTTTCGTAGGGGGGCTGGTCATTGCACCGCCCGGCTCTCCGGAGCGGCACGGGCTTCGGTGATCGCCCCGGCCACCGATCTGTGCCTGGCCTCCCCTAGAGCAACCGGCGTGCCAACTTCAGCCCGGCGGCCGGCGCGCCCTCTACGTGCCGCTCCGGCGCGCACTGTGCCGATTGCCGCACGAAGGCGTGCCATTCACGGCCCGGACCGGGCCGAACCCTGCCCACCGGCTGCGCAGCAGGCGGCTGGGCCTGCCTGCGGATTGGGCAGGGGCGCGGATCCAAAGCCATCCCTACCTTGGAGCGGCCCCACCGGTCCCGCGGTCGGCCCATGCCCCAACCGCCCCCCGCTGCGCCCCCTGGCCACCAGGGACCTCGCCCGCGCCGCCTGCTCGACCAGCTTCGCCACGCGATCCGCAGCCGACACCTGAGCCTGCGCACCGAAACGGCCTACGTCGCCTGGGCGCGCCGCTTCATCCTCTTTCACGACAAGCGCCACCCCCGGGAGCTGGGCGCGGCGGAGGTGGCCGCGTTTCTCTCGCACCCGGCCACGGCCCAGGGCGTGAGCGCCGCCACCCAGAACCAGGCCACGAGCGCCCTGCTCTTTCTCTATCGCGAGCTGCTCGGCCGCGACCTCGACATGCCCCATGGCGTGGCCCGCCCCAAGCGAAAGCCGGTGCTGCCCGTGGTGCTCTCGCGCGACGAGGTGCGCGCCGTGCTGGGCGCGCTCGAAGGCACGCAGCGGCTGGTGGCCACCGTGCTCTACGGCGGCGGACTGCGCCTCATGGAAGCGCTGCGCTTGCGCGTGAAGGACCTCGACTTCGATCGCGGCCAGCTGCTGGTGCGCCGCGGCAAGGGCGGCCGCGACCGCCGTGCCCCGCTAGCGCGCAGCCTGGCCCCCGACCTGCGCGCGCACCTCGAAACAGTTCGCATGCGCCACCAACGGGATCTCGCCGAGGGCGTGAGGGCGGTGCGACTGCCCGGCGCCCTGGGCCGCAAGCTGCCGGGCGCCGCCACCGAGTGGGGCTGGCACTGGGTCTTTCCCGCATCGCGGCTCACGCCCGACACCGGCACCGGCGAACTGCTGCGCCATCACCTGCACCAGACGTCGGTGCAGCGCGCCGTGCGCGACGCCGCCCGTCGAACGGGCCTGGCCAAGCGCGTGACCTGCCACACCTTTCGTCACTCCTTTGCCACCCACCTGCTGGAGTCGGGCACCGACATCCGCACCGTGCAAGAGCTGCTGGGCCACCGCGAACTCAAGACCACCATGATCTACACCCACGTCCTCGACCAGGGCCCCCTCGGCGTCCGCAGCCCCGCCGACCATCTATGAGCCCCCCATCCAACCCGCCCGGCAAACGAGCCGAACCATCGGTGCCCCCCGAACCGCACAAGCCCCCGGACTGGCCCAGGCGCCTTGCCGCCCTCTTCGCGCCCGCCAACCCCGGAGACCCAAACGCTGCAAGGACTCGCAACGTTTCGCATCACCCCTCACCGCCTATCCTCGGATTCCCCAGGCCGTGCGAGGACGTGCCCTGGCACGCTCCCACGCCCGCGGCCATTATCGAAGCCCCTCTTGCAGCGCTGCGGGGTATGATTGGGCCATCTACTACTAGTTAGGCGGCGCGGAAGTCATCATGGAAGGCGAGTCGATCCTCACGACCACCGCAGAGGTTGGAATCGCCATCGCGGGATTCTCGGGCATCGCAGCCGCGTTGAGTGGGCGCCAGGAGCCTTGGTCCGATAGTGATCGGGTGCGCTTCCAGATGCTCCTTCGCACCAGCATGAGTGCCGTCTTCTTCAGCCTCATCCCGCTCGTTCTCGAACTGGCGAAGTTGAGCGGAAGTACCCTGTGGCGAGCGTCGAGTGCTCTCTGGCTCGTCTACATCACGGTCTCTGTCGCCGCCGTCTCTCCGACCATGGCCCGTTCGGCCCAGACCGACTCGGAGCCGCTGTCTCGGGTTGCCTTGACGGTCTTTCTCGGCACTCTCGTCGCCCAGATCACCATGCAGGCCGTCAATGCGGCTTGGCTGGCAAGTGCATGGCCCTTCGTTACTACGGTCGTCCTGAGTCTTCTCCTCGCCACGATGTACTTCATCCGGCTGTTGCGCGGGTTCCTTGGCCCGAGTTCTCATACTTAGAGCGCGCGCCGCCTAACAAGCCGTTGCAGCTGCCAAGCTTGACGCCGAGGCGAATTGAATCTCCGTGGTACAATGGCGCTCCAAGGCGGTCAGCGGCGCGGTGGCGGTCACCGCTTGCAGCTGAACGCCGATCCGTTAGGCGGACAGGATTGCAGGGCGAACTCTCACTCGAGACAATTGCAGAGATCTCAATCGCTCTTGCTGGATTCTCCGGTCTCATCGCGATGGTTCGCAGCGGCCCTGTCCACGATTGGCACCCACGCGTTCGCCTCGCGTTCTGGATCAGTCTCAATTGGAGCATTGCGGCTGTCGTCTTGTGTCTGCTCCCATCTCTTCTACGGCCGCTCGGCCTGCCTGGCTGGCCGGTCCTGAATGGCGTCGCCAGTGTCGTTCTCGTTGGCGGCATGATGCTCATGTTTCGTTCGCACGCGCAGCTGAATCGCGACGGTGCTCCGACCCAGAACCCTTGGCACTGGGTGGCCAACATCTCGGTCATTGTCGTTGGCGCTGTTGGTTCAGCCTCCGGACTCTTAGGCATCGCTGCGGGGTTCGACTGCTATCGCGTGGGAACGATCTCGTGCCTATTGGCCGCATTCCCCGGGTTCTTGGCGAGCTTTCGCGTTCGAGGTCGCGCGCCCGCCGCCTAACAAGTTGTTGGAGTCGGACGTGTCTTTAGCGAGGCGCTGTCGAGCTGGTAGCCTTCTGGCGTCAACCGTTGTTGACGTAGCTGGCTCAGTGGCCGGCCACGCCGCTCAACAACCGATCCGTTAGGCAGCGCGAGGCGGTATGCAATTCCTGCTCATCATCGCTCACGACGACAAGTTTCGAGCCAGCCAAGACCTCATCTCGAACATCTACCAGTGGATCGACGAGAACTCTGCGGTGCGGGTGCGTGGCGCTCCTCTGAGGCCAAGTGACGAGGCGGTCACCATCCAGGTCCGAGACGGAGTCCTCTCGAAGAGAAGCGGTCCGTTCAGTGAGTCCCCAGACCAGATGGCGGCGTTCGAACTCATCGAGTGCTCCGATGTTGACGAGGCCGTCAACCTCGCCTCATCTCATCCGATGGCAGCAGCGGCCACGATCGAAATCCGCCCCGTCTGGCCCGAGTTGACTGACGCGTGAGCCGCCGGTGCGCGGGCCCGCTGCCTAACAAGCGGTTGCAGCTGACACCCAACAGCTCGTTCCAATCGATCCGTGGTACCGTTCTTGCGGCGAGCGCCGTGCCCGAGCGTTGGCGGTCAGCGCTGTTGGGCGCAGCTGAACCGCCGATCCGTTAGGCAGCACGGTGGCCGTCAGCACGTCGATCGATGAAGCTCGGTTCGCAGAGTTGGCTGGCCCCTTGCTCGGCCAAGCGATCGCGGCCGTCTGGCTCGGTGACTACACGGCCCTCTACCTTGAGGTAGGCCCCCTTACTGATACCTACGAGTCTGGCCGCAGGAAGTCCGACCATACGGCGTACCTTGGTTTCCATTGGGTCCTTGAGTCCGACGCCGAACAACATCTCTCGTCCACAGACGCGGCGTCAGCTAGACGCATCGCTAGCGAACTCATCGGTCGCCAGGTCTCGTCAGTGGCCGTCTCAGCATCCCACGAACTGGTTCTGGGCGTCGGCCGAGCGCGTTGCCTCCGTTCCGTTGCCAGCGACTCTGGCGAACCCGAGTGGGCGCTCTGTTTGCCATCGGGCTCGTGCATCGCGATCGAGGCGCGTTCGTTGGTTCTTGAATCGCGCGCTGCCTAACAAGGCGCTGCAGCTGACGGGCTGCCGCCGAGCCGTCGTGAGGCCGTGGTACCCTCCCAACACCCAGGCGTTCAGGCGATCGGGCAGCGTGCCCGCCCGCAGCTGAGCGCCGATCCGTTGGGCAGCGCGTCGGGGCCAAATGGAAACGAGATCGGTTCTCGCAGCCTTGGTTTGCTCGTCCGCGGTACCAGCTTGCGTTCCCTTCGTGTCAGGTAGCCACGCCGATCTCGAGACGCGCGCCGCGACCAGCCTTGCCTGCTACTTCGGCGGTGCGATCGCGGGGGCGTGCTCACTCGCATGGCCTCGCGGCATACCCGCGCTCGTCGCGTTCGAGACCTGGCTACTCGCATTGGCATTCCTCGTCCTCGCGGCACTTCCTCTCGGCACCCCGATGTGGGCAGCCGTAGCAGCCGCGGCCAGCGTGTTCGCGGCCCTACGAGTGGCCTACAAGCGCTTCCTCTGGGAGGCTCCCGTCATGCCAGGCTACTGGCCGTGGCGCTAGCCGGGCGTCGCCCATGCTCGGGGCGCGCTGCCCAACAAGGCGCTGCAGCAGACGGGCGGGGCCGTGCTGCTCCCGGGGCGGTGGTACCCTTCTAACACCAAGGCGGTCAAGCGGCCGGGCACAGTGCGCCGCCCGCAACTGAGCGCCGATCCGTTAGGCGGCACGCGAGACTATGCGGCAGGACGATCTCATCGAGCAGGTTGATGCCGTGCTTGCGGACTATCGAGAGGTCGCGAGCGGTGCGAAGTACGACGATCTCTCTGATCTAGCGATCTCGAACACGTTTCGTCTCTTCACACGAGCAAGTGCGGTGGTGGAGCGCATCGCGGGCTCATCCTCACCGTATGCGAAGCAACTCGCCTGGATCCTTGATCAGAACTCGACCCCCGGAAAGAAGGTCGGCCCTGCAATTGGAGTTCTCGAGTCCCTTCGTGTAGATCTCGAGTCTGGATACCTCCAGAGCGTATCGGAGCTGCTTCATGCGGAAGTCTTCTCAGATTTTCTTGAGATGGCTCAGCACCTCGTCGACAACGGGTACAAGGACGCAGCCGCAGTCGTAGTGGGAAGCTCGCTCGAAGCCCACCTTCGGCAGCTTTGCGCGAAGTTCAACGTAGAAACCGAGGTTCAATCCGGCGGCAACCTTCGCCCGAAGAAGGCAGATCAGATGAACTCGGAACTAGCCAAGGCCAACGCCTACTCGAAGCTGGATCAGAAGAGCGTGACCGCGTGGCTCGATCTTCGGAACAAGGCCGCGCACGGCGAATACAGAAAGTACTCTGAGGACCAAGTGGGTCTGATGCTCTCTGGTGTACGAGACTTTCTAGTCCGCCATCCTGCGTGATCGTGCCGACTAACAAGGCGCTGCAGCTGACCGGCCATAGGTTGCTCCAAGCCGCCTCTGGTAGTGTCTGCATTGAAACCGGGGAGCTTCGGGCCGGCACCGACGGCGGGCCGGCAGCTGAGCGCCCGATCCGTTAGGCGGCATCGGTATGAACTCACCGATTGAGCGATCGACGCTGAGCGATGTCGACCTCACGGGGACAAACCGCGGGCAGGTCTACCACTTCGAGTACACGAACATCCACAACCATCGGCTCGCGCTGATTCGCCGTGTCGATCGCTGGCACCAAATCGCCTACGCGGCGATCTTCGTCCTGTTCAGTCTCATGTTGGGATCCGAGACTGTTCGATCGGACGTCCAGCTGCGCCTGGGCGCATCACTACTCGGCTCGCTCTTTCTGGGATTTGTCATGGTCTACAGCAAGCGGCTCGACAATGGGGTTGTCCGGCTGTACCCACGCCTGGTTACGCTTGAGCTGATTCTCGACTATCACTTCTGGCGCGACTACTTGGGTGCGCTCGGCAATCGCGAGGCGAAAGTCGTCGAGAAGTGCGAGAGCGAAACAGCGGACAACTCGACGGAGCTGAACGACAAGGTGACCAAGAACTTCAAGCGATTCCCCTTCGTCCACCGCTATCTCGCTCGGCTATTCGTCGCTGACACCATCGTTCTGTTCGCGATCTGGACCCTCCCCTTCTACCCTGAAGTCCGACTGCTTCTCAGTGCGGCTGCCGCCTAACAAGCCGCTGCAGCTGACGGGCTACAGCCGCGCCGCACAGGGGCCGTGGTACCCTCCCAACAACCAGGCAATCAGGTGGCCGGGCAGTGTGCCCGCCCGCAGCTGAGCGCCGATCCGTTAGGTGGCACGGGTGGAGCCCTTCGACGCGCTCTCGCTTTGTGGCGAGATTGCTATCGCGATCACGGGATTCTCGGGCGTCGTGCTCGTCTTTGGTGAGCGAAACGGTTCAGAGTGGTCCGAAGTCGACCGAGTACGCTTCCGCATGCTCTTCACCGGCACGATCACACCACTTGGTCTCATCGCCCTCGCGTCTGTCCTGACTGCAGCTGAACTGGCCGAACCCCTAACCTGGCGGGTCTGTAGTCTCGTCTACGCGGTTTCGGCCTCAACTACCGTTTTTCTCAACCTTCGCGCTGCCGCGCGCGCCGATTCGGGCGACGCCAACCTCCAGGTTCCCCGATTCCAGACCGTATGGCGTGGTGGCACGATCGCTCTCTTCGGTGTGCTCCTGGTCCTGCTTCTCCAGTTCGCCAATCTGTTCGCACTGCACGCATTCTGGCCCGTCCTCGTTGCGGTGTGGTGGGGCATAGCTCTCAGCATCTTCGCCTTCGTGGGGCTGCTGTTCCCCGCGCGTGCCGCCGAGGCGAATTGAATCTCCGTGGTACAATGGAGTTCCAAGGCGGTCAGCGGCGCGGTAGCGGTCACCGCTTGCAGCTGAACGCCGATCCGTTGGACGGCGAGGCTTGTGGGTGACCCGAGGCGCACTTCTCTCCATCGCCTTGGTCGTAGCGGTGCCGTCCGCAGCTATTGGCCGGGAGACTGTGCAGTATGCGGGCTCCGCTGACTCGATCCTCTCCGAGATCGGCAACCAGGGCGCCAAGGCCGTAGCTATCGAGCTCTACGACTCATCCTCGTGGTCCGCAGTCATGCAGAAGATCGAGGCCGGCGATCCCGACTGGCTTCTAGTTGCTTTGGCCCTCTCGGCAGGTACCGATGGCGCGGTGACGATCGACCTCTCTCGATCCATCAGCCAGGCACTCCTCACGAATCCAGAACGTGTTCTGGAACTGTTCGTGACGCTCTCGCCGCCTCGCCTCGACCTTTGCCAAGGTTGGGCCGAGTTCGCCGGCCACGAGTCCTTTGAGAGTGCCTGGGCAGAAGTCACCGCCAAGATCGAGAGCCTTCAGCGCGTTACGGCACCTGGTCTGCCAATGGCTCGCGACGCCTGTCTCAAGAAGCTCCGAGACTCCGAATCTGAGCTCAGGCAGATTTACTCTATGAAGCCAGGCTGATGCCTGTGCCGCTCGCCGTCTAACAAGCCGTTGCAGCGGACGTGGCAACGCTTACGGCGTATCGGTCGTGGTAGGCTTGCGGAGCCCCTGGCTTCGGCGGCCGCGGTGCGAGGTTGCGCCATGCCGCTGAACGCCGGTCCGTTAGGCAGCGAGATGAGCAGGTTCGAGTTCAACTCGGTTCTCGTTTCAATCATGCTCGCGTTCGCAGCTGCTGAACTGGTCACGGCGTGGGGCCGGGTGCTTCGAGAGCCGCGGCGGTTCGGGTTCTCTTGGCAGTTCGCGCTGCTCTCCATCTGGCTGCTCCTCGTGCTGGTGTCTCATTGGTTCGGCCTTTGGTCTTACCGCGAAGTTCCATTCGACGCGATGTTTCACTCCCTCTTCGTGTTGCTTCCGGCCCTGACCCTCGCGCTGCTTGCCCACGTCCTCACACCTCAACTCGACCTGAAAGGGCCGGGAGCGCTTCAACAACACTACCTCTCCGTCAGCCGGACGGTTCTACTCCTTGCTGGCCTGGTCCAACTACTCTCGACGCTAACCGACGTCGCACTGCCTGGGGTCCTCGACGATGCGCCACCGGGCTATTTCATCGCTACCGCGCTCTCGTTCTTCGCGATCGCCTTCACGTCTCGACTGTTCTTTCACACGGTCGTTCTTGGCGGGAACGCTGCAATCTCGGCAGTCGTCATGGCGGTTGTCCGCACGTAACTCAACGAGATCTGGTGCCTTCTGGCCGCAACCTTGGGTGCCTCAGCGGCCGTCGGCGCCCTGTGCCACGCAGCTGAGCGCCCCAATCGTTGGGCAGCCTGTCGGGTCATCGTTCCGGATCCCGTTGACACGCTAGGGATCCTCGCTGAGGCGTCAGTCGTCGTCGCGGGCTTCTCCGGAGTGGTGGTGGTGCTTGCACGGCGCGCCGCCGGGGTATGGTCTCTCCCGACGGTGTACCCTCACGAAGCTACGAGCGGGGTCCATCAGCCAGCAGTCGCGTCGGCCGCAGCTGAGCCCCTGGTCCGTCGGACGGCAGTAGGTACTCGATGAACTGGGAAGCAGCGGGCGAGTTCCAGCGGTGGCGCCAGGTCGGCGCCCGCAGCTGAACGCCCGATCCGGTAGGCGGCACTCGGCCGGAGGCAGGTCGATGGACGGCATCAGCGGGTGGTTGTTGGTGTACCTGGTTGCATCTGTGCCGGCTTCACTCTTCTACTCGGTGGGCGTGGCAGGTCGCTTCTCCGACTATCACCCGGGGCTCGTCGCCGGTGTCTTCTTGGTGCTCGCCACGCCGCTGGTGCTGTTGGTCTTGGAGCATCCATCCGCGCCAGCATGGAACATCGCGTCGCTATGGGCCGGCGCAGGGTCCGTCTCGCTGATCGTCGTAGTTGGCGCGCTCTCTACCGACAAGACGAGGCTCGCGGAGGTCCGCATGATCGCCACGACGATCGTGTTCCTCTCAACAGCCTGGGCCATCGCTTGGACAGCCTACTTTCTCACATCCAAGCGAGTCGCGATGACCTTCACTTAGTCAACGGGGGCCGTGGGTCGCTGACCCCCTCTTTCGTTGGGCGGCAGAGAGACGTCATGCAAGAGCAGATCCTCGGCAGATTGTTCAGCCGCTTCGACGCCTATCGCGACCTGGCCGAATCGGTGGACGATGACCTATTGCAGCAGAAGCTCGACGTTCCCAGGCACAAGTCGCTTGCGGAACATCTCTGGTGCGTTGTCGGCGCCAGGGAAAGCCATGCTCGCGCAATAGAGCAAGGTTCGTGGGGTGGGTTCAACTGCTCCATGCAGAGTTTCAGCGCTCTCGACTTTCGGACAAAGTTGAGAGACTCTAGCTCGGCCGTCGAAGCCGCCATCGGAAGCGTCTCTGATTGGGATGACGAGAGGGTCAATCTCCTGGCAACGCTGGCAGAACACGAGGTCATGCATGAAGGCCAGATCATTCGGCACATGTATGCCCTCGGACGCGAATTACCTCGATCATGGGTGTGGGCGTAACGCTGCCGCCTAGCGAGGCGCTGCAGCGGGCCGGCTAGGGCGAGGGTTCGAATGGGCCGTGGTACTCTGCGGTGTGTCACGGCGCTCGCGCACCGGCTCGTAGAGCCTGTCTGGCGGCGCAGGGAGGCACGACGATGCGATCGCTTGCCCGGGTCTTCTTTCTGCCGCTTCTGGTGGCGCTAGCTGTGGTCGCCTCCGCCGCGGGGTCGGACTCTCCGCAGGTCGTCGTCGCTCCAGCGGAGGTCAAGTGGGGTCCTCCGCCTCCAAAGCTGCCTCCCGGAGCACAGTTCTCCGTTCTGTTCGGAGATCCCGCGGTCGCCGGTGAGCTCTACGTCTTCCGCGTGAAGCTCCCCGATGGGTTCGCGGTTCCGCCTCATGTCCACCCGATGGACGAGCATGTGACGGTTCTCGAAGGAACGATGGTCCTGGGCTGGGGAGTAGAGCGCGACGAGGGCGGAATGAGAGAGCTTCCTGCAGGCTCCTATGTCCGGCTTCCGCAGGGAGTGCCTCACTTCAATCGGATGCAGGGCCCCACGATTCTGCAGTTTCACGGCATCGGCCCGTTCGACATCGTCTACATGAACCCTGCCGATGATCCTACGGCAACCGGCCTGCCGGAGTGACTCCTTCAGTGACTGGTCCGGCTGATCCTTTTCACGTGTCCAGGTAGATCGCTCGAATGGCAGTGCGAACCCTTGCGCTCGTCACCCTGGTGACGGCGTGCTGCACGAATGCGCAGAGCGCGCCCGAACGAACACCGCCGATCACGGAGCCCAACACCGAGGTGCTCGCGGTATCCGAAGTCCATTGGGAGCCACTCAACCCCGCCCGGGGCGACAAGAGCCCACAGGCCGGCACGCTTTGGGGTGATCGCAAGGGCGCTGTGCCAACGGGCTTTCTCGCCAGGTTCGCAGACGGAGGTTGGCCTCTCGAATGGGACCTTCGTGAAACTCCCAGCCGGCTTCACGGCGAAGATTCAGAGCCACGGCACCACATTCCGCGCCGTCGTGATCACAGGTCAGCTCGAGTATCGCGGAGTCGAGGCCAGAACGCTGAAGCCAGGCAGCTACTTCGGTTCAAAGGGAGAGGCACTTCATCGCGTCTCGGCTGGAGCGGGAGGGGAGTGTGTTCTCTATGTCCGCACCAATGGAAACTACGAACTCATGAGCGATGGGAGCTGACTGCAATCCGGTCACCGTGATTGCTGGCCGCTGAGCGCCGACCCGTCAGGCGGCGTGAGGGAGAACTGCGTCGGCTTCCTCCATGATCTTGCAGAGATGGAACAGGAGAGCTGCTTGAACGACACGGCGCTGCTAGGCGCTCTTCATCAGATCGCCCTACCGTCGTCGGACCTCGAGCGTTCGATCTCGTTCTACCGAGACGATCTCGGGCTTCGCCTGGTAGCCAAGTTCGATCCGCCTGGTCTCGCCTTCTTCCAACTCGGGGACGTCCGCCTGCTCCTCGAGCGATCGGACGATGCGAGCTCTGGATCAGCGGTTCTCTACCTGCAGGTTCGCGACATTCATGCTGCGTACCGAACGCTGAAGGATCGTGGGGCCCAGTTCGCCTCGGAGCCTCACCTGATTCACCGCGACGAAGGCGGCCTCTTCGGCGAGGCAGGAGCCGAGGAGTGGATGGCTTTCTTCAGCGACCCGGATGGCAACACCTTGGCCCTGGCCTGGCGGGGTGCCGGCGCGGGCGCCGTCTAGAGCGCCTGCGAAGCGGTCGGCAGGAGTGATCATGGCAGACAAGCGCTTCGAGCACGTTGCGGTCGGCTCGATCGTCATTCGCTGCTTCGACTTCGACCGTATGTATGCCTTCTGGAAGGCGGCGCTCCACTACGAGGTCGAACACACCGACCCGAGCGGCGGGTTCGTCATTCTCCGAGACCCAAGTGACCGGGGCCCCAACATCTCGATCGACCAGGCCCCGGTGAAGCGCACGGGGAAGCGAAGCTGGCTTCACCTCGACCTCTATACGACCCATCAGGCATCCGAGGTCGAGCGACTCGTCGCGTTGGGCGCCACGCGATACCCGTGGCGATACGGCCCGGACCCCGACTATGTGGTCATGGAGGACCCCGACGGCAATCTCTTCTGCGTCGTCGCGATCTCGGAGGAGTACGGGCGCTAGCCGGAGCAGGCGGCGCTGGCGCCAACCGATGGCAGTCGTTCCGGGTGCCTGGGCTGAAGCAAGCGTCGTTTCAGAGGGCGTTCGCGAGGTCGGCTGCCTCGTGCTTCGAATTCAGGATGTGGACCCGCATGAAATCGCGGCAATGCGCGGCAAGGGCGAGGTCGCGTTCGGGCACCGCTCTGCGGTTTCGCCAGTTCCGCCACACGATCCCCCATTCATCGCCGACGCGTTGCGAGAACGACTCCTCGCAGCCGTCGGGCAGGGTAGACCCAGGGGGCCGTCGCAAGCCGCGCCTGAACGCGCGCCACGAGCAGAGCCACCAGGGCGTGGCCAGGATCACGAGGGTGTCTGCTCGCGTGAACAGCAGCTCGTCGTCCACGTCGTTGCTGTCGACGATCCATCGATCAGCCGAGAGCAGGACCTTCTGCTTCTCGACCAACTCTTCCTGGGGCACGCGAATCCAGCCCGGGTTCCAGCTGTGGAGATCGAGATGGATGAGAGGCAGACCCGTCTTCGCCGCCAGAGCCCGCGAGAAAGTACTCTTGCCCGCACCGGCCATGCCGGTGACGACGACGCGGTCACCCACCATTCGGGACTTGTCGGGATCGGCCATGGCACGCAAGCTACTCACCGATGCGCCGGAGGGCGAACCGCGGCTCCCGGCAAGAAGTCGTCGCGGGGGGCACTGCGGCCCCCCGTAGGAGCTGGCTCGTGAACCCTGGTCGCTTGATCTCCATCGGCCTGGTCTCTGGCATGGTCATCGCTGCGGCGTTTCTCGCGTTCGATCGCAATGGCCTGCTGGCATGGGTCGGGGTCGCCCTCGGCGCCCTCCTCCTTCTCAAGCTCCTGCGTTGGCCCTCGTCGCGCGACACGTTGCTTTGCGTCGTGGCCGTCGGAGCCTGGACCCTGTCCTGGGGCGCCGCCTGGGCCTACGTCGTGTCCACGTGGGAATCGGGCGAAGTCGTCGAGCTCGAGGTTGCGAGCGAGCACACCGCCCGTGTCTGGGTACTCGACCTGAGCGAGGGCCCGCTCATGTACTACGACGCGCCGCCGGACGTCGCGGGTCGCTTGCTCGCGGGCGCGCCGGTATCGATGACCCGAGGCGCGCAGGTCCGAGACGGATGCGCCCACGCGACCCGCGTACAGGAGGTCCCCGAAGAGCGCCTTCGGGACCTGACCCGCCAACTCGAAAGCAAGTACGAAGGTCTCCATACCGCGACCACCGTGTTCTACGTCGTGCTGGGGGGCAAGCGCGACCGGGTCGGCGTGCTGGTCGAGTTGACCGCGTGCGAGTGAGGACGGCTTCGAGAGGACGCCCACGTGGGATGGGAAGCACTCGCGCAGTGGGGTGCGGACGCCGCCCGCATCGAGCCGCTCGCCGGTGGGGTCGCCAACGACGTGTGGAGCGTTCGCGTCGGGGGACGACTGGCGGTGGGCCGTCTTGGGTCCAGAAGCGACGCGGATCTCGCGTGGGAGACCGAGCTGCTCCGACACCTCGATCGCGAAGGCCTGGTCGTGCCGGTCCCCATCCCGACGAAGGACGGCCGGCGGTTCGCCGACGGCCTGATCGTCATGACCTACGTCGAAGGCGAACCACCCGACACGAAAGCCGACTGGCGACGCGTGGCCGATGCGCTCCGCCAGCTGCATCGGCTGACGCAGGGTTGGCCCCAGCGTCCCGGCTGGAAGTCGTCGACCGACCTGCTGCATGCCGAGACCGGGACGAAGGTCGACCTGGGCGCGATGCCGCCCGAGGGTGTGACCCGCTGCCGGGCAGCATGGGCCCGCCTGGTCGATCGGCCTACTTGCGTCGTCCACGGTGACCCGAACAACGTGGGCAACGTCCGCGTGACTGCGGATCGGGTCGCGTTGATCGACTGGGACGAGTCCCACGTCGACGCCCCCGACCTCGACCTCGTGCTGCCCCACAATGCCGCCGGTCTCGAAGACCACGCCCTCGACGTCGCCGCGCAGGCCTCCGCAGCCTGGGAGGCCGCCGTCTGCTGGGACGACGACTACGCCGTCCAACGGCTCGCCGAAGTCCGAGAACTCGAGCATGCGAAGCCCACACCATGACCATCGAGCAGCTCGGCAGTGCGGGTGAACGCATCGCGGCGATCGCGGCCGTCGTCACGCTGGGTACCCGGGGATACGTCACGCGCGTCGCCGCGCGCGACGCCCACGCCGACGCAGGCTGAGCGGTCGCCCGGGATTGGCCTCGGCTGCGGCCGGGCCGCATACTGGTCGACACGTGGGGCCAGCGTCGTGCTGACGGTCCACGCCGACACGTTGAGCCGCGGTGCGGCAGAGAGGATCACGGGATGAGCAAGGTCTCCGTCATCGGGAGCCTGACCTGCAAAGAAGGCAAAGCGGACGAGATGGCGGCCGTCCTGGCCGACATGGTCGCAGCCGCGCGTTCGGAACCCGGGGTGGAGATCTACTCTTACCATCGGGGCCCCGACGACACCTTCTGGTTCTTCGCACTGATGACCGACCGGGAGGCGATGCAGAATCACGGGCAGAGCGAGGCCATGAAGTCCGCGATGGCGGCGTTCGGCGCGCTGGCCGCCGGCCCGCCGCAGATGACGACGACGGTTCCCGTCGCCGCCGTCGGCTTCGACCTCTGACATGCAGTGGTCCAACGCCAACATCGCGATCACCGGGGCCGGGTCCGGCATCGGACGGGAGCTGGCCCGGGCGCTCGCCGGGCGCGGCGCACGCCTGTGGCTGTCCGACATCGACGAAGCGCGGGTGCAGCAGGTCGCCACCGAGCTTGGCGAGGGTGCCCGCGCGACGAGGCTGGATGTCGCAGACGCGGCGGCCGTTCGCGCCCATGTGGACGAAGTCGTGGCCCAAGGCGGCCGCATCGACGGGATCTTCAACAACGCGGGCATCGGGGTCGGTGGAGACGCGCTCGACCTGAACGTCGCCCACTACGATCGCTGCATCGACGTCAACATCCGAGGCGTCGTGAACGGTGTCGTGGCGGCCTATCCGAGGATGGCGGCGCAGAAGCACGGGCTGATCGTCAACACGGCGTCGGCCGCCGGCCTGCTCGCGCTGCCGCTCATGGCACCCTACGTCCTGACCAAGCACGCCGTCGTGGGCTTCAGTGGATCCCTACGCGTCGAGGCGGCCGAGCACGGCGTGCAGGTCTCGGTGCTGTGCCCGACCGCCATCGAAACACCGCTGCTCGACGCGCCCATGGATGCAGGGGATGCGATCTGGCGCCCCGACATCCGCACCTACCTGACCCAGGTCGGCGGTGCGCCCTACCCGGTCGACCGGTTCGTCGCCAACGCGCTCCGCGCGATCGAGCGAGGCAAGGGCGTGATCGTCGAGCCCTTCGGTGCCCGCGTGCGCATCGCGACGCAGCGCTTCCTGCCTGGCCTCGTCGAGCGCATCGGCCGCAGGGCCTTCCGCGAGGCGATCGCCGAGAAACGCTGATCGGGTTTCTCCGCTCTACCCGCCCGCCCCTTGGCCCTCGGCGCCGCCGACGCCTCGAACCAACCCGAACCTGGAGGAACCCGCCGATGACGGGCAGCATGACCCTCTACATCGCCATCGCGATCGTGACCGGCGCGCTCGGTGCGATCCACGTGCCGATCAACGGGGCCCTGGGCGCGCGGATCCAATCCACGGCCGTGGCGACCTTCACCTTCTACGGCGTCGCCTTCTTGATCATCGCGGCCGTCACGTTGCTCACGTCGGAGCGCGAATCTCTCCGCCAGCTGGGCCGTGTGCCGCTCTGGCTCTATGTCGTGCCCGGAATCATCAGCGTGGTCGTGGTCGCCTCCGGGACGTTCCTCATGCCGCGCCTCGGCGCGGTCAACGTGTTCGTCATCACCGTGTTCGCCCAGACCGTCGTGCGCATCGTGATCTCCCGTTTCGGTTGGCTGGCGTCTCCCGTCGATCCGATCAACGTGCCGAAGCTCGCGGGCGCTGCGCTGGTCGCCGCGGGCGCCGTCCTCGTCGTGCGATCCTGACATGCAGCGGCGCAACCGCAGCCGTTGCCGCGGCACCACGGCATGAATACTCCCTTGCGCAAGGCGCTGGGCCTGTTCGGCATGGTGGTGTCCTTCGTCATGATCGCGGACGGTCTCGCCATGGTGCTGCCGGGGCCGTCGAGCGCGCTCTCGGGCGTCGCAATCCTGCTGGTCGGCCTCGCGGGCCTGGGGTTCGCGCTTCCGAGGTTCCTGTCCGAATCCGGGAGAGCCTTCAGCGCGATCCTGGCGACGCGCTTCGGGCTGTTCGCCCTGCCCGTCCTGTGCCTGCCCATCGCGTGGCTGTGGTCGGTCGCCACACCGGCTGCGCTTTCCTGGTGGTTCGCCGTGGCCTGGTTCGCGGTCTGGACGGCCTGCCTGGCGCTTGTGGCATGGCTGCCGTGCCCCCATTGCAACAAGCCCTTTGGCCGGCGGGGCCCGCGCCTTCAGCTCACGTCGCCTGCATGTGCCCACTGCGGCGCGAGTCCCCGCGGCAACTCGGCCGCATAGCCACCTCGGCCTGCAAGGCCCCGGCAAGGCGCAAGGAGAACACCCGAATGCGGCTGGAAGGCTCTTGCCATTGCGGCGCGGTGCACTTCTCGTTGGAGTCGGCGCACCCGTACCCGTTCAACCTCTGCTACTGCTCGATCTGCCGAAAGACCGCGGGTGGCGGCGGCTACGCCATCAACCTGGGGGGCTCCTTCGAGACGCTGTCCGTCGAGGGCGAAGCGAACCTCCGCATCTACCAGGCGCAGATCCAGCGCCCTGGCGAGGACCGGCCGAAGCAGAGCCCGGCCAAGCGGCACTTCTGCGGGCTTTGCGGCAGTCACCTCTGGCTCTGGGACCCGCGATGGCCCGACCTGATCCACCCCCTGGCCTCCGCGATCGACACGCCGCTGCCCGTCCCGCCAGAGCGCACGCACCTGCTGCTGGGGTCGAAGGCGCCCTGGGTGCAGGTGCGCGCCGACCCTCCCGACAAGCGCTACCCGGAGTTTCCCGAGGAGTCGATCGCGGCGTGGCACGAGCGGCTCGGCTTGGCGTGACCCACCCCGGTCATCCGGTCAGGTGACGTCGACCCCGTAGACGACCTCGTCGACCGGTTCGCCCCCGCGTCCCACGTGGTCTCGGGCGCGCAACGCCTCGCGCTGCATCCCGAGCTTTCGCAGGACGCCCTGCGAGCCGAGATTGCGGTCATCCGTGGATGCCCAGACGCGCCGCAGGTCGAACGCCTCGATGGCCCACACCATCACGGCACGGGCCGCTTCGGTGGCGAGGCCCCGGCCCCACCACGGCCGTCCGATGGCAAAGCCCAGCATGGCCGATTGGCCGGCCTCGTCGACCTCGACGTTGACCGTCCCGATCAGCGTGTCGCCGAGCACGACGCCGAACGTGGGCGAGTTCGTGCCTTCGGTCGCCATGTTCACGGCGACGAATGCCTCGGCGTCGCTCCGTGTGAACGGCTGCGGAATGTGAGGCAGGAACCGCGCGAACTCGTCGTCGTCCCGATACGCCATGGCATCGTCGACGTCCTCGGGCCGAAAGGGGCGTAGCAGCAGACGCTGCGTGCGAAGCTCGCGCATCACTCCGGAACGACTCGCGCGATGCCGCGGGCGTGGGCGATGGCCCAGCTCCGGTTCAGGATCCGCGCCAACCGCCCCGGCCGGTTTCCCTGGTAGAGCGAGCGCTTGAATCGGTGCAGCCCCATACAAGACTCCGAACGGGCGCAGGCAAAGGGTACCGAAGGCGTGGAGCACCCGGGAAGCTCGGGGCGCGGCAATCACGCCCGGAGGGTGGCTTCTGGTAGCTTCTGGATCACCCGATGAGAACGAGACGGCACCTCGAAGTGTGGGTCGCGGTGGGCGCGGTGCTTGCGGCCGCCGTCTCCCAGGCCGGAGAGCTCGAAGCTGCGCGCGGCGCGGCGCTTCTCGAGCCCTTCAAGGCGGAGCTGCAACGAGCCCTTCGGTCCGGGCTCGAGCAGGGCCCCGTCGAAGCGATCGCGGCTTGTCGGGACCGTGCCCCCGAGATCTCGATGAGCCTCTCGACCGATGGGGTACGCCTCGGGCGCAGCAGCCACCGCCTGCGCAACCCGGACAATGCTCCCCCGGATTGGGTGCAGCCGATTCTGGACGCCTACGTCGCCAGCCCCACCGATCGCGCGCCGACGACGGTGTCACTCTCGGCCAACCGGTCGGGATACGTGGAGCCCATCCTGTTGCAGGCGGCCTGCCTCACCTGCCATGGAGAGGTACTCGCGCCTGCGGTGGCCGCGCGCATCGACGAGCTCTACCCCGAAGACCGCGCGGTCGGGTTCGGGGTGGGCGACCTTCGCGGCGTGTTCTGGGTCGCGTTTCCTTCCAGCGACTGAAGGGTCCCCATGGGCGAGTTCGTCGTCTCTTCCGACTTGTCGGCCGAAGCCCCGGAGCTGTGGCGCCACGCCGCGAGCCCGGCTGGCGTGAACCGTGAGTTCTGGCCGCTGCTGCGCATGACCTTCCCAGCAGGCCTCGAAGACCTCGCTACCTCATGGCGGCCGGGCGAGCGGGTGTGCCGCAGCTGGCTGCTGCTCGCGGGCCTCGTGCCGATCGACTACGACGACCTGACCTTCGTCGAGGTCGAGCCCGGGCGCCGGTTTCTCGAGCGCTCGTCACTGCTCAGCCAAAGCGTGTGGGAACACGAGCGGGTCCTCGAACCGCTCGCAAGCGGCTGCCGCGTCACCGACCGCGTCCGCTTCGTCCCGCGCTTGGCCTGGCTCGAAGCGGCCTACCAACCCGTGCTCGCATGGGTGTTCCGGTGGCGTCATCGCAACCTCCGACGCCTGTTCGGCGCGGACTCCTCGACACGCAGTCGGCCCTGAGCCTCGGTCGCCGACTCGGGGCGGCCGCGATCCGCGAGCCCACTGAGCGGGACGACGCCAGCCGAGATACCGTTGCCGCATCCCCACCAGGTGGCCCCGGCAACGGCCCGCGCCACCCAGCGCCCCAAGGAGAGCGATTCGTGAAGATCGTCAAGATCCTCGTGCCGGTGCTGGTCTTGCTGGCGCTGCTCGTCCCGATCGTGGGCCCCATCGGCCCCGTACCCGGCTTGTTCATCGGCGGCACGCCGACCGAGCCCCCGGCGACGTGGAGCGACACCTCGAAGGTGGACGAGATCAAGCTGAAGGTGCCCGGCCTGCTGCCGAAGGTGGTGATCATCTGGGTGATCGAACACGCCGGCGACCTGCACGTGGTCGGCGGCACCGACAGCGGCTGGGTCGAGCGCATCGGGTCGGGTGCGCCGGTCGAAATGCGCCTCGGCGAGGAGACCTACGCCCTCGACGCCTCGCCCGTAACGGATGGCTGGCAGCCGATCCTCGAAGCCTACGTGGCCAAGTACGAGCCGAACTACCCCGAGATCGTGGCGGGCTTCCCGTCCTTGGAAGAGGCGAAGGGCCAGGTCGCCGTCTTCCGGCTGGATCGCTGAGCGACGGATCGCGCGGATGGAAGGCACGGACTACCTGTTCACCTGCGCAGAGGTCGGCGCTGCGCTGGCAGGGTTCTCCGCTCTGGTCGTGGCATTCGGCCACCAGGCGAGCGAAGAGGTGGCCAGCGTGTTCCGTGGGCTCGTGGGAAGCCTCGTGGAGCGCAGTCTGTTCGCCGTGTTCCTGGCCTTCCTCCCCGTGCTCGCCGACGGCCTCGGCGGCTCCCCAGCGCAGACCTGGTTCGTGAGCAGCGGTGTGCTCTCGGTCTACATCGCCTCGATGGCCGTTCGTTCCGTTCGACTCCGACGCCGCGACCCCGCGTTTCGCAGCCTCGTAGCGGGACCCACCTTTTCGTTCCTGATGGTGGCTGGACTGATCGTCCTGGCGCTCCAGATCGTCCACGCCCTGGGGCTCTTCGTGGAGCAGAGCGTCTGGTGGTACCTCGTGGGCCTCACCTGGCTGCTCATCTCGGTCGCCTACACGTTCTACTTTGCGATCCTGAGATGGTCGCGAAGCGACTAGGCCGGACGACTCGCAGCAAGCCGCGCGCACCCGCGCGGCGAACGCGCGTGCCGGCGATCGACCAGCCGGAGGTGGCTGCGGCGTTCGAGCGCGTTCCGCCCAGGATCCGGCGAGAGCTCCTGGCCCTTCGCAGGCTGATCTTCGAGACGGCGGCGGCGACCCCCGGCGTGGGTGCGATCGAAGAGACGCTGAAGTGGGGTGAACCCGCCTACCTCACTCCGGAGACGAAGAGCGGCAGTACCATTCGGCTCGGCTGGAAGAAGTCCGCGCCGCAGGAGTACGCCGTCTGCTTCCACTGCCAGACGACGCTCGTGCGCGACTTTCGCGAGCGGTTCCCCGACCACTTCCGCTTCGACGAAAACCGCCGGATCGTGTTTCGGGCCGGTGAGCCGGTCGCCAAGGACCCGCTCGCCCACTGCATCGCCGAAGCACTGACGTACCATCTCGGCAAGAAGTCCCGGCGTTGACGGTCCGCTGAGACCGTCGTGCGTTCGCGACGGACGGTCGCACTGGGCCACGACCACGGGGGCGCGATGTCGAACGCTCGAACCATCCTGCGCGGAGTCGTCGTCGCGGCGCTATGCGCGGGGCTGATCTTCCTGGGTGCCGTGATGGCGGCGAGCCTGGGGCGCATCGCCCGCTACTGGACCGACCCGGACGAGCTCACGGGCATGGCCGAGACCGCCACCGACCTGCTGGCCGACTCGCTGATGGAGGCGGGCCTGCGGCCGCAGGGGCTGGACCCGGACGACCCCCTGCTGCAGCAGCGGCAGATCGTCGTCTCCGAGGGAATCAACGAGGGTGTGGCTCGGCGCGTCGTCGAGTCGCTGCTGTATCTGGACGCCCAGGACGAGAAGGAGCCGATCGACCTCTACCTCAGTACGGCGGGCGGCTGGCTCGACGCGGCGTTCGCGATCGTCGACACGATTGTGGCCATCGAAGCGCCCGTCAACACGATTGCGCTCGGCGGGTGCTATTCGGCGGGCACGGTCGTGCTCGTCGCGGGCACGGGAAAGCGGAGTGCGAGCCCCAATGCCGTCCTCTCCGTCCACGCCAACCTCGGGCACAGCACCGACCCCTACGCCTACGACCATCACGAAGAAGCGCGCGTGGAGGCTCACTTTCGCCGCTACGCGAAGCTGCCCGAGTCCTGGTACCCACTGTCTGGCGACTCCGAGCACTACTACTTCAACGCCGACGATGCCAAGGCCATGGGCGTCATCGACCCCGACTGACCCAACGCGGAGGGTCCGATCGTGTCCCACTTCGAGTACGTGTCCGTGGCCATCGCGCTGATCTACGCGCTGGTAGTGGGCCGGCTGCTCAGCGGGCTCACCCCAAGCATGGACGAGGGGCGTCGCTATCTCGTCCAGATCGGCTGGATCGTGATCCTGCTGCTGGTCTGCGTCCTCCAGTGGTGGATCGTGTGGCGGACGAAGCCCGTGGATTGGTCCCCGCTCCGCTTCCTATGGGTGCTCACCTCCCCTGCCCTGCTCTTCGTGCGGACCGGCGCGCTGGTGGGAGCCGACCCGAGCGCGGTGACCTCGTACCGCACGCACTTCTACGAGAAGCGCGTGGTGTTCTTCGCGCTCGGCATCGCGTCCGCCTTCGTGGCCGGCTTGACGCCCTGGATCCTGGGACTGATCCCCTGGTTCTCGCTGGCGCCGATCCACCCGACGACGCTGACCTTGGCGGGCCTCTCCCTGGCCGGGATGGTCCTGCGGAACGAGCGGGCCCAGGTGGCGCTCGTCCTGCTCACGGGTGCTCTGGTGATCATCAGCTTCTACCTGCCCGAGCCAGGCTCGGCACCGTGATCCGCCCCGCTCGACCCGAGGAAGCCGCCGCCTTGAACGAAATCGCAAGAGCGAGCGGCCTCTTCGCACCCCACGAGCTCGAAGAACTGGCGTCGGTGATTGCAGCCCACTTCGAGGGCGAACTCGGCGAAGACCACCACTGGATCGTTCACGCGAACCCTAGCCCGTCTGCGCTGGCGTACTTCGCGCCCGAGGCCTTCGCCGAGGGCGTGTGGAACCTCTACCTGCTGGCCGTGCATCCCGACCACCACGGCGTCGGGCACGGCGAGGCCCTCGTGCGCCATGTAGAGGCACACCTGAGTCGCGCAGGGGCGCGGATCCTGCTGATCGAGACTTCGGGCCTCCCGCGCTACGAGCGAACGCGCGCGTTCTACCATCGCTGCGGATACGAAGAAGAGGCGCGGATTCGCGACTACTACGCATCCGGCGACGACAAGGTCGTGTATCGCAAGGTCCTGGCAGGGCCTCCCGTCGGGCCGTAGCGCTCGAAGAAGCGCCCGACGGGCGACGCGCGATCGCGCTTGCTGAAGAGCGCGTGTGGCGGTACCCATGGCCGAGACGAACACGCGAGTCCCCTACCCCTCGCCGTGGCCCGGGAGCAAGTCCGCAGATGCTCGAGACACTGGCCAACCTGGGTGAGTTCATCGGTGCGATCGGTGTGATCGTGTCCATCGGCTACCTGGCCGTGCAGATCCGGCAGAACACGAAGGCCGTGCGCAGCTCGAGCTATCACCAGGCGGCCGAGCAGACCTGGAGCGCGTGCCTCGCCCTGGCTCAAGATGGGGAACTCGCCGCGCTCCTCGCGAAGAGCCGCCAAGGCGAACCCCTCACCCTGGACGAGGAGATGCGACGCGACTCGTACGAGGCGGCGATGATCTTCGGGTTCGAGAACATGCTGCGCCTTCACGAAGAAGGGCTCCTCGACGCAGAGATCTACCGCAACGTGATCGACAACTCGCTGCCCTACCTCGCCTCGCAACGGGTCCAGGGCGTGCTCGCGCAGCGCCCCGGGCCCCTGAGCGGACGCCTGGCCGACGAGGTCAGGACGCGCGCCCAGGCTCTCGACGTTCCCTCCCTCTGAACGATCGACCCTACCGTCACGAGGAGAGCCATGCAGCAACTCGATACCGACCTCTGGGTGAGCGATGCGCCGCTGCGATTCGTGGGGCTCGAGCTGGGCACGCGGATGACCGTAGTGCGGCTGCCGGGAGGCGAGTTGCTGCTGCACTCGCCGGTCCCTACGACCCCCGAACTCGTTCGCGCCGTCGGCGAACTCGGCCCCGTGACCTATCTGATTGCGCCCAACCGCTTCCACCACATGTTCGTCGGAGAGTGGCAGGCGCACTTTCCGGAGGCCGCCATCCATGTGGCGCCCGGGCTCGAGACCAAGCGCGCCGACCTCTCGATCGCGAGCGTGCTCGGGAATGCCCCGGAGCCTGCCTGGGGGGACGTCCTCGACCAGGTAGCGATCGGCGGCTTTCCCTTCTCGAACGAGATCGTGTTCTTCCACCGTCCGAGCGCGACGCTGATCGCCACCGATCTCGCATTCCACATCGGTCCCAAGAGCCCCGCACTGACCCGGCTCGCGTTTCGCGCGGCGGGGGTCTACGAGCGGCTGGCCCCGACCCTGCTCGAGCGCGCCCTGGTCCGCGATCGCGCCGCGTTCCGCGACTCGATCGCGCGCATCCTCGCGTGGCCCTTCGACCGGGTCGTGATCGCGCATGGCGAAGTGTTCGAGCGCGGGGGCCACGATGCGCTTCGCGAAGGCCTCGCGTGGGCGCTGCCCGAAGCATGAGCAGGGTACGCCGAGCGCGCGTGCGGAGGGCAGCTTGACCGGGAGCGTCCTGGTGAACCCCCGCAAGCTCGGGCTCACGGGGTTCGTGCGAGAGGCGGCCCGCGCACGACGTGTGGGGCCCGGGCCCGAGACGGTCTTCCGGCTCCTCCGCCCCTTTCATGGGCCCGAACTCGACGCCATCTATCGGCGCGTGGTCAGCGACCGGCAGGGCCGAGAGATCCTCCGGGCGGGACGGAGCCTTCAGCCGACCCTGCTCGACCTCGAGCGACTGCGATCGCTCCCCGAGGGCACGCTCGGCCACGCCTACGCGCACTTCATGGACCGCAACGGGATCGACATCGTCTCGTTCGCCGAAGCGAGCCTGCGGCACATGAGCCGCGACGACTACGCCAACGACGAAGCCTGGACCCTCGTGAACCGGGCACGCGACATCCACGAGCTGGTGCATGTGGTCGCGGGCTATGGCACCGACGAACTGGGCGAGATGTGCGAGCTCGCGTTCTTTGCACCCGAAGACCCGCGGCCGGCCGCCACGCGCCTGGCGATCCGCGTGAACCTCGCCGCCTTCCGCCGGCGGGGGTACCGCCATGGCGAGGAAGAGATCGCGCGTGCCTTCGCGCGCGGTGCCGCCACGGTCTCGCTGATCGCGGCCGACTGGGAGGCGATGATGGACTGGCCGCTCGACCGGGTGCGCACCCAGCTGCGGATCGATGCCCCCCGGCCGTACGAGCCGATTCCGCCCACGGGCGAGGCACCGACGTTCGCCGACCTGGCGCGGGCAGCCTTCATCCGCTGCCCCTCCGCCTGAGGCCACGGCGAGACCGCCTCGACGGCTCAGTCTGGGAAACGTTCGCCGAACGGTTCGTTCGCCAGGCCGAGGCCATTGCACAGGTACGACACCGCGTGGTAGAGGCCCGCGGTATAGATCAGCTCGACGATCTGCTCTTCGCTGAAGTGGCTGCGCAGCTCGTCCCAGACCTCGTCGGGGATCGTCTGTGTGTCGTGCAGCGCATCGCACAGGCGCACCAGCGCGGCCTGGGGCGGCGTCCAGACGGGGTCGTCTGCGTCGGCGTGTACGGTCGCGCGGATCCAGTCTTCCCCCAGCCCGAGGGGCCTAGCGAACGCTGCGACGTGCACACCCCACTCGTACTCGGCACCGCAGCGCGCGGTGGTGCGGTGGATCACGAGTTCGCGGTCGCGGATGGCGACCGGCCCGCGGTCGAGAACGCCCGCGCGCATGAAACGGGGAAAGACCCGTGGGTTCGTGGCCAGGGTGCGGAAGAGCGCCAGCGGCTCCATGCCGTCGGGCATGACGAGATCGAAGAGCTTCTGGGTCGTTTCGGCGTACGGCGGTTCGAGCGGGGCGATGCGGGGGGCCAAGGGATCTCCTGCAGGACGCGCTACGAATTAAGTAGCACCCCACGGACCCGTTCGCTACGATTTTCGTAGCAGTTGACCCGAGGAGCGCCTTGGCCCGACGCCGATCCACGCCTCGCCCGGGCTCGCCGGTCCGCGGCTCCACCACCGGACGCCCGATCATGGCCGCGCTCGACCTGCTCGGGCGGCGCTGGACGCTGCGCATCCTGTGGGAGCTCCGCGAAGGGCCGCTCACGTTTCGCGCCATGCGCAACGCCTGCGAGGGGGTGTCGCCGAGCGTGCTGAACACGCGGATGCGCGAGCTTCGCGAGGCCGGCATCGTCGAACGCACCGACACCGGCTACGCGCTCACGCGATCGGGCGACGCGCTGCGCCGCTCACTCGTCCCGCTCTACCGATGGTCCGAGACGTGGGAAGGCCAGCGTCGTTAGCGCGCGCCGCCAGAGCCGAAGAAGTCGCCGATGCGCCCGTCGACCGAGGCCGGGCGCGCGCGCGTGCGCGCCCAGTTGCGAAGCTCCTTGATGCGCTCCTCGTAGGTCTCGTAGAGCGGCACGGTCTCTTCGATGGCCGAGAGCAGGTCAGCCTCGTTGAGGTCGCGGCCGGCGGCGAAGGCCGCGTAGAGCCCGGCCGCCACCACCTGCTCGAGCTCGGCGCCCGAGAGGCGTTCGGCCGTAGCGGCGATGTCGTCGAGGGGAAACTGCGCGGGGTCTCGGGCCCGCTTGCGAAGGTGGATCGCCAGGATCTCGGCGCGCTCGCGGGGGTCGGGCAGGTCCACGAAGAAGAGTTCGTCGAAGCGGCCCCGTCGCAGCAGCTCGGGGGGCAGTTGCGTCACGTCGTTGGCGGTGGCCGCCACGAAGACCGGCGCGCGCTTCTCCGACAACCAGGTCAGGAACGAGCCGAAGGTGCGGCCGCCCGCCGCATCATGGGTGGCGGCAGCAAAGCCCTTCTCGATCTCGTCGATCCACAGCACCACGGGCGCGATCGACTCGGCCACGGCCGCGGCTTCGCGGATGGTCACCTCGGGGCTCCGCGCCGGGTCGCCGAAGGCGGCCGCCAGGTCGAGTCGCAACAGCGGAAAGCGCCACTCCCGCGCCACGGCCTTGGCGCACAGCGACTTGCCGCAGCCCTGCACGCCCATCAGCAGAAGACCCCGCGGCGAGGGCAGCCCGAACTGGCGAGCTTCGTCGTCGAACGCGCGGCGGCGATCTCGCAGCCAGCGCTTGAGTTCGGAGAGTCCGCCGACCCCGCCCAGTCCCTCGTCCGCGGCGTGAAAGGCCAGGGCCGGGGTTCGGCGCAGCGCGCGCTGCTTCTCGCGGCCCACCACGGCCGCGGCATCGGGCCGCGTGCCGTCGGCATCGGCCTCGGTGAGCAGCGCCTTGCGAAAGACGCGCACGGCCTCGCTTCCGGTCAGCCCCAGCGCGGCGCGGACGCAAGCGTCGACCTCGGGGGCTTCGGGCGCCACGCGCTCGAACAGGCCGCGCAGCTCACCCGCCGTGGGTAGCGGCAACGTCACGCGACCGATCTCGCGCTCCAGTTCCAGGGGCACATCCACCACGGCGCCGACCAGGACCAGCGCCTGCTTGCGGCGACCCAGCTCGGGCAGCGCATCGCGCAGCCGGCGGCGCGCGATCGGGTCGTGCAGCAGCTCGCCCGCGTCGAGCAGCGCGAAGACCGTGGGCGACTCGATCGCCGCGATCGCGCGCAAGCCGGCATCGAGGCTCCCCGCACCGTCTCCCGAGCCCGAAAGCCCGCTGGCCACGCTCCACGGGGCGACGGTCTTGCCGGCGACCTCGCTGGCACGGCCCAGCAGGCGTAGGGCGCGGTCTTCTTCGAAGGTCTCGAGCGCGATCACCCGGTGGCCCGAGCGAAGCAGCAGCGAGAGCTCCGAGACGGTCTCGGCGCTCATCGCTCGTCCGCCGTGAGCCGCACCACCTCTTCGAAGGTCGTCTGGCCGTCGGCGAGCTTTCGGATGGCGGCCTCGCGAAGCGACTGCATGCCCTCCACCCGCGCCGCGTGGGCGATCTCGTCGGCGCCCCGGCCCTCGTTGATCAGGGCGCGCACGCGGCGGCCGACGTCGAGCATCTCGAACACGCCGCTTCGACCGTAGAGACCGGTGTGGCGGCACTCGGCGCAGCCCTCGCCGAAGCGGACGCGAAGCTGGTCGCGACGCTCGTGGGGCACCTTCACGCCCAGCGCATCGACCTGCGTCGGCGTGAGGAACCCCTCGACGGCGCAGTGCGGACAGATGCAGCGAACCAGCCGCTGGGCTACGACGCCGCGCAACACGCTCGAGAGCAGGAAGCGCTCGACACCGAGCTCGGCCAGGCGCGTGATCGCGCCGGACGCATCGCGGGTGTGGACGGTCGAGAACACCAGGTGGCCGGTGAGCGCCGCCTGGACCGCCATCTGCGCGGTCTCGGAATCGCGGATCTCGCCCACCATGATGACGTCGGGGTCCTGGCGCAGGATCGAGCGCAGCGCGCTGGCGAACGTCACGTCCACCTGGCGCTGCACCTGCACCTGGCAGAAGCGCGGGTCCACCATCTCGATGGGGTCTTCGACGGTGGTGACGTTGATCTCGGGGCCCGAGAGGTAGCGGAGCGTCGAATACAGGGTCGTGGTCTTGCCCGAGCCCGTGGGGCCCGTCACCAGCACGAGGCCGCTCGGCGCGGTGATCCACCGCTCGAAGTGCTCGCGCTCGGCGCTGCCGAAGCCGAGCTGCTCGAGGTCGGTCATCAGGACGCTCGGGTCGAAGACACGGATCACGACCTTCTCGCCGAAGGCCGTCATCAGGCTCGAGACGCGCAGCTCCACCTCGCGATCGGCGCGGAAGGTCTTGATGCGTCCGTCCTGGGGGCGCCGCCGCTCGGCGATGTCCATGCGCGCGAGCACCTTGATGCGCGACGTGACCGCGGCGTGCACCGCCAGCGGGAGCCGCTCGATCTCGTGCAGGATGCCGTCGATGCGAAAGCGGATCACGCCGTCTTCGTTGCGCGGCTCCAGGTGGATGTCGCTGGCCCGCTGGTCGAAGGCGTAGTTCAGCAGGTAGTCGACGGCCGTGATGACGTGCTCGTCGTTCTGCGTCGACAGCTCTTCGTTGGAGCGCAGCTCGACGAACGGCGCCAACGCCCCGCCCGGACCGTCGCCCAGGTGCTCTTCGGCGGCCGAGACACTAGAACGGAACCCGTAGACGCGGTCGATGATCTCGAGCACGTCGCGCTTGGGGGTGACCACAAGCTCGAGTGGCATGCGCACCAGGTCTTCGAGGGTCGCGCGCAACACCGCGTCGAACGGGTCGGTAACGGCGATGCGAAGCCCGCCCTCGCCCTGGCCCACCGGCAGCACCGCGTGGCGCCGCGCGAAGGGGCGCGAGAGCGTCTTGGTGACGAGCTCGCCGTCGACCCGCAGGGGGTCGATCTTCACGCAGGCCACGCCGGCGGCTTCGGCGAGACACTCGGCCACCGCTTCGGCATCGATCCGGCGCCCGCTGCGCGCGGGGTCGGGCAGGCGCGCGGCCTCGACGATCTCGGCAGGCGTCACGTCGTAGCGCGCGGCCGCTTGGGATCGCACCGAGCCCACCCGGTCCTTCAGCACCTGGCTGCGCAGGGTGGTTTCGCGCGCGGCGATGTCGGCGCGCCGCTCGGCCGGCAGGCGATCGGCGCGCACCAGCAGGTCGAGCAGTTCGGCGAGGGAGAGTGCGGGGCGGAGTTCGCCGGTCTCGGAGGGCGGCCGCGGGGTCGCGGCCCCGGCGGCGGAGTCGGATTCGGGCATGGAGATCTCTTCGGCCGGGTGGGTCCCTATCCAAAGAGCAGCCACGCCTCTCGACCGCGGATCCCCCAGGGGATCGCGCTAGGCTCGCCCGATGCCTCGACCCTACCGACTCGGCGTGACCCTCCCGCAGATCAAGCGCACCTGGGCGGAAGCCCGCGAGGCCGCGCTGTGCTTCGAAGGCCTGGGCTTCGACTCGCTCTGGGTCTGCGACCACCTGTACGGCGTGCCCATGCCTCAGCTGCCGATCCTCGAGGCGTGGACCGAGCTGTCGGCCGTGGCCGCGATCACCGACCGCGTCGAACTCGGCACGCTCGTGACGCCGCCCTTCTTTCGGAACCCGGCGGTCCTGGCCAAGCAGCTCGCGACGCTCGACCAGATCTCGAACGGCCGGGTCATCGCGGGGCTCGGCGCCGGCTGGTTCAAGGCCGAGTTCGACGCCTACGGTGCGCCCTTTCCGGCCACCGCCGGTGCGCGGCTGCGCGCGTTGGAGGAATCCATCCAGATCCTGCGCGGGCTCTGGACCGAAGAGCGCACGACCTTCGCGGGCGAGCACTTCCGGGTCGACGACTGCGCCTGCGAGCCCAAGCCGGTGCGGCGCATCCCCATCCTGGTCGGGGCCAGCGGCGAGAAGATCGGGCTCGGCGTCGTCGCCCGCCACGCCGACATCTGGAACAACACCGCCGTCACCCAGCCGCTGCTCGGCCAGAAGGTCGAGGCGCTCAAGCGACACTGCGATGCCGCCAAGCGCGACTTCGACGAGATCGAGGTGTCGCAGCAGTGCACCGTCGTGATCGCCGAAGACGAGGCGAGCGCGCGCGAACAACTGGCCAAGGCCGGCAAGATCTACGGGGGCCACATGGGTGCCGCTCTCGAAGAGCACGGCATCTGGGGCACGCCCGAGCGCGTGATCGAGGGCCTCGAACGCCACCGGGCGCTCGGCTGCACCGGCTTCATGATCGAGTTCTTCGGCCGGGACACCAAGGTGCCCGCGCAGCTCTTCGCCGAAGAGGTGCTGCCGGCGATTCGGCCCTCCTAGCGAGAGCGCGCGGTCGAACGAACCGGGGTCACTTTCGCATGCTCTGGTAGAGGTCGATCATCGGCTGCTGGTTCACCGAGACGAGACCCTCGCCGGCGCGATCGAGGTCGAAGGCCAGCACCATCACCAGGGCGAAGGTGATCGCCAACGCCAGGTTCGCGGCGTGGATGCGCCGGTTGCCCCCGATCCCGAACTGGAAGCCGACGGCAAACATCGCCACGCCCGCCGCGAAGATGAGCGCCATCCACATGGCCGCCGGGATCCGGTAGTAGGCACCCAGCACGACGCGCTTGGTGTGCAGGTTGAAGACGTCGTTCAGGCCGCGAACGAAGAGCAGGTACGCCCGGTCCTCGCCCTCTCCTTCGGTCAGGGTCTCCACGTGGGACCACATCAGATCCTGCAGCACCGCCGCGCGCTGCTGCACCAGGCGCAGGGTGTCGGGCTGACCGTAGGCGTAGACGATGCCGGCTCGGGCCTGCACGTAGTCGCGCAGCAGGCTTCTCACGGTGGTGCGCTGCGGCTCAGGGATGAGATTGGCGCGCAGGTACGCCGTCTGGATGGCCGTCACGTCGTCGAGCAGCGCGGCCTTGCGTGCGTCGAACCGGGTGTTCGCCGATCCGAAGGTGAACGCGATGACGAAGGCCATCATCGCGAGTACGGCCCCGACCACCGTGGCAATGGGCGTGACCTGCTCGTCCTGCACCCGCGCGCGATGGCGCTTGCCCAACAAGAAGCCCGACTCGATGGCCAGCATGGCGAGCAGGACCATCACGGCGAACACCGCGCCGAGCGGAGCCGAAGCGAGTTTGCCCAACAAGCTGGACTCGGCCCGGGGCGGCTCTCCGGTCGACGGCAGGATGATCTCGATGTCCTCGAAGCGGTTGGTCGCCACGTGCTCGACGGCCCGGGCCAGCAGGCTGGCGTCGACGGCCGCCGCGGCGCGGACCGGCCCCTCGCCCGAGTCGCGCGCCCACCCCGCCGAACGCTCGAGCGTGGCCAGGTCTTCGGAATCGAGGTCCAGGCGGACGTCGTCCAGCGAGGCGGCGGCGAAGTTGCGGTCCAGCCGCGCGGCGACCAGCGCCTCGGGGGTGTAATCGAGCCGCGTGTCGTCCATGTACCACTGCATCACCCGGTCGGGGTCGGAGGCGATGAAGTCCCACGACCGCATCAGGGCGACCAGCAGCTGCACCACGGCTTCGGGATGTGCGTCGATGAACGCTTCGGAGACGGCAACGACGCCGAGGTAGCGCTCGGACGACACACGGCGCGCGAGGCCCTCGAGCTCGAAGCGCGACAGGATCGGGTCCCACACGAGGGCCGCGTCGATCCCCTTCCAGCTGCCCCGCCCCCCGGCCTGGACCCGGCGTCGGATCTCGAGGATGTCCAGGTTCTCGTTGCGGACGTCCTCGTACGGGTCGAGGCCGACCGCCTTCTGCTCCAGGAACGCATCGCGGTGCGCGACGGAACCGAAGGAACTCGCCACCACCTTGCCCCGGAGATCCTCGATCGTCTCGATCGGCGAGTCGGGCGGCACGATCACGCCGACCCCGTCCTCGAACAGACGCGCCACGATCTTCCACCGACCGCCGCGCGCGATCAGGTTGATGGCGGGCTGATCGCCCGCAAAGAAGACGTCGAGCTGGCCTGCGAAGGCCGCCGCCACCTGGGGACCGCCGTAGCTGAAGGGCACGAAGCTCGGCTGGAGCCCATGGCCCTCGAGCACGTTGGTTCGCTTCAGGACCTGGAGCACCTGCCCCTGGGTGGCCGCCGGGATCTGCCAGCCGATCCGCACCGGCACCACCCGCTCCTCGGCACCCGCGGCCGACTGGCCCGACGTGGCGAACAGCAGCCACGCGAGCGATGCGACGCACGCCGCCCTCCTGACCGAACCGAACCTCAACCCCGCTCCCGTTCCTGCGACCTGGCAGCGTCGCGTGGCTAGCGCTCACGCACGGCGCGAGTCATCCGCGCGAGCGCGTCGGCGAGGATCTCGCGCGAGGTCGCAAAGTTGAGGCGGGCGTGGCCCGCCCCGGGGCTGCCGAAGGCGGGCCCATCGGACAGCGCCACCTGCGCGCGCTCGAGGAAGAACCGGTACGGGCTCGGGGCCAGGTCGAGCGCGGAGCAGTCCATCCACAGCAGGTAGGTGGCCTGCGGCGTGGTGGGCCGGATCTCGGGCAGGTCGCGCGCCAACGTCTCGAGCGCGAAGTCGCGGTTTGCCTCGAGATAGGTGAGCACCTCTTCGCGCCACGGGTCCGCGTGGCGCCAGGCGGCCTCGGTGGCCTCGATGCCGAGGGCGCCGAGCCCGCCGCGCACGTGGCGCGGGCAGGCGAGGAAGCGCTTGCGAAGCTCCGTCGAGCCGAAGGCGCCCACCGCCAGACGCAGCCCGGCGATGTTGAAGGCCTTGGTGGCCGACGCCAGGGTGATCGTGCGCGCCTCGACCTCGGGCCCGAGGCTCGCAATGGGCACGTGGCGGTGCCCGCGGTAGACGAGGTCGGCGTGGATCTCGTCGCTCACGATCAAGAGGTCGTTTGCGATCGCGATCTCGGCGATGGCCTCGAGCTCGGTCTGGGACAGGACACGGCCGCTCGGGTTGTGGGGATTGCAGAGCAGCAGCATGCGCGCGTCACCGGCCGCTGCGCGCAATCCGTCGACGTCGAGCGCATGACCCTCTTCGAGGGGTCGAAGCGGGTTCTCGATGAGCCGTCGTCCGGTCTCGCGCAGCGCCCCGAAGAACGGCGGATAGATCGGGGTCTGCACCACGATGCCGTCGCCCGCCGCGGTGAGCTGCTCGATCGCGACGTAGATGCCCTGCATCACGTCGGTGAGAAGCTCCACGCGACCCGGGTCGGGAGACCAGCCGAAGCGACTTCGCATGCGCTCGGCGAACAGTCCCGGAAGCGGTGTGGGGGCCGGGTGCAGCGGGTAGCCGAACTCCCCGAGGGCGAGCGCCCGCGCCATGCGGCGCTGGATGGGACCGGCGACCGGATAGTCCATGTCGGCGACCCAGAGCGCGAGAGGCTCTTCGCCGTAGGTCCTCCACTTCTCGCCCGACCGCTGGCGCAGCGCCGCCACCGAAAGCCCATCGAGCTGCGCCGGCGGGTTGCGAAGCGCCGACTCCACCGCGGCCAGGCAGGCCGCGCGCGCATCGCCGGCGGGCACCTCGGGACCGGTGTAGCCGGCCTTCGCCAGGTACCCCTCGAGGTCGACGCCGAGCTCGCTCAGGGTCCAGTCGAGCGAGTCGAGGTGGCCGGGGATGCGGGTCAGCGCGTCCCCGGCATCCGGGGCCGCGTGCCAGTGCGCATCTTCGAGAAAGCAGTCGAAGCGCAGCCGCTCGCCGGCTGCATCGCGCACGCGTAGCGTGGGGCCGCCACCCGGGCCCGGGCTGCGGTGCTCCACCTCGAAGACGAGGGGTCCCAGTTCGAAGGTCGCGTCGGCCACGCGCGGAGTGTAACGAGCCTTCGCGGCAGCCTGGACCACCCCGGCAGCCGGCCGAAGCCCCCGCCGCCAGCCTCGGCCCAGGCGTCCCGGTATCCTGGACAGGTGTCTCCCACCCCGCGCCCCACCGGCTCGACCCGATGACCGCCCACACCGGCTCGACCCGATGAGCACGACCGACTGGTTTTCGCCCGACTACGCCACGGCGCGGCGCCGGTTTCTCGAGGGTGCCGAGCGCCGCGGCTTCACCCTCTCGGCCGAACCCGTACGGGCTCGCGGCCCGAACGACGGCGAGCTCGCGGTGGACGTGGCCTACCTGGGGCCCGAGAGCCCGCGGCGGGTGGTGGCACTCAGCTCGGGCGTGCATGGGGTCGAGGGCTTCGCCGGAAGTGCCGTGCAGCTTCGCCTGCTGGGGGAGCAGCTCGACGGCCTCTCCGTGCCCGCCGACACGGGCCTGCTTCTGGTGCACGCCATCAACCCGTTCGGGTTCGCCTGGCAGCGCCGCGTGAACGAACACAACGTCGACCTGAACCGCAACTTCGTGACCCACCCCGAAGGCCACGTGGCGAACCCCGACTACGACGCCCTGTTCGATGCGATCAATCCCGAACGGCTCGACCCCGAGTCCGACGATGCGGCCCGGGCCCGGCTGCTCGGCTTCGCCAGCGAGCATGGCATGCCCCGGTTGCAGTCGGTGCTGACGAGCGGCCAATACGTGCACCCGCAGGGCGTGCAGTTCGGCGGCCAGGCGGCCGAGGACTCGAACCGTGCGCTGCGTGCCGTGGCCGCTCGCGAGACCCGCGGTGCGGTCGAACTGGCCTGGCTCGACGTCCACACCGGGCTCGGCCCCTACGGCGTGGCCGAGCTCATCACCGAGTGCCCGCCCGACCACCCGGCCTATGCGCGCGGCCGCGACTGGTACGGCGAGTCCGTCCAGAGCACCGCCGATGGCGGCTCGGTGTCCGCGGCCCTGAACGGGGTGATGGAGATCGGGCTCGAGGAGTCGCTTCCCGCCGGTACCGAGCTCACGGCCTTCGCCGCCGAGTTCGGCACCTTCGACCCGGTGCGGGTCTTCTGGGCGATGCGGGCCGACAACTGGCTCTGGAGCCGGGGCGACGCCGACTCGGACCAGGGGCGGTCGATCCGCGCCGAGCTTCTCGAGGTCTTCCGCCCCGACGACCCGGCGTGGCAGCGCGACGTGCTGGACCGCGCTGCAACCCTGGTGGAGCAGACCCTACGCGGGGGCCGGGGCTGACGGTGGAACAGACCCTCCGTCGCGGCCGGCGCTGACGCCTCGGGGCCCCTCGCCTAGGCTACCCGCGATGAACGGCACGCGACGCAAGACGGTGGACCCCGCCGCCCTGCCCCGCCACTTCGAAGCGGCGGAGGCCGAACGGCGCTGGCACGAGCGCTGGCAGCGCGACGGGACCTATCACTACGACCCCTCGCGCCCTCGCGAGGAGACGTTCGTCGTCGACACGCCTCCTCCCACGGTGTCGGGTTCGCTCCACGTGGGGCACATCTTCTCCTACACGCAGACCGACGTGGTGGTGCGCTACCAGCGCATGCTCGGCAAGAACATCTTCTACCCGCTGGGCTGGGACGACAATGGCCTCCCCACCGAGCGCCGGGTCGAGAACTACTACCACGTGCGCTGCGACCCGCGGCTGCCCTACGAGGCCGGGCTCGAGGTCGGCGAGGCCAACGCCAAGCGCCGCAAGGAGCGCCCGCGCGGCATCTCGCGCCAGAACTTCATCGAACTCTGTGAAGAGCTCACGGCGAAGGACGAGACGGCCTTTCGCGAACTCTGGTCCCGCGCCGGCCTCTCGGTGGACTGGCGGCAGGAGTACCAGACCATCGACGAGCACTGCCGGCGCACGGCCCAGCGCTCGTTCCTCGACCTGCATGCCAAGGGCCACGTGTTCCTCGCCGAGGCGCCGTTCATGTGGGACCTCGACGACCAGACCGCCGTCGCCCAGGCCGAGTCCGAAGAGCGCACGATCCCCGGCGCCTATCACCACCTGCGGTTCACGTTGGTGGACGGCGACGAGAGCTTCACCATCGCCACCACACGCCCTGAGCTGCTGGCGGCCTGCGCGGGCGTGGCGGCGCACCCCGAAGACGAGCGCTTTCGAGGCCTGTTCGGACGACGCGCCCGCACGCCGCTCTTCCACGCACCGGTCGAGATCTTTCCCAGCGAGCGTGCCGACCCCGAGAAGGGCACCGGCATCCTGATGGTCTGCACCTTCGGCGACCAGACCGACGTGGACTGGTGGCGCGAGCAGGATCTCCCGCTGCGCCAGGTGGTCGGACGCGACGGCCGCTTCGTGCCGATCCGCTTCGGCGAAGGCGCCTTCGAGAGCCTCGCACCCGAGGCGGCCAACCAGGCCTACGACCAACTCGAGGGGCTGGCCGTGCACAAGGCCCGGGAGCGCGTGGTCGAGATGCTCCGCGAGCCCGGCTCGGCGCCCGATGGACAGGGCGCGGCGCTGGTGGACGAGCCCGAAGCCATCGAGCACCCGGTGAAGTTCTACGAGCGCGGCCGCCGCCCGCTCGAGATCCTGCCGACGCGGCAGTGGTTCTGCCGCCTGCTCGACAAGAAGGCCGACCTGCTCGCCATGGGCGAGGCCATCGCGTGGCATCCGCCCTTCATGCACGCGCGCTTTCGCGACTGGACCGAGAACCTGAACCTCGACTGGTGCCTGTCCCGCCAGCGGTTCTTCGGCGTCTCCATCCCGGTCTGGTACCCGCTCGACGAGAGCGGCGAGCCCGATCACGGCCAGCCGATCCTGCCCGCGGTCGAGCAGCTCCCCATCGACCCCATGATCCACGTGCCCGAGGGCTACGACGAGTCCCAGCGCGACAAGCCGGGCGGCTTCACGGGTGAAGCAGACATCTTCGACACCTGGTTCACCAGCTCCATGACCCCCCAGATCGGGTCACATTGGGGAGACGACCCCGAGCGTCACGAGCGACTCTTCCCCGCCGACATCCGGCCGCAGGCCCACGAGATCATCCGAACCTGGGCCTTCTACACCATCGCCAAGGCCTGGCTCCACCACGGCACGGTTCCGTGGCACCACATCCTGCTCTCGGGTTGGATTCTCGACCCGGACCGCAAGAAGATGTCGAAGAGCAAGGGCAACGTGGTGACGCCGCTCGAACTGCTCGACAAGTACACCGCCGACGCGGCGCGCTACTGGGCTGCCAGTGCGCGGCTGGGCGTGGACACCGCCTTCGACGAGAGCGTGTGGAAGATCGGCAAGCGGCTCCAGACCAAGCTTTGGAACGCGGGCAAGTTCGTGTTGTCGCAGGAAGGGCCCGTGCATCCGGTCCACTGCGAACTCGACCGCGCGTTCGCCGCGAAGCTGCGCGCGCTGGTCGAGGCTTCGACCCGGAAGCTCGACGGGTTCGACTACGCGCACGCCCTCGCCGACACCGAGAGCTTCTTCTGGTCGCAGTTCACCGACAGCTACCTCGAGCTGGTGAAGGTGCGCGCGCGCCGCGACGACGCCGACGGCGGCTCGGCCACCACTTCGCTACGCCTGGGCCTCGACGTGCTGCTGCGCCTGCTCGCGCCGGTGATGCCGTACATCACCGAGGAGATCTGGTCCTGGGCATTCGCCGACGAGCACGATGCGCCGAGCATCCACCGTGCGCCCTGGCCGGGCCATGCCGACTTTGCCGACATCGCACCCCCGGACGACCCGGGCAGCTTCGACCTGGCGGCGGCCGCGCTGGCGTCCATCAACAAGGCCAAGGCCGATGCCGAAGTCGGCATGGGACGCGAGGTCGAGACGCTCACCCTCGCCGCGAACGAGGCGACCCTGGCTCGGGTCGCCCCGGTGCTGGGGGACGTGCTCGAGGCTGCGCGTTGTGAGACGCATGACCTCGCCACCGAAGCCTCGCTCGAAGATGGGGCCTTCCGCGTGGTGTCGGCGCAGTTTGCGCCGAAGCCCGCTCGCTAGGCCGCCGCGGCGGTGCAACCGGCGATGGAATCCCCGGCGACGGGCGTACGTGGCGCCGTCGAGCGCCTGGGCGCGCGCGGCAGCAGCGTGATCCTGGAGTTCGGTCGCATGACCGTGTTCCTGGCGGCCATGGCCCGCGCAGCGCTGCGCCCCCCCTACCGGCTTTCGCGCCTGTCGAGCGAGCTCTTCGAGACGGGCGTGCGCTCGCTCGCGATCGTCTGCACGTCGGGGATCGCGGTCGGCATGGTGCTGGGGCTCCAGGGCTACAACACGCTGGTGCGCTTCGGCGCCGAAGAGTCGCTGGGGTCGGTCGTCGGCCTGTCGCTGATCCGCGAGTTGGGGCCGGTCCTGACCGGCCTGCTCGTCACGGGCCGGGCCGGGTCGGCCATGACCGCCGAGATCGGCATGATGGGGGCCACCGAGCAGCTCGACGGGATGCGCACCATGGCGGTCGACCCGCTCCACTTCGTGGTGGCCCCGAAGGCCGTGGCCATGAGCCTGGCGATGCCGCTGCTGTCGGCCCTGTTCATCCTGTTCGGGATCGGCGGCGGCTACCTGGTGGGCGTGGCGTTCCTGGGCCTCGACGGCGGCGTCTACACGAGCGGCCTGCAGGCCGCCGTGGACTTCCGTGAAGACGTGGCAGGCAGCGTGCTCAAAGCCACGGTCTTCGGGCTGCTGGTCGCCTGGATCGCGACCCATCGCGGCATGGCCGCCGGCCGCAGCGCCGCAGCGGTGAGCCACGCCACCACTCGGACCGTGGTGACCGGCTCGGTGGCGATCCTGCTGGCCGACTACGTGATCACCGCCTTCTGGGGCGTCTGAATCCTCGAGGGGCCCGCTGCATCCAACCAGGGCGGCTCGGGCGCCGGGCGGGCTCGGGCCGGGCCGGGCGGCGAGGGTCGGGTTAGAGTAGGGGGAGCATGCAGTCCAACCGCAGCAGAGACTTCGCCGTCGGCCTGTTCGTCCTGATCGGACTGGGCGCGATCGGCTATCTCTCGGTGAAGGTGGGCGGGCTCAACTACAAGGGCCCGTCGGGCCTCGAGCTCCACGCGACGTTCGACGAGATCGGCGGCCTGACCGAACGCGCCCCGGTGATGATCTCGGGCGTGAAGGTGGGCCAGGTTCGGCGCATCGGGCTGAGTGACGACCTGCGGGCGCGCATCACCATCGACATCGACCCGGATCTCGCGCTTCCGATCGATACCTTTGCATCGATCCGGACCGCCGGCGTGCTGGGGGACCAGTTCGTGTCCCTCGAACCGGGCGCCGAAGAGGACCTGCTCGTTTCCGGCGACGACCTCTCGTTCACCGGAAGCGCGTTCAGCATCGAGCGACTCGTGAATCGGATCGTGACCAGCTTCGAGAGCGGAGGCAGCGAGTGACCCGACCCATCCTGCGACGAAACGGCCTGGTGCTCCTGCTGGGGCTGCTGGTTCTCCCCGCGTGCGCGACGCCCGAGCGGCCCGACCCCTGGGTGCGCATGAACCGAGGGATCTTCCAGTTCAACGAGGGGGTGGACCGCTACGCCCTCGAGCCGGTGGCTACGGGCTGGGACGCCGTGCTTCCCGAGCCCGTCCAGGACTCGGTGGCCAACTTCTTCGACAACCTCGACATGCCCATGGTCTTCGTGAACGACCTGCTCCAGGGAAAGCCGGTGGCGGCCTTCCAGGACTTCGGTCGATTCACGATCAACAGCACCATCGGCATCCTCGGGCTGTTCGACGTGGCGACCATCGCCGAGGTGCCGGACAACGACGAGGACTTCGGCCAGACCCTCGCGGTCTGGGGCGTGCCGTCGGGGGCCTACTTCGTGATCCCGCTGCTCGGCCCGTCGACGGTGCGCGACACGGCGGCCCTGCCGGTCGACATCCTGTCGCGCCCCCACACCTGGTTCCTCGGGTTGGAGGTCACCCTGCCGCTTCGACTGGTGGACATCGTGAACGATCGCGCGGCCTTCCTCGAAGCGGCCCGCGACAACCGCGAGACGGCGCTCGACTACTACGTATTCGTACGCAATGCCTGGATCCAGAATCGCGAGACCCGCATCCGCGACGGCCGGGCCCCCGAAGGAGGCGCAACGGATGACCTCTACTACCTCGAGGACGAGGAGTAGCGTGGTGCGACGATTGGCAGCGAGCGCGCTCTGCGCGCTGCTCCTGGGCTTCGGCGCGCCGTTCTCGGGCGCGGCGGGTGCCACAGAGGCCACGGCCGGTGCGCGGGCCGTGGTGGACGAGACCGTCGAGCAGGTGCTCACCGTCCTGCGCGACGGCGACCTCTCGCAGCCCCAGCGCCAGGAGCAGATCGAAGCGATCGCCCTCGAGCGCTTCGACTGGGCCACCATCTCCAGGCTGGTCCTCGCGCGCAACTGGAAGCGCTTCTCGCCGGAGCAGCGTGATGCCTTCATCGAGGAGTTCAAGAACTACCTCTCGGAGAACTACGGGTCGCGCATCGAAGGGTTCAACCAGCAGTCGGTCGAGATCGTGGAAGAGCGGCTCGAGCCACGGGGCGACGTCACCGTGAAGACGCGCATCCTGGGCGGAGAAGCCGACGGAACCACCGTCGACTACCGGCTGCGAAAGCGCGAAGGCCCGTGGCTGGTGATCGACGTGGTCATCGAAGGCGTGAGCGTGGTCTCGAGCTTCCGTTCGCAGTTCCAGGAAGTGCTGGCCGATGGAAGCCCCGACGACCTGCTCGAGCGGCTCCGCGAGAAGAACCTCGGCCCGGCGCCGGGCACCGAGAGCGCACCCTCCGCCAGCTGACGCTCGCTGAGGCGAGCCGAAGCTCACCCTTGGGTCGAGCCGAAGCTCACCGCGGAGTCGCGCGAGCGCTCGCGTCAGCCGCGCTGGGCGCGGCGTGCGCGCACGGCTTCGGCGAGTTCGCCGAACAGGGGCTCGCTGCGCTCCCAACCCATGCAGGCGTCGGTGATGCTCTGGCCGCGCACGAGCGTGCCGCCCGGGCGAAGGTCCTGACGGCCGTCTTCGAGGAAGCTCTCGAGCATCACGCCGATCACGTGGTCGTTGCCGTCGGCCACCTGCTTGGCGACGCCGCGCACGACGTCGGGCTGGGCCTCGTGGCTCTTGCCGCTGTTGGCGTGGGAGCAGTCGATCATCACGCGCTGGGGCAGGTCGGCCCCGGCCAGGGCGGCCGTCGTGTCGGCAAGGCTCTCGGCATCCCAGTTGGGGCCACCGCTTCCCCCGCGCAGGATCACGTGGCAATCGGGGTTGCCGGCCGTCGCCACGATCGCCGCGACGCCCTGCTTGGTCACCGACAAGAAATGATGCGCGCCCCGCGCCGAGCGGATCCCGTCGAGCGCCACCTGCACGTTGCCGTCGGTCGCGTTCTTGAAACCCACCGGCATGGACAGACCCGAAGCCAGCTCGCGGTGCACCTGGCTCTCGGACGTGCGTGCGCCGATGGCGCCCCAGGCGACGACGTCGGCAATGAACTGCGGAATGATCGTGTCAAGAAACTCGCAACCCGCCGGCAGTCCGAGGTCGGCGACGTCGAGCAGCAGACGCCGCGCACGGCGCAGGCCCTCGTTGATCACGAAGGTCTCGTCGAGATGCGGGTCGTTGATCAGGCCCTTCCACCCCACCGTGGTGCGCGGCTTCTCGAAGTAGACCCGCATCACGACGCAGAGGTCGCCCTGGTACTCGGCAGCGACCTTGGCCAGGCGCTGCCCGTACTCGATGGCGGCCTCCGGGTCGTGGATCGAGCACGGACCGGCCACCACCACGAGCCGATCGTCGTCGCCGTGCAGCACGCGCTGGATGTCGCGGCGCCCGAGCGCCACCGTCCGCGCATGGCCCTCCCCCAAGGGGAGCTCTTCCATGAGGATGGCGGGCGGCAACAGGGGCCGCAGGTCCTCGATGCGCAGGTCGTCGGTCTGGAAGCTCATCGGCCGCTCCGGGCTGGTTGGGGGCGGGAGGGTAGCGACCTCCCACGCAGCCGAGCAGCGCCGCCATCAAGTCGGCTCGGCGGGGCTCCGAAGATCGGCGTTGGACATGCGTGCGCTCTATCTGCTCGTACCGCTCCTGGCCTGCGTAGCGTCGTCGATGCTGCTCGCGGTCTTCCTGAGCGGTCGGATCGAGCACCGCGCCAACCGCGCCGCCGCCCTGCTGGTGGCGGGCGCGATCGTCTGGTCGTTCTGCGAGGTGCTGTGGAACTCCGCCGGCAGCGCGGCCGAGGCGCTGTGGCTGGTCAAGGTGTCGAGCATCGGGTGGGTGGCGATCGGGCCCCTGGGCCTGCAGGTGCTCGCCTCGGCCACCGGGCGCGACGGCCCGCGGCTTCGACGCACCCTGCCCTTCTTGTTCGCCCTGGCCTTCGGCTTCTTCGTCGTGGACCTCGCGACCCCTTGGATCCACCCCGGCATCGTCGAGACCAACTGGGGGTGGTCCTACCAGCTCGGCCCCGCCTACCTGGCGTTCTACGCCTTCACCATGGCGTGCCTCAGCACCGGCCTGGGTCTGGCGGTGGGCGCCTCGCCGAGCCTGTCGCCCGCCGAGCGCGCGCAGGTGCGCGTGCTGGCGGCCGGCATCCTGGTGCCGATGGTCGTGGCCTCGCTCACCGACGGGCTGCTGCCGCTGCTGGGCCAGCATCCGCCGCGGTTCGGGACCGCGTCGTTCGCGTTTCTCGGCGGAACCATCGCCTGGAGCTTCCACCGCTACGGCCATTCACTGCTCGCGCCGCGCACGTTCGCCAACGAGATCCTCGCGAGCCTCGGCGACGGGGTCGCGTTGCTCCACGTGGACGGCCGCATCCGCTCGGCCAACGCGGCGCTGGGCGGCATCCTGGGCGTATCCGCATCCGACCTCGAGGGGCTTCCCGCCTCGGAGTTCATCCCGGCGCTGGCGGGCGACCCGCTGACCGAAGTGCCCGACCGCGAGACCGAGGTGGTGGGCGTCTCCGGCACCGTACCGGTAGCCCTCGCCTCGACGCTGCTGCGCGACAAGCGCGCGATGCCGCTCGGCCTGATCCTGGTCGTGCGCGACCTGCGCGAAGTGGTGGCCCTGCGGCGCAAGCTGCTCACCACCAGCCGGCTGCGCGCCGTCGGGAGCCTCGCCGCGGGCATCGCGCACGAGATCAACAACCCGGTCGCCTACGTGCGCACCAACCTGGGCTTCCTGCGCAAACAGCTCGAGCAGCTGGCCGACGCCGGGGTGGGCGACACCGCGCAGGTCGATCTCGCCGAGTCGGTGGACCTCCTCGGCGAGTCGCTCGAAGGGCTCGATCGCATCGCCTCGGTGGTGCGCGACCTCAAGGGCCTGGCCGGGGGCGAGCAGACCGTGCGGGAGACCGTGGAGCTGAACGGCATGATCCAGTCGCTGGTACGCATGCTCGCGCCCCACGTCCGCTACGGCGCGCAGGTGGAGGTGAACTGCACCGACGTTCCGGCCGTGGCGGGCTCCCCCCAGGAGCTGAAGCAGATCTTCACCGACCTGCTGCTCCAGGCGTGCACGTCGATCGAGCCCGAGGGCCGCATCCGCGTCGAGACCGCCTGGGAAGACGACCAGGCCGTGGTCCGCATCGAGGACGACGGCCAGGGCATGAGCCCCGAAGAGCTCGACCGCGCCTTCGACCCGGTGGTGGGCGCCGACGGCGAAGAGGGCTTCGGCATGGCGATCGCCTGGCAGGTGGTCCGCCAGCACGGGGGCGAACTGCTCGTGGAGTCCGAGCCGGGCGCCGGAACCCGCGTCGCCGTGCGCCTGCCCGTCGCGTCCTAGGCCCGCCCTCGGCACGGCGCCCCTACAGCGCCGCGGCTGCCCGGCCGATGACCCGGGGATGCCGGACTCTCCGCGGCCGATGCCGCTGCTCGGGCGCATCGCGCTCCACCTGAAGATGATCACCCTCGATCAGCTCGAGGAAGCCACCCGCGAACAGGGGCGTCGGGGCGGGGACCACAATCTCGGTCACCTGCTCGTCGAGCTCGGTTTCGTGGACGAAGCCGGGCTGCAGCGCATCCTGCGCGCCCGCGAGCAGGTGGTGGCCAAGCACCGCGAGCAGAAGGTCGGCCAACGCGCCCAGAAGGCGGTCGCCCAGGCCGACGCGAGCCCCGAGGTCGATGCACCTGCGCCGAAGCCCGCACCGCTCGCCCAGCCGGCGGCCGAAGCGAGCCCGGTCGACGACGCTCCGGCTCCGCGGGTGCAGCCGACGCCCACGCCGAGTGCGCCCGAGGCCATCGCCCCCCCAAGCGACGACGGCGCACTCGAACTCGAGCCGACTTCCCTCTCGGCCGCGCCCGCTTCCGAGAACCAGGCCGCGGCCCCTGCATCCCAGGCGGACGAGGGCCTCGACCTCGCGGCGCCGGCGCCCGCACGAGCCCGCGCCGGCGAGTCGCCGGCCGAGGGCTCGGACGACCTGTTGGCGCTGCTGCGCCGGGGCGTCGAGGCCGGCGCGAGCGACATCCACCTGCACGCAGGAACGCCCCTGCGGCTGCGGCTGGCCGGGCGCTTCGAGCCCCAGGCCGACGCCGTGATCGACCCCGCGCGCTCGGAGCAGGCGGTGCTCTCGGCCATGACGGGTGAACAGCGCGCGCTGTTCGAGGAGCGCGGCGAGCTCGACTTCGCCTACACCGTTCCGAACCTCGGCCGGTTCCGCGTGAACGCCTATCGCCAGCAGCGCGGCACCGATGGCGTGTTCCGCAGCCTGCCTCCGACGCCGCCGGGCCTCGAAGACCTGGGCCTGCCGTCGACCCTGGCCAAGTTCACGAACTACCATCAGGGGCTGGTGCTGGTCACGGGCCCCGCGAACTGCGGCAAGTCGTCCACGCTGGCCGCCATGGTCGACATCATCAACGAGGAGCGCCGAGAGCACATCCTCACGATCGAAGATCCGATCGAGGTGCTGCATCCCTCCAAGCGCTGCGTGGTGAACCAGCGCAACGTGGGGCCGCACACCGAGTCGTTCGCCCGCGCCCTCCGCGCGGCCCTGCGCGAAGACCCGGACGTGATCGTGATCGGCGAACTTCGCGACCTCGAGACCATCTCGCTCGCGCTCACCGCGGCCGAGACCGGCCACCTGGTGCTCGGCACCCTGCACACGAACAACGCGATCCGGACGCTGAACCGCATCGTCGGTGTGTTCCCTGCCGACCAGCAGGACCAGATCCGAAACATGGTGTCCGAGAGCCTGCGGGCGGTGGTCTCGCAGCGGCTGGTGACTGCGGCCGACGGCACGCGGCGCGTGCCCGCCCTCGAGATCCTGGTCATGAACAAGGCCGTGGGGAACCTCGTCCGCGAGAACAAGACCTTCCAGATCCTCTCGGTGCTGCAGACGGGAGCCTCCCAGGGCATGTGCCTGCTCGACGACTCGCTGAACGCGCTGGTCGCCGAGGGCACCATCACCCGCGAAGAGGCCCTTCTCAACTGCGAAGACCCGAAGCGGATCCAGGGCTAGGAGACGACGTGGCCGAGATCGACGCGCTGCTCCACTACCTGAAGGACAAGGGCGGGTCCGACCTGCACCTGGTCTCGGGTCTCGAACCACGCATCCGCGTGCACGGGGCCCTCGAACCGGTCGAGGGGCGCGATGCCCTCTCGGAGGCCGGACTGCGCTCCATGCTGCAGGAGATCGCCAGCGAACGGCACTGGGGCGACTACGAACGCGACAACGACCTCGACTTCGCCTACGGGCTCGAAGGCGTGGCGCGCTTCCGCGCCAACTACTTCGCCCAGGAGTACGGGCCAGGCGCCGTGTTCCGCATCATTCCCGAAGAGATCGTCTCTCTCGAAGATCTGAACCTTCCGGATTCGATCGCGGGCCTCGCCGATCTGCGGCAGGGCCTGGTGGTCGTGACCGGCCCCACGGGTTCGGGCAAGTCGACGACCCTGGCCGCGATCGTGAACAAGATCAACTGCGAGAGCTCGCGGCACATCGTGACCATCGAGGATCCGGTGGAGTTCGTGCACCAGAACCAGCAGTCGGTGCTCTCCCACCGCGAAGTCGGGGAGCACTCGAAGACGTTCTCGGCCGCCCTGCGCGCCTCCGTGCGTCAGGACGCCGACGTCGTGCTGGTGGGCGAGATGCGCGACCGCGAGACCATCGCCATGGCGATCACCGCCGCGGAGATGGGCCTGCTCGTGTTCGGCACGCTCCACACCAACGGAGCGGGCAAGACGATCGACCGCATCATCGATGCATTCCCGGCCAGCGAGCAGCCGCAGGTCCGAATCAGCCTCTCGGAGTCGCTGGCCGCCGTGGTGTCGCAGCTGCTGCTGCCGACGGCCAGCGGCAAGGGCCGCGCCGCGGTCAACGAGATCCTGCTCCGCACCCAGGGGCTCCCCAACGTGATCCGCGAGGGCAACACGCCGATGATCGATTCGATCATCCAGTCCGGCAAGAAGGACGGCATGCTCGGCATGGACGATGCGCTGTTCGCCCTGGTCAAGGAGGGCCGCATCCGGCCCCACGACGCCTACATGAAGGCCCGCGACAAGACGCGCTTCGAGAATCTCGTCCCGGGCGAATAGCCCGCGGCCACCGACCTCGCGCTCCTAGCATCGAGCCGTCGGGCGTGCTTTGCTGGCGGCATGCCCGAACCCTTCGACGACAGACGAACTCCCGGCCGGCTCGGCCGACTCCTCGGCGGCGGTGCGCGTGCGGAAGCCATGCGCACGGTCGAGCGGTTGCTCGCCGAAGCGGGTTGTCTCACCGAGATTTCGGAAGACCACCTGAGCACGGCGATCGCCGAGCACGCCGTCGCGCTCGAGCGGCTGCACACCGGCTGCGTTCGACTCTACCGGCGCTTCCTCGAGCACTGCCTCGTGGACCAGGCGGTCTCCGACGAAGAGGCCTCCCAGCTCGCCCACCTGCGACGCTTGCTGCGCCTGCAACCCGACGCCGTGGCGCGGGTGCATCGCGACGTGGCCCACGAGGTCTACGGACGCGCCATCGAGCAGGTGCTCGAAGACCAACGCCTCGACCCCGAAGAGGAGCAGTTCCTGCGGCGCCTCCGAGAGGACCTCGACCTCCCCGAGGAGGAGGCCGAGATCCTCTTCCGGGGCGGGGTCGAACGCGCGCGCCGCCGGTTCATCGGCAATCTGGAGCAGGACCCCTTCGTGCCCCGGCCGCGCGACTACGTCGTCGAGGTGACCGGAAGCTCGCAAGAGAGTCTCGAGCACGCGGTGCGCACCACCCTCGAGCAGGCCGGTCGCGCGATCCCGGGCATCTACTGGGCCGAGGTCAGCAAGATCGGCGTCGCGCTCGACGGCAAGGACGTCGCCGCCTGGCACGTGAAGGTCGCCGCGCGACGCAGCGACGAGGACGGTCCGGCCTAGCGATCCGCGCCCCGGCTAGCGCTGGTCGCGCAGTGCGTCGAGCGAGAAGCCGCCCTGGTAGCCGTCGGGCACCTTGAAGGCCGCGGCCTCGACCCGCTCGGCGGCGATCGACGTGATCAGGGTCTCGCTGACGGCGCGGTCCTTGTCGTACGCGCGCACGCGCATGGGGATCCCGTCGAGGCCCTCCATCGACTCGAGTGCCGCGAAGCCGTCCTGCTGGGCCTGCTGGAGGTTGCCCGGGACCATCTGCGAGACGGTGTCGCGCAGGAACCCGCCCAGATCGCGCATGATCGCGAAGTCCTTCTCGGGCACCCCGGCGTCCTCGAAGGTCGCCCGGCAGACCTCGGCCACCCGGCGGCCGTCACGCAGCACTTCGACCTCGTCGCAGGCCACGCCCGAGATGGCGTCGCGCGCGCCCGTGGCGCGCAGCACGATCTGCGGGGGCGGCGGGGCCTCGACCGCAGGGGTCTGCTGCGGCGTCGCCCCGGCGAGCAGGCGCTCCATCTGGGCGCGCTGCTCGGGCGGCAGGTTCTTGAGGCGCTCGCGCATGAGGTCGCGGGTCTCGTCGATCTTCGAGGCCACCGCGCGCGTGGTGCCCGCATCGACCTTGAAGACGGTCTTCTTGCGATGGTCGAGGAGCCAGGCGGTCTCTTCGCCCGCGTCGAACAGCAGCGTGCTTCGATCGCCCCGGGCATCGACGCGCATGCGGCGACCCTGGATGCGGAGCGTCGAGTCCTCGGGCTTGCGGTCCGGGCGGTCGAGCCGCTTCGTCGTGGTCTCGACCCGTGTGCCGGCCTGCACGCCCGTGGCGACGAGCAGCATGGCCAGCAGGACCACCCACGCACGGACCGTCTTCGTGGAACCCATCGTCGACCCCTCCTGCGCGCCCTTGCCCGGCGCCTTCGCAGCCGGCAGAGCCTAGCCCTGCGATCGCTGGCCCCCCAGCATCGGGCCGGGCCCGATGGGATCGAGCGCTCCCCGCGCGCGGGGCCCGGTTCTACGGGCCCGCGAGCAGCGCCGCGTAGCCCTCGCGAAAGCTCGGGTAGGCGAACGCGTAGCCGCTGGCGCGCAGGCGCGCGTTGCTGCATCGGCGATTGCCGCGGGCGCGCCGGGATCCCGCACGCGGCGGGCTCGGCGGGGGCACGGGCACGCCCAGCCGCTCGGCCACCCAGGCCACGACCTCGGCCTCCGCCGCCGGGTCGTCGTCGACCCCGAGGTAGCAATCCTGGGGTGTGGGCAGCTGCAAGAGGTGACGAAGCACCCCGGCGCAGTCGTCGCGGTGGATGCGGTTGGTGTAGCGAGGCGGACCCGGGGCGGGGCCGCCCTGCCCGCGCGCGATGCGGTCGAGCATGCTCCGGCGGCCCGGTCCGTAGATCCCGCCGAAGCGGACGACGACGGCGTCCGGGAGCCGGTCATGGAGAAGGGCCTCGCCGGCCAACAGGATCTGCCCGTTCTCGTCGGTCGGCTCCGTCGGCGACGTCTCGTCCACGACGCTGCCGTCGCGCTGGCCGTACACGCCGGTACTCGATGCGTGCAGCACTCGGCCGACCCCGGACGGCAGCGCATCGAGCAGGTTCTCGAGTCCCCGCACGTAGGCATCGCGATACGAACCGGCTTCGGCATTCGCCGCCGAGGTGAGGTGCACCACCGCGTCGAGCCCGGGTGGCAACACCCGACGCAGGCCGGGGCCGTCGAGCAGGTCGGCCGCCACGGGCCCCAGGCCCGGGTCGAGACCGCTCGGGTCCCGCCGAAGGGCCACGACCTCGTGGCCCGCCATGAGCAGCTGGTGGCCGAGCGCCGTACCCACGTAGCCGCAACCGGCGATCAGGACGCGCAAGGGTCGGACTAGTCCGCCCGCTCGCAGCGATTGCGCAGCTCGCCCAGGCCCTCGATGCGGCTGGTCAGCACCTCGCCATGGGCCAGGTAGCGGCGCGGCTCGCGCACCGAACCCACCCCTGCCGGTGTCCCCGTGAAGATCAAGTCGCCCGGCCGAAGCGGGCAATGGCGCGACAGGTAGGCCACCAGCTCGGGAACCGCGAAGATCATGTCCCGGGTGCGACCATCCTGCATGCGCTCGTCGCCCACGTCGCAGGTGAGCCCCAGATCGAGGGGGTCGGACACCTCGTCCAGGGTGACCAGGGCCGGACCGATCGGGCCATAGGCGTCGAGTGACTTGCCCAGGGAGAACTGCGGCGGTCGGTCCTTGAACTGGAGCGCCCGGTCCGAGATGTCCTGGCCGACGCAGTAGCCCGCCACTGCATCCAGGGCATCCGCTTCGGCGATCGCGCGACCGCCGCGGCCGATCGCCACGACCAGCTCGACCTCCCAATCCACGCGCTCCGAGTGGAGCGGCACGGTGGCGTGGGGGCCGGCGAGGCAGCTCGGAAACTTGGTGAAGACCATGGGCGCCTTGGGCGCCTCGAGACCGGCTTCTTCGGCGTGGTCCCGGTAGTTGAGGCCGATGGCGAACACGCTGGCCGGGGACGGCACACACGGCCCCAACGCCGCGGGATCGACCGGTGCGCCCTGCGCGGGATCCTGGCCTGCGGCCCAGTCGCGCAGCGCATCGAGCGAGGCCAGCGCGACCATGGGGTCGGGGCCGAAGCGTCCGCCCGACGCCTCGGCGACGTCGAGCCCCCGGGTGCCGTCCGCGCCCAGCAGCAGCAATCGCCCGTCGCGGTTGGCGAGGCGCACGGCTCAGGCGTGCCGCGTCACGTGGGCGACCTCGGCCGACGAGCCCATGATCACCGGCGTGCGCTGGTGCAGCTTGGTGGGCGTGACGTCGAGGATGCGGCCCGCCCCGCACGCGGCGGCCCCGCCTGCCTGCTCCACCAGCATGGCCATGGGGTTGCCCTCGTAGAGCAGCCGGAGCTTGCCCCCCGGCGCCTTGGTCGTGGCGGGGTAGATGAACACGCCACCCTTGAGAAGAGTCCGGTGGACGTCGGCCACCATCGAGCCGATGTAGCGGCTGCCGTAGCCGGCGCCGTGTGCGTAGTCGAGGTAGGCGCGCATGCCGTCCTCGAAGTCGTTCACGTAGGCCTCGTTCACCGAGTAGATCTTCTTCTCCTCGGAGATGCGCAGACCCTCCTGCACCAGCAGGAACTCGCCCACCACCGGGTCGAGCACATACATGTCCACGCCCTCGCCCATGGTGAAGACCATCACCACGGACGATCCGTAGAGCACATAGCCGGCCGCCAGCTGCCGGGTGCCCGGCTGGAGCGGCGCCTGGTCCGTGGTCTCGTCGGGCTGGTCGTTCTCGAGGATGCTGAAGATCGTGCCGACGCTCACCGCCACGTCGACGTTCGAGGAGCCGTCGAGGGGATCCACCACCACGCAGTAGCGACCGCCGTCGCTGCGAGGGCGGAGCACCACCGGTTCGTCCTGCTCCTCGGAAGCGAAGACCGCCACGTCGTGCCGCTCGCGCAGGCAGTGCAGGATCAGGTCGTCGGCGATCACGTCGAGCTTCTGCTGCTCCTCGCCGTGCAGGTTCTGCGCCCCGACCGCGCCGAGCACGTCGTCGATGCGGGCGCGCCGTACCTTGTGCGCGATCGACTTCGCGGCCAGCGCGATCGCTTCGATCACGCCCGATAGCTCGCCCGCACGGCCGTTCTTCTGGCTGCGCAGGTGGATCTGCAGGGTGGTCAGGTTCTCTCGGATGGTGGGGTCGCTGGGGGTCATGAGGGCTCCGGGATGAGGGTCGCCGCACTCCGGGGTCGGGGTCGGCGCGGTCCGCAGCTTACCGGATCCGGACGACCTCGCCCCCGTGGGGATCACGATGCGGGTGACCCCTATGTGTGGGTCCGCCCGAGGCCGGGGTTGGTGACGCGCGAGGAATGCGGTATCGAAAGGGCGTTCCCGCGGCGCGTCCATGGACGGACGACGCGGCTCCGCCTCGGTAGAGAGCGCCCCTGCGACTTCCGGCCTCTCTCCTGCGCGCCCCGGGGTGGGATCCCTGCGCGCAAAGGCGAAGCGTGGCTGAATCGGACGAGAACGGCCCCCGGGGCAAAGGCACCGACCCGTCGAAGAACGCGGACGCGAAGCCCTCCCGGAAGAAGGCCACCCGCAAGAAGACCGCCGGAGGAGCCGCGGCCAAGCCCGCGCGCAAGAAGGCGGCGACCGCGTCGAGTGCGCGCAAGAAGACCGCGTCGAGTCGCGCCACGCGCAAGAAGGCCAGCGCGAGCACCGACGAACCGAAGCCGTCGACCGCGCGCAAGAAGACCGCGACGCGCAAGACCGCCGCGCGCAAGACGGCCACGACCAGGAAGGCCACCAGCCGCAAGACCGCCGCCGCCAGCAAACCGGCCACCCGCAAGAAGGCGAGCCCCCGCAAGAAGGCCGCGCGCAAGACGGTGGCCGAGCACGATGCGGTGGATGCCGAGCACGATGCAGTGGATGCGCAGACCGGCGAAACCGAGGCCGCCGAGGCGACCCGGGTCGCGGAAGACGCGCAGTTCGCGAGCGAGGCCGACGCCGAAGCGCCGGCACGTGGCCCCGTCGAGGTCGCGACCGACGAACTGCTCGACGACCTCGACGAAGAGCCCCCGCCGGTTCGCACCCGCCGGCGCCGCATGGTGCGCGATGCGCCGGCGGCCGCCGCACCGGACAAGCCGATCGTCGGCGAGGAGGCCCTCGACGAGCTCGGTACCGCATCGGCCGAGCTCGAAGCCCAGGCCGATGCCGTGGGCGCGCTCTCCCAGGAAGAGGAGGAAGAGGACCTCGGCCCCGAGCTGGTGCTACCGGAAGACCTCGGCCCCGTCTTCGAGGGCGAGGTTCCGCTGGACACGCCGGAGGAGCGCCTGGCCGCCATGCGCAAGGCCGCCGCGCGGCTCGGCATCCAGCGCCTGCACCCGGAGCAGGAGGAGGTCATCGATGCGGTCCTGAGCGGTCAGGACACACTGATGGTGCTGCCCACCGGCTTCGGCAAGTCCGCCTGTTACCAGATCCCGTCGATGGTGCTCTCGAAGCCCGTGCTGGTGATCTCGCCGCTCCTGGCGCTGATGCGCGACCAGTACGACAAGCTCGAACGCCTGCGCGTGCCGTGCGTGAAGATCGACGGCACCGTCCGCGGCGGCGCCCGCAAGCGCGCCCTCGAGCGCGTGGCCTCGGGCGAGCGCCTGCTGGTGATGACCACGCCCGAAACCCTGGGCGCACCCGATGCGGCCGAGGCCCTGGCCCAGGGCGGGGTCGCCATGGCCGCCGTGGACGAGGCCCACTGCATCTCGGAGTGGGGCTACGACTTCCGGCCCGCCTACCTGCAGATCGGCGAGCGCCTGCGCGCGGTGGGCGCGCCGCCGGTGCTGTCGCTCACGGCCACCGCCACCGAGAAGGTTCGGCTCGCCATCCAGCGCTTCGTGGGCATGCGCGACACCAAGATCGTCGCCAGCTCACCGCACCGCGAGAACCTGGCCTTCGACGTGCTGCACTGCGGCGGCGGTGCCCGCCACCGGGCCCTGGCCCGGCTGGCCCTGCGCGTGCGGCGCCCCGGCATCATCTACTGCTCGACCACGCGCGAGGTGGACGAGATGTACACGGTGCTCCAGCGCTTCGGCATCCCGTCGCACCGCTACCACGGCAAGATGACGGGGGCCGAGCGCGGCAAGAGCCAGGACTCGTTCATGCAGCGCGGCCGACGCACGGTGATGGTCGCGACCAACGCCTTCGGCCTGGGGATCGACAAGCCCGACATCCGCTATGTGATGCACTACCAGTCGCCGGCTTCGCTCGAGCAGTACGTGCAGGAGGCCGGGCGCGCGGGTCGAGACGGGCGACGCGCCAACTGCATCATGCTCTACTCGCACGAGGACCGTGCGGTGCACGAGGCACTGCTCTCGCGCAGCCGTGTTCGGCCCGAGCAGCTCTACAAGCTCGGCAAGGCGCTCGCGGCCTGGGCCCACGAGGACAAGGTGCCGAGTCTGGCCGCCCTCGCCCTCTCGGCCGAGCTGGGCGCGCGCACCACCGGTGCGCTGCTGGCGCTGATGGAAGAGGCCGAGCTGGTGCGCTGGGACCAGACGGCCGTCTACGTGATGGTGCCGCCGGACGAGATCGAGGCGCGCTCGCGCACCCTCGCCGGCCAGTTCGAGACCCTGCGCACCCAGGACGCCCGCCGGCTCGACGCGGTGAGCGAGTACGCCACCACGCCGGGCTGCCGTGCGGTCTTCCTGCGCGACTACTTCGGCGAGATCGGCGGCGAGGACTGCGGCATGTGCGATCGCTGCCGTGGCCAGGAAGATCGGCCCTCGAGCTTCTGGCAACCGCTGGCGCCGCCCCGCGGCGAGAACCGTCGCGGGCGCCGCAAGGGCGGCAGCGGACGCGGGCGAAGCCAGGCGGGCCAGGGGCAGGGCCAGGGACGCGGGCGCAAGACCCGCGGGCGCAAGCGACGTGGGGGCCGACGATCGGCCTCCGGCGAAGACACCCAGGGCGAGGCGCGTTCGTCGCGCCGGCGCCCGGCACGCGGCGACCGGAACGAGCGCGCCGAGCGGCCGAACCGGGGCGACCGGGCGACCCGTCCCGATCGCCCGAACCGGGGCGAGCAGACGGCTCGCGGCAGCGAAGGCCGCGGGGCGGGCAACGGCGGCAGCCGCAATGGCGGTGGGGGCAATGGGCGCGACTTCGACGCCCAGGGCTCCGACGGGCGCGGGCCCGGCAAGCGCAGGCGACGGGGGCGCCGGGGCGGACGCGGCAGGCGGCCGCGCAAGCCCGAGAGCGAGGGCCCGTCCTCCGATCCGACGCCTGGGCCCTGACGAAGGGCGCACCGGTCCGCTCGCCACCGTCCGGTCCTCTCTCCGGATCCGTCGGCAGGACGCAGCACGCCATGGCGCCGCCTCATGCGGCAGGCCTGCCGCCGTCCGATGCCCCCTGGCGGTCCGATCTACGCTCTCGAGCCACGAGCGCCCTCCTCGCGCGGCCCAGCCGTTGGCATGCCGTTTGCTCTACTCCGGGTCATCCGCACGATCCCAAGGAGGGAAACCCGTGAACCGCATCATCCTCATCAGTGTCTTCATCCTCGGCCTCGTGGCCAGCCCCGCGCTCGCGGGCGATGTCCCGGCCGAGACCCAGACCTCCGAGCCCGTCGCCGAGAAGGTCCGCAAGGAGCGACCGCGCCAGAGCACCTACGAGCGCTGGCGTGGCGGCCCGCGCGGCCAGCGCGCCTCGAACGAGGTGCTTCGCGCCGAGGCGCTCAACAAGATGCTCCCGCCGGCCAACCGGGCCTTCAATGGCGGAGCCAGCCTGGGCGGCTTCTAGCCCCCCAAACCCCTAAGCGTTTCCCGACCCCGAGAGGCCGGCCGGATTCCCCCCCGGCCGGCCTTCTCACGTGGGGCGGTACCTTTCGGCGCCGTGGCCCAGCCCGCCCCCCAACCCGCCCCGCCGACCCGCGCGGGGCTCGCCCCTTCGTACCCTTGGTTCGCGGCGGGCGTGTGCTCGTGGTTCGGCGCCTGGGGCATGCAGCAGGTCCTGTTCACGTGGATCGCGGTGGGCGACCTGGGGCTCTCGGCCGAGTGGGTGGGCCGGCTGCAGGTCTTTCCGCTGCTCCCCGCGCTGATCCTGCTGCCGCTCGGCGGCGTGGTGGCCGACCGCGTCGACGCGCGGCGCCTGCTCGTCGCCCTGCACGCGGTCGCCACGATCCCGGTGCTGTTGCTGTCGCTCGGCCTGGCCACCGGGTCCGTCGGGCTTGCCGCATTGATGGTGTTCGGACTGACGTCGGGCACCTTGAACGCGTTCGTGATGCCGTCGCGCGACAGCCTGCTCTCGCGGGTCGCAGGCGGCGACATGATGCGCGCGGTGACCGGCGCCACCATCGCGCAGTTCGGGTCGCAAGGGGCCGGTACGCTCCTCGCCGGCCTGTCGCGTTGGTTCGGTGCGCCGGTCATGCTCGTCGCACAGTCGGTCGTGCTGTTGGTCGGCGCCCTGGTGAACACGCGCATCCCCGACGCCCCCGCCGGCGACGTCCGCGCCCCCCAGACCGCCGCCCGGCCGGGCCTTGGCGAACTGACCGAGGGCGCTCGCTTCGTGCTGGGCGGCCCCCTGCGCGGCGTGATGGTGCTGCTGTTCGGCGTGGGCACGCTCTTCATCGGTCCGTTCCTGGTGTGCTTTCCGATCCTCGTGCGCGACTACTACGGGGGCGATGCGTTCCAGCTCTCGCTCGTGTTGATGCTCTTTCCGCTCGGCACCATCACGGGCTCGCTGCTGCTGCTGTGGCGTGGCGGCATCCGCCGCAAGGGTCTCGCGCTGCTCGGGGCACTTTCGGTGGGCGGCAGCATGTTGGTCGTGATCGGCCAGGGTCTGCCCTTCTGGGGCTTCCTGCTGGCGACGCTCTGCTGGGGCATGGGCGCCGCCGTCTTCATGAACAGCAGCCGCACCCTGTTCCAGGAGGCCGCGCCACCGGCACTGCGCGCGCGGGTGCTCGCGGTCTTCCAGCTCGGGTTCATGGGAGCCGGGCCGGTGGGCTCGCTCGCCGCGGGTGCGATCAGCGAACGGCTGGGACCGCTGCCGACCCTGGTGGGCTTCGGCTGCGCAATGCTGACCCTGATCGCCTGCGTCGCGACCTTCACCCGGGTTCGCAAACTGGCCTGACCACCCCCTCGGGGGCAGTTGACAGGTCGGATTGCCGATATAACCTTCCATCCGAATATACGGATGCAACGGAGACCGCCCACCCGATCACCGGGGGCGATCCGAGGAGAATCGATGCCGTCGAACGTTCCCCCCTTCAAGGTCGCCGACCTGTCCCTCGCTGAACTGGGCCGCAAGGAGATCCGTCTGGCCGAGCACGAGATGCCGGGCCTGATGGCGCTCCGCCGCCGCTACGGGACCAAGCAGCCGCTCGCGGGCGTGAAGATCATGGGCAGCCTCCACATGACCGTGCAGACGGCGGTCCTGATCGAGACGCTGACCGCGCTCGGCGCCGACGTGCGCTGGGTCTCGTGCAACATCTTCTCCACCCAGGATTCGGCCGCCGCGGCGGTCGCCGTGGGTCCGGACGGCACCCAGGAAGACCCCAAGGGCATCCCGGTCTACGCCTGGAAGGGCGAGACCCTCGAGGAGTACTGGTGGTGCACGAACGTCGCGCTCGAGTGGCCCGACGGCTCGGGCCCTGACCAGATCGTGGACGATGGCGGCGACGCGACGCTGGTGCTGCACAAGGGCCTCGAGTTCGAGAAGGCCGGCAAGATCCCGGAGTACAACCCCGAGACCGACGCCGAAGAGTGGGGCGTGATCCTCGGGCTGCTGCACGCCGAGGCCGACCGCGACCCGGGCCGCTGGGGCCGCCTCACCGCCAACATGAAGGGCGTCTCCGAAGAGACCACCACCGGCGTCCACCGTCTGTACCAGATGGAGAAGGACGGCTCGCTGCTGTTCCCCGCCATCAACGTGAACGACTCGGCCACCAAGTCGAAGTTCGACAACACCTACGGCTGCCGGCACTCGCTGATCGACGGCCTGAACCGCGCCACCGACGTGATGCTCTCGGGCAAGGTTGCCGTGGTGTGCGGCTTCGGCGAGGTGGGCAAGGGCTGCGCCCAGGCGCTGCGGGGCCAGGGCTGCCGCGTGATCGTCACCGAGATCGATCCGATCTGCGCGCTCCAGGCCGCCATGGAGGGCTACCAGGTCGCGACGCTCGAGGACGTCGTCGACACGGCCGACGTCTTCGTCACGACCACGGGCAACTACGACATCATCACCGCCGACCACATGGCGCGGATGAAGGACAAGGCGATCGTCGGCAACATCGGCCACTTCGACAACGAGATCGACATGGCGGGGCTCAAGAAGATCCCGGGCATCCAGCACGTCGAGATCAAGCCGCAGTTCGACGAGTGGGTCTTCCCCGATGGCCACAGCGTGCTGATCCTGGCCGAAGGCCGCCTGCTGAACCTGGGCTGTGCCACGGGCCACCCGAGCTTCGTGATGAGCGCGAGCTTCACGAATCAGGTGATCGCCCAGATCGAGCTCTACGAGCACCCGGAGAAGTACGAGAAGAAGGTCTACGTGCTGCCCAAGCACCTCGACGAAGAGGTGGCGCGGCTGCACCTGGACCAGCTCGGTGTGAAGCTCACGCGGCTCACGCCCGAGCAGGCCGAGTACATCGGCGTGACCATCGAGGGCCCCTACAAGCCCGAGCACTACCGCTACTAGGCGGCGCCTGCTCGGCTCGCTCCCAGGCGGGGCCCCTCTCGGGACCCTGCCCGGGGGGCCGGCCTCCGAGAAATCACTACCTGCCACGGCTCCGCTGCGAGTACCATGGCCTCCGACTGGGCAGGAGGGGCCATGCGTAGGGGGAACGTGCGCGCCGCGATCGGCGCGCTGTTGGGGCTGTTCGTCGGGGTGTCGACCGGGTTCGCGGCCCAGCCCGCGGACGCGTTCGAATTCTGGGATGGCCGGCTCGCGGTCCACGGCTTCTACGAGCTGCAGCTGCGGGGCATCAGCGCGGACTTCCAGCCGAACGCCTGGGACATGACCCAGATGGCGCACGTGCTGAACCTGGAGATCGAGGCCGACATCGCGCCCGATGGCTTCGGCCCCATCGATCTCGTCACCGGCTTCGCCCGCCTCGAGCTCCGCTACGACTGCGTGTGGAACCACGCCTGCCAGATCTTCCCGAGCGTCAATGCCTTCGGAAACGGCAGCAAGCGCCAGCCCAAGCGCAACTACAACGGGCGTCGGCTCGGTTTCCACGGCACGGTGCCCGACGGCGACACGCGCTACTACCGCGGCGAGCCGGCCGAAGAGTTCCGCTGGGCCTTCCGCAACAAGCCCCGCGAGTCGCGGCGTCCCCACGGCATCGGCAGCGTCCCCGGCTTCGACAACTTCTTCGCGTCGGCCGGGCCCGACCAGATCCTGGGGACCGACGACGACCCCGGGCCCTTCTTCCTCTCCCGCTACAGCTACCTGCCCAATCGGCGCTGCAAGTTCACGAACCGGCGAACGCGCGGCTCCGTGAGCGGCCGCGGCCAGCTGACCCTGGGACCCATCGACCCCGCCTGCGGGACCGATGCGATCGCGCCGCTCGCCGAGAAGCCCAACCCGTTCCGCTCGCGCGACTACAACCCGCTGATCCGCACTGGGGGCGGGCTCGACCTGCCCTTCCGGCCCTCGACCGAGACCAGCAACCTCACCGGAGCACCCGACTGGGAGGCCCGCGGGCTCTGGATCCCGCACGAGAAGCTCGCCGACGCCCTGCGCCGGGGCGAGATCGACCAGCCGCCCCACTTCTCGCAGCACGATCTCACCTGGAACCGCGGCCTGCACCAGCGCACGTGGCGCGAGCTCAAGGAGATCTATCTCGACATCGAGATGTTCGACAGCCGGCTCTGGCTGCGCGTGGGCAAGCAGACCATCGTCTGGGGCAAGACCGAACTCTTCCGCAACCAGGACCAGTTCAACCCCCAGGACCTGGCGCTCTCGTCGCTGCCGAGCCTGGAGGAGTCGCGCACCGCGCTCTGGAGCGCGCGCGGCATCTGGTCGTTCTACGACGTGGGCCCGCTGCAGGACGTTCGCGTCGAGCTGGCGTTCAACTTCGACCGCGTGCTGCCGGGCGACTTCGGCCAGTGCGGCGAACCCTACACGGTGTACCTGGTGTGCGCGGGTGCCTTCGGCGCCGTGGCCCACGGGATCCAGGGCCTGGGACTCGCCGGAGTCAAGCAGCTCGAGGATCCGTGGGAGAGCTGGAAGGCGATCGAGGTCGGCGCGCGGGTCGAGTGGCGCTGGGACCGCTTCAGCTTCGCGATCACCGACTTCTGGGGCTACGACGACATCCCGGTGGTCGAGCGCCTGTTCGCCTTCGAACGCAACGTGGACCCGATCACCGGCCGTCCGCGCGTCGCCGGGTCGCGGGAGACCTGCAAGACGGGCCGCGAGGGCGCCTGCCTGCGGCCGGGCGGGGACGCCCTGCGCCGCCACCACGCCAACCAGACGTCGTTCGCGACGAGCTGCGCCGCCACCCTGGGCGTGAGCGACCTCGACCCCACGGCCTGCGGCTTCACCATCTTCAACAGCACCAACCGGACCCTGGACGACCCCACCGACCCGGGCTTCGCCCTGGCGCCGCGCCTGGTGCTCGCGCTCACCAACACCTTCTCGGGCCAGGGCACCTGCAGTCCCACGGGATTTCCGATCGGGGGCACCTGTCCGGTCGCGAGCCCGTTCTCGGGCGCCATCATCTACGAGGGCCTCGCCAACTTCAACCTGGAGACCGCCACCCAACTCGCGCGGTTCCCGCACATCCGCCGCTACGGTGCCCTTCCCGAGGCGAGCCCGCCCTTCCGCCCGAAGCTCTCGGGGTTCCCGGGTGGCGCGCCTACGCCGCTGGTCCCGTTGTCGCGGGATCCTGGCGACGGCCCGGCTTCCGGCGACTCCCTCACCCCGGAAGAGTTGGCGGACCCCGCCTTCGCCGGAAGCTTCCTGGCCTGGCGCGGAACCGGCATCGCCCCGTTCTTGACCGACGAGCAGGAGGCGCTGCTCGGCTGCGGGGCGTTCTACCAGACGCGCTGCGACATCGACGGCATCGACTTCCTCAATGCCGAGGCGAGCGCGGTCTTCCAGTCGTTCGTGGGCATCGACGGCACGTTCGGCAACTGGAGCACGCTCGACGGGGGCGTCGCACAGCCCGGCACCTCGGGCTTCCAGGGGGGTCCCGTGTGCACGCGCTTCGAACGCGGGCGCACCTTCATCCTGCCCGGCTGCCGTGGGCGCGGCGACCCGGGCTACGACCCTCGCAAGGACGGCACCACCACCGGCGGCGCCTTCTTCGTGGCCGGCCTCTTCACGCCGGGCTTCGACCGGCGCCACCCGTTCACGGGGCAGCGCTTCCGCAGCGAGATGGCCGTCTTCTCCTGGAACTTCATGATGGCCCTGGTCGGCTTCTCGCGCGGCACCGACACCGGGCGCCAGGATGCCAACGGCTTCCCCATCGTGGTCTCCGACGAGGACCAGTTCGACCCGAACCGGCCGCTGCGCCAGGACGGCTGCTCGTTCGCGAAACCCCAGCTCTGCCAGAACGTGCGCAGCTTCTTCAACGCGCTGGCCACCACGCGCAACGTGGTCCAGGCGGGCGGCAACCCGCAGTTCGGCCGGCGCGACTTCATCTGGCATCACGGCAACCCGGTGCTCGTCTCGTTCGACAAGCGCAACGTGCTCGGGTTCTCGATGGACTTCGCCGAGGACGTCACCAAGACCAACTGGAGCTTCGAGGCGACCTGGTTCAACGACATCCGACTCAACGACGCCAACAAGTACAGCGGCCTCACGAGCAGCGACCTCTTCAACCTCACGGTCTCGGTGGACCGTCCGACTTTCATCAACTTCCTGAACGCGAACCGGACGTTCTTCTTCAACGCCCAGATGTTCTTCCGCTACATCAACGGCTACCAGGACAGCTTCTCGACCAGCGGGCCCTGGAGCATGCTGCTCACGCTCACGGCCCAGACCGGCTACCTGCAGGACCGCATGCTCGCCGGGGCGACGTTCGTCTACGACAAGAAGAGCAACTCCGGCGCCTTCCTCCCGCAGGTGACCTACCGGTTCACCGAGAACTTCTCCGCGACCTTCGGCATCGCCCTGTTCTTCGGGCGCTCCGAGCCGATCACGATGGCGGTCAATCCGATCGCCTCGCGCAACCGCGCAGCCGACTGGGCCTACAACGACTTCGCCGAGAACGGCCTGTCGGTGGTGCGCGAGCGCGACGAGGCGTTCCTGCGCGTCCGCTACACGTTCTGACGTGCGGCTCGCAGGGTCGGGCTGATGCAGCGAGAGGAGATCGAGCGCCTCTTCGACCTGCGTGGGCGGGTGGCGATCGTGACCGGCGGCAGCCGCGGGTTGGGCCTCGAGATGGCCACGTCCTTCGCGGCCATGGGGGCCCGGGTGGTGGTGGCCTCGCGCAAGGCCCCGGCCTGCCAGGAGGCGGCCCGGGCCATCGAGCAGGCCGGGGGCGAGGCCCTGGCCGTGCCCGCACACATGGGATCGCTCGAAGACGCCGAGCGGCTGGTGGCCGCCGCGGTCGAGCGGTTCGGAGCGATCGACATCGTCGTGAACAACGCCGCCAACGCGCTCTCCCAGCCCCTGGGCGAGGTCACGCCGGACGCCTGGGGCAAGTCCCACGACGTGAACCTGCGAGGCCCACTGATGCTGGTGCAGCACGCCCTGCCCGAGCTCACGAAGAGCGCCCACGCCTCGGTGATCAACATCGTCACGTCGGGGGTGTTCACCAGCGGTGCCGGCTATGCGATCTACGTCTCGGCCAAGGCGGGGCTGATGGCCCTCACGAAGGCCATGGCCGCCGAGTTCGTCGGGCGGGGCATCCGGGTCAACGCCATCGCGCCGGGCACCTTCGACACCGACATGGTGCGCAACAATCCGCCCGAGGTGGTGGCGGCGATGGCGGGGGCCTCACCCATGGGCCGCATCGCCTCCCCGCGCGAGCTGGTGGGAGCAGCCCTCTTCCTGGCGAGCGACGCCTCGAGCTACGTGACCGGAACCACCCTGGTCGTCGATGGCGGCATGACGAGCTGAGCGGCCCTCACCCCCCGGGGCTCGCGCGTTCGGCCCGCCTCGAAACGCGCTCCGCTTCGCTGCCGGTGGGGCCGATTGATATGCTCGGCCCTCCATGACTGCCGCGCGAATCCGACCGACCCGAAGCCGCTCCCGAACCGGAGCCCGCTCCGCCCTCCTCACCTTCGCCCTGCTGGCCGCGGCGGCGTTGGTGCCGCTGGCGGCCGCGCCGGCGGCGGCCGCGCTGACGTGCAGCGACATCTCCGATCTCTCGAGCCTCTACTTCCAGAAGCACATCCACTACAGGCAGCTCAGCGACGAGCTGCGCACGCGAACCGTCGAGAACTTCATGCGCCGGATCGACCCCCAGCGCGTGCTCTACCTGGCCGCCGAGGCCGAGGCCCTCGAAGCGTCCCTGCTTCGCGTCTTCGACGAGACGGGCCAGGGCGACTGCAAGCGCCTCCGCAAGCTCCAGCACGACCTCGTCGCTCGGCATGGCGAGGTGGAGAACCTCGTCCGTGGGTTCGTGATGGCCGACGACTACGCCCTCGACGAGAGCGCCTCCCTGGTGCTCGACCCCGAGAAGCGCAGCCATCCGGCGACGAAGGCCGAGCGAGACGCGCTGGTCCGCACCCTCGCCCACTTCCAGATCTCCAACTATCAGGCGGCGGGCACGGACTTCGACGAGGCCCGGGAGCGCCTGGTGCACCGCTACGAGCTGGCCACGCGACGCGCCGGCGAGATGACCCGCGACGACCTGTACGGGAGCTTCCTCGACGCCTTCGCCAGCGCGCTCGACCCGCACACCAATTACCTGTCCGCCGACGTCCTCGAGGACTTCCAGATCCAGATGCGCCTTTCGCTCGAGGGCATCGGCGTGGCGCTGTCCGAACGCGACGGGTACTCGGTCGTCGAGCAGATCATCCCGGGCGGTGCCGCCGCCCGGCTCGACGTGCTCGAGCCGGAGGACCGGATCATCGCCGTGGGCGAGGACGGCGAAGAGCCCGTGGACGTGATCGACATGCGCCTGCGCGACGTCGTCCGTCTGATCCGCGGCAAGAAGGGCACGCGGGTGCACCTGACGATCCTGCGGCAGGGCGAGTCGGCCGAGCGGTTCAATGTGGCGATCCTGCGCGACACCATCGACCTCGAGCAGCAGGCGGCCAAGCTGCGCATCGAGACCAGCGAAGTCGACGGGCGCACGTTGCGGCTCGGGGTGCTCGAGCTGCCGTCGTTCTACGGCGACCGCGACCCCAACAAGCGGCAGGGTTCGCGCGACGTCGCGCGGTTGCTGCGGGAGGCGCAGCGCGAAGAGGTCGACGGCCTGGTGCTCGACCTTTCACGCAACGGCGGCGGTCTGCTCGAAGACGCCGTCACGATCTCGGGGTTCTTCATCCGCGAGGGCGGCGTGGTGGCGATCCGCGGAGAGGGCGACGCGCCGCGCGTGCTCCGGGACCCGGACGACGACGTGCTCTGGGACGGTCCGCTCGTGGTGCTGACCTCGCGCGTGAGCGCCTCGGCCTCCGAGATCCTCGCCGGCGCGCTCAAGGACTACCGGCGCGCGTTGATCGTCGGAGACGACCACACCTTCGGCAAGGGCACGGTGCAGAGCGTGTTTCCCCTGCGGCCGGGCCAGGGCGCCCTCAAGGTGACCACGGCGCTCTTCTACCGGCCGGGCGGCACCTCCACGCAGCACGGCGGCGTCGACGCCGACGTCGTGATCCCGTCGCTGTTCAACCACGACGGCTTCGGGGAGCGCAACCACCGCAACTCGCTTCAGGCCGAGTCGATCCCGCCCTTCCTCGGGTCGAAGGCGAACAGCACCAAGGAGGGCGAGCGCTGGGAGCCGCTGGCCGACGACGTGGTCGCCGAAGTGCTTCGGCGCTCGCGCGACCGGGTGGAGGACGACGCGTTCTTCCGCGAGGTCGAGACCGAGCTGGCCGAGCGCGCCGACGACGACGGGCGCGTGGTGCTCTCCGAGCTGCTCGAAGAGCGCGAAGAAGAGCGGCGCGAGCAGGAGGACGAGGGCGACGCGGCGGCCGAGGCCGGTGACGCGGCGACCGACCAGGAGGCCGACAAGGACGCCGGCAGCGCCAAGGCCGCGCCGGGCCCGACGACGTCCGACGCCACGGGTGGCGCGGGCAGCCCCGGCGCCGACACCGCCAGCATCGAACCGCCGGCCGAGGTCCTCGACGAGGACGAGGACGATGCCCTGTCGCCGCAGGCCGAAGAGGCGCTGCGCATCCTGACCGACCTGATCCTGCTGACGTCGTGAGAGCCCTGGTGACGCTGGCGGCCATCGCCGCCTTCGTGGGCTTCCTGGTCTGGATGGCGCTGCAGCAGGGAGGCGTGGCTTGCGAGGTCTGCATGGCCAGCGGGGGCCGGACCCACTGCGCGACGGTATCGGCGGGCGACGCTGCCCAGGCCGAGGAGCGCGCCCGCCAGGTGGCCTGCGGCGTGGTGGGCGGAGGCATGGCCGATGAGCTGGCCTGCCAGCGCGGGCCGGCCGTATCGACGCGCTGCGAGAACTGATCCAACGAGTCCCGCCCCCAAGCCGGCGAGTCGAGCCCACGCTGGGCTTCGCTACCTTCCCGAATCGAAGAAACCCCGGGGGTCCCATGACGCTGCAGATCTTGAGTGAGCCGCCGCCCGATCCGGAAGAGCTGGTGGGCAGCCTTCGTGAACGCATCGAGGCCGCCCTTCCGGGCGCCGAGGTGGTGGTCGTCGCCGAGAGTCCCGGGCACTTCTCGCTCGAGGTCACGAGCGAGGCCTTTCGTGGCGAGACCCGGGTGGCACAGCAGCAGCTCGTGTACGGCGCCATCCGCGAGTTGATGGCCGGATCCGCCGCGCCCGTTCACGCCATCGACCGGATGATCACCCGAACGCCCTAGGCCCGACCCATGGACGCCCGCTACCGAAGCGAGGTGAACGCGGACGTCCCGCCCGCCCGACCGGGCGAGTTCGCGCCCCTCTGGCTCGCCGACCACCGCATCGATCCGCCCGTGGTGCTCGCCCCCATGGCCGGCGTCACCAATGCGCCGTTTCGCGCCCTCTGCCGGGCGTTCGGCGCGGGCCTGTACGTGAGCGAGATGATCACCGCGCGTGCGCTGGTGGAGGGCGACCGCAAGACCGCGAAGCTCGCCTCCTTCGCCCCGGACGAGAAGCCCCGCAGCCTGCAGCTGTATGGCGTCGACCCCGAGTACGTGGGCGAGGCGGTGGGCAAGCTGGTCGGCGAGGGCCGGGTCGACCACATCGACCTCAACTTCGGCTGCCCGGTCCGCAAGGTCACCCGGCGCGGAGGGGGCGCCGCGCTACCGCTGCGCCGCGGGCTGTTGCGCGCCATCGTTCGCCGGGCCGTTGCGCGTGCCGGGTCGGTGCCGGTCACCATGAAGTTCCGCATCGGCGTAGACGACGGGCTCGAGACCTACCTGGACGCCGGCCGCATCGGGCGGGACGAGGGGTGTGCGTTCGTCGCGCTCCACGCCAGGACCGCAGCCCAGCTCTATTCGGGCGACGCCGCGTGGGACGCCATCGCCCGGCTGGTCGAGGCCGTGCCCGAGATCCCCGTGCTCGGCAACGGCGACATCTGGGAGGCCTTCGACGCACTTCGCATGATGCGACAGACCGGCTGCGCCGGCGTCGTCGTAGGCCGCGGCTGCCTCGGTCGGCCCTGGCTCTTTCGCGACCTCGCCGACGTCTTCGCCGGCCGTGAGCCCGCCGACCCGCCCGGCCTGCAGGCGGTCGCGCGGGTCATGCTGGATCACGCGGAACGCCTGGCTGGCTTCTTTGGCGAGCGCGTGGGCGTGCGCTCGTTTCGCAAGCACGCCACCTGGTACACGAAGGGCTTTGCCGGGAGCGCGCGGCTGCGCGGACGGCTGATCGCGATCGACACCCTCGAGGACCTGCGCAACATCCTGGACTCGATCGAAGAGGACCAGCCCTTCCCCGTCCACGCCATGCGCGCGCCGCGCGGCAAGAGCGGCGGCCGGCAGCGGGTGGTGCTTCCCGAGGGTTTCCTGCAGGACCGCGATGCGCTGCTTGCGTTGCCGGCCGGGGCCGAGGACGCGACCTCCGGCGGCTAGGCGCACGCCAACGGCCACGGCTCGGCGTTCGCCCACGGGCTCGCCTCGGATCGGTGTGCCTTCTCTTCCTCGCTTCACGGCGCATCCCCCATATGGAGGATCGTGGCGTCCACCGGCCGTACCTCGTTTGGCGTAGGAGACCCCGAGGAATTCCGCATAGCATGTAGGCACTCTCTCAACACCCTAGATCGTGTCCATGTCGCAACCGATTCGCTCCCTCGTCGAACCGCCCGTACGCCTGCCTGCCCCGGCCCTGCGTGAGACGCTCCACCTCGAGGCGGTCGAAGCCGACGCCCGTCGTGGATTCGTGCTCGAGGTCTCCCGCACGCCCGATCGCCCCGGCGCGAGTCTCTGGCTGTGCGTGATCGAACGCGAGCGCCACTGGTCGTTCGCGTCGGAGGTCTCCGCCGTCGGATCGCCGGGTGTATCGCCCATCGACTCGAGCTTTCGCTTCGAGATCGACGGCGTGCCGTGGCTCGAGCTGGAGCGCACCGACGATCCTGCGTCGCGGATCGAGCTGCGCTGCGCCGCACCGGCCCACGCCGTGCTGAGTACGCCGAGCGGACCGGGCTCCCACCCCGTCCTACTCGAGGCACGGTTCGAAGCGGGGCACGTGCTCGAGACCGGCAGCGGGCTGCGGACCGAGGTGCACGGTGCGGTCGGTGCGAGCATCGCAGCGCCCGGCTTCAGCGGTCGGCTGCGTGGCCGCGGCGCCTGGCGCGAGACGCGCGCTCCGGAGGCGCCGATCGGCGGAACCGTCCACGGGACCCTACGCGGGCCTCGAACGTCCCTGGTGCTGCGCGACGACGGCGACGGTCTGGTGGCGGACTGCTGGCGCGAAGGGCGTGTGCGGCCCGTTCGTCGCACACAGCTCGACCCGCCCGGGGGCACCCGCGGCCTGCGAATCGAGCTGGCGGATGGTACCCGGCTCTCCGGGAGGCTGCAGACCGTGCACGATCTGAGTGCACCCGGCACGCAGACCCTGCACGATCTGAGTGCGCCCCGCACGCAGCCGCAGCCGGCCTCGCTGGTACGAGGCCGGGTGGCCCGGGAGCCGCTCGCGGGGCTCCTGATCGACTGGCGCGCGCAGACGCCGTAGTCTCCCCGCGTGGGGCAAGACGAAGGAGATCCCGCCGGAGCTGCGGCAGCAGGGACGGGTCCGGCGCCCTCGCGCCAAGCCTACGTCACGCTGTCCGTCCTCACGGTCGTCTACGTCTTCAACTTCGTCGACCGACAGATCCTCTCGATCCTGGCCGAGGACATCAAGGCGGACATCGGCGTCACGGACGCGCAGATGGGGTTCCTGTACGGAACCGCCTTCGCGGTCTTCTACGCGATCTTCGGCATCCCACTCGGTCGACTGGCCGACGTGTGGGTGAGGCGATCCCTGATCTCGATCGGGCTGGCGTTCTGGAGCGCCATGACTGCGCTGTCCGGGACGGCACGCGGTTTCGTGCCGCTGGCGGCCTACCGCATCGGCGTGGGCGTCGGCGAGGCCAGTGCGTCACCTGCAGCCTATTCGCTGCTGTCGGACTGGTTCCCGCCGCGATTGCGCGCGACGGCGCTCGGCATCTACTCGAGTGGCGTCTACATCGGTGCAGGGGTCGGGCTGTTCCTGGGCGGAATGATCGTGGACGGCTGGGCCCGGGCATACCCGGTCGACGCGCCGTTCGGTCTTCGGGGCTGGCAGGTGGCGTTCTTCGTGGTGGGTCTGCCGGGCATCCTGATGGCGCTCGTGGTGCGGATGCTTCCGGAGCCGGTGCGCGGCCAGAGCGAGGGGCTGCCCGAGCGCGACCCGCATCCGCATCCCTTCCTGGCCTTCGGGCGCGAGCTGCTCTCGGTGGTTCCGCCGCTCACGCTCGTGGGTCTACTCCGGGAGGGCGCGGGCGTACGTGGCGTCGTGGCCAACCTGCTCGCCGCGGCCGCGGTGGCCGGCGCGGTGGCGCTGCTCACCGTCGCGACGGGCGACGCCGCCCAGTGGATCGCCCTCGGGATCGGCACCTATGCCGCGATCTCGTGGGCCCAGGGCCTCGCGCGACGTGATCCCCCGACCTTCGCGCTGATCTTCAAGAGCCCGGCCCTGCTGCTCGCATGCGTCGGCTTCGCCTCGATGGCTTTCGTGTCCTACGGGATCGGTTTCTGGTCGGCGCCGTTCTTCATTCGGGTTCACGGGGCCCCGGCGGCCCAGGTGGGCATGATGCTGGGTCTCGCCTCCGCGATCGGCGGCTTCCTCGGCGTGGCCCTGGGCGGGGTCCTCTCCGATCGCTGGAAGCAGCGTTGGCCGACGGCGCGACTGCGCGTGGGCATCGTGGCGGCGGTGGGGACGCTACCGGTCACCCTGCTCCAGCTGCGCACGCCGGACCTCACGGTGGCCTACGCGGCGGCCTTCGCACTCAACGCCGTGGCCCCCCTCTGGATCGGTCCGGCGGCGACCACCGTCAACGAGCTGGTGCTGCCCCGCATGCGCGCCGTGGCCTCCGCGTTCTACCTACTGGTGCTGACCTTCATCGGTCTGGCACTCGGCCCGTATGCCGTCGGCAAGCTGTCGGACGCCCTGTCGTCCTCGATGGCACCGGGAGAGGCCCTTCGATCGTCGATGCAGCTGGCCCTCGTGATGCTGGCGGTCTCGATCCTCTGCCTGCTGCTGGCGGGTCGCTCCCTGGCACGCGAAGAAGCGACCCGGCTCGAGCGAGCCCGCGCCGCCGGCGAGGACGTCTAGCCGGGCACTACGGCGCTTGGTGGTCCTCGACGAACGCGCGACCCACCGACTCGGGCGACGCACCCCCGTCGTCGACGGCGAAGTTCATGCGCTGCATCGCCTCGGCATCGATCGACCCGGCCAGCGGTCGCAGCGCCTCGATCACGTCGGGGCGCTCGCGCACCAGGGCGGGTGCCGCCAGCACGATGGCGTCGTAGGGCGGAATCACGCCGCGGTCGTCTTCGAGCAGCTGGAGGTCGTAGCCCGCGATGCGTCCGTCGGTGGAAAATGCACTGATCACGTCCACCTCGCCCGAGGCCACGGCCTGGTACATGAGCGCCGAGTCCATGCTGCGCTGCTTGCCGAAGGCGAGGCCGTAGGTGTCTGCCAGGGCCGTCCACTCGGGCCGGGCGAAGAATTCGTAGTCCGCACCGATCTCGAGACCCGAGGCGACGCGCGCGAGGTCGCCGATGCGTCGAATGCCGAGCTGCTCGGCCTGCGCACGACGCATGCCCAGCGCGTAGGTGTTCTCGAAGCCGAGGGCCGCCACCAGTTCGATTCCGTGGTTCTCGCGCAGCCAGGTGCCGACCTCTGCGAGGACGGCGTCGCGGTCGTCCGGGAGCGTCTCGCGCTTCATGACCGTGGCCCAGATCGTGCCCGAGTAGTCGATGTAGAGATCGATCTGGTCGCTGCGCAGGGCATCGAAGAGCACCGTCGACCCGAGCGACGGAACCGGCTCCGAGGGCCGCCCGGCCTCTCGCCGGACGGTCTCGGCCAGTACCTCGGCGAGGATGTACTGCTCGGTGAAGGTCTTCGAACCGATGCGAACGGGCGTCTCGCCCCCGCCCAGTCGATCGGCCACCGTGGCGCCCACCGTGACCGCGACCAACAGACCCAGCACGGCCAGCGCGGCCGCCGCCACGCCGCGCCTGCGCTGGGCCAGCCCGATCTCGAGCCCGCGGATGGCCGCATCGAGCAGCAACGCCAGCCCGGCAGCGGCCACGCAACCCACGAGCACCGCGGCCTGGTTGCGCGTCTGCAGGCCACTGAAGATGTAGTTGCCGAGGCTGGTCGCGCCGACTGGCGTGGACAGCGTGGCGGTCCCGACCACCCAGACGGTGGCGGTGCGAAGCCCCGCGACGATCACCGGCAGCGCGAGCGGAAGCTCCACCCGGGCGAGCTGCTGCCGGCCAGTCATGCCCACGCCGGCGGCTGCCTCGCGTAGCGCGGGATCGACGCCCGCGATCCCGGTGACCGTGTTGCGCAGGATCGGCAGCATGCTGTAGAGCGTGAGCGCGACGAGCGCCGGAAGGAAGCCGATGCTCCGCAGCTCGACGCCCACGGCGCCCTGGAGCACCACCGCGAGCGCACCGAGCAGCGGCACCATGATCGCGAGCAGCGCGAGGCTCGGAACCGTCTGCACCACCCCGGCCACCGCGAGCACAGGCCCCTCGAGCGAAGGCCGGCGCGTGACCCACACGCCAAGGGGAACGCTCACCGCCGTCCCGAGCAGCAGCGCGGCCAACGTCAGCTGGAGATGCGCCACCAGATAGCCGGGGAGCAGCGCCAGCTGCTCGGCCCACGGGCCGCTCATGCGTGGACCCGCCAGGCGCTCATGGGTGGATCCGCCAGGCGCTCACGCGCCCGCCTCGGCGAGCAGCGCATCCACGACGGCCGTGTGACGGCGCGGGGTCTCCATCAGCGCCGACACCGCGGGGCCATCCGGGTGGACGAGCAGTTCACGGGGCGTCCCCACCTGGATGATGCGGCCCCCGTCCATCACCGCGATCCGATCCGCCAACAGCAGCGCCTCGACCATGTCGTGGCTCACGAAGATCGAGGTGAAGCCCAGCTCTCGGCGGATGTCCTGGAACGACTGCTGCAGCCGGTCGCGCGTCACCGGGTCGAGCGCGCCGAAGGGCTCGTCGAGCAGCATCAGGCCGGGACGGGCCGCCAGCGCCCGGGCGATCCCGACCCGCTGCTGCTGGCCCCCCGACAGCTGGTGCGGCATGCGATCCCGGTACTCCGCCGGCGGCAGCCCCACCAGCATGAGCAGTTCGTCGGCGCGCGCGTCCTGCTCGGGCTGGGGTGCACCGAGAAGCGAGAGCGTGATGGCCACGTTGCGCGCCACCGAGAGGTGCGGAAACAACCCGACCTGCTGGAAGACGTAGCCGATGCCCCGCCGAAGCGCGTGAGGCTCGAGATCGCAGGTGTCGCGCCCGTCCACACGCACCCGGCCGGTGGTGGGCTCGACGAGGCGGTTCACCATCTTGAGGGTCGTGGTCTTGCCGCAGCCCGACCCGCCCACCAGGAACACGCACTCGCCTGCCGCCACGTGCAGCGTGATGTCGTCGACGGCGAGCGTGTCGCCGAAGCGGCAGGAGAGCCCCTCGATCTCGATGGCCGGAGCCGCGCTCAGGCCGGGCTCCGCAGCCGCTCGGCGAACAACCCCAGCACGCGATCGAGCGCGTGCCGCGTGGGATGCCCGGTTTCGTCCACCAGGTCGGTGGTGACGACGCTGTGGGCGAGCCGCGAGATGCCATGGGCGTTGGCCGAGGACGAGTCGATCTCGATGCCCTCGAACCCCTCCCCCAGCTCGCGACGCAGCGTCTCGAAGCGCTCGGGCGGACACAACGGGTCACCCGTGAATCGCAGGCCCAGCACCGAGACGCCCTCTCCCGCGCGCCGTTTTGCGCACGCGAGCTCTTCGGGCGACACGTGCAGCGCCTTGCGGTGGGCCGGGGTCACCGGCAGCGGCAGCGAGGGCTGCGACAGCACCGGCGCGAGGAGTGCCGGTTCCATCATCAGCGCAAGGGCGAAGTTCCCGGTGAGGCACATGCCGATGGCGCCCACGCCCGGCCCGCCGCAGCGGCCGTGCAGGTCGCGGGCCAGCGCGCGCAGCCAATCGGTGATCGGGCTCGATCGGTGGCTCGCGAGCACGTGGAACTCGCGGCTCACGCACGCACGCGAGAGCTGCCCCGCGACGTAGTGCGGCGAGAGGGGGCGGCCCACCGTGCCGAAGAGGACAGGCAGCGCGACGTGAAAACCCGCGTCGGCCACGCGCTCCGCAAAGCCGGCGACCTCGGGCGTGATCCCGGGCACCTCGTGCATCACGAGGACGCCCGGTCCCTCCCCCCGACGCAGCACCACACGCTCGACACCGTCGTGCGTGAAGCGGTCGGTCTCGAAGCCGGGGAGCATCAGCGCCCGCGCAGCGCGGGGCGCGGAGAGGCGTCCGCAATGGCCATCGCGCGCTCGGCGAGACCGACACTGGTTCGCTTCATGCCTTCGAACCCTTCGCCCAGGGTCTTGCCCTGCTTGTAACGCGCGTAGATCCCCTCCGAGATCACCGCGAGCTTGTAGAGCGCCAGAACCTGATACCAGTCGATGTCGGCCACGTCGCGTCGGCTCGCGCGCGCGTAGGACTCGACCAGTTCGGCCCGTGTCGCGAAGCCCGGCAGCGCGGTCGCGGCGCCCGTGTGTAGCGCGGCGGGTTCGCCGGCCTCGACCCAGTAGATCAGGCAGTACCCGAGATCGGCCAGCGGGTCGCCCAGGGTGGACATCTCCCAGTCGTAGAGCGCCACGATGCGGCCCGGATCCTTCGGATCGAGCGCCACGTTGCCCAGCCGGTAGTCGCCGTGCACGAGCGTCGGCGCGGGCGTCTTGGGCAGCCCCGCGCGCAGGCGCGCGATGAGCTCGTCGATGATCGGTGCCTCGTCGACCTTCGAGCGCTCCCACTGCTGGCTCCAGCGCCGCACCTGTCGCTCGAGGTAGCCCTCCGGACGGCCGAAGTCGCCGAGCCCGACAGCCTCGTAGTCCACGGCGTGCAGCGCGGCCAGGGTGGTCATCAACGCCTGGCTGATGCGCGCACGGTCTGCGGGTTCCGTGGCGAAGCCATCGGGCAGCTGGTCGGCGATCACGACGCCCGGGCGGTCTTCCATGACGTAGAAGGGGGCACCGTTGACCGCGTCGTCTTCGCAGAGCGCGTAGGGTTCGGCGACGGGCACGCCGCTTCCGACCAGGGCCCGCAGTACGCGGTACTCGCGGGCCATGTCGTGTGCCGTGGGCAGAACGTGGCCCAGGGGCGGCCTGCGCAGCACGAACGTGCGATCGCCCGCCTGCACGCGGTAGGTGAGGTTCGACTTGCCGCCCGAGATCAACGAGAACCCGAGGGGCGCGTCGCCTCCCGGCACGTGCTTGGCGAAATACTCGGAGACGCGCTCGGCGTCGATGCCCTCGGGCACTTGCTGCACGGGCGGCAGTATAGGCCGAGCCCGCTGCACTGCGAAGCCGCGCCACCAGGCGCGAAGAGGCGCCCCTAGGCGCGAAGCGGCGTGGGCTTGCCGAACAGCCAGCCCTGGCCGAAGGGAATGCCGAGCTCTCCCAGCATCTCGAGCTCCTCGAGGGTGTCGAGCCCCTCGGCGATGATGCGCGATCCGATCACGCTCGAGACGGTCTGGAGTGCTCGCAGCAGGCCCTGACGTGCCGGGTCGACGTCGAGGCCCGTGATCAGCGCGCGGTCGACCTTGATGAAGTCGGGCTCGATCTCGATCAGGGCCTGCAGGCTCGCGTAGCCCGCGCCGGTGTCGTCGAGCGCGAAGCGGAAACCGAGCGCGCGGTACTCGTCGCGGATCTCTCGAAAGCGCGCAAAGCTCGCGATGGACTCCTGCTCGGAGATCTCGAGCACCACGTCGGAGGGCGAGAGGTGGGTGCGCTCGAGGGTTCGGACCAGGGCATCGGGCCGAAAGGCCGGATCGTGGATCGTGGTGGGGCGCACGTTCAAGAAGAGCTGGGTGCCACCCGGCAGCCCGATCGCGCCGTCGAGACCGCTCTGCCGGCAAAGGCAGTCGAGTTCGAAGACCAGCGACTCGGCTTCGGCGTCCTCGAACAGGTGCAGCGGCGAGTGGTAGGGGCTGCCTACGGGGCCACGGGCCAGCGCCTCGTAGCCGAACACGGTTCGCGTCTCGACCTCGACGATGGGCTCGTAGACCGAGGTGATCTCGCCGGCGAGGATCGTCCCCATCAATCGGCGGCGCCGGCGCCGGGCCAGCAGGTGGGCCTCGACGTCCGCATCGGTGCGGGCTTCACCGAGCAGGTCGCGCAGCTGGGTCTCGGCGCCCAGGTGCGGATTGCGCACGCTCGCGGCAAACCCGACGCCCAGCTCCGGTGCGCTGCGCAGATACGGCGCGGCCGCCGCGCGGCCGTGGTCGAGCAGCGCACGCTGGATGGCGTGGGCGGTCGCCGGCAGGTCGGATCGGTAGAAGCCGCCCTCCCGAAGGGTCCGAAACAGGAACAGGACGATCTCGTGTCGACCCAGTTCGCCCATCGTGAACAGTTCGTCGTCCGCAGGCCCGCTGCCCAAGGCTCCCTCGGCGACCGCTGCGATGCGCTCGATGACCTGGGCATGGGCTTCGCTGCCGTGGTCGGCCTCGATGGTCTGCAGCGGCCCGGTGTGGATCAGCACCACGCCCAGCACACCCTGGGCGGAGAACCGCTGGATCACGCCCGGCAGGGCGTCGCCGAGGCGCGGCAGGGGACCCCCGCGCACCACACCGACCCCGGACTCGCTGGAAGGCATGGCACCCACGCGTCTTCGATCGGCAGATCGCGCGCAGATGTTGAGCCCCGAAGCCCGCGGCCAGGGGACAGGGGACAGGGGACGATGGGCTACCGTCCGCCGCCATGCCGGTCCGTGCGGTGATCTTCGACCTCGGCGGCGTGGTGCTCGACTCGCCGCTGCACGCCATCGCCCGCTACGAGCGCGACCTCGGCATCCCCGAGGGCGTGATCAACCGTGTGGTGGTGGATACGGGGCCCCAGGGAGCCTGGTCGCGGCTCGAGCGCGGCGAGGTCGCCATGGCGGAGTTCCAGCGCGACTTCGAGCGGGAGGTCGCGGAGGCCGGCCACCGCATCTCGGGCGTGGAGCTCATGGAGCGCATCTCCGGCGGGGGCCCGCGGCCCGCCATGCTCGAGGCGATCCGCTGCATCCGCGCGCGGGGCCTCGCGGTGGCGGCCCTCACCAACAACTGGAGCAGCGAGAAGGACGGGACCGGACCGCTGAGAGCGCTCTTCGACGTCTTCGTCGAGTCGAGCGTGGTCGGCCTGCGCAAGCCCGACCCGCGCATCTACCACCACGCCTGCGAAGCCCTGGGCGTGGCCCCGCCGGAAGCCGTCTTTCTGGACGACATCGGTCGCAACCTGAAGTCCGCGCGGGCCCTGGGCATGACCACCATCAAGGTGGACGACCCCGCCCCGGCGCTGGCCGAACTGCAAGGGGTGCTCGGGTTCCCGCTACACGCGGGCCCGGGAACACCGACCGGCTAGGGGGCCTTCTCCGGGCTCAGCCAGAGCAGCAGTACGGGCAGGTCCTCCACCTGCGCGACCACCGTCACGACGCGGGTGTCGGGCGGCGGGTGCATCGCCAGCACGGTCGTGACGAGCGTCTCCTCCACCACGCGGGCATCCCCTTCGACCTCGCGTCCGTGCGCGGCAGCCAGGCCCACCCCAAGGCTCGCGCCGACGCATCGGATCTGCGCGAGCGCTGCACCGGCTACGCGGGGTGGCCCCACGGTCCGTGCGAGCAGCCGCAGGGCGTCTTCGGGCGCGAAGCTCGCAAGGGCGATGGCCGGTCCGCGCGCGGGGACGGATACGCTCGCGCGCAGGTCCTCGGCACCCACCGCCAGGGGTGCCGGGAAGCTCGCGAGTGCCCCCGCATGCAGCCCGCGGACCCGCAGCACCAGACCCGGGCGGTCGGCGAACGGGCGCAGTTCGCGCGCCTCCAGGGCGTCGGCGAGGCCCGAGAGCGCGGATGCAGCGGTGGTGTCGGGTGTGGGGGGGGTCTGGGGGGACACGGCTCTCCGTCGTGTCCATCCCATCGGCGCGCCGCGGGCGCACCTGAAGCGCGCCCGAGGGCCTTCGACCCCGGCCGTGACGGGCGCCAGCGCGCGACGTGGAGGACGTCACACGCGCCGGGCGCCCTTGCGTGACGATTGTCACACGGTCGAGGCCCCGACTGGCCGAGGAGGAGGGGCGGAGGGAGTGTGCATGAGCGCGGATCGCGCAGTTTTGCTGGTGGACGTGGGCGCCGAGCCGATGGGCCTGTTGGCGGACCAGATCCGACGCCTCGGCTTCCGGGCGCTCCGCACCAAGAGCGTCGAAGAGGGCGTGCACGCCCTCACCGACCCGCGCTACGCGATGGCGGCGGCGTTGGTGCCCCCCGACCTGCCCTCGCTCGACCTCGAACGCTCGCTGCTCGCGTTCCGCGAGGCGCAGCCGGATGGCGACCTGCCGCTGCTGCTCGCAGGCCCTGAGCCCGCGGGCGAAGACCGAGAGCGCATGCGCCGCGCGGGCGTGCGACTCGCTCTCTGGTCGCCCTGGAACGATGCCGACGTCCGCTTCCAACTGAACCGCGCGCTGGCCGGCGACGCCATCGTGTCGCGGCGTCGGTTCGCCGAGCGCGTGCCCGCCGACCTCGCCGTGCGTCTGCGCGTGGGCAGCCGGGAGAAGGACGCGCGCGTCTACAGCCTGTCCGCTCGCGGCGCGTTCCTGTCGACCTCCCGTCCCTCGCTTCCGCGCACGCTGCTGCACCTGTCGCTGCCGCTTCCCGAACGCGACCTTCCGATCGCAGCGCGTGTGGTGATGACCAACGTGCCGGGCAATCTCGCCTGCCCGAGCCTGCCCTCGGGCATGGGGATCCGGTTCACGGGCCAACACCCCGACGCGGACCAGCACCTGCGCACCTTCACCGAGACCCGCGCCCGCGAGCTGGTGGTCTAGACCCGGCTCGCGCGCTCGCGCGAGGCCTTCGCGACCCCGCCGGTGGCGGCGCGGGCTGCTAGGGTCCCGCCATGAGCGATTCCCCCGTCGGTGTCTCCCTGGAAGGCGCCGTCGCCGTGCTACGGCTCGACGACGGCAAGGCCAACGCCATCTCGCACACGGTGCTCGAAGCCCTGCACGCGGGTCTCGACCGCGCCGAGAAAGAGGCCAACGCGGTCCTGCTGCTCGGGCGCCCCGGACGGTTCTCGGCGGGCTTCGACCTCGGCGCCATGGGCGCGGGGCCCGAGTCCATGCGGTCTCTGGTGTCGGCCGGGGCCGAGTTCCTGATGCGCGTGTCGGAGGCACCGCTGCCCATCGTGGTGGGCTGCACCGGCCACGCCCTGGCCATGGGGGGCCTGATGCTCCTCGCGGCCGACCAGCGCATCGGCATCGAGGGACCCTTCAAGATCGGACTCAACGAGGTCTCGATCGGCATGACCCTGCCGAACTTCGGCGTCGAGCTGGGCGCGGAGCGCCTGTCGCGCCGTCACGTGCTGCGCGCCATCGTGCAGGCGGAAATCTACGATCCGGCGACCGCCGTGGATGCGGGCTTCCTGGATCGCGTGGTGGCGGCCGACGCCCTCGAAGCCGAAGCCACGGCCGTGGCCACCGCGCTCGGCGGGCTGCCGCGCGGGGCCTTCTCGGCGACCAAGCGCGCGCTGCGCGGCGCGCTGGTCGAACGCGTTCGCGCGGGACTCGCCGCCGACATGGCGGGCTGGGGCGCAGCGTAGGCCCCGTGCGCGGCAAACGCGGTCGCGCTTGGCACGCGATCCGGATCACCCTGGTGACCTCGGTGCTGCTGCCGTGCGCGGTCGCCTCCGGGCAGGACCCGCGACACCACGACCCGTGGTTCCGCTCGGGACAGCGGGCCCTCGAGCGCGCGCGCAGCCTCACCCCGGCTTCCCCCCCTGCCCACAACGTGGTGCTCTTTCTCGGCGACGGCATGGACGGCACCACCATTACGGCGGCGCGCATCCTCGCGGGCCAGCTGCGCGGCGAGACGGGCGAAGAGAACCTGCTCGCGTTCGAGCGGTTGCCGCACGTGGCGCTGCTCAAGACCTACAACACCAACATGCAGGTGCCGGACTCGGCCGGCACGATGACCGCGATCCTGTCGGGCGTGAAGACGAAGGCCGGCGTGCTCGGAGTCTCGGACGCGGTGGTGCACGGTGACGCCGCCAGCGTGGCCGCCGCCCGAGTGCCCACGCTGGTGGAAGAAGCCGCCGCGCGCGGCATGGCCGCCGGCATCGTGAGTACGGCGCGCATCACCCACGCCACGCCCGCCGCGGCGTACGCCCACGCGCCCGACCGCGACTGGGAGGACGACTCGGAGCTCCCGCAGGCGGCGCGGGACCTGGGCTTTCCGGACCTGGCGCGGCAGCTGGTCGATGCGAGCGGAATGCTCCAGGTGGTACTGGGAGGCGGCCGGCGCCACTTCCTGCCGCGCGAGGCGGCGGACCCCGAGTACCCCGAAGCCCGCGGCGCGCGCCGAGACGGGAACGACCTGCTTGCCGAGTGGCAGGCACGGCACCCCGGCGGTCGCTTCGTGTGGAACGCCAGCGGGCTCGCGGTGCTCGACCCGGCGCAGGTCGGTCGGGTGCTCGGGCTCTTCGAGCCGAGCCACATGGCCTACGAGGCCGATCGCGCCGACGACCCCGGCGGCGAGCCGTCGCTGGCGGAGATGACCGACTTTGCCATCCGCCGCCTGGCCCGCGAACCCCTTGGTTTCGTGCTGGTCGTCGAAGCCGGCCGGATCGATCACGGCCACCATGCGGGCAACGCCTACCGCGCCCTTCACGACACGATCGCCCTGGCCGACGCCGTCGAGGTGGCCCTCGAGCGCACGCGGGGCACGCCGACCCTGGTGGTGGTGACCGCCGACCACGGCCACACGCTCACCTTCGCGGGCTATCCCCGCCGCGGAAACCCGATCCTCGGGACGGTGGTGCCGCCCGAACGGGCCGGCACACCCGCCGGCCCCATGCGCGATGCCGGCGGCAAGCCCTACGCGACCCTGGGCTACGCCAACGGCCCCGGCCACCTCGCCCCCACGACGGTGCAGCCCGCCGGGCCGAAGCACTACCCGCACTTCTCGCGTGGGCCGTTCGAGACCACCGGACCCGCGGGCGAGCGGCCCGAACTCACGAACGCGCAGACGACGGACCCGGCCTACCTGCAGGAGGCCGCCGTGCCGTTGCGTACGGAGACCCACGGCGGTCAGGACGTGACGCTCTTCGCAGGGGGCCCGCGCGCCGCACTCTTCCACGGCGTGCAGGAGCAGAGCTACGTCTACCACGCCATCCGAGGCGCGCTCGGCTGGGACGACGCGGCGGCTCCGCGGAAGCGCGAAGCGAACCCCTAGCCGCGCCGGATCCGATAGACCCGCCTCGGCAGGCCGTCGGCGTCGGGCGACGTCCCGGCGAAGAGGCCGCCGATCTTCTCCACGGCGCGCTGGCTTCGCAGGTTGTCGGGCCCCACGAAGAAGACCACCGAGTCCACGTAGCGGAACGCGTGCGCGAGCATCAGGCGCTTCATCTCGCCGTTGGTGGCACCGCCCCAGCAGCGCCGCGCGAGGAACGACCAGCCGATCTCCACCTCGCGGCGCACCGGGTCGTGGCCGTGGTAGCGCGACGATCCGATCACCTCGCCGCTTCGGGCATCGCAGGCGAGCAGCGCGCCGCCCGAGTCCATCGCCTCGAGGAAGAACGGCCGGAACACCTCGGGGCGGTGGCGGTCGCGAGCGGGATGCTGCGCCCAGATCGCGGGATCGCATGCCACGGCGTAGAGCGCATCGTAGTCGCCGTGCCGTAGGGGACGCAGACGGACCCGTTCGCCTGCGAGCGTCGGCTGGCGGTCCATGGTGCGCGTGGGTGGACCATCGCGACACCCGACGCTAGCCGGCCGCCTGGGCCCGCGGCCCGGCCTCTGACGGCCCCGGCGCCACCAGCGCCGGCACGCCATCGTGCACAAACCAGCGGCGCACCACCACGTCGCGCACGAATCGGGGGTGACCCAGCAAGCGACCCGCCACGAAGCGCACCAGGCCCGCGGGCAGCCGGTCGGTGGGGCCCGGGCGATGGGTGCGATCGCCCAGGCGTCCGAGCAGTGCGCGCTCGTAGTGGGCCAGCGCCTCGGCACCGGATGACGCGCGCAGCGCATCGGCCAGCAGTAGACCCGAATCGACGGCGGGTCGGATGCCCTCTCCGCTTCGGGGGTAGGCCAGGCCCGCCGCATCGCCCACCAGCGCGAGCCCATCGCCCACCAGACGCCTGGGGGCCTGGTCGTAGAGCAGGTAGGCATGGCCCGAGGCGGTCGCACCCAGGTCGGGGGGCAGCCTCCCCTGGGCCTCGAGCCACGCGAAGAAGGCGGCCACCTGCGCCCCCAGGTTGGCGCGGTCCTGACGACCGAGGCCCACGTTCAGGTAGCGGCCCTTGCGAAAGATCCAGCCGTAGCCGCGCAGGTCGCGCGTGAAGTAGATCTCCGGCACCCGGGGGTCGACCGGGCAGGCACGCTCCTGGGCCGGGTCGAGTGCGATCTCGAACTCCTGGGCCGCGACGATCGGCTCCTCGGACTTCGGGCCCGTCGCCAGCAGCCGACCCAGCGGACAGAAGTGCCCGCCCGCTCCGACCACCAGGGGCGCCGTGAAGCGATCGTCCACCACCCAGCCCGCACCGCCCTGCACGACGCGTCGGACGGGCGCGCCGGTGTGCACCTCGGCCTCGCACCGAGCCAGCAGGTGGGCGTCGAACTCGCAGCGCCGGATGCCGTAGCTGATCACCCGGTCGAACGGCGGGCGCGCCTCGCGATCGCCCTGGCGCTGCACCGCGAAGCCCTGGATCTCCTGCAGGACGTGGCGCTCGCCGTAGCGCGCCGGTGAAACCCCGAGGCTCTCGAAGACCTGGGGCGTCACCCAGCCCGCGCAGGTCTTGTCGCGAGGAAAGCGCGCGCGATCGAGCACGACCACGCGCGCTCCGCTGCCGCGCAGGCCGTAGGCCAGCGACGAGCCCGCCGGCCCGCCGCCCACGATCACGACGTCAGCTCGCTCCACGATCGTAGACGTGGGCGCGCGTCCAAGGGATGCGGTCGTTCCCTGCGCGCGAGAAGACCACCTGGTAGAGCTGGATGGTTGCGACCGCGAACGACGCCACCGTGCCCGCCAGGTAGAAGCGCCAGGTACGCGCGAGTTCGCGACCCACGAGGGTCTCGACCCGGGCCTCGGCCGCCTCGAAGCGCTCGAGCCAGTGGCGCGCGGTGAGCGTGTAGTGGCGGCGCAGGTTCTCGACGTCGAGCACCGCCAGGTCCTGGGGTTCGAAGATCTGCATCATCTCGCCCAGCGTCGGCGGGTGCGCGTTGGGGAACACCCGCTGCTGCGTCCAGCGGTTGAGCGGCTGGGCGCGGCTGCGGCCGATGGTGTGGATCAGCCCGCGGCCGTGGGGTCGCAGCGTCCGCTGGATCACCTTGCCCAGTTCCGGGTAGTGATCGGGGCCCACGTGCTCGAGCATGCCCACCGACACGAAGGCGTCGCAGGTGCCCGAGAGCTCGCGGTAGTCCTGCTCGACGAACGTCACGCGGTCCTGGAGACCCTGCTTCTCGGCCTGCTCGCGTGCCCAGGCGACCTGCTCGCCACTCACGTTGCAGGCGCGAACCCGCACGCCGTGGTGGCGCGCCATGTGGAGCGCGAGGGCGCCCCAGCCGCACCCGGCTTCGATCACGTCTTCGCCCGGGCGCAGGTCGAGCTTGCGGCAGACGTGCTCCATCTTGGCGACCTGGGCCTGCTCGAGAGTCGCCTCCGGCGTCTCGAAGTAGCCGCAGGTGTAGACCATGCGCTCGTCGAGCCAGAGCGCGTAGAAGTCGTTGCCGACGTCGTAGTGATGGCGCGCGTTCTTCGTCGCCTGGCCGAGACCGGTGGCCAGGGCGCGCTCACGCAGGCCGGCCGGGAGCAGGCGCTTCCAGAGCCCCACGTCGGCACGCGGTCGCAGCACCTCGGTCAGGAACTCGGCCAGGTCGCCGTCCACTTCCAGGCGGCCCTCGACGAACAGATCCCCGAGCTGCAGATCGGGGTCCAGGGCCAGGCGCACCAGGGCCGCGGCGTCGGCCACCCGCAGCGTACCCGCGGCCTTCGCTGCGGGCGCGCCGGCCTCGTCGCCCGTCCAGAGCCGTACGCGGACCTGGGGCTCGCCCGCCGCGGCGAGCAACGCGCGCAGGAATCGAAGGGCGAGGGCCGGAGGAAGCGTCATGCGGGCATTCCGGGGCCCCGGGGGCGAGGCGACCGAGAAACATCATCCTCGCGCCTCCGGTGGCCGATGCAACCCCCAATGCCCCTGGCACGAGCAAGGGGTTCCTGGCAGAAGGCCCAGGGGTCCGCAAACCTGCCTGCCCGGTGGGCGGGCGCCTCGGTTCGACCGGGCAAGGCGGAGGAGCGGCGTTGAGCAATCTCGAGCTGGGCATGGTGGGCAACGGCAGCTTCTCGGCGCTGGTCGACCGGCGCAGCCGCATCGTGTGGTCGTGCCTGCCGCGCTTCGACGGCGATCCCGTGTTCTCGAGCTTGCTCCAAGACGACCCGGAGCCGCCGCACGGGTTCTACGAGATCGTGCTCTCCGACTTCGAGAGCAGTCACCAGGCCTACGAGCGCAACACGGCGATCCTGCGCACGACCCTCCACGACCGGCACGGCGGCGCGGTCGAAATCGTGGACTTCGCCCCGCGCTACGTCGATCACGGGCGCACGTACCGACCGCTCATGCTGGTGCGCCAGGTGCGGCGCCTGGCGGGCCGTCCCCACATCACCGTGCGCGTGCGGCCCGGCAGCGGATGGGGTGCACAGCCCGCCAGTACGACCTGGGGCAGCAACCACATCCGCTACGTGATGCCCGACACGACGATCCGGCTCACCACGGATGCGCCGCTACCGTACGTGCTCGACGAGACGCCCTTCGTGGTCGACGAGCCCGTCCACCTGGTACTCGGTCCGGACGAGACGCTCTCCAGCGCGATTGCAACGGCCGCGCGCGACACCTTCGAGCGCACGCGCGAGTACTGGCTCGACTGGTCGCGCTCGCTCTCGATCCCCTTCGAGTGGCAACAGGCGGTGATCCGCGCGGCGATCACGCTCAAGCTCTGCGCCTACGAGGGCACCGGGGCCATCGTCGCCGCCATGACCACTTCGATCCCCGAGGCGGCGAACACCGAACGCAACTGGGATTACCGCTACTGCTGGCTGCGCGACGCGTACTTCACGGTGCACGCGCTCAACCGGCTGGGCGCCACGAAGACCATGGAGCGGTTCCAGGGCTGGATCACCAACGTGGTGGCGGCGTCCGAAGACGGTCACCTGCAGCCGGTCTACGGCATCGGCCGCGAAGCGCGGCTCGTCGAGCGAACCGTCGACACCCTCTCGGGCTATCGCGGCATGGGCCCGGTGCGCGTCGGCAACCAGGCCTACGAGCACCTCCAGAACGACGTATACGGCAGCGTGGTGCTGGCCGCGGCCCAGTCGTTCTTCGACGAACGCCTGCGCCATCCCGGGGACGTCGACCTGTTCGAGCAGCTCGAACGCGTGGGCGAGCAGGCGGTGCGCCTCTACGACCAGCCCGACGCGGGCCTCTGGGAGTTCCGCACCCGGGCGAGCGTGCACACGTTCTCGGCACTCATGTGCTGGGCCGCGTGCGACCGGCTCGCGAACATCGCTGCGCACCTGGGACTCGAGGACCGCGCCGGCGACTGGCGCGAGCACGCCGACCGGATCCACGCAGACATCTGCGAGCGCGCGTGGAACGAGGAACTCGGCTGCTTCGTGGACGCCTTCGGTGGCGACAACCTGGACGCCAGCCTGCTCATGATGGAGCACGTGGGGTTCCTGCCGGCCAGCGACCCCCGCTACGTCGCCACGGTCGAAGCCATCGAGAAGCGGCTGCGCCGCGGGCCGTACCTGTTCCGCTACGCGTCCGACGACTTCGGTACCCCCGAGACCGCCTTCAACATCTGCACGTTCTGGTTCATCGATGCGCTGTGCGCGGTGGGCCGCCGCGAGGAAGCGCGCGAGCTGTTCGAGAACATGCTCGAACGCTGCAACGGGGTCGGGCTGCTCTCCGAAGACCTCGACCCCCAGTCCGGCGAGCTCTGGGGGAACTTCCCTCAGACCTACTCGATGGTCGGGCTGATCCTGTGTGCGATGCGGCTGTCGAAGAGCTGGGAGCACGGCTTCTAGCCGCCCCCGCCCACCTCAAGCCCCGCGGGCGACCGGACGATGCCGTCCCGTGGAGGGCCAGATGGAGATCCTGGGAGCGATCGGCGGCGGTGCGTTCGTCCTGGTGAGCTTCGCGCTCGGCCTTCGCCTGCTGTGGCTGGGCGTGCGGCGCCGCCAGCTGGCCGAGTGGTGCCTCGGTGCCACGCTGTTCCTCACCGGAGGCGTGGGCTACCCGCTCGTGAGCATCTGCCGCCTGGTCCCCATGGAGGACGGCCTGCGGGGCGCGCTCTTCGCCGGCTTCATGGTGATGCAGGGGGTCGGCATCGGCTGCCTCGCCCTGTTCAACTGGCGCGTGTTCCGGCCCACCGATCGGCGGGCCCAGGCGGCCACGGTGGGGCTGTGGGCCACGCTCGGAGCCGGTGTGATCGGCCAGGCCCTCGGCCCGGGCTTCGCCGCGAGCGCCCTCGACCCCCAGGCCCCGTTCACGCAGCTCGGCAACTGGGGCGCGGCCGCTGCACTCGGCTGGGCGTGCGCCGAATCCTGGAACTACTACCGCATGCTGATCCGCCGACAGCGCCTGGGCATCGCCGACCCGCTGCTGGTGGACCGCTTCCGCCTGTGGGCGCTCAGCTCGGGAACCGCCACGGTGCTGACCCTGCTGTCGAACGTGGGGTTCATGATGGGCATCGACATGGCCACGTGGCCCCCGGGCGCCCTGATGATCGGCGTGCTCGGCCTGCTGGCAGCGGGCGCCCTCGCGCTCGCATTCCTGCCGCCGGCCGCCTACGAACGACGGGTGCGCGCTCGCAGCGCGGGCTGAAGCACGCCCAGGGTCTTCCGCCCATCGGGCTCCGGGCGCCGGCTGGACGCTACGCCTCGAACCCGGGCCGATACACCGTGGTCGCCCGGAACACCTGGCCGGGGCGCAGCAGCGCCGACTCTCGCCAGGGGCGGTTCGGCGCGTCGACGTGCAGCTGCGCCTCGAGGCAAAGCCCGGTGCGGCGCGCGTAGGCCAGGCCCCCGCGGCCGACGCAGCTGCCGTCGAGTCCGTTGCCGCTGTAGAGCTGCAGACCGGGAAAGGTCGTCTCCACGTCGAGCCGGCGGCCGCTGCGTGGCTCGAACAACACCGCCGCCGGCCGGAGGGGGCCGTCGGCGCCTGCGGTCGCCTCGACCCCGTCGAGGGCGAAGTCGTGGTCGTAGCCGCCCCGCGCAGGATCCGCGGCGTCGATGGCCTCACCGAGGCGCCGCAGCCGCGAGGGGTCCACCTCGGCGAGCGCCTGAGCGTCGGGGGGCCGGAAGTCGAAGGGGGTCCCGTCCACAGGCCGGAACGGCCCCGACGGAATGCCCTCGTGGTCCACCGGGAGCACTCGCGAGGCGGCAATCCCCAATCGGTGATCGACGATCTCGCTGCGTCCCCCATCGGCCAGGTTCCAGTAGGCATGGTGACTCGGCGCGTAGAAGGTCGGACGATCGGTCGTGGCCTCGAAGTCGATGCGAAGGGCACCCGACGGCTCGAGCGTGACGTCGACCTGGTTTCGCACGTTGCCCGGATGGCCCGCCTCGCCGTCGGGGCTGATGTGGACGAAGCGGACGCCCTGCCCCACAGCGCCCTCCCAGGGCTCGGAATCGAAGCAGGCGTAGCCGAGCCCCGGGAGCCCGCCGTGGAGCTGGTTGCGACCGTCGTTCGCATCGAGCTCGTAGCGCCGGCCGTCGATCTCGTAGCACGCACCCGAGATCCGGTTGGCCACGCGGCCGACGGTCGCCCCGAGGTACGGGTGATCGCCCCGGTAGCGCGTGGGATCATCGAAGCCGAGCACGAGGTCGTCGAGCCGCCCGCTGCGGTCGGGCGCCCGCAACCGTGCGATCGACGCGCCCACGTTGCAGAGCACGACCGAGACGCCCGCATCGCTCTCGAGTCGATGGAATCGTGGAGTCGCCATGGCACCCCTACCCTACCGCCATGAAGCTCTACACCTACCCCCGGTCTTCGGCCAGCTACCGCGTGCGCATCGCCCTCGAGTGGAAGGGCATCGCGCGAGAGGACGTGCCGGTCGATCTGGCCTCGGGCGAACAGCTGAGCCCCGCCTACCGTGCGGAGAACCCCGAAGCGCGCGTGCCGCTGCTGATCGACGGGGACGTGCGGCTCACCCAGGCTCTCGCGATTCTCGAGTACCTCGAAGAGACGCGGCCCGACCCGCCGCTGCTGCCCCCCGATGCCGCGGGACGCGCACGCGTGCGCCAGCTCGCCCTGATCGTGGTCGCCGACACGCAGCCGCTCCAGAACACGGGGCCCTACGAGTACCTGAAGGACCCGCTCGGTCTCGGCGACGCCGAGCGCGGGCGCTGGTACGCGCATTGGGTGCGTCGCGGGCTCGCCGCGGTGGAGGCCCACCTGGCCGACGACCCGCGAACCGGCCATTTCTGCCACGGCGACGCGCCGACCCTGGCCGACGTCTGTCTCGTGCCCCAGGTGGCGAACGCAAGGCGGGCCGGGCTCGACTTCGCCCGCTACCCGAACGTCGCCCGCGTGTGCGACACCGCCATGGCGCTACCGGCCTTCGAACGCGCGGCGCCCGAGGCACAGCCGGGGGCGCCTCGGTAGACGCGCCGGGGGGCGCCTCGGTAGACGCGCCGGGGGGCGCCTCGGTAGGCGTACCAGGGGCCGCCGGCCGGCGCTCAGTAGGCGCGCGAGACGAGCCAGAAGACCCCGAGGCCCGCCACCGCCGCCGTGGTGCCCTCGAGCACCCAGCGCTCGGTACGTCCGCCGAGCCGCCCGAGGCCGCGCAGCAGAGGCCAGGCCAGCGCCACCATCGCGAGCTGTCCGATCTCGACGCCGAGGTTGAAGCCCAGCAGCGCCGGCAACAGGCGCTCGCCGGGCAACGCCAGTTCGGTGAGCACCCCGGCGAAGCCGAAGCCGTGCACCAACCCGAAGGCAAAGGCGATCGCGAAGCGCAGCCGCGCCGGACGCGCGCTGCGATCGACGAGGGCCAGATAACAGAGCACGAACAGCGAAAGCCCCAGCAGCGTCACCGCGGGAACCCCACCCACGCCGAAGGCCGCTGCGATGCCCATCAGCGCAAGCAGGCCTGCGACCGCAGCAGGCAAAGCCCGCGGTCGCCCGGCCAGCAGCCAGGCGTTCTCGGCCGCGACCAGTGCGATGGACAGGCCGATGATGGCCTCCACCGCGGCCGACTCGGGCTGCACGCGCCCGAGCGCGGCCAGGGCCAGCGTGATGCTGTGCGCGACGGTGAAGCCCGTCGCAATGGTCACCACTTCGCGCAGCCGACCGGCCAGCAGAAGCAGACCCAGCAGGAAGACCAGGTGGTCTGCACCGCCGACGATGTGGACGATCCCGAGGCGCAGGTAGCGCAGCAGCGAGCTGCCCTCGGGCTCGCCCGATGCGAGCGTCCAGGCCGGGTCCTCTTCGGTGAGTACCCGCTCGGTGGGAAGCGCGCCGTCCAGACGCAGACGCGCGAAGTGCATGTGACTGGGCGCCACGTCGAGCAGGAACGCACTCTCGATGGTGATCGCGCCTTCGGGTGGACACGCCACGCGCCAGGAGAGCACCGCGCGCTCGGGCGGCGCGCGGAGCGCGCGGGGAGGCGAAACCAGCGGGCACGGGGCCTCGCCGACGCGCAACTGCAGCCGGCGGCTCGCATAGTCGGCGAGATCGGGAAGCAGCCGGCCGGGGCTCACCGTCCCGAAGGGGAGCCGGGTGAGTTCGAGCTGAGCCACGCGCAGCACGATGCGCGCTTCGCGCCCGTCGAGGAAGATGCTCGACCACGAAGCGCTGCGCGCATGCGCGCCCGCCTGGGCGGATCCGAACAGCGCCACGCAGGTCATGGCCACCGAGAGGGCGGCCCCTGCGCGACGCCGCAGCACGGGCGGCCGTTTCAGGGCAGCGCCTCCACGACCACGACGTCGGCCTCGTCCCGAAGCGCGTCGAGGTAGCGCCGCAGTGCGCGATCCCCGGCACGCCGGCGCCACTCGTTCTCCACCAGGTCGGCGACCTCGTCGAACGGAAGCGCTTGCGCCTCTTCGCGCTCCAGCAGTTCGAGCAGGTGATACCCGGTGCCCGAACGCACGGGCTCGGAGACCTGGCCGGCGGCGAGCGACGAAGCCGCGCGCAGCGCCGTGGGCCCCAGGTACTCCCGCACCTTCGCCGGGGGCAGCAGGGCATCGGGAAGCGGCGAGACGGGTGTGTCGCCGAGCGCATCGGCGACCTCCTCGAAGGGCACGCCCTCCGCCAGCCGTGCCGCCGCCCGCTCGATCCGCGCGCGCGGCGCCTGCTGGTCTCCGCGCGCGCTGCGCACGAACACCTGGCGCAGCCGCATGCGGCCGGGACGCGTGAAGAAGCCCACCTCGTCGCGGTAGAAGGACTCGAGGGTGGCCCGGTCGACCTCCTCGTCCTCGACCTCGACCACCACCGATTGGATCATCGCCTGGGCGATGTCCGCCCGGACACGCCGGTCGTTCTCGGCGAGCCCGAGGTCGAGCCCCCGCTGCACGAGCAGTTCTTCCTCGATCAGCCGGTCGAGCACCCGGCGCCGCGCCTCGGCGTCGACCGGGCCGCGGGTATCGGCCTCGAGCCCCGCGACCAGGCGCTCGTAGGCATCGCGGGTGATCACGCTCTGGTTCACCCGAGCGACCGCAGTCTCGGGAAGCCCGCCCAGGGTGGGGTCGGTGCCCAGCAGGCCCGAGGCCGCGACCACGAGGCCGAGCGCGGAGCCCGCCACGAGCAGCAAGATCGGCCGGCGGCTCCCCGTCCCCTCCATGGGCGGCGAACCCTAGCGCAGGGCGCGGCCGGCCGGTTCCGGCTCAGGGAAACGGTCGAAAATCCCGATGGTGGGACCGATGGAGCCCGCCGCGACGTCCGTTCTGTCGAGCCACGGCTCGCTGCTGCTCGCGATGGGGGGCGTCGGGTTCATCGGCATCCTGCACCTGGGTTTCGCGCGGTCCGGAGGCCGGGGCCACGCCTGGGTCGCCCTGTGGTGCCTGATCGCGCTGATCCACCAGGCGGCGCGTTACGCGCAGCTGCACACTTTGGACCCGGAGACGGCCGTGCTCGCCGCGCGGCTCTTCGTGGCCTCCGGTGCGCTGATGATCGTCGCCGTCGTGGGGTTCGCCGCCAGTCTGGGCGAACCGAGCGAGGGCGCGCGACGGCTGGTGCGGAGCGTGACCCTGGGCAGCCTCGCCGTGGCCGGCCTCACGCTGTTCACCCCGGCGCTCATCCCCGGGCAGACCTTTCCGCGCACGGACTGGTTCGGCAACGACTACATCGGAGCCCCGGCGAGCCCCGCTGTGTTGCTGGTGCTGCCGCTGATCGGCGCAGGCCTCGCGTTCGTCCTGGGCGAGGTCCGCAAGGCCGACTTCGGCCTTGCACCGCAGCGGGTGCTGGTGGCCAGCTTCGCAGCCTATGCGGGCATGGCCGCGCTGTCGGTGCTCTCGGGCATGCGGCTCATCTCCATCCCGACGACCGTCGAGTACGGGCCCCTGGTCGTCGCGCTCGGGCTCAACCACCTGCTGATCGACCTGCACCGGCGTCTCGAGAAGGGCCTTCACGACATGGTCGACGAGCGCACCGCCGAGATCGCAGCGACCAACGCACGGCTGGCGGAGAGCGAACTCCGCTACCGCAACGTGATCGAGAATGCGCCGATCGGCGTCTTCGCCATGGATCACGAAGGCACGCTGGTCGCCATGAACCCGCGGCTTCGGGAGCTGATGGGGATGCCCGACGAGGTACAGGAGGTCGGGCGCCTCAACCTCCTCACCTTTCCGCTGCTGATCGAGTCCGGGATCAGCGACGCGCTCGAGCGCTGCGTCGAGAGCGGCCGCGTCGTCCAGGGGGAGCACCGCTACCGCTCCACCTGGGGTGCCGAGGCCGAAGCGCGTCTCACCCTCGCGCCTACGCGCGATGCCCAGGGAGCCACCACGGGCGTCATCGGTCTCGTTGAAGACGTCACCGAGCGACGCACCCTGGAGCGTTGCCTTCGCCAATCCCAGAAGATGGAGTCCGTGGGCCAGCTGGCCGCGGGCCTCGCACACGAGATCAACAATCCCATGGCCTACGTCCGCGCGAATCTCGCAGCCCTTCGAGGCGAATGGGACGCTCTGCGCCCTGCCCTCGAGAAGGAAACGCTCCCCGAAGACGTGCAGCAGCACCTCGTCGAGTGGGAGGAGCTGATCGACGATTCCCTCGAAGGCGTCGACCGCACCGTGGCCATCGTGCGCGACATGCGCGAGTTCACCCACGGCGGGGCCGGACGCCGCGAGTGGGCGGACCTGAACGCCCTGGTGGAGGGCTCGGTGCGCGTGGCCACCTCGCATCGCGACGCGCGCGTCCACGTCGACGAGCGCTACGAGGCGATCCCGCTCGTCTCGTGCGAGCCGGGACCGCTTCGGCAGGTCTTCGTGAACCTTCTGGTCAACGCCATCCACGCGGTGGGCGACTCGGGCGCGATCCGGGTCGAGACCAGCTGCCGCAACGGCTTCGCCCAGGTGCGCGTGCGAGACGACGGGTGCGGCATGGGACCCGAGGTCGTGGAGCGCATCTTCGACCCGTTCTTCACGACCAAGGAGGCGGGCGACGGAACCGGCCTCGGCCTGTACGTCTCGTGGGAGATCGTGAGCCTCCACGGCGGGCGCATCCTGGTCGACTCGGACCCGGGCGCCGGCAGCCTGTTCGTGGTCGAGCTGCCCCTCGAGGGCCCCCGGCCCGCGGCCTGACGCGTGCCCCCGACGGCGCACGTCGGGCCTGCGGTTACACTGTGCCCTCCGTAGGGAGGACACCCCGTCCTCCAGAACGGGAGGAACGCCGCTTCCTCCGCCGAGGACCCAGCATGTCCCGCACGTCGTTCGCGATGGTGCTCACCGACGCGCGCAAGCTCGAACCACGCGACATCCCGCTGCCCGAAATCGGCGACGACGACGCGCTGCTGCGGGTCGAGGCGTGCGGCATCTGCGGAAGCGACTACGAGCAGTTCGAGGGCGTGCTGCGGACGCCGCTCCCGGTGGTGCCGGGCCACGAGCCCCTCGGCATCATCGAGAAGATCGGAGATCGCGCCGCCCGGCGCTGGGGTGTCGACCAGGGAGACCGCGTGGCGGTCGAGAACATCATCGCCTGCCGGTTCTGCCCTGCATGCCAGGCCGGCCGATCGCACCTGTGTCGCAACCGTCGCATCTACTCCTACGTGCCCCTCCACGAGGGGCCGGGACTCTGGGGCGCGTACAGCCAGTACATGTACCTGCACCCCGACTCGGTCGTGCACCGGGTCGACCCCGAGATCGAGGCCTGGCGCGCTGCGTTGTTCAACCCGCTGGGTGCAGGCTACCGGTGGGCCGTCGAGATCCCGAACACGCGACCCGGCGATACGGTACTCGTGATCGGGCCCGGACAGCGGGGCCTCGCCAGCGTGCTCGCCGCCCGCGAGGCCGGCGCCGCGCAGGTGCTGGTGACCGGCCTCGAGGCCGACGCCAGAAAACTCGAACTCGCGCGGCACTGGGGCGCCGACCACACCCTCGTTGCCGACCGAGAGGACGTGCGCGCGCGGGTTCGCGAACTCACCGACGGGCACGGAGCCGACGTCGTCGTCGACGTCTCCTCCTACGCCCTCGAGCCCGTGCGCGAGTCCCTCGACTACGTGGCGATGGGGGGCACCGTCGTGCTGGCGGGCGTCAAGGGGTTCCGCCCGATCCCGGACTTCGTGACCGACAAGATCGTCATGAAGGAGATCCAGATTCGCGGCGCGATCGGCGTGACCAGCAGTGCGTACCGAAGCGCGATCCGCCTGCTCGAATCGGGCAAGGTCGACCTCGAGCGCATGCACACGCACGACTTCCCCCTCGAACGGGCCGAGCACGCGATCCGCGTGCTCGCGCGCGAGATCCCCGACGAAGAGTCCATTCACAGCTGCCTGGTGCCCGAGCACTAGGTGGCCCTGCGCGCGGAGCCACGATGCACCTCGGCCTGACCTATTTCCCCACGGACTACGCCATCGCCCCGGCCGACCTGGCGCGCGAGGCCGAAGCGCGCGGCTTCGAGTCGCTCTGGGTGGCGGAGCACTCGCACATCCCCGTCGCGCGGCGCTCCCCCTGGCCCGGCGGCGACGAGCTACCCAAGATGTACTACGACGTGATGGACCCGTTCGTGGCGCTGGCCTCCGCCGCGGCCACGACGACCACGCTCCGGCTGGGGACGGGCATCTGCCTGATCGTCCAGCGCGACCCCATCCAGACGGCCAAGGCGGTGGCAAGCCTCGACCAGGTCTCGGGCGGGCGCGTGCTGTTCGGCATCGGCGCGGGCTGGAACGCCGAAGAGATGGGCAACCACGGCACCGCCTTCGATCGTCGTTTCAAGCTGATGCGCGAGCGGACCGAGGCGATGATCGAGATCTGGACGAAGGACGGCGCCGAGTACCACGGCGAGCTGGTGGATTTCGACCCGATCCACGCCTGGCCGAAGCCCGTGCAGCAGCCGCATCCGCCCATCCACGTGGGCGGTGGTTTCCCGGGCGCGGCCCGGCGCGCCATCCGTTACGCCCAGGGCTGGATGCCGATCCTGGGCCGCGGCGACCAGGACGTGGTGGCTCTCGCCCCGCGCTTCCGCGAGATGGCCGAACAGGCGGGCCGCGATCCCGATGCGCTCGAACTCACGGTCTACGGCAACCCGCGCGACGCCGAGGGGATGCAGCGCCTGCGCGACGCCGGCATCGATCGCGTCGTGGCCATGCTCCCGCCGGCAGGTGCCGACTCGGTCCTGCCGCTGCTCGACAAGCTCGCCGCGCGGGATCTCGCGGGCTGAGCACCTCCGAAACCCACGACGACCCCGGCGCCGGGACCTCGCGCGGCACCTGGCTGGTTCGGCTGCTGCTGGTGGCCACCATGGCCGGCCTGCTCGGCGCGTGGGCCATGGGCTGGCTCGATGCCGTGCTCGAGCCCGAACGCGCGCGCGAGTGGCTGCTGGCCGCGGGGCCGGTGGGCGGTGCGCTCTACGTGGTCGCGTTCTCGACGCTCGTGCCCGTCGGGATCCCGGGCGCAGTATTCCTGCTTCCTGCGCCGCTGGTATGGCCGCTCCACCAGGCGTTCCTGCTGGCGTGGGCCGGAGCCACCGGAGCCGGCGTGGTCGGCTGGGCCCTCGGACGCTTCCTGGCCCGAGACTTCGTGATGGCCCGGCTTCCCGAACGCCTGCGCCACCTCGACCAGCGGGTGGGCGAACGCGAGCTCACCACGGTCATCCTCGTGCGTCTGGCGTTCTTCGTCGCGGCCCCGACGCACTGGGCCCTGGGGGTCGCGAACGTGCGTCTCGTGCCGCTGCTCGTGGGCACCGCGGCGGGAATGGCCCCCTGGGTCGCCGTCTGGATGGTCGGCGGCCGCGCGCTCCTCGAGATCCTGCAAAGGCGACCGGAACTGCTGCTGGGGCTCGTGCCCGTGCTGCTGGTCGCCGGCTACCTGATTCACCGCCGCCGCCGCCGCAAGGCACGGGCGGGCGACTAGCGTTCGGCGACGACGGCACCGCCGGGGTACGCTCGCTCGGTGCGGTTCGCCTGCCACCTCTCCCGCCGGGCCGAAGCCCGACACGCCGTGGCCGAGGGGGTCGAGGGCCTGCGCAGCGAGCTGCGCACCGACGCACCCGATCTGCTCGTGGCGTTCGCATCCTCGGCCCACCACCCACAACTCGGCGCCATCGGCGCGGCGCTGCGTGCGGCGTTCCCGAGCGCGGTCCTGCTGGGCTGCGGGGGCCAGAGCGTGATCGGCGGCGGCGTGGAGGTCGAAGAAGGACCCGGCCTCTCCGTCACCGCGGGCGTGCTGCCGGGAGCGGTGCTGCATCCCGTCCGGATCGAAGGCGACCGCGTGCCGAACGTCCCCGCTCGGAGTGACGTGCTGCTGCTCGCCGACCCGTTCACCTGCGACGTCGCGACGGTGGCGGCGGAACTGGACCGACGGGGCACGGGCGCCGTCGTGGGCGGACTCGCCAGCGGCGCCGACGCGCCGGGCGCGTCGCGGCTTCTGCTGGGCGAGGGGCTCCACAGCGACGGTGCCGTCGGCGTGGCGTTCGAGGGCATGCGCGTGCGAACCGTCGTGGCCCAGGGCTGCCGGCCCGTGGGCCACCCGCTGTTCGTCACGGGGTGCCGGGACGACCTCCTCACCGAAGTGGATGGGCGGCCGCCCATGGCCGTCTTGCAGGACCTCTACGAGCAGGGCGACGCACGCGAACGGGCTCTGCTCTCGAATGCCCTGTTTCTCGGGCTCGAGATGCGGCCCGCGCGCACCCGCTACGAACGCGGCGACTTCCTGGTGCGCAATCTCCTGGGCGCGGACGATCGCAGCGGCGCGCTGCGCGTGGCCGCGCCGCTGCGCGAGCAGCAGGTGGTGCAGTTTCACGTGCGCGATGCACACACCGCTGCCGAGGATCTCTCCGAGCGCCTGGGCGCCCTTCGCGCGCGTCTCGACGCGGCCGAAGAGCCGAACCCGGCCGGCGCCCTGCTCTTCTCGTGTCTCGGCCGCGGGCGCGGCCTCTACGGCAGCGCCAACCACGACTCGGATCGGTTCCGGAGTCACCTGGGCGACGTGCCCCTGGGCGGCTTCTTCTGCAACGGAGAGATCGGACCGGTGGAGGGCACCACCTTCCTCCACGGCTATACCAGTGCCTTCGCGCTCTTCGGTGCGCAGGACGAGGAGGAGGATCGCGATGGGTGAGGTACTCGATCTGGCCGAGCGGGCGTGGCAGGGCGCGCTCTCGGAGACCCACGTCCACCCCGGCAACGCCCTGGTGGGCTTCGAAGAGCTCGCCACGGGCCTCGGGTTCATGTCGGCGTTCTCGAACATCGGCGTGGTCTCGACCGACGACGGGCTGGTCTTCCTCGACACCAGCAGCCTGTTCCACGCCCAGCAGGCCTTCGATGCGATCCGCGCCTGGTCCCCGGACCGGGTCCACACGGCGGTCTATACCCACGGCCACGTGGACCACGTGTTCGGGCTGCACTTCTTCGCGCGCGAGGCCGAAGAAGCCGGACTCGCGCCGACCCATGTGATCGCCCACGAGAACTGCCCGGCGCGCTTCGATCGCTACGTGCTCACCAACGGCTACAACGCCGTCATCAACCAGCGCCAGTTCGGGTTTCCACGCCCGGTGTTCCCGAAGGAGTACCGCTACCCCGATGCGACGGTGCGCGGGGACGAGGTGATCGACGTCGGCGGGGTGCGCTTCGAGCTGCACCACGACCGCGGGGAGACCGACGACCACCTTTGGATCCACGTCCCCAGCCAGCGCGCCATCTACACGGGGGATCTCTTCATCTGGGCCTCGCCGAACTGCGGCAATCCGCAGAAGGTGCAGCGCTACCCGCTCGAGTGGGCCGCCGGCCTGCGGCGCATGCGCGCGCTCGAGGCGGAGACCCTGCTGCCGGGCCACGGGCCGCCGATCCTGGGTGCCGCGCGGGTGTCGCAGGCGCTCGACGAGGCCGCCACCCTGCTCGAGTCGCTGTGCGAGCAGACCCTTCGGCTGATGAACGAGGGGGCGCGCCTCGACGACGTGATCCACGGGGTCGAGCTTCCGGAGGATCTCCTGGCGCGACCCTACCTGCGCCCGACCTACGACGACCCGCGCTTCATCGTGCGCAACCTCTGGCGACTCTATGGGGGCTGGTACGACGGCAACCCCGCACACCTGCTGCCCGCCCCCGAGCGCGCAGTCGCCACGCGGCTGGCCGAGGCCTGCGGAGGCGCCGCGCAGCTGGCCGCCGCCGCCGAGCGCGCGCTCGCCGACGGCGACCATGCGTCCGCCTGCCACCTGGCCGAGTTCGCCGCCCAGGCCGAACCCGAGGACGGCACCGTCCAGGCCGCCCGCGCCCGCGTCTACTCCGAACGCGCCAGGCACGAGACCAGCCTGATGGCCAAGGGCATCTACCGTGCGGCGGCGCGTGAGAGCGAGGCCGAGGAGGGCTGAGCCCACGGCGGGCGCGCCGCTAGTCGGCGAGCCAGCCCGGCGGCACGCAAACCCCGCTCTCGGCGAGCCACGTCGCCGTGCGCTCCAGCAGCGAGGGCTCGCGCAGGGCTCGCGACAGCACGAACGCGCGGATCGCCTCGGCGTCGTCGGGGGTGAGCAGGTCTGCAAAGCTCGACATGCCGCGGTCGGCGCGAACACCGTCGATCACGATCGACCGCCAGGCCTCGTGCACGCTTCGGTCGGCATGGCGCAGGTCGGGCAGGATGCCGCGGCCCACGGCGTTCGCACCGTGGCAGCGCGTGCAGTGCTGCGCATACAGGCCGCGACCGCGTTCGGCCGCCTCGGGCGAGAACGCCTCGCGGACCGGCGCAGGCGCGGGGGGCAGATCGGGAACCTCCGGCAGCGGCGCTGCGCCACCGAGCTTGAACGCCACCAGATGCCCAGCGTTCGTGGTCTCGGTGAACGTGAAGTTGAGTCCGGCCGAGCCTCCAGCGCCGGCCATCACCGCCACGTACTGCACGCCGTCGATCGCGTAGCTGATGGGGGCAGCCATGACGCCCGCGCCGAGGTCGGCCTCCCAGAGCCTGCGGCCATCGCGGTCGCCGAATGCGGCGAAGCGCCCGTCGCCCGAGCCCTTGAAGACCAGCCCGCCTGCCGTCGACAAGACCCCGCCATTCACCTCCGAGCGGTGCTCCACGCGCCAGACCGGCCGCGCCGCCACGGGATCCCAAGCGGTCAGGTGGGTCGGCGCGCACAGCGCCAGGGCGCGCTCGAAACCGTCGATCGAGGCGGCGAGCGCCGCCATGTCCTCCCCCGTGTTCACGTCGCCCCGGCGGTGTACGTGGTCGGGGTCCGGATGAAGCGGATAGGGCTGGTCCTGGGTGGGGATGTACACGAGACCCGTCCGCGGGCTGAACGACATCGGGTGCCAGTTGTGGGCGCCACCGATCCCAGGCCGGACGAACACCGGCTTCTCGTCCCACTCGGCCACGCCCGTCTCCACGGGCCGACCGGTGGCCGGGTCCACGTGACTCGCCCAGTTCATGGGCGCGTAGGCCTCGGCCGAGAGCAGTTCGCCGGTCTCGCGATCGAGCACGTAGAAGAACCCGTTCTTCGGCGCCTGCATCAGAACCCGCCGCGTGCGCCCGCCGATCTCGAGTTCGGCGAGGATCATGTGCTGCGTGGCCGTGTAGTCCCAGCGCTCGCCGGGCGTCGTCTGGTAGTGCCAGACGCGCTCGCCCGTGCCTGCGCGCAGCGCCAGGATCGAGGCCAGGTAGAGGTTGTCGCCGCCTCCTGGGCTGCGTACCCACTGGGCATAGGGGCTGCTGTTGCCGACACCCACGTAGAGCAGATCGAGGCTGGGGTCGTAGGCGAGGGAGTCCCAGACCGTGCCACCGAGACCCGATTCGAAGCTGGCGGTCGCGGGCCATGTCTCGGCCGCGAGTGCCAGCGCCGGACTCTCGTGCGGCCCTTCCTTCGAGGCGGGCACGGTGTGGAAACGCCAGACCAGATCTCCGGTGCGGGCGTCGTAGGCGGAGACGTAGCCCCGCACCCCGAACTCCCCGCCCCCGTTTCCGATGAAGACGAGCCCCCGCGCCACCCGCGGCGCTCCCGTGATCGTGTATGGGCGCTTGCCGTCGGTGGTACGCACGTCGAAGACGACCCGCCCGGTGCGCGCGTCGAGGGCGACGAGCCGGCCGTCGAGCGTGCCGACGTAGACGCGGCCCTCCCACCAGGCCACGCCGCGGTTCACCACGTCGCAACACGCGAATCGACCCCAGGCCTTCGGCACCTTCGGGTCGTAGCGCCAGACCTCGCGCCCGGTGCGCGCGTCCACTGCCACCACGACGCTCCAGGTGAGCGTGGTGACCAGCAACCCGTCCACCACCAGAGGCGTGGCTTCGAGACCCCGATGCGTGCCGGTGGGCAACACCCACGCCGGCCCGAGCTTCGCGACGTTCGCCGCATCGATCTGATCGAGCGGCGAGTAGCGCTGCTCGCTCCAGGTGCGGCCGTGGGCCATCCAGTTGTGCGGCTCTTCGTCTGCGGCCGCCAGACGCGCATCGTCGACGGGCGCCGGGCCGTCCGCCCAGGAGACCCCGGCGAGGCCCGCGAGCGACGCGCAACACAGCGCGATCCAGCCCAGCGTCGAGGCGATGCGTGACCCGGCTCCGACGCGGCGCGCCAGCAGGCAGGCGAGCGCAGCCCCTGCGGGCACGACACCCGCCCCTGACACGTGCAGGCCGTCCATGACGCTGCCAGGTTAGCGGCGACGGATGTCCTGGGCGCAACGCACCTTCAGGGGATGTTCGGCAGCACCGACTCGGCGTAGAGGCGCAGGCAGCTCCAGCCCGCCTCCAGGGGGAGTCCCCCGCAGAGCGGGTGCAGCACGAAGGGCGCGTGGGGGCCGAGTTCGCGCGCGCGCGCGATGCAGGCCTCGGGGGTTTCGATGCGGTACTTGCCCTCGGCGCGCAGCGCTTCGACGCTGCCCGCCTTCGAGTGCACCACGGTCTCCTGCCCGGGCTGCTGCCAGCTCGCGTAGGTCTGGGCGTCGTGAAGCAGGTGCGCGCCGAGCTCCTCCCAGGCGCGATCGGGATCTTCGGCCACGAAGAACTGCTCCCCCGATCCGGGCGAGAGCAATCGGGGCGCGACCCCTCGCGCCTCACACTCACGCTGGTAGCACGCGGCCAGCTCGGGATCCGCGCTCGAGGGCTGGAACGGCAGGTCGAAGCGTGCCGCCCGCCGAGCGGCCGCCGGGCTGAGCCCGCCCACCATCACCATCGGGTGCGGGCGCGTTCGCGGCCGAGGCGTGATGCGCACCGTGCGCCCCTGGTAGGGGAACGGCTCGCCGGTCCAGGCCGCGAGCACGGTCTCGAGGCACTCGTCCATCAGCTTCCCGCGCCGCTTCCAGTCGCGGCCGAGCATCTCGTACTCCTCGGGCCGGTACCCGAGCCCCGCCGTGATCGCGATGCGCCCGTTCGACGCCAGATCGAGTGCGGCCATCTGCTCTGCCAGGGCCAGCGGGTCGTGCAGGGGAACCAGCAGCGCCGCCACGCTCACCGGGATGCGCCGGGTGCGCCCGAGAATCGCCGCCGCCAGGATCAGGGGCGCGCTGAGATAGCCGTCGTCGGTGCCGTGGTGTTCGGAGAGGGTGATGCCGGTGAACGGGTGCGCGTCCAGGTAGCCCGCCATGTCGAGCACCGTGTCGTAGAGCGCGCCGCGCTCGGTCGCGGCAAAGGCAGGCAGCCGCGTATCGAAGCGTACGATGCTGATGGCCACACGATCCTCCCCTCGGCACGGGCGCGGGCCCGAGCGCGAAGGGCGGAGACTAACGCCTCCCGGCGGGATCTTCCGGCGCAGCGCCGGCCACCAGCCGGACCTGCGGCGCGCCCGCCTCGACGCGGCCGACCGGGCATACGTCGCGCTCACCGCCGGAACGAAGCGCCTCGGATGCGTGGGCGAACCGGCTGCTCGGGAACGCGACGAGCAGCCCGCCCACGGTCTGGGGATCGAAGAGCAGCGCCCGGTCTTCGACCGCCGCCTCGCCGGTGATGAACGGGCCGGCGACCGACTCGTTCTGGGGATGGAATGTGCTGCGAAGCCCCCGGCGCAGTGCAGCCCGGGCGCCGGCGTGGGCGGGAATGCGGGCCGGGTCGAGGGTCGCGCCGACGCCACTGGCGTCGAGCAACTCGAGCAGGTGACGTGCCAGTCCGAACCCGGAGACGTCGGTCGCCGAATGCGCGCCGAGTTCTCGCACGAGTTCGCCCGCCGCAGCCGACGATCGACAGAGCGCGTGGTGGAGCGCCGCCACGTGGGCGCCGTGTGCGCGGCCCTGCATGTCGGCCGCGAGCAACACGCCCGAGCCGATCGGGCGCGTCATCACCAGCACGTCGCCGGGCTGCGCCCCGCCGAGCGGGAGGGGCTCGGCGGCTGCGGGCAACGAGCCGAGCACGCAGAGCCCGACCTGGAGACCGTCGCCCTGGGTCGTGTGTCCCCCGACCAGGGACACGCCGTCGTCGTCGAGCGCGGCGCGAACCCCGGACAGCACCTGGAAGAGCGTCTCCTCCGCGCGCCCGGCGTCGCCTTCGGGAAGACCCACCCAGGCCAGGGCGTGGCGCGCCCGCCCGCCCTTGGCATGCACGTCGCTGAGCGCGTTGATGGCGGCCACGCGCCCGACCAGGAAGGGGTCGTCGGCGAAGGCCCGGAAGCCGTCCACCGTGGCCAGCACCACGTCGCCGCCAGGCGTGCGCAGCGCGGCCGCATCGTCGGGCACGTCGAGACCGACCCACACCGAGGAGTCGGCCGCCGCCTCGGGCAGGCGCGCGAGGGCACGCTCGAGCGTCGCGGCCCCGAGCTTCGAAGCGCAGCCGCCGCACGCCATCGGCTCCATCCCCATCGACTCGGGCGTGGGCACGCCGGGCGCATCGTCGCCATCGGCGGTGAGCGTCTGGAAGCGCCGCATGAAGCGGCGATCGATGGCGTCCTTCAGGCGGTGGACCGGTCGGCCCGACGCCACGACGCCCCACTTGGCGCCCAGGGCACGATGACCGCCGGCATTGAGCAGCACCAGGAAGTCGCGCTGTGGACGATGCGCGCGCAGGCGGTCGCCGGCGAGCAGCGCGCGCAGGTTGTGGATGAGCGTGGGCCCTTGCCGCACGGCGTGCACGCCGGCCTTCGGCACCCAAGGATGAGCATCCATCGCGGCGCAGTCGCCCACGGCAAACAGGTCGCGGCGCCCCACCGCCCGGAGCGTCTCGTCCACCCGAACGAACCCCGCCTCGTCCTTCGCGAGCGGCGATGCCTCCACCAGGGCCGGCGGCGCAGCGCCTGCGGCCCAGACCACGAGATCGCAGGCGACCGATTCACCCGAATCGAGCACGACCGCGTCGGCGCCCACCGAAACCACGGCGTGACCCGTATGCAGGACGATGCCGCGCTCGCGCGCCTCGCGTGCGAAGCGCGCTCCGAGGGCCGGTGCGCGAGGCATGGGCGCATCGCCATCCATGAGCAGCATGACCTGCGGGTCGAAGCGGGCCAGCCGGTGCGCCAGCGTGAGCACCAGTTCGGCTCCCGCGGCTCCGCCTCCCACCACGCCCACGCGCATGCCCGGGCGCGCCACACGTTCGATCCGCGCTTCGAGCTGCGCTTCGAACGCCGCGATCGGCCGCGTGGGGACGGCGTGCTCGCGCACGCCGGGCACGCCGAGTCCTCGAACCGTCGAGCCCACGTCGAGGCTCGCCACGTCGTACGGTAGCGCCGGGCGCCCGGCGACCTCGATGCGGCGCGCCTCCGCATCGACGCGCGTCGCGGGTGCCAGCACCACGGCGGCCCGCGCGCGCCGTGCCAGCGGCACCACGTCGATGGTCGCTTCGGCCTCGGCGTAGTCGCCGGCCACGACCCCGGGCACCATGCCCGAGTAGACGGCCTCGGGGCGGTCGAGCACCACGGTCAGATGCACGTCTCGCGGCGGGTCCATCGCAAACCTGCGCAGGACCTGCACGTGGGCGTGACCGCCGCCCACCAGGACGACCTCCCGGGTCTGGGCCGACATGGGGAGCGGCGGACGTTAGCCCGCACGCGTTGCAGGGGCCCACCTCGCGTCTCGGTCGTTCAGATGCGGTGATCGGGCTCGAGGCTCGCAGCGAGCGAGAGCGTGGCGTCGTCGAAGGCGGCGGCGACGACCTCGCCCGGGAGCTCCTGGCGAAGCGCATCGCGCACGGCCTCGACCGATACCGGGCCGATCTCGTCTTCGATGGACCCCACGGTCTCGGGGTCCCAGGGGAAGCCGAGCGCGTCGTAGACCGGGACCAGGCCCTCGCGCACCCGGCCCGTGCCGGACACCACGACGACCCCGCCCACGTGGGTCGCGCCGCGCACCAGGCGCTGACCGATCCCGGCGAGCTTGGTTCGCCCTCGGGCGTTCACGCTGTGGGCGCCCGGGCAATACTCGCCCGGCACCTCGCCGACTCGGGCGTCCACGCCCAACCTTCGGAGCGTACGCGCGAGCCAATCCGACACCTGGGCGAAACGCGCTCCGATCCGGAGCCGAGGCTCGTCGTCGGGGATGCACCAGGCGACCGCGAGGGTGCCGCTGTGGAAGATCGCCGCACGCCCACCGGCGAGCCGACGCACCGGCTCGAACCCCGCCCCGCGCGCCGCGGCCACCGCGTCGGCGAACCCCGAATGCGTGGCGTCGAGTGGCGAGAACGCCAGGACCTCGCCCGGGTGATGCAGCCGCAGCGACTCCCCCAGCTCGCCGCTGCCCACGCGCTGGAGCAACGCCCGGGAGACGGCCGTATCGAACGAGGCGCGTTCGGCGTGGGACTCGTCGTGAAGCAACAAGCGCCCCATGCGCCGAGGCTAGCGACCGGCGGCGCGCCGTCCCGTTGCGCATTTCACGCCTCGTCTGGCGCGATTGTGCGTGGAGGCTCTGCCGAGCCCCCCTACCATGGACCGCGGTGGAGTGGATCGGCACGATCGTCGACGGGCGCTACGAGGTCCAGAGCCAGCTCGGCGAGGGCGGCATGGGCAGCGTGTGGCTGGCCAAGGACCTGCGGCTCGAACGCAAGGTCGTCGTGAAAGTGCCCCATGCGGACCTGCTGAGTGACCCGCAGTTTCGCGCGCGCTTCCTCTCCGAGGTACGCGGCATGTCGCGGCTCGAGCACCTGCACGTCATCAAGATCCACGACGCGGGCGAGCACGAGGGCGTGCCCTTCATGGTGGTGCAGTTCGTCGGTGGAGGCGACCTTCGTGACCGCATCCCTCGCGGCGAGCGGCAACCGGTCGAAGAGATCCTGCGCTGGGTGCGGCCCGTGGCCGACGCCCTCGACTTCTGCCACGAGAAGAACTTCGTCCACCGCGACGTGAAGCCGGGCAACATCCTGTTCGACCGGAGCGGCAACCCGTACCTGTCGGACTTCGGCATCGCGACGGTCATGCGCAACGTCGACGATACGGGCGCCGACGCGCAGCTGACGCAGTTCGGGGTCTTCGTGGGCTCCCCGGTCTACTCGCCGCCCGAGGCGCTCGACCGCGCGCTGAGCCCCCAGTACGACCAGTACAGCCTGGCGGTGGTGGTGTACGAGGCCCTCTGCGGAGCCTTCCCCTACGAGGTGCGCTCGGGCACCCAGGTCATGAACGCCAAGGTCCGCGAGGACCCGCGGCCGCTGCTCGAGCAGGCGCCGGACGTCCGCCCGGCCGTGGCCGAGGTGGTGATGCGCGCGCTCTCACGCGAGGCCAGCGCGCGCTTCACGAGCTGCCGCGCCTTCGTGGAGGCGCTGGCCGAGGCGGTGGCCCTGGGCCCGGAGACCTCCGCGGCCCCCCTGCCCAGCGCCGAGGCCACCGTGATCGGCCCGGCCGGCGGTGAGGACCCCGTCGCGGCTGCGACCGGTCCGGGCCGCGGGCGCCTGCTCGCGATCGCCGGCGGCGCGGCACTCCTGGTCGCCGGCCTGGCGTGGGTCCTGCTGCGGAGTCCGGAGGCACCCGCCGAGGCGCCCCCCGCGACGACGGTCACCCAGCCCGAGGCGAATCTCCCCGAGGGGAGCGAGCCGCCCTTGGCCGTGGGCGATCGCGATCCCCGCAGCTTCCGCGGGGGAGCGACCGCCGAGCAACTCGCCTACGCGCGGTCGATCTGCGAGCCCGCCTGCGACCCCGCGGTGTTCGAGAGCGAGGGCCGGCGCAGCGCGGTCGCGCTCTCCCCCTTCTCGATGTCGCTTCACGAGGTGACGGCCGCCGAGTTCGCGCGCTTCGTAGAAGCCACGGGCCACACCACGACGGCCGAGCGGACGGGCGCCAGCGCCCACGGCTTCACCGCCCTCGGTCCGGTCCGTGCGCCCGGGGCAAGCTGGCGTGCCCCCGATGGACCCGGCTCGGACTGGCGGGCCCACCCGGACCAGCCCGCCGTGCACCTCGCCGCCGCCGACGCCGAGGCCTACTGCGCCCACCAGGGCGGCCGCCTGCCCACGGAGGACGAGTGGGAGTTCGTCGCCCGCGGCGGGGCGGCCCACGTCTTCCCCTGGGGGGACGAATGGGACCCCGAGGCGGCGATCTGGGGGGGCAGCCGGCAGGACCCTCCCAGCGTGGGCCTACGCGACGTCGGCTCGGAGCCCGGCGGCGTGGGCGCGTTCGGGCACACGGATCTCGCCGGCAGCGTGTGGGAATGGACGTCGACGCGGGGGGGCGAGGGGCGCATCCTGAAGGGTGGGTCCTGGCTGGAGACGAACCCGGCCTTCCTGCGCACCACGGTGCAGCTCGAGCTGGACCCGAACGAGACCCAGTCGGACGTCGGCTTCCGCTGCGTCTCGGATGCCGAGACGTGGCCGCGTTAGCCGACGCTCTCCAGCCGAGAGGTCCCAGGCCCATGCCCCCGATTCGAACCCCGCACCCCGTGGCCCTCACGATGGCCCTGTTGATCGCGCTCGGAATCGGCGCTGCCGCCGCCGCGACCAGCCGCGAGGACACCCTCGCCGTGCTCGATGGCCTCGCAGCAGGCGACCCCGACGCGGGCTTCGAGGCGCGGGTGGCCGATGGCAACGGTGGCGCCTACCGCGTGGGCGACCCGATCCACTTCGAGCTCTCGACACGAGAGCCGATGCACGCCCTGCTCTTCTATCTGGACAGCTACGGCGTCGCCACGCTCTTCTTCGTGCGGGGAACGGGCCCCTCCGGTGCACTCGAGCCAGGACGCAGGATCTCGGTGCCCACGCCCGACGACGGCTTCAGCCTCGAGGTCTCGCCTCCGGTCGGCCGCGAGAGCCTGGTCTTCGTCGCCACCCCGACGCCGCTCGACCCCGAGGTCTTCGGCCTCGAAGCCGGGGCCCGGATCAGCGATCCGGCCGACCCCGAACGCGCCACCGCGCTGGCCCGGCGGCTGGCCGAGGAGCTGACGGCCATCGGCCCCGAGCGCACCGCGATCGTCCGGCTCGATCAACGCATCGTGGGTGGTACCGACGAACTCGAGTACACGACGCGCGAGATCGTGGATCACTTCCGGGCCACGCGGTCCCTCAAGCGTCCGCGCCTCCCCATGCACCTGAACTTCGACACCGATTCGGCCGAGCTCACGCCGGAGATCCGGCTCAACCTCGACGAGATGGGCAAGGCCATGCAACACCCCTCCCTGGAGGGCCAGCGCATCCTGATCGGAGGCCATACGGACGATCTCGGCGACCCGGACTACAACCTGGCACTGTCGGAACGCCGCGCCGAGGCGGTCCGCAGCTACCTGCTCGAGCACTACGCCATCGCTCCCGAGCGGATCGACGTCCGCGCCTATGGCGAGAGTGCACCGCTGGAGCCCGGCGCGAGTGCCGAGGCGCGTGCCATGAACCGCCGGGTCGAGTTCGAACTCGGGCCCTAGCCCGCGGCGAGTCGAGTTCGAACTCGGGCCCTAGCCCGGGCCCGCTCGGGTTGGAGAATCCCCGGGGCTGTTCGCGTGGAACACCCGGACGCCAGTACCATTTGACTCGGAGCCGCGGGCGCTGGTAGAACGGGTCGGTCCCCGGGTGGACCGACGGTGGAGGGGGACCCCTTTGGTCGCGAGCGGCGACAAGAATGGCGACAAGTCCGGCAAGGACGAGGCGCCGGGTGAGGCCACGCAGATCGGCGGTGCGCCGCCGCCCATGCCCCCGCCCGCTCCCCCGGCAGCCGCGCCCCCTCCCCGGGCCGATTCCCCCCAGGCGGACAAGGGTGCGGCCGATGCCACCCAGGTCGGCGGCGCAGCGCCCAACACGCCACCGCCGGCGGCCCCCAACCCCGACGCCACTCAGGTGGGCGGAGCGGCCCCGCCGCCCCCGGTGCTGAACGCGCCACCGCCGGCTGCGCCGACGGCCAAGCCGACCCCTGCCGAGCCGGCGGCCTCCGCCGGCGCGACGGTCGTCGCGGGAACCGGCGAGGCCACCGTGATCGCCGGAGGGGAAGCCACCGTGATCGCGGGGGGCGAGGCCACCGTGGTGGGTGGCGGCGCGGCCGACGCGACGATGATCGCCGGCGGCGCCGTCCAGATCGCCCCCACGACCCAGCTCGAGCGGCTGGCCCCGCCCGAACACCGCGGCGAGATCGTCGTGCTCGATCCGGCACGCAACGAGTATCAGGTGGGCCGGCACGAAGCCTGCGACGTGCGGCTCTACTCGCCGATCGCGAGCCGCCAGCACGCGCGCCTGGTGGCCGAACCCGACGGCACCTGGGTGCTGCGGCCGGCCGCTGGCAAGCCGGTGAAGGCGGGCCGCAAGCAGGTCGAAGCCGACCTGCCCCTGACGAACGGCATGCGCATCACCCTGGGCGACGACGCGTTCAAGGTGGTCGCCGAGCAGCGCGGCCCGACGGCGGCCGGGGCGGGTTCGCCCCTGGCGGGGATCGACCGGACGCAGCTGGTGCTGTTCGGCGTGATCGGTGTGCTGCTCGTGGCGATCGTCGCCGTCCTGGTCATGCGCTAGTTCGCGCGCGACCGCACCCACGAACAAGGTGGACATCCTGCGATGAGCGACGATCCCTTCGTCACCCAACTCGGCACCCTCCGGACCGAAGGCGCTTCGCCCGCACCGGACGTCTGGGACATCGTGATCTGCGGTGGCGGGCCGTCGGGCACCACCGCGGCCATGCGCGCCAAGGAACTCGGGCTGCAGGCGCTCGTGCTCGACTACGACGACGTCATGAAGCGGATTCGCGACTACCCGAAGTCGAAGCCGATCCTGCCGACCTACGGCGGCGGAGACAAGGCCACGTTTCCGGGCGGCGACAAGCTGGTGCAGTCGCTGTACTTCGACGACATCGACAAAGACGACCTCGTCGCGAAGTGGAAGGAGTGCTACCGCGACGCCGGTCTCTCGGCGCGCATCGGCTCCGAGCTGACGGGGCTCGAACCCCAGGGCGACGGGACCTACGAGGTCGTGACGTGGAACCACCGCGGCGGCGAAGAGATCCGCTACCGCACCAGGAACGTGGTGGTGGCCGTGGGCGCCGGCGTGCCCCGCCGCTTCGACATCCCGGGCGACACCGACGGCATCGCGTTCCGGCTGGACGATCCTGCCAACTACGTGAACAAGGGCCCCATCCTGGTGATCGGCGGCGGCACGTCGGCCGCCGAGGCGGTGATCGCGATCTCGGCCGCCAAGATGGATGCCGAAGACGAGTGCCACGTCTATTGGGGCTACCGCGGCACCAAGATGCCGAAGATCAGCAAGGCGCTGGCGGACCGGTTCTTCGACGCATACCTGGGCAACGGCAACGTGCGCTACCTGCGCATGTCCGACCCGGCGCTCGTGATCCGCGGCCCCGACAAGCGCGACTACCTGTCGCTGCTCGTCGATCGCAAGCAGATCGAAGGACGCCCGGCGGAGTCGACCCACTACGAGTTTCCGAAGGAGTGCGTGATCGCATGCATCGGCACCGACCTGCCGGTGAAGCTGCTCCAGAAGATCGGGATCAAGGTGCCGCTCGTGAACAACCAGCCGCGCATGCTGGTGAGCGAGGATGGCGAGACGAATCTGCCGGGCGTGTTCCTCGTGGGCGACGCCCGCGGCCCGCGCTTCCTGCGCTGCAGCGATCACGAAGACACGGAGACCTACGAGAAGGTCAACATGAAGCGCAACATCAAGGCGGCGATGAACGACGCCGCCCAGGTTGCGGAGGTGATCGCGCGACGTGCGGGGGTGGACGTGCCGGAGGTCTCGGCCGGGCCCGTGCGCGGGCCCAGGCTCGAAGGCGGTACGCCGGTGGGCACCGAGGACGGCGCCGCGCCCGAGCAGGTCGCGCCGGTGGCCAGCCCCGCGGAGGCGCCCGCCGAAGAGGTGAAGCCGCCCACCGGGACCCATCCCGGCGAACAGCCGAGCGACGCCACGGCTCCGGTGGTGATGACCCTGCACCCGGACGGCGAGCCCGAGGAGGAGTTCCCGATCCACGGCGACCGCGTCGAGATCGGCCGCAAGGCCAGCGGCATCGCGTGCCCCGAAGAGGCCTACATGGCAGACCATCACGCGACGCTCGAACGGGCTGGCGACGGCTTTGCGATCACCGACACCGGCCAGGGGTCTGGGGTGTGGCTGCGCGTCCTGGGCTCGGACGGCTCGCCGGTGCAGGACGGCGACCAGCTCTGGCTCGGCAGTCAGGTGCTCGTCGCGAGCCACGGCGCCGACGGCTGGCTGCTCACCCACTACGACCGCGAGGGCACCCAGCGCGAGACCTATGCGGTCACCGGCAAGGGGCTGTTCGTGGGACGCGGGTCCGAGCTCAACCTGGACCCGGCCGACATGGCGATGTCGCGCCGCCATGCCCAGTTCGTACCGGACGGCGACGGGCTGCAGGTGTACGACCGCGGCGCGGTCAACGGCACCTACGTCCGGGTGCGCGGGACCGCGGCGCTCCACAGCGGCTCGGAGTTCCGCCTGGCCACCAAGCGGTTCCGGCTCGAGAACGTGGCCGCGGTCGAGAAGCTCGAGGCCGACGCAGTGGTCATCGATGCGCCGCCCGAAGAGGCGCTGGCGCCGGCCGCTCGAGAAGCCGCCGCGCCCGCGGCCGAGGAAAAGGCCGCGGCTACCACGGGAGAAGGCGCCGCGGTGAACTTCCAGAGCGACGACTATCCGACCGACTGGGTCGTCGGCGAAGGCACCACGGTGCTGAAGGCCTACCAGGATGGCGGCGGCGTCCAGGACGAACCCCTCGGCTGGGAGTGCCAGAAGGGGGTCTGCGGACTGTGCGCCGTGCAGATCCTCGAGGGCGCCGACCAGTTCGAGCCGGTCGACGAGGCGTCCAGCGAGATGAAGACGATCCAGATCGCCGTCGGCGTCGAACCCGACCCCACCCAGTACCGGCTGGCCTGCATCTCCAGGATCAAGGGCCCGGTCAAGCTCTGCATCCCGGAGTAGCCGTGAACGCACCCGACTCGGAGCACGGCCTCGACCGGTGGGCCCGCATGGCGGCGGCCCTGCTCGTCTTCGGCGGGCTGCTGTTCGCGATGGCGACCACGGCGCCGAGCCCGGCCGGGGCACAGGCGCTCGTGCCCCTCGAGCACGTACGCGAGGTCGCCGAGCAGGTCCGTGGCTCGGCGCGCTGCGGCGAATGTCACGAGAATGCCTACGCCGTCTGGAAGCAGACCGCGCATGCCGAGGGCTTCGAGAAGCTCCACAAGAAGAAGCGCGCGGCCCAGATCACGAAGAAGCTCGGGCTGCGGCTGGTCAAGCGCAACAGCCCGTGCCTGGCCTGCCACTTCACACCCAAGATCCGGGGCGACAACGTGAGCGCCGCATCGGGCACGTCGTGCGAGTCGTGCCACGGCGCGGGCGTACCCTGGGTGGACCTCCACAACGACTACGGCGACGCGTCGTGGGACACCGAGAGCGCCGAGCATCGCCAGGCGCGCATTGCACAGGCCCGCCAGCTGGGCATGCGGCGCCCCTCGGATCTCTATCCCGTGGTCGCCAACTGCTACCAGTGCCACCTGGTGCCCAACCAGGAGCTCGTCGAGAAGGGCGGCCACACCACCGGCACGGCGGGGTTCGAGTTCGTCGAGTACAGCCAGGACAAGGGGATCCGGCACAACTTCCTGGCGGCCGAGCTGCGCGGCCAGGGCGTGCGGAACGCCAAGCGGCCCCCGGAGACCCGCCGGCTCATGTACGTGGTGGGCCAGGCGGTGGGGCTCGAGTACAGCCTGCGAGGTGCAGCCGTGGCCACCAGCAGTGGCGACTACCTCGAGTCGATGGCCGAACGCATCGACGAGTTCCGCGCCAACCTCGAAGAGATCCAGGCCGCGGTGCCGCTACCCGAGGTCGCGGCGATCCTCTCCGCCACGTCCGGGGTCGAAGCGAGCGCCGGCGGCGACGCGGCCCTTACCAAGGCGGCCGATGCCGTGCGCGTCCAGGCGCAGGCCCTGGTCACCAACCAGAAGGGCGCCGACCTCGCCGCCCTCGACGATCTCACCGGTGGCGAGGACGAAGAGCTGGTAGCCGACCCCGCGAGCCCCGGCGCGACCGTCGATGCGAGCCTGGCCGGCGCGGCGAGCAGCCCGGCAGCGCCTGCGCCTGGCGCGGCGGCCGCAGGCGGTGTGCCGGCCACCGGCAAGTTCAAGCAGCGCATCCGCCCGCAGCCGTCGCGCAAGACGGTGAAGGCCAACTCGTGCACCAAGAGCTGTCACGAGGACGCGGTCTCCTGGATGAAGAAGCACCCCCACGGCAAGAGCCACAAGCCGTTCGTGAAGGGCCGTGGCAACAACGTGAACATCGCCACGCTCTACGGCATCCGCCCCGGCGACCTCGCCAAGGGCACGTCGGTGTGCGCGGATTGCCACGCCACGGTGCAGACGGGCAAGGCGCGCAGTGCGGTACGCCACGGCGTCACGTGCCAGGGGTGCCACGGCGCGGCGGGCGACTACCTGAAGAAGCACCGCGACGGCGGCCTGGCCGTGGCGGCCAGCCTGGGCATGCGCGACCTGTCGAAGCCGGACGTCCTCGCGAAGACCTGCACCGGTTGCCACTACATCACCGACGAGCGGCTCCTGTCGGCCGGGCACACGTCGGGCGAGGGCTTCGACTACGCGGGCAACCTCGCCGACATCCAGCACTGGGATGGCGGGCTACCGCCGTCCAGTGGCTTCGCCGCCGAACTCTCGCGGCGGGGCCCCGTGCCCGAGGTGAAGAAGGGCAAGCTTCCCGACGGCGTGGCCGTCGCGGCCGGCCCGGCGCGCAGCGCGGGGGCCTCGAGCGCGTCCGGCGGCGGCGCGGCCAGCGCGGCGGACGCGGGCGCCGGCGACGCGGACGTGGCGGACGAAGCCGACGAAGAGGAAGAACTCGAAGAAGAATGGGAGTCGGAGCTCGGTCTGCCGCGCAGGCCGGACGTCGGCCCCGAGTCTCCGGCCGAGGACTCGCTCCAGGCGGTCATGGACCGCATCGAGGAGATCCACCGCAGGCTGCCCCAATGAGCGCACCGGAGGAACCCGTGGCCGCAGACGCCACTGCTGCGAGAAAGAGCCAGCTGCACCGCGATCGCTGGTCGGCCATGGCCGAGGACGGCCAGCTGATCTCGCTGTCCGAGCGCCTCTCGCCCGAGCAGCTGAAGCAGTACGCGATCTTCGCGGAGCTGAAGGACAACCTGCTCGAGCAGATGGCCACCGACGTGGCGGTGGCGACCTGGAGTGCCGGATCGGTGCTGTTCGAAGAAGGCGCGTACATCGACGTCGCGTTCTTCGTGGTCGAAGGCGAGGTCGAGGTCTCGCTGGAGCGCGTGGGGGCCGGGGGCGACGCGGCGCCGATCTTCGATCGCGCGCGCACCGAGGACGCGGGCGAGGACGACGCTGCACCGGCGGCCGCTGCGGCGCCGGACGGACCCGCGACCCACGAGATCACGCGGCTCTCGACCATGGACGTCGACCTGCCAGCGTCGGGTGCACTGCGGCTGGGAGCGGGCGAGTTCTTCGGCGAGATCGGCGCCATGAGCGGCTGGCCCCAGTCGGTGACGGCACGCACCCTGCGCGAGACCACCGTGGTCCAGATCCGGCTGCCGGCCCTGCGCAACCTGCGCCGCCGCAACGCCAAGTTGAAGAAGCAGCTCGACGCGGTCTATCGCGAACGGTCGCTGCTGGCCCAGCTGCGCACCACGCCGCTGCTGCGCGACTGCGACGAGGCCTTCCTGACCGACCTGAAGGAGCACGTGGAGCTGGTGTCGGGCAGCCCGGACGACGTGATCGTGCAGCAGGGCGACCCTGCGGACGCGCTCTACGTGGTGCGTTCGGGATTCGTGCGCCTCGATCAGGGCTTCGGCGAGGGCGAGGTCGCCGTGTCGTACCTGAGCAAGGGCATGACGCTGGGCGAGATCGAACAGCTGCTCGACGGCCTCGCGACCTTCGAGGTGTCTGCGCGCTCGGTCGAGTACTCCGAGCTGCTCAAGATCCCCGCCGCGTCCCTGCGCGAGATCCTCTCACGCCACCCCGAGGTGGAGGAGCGGCTCTGGCGCAGCGCGACCGAACGCATCAAGGAGGTCGGCGCGAGCCGGCGCGACGTGGCGCGGTCGGAGTTCACGAAGATCGCTCTCGACCGCGGACTGGTCGAAGGCAACAGCATTCTCGTGATCGACCTGAACGTGTGCACGCGCTGCGACGACTGCGTGCGCGGCTGCGCGGCGACCCACGACGGTCGGCCCCGCTTCGTCCGCGAGGGCCACAAGGTCGGCAACCTGCTGGTGGCGCGCTCCTGCTACCACTGCCAGGACCCCGTGTGTCTGGTGGGGTGCCCGACGGGCGCCATCCACCGCAAGGGACTGCGCGATGTCGTCGCGGTGAACGAGAACGTGTGCATCGGGTGCGGCACGTGCTCGGAGAACTGCCCCTACGACAACATCGTCATGCACGACACCGAGACGAAGTGGCCCGGCGACATGGTCCCCGAAGGCCTGCGCGGCGAGCCGCGCATCGTCGCGAGCAAGTGCGATCAGTGCCGCGACACCGGCCATGGGCCGGCCTGCGTCGCCAACTGCCCTCAGGGCTGCGCACATCGCGTGGGCTCGGTCGAGGCCTTCCGGGAGCTGCTGGACTCGTGAGCGCGAACGTCGAGACGCGAAGCGGCGCCCGACGCGCCGGAGCCGCCGAGGCCCGCGCCTGGCGGCTGGGGTCGGCCGGTGTGGGCGCGGCGCTGGTCCTGCTGCTGCTCGTGAACGTCGCCATGGGGGATCTGCGGCCCTCGGCCGGCTTCGGCCTCGCCTACGGCGTGCTCGCCGCGGTGGCGATGCTGGGCGCCGCGGCGCTGGCGGTGCGGCGACGCACCATGCGGCTCTCTACCCGCCTGGGCCTGGGGCGCACGCGCGCCTGGCTCTACTTCCACCTCTACGGTGGCACGCTGTTCGCTTTGCTGGTGCTGATGCACACGGGCTTCCAGCTGCCGGCGGGCGTGCTCGGCTGGTGGCTGTGGCTGCTCTCGCTGTGGACGGTCCTCACGGGTTTCCTCGGACTGGCCCTGCAACAGTGGATCCCGAAGGCCCTGGGCTCGGGGCTGGGCCTCGAGGTGCACTACGACCGCATCCCCGAGCTGGTGGCCGAGCTACGCGACCGGGCCGAAGAGCTGGCGAGCACCGCCAGCGAGCCGGTCCGTCAGCTGCATCAGCGCCAGGTCGCCCCCGAGCTGGCCGCGCCGACGCGCCGCTGGCGGTACTTCATCGACCCGACGGGGAGCATCCACGCGCGCCTGCGCGCCTTCGAGTACCTGCGCGGCCTGCTGGGGGGCGACGACCGCGACGGCGTGACCGAGCTCGAGGCCCTGTTGCGGGCCAAGCTCGAGATGGACGCGCACTACACGCTGCAGTGGGCGCTGCGCTCGTGGCTCTACCTGCACGTGCCGACTTCGCTGGTGCTCGTGGTCCTGGTCGTCGTGCACGTCGGCACGATCGTCTACTACTAGAGGCGGGAGGGGATGGCGGAACGCGATCGCAAGGGGACCTTCGGAGAGCGCCGGCTGCCGGTCACGCCGCGCTACGTGTCCCCGATCAACCGCAATCCGATGGTGCTCGCCGGGCTGGCGGTGGCCGCGGCCCTGGTGGGCTGGGTGCTGCTCGACCTGTTCGTGCTCGACGGCGACGTCGTCTCCGCCGGACCGCTGTCGACCCACCACGCCGTGCTCGAAGAGACGGGCCAGTGCACCGCCTGCCACGACGGCTTTGCCAGCGCCACCGAGGACAAGTGCGGCGTCTGCCACGAGGCCTTCTCGGGCCCCGTGGCCGCCCATGGCTTCCCCGCCCACGTGCTCTACCGCTCGGGGAACTTCCAGCGTCTCGACGAGGATCACGGCGAGGGCCTGGCCTGCCGTACCTGCCACACCGAGCACCAGGGGCGCACCGCCGACATCACACGCGTCGCCAACGCGACCTGCGAGGGCTGCCATGGCTTCGGCGGCTTCGACGACCACCCGGAGTTCGCGTTCCTCGCGCGCGACGAGAAGGACCACGACGGCCTGCGCTTCACGCACACGAAGCACGTCCAGCGGCTGGTGAAGCGCAAGCAACTGGAGCAGCCCGAGACGGCCTGCCTGTACTGCCACCACGCCGAGGACGACGGCGGCTTCGCACCCATCGACTTCGCCACCCACTGCGACGGTTGCCACTTCAGCGGGGCCGAAGAGTCCGAGGCCCTGCCCGTCCAGGGCCCCGGGCGCCCCGGGGCGCTCACGCTCACGCAGATCCGGCGCGAGCGCGGGCCGGGCACCGAGTGGGCAGCCCTCGAGGACCCGGGTGCCTACCAGATCGAGGGCGGCGAGATCACGAAGACCGCGCTGCGCCACGCCGACCCGTGGATCCTCCACAACCTGCAGAACCTGCAGCGGCAGATCCGGCCGGGGCGCGGCCTGTCGGACCTGCTCTGGGCCACGACCGATGCGGCCCCGGGCGAGACGCGCGCCCTGTATCGCGAGGCGATCGAGACCCTCGAGCGCTACGTCGCCGAGCTCTCGTCGAGGCCCGAGGCCGAGGTGCACGACGAACTCGACTGGGCGACGGGCCTGCTCGCCGCGGTCCGACGCCAGGTGGACGACCCGTTCACCGAGCTCGATCCGAGCCGCTTCGAGCCCCCGGACGGCGAGCCCCCGGCCGATCGGCTCGAGGTGCTGGTGGGCCTGGTGGAGGGTCTCACCAGCGAGTGCACGAAGTGCCACGGCGTACGCGAGGCGACCCTGGCGCGCGTCCAGCACGATCAGAGCATCCTGCGCCGGGCGCGCTTCGACCATGGCCCCCACATGCTGCAGGTGGACTGCCTCGACTGCCACGATCGGCTGCCGATTCGCGAGTTCGCGACGTCGTCGGAGAAGGTCCCCGCCGACGTGGGCGGCGCATCGGTGCAGAACCTGCCGGGCGTCGGGAGCTGCCAGAGCTGTCACACCCCGCAGCAGGCCGGGGCCGATTGCGCGACCTGCCACGATTACCATCCCCACAAGGACCGCAGCGCCTTCCTGGTGAGGCACGTGGACGGATGAGGCGACGGCCATGACGGCGAAACTGTTCTGCAAGGTGGGCGAGCTTCGCGACGCCGCCTTCGAGATTGGCGCGGAGGCGGTGATCGGCCGAAGCCAGGACGCGGAGGTCACGCTCCCGACCCCGCTGCTCTCGCGCGAGCATGCGCGCATCCGCTGGGACGGCGAGGCGAGCGCCTACCTGCTCGAAGATCTCGGCAGCGCCAACGGAACCGCGCTCGACGGACTCCCGGTCACCGCGCCGGAGCGCCTCGAACGCCTGCACGTGATCACGTTCGCGGGCGCCCACGACTTCATCTTCCAGGTGACGGGCGCGCCGTCGGCCGAAGCGCCACAGGGCCTCCGCCTGGTCGTGGGTGCCGAGACCCACGCACTCGTCGATGGCGAGTACGGGGTCGGGCGCGCGTCGGAGGCCGAGATCCAGATCGACAGCAGCGAGGTCTCGCGCCGACACGCGCTGCTGGTCGTGGCCGGCGGCGAGGTGCGGGTGCGCGACCTCGGCAGCAGCAACGGCACCTTCGTCGACGACGTGCGGGTGGAGGGCGACTCCGAGGTCGCCGTCGCGCCCGGCGCGCGCCTGCGCTTCGGCTCGATCCGCGCCTCGCTGCGCAGCTGAGCGGGGCGCGCCCGAGGCGCCACCGGCGGCGCGCGCCGGCTCTCCCGCGGGAGGCAGCTCAGGCGGGAAACCCCTGTTTTTCGTTGACTTTCCCCTCCCCCAGGGTGTATTTGGCACCGGTGCTTGCGCTCCGGGGCACCCGCCCCGGACTCCAGGGGACTTCCATGCAGCAGGATCGACTCGCCCGACCCCGAACGCTCGGCCGCGCACGCGCGACCGGTACGGCCCTCGCGGTGGCGGCGCTACTCGCACTCGGCCTCGTGGGCGCACCCGCGCTCGCCAGCGAGATCACCGAGGATCCGCACGGGGTGTTGTTCGCCGAGGAGAACTATCCGAGCGCGAACATGTGCGCGACGTGCCACCCGAACATCTACCGCGAGTGGGCCAGCTCGAATCACGCCTACGCCTCGATCTCGCCGATGTTCCACAAGTTCGAACAGACCATCAACAACCTCGCCCAGGGGACCATCGGGTACTTCTGCATGCGCTGTCACGCGTCGGTGGGGACGACGATGAAGGAGCGCCGCGACCTGCCCATCTGGGAGCGGGCACAGGTGTCGCGCGAGGGGGTGACCTGCATCAGCTGCCACCGCGTGGACGAGCGGTACCAGAAGGAGAACGGCGAGCGCCGCATGATCCCGGGCGACATCCATGCGCCGGTCTACGGCCCCTTCGACGGCGACGGCATCGCCGAGGTCGTCTCGAACCCGAGCCAGTACAAGGTCCGTCCCACGGCGGACTCGCCCGGTCCCGGCATGAAGATGCACTCGAAGGGCATCGAGTTCGAGCAGATGACCTCGAGCCAGTACTGCACCTCGTGCCACCAGGTCGCCGTCTTCCCGGGCATCAAGCTCGAGGTGGTGGTCGAGCAGTACCGCGCCTCACCCGCCTACCGCGAGGGCGTGACCTGCCAGGACTGCCACATGGGCAAGGTCCCTGGCGTCGACGCGGGCTACGAGACGGGGCCGGCCGCGATCGTGAACGGCAAGGTCGTGAACCCGAACCGCCGCCACGCCAACCACGGCATGTACGGGCCGGGCTACCCGATCGCGCACCCGGGCATCTTCCCCCACAACCCGCGCAACGCCGAGTACGGCATCGAGCAGTGGCTCGCCTACGACTGGCAGGCGGGCTGGGGCACCGACGCCTACGAAGACAAGGTCGCATCGGGCCAGGTGCAGGCGAGCTTCCCGGCGGAGTGGAGCGACATCGAGGACCGCTACGCCGCCCGCGAGATCATCGAAGAGAACCTCGAGATGCTCGAGGAGAAGCGCGAGCTGCGCCGGCAGGTGATGGCGAACGGCTCCCACGTGGACGGCCCGTTCTTCACCCGCGACCCCGAGGTGGGAAGCGCGCTCAAGTTCTACTACGAGGTGCAGAACATCAACCCCGGCCACAACCTGCCCAGTGGCTCGCTGGGCGCGCAGCCCGAGGTCTGGCTCAACGTCGCGCTCACCGGCCCCGATGGCGCGCGCCTCTGGGAGTCGGGCTACGTCGACTCCAACGGCGACATGGCCGATCTGCACTCCCTCGACGTGGCGGCGGGCACCGTCGAGCACGACGACCAGCTGGTGAACCTGCAGACGAAGTTCCTGACCACGAACATCAAGGGCACCGACCGCGAGATGTATCTGCCGGTGAACATGGACGTGGACCAGATCCCGTTCATCCGGCCTGGCAACACGCCGAACTCGGTGATGAACCACCCGCCCTTCATCCGCATGGAGGGCCGTTCGATCCCGCCGCTGGGCAAGCGCAAGGCGAAGTACCGGGTGCCGGGCGACCTGATCACCCAGCCGGGCACGTACAAGCTGTCGTTCCGCATGAGAAGCCGGGCAGAACCCATCTACTTCATGCGTTTCGTGGGAGCGACCAGCGAAATGGAAGAGGCCATGAACTACTGGATGCTCGACTACCACAAGTACTCGGTCGAGTTCCAGGTGGGGGCGGGAGAATGAGCATGCACGCCATGCCGAACCGGGGCAGCCTGGTGCTTGCACTGGCCCTGTTGCTGGGTGCCGCGCCGGCGCTCGCCGCCGAGAAGCCGATCCAGATGGACCCGCGCGCCACGGAGACCGAGTACGACGAGGGCGCCTTCGGCCCCGACCCGGTCTACGACGACGTGCCGTACGACGTCGAGGCCCAGCGGGCGATCTACGGCGCCAAGCACATGAACAAGACCCAGCGGCCGCTGGTCGAGCTGTTCCGCAACATGTACGACTGGGGCGCCTTCCGCGAGCCGATCAACCTGTTCGGCGATGCGAACCCGCTGGCCCCGCAGTTCCTGATCTTCGGCGACTTCCGGACGGCGCTCGCGTACAACGACAACGGGCCGGGCAACAAGAAGCTCCTGTGGGCGAACCGGCTGAACCTGGACGTCGACCTCAAGCTCACTTCGACCGAGCGCATCCACGCCTTCTGGGACCCGATCCGCCGGGATGGCAAGGCCACCCGCTACGAGTTCGACGTGAAGGACGGCTGCAACTGCTGGGAGGGCGAGTACACCGCCGACCCGACGACGTTCTTCTTCGAGGGCGACCTCGGCGCGATCAGCGCGGGCATCATGGGTACGGACACCAAGTTCGACCTGCCCATCGCGGGCGGTCGCATGCCGCTGCTCTTCCAGAACGGCATCTGGGTCGAGGACGCATTCGACGGGCTCGCCTTCACCATTCCGGCACGAAACAGCCGGACGTTGGACATCACCAACTTCGACGTGACGTTCTTCGCAGGGTTCCAGAACGTCACGAACCCGGGCATCAACCCCAAGAACGACAACAAGGACGCCCGGATGTACGGCGTCACGACCTTCATGGACGTGTTCCAGGGCTATGTCGAAGCCGGCTACGGCTATGTGGAGGACCGGACGAACAGCGGCCTCGATCACCACAACCTCACGGCCGCCTTCACCCGACGCTACCGCAACTGGTTCTCGAACAGCGTGCGCGTGGTGGCCAACTTCGGCCAGAACCCCAAGCGTGGCGTCCCGCGCACGGCCGACGGCGTGATGATCCTGATCGAGAACTCGCTCATCACCCACCTGCCCTCGAACCTGATCCCCTACTTCAACATCTTCTACGGCATCAACACGCCGAACCCGCTGGCGCGGGAGAACGGCGACGGCCTGCTCAAGAACACGGGCATCCTGTTCGAGACCGACGCCCTATCGGGCTTCCCGCGGCTCGACAACTCGGGCCACGACGCCTGGGGCGGAGCGCTCGGCCTCGAGTTCCTCGCCCTCGACTTCAGCTATCAGATCGTGTTCGAGGTGGCGACGGTGCAGCGGCACGGCAACGACGCGAACATCGCCGGCGACCAGTACGGCTTCGGAGCGCGGTTCCAGTACCCGCTCACGAATGCGTTGATCCTGCGCATGGACGCCATGTACGCCATCAACACCAAGGCCTCGAACACCCGCGGCGTGCGCGCGGAGCTCCGCTACAAGTTCTGAAGCCCTGGTTGCACGACCCGGCCCCCGGTCCAGGGGGGCGCGCGGGTCTAGAGCGCCAGCAGGAGCAGCGCGAGCAGCAGGGACAGGGCCAGTGCGCCGAGCGCGAGATTGCGCGGCGAGAGCGCGCTCGGGGTCGTTCGGGGGCCCGGTGCGGCTGCTTCGGGCGGCGCTTCGCCCGGCACCACGGCCACCTGGACCGTGGAGTTGTCGCTGCCGTCGACGTAGACCGACCGCTCGATGAGCTCGCGAACGGCCGTTTCGGGATCGCGCCCGCCGAGGATGCGCGCGATCTCCTCCTCCTCGATCGCGCCCCACATGCCGTCGGAGCAGATCAGGTACCGGTCGCCGGGCAGGTAGTCGAGTTCGCGCAGGGCCACCTGCACCGTGCCGCCCACGCCCAGGGCGCGCTGGAGCTGGTTGCGGCGGGGATGGGTGCGCGCCTCGTCCTCGGTGATGCGACCTGCACGCACCAGTTCGCCCACCAGCGAGTGGTCCTCGGTCACGCGGCTCAGCGCGCCCCCACGCAGCCGGTAGAGGCGGCTGTCGCCCACATGGGCGACCCAGGCACGACCCCGGGGCGCGAGCAGCAGGGCCACGCCGGTCGATCCCATGCCGGCCACCTCGGCCCGCTCCTGGGAGACGGCGAAGATGCGCTTGTTCGCATCGTCCAGGATGCGGCGCGCCAGCTCGGCCGACGGGGCATCCGCCGCGGCGAAGGTCTCGCCAGCCGCCTCGACCGCGAGCCGTGCCGCCACCGATCCGCCCCGGTGGCCGCCCATGCCGTCTGCGGTCAGCAGCAGCCGCATGGCCTTGCGCGGGTGGACCACGTCGGTGCACGCGTCCTGGTTCTCGGTCCGCACACGCCCGACGTGGGTTCCCGATGCGGTGGGGAAGCCCCGGGGGTCATCGGCCGCGTCGGCCACGGCTACATGCTCCTGGGTGCGCCCTTCGCTCAAACGCCCGCTACTCCCCAACGGAGCCCTCCGCCGGAACCGCCCATCGCCGCGCATCCCCCCATGGTCCCGTGCATTCTACGGCTTGTGGGCGTCGCTCCAAAGGACCAAACCTCACTCTCGTCGGGGAGGAGACCCCGGAGCGAACGACCCCATGCCCTTACGGATCCTCCCTTGAAACCCGAGGCCGGACTGCGAGACACTGGCCCGCGGCCGGCGCCGAGCGGGCCCATTCGAAAGGAGCCCCCATGGCGGAAGCCAAGCAGGAACTCGACCACTTCATGCAGGGCCTCGCCAAGCGGAACCCCGGCGAGCCCGAGTTCCAGCAGGCCGTCCAGGAGGTCGTCGAGACCCTCATCCCCTACGTGCTCGACCATCGCAAGTACCACGATGCCCACATCCTCGAGCGCATGACCGAGCCCGACCGCATCGTGATCTTCCGCGTCTGCTGGGAGGACAATGAGGGCAACATCCGCACCAACCGGGCCTGGCGGGTGCAGTTCAACAACTCGATCGGGCCCTACAAGGGTGGCATGCGCTTCCACCCGAACGTGACGCTCAGCGTGCTCAAGTTCCTGGGCTTCGAGCAGGTGCTGAAGAACAGCCTCACCGGGCTGCCGATGGGCGGCGGCAAGGGCGGCGCCAACTTCAATCCGAAGGGCAAGAGCGACAACGAGGTGATGCGCTTCTGCCATTCGCTCATGATCGAGCTCTACCGGCACATCGGCGAGGACACCGACGTACCGGCCGGCGACATCGGCGTGGGCGCGCGCGAGGTGAGCTACCTGTTCGGTCAGTACAAGCGGCTGGCCAACCGCTTCGTGGGCACGCTCACCGGCAAGGGCCTGGCCTTCGGCGGCAGCCTGGTCCGCATGGAGGCCACCGGCTACGGCTGCGTCTACTTCGCCCAGAACATGCTCCACCACCGGGGCGACAGCCTGCAGGGCAAGACCTGCGTCGTCTCCGGCTCGGGCAACGTGGCGATCTACACCGTCGAGAAGGCGACGGAGCTGGGCGGCAAGGTCGTGACGCTGTCCGACTCCCAGGGCTCGATCTACGACCCGAAGGGCATCGACCCGGACAAGCTCGCCTGGGTGAAGGAGCTGAAGGAGGTGCGACGCGGTCGCATCAAGGAGTATGCGGAACAGTTCGGCTGCGAGTACCAGGAGGGCAAGCGACCCTGGAGCGTGCCGTGCGACATCGCCTTCCCGTGCGCCACGCAGAACGAGATCGAAGCCAGCGATGCGGCCGAACTGCTGAAGAACGGCGTCCAGGTGGTCTGCGAGGGCGCCAACATGCCCACCCACATCGACGGTGTCCATCAGTTCCTCGACAAGAAGATCCTGTACGGCCCCGCGAAGGCAGCCAATGCCGGCGGCGTGGGCGTCTCGGGGCTCGAGCAGAGCCAGAACGCATTGCGGCTCTCATGGAGCCGCCAGGAAGTGGACCAGCGCCTGCAGGGAATCATGCGCGACATCCACGAGAAGTGCGTCAGCTACTCACCCGAGTCCAAGGATGGCTGGGTGAACTACGTGGACGGCGCCAACATCTCGGGCTTCGTGAAGGTCGCCGACGCAATGCTGGCCTATGGCGTCGTCTAGCTTCGCCCACGGCGCCGTCTAGCCGCGGCTCGGCGCGTCTCCCGACTGCCCACCCCCAGACACCCGGCGCCCGGCGCCGGGGGAGGATCCCCGTGAAGGCCTCGGATCTCTTCGTGCGTTGCCTCGAGGTCGAGGGCATCGAGTACATCTTCGGCGTTCCAGGCGAGGAGAATGCCGACTTCATGATGTCCCTCGAGGGCTCGTCGGTGAAGTTCATCCTGACCCGCCACGAGCAGGGCGCCGCCTTCATGGCCGAGGTGTACGGCCGGCTCACGGGCAACCCCGCAGGCTGTCTCGGCACGCTCGGGCCCGGCGCGACCAACCTGATCACGGGCGTGGCCGACGGCAACATGGACCGCGCGCCGATGCTGGTGCTGACGGGCCAGGGCAGCTCGACGCGTCTGCACAAGGAGTCCCACCAGGTGATGGACGTGGTCGGCATGTTCGAGCCGGTCACCAAGTGGGCGCAGAGCGTGTGGCACCCGGACAACATCCCCGAGATGGTGCGCAAGGCCGTTCGGCTGGCGCGCACGGAGAAGCCCGGCGCGGTCCTGCTCGAACTCGCCGAGGACATCGCCAAGCTCGATGCGGCGACCGAACCGATCGAGCCCCGGCGCTACCGGCGTCCGGTGCCCGACGACAAGATCATCGACCGCGCGTGGGAGGCCATCCGGACCGCGAAGCGGCCCCTGATCCTCGCCGGCAACGGCACGATCCGAAAGCGCGCCAGCAAGCAACTGCGAGCCTTCGTCGAGAAGACCGGAATCGGCGTGGTCAGCACCTTCATGGCCAAGGGCGCCGTCGACATGGACGACGAGCACTGCGTCTACACCATCGGCCTGCAGGCCCGCGACTTCCCGGTGATCGCGGTCGAGCAGAGCGACCTGATCATCTCGATCGGGTACGACATGGTCGAGTACCACCCGCGGCTCTGGAACCCCGACGGCAGCAAGCGCATCGTCCACCTCGACTTCATCCCGGCCGAGATCGACTTCCAGTACCGGCCGGAGGTCGAGTGCATCGGCGACGTGGCACACGCGCTCTGGATGCTGAACGAGCGCGTGGACGCCCACGGGGCGGACAAGCTCGACTACGACCACAGCCACGCGCGCGAGGCGCGCACCCGCATGAAGGCCGACCTCGAAGCGCACAAGGACGACGACGCCGTGGGCGCCATCAAGCCCCAGAAGGCACTCTGGGACGTGCGTCAGGTCATGGGGCCGGCGGACATCGTGCTGTCCGACGTGGGCGCCCACAAGATGTGGATCGCGCGCTACTACCAGGGCCACGACCCCAACACGTGCCTCATCTCCAATGGCTTCTGCACCATGGGCTTCGCGCTGCCGGGCGCGATCGCGGCCAAGATGGCGCACCCCGACCGGCGGGTGATGGCGATCGCGGGCGACGCGGGCTTCTTGATGAACGTCCAGGAGATGGAGACCGCCCGCCGGCTCGACTCGGACATCGTCGTGCTGGTCTGGGAGGACAAGGCCTACGGACTGATCGCCTGGAAGCAGGAAGCCGAGTTCGGCAAGCACACGGACCTGTCGTTCGGCAATCCCGACTTCGAACAACTCGCGCAGTCCTTCGGGTGGAACGGCTTCCACTGCGAGAAGAGCAGTGAGCTGCGCGCGACGCTCGAAGCCGCCTTCGAGGCGCCCGGACCGAGCCTGGTCACGATCCCGATCGACTATCGCGAGAACATGAAGCTCACCGAACGGCTCGGCAACATCGAGGCGACGATCTAGCCATGGCCCAGCCCACGATTCGCGAGACCTGGCCGTACTGGCTGGCGAACCGGGCCGAGCAGCCCAATACCGACCTCGAGATCACCGACAAATTCTCGGGCGAGGTGGTGGCGCGGGCGGCCATGGCCGATGCCGCGGCGATCGACCGCGCCATCCAGGCGGCCGTCGATGCCGAAGAGCCTCTCCGGCGGATGGCGGCCTACGAACGCCAGGCAGTGCTCGATCACTGCGTGACGCGCTTCCAGGAGCGCTTCGACGAACTGGCCCATGCGCTGTGCCTGGAGGCCGGCAAGCCCATCAAGGACGCCCGAGGCGAGGTCACGCGCCTCATCGACACCTTCCGGATTGCCTCGGAGGAGTCCGTGCGCATGACGGGCGAGCTGCTGCCCCTCGACATCACGCCGCGTGCGCGGGGCTACAGCAGCATCTGGAAGCGCGTACCCATCGGCCCGTGCTCGTTCATCAGCCCGTTCAACTTTCCGCTGAACCTGGCCGCGCACAAGGTCGCGCCAGCGCTGGCCGTGGGCTGCCCCTTCGTGCTCAAGCCCGCGAGCCTCACGCCGCTCGGGGCGCTGATCATCGGAGAGGTGCTGGCCGAGACCGACCTTCCCGAGGGCAGCTTCTCGATCCTGCCCTGCCGTCGCGACGGCGCCGACCTGTTCACCGTGGACGAACGGCTCAAGCTCCTGTCGTTCACCGGCTCGCCCGGCGTCGGGTGGGACCTGAAGGCGCGGGCCGGCAAGAAGAAGGTCGTCCTCGAGCTCGGCGGCAATGCGGCGGTGATCGTGGACGCCGATGCGGACCTCGACGACGCCGTCGAGCGCATCGTCTTCGGCGCCTACTACCAGAGCGGCCAGAGCTGCATCAGCGTGCAGCGCATCCTCGTCCACGCCGACGTCTACGACGGCTTCCGCGACCGACTCGCCCGTGCGGTGGGCGGCCTGGTGAAGGGCGACCCCAAGGACGAGGAAACGTTCATCGGGCCCATGATCTCGGAGAAGGAAGCCACGCGCCTGGACGGCTGGGTGCAGAGCGCCGTGGCCCAGGGCGCGCGCCTGGTCTGCGGGGGCGGGCGCGATGGCGCCATGCTCGACGCGACGCTGCTCGAAGACGTCCCGGCCGGCACCGAGGTGCAGGCCGAGGAGGCCTTCGGCCCGGTGGCGCTCTTGTCGAAGTTCGAAGACTTCGAAGAGGCGCTCGCCCAGGTCAATGACAGCAAGTTCGGCCTGCAGGCCGGCATCTTCACCCGCGACCTCTACAAGGCCTGGCGCGCCTGGGACGTGCTGGAAGTGGGCGGCGTGGTGATCGGCGACGTGCCCAGCTACCGCGTGGACAACATGCCCTATGGCGGTGTGAAGGACTCGGGGCTCGGCCGCGAGGGCATCCGCTTCGCCATGGAAGACATGACCGAGATCCGCCTGCTGGTCGTCCGCGGGGTCTGAGCCCGGGCTCAGCGCGGGGGCGGCGGGCCTTGGCGGCTGCGCTTGTCGCGAAGCGCCGTCCGACACGCCTCCGACAAGTCGTCCTCGTGTTCGCGCATGCAGGCGATGGCCGGCGGGCCGTGCGCCACGTCGGCACACAGGCGCTCCCGGTCGTCGCGACAGGCCGCGCGCAGTTCGCTCCGCCCGCGCGGGCCGTGCTTGCCGGCGGTGCGCTCGCGCATCTCGCGAAAGCGCGCGCGCTGCTCGGGTGACAGCTCGAGCTGGATCGCCACCATGGCGCGGAGTCGCTGCTTGCGGTGCTCGGTCTCGAGCGCGCCGATCACGTCCGCCTGGCCGAGCACGGCGTCGAGGTCGGGCGGCTCGGCGTCGAGCAGGCCCCGCATCGCCTCGTGGGCGGCGTCGAGTTCGCCGCGCAGCGCGCGTCCCTCGGCACGCGAGTCCGCGAGGATGGCCTGCACCCGCTCGAGGGTCGCCGGGTCGAGACCCAGCTCTGCGGCATGCCGGTCGAGGAAGCGGCCCGGGCCGCCGTCGGAATGCCCGCGCTCGGCCGGGCGGGCGTGGGCGGCTGCGGCCCAACCGAGGAGGGCGACGACCAGGAACAGGGGGACGAGGACTCGAGACATGCGATCTCCTTGGGCTCGGGGTCTGGGCGGTTCGACCCGCCAGTGGCGCGGCCGGGTTGCATCGTCCCGATCCGGGGTGATGGGCGACCATGGCGCCGAGGCTCAACTGCCTGCGGCGGGCGCTTCGTCCAGGGCGCGGGCAAGGGCCTGCCAGGGCGCCGGAAGGTCTTCGGCAAAGCGATCCTCCCACGGCGCGATCTCCAACGGGAAGAGCACCTCGTACTCCCACGCCACCGCGCCAGGCGGGGCCGGGTCGGACCCGGACGTCGCCGGCGCAATGGCTGCGCCGCGGATCTCGGGGGTCTCGGCGCCGGGCAGCCCGATCCACAAGGCGAGCGATGCAGCCACGGCAGCAGCGAGGCCACTGACCCATGCGGTGCGCCACCGCAGCCTCGGCGTCGACTCCAACCGCGCCGCCAGCCGACGATCGAAGGCACGTCGCCCTGCTTCGTCGAGCGGCACCGGCGCATAGTCCTCGCGCATGCGCGAGAGCCAGCGGTCCTCGGCGTCAGCCTGCATCTCCGGGCGCGCTTCCGTGCGCCGCGGGTCGTCGTCGCGTTCGTTCACGGCTCGGCTCCGGGATCGTGCGCCAGGTCGGCCAGCTCGCGTCGCAGGGCGACCCGGGCGCGGTTCAGGTGGCTCTTCACGGTGCCTTCTCGTCGGCGCAGGATCTTCGCGGCGTCGGCTGCGGTGAAGCCTTCGAAGGCCACCAGTACGAAGGCCTCGCGCTGACGGGGAGACAATCGGGCGAGGGCCTCGGCGATCCGGGCACGCAGCAGCGGATCGCCCCGTTCGCCGCGGTCGGGCGCGTCTTCGACCTCTTCGTCCGAGGCCACACGGTCGCGGACGCCACGCCAGCGGCGATGGTTCGCCGCCTGGCGCACGAGGATGCGGTAGAACCACGTGGAGAGCGCCGCCTCGCCCCGGAAGCGCGGCAACGCGCGCCAGGCCCGTACCAGGGCGTCCTGCGCCACGTCCTCGGCGGACGCGTCGTCTCCGCCGACCAGGCGCCATGCGACCCGGATCGCCCGGTCTCGGTGCTCGGCCACGAAGCGGGCAAAGACCCGCTCGCGCTCCGCGGCGGCGTCGGCCGCGGACGGGGCCACTGCGGCCAGCGGACGCAGGGGTTCGGTCGGGCTCACCACGCGGAATCCATCACCTGGGTTGGACCCCTCGGCGCGTCGATCGGGTTGCACCCCGGCACGAAGACCGGGCCGGTTCGCGGGCGCGACCGGCGAGCGGCGCTCACGCCCCCCGCGGGACCCGCAACTCGAAGTGCTCTTCGGCCCCCGCGTTGCGGCGGACCTGCGCACGGGTGGAGAGCAGTTCGTTCTTGCCGGTCGGGTCGAACACGCGCAGGTAGACGTCGGGGTTCTCGTCGAAGACCTGGCGGAAGGCTTCGTCGGTGTAACGGATCTCGAAGCGCCCCTCGGCGTCGGTGCGCGTGTCGCCGAGCGCGTCGTCGAACACCAGATCCTTGTCGAACCCGCGCACCAGCAGGCCCTCGAGGGGCGCGTCGCTCCCCTCCTCGCGGATCACGCCGGTGATGCGATAGCGCCAGATCAAGGTTCAGCCGCCCACCTGGTACATCTCGATCCGACGTCCCGATCGCACCGGCCCGCCCACCCCGGCGCGTTCTTCGGAGTAGCGGTCGCTGCGCGTGCTCCACACGCCGCGGACGATGTCGCGCACCGCCTCGTCGCTGCGACCGTCGCGCAGCGGCCCCTTGAGATCGACACCGGCGTCCGAGAACAGGCACGTCACCAGGCGCCCCTCTGCCGTGACGCGCGCCCGGGTACAGCCTCGGCAGAACGGCTGGGTGACGGAGGCGATCACGCCGACCTCGCCCTGGCCATCGGCGTAGCGATAGCGGCGGGCGACCTCGCCCGGGTAGTTGGCATCGAGCGGCTCGAGCGGGTAGCGCTGGCCGATGCGTTCGACGATGTCGCCAGCGCGCACCACGCGATCGAGATCCCAGCGGTTGCGCGTCCCCACGTCCATGAACTCGATGAAGCGCACGATGTGCGGCGTGCCGCGAAAGTGCTCGGCCAGACGCAGCACCTCGTCCTCGTTCACGCCCTGCTGCACGACGCAGTTGATCTTGAGGGGCCCGAGGCCCGCGTCGGCCGCGGCGGCGATGCCCTCGAGCACGCGCTCGGGCTCGTGCGGGCTGCCGCTCATGGTCTTGAAGACCTCGGGGTCGAGGGCGTCGAGGCTCACGGTGACGCGCGAGAGCCCCGCGTCGGCCAGCGCCACGGCGTGCCGCGCCAGCAGGAACCCGTTGCTCGTGAGCGCGAGGTCCTCGATGCCGTCGATTCGCGCCAGCCGCTCGATCAGTCGCGGCAGCTCGGCGCGGATCAGCGGTTCGCCGCCGGTGATGCGCAGCTTGCGCACACCGAGCTCGACGAAGAGCCGGACCAGGCGCTCGATCTCCTCGAAGCTCAGGATCTCGGGCCTGGGGAGGAAGGCATAGCGCTCGCCGAAGAGCTCGGCGGGCATGCAGTAGGGACAACGGAAGTTGCAGCGGTCGGTGACCGACAGCCGCAGATCGCGCAGGGGCCGGCCCAGCGCGTCGAGGGGCTCCACCGGGGAGCCCTCCTCTACTCCGTGAAGCCCCACTTCTCCTTGTTCGCCTTCACCTGCTCGGGCGTCGGCTTCTCGTTCTCGTCGACGTCCGGAACTTCGAAGTCGTCCTTGGCCGTCGCGATCTTGGCGTTCAGCGGGGTGTCTTCGCTGAAGACACTCGGAACCCGCTCGTCCTCGAAGATCGCCTCCCAGGGGCACTCGGGCTCACAGACGCCACAGTCGATGCACTCTTCGGGGTCGATGAACAGCTGATTCGGGAACGTCGCCTTGTCCTCGCCCTTGTACTCGTAGATGCAGTCGACGGGACAAACTTCGACGCAGGCCATGTCCACGCAGTCGCGGCAGAGGCTCGTGATCACCCAGGGCATCGGATCTCCTCGTGGAATCGGGGCTTCGTCGGCCGGCGAGGCCGGGCCGGCCGGTACCATAACGTTTCGCCGCGCTGCGCACCGGCCCCCACCCGCGCCAGGGGGCCGCAAACGGAATCTTGACTCGTGAGTATACGTTCCATAGCCTCCGACGGCCCCCCTTCTCCACCTCGAGCCAGACTCGCAAAGCCGGAGCCCGCCATGACCCTCCCCGACGAAACCCGACGGCAGATCCAGTCCACCATCGACTCCGACCGCGTGGTCCTGTTCATGAAGGGCAACCGCCACGCCCCGCAGTGCGGCTTTTCGGCCCAGGTGATCCAGCTGCTGAACCTGCACCTGGACGACTACACCACCGTGGACGTGCTCCAGGACCCGGCCGTCCGAGAGGGCATCAAGGACTTCTCGAACTGGCCCACGATTCCCCAGCTGTACGTGGGCGGCGAGTTCATCGGCGGCTGCGACATCATCACCGAGCTGCAGCAGGACGGTGAGCTGAAGGCCGCCGTCGCGCCCAAGTAGCCCATCGCGGGCACCAGGCCCCCGGGGCCGGAGTCGGCGGGACCGCCCCTGCCGGCCGCCGAGGTAGCCTCTCGCCATGGCCCCCGACGGCCCGACCTACGCCGGGCAGGTGCTGCAGCCGACCTATCGCGTGCGCGACGGGGCCCCCGTGGTGCAGCTGTGGGGACGGCTCGAATCGGGCGAGCCCTTCGTGGTCGAAGACGACCGCGAACGCCCGTACTTCTTCGTGCCGGCGACCCACCGCGGGCTCGTGGCGGACGAGCCCGACGCGGAGCTGTCGGAGACCTCGGTGCGCAGCCTCGACGGCGAAGCGCTGATCCGGGTCACACTGCCCGTGCCGGCCGCCGTGCCGCCGCTTCGCGATCGGATCCTCGCGCGAGGCGGCGCGGCGCTCGAGGCCGACGTGCGCTTCGCCCACCGTTACCTGATCGACCGCGGCGCGCGGGCCACCATCGCCATCGAGGGCGAGCCCCGGCCCCGAACCGGCGGCACCCTCGCCTTCCGCAACCCCGATGTGCTCGCCGCCGACGCGCGGGTCGACCTGCGCGTGCTGTCGCTCGACCTCGAGACGGCCCCGGACATGAGCCACCTGTACTCCGCCGCGCTCTGCGGATGCGGCGTCGAAGAAGTCCACCTGGTGGCGGGTCGCGACGTCACAGGCGCCATCGTTCACGCCAGCGAGCGGGCGCTGGCCACGGCGCTGCTCGCGCGCCTGATCGAGCTCGACCCGGACGTGCTCCTGGGTTGGAACGTGGTGGACTTCGACCTGCGCGTCCTCGTGCAGCGCTACGCCGCGCTGCGGGTGCGGTTCGGCCTGGGCCGCGAGGGCGACGTGCCGCGCTTCCAGCAGGACCCGGGCTTCACCCGCCGCGCACGCGCCGATCTCGCCGGACGCGTCGTGCTCGACGGCATCGACCTGGTTCGCGACGCCCTGCGCCTGCCCGACTACCGGCTCGAGACCGTGGCGCAGCACGTGCTCGGACGCGGCAAGCGCATCGACCACGAGGTGACGGATGCCGGCGCCGAGATTGCTCGCATGTACCGCGAGGACCCGGAGGCGCTGGTGGCCTACAACCTCGAGGACGCGCGGCTGGTGCCCGAGATTCTCGAGGCCGAAGGCCTGCTCGACCTGGCGATCGAGCGCAGCCGACTGTCGGGCATGCCGCTCGACCGGGTGGGCGCCTCGATCGCCTCGTTCGACCGGCTCTATCTGCCCGAGCTGCGTGCGCGCGGCTTCGCGGCGCCCAGCGTCGCGGCGGATCGCAAGTCGGAGGCGATCCAGGGGGGCGCGGTCCTGGACGGCACACCGGGCCTCTTCCGGGACGTGGCCGTGCTCGACTTCAAGAGCCTGTACCCGAGCCTGATCCGAACCTTCCACCTGGACCCGCTGGCCCACGCCCGGGCCGGGCCGGGCGACGTCGAGGCGCCCAATGGGGCGCGCTTTTCGCGTCGCGAGGCCATCCTGCCCGGGGTGATCGAGACCCTGATGGCGCGCCGAGCCGCCGCGCGTGAGCGAGGAGACACGAACGCCGACCAGGCCATCAAGATCATGATGAACGCGCTGTTCGGCGTGTTGGGCGCGGGGTCATGCCGCTTCTTCGATCCCGCCGTCGCCAACGCCATCACCAGCTTCGGCCAGCAGACGCTGCAGTGGACGCGCGAGGCCTTCGAGGAGCGCGGCGTGGCCGTGCTCTACGGCGATACCGACTCGGTGTTCGTACAGCTCGCGCCCGAGCCCGATGCCACGGCGCGGGCAGCGCGCGCCCGCTCGCTGCGCGCCGACGTCGAGCAGGCGATCCACCTGCGGGTGCGCGAGGCCTACGGCGTCGAGCCCAAGCTCACCCTCGAGCTGGAGAAGATCTTCGACCGCTTCTTCCTGCCTCGCGTGCGCGGCGGCCGCAGCGGCAGCAAGAAGCGCTACGCCGGCTGGACCGAAGGGCGTCTGGTCCTGGTGGGCCTCGAGTCGGTGCGCCGCGACTGGCCCGTCCTCGCGGCCCGGCTGCAGGAGGGCATGCTGTCCCGGCTGTTCACCGACGAGCCGGTGGCCCCGTTCGTGAAGCAGGTCGTGGACGAGGTCCGCGCCGGCGCGTGCGACGGCGAGCTCGTCTATGCCAAGCGCCTGCGCAAGGGCACGCTCGAACGCTACGCGGCGGGCGCGCCGCCCCACGTGCAGGCCGCACGCAAGCTCGGAGCCCGTGCGGCCGGCCTGATCCGGTACGTGATCACCCAGAGCGGGCCCGAACCGGTGGTGGTCGGCCGACCGCTGCCCGCGGACATCGACCGGAAGCACTACGTGGACAAAGTGATCCGGCCCGTGGCCGAGAGCATCCTGGCCGAGACGGAGTCTTCGTTCGACGAGGCGGTGGGAAACCCGGTCCAGCTGAACCTGCTGTAGCCAGGCCTCGTAAACCTGCTGTAGCCAGGCTCTCCTGGGTGGGCCCCTGTCCAGCGGGCTGGCGGTCGTGCCACTAGCCGGCCGCACCTCCGGCGAGCTCGGAGCGCCACACCGGCCCGCCGGCGTCGATCGCCGACGGCAACAACTCCAGCACGGAGTGCTCGCCGGGAACGCCGATCCGCAGCGGAAACCCGTAGAACCCCGTGCCCCGGTGGACGTAGAGCCGGCTCGACCCGAGCCCGAACAGCCCGTGGTCGGGCCAGCGCGTGCCGGAGAGCACGGTCCAGTCGAAGCCCAGGCTCACCAGACCCACCTGACCTCCATGGGTGTGCCCGGAGAGGGTGAGATCGACCTCGTCGGGCAGCACGTGCTGGAACGCGGAGGGGTCGTGGAGGAGCAGCAGCCGCAGCGCCCCGGGCTCACGAGGGTGGGCACGCAGCAGCGCACCCAGCTTCTCGGGCGCCTCGCGCCGGTGCCAGTCCGAGCCCACGATCTGCACGCGCCCGGCGGGCGTCGTGACGCTCGTGGCCTCGTCCACCAGCAGGCTCACCCCCGCCGAGGCCAGACCCGCGCGCACCTCGTCCGGGGCCTCGTGGTCGTGGTTGCCGAAGATCGCGAAGCAGCGGCCCCGGACGGCCTGCAGCGGGGCCAGCGAGGCGGCGAGCGCACCGGGCGTTCCGTTGCCCTCCATGGTGAGGAAGTCGCCGGTCAGCAGCACCAGATCGGGGTCGTGGTCCAGCAGCTCCTCCACGCGCTCGCGAAGCCGCTCCACCGGCTGCCAGGGCCCCAGGTGGGGGTCGGTCAGCTGGACGATGCGCAGCGGCCGCAGGGCCGGGGTCGGCGGGATGCGCCGATGCCGCTCGACGGCGAGCCGGGTGACCGTCTCCGGGGTGGCCCCGTCGAGCTGGATCCGGACCCATTCGGGCCGGGCAGCGAGCGAGGTCCCCAGCGAGGCGAGCATCACCGCGTGAGGCGCCCAGTCGGCCCATGCGAGCCAGGCCAGGGGAGCCTCGAGCCCAAGGCCCAGCAACACGAGCCGAATCGGAAGCAGGGCCAGCAGCCAGGGGCCCGCCATCGCGCCCAGGGCCAGGAAGGCCATGGCAGGCAGGCTCACCCCCAGCCGGAAGGGTGCGGCCCGCAGGCGGGCCCGCACCAGCGAGGAGAAGTGCAGCCCCACGGCGACCAGCAGGTAGGCATGGAGGGCACGCCAGGGCGTGATGGCCGCCCCGGGCAGCAATGACTCGAGCCGCACCTGGAGCACCAGGGCCGCCGGCAGCGAGAAGGCCAGCACCACGGCGGTGAAGAGCGCGTAGGATCGGCCCCTCGCGCGCCAGGCGTAGAGGGGAAGCGCCACGCCCACCAGGGTCGCGAGGCCGGGCAGCACCCAGCTGGGGATCGAAGAAGCGAACACGGACGCCGATTCTAGAGGCCCTCGCGCCGGATGTGAGGATCCTCACCTCGCGCGAGCCAGGCCACGGGTAGGGTCTTCACCGTGCTTTCAGGGACCCTGCCGTAGAGTCCAGTCGTCACGAGTCCAGGAGCCCCCCCCATGGCCGCCCCGATCCAGACCCTCCCCGAGACGCCCACCTTCCTGGCCAGCCGCCCGGCCCAACGCGAGATGCGCGTGCGCTTCGCCAGCCGCGACGCCCTGCTCCAGGGTCTGGCCCGCGCCCGGCAAGAGCCGTGGGTGGAGGCCTGCCGGATCGACGCGCCGAGCGGTGAACTGGTCGTGCGCATGGCGGGTGGCTCGATCCACTGAGCCCACGGGCTCGTTGAACTGAAGCCCACGGGCTCCTTGCACGGAGCCCCCCGGTTCGGGCCTGTCGGCCCGTCCGCTTCGCCGAGAGCCCGTACGTGACCGACGCCGAACCCGAGGCCGTCCGCGACTACCTGCTCGGCCTGCAGGACCGGATCTGTGGGGCCCTGGAGCAGCTCGACGGCCAGGCGCGCTTCGCCGAAGAGCGCATCCCGGGCGACGGCGGCACCCTCGCCCGGCCCCGGGCGCTCGAAGAAGGCGCCGTCTTCGAGAAGAGCGCCGTCCACTTCACGCACTCGAAGGGGCCCGCGCTGCCGCCGGCCGCCACCGAGCGTCGCCCCGAGGTGGCGGGCCTGCCCTTCCAGGCCGTGTCGCTCTCGATGATCGTGCACCCGCGCAACCCGTACGTGCCCATTACCCACATGAACCTGCGCTGTTTCACGACCGAGCGAGGCTGGTGGTTCGGGGGAGGCTTCGACCTCACGCCGGCCTATGGCTTCGACGAGGACTGCGTGCACTGGCACCGCACGGCCCGCGACGCCTGCGCGCCGCTCGGCGACGAGGCCTACCCTGCGCTCAAGAAGGCCTGTGACGACTACTTCACCCTGCCCCATCGCGGCGAGCCGCGGGGCATCGGCGGCATCTTCTTCGACGACTTCGCCGAAGGTCCGTTCGAGGACGCCTTCGGCTTCGTGCGCTCGGTGGGCGACCACTTCCTTCCGGCCTACCTGCCGATCGTCGAGAAGCGCAAGGACACTCCGTACGGGGAACGCGAGCGCGACTTCCAGCTGCTGCGCCGGGGGCGGTACGCGGAGTTCAACCTCGCCATCGACCGCGGGACCCGGTACGGGATGCAGTCGGGGCGCCGCATCGAGTCGGTGCTGGCCTCGCTGCCGCCGCTGGTCCGCTGGCGCTACGACTGGAAGCCGGAGCCCGGTAGCCCCGAGGCGCGGCTCACCGAGCACACCCTCGTGCCCCGCGACTGGCTCTCCGCCGACCTGAAGCAGTGAGGCGCGCGCGCCCCGCGCGATGGCAGCCGCCGCGATGAGCACCCTGCGCGATCTCGACCTGGGGCGCGGCCGGGTGGTGCCCGCGCGCCTGCTGTCGGCACGGTTCACCCGGGCCGGCGGGCCGGGCGGCCAGAACGTGAACAAGGTCGCGACACGGGCCGAACTGCTGCTCGACCTCGAAGGGGCGGCGGGCGTACTCGGGGCCCGGGGTCTCGCACGCGTGCGCGCCCGCCTGGCCACGCGGCTCGACGCCGAGGGGCGGTTGCGGGTCGTCGCCTCCCAGAGCCGTCAGCGCAGCCGCAATCTCGAGACGGCCCACCAACGCATGGAGACGCTGCTGCGCGAGGCCCTGGCCGTGGCGCGAACGCGGCGCGAGACCCGTCCCACGCGCGCCAGCCGCGAACGCCGCCTGGCCTCGAAGCGCGGGCGCGCCGAGACCAAACGCCTGCGGCGCCCGCCCGAAGACTAGGCCCGGCTAGGCGCGGTGGGGCGAGCGGCGCCGCGCGCGAATCGCGGCCCAGGGAGCGAGGAAGAGCACGGCCTCGAAGCCCAGGCCGCAGGCCGCAGCGCCCTCGTACCAGTCGTGGCCGGCTTCGCAGTCGGGGTCTTCCGGGTGGTCGACGAACCCATCCCCGTCGTTGTCGAACCCGTCGCTGCAGGCCGGCACGCTGCCCACGGCGGCGGCGGCCACCGCCATTTCGGCATTGATCCGGCCGTGGCCGTAGGCCGGGTCCCAGCCCGGCTCGCCGAGGTCGACGGCCGTGGCCTTCAGGATCGAGGCGACCATCTCCGGCTCGAGACTCGGGTTGGCCGAGAGCATCATCGCGGCCAGCCCGGCGGCGACGGGCGCGGCGTACGAGGTACCGGACTTGTTCTTGGCGCCGCCGCCCATGGTGGTCGTGCGGATCTGCTTGCCGGGCGCCGCGATGTCCACGAAGACGCCCTGGGACGAGAACGAGGCGATCTCGTCGTAGCGCGTGGTCGCGCCCACCGAGATCAGGTGCGGTGCATCGCCGAACGTCTCGGTGCAGCCGCAGTTGCCGGCCGCCGCGATCACGACGACGCCCTGCTCCGCCGCTTCGGCGGCGGCGGCCTCGAGCGTCGGGAAGCTCGCCAGCCCCTGGAAGCTCATGTTCACCACCCGCGCGCCCTGGTCCACCGCGTAGGCGATGCCCTGGCCGAGCGCGTAGATCGAAGCCCAGCCGTCGGTGCCGGTCACGCGAACCGGCAGGATCTTGCTGCGGTTGCCGACGCCCGCGACGTGGCTGCCGTTGTTGGCGGTGGCCGCCGCGGCGCCGGCCACCGCCGTGCCGTGGCCGAAGACGTCGTCGGTGTCGGTGTTCATCTCCCAGAAGTTGAAGCCGCTCTTCAGGCGGCCCACGAGATCCGGGTGGTCGACGTCGACGCCGCTGTCGAGGATCGCGATCGTGATCCCCTTGCCGCGGGAGTGCTCCCAGGCGGCCTCGGCGCCCATCAGCGGCAGGTGCCACTGGTCCTCGTACTCGGGGTCGTTCGGCACGAACGAAGGGGCCACCAACTGGTTCGGCTCCACCCGCTCGACGTCGGGGTCGCGCGCCAGTCGGCGCATCAGGGCCGCTCTGCGATGGCGGGGGACCCGCAAGCGCCGAAGCCGGTACCCGGGGCTCTCCTCCACCAGTTCGCCCTGGTGCTCGACCGAGGCCGCATCGACGCGGCGCTTGGCCCAAAAGCCGGCCCCGCGCTTCATTCGGACGACCAGCTCGTCACCGGGGTCGAAGGGCAGCGCGTCCGCGCTCGCCGGCGGGGGCGCGGGTCGCCTGGCTCGGCGCCGGGCATCGGCAGGGTCGGGAGCAATCAGCAGGGAGGTCAGGAGCGCGACCCCAGCGAGGGTCGCGGTGCGGCGGATGGTGGACATGGAACTCCTCGTCCTGGAAACCACGGGTCCATTCGGTCCAGAACGGGTCGGCCGATGTGAGGCGGCTCACCAAATCGCGTCGAACACCGCTAGGGCGCGCCGATCCGACCCAGGAAGGCCGCACGGCGGTGGAGACTAGCCCCACCTGCGTCGATCACACCCCGGGCAAACCCCAACGCCCGCAAAACGTTGCACCGCCGCTTGCCGGCCCCACCCCCTTCGGGGATCGGGATTGCCGGCGCTTGGTCGGGCCGACTCGGCCGGCGCTTCGCGCCGAACGCGCCCCCCTAGGGGCCCGCGCTCAGGCCCAGTCGAAGGCGACGTCCACGTCGACGTCGGGGTGGAGACTCCGATGGACCGGACAGGTGTGGGCCGCGCGCTCGAGCACCGGGCGCGCCTCTTCGGGAATGCCGGCGGGCATCGAGAAGCGCACCTGGAGCCGGCCCACGCGGCGGACCGGCTCGACCACCATGTGCTTGCCGACCTCGACCCGCGCGCCCTCCATGGCGAGGCCACGGCGTCGCGCGACGATGCCCATCACCGTGAGCATGCAGCTGCCGAGGGCGGTCGCCAGCAGGTCGGTGGGCGAGAAGGCCTCGCCGCGCCCCTCGTTGTCCTTGGGGGCGTCGGTCGCGAGTTCGGCGCCCGAGGGGCCGTGCACGGCGCGCGTATGCAGGTCGCCCTGGTAGTCGACCTCGATCCGCACCATCTAGAGCGTCTCGGCCAGAGGCTCCCAACTCGTGGGCCACTCGGGGTGCGAGGGCCGCTCGCGCTCGTAGGCCAGGCTCGCCTGGAGCACCACGTCATCGCGGTGTCGGGGCCCGACGATCTGCATCCCGATGGGGAGCCCCGACCGCGTGAGACCCGCACGTTGGGTCGAGGCCGGATGCCAGGACAGGTTGAAGGGGATGGTGAACGACGCGACGCCGGCCATCGGCTGGGGCTTGCCCTCGGTGGTCTCGGGGAAGGGCCCCTTTGCGGGCGGTGCCTCGTAGGGGACGGTGGGCGTGACCAGCAGGTCGACCGCCTCGAAGGTCTCGGTGCACCACTGCTGCAGGGCGATCCGTTGGTCGCTGATGGTCTTCCAGATCTGCGGCGTCATGTGGAAGCCGGCCTTCACGCCGCGGATGAAGCCGCGGCCGAACGCCTCTTCCTGATCCGGCAGGTACTCGTGCAGCTGCGCCGCCTTCTCGAAGGCGCCGAGCAGGCCCCACTCGCGCCCGAGGGCAGGCGGGCCCCCGGCGATCGGAACGACCCGATGGCCGAGCTTCTCGAACACCCTCACCGCATCTTCGACGGCCGCCGCCACCTCGCCCTGTACGGCCGCGAAACCCAGATCGGGCGAGAACCCGATGCGCAGGCCACGGGGCAGTTCTTCGGCCAGGCGCTCGACGTAGGAATAGCCGGGGTGGGGCAGCGAGTTGGCATCGTGCGGGGAGGCGCCGACCGTCACGTCGAGCTGCAGCGCCGCGTCGGCCACGGTCTTGGTGAGCGGGCCGGACACGGAGGTGTCGTCGTTCGACCAGAAGTCCGAGGGGCCCCGAGGAACCCGGCCGAACGAGACCTTGAGCCCGAACGCGCCCACGAAGCAGGCGGGAATGCGGATCGAACCACCGCCGTCGCTCGCGGTGTTCAGCGGACACACACAGCCGGCCAGCGCCGCGGCCGAACCGCCACTCGAACCGCCCGGGGTCTGCGCGAGATCCCAGGGGTTGCGCGTGACCCCATACACCAGGTTGCGTGTGATGGCGGTGTAGCCGAACTCCGGCGCGTTCGTCTTGCCCACCACGATGGCACCGGCCTCGCGCAGCCGCGCCACCTGGGTGTCGTCGTGGTCCGAGATGCGCCCTTCGTAGATCTTGCTGCCCTCGGTGTTGGGCAGACCCTCGGCGTGCTCGAGGTCCTTCACACCGAGGGGAATGCCCTCGAGCGGCCGCGCGTCGCCGGCGGCGATGCGCGCGTCGCTGGCCTGGGCATCGGCGCGCAGGGCCTCGCGATCACGCAGGGCCACGAACGCGTTCAGATCGCCGTTGGTCTCTTCGATGCGGTCGAGCACCGCATCCATGAGTTCGACGGCCGAAGCCTTGCGCGCATCGAGGCGCGCGCGCAAGTCGGTGAGAGAGAGCGTGAGCAGCTCGTTCATGGCGTTCCTCCGAAGAAGCGGGCCGTGCCCGAAGGGCCTGGGCGGAACCCCGGTGCGGGTCCACGGCGTTCCGCATCGTACCATCCCCCGGGCTATGCTGGGCGCCGAGGAGCCCCCCATGCCCCACCCCGTGATCTCTGCCGACTCCCACATCACCGAGCCCCCGAACACCTACGTCGACCACATCGACGCCAGGTGGCGGGACAAGGCCCCGCGGATGCAGTTCGTGGAGGAAGTCGGCGACATCTTCGTGATCGACGGCCTCGCGCGGCCGGTGCCCATGGGGCTGGTGGCCGCTGCGGGCAAGCCCGCCGAGGAGATCCGGGTCACCGGGGTGCGCTTCGACGACATGCACCGCGGGGGCTGGGATCCGGATGCGCGCATGGCCGACCAGGACCGCGATGGGGTCCACTGCGAGGTGATCTACCCGACGGTGGGCATGGTGCTCTGCAACCACAAGGACTTCGACTACAAGCACGCCTGCTTCGAGGCCTACAACCGCTGGATCGCGCAGTACTGCGACGCGCACCCCGCACGGCTGCTCGGCTGCGGCCAGACGGCCATGCGTTCGGTGAAGGACGGCATCGCCGACCTGCACGCCATTGCCGAACTGGGCCTCCGCGGCGTGATGATGCCCGGCGATCCGGCCGAGGAGGACTACGACCATCCGGTCTACGACCCCTTCTGGGAGGCCGCCATCGAGCTCGGGCTGCCGCTGTCGTTCCACATCCTCACCGGACGCGACTACGCCTTCAACGCGCGCGTGCGCGGGCCGGCCATGAACGGCTTCCTCGGCATCGTGCGCGGCTGTCAGGACATCATGGGCACGCTGGTGCTCGGCGGCGTCTTCGAGCGCCACCCCGACCTCAAGATCGTGTGCGTCGAGGCCGACGCCGGCTGGGTCCCGCATTACATGTACCGGATGGACCACGCCTACAAGCGTCATCGCAACTGGCTGCCGGCCGGCCAGAAGCTCTCGAAGCTGCCTTCGGAGTACTTCGCGGAGCACATCTACATGACGTTCCAGGACGACTGGGTCGCGTTCCAGACCGCAGATCTCATGAACTGGCGGCGCCTGATGTGGGCCAACGACTTCCCGCACAGCGACTCCACGTGGCCGTGGTCGCAGGACATGCTCGCCGAGCACGCGGAGAAGCTGCGGCCAGAGCAACGCGAGGCGATCCTGTGCGGCAACGTCGCCGACCTCTACGGCATCGACGTCGACGCGCTGAAGGTGGCGGCCTGATGCAGGACTACGACCGCTACGACGCGCTGGGCCTGGCCGATCTCGTCGCCCGGGGCGAGGTGAAGCCCGAAGAGCTGCTCGACGAGGCGATCCGTCGCACCGAAGCCGTGGACCCGAAGATCAACGCGGTGGTGATCCGCCTGTTCGAGCGCGCCCGCGACACCATCGCCGCAGGGCTTCCCGAGGGTCCCTTCCGCGGGGTGCCCTTCCTGGTGAAGGACCTGTTCGTCGCCATCGAGGGCGTGCGCACCACGAACGGCTCGAAGCTCTTCGAGGACTACGTGACGCCGCACTCGAACGAGCTGATGAAGCGCTACGAGCGGGCGGGCCTGGTGGTCTTCGGCAAGACCCACTCTCCGGAGTTCGGGCTCACGACGTCCACCGAGTCGGCCGTCTTCGGCGCGACACGCAACCCCTGGAACCTGGACCACACCTCGGGGGGATCCTCGGGCGGCGCGTCGGCCGCCGTGGCCGCGGGCATCCTGCCGCTGGCCAACGCCAGCGACGGAGGCGGCTCGATCCGCATCCCGGCCGCCTGCTGCGGACTGCTGGGCATGAAGCCCACCCGGGGGCGCACGCCCATGGGCCCGGACGCGGGCGAGGGCTGGGCGGGCATGAGTACGGTGCACGCCGTCTCGCGCTCGGTGCGCGACAACGCAGCACTTCTCGACGCGTCGGCCGGGCCCGACGTGGGCGACCCCTACTGGGCGCCGCCCCCGGCGCGACCCTGGGCCGACGAAGTCGGGCAGGACCCGGGCCGGCTGCGCATCGCCTTCCAGCGCGAGACCTGGAACGGCCAGCCCACGCACCCGGACTGCATCGCGGCGGTCGAGGATGCCGCGAAGCTCTGCGAAGACCTGGGTCACGACGTCGTGGACCGACGGCTCGAAGTCGACGCCGAGGCCATCCGCGAGGCGGCGCTCACGATCATCGCGGGCAACCTGCGCTTCACGCTCGATGACCGGGCGCGGTCACTCGGCCGCGAGCTCGAGCAGGGCATGGTGGAGAACGGCACCTTCTTCCTGGCCCAGGCCGCACTCGGCAAGACCTCGGCGGACTACGCGCGTTCGGTGCGGGTGATCCATGGCGTGACGCGCCAGGTGGCGCGCCACCTGATCGACGCGGACGTGATCCTCACCCCCACCATGGGCGGACCGCCCGAGAAGATCGGCACGCTGTCGCTCTCGAACCCGGACATCGGCAACCAGATCGAAGCGCTCAATCGCTCGGTGGGCTTCACCCAGCTGTTCAACGTATCGGGCAACCCGGCGATTTCGGTTCCGCTCTGCTGGAACGAGGCGGGACTGCCCATCGGCATCCAGTTCGCGGGCCGCTTCGGGGACGAGGCCACCCTGTATCGCCTGGCGGCACAACTGGAACAGGCACGACCTTGGTTCGACCGGAGGCCCGCGGGCTTCTAGGGCCCCGGGAGCGCCCTCCTAGCGCCGCGTCGTCGCCAGATCGTTCAGCGACCAGTCGTACGAGAACGTCTCGAGGTCGGGGGCCGGGCTGCGCGCGGCGCGCGCGCGCACGGCTTCGGGCCCATGGCGGGCGAGAAACGCGAGCACGCCTCCGCTGGCTTCGAAGTCCTCCTCGAACCAGTCGAGGATCGGGGAGATCTCCAGATCGTCACCGTCGACGCGGCTTCCCTTGCGCGGGTCGGCCAACCAGACCCGCGTATTGTCGTCGAGCTGGGAGTCCAGCGTCTCGGCGCGGTAGGGCTCGCGGCGAAGCGGCGGACACGACGCCGACGCACAGACGATGGCCGCGTGGATGCGCGGCTCTCCGAGCGGGCGGAGGATCTGGTGCTCGACCTCGTCGAGGGTGACCTCGCGCCCCCCGACTCGCCCGGCCGGCCGCTTCCACACCGGGCGCAGGAACGAGCCGATGTCCTTGATGCCCGCCACGGGGTAGTGGGCGCGCACCAGGTCGATCGCCAAGATGTTGTAGGCATTGATCCAGAAGGCCAGGTGCGCGTCGCGCCGGTCGGGCGGCGGCGGCCCGGTCGCGGCGAGGCTCTCGACCAGGCCCGCCCACTCCGCAGAGTCGACGAGGCCGGCGTAGTCGACGCGTACGGTGGCCAGGTCCTCGACCTCGGCCGTGTGTGCAGACAGCAGCGAGGCGTAGGCGTCCAGGTCTAGGGCCGCTGCGCTGGACGCCGAGCCCAGGGCGGCCACCAGCATCAGACGACGGATCATGTGGGGTTCCTCCGAGATGCCGGGTCGTCTCACGAGTTCTTCGCGAGCACTCGCCGGCTTGGATGCCCGCGAGTGCGCGAGGGTTCCCCCCTCATCGCACCAGCCGGGTCGCTCAGTCCGCTCCGGACCCTGCGGGTTGCGACTGCGGGCCCACACCTTCGGCCCACTCGTAGCACTGCACCTCGACGCGTAGCGGAAGCCGGTAGCCCACGTAGAAGCTGTGCAGCTTGAGCACGCGAAAGTCCTCGACCTGCGGTCCTTCGATGTGTACGCGCGAATCGCGCTCCTGGTAACGCCGGGCGCGGTCATGCAGGTCGGCGAGTTCCTCGGGCGTCGCCACCGAGAGCCCGAAGTGGTCGCCCTGCGGGGTGACCATGGGCGGGTCGCCCGCGGCCAGGAACACGAACTGCTCGTGGCTGTGGGCGCGCAGGACCAGCATCTTGCCCTCCTGCGTGAGCGTCGGCATCTCGGTCCAACCGAACACGTCGCCGTAGAACCGGAGCAACTCGGCCCGGCCGCGCGCGTCGAGCAGCTCGGCGGGCACGCTCATGGCCACGTGGTTGAAACGCTGGGTGGGCTCGCTCATCCGGTCTCCTTCTCCCCCGCCGGGTTCGCCGACTCCTCGGGCACGACCATCACCTTCGCGCCGATCTCGCCACGGGCCAGGCCGTGAAGCGCGGGCAGCAGGTCGTCCAGCGGTACGTCGCCGGGCTCGATCAGCGTCGCGGTGGGCAGGCTTCCGTGGGCCAGCAGGTCGAGTGCCCTTCGCGTCCCACCCTCGTCGTAGTTGTAGGCACCCGTCACGACGAGTTCGTTCATCAGGATGCGGTTCGGATCGAAGCGCGGCCGCCTCATGCCCGTCCCGACCAGGACCAGCGTGCCGCCCGTCGCGAGCTGGGCCAGGCCGGCCTCCATGGCCTCGGGCTTGCCCGAACACTCGAACACCACGTCGACCGGCGCCTCCACGGACTCGAACGGCATGCGGGGCACTACGAGTTCGCCGGGCGGGTGGACGGCCGTGGCACCCACGCTTCGTGCGCGCTCGCGGCGCAGGGGCGAAGGCTCGCTCGCGCGCACGTCCTCGACGCCTTGCGCCCGAAGCGCCGCGATCAGCAGCAACCCGAGCGGGCCAGCGCCCGTGACCCACACCCGCGACTCCGGGCCGACGCCGGACACCGTGATCGCGTGGAGGGCCACCGCGAGAGGCTCGGCCAGCGCGGCCTCGCGCGGCGAGAGCCCGTTTGGGATCGGCTCGAGCTGGTTCTCGGGCCGGAGCAGGAAACCCGCGAAGGCGCCCTGATGGCGCAGGTCGCCCCCGCCGAAACCGGGCGTGCCGCGACAGATCGAGGGCCGCCCGGCGAGGCACGGCGGACACCGACCACAGCTCGGTCGCGGCCCACCGACGACGGCATCGCCTTCTTGCAGGGCCGACACACCCGCACCGGTGGCGACCACCCTGCCCGACCACTCGTGTCCGGGGGTCTGGTCGGGAACCCCCATTCCCTCGAGAATCAGGTGGAGGTCGGTCCCACAGATGCCGCAGTGGCTGACCGCCACCAGCGCCTCACCCGGCCCGGGCTCGGGCACGGGCAGCTCGCAGATCTCGATTTCTCCGGGCCTGCGGTAGACGGCCGCGCGCATGCGTGTCGCAGGGGTGGCCGCCATCCCATCTCCCGCCGGGTTCGAAGGACCCAGGCCTGGCGCAGGCGCGCAGGCCCGGATCGCCATCCTACCACCGGCCGGGGTAGCTCAGCCTCGGGCGCGCGAGCGGCGCTCCAGGGCGGGCGAGCGGTGCCTCGGGGCGCGTGAGCGGTAGGCGAGCCAGAACACGAGCCACGCCAGCGGCAGGAGCGGTCGGGGCTCGGGGCTCGCCATGGCGCGTGTGGCCTGGACCGACGCCAGCGGCGCCCAGGCCACGAGGGTCGGCGGGATGGGTCGCGCGGCGGGCGGCTCCGCTGCGCCGGGCCAGGCGAGGCCCGAGACCCCGTCGGTGCCGATGGCGCTGCCGGCCACGGGGTCGTCGAGCCACGCAATGGCTTCGAGCCAGGCGGCATCGTCGGGCACGGAAAGGAACGGCTCGCTCGGCGCGGCGGGCGGTGCAGAGACCGCCGGCGCGCGCCAGGGTTGCAGGGACAGGCAGGCTGGCAGGATCGCCAGGATCCAGAGCAGATGAGCGGCGCGGCGCTGGGGTCGAAGGAACTGCACCCCTCACTCATCGGCAGGTCGCCGGCAGATCTGTTGCACGAGCACGCAGGACGGCCTCGCGAGGGCGCAGGCTGGGTTCGCGAGGGTGCAGCCAGCGCGCAGGGCCACCTCGGCCGACCGCAAGCGGCACGCAACCGGGGTTCGGCCGCCGGCAAGCGCGCTTCACGCGTGTGCAACTCGCACCGTACGGGCCCGGGAACGGGGCACTCCTGGGACTCGACGAAGCGCCTCAGTCCTCTTCGCGGCGGGCGGCGTCGTCGGGCAGGTCGAGCGCGACGATCTCGTGCGGGCTCGCCTGGGGAACGCCCGCGGCCTGCGCGGGGAGAGCGTTCAGCCGATCGATGAGCTGGCGCAGACGCCCTGCACTACGGCGATCGAAGGCGAGCACCAGCCGGGGCAGTTCGGGCACTTCGCCCCTTTCTGCGGGCAGCGCCGACGCGACCTCGAGGCGGCCTTCGGTCACGATGTCGGCGAAGTCGCGCTGGAGCGTCTCGAGGTCCTCGTCGCACGGTGCTTCGCGTACGCGCAGCACCAGGCGGTCGCCCACTCTGCGGCTCGAATGGTAGTTGCGGTAGAAGCGGGTGATCTCGTCGACCGCCTCGCCGACGTCATCGGTGATCCGGAACAGGTCGAGGTCCTCGGGGCTCGCGAGCCCGGCCCGGGTCATGTTCGCCTCGAGCCAGACGCGCCACTCCTTCCAGTAGCTCCCGCCCGGCGCGTCCACGAACACCACCGGCAGGATCTCGCTCTTGCCCGTCTGGATCAGCGTGAGCGCCTCGAAGCCCTCGTCGAGGGTTCCGTAGCCGCCTGGGAAGAGTGCGATCGCGTGGGCCTCCTTCACGAAGGTGACCTTGCGCGTGAAGAAGTACCGGAAGTTGATGAGCTTGGGATCGCCGGCGATCGTCTCGTTCGCGCCCTGCTCGAACGGCAGGCGGATGTTCACGCCGAACGAAGCCTCGCGCCCCGCCCCGCCCTGGGCCGCGCCCATGATGCCCGCACCCGCACCGGTGATGACCATCCATGCGGCTTCGACCATGCGTTCGGCGAAGGCGTGGGCCTGGACCCAGGCCGGGTCGTCCTCCGGCGTCCGCGCACTTCCGAAGACGGCGACCTTGCGCACGTGGGCGTAGGGCGCGAAGACGCGCAGGGCGTGGCGCATCTCCTTCATGGCGTTGTTCAGGAGCTTGAGGTCGCCCTCGCCGGTACCGTCGCGAAGCACGGAGAGTGCCGTCACGAGCATCTGTCGGGCATGCTCGACGGCAGGTGCATCGGCGGATACGGGCACGGCCTCGGCCACCTGGGCCAGCAGGGCTTCGAGGGAGGCGTCGAGGTCGGCGTCGTGGAGGGCGTAGCGCCGCCGGCCCTTCTTCGGGGAACGCTGCTTCATTGCGAGGTGCCAAGCCTATCGGCCTGCCGTCCGATGCGCTTTCGGACAACCCATCCCTGGAGACCCGGGGCGGCAGCCGGGGGTGCGCGTTAGCCTCGCCACCGATGGACGAGCCCCTGCCCGCCCCCTGCGATTCCGCCGAGCTGACGCGATTTCTCGACTCGTTCCTGTACGCGCGCGAGGCCTTCCTGGTCGACCGCATCCTGCGCATGGATGCCGAGGCGGCCGAGATCGACGCCGAGCTCGACACCACCCGTGCGCTCCCCTTCGCCGCCGCCCAACGCGTGAGTGCCAGCCACCCTGCCCACGTCTCCGCACCGGAGTTGTTGATGGCCACAGGCAGCCTCGGCTGCCTGCACGCCTGGTTCTTCCACGGCTGCCGCTGGGACGAGGGCTGGGTCGCATTCGGCAGCCGCATCCACCGGGCCGACTACCGCCGGGTCGCTCGAATCGGGCCGCCGCTCGAGCTGCATTCGCGGGAGACGCGCACCCGGGTCGGCCCCAAGCGTGTGGTGCTCCGCTACGACTTCACCTTCCGTCAGGAGGGCGAGACCGTCTACACCGGCGACCAGACGGCGATGTTCCTGCTCGATCCCGCGCTCTAGCGGCTACCGCCCGGGGCCGCCGCTCGAGAGGCGCCACGCGCTACGCTGGCCGGGCGCTCCCAGGAGACGACCATGCAGATTGCCGCCCTCCTCTACGACGACTACACCGCGCTCGACATCGTCGGGCCCTACGAGATCCTGTCTCGCCTGCCGGAGACGACGTTCACGTTCGTGGCCAAGGGGGCCGGCGAGATGCGTTCGGATACCGGCGCGCTCGCCCTGGTCGCAGACCGAAGCCTGTCGGACCTGGCCGAGCCCGACGTGGTCGTGGTACCGGGCGGCCCCGGATCGAGCGCGGCCGCCCAGGACCCCGAGATCCAGGCCTGGGTGCGCAAGGCCGCGGGCTCGGCACGCTATGTCGCGTCGGTGTGTACGGGGGCCGAGGTGCTCGCTGCCGCGGGTCTGCTCGACGGTCTCGAAGCCACCACGCACTGGGGTGCGCGCGACACGTTGGCCGCCCTGGGCGCCGTCCCGGTGGAACGGCGGGTCGTACTGCACGAGAAGGTCGGCACGGCGGCGGGCGTCTCCGCCGGAATCGACATGGCCCTCGCGCTCACCGCGCGCCTGGTGAGCGAAGACTTCGCCAAGGCCCTGCAGCTCGGCATCGAGTACGACCCCGAGCCGCCGTTCGACGCGGGTTCTCCCGACAAGGTCTCGCCGGAGGTCGTGGCGCTGGTGCGCGCGACCCTGGGTGGGGGCGCCGCGGCGGGCTGAGCGCCGCCCGAGCCCGGGAAGGCTAGGCGCCGCCCCGGCCGACACGCAGGTGCAGCGCGCGCGGCCCACGCAGGATCATGTTGTCGCCCCAGTCCACCCGCGCCTCGCCGTGGACGATGCGGGGAAACGTCTCGACCAGACCGCGCAGCGCGGCACCCGCCTCGAGCCGGGCCAGCTGCGCACCCAGGCAGAAGTGCACGCCCAGGCTGAACGACAGGTGGCGCTCCCCGTCGCGCCCGAGGTCGAGCCGGTCGGGGTCGGGGAAGACCTCGGGGTCGCGGTTCGCCGACCCGAGCAACAGGATCAGCTGCTCGCCGCGCCGCACCGGACGGCCGCCGATCTCGCACGCCTCCGTCGCGAGACGCGTCGTCATCTGGACCGGGCTGTCGTACCGCAGCAGCTCGTCCACCGCGGTTTCCGTGACCTCGGGATTGCCGCGCAAGCGCTCGAGCTGGTCCGGGTTCGCCAGCAGGGCGATCACGGCGTTGGCGATGAGCTTCGTCGTGGTCTCGTTGCCGGCGACCAGCAGCAGCAGGAGCGTCGCGTGCAGTTCATCCATCGAGAGCCGATCTCCGGACTCCTCGGCGGCCACCAGTCCGCTGATCAGGTCCTCCCGCGGCTCCGCGCGGCGCGCATCGACGATCTGCTGCATGTAGGCGCGCAGCGCCTCACTGGCCACGTGGCTGCGCCGCACGTCGTCGGGGGTCGCCTGCCCGACGGTCCGCACGACCTCGTCGGACCACTGGCGAAACTGCTCGTGGTCTTCTGCCGGAACGCCCAGCATCTCGGCGATGACGATCACCGGAAGCGGCGCCGCCAGGTCGCGCACGAGCTCCATGGGCGCGAGGCCGTCGGCGCCCGGCGCACGGTCAGCCACCCTTCCCACGTGCTCCTTCACGAGCGCCTCGACGCGGGGACGCATGCGCTCGACGGCGCGCGGCGTGAACGCCTTCGACACCAGGTGACGCAGTCGGGTGTGGTCGGGCGGATCGATGCGAAGCATCGACGGGCTCCGCTCGTACGGGTCGGGGAGGCCCTGCTTGCGACGCCGCCGGGCCATGCGCTCGTAGCGACTCCAGTTGCGCTCGTCGGACGAGAAGCGGACGTCGCGCAGGACGGCCGAGACGTCCGCGTACCGGCTCAGCACGTAGCCGGGCAGCCAGCCGATGCGGTGGATCGGGTCGCGCTCGCGAAGCCGCCGGTAGACCGGGTAGGGATCCGCCAGGAAGGCGCGCGTGGTCGGGTTGAAGGCCACGCCCGTGCGAAGGCGCTCGTAGGCCGAAGCGGCCCCGAAGGCCGTACGCATGGTGAGCCGCTGGACGCGTTCGCGAAGGTCCATGGCGCCCTCCTTCGTGGCCCCCATGGTACGCGACGGGTCGCGTCCGGGTTCGCCTAGCCGGCGGCCTGGGCCCCGGCGGGGCGGCAGCGTCGGTACTGTGCGGCGTAGAGGTCTGCGCGCTGCTCCACCTTGCTTGCCACGCTGCGCAGCCAGTCCTTCTGCTCCCAGCCGCGTCGATTGAAGCCTGCGGGGCCCTCGTGGTAGGCGAGGTAGAAGTGGTAGGCGTCGCGCTTGTCGATGCCGGTCACCCGATGGATGACGTCGCCGTACCAGCCGACGAAGTCCACGACGTCGGCAAAGTCGGCGCGACTCGCGCCGGTGCGACCGGTCGCCTTCACGTAGTCGGAGAAGGTGCCGTCCTTGACCTGCCCGTACCCGTAGGCAGAAGACAGCCGGCCGACGGGAACCACGCCGAGTACCCGCCGAAACCCCGGGCGCGCCCCGGCGCGAAAGCGCGACTCCTGATGGATCACGGCGAGCAGCAACGACTCGGGCACGCCCCACCGCTCGCGTGACGAGACCGCCGCGCGCTCCCAGTCCTCGTGCTCGTCGAAGATCGCGCACAGGTCGTCGGGGTCTCGCGGCGGAAGGGTCTGGCAGGCCTGGAGCAGCAGGCCCGTCGAAAAGGCCGTCACCACCACGGCCAGGGCACCGGCAACGGCGCGGAGGTTCACCCTCCCGCTCCAGGGCGGACGATCTTCACCGTCTCGCCGCCACGATAGACGTGCCCCGGGCCGACGCCGTTGGCCACGGCCGTCTCGGCCACACTCCAGCGGTTGCCGGTGCGACTGCCGAGCGACGAGAGCGATTCGCCAGGCCTTGCCTTCACCAGGTGCAGGAGCTGTGGCACGAGTTCGCGGCGCTCGGCGTCCCTCAAGCGGCGAAAGCTCTGAGAGGTCGCCGCAAACAGCGGCCTTGCCTGGGGCATGAGCTCGGGCGTGGTCACGCCGGTGGCGCGCAGCATCACGCCGGCGTGCGAGATCCAGGTGAGGTCGACCTGATTGCGACCATCGGGCGTGAAGGCCGTCGCGCGCAGGGCCGGCGCGCCCCCCACCCGCGCGTCGCGCAGCTCGTCCAGCCGCAGGCCCGTTCCGGCCGCGAAGTCGCGCGCTGCATCGCGTGGCGATCGCGCCTCGCCCTGGAGCTCCAGCATCCAGGCCGCGCCGCCTCCGGGTGCCTGGGCGATCACCGCATCGGGCGCGTTGTGCGTGGCCCAGCCCGAGGGCACCTCGATCGCGAAGTCGAGGCCCGGGTGCCGGAACAGCGCCCCTTCGAAGACTCCCGCTCGCGGATCGGGCCCGACCACGAGGCCCTCGAGGAGCGCCAGGAAGTCCTCGCGCCGCAGGGCCAGCGGGACGGCGGGCTCGAACGGCGTCTGCGCCGCACGCGCGCGGGTGTTGGCGACGCGCTCGGCGGTGAGCGGGTGCGAGTCGAGAAAGCTCGGCTGCCGGGGAGCGCCCTCGCTTCGGAGCTGGCTCTCGCGCTCGAGGGTCGCGAGGAACTCCGAGATCCCGGCCGGGTCGTAGCCGGCGCGTGCCGACAGGGCCTGGCCCACGTCGTCGGCCTGGCGCTCCTGGTCGCGGCCATAGCTAGCGATCCAGCCGGCGCCCGCCGCCTGGGCGAGGCTCGCCCCCGCCGCGGCGCCCTGGGCACCCCCGAGCAGTCCTCCGAGCGCAGCCGAGAGCAGCGCGCCACCGGTGGCGCCGGCCTGGCGCGCGTGCCGCTGGGCCGCGTGGCGCGCCGCCACGTGTCCGATCTCGTGGCCGAGCACCCCGGCCAGCTCGGCCTCGTCGTTGGTGATCGCCAGCAGGCCGCGGGAGACGTAGATCCAGCCCCCGGGAAGCGCGAACGCGTTGGGCTCGGCCATGTCGACCACCGCGAACCGGTAGCCGACTTCCGAGCGAGGCGAGTAGCGCGCCAGCCGCTCGCCGAGTGCGCTCACGTAGCTCGCAAGCTGGGGATCGTCGACGAGCCCCATCTCGGACTCGACCTCCGCCGCCCCACGCCGGCCCATGGCGATCTCGTCTGCGGTGCTGAGCAGCGAGACCTCGCTGCGCCCCGTGACCGGATTCGTGGCGCAGGCCAACAGCCCGACCGCGATCACGAGCGCGACGGCAATCGACCAGGCCCGCAGCGCCGGCTTGGCACCGGCGGTGCGCCGAACCCCCATCATGGCCTCGAGTCTAGCGATGCCCGCCGCGCCAGCGGGCAGGCCGGCCCTGCGGCACCTAGGTCGACACCGCTCCGGCGCCGGGCATCGCGCGGTCGTGGATCAGGGTGCTCTTCTTCTCGTCGAACAGCACCCGGATCTTGTTGGGCCCCGCGCCGCCCTGTACCACGCCCAGCCCCAGGGTGGGATGGTCGATGCGGTCGCCGGCGGCGTAGGCCTCGTGGATCGCGTAGTTGCGTACGGGCCGGGTCAGATCGGGCTCGACCGGTGCGTCGGAAACCGACGCGCTCTCCTTGCGCCGCCGCGGCCGCGCCTTGGGCTTCACGCGGCCTGCGCCCGGCTCCCAGGCCGGGAGCAGCCTCGGCCGGTCGTCGAGCTTCGGGGCTCCGGTGTCGTAGCTCCAACCCAGTTCGCCCTGGATACGCAGGCTCAGGAAGTGCACGGGCACGTCCATGGCGTCCTCGATCTCGGCCGACAGCCGCTCGAGTTCGCGGATCCACGCCGCGCCCTTCTGCGCCTCGCGCTTGCGCGTGAGTTCCCAGTACTTCGGGCTCCCGACGATCAGCAGGGCCGGCGGTGCATCGGCGAAGGGCGTCTCGACGCGCTCTCCGAGCTCGCCGAGCAGCGCCTCGCGGTTGGCCTGTGCCACCGCCGCGTGGGCGAGCCCCTCGAGCAGCGCGCGCAGCGGCGTGTCCCCCGTGCCCACGCGCGTGGCGTCGGGCGCGAGGTACTTGACCGACACGGCCGCCAGGCGATCTCCCGGCCCCAGACCCACGATGTCGAGCCGGCCGATGCCGGCATTCGGATCGTTGGGGTCCTTCTTGTCCGCCTGGGCGGTGCGCAACGGCACCTGCGTGTGAAGCGGCAGGAACGAGTTCTCGTCGTCGGGGAGCATCAGCGCCCCGTTCTCTGCGCACCAATCCACCAGCGCCAGCGCAGCATGCTCCCCGTCGCGACCGTTGCGGCGACTCTCGGCGAGCTTGGTGTTGTGCGAGATCAGGAATCGCTTGCCGGCGGCACCCCGCAACGGGGCGGCTTCGACCTCCTTGCGGAACTCCTCGGCAAGCATTTCTCCGGTGAGCGCGGCCGCAGCCTCGCGGAATCCGCGCGACTGGCGGACCTCCCGCTGTGCGGCGCGCTCGATGAGCGGATGAATCGACAAACGGCGTCCCCCTCTGACAGGCCCACCATCATAGCCGAAGCCCCGCCAGGGCTCTGCGGGCAGCCGGAATCCGCGTGGCCAGCAGGATTCCGCCCACCAGGGCGTAGACGGCCGGTTCGAGCAGGTCGGCCTTCACGAGCCACAGGAAATGGAGCAGGGCGAGGACGATCGCCGGGTAGGCCAGGAGATGGAGCCGGGTCCAGCGGCGTCCCAGCCGCCGCTGCCAGCCCCGCGTGGAGGTGAGGGCGAGGGGACACAGCAGCACGAATGCGGCGAAGCCGGCGGTCACGTAGGGGCGTTCGGCGACCTCTTCGATCAGGAGGCCCGGTTCGAGACCCAGATCGAGCACCAGGAAGATCAGGAAGTGTGCGGTCGCGTAGGCGAAGCCGAGAAGCCCGAAGGTCCGCCGCAGCGGAGCCAGGACCGTGAGTCCGAGCCGTCGCAGCGGCGTGATCGCCAGCGAGGCGAGCAGCAGTCGCAGCGCCCATTCTCCGGTTTCGTGGGTGAGCGTCTCGACGGGGTTCGCCCCGAGGCCCACGGTGAGCGCCGCCCCGGCCATGACCGCCGCCGGAGCGAGACCCGCCGCGACTGCGGCCGCCTGCACGAGCGTCCTGCGCCTGGCCGCGTCCATGGGCGCAACCTACCCCACCCGCGCTGGCTTCGGGGCGTCGCTTGGCCCGACCCAGCCGCGCCGGTTTCGTCGCGGTCAGTAGAGCTTCTTCGGATCCATGCCCTTGTAGAGATGGCCGACTTGCTCGGCATAGCCGTTGAGCATGAGCGTGGGGCGCTTGCGCCACTCGCCGATTCGTCGCTCGCGTGCCTGACTCCATCGCGGGTGCGACACCTCGGGGTTCACGTTGGCGAAGAAGCCGTACTCACGCGGCGCCGACTGGCTCCACGAGGTCTCCGGGCGCTCGGCCTGGAGTCGGATGCGGACGATCGACTTGATGCTCTTGAAGCCGTACTTCCACGGCACCACCAGACGCAGCGGCGCGCCGTTCTGGTTCGGAAGCACGCGTCCGTACATGCCGACCGCCAGGATCGCCAGGGGATGCATGGCCTCGTCCATCCGCAGCCCCTCGCGATAGGGCCAGTCGAGGATCTGTCGCTTCTGCCCCGGCAGCTGCTCGGGATCGACCAGCGTCTCGAAAGCGACGAACTTCGCGCGGCTCGTCGGCTCGAAGCGGGCGAGCACCGCTCCGAGCGGAATCCCGACCCAGGGGATCACCATGGACCACGCCTCGACGCAGCGCAGGCGGTAGATGCGTTCTTCGAGCGCATGCGGGGCGAGCAGGTCCTCGAGGCCGATGCGGCCGGGCTTGCCGACCTCGCCTTCGACCACCACCGACCAGGGCTCGGGCCGCAGCCGGTGCGCGTTTCGAACGGGGTCGCCCTTGTCGGTGCCCATCTCGTAGAAGTTGTTGTAGGTGCTGGCGTCCTCGAAGGGCGTCTGCGCCTCTTCGGTCCGAAACCGTCGCGGGGCGGGGGTGACGCCCTCGAGCGCGCGCAGCGTGGAAGGCTCGGTCGCGGCGTGGCTCTCCTGGCCGGCGAAACAGCCCGGAAGCGTCACGAGAGCCGCGAGCCCGGCGCCCTGCGCCAGCAGCTCACGCCGCCTCAGCCAGGTGGTCTCGGAGGTGATCTCGGAACTGGGGATCGACGGCGGCCGGAACATCCGCAAGGGCTCTCCTGGTGCAGGGCGTATGGCTGGGGGACGTGTGGAGCGGGCGAGCCGGCGAGCGATGGGCCGGTCCGGTTCGGAAGGTACGCTCCACCCTCCACGATGGATACGCTCCTTCGAATCGCCGCGCTCATGGCCCTCCTCTGCCTGCCTGCCTGCGAGCGGCCCGAGCCTCCGGACGCGGTCGTGGCCACCGACCCTGCGCGAGCGAGCGCGATCGCTTCCGAGCCCTCCGAACCCGAGCCCGACGAGCGAACACGGACCCTCGGCCCCTTCCTTGCGGAGCATTGGCAGCTGCCGATCGCGCCTCAGGGCCCGGCCCCCGAAGGTTGGAGCGAGGCCGAGGCGTCACTCGACCCCGCGCTCTGCGGCGGCTGCCACCCGCTGCAGTACGCCGACTGGTCCACGTCGCTGCACGCCGCCGCCTTCTCCCCGGGCTTCTCCGGACAGCTCCTCGAGGGCTCCCTGGCCGAGCCGGCTGCGCTTCGATCCTGCCAGACGTGTCATACGCCGTTGGCCGAACAACAGCCGGTTCTGGCCTCGGGCGAACCGTCCCCGCACTACGACCCGGCGCTTCGAGAACAGGGACTGGTGTGCGCGGGCTGCCACGTCCGCGCGCACCAGCGCAGGGGACCGCCGCGCCGCGCCGATGCGACCGCCGCGCCCGAGCCCGTGCCCCACGGCGGCTTCGAAGCGCGCGCGGAATTCCAGCAGAGCCGCTTCTGTGCGCCCTGCCACCAGTTCTTCGACTCCGAGGGCCCGAACGGCAAGCCGGTGGAGAACACCTTCGCCGAGTGGCAGGCGAGCCCGCACGCCGCACGGGGTGAGACCTGCCAGTCCTGCCACATGCCCGACCGCCGCCACCTGTGGCGCGGCATCCACGACCCCGAGATGGTGCGCGGCGGGGTCGAGACGGCGCTCCACCGGCTGGATGCGGAGCCCGGCCACGTGCGCGCCGCCCTGGTGCTGGCCAGCGTCGGCGTCGGCCACCGTTTTCCGACCTACGTGACCCCCCAGGTCGTTCTCGAGATCTGGCTCGAGGACGCGTCGGAGCGGCGGATGCCGGGGACCCGACGAAGGGCCGTGATCGCCCGCGAGATCGACTTCGGATCGTTCACCGAGATCTCCGACACCCGGGTGGCTCCCGGCGAGTCGGTGAAGCTCGAGCTCGATCGGCCGATCCCGCCCGGCGCAGCCCGGGTCGTGGCGCGCGTCACCGTGGACCCGGACCACTTCTATCGCAACATGTTCGAGGGACTGCTGCCGACGCTCGACGACCCCGAGGCACGCGCGCGGATCTCCGAGGCCCACCGGCGCGCGAGCACCTCGACCTACGTGCTCGCGGAGCACACGGCGCCCCTCTGATCGGAGCCCGCGCCTCTGGTCTCGAGGGCCCGCCGGCGCTACACCGGCGTCGAGGTCCTGCCATGCCGCGCTACCCCCGAGAAGAGATCCTCCAGGCGTTCGACCGCTACAAGGCCGCCCGCGACGAAGCCTCGCGCACCGGCGACTGGTCCATCTGGGCGGCCGTATTCGCCGAAGATGCCCACTACATCGAGCACGCCTACGGCGAGCTCCACGGCCGCAAGGAGATCGAGGACTGGATCCAGGGGGTGATGGCGCCGTTTCCGACGATGACCTTCCCACAGAACTGGTGGGTCCTCGACGAGGAGCGAGGCGCCGTCGTGTTCGAGTGCCGCAACGAGTTCCCGGCGCCCTTCCAGGACGATGGGGAGCCCTTCTGGTTTCCCAACTGGACGCGCCTGGTCTATGGCGGGTCGGGTCTGTGGCAGTCCGAGGAGGACGTGTACAACCCCGCGAAGGACGCGCCACGGGTGATCAAGGCATGGATCCGGGCGGGAGGCATCTTCCGCGCGCCCGAAGGCGTGGAGATGGTGCACCGGTAGCCGCGGCGGCAGGCCCTGCCGCCCGCCGGCAGAGACCCGGCGCCCGTCCGTTGCGGAGCAGCGAGGCTGCACCCATCCTCCCGCCGATGCCGCGGGGGATCATCCGACTGCTCCTGGTCCTGGCCGTGGGTCTTGGCGCCGCCCCCATACGCGCACAGGACTCGCTGCCTCGCGCCGAGGTGGGGCGCACGACGCTCACCATCGAGGTCGACGGCGTGCTCGACGACGACGCCTGGGCCGATGCCCCGCTGCTGGGTCCGCTGCGCCAGAAGGAGCCGATCGAGAACGGCGAGCCCAGCGAGCGCACCGAGGTACGCCTGGTGCACGACGGCGAGACCCTCTACATCGGCGTTCGCGCCTACGACCGCGAACCCGAGAAGCTCGTCGCCAAGCAGATGCGACGCGATGGTTCGCTGCAGTCGGACGATCGCGTGAGCGTGATGATCGGCCCCTTCGGAGATCGCCGGAACGGGTTCTTCTTCTCGACCAACCCCAACGCCGCACGTCTCGACGGCATCTCCGAGGACAACCAGGTCCTGCGCAACGAGTGGGACGGCATCTGGTTCGCAGCCTCCGCCATCGACGCCGAGGGCTGGACCACCGAGATCGCCATCCCGTTCAAGACCCTGCCCTTCGACCCCCGCGCGAGCCACTGGGACTTCCAGCTGCTTCGCTCGGTGCGCCGCCGCAACGAGCTGCTCCAGTGGGCGTCGCCGCTGCAGAACGCCAACTTCATCGACCTGTCGCGCGCCGGGCGCCTCACCGGCATCACCGGCATCGATCAGGGACTGGGTCTCGACGTCGTGCCCGGGGCCAAGGTCAACTACGCCGACCGCAAGATCCGCGGCACGCGCGGCGCGGAGGTCGAGCCCAGTCTCGACGTGTTCAAGCGCCTGAGCCCGTCCGTGACGGCGGCGCTCACCCTCAACCCCGACTTCACCGACGCGCCGGTGGACGCGCGCCAGGTGAACCTGTCGCGGTTCGCCCTCTTCTTTCCCGAAACCCGGGACTTCTTCCTCCAGGACGCGGGCATCTTCGACTTCGGCGACCTGCGCGAGCGCAACGGCATGCCGTTCTTCTCACGCCGGGTGGGACTCGGCGAGCGCGGGCAGGTCGTCGACATCCACGCCGGCGCCAAGGTCACCGGCCGGGTCGGGCCGGTGAACTTCGGCGTGCTCTCCGCCCAGCAGGAAGCCTACGACGGCATCCGCTCGAAGAACCTGTCCGTGGCCCGCGCCAAGTGGAACGTGCTCGAAGAGTCCTACGTCGGGTTCATCGCCACCCACGGCGACCCGCTCTCGAACGGCTCCAACACCCTGGGCGGGGCCGACTTCCTCTATCGCACCACGCGCGCACTCGGCGACCAGACCTTTGAGGTCTTCGGCTGGGGTCAGAAGAGCCACACACCGGGCCTCTCCGGCGAGAGCCACGCCTACGGCGGGCGGATCGCGTGGCCCAACGACCGCTGGAACGGGCGCGTCGTCTACACCGAGATCGCCGACGCCTTCGATCCCGCCCTCGGGTTCGTGAACCGATCGGACATCCGCCAGTACGAGGGGGATCTGCGCCGCCGCTTCCGGCCGAGCGACTCGTTCATCCGCACCGTGGACGTGTTTCTCGGGGGCCGGGTGGTGACCGACCGGGGCAATCACCTGGAGTCGATCCAGGTGGACGGCACCGCCTTCACGATCACCAACCAGGACGGCGATTTCGTCTCCCTGCGAGGCCAGGGCCGCACCGAGGTGCTGAGTGCCCCGTTCCGGGTCTACCCGGGGATCGTGCTCCCGGCCGACCGCTACGGGTTCGGCACGGGCTTGATCGAGGTGGGCACGGCCAACTCGCGGCCGGTCGCCGTCACGGCGTCCTGGTCCATGGGCACGTTCTTCTCGGGCACGATCCGGACCGTGGCGACGACCGTCGAGCTGCGCCCCTCGCGCATGCTCTTCGCGTCGATCCAGTTCGAACAGAACCAGGTGGACCTGCCCGAGGGCGCCTTCACCACCCGGATCGCGCGCGTGGACGTGAACTTCGCCTTCACGCCGGACCTGTCCTGGGACAACCGCATCCAGTGGGACGACCTCACCGACTCCCTCGGATGGAACAGCCGGCTGCGGTGGATCGTGGTGCCCGGAAGCGAACTCTCCCTGGTCTTCAACCAGGGCATGGACACGTCCGACGGCAACTTCCAGAGGCTCTCGACGGACGTCACCGCCAAGGTCGCCTGGACGTTCCGCTTCTGAACGACAGCGGGCCGCGCGGCGATGCCGCGCGGCCCGGTCGTCGCGTGGGCCAGGCCCGCCCTAGGGGCTGACCACCAGATCGGCGAACAGCGACATGAAGGCGCCGTTGCGCGAGACCTCGACGCCCTGCAGGTCGAGCCCCAGGAACGCCGGCAGCGGGAACGCATCGAGCGAACTCGCGAGCCCGGGCAGCACCTGGACCAGGAGCGGCGGCAGGATGAACTGCTCGAGCACCGTCGCATTCACGCCGATGTTGTTCTCCACGATGGCGACAGATACGTCGTTGGCCGTCGGCGTTCCGAGGGTGAAGGCCAGCGAACTCGTGATGTCGTCGAACGCCATGTCCAGGCCGAGAACGGTGTCGACCTCGCCCGCGACCAGCAGCTCGTTGCCCGCCACCAACACCACCTCGATGGCGAGGCCCGCGATCTTGAGCTCGCCCAGTTCGCCGAGGGGCCCGCTGGCACCCGTGACGATGGGCGCCAGCGTGGGCCGCAGGTCGATCCGGAGCGGCGCCGTGGGCGGCAGCTGCGTGAAGGCCGGGTCGAAGGCCGAGAGCAGCTGGGCCGTGATCGGCGTGAGCCCGAAGCCCAGGTCGATCTCGGTGAGCGACTGCACCAGCAGCCCGCACTCGACCTGCGCCTTCAGCAGCTGGTTGAAGGCAGCGGTCGAGACGCACAGCCCGAGCCCATAGGGCACGCCACCCACCGGCGTCGTACCGCCGAAGGCCGGGAAGAGCTCCATCGGATCGTACGAGGCCAGCAGGTCCGGCGCCTCGGGCGGCGGGGTGCAGTTCGAGAGGAACCGTGAGTCCGAACCGAGGGTGATCCCGGCCGTGTCCTCCGCCACGTCGAACAGCGGCGACTCGATGTCGACGTTGCCGAGCGCATTGCTGATCTCGCCGGTGATGCTGATGTCGGCGAGTGCGGTCTCGATGCCCTCGGCGATGGGCGCATCCAGGGGCCCGCTGCCGTCGGGATCGTCGAGGAAGTCGCGCAGGCCGTTGGTGACCGTCGGCTGGATGTCGCCGATGATGGCCTGCACCAGGCTGCCGATCAGCGGGAAGTCGCAGATGCCGCTGGTGAACTCGTCCTGGAAGCTGGTGAAGTTGACGGTCGGCGTGCTCAGCAGATTCACGTCGATGTTGCTCGGGTCGACGCTGTCCGGCTGGAGCGCGAAGTCGCCGAGGATGTCGGTCTGGGCGGCCGACACGGTCAAGTCGCAGGTCGGCGCGAGGCCCGAGCCGATGATGCGCAGGTTGACTTCCACGTCGTTGATGAAGACGTCGCCTTCGGCGAAGTTGGTCTGGGAGTCCACGTCGAGCGCGAAGCTCGAGAAGCTCGGCGCCGGGTTCACGACCTGGACGTCCACCCTGCCCAAGCAGCCCGCGAAACTGTCGATGGCGCAGAAGTCGCTGATCACGGTGGTGCCCGAGGGCAGCAGGGTCGCGATGTCGAGGTCCACGAGGTCGCCGACCACCGGCTCGATGGCATCGAGCCCGGTGTCGTTGAGCCGCAGCGCGACGCTCTCGAGGGAGAGGTCGCCGTCGGTGGTGCCATTGCCGGCCACCACGACGATGCGGTCGCGCTTGGTGAGCCCCGACACCGTGTTCACGGCCTGCACCAGGATCGGGTTGAAGATCGCGTTGGAATCGAGCGTGACGTTGGCCGTCCAGGTGCCGTCGCCCACGAGCGCCAGCGGCGCGCCGTTGATGGTGGTGACCCAGGAGGCGGTGTTCACCTTCCGCCAGGTGCCGGACACCGTGATGCTGCCCGCCGTCGTGAAGATGCCGGTCGCGTGCGAGGTGATCACGATCGCCGGGGGCTTCTGTGTGCACGACGCGCCGAGCGACGTTGCCAGCACGAACGCGATGAAGGCCGTGGTCCAGATCCGCATGAATGCCACCTCTGTGGGTTCGGTCGTTCTTCGTGGGTGAGGCGCCGAGCGTCCCACCCGGAAGGGGGGCGCAAGCGCACGCGAGGCGAGGGAGCGATGTCCCAACCCCTCAGGGTTTCTCCGCATCCTGCTGCGCCGACGGAGGTCCTGTCAACCCCGAAGGTGGGGCGTCCTGGGTGACTCGGAGTCCGGTGCCCGGGGGGCCCACTCGAGCGGGGTCAGGGCCCGAACAGGCGGGTCCAGAGGGGAGGCCCGAGGATCAGGAAACCCACCGCGGCGGACAACAGGGCCGCCACCAGCACGCCCGCTGCTGCGGCGTCCTTGGCGCGCCCTACCAGCGGATGCGGTTCGGGCGCCACCCGGTCCGCCAGGGACTCGAGCGCGGTGTTCAGGGCCTCCGCGCACCAGACCAAAGCGATGCACACGAGCAGCAGGGCCAGGTCGGCGCCGTCGAGCCCCAGCCAGGCCCAGAAGAGCAGCACCAGTACCGTCGCCAGCAGATGGATCCTGGCATTGGGCTCGGTCCGGACCAGCCCTGCGAGGCCACGAAAGGCGTTGGCGAAGCTCCGGGCCCGGCCCGCCACCACGCCTCGGATCAAAACCGCGGACCGCTCGTCGAGCCGATCTGCTCGCGGAAGGCCGCGAGCTCGTCGGGCGTATTCACGTTGCGAAGGGCCAGGCCGTCGGGGTCGACCGCTTCGAGATCCGGGCCGGCGATGCGCGCCACCTCGAGGTCGTCGAGCACACCGCGCACCGAGAGCGCGCCGCGGTCGAGACGTGCGCGCAACTTCGGCGCAGCACTGCGGCGGTAGAGGGCGCAGAGCGGCTGCAACCCGTCCTCGGTCTGCGGCACCACCGCTTCGGCCTCGGGCCACGCGAGCAGAGCGAGCACCAGATCGGCCGACAAGCCCGGGAGGTCCGTAGCGACCACGAGCACGCGATCGCCGCGCGCCACCTCAAGCGCCGTCACCACGCCGCGCAGGGCACAAGCCGGCCCCGCGGAGTCTGCTACCGGGCGGCCCTCGGTCCCGGCGGGAGGGTCGCCGCCCACCAGCAGCACCTCGCCAAACAGGCCGGCCAGGCCGCGAGACAGGGCCACTGCCGCCGGCGGAGCATCCGGTGCCATGGAGAGGGCCGCCTTGTCGCGCCCCATGCGACGCGATGCCCCCCCGAGCAGCAGGGCCGCCGTCACGTCGGCGAAACGCCCCGCTGCGTCGCTGGCCTGCGGCGTCATGCCACGGGCTCATCGGAGGCGAGCACCGCACCGTCGAGCACCTGCACGCGAGCGAGCGAGCCGGCTTCGATGCGCTCGGCCTCGGCGGGAAACAGCAACAGCCCCTGCGCTTCGGTCATCGAGCGCAACACGCCCGAGCTCTGGTTGCCGGTGCTGCGGGCGGCGTACTCGGCTCCGCGCCTCGAAAGCGCCACGCGCACGAAGTGCATGCGGCCGGGCTGTTTGGTCAGGGTCTCGGCGACGCGCGCTTCGACCACGGGGCGGAACAGCCGCCGGTGGCCCGCCATCTTCAAGAGGACCGGCCGCACGAACTGCTCGAAGGTGACCGTGGCCGACACCGGGTTGCCCGGCAGTCCGAAGACCAGCGGCCCGTCGGGCTCGATCCGCCCGAATGCGAGCGGATAGCCCGGCTTCATGCGCACGCCCCAGAACTGCAGGCGGCAACCGAGCTTCTCGAGTACCGGGCGGACGTGGTCGTGGTCGCCGACCGATACCCCGGCACTGGTGACGAGCACGTCCGAGACGAGCCCAGCGCGCAGGTGCGCCTCGAGCGCTTCGGGGGTGTCGGCCGCGATGCCGAGGTTGCGTGCCCGGGCACCCGCCTCGCTGCACTGGGCGACGAGGGTGGTCCCATTCGAAGCGACGATGCGGCCGCCGGAGGGGTCCTGGTCGGCCTCCACCAGTTCGTCGCCGCTCGACGCGATGGCGACCTGCGGCCTGCGGTGCACGCGGACCAGGGTCCGCCCCAGCGAAGCGAGCATGCCCAGGTGCGGGGGCGCGAGCAGCGCACCGGGGCCGAGCACCTCGTCGCCGTCGCGAACGTCTTCACCCGCTTCACGCACGTTGTCGCCCTGCACGGGGGCCACGCGGAGATCCACGTCGCCGAGCGGTGCGGACGCCTCGAGATGGGCCTCGGTGTCCTCTTGCCGGACGACGGTGTCGGCCCCCTCGGGTAGCGGGGCCCCCGTGAAGATGCGGGCGGCCTCGCCCGCCTCGAGACGGCGCTCGCCTTGCCCCCCCGCCGCGACCTCGAAGACCACGGGCAGCCGCACGGGCGCGTCGGCTCCGGCCCCCGCGAGATCGGTCGCTCTCACCGCGTACCCGTCCATGGCGGAGCAATCGGCGGGCGGAAGCGTCCGGCCCGAGGCGACGGGCTCTGCGAGCACGCGGCCGAGCGCCTCGGACGCCGCGATCGTCTCGGCCGGCAGCAATCGCGCCTCACCGAGGACCACGCGGATCGCCTCGCCGACCAGGATGCCCTCGCGCATGGCACGCACCTTACCGGCGGTCGGCGCGCCTCGCCCGGCCCGGGGCCACCGAGAGCGCTCGCTCGACGGCTCGCCCTGGCGCGGCTAAGTTGCACAAATCTTGTGCACGTTTTTCGAAATCTTCATCTTTTTCAGTGACTTGGGAAACGGTGGCCAAGGCCTCCGACTCGGGGCCACCCATGGCCCGTGACCTCCGCGACGTCGTCGAGTCGATCCTGGCCGGAGTGGTCGTGGTCGACGCGGGCGGCCGCGTGGAGCTGCTGAACTCGGCGGCCTGCCGGCTGCTGGGCTTCTCGCAGGAGCAGGTCGTGGGCGCGCCGGTGGAGCGCCTGGCGCCGCCCGACCACGCGCTGCCGCGGCTGGCGCGGGAGACCCTCGAGAGCGGCGTATCCGCCTCGGAGGCCGAGCAGCCCCTCGAGCAGCGGGGGGCCGAGCCGCTGCTCCTCGACGTCAGCACCACCCCCCTGTTCGAGGGCGCCGAGATCGATGGTGCGGTGGTGGTGGTGCGCGACCGCGCCGCCCAGCGCCGACTCGAGCAGCTCGAGTACGAGCGCGCCCGCTTCATCGACTTCGGGCGCATCGCCGCCGGGCTCGCCCACGAAGTGAAGAACCCGCTCGGCGGCATCCGCGGTGCGGGCGAGCTGCTGGTGCGCCGCGCGGACGACGACAAGACGCGCGAGATCGCCGAACTCGTGGTGCAGGAGGCCACGCGGATCGCGGGCCTCGTAGACGACTTCATGGTCTTCGCGCGGGGCGAGTCGCTGCGGGCTGCGCCGGTCAACGTCCACCGGGTGCTCGACGACGTGCTCGACCTGCTGAGCCTCGACCCCCTCGCCGAAGGGGCCGAGGTGGTCCGGATGTTCGACCCCTCGATCCCCGAGCTGCTCGCCGACGCCGACCGCCTGACCCAGGTGTTCCTGAACCTCGCGCGAAACGCGCTTCAGTCGATGGACCGTGGCGAGCGCACGCTTCGCATCGAGACGCGCATGGCCCTCGACCCCAAGATGGCCGTGGACGACGGTCCCCCGGTGCCGGGCGTGGCGATCCGGATCGCCGACCGCGGCTGCGGCATGTCGCCCGATGCCCTGCGCGAGGCCACCACGCCTTTCTTCACCACGCGCGCCGGCGGCACCGGCCTGGGCCTGGCCGTCGCCGACTACTGGGTGGCCCAGCACCAGGGTGCTCTCGAGATCGAGAGCACCCCTGGTGAGGGGACCACCGTGAGCGTGCTCCTTCCCCTGCGGCGGGCAGCATGACGTGCCCCTGCGGCGAGCGGCCTGACGTGGCGCACCGACGCCTCGCGCGGAGAACCCCATGAGCCCTGGCATGCGCGTCCTGATCGCCGACGACGAAGCCTCGATCCGCTTCGTCCTGCGCGAAACCCTCGAGTCTGCCGGCCACACCGTGACCGAAGCCGATGGCGGCGACCAGGCACTCGCGGCGCTCGCCGAGGGCGAGTTCGGCATCGCGTTCTTCGACATCCGCATGCCGGGCCCGAGCGGCCTCGAACTGCTCGACCGCGTGAAGGCCATGGGCAGCGAGGTGGCGGTGGTGATCATCACGGCCCAGAACACCTTCGAGAATGCGGTCGAGGCCATGAAGCGGGGTGCGCTCGACTACCTGGTGAAGCCCTTCGGCACCGACGAGGTGCTGGCGCTGGTCGAAAAGGCCCGCCGCACGCGCGCGCTCGAGAGCGAGGTCCGCGTGCTGCGCAAGCGGGTGGCAGGCGCGCCGCCGTCGGCCGAGCGGCTGGTCGGCCGCAGCCCCTCGCTGCTCGAGGTCTTCAAGACCATCGGACGGGTGGCGCGAAGCGACGTGCCGGTGCTGGTGACGGGCGAGAGCGGCACGGGCAAGGAGCTGATCGCCCGGGCGATCCACAACGCGAGCGATCGCGCCGAGGGCGCGTTCGTCGCGGTCAATGCGGCCGCCATCCCGCGCGAACTGCTCGAGAGCGAGCTGTTCGGCCACGAGCGCGGCGCATTCACCGGGGCCGTCGAGGCGCGGCCTGGCCGCTTCCGCGAGGCCTCGGGTGGCACGCTCTTCCTCGACGAGATCGGCGACATGCCCCTCGAGCTGCAGGCGAAGCTGTTGCGCGTACTGCAGAGCGGCGAGGTGACGTCGGTCGGGGGGCGCCGGCCCGAAGCGGTCGACGTGCGCATCCTGGCCGCCACGCACCGCGACCTCGAACGCGCCGTCGCCGATGGCGCGTTCCGCGAGGACCTGCTGTACCGGCTGCGCGTGGTCCCGATCCACATGCCGCCGCTGCGCGATCGGCCCGAGGACATCGAGCCGTTGGTCGAGCATTTCTTGTCGCGATACGACGCCGAGCTCACCGGGGGTGAGCACCAGCTGGCCGAGACGACACTCGACCGGCTCCGCGAACACTCCTGGCCGGGCAACGTCCGCGAGCTGGAGAACGCCATCAAGCGCGCGCTGGTCCTGGCCTCGAGCGAGGTGCTGTCGGGCGACGACTTCGCCTTCCTGCTCGAGCAGGAATCGGATCGCGGCCAGCCCGCGGCAGGCCTCGAAGACCTCGTGGTCGATGAGGTGGTGCAGGCCCTGCAGGGCGACGAGACGGGCGAGATCTACCGGGACCTGCTCGCGCGGGTCGAGCGCCCCCTGCTCGAGACCGTGCTGGCGCGCACCGGCGGCAACCAGATCAAGGCCGCCGCGGTGCTCGGCATCAACCGCAACACGCTTCGCAAGAAGATCGCCGACCTCGACATCACCCTTCCGAGACGCCCGTGAGGGGCCGGCCACGGGCATGACCGCCGACGCGCGCGCGGGCGGTGCCGAGGCCTTCGCCGGCGTGCACGTACTGGCCGACGACGACCCGCGCTGGCCCCACGATCCGGTCACCCAGGCGCGCGCCGCGTGCGCCGGCGGCGCCGCCGTGGTGCAGCTTCGCAGCAAACATGCGACGGATCGGCAGACCGTCGCATGGGGAGAAGAGATCCGGCGCATCACCCGCCGGACCGGCGTCCTGTTGTTCGTGAACGACCGCTTCGACCTGGCGCTGCGGCTCGAAGCCGACGGCGTCCACCTCGGCCAGACCGACCTGCCGCCCGAGCGGCTGCCCCAGGCCGCGCGCGACCGCCTGCGGGTGGGGCGCTCGACGCACGACGACGAGGAGGTCGGCCGGGCGTGCCGCGAGCCGGTGGACTACGTGGCCTTCGGGCCCTTGTTCGGGACGACCTCCAAGTCGATCGCCCATTCCGAGCGCGGGCTCCCTAAGCTCCGCCAAGTGGTGGAGCGCGTCCGACCCCGACCCCTGATCGCCATCGGTGGCATCGACGCCGCCCGCGCGCCGGAGGTGGCCGCGACCGGCGCCCGGGGCATTGCGGTGATCGGCGCGGTCGCCGGCGCCACCGACCCCGAAGCCGCGACCCGCGAGCTGGTGCAGGCCTTCGGGAGAGCGCGCCCATGACCGATCCGTGGCTGCGCCTGGTCTCGGGCCTGGGCCTTCTCGCCATGGTGGGCCTGGCCTGGGCGGCCTCGACGAACCGTCGGCGATTCCCGACGCGCGTGGTGCTCGTGGGCCTGGGCGCGCAGCTCGCCCTCGCGCTGCTGCTCCTGAAGACGGGGCCCGGCCAGCGCCTCTTCCTGGGCGCCAATGCCGTGGTGACCCAGCTCGTCACCTACACCGAGGCCGGCACCCGCTTCGTGTTCGGGCCGCTCAAGGAGACGGGCTTCTCCTTTGCCCTCGACGTGCTTCCGATCATCGTCTTCATGGGGAGCGTGTTCGGCATCCTCTACCACGTGGGTGTCGTGCAGTGGATCGTCTCGCTGCTCGCCCGCGCGCTCTCGCGAACCATGGGAATATCGGGCGCCGAGAGCCTGGCGGCGGTGGCCAACATCTTCGTGGGCATGACCGAGGCGCCGCTGCTGGTGCGCCCCTACATCGAGCGCATGACCCGCTCGGAATTGTTCACGGTGATGACCACCGGCATGGCCACGATCGCCGGATCGGTCCTGGTGGCCTACGCGCAGATCCTCGGCGGCGGCGCGTTCGCCGGCCACCTGGTCACGGCGAGCCTGCTCTCGGCCCCCGCCGGCATCCTGATCGCCAAGGTGATGGTGCCCGAGGAGGACGAGCCAGCCACGGTGGATGCGTCGCAGGCCGAGGTCCCCACCACCTCGGTCAACGTGATCGACGCAGCCTCCCAGGGTGGACTGGCCGCGCTGCGACTCGCCGCCTACGTGGGCGCGCTGCTGCTGTGCTTCGTCGCGCTGATCGCGCTGGCCAACGGCATCATCGGTTTCGCCGGCGGGCTCGTCGGGCTGCCCGGCCTCACGCTGCAACAGATCCTGGGCTGGGCCTTCGCGCCGCTCGCACTGCTGCTCGGCATCCCCATGGCCGAAGCCACCGAAGTCGGCGCCCTGCTCGGCGTGAAGACCGTGCTGAACGAGTTTCTCGCCTTCCAGGCGCTGGCCGGGGCGGTCGAGGCCGGCACGATCTCGCCGCGGTCGGCGGTGATCGCCTCGTACGCGCTGTGCGGCTTCGCCAACTTCGGATCGCTCGCGATCCTGATCGGCGGGGTCGGCGGCATGGCGCCGAGCCGGCGCAGCGACGTGGCGCAGCTGGGCCTGCGCAGCATCGCCGCGGGGACGCTGGCCACGCTGATGACCGGCTGCATCGCGGGGATGCTGCTCTAACCGATCCCCGGATGCCGCTCCAACCACTCCCCGGGATGCTGCGCTAGCCACCCGCGGCGTCGGACGAACCGCCCGGCGCGGGCAACCGATCCGCGATGCGCGCGCCGACGTGGCGTCCGGCGCGGACGTTGCCGAGGTCGGACAGGTGCGTGTCCTCGGACCGGTACATCGCGCTGCCCTCCTCGAGCGCGGGCGAGGCGTCCACCGGCCCAGCCCCGGCTTGCTCGCGTACGAAGCGCATCAAGCGTTCGGGATCGCCCTGCTCGAGCGAGAGGCCGAGCCGGCTGCGCAGGTCGGCGTCCACCAGCGCGCGGTCGGGGAAGACGACCTGCACATACGGCACACCCAGGGCTTCGGCCTCGGCACGCAGCTCGGAGAGCGCGGCGCCGACCACCGAGAACGCGCTGCGGGGCGCGGGCCCGTAGTTGGTGGACCAGCGCCGCCGGACCAGCTGCTCGAGTTCGGGCGCGACCGTGCCAAGGGGTCGTGCCTCGAGATCGCACCGGCCCGTGTCGCGCCGCGCGGCCGCCGCCGGTCTGCGCAGCAGCGTGCCGGCGCGCGCGACGAACAGACTCCAACGCGCCGTGCGCGTATTCAGCGGATGGAAGGTGCGTAGGAAGACCGACTCGGGAAACCGGAACGTCATCCCCGCAACGACCCGGCGATCGGTGGCCGGAAGGTTGTCGGTGAAGTCGTTCTCCAGGAACAGGGTGTGGACCACCGCGTCGAACCCGACGCCGCGATCGGCGAGAAAACGCAGCATGCGCAGGGCATCGACCGGTCCCGCCCCCGCCACTCCGGCGTTGATCGCAAGGGTCGGGTGGCCCGTGGCCTCGGCGACGGCCGCGGCCGCGACCTCGGGGTAGTTGCAGGCCGCCGCGCGGCCGCTGCCCTCGACGTAGGAGTCGCCGAGAAAGAGCAGGCGTAGGGGCTCCACGTCGGGGGCCCCCTGCGCGCCGGCTTCGGGGTCGGCGAACACCCGGAACCCCAAGGGCGAGCCCGGGCGCGGCTTCTTCAGCATCACCGCCCGACCGTCGGGATCGCGCATCTCCCGATAGGGACCCCCGAGGCGCGCCGCACCGCGCGAGACCAGCGTGCCATCGAGTAGCCACAGCATGGCCTCGAGCAGCAGGAACGCGACGAGCGCTCCGCGCAGCGCACCGCCCAGGCGGTTGGGGCGTCGACGCACGGCCTCGAAGGCGAACACCAGCAGGGCGGCCGCGGCCGCGACGCCCGCCGCGGTCGACGCCAGCGCATAGGCGCGTGCGCCGTCGTTGAAGAGGCCGAGCGGCAGCACTCGCGGCTGCAGGAGTATGGCCGCCAGCGCGCAGGCCACGACGGTGGCGGCGAACGCCCGCATCCATGCGGCCCCGCGCGAGGACTCGGGCGTCGGTCCGGGCGCCACGCTCGCTTGGGTCGGCTCGATCAGATCGGTCGGCTCGGGCTCAGCGACCCTCGAAGGTGGGCTTGCGCTTCTCGAGGAACGCCTGCATGCCCTCCTTGAAGTCGCCGGTGCGGAACAGCGGAAGCAGCTGCAAGAAGACGTGGTGCACGTGGGTGTCGAAGGGCTCGTTCCAAGCCATGCGCATCATCCGCTTGGTGGCCTGCACGGCGAGCGGCGCGTTCTCGGCGATCTCCTGACCGAGTTCCACGGCGACCTTGGCGAGCTGGTCGGCCGGTACCACCTGGCTCACCAGACCGAGCTCCAGCATCTGATCGGCCAGCAGCGTCCGCCCGGTGAACATGATCTCCGCGGCCTTCGACCAGCCGATCAGGCGCGGCAGCAGCCAGGTTCCGCCGCTCTCGGGCAAGACCCCCCGCTTGGTGAACGCCGCCGAAAGCTTGGCGGTGTCGGCAGCCACGCGGATGTCGCAGCCCAGCGCGAGGTCCATCCCGTAGCCCGCCGCGCCGCCATTGAGGGCGCAGATCACCGGCGTGTCCAGGTTGTGGAGCACCACCGGCGGCGCCTCGCGCAGGTCGAAGCGCGCGGTGGTCTTGCCGATGTCGTTCTGACCGAGGCCCGAGCCCTGCTGCTGGTCGATCAGGTCCAATCCAGCGCAGAAGGCCCGGCCGGCACCCGTCAACACGATGGCGCGCACGTCCCGATCGGCATCGCACGCCACCAGCTCGGCGGACAGGGCATCCAGCATGGGTCCCGAAATGGCGTTCATGCGCTCGGGCCGGTTCAAGGTGAGCACGGCCACCGGGCCCTGGCGCTCGACGAGAAGCTCGCTCATGGGGGTCCTCCGAGGTCCGGCAGTCTAGGCCACGCGGGACGCCGCCGGGCACGGTTCATTACCGACATTGACACAGTTTCGCCGAATCCGTAACATCCTGAGCCATGGAAGGCAGCCCGGCCGCACGCAGCCTGGTGCTCGACCTGCTCTCGACCCTGCGCGGCGGCTTCATGCCGGTCTCCGCACTGGTGGCGGCGGGCGGGCTGTTCGACCTGCGCGAAAACAGCGTCCGGGTGGCCGTGGCGCGCCTGCTCGCATCGGGCCAGGTCGAGCGCGACGAGCGGGGCCGCTACCGGCTCGGTGCCGGCGCCGAGCCCATCGACCGCCGCGTGCGCTCCTGGAGTCGCCCGGACGAACGGATGCGGGATTGGGACGGCAGCTGGGTCGCCGTCCACACGGCGGCGCTTCCTCGCGGTCGGCGCCGGGCCCAGCGCCAGCGCGCCCGCGCCCAGCGGTTGCTCGGATTCCAGGCGCTCCGTCCGGGGCTGCAACTGCGGCCCGACAACCTTCGCGGAGGCGTCGCGGGCCTGCGCGACGAGCTGCATGCGCTCGGACTCGAAGCAGGCGCCCTGGTCTTTCGCATGGACGCGCTCGATGCAGCCGAGGACGCCCGGGCGCGCGGGCTCTGGGACGTGGTGGCGCTCTGCCAGGGCTATGCCCGCTCGCTGCGCGACCTCGAAGCGAGTGAGCGCCAGCTGCCGCGACTCGACGAGGGGCAGGCGATGGTCGAGAGCTTCCTGGTGGGTGGACGCGTGATCCGCCAGTTGGTCCTCGACCCGCTCCTGCCCGACGCCATCGTGCCCGGCGCCGACCGGCGCGCCCTGGTCGAGGCGCTGCGTCGCTACGACCAGCTCGGCCGTCAGTGCTGGGCCGCCTTCCTCGACCGGCACGGCGCGCGCGGCGCCCGCACGCCGGTCGACAGCCGCATGCCCGACGGCGCTGGCCGCCTCGGGATTCATTGAGGAGAACGCCGTGAGCATGGCTCCCCCCGAACACGTTCGGATCGATCCCCAGGCCGAAGAGCCCGACCCGAGGCACGACCTGGCCCCCGATGGCCGCCGCTGGCTCGACGCGCTCGATCGCGACGAGATCGCATCGCTGCTCGAGATGCACGACTGGCGTTCGGCGGCCTCGGTGATCGTGAACTGGGGGATCGTATTCGCGTCGATGGCGCTGGTGGCCGTCTGGCCCAATCCCCTCACGGTCGTCCTGGCGCTGCTGCTGATCGGCGCGCGCCAGCTGGGCATGGCCGTCCTCATGCACGAGGCGTCGCACCGAAGCCTCTTCCGGGACCGCCGCGTGAACGACTTCGTGGGCAACTGGCTCGCCGCCTACCCGGTCTGGAGCGACCTCCATCCCTACCGTCCCTATCACCTGCAGCATCACGCCCACACCGGAAGCGAGCGCGACCCGGACCTCGGTCTGATCAAGCCGTTCCCGATCACCCGTGACAGCTTCCGGCGCAAGGTGTGGCGCGACCTCTCCGGCCAGACCGGGCGCAAGTTCGCCGCGGGCTCGGCCAAGCGCACCTTCGGACGCTGGAACGATCCGGTGTCCCGTCGCGCGGCGATCGGCGCGCTGGTGAGCAACGCGATCCTGCTGGGCGTGCTGACCGCCCTGGGTCACCCCTGGCTGTACCTGCTCTGGGTGGGCGCCTGGTTCACCACCAACACCCTGGTGACGCGCATCCGCGCCATCGCCGAGCATGCGCTCACGCCCGACCCCGCCGACCCGCTGCGCAACACGCGCACCACCTTGGCGAGCCCCCTCGAGCGGCTCTTCCTCGCGCCGAACCGGGTGAACTACCACCTCGAGCATCACCTGCTGATGACCGTCCCGCACTACCACCTGCCGCGCTTCCACCAGCTGCTGCGCGAACGCGGCGTGCTCGAAGACGCGTGCATCGAGCGCGGCTACCTCCGCGTGCTCCGAAGGGCGACCTCGAAGGTCACACCGGTGGACGCGACCGCCTAGCGCCCCGGCGGGCTCAGACTTCGGGCGCCCTCGGCAGGTCGACCCGGAACACCGACCCGCGCCCGGGTTCGCTGGCCAGGTGGATGTCGCCGCCGTGGGCGCGCGCGATCTCTCGCGCCAGGGGCAGTCCGAGGCCCACCCCGGGCGCGCCCGGCTGGGAACGCACGCGATGGAAGGGCTCGAAGATGCGCTCGGCCTCGTCGGCCGGAATGCCCACGCCCTCGTCACGCACCTCGATCGCCACCCGGCCCGGCTCGGCCATGCAGACCACCGCCACCCGAGCCTCGGCGTCGCTGTACTTGAGCGCGTTGTGCACGAGATTCGCGAACAGCTGATGCAGCCAGGACGCGTCACCGGAGACACGCCCGGCGCCTTCGAGCGTGTGTTCCAGGACCACTCCGCGCTCGTCGGCGAGCGGCTCGAAGAACGACACCACGTCCTCGAGCAGCCCGCGCAGATCGACGTCGGTGCGCTGGCCGGGGGCGATGCCCGCCTCGCTCTGGGCCAGGCGGAGAAGGCCGTGCAACGATTCGGAGAGCCCCTCGACCTCGACCGCCACCTCTTCGAGCAGCCCCCGATACTCCTCCGCCGAGCGCTCCTTCTCCAGGCTGACCTCCAGGCGACCGCGCATCCGGTTCAGCGGTGTGCGCAACTCGTGGGCCGCGTTCGCCGCAAAGCGGCGCGTGCGCGCCATGCCGGCGCGAATGCGGTCCATCATGTCGTTCAGGGTGGCGGCCAGCTCGTCGAGCTCGTCACCCGTGCCCCGGGTCGGCAACGTCTCCTCGAGGTTGGTCCCCGAGATGCGCCGCGCCGTGGCGGTGACCTGCTGAATCGGTCGCAGACTGCCGCGCGCCAGCCAGTAGCCGATGGCCGCCGTCACCAGCAGCATGACGGGCGCCGTGTAGAGGAAGAGGTTCCGCAGATCTCGCGCGTTGCGAACGAAGCGGCGGGTGTAGAGGGCGCCCTGCACCGAGCCCTCTCCGGCCCCGGCCGACACCACCAGGTAGGGATAGCTCTCGCCGAGATCGACCTGGCGAAAGACCTCCTCGGCCGGCGGCGCGCCGGGCCGCAGCGGCGGAGGCGCCGGGCTCGGCGGCAGCGGATGGCGCGCCAGCGTCCCGCCCGCAGCCACCGTACGGCCGCGGGCGTCGAAGACCTGCAGCCCGAGCTTGTAGTCGGATTCGGCGACGAGGACGCTGCGCTCGAGCGCCCGCGCCACCGACGGCGCGAGCAGGCCGTCGCGCTCCACCAGCTCGGCCAGATCGCGCACCTGCACCACGAGGAACGAGCGGGCCGCGCTCTCGACCTGCTGGACCAGCTGGTTGTAGAGCAGGCCCGCGAACAGCGAGACCGTGACCAGGAGCGCGAGTGTGAAACGAAGCGTGAAGCGCGCGCCGATCGAGAGCGACGGCATGCCGGCGCCGCGTCCGCGCGCCGGCGGGCTCAGGAGCTCGCCTCGCTCGCCAGCCGCTCTTCGAGCACGTAGCCCACGCCTTTCACGGTGTGGATCAACTTCGCGTCGAAATCCTGATCGAGCTTCTTGCGCAAGTGGTTGATGTGCACGTCGATCAGGTTCGAGTAGGTGTCGAAGCCGTGTCCCCAGACCTTCTCGGTGATCATCGCGCGCGACACCGCCTGCCCCTGGTTGCGCAGCAGGTACTCGAGCAGCGAGAACTCCTTGGGGGTGAGTTCGATCGGGCGACCGCCGCGCTCGACGGCATGCCGCCTCAGGTCGAGCACCAGGTCGGCCACGGCCAGCTGACCGCTGTCGGGCTCCGCCAGCGTGCGCCGGGCCACCGCCTGGATGCGCGCGAGCAGCTCGGCAAAGGCGAAGGGCTTCACCAGATAGTCGTCGGCCCCGAGGTTGAGGCCGCGGATCCGGTCGGCGACCTCCCCCCGCGCGGTCAGGAAGATGGCCGGGGTGTCGATGCTGCGTTCGCGCACGGCCTCGAGGATCGAGAAACCGTCCCCATCGGGCAGCATCACGTCGAGCACCAGCAGATCGAAGGGGCCGGCCAGGGCGCGCTCGAGGCCCTCGGCCGCGTCGTGGGCGACCTCGACCTCGTAGCCCCGCTCTTTCAGGCCCTTCTCGATGTACTCGCGCGCGGTCGCGTCGTCTTCGACGTAGAGGATGCGAAGCATGGCGCCGGCGATTGTAGGGCAAGCCGATCCAGGAGCGCGGCCGGTCGCCTCATGCGGGCAGGTTCAGTCCGCGGGGCGCTCGACGGGCGGCCCACCCGAGGGGCTGCCCTCGTCCCCGTGCTTGTTCAGCAGCATCAGGTTGCGGGCGTAGACGAAGGCGTTGGGCAGGTACCCCATCAGGAAGACCGGCTCCTTGCGGTGGATGGCGTACACCAGCAGGATCAGGGTGCCGACGATGCTCAGGTACCAGAAGGCCTTGGGGATGTAGCTACGGCCCGCGCGCTCCGAAGCCACCCATTGCACGAGAAAACGCGAGAAGAACGCGGCCTGGCCCGTCAATCCGAACAAGAGCCAGGGTGTCGAGTCGCTCCAATCCATCGGCGCGCTCCCTCCGAGTGCGGAAGGCGCGCAGGGTCGCGGACGGGCCCCCGGCGGGCAAGTCGCGCCAATCTTGACACGAAGGTCCAGATTCCTAGGCTTGCACCATGCAGCTCCTGGCCCAGGAGGAGTACGGGCTCCGATGCCTGCTCGACCTGGCCCGGCACGTCGAGGAGCGGCCCCGTACGATCCACGAGATCGCGGAGGCCGAAGGCATCTCGTCGGACTATGCGGCGAAACTGCTGCGGGCCCTTCGACGCGGTGATCTGGTGGAGAGCACCCGCGGTGCGGCCGGCGGCTACCGGCTCGCGAGGGATCCCTCGTCGATCACGGCCTGGGACGCCATCGAGGTCCTGGGCGGCGCGCTGTTCCCCGACGAGTTCTGCGCCTGCCATCCGGGACAGCACAGCCGCTGCGTTCGCGGTAGCGACTGTGCGCTGCGCGCCGTCTGGCGCGCGGTGGACCACGCCGTGCGCGGCGTCCTCGGGCGCATCACCCTCGAAGACCTGAGTCGCAGCGAGCCGGCCATGGCCACGCTGCTCGAAACCCCGACATTCGCACCCGCGCGGAGAACCCCATGAGTACAGTGACGGAGGCGCAGCTGCTCGAAGCCCTGCGCCCGATCATCGACCCCGACTTCGGCAAGAGCATCGTCGACCTCGGGTTCGTGAAGGACATCCGGATCGACGGCGATCGCGTCGCCTTCGCCATCGAACTGACGACGCCCGCCTGCCCGGTGAAGGCCGAGTTCGAGCGGGAGGCGCGGGAGCGCGCCGGCGCGCTGCCGGGCGTGGCCCACGTCGAGGTCGAGATGACCGCCAACACCCGCGGTGCCGCGCCCCGCCAGACCGGCGACGTGCTGCCGGGCGTGCGCAACACCATCGCCGTGGCCTCGGGCAAGGGCGGCGTCGGCAAGAGCACCACCGCCGTCAACCTGGCGCTCTCGCTTCAAGCCAGCGGCGCGCGCGTGGGCTTGATGGATGCGGACGTCTATGGCCCGTCCCTGCCGCTGCTGCTCGGCGTGCAGGCCCAGCCGACCACCGTCGAGCGCAAGGACCGCAAGGTCATCCTGCCCCTCGAGGCCCAGGGCCTGAAGGTCATGTCGATGGGGTTCTTCGTCACCGACAGCTCGCCGATCATCTGGCGCGGCCCCATGGTGCACGGGCTGATCCGGCAGTTTCTCACCGACGTGGAGTGGGGCGAGCTCGACTACCTGGTGATCGACCTGCCCCCGGGCACCGGGGACGCGGCGCTGACGCTGACCCAGCAGGCGCCGCTCTCGGGCGCGGTGATCGTCACCACCGCCAACGACCTCTCGATCATCGATGCCCGCAAGGGACTCGCCATGTTCGAGAAGGTGGACGTGCCGGTGCTCGGCATCGTCGAGAACATGTCCTACTTCGTGCCGCCGGACCTGCCCGACCGCCGCTACTACATCTTCGGCGAAGGCGGCGGCAAGCGCGTGGCCGACGAGTTGGGCGTCGACTTCCTCGGCGAGGTGCCGATCGACCCGCGTGTGGTGGAGGGCGGCGACGCCGGACGACCCGTGGTGGCCCATGCCACCGACAGCGAGGCCGCGCGCTGCCTCACGGCCATCGCGGGTCGTGTGGCCCGCAAGCTCGCCGTGCTCGCAGAAGACGGCCCCAAGGTGGCCGACGCCAACATCACCTGGGTGTCCTAGTCGAACCGAGCGGGGCGGAGTCGTCGAAGCGGCTGGCCGTCGTCTTCGGCGCGACGCGCGGCTACTCCGGCGTTCCGTGCAGCAGCTCGCGGTGCATCGGCGGCGACGGCCCCAGGCGCTCCTTGGGTGCGCGCTCCAGGTACGCTTCGTAGGTCAGCTGCTCCAGCTCGACGTCCGCGGGCACCTGGAAGAACGCATCGGGGAGCTGCAGGTCGCGGCTCCACTCGAGGTAGCGCGACAGCGACTCGCGGCCGGTGTTGCGCACCCAGATCTTCCGCCACAGCGGGAGCTTGGCATCGCCTTCCGACACGCAGACCTCGCGGCGCCCTTCCTGGTTCGTGAGCCGCCAGATGTCGCAGCGGCTGGTCCCGACCCGCTCGGACCCCACCTGCTCGGCTCCGGCGCTGCGCAGTGCCGCCAGCTCGTTGGCGAAGGGACGCTCACGGTCGGCATCCTGGGCGATCGCCAGGGGGCTGCGCGCGATGGAGATGCCCCGGCGCGACAGCCGGTCGAAGACGACGTAGCGACCGTCGGCCACCAGGTTCACGATCGGATGGCCCATGAACGTGTTCTCGGAGCGCAGCCGGTCCCCCTTGGACCACAGGTGCTCCAGGCGAACCGGCGCATCCCCGGTGGTGAGGCGCTCGGCGTACCAGGAGGTCTCGCCGGCGGCGTCCTCCTGGGCGTGAGCCGGGGCAGAGCCGAGCAGGCAGGCGAACGTGGCGAGCAGCAGCGCGAGCGAGCCCTTGGACGTCACGTGGGCGATCCCCTCCTGGCCGGGTGAGCTTCCGGGCCCCGGTCCGGGCGCGGAGGTTAACGCCCCACGCACCACCGCGCGCGGTCGACCGCTAGGATCCCGTCATGCGGGTGGCACTCAGCATCGCCGGCTCGGACCCGACCGGCGGAGCGGGCCTCCAGGCGGACCTCCAGGTGTTCCGCGTCTTCGACGTCCACGGATCGGCGGTCCCCACGGCACTCACCGTCCAGGACACCGCCGGCGTGCGGCAGGTGCTGCCCGTCTTTCCATCGGTGGTACGCGACCAGATCCGGGTGCTGCTCTCGGACTTCCTTCCGGACGCGATCAAGCTCGGGATGCTCGGCTCGGACGACGTCCTGCGCGCCGTCGATCTGGCACTGGCCGGCCTGCCCGAAGACGGACCGCCGATCGTGATCGACCCGGTCCTGCGCTCCAGCGACGGCAAGACCCTGCTCGAGCCCCGGGCGCTTCCGGGCCTCCAGCAGCTGCTGGCGCGTGCGGCGCTGGTGACCCCGAACCTGCCGGAGGCCGAAGAGCTCGTTGGCGGCGACGTCTCGACCCGCGACGGCGTGGAGACCGCAGCACGACGTCTGGTGGACGAGCTGGGAGCGGGGGCGGCGTTGGTCAAGGGCGGACACGCCGAAGGCCCCTCCGACGACTGCCTGGCCTGGCGGGCCGACGCGGGCACCGAGGTGCGCTGGTTCGAAGGCAAGCGGATCGCCGGTGATCCGGTGCATGGGACGGGCTGCGCGCTGTCCGCGGCGATCGCCGCGGGCCTGGCGTGTGGTCACGACCTCGAGCGCGCCGTCGTGCGCGGCCGCGACTTCGTGCGCGATGCGATCCGACGTGCCGAACCCCTCGGCCAGGGCGCGCGGATCCTGCGCCTGTGAGTACGCACACCGAGCCGCCCGATCCCGTGAGCGGGGAGCCCGAGCCCCCCATGCCCGTCGGCACGCCCGCCGATCCCGGCGGCCCCGCCGGCATCTACGCGGCGCGCCTGGCCGACCGGCAGGCACTGCTCGATCGGCTGCGCCGCCACGACGGCTGGCTCTCGAACGCGCGCCTGGCCGTGTTCGTCGCGGGGGCCGCGGTGGCGTGGTTCGTCCTGGGCGCGCGGACCCTGGGCCTGGCATGGCTGCTCCCCCCGACGGCCGTGTTCGCCGCGCTGCTGCTGGTCCACGATCGCGTGATCCGGCGGCGCGAGGTCGCCGAGCGCGCCGTGGCGTACCTCGAGCGGGGAATCGCCCGGCTCGAGTACCGCTTCGCAGGCCTGGGCTGCACCGAAGCCGGTTTCACCGAGCCTCACCACCCCTACGCCATCGACCTCGACCTGTTCGGCGCGGGGTCGCTCTTCGAGCGCGTCTGCGAGGCACGCACGCGCGCCGGCCAGGAGCGCCTGGCGGGATGGCTGCTGGCGGGGGCTACGCCGGACGAGGTTCGCGCCCGGCAGGAGGCCGTGCGCGAACTCGCCCAGGACCTGGACCTGCGCGAGGAGCTCGCCCTGCTGGGAGACGACCTGCGCGACAGCGTCGAGCCCGAGGCCCTGCGCACCTGGGGCACTGCACCGCCCGAGATCGCGAGCCCGGTGCACCGCTTCGTCGCCCCGGTCCTGGTGGCCCTCACCCTGGCGGCGGGCTTCCTGTGGTTTCGCGGTGCAGGCCCCCTGCCCTTCGTCGTAGCGCTGATGGTGCAGGCGGGCTACGCGGGGGCTCTGCGCACCCGGGTGGTGCGCGTGATCTCGGCCGTCGGCGCGCCGTCGCGCGACCTCGACGTCTACGCGGGCGTCCTCGAGCTACTCGAGCGCGCGTCGTTCGAGGCGCCCCTGCTGCGAGCCCTGCAGGAGCGGCTGCGCATCGACGGCGTGCCGCCGAGCCGCCGCATCCGCCGACTGCACCGCTGGGTCGAACTGCTCGATGCCCGCCGCAACCAGTTCTTCGCGCCGGTCGCGGTGCTGCTGCTCTGGGCTACCCAGCTCGCCTTCGCACTGGAGCGCTGGCGTCGGCAGGTGGGCCCGCGACTCGGCGACTGGGTCGACGCCATCGCCACATTCGAGGCGCTGTCGTCGCTCGCCGGCCACGCCTTCGAGGAGCCGGGCTTCGTGTATCCCGAACTCGTCGATCGGCCCTGCTTCGAGGCGAACGAGCTGGGCCACCCGTTGATCCCTCCGGACCGCCGCGTGCCCAACGACGTGGCGCTCGGCGGTGACCCTGGTGTGTTCGTGGTGAGCGGGTCGAACATGTCGGGCAAGAGCACGCTGCTTCGCTCGGTGGGAGCGGCCGCCGTCCTGGGCCAGGCCGGCGCGCCGGTCTGTGCGGCGTCGCTGGTGATGTCGCCGCTGCGCGTGGGCGCGTCGATCCAGGTCGTGGATTCGCTCATGGAGGGCGCCTCGCACTTCTACGCCGAGATCCAGCGCGTGCGCCAGGTGATGGAGATTGCCGAGGACCCGCCCGAGGGCGGCGCGGCGCTCTTCCTCCTGGACGAGATCTTCCACGGCACCAACTCCCACGATCGCGGGATCGGGGCCGAGGCCGTGGTGCGGGGGCTTCTCTCGCGAGGTGCGCTCGGGCTGGTCACCACCCACGACCTGGCCCTGGCCCGGGTGGCCGACGGGCTGGCTCCGCGCGCGCGCAACGTCCACTTCGAGGACCACCTGGACGGCGAGGGACGCATCGCATTCGACTACCGCATGCGCGAGGGCATCGTGACCCGAAGCAACGCGCTGGCCCTGATGCGTGCGGTCGGCCTGCCGGTCTGACGCGCGTCGGCCCGACTAGGCTGCGAGGAACAGCACGCCGGCGGTGGCGCCCGCGATGAACGCCGCCGCAACACCCTCACCCACTGCGGCGCAAACTACGAACCGCATGAGCGGTACGCGCAGCGCGCCGGCGGTCGAGTTCACGAAGTGCGTGCCCGCCAACGGGACGAAGCGTCCCGCGATCAGGAACACCGGGTGGTCGGCGCGAAACCCCCGCAGCCACGCGGGCAGCCGCTCCATGCCACGCGCGACGTCGAAGTCGCGCGCCGCGAAGCGGCAGATGCCGTACTGCACCAGGGCCGAAGCCATCCAGCCGACCCAGATCAGGAGCGCCCCCCAGACCGGGCCGTAGATCACGGCGATGCCGATGGCCACGGGCTCCGGCGGAAACGGCGTGAGCGAGATGAGCGTCTGGAGGGGGACCAGGACGCCGGCCGCGCGCATGCCGAAGCGCGCGCGGAGCGCTTCGGGGCCCCCGATGGCGTCGAGCCAACCCAGGGCGAACCAGCCGGCGGCCGTGAACGCGACCACCGCCGCCACGGCGACCACCAGACGCCAGACGTGGCGCCCGCGGCTCGGCCGCCCCGAGATGGGGGTGGCCGACGGGGCGCTCGGCGCCAGGTCTCCGGAGCCATCGGTCGTGCGCGCGCTCTCCCCCACGAGGCGTGGAGGGTAATACTTTCTCTTCGGCGTCGGAGGGCGTGCGGATCCGGCCCGCAGGAGACGCCGACCCGGGCGTGGTCTAGCGTCGGGGGCATGTCCGAGCCGGCCTACCTCTATTGCCCCGAGTGCCACGGCGAGTACCTGCGCAGCGTGACCCGCTGCATCGACTGCGACGTCGCCCTGGTGGCGGAGCATGCGCTGCCGGACGAAGAGGACCTGGAGCTGCCCCCCGCCGAGCAGCTCGTCTGCATTCGCGTGGCGCCCATTGCCTGGATCCGCGCGCTCTCGGACGGTCTGCGCGACCGCGGGGTGGCGCATCGGGTCGAGCAGGCCACCCCCGAGGACGCACCGGAGGGACAACGGCCGGACGTCTTCGGCAACGTGTCCCTGTTCGGCTTGTACGTGCAAGACGCCCACGCCGAAGACGCCCGTGAGCTCGACGGCACCATGGCGGCCCGGCTCGTCCCGGAGGAGGCGCCGCCCGCCGACGAAGGCGAGGCCGAGAGCTGCCCAGCCTGCGGGACCCCGGTCGCCGCGGATGCGCCGGAATGCTCGGACTGCGGCCTTTCGTTCGGTTAGGCGCGACCGCCCGCCGCCCCAAACCCGAGTGAACGCGATCCCCTGAGCCGCCGCAGATGCGTGTAGGATGGGGGGATGCCCCATCACCCCGAACGCCCGTCTGGCGGTACCCGCCTCCGAAGCCTCCGCCTCGCCATGCTGCTGCTCGCGGCAGGGGTGCTCGCCGCTCCGCAATGTCCCGAGCGGCCGCTCGCTTGCGAAGAGCCCCTCGAGGGCCTCGGCGGCATCGCGGCAGAGACCCTGGACGGCATCCGCACGGCATGTCCGGCGTGCCCGTATCTCGCCCAGGCGCGCTACGCGGACCACGACGAGTACGTGGACTGCGTGGGCGACGCGATCGAGACCGCGCTCGACGCGGGTGAACTCGGCCTCGTCGGCGCGCTGCGCGTGGGCCTGCGGGCCCTCTTCGCGCCGGTCGCCAACGGGGCGCCGCCGACGACGCTGCTGCCCGGGCGGGGAGAGAACGGCTTCGACCCGGAGCTGGCCCAGCACGCGCGCCAGTACGACCGGCAGTTCGGCGCACTGAATGCCGCACCGTTCGGCATGTCGCTCGACGCGCACATCGGCGACGCGAACGCGCGCGCCGCAGTCGACGCCTTTCTCGCCGACCCGATGGCAGGTGACACGCCCGAGGCTTTCGCTGCAGCGACCGGACTCGACGTGTTCGACGCCATCGACGAGTACGGCGAGGTCGGCGACCTGGGCATGTTCGGTGGCGTGGCCGCCGCAGGCGACGCCTTCCGCTACGCCGCGCTGCGGGCGTCCTGCGACCGTGGCGTGGGTGGCTGCGGTTCGCTTCCCGCGGCGCGCGACCGGCTGCGCGACATCCTCGACGCGATGCACGTGGCCCATGCGATCACCGGCCCGGACGGCGTGATCGTACGCGGGCTCGCCCCGCGCGACATGCCCTTCCGCCCGCTGGTGGCGCTTCCGCCCTTCGACCCGAGCGTGGTCACGCCGCCTACCTCGGTCCGCACGCCCGACGGCGAGCCGAACCCCGGCTGCTTCGAGAAACCCTCGAACCCGACTGGAGGCCCGAGCCAGCGCCTGCGGATTCGCGAAGACGCGACCCAGACGACCCCGGGTGACCCCGCGAGCGGCGACTTTCCCGACTGGCTCTGGATGGACAACGCCAGCAAGGACCAGCTCACGGGGTGGGTGTATGCCATGGGCGCCGTCTACGACGTGGTGCGCGACGACCCCGCCTTCGACGCCGCCCGCGTCCAGCGCCTCTCGGACGACGCCGCCACCATGGGCGCGCGCCTCATGCGCGTGTCTCCCCCTCTCGGCCTCGACATGACGATCGTCGACGGCGACGGCTGCGCCACCACCTTTCACGACCTGCACGCGGACGAGTTCGAGGGCCTGCCGATCGCCACGGTCACGGCGATCATCCTGGGGCTGGGCGGGAACCGGATTCCCGCGGAGACCCGGGCCAAGCTCGCGGCCTACAAGAACGGTTTCAACGCGCTGCTCGGACTGGCCACCATGCGCACGCTCTGTCACGTGAGCCGCGACGCCGACGTCTGCGACTTCTACTACGACGAGCTGGTGGACGGCCGCGACTGGCCAGGCGTCCTGGTGCAGGACCCGATTCCGACCGCGGACATCCCGCCCGACGTGCAGGACTTTCTCGCCTCGTCCGGACTCGTGCTTCCGCCGACCCTGTCGGAGCTCGGCTCGCTCCCCGGCGTCGACTTCGCCGAGCAGACCAACTACTCGAACGTGAACATGGCCTTCATCGGCTTCTACGGGCTGCTGCGCTACGAGCCCGACCCCGCGTTGCGCGCCCTGTATCGCCAGTCGCTGGTGGAGGCGCTGTGGGACACCGGCGCCAGCCCGCGTCAGCCGCGCGTGCTCGCCCAGTCGTTCTTCGACTTCCTGTTCGCGGGGCTCTCGGGCGACGCCACCGCCCTCGAGCCGCTGGCCGGTGCGTCGCGAACCCTCGCCGAGTTCCCGGCGCCGCCGTACTGGAACGACCGGGTCGAGAACTGCGACGCCGACGAGTTGTCGGCGCTCTCCTGCATCGCGGTCGATGGCGAAACGCCCATCGCGATCTCACCCGAGGCCGGTCGCAACGGCGCCATCGTGGCCGTGGACGTCCTGCCCAAGCGGCTGCGGCCACCCTCGAACTACGAGTGGCGCTCGAACCCGTACGTGCCGAACGGGGGCGGCGGCGATCGGCTCAACCCCGGCGGCGACTTCCGCGGCGCCTATTGGCTCGGCCGCTTCCTCGAACGCGGCGCGGAGAACCTGGCCGAGGGCACGCTCGGCCGCTGAATCGCCGGAGGCGAAACCCACCGGGCGCGGAGAGCGAGACTCAGCGAGCGCGGAGAGCGAAACTCAGCCGGCGCGGAGAGCGAGACTCAGCCGGCGCGGAGAGCGAGACTCAGCCGGCGCGGAGAGCGAGACCCGCGAGCAGCTTGTCCCAGATGCCGCCGAAGCTGCCGTTGCTGAGGGTGGTCACGACGTCGCCGGACTCACAGACGTCACACAGGTGGGCCACGATCGCGTCGACGTCGGCCAGCGCCGCCGCCTCGGTCCCGCCGGCGCGCAGGTCTTCGGCGAGGCGTTCGGCCGAGAGCCGCTCGCCCACCTCTCCGGTGGCGCTGTAGATCGGCTCGTCGGCCACCTGCTGCACGACGGCGACGTCGGCCACGGCCAGCGCCTCGGCGAAGTCGCGCTGGAAGAGCGCTCGGCGGCTGGTGTTGCTGCGCGGCTCGAAGACGGCGACCAGGCGACGCCCGGGGTAGCGCGCGCGAAGCGCTTGCAGCGTCTCTCGGATCGCCGTCGGGTGGTGGGCGAAGTCGTCGAGGACGACCACCCCACCGGCCTCGCCGCGGACCTCCTGCCGGCGCCGGACGCCGCGGAAGGCGCCGAGGTGCCGCGCCGCCTCCGCCACGTCGACGCCCCGCGCCGCCAGCACGCCCACCGCGGCCAGCGCGTTCATCAGGTTGTGGCGGCCGTACATGGGCAGGCGAAAGCGCCCGAGCGACTCGCCCTCGAACGAGAGCGCGAAATCCGTGCCGGACGCATCCGGCTGCAGATCGTCCGCACGCAGGTCCGCGGGGTCTTCGACGGCGTAGCGGAGCACGCGGCACGGCGCGTCGGCGAGCACGGCTTCGACCCCAGGCAGCGCCGCAGCCACGATCGTTCCGGCCTCGGGCATCGCCGAGACCAGCTTCTCGAACTCGCCGGCCAGATGGGCGAGGTCGCGATAGATGTCGGCGTGATCGAACTCCACCGACGTGATCACCAGCGTCTCGGGGTGGTAGTGATGGAACTTGGGCGTCTTGTCGAAGAACGCCGTGTCGTACTCGTCGCCTTCGACGACGAACTCGGGCCCATCGCCGTCACGGAAGCTCCCGTCGAAGTTCGCGGTGAGGCCCCCCACCAGCATCGACGGGTCGCGGCCCGCCTCGTGGAGCAGGGTGGCCACCAGGCTCACCGTCGTCGTCTTGCCGTGGGTTCCGGTCACGACCACCGCGTGGCGTCCCCGGATCGCGTGCTCGTAGAGCGCGTCCGGAAACGACGCATGGGGGATCCCAGCGTCGATCGCGGCTCGCGCTTCGGGGTTGGTGGCGCGCACGGCATTGCCGATCACCACCAGGTCCGGCGGGGGGTCGCCGAGGTTCTCCGGGCGAAAGCCCAGGGTGACCTCGACGCCCCAGTCGGCCAGGGCGGTGCTCATGGGCGGATACACGCCCTCGTCGCTGCCCGTCACGCGCACACCGCGCCGACGCAGCAGACCCGCGAGCGACCCCATGCCCGTCCCGGCCACCGCAACGAAGTGGACGTGCACCGCTCTACGCCGCGAAGGCCTCGCGGATCAGGTCATGGATGCGCGGGCGAAGCTCGAAGCGGCTCTTCTTCGCCACGAGGTGGGTGCGGTTGGTCAGCATCACGACCACGCACTCGGCCTCGGGATCGATCCAGAGCGAGGTGCCGGTGAACCCCAGGTGGCCGATGGAGGCGCGAGAGAAGTACTGGCCGGCCGACGATCCGCTCTCGGCCGGAGTGTCCCAACCCAGCGCCCAGTCGCTTCCGGGGGGAAGCTCCTGGCGCGTGGCGAATCGACGCAGTGCATCGGCGGGCAGCGCGTCGCTGCGCCCGTGCAGCACGTCGAGCAGGATCTCGCCGAAGCGCAGCACGTCGTCCGCCGTCGAGAACAAGCCCGCGTGGCCCGCGACGCCCCCCATCACCGACGCGTTGGGATCGTGCACCTCGCCCCAGAGGATGCGCCCGCGGAACGAGCAGTTCTCGCTGGCGGCGAACCCGCGCCGTGCCGCCTCCGACAGCTCCCCCTCGGCGAGGGGGCGGTAGCGCGTCTGCGCGAGACCCAGTGGCTCGAAGATGCGCGCCGCGCAGAAGGCGTCGAGCGACTCGTTGGTCACCGCCTCGACCAGGGCGCCGAGCGTGATGAAGTCGAGGTCGCCGTAGACGGCCGCGCTGCCGGGCTCGTGCACCAGGGCCGAGCGGCAGATCGCGTCCACCACGAGGTCGCGGCCCGCCGGGGTGCCGGCGATCTCGATGCCGCGCTTGCGCTCGCGCTCGCGGGCCACCTCGTGGTAGCCGCGCCACGGGCGCAGCCCCGAGGTATGGGTGAGCAGGTGACGAAGGGTCACCCCCTCTTTGTCACGCTCGCCGAACGGCGGCAGGTGTTTCGCCACCGGATCGTCCAGCGAGAGCACGCCGTCTGCCTCGAGCAGCATCACCGCCGTGGTCGTCGCCATCACCTTGGTGAGCGATGCCAGGTCGAAGAGCGTCTCGCGCGCCATGGGAATGCGCTCGGGTCGCACCACGGCCAGCCCGCGGACCGATGCGTGCGTCAGACGCTCGCCCTCGCGGCGCTGACTCGCGAGCACGACGGCGCCGGGCATCTCGGCCCCGTCGATGGCCTTGTCGAGCGCGCGGTCGACCTTGCCGAGCTTTCGCTGGATGACGCTGTGTCGCAAAGCAGCTCCCGCCGAACGCGGCCGTGCGCTAGCGCACGACCCCCGATTCCAGCACCTGCACCTCTCCGCGGTCCGCGTCGATGGCGCCCCGCACCCCCACGGGCCACGTGAGGTTCGGTCGCCGGTGGCCGAATGGCAAGCCGGTGACGAGCGGAACGTCGTAGCCACCGAGGATCTCGAGGACCACCTGCTCGGCCGTCGGCGCATCGCGCTTGGGGTCGGTGCAGCCCACCAGGTGTCCCACCCCGAACCCCACCGCCGCGTCGAGCTTGCCCGAGCAGGCGAGCTGTTGGAGCAGGCGGTCGAGGGCATAGGGCCGCTCGCCGATCTCCTCGAACAGGAGGATGGCCCCGCGCGTGTCCACCTCCCAGGGCGTGCCCAGGCTGGCCGCCAGCAGCGTGAGCGAGCCGCCGACCAGGCGGCCCTCGGCCCGGCCCCCGCCCTGCCCCTCGCCCCGAAGCGGCGGCGGGCGCTCACCGGCGAGCGCGCCCACCAGCGACGCGACCTCTTCGGGGCCCAGCGGCTCTTCGCGCTCGAGCACGGGGCCGTGGAAGCCCACCAGGCCCGCCACCCGGCGCTGCCAGAGCAGCAGCGTGGTCACGTCGCTGAATCCCACCAACGGCTTGCGCGCCTCGCGTACGCGCGTGGCGTCCAGATGTCGGACGATGCGGTGACAGCCGTACCCGCCGCGCACGCACACCATCCCCGAGACCTCGCGGTCGTCGACGAAGCCCATGAACTCGCCGGCCCGTCGCTCGTCGCAGCCAGCGAGGTAGCCCTCGCGCGCGAGCACGTCGTCGCGTCGGGTCAGCACATAGCCCGCACCCCGAAGGGTCTCGATGCCCGCGTCGAGCCGATCCGGGTCGGCCGCGAACGCCGGCGCGATCACACCGAGCCGCGCACCCGCCGCCACGGCACGCGCCTTTCGCAGGCGCGGCACTAGGAGCCCGCCCCCGCGTGGGGCACTAGTAGACGGGCTCCTCGCCGAAGGGCGAGTCGTCGGGGCCGCCCATCGGACTCGGCCCCCCGGGCGGCCCGTCATCGTCGGGGCCCACGAAGCCGCCGCCGTCCCCACCGCCGCCGGAGAAGCCGTCGTCGTCGTCGCGGCGCGTCCGCGTGGCGAAGCGCGCATAGCGCCCGTCGAAGTGCAGCTTCACCGTGCCGGTGGGCCCGTTGCGCTGCTTGGCGATGATCAGCTCGGCGAGATTCGGGTCCTCGGTGTCGCGGTTGTAGACCACGTCGCGGTAGATGAACGCGATCACGTCCGCATCCTGCTCGATGGCGCCGGACTCGCGCAGGTCGCCCAGGATCGGCCGCCGCTTGTCGGGGTCGCGCTGCTCGGGCCCGCGGTTGAGCTGGGAAAGCGCGATCACCGGAATCTCGAGTTCCTTGGACAGCGCCTTCAGGCCCTTGCTGATCTCGGCGATCTCGAGGTCCTTGCGGTCGCGGCGCCCATCGACACTGGCGAGCTGCAGGTAGTCCACGATCACCAGGTCGAGCCCGTGCTCGGCGTGCAGCCGCCGGCACTTGGCCTTGATCTCGAGGATCGTCGCGGATCCGCTGTCGTCGATCCACACGTGCGCCTGCGACAGCCGGTCGCCCGCCTCGGTCAGCCGCTGGTAGTCATGCCGCGCGAGAAAGCCCCGGCGCAGCGTCGAGAAGTCGATCTCGGCCTCGCTGGCCAGCAGGCGCAGGATCAGCGACCGGGTGGTCATCTCGAGCGAGAACACCGCCGTCTTGCGACCGTGATCGATCGCCGCATTGCGGGCCATGTTCAGCGCGAGCGCCGTCTTGCCCATGCCCGGGCGCGCGGCCAGGATGATCAGCTCGCCCGGCTGGAGGCCACCCGTCATCTGGTCGATGTCGTTGTAGCCGGTGGGCAACCCCGTGAGGTCGCCATGGCGATTCATGATGGCGTCGATGTAGTCGAAGGTCGGCGGCATCTCCTCGTGGAGACTCGCGAAGGTGGTGCGGCTCTGGTCCTTGCTGACGTCGAAGATGCGCGACTCGGCGTAGTCGATGAGCTCGCCCGAGTCGTGCTCACCCTCGAAGCCGGCTTCCACGATCTCCGTGGCCACGGCGATGATGCGCCGGCGCACCGCCTTGTCGCGCACGATGCGCGCGTGGTGCACCACGTTGGCCGCGGTCGCCTCGAAGTCGGCGATCTCGGCCAGGTAGACCGCGCCGCCGATGGCGTCGAGGGTCTTCTGCTGGTTCAGGTACTCGGACAGCGTGATCAGGTCGACGGGCTTGCGCTCGTCGTGCAGCACCACCATCGAGCGATACAGCGTCTGGTGCGACGGGTGGTAGAAGTCGTCGGGCCCCACCTCGGCCGAGACTTCGTGGAAGGCCTGCGCGTCGAGCAGCAGCGCCGACAGCACCGACTTCTCGGCGTCGATGTCGTGGGGCGGGATGCGACCGAGCTCGGCCAGATCCGCTGCGCCTCCGCCAGGAGGACGGTTTCCCCGGCGCTCTCCACGGCGCTCGCTGCCCGGACTCGAAGCCACCGATAACCCCCCGGGGTGGCAGGGCGCGTCGCCACCCGGTGCGGGCGACGACGGTCCTCGGTCTTGCGTTGTATCACCGAGGGCCCGCGCCGAGCAAGCGCCGTGTCGGCGAACCTACTCGACGGCGGTCACCACCGGCCTCACGACTCGGCGGTGGTCAGCGCCGGTTTCACGACTCGGCGGCGGTCACCACCAGCTTGACGTTCGCCACGATCTCGCGGTGCAGCTTGATCGGAACGGTGTGGTCACCCGTGGTCTTGATGGGCTCGGGCAGATCGATCTTGCGGCGATCGACCTCGTGCCCCTTCTCCGCGAGCAGCTCGACCACCTGCATGGACGTGACCGAACCGAAGAGGCGCCCCTCTTCGCCGGCCTGGGCCGACACTTCGAGCGTCACCTGCTCGAGGCGATCGCGGTCGGCTTCGAGGCCCTTGCGCTCCTTGGCGACCTTCTCGGCGATCGCGCGCTTGTGGTGCTCGAGCTCGGTCACCGAGGCCTCGGTGGCGAGGATCGCCTTGCCGGTCGGGATCAGGAAGTTGCGTGCGAAGCCGGGCTTGACCGACACGACGTCACCGGCTTCGCCGAGCCGGCCCACGTCCTCGCGCAGGATCACCTTCACTGCAGCCATGGCTAGCCCCCGTGATGCGACGTGTAGGGCATCAGCGCGAGCTGGCGTGCGCGCTTGATCGCCACGGTGATGACCCGCTGGTGCTTCGCGCAGTTGCCCGAGATGCGAGCCGGGATCAGCTTGCCGGTCTCGGTCACGAAGTACCGCAGGGTCTTCGGGTCCTTGTAGTCGATCGGCACCTTCGCGTCGGCGCAGAAGCGGCAGACCTTCTTGCGGACGAAGCCGCCGCGCTTCTTCGCGACCTTGCGGGCCTTCTTGCGGGCCTTGGCGCGCAGCCGTGCCTTGACCGACATCGGTCCGCGCTCGCGACGCTCACCACGGGGCCCGCCGGGCCGGCCACCGCCGCCGCCGAAGCCACCGCGGTCTCCGCCACCGCCTCCGCCAAAGCCACCGCGATCGCCGCCCCCGCCGAACCCACCGCGACCGCCGCCGCCGAAGCCGCCGCGGTCTCCGCCGCCACCGTAGCCGCCGCGATCACCACCGCGATCGCCTCCGCCGTCGGGTCCGTCGCCCCGGGGGCCTCCGGGCCCGCCACCGCTCGGGGGTGCACTCACGACTTCTCCTCCTCGCTCGCGGCCTCGGGTGCCGCTGCCTCGGCGGATTCACCGCCCTCGCTCTCCGCGTCGGCTTCGCCGTCGGCGGCGCTCGCCTCGCCGGGTGCGGCCTCGGCGGCCTCCGCCTCGGCGGCAGCCCGTCGGGCAGCCTCGGCCTCGGCGGCCACACGGGCCTCCTGGCGCTGGCGCTCTTCGTCGGCCTCGCGCTCGGCGCGCTCGCGGGCCCGCTCGGCCTGCACGCGCTCCTGCTCCTTGGCCTCGGTGCGGCGCGCGTCGAGGTCGCTCACACTGTCTTCCTTCATCACGGTCAGGAAGCGCAGTACCGACTCTTCGAGGCGAAGGGCGCGCTCGAGCACGCCGACGGCCTTGCCTTCGTCGAAGTAGTAGGTGGTGACGTACCGGCCCTTCTGGAACTCGTCGATCTCGTAGGCCATGCGCCGCTTGCCCTGGTCGTCGTGAAGCAGGCGCTCGGCCCCCTCCCGCGACAGGATGCCGTCGATCCGCTCGAAGAGCTCCTGGCAGCCCTCCTCGGAGATCTCCGGCTGGACGATGAAAGTGGTCTCGTATTCCCGCAACGTGGCTCCTCCTCTCGGTGCGGCCGGCAGTGCCGGTCGGGCCCCCGCTCGTCGTTCGAGCCTCCGCGGGAGGAGGCCCGGCCTCGGGGACCGAGGTGGTCGGATGCCCCGGACGGGGCAAATGGGAGGCAAGGCTTAGCAGAGCGCCCCAGGGCCGGCCATGCGCCCGAGAAGGGCCGTCGGCCCCGCAGGGCCGCTCGGGCGCCAGAGCCGGGAACGCAGCCCAGGCCCCCAGCCATCCGAGCCGACTTGGCCTCTAGCCGGTGAGCAGCAGGGCGTGCACCCGCCCGTCGTCGGTGAGCTCGGGGTGGAAGGTCGCCGCCATCACGTTGCCCTCGCGCAGCAGCACCGGGCGGCCCTCGACGCGGGCCAGCACCTCCACCCCGGGGCCCAGCTCGGCCAGGATCGGCGCGCGGATGAAGACGCAGCGCAGCCCCTCGAGCCCGCGCGCCGCGTCGCCGTCGACCGTGGCTGCGAACGAGTCCACCTGGGTGCCGTAGGCGTTGCGCTGGGCCACGGCGTCGAGCACGCCCAGGGTGGGCGGGGGCTCGTGGGCGGTGCCCGGCGACTCGGCGCGCTTCGCCAGCAGGATCGCGCCCGCGCAGGTGCCGAGCACCGGCCGGCCCGAGTCGGCGAACGCGCGCAGGGCATCGCCGAGCCCCAGGCGCGCGATGCCCTTGGCGATCGTCGTCGACTCGCCACCGGGCAGGACCAGCGCGTCGAGCTGCGCGATCTCATGGCTGCGAAGCACGGGCCGCGCCCTCGCGCCGAGTTGCGCGAGGGCGCGGCCGTGCGCCTCGAAGTCGCCCTGGATGGCGAGGATGCCGACGTCGGGCTGGGCCACGGTGGCTCGGCTACCAGCCGCGGTTGGCCAGGCGCTCGCTCTCGTCGAGCTTGTCGAGCTCGAGGCCCTCCATCGCTTCGCCGAGTCCGCGCGAGGCGTTCAGCACCTCTTCGGGCTCCTGCCAGTGCGTGGTCGCGTGCACGATGGCCCGCGCGCGCTTCTCGGGGTCGGCACTCTTGAAGATGCCGCTACCGACGAAGACGGCCTCGGCGCCGAGCGACATGCAGAGCGCTGCGTCTGCGGGCGTGGCGATGCCGCCGGCCGCGAAGTTCGGCACGGGCAGCTTGCCCAGGCTCGCGACCTTCTTGACCAGGCCCACCGGCGCACCGAGCTCTTTCGCCCGGCTGGCGAGCTCTTCGCTGCGCAGGGCGCCCAGGCTGCGGATGTCGCCGTTGACCTGCCGCAGATGCCGCACCGCCTCGACGATGTTGCCGCTGCCGGCCTCACCCTTGGTGCGGATCATGGCCGCGCCCTCGGCGATGCGGCGCAGCGCCTCACCCAGGTCGCGCGCCCCGCAGACGAACGGCGAGCGGAAGTCGTCCTTGGCCACGTGGTGTGCCTCGTCCGCGGGCGTCAGCACCTCGCTCTCGTCGATGAAGTCTACGCCCAGGGCCTCGAGCACCCTCGCCTCCGAGAAGTGGCCGATGCGCACCTTCGCCATCACCGGTACGGACACGCTCTTCTGGATGCCCTCGATCACCGCGATGCTGCACATGCGGGCCACGCCGCCGTCGCGCCGGATGTCCGACGGCACGCGCTCGAGCGCCATCACCGCGGCGGCGCCGGCGTCCTCGGCGATCTTCGCCTCCTCGGGCGTGGTCACGTCCATGATCACGCCTCCCTTCATCATCTCGGCCAGTCCGACCTTGATCTCGAACGACCGTGCGTCGCTTCCGTTCTCGCTCATGGGATGTCCTCCTTGGGGGATTCGCTGATTCGCGTTCTTGCGAACTCGCAGATGGAAAGGCGTCGAGCGCCACTAGATCGCGATCGGGCTCGCGCCCGGCCCGGACGCGAGCCGCTCGCAGCAGAGCCGGCCCAGGCGGGTGATGCCGTCGCGCAGACCCTCGGGCCCGACCATCGCCAGCGACAGCCGCAGCGCGCTCGACGCGCGGCCGTCGGGGTGAAACTGGAAGCCGGGCGCGAACGTCACCCCGGCGCGCATGGCGTCGGGCAGCAGGTCACGGGTATCGAGCGCATCGGGCAGCGTGACCCAGAGCTGGTAGCCCCCCTCGGGCTCCGTGAAGCGCGTGCCCTCGGGCATGGCAAGGCGCAGCGCCTCGACGGCCGCATCGCGGCGGCGGCGCAGCTCGCGGCGCAGCGTCACCAGGTGCCGGTCGTAGGCGCCGGAGCGCACGAAGTCGGCGAGCGCGGCCTGGAGCGGCAGTGCCCCACCCAGGTCGGACGCATGTCGCAGCACCAGCAGCGCGTCGACCAGCCGACCGCGCGCCACGATGGCGCCGCTTCGTACGCCCGGAAACAGCGACTTCGAGAACGAGAGCAGCTGAAGCACCAGCCCGTCCTCGTCGAGGCCCAACAGCGAGGGCACGGGGCGGCCCGCGAAGCGCAGGTCCATCTCGAAGGCGTCCTCGACCACGGGCTTGCCGTGGCGCGCCGCAATCGCGAGCAGCGCCTCGCGGTGGCGCAGGTCGGTCGCGATGCCCATGGGGTTGTGGAACGTGGGGATCGTGTAGAGGAGCTTCACCTCGGGCCGCGCCAGCACGCGGTCGAGCGCCGCCAGGTCGACCCCGTCGCCCCGCATGGGCACCGGGGCAGGCCGCAGGCCCAGGGCCACCAGGGTGCCGAGCGCGTTCTGGTAGGTCGGGTCTTCGACCGCCACGGCGTCGCCTCGCTCGGCGAACAGCCGCAGCGCCAGCGCGATGCCTTGGCTCGCGCCCTGGCAGAGCACGACCGACTCGGCGCCCACGCGCGTTCCTGCGGCCGAGAGCCGCTCGGCCAGCGCGGTGCGCAGGCCCTCGTGCCCCTGCGGGCTGCCGTACCCCAGCAGCTCGGCGCCGTCGCGCGCCAGCGCACGCTGGAGGGCGCGCTGGAAGCCCTCGACCGGAAACAGGCTCGGGTCGGGCGCCACCGCGTGCAGCGGCAACGCATCGGGGTCGCTGCCGTAGCGAGGGCGGCCGCGCTCGTAGTCGAGCAGGCGCTCGGTGGCGGCGGACAGCCGCACCTCCGGCGGCGCCGTCTGCACTGCCGCGGGCCGGGCGTCGCGCACGAAGGTGCCGCGGCCGACCCGCGCCACCAGCAGCCCCTCGGAGGCCAGCGACTCGTAGGCCAGGCTCACGGTGTCCCGGTTCACGCCCAGCTGCTCGGCCAGGGCCCGGATCGGGGGCAGCCGATCGCCGGCGCCGAGTTCGCCGCCCTCCACCTGCTGGCGGATGGCGTCGGCGATCTGCCGATACACGGGACCCGCCTGGGGCCCCTCTCGCGCGATCCGCACCTGCATGGCGGGCAGGATACGGACCCGGACGCTACCCAGTCAATTCCAGACAATCGGGCCAATTGCCCCGAAAACTGGCGTGATCACACCCGACAATGGCCGGATTGAGGGGCTAGCCGGCCTCGTCCCCGCCGGCTGGGGGCAGCGCCTTCGCCAGGAGGCCCACGCCGGCCAGGGTGGCCACGGCGGAGCCGACCAGGATGCCGACCTTCGAGCCGGCGGTGGCGACGGGGTCGGCGAAGGCAAGCGCGGTCACGAACAGCGCCACCGTGAACCCGATGCCCGCCAGCAGGCCGGTGGCGCTGATGCACGCCCAGTTCACGCCCCGGGGCAGGACCGCGATGCCAAGCCGTACCGACACCCACGCGAACAGGGTGATCCCCAGCGGCTTGCCCACGACCAGGCCGAGCGCCACCGCCACGGCCACGTTCTGGGCGACCGGATCGGCGAACATGGTGGCGTCGAGTGGTACCCCCGCGTTGGCGAGCGCGAACACCGGCATGATGAAGAAGGCCACCGGCCGTTCGAGCAGGTTCACGAGGAAGTCGAGGGGCGAGAGCGTCGAGCGACCCGCGACGGCGAGATCGCGAAGCGCGTGGGTGCGCTGGTGCCCGCCGTAGTCCGGGTTCTGATCGTGCTCGCCGAAGAGCAGGTCGCGCAGGTGCTCGAGCGAGTGCCGGCCGCGCTCGAGCAGCGACGCATAGTCCGCGGGCTGCGGCGAGCTCGGCGCGAGCAGGCCGAGCATCACCCCCGCAATCGTGGCGTGCACGCCCGAGTGGTGGGTCTGGTACCAGACGAAGGTGCCGAGCGCGACGTAGACCACGTAGGAACGCACACCGGCCATGCGCAGCACGAAGCATCCGACCAGGCCCAGACCGGCGAGGCCGAGGCTCGAGAGGTGGATCTCGGCGGTGTAGAAGAGCGCGATCACCGTCACCGCGCCCAGGTCGTCGGCGATGGCGAGGGCCAGCAGGAAGACCCGCAGCCCCGGCGGAACCCGGCTTCCGAGTACCGAGAGCGCCGCCACGGCGAAGGCGATGTCCGTGGCCATGGGGATGCCCCAGCCCCGGAGCGTGGGCTCGCCCAGGTGGAACGCGGCGTAGATGCCGGCCGGCACCACCATACCGCCGACGGCCCCCAGGATCGGCAGCATGGCGCGCGAGCGCGTGGACAGCTCGCCCAGCACGATCTCGCGCTTGATCTCCATGCCGACGACGAAGAAGAAGATCGCCATCAGGCCGTCGTTCACCCAGTGGCCGAGCCCCATCTCGAGGGTGAACACCTCGCCCACGCGAATGCCCACCGGGGTGTGCCAGAAGTGCTCATAGCTCGCGGCGAACGGCGAGTTCGCCCAGACGAGCGCGATCACTGCCATGCTGAGCAGCAGCAGCGCGCTCGAGGTCTCCAGCTCGGCGAAGCGGATGAAGGGGCGTACCAGGCGGTCGGCCAGGGTCGGCTGGGACGGATGATCGGGGGCGGCCATGGCACCTCGCCAAAATGCGGACGGCGATCATACCGACAATCGCCGCAGGCGTGAGCCGTCCGCGAGGTCGAGCGGGATTCAGTCCGCGGGCGGAGCGGGCGGCGGCGCGTTGAAGCGGTTCATGGCCACGGTGGTGCCCTCCTCCACGAAGCAGGCGACCGCCTCCACCGCGCGATCCAGGGCGGCATCGCGCGCGACGTGCTCGTCTTCGGCGAATCGCGCGAGCACGAAGTCACGGGTGGGCATCGGCGACTGGGGACGTCCGATGCCGAGCCGCAGCCGGGGCACGTCTTCGCGGCCCAGGTGGTCGAGCACGTTGGCCAGCCCACGGTGGCCGCCGTCGCCGCCGCTGCCGCGCAGCCGGATCCGCCCGAGGGGCAGGTCCGCGTCGTCGAACGCCACCAACAGGTCGCGGCTCGGCTCGACCTCGGGGTGGGCCTCGAGCGCGCTCGCGACGGCGACGCCCGAGTGGTTCATCCAGGTCTCGGGCAACAGCAGCACCACGGGCTCGCCCGCGAGCCGGCCGCGGCCCACGCGCGCCTCGTGCGCGCGCTCCTCGAGGGCCGCACCCGCCCGTGCGGCCACCCGCTCCATCAGCAGAAAGCCCACGTTGTGGCGGGTGTCGCGGTAGTCGGGGCCGGGGTTGCCCAGCCCGACCAGGATCTTCAGGAGTCGTCGCCCTTCGCGGCGTCGCCGCCCGAAGCCTCGGCACCCTCGGCGCCCTCTGCGCCCTCGGCTGCGGCCTCTTCGCCCTCGGCCAGCTCGCCCTCGGGCGTCTCTTCCTCGACCACCTTGGGCTGGACACAACTCGCCACCGAGAGGTCGCCGTCGGTCCGCACCGAAACGCCGTCGGGAAGCACGAGGTCGCGCACGTGGATCGAGTCGCCGAGTTCGAGCGAGGTCACGTCCACCTCGATGGCCTCCGGGATCGAGCGCGGCAGGCACTCGAGCTCGATCTCCCGCAGGGCGTGCTCGATGATGCCGCCCATGTCGAGGCCCGCGGCCTTGCCGACGAAGTGGATCGGCACCTGGACGTCGACGGTCTGGGTCAGGTCGACGACGTAAAAGTCGGCGTGCAGGTACTTGCCGTAGACCGGCTCGCGCTGCAGCTCCTTGACCAGCACCACCTCTTCGCCGCCCTCACCCTGCAGGTCGATCAGCGTGTTCATGCCGGCGCCGGTGGTGTGGAGCAGACGCTCGAGTTCCCCGGAGTCGACCGACAGGGCGCGCGGCTCGCGACCCTTTCCGTAGAGCACGGCCGGGATGCGGCCGGCGGCGCGCAGTCGGCGCGCGATGCCCTTTCCGGTGTCGGTGCGCGTCTCGCTCGCGAGGTTGTTCTGTCCCACGGTCGGCTCCTTCGATGCCTCGATCCCGGCTCGCAGCGACCGCCGCGTTCACCGATCTCGTCTCGTCTGGTTCGGGGGTCCTAGGAAGTGGTTGGGGCGGCAGGACTCGAACCTGCAAATGGCGGCTCCAAAGGCCGCTGCCTTACCATTTGGCGACGCCCCAGAAGGTCCGTTCAAGCTCTCGTTTCGTCCGCCGCCTCGTCGGGAGAAGGCAGGGTCCGCGTGACGATGCTCCGGGCCGGCGCCTCGAGACCGAGTGCGCGCTGTGCAGCAAGGGCCGCCGCGCGATCGGCGTAGACGCCGAAGACGGTGGGGCCGCTGCCCGAAAGCCCGACGGCGCGGGCGCCTGTCTCTTGGATCTCCTCGCGAAGCACCCGCACGGCGGGGCAGAGTCGGCTCGCGGACGGCTCGAGGTCGTTCGGGACGACCTCGACAGGTCCCCGGGGCGGGTCCCCGGGCGGCCCACCCATTTCGGCCAGCCATGCCTCGAGTCGCGCCCGCTGCGATCCGGATCCACCCGGCCCTGCGGAAAGCGGGCCGAACGTAGGGTCTGCCCCCTCGGGCGTCAACGAAGCCAGGCGCGACCCCGCGGGCCCCGCCGACGCCGCAAACGCACGAAACACCTCGGCCGTAGAGAGGCCCTCGCCCGGATTGGCCAGGAGCAGATCGAGCGACGGAACCCCGCCGAGCGGGCCGACCCGCTCGCCGATCCCGGTGACCCAGGCGGGACGCGGGTCGAGAAAGAAAGGCACGTCGGCTCCGAGCCCCAGCGCCAACGCCCGAAGGCCCTCCGGGGACACGGCGCCGGGATGGGCCTGGTCGAGCGCGCGCAGCACGGCGGCCGCGTCGCTCGAGCCCCCGCCGAGCCCGGCCGCCACCGGGATGTGCTTGACCAGATGCAGCGCGACCCCGCCCCCGAGCCCGGCGGCCTCGAGGAAGGCCGTGGCGGCCCGCACCACGAGATTGTCCTGGCCCGCGGGCAGGCCAGCCGGTGCATCGGCCAGCTCGAGGGAGACGCCGGGCGCCGATCGGCGCGCCACGCGCACCGTGTCGCCCAACGCGAGCGGCAGGAACAGGCTCTCCAGCAGGTGGTAGCCGTCCTCGCGACGGCCGGTAACGCGCAGGCCGAAGTTTATCTTCGCCGGCGCCTCGAGCTCGATCGCGCCGCGCTCGCCGGCCGTCCCGCTCACGTGGCCCGCAGCCCGGGCGCCACTCACGTGCCCCGGGAGGCCTCGACGTAGCGCATGCGCAGCTCGGTGAGCAGGCCGGTGAGCAGCTTGGCCTCCTCGTCGCTCAGATTCCCGTGCGTCTTCTCCTCGAGCACCTCGAGCGTGTCGATGGTCTGGCGCGCCACGGGCAGATTGGGCTCGGGGGCCTCACCGCCCTCGGGATCGGGCGCCTGGCCCAGGTGATAGAGGGCCGAGGTACCGAGGCTCAGCAGCAGGCTCGTGAAGTCGGCCTTGGGCAGCTCGGCGGCGTGGGCCTCGCCGGCGTCGTGCTGGGCCGGCTCCGGCGGCGCCTCCTCGTCGCCGTCGCTGCCGCGCTTGTCCACGATGGTGAATCCGCGTTCTTCGGGATCGCTCATGGGGTCTCCCTTCGGGTTGGGGTCGAGTCGATGGCAGGCGCGCCCTGCCTGGGCGCTGCGCCTTCGTCTGCGGGCGCGCCGTCGGGGTCGAGGTCGCGCATGCTGCGCTGGGCCAGCGCGATGCGCTGCCCGGCCGTCACGACCGATCCTGCAGCCACCACGCCGAGCGCGAGTGGCATCAGCCCGAACAGCGCCCCGGCCACCAGGATCACGATGCGTTCGGCGCGCTCGAGGATGCCGCCCTTGAAGCCCGGCACGATCGACTCGGCCCGGGCCTTCGTGTACGAGACCATCACCGTGGCCACCAGGCAGAGCCCGGCGAGCCAGGCCAGCCCCAGCTCGTCGTGACGCGCGTAGCCCATCAGGATTCCGAGCAGCAGCGCCATGTCGACCAGGCGATCGAGGCTCGAGTCCAAGAAGGCGCCAAAGGCCGAGCTGGTGCCGTTGTGGCGGGCCACCACGCCATCGACGAGGTCGAAGAAGCCCCCGCCCAGGATCAGGAGGGCGCCCAGGCGCATGGAGCCCTCGTAGAACGCCCAGGCCCCAAGAAGCGAGACCAGCACGCCGATGAGCGAGAGCAGGTTGGGATCGAGGGGGCGATGGAACAGGAACGGGAACAACCGGTGGACGGTCGCATCCAGGTCCTGGCCGAGCCTCGCCTTGATCACGGCAAGCCCCCGGAAAAACTAGGCTTCTTCGGGCTTCGCCTCGGCCTCGGCAGGGGGCTCGTCATCGCCCACGAGCTCGGCACGATCGGCGGAGTCCGAGAGGCCCTCGAGCGCCTGGTCGAGGTCGTCGCGCGCGATCCAGCCGCGCCGGCGCAGCAGGCGGCGATCGAGTTGCAGGTTGCGCAGCGAATCATGAACCATGGTGGTGCCCCCGGGTCTCGTGCGGGGGCGCACCGTAGCAACGGGTCGGGCCTTCGGGTAGCTTCGACCCTGATTCCGTAGTCGGAAAGGGGGGTTGCCTTGTCCAGGCAGATCTTTCGACGCTTTCGCCCGGTCCTGATCACCGTGGCGTTCGCCGTGGCACTGGGTTGCAGTTCGACGCCCGAGGTCGAGGATTACGCCGAGCTGCCCTCGGCCGAAGAGCTCTACCAGCAGGGCCTCGATGCGCTCGAAGACGGGGGCAAGGTCCTGTGGTTCTTCGACACCACGGACTACCAGGGCGCGATCGACGCGTTCCAGGACGTCGTCGACAACTACCCCTACAGCGAGTACGCGACGCTCGCCGAGCTGCGCATCGCCGACGCGTTCTTCCAGCAAGAGCTCTGGGACGAAGCGCTCTCCTACTACCGCGACTTCGCCGAACTGCATCCCGATCACGAGCGCGTGCCGTACACGGTCTTCCAGGCCGCCATGTGCCACTACAAGCAGGCACGCGACGAGCACCGGGACCAGACCGCGACGCGCAAGGCGCTGGGCTTCCTCGACCAGGTGATCACCGACTACCCGTACTCGCCCGAGGCCGCCGAAGCCGAGACGCTCTGGCGCGATCTGCGCACGCGGCTGGCCAAGCACACCATGGGCATCGCCGACTTCTACCTGGAGCGCCAGGAGTTCCAGAGTGCGGCCGACCGCTACCGCTCGGTGCTGAACGAGTACCCGGGCCTGGGCCTCGACGCCGATGCGCTCTACAAGCTAGGCGTCTGCTACAGCAACATGAGCCTCGACGACGAGGCGCAGCGCGTGTTCCAGGTGATCCTCGAGAACTACCAGGGCAGCGAGGTCGCCGAGGCCGCCCAGGACTGGGTGCCGTCCGCCAACTAGCGGTGCCGCAGACCGGGCGCATGACCCGGGAGGATCGCGAGGCCTACCAGCTGGGCCGGCAGCGGTTCCTGGCCGGAGACGACGAGGGCGCACTGGAGGCGCTCAACCGTGCGGCGCAGGCGCGCCCGCGTTGGGCGGACGTGCACTACATGATCGGCGTGCTGCACGAGCGGCAGGGCGACCTTCCCGCCGCCACCGACGCGCTCGAGGCCGCGCTCGCGATCAATCCGAGCTACGCCGAGTGCCTGGTCGCGCTCTCCAGCGTGTACGAACAGCGCGGGCAGTTCGAGCGCTCGCGCGCGCTGGCGACCCGGGCCGCCGCCGGGCACACACCGGGCGGGGGGCTCGACGAGACCACGCGCGGCAAGCTCGCCAACCTGCACGCGGCGCTCGGGGACGCCTACCGGGAAGTGGGCGATCTTCGCGAGGCCATCGAGTCGTACCGCAAGGCCCTCGACCGCTCGCCGCACTTTCTCGACATCCGCCAGCGTCTCGGTGTGGCCCTGCGCGAGTCGGGACTGCCGAGCCACGCGCTCGCCGAGTTTCAGCGCGTGCTGCGCGCGAACCCCGACTACCTCGACGCCGCGGTCCAGCTCGGCCTCACGTGCTACACGCTGGGCCGCACCGACGAGGCCGTGCGCGAGTGGAACGCGGTGCTCGAACGCGACCCCGCACGCGACGATGCGCGCATGTACCTGCGCATGATCCGCAGCGAGGCCGACCGCTCCGCGCAGCCGGGGCCCGCCGACCCGCAGCCCCGGCGTTAGGCGCGCGAGGCCTCGGCCAACACCGCCCGGGCCGCATTGCGGCCGCAGGCTCCCATCACGCCGCCGCCTGGATGCGCCCCGGCGCCGCACAGGTAGAGCCCGCGCACGGGGGTCGCATAGCGTGACCAGCCCACCACCGGGCGTAGGAACGCCAGGCGGTCGAGACTCATCGCGCCGTGGAAGATGTTGCCGCCGGTCAGCCCGAAGATGCGCTCGAGATCCGGCGCCGCCAGCACCTCGTGCTCGCGCACCGACGCCGAGAACCCCGGCGCCACCTCGTCGACCATGGCGAAGGCGCGCTCCGCGATCACCCGGCGTGCGTCGTCCCAGCCGCCCTCGGGCGCGAGCGGCGCATGCTGCACGAACATCTGGGCCACGTGGCCGCCGGCGGGAACCAGCGTCGGGTCCACGGCCGACGGCAGGGTCAGCTCGACCATCGGCCGCTCGGGAATCCGTCCGGCGCGGGCGGCCTCGAAGCTCTGATCGAGGGCGTCGAGATCGATGGCACCCACGTGGATGGTGCCGTGGTGCTCGGGGCGCGGTGCGTCGTCGATGGCCCCGTGGAAGCGCGGCAACCGGTCGATCCAGGCGTTGATCTTGACCACGGGGCTTCGGTAGTCGAGCGCACCCAGGTCGCGCACGAAGTCCGGCGGCAGGTGCTCGGCGCCCACGAGCCCCCCGAAAGTGCGTTCGGGGTCGGCGCAGGAGAGCACCCGGCGTGCCTCGAGGAAGCGACCGTCCTCGAGCACCACGCCGCGCGCGCGCCCCGACTCGACGGCGATGCGATCCACGGCGGCCTCGGTCTGGATCTCGACCCCCGCCGCACGACAGGCCCCGGCGAGTGCCTCGGAAAGGCGCCCCATGCCGCCTTCGACGTAGGCCCAGACGCCGCGGGCGCCGCCGGTCTCGCCCATCACGTGATGGAAGAGCACGTAGCCGGTCCCCGGCGTCGACGGCGACGCCCAGGCGCCGATCACGGCATCGGTTGCGAGGGTCGCGCGCAGGGGCTCGCTCTCGAACCAGGCGCTGAGCGTGCTGCGGGCCGGCGCGACCAGCAGCGACAGCGCGCGCGGCAGGTCGCGCCGCAGGGCCAGAGCCGGGCGCAGGGCGCGCGCCAGCGCACGGAGGTCACCCGCACGCGGGCGCGCCGGATCGGGCGGGGGCGCATCGAGCAGGGGCTCGACCACCTGCGCGATGCGATCGAGGAGGGCCTCGTAGGCCGGCAGTCGCTCGGCATCGCGCTTGGAGAAGCGCGCGATCGAGCGCCGCGTGGCCTCGGCGTCGCGCCCCATGAGAAGCCCCGGCGCATCGGGAAGCGGCGTGAACGACGACGGATCGCGGGGCAGCAGGCGCAGCCCATGCCGGGCGAGGTCGAGTTCGCGCAGCAGCGCCGGGCGCAGCAGCCCGGCCACGTAGGCCGCGCGCGAGACGTGGACCCCGGGCCAGAGTTCCTCGGTCACGCAGGCACCGCCCACGCGGTCGCGTCGCTCGAGCACCAACGTGCGCTGGCCGGCCCGGCCCAGGTACGCGGCCGCCGCGAGCCCATTGTGCCCGGCCCCCACGACGATCGCGTCCCACATCGCCGCGCAGTGTACGACGACACCGCGCTGCGAGCCGGCAGCCTTCTCGGCGAGTCCAGACCGCCACGCGCCACGGCGCCGTGGCGCGGGCCGGCTAGTCTTTCGCGCGTGGACGCGAATGCGCTCTCGGCCCTGGACGTCGCCGCACTCGGCATCCTCGGGGTGGCCCTGCTTCGAGGGCTCTGGATCGGCCTGATCCGCGAGGCTTTTTCGCTGGGCGCCCTGGTGGCCGCGTGCATCGCGGTGCGCGTGGGCCTCGACTCGGCCACCGCGTTCGTCCACGGCCTCGCTCCCGAGGTGCTCGACCCCACGGCCGCGCGCGTGGCCGCCGGTGCGGGGCTTGCGATCGCCGCCATCGCCGCGGTGGGCATCACGGGACGCTTCCTGCGGAGGGGTGCCCAGGCGGTCGGCCTCGGCGCGGTCGACCGGCTGCTCGGGGGGGTACTCGGGGGTGCCGAAGGCGCGGTCGTGGTGGCCGTGGTGTTCCTCGGCCTCGGCACCGTGTTGGGACGCGACCACCCCGAGGTCGCGAGCTCCAGGGTCTTCGCGGCGTTCGAACGGGTGGAGCGCGTGGCGCGCGGCGAAGCACCGCTGCCCGACGTCGCAGCCCCGCCGCCGGCCTCCGAGCGCTCCTGAGCTAGCTCGCCGCTTCGGGTGCCGGCTCGGGATCGACCCAGGCGCCGTGCTCGCGGATCAGGTCGACCAGCCGATCGGGTGCCGCCGCCTCGGGCACGTTGCGCACGACGCAGTCCTGACCGACGTAGAGACTCACGGTTCCCTTGCCCGAGCCCACGTAGCCGAAGTCGGCGTCGGCCATCTCGCCCGGGCCGTTCACGATGCAGCCCATGACGGCGATCTTCACGCCGGGCAGGTGCGCCGTCCGGTCCTTGATGCGGGCCGTGGTCTCTTCGAGGTCGAAGAGCGTGCGACCGCACGACGGGCAGGAGATGAACTCGGTCCACGACGTGCGCAGGCGCGCACCCTGAAGGACCCGGTAGGCCAGGGCCACGTCGCGCGCCGGTCCGCCGAAGCCGCCCAGCACCACCACGTCTCCGATGCCGTCGCAGAGCGGCGCACCCAGGTCGGTGGCCGCGGCGAGCAGCGCACGCTCCGGATCGGCCAGGGCATCGGCGCGGTGCCGCAGCACCACGGGCACGTCCGCGAGCCCTCGCGCAGCAAGCCGCGCGACCAGCAGCCGCACCGCATGGACGGGACGCGGCGCGCAGACCGAGACGAAGTCGGGGCGCGCCCCGCCATCGAGTGCTTCATCGACCAGGGCGAGCAGGTCCTGGCCCTCGGCGTGAAAGCTCCACTCGATCGGCCCGGCTGCACCCGCGTCGCGGAGCCGCGCCGCATCGGCCGCGTCGGCGATGCGGACCACCAGCCGATCGCACGCTCCGGCGGCGTCGGCCGAAAGGCTCGCCGGGACGCGCACGGCCAGGGGCACGTCGACGCCGCGCTTGCGCAGCGCGTCGCCCAGCGCGGTGGCCGCGGCCAGCTGCTCGGCGTCCTCGGCATCCACGCCGAGGCCTTCGCAGGCGAGGTCGCCGAGCTGGGCCAGGGCCTCGCCGACGCGAACCGCCGCCGTGGCCGCATCGGGCGGTGCCGGGCCGAGATCGGCCTCGACCCGAACCGGCGCGTCGCCGCCAGCTGACGCGACGGCACGGGTGGCGCGACGCGCGTGGGCGAACGGGTCGGCCACGAAGGCGGCGCCCGGGTCTTCGGGCACCGCGTCGGCGGCCCGCGTGTCGTAGCGGGCCGCGAGCGCCCGGGCGACGGGCACTTCCTTGACCGGGTCCTCGGTGAGCGAGACGCGGATCGTGTCGCCGATGCCGTCCTCGAGCAGGGCGCCGATGCCGATGGCGCTCTTCACGCGGCCGTCCTCGCCGTCGCCGGCCTCGGTCACGCCCACGTGGAAGGGATACCCGGCCTCGTGGCTGCGTTCGACGAGCGCCGCGGCCAGCAGCCGGTAGGCCTGGATGGCGACCTGCGCGTTGCTCGCCTTCATGCTGAAGACGACGTCGCGGTAGCCTTCGTCCTCGCAGACGGTGAGAAACTCGAGCGCGCTCTCGACCATGCCGCGCGGCGTATCGCCATGGCGGTTCATGATGCGATCCGAGAGCGACCCGTGGTTCGTGCCGATGCGCATGGCACGGCCGAGTTCCTTGCAGCGGCGCACCAGGGGGCGGAAGCGCTCGTCCACCCGGGCCACTTCTTCGGCGTACTGCGCGTCGCTGTACTCGCGCACCTCGAAGCGCTTCTTGTCGGCGTAGTTGCCGGGGTTGATCCGCACCTTCTCCACGTGCTCGGCGGCGACCAGCGCCGCGCCGGGCGTGAAGTGGATGTCGGCCACCAGCGGCACGTCCACACCGCGTTCGCGAAGGCCCGCGCGGATCGCACCGAGGTTCTCGGCTTCGCGCTTGCCGGGCGCCGTGATGCGCACGATCTCGCAGCCGGCCCGCGCGAGCGCCTCGGCCTGGGCCACGGTTCCGGCGGTATCCAGCGTGTCCGTCGTGGTCATGGACTGCACGCGAATCGGGTTGGCGCCGCCGATTCCGATGCAACCGACCCGCACCTCGTGCGTCACGCGGCGACGCCAGGCGTAGGGCGAGGCCGCGGGGAATGCGTTCGTGCCCGCCGCGGTCACGACGACGCCCCCACCAGTTCGTAGAGCCGCTCGAAGGCCGCAGGCAGCGCACTCGCGTCGTTGCCACCGGCCTGGGCGAAGTCGGGACGACCGCCACCCTTGCCTCCGACCAGGCCCGCGATCTCGCGCACCAGGTCGCCCGCCTTGAGGCGACCCTTGAGATCCGGCGTCACGCCCAGGGCGAGGCTCAGCTTGCCCTCGTGTTCGCTCGCCAGCAGCACCACCCCGCTGCCGATCTGGTCGCGCAGGTCGTCGACCATGCCGCGCAGATCCTTCGACGGCAGACCGTCCTGCCGGGTGGCCAGCACCTTCACGCCGCCCACCTCCCGCGCTTCGCCCGCGAGGTCGCTGGCCGACGACGTTCCCTTGCCCCGACGCAGGTCGGAGATCTGCTTCTCGGCCGCCTTGCGCTCTTCGAGCAGCCGCTCGACGCGATCGGGCACCTCGTGGGCGGGTGCGCGCAAGAGCTCGCCGGTCCGACGCAGGGCACGCTGCTGCTCGCGCAGCCAGACCAGTGCGCCCTGCCCCGTCAACGCCTCCACCCGGCGGATGCCCGCGGCGATTCCGGTCTCGTTCACGATCTTGAGCAGGCCGATGTCGCCGGTGGCCCGCGCGTGGGTGCCGCCACAGAGCTCGGTCGAAACGCCGCCGAAGGACACCACCCGGACGTCGTCCCCGTACTTCTCACCGAACAGGGCCATCGCCCCGGCATCGAGGGCCTGCTGATAGGGCATCTCGCGCACCTGGCCCGAGTCGTTGGACTCGATCCATGCGTTCACGAGGTCTTCGATGCGTTCGATCTCCGCCTCGGTGAGCGGCGCGTCGTGGGTGAAGTCGAAGCGCAGGCGATCCGGGGCGACCAGCGATCCCTTCTGCATGGCCTGGGGCCCCAGCACTTCGCGGAGCGCGGCGTGCAGCAGGTGCGTGCCGGTGTGGTTGCGCACCGTGGCGGCGCGCAATTCGGCATCCACCTGCAGCTCGGCGGACTCGCCCGTCACGACCGAGCCCTCGACCACCTTGCCCGCGTGCACGACCAGATCGCCCGAGGGCCGCCGCGTGTCTTCCACCGCCACGCGGCCGCTGGGCGTCGTGATCGTGCCCCGGTCGCCGACCTGCCCGCCGCTCTCGGCGTAGAAGGGCGTCTCGGTCACCACCACTTCGACCTCGGCGCCGGCCTCGGCGCGATCGGCGGGCTCCCCCGCCACCAGCAGCGCGCGAATCTCGGACGTGCCCTCGAGCCGCTCGTAGCCGCGGAAGGCCGTTTCGAGGTCGCCGGCCATGCGTCCGTAGACGACCGCGACACCCTCGTCGCCGCTGCCCTTCCAGGCCTCGCGAGAGCGCGTGCGCTGGCGCGTCATCTCGGCTTCGAAGCCGGCGTCGTCGGTGGCGAGCCCCTCGCCGCGCAGGATGTCCTGGGTCAGGTCGAGCGGAAAGCCGTAGGTGTCGTAGAGCTTGAACAGCACCGGCCCGGAGAGCGAGGCCGCCCCGTCGCCCTTGGCGCGCCGGACCTCGTCCTCGAGCAGCGCGAGACCCTTGGAGAGGGTGGCCAGGAAACGCTCTTCTTCGCGGCGAACGCGGTCGGTGATGAACGCCCGCCGCTCGGCGAGTTCGGTGAAGACGCCGCCCATCTGGTCGATGACCGCGTCGCAGACCTGGAAAAGGAAGGGCTCTTCCACCCCCAGCAGCACGCCGTGGCGCGCGGCGCGGCGCAGGATGCGGCGCAGCACGTAGCCACGGCCCTCGTTGGCGGGCATCACGCCGTCGCCGATCAAGAAGGCGCACGCACGCGCGTGGTCCGCCACCACCTTGAGCGAAACGTCCTTCTCGGCGTCCGCGCCCAGCGAGACGCCCGAGAGCTCCTGGGCGCGCGCCAGCAGCGGCGCGAACACGTCGGTCTCGTAGGTGGTGGTCTTGCCCTGCTGGATGCAGCTCATCCGCTCGAGGCCGAGCCCGGTGTCCACCGACGGCTTGGGCAGCGGGTTCATCGTGCCCTGGGCGTCGCGGTTGTACTGCATGAAGACCAGGTTCCAGAACTCGAGGAACCGGCCCGACTCGCTCGACGGGTCGTCGTTCTCCACACCCGGCACCGGACCGCGGTCGAGGTGGATCTCGGTGCACGGGCCGCAGGGACCGGTGTCGCCCATGGACCAGAAGTTCTCGGCCTCGTCGAGGCGGTAGATCTTGTCGGGCGGGAACCCGATCTCGCGCTCCCAGATCTCGGCCGACTCGTCGTCCTCGCGGAAGACCGACACCACCAGGTCGTCCATGCGGAAGCCGAAGTCCTGGGTGAGCAGCTCCCAGGCGAAGGTGATCGCCTCCTGCTTGAAGTAGTCGCCGAAGGAGAAGTTGCCGAGCATCTCGAAGAAGGTGTGGTGGCGCGCGCTGCGCCCGACTTCTTCGAGGTCGTTGTGCTTGCCCGAGACGCGCATCACCTTCTGGGTGGTGGTGGCGCGCGAGTAGGGTCGCGACTCCTCGCCCGTGAAGACCCGCTTGAAGGGCACCATCCCGGCGTTGGTGAAGAGCAGCGTCGGGTCGCTCTCGGGGATCAGCGAGCCACTCGCCACGCGCGCGTGCCCGCGCCCCGCGAAGTACGCGAGGAACGCCTCCCGGATGTCGGCCGATGCAGTCGGTCGGGACACTTCTCTTCCCCTGGCAGCCGGGCCGAGGGCCTAGGGCCCTCCTGGCTGCAACTGCCGAGGATAGAAGAAGATTCTCCCCGCGCACCGGGGCGCGGGTGGGCCGGTCAGAAGCGCTCGATGAAGTCCGCTTCGGGGCCGCCGTCGCCGCTGGCCTCTTCGCCGGGCTCGTCGTCGAACAGGTCGCCGCCGGACTTCTCCTCGTCCTCGGCGCCCTCCCCCTCGAAGTCGTCCCAGGTCCCGTCGCTGGTCGAGGCGATGCCCCGGAAGCGCAGGGCGAAGTCGTCGGGGTTCGAGACGTGCTTGAGCGCCTCGTCGTAGGTCACCAGGTCGTCCTTCACCAGCGACATCAGCGACTGGTCGAACGTCTGCATGCCGTAGGTGGTGAAGCCCTTGGCGATGGCGTCGGGCAGCTCCTTGGTACGGTCCTTGTCGCCGATGCACTCGCGCACGCGCGCGGTGGAGACCATCACCTCGAGCGCCGGCACGCGACCCTTGCCATCAGCCCGGGGCACCAGGCGCTGGGAGATCACGGCCTTCAGGATCGAGGCGAGCTGCAGGCGCACCTGCTTCTGCTGGTAGGGCGGGAACACCGAGATGATCCGGTTGATCGTCTCGGTGGCATCCATCGTATGCAGGGTGCTCATCACCAGGTGGCCGGTCTCGGCGGCGGTGATGGCCGTCTCGATGGTCTCGAAGTCGCGCATCTCGCCCACGAGGATCACGTCCGGGTCCTGGCGCAGGGCCGCGCGCAGGGCGTTGGCGAAGCTCTGGGTATCGACGCCGATCTCGCGCTGGTTCACGATCGAACGACGGTCGCGGATCAGGAACTCGATGGGATCCTCGATCGTCATGATGTGGCAGGTTCGGTGGGCGTTGATGTAGTCGATCATCGCCGCGAGCGAGGTCGACTTACCGGAGCCGGTGGTACCGGTCACGAGCACGAGGCCGCGATTCTCCATGGCGATCTTCTCGATCACCTTGGGCAGGTAGAGCTGCTCGATCGACTTCACGCCGAACGGGATCACGCGGAAGACGATGCCCACGGTGCCGCGCTGCTGGAACACGTTCACGCGGAAGCGGCCGAGGCCGGGGATGCCGTAGGCGAGGTCGGCCTCGCGGAACTCCTCGAAGCGCTGCTTCTGCACGGGGTTCATGATCGAGAGCGCCACCTGCTGCATCTCGTCGGGCAGGATGCGCTCGCCGTTCTTCAGCGGCACGAGGGCCCCGTCCACCCGGAACATCGGGGGCAAACCCGACTTCAGGTGGATGTCGGAGGCGCCACCCTTCAGCGCCACCTTCAGAATCCCGTTCAGATCCAAGGCCATCCGCGACTTCCCCGCTCGCCTGCGCACCGGGCTCGGCAACGCCCCGTGCTCGCCTGCGTACCGGGCCTTTCGACCGATGCGCCGGCGCCCTTGAGGGGTGCCCGCCCCCGAGGGGCCGGCCGGGCCACCGGGCGATCCAGGGCTGCCGGCCGAGCGTTCGAGGGACGGGCGTTCGAAAGGTGGCGAGGAGGCTAGGGAGCCGTGTCCGCCTCGACCCGATCGAGCAGCCGCACCCGTTCGCGCTCCTCGGGCGGAAAGTGGGCCTCGCGCAGCGCCCCGAGCGCCTCGGGCGCCGCATCGGGGCCGAGCGCCGCCCGGGCCTCGCGATAGGCCCCGAGGCGCGCATCGAAAGCCGCTCGAGACGCGTCGAGGGCGGCCATGCGCGCGGCGGCCTCGGGGCCGAAGCGCTCGACCCGCAGGGCCTCGATCTCGGCCTCGCTCGCGCCGGCCTCGCGCAGCGCGCGCTCCTCGCGGGCATGCTGGACCGGCAGCGCGGCGGCGGCGCGGGCCTGCCTCACGCGTTCGGGGTAGCGGGCCTCGAGGGCGCGAAGCGCCTCCTCTCGGTGCGCCTCGTCCAGATCGGCCCGCTCGCCCAACTCGCGCATGGCCAGGTGGATCCGCGCGGCGTCCTCTTCTTCGCCGAAGAGACGCTCGGCCAGGTCCGCCCCGAAGTGCGCGCGGCGAAGCTCGCGCAGCCACTGGAGCCTTCGCTCGAGCGAGGCGCTCTCGGCCACGCGAACGTCGGGGAGCTGTTCCGGGCCCTCTCGGCGATAGGCGAGGTAGCGATCGACGAACGCGCGCGCCTCGGCGTCGGCCGGTGGCGAGAGCCGCTCGCGGATGGCCGCCTCGATCCACGCCCGGATCTGTTCGGGGTCGGCCTCGTGACTCGCCGCCAGGAAGTACTCGATGAACAGCACCGCATCGGCGTCGGGCGCGAAGTGGCCCGCATCGTCGACGCGGAGCGCACCCGAGGGCGACGTCCCGCGCAGCGAGGGCGCGATCTCGCCGGGCCCCGGCGGCGCGGCCTCGGGTCGCACCGCGACCGCGGGCACCTCTTGGTGGGAAGCGCCCGCATCCCGAGCCGGCCCCAGCGATGCCGGCGGAGCCAGCGGCGCGGGGCGTCTCGCCAGGGTGCCTTGCAGCAGGGCCGCACCTGCGCCGAGGGCGATGCCCGCCGCGCAGGCGACCCAGACGACGCGGGGCACGCCTACGGAGCGAGCCCCAGCAGCCGGTCGACGTGGTTGCGGAAGAGCGTCTTCGGGTTCGTCTCGAGCAGCGAGACGAGCCCCGCGATCTGGTTCACCTCGTCCAGGTGGTTCATGGCGTAGTCGTCGCCGATCACCTCGCCGAACTGCGCGCTGCAGACCGAGACCAGGCCATCATTGTCCTCGAACAGGCCGTAGAAGAGGCTCGCCGCGTTGAACAGCCCGTCGGTCAGGTCGAGCGCGTTGGTGCTGATGCGCACGCCGAGGAGACCCACCACGTCCCCCGTCCACGAGTAGAAGCGCACGCCGCCCGCCTCGTGGGGTCCGTCGCTGCAGCCGGCCGGCAGGCCCGCCGGGAAGGTCGCGTTGAAGGTGTCGAGGTTCGCGAGGAACGAGAAGCCGGCCTTCCAGTCCAGCGGGTCGTTGCTGCCCGTCACCAGCCGGGCGAAGTCTTCGAGCAGACCACCGAAGAGGCCGAGCAGGGCGCCGCCCACCGTGCCGTCGGCGGCGATGTTGTCGTCGAAGAACCCGGCCAGGTCGGCGCCCTTGTGGGGCGACCCGACGGTCGTGACCGAACGCACCAGGTCGGGACGCATGCCCGCCACGTAGCGCGCATCGAGCCCGCCCTGACTGTGGCCGATCAGGTGCACCTTGCTCTTGCCGGTCTGGGCGAGAATGTCCTCGACCTGGGTCAGCAGCTGGGCGCCGCGCACGTAGCTGGAGTTGATCGGGCTCACCTCGGTGACGAACACCTGGGCGCCCTCGTCCTCCATGGCCGCCACGATCCCGAACCAGTAGTCGAGGATCTCGAGCCCGCCGAGCTGGTAGGTCTCGGAGCCCATCAGGCCATGGGCGAGCAGGATCGGATAGTCGTTGTCGGACGGCGGCGGCGGGCCACCGCCGTTGCAGGAACCGCCTACGGTGAAGGCCAGGACGACTGCCAGCAGGACAGCGCGGATGCGAGTGCTCGACACGAAGAGATTCCCCCAGAGACCGCCGGTGCGGGCGGCACCGTCCGACCGATCAGCCGCTCACCGGCTTAACGATCGGTAGAATGGGCCCACCCTACCCCGGCACGGCCCCTGGGGTCAAACCCGAATCTGCCCCTAGCCGGCGGCCGGGGCCTCCTCGGCCGGCGCCGCCGCGGCCGGCTCTTCGACCGGCACCTGGCGCTTGATGCCCTTGGCCGTGTAGGCGGCGTCGGCGATGCGCTCGCGGATGTCCGGGTTCTCCTTCAGGAACCGCCGCGCGTTCTCGCGCCCCTGGCCGATCCGGTCCTCCGCGTAGGAGTACCAGGAGCCGCTCTTCTCGACGATGCCGCAGTCGACGGCCAGGTCGAGCAGGTCGCCCTCGAGCGAGATGCCCTCGTTGTAGAGGATGTCGAACTCGGCCTGCCGGAACGGCGGCGCCACCTTGTTCTTCACCACCTTCACGCGGGTGCGGTTGCCCACCACCTCGTCGCCGTCCTTGATGGCGGCGATGCGCCGCACGTCGAGCCGCACCGAGGAGTAGAACTTGAGCGCGTTGCCACCGCTCGTCGTCTCGGGGTTGCCGAACATGACGCCGATCTTCATGCGGATCTGGTTGATGAACATCACCGTGGCGTTCGACTTGGAGACCGTGCCGGTGATCTTGCGCAGGGCCTGGCTCATGAGCCGAGCCTGCAGGCCGACATGGGTGTCGCCCATCTCGCCCTCGATCTCGGCGCGCGGCACCAGGGCCGCCACCGAGTCGATCACCACCAGGTCGATGGCACCCGAACGCAGCAACACGTCCGCGATCTCGAGGGCCTGCTCGCCGGTGTCGGGCTGGCTCACCAGCAGGTCTTCGACCTTCACGCCCAGACGGCGCGCGTAGTTCACGTCGAGGGCGTGCTCGGCGTCGATGAACGCCGCCACCCCGCCCTGCCGCTGCATCTCGGCCACGGCGTGGAGCGTGAGCGTGGTCTTGCCGCTCGACTCCGGGCCGTAGATCTCGACCACGCGGCCGCGGGGATACCCCCCGATGCCCAGCGCCAGGTCGAGGCTCGGCGTACCCGACGAGAACGAACCGATGGTGCGGTCCACCGAGTCGTCGGTCATGGTGAGGATCGCCCCTTTGCCGAACTGCTTCTCGATGCTCGAGACGGCGAGGTCGATCGCGCGCTGCTTCACGTTGCCCTTGGCTTCGGTTCGTGCCCGGTCGTTGGTGTTCTTGGCCATGGTGTCCTCTCGTTTCCCCGAAATTGGTGAAAGCTAGGGTGAGACGGTGTCCGCACCGGGCGTGCCGCCGAGGGCCACACGCTCGAGCACGGTGTAGAAGGCGCCCTCGCGGCGCAGGTCGCTGCGAAACAGCACCACCTCGTTGGCGAGCGTCGCCGGGGCCCGCACGCTCACGCCGTCGAGGGCGGGCAGCCGGCGGTGCCGCACGCGGCCCAGGGTCAGATGCGGACGGAAGCGGCGGGTCTCTGCGGGAAGCCCGGCCTCGCGAACGCCCTGCTCGACGCGCGCGGCCAGGGCCTCGAGCGCCTCGCCCGGCTCGGCCACGGCCGCCACCACGCGCGGCCGGCGCGGCGACGGGAACCCGCCCACCGAGCCCAGCGAGAACGCGAAGGGCGGCACCTCCTCGAGCTTCTCGGTCACGCACTTCGAGAGCTCCGGCAGCCGCTCCTGCTCGACATTGCCGAGAAAGCGCAGCGTCAGGTGGTAGGCGCTCGCCTTCACCCAGCGCACGCCGTCGCCCCCGGACGCCCCACCCAGCATCGCCGCAGTCGCCGCGCACGCCTCTCGCGCGGCCTCGCTGGGCTCGAGCGCGAAGAACGCCCGCACCACGGCGCCGGAGCTTCGGGTCCGGATCACGAGCGACGGCTCCCGAGGTAGCGCGGCGAGACGCGCGGCTCGCCGGCCAGGCTGCGACGCACCCAGTCGAGTGCGACCTGGCTCGTCACCATGCGGTGGCGCGCCCGGTCGAGGGGGAACAGCAGCTCTTCGGCGACGTCCTCGTCCTGCGAAGACCAGCCGACGAACACGAGCCCCACCGGCTTCGCGTCGGTTCCGCCATCGGGCCCCGAGATGCCGGTGGTCGAGATCGCGTAGTCGGCACCGAAACGCTTGCGCGCGCCCTCGGCCATGGCACGGGCCACCGGGCCCGACACGGCACCATGGGCCTCGAGCAGTTCTTCGGAGACGCCGAGCAGGTCGCGCTTGGCCTCGTTGGCGTAGGCGACCACCCCGCCGCGAAAGACCGCCGACGCACCCGGCACCCCGGTCAGGCGCTGGGCCACCAGGCCGCCGGTGCACGACTCGGCCGTGGCCAGGGTGCGACCGGCCGCCGCCAGGGCACCCACCACCACCTGCTCGAGGGTCTCGTCGCCCTCGCCGTAGATGAGCGACCCCAGCCGCCGTCGGATCGCATCGACCAGCTTGGCCAGGCGCTCGGCGGCTTCGGCCTCGTTGCGCCCATGCGCCATGGGCCGCAGGTAGTTGTCGGGAAACGCGGTGCGAAACCCCAGGGTGAGACCGTCGTCGTGCGCCAGGTCCTGCAGCTCGTTGTCGAGGGTCGACTCGCCCATGCCGAAGGTGCGAAGCAGGGCGACGCGCGTGACCCCGCCGCCTTCGGCCTGTGCGCGCACGCGCAGGCGCGGCAGCACCTGCTCGTCCATCATCTGGATGAGTTCGCGCGGGACGCCGGGCATGCAGAAGAACAGGGCACCGCCTGCCTCGAGCAAGCAGCCCGGGGCCGTCCCCACCGGGTTCGGCAGCGCCTCTCCGCCCTGGGGAAGCCACGCCTGCTTCTCGTTGTTCGGCGCCATCTCGCGGCCGAAGCGCGCGAAGAAGGCGCGCATCGCCTCGAGCGAAGGCTCGTGCAGCACCAGCTCTTGACCGAAGGTGCGCGCGAGCACCTCGATGGTGAGGTCGTCGCGCGTGGGGCCGAGCCCGCCCGACACCAGCACGACGTCGCTGCGCTCGGCCGCACGCACGAAGGCGTCGGTCATATCTTCGGGGTCGTCACAGACCGAGGTCTGGAAGCGCGTGGGGATGTCGATGCGCAGCAGCGCGTCCGACAGGAACGACTTGTTCGAGTCGACGATCTCGCCGCGCAACAGTTCGTCGCCGATGGAGAGGATCTCGGCGATCACCACGCGCCTCCGGCGCGGAGGCCCAGCAGCACCGCGGCGACGACCCCCGCCGCGAGCCCGCCCGCCACCACGTCGTCCATCATCACCCCGAGTCCTCCCTGGAATCGCCGCTCGGCCCAACGCACCGGCCCCGGCTTCCAGATATCCAACACCCGGAATGCGACGAATCCGGTCACGAGGCCCACGGAAATCGGCGCGCCAGCGAGAAACAGCAGCGGCGTGAGCGCGAGCAGCTGCCCCGAGACCTCGTCGATCACGATGCGCCCGTCGTCCTTCTTGCCGAAGACCGGCTCGGCGGCGTCCGACGACCAGACCCCGAGGCAGGTGAGCGCGACCCAGGTGATTGCATAGAGACCGACCCCCAGAGGCGAAAGTAACACGAATATCGGCAGAGCGAGAGCCGAACCCCAGGTGCCGGGCGCCCAGGGCAGCAGGCCGGCGCCCCCGGCCGTCGCCACGGCCAGCACCAGGAAGCGCGGCGGACGGCGCGCTGCAGCCGGGTCGCTGGGTGCAGAAGCCCCCGCCTCGGGCCGAGGCCCGGTCGCGTGCTTGGACATGGGGGCCGCCTGGAGGAGGGCGAGGGGCGCTTCGCGGTGGGGGGACCCGAGCGCCTTTTGGGAGGTTACCATCGGGGGGCAGCGGCGCGCCCCCCACCCGCCGCTGCAGGGGCCTGAGCCCCTTTGGAACGCGCCCCGGGAACTCGCTCGCGAGTCACCCCAAATGGGGCATCTGCCCGCGGGACCGCCCTCAAGAGCGCCCCGAGGGTGGACGAATCAGGGAGACGGACGTGTCTGCGCAGGCCCGAGGGGGGCCGGTGCGAAACGTCCCGAGCGGTCCCGATCGGGACAGGCGGGGGCATGGGCGCGGCGGATCGATACGACTCGGCTTCGGGGCGAAGCGTCCCGGACCTGACGGCGCTGCTGTTGGACCTGTTGCGGGTGGTGAAGGGCCGCGGCTTCTATGGCGCGGGCGACCCGCGGCTGGCGCAGCTCTTCGAGCGCACGCTGCGCGCCTGGCAGAGCGACCTGGCGCGACACGGCACCCTGGAGCTGCGCGTGACCGACGCCGGCCTGCGCGTGCCACCGAACCCGGAGCCCCTGGCCTCCGAACGCCTGCGCGAGCTGGCGCAACTGCTGCGCGAGCGGCGCGTGCGACGGCTCCACGTCGAGAAGGGCGTGGACGCGGACGCCTTCGCCGGCCTGATCCACGTGCTCACGGTGGACACCGAAGCCCTTCGATCCGAAGGCGGCCCCTCGGCCGCCCTGGCCGGGCTGGTGCCCTCCGGCATCCGCCTCGAGGAGGAGCCGCCCGACGAGGTGGCAGCCGACACCCAGCCCGAGCTGGTGGACCTGGCGCCGCTCCCGCCCCAACCGGTAGAGCCCATCTCGTTCGAGCCCGACGTCCCGGACGAGGTCGCATCGGCCGAGCCCGACGCAGTCGAGCCGACCCCCGGCGAGCCCGCGACCGACGACCGCGTCGAACCGGCCGCCCCCGTGCAGCTTGCGCTGGTTCCGGACGCGGCTTCGGACGACGACGCGTTCGAAGACGACGGCAGCGAGGACGACCTGCTCGACATCGAGCCCATCCCCCATGGCGCAGGAGCGCCGGCGCTCGAACTCGCGGGTGCGACCGAGGACGAGCTCGAAATCGCGGAGCCGGCCGACGGCGATGAGTTCGAACCCCAGGAGCCGGCCGAGGACGAACTCGAGCTCGCGAGTACACCGGCCGTGGATCTGCACGCCGATCGCAGCGACGCCGACACGCCGGCCTCGCAGGCCGCAGCGGGCTTCGACGAGACGGACGAAGCGACGCTTCCCGAAGTCTCCGAGGCCCCTGCGCCGCAGGACGAAGTGATGGCGCCCCCGGCGCACACCATCCCCTTGGCCGGACCGGGCTCCGAAGACCTGGGCCAGGGCACGAACCTCGCCGTCGAACCCGAGTTCGTGGACGAGTCGGATGACGAGACGCCCGACCTCGAAGCGCTCGAGCAGGCGCCCCTCGAACGCGGCGTGCGCGACGAGGTGAGCGCCGAGCTGGTGGACGTGCTGCGCGAGCTCGACGGCTGCGAGAGCGTGTCGGCCTATGCCGATCTCGCGCGCCGCAGCGTCCACCTGGCGCAGCAGGCCGACGAGCGCGGCCGCGAGGACGATGCCTACCGCGTGGTGCTCGTGCTCTCGGACCATGCCGCCCAGGCCACCAAGCGCCCCGAGCGGCAGGCCGAACTCGCCCAGGACTTCTTGCGAACGCTGGTCTCCCGCAACCGCATGAGCAAGCTCATCGTGCGCGCCTGTGCGCCGGGCAACGAAACGGGCGTGCGTGCGACCCAGGTGCTGTTGCAACTCGGGACCGACGCCGTGGCCGCACTGCTGCAGGCCGCCGAGAACGAGACCGACGCAACCCGCCGCGCGCAGATGTACGGCATCCTGATCGCGCTGGGCGAGCACGCGCTGCCCGAGCTGCTGCGTGCCCTCGACGACGAAGACCCCGAGCGCATCGTCACGGCCGTGCGCCTGGTGGGCGACATCCAGAGTCCCGAGGCGGTGCCGCGCCTGGGCGTGCTGCTGGGCAGCGCGAACTCCGAGGTACGTGAGGAGTCGGCCAAGTCGCTCGTGCGGATCGGCGATGAACGCGCCGTCGAGACGCTGATCCGAGCCCTGCGCAGCCGCACGCCGGGCATGGCGGCGCTCGCCGTCTACTGCCTGGCCGCCACCGGCAGCTCGCGCGCCGTCCACCCGCTGGTGGCCACGCTCGACGAGGCGGTCACCAATGGCCGCACCGACGTGGCGCGCGAGGTGGTCCGCGCCCTGGGTCGCCTGGGCCGCGCCGAAGGCACGCCGCCGCTCGCGTCGATCCTGCTGCGCAAGAAGCTCTTCGGCGGCCGCAAGCTGCGTGAGCTCAAGGTCGCCGCAGCGACCGCCCTGGGCACCCTGCCCGGCGACGAGGCGGTCGGGGCCCTGGCCCAGGCGCTTCAGGCCCGCGACACCCAGGTGCGCAAGGCCGCGCAGATGGCGCTCGATCGGCGGGCCCGCGCCCTCCAGAAGCGCGAGGGCTGAACGCGGCGAGAACCGCGAGGGGCTGAACGCGGCGCCACGGGACGGCTAGGCTCGCGGCCGATGACGGTGCTGGGCGTCGATCTCGGAGAGAAGCGCATCGGTCTCGCGATCTCCGACCCCGAAGAGCGCATCGCGTTGCCCGCGGGCGCGATCCAGGCGAAGGGCCGCGAGAAGGACCTCGCCGCGCTCTGCGCGCTCGCACGCGAGCGCGACGTGGGCAGCGTGGTGGTCGGCCTCCCCATCCACATGAGTGGGCGCGAGGGCCCCGAGGCGAAGCGCGCGCGCTCGTTCGCGGAAGCCCTGGCGCAGCGCAGCGGGCTGCCGGTCTCCACGCTCGACGAGCGCTGGACCAGCATCGCCGCCGAGCGCGCGCTCGCCGAAGAGGCCACCAGTGCCCGCCGACGCAAGCGCCAGCGCAAGGAGGGCACGGTGGACGCCCTGGCCGCGACCCTGCTGCTGCGCACCTGGCTCGAGCGCGAGCAGCCCGAAGGCAGCGAGAACCCGTCGTGACCCGAGTGGACGGCGCATCGTGATCCTGCGTATCGCCCTGGCCGGGGTGCTCGCGATCGCGATCGGCATCGCGGCCGGCTTCGCATGGTGGCAGTCCTCGCTCGCGCCGCCGCCCCACGAGGCCAGCGACGCCCCGCACCGATTCGAGGTGGCCGCCGGCGCCGGGCTCGCGGCCGTGGCCGACCGGCTCGAACGCGACGGTGTCATCCGCAGCGCCCTGGCGATGCGGATGCTCGCGCGGCTGCGCGGCCTCGAACGCGCCATGCGCGCCGGCGAGTACGAGCTCGAGCCCGGGCTCGACACCGAAGCCGTGCTCGACCGGCTGGCACGCGGCGCCGTCCGCACGCACCCGGTCTCGATCCCGGAGGGCTTCACGGCCGTGCAGGTCGCCGCGCGGCTCGACGAAGCCGGCCTCGCCGACGCCGATGCGTTCCTCGCCTACGCACGTTCGCCCGAGGCCGCCCGCGCGCTGGGCGTCGAGGGCGACGGGCTGGAGGGGTACCTGTACCCCGAGACCTATCGCATGGCGCAGGGGCTCGCGGTCGAAGAGGTCGCGGCGGTACTCGTCGAGGGATTCCGCGAGGTCTGGCAGGAGATCGAGGCCGAAGCCACGGCCGCGGGGCTCGGCCAAGGCGAGGTCGTGACACTCGCCTCGATCATCGAGAAGGAGACGGGCGCTGCGGTCGAGCGCCCCCTCATCGCCTCGGTGTTCTTGAACCGGCTCGCCCGGGGCATGCGCCTCGAGACCGATCCCACCGTCATCTACGGCATCCCCGACTTCGACGGCAACCTGCGCCGCGTCCATCTCGAGGACGCTTCGAACCCCTACAACACCTACCGGATCCCGGCGCTGCCACCGGGGCCCATCGCCAACCCCGGCGGCGAGGCGCTGCGCGCCGTGGTCCGCCCGGCCGAGAGCGACTACCTGTTCTTCGTCGCCCGCGGCGACGGCACCCATCACTTCTCGGAAACCTACGCCGAGCACGACGCCATGGTCGATCGCTACCAACGGAGACGCAGCCGATGAGCGCCCCGAGCCCCGAAGCCTTCTACACCGAGCAACTGCCCAGCCAGTGGAACCAGGGCCTCGCCGAGCAAGCGCGCGCGGCCGAGGGCGACGAAGACGCGCGCCGCGTGCTCGGCGGCATGCGCGCGGTGGACGCGACCATCGAGGTGCGCGTGGACGGCGACGCCTACTTCTTGAACATCGCCGCGGGCGAGATGGCGGCCGGCGCGGCCGCAGCCCAGGAGCCCTTCCTGATCCTGGTGCAGGACCAGGCCGGTTTCGAGCGGCTCGTGGCCGAGGCCGGCGACTCGGCCATGGGCTTTCTCGGGGGCCTCTCGGGCCTGGCCGGCGACATGAAGCTCACTCGCGGCCGGCTGGCCCTGCTGGCCGACGTGAGCGGGAGCCTGCACTTCGAGGTGGGGGGCGATGACGGGTTCGCCCTGCGCACCCACTTCGGGGCCGGGCCGGTCCCGGACGAGCCCACCACGCGCCTCACGGTGGCTCCGGAGGCCTATGCGGCGCTACGCGCCGGAGAGTTGCAGGCCCAGGACGCCTTCATGGGGGGGCAGATCCAGGTGGAGGGCGACATGCAACTTGCCATGCAAGTGGCCTTGGCGGCTCTGTCTCCGGACTGATCGCCCGCCCCACAGGGCCCTCGCGCCCACGCCCGCGCCGCCGACCGACGTTTTTTCTTCGACCCGGCGCGTAACCCGCTTCGCATCGCGGGCCACTCACCTCCCAAGCCGCCGGATGCGGCCCTTACTTGGGAGTGGATGATGAAGCGGACCCTGATCTCTCTGTTCTTTGCAGCGGCTGCTGCGCTGGTCTTCAGCATGCCGGCGGCTTCGCTGCCGCTTGCGGACGGCACCTACACGCTCGGCAATCACCCGGACGGCAACGCCGCGCCGCCCCTCTACGGGTTGCGGCTCGACGGCCTGGACGGGGACGACTCGCACGAGTTCACGTTCTCGTTCACCGGCAACGGTGCCGAGATGTTCATGACGATCGCCGGCGCCCAGATCCACATCTTCGGCACCGTGTTCGGCGGCGAGGACATCGGCAACGCGTACGACAACCCGGTGCTGTGGGACGTCGACTTCACGTACACCGATGCGTTCATCGACGGCATGCTGCACGAGGCCAACACCGGCACCGGCACGATCACGCCCCAGGGCGGGACGGCCATCGATCTGGTCGCCAAGAGCAACGGCGACTTCGCGTTCCGCCTGGCACAGGGCCACCGCGGCTTCGCCGACTTCTCCGGCTGGGGCTGGGTCAACCACAGCGGGGGTGGCCTCGACAACCACATCCCGGCGAGCGACTGGCTGTTCATCGTGACCGGCACGCCGCCCAGCACCGTGCCCGAGGCCTCGGGCGCACTGCTCGGCCTGAGCGGTCTGCTGGGTCTCGCCTGGGTGGGTCGCCGCCGCTAGCGCCGACCACTGGCAGCGCACACACGGCCCTCGCGGCCGGAAGCCCCTGGGCTTCGCAGCGCCCTCCACCGAAGCATGCGCCGGTGGAGGGCGTTCTGCGTGTGCAGCCCCGAAAGCAGAACCGCCGCCGGGCAGGGCCCGACGGCGGTTCTCGTTCAGCAATTCTCGCGAGGGGCTAGGCCCGGCGGCGCAGGCCCCCGAGCAGCAGCGCGAGCGCGCCGAGGGCGGGCATCGCCATCGCGGGCTCGGGCACCGTGCTGGTCTCGGCCGCCACCTCGAGGAACACTGCGCCCGGGTCTTCGAGCAAGACGACGCCGCCATTCGCATCGGTCACGCCCTGGCCCTGTCCGAGCACGCCGACGAGCACGTCCGCCTCGCCGTCGAGCACGAGACCCGCAGTGGCGCGGAAGTCGATGCGGAACAGGCCGGCGGGCAGGGTCGACGGGGTGTTGGCGCCCAGGTCGACGCGCAGCTCCGTGGCCGAGAGCACCGCGCCGACCGCGAGTGCGCCGCCCGTGAGATCCGCCGTGGGATCCTGGGTGAACGCCACCGGGACACGAACCGTGGCGACGGGCTCGCTCGTTGCGAGCTGCACGACCTGCAGGAACTCGAGTTCGCTCGGGTCATACGAGATGGCGAGGTTGTACCCGAGCACGCTCCCCACGTCGTCGAGGCCCACGATCACGGAGAAGTCCTGGCCGGGGGTCAGGATGGCCGGCGTGGCCGACGGGTCGATCGTGAGGCTGGTCGCGCCAGCTGTCGAGGCAAGGCCCAACACACAGGCTGCCACGACCGCGTGGGCGGCAAGCCACTTCAACTTCCTGCTCAGATTCATGGGGGGTCTCTCCGGGCTCGAATTTGGCCTGAAGAGACGTGGGAAGACGGGCCGGGTTGTGGCGCCCAAAAGGACGAAATCTCCGGAATCGCAGACGAATCCCGCTGGGAGGCGTGGAGACACCGAGCCCGGCTAGGGGAAACACCCGAAAGGGGTCCCGCCGGGGACCCTGCTAGCCCCGGTACGCACCCGGGGTCTCGCGCAGCACCTGGGTGTCGTCGAGGATCACGGTGCCGGCGGGGACGGTGGCGCCGTCCTGGATCCAGACCCGGGCGCCGATGCGCACGCCTGCGCCGATCTGCGCCTTGCGGCCGATCGTGCTGTGGGCGCCGATCGTGACGTCGTCGCCCAGGGTCGCGCCGCTTCCGACCCGCGCCTCGCGGCCCACGCGCACCCGGTCGCCGAGCTTGGCTCGGCGATCGACACGTGCGTCGGCCTCGATGCGACCGCCGCGGCCGAGGTCGGCCGACGACGCGATGCGCGCGGTCTCGTGCACCTCGGTCTCCTCGTCGTCTTCGTCTTCGGCGAGCGACACGAGCGGGGGGGACGGGTCGGGCAGATCCGCACCGAACGAACCCGCGCCAGCCTGGCCGCCGTGCTCGAAGCCCACGGCCAGCGCCACGTCCGCACCGAAGGTGCGCTCGGGCTCGGCGACGGCGGGCTCGGTGCTGACGACCGTGGGAGCCGACGCGACGACGGTGGGC
>JANQOX010000024.1 GCA_028285625.1 Myxococcota bacterium
GTGCGCGATCGTGCTGCAGATGATCGAGGACAACTACATCAACAAGGACTTCACCCTGCGCAACCCGGTGAAGGCCATCAAGGACATCAGCTACGACACGACGTGCAAGCGCAAGCTGCGGTTGGACAATGGCCGCGAGTACTCGCCCATCGAGGTGCAGCGTGAGTACTGCGAGATGGCCCAGAAGTACTGCGAGCACTATCCGGTCAACGACGAGCTGAAGCAGGCCGTCGAGATGTGGCAGTACGTGCTCGACTGCCTCGACACCGACCCGGACAAGCTCAGCAAGAAGATCGACTGGCTGATCAAGCGACGGCTGATCGAGAGCTGGATCGACTCGAAGGGCTCGCGCTGGACCGACCCGCGCGTGTTCATGCTGGACCTGCAGTACCACGACATCCGCATGAACCGGGGCCTCTACTACCTGCTCGAGCGCAAGGGCGCCGTCGACCGCATCCTGGACGACCAGGAGGTCATGAAGGCGAAGACCGAGCCGCCGCCCGATACGCGCGCGCGCATGCGCGGCGAGTTCATCAAGCTCGCCCGGCAGAACGGCATCCAGTACGACCTGGACTGGTCGAACATCCGTCTGGGCAACCTGCTCAACGTGCGCGTGATCTGCAACAACCCGTTCGAGACCGACACCGAGAAGGTGGCCGAGCTGGTGCGCACCATCCAGAAGACGAACCTGCGCAAGACCAGCCTCTCGAAGCTCGTGATCCAGTCCTAGGCCGGCACCCGTCCGGCCGAGGCGGGTCGACCTGCAAGGAGCCCCCCATGGCCAAGCCGTCCACGCCCACAGGCGGCGTCTCGCACCTGCGCCCCGTACCCGATTCGGAGGTCGCCGAAGAAGAGGCGGCCCCGCAGAAGGGCGGCAAGCTGCCGATCCTGCTGGCGGTCCTGTTGTTCGGAGCCCTCCTCGGCTGGGTCCTGGCCTGGCAGGACGGGCGCCGACTCGAGAGCGAGCTGGCCACGAGCCAGGCTGCACTCGCGCGCGCCGAAGGCCGCGTCGAGGCGCTGACCACGACCCTCGGCGACGCGCGCGAGCGCGCCTCGGGCGTGCTGCTCGAGGTCGACGGCGTTCGCGACCGGCTCGCCGAGCTCGAGGCCCTGCTGCTCGGCGGGGAAGCTGCCCCCGCAGCGCGTGAGACGACCGGCGCGGGCGCCGACCCGCTGGCCGGCGAGGCCGCCGGCCCCGACCCGCTCTCCCCCCGTTAGCGCCGGGCTGAGCTGCCCACCGCGGCTCGCGCCGCTCAAGCCCCGCGGGCGGGGTGATCCCGCGCACGAGACCGGCGATCCCGGGCCGGGGATTCCGTCGGAATCTCGCCCCCCAAGGCTCAATCCCTGCCGCCTTCTGCCGATAACGCAGAAAGGCGCGCCGCAAGGGCCGCCAGAGGGGGCTGCCCATGATCTTCGACTCCATCGCCGGGCTGTTCTCGAGCGATCTCGCCATCGACCTCGGAACGGCCAACACCCTGGTGTACGCGCGCGGGCGCGGCTTGATCTGCTCGGAGCCGAGCGTGGTCGCCGTCGCCCAGGACGCCCAGGGACGCGGCGATCGCGTGCTGGCCGTGGGCCACGAAGCCAAGGAGATGCTCGGCCGCACGCCCGGTGGCATCCGCGCGATCCGCCCGATCAAGGACGGCGTGATCGCCGACTTCGAGATCACCGAAGCCATGCTTCGCTACTTCATCCAGCGCGCCCACAACCGGCGCAAGCTGGTGCGGCCGCGCATCGTGATCTGCGTGCCGCCCTGCATCACCAGCGTCGAGAAGCGCGCGGTGCGCGAGTCGGCGCTCTCGGCGGGCGCCCGCGAGGTCTACCTGATCGAGGAGCCCATGGCCGCAGCCATCGGCGCCGGCCTCGACGTGACGGCGCCCACCGGCAACATGGTCGTGGACATCGGTGGCGGCACCACCGACGTGGCCGTGATCTCGCTGTCGGGCATCGTGACGTCGCGCTCGATCCGCTGCGGCGGCGACGCCATGGACGAAGCGATCATCAACTACGTGAAGCGCAAGTACAACATGCTCGTGGGGGAGCGCTCGGCCGAGCAGGTGAAGATGACCATCGCCACCGCTTCGCCCACGGCGCGCACCTCGACCATGGAGGTGAAGGGCCGCGACCTGGTCGCCGGCATCCCGAAGGTCGTGGTCGCCACGAGCGAAGAGGTGCGCGATGCGCTGGTCGAGCCGCTGGGTCAGATCGTCGAGACGGTGCACCTGACCCTCGAGAAGACCCCGCCCGAGCTCGCCGCCGACATCGTCGACCGCGGCATCATGCTCGTGGGCGGAGGCTCGATGCTCAGCGATCTCGACGTGGTGCTGCGCCAGGAGACCAAGCTCCCGATCCTGCGGAGCGAAGACCCCTTCACCGCCGTCGTCCACGGCGCCGGCCGCGCCCTCGACAACCTCGACCTGCTGAAGGACGTGGCGATCCAGTAGCGCGGAGGGCGGTCAGGCTCTTCGCTTCCCTCGTCGCAGCATCCCCAGGACAGCCGGTAGGGCCGCGAGGGCAAGACCCGCCTCCGGTACCGATGACACGGTGGCGTCGATGAAGATGTCGCCGAGGTCCAGACCTGTCAGGTCCGATTGCGCGAGGCCCTGGTCGAGCAGGGCCGCCGCGAACTCCGCCGACATCAGCAGGTCGCCTCCCAGCTGAAACCCGGTTGCTCCGGGCGTCACTGCGAAGGCCGAGATGTCGTAGAGGGGAATCGCGAATCCGGTGTTCGCGGCCAGGAAGAAGCCGCAGTCCGCGCAGTTGCCGATCCGCGCCGGGTCGAAGTCGACCGTGAAGTCTCCGATCGCGATCGCGTCCGTGGTCCCCTGGATGCCGAAGATGACGGAGCCGGCGCTCTCGATCACACCCGAGAAGGTGTTCTCGAAGTCGTCGGTGTCGTACGTGAACGTGGTGGGCCGAGCATCGGCAGGAGCGTTGATGGGGAAGGCCAGCTCCGGGTCGATGATCACCTCGGGAGTCACGCCCTGAGGCACGAGGATGGTGTTGTTCGCGAGTCCCGGCACGAACTCGGCGAAGTTGAGTCCGCCCGTGACCTGGACCTGGAGGCCGGCTGCAGGAGAGGCGAAGAGGAAGACGGCTGCAAGGCCGAGGATGCGGAAGCTCATGCTGGATCCCCTGCGAGTAACGCGCGGGCGCGCGTGCCACGGGACGGACGGGTGTGTACTCGTGGCGCCCCGCCTTCGTTTGTGTCGTCACGCGCCGCGCACAGGGATCCTGGGGGAATACCCTAGTCGCGGAGATTGGATCCGATTTGCGTTGCATCTGAGGGGCGAGGGCCGCACAGTGGCGAACGCTGCAGCTCCGGTGGACGTTCGTCGCAGCCTCAGCGCAGGGAGTAGGAGTGGGCTTCAGCCGTCGTCTCGCACGGCGATCGAGAAGGCAATCTCCTCGGCGTCGCCGGCCCCGTCTCGCACTCGAGCCGCTCGAGTCGCGCGTCCTGCTCTCGGCGGATCCGCTCGCGGCGCTCGCGGAAGACCTGCTCGACGAAGGCGCACCGACGGTGCAGGAACCCGAGGTGCCCGCAGGCCTCGCTTCTCCGGCGGCCTTGCCCCTCGACGCGGCCGAGATCCTCGAGGTGGCCCAGTCCGTCACCCCCAACGACATCCGCGATCTGGTGGTCGGCACCCTCTCCGACCTGCGCGAGACCCTCGAGGTGGCGTTCGCGACCTTCGGCGCGATTCCAGGGCTCGGCAACAGCGTGAGCGAGGGCATGCAGCCCTTCTTCGATGGGCTCGAGGATGCCGAAGAGAGCGTGGCCGGCGTGTTCGCGTCGCTTCCGTTCGACGGCGACCGGAGTGGTCTCGATCTCGTGAAGGACGGCCTCTTCCAGGTGTTCGGCACGCCCGGTCTCGACCTGCTGTCCGGCGTGACGACCTCGTCGGACATCGGCGTCCAGTTCGGCAAGGACTCCGATGCCGTGCTCGCGCAGCTGAAGACCGATCTGATGGCCGCGCAGTCGGGCCTCGCCGAGAGTGACAAGCTCGACTACGACGAGGTGAGCACCGGCTGGGTCCAGCTCGACCTCGAGCTCGGCCAGACGATCGACCTGGCCTCGATTCCCTTCGACCCCGGCTTCGATCTCGGCCCGGCGCTCTCGCTGGACTTCGATGGATCCCTCGATCTGAGCTTCCAGTGGGGGCTCGACCTCGGTATCGGCTTCACGCTTCGGCCCGAACTCGACGACGATGGCCGGTTGCAGCGCAGTGAGCAGGTCTTCCTCGACACCTCGACAGACGATGAGCTCACGGGTGCGCTGGTCGTCGAGCTGCCGGGCGATGGGCAGGTCACCGTCGGATTCCTGCAGGGCAAGGTCGATACGACCGCCTACGGCGCCGATGGCATCAAGGGCGCAGACGAGAACGACCCCGCAGCGGCCGACGACGAGGCTTCGGCGATCCGGGTGGGCGCCAAGCTCGACGTCGTCGATCCGGACTTCGTGGAGGCCGATTTCGACGCCGACGACCAGAGCACGTTCGAGCGGCTCACGATCAGCGACATCGTGGACGCGAAGAATGCTGGGACGATTCGCGACGTCTTCACGCCAAAGCTCGACGCCACGGCCGGCCTGGCGCTTCACGTGATGATCGGAGAGGCGCCCTCGGCCACGTCCAGTGCCAGCGGCTTCGGGCTCCCCAGCATCACGTTCGACTTTCTGACCGGAGCCACGGCGAGCAAGAGCTTCCCCTCGACCGACTCCAGCCCCGCCGTCTTCTCGTTCCTCGATCGGGACTTCGAGAACGTCCGGCTCGACCTCGGGCCCATCGTGGCCGGCATCATCGACCCGGTGGCCGACGTCATCGGGACGGTGCTCGGGCCCATTCTCGACGTGGTCGGGCCCGCCGCCGAGTCCGCATCGGGTTTCCTGAATGCGCCGATCCCGCTTCTCGAGGACGTCGCCGACCTCATCGGGATCGACCCGCCGAGCCTGCTCGACCTCTCAGGCAACGCCGACGCCTTCAACACCTTCATGTCGGTGCTCGGCAACTTCCAGGGGTTCCGGAAGTTCCTCGACGGGTTCGATCCGACGCAGATCATCCAGTTCCCCGACATCACGATCGACCCGGCAGGGGTCGTCCAGATCCCGACGACGTTTACGCCGCCACCGGGATTCACGTCCGCCCAGGAGATCCAGGACCTGCTCGCCTCGGCCAGCACGCTCAAGACGAGCACCGTGAGCGTGGACAAGGGCGGCTTCGAGTTTCCCATCCTCGAGCCCTCGACGATCGTGAGCATGCTCACGGGCCAGCCCTTCACGATCGTGCAGTACGCATTGCCGTCGTTCGAGCTCTTCCTCGGCCGGGACTTCGGCTTCGATTTCGAGGCACTAGCCTTCAACATCAAGGCAGGCGCCACCGTTTCACTCGCGAAGCTGGCCTTCGGCTACGACTCGGAGGGCCTCGCGCGAATCGTCGAGGCGGCCCGGGTCGGTGCGACGCCGGACTTCACCGACATCCTCGACGGGTTCTTCATCCAGACCGCCGACGGCCCCGAGCTCAAGCTGACGCTCAGGGTGGAAGGGGGCGGCGAGGTCGACGTCGCCATCATGTCGGCGTTTGCAAACGCCTTCCTCGAAGGCAACCTGAGCTTCGACGTCGTCGATCCGAGCGGTACCGATGGGAAGCTTCGCCTCGACGAGATTCTCGAACTCACGGACGACTTCCAGGACCCGGGGCGCATCATCGAGCTCTTCGCGGCCACCGCGGGGATCGCCGGTGGCTTCGACTTCGGCGGCTCGCTGTTCGGGATCGAGGTGTCCGCGGACGATCTCGGCATCCCCACGAACTTCGACGTCAGCATCAGCCTGTCGGACCTGCTCGGATACCCGGCCAAGGAGGGATCGGAGCTCGTCGAGCCGCCCCCCGTGCTTGCCCAGGTCGTGACGATGGACGGCGAGGAGGTGCTTCGGCTGAATGCCGGAGCCTTTGCCTCGGCGCGGCTCACGGGCGACACCGACGACTCCGGCGGGGCTGCCGGCAGCGCCGACTTCGAGGTCTCCGGAACCAATGGCGCCTTCGAGGTCGCCCGCAAGGTGGGCGGCGTCGTCGTGGCGACGCAGACGGTGAACCAGCCGGTCTCGCGAATCGTCGCCGTCGGTGGCGCCGGCAACGATCGCTTCGTCTCGACGGCGTCCGGTGTGGTCGTCGACTTCAAGGGTGAAGGCGGCAATGACACCCTTACCGGCGCCGCCGCCGACGATCGGCTCGACGGCGGGGTCGGCAACGACGTCCTCACCGGGAAGGGTGGAGACGACACCCTTCTCGGCGGCCTCGGCAACGACACGCTCTTCGGCGGAGCCGGCCGCGATTTGCTCGAGGGCGGCCTCGGCAACGACTCGCTCCAGGCCGGCGCGGGCATCGACGTGCTCCTCGGCGGCCTCGGCAATGACACCCTCCGCGGGGGGGGCGACGCCGACCAGCTCGATGGCGGGTCGGGTGGGGACGATCTCGCTGGGGGGCAGGGGGACGACACGCTTCTGGGTGGTTCCGGGGCGGACACGCTCGTCGGTGGAGAGGGCGCGGACAACCTGGACGGCGGCTCGGGCGATGACGATCTGAGCGGCGGTTCGGGGGACGACACCCTCCTCGGGGGGCTCGGGGACGACACCCTTGCCGGTGGGGACGACGCCGATCGCCTGGAAGGAAACGACGGAGACGACTCGCTCGACGGCGGCCTCGACATCGACTTGTTGCTGGGAGGCACCGGTGAAGACACCCTCGCCGGCGGTGGAGATGCCGACACGCTCCAGGGCGGGGCCGACGACGACACCCTGAAGGGGCAGTTCGACGACGTCCGTGTCGAGGGCGGCACCGGCACCGACGTGTTCGAGCTGACGAGCGCCGGGGGAGCCGTGGCCGGCGTGACCCTCGACGCGACCCGTTTCAGCAGTTCCGGCACCCACGGCGGCATCGAGCGCCTCGACGTCACGCTCACGGCGAACGTCGACTCGATCACACTCGACGGCCTTCCGTTCGAGGTGACGCTCGACCTGGGCGCCAGCGACGACACCGTGACGGTGCTCGGCGTGCCGACTTCGGCGCGACCCGACGCGACGGCCGCCCTGTCGGCAACGAACGCGGGCGTCCGGATCGTGGGCGGATCGGGCACGGCCGACAAGCTCGTCGTCCGCGGAGCGGCGGGCGGCATCCACGCGCAGGTCGAGAACCTCGAGGTCCACGCCACCGGGGCCAACGGGATCGTGGGCGGCTTCCTCGACGCCCCGACCGGTGGCGGCGTGAGGCTCGGCCTCGGGGCGTTCGGAGAAATCGTCGCACCCGGCGCCACGAGCGTCGACGTCCAGCTCACCAATCAGGACGACGCCTTCGAGGTGCGCGACAACCCCAGCGGCGTCACGACCCTGGTGAGCGGCCGCGGCGGTTCCGACGAGATCCGCGTCGTCCGCAGTGCGGGCGCGCTCACCATTCGCGGTGGCGAGGGCACGATCGACCCGCTCGGCTCGGGCTTCTCGGATCGGCTCACCCTGGCGCCGCTGCAGGCCGACATGCCCAGCCCGTTCGGGTCGATCACGCCCTCGGTCGAGCGACTTCGCATCGACGGCTCGGGTCTCGACGCAGGCGCCGTCTGGTCGGTGGACCGGAACGCGGTGTTCGTGGGGTCGACGAAGCTCCTCGACATCGGGCTGCTCGAGCAGATCGAGCTCAAGGGCAGCACGGGAGTCGGCGACGACAAGCTGCAGATCGAGGACGCCTTCTCGCAGAAGAAACTCGTCACGATCGAAGGCCGCACGGTCGAGATCGTGGGCGGGCTCAAAGTCCTCGACGAGAAGGCGAATCCCGTCCTCGGCGACGAGAAGTTCGCCATCGACGGCCTCGGAGGCCTCTTCGACTTCGCGCTCCGGACCGAGACGCCTGCCGGTGGATCCCCGACGGAGTACCTGTACGCCGTCTCGAGCGAGGGTCTCAGCGTCTTCCGGCGGCTCGCGAACCCCACCACGCAGGACAAGCTCCAGCAGCTCCAGCTCTTCCGCGCCGACGACGCGACGAGTGGCCTCGCCTCGGCGCCCACCCGCGTCGTGATCGCGCGCGATGGCTCGGCCGTGGCCGTGTCGAGCGCGACCCACACCCAGTTCTTCCGGCGCGAGGCGGACGGCCTGCTCCGGCTCGAAGCGACCTTCCAGGTCGGTTCCGGCTTCCTGGAGACGGCGGAGAAGGGGACGCGCCAGTTCGTGTACGCCGAGGACGGTCTGACCCGGGCCGGTGGCAACATCCGCACCTACGAGATCACGGCCGCGGGCGTCGTCGAACGCGCGCTCACCACGTTCACCTCGAGTGGCGGGATCTCGGGCGGTTCGGGCGTGCTGGAGGTCGGCGAGGACTCGCAACGTCTCTACGCGGTCGCGCGGACGGCCTGGGTCTTCGCCATCGGCTCCGACGGCAGCCTCGCGCTCCAGTTCGAGACGGCGCCCGTGAACGAGGAGCGTCTGGTGCGCTTCCAGGCGTGGTCTCCGGGCCAGCCGGCCCCGCCCGACGCGAACGGATTCCCGCAGTCGACAGGCATCCCCGCCTTGGGCGAGACGCTGACATGGGACGGCTCCGCGAGCGGAGGACAGGTGGTCGGCCGGGTCGACACCTTGATCGGGCTGTCGAGGCCCTCGCTCGTGGTCGGCCAGACCTCGAACTCCCTGCAGATCCGCAGTCAGCTCCAGGGCAATCTGGTGGGCGCGACCCTCCAGATCGTGGACGGCAGGGGAAGCGGGCAGTCCTTCACGATCCAGTCCCACGACAACGCCCCGCGGTCGACGATCGTCATCAATGGGACCTTCTCGACGCTTCCCGACGAGTCGAGTGTGGCCCAGGTCATCACGCCGAATGGCTCGGAGCTGACGGTGCGGCTCGTGAAGGGAGTCGCGCCCGAAGAGGGCGACTCCGATCTCAACTCCGCACTTGGACTGGCTCCTCGCGTGGGTCGGGTGGAAGGGGAGATCGGCTCGACACGAGGCGCCGCGATCCTCGACGCGCTCGAAGGAGTGATTGGAGGCGTTCGCACGCTCTACACGGTGGGCGAGGCCGAGTTCGCGCAGGAGCGGACCCCTCAGGACGTGACGATCAAGCACGGCGAGCACCGGGTCGTCTGGCTCGGCGCGATGCAGATGGTGACTGGCGCCCCCACGATCGGGTTCGGCCTGGCCCACGGATTCGCAGAGACGATCCGGCTCTTCCACGAGTTCGACGATGCGACGCCCGACACGAGCCAGCCCAATTTCGGCTTCCGACTCACGCGAGATCCCGGCGAGCCGGATCCGCCCCAGAACGAGCTCGGCGCCGACCGGTTCTTCCTCTCCATCACGGGCCGCAACGCCACGACGGCCAATCCGGGCACGGCCGTCTACCACATCGAGGTTCCCCGGATCAATCGGGCGCAACCGGGAATTGGCGGGCGCGCGCCGCTTCGTGGTGTTCCGGTCGACGACGTGCCCGCCGGAACGTTCCCGGGTCGGAGTGTCGGGGACGCCCGCGTTCTGAACCAGCCCGCCGCCGATCACAGCACGCACGACAACGTGGACGAGGCGATCCTCCCGGGCTTCACGCTGATTCCTCCGCCCGTGATCAACGGCACGATCACCTTCGTATTCGATGCGTTCAACCACGAGTGGGTCAACCTGCAGACCGGCGACGTGGTGCTCTTCGTCGGCAACTCCGACGGCGGTCAGCCGGGTCGGCGGGTCGATACCGGCCCCGATGACGACATCGAGGCCACGGGCGTCCACGGCAGGCACTACCGCTGGACCGGTGGCAACGCCTACCTGGACCTCGGCATCCAGGACTACACCGCGGCCCCCTGGCAGCTCGTTCCGCAGAGCGAGTTCGACTACTTCGTCGCCAACAACACGGATGGGAACCCCTCCGGCCTCGCGGCGGGCAATGGCGTCCTCTACGTGGGCGGCGGCCTCACCGACACCAGCTTCGGGGGGAACACGATCGAGGTGTTCCCGCTCGACGCCTCGGGTCTCCTGCCCGCCGGAGGCGCCCAAGTCGTCGTGACCGGTGAGTCCGGAACCACCGCGGCCGGCTCCTTCCTCGACCTGCCCGGTGTGGACTCCTTCGCGGTGCATCCGACCCAGGACGTGCTGTTCGGCGTGAACGCGAACCGCGGGGCGCTGTTCGCGTCGAATCTGAAGGGCACTCAGGTCTTCGACACGCATCTCGACGGGATCAATGGCGAGACCATCCTGGGCGGCGCATTCGCGGTGGCAGTGAACGATGCCGGGGACCAGGTGTTCGTGGCGACCCGAGAGGGGCTGCTGATCTACGGGTGGGATGGGAGCCGTCTCCAGCTACTCGGCTTCATCAATACCCTCGAGCCGACCGGCCTCAGCGACTGGTCGGACGCCACGACCGACGGCGTTCTCGTGACGGCTGTGGAGTCAGACGGCTCGAAGGGCCTCTTCTTCGTCACGTCGAACCTCACCTTCGGTGAGTTCACGACCGGGGCCGTGTCGCCCGAGGCCGCCGTTCAGATCGGCACCGACCTCTATGCCACGGGCACCACCGGCGGGACGACGCCAGCGTCCGTCGTGATCCGAGGGGGCGTTGCCACGCCCATCTTCCCGCTGATCGGCGACACCCTGGTCGCGAGCCCGGACGGCAGCACGATCTACGCGCTCGACTCCGCCTCCGGGCGCATCCGCACCTACGCCCGCAACGCGACGTCGGGCCAGGTGAGCCTCCTGCAGACGCTCGGCGCCAGCTTGCCGCTCGCTGGGGTGGGCTCGCTGTCGTTCCGGGACGACTTCGCCCTCCAGCGCAGCTCCTTCTTCGACGACCCGGTCACGCGCAGCTTCCCCGCCGCGACCTACGCGCTCTCGGGTACGGCGAAGCTCACCTCGGCCGGCCCGGCGAACGAAGTCGACGCCGATCTCGTCGGGACCGCGCGCGACGACGGCTCGGGGTTCACCGACTGGGTCGCCACGGGGGGGATCGGCACCGAGTCGTTCGAGGTGCGCTTCGCGACGCCGAGCAGTCTCACGGGTCAGCTGTCGGCACTGAATGGAACCTTCCGTTCGGGCAGTGGCCCGGTCGAGAGCATCGTGGGCGGCGTGCTCGACATGACGGGCAGCCGGATCTTCCTGCTCGGGTTCGGCGGAGGCAGCGGACCCAACTTCGAGATCCGGCTCGATCTCCCGACCCCGGAGACCATCGACCTCGCCTTCGCCACCGCTGCGGAGGGCGACGCGATCGTGGTCTTCGACCGTGCCGAGGATGGGCGCCTGTCCCTCCTGCAGCGCCTGCTGCCCGATCGCACCCCGCAGCTCGCCGACGGCCCGACCCGGTCCCAGGTCGTGACGATCGACGGCGAGAAGGTCCTCTACGTCTCGACTGGCGCGACCCAGCGCAACGTTCTCAACCTGGGCGAAGACCCGGCGGGTCGCCAGTTCTTCCGCTTCATCGAGAACCCCGAGGCGGGGCGCTTCCTCGTGCGGCACGAGGGCTTCGAGAAGCTCGAGGTGGGTACCCGAGGCGGCGATGACGAGTACCGGGTGCGCGACGTCGAGGGGCCCTCCCAGATCATCGTGCGCACTGGGGCCTCGTCGGGCGGCTCGTTCTTCGACAGGGTCGGGGTCCGGCTCGAAGGCGGCCCGACGTCGGGCCAGACGTACACCGTCGAGGCCGGTGGTACGGGGAGTCGGAGCGAGATCGACGTCGAGGCCACCGGCGGCGACGCGACGCTGGTACTGGATCTCCAGGGAGGAACCAACACGGTCTCGGTGCTCGGAAGCGCCGTCAACGGAACACTTCGCGTCGACGGCGGCAGCGGTGCCGACACCTTCCGCGTTCTCACGGACGAGCTCGACAGCGACATCGTCGTCCTTGGCAAGGGCGGCGCCGACGAGCTGCTGATCGAAGGCGGGAGCCTGGTGGGTGGCCCGAGCGCCGGATCGGTCGCGGCGCTCACCACGCAGCAGTTCGCTGCGCTGCTTGCCGCGGGCTCGGGCGTGGTCGGGACGCAGGGCGTCAACGGGCCCCTCGTGGACTTCACGTTCAGCTCGGCGCCGACCGTCGAGGCGCGTCCCGCGACGAGCGTCGCCTTCGTCAATCCGGTCCACGACATCCAGGAGGGGCAGTCTTCCGACCTGATCCTGGCCGTAAGGGTGGATTCTCCTGCGACGGAGCCGGGCTTCCTCCTCTTCGATCTCGACGGCGACGGTTTCTTCGAAGACGCACCGGCGCCCGTCGCCTTCAACGGCGGGGTATCGACCCTCTCCGTACGAATCCCCTTCGTCGATCTCGAAACCCTGGGTCTTGCCGATGGCCCGGCAACGTTCTCGATTGCCGCGAAGGCCGTGACCATCGGCGACGATCCGAGCGAATCCTCCGCGGCGACGTCACAGCTGCGCGTCTCGAACGTCGCTCCGACTCCGACGGCGACGGGCTCCGCGAGCGCGGTAGCGGGCGATGCCTACGTGCTCGGGCTCGCGGCGCCCGGCGACCCCGGACCCGACGAGATCCTCTCGTGGACGATCGACTGGGGTGACGGTACGCCCGCCGAGACGATCCTCGGCAACCCGGGAAGCGCCACCCACGTCTTCGAGGAGGTCCTGCGGCCCTACGAGTACGAGTTGTCCGGTCCCGCCAACCTCATCTTCCCGGTCCCGTATCGGATCGATTTCGCGATCGCCGACCAGTTCCTTCCCGAGGACGTCACCGACACGAGCTTCACGGTCCCCATCACCGGAACCTTCGCCCACTTCGAGGGCAACATCCTCTCCGGGCTCGACGTGTTCCCTGATCTCCCGCTCGTCGATGCGACGGCCCGGTTCACCCGCGTCGGCGACGGGCCCTCCTCCACCTACTCGCTCACGATCGATGCGGGGCCCGTGGAGATCACGGTCCCGAATCCGATCCTCCCCGACATCCTCCCCCCGATCGTGAAGCAGGTCGAGCCCGATCGCACGGTGAACGTGGCCCTCGGGCAGGGCGCGCTCTTCAGCGGCTCGCTTGGTGCGCCGACGCTGCGCCTCGGGACTGTCTCGACCACCTCGACCGGCGGGCAGGTGGGGGAGGTGAGGGCGAGCCGCGCGCCCCTGTCGATCAGCGCCAGCGTGCGCGACGACGACGGCACGTACGACGCCTCCCCGCTCCTGGTGAACGTGATCAACCCGACTCCGCCCAACGTGGTGCTCGATCTCGCCGCGAGCGAGATCCTGGAGGGCGAGCGGGCCTCGGTGGACGTCGTGATCCTCGGGGGCGACGGCGCCGAGGTCGTGGACATCGATTGGGGCGACGGCACGCAGAGCACCGGGATCTCCGCGTTCGGCGTCGGCGACGATGCCTCGGCACTGGCCACGCACGTGTACGCCGACGACGGCGTGTACCTCCTGACCGCGACCGTTCAGGCGGACGGGCAGCGGGTCGCCCGACAGGCCCAGGTCACCGTCCAGAACGTGGCCCCCTTCGCGACCATCGGCCTGGGCACCCGCGTCGACTACGCGCTCGAGGGCACCTTCGCGTCGGATGCGCCGACGGGCGTGTTCCACGCCGCCGACGCGACCTTTGATCTGACCTACAGCATGGATGCGCCATTCAGCACCGGGCCCTCGCCCTTCGGCGACGACGGGGTGGCGGCGCTGTCGAACTCCGTCGGCTACTCGCTCGACGCGACCCCGGTCGGAACGGGGGCCTTCGCCGGGATCTTCGTCCCAGGCGACGACGACTTCGGCTTCCTGGGGCTGTTCTTCGGAGCCGGGGGTGCATTCGTCGAGGGCGACGTCGTCGCTGGCCCAGGGCCCCTGTCCAATGCGAGCCCGACCGCACCCGGCTTCTACGCAGGCACCTTCGACGTCACCGGAACGGTGCGCACCGGGTCGCTGGCCGCGCCGCAGGCGGACTACACCGGCCAGCTCGTCGCGACCACGCAGCGGACCGCGCCCTCGATCGTCAGCGAGGGACAGACGTTCCAGATCGACCTGCGCCGCCAGGAGCCGGGCCAGGACGTCGCCGACCGATGGGTGATCGACTGGGGCGACGGGACGCAGGACGTGCTGCCGGGGGATGCCACGTCTGCGAGTCATGCCTACGCCGACGACCGGGTCGCGGCCTACACGATCTCGGCCACGATCCGCGACGAGGACGGCACTTTCGACGCGGTGAACACCCTGGACGTGACGGTGGCGGACGTCGCGGCGCAGGCGAGTGCCGAAGCTGAGCAGGCCGGCGCCGCCCTCGGCGATCCCTTCGCGATCCGCTTCGAGGCCACGGATCCCGGCGCGGATCCGGTGGTTCAGTGGGTCGTGAACTGGGGAGACGGGACGACCGATCTGCTCCCCGGAGAGGCCACGGGTGCCGAGCACGTCTACCTGGCGCCCGGGTCCTTCTCGGTCGGGGTGATCGCCGTGCAGGCCCCCGGTCTCGCCCTGGCTGCCCCCGTGACCGTCGCGGTGAGCGACGTGGTGCAGCAGCCGGGCGCATCGGCCGCGGGCAGCGTCTTCGAGGGCGCACCCTACACCGTCGAGCTCGCCACCGGCGACCCGAGGCTCGGTGGCTACGATCGCTTCGAGATCGATTGGGGAGACGGCACCAGCGAGGCCGTCGCGTTCGAGGAGTGGAAGCCGGCTTCGGGCATTCCCCTCGCAATCGCGAGCGGGCAGGCGGGCCCCCCCGGCCCCGACGGTGAGATACCGGTGGTGTCGTCGAAGACGACCCTCGAGGTCGCGGTCGCCGACTCGCAGATCCTCGCCGACCTCGACGTCGAGCTCTCCATCGAGCATCCGCGCGTCGGGGATCTCGAGGTGACCCTCGTCCACCCCGATGGGACCCGCGTCACGCTGCTGGGTCGCGGCTTCCAGCTCGATGCGGAGGATGGCTCGACGCTGGACGTGGAGGCAGGCGAGGCGATCGCGCGAAGACTGCGCGGCACGGTCTTCGACGACGAGGCCACCGCGCCGGTGGACCGCGCCGGCGCCGACCTGGCGGGCCGGTTCCAGCCGATCGGGCGCCTCGCCGACTTCGATGGCAAGGATGCCCAGGGGACCTGGACCCTCGAGGTCGTGGACTCAGGGCTCGGCGCGGGCGGCACGATCACCGGGCTCTCCCTGTCGCCCAGCGGCGCGGCGCGCCACGTGTACGCCGACGGGCCGCTCTCCAGCGCCGACGGGACGATCGTCTACCAGATCGACGGCACCTTCGATGCGGCGGCGCCCACCACGGCCCGGAGTGCGCCTGGTGACGACTTCGCGCTGCGCTTCGAGGTGCCCACCTCCTCGCTCGACGGCACCTTCACCGCGTACTTCCTCGATGGCGGTACCTCCTTCGGCCTGCTCGGCGAGGATGCCTTCGTCGAGGCGGGCGATGTGACGGGCGACGCGGTCCCGGACGTCGTCAAGTGGGATCTGGGCGGGGCCGCGTTCCAGGTGTTCGAAGGGGCGGGCGATGGCACCTTCGAGCTCACCGACGAGTACACCGCGCCCGCAGGCATCTCGAGCCTTGCGCTCGTCGACGTGGATGGCAACGGTGTGCTCGATGTCGTGACGGCCCACGCTTCGCAGCTGGGCGTCTTCCTCGCCCAGGCCAGCGGTGCCCTCGCCGCGGCTGCCCCCATCGCATCCGGCGGCGCGGGTGCGGTGCGCGGCGCCGACGTGAACGGCGACGCTCGCACGGATCTCGTCACCGTGAGCTTCGGGTCCGGCGAGATCGAGGTGTTGCTGCAGAACGCCGACGGCAGCTTCGCCGCGCCCCAGGCCTTCCTGGCCGGCGCCGGACCGTTCTCGCTCGCGATCGGCGACGTGGACGGGGGCGCCGTCGACCTCGTCGTCGCGAACCTGACCGACCAGACCGTGACGGTGCACTCGGGCGACGGTACGGGCGCCTTCGTCCTCACCGACACCCTCGATGTCGAGGGCACACCGGGACACGTCTCGCTCGGAGACCTCGACCTCGATGGCACGCTCGACATCGTGGTCGCGAACCAGAGCGAAGGCGTGGGCGTGTTCTTGAACGACGCGGCCACGGGCTTCGGAGGCGTCACCACCTTCGAAGCGCCGGTCGGCGTCAGCCCCTTCGACCTGCGACTGGCCGACGTGGACGGCGATGGACGGCTCGACGCCGTCACGGGCAACACGGCCTTCGGTGGGCCGCACGGGGTCAGCATCTTCCGTGGCGACGGATCGGGCGCCTTCGCGACGGCCGAGTTCAGTGAGACGCCGCAGGGGGCCGCGGGCTCGACGCCCAGCTTCGTACCCGTGGCCGACTTCGACGGCGATGGCCTCCTCGACGTGGCGACGTCGAGCGGATTCATCCACCTGGGGATCGCACCCACGGTCGACGTCACCTACGTCTTCGGCGGCCAGGAGGAGACCTTCTCCGCCGCGCCGCGCAGCGCACCCGGGCTCGCCGGCCTCTCGCTCCGGGGCGTGCCGCTGATCGAGGCGCTCACCACGAGCGCGCTCTTCGGGGGCAGCCCCACGACCGGTCTGACGCCCGAGTTCGGCGCCTTCGATCTGGGGGCCGGATCCCAGGTGGGCGGGGCCGACTTCACGGGTCGACTCACGGTCTCGCCCTTCGTGCCCGTGACCGTCTCGTACGTGGCCAGTGATCAGGCGACCCAGCTGCTTCCCCGAATCGACGTCGCCGTGGGCGATCGTCCTCCCGAGCTCGAGGTCTCGCTCTCGTCCACGGGCAGGCGCAACGTCGCAATCGCGTTCGATTCGCTCACGGATCCCGGAGCGGACACGCTCGACGAGATCCTCATCGATTGGGGCGATGGCACGTCCACCCAGTTGTCGGGTCTCGGCGGCGTTCTGCCCGACCCGGCTACGCACGACTACTCGTCCTTCGGAAGCCGGCGCTACGACGTGCGAATCACGCTGATCGACGAGGACGGCACGCATCAGGGACCGTCGCTGATCGTGGCCGAAGCCGGCACGCTCGTGATCTTCGACGTCCTGCGCCCGGAGCAAGATGGCGGGCTCCAGTCCCGTCTTGCGAGCGTGGACGCCTCGTCGGACTTCTTCGTGGACTTCGACGACCGCACCCAGCCACGTGCACTGGCCCAATCGCAAGCCTTCGGGAGCCCGTTCACACCGCTCTCCAAGGTGGACTTGCCAGGCGGGGACACCCGCTTCAGCTTCGAGGTGACCACCGACCTCTCCATCTCCGATCTCGACCTGGAGCTCGTGGTCGCATCGCTGCCCGACGACGTCGAGGTCTTCCTGTTGGCTCCGGGCGCTTCCACCGACCCCTCGCGGGTCATCCCACTGGCGGCTGCCGAGGGTGGCGACGTACTCGGTGGCCCGCTCGAGCTGGCGGGCTCGACCGTACCGCTGCGCTTCGACGAGGAGTCGTCGCGCGACTTCGACGACGCTGGCGTGGCGCTCTCTCGCCTCTTCGCACCGTCGGCTCTCCCGTCGGCGGTGCCGGACGCGCGGGTGTTCGCGGGTCCGGTGCGACCCCTCGCCGACTTCGAGGCGCTCGTCGGTACCAGCACGCTCGGCACGTGGGGCGTGCTGTTCACGGGTCCCGGCGCCGCAAGCGTGGACGTGCAGCAGTTCTCGGCCGTCGTGCTGCCGGAGGCGCCGCAGCAGGAGGCGGCGCTCTACGCGAGCGGCGGCGAGCGGTTCTTGCGCCTCTTCGTTCGCGACGAGCTCGGCATCGAGCAGACTGCGAGTGTGGAGCGGATCTTCACCATGGGTCCGATCGAGGATGCCGATGGCGACACCGTGCCGGACTTCCGGGACAACGCGGTGTTGGTGGCGAACCCGGACCAGCTCGACAGCGACGGCGACGGCTGGGGCAACGTGATCGACGGCGACTTCGACGACGACGGCTTCGTCGGCATCCAGGACTTCTCGCTCTTCATCCAGGGCTTCAACCAGCCGGCCGACCCCACGGACCCCGCCGACCCGAACGGGGTGCTCGACATGAGTGGCGATGGGTTCATCGGTATCGAGGATTTCTCGGCGTTCATCCAGGTCTTCAACCAGCCGCTGATCGTGCCCGGTTTCGTGGGCTCGCCCCCTGGGCCGGGGGTGCCCGGTCCCCTCGCCGCGCCGGCGAGCCTGACGGTGTTCGAACCCGCGCAGGTCGAGCCGGAAGAGTTGCGCGCCACGAGCTCGGATCTCTCGCTGGCGGTGGGCGCGGAGCATGGAGGCCAGGCCGGCGTGGAGGCGTTCGGAGGTGGCTTCCCCGACTTCGGCGTCACGGCGCTTCTCGACACCGAGGGCAACTCCGAAGACGACGAAGAGACCGAGGTCGATGACGGCGCGCGCGTCTCGTCGTCGGCCGAGCTGGGCCGCGGAAGCCGCGTCGCGGCCGAGGCGCGGGTGGACCGGCGCGCGAAGCTGGGCGAGCGGGTGCAGGTGGGGCCCCGCGCGCGGGTGGGCAGCGGCTCGTTCGTCGGCGACGACGTAGAAATCGGCGAACACAGCGTCGTGGGGCGGAAGGTCCGGATCGGCGCGGACGTGCGGATCGGGGCGCGGGTGTGGATCCAGGACGGCGCCAACGTGCCCGCCGGAACCGTGATCCTCGACGACAGCCAGGTGATGCGGGCGGCCGCGAGGGGCGCGGGCTCGCACGGCTGGCGGCACTAGCCCGGCCCGGCTGCCCCGCGAGTCGCGCGGGCTCGATGTGAGCCCACCTATACTGGCCTCCCGGCATGCAGATCCTGTTCGTGCATCCGAGCTTCCCGGGTCAGTTCGGCCCCGTCGTCGAGCACCTGGCGGGTAGCGGAGACACCGAGTGCGTCTTCGTGTCGCGCGCCGAGTCGATCCACGCCCGCCCCATCCCCGGCGTGCGCCGCATCTCGTACGCCACCCGGGGTGGGGCGACCCGCACGACGCACTACACGTCGCGCACGTTCGAGAATGCGGTCTGGAGCGCCCACGGCGTGTTCGAGGCCTGCAAGGCAGCCGATGGCCTGCACCCGGATCTGATCGTCGGCCACAGCGGCTTCGGCACCACGGCGTTCTTGCAAGAACTCTACGGTTGCCCCGTGGTGAGCCACTTCGAGTACTACTACCGCTCGCGCGGCACCGACCTCGACTTCCGACCGGATCAGCCGCCGAGCGAGCTCGATCGCCTGCGCACCTACACCCGCAACGCCATGATCCTGCTCGATCTCGAGGCGTGTGCGGCGGGGACGACGCCCACCCATTGGCAATGGGGCCTCTTGCCCGAGACACTGCGCGACAAGGTCGAGGTGATCCACGACGGCATCGACACCGGCTTCTGGCACCGGCGCCCCCGTCCTTCGGTGCTCGCCGGCGAGCCGCTCGCGCCGGAGACCAAGGTGGTGACCTACGTCGCCCGCGGGCTCGAGGCCATGCGCGGGTTCGACGTGTTCGTGCAGGTCGCGAACCGGATCGCTGCCGAGCGTTCGGACGTGCTGTTCGTGGTGGTGGGCGCGGACGACGCCGCCTACGGAGGCGACACCCGCCACATCGAGGAGCGCACGTTCAAGGAGCACGTGCTGAAGCGCGAGCAGCCCGACCTCTCGCGCTTCCGCTTCCTGGGGCAGGTGCCCCCCGACACGTTGGCGGACGTCTTCTCGGCGAGCGACGTGCACGTCTACCTCACGGTGCCCTTCGTGCTGTCGTGGTCGCTGCTCGATGCGCTGGCCTGCGAGTGCCCGGTGGTGGCGTCGGACACCGCGCCGGTGCGCGAGGTGATCGATCACGGCCAGACGGGATTGCTGGCCGACTTCTTCGATGCCGATGGGCTCGCCCGCCACGCCCTCGCGGTGCTCCAGGACCCCGAGGGCCACCGCGCACTCGGCCAGGCCGGACGCGGCCTCGTCGAATCGCGCTATGCGCTCGAGGTCACGCTGCCGCGGCTGGAGGCCCTCTACTCACGGGCGCGAGGGCACGCCGCTGGCTGACCTCTCGAGTGAGGCTCCTCGACGACACGCAGGTACTGCGCAGCTCGTCCTCGCGCGGCGCCCGCTAGGGGCGCGCCGGCTAGGGGTTTTGCCCGGATCCCGCAGATTTCGAGAGGGATCTCAGTGGTTTGGGCTTGCACGAAGACCTCGTTTGGTTGCAAGCTGTCCGACCGGGTGCCGGCCGGGGCTCCACGCTCCGGGTGCGGCCTCGATCGCTCCCACCCCTGAACACCCAGCGGGGCTCGGCCCTCGTCGAGGCGGACCATGGAAGGCTCCGAGGACAGCCGGCGCGACGCTGCGGACGCCGCAGGCGTTCGCGCGATCCCTGCGTCCGAGGCACCCCGCGACGAGGCCCCGCTCACGTCCGACGCCCACTGGGCGCGTCTCGAGTCCGCAGAGGAGCGGGGTCAGCTGATCGCGAGCTGGGCGGCGCTGCTGTTCCAGCGGGTGGGGGCGCGATCGGGTGTGTTGTTGCTGGGTCCGCCCGACCAGGGGCCCTTCTCGCCCGCCCTGGCCTGGCCGTCGGCTGCCCCGGGCCCGAGGCTGGCCGACGCAGCGGCCCGATTGCTGCGCGAGCGTGTGCCGATCCTGGAGGTACCCGACGCCGGTGCCGACCCGTCGGCGCCGCGCGCGCTCGAGGGCTGCGTGCTCGGGCAGCCGGTGGTGCTGGGCGGCGCCCTCCACGGCGCGGTCCTGGTCGAGGTGCCGCCTCGCCCCAGGGAGCAGCTGCAGGCGCTGCTCCTCGAGCTGCGCTGGGCGGCGGGCTGGCTCCGGTCTGCGCTGCGCGACGAGGAGGCATCGGTCGAGCGCTCGGGCCGCGCGCGTCTGACCTCGGTGCTCAGCGCCACCACCAGCGCGCTCGAGCACGAGCGCTTCCAGGGGGCCGCGACCGCCGTCGCCACCGAGCTGGCCACGCGGCTGGGGTGCGAGCGCGCGAGCCTGGGCTTCGTGAAGCGCGGGCGCATCCGCCTGCGCGCGCTCTCGCACAGTGCACACTTCGGGCGCAAGACGAACCTGGTTCGAGCGATCGAAGACGCCATGAACGAGGTGCTCGATGCCGGCGAGACCCTCGCGATCCCGGAGTCGCCCGACCGGCCTCCCCAGGCCGCCCGGTCCCACGACGAGCTCGCGCGCCGCCATGGCGCGGGGTCGATCTGCTCGGTCCCCCTGCTCTGGGACGACGAGGTGTGCGGCGTGCTCACGTTGGAGCGTGACGCCGAGCGTCCCTTCGACGGCGCCACGATCGAGGAGTGCGAGGCCATCGCCTCGCTGGCGGGGCCGGTGCTCGAGGTGCGGCGGCGCGACGACCGCTGGATCGGTGCGAAGCTCGCCGAGTCGGCGGGCCGTACCCTGCGCAACCTGGTGGGCCCGCACCACGTCGCCCTCAAGCTCGGGACGGCACTGGTGCTGGGGCTGGTCCTGTTCCTCGCGTTCGCGCGCGGCGACTACCGCGTCACCGCCGACACCGTGCTCGAGGGCTCCGAGCTGCGGGCGGCCTCCGCGCCCTTCCGCGGCTACATCGCCCAGGCCGAGGCCCGCGCCGGGGACGTGGTCGAGGCCGGGGCGCTGCTGGCGGCGCTCGACGTTCGCGACCTCCGTCTCGAACGCGTGAAGTGGCTGAGCGAGACGAGCCAGCTCGACAAGCAGGTGCGCGAGGCCATGGCCGAGCGCGACGCGGCCCAGGCCGAGATCCTGGCGGCCTCCATGGCGCGCGCGGAGGCCGAACTCACGCTGGTCGAGGACCGCCTGGCGCGGGCCGAGGTGCGGGCGCCGTTCGACGGGGTGGTCGTGAGCGGTGACCTGAGCCAGCAGCTCGGTGCGCCGGTCGAAGAGGGCGACGTGCTCTTCGAGGTGGCGCCGCTCGACACCTACCGCGTGATCGTGCGGGTGGACGAGCGCGAGATCGACGAGATGGCGGTCGGGCAGGAGGGCCAGCTGGTGCTGACGGCGCTTCCCGACCAGCCGCTCCCGATTCGCGTAGAGAAGATCACCCCCGTAGCCGAAGCGGCAGAGGGCAACAACACGTTCCGCGTCGAAGCGACGCTGCTCGAGGGTCACCCCCGACTGCGGCCGGGCATGGAAGGTGTGGCCAAGGTGAACGTCGACCGGCGGCACCTGGCCTGGATCTGGACCCACGAGGCCGTCGACTGGATCCGGCTCGCGGTCTGGAAGTGGATCCCGTAGGCGTCGTGTGAGCGAGTCCCCCTTCAGTGCGTCCTGGTATCGCGTCGCCGAGCTCACGCCCCGGCTGCGTGGGCACGCGCGCATCCATCGACACCGCTACCGCGGGCGCGTCTGGTACATGCTCGAGGACCTCTCGAACCAGCGCTTCCATCGCTTTCCGGCCACCGCCAATGCGGTGATCGGGTTGATGGACGGCGAGCGCTCGGTCGACGACGTCTGGCGCGTCGCGACCGACACGCTCGGCGACGACGCGCCGACCCAGGACGAGATGATCCGGCTGCTGGGCCAGCTCCACTCGGCCGACGTCCTGCAGTGCGACGTGCCGCCGGACACGGCCGAGCTCTTCGAGCGCCAGCACAAGCGCGAGACCAAGGAGCTGCGCAGCAAGCTCATGAACCCCTTCGCGATCCGCATCCCGCTGCTCGATCCGGATCGGTTCCTGGTGCGCACGCTGCCCTGGGTGCGGCCCCTGCTCGGCTGGGGTGGCGCGGCGCTGTGGCTCGCCGTGGTGCTGCCCGCCGTTTTCCTGGCTGCCACCCACTGGGGAGAGCTCACCGAGGGCGTGTTCGACCGCGTGCTCACGGCCGGCAACCTGCTGCTGGTGTGGCTGATCTTTCCGGTGGTGAAGACCGTGCACGAGCTCGGTCATGGCTACCTCACCCGTCGTTTCGGGGGCGAGGTGCACGACATGGGCATCATGCTGCTGGTGTTCATGCCGGTGCCCTATGTGGACGCATCGAGCGCGAGCGCCTTCACCGAGAAGTCGAAGCGCATGCTGGTCGGTGCGGGGGGCATGATCGCCGAGGTGTTCCTCGCCGCGCTGGCCATGTTGCTGTGGGTCGCCGTCGAGCCGGGTGCCGTGCGCGCGGTGGCCTACAACGTGCTGCTGATCGGTGGCGTCACCACCCTGCTGTTCAATGCGAACCCCCTCCTGCGGTTCGACGGCTACTACATCCTGGGCGACTGGCTCGAGATCCCGAACCTGCGCCAGCGGGCCAACGGCTACTTCAAGTACCTGACCCAGCGCTACGCCTTCGGGCAGCACGACGCCGAAGAGCCCGACGCGAGCCGCGGAGAGAAGGCCTGGTTCCTCGGGTTCGCTACGGCAGCGTTTCTCTATCGCGCCGTGGTGGTCGCTGCCATCCTGCTGTTCATCCTCGATCAGTCGCTCGTACTGGGGACGCTCCTGGTCTCGCTCGCCGTGGTGGGCTGGTTCGGCGTGCCCCTCGGCAAGGGTCTCAAGTTCCTGTTCACCGATCCCCGGCTTCGGAGGCAGCGCCCCCGGGCGCTCTTCGTGGTGGGCGGGGTGGTGGCCCTGCTCCTGGCGATGATCGTCCTCTTGCCGGCTCCTTATCGCACGACCGCCCAGGGCATCGTTTGGCTTCCCGAAGAGGCCTTCGTGCGTGCCGAGACCGGCGGCTTCGTAGAGCGCGTGGTGGCCACACCCGGGGGTCGCGTCGCCCCTGGCGACGTGCTGCTCGAGCTTCACAGCCCCGAGATCGAGCGCATCGTGCGGGTCGAGGGGGCATCGCTTCGCGAGCTGCAGGCACGCCACGCGCGGATCCGCGTAGACAGCGAGGCCCGCGCCCGCATGATCGAGGAGGAGATCGCGGTCGCCTCGGGACGCCTCGCCCGTGCGCGCGAGCGCGCTGCCGAGCTCACGCTGCGAAGCCAGGCCTCCGGTGTCTTCGTCTCGCCACGTGCCGCCGATCTTCCGGGGCGCTTCGTGCGCCAGGGCGAGGTGCTGGGGCACGTCCTCGACCCCGGGCATGCCACCGTGCGGGCGGTGGTCCCGGCAGAGGACATCGACCTGGTGCGCGATCGCACGCGCGGGGTCGAGGTCCGACTCGCCCACCGGCTCGACCGGGTCCTGCCTGCGAGCATTGCCAGGAACGTGCCGAAGGCCAGCGAGATGCTTCCGAGCGCGGCACTGGGGACCCAGGGAGGCGGTGGCATCGCGACCGATCCGAGCGAGCCGAACGGCCGCCGCGCCCTCGAGAAGCTCTTCGAGATCGACCTGTCGCTGCCTTCCGAGACCCGCGTCGCACAGGCCGGGGGTCGCGTGTACGTGCGCTTCGATCACGGCTATCGCCCGCTCGCGGCCCAGTGGTACCGAAGCCTGCGACAGCTCTTCCTGGCGCGCTTCGATGTCTAGCGCGGCGCTCGATCTAAGACCGTCTCGCGGCGTCTACCCCGAGCGCGAAGAGCCGAACCTCGGCTGGCTCGACAAGATGGGCTCGCGCGTGGCGGGCGCGGTGTCGAGGCGCCTTCGCAGCCGTGCCGCGGCAGCCGACCCGGTGATCCGGTGGGCCGCGGAACACGAGGCCGCCCATGCCAGCCTGGACGACGCCGGGCTCGCGGCGGCGGCGCGAGAGCTCCGTCCCGTGCTCCGTCGGGAGGGCTTCCGAGACGAGCTCGCCGGTCGCGCCTTCGCCCTGGTGCGCGAGACCGCGAAGCGGCGCCTGGGCCAACGGCACCACGACGTGCAGCTGCGCGGGGGCTGGGTGCTGCTGCAGGGGATGCTCGCCGAGATGGAGACCGGCGAGGGCAAGACCCTCACCGCCACCCTGCCGGCGGCGACCGCAGCGCTGGCCGGCCTGCCCGTGCACGTCATCACCGTGAACGACTATCTCGCCGCGCGCGACGCCGAAGAGATGGGGCCGATCTACGAGGCGCTCGGGCTGCGGGTGGGCTTGATCCAGCACGACATGCTGCCGGACGAGCGGCGCGCCGCCTACGCCGCCGACATCACCTACTGCACGAACAAGGACCTGACCTTCGACTACCTGCGCGATCGCATCGCCCTAGGCGCCGTCCGGACGCGCAGGCGGCTTCAGCTCGAGAGCCTGGGCGAGGGGGGCTCTCGTGCGGATCGGCTGCTGCTCCGGGGCCTGTGCTTCGGCATCGTCGACGAGGCCGACAGCGTGCTGATCGACGAGGCGCGCACGCCGCTGCTGATCTCGGAGGAGCACGACGACGACGAAGAAGAGGATCTCTACGAGACCGCGTTGGCGCTGGCCGAGCAGCTCGAGGACGGTCGCGACTTCACGCTGCGCGAGCGCGAGAGGACCGTGGAGCTCACGTCGGCGGGAGAGGACCGGCTCGGGGAGCTCTCCGCTTCGCTCGACGGGTTGTGGAAGGGGCCGCGGCGTCGCGCGCAGCTCGCCGAGCAGGCGCTCACCGCGCTTCATCTCTTCCGGCGCGACGAGCACTACCTGCTGGCGGACGACAAGGTCCAGATCATCGACGAGTTCACGGGCCGGTTGATGCCCGACCGCTCCTGGGAGCGCGGACTGCACCAGATGATCGAGGTGAAGGAGGACTGCGAGCTGACCGGTCGTCGCGAGACCCTCGCGCGCATCAGCTACCAGCGCTTCTTCCGCCGCTACCAACGGCTGGCCGGCATGACCGGAACGGCCCACGAGGTGGCCGGCGAGCTCGGGTCGGTCTATCGGCTGGCGGTGGTGCGCATCCCCACCAACCGGCCGCTGCTGCGCAAGGAGCTGCCCCCCACGGTGCACGCGACCCAGGAGGCGAAGTGGCGCCGGGTCGTCGAGCGGGTTCGCGCCGTGCACGCGGAAGGCAGGCCGGTCCTGGTGGGTACGCGCTCGGTCGGCGCCTCGGAGCACCTGAGCGGGCTTCTCGATGCGGCCGGCCTGCCGCATCGGGTGCTGAATGCGCGGCAGGACGAGGGGGAGGCCGAGGTCGTGGCCCAGGCCGGGCAGGCCGGACGCATCACCGTGGCGACGAACATGGCGGGCCGCGGTACCGACATCCGCCTCGACGAGGCGGCGCGCGCGGCAGGCGGTCTGCACGTGATCGCGACCGAGCGTCACGAGGCGGGTCGCATCGATCGCCAGCTCTTCGGTCGGTGCGGTCGACAGGGAGATCCCGGAAGCTTCGAGATGCAGGCCTCGCTCGAGGACGATCTCGTGCGCGCCCATGGTGGCCGCGTGGCGAGCCTTCTGACACCGGCCGCGAGGCGAGACGATCCGGTCGGCGCGCGCTTGCGTGATCAGGTGACGCGGCGTGCGCAGCAAAGCGCCGAGCGCCGGCACTCGCGCGACCGGCGCCAGCTGCTCAAGACCGACGATCAGATCTCGAACCTGCTGGCCTTCTCGGGGCGCGGCGAATGAAGAAGGCAGGGTTCGGGTCGGCTTCGGCAGCCGCGTGGGGGGTGGTCGTCTGCGTGCTGGGGATGGGTGCGCCCGCGGGCGGGCAGGGGGCCGGCTCTGCGCGGCCGCCGAGCGCCACGGCGACCGCGGACACGTCCCCGCAGGATCTCTCGTGCCTGATCCAGCCCAAGGCGTTGGTGGCCGTCGCGAGCCCTGTCGAAGGCGTCATCGAGGCGATCGAGGTCGACCGGGGGGACTCCGTCGAGGAGGGCCAGGTCGTGGCGCGGCTCGAGTCGAGCCTCGAGCGCGCGGCCGTAGCGGCGGCCCGCGCGCGGGCCGAGGCGCTCGCGCGCGAGAAGAGCGGCCAGGTACGGCTCGACTTCGCCGAGCGCAGCCTCGCACGCAGCGCCGAGCTCAAGCGCAAGGAGGCGGTCTCGCTGCAGGTGCACGACGAGGCCGAGACCGAGAAGCAGCTCGCCGAGCTCGAGCTGCAGGAGGCGCGCGAGGTCAACCGGGTGGCGCAGCTCGAGCTGCGACGTGCCCAGGCGGGCCTCGAGCGGCGCACCATCCGCAGCCCGGTCTCGGGCGTGGTCGTGCGCCGCATCATCTCGGCGGGCGAGTACGCCGACCCGCCGCAGGTGCTCGAAGTCGCGGAGATCGATCCGCTCTACGTCGAGGTCTTCGCCCCCGTCGACCGGCTCGGCACCATCGCCGTCGGGGACACGGCCACGGTGGTCCCCGAGGGCCGCGGGCTCACGCCGACCCGGGCCAGCGTCACCGTGGTGGACCCGGTGGTCGACGCTGCGAGCGGCACCTTCGGAGTGCGCCTCGAGATCCCGAACGCCGACCATGCGATCCCGGCGGGGCTCCGCTGTCGCGTGCGATTCGGGGACGGGTAGCCGCGCGCGATCCGGCTTTGCCCGGAACGCTCCCTGGGGCTTTCCCTAGTGCACGGGTCGATTCGGGTGCACGCGGGTCCCATTCGCGGGACGACTCGGGCCGCTGGATCGTGTCTCGCCATGTGTGTGGATCGTCACCGTATGGCGTAGGGCGCGTGGTAGGATTCGCGTGCGCACCCGGAGCGAGAGTTGTCCAAGCGGATCCAGGCACGCAAGACACCGAGGTGGTTCCGGCGGAGCCGTTCGCGCCGCCGCCACCGCAAGCGGTTCGTGCTCGATGCACTCGAGCCGCGCATGCTGCTCTCGGCCGACCCGGTCGCGTTGCTTCCCGACGTAGGCGGCGATAACGAGATCGTGCCCAGCCTCGAGCTGCTGACCGGCGATGGGCAACCCGTCGCGCCCGCTTCGGCTCCCGCGAATGATCCGGTCCCGCCCGCGCAGCTCGGCCCGAAAGTCCAGGTCCCGGGGCTGTTCGTCTGGGACGAGATCGGACCCTTCGGCTCCAGTGGCAAGGTCTTCGGCAACGGGGTCGACATCTCGAACACGCAAGGCCTGACCGAGGACATCAAGGTCGCGGGGGCCGTTCAGCACGTGATCTCGCGAACCGTGGGCGGCAAGACGGCCGCCTGGGCCGCCACTGTGAACGGCGGCATCTGGTTCACCCCCGATCTCGACGCGGCCGTGCCCGTGTGGGAGGCCCAGACCGACGACCTCGGTTCACTCGCGATCAGCACGATCGTGTTCGACCCGTACGACACCAATGTGCTCTGGGCAGGAACGGGCGCCTTCTCGAATTCAGGCATCTCGGGTGAGCAGGCGATCGGTCTGCTCCGGGGGACCGTCGGCTCGAATGGAAAGACGACATGGGAGCTACGCGGACAGAAGGATCTGAAGGGCAAGGAGATCACGTCGATCGTCGTCACCCGCGAGTTCGGAGCACGACGAATCGTCCTGGGGACATTCAAGGGGGTCCAGGTCAGTACGGACGAGGGTAAGAGCTTTCAGTCCAAGGGCGGGCGCTTCATCGACTCGGTCGTTGCGGTCTCCAAGCCCGGGGTGAATCTCCAGCATCCCGACGTGCTGTTCATGGCCAACACGATCCAGAAGGCCGCGAGCGGCATCTACCGCAGCAACGATGGCGGAGAGAACTGGACCCTCGTCTCGCGAGCGGTGGCCGATCCGATCGGCGGCGGCAACTTCGACTTCAGCAAGGCCCAGCGCATCGTGCTCGCGGCGAGCAGCGGGGCGAGCCCCCGCATCTACGCCGCGGTCGTCGCGCAGCAGACCGGAACCAGCAGGGGCCCGGGTCTCGTCCGCATCTTCAAGTCGCCGGACCTGGGTCAGAACTGGTCGTTCGTGATTGGAACGCCGGGCACCAACGAGCAGGTGCTTCAGGGCGGGGCGCTCCAGCCCGCGCAGTTCTTCGGCGTGAATCCGGGCGGTCAGGGCCTGAAGAACCTCGCGATGGTCGTCGACCCGACGAGGCCCGACGTGATCTACGTGGGCGGGGATCGGCAGCCGGTCGTCCAGACGACGGGCGGGGGAGTGAACAGTGCCGGGCTGCGAATCTTCGGAGCCCGCATCTTCCGACTCGACACCTCCAATCTCGCCAACGTCCAAAGCGTCCAGGTCGTGGGCAACAACACGCTCGTCGCGCCGGGTGCGCTCCAGTTCGGCAGCTCCCCCCATGCGGACAGCCGGGGCTTCTCCTTCGACCCCAATGGCCATCTACTCAGTGCGAACGACGGCGGTGTCCATCGCCTGAACAACCCGTCGAGTCCGCTGCGCAACTGGGAGTCCGTCAACGGGACGCTCGCGACGAATGAGGTCCTGCGCCTCGCCTACGACCCGCTGAACGACGTCGAGGTCATCGGTACCCAGGACAACGGCACGCAGCAGCGGACCAAGGGAACGAACCCGGCCGGCAGACCCGCCTGGGAGGTCGTGACGGGAGGCGACGGAGGCTACCAGGACGTGGCCGTCGAGCTGCGGTCGGATGGTACCCACGAAGCCTGGCGCTACTACCTGGGCAACAACCTCAAGAGCTTCTTCCGGGCGCAGTACGACAGCGCGAACGCTCGCCAGGCGTTCCAGCGGGTGACGCTGCGCAGCAGCGCGGCTGCGGCGGATCGCAGCGGGCTCGCGGCAGCCGACCGCAACTTCAGCGGATTCGCCAACATCCCGTTCGCGGTCAACACGATCGACCCTCTGCGGATGGTCGTCGGCTTCCACGGCGTCTACGAGGCGATCGACCGGGGCAACGTCGTCTCGCGCGAGGTGCGCCAGCCCGGGGGCAAGGGCAACAACCCCCAACGCCTCGATGGCAAGGGACGCCTCCGCGATCAGTTCGGAGCCCGCGCGAAGGGCAACAAGCGGGACGATCTCGTCTCGGCCATGGCCTACGGGGGAATGAACCCGGACGGAACGAACGCGCCGGATGTGCTCTACGTCGCGCGAGGCGATCACGTCTACGTGCGTGGCGACACGCCGAGCCGCATCGGTCGATTCGACACCGTGACCAAGCTCAAGGGCGTGAAGCAGATCCGGGAGATCGTGCTCGATCCCACCAACTGGAAGGTGGCCTACGTCGTCGATGCCAACCATGTGTTCGCCACCGTGGATGGGGGCAAGAAGTGGAAGGAGATCACGGGCGATCTCGTTCCGACGGGGCGCAACACGGAGATCCGCTCGGCCGAAATCGTGAAGGTCGGGAGTGGTACCGACAAGCTCGACGTCCTTCTGGTGGGTGCGCAGTCAGGCGTGTTCTGGGTGCCCAATCCGGTGGGCGATCCGAACGCAGGTGCCAACTATCCCAAGCTACCCACCGGGCAGTTCCGCAAGGACTGGATCGAACTCGGCACCGGACTCCCCAACGCGATCGTCACGGACATCCACTACGAGCCGAAGCGCACGTTGCTCACGCCCGGCACCCCCATCGCGAACCGGGATACCGGCGACGTCTTGCTCGTCGGGACCCTGGGGCGCGGAGTCTGGAAGCTCGCCGACGCCAGTGCCCGGCTCGAGCCGCGCTCCTTCGTGAGCCTGAGTCCATCGAGTGCGCCTTCGGCCGTGGAAGGGACGGCGGCGCCGGCGGACTTCGATCCCACCCGAGACATCGAGCCGGGCAGCTTCATCATCACGTCGGACGACACGCTGCCGCACTTCTACGACCTGCGCTCGCGCGGGGGCGGCGTGATCGAGGTGGAGGTGGACGGGACCGAGATCGCGGTCACGCGCGAGGACGGTGCCGCCGTCCCGAAGCCGTCGGTCCAGAGCGCCCCGGAGATCCTGTTCGTGTCGCGTGGCACGGGCGACACGATCAAGATCGACACGGAGGTACGGCTACCCGGGAAGATCCGCGTCGAGGGCAATCGCAACGCGGTCACCGTCGACTTCGACTTCAGTCCCGGCGACTTCCTCGTCTCCGACGAGCAGGATCCGGTTCAGGGTCTGCGCCGGATCGTGATCGGCAACCTGAAGGCCGAAGGCGGCGCGCTACTCGAGATCGAGCTGTTCGACGTGTCCCCGTTCGAGCTTCGGCTTCCCGCTTTGACGCCGGAGCAGAAGCTGGGCCAGGTCGCGGGCGGGCTCGAGTGGTTGACGGGCGTTCCCATCGGCGAGGGGTTCGGGCTGGCCGACCTGCCGCTGTTCGGCGACCTCCTGGGCCAGACGCTCCAGAACCGAACCGATGTTCCCCCCGTTGGCGATACCGGGCTCCAGCCGCTCGACGTGGATGGTGGCGGCAAGGTCAGCGCCTCGGTTCCCGATGTCGAACAGCTCGTGGCGCCCAAGAGCACGGATCGAGCGGCTCCGGACCAGGGACAACTCTTCGGGCGTCTGTTCTCGGGCATCGCAGGCGACTTCCGCCTTGCGGACATTGGCGACGAGCTCTCCGATCTGAACGCGGTTCGCGAAGCCCTCGATGGGCTCGACGACGTTGCGGGCAACGTCACCGCGACCGAGAACGCCGCCGGCGTCCGGTTCGACGTGGAGATCGTGAAGACGCTCGAGGCCGGCGGTGAGCTGGGCCTCGCAGCATTCGGCGACTCGGTGCAGCTTTCGGGCCTGGCCGAGGTGATGGTCGACGTGCGCGCGAACCTGGTGTTCGGCCTCGACGCGGCGGGCTTCTACGTCGACCTCTCCGGCGACGATCCGGAGATCGTGATCGACGGCTTGTCCCTGGGCGAGACCAACCTGAGCGGTGACTTCGGCCTGATCTCGGTGGCCCTCGAGGACGTGCAGCTCGAGCTCGACCCGATGGTGCAGATCGGCATCGACCTTCGCGAGCCCGACGCCGACCCGTTCACCGGCGAGCGGGACGGGCTCTTCCGGTTCCAGGACGGTGGGAACTTCGAGCCCGAACTCGCTGCGGTGACGCTCACGGGCAACCCCAGCGCGGATGACGTGCGCTTCACCGCCACGGCGAAGGCCGACATCCTGGGCGTCGAGGTCAGCGACACCCTGAGCTTCGGCTGGGCCGATCTCGCTGATCCGTTCGGGCTGCAGGCGGCGGGCGAGGAGCTGCTGGTCGAGCTCAACCAGGATCTGCAGGACACGGTGCTCGCCGGCCTCGATGCGCTGGCGGCCTTCGGCGACGGCCTCGGTGGGCTTGGCAATCTGGCGGCGTCGATTCCGATCGTGGGCTCCTCCATCGGCGACCTGCTCGACGCCGGCGAGATTCTGCGGAAGGGCCTGCGCGATCCCGTCGCGACCTATTTCGACGGTCTGGCCGAGGACGAGTTCCCCACCGTCGACGGAATCTTCGACGCGATCTTCGAGCAGACGATCGAGGTGCCGGGTCTCACGCTCGACCTCGCGGCCGGGGTCGACACCGGCCTGATCGACGACGTCCTGCGCTTCGACCTCAGTCTCGATGCCAACCGCAGCGACGAGATTGCCCTCGACCTGGGGGCCGCAGGCGGGCTCGGTCTCGAGACCGACGTCGACGTCACCGGCACGTTCGAGTCGCGTTTCGCCTTCGACTTCGACCTCGGCATCGATCTCACGCAGATCACGAACCCCACCGAGGCGTTCTTTCTCGAGGTGCAGCAGGACCCCGTTCTCGAGGCGTCGCTCCAGATCGCCGACCTCGATGCGAGCGCGCGGGTGGGGCTGCTCGGAGTGGGGATCGAGAACGGCAGCCTCGACCTGCAGGCGGGCCTCACCGTCGACTTCCAGGACCCGAGCGGCGATGCGCGCACCACGCTGGCCGAGATCCTGGCCACGCCCATCGACCAGCTTCTCGACGTCGACGTCACGGCCACCCTGGCCCTCGACCTGCCGATCCAGGCGAGCCTCGGCGACGTCGACTTCGCCGCGAGCGCCACGCCGCGCGTGTTCCTGCCCACCACGGCGCTCTTCAGCGACCCGCTCGCGTTCCAGACCGAGAACTTCGAGGCGCTGCTCGACTTCCGTGGGCTGGGCGCCCAGGCGCTGCTCGGCGTGGTGACCCAGCTGCAGGACTGGCTCGCCAATCTCCGCGGAACCAGCCTCTTCGCGAAGGAGATCCCCTTCACGGATGGCGTGACGATCGGCGACGTGGTCGATCTCGACGGCGTACTGGCCAAGGTGACGAGCGCCGTGATGGAGCAGGTGCGCCTGGTGGGCGAGGGCAAGGCTCCCGACCTGGGTCGCCTCGTCGAGGACGCGAACCTCAAGATCCGCATCAACGGCGACCAGGTGATCTACGCCCTGGTGCGCGCCGACGCGACCAACGCCACCGCCGAGGATCTGGTCTCCGACGTGAACGAGGCGCTGGCCTCGTCGCTCCCCGCATCGCTGGTGGGCAAGGTCGAGGCCGAGCTCTCGAACGGGCGCATCGCCCTGCGTGCCACCGACGGCACCGTCGAGCGCCTGGCTCTCGAGTCGGGAGGCGCTGCGCTGGGCCTGGCCGACGGTCTCGAAGGCGGGCCCATCTCGTTCTCGACCCTCCAAGAGCTGCAGGAGCGGCTCGCCGAGCGCTTGGACGAGGCGCTGGGCGAGTCGATCACCGTGGCGTACGACACCGGCACCAAGGAGCTCACCTTCGCGCTCGCGTTCGATGAGTCGTTCGAGGTCGACGCCGTCCCCTTCGGTTTCGACCTCGAGCTGGGGGACATCGCAGGCGTCGCGGCCTTCGTGCGCCTGCGGGCTGCGAACGACGGGCCCGCCGACGGCCAGCCCACGGGCGGCGACGGCACGCTCACGCTGCGCGTGAACGACCTGGTGGACGTCGAGGTCGCCGTCGGCGACACCAGCGGCAACACCTCCCTGGGCGAGCTCGCCGCCCAGCTCGAAGCGGACCTCACGGCCAAGCTCGACGACACCGACTTCGTCGAAGGTGTGGGCGTGCGCGTCGAGGGCGACAAGCTCTCGTTCTACTCGAAGCGCAGCAAGGTGCAGCGCCTGGCGATTTCGGGGGCCGAGGAGTTCGGCTTCGATGCCGCGGGGCAGGAGGCCAGCAGCATCCTCGAGGCGACGGGCAGCATCGACGCGGGCCTCACCTTCGGCATCACGCTCGGCGAGCTCGGCGCGGGCTTCGGCCTCTCGGAGGGCGGCGCCGGACTCGGGGACGGGACGTCCCTGGCCCAGATCCGCGACACCCTGCCGGGCGAGCTCGGGGCCGAGCGTGCGCCGCACCTGAGGATCACGCGCAGCGACGCCACCACCGTGGACGTGGACCTGACCGGCCTCACGCACCTCGACCAGGTGATCGACCGCATCGAGACCGCCACGAGCAACCGCGTGGACGTGCGCATCGCGGCAGACGGCAAGTCGCTCGAGCTCGAAGACCTCGACCACGACGGCGACTCGGATCGCTTCGCCGTGGGGGCGCTCAATGGATCCGGCGCGGGGGTGCTGCTCGGCATCCTCACTTCCGACGCCGATGCCGACGGCGTGATCCGGGGCGCACCGCTGCACGGCGACTCGTTCCTCGATCGCCTCTTCCTCCAGGACACCACCTTCGACGCCGAGCTGTCGCTCCTGGCCGAATCCGTCGATGCCGCGGCGAGGCTCGGCACCGGCGGGCTGGCCGTGGGCATCGACGTGGTGGGCGGCAAGGTCGGGATCCAGGGCGGCGTCATGATCGCTCTCGAGGATCCGAACGCGGACGGGCGTACCACGGTCCAGGAGCTGCTCGACGGGCTCGATGACCCCACCGACCTCGTGACCGTGGACCTCTCCGGTTCGGGCATCCTCGATCTGCCCGTCGAAGTCACGCCCTCGTACCTGCTCGCCAGCGGCGCGGGAATCCCGAAGATCAACGTCGGGATCCCGGACCTCGACGACCTCTCGACGATCACCACGGCCTTCGATCTCGACCTCGACGTGCTCGCGGGCCTGCGCAACCTCGCCCTCGATCAGGTGCTGGCCGCGCTGCGCCAGGTCGAGGGCTTCATCGGCGGGCCGGTCGAGAGCGTGCTCGACTTCCAGATCCCCGGAATCGGCAAGAGCGTGCTCGACCTGTTCGGCAGCGACCCGTCGGACGCCTTCGGTCGCGTGATCGACCAGCTCGAAGCCGATCGGCCGCTCACCCTCGACGACTTCCAGGTGAAGCTGGTCGACGCGATCATCGAGGAGTTCGGCGCCTCGACCCTGGCGCCGAGCTTCGCCAACGACGTGCTTCGCTTCGACGTCGACCTGGGCCGCGACGTCAGCGGAAGCCTGCCGTTCCAGTTCGATCTCGGATCGCTGGGCATCGACCTGGCGGGCCTGGGCTCGGTGCTGTCGGGGTCGGGCGCGCTCGACTACGGGGCGGGTGCCGAATTCGGGCTGGCGCTGGAGCTCGACCTGACCGATCCGCTCTCTCCCTCCGTGAGACTCGCCGATGCGGGCTTCGATCTCTCCGCCGGGTTCGACGCGGCCCTCGACCTCGACGCATCGCTGGGTGCCGCGGGTCTCTTCGTGCGCGACGGTCGCGCGACGCTCGGCGACGGCAGCGGCGGCCGGGCCGGTTGGTCCGTCGACCTCGACGCACCGGTCGACCTGCTCGCCGGCGAGCTTCCCAGCTTCACGAGCACCCTGACCGGCGGGCTCGACCTGGCGCTGCCGCTCGCCTTCCCCACGCCGGTGGCCGACAAGGGCGCGATCACCGCCAGCTTCGATCTCGCCACGCAGAATCTGGCCGTCACGGTCCCGCCGGGCCTGTTCTCTGCCATCGCCGCCGAGCTCGAAGCGATCGCCGACAACCTGACGGCACTCTTCAGCAGCTGGGACGGCATCCTCACCCTGGTCGGCGACGCGCTCGACGGCGAGGTCTTCGGCTTCGAGATCCCGTTCATCGGCGATCAGCTCGCTAAGGTGGGCGACTTCGTCGACGACCTGCGCGATGCGCTGGGCATCGTGCTCGAGCCCGATCTGGGCGCGGTGCAGGACGCCATCGTGAACGCCTTCGGGCCGGGGGGGCTCGGGTTCCTGCGCGATCGCGACGGGAGCGGGGCCTTCGACCGAGGCGACGTGCAGGTGCTCGAAGACGGTACGAACGCCTCGGACCGGCGCGTCGAGCTGGCCTTCGACCTGGGCGGCGATCTCGTGTTCGACGAAGAGCTGGCCTTCGACCTGGGCTTCGACGCGCTGGGCCTCGAAATCGACGGCAACATCGAGCTCCAGGCGAGCTTCGACTGGCTGGTGGGCATCGGCATCAGCAAGACCGAGGGCGTCTACCTGCTCACGGACCGCCAGCGGTTCGACAGCGACACCGGGTTCACCTTCGACGAGCTCTCCCTGCAGCTGAGTGCCGCGATTCCCGGGCTATCGGCCACGGGCTCGCTGGCCTTCCTGCAGCTGATCGCGCGCGATCGCGGCAGCTCGCTCGATGCGGCACTCAACGTCGACCTCTTCGATGCGGACGGGCGGCTCACCTTCGGCGAGCTGCTGGCGCTTTCGCCCTCGCAATACCTGAGCGCCTCGTTCCCCATCGGCCGCGCCATCGTCGACCTCGATCTCGAGGCGCAGATCGGGGCGAGCGGCAACTTCCCGTCGCTCCAGACGGGTTTCCTGCTCGACTGGGACTTCGCCGGCGGCGACCCCATGGGCGATCGCGCGGCATTCGGTGCGGCGCCGATCATTGCGTTCGACGACGTGAAGTTCGACGTCGGTGAGTTCTTCGACGACTTCCTGCAGCCGATCTTCGACAAGGTGCAGGACTTCCTGGCGCCGCTGCGCCCGATCCTGTCGGTGCTGAAGACGCCCATCCCGGTCCTGTCCGATCTGGCGGGCGAGATCACCTTCCTCGACCTGGCGCGGCTCTACGGCGATGTCGACCCGCGTTGGATCGAGGCGGTCATCCAGCTGGACGAGCTCGCGAGCCTGCCCGTCGAGAACGGGATGATCTCGCTCGGCAGTTTCCGCATCGACGACCAGGTGGCGGACGTCCGCTCGCTCGCCAACTTCGACGCCATCGCCGACATCCGTTCGGCGCTCACGAACGTGGGCGCGATCCCGGACCCCACGGCGGGGCTCAGCAGCCAGGGCCAGGCCTACCTGAATGCACTCGAGGGCGTCGGCGATACCGGCTTCCAGATCCCGCTCTGGAAGGACCCGGCGTCGATCTTCCCGCTGTTCCTGGGGCAGGACGTCGACCTCGTCAAGCTGATCCTGCCGCCGCTCAAGCTCGCGTTCTCGTACGAGCAGTTCTTCCCGATCATCGGGCCGCTGGGCGTGAACCTCTTCGGCGGTATCTCCGTCCAGGCCCAGCTGGGTCTCGGCTTCGACACGTTCGGCTTCCGCCAGGCCTTTGCCCTCGACGACCCGAAGCGCATCGTCGACGGCTTCTTCCTGATCGACTTCAAGAAGGAGGAGAACGGCAAGGTCACGGGCGAGATCCCCGAGGTGGCCCTGCGCGGCGTGATCACCGCCACCGCCGCGCTCAACCTGGCCATCGCCAAGGCTGGCGTGGGAGGCGGGCTCTTCGCCGGCGTCGACCTCGACCTGCACGACCCGAACGAGGACGGCAAGGTCCGCTTCGCGGAGATCGACGAGAGCCTCGCCCTGGGCCCCATCCACGTGTTCGACGTCTCGGGCGAGGTGCGCGCGGCGCTGCTCGCGTTCGTCAAGGTGAAGGCAGGCCCGATCACGATCCTCGATTTCAAGAAGGATTTCGGGGACGTGGTGCTGCTCGACTTCGAGATCGACCGGCCCGACAAGAGCCCCCGGATCGCGACCCAGCAGGGCGACACGCTGTTCCTGAACATGGGCTCCCGCGCCGCGGAGCGGAAGTTCGGCGACGTGGCCGACGGCGACGAGGTGTTCAAGGTGCTCGCCGGAACCGACCCCGGCGAAGTGATCGTCGACGCCCTGGGTCTCCAGCGCACCTTTGCGGGGGTCACGCGCATCGTGGCCGACGGCGGTGCGGGCAATGACCAGATCCTGATCGCCTCGGGCGTGGTGGTGGATGTCGAGCTGTCGGGAGGCGACGGCGACGACCTGCTCGAGGCCGGTGGCGGGGCGGCCCTGCTGCGCGGCGGCGCCGGCCGCGACACCCTGCGCGGGGGCCTGGCCGACGACACGCTCGAAGGCGGTGACGACGCCGACCTGCTGGTGGGCGGCCTGGGCGACGACCAGCTGCTGGGCGAGGGCGGGGCCGACATCCTCGAGGGTGGGCTCGGCAACGACCTGCTGCGCGGAGGCGACGACGAGGACGACCTCAGCGGCAACGAGGGCGATGACCAGCTCTTCGGCGATGCGGGCGAAGACGTGCTGCGCGGCGGGCGCGGCGCCGACGTGCTCGAGGGTGGCATCGGCATCGACCTGCTCGAAGGCGGGCGCGACGGCGACGTGCTGCGCGGCGGCGAGGACGCCGATCGCCTGCTGGGAGAGCAGGGCGCGGACACGTTGGAAGGCGGCGGCGGCGACGACGTGCTCGAAGGCGGCGCGGGCTTCGACATCCTGCTGGGCGGTGCCGGGCTCGACGTGCTCGACGGGGGCACCGGCGACGACGTGGCCATGGGCGACGGGGACGCCGACATCATTCGGGGTGGCGGGGGAAGCGACTCGCTCTTCGGCGGTGCCGGCGACGACCTGATCTTCGCGGGCGTCGACGAGACCGGCGGTGTACCCGGCGAGACCACGCCCGCACATCTGCTCGACGGCGGCAGCGGCGACGACCAGATCTTCGGCGACACCGGCCGCGACGTGATCTTCGGCGCCGCGGGCAACGACCGTATCGTCGCGCTCGCCGGCGACGACGAGATCGAGGGCGGTACCGGCGACGACACCGTGCTGGCCGGCGCGGGCGACGACCTGGTACGCGGCGACGACGGCGACGACGAGCTGCGCGGCGAAGCCGATGCCGACACGCTGCTCGGTGGAGCCGGCCGCGACCGCATCTTCGGCGACGGGGGCGACGACGTCCTGCGCGGCGGCGAAGACGACGACCGGCTCTTCGGCGGCGCAGGTGTCGATCTGCTGGTCGGCGAGGGCGGTTCGGACTTCCTGTCCGGTGACGCGGATGCCGACGTCCTCTGGGGAGACTTCGAGACCATCGGGTTCGAGGACCTCGATCCCACGCGCACCGAGCTCTTCACCCGGCCGCTCTTCTTCGACGAGCTCCAGGCCGAGGGTGCGGTGACGCGTGTCGAGGGGCTGGTGCTGCCCGAGATCACGCCCATCGCCGTCGCGGGCCAGAGTCTCGACGGGCTCCCCGGCGACGGCGACGACGTGCTGCGGGGCGGTGCCGGAAGCGACCTGCTGTTCGGCGGCGCGGGCGAGGACGATCTCGGCGGTGGCTCCGAGGCCGACTACCTGGATGGTGGCGCCTCGAACGACCGCCTCTTCGGCGATGCCGGCGACGACGTCCTGCGCGGCGGCGGCAACGACGACCTGCTGCGCGGGGGCGACGGTCTCGACCAGCTCTACGGCGACCTCGGCCAGGACGTGCTGTTCGGCGAGGCGGGCGTGGACGTCGACGGCGAGCACGTGCAGGCGGGCCAGCGCCTGTTCGGCGGAGACGGTCGCGACACGCTATTCGCCTACGCGCCCATCACGCTCGCCGCAAGCGAGGCCACCCTGCGTGCCGAGACCGCGCGTCGAGGCGACGAGCTGCACGGCGGCGCGGGCAACGACGAGCTCAAGGGCAACCTGCGCTCGGACCTGCTCTTCGGGGGCGACGGCAACGACATCCTGCTCGGCGACATCCTCGCCGGGCCGGACCACGCCGAGAGCGCGCGCGCGGCGCTCGAGGGCGGCGACGACCAGCTCTTCGGCGGTGCCGGCGAAGACCAGCTCTTCGGAGGCGGTGGCGCCGACGCACTCTGGGGAGGCGAAGACCCCGACTGGCTCGAGGGCCAGGAGGGGCGGCGCGCCGACCCGACGCCCGGCGGGCTCGCCGAGGCGGGCGACTCGCTGCGGGGCGGAAGCGGTCGCGACCTCCTGCTGCTCGACACGCGCGCCGACTACAACGTGCTCGACGACCTGTTCGACGGGCACGGCGGCGAGGCGCCCGACCAGCCCAGCCCCGACGATGACGAGACCGACGTCCTGATCGCGGAAGGGACCTTCGGCGACGACCAGATCCGGGTGGGGCAGCGCACCTTCGCCGGCGAGACCTTCCCGCGGCTGCTGGTCGAGCTGAACGGCCGCGACCTGTCGGCCCGCTGGCGCGATGCTGCGGGCGTACCGGTGGTGGAGCAGATCCAGATCTCGGGTCTCGGGGGCGACGACCGCATCGAGATGCTGCGCGAGGACCTCCCCGCCGAGAACCTCTTCGCGCTCGACGTGAGCGACCTGTCCGCACGAAGCCGCGACTTCGTGGGGGTGCTGCTCGGCGGCTCGGGCAACGACGAGATCCTGGGTAGCGATGCGCGCGACCGGATCGACGGCGGCTCGGGCGACGACGTGCTGTTCGGCTTCGATGGCGACGACCGGGTCTGGGGCCAGCAGGGCGACGACCTTCTCTTCGCCGGCCGCGGCAACGACGATCTGCTCGGCGGGGCGGGGCGCAACGAGCTCTACGCGTGGTCGTTCGATCCGAGCCCCGCGGTGACGCAGCTCCACCTGCGGGTGGGCCAGTCCGCAGAGCCGGGAGAGGGCGGGCTGGCGCGGATCGCGGGCGATGCGCCGGGACCGCTCGATGGCGTGCTGCGCGGCGACCTGCGCCTGGGCCTGGCCGTGGGCGACGCCGAGGCGGTGACGGTCGCGCTGGCGGCATCCGCCACCCAGGGCAACACCGGCCTCGCCGACCTGGTCGGCCAGCTCGCCGCGGCGATCGGCGCGACCAGCCTGGCCGGGCAGGTGAGCGTCGGCGCCGACGCCGAGGGTCAGGTCTTCTTCGAGACCGCGGCGGGCAGCCTGGCCGTCGTGATCGACGACTTCGGCGTGTTCGAGCGGCCCGACGGTACGCTGGCCTCGAACGACGGTGATCTCGACGGGGACGGGCTGCTCGATGCCGATGGCATCTCGGCGCCCTTCGCGCAGCAGTCGACCGGTCTCAACCGCATCGTCGGGGGAAGCGGAGGCGAGCGGCTCTTCGGCGGCACGGGCCTCGACTTCCTGTTCGGCAATGGCGGCAGCGACATCCTCTACCGCGCCGACGGGACGCGCTTCGAAGACCTGGACGGCGGCCTCGCTGGCGACGCCTGGAAGGACTTCGCACGCGCCACCGGCCAGGTCTGGTACGTGGGCGGCTCGAACCTGAACGACATCATCTCGGTCGATTTCGTGACCGAGCCGGGGCTGCTCCAGAACCGCCACCTGGTGACGCGGCTGACCGAGAACGACGGCAACTTCACCTTCGCCGCCCAGCTCTCGCTCGACTTCGATGCCGTCGACGAGAACGGCCGCCGCATCTGGGACCCCGAGGACGTGCTGCTCGACCTTGCAGCGCTCGATACGCCCAACCTCGAGGAGCGCGGCGAGGCCCTCGCCAACCTCGAGGATCGCCGCATCGATCTGCTCCGCGCGATCCTGCCGCCCGAGGGCAGCTTCCAGGCGATCCTGATCGATGCCCTGGACGGCAACGATCAGGTGACCGTCGGGCCGACCGTGCAGACCACCGTCTGGGTGGACGCGGGCGCCGGCGACGACCGCGTCGAGATCGTCCCGGGCAACGCCATCCTCACCGATCGCACCGAGGGCCCGACCCTAGCGGGCCGCAACGATGAGCCCGAGAGCGCCTTCGCGCTGGGTGAGCCCGCCGTCTTGACCGGCGCCACGGCCGCCCCGATCAACGGCCAGCTCACCGACGATGCCGTCTTCGAGCTGCTGCTCGACGGGCAGGAAGCGGTCGAGCTTCGAATCGAAGCGGCGCAGACGGCGGGCAACGCGACGCTCTCGGCGCTGGTGGCCGATCTCGAGGCGGCGCTCGAAGCGGCCGGCATCGCATCCCGCGTGGAGGCCGGCCGGCTTGGTGACCGCCTCGTGCTCGGCCGTAGCTCGGTCGGAGGGGAGGGCTCGCTCTTGGTAGTGTCCGCCAACGCGGTGGCCGCCCTCGAGCTGGGCTTCGAAGCGGGGCTCGAGGCCGGCGGCGCGGCAGGGCTCTCGGGCGACCGGCTCTTCACCGGACTCACCCTCGACAACCCCGAGGACGTCGACTGGTACCGCTTCGAGCTGGCGGACGATCCCGCCGGCGCATCGCTCGTACTGCGAAGCGACTCGGTCCTCGACGACCTGACGCTTGATCTCTTCGACGTGCCGGACGACGCGGCCGTGCCCCTTCGCACCTCGAGCCCGGTCTCGGTCGATCCGCCTCCGGATCGCACCGAGATCCTGGTGGGCACACCCGTCTCGGGCGCGACCTCGGGCGAGCTGCGATTCACCCTCGACGTGGACGGCACGCCGGTCTCGCTGCAGGTCGACGCCGATCCGGCGCGCGAGGGCGTGGCCGCCCTCGCCGACGCATTGAATGGGCAGCTCGCCGACGCCGGGCTGGCGAGCCGTCTGGTCGTGCAGGTGCTGGAGGGGCGTCTCGCCTTCGTTCCCACGGGCTTCGTCGAGCGGACGGATCTCGCGATCACGGGGCTGGCCGGTGACCTGACCGAGATCGGGTTCGCGGAGGGCCAGGTCTCGGGCGGCGAGGCGAGTGCCTACCCGCTGCCCGCGATCGAGACGCTGGCGGGCATCGATGGGCTCAGCCTCGACCGGGCGGGGGACGTCGACTGGCTGCGCTTCGACCTCGAGGCGTCGCCCGCGCGCCTGCTCGGGGCGACGCGCGCCATCGCCGGGCCGCTCTCGGCCGACGCCAACTTCAGCCTACGCATCGGAGACGGCGATGCCATCGCCGTGGTCCTCGCCGCCGCCGATACCGCCTCGGTCTCGAGTCGGCCGGCGCTTCGCGATCTCGTCGCCCAGGCCGTCGAGAACGCGCTCGAAGACGCGGGCGTCGCCGTGCCGCTCGAGGTCGTGCTCGATGACGGGCGCCTGGGCTTCGAACTCGGCGAGGTGGGGCTCGATCTCGAAGTCGTCTCTGCCGATGCGGTCGCGGCAAGCGCGCTCGGTCTGCACCAGGGGGTTGCGACCCCCGGCGCGCGCGGCACGGTCGGCCTGGCGAAGGAAGCGGGTGCCGACGCGCTGCGCCTCGAGCTGGTGCGACTCGCCGACGGCGCCACGCTGGCCGAGACGGTGGCGGACGTCGGCGCGACCGGCGCCACGCTGTCCCTGGCGGGCCTGGCTCCGGGCGCCTACGCCATGCGGGTGTCGGGCCCGACGGGGGCCGAGACGGCGGCCTACGCGCTCGAGACCCAGGTGGGCGACGGTGGCCTCGACCGCCTCGACCTCTCCGGCCGGCTCGAAGACGGGATCTCGCTCGATGCGCTCTCGCAGGGGGTGACCTATTGGCTTCGCGTCACCTCCGACGCGACGCCCACCCGCTACGAGCTCGACTTCCAGCTCGGCGGTGGCGAGCCGGTGCTGGTCGACCTGGCCACGCGTACCGAGCTGGTGCGACGCGACATCATCCTGGGCGGCACGGGCGACGACGTGCTGGCGGGCGGGTCGGGCGAGGACTTCATCTTCGGCCAGGCCGGCAACGACGTGCTCACCGGCGGGCGCGACTCGCTCGCACAGGACCTGCTCTTCGGCGGAAGCGGCGACGACACGTTCCAGGTGCAGACGGACGTGCTGCCCGAGGCCGGCGGGCAGGAAGACCTCTTCTTCGGCGGGGAGGGCCGGGATCGCGTGCTGGTCCTTGGCGGTGACCTCGACCGCAGGGGACTCCCCGTCCCGGACCAGATCGCGCTTCGCTACAGCGGCCTGCTGCAGCGCTACGAGGTGACGACGGCGCGCTGGGACATCGCGAACCAGCAGTTCGAGACGGGCTCGGCACCGGGTACGCGGACGTACGACCTCGCCCTGTTCGCGGCCGAAGGAGTCGAACGCCTGGTGGTGGACACCGGTGCCGGCGACGACGAGGTGCGCGCCGACCCCGAGCTCAGGCTGCCGGGCGCGCCGGGAACCTGGGGCATCGACCCGGGCGATCGGGAGGCCGGCGGGGCGCTCGTCGATCTCGAGATCCTGGGCGGCGCCGGCAACGACCAGCTCTTCGGCGGCGCGGGCAACGACCTCGTCGACGGGGGCAGCGGCGACGACCTGCTGGCCGGAGGCGAGGGCGACGACACCATCCTGGGTGGCAGCGGCGACGACGTGCTGCTGGGCGACGGCTCCCGCGATGCGAGCCCCGAGGCCCTGGAGTTCGCGGTGCGCGGGGGAGTCACCGGTCGCAACGACACGGCGGCGTTCGCAACCTTCGTACCCGGGATCAGCCCGTTCGACCAGACCTCCTTCGAGGCGGCGTTCGGCCCGGCCGACACCGACGACTGGTACCTCTTCGAGACGCCGCTGGCCCTGCGAAGCTTCGGCGAAGCCGACCGGGCCCTCGTCACGCGCGAGATGATCGAGATCGACTTCAGCGATCCGCGTGCGCAGGCGATCTTCGACGACCCGCGGTTCGAGCCCAGCGAGTTCTTCACGGGCTTCAACTACAACCTCTTCCCGGCACGGGTCACCTTCGACGCATCGGGCGAGATCGCCTCGGTCACACCCGACGACGAGCCGGAGGGCGTTCCGGACCACTACCTGCTGCACGTGGTCAACGTGAACCGCTTCCGGCTGGAGGCGGCGGCGCCGGTCGACCTCTCGGGTCTGGGGCCCGGCGGCCACCCGGTCTCGTTCACGATCGAGCTCGGCGGCGTGGGGGAGGCCACGCTCGACGTGGTCCTCAACAGCTCCTCGGATCTCGACGACGTGGTCGACGAGATCCGGAGCCAGATCGACCTGGCCGACGTCGATAGCGACCGAAGGCTCTTCCTGAAGGACCTGGTCCAGGTCGACCACGTGGACGGCCGGCTCGTCTTCACGGCGACCAGCAGCCTCGAGCGGATTCCAGGCCAGAGCGACGCGATCCCCATCCGGCCCTCCGACATCCGGATCCGAGTGAGCGACCCGACGAGCGCCGCCGCGGCGGGCCTCGGTCTGGGCGACGGTCAGTCGGCGGTCAACGGCGCGGCGGGTCTCGGTGCCTACCAGGTGCGCTTCGCGAACGGCTTTGGCGAGACCGTGCACGCCACGCCGGATCAGGTCGTCGGGTTCGACCTTGCTCCGCTGGACGCGCTCGACCGTCCGCTCGGTGTCGCACTCGGTGACATCGATGGCAACGGCAGCGACGACTTCGTCTCGTTCGTGCGGAACGCATCGGCGGGTGGCGGCAGTCTCGCCCAGGTGATCCTGGGTCCCGACCCCTCGGTCGGCGGACCAGGTGCCAACGGGCCCACGCTGCGGGTCTTCCGGGCCGTCTTCTCGGAGTCGCCGGGGGACCTCGACGGCGATGGGACGGATGATCTCGTGGGGGCGGAAATCGGCATCGTTCCCACACGGTTTACGACCCCTCTCCCACCGCCCTTTGACACGATCGTACTCGGAGGCGCCCCGACGCGGGTCCACGTGCTGCTGGGGGACGATACGCCAGGCGCTTGGGACGGAGAGATCGACGTCGCGGCCGAGGCCGATACCACGATCACCATGGACGTCGGCCGGCCCGGCGCAATGACGGTGGCCGGCGATCTCACGGGAGATGGAGTCAACGATCTCGTCGTGATCGGTGACTCCTTCGACCTCGACAGCACCCGGGACCGCGTGCTCGTGTTCAGCGGCGCCGACCTCCCGGGCGACCTGGTCGAGGCCGACGCGGTCGCCGTCTTCGACTCGGCGCCCGATCTCACGGGCGTGCGGGCGCTCGGCGACATCGATGGCGACGGCATCGACGACCTCGGTCTCGAAGACGGCAACGATCTCTTCGTGATCTACGGCTCGAGCTCCCTGGCGAGCGGTGCGCTTCCGGGCACCACGCCTCTGGCGGGCACCTCGGCACTACCGGCCTCTTCGGTGCTTCGCGTGCTGAACAGCAACGGGCGGTTCGTCTCGGGCGGTCGGGGCGTGGTGGACTTCGACGGAGACGGGCGAAGCGACCTCGTGGCCACGACCCGGATCCCCGGTGCCGGCGACGCGCCCGATCTCGAGGACGTGGGCTTCGTGCTGTTCGGCACGACGCCGGCCGAGCGCGTCACGGGCACCGTGACGGCGCGCGACCTGCTGCTGCCTGCCGATCCGGCTTCGGCCCCGCGTACGCAGCTGCTCGCGCCCATGATGAAGACCTTCGATCTCGGCGGCCTTGCCGGGGATACGGCCTCCGAAATCGGTGTCTCGGCGCTGCTCGAGACCCCCATCCAGGGCGAGACTGGGAGCTTCCTCCAGGAGCAGGTGCTCGGCTTCTACCTGGGCGGTGCAGGGCTTGGGCAGGGCGAGCGCGACGACGTGCTGGATCTCGTGATCCGGTCCGAGCCGGGCGAGTTCCTCCCGGTCCGGTACGGCACCGGTGGCGGTGGTCAGGTCATCCGGAACGAGGCCGACCCGCGGCCCATCAAGCCCCTGGGAGACATCGACGGAGACGGCCTCGACGACTTCGGCCTCGTCGGCGCGCCCGGCGAGCCGCTCCGCATCGTGACGGGGGCGTCGCTCGAAGCGGTGGCCACCACCCCGGCGCCGCCTCCCGCACTCGAACCACGCGAGATCTTCCGCGTGGGACTCGCCTCGCCCGAGCCGTCGACGCCTGCGGCACTCCCTGGCCTCTCGATCGGCGAGGAGCCTGCGAACCTCGACCAGGCCTGGCGCTTCGAGGGTTCGGACCCGGCGGGCGCACTCGGTGCGCTCCAGGACATCGGCGACTTCGACGGCGATGGGCGTGACGACTTCTTCGTGAGCGACCTGCGCAGCTCCTACGTGATCTTCGGGCCGTTCGAGCCGGGCACCGAGGCGATCCGCGACCGGGCCGATCTCGTCTTCGATCACGCCACCTATGGTCGACCGGTCCAGCGCCAGGGTCGTTTCGATGGAGAGGGCACGCCCTTCCTGGCGTTCGTCCCCGATCCCTCGGCGTCGGCCCCCGACCTTCGGCTGGTGTTCGGTGGGCCCGTCGACTCGCGGTCGCCTGCGGCAAGGGCCGTCTTTGCCCCGGGCAGCGTGAACTTCGATCCCGCGGACGCCCGGGTGCTGACGCTCGACTGGGATGGCAGCGGCACCCAGGAGATCCTGATCGCCCAGGACGGCCAGGTCCACGTGGTGAGCGTTCCGAGTGTGGGGTCCGGACTCAGCCCGCTCGTCACGTTCGATCCGGACGACACCGACATCGAGACCTTCCTGCAGAGCCTGCCCGGAGAGATCCGCGAGGGTGCGAGCGGGGCGACCGACGTTCCGCTCACCGTCCACGTCGTGGGCGACGTCGACGCCGACGGTCGCGAGGACATCGTGGTCGGCGATGCCGACTTCGCGAGCGGGCTTCGCGAGTTCTTCGACGACGACGGCAACGGGGCCTTCGACCGAATCGAGAACCTCCCCGGTGGGCTGGGCCGCGCCTACCTGATCCTGGGAGGTTCGAGCGGGGCGTTCCTGAACACCACCGCCCAGGCGATCTACCAGGACTGGCTGCTGGGCGGGGCCGCCTACGAGTTCGGCGACCTCGACGGCGACGGCTACGACGACTTCGGCATCACCCGCGCCGTAGAGGGCTTCAGCGGCTCTTTCGAGGGCGACCTGCTCGACGGGGCCAGCCTCGCCATCTTCCGGGGCGGCGCGCGCGCCGATCTCGACGCGGGCGTCGTGGACCTGGCGACGGACCCCTCGCCGATCGACCTGGGCTTCCGCCGCCTGGCACCCGACGCGCAGTCGCCGCTGGTCACGATCCTGGGGGATCTCGGCGCGACGGCGGGCGACTTCGACGGCAACGGCCGCGCCGATCTCGCGATCGGGGAGACCAGCCGCCTCACCGTGCTCTCGAGCTCGCTGATGCCCGACCCGCTCGACATCCTGAGCCTGGACCGCCGCGGGGCCGTGCACGTGTTCTTCGACGTCTTCGACGAGACCGGACCGCGCACGCTCACCGACGCCGACTGGTCGATCGCCGGGCCGACGGCCACCGATGGACTCGGTGTGCTGAGCGTGACGCCGAACGTCGACTTCCAGGGCGACTTCCGCTCGGACCTGGGCGTCGGGGTGCCGGGAACCGACGGCCCCGGTGGTTCGAACACGGGCCGCCTGCTGCTGCTGACCGGCGCGCCCCGACCCGGCTCGCTCGTGGGACCCATCCGCGACCTCGAGAACCGCGCCCTGCCGAGCGGCGGAGGGTTCCTGATCGACCGTGGCGACGGGCAGCCGAGCGTGTTCGGCGACGAGGCCGGAGGCGACCCGCGCTTCGTGCTGGAAGACGGCACCGAGTCGCTGCTCTACCGCTTCACCACGCTCGGCGACGGCCTGGCGGGCGACGAGATCCGCCTGCTCTCCACCGGCCGCGACGCCCTCGTGGACGAGTCGCTCCCGCTCTTGGCGGCGGCGTCGATGGACCCGAGCCTGTTCGTGCTGCTGTCCGGCGGGCTGGTCGCAAACTCTGCGGGTGGCCTCCAGGGCCTCGCGGTGTTCGACCTGAGCGCGCTGCTGCCCTACGTCGACGACCCCGATGCCGTGAGCGCGCGCCTGAACGTGCAGCTCACGGCCGGAAACCTGGCGGACGTGGCGTTCCGCGTGCTCGAACCCGAGCTCGGACTCGAGCCCGACGTCAGCTACCTGGCGGCATCGGGCACGCTGGTTCCCGACGACGCCGCGCTCACCCAGGCGATTCGCGATGCCCTGCGCGCCGGCCGTACCCGGCTCGTGCTGCGGATGGAGTCGCTCTCGGGGCTGGTGCAGGTCGCGAGCCTCGCGCCGTTCGTGCCCGACATCTCGCTCGAGGTCTCGGCGGCGGCGATCCCCGGCGTGACGGCCGACCTGCTCGACGCCCGGGGCGGGCTGCTGGCCGAGAACCGCCAGATCCACGACCTGCGGCGCCTCGACGCCGGCACGTATCACCTTCGGGTGCGCCGCACCGAGGGGACGCCCGCCGACGCGGACGTTCCGTTTGCGATCGCGGCCAGCGCGCCCTTCCTCGGGCAGACCCACGACCTGTTCGATCGCGACCTGCTGGTGGGCGGCGAGGGCGACGACTTCCTGGTGGGCAACCAGGGGCGCGACCGGATGGACGGCGGTGGGGGCACCGACTTCCTGGTGGGCGAGGCAACCGAGGTGCGGGAGGACCCCGCCGACCTCTCGTCCAGGCGCGAGCCCCGTGTCGACGAGCTGGGTCGCGAGAATCCGCGCCCGATCGACTTCGCCCTCACGTTCGAACCCGAGCTCGGCCGGGCCGTGGCCGAGGCGCTCGATCTCGGTCTGGTCGAGGGCCCGTCGGGCCCGATCCTCGCCCGGCCGGTCTTCGCGAGCGAGCTGACCGAGATCCAGGAGCTCCACATCGCGGCGCCCTTCGGCCCCGCGCCTCCGGTCCTCGACCTCGCGGGCCTCGAGCGGCTCACCAGCCTGCGAAGCCTCGCGCTCACGAACGTGGGGCTCACCGATCTCTCGGTGATCCAGCCCCGTGCGGCCGACGACGCAAGCCAGGTCGGCCTGGCCGGGCTCGAGCTGCTGGCGCTCGACTTCAACCCCATCGACGACCTCGGAGCCCTGGCCTCGATGCCCGAGCTCCGGCTGCTGAGTCTCGATGCCGACGGCGGCGACCCGGGCGACGTGCGCGACCTCTCGCCGCTCGCGGCTGCCGCCGCGCTTCGCTGGCTGTCCCTCGACAACCAGGACGTGCGCACGACCGACGTGATCACCGATCTCGCCGCCCTGGCCTTCGTCGATCTCTCGGGCAATGCGCTCCAGAGCATCAACGGCCTGCTGGGCATGCGGATTCTCGACGACGGCGAGCCGGGCTTTACGCCCGGCGGCGACGCCTGGATTCCTGCGTCCTACGAGGGCGCCTTCGATCGCGACGGGCTGCTGCATCCGCCGCACCTGGCGGGACGGGCAGCCTTCGACTTCACGGACCTCGAGGCTGGCACCTACGAGGTGCTCGTCACCTGGCCCGAGCACGAGAGCCGCAGCCCGAACGTACGGGTCACGCTCACGGCGGCCAGCGCGGTGCTCTCGGGCATCGAGCTGCTGCCGCCCGGCGACCTCGCGCCCGACCCCGCGCTCGGCCTGCGCGACAACCCCTATCTGCCCGGCGTCGAGACGCCGCTGCTGCCGGTGGAAGAGGTCGGGGTGGCGGGCCTGCTCGGGGCGTCGAGTCTGGCGCGCGACCTGCTCGCGGCAGACGTCTTCGATCGGGCACCGGACGGCGCCGTGGCCGCCGTGCTGCGGGTGCCCGTCGGCCCGGGCGGTCTCAACCTCGACCTGCCCGGATTCGACATCCTCGTGGTGGCCAACCTGCTCGACCCGGGCAGCGACGCGCTGCTGGACCCGACCCTCGGTATCGGAGGGCCCTCGATCCCGCTCGTGAACCTGGGCGCGACGCTCGGCGAGCTGGCCGCGGGGCGCGTCTGGGCCACGGCGGTACCGACGGGCGAGCAGCTCGTGTCGCTCTCGTTGGAGCACGACGGCCAGCGGCTGTCGGACGGCGGCGTGCTCGGCAATGGCGAGCTCTTCTACGTCGCGACGCCTGCCGTCGAGCAGACCGTGAACCAGGTGTTCGCGCCGAGCGGGCCCGCGCTGGGCCTCGGCACCGGGCCGCGCTGGGAGAGCCTGGGCCAGGTGCAGGTGCCCGGCACGCTGCGGGTCGAGCTCGCGCACGACGGCGACGGCACGCTGGTGGCCGATGCGGTGCGGCTCGTGCGCGTGGACCCGACGCCGCGTGCGCTGCGCATCCTCGATCTGCAGGGCAACCCGCTCGACGACGACGCCTTCGACTTCGCCCTCGACGAGCTGGCCGCGCGCATCCCTGACGAGACGAGCGTGCCGGCGGTGGATCTGCTGCCCACGATCGACGAGGGCCTGCTGGCGCCAGCGAACCCCTCGCGGCCTGAGTTCACGCTGCCCGATTTCATCGAACTCCCCGCAGGCCTCACCCAGATTCCGATGGCACCGACGGACGCGGATGGCGTCGGCGTCGTCCTGTCGGACCCTGTCGTCACGGTCCTGTTCTCCGACCCGGGCTCGGTGGGAGAGCTCGGGCTCGCGGTCGGCAACGACGGCGCCAACCTCGACGTGATCGTGACGCCCGGGACCAGCGGCGCCGCGCGCATCGAGGTGTTCGCGGCCGACCGCCCGGGTCTCGCGGGCCGTACCGCAACCGCCGCCGTGCACGTGGTCTGGGGAGATGCCGCGTCGCTGGTGACCGGGACGAAGTTCGAAGACCTCGACGGCGATGGCGTCCGGGATACGAGCGAGCCCGGCCTCGAAGGCGTGGTCATCTACCTGGACGAGAACGGCAACGCGACGCGCGACCCCGGCGAGCGGTTCACGGTCACGAACGCCGAGGGCCGCTATCGGCTGGTGGGCGTGCCGCGGCTGCCCGCGCCCGTGGTCGGCGAGGAGCTTCCCGACGGCTACCGCCAGACGGCTTCGCCGTCGCTGGAACCGACCTCGCTCGCCGTGGCGGCCGAGGCCCTCGAGCTGGGCGCCGAGGCCATCGCGTACCAGGGCGCCCTCTACCTCGGGGCCGACCTCGATGGCTCGGGTCTCAAGCTCGCCCGGTTCGACCGCGAGGAGCTGGTTCTCGTCGAGAGCCTGCCGGGCGTCGGCCCCGTCGCGCTCACCGATCCGAGCGAGTTCCTGATCTTCCAGGGTGACCTCTACTTCGTGGGCGACGTGGCCGGCGGCAGCGAGATCTTCCGCTTCGACGGCACGTCGGTGGTGGCCGCGGGCTCCGGCGCGCCCAGCCTGCAGCCCCGCGAACTCGAGATCTTCCAGAACGACGTCCACTTCCTGACCGTCGACGGCATCCACAACCTCACTTCGGGGCAGGTCGCCGCCCAGACCTCTCTCGGCGAGATCGAGCCCTTCCAGGGAGAGCTCTACGCCACGAGTTCCTCGGGTCGCCTGCTGCGCGTCGTGGGGAGCACGCTCGAGACCGCGGTCTCGACGCTGCTGTCGCCGGATGCCGAAGGTCTCACGGTGGTAGATCTGCCCGGGACGGCGAACGACCGCCTCTACTATGGTGGCGAGGTTTCCTCGTTCATCGGCAATCCAAGGCCAGTGCTCTTCTCCTTCGATGGCGCGACCCAGCGGACGGTCGTAGAGAGCACTTCGTTCTTCGGTGCCAAGCCGAGCGAGTTCGAGATCTTCCAGGATCAGCTCTACTTCAACTTCGACGACGGTTCGGGCACGCAATTCTGGGTCGCGGACGTCGACTCGGCGTCGAACCCCGAGCCCGGCCGCTTCGACGACCCGATCGCGCTCACGACCGTGGGCGACCGGCTCTATTACACCACCGGGGCCGGGCGAACGACGCTCTTCTACGACGGTTCGGACGTCACCGTCTTCGCCGATGGCGTCCCGGTCAGCGGCGACCCCCCGATCAATGCCTATGCGGGTCTCGGGGACGACCTGGTCGCGCTCAGCTTCGACAAGATCTACGTCGAGACGGTGGCGCCGCTCGTGACGAATGCCGACTTCGGCAACCAGCGTGTGCTCGACGCGGGGCCCGACGTGCAGGCGGTCGAGGGTGACCGCGTGCGGCTCGACGAGGGGATCCGGGTCGATCTGGGCCCGCCGGGCAGCACGGTTCGCTACCGGTGGGACCTCCTAGATGCCAACGGCGACCCCGTTCGCAACGCCGGCGGTTCGCCCATCATCAAGCAGGGCAACCGGCAGACCACGCAGCTGGTCATCCCGCCGTTCCCCTTCGACGTCGTGGACGACGGCATGCTGCGTGCGCGTCTCACCGTGACGCAGGATCCCGGCCCCGATCAGCAGGTCTTCGTGGACGAGGTTCGGGTCTTCGTGGCGAATGCCGACCCGGTGGTCGACCTCGGCGGCACGCTCGTGCAGGGCCAGCGCACGATCACGCTGGCCGAGGGCGAGACGCTCACCTTCGCGGACCCCTTCAGCGACGAGGGCGAGGCCGATACCCACGTCGAGACCTGGCGCGTCTTCGCCCTCGACGGCGCGCTGGAGACACCCGTCGATCCCGACGCGCTCGATCCCTTCGCGCTCACCAGCGAGGACGATGCGCGCTTCCGCGTCGAGCTCGACGTCGTGGACGACGACGGGGGGCGAGGGCAGGGCGAAGTCATCGTCGTGTTCGAGAACGTGGCGCCCTCGGTGAGCCTGCCCTCGACGCTGGCCGTCGACGAAGGCACGCCGATCGTGTTTGCCGACCCGGTGTCGGACCCGGGTGCGGACGTGCTGACCTTCGACTGGTCGGTGTCCGACGGCTTCGGTCCGGGCCGGCCGGTGATCGCGACGAGCAGCGACCCGGACTTCGTCTTCACGCCGGCCAACGAGGGCGAGTTCCAGATCCGCCTGCAGGTCACCGACGACGATGGCGGCGTGAGCCCCGTCGTATCGTCGCGGGTCACGGTCTCCAACGTGGCGCCCAGCGTGTCGCTGCCGGCGGACTTCGACGTGGACGAGGGTACGACCGTCACGATCGCGCCGGTCGTGAGCGATCCGGGGGTGCTCGACGACCTGGTCTTCACGTGGAACGTGACGAGGGGCGGGGTCGTCGCGGTCGCAGACCCCGGCGCACCGGTGCTGGTCTTCGATGCCGAGGACGACCGCGGCGGCGACTTCGACATCGAGCTCACGGTCTCCGACGGGGTGGCGCCGCCGGTGGTGCGGACGATGACGGTGGGCGTTCGCAACGTCCTGCCCACCCTCGACATCGACCTCACGTCGCCGATCGGAACGGTCTTCGAAGGCGACACGGTCGAGCTGACCTCGACGGCATTCGACCCCGGCCCGCTCGACCCGTACCTGCCGCGCTGGCGGATCCGGCTCGATGGCGCGCTCGTGGCGCCCACGGGCTTCGACCCCGACTACAGCTTCGTGCCGACCGACGAGGGCGACTACGTGATCTCGCTGCGGGGCTCCGACGTCTCGGGCTTCGCGGTCCTGAACCTGCCGCTCCGCGTCGAGAACGCGGCCCCGCGCGTGGAGCTGCCGGAGCGGTCGGGTGTCGAAGGCGTCGCGATCCAGGCCTTCGATGCGAATGCCGCGTTCACCGACCCGGGCGACGACGCCCACACGTTCCGCTGGAGCGTGGCCACGAGCAACGGGGATTCGGTCGCGGAGAGCACGAATGCGCTCTTCTCGTTCACGCCGCAGTCCGCCGGCAGCTACTTCGTGACGCTCGAGGTCACCGAGGTGGACGACCCGACCGCGATCGGCAGCGACACGGTCGAGGTGGTGGTGGCGAACGCTGCGCCGTTCGTCGGGTTCGTGCCGACCTCGTCCTCGCTCGCCCCGGGGCAGATCTTCGAGATCGTGGGCGGCGCAGGCGATCCCAGCGGTGGCACGGTGACGGCGACGGCCGACTTCGGCGACGGGATCCTGGTGCCGCTCCTCATCGCACCCGACGGGTCGTTCCGCGCGAGCCATGCCTACGCCGGCCCCGGCTCGTTCGACCTGCAGGTCACCGCGACCGACGCATTCGGCCTCGAGCAGACCCAGACCGTGCAGGTCACGGTGGCCGCGGTCTCGCAGCCGGATGCCGATGGCGACGGCATCCCCGACGCCAGCGACAACGCCGTGCTCGTCGCGAACCCCTCGCAGCTCGACAGCGACGGAGACGGCTGGGGCAACGTGATCGATGGCGACTTCAGCAATGACGGCTTCGTCGGCATCGAGGACTTCTCGCGCTTCATCCAGGGCTTCAACCAGCCGGCCGACCCGACGGATCCCTCGGACCCGAACGGCGTGCTCGACATGAACGGCGACGGCTTCGTCGGCATCGAGGACTTCTCGGCGTTCATCCAGGTGTTCAACCAGGCGCTCGTCGTACCGGGCTTCGTGGGGACGCCGCCCGGGCCCGCGGCGCCGGCCACGCTCGCGGCACCGACGTCCACCCAGCCGGCCACGCTCGCGGTGTCCTCGCCCACCGTCGTCGCGTCGGCTCCCACGGTCGTCAGCACCGAGCCCGCCGTCGCCGAGCCCGAGCGCACCTTCGGTGCG
>JANQOX010000012.1 GCA_028285625.1 Myxococcota bacterium
GTGATGTCCGTGAACGGGGCTGCGTTCAGCGCCGAAGTGCCTGCCAGCGACAGCACGCTCGAGCGGAACTCGGTCAGCAGTGGCGCGTTGAACGTGGCGGCCAGGTCGGTGAGCGTGAGGCTCGCGTTCTGAAGGGTCTGCAGCTTGGGCAGGTTGAACGTCGCACTCTCGGGCAAGTCGATGGAGGCCACGTTCCAGGACGTGAGCTCCGGGAGATCCCAGGTGGCGCCCACTGCCGGAGACACGTCCATCCCTACCGCCGTCACCAGCGACGGAAGCGAGAACGTCGAGGCGTCCGACTGGAACCGCACCCGACCGCCGCTGGGACGCGCCACCGACTGGAGCGAGTCCAGCAATACGCGGCCGCCCGTCGTCTCCTGGAAGACCAGCCGGTCCGCACTACTCGTGAGCGGCGAGTTCGCCGTCAGGAGCCCCGAGAGATCTACGACACCGCCGTTCGACGCGAGGATCCGCGCAGTCGTGGTGCAGCCCCCGCAGTTGTTGCCGTCATTGAAGGCGGTGATCGTCTCGATCGAGGACACGTCGACGACGGAGTTGGTCCCGTCCGCTGCCAGGAACTGTGAGGTGCTGAACGAAGTGAAACCAGGGAGCAGCGAAGGCGCGTCAATCGCGATCTGGCCGCCGTTGGCGGCCGACAGTCGAACCGAGCCATCGAAGAGCACATCAGGCCCGAGCGCCAGGAAGGTGCTGTCGTTGGTTGCGATCGTCCCTCGCAATCGGGCCCTACCATTCACTACGAATGACAGGAGCGGAGCGACCGTGAACGAAGCGCTGGTACTGCCGATCGTGAACTCGTCGACGAACGACACGCCGGTGGGGGAGTTGACGTCGAAGACGACGCCGTCGGCACCGGGGATGCTGACCTCATAGGTCGTGCCGTTGTTGACCGGCACCAGGCCCACGTCCCAGTTGGTCCCGATCGAGTAGCGACCCGTACCGTCGTTGTTCTGGAAGACGGCGGGGTCGGCCTGGGACCCCGCTGCGAGGAAGCTCGCGATCAGTAGGATGGGCAATGAGAGCAGGGCGGGGCGAGGCATGCGCGAGACACTCCGGTCGGCCCGGCACCCACGCCTTGCGCGAGGGCACCGCGCTTGAACGAGTGGTAGGTGGAAACCCGATGTGGCGAATCTTCTTGGATATCACCCATTTGGGGGACGACCCGCCGGCGGGCTGCCTAGCAATGAAGCCCCGGGGGGCCGAGCCCGCGCTACGATGGCCCACCTAGGTAGGAGACCCCCATGTCGCTCCCCCCGCTGATCTCTGCCGACTCGCACATCGCCGAGCACGAAGAGTGCTTTGCCGACATCGATCCGAAGTTCCGCGAGCAGCGGCCGCGTGAGATCTACGACGAGCAGCAGGGTGCGCTGCTGCACATCCCGGGGATCGAGATCAAGGTGCCCATGGGCATCGTGTGCACCGCGGGCCGCCCGCCCGAGAAGTTCAAGGAGCCGGTGCCGTGGTCGGCGCTGCATCCCGCCGGCCACGACCCGAAGGCGCGCCTCGCCGTGCAGGACGAAGAGGGCGTGCTCGCCGAGGTGCTCTACCCGAGCCTCGGCATGGTGATGTGCAACCTGCCCGACCCCGACTACAAGAAGGCCTGCTTCGACGCCTACAACCGCTGGCTGCAGGGCTTCTGCGAGCCCGACCCCAACCGGCTGGTGGGCGTCGGCATGGCGGCCGTGCGCACCGTCGAAGAGGGGCTCGACGAACTGGTGGCGCTGAAGGAGGCCGGCTTTCGCGGCGTGATGCTGCCTGGCGACCCCGTGGTCGAGGACTATGACCACGCCTGCTACGACCCGTTCTGGGAGCGCTGCATCGACCTGGGCCTGCCCGTCTCGTTCCACATCCTCACCGGCAAGAGCGACATCACCCAGCAGTTTCGCGGGCCCGCCATCGTCCAGCAGATCGTGACGATTCGCGGCGTGCAGAACCTGATGATGATGTTCGTGCTCTCGGGCGTGTTCGAGCGCCACCCCGACCTGCGCGTGGTGTGCGTCGAGAGCGATGCCGGCTGGGTGCCGCACTTCAGCTTTCGCATGGACCACGCCTTCGATCGCCATCGCCACTGGATGGAGATCGGAAAGCTCACTCGAAAGCCCAGCGACTACATGCGAGAGAACGTCTACACGACCTTCCAGGACGACTACAGCGTGAAGGCCGTGATCGACCAGCTGAACCCCGAGCGCGTGATGTGGGCCACGGACTTTCCGCACAGCGACGGCACCTACCCGTACTCGCGCGACGTCGCGGCCAGCGTGACCGAGGGCATGACCGACACCCAGCGCAACGCCATCCTGCACGGCAACGCGGCGGCGCTCTACGGGCTCGAGATCTAGCCGCATGCAACGGGCGGTCTTGACAGTATTCTCTCGAATCACCCCTCAACGAGGAGCGCGCCATGAAGCACACTGAACCCGAGTACGCCGACATCACCCCCGAGATCAAGGAGCGCCTGGAGAGGTTTCGTGAGGAGCACAAGGACGACCCCGTCGGAGGCGTGGGCACCGAGGTGCTGTTCGAGGACGAGCACGTCAAGATCTGGGAGATGACGCTCGAGCCGGGCGAGGCGAGCGACCTGCACACCCACGAGCACGAGTACTACCTGGTGATCGACTCGGGCGACCTCGTGGCGGGCGTCTGCCCGAAGGGCGGCCCCATCGACTACTTCGTGGGCAAGGTACCGCCCCAGGGCAACACCGTGCGCGTGCCCAAGGGCAACACCGAGTGGGCCGTGAACATCGGCGAGAAGCGCTACCACGAGATCCTGATCGAGCTGAAGAACACCTAATCGGGATCAATCGGCTCCCAGCCGTGGACGAGGCGCATGGCCGGTGCCTCGAACGCGAAGTAGTAGCCCCCGCCGCTGCCGTGCGGCGCGCCCGGCGGCGGGCCCGGCTGCTCGCGCGTGCGCGAGATCGGCTCGCCGGCGAGCAGGCACTGGAGCAGGCAGCCCACGCCGCCGTGCGCCACGAAGGCGGTGGGGACCGGGTTCCGATCGAGTTCGTCTTGGACGGCCGCCGCTACGCGCGACTGCGCATCGATCGCACGCTCCCAGCCCCGGATGCTCTGCTCGGGTCGCGCGAAGAAGGCCTCGACGACGGGCCAGAACTCCTCGGGCGGCAGGTAGCCGGTGGCACTGCGGTCGTTCTCGCCCAGGTCGTCTCGGACGTGGTGGGGAATGCCCAGCGCCCCGGCGAGGATCTCGGCCCCGTCGATGGCCTTCTGCTCGCCGCTCGAGACGACGCGCTGGAGCGTTCGCGCCCAGGGCGCTTCGAGCAGGCGGGCCATGCGGGTGCGGCCCCGTTCGGAGAGCGGCCAGCGCGGGACGGGCACGTCGGGATCGACCAGGACGTCGGGGTGGGTCACGTACCACGCGCGCGTCATGCCATGATCCTGCTGCGTTCGAGCGCGTTGCGCACCCAGCGCAGGTGCTTGGGCATGTCCGTGGGTCGGTCGGGCCGCGCAGCCTCGATGCGTGCGCAGTCGTCCACCCAGGAGAGCGCGCCCACGACCGAGCAGAAATCGATGCGCGCCTCGAGACCGGCGTCCCGTGGCGCGTCGTAGGCGGCGAGCACGCGTTCGAGGAAGCCCGACGAGAAGGCGTGGTGGCAGGCCAGGAAGTCGACGGCGGGGTCCGCGAGGCCCAGATCGCCGAAGTCGATGATCGCGGTCGGGCGGCCGGTCTCCGGATCGACGAGCAGGTGGTCGGGGCACACGTCGGCGTGTGCGACCACCGAGGGCCCGGGGGGCGGCGCCTCCAGCTCGCCCCGGAGCAGGCCCCCCGCCCGGTCCCGCAGGTCGTCGGGCAGCAGAGACGCGACCGCATCGGCACGCTTCGCCAGGCCCGCGGCCCAGACGGCCGGCGACTCGTCGTATGTGGGCACCCCCGCGGCCTGGTAGGGCTGCGGGTCGGCCGTGTGCAGGCGCGCGAGCGTGCGCCCGAGAGCCTCTGCCAGCGCGTCCTCGTCGAGCCGCGGCGCGGGGATCGCGTCGGCCGCCACGCCGGCGAGTGGCTCGTAGCCGAGGAAGGGGTAAGGGAAGTCCGGGCCCGGCGTGCCCATCCGTTTGTAGCGCTGCACGGCGAGGGGCCCACCCGCGAGGCGCGCGGCCACCAGCTCCTGGACCCGACACTCGCGGTCGAAGAGGTCGGCCACCTCCTTGCGGCGCGGAAAGCGGAACATCCACCCCGCGGCGCGGTAGACGTCGTTGTCCCAGCCCGAACCGGCGAAGACGGGCTCGGCGCCAGCCAGGTCGGGGAACTGCGCGGACAGCACGCGCCGCACGCGTGCGGCGTCGAGGGGGCGATCGGCACGCCCCGGATCGGTCACGCCGGCGCGGCTTCGGGCACGCGCTCGACGCAGCGCGTGCCGCTGCGTTCCATCTCGACCACGCACTTGTTGCAGTGCGAGCAGCGCGACCCTTCGAGCTCGCCGCGCTGCATGCGCTGGAGCAGGTCGGGGTCGCGAATCAAGGCGCGTCCCATGGCCAGGAACTCGAACCCCTCCTCGATGGCGCCCGCCATCGTCGTGCGGTCGTTGATCCCACCGAGCAGCATGATGGGCAGGCGCAGGGCCTCGCGGAAGCGGCGGGCCTTGGGCAGGAACCACGCCTCTTCGAACGGGTAGGGCTTGAGGATGCTCGGGGCCAGCAGCCGCATGCCCAACCGGCGCACCCAGTTCTTCTCGTTGGCGATCATCTCACCCATGGGCACGTCGCCCCGCATCAGGTACATGGGCGTCTTGGTGGTGTGCCCGCCGGTGAGCTGGAAGCCGTCCACCGAGCCGTCGGCCTCGAGCCAGCGCGCGACCTGGATGCCCTCGTCGAGCGTCATGCCGCCCCCGAAGCCGTCGTCCATGTTGAGCTTGGGCCAGATCGCGGCGCGGTCGCCCACCGCCTCGCGCACGGCGCGCAGCACGCGTCGGGGATAGCGCGCGCGGTTCTCGAGGCTGCCCCCGTACTGGTCCTTCCGCCGATTGTTCCAGGGGCACAGGAACTGCGAGAGCAGGTAGCCGTGCCCCAGGTGGATCTCGAGCCCGTCGAAGCCGGTGTCCACCGCCATGCGCGCCGCGTCGGCGAACGCGCGCTCGACCCGGTCGAGGTCGTTCTCGTCCATGGCCTGCGAGAACCCCTGGGCGTAGGCGCTGAAGGTGCGCGAGGGGCCGATGTTCTTCGCGCGACTGGCGTGGGGGTTCGCGAACCAGCCCGCGTGGGCGAGCTGGATGGCGGCCGCCGTGCCCTCGGCGTGCATCGCGTCGGTGAAACGCCGCAGGCCGGGGAGCGCCTCGTCGCGCATCAGCAGCTGGTGCCGAAACGTACGTCCCTCGGGCGCCACCGCGCAGTACGAGAGCGTGGTCATCGCCACGCCCCCCACCGCGAACTCGCGGTGCCACGCGAGCAGCCGGTCGGTCATCAGACCGTCGCGGCTCATGCCTTCGTTGGTGCCGCACTTCACCACGCGGTTGCGCAGCTCGAGCGGGCCCAGGCGTCCGGGGCGCGTGAAGGACATGCCTACGCGAGCGTACCGCCGTCCACCCGGATGCACTCGCCGTTGATGTGGGCGCCGTCCTCGCTGGCGAGCATGGCGACCAGCCCCGCGACGGTCTCGGGGCCGCGCGGCTTGTCGATGGGCATCTGCCGCTGGATCAGCGAGAAGTCCATGTTCTCCGGCAGGTTGGCGCGGCTGCCCATGGCCGTCTTGATCGAGCCGGGCGCGATGGCGTTCGCACGCAGGCCCTGCTTGCCGTACTCGACCGCCAGCGTGCGCGTGAAGGCGTGCACGCCGGCCTTGGTGGCCGCGTAGGCTGCGGCGTAGGGCATGCCCGCCAGCGCAGAGGTGGACGACGTGTTGATCACGCTGCCCCCGCTCTCGAGCAGGTGGGGTAGCGCCGACTGGGTCATCAGGAACGTGCCGGTGAGATTCACGGCCAGCACCTGGTTCCAACGCTCGAGGCCCAGCTCGTGGGTGTGATCGAGGGACAGGATGCCCGCGATGTTCACCAGCGTATCGAGGCGACCGAATCGCTCCACGGCCGCGGCGACGGCCGCGCGCGTCTGCTCTGGGTCGGACACGTCGCACGTCTGGTGGATCACCTCGGCGCCACGCTCGCTGCACTGCTTGGCGGTCTCTTCGAGCCCTTCGGCCGCGACGTCGAGCAGCAGCAGCGAGGCGCCCTCTTCGGCCATGCGGTGGGCGCACGCGCGCCCGATGCCAGCCGCACTGCCGGTGATGATCGCAACCTTGCCTTCCAGGCGTTTCATGACGTCTCCTTCTTCGGGGCGCCAAAGGCCCCGGCGGCAGCGAGCGCGTCGATGCGCGCCTGGTCGTAGCCGAGGGTCTCCCGCAGCACGGTCTCGCTGTGCTCGCCCACGGTCGGTGCCCAGCTCGGGACGGGCAGCTCGGCATGCTCGAACTTCACCGGAAACGGCAGCATGTCGGCACCGTGCTTCTCGTGGGGGAGCCACGGAAAGCGCGCCTTGAACTGCGGGTCTTCGGCGATGGTCTTGGGCGTGTTCACGGGACCGATGGGCGTGTTGAACTCGTTCCCGAAGTCGATCCACTCCGCAGACGTCTTCGTGCGGAAGATCTCGCGAAGCTCCTTCTGCAGCTCGCGGTTGCCGCGCGCGTGGTCGGCGTACTTCGACCCGGGCCAGCGCTCGAAGAGCTCCATGCGGCCCACGCCCTCGCAGAAGTTTCGCCAGAAGGCCTGCTCGCTGGCCATGAACAGGACGAAGCCGTCGGACGAGGCGTACATCTGGTAGCGGACGCCCTCTCGCATGCCGGCCGTGCCCGGGGCACGGCGCACGTAGTCGTCGGACTTGTTGCCGGTCACGACGTCCTCGGGTCGCTCATAGGCCCGGTGGCTCTCGCTCCGGTACCAGTCCATGTAGGCGGCCGCGTCGGACTGACCGACCTCCATGGCGCAGCCCTCGCCCGTGGCGCGCGCCTTGATGACGCCGGCCAGGATGGCGAGCGCCGCGATCAGCGGCCCCGCGTGGATGCCAATGGACGCGTGCTCGGGGATGTAGGCGAAACCGTCCTCGTCGGTCTCGGCGTTCACGATGCCGGCCCAGGTGTCGTAGGCGATGCCGTGGCTGGGCAGATCCTTGAAGGGGCCGGTCGCGCCGTAGCCCGAGACGTTGCAGAACACGATCTTCGGGTTGGCCTCGCGCAGCACGTCGTAGCCGAGCCCGCGTTTCTCGAGCGTGCCGGGCTTGCTGGCCTCGAGCACCACGTCGGCGTCGCGCACCAGGTCGAGGTAGACCTCCACCGCCTCGGGGCGCTTCAGATCGAGCACCAGGCTCTTCTTGCCGCGGTGCACGTGCAGGTGCATGAGCGACACGCCCTCGACGATGGGCCACGTCATCTCGCGGATGTAGTCGCCCGACGGCGTCTCGACCTTGATGACGTCGGCGCCGAGGTCGGCCAGATGCAGCCCGGTGGCCCCGGGGCCGAGGATCGAGCTCTCGATCACGCGTACGCCGGCCAGCGGCGCGCCCTGCGTCACGAGTCGAGCACCGCGCTGGCCACGCGCTCTTCGAGGGTACGCGGATCCCACCAGGAGATCTGCAGCTGCTTCGCCCGGCGGAAGAAGAGCTGGATGTCGTACTCGATGGTGAACCCCACCCCGCCCCAGACCTGCTGGCACATGGCCGTGAGGTCGCGGTAGGTGTCGCAGGCAAACAGTTTGGCCATGGCCGCGAGCTTGGCGGCCTCGGGCCGGCCCTCGTCGCGCGCCCAGGCGGCCTCGTAGACCAGCGTCTTCGCACCCGCCACATGGGTCGACGCATCGGCCAGGTAGTGCGAGATGGCCTGGAAGGCGCCGAGCGGCTTGTCGAACTGCTTGCGATCCTTCGCATACTGCACGGTGATCTCGAGCGCGTGCTCGGCACCACCCATGGCCTGCGCCGCCAGCAGCACCACGCCCTCCAGCATGGCGGCTTCGAACGTGTCGAAGCCGGTGCCCGCCGTGCCCACGCGATCTTCGACGCCGACACGCACGCCGTCGAGATCGACCCGGTATTGGCAATCGGCGGCCAGGCTGCGCTGCTGCGTGAGCGTGACGCCGGGGGCCTTGGGATCGACCAGGAAGAGGTCCACCGCGCCGTCGGGCGTGCGCGCCAGCACCAGCAGACGCGCGGCCGCGCTCGCGAACGGCACGTGGCGCTTGGTTCCGCCCAGCACGAAGCCGTCGCCGTCGACCTCGGCGCGGAGCTGTACGCCGGCGCTACCGAAGCCGCGCTCGGGCTCGAGCCAGGCCGGGGTGAGGATCGCCTCGCCGCTCGCGATGCGCGGCAGCCACGTCTCCTGCTGGGCAGCGCTACCGGCCTGCAGCAGACAGCGAGCGGCGAGCACGGCGCTGGGGAAGTGCGGAGAGGGCGCGAGCGATCGTCCGAGCTCTTCGTAGACCAGTGCCGCTTCGAGCAGCCCCTGGCCGGCGCCGCCGTGGGCCTCGGGGATCAGCAGGCCCAGCAGGCCCAGCTCGCCCATCTGCTTCCACAACTCGTCGGGGTAGCCCTTCGGGTCGTCCTCCATCTGGCGCACCAACGGCAGCGGCGCGTACTCGGCGCAGAGGCTCCGCACCATGTCGCGCAGGACCAGCTGCTCCTCGCTGAACTCGAGATCCATGTCGTCTCCTCGGCCCGGCGGGCCGGCAAGTCTTGGGCTACGGCTGCCAGTCGTCGCCGCGGCGCGCCCAGGGGTTGTCGTCTTCGCCGACGGGCACGGCCACGCTCGCCGTGCACTCGGTCGTGGTCTTGTCGCCCACGGTGAGCCGCAGGGCCAGATCGACCCAGCCACAGCCGGCGTCGTCCTTGCGCACGTCGGTCACCTCTCCGTGGAACACCATGGTGTCGTCGGGAAACACCGAGTCCTTCATCCGAAAGCGGATACGACCCAGCCGGCCCCGGGGGCCCGTCCAGTCGGTGATGTAGCGCTCGAAGTACGCGGCGTTGTGCGGGGTGTTCACGAAGACGTGCTTCGTACCGTTGCGGTTCTGGGCGAAGTCCTTGTCGTGGTGCATGGGCCGCCAGTCACGGCTCGCGAGCGCGCCGAGCACGACGGTCGTGGGCGACACCTCGACCGAGAGCTCCGGAAGCGCGTCACCGGCGCGAACCCCCTCGAGCGTGATGCCATCGAAGCTCACTTCGCATCCTCCCCGCGGCGATAGCCGAAGCCGGTGTAGCTCTCCGTGCCCACCGACTCGCCCTTCTGGTTCACGTACTCGACGTCGATCTCCCAGAAGCGCCCGGTGCCGAGCTTGGTCGTCTTCGGCTCCGAGATCGATCGCAGCACCTGCCAGGTCTTCAGGCGATCGCCCGGGCGCACCGGCTCGCGAAACACGATGGTGTTGTCGGTCATCACCGCTTCGGGCAGACCCAGGCGTTCTTTCAGGTCGAAGTGCACCTGCAGCGGCTGCGCCTGCTCGGTGCGGTCGGGCGCCCAGTAGTGCGGGCGGAACCAGACCGAGATCATGCTCGGCGGGGCGATGAAGCCGCCGGTGATCTCCTGCGCCGCCTTCTCGTCCCAGAAGAGCGGGTTGCCGTTCTCGACCGAGGCGCAGGTGGTGAACACGTAGCCGCGCTCGACGTCGAACTCCCCCAGCGTCTCGTAGCGCGGCTCGCCGATCCAGCCGCGAACGTCGTCGGGGATCTCGCTCATCGGTGTCGTCATCGCGTCTCCCATGCCTAGGCCACCACGCCCGCTTCGCGCAGCCGCGCGATCTCGGCACCGGCGTAGCCCGCGGCGGCCAGCAGAACGTCGGTGTCGGTCTCGGCCGGTGCGCGCACGGGCACCGGGGCGGTCGTACGCGCCATGCCAGCGAGCACCGCACCCACCTGGCGCACGCTTCCCTCGCTGGGGCTGCGCGCCTCGCCGAAGGCCTCGCGCGCGTTCAGGTGCGCGTCGCCCGAGACCTCGCTCACCTCGTAGACCGGCGCCACGCAGGTGTCGGCGGCGGCGAGTGCGGCCACCCAGTCGTCGCGGTCACGCTCGGCGAACACCCGCCTCAGGTCGGCGCGGATCTCGTCCTGCACCGCATCGTCCGTCTGGTGGTCGGCCCACTGCGCGAGACCGAGCGCCTTGCACAGGTTCTGCCAGAAGCGGGGCTCGATGGCGGCCACCGAGAGCCAGCGCCCGTCGCGCGCGGCGTAGACGTCGTAGAACGCGTAGCGGCCGGTAAGCGTCCCGTGCCCGGGGCCCGGCTCGACGCCGGTCGCCAGGTGCTCGTCGATCGCGAGGGACATGAGCGACAGCACGCCCTCGGCCACCGAGACGTCGAGATACGCGCCCTCGCCGGTGGTGCCGCGTCGCACCAGCGCCGCGAGGATGGCGATCACCGCCTGCATACCGCCCGCCGCTGCGTCGGCGATGGTCGCACCGGGAAGGGCCGGTCCCCCGTCTTCGCGGCGTCCACTGCAGGCCAGGTAGCCACCGAGGGCCAGGTAGTTGAGGTCGTGTCCGGCCCACTGCGAGGCCGGCCCGTCCTGCCCGTAGCCGCTGGTGGCGCAGTAGACGATGCGCGGATTGCGCGCGCGCACGGCCTCGTATCCGATGCCGAGCCGGTCGACGACGCCGGGCCGGAAGCTCTCGAGAACGACGTCGGCGCCCTCGGCCATGCGCAACAGCGCTTCGCGCCCGTCGTCGGCCTTCAAGTCGAGGCGCACGCGCTGCATGCCCCGGTGACCCGAGTAGGCCCACCAGTGCGGCTCGATCTGCACGCCCGCCTTGCGCGGCGGGGCGCCGACCTTGACCACCCTCGCCCCGTAGTCGGCCAGGATGCGCGCACAGCGCGCGGCCGGCCCGACCGTCGAGAAGTCGAGCACCACGACACCGTCGAGTGCGGGGAGGGAAGGCGCCAAGTTCAGAAGTTCTTCGGAAGGCCGAGCCCGCGGCGCGCGATGATGTTCTTCTGGATCTCGCTGGCGCCGCCGCCGATCGTGTCGATGACCGAGTAGCGGTAGGTCATGTCACCGCGACCGCGCAGCGGGGCGTCCTCGGTGCGCACGCGAAGCTGGGCCCCGGGGCCGGCCAGGTCGAGCATGGCGTTGGCGACGCGCTGCGAGAGCTGCGTTGCGAACAGCTTGTACTCCGAGGCCTCGACGGTGGGGGGCTTGGCGCCCACGCGGCCGGCGGCGTGCACGAAGCGCAGGCCCAGCACCCGGGCCACCTCGGCCTCGGTGGCCAGCCGCGCGATGGTCTGGCGGGTCACCGGGTCTTCGCGGCGGGGCGCGTCGTCGAGCGTTCCCTCGCGAACCAGGTCGATCACCTCTTCGAGCCGCTGCTCCGTCGGCGAGTAGGTGAACATGGTGAAGCGCTCGAGGTCGAGCGCCTCGGAGATGTACCGGAAGCCGCTTCCTTCCTGGCCCACCAGGTAGTCGTCCGACACGAACACGTCGTTGAAGAACACCTCGTTGGTGAGCTCGTCGCCGATGGTCGGCAGCCCACGCACCTCGAGCCCCTCGTGGTCCATGGGGATCAGGAACAGGCTGATGCCGTCGTGCTTCTTGGTCGCGTCCGTGCGCGCGCCGACCCAGTACCAGTCGGCGAAGTGCGCCGACGTGGTCCAGGTCTTCTGGCCGTTCAGTCGGTAGCCACCGTCGACCTTCTCGGCGCGCAGCTGCATGTTGGCGGCGTCGGATCCGGCGTTGGGCTCGCTGTAGCCGACCGCGAACTCCACCTCGGCCCCGATGATCTGGGGGAGGAACTCTTTCTTCAGCTTGTCGCTGCCGTGGCGGATCAGGGTCTTGCCGATGATCCCCACGCCCTTGCCGATCTGCGGCGCGCCGCGCCGAGCCAGGGCCTCGTTGAGCACGTACTCGTAGATGCCCTCCTTCTCCTGACCGCCGTGCTCCTTGGGCCAGGTCATGCCGAGCCAGCCCCGCTCGGAGAGCTTCTTCATGAACGCGCGCCGCTCGGGCGTGTCGACGATCTGGGCCATGTTCTCGCGCAGCACGTCGGCGACGTCGGGCGTGGCGTGCTCGTCGAGAAAGGCCTCGACCTCGCGGGAGAAGGCCTGCAGTTCTTCGGAGAACTCGAAGTCCAAAGGGGGGCTCCTGGGGCGCGGCGGGGCCGCGGGGAACGGAAGAGCAATTATATACGATACGTTGCGTATAGAAAAGCCCCTCGGGGAATCGAGGCGCCCCCGCGCCCTCAACTCCCCGGAATCCAAATGGATCCGTGCTAGGTAGGGGGCGGAGGACCGGCGATGACCGACATCCACGGCGGACGCATCACGGCGCGGCAGCTCCGCCTTGCCGGCATCGACACGATCTTCGGCGTGGTCGCGGGGCCCATGATCGAGGTGATGGCGGGCGCCCAGGAGGAAGGGCTGCGCGTGATCGGCTGCCGCCACGAAGAGAACGCGGGCTTCATGGCCCAGGCCTGGGGCTACGTGAAGCAGCGCCCCGGCGTCCTGGTGGTGGGCTCGGGGCCCGCGCTCACCAACGCGGTCACGCCCATGCACGTGGCGACCGAGAGCGGCATGCCGCTCGTGGTGCTCGGCGGCTCGGTCGCCGGGCCGACCCGCGGCATCGGCGGCTTTCAGGAGTGCGATCAGATCGCGTTCGCGCGGCCCGGCTGCAAATGGACCGGGCAGGTCGACTCGGCCGAGCGCATCGCCGAGTGGGTGCACGTCGCCGTCGGCAAGGCCGGCGCGGGACGGCCCGGCGCGGTGTATCTCGACTACCCCGGGCACCTACCATCCCGACTCGTGCCGGAAGACCAGGTCCGGCTTCGCCCCCAACCCGACGTCGCCCCCCCGGCCCCCGACGCGAACGCGCTCGACCGGGCCGCCGACGCGCTCGCACGAGCCGAGCGCCCGCTGGTGATGATCGGCAAGGGTGCCGGCTGGTCCGGTGCCGGCGAGGTGCTCGCGCGCCTGGTGGGCCGCGGCATCCCCTACGTAGCGTCGCCCATGGGCCGCGGCGTGGTGCCGGACGATGACCCGCACTTCGTGAACGGCGCGCGCTCGGCAGCCCTCGCCGGGGCCGACGCGATCTTGATGGTCGGCGGCCGCTTCAATTGGATCTTCGGCTTCGGGCGCGCCCCCCGCTACGCCGCCGACGCACACATCATGCAGATCGACGTCAGCGCCGAAGAGGCGTTCGGCGGCGCCGACGTCGACCAGCACATCGTGGCCGATGCGCGCCTCGCCGTCGCCGGGCTCTCCGACGCACTCGAAGGGCGGACGCTGGCCTGCAACACGAGCGGCTGGCTCACCTCGCTACGAGAGGTCGCCACCAAGAACGAAGCGGGCCTCGCCGAGGCCACGGCGAACGACGATCGGCCCATCAACCCGTACCGGCTCGTGCGCGAGGTGCGCGACTGGCTGCCCCGAGACGCCACGGTGGTGAGCGAGGGCGAGACCATCATGGGCATCGCGCGCGTGCTGCTCCCGAGCCACGTGGAGCGGTCGGTCTTCAACGCCGGTACGACGGGGTGTATGGGGACGGGTCTTCCCTACGCCATCGGCGCCAAGCTCGCGCGCCCCGAGGCGCCGGCGGTCGCGGTGCTGGGCGACTACGCGTTCGGCTCGGCGGCCATCGCGCTCGAGACCGCCGCGCGCCACGACATCCCGGTGGTGGTCGTCGTCGCCAACAACCAGGGCATCGCGGGTCACATGATCCAGGACTTCATGTTGCCGAAGGGGGCGCCGCCGATCGCCGCGCTCTCCGACGCGGCCTACGAGAAGATGGCCGAGATGGTCGACGGACACGCCGAACGGGTGGACGACCCGGCAGGCATTCGCCCGGCCCTCGACCGGGCACTGGCGTCGGGCCGCGTGGCCGTGGTGCACGTGGCCATCGACCCCAAGGCCCGGCGACTCTCTGGCGGCAACTATCTTCAGTAGCCGGATCTTCAGTAGCCGATACTCCGACCCACCTGCCTCGCGCGCGAGGCCATCGAAAACGGAGACGCCCCGATGCCCATGCCCCTCGAAGGGATCCGCGTGATCGACTGGACCATCTGGCAACAGGGACCAGTCGCCGGAACGATCCTCGGCGACCTGGGCGCCGAGGTGATCAAGGTCGAGTCGCGCGAAGGCGGCGACCCCGGGCGGGGCCTGCTGCAGGCCCAGGGCATCGACCTGACGGACCGGCCGAACTTCTACTTCGAAGCCAACAACCGCAACAAGAAGAGCATCACACTCGACCTGAAGAAGCCGGAAGGGCTCGAGGTGATGCAGGCGCTCATCGAGAAGTCGGACGTGTTCGTGCAGAACTTCCGACATGGCGTGGCCGACCGCATGGGGCTCGGCTACGAGACGCTGCGCGAGCGCAACGCGAAGCTCATCTATGCCAGCGCCACGGGCTACGGGCCGGAGGGGCCCGAGGCGGCGGAGCCCTCCTTCGACCACCTGGGCCTCGCGCGCAGCGGAATCATGCTGGCCGCGGGCGAGCCCGACATGGAGCCCCTGGGTATCGCCGGCGGCGTCGCCGACCAGATGGGCGCGATCATGCTGGCGCAGGGCGTCCTCACGGCGCTGCTCGCGCGCGAGCGCTTCGGCATGGGCCAGAAGGTCGACGCCTCACACCTGGGCAGCATGGCCATGCTGCAGGGCTTGTCGCTCTCCATGCGACTGATGCTCGGTGCGCCGATGCCGCGATCGTTTCGCAAGAGCGCGGGCAACCCGCTCTGGAACCACTACCGCTGCGCCGACGACCAGTGGCTGGCGCTCGCGATGCTCCAGCCCGACCGGTACTGGTCGGACTTCTGCGATGCGATCGAGCGGCCCGACCTCGAGCACGACGAGCGTTTCGCCAGCATGGCCGTCCGCGCAAAGAACCGCGACGACTGCATCGCCGAGCTCGATGCGACCTTTGCCGGCAAGCCCCGCGACGCGTGGCTCCGCATCCTCGCCGAGCATCGCGGCGACTTCATCTACACGCGCGTCAACTCCGTGGCCGATCTGCCGGACGACCCGCAGGTGCAGGCCAACGACTACGTCGTGGACTTCGACCACCCGCAGCACGGGACGATCCAGATGGTGGGCCATCCGATCGGGCTGTCCGAGACGCCGTCGTCGGTCCGCGAGCCCGCCCCCGAGCTGGGGCAGAACACCGAAGAAGTGCTGCTCGACGTGCTCGGCTACGAGTGGGATCACATCTCCGAGTTGCGCAAGAACGAAGTGATCTAGCGCGGCGCTTGCCGCGTGGTGGGGGGCGCCTGCCGCGTGGCGGGGCACACTTGCCGCGCCCCGTGCGCCGCCCACCAGAACCCGGCGAGATCGACGCCGACGCCTCAAGCGCTGCGCGGCACAGGGCGATGAGCAGGCGTCATGCGCGTGCTGCTCGCCCCCGAAGGAACCCGCGGCGACGTCCAACCCACGCTCGCCCTGGCCTCGGGGCTGCGGCAGGCGGGGCACATGCCCACGGTGGTGGGGCCGCCCGAGTGCGCCGACCTGGCGCCGAGCGGCGTAGCCTACGTCGCCACCCGTCAGAGCATGCGCGAGCTGATGGACCGAGCCGCCCCGGCGATCGCGGGCGGCGGCGACCTCGCGATCCTGCGCGAGGGCCGACGCCTGCTTCTCGACGCGGTGGTGCGACAGTTTGAAGAGCTACGGCCGCACGTCGAACGATCGCAGCTCGCGATCGGGGCAGGCCTGCAGGCGGCGCTACCGAGTCTCTGCGAGGCGCTCGGCGTTCCGTACCGGTACCTCGTCTACTGCCCGGGCCTGCTGCCGTCAGCCGAACATCCGCCCGCGGGAATCGGCATGGGCCCGCGACCGACCCCTCGGCGAAACCGGCTGGCGTGGCGTCTGGTCCCCCGCGCCTTTCACTGGATGCTGGGTCGTCCGATCGATCGCGAACGCCGAAAGCTGGGCCTGCCCCGGGTGGCCTCACTCTTCGACCACGTGCTCACCTTCGAGCCCTGGGTCGCGACCGACCCGCTGCTCGCGCCCGTCCCCAGCGACCTCGACCGCGACCATCGGCAGATCGGCTTCCTCTACCGCGAAGAGGGACCGCCGCTGCCCGAGAAGCTCGAGCACTTCCTCGATGCCGGCCCGCCTCCGGTCTACGTCGGATTCGGCAGCATGACCGACCCCGACCCGGCGGCGACGACGCGACTGGTCCTCGAAGTCGCCGAGCGCCTGGGCACGCGGCTGGTGTTGTCCTCGGGGTGGGCGGGCCTCGGCGAAGGACCGCTTCCCGAGAACGTCTTCAGCGTGGGGCCCGTCTGCCACCACCGGCTCTTCCGGCGACTGGCCGCGGTCGTCCACCACGGCGGCGCCGGAACCACGAGCACGGCGGCGCGCGCCGGGGTGCCGCAGGTCTTCGTCCCCCACGGCGTCGATCAGCCCTACTGGGCACACCGCGCCTGGCAGGCGGGGATCAGCCCGGGCTCGCTTCGACGCCGCGAACTCGATGCGGATCGGCTCGCCCAGCTCGTCGCGGCGTGCACGCAGACCGACCTGATCGCCGAACGCGCGCGCGAACTCGGCGCGGCGCTTCGCGCCAGGGAGCCCGGGCATCGATCGGCCTGGCCCGACCTGCTGACGCCCTAGCCCCCGGTCGTGGCTCGGCAGGGCACGAGCTTGCGGTCGACCAGCTGGCGCACCTCGAAGTCCATGAGCTTCGACCAGTTGCTGCACTCGGCATCCAGGGTGTGGCGCAGCCCGCCGCGCAGGCCTTCGCGGCACGAACGGTCGAGGCCCCCACCGGCCTCGGCCTGCTCGGCCGCGATCAATACCTGCTGGCGCTCCGGCGTCGTCGCCGCCAGCCAGGCCCGGCAGAAGTTGCGCGCCCGGCTCTCGGTACCCGGCGGCGGGAGCAGGAGCAGCGAGCCCAGCAACACCCAACCCAGTTGGACCCGACCCCGTCCGTGGTGCATGACCCCAGCGTAGCGGTCACCTCTGGCCCTGGGCTCGCGCGGGACGCTAGGCTCCGCCTCCTTCTCGGGGCCTGGGCTCCGATCTTCTCGGAGGCGACATGGGCAAGCTCGACGGACGCGTGGCACTCATCACCGGCGCGGGGCGCGGCATCGGCGCGGCCGTGGCCGAGACCATGGCGGCCGAAGGCGCGGCCGTGGTCGTGAACGATCTCGGTGCCAGCATGGACGGCGCGGGCGACACCGACGACAGCCCGGCAGGTGAAGTGGCCGAGCGCATCCGCACGGCTGGCGGCAAAGCCATCGCCGACGGCACCGATGTGACCGACTTCGGCGCCACCGAGACGCTCATCGCCCGCACGGTGTCGGAGTTCGGCAAGCTCGACGTGCTGGTGAACTGCGCGGGAATCATCCGCGACGGCATGATCTTCAAGATGGAAGAGTCCCAGTGGGATGCGGTGATCGCCGTCCACCTGAAGGGCACCTTCAATACCACGCGCCACGCCGCATCGTACTGGCGTGAGAACCGGGGCGGGCAGTACCGGCTCATCAACTTCGTCTCGGGCTCGGGCATCTATGGATCGCCCACCCAGCCCAACTACGCCGCCGCCAAGATGGGAATCGTGGGCCTCACCTACTCGTGCGCGAACGCGCTCGGCGGGTACGGAGTCACGTCGAACTGCATCGCACCCGTCGCGTTCACGCGCATGACCGAGAGCCTTCAAGGCAAGAGCACGGTCGTGGACTACAGCCCGGACAACCCGCGCATCTCGTCCGAGAACGTGGTCCCCCCGGTGGTGTGGCTCGCGACCGAAGGCTGCGACTGGGTGAACGGACGCATCCTCCAGTGCGGCAACGGGCGGATCGGCCTGTTCTCGAACCCCCAGGTGCTGCGCGAGGTCGTGACCGACGGCGTCTGGGACCTGGACACCGCCTTTAGCGAGATGGAGACCTCCTTCCGAGAGGCTCTGCTCAAGCCGAACCCGTTCTCGCGCTAGACGTCAGCCGAGGCGCGCGGCCAGATCGGCGGCGAGGCGCTGCTTGTCGATCTTGCCGCTGTCCGTGAACGGCAGGTCGGCATCGCCGAGCACCCAGAGGTGGCGCGGCACCTTGTACGCGGACAGGTCGCCCTTGATTCGCGCGCGCAACGCATCGGGCTCCGCTTCGACGCCCTGCTCGAGCACCACGGCCGCCGCCACCACCTGACCCCGGTCGGCGTCGGGAAGACCCACGACGTGGGCCGCCTTCACTTCCGGGTAGCCGGCGAGCACCGTCTCGACCTCGGCGGGCGTCACGTTCGCGCCGCCGGTCTTGATCATGTCGCCGAGCCGCGCCTCGAAGTAGAGGACGCCGTTCGCGTCGAAGAACCCGCCGTCGCCGGTGTGGTAGTAGCCATCGGCGTCGAAGGTGTCTTCGCGCGCGACCTTGTGCAGGCCCTGCATGAGCGAACGCCCGCGCACGCAGATCTCCCCGGAGCGCCCGGGCGGCAGCGTCTCTCCGGTCTCCGGATCGACCACCTTGTGTTCCACGCCCTCGACCGCCGTGCCGAACGACCCGCGCAACTCCTCGGGCAGCACGCCGTCGCCGCCCCAGGTGTGCGGGCCGCAGGTCTCCGTCATGCCCAGCGCGGTGCCGCGCAGCGCGGGGTCGGCGGGAACGTCGGGCAGGATGTCGGGCACGTTTCCGCCGCGGAGCGCCGACAGGTCGCGGTCCTTGCGCGTGGGATGATCGGCCAGGGCCTTGCCGAAGTGGGGCCAGCCGATGGCCACCGTAGCGCGCTCGCGCTCGAGGAAGCGCAGCGTGGCCTCGGGCTCGAACACGTCCTCACAGAGCGTCGTCGCCCCCGCGTGCAGGTTGCACACGAGTGCAAAGACGAAGCCGCCGACCCAGAAGAACGGCATGGGCGACCAGACCCGATCGTCGGCGTGAATGTCCCGCTGCGCCGCCAGCCAGGCGGCGTGGCGGAGCACCGAACCCTGGGTGTGGACGGCGCCCTTGGGGTCGGCGGTGCTGCCCGACGAGTAGAGCACCGTGAGCGGGTCCGCGGCGGCGACGGTCGACTCCAGCGATTCGAGAAACGCTGCATCCACGCCCGGCGCAATCTCGCGCGCGTCTTCGAGCAGCGCGCCGTCGGTCGCCCAGTCTCGACCCCCCGCATCGCCATGCACGGACACCGAGCGCAGTCGCGGCAGCGCCGTCACGCGGAGCGGGCCGGCACCGGCCTGGGCGATGCCCGGCGATGCCGCTTCGAGGCGGGCCAGGTGGTCGTGGCCGAGGAACTCGCCCTGGCACACCAGGTGGTCCACATCCGCGTGGCGCAGGATCCAGCCCAGCTCGCGCGGCTGGTAGAATGTGTTGATCGGCACCACCACGGCACCGATGCGCGCCGCCGCCAGCCAGGTGACTACGAAGCGCGGACCGTTCGGCAGCCAAACGCCCACGCGCGACCCCTTGCCGACCCCGCGCGAGGCCAGCACACGGGCCATGATCGCCGAGCGCGCCTCGGCCTCGGCGTAGGTCAGGCGGTCATCCTGCGGGTCGACAGGCGCGCCGGGCGCGGCCTGCTTCACGATCAGCTCGCGGTCGCCGTGGCGCCGGGCGAGGTCGCGAACGAAGGCACCGATCACGAGCGGCGCGTCGCAGGTCATGGCGGCTCTCCGGGTTCAGAACGCGATCATATCACCGGCGCGGCCGCCGATGCGCGCGTCGCGGCCGACCCGGTCAGGCCGGATCGTCCAGCCGCTCCTCGATGCCCAGGGTGTCACCATGGGCGCGCAGGTAGGCCGCCGCGTCGGCGAACATCTCGGGTGTATATCGATCCTCGAGACGGCGAATGCGCGGCCCCTCGAACCACAGGTGCTCCTCGAGCACGAGGACCAGATCGGGTACGCCCTCGGCCGTGTACGTGGCGCTGCCGCGCAGCCAGAGGTGATCGCCCTCCTCGTGAGGCCCGTCCATCAACGCGATCTCGCGAGTCGCGAAGCGGCGATCGAGCGTATCGAGGATGCGCTTGAAGTACGCCGTGATCTCGGCGGGGCCCTCGAACACGCCCCCGAGCGGCGGAGCCAGGCCCACCTCATAGACGGCATCGTCCGTGAAGTACCCGGCGACGCCTTCCCACTGGTCGGTCTCGAACGCCTCCTCGAAGGCTCCGGCGTAGGCGGCGAAGTGCGGGATGTTCGACATGAGACCTCCGGCGCGCCCGGCAACCCTAGCATCCGCGACTGCCGACGTGCGGTACGCTCCGGCAACGGTTGGAGACGAATGCGTCACCAAGACACCGTCCAGGCGGAGTTCACGCGGCAGGCGACCACCTTTCGGCAGTCGCCGACGCTGAACGCGGAGGAGGTGACGACCCGCGTGGGCCAGGCGCTCGGCTCGCAGGTCGAGCGCGTGCTCGACGTCGCGTGCGGGCCCGGTCTATTGCTGCCTGTCCTCTCGCGGCGGGCGGCGACCGTGGTGGGCGTCGATCTCACGCGCGCGAACCTGGGCTTTGCGAGCCAGGTCGAGACCCTGGGCGCCGTCCACCTCGTGCGTGGGCTCGCCGAGAGCCTGCCATTCGAAGCCGCGAGCTTCGACGCCGCGGTGCTGCGCCTCGCGCTGCATCACTTCGAAGAGCCCGACACCGTGCTCGCCGCGGTACGAAGATTGGTTCGGCCCGGCGGCCGCCTGGTGGTGCTCGACGTGCTCGGGCCGGAGAGCGACGAGACCGCTCGCGTCCGCGATGCCATCGAACGGCTTCGCGACCCGTCCCACACCGCATTGCTCTCGCGCAGCGGGATGGGCGCGGCGATCTCGCGCGCCGGCTTCGAGCTCGGCGACGCGACGCTCTGGTCCCAGGAACGCGTCTTCTCCGACTGGGCGGCGATCATGAACGAGCCCCGCCGCATGGCCGACCTCGAGCAGGTGCTCCGCGCCCTCGCGCTTGCCCCCGACGATCCGACGGGCTTGAAGCTGCGTGAGACCGACGCCGGGCTCGCGTTCACCTACGACTGGGGCCTGTTCGTGGCCCGTGCCGACTGAACCCAAGGAGACGCTCGTGGTGATCTCGGTGTTCCGCTCCCGTCTTCGCCCGGAGAACGAAGCCGACTTTCTCGCCCTGGCAGACCGGATGATGGCGATCGCGGAATCGATGCCGGGATTTCTCTCCTACAAGGTCTTCACTGCACCCGACGGCGAGCGTTGCAGCATCGTCGAGTTCGCTTCGCACGAGCAGCTGCTGGCCTGGCGAAACCGGCCCGAGCATCGTGCCGCCCAGCAGGAGGGCCGGGACCGCTACTACGCGTCGTACTCGCTGCAGGTCGCCGAGCCCGTGCGCGAGTCTCGCTTCGAGCACGAGGCTTCCTGAGCGTCGGGCTTGCTGCGCGCCGACTTTGCCGCAGGCAGACGGCTGGCGTAGCGTCGGGAGGTGGAGTTCGACCTTCACGAAGACGACGCGGCGTTTCGGCGCGACCTCGAGGCGTTTCTTCACGAAGCGCTGCCGGAAGACTGGGAGGCGCGCTCGGCCGACGGCCCCGGCTCCGAGGCGCAGGCCGCCTTCTCCCGCGAGTTCTGCGCGCGCCTGGCCGAGCGGGGCTGGCTGACACCGCACTGGCCGCGCGAGCACGGCGGCGGCGATGCCAGCGCCTGGCGGCACGCGCTGTTGGGTGAACTGCTCTGGTCCGTCGGCGAGCCGCGTGGTCCCCAGTACATGAACGTGAACTGGATCGGCCCCGCGATCATGCAGTACGGAAGTGAGGAGCAGAAGGCGTTGCACCTGCCGCGCATCTCGGCGGGCGACGTGCTCTGGTGTCAAGGCTTCTCCGAGCCCGAGGCCGGATCGGACCTGGTGGCACTGCGCACGCTCGCACTGCGCGACGGCGACGACTACGTGGTGAACGGGACGAAGATCTGGACGTCCTACGTGAACCACGCGGACTACTGCTTCCTGCTGGTGCGAAGCGATCCGGAGTCGACGCGCCACCGCGGCATCTCGGTCCTGCTGGTCCCCATGGACACGCCGGGCATCGAAGTGCGCGAGATCCCGTCGGTCGTGGGCGAGCGCTACTTCCACGAGGTGTTCTTGCGCGACGTTCGCGTTCCCGTCTCGTGCCGACTCGGACCCGAACACGAGGGTTGGGGCGTCGTCAGCTATGCCCTGCAGTACGAGCGCGTCGGCGCGGCGCGCTATGCCCGCGCCGCCCGAACCCTGGACGCACTGGCCGAACGCGCCCGGTCGCGCGGCCAGCTCGGCGACCCCACGGTGCAGGAGAAGCTCGGCGAAGCCCGTGCGCAATGCGAAGCCGCGCGCGTGCTCACCTGGCGTGTGATCGACCAGCGTGCACACGACCTGCCACCCAGCGCCGACACCAACGTGGCTCGGGTGGCGGGCACGCGTGCCGAGCAGGCGGTCGCGCGCCTGGCACTCGAGCTCTTCGGCACCGAAGCCCTCTCCCACGGGAGCTTTGCCGACAGTCAATTCCGACTGGCCATGACCGCAGGAGTGGCCGTCGGGGCGACCGAGGTACAGCTCAATCTGGTGGCCCAGCGCTTTCTCGGTCTGCCGCGCGAATAGACGTGGACTTCGAACCCGACGCGGAGCAGACGGAGATCCAACAGGCCATCGACGCCCTGCTCGAACGCCATGCGGGCCCGGCCCGGGCGATCCAGCTCGCAGCCCATGCGGGCTACGACCAACCCCTCGAAGATGCGCTGCACGAGGCCGGCTTCCTCGGCCTCGCGACGGCGGGCGCCGGTCCGCTCGAAGCGGGCCTGCTGGTCGAGAGCGCAGCCCGCGCCGGTGCAGTGGCCTCGGTCGCAGCGGCGGCACTCGTCGCTCCGGGGCTCGAATGGGCGAGCCTGCCGCGGCCGATCGCTCTCGCCGACGCGAGCGAGGCGGGACCGGTGCGGTTCGCAGCACACGCGCGCACGCTGCTGCTGCGCGACGGTGACCAGGCGCTCGCCATGCGCCTGGCCGAGGGCGACGCAGCGCCCGTACGCAGCGAGTATGGCTATCCCATGGGAGCCCTGCCGACCCGATCTCTGGATGGAGAACCGCTCGCTGCGGGCAGCGGCGCCACCCTGTTGCGTTGGTGGCGCGTGGCCCTCGCCCTCGAGATCGCGGGTACCTGCGACGGCGCACTTGCGATCACGACCGCCTACCTGAAGGACCGGCGACAGTTCGGGCGCGCCATCGGATCCTTCCAGGCCGTGCAGCATCGCCTGGCCGAATGCGCCATCGCCATCGAAGGCGTGCGCTGGCTCGCGCGCGAGGCCGCCTACCACGGCGCGCCCGATGAGGCCGCAGCCGTTTCGGCAGCCGAAGCCGCGCGCGTCGCACAGCTCGTCTTCGCCGAGACCCATCAGCTGTCGGGCGCCATCGGGTACACGCGCGAGCACGACCTGCACGTCTTCAGCATGCGGCTGCAGACGCTGCGGCTCGAACTGGGCGGTGTCGGCGCCCACCGTCGGGCAGTGGCCACGAGCCGCTTCGGGGCGGGCGCGGCCCGTGGCTAGCGCGGCGAGCGAGGCTTCCATCGACCTCACGTGGGACGACACGCAGCAGGCCCTGGCCGATGCCGTGGAGGCGTTCTGCCGAGAGCGGTGCACGCCGGACGTCGTGCGAGCGGCCGCGAACGAAGGACCCGGGACGCTCTTCACCGAACTGGCCGCGCTCGGGGTGCTCGCCACCGGCGCCCCGGTGGGCGAAGGCGGGCCACTCGAACTCGCCTCCGCAATGGAAGGCCTGGGGCACGCCGTCTTTCCCGGCCCGGTCGTCGAGACGGCGCTGGCGCTCCAGGTGCTGCCCGAGGCCGAAGCGCACGAGATCGCGAGCGGCCGGCGGCTCGTGTCGCTGGGCCGCCCGCCGGTCTTGCCCTTCGCCTCACACACCGACCTGCACCTCGAACTCGCCCCCGACGGCGTGTACCGACTGCGCGCCGAGGGTGAACTCGAGCCCGTGGCGACGCTGGGCGGCGAACCGGCCGCGCGCGGGCGCTTCGAACGTGTCGCGCTGCTGTCGAACGACACCCATGCCCTCGCCCACCATGACCTCGCACGCGCGTCGTACCTGGCCGCAGCGGGAAGGCGCGTGATCGCCGAAGCGGCGGATCACGCACGCACGCGCCGTCAGTTTGGCCGTCCGATCGGTGCCTTCCAGGCGGTTGCCCACCCTCTCGCCGAAGGCCACATCGCGCTGCTGGCCGCGCAGACGCTGGCTCGTTCCGCTGCGGCTGCATTGGCCGAGAGCTCGGCCCATGCACCGGCGCTGGCCAGCGCCGCACGCCTGTCCGCCTGTCGCGCGGCAGTGGACGCAACCCATGCCGCGCACCAGGCCTTCGGCGCCATCGGTGTCACCGTGGACGGCCCACTCTGGTTCGCCACGCGGCGCATCCGCCAGCTCGCATCGGCCGTGCCCACGGCGGGGGCGGCGCGCGAACGGGTACTCGACCTCTTCTTGCATCCAGGTGGCGTATGAGCACGACCGACCTGCCCGAAGGCCTGCGTTTCGAGATCGCGGAGGGCGTGGCGACGCTCACCCTCGACCGGCCGGAGCGCGGCAACGCACTCACGCCGGCGATGCACACCGCCGTGGCCTCGTGCTGGGCGAGAGTTCGGGACGACCGTGGGATCCGTGTGGCGCTGGTTGCAGCGAGCGGCGAGCGCCACTTCTGTACCGGCTTCGACGTGGGCGAGGCCGAGGCGGACGACGCCGGCGAGGTCTTCGACGACCGGCCCCTCGCCGAGGCCGTCCGCTGGTCGCCTCGTCAGAACCAGGTCTGGAAGCCGGTGATCGCGTGCGTGAACGGCCTGTGTGTGGGCGGCGGGCTCCACTTCGTCGTGGACGCCGACATCGTGATCGCCTCGCAGAACGCCGCGTTCATGGACGCGCACGTGAACGTGGGCATGGTGGGTGCCGTCGAGAACGTGGGCCTGGCCCGGCGGCTGCCCATCGGTACGGCGCTTCGCATGACGCTGCTCGGTCGCGACTATCGACTGCCCGCGGCGCGCGCCCACCAGCTCGGCCTGGTGGACGAACTGGTTGCAACCCCGGCCGACCTTCGCCCCTGTGCCCTCGAGATGGCGGCCTCGATCAAGAAGAGCTCGCCCCAGGCCCTGGCGAACTCGCAGCAGGCGGTGTGGGGCGCCCTCGAGCACGGATACACCGAGGCCATGGAACGCGGTTGGGACCTGCTGCGCGCCCACTGGCGCCACCCCGACTTTCGCGAGGGGCCGCGCGCCTTCTCCGAAGGCCGGGCGCCGCGCTGGAACCCCGACCCCGAGGCACGTCTCGACGACGACCCGGGCGAGGAAGACGCGTGAACTTCCGCTTCTCCCCGGAGGAGGAGGGGTTTCGCCGAGAGGTCCGCACGTTCCTCGCGGACTGGGCGGGTCTCGACGGCTTCTTCACCCAGGGGCACCGCTGGTCCGAAGTCCACGACCTGTTTCGCGCCATGGGTACGCGCGGCTGGCTCTCGCTCACCTGGCCCGAGGCCCTCGGCGGGCTCGGGCGGCCGCTCACGTACGAGTACCTGCTCTGGGACGAGGTGGGCTATGCGCGCACCGCACGCAACCCCCTGTCGGCGGGCATCGTGGCGCGAACCCTCGTCCGCCACGGCAGCGACGCCCAGCGCGAGCGCTTCCTGCCGGGCATCCGGAGCGGCGAGATCCACTTCTCGCTGGGCTACTCGGAGCCCGAGGCGGGCAGCGACCTGGCGGCGTTGCGCACACGGGCCGAGCGGCGCGGCGACGCTTACGTGGTGACGGGCCAGAAGTGCTGGCAGTCCTACGCAGGCGACATGGACTACCTGTGGCTGCTCGCGCGCACCGGGGCGCCCGACAGCCGGAGCGCGGGGCTGAGCCTCTTCATCGTCGAGCTCGACGCACCCGGTGTCACGGTGGGCAGACTCCCGATCGTGGACGACCACCCGCTCTACGAGATCCACCTCGACGGCGTGGTCGTCTCCGAAGATCGGCGCGTCGGTCCCGAGGACGGCGCCTGGGCGCTGATGAGCGAGGCCCTCGCAGACGAGCGCCACATCCAGTTTCCACCGGGTCGACTGCGGCGTGACCTCGAAGAGGTCTGGGCGTTCCTGTGCGAACAGGGCCTCGAACGCGACGCCGAAGTCCGCAGCACCGTGGCCGATCTCGGCGTACGCGTGCTCGAAGCCGAGATGCACGCGCTCCGCGTGCTCGATGCGATGCTGCGCGGCCACGACGCCGCGAGCGCTGCGGCCGCGAACAAGGTCGTATTCACCGTCACCTGTCAGGCGATCGCACGCGCGGCGGTCGACCTCTGCGGCCCCGAAGCGCTGGTACAGGGCACGCGACCCGAACTGCTCTGGCGACAGAGCCTGTGGGAGACGATCGGCGGCGGCACCAGCGAGATCATGCGTAGCGTGGTCGCGCGGGCCGACCTGGGCCTCGGCGGCCAGCGCTAGCGGCCTCCTGCCGCGGGCCCGGGCCGCCCTGCTAGGCTGGGCGCAACGGAGGCCACGCCATGACCTACGCCGGAAACCGCGTGTGCTGGGACGCGGACAGCCACCTGATGGAGCGCCCGGACTTCCTGTCGGAGCACGCGGATGCGAAGTACCGCGACGCGTTGCGCATCGGCGGTGGGGCGGGTGGCGACGATGCCGAGAAGCGGCTCGAGAAGATCGCCGAGTCGGTCGCCGCGCGACTCTCGGATGCCGAGGCCACGCGCGCGCTCGAAGAGAACGTGATCGCATCGGCCAAGGGTTGGGCCGCCCACGGCGCGGTGGACGGCGCCGAACGAAGCCGCACCCTCGACCTGCTGGGCTTTCGCGGCCAGCTCGTGTTCTCGACCTTCGCCGGCGGCCACCTCGCAGCGCGCGACGCCGACCACGTCTACGCCGCGACCCGCGCGCACAACCGGGCGATGGCTGCGTTCTGCGAAGACCCGCGGCTACTGGCCGTGGCGATGGTGCCTCTGCTCGACCCGGTGCGCGCCGTCGAAGAGCTCGAAGCCGCCCTCGAACTCGGCTGCCGGGCGGTCCACGTGCCGTCGGATGCGCCGGGCGGAAACACGCGTGGCTTCTCGCCGGCACACGTCGACCTCGAGCCGTTCTGGGCCCGGCTCGCCGAAGCCGGCGTGCCGGGACTGCTCCACATCGGCGGTGGCAAGCTGCTGCCCCGGGCGTACCACAACAACGGCCGCCCGCGCCCCAAGGACTGGCTCGGAGGGGGCGAGAACCTTCGCGCCAAGGACTTTGCGGCCACGCACCACTCGCCCGAGAACTTCCTCACGTCACTGGTCCTGGATGGCGTGTTCGAACGGCACGAGGGCCTGCGCTTCGGCGCGATCGAGCTGGGCGCGAGCTGGGTGCCGGCCATGATGCGCAACCTCGACCACGCCTTCGACAGCTTCGGGCGCAACGAGCCGCTGCTGAAGTCGCTCTCGCTGCGTCCGTCCGACTACGTCCGTCGCCAGATCCGGTTCACGCCCTTCTGCTTCGAAGACGCAGGCTGGCTCATCGAGCAGGGCGGCGAAGAGCTGTTCCTGTTCTCCTCGGACTACCCGCACCCCGAAGGCGGACGCGACCCGATCCGCCGCTTCGAGGCGAGCTTCGACGCGGCCGGCATCGACGCCGATCGCCGGGCCCGCTTCTACGCCACCAACTTCGAGGAGCTGCTCGGGATCGGCGCCTGATCCGCCGAGCCGCCGTGGGCGCGAGGGGCCTCGCCTCGCGGGCCGTGTGGCACCCTCTCGCCCGCGATGGTCTTCAGCTCCACGCTGTTCCTGTTCTTCTTCCTGCCGGTGGTGCTTGGCGCGTACGCGCTGGCACCCCGGGGCGCGCGCAATGCGCTGCTGCTCGCGGCGAGCCTGGTCTTCTATGCGTGGGGCGAAGCGGGCTACGTACTGCTCCTGCTCGGATCGATTGTCATCAACCACGCGGTCGGCCTGCGGCTTCGAGCGGGCCAGGACACGTCGCCCCGGCGCGGCGTACTCGCGCTGGGCATCGCGCTCAACCTGATCCTGCTCGGGGCGTTCAAGTACGCCAACTTCGCGGCGGATTCCTGGAATGTCATGGTGGGCGCCATGGGCCTGGGGTCCGCCGCCTCGATCGAGCTGGCGCCGATCCACCTGCCGATCGGCATCTCCTTCTTCACCTTCCAGGCGATCTCGTACCTGGTGGACGTGCACCGGGGACACGCGCCGGTCGAACGCAGCCTGCTTCGCGTGGCGCTCTACATCTCGCTCTTCCCCCAGCTGATCGCGGGCCCGATCGTGCGCTTCGCGTCCGTGGCGAGCGCGCTGCGCGAGCGCAGCGTCGACCTCGCCGGCTACCACGCCGGGCTTCGCCGCTTCGTCCGCGGGTTGGCCAAGAAGATGCTGATCGCGAACCCGCTGGGTGAGGTCGCCGACGCGATCTTCGCCCTGCCCCCCGGCGAACTGGGTGCACAGGCCGCCTGGCTCGGTGCCGTCTGCTACGCGCTGCAGATCTTCTTCGACTTCTCGGGCTATTCGGACATGGCGATCGGACTGGGTCGCCTGTTCGGGTTCACGTTCCCAGAGAATTTTCGCTTCCCGTACGTCGCCGCTTCGATCCGCGAGTTCTGGCGACGTTGGCACATCTCGCTCTCCACCTGGTTTCGCGACTACCTCTACATCCCGCTGGGCGGCAGCCGACGCGGCGGCGCGCGGACCGCCCTGAACCTGCTCGTGGTGTTCTTCCTTTGCGGGCTCTGGCACGGGGCCAGCGCCAACTTCGTGGTCTGGGGGCTCTTCCACGGGGCATTCCTCGCGCTGGAGCGCGGCGGGTTCGGTCGGCTTCTCGCTCGCGCTTGGCGACCGCTGCGCCACGGCTACGCGCTGCTGGTGGTGCTCGTGGGCTGGGTGGTGTTTCGCGCCGAGACCCTGCCCCAGGCGCTCCATCATCTGGCGGTGATGTTCGGGCTCTCGCGGCCCGAGGTGCTGGTCGAACCCGCTCGCTACTACGTCGACGCCTCGGTGGGATGGGCCCTGCTGGTCGGCGTGCTGATCTCGATGCCGACGGCCGCGGGGGCAGCCGCATGGATGCGCCAGGCCGTCGCCGACCGCGGCGACCGGGGCCCTGCGGCCTGGGCGTTCGTCGGCGCGCGGCTTGCGACGACCGCGTTGCTTCTGCTGGCCGCCGCGGCTTCGGTGGCGTCGAGCACCTACAACCCGTTCATCTACTTCCGGTTCTGAGCGTGCGTACCCGGGCCTTCCGCTCCTTCGATCTCGCTGCCGTGGCACTGCTCGCGGTGGTGCTGGCCACCCCGCTCGCCCTGTTCCTGACGCGACCGGACCGGACCACCTCCGAGGTCGAAGGACGGAAGCTACGCACGCGACCGCAGCCCTGGCTCGAGGCCCGCGACTTGCGCAGTTCGCTGGCTCGGCTCGAGGGATGGTTCGACGACCAGTTCGGCCTACGTGACGCGTGGATTCGCCTGGATGCGCAGCTGCATCTGTGGATCGGTGCGTCGCCCACCTCGAAGGCGCTGCTGGGTCGGGACGGGTTCCTGTTTCTTGGAGACGAGGCGGCGCTCGTCAACGTAGGCGGTCTGCGCCCCCTGACCGAAAGCGAACTCCAGGAAGCGGTCGAGCACGTGCGCGTGCGGCGCGACGACCTGGCGGCGCGCGGCATCCCCTACCTGCTGGTGATCGCTCCCGACAAGCACGGGGTATACCGCGACGCGTTGCCGTCTCGCGTGGCGGCGCGCCCCCCTTCGAGAACCGATCAGTTCGTCGAGCGGCTGCGGCACCACGACCTGCCGGTGGTGGATCTGCGCGGGGCCGTCGAGGACGCACGCAGCGAGGCCCCTACCTACTACCGGACGGACACCCACTGGAACGGCCACGGCGCCGATGCCGCTCAGGTGGAGATCCTACGTGCGATCCGGCGCCTCGTCCCCGATTGGGGCGCTGCGCTACCGACCGATCGCCGCGGGCCCGAAGGGCTCGCGTTCGCTCCGGAGGGGCCAGGCGGCGGGCTCGCGCACCTGCTTCACCTCGCAGATCGGCTGCGCGAGCCTCCCCGGCCAGTGCTTCGCGGCACGACCGAGATGTGTCCACCGGGCGTGAGGGCGAGGCAACGCTTCAACGCGAAACCCAACTGCCGAAGCCTCGCGCGTCAGTGCACGTGGCACCGCATCGAGAACCCGTTCGGGCTGCGCGACCAACCGCCGCTGCCCGGAGGCGCCGCTTTCGAGACGCGCTGCGCCGACGCCGCCACGGACCGCACGCTGCTCGTGTTTCGGGACTCGTTCGCGTCGGAGCTCGTCCCGCACCTCTCGGCGGCCTTCTCGCGCGCAGCCTTCGTCTGGACACCGGCGCGCCGCGACCTCGTCGCGTTCTTCACGAAAGCGCTGGAACCCGACGTGGTGATCGAGCAGCGCGTCGAGCGCCTGCTGTTCCGGGCCGACATGGGCGCGCCCCGACCGCGCGAGACCAGCGGCGCCCGCTCGGACTAGCCTGAAGGCGCGATGGGGAGCGCACGCGGATCTCCCGGTGCCTCGAGCAGCTCGAGCCGGGTGCCGTCGGGGTCGAGCACGAAGGCCACGCGCGTGTGCAGCGCCGGCATCTCCACGCGCGAGCCCTCGAGGCAACGGCCCCCGCTCGCCTCGACGGCCGCAATCGCCCGATCGAGATCGGTGACCCGGAACGAGAGATGGGTGAGCCCCGGCGCGTTCATGGCCCGCGGATCACCAGCGCCCGTGGTCCCGGGCTGCTCGAAGTGGAGCAACTCGAGCCGCAGGCCGTCGCGTTCGAGGTAGACCGCGTGCAGCGAAGCCTCGGAGACTTCGAGCAGCGCCGCGGTCTCGCGCCCCGCGGCGCGAAGGTCGCCGAGTTCGCGAAACCCGAGCGCGTCTACGTAGAAGCGCTTCGAACGAGCCAGGTCGGACACGCACAGACCGAGATGCGACAGGTGGGCGAAGACGCTCATCGAGGGCTCCACTCGCGGGTTCCAGAGTAGGGCCCAGACGGCCCGCGCCCGGTTGACCTTTCTGACGGCGCGTCAGATACTAGCGGCTCGCCCTCGGCGGCAGGGCCCCCTCACGCCCTAGGCGGAGGAGACACCCTTTCGCCCTAGGCGGAGGAGACACCCTTTCGCCGTAGGCGGAGGAGACCCATGAGCGCCACCGAGGGCAGCGCCCCGGAGCCGGACCCGCGCTTCGACCCCGTCACCGCCGAGGTGATTCGCGGCGCGATGGAAACCGTCGCGTTCGAGATGGCCACGTTCGTATCGCTCACGGCGACCACGCCCATCCTCAACCAGAGCAACGAGCGCAACGCGACCATCCTCGGCGGCAACGGTCGGCTGGCCGCGCTTTCGGTCGGCATCCCTCAGTTCATGCTGAGTTCGACCCTGCCCGTGCGCTTCGCGCTCGAGTTCTTCGCCGAAGAGGGCCTGCACGAAGGCGACGTGCTGCTCGCCAACGACCCCTATCACGGCGGTGGGCACCTGCCGGACTACAACGTCTTCGCGCCCGTCGTCGTCGACGGCCGGGTCGCGCTGATCGCGTCGATCCAATGCCACCATGCGGACACCGGTGGCGGCATGCCCGGCGGATACAACGCCGAGGCCATCGACATCTGGGCCGAGGGCGTGCGCATCCCGGCGCTCAAGCTCTTCGACCGCGGTGTCGAGCGCCGCGACGTGCTCTACATGCTGCAGGTGAACAACCGCACGCCGTCGTTCCTCGGCGACCTGCGCGCACAGATCGGAGCGGCGCAGCTCGGGGCCAAGCGGTTGCACGAGATCATCGCGCGCCATGGGCTCGAGGCCGTCGACGCCGCGGTCGAGCACGCCATCGACCACGCGGCACGGCGCTTCCGCAGCGAGGTCGCCGCCTGGCCCGACGGCACTTACGAGGCCGACTCGTACGTCGACCACGACCCGGTGGGCAACCAGGACATCCACGTCCACGTGAAGGTGACCGTGGCGGGCGACCAACTCACCGTGGACTTCACCGGCTCCGACGAGCGCCAGGATCTGAAGGCCTACTCGTCGTTCGGCAACACCCGCGGCTACGTGGTCGCGCAGCTGGCGACGATGATGGATCCCACGATCCCGAAGAACGAGGGCTTCTTCGACTCCATCGACCTGATCGTGCCCAAAGGCTGCGTGCTCAACCCTCACGAGGGGCAGACCGTCGCCGCCGGCACGCATCATCCGGGGGTCGAGGTCGGCGAGGCGATCGCCAAGGCGCTGGGCCAGGTCCTTCCCGAGCGGTCATGCCCGCAGATCTACAAGCTGGGCATGCCCACGGTGATCTTCGGCCAACACCCCGAGACCGGGCTTCCCTTCTTCGACCACTCCGTCGACTGCCTGGCGGCCTACTGCAACGCCGTGAAGGGCCAGGACGGCTGGGGATCGATGCCGGCATCGTTCGGCAACCTGATTCGCGCCACCGCCGAGATCAACGAGTCGATCACACCCGTGCGCCACGAATGCTGCGACTACCTGCCCGACAGCGGCGGTCCCGGGCGCTGGCGCGGCTGCCCGGGCTCGCGCGTGGTCAAGCGCGTGCTCGCCGACAGCACCGTGTCGACCTACATGGTCGGCATGAAGTACCCGATGGCCGGCGTGGCCGGCGGCGGCGACGGTTCGCCGAACCAGCTCACCATCCGCTTCGAGACCGACGGGGCCGAGCGCGTACCGGTGATGGCCAACGGAGCCCCCCACGGCGCGGGCGAGGCCTTCGAGTACCTCTATGGGGGCGGCGGGGGCTGGGGCGATCCTCTCGAGCGCGACCCGGCCCAGGTGCGTGACGACGTGCTCGACGAGTACGTCTCGCTCGACTCGGCCGAGCGCGACTACGGCGTGGTCTTCACCGGCCACGCCGACGACTACAGCCTGGCCGTGGACGCGGCCGCTACCGAGCGGCTGCGCGCCCGGCGTCGCGGCGCCTAGCGATGGGCCACCGCATCGGAATCGACGTCGGCGGCACGTTCACGGACTTCGTGCTGGTCCGACCCGACGGTCAGCTGCGCCTGCTGAAGACGCCGACCACGCTGGGCGACCAGTCCCGGGGCGTGATGACGGGGCTTGCGACGCTCGCCCGTGCCGAGGGCGGAGACGTAGAAGCGATGCTCCGCGAGACGGATCTCGTCGTGCACGGCACCACCACCGCCGACAACACGCTGATCGAGATGAACGGTGCCGTGACGGGGCTGCTCACCACGGCGGGCCATCGCGACGAGATCGAGATCCGACGCGGCTTCAAGGAGGACATCTGGGATCCGGCCTACCCGCCGCCGGTACCCATCGCACCGAGGCGCCGCCGCTTCGGCATCCCCGAACGTCTGGACGCCCGAGGGCAGGTGGTGCACCCCCTCGACGAGAACGCACTGCGCGACGCGATCCGCCGACTTCGCCTGCAGCGGGTCGAGTCGGTCGCGGTGTGCTTCTTGTTCTCGTTCGTGAACCCCGTACACGAGCTTCGCGCGGCCGAGCTGCTTCGGGCCGAGGCTCCCGAGATCCGCGTCTCGCTCTCGCATCTGGTGATGCCCACGGCACCCGAGTTCGAACGCACCAGCACCACCCTGGTCGATGCCTACGTGGGGCCGCGGGTCTCACGCTATCTGGCCAACCTCGAAGACGCACTTCGCGAGGCCGGCTTCGGGCACGAGCTGCTGGTGATGCAGAGCAACGGCGGCATCATGACGGCCGACTTCCTGGCGCGGCGCGCGGTCGCGGCGCTGGGGTCGGGACCCACCGGCGGCGCTATGGGCGCGGCGTCGGTCGCCCGGCAGGTCGAGGTGCCCGACTTCATCGCCATGGACATGGGCGGCACCAGCTACGAGGTCTGCGTGGTCCGAAACGGGCGGCCCACCGTCAAGAGCTTCTGGAACTGGCAGCACCGCTACCTGATCGGCCTGCCCATGGTCGAGATGCACGCCATCGGAGCCGGTGGCGGCTCGATCGCCAGTGTCGAAGCAGGCGCCCTGCGCGTGGGGCCCGAGAGCGCCAAGGCCGAGCCTGGCCCCATATGCTACGGGCGCGGCGGCACGCTGCCCACCGTCACGGATGCGAACCTGGTGCTCGGCTACCTGAACCCAGAAGCGCTCTGCGGCGGCGACTTCAAGCTCACGGGAGCCGGCGTGCGCGAAGCCCTGGACAGCCACATCGGGGAGCCGCTCGAAGCCGACACGGTGGCGGCGGCGCATGGGATCTTCCGCATCGTGAACGCGAACATGGCCAATGCCATCCGACGAGTCTCGTCCGAAGCCGGGCTCGACCCTCGCGGTTTCGCGCTTGTGGTGTACGGGGGCAACGGCCCCGTGCACGCGGGACGTCAGGCCGAGGACCTGGGCATCCGCCGCTGGATCGTCCCGCGCAGCGCCCCGGCTCTCTCCGCGCTGGGCCTGCTGGTGGCGGACTACGTGGTCGACCTGCAGCGCAGCTACATCACGCCGGCCGACCGGGCCGAGCCCGACCGCGTGAACGAACTGCTCGAGCAGTTGGAGGCCCAGGCACGCGCCGAACTGGCCGTCGCGGGTCTCGAAGGCGAAGCGGTCACCGTCGAGCGCTCCTTCTGCCTCTGCTACCCCGGCCAGAACTTCGACATCCCGATCCCCGCCGTCCTGTCGGCCGCCGATGGAACGCGCATGGCGTCCGAAGACGTGGCTGCCACGCGCGAGGCCTTCCACGATCACCACGACGCCCTGCGCGGCTACGCGCTGCGCAGCGAGGCCCCGCTGCTGCGCGCGGTTCGGCTGCACGCCACCGGGCACACGCCCAAGCCCCCGGCCGAGCCCCTGCCGCCCGCGACCACCGAGGTCGACGAGGCCCTCGTGGGGCGGCGCCCCGCCTTCATGGGCGAGGGGTTCGTGGACACGCCGGTCTACGACGGCGAGCGGCTCGAGCGCGGTCACCAGGTCGCGGGGCCGGCGATCCTGGAGCAGCGCTTCACCACCATCGTCCTCTACCCGGGACACGAGGCTACGATCGACGCCTACGGAAACGTCAACGTCGCGATCTCAGCGAGGCGAACATGAGCGAAGAGCAAGAAACCCTGGATACGACCGACGTCGACCGCTGGGTGGGCATTCCGCTCGGCGGGGGGCGGCTCAAGGACCCGGTTGGCGCCAACGACATCCGGCGTTGGGTGCAGGGCTGCCAGAACGTGAACCCGCTCTTCTTCGACGAGGAGTACGCCACCGAGAGTCGCTTTGGCCGCCTCGTGGCGCCCTGGTCGTTCGCCGTCTGCACCGACGACAGCCACGGCGCGGCGCCCGCGATCCAGGGACACATCCCCGGCCAGCACATGCTCTTCGGCGGGGACGAGTGGTGGTTCTTCGGGCCGCGCATCTGGCCGGGCGACGAGCTGCGGCAGGACCGCATGCTGTTCGACTACAAGGTCACGCAGACCAAGTTCGCGGGGCCGACCATGTTCTCGCGCGGCGACACCACGTACGTGAACCAGCGAGGCGAGATCGTCTGCAAGCAGCGATCCACCTCGATCCGCTACGTGGCCGAAGAGGCGCGCGAGCGAGGCGAGTTTCTCGGCATCGAGGAGAAGAGCTGGACCGACGAGGAGCTCGAGCTGCTGGAGAAGCAGAAGTTCGAGTACTACCAGTCGATCCACGACCTCGGCCACGAGAAGCGGCTCTTCGTGAAGGAGGGCGACCGGCTCCCAACGCTTCCGATCGGGCCGCACAGCATCGCGAGCTTCACCACCGAGTGGCGCGGCTTCCTGATGAGCGTGTGGGGCTCGTTCCGCCGCGAGGGACCGAGTTCGCTGTGGCAGGCGGGCTGGCTGCCCGAGATGGATCGCGACCACGAGGGAGCGAAGATCGACCCGTCCCAGGCCGATGGCCTCTACAACGGGCCCTCGCGCGGCCACGTGCAGCAGCGCTACGCCCAGCTGATCGGCATGCCGCGCGGCTACGGCTACGGCGCGATCATGGGTGCCTGGATCCTCGACTACCTGGGCAACTGGGTCGGGGAGTGGGGCGAGCTCGTGCACAGCCGGATGTCATACCGCTCGCCCGCGCTGGTGGGCGATGCCACCTTCTTGAAGGGCGAGGTCACGCAGCTCGCCCGCGACCCCGAAGACGGCCGCAGCATCGCCACGGTGCACGTCGAGATGACCAATCAACGCGAGGAGGTCATGGCCAGCGGCGACGCCGAGCTGCGCCTGCCGGAACCCGATTGACCGAACCGGGCCCCGACCGGCTCACGCTGCCGGCGTTTCTCGAAGACGTCGTGGCCCAGGGCGGCTCGCACGCGGCCGTCGTGGGCGAGCGCGGCGCCCTCACCTACACCGAGCTCGGGGCCCACGCGCACCGGTTGGCGAGCGACCTCGTGGCCTGGGGCGTCGCGCCGGGCGATCGCGTCGCGCTGCTCCTCGCCAACCGCCCCGAGTGGGCCGTGGCGTTCTTCGCGGCCGCGCTCGCCGGTGCGGTGCCGGTCCCGATCAGCACCTTCGCCACTCCAGAAGAGCGCGCGTGGGTGCTCGCGCATGCCGACGTGCGCTGGCTGCTGATGCAGCGACGACTCGCGGCCCGCGACTTCGCAGCCGAGCTCGATGCGGCTCCCGCGCCCGGGCTGGCGGGCATCGCCTGCCTCGACGAGGCCCGGGGGGCCTTCGCCGAGATCCGGCGGCCCGCGGACACACCCGACGCGGTTCGGGTCGTAGGCGCCCGCGCTTCGGCCGCCCTGCCCGAATCCGATGGCCTGCTGATCTACACGTCCGGCACCACCGAACGGCCCAAGGGCGTGCTGCATCGGCAGCGCGCGCCGGTTCTCCAGAGTTGGCGCTTCGCTGCGCTGATGGGTCTCGACGCGAACGACCGTGTCTTCACGGCGCAGCCCTTCTTCTGGACTGCAGGCATCGCCATGTCGCTTGGCGCCACCCTCGCCGCGGGCGCGACCTTGTGGGTGCGCGAGACCTTCGAGCCGGACGATGCCCTCGCGACGATCGCGCGCGAGCGCATCACGACGGTTCATGCCTGGCCCCATCAAGAGAAGGCCATGGCCGAGCATGCGAGCGCAGGCGAGCACGACCTTACGTGCGTGACGCACGTCGAGTTCGGTTCGCCGCTGGCGAAGCTGGCGGGCCTCGAGGAGGACCGCTGGGGCATCCACGCGAGCTACGGCCTTTCCGAGACGTTCACGTTGGTGACGGCACTCGCAGCCGACGCGCCGGCCGAAGCGCGGCGGGCCTGCCATGGCGTGCCACTCCCGGGCAACGAGGTCCGGATCCTCGACCCCGAGACGGGCGGGCCCTGCCCTCCGGGCACGTCGGGCGAGATCGCGGTGCGCGGCCCCACACTCATGCGCGGCTACTGGAAGGTGCCCGACGCGAACGTGTTCGATGACGAGGGGTTCTTTCGCACCGGCGATTCGGGGACGCTCGACGACGCGGGCCAACTGCACTGGGCCGGCCGCCTCTCGGGAATCGTGAAGACCGGCGGCGCCAACGTGTCGCCGCTCGAGGTCGAAGGGGCCGCGGCACGCGAGCCGGGCGTGGCGGCCTCGGTCGCGGTGGGCGTCCCGCACCCCACGCTCGGAGAAGCACTCGTCCTGTGCGTGGTCCCCGTCGAGGGAGCGCAGATCGACCTGCAGGCGCTCGCAGGGCGCCTGGCCACGGCCCTTTCGGCCTACAAGCGGCCGCGTCACGTGATGGTGTTGGATGCGGCAGATGTCCCCAGGACGGGGACCCAGAAGCTGAGGGCGGACGCGGTGCGCGACCTCGCCCGGGAGCGGCTCGAGTCCGGGAGCGTCGTGATCGCAGGCCACGTCTACGGCACCTGAGTGCACCGAGCCGCGCGCGACCCGGCCCAGAATGGGCCAGCCAACGGACCGCTCCGGATGGCGCGTACCCCCGCGATTCGTCCTAGGCTCTAGCGATGCGCGAAGTCGAAGAGGCCATTGCCACGCTGCTGCTCGGCGACCCGAGCGCCGACACGGCGGCGGCCATGGCCGTATGCCGCGAGCAGGAGCCCGTGCTCTGGGTGCCGCCGCTCGAGGGTTGGTACGTGACGCGCTTCGACGACGTGCGCGACCTCTTCAGCGACCCGCGCACGACGGCCGATCCGCGCGCGCACCTGGCCTACGAGGCGCCCGTCACCGAGCGCGGGCGGCACTGGGTCGGAGCCTTCCCCTTCTTGTCGGAGGATCCGGGGACCGAGGCGCGTGGCCGGGTGATGGCCACCCGCGGGCTCAGCCGGCAGGGAACGACGCGGCTCGAGTCGCTCGTGACCGAGGTGGTGGACGAGTACGCCGACGCGATCCGCGACGCGTCGGGCGTGGTGGACCTCGTCGCCCAGTTCGCGGCGCCCGTACCGGCAACGGTGGTGAGCCGCTGGACGGGAGTTCCCCAGGGCAGTGACGAGGCGCAGTTCCGCGAGCTGGCGCACAAGGCGGTACGGGGTGCGAGCCCCGTCCTCACCCCCAAGAAGCGCCGCAAGACCGAAATGGCACAGGTCGCCCTGTCGGAGGCGATTCTCGAACTGGCGCGAAAGCGCGTGGCCGACCCGCGAGACGACCTGCTCTCGGACCTGATCGCCGCATCCGGCGGCGAAGACGAACTCGACGAGATCGTACGCGTCGTCGTGGGCCTGGTCTGCACCGGCGCCGAGACCACGGTGCGAGCGACCACCAACTCGGTTCGCATCCTGCTCGCGCGCCCCGACCTGCGCAAACGGCTCGTGGACGAGCCCGGAATCATGATGCGCGCGCTTCACGAGATGATGCGATACGAGGCGCCGCTCACGCACATGGCCCGTTTCGCGGCACGCGACTTCGAGCTTCGTGGCAAGCGCGTGCGCAAAGGGCAGCTGCTGCTGCTCTCGATCCAGGCCGCGCAGCGGGACCCGTCGGTGTTCACGGACCCCGACACGATCGACTTCGACCGCGAGCCCGAGAACCTGCTCGCATTCGGCCGTGGGGCCCACTACTGCGTGGGCGCGAACCTGGCGTGGCTGCAGCTCGACTGCATGATGCGTGCGCTGCTGGGCCTGTTGCCCGAGAACGCGCGGCTGCTCGAAGACCAGATCTGGTGGGGGGGCCGCGGCGTGCTCGGCCGCGTGAAGACCCTGCCCGTCGACTTCAGCTGAATTCGTGCCTGGCGAGCTGGTGTCGTGTCCGCCTGTCGTCTTGGCGGAGCCCTTCCGTGGACATCGGTGGCTCTCTGGCTGCGATCGTCCAAACTCCGTCGTCGCTCAAGGACGGCGGCAGCACAACAGCGGCACTTGGGTTCGGTCCCTCTTGCTTGATCTAGCTCGCCTGCACGGACCAGCCGCCGTCGACCACGAGAATCTGGCCCGTCACGTACGCCGCCGCCTCGCTGACGAGAAAGAGCGCCGCCCCCTTGATGTCGTCGTCGCCGCCCACGCGCTGCAACGGCATGCGTTCGAGGAAGCGACGCTCGGTCTCGGCGTCGCGCTTGATGTGGTCGAGCATGTCGGTCTCGAAAGGTCCCGGAGCAATGGCGTTCACGCGAATGCCATGGGGCGCAAGCTTGATGGCCATATCGCGCGTGAGGGTGTGGACTGCGCCCTTGCTCGCGGTGTAGGCCACCGACGGCTCGAGGTCGTCGGACGCGCCGCGCAGCGCCGCCACCGAACCGACGTGCACGATGCAGCCGCGGCCGCGTGCGACCATGCCGCGCGCGACGGCCTGCGACAGCAGAAAGAGCCCCCGCACGTTCGTGTCGAACACCCGGTCCCACCCCTCGGTCGGGTGGTCGAGCAGCGGTGCGCCCCAAGCCAGCGCGGCGTTGTTCACCAGGATGTCGAGGTCGCCGACCTCACGCGCGACCTCGGCGGCCAGGCGTTCGACCTGGTCGGGCTTCGAGAGGTCGGCCTCGAACGCCCAGGCGCTACGGCCCAGGGCCCGAAGCTCGGCGGCCGCGGCTTCGCAAGCCTCGAGCTTCCGCGAGGCCAGCGCGACGTCCGCCCCCGCTTCGGCGAGCCCCTGGGCGATGGCACGGCCCAGCCCGCGGCCCCCACCCGTGACCAGCGCGGTGCGGCCGGCGAGATCGAACAGACCCTGTACCTTGCTGGAATCGCTCATGATTCTGAAAGGAGAGCCCCCGCGGCATCCAGGGTACCACGACCTCGGGGCCGAATCTGACGGAGTGTTAGAATCGCTGGGTGGCCAAGCACCGCGCCATCGACCTGGCCGTGAACGTCGACATGGGGAGCCTCGGCAAGCCCCGCTGGCTGCGCGAGGCCGGGGCGCTGCTCGGCAAGGGCGACGACTGGTACCAGGACATCGCGCCCGACGAACTGCTCCCCGTGCTCGACGCACACGGCATCGAACGCGCCGTGCTGGGGATCGACGCCCTCGCTCCGTCCGATCACGTGATGGGCTTCGTGCAGAAACACCCCGATCGGTTCTTCCTGTCGGTGACGTGCGATCCGCGCACGGTCATGAAGGGGGTGCATGCGCTCGAGCGATTGAAGGGAGAGCTCGGGCCGCAGGTGGTCGAGGCACGCATCGTGCCGTTCCAGCTCGACCTCGCTCCGGACACCCCGCTCTTCTACCCGTTCTACGCCAAGTGCACCGAGCTGCGGCTGCCCATCGCGATCTACACGGGGCTTCCGATCCCGCCGCTGCCGGGAGACGTGGGGCACCCCATGCTGCTCGACCGGGTGTGCGTGCACTTCCCCGACCTGGTGATCGTGATGGCGCACGGCGCAGACCCGTGGTGGGACGTCGCCTGCCGGCTCATGCTCAAGTACCGCAACCTCTACCTTCAGACCTCGGCCTGGGCCCCCAAGCGGCTGCCGGACGAGTTGATCCATTTCATGAACACGCGAGGACAGGACAAGGTGCTCTGGGCGTCGAACCACCCCACCCTGCCCATCCCGCGCTGTTTCGAAGAGTTCGACGGCCTGCCCCTTCGCGAGGGCGTGCTCGACAAGTTCCTGTACCGCAACGCGGCGCGGGTGTTCTTCGGTGAGGAAGCGACATGACCAAGATCGACTACCCGGTGTACGACGCCGACAACCACCTCTACGAGCCCGAAGAGGCGCTCACCTCGCACCTGCCGAAGAAGTACCGGAAGGAGATCCAGTACGTACAGGTGCGCGGGCGCACGAAGCTCGCCATCGGCGGCATGATCAGCGACTACATCCCGAACCCCACCTTCGACGTGATCGCGCCGCCCGGCTCTCACGAGGTCTGGTACCGCGCCAAGAACACCGAGGGGCTCTCGCTGCGCGAGCTGTCGGGCAAGCCCGAGAGCTGTCGCGACGCCTTCCGCCGGCCGGAGCCGCGCATCGAGTTGATGGACCAGCAGGGGCTCACTGGCACGCTCATGTTCCCGACCCTGGCGTCGGCGCTCGAAGAGCGACTCTCGCACGATCACGAACTCATCCACGCCGTGATCCACGGGCTCAACCAGTGGCTGCACGACGTCTGGGGCTTCGACCACGCCGGTCGCATCTTCTCCACGCCGATCGTGACGCTGATGGACGTCGACCTGGCGGTGGCCGAGCTCGAGTACTGCCTCGAGCGCGGGGCCCGCACCGTGCTGGTCCGGCCCGCACCCGTGCCGGGCTACCGCGGGAGCCGCTCGTTCGGGTTCGAGGAGTTCGACCCCTTCTGGGCGCGCGTCGCCGAGGCCGGAATCTTCGTCTCGATGCACGCGTCCGACTCGGGCTACGACCAGTTCGCACGCATGTGGCAGGGCGGCCAGGAGTTCCGGCCGTTCGAGCCCGACCCCTTCAAGCTGATGCTGGGCTTCTCGTCCCGCGCCATCTCGGACTCGCTGTCGGCCCTGGTCTGCCACGGCGTCTTCCGCCGACACCCGGGCGTGAAGGTCGCCGTCATCGAAAACGGCTCGACCTGGGTGAAGAGCCTGTTGTCGCGCTTCGACCACGTCTACGGCCAGATGCCCAAGGAGTTCGCCGAGCCGCCCCGCGAGACCTTCCGACGGCACGTGTTCATCTCGCCCTTCTACGAAGAGCCCCTGGGCGAGCTGGCCGAGATGATCGGCACCAGCCAGATCCTCTTCGGTTCGGATTTCCCCCACCCGGAAGGCCTGGCCGAGCCCCTCGACTTCGTCGCCGAGCTCGAGGGCTTCGACGAAGCGGGGCAGCGCGCGATCATGGGCGAGAACCTGCAGGGCCTGATCGAAGGCCGCCCTCTGGCCTAGGCTCCAGAGCGCGGCTAAAGCCAGGGTGCCTGTGAGCGAAGACGTCCTCGACCAGAGCGGCCGCGTGCTGGGACCGCGCGCGCGCAAGACCCGCGAGCGCCTGCTCGAGGCCACGGCCGTACTCGTGGCAGAACGCCCCTTGCGGGACGTGTCCGTGATCGAGATCGCGCGCCGCGTCGGCACCTCTCCGGCGACGTTCTATCAGTACTTCCACGACGTCGAAGAAGCCGTGCTGGTGCTCGCCGAGGACGCCGCCCGGGCCATGCCCCAGCTGCTCGATCGGCTCGACGCGTCGTGGGACGGCGAGCAGGGCCTCGATCATGCCCGCGCGGTCGTGGAGGCGTTCATCGACCACTGGGACCGGCACCGCGCCGTCCTGCGCATCCGCGACCTGGCCGCCGAAGAGGGCGACAAGCGCTTCTTCAAGGTTCGCAGCCAGGCGCTGCTGCCGGCCCTCGAACACCTGGCCCAGCGCATCGCCAAGTCGCGCGACGAAGGCCACGTGCTGCCCGAGATCCACCCGCACGCCGCGTCGGCCGCGATGCTGTCCATCCTCGAGCGGCTGGCGGCTTCGTACTACTACCTCGAGGGCTTCGGCGTGACGCGCGACGTCCTGATCGAGACCTGCGCGCGCATCCTGCACCAGACGGTAACGGGCGGAAGCCCGCGTTGACCTGGCGCTCCTGGGTCGGCCTGGGTGTGCTGGCCGTGGTCGGGATCGGCGCGTTCGGTCTCTTCCAGCTGACCACCTCGCGCGCCCTCGAGCGCGCCGAGGCGCTGCGCTTTCGCCGCATGCAGGTGACGCGGCTCGCCGAGCCCGGCGTCTACCGCTTCTTCCACGCCACCAACCGCGTCCCAGCCCAGCCGGAGAGTCCACTGCTCGAGCGGTTCTCCAACGAGCGCGGCACCGCACTCGCCTTCGGGGCCTTCGACACCGCCATCGAGCCGACGCTCGGCATCGGCATGCTCGTGAACCCCTCCGACTGGTTCGAGAACGAGGAGATCCGGCTGCTCCGCGTGCAGGACCTGACCGAGGGCGGGTTCCTCGACGCGCTGCGCGATCAGGTCGACCGGTCTCCGGGGCGCTCGCTGCTGGTGAGCGTCCAGGGGTTTCGAGAGCGCTTCCCGTCTGCACTGCGAAAGACCGCGTTCCTCGCCCACGTGCTCGACGTGGACGCGCCCTCGTTGGTCTTCGACTGGCCCGGCGACCAGGGTTCGACGCCGCGGGGCTATCGCCGCGCCCAGAACGTCGCGGCCGAGTCGGGGCAAGAGCTGGCCGGCCTGCTGGCGTTGCTGATCCGGGAGCTTCGACCCGGCCGCCTGTGGTTGCTCGCCAACAGCATGGGAGGCGACGTGGTCGTCTCGGCCTTCGGCCATCTCACGGCCGAGGCCGAGTTCTCCGACGCCGAACCCGAGTTCGAGGACGTCATCCTCACCGCGCCCGACGTGAGCCATGCCCGGTTCCAGAACGAGTTCAAGAGCGACCTGGTGGCCCTGGCCAGGAACGTCACGGTCTACGTGTCCTCCAACGACCGGGCCCTGCTGATGAGCCGGATCCTCAACCGCGACCGTCGCCTCGGCGAGAGCACCTTCGACCCCGATCGGCCCGACCCGTCTGCGTCGGCGGCGGCCGCGTTCGAGCTGGTCGATCCGGGGAGCGAACGCGTCTCCCTCATCGACGTGACCCCGGTCAACCGTACGCGCAACTTCCACAACTTCAGCCTCGAGACGCCCGAGTTCTTCGACGACCTCTACCTGCGGCTCCAGCAGCGTTCGATGCCGACCACACGGCTGAAGCACACCGTCGTGACCGAAGACGGCCGCCGGTACTGGATCTTGAGCCGGGATCTCTGATGGCTCGGGGGCGGCGACCCATGACCCGCTCGGCGATCGCGCTGTCGGTCGTGGCCTGGCTCGCGACCGCGTGCAGCGGGCCCCCTTTGTACGGCTGGCACCGGGCACGCCTGTCGGAGGAGTTCCGCGCCGGAAGCTCCGTGCAGAGCTTTGCGGACTACCTCGAGCTCGAGCAGCGACTCTTCGCCGAGCTCGATCGCGACGTCTACGCCAAGAACGAAGTGGCCGGCGAAGGCGTCGCGCCGTTCCGCTACACGCCAGGCTCCATTTCCGACCCGCGCGAGGCCGATCCGAACTGGAATCGCAGCTTCGAGTGGCCGACGCCGTCGCCCCGCGGAGCCGTGCTGCTGCTGCACGGCATGTCCGACTCGCCCTACAGCCTGCGCGCGCTGGGCGAAGCCGCCCGTACGGCCGGCTTCCACGTACTGGGCCTCCGGCTGCCAGGCCACGGCACCGCGCCCTCGGGGCTCAAGCACGTTCGGGCGCGCGACATGAGGGCCGCAACGCGGCTCGGCGTCGCCCACCTGGCGCGCGCGGTCGGGGATCGCCCGATCCATCTGGTGGGCTACTCGACCGGCGCATCGCTCGCCCTCGACTATGCGCTGGATGCCATCGAGGGCGACGCCGCTGTCACGCCCGCCAGCCTGGTCCTGGTCTCGCCCGCCATTCGGGTCCACCCGGCCTCAGGCTTCGCGGGGGTGAAGACCGCGCTCGCGAACCTGCCCGGGCTCGAGCATCTGGCCTGGTGGTCGGTGATGCCGGAATTCGACCCCTTCAACTACAACTCGTTCGCGTCGAACGCCGGCCTGGTGGTGCACCAGCTGACGCGGTCCGTCGACTCGCGGGTCGCGGCGCTGCGCCAGCGCGAACGCACGCTGCCCCCGATGCTCGTGTTCAAGTCGGCGGTCGACGCCACCGTGACCCTCGAAGCCGTCGTGGACCGGCTCCTCGGCCAGCTGCCGCCCGGCGGCGACGAGTTGGTGCTCTTCGACCTGAATCGCTTCGCGTACATCACGCCCCTGATGAACGACGACCCGGGACCGTTCACCGAGCGGCTGCTGTCGGAGTCGGGGCTCCCGTTCGCTCTGACGGCGATCCGAAACCGGGCCGCCGACTCGCGCCAGGCCGCCAGCTGGCACAAGCCAGCGCTCGCGAGCGAGGCCGGCCCTCCGGTACCGCTCGATCTCGCCTGGCCCGAGGGTGTGGCCTCGCTCTCCCACGTGGCGGTCCCGTTCCCTCCGGACGACCCGCTCTATGGTCAGGGGCCCCCGCACGGCGATAGGGTGTTCCTGGGGAACCTGGCGATCCGCGGCGAGCGGGGCCTGCTGCGCATCCCGGAGAGCTGGCTGCTGCGGATGCGCTTCAACCCCTTCTACGAGGTGCTCGAGGGGCGCTTCCTCGCGTGGCTCGACGCCCCCGGGACCTAGCAGGCGGCCCCAGCCCATAGGGACAAACCCACGCCGCCTGATCAGCGCCGGCTTGGCATTCCCGGAGGTTCGTGACACAGTTGGGTGGGCCGCGCCTGTGCGGTCAGGAGGACCGGCCTCGATGAGACAGTGCGTTCGATCGATCTTCTTCGTGCTCGTGGGACTCGCGCTCTGCGCAGCCGTCCCGGGTGCGGCCGCGGCCTCGGAGTGGGACCAGGCAGCGGTCACCGAGCTCGCCAAGCAGCTGGCCGATGCGGCCGGCAACGTGCGCCAGTCGGTCCGGCGCGCGCCGCCTCCGGGGCCGGGCACGAGCCAGCGCCGGCTGCACTTCCAGGCCCTCGACGACCTGCGGGTGCTCCAGAACTCGATCAACAGCCTGGCGCGGCAACTCGAAGCCGGGGTCGGGCGCGAAGAGACGTTCCCGACGTTCCGGCGCATCCGGACGCTGAGCAACGACATCGCCCAGATCGCCCAGCGGGCGGACATCCGCGAGCCCACCCTGGGCAAGCTGCAGACCGCAGCGGGTGTGCTCGGCGAGCTCGCGCCCTTCTACGCGCCCGAAGAAGCCAGCTAGGGCACGGCCGCGGGGCCCACGCGTCGTCCGCGCTCGGCGGCCTGCCGATCGGCAAGCCGCCCGCGCGGGGCGACGCGGCCGTGGCCCAGCCCGGACGGCGGCACCGCGAGGGGGCGCCCCCGGATCGCGCCGTCGATCGAGACGCGGTAGCGGATCGCGAGACGGGTACCGTCGTCCGCCACCAGATGGGCGTCGAACCGGTCCCAGAACGGACGCGCGAAGCCCGTGGCCGTCCGCCGTCCGCCGCGCAGGTCGGACTGCGTTCGCTCCACGCGCAGCGAGGTCGCGTCCAGCTCGGTGACCTCGAGCTCGATCCGCGGCCGCTCGCCAAAGAGCCCATCGGTCACGGCCAGCTCGTAGCGGCCAGCCAGCGCCGGGAGTGGCACGAACCAGGGCGCCGTGTCCAGCTCGTCCCGGGTCTCGAGCAGACGCTCCGCCATCTCGCGGCGCAGCATCGGGCGGTCGTACCGCGCTTCGAACGCTGCAGCCTCCTCGTCCAGCCACGCCGTGTAGCGGTTCGCAGTCAGGATGACGGGCACGAAGCTCGCCATCACGGGTGCGGGGATCTTCGGCAGGAGGTTCAGCCGCAGGAGGTCGTGGATCCCGGTCACCAGGCCGATCGACGACCGCAGCCAGCCGGGGACGTGCACGCCGTGGCTGCCTTCCCGCGTCCACCGCACGAGAGAGCCGCCCACCTCCTGGAGACGGTGCAGCTCCTCCATGCGACCGAGGTCGACGCCCTCCGCGAAGCGCCGGAGCGCGACGGTGTGGTCCACGTCGCCCGGCGCGGCCACGGTGTGGTTGCGATCGATCCCCCACATCTCGAGGAGATCGGGCGGACGCGTGAGCTCTGCGAAGCGGCTCGGGTAGGTGAAGAAGGGCTGGCCGATCTCCTCCCCGATCACCTCACCGAGGCCCGAGCAGAAGTGGTAGTCCATCTCGATCGCAGAGATGTCGGCGTCGCCCCGGCCGCCGGTCCCCATGGTGAAGTCGTACCCGAGCGGTCGCCCAGCGTTGAGGGCGTCGACGACGCGCGCCACGAGCGCGCGCCGGGCTCGATCCACCGCCGGCTGCAGGGCGGGATCCGCGATCACGAAGATCGCTTCGCGCACGGTTCCCAGACCGCTGGCCCCGCGCAGGTGACTCGCGAGGGGCCAGACCAGGATGCCGCGGTCGGCGCCGGCTTCGACCGTGAGGAGCGACCCCGCCGGGTAGGTCTCTCGCCCCACCCGCAGGTCGCTCTCGGTGCGGAAGGCGATGGCGAAGTGGCAGAACGCGTGGAACCGCTCGGTCGCCCGGGTGATCGCCGCGCAGACGGGATCGGGCCATGCGTTGGCCAGGAAGAAGGTCGCCGGCAGCGGCGCGTCCGATCCGACCCAGGAGTAGCGTTGGATCTCGTCCTCGCCCGGCAGTGGCGACGTGACGAATGCACCGGCCCCCGCCTTGCGCATCGCCTTCTCGCGCAGCTGTCGCATGGCGCGCACCGCGCGATGGCTCGAGGCCGAGAGCGCCTCGCTGAACCGACCTTGGGCGTAGAGGGCACGCATCCGGCCATCGACGGCCAGCGTGGCGCCATGGAGCGCGCGAGCGAGCTCGGCCGGGTCGCCCTCGACGAATGCCGCCTGGGCGTCGTCGGGGTTCACCGCGTAGACGGACGCGTAGAGGTCGTCCAATACGACCGCCACGTCCTGCACGGACGGCGTGCTGCGCGCGTCGATTGCGGTCTGGAGTGCTTGGACCTCGCCGAGGAGGTCGCGCGTCTGGGACTTCCCCTCGGTCGGGACGACGGAGGCCAGCAGGCAAGCCAGCACCAGGGTCGGGAGGGCCGGCCAACGTCGTTGGGCACCCGGGCAAGCGTGGTAGCCCGCCGCGCAATGCGCCCTGTCGTGGGCTCGAAGAGGACCGTTCATGACCCCGACCCGACTCTCCTTCTCACGCTGCGCCGCCCTCTCGCTCGTCGCCACATCGGCGTGGGCAGCTCCGCGGGAGGCCGGGGAGGTCACGCCGAGTGACCTCGAGGAGAGTACCGCCAGCGACCGGGTCTACTCCCCCTACGCGGCCCGGGATTGGCCGGATCAGGTCTTTTTCGGCGGTACGCACTCCCACACCTGGGTTTCCCTCGATGCGGGGCTGATCGGCACCACCGTCGACTGGCAGACCGCGTTCCGCCTGGCACGGGGGAGGAGATCGTCTCGAACACCGGCCAGCCGGTGCAGCTCATCCGGCTCCAGGACCGCGCCTACACCTCGCCGATCTGGTACGAGGCCTAGGCGTCGTGCACTAGAAGCAGGGCGGAAGGCCCAGGCCCCGCCGCGCGATGATGTTCTTCTGGATCTCGCTGGTGCCGCCGCCAACCGTGTCGACCACGGTGTAGCGGTAGCTGCGCGCGAAGCGGCCCGAGAGCGGTGCGCCCTCTTCAGCGGCCTCGAGCTGAGCCTCCGGGCCCAGTAGCGAGACGGCGCGGTCGGCCAGGCGCTTGCCACACTCGTTCATGTAGAGCTTGTACTGCGACGACTCGATGGTCGGCACGCCCCCGCCGAGTGCCGAGGAGATCACGCGACGCTGGAGCATGCGCGACACCTCGAGCTCGGTGGCCGCGCGCGCCACCGTGCGTCGCACGACCGGGTCGTCGCGCAAGGGCGCGTCGTCCCGACGCGCCGTGCGCACGTGCTCGACCAATGCCTCGACCTTCTTCTCCAGGGGCCCCACCGGCATCATCGCGAAGCGCTCGAGGTCGAGGGCTTCGCAGATGTACTTCCAGCCCTTGCCCACCTCGCCCACCACGTGGTCGTCGGGCACGAAGACGCCGTCGAAGAAGACCTCGTTGGTGCGCTCGTCGCCGATGGTCCAGGTGGGGTGGATGGTGAAACCCTCGTGGTCCATGGGGATGAGGAACAGCGTGATGCCCCGGTGCTTGTTCTCGCTGCTGGTGCGCGCCCCCACCCAGTACCAGTCGGCGAAGTGCGCCGAGGTGGTCCAGACCTTCTGGCCGTCGAGCTGCCAGCCCCCCGGCACGCGCGTGGCGCGCAGCTGCATGTTCGCCGCGTCCGAGCCCGCGTCGGGCTCGCTGTAGCCGATGGCGAACTCGATCTCGCCGCGGATGATCCGCGGCAGGAACTCGCGCTTCAGCGACTCGCTGCCGTTGCGAATGATCGTCTTGCCGACGATGCCGACGCCCTTGCCGGGCTGCGGCGCGCCGTAGCGCGAGAGGGCTTCGGTGAGGATGAAGTCGTAGATTCCCGAGCGCTCCTGACCGCCGTAGGCCTTCGGCCAGGACATCCCGAGCCAGCCGCGCTCGGCGAGCTTGCGCATGAAGGCGCGCTTGGGCGGCGAGTCCACGGTCTGCGAGAGCTGCTCGGGGTGCGCATCCATCACCTCGGGCGACGCGTGCTCGCGCAGGAAGGCCTCGACCTCGTCGGCGAAGGCCTGCTCTTCGGGCAGGAGGTCGAAGTTCACGAGCGCGCCTTGCGCTCGGCGGAGGCGAGGGCCTTGCGCAGCTCGGCGCTCGCGCGCTCTTCGTTGCGCATCGATGCTTCCATGTCGTGTCCGGCGCCGAAGTCGAGCGCGGCCTTCGCCGCCGCGAGTACCTCGGGCTCGATCTCGGCCAGGCCACGCGCCACCTCGCGCGCGGTCTCCAGGAGCTCGGCGCCGGGCACGACCCGATCGACGAGTCCCATCTCGAGCGCCTCGGCTGCGGTGACCTTGCGCGCGGTCAGCACCAGGTCGCGCGCGCGGGCACGACCGACCAGGCGCGGCAACAGGTGCGTGGCGCCCAGGCCCGGCAGCAGCTTGAGGCGCGCGAACGTGAGACCGAGCTTGGCCCCTTCGGCGGCGATGCGCAGGTCGAAGGGCAGGATCATCGTGACGCCCACGCCGATGGCGGCGCCATTGATGGCCGCGATCACGGGCTTGGGGTAGCTGGCGATCTCGAGCGGCAGCTTGCGAAGAAAGTCCTCCTCGCCGAGCTTCGGCTCGCCCGGTGCCGGCTCACCACCCGCCTGGTGCGCGCGCAGGGCGTCGAGGTCGACCCCGGCACAGAAGCCCCGCCCTGCGCCCGTCACCACCACGACGCGCACCGCCGGGTCGTCGCGCAGTGCGCGGAAGGCGGCGGTCACCTCCTCGCCCATCTCGAGCGTGTAGGCGTTCAGCTTGTCGGGGCGATCGAGGGTGAGGGTGGCGATGCCCTCGTCGATCTCGAGGCGGGTCTGGTCGGCCACGCTATTCCTCGTCCGCGCCCTCGACGTGGGGCTTCCAGCGCGGGGCGCGCTTCTCGACGAAGGCCTGCCCGCCCTCCATCAGGTCGGGGTGGTCATTGTGCGCCTGCACGTACTTCCAGGCGTGATCGAGCCCGGGCTCGAGTCCCATGTCCAGGCTCTCCCAGATCGCGCGCTTGGTGCGCTGGAGCGCGGCGGGCGAGTGGCGGGCCATGGACGCGGCCAGCTCGTGCGCGCGGGCCATCAGGTCGCCCGCGGGCACCACTTCGCCCACCAGGCCCACGCGCAGGGCCTCGGCGGCGCCCATGCGTTCGCTTCCGCCGAGCAGCGCCAGCCGCAGCGTGGCCTCGAGTCCGATGCGGCGGGCCAGGGTCACCGGCTCGAGCGCGCCGACGGCGCCCACCTTCACGTGCGTGTCGAAGAAGGTCGCATGGTCGGCGGCCACGACCAGATCGCTGTCCACCACGAAGTGGAACCCGCCCCCCACGCACATGCCGTTCACGGCCGTCACCACCGGCTTCCAGCAGCGGTTCTGGACCGCCGTGAGCTTCGACCACGGCGCCTGCTCGCGCGGCACCTCGGCGGTGTGCTGGCTCTCGCCCGACGCGATGGCCGAGACGTCGAAGCCAGTGCAGAACGCGCGGTCGCCGGCGCCCGTCACGATCACGCTGATCACCGAGGCGTCCTGCTTGATCTCGGCCCACGCCTGCTCGAGCTCGCCCGCGGTCGGGATGTCGAAGGCGTTGTGCTGCTGCGGCCGGTTCAGCGTGAGCGTGGCCACGCCATCCTTCTTCTCGAGCGAGATGCCCTGGTAGGCCACGCTCACGACCGCCCGAGGATGGCGATGCCGCAGGCCGTGGGGTGCCCCCCGATGTTGTGCGAGAGCGCCGTGGTGGCCCCCGGCACCTGGCGCTCGCCCGCGCGCCCCTGCAGCTGCAGCGTGTTCTCGTAGATCATGCGCACGCCGGTGGCGCCGGTGGGGTGACCGAAAGCCTTGAGACCGCCGTCGGTATTCACGGGCAGCGCGCCGCCCAGCTCGAACGTGCCCTCTGCGATGTGCTCCTTGGCCGAGCCCTTCTGGATGAAGCCCAGGTCCTCGTAGCTCAACAGCTCGGTGAGGGTGAAGCAGTCGTGCAGCTGCGCCACGTCGATCTCGGCCATGGGATCGCCGATCCCCGCCTGGTCGTAGGCGACCTTTGCGGCCCAGCCCGTGGGCTTCCAGCGCAGGAAGTCGTTGCCCGGGTCCTTCTGCGGGTTGGGACCGGCCATCACCGTCACCGCCTTCACCAGCACCGGATCGTCTCGATACCGGCTCGCCAGGTCGGCGCGCGTGATCACCGCCGCAGCCGCACCATCGGTCTGGGCTGCGCAGTCGTAGAGGCCGAAGGGCCACGAGATCATGCGGGCGCCCAGGGCGTCCTCGAGCGTGATCTCGCGCTTCAGGAACGAGTTGGGCGCGAGCGTGCCGTTGTGATGATTCTTCACCGAGATGCGCGCGAGATCCTCGCGGCCCGCGCCGTACTTCTCGAAGTACGTCGCCGCACACAGCGCGAACCAGCCGGCGGGCGTCTGCGGCAGGTCGCGCACCTGGCTCATCACGACACTGGGGCCGGCCACGCCCCGGTCCTTGGGCTTGTCGTAGCCCACCACCAGCACGGTGTCGTAGAGGCCCGCCGCCACCGACATCACGCCACACCGAAAGGCGTCGGTGCCCGTGGCGCAGTAGTTGGACACCATGGTCACGGGCTTCTCGAAGAGCTTGAGCGCGTCGGCGCACTCGTGCGGGCCCTTGTTCGAGTAGATCGAACCGGTGAAGACCGCGTCGATCTGCTCCTGGGGCCTGTCGATGCCGGCGTCGGCGTAGGCCTCGTAGGCGGCATCGACGATCATGTCGGAGGGGGCCTGGTCCCAGTTCTCCCCGAACTGGCAGCAGCCCACGCCCACCACCGCCACCCGGTCGCGAATGGCCTCGGCGGCTCTGCTCATGCGGGCTCCTCGGGAAGGGGCACGGCCTTCCAGTAGTAGTTGGGTCGTCCCCCCACGCGGTGGATGCACCGGAAGCTCGGCTCGATGGCCATGCCCGTGGTCACCTGGCGGGGATCACAGTCCACCAGCTGCAGGTGGATGCGCGCGCCATCGATGTCGCTGATGGTCACGACCGTGGGCGGCCTGGGCGTGGGGAAGAAGAAGTCGAAGGTGTAGGTCACGACGTGGCCCGAGCGGTCCGAGAGGCGCACGCGATCGAAACGGTCCTTGGCGAAGCAGCTCTCGCACACGCGCTGGGCCGGAAACTGCACCGCGCCGCAGGCCTGGCACCGCTGGCCCTTGAACGAGACGTCGTCGTCGCGTTCGCGGTGGTGGATCGTGGCCGAGAGCCCCTGGTCCTCGGGCATCGGATACTCGCTGGTGCCGAGGTTGCGCGCCTTCAGGTAGAGGTCGTAGCTGGGCACCGTCCAGCGCCGGGCCAGATGCCAGGCCAGCCCACGCCGCGGGCCGAGCTTCTCGAGACCCGCCGTGGTCGCGAGCGTCACGGCCTCGGCCCCGTCGCCGTAGCCCGCCACCAGCAGGCGCTCGCCCGGGCTCGCGGTCTCGAGAGTGGCCACGAGCTGCAACGGCGCGGCCGCACACCCCGCGTTCCCGACGCGGCCGAAGAGCGGGTCGGTGACGGCTTCGCGCGAGAAGCCGAGCTTGCGGGCGAGGGTGGCGTGGCTGCGCGCATCGGGGGCATAGAGGGCGATGCGCTCGAAGTCCCCCGCGCCGGCGCCCGCCTTCTCGAGGAGCCCTTCCACCACCTGGGTCATGCCGGGCAGGTAGCCCTCCTGCACGACGAACCGCTCTTCCCAGCTGTGCACGAAGCGGTCGCCTTCGGCGCGCCACAGGTCGACGATCTCCTCGGCCACGGCGTGGCCGGCCTCGAACGTGGCGATCGGGTCGGCGTCGCCCACCAGGAAGGCCGCCGCGCCATCGCCGAAGTTGCGCTCCTGACCCGAGCCGGGTGCGCCGAGGCGGCAGTCGCTCGCCACGACCAGCACGCGGCGCGCGCTACCGGCCGTCACCGCGTCGGCCGCACTGCGCAGCGCAGAGATCCCCGCGCGCAACGATCCCGAGAGGTCGGCCGTGCGCACGTCGCTGCGCAGGTCGAGTGCGCGGGCGACCAGGGCCGCACCCTGCTTCTCCTTCATCGGGTACGTGGTGGATGCGAACAGCACCGCATCCACCGAGTCGCGCTCGAAGCCGCGCAGGCACGCGGCGCCTGCAGTCACGGCCATGGTGACGGCGTCTTCGTCGTTCCAGGCGACGGCCTTCTCGGGGCCGCCCTCTTTCGGCGCCCCGCCGCCGAGGGTCGAGAGCCCGAGCCGCGTGGGCGGCACGTACGCGCCATAGCTCTCCAGTCCGCTCATGCGCTGGCCCCCAGGTGGTCGGCCACGAGGTCCGCATGGGCGTGCACGGTGCCGAACACGTGCTCGAGCACGAAGGTGCGCTTCAGGTAGTAGTGGGGCGGCATCTCCCACGTGTATCCCATGCCGCCGTAGACCTGAACGCAGGCGCGCGCGTTCTTGAGTGCCATCTCTCCGGCGATCAGCTTGGCCACCGAGGCGGCGCGATCGGGGTCGTCCACGCCGCGCCCGTCGAGGGTCGCCGCCGCGGCGTACACCGTGGCTCGCGCCTGCTCCTGCCGCACGTAGGCATCGGCCAGGATGTGCTTGATGGCCTGGAAGCCGCCGATGATGCGATCGAACTGCTCACGCTGCTTGGCGTAGGCCGTCGCGTACTCCTGCGTCGCCTCGGCCATCCCGAACAGCAGCGCCGATGCGAGCACCGCGCCCTCGCGCACCAGCCGTCGCGACAGGTCGGCGTCGCCGATCCGTTCGCCCTCGGGAAGCTCCGCCACGTGGGCGAGCGGCGTGAGCGGGTCGAGCGGCGTGGCCACGGGCTCGCCCTCGAGGGCCTTGGCCTCGATGCGGCGCACGCCGTCCGGCTCGAGCACGAGCAGTACGTCGAGGCCGTCGAGATACTCGACGAGAATCGGTTCACTGCTGGGGCGCGTGCGGTCGAGGCCTCCGACGACGACGCTGCCGTCGGCGGCGCCATCGATGAGGCCCGCCGCGAGGTGCGTCCACACCAGCGGGCCGGGCACCAAGCGGCGGCCGAGCTCGGCGAACACCAGCGCGGCCTCGGCCATGCCGAGGCCCACGCCCCCCTCGGCTTCGGGCAGGCGCAGACTGAACACGCCCATCTCGGCGAGTTCGGCGAAGAGCTCTCGGTCGAGCGGTGCCTTCTCCAGGGCGACGAGTGACTCGAACGGCACGCGGCCCTCGCAGAAGCTGCGGATCCCCTCCTGAAGGGCCTGCTGATCTTCGGTGACCCGGAAATCCATCTAGGCGATGTCCCGTTGGTCCATCTGGGAGGCGATGTCCCGATGGTCCATCTGGGAGGCGATCTCCTGGTGGTCCATCTAGCGGCGCTCCTTCGGCAGACCGAGCACGCGCTCGGACAGGATGTTGCGTTGGATCTGCGAGCTGCCCGCGGCGATCGTGAGGCTCAGCGTGTTCAGGTACTTGTCGACGATGCGCTGGGCGGGCAGGTCGGCCACGTCCTCGCGCGAGAGCCCGGCGCGGCCGAGCAGCTGCGTGCCGAACTCGTAGATGCGCTGGTTCAGTTCGGTGAACGCGAGCTTGATGACCGAGCCCCCGAGCCCGGGCACGCCCGTCTTTGCCAGCTCGGAGACCTGGAGCTTCACCATGGCCCAGAGCGACTCCACTTCGGCCGAGAGGTGGCCGAGCTCGCGGCGAAGCGCCCGGTCTTCCCAGGCGGCAGCGTCGTCGCGGGTGATGCGCTGGGCCAGCGCGGCGAGCTCGCGCAGCGTCTGCTGAAGCTCGATGATGTCCGCCGCCCACGCCGTGCCGCGTTCGAAGCGCAGCGTCACGTTGGTGACACGCCAGCCGTCGTTCTCTTCGCCAACGAGATTCTCGACGGGGATTCGGACGTTCTCGAGGAACATCTCACTGAAGTCGGTCTCGCCGAGCAGCGTGGGCAGCGGCCGGATCTCGATGCCGTCGAGATTCATCGGCATGATCACCCAGCTGATGCCGCCGTGCTTCGACGCGGTGTCGGTACGCACCAGCATCTCGCAGTAGTCGGCGGACTGTGCGAACGACGTCCAGATCTTCTGGCCGTTCACCACGTAGTCGTCGCCGTCTCGCACGGCGCTGGTCCGCAAGGCGGCCAGGTCGGAGCCGGCGGTGGGTTCGGAGAAGCCCTGGCACCAGACCTCTTCGCCGCGCAGGATGCGCGGCAGGTGCAGGGCCTTCTGCGCATCGGTTCCCTCGGCGATGATGGTGGGCCCGCCGTGGCGGATGCCCACGAAGTTCATGCCGATGTAGGGCGCACGCGCCCGGGCGATCTCTTCGTAGTAGACCAGCTCTTCGGTGAGCGAGGCGCCGAGGCCGCCGTACTCCTTGGGCCAGTTGATGCCGGCGTAGCCGGCGTCGAAGAGCTTTCGCTGCCAGCCCAGGTCGTAGTCGCGGCGGGCGGCCCAGTCGTCGCGCGGCGGCGGGGTGCCGTGCGCCGGGGCCGCCTCGGCCAGCCAGGCCCGCAGCTCCCTGCGAAAGGTCTCGTCGCGTTCGGCGTAGCGGAGGTCCACGGAGCGCTCCTGGAGAGGTCGCGGGGCCCAGGAGATCGGCCGTGGGGACCCGGCGGTCGAATTATGATACGGACCGTATCGTAAATGTCCACCGGGGCCGGATCGGCCGCCCCCAGTAAGCTCCCGGGATGCGATTTTCCGTGCAGATCCCGACGGATCGGGTGGATGGGCCGGACGAGTTCCTCACCGCGGAGGCCGTGTCCGAAATGGCCCGCGGCATCGAGGCCGCGGGCTTCGACGCCTGCTACGTGACCGAACACCCCTTCCCGGGCGACCGCTGGCTGGCCGCCGGCGGCCACCATGCCCTCGACCCCTTCGTGGCGCTGTCGTTTGCGGCGGCGGCTACCACCCGGCTGCGCCTGCAGACCAACATCCTGGTGCTCGCCTACCGCAACCCGTTTCTGGCGGCGAAGTCGGTGGCCAGCCTCGACGTGCTCTCGGGGGGCCGCATGATCCTGGGCGTGGCGGCGGGCTACCTGCGCAGCGAGTTCGAGGCGCTCGGGGCCGACCTCGAGCAGCGCAACGAGGCCCTCGACCAGGGCCTGGTGGCCATGCGACGCGCCTTCACCGAGAGCGGCGTCGTGCACGAGGCCCCGGGCTACCAGGCCCGCGGCAACACCATGCTGCCGCGGCCCATCCAACAGCCGGGGCCGCCGATCTGGGTGGGCGGCAACAGCCGGCGCGCCATCCGCCGCGCCGCCGCCCACGCCGACGGCTGGATCCCGTTTCCGACGCGACCCGGCGGATCGGGCCACGTGCGCACCGCACGCATGGAGAACCTGGACGACCTACGCGAGCGCACGGCGTACCTGCGTGCCCAGGAGCAGGAGGCCGGGCGAGGCCCGCTCGACATCTGCTTCATGCCCTTCGGGCTCGACATGTTCGGATCCGGCACCGTGGAGGCCGACGCCTTCATCGAAGCGGCGACGCCCCTGGCCGAACTGGGTGTCACCTGGACGCCGGTCTGGATCTCGGGGCGCACGCGCGCCGAGTACCTGGATCGCGTCGCCCGGTTCGGAGACGAGGTGATCCGCAAGGCGAAGGATCTCTAGTGGACCCGACCGACGACGGCAGCACGACCTCCAAGCCCGAACCCGTCGAGATCGATGCGGCCGAACTCTCGCCGGATGCACTGCGCGGCCTGGTGGAGTCGTTCGTGCTGCGCGAGGGCACCGACTACGGCGAGCGTGAGGCCAGCCACGAATCGAAGATCGCCGACGTGCTGCGCCAACTCGAATGCGGCGAGGCACGCATCGTCTTCGACCCCGAGACCGAGAGCGCGACGCTCGTACCCCGCGACGAACTCCCCGGGGCGGGATGAGCCCGGGCGGCGCGCCCGAGCCGGATCACGCGGCGTCCGCCACGTGCGGCAGCACGTCGCGCGCCACGCGCTCGAGCACTTCGTAGCGGGGCTCGAAGGCGGGCAGGATCATCACCTGGTCGAGGCCGGCGCCGGCCAGCGCCCGGAGCCTCGCGATCAGGTCGTCGGCCGTGCCGATGGTGCAGGTGGCCTCGAGCAGCTCGCGCGTCACGAAGCGCTCTTCTTCGGGCAGCACCCAGCAGTTGTGACCCGCGTGGATGCGCTGGTGCAATCGCTCTGCCGGAAACGCATCGAGCTGGGCGCAGTAGTCGTCCCACAGGTCGGCGGCGAAGGCCGGCGGAGGCTTGCCGAGCTGTCGCCACTGGTCGTAGGCGTAGTGGAGCGCCGCCATCGCAAAGGCGCCGCTCTCGCGGCGCACGCGAGGTGAGTCCACCGGCTCACCGGGGTCGAGCACCGTGATCGTGGTCAGCGCCGTGGTCGGGAAATGCGCCCGATCGATCGTGCGCCCGGCGGCCTGCGCGCCGGCCTCGATGGCCTGCCAGAACCCATCCATCACCTGGGGCACCGGCGGCATCACCAGCACCGCGCCGTCGCCGTGGCGCCCGGCCAACCCGAGCGAGCGCGGGCCGAACCCCGAGACATGGAGCGGGATCGGCTGCTCGAAGTTCACGAAGCCGCGATCGGGCATGCCGTGGCGAATGGGCGTGCCGTCGTGCTCGGCCTCCTCGCCCCGGAGCAGCGGGCGAAGCGTCGTGAGGTAGCGGTCGAGGTCGGCGATGCGCTGGGGCGGGCGGCCCATGACGCGCATGGCCGTGTTGCCCGACCCCACCCCCAGAAAGGTGCGACCCGGCGCGAGCGCGGCGATGGTCGCGATGGAGGCCGCCGTCACCGGTGCCGGGCGTGTGCCGCTCACTGCCACGCCCGTACCGATCTGGATGTGATCGGTGCGGTCGGCGGCCAGCGCCAGCGTCGCGTAGCAGTCGGACCAGATCATCTGGCTGTCGGCCAGCCAGGCGTGCGAGTAGCCGAGCTGTTCGGCGCGCACCACGTAACCGATGTCGCCGACGTGCGACGCGACGCAGACCCCGAGCTTCACGTCAGCCGCCCTGACGCCCCGAGCCGCCGAGGCCGTCGCGGTCCATGCCGTCCGAGGGGCCCTCGCCATCGGGGCCGAGTCGGCCGCCGCGGTCGAGATGGCCGCGGCCCGGCACGTGGTTCACCTCGACCCGGATGCCGTCCGGGTCCTCGAACAGGATCGAGTAGTAGCCGGGGGCGAAGCCGCCCTCCTCGGGCCCATGGATCATGTTGGCCTCGGGCAGCTCGGCCATCACGAAGTCGTGGATCGCGTCCACGTGCTCACGCTCGCGCGCCCGGAAGCAGAAGTGGTGAAGCCCGGCCGTCTCCTGGTCGAAGCGCTTGTCGCGCTTGTCCGGCGGCGCGCCGCGAACGAGGATGCCGGTGCGGCTGCCGATGCAGTAGATGATTCCCTCGCCCTTGATGAGCGTCTTCATCTCGAGGAAGTGGCAGAGCTTCTCCCAGAACGGCACACAGCGATCCGGGTCGTTCACCGTGAGCTGGATGTGGGCGATGCCGTTCAGTTCGACGCTCATGATGGGTCTCCCGGCGCGCGGCTAGAGCGCCTCGCGCGCGAATCGGTCGAGTACCGGCAGCACCTCGTCGCGAGGCGCCGACGGCAGGCGCAGCACCACCTCGGTGACGCCCGCCTCTCGGTAGTGGTCGAGCTTGCCGGGCGCGGGCAGTACACCCATGGGTACCACGTGAACGCCTGCGGGGTCTCGGCCAGCCGTCTCGAAGGCAGCCCGTAGCTGCGGAACCGCTTCGCGCACGCCGGCACCGCCGATGGGGAGCCAGCCGTCCGCCCACTCGGCGATGTGCGCGAACAGCTTGGGTCCGGCGGCGCCGCCCACGAGCGTGCGCGGCCGCGGCCGCTGCACGGGCTTCGGCCATTGCCAGCTCGGCGCGAAGCGCACGTGGTCCCCCTGGTACTGCGCGACCTCGTCGCGCCAGAGCGCCTGCATGGCGAGCATCGTCTCGCGGACGTACGCGCGGCGCTCGCCGTAGGCCACGCCGTGGCTGGCCATCTCTTCGCGGTTCCAGCCGTAGCCCACGCCCACCACCACGCGGCCCTCGCTCAGCAGGTCGAGTGTCGCGATCGACTTGGCCAGCGCGATCGGGTCGTGCTGGGCCACCAGCGCGATGCCCGTGCCGAGCAGGATGCGCTCGGTCACCGACGACGCCGCGGCCAGGGCGATCCAGGGGTCGAGGGTGCGCTTGTACTCCTCGGCCAGCTCGGCCTCGCCGGTGGGCGGAGGCGTCTCGCGGCTGGTGGGGATGTGGGTGTGCTCGGGGACGTAGAGAGAGTGGAAGCCGCGCGCCTCGGCCTCGCGCGCCAGATCCGCGGGCCCCATGGACCGATCGGTGGCGAATTGGGTCAGACCGACGTGCAAAGGGTCTCCAGGGGGAGCGGGGTGGCTCCCAGGAATAGAACTTGTTTCAATTCTACCTTCGTGGCCCATTCCGTCGACGGCGACTACCAGCTCGACCACCGCTACACCCGCGAGCGGGGGCGCGTCTACCTGTCGGGCGTACAGGCGCTGGTTCGCCTGCCCATGCTGCAGCACGAGCGCGACACCCGGGCCGGGCTCGACACGGCGGGCTTCATCTCGGGCTACCGCGGCTCGCCACTCGGCACCTTCGACATGGCGCTCTGGCAGGCGCGTGCTCATCTGGAGAGCCACCAGGTCCACTTCGAACCCGGCGTGAACGAGGACCTGGCCGCCACCGCCGTATGGGGCTCGCAGCAGGCGAACCTGATGCCGGGCGCGCGACACGACGGGGTGTTCGGCATCTGGTACGGCAAGGGCCCCGGCGTGGACCGTTCATGCGATGCGCTGAAGCACGCCAACTACGCGGGCACCGCACCGCACGGCGGCGTGCTCGCCCTGTGCGGCGACGACCCGGCCGCCAAGTCGTCGTCGATCGCGCACCAGAGCGAGCACGCGCTCATCCACTGCGGCATCCCCGTGCTGAACCCCGCGAACGTGCAGGAATACCTCGACCTGGGCGTGGCCGGGTTCGCGCTCTCGCGCTACGCGGGGTGCTGGGTCGGGTTCAAGTGCCTGACCGACACCGTCGACAGTGCGGCGTCGGTCGAGATCGGCCCCGAGCGCATGCGCCTGCGCGAGCCCGACTACGAGCGGCCGCCGGGGCTGCACATCGCGTGGTCGAACCTGCCGCTCCAGGTCGAGCATCGCCTCTACCAACAGCGGCTGCCGGCCGCGCAGGCCTTCGTGCGCGCCAACCGGCTCGACCGCGTGGTGATGGGCAGCGAGCAAGCGCGGCTGGGCATCGTGACCGCGGGCAAGGCCTACCTCGACGTGCGTCAAGCGCTCGAAGAACTGGGCATCGACGACGCCCGCGCCCGGGAGATGGGGCTCGCGGTGTACAAGGTCGCGATGACGTGGCCGCTCGAGCCCGAGGGACTCGGCGAGTTCGCGAGCGGTCTCGAGAGCCTGCTCGTGGTGGAAGAGAAACGGCCGATCCTCGAGGACCAGATCGCTCGCCTGCTCTACAACCTGCCCGAACGCCCCCTGCTCGTGGGCAAGCGCGACGAAGCGGGCGCGCCCTGCATCCCGGCCGAAGGCGAGTTGTCCCCGCAAGCCGTGGGTGAGGCGATTCGCGCGTGGATCGGCCGGCGGGCGCCCGAGGCGGTGACGTCGCTGCAGGCGCCGCCCGCACCGCCGCCGCAGCTCGCCGCCACCGGCCGCATGCGGCTGCCGGCCTTCTGCTCGGGCTGCCCGCACAACAGCTCGACGGTGGTGCCCGAGGGCAGCGCGGCGCTCGGCGGCATCGGCTGTCACGGCATGGCCGTGTGGCTGCCGGGTCGCAACACCCTGGCCGTGACCCAGATGGGGGGCGAGGGCGCCAACTGGATCGGCATCGCACCGTTCACCGACACGCCGCACATGTTCCAGAACGTGGGCGACGGCACCTACTTCCACTCTGGCCTGCTCGCGATCCGCGCGGCGGTGACCGCCGGGGTGAACCTGACCTACAAGGTGCTCGTCAACGGAGCCGTGGCCATGACCGGCGGCCAGCTGGTGGACGGCGAAGCCCTCGAAGGCGAGGTGACCGTCCCCGAGGTCGCGCGCCAGCTCGCCGCCGAAGGCGTCGAGCGCATCGCCGTCGTCGGCCCCGAGCCCGAGAAGTACCCGAAGGACGCGGGCTTCCCGGCGGGCGTGACGTTCCACCATCGAGACGAGATCGATCGCGTGCAGCGCGACCTACGAGGGGTGCGCGGTGTATCGGCCCTGATCTACGACCAGACCTGCGCCGCCGAGGCGCGGCGGCTGCGGCGCAAAGGCGAGTTCCCGGAACCCGACCGGCGCGTGCTCATCCAGCAAGACGTCTGCGAAGGCTGCGGCGACTGCTCGGTACAGAGCAACTGCATCTCGATCGAGCCCGTCGAGACCGCCGTGGGGCGCAAGCGCCGCATCAACCAGTCGTCGTGCAACAAGGACTTCTCCTGCCTGAAGGGCTACTGCCCGAGCTTCGTCACGGTGCTGGGCGGAGAACTCCGCACCTCGAAGGGCGCAGACGCAGACGAGAGCGACCCCGCAGCCGGGCTCCCGATGCCGCCGCTCGCGCCGTGTGACGACCCGTGGAACGTGCTGCTGGCCGGCATCGGGGGCAGCGGTGTCGTCACCGTCGGCGCGATCCTCGCCATGGCGGCCCACCTGGAGGGCCGCGGCTGCTCCGAACTCGACGTCACCGGGCTCGCCCAGAAGAACGGGCCGGTGTCGAGCCACGTCCGAATCGCGCACGACCCGGACCGACTTCACGCCACGCGCATTGCCGTGGGTGCGGCCGACCTCGTGATCGGCTGCGACCTGGTCGTCGCGACCAGCCCCGAGAACCTGCCGCGCATCGGCAAGGAGCGGACCACCGCCGTGGTCAACGGCTCGGTGGCGCCCACCGCCGACTTTGCCGGCGACCCCGACATGGACCTCTCGGCCGCGCCCCTCGAGCACGCCGTCCGCGAGGCCGCCGGCCCCGAACGGACGCATGTGCTGCCGGTGGGCGAGTGGGCCACGGCCCTGCTCGGGGACGCCATCGGCGCGAACATGATGCTGCTCGGCTACGCCTTCCAACGCGGCCAGCTGCCGGTCTCGCTGGCGGCGATCGATCGCGCCATCGATCTGAACGGCCGCGCCATCGCCATGAATCGGCGCGCCTTCGCCTACGGCCGGCTGGCTGCGCACGATCGGGCGGCGCTCGAGAAGCGCGCGGCGCCGCTGCTCCGGGTCGGCGCCGAGACGTTGCCGACCACGCTCGACGAGGTGGTGCGCGACCGCGAGCGGAGACTCACCGACTACCAGAACGAGGCCTACGCCCGCCGCTACCGCACCCTGGTCGATCGGGCGCGCGCCGCGGAGAAGCAGCTGGGCCGGGAAGGCCTCGCCCTCGCCGTGGCCCACGGCTACCACCGCCTGCTCGCCTACAAGGACGAGTACGAGGTGGCGCGCCTGTTCACGACCGGCGCCCTCCAGGAGCAGCTGGCCCGGGAGTTCCAGGGCGAGACCCGCCTGCGCTTCCACCTCTCGCCGCAGTTCCTGCCCGACTGGCTCGCGCCACGCGACCCCGAGACGGGCCGCCTGCCCAAGTGGACCCTCGGGCCCTGGATCCTCGTGGTGTTTCGCGTGCTGGCGCGCCTCAAGTTCTTGCGGGGCACCGCCCTCGACCTGCCGGGGCGAACCGCGCATCGCAAGATGGAACGCACGCTCATCCGCGACTACGAGCGCACCCTCGAGGAGGTGCTCGGCGGGCTCGACGCGGGCCGCTTCGACGTGGCGGTCGAACTCGCCGCACTGCCGCAGCACATCCGCGGCTACGACTCGGTCAAGGAACAGACGGTGCACGAGGCGCGGGAGCGCAAGGCCGAGCTGCTGACGCGCTTTCGCGAGGTCTAACCCGACTCGCTTGGCCTAGCCGAGGTCGCTTCGCTCGTACCGGTACTCGCGGCCGACGGCATGCAGCCGATGGCGCGGCCCCGGCGCCTGGGGATCGCCCGCATCGTATCCAGCGTCGCCCGGGTAGAGCATCGTCGCACCCGCTTCGCCCGGGCAGATGCGAGGGCGAAACACCAGCGGGTCGGCCGTGGCGAGCCCGGCATGGGCATCGCCTGCGCTCGCGTACCCGAGCAGCCAGGTCACCGTCACGAACGTCGGCGGTGCGAGACGGATCTCGCCCGCTTCGTGCGCGCGCAGGGTCGCTTGCGCGTCGAGCCAGCGGTGATCGACGATCTCCGAGCCATCCACGCGGACGGCCTCGCGCCCCGACTCGACGCCGAGGAAGAACCAGGTATCGAAGCGACGCGGCGAGATCTCGGGCGTGATCCAGCGCGAGATGGTCACGAGTCCCGTCGGCGCCACGCGCAGCCCGGCCTCTTCGTGGGTCTCGCGCACGGCGGCGCGCAGGGCCGCGTCCTTGGGGTCGTCGTGGGCGTCGCGCTCGTTCGGCTCGACCTTGCCGCCGGGGAACACCCAGGGGCCCGGGCGGCCGTCCTTGCGCGGCGCACGCTGGAGCAACAGCAGCTCCGGTCTGCGCGCCGCGTCGCGCAGCAGCACGACCGTGGCCGACGGCTCGGGTTCGGGCGCCATGCCTAGCTCGGAGGCGACCAGGCCGCGAGCAGGTCTTCGCTGCGGACCAGCGTGGCCACGGCACCGAGGGTGTGATCGAAGACCGACTCCACGTGACTCTGGGGGAATCCCGCCACCGCATCGCGCGGCAGCACCACCTGATAGGAGCTGTTCACGGCATCGAAGGTGAGCGCCTGGATCGCCACGTTCACCGAAACACCCACGCCCACGAGCGTGGTCACCCCCAGATTGCGGAGCACGAAGTCGAGCTCGGTACCCTGGAAGGGCGAGAGCCCGTGCAATCGCGACAGCACGATGTCGCGCTCGTCGAGTTCGATCTCGGGCACCAGCGCCGCGGCGTCGGAACCCGGATGCAGCTTGACCGGCGCGCGCGCCATGTACTGGAAGATCCGCGCGTTGGTGTTGGCGCCCTGCCCGTCGGGGCGTCGCTCGGCCGTGCAGTGCACCACGGGCACCCCGGCCGCGCGGGCCGCGCGCAGCAAGGCCGTCACGTTGCCGAGCGCGCCGCGGGCGGCAGCCGCCAGGTCGGGCAGCTGCGAGAGGTCTCCAATGACGCCGCGCTGCAGCTCCTGGGTGACCAGGGCGGTGTGTGCGGGGTCGGCGAGTTCGCGAAGGTCGAGGGCCATGGGGAGAGCCTAGGTCAGGCGATCACGCCGCCGTCGCGCAGCGCCTGGAGGTCGCCGTCGCGCAGGCCGAGTTCGTCGCGCAGCACCTGGGCCGTGTGCTGGCCGAGACCGGGAAAGGTCGAGATCGGGCCCTCGGCTGCGGCCGAGAGCTTGACCGGGTTGCCCACCACCAGGTACGGGCGGTCTGCGTCCGGGCGCGGCACCTCGATCAGCATGTCGCGCATGGCCACGTGCGGGTCGGCGTGGATGTCCTCGGCCCGGTGACTCGGACCGGCCACGATGCCCTGCTCGCAGAGCGCGGCGGCGGCCTCGAGCTTGGTCTTGTCGGCGGCCCACGCCTCGAGCGCCGGGCGGATCACGCCCTCGGTGTGCTGGGCCCAGCCCTCACGCGTGGCGAAGCGCGGGTCGCCGAGCCACTCGGCGTGCCCCAGGGTTTCGGCCAGCCGCGCGAAGTGGTGCTCGCGAAACACCGCGACGACGAAGTGACCGTCGCTCGCTGCGAACGCCCCCACCAACGCCGTGGTGCCCGCCGCGGCCATGTGCGCGGGCGCACCCATCGACCAAAGGAACGGCACCATGTCGGTCATGGCGATCATGGCGTCGTACATGGCGACGTCGACGTGCTGGCCCTCTCCGGTGCGATCGCGGTGGCGCAGCGCCGAGAGCGTGCCGATCACCGCGAAGAGCGCGCTGGCGTTGTCGCCCAGCGCCCCCGCCACGACCACCGGCGGCGGCTGGCCCTCCTTCTTGTTGGGCTCGTAGAGTCCGCCCATCGCCTCGGCCACCGGCGCGTAGGCCGGCCAGTCCCGGTAGGGAGAGTCGGTGAGGTTGCCGAAGCCCGAGATCGAGACGTAGATCAGGGCCGGGGTCGCGGTACGAAGCTCGTCGTAGCCCAGGCCCAACCGCGCCATGCTTCCGGCCTTCATGTTCTCGGCCACGACGTCGAACCGGGGCACCAACCGGCGAAACAGATCGACGCCCTCGGGACGCTTGAGATCGAGAGCGATGCTGCGCTTGCCCAGGTTGTTGCGCAGGAAGGTCGCCCCCACGGTGCGCCCGTCGTCGTCGACCAGGGCCGGTCGCGAGGCGCGGCCGGTGTCGCCGCGTTCGGGGTGCTCGACCTTCACGACTTCGGCGCCGAGGTGCGCCATCAGCTGGGTGGCATACGGCAGCGCCTGCATCTGCTCGGCTGCGAGCACGCGCACCCCGGCCAAGGGCTTGCCGTGCCGCTCGCGCTCGCCGCCCTTCGTCTCACCCACCTGCACGCGCTCGGCCCCTCCCCTGGTTGCGTCCGTCCGCCTCGGAGCGGGCGGGTCCGGCTGGATCGCCAGGCTTCCCGACGCCGGCTCGGTTGATCCCCGGCCGCGGAGGGACGAGAATACGCGAGTTGGCCACCCCCCGCCGATCCATCACACGACGTTGGCGGGCTGCGCTCGCCAACCGGCTGCTGCCCGCCACGCTCGCCTGTGCTGCGCTCACACCCGCTGCGGCCGGGGCTGCCCCCTTTGCGAAGCAGCTCGACGCGCAGAACGTGGAGACGCTGCGGCCCGGGGGTCCCGACGCCGACGCCGGGGTGGGCGACTGGGTGCTCGGCAACGGCACGCTCTGTGCGGCCATCGCAGACGGCGCCCACGAGACGCACCTGGGGCCCCATGGCGGCTCGTTGATCGACCTGGCCCCGTGCGGGGCGGGCGGGGATCAGTGGTCGACGCTGCACCCGATTCTCGCGTTCGGCAAGGACTGGGCGCTTCCGGTTCGCGAAGTCCGCGCCGAAGAGGCACCGGACGAAGCCCGCATCGTCGCCGTTGCCGAAGGAGACGGGCTTCGTTTGACCACCGTGCACGCGATCGGCCCGGCACCCTCGCGTGAGCTGCGCGTTCTCGCCACCCTCGAACGCATCGGTGAGGGCCCGCGTCTCTTCTCGGCGGGCTCGGTGGTGCTGCACAGTGGCGCCCAGCTGCGGCCGTTCATGATCTCGCGCGCGCAGCCCGAGGCCAGCCCGGGCTTTGCGAGACCAGCCGCAGACCCGAGCTCGCCCTTCAGCCTGTTGCGCGCGCTCGCGCCGGCCGACGCCCACGTGCTGGTGGGCGGGGACCACGTCGAACCCGGACTCGCCTATGGCATCCGCGTAGAGACGCCGGTGCACGTCGCGGAGAGCGGCGAGCGCAACCCGGTCGGGCGGCTCGCCGTCGGCGGCTACGACTTCACCCTGCTGGGGATCGCCTCGCGCCCCTACTGGTTCTTCGCCGACGACGCCGAGCCGCCGGGGATCCTGCAGCTGATCCAGCTGCCGTTCATGGACCTCTACCCGGGCGAGCGGCTCGAGAGCGAGCTGGTGATCTCGCTCGGTGACCGCGCCGACGTGGCTTCGGTGACCGACGGCTTCTTCGACGGGGCCCCCACCGTACGCGGCCGGGTCGACGACCCCGCGTCGCGACTGCACGTGCTCGCGGCCACTGCGAGTTCGGGTGAGCCCGGTGCGCCGGTGACCGTGGTCCGCCCCGACGCCGACGGCCGCGTGGCGTTTCGCCTGCCGACTGGCGCGTACCGCGTACGCACCGTCGCCCCGGGCGGGCGCACGGTCGACACCGACCTGGACGTGGACGAGACCGGCGGTGATCTCGGGCTCGTGCGCGTCGGTGCGCCCGCGCTCCTTCGGCTGCCGCGTGGGGAGACCATGCGACTGGTCTTTCGCGGGCAGGGCGATACGCCCGATCCGCGATTCGGCGACGACCTGCTGGGCTTTCGGGTGGGCGAACGCACCTACCCGTCGGGCGCGCTCTCTTCCAGCATCTCGCTCGCGGGCGTCACGAGCGATCCCGAGCATGTCACGATCGCTCCGGGGCAGTACCGGGTGCTCGCCACGCGAGGGCTCGAGTACGGCGTGACCGAAGCGGCGTTGCGCATCGCGCCGGGTGAGGAGCAGACCCTCTCGATCGCACCCCCGGCTCGCGTACTCGAAACGCCGGGATGGATCGGCGCGGATCTGCACGTCCACACGGGCCAGAGCTTCGACTCGTCGTGGCCCGCCCGTGAACAGCTGCGGGCGTTCGCGGCTCAGGGCGTCGAGGTCGTCGTCACCACCGAGCACGACCGCGTGTTCGACCCCGCCCCGACCGTGGGCGCCCTCGGGCTCACGGGCCGCATGGCCGGCATCTCGGGTGTCGAGATCACCAGCTCGTATGCGGGGGGCGAGAGCCCCCACACCATCGGGCACAGCAATGCCTTCCCCTTTGCCGAGCGCCCCACGGCCTACCGGCGCGGCGCCCCCCTGGCGGAGGGCTTGCGGTTGCGCGACGTGGCGTACGGCCTGCGCCGGCTCGACCCACGCCCGGTCTTTCAGCTCAACCACCCGCGAGCCAACAGTGGCGGCGACGGCGAGCTCTACTACTTCTCACACCTGGCGGTCTCGGGGGACGGCTTCGACCCAGCCCGGCCGCTGACGGCGCTCCCGAACCGGGCACTGCTCGAGGCCGACCCGGCGCACGGCCTGCGCGACATCGACTTCGACGCGATCGAGCTGCTGAACGGCACCGAGACCGGCCGCTACCGGCTGCTGCGCGCCGACTGGACCTCGCTGCTGCTGCAGGGCGAACGCAGGACGGCGACGGCCAACAGCGACTCGCATCAGGCGAGCGAGCTTCCGGGGCTTCCGCGCAACCTGGTACGCCTGGCTTCGGACGACCCCGGGGCCTTCGACGGCGCGGCCTTCGCGCGCAGCGTCTTGGCGGGTGGCGTCGTCGGCACCTCGGGGCCGGTGCTCGAGGTCGCACTCGAGGGTGCCGGGATCGGCGACACCCACCGGGGTGCAGAAGGCACGCTGCAGGTTCGGGTTCGCGCGGCGCCGTGGGTCCCGTTGCGCGAGGTGCGGGTGCTCGTCGATGGGGACGTCGTGACGCGTGAGCCGGTGGGAGGTGACGCCGAGCTATCGGTCCCTCTGCAGTTCGCGCAGGACGGTTTCGTGGTGGTGGAGGCCGAGGGCCCCGCCGAGGGGACCTACGCGGAGCTACTGCCCGGGCTCGTGCCGCTCGCCTTCACCAATCCGATCTGGGTCGACGCTGATTCCGATGGCCGCTGGACACCTCCCGGCCTGCCGTCGCCCCTGCCCTGGGCTCTCACGAGCGGCCTCGAGACGCCCCAGTGAGTGGCCCGGCGACGGGAATCGTTATCCTCCGGCGCTCTGGAGAACCCATGACCGACAAGCAAGACACCCTGCCCTTCCCCCCGGCTTTCGTGCCCAAGGTGGCGGAGAGGCTCTTCGAGTCGCGCACGATCCTGATCCACGGCGAGATCACCTCGCGCCTGGCGCAGGAGGTGACGGCCCAGCTGCTGGCGCTGGCCGCCGAGTCGGACGACCCGATCACGATGTTCGTGCACTCCGAGGGAGGCCACGTCGAGGCGGGCGACACGATCCACGACATGATCCGGTTCGTGAAGCCGCGGGTGCGCATGGTCGGGACCGGTTGGGTCGCGAGCGCGGGCACCCACATCTACCTGTCGGTGCCCAAGAAGGACCGGCTCTGCCTGCCGAACACGCGCTTCATGATCCACCAGCCCCATGGCGGAGCAGGTGGGCGCACCACCGACATCCGCGTCGAGGCCGAAGAGCTCTTGAAGATGCGCGACCGCCTGAACCGCACCATTGCCGACGCGACCGGCCAAAGCGTCGAGCAGGTCGAGAAGGACACCGAGCGCAACCACTGGATGTCGCCCGAAGAGGCCGTGGCCTACGGCATCGTGGGCAAGGTGATCGAGTCGTCGAAGGACCTCTAGCCCGCCCGAGCGACTAGTCCGAACGGTCGCCCAGGACCGCGGGCACGACGAAGCGTTCGACCAACGCGCGCTCTTCGGTCGCACTCGGCGCCGGGTCGCTGAGCAGCGAGACGATCACGCGCACCAGGAAGCGCACCTCGAGTCGATCACGCGCATCGGCCCCCGCGCTCTCGATCGCACCGGCACCGAAGCTGCGGGCCAGCGCGTCCACCACCTCGGGGGCCCGTGCCATGCGTACGCCCAGGCCCAGCGCCGTGGGGGCAAACCAGGCCGCGGTGCCGGGCCGCTCGCGCACCAGGCGCACGGCGGCGAGCAGGTGAGCCGCCAGGCGACGTTTGGGATCGCGGACGCGCCGGGCGCAGCGCGCCGCCTCGGCCTGGATCTCGGCGGCCTGGTGGCGAACGTAGGCCAGGTGGAGCGCATGCCGGTTCGGGAAGACCCGGTAGAGCGTGGCGCGCGAGCAGCCGGCGGCCTCGGCGATCTCGGCCATGCCGGCGGCCGAGACCCCGAGGCGCGCAAAGGCCTTGTCGGCCCCGTCGAGCATACGCCCCACGGCCGGGTCCGACGCATCCGGGGGAGCAGGCGTCCGGGCCCTCGCCGGGGCCACTAGGAAGCCACCGCCTCGAAGGGCAGGTGCTCGTGGCGGCGCACGAACGAGCCCGGCGCATAGCGGCCGGCGTCGCCGTCCACGGCGAAGTCGGGGCAGCGCGACAACACCTCTTCGAGAACGACACGCGCCTCAAGGCGCGCCACCGCGGCGCCGATGCAGTGATGCGGGCCATAGCTGAAGGCCAGTTGGCGTCGCACCCGGCGGGTGACGTCGCACTGCGAGGCGTCGTCGCCGAACTCGCGCTCGTCGCGGTTGGCCGAGGCGTAGAGCAGCATCACCTTTCGTCCCTCCGGAATCGTCCGATCGGCGATCTCGACGTCGCGCGTGGTCGTGCGCGCGAGGCCCTGTACGGGCGTGGTGAGCCTCAAGAACTCCTCGACCGCGGGCGTGATGGCCGCTCGGTCGGCCAGCAGCACGGCGCGCTGATCGGGGTGCCGGGTGAGCAGATCGAGCGCGCCACCCAGCAGCCCCATGATGGTGTCGTTGCCGCCGGTCACCATGGTGAAGCACACGCCCAGCACTTTGGCTGCCGAGACCTCTTCGCCACCACGCAGCCGGCCATGCACCAGTGCCGAGATCATGTCCTCCTCCGGCTCGGCGCGGCGCGCCTCCATCAGCCGGCCGAAGAACGTGAGCATCTCGCCCAGCGCTTCGCCCGAGTCGAGCACGCTGCCCGAGGCGCCGGCCGAGACGATCGCGCTCGTCCAACGCTCGAAGATCTCGCGGTCGTCGGGCGGCACGCCCAGTGCGTGGGCCACCACGAGGCTCGCCAGCGGCTGGAAGAGCTCGGCGACCACGTCCCCCGAGCCCGACTCGCGCAGGCGGTCGACCCGACCCACCGCGAAGTCGCGGATCATCGGCTCGAGCGCCGCCGAACGCTGGGGTGTGAGGCGCTTGATGGTGAGCTTGCGCAGCGCCGTGTGCTCGGGCGGGTCCATCATCACGATGGGCGACTCGAGGCCCAGCTTCTCCATCTCGCCGTAGTGGAACGTCAGACCCGAGGCGGACGAGAAGGTGGCGGCATCGACCGCGGCCGCGAGCACGTGCTCGAAGCGCGAGAGCACCCAGTAGTCCTCGCCCTCCCCGTTGTCGGGCACGCGATGGACGGGATCGTGGTCGCGCAGCGCGCGGTACATGGAGAACGGATCGCGCCACGTCTCGGCGCTACGCGGCTCGAAACGGGCGAGGGTCGGCTCGGTCATGGCGGCTCCCGGGGCGCCGGCTCATGATACATATTCGATTTTTCGTCTCAACCCGGAGCGCGCCACGGGAGCCAGGGCACCCGGCCCGAACGAAGGGAGCGCCCCGCGCGCGCGCCGCTAGCGGGCGGCGATGCGCTCGCCCAGGGCGGCGAGCTGGGCCTGCGGGCCGCCCAGGGACATGGTGCCGTGGGTCGCCCACAGGTAGTAGCGGTGCAGCGGATAGTCGGTGTCGACGCCGGTTCCGCCGTGCAGGTGCTGCGCGGCGTAGGTGATGCGTGCCCCCGCCTCGCCACACCAGTACTTGGCCACCGCCAGCGCATCGGCCGAAGGCTCGCCGTGGGCGACCACGTGCAGCGCTCGCCAGTAGGCGAGGCGCATGCACTGCAGGTCGACGAAGGCGTCGCCCGCGCGCGTGTGCACGGCCTGGAAGCTCCCCACCGGGCGATCGAATTGTCGTCGTTCGGTGGTGTAGGACGCCGCCATCTCCAGGGCGCGGCTGGCGACGCCGACCTGAACGGCGCACTGGGCCAGCAGCGCACGCTCGCGGATCCAGGCGAGCATCGCATCACCCTGGTCGGGCTGACCCAGCTGGTCGTCCCCACCCACCCGCGTGCCGTCGAGGCGCACCGTGGCGTGCAGGCTCTGGTCCACGACCTCCGCGGTCTCGACCGCGACGCCGCCGGCCGACGGCGAAACCAGGAAGAGCCCGATGCCGGCGCCGGTACTCGCGGGCACCAGCATGCGATCCGCCACGTGGGCGTGGGGGACCATGGCGAGCGTGCCCGACAGCGTGAAGCCATCGCCATCGGCCGTGGCGGTGACGCCGGTGTCGGCGGTCTCGACCAGCGCAGCGGTGAGCAGCGTGTCGCCGGCCACGACACCGGGCAGGAGCTTCTGCCGCTGCTCGTTGCTGCCGAACTCGGCGATGGCCAGACCCGCGTGCACCATGGTTTCACGGGCGGGAACCGGCGCAACGGCGCGGCCGATCTCTTCGAGCACGATGCAGAGCTCTTCGAGCCCGAGCCCCAGGCCCCCGTAGGCCTCGTCGAACGGCACGCCCACCAGGTTGGCCTTGGCCAGCGCCTGCCACAGCGCGCGGTCGATGCGCTCGTCGCCGGCCTCGACTTCCTTCAACCGCTCGTGGCTGGCTTCGCTCTCGAGAATCTGACGCGCGAGCTCGCGCAGGGCGTCCTGGTCTTCGGTGGTGGAGAAGTCCATCCCTTACTCCTTGTAGTGCGGCATGCCGAGGCCGGCCATGGCGATGATGTCGCGCTGCACCTCGTTGGTGCCGCCGCCGAACGTGAGCACGAGCATGCCGCGGTACATGCGCTCGATCTTGCCGCGCAGCAGCGACGCGCGGTCGCCGGCGCGGATGAGACCGCGATCGCCCAGCACCTCGAGCATGAGCTTGTAGCCCTCGATGTTGAACTCGCTGCCGTAGATCTTGACCGCCGAAGCCTCGGCCGGGTGAAGCCCGCCCTTGGCCGTGATCTCCCAGGCCTGCTTCCAGTTCATGAGGCGCAGTACCTCGATGTGCGCGTGCACCTTGGCGAGGTTCTGCTGCACCCAGGCCTGGTCGATCACCCGGCGCCCGTCGGCCAGCTTGGTCTCGCGCGCCCAGTCGCAGACCTCGTCGTAGGCCATCTCGATCGGCCCCACGTTGAACAGCGACACGCGCTCGTGGTTGAGCTGGTTGGTGATGAGCGTCCAGCCCTTGCCCTCGCCGGCGATGAGCGCCGAGTCGGGTACGCGCACGTCCTCGAAGAACGTGGCGTTGGTGCGCAGGGTGCCCATGGTGTGGATCGGCGTGCACTTGTAGCCGGGCGCGGTGGTGGGCACGACGAAGATCGAGATGCCGCGGTGCTTCGACACGTCGGGATCGGTGCGCGCCGCCAGCCAGACGTAGTCGGCGTAGTTGGCGAGGCTCGTCCACATCTTGGCGCCGTTGATCACCCAGCCGTCACCGTCGCGTACCGCGCGCGTCTTCAATGACGCCAGGTCGGTGCCGGCCTCGGCTTCGGAGTAACCGATGGCGAAGTGGATCTCGCCCGCGAGGATGCGCGGCAGGTAGAACTGCTTCTGCTCGTCCGTGCCGAACTGCATGATCGTCGGGCCGACCGTCCCCAGCGTGAGGAACGGCAGCGGAAAGCCCACCCGCTGCACCTCTTCGGCGAAGATGTACTGCTCCATCGCCGAGCGGTTCTGGCCGCCGTACTCGGTGGGCCAGCCGATGCCGAGCCAGCCGTCCTTGGCGAGCTGCTTGTAGATGCGCATGTACTCGGGGCCGCCGCCCTCGCTGTCCTTGAGTTCGTCGCGCAGTGCATCGGTGACCAGGTTCTCGAAGTAGCCGCGCAGCTTGTCGCGCAGGTCCTTCTGCTCGGGGGTGAAGTCGACGAACATGCTGATTCTCCTGCGAAGGTCGGTTCTGGCTAGGCCGAGGCGGCTTCGAGCACGCGCTTGGCCCAGGGGTAGTCGGGCTTGCCCGAGGGCGATCGCTCGACGGCTTCCACCAGCTCGAGGGCCTTGGGCACCTTGTAGCCGGCGATGTGCTGGCGGCAGTGCGCGTCGAGGGCGTCGAGGGTCGGGCGTGCGCCTTCGCGGGGCTGCACCACGCAGGCGACCTTCTGGCCCCAACGCTCGTCCGGGAGCCCCACCACCAGCGCGTCGAACACGTCGGGGTGCGACTTCAGCGCACCCTCGACCTCTTCGGGGTAGATCTTCTCGCCACCCGAGTTGATGCAGACGCTGCCGCGGCCGAGCAGCGTGATGCTGCCGTCTTCTTCGACGAGCGCGTAGTCGCCGGGTACGGCGTAACGCCGCCCATCGAAGGTGAGAAAGGTCGCGGCCGTCTTCGCCTCGTCCTTGTAGTAGCCGAGCGGGATGTTTCCCCCGCGCGCGATGCGCCCGCGCACACCCGAACCGGGGGTCACGGGCTTGCCGTCGTCGTCGATCACGATCGTGTCGCGTCCGGGCGCCACGGAAACGCCGGCACCTTCGCGGCGCGGCGCGTTCTTGTCGTACATCTGCGTGCCGTTGAAGCCGCCCTCGGACGAACCCACGGACTCGACGATCAGCAGGTTCGGGAGCGCCTCCTTGAACTGGTCCTTCACCGCGGGGGAGAAGACCGCGGCCGTGCTCGCAACGACGAACAGCGACGACAGGTCGCGCTCCTTCAGCGCGGCAGGCAGCGCCTCGGCCATAGGCCGGCCCATGGCGTCGCCCGTGATCGGGATCGTGTTGACCTTCTCGCGTTCCACCAGTTCCCAGATGCGGTCGCCCGAGAACGAGCGGTCGGTGTAGAGGACGACCTTGAGCCCGGTGAAGAGCCCGCCGAGCGTGGCCCACTGCGCAGCCCCGTGCATGAGCGGCGCGATGGCGAGCGAGCAGGTGGGCGGGTTGGCGGTGCGCGCCACCAGACTCTCGGGGCTCTCGTGCGGCACACCCGTGGCGTGGTCGATGCCGCCGCCCAGGGCGAAGATCACGTCGTGCTGCCGCCACACCACGCCCTTGGGCATGCCGGTCGTCCCGCCGGTGTAGAGGATGTAGTGATCGTCGGGCGAGCGCGGGCCGAAGTCGCGCTCGGGGCTCGCTGCGGCGAGTGCGTCCTCATAGGGCACCGAGCCCAGCGCGGACGTGTCCTCGCCGCTGTCGTCGTCGATCACCACGAAGTGACGAAGCCCGGGCAGCTGGTCGCGGATGGCCGCGATGCGCGGCGTGAACTGCCGCTGGTGCACGAGCGCCACCAGGTCGGCGTTGTCGAACAGGTAGAGCAGCTCGCTCTCGACGTACCGGTAGTTGATGTTCACCGGGACGGCGCGCAGCTTGTAACAGCCGAGCATCGTTTCCACGAACTCGGCGCAGTTGTAGGCGTGCACGCCCACGTGGTCGCCGGCGGTGACGCCTGCGCTGGCCAGATGGTGGGCGACGCGGTTGGCGCGCGCGTCGAGCTGCGCGTAGGTCAGGCGCGCGGGGTCGGCGACCAGCGCATCGCGATCGGGCACGGCGTCGGCAGCGGCCTCGACGAGGTCGGCGACGTTCCACTCCATGGGGGCCTCCAGCTCCGCGGGCTGCGGGAGCCCTCGGATCCAGAATTGAAACATGTTTCATTTCTGGCGGCAAGCTGCGCGCTGGCTGCGGGCGCCCTCGAGCACGGTGAGAAACGCGCTGGGGCGGGTACCCGGGGCAAGCAGGCTCGCCAGCACCGCGTCGCCCGCTTCGCCGCCGCCGAGCAAGCCCTCGAAGACGGCGAGCAGCCCCACGATCTCGTGGGCATAGGTATGGGAAGCCGTGCGCCCGGCGTGGGTGCCAGGATCGAGGCGGGCGCCACCGAGCAACGCCACCTCGCCGGTCGGCCGCGCCCGGGCGAGCCGCTCGATGGCCTCGGAGAGGATCGGCGCCGTCGCGGGATCGCCCGGGGCCAGGGCGCGGCGCAGTCGATCCCGATCGAGGCCCTCCCGTAGTGCGGCATCGAAGGCCAGGTCGCAGGGTGTGGGTGCGGGCGGCTCGGTCGCGAACCAGGCCGGAAGGGTGGGCGGGCTCGCCCCGGACGCGGCCGGAAGCGACACCAGCAGCTTCCACTGCCGCCGCGACGCCAGCGCCGCCGCCTGGAAGCGCGCGTCCTCGGCGCGGGTGCCGGGCGCGAGTTCGAGCGACAGCATCAGCTCGCTTCCGAGCTGGAAGGGGCGCACCGCAGTGAGCGTCGACCCGGACGTGCCCGGAAGCGTTGCGGCGACCCCCTCGCCGAGTGCCGTATCGGGCAACACCACGCGCAACACCCCGCCCTCGCCATGGCGCTCGATGTCGATGGGGCCGTCCGCAAGCACCGTGACCGATGCGCCGCGGCCGAAGTCGCGGGCCCAGACTTCTTGCACCACGCGGGCGCTGGGCTCGAGGGCGAGTTCGGCCACCTCGTCCCCTCCGTGGACGGACACGTGGGCTTCGGCCCGGCGGTAACCCGGCGCGAATGCGCGGATCAGCAGCACGTCTCCCTCGCTGGCCACGAATCGCGACGGCAGCTTCACCACCACGGGCGACCTGGCCTGCTCGAACAGGCGCATGGAGCCGCCCTCGCGCAGGTAGAGCAGATCGAGATCGGCACCGGGGGGAGACGTGCTTACCTGGACACGGCGCTCGGGGAAGTAGTGGAGCGGGCGCAGCAGCGAGGGCAAGAAGTTGCCCCAGTCACCGATCTGGTCGGGCTTGAGCGTGAGCGCACCCTCGCTGCGCGCGACGTCGGGGCGCACGCGCTCGCGGAGCCGGGTCTCGCGCAGCGAGAACCACCCCTCGCGGCCGCGCGCCGTATAGCGGCCATGAACCAGGCCGGGCTCGGCCGCTTCGATCTCGAAGCGCTCGGCGGCGATGTCCTGACGCGCCTGCTCGTGCACGAGCAGAACGCGGCGAAGCTCGATGGCAGACGGGGTGATGTGCGCGGCAAGCGCCATCGCCATGGACCGACCGGCACGTACGCCACCTTCGAGATCCTGGCCCGAGCGCCAACCCTCGGGCGTGCGCGACAACCGCAGGGTGCGCGCCCCGCGCGGGTTCACGAAGAGCCCGCGCTCGATCTCACGAAGCTGGCCGGCGTCGGGCTCCCAGGCCGGGGCGCGGCGGGTGCCCGAAGGGTCTCTCGCGAAACGCCCACGCCCGTCGACGAAGCGCACCATCTCGAACTGGGTGAAGACGCGCTCGTCGCCCTCGCCCTGAAAGTCCCAGACCCGGTCGTCCCAACGCCAGAGGTCGGGGTCGGCGGCCGCCTCGTCCTGGTAGTGGACGAGCAGGTGCCAGGTGCCCTCGGGTGCGAATCCGGCGGCACCGGGCTCGGCGGTCGCGGGCTGGCCGACGACGGCCCAGGCCCACGACAGCGCCAGCCCGACTCGAAGCGCCGTCGCCTTCACGCCGTCCTCCCGATGCGCGCCCACCCTATGGATGGGACGCCCACCGGAGCCGCAGCGACTCGCCCATCGGTTTGCCCCAAATTGAAACGTGTTCTAAAAATGGGGGCCCGATGGACTTCCACGACTCCCCCTCCGAGGCGGCGTTTCGCGCCGATGCCAAGGCCTTTCTGGACGCCCATGCGCCCGAGAAGCTCGGCGACTACTGGTCGGACGACCAGAGCCAGGAAGAGGTCTTTGCCCAGCACCGCGCGTTTCAACAGACGCTCGCCGCCCACGGCTTTGGCGCCATCACCTGGCCCGAGGCCTTCGGCGGCCGCGGGCTCGGGCCGATCGAGCAGATCATCTGGAACGAAGAACTCGCGCGGCGGGGGCTCTCGGGATCGCTCTTCACGGTGGGCATCGGCATGGCGGGGCCCACCATCATCGCCCACGGCACCGACGAGCAGAAGCAGCGCTACCTGGCGCCGCTGCTCTCGGCCGACGAGATCTGGTGCCAGCTCTTCAGCGAGCCGGGCGCCGGGTCGGACCTGGCCGGCCTTGCGACCCGCGCCGTGCGCGACGACGACGACTGGGTGGTGAACGGCCAGAAGATCTGGTCGTCGGGGGCTCACTACTCGGACTTCGGCATCCTGATCGCGCGCACCGACCCGAGCGTGCCGAAGCACCAGGGCATCACCTACTTCCTGCTCGACATGAAAACGCCGGGCATCGAGGTGCGGCCCACCATCGAGATGACCGGCGACTCGCACTTCAACGAGGTGTTCTTCTCGGACGTGCGCGTGCCCGATGCCATGCGCATCGGCGAGGTCGGCGCGGGATGGGGCATCACCCAGACCACGCTGATGCACGAGCGCATGGCCATGGGCGGCATCGAGGGCATGCTGTCGTTCGACGACCTGCGCGAGTTCGTGCTGGCCCATGGCGGGCGCATCGACGGCGTGCTGCGCGACGAGATGGCGCGGCTGTACGGGTGGCTCAAGTCGCTGCAGCTGCTGAACGCGCGTGTGGTGACCAAGCTGGGCAGGGGCGAGATGCCCACGGCCGAGTCGTCGGTGATGAAGCTCGCGATCGCGCGCATCATGACCAAGGCTGCCGACGTGGCCCTGCGCGCCGCCGGCCCCGAAGCGCTGGCGCGCCGAGGCTACTGGCAGAACCAGTTCTTGTTCTCACCGGCATGGCACATCGCAGGGGGCACCGACGAGATCCAGAAGAACGTGGCCGCCGAGCGCGTGCTGGGCCTGCCGCGCGACGCCGACCCCAGCCGCGAGCTGCCATTCGAAGACCTGCAGCGCCAGTAGGGCGCGCGGCTCAGTCGTAGCGGCGAAGCTCGGCCCAGATCTCTTCGATCGGTCGTTTCGGGTCGCGGGCCACGTAGACCCATTGGTGGTTGCGGCTCGGAAGACAGAGCCCACAGTCCCACTGCACGACCGGCTCGACCCGCGCCCAGTACCGTTGCCAGACTTCGAGCGGGCCCCCGGCCATCACCATGACCGCGCCATCCGTGCTGCCCGGCCCCCATCGCCAATAGCCGTTGTGGGGGCTCGCAGCGGGCGGCAGCCCATGTGCCGCGCCGAGAAGGTCGAGCGCGCCGGCTTCGGAGTAGGAGAAGCCGATCAAACCCGCCTGCTCGCGGTCGGCGGCAGGCAGGGCGGCCCAGACGTCGGCCACGGTGCCCACGATCACCGGCCAACCGATCATGTCGGCAAAGTGCGGGTCGAGCGCGCCGACTTCGCGTCGCTCGGCTTCGGGCGCGCGCAAGGCATCGGGGCCGCCGCCGGCCAGCGCCTGCGGCGGCAGCCACGGCAGGGTGAGCACGCTGCCGAGCAGCCCCAGCACCGCCACCACGCCGATCGCCGTGGCGGGGAGCCATCGCCAACGGGCACGTGCTTGCAGTCGTTCGACCGCGATGGCGCCTGCCGCAACCAGGGGCGGTTGCGCGAGCGTCAGGTAGTTGGGGCGACTCGTCCCGTTGGCCACGAGGATCGCCGCCGTCACCACGAAGACGATTCCGAAGACACGCTCGGGCCCTGGGCCGCCGCGCCGGAGCAGCTGGTAGAGCCCGACGGCCCAGAGCGGCAGCACGAGCGGGTTCATCACCAGCACCTGCTGCGCAAAGAGCTCGAGCGGACCCACCGGCACCATCTTGCGCGTGGTCGCGGTGGCAATGAACTCGCGCGTCGGAAAGTCGTGCGCGACCTGCCAGGCCAGGTGGGGTGCAAAGACCAGCGCCGCCACGAGCCCCGCCAACCACGGCCACGACGACGCGAGCAGACGCCGGTGCGGCGTCGCGCAGAGGCCGACGAACAGGCCCGCGCCCAGCCAGGCGACCGAGAACTTGTTGAGCAGGCCCAGCCCGAGCAGCGCCCCCAACCCCAACCATCGCGCCGGCGTCGGGTCGCGCACCAGGCGGGCGAACAGGATGAACGCGAGCAGCCAGACGAGGATGTCGATGGCGTTCATCGAGTAGTAGCCGTGGATCACCAGGTTCACGGGCGCGAGCGCGAAGACCAGGGCCGCGAGTGCCTGCGCGCGCGCCCCGCCACCCAGGTCGCGCGTGAGCACGCCCATCGCCACCACCGATGCCGCGCCGAACAGGGCCGGCAGTGTGCGCAGTGCAGCCAGCGAGTCGCCGAAGAGCGCCGTCCAGCCCGCGAGCACGCCGATCGACAGCGGCGGGTGGTCGACGTAGCCCCAGGCCAGGTGGTCGGCGCAGGCCAGGTAGTAGGGCTCGTCGCCGAAGTAGCCGTAGCCGCGGGCGCTGGTGGCCAGGTGGATCGCGAGCTTCATGAGCGCGATCCACCAGACGCCCCGGGCCAGGTCCGCCACGCGAACAGGGTAGATCGCGTGCGCGACCTCGGCCCGGGGCGCGCGCGGGCGCTACCGTGGCCGGCCATGCCCACCGGACACGTCTACGAACGCGACGGCACGCGGTTCACACCAACCGAACACGCGGGGAGCCCGTGGTCGCATCAGCTTCAGCATGGCGGACCGGTGAACGCGCTGTTCGCGCGCGCGGCCGAGGAAGCCGCTGCCGAGGCGGACATGCGCGTCGTGCGCCTCACCGTGGACCTGTTTCGCCCGGTGCCCCTGGCACCGCTCGACCTGACCTGGCGGTTCGTCCGAAAGGGGGGCCGGCTTGCGAACGTCGAGGCGAGCCTCACGCCTCCGGGCGAGAACGAGCCCATCAGCCGCGCCATCGCGGTGCTGCTGCGCGAAACACCGGGGCAGGCCCCGAGCTGGGAGGCGCCGAGTGCCCCGCCGCCCCCGCCCGACACGCTCGAGTCGGCCACGCTCATGCCCAAGGCCGCGCGCGACGTGGCGCCGCCCGGCTTCCACTGGAGCTTCGACATCCGCATGACCGAGGACGAGCACGGCCCCGCGGCCTGGATCACCAGCCCGCTCGACCTCTGCCCCGGCGAGCCCATGACGCCGATCCAACGCTCGGCCGCCGTGGCCGACCTGACCTTCGGCCTCTCGGGTCGCATCCTGCTCGACCGCCATCAGGTCGCCACCAACCGCCCGCGGATCATGATGATCAACACCGACACCACGCTCTACTGGCAACGGCCACCCCAGGGCGACTGGTTCGCCTTTCGCCACGCCATGCTCGCCGACGAAGACGGCGTCGGCATCGCCGAAACCGTGCTCTACGACCGCGCCGGCCGCCTCGGCCGCTCGCTCCAGGCGCTCGTAGGCAACGAACCCCGGCGGAGTGCGAAGGGATAGTCGCAGCCGGGCGGGGGACGACGCCCCTACTCGAAGCGCACCACGAGACCCCGCTCTCGATTGGCGCCCCCGCAACCGCCTCCCCCGAAAGGCAGCAGGCGGCCGCAGCGTTTGCCCCGCCCAGGCGCCACACAGACCCGGGAAATCGCAGCGTTCTCGGCTAGATCCGGCCCTCGGCGCCCCGCACCCGGCCCGATTGGGCAGCCCCGAATCGCTCCGGTGGGGGTATGATCGGGCTGTCTACTAATAGTTTGGTGGCGCAATCGACCATCACTCGACACTCGTTCTCATCGCTGAGCTCGCGCTCGCGGTTGTGGGGTTCGCGGCGTCGCTGCTGCCTTCGGCGGTCGTGACCGGGCCTACAACCCAATTGAGAAGGACCGTCTAAGAGGTCTTTTCTCGTTCTCGTTCAGTGCTCTAGCGACGAGTCTCCTGGCCCTTTCGCTCTCTACACTCGCCTCGACACCAGCGGATTCGACGCTTTGGTCGGCGATCGTGGGCGCGGTCCTGTGGGTTCCCGTCTCCGGCTACTTCTCGTGGGTCGCGTCTCGGAACTTTCGAGACCCCGCATCCAGCACAACCGCTGGCCCGCTGGTAGTCGTGTTCGTCGGCGCGATCATCCCGGCAGCCCTGTACGTTTGGAGCATTGCCCTCGGAGGACATCCGGCCTTCCTCGAACTCGCACTGTCGGCGCAGGTCTTACTCGCAGTTTGGGTCTTTGTGCGCTTGCTCACCCATCGCACGTAGGAATGGGTCGCCCGAGCGCCACCTAACAACCGTTGCAGCGGACGTGGCAACACTTAAGCCGAATCGCCCGTGGTAGAATCGCGAAGTCCCTGGCGTTCCGTACCGCGGTGCAAGGTTGTGCCACGCCGCTGAACGCCGATCCGCTGGGGAGCACGGTTGGCCGGCGGCCCGAACCTCGGTCCGAGCCGCCGGCGCTATCATGCGCTACTTGCGCTTCCTGCCGGGGCGCGTCTGCGAGAGAGCACTTCCGGCGGCCGCCTTGGCGTTCTTGCTGGCCTTCGGGTTCCGGAGAACCTTCGATGCCTGCGAGGCGACCTTCTTCGACGTCTGGCGCTTGTTTCCCATGGCCAGAGCCTCCGAAGCGGTAGGGCAGTCCGATTAGGCAGGCCTTGCTTGGGATTCCTCGGACGGGCACACTGCCCGCTGCACTGTGAGGAAGTCCCCAGCCCTACTACCAGGGCGGACGCTTCACCCAGGCGGCCTCGCCGACCGCTAGTCGGCGAGGTCGCCGCTCAAACTTCTTCCGTCCTCCGAATCATCTCCTCGACCGCATGCTTGCCCGCGTTGGTGAGCTTGTACTTCTTCCGGGCCTGCTTAGTAGTACCAGACTTCCGCGTCTGAATCACAAGCTGAGGCTTCCGGCCCTTCAAGTTGGTCAGGGCTGCTGTAATGTTTGAAACACCGTGTCCAAGGTGCTTCAGCTCCCTGTTGGCAGTCTGCGAGTCAAACTCCGGCACTCCGTTCACGTACTGCAGCCAGTATCCGACGACCAGTGCTCTCTCAGCGTCGCTGCCAGGATCGGCCGCCGAGAACAGGTCGGCCACATCCTCGAAGCTGCTCGGTTCGACGCTGCTGCCGGAACCCAGGTCGTTGCCGCCCTCCGCCGGCTCCTCTACCACGTCGCTGGCCCCGAATCGGTCCGCCGCCCACCTCAGCACCCGCTTCACCGCCGCGTCGTCCAGGTCGGCAAGTGCCTTTGCAACTGTCTGAATTGCCTCGATTTCCTTCACCGGGTCGATCTCTTCCTCGCCCATCTCGCACCTCCAAGCGCCGCGTTATCATACTATTTGCACTTCAAGAGTCAAGTTATTTGGTGCACAAAACGCGTGCTGCCCAACAAGGCGCTGCAGCTGACGCCCAGCAGCTCGTTCCAATCGATGCGGGGTAGAGTCTGGCGGCGGGCGCATGTGCCCCGGCGCTGGCGGTCAGCGCTGCTGAGCGCCTCATCCGTTGCGCAGCGCGAGCCGGAGGAGTTCCGTGAAGGTCGTCAGCTTCTTCAACAACAAGGGAGGTGTCGGGAAGACGACGCTTACCTGCAACCTCGCTGCTCACTTCGCCCGAGACCTGGGGCACCGTGTACTTCTTGTCGACGCCGATCCTCAGTGCAACGCGACGATTCTTACTCTCGGAGAGGATCGCGCAGCACCTCTCTACTGGGAGGAGCTTGAGAGCAACGAGCGCGACAGCGTCACGAATCTCTGGTCTGTTCTCGAGCCAATTGAAGTTGGCGAATCAGCAATCAATGAGAAGATCCTGCCCGTTGGAAGCGATTCCAACCGGTTCCGCGTAGATCTCATCCCAGGACACCCACGAGTCTCCATTATCGAGGACAGGCTGAGTGCGGGATGGCGAGACGCTCTGGGCGGCGATGTGGGTGGCCTTAGGAGAACGAACTGGGCCGTTTCCCTTGCCCAGAAGGTGCAAGGTGACTACGACGTCGCCTTCATCGACCTCGGCCCCAGCCTTGGGTCTCTCAATCGATCTGCGCTGCTTGGTTCAGATTTCTTCATGACTCCTATGGGGGCCGACGTCTTCAGCATCCTCGGGCTCCGGAACATCGCGACTTGGATGAAAAACTGGACCGATGAGTATGAGCGCGGCGTAGAACTCTGCGAGAAGCGGAGCCCAAGGACGATTGAACGCTACGCCCTGCGAAAGGCGCTGCCCGTCTTGCGAGGCTTCGCTGGCTACACGGTCCAATCGTATATCGCGAAGTACAAGGAAGGGAAGCGTCGCCCGACGAAGGCGTATGAGCGGATCATCTCTAGTTTCCCGGCCGAGATCGATCGCAATCTCGGTTCGTTCTTGGTGCCCAGGCTGCAGGGCCGGGACAGCCTGTTGGGCGAAGTCCCCAACATGTTCAGCCTTATCCCGTTGGCCCAGACAGCCAGCGCTCCCATCGTAGACCTACAATCATCGGACGGGCTTGTGGGGTCTCACTACAACCAGGCTCGGCGCTACACGGAGATACTTCGAAGTGTCGCCGAGGCGCTCGCACACAACATAGGGCTTCAGGAGAGCTAACTTGGACTGGCCCGATCCGTTGGTCGCGGAACTCGCCGAGCGAAGGTGCATCCTCTTCCTGGGCGCTGGAGCCTCTGCGGCCAGCTCGGATTCCGACGGAAACCGGCCGCCCACCTGGACTCGCCTCCTCGAAGAGGCTTGTGATCTGGTCTCCGACACAGCTGTCGTTGATCTGGCTCAGCAGCTGATCCAGAAGGAGCAGATGCTCGACGCAGCGGAGGTAGTATTCTCGCGCATCGAGGCAGCAGAGATTCGCACCTTCCTTCGGGAACGCTTGCTCGTCCCGCAGTATCAGCCTTCGACAATCCACCAGGTAGCCCTGGACCTTGATCCCAAGGTTCTGATTACCACGAACTACGATCGGATCTACGACGAGTTCTGCACACAAGGCAGTGCGAGGGACGGCTACAGCATCCGGAACTACTACGATGCGAACGTCCTCGATGAGATTCGATCGACCGCGCGAGTCGTCATCAAGGCTCACGGCTGCATCACTGATACCAACCGCATTGTGCTAACCCGTTCCCAGTACTTTCAAGCTCGAGCAGAGAATCGAGGCTTCTACGAGATCCTCGACAGCCTCTTTCTCGTGAACACTCTGCTCTTCGTTGGCTACTCGGTTGCGGACCCAGATATACAGCTCGTCCTTGAGAACGCGCATATCCACTTTCCAAGCCGACACCCCCACTATGCGCTTGTTCCGGAGGGTCGACACGAAGCGCTCCGGGAGTCAATGCGGCGCACCTACAACTTGCGGCTTCTTGAGTACGACGCGCCGGAAGGAGATCATGCAGAGGGGCTGCGCTGCCTGGAAGAGCTGCGCGACAACGTACTTTCCTATCGCTCCACGTACCTGAGCCAGTGAACGCGCGCTGCCCAACAAGGCGTTGCAGCGGACCAGCAACAACTGGGTTCAATTGACCTTGGTTGCGGTCTGGCGGCATACTTCTTGGGCAGGGTCGGGTCCGGTCAGCGCTGTTGCTGGCCGCTGAACGCCGATCCGTTGGGCGGAGTGAACCACCGTTCACGTTGACACGCGGCACATCGACGCTGCATCCTGCCGCTGCCCCAAGGTCCCGCTTGGTGTTCCATGGACAAGCCCGAGCAGCGCCTGATCTTCTTGCGCTTCGTCGCCGCAACCCTCAGCAACGGCTTTGCCTACTCCGCGCAATGCGCGTCCGGATCCGTCGCGCTCTGCGGCCCGGCGGGCGTCATGTTCCCGTTGTGGCCAGCCAAGGCAGACGCAGACCAGTGCATCTCTGTGTACTGGCCAGGTCTGCGCCCCCTGCGGATCACCCTGCGCCAGTTGCTCATCCGCCTCCCGATCCTCGCGGTGCATGGCGTCCCCGCGGGCATCGGTCTCGCCGACCATGAAGAGGGCATCCTCGTGCCGGCGACAACCCTGCGCGATGCACTTGCCTCCGAGCACGCCGCCTAACATGGCGCCGCAGCTGGCGAGCGCTCGCCGTGCGGCTGGCAGGCAACGCCGCCGGATCTAGCCGCGAGCCAGCAGGCGGCTGCCCTCATCTGGCGGCCGGCTTCGAGGCGCTCTACATGCGGGTCGGCGGCGGCCGAGCGTGTCCGAATCTGACGCGATCGCCGCGTACTCTCGCCCCCGATGACCACGATCCGACGAGCGGGGCCCTATCGCTTCTTCTTCCCGATTAATGAGGGGTTCGAGCCTCCTCACATCCACGTTCAACGCGACCAGTCGCTGGCCAAGTTCTGGCTCGTGCCGGTAGCGCTAGCATCTGCAGCTGGGTTCTCCGCACGCGAGCTCGCCCGGATCGAGAGACTCGTAGCGGCGATGCGCCAGGAGTTCGAGGAGGCGTCGCATAAGTTCTTCCATGCCGAATGGCGATGCCAGGGCGAAAGAAGTCGCCTTCACCGAAGACGAGCTCTCGGTACAACTCACGGACGGCCGGCGGTTGTCGGTGCCCCTGGCGTGGTTTCCGAGACTCCTCCATGCGTCGGCGGAGCAGCGCGCGAACTACGAGATCCTCGGCGATGGCCACGGCATCCACTGGCCCGATCTCGACGAAGACCTCAGCGTCGCAGGCCTCCTCAAGGGCTCCCCGGCGCCCGCGCACTAGCGGACCGCGCCGTCAAACAAGCCGTTGCAGCGGCCGAGTTCCAACTGGGGCGTTCCCGGTCGTGGTACCCTGCGATACAACTGATGCGTTCAGGTCCCGGGCTGGAGGTCGCCGCCCGCCGCTGAGCGCCGATCTGTTAGGCAGCCGATGCGTAGCTTCAACGAGACGAGTCTCCAGGAATCGTAGCCACGCGCCGCCGATGCACGGCGCGCGCGTGGCTACTCCGCCTGGAGTCTCAGTCATGCGTCGTGCATCCATCGAACGCGGCCGCACTCTTCGCGTGTGGCGCAAGCACAACGGCTACGTTCACGACGGCGAGGCCACTTCCTGCCGCTGCGATGATCAACCTGGCCGCTTCCGCAAGTCTCAACGCTTTGCCGGCTGCGGTCGGGTCCGCTGCCACATCTGCCAGTTCGAGAAGCTCTTCAGCATCCCGGACCTTCAGCAGCGTCGCGCTGACGTCTCGTATCGCGAGTGGCTCGCCGAGCTTGGGCTGTAGCTCCCCAATCGGCAACTCACAGCGCTGGCGGACCGCGGTGCAAGGTAGCGCCACGCCGCTGAGTGCCGATCCGTTCGCCAGCGGCGGAGCGTCTGCGGGCCGGATTCGAACCGGCTCCCCGGATTGCAGCCAGCACCACACCGGACGGGCTACAGGCGTTCACGCCCTGGGTCGACGGGTTGCCCCTCGCCAGCAAATGGCCTGGCCTCTCATCACCCAGACCAACAGCGCCCATCGGGACCGGGCGTGCTGGCGCATCCGCTCAGTGTCTGTCCCACGCCCAACGCTCCTTGGCCCCACTGGCTGCCCGGCACGTTCCCACCGTGCTGCCGCAGTTCGTTCTACCGAAGGAGTGTCCCGTGGCCCTGTGACACATCAGGTCACGCCACGGGAGCATGCGATCGCTGTCCAACATGTCGCGGCAGCAGACGGCGGGGCCGTGCCAATCCCCGGGCGGTGGTACCCTCCCAGCAGCCAGGCGGTCAGCCGGCCCGGCAGCGTGCCCGCCAGTAGCGGAACGCTGATCCGCTAGGCGGCGAGGCGCAGATGTGAGCCAGTTCGAGTACGTCGCGATTCCGGTCTCACTCATCCTCACGTTTGGTGTCGCACGCCTTCTCACTGGTTTCCCACACGTCCTGATTGCGGGGCGTATCTACTGGGTCCATGCGCTCTGGTGTGCCACTGCGATACTCAACCTCTTCTTCTTCTGGTGGGCGTTCTGGAACGCGAGCGTCGCCGCCGAGTGGACGCTCGGTCGGTACCTGTGGGTGCTGTTGTATCCAGCGCTGTGCTACGTCGGAGCGACGGTTCTCGTACCAATCGATGCCGCATCCGAGCCGAGTTGGCGTGAGTACTACTTCCGTGTGCGGAAGCCACTCTTCGCCGTAGCGGCGGTTTCCACCTCGACCACCCTCGGCACGTTGGCGCTCTTCGATCCCGCACCATTCTGGCGCCCCGAAGTCATCCTGACGATGTCGTTCGTGGCTCTCTACATCTACGGTTACTCGACCGCTGGCGAGATTGCCCAGCGAGTCATCGTCCTGCTCAACCTCGCCGCGGTCCTCGCTGCCTATGCACCGATGATCTGGCAGCCACTCTGACCGCGCTGCCGAATCGCCGCCCGACAAGACGTTGCAGCGGACTGGCTCATTCGGAGGCGCTCCTGGGCATGGTAGGCTCTCGAAGTCCACCGCGTTCCCAGCCGCTGCGGCAGATCGCCGCCAGCAGCTGAACGCCGATTGGTTGGGCGGCGGGGGGCTGTGCCGGAACTACCGCATCAGGACGTTCTCATCGGACTCGGCGAAGTGTCGGCTGCGTTCGTCGGGTTCTCTCTCGTCGTCGGCATCATCAGCTCCCGCTCGCCCGAGTCCTTGCCTGAGTCGCTGAGGCTCCTGTCCGTGCGCGAGGTCGCCGAGATCGGCCTGCTGGCGGTCGCCGCATCCTTCCTTCCACTCGTGGTTCACGGCTTCGGCATTGGTGTCGAGGCGACCTGGCGAGTATCCAGCGGGAGCTTCATAGCGCTCGGGAGCCTTGCCTTCCTCCCATCACTTGTTCGCCGCCGGCGGGTTGGGTGGGAAGGGCAGAGAGCCCAGCCCCTCCAGGGCGTGGTCGTCACCGCGCTCAACATTGGCTTCATCGTCCTCTTGGCAGCGAACGTCGTGTCGCCCAGTGCGGTCTCGGGTGCACGCTACGTTCTCGCAACCGTGCTGCTGCTCGCGATCGCAGGCGTCCTCTTCATCGGCGCGACCTTCGGAGAGCGCCTTGGCCCGCCGGCTGCCTAACAAGCGACTGCAGCTGACACCCAACAGCCCGTACCAGTCGATCCGTGGTACCGTTCTGGCTGCGGGCTCTGCGTTCCAGGCGTTGGCGGTCAGCGCTGTCGGGCGCAGCTGAACCGCGATCCGTTAGACGGCGCGGCGGAGGCGCATGGGACTTCCGAAACCCGTAGTCCGAATAGCGAACGCCATCACGAATGCCGCGATCATGGCCGGCATACCTCGGCCTCCCTACACGCGGAAGAACGCGCTCATCATCGAAACACTCGGCAGGCGCTCTGGTAGGCGGCACCGAATACCGGTGGGGTATCTCGACGAAGACGGTCGGATCATCGTCGTCGTGGAAGACGGGGCTCGTTCCCACTGGGTGCGGAACGCTCTCGCTCAAGACGGGCGACTCCGAATCAACCTGAAAGGCCGGTGGCGTTGGGCGAGCCTCCGAATGCTCGATGTGGAGCCGGAGGCCTATCTCAGCCGCATGAACCGGGCCCACGCCGCTTTGGTTCGCAGCCACTCCTCCACACCGACCGTTGCAGAGCTCGTCCTCGAAGATGCGAAGCGCGCGGTCTAGCAGAGGCTTGCAGCTGACAACAGACAGCTGGGCGTTCCTGAGTTCGGTAGCCTTCTGGCGTCGAGACTTCTGTGTCGTTGCGTTGACGGTCAGCGCTGTCTGTTGCAGCTGAAGCCCGATCCGTTGGACGGCGCGGCGGAGAGTTGAGGATGATCCGGGGTAGCTGTCTCTGCGGTGGAGTGGAGTTCGAAGTCCAGCGCGCGGCCGGCCCGTTCGAACTCTGCCATTGCCCGCGTTGCCGCAAGGCATCCGGGTCCGCCTTCGTGGCAGGGGTGGTTGTCCAGGCTCGCGATTTCCAACTGCTTTCCGGCGCGGAGCTGATCCGAACCTACGAGGCGCCGGTCCGGGAACAGCCACCCCCCTATCAGGTGGCCTTCTGCTCGCGCTGTGGGTCGCCGGTTCCCAACCCTCCTTCCAACGGCGATTGGTTCGAGGTCCCCGCTGGCCTTCTCGACGAGGACCCCATGCTCCGCCCGGACAAACACATCTTCGTCGAATGCAAGAGCCCCTGGTTCTCGATCTCGGACTCGCTGCCTCGGCTCACCAAGTCCGAACTCGTGGCGCTGCGGCAGCGATCGCGCGAGAGCAAGTCGTGAGGCGAGGGCGCGCCGTGTAGCAGGCCGTTGCAGCGGACGTGGCAACGCTTGTGCCGCTTCGCTGGTGGTAGAATGGCGGTGTCCGAGGGTCGTCAGGCGTAGTGCAAGGTTGCGCCACCCCGCTGAGCGCCGACCCGTTGGACGGCGCGGCGTCGGACGGGAGCCATGCAATGATCAAGACACGAGGCCTCACCCCATCCACCTTGTGGTCCGGGATCTCGAACGGTCCCTGCGGTTCTATCAGGGCGTATTCGGGATGGAGGAGCGCTTCCGCGCTGGGCCCAAGATGGTGTTCCTCAACACACCCGGTAGCGATGACCTGATCACTTTGAACGAGGATCCGGCGGAGGCCCAGCTCGCCGGTGTCAACGGTGGAGTGGCCCACTTCGGCTTCCGCCTAGCCGACACCGCCGCCCTCGTCACTGCCGTCGCTGAGGTTGAAGCGGCGGGGGGCAAGCTGATTCGGCGGGGTGAGCACGGCCCGGGCCACCCCTTCGCATACGTCGAAGATCCTGACGGGTACGTGATCGAACTTTAAGGGTCGGTCCGCGGCGGCGCGCCGTCGGACAAGCCGCTGCAGCTCGCCAACCAGAACCGGGAGCGGCTGGACGCGGTAGCTTCTGGCAAGTGCCGCGCTGCCGCAGCCAGGCGTACCGGCGGGTCGGCGGCTCAGCGGTAGGTCCGATAGACGGTCTCACTCGGGGAGCTTGCGCTGTGTCGATTCGTGTCGTAGGTGCTGGGCTCTATCGCACCGGCACGAAGTCCCTCAAGGCCGCACTGGAGCGGCTGCTCGGCCGCCCTTCGTATCACATGGCCGAGGTCTTCCTCCACCCAGAGCACATTCCGATCTGGCACGATGCCGCGCTGGGGCGGATGCCCGACTGGACGGAGTTCCTTCAGGGCTACTCCGCCACCTTGGACGCACCCGCCGCGTACTTCTGGCCCGAGCTGAGCACCGCCTTTCCCGACGCCCTCGTACTCCTGTCGGTGCGTAGTGCTGAGTCGTGGTGGAGTAGCGCGAGCCAGACAGTGATGCGCACGGAAGGCCTGGTCTCACCGGAATGGGACGCAATGAACGACGCGATCAGCTCATCTAGATTCGCGTCATCCACAAAGACCAAGGAAGCCGCGATCCGAGGCTTCAATCTGCACAACGATCGAGTGCGCTCGGAGGTCGATTCGAGCCGCCTCCTGGAGTGGACCGCCGGAGACGGCTGGGAGCCCATCTGCTCCGCCCTGGGTGTCCCGGTGCCCGACGAACCGTTTCTCCATACGAACACACGCCAGGAGTGGGCCGCGCGGGAGCGAGCTCGGACGACGGCGAGCGATCGCAGCTGACGCCCGATTCTCGTCCCAAGCTGCCCGTGGTACCTTCGGGCGTCGGGCAACTGTGCCCCAGCGTTGGCGGTCAGCGCTCTTGGGCGCAAGCGGAACCACCAGTCCGTTACAAGGCGGCGCGGGATGAGCAGATTGCTGTCTCTCCTCGTGATCCTCGTCGGAGCCTGCTCGGCCAGCCCGGCTGAGTCCCCGAAGAGCTGCGCACTTCGATCATCTCCTATCTCCGAGACCCCTCTGCTGCACCAGATCCCCTGCCGGTCATCATCGGGGTCTCCGCGGCCGTTGCAAACTGGCGGGAGTGGTTCTAGCGCGTCGCTGCTCGCCAGGAGTTGCCTGGCGAGCACTCGCGATCCAACACCGATCGCCGTTCGCAGGCCCGCGGCATTCCTCGGGGGTAGTGCGGCGCCGCGGGGGACCGCGGCCGTTGATCGGCGAAAACCTGGTACCTTTGGCGAACCGATTGGGGCCGCCGCGTCCTGGAGGGCAGCATGGCTCTCTCAGCCAAGCAGGGTGGCGTACTTCGGGGAATGGCTGGCGGTGCAGCCATCGCCCTGGCTGTCATCGTCGTCGGGGCCTGGCTGAATCCCTTCGCCTTCCCGCCGGACCTCGCCATTGGAGAGCGCGTCTCCGTCGCCCTGCAATCGGGTTCCCTCCTGGCGATCTGCCTCGCCGTCGCCATCGGGAGGCTCGCGCGACACAGGTTCTTCACGCCGGAAGACATCGATGGGGGCGGCATTCAGCCGGCTTCGGATCGCGCCGCACTCCTCCAAACGCTGCTGCAGAACACGCTCGAGCAGTCCGTGCTGGCCTTCCTCGTCTACGTTGCCTGGGCTGCCGCCATGCCATCGGCCTGGCTGTCGGTGGTGCCCTTGGCGGCCGCCGTCTTCGCGGTGGGCCGCATCCTGTTCTTCGCGGGCTACGCCAAAGGGGCGCCGGCCCGAGCGCTCGGCTTCACGATGGCGTTCTATCCATCGATCGCGATGCTCTTGTGCGTGGCAGTCGTGGCCGTCTCTTCCTCCGACGGTCTCATCGGGCCCTGACGCCCGGCTGCCTGACGAGCCTGCGCGGTGGCATGCCTCGCAGACCAGGCCACCGGGCTGCTTGGCTCGCCGCAAGGTGGCTTCCGATCTCTTGGCGTGGTGCTCACCGTCGCCGACCTACTCTTGATCGCCTGAAAGCGCCCGATTCGCGGCCTCCAGGCGCTCGCGTGCGGAGCGCGGCCAGATCGCATGGATGTCGCCGTCTTCATCGAACTGGGGCACGCGATCTGGCAGCACCACCCATGGGTGCTTCCGCTTGACCCAGAGGTGAGCGCCTGGCACCACGAAGCTCGCGTCATCGAACGTCCCGCCAGCAACGAGGTAGGTCGATGGAAACCGGATGGACTCCGAGTAGATCGTCGTTGCGCAGGCCGCGCACTGGCGAACGGTCGTGCGAGGACTGGTCTGCTTCGCAGTCAGTTCACCCGTGGTGATGGCCAGGTCGTCCCTCAGGACGGTCGCCTTCAGCCCAAAGGCAGTGCCGCTTCGCCGCCTGCAGTCCAGGCAGTGACAAGCGTGCGCGAAGAGCGGCCGCGCCTTCAGTTCGAAGCGCAGGCCTTCACACTGGCAACCCCCGACAATGCGTTCGCCGGCCATCGCGCCCCCGCGCTTCTGGTAGGCAGACGCTACGGAAAGCCCGATTCCATGTCGAACCCTGCCACTGCCCTTCGCGGCGCGACCGGGCGAACGGGATCCCTCTGCCAGTGGCGGTGGTACCCTTGCCGCGTCAGTGCATTCTCGCGGTCGGGCACGGCGCCCTCCCGCATCAAGACGCCCATCGGTTGGGCGGCGCGGAGATGGGTTTGAATTGGGACGCCATCGGCGCAGTCGCAGAACTCGCTGGCGCGGTCGGCGTGATCCTGTCGCTCGTCTACCTCGCCCTGCAGATCCGACAGAATACGGCACAGATGAACACGAACAGCAGCCTCATGCGCGCAGAGTCGCGCCGGCATTGGAACGCTGCGGCGTCCAACGTGAACCTCGTGCTCGCGCAAGACGAGAAGGTGGCGGATGTCTTCCGTCGTGGCCTGGCGAGCTACGACTCGCTTCCACCCAAGGAGCAGATGCAGTTCACGTTCATGATCTCGGAGATGCTGTCGGCCTTGCTCCTATCGTTCGACGAGGAGCGCGAATCCGTCGCCATGCCGGGGTCGTTCGAGCGGGCCGCCAACTCGTACCGGTTCATCTTCGACTCGCCGGGAGGTCGTGAGTTCTGGCAGGTGCACGGTCAGCGCTTTGGCTCACCCGAGTTCCGCGACTGGGCGGCCGCTCAGCTGGCACGTGACCCGTAGCTGCTCGTAGCTGGCGGCGCCCAGGGCCGGCCGACGCAGCGCCCACCGACCTGATAGAGTGCTGGCCTCCTGCCTGGGTGGCACCGATGCACGAGACACGTGAAGACCTCGAGGCGCTCCAACGTCTGCTCGATGAGAGCTACAGGCTTGCGGGGCTTCAACTGCGATCGGTCTTCTCTCGGGACCGAAGCCTCCGAGCGTCGGATCTCGCGGAGCTCTTGACGGGCGTGCTCTTGCTGAACGTCGCAGTGACCACGCGATCCGGCGCCCCGCTCGTAGCACCCGTCGACGGGGTCTTCTACCGCGGCCGGGTCTGGTTCGGGTTTCCGCCTGGGTCCGTTCGGGGCCGTGCGCTCCACGCGCGACCGCAGGTCAGCGCCACGCACACACAGGACGCCAAGGTCTGCATCATCGTTCACGGGCTCGCCAAAGAGGTGCCCCGTTCGCATCCGGAGTACGAGGCGTACAACGAGTACCTGAAGGAGGTGTACGGCCCCAACCTGGACCTTTCCCGTGCCCTCTACGAGGACCGCGAGGGAACCGAGTACAACGCGTACATCGAACCTCGGCGGTTCTTCGCCACATGGCCGCACCCCGAAGCCTAGGAGTACAGGGCATGCTGCCCGGACGTGGCCTCGCGGCAGACGGTGCTGCTGGTTCCCGAGCAAGGCGTCGAGCGGGGCACCGGATAGCGTGGCCCACACCTCCGCCGTATCGTTCTTGCATGAACCTGGTCGGGCTCGGTCGGCCAGCGCGATCCCGCGCCGCACGCGCCGACCTTCGCCTGCCTGGATGCATGCATGATGTGACGGGCGAGAGCCCACTCGAGGCAACGCGTATGAAGAGGACACTGGCTCCGCTACTGGCGCTGGCACTCGGCTGCGGAAGCGCCGAGCTCGACGCCGGGTACGCCTATGGCGAAACGCATGACCTCGCTTCCTGTCGAACCGAGTCGCTACGTCGCCTCGAGGCTTGCGAATCTCTCAGCTGCCAGATGCGTGCTCCCGGGTTCGCTCGCGGCTGTGCGAGGACCTCCGAGTTCAGCAAGGCAGCCTGCATCGACGTGCCGGGTTCCACACTCGCCGCTTCATCCTGGATCAAGGAGAAGTGCACGCACTCCGTGAACCCCAAGGCCTGCTACAAGGTGCTTCAACAGCCCATCGCGCGCTGCCTCGGCTCCTCATGACGAGCCCTGCGGCGGAACAGCCAGCGGCCCAGGCGGCGGCTCACAGGGGCTGGGTGCTCGGCAGGATCGGATCGTGCCTGGTGTGCCGGTGGGAGCGACGACGTGTTTGACGTACTGGAGGGCGTTCACTCGCGCCCCGCGCCGTTCGAGACGTACACCGCGTCGGATCTGTGGACGAACCCGCACACGTCGGCCCGCATGCTGGAGTTCCATCTGGACGAGACGGTGGACCGGTCGTCGCGCAGACTGGAGTTCATCGACCGCTCCGTGGATTGGATCACGCGGCACTTCGATCTCGGCCCGGGCACGAAGATCATCGACTTCGGTTGCGGCCCCGGGCTCTACACCACGAGGCTGGCCGAGCGGAAGGCCACGGTGACCGGCGTGGACTTCTCGCCGCGTTCGATCGCCTACGCCAAGGACGTTGCTTCCGAGAAGAACCTGAACATCCACTACGCGAACCAGGACTACCTGGAGTTCGAGACGGCGGACGCCTTCGACCTGGTCCTGATGATCATGTGCGACTTCTGCGCGCTCAGCCCGGCTCAGCGTGGGTCGATGCTCGAGAAGTTCGTCGGCATGCTCAGGCCTGGCGGTGCAGTCCTCCTCGACGTGTACTCGAGGGCCGCATTCGCTCAGCGCGAAGAGACGGCGACCTATGCGGTCGACCTGATGGACGGTTTCTGGTCGCCGAGCAGGTACCACGGCTTTCTCAACGTCTTCAAGTACGAAGAAGACGGCGTGGTGCTCGACAAGTACACCCTGATCGAGGCTTCGGGCACGCGCACGATCTACAACTGGTTGCAGTACTTCAGCCCCGAACAGCTGGAGCGAGAGCTCGCCAACGCGGGCTTCTCGATGGAAGCGACCTTCGCGAACGTCTGTGGCGAGTCATTCGACCCGGGCGGCGCCGAGTTCGCGGTGGTCGCCCGAAAGGCGGCCGCCTGACAGGGGGGTGCGCGTGAATTGGGACGCCGTAGGGGCGATCGCCGAAGCGGTGGGGGCGGCGGGCGTGATCGCCACGCTCTTGTATCTGGGAGTCCAGATCCGGGCCAACACCCGCTCGGTTCGCGCTTCGACACGACAAGAGACCGTCCACGGCGGTCGGCAGGTGAATCTGGCCCTGGCCCAGGACCCGGAGTTCTCGCGAATCTGGACGGACGGCCTCCTGGACTTCGACGCGCTCCCCCGCCACGAGAGGGTCCGGTTTGCCAGCATCGCGACCGTCTTCCTACACGAGTTCCAGAACTCGCTGTACCAGTTCGAGCAGGGCACGCTCGATCAGGTCTCGTTCGAGAACTCTCGCGTGCAGCTAAGTGTCATCTGCTCGCTGCCCGGCTTTGCATCGTGGTGGGAGCGGAACGAGATCTACCGCTTCTATCCCGCGTTCGAGCAGCTCGTCGACGAACTCACGGCGGAAGGCAAGAAGCCCGACACCCAGGCTGGCCGTGCCGCGGATGACACCGCTGGCGAGAGGTAGCCGTTCGGTGGCCTTCGCACCGCTGTACCGCCCGCGACGCCGGGCCTACCGGTGGCAACGGGCAGCCTGAGAATGGTGATGCAGCGACACGCTCGCTACCCGGTCGCCGTCCACGTCTTCCTGCTTCGCGACGACTCGGTTCTCCTGCTGCGCCGCAGCAACACCGGGTTCGAAGACGGACGCCTCAGCGTCGTGGCGGGCCATGTGGAGCCGGGCGAGTCGGTCACGGCAGCGGCCATCCGCGAGACACACGAGGAGGTCGGCATCGGGCTTGCGGCCTCGAGGCTCCGCGCCGTGGGGGTGATGCATCGCAGGTCGAGCGAAGGCCGGATCGACTTCTTCTTCGCAAGCGAGATCGCGGGCGAACAGCCCCGTAACGCGGAGCCCGGCAAGTGCTCGGAGATTCTCTGGGCTCCCATCGCGGACCCGCCGTCCGACACGATCCCCTACGTGCGCGCGGCACTGGCGAACTACCGCGAAGGCCGGTGGTTCGACACGTTCGGCTGGTGCGAGGACGATTCCTAGCCGGGACTTCGGCGCGCTCGGCGAAGCGACGGCCCGCACCGGGGTCGGCTCTGGTACCGTGGTGGGGCCGATCCAGGTGCGTGTCGGTGGCCTGGACCAGGCCCTGGCGGGGAGCCCGCACCCGACACGTCATTCGGCGGACGGGAGGCTCAGGTGACGCTCGGCGAGCTTGGAGACCTCGGCGACTTCCTCGGTGGTATCGGGGTCGTCATCACGCTTGCCTACCTCGCGATCCAGATCCGCAAGAACACGCAGTCGGTCCGCGCGGCGGCGCTCGACTCGATCTCGACGTCCATCTCGGAGTTCATGGACCGCATCGCGCAGGACCCAGATCTCACCCGCTTGTGGTTCGACGGCCTCTCCGGTGAGGTCGACCTGTCGAAGACGGACTACCGCCGATTCACGCTGCTCCTGATCTCCCTGGTGCGCCGGTGGGAGAACGCGTTCCACCAGGGGCGGGCGGGCACGCTCGAGTCCGCCGCGTGGGTGGGCATGCGAGAGGGGCTTGCCACGGTGTTCTCTTCCCCGGGTGCGCGGGCTTGGTGGACGGACGCGCGGCAGCTCTTCTCGCCGGCCTTCGTCGCAGTCGCCGAGCAGGCGATGAACGACGATCGGCGGCCGGGCACACGGGCGCCCGAGCCCCGTGGCGGCTGAACGCGGACCGCAGCCGACGAGCCGTCGTAGCAGGCGCGACAACGCCATTCGGGTTTCGATCGTGGTTGCACCGCGGGCCGTGGTATCGTGCTGGCCTCGCGCTCCGCGGCGGCGGCGCTGATGGCCAGTGGCCTCGTCCGGCGCTGGGCGCCGATCTGTTGGCCGATGACGCGTGACGATTCAGGATCTCGGTAGCCTTGGCGAGCTGATCGCGGCGATCGCCACGATCGCGACGCTTGTGTACCTGGCGCTGCAGATCAGGGGAAACGCCGCATCCGTGCGCGCAGAAGCGCGCCGCGCGTTCGACACCGACCTGAACGAGGCAATCAGGCAGATCGGCGGGAACCCAGAGGTCGCGCAGCTGTTCTTGCGGGGCCTCGGCAGGCCGGACGAACTCGATTCAGAGCAGAGCTTCCGGTTCCAACTCTTCATGAGCCACTTCTTCTCTCAGCAAGACACGGCCTGGAAGGAGGTCCGTCTAGGCACGATGTCGGAGAGGGAGCTCTCCGAGAGCGTCGATCGCAGCCGCCCGTTCCTCGAGTCGCCCGGCGGCCGCGCATGGTGGCAGGCGCATTCGCGCATCTTCTCGATGGAGTTCCGGCAGTACTTCGAGTCGACGGTGCCCGCCCTGGTCGATCCCGACGGCAACCGGCCCTCCTCCGGGCCATAGAGCCGAGGCCGCACCCATGGATCAACTCGAGGCGCTCGTCGGAGCAAGCCAACTGGGCCTGGCGCTCTCCGGGTTCGCGGGGGTGGTCTTTGCCCTCTCTGGGCGTGAGGCCATCGCCCTTCCCGAGAACCGCCACCGCCTGCGGGTGCTTCTCCAGAACGGGCTCGCCGCCTGCTTCCTTTCGCTCGTCCCGCAGGTCCTGTGGGGCCTCGTCCCACCCCGGGAGGTATGGGTCGCCTCGAGCAGCGCCCTCCTACTCTACTGCTCCGCCGCCACCGCTCTGGACTGGCGACAGGCGTCCAGGGACCGGGCCGCGGACGCAACCGTTTCACGACGAATCTCGCGCTTGATCGTCGTCTCGGGCACCGTCGGGGCCGTCCTCATTGGCGCGTTGCAGATCGCGAACATCATCCTCTGGAGAAACTTCAACGCGTTCTTCCTGGGGATCGTGTTCGTTCTGCTCACCGCCGGCATCATGTTCATCCGGCTTCTTACCGCCAGGCAATCGGCCGAGTAGGTCGTTGCCGCGAACGTACTGGGGCCGCAACTCGAGAATGGGAGCATCGTCGATGACACTCGCAGAAATCGCTCAACGCACGTGGGACTCGGTCGCGGCCGGAGACATGGACGCCCTCGTCGCGGACTACACGGACGACATGATCTTCGTCATGCCTGGCCAGACCGACATCATCCGCGGCGTTCGGGACTTCCGGGCGGCGGTCGAGAATCTCGGCGCCGCCGTGCCCACCGGGTTCGAGATCACCGGCCTCCGCCAGATCGAAGGTGACGGCGAGGTCGTGACCATCTGCGATTGGAAGTCGGATCGCGTCGAGGCATCGCAGCTCGCCGCGCTGTTCCGCTTTCGGGGTGACAAGATCTTCGAAGAGCGCTGGTTCGTGGACACGGAACAGTGGAAGGGCGCCTTCTGACTTCGGTAGCCGCCCGAGCGCCATGGAAGCCGACGAGCTGACGCTGATGTTCGAGCTGTTCGAGGCGACGCCTCGGCAGGGGCCTGGCAGCGTCGCGAGCACCCGGCGCGCGCTGCGCTCGTTGCCCGAGGGGCTACGGGTGGCGCGCGCACTCGATCTCGGCTGCGGCACCGGGGGTTCCACGCTCGTGCTCGCCGAGGAGACGGGCGCCCAGGTCACGGCGGTCGACATCCATGCGCCGTTTCTCGACACCCTCCGATCCCAGGCCGAGCAACGCGGGTTGGGCGACCGCATCACGACGGTCGTCGGAGACATGGCAGACACCGGGTCGCTGGACTCCGGCTACGACCTGCTGTGGGCCGAGGGCAGTGCCTACTCGATCGGCTTCGAGGCCGCCTTGCGTGGATGGCGATCTCTCTTGCGGCCCGGCGGCTGCCTGGTGCTGACCGAGCTCGCGTGGTTCGTGCCCGAACCCTCCCCGCCAGCGCGTGCGTTCTTTGCCGACGAGTACCCCGACATGCAGGGCGAGGCCATGCGCATCGAGCAGGCCCGGGCTGCGGGCTATGAGGTCGTCGATTCGTTTCGCCTGCCCCCAGGCGACTGGCATGCGTACTACGCGGGTGTGGCGAACGCGCTGACGGACGCGATCGCGCGACATGGGGATCGGGACCTCTACGCCTCTCTCCGCCGCGAGCAGCAGACCTACGAGACCTACGGCGATGAGTACGGCTACCTGTGCCTCGTCCTCCAGGCGGGAGATGCCAGCGGCGAGTAGGCCAGCTCGGCGCGCGGCTGGGCTACCGTGAGTGAAGAGGGCTGCGCGTGAACTGGGAAGCCGTCGGAGCGATTGCCGAGCTCGTTGGCGCCACGGGCGAGCTGGTCGACTCGCTTCTACCGGCGAACCCGGCGGCAAGCGCCGACCCTTCCGACGTGCCGAGGCGCACATGACGAACCGAGAGGGCCCGGACACCCGCTTCTCGAAGCACGAGGCCCACCCTTTCGAACCCGGATCCGAGCAGGAACCCGGGAAGCCGCCGCGTTGCGGGCGGTGTGGCGAGCGCCGCGAACAGATCCGACACCACCCCACGCGAATCGCAGCGGCCTGCCTGCTTCGAGGGCTGGAGCCCGCGTCTGTCCTGGGTGATCGCAGGTAGCGGGAGCGCGACAGCCGTGGAGCGGGCGGAGTTCGAGAGAGAGGTCGGTGCCGCCGCCGTGCTCTTCTCGCCCTTCATCGGCCTCTTCCTCGTGCTCTGGGCGATGGCACCCCCGACGGCGGCGCATCGCTTGGCTTCGGACCCCCTGATCCAACTGGTGGACGCGGCCGCTGGGCTGTGGGCGATTCCGCTGCTCACGGCCCTTCCGGTGGCCGCGTGGGTTGCGGCGTCTCCGCCATCGGGGGCTGTGCTCTCGAGGGGCTTGCGCGGAGCGCTGGCGGGCGCGGGCCTGGCGGCGGTCGGCCTGCTGGTGCTGCGCCTGGTCTTCGGACCCACGCTCCCCGACTTCGTGCCCCCTGAAGAGAGCGCCCTGGCAGGGATCACGCTGGGAGTCGGTGCCGGGATTCTCGAAGAGGCCGTATTCCGGTTCGGCGTGCTCGCGACGACCTTCATCGTGGCGCGCCGGTTCTGGCCCTCGAAGCGGGCCGCTGCCCTGGCGGTGGTCGTGACCGCCCTCGCGTTCGCGCTCTCCCACGAGTTGGGCCCGGGAGCGGGCCCCTTCGACGCGGGCTTCTTTGCGACGCGGCTGATCGTGCCGGGCGCCTTCATGAGCGTGCTCTTCCTGCGAGTGGGTCCGTCCTTCCTCGTGACGCTGCACGCTGCGGCGCATGTGGGCATCGCGCTCCTGTTCGACGGCCCTCAGCCGACCGTCTGGGGCCTCGTCTAGTGCGTGCTCGCCCCAATCTCCCCACCCCATCCAAGGGCCTACGGCGGCCTAGCATCGATGCGGCCCAAGGCGCGCCGTGACGGACCCCGTGGTACCGTGCCACGTGCGGTGCTTCGACCTTGGAGGAGCACATGAGCGGCACCACCCGGGCGCGCTGGCTTCGAATCACGGCCTGGTTTCTCGCGGTGACCTACGGTCTCGGGGCCGTCTTCACGACGTTTGCGGAGCTTCAGAGCGGGGCGCTCTCCGAGCGGCTCGGGGTCCCGTCCGAGCTGATCGTGATCTCGTCGGCCGTTCAACTCGTGTGTGCCCCGGCCCTGTTCGTGCGCCGTCTGGCACCGTGGGCAGCGCTGGCGCTCACGGTGATCACCGCCGGCGCGATCGGCGTCCACTGGAGCGCGGGCGAGCCCGCCCGATCCATCCCTGCCGTGCTCTACACGGGGCTGCAGGTGTGGTTCGGCATGGCGAGCCGCGGTGCGAACGCCGCCCCCGCGGACTCACCATCGTGAGCGACGAGACCCGGGGAGAGGGAGCTCCCGCCGCGCCGCCCATGGAGAAGCGAAATTGCGCAAGCTCGCTCTGCTGACGTTCCTGACACTCGACGGAGTGATGCAGGCACCGAGCGACCCGGGCGAAGACCCCTCGGACGGGTTTGCGGCGGGCGGCTGGGCACGGCCCTGGTGGGACGAAGTGATGGCCCAGGTGGCAGTAGAAGCGATGGCCGAACCCTACGATCTCTTGCTCGGCCGCAAGACCTACGAGTCGTTCGCACGCAGCTTCGAAGGCGCCGATCTGGGCGACCCGGTGGCGCGCAAGCTGAACGATGCCACCAAGCACGTCGTGACGTCTCGCTCGAGCGAACTCCGCTGGATCCACTCGCGTCGCGTGGAGGGCGAGGTCGGTACCGCGGTCTCGCAACTCAAAGCCCAGGACGGACCGCTCCTCCAGGTTCACGGGAGCTGGCAGCTCGCGCAGGCCCTCATTGCGCACGACCTGGTCGACGAACTCCGGCTCTGGGTGTTCCCGGTCGTCGTGGGGGGCGGCAAGCGCTTGTTCGAAGGTGGGCAGCCGGCGCGCCAGCTCTCGTTGCTGCGTAGCGCGAGAACGCCGGGTGGCGCCGTGATGGCCATCTACGAGCGGGCGGCCGGGTAGCTCACGTGGAGGTCGTGGGGGCCACGACCTGCGACGAAGCGGTGCTCGCGTTCCTGCGCGCCGAGCTCGATTCGCCGACCGAGGGCGATCGGGTGAGACGGACCGTCGCCGACCTGGGCGTGGCCGCGACCGTGATCACGCACCCCGACGCAGGAGACGCCGAGCAGGCCGAGTTGCGGTGGTCGATCTTCCAGGCCTACCGAGGCGGCGAGCGCCTGTTCGAAGGGCTCCCGCTCCGCGACCTGGCGTGGCACCGGGCCGCGCTCAGCGAGTGCAGCCTGCGCGAACGCGTCCGGACGTGCCGGCACGGCTACGAGTCGCGCTTTGGCACGCGCAAGCCAGCCGAAGTGGCTGCAGCGATCGACCAGCGAACTCCGGACGAGCCGAACGGGGTGATGGCGCGCGTGCGCAGCGGCGATGTGCTGGAGCCGCCGCTGCTCGTGGCGGCTACGCCCCAAGCGAACCGGCTCGTCATCCTCGAGGGTCACAACCGGCTGATCGCCTACCTTCGAGATCCCGAGGGTGTTGCGTTCCCCATTCCCGTCTTCGTCGGGATCGCACCCTGGGTCGCGAACTGGCACCAATGGTAGGCACGCGCCCGCCCCGGCTCTTACGCGCCTCACTCTGGTAGCCTCGCGGCTCGACAGGGAGGCACCTCGTGTCCGAGACCCGTCTGCTTCATGACTCGCAGGTGCCCGTCACGACGGGCCTGCCGGACAAGTGGCGCGACGCCATCCAGCCCGAGCGGTTCGAGGGCAAGCACGAGGCCCAGCTCGCCAAGGCCGTGGGCGTCACCCAGTTCGGCGTGAACCGCGTCACCCTCGACCCGGGGGCGATCTCGTCGCTTCGGCATTGGCACGAGGCCGAGGACGAACTGGTCTACGTGCTTTCGGGCGAGCCCACCCTGGTGGACGACGACGGGCGCCACCCTTTGCGGCCGGGCAGCATCGTTGGGTTCGTGGCCGGCGTTGCCAACGCCCACCATCTGATGAACGAGGCGTCGGAGCCGGCGGTGCTGCTGGTCGTGGGTTCGCGGCGACGCGGCGAAGACACGGTGCACTACCCTGACGACCCGCTCGGGCCGATTCGGCGATAGCCGGGATCGGGGAGAGCACCGCGGCTGCGGCCAGTCGGCGTACTAGGGTTTCACCGGAGGCGTCTCGGCCCGACGGCGCGCAGTCCGAACGCGAATCACTTGAGATAAGCTCGCGCCCATGAGCGACCGCCCCGAACGCACCCGCGTCTACCAGTGCCACCACTTCGACAGCACCCGCTGGGACTACTTCGACCGCCGCGCCGACGACATCATCGTCGCCACGTCCTACAAGGCCGGCACCACCTGGACGCAGGCGATCATCGCGCACCTGTTGTTCGCCGACGGCGAGATGCCCGCCGCGCCCGCCGAGCTGTCTCCCTGGCTCGACATGCGGCTACTGCCGCTCGAGTTCGTGCTCAACGTGTTGAAGGCCCAGGAGCACCGGCGCTTCATCAAGACCCACCTGCCGCTCGACGGCATGATCTACGACGAGCGGCACAAGTACGTCTACGTGGCGCGAGATGGGCGCGACGTGTTCATGTCGCTGTGGAACCACTACCAGCACATGCAGGACGAGACGATTCAGCACATGAACGCCCTGCGCATGCGCGTGGGCGAGGAGTTCCCGCCGCCCCCCGACGACCTGCATGCGTTCTACGACAACTGGGTGTCGCGCGGCTGGTTCGAATGGGAGAACGACGGCTGGCCCTACTGGTCGCACCTGTACAACGTGCAGTCCTGGTGGAACTGGCGCCACATGCCGAACATCCGCCTCGTCCACTATGCCGACCTGCTGGCCGATACCGAGGGCGAGATGCGAGCCCTCGCCGACTACCTGGAGATCTCGGTGCCCGAGTCTGCCTGGCCCGGCATCGTGAAGGCCGTGAGCTTCGACGAGATGAAGAAACAGGGCGAGCGCTACGTCCCGGGCGGCGGGGCCTTCTGGAAGGGCGGCGCCCAGACCTTCTTGAACAAGGGCACCAACGGCCGCTGGCGGGACGTGCTGAGCGACGAAGAGGTCGCGCGCTACGACGCCGCCTGCGAGCGTGCGCTCGAGCCGGACTGCCGCGCCTGGCTCGAATCGGGCGGCGCCGCCTGAGCATGCTGAAGAAGCTGCTGCTGGGCAGCGCGCTGGCCGGGGCCGCGCTGCTGCTCTGCGGATGGCTCGCCCTTCGCTGGTATCAGGCCGGCAGCCTCGAACTCGACTTCTTCGACGACGCGATCGCGGCCTTCGAGGCCGCCGACCGTGCAGACCCGCCCGCTCCCGGCGGGATCGTCTTCGTGGGCAGCTCCAGCATCCGGCTCTGGGACACCCTCGCGCGAGACATGGCGCCCCTGCCTGTCGTCCGCCGGGGCTTCGGCGGCGCCCACATGGACCACCTGGTGCACCACGTGGACCGAATCGTGATCCCCTACCAGCCGCGCGTGGTCGTGGTCTTCGCGGGTGGCAACGACCTGGGCGCCGGCACGGGCAAGACGGCGGACTCGTACCTCGCCAAGTTCGCGGAGCTGTTGGCCCGGCTTCACGCGGACCTTCCCGAGGCGCGCGTGCTGTTCCTCTCGCTCAAGCCCACGATCCTGCGCTGGGAGCGTTGGCCCGAGGTGCGCAAGGCGAACGATGCAGTGGCCCGCCTGGCGGAAGCTGACCCGCTGCTCGAGTACGTCGACGTCGCCACGCCCATGCTCACCGCAGACGGCGAACCGCGCGGCGAGCTCTTCGTCTGGGACGGCCTGCATCTCAGCGAGTCGGGCTACGCGCTCTGGACGGAGATCCTGCGACCCCGCCTGGCCGCGGCCTACCAAGGGGCCGGTGGCGTGGTCAGCCCAGCTCTTGCACCCGGGGGCGAAGCAGCGGGCGATTGAGATCGCCCAGCGCGCGCGTGGCCGTGCGATCGAGCACGGCGTCGTAGTTGCTGCGCAGGGCCGGCCACTCGTCGTCGGTGATCGCGTACCACGCCGTGTCGCGGCTCTGCTGCTTGATGATCATGTGGTTCCGGAAGAGCCCCTCGAAGCTGAACCCCAGGCGCTCGGCAGCCACGCGCGAGCGGCGATTGCGGGCGTCGCACTTCCACTCGACGCGCCGGTAGCCGCAGTGCTCGAAGGCCTCGCGCAGCATCAGGTACGTGGTCTCGGTATTGGCTGCGGTGCGCTGGGCACTGGGCACGTACCAGACGTTGCCGATCTCGAGCCGGCGGTTCTCGGGAACCTGGCTCATGAAGGCAGCCATGCCCACGGGCACGCCGCGGGTGCGGTCGTGCACCACCACCGACCGCGGCTCGGTGGCGGCGGCGCGCCCGGCCATCCACACGGCCATGGCATCTGCATCGGCGAACGGGCCGTAGCCCATGTAGATCCACTGCTCGGGGTCGGCGTCGTCGCCATGGGCTGCAGCAAACAAGGCCGGCGCGTCGCGTTCGGGGTCGGGCGCGGCCAGACGCACGTAACGTCCCTCGTGCTCCTGTCGGGGCGTACCGGCGGGCTCCGCCGGAAGCTCGGCCACGCTAGAACCCGAGCGCGCCGGCGAGCTGGGCGCGATGGTCGGTGGCGTCACCGTACAGCACGTCGCTCGACTGCCAGCGCTTGTAGTAGAGGTGGGCGTCGTACTCCCAGGTGAATCCCACGCCGCCGTGGATCTGGATGTTCTGCTCGCTCGCCAGCCGCAGGGCATCGCCGCAGACCGACTTGGCCAGGTGCGCGGCCTCGTCGAGATCGGCGCCATCCTCGTCCGCCACCCAGAGCGCCCAGTAGGCGATGCTGCGGGCCAGCTCGAGCTCGAGCAGGATGTCCGCGGCCTTGTGCTTGATCGCCTGGAAGCTCCCGATCGCCCGCGCGAACTGCCGGCGCGCCTTGGCGTAGTCCACGGCCATGGCCAGTGCTCGGTCGGCGGCACCGGTCATCTCCGCGCCGAGCAGGATGCACGCGTGGGCGCGCGCCCGGGCCAGCACCGCCGCGCCGGCGTCGGGAGCCCCGAGCCGCTCGGCCGCCGCCCCCTCGAAGGCGACGCAGGCCTGACGCCGAAGGGGATCGGTCGTCTCTACGGGCTCCACGCGGACACCAGGGGCATCGGCGCGTACCAGGCAGGCGACGAGACCCTCGTCCCCCGCGCTTCCGGCTTCGCGCGCCGCCACGAGAAAGAAGCTCGCCGCCTGGCCGTCAGCCACGAATGTTTTGGTGCCGGTCACGCGCAGCGCGTCGCCCTCGGGCGCAGAGATGGTCGCGATGCCCTCGGCATCCCATCCTCCGCCCGCCTCGACCCAGGCCAGCGCCCCGATCTCGCTGCCGTCGGCCAGGCCGGCGAGCAGCGGATGGTCGGCACCCGCCACCGAAGCGATGGCGAGCGACGTCACAGCACTCGAGAGGTAGGGGCCGGGCAGCAGTACGCGGCCCATTTCTTCGACGACGATGCCGAGCTCGAGAAAGCCGAAGCCCTGCCCCCCGCACGACTCGGGCAGGTGCACGCCCATCAGCCCGAGCTGCTCGGCCATCTCCTTCCAGAGCGCGACGTCGTAGCCGAGCGGCCCCTCGATCGCCTTGCGCACCTCGCCCGACGGCGCGCGCTCGGCGAAGAAGCGCGCGAGCGTTTCGCGAAACGCGTCCTGCTCTTCGGAGAAGGCGAAGTCCATGCCCGGCTAGATCGCTTTCTCGCGCCCTTCCCAGTAGGGATCGCGGAGCTTGCGCTTGTAGAGCTTGCCGTTCGGATCGCGCGGCATCTCGTCGGTGTAGTCGATCGAGCGCGGCGTCTTGTACTTGGCCAGGCGCTCCTTGCAGAAGGCCAGGATGTCCTCGGTGAGCGCCTCGCCGGGCTCGACCCCGGCGATCGGCTCGATCACCGCCTTCACCTCTTCGCCCCAGTCGTCGTGCGGGATGCCGAACACCGCCACGTCCGCCACCTTGGGGTGCGTCTGCAGCGCGCTCTCGATCTCGGCCGGGTAGATGTTGACCCCGCCCGAGATGATCATGTCGGCCTTGCGATCGCAGAGGAACAGATACCCGTCTTCGTCGAGGTAGCCGATGTCGCCCACGGTGAAGTAGTTGCCGCGGCGGGCCTTCTCGGTCTTCTCCTTGTCCTTGTGATACTCGAAGTCGGCCTGGCCGCGCAGCATGTAGACCGTGCCCGGCGTGCCGGTCGGGCAGTCGTTGCCCTCTTCGTCGAAGATGCGCACCTCGGCGTTCGTCCAGGCCTTGCCCACCGTGCCGGGCTTCTTGCGCCACTCCTCGGGAGAGACGATGGTGCCGCCCCCCTCGGTGGCGGCGTAGTACTCCCAGATGCTGTCGCCCCACCAGTCGAGCATCTGCTGCTTCACCTCGACCGGGCAGGGGGCGGCTGCGTGGATCATCGTGCGGGTGGACGAGCAGTCGTAGCGACCGCGCACGTCCTCGGGCAGCTGCAGCAGCCGGTTGAACTGCGTGGGCACCATGTGGCTGGTGGTGACCCGCCAGGTCTCGATGAGCCGGAGCATGTCTTCGGGGCGCCACTTGTCCATGAGCACGACCGCGTGGCCCAGATGCATGGACGAGCCCGCGAACATCAACACCGCCGTGTGATAGAGCGGCGAGCCCGTGATGTGCACGTTGCCCGCCTCGGGCTGGATGCCGAACATCTGGTGGAAGCCCGTGAACATCGCGCCGACGATGTCGGGATCGAGCGGCGCCAGCGGCCGGCGCACGCCCTTGGGCCGGCCGGTGGTGCCCGAGGTGTAGTTCATCACGGCGCCCGCGGTGCGGTCCTCGGGCGTGTCGCCCGACTGGCCTTCGGCCAGCTCCGCAAGGGGCCGGAAGCCGGGTAGCGCACCCACTGCGAAGCGGTGGCTCTCGGGAATCGCAATCTCGGTGGTGGCAGGCACCACCGCCTCGGCAAAGCGCTCGCTCGCCACGAGCACCTTGGCCTCGGAGTCGTTCACGATGTACGCGATCTCGGGGCCGGCCAGGTGGTTGTTGATGGGGACCAGGTAGAACCCGCCCTGAAAGCAGGCCAGGTAGAGCTCGAGGAACGGCTGGCCGTTCTCGAGCACGACCGCGACCACATCACCACCCTCGAGTCCGAGGGCGCGCAGGCCGCGCAGCGTGCGATTCGACGCCGCGGCCAACTCGCCGCGGGTCACCGACTTCTCGTCGGGCGTCACCAGGGCCAGGGCGTCGGGCTCGGCCGCCGCCATCTTCCAGAAACCGAGATCTGCCATGGGGTCCTCTCGAAAGGCGGCGCGGCGCGCAGCCGCACGAAGCCTCTTAGGGCTTGTCGCTGCCCACGATCCAGGTGGAGTAGTACTGGCTGCCGCCGCCGTAGGCGTGGCCCAGCGCCTTTCGGGCACCGTCGACCTGGTGCTCGCCGGCCTGGCCACGCACCTGCATCGCCGCCTCGGCGAAGCGCAGCAGGCCCGACGCGCCGATCGGATTCGACGACAGCACGCCGCCCGACGGGTTGATGGGCATGTCGCCGTCCATCGCCGTGGCGCCCTCGTAGGTCATCTTCCAGCCCTCGTTGGTGGGGGCGAAGAGCATGCCCTCCATCCACATGGGCTCGAACCACGAGAACGGCACGTAGATCTCGGCCACGTCGATCTGCTGGCGCGGGTTCGTGATGCCGGCCTTCTCGTACAGCGCCTTCGCGTTGTCGAGGCTCGCGCGCGGAATCACCTGGTCGCGGCCGGCGAACATCGTCGGCTCGCTGCGCATGGCGGTGGCGTGCACCCACGCGGGCCGGGTCGGCGCCTGCTCGGCGAGCCTCTCGCTCGACAGCACCATCGCGCACGCGCCGTCGGAGGACGGGCACGTCTCGAGATACCGGATCGGATCCCAGAGCATCGGGGACTGCTCGATCTGCTCGAACGTCACGTCCGGAATCTGCAGGTGTGCATACGGGTTCTTGAGCGCGTTCAGCCGGTCCTTGAGCGCCACCCGGATGCCCGTGTCGTCGGGCGCACCCGAGCGGCGGATGTAGCCGCGGATCAGCGGTGCGAAGTAGCCGCCTGCGCCGGCGACGACCGCGACGCTGAACGGCATCGAGATCGTGAGCGCCCACATCGCGTTGCTCTCGCTCTGCTTTTCCCACGCGACGCAGAGCACACGGTCGTGGATGCCGGCCTGGACCAGGCTCGCGGCCACGATGCCGGTCGAGCCGCCCACGCTCCCCGCGGTGTGCACGCGCAGCATCGGCTTCATCGCGCCACCGAGCGCCTCGGCGAGGAAGAGCTCCGGCATCATCACGCCCTCGAACAGGTCGGGCGCCTTGCCGATCACGACCGCGTCGATGTCCTTCCAGGTGAGCTGCGCATCCTCGAGCGCGCGTTCTGCGGCCTCGCGCAGCAGCCCCGCCATCGACACGTCCGTGCGTGCGGCGCGGTGCTCCGTCTGCCCGATTCCCACGACTCCGCAAAGCTCGGCCATCTAGCGGCCCTCCATGGCGCACACGAGGTTCTGCTGCAGACACGGACCCGAAGTCGCGTGCCCGAGCGCGGTCGCAGCGCTCCCGTCGTGGATCCGCGCCGCGGCCTCACCGAGGCGGATCAGCCCGGCGGCCATCATCGGGTTCGCGGCGAGGGCTCCGCCCGACGGGTTCACGTCGGTGCTGCTGCCGATCCCGATGGCCTGCTCCAGCAGGATCTCCTGGTGGCTGAAGGGCCCGTGCAGCTCGGCCACGTCGAGCTTCGCCGCGTCGACACCGGCGCGCCGCGCGGCCTCCGCGGTCGAGCGCGACTCCGTGAGCGGCCGGACGCCGAGGTCCATCGGCTCCATGATGTGCGCGAAACCCGTGATCCAGGCCGGGCGCTCGCAGTGCTGGCGCGCCTTCTCTCCGGCCACCAGGACCATCGCGGCCGCGCCGTCAGAGATGGGCGAGCAGTCGTGCTTGTGCAGCGGCGACACGAAGGTCGGCTCCGCGAGCAGCTTCTCCCGATCCACGTCGCCCGAGAGCTGCGCGTTCGGGTTGCTCTTCGCGTTCGCCCGGCTGCGCACCACCGCGTCCGCCATCTGCTCGGCCGTGACGGCACCCGTTTCGAGGCACTGGCGCGCCTGCAGCGCGGCCATCGAGACGGCGTCCGGCCAGAGCGGCGTCTGGTAGTACGGGTCGAGCTGCATGGCCATGACCTCGGGCAGGTCGCCGAGGGAGCACTTGCTGAAGCCGTAGACCAGCGCGCTGTCCGCATAGCCCATCTGGATCTTCACCCAGGCCTCGTAGAGCGCCCAGGCGCCGTCCATCTCCACGTGCGACTCGGAGACGGGCGGCCACGCTCCCACCGCGTCGAGGCCCGCGACGAACGCGAACGACTGGCCCGCCAGGTAGTCCGAGCTGCCCGAGCAGATGAAGTCGAACTCGCCCTTCGGGATGCCGGATGCTTCCCTCACCTCGGCCACGACCGGCATCAGGATCTCGACCTCGTTCCGCTGCGTGTCGCTGCGGACGCTCGGCGACTGTGCAAAGGCGACGATGGCGACGTCTCGCATCAGAGGTGGTCCTTGTAGGAGTCGAACGGGGCGTCGGGCTCCCCGGTCGGACGGAAGTGGGTGACGTTCTGCATGGACGCGGTCCACTGGTCCTTCGGCAGCCACACGGCCTCGACCCGCATGCCCATCCGGACCTCCTCGAGCGGGCACTCGTCGAGCACGTGCATGAGGTGGCTGTCGGCCCCGTCGAGCAGCACGCTGATCGCCGCGAAGGGCGGCTCCACCGACAGGTTCGCGGACGGGATGCGCACGATCGAGAATGAGATCAGGGTTCCCTTGTCCGAGACCTCGACGGTGTCCGGACCGGTGGGAACGCCGTGCTTCGGGCTCGAGCCCCGCGAGGCCACATAGACCAAGCCATCCACCGGACAGCGCTGTCCCAGGAACTTCCCCTGCTCGACGCCCTTCAGGAAGCGAGTCGCCGCCTGACCCGCGGTGTACGTGTAGTCGAGCTCCACGGGCGTCTGGACGATCTCGACGGGACCCTTCTCGTCAGCCATGCCTAAGCCTCCGGCTCGAAGCAGCGGATGTCGGTGATGTGGCCGACGCGCTCGTCGGCCAGCTTCGCGGTGACTCGCATCCCGGTGCGGATCGCGTCCTCGCGGCCGCAGTCGATCGCGTGCAGCAGCGGCGTGTCCGCGCCGTCGAGCTTGATCAGCGCGTACGCGAAGGGCCGATCGCACGGCTGCTTCGCGCGCGGCTCGCTCACCCAGGCCCAGCTCACGACCTCGCCTCCGGGCCCGACCTCGACCATCTCGGAGATGGCGGCCGCGGTGTCGGGGTCGTACTCCTTCGGCGGGCACATCACGCTGCCGTCCTCGCGGCGCACGCCGAGGATCTTCCCCTCGTCGCGCAGCGCGGTGAAGAAGCGGCCCATTACCGGGCCCACCGAACGCTTGTATGTGTACTGGAGCTTGTGGGGCGCGGTGAGCGCCTCGACGAGCTGTGCTTCGCTCATCTTCCCTCCTGTCTTCAGGCCATCGGTAGCGTGTAGGAGTCTTCGATGGGCTGCTTGCCCTCGAAGAACGGCCCCAGCACGCCGTTCAGGTTCTCGAGCGTCCACGGCTCGTCGTTCTCGTGATCGAGCGCGGGCTGCGGCGGCGCGTAGACCCGCACGTGCTTGCCCCAGACCTGGATCAGGTTGCCCGACACGTTGTGCGCGTGCGGCGACGCGAGCCACGACACGAGCGGCCCGATGTGCTCGGGCGAGAAGGTGTCGAACCCCTCCTCCGGCTTCTCGAAGATCGCGGCCCACGGGCCCGAATCGGTCATGCGCGTGCGCGCGCGCGGCAGGATCACGTTTGCGGTCGCCCCGAAGCGCTGCACCTCGCGCGCGGCCGACAGCGTCAGGTGCGTGATCGCCGCCTTCGCGGCCGCGTAGTTCGGCTGCCCGAGGTTGCCCATCAGGAACGCGTCGGACGCGGTGCTGATCAGCCGCCCGTAGAGCGGCTCGCCGCCGGACTCCTTCGACTTCGTGCGCCAGAAGTCCATCGTGTGCTTGATCATCTGGAAGTGACCCTTCACGTGGACGCGGATCACGGAGTCGAACTGATCCTCGGTCATCTTCACGATCATGCCGTCGCGCGAGAAGCCGGCGTTGTTGACCATGATGTTCAGGTCGCCGAACGTGTCGACGGCCTTGCGCACGATGGACGCAGCCGCGTCCCAGTCCGCGACGTCGCCGAACGCGGTCACGGCCTTGCCACCGGCGGCTTCGATCTCCTGCACGACGGACTGCGCCGGGCCCTCGTCTGCGCCGGTGCCATCGGCCCGCGTGCCGAGGTCGTTCACCACCACCGACGCGCCGTGCCTTGCCAACTCGAGCGCCTCGACCCGGCCGAGCCCCTGCCCGGCGCCGGTGACGATCGCGACCTTCCCGTCCAACACTCCCATCTGGTTCTCTCCCTCGCTGCTAGATGCGCTGCTAGATGCGCTCGATGATCGTCGCCGTGCCGACGGCCGAGCCGCAGCACATGGTGATGAGGGCGGTGCTCGCGTCGCGGCGCTCGAGTTCGTGCAGTGCGGTCACGATCAGACGCGAGCCGGTGGCACCCACCGGGTGGCCCAGGGCGATGGCCCCGCCGTTGACGTTGACCTTGTCCGGGTCGATCTCGGGGAATGCCCGCTGCCAGGCGAGCACCACGGCCGCGAACGCCTCGTTGCACTCGAACAGATCGATGTCCGACAGCTGCATCCCGGAGCGGTCCAGGATCCGCTGCGTCGCGTCGATGGGGCCCTCGAGCAGCATGTACGGGTCGCTGCCGACGACCACGTCGTGCAGGATCCGCGCGCGCGGCCGCAGCCCCAGCCCCTTCGCCTTCTCGGCGCTCATGTAGAGCAGCCCCGCCGCCCCGTCGGACACCTGCGACGAGTTGCCAGCGGTGTGGATGCCACCCTCCTGCACCGGCTTCAGCTGACCCAGGCCCTCGAGCGTCGTCTCCCGCAGACCCTGGTCGCGGTCGACGCGGACGGTCTCGCCGGTGGGCGCGCCGTCTTCGCCGAGCACCGGCGCGTCCACCGGGAGGACCTCGCGCTCGAAGCGGCCCTCTTCGACGGCCTGCTTCGCGAGCTGCTGGCTGCGCAGCCCGAACGCATCCGCATCGTCGCGCGTGATGCCGCGCTTGTCGGCGATGCGCTCGCACGCCTCGAACTGGCTCATCGGCTCCTGCCACGGGAAGCCCTCGGGCAGGAAGAAGCCCGGGCCGTTCATCACGTTCATCCCGAGCCCGACGTGGCTCATCAGCTCGATCCCGCAGCCGATCCCGATGTCGATGCTGCCGCCCTTCACCAGCGCGTTGGCGATGTTGTTCGCCTGCTGGCCGGAGCCGCACTGCACGTCCACCGTGGTGCCGGCCGTCGTGTAGTCGTCGCTCTTCGACAGCCACGCGTGCCGCGCGATGTTGTTGCTCTGCTCGCCCGCCTGGGTGACGCAGCCACCGAAGACCTGATCGACGTCCTTCGGCTCGATCCCCGCCTTCGCGACGAGTGCGTGCTGGAGCGACCCGAGCAGCTGGGCGGCATGGAAGCCCGAGAGGCTCCCCTTGCCCATCTTGCCGCGCCCGATCGGGGTGCGCAGCGCCTCGACGATCACCGATTCCGACATTCGTCCCTCTCCGCTAGTCCATCTTCCCGAGCACCATGGCCGACGTCGGGACGCCGATGCCGCTGGTGACGAGAACGTGGTCGTTCTTCTGGGGCTGGTTCGTCGACGTACCCCGCACGACGCGCACCCCCTCGGCGATGCCGTTCACGCCGTGGATGTAGGCCTCGGACAGCTGCCCCCCGTGCGTGTTGGTGGGAAGCCGCCCGCCGACGGCCAGCGCACCGTCCTTCACGAAGTCCTTCGCCTCGCCGCGCCCGCAGAAGCCGAAGCTCTCGATCTGGAACAGCACGTTCGGCGTGAAGGCGTCGTAGAGGATCGCCGAGTCGATGTCGTCGGGACCGAGCCCCGAGGTCTCCCACAGCTGGCTCGCCACCGAGTCCATCTCCGGCAGGCCGCTGATCGCCGGCCGGTAGAAGCTCGTCATCTGCTCCTGGTCGGCACCGGCGGCGCTGGCTGCCGCGCGGATCATCACGCCCGGGTGCTTCAGGTCGCGCGCCCGCTCCGGGCTGGTGATCACGACCGCACAGCCGCCGTCGGTCTCCTGACAGCAGTCGTAGAGACGCAGCGGCTCGGCGATGAAGCGCGCGTCCATGTACTCGTCGAGCGTGAGCGGCCGGCCGTGGAAGAACGCGTCGGGGTTGTTCACCGCGTGGCTCCGCGTCGCGATCGCCACCTCGGCCAGGTCCTCGGGCTTGGCGCCGTACTCGTGCATGTAGCGCTGCGCGAACATCGCCACCCAGCTGGCGGGGGTGAGCAGGCCCCACGGCATGTACCAGCTCCAGTGGATCAGGTCCGACGTGATGATGTTGCCGGACACACCGGCGCCGTAGCGCTGCCCGGAGCGGCCGTTCAGCGCGCGGTACGCGACGACCGCCTTGCAGGTGCCCGTGGCCACCGCCATCACGGCCTGGTGCACGATCGCGGTGGCGGCGCCGCCGCCGTACGGCGTCCGCCCGAAGTGGCGGATCTCTCCGATGCCCACCGCGCGCGCGACGTCGATCTCGTCGTTCGTGTCGAGGGTGAACGTGGTGAGGCCATCGACTTCGCTGGGGTCGAGCCCGGCGTCGTCGATCGCGTTCGACACGGCCTCGCACGCCAGCGCCAGCTCGGAGACGCCCGAGTTCTTCGTGAACTTCGTCTGGCCGATGCCGACGATCGCCGCCTCGTCCTTCAGGGTGGTCGGCACGCTAGGCCCCCTTCGGCAGGGTCACGCGTACCTTGCCCTCGGCGTGGTTGCCCCACGCGTTCCTGCCGACGACCTCGACCTCGATCTCGCCGGAGTCGGCGTCGGCCGACACCACCGAGCCGGTCATCTTCATCGTGTCGCCCACGACGTTCGGCGCGCCGAGCTTCACCGACAGCGCGGTGATGCGGGCCTTCGGCCCGGCCCAGTCGGTGACGTACCGGCCCAGGTAGCCGTTCGTCGTCAGGATGTTCATGAACACGTCCTGCATCCCCTGCGCACGCGCAGCCGCACTGTCGTGGTGCACCGGCGTGTAGTCGCGCGAGGCCAGCGCGCCCCCGACGATCACCGCCGAGGTGAGCGGGACGTCGAGGGGCGGAAGCTCATCGCCGACGGAGACGTCGGGGAAGGTGAGCGAATGGGTCATGCCGTCTCCTGCGGGCCCGTGCGGGCCATGTCCCGGCCGAGCGCGGCCAGCTGGGCGGCCGCGCCGCCGCCGCGAAGCTCGAGCGCCTTCGACCAGAGAAAGTGCCGGTGGATGGGATAGTCGACGTCAGAGCCGAGGCCGCCGTGCAGGTGCACGCCGGCACCCGCGATCCGGGCGCCGGCGTCGGCGACCCAGAACTTCGCGACCTGGACGTCGCGCGCGGCCGGCCGGCCATCCGCCAGCTTCCAGATCGCCCGCCAGGTGGTCCAGCGGACCGCCTCGAGATCGATGTACATGTCGGCGCAGCGGTGCTGCACGGCCTGGAACGAGCCGATGGGCGTTCCGAACTGCTCGCGCTCGGTCACGTACGCGGCCGTGATCTCGAGGGCGCGCTCGAGCACGCCGACCTCGAGCGCGCACAGCGCGGCCGCGGTGTGCTGCTCGAGCCACTCCGCCACCGCGGCGCCCTCGCCTTCGGCTCCCAGCAGCTCGGATTCGGTCACGCGCACGCCGGTCAGCCGTAGCTCCGAGACCGGCTGGCCGGTGGAGCTGCGACCCGTCACGGCCTCGACGCCGGCCGCGGCCGGGTCGAGCAGCACCACGCGCGGCCCCGTCTCGCCGGAGGCCGCGAGCAGCACGCGCGCTGCGGAACCCGCGTGGGTCACCTCGTGCGCCACGCCCTCGAGCACGAATCCGCCCGCCTCGGCGCGGGCCACGATGGCCGGGCGGGCGCCGGGCTCGGCGTGCGCGACCCCGAACACGGCCTCGCCCGCTGCACTGCGCGGCAGCCACGTGCCCCGCTGCGCGTCGGTTCCGAAGCGCTCGATCGCGAGCGCACCCACCAGCGTCTCGACCGCGGGCAGCGGCACGACCGAGCGGCCGAGCTCCACCAGCAGCACGCACAGCTCGGCGAAGCCCATTCCCATGCCCCCGTGCACCTCGGGCACCGCGATCCCCAGCAGGTTCGCCTCGGCGAGCTGCGACCAGAGCTCGCGATCGCACCACGCAGGGGCCGCCTCCACCGCCTTGATCCGGTCGAGCGTCACCTCGCTGTCGAGGATCTCGCGCGCGAGCTCGCGCACGGTCGTCTGCTCTTCGCTGAAGCCGAAGTCCATGGATCCGCGCTCCTAGCCCGCCGGCACGAAGACGGGCAGCTTGAACCCGTCTTCGACCTCGTCGATGCGGCACGTCACCTTCATGCCGATGTGCACGTCCTCGGGCCGGCAGTCGACCACGTTCGACACGATGCGCGTACCTTCTTCGAGGTCGATCAATGCCGCGAGGATCGGCATGTCGTAGCCCGGGAACTGCGGGTGCCGGATCACCGTGAAGCTGTGCACGGTGCCGCGGCCCGATGCCTCGACGTGACCCATGTCCATGCTGCGGCACTGGTTGCACATGGGCCGCGGCGGGTGATGCAGCGCGCCGCAGCCGTTGCACCGCTGGATCGCCAGTACGCCGTCCTGGACGAGCTCCCACCACCAGCCGTTGTCGTGTCCCATCGGCGGCCGGATGATCCCCGGCGCCGCCGCGGCACCGGCCCCGCCGTCGTCCGCCGCCTGCGGCTGCTGCTGCGGCACGAACTTCAGCACGCGGAAGGTGAGCCAGCCGACCTCGTCGCCGTCCTGGTCCGTGAAGGTCGTGCGCGTGTTGATGAAGTACCCGATGCCGAGTGCGGTGGCCTTCTCCTCGGAGATCGACTCGATCACGGTGTTGGCGGTCACCACGTCGCCAGGGGCGAGGTAGCGCGTGTAGCCCTGGTCGGTGTTCGTCGCGACCACGCTGGTGTAGCCATGGTCGGTCAGCAGCTTGTGCAGCCGGTGCTCGTTGTTCTTCGGAACGTCGTAGCCCTCGGCCATCTCGAAGCCCTGCATGGTCCACGCCTGAAGCATCGTCGGCGGGGCCACCACACCGTCGTAGCCGGCTTCCTTGGCGGCCGCGGCGTCCCAGTAGATGGGGTTCTCGTCGGCCATCGCGTCGCACCACTGCCGGATCATCGGCTCGTTCACCGCGTCGCGGCCCGGCTTGGGCTCGCTGATCGGAAGGCCCACGAACTCCTGCATCTTCGCTTCGAGCTCGCGCTTCTGCGCCTGACTGAGAGGCATCTCTGGCTCCTGCCCTATCGCCGGGCCCGCGGCAGCCGCAGACCGGCCGCCGCGATGATGTCGCGCTGGACTTCGTTCACGCCGCCGCCGAAGGTGTTGACCATCGCGCCACGGTATTGCTGCTCGAGGATCCCGCTGAACAGCGCCCCGGTCTCGAACTGACGCACGGTGCCCTGCACCCCGGTGATCTCGAGCAGCTGGCGGTAGCACTCGATGATGGTCTCGGTGCCCATCACCTTCACGGCCGATGCGTCCGCCATCGCCGGGTCGCCGGTACTCATCAGCCACGCGGCGCGCCAGTTGAGCACCCGCACCGCGTCGAGCTTGGCGTAGACGCGCGCGAGGGTCTGCTGCACCCACGGCCGATCGATCAGGCGGCCGCCCTCGGGCGCCTCGGTCTTCTCCGCGTACGCCCAGGTCTCGTCGAGCAGCCGATCGGCGTTGCCCGGCATGGCGAGCGTGATCCGCTCGAGGTTCAGCTGACCGGTGATCAACCCCCAGCCGCCGTTCTCCGGGCCGACCAGGTTCTCGACCGGCACGCGGACGTCCTCGTAGTAGGTCGCGTTCGTCACCTCGCCGCCGATGGTGTGGATCGGCGTGATCGACATGCCGGGCGTGTCGGTCGGGACGAGGATGATCGAGATACCGGCGTGCTTCGGTGCATCCGGATCGGTGCGCGCCGCGGTCCAGATGTACTCGGCATCGTTGGCGTGGGTGGTGAAGATCTTCTGGCCGTTGATCACCCACTCGTCGCCGTCGCGCACCGCGGTCGTCGTCAACGACGCGAGATCGGTCCCGGCGCTCGGCTCGGTGTAGCCGATCCCGATCAGCAGCTCGCCGTCACGGATCTTCGGCAGGATCTCGGCCTTCTGCGCCTCGGTGCCGTGCGCCATCAGCATCGGCCCCACGGTGTTCACGGTAATCAGCGGCAGCGGCGCCCGCGCGCGGTAGGTCTCGTCCCAGAAGATGAACTGCTCGAGGTGTCCCAGGCCCTTGCCGCCGTACTCCTCGGGCCAGCCGAGCACGAGCCAGCCGTCCTTGCCCATGCGACCCATGGCCTCGCGAAACGCCGGGCCCCCGAGCTGGTCCCACTGCTCGTCGAGCGACTTGCGCAGCGCCGGGGTGAAGAGATCCCGGTAGTACTGCCGGATCTCCTGGCGCAGGGCCTTCTGTTCGGGGGTGAAGTCGAGGTGCATTCGGGGGGCTCGGGTTCGGGTTCGAGGACTCGGAGGAAGCGCGATCGAACGGGGGTGCGCGAAGGGTGGGCCGGGGAATCAGTCGGGGAGGATCAGCTCCGCCGCCTCGCGCATGCGGTCGGCCACCGTCTTCGCGTCGTGCAGACCGCCGGACCAACCCACCAGGGAAGCGAACCACACCTGGTTCAGCACCATGGCGACGCGTTGCTCGCGCTCGGTGCCGACGCGCTCGGCGATCGGACGCTCGAGGTCGACGGGCACGCCGCCGATGGCCGAAATGATCATCCGCGACATGCGCATGTGGAAGCCGGCGACCTTGACCGCGGTGGCTTCGTCACCGGACGCGATCGAACGCAGCAGGGCCCGGGCCGAGTTGGGCCGGCGCGTCAGCACCTGGGTGGCGCGGTCGAACAGATCGACCAGCCGGTCCACCGGCCGGTCCCCCTCGAGCGGCTGGCCGCCCACGGCCACCTCGAGCCCGGTCAGCGCCTCGGTCAACGCATACAGGAGGATGTCCTCCTTGCTGCGGAAGTACTTGTAGAGAGTGCCGAGGGCGACGCCCGACGCCTCGGCCACGTCGCGCAGGCGTACACCGTCGAAGCCCCCCTCGTCCGCCAGGACGACGGCGGCGTCCACGATGCGGCGCATGCGCCGCAGCTGGCTGGCGGCCAGGCGGGCAACGGGAGCGGTATCGGGGGCCTCGCTCATCGACCCATTATTGAAACAAGTTTCATTTCCGTTGTCGACGGAACCCCCGCGGGGGCGCACCTATACTGCCTCGCTCTCCACGAGGCGGTTCCCGCCGTGAGCATGAGGAGACTCGCACCGTGACACGACTCCAAGGCAAGAAGGCGCTGGTGACCGGCGGATCTCGCGGCATCGGCAAGGGCATCGCGATGGCCATGGCCCGGGCCGGGGCGGACGTCGCCATCGGCTACCGGCGCGAGCAGGCCGCCGCCGATGCCGTGGTGAAGGAGATCCAGGATCTCGGCCAGAACGGCGCCGCGTTCGCCGCGGACGTCCGCGACGTCGAGGCCGTGGCGGCCATGGTCACGGGTGCGCGCGACGCCCTGGGCGGGCTCGACATCGTGGTGGCCAACGCTGGCGTACCCACCCGCTTCGAGCCGCTCCACGAAGTCGACCCCGGCTACTGGGACCGCGTCATCCAGATCGACCTCTATGGCGTGTTCAACACCCTGCACGCCGCGCTGCCCATCCTGCGAGAGCAGCGGTCGGGAGTGATCCTCACCATCTCGTCCGTGGCGCCCGACATGTGCTCGCCCAAGGGCGGGCCCTACGTGGCGGCCAAGGCCGGGGTCAACGCGCTCACCAAGGTGATCGCCCGTGAGAACGCGGGCCGCGGCGTGCGCTGCAACATCATCTCGCCGGGGCTCGTGCAGACCGACATCGCCGACGGCATGAAGGACTTTCACGGCGAGGCCATCGAGAAGTCGATCCCCCTCGGCCGCATCGGCACCGTCGACGACATCGGCCAGCTCGCCGTCTACCTGGCGAGCGACGAAGCCTCGTGGGTCACGGGCAAGAACTACCGGATCGACGGAGGCGTCTACTAGCCGCAGGGCCGCGTGGATCGGATCGCCCGCGCGCCGCAGCGCAGTTGCTCGGGCGTCTCAGCGCAGTTCTTCGGGGGTCTGCTCGGCGATCACCCCCTTGGCCACCAGCGTGATGGCACTGCGCGGGAGCAGCCGCGTGCCCGCGTTGCCGCGCAGCCAGTTGAACACGCCGGAGATGTGGCTCGGCTTGTGGCCGAGGGCGCGCAGCGCCTTGTCCACCACGTCTTCGGAGGGCTCGCCCGCGTGGGGCAGCTCGCCGGCCACCTCGTGGAACTCGCTCACGGTGCTGCCGGGTTCGATGACCAGCACGTCGACGCCGGTGCCGATCAACTCGGCCCAGAGCGCCTCGCCCAGCAGGTTGTCGAACGACTTGGTTGCGGCGTAGAGCGCGTGGTACGGCAGCGGCTGAAGCCCGGCGACCGAGCCGGTGAAGACGATGGCCCCGCGCCCCCGCGCGCGCATGGCGGGGAGCAGCCCAGCGGTGAGCGCCACGGGTGCGGCGCAGTTGAGTTGCACCATCGCATCGAGCCGCGCCGGGTCCTGAAGGTCGAGACGTCCCGCGTAGCCGAAGCCTGCGTTGTTCACGAGCACGTCGATCTCGAGGTCGGCCACCGCGTCGAGCAGGGGCGCGGCGCCACCCGCGGTCGCGAGGTCAGCTTCGACCACGCGCGTGGCCACGCCGTGCTGCGACTCGAGCTCGGTCGCAAGTTCGCGAAGGCGTTCGCCCCGGCGCGCCGTCAGCACGCACGACACGCCGTCGCGGGCGAGCGCGCGCGCGAACGCCGCACCGATGCCCGCCGACGCCCCGGTCACCAGCGCCCACTCCCCATAGCGCTCGCGCAGCGAGGGTCTGCGAACGTGAAAGCGCGGCTTCGATCGGTGCAGCGCCCAGGCGAGCGCGCCGAACAGCCCGCCCCCGATCACCGCAGAAACGAAGCGCGATGGGCCGTCGAGGTAGAGCAGCGGCCAGACCGCAAAGGAGAGGGCCACCTGCGCGACGTAGACCGCCGCCCAGGGCCACATGAAGCGGTGCATGCTCCAGAAGCCGACGGCCCCCGCGGCATAGACGACGAAGTGGGGCACGGCCAGCACCTTCGCCCACACGCCGTGGAAGCGAACGCCGAACCAGACCTCTTCGTCCGCGGCCACGGGTTTCACGAACAGGTCCCACGGCACGTAGATCACCGCCATGTAGATGCAGAAGAGCATCAGCAGGTTCATCCACCACGGGCGGCGGCCGAGCCGCTCGCGAAACCACCTGGACGCATCGGACATGGGAATCCTCCTGCGGAGTCACGCGACCCGGAGGCCGCATGCGCGCTAGGCGAGCGTGGCGTCGATCGCCTTCTCGAGCGCGGTCGCGATCTGGTCGATCTGGTCGGGAGTGATCGTGAGCGGGGGGCCCATCACGATCACGTCCTGGGCACGCCCACTCCCGCCCGGGTAGAAGAATACGCCCTCGCCGATGCCCCGGCCGACGATGCGAGCCGTCGTGCGGTCGCTCGCCGGGAAGGGCTCGAGGGTCTGCTTGTCACGCACGATCTCGACGGCCTGGAGCAGGCCGCGCCCGCGCACCTCGGCCACGTGGGGATGCCCCTCGAGCCGGGCGAGCCGCTCGCGCAACACGGCCCCCATCTCGGCGGCACGCTCCACCAGTTGCTCGCGCTCCATGATGTCGAGCACCGCGTGGGCAGCCGCGCACGAAGCGGGATGCGCGGCATAGGTGAAGAACATCACCTCGTCGCCGGCTTCAGCGATGGGCGCCACGACTTCTTCGCGACAGAAGACGCCGCCCATGGGCGCGTAGCCGCCCGAGAGTCCCTTGCCCCCGACGAGGATGTCGGGGACGACCTGCCAGTGGTCCACCGCAAACCGGGCGCCGGTGCGACCGAAGCCCGACATCACCTCGTCGGCGATCAGCAGCACGCCGTACTCGCGGCAGATCTCGGCCACGCGCGGCAGGTAGCCATCGGGCGGTGTCAGGGCTCCCGCGGTCGAACCGCCCACGGGCTCGACGATCACCGCGGCCACCGTCTCGGGCCCGGCGCGTTCGATTTCGGTGCGGATGGCCTCGGCACAACCGAGGTCGCAGGTGCCGGAGCAGAGCGAACAGCGAAGCGGGTAGCAGGCGGGCGCCTTGGGGTGTTCGGTCAGCAGCGGGTCCATGCCCTTTCGCCGCTTCTCGTGCCCCGCCACGGCGAGCGTCGCCAGTGTGACCCCGTGGTAGGACAGGTCGCGGCCGATCACCTTCCAGCGGTCGGGCTCGCCGCGCGAGACGAAGTGCTGGCGCGCGACGCGGATCGCGCTGTCCACGCTCTCGGATCCGCCGCTGGTGAACACGCACCGCGTGATGCCGGGCGGAAGCCAGCGGTCCTGCAGCCGCTCGACCAGGCGCCGGCGGCTGTCGGTGAGAAACGGCGGGACGACGTAGTCCACCTCGCCGAGCGCGCGGCCCACCGCGTCGGCCACCTCGCGGCGACCGTGGCCGACGTTCGAAACGATGGCGCCGCCGGCCGCGTCGAGGATGCGCCGGCCGTCCGGCGTCACCAGGTAGCAGCCCTCGGTCCGGACCACCTCGAGCGGGGGGCGCCCTCCGGGCAGGAAGGCGTGTCGATCGGCGGGTGCGTCGGCGGGGGGCATGCCCCGATACTAGTGCGGGGCGCCGGGGGCCCGCTCGGAGCTGCGGCCGTCGTGGAGCGGACCGGGGCGATTCGGGCACACGTCGCGTTCGGCCGATGGGGCGGCAGGAGGGAGATTCGTGATGCAACGAGCCGTCGTCGCGGCCCTGATCGTCGCCCTGTTCGGCCTGGCCTGCGCCGAGGCGGACGGGCCCGAGGCCCAGGTGCGGCGCCTGCTGGCCGAGATCGAGCAGGCCGCCGAGGAGGGCGACCTCTCGGCCCTGCGTGCGAGCGTGTCGGAGCGCTACCAGGACGAGTCGGGCCACGACAAGCGCGCCCTGATGCAGTTCCTGACCTTCCAGGTGATGCGGCGGGGCAACCGAAACGCCGTGGTGCGGATCGAAGAGGTCGCTCTTCGCAGCGACGCGCGCGCCGAGGTCTCGCTCACGGCGGGGCTCGCGGGAACCGACGCAGCCGGGGGCGGACTCGCCGGCGTGCGCGCCGACGTCTACCACGTGGACCTCGACGTGGAGCGCGAATCCGACGGAGACTGGCGCCTGGTCTGGGCGCAGTGGTGGCCGACGAACCCCGCGGATCTGCTCTAGTCCCCTGCGCTCGGCGGCTAGGCCGGAACGTCCTGGCTGCGGCGGTGGCTCATGCGCCGGTGGCGCGTCTCGCGGTTGCTGCGGCGCTGGCTGCCGTAGGTGATCAGGCCCGCGATCCCCGTGGCGACCATCCAGAGCACGCGCACCTCGGGCACGCTCGCGGGCACGAGCGCGCGGCTGGTCTCGGTCGCGGACAGGTTGAACTGGCCCGACACCGGCGTCGCCAGCGGCAGGTTGAAGGGAAGGCTGCCCGAGAGAAGCTGGGGCGGCGCGTTGATCGTGCCCGGCACGATGCTCATGTCGGGCATCGAAATCGCCTGCAGCACGTTGATCGGAAGTGCCACGCCGCTCGTCATGCCGACCACGCCGCAGAACCCGGGAACCAGATCGACACAGGTCACCGAACCCGTGGTCTGGAACGACGCGAGCGGGCTGGCCGCGAACGAGACGTTGCCCGCCGCATCCAGGGTGGCGCCGGCCACGGGGCCCATGAGCGTGGTGGTGACCGTGCCGGTGATGTTCATCAGGCCAAGCGGGGAGATGTTCAGGTTCAGCATCAGGCTGAACACGTCCAGGCTCACGGCGCTGGAGCCCCCGGTCAGGATGATCCCGCCCGACTCCGCGAAGCTCATGGTCATGGCGGACGAGGCGTCGATCTGACTCGACGGCACGGCGATCGCGAGCGGCGCCGTGATCGACAGCGAGCTCGCGGAGAGGTCGTAGTCGACCACCGCGGTGGCAGAGGCTTGGCTGCCGGCAAAGAGCAGGCCAGCCACCAAAAGGACACGCAGGCTTCGGGCCATCGTGGGTTCCCCCTTGCTGGGTTCGCGAGGCGGCCGGTCGAATCCGGCCCCCCGAAGGACGCGGGGGTGTAGTGCAAACCCCATACCCAAGTGAGCTCGAAGAGAAGTCCTTTGTTTTCGGCTAGTTGGGTCGCTACGCAAGCTGCTTCACGCGACGAAATTTGCGACCGGCGTCACAAAACGGCGCCACCCGGCACCCGCCCCGACCCGGCCCGGCGCGGGCAACGGGGGCCGGGTTCGGTCGCGGGTGAAACCCCAAGTGTCTGAAAATGAAGCTCAATCGGTCGATAACCGAACTTGCATTCGGTTGATGTGTGGCTAGCCTTGGCCCGTGAGCCAGCCCCCCGCCCCGAGCCGCCCCCGCGGCCGCGCCACCCGCGCGCGCCTGCTCGCCTCGGCCGAAGAGGGCTTCGCGCGAAGCGGCTACGACGGCACCACGGTGGGCGACATCGCCGCCCGGGCCGGCGTGGGCGTCGGCACCGTCTACCACCACTTCCCGGACAAGCGCGCCATGCTGCTGGCGCTCATCGACGATTGGGCCGACCGCGTCGAAGCCCGCCGCCGCACCGACTTCGAGCTCGAGCGCGTGATGGGCGACGACCCGCGCGCGGCGATCCGCCGCTGGCTGCGGCGCGCCTACGAACGCGAACGCAAGCAGCCCTCCATCTATGGGGTGGTGCTCGGCCTGGCCGACCGCGATGCCGAGGTGCGGCGGCGCTACGAACGGCTCGAACGCAGCTCGGCCGACCGGTTGCGCGAGATCATCCGCTTCGGCCAGCGCCGCGGGCTGATGCGCGCGGGCTGCGATGCCGCCGCCGCCGCCCTGCTGGTCCAGAACGCCATCGACATGGCCGCGACGCAGCTGCTCGTACGCGAGCTGTCGCAGCCCGACCCCGACACCGTGCTCGAAGAGCTGGTCGACATGATCTGCCGCTACCTGCTGGAGGAACCCCGATGACCGCCCCCACCAAGAACCACGACGACTGGATGCAGACCGACGTCTTCAAGGCGCCCATGGAGGTCTGCTGGCAGTTCGACTACGAGATCGAGATCGACAAGCTTCGCAATCTCTACTCGAAGTCGAAGCAGCAGCAGTGGGATGGGGAACAGGCACTCGACTGGAGCATCGAGGTCGACCCCTCGCGTCCGATCATCGACGACGACCGCTTCGGCCTGGCGCAGATCCCGTTCATCCAGCGGCTCTCGAAGACGCAGCAGGAGACGTTCCGCGCGCACGTGGGCGCGCAGCGGCTCTCGCAGTTCCTCCACGGCGAGCAGGGCGCGCTGATGACCGCTGCCACGCTCACCCACGCCGTACCCGACTACGAGGGCAAGCTCTACGCCGCGACCCAGACCATGGACGAGGCGCGGCACGTCGAGGTGTTCGAGAAGTACACGCGCAAGCTCGCCGTGATCTACCCGATCTCGCCGTTCCTGAAGGAGCTGATCGATACCACGCTCAAGGCCGACCACTGGGTGAAGGTCGCCATCGGGATGAACATGATCGTCGAGGGCCTGGCCCTGGGCGCGTTCCATAACATGCGGCGCGCCACGTCGTGCCCGCTACTGAAGAGCCTGATCGAGGGCGTCCTGCGAGACGAGTCGCGCCACGTGGCCTTCGGCAACGTGTACGTGGGCAAGACCATCGCCGACATGCACGCCGACGATCGCGAGGATGCTGCGCAGTTCGCCTTCGACGCGCTGATGATGATGGCCGGGGCCACGGGCAACCGGAAGGGACACGCGCCTCAGCCGGACCCGACCTTCCGCAAGGTGCTCGAGGCCGCCGACATCGACGGCAGGGACTTCCTGGCCGGCATGAAGGAGGCCCGCGAGCAGGGCATCCAGTTCGATCAGCCGCCGGGGACGATCCACTCGTTTCGCGACCTGATGATGCCGGCCCTGGTCCGGGTGGGTGCCATCACCGAGCGCACCCGGGCGATGTTCGAGGCCGAGGGACTGCGCATCCACGAGGACGCCACGCTGCTCGAGTCGCTCGAGGATGGCGACACCGGCGAGATCGCGTTCGACTAGAGGGTCGGCGGTCCCCGACTGGGCCCCGCGCCGTTCGAGGCGTCCGGCGCCGACGTGCCGCGGATGCAACGCGGGTTGCACGCGCGCAACGCTGCGCGTGCTCCCGCGGCGCGCTGCGTTCGCCGCGCACTTGGCACGACGTTCGCATTGAGCCTGTGCACGCGCCCCGAGGAGACCCCATGCGACTCTGGTCCGGCGTTCTCTCGCCCTTCAGCGCGAAGGTGCGCATCGCACTCGCCGAGAAGCAGGTCCCCTGTGAGATCCTCACGGTGCCCTGGTCCCGAGAGCGACTCTGGGACCCGAAGCCCCCGGAGTTCCTGGCCGTGAGCCCCCTGGGCCAGGTTCCCGTGCTGCTGGCAGACGGCGGTCCCGACGGCGAGACCCCCGTCGTGGATTCGACGGTGATCATCGAGTACCTCGACGAGCGCTTTCCCGAGCCGGCGCTCCTGCCTCGCGAACCGCTGGCGCGTGCCCTTTGCCGCTTCACCGAGGCCCGGGCCGACACCGCCATGCAAGATCTCGTGACACCGCTGATTCGCGAGGTGTTCAACAAGCCCGACGCGTCGACCCGGGACGAGGCCGCCATCGCCGAGGCCACAAAGGGTCTCGGCGAGTACTACGCCGTGCTCGACGCCCAGCTCGAGGGTCGCGACTACCTCTGCGGCGCCTTCAGCGTGGCCGACCCGGCGGCCTTCATGGTGCTCGGCTTCGGCGCGACGCTCGGTGCCGCACCCGACCCGGCCCTGGTGCGTCTCGCCGCGTGGCAAGAGCGCGTGCAAGCGCGGCCGAGCGTGGGCGAGGAGTTTCGTGCCATGATGGTCGAAGCCGCGCGGGTCTAGGGCCGTGCGAGCGAGAGAGGACGCCATGCCCGAGACGCTGCCGGACGAGGTGGTGAAGCTGCTGGACACGATGATCGTGCGCGCTCCGCTGGGGGCGCTGCTCGGTCTCGAGCTGGTGGACGCTCACGAGGACGAGGTCCGCGTGCGGCTTCCCTATCGCGAGGCCGTCACGACCCTGGGCGACACGGTGCACGGCGGGGCGCTGTCGGCCCTGGTGGACGCCACGGCGACCGCGAGCTTCTGGGCCAGCCCCTCGATTGCGCCGGGATCGCGCGGCACCACCATCGGCTTCTCGATCAACTTCGTGTCCGCGGCGCGCGGCCAGGACGTGGTGGCCACGGCGCGGGTCCGGCGCCGCGGTCGCGAGGTCTCGACGGGCGAGGTGAGCGTGGCGGACGCTTCGGGCCGCGAGGTCGCCGTGGCGCTGGTGACCTACAAGCTGTCACCGCCGACCTGATCGCTCGCCCGGACCCTTCGCTAGCGACGATCCGAACGCGGCCTGTCGCTGCTCGACGCCAGGATCATGCGGAAGAACGTGTTCACGGCGAAGAGGAGCCAGATGATCACACCCACCAGGTAGGGCGCGAACCGGGGCCCCCCGGCCAGCCCGGCGATGTTGCCCAGCAGCAGGAAGGTCGCGATCGCGAGCACCGCGAGATAGATGCCGTCGTTGAAGCGCGTTGGCCGATAGAGCGCCTGCCCCAGGTAGTCGCGCTGCTGTTGGAGCAGCCAGAACGCCGTGGCGATGTTGGCCAGGGCGAGAAGCGCACCGGCCCCGGACCAGACCGAACCCGGCGGCACCCCGTAGGCGAGCAGTGGAAGCGGCAGCAGGCAGAACGCGACCGCCAGCGTTCCCGTGGTCACCATGAACCGCAGCCGCCACTGCCGCATGGTCTCCTGGCCCGGCGCCGAGTCGCCGCGCAGGACCGACACCACTCCGGCGAAACCCACCACGGCCACGGAGACCTCGGCCAGCGTGATGAGGGTGGCGGTGGGCTCCATCGGTGCTCCGGCAGCGAACCCGCCGCGGCAGCGCAGCAGGGGCGGGCCCAGGCTACCCGATCCGCCTGTGCGCGGGGCAAACTCGTCCGCGCACGCTGACCTAGTAGCCGCGCTGGCGCCGATCGACGGCCGCCGCCCGGCGAGCGAGCTGCGCGGCGCGCTCATCGGGCGAAACGATCGGGGTGTCGGCGGGAAGCGCTCCGCGAAGGGTCTCGAGGGGGACCACCCGGAAGTCCGGCTGGGGCGCCCCGCCCTCGGCGCGCAGGAAGCGAAGCGCCAGCAGCCCCTCACGGCGACCCGCCGCGTCGAGCCAGTTCGGCACGCCCGGGTCCTGGTGTGCGATCACCAGACGCAGGCGGCCATCGTCATCGCGGCGGGCCTGGTGTCCGTTCAGCGATCCCTGGCGCCCGGCGAAGTCGTGACTCTCGAAGAACCGGTTGGCCAGGCTGGCGCTCAGGTGATGGCAGCGCGGCGGGGCCAGTTCGACCACCACCGCTTCGCCGTGCGCGCAGCGGTAGTTGCCGAGCGCATAGGTCTGATCGCGCAGGCCCACGTGCTCGGCACTGGCACCGGGGTCGTGAACGATCACGCTGTTGGGAGCCAGACCGAGAAAGCCACGGGCCATGCGGTCCCACAGCCCCCCGGCCTGCTCGATCCACTGGACGAGGCGTGCGAGTCGCACGTCGAGATCGGCCGGCGCGAGGTTCGGAGCATCGCCCGGCGCGTCGATGCGTTCGATGCGCAGCTCGGCGGGCTGCTCCTCGTCCCAGTCGGCGAAGTACTGCCGCACCAGGACGAACTCGGCGTCGGCTGCGAGCGGAAGCCAGTCGCCGCCGCCCGGCGACCGCTGCTCCGAGAGCACCACGTCCAGTTCGCCGTCCGGTCCGAGCGAGAGCTCTTCAGCGTGGGCCGACGCGATGGTGCGCCACGCCCCGATCTCGCCGTCGGCAAAGTGGCCCGCGTTCACCTGGACGTCCAGATGGTGCGCGCTGCCGCGCCGACCGTGGATCCGGTAGCTACGCCCCGCGCGCACGGTGGCGTAGAGGTAGGCGCAGTCGGGCATGTCGAGACCCCACTTCATGTCGGGTGCGATCATGCGCACGAACGACGGCGCATCGGGGTCGGCGTGCTCGACACAAACGGCGATGCCCGATCGGACCAGGCGCAGGACGTAGCGCAGGCCCTCGGCCCGCTCGGCGTCGGGGAGGTCCGGCCAGGCGTCCACGATCGCACGCGCCTTCGCGACGGCGCGTGCGACCGCATCCCACGCATCCTCGGCCAAACGGTTCCCCTCCTCTGATAGGCTGGGTTCCCAGGATAGGGCGGTGAGGAGAGCGGGGCGCGAAGCGCCGGCCCCGGGTCCGCAACGGGAGAATGCGCTTGGACCGCTTCGTCGTGGGTACCGGCCGCTGCGGCTCGACGCTGCTCTCGCGCATGCTGGCCCAGCACCCGGACGTCTGCAGCCTCTTCGAGTTCTTCGGGGGGCTCGCCTGGGAGACGCGCTTTGCCGAGGGACTGCACGAGGGCGAGGCCTTCGCGGCGATCGTGACGGCCGAGCAGCCCATGCTGACCGCGGTCCTGCGGCGAGGATACGAGGTCGCCGAGGTCGGCTATCCCTTCGACGATGGCGGCCGCCACCGCCGCGACGATGCGCTCCCTTTCATCGCGATGTCGATGCTCCCGCGGCTCACGCGAAGGCCCGACTCGCTCTTCGACGCACTCGCCGCCTTCGCGCGCGAACGCCCCCTTGCGCCGCTGGCCGATCACTACCGCGCCCTGTTCGGCTGGCTCGCCGAGCGCACCGACACCCGCCATTGGATCGAACGGTCGGGCTCGTCCATCGACTACCTGGGCGAGCTCTCGGCGATGTTTCCCGAGGCGCGCTTCGTGCACCTGCACCGGGACGGCCCCGAGACGGCGCTCAGCATGCGCGCGCACCACGCCTACCGGCTGCCAATCTGCCTGCTCTACGACGCACCGCTGGACGACGGGCGACGCCCCTCGGAGTGCGACCCGATCGACCTGCACGCGCCGCCGCGAGGCGACGACACGATCAGCCGCATCCTCGCCTCGACGCCCGCAGCCGAGCACTTCGGTCGCTACTGGTCCGACCAGGTCGTGCGCGGCATGGCGTCCGCCCCGGCGCTGGGCGCGCGCTACCACGAGGTTCCTTTCGAGGCGCTGGTCCTCGCGCCACAGGACGTGCTCGCGGGGGTCGCCGCGCACCTCGACCTCGACCCCGACGCCGGCAACTGGCGCGACCGAGCCGCCGCCCTGCTCACGCGCATGCCCGTGCCGCGTGTTCCCGACCTGCCCCCCGACGAACGCAACCGGCTCGAGGCGGCCTGCGCACCGGGCAGCGAGATCCTCGGCTAGCGGCCCGTCGACTCGGCGAGAACGGAGCCACGCACCTCGTACCCGAGTTCGGCGAGGCGGGTGCGTGCCTCGGAGGCGGATACGAGATCGGCCAGCGGCACCACCCCGGCCGGGCGCGACGTGCCGGCCAACGAGACGGCCGCCGCCCAGACCGCGGGGAGCGCCGGGATGTCGAGGCCATCGCGTTCTGCCATGACCTCGGTGCGAGCGAGTTCGCTTCCGTCAGCGTCACGGACGAGCACCGCCAGCGCGCCACGCGGCGTCCCCAGACCGGCGAGCAGGCCGGCGGCGGGCGCCGTCATGCGCGCCAGCGCCGGAATGCGGGACTCGGGCAGCAGCGCGAGCACACGCCCCCCCGCCGAAAGCGCGCGCGTGAGCCATGCGCGATCGAATCCCACGTGGAACGACGCGGAGACCCGCCGGCCAGCGAGGGGCAGTCCCTCGGGCCACGGGTGCGGGTAGTCGCCAAAGCGGAGCGTGCGCCCGGCCACGCCCATGGGACGCGTGCGTTCGAACCAGCGCCCTTCGTCGGGCCGGGGCCGTCCGAGGGGGGCGAGCAGGCCGGCGAGCAGGCCCGCGCTCACCGGATTGGCAGAGCCCATCGAGAGCCACGCCTCGACGCGCGCCACCTGCGGGCTGGCGAGTTCCGTCGCCAGCACCTCGATGAGGCCCGGCACGGTGGACGCCCCGGCCACCACGGCGACTCCCGCTGCGGCGGCATCCGCCGCTTCGGCCGCACGAGCCACCGAGGCGAGGAAGGCCGGAGACTCGGCGAGATCGACGTAGTCGCAGCCGGCCACGGCACATGCAGCCAGCAACGGTGCGGGCGACCAGTCGTAGGGCCCCACGGCATTCACCACCACCCGGGTGCCCGCGAGCGCACTGCGCAACGAGTCCGCGTCCGACACGTCGGCGCGTACGACGTCGCCGCCACCGTGGCGAGACGCGCCCAGCACTTCGGCGTCGGGCGCCGCAGCCCGCAGCAGGCGCAGCACCCGCGCCCCCATTTCGCCGGTCGCGCCCAGCACGACCGCGCGGCTCACGGCGACGCGGACCCCGCGGGCTCGGGCTCGATCGGGCAGTCGCTCTCCTGGCGGCAGCCGATGCGCGGGTGCGCCGCGTGATAGGCGAGGTAGTGCTCCAGCACGCGGTCGCGGGTCGATCCGAAGGGCTTGTCGAGAAACAGGCCCTCGAGCACCGCCTTCACGGCGGTCGCCCAGGGTGAGGGCGGGATCGTGTCGTAGGTGAGACCCGCCGCCACCAGCACCACGCGCTGGTTGGGCAGATAGCCCTCGCCCACCAGCGCCGAGAGGTAGGGGTTGCCCTGCTCGAGGCGCATGGGAGGCACCTCGCTCGGGTCGATCTGGACGACCGTGTCCGGTAGCGGCCGCAGGTCTTCGAGCTGGTTGAATGACACCAGCGTCGCCACCACGAAGGCGGGTGCGACCGCCCAGCGCAAGAGCGGATGCGGCGGAGCCAGCAGCGTGCTGATGGCGACCGCAGCCACCGCGTGGAGCGCCGCGACGGAGAGCAGGAACACGGGGTACACGAAGATCGGCAGACCACTCAGCGCCAGCAGCCATTCGCCGATGCTGGCCACGTGCCCCGAGAACACCATGATCGGGAAGTAGGCGAGGCGCCACGAGAGCAGGGCCAGCAGGGCGAAGCCGAGCGGACGCGCGGCGGCGCCGGCCAGGCGGACGGCCAGCGCGAGCCCGATGCCCGCGCCCATCAACGACGCGCCTTGCAGCGCTACGAAGAGCGCCGACTGCACCAGCGGCATCGCACGATCGAGCGCGATACCGGTCGCGACGAGTGTCAGCCCCGCGATGAGGGCCACCGGAGCCAGCAGGTTCATGGTCCCGCGGCTACTGCGCGCGCCGCGCCGGGACCGGGACCTTCACCATACGTTCTTGCTGCGCAGCTCGGGCGCCACGGCGTCGAGGCGCTTCGAGAGCTTCGGCAGGTGGCAGGTGGGCACGGCCGGAAACAGGTGGTGCTCGACGTGGTAGAACATGTTGTACGAGACGAAGGACTTCACGTCGTTGCGCAGCGTGCGCGCGATGAAGTGCGATCGGTCGCAGTCGTGGTGCACCGTCCAGACCGCGAAGAAGGCGGAGAAGCCCTGCCCCACTACCATGGCCACCACGTGGTACTGCAGCCAGGCCTGGTCGAGCACGACGAAGGCCAGTACCGGCATGGCCGCGATCAGCGCGAGCTCGGCGAACACCCAGCGCCGCACCCGGGGCTTGCCGAGTTGGATCGCCTTGGTGTGCAAGAGGATCGGAAAGCGCGGGCCGGTGATCAGCGCCTTCCAGCCGGGCATGCGCGCACTCACGGCTTCGAAGTCGTCGTCGTCCATGCAGTGGCGGTGGTGGCGCAGGTGATTCCACTGCACGGCGTGCATCGCGCTCATCATCAGCGGCGAAAGGATGAACATCATCCACTCGTGTGCCCGAGGCGACACACCCACCGCGTAATGGAATGCGTTGTGCACCTGGCGCAGGCCGCACAGAAAAAACATGAACGAAGCGCCCAGCGCGGGGACCAGAAAGGCCATGTGCCACGTGAACGCCCAGTGCGCGAGCACACACGAGACCACCAGCCACGGCAGGTAGATCAGGACCTCGCGCGCCACCTCGAGTCCGGACAGGTTGCAGAGGTCCCTCCACTCCACGTCTTCGAGCCGGGGGTCGCGCAGGATCTCGAGCGCCATCGCAGCAGGTCTCCTTGGGGGCCGTCGGGACGGGGGGCGGAGCGGAAGCAGCGTTCATTCAAGCAACCGTTTCGCGTGGCTGCCACCCACCCGGGCCCTGCGGCCGTTCCTTGCGCCCCGGGGTGTCCGCCGCCCGTCAGGCGCGCTCGAGCACCACGATGGGGATGTCCCGGGAGGTGCGCTCGCGGTAGTCGGCGTAGGGCGGGTAGGCCACCAGCGCCTTGGCCCAGAGTGCCTCGGCTTCGTCGCCCTCGGCCCGGCGCGCGTTCACGTCGTACACCTCGCGCCCCACACGCACCCGCGCTTCGGGTTTCGCCTGCAGGTTCAGCCACCAGGCGGGCGCCCGGTCGTCTCCGGCGTTGGACCCGACCACCAGCACCCGGTCGCCGTCGGGCACGTAGAGCAATGGCAGCGTCCGGGCCACGCCGCTCTTCCTTCCCACGGTGGTGAGCAGCAGCATGGGCTTGCCGCCCAGGTTCGCGCCGAGCCGACCGTCGGTCGCCTCGTACACGAAACGATGCACGCGGGTGATGAGCGCCAGCAGCCAGCGGATGTTCGGCACGTCCCCTCCTCCTCAGCCCTTGCCCGCGTGCTTGCGGAACTCGGGCGAGCGCTTTTCGCGCAGCGCCTCGCCACCTTCGCGCGACTCGGCCGTGCCGTAGTAGAGCGCGAGCCCCTGCATGCCGAGCGACCCGATGCCGCGAATGCTCTCGGTGTCGGCATTGAACGAGCGCTTGGCCAGCGCGATGGCCGTGGGGCTGCGTTCGACCAGTTCGGCGCACCACGCATCGACTTCGGCATCGAGGGCGGGCTCGGGCACCACGTGGTTCACGAGACCCATCTCGAGAGCTTCCGCCGCCGGGTAGCGTCGGCACAGGAACCACATCTCACGCGCCTTCTTCTCGCCCACCACCCGAGCCAGGTAGGCGGTGCCGAACCCGGGATCGACGCTCCCCATCTTGGGGCCCACCTGTCCGAAGACGGCAGTGTCGGCGGCCACCGTGAGATCGCAGATCGTCGCCAACACGTTGCCTCCGCCGATGGCATAGCCGCGGACCTTGGCCACCACGGGCTTGGGGACGTCGCGAATGACCGAGTGCACCTCGTCGATGGGCATGCCGATCACGCCGCGGCTACCGCCGTAGCCGCTGCCCTCGTGGTCGCTCTGGTCTCCGCCCGTGCAGAAGGCGCGTTCGCCGGAGCCGGTGAGCACGATCGCGCCGACGTCGGGGTCGTAGCCGGCCGTCTGGAACGCCTCCACCAGCTCCATGCAGGTGCGCGCGCGGAACGCGTTCATGACCTCGGGACGGTTCAGCGTGATCGTCGCCGTGTGATCGCGTACATCGTAGAGCAGGTCTTCGTAGGTCATCGCGTCCTATCCGTGCATGGTGAGCCCACCGGAGACGCTGATGGTCTGTCCGGTGAGAAAGGCGGCGTCGTCCGACAGCAAGAAGGCGACCAGCCCAGGGTAGTCGCCCGGCTGTCCCAGGCGACGCATGGGAATCTGGCGTTCGAGCGCCGCCGCCAGCTTGCCGGTCGGGTCGAAGTCCGCGAAGAGCTGGGTGTCGGTGGGCCCCGGGCACACGACGTTGAGCGTGATGCCGTGGCGTGCCATCTCACGGGCTACCGACTTCGAGAATGCGACGACGCCGCCCTTGCAGCCGGCGTACACCGCCTCGCCCGACGAACCCACCCGGCCCGCATCCGACGCAATGCTCACGATGCGGCCTCGTCCTTCGGGAATCATGCGTTCGAGGGCGGCGTGGGTCATCGACACCGGGCCCAGGTAGTTGATCTCGACGATCTTGCGCCAGAGGTCGGCGTCGGTTTCGAGGAAGGGCGCGGCGCGATCCCAGCCCGCGTTGTTCACCAACGCGTAGAGCGGGCCGGCCTGGCCCGCGAAGGCGCCGAGTGCGCGCGACACGGAGGCGGCGTCGGTGATGTCGGCTTCGTAGCCGAACGCCCGACCCCCATCGGCGACGATTTCGCCTGCGGTGCGCTCGGCGTCTTCCGCGGCGAGGTCGAGCACCCCCACCACGCAGCCCTCGGCGCCCAACCGCTGGGCGATCGCGCGGCCGATGCCGCGCGCAGCACCGGTCACGAGGACGTTCTGCCCATCGAGACCGGGCAGCCCCGTGCTCACGCCGCGTCGCCGTTGTCGCCGCGAAACCGGGTGGCCAGGATGTCGGCAAGGAGCACGCAGGCGTCGTGGGCGGTGAAGATCCCCGCGAGCTTGCCTTCGCGCGCCACGATGGCCGACCCGATGTGGCGACCCGCCATCTGCCGGACGACCTCGTCGATGGGTGCGTGCAGGTCGACCACGAACGGGTCGCGCATGAAGACGTGGCTCACGCGAATCCGCGCCCGGTCGGGCTTGGGCGTGGCAGGGTTCGTGACCGCCACGAGATCGCGGTGCGTGATGAGCCCGACGATGTCCTCGCCCTCGCACACGGGTACGTGGCGGATCTGGTGCTCTTCCATCAGCGCCTCGGCCCGGGTGATCGGGTCGCTCGGCGCGACGGCGTGCGGAAACGGCGTCATCACCGAGGCGACGCCCGGAATCCGGTCGATCTTGCGAAGATCCATGGTCCCTCCGGTGCGAGACGGGTCAGGCTACCACGGCAGCCCACGCCACGCGGGCGGAGTAGGATGCCCAGCCATGGACCGGGACATGACGCCCTTCCTGCGGCTCCTGAAGCTCGGCGCGGTCGTCGATCTCGCGCTCCTGGCCAGCACGTTCGCGATCGCCGCACCGGACCCGCGTGTGGTGATCCCCGCGCAGATCCTGCTCGCGGTGTCGGCGTACCGCTGCCTGTTTCCCAATCGCTACCTCGACCACGTGGTGTTCCACGATTCCCCATGGAGCTCGATCTTCACCACGCGCCTGCTCGCCACGTTCTCGGAGGTCGCGTACATCTTCCAGTTCTCGGTGGTGCTCCGCGTGCTCGACGCGGGCGGCACGCCCTGGGTGGGCGTGCTCGCGTGGGCCATGGTGGCCCAGGTCACCGTTTCCCAGGTCTTCGTGTGGACGGCCATCCTCACGCGCCGGCTCGACCTCTACTTCTGGGAGGAGCTCGGGTGGTTCCTGATCTTCGTCGCCAACACGGTGGCCAGCGCCTACCTGCTCGCCACGTCCGAGGGCCTGGGCGACGCGCGCACGCTGCTCGTGCTGAACGTCGTCTTTGGCGCGGGCTACCTGCCGTGGCAGGTGTTGCACCTGCGGTCGCTGCTTCGCGAGGCATCGGACGGGCGCGGCGGCGACGCGCCCGCGCGCGTGGGGCTCGCGCTGGGACTGCGCGAGGCGATCGCACTGCGCACACCGCGCACGGACGCCGCGGCCTGGGGCGGCACGATCGGCATCACGTGGATGCTCGCCTACTTCGCACTGCTGATTCCGCCGTGGGTCACCTACGTCGCGTGGGCGATCTCGGCGCGCTAGCGACGCGGGCGCATGGGCCACACGATCACGCGGGCGCGTGACAGACCGCCTCGACGTTGTTGCCGTCGGGATCGAGCGCGAACGACCCGTAGTAGTGCTCGTGGTAGATCGGACGCGGACCGGGCGCGCCGTGGTCGGTGCCACCCGCCCCGACGGCAGCCCGATGGAACGCATCCACCTGGGCGCGGTCGGCCGCCGAGAACGCGATGTGCCGGCCCTCGTAGGGCACCTTGGCCTCGATCACCCAGAAGACGGGACGGCCGGTGCCGAACGCGCAGGCCCGACGACCGGGCAGGTCGGGGTCGTCGGGCATGTCGAACTCCGCGACGACCGCGTGACCGAGCGCACCGAGCGCCGCCTCGTAGAAGCGGCGGGTCGCGTCGAAGTCCGTCGCGTAGGTGCTCAGGTGATCGATCATGGGATCCTCCCGCCGCCCCGAGACTCAGGGCAGCACCACGTCCACGAAGCGTTCCACCATGGCGCCCCCCACCCAGGAGGCCAGGGGAATCAACAGGTAGAGGCCCAGGCGGCGAACGCCGCGCGCTTCGAAGGGCCACTCGGGAATGTCGGTCACCAGGGTGCGGTACGCCGCCAGGTCGGCGAGGCCCGGCGCGGGACCGCTACGCGACCCGAGCCGACTCCCTGCGAGCGCATCGGGCTCGCCCCGGATCGCCGCCTCCACCGCGTCGAGCTCGCGGCGCTTGGCCTCGCGCGTGCGCCGGCGCACGCTCCGCACCGGAAGCAGCAGCGACGCCGACGTGATCGCCCCGGTGAGCAGCAGCATCGGCACCACCACCACCAACGACACCCGCTGCTGGATCTCGGGGTTCAGGAGCACGAGCGATCCGAGCGACATGCCGAGCACCCAGGCGACGCTGCCGCGCAGTGCGATGCGCCCCGCCGCGCGCGCCGGGCGCAGGTCGAGCACGTCCACTTCGAAGCCATCGCGCAGGGCGGGCACGCGCACCCCGGCGATCGAGAGGTAGGCCAGTCGCCCCACGAGCCAGAACCACACGATGCCGCCCAGCACGTGCCAGCTGAACGGCCCGACCCGACGCCACGCCGAGAACAGGGGCGCATCGATCACCAGCCCCGGCAGCTCGAGGAGCACCAGGAAGACGACGACACCGGCGGCGCCCGCGATTCGGCTCGCGTGCAGCGCCTCGGGGGGCGCCGCGAGTGCCACGGCGGGATTGGCATCGACGTCGCCGGGCGGCGCGGCACCGAGCAGCTGCAGGTCGCGCACGATCTCGATCGTCGCGTAGCGCCAGGCGGCGAGCAGGAAGCCGATCATGAGCGCGAGCACGACGAGCGATCGCCGCGCAAACGCAAAGGGCTCCGGGCCCTGCGCCGCGGACTCGAGGAGGGCCAGGTACCCGAGCCCCGCGGCGAGGTACAGCCCCGCCGCAAGCAGTCCGTAGGTCGTGGCCGACAGGCGCAACGCCGGCCGCATCTCGAACGGAACGACTCGTTGCGCTTCGGTCGCCATGCCCGCGCCTAGGACGCCGCGTGCGCCTCGATCACCTCGGGCGGGGCCTGCACCAGCTCGATCAGCACGCCCTCGCCGCCGATCGGCGCGGCCTCGTTGCCCTTGGGGTGCACGAAGCAGACGTCGAAGCCCGCGGCGCCCTTGCGGATGCCCCCGGGCGTGAAGCGCATGCCGGCCGCCGTGAGCCACTCGACCGCGGCGGCCAGGTCGTCGACCCAGAGGCCCACGTGGTTGAGCGCGGGGTCGTTGACCCGCGGCTTCTTCTCGGGGTCGATGGGTTGCATCAGGTCCACCTCGACCTCGAGTGCGCCATGGCCGGCCGTGACGATGTCCTCGTCGACGTTCTCGGACTCGCTGCGAAACGTGCCCTTGGGCGTGAGGCCCAGGGTGTCCACCCAGAGCTTGCGTAGCGGCGCCTTGTCGAGGCCGCCGATGGCGATCTGCTGGATGCCGAGGATGCGGAACGGGCGGTCGGTCACGGGGCCTCCACAGCGGCCTGGGCCAGGGCACCGGCCCCGCCGCGGAAAGGCGGCCAGCATAGTAACGGGTAGTCTTCCCCGCCCATGGCCACCCCCCCGGCGGAGGCCCCCAAGGCCACCGTCCACTTCCACTCGCTCGGCTGCCCGAAGAACCTCCTCGACACCGAGGTGATGCTCGGCACGCTCGCCTCGCGCGGCTACGCCCTGGCCGAGCGCCTGGACGACGCCGACGCGGTGGTCGTGAACACCTGCGCCTTCATCGAGAGCGCCCGCGAGGAGTCGATCCAGGCCATCCTCGACGTGGCCGACCTCCGCGAGGCGGGCCAGCTGCGCGCGCTGGTGGTGAGCGGTTGCCTGCCCCAGCGCTATGGGGGCGAGCTGGCGAAGGAGCTGCCCGAGGTCGACGCATTCGTGGGGACGGGCGCCTTTCCGCAGATCGCCGAGATCCTCGACGATGCGCTAGCCGGCCGATCCCGCGGGGTCTACGTGGACGCCGGGCGGACCCATCTCTACGACCACCAGGCGCCGCGGCTGCTCACCGGCCCCGGGCACTCGGCCTACGTGAAGATCGCCGAGGGCTGCGACCGGGTCTGCGCCTTCTGCGCCATCCCCGGCATCCGGGGCCGCTTCCAGAGCCGGACGCTCGAGTCGCTCGCGGCCGAGGTCGCCCAGCTCGCTGCGGCCGGCGTCCGCGAGGTGAACCTCGTGGCCCAGGACTCGACCTCCTGGGGCAAGGACCTGCCCGCCACCGGCGGCGGTCGCCCCCGCCTGCACGACCTGCTGCGTCACCTGGGCGAGGCCGAGAAGGGCCCCGACTGGATCCGCCTGCTCTACGTCTACCCCTCGGCCGTGACCGACGAGCTGCTGGACGTGCTGGCCTCGGGCACGCGCGTGCTGCCCTACGTGGACGTGCCGCTCCAGCACGGAAGCGACCGGATGCTCGCGGCCATGAAGCGCGGCACCACGGCCGAGCGCCAGATGCGGCTGGTCGAACGCATCCGCGAGCGGGTGCCGGACGCCACCCTGCGCACCACCTTCATCGTGGGCTTTCCGGGCGAGACCGAGCGCGACTTCGAAGACCTGCTCGACTTCGTGCGCACCTCGCGTTTCGATCGCCTGGGCGTCTTCCGCTACTCGGATGAAGAGGACACGGCCGCCGCCGAGCTCGGCGACAAGGTGCCCCGCGAAGTCGCCCGCGACCGCTACCGGCGCCTCACCGAGCTGCAGCGCGAGATCATGGCCGAGCGCCTGGGCGCACTGGTCGGGAGCGAGCTGCCCGTGCTGGTGGACCAGCCCATGCCGCGCGACCAGGCCGTGGCGCGCCTGGCCAGCCAGGCGCCCGAGATCGACGGCCACGTGTGGCTGCGGGGACGCGCCGAGGCCGGCAGCCTGATCCGCGCGCGCATCGTCTCGGTGCGCCAGGGCGTCGACCTCGAGGCCACCCCGATCGCTGGCTAGCGGCTGGCGGCTGGCGCGGCCGACTACGGGGCTCGAAACCCCTTTGCCAGCAGGTACCTCTCCGTGGTTCCCTTACGGCTGGCTTTGGGTTTCACACCCTTCGCGGACGCGAAAAGCGAACGTGTTCTCTTTTGAAAGGCGGCCGCCTCGGGGCACTCGAGAAGCTTCACCAGCAGCGTGCCGCCAGGCGCCAGGAGCGCGGGCAGCGCCGCCTCCACCGCCTCGAGCAGCGCCTCTTCCCGAGCCCGATCGGCATCGCGAATGCCCGTCAGTTTGGGGGCTGCGTCGGAGAGCACGACGTCTGCGGCCCCCCCCAACTGGTCCGCGATCTGGCCGAGGACCGCGGCGTCCTCGAGGTCTCCCTGGATCGCGAACACGTTCGCAAGGTCGTCGAGAGGCGGGTCGATGGCGGCGAGGTCCACCCCCACCACGCGCCCCTTCGGCCCGACGCGGGCCGAGGCCACCTGCAGCCAGCCGCCGGGCCAGCAGCCGAGGTCGACCACCCGCTGACCGCGGCGGAGGATCCGGTGGGCGGCGTCGAGCTCTTCGAGCTTGTAGGCGGCCCGGGACCGGAACCCCTCGCGCTTGGCGCGCTGGTGGTAGTGATCCTTGCGGTCGTAGGGCACGAGGCCCCCCGGTTGGGGTGGGGGGATCGGGGCGACCCGGCGGCGGGCTAGCCGCGCGGGGCAACCGCCGTGCGCACGCGCACCAGGCCCTGGTTGTGGCCGGGGACGGCGCCGCGAATCAGCAGCAGGTTGCGATCGGTGTCGACGCGCACCACCTCGAGGTTGCGCACGGTGACCCGCTCGCTGCCCATGTGGCCGAACATCTTCTGGCCCTTCCAGACCTTGCCCGGATAGGCGCCGGCGCCGATGGCGCCCGGCAGGCGGAAGCCCTCGTGGGTGCCGTGGGTGCGCCGCTTGATCTTGAAGTTGTGGCGCTTGACCGTGCCCTGGGTGCCGCGGCCCTTGCTGGTGCCGACGACGTCCACGCGCTGGCCGGCCTCGAAGATCTCGGCGGTGATCTCGCCACCTACCTCGTGCTCGCCGAGGACGTCCTCTTCGACGCGGCTCTCGTACAGGAAGCGCTTGGGCGAGACGCCCGCCTTCTCGTAGTGGCCAAGGCGGGGCTTGGAGAGGGTCGCGCGCCGGCGCTCGCCAAAGCCGAGCTGCAGGGCGCTGTAGCCGTCCTTCTCGGGGGTCTTCTTCTGGACCACCGTGTTGGGTCCAGCTTCCAGTACGGTGACGGGGACGCAGGTTCCGTCGTCCTGGAAGATTCGGCTCATCCCGATCTTGCGGCAGAGAAGCTCGATGGCCACGTTCCCATCTCCAGGTTTCTTGGGGCGATCCGTACGGAGCCCGTTTCTTGGGGGCGATCCACACGGAGCCCGTTTGCTTGGGGCCTTCCGAACGGGCCCAGAGGGGCCTCGGATGCCGCACCGGCAGGGGGCCGGGGCGCGAGGCGAAGGGCGCCGAACGGGGTCAGGGCCCCGGAGGCGCGCGAGGATAGGGAGAGGCTGGGGCCATGTCCATGCAGCGGCGGCGCGAGAAGCGCCCCACCCCGCGGGGCCCTGCCCTGAGACCGGCACTCGGGCCGCTGCCGGAGCTGGCGCGCGCATGAGTCCCGGTCAGACTCCGCGCCCGCTCCTGGTGATCGGGCTCGACGGCGCCACCTTCGACGTGATCGATCCCCTGGTGCGGGCCGGGCGGCTGCCGAACCTCGCCCGCATGATGCAGGCGGGCGAGCACGCGCCGCTCCCGAGCACGGTTCCGCCGATGACCTTTCCCGCCTGGTCGACCTTTCTCACGGGTCTCGGGCCGGGCCGCCACGGCGTCTTCGACTTCACCCAGAAGGTGCCCGGCGCCTACCGCATCCGCTTCACCAACGCGTCCGACCGCCGCGGGGCATCGATCTTCGCCCGGGTGACCCAGGCCGGGGGTCGCGTGCTGGCCCTCGGCATGCCCGCGACCTTCCCCCCCGAGCCGGTGGACGGACTGCTGGTGTGCGGCTTCGACGCGCCGGTCTCGAGCGGGACCGACGCCGCCCAGGCGAGCGACCCCGCGCTCTACCGCGCCGTGGCCGAGGCCGCGGGCCCTTGGATGCGCCCCGACCTGCGCGAAAGCGCCGAGGCCGAGGCCTTCCACGAACGCGCCATGGAGACGCTGCTCGCGCGCGTCGAACGCAAGACACGCTTTGCGGAAGAGGCGCTTCGGCGGCTGCGCGCCAGCGGTCGCGACCCGAGCCTCGTGTGCATCGTGTTCTCCGAGAGCGACACCGCCGCACACCACTACTGGAGAGACCACGACCCGGGCTCGCCGCGTCACGACCCGGGCGCGAGTGCGGCGCGCAAGGATGCGCTGGCTGCGGTCTACGAGCGCCTGGACGATGCCTGCGGCGAGCTGCGCGAGGCCTTCGGCGAGCACCATCCTTGCGCGCTCGTGTCGGATCACGGCTTCGGTGGTGCGGGCGTGCACGTGGCGCACCTCGGCCGCTACCTGGCGGACCAGGACCTGCTCGTACGCCGCCCGGGGTCCCCGGTCGGCGGTGCGGCGCGGGGCCTGCGCGACCTGGCCCTGCGCGTGCTGCCTCCGGGCCTCGCGCAGACGGTCTTCCGACGCGCACGACCTGCGGCTGCGCGCCTCGAGAGCGCCGTGCGCTTCGGCGGCACCGACTGGTCGAGGACCCTCGCCTTCAGCGAGGAGGCCAACACCCAACCGGGGGTGTGGATCAACCGGGCCAGCCGGGAAGCCGAAGGGTGTGTGGCCGATGCCGACTACGAACGCGTGCGCACCCGCGTGATCGACGCCCTGGAAGCATGGAAGCTGCCCTGCGGCCGGCCCGTGGTCGCGCGAGCTCGGCCTCGCGAGGACGTGTACGAGGGGCCCTTCGTCTCGAACGCCCCCGACATCGTCGTCGAGCTGGCGCTCACGGACGGCTACGGTCTGTCCCTCGTTCCCACGCGCTGGGACGAGGGGCCCGCGGCTTCGATCTCGACGCTCGAACCCGGGGCCTACGGAGGAGGGCGCGGCCGCGGCATGAACGGCACACATCGTTCGGAAGGCATCTGGATCGCGCACGGCGAGGGCGCGCCGCGGCTCGCGGCGGGCGCCGGGCTCGTAGACGTGGCACCCGCCCTGCTCGCGGCCATGGGCATCGAACCGCGCGACGGCCCCGACCCGGCCGCCCCGGCTCCCACCGACTACACGGCCGAAGAAGAAGCGCGGGTGGCCGCCCGACTCAAGGCCCTCGGGTACCTGGAGTGAGCGAGACGCGACCGAGTCTCTCGCTCGTCTTTCCGGTCTGGAACGAGCAGGAGAACGTGGGGCCGTTGCTCGACGCAGCCGCGGTCATCGGCCGGGGCCTGGGGGCGCCCTTCGAGATCGTGGTCGTCGACGACGGCAGCCGCGACCGCAGCGCCGAGGTGATCGCGCACCGCCGCAGCCAACACGCCGAGATCCGCGTGGTGACCCACGCGCGCAACTTCGGCTACGGCGCGGCGCTTCGGTCGGGCCTGCGCGCCGCACGCGGCGAGCTGGTGTTCTTCAGCGACGCCGACCTCCAGTTCGACCTGCGCGAACTCGGTGAGCTGCTCGTCCACACCGAGCGCTTCGACGTGGTCGCAGGGTATCGCATGCCACGCCGCGACCCGCTGGGCCGCCGCCTGCTCGGACTGGGCTGGGCGCTGCTGGTACGCAGCCTGTTCGGGCTGCGCGTACGCGACGTCGACTGCGCCTTCAAGGTGTTCCATCGCAACGTGCTCGAGGCGATCCCGATCGCGTCGGTGGGCGCATTCGTCAACACCGAGATCCTGATGCGCGCCCAGGCTGCCGGCTTTCGCATCCACCAGGTTCCGGTGTCGCATCGACCCCGCCGTCATGGAAGCCAGTCGGGTGCACACCCGCGTGTGGTACTGCGCGCCCTGCGAGAGCTGCTGGTGCTGGGGCGCGAGCTGCGCGGCACCCGCGGCGTCGAGCGCGAGGAGAAGCTCGCGGCGTGAGGGTCGCGCTGCTCGGGGCGTTCGCCTTCCCGGTGGCCCAGGGTTCACAGCGGTACGTCGGCGACCAGGCGCGGGCGCTCCGCGAAGCCGGCTGTGAGGTCACGCTCTTCTGCTACGGCCGCGGGGACGGGCGCGACACCGGCGCCCTGCCGATCGTGCGCACTCCGACATGGCTCTCGCCCAGGCGCCACCGCGCCGGCCCGAGCCTGGGCAAACCGGTAGCCGACCTCGCGCTGCTCTCGCGCTTCGCGTCGCGGATGCGCGGATTCGACGTGGCCCTCGCCCACAACGCCGAAGCCGCGCTCGTGGCACAGGCCGTGCGCGCGCTGGGCGGACCGCCGGTGGTCTACGCCGCGCACGCGATCTTCGCCCATGAACTGCCGACCTACGCGGCGCCGCGCGCCGGCGCCGCACTCGAGCGTCTGGGGACGCGCATCGATCGCCTGGCGGTCGGCGGCGCGGATGGCCTGCTCTGCCTTTCGCGACACGCCGAGCGTGCGCTGGGACCCGGCGCGCGGGGCCCCGTGGCGCGCATCCCTCCCGGCCTGTTCGTCGAAGCACCGCCTTCGGCAGCCATGCAGACCGACGCGTGCGCGCGCGCGGGTGTTTCACCCGGCCGGTTCGCCGTCTACGCGGGCAACCTCGACGGCTACCAGGGGCTCGAAGCGCTCGACCTCGCAGCCGCGGGGCTGCCCGAACTCCCGGTCGTGCTCGCCACCCACGACCCGGCGGGGCCACCGCTACCGCACCTGCGGCGCTTCGTCGCGCGCTCGCCCGAAGACGCCCGTGCGTTGGTGCACGCGGCGCGCGTGGCGGTGTTGCCGCGGCGGCTGCCCGGCGGCTTTCCGATCAAGTTGCTGGGCTACCTGGAGGCGGGCGTTCCGGTCGTGGCCTACGCGTCGGTGGCCGACACGCTGACGCACGATCGATCGGCGTGGCTGCTCGACGAGGGCGCAGGCGCCGAGGGCATTGGACGGGCCCTGCGGGCGATCGCGACCGACGACGATCTGGCCGCGCGCCTGGGCGCGGAGGGGCGCAAGGCCCTCGACGCCGAACACGCCTGGCCCGCACTGGCCGACCGGACGCTCCGCCTGATCCGCTCGGTGCTCGGGGTCACCGCCAAGGGCTAGACTCTCCGGGTCATCGAAGGAAGCCGGGCCCCCCTCCCTCGCGGAGGCGGGGCTTGCTGTGCTTGGAGAACGCTCGCCAGGCACCGGAACCCGCGGAGAGCACCCTGCCCGACCCCAAGCAAGACGCCCGAGAGGATGCAGCGCCCGAACGCGCCCTCGAGTCGCTCGCCGAGATCGCGGCGTGGGTGCGCGACCACCCGGGGACGGTGCGGCTTCACGGCGTGCGCGGCGGGGCCCGGGCGGCGGTGCTGGCGCGACTGGTCCAGGCGCACGGCGACGACGCGCCGATGCTCATCGTGGCGAACGACGCGAAGGAGACCGACGCGCTGGTCGAGGCGCTCCGCCAGGCGCTCGGCGAGCCGGCACCCGACGAGGGCGGACGCGTGCGCCCCTTCCCGCATCCGGATGCGCCGCTGTTCGACCGCTTCTCGCCGCAGCCGTTCGTGGTCGCGCAGCGCATGGACGTGCTCTACCGGCTCGCCGCCGGCGAAGCGCCCGTGGTGGTGGCCCCGTGGGCGGCCCTTGCGCTGCGCGTGCCCGCGCGGGGCGCAGTGCTCGATCGTTCGGTGCGCGTGGGCGTGCGTCAGGCGCTGGATCGCGACGAGTTGGCGGCCCGGCTGGTCCGCTCGGGCTACACGCGCCAGCCCGTCGTGGAAGAGCGCGGCGAGTTCGCCGTGCGAGGCGGCATTCTCGACGTGTTCCCGCCCCACCGCGCACGGCCGGTGCGCGTGGAGCTGCTGGGCGACGAGATCGAGTCGATTCGCGAGTTCGACCCGGCGAGCCAGCGCTCCCAGCAGGAGATCGCGGGCTTCGTCGCGGCCCCGCCGCGCGAGATCCTGGGCGATCGCGACCTGGTGGTGGAACGCACCGACGCCATCCGGGATCGCGCGCGCAAGCTGAAGCTCAGCGAGGCGACGGTTTCGCAGCTTCTCGACACCTTGCTTCGGGGGGCGCTGCCGCCGGGGGCCGAGGCGATGTCGCCGCTGCTGCAGCCCGAACTCGAGACCTTCTTCGACTTTCTTCCCGCCGAGGCCGGCGTGGCGCTGGTCGAGCCCGAGGTCGGACACGCGCGTCTCGACCGCTTCGCGACCGAGGTGCTCGAGAGCTACGACGCGGCCCGCGACAACGACCGCCTGGTCTGCGAACCCGAAGAAGTGGTGCTGCCGGCCGACGCAGTCCGCGCCTCGATCGCCGCGCGCGGGCCCGCGCACATCGCACGGCTCGAGGTCCAGGGTCCCGAGACCGCGCTCTCGGTGCGCGCCCACGGCCAGGAAGAGCTCGCCGCCGAGTTGCGCGGCGCGCGTCAGCAGCCGCGCGACGAAGGCGCGCTCGCGCCCCTCACCGCCCGCCTCGTACGCTGGGAAGATCTCGGCCACCGCGTGGTGCTGGCCATGAACTCGCTCTCCAGCGCCGAGCGCGTGCGCACCCTGCTCGACGAGTACGGCGTGGCCACCACCCTGACACGCGACCCGGCGCCGCTCTGGACGTGGTCGGCCCCGGGCGAGGTCGAGGTGCGCATCGCGGCGCTGCCCGAGGGTTTCGCGCTTCCCGCGGAGAAGCTCGCGGTCGTGACCGAAGAGGAGATCTTCGGGCCCCGTGAGCGACGGCGGCGCACCGCCGCCACCCGCGGCGCGGACGCCGCGCTGGCGCTCGAGCGACTGGCCACCGGCGACCTGCTGGTCCACGCGGAGCATGGCATCGGCATCTATCGCGGGCTGGTGATGCTCGAACTCGGCGGGGTCACCGAAGAGATGCTGCGGCTCGAATACGAGGGCGGCGACAAGCTCTTCCTGCCGGTCCACCGGCTGAACCTGGTACAGCGCTACGTGGGCTCCGACGGTGCCGAGCCCCGCCTCGATCGGCTCGGCGGCCAGAGCTGGGAGAAGACCAAGCGCGCGGTCAAGAAGTCCATGCGCGACATGGCGCGTGAACTGCTCGCGGTACACGCCGCCCGAGAACTGGCACCGGGCCACGCGTTCTCACCCCGGGACCGCGCCATGGAGGAGTTCGAGGCGGCCTTCCCCTACGAGGAGACGCCCGACCAGAAGGGTGCCATCGACGACGCGCTGGCCGACCTGCAGCAGGCGCGGCCGATGGACCGTCTGGTATGCGGCGACGTGGGCTACGGCAAGACCGAGGTCGCGGCCCGCGCGGCCTATCGCGCGGTGATGGACGGGCGCCAGGTCGCCGTGCTCGTGCCGACCACGGTGCTCTGCCAGCAGCACTTCGAGACCTTCGAGAAGCGCTTCGAAGGCACCGGCGCGCGGATCGAATCGCTCTCGCGGTTCCGTTCACCCAAGGACTCGCGCAAGGTGCTCGAAGGCCTCGCCGACGGAAGCGTCGACCTGGTGGTGGGAACGCACCGGCTGCTCCAGAAGAGCGTCTCGTTCCGCGACCTGGGTCTTCTGGTCGTCGACGAGGAGCACCGCTTCGGCGTCGCCCACAAGGAGCGCATCAAGACGCTCAAGAAGACGGTAGACGTCCTCACGCTCACTGCGACGCCGATTCCGCGAACGCTGCAGATGGCGTTCACCGGGCTGCGTGATCTCTCGGTCATCGACACGCCGCCGCCGGACCGCCTGGCGATCCGCACCCAGGTCTGCCGCTTCGACCAGGCGATGATCCGCGAGGCGATCCTGCGCGAGGTGCGCCGGGGCGGGCAGGTGTTCTTCGTGCACAACCGGGTACGCACCATCGCGAGCCTCGCCGAGCTGCTCGAGCGGGTCGTGCCCGAGGTGAGCGTGATCGTGGCCCACGGCCAGATGAAGGAGCGCGAACTCGAGGACAAGATGATGCGCTTCCTGCACGGCGAGGCCGACGTGTTGCTGTGCACCACGATCATCGAGAGCGGGCTCGACATCCCGCGCGCCAACACGATCCTGATCGATCGCGCCGACGCGCTGGGCCTGGCCCAGCTGTACCAGCTGCGCGGCCGCGTCGGCCGAAGCACCCGCCGCGCCTACGCCTACCTGCTGGTTCCGGGCGAGGGTGCCATGACGCGCGATGCGGTGCGCCGCCTCGAGGCGATCCAGGACCTGACCGAACTCGGCAGCGGCTATCGGCTGGCCAACATGGACCTCGAGATCCGCGGTGCGGGCAACCTGCTCGGCGCCGAGCAGTCGGGCAACATGGGCGCCGTCGGCTACGAGACCTACATGGAACTGCTCGAAGAGGCCATCGAGGAGCTCAAGGGCGGCCATCACGACGTGGAGATCGACCCCGAGATCCGCCTGCCGGTCGGCGCGCGCCTGCCCGACGACTACGTGACCGACGTGAGCCAGCGTCTGGTGCTCTACAAGCGGCTGGGCGGCGCGCGCGACGAGGCCGAGGCCGCAGGCCTGCGCGACGAACTGCTCGATCGCTTCGGCCCGCTACCCGATGCCGCGCAGAGTCTATTGCGCGTGATCCACCTGAAGATTCGCGCACGGCGGCTCGGCGTGGTCTCGGTGTCGAGCCAGCGCGGCGAGATCGTGCTGCAGGCCGCCGAGACCTCCCATGTCGATCCGCAGCGGCTGGTGCAACTCATGGCGGGCGCCGTGCCCGGCGTGCGCGTCACCCCCGACCACGAGGTGCGCATGGCCGCGCCCGGCGCCGTGGGGGCCGCGCTCTTCGACCGGGCCGAAGACCTGCTCGACGCGCTCGAGGGACCGGGGGCTTCGCGCTAGCCCGGGCTCAGCCCCGGATGAAGGTCTCCACCTCGCGGTGGGCCTCGTCGTCGCTCACCTGCCGGGGCGGGTGCTTCATGAACCAGGAGGAGGGCCCGTGCAGCACGCCGCCCACGCCGCGGTCCATGGCGAGCTTGGCGCAGCGGATGGCATCGATCGAGACGCCGGCGGAGTTCGGGGAGTCCTCTACCGACAGGCGGAGTTCGAGGTTCATGGGGACGTCGCCGAACAGGCGGCCCTCCATGCGCAGGAAGCACACCTTGTTGTCGTCCTGCCAGGCGACGTAGTCGCTGGGGCCGACGTGGATGTCCTCGTCCGCCAGGCGGTCCGCGGCCACGGACTGGACGGCTTCGGTCTTCGACGTCTTCTTCGAGGCCAGCCGGCTGCGGTTCAGCATGTTCAGGAAGTCGGTGTTGCCACCGGTATTGAGCTGGTAGGTGCGGTCGAGCTTCACGCCACGGCGGGCGAACAGGTCGGTGAGCGTGCGGTGCGTGATGGTCGCACCGAGCTGGGCCTTGATGTCGTCGCCGACGATGGGCAAGCCCCGCGCCTCGAAGCGCGCTGCCCAGGCGGGGTCGCTGGCGATGAAGACCGGGATGCAGTTGACCAGCGCGCACCCCGCTTCGAGCGCACACTCGGCGTAGAAGCGCGCCGCGGCCTCCGAACCCACGGGCAGATAGTTCACGACGACTTCCGCGCGCGCCTCGCGCAGCACGCGCACCACCTCTTCGGCATCGGCTTCGAGGGCCTCGGCGACCAGGAAGGTGCGGTCTTCAGGCTGACCGGCCAGGTGGTCCGACACGCCGTCGAGCACGCGACCCATCCTCACGGTGGTGCCGGTCTTCTCGACGTCGGGGTGGAAGACGGTGGTGCAGTTCGGCCGGGCGAAGATGGCCTCGCAGACGTCGCGTCCGACCTTGCGCCGGTCGACGTCGAAAGCCGCGACGATCTCCAGGTCGGTCGGGGCATAGCCCCCGAGGCCCCAGTGCATGAGACCGACCGCCGACTCCGGCTCGCGGCCCGCGTAGTAGCCGATCCCCTGCACGAGGGAGCTGGCGCAGTTGCCCACCCCCACGATCGCTACCCGGATCTTGCCCATCGACTCCTCGCCCCCGCCTTTCGGAGCACGGAGGTTGATCGACGGAGGGCCGCCTTGGCAACCCCCGGGCAATCCCCGAGAGCTGCCCGGGCGGCTGGCGCGCGCCGGGCGGGGGACGAGCCCCCCGCCGGCACCCGCAGGGTCACGCTGCGGTCTGGGCCTCGGCGTCCTTGGCCAGCATCTGCATGAGAAGCGCCACCAGCTCCTGGGGCGGCGTGGCCTCGGGCTCTTCGACCGAGTCCTTCAGGTTCTCGAAGCGCAGCAGGTCGAGCTTCTCGAATTCGGCACGCACCCGCGGCGTGAGCAGCCCCAGGCGTTTCAGGTTCGGGACGATCTTCGAGAACGTCATCTGCCGGAAGCCCTTCATGAACGGCGTGTTCGTCGCCCAGGGCACCCAGACGTCGGCGTCCCAGTCCAGGCGCTCGAACACCTGGTGCATGAGCAGCCGCTCTCGAAGCATGTAGGTCGCTTCGATCACGAAGTCCTCGCGCTCGCGAAGCTCCGACGCGCCCATCTGCTTGGTGTAGATGTCCTCGAGGGTGATCACGCCGAACGCCACGTGGCGCGATTCGTCGGCCATGATGCGCGACGTGATGTCCTGGATCAGCGGCTCGTCGGGCATCATCATCTTCAGCAGGCCGAACGCTGCGAGGGCCAGGCCCTCCACCATGATCTGCATGCCGAGAAACGTCACGTCCCAGCGCGAGTCGCGGATGATGTCGTCGAGCAGCACCTGCAGGCTGGGGTGCACCTCGTAGGAGATGCCGAGCTTCTCGGTCAGGTATCGGTGGTACACCTCGACGTGTCGAGCCTCGTCCATCACCTGGCTGGCCGCGTAGAACTTGGCTTCCTCCCACGGCACGGTCTGCACGATCTTCGAGGTGGCGAGCAGGGCGCCCTGCTCTCCGTGCAGGAACTGCGAGAGCATGAAGGCGTTCATGTTGAGCTGCAGCTCGACGGATTCGGCGTCGGTGAGGTCGCGCGGCGGCGCCAGCACCTTGGCCATCATGTCGTTTCCGGCCATGTTGGCCGCGCGCTCACGCATGATCCGCTCGATGTCGACGTCCGCGCCCCAGTCGAGCTCGGTGGCGTTCCAGTTGTTGCGCTTGCCCTTCTCATAGAGCGCCAGCAGGTTCTGCTGCTTCAGCGCGTACTCCCAGTCGAACACCGTCTGCATGGTGCTCTCGACGTCGGAGAAGGGGCCGCTCTGCGGCACGGGGACGGGGTTCTTCTGCTCGTACTTCACGGTCTGGCTCCTATGGGCGCGGAGGTGGCGTCGGGGACGCCTACGTAAGCGAGAAAGTTGCGTGCGATCTCCTCGGCGAGATCGGCGTCGGAGAGGCTTCGGCCGCCGGCGCGAACCCCCTCCAGCAGAACGGACTGGATCATCAACGAGAGCGCGAACAGCACGCCGAGATCGACGGCGCGCTCGGGATCGGGGTGGGTGAATTCGTCGCGGCGGGTGAGCAGGAAGCCCCCGATGCGCGACGACAGCAGCTCGCGAAAGCGCACGGCCTCGACCTTGAAGGCCTCGTCGTGCACGGCGCGATGCAGGAATGCCGCGATCAGGTTGCGGCGCTCGCGAACCACGGTGACCAGTTCGGCCGCGCAGGCCTCGACCATGTCGGCCACCCGCGCGCCCTCCCAACGTGTGGCGTCGGCCAGGGCGTCGACCCGATCGGAGACGTCGCGAAAGAAGCGCTCTTCGAGCGCCCGCAGCAGCTCGTTCTTGTCCTTGAAGCGGGCGTAGAAGCCGCCCACCGACGACCCGGCGCGCCGCACGATCTCGGGGATGGACGCGTCGTCGAGGCCCTTCTCGTGGATCAGAGCCTCTGCGGCCTCGAGGATCCGCAGCAGGGTCCTCTGGCTGCGCGCCTGCTTGGGGCGCGAGATGCTCGCGAGGTCTCTGGAGCGGTCGGTCTCGTGGTCGGTCGGTTGGGTCATGGGGCTTCCCGCCGGCCCTGATCGTCCGTCCTGGAGCCGCTCTGCAGCCCGAAACAGAATCAGAATCCGAATTTGATTCTGATTCTATGCCCCCAGCTCGATCTCCGCAATGGCCGTCACGATGCGATCCGGCGTGGCGATCGGGTCGTCGGGCAGGCCTCGGCCCCGGTGATCGACCCAGACCCCGTGGATGCCCACCTCCTGGGCCCCGTGTACGTCGCGGTAGAGGTTGTCCCCGATCATCCAGGCCTCCTCCGCCTGGGCCCCGAGGGCCTCGAGCGCCCCACGAAACACCCGGGGATCGGGCTTGCCGAAGCCGAGTTCGCCCTCGACGAAGATCGCGGCGAAGTACTGCTCGAGGTCGAAGCGCTCGATCTTGGCGCGCTGGAAATCGGGGTGGCCATTGGTGCAGAGCGCCAGGGGGACCCCGGCAGCCCGCCACTGGGCGAGCTTGTCCACTGCACCCGGGAAGGCCTCTACACGGGCCTCGCGCGTGTCGGTGAAACGGTCGGCGATCTGCTGACCCACGGCCGGGGCCGTGAGGGCGAGCGCCTCGAAGGCGTGCTGGACGATGCGGCGCCTGGCGCCGCGCATGTCGAGCCGCCCTTCGTCGGAGAGCACCGGGTGCGTCCAGTACCAGTTGCGGCTGGTGTCGAGCTGGTTCGCGAGCGCGTCGGCCCCGACGCCCAGCGCCGGGGCATGCTCGGCTGCCAGCTCGTGCCAGAGCTCATCTGCCACGCCGGAGTAGGACAGGATGGTGTCGTCGAGGTCGAGCAGCAGCACACGGGGCGTCATGCGGTGGGTCTCTCCAGGATGGGTTCAGCGATCGAGCCACTTGTCGAGGGCCTCGGGGCGCCAGGCCTCGAGACGGTCGAGCAGCCGATCGGGCTCGTCGTCGGTGAGCAGCAGGGCGCGATGCTCGGGCCGCAGGAAGCGCGCCTCGACCTGCTGGTCGAGAAAGGCCAGCAGCGGCGCCCAGAACCGCCCGACCTCGAGCAGGGCGCTCGGCTTCGACACGTAGCCCAGCTGCACCCAGGTGAGCACCTCGAACAGTTCGTCGAGGGTGCCCACGCCACCCGGCAGCGACACGAAGGCATCGGCCAGCTCGAGCATCCGGGCCTTGCGTGCGAACAGGTCGTCCACGACCTCGAGGCGGGTCAGGCCCTCGTGACCCACCTCGCGGTCGTAGAGGGCTCGCGGGATCACGCCGACGACCTCGCCGCCGGCCTCGAGCACAGCGTTGGCCACGACGCCCATCAGGCCCACGTCGCCTCCGCCGTAGACCAGGCCCTGGCCACGGGCGGCCAGGCGCTCCCCCAGGCGCTGGGCCGCCGCGGTGTAGGCAGGGTCGTGCCCGGGGCTCGAACCGCAGAAGACGCAGACGCGCCGGATCGGCATGGGGGACCGATAGCTTGGGGCGGCCCTGCTGCAACCTCGACCCTTCGAAACGAGCGTTTCCCGGCCAGTTGTGGCCGATGTAGTCTTTGGCGGCCACCGATGATCGGAACGACGCTCGAGCACTACCGGATCACCGAGCGCCTCGGTGCAGGGGGGATGGGCGAGGTCTATCTCGCGGTCGACATCGAACTCGACCGGGTGGTGGCCATCAAGCGCCTGCGCCAGGAGCTGGCCTACAACGAGGAGATCGCCGAGCGCTTCCGGGCCGAAGCGCGCGTGCTCGCCAAGCTCGACCACCCGAACGTCGCGACGGTCTACCGCTTCTTCTCCCACGAGGACAGCCTGTTCCTGGTGATGGAATACGTCGATGGCAAGCCCTTCGGCGAGATCACCCGGCGAGGCGGCCTGCCCACCGAGCAGGCGTTGCCGCTCTTCCAGCAGGCGCTGTCTGGCATCGGCTACGCCCACGCGGCCGGCGTGGTGCATCGCGACCTCAAGCCCTCGAACCTGATGCTCTCGGATCGCGGCCAGGTCAAGGTGCTCGACTTCGGCATCGCCCACCTGGTGGGAAGCTCGCGCATGACGCGCACGGGCATGGTGGTCGGCACGCCGGCCTACATGGCGCCGGAGCAGATCCGCGGCCTCGAGATCGATCCACGGACCGACCTCTACGCCCTGGGCATCGTGTTCTACGAGATGCTCACCGGCCAGCTTCCGTACGAGGCAGACAGCGACTTCGACATCATGCGCGCGCACGTGGAACTTCCGCCCCGGCCGCTGGACCAGCTGTCGCCGAACGTTCCCGCCGCGCTTCAGTCCGCGATCCTCCGCGCGCTGGCCAAGGACACCGGCGAGCGCTTCGCCAATGCGTCGGAGTTTGCCGACGCCATCGCCGGCAACACGCCGAGCGCCGCGGTGACGGCGCCACTCACTCCCGAGCAGGTGGCGACGCTCACGCGCGAGCCCCGCACGGCCCCGGGCGAGACCCTCCGCAATGCGCTGCAGACCGTGACCGGTGCCGTGCGACGGGTTCCGCCGCTGGCGGCGACCGGGGGGCTCGTCGCGATTCTCGCGGTGGCCCTGGTGGCGCTGCTGCTGCAGCCCGGGCAGCCCCAGGTCGAACCCGCGCAGGGTGGGGCTGCCGTGGGTGGGGTCGCATCCCCGGCTGCCATGGGCGCGGGAGGGGCCCCGAACCCGGCCGGCTTTGCGGCCGCCGGGAGTGGCACGACGGGCACGGCCGCAGCGAGCGACACCACGGCGGCCGATCCCGGCGCCGCGCCGGGTGACGCCACGGCGATCGCGGGCACACCGCCGACGGGTGGCGACGCGGGCGCGGCGGCGCCGACGGGTGCGACAACCGCCCCCACCAAGCCCATCGCCGCAGCGCCCGCGCCGAAGCGCGCCGCTCCGAAGCCGCCCGCGACCCGTGCGCGCTTCGTCAAGATCGACGTGCACGGCAGCATGCGCCGAGGCGGGCCCTTTGCCAGGCCGGCGGGCTACAACGCGTTGGTCGAGCTCTCGAAGACCCCAGGCGGCCGGCCCATCGAGGTAGAGGAGATCGTCGAGGCCCGACTCGGCGGGGAACGCATGCTGCGCGAGGTGATGGCGTCGAAGATGCGCAAGCCCGGGCGCTTCCAGGTGAAGTCGCGCGTGGCGGCCCTGCGCTCGCTCGAGCCCGACACCTACGACATGCAGCTGAAGATCGTTGCCGGCGGGCGCGAGCTCGCCGTCCACAAGTGGAAGCTGCGCATCAAGTAACGGCCGTGCAGCGTTCTAGCGCGCCGAACCGAACCCGCCGCGAGACGCCACCAGCTCGCCCGTCACCCAGTCGGCGTCTTCGGAGCAGAGCCAGGCGATGAGCCGAGCCGCATCGTCCGGCTCGCCAATGCGACCGCGCGGCGCACGCGCGAGCAGCTCGGGGCGGAAGGCGTCACTCACCCAGCCGGTGTCGGTGGGCCCCGGGTCCACGGCGTTCACGGAGATGCCCCGACCGGCGAGCTCGCCCGCCAGGCTCGTGGTGAGCGCGTGCAGCGCGCCCTTGGACGCGACGTAGCAGGACTCGCCGGGCATCGGGCCGAGGTGCTGGCCCGAGGACATCAGCACGATCCGGCCGTGGGGCGCCCCATCGTGGCGACGCACGAATGCGCCGATCAGCAGCATGCTGGCGCGCACGTTGACCGAGAGCGCGCGGTCGATCTCGTCCGCAGAGATCTCGTGGATCGGCGCGCCGCTCCAATGCGTGTGGTTCACCACCAACACGTCGAGCCGCTCGTGCACATCGTGAACGTGGTCGATCACTTCGGCCGCCGCTTCGGCGCGGCCGAGATCCACCTCGATCGCGCTGGCCTCCACACCGAGCGTGCGAAGCTCGGCGGCCAGGTCCTCGGGGGTCTCCTCGGCGCCTCGGCCCTGCTCGGCGTCGTAGGCGCGGTAGGCCTGAAGCGCCACGTCACACCCCGACTGCGCCAGCCGCTGGGCCACGGCCCAACCGATGCCCCCGCGGCGGCTGGCCCCGGTCACCAGCGCCACGCGACGGCCCGTCATCTCGACCTCCGGCCTTCGTACCTCATGCAGCCCTCCGCGCCATGTAGAGCTCCGCGATGTGATCCACCGTGAACACGCCGCCCTCGCGTTCGATCACACGGGCCACGCCGTCCACCAGCCGGTCGAGCACGGCGGGCGCGAGCGCGCGGTGGTCCGAGTGCGTGCGCAGCAACCGGGTGTAGTGGTCCGGCGTGTGGCGCGCCTGCCATGGGAACACCTCGCGAAGTGCGGGATCGAAACGGCCGCTCTCGGCGATCCGCTCCGCGGGGTCACCGTGGCTGGTGATGCTCTTGCCGCCTCGCTCGATCAGGTGCGGTGCGTGCTCGCGGTACGCCTCGAGGATCGCCCCGTGCATCGGCTCCGCCTCGGCTTCGGGCACCGGCTTGTTCCAGAACGTCGCCATCCAGCCTCCCGGCCGCAGCGCATTCGCCGACTTCTGGTACGCCACGGCCGGGTCCACCCAGTGGAAGGCCTGCCCCGAGATCAGCAGGTCGTAGGGCTCCTCGGGGAGCTGCCAGTCTTCGAAGCGCGCGACCTCCACCAACACCCGGGGATACGGCGCCACGTGCTCGGCCAGGCGGGCGGCCAACGCGGGGCCCGGCTCGAGGCACGTCATGACGTAGCCGCGCCGCGCGAAGGGCAGCGTGGCTTTGCCGGGTCCCGCGCCGATCTCGACGATGCGGCCGGCCGGGCCGATGCCCGACACCTCGAGGATGCGCTCGACCAGGGGTTCGGGATAGCGCGGGCGGACTTCGTCGTAGAGCTCTGCGACGTCGTCGAAGACCTGGGAGAGCCGCCGGCGCTCGGTCTCGACGTCCACCAGCCTACTCGATGTAGCCGAGGGCCTGCAGCTTCTCGAGCATCGCCTCGTCCTCGCCCGAGGCCTGGATCGTGCGTGTTCCGGCCTTGCCCACGTCGTAGGTCGCGATGCGGACCGGGGGCGGTTCGAGGAGCGTGGGATCGAGCGCCTCGGTGATCACCCGGCCCTCCAGCTCGTCCGACAGGGGCAGACCCAGCAGGTGGAAGACCGTCGGCGCCACGTCGACGATCGCCGGCCCCTCGAAGCGACCGGGCCGAATGCCCCGCCCCGTCGCGAGAAAGACGCCAGCCGGCGCATCCTGGTGCCCGTAACGCAGCTCTTCGCCGGCTTCGCGCCCCCAGCCGTGGTCCGAGACCAGCACGACCGTCGTGTCGGGGTCGGCATGGGCCGCGATCGCGCCCAGCGTCTCGTCGACCCACACGACCATCTCGTCCATGCAGTCCTTGAAGCGCGCGATCTCGTCGGCCGGTTGGTGATCGGGCGCCTCCGGCACCGTCAGCTCGAAGGCCATGTGTCCGAAGGTGTCGAAGGCGTTGTAGTAGGTGAACACGAAGTCCGGCTTGCCCCGCTCGAGCAGATGCAGCGTGCTGTCGCGCGTGAAGCGATCGTTGAGAACGGCCCAGGACATCATCCGGATGCGAGGCTTGTGACCCGTCGACCGGCGCTCGGCCACCAGCTCCGTGAAGCGGGCCCGGTCCTCGTCGGTCAGGTGGAGAAAGCGGTCGAGGGTGTCGGGGCCGGCCTCGTCCACCCGCAGCTCGTAGGCCGCGAGCTCCTCGTTCAGCGATGCCGGGTAGGTCCGCGTGTGGTTCGAGGCGCCCTTGTGGCGAACCCGGCGCAGCTCGTCGAAGTCGCTCGGCCGGTAGAAGGCGTGGTCGGTCACCAGGCTTCCGCGAACGGCCTCGGCCGGGTAGGTGGACCAGGCGCTCACCACGGCCACTTCGAGCCCGGCCTCGCTGGCGAGGTTCCAGATGGCCTTCGTTCGGCGCGCCAGGTTCGAGATGGGGATTCGGTGGATGCTGTCGAAGGCGCCGAGCATCGGCTGGACGGCACCCAGCTCGCGGTGCTTCTCGAGGCCGGCCACACCGAGCCTCGGGAACTGCACGATCGAGAAGTCCACGATGCCGTGGTCCTCGGGCAGGCGGCCGGTGAACACCGTGTTCCAGATGCGCGGGCTCCAGGTGGGAATCATCGAACCCAGCTCGGCGTGCGCACCCTCGCGCTTCATCCGCGCGAGATTCGGAGCCCGACCCGTCGCGGCGACGCGGTCGACCGCTTCCCAGCTGAGTCCATCCACGCCGATCAAGAAGACCCGACCGCGGTCGGACGCGAGCGAGACCTCGGGAAGGGGCTCGAAGACCGGCCGCCCGATGGCGTCGGCCTCTTCGGGCGTGAGTTCGGCGGCCGAGGCGGCCTGCTTGGCCGCCGGTGCCGGAGCAGTCGCGAGCACCCAGCCCAGCCCGCCCGTCGTCAGCACCAAAGAGACCGCGGCCAGCACCCGCCCCAGCCCACTCTGGGCGATTCCCTCGGCGAGAGCAGGAGTACGCCGAAGCAGCCGCCAGACGAAGGGCATGGCGAGCAGCGCCACGATGGCCAGGCCCCTCAGCACCAGCGGTCCACGCGCCGTGGCGAAACGCTCGAAGGAGAGGAGGAGCAGCACCACGGCCGGCAGCAGACCCGCGGCCAGCGTCAGGTGCAGCGAGAACGTCTCGAGCGCGCTGCGGCCACGGGCGAACACGGCAAGGACGACGGCGACCCCCAGGCCCAGCAGGCCGTACTGCAGGGCGCCGGCGCCCGCGGTCGACGCCAGCAGCCGCAAAGCGTTCTCGTCGACGGGAGGAGCCAGCCCATTGGCCCGCAGCACCATCGCGCCAGCGACGAGTCCGACCAGGATGCCCGCGAAGAGCCAGATGCGGAGGATCGCGTTTCCGTGGGGACCCATGAGGGGGGCAAGGCTACACGAGCCCTGCGGCCCATGCCTTGCGCGAGAATGCGTCTCGCCGCCGCTAGGCTGGGTGGGCGCCAACGCGAAGGGGTCGAGGCATGGACGTGCGGGGCCGGACGGTCGTGATCACCGGTGCGAGTCGCGGGTTGGGCGCCGGAGTTGCGCACGCGATGCATGCGGCGGGCATGCGGGTTGCCGTTTGCGCGCGCACCACACCGGCACTGCCGGAGGGTGAGCGCGTCCTGGCTCGCCAGCTCGACGTGGCCGACGCCGAGGCCGTCGCGCGGCTGGCCGAGGCAGCCGGCGAGCGCTTCGGCGCCATCGACCTGTGGATCAACAATGCGGGCGTGCTGGGCCCGATCGCGCCGCTGCGAAGCGTCTCGGCCGAGGCGTTCGACGAGCACGTCCGCATCAACCTCCACGGTGTCTTCCACGGCACCCGGGCCTTCGTCCACCACGTCCGTCAGCGCGAGGGAGAGGGCGTCCTGCTCAACATCTCGTCGGGCGCAGCGCGAAGGCCGTACCACGGCTGGTCGGCCTACTGCGCGAGCAAGGCCGCGGTCGACCGGCTGACCGAGTGCGTCGCGCTCGAAGAGCGCGCGGCCGGATTGCGCGCCCACGCCGTCGCGCCGGGCGTGATCGACACCGACATGCAGGCGATGATCCGCGCCAGCACGGCCGAGAACTTCGCCGAGGTCGAGCGCTTTCGCGCGCGCAAGCGCGAAGGGCGGTTCGCCACCGCCGAACACGTGGCGCAGGGCCTGCTGGCCCTCGCCTTCGATCCAAAGGCGCGGGCCGACGAGGTGATCGTGACGTTGCCCGAGCCGCCCGCGAGCACACCGGGGAGCGCGCGCTAACCGGAGCCACCACCGAGGGTCTCGGCCCACTCGCGCGTCGCGTCGGCCAGCTCGTCCTGGACCTCGTCGTCCGTACGACCGCTGCGCACCAGCACGTGGAAACCGTGGTCGGCGCCTTCGACGACGTGCAACTGCGCGCGGTCGCCGAGCCGCTTGCAGACCGGACGCAGCAGGGAGAGGTCGGCCAGCTTGTCGCGCGTGCCCTGCAGGAAGAGCATGGGCACCCCGACGTCCGAGAGATGCGCCGCGCGTTCGTCGCCCGGCGGCTTGCCCGCCGCGTGCAGCGGGAAGCCGAAGAACACGATCCCGCGGACCCCGTCGAGGGGCGCCTCGCTGGCCGCGAGCGAGGTCATGCGCCCGCCCATCGACTTGCCGCCGGCCAACAGGGGCAGTCCCTCGGCCAGCTCCAGGCCCCGGCCCACCGCGGCGCGCACGGTCGCCAGTAGCCGGGCCTTCGGGTCGGGCCGGCGCTTGCCGGCCTCCATGTAGGGGAACTGGTAGCGGAGCGTGGCGATGGCCCGGTCGGCCAGCCGCTGGGATGCGGCCTCCATGAACGGGTGGTCCATGCCGGCCCCCGCGCCGTGGGCCAGTACCAGGAGGGCCCGGGCGCCCGCGGGACGCAACAGACGCGCAGCCACGTCGCCCACGCGATCGTCCACGGCGATCCGCAGCTCGCGGTTGAGGTGCGGCATCCGCCCAGCCTACCATCCGCGTTCGCCCCAGCCGGCGCAGCCACCCCGGTGTCGCAGCGTCGGCCTTGCGGGTTTCACCGGGTACCATCGGGGCCGTGCCGATTCCGCGTCTACGGCTGTTCGAGTTCCAGGACCAGTCCTGGCTGCCCGGGTCGCTCCGCCGGGGGGTGGTCGCGTTTCTGGCCCTCGCCGCCCGCGTGACCGGCCAGGCCGCCGCCCTGGCCCCGAAGGTCGAAGAGGCGCTGCTGCGGTCGGGCGCCGAGGAGATCCTCGACCTGTGCTCGGGGGCAGGCGGACCGATCGGCCCCATCGCCGAGGCCCTGGAACGGCGCGGCGTCTCGGTCAAGGTCTGGCTGTCGGACCTGCACCCCACCGCGGTGGCCGAGGCTCCTGCGCGCTCTCCCGGCCGAACCCGAACGACCTACCTGAGCGAGCCCATCGACGCCGCACGCGTGCCGGCGGGGCCGCGCCGGCTGCGCACGATCTTCAATGCGCTCCATCACTTCGAGCCGGACGCGGTGCGAGAGATCCTGCGCGACGCCACGCGCTCGCGATGCGGCATCGCGGCCTTCGAACTGGTCGAGCGCAGGCCGCTGGCGATGCTGACGATGCTGTTCTCGCCCTTCGCCGTATGGCTGGCGATGCCCTTCGTCCGACCCGTGCGCCCCCTGGCCCTCGCCCTGACCTACCTGCTGCCGGTGATTCCGGCCATCGTCGCCTGGGACGGCCTGGTGTCGTGCCTGCGCGCCTATCGCCCGGAGGACCTCCTGGGTCTCGTCGAGGACGTGGGCGCGGCCGACTACGACTGGGAGGTGGGACGCATCTCGATCCGTGGCGTGCCCGTCGACGCCACCTACCTGATCGGAACTCCTCGCTGAAGGCGAGCCCCAGCCTCGCGCTCAGGCCGGTGGCGGCCCGAACACGAGCGAGGTGTTCACGCCGCCGAACGCGAAGTTGTTGCTCACCACGCAGTCGGCGCCGATCTCGCGTACGCCACCCGTGATGTAGTCGAGCTCCCCGCAGCGCGGGTCGATCCGGTCGAGGTTGAGCGTGGGCGCGTACCAACCAGCGTTCATCATCTCGACCGTCATCCACGCCTCGAGCGCACCGCAGGCGCCAAGCGCGTGCCCCAGGTAGCTCTTTAGCGAGCTCGTGGGCACCCGCGAACCGTAGACGGACTGCATGGCCGTGGACTCGGCGATGTCACCCACCTCGGTTGCGGTCCCGTGTGCGTTCACGTAGCCCACGTCCTCGGGTGCGCGCCCGGCGTCGGCGAGACCCATGCGCATCACCCGCTCCATTCCCTCTGCGTCGGGGTTCGTGATGTGGCGGCCGTCGCAGTTGGTGGCGTAGCCGAGCACCTCGGCATGGATGCGCGCCCCCCGCGCGCGCGCATGGGAGAGCTCTTCGAGGACGAAGGTGGCGGCCCCCTCCGAGACGACGAGCCCGTCGCGATCGACGTCGAAGGGCCGCGGCGTGGTCTCGGGCTGGTCGTTGCGCGTGGAGGCCGCGTACAGGATGTCGAACACCGCGGCGTCGATCTCGTGCAGTTCTTCGGCGCCGCCCCCGAGCATCAGGGGGTGGTGCCCGTACTTTACCGCCTCGTAGGCGTAGCCGATCCCCTGGCTGCCCGAGGTGCAGGCGCTGCAGGTGGGGATCACGCGGCCGCGCACGCCGAAGAACTGCGCGATGTTGGCTGCGCAGGTGTGGCTCATCATCCGCACGTACTCGTTGGCGCCGATGCCGCTCAGGGTGCGCTTCGCGAAGAGCTTGTCGGCCCACACACCCATGGCCGCGGGACTGCCCGAGGTCGATCCGTAGGCGATGCCGGTGGAGCCATCGCCCAGCAGCGGGCTCTCGAGCAGACCGGCGTCGCCGAGCGCGAGCTCGGTGGCGCGCGTCGAGAGCAGCGAGTCGCGGCCCATGCTGCGCGTACGCTTGCGCGGATAGCCCGAAACGTCGAGGTCGGCGACCGGCGCGGCCAGGCGCGTGCGCAGGCCGTCGATGTCGTCCCAGTCGCTTCGCACCACCACGCCGTTGCGACCCGCGCGAAGCCGATCGCTGACCGATTTCCAGTCGTTTCCGATCGACGACAGGCCGCCCATGCCCGTGACCACCACCCGCTTCATGCGTCGGCTCCCCGATCCCAGAAGTCGTAGAAGTTGAACCACTGGTGTCGATGGGTGATGCAGCTTTCCTCGAGTCGCTGCGCATACGTCGCAGCCATGGCGTCGGCGCGCGCCTCGCGCGACGCACCCTCGGGAGGCGACAGCGGCTCGGCCACCACCCGGTAGCGTGCAGGGCCATCTCGCAGCGCGAAGATCGTGTATACCGGCGCCCGCACGGTCGCGGCGAGATCGAACGGTGCGCGGGGGACGCGAGCCTCGGAGCCGAGGAACGAGACTCCGCGGGTCCGCCCGCTCTCGCCGGGCTCGAGGCGATCGGCGAGGATCGCCACCCACTCGCCCCGGCGAAGACAGGCGTGGATGCGCAGCACCGTCTCCACCGGATCTTCGGATACCGGCAGGATGCGGATGTCGACGTCGGGCGAGAGCTCGCGGAAGATGCGGTTGATGCGCGAGGCGTGCGCCGTGTACATCACGGCGTTCACGGGCACGGCATCCTTCAGCGCCAACGCCCGCAGCGCATCGAAGCTGCCCAGGTGTGCGCCGAGGAGCAGGACGCCACGACCCGCCTCGCCCTCGGCCTCGAGCTTCTGCTGGTTCGGAAACGCAAAGGTGAAGCGCCCGTCCATGCCGCTCCACAGGGCGACCCGGTCGAGGATCGACACCGCGAACGCGCGGTAGTGCTGGTAGCTCTCCCAGAGGTTCGCGCGGACCGCCGGGCCCCCCGTGCGTTCGCAGTGGTCCCGGAGCCGCGCCAGGTAGTCGAGCGAAGCCGCGCGGCCCTTGCGGTCGGTCGCATAGAAGTAGGTCACGACGGCGTGCACGAGAGGCACGGCGACCCAGCGGCCGAACCATCGGTAGCAGGCCAGCGTGATGCGGAGCCCGAGCATCGAGCCGCGCTCGGGAATCCGGCTCCAGTGGCGGGTCGGTTCGGCGGCGGTGCCGGCAGGCGCGACGGTCAAGGGCGCGCGGGCCCTGCTTGGATCAACGCCACCACGTCACCGAGGGTGTGCAGCTCGGCGAGTCGTTCTTCTTCGACCTTGAGCCCGACCTCTTCTTCGACACGGACGGCCAGATCGATGGCATCGATGCTGTCGAAATCCAGGTCCTCGGAGAAGCGCGTATCCAGCGCGAGCTCGCTGGCGTCGAGCTGGAACTCCTGCTCGAGGATCTTTGCGACCACGGCCAGGACCTCTTCGGGCGGGCGCTGCGACCACGCGGTCGACGTCATTACCTGCATCCCCTCTCGGCCTGCGGATCGTGATGATACCACTGGCACCGTCGCGGCTAGGGCCCTTGCCCCCGGGGCGCGCGGTGTCCGAGCAGACCGAAGACCGCGTCGTAGAGCGGCGCCACCAGGGTTCCCTCGTGACGCCCGAACCGCCAGGCGCGCACCGAGAACTCGCACGCGAACAGCACGCCCACCGCCAGATAGGCGATCAGGCCCGTGTAGAGCAGCCACACCTCGCGACTGGCGCCGAACGCGAGCATCGCCGAGAGCGCTGCGTTGATGGCGAAGAACACGACCCAGACCTCGGTCACCCGGCGGCAGTAACGGACCTCGCTCGGCGACAGGTCGTCCACCTGCATGCGCGCGAAGGTCTCGACCAGCGGGCGGCCGCTTCGCAGGGTTCGCGCGAAGCCGAAGCCCAGGGCGAGGTTCATGCCGGTCGGCAGCAACAGCAGCGCCACCGGATCGTTCCAGAGCCAGGCCACGCCGAAGACGGCTGCAGCCGCTGCCACCACCACGGCCAGCTGGCGCAGGCCCCGGGCGTCGGGTCGTCGCGCGCGTAGCAGCATGCGCCCGACGAGCAGCGCGGCCACGGCGAGAAGCAACGGACGCGGCTCGAAGCGAGAGAGCCCGAGGTAGATCCAAAGCGGTGTGGTGAAGGCGAGCAGCCCGCCAAGCCACCTCACCGTCGCGCGATCCGGCGCCAGCCGCCCTCGAGGACGAGCCTCGTGTGGAGCCGCGTGATGCGCGCGTTGTCCGCGAGCATCTGGAAGTGCGACACCCCGCCCTCGGCCTCGCTCAGGTAGCGCACGCGGGTGGGCACGTTCACGACGGGCAGCCCGGCCCAGACCAGACGCACCGGCAGCTCGAGATCGAAGTCCATGTGGTCGCCGCGCGCACCGGCAGCCAGCGCCGGCCCGAGCGGATAGACGCGAAAGCCGCACTGGGGGTCCGCGATGATTCCGTGGCCCGCTTCGACCCCGGAGAAGAAGACGCTCAGCTGCCGGCCGAGGCGCCGGGCCAGGGGCTGCGTCTCGTCGAAGACCGGCCGGCCCAGCACCAGCGCCTCGGGCTGGGCGCGCGCGACGTCGAGCAGCTTCGGAACGTCGTCCAGGTCGTGCTGACCGTCCGCGTCCACCTGCAGGACGTGCGTGTGGCCCTCTTCGGCGGCGGCGCGAAACCCCGACTTCACGGCCGCGCCCTTGCCACCATTGTGGTCGCGGCGCACCAGCCGCGCGAGCCCGTCCTGGGCGAGAGCATCCAACACGCTGCGGCACGGCTCGTGACTGCCATCGTCCACCACGATGACCCGGTCGAGGTGGGCGCCGACGCGCTCCACCACGGCTCGCACCGTCCGTGGGTTGTCGTAGCAGGGAATCACGGCGCAGGGCCGGAAGTCTTCCACGGTAGGCTCCGGGGGCCGAGTGTAGCGATGCACGCTTGCCTACCATGCGGGCATGCGGACGCTGTGGCGGCACTTCCTGCATCGGTTCCTTGGCACGTTGCTCGGCTGGGGGCTCTTCGCGGGCGGCTGCGTCGTGTGGGGGCTCACGGTGATCCCGGTGACCCTGCTCCTGCGGCCGTTCTGGTCGGGAGCCGAACCCTGGTTCCGGTCGGTGACGCATGCTTGGCTCGGCCTGTACTCGCGCACCCTGCTCTTCGCGCGCTTCTCGGTGGAGGGCGACTTCAGCGGCGCGCCCCGCCCGTGCGTGCTGGTCGCCAACCACCAGAGCTGGCTCGACCCCGTGGTCTTGATCGGCCACGAGCCGAACCTGCGCGGCCCCGCCCAGGCGTACCTGTTTCGCGCGCCGTTCCTGGGCGCGATCCTGCGGCTCTCGGGCTTCTACCCCTCCAACGGAGCGGACGCTCTCGAGCGGGCGGCCGAGGCCGCCGCCCAGGCGCGGCGCGACGGAGGCTGCATCCTGTTCTTTCCGGAGGGCACACGCACCCACGACGGCGAGGTCGCGGCCTTTCACCGCGGCGGATTCCGCGCGGCCTTCGATGCCGACCTGCCGATCCAACCCGTCGTGATCGACGGCCTGGACCGCGTGCTGCCGCGCCAGGGGTGGATCGCACCGCGCCCGGTGCGCGAACACGTTCGCATCCGCTACCTGCAGCCGGTCCACCCGCCGTACGGCGAAGGCCCGAGGCGCGAGGTGGTGCGGGCGCTCTGCTCCCAGGTACGCGAAGCGATGGTCGAAGAGCTCGCCGAAATGCGCGCGGGCGCGGCGCCCGGATGAGCGACGACTGCCGCCTCGAGGCGGTCGGCATGGTGAACGCGCTGGGCGCGGGGCTCGGCGAGATCTGGCCGCGCGTGATGGCGGGTGACGTCACCGGCCTGCGGCCACCCGAGCCGGACGCCCCGCCGCGCGGCGACTACGCCGGGCCGCTGCCCGCAGTCCCCGAGGCCCTCGCGCGCTACGCGTGCCGCAACAACGCCATGGCGCTGGCGGCGCTGTCGCAGATCGAGACGCCGGTACGCGACGCCCTCGCCGCCACCTCGCCCCAACGCGTGGCAGTGGTCGTCGGCACCAGTACGTCGGGCGTTTCGGACGCGGAGCTGGCCATCGGCGAACACCAGCGTTCGCAGCGGCTCGCTCCGGCCTTCGACTATGCCCAGCTCGAGTTCGGCGGACTTGCCGCGTTTCTCGCCGAGGTGATCGGCACCGGCGGGCCGGCGTACACCATCTCGACCGCGTGCTCCTCGGGCGCCCGGGCCCTCGCATCGGCGCGCTCGCTGCTGCGCCTGGGACTATGCGACGCCGTGCTGGCCGGGGCGTGCGATACCAGCTGCGGGCTCACGTCCCGCGGCTTCGCAGCGCTGCACGCGGTTTCGGCGGGCCGTACCAACCCGATGAGCGCGAACCGGGACGGCCTGACCCTGGGCGAAGGCGCTGCGCTCTTCCTGGTGACGCGCGCGTCCGGCGGCATCCAATTCGCCGGCGTCGGCGAAAGCAGCGAAGCGCACCACATGTCTGCGCCCGACCCCGAAGGCCGCGGCGCTGCCGCCGCCATGCAGATGGCGCTGCACGATGCGGACGCCGAGGCCTCCGACGTCGCTTACCTGAACCTGCACGGGACGGGCACGCCACTGAACGACGCCATGGAAAGCGTCGCCGTCCGCGACGTTCTCGGGCCGGACGCCCCGTGCAGTTCCACCAAGGCGTTGACCGGCCACACGCTCGGTGCCGCCGGTGCCATGGAGGCCGGAATCTGCTGGCAGGTACTGGCGGAAGGCGAGTCTACGCTGCCGCTCCCCCCGCACTGCTACGACGGCGAGCCCGACCCGGCGCTTCCGAAGCTCCACCTGGTGGCGCAGGGCGAGACCGCCGAACCCGCCGGCCGCCGCCTGGTGATGAGCAACTCGTTCGGCTTCGGCGGCAACAACTGTGTGCTGGTCCTCGAGGACGCCCGATGAATGAAGCGACCGGACACCGACCATGAGGCTGGTCGTCGCGGGATGGGCGGCCTGGGCGCCGGACCTCGAAACCCCGGAGGCGTGGCGTGCGTGGGCCGAGCGCCCGACGCCGCTGGCCGAAGAAGGCACGCCGAACGCGCGCTTCCTGCCGCCGATGCTCCGCCGCCGCTGCACGCCGCTCAGCAAGATGATGCTGCGCGTGGCCTTCGACTGCGCCACCGAAGACCTGCGAGCCGACGTGCGCACGGTGTTCTCTTCGCGACACGGCAGCATCAACGAATCGCTCGACCTGTTGCGCTGCGTGGTGGACGATGCGCCGCTCTCCCCGGCTCGCTTCAGCCACACCGTGCACAACGCCCAGGCTGGCCTGTTCTCGATCGCCGCGGGCAACCGCTGCGCCTCCGCCTCGATCGCGGACCGCGACGGCACCATGGCCGCGGGCTTTCTCGAAGCCATGGGCCACCTGGAGCGCGAGCCCGAGACGCCGGTGCTTCTGGTCGCGGGCGATGCCCCCCTCGACCCCACCTTCGCTCCGCTGGTGCCGGGGCCGCAGGTGCCGCATGCCCTCGCGCTACGGCTGACGACCGGAGGGGAGGGCACGGAGATCTCGTTCGCGCTGGGGGAGGCCCGCGATCGCGGTGCGCTGCCCTGGCCCGATGCCGTCGAGTGGTTGCGCTTCTTCCTCTCGCCGGACGCGTCCGTGTCGATCCCTGGCGCGCGCTGTGGCTACACATGGCGCAAGGAGACCTCGACCCCATGACCAGGACTCTCGTGCGAATCGCAGCCGGCATGCTTCTGGCACTGGCATCGGCGCCGGCGACGTCGGAGCCGGGCGCGCCTCGAGCGGTCGAGACCTCGGGCGACGCTTCACCCGGCCGCTTCCACCAGGGCGGCAAGAGCGCCACGTTGGTGGCGGGCTACGGCGTGGGCTTCCGCGTGGGGTCCGACGAAGACCGCAAGAAGAGCGCCGAACTCGAGGACGTGCGGATCGTGAACGTGCTGCCCCGGTTCGGGATCGGGCTCACGGACCCGGTGGGCGGCGACTCCTGGTACCGGGGCAACCTCGAAACGACCTTCGAGGGCGCCCTGCTCGTCAACACCGAGCCCCACAGCGGCGTAGGTGGCGGCGTCGGCACCGCGCTGCGCTGGAACTTCCTCTTCGCCGAAGAGGTGGTGGTGCCGTACGTGGACATCTACGTGGGCATCGTCGGCATCGACTTCGATCTCGAGCGCCAGTCGGACGGCTTCAACCTGAACGTGGGCGCCGGTGCCGGTGCACACTGGTTCGTGCGGCCGCGCATCGCCATCGACACCGAGGTTCGCTGGCAGCACATCTCCAACGCAGGGACGAGCAAGCCGAACGACGGCATCAACGACGTGCTCTTCCTGCTGGGTGCCAGCTACTACTTCGACTGATCCCCGGGGCGGACGACCCTCTGGGATCGTCGACGCCAAGGCAGCACCGTGGGCGGCCCGATGCCCTGGGCCTCCATGGCGTCGGCGAAGGCCTGGGAGCGGCGGCCTGCGGGGGTGGCTTCGGAGGGGAAGAACCGTGCCCACACGCGGTCGATGGCGCTCGGCGTGTAGTAGCGGAAGTGCCACTTGCGCACGACGTACTCGCCTACGCAGAGCAGGGCGAGCAGGCCCCAGAAGATGCCGTTGGCCCAGAGCTTCCAGACCGAGATCGGTGCGAACAGCGCGAGCCCCAGCAACACGATTGCGTTGGTCGCGAGCAACCCACCGAGCAAGCGGCTCACCCGGTGGCAGTACGGACGGATGAAACCGGGCGCATCGGGCTGCATCAGACGCGCGCCCTGCTCGAAGAGCGAGATCTCTTCCGCGCGGGAGCGCAGGAAGAGCCAGGCCACCCACGCCTGCACCAGCGCGGGCACCACCAACAGGAAGCGGCGCTCCTCGGTCAGCGCCGCCGCCACGCAGGGCACCACGAACAGCAGGCGCCCCCACCAGGGCGGCGCCAACGCGCGACCCGCCGACGGGGCCAGCAGCGCCAGGCCCGCCAGGCTCGCGAGCGCCCAGGCCACCGGCGCGACCCCGTGCCGTGCCATCCACGCGTCGGCGAAGAACGGCCAGGCGATCGCCACGCCCGCCAGGCCGATACCGACCGGAAGCCACAGCCAACCCACCAGGCGTTGGAGCCGGCTCGTCCCCGGGGACTCGCTCACAGCAGCGATCGGGGCACCATGTACGAACTCAGCGGCTGCCGCTCGGGGGCCTCCTGGCCGATCAGGCCGAGGCCGCGCACACGCACGGCGTCGAAGATCTGGTGCGTCTTTTCGAGCACCGAGCGGTGCGTGCGCGGTGAGCCGACCTCGCCGACGAAGTCGATGTGGTCGAGGCCAGGAAGCAGGCGGTCGAGGTTTCCGCGGTAGTACTCGCCGCGCGCCTCGATCTCGACCCCGAGCGCTTCGAAGAAGCGGCCGAAGTTCTCGAGCGCCTGCAGCACGAACCGCTGCTGGCGCACCTCGCGCCGCAGCCAGACCCCGTCGAGGTGCTGGTCCTGCATGTAGGACGCGACCCAGAGGTTGTAGTAGCAGCCGAGATCGAAGTCCCACTTGAGCTTCATCAGCTCGGCGCTGCCGAGCAGATCGTACTGGCCACGGTAGATCCGCATGGCCGCCTCGTGGCGAAAGTGGAGGAACCGGTCGTAGAGCTCGGCGCGCGTGGCCAGGTCGTCCTCGGCACCGTCCGCGCCGCAGCCGCTTCCCAGGTCGCGATCCACCAGATCCGTGAGGAAGTCGTTCTCCAGCGCCATGAAGTCGGTGCCCGGGCTGTAGAGCGGATCGGCGAAGCTCGCGGCCTCGCCGGTGCATCCCCAGCGATGGGGCGAGATGAAGCGTCGCGTCGAGAAGGCCAGGTGACCCAGGCCCGCGGCGTCGACCAGCTTGGCCGACCGCAGCAGTTCGCCCACCACGCCGTGACCCTGCAGGAACGCGCACAGCCCCTCGGGCGTTCGGATCGCCGCGTCGTCGCGCGGCGGGATGCCCACCACGCCGACACTGGTGATGCCCTCGTGCAGCGGGATGAACCAGATCCAGTAGCCCGCGTAGCAGAAGTGCAGGGTCGAGAGGCTGCGACAGGTGTATCGCACGCGTGCGCGGAACGACTCGTCGCCGAGTTCGTCGATCTCGGCCACGTTCTCGAAGCGCGCCCACGACGCGCCCACGCGGTGATCGTCCTCGCGAACCCGAAGCCCCTGGGCCCGCGAGATCAGGCCGCCGCGCCCCGAGGCATCCATGACCCATCGCGCTTCCACGGGCCGCTTCGCGCCTTCTTCGAGCACCTCGAAGCGATGGGGCCCGCCATCTTCGGCGAGGCGCAGCGACGTCACCTCCACGCCCTGGCTCACGCGCACGCCGTCCGAGCGGTTCATGGACAGCAGATCGGCTTCGAGCCGTGCCCGGTCGATCTGGAACGCGGGGTGGAACGGCAGGCTCTCGCTGCCGATCTCGGTCATGCGCACCAGCGGGGCTTCGTGGGATGCGTCGTCGAAGAAGTAGCGGAGGCCGTTCTTCGGCAGGTGCCGATCGTACAGGTAGCGGCCGAGGCCCAGGCGGCGCGTCAGATAGTGGCTGCCGAGTTCGACGGTCGACTCGCCAACCTTGTAGCCCCGCTCGGTCGACTTCTCGTACAGGCCCACGCGCAGGCCCGGGAGCTTGCGCACCAGCTGGCGCGCGAGCAGGTTGCCGGCGAGCCCGCCGCCCAGGATCGCGACGTCGAGGGTCGTCATGAACTCGCTCCTTCTCGCTGGCTCATGCCAGCCCACCGTTCACGGAGATCACCTGACCCGTCACGTAGGACGCGGCGTCCGACATGAGAAAGCCCACCACCGAGGCGACCTCTTCGGGACGGCCCATCCGGCGCATGGGGATCAGCGCGGCAAGCTGCTCCGTGGGCAGCGCCGCGACCATGTCGGTCTCGATGAAACCCGGCGCCACGCTGTTGACCGTGATCTTGCGCTTGGCCAGCTCCTGGGCGAGAGAACGCGCCGCGGCGATCAGGCCCGCCTTGGAGGCGGCGTAGTTCGTCTGGCCACGGTGACCCACGAGCCCCGCCACCGACGACATCACGACGATGCGGCCTCCCTGTCGCGCGCGCACCATCGGCATCACCACCGGGCGCAGCACGTTGTAGAACCCGTCGAGGTTGGTGCGAAGCACGCGGTCCCAGGCCTCGCCCGACATGCCCGGAAAGGGCGCGTCGGCCGTGACCCCGGCATTGGAGACCACGCCCCAGAAGGGCCCATGCTCGGCGAGATCCGCCTCGAGCACGGCGGCGCAGCCCTCGCGGTCGGACACGTCGAAGCGAAGCAGCCGTGCGTCGCCCGGCCCCGCATCGGCGGCCTCGGCCAGCGCCTCGTTCGCTGCGCCTTCGCTGGCGTGCCAGCCGAGCGTCACGTCGCAACCGGCGGCGGCCATGTGCACGGCCACGGCGCGGCCGATGCCGCGGCTGGCACCCGTCACCAACACCCTTCGCTCGCTCACGACAGGGCCTCTCGGGCGCCGGGCAGCTCGTCGGCAACGTAGACGTTGAGCCGCCCTTCCACCTTCACGTTGCCGCGTGCGTCCTCGAGCGCGCAGTCGTAGACCACGAGGCCGCGCTCTCCGCGCAGGTGTCGCGCTCGGGCCACATAGGCCGCACCGGGGTCGAGCGAGTCGCCGTGGAACGAGAGCCGTCGGGTACCGAGCAGGAACCCCACCCGCGCGGGCTCGCCGCGATCGCGCAGGGTGAGTCCGCCGTGAGCCGCCGCGGCCTGGGCCAGCCACTCGATCGCCACGTGGATGCCGAGCCGACCGTCGGCGTCCGCCAGCGCCCTGCTACCGCCCGCCTCGACGTCGCAGGCGATCCAGTCGGGGCCGGCCTCGCGCACGCGGGTCAACAGGCACATGGGACCGGACTGCGGAACCAGATCGGCCACCGGGGGAACGTTGGTCACGCGGACTCCGGCGAGGTGAAGTAGGGATAGAAGTTGAACCACTGGAGCGGCTCGCGCAGGCACGCGTCTTCGAGTCGCTGGGCGTAGCCCCGGGCCATCTCCTCGATGCGCGCAGGCCGGTCACGCGGAGCCAGCCGGTCGCCCGACACCAGGGGCGCGACCTCCACGTCGTAGGCGCCGTCGGCCGCACGCAGGCAGATCGCCGTCAGCACCGGGCACCCGAGCACGGTGGCCAGGCGAAACGGTGCCCGGGGCAGCAGCGCCTGGCGGCCGAGCAGCGGAACCGACAGCGGCTCCTCGCCCGGAAAGAGCCCCAGGCGATCCGCCAGGATGCCGACGAACTCGCCACGCTCGATGCAGGCCCGGATCTCGAACGACGTCCGCAACGCGCCGGGCTCGATCTGGATCACACGGGTCGCGCTGCTCGGGTCGAGCCGCTCGAAGAGCTCGTTGATGCGCTCGGCATGGCGCGTGAACATGACCACGTTCACCGGCACGTCGTAGCGCGCGGCGAGCACGCGCATCATGTCGAAGCTTCCGACGTGCGCGCCCAGCAAGAACCCACCCCGCCCGGCTTCCACCAGTGCGCGCAGGTGCTCGTCGCCCCGGTAGCGGATCTCGAAGTCGCTGCCGGCCCAGAGCGCGAGCCGGTCGGCAATGTTGCGTCCGAAACTCACGAAGTGGCGGAAGGCCGTACCGAGACCCGGGCGCGTAGCGAGACCCGTTCGCGTGGCGAGCGCCTCGGCCCCCCCCGGCATCGCGTGCACGCTGCGCAGGTAGTCCAGCGACGACTCCCGCGCGGTGCGCTGCGCGGCCAGGAAGTAGAAGGCGGACGGCCACACCGCCAGCTGTACCGGAATGCGGCCGAGCCGCTGATAGGCCGCGGCCGCCCAGCGAAGCCCCGTGTCGTTGCCGAGCTCGGGCGTCTCGGCCCAGCCCGGTGCCGTCTCGTCGACGGGCCGGTTCACCGCGCGACCTCGAGGTGGAGCCGACCCTCGGCGGCGATCTCGGCCCCGTCGCGCACCGTGAATGCGGCGCGTTCGCCCCCGCGCCCGATCTCCACGCGCAGGACCGCGCGCGCGCCGGGCTCGAGAAAGCGGTGGAACTTGAGGCCCTGCACCTCGCGCACCCGGAACCGACCGGCCTCGAGCGCACCGAGTGCCTCGATTGCCCAGCCCAACAAGGCCACACCGGGGACCACCGGGCGATCGGGGAAGTGCCCGTCCAGGCACGGAAGGTCGCGACTCACGTCGAGGTCGCGCTCGATCCAGTCCGGTCCGCGGCGCTCGGCCACCACGGGCGAACCCGGCGCAGCGGTCGCTTCGGGGCTCGCGGTTTGCGGCGCGCCGGGGCCCTCCCCTTCCGAGAGAGAGGCCATCGGCTGTTCCAGCACGCTCGCCAACGCCGCGGCCGGCACCTTGCCCTGGGGGTCTCGGGGCAGCGCGGGGACCGCACGCCAGCGCCGCGGCAGGAAGATCCGGTCCCAGTGGTCGAGGAGCGGATCGAAGAGCGAGCCGGCGAAGCGTCGCCGACCCGACGCCGCCAGGCGGTCGCGACCCCGTGACGAGAGCACGAGCACGGCGGCGATCCGAAGGTCGGCACCTGCCCCGAGCGTGGTGAGCGCGACATCGTCCACGCACGGGTCTTCACGAAGGCGCGTCTCCATGTCGGGCAGGTGGACGCGCTTCTCTCCGATCTTCACCGTGCGGTCGGCGCGACCCAGGAGCTCGAATCGCCCGTCGGGCCCGATGCGCGCGCGGTCTCCCATGGCGAAGGTGCACTGGTCGGTGGCCGCATCGCGGGTACCCGCGCTCACGAAGGGCGAACGGACCTCCAGGCGACCGTCGTCGCGCACGCGGGCCACGACACCGGGCAGCAGGTCCCAGCGGTCATCGACGCCGGGGCGGCGCTGGCGCGTGGCGACCCCGCCCGTCTCGGTCGAGCCGAGCACCTCGATGGGCGCGGCGCCGAGTTCGTCGGCCACGCCACGCGCCGTATCCTCGGCCAACGGGCCGCCGGACGAGAAGACCGCGGCGCAGCGATCGCGCAGACGTTCGAGACGCCCCCGGCCCACCAAACGCCGCAGGTGGACGGGTGTGGCCACCAAGACCGACGCCCCGGGTTCGGACGCCATGCGACCGACCACTTCTTCGGGGTGGAGCAGGCTCTCCGCGTCGAACACGCGTCCGGTGGCCAGCGGCCAGAGCACGCGAAAGAGCAGCCCGTAGAGATGCTGGTGGGAGACGGTGGCGAACACGTGGCGCGCATGGCGAAGCCGCGGACCCAGATGGGCTTCGAGCACGTCCACCTCGTCTTCGAGGTGCGCCACCGTCTTGGTGATGGCCTTGCCCGAACCGGTGGTGCCCGATGTGAAGACCTCGAGCAGGGGACGGTCGCGATCCACGGGAGAAGCGGCCGCGGCGACGGACCCCGCTTCGACCTCCAGCGGATCGATGCGGAAGCCGACACCCGCCAGCGGCTCGCGGGCATCGGTCAGCATGCCGACGGTGCCCGGAGCGAGACCCGCGAGGGTGCCGGACTGCCGGTTCGGAGGCAGCACGGCCGTGGCGCCCGCCCGCGCCAGCCCGAACAGCGCGACGGCAAACCCGAACGCATCGTCGCAGTGCAGGATCCAGCGCCCGCCACCCTGCTCGCGCACACGCGAGGCGACCGCGTGCACACGCTCGTCGAAGGCGGCGGCGTCGTGGACGCGATCGCGAGCGATGGCCAGCGTGATGGCGGCGGTTTCGACTCGCGGGGGGTCGGCTCGAGACAGGCGCACGGGTCAATCCGAACGCCGTGCGGCCGGGTCGGCACCCTCGAGACGGCTCGCCACCACCCGCACCACGTCGTCGACGCAGCCCAGATCGGCGAGCTCCTCGTCCTCGATGCGCGTGCCCGTCGCTTCTTCGACCCGCTGCGCCATGGCGACGATGTCGAGGCTGTCGAGGTCGAGGTCTTCGCGAAGCCGCGTCGCCCCCGCGATCTCGTCGCTTTCGATGGCGAACTCGTGCGCGATCAACCCGCGGATCGTCTCGAGCAGGCCCGTGTCCCCCACGCGGCTCAGGCCCCGCTTCGTTCGCTCACGAAGCGCGCGAGGCTGTTGACCGACGCGAAGATCGCCTGGTTCTCGTCCGGGTCCTCGCCGATCTCGACGCCGTACTTGTCCTCGAGTGCCATGGCGAGCTCGAGCGCGTCGATCGAGTCGAGCCCGAGCCCCTCGCCGAACAGGGCGGCGTCGGGCTCGATCTCTTCGGGGTCGATGTCTTCGAGCGCGAGGGCTTCGATGATGATGCCCTTGAGCTCGGTCACCAGCGCTTCAGTCGACAAATCCCAGTTTCTCCTCGAAGAACCCCTGAAGATCCGCCGTCACGGCCCGGACCGCCACCGAATGGGTCTCGCCTCCGGCCAGGCTCGCTTTGGGAGAGATCGCGGGGTGCACCCGCGCCCGGATCGTGACCCCCCCCTCGGGCTGGGCCCACCAGCGCCAGCCCTTGCCGAGCGCACCCGGCGGCTCGCAGGTGATCACCACCGGCAGCAGGTCGCAGCCGCTGCGCAGCGCCATGTGGGCCGCGCCCCGTTGGAAGCGGTGCACGCCCTGCTCGGGAGATCGTGTTCCCTCGGGAAACACCAGCACCGAGCGCCCGTCGGCAAGCCTGGCTGTCGCCTGCGCGACCACGCCGGCACCGTCGCCGGCCAGGTAGTCGGCCGCCCGGGCAGCACGACCCATGAACGGGTGCCGTGCCCAGCTCGGCTTGACGATGCAATCGAGCTGCGGGACCCGCGAGACCAGGGCGAGGACGTCGGCGCTGCTGGGGTGGTTCGCGACCACCAGCCGCGCTCCCGGGCCGCGGAGGGCCTCGGCCCCTTCGACGCGAACCCGCAACAGACCCAGGCGCTCGGACAGGAAGAGGAAGAAGCGCACCGCCGTGTGGAACCATCGTTGGGCGCCGATCCCGCCGTCGTCGCGCACGACCAGCGACCGCAGCGCCGCGGCGCCCGCGAACAGCAGGGCGCCCACGCCGAGCACGCCCAGCATCAGGGCGACCTTTGCGCCCCGCCACACCACGCCCACGGGCCTTGCTGGCCTCACCGGCTGCTGCACCCGGTCCTCCCGCGACTGCTCTGCATCGGGCCGCCACCGAATCGGAGCCGGGTGAACGCGCGGCGTACTCGCCGCGTCTGCCCAACTCGAGGCCGGTCGGACCCGACCGACTCAGTCGAACCAAAGGTGCCTCGATGCTACCATCGGCGATCGCGCGATGACAGAGCCGGCAACGACGTCCACGCTGCTCATCGGCCGCGATCCCGCCGAACGGACGGTATCGGTGGACGACGTGCTCGCCGTCGCCCGCGGGCACGCGCGACTCGTGCTCGACGCTTCGGGGCGCGAGCGCATCGCGCGGTCACACAGGGTGCTCGAGAAGGTGATCGCGAACGGCGGCGACGTCTATGGCGCCACCACGGGCGTGGGTGCCTCGGTGACCAACGCCATTCCGGCAGCGCTCCGCGACGACCTCCCCCACAACCTGCTGCGCTTTCACGGCTGCGGCACGGGTCGCATCCTCGACGAGGAAGAGGCCGCCGCGGTGCTCGCCGTGCGCGTCGTCTCCCTGGCGGCGGGCCACTCGGCCGTGCGGCCCGAGCTGGTCGAGAGGCTGTGCGAGATGGCGAACCTGCGGCTGTTGCCGAGGATCCCCGCCGAGGGCTCCGTGGGCGCCAGCGGAGACCTGACACCGCTCTCGTACGTGGCCGCGGCGTTGATCGGCGAGCGCGAGGTCACGCTGGCCGGGCGGGTGCGGTCCGCGGCCGACGCACTGGCCGAGGTCGGTCTGGTGCCGCTCTCGCTGGGGCCGCGGGAGAGCCTCGCGATCATGAACGGCACGGCGGTGATGACGGCGCTCGGCTGTATCGCGTGGGACCGGGCGCGTCGGCTGGCGCGGATGGCCACGGCGCTCACCGCCGCGGTCTCGGACGTGACCCACGGCAACCCCGAGCACTTCGATGCGCGCGTGTTCGCGTGGAAACCGCACCCGGGCTCGGAGCAGTGCGCCCAGTGGCTCCGCGAGGACCTCTCGCTGGCAGCTCCGGGGAGGGAGGTTGCACGACTCCAGGACCGCTACTCGCTTCGCTGCGCGCCGCAGGTGATCGGCGTGTTGCTCGACGTCCTCGAGACCACGCGCGCGACCCTGGAGATCGAGCTGAACGGGGTCGACGACAACCCGCTGTTCGACCCCGACCGCGGAGAGGTCGTGCACGCAGGCAACTTCTACGGCGGCCACGTCGCCCAGGCCATGGACTCGCTCAAGGCCTGCGTCGCCAGCGTCTGCGATCTGATCGATCGACAACTGGTGCTGCTGTGTGATCCGGCGACCAGTGCCGGCCTACCCGAGAACCTGGTAGCCATCGAAGGCGATCAGCCGTATGCCGCGCACGTGCATCACGGCTTCAAAGCCATGCAGATCACGGCCTCGGCGCTCACGGCCGAAGCCCAGAAGCTGACGATGCCCGCGGCGGCGTTCAGCCGCAGCACCGAGTCGCACAACCAGGACAAGGTGAGCATGGGCACGATCGCCGCGCGGGACTGCCTGCGCATCGTCGAGCTCTGCGAGACCGTGGGTGCCGTCCTCGCCCTGGCGGCGTGCCAGGCGGTCGATCTGCGCGGTCCCGCCCGCTGCTGCGCGCGCAGTCGGCAGCTACACGCCGAGGTCCGCAAGCACGTGCCCTCTCTCGATGCCGACCGTCGGCAGGACCACGACATCGACACCGTGCTCGGGCTGCTGCGGGCGGGAACGCTTCCGATCGGCGAGACGCACGAGCCGTGAGCGGCCAGCGCGGCGTGCTCCTGGGCTGGGCGCTCCTGTCGGTGGCGTGGGCCGTCCCCTGGGCAGGGATCGCGCGGGCGGACGAGCCGCTCCGCATCGAAGCGCTCATGCGTGAGATGGCCGCAGCACCCGGGGTGATCGCACGGTTCGAAGAAGAGCGGCACCTGGCCCTGCTCTCGGAACCGCTGCGGAGCAGCGGGACGCTCTGGTTCTCGCGGCCGAGCTCGATGGCGCGCGTGACCGAAGCCCCGCTCGAGACTGCGCTGCTCATCGACGGCGAGACCATGTTGTTTCGCGAGGCCGGGGGTGCGCCCCCCGTGGATCTCTCGGGGGATCCCACGGCCCGCATGTTCCTCGAAGGGTTCGTGGTGATCTGGGCCGGCGACCTCGAGGCTCTGCGCCAGCACTACCAGGTGGCGCTCGCGGGGAACGTGGAGGACTGGACCCTCACGCTGCGCCCCCGTTCCGGTCGCCTGTCGAACGTGGTCGAGCACCTGCGCCTGTTCGGTCACAGCGGTGCGCTGCACGGACTCGAGATGCTCGAGAAGGGCGGCGACGTCACCCGGACACGACTGGAGCCGCTGCAGATCGACGAGCCGGTCACCCGGGACGATCTGCGCGCCGCCTTCGACAGCCAAGGACCGCCGTGACCGCGCGCCAGGTGCGCCTCGGCCTCCTCGGGCTGGTGGTGCTCATGGTCGCCTTCTGCGCCTGGCGCATCCGCGTGGGCACGGACATCTCCAACTTCCTGCCGGTCGGGGAGGGCGAGGCGGCCGTGCTGTCGCGCCTGCTCACCGACTCGGAGCTCTCGCGCACCCTGGTGGTCACCCTCTCTCGGGACGGCCGCCCGGCCTTCACCGAGGCGCGCGAGCTCGAGGCCGACCTCGCGGCGCACGAGGGGGTGGCCTGGGCGCGCTCGGGAGTGGACGGCGAGTTCCTGCGCAACCTCTACGAGCTCTACTTCCCCCGGCGACACCTGCTGATGACGCGCGAACCCGAACGCGAGATCCCGCGGCTCACCGAGGATGCGGCCCTCGCCGAGCGCGCATCCAGACTCCGCCAGCAGCTGGCGGGGCCGGCGGGCCCGTTGTTGAAACGCGTGATCCCCGAAGACCCGCTCGGCGCCTTCGAGCGAATGGTCGGGCGGATGCGCGCGGAGCCGGCGGCCCTCGGGACGGAGGGCGACCGCTTCGTCTCGAACGACGGAGGCTGGGCGGTGGTGCTGGTCGCCACGCGCGACAGTGCCTTCGCCTCGGGCGCGCAGGCCGACCTGATGGCCCACCTCGATGCGTCGGTGGCAAGGCTCCGCGAGCAGGCGCCCGACCTCTCCGTCGAACGCAGCGGCGTCGGCCTGTTCGCGGTCGACGTCGAGCGTCGCATCCGTGGCGACGTCGCACTGATCGGCTCGGTCTCGTTCCTGGGCGTGGCCGGCATCTTCTTGCTGTTCTTCCGCAGGCTGTCGGTGTTCGGTCTGGCGGTGCTCCCGGGTCTGGTCGGCATCCTGTCGGCGCTCACCCTCGGAGTGGTGTGGTTCGGTCGGCTCGACGGGCTCACCATCGCCTTCGGCGCTTCGCTGGTCGGCGTCGCGATCGACTACCCGATCCACCTGCTGAACCACTGCGCACACGATCGCCGCGCAGACCCACGCGAGGTGGCGCGACTGCTGCGGCCCACGCTCTGCCTGGGTGCAGGCACGACGGCTGCGAGCTTTCTCGGCCTCGGGCTGACGGCGTTTCCCGGCCTGCGCGAAGTCGCCTTCTTCGCCGTGGTCGGCATCGGCGTGGCCCTGCTCACGACCCTGGTGGCGTTGCCCGTCCTGCTCGAGGACGCGCCGCCCGCCACCGAACGCTCGGCGCGCATTGGCTCGGCGCTGGCAGCGGCGGTGGCAGCGGTAGCGCGGCGACGCGGCGCGCTGGGAGTTGGGGCCGCGGGGGTCGTGGGTGTGCTGGCCACGGGCCTGCCGATGCTGCGCTGGAACGACGACCTCTCGAGCCTGGCGAGCTTCTCTCCCGAGCTGGTCGCAGAGGACGCGCGCGTGCGCGCGCGCGTGTCGCGCTTCGATGCGAGCCGGGTGGTCGTGGGCCTCGCCGACGATGCCGAGGCGTCGCTCGGCCAGGCCCTCGACGTGCGGCGACGGCTCCAACCCCTTGTCGACGACGGCACGCTCGGCGGTGTGCGCTCGATCGAGGGGCTGGTGTGGCCGCGCGCGCTCCAGGAACGCAACTGGGCGGCCCTGGCGGCCGTACCCGACCTGCCCGAGCGGCTGGCCCGTGCCTTCGGCGCCGCGGGCTTCCGACCCGAAGCGACGGCCCCGTTCGCCCGGCATCTTCGAGGCGAAGCGCCCGACCCCCTCACCGTCGAACACCTGCGCGACTCACCGCTCGCACCGCTGCTGCGTCCGCTGTTCTTCGAGCTCGATGGCCGCACCGCCACGCTCACGTACCTGCAGGCCGTGGATTCGGAAGACGAGATCGCCGAGGCGATCGGCGACCTGCCTGGCGTGCGCATCTTCGACCAGAACCGGTTCCTCGAGTCGTTCTACGGCTCGTTCCGCGCGGCCACGCTGCGACAGATCGCGTTGGGAAGCCTGCTCGTCGCAGGGGCCCTGGCGCTGCGCTACCGCAGGCTGCGGCCGCTGCTCGCGGCACTCTGCCCGTCCCTGCTGACGGGCGGCCTGGTGTTCGCCGCGCTCGGGTGGCTGGGCGAGCCCGCAAACCTGATCCACGTGGTGAGCCTGATCATGGTGATGGGAATGGGCGTCGACTACGGGATCTTCCTGGTCGACAGCGCCGGCGAGCCGAAGCGCTTCGAGGCCACCCTGGTGTCGCTGGTGGTCGCATGCTTCACGACCGTGTTCGTCTTCGGCACGCTCGCCCTGGCGTCCCATGGCGCACTGCGCGCCATGGGGATCACGACGGGCCTGGGCATCCTGTTGTCGCTCGTCCTCTCGCCGGCCGCGTTGCTGCTGACGGGTGCGCGCCCGGGGGCCAAGGCTTGAACGCGCACGCGAGCCGGCGCCGGCTCGGGATCTCCCTCGCCGTGCTCGGGGGCCTGGCCAGCGCGTGCGCGGGCTCGTCGTGGCCGGGCCGGCCCCTGGACTGCCCGGGGCGCATGCCGCGCGCCGAAGACCCCGGACCGTCGCGCCTGGAAGCCGCCTACCAACTCGACCACCGCGACCGAAGCCACGTCTTCACCGTGGTGCTCGAACGCCGCGAGGACGCCGTGGTCTTGGTGGGCTTCACGGGCGTCGGTGCTCGCGTCTTCTCGTTGGAGCAACGCGGCGACGCCGTCGAGAGCGACTCGCAGCTCGGGCCCCTGCTCCCCGTGACCCCGCGCACCGTGGCGAGCGATCTGGCTCGCGCGCTCGCGCACCAGGCAGGAGAGGCCCCAGCGGAGGACGGTGTGCGCGTCGACCCCGTCGAAGGCGGGGTGCGCATCGTGCACGAGGCCTGCGACTACGAGGCGACCGTGCGCGGCCCCGGCCTAGCCCGCGTCGCGCCGTGACAGCTTGCCCGTGGCCGTGGTCGGGAGCGCATCCACCACCGCGAAGTCGCGCGGGATCTTGTAGCGGGGCAGGTGCTCCGCACAGAAGCGCGTGAGCTCCTTCTTGGAGGGCGGCTCGCTGCTGGGCTCGGCCACGATCCGCGCGACGGGGATCTCGCCCAGATGCGCGTGCTCGCGGGCTTCGACGCGGCTGGCCTGCACGGCCGGGTGGCGATCGATCACGGCTTCGACCTCTTCGGCGAAGAACTTCATGCCGGCCATGTTGATGCGGTTCACGCGGCGCCCGACCAGGTGCAGGTCGCCCTCGGCATCGAACCACCCCTGGTCCCCGGTACGGAACCCGTCGTACCCGAGCAGCTCGGAAGCAGGCAGCCACGGGTCGAGATACGCGTCGAACAGCCCAGGGCCCCGAATGCAGATCTCGCCAGTGCGATCGGGGGCGCTGTCCTCGACCGGCTGCCCCGACTCGTCGCGCAGCCAGACGTCGTAGGCGGGCAACGGCCGACCGAGTGCGCCGGGCTTCGTGCCCGCCGCATCCCGGTTCAGGACGGGGAGCCCCACCTCGATGATCCCCAGGGCCTGGACCAGGCCGATGCCGAATCGCTCGGCGAAGCGATGGGCCACCTCGACGCGCAGGCCCTCGGCCGTCGAGATCGCCAGGCGGACGGACTCGAGCTGGATGTCGGAGCCGTCCTTCGAGAGCAGGTTGTAGTGATAGGGCGAGGCGTAGAGCAGCGTCGCGCCTTCGCCGTGGGCGAGCGCCAGGACGTCGCGCGCCAGGGCGCTGCGCGGCAGCAGGATCGTCGCGCCGCGAGAGAGGTAGAGCAGCACCGACACCACGAAGTGGTGCGCCATCGGAAGCAGCCAGAGGATGCGGTCTTCGGGCTGGATCCCGAGTGCACGGTCTGCGGCGTCGAGCCGGGCCAGGATCGCGGCATGGCCCAGGATGACGCCCTTGCGCGCGCTGGTGGTGCCGGACGTGAAGCGCAGGTAGGCCGGATCGAGCGCCGCGAAGGCCGGCTCGACCTCGCGGCGTTCGGCGAACGCTTCGACCGCGAAGTCGCGGTCTTCGCGAACCAGCGCATGCAGCTTGGCATTCACGGCGTACTGCGCGAGCGGCTCGCCCTCGGTCTCGTGCGGAATCGGCACGACGCACGCCCCGGCTGCCAGGATGCCGAGGGCCGCCACCACGAAGTCCGGCCCCTGGCTGGCGTGGAGCCCCACGCGCCAGGCAGGCCTCACGCCCTTCGAGGTGAATGCGTTCGCGCGCGAGTCCATCCGCTCGACCAGCTCTGCGTAGGACACCGCGCGGTTCCCCGCCTCGGCTGCCACGAGGATGGCGGGGTGCTCCGGTGCATCGGCCGCGCGCTTGCGGAGAAGATCGACGACGGTCACGGCAGGGCACCCTCTGCGTCGCGGACGGTGCGCACCACGTCGGCCGGCGCGACGGCTTCGAACGTGCCCGCCGCATCGGCCGCGAGGGCGGCCGCGGTCCCGATGGCCTCGCCGGTCGCCATGGCCGTACCGATCACGCGAAGGGCACCCAGGGCGTCGTGACTGGCGGAGAGGCAGCGCCCGGCCAGCCCGATGCGGGGTGCCTGCTGCGCGCGCAGGGCTTCGAGCGGGATGCCGCAGGCCGCGCGAGGGTAGGCGTAGCTGGCGCGGCGGTGGTCGTGCCAGAGCTCGATGGGCCAGGTCGAGAGCGCCACGTCGCGGTCGCCGCGCTGGCCGCCCAGCACGTGGTCTCGCGATAGCGAAACCACCCCGCGCCCACGCCGAGTCTCGCGGAGCCCGACGCGCGCGGGCCAACGATCGACCCGCACGCGTTCGAAGCCGGGCCGCGTGGACACCAGATGGCTCACGATCGCCTCGGCCGCGGCGCGCGCCGCGACACCCAGCTCGTCGACCTGGCGTGCATCGAGCGGATCATAGCCCTGCGGTGGCTTCGCGAGGTTGAGCGTGCAGTAGGCCGCGCCGGTCCCGGGCGCGGGTCGGATCACCAGCGACTCGCAGCCCGCTGGCAGCACGCCCCGGCGCACGCTGCGCGCGACGTCGGCCGTGATGTGGACGCGGGCGAACCCCTCGAGGGCGACGCCTTCGACGCCCGAGAGCCGAAACAGGTAGGCCGGGTGCTGAAGCGTTTCGCCGCCTTCGGCATCGACCGCGCCCCCTACCGCCGACACGAGCGCCGCATCCCCGCTGGCGTCGATGGCCAGCCGCGCCGTGGCGCACGCGCCGTCGCCGTAGCGAAGCGACACACAGCCCCCCGCCACCTCGGCCGCAGTCAGGCGAGCGCTGCAGGCGACGTCCAGATGCGAAGCCGACGCGCACCAGCGGCTGAACAGCTCGACCAGACCCGCCGACTCGATGGGCAGGTACCACACACGCCCCGCCCGCTCGGGCTCCGCTGCGAGGCCTGCCTCGCGCAGGGCCGAAGCGAGCCGGCCTGGCAAGCCCGTCTGGGCGAGCTCGGGGTCGTCCGAGCCGTCGCGCGCAGCGTGGTACAGCCCACAGAGCGTGTGCACCAACGCCTGCCCGACGTTCCCGCCGACGGTGGTCTCGCGCTCGAGCAGCAGCGTGCGCGCACCCATGCGCGCGGCCGCCAGCGCGGCGGCTACGCCCGCGGGCCCCGCCCCGACCACGGCGACGTCGTAGCGCTCAGCCCGCTCCACCCGGGGCCACCAGTTCGGCGCAGAGCGTCGTCCAGAAGCACGCCTGCTCGTCCGGCGTGAGCACGTTGGCCTGGGTCACGTGGGTCGCGTTCAGCCGGCCCCCGTGAAGACTCATCGCCAGGCTGCTCCCCGGAGACGGAGGGACCGGTGCGGCGTGGTAGCCGCGGACGATCGGCGCACCAAAGAAGGTCGGCTGGTCGGCGAGGAACTCGCCCGTGAAGGCGAAGAAGAAGCTGCAGAGCTCTCCGGCCAGTCCGCGGCGGGCCATGCGCGCGTAGACCCGCTGCGGCGCCCAACGCGCATAGTCCATGGCTGCGGTGCCGGCCTCGACCAGCCCCGCCTTGATCGCGTCGCGGCGCTGGCGCTTCAGCTCATCGAGCAACCCGTCGGGATCGTCGAGTTGCTCGCCCTCCACCTGGAACCAGATGAGCGACACGCGCGTCCGGAAGATCGCCTTCTCGCTTCCCTTCGGTCGCAGGTTGACCGGCAGGGGCACCACGTACGACGGGGGTCGCGCGCCGCGCATACGGAAGACCGCATCGTGCGCTCGGAGTGCGGCCGCCAGGTAGTAGAGCATGGGCGTGAGGAAACCCGCGCGCTGCTTGGCGGTCTCGACGATCGCGGCGGACTCCCCATGATCGAAACCGCGCACCTGATAGCCGAGCGCCTGCCGCTCGGTACGCAGGGGCCCGGCGAGCGACCGCGTCGGAAGGTCGCCGAGCGACTTCATCGAGGCTTGCCAACGCATGGCCCGGTCACCTCGCTCGCGGGCCCCGAGCGGCTGGCCGCTGCGGTCCACCGGACCGTCCGGAGCCTCGTCCGGGGGCAGGTCGGCGGGGGAGCGCATGCCCCCGCCCACTTCGTCGAGCCAGCGCACGAAGGCTTCGCTGCCGGAGCCATCGAGCAGCATGTGCAGCCAGGTCATCACCAGATCGGTGCGATCGCCACGGCGGATCGCATCGAAGCGCAGCAGCCGGCCGTCGCGGCCGGACAGCGTCTCGTTCAAGCGTCGGAAGCAGACCTCTCGGACCGCGTCGTCGGGCGCGTCCTCTTCGAGTTCGTGAAGCGCGACGGGAGGCAGCGGCGAACGCGGGGCCAGGTCGAGGCGGTATGCCGGCGGCGAGAACGCGCCCCGCCGGATCGGTGCGCGCAGGATCGGCTGCGCACGGGCGACCTCGTCCAGGGTCTTGCGGAGCCGCTCGCCGTCGAAGCCCGGGCCCAGCTCGAGGACCAGCTGGCTGTTGTGGCTCGACCCGCAGCGTCTGCGGATCTCGTCGTCGAAGGCGCGCAGGAAGCAGTCGGCGCCGGTGAGCGGCAGCCGGTCAGCCACGCGACAGCTCTTCGAGCAGGCAGGCCGCCAGCGTGTCGGCCGTCTCGAGAACCTCGGGGGTGAGCAGGCTCTCGTCCAGCCAGATCCCCGTACTCTCCTCGAGCGAGAGCATCAGCTGCGTCACCGCGAGCGAGTCGAGGCCCGACTCCACCAGGTTGGAGCTGGGCCCGAACCCGTCGTCCACCTCGAGGAGCTCCTCGCGCAGGATCTCGCAGACCTTCTCGGCCAACGTCTCGCGCGTCCAATCACCCGACCCGCCCGAACTGCTCGACGCGCTCAACCCGACACCCCCCAGGTGTCCCACTGGGACCCGCGACCGCCACTTCGGGGTCGCCCGGCGACCAGCATAGCTCCCTGCGGTATGGTCATCGGCCATGTCGAGCCGGCGCATCGAGCGCATCGCCATCGTCGGTGGCGGACCGTCGGGCGCGTTCCTGGCCAACGAGCTCCACCGTGACGGACGACGCGTGGTGGTGCTCGATCGCGGCCGGCGCGCCCCCCTCGTCGTGGGCGAGTCGCTCGTTCCCGCCGTCGTCCCGTACCTGCGACGCCTGGGCATCGAGGAGCAGGTGGCGGGCTTCAGCGTCCTGAAGCCCGGCGCCACCTTCGTGCTGGACACCGAGAACCGCGTCAACCTGACCTTCGCGGACACGCGTGGCGGCATCACCGGCTACTCGTACAACACCCCGCGCGACCAGTTCGACCAGGCCGTCACCCAGGCGGTCGCCGGGCGCGGCGTCCCGATCGTGGCGACCTCGGCGGCACTCGAACGTGCCGACGGCGACGACCGGGTCGCGCTCGACCGCGAGACCCAGGAGATCGTCCGCGAGACGCTGGGGGGAGACCCCGACCTCGTCGTCGACGCGAGTGGCCGCCGCCGGCTCGTCGCCAACCTGCTCGACCTGCCGGTGGTCGAAGGCCCCCGGCGCGACGCGGCCCTGCACGCCCACCTGTCGGGGGTGCGCGTCGAGGACGAGGGCAACGTCCACACCGACCGACTCACCCACGGCTGGAGTTGGCGCATCCCGCTGCGCGGCAAGGTGTCGGTGGGGCTCGTGGTGAACGGCGAGCACCTGCGCAAGTTCGGCGACACGGCCGAGACCCAGTTCGACGCCTACCTCGCGAGCGATCCGGTGATCCGCGACTGGGCTGCGCCCGGCACCCGGTGTTCGCCGGTGGTGCGGTACACGAACTACCAGCTGCGAACAACACGGGGCTTCGGGCCCGGCTGGGCGCTGGTGGGCGACGCTTTCGGCTTCGTCGACCCGGTCTTCTCCAGTGGCATGCTGCTCTCGTTCGAGAGCGCGGAGCTGCTCGCCCAGGCCATCGCCGATGGCCGCCCCGAAGCCTTCGAGCGCTACCAGGCCGAGATGCTCCGGCGCTACACGATCTGGCAGCGCGTGGTGGACTACTTCTATGACGGCCGACTGCTCACCCTGATCCGCGTGGGCGAGTACGTTCGCCACACGCCGATCGGTCGGCTGATGGACTTCCACTTCAGCAAGCACCTGCCGCGCATCTTCACCGGCGAGGGGGCCACGAGCCGCTACAGCAACGGGCTGCTGCGCTTCATGTGCGAGTACGGGCTCGCGCGCAACGACCCCAGCCTCTTCGAGGTGCACTGAGCCCGTGCGGTTCCATCAGGAGGCCGACCGATCGCGCTACGACGCCGTCGTGATCGGGAGCGGCATGGCCGGCCTCACCAGCGCAGCACTGCTTGCGCGGGCGGGCCGTTCGGTGCTGCTGGTGGAGCGGCACGATCGCGTGGGCGGCTACGCCCATGGGTTTCGACGCGGGCGGCACCGCTTCGACTCGGCCGTTCACGTGGTGGGCGGCGGGGACGCCGGGCGCGACCCGGGGCGCCACCTGATCGATCGCGTCCTGGGCACGCTGGGCGTCCGAGACCGCTGCGAGCTGATCCGTGTCGATCCCTTCTACACGGTCTGCCTGCCCGATCTCGAGCTGCGTGTGCCTTCGGGCCTCGACGAGTTCGCCGACGTGCACGTCGAACGGTTCGCCAGCGAGGAGAAGGGCATTCGCGAATTCCTGGGCGAGTGCGTGGGCATCCGTGCGGAGGCGCATCGCGCCGCGGGCGTGGTGCGCGCGACGGACCTGAGCCGCTTCACGTTGCTGCGGCGCTACCGCCGTGCCGTGCTGTCGGACGTGCTCAACGTGCACGTGGAAGACCCGCAGGCGGCGGCGGCCCTGGGCGCCCTGTGGCCCTACGTGGGGCTCCCGCCCTCGCGGGTGTCGTTCCTGTACTACGCGACCATGCTGATGAGCTACGTCGCCGACGGTGCCTACTACTGCCGCGGCACGTTCCAGAACCTGGCCGACGCCCTGGCGACGGCGCTGCGCCAGAACGGGGGCGAGGTGTTGCTGCGCAGCACCGTGCGGCGAATCACCGTCCGCGAGGGCCGCGCCGCGGGCATCGTGCTCGAGAACGGGCAGCAGATCGAAGCGCCGCTGGTGGTGTCCAATGCCGACGCCGACCAGACGATCCACGAGCTGGTGGGCGCGAACCACCTACCGGCGGCACGAAGCGCACGGATGGCGCGACTCGACCCCTCGATCTCGGCCTTCGTGGTCTACGGCACCACCACCCTCGACCTGGCGGGCGCGGGGCTGGGTCATGAGACCTTCCTGTACGCGGCGGGCGACCACGATACGGCCTGGCGCGACGTGCTGGCACGCGAACCGAGCTTCGTGACGCTCACCGCCCCGGCCCACGCCGACCGCGAGCAGCTGCGACACGGCGAGCAGCCCTTTGCGATCACGACGCTCGCGCCCTATGCGCCAGCCGACCGCTGGCGCTCGGAGAAGGCGGCCTTCCAGGAGCGCATGATCGATCGGGTGGAGCGCAGGCTGCCCGGCTTCCGCGCCTCCATCGGCTTCGTCGAGTCCGCCACGCCGCGCACCATGGAGCGCTACACGCGCAACCGCGAAGGCGCGATCTACGGCTGGGCGCTGACACCGCGCCAGACCGGGCCCGGCCGCCCCGCCGCCGAGACCCCGATCCCCGGCCTGCTGCTCGCCGGCCACTGGACCCGCCCCGGCGGCGGCGTCTACGGCGTCATCGACTCCGGCGTCACCGCCGCCCGCATCGCGTTGGGTAGCGACCCGTTGACCTAGCGGAGGCCCGGCGCTCCCGGACCGAAGTCTCCGAGGGCCTCAGTTGACAGCGTCAACTCGAAGGTGGACACTGTCAACATGGTCAGCCCGTCTTCCTCTGCCGCCGCCCCGCTCGGGGCGGCGCCCCATGAGGTGGGGCTCGATGAGCGGCTGGTGGAGGTCACGCTGCGCCTGCTGGCGGAGGAGGGCCTCGAGCGCCTGAGCCTGCGCCGCATCGCGCGGCGGGCGGGCGTCTCGCACAACGCGCCACTTCGCCACTTCGAAAGCCTGGCCGACCTGCTTGCGGAGGTCGCCGCGTCGGGATTCCGCCTTCTGGCCGGCGCCGTCGACGAGGCCAGCCGCGCCCTGCCACCCGGCACCCCGCCCGACGAGCGCCTGCGGGCGGCCGGCCGCGCCTATGCCGAGAAGGCCGTCGCCAACCCCGACCTGTTCGCGCTGATGTTCCGACCCGAGCTGCTCGACGCGCGCAACGCGTCGATGCGCCGGGACGCGAGCGAGGCGTTCGAGCAGGTCGTCTCGCTGGTGCGCGCCGCCCAGGCCGCAGGTTGGCAACCCGATCGCGACACCCGCCTGCTCGCCGGCTGCACCTGGGCGTCCGTCCATGGCCTGGCCACGCTGTTCGCCCAGGGCGCGCTTCCCGGCGCCGTCCCCGGCGCGTCGTTGGAGGACGCCATGGAGGTCCTCTTCGAGCTCCAGATCGCTGCACCCGTCTCCAGCGGGGCCGAACCCGCGCCCGACATCCAGGAAGGAACATCATGACCGAGAACCCGTACCTCACCGGAAACTTCGCACCCGTCGACGGCGAACTCACCGCCACCGACCTCGAGGTGCGCGGCCACGTGCCCGAAGAACTCGAAGGGCGCCTGCTCCGCATCGGGCCGAACCCCGTGGCCCCGAACCCCGCCATCTACCACTGGTTCTCGGGCAACGGCATGGTGCACGGCCTGCGCCTGCGCGGCGGCCGCGCCGAGTGGTATCGCCGCCGCTACGTACGAGACACGGCCGTGGCCGAGCACCTGGGTGTGCCGCAGGTCGAAGGCCTCAACGACGAGATGCTCGGCGGCGTCGTCAACACCAACGTGATCGGTCACGCGGGCAAGACCTACGCCATCGTGGAGGCGGGATCGCGACCGATGGAGCTCACCGACGAGCTCGAGTCGGTCCGCTACAGCGACTTCGGCGGGACGCTCCCGCGCGGCTTCACCGCCCACCCGAAGCGCGACCCCGACACCGGCGAGCTGCACGCCACCGCCTACCACTTCGAGTGGCAGCACCTGCAGTACATCGTCGTGGGGACCGACGGCCGGGTACGCAAGACCGTCGACGTGCCGCTGCAGGCGAGCCCCATGGTCCACGACTGCTCGATCACGAAGAACTACCACCTGCTGCTCGACATGCCGGTGCTGTTCAAGCCCGAGGAGATGAGCGAGGACTCGCCGTTCCCGTACCGCTGGTCGCCGGACTATGGCGCGCGCGTCGGTCTGCTACCGCGCGAGGGCACGGCCGACGACGTGATCTGGGCGGAGGTCGAGCCCTGCTACGTCTTCCACCCCATGAACAGCTATGAGGACTCCGACGGGCGGGTGGTGATGGACGTATGCCGCCACCCGAAGATGTTCGCGACCGACGCGCACGGGCCGAACGAGGGCCCGCCGACCTTCGATCGCTGGATCATCGACCCGAAGGGCGGCCCGGTGAAGGAGGAGCGCATCGATGACGCGGGGCAGGAATTCCCGCGGCATGACGAGCGCCTGATCGGCAAGCCGTACCGCTACGGCTACACCGCCAGCGTGGGTGGCGACTTCGTGTCGGGCCAGCTCCGCAAGCACGACCTCCACAAGCGCACCACCGAGGCGCGCGTGGAGCGCGAGGGACGGAGCTTCCTCGAGCCGGTGTTCGTGCCGCGCAGTGAAGACGCCGCCGAGGACGACGGCTGGATCCTGGCCTACGTGTACGATCGCGAGCGCAACGGGTCCGAGGTGCTGATCCTGAACGCGAGCGACTTCACCGGAGAGCCCGAGGCCGTGATCACCCTGCCCGAGCGGGTGCCCTTCGGCTTCCACGGCAACTGGGTCCCCGACCCGGCCTAACCGCGATCCCGTCCGGAGCGCCCGCGGTCGTGCGAATCGGCCGCGGGCGCGCTCCCGGTCGACGCGACCCCCTCGCGAAACGCGCGACCCACCGGCGTCGGCCGCCCGTCGCGGCCCACCAGGGCCGAGCGGCCGAAGTCGAGCGCGGCGTTGTCGGTGAATCCCGGCACGGCGAACCCGGGCACCTGCCACAGCATCCACGAGATCTGCTGGACCAGGCGGTCGCCGTCGCTGGGCAGACCGGTCTCGGCATCGCGCAGGTGCAGCAGGCCACTCACCACGTCGCGCGCGAACCGCTCGGCTTCGCGGGGAGGGGTCGCGGCGAACGGGGTGCCGATCTCGCCGACTAGCAAGGGACGGTCGCGCAGCCCGCGATCCGCCAGCAGTCGGCGCATGGCACGCACCTGCCCCAGCGAATCGGCGACCGAAGGTGCGGCCGGGTCGCTGGGGTACGGGTGGATGGTGAAGGCATCGAAGAGCTGTTTCTCGAGTTCGAGGGCTTGCGCGGCGTCGAGGATCGCGGCCAGGTGCTCGAGGCCCGCGCGCCCTGCGTAGGCGGCTCGGGTCCACGCGTTGTCAGGCGTCGAGATCCCACCGAGCCCGAGCCGGTAGTCGCGCCCGAACCCGGACAGCATCTCGCGGAGCTGCACGGCGTCTCTTGCGATCGCTTCGGGCGAACGGTCGTCCGCGGGGTGGTACCCCGGCTCGATCCCGAGGAGGAAGAGCGTGCCGTCCGGGAACCGCTCGGGCGCCGCCTCGATGCGCGCGCGCAGGCGCGCGAGCGAAACCTGGTCGGCGACGTCTTCTACGCGGGTTCCCGGCCGCCGAGCCAGTGCCCGATCGCGCCATAACCGCGGCAGCGCAGCAAGGCGCTCGGCGGTGTCGTGATCCTCACGCCAGAGAAGGGTCGGCAGGTAGGTGAGGGCACCCTGGTCGAGAGGACCTCCGAAGCTACCGAAGTCCTTCCAACAACCGATGGCGAACCCGCGGAGGTGCGCAGCAACCGGAGCCTCGAGTGCGTTCACGCAGATGCGTTCGCGCAGCGGTACCCCGCCGGCCTCCACGGAACCTACCCGCGCCGGGCCGAACGCGGCCAGCAGGAGCGCCCCGAACGCGACGGCCCGGGCCCCGCGGACCGTCAGCCCTTCAGGCGGCGCCAACCGAAGAGCAGAAGCAGTGCGCCGCCGGTGGCGACGGCGAGGCTGCGGATGTCGAAGCCGGTGACCGAGCCGAAGCCGATCATGGTTCCGATCCAGCCGCCGACCATCGCTCCCGCGATGCCGATCAGGATGGTGACGATGAGGCCGCCCGGGTCCTTGCCGGGCATGATCCACTTGGCCAGGATGCCGACGACGAGCCCAAGGGCCAGCCACGAAAAGATGCCGGTCAACGGAGTCTCCTTGCTCGGGTTGCCCCCATCATACGCGCCAGGGCTTCGCTAGGTTCGGCCGTCGTGAAAACGCCTCGATCGATCGGGACGGCCACGCTCCTCGCGCTGCTGCTGGTGGTGTACGCCGTCGATCGCTGGCGGGCGGACGAGGCCCCGGCGCACCGCGTCGAGGCGACCTCCGCGGCGCAGGGCGCCGCGGCCCCCGACGCGCTGCTGCTGGCCATCCGAGATCGGCGCTCGGACGTCGTGGTGGAGACCCAGGGCCCGGTGGTGCACCTGCTGCCCGACGACACCCGCGGCTCGCGGCACCAACGCTTCCTGGTCGACGTGGGCGCCGAGCGCGCCGTGCTGGTGGCGCACAACATCGACCTGGCGCCGCGCATCGACGCCCTTCGCAAGGGCGACCACGTGCGCCTCCGCGGCGAGTTCGAGTGGAACGACAAGGGCGGTGTGATCCACTGGACGCACCACGACCCCGGCGGACGTCGCCCGGGTGGCTGGATCGAGCACCAGGGCCGCACGTACCGCTGAGCCCACCGCCCAGGCGCCGGACCCTCGAGCGCGGATCAGGCGGCGAACTGCAGGTGCAGCGACTCGAGCCCGCGAAGCAGGATGTTCGGGCGATGCTTCGGCGCTTCGTGTGACGGGTCGAGCCGCGCTTCGGGCAGTCGTGCGAGCAGGGCATCGAACGCGAGCTTCATCTCCTTGCGCGCGAGCACCGCCCCCAGGCAGAAGTGGGCACCCAGCCCGAAGGCCAGATGCTCGTCGGCGTTGGCGCGGGTGACGTCGAAACGGTCGGGGTCCTCGAAGACCGACTCGTCGCGATTGGCCGACGCGTAGCGCACCATCAGCATGGCGCCCTTCGGAATCTCGGTGCCGGCCACCTCTGCGTCACGGGTGGCTACGCGCCACATGCTGTGGGTGGGGGTCGCCAGCCGCAGCACCTCTTCCACGAGGTTCGGCACCAGGGACGGGTCGGCGAGCACACGCGCGCGCTGGTCGGGGTGCTTCACCATGAGCAGCATGCCCTCGGCGATGGCGTTGGCCGTGGTCTCGTTGCCCGCCACCAGGATCTGCTGGAGGATCGAGAGGCTCTCGGCGGTGTCGAGGGGCCGCTCGTCCTCCACCCGCGCGTTCACGATGTCGGACAGGATGTCGTCGCGCGGTTCCTTCGCGCGTTCCTCGAGCCGCTCCGCGAAGTACTTCTGGAACTCGAGGATCATGCGCGCCGCGTTCACCTGGCCTTCGAGATCGGCCATGCCCGATAGCTGCGCCACGAACCCGTCGCTCCAGCGGCGAAATTGCGGCAGGTCGTCGGTGGGCACACCGAGCTGCCCCGCGATCATCTCGAGCGGCAGGGGCTGCGCGAACTGCGAGAGCAGCTCGACCCGGCCGTCGGCCACGAAACGGTCGATGAGTCCGTTCGCGAGCGCTTCGACCTTGCCGTCGAGGCGTGCGACGCGGCGGGCGGTGAAGGCCTTGTTCACGAGCTTGCGAAAGCGGCGCTGCTCGGGCGGGTCGGCCGTGAGCATGGTGTCTACGGCGGGATAGCCCTCGTTCGCGACCTCACGCACCTCCTCGGGCATGCTGGCGCCGCCCATGGCTGCGCCGAATCGGTTGGAGAAGGTCTCGTGGTCGCGGACCACCTCGCTCACCGCCGCGTAGGACGACACGAAGGTGATGCCGGTATTCGGGTCGCGGTAGACCGGCGCCTCGGACCGAAGACGCCGGTTGAACTCCCACGGGTCTTCGAGAACGGCCGGATCGAAGGGGTTGAAGTCCGAGAGGGCAACCATGCCTCGATCCTAACAGGTTCAAGTGGGCGAACGCGCCCGCAGCTCCTCGATCCAGCGGTCGGCGTCCTCCCGCGCGAAGCGGTCGAGATCCCAGGGCTGCGCCGAGAGCTCGCCGCGCTGGTCTGGATGGACCACGTAGGCAAAGGCGTGCTCGCGCGCGCCCTCGGCGAGATCGACGGCGACGCGCACGCGCTGGTAGAGCGGCCCTTCGAACCGGTCGAGCCGCGCGAGGTCGTGCTGGGCCAGCCCCGCGTAGACCACGCCCTCGGTCGATGCGCCGGACTCGGGGACGAGCCCGGGGTAGCCACGACCCCGCAGCGCATAGCGGGCGTACGCATCCAGACGTGCGGGCGTGCCGGCCAGCTCGCGGCGGCAGACCGCCGCCATCACCCGAGGCAGCATCAGCGACCCGTAGGTAAAGAGGCACTCGCTCACGGTGCGGGTTCGGACGCGGCAGCGCTTGGTTGTGCAGAGAACTGCACCTCCCCATCGCTCGGAACCTCGAGGGTGACGGTCTGCCCCCCGTATCCATGCCGGCTGTCGTGTGCCCGGATCTCGACGCGGGCCACCGGGCCCTCGATCGCCACGCCGGGCAACCGCCGCGTGAACGGCTGCTCGTGCACGTGCGGATGCGCGAGTACCCGGGTGCCGAGCAGCTCACCCTCGGACGTTCGGATCTCGAAGCGATCGGCGTAGTGATCGGTCCCTTCGTCCGCGTGCCGGACCGTCACGGCGAACAGGCAGGTGCCTTCTTCGCACAGCACGTGTGCGGCCACGACGTCCGCGGGCCCGGCTTGCACCGCCCGGGCCGAGCCGAACATCAGGCCTGCGATGCACCCCACGCGGAGAACGACGCACCGTGCACGCCGTCGTGACACGACTTCAGCGCACCTTCGCGATCACGGCGTCGGCAAAGCCACGCAACGCGTCGCGCTTCTGCTGGAGCGGCTGAGTGTCGGCCTCGTAGCTGTTGCGGAAGCCCACGATCGCGTCGGTCACGCCGGCATCTTCGAGGCGCTTGATGCCATCTACGGTGTAGGCGTCCATCGAGATCACGTGCACCTCGAAGGGGTCCGACTCGCGGCCGGCCTCCTTGCGCAGCTCCCCGAGGCGGGCGAGGCAACGCGCAAGCTCTTCGGGGTCGCCGCCCGCGTGCATCCAACCGTCGCCGAGGCGGGCCGCACGGCGCAGGGCCGGTTCGGCATGGCCCCCGATCAAGATCGGAATCGGCTCGGCCGGAACCGGATTGATCTTGATGCTGGGCACCTGGTAGTGCGCACCCTCGTAGGAGAAGTAGCGCCCCAGGCGATACGGCGGCGGGCCGGACTCACCCGGCGTGGTCGGAGCCGCCTCACCCGGTGCCGTCAGACCGCGGATGATCTCGATCATCTCGTCCATGCGCTTGCCACGCGTGCGGAACTCGGTCCCGGTCACCTCGAAGTCTTCGGGCCAGGGCGAGAGCCCCACGCCGAAGGCGAACCGCCCGCCGGTGAGCACCGCGACCGACGCCGCCTGCTTCGCCACCAGCACGGGCTGCCGGATCGGCAGCTTCACCACGAACGTGGCGAAGCGCAGGCGCTCGGTCACCGCACCGAGCGCAGGGATCAGCGAGAAGGGCTCGATGAAGGGCTTGTCCGCCAGGAACTCGCGACTGCCGTCGGGCGTGTACGGGTACTTGCTGTCCGACACCTCGGGGTAGCAGAGGCTGTCGGGGATGATCATGCCGTCCCAACCCGACTGCTCGAGGTCGACCGCCAGCGGCAGGTACTGGCGCGGGTCGCACATGGACTCGGCGAACGAGAAACGCATGTCGATCGGATCCTCCTCGGACGGGGCGAACCAGGGTAGCGCGCAGGCGCGAACGATCAGCCGAGCAGCACGAGGACGATGCCGACGAGGACGACGGCGACCCCCGGTAGCTGCTTCACGACACCTCGCTCGCGAAACACGAACAGCGCCAGTAGCACCGCGATCACCGCCTCGATCTGCCCCACGGCCTTCACGTAGGCGACCAGCGTGAGCGAGTAGGCCCAGAACCAGCAGAGGCTGCCCGCGAATCCCGTCGCCCCGATGGCCAGCATGCGCGACCACAGCACCCGCACGCGGGCGAGCTCGCCGCGCTCGCGTGCCAGCAGCCAGACCGACAGGATCGCGACCTCCATCCAGGTGGTGTGGAACAGGGTCTGCGCGGCGGCCTCGAAACGGTCGGTGCCGATCCGGGGGTTCGCGGCGGCAAACAGCTCGTTGGCCTCCTTCAGTGCGAAGCTCGCCGCCACCAGGAGCAGGCCGCAAAGCAGCGAGAGCAGTGAACCGGTGTCGAGCCGCAGCATGCGGCGCAGGCGCGAGCCGGTCTCGTCGCGGCCGAGGTTCATCACGAGCATGCCCGCCGCGCACAGGACGATGCCGCCCCATCCCAGCGCGCTGGGCCGTTCGGCGAACAGCATCAGGCCCACGATCGCCGCCATGGCGACCTCGAGCTTGTGCAACACGATCGACGCCGCAAAGCTGGTGCGCCGGAACGCCGCCACCAACGCGACGTTGCCGAGCAGCTGGCTCAGCGCGGTGGCCAGACACGCGAGCAGGAACGGACCGGTGATCACCACCGAGTCGGCGCGCAGGGTCAGCACACCCGCCAGTGCGGCCGAGAAGGGCAGGTTGAACGCGAAGCGCGCCCAACTGATGAGCGCGGGCGACGCCTGGCCTGTGAGGCTACGCGCCAGCGCGTTGCGGCTGGCCTGGAGCGACCCCGCCGCGAGGGACAACAGCACCCAAAGCGGGATCACTGGATGGCTTCGGTCGGGCGAGCGCCCGCGGCGTCCTCGCTAGCCACGCTCTGCATCTCGCAGCGCCGAGACGGAAGAGAGCGTCGAACGAGCGCGCGCTTCGTGACGTCGGGGCGCCTCGCCGCATCCAGCCAGGACATGGGCGGAGGCTACCACGGAGAGCGGTAGACTCGGCCCCGTGCCGGTGCTGCGCAACGACATCCCTCGCCGCGTGGACGCAATCGACTGGAACCTCTGGGAGGCCGTCGACGCGTGCACGCTGGTGTTCGTGATGCGTCCCGGCGAGGTGCTCCTGATCCGCAAGAAGCGGGGCCTGGGCGCGGGCAAGATCAATGGCCCGGGCGGCCGCTTCGAGCCGGGCGAGACCGCGCTGGCCTGCGCCGTGCGCGAGACCCAGGAAGAGGTCGGCATCACCCCGCGCGAACCGGTGGCGCTGGGCGAGCTCTCCTTCCAGTTCATGGACGGCTATTCGACCCACGTGCACGTATTCCGCGCCGAAGGCCACGAAGGCGAACCGCACGAGACCGACGAGGCGATCCCGATCTGGACGCCTCTCGATGCCCTGCCCTACGACGAGATGTGGGAGGACGACCGGATCTGGCTGCCCGTGCTCCTCGAGGGCAAGCGCTTTACGGGGCGCTTTCTGTTCGACGATGACCGGATGCTCGACCATGCCTTCGAGCGGCGTTGACCCGAACGAGGGCCGGCCCATGCCCAGCGCCTGCGCGCTTCGCGGGGTGACCTTCCGCTACCCAGGAAGCGACTTCGAGCTGCGGGTCCCCCAGCTTCGGGTGGACCGCGGCGAGCGCGTCGCGGTGATCGGACCCAGCGGCACCGGCAAGACCACCCTGCTGCACCTGATCGCAGGCGTCGCGCTGCCCGAGACCGGTGCGGTCGAAACGGCGGGGCTCGACCTGCTTCGCGCCTCGGATGCAGAGCGGCGCGCGCTTCGCGCACGGCGCCTGGGGCTCGTCTTCCAGGAGTTCGAGCTGCTCTCGTACTTGTCGGTGCGCGAGAACATCCTGCTCCCCTACCGCATGAGTCCGGCGCTTCGGCTCGACGCAGAGGCGCGAGCACGCGCCGACCGGCTGGCCGAACAGGTGGGGCTCGGTGACAAGCTCGGCCGGACGCCGGACAGGCTCTCTCACGGTGAGCGGCAGCGCGCGGCGCTCTGCCGCGCTTTGGTCACCGAACCCGAGCTGATCCTGGCGGACGAGCCCACGGGCAATCTCGATCCCACGAGCAAGCAGCGCGCACTCGACGTCCTCTTCGAGTACGCCGACGGCAAGGGGGCGGCGCTACTCACGGTGACGCACGACCACGACCTGCTGCCGAGCTTCGAGCGCGTGGTCGACTTCAAGAGCCTGGGAGCGCAGGCCGCGTGACCGGCCCCCTCCTGCTCGCCTGGCGGTATCTCGCTCACCACCGCGCCAAGACCGCGATTCTCGTGGGATCGATCGCACTGATCGTGTTCCTGCCCATCGGGCTTCGGGTGCTCGTCGACCAGAGCGCGCAGCAGCTGCGGGCACGCGCCCAGCAGACCCCGCTGGTGGTCGGTGCGCGCGGCAGTGCCCTCGAACTGTCGCTGGCCTCGCTCTATTTCGAGTCTCGCGCGCCCGACCCGATCGCCTGGCGAGAGCTGCTGCGCCTTCGCGACATGGGCCTCGCCGAAGCGATTCCCCTGCACGTGGGTTTCGAGTCCCGGGGGCGGCCGATCGTGGGGACCACGCTCGGCTACTTCGACCGGCGCGGGCTGCGCGTCGCCGAAGGCCGGGCACCCGCCGTGCTCGGGGAGTGCGTGGTGGGTGCGGCGGCAGCGCGCACACTGGAGGTCGGGCCCGGCGACACCCTGGTCACGGCTCCCGAGACGGTCTTCCAGCTCGCGGGCGTCTATCCCCTGGCCATGCGTGTGGTGGGCATCCTGGCGCCGAGCCATGGGCCCGACGATGGAGCCATCTTCGTGGACATCAAGACCACCTGGGTGATCGCGGGGCTCGGGCACGGCCACCGCGATCTCACCGAGTCGGGCGCAGAGGCCGACGTCGCGGCCCGCGAGGAGGGCCGCATCACCGCGAAGGCCTCCGTCGTGGAGTACAACGAGATCACTCCGGAGAACCAGGCGAGCTTCCACTTCCACGGCGACCCGTCCGACCTTCCGATCTCGGCCGTGCTCGCGTTTCCCCCCGACGACCGATCCAGGACCCTGCTGCTCGGTCGCTACCAGAACCCGGACGAGACGGTTCAGCTCGTCCGGCCCGCCGCCGTCATGGACGAACTGCTCGAGACGGTCGTCACGGTCGAGCGCTACGCCATCGCGGCGATCGCCGTCGTGGGCGCAGCGACGCTCGCGACGGCGGCGCTGGTGTTCTCGCTCTCCATTCGCCTCCGCCGCCGCGAGATCGAGACGCTGCACAAGATCGGTGCATCGCGGCCGCGCGTACTGGCCGTGCTGCTGTCGGAGGTGCTCGCCGTCACGATCCTGGGCATCACCCTCGCAGGCCTGCTCACACTGGGTGTGCGCCAATTCGGCGAAGAAGCCATCCGGAGGTTCCTGCTGTCGTGAGAGCGGCACTCCTTCCCCTCTTGGTCAGCCTCGCCCTGGCGTGCTCGCAGGGCCCCGAGCCTGCGGCCGACACCCATACGACTGCGCACGACCCGCTGGTCGTCTACGTCACGAACGAGCCGCTTCGCGCCATGGCCGAGCGGGTCGGGGGCGATGCCGTCGAGGTCCACCTGCCCACCCCGCAAGGCATCGACCCGGCTCATTGGAGCCCCGAGGCCGTAGTCGTCGCGCGCTACCAGGCGGCCGACCTGGTGCTGCGCCAGGGGGCCGGCTACGACCCCTGGATCGAGCGCGCAACGCTGCGCGAGCAGCGCGTCGTCGACACCACGGCACCTTTCGCCGACCTGCTGATCCGAACGGGTGCGCCCACCCACCGACACGGCCCCAAAGGCGAGCACAGCCACGGTGCGACCGCGTTCACGACCTGGCTCGACCCGAGCCTCGCCGCGAGCCAGGCGCGAGCCGTGGGCGAAGCGTTGGCCGACCTGCGCCCGGAGGACGCGGCGGCACTACGCGAGCGCGCAGCGCAGCTCGCGGCCGGACTCGAAGCGCTCGATGCGCGCCTCGCTCGAGCGACGGCGCGCCTGTCGGCGCCCCCGATCTACTCGCATCCGGTCTACGCCTACTTCGATCGCCGATACGAACTCGCGGGGCGATCGCTCCACTGGGAGCCAGAGGTGCCTCCCGACGAAGACGGTTGGCGCGCGCTGGAGGCGCTGATCGACGAGCAGCCGGCGCACTTGTTGATCTGGGAGGCCGAGCCGCGCGAAGACGTCGTACGGCGACTGGCTGGGCTGGGCGTCGAGAGCCTGGTCTTTGCGCCCTGCGGCAATCGCTGCGGCGACGATTGGCTCGCCGTCCAGGAGGCGAACGTGGCGCGGCTCGAAGCGGCTGCGGGCACGACGCGCGATGACTAGAGCCGCTCCTCTTCGAGGATCTCGAGGTCCAGGATCTTCCAGCGGCCGTCCATCGGCGCAACGTGCAGGTCGGCCCGATAGCGGTTGCGCCGCTCGTGGACGTGCCCCCAGTGACCGACGGAGCCGGCCACGTGCCAGGTGGTTCGCGCGCGGAACCCGCCGCCCGACGCCGGCACCGCGTCGACCTCGACGACCTCGACGCGCTTGACCCGGGCCCGGGCGCCGCCCTGGCTCTGGAGTTCGAGACCGCGGCGCGTGTCGAGATAGACGCGCTCGAGCAGGTCGCCGGTCGCGCTGCGCGCCAGCAGGTCGTAGATGCGCCCCTCGTCCCGGAAGTCGAATGCCCGATACACGTTGTGGAGGAGCCCGCCGACGATCTCGCCAGCGCGCGCCTCGGAGATCGCGGCGCCCCGACCCCAACCCCACGTGACGATGCTGAGCAGCACGACCAGCCCGGCCAACAGGCGTGCCGGGAGGCGGCGCGTACGCCACGCGAATCCCACACCGGCCGCGGCCACGATCGCGAGCAACCAGCCCCCCCAACCGGCGGCCGCGCGGCGGAGCGCACCCGGGGGCGCTTCGAGAACCTGCAGCTTCGGGATCGACGGGTTGGTCAGGAAGTTCTGCCAGACGAGCTCGGGCGCGTCGGGCACGAGAAACGCCGGCAGGGGGCCGGCCTCATCGACGGTGGCGGCCGGAATGCGCGTGACCCGAGGTGTCCAGAGATCCCAGTCGAGCGTCACGCGCTGCGGCAGGCCTTCGGTCGGATAGACGAAGATCGCGCCGAGCACGGCGGCATGCACGTCGAGCGTGCGCCGGGGATCGATCACCCGGCTCGTGCGCAGGGACCGGTCGAGGAAGTTGATGCGAGCGAGCTCTCCCTGCACGGGCACGCCATCGATGGAGACCGGGTGGTGCTCGCGCAGGAAGGCCGCCACCCGACGCTCGATCTCCGGCTGGATCTCGGGTGGAATCTCCGAGAGGCCCTCGAGGCCCAGATCCGCGACCTGTTGGAGGTCGAGCGGGCGAAGCACGATCTCCTTGCGCACCTCGAACGGGTCCACGTAGAGGAACCCGCTCATCGGCGCATCGTACTGGCGGCGCAGCGCGCGCCGCTCGAAGTGCGAGTAGAACGGGTCGTCCCAGTCGAGGAGAAGCGTCTGCGATGCCGTGAGGTAGCGAAAGTCGTTGACTGCGATCGTGCCGTGGTAGACCACGAAGCCGACGCTCACCCGTGGAACGTCCGGCCCACCGAACGTCAGCCGCTCGGGCCGACCCTCGAACGGGTAGACCAGCCGCACCCGAACGACGGGCTCGGGCGGCTCACCGTCTTCGAGAGCGGGCAGGGGCTCGCCCGTGATCTCATCGCGCCTCTCGCGCACACCGCGCTCCACCCCCTCCAAGCGCGGCTGGAGGCGTTGGCCGTCCGCAGTGATCGTGAGACCGGTATCCAGGAAGTCGGCGAAGGCCGCGAGATCTGCCGAACCGACCTCGAGCTCGAGGCGCACCTCGCCTTCTTCGACGAAGTACTCGGCGATGGTCCCTGCGAACATCGCGCGCGAGCGCACGATCGCATCGGCCCACACCGGGCCGGGGGCGAAGAGCGCGAGGAGCGCTAGCCAGGCGACAGCCGATCGCGCTCGTACGAGCGGCCGATCACTCGTCCCCTGGATACGGGAACTCCCGGCCCAGCACCTCGCTGGCCTCCTCGAAGATCGGACGCAGCACGTCGTCCACGTTCCACTTGCCCGACGCAATGAACTCGCTGAACTCGAGGGTCTCGAGGCCCAGCCCCTCGCTGAAGGGCTTGCGGTCGGCGAGGTCCGGCGGCTTCGGCGGCCGCGTCCCCGGCGGCGACCAGGTGGCCTCCTCCACCACCGCCATGCGGGTGCGGATGTCGTCCTTGGTGACGTTCCAGACCATGAAGTCCTCGGCCAGGTCGAGCGGGCCGTCATAGGTCTTGCGGATGCGCTCGTAGACGGCGCCGGTCGTGTCGAAGTCCTTGAAGAAGTGGTAGGCCACGGCCAACCGCGGACGCACCGCGCTCATCACCTTGCCGAACGCCTCGGGTGCCGTGTGCACCTGGGTGCCCACCAGCAGCGCCGACTCGGGCGAGAAGCGCATCTTGTTCACCAGGTCGGGCACGGCGATGAAGCACTCGTGGATCGCCAGGTCGGCGCCCTTGGCGTGCTCGACGAACCACTTGTTGGGGTAGGTGTCGCTGCCGAAGACGAACTTGAGACCGTTCCACTCGAGGCTGTAGCTCACGGCCCCGTCGATGGAGTGGATGGCCGGAAACGAGCGGATCGTGACGCCATTGTCCTCGTAGACGACCTGGTTCACGCCCTTGTAGTCGAACTCGGTGACGTCGGTGTGGTAGCCACGGAAGTCGACGTTGCCGGCACGTCCGGCGAGGTCCCAGGTGTACATCTCCTCCATCTTCTGGATGCTGTACGCCGTACCGAGCTCGGGCACCTGGCCGCTCGGGCCCCAGATGCGCAGGGGCACCGTGCGGCCCATGAGCGCACCCCCGATGAAGAGCTCGCCGATCGCGCCGAAGTGGTCCCCGTGCAGGTGACCGATGAAGACCTTGTCCAGGTAGTCGTACGGAATCTGGAGCGACGAGATGCGCTCGGCCGAGCCCGAACCGATGTCGAAGAGGAACTTGTCGCCGTTGCCGAGCTCGACCAGGAAGCAAGCGGCCGCCTGCGCGGCGCGGGTAGTCGGCATCCCCGTGCCACACGCAATCACGCGCATCTCGTCGGGTGCGAGGGCCTCGCTGTTGGGGTGGTAGACGTCGCGCTCGCGCGGCTCGACCGGCGAGACGGGTGCGGTGGTGGCCGCGACCAGCACCAGCAGGGCAGCCATCAGGCCGATGCCGATGGCCAGGCCGGACAGGAACGAGAGTCTTCCCCTCAACGCGCTCTCCTATGGATGGGTCGAGCCGACGGCGGAATGCCGGGCTGCGACGCGATGCACTAGTTCGCGCATGGCTCCTGAATCTTCCAGCTAGAATCGTATGGAACCCAACCCCCTGGGGGGCCGATGCCCGCACGGAACACCCTCTCGAGCAGGGACTGGATCGAAGCCTCCATCGAGGCCCTGCTCGAGAAGGGACCCTCGGGCCTCAAGGTCGCGAGCCTGGCGCGCGACCTCGGCGTGACGCCCGGGAGCTTCTATTGGCACTTCCGAAGCCGCGATGAGCTCCGCGACCGGGTGCTGCAGCACTGGCGCGAGCACATGCTTCGCGGCGCCGCCTCGGCCGGGGTGCTGGCCGGCAAGGGTCCCGAGCAGATCCGCGGGCTCTCGAAGATCCTGGTCGCCCGGCGGCTCCCGGCCCTGGACGGCGCCATGCGCGCCTGGGGGCGGGACGATCCGGTGGTGGCGGAAGCCGTCGCCCGCGCCGACGAACTGCGCGTGCGGGTGGTCGCGGGCATGCTCCAGGAGGCCGGCCTCGACGAGGGCCGCGCCCGCCGGCGCGCCCAGCTCTTGTGGTGGGTCTTCCGCGGCTCCGAGGGCGCGGACGACGCCGACAGGCTCGGCGCCTTCCGGGACCTGACCGAGGCGCTCCTGCACGACGCGGGGTAGGATTCGGCGCCCCCACCCTGCGCGCCCACCTGGTCCAGCCATGATCCCGCCCTACCCCGGCGCCGTTGCGCCGGAGCGCACGCGCCGCGTGCGAAGCCAGCGCATCGAGATCCACGTCTCCGAATGGGGAGACGCGGCGGCGCCGCCGCTCGTCTGCACGCATGGCGCCTACGACCACGCCCGCGGTTTCGAGCTGCTCGCACCGCTGCTCGCCGACGACCATCGGGTGATCGCGATCGACCAGCGCGGCCACGGCGACTCCGACTGGGCAGACGCCTACGGCTGGATGAACGACGTGCTCGACCTGGTCGAGGTCGTGCGCGACGTGGGCACCCCCGTCTTCCTGCTCGGGCATAGCAAGGGTGGCGGCCAGGCCACCGACGCCGCGGCCCTGATGCCCGACCGCGTGCGGCGGCTCGTGAACCTCGACGGGTTCGGCCCGCCGGAGGGGGACTTCACTGGGCCCGGCTCGGGCGATCGGCCGTCGGGCACGATGGCCGAGCGCATGGCGTGGTACCTCGACTGGCGCCGACAGCTGCACGATCACCCGGGCTTCCGCGTGTACGATTCGATCGACGAGCTGGCCATGCGGCGGCAACGCCAGAACCCGCGCCTGTCCATGGACTGGCTTCGGCGCTTCACCGCCTGCGGATCGCGAGAGGTCGAGGGGGGCTACGCCTGGAAGGTCGACCCCCTCGTGCGGCACGGCTTCGGTCCGTTCAAGCCCGCCTGGATCGCGCCGAGCTGGCAGCGCGTGACCATGCCGGTGCTCGCACTCTACGGCGCCGAGGACGACACCTGGGCTTTGCCGGAAGCGCTGCGCAACGAGCGGCTGGCGTACTTCCCGAAGCTCGATCACGCTGCGGTTCCCGACGCCGGACACTTCGTGCACATGGAGCAGCCGAAGGCCACCGCCGGCCTGATCCGCGACTTCCTGAAGCAGGATCCGGCGTGATGCGCGAGCTGGTCCACGCACGCACCACCCTGGCCCTTCACGAACTGCAGTCGGGCGAGGGCGCATCGCTGCTCTGCCTGCACGCGCTCGGGGGCCGCGGAGACGACTGGCGCGCAGCCGTCGCGGGCTGGCGCGGGCCCGTGTTCGCGCTGGACTTCTCGGGCCACGGCGAGAGCGGCTGGCTGCGAGGCGGGGGCTACTCGGCCGAGCTCTTTGCCGCCGATGCCGACGTCGCCCTCGCCGAGCTCGGCGGCGCGCACGTGGTGGGCGCAGGTCTGGGCGCCTACGTCGCGCTGCTGCTCGCCGGCTCGCGGCCCGACGCGGTGCCCGTCGCCGGCCTCCTTCCGGGCCGCGGACTCGACGCCGTGGCCGAGCCCGACTGGTCGCGGCGCACCGACCGCGCCCCGCTCGACGCGATGCTCGCATCGTCCGACGACACCGAGGCGCCGACCGACCCCCTCGTGCAGCTGTGCGAGAACGACCTCCGCCCCCTCGACTACGTGGGGGCCTTCGTCGAGCGCGCGCAGCGCCTGGTGCTGGCCGACCTCACCGAGCCGGCACCGCCGTGGTGGACGGCGGTCTGCGAGGCACCGAACGGCCAGGTCGCGGGCAACCCGGCCGCCGTGCTCGAGGCCATCGCCCCGAACGCCTGACGGAGTGGCCCGGAGGGTCAGCGCGGACGGTGCTCCGTACCGCGACAGGGCGTGATGTAGATCGCTCGCATGGGCTCCGTCACGTCGGCGGTGTGCCACACCCCAGCCGGGTTCACGAAGGTGCTCCCGGGCTCGAAGGGCGTGCGCCGCGTCTCGCCGTCGATCTCCTGCAAGAGGCTGCCGCGACCCTCGAGGACGATCACGATCTCGTCCCCGTCGTGGTGACATTCCCAGGCGCCCCAGTCGCCGGGCGTCGACTCGATCATCACCAGGCGGCCCGGTGCCCCCTCCCGGGTGTGGGTCTCGATATAGTGTTCGAACGACGGCCCATCGAAGCCGAAGTTCTCGAGCACGACGGCGGACGTTTCGGCCCCAGCGATCGAACCCAGATGGATCGGCGCGCGGGCCAGATCGAACGGACCGGTGGTTCGGGAACCCGACATGATGGACCTCTCTCCTCGAGACGGCCCGAGGCTAGAACAGTCCAACCTTCCGATGCCGCTCCCCCTGGCAACCGAGAGGACCCCATGGAACAGACCGCGATCTTCGGCCCCATGCTCGCGATGATGCTGCTCACCCTGGCGGTGTGGGTGCTGCTGTTCGCGCGCCGCATCCCGTTTCTCACGAGCCTCGACCTCGACCCCAACGAGATCACGCCGGCCAAGCTCGCCGAGCTGAGCCCCCCGTCGGTCTCGACCCCCTCCGACAACCTGAAGAACCTGTTCGAGATCCCGGTGCTGTTCTATGCGCTGGCCCTGTACCTGTTCGTGACCGAGCAGGTCGATGGCGTCTACGTGGTGGCCGCCTGGGGGTTCGTCGCGTTCCGGGTCGCCCACAGCGCCGTGCACTGCACGGTCAACATCGTGATGCTGCGCTTCGGACTCTACGCGATCTCGACGCTCGAACTCGCGTTCATGATCGGACGGGCGTCGATCGCGCACTTCTTCGCGGCCTAACGTTCCGAAAGCTGCGCTGCGAGCGCGCGAAAGCCAGGGGCTCGCTTGCGCGACAGGAGCTCGATCGCCGTTCGGCCGTCGGGGCCGGGGATGTCCCCCCGTGCCCCCGCGGCCACGAACATCCGAACGTGCGCGACGTCGCTTCCCTTCTTCAGCAGGTAGTGCAGCGCGGTGAGTTTCTTGCGATCGCGAAAGTCGGGGTCGGCCCCCGCCGCGAGCAACACCTTCGCCGCTGCGAAGCGGCTCCACTTGGCCGCGTGGAGCAGCGGCGTCTCGTCCTCGGCGACGGCGTCCACGGTCGCTCCGGCCTCGATCAGGGTGCGCAGCAGACGCCCATCGCCGTGATACGTTGCAGCCCAGAGACAGTGCTCGGGGCTCGCGCCACGCTCGAGCAGATGGCGCACCAGGGCCGCGTTGCGCCCCCGCGCGACGGCGTACCAGAGTGGCGTCGCCTTCCAGGACCCCTCCCGAAAGGCCTCGCCGTCGAGGTCGAGTCCGGCCTCGATCAGGACGTCGGCCGTTTGGATGGAAGCCTGGGCGGTGCGGCCCTTCTCGACCGACGTGCCGCAACAAAGGTGCAGCGCGTTGCGGCCGCGCGGGTCGCGCACGCGCAGCAGCTCGGGGTGGTCGCGAAGCGCTTCGGCAACGTCTCGCGCGCGAAAGCCCACCACCAGCTCTCGCATCCGCGTCTTCGAGACGGGACGGGCAGTCCTGGTATTGCCCCCAGAGGCCGTCTTGCGCGCCATGGGCCTGCCTCCGCCGGTCTCCCGCCCCCGGGAGGGAGCTGCGGAGGGGATGCTACCCTGGGCGACCGGATTCCTCCCCCGAGCATGGCGTGATTCCTCCCCCGGGCGTCACGTGCTCGGGCACCCCCGGGTCCCCATGCACCCTCGACGCCCGCTCCTGCTTCTCCTGCTGCTGCTCCTTCTCGTACCGGTCCTCCTGGCGGGTCGCTCTCGACCGGGAGTGAGCACGGGTGCGGCATGCACCACGATCGATCACGCCGATGCCATCGCCGACCGCCTGGCCGCGGGTCGCGCGTGCAACGACGACCGCCTGGCCCTGGGTGCGGCTGCCTCCTGCACCACGCCGGTCGTGCCGCTGTGTGCTCGGGGCGTCGTGGACGAGACCCTGGCCCTGTCCTACGGACAGAGCGAGCTGCCGGAGGTCGCGGCCGCGGACCTGACCGCGGGCCTCACCTGCCAGGCCGCGATCGGTGCTTGGGCAGAAGCCTATGCCGCAGAGCGGCTACGCCGTCTGGTGCAGGGCGACACGCCCGACGACGCGGACGCGAGCGCCTTCGCCGCCGCACCGGCGTTCGCCCCCGCTTGCGCCGCGAACGTCGCGCAGTCCTCCAGCGGCGTCGTGCTGCCCCAGGTCGGTGCGCAGTGCGCCGCCGCCGTGGGCGAGCCGGGCGACCCGGTCGACACCGATTCTCTCGAAGACTGCATGCGAACGCTGCTGGGCGTGTTCGTCGATCGCGTCAGCCCTGTACGCGGGCCGCTTCGGCCCAACATCATCCTCGTGGTCACCGACGACCAGCGGTTCGATGCGATCGGCGATACCCACGGGCCGGCGCCCGGTGAAGTCGCCATGCCCACCGTACATGCGCTCGCCCAGCAGGGACTCACGTTCTCGACGGCCTACGTGAACTGGCCGTCGTGCGAGTCGAGTCGCGCGACCATGTTGACCGGTCAGTACGCCAGCCGATCCGGCTTTCGCGACTTTCCGACCTTCGCCGAGGGCATGACGATCGGCCCCTGGATGAGCCACAGGGGCTACCGGACGGCGTACGTCGGCAAGTACCTGTTCGGCTACAGCTCCTTCATCAAGAACCGGTACTTCTACGTGCCCACCGGCTGGACGAAGTGGGCCGTCCTGCGGCACCAGAACTACTACGGCTACGACCTGGTGGATGGCTGGTCGTTGGTGCCCTACGGCGACGGACCCGACGACTACTCCACCGACGTGCTGCGCGATCATGCCGTCTCGTTCATCGAAGACTCGGCCGATCAGGGTCCGTTCTTCATGATCTACGCCCCCCTCGCACCGCACAATCCGCCGACCCCCGCGGACCGCCATGCGGGCGACTTCGCCGAGCGCGCTTCGTTCCGCCCGCCGGCGTTCGACGAGGAGGACGTGGACGACAAACCCCGAGTGGTGAGCCGCAACCCGCGCTGGAGCGAAGACCACAAGCAGCGCGAGGACGACCGGCAGAAGGGCCAGCTCGAGTCGCTGCGCGCGGTCGACGAGGCCGTGGCGGCCATGCTGTCGGCCGTGGAGGCTGCCGGCGTCGCGGACGATACGGTCGTGATCTACACCAGCGACAACGGGCAGCTCTGGGGAGAGCACCGACTGACCGGCAAGAAGTGGGCGTACGAAGAGTCCACGCGCGTGCCTTTCATCGTGCACTACCCGCGGCTGGTGCCGCTTCCGCGCACCGAAACGCGGGCGATCGCCAACGTGGACCTCGTGCCGACCCTGCTGCAGCTCGCAGGAGCTTCGGCGAGCCGTCCCCTGGATGGCGACAGCCTGGTCCCCCTGTTCGATGGGACCGCCACCGACTGGCGCGACGCCGTCTTCCTCGAGGGCGAGCGCCACGAGTTCCAGTGGTGGGGAGTGCGCCAGGGCGACTGGAAGTACGTGGTCTACAACTTCGGCCAGCGAGAACTCTACGACCTCGCAAACGACCCCCACGAACTCGAGAACCTCGTCGCGCACCCGGACCAGAAGGACCGGGCAAATGATCTCGGCAACCTCGTGCGGACCGAGTTTCCCGAGGCGCCGAGGCCGCCGCAGATCGTGGGCACGTGTGGCCTGGGCGCCGAGATCGCGCCGGTCCTGGTGGCCCTGGGCATCGCACGACGCCGCGTCGCCCAGTCGCGCCGGATGAACCGGGCCCGTCGCTCCGCTTGAGCCCGGCGGCCGCTTCGCCCCGCGCGACGTCGTCGCCTCTGCGCATCCTGTTCTCCTTCGTGGGCGGACGCGGACACTTCGCACCGCTTTGCGCGATCGCCGACGAGGCGCGAGACGCAGGGCACCAGGTGGCGTTCGCATGCCCTCCCTCCATGGCGCCCCTGGTGCAGGCGGCCGGCCACACGGCCGAGCCGATCGGCCCGGAGCGCGCAGCTTCGAAACCCGAGCGAACCGCGCTTCGGCCCCCCGACCCCGCGAGAGAAGAGCGTGACCTCCGCGAGCGCTTCGTCCGGCGTGCGGCCCGCGACCGCGTGCCGTGGCTGCGCGCATGCCTGGATCGCCTCGCACCCGATGTGGTGGTCTGCGACCAGACCGACTTTGGCGGGCTGCTCGCCGCCGAGATCGCCGGACTGCCCTTTGCCACCGTAGAGGTGATCGCCGCGGGAGACTTCGTACGCCCGGACGTCGTCGCGGGCGAACTCGACGCGCTGCGCGCGGAACTCGGCCTGCCGCCCGACCCGGGCCTGACGATGCCAGCCCGATTCCTGCTGCTGGTTCCCGCGCCGCCCTCGTTTCGCGACCCGGCGCACCCCCTGCCGGCCACGGCGCACCCGATCCGGCCGGGGGCGGCCGTGCCGCCGCGACGGGAACGTGAAGATCGCCCGGTCGTCTACTTCACCCTGGGTACGGTGTTCCACCTGGAGTCGGGCGATCTCGTGCAGAGGGTGACGCGCGCGCTCGCCGAACTCGACATCGAACTCTGGGTGAGTGTCGGCGACGAGGTCGACCCCGAAGAACTCGGGCCCCAACCCGAACACGTGCACGTCGTTCGCTTCCTCCCCCAGGGCGAGATCCTCCCGCGCTGCGATCTCGTGGTCTGCCACGGGGGCTCGGGCAGCGTGCTGGGAGCACTCGCTCATGGCGTACCCCTGGTGCTGCTGCCGCTGGGCGCCGACCAGCCCAACAACGCCCGCCGCTGCGAAGCCCTCGGCGTGGCCCGCGTACTCGACCCGACCGCGGTCGACGCAGAGGGCCTGCGCTCCGCCGTCTCCAGCAGCAGGGCCGACGACGGCTTGCGCCGACGGGCAACGGGGATGGCCCACGAGATCGCCGCGCTTCCCGACGCCTCCTACGCGGTGCGCCTGCTGGAGCGGCTCGCCAAGGAGGCGCGTCCGATCCTGCGCGCGCCCGAGCCCGACCCGACGGCCGACGGCTAGCCCGCGCGGGTTCCTCGCCGTGGAGCGCGCGGACCCACGCGGCGGCGCGCATGGTCGAGGTATCGTGTCGCGCGATGGCCGAACCGAGCCCGTCCCCCACCGTTCGCGCGGTGAGGATCGCCATCGGCATCGCCGCCTTCTTTGCGGCGACGGTCGCCTCCGCCGAGTTCGCGTTCTGGGCAGGCCACCGGGCGAGCTCCCTGGGCGAGCCAGGCCCCTCCTGTGCCGTGCTGGTGATGGGCTCTCCGAGTCGGCGCGACGGAGGCGAGACTCCGGTGCAGCGCCTGCGCGTCGAGGCCGGCGTGCGCGCGCTTCGCACCCTCGGCTGCGAGAAGCTGGTCGTGTCGGGGGGAGCGGTCGCGAACGCACACCCCGAGGCAATCGCCATGGCGCGGATCGCCGCGGGGCTCGGTGTTCCGGAAGAGAAGATCGTGCGCGAGACCTCGGCCACGAACACCTGGGAGAACGTGGGCTGCGCCTGGCCGTACGTTCGATCGGCTTCGCGAATCGTCCTGGCATCGGATCCCCTGCACGCGCATCGCGCGCGTCGCTACCTGTGCCGCCAGCAGCCTTCCCGTTGCGGTGATGCGGTCGCGGCCGCGGCCTACCAGCCCTTCACACTGCCGTGGTTCAAGGTGCCGGCAACGGTCCATGAAGGCGTCGCGGCGTTGCGAGACTGGCTGGTGTACGACCAGGCCGCCGCGAGCGACGCGCCGACCTGCGCGCTCGTACACGGCGACCCCACATGATGCGCCCGATCCGCGGGTTCGAGAGCGACCCCGAAGGCCACTGGGTGGCCACGCTCTCGTGCGGCCATGGGCAGCACACGCGACACGACCCGCCCGCCGTCGAACGCCCCTGGGTGCTGACGCCCGAGGGGCGCGCGGCTCGCGTGGGCGCCGAACTCGACTGCGTGCGCTGCGATCGGCTCGAGATGCCCGAGGGCTTCGCGCCGTACAAGCGCACCCGAGCGTTTACGGAGCAGACCGTTCCGAAGGGCCTGCTCGCCGACCACACCACCGCTGCGGGCGTCTGGGCCCTGATCCACGTGACGGAGGGCCGCCTCCTCTACCGCGTGGAGTCGCTGGGCCTCGAACGGATCCTGACCCCGGGCACGCCCGGCACGGTCGCGGCCGAGGTGCCTCATCGCGTCGCATGCGATGGGGCCGTCGCGTTCTACGTGGCGTTCTGGAAGGCAGCGGCCCCGGCCTAACGGGTAGGTTGTGTTCCGAAGAATGTGGAGAAGCGGCCGATCGGCTCCGGCGTCCCACCGAGCCCCGCGCCGGTTTGCCTAGAACGCGTACCGCAGTTCGTGGCGACGCATCTGCGGGATCCGCCGTGTCGCCACCTGCCTGCGGTAGTAGCGTTCGTGCAGATCGCCCATGCCCATCCGGGCGGCGTGGAGGCGCTGCCGTAGCACGTCCCGCCAGCTGAGCTTCGCCGAGGTCAACCCCAGCCGCTGCGCCGGGGTCGCGTCTTGTCGCTTCTCCGAGAACGACTTGCAGTAGTTCATGAAGACCGCCTGCAGGTAGCCCCGCTCGATCACGCTCGCCCGCAGCTTCGAGAATGCGATCGTCTCGCGCCGGTGGTTCGAGCCGCAGTGGCGGAGCATGAGATCCTGACGGTTCACGGGGAACAGCGGGTTCGCGTGCGTGCGCGCGGCCTTCGACGACGTGACCTCGTGGCGGAGCCTGCGGTTTCGCACGCGTCGGATGGACCGGGGGTACGCCCGGTGCTCGTCGGAGCGGATCACGGCCGAGCCACCCTCCGGCACCACGTCCTCGAGCAGGGCCAGGACGCCCTTCTCGATGGCCTTGGGGTCGGGCCGCCCGACGGCGCGCTCTTCTGAAGAGCGCCGCTCTCGCTGTTCGGGCGTCATGCGGCCCTTGCGTCGCAGCTCGGACTCGGTGATCCCGTAGACGAAGTGGGACTCGGCCCCCACGGCCAGGTTCAGGTGCAACGGGTAGTACTGGCTGAAGGCGAAGCTCTCGAAGCCGTCGATCACGATGGGCTCGGGCGGTGCGGAGCGAGGCCGATGGGCCATCAGGAAGAGCAGGCTATGGCGCCCGAGACGCGCCGCGTGCGTGGCGACGGTGCCGGGTGAGCAGCCAAGACTTCGGGCGATCTGGCGCAGGCCCGATCCAGCGACGAGCCGCTCGGCGATCGTGTGGAGGAGCTCGCTTCGGCGCAGCCAATAGGTCGTCTGGAAGGTCTGACGGGAGAACGTGCGCCGGCAGTGTGAACAACGGTAGCGGGGCACCCTGCGAACGCGTGGCCACGTCCTCGTGTAGTGGCCCCAGCGCCAGAAGCGCCAACCCCGCGGATCTACATGGTATTGGCATTCGGGGTTCGGACAGAAGGGCGGTGTGAAGTTCTGCATGCCTCACGACAGAGCAGGAGCCATGCCAACCACATTCTTCGAGGCACGATCTAACGGGTACCTGGAGCTGAGCCGGCTTCCAGCGTGTCGAGCAACGCGCGCACCTCGTCCGGCGTGCCCGCGTACGCGACGCGCTCGATCGACAGCCGGTCGAGGAAGACCAACGCTGCCATTCCCTCCCGACCGGGCAGCGCCGCGGTGGCCTCGCCGGCCCGGTCGATCAGCATGCGGTAGGGCCGCTTGCGAAGTGCCGGCAGCGCGAACCACTCCGCCGCGAACCCGGGCATGCGATGGATGTCGGCGACGACGACGGCACCCCGGGCGGCGAGCCATGCGTCGTCGGCACCGAGCGCTTCCAGTGCATCGCGGAGCGCGCGGCCCCCGTCCATGTCGCGCGTCGCCAGCAAGACCCGCGTCCCGGCATCCACCCGCCCAGGAGCGCCGTGCTGATCGTCCAGTTCGAACGCGGTCAGCTGCGCGCGATCGTCGGGGGACCCGGTCCCGCCGCGCGGCGGGTCGTCTGATGCGCAGGCGAGCGCGGTCGAGAGCAGCGCTGCGACGGCGAGTGTCCAAGAGAGCGAAGGGAGGCGCATGGTGGGGCTCCTAGGTTTCGATGGGTGCAGCGCCATCGGGCGGGACCGGTGCGATGCCGACGCGCGACGCCACGTCGAATGCCAGGGACTCGGCCGCATGGTCGGCCTCGGAAGCGAGTAGCGCCGCAATCGATGCCCGGCCGCCGGCGCCGGCGTAGTGCCAGGCCACGGTCGCGTAGCCAGGGCCGCCGCCGTCGTGGCCGAAGCAGCGCTCGGGATCTCGGGCGTCGGCCATCACGCCCAGACCGTAGCCCGGGGCCAGGCGCGGGTGAGCGAGAGGAACGTGGAACGGCGTGAGCATCGCCGCGCGATCGTCCGGGTGCAGCAGGTCACCCTCGGCGATTGCATCGACGAGCTTCACCACCTCGCTCGCGCGCGAGACCAGCAGACCGTGGAAGACCCATCCCGGGTGGTAGATCCGTGCGTCGCAGGGCTGGCCGTCGCCGGAAAGCAAGCGCGACTGCGCCGGTGCCACCGGATCGAGATCGCCCGCGTCGGTGGCCAGCGTGGTGTGCTCGATCCCGGCCGGCTCCAGCACGAACTTTGCGATCGCCTCGCCGAGGCCGACCCCCGACTCGGCTTCGGCGATCTCCGCGAGCAGCCGGTAGCCCGGGTTCGAGTAGGCGAACCGTACGCCCGGTTCGGCGGCCAACCCCTCGCCCCAGGTCTCGCGCGCGAAGGTCTCCCGCGACCACGGTGCACCCGGGCTCTCGGCTACGGCGCGGTGGTAGGCCAGCAGCCCTCCGTAGTCGCGCACACCCGCGGTGTGATTCAGCAACTGGCGCACGCTGAACTGCGCGGCCCCGGGCACGTCCGGGTGCCAGCGCGACGCGAGGGTCTCGATGGGGTGGCCCCGATCGCGAAGACAGCGCAGCACCAGCGTCGCGATGAACGTCTTGGTGACGCTGTAGATGGGCGCGACGGGCTCCGCACCACTCGCACCCAGCCATCCCGAGCCGAGCGAAACGGTCCGCGTGCGGCCCGAGGCACGAACCGACACGACGCCGCCAGTCGCCACGCCCGATGCGATGCGCTCGGCCAGCGCCTGGGCCGCTTGGGCTTCGAGCTGGCTCAGGTCCGCCGAAGCCATGCCCACCGACCGATGGCCGCCGCGGTGAAGAAGGCCAACGCGGGCGCCAACACGTAGACCCACTCGAGGCGCAGGATCAGCCAGACGCGGCCCCGCAGGAAGGCCTCGACGCCGATGGGCGAGACCCGCAGAGGCTGCCACGGGAAGAAGTAGCGCTCCTGGTGGAAGGGAATGAAGAACCCCACGCCCTTGCCTCCGTTGGTGAGTGCGTCGAACACGCCGTGGGATGCCACGCTGATCGACCCGAGTACCCACAGGTGCATGAAGCCCGGCGCGCCTCGCCGGACGCCCAGCAGCCACGGGGCGACCGCGCCCGCGAGCATCGCGAAGGGCAGGCCGTGTGTGATCCCGCGATGGCCGAGCGGATGGCCGTAGGGAATGCCCAGCGCAAAGCCGATGACGTCGAGGTCGGGCGCCATCGACAACGCGGCCAACACCAGCGCCAGCCGCGTGGCCGGAACGCCCTGGGGCCGCAGCGTCGTGAGCGCTCCCCCCACCAACGCGTGGGTCATCACCGTGGCCATGGCGTGCGGTCGGTGCCCTCCGGGTCGGCCGTTCAGGCTACCATCCCGCGCGGGGCGCGGCGCGCAGCGCTCGACGGGCGGCGCCATCGACCCGGAGGGATGTCCGTGCGAATGATCCTGCTCGTGCTCGCCGGCCTGGTCGGGCTCGTCGCCTTCCTCGGGCTCTCGACCCTCGGTGCCTCCGAGAGCGGTGAGGTCGTCGTCGTCCGTACGGCCGACGCCGAGGGCAACGACTACGAGACCCGGCTCTGGGTGGCGGACTACGACGGCGATGCCTGGATTCGCGCGGGCGACCCGGCGTCGGCCTGGCTGGCGAACATCGCGCGACAACCGGCCATCGAGGTCACGCGCGACGGCCAGACCCGCAGCTATACGGCGGTGCCCACCCGGGAAGCCACGCCGGCGATCAACGACCTGCTCCGTGAGAAGTACGGCCTGGCCGACCGTTGGATCGACCTGCTGCTCGGCCGCGACGATGCGGTCGCGGTCCGACTCGTGCCCCGCTGATCACCCGGTCCACACCCACCCGTCACCAGAAGGGCGTGATCTCGCCACCGAGCAGGGAGCCATCGGCGCGCTCGCGCCCGGTTTCGAAGCGAAGCGGAAACAGCGCCGACTCGGCTTCGCCCAGCGCTTCGCAGAGCGACGTCGCGCTTCGGGCGGCCTGTCGCACGAGCGTACGATTGAAGGCAATCTCGCGCTCTCCGACGAAGAGCGCGAAGGCGTGGGGCTCGAGCACGTAGCCAGGTACCGATTGGCCGCCTGCGGTTTCGAAACGCGCCGACACGACCAGCCCGGCCTTGTCGGGCAGCGGGCCCTCGGCGAGCACCGGAAACAGCAGCGACGGGCCGCAATCGTCGAAGCGGGCGAGTGCCCGATCGAGCTGCTCGGCGGCCACGCCATAGCCCAGCACCAGGGCGCGATCGCCAGGATCGCCCCAGGTCGCCCACACCGGGTGGCGGTCGAGCTCTGCGCGGCCCACCACCTCGCACATCTCGAACGCGTCGGCTTCGGGGCCGCTCACGCGTCGCGATGCACCGAGTCGGGAGAGAACGCGGGCAGACAGACGGCCACGTATTCGGCTCCTCCCTCCTCGGGGCTGCCGTAGCGCACCCACTCGCCGGGCGAGGCCACCACCGCCTGCCCCGCGCGCACCTCGAGCGCGCCGCCTTCGTACTCCACCCGCAGCATGCCGCGCAGCACCAGGGTGAACTCTTCGAACTCGGGTCGCTGGCCCGGCTCCTCCCAGCCTGCCGGTGACACCATGCGCGCCACACTGGCGTTCGCGTGACCCGAGTTCACGCGGCCGACGTACTCCTCGATCCGCTTGGGCTTGTTGCCAGCGGCCTCGATCACGGACGGGCCCTCGATCAGCTTCGGCATCGATTCCTCCCCGGGTCGGGAACGCGCATCAGTCGGCAACGACGATGACGCGACCCCGTGCCTTGGATGACTCCTTCAGATGGAATGCCACCTCGCCCGGCTCTTCGAACGTGTGGTGATAGCCCTCGGCGCGTCCCAGCGTGGGGCTCTCGAACGAACCGTCGTCGGCGACCACGGTGCAGCCCGCGCCACTCGAACTCGCATTGTGGAAGTGCACCGTGTCCCCGGCGCGGATCGTGAGCACCGGCGGCACGACGCGACCCGGCGACACGCGCACCGTGGGCCCGTGCGCCCATGCGGGCGGACCCACGAAGCACCCCAACAGGAGCGCCAGGAACAGGGCGGTCCCGTACGGTCGGCGTAGGCACATGGCGACTCTTCCTCCGGCAGCGGCACGCAATGGCGTCACCGGAATCTAGCCGCCCGCCAGCCCATCACGTGCTCGATCAGCCCATCGGCGACGGCGACGCGCGCCAGCTGCTCGAAGCCGTGCCTCTCGTAGAACGCCACGTTCCGGTCGGTGCTGGTGTCGAGCAGCAGGCCTTCACAGTCGAACTGCTGGCTGCACGCCTCGAGCAGGCCGCGCAGCAACGCGGACCCCACACCCTGGCCCTGGCAGCTGGGAGACACCGCGAGCAGGGCAAGCGATGCCCACGCGCCCTCCGGCGCGGCTTCGTCGACGAGCCGGTTGTAGGCCCGAAATCGCGCGACGGCCTCTTCGCCGCAGCGCTCGAGGAGCGCGGTGTAGAGGCGCGACCCCGCATCGGCATCCGGCGGGGAATCGGGCAGTCCGTAGTAGGCGACGCCGACCGGCTCGGCCCCCCGGTGCGCCAGCTGCAGGCCCTGTCCGGCTTCCAGGTGCCAGGCATGGCCGACCTCGCAGTAGCCGAGGAGTCGATCGTCGTAGCCCGGGGCCTCGGCGACGAAGCAGTGTCGCAGACACGGATCATCGCGGAACGCCGCGTGCAGGATGCGGATGGCCGCTTCGCCATCGCCGGGCGCGAACGGCGCCAGGCGCAGCGCGGCGCTCAACGGAACGAGATCTCGAGGGGCGCCCCGTTGGCCTTGCCGCGGATCGGCGGGGCGGAGCGTACGGCCGCCTCGACCGGCCGGGTCGCGCTCACGTCGCGGGCCCCCCGCCTGCGTTCTGCGCGGCCCGAACCTCGCTCACGTGGAGCACCCCGAACACCAGGGTCTGAAGCAGGTTCGATGCGAGCCCGCCCGGCGCGTCGGAAAGCAGTCGGTAGAAGACCACGCACTCGATGGCGTGCACGACGGCCAGGATGCCGAACAGCCAGCGGCCGAGCGCCACGGGCCCCCCCTCGCCCGGAAGGAACAGACAGACGGCGGCCGCAGCCCAGGTAGCGAGCAGGGCGATCTTGGGAAGGCTCATGGCGGCTCCATCGCGAACGGGGTGCGCGACTATACCGCGTCGAAGGCGCGGTGATGCGCGCTCAGGGCCCCACGTCGAGTGCGCGACCGGCGAGGATCAGCGCGAGGGCACTGGGCGCGTCGACGATCTTCCCGTCGTAGGCCATGGCCACGGCCCGGGCGAGCGGCATCGTTTCGACCTCGATCTGCTCGGTGGGCTCGCGGCGAACGGTGCCGGTGTCCGTGATCTGCGAACCCACGAACAGATGGAAGCGCTCGTTGCTGATGCCGTCGCTTCCATAGAACGAACCGAGCGGGAGCAGATGCCCCGCGACGAGGCCGGTCTCCTCTTCGAGTTCGCGGCGGGCGGCCACCGCGGGCGGCTCGCCGTCGAGCCCGCCCGAAGGACACTCGAGCAGCGTCTCGCGAACGGTCCAACGGTACACCTGCTCGAGCACGACCTGGCCGTCGTCGAGCACCGGCACCACCATCGCGTAGCCGGGGTGCTGCACGTAGGTGTAGGTGGCGGGCTCACCACCGGGCAGCAGGATCTCGTCCTGACGCAGCGAAAACCAGCGGCTCTCGAAGACCAGCTTCGTGGCGCGCTGGACCCAGCCCCCATCATGAGGGCTGCTCCGTCCGCCGCCTCGACCGTCGGCTTCGGTGGCCGAAGGGCCGCCGCTGCCGCGCGAGCGTCTATCGCGGACCGCGTCCGCCCTCGCGCTGACGCGCTTCGCTCACGTTGAGCGGCCTTCCGCCCATTTCGCGGCCGTTCGCCGACAGCGCCGACTGGCCTCCGCCATCGTCCATCTCGACGAAGCCAAAGCCCCGCGAACGTCCGGTCTCGCGGTCGGTGATGATGGTGACGGACTTCACTTCGCCGAAGCCGCCGAAGAAGTCGCGGATCTCGTCCTCAGTGGCACTCCAGGGGAGGTTGCCAACGTAGAGCCTCACAGGCTGCTCCTCGGAAAAGGCGGGGGTACGCCTCGCGGTCGTGAGCCGGGACGGACCCGACTCGGGGTTGAAGCCCGAATCTTACCCTGGGTTTTACCCGGATGCCGCCACCCCACCTGCCAGCTCTTTGCGACGGGGATGCGGCGGGGGGCCCCGCGGGCCCTGACTCGGGGTCCGGGCTCGGTCGGGTCGACCGGTGACCGAGGGTCGGCCTACGTCTGCGCAAGGCGTGGTCGCGAAGGAACCGGCCCCTCCCAGCGCATCTGGTGGTGGGTGTCGGTCTCCCCCACGACCCGAAAGCCCATCCGTTCGTAGAGGGCTCGAGCCGGGTTGCCTCGGAGCACGCGCAGGCGTACGGGTCGAGGATCGGCCCGGGCGAGCAGGTCCCACACGAGCAGCCCGCCGAGCCCCGCGCCCTGTGCTTCGGGGAGAAGCCAGAGCCGAACCAGCTCCAGCTGGTCGCCGTGGTCGCGCACCCATCGGCAGCCCACCGGTCGTCCATCGCGCTCGACGACTTCGTGCGTGGTCGCGTCGGTGGTCTCGAAGAAGCGCTTGCGCTGGGCCGCATCGTCCCAGGGCCCGTGAACACGCTCGACGTGCGGACGCATGGCCGCCACGTGAATGCGCCGGAGCAGTTCCAGGTCCTCGGGCCCCGCCCGGCGGACCTGCACGCACGGTGCCAGAACCCGCGCCGCGTTCACGAGCGCTCCGCCATGATCCCCTCGAGTTGGGCGCCTCACGCCCCGCGCCGCGTGACCTGGCGAACGTGCCAGGTGTCCTGCTTCGTGCGGTTGTGCCAGGCGCCCTCCGCTTCGAAGCCCGCATCGTGCAGCACCGCGTCGAACGCCTCGGCGCGCCAGTAGTGGAACCAGCGAGGCCGGCCGAGGCGACTCGACTCCCACGCACTCCCGCGCCCGTCCTTCACGCTCAAATGAAGCGGACAACCCGGCCGGAGAACGCGATGGATCTCTGCGAGCGCCTCGCGAACGCCGTGGGGATCGAGGTGCAACAGGCAGGCGTTCGCCCAGACACCCTCGGCGCAGCCGTCCTCGAACGGCAGCCTGCGGAGGTCTGCCTGGACGCGCGAGCCGGGCCAGTCGTCGAGCCCGGCGCGCAGCATGCCGAGGGAGAGGTCTGCGGTGACCGCCCGGAGACCGCGCGCGCGAAACTCGGCTGCGTCGAAACCCGGTCCGCCGCCGAGGTCGAGCACCAGGCCACCGGGTGCCACGCGCTCGGCGAAGCGAGCCGCCCAGGGCGACGTCGCGGTGCGATCGCGCACGCGATCGCGAAAGCGTTCGGCGGCGACGTCGTACGTGGCGTGTGTGGTCGCCACCCGGTCGCCGCTCCCGCGAAGTGCCCGAACCCCGAGCGCGCCCAGGCCGGCCAGCAGGAACAGCGAGGCCAACGCTACCAGGGCGAACTTCGGCCCAGCGGCGAAGGCGGCGAGCGCGGCGGCGCCCTCGCTCGGGCCGTGCTCGAGTTGCCGGATCAACGCCAGGTTCTCGGCGGCATCGAGCGGGGCCGCGAGCAGGACCGCCAGCGAAAGCGGTGCGCCGACGGACCAGAACCTGCCGCCCAGGCGGTCGCCGAGCGCCCGGCACGCCAGCGACAGGAACGCCGGATACGCGAGCAGATAGAGCATGTCGATGCCCTGGATGAGCATCGCCTTCTCGCGCGCCACGGAATCCCAGCTTGCGAGAATGGCGCCGGCGGTCGCCGCATCGCGCGCGAACTCGTAGGACACGATGCCCTGGGGCGCGGCGGCCGTCACCAGCGGCGCGCCCAGCGCGCCGAGCCATGCAGAGAGCACCGCGACGAGCGCGCCCAGCGCCAGCAGGGCCACGCCGCGCAGGCCGCGCGTCACCGGGTCAGGCCCCGTCGCGCAGGGCGGAGACCACCTCCGTGTCCTCCGGGTACCGCCCCTCGGCATGCTTCGAGAAGACGAGGCGTCCGTCGGCGACCACGTCGAAGACGCCGTCGGTTCCCTTGATCAGCTCGGCATCGATCCCGAGCTCCTGCTTCAGCTTGTCCGCCAGACCGGCGGCACGCGGCAGGTAATTTCAACGAACGCAGTAGGTGATCGAGACCTTCATGCCTGTTCTCCTGAGGATGCCGGGTGGAGCGCGCCCGGACGCCCGCGTCGGCACCGCCGGAGGGTATCAGCTCGTGGGCCGCGAGAGCACCATCTGGGTGCAGCGGAACAGCGCCGTCAGGCGGTCGTTGGCCTCGTCGCGAACCTCGACGTCCCAGACGTGGGTGGTGCGGCCCGTGTGGACCGGCCAGGCGCGGCCCTTGATCGCACCGCCCTCGCGCACGGTGCCCACGAAGTTCGTCTTGATCTCGACGGTCGTGAACGACTGATCCGGACCCAGGTGCTCGCCGATCCCGGCGGCGCACAGCCAGTCGGCCAGCGTGATCACGACCGGGGCCCACAGGAACCCCGTGCCCGCCACCAGCTCGTGGGTCACGTCGCAACGCCCGCGGACTTCGTCCTTGGTGCAGTGAAGCACCTCGATGCCCACGATGCCCGGGTGCCGGTCCCGGGCGAACTCGTTCAGTCCCGCGACGCGCTCGTCGCTCATCGGCCTAGGTCGAACTCCAGAAGGCCACGTTCGCCTGGGCATCGCGAGGCAACGAGACCGCGTGCGTGATGAGGCCGTCCTCGATGGTGAGCAGGACCACCACCTCGGTGTCCAGCTCGCGGGTGCCGCTGCGCGCACGTGTCCGGTAGCGGACCGCGGCGCCGGTCGGGCTCTCGTAGATCTCGAGCAGGTCGAGCGTCAGCTCTTCGGCCAATTCGCCGGCCTTGAGCAGGTAGTCGAACACGCCATCGGGACCGTGGGACAGCCGCGGCAGCGACCCGCCCGAGGGAGCCTCCCAACGCACGTCCTCGGCCAGAAGCTCGTGGATCGCCGAGGCGTCGCTGAGCGAGATCGCGTCCCACAGCCGCTTGGCCAGCGCCGCGTTGTGCGCGCGAACGCGCGCCTCGGTGGGCTCGGGGATGGAAGGCTGCGATTCGGAGGGTTGCATGGTCATCTCGCCAGGCGCCCACCTTATCATCTGGGCGGCTCTTTCCATCGGGCGAAACGCGTAGGGGGGGGGCGGGTTGGCCTCGGAGCGCCGTATCAGGGGCGCTCGAGCTGCCTGAGGATCGATCCCGAGTCGAAATAGACCCGTTCGCAGACCAGGTCGGCGCCCTCGAATACGAACAGCGCCGCCATGCGCACGCGAAACGCCCGCCCCGTCGGTGCCAGGTCGCCCAGGGGCCCGAGGTGGGTCCCGAGCAGGTCGAACTCCGCGAGCACCGCATCATCGGCGTGATGGAGCGCGTGCAGTTCGTTGCGCTGGTCCGGGAACGCCCCGCGGCTCTGCTGAAAGTAGGCGCGTACCTCCTCCTCCCCGTCGTGGACGCGACCCGTACCGACCAGCTCGTAGCGGGGGTGTGCGAACGTCGCGATCACGTCGTCGAAGTCGTGGACGTTCTCGGCCTGCATGTGGCGGCGCACCAGCGCCTCGCGATGTTCGCGGAGCGCGGCGCCCGAAAGGGCAGGCACAGGCGGTTCGGCCCCCAACCACTGCTCGAACTCGATCTCGTCTTCGAGGGGTGTGCCGTCTTCTGCGCGCGTGGGAATCGACGGCTTGAGCCCGCGCGAAACTTCGAGCGCGCCCGCATGGACCGCACGCACCCGCATGCCGCGCGCCGAGTAGAACGCGCAGGCCCCGGTGTTGTCGTTGGTCGTGACGAGCCAGATCCGGTGACAGCCCGCGTCACGCGCCACTCGCACGGCCCCGTCCAGCAGCGAAGAACCCACGCCGGTTCGCGGGGCCAGCGACTGGATCGTCACCACCTCGAGCGCGCCGTCCTGCACGTGGTACGTGAGCAGTCCAACGCGTTCGCCGTCGCGCTCGCCCACCAATCCGGGCAGCTGATCGGCACGGTGGACACGCCCTCGCGAAACGACGTCCACGGCTCCCCACACGGACGCGATGGACTCCGCGACCCAGGCGTCGTCACGCGGCGCGCGCGGTCGCAGCCGACACGCGCTCGGTGCAGCGTCCGTCGAATCAGTCCGGGTCATGGCTCGCACTCCGCTCGGCGATCTCGTCGGCGTGCGCCTCGATCACGCGCAGCGACACCGCCGACTCGCGAGCGAGCACGCTCGTCGCCACCACCACGCCGGTCACGCCCGCCCCGAGCAGCACCCACGACGCGGCGTGGACGGCATCGCTCCACCAGGCGGTCATGGCGGCCACCAGTCCGCTGGTGGCGAGCAGGGCCGCCGCGACGTAGAGCCAGACCAACGCCGTGCGCAGGCGGCGCGCGCGTTCGACCACGTGCCGCGCACAGGCGGCCGCGCCCGCATCGGCTGCGTGCAGCAGCACGTGGATCTCCGCGTGGATCGCCTCGTAGCGCGCCGCGGTCGAAACCAGCAGCAGCCCCACGCCGGGGAGGATCAGCAGCGGTGTGACCCACGAAGCGATGTCGGGCATGGCGCGAGGGTAGCTGGCTGCGGTGGCCGCCGGTCAGCCGCCCAAGGGGCCGGTCCGCCGCCCAAGGCGGCCGGTCAGCCGCCCGAGGGCGGGGCGCCCTCGAATTGGGGAAGGTCGTCCAGGATCTCCTCCCACGGCGCGAGCTCGGCGGTGTACTCGTGCAGCACCGGCCGCACGCCGGGATCGTCGTCCAGGCACGAGGCCGCGATGGGGAACCCCACGTCGTTCGTGTCGGGCTCGCCCAGGTAGGTGCCGCAGCTTCCGCAGAAGCAGCGCACCAGATCATGCGGCGGGTCGGGCACGTAGCGCACCACGCGGTCGGCACCGCTCACCCATCGGAAGTGCTCGGCCCGGATTGCCAGGTTGGCGCGTCCTCCCACTTTCCGGCAGCGCGTGCAGTGGCAGTAGGTGAGCCAGAGCGGCGGCCCGATGATCTCGAACCGAACCGCGCCGCACAGGCAGCTGCCGTGGATCGGATCCTGCGGTGTCGTCATGGCGAACCCTCCGGCGGCGGGGTGCCTCGCGCGCCCGGGCCTGCCCGTTTCACGCCGCCCAACCGGCGAAGGCCCGCGCGCGATCGCAGAAGGCGGCGACGGCGTCCGGGTCGGGCGGATCGCCGCGCTCGAACATCGCGACCTGAAGGAACGGTCCGGGCTTGTCGGACACGGCGCCCTGCTGCGATGCCCAGGCCGGTTGCACCACGAAGTGGATGTGTCCGGGCTCGAAACCCATGTGCGACCACAGACACACGTAGACCTGATCGGCACGGGCCAGGGTGCGAACGCAGTCGGAAGCCCGCTGGAGCAGGGGTCCGAGTTCGCGCGACTCGGACTCGGTGAGGTCCGCCACCGCCAGGCAATGGCGCCGCGGCTTCACGAGCAGCGTGCCGACCCCGAGTGGGCCCACGCAGTGTTCGACGACCCAGTGGTCCGTCGCGTGGACGGAGCCCCCAGGGAGAGGTCTCACGCCGGCACTGAGATCACACGCGAGGCAGCCCGGCTCCATGGCGAGAGCCTATCACCGTCGGCCCGGCGCCTGGCGGGCCCTCAGCTCTCCGGGAGACGGAGCACCAAGGTGGCGCCGACGGTCGTGGCCTCGAGGTTGCGCCACTCGGCCAGGAGGCGGCAGCGCGTCACTTGGGCGCTTCCGGGCGACCCCATGCGAATGCGAAGCTCGCCTCGCGAACTCTCGTTCAGACGTCGGATGATGGCGGGCCAATCACGGCGGGACACGGGCTGAAACCTCTCGACGAGCCGATGGAAGCTAACAACCCGGAGCCCGAAAGCACGCGAAGAGCAGCAACCCGACCGGGTCCTGGCCTCCGGATCAGGGGAAGGCACACGGGCGTCGCCGCCCTGATATAGTGGCTGCCCCCGCGCTGCCAGGAGCCCCCCGGGTTGCTCGCCGACACACTCATCACGATCACCGGCCTGGCCCTTCTCGTGGTGGGTGGCGAGGTGATGGTTCGGGGCGCCGGCTCGCTCGCACAGCGCGTCGGCGTTTCTCCGCTGGCGATCGGCCTCACGGTCGTGGCCTTCGGAACCAGCGCTCCTGAACTAGCGGTCAACGTGACGGCCGCGTGGCGGGGAAACCCCGCGATGTCCTTCGGGAACATCTTCGGGTCGAACATGGCCAACATCGGCCTGATCGTCGCGCTGACCGCGATGGTGCAACCGCTTCACATCCGGAACGTGATCATCCGCCGCGAAGTGCCGATGATGATCCTGGCCACCGCGGTCGCCGCGGTCCTGGGTCTCGACGCGCTGATCAGCGACGGCCCCTCGGTGTACGGCCGCGGCGACGGCGTCGTATTGCTGCTGCTGTTCACCGTCTTCATCTACTACACGATCAACGACGTTCTCGAACAGCGTGCGCGCTCGGGCGGCGACGACGACGAGCTCGATCCCGGCGTCACCTCGTACGGGGTTCCGCTCAGCCTCGTGCTGACGTTCGTCGGCATCATCGGCCTCGTGATCGGAGCGCGCATCACCGTGTACGGGGCGGTGGAGCTCGCGCGCGGCTTCGGCGTGTCCGAGGCGGTGATCGGTCTCACGGTGGTGGCGGTGGGCACGAGCCTCCCCGAACTCACCGCATCGATCATGGCGACGATCCGCGGCCAGATGGACCTCGCCATCGGCAACGCCGTGGGCTCGAACGTGTTCAACCTGCTGCTCGTGCTGGGGACGAGCGCGACGATCCGTCCCGTCCCGATCCCGGAGGGCGGAGGCGCCGACGTCGCGGTCACGGTGCTCCTGTCCGTGATGCTCTGGGTGGCCTCGATCACGTCCTATCGGACGATCATCCGCGCCGAGGCCTTCGTCTTGTTGGCGATCTACCTGAGCTATCTGGGCCAGCGCGCCTTCCTCACCTGACCGGTCACGGAGCAGACCGTTGCAACGCGCCGAGAAGGCCGAACGCATCCTCGAAATCCTGGACGAGCTGCATCCGGCGCCGCCCGTCCCCCTGGACCACGTGGACCCGTTCACGCTGCTCGTGGCCGTCGTCCTATCCGCCCAGTGCACGGACGAACGCGTGAACAAGGTCACGCCGGGTCTGTTCGCGATCGGGCCCGACGCGGCCACCATGGCCCGGTTGTCGGAGGCGCGCATCCTCTCGAAGATCCGCTCGTGCGGGCTTGCGCCGGGCAAGGCGCGCAATCTGAAGGCGCTGGCGCAGATCCTGGTCGCCGAACACGACGGGCAGGTGCCCGAGAGCTTCGAGGCGCTGGAAGCGCTACCGGGCGTCGGTCACAAGACCGCGAGCGTCGTGATGAGTCAGGCATTCGGGCAACCCGCGTTCCCGGTGGACACGCACATCCATCGCCTGGCCGGGCGTTGGGGTCTGTCCACGGGCAAGAACGTCGAGCAGACCGAGCGCGACCTGAAACGCGTCTTTCCACAGGAAACCTGGGGGCGAGTCCACTTGCAGATGATCTACTTCGGGCGGTCCCATTGCCCCGCGCGCGGCCACGATCTGGCCACCTGTCCCATCTGCTCGTGGGCCGCCTCGAAGCGGCGCATCGCCGACGAGCGACCGCGGAGCCGACGTTCGTGAGCGCGGGGGAAGGGCTTGCCGGGTTCCAGCGAAAGCACCTGCGCGCACTCGCCCATCCACTGCGTCCGGTCGTCCAGATCGGCGAGGCCGGGCTCAGCGACGCCGTCCTCGCCGCGCTCGACAGCGCGCTGTCGGATCACGAGCTGGTGAAGGTGCGCCTGTACCAACCCGAGGACAAGAAGGGCCTCGCCGAAGAGCTCGCCCGCCGCGCGAACGCAGAACTCTGCGGGCTGGTCGGACACACGGTGATCCTCTACCGCGCCCATCCGGACACGCCGCGCATCGAGCTGCCGACTCGCTGAGGCCAGGGCGGCGCTGTCGCACGGGTGCAGCCCTCGTTACCCGACTGCGGCGTCGCAGCGGTGCAGCCCTCGTTGCACGAATGCAACGCCTCCTCGGCTGCCGCGTCACGTCGAGGCTTCTGGGCACCCATCTCCGTCGGCACAGGGATTGCGATGGCCAGGGGTGCGCCCGAGAAACCGGGCGCCAACCGGAGGACCCCAATGAACACGCGACAACTCCTGCTGGGCGCCGTACTCCTCGGCTTCGTCGGCCTCACCGGCCAGGTGCTGGTGGAGCACGGCTACCTCGGCTTCTTCCTGGCGGTGGGCGAGAACTCGGCCACCCGGCTCGTGATGGTCGACCTGGTGATCTGCCTGTCCTTGATGGCCGCCTGGATCTGGACCGATGCCCGCAGCCGCGACATCAACCCGCTGCCCTACCTGGGCGTGGCACTGGCCTTCGGGGCCGCCGGCCCGCTGCTCTACCTGATCGTGCGCGAACGACGGGCGGCGACGGCACAAGCCACCGCATAGCGGCCGCGGCCCGCACCACCGCCCAGGCGGGACGCGAACCCGAGCGATGCGGCCGTCGGGTCGGGAGGCCGTGGAGCGGCCCGCTATCATCGCGCGTCTTCAGGAGGACGAACGATGAGCGGACCGCTCCACGGTATCCGGGTGATCGAAATTGCAGGAATCGGGCCCGGCCCCTTCGCAGCCATGGTGCTTGCAGACCTCGGGGCCGACGTCGTTCGCATCGACCGGGCCGGCGCCGTCAACCCCGACACGCCCCGCGGCGCGTCGCTCGATCTTCTGAATCGGGGACGGCGAAGCGTGGGCGTCGACCTCAAGAACCCCGAGGGCGTCGCCACGGTGCTGCGCCTCGTCGAGAGCGCCGACGTGCTCACCGAGGGCTTCCGCCCCGGCGTGATGGAGAGGCTGGGCCTCGGCCCCGACGTCTGCCTCGAGCGCAACCCGAAGCTCGTGTACGGCCGCATGACCGGCTGGGGCCAGGAGGGCCCGATGGCCCAGGCCGCCGGTCACGACATCAACTACATCGCGCTCGCGGGAGCCCTCGCCCACTTTGGACGCGCCGGCGAGAAGCCGGTGCCGCCGCTCAACATGGTGGGCGACTTCGGGGGCGGCGGCATGCTGCTGGCGCTGGGCGTGGTGGCCGCGCTCGTGGAACGCGGCGTGAGCGGCAAGGGCCAGGTGGTCGACGCCGCCATGGTCGATGGCTCGGCCCTGCTGATGACGATGATGCACGGCTTCCAGAAGATGGGCATGTGGAAGGAGGAGCGCGGCACCAACATGCTCGACACCGGCGCGCACTTCTACGACACCTACGAGACGAGCGACGGCGAGTTCGTGTCCATCGGCTCGATCGAACCCCAGTTCTACGCAGAGCTGCTGCGGTTGACCGGCCTCGAGGGTGAGGACCTGCCGCGACAGGGCGACCGCGAGCAGTGGGTGCCCATGAAGGGCCGCCTCGAGGAGATCTTCCGCCAGAAGACCCGTGCCGAGTGGTGCGAGATCATGGAGGGAACCGACGTGTGCTTCGCGCCCGTACTCACCATGACCGAGGCCAAGGAGCACCCCCACAACGTCCACCGCGGCACCTTCGTCGAGGTCGAGGGCACGCTTCAGCCGGCCCCGGCGCCGCGCTTCAGCCGCACGCCCGGCGCCGTGCGCTCGGGGCCGCCGGTGGCCGGCCAGCACACCGAAGAGACACTCGCCGACTGGGGCCTCGAGAGCGAAGAGATCGCCAAGCTCCAGGCGTCGGGCGCCATCCGCTAGACGGGGAGACGCCGGGCGGCCGAGAGGTCTGCTAGGCGACGCCCGAACTCGCCTCCTCGTCGAGGTGCGCGGTGCACGCGAGCAGCGACACCCGCCAGGGGTCGGGCCCGTCGAGGATCGTGAGCGAGGTGTTTCCCCAGCCGGGGACGTCGGGCGCGTCGCACTCGGCGTGGTGCGCCACCACCGCGCGGCAGACGAGGCCATGGGTCACCACGGCGAGATGGCCCTCGGTCTGCTCGGCCGCACGGGCCACGCGCTGCCAGACCTCGGCGACCCGATCATGGAACACGTCCCAGCTCTCGCCGCCCGGCGGTTCGTAGTCGGGACCGAAGGGATCTTCGTCGAGTTCGGCGTACGGGGTACCGCGCAGATCGCCGAAGTTGCGCTCGTGAAGGCCGCGATCGAACGCGAGCGGAGCGCGGGTTGCGTGCTGCAGCGCCTCGGCGGTCATGGCGGCGCGCCGCATGTCGCTCGCGAGGATCGATGCAATCCCGACCTGCGCCAGTCGCTCGCCCAGACGGCGCGCCTGCTGCTGCCCGATGTCGGACAGCGGAACGTCGGGCGTCTGCAGGACGCGCGTGGCGTTTGCATGGGTCTCGCCGTGCCGGATCAGGTAGATCGCCATCGCCAGAGGCTAGCTGCGGCGAGCAGGCCGATGGCCGGACGCTTCAGACCTCGACGCTGGGGTCGTCGAGCACGCCGGCCAGGGCCAGGCCGTCGGGCACCTCGACCACGGGGCCCTGGGGCACGCTGCCCCCCACCCCGTTGAAGCACTGGGGGCACAGGCCCGATGCGTAGCGGACGAACATCCGCTCGCCGCAGGCCTCGCAGTGGTGGGCCTTCGAGTCGCGCGCCAGGGCGCGCACCAGGAAGGCGCTCGGGATCAGGGTCTCTCGCCGCTTCAGGACTCGCTTCGCCATGTCCGGGAGTGGCACGAGCAGGCCCTCGGGTGTCGCGGGTCGACTGGCAGAAGACCGGCAGCTTTCGCACTCAACAATCTGAAAATGAAGCCGAAAACGAAATTTCTAGATCAACGTTCGGACGGCCACCGCGCCTGCCACGGGGCCGATCACCAGCAACTTGGGCGAAGCGTCGTCGCGCCGGAACTGCACCACGATCGCACCATCCGACTCGGGGTGGACCCGGGTGATCGGGTGCCCGAGCAGGGCCCACCAGGGGTCTTCTTCGGCCCCATCGACGCTCGGCGCCGGGCTCGCGGGGTCGGGGGCGGCCGCGCAGAGCTTGCCCTCGCGCACCTCGAGGTCGACCACCGCCAGCTCGAACGAGAGCCGGAGTCGGCGCGAGTTCTGCCCGCCGGCGGGCCCGGGCACCGGGTCTCGCTGCGCGCGCAGCAGCTTGGCCTCGCCCTCGGCCAGTTCGGCGAGGGCGGCCAGTGCAGGGGTCGGGGCCGCCGTCATCGGCGTATCCGGATGGGCGATGCCTTGCTCATGGCGGCCCATCTTTCCATATTCGGCGCCGCCATGCGGGACCGCTTCGACCCCGAGCCGCTGTTCGCGGGCTGCCCCGAGGCCCCCGTGGCCCTCGGTCGCGCCCGCGAACTGCTCGAACGCGCCGAGGCCCATGACCCCGAGCGGCTGGCACGCTGCATCGCCGAGCGTCCCGAAGCACTGGGCGCGGTGCTGCGCGGGGTCGCCGCCGTCGCCCCCTGCGTCATGCGCTTCGTGGCGGCGCGGCCCGGCGTGCTGCTCGATCTCATCGAGGACGACCTCACCGCACCGCGCAGTCTCGAGTCGTACCAGGCGCGCGTGGCGGCGGACCTCGCCGCAACGGCCGACCCGGCCGAGGCCGGGGGGGCGCTGCGGCGCACCAAGTACGACGAGCTGGCGCGCATCAGCGTGCGCGAGGCGACGCCGTCCTGGGTGCCCGAAGCGCGCATCGGGGAAACCCTGGCCGAGCTGTCGCACCTGGCCGAAGCGATTCTCGACGGGGCACTCGCCCTGGCGGCCCGCCAGCTCGAAGACGAGATCGGACCGCCGGTCTGGCAGGCGGTCGCAGCAGACGGCGAAACCCGCGAGGTGGCGCTGGCCTTCACCGTGCTCGGTCTGGGAAAGCTCGGGGGCGAAGAGCTCAACTATTCCTCCGACGTCGACCTCGTGTACGTCCATGAAACCCCACCACCGGGCGTGCCGCTCCGGGGCGGGCCGCGCGACCTCTCACCCCAGGAGTACTTCACGCGACTCGCCCGCCGCTTCGGTGCCGTCGTCGAGGACAGCAGCGGCGATGGGTTCCTCTACCGCATCGACCTCGACCTACGGCCCGAGGGCGGTCAGGGCGCGATGGTCGTTTCGCACGCGCAGCTCGCCGACTACTACGACGGCTGGGCGGCGTCCTGGGAGAAGTCGGCCTTCATGAAGGCACGGCCGATCGCAGGCGACCCCCGCTTCGGCTGGCTCGTGGTGAGATCGATCGGCCCGATGATCTACCAGTCGAGCATCGACTTCGGCGGCGTCGAGTCCATCCGCAACATGAAGGCCCGCGTCGAAGAGGCCCACCAGGGTGCCGACGACGACGTCAAGCTGGGCCGGGGCGGCATTCGGGACGTCGAGTTCGTGGCCCAGGCGCTTCAACTCGTCCACGGCGGGCGCGCGCCGCAGGTGCGGGGCCGGTCGGCCCAGGGTGCCCTCGAAGCACTCGGCGAGATCGGTGCACTGCCCGAGAGCGACGTGGACGAGCTGCTCGGGGCGTACCGGTTCCTGCGACGCGTGGAGAACCGGCTGCAGATGGTGGCCGAGCGACAGACCCACCGGCTGCCCGAGCCGGGGCCCCAGCGCGAACAGCTCGCCTGGAGCCTGGGGTTCGAGGGCGACGACGCGGTCGCGCGCTTCGACGCGAAGCTCACCGAACACCGCATCCGCGTGCGGACACACTTCGACGCGTTGTTTCCGGACACGCCCACCGACCGCATTCTCGAGCTCTTCTCGCGCAATGCCCGGGGTCTCCTCGGCCACCCCCAGAGCCGCACCATGTTGGAGCAGCTCGCCGAGCGCTTCGCCGGCGCCGTCGAACAGTCGGCCGATCCCGAGCGCGCCCTGGCCAACCTCGACCGCTTCGTCACGGGCCTGGGCGAGCGCGCGTCGTACTACGGCCTGCTTCTCGACCGCCCGGAGCTGGTGCCGCGGCTCACCCACATGTTCGGGGCCTCGCGCTTCCTGTCCGCCGCGTTTGCAGCGCGGCCCGAGCTGATCGCGCCCGTCTTCGAAGACCCCGAGCACCTGCTCTCCACCCGCGACGAGCTGCGCGCGACCCACGCCGAGATCCTGGGCCGGCTCGGCGAGCGCGGATACGACGACGAGGAAGCGGGGCTGGCCGCGCTGCGGCTCTTCCAGGTGCGCGAACTGGTGAACGTGGGGCTGCTCGACCTCGACGAGCGCATCGATGCGGAGCAGGCCGAGTCGGCACTCACCGAGATCGCCGAGGTCTGCCTGGAGGAGGCCCTGGGCTTGGCGCATCGCACCGTGCGGCGCCGCGCGTCCGCCGCGCCCGTGCTCGAGCGCGGCGCGTTCCTGGTGGTGGGGCTCGGCAAGCTCGGAAGCCGCGAGCTCAGCTACGGAAGCGACCTCGACGTGATGTTCCTGTGGGAGGCCGAGGGCGAGGGTGCCGCGCGCGCCGAGGCCCAGGACGCCTACGTCCGCGTGGCCCAGAAGCTCGGTTGGGCGCTACAGACGCCGACGGCCGAGGGCATCTGTTACGAGGTCGATGCGCGGCTTCGGCCCTCGGGCAACCAGGGCGTCCTGGTCACCTCGTTCGCTGCCTTCGAGCGCTATCACGAGCAGAGCGCGGCCCTCTGGGAGAGGCAGGCGCTGCTGCGCGCGCGACCCGTCGCGGGGAGCGATGCGCTCGCCCGTGCCTTCACCCGGGCGCGCGACGAGATCCTGCGCCGGCCGCTGCCCGAGGATCCGCGCGCCGAGATCCACCGCATCCGGCAACGCATGGAGGTCGAGCTGGCCCAGGAGGCCGAGAGCCGACGCGACCTCAAGACCGGCCGCGGCGGACTGCTCGACGTGGAGACGGTGGTGCAGTGCCTGCAGCTCGAACACGGCGCATCGCACCCTTCCCTGCTCGAGCCGCGTCGAATCGAGGCGCTGCTCGACGACCTGGAGCGCAGCGAACTCCTGGGCGCGGCCGATGCCGCCACGCTTCGCGAGGGCTGGGCGTTCCTGAAGCGCCTTTCGAGCCGGCTGCGCATCGTCGAGAACCGCTCGATCAACGACCTGGTTCTCGATCGCGCCGACCTGGACAGCGTGGCGCGAGCCATGGGCTACGCCGCGTCGGCGCGTAGCGGCACCGCGCGGCTGCCCCTGCTCGAGGCGTATCGCCGCCACACCGAGGCGATCCGCCAGGTGTACGACCGCATGCTGGCCTGAAGCGGTCCGAACCGCAGCGCCCGGCTCAGGACGGCTGCGTTCGGTGCCAGTCCTCGAACAGCGCGTGGGCCGATGCGTCGGCGCCGCTCGTGGCGCGCGGGCTTCGGTCGAACACGAGGGTACTGCGATCGCGCTCGTTCCACGCGGGCCAGTCGGGGAGATCGTCGTGACCCGGTCGCCCCGTGCGCGCGAAGCGCACCCAGGCCGTCTGCATGCGCTCGCCCAGCTGCCGTAGCGCGGCGCCGCCTCCGTAGAGCGCGCGGGCCGCGGGCTGCCGCCAGGTGCCGAAGACCAGCGGAATCTCCAGGGCGTGGCAGGCGCCTACGGGCCGGCGCAGCAGGGGCGGCGCCCAGTCGAAGCGGTAGGCGTAGGTGTCGGCCTGGTTGCGGCTCTGCCGCGCCAGCAGGCGCGCCGCCGGCCAGTGGAAGACGCGGTCGCCCTGGAACTCGGCCCAGCGCTCGCGCGGCTTGGCGCGGCGCCCGGCCCGACGGCCCTGGTACACCTCGAACGCGCGCTCGGCGAAGGGCTGGCCGTCGTCGTCGTGGCCCGGGAGCGAGCGTCCCATGCGACGGCCGAGCGCGGCTTCGTCCATGCTGCGGGATCGCCGGTCGCCGAGCAGAAAGAGCTTCCACTCCTCGCGGTTCGCGCCGACGATCACCGGCACGTCCTTCGAGCAGCCGGCGGCGATGGCCTCTTCGGCCGGCTGCGGCAACAGGTCGCCATCCACCGCGGGCTGCCAGGGCATCACGCCGTGGGCGAACCCCAGCCGGATCGTGGCGCGGGTCTGGGCCTCGAGCAGCTGGGACGTCCGGAACTCGCGCAGCCGATGGGCCGTCGCGGAGGTGAGGTCGAGTTCGCTGAGAAACGCCGATGCAGCCCGGGCCGCCTGGGCGCGGCTCGAGACGTTGAAGGCCGCACCGCTCTGGAGAATCGCCTTGTGGAAGAGGCCGCGGGCGCTGGGCGTGCCCAGCAGCGTACCCACGCTCATGGCCCCAGCGGACTCGCCGAAGATCGTGACGTCGTCGGGGTTGCCTCCGAAGCCCGCGATGTTGTCGCGAACCCAGCGCAGCGCCGCAATCTGGTCGCGGATCCCCAGGTTCGTGTCGATGGGGCCGTCGGCGCCGGTGAGGTCGGCCATCTGGAGAAAGCCCAGCACCCCCAGCCGGTAGTTCAGCGTCACGACCACGACGTCGCCGGCCCGCGCCAGCCGCCGCCCCGAGTAGAACGAGGTGGATCCCGATCCCATCACGAAGGCGCCGCCGTGGATCCAGACCATCACCGGCCGCCGGGCGCCGTCGGGAGCCGGGGTCCAGACGTTGAGCGAGAGACAATCCTCCGAGCGGCGACCCGTCGGCATCAGGCGCGCAAGGGGGCCGGTCGGACCCATCTGCGGCGCCGAAGGGCCAGGCAACAGGGCCTCGCGCACGCCGCCCCACGGCGTGGCGGGCTCGGGTGCGCGAAAGCGCAGGTCACCCCGCGGCGCCTGGGCGTAGGGGATGCCGCTGTAGCGGCGGATCCCGCGTCGCTCGGACCCGGCCACCTTGCCAGTCGTGGTCTCTACGATCTCGGCCATCGGATTCGCTATCCCTTGAAGCTTCCCAGACTAGCAACCACCCACGAGACACCCCCCACGATGGTCGAGCGCATCTTCAACTTCGCCCCGGGCCCTGCCGTGCTGCCCCTGCCCGTGCTCGAAGAGGCGCGCGACGCGCTGCTGTCGCTCGGCGATTCGGGCATCGGCGTGATGGAGCACAGCCACCGCGGCGGCCCCTTCGACGAGGTGATCGCCAGCGCCGAAGCCGACTGCCGCGAACTCGCCGGGGTGGGCGACGACCATGCCGTGCTCTTCCTGCAGGGGGGCGCGTCGAGCCAGTTCTACATGCTGCCTGCCAACCTGCTGCCCGAGGGGGGCACTGCCGACTACGTCCTGACCGGAAGCTGGTCCAAGAAGGCCGCCAAGGAGGCCCGCCTCTACGGCGACGTGCACGTGGCCGCGAGCAGCGAGGACCGCGACTTCGCCTATGTGCCCGACGTGGCGGCGCTGCAGTTCTCGGACCGGCCGGCCTACCTGCACTTCACCTCGAACAACACGATCGTCGGCACGCAGTGGAAGCAGGAACCGACGCCTCCCGACGGCGCGTTCCTCGCCTGTGACGCCTGCAGCGATGCGCTTTCGCGGCCGCTCGACATCTCGCGCTACGGCATCTACTACGCCGGCGCCCAGAAGAACCTGGGGCCCTCGGGCGTGACGCTGGTCATCCTTCGTCGCGATCTCCTCGAGCGGACCGAGCGCGAGCTGCCCACCATGCTGCGCTACGCGACCCACGCCGAGCAGGGCTCGCGCTACAACACGCCGCCCACCTTCGGCATCTACGTGATGGGGCGCATCTTCCGTTGGCTCCTCGACCAGGGCGGCCTCGCCGAGGCAGAGCGCCGCAACCAGGAGAAGGCCGCCACCGTCTACGACGCCATCGACGAGGCCGCGTTCTACCAGCCCGCGGCGGACGCCGACTCGCGCTCGCTCATGAACGTCACGTTCCGGACGCCCTCGCCCGATCTCGACGCGCGCTTCGTCGCCGAGGCCGAGGCCGCCGGCCTCTCGGGTCTCAAGGGCCACCGCTCGGTGGGCGGCATGCGGGCGAGCATCTACAACGCCTTTCCGGCCGAGGGCTGCCGGGTGCTCGCGCAGTTCATGAAGGACTTCGCCGCGAGCCACGGCTAGGCCGCGGACATGTCCGCGACACCCGGCGGCGAGGGCGGAGGGCCATGTCCGAAGCACCTCGCCTGATCGATCGCGTGCCGCTCGGTGCGGCGATCCACGACCCGGGCGCAATTCTCGATCGCTTCCTCGGCTGGGTGGCCGACACCGGGCTCTCGCCCTATGCCGCCCAGGAAGAGGCGCTGCTCGAGGTCATGGCCGACCGGCACGTGGTGCTCTCGACACCCACGGGCTCGGGCAAGTCGCTCGTGGCGCTCGGCATGCACTTCAAGGCGCTCTGCGAGGGCCGCCGCTCGTTCTACACGGCGCCCATCAAGGCCCTGGTGTCGGAGAAGTTCTTTGCGCTCTGTGACACGCTGGGCGCCGAAAACGTGGGCATGCTCACCGGCGACGCCAGCATCAACTGGGCCGCCCCGGTGATCTGCTGCACCGCCGAGGTGCTCTCGAACATGGCGCTGCGCCGCGGCGAAGGGGTCGATGCCCCTTACGTGGTGATGGACGAGTTCCACTACTACTCCGACCGCGACCGGGGGAGCGCCTGGCAGATCCCGTTGATCACGCTGCCCCATACGCGCTTCCTGCTGATGTCGGCCACGCTGGGCAACACGGCATCGATCGAGGAGCGGCTTGCGAAGTTCAGCGATCGGCCCGTCCGTCACGTGCACTCCGACGACCGGCCCGTGCCGCTCGACTTCTCCTACCGCGACAGCACCATCCGCGAGACCGTCGAGGCGCTTCTCGACCGCGGACACGCGCCGATCTACATCGTGAACTTCACCCAGCGCGAATGCGCCGAGATCGCTTCGGCCCTCACGTCCGCGCGCATCGCCCACCGGGACGAACGCAAGCGGGTGGTGGAGGCGATCGGCGACTTCCGGTTCGACTCGCCCTACGGCAAGGAGGTGAAGCGACTGGTCACCAACGCCGTGGGCATCCACCACGCGGGGCTTCTTCCCAAGTACCGCCTGCTGATGGAGCAGCTCTCGCAGCGGGGCCTGCTCAAGGTGATCTGCGGCACCGACACCCTCGGCGTGGGCGTGAACGTCCCGATCCGCACGGTGCTGTTCTCGAAGCTCGCCAAGTACGACGGCGAGAAGGTCCGCATCCTCTCGGTGCGCGACTTCAAGCAGATCGCCGGGCGCGCCGGCCGCAAGGGCTTCGACGAACACGGAAGCGTCGTCTGCCAGGCGCCCGAACACGTGATCCAGAACCGCCGCGCCCAGGAGAAGGCCAGCCGCAACGCGAAGGCCCGGGGAGGCAAGGGAGCGCGTGGCAAGGCGGGCAAGCGCGGCAAGGGGCCGGCGATGCGGGGCCCGCGCCGGGGCGAGGTGACGTGGAACGAGCGCATCTTCCGCGAGCTGGTGGACAAGCCGCCCGAAACGCTGGTCTCTCGCATGCGCATCACCCACGGCATGCTGGTGCTCGCGCTGCAGCGCGAGCGCGAGGTGGCCGGCGCGCGCGGCGGCTACGGCAGCTTGATCGCGATCCTCGACCGCTGCCACGAGAGTCCGGCGCGCCGGCGGCGCCTGCGCCGCGAGGCGGCCGCCCTGTTCCGCTCGCTTCGCCGTGCGGGCATCCTCCGCGTTCGCGACCACGGCGTCGAGGTCGAGGCCGACCTCCAGCGGGACTTCTCGCTCCACCACACGCTCTCGCTCTGGATGGTCGAGGCCGTGGCGGCGCTGGACCCGGCAAGCTCGGACTACCCGCTCGACGTGCTGTCGCTGGTCGAGGCGGTGCTCGAGAACCCACGCCAGATCCTCTACGCGCAGGAGCGCAAGCTGCGCGATGCGCTGTTCGCCAAGCTGAAGGCCGAGGGCGTGCCCTTCGAAGAACGCGTCGCCAAGGTCGAGGCCGTGGGCTGGCCGAAGCCACTCGCCGAGTTCGTGCACGAGACCTTCAGCGTGTTCGTGGAGCACCACCCGTGGGCCAGCGAGAACAACGTCCACCCGAAGTCCGTGGCGCGCGAAATGGTCGAGGGCTTCCAGAGCTTCGAGGGCTACGTGCGCGCCTACGGCCTGCAGCGCGTGGAGGGGTTGCTGCTGCGCTACCTCGGCCAGGTCCACGCGACGCTCGCGCGGACCGTGCCCGACGCCGCCAAGACCGACGACCTGCACGACATTCTCGCCTACCTGCGTGCGACCGTGGCGCGCGTGGACGCGAGCCTGCTCGAAGAGTGGGAGAACCAGCTCCGCCCGGGCCAGACGCAAGCCGAGGCCGAGCCCGCGGCGGTACCGCGCCTCGACCTCGCTCTCACGCCCAAGGCATTTCGCGCGCGCGTGCGCGCCGAGATGCGCAGCCTGGTGCGCGCCCTGGCCGACGGCGACCTCGCCGAGGCGCTGGTGTGGTTGCGCGCGAGCGGCACGCCGGAGGGCTGGGACGAGTCGCGCCTGGACGAGGCCCTGGCCCCGCTGCGTGCCGAACACGGCACGGTCGTGTTCGATCCGCGGCGCTTCCAAGCCGACCGCACCGTCATCACCCCGACCGAGCCGCGCGTCTGGCGTGTGCAGCAGGTGCTCCCGGACCCCTCGGGCCTCGACAACTGGTGCCTCGTGGGCGAGATCGACCTGCGCCAGGGCGAGCCCGAAGGACCGCTGGTCAGGCCCCTCGAAGTCCACGGCTAGGCCCGAGAGCGCCTCCCACAGCTCCCCCGAGTGGGGTACCGGACCCGGCTAAGGCCCGACCCTACGGATCGCCGATGGAAGGGCGTGTCTCCGACGAGGAAACAGCCCGTCCTGCTGCTCGGCTTCGGCGACGCGGCCGAGCCGCTGTCCGGCCGGCTGGTGCTGCTCGGCTTCCGACCGCTTCGTGCGGACACGCCGGACGAGGCCATCGGCCTGCTGGAGAACTGCCCGGTCCCGGTGCGGGCGGCGCTGCTTCCCGATCACCACGGGTTCCAGCGACCGGGAAGCGTCATCGACGCCCTGCGAAAGACCTCTACGGCACTCGAAGTGGTGGTGATGGGCGAGGCCCCAGCCGAGCCCGCGCGCGTGCGGCTTCGCGAGGCGGGCATCAGGCTCTGTCTCTGGGAGCCCTCCGACGACAGCGCGTTGCGTTTCGTGCTGAACCAGGCCCTCTACGATCCGACGCGTGGCCAGGAGCGCGGCGAGCTGCGCGTGCCCACCGGACTGATCGCACGCATCACCACCGGCACCGGCAAGCGCGTCGCAGTGGTCTACAACCTGTCGGCGGGCGGGGCCTACCTGGAGACCCATCGCCCGTTGATGCCGGGCGGCCGACTCACCGTGGAGCTTCCCCTCGAAGGAGGCGATCTCTCGGTGAAGGGCCGCGTCGTCTCGGCCAACGTGGTGGGCAACCTGCAGCGCCCGAACCTGCCCCTGGGCATGGGCGTCTCCTGGGAGGCGGACGAGGCCACCCGCAGCCAACTGGACGACTACGTCGAGCGGCGCGCGGCCGAGTTCCGCGTCTGACGCTTTCGCGAGTTCCGCGTCTGACGCGTTCTTGGCTTCCACTGGTGGACCGCCAGCGACACGCGCCCGGTCGGTCCGAAGGCGACCCCCTCCCGTTCCAGCAACGCTCGCTGCAGGCTCTCCGCCCCGGGCGCGGAGCGGTCCGAAACCTCGCCCCTTGCATTGAGGACGCGTTGCCAGGGCACGCGGGTCCCGTCGGGCAGCGCGTGCAGCGCCCAACCCACCTGCCGCGCCTGCCCGGGCAGGTCGGCCAGGGCCGCGACCTGGCCGTAGGTCGCGACACGACCGCGCGGGATACGCCGCACGACCCGGTAGACGCGCTCCCACCGGCCGGCGTCGCTCAGCGCGTGGGGCTCCCGATCTCCTGGTCGACGCGATCGAGCAATTCGACCAGCGCAGGCCGGCTTCGCACCTGGTCGGCACCGGCCTCTTCGGGAACGGCTCGCAGGAACGCGTGCACCGCCAGGTCGGCTCGGCTCACGCGGTCGCCGTAGAAGAACGGCCGGCCACCGAGAAAGTTCACCAGATCGTCGAGGCGCTCGGAGTACTCGACACCCAGGTTGCGACCGCGGCGGCGCGTTCGCGGGCTTCCGCCATCGACGAGCTCGCGGAGGTAGTTCGTCCAATAGAACATGAACGAGGCCTCGACCCAGGCCTCGAGCCGACGCTGGGAGTTCGCGACCTTGGGATCGTCCGACACCAGGGGCGGTTCGGGAAAGCGCTCGTCGAGGTAGTCGAGAATCGCCGCCGAGTCGGGAATGCGCGTCCCATCCACTTCGAGAACGGGGAGCAGCCCGGTGGGGCTCCAGCGCTTGTAGTCCTCGGGCCCCTCGGGCTCGCGATGCTCGTACTCGAGCTTCTTGACCGCGAGCGCACCTCTCGCCTTCATCGTGAACGGCGCGGTTTCAGGCCCGTAGAGGGTGAGGGTCGGCATCCAGGATTCCGGGCGCGGAGTGGGCGGAATCTAGCGACTCGGGGCCGCAGGCGCCGCGCGCTCCCAGGCGCGCCGCGCCAGATGGTCCGGGATCAACCGGGATCGCCCAGGATGGCTTCCAGCTTGCGGGGCGCGAGCACCGTGCAGATGCGCGCAATGCGGCCGCTCGCGTCGAGCCACCCGATGGTTGCAAAACGAGGCGCGATGCCCTCGCGCGGCTCGGTCGCGGTTCCCACCAGCGCGGGCATGCCGTTCAACGTACGCAGCTCGAACGTCGGCGGACCCGAGAGACGCAACACGTTCAGGTGGAAGCGCGCGACACGCGAAGCACCGGTCACCTCCACACGCGCCGCGTGGAACTCGCCCCCTGCGTCGGTCGTGAGGACGACGTCTTCGGAGAGCAGGGACTCCACCTGGGTGATGTCGCCGGTGGCGAGGGCCTCGAGGAAGCGGCCTAGCATGCCGACCATTCGGCCCGCGGCGTCGGGCTCGCGTTGTGGCCGCGTGGCGTCGTACGGTGCCATGGCCAACCGCGCGCGCCGCAGGTGCTGACGGACGTTGGGCTCGCGCAGGCCCAGGGCTTCGGCGGTCTCGCTGCCGGTGTAGTCGAAGACGTCGCGCAGCAGCAGCACGGCCCGCTGGGTCGGGGTGAGCGCCTCGAGTGCGAGCAAGAACGCGTAGGAAACGGACTCGAGCAGCTCGTAGCGCCCTTCGGTGTCGGCGGGCTCGTGTGCCGGTAGCGCGAAGCGCTCGGCCTCCTCGATGGGTTCGGGCAACCACGGCCCGTCGTAGGCACGGCGGCGGCGGCGGCGCAGGTGATCGCGCCCCAGGTTCAGGGCCACGCGCGCGAGCCACGGTCGCCAGGGCCGCGCGCGGTCGGGCGGGGGGCGCGACAGGGCGCGCTCGAACGTCGCCTGCAGCAGGTCCTCTGCGTCCTGCGCCGAGCCGGTGAGCCGGTAGAGCAGGCCGAACAGGTAGCCACGGTCGGCTCGGTAGGCGTCTTCGAGACCGGGCAACGGCTCGGCCGGGCCGGTGGCGGTCTCGCTCATGCGGCGCGCGCCGCCGCGCGCCCGGCCTGCTCGCCGCTGGCGAACGACGCGTCCACCAGCTGGCCACGAGACCCGACCCAGTCGCCCGCCACGTAGAGGCCGCTCTTGCCGGGAACCGCCGGGCCCGGACGGCCGGCCAGGCCCCCTCGGTCGGCGCGGGGGACGGCATGGGTGACCCGCAGATCGGCGGCGAGACTCTGGGCGACCACATGGTCGCGCCAACCCGGCTGGAGCAGGTCCAGGATGTCTCCGAATTCGCGGGTGAGCCCGTTGCGGTCGGGCTTCTCGTCGGGTGCGAGGTAGCGCGCCACGTGGACGACGGCGCCGCCCTCGGGTGCCAACCCCGTCGCCACGTCGCTGTGTACGGCGCAGTAGGTCGGCTCGTCGATGCCCAGCGCAAAGCGCCGACGCGGGTCGGGGAGCGTCGAGAGCCCCAGGTCGAGGCAGGCCGCGCGCACCGGGAGCGAGGTCTCGGCCTGCTCGCAGAACCACGGGTCGGCCCCGGCGTCCACCAGGGCGCTCGCCTCTGCTGGGCCCATTGCGAGCACCACGGCCTCGGCGTCCACCTCGGAGCCATCCTGCAGACGCAGCCCCAGGGTGCGGCCCGCCTGAGCCCGCAGCGCCGCACCGCGCGCGCCGGTGTGGATGCGCGCACCGGCTTGCCGCGCCCGCTCGGCCAGCGCGTCGACCATGCCCTGCCAACCGCCATCCAGGTACAGCACGCCGGGATCGAGCCCTGCCACCACCTGCCGGATCGCGGCTCCCGCGCTCATCTGTTCGGGCGCGTTCGCGTAGGTGGTCAGGCGCACCACCGCTTCGACCGCCGCTCGGGCAGCGGGCGAACCGATCTCGGCCTCGAGAAAGGCGCGCAGGCTCTGCCCATCCCAGTCCGACGCCTCGATGCGCGGGAGCCGCATCAGCGCGCGGCCGAGGGCGAGCTTGTCGGGCAGCCGCAGCAGGCTGGTGGTGAGCAGCGAGACCGGCCCGCCCGGCAGGGCGTGCAGGCTGCCGCCGTGAAGGGCCAGGCTGCCATTGATCGGGGGCCGGGCGCCGGCGGGGTGGATGCCGAGGGCCCCGAGCACGCGCGCCGCTTCGCCCCCGGCGTAGAGGGCATGCGGCCCGAGGTTGAACCGGAACCCGTTCGTCTCGCGGGTGCGCGCCCGACCGCCCGGCTTCGAAACGGTCTCGTACAGGTCGACCTCGGCGCCGGCCCCGGCAGCCACCGCCGCGGCGGTGAGCCCGGCGACCCCGCCTCCCACGATGCAGACACGTCGAACGCTCATCTGGAATCCTCCTATTCTGACGTACCCACGTTCGAGACCCCGAGAACGTGACAACCCCCGCGGGAGGCAACGCCCCGGGGCATCGCCCGCGTGGTTGCCGCCATCCGGGTGCAGCGCCTACGTGGTTGCCGGGCCGGCAACGGGTACCCTCGGCGCCCGGAGGGGATCCCGTGCCGAGCCGTCCCGAACGCTTTGCCCACCTGCTGGCCGCCGCGCTCATCGCCCTGCTGGCGGCGAGCCCCGCGGCCCTTGCCCAGGACGACCTCGTGGACGGCATCGCCGCCCAGGTGGGGGGCGACATCGTCCTGATCTCCGAGGTGAATCAGTTGGCGGCGCCCGCCGAGTCGCGCATCCGCGAGGGCGGCGGGGGCGAAGACGACATCGCCATGGTCCGCGCCGAGATCCTCGAGCGGCTGATCGAGCGCGCCATCCTGCGCCAGGTGGTCCGCAAGGCCGAGCTCGAAGCCAGCGACCAGGAGGTGGACGAAGCCATCGAGGCGATCGCCCACGAAAACGGGATCAGCTTCGACCAGCTGCAGCAGAGCGTCGAGGCCCAGGGCATGCCGTTCGACCTCTACCGCGATCGCATTCGCGCGGAGATCGAGCAGTCGAAGGTGGTGAGCGGCATGGTCGCCTCGCAGGTGCGCATCGACGAGGACGAGGTGCGCGCGCTCTACCAGAAGGAGTACGCCGACCAACCCACCGGCGGCGCCGAGCTGCACGTGCGCCACCTGCTGGTGCCGTTCGACCCCGAGAATCCGCTGTCGCAGGGGTCGGCCTGCGCCAAGGTACGCGCCGCCCACGCCCGCATCGCCTCGGGGGAGGCCTTCCGCCAGGTGGCCTCGGAGGTTTCGGTCGTGAACCCCGGCACGGGCGGCGACATGGGCTGGATCCACGACCGCGACCTGGCGGGCTGGATGCGACCGGCCCTCGCTCCGCTCGAAGCGGGGCAGTTCACCGACGTGATCGAGACGAGTTTCGGCTGCAACGTGCTCGAGCTGGTCGACCGGCGCACCTTCGTCCCCAAGACCTACGAAGAGGCGCGGGAGTCCCTGCGGCGGGAGCTCTTTGGCGAGCGCATGAACGAGGAGTACCGCGAGTTCCTCGAAGAGATGCGCGAGCGCACCTTCATCGATCGCAAGGGCATCTACGCCGATGCCGCGCGGCTGCGCACCCAGCCCGCGCCCGACCCGGGCGTGGGCGACTTTTGAGCTCGGGGGCGGCGCCCGGTCCGAGCCACATCCAGGTCCGCGGCGCTCGCGAGCACAACCTCCGCGACGTCGACCTCGACATCCCGCGCGACAAGCTGGTCGTGATCACCGGGCTCTCCGGGTCGGGCAAGTCGTCGCTCGCGTTCGACACCCTCTACGCCGAGGGACAGCGGCGCTACGTGGAGTCGCTCTCCGCGTACGCGCGACAGTTTCTCGACCAGATGAGCAAGCCGGACGTGGACGCGGTCGAGGGGCTCTCGCCGGCGCTCTCCATCGAGCAGGGCACCACGACCCGAAGCCCGCGTTCGACCGTGGGGACGCTCACCGAGATCTACGACCATCTGCGTCTGCTCTACGCGCGGGCCGGCCGGCCCCACTGCTGGAAGTGCGACCAGGAGCTCGAATCGCAGAGCGTTCAGCAGATGACCGACCGTGTGCTCGAGCTTCCCGAAGGCACCACGGTCTCGGTCTTCGCACCGGTCGTGCGCGGGCGGAAGGGCGTCTACAAGAAGGAACTCGAGAGCTTTCGCCGCAAGGGCTTCGTGCGCGTGCGGGTCGACGGTGAGCTGCTCGACCTGGCCGACGACATCTCGCTCTCGAAGACCCGCACCCACGACATCGACGTCCTCGTGGACCGGCTGGTGGTGCGCGAGAAGGCGCGCGCACGGATCACCGAGTCGATCGAGACGGCGCTCGGGCTGGGCGACGACCAGCTGCTGGTGGAGGGCGGCGAAGACGGCGTGCGCTTGCGACTGTCGGCCTCGAGCGCCTGCGGAACCTGCGGCATCTCCTTTCCGGAGATGGCGCCGAGGTTGTTCTCGTTCAACAGCCCCCACGGCGCTTGCCCCCGCTGCAGCGGGCTCGGCACGCACGACGCCTTCGACCCCGAGCGCGTCGTGCCCGACCCCGACAAGACCCTGGGGCAGGGGGCGATCGCGCCGTGGGGCAGCGGGCGGCGCATGACCCGCTACTACCGCCAGCTGCTCGAGTCGCTGGCGGCCCATCTCGACATCGAACTCGACACTCCGTGGCGCGAGCTGCCCGCGCGTGCGCGCAAAGCCATCCTGAACGGCACCGGCAAGACCGAGATCGAGATGGTCTTCCAGCGCCGCAGGCGGCGCGCGGTCACCATGCGCCGCCCATTCGACGGCGTGATGGGCGACCTCGAACGCCGGCGCCGCGAGGGCGGTCACGACGAGCTCGCCCGCTACACCAGCGCGGGGCCGTGCCCGGATTGCGGCGGCGCGCGCCTGCGCGAAGAGGCGCGCAGCGTGCGCGTGGGCGGCATGCCGCTCCACGAGCTCGCGGCCCTGCCGATCTCGGACGCGGCGCAGTTTCTCGAGGCCCTGTCGCTGCGCGCCACCGAACGTGCGGTGGCCGAGCGCATCCAGCGAGAGATCCAGGAACGCCTGCGCTTCCTGATCGAAGTGGGCCTCGGCTATCTCACCCTCGATCGCCGAAGCGCCACGTTGTCCGGCGGTGAAGGTCAGCGCATCCGCCTGGCGACGCAGGTGGGCGCGAGCCTGCTGGGCGTCCTCTACATCCTCGACGAGCCGTCCATCGGGCTGCACGCGCGCGACCACGAACGACTGCTCGCGAGCCTCGAGCGGCTACGCGATGCGGGCAACAGCGTGGTGGTCGTGGAGCACGACGAATCGACCGTGCGCCGGGCCGACTGGGTGGTGGACATGGGTCCGGCTGCGGGCATCCACGGCGGGCAGGTCATCGCCCAGGGGACCGTGGAGGAGATCATCGCTCACGACGCCTCGGTCACCGGCGCGTATCTCTCGGGGCAACGCGCCATTGCGGTACCCGCCCGGCGTCCCCACGACGCCTCGCGCAAGCTCGATCTGGTGGGCTGCAGCGAACACAACCTGAAGGACGTGACGGCGGAGATCCCGCTGGGGCTCCTCACCGTCGTGACCGGGGTGTCCGGTTCTGGAAAGTCCACGCTGGTCGTCGACACGCTTCACCGCGCCCTCGCGCAGCGGCTTCACCGCGCCGAGGTCACGCCAGGCCGCTTCGCCTCGCTCGTCGGCAGCGATGCGTTGGACAAGGTGGTGCAGATCGATCAGGCGCCGATCGGCCGCACCCCGCGAAGCAACGCCGCGACCTACACGGGCGTCTTCGATTCGATCCGCAAGATGCTCGCCCAGGTACCCGAGGCGCGCATTCGCGGCTACGGCCCGGGGCGCTTCAGCTTCAACGTGAAGGGCGGCCGCTGCGAGGCCTGCCAGGGCGACGGATCGATCCGGGTGGAGATGCACTTCCTGCCGGACCTGTGGGTCACCTGCGAGGTCTGCGGCGGCCGGCGCTACAACCGCGAGACCCTCGAAGTGCGCTTCAAGGACCACACGGTCGCCGACATCCTGGATGCGAGCGTCGAGGAGGCGCTCGACCTGTTCGAAGCGCCCGCGGTGCGACGACCGCTCGAGACGCTGCGCGACGTGGGGCTCGGCTACCTGCACCTCGGACAACCGGCCACCCTGCTCTCGGGGGGCGAAGCCCAGCGCATCAAGCTGTCGCGCGAACTGGCCAAGCGCAGCAGCGGTCGCACACTCTACATCCTCGACGAACCGACCACGGGGCTGCACCTGGCCGATGTCGAGCGCCTGCTCTCGGTGCTCCACCAGCTGGTCGAACGCGGCAATACGGTGGTGGTGATCGAGCACCACCTGGACGTGATCAAGTGCGCCGACCACGTGATCGACCTGGGTCCGGAGGGCGGCGAGGCCGGCGGCGAAATCGTGATCGCGGGGACCCCGGAAGAGGTCGCGCGCTGCGCGCGCAGCCACACGGGTCAGGCACTGGGGCCGCTGCTCCGTAGCGCGGGCGCCGCGTGAGCGCGGACGCCACACCGCCTTCGCCCACGCCGTCCGGGGCGCTCGTCGCCACCCTGGCGGCCACCTGCATCACCTGGGCATCGTTCCTGATCCTGCTGCCCGTTGCGGGCGCGACCCTGGGCCTGGCCGTAGGCGCCACGCTGGGGCTCGGCGGGATGGCCGCGCTGCTGGTGCGAACCGTCGAGCCTCCGGGCGACTTCGGTCTGCGCGGCCTACGGCCTGCGATCGCCCTGGTGATCGCCCTCGCGGCCCCCGCGGTCGTCGTGACCAGCGAGATCGACAACTGGGTGGCCGAGATCCTCCCGCGGCCCGAAGCCCTGGAGCAGGCTTCCGCCAAGACCGGACCGCCGACGCCCGCCGACGCGGGGGCACCGGACCCGGATGCGATCGACGCGGAGCCGTCCCTTCCGTCTGCGGACGGAGGCACGGCTTCGGAAACGGACGAAGACGTCCCGCTGGGTGCCCTCGCGGCTCTCGAGGTGTTGCTCTTCGCGGCGTTGCTCCGTCCGGTTCTCGAGGAGTTCTTCTTCCGCGGCGTGATCCACCAAGGGCTCGCGCCGGTCCTTGGAACGCTCCGAACGGTGTTCGCCACGGCGCTCTTGTTCGCCACCCTGCGCGCGAGCTTCGGCCTCGGCGACCCGTACGCCATGACGACCCTCGGTGCGCAGGCACTGGTGGAGGGGCTCTTCCTCGGCGGGCTACGCGTCGCGACCGGATCGATCTTCGCGGGTGTGGCCTACCAGGCGGCCACGCAGACGCTCGGGCTCGTCGCCGTGAGCTTTGCGGGGGCGATGCCGCTGGCGGGCTTCAACGCCGAGGGGGCCCACACGCCGTTCGCCATCGTGCTGGCGTGCGCCCTCTCGGCCGGGTTCGGGCTCCGACTGGCCTTCCGGGTCGGCGCTGCGCCGCTACCCGAGCCCAAGGCCGACGTCGACTAGACGTCGCGCGCCAGGCGAATCCCGCTGAACTGCCAGCGCGCGTCGGGGTAGAAGAAGTTGCGGTAGGTGGCGCGCACGTGGTTGTTGGGCGTCGCACACGAGCCGCCGCGCAAGACCATCTGGTTGGCCATGAACTTGCCGTTGTACTCACCGAGGGCCCCCTCCGGCGGGCGGAACCCGGGGTAGGGGGCGTAGGCGCTCGAGGTCCACTCCCAGGTGTCGCCGTAGAGCTGGGCGGGGCCGTCGGACTGCTCTCCGGATTGCAGCGGTGCGGGATGGAAGCGCTCGTTCTCCTGGAAGTTGCCCTTCACGGGCTGGTCGGCCGCCAGGGTCTCCCACTCGGCTTCCGAGGGCAGCCGGTGACCGGCCCAGCGCGCATAGGCGTCGGCCTCGTAGAACGACACGTGGGTCACGGGCTCGTCCGGTCGCAGCGGGCGCAGCCCCCCGAGCGTGAAGGCGTGGCGCTCGCCCTCGGCTTCGCGCCAGTAACCGGGCGCCTGCCAGCCGCGCTCCTGAACCGTGGCCCAGCCGTCGGCCAGCCACAGGTCGGCCCTTCGGTAGCCGCCGTCGTCGATGAACGCCTCGAACTCGCCCACGGTCACGGGCCGTGAGGCCAGCGCGAACGGCACCAGGTGCATCTGGTGGCGCGGTCCCTCGTTGTCGAAGTGGAAGCCGGGTCCTTCGTGGCCGATGGACTGAAGCCCGCCCTCGTGGCGACTCCAGGCGATGGGAGCCAACGGTGCTGCCGGTTCGGGCGGGCGCTCGCGGTACACCGGGTGAAGCGGGTTCTTGGCGAGCAGATGCTTCACGTCGGTGAGGATCAGCTCCTGATGCTGCTGCTCGTGGTGCAGGCCCAGTTCGACCACGGCGGCGAGGTCGACTCCGACGCCCTGGGCGAGTAGATCGTGGATGCGACCGTCCACACAGCGGCGGTAGTCATGCACTTCTTCGAGGCCGGGCCGCGTGACCAGCCCACGCTCGGGGCGATGGAACTGGTCTCCCACGGTGTTGTAGTAGGAGTTGAACATCTCCCGGTAGTGCGGGACGACCGGCGCGTAGTCCGAGACCGCGCGCTCGAGAACGAAGGTCTCGAAGAACCAGGTCGTGTGGGCGAGGTGCCACTTCACCGGGCTCGCATCGGGCATGGACTGCGGCGTGCAGTCCTCTGGCGAGAGCGGGGCGGCCAGGCGCGTGGTGGCGTCGCGGACGTGCGCGAAACGCTCGGCCAGGTCCTCGTTTGGCTCGGGATCGGGGACGAAGCTGCCCATCGGGGTCTCCGGGTCGGGAGGAACGGGGTAGAGCCTACAGCAGCCCAGGCAGACGACGCCGAACCGCTGCTGCCACCGCTGCGGCGACGGCGTCGGGCGTGCCGTTGCCGTCGACCCGCTCGAGCCAGGGCAGATCGAGTTCATCGAAGATCGCGGCCGCCTTCGCGAGGAAGGTCTCCTCCTCGAAGACCGGCTCGTGGGTCTCGCCCCTCGCCGAGACGCGCTGCATACCCTGTTCGGCAGCGACCTCGACCAGGACCACCAGATCGGGCTCGGGAAACGCCGCCCGGCTGTGGGCGAGGATCTTCTGCCAGTCGAGACCGCGCGCCCCCTGGTAGGCGACCGTCGACAGGTAGTAGCGGTCGCACAGCACGATCTCTCCGCGCCCGAGCGCCGGCGCCAAGACGTCGCGCACGTGTTCTCGTCGCTGTTCCTGGAACCACGCCAGCTCGACTTCGGGAGCGACGGGCTCGCCCGACCGGGCCATGGTGCGGATGCGGCGGCCCGCCTCGCAGTCGTACGGCTCGCGCGTTCGCACCACGGCGTGTCCGGCCGACCCGAGCGCATCGCCGAGCAGACCCAGCTGCGTGCTCTTGCCGCAGCCGTCGATGCCCTCGAAGACGATCAGTTTGCCGCCGTTCACGGGTGCGTCACCGACCGTCGTTCACGCGCGAGCCGTGCCGGGCGACCCGGTCCGAGACAAGTCACCGGATTCGAAGAGGAACGCAGCGGGAAGAACACGGGGGGAGCTTGGCACGGCCGTTGCTCTTGTCGAGTGCAGGCTCGCCACCCCTCGACCGGGACCGGGGGAAAGCGGGCGGAGGCCTCCGAGCCGGGGGCTTGGTTGTGGCGCGGGATTTCCAAACGGGGTGAGGCCCGCGTCGCTGCTCCTGGCTCGGGGGTCTCATCTTTCGATTGGCCGCCGCGACCGGCCACGTGCAAGGGAGCTGCTCGGGGCGGGCGGCGGGGACGGGGGTTTGGGTGATCGGCCGCTGGAGTGGGCGAGCGCGGGACGGGCGTGGGTGGATTCGTGCCCAAATGCAAGAACGGCGACTCCACTTGGTGTGGAGCCGCCGCTCGAAGTCGACCGAAGTGATGCGCCGCGTCCCTGCCGCTCGATGCACGGTTCGCACCGTCGAGCAGCCGGTCGCGGCTGTCCCTTCAGAAGGCCTTGCTAGATCTTGCCCTGCAGGAGCAGGCCGATCACGAGGCCGTAGATGGCGATGGACTCGATGAGCACCATGCCGAGAATGAAGTTGGTGAACATCGCGCCCGCGGCGCCCGGGTTGCGGGCGATGCCGGCCGTGGTGTTGCCCGCGGTCAGGCCCTGGCCGATGCCACAGCCGAGGCCGGCGAGGCCGACGGCCAGGCCAGCGCCGAGGGCGTAGCCCCAGGTCCCGTCGCTGCCGCCCGCGCTCTGGGCGAAGGCCGCGAGCGGGGTGACGAGCAACACCGCGAGGGTGGTGAGGAAAAGACCGATCTTCCGCATGGTTTGGAGTCTCCTTGGTTGGGTTGGGGGCAGGCCCGCGCTCAATGCGCTTCTTCGAGGGCCAGGCCGATGTAGATCATGCTGAGCAGGCTGAACACGAACGCCTGGAGGAAGGCCACCAGCATGCCGAGGCCCATGAACACGGCGGGCACGGCCACCGGAACGATGAGCAGCCAGACGGCCACCACGGTGTGGTCTGCGAACATGTTCGCGAGCAGACGAACCGCCAGGGTGAAGATGCGCGAGAGATGGCTCACCAGCTCGATGGGAGCGTAGAGCGGAGCCAGCAGGCGCAGGTGGTAGGTCTTGTCGCCCACCTTGAGGTCATAGAGGCTTGGCCCGAGGAAGTGGTTCACGTAGGACCACCCGTGTTCCTTGATGCCGACGAACTGGTGGAGCACGAACGAGATGATCGCCCAGGCCCAGGTGGTGTCCGCGTAGGACGTCGCGCCGTCGATGCCGGGGACCAGCCCGATCATGTTCGAGACGAGAATGAACACGAAGATGGTCGCGACCCAGGGGAAGTAGGTCTTCCACTTCGGGCCCATGTTGTCCTCGGCGAGGCCCGCCAGGAACTCGACCAGGATCTCCATCACGTTGCGGACGGAGAGCCCCTCGTCGGGGATCACGCCACCGTCGCTGGATGCGATGCGCGCCCGCACGATCAGGCCGGTGGCGATCAGCAGCCCGGCGGCAAACAACGTCGACCAGATCGCGACCGGGATTCCCGTCGCGTCGTAGAGCGAACCGAACAGGCTCACGAAACCGTCTCCTCGGTGACGCGCGCCGCGTCTTCTTCCTCGTCCGCGCCGGGGGTGCGCTCACGGGCGAGCCAGGGGTTCCATTCATCCCAACTGGGGTCGTCCGGCGCGAGCGCCGGTGCCGACTGGGGCAGGGGTCGGTGCTGCCAGGCGGCCAGCACGACCGCGGGCACCATCAGCGACAGGCCCACCACCAGGCCTACCGGGTGCGCGCCGGCGTCGAGCGCCACCCAGAGCGCGGCCCCGAGCAGCACGAAGCGCAGGCCGAATGCCCCCATGGCGGCGGCGCTCGCCGGGCCCTTGCCCAGCAGGACGCGCTCGCTGCTTCGCCACAGTGCGCGGAAGTTCATGATCTCGAGCCCGGCGCCCAGGGCCAGACTCGCGGCGAACAGAGGCGACACCAGCCACCACGACGCAGCGCAAGCCCCGGCCGAGAAGGCCAGGTTCCATCGCGTCACGTCGCTTCGCTCGAGGCGCCGGTTCATCGCTCGTCTTCGTCCTCTTCGTCCTCTTCTGGAAAGCCCAGCGTCGGGACGCCCGCCTCTTCCGCTTCGGCCGCGGCTTCCTCGACCAGGTGCCGCATGCGCACGAGCCGCATCACGAATGCACCGAAGCCGATCAGCATGCCCACCAGGAGAAGGATCGGCTCCGTCTCGAAGTAGGAGTCGGCCCACCAGCCGAGGCCGGTGGCGATCGGGATGGAGAAGGCGGCCTCCATGGCCCACTGATAGGCCCTGGCGCCGCGCTGACTCGAGAGACCCGAGCCCTCTTCCTGATCGCGCCGACTTTCCAAGCTCTGCTCCTGGAGCGCCGAGGCAACCGCCGGAGAAGAAGCGGCGCGGATACTAGCCGAGGGTGCTGCGGCCGTAAACGCGGCCGCGGTCGCCGAACCTACCGGATCTTGGCCACTTTTCGGAAAGCTGCCGCGGCCGCGTCGAGCGTCCGGGCAATCTCCCGGCGGCTGTGGGCCAGCGAGACGAAACCCGCCTCGTAGGGCGACGGCGCCAGGTAGACGCCCGCCTCGAGCATGGAGGCGAAGAAGCGGCGGAACCGTTCGCCGTGGGCCTTCTTGGCATCCTCGAAGTTCCGGACCGGACCGGGGTGGAAGAAGAAACCGAACATCCCCCCGATGGAGGTCGTGGTGAACTCGACGCCCGCCTCCTCTGCGGCCTCGGCCAGACCGGAGGCCATCGCCTGGCTCCTCTCGGCCAGCGCATCGTAGACGCCGGGCTCGGAGAGCCGGCGAAGCGTCACCAGGCCCGCGGCGCTGGCCAGCGGGTTGCCCGAGAGCGTCCCTGCCTGGTAGACGGGGCCCACGGGGGCCATCTGGCTCATGACGTCGCGGCGGCCCCCGTAGGCGGCGGCGGGCAGGCCCCCGCCCACCACCTTGCCGAGGCAGGTGAGGTCGGGCTTCACCCGGTAGTGGCGCTGCGCGCCGCCCCAGGCCACGCGAAAGCCGGTCATCACCTCGTCGAAGACGAGCAGTGCCCCGTGGCGGTCGCACATCTCGCGAAGACCCTGGAGAAATCCCGGCAGCGGCGGGACGCAGCCCATGTTGCCTGCCACCGGCTCGACCAGGACACAGGCGAGGTCGGGCCCATGGCGCTTGAATGCCGAGGCCACCGACGAGAGGTCGTTGTACGGCACCTGCACCGTCAGGCGCGTGAACTCTTCGGGCACGCCCGGTGAGCCCGGGATGCCCAGCGTGGCCACACCGCTTCCGGCGCCCACGAGCAGCGCGTCGGCATGGCCGTGGTAGCAGCCCTCGAACTTCAGGATCTTGCGCCGGCCGGTCGCAGCGCGGGCCAGGCGGATGGCGCTCATGGTGGCCTCGGTCCCCGAGGACACGAAGCGCACCTGCTGGACCGAGGGCAGCGCGCTGCAGACGAGCTCGGCGATCTCCACCTCGGCCTCGGTGGGTGCGCCGAAGCTGGTGCCGGCGCTGGCTGCGCGCTTGACCGCCGCGAGCACCTCGCGGTCGGCGTGCCCGAGGATGAGCGGGCCCCACGAGCCGACGTAGTCGGTGTAGGTGTGTCCGTCCACGTCGGTCACGGTGGCGCCGCGACCGCTCTGGATGAACGGCGGCGTGCCGCCCACCGAGCCGTAGGCCCGAACCGGACTGTTCACACCGCCCGGGATCACCTTGCGCGCGCGGCGCATCAGCGCCTTCGAGTTCTTCTGATCGAGGGGGGCCACGGAGCTAGGCGTCCCCTGCGCCAGGGTCGTCCTCGGCCATGCGCGCCATCGAGACCAACGACTCGCCAGGGGCGAGATCCATCACGCGGACGCCCTGGGTGGCGCGCCCCATCGTCGAGATGCCGCTCACGTTGCAGCGCAGCACCTTGCCGCCGTTGGTGATCAGCATGACCTCGTCGTCGTCCACCACCTGCGCCACCCCGACGACCTCGCCGTTTCGCTCCGACGTCCGGATGGTGATGATGCCCTTGCCGCCGCGGCTCTGGACCCGGTAGTCGTCGAGCGGCGTGCGCTTGCCGTAGCCCTTCTCGGTGACGGTGAGCAGCGTCGCGCCGGGCGAGAGGATCTCCATGCCCACGATCTCGTCGTTGGCCGTGAGGTTCATGCCGCGTACCCCTGCGGCCGTGCGGCCCATCGCGCGCACCTGCTCTTCGGGGAACCGGATCGACTTGCCGCTCTTGGTGGCCAGCACCACCTCCTGCGTGCCACCGGTGCGTCTGGCGGAGATCAACTCGTCGTCGTCGGAGAGGTTGATCGCGATGATGCCGCCGCGCCGCGGGTTCGAGTAGGCGTCGAGCCGCGTCTTCTTGATCACGCCCTTGCGGGTGGCGAGGATCATGAAGTCGTCGGCACCCTCCTCGAAGCTGCGCACGGCGAGCGTCGCCTGCACGCGCTCGCCTTCCTGGAGGGTGAGCAGGTTCACCAGCGCCTTGCCGCGCGCAGCGCGACCGAGCTGCGGCAGCTCCCACACCTTCTTCCAGTGCACGCGGCCGCGGTTGGTGAAGAACATGATCTGCGCGTGCGTCGACGCCACGAAGAGGCTCTCGACGAAGTCCTCTTCCTTGGTCTGCATCCCGCGCATGCCCTTGCCGCCGCGGCGCTGGGCCCGGTACTGCGTGATCGGGTTGCGCTTGACGTAGCCCTGGTGGGACACGGTGACGACCATGTCCTCTTCGACGATCAGGTCCTCGTTGGAGAGGTCCTCGACCGCGCCGGTGATCTCGGTGCGGCGCTCGTCGGCGAAGCGCTCCCGGATCTCACGCGTCTCCTCCAGGATCACCTCGAGGATCTTCTCGTCGCTGTCGAGCAGCTCGCGCAGCTCGGCGATCTTCGCGCGCAGCTCCTCGAGCTCGTCGAGCACCTTCTGGCGCTCCATGGCGGTGAGCGACCGAAGGCGCATGTCGAGGATCGCCTGGGCCTGCCTCTCGGACAGCTCGAAGCGCGTCATCAACGCGGTGCGCGCGCTGGCCGTGTCCTCGGCCGCGCGGATGATCGCGATCACCTCGTCCAGGTGATCGAGGGCGATGGCGAAGCCCTCGAGGATGTGGGCGCGCGCCTCGGCCTGCCGCAGGTCGTACGCGGCCCGCCGTGCCACCACCTGCCTTCGGAAGTCGATGAAGTGCCGGATGGCGTCGCGCAGCGGAAGCAGACGCGGCCGGCCCGCGACCAGGGCGAGCATGTTCACGCCGAAGGTCGTCTGCATCGTCGACATCTTGTAGAGCTGGTTGAGGATCACCTCGTCCGGGGCATCGGCGCGCAGCTCGATCACCACGCGGATGCCGCGGCGGTCGCTCTCGTCGCGCAGGTCGGTGACACCGTCGACCTTGCCCTCGCGAACCAGGTCGGCGATGCGCTCGACCATGGATGCCTTGTTCACGAGGAAGGGCACCTCGGTGATCACGATGCGCTTGTTGCGCTTGCCTTCTTCGATGGTGGCCCGCGCGCGAACGGTGATCTGTCCGCGGCCCGTGGCGTAGGCGGTGCGAATGCCCTCGGTGCCGCAGATGAGCGCGCCGGTCGGGAAGTCCGGCCCGGGCATCTTCTCGAGGAGCTCGTCGAGCGTGCAGTCGGGGTTCGTCGCCACCAGCTCGACGACGTCGCAGAGCTCGCCCAGGTTGTGGGGCGGAACGTTGGTCGCCATGCCCACGGCGATGCCCTGGGAGCCGTTGGCCAGCAGGTTCGGGAACCGCGCGGGCAACACGATCGGCTCGACGGTGTTGCCGTCGAAGTTGGCCTGGAAGTCGACCGTTTCGCGGTCGATGTCGCGCAGCAGCTCGACCGCGTGGGCCTGAAGGCGCGCCTCGGTGTAGCGGTAGGCCGCGGGCGGGTCGCCGTCGATCGAGCCGAAGTTGCCCTGGCCGTCGACGAGCATGTAACGCAGCGACCAGTCCTGGGCCATCCGCGCCATGGCGTCATAGATCGCGCTGTCGCCGTGGGGGTGGTAGTGCTTGATCACCTCGCCCACGACACCGGCGGACTTCGAGTAGGGTCGGTTGGGCAGCAGCCCTTCGTCGTTCATCGCGTACAGGATGCGACGGTGTACGGGCTTCAGACCGTCGCGAACGTCGGGAAGCGCCCGGCTCACGATGACGGACATCGAGTAGTCGAGGAACGAGCTTCGGACCTCGTCCTCGATGTTCACCGGCAGGGCGTCGTTGGGCGGCGCGCCGCCGCCCTCGCCTCCGTCCTCGGGCGGGCTTCCGGCGTCGCCGCCGTTCGCGGCGTCGGCGTCGGGCGGCGTGACCTCTTCCGAGGGGATCTCTTCGTTGGGATCAGGTGTCTCTTCGGCCATCGTTGTCGCGGTGGGTTGCGTCCCGGTCCGGTGGGATCAGATGTCCAGGTTCTGGACGTTGAGGGCGTTCTCTTCGATGAACTCCCGGCGCGGCTCGACCTCGTCGCCCATCAGCGACGTGAAGACCAGGTCGGCCTCCACTGCGTCGTCGACCTTCACCTGGAGCAGCGTGCGGCGGCTCGGCTCCATGGTGGTGACCGCCAACTGCTCGGGGTTCATCTCGCCGAGGCCCTTGTAGCGCTGGATCGAGAGGCCCTTGCGGCCGACCTCGAGCACGCGTTCCAGCATGGCCGACGGGTCGTGGTAGGTCTCGGGCTCGGCGCCGTTCGCCTCGCCCACGACGAGCGTGTAGGGGCCCTGGCCGGCCGCGTTCATCCGTTCGGCAAGTACGCGGAGTCGCTGGTAGTCGGAAGAGCGGACGAACTCGGCGTCGAAGTGGGTGCGAATCGGAACGCCCGACAAGCGCGTCTGGACGACGAGTTCGTGCACGCCGTGCTCGGCGTCTTCGCGGACATCGATGTTTGCGGGCAGCGCGTCGGGCGTCAGCAGTTCGAGTTTCGCCTCGATCGCCGGGGCGACGCGGTCGCGCAGGGCGCCGGCGTCACTCAGGTCTTCTTCGGTGGGCCCACCCGACCAGATCGCGGCGTTCAACACACGTGCGTCGAGGTTGCGTAGGGCAACGTGGGTGACGAGGCGCCCGTATTCGCCGGCGGCCACGAGTAGCGATCGCGCTTCATCCTCGAGCAGCGGTCCGCCGCGACCGTCCGCCTGGATCTCGACACCGGACAGCGCGAGATCGAGCAGGTAGCTCTCGAGGGTCGCCTCGTCCTTCACGTAGCGTTCGCTTCGGCCCTTCTTGACCTTGTAGAGGGGCGGCTGGGCGATGTAGACGTAGCCCCGCTCGATCAGGTCGCGCATCTGCCGGTAGAAGAAGGTCAGCAGCAGCGTGCGGATGTGGCTCCCGTCCACGTCCGCGTCGGTCATGATGATGATCTTGTGGTAGCGCGCCTTCTCGGCGTCGAAATCGGGACCGATGCTCGTGCCGAAGGCGGCGATCAAGGCCTGGATCTCGGCGTTGGAGAGCATGCGGTCGAGCCGCGCGCGCTCGACGTTCAGGATCTTCCCGCGTAGCGGCAGGATCGCCTGGAACGCGCGATCGCGACCCTGCTTGGCGGTGCCGCCGGCCGAAACGCCCTCGACGATGAACAGCTCGCTCGCCGCGGGATCGCGCTCCTGACAGTCGGCGAGCTTCCCGGGCAGGCTGTGATCCGAGAGTGCGCCCTTGCGGCGTGCGAGGTCTCGGGCCTTGCGTGCCGCCGCCCGGGCGCGGGCCGCATCCTGCACCTTGGCGATGATCGCCTTGGCAGTCGCAGGGTTCTCTTCCAGGTGCTCGAGCAGCGCCTCGTAGAGCAGCGCCTCGACGAGTCCGCGCACGTCGCTCGTACCGAGCTTCGTCTTGGTCTGCCCTTCGAACTCGGGCTGCGCGAGCTTCACGGAGATGACCGCCGTGAGTCCCTCGCGAACGTCGTCCCCCGAGAGCGACTCGGGCGCCTTGCCGCCGTTCTTCTGCTGCTGGGTGATGTAGCGGTTGAGCGTGCGCGTGAGCGCGGTGCGGAAGCCCACCAGGTGGGAGCCACCCTCGACCGTGTTGATGTTGTTCGCGAAGGAGAAGACGCTCTCGTTGTAGGCGTCGGTGTACTGGATCGCGATCTCGATGGAGACGGGCTTGTCGCCGTTCTTGCCCGGGATCGCGCGATCGCCCGATACGAAGATCGGAGGGCGGTGAAGCGGTGTCCGAGAGCGCGACAGGTGCTCGACGAAGGAGACGATGCCGCCCTCGTAGCAGAAGTCGTGCTCCTTGTTGCTGCGCTCGTCCTGGATCTTGATGCGAACCCCGGCGTTCAGGAACGAGAGTTCGCGAAGGCGCTGTGAGAGCGTGTCGAAAGAGAACTCCGTGGACGAGAAGATCTCGGCGTCGGGCAGAAAGGTGACCTTGGTTCCGGTCCGGTCCGTCGTCCCGATCTCTTCGAAGGCCGTGGTCGGCTCGCCCCGCGCGTACGACTGGCGCCAGACCTTGCCGCCGCGCTTCACCTCCAGTTCGAGGGTGGAGCTCAGAGCGTTCACGACCGACACGCCGACACCGTGGAGGCCCCCGGAGACCTTGTAGGCCTCCTCGTCGAACTTGCCGCCCGCATGGAGGGTGGTGAGAACGACCTCGGCGGCGGGTCTCTTCTCGGTGGGGTGCATGTCCACGGGGATGCCACGTCCGTCGTCCGTGACGGTCACCGAGTTGTCGTCGTGGATGACGACGTGGATCTCCTTGCAGAATCCCGCCAGCGCCTCGTCGATGGAGTTGTCCACGACCTCGTAGACGAGGTGATGGAGCCCCTCGGGCCCGGTCGTGCCGATGTACATCGCCGGTCGCTTGCGGACCGGGTCGAGACCCTCGAGGACCTCGATCGAACTCGCGTCGTAGCTCACGCAGAAATCCAACCGTGGGGGGATGGATCCAGGCCGGGCGAAGAGGTGCTGCCGGCTTCGGCTCCCGTGGTTTCGGGGCCCCCTGAACGGTGCCGCGAAGGTACCGGACGCCCCCCCTTCCGTAAAGGGGATCAGAGCGACTCAAACCCTCGAAATCAAAGCGATTTCGGGAAAATCGGCGCGCCGTTGGTTAGGCGGCTCGCAGGGGTCCTCAGAGCCGCATCGGCATCACCACGGCGAGCGTATCCTCGTCGTCGGTGGGCCGTAGTTCGGCGGGCGAATTGCCGTCGCGAAGGCCGATCCGGAGTTCCTTGCCGCCCATCGCGGAGAGGGCATCGAGCAGGTACTTGGCGTTGAATCCAACGGAGACGCCCTCGCCCTCGTAATCGACGTCGAGCTCTTCCTCGGCATCGCCCAGGTCCGGGTTCTGAGAGGAGAGCTTGATCGTCCCCTGGGCCAGCTCGACCTTGACCGCACGACTCCGTTCGGCGGACAGCAGCGCCACGCGGCGCAGGGCCCGGACCAGCGGATCCGCCGGCACCGTGAGCGTGTGATCGCACTGCTTGGGAATGACCTGGTTGTAGTTCGGGAACTCACCTTCGATCAGACGCATGAGCAGTGTGACGTCGCCCTTTCGCGCCAGGCCACTGTTGCCCTCGAAGCCGAGCTCGATCTCGTCGGCGTCCTCTTCGTCCACCAGACGCTTGAGCTCGGCCAGGCCCTTGCGCGGCACGATCACACCGCTGGCGAGGCCCGTCGCTTCGCTGCCGATGGCGCGATCGACGACGCCGAGGCGATGACCGTCGGTGGCGACCATGCGGATCTTCGCCTGGTCTTCCATCACCTCGAAGAACACGCCATTCAGGTTGTATCGCGTCTCATCGGTGGAGGCGGCGTACATGGTGCGTTCGATCATCGTGGAGAGTACGGCCGCCTGGATCGAAACCAGCTTTCCGGGCGCGAACTCGGGCAGCGCGGGGTATTCCTCGGGCTCGGTACCCGCGAGGTTGAAACGTGCGCGGTCGCACTTCACTTCGAGATAGGCGTTGCTCGTGCTCTGAAGACTCACGGGCTCGTCGGGCAGCTCGCGCACGATGTCGTACAGCTTGCGCGCCGAGACGGTCAGCCCACCGGGCTTCTGCACTGCCGCCGGGTGTCGACCGCGAATGCCCACCTCGAGATCGGTCGCGACGAGTTCGAGCCCCCCCTTGTCTCCCTTCCCGTCGGCACGGAGGAGGACGTTGGCCAGGATGGGCATCGAGCTTCGCTTCTCGACGATGGCCTGCAGTCGTGCGAGGCCCCTCTGGAGTTCACTCTTCTGGATGGAGAGCTTCATCGGATCGCGTCTCCGCTCTTCTTCATTCTGTTTTCTTGAAGAAAGGTGGTGGCAGTGGAGGTGAGGGGCGACGAACGACAGAACGCGTTCATCTCCCGGTACTCGCTCGACTTCCGGCTTGTCGGTCGGCGCGGCGCAGCGCGCCACATGCGAGCCGATCCCCCCGGATCAGGGGGGATCGTACCACGACCGGTGTGTTGTCGGAGTGCCTGCAAGCGCCTCTCCGAGGGTGATTTGGCCCGTTCTAGCCACCTTGACAGTCGACGCGGGCGGGCGTTACGTTCGCGCGCCCGCCGGGCCAGGCCCTCGTCGATCCTTCCTCCTGACGAGCCTCTCCCTGCCCTGGAGTGCCCCGCATGAAGCGAACGTATCAGCCGAGCCGGATTCGACGAAAGCGTCGTCATGGCTTTCGAAGTCGGATGAAGACCAAGGCCGGCCGGGCCGTGATCAAGCGACGCCGTGCCAAGGGGCGCAAGCGCCTGGCCGTCTCGGTCGCCTCCAAGTAGTCGTGCCGGCCTGCAGCCGGCCGCGCTTGGACGCGGGGCCCGAGGCGCGATTGCGCCGGATGGACCGCGTTCGCAGCCGTCGGGACTACCAGCGCCTGTCTCGCCGTGGCCGCCGCCATCGCGTGGGTCACTTCGTGCTCGTCGCCGGAGAGGGCTGGGACGCCCCGCGAACCCGCCTGGGGCTGACCGTGAGCCGAAAGGTGGGCAACGCCGTGGCCCGCAACCGGGTGAAGCGCCGTATCCGCGAGTGGTTCCGCCGCGAACGGACCGTGCTGCGCGAGGGCCGCGACCTGATCGTGATCGCCCGTCCTGGGGCGGCAGAACTGGATGTGGCGACCACCCACGAGGAGCTGCGCGAGCTGCTGGGTCGCGAGCGCGGGTCGGCGCAGTGAGGGTTCTCGAGCTGCTGCGTCAGGCGCTCTCTCATGCCCTGATCTTCGTGATCCAGGCCTGGCGGATGCTGATCACCCCCATTCTGGGGCCCGCCTGCCGCTATGAGCCCAGCTGCTCCGCCTATGCCCAGGAGGCCATCCACCTCCACGGCCCCGTCCGCGGCGCCACGCTGGCCGCCCGCCGCATCCTGCGCTGCCACCCCTTCCACCCCGGCGGCTACGACCCCGTCCCCGAGGGGAATAAGCCCCGTGATCGCGGTGCCGAAGCCAGCGCCTGGCCGAGCCCCGCGTCGGCCTCCCCAGAGCGGAGCGCCTGCGGGCCGGCTCGGCCAAGCCCCGTATCGATCTCCCCAGAGCGGAGCGCCTACGGAACGGCTCGGCCAAGCGCCGCATTGACCTCCCCAGAGCGGAGCGCCTGAACGATGGACCGCAATTTCATCCTCGCCATCGCGCTCAGCTTTCTCGTCCTCACCACCTGGTCGATGTACACCTCGACCGGTGAGCGTGCCGAGGCCGAGCGGCAGGCGGCCGAGGCCGAGCGAAGGGCGGCCGGGGCACCTCAGTCCCCGGGGGCACCCGACCCGGACCAAGCCGCCGTACCGCTGGCCGACGACGGTTCGTTCGCTCCCGCCCCGAGCCCCTCGACCGCAACTCCGAGCCCCGCGCCCACGGCGGCCCCCGCTGCGCCGCGCGCTCCCGAGGAGCGCATCGTGGTCTCCGGCGACCTGTGGGAGGCCGAGTTCAGCTCTCACGGCGGAACCCTCGAGCGCTGGGTGCTCCAGAACTACGACGACGCATCGCGCCCGGGCCGCCCGCAGGTCGAGATCACCACGCCCGACCCCATCGACCCGAACGCGCCGCGGCCGTTGGCCACGCCGTTCCTCGAGCTGGGCGCGGGCGATCTGTCTCGCGCGGCCTACACCGTGGACCAGCCGGACCCCAACACCATCGTGTTCACGCGCACGGCCGGCGGTGTGCGCATCACCAAGACCTACACGCTCGATCCCACGCAGTACGAGCTCGACCTGCGCATCCTGGTGGAGAACGGGACCGACCGGTACGTGCGCTCGACGTTCCGTGCCCTGTGGCCGGCGGTCGCGCGCGACAGTGCGGACTTCAAGGAGTTCATGCTAGGCGCGTTCTCGAACGGCAGCATCGAGCAGGCGCCGGTCACCGCGGGGCCGAGCTTTCTCGGCTTCGGCGGCGGCAGCTTCGAGGGCGAGATCACCTATCCCGAAGAGCGCCCGGCCGATCTCGACTGGGCCGGCGCGCAGATGCGGTACTTCGTCGCGGCACTGATTCCGGACGTACCGCGCGAGGCCGCCGCGCGCTTCACCTCGTTGCGCGCAGGCGAGGCCGCGCTCGCAGAGCTCGCCTACAACCCGATCGACCTGCCTCCGGGCCAGCGTGCCGAGCGCGGCTACCGGATCTACCTGGGGCCGAAGGAGCCCGAGCTTCTCGACGCCGTCGGTGCGCACCTCGACGAGGCCATCCTGAAGGGGTGGTTCCCGGCGCTCACACGCTTCTTCACCTGGGCGCTCACGACGACACAGGCGGCCGTCGGAAACTACGGCATCGCGATCGTGATCATCACGGTCCTCGTTCGTTTGTTGATGGCACCGATCATGACGCGCCAGATGAAGTCGATGAAGCGCCTGTCGGAGCTGCAGCCGAAGATCAAGGAGGTCCAGGAGAAGTTCCCGGACGATCGGCAGAAGCAGTCCGAAGCGATGATGGCCGTCTACAAGGAAGCGGGCGTGAGCCCCTTCAGTGCGATGGCCGGCTGCTTCCCGATGCTGCTGCAGCTACCCGTCTTCATCGGTTTCTACTACGCGCTGCAGGGTGCGATCTCGCTGCGACAGCAGCCCTTCTTCGGCTGGATCACCGACCTCTCCGAACCGGAGCAGCTGTTCGTGATCCCCGGCCTCGAACTGCCCGTGCGCCTGCTTCCGCTCTTGATGGGCGGCAGCATGGTGCTCCAGCAACGGCTCACTCCGACCGCCATGGACCCGGCTCAGGCGCGCATGATGTTGATCGTGATGCCCATCATGTTCACCGTGCTCTTCTACCAGTTCGCCTCTGGCCTGGTCCTCTACTGGCTCGTCAGCAACCTGCTGGGCATTGGCCAGCAGTACCTCACCAACCGCTCGAAGGATTGAATCCATGTACGACACCAAGTCCGAGGCGCACGAGTTCATTGCCGACACCGAAGAAGAGGCGCGCTCGAAGGCCGCCGGATTCTTCGGCGTGGATGCGTCGGAGCTCACCGTGGCGGTGCTGCCCGACACCACCTCTGGCCTGGCGGGCCGCGCGATGGTCGTGGCCCAGCTGACGGAGGCGGTCGGAAAGGCTCCTGCCGGCGGCCGCGATGATGGTCCCCGCGGGGGTCGAGATCGTGATGGCGAGCGTTCGGCTCGGGGAGATCGCGGCGGCCGCGACCGGGACCGTGGCGGTCGAGGTGGCCGGGGTCGTGATCGGGACCGCGGTGGGGATCGAGACCGGGATCGAGGCCGAGGGCGGCGTGGAGACCGGGACGACCGAGAAGATCGCGGCCGTGGCGATCGCGGCGGCCGCGGTGCACGAACCGAGCGCGTCGAGGTCGAGCTGTCCGACGAGCCGTCCGTGGGCAAGGCCGTGGGCACCCTCGGTCCCGTCGGTGACTTCCTGCTGGGTGCGCTCGAGCGCATGGAGGTCGGCCCCTTCGAGTTGAGCGAGACCGAAGAGGACCGCTACTTGATCTACCAGGTGACCGGAGCCGCGGCGGACGCGCTCTCGGCCGGCGAGGCGCGCGCTCCCGACGCCCTCCAGTTGATCGCGAACCAGGCCGCGGGGCAGCTCTTCGACGAGCCCAAGCGCATCGTCGTGGACGTCGAGGGAGACCGCGAGAAGCGCGACGCGCTGCTCGAGCGCATCGCCGATCGGGCCGCCAAGCGCGCGACCGAGACCGGCCGCTCGGTGGCGCTCGAGCCGATGAACTCGAAGGATCGGCGCGGCATCCACATGGCGCTCCGCGACGAGGACGGCATCGCGACCATGAGCATCGGCGAGGGCCGTTATCGCCAGGTGGTCGTGGTACCCGAGGGCGCAGACGAGTGGGATGAGGCCGTCGAGGCCTCGAACAACGGCTAGGCCTGGTCCTGCCGGCCGTTCCACGTGGAACGGCCTGGCGCGGCTTCTGGTGCCGGTCCGGTGGCCGGAGCCGTGAGGCGCACGTTCCACGTGGAACGCAGATGATGTGCGCCGTGCGTCGGCCGAAGGGTTGCGCCGTGCGTCGGGCGAGTGGTTGCGCCGTACACCGCGCGCGCGGACACCAGGTGGGTCCTGCGAACCGGGGCAGCGAACGTTCCACGTGGAACCCTGCCGGGTCTCCCACCGGAAGCCCGCCGTGACCGCCTCGTCGGCGGAGTCGCTTGCAGATCGCCTCGAGGGACCGGCGGCTCGGTTCGGCGTGGTTCTCTCGACGGACGCGATCACCGCGATGGCCCGCTTCGCCGAAGCGCTGCTGGCCTGGGCTCCAAGGATCAACCTGACCGGCGTACGCAGCCTCGATGAACTCGCCGACGAGCACCTGGCCGACGCGCTGGCGATCGTCCCGCATCTCCCCGCCTATGCCCGGGTGCTCGACGTGGGATCGGGCGGCGGGCTTCCCGGCATCCCGCTGGCCATCGCTCGACCCGACCTGCAACTCACGCTGCTCGAGCCGAGGGCCAAACGCGTGGCCTTTCTCCGCCATGCGCTGCGGCTGCTGTCGCGAACGGAAGACGTTCGCGTCGTGCACGGCCGGCTGGAGGAAGGGGGGATCTCGCTGGCCGAGCCGGACCAGGAGCAACCGCCGGGCGGCTTCGGGATCGAGAACGAGGCCGAGTTCGACGTGGCCCTGTCGCGCGCGGTCTGGCCGGTGCCGGACTGGCTGTCGCGCGGCCGGAGGGTGGTGGTGCCCGGTGGGCTGGTGCTGGGTCTCGAGGGTGGGGAGCCGGCCGGGCTTCCGTCCGACGCAGATCGCCATCCGTATGAGGTCGCCGGCCGGCAGCGAGCGGTGGTCACACTCCGTCGGGCGCGGGGCTAGAGCGCGGGAACGGCCGCTGCTGCGGTGGCGTTCCACGTGGAACGCCGGCCACCTGGGACGTCGGCGAACCTGGAACGCCTGGCAACCCGGAACCTCGGCCAGTCGCCGAGAGCATCGTCAAGCCCTCGCCGCAACGCACCTGACTGGTTCCACGTGGAACGAACCCCATGGACCGAGGTCGCAGGCTTGTGGTACAACTCTCCGTAGGGGATGAACTCCCCTGGGGTGGTGAGAGACCCGTGGATCCTGCGAGCACGACGCCGCCGGCCAACGCCGAAAGTCCCCCTGGGGGGTTCACTGGTGCGGGCACGGCTCGGGTGATCGCCGTCGTCAACCAGAAGGGTGGGGTCGGCAAGACCACCACGGCTGTGAACCTGGCGGCTTCGCTGGCCGCGGCCGAGCAGCCGACGCTCCTGGTCGATCTCGATCCGCAGGCCAACGCCACCAGCGCCTATGGTCTCGTCGGCGATGCGCCCAACGTCTACGACGTCCTGGTCGATGGCCGCAGCGTCGGCGAATCGTCGCGGTCTACCGAGCTGCCGCGCCTGCGGGTGCTTCCGTCGAGCCCCGACCTGGTGAGCGCCGAGATCGAGATCGTGGGCCTCGACGAACGCGAGTCGCGGTTGCGATCGGCGCTCGAGGGCGCGCGCGGCGAGTTCGCCTACGTGATCATCGACTGTCCGCCCTCGTTGGGCCTGCTCACGCTGAACGCGTTGGTCGCAGCCGACGCCGTCCTGATCCCGCTGCAATGCGAGTACTACGCACTCGAAGGTCTCGCGAGGTTGGTCGACACCGTCGACCGCGTGCGCGCGATCAATCCCGTGCTCGCGCTCGAGGGCATCGTACTCACCATGGTCGACCTGCGCGCGAATCTCGCGCGCCAGGTGGCCGACGAAGTGCGCGGGCATTTCGGGCAGGCCGTGTACGAGACGGTGATTCCGCGCAACGTGCGCTTGTCCGAGGCGCCGAGCCACGGCAAGCCCATTCTTCTCTACGACATCCAGTCGAAGGGCGCGGCGGCATACCTGCGGCTCGCCGAGGAGTTCCTGAAGCGCGATCGGGCGCGGGGCCTTGCGCCGCCGCCCGACGCGACGGACAAGGAGAGAGAGGCATGACGCACGAGGGGGAAGAGGCATGAGTGCCAAACGAAGTGCGCTGGGTCGCGGGCTCGACGCCCTGCTCCCGCCCGCCCGCACCGACGCGTCCAGCCGGACGAATGCCAACGAACGCCGTGAGCCGTCGACGGATGGCCCCGCCGTGAGCCCCCCGGAATCGGCCTCTACGCAGCCTTTCGCGGCCGACGGAGAAGACGGCCTGGTGCGGCTCGCCGTCGACGCCATCGAGCCCAACCCCGACCAGCCCCGGCGCCACTTCGCCGAGGACGGCCTGGCCTCGCTCGCCGACTCGATCGCGCGCCATGGCGTGTTGCAGCCCGTGGTGGTGCGCCGGCGTCCGGGCAGCGACCCGGCGCGCTACGAGCTCGTCGTGGGCGAGCGGCGCTGGCGCGCATCGCGTCGTGCCGGGCTCACGCACATCCCGGCCACGGTGCAGGACGTGGCCTCGCCGGCGCTTCTCGAAGTGGCGTTGGTCGAGAACGTGCAGCGCCGCGACCTCAATCCCATGGAGCTGGCACTCGCCTTTCGCGCGCTGGCCGACGGAGGCCTCACCCAGGAAGCGATCGGCGAGCGCGTCGGGCTCGACCGGTCGAGCGTCGCCAACCACCTGCGACTGCTCGACCTCGATCCGCAGCTTCAGCAGGACGTCGAGTCGGGCACGCTCGGGCTCGGCCATGCCAAGGCGCTCCTGCAGCTCGAAGCCCCCGAGCGGCGCAAGGCGCTGCGCGACCGCATCCTCGCGAGTTCGCTTTCGGTGCGCGCGGCCGAAGAGCTTGCGCGGACGCTGAGCGGCACGCGCCAGCCCGTGCGCAAGGCGCCGAAGTCGCGCGCCGATGCCGTCGACCCGAACCTCCAGGGGCTGATCGACCAGCTGCGCGACCACCTCCAGACCCGCGTCCGCATCACCGGCAGCGCCGCCCGCGGCAAGCTCGAGGTCGAGTTCTACGGCCCCGAAGAGCTTCACCGGATCAGCACGGCAATTCTTGGTTGATTGGAGGACGGGTCCGGGTCAACTACCCGGCATCGGCGTAACGGCTCAGAAGACCGCCGCTCGCGGAGCCTCTTGGACGGGCCGGTTGACCCAAGCCTGCCCGCAGGTTGCCCAGCCGTCCGCGGGTACGGCCCACTTCTCGTCCCGTACCACGGGGCGCAGCGGCTGCTCCCGAGCCCGGCCCGGCTGCTCAACGCCTCGGCACACCCCGAAGCCGTTCCGCCGTCGCTGAGCCGCAGACGGCAGGGCGCCCTCCAATCAACAAGGTGAGCCGACTCTGAGCAGCAAGCGCCAGCCAGTCGTCGTTCCCCAAGCCAGGCCCGGCTGCTCCGAGCTTCGGCACATCCAGGTGCCGTTACGCCGATTCCGAGCGGCACGCGCCTGGGTGTCCTAAACCGACCAAGTGAGCATCGTCCTGGCACCCGGAGCCCGATTCGAAGGGCTGCTCACCTTCCGGGGCGAGGCTCGCGTCGAGGGCGAGCTCCGGGGTGAGGTGGTGGCCGAGGGGCGACTGGAGGTCGGGCCCGAGGCGCGCATCGAGGCGCGGGTCGAAGTCGACGAGCTGATCGTGGAGGGTCAGATCGAAGGCGACGTCGAGGCGCGAACCCGGGTCCGGGTGGCGTCCAGCGGCCGGATCGAGGGTCGTGTGAAGGCGCCCCGCCTGGCCGTCGAGGACGGCGGTCGCATCCAGGCCCGTAGCCTGGCCGCCGGAAGCGGCGAAGAGAGCTCGGAGCCTGCGGCAGACGGCGACGAAGCGCGCGCCGAGGCCGGCCGTGGCGGGGTCGACGAATCCGCCCCGCCGCTCCTCGAGACCACGCCCGAATAGCCCCGGGCCGACCCCGCCGGGCAAGTGTTCGGGCGCCGGAAACCGGTTGAAAGTCGGGCGTGTTTTGTCACCATTCGCGCCGCCGGAGACCCGCCGGGAGCGGCCGATCGCCCCCCGCGAGCTCCGAGACCCGATCCGGATTTCTTCCGGGATTTCGGGAGCCTGAAAGGCACGGATCCGGACGACCGGACCGGCCGCAGGCCGACCTCGCGCTGACCCCCCTCCCGTAGCGGGCTCCGTGCGACCAAACGGAGCGACCAGGACGGAATGACGCGACGACTCGCCGGCATCCCCCCCGCCGTAGCTGCCTTCTTGCTTCCGCAGGCCGCGTTCGCGGCGGAAGGCGGCCTCCAGATCTTCCCGGACTGGACGGGCCTGCTGCCCATCATGATCGGCCTGTTCCTGGTGCTGATCGTCCCGTGCCAGAAGCTCCTGTTCGTGCCGCTGATCGGCGTACTCGAAGAGCGCCGTGCCCGAATCCAGGGCCGCCAGGAGCGCGCCCAGGTGGTGGGAGGCGAGGCCGACGAGGTCAAGGGCCGCTACCAGGCTCAGGTCGAGACGGCACGGGGTGGCGCCCAAGACGCCCGCCGCGAGGTGATCGACGGGGCCCGCAGCAGCCAGTCGCGCATCGGCAACGACGCGCGTGCCACGGCCGAGCAAGAGGTCACGCGCGCGCGCGAGCAGGTGGCGCAGGCGCTCGAAGAGGCCCGCGGCCAGCTCCGCGAGCAGGCGAGCACGCTGGCACGCGACGCTGCATCCCAGGTGCTCGGGAGGCCGCTCTCGTGATCTTCTCCCGTTCCTTCTTCTGGCTCGCGGTCGCCGCACTGCTCGCACCCCAGGCCGCATTCGCAGCGGCCGAAGGAGGCATGGGCTTCGTGTGGGAGGCGGCGAACCTTCTGCTCCTGCTGACCGTGCTGTTCTTCGCCGCTCGCAAGCCCGTCAGTGCCTACCTGGCCGACCGTCGCCACGGCATCGTGGCCGACATGGAGTCGTCCGAGAAGCTGCTGCTCGACGCAGAAGAGCGCCTGGCAGACTGGGGCCGCCGCGCCGACGGGGTCGAGGACGAGACTGCCGAGATCCGGCGCGCTGCACGCGCGGCCGCGGAGGCCGAGGCGGCGGGCATCGTGGCCGATGCCGAGGCCACCGCAGAGCGCATCAAGAATGGCGCCCAGGCTGCCATCGACAGCGAGCTTCGCCGCGCCCGTGCCGCCCTGCAGCAGGACGCGGCCGAGCTTGCGGTGTCGCTGGCCGGCGACCTGCTTCGCGACAACGTGACGGACGCCGACCAGGACCGGCTGGTGGACGAATTCGCCACGCGCCTCGAGCGCGGGGAGGCCGCCTGATGGCCCGCGGAGCCGCCGCCCGACGCTACGCCAAGGCCCTGTTCGAGCTGGCTCGCGACGCCGACCGGGTGGTTCCGGTTCGCGACGAGCTCGACACGCTCGGTGGGCTGCTCGACGAGCACGAGGAGCTGGCCAGCGTGCTGCTCCAGCCGCTGCACCCGGCGAGCCAGCGCCGGGGCGTCCTGAACGGTCTGCTCGAGCGCATGAATGCCAGCGAGCTGCTGCGGCACTTCCTGGCCTTTCTGATCGACCAGCGGCGCCTGCTCGATCTCGAGGCCATCCGCGGCGAGTACGCGCGGCTGGCAGACGAGGCCGCAGGCAAGAAGAAGGCGCTGGTCGTCGCCGCTCGCCCGCTTCGCGATGAGCAGGTCGATCGGCTTCGCAGCGCGCTGTCGGCGCGCACCGGACAGGATCTCGAGCTCGAAGTCGAGATCGACCCCAAGCTGCTCGGGGGCGTGGTCGCCAAGGTCGGCGATCTCGTCTTCGACGGAAGCCTGCGCACCCAGCTCGAGCAGCTGCGCGGCGCGTTGGCGGACGGCTAGCACCCGCACCCCACCGATCGCGGATCCCCGCATCGGCAGCGAACGAGGAACAACCCATGGATCTTCGGCCCGGCGAGATCACCGACATCCTGAAGCGTGAGATCCAGGAGTACGGCCGCGACATCGACGTCGCCGAGACCGGCTCCGTGCTGTCCATCGGCGACGGCATCGCGCGCGTCTACGGGCTCCAGAGCGCCATGGCCGGCGAGCTGGTCGAGTTCCCGGGCGGCACCAACGGCATGGTGCTGAACCTCGAAGAGGACAACGTCGGCATCGCCGTGATGGGCGAGGCCAACCACGTCCGCGAGGGCGACCTGGTGCGCCGCACCGGCCGCATCGTCGAGGTGCCGGTGGGTGAGGCCCTGCTCGGCCGCGTGGTCGACGCCCTGGGCAATCCGATCGACGGCAAGGGTCCGATCGAGACCCCCGAGCGCCGCCGGGTCGAGCTCAAGGCGCCGGGCATCGTGACGCGCAAGTCGGTGCACGAGCCGCTGCAGACGGGCATCAAGGCCATCGACGCCATGACGCCCATCGGCCGTGGCCAGCGCGAGCTGATCATCGGTGACCGCCAGACCGGCAAGACCGCGATCGCCATCGACACGATCATCAACCAGAAGAACACGGACGTGCACTGCATCTACGTGGCCACGGGCCAGAAGCAGTCCACGGTCGCGCAGGTGGTGGACAAGCTCACCCAGTACGGCGCCATGGAGTACACGACCGTGGTCGCCGCGACCGCGAGCGAGACGGCGCCGCTGCAGTACATCTCGCCGTACACCGGTTGCACCATGGGCGAGTGGTTCCGCGACAACGGCAAGCACGCCCTCATCATCTACGATGACCTCTCCAAGCAGGCCGTGGCCTACCGCCAGCTCTCGCTGCTGCTGCGCCGGCCGCCGGGGCGCGAGGCCTACCCGGGCGACGTGTTCTACGTGCACTCGCGCCTGCTCGAGCGCGCCGCCAAGCTCGACGACGGGCTGGGCGGTGGAAGCCTCACGGCACTGCCCATCATCGAGACCCAGGCGGGCGACGTCTCGGCGTACATCCCGACCAACGTCATCTCGATCACCGATGGGCAGATCTTCCTGGAGACCGACCTGTTCAACTCGGGCATCCGCCCGGCGGTGAACGTGGGCATCTCGGTGTCGCGCGTGGGCGGCTCCGCCCAGACCAAGGCCACCAAGGCCGTGGCAGGGACGCTCAAGCTCGGCCTCGCGCAGTACCGCGAGATGGCGGCTTTCGCCCAGTTCGGCAGCGACCTCGACAAGGCCACGCAGGAGCAGCTGGCCAACGGCGAGCGCCAGACCGAGATGCTGAAGCAGGGCCAGTACCAGCCGCTGCCCATGGAGGAGCAGGTGGTCTCGATCTTCGCCTGCACGCCCCCGGAAGGCGGCCAGAGCTGGGTGCGCGACCTCGAGCTCGAGGACGTCTCGCGCTACGAGCAGGAGATGCTCGCGCACATGCGCGCCAACCACGCCGAGCTGCTCGGGCGCATCCGCGAGACCGGAAAGCTCGAAGACAGCGACAAGGCCGAGCTCACGAGCGCCCTCGACACCTTCGCGAACAGCTTCCAGAGCAGCTAGACGGTGCCCACCCTCAAGGACATCTCACGCCGGATTCGCGGCGTCGAAAAGACGCAGCAGATCACGAGCGCCATGCGCATGGTGGCGGCGGCGAAGCTGCGTCGCGCGCAGGACGCGATCATCGCGGCCAGGCCCTACTCGCAGCGCATGTACGCAACGCTCGGGGAGATCGGCCGCCGCGAGAAGGATGCCGAGCATCCGCTGCTGCAGGCGCGCGAATCGCAGAAGGCCGCCGAGATCCTGGTGGTGAGCTCGGACCGCGGCCTCTGCGGCGCGTTCAACAACGCGGTGCTGAAGACCAGCGACGAGGCGATCGCCGACTGCGCCGGTCGCTACGAGCGCGTCTTCGTGAGCGCCGTGGGCCGCAAGGCCGAGGACTACCACCGCCGCCGCCGTTCGGACGACATCACGCAGACCTGGACCGACAACGCGGACGTGACCCCCGGCCAGGCCGTCGAGATCGCGGAACACCTGGCGGGCCGCTACCTGGCCGGCGAGGTCGACCGCGTGATCGTGGTGGGCAACGAGTACGTGTCGGCCATGACCCAGACGCCGCGCGTGATCCCGCTGCTGCCCTTCGGTGTGGAAGAAGAGGTCGCCGAGGCGGGAGAGGCCCCGGTTCCCTTCGAGATCGAGCCCGACGCCAAGGCGCTGCTCGACGTGCTGGTGCCGCAGGCCCTCGAGTTCACGCTCTACCGGATCCTGCTGGAGAACCAGGCCGGTGAGCACGCCGCGCGGATGGCGGCCATGGAGTCGGCCACCCGCAACACCGAAGAGCTGATCCGTACGCTCACGCTGCAATTCAACCGCGCGCGTCAGGCCGCGATCACCCGCGAACTGGTGGAGATCGTGTCGGGCGCCGAGGCGTTGGACTAGCGCACTCGCAAACGCCCGAAGGCGCTGGACCAGCGCATCCGCGAACGCCCCCAACCATCGCGGGGCAGGAGACGAACATGTCGCAGGAAGGAAAGATCACCCAGGTCACGGGGCCCGTCGTCGACGTGTCCTTCCCGCCGGGTGAGCTGCCGGAGATCTACACCGCGCTGCGCACCACGAACCCCGGCATCGACGACCGCGAGGACAACCTGGTCCTCGAGGTCGCCCAGCACCTGGGTGAGAACAGCGTCCGGACCATCGCCATGGACACGACCGAGGGCCTGATTCGCCAGCAGTCGGTCCGCAACACGGGCGACATGATCAAGGTGCCCGTCGGCGCCGGCACGCTCGGCCGCATCTCGAACGTGATCGGCGAGCCCGTGGACGAGCGTGGGCCGATCGAGGCCGAGACGTCCTGGCCGATCCACCGCGAGGCCCCCGAGTTCGTGGACCAGGCGGTGAACGTCGAGCCCCTCGAGACCGGCATCAAGGTCGTCGACCTGATCGCGCCGTACCCCAAGGGCGGCAAGGTCGGCCTGTTCGGCGGCGCGGGCGTCGGCAAGACCGTGGTCATCCAGGAGCTCATCCACAACATCGCGGCCGAGCACGCGGGTTACGCGGTCTTCGCCGGCGTGGGTGAGCGCACCCGCGAAGGCAACGACATGTGGCACGAGATGATGGAGTCGGGCGTCCTCAAGCAGACCGCCCTGGTCTACGGCCAGATGAACGAGCCGCCGGGAGCCCGCGCCCGCGTGGGTCTCTCGGCGCTGACCTGCGCCGAGTACTTCCGCGACGAAGAGGGCAAGGACGTGCTGCTCTTCGTGGACAACATCTTCCGCTTCACCCAGGCCGGCTCCGAGGTCTCGGCGCTGCTCGGCCGTATCCCCTCGGCGGTGGGCTACCAGCCGACGCTGGCCACCGACATGGGGGAGATGCAGGAGCGCATCACGTCGACCACCAAGGGGTCGATCACCTCGGTGCAGGCGATCTACGTCCCCGCGGACGACCTCACCGACCCGGCGCCGGCCACGGCGTTCACGCACCTCGATGCCACCACGGTGCTGTCGCGTGCGATCTCCGAGAAGGGCATCTACCCCGCAGTCGACCCGCTCGACTCGACGTCGCGCATTCTCGACCCGCAGGTGCTCGGCGAAGAGCACTACAACGTGGCGCGCGCCGTGCAGCAGACCCTGCAGAAGTACAAGGACCTCCAGGACATCATCGCGATTCTCGGCATGGACGAGCTCAGCGAAGAGGACCGCCTCACGGTCTCGCGCGCGCGCAAGATCGAGCGGTTCCTGTCGCAGCCCTTCAACGTGGCCGAGCAGTTCACCGGCACGCCGGGCTGCTACGTCCCGCTGGCCGAGACGGTGCGGTCGTTCAAGGAGGTGCTCGAGGGCAAGCACGACGACCTGCCCGAGCAGGCCTTCTTCCTGGTGGGCACCATCGAGGACGCCCGCGAGAAGGCCAAGACCCTCTAGGGGACGGACGCATGGCACTCGAACTGATCGTGGTGACGCCCGAAGGTCAGGCCTTCCAGGGCCCGGTGGAATCGGTCGTGCTTCCGGGCACCGAGGGCGAGTTCGGCCTGCTCGCCGGTCACGAGGTCTTCATGACCGCGCTGCAGCCGGGCACGCTCACCCTGGTCGCCGACGGCGAGCCGCAGCTCGCGGCGGTCTCGAAGGGCTTCGCCGAGATCCACGGCGACGAGGTCACCGTGATGGTGGGCTCGTGCGAGTTCGCATCCGACATCGATCGCACGCGCGCCGAGGTCGCACGGGACCGCGCGCTCAAGCAGCTCGAAGAGATGCGCGGCACGGCCGAGGGCGAAGAGGCGTACCAGGAGTTCCAGGAAGAGTACTCCCGCGCCGTGGCCCGTCTGAACGTCACCGAGAAGTTCAAGAGCTAGACGAGGTGGCGGGCGGCTTCCGCCCGCGCAGCGGGCTTCGACAGCCTGCGAGCGCCAGAGACGAAGAAGGGGCGTAACCCGGATCGGGTTACGCCCCTTTGTTCTGGTCGCCCGAGCCCGCGGGCCCGAGCGCTCGGCCGGTGGCTACGACTGGCGGCGTCGCAGCCAGGCCAGACCGAGTGCACCGGCGAGCAGTGCCGCGGTGGCGGGCTCGGGTGCCTGGGTCGGGCGGACCTCGGCCACGGTCGCGAAGTTGCCGATGTCGGTGCCCGCGACACCCGCGTTGCCGAGCAGCGCGGCCAGCTCCGCGGAGACCACGAGGTCACCCGAGATGCTGAAGAGCGCCGCATCGCCACCGAGGGCCAGGCCGGCGGTCGGGATGTCGAAGATCGGGCCCAGGCCGCTCACGTTGTCGACGACGAAGAAGCCCGAGTTGCCACCGACGGCGCGGCCGGCGAAGAACTCGATCGTGAAGTCACCGAGGAAGAGCGAATCGGCGTTGAATCCCACCGAGATCGTGTGCCCGATCACGCCCGTGATCGTGTTCAGCAGATCGTCGGTGTCGTAGCCGAACGTGGTCGTCGCCGGGTTGATCAGGGCCGTCTGGGAGCCCGGGATCACGGTGCCCGCAATGTCCGGGTTCACCGAGGAGACGTCGAGGCCGAGATTCGACAACTGGATCGTGTCGAGGAGGATGTCGGTGCCGCCCGAGACGACTGCGACGGGGATGGCCGACGCGGAGCTGCTTCCGAGGAAGACGAGCGCCGTGGCGAGAATGAGCTTCTTGAGCATGGTGGTCCTTTCGGGGGGAGGTTCTTCGGGCGCAAGCTCGCCCGCCGAAAGGACGTGGTTCGGCGCGTGGCGTTGTGTCACGGCCGCCAGAGTTTTTTTGGGGGGGTTCGCTCCTTCCTGGAATCGGCAGGCGCGGTGCCCCGAGGGGCCAAGATTGGTCGCCGACGCGGAGCGGTACTTGGCCTCGGCCCGCGGGGTACTCGCCCCGACCCTGGACGAATAGGCGGCCGCGCTCGCGCTACCGAGAGGCCGCTGCCAGCAGATCCGGTTCGGGGAGAGCGCGACCGGTTGGCGCGCGGCGCCTCGGGCGCTCGCGGCCTCAGCCGCGAACCGGCGACGCCTTGAGCTTGGTCTTGCCGCCCTCGACCACCACCCGGAAGCGCACCTCGGCGCAGCCGGTCTTCTCGCGGATCGCGCGCTCCTGCTTGGCGAGCAGCGCGTCGAGCTTGTCCTTGGTGACGCCCTTCGTGCCCTGCCCACACGCGAGCCGCGCGGCCAGGTAGTCGTCGAAGAGCCCGCCCTCGCCCGCCTTCGCTCCGGCGACCGGCTCCCTGCCAGGTTGGCTCGCCACAGCAGAGCTCGCCTCGCGCTCGCGCAGGTTGGCCTTGAAGACGTGCCGCTCGTAGCGGCCCTCCTCGATCTTGCGCAGGGTGAGATCCCAGTGGCGCTTGAGCGAGAAGTAGCGGGCGCGCAGGTTGTTGAACTTGAAGCGGTGGCCCGTGTTCTGGATGCGGATGTTCGCGTACAGGGTCATCATCTTCGCGACCTCGTTCTTCAACAGATAGGGCTCGCGCTTTCGCGTCCCCAGGAAGTACTGGTCGAACTCGTTCTTGAGCTGCTTCAGCTTCACGTCCATGACGACGAGGTCTTCCTCGACATCGGTGCCAAACTGGGCCATGCCCACGGCATCGGAGGCCCAGGCGCCTCGCTTGAGGGGATTGGCCCACGGTACCGTGGCGCATGGTCCATCCAGCCCGGTGGTGACCTCCGATAGGATCCCGCCGTCTTGACCCGCATCCTGCTCGAGAACTGCACCCTGCTGGACCCCGACGCCCCGGCGCCGGCACCCGGGTGCCTGCTGATCGAAGCCGGGCGCATCGTCGACCGGCTGCCCGAGGGCGAAGCCGTCGATGCGCAGCGGGTCGATCTCGGGGGACTGCACCTGGCCCCGGGGTTCGTCGACGTGCACTACCACGGTCGCTTCGTGCTCAGCGCTCCGGAGCAATACGGCGAGCTGGTTCGCGGCACCGGTGCCGAGCTGGCCGCCCAGGGGACGACCGCCTACCTCCCCACGACCGTGGCCTGGCCGGCACCCGAGCTGCTCGAGCGAGTCCGGTCGCTGGCTCGCGTCATCGACGATGACGCAGGCGGCGCGCGCGCCCTGGGTCTTCACCTGGAGGGTCCGTGGATCCGCCCCGAAGCCGCCGGCGCGCAGCCGCCCGCCGGTATCCGACCGTTCGATTCTTCAGAAGCGGCGGGCCTCTTGGACGGTGCGGCGGGCCTGGTCCGGATGGTCACCTTCGCCCCGGAAGTCCCTGGGGCGCACCAGCTCGAGGAGCAGCTGGCGCGCCGGGGGATCCTCGCGTCGTTGGGTCACAGCCTGGCCGACGACGCCTGCGTCATGGCGGCGGTCGATCGCGGGGTAGCGCGTCATGTGACGCATCTCTTCAACGCGATGGGCGGGCTGCATCATCGCGATCGCGGCCTGGCCGGCGTGGCGCTGACCGAGGACCGACTCAGCTGCGACCTGATCTGCGACGGCGTCCACGTCCACCCGGCGATCGTGCGGCTGGCAGCGCGGGCCAAGGGTGACCGCCTGGCCCTGATCACCGACCGCATCGATCCCGAGGGCTCCGATCCCGGGTTCGGTTCGGGCGCTCTCGTGGATGATGGCGAGGCGTTGCGGTTGGCCGACGGCACCCTGGCGGGCTCGACCCTCTCCATGGCTCGCGCGGTTCGCAATGCGGTGGCGTTCGGGGCGCTGTCGCTTCACCAGGCCGTCGCGGCCGCGACGCTGCGGCCGGCCGAGTTGATCGGCTGCGAGGCCGAGGTGGGCAGCCTGCGGCCCGGGGCGCGCGCCGACCTGGTGGTGCTGGGCGATTCGGGGCGCGTCGAGGCCACCTGGCTCGGTGGCGCGCCCCTCGCAGGCTGATCGGCGAGCCCTCGAGCCCAGAACCGCTGGGCCCCCGCTACGGGAACCGCTGGGCCCCCGCTACGGGAACCGCTGGGCCCCTGCGCGCCGCTAGCCCGCCAGCCGGGTCCTGTCGCCCGCCGGGATCGGGCCGCGTCCCGCACGTGCCAGGATCGCATCGGTTCGCAGGGCGTCCGCAGCCGGGTGTTCCCCCGGCTCGAGCGGGGGGATCACGCCCACCAGGTCGTCGATCACGGTGTCGGTGAGCGCGCGCAGGTTCAGGGCGTCGGCCTCGCTGAGCGGCCCGTCGACATGGCTGATCACGACGCCCGCCAGCGCCAGACCCCGCGTGCGCGCTGCCTCGAGCGTGGCCAGCGTGTCGTGGATGGTGCCAAGCGCGCCGCGCGCGACCACCAGCAAGGGTAGCGAGAGCCGCGCGGCCAGATCCGCCATGGTGGTGTCGTGTCTCAGCGGCACGAGCAGGCCCCCGGCGCCTTCCACCACCAGGAACGGGTGGCGCGCCGCGAGCGTCTCGAAGGCGGCGTCGATGGCCGCCAGGTCCACACGCCGGCCCTCGTGCGCCGCCGCCACGCTCGGCGCGGCAGGCAGCGCAAAGGTCTGCGGACAGATCAGCTCGAGGGCGTCGTCCGTGCCCGCGGCCTCGCGCAGGGCACGCGCGTCTTCGGGGCCGGCGGCGGTCACGCCGGTCTCGGCCGGCTTCATCACACCCACATCGATGCCGCGCGCACGCAATGCCCGCGCGAGCGCGGTGGCCACCACGGTCTTGCCCACGCCCGTGCCCGTACCGGTGACGAAGACGCCGCGGCTCATGCGCACACCCCGATCACGTGATTCACGCGCACACCCCGATCTCTTCGGCGATGGCGCCGGCGAGCCCATCGAGGTCGGCGTCCTCGTGGGTGGCCATCGGGGTGATGCGCAGCCGCGCCGTCCCCTTCGGAACCGACGGGTGCCGGATGCCCTGGGCATAGAAGCCGCGGTCGAGCAGCCGCTCGCAGACGGCCATGGTGCGCGCGTTGTCGCCGATCACGACGGGGACGATGTGGGTCGTGCTCGGGTCGGTCGCCACGCCCGCGGTCGCGAGCCGTTCGCGCAGGCGCGCGGCCCCGCGGCCGAGCCGCTCCCGCCGCCACGGCTCGCGCACCACCAGGTCGAGGGCCGCGCTTGCCGCAGCCACCTGGGGCGGCGCGAGCGCGCACGAGAAGATGAAGCTCCGTGCCGTGTTCACCAACAGGTCGCGCAGCGCGGCGCTACCCGCGACGAACGCGCCGAACGATCCCAGCGACTTGCCGAGCGTGCCCATCAGCACGTCGATGCCATGCTCGGCACCGCGAAGCTCCGGCGTCCCTCGGCCGTGCGCGCCGAGGCAGCCCGTGCCGTGCGCGTCGTCGACCAGCACCATGGCACCGTGCCGTTTCGCCAGCGGCACCAGGGTCTCGAGCGGGGCGGTGTCGCCGTCCATGCTGTAGACGCCGTCGAGGGCGACGAGTACGCGTCGGGCGTGCGGTACGACTTCGCACAGAACTTCGTCCAGGGCGTCGGCGTCGCCGTGCGCGAACACCCGCACGCCCGCGCGCGAGAGTCGGCAGCCGTCGACGATCGAGGCGTGGTTGAGCGCGTCCGAGACCACCACGTCGCCCTCGCCGGCGAGCGCGGGGATCACGCCCACGTTGGCCATGTAGCCGGTGTTGAACGCCAGCGCGGACTCGGTGCCGAGAAAGTCGGCGAGCTGCGCTTCGAGGGCCTCGTGCAGATCGAGGTTGCCGGTGATCAACCGCGAGCCGCCCGCCGCGCAGCCGAGGTCGCGCGCCGCGCGCGCCGAAGCCTCGACCACCTCGGGGTGGTGCGCGAGGTCGAGGTAGTTGCTGCCTGCGAACAGCAGGACATCCCGGCCGTCCACCTGCATGCGCGGACCCTGGGCGCCGGCCAGCACGCGCATGCGCCGATACGTGCCCGCCGCGCGGATGGCGTCGAGGGACTCGCTCGCGCGCTCGCCGAGCGCGTCTCGCGGGGAGCCGGGGTTCGCGTCTCGCGCGCCCGGCGTGTCCTTGCGGACCGCCTCGGCCACTAGTCGGCTCGCGTCGCGCCCGGACCGCGCTGCTCCGCGCGGATGTCGGGCTTCAGGATCTCGCCCTCGCCGCCGCGCAGCCGGAAGTCGCCGCGCCCGGGCACGTTGCCGTCCCAGTCGGGATTGCCCGCAACCTCGAACCCGGCGTCGCGGATCATGCGATAGGTCTCGGCCTCGTCGTCGCCGCGGGTGGTGAGGTAGCCCTCGACGAACAGCGAGTTGGCCGGGTAGAGCGCGAGCGGGCCCAGTGCGCGCAGGTGGCCTTCGCGACCGCCCGCGATGCGCACCTCGGCGGCCGGGTTCACCAGCCGCATCAGCGCGAGCGCCCGCAGGCAGCGCTCGGGGGTGAGCGAGCCGTCGCTCTGCACCGGGTTGCCGCCGATCGGGATGAGGAAGTTCACCGGGATCGACGGCACCTCGAGCTCGCGCAGCCGGAATGCGACTTCGACCACGTCTTCTGCCGTCTCGCCCATGCCGACGATCAGTCCGCTGCACGGCTCGATGCCGCACTTCTTCGCCGCGCGCAGCGTGGCGACGCGGTCATCGTAGTCGTGGGTGCTGCAGATCTCGCCGTAGTGCGATGCGCTGGTGTTCAGGTTGTGGTTCAGGCGGTCGAGCCCGGCCTCGGCGAGGATGCGCGCGTGCTCCTCCTCGAGCAGGCCCACCGAGAGGCAGACCTCGATGCGGTGGCGCTCCTTCACCGTGCGCACCAGCCCAGCGAGCTTGTGCGCCGTGGCGACCGTGGGACCGCGGCCGCTCATCACCATGCAGTAGCGGGACGCGCCGGCGCGGGCGGCCGCCTCGGCCTCGGCGAGGATCTCGTCCTCGCTCTTCATCGGGTACTTGCGGATCGCGGCACTCGAGTCGCGCGACTGCGAGCAGTAGCCGCAGTCCTCGGGGCAAAGGCCGTTCTGCACGTTGTTCAGCACGTGCACCTGGACGGCGCGTCCCCAGTGCTTCTCGCGCGGGGCGAACGCCGCGTGCAGCAGCGGCAGCAGGGCCACGTCGTCCCCGCCGAGCACCCAGAGCGCGTCCTGCTCGCTGGGGGCTTCGCCGGCCAGGGCCCGCTCGGCCAGTCGCTCGTAGCGCTCGAACATGGGGTCTTCCTCCGTCTTGCCCGGGCCCAAGGCCCGTCCGGCGGGGGGCCGGCGGCCCCGGAACCCCCCTAGTCTCGGGCAGTTGGGAGCCTCGTCAACCCTGCCTTGGAGTTAGGTTGACAGCCCGGCCGGCCCTCGGGCGCCTATCTTCTCCGTAGGAAGAGGAGGATCTCTCATGGCCATCTTCGGTACCCGGACCGCCGGCGTCCTCGCGATCGCGGGGGCCCTCTGGCTGGGCGGGATCGCCTGGGCGGTGCCCGCCGCGGCCACCCCGCCCGAGGCGCCCCTGGCCAGCGTCGAGGGCCCCGAGACCTGGGGCGGCGTCTCCAACGTGACGGCCCTGGGCCGGCTCCGCATGTCGGGCCAGCCCGATCCCGCCGGCATCGCTGCGGCGGCCGAGGCCGGGGTGGGCCTGGTGGTGAACCTGCGGACCGAGCGCGAAATGTCGGCGTTGGGCTTCGACGAACGGGTCGCCGTGGAGGCGGCCGGTATGCGCTACGAGCACGTGCCGGTCTCGGGGGCGGGTCTCGACGCGGCGACCCTCGCGCGGGTGGATGCGCTGGTGGCCGATGCACCCGAGGGTCCGGTCTGGGTGCACTGCGCCAGCAGCAACCGCGTGGGCGCCTGGCTGGCGTGGCACCTGGTCCGAGAGCACGGCCTCGGGCAGGACGTGGCCATCGGGTTGGGGCGCGAGGCCGGCCTGCGCAGCGCGGGGCTCGAACGCCAGGTCCGCAACCTGGTCGGGCCGCCGGCAGACGAGAGCGTGCCCGAGGAGTAGCGCGCACCGCATTCGCTCCGGCGCGCGGCGGTTCGCTTCGCGCGCGGGGTATGCTCGCGGGCCGTGGCCAAGGCGCGCACCATCCACGTCTGCAGCGAGTGCGGTGCCCAGCATCCCCGATGGCTGGGCCGTTGTTCGACCTGCGGCGCCTGGGAATCGCTGGTGGAGGAGTCCACCGGTGCAGAGCCCGCCCCGACCGCCGACCTGCTCGCCGTCGAGCCGTCGGCCGCGGTGGGCAAGGCGGTTCCGCTGCGCGAAGTCGATGCGAGCGGAGCACCGCGCCTGGCCACGGGCATCGACGAAGTGGACCGCGTACTCGGTGGCGGACTGGTTCCGGGCTCGGTCGTGTTGCTCGGGGGCGAGCCCGGCATCGGCAAGTCCACGCTTTGTCTCCAGCTCGCCGCGGCCCTCGGTGGAACCGGGCCGGTGCTCTACGTGACGGGTGAGGAAAGCCTCGAGCAGGTGCGGCTGCGCGCCGAGCGTCTGGGCGACGTTCCGGGTCGCCTGCTCGCGCTGGCCGAGACCCGCGTGGAGGCCCTGGCCGAGCCGTGGCGCGAGATCCGGCCGCAACTGGTGCTGGTCGACTCGATCCAGACCATGCGCACCGCCGCCGTCGACTCGGCTCCGGGTTCGGTGGCCCAGGTGCGCGACTGCGCCGCGCTGCTCTCGGCCACGGCCAAGGCCCACGGCGCGGCGCTGCTGCTGGTGGGGCACGTCACCAAGGAGGGTTCGCTCGCCGGGCCGCGCGTCCTCGAACACCTGGTCGACGTGGTGCTCACGTTCGAAGGCGACCGCGGCCACCCGTTCCGTCTGCTGCGCGCCGCGAAGAACCGCTACGGATCGACTCAAGAAGTCGGTGTCTTCAGCATGGGCGAGCGCGGGCTGCTGGCGGTGCCGAATCCGAGCGAGTTGTTCCTTGCCGAGCGCCACGCCGGGTCGCCGGGCTCGTGCATCGTGCCGATCATGGAGGGCACGCGACCCATGTTGATCGAGGTGCAGGCGCTGGTGGCACCGGCCGGCTACGGCACCGCGCGTCGCACCTGCATCGGCATCGACGACGCGCGCGTGGCGCTGCTGTTGGCGGTGCTCGACCGTCGTTCGGACGTCGACGTGCTGTCGTGCGACGTCTACGTGAACGTGACCGGCGGCGTTCGCGTCGCCGAGCCGGCGGCCGATCTGGCCGTGGCGCTGGCTCTGGCGTCGAGTCGACTCGACAAGCCCATCCCCGCCGATGCGGCCGCCTGCGGTGAGATCGGGCTGGGGGGCGAGGTGCGACGCGTGGGCCGGCTCGATCAACGGCTTCGCGAGGCGGCGCGCCTGGGGTTCGGCCGGGTGCTGCTGCCCGCTGGCGCCGACGCCAAGGCGCCGGGCGCCGAGCCGGTGCCGGTCACCGAGATCGCCGACGCGGTGCGCTGGCTGCGCGACGCCTAGGGCCTTCCGCGCTGCCGCCCGTCCGGGATGCCCGAAACCCGTGAACGGCGGTAAACACTCGGATTTGAAGCTTTTTCTGGCCCCTCATTCTTTGACACTCCGGTTGGCCGCGGTTAGAGTCGGAGGCGATGACGAGTCCGTTCGCCCCCCCGGCTGCGCTCGCCGCCGCCCTCGATCGCCTGGCGCCGAGCCTCGCGCAGGTCGAGCAGGCCATGCGCGAGCAGCTCGCCTCGGAGCTCTCGCTGGTGGGCACCATCGGCGACCACGTGCTGGGCTCGGGCGGCAAGCGCCTGCGCCCGGCGTTGTTGATGCTCACGGCCGAGCTCTGCGGCTACGAGGGACCGCGCCGCGTGCAGATCGCGGCGGCCGTCGAGCTGCTCCACACCGCGACGCTGCTGCACGACGACGTGGTCGATCTGCAGAACCTGCGCCGCGGACAGCAGGCCGCGCGTGCCATCTGGGGAAACCGGCGCGCGGTGCTGGTGGGCGACTTCTTCTATGCGCGGGCTTCGTCGATGGTCGTCGACGACGGCAACCCCGACGTGCTGCAGGTGTTCGCGAATACGATCCGTCGCATGGCCGAGGGCGAGCTGCTCCAGCTCGAGCGCAGCTACGACCCCGACGTCACCGAGTCGCACTACTACGCAGTGATCGATCGCAAGAGCGCCACGCTGATCTCTGCAGCCGCCGAGGCCGGCGGCATCCTCGCGGGCGTGACGCGCGCCGAACGCCGTCGCCTGGCGGACTACGGGCGCGAGGTCGGGCTCGCCTTCCAGCTGCGCGACGACGCCCTCGACTACGCCGCCAACGCCGAGGTGCTGGGCAAGCGCCCGCTCGCGGACCTGCGCGAGGGCAAGGTGACTTTGCCGTTGCTGCTCGCGCAGAAGCGTTGTACCGCGGCAGAGCGCCAGGAGCTGGCGACGCTGCTCAAGACCGCGGCGGGTCGCGCTGCGTCGCTCGAGGCCGAGGGCGTGGTCGACCCGGCCGACGTGCTGGGCGACGAAGAGCTCGCCCCGGTGTGCGATCTGGTCGAGCGCTATCTCGGCGTCGAAGACACCGACCGCCGGGCCGACGAGCACGTCGCCCGCGCTGCTGCTGCCATCGCGCCGTTCCCCGACGGCCACGCCAAGGATGCCCTGCTCGCTGCCGCCCGTTTCTCGGTGCAGCGCGCGAGCTAGCCACCGCCTTCGCCCCAAGAGGTCCCGGGGAGAACATCCCCAATGCGATCCTCCAACACTCGGAGGCTCGGGGCGCTCGCCCTGAGTCTCGCGCTCACGCTCCTGCTCGGGCTCGCGCCCGGACACGCGGCCAACCCGGCCGGGGTCGTGAACGTCAACACGGCCACGGCCGAGCAGCTGGTCGCCCTGCCGGGCATCGGCGAGACCAAGGCCCGCGCGATCGTCGACCTGCGCGACGAGCGCGGGCGCTTCGACTCGATCGAAGAGCTGCTCGACGTGAAGGGCATCGGCCCCGCCGCGCTCGAGAAGGCGCGGCCCTTCCTCACGCTGAAGGGTCGGACGACCTACGCCACGCCCTAGCCGGGGAGGCGGGGTGCTCGGCGGCCTGGCTCGCCGGGTCGGACGGGCACCCCGCCCATGGCCCCGCGCGCGCCCTAAACCGCGCTGGCAGTCCCTCGGATGGCCGCTCTCCCAACGCGGAGGGCCGTTCGTGCTATTCCCCCGGGCCATGCGCGCGACGGCACGACGGCTGGCCGCGTTCGGGGTGCTGGTGGTTCTGCTGCTTCCGGCCGCCGCGCGCGCGAGCGATCCCGATGGTTCTCCTGGGCCGGGGGCGCAGCGAATCGTTTCGCTGAACCCGTCGCTCACGGCGATCCTGGTCGCGATCGGCGCACGCGAGCAGCTCGTGGGCGTGGACGACTGGTCGGGCAAGACGCAGCCCCAGGTGGCCGAGCTTCCGCGGGTGGGCGGGCTCTTCACGCCGAGTCTCGAAGCGGTCGTGGGTCTGCAGCCCGACCTGGTGGTGGTCGTCCCGAGCGCCGAGCAGCGCGACTTTCGCGCCCGGCTCGAAGGGCTCGGGCTCGAGGTGCTCGAACTCAGCCCTGTGGGCTTCGACGAGGTGCTCGCGATCATCGAGCAGCTCGGCGATCGCGTGGGCCGGCCCGACGCTGCGCGCGCTCGCACTGCGGCCATCCGCGAGACACGCGATCGTCTCGCGCGCTGGGCCGCCGAACGCGATCGCGTGCCCACCGTGCTCGTCCTGCAGCGCGACCCGACGTTCGTGATCGGCCGCGGGAGCTTCGTCGACGACATGCTCCGTGCGGTGGGCGGCGAGAATCTCGCAGCGGTCTTCGACGAGCCGTACCCGCGCGTCTCGCGGGAGTGGCTGATCGGCGCGGCGCCGGCGGTGCTGCTCGATTCGTCGAACGACCCGCAGGACGCCGCCGACTACTGGTCGCGCTGGCCGTCGATCCCTGCCGTGGCCGCCGGCCGCGTGGTGCACCTGCCCGACGGGATGGCCACCCTGCCCGGCCCCCACCTCGACCGGGCTCTGGTCCTGCTGGCCGAGACGCTGCACGGGCCGGAGGTGGGCCAGGCCCTCGCCGGCGACGACCAGGCGAGCCCACGTTGAGCGTGCTGACCCCGCGCCGGCTGGTCGCCGTGCTCTCCGCGCTCGCCGTCGCGCTGGTGGCGGTTGCCATGGCGTCGCTCGCCATCGGGCCCGTGCCGGTGGCACCGGCCGACGTCGTGGACGCGCTGCTCGGAGACGCCCAGGGGGCCACCGCCGACATCGTGCTGCGGGTGCGCCTGCCCCGCGTGGTGCTCGCCGCCCTGGTGGGTGCGAGCCTCGGTGTGGCGGGGGCGCTCTTCCAGGCGCTGCTGCGAAACCCGCTGGCCGACCCGTTCATCCTGGGCGTGTCCGGCGGCGCGGCGTTGGCGGGGATCGCCATGCTCACCCTGGGCGGCGCGGTGGGGTTGGGCTACGCCGCGGTCCCGCCGGCCGCTTTCGCCGGCGCGGTCGGCACGGTGGTGTTGCTGCTGGCGGTGGCCGGGCCCACGGGCAAGCTCTCGCCCACGACGCTGCTGCTCACCGGCGTGGTCTTCAACGCCTTCGCGTCGGCTGCGATCGTCTTTCTCGCCTCGACCGCCGGGCTCGCCGACGGGGCCAGCATCTTTCTGTGGCTGATCGGCAATCTGTCCGACGCCCGCTTCGACGTGGCCGGCTGGGTGGCGCTCTTCCTGGTGCTGGGCCTCGCCAGTGCGCTGCCGCTGGCGCGCGGCCTCAACCTGCTGGCCCTGGGCGAGGAGCCCGCCGCCCAGCTGGGGGTCGACGTCGAGCGCACCAAGCGGGTGCTGCTCGTGTCCACCTCGCTCATGGTGGGGGCGGCGGTCTCGGTGTCCGGTCTGATCGGCTTCGTGGGCCTCATCATCCCGCACCTGCTGCGCCTGCGACTGGGGCCCGACCACCGCCTGCTGCTGCCCGCGGCGGCGCTCTCGGGCGCGGGTTTCCTGCTGGTCTGCGACACGGTGGCCCGCACGCTGCTGGCCGGCCGCGAGCTGCCCGTCGGCGCCATCACCGCGCTGGCCGGCGGACCGCTCTTCTTGTGGTTGCTGCGCCGCCACCACCAGCGGGTGTTCGTCTCGTGAGCGGGCACGACGCCGGTTCGGTGCTCCGGTTCGAGGACGTCCAGGTGGCCCTCGGGGGGCGCCCGGTGCTGCAGGGCATCACGCTCGCGCTCCAGCCGGGCGAGGTGATGGTGCTGGCCGGGCGCAACGGCGCCGGCAAGACCACGCTACTGCGCGTGGCCACCGGGGTGCTCGAGCCCGATGCGGGCACTGCCCATGCCTGTCGGGCCGGGGAGCCCGAGCGCCCCCTCTCCCAGTTCAGCCGCCGCGAGCTGGCGCGGCACGTGGCGCTCGTCCCCCAGGAGACCAGCATCCCCTTCCCGTTCCGGCTGCTCGAGGTGGTGCTGATGGGGCGAGCGCCCCACCTGGGGCTGCTTGGCTTCGAGACCCGGCACGACGTCGCGCTGGCCCAGGCTGCGCTGGAGCGCCTGGGCATCGGCGCTCTCGCCGACCGCACCGTACTCGAGGTCTCGGGGGGCGAACGCCAGCTCGCCATGGTCGCCCGGGCGCTGGCCCAAGAGACGCCCGTGCTTCTGCTCGACGAGCCCACCTCGAACCTCGATGTGGGTCGGCGGCTCGAGGTGCTCGAGCGGGTGCGGGCCCTGGCGGCGGAGGGCCGCGCGGTGCTCGTCGTCTCCCACGATCTCGGCCTGGCCGCGCGCTTTGCCGACCGCATCGCGCTGCTGTCCGAGGGCCGGGTGCACGCCGTGGGTGCCCCCGACGAAGTGCTCCGGCCGGACCTTCTGCGCGAGGTCTTCGGGGTGGATACGGAGATCCTCCGCACGGCCGAGGGCGCGCCCGTGGTGGTCCCGCGCAGGTGAGCGAACGCGTTCGCAAAGATTCGCGGGCGCCTCGCGCCTGCTAGATTGCGCGCCCGCCCGAGCGGGCCCGAGAGCGCGGCGTGCGCCCTCGCGAACGTCCAATCCACGACCCCGTCCCGAGGTCCAAGCTGGAGAACGCGTCCATGGCTGCCCCCGCAATCGCCCAGGTAAAGGGTCTCGAGATCCTCGACTCGCGCGGCAACCCCACGGTGGAGGTCGAGGTACGCCTCTCCACCGGCCAGGCCGGGCGCGCGCTGGTCCCGTCCGGGGCCTCGACAGGATCTCGAGAAGCACTCGAGCTTCGGGACGGAGACAAAGGTCGTTACAGGGGAAAAGGCGTCGCTCAGGCGATCGGACACATCAACGGCGAAATTGCGAACGCGATCGCAGATCGTGAACTCGGCGGGCTCGACGAGCAGCGCGGCCTCGACGAGGCGCTGCTCGCCCTCGACGGTACCGAGACCAAGTCGCGGCTCGGCGCCAACGCCCTGCTCGGCGTTTCGCTGGCCGCGGCCCACGCCGCGGCGGCCGCCGCGGGCACCCCGCTCTACCGGTTCCTCGGTGGCGACGAGGCCACGCTGCTGCCCGCGCCGATGATGAACGTGCTGAACGGCGGCGCCCATGCCGACAACAGCGTCGACCTGCAGGAGTTCATGCTCTTCCCGGTCGGTGCGCCGACCTTCGCCGAAGCCCTGCGCTGGGGCGCCGAGATCTTCCACACCCTCGCCGGGGTGTTGACCGCCAAGGGCTACTCGACGGCTGTGGGGGACGAGGGCGGCTTCGCGCCGGACCTGGGTTCGAACCAGGAGGCCATCGACCTGGTGATGACCGCCATCGAGCAGGCCGGCTACCGCCCGGGCGAGCAGGTGGCGATCGCGCTCGATCCGGCATCGACCGAGATCTACGAAGACGGCACCTACAACCTGGCGAGCGAGGGCCGGCGCATGGGCGCCGAGGAGATGATCGGCTTCTGGGCGGACTGGTGTTCGCGCTACCCGATCCTCTCCATCGAAGATGGGCTCGCCGAGGCCGACTGGGATGGCTGGGTGTCCCTCACCACGCAGCTCGGTGACCGCTGCCAGCTGGTTGGGGACGACCTGTTCGTGACGAATCCGGCGATCCTGCGGGAAGGCATCGCCAAGGGCGCGGCCAACGCGATCCTCGTCAAGGTGAACCAGATCGGAACCCTGACCGAGACCCTCGAGGCCATGCGGGTCGCGCGCGAGGCGGGCTACGGCCAGATCGTCTCGCACCGCTCGGGCGAGACCGAGGACACCACCATCGCCGACCTGGCCGTGGCCACCGGCGCGGGCCAGATCAAGACGGGCTCACTCTGCCGCAGCGACCGGGTGGCCAAGTACAACCAGCTGCTGCGCATCGAGGCCGAGCTGGGCGACCGCGCCCGCTACGCCGGCCGCAGCACCATCACCTCGGCCTCGTGACGGCGGCGGGCCCTCGCAGCCTACGGGTGGGCCAGCGCGGTCTACGGCCGGGCCCGCGGGTCGGGGGGCTGCTCCTGGCCGCCCTGCTGCTGCTGCCGCCGGTGTCCGCGGCCGCGGCCATCCCCAGCGCGGGCCGGGTGCTCGAGGCCACGGCCGACCACAACCGCAAGTCGGGCCTGGCGCGCGGGCTGCGGCTCGAGGTGTCGCTGCACTTCGAGGACGACTCCGAGCCCGCCGCGCGCGGCGCGCTGTGGATGCATCCCGACGGGCGGGTCGGTCTCGAGCTGCGCGCCGGCGCAGGCTTCGTCGAGCGCCATGTGCTGCGCGGCGGCCGGGCCTACGTCAGTCGCGACGGGGTGCCGGTGCCCGAGCCGCGCCCGTTCCTGCCGCCGCTTCATCTGCTGCAGATCTCGGACCGCAACCAGCTCTTCGGCGCGTTGCGGACCCTCGGCGTCGACCCGGCCCAGGTGGTGCTCGGCCGCGACGCCGACCACGACTGCTACGTGCTCGGCGGTCGTGCGGCCGGCGCTCCCTCGCTCTGGGTGGACGTGCAGAGCCTCGCGCCGGTCGGGTTCGCCCGCGGCGACGGTGTGCACTGGCGTGTGGGTCCGCCCACGACGTTCGGCGAGCTGGCGGTGCCCAGCTACGTCGAGGTCGAGCACCCGGGCCATCGGCCGGTGCGGCTCCAGGTCGATGGCGCCGCGCCCGCGCCGATTCCCGAATTCGACGTGCCGTGGCTCGAGGCACCCGCATCGGCCGCTTCGGACTGACGCGCAGCGTCTCCGGGACCGGTGCGAGCTGCAGCGTGCCCCGCCTGGTCCTTGCGTGAGCCTGCCTCGGCCTTCATTCCAACCTACGGTACGGCTTCATTCGACCCGGGGGGCCTTTCGCTAGCCTGTCCTCCCTAGGAGGAGCCCTTGCGCAGCGTCGAGGACACCAGACCCAAGCGGGGCCTCTCGGTACCGGTCGTCACGATCCTGGACGACGCCGGAGATCTCGTCGAGGACGACCAGCGCGCGCTGGTGCGCCACGTCGTGCAGAACGGCTATGGCGCCGACGTGGTGTTCGCGGCCGGGACCACCGGCGAGTGGGACCAGGTGACGGCCGACGTGCAGCGGCGGGTGATCCAGGTCTGCAACGAAGAGCTGGCCAAGCTCAACGTCGAGCTCGGCGTGGAGCGCGAACGCCGGGTGGAGTCGTGGGCCGGCATCACCGCCCACTCGCCCGAGGACACGCTCGAGAACCTCGACTTCGCGATCGCCTCCGGGGCCGATGCCGCCGTACTGGCTCCGCTCTCGATCCGCGGTCTGCGCGACCCGGTTCGCTTCGTGACCCGTGACGTGGGCGACCTGCTCGACGCGCGCTCGCGGCGCATCCCCGTGTACCTCTACGACAACGCTGACATCGCCGCTGATCCGAAGGCGCTGCACATCCGCACGCGTCAGGTGAAGGCGCTCTCCCGTCTCGACTTCGTCCGCGGCATCAAGGTGAGCGCCTCGCGCAAGGTGCTCGGCAACTACACCAAGGCCGCCGCCAACTTCCGCGAGCGCGGCGAGTTCGGCATCTACGTCGGCAACGCCATGCTGATCTTCGACATCTTCAAGCCGCGCCCCGGTTGGGTGGGCACGGTCTCGGAGCATTGGCAGCGCTACCGCCTTCGCGGCGGTCTACCCATCGGCGTGGTGGCCGGGCCTGCCAATGCGATGCCGCGCGAGTGGGCGCGCGCATGGCAGCTCTGCCGGGCCGGCGACGGCGAGCGGATGGAGCGCACCAAGCGCGTGCTCGACGCGTTCCGCGTGGGCTGCCACACGGCCGGCGGCAAGCGCACCATCGCGTGTCTCAAGCGCGCGCTGCTGCGACAGGGCGTGATCCGCTCCGACGCGGTCGCGGCCGGTACGCCCGCGCTCTCGCGTCCGGACGCCGAGCGCTTCGACGAGGTGTTCGAAGAGGTGCGCGAATTGTCCCGCGAGCTGCTGGTGGGCACCTGGGTCACGCGCTCGCCCGACCAAGGCGAGCCGGGCGCCTAGCACCCGATGGCTTCGAAGCAGGAGGCCCCGCGGCTGGCGGTGGTCGGCATCGGCAGCATGGTCGCCGACCGCATGCACCGCGTTCGCAAGCTCCTCGGCGCCGAGGAGAAGACGGTGATGCACACCTTTGCCGATGGCAGCGCCCAGCAGGTGCGCATCGGCGGCGTGATGTTGAACCAGATGGGCTGGGCCGCCGCACTCGGTCTGCCCGTCGGAATCTTCGGAAAGCAGGCCGACGACGCCGACGGGCGTCTGTTGCGGGCGGCCATGGACCGGCTCGGGATCGAGCGCCACATCGTGCTCGACGGCTCGGCCAGCTCGTTTGCGCCGATCTTCGTGGACGATTCCGGCGAGCGGTCCATCTACATGGCGCCGGGTGCCACGAGTGAGACCACGGCCGAACACGTGCGCGATCACCACGCGGACTTCATCGCCGGGGCGGCGAGCCTGTCGACGGAGATCTCGCAGCTGCCCCTCGCCGCGGCGCGCGAGGCCATGCAGATCGCACGGGCGGCCGGTGCGCGAACGGTGCTCGACTTCGACGTGCCGCCGTCGGAGGCCGTGCCCGGCCTCGGCGATGCCGCGACGCTCGAAGAAGTGCTGGGCCTTGCCGACCTCTTGAAGCCGGCCAAGGCCGCCGCGCGCGAACTCGTCCCCGACGCTGGCGACGACACCCTGGCCGTGGCCCAGGCCCTGCGCAGCCGCACCGGGGCCGAGGCCGTGGTGGTGACCGCCGGCGAAGACGGCTGCGCGGTCGCGACCGAGGGCCTGTCGGTGCGCGTGCCGGCCTGCACCCCAAAGGAGGTGGTGGACACCACCGGTGCGGGCGACGCGTTTCTCGGGGGCCTCCAAGTGGGGCTCGCGGCCGGCCTGGGCTGGGAGGACGCGGCGCGGTTGGGCAATGCCTGTGGTGCCGCCTGTGTCGAGAAGCTCGGCGCGTTTCCCGACGACCCGGCGGCAGCCCGCGCGCGCGTGGCCGAACTCTACGATGGGCCGCCGGTCGCCTCGCTGGCCGCAGCGTCCGACGCGGACGCGAGCGATGCTGCGGCGTCGGCCGACCCGGGTCGCGCCGCACTCACGAGTCTCGACGTGGCACTCGAAGAGCTCGCCGCACTCCGCGCGCGCCTCGATGCCGACGCGTTCGCGCGTGCCGTCGCGCTGGTGCAAGCCGTCGAGTCGGCGGCGGGCCGCGTGCACGTGACGGGCGTGGGCAAGCCCGAACACGTGGCGCACTACGCCGCGTCGGTGCTGAGCTCGACCGGCACGCCGGCCACCTTCCTGCACGCCACCGAAGCCGTGCACGGCAGCGCCGGGCAGGTCGTGCCGGGCGACCTGGTCGTCGCCATCAGCAACAGCGGCGGCACCGCAGAGCTGCTGCACACGGTCGAAGCCGTGCGCGCACTCGGTGCGCGGGTGCTCGCGGTGACGGGCGACCCCGTCCGCTCTCCCCTCGCGGCCGCATGCGACGCGGCACTAGACGCCGGCGTGGCACGCGAGGGCGGCGGCCTCGGCTTCGCCCCGCGCGCCAGCGTGGCCGCCGAGGTGCTCGTGCTCGCCGCGCTCTCTGCGGCCCTCGAAGAGGCGCGCGGCTTCACCCGCGACGACTACCACGCTCGCCACCCCTCCGGCGCCCTGGGCCAGAAGAGCAGCTGACGTCCCCGTTCCTTTTCAGTCGGGGATCTTGACGGTGAGCACGGGGCACGGCGCCTTCTGGACCACGCGCTCGGCGATGCTGCCGAGCAGCAGGTGCTTGAGGCCCGAGTGGCCGCGCGTGCCGATCACCACGAGGTCGGCGTCCTGGCGTTCGACCTCTTCTTCGATCACCGTGGCCGGGTAGCCTTCGCGCACCAGCACCTCGACCTCGATGCCCTGGTCCGCGATCTGGTCGCGGTAGACGCCGAGGCTCTGCTCGGCCTCGCTCTTCACGTTGGCCCAGAAGTCCTGGGGCAGGTACGCGCCCTCGAGCTGCTGGAACTCCACCGGCAGGTGATAGGCGTGGAGCAGCAGGATGCGGCTGCCGTGGGCCTTGGCCAGATGCGTCGCCCACTCGATCACGGGCGGCGCGTGATCGGAGAAGTCCACGGGCACCAGGATCCGACGGACCTCGATGGGCACACCCCAAGGGTGCCACCCCTCGCCCCTCCGTTTCAAGCACGATCGAACCCGGGGACTCCGATGCCCGGGCGCGCGCATCGAACGGCCTCTGGTAGCTTCGGGAGATCCCAAAGGGGTCACCTCACGCACCGGCCGGGCGGGTTGCCCAACGGTGCGCCCAGGTGCCCGACCGCGGCGTATGCATCCTCGAGAGTCACTCCACAGAGCCATCCTCGTCGTCGCGGCCCTCGGCGCTGCGACGAGCCTGCTGTGGCAGCTCGAAGGGGGAGAGCTCGACTCGCCCGAGTGGTGGCAACTCGCGCTGCCGTTCATCGTCTGGCAGTGCCTGCCGTTCCTGGCGCTGTTCGCCATGGCGCGGTGGCTGCGGTCGTCGCGGGCAGCCCTGGCTTGGATGCTTGCCGCGTCGCTGGCTGCCCTGGTCGCTGGCCATGGAGCCATCGCGTATGTCCGCTTCGTTGCCTCGCCGGACGCCCAGAGTGCGCTCGTCTACCCGGTGGTCGCGGGCCTTCAGCTGCTCGGCCTGTTCCTCGCCTTCATTCTGGCGCTCGTCCTGCGCCGATCGAGTTCGGCCTAGTGACCCGGGCTCTGGTAGCGCGGTCGGCGCGCATACGGCGGGCGATTCGTGGGACACACTCTCGTGTCACGGAGTGACCGGTTGCCGTCGGCTGGAGGCGCTGGGCTAAACTGAGGTTGCGGTTCGGGAGGCTCCCGCGTCCGCCAAGGTCGCCCAGCGGAGCGCGACTCGGCCCCCGACGCCTGCCAATGGGGGCTGGAAGTGACCGAGCGAGAAAGCTGGGACGCCATCGTGATCGGGTCCGGTCTCGGTGGACTCACGTGTGCCGCGTACCTGTGCGCCGCGGGAAAGAGGACCCTCGTTCTCGAGGCGCACTACGTCGCGGGCGGCAATTCACAGGCGTTCCGGCGCAACCTGCACGGCAGCCAGTACGAGTTCGACGTCGGCGTCCACTACATCGGCGAGTGCGGCCCGGACGGCGTCATCACCCGTCTGCTGAACGGCCTGGGACTGGCCGAGCGCATCGTGTTCCGGCCACTCGATCCCGACGGCTACTCGACGCTGTACTTCCCGGGTCTCGTCTTTCGCGTTCCCGCCAATTGGGATCGATACCGCGAACGCCTGCTGGAGACGTTCCCGCAGGAGGCGGAAGCGCTGGGAAGCGTGGTCGACATCATGCGCCAGGTGGCGAGAGAGGGAAGCCGATTCCAGCGGGGCGAGATCGGCGTTGCCGACCTCGCGAGCGAGGCGCCCGCCTTCATGAAGTGGGGGCTGCGACCCGTGACGGAGCTCTTTGGCGAGCACCGCCTGTCGCAGCAGTCGAGCGCGGTGCTGCTCGGCGAGCAGGGCGACTACGCGGTGCGACCCTCGAAGACGCCGACCGGGCTCGCGGCCGGGCTGACCGACCACTACATGCGCGGAGCGTTCTATCCCGAAGGCGGCGGACAGGCGATGGCTGCGCGCCTGGTCGAAGCCATCCGGGCCTACGGCGGCGAGGTGCGGACGCGCTCACCCGTCGAGCGCGTTCGCGTCGAGAACGGTCGCGTCGTCGGGGTGACGCTCGGCAAGACTCACCAGGAGATCGACGCGCCGATCGTCGTTTCGAACGCCGATCTCAAGCGCACGGTGCAGGCGCTCGTGGGCGAGGAGCATTTCGCCCCGGAGACGGTCGAGCGGGTGCGGGCGTTCCGGATGACGCTTCCACTGTTCGCCGTCTACGCAGGACTCGACATCGACCTGCGCGAGCTCGGCCACCCCAACACCAACCATTGGCTCTGGGGTACCTACGACATCGAGGGGATCTACGACGAGGTGGAGGCCGGGGAGCTGCCCGACGACAACCTCGCCTACCTGACGGTCACTTCGCTGCGCGACCCCGAGAGCCCGCACATCGCGCCGAAGCACCACACGAACCTTCAGGTCATGACCCTCGTGCCCCAGGACTACGACGTCTGGAACGTCGAAAGGGGCCCGGCAGACGGGGGCCGCTATCACCGCGACCCCGAGTACCGGCGCCGCAAGGAGGACCTGATGGACCGCCTGCTGGACAAGGCGGCGGCGGTCGTCCCCGAGCTGCGCGATCACGTGGAGTGGCGCGAGGCCGCTACGCCGGTGACCCAGGAGCGGTTCACGCGCTCGACCGGCGGGACCTCCTACGGGGTCGAGTTCTCGACGGACCAGATGGGCCCTGCACGCATGGGCTACGAGACGGAACTGCCTGGACTGTTCCTGTGCGGCGCCAGCACGCCCTCCGGCCACGGCATCGCGAACGTCATGTTCTCCGGCCTTCGCGCGGCGGAGGCGGCGACCGGCGAGAGCCTGCGCGCGAGCGTCCTGGCCGGCGAGGTGCTCGGAGACCGCGCCCTGCTGCCGCCGCTCCGCGACGACTGGGACGCCTGGCGCGAGAGCCACTGACGCGGCGCCCCTCCGCCAACACCCGAGGTGGCTTCCGGCCTCGCCGGAGCGGGGCGGGATGGTGGAGCCGAGCGGGATCGAACCGCCAACACCCGAGGCGGCGAGGAAGTCGCGCCAGGGAGGGCGGGTGGTGGAGCCGAGCGGGATCGAACCGCCAACCTCTGCGTTGCGAACGCAGCGCTCTCCCAATTGAGCTACGGCCCCACGCTTGGGAGCGGGGGACGTTAGCAGGATCGCGGCCGGGGGCGCCCGGCCCCCTGGGGCCTCGCGCGCCCGGACGAGAGGATCAGGACGCGCCGAGCCAGCCCAGGGCGGCGGGGAGCGCGCCCAGGGCCAGGGCGCCGTCCACCACCAGCAGGCCGTAGCGCTCGCTGGGCCGAAAGCCGATCACCGCGGCCGCCATGGCCAGGGGGAGCGGCAGCAGCGGGCGAAGCGCGTCCGGGCCCAGCAGCCCCAGCGCCAACGCCGGCAGCAGCAAGCCCAGGGCCACGCGGAGCGCGCCTTGGCTCCCCAGGCGCGCCGCCCCGCCCTCTCCGTCTCTCAGGTTCGAGAGCACCACGTTCGAGGCCACGCACGACGCGACCAGCAAGGCCACGGCGGCCGTGTGCCGAGGCTCGCCGGGCCCGGCCAGGGCCGGCAGGGCGACGGCGACCGCGGTCCAGGCCACGGTCAGGTAGAAGGGCTTGGCCAGCCAGAACGCCTTGAGTCTTCGGTGCAGCAGGCCGAGCGCCAGAACGGCGGCCAGCAGTGCCACGACCCGAGGGCCTCCCCGTAGCCCCAGACCGCCGGCCGCCACACCCGCGGCGACCGCGGTGGCGGTCAGCCAGGGGGCATGGGCCTCGATGAAGCGGGTCCGTGCGGGTGCGGTCTCGCGGTCGCGGCGCACGTCGCGCAGCCGGTCCACGGTGTAGACGGCCAGTGTGCCCAGAAAGGCCGTCGCCACCAGGTCGGCCCGCGGGTCGAGTCCGAGCGCCCGCGCCGAGGCCGCGCCCAGCAGCGCCGCCGCCAGCGCGACCCAGACGCTGGTGAACAGCACGGCGTCCAGGGCCCGAAGGGCGCCAACTTGGGCGGGGGCTGCCATCGGCGGGAGCCTCGCCCTATTTTCGGGGGCAGGCCATGAACCCCCCCGCGCCCGGATACGTTGCCGACCACCGATTCGGTCGGGTGGGTCGCATCCCCACGCCCACTCCCTTCAGCGTGGGCGACATCAACAGCTACCTGCTGCTTCCGAGCGAGCCCGGCCGAGGCGTGACCCTGATCGACACCGGCGTGCGCACCCCCGAGGCCTTCGAGGCCATGGCCCGAGGACTCAAAGAGTATGGGTACGGGTTCGACCAGATCGAGCAGATCCTGGTGACCCACGCGCACCCCGACCACTTCGGGCAGGCGCGGCGCCTGGTCGAGCTCTCGGGTGCCCGCGTCTATGCCAGCGAGATCGAGGGCGCGCGCATGGAGGCGGGCTGGTCGCCGCGGGCCTGGTTCCGGGGCGTGGCCCAGGACTGGTTCCGCAGGTTCGGCACCCCCGAAGAGCTGCTGGCGAGCGACAAGAAGGCGGCCGATCCCGCCCCGTCGGTGCTCGAAGCGGTGGACGTCGACGGCATCCTGGCGCCGGGCGACGAGATCGCGGCGGGCGACCTGCGCCTGCGTGTGGTGCCCACGCCCGGTCACACCGAGGGGCACATCGTCTTCTACGAGCCCGACCTGCGCCTGCTCTTCTCGGGCGACCACCTGCTGACCAACATCTCGCCGGTGCCGCTGCTGCACATCCCCAGCGAGGGCGAGCCGCGCCAGAAGAGCCTGGTGCTGTTCATGGAGTCGCTGGCGCGCGTCGAGGCAATGGACTGCGAGCTGGTGTTTCCCTCCCACGGTGACGTGATTCGCGACCACCACAAGCTGATCGATGGCTATCGACTGCACCATCGCCGCCGCGCGCTGCAGATCGCGCGCTACCTCGCGGGCGGGCCCCGAACCCCCTATGAGGTAGGGGCGCGCATCTTCAAGCACTTCGTGCGCACGGATCTCTTCCTGGTGATGTCCGAGGTGATGGGCCACCTCGACGTCCTCGAGCTCGACGGCCATGTGGCGATCGAAGAGGAGGCCGGCGTGATGCGCGCGAGGTGGATCCATGACCAGGCCCCGCCCCCCTTGGACCCGGCCAAGTGATCTCGAAGGTCAACGAGCTGATCGGCTCCTCGCCCGTGTCGTTCGAGGATGCGGCGAGCCGGGTGCTGGCCCGCGCGAACCGGACGCTCCGGGGCATCACGGGCATCGAGGTCGCGAGCAAGCGCATCAAGATCGAGGACGGCCGGGTGGTCGAGTACCGGGTGCGGCTGCGCCTGGTGTTCGACATGGCGCCCGAGACCGCACTGCACTGGTAGAAGAGCGCGGCGCCCGACCCGGGCCGCCGCAACGAAACACGTAGGATGTCATGGCCATCGCCTCCGTCTCCACGATCACGTCGGCTTCACCCGTCGGTTGGCAGGACGCCGCCGAGCGCGGCTTCGAGCGCGCCAGCAAGACGCTGCGCGGCATCACCGGCATGAAGGTGCTCGAAGAGAAGGCACGCGTGGAGGACGGCCGGATCACCGAGTATCTGGTCACGATGCAGGTGATCTTCGTCCTCGAGGACGCCGACCCCTCTTGAGCCTCGCACCGTGAGCGAAGCTTGCCGGACCGTCCCCGCCATCGTCGCCGCCGGCGAGGGCCGGGCCTCACGTGCCGTCCACGGGCGCAACAAGGCCTACCTCGAGATCGAGGGCCGGTCGCTGGTGGCGCGCGTGGTCGCCGTGTTGCAGCGCGTTCCGTCGGTCAGCGTGGTCTACGTGGTCGGCCAAACCGACCAGCTCGCCGCGGTGCTCGACACGCCCGAGATGCGCGCCGAGCGCACCAAGCCGCTGGTGCTCGTGCCGCAGATGCGAAACCTGCTCGAGAACGCCTGGGAGACCTACCGCCGTCTACTCCCCGGGGCCGGCGCGACGGGCCGCGACCCCGAGACCGAAGCGGAGCGCGACCTGCCCGTGCTCTACCTCTCGACCGACCTGCCCTTCCTCACCCCGCAGGAGGTCGAGTCGTTCGTGCAGCGCTCGCTCGACGTCGACTGTGACTACGCGCTCGGGTTGGTGCCCGAGTCTTCGATGGAGGGGTTCTACGCGCGCGCTCCCGGAGAGCCCGGCATCGAGATGGCGTACTTCAACATCGCGCCCGGACGCTTCCGCCAGAGCAATCTGCACCTGGTCAAGCCGGCACGCCTGGGAAAGCGACAGCGCATCCAGGACATGTACGAGCACCGCTACCAGAAGCAGATCGGCAACGCGGTCGGGCTGGCGTGGCGCATCGCCGCCGATCAGGGCGGCGGCTTGTGGATCCTCTGGTACTACCTGCGCATGCACCTGGCCGGCGTCGCCGACCGCCGCGGCATGCGCCGCCTGGCGGACTTCCTGCGCCGGCCGATCACCTTCGAACGCATCGAGCTCGCCTGCTCGAAGCTGCTGGGAACGCGCTATCGCTTCGTGGTGACCGAGGTGGGCGGCGCGGCCGTGGACATCGACAACGAAGAAGACTTCGCGGCGGCCGTCGCGGGCTTCGACCGCTGGACCCGCGAGCAGTCCGAGCGCGCCGAGGCGCTGGTGGGGCCGCTGGCGATCGCAGCGGGTGCCGGCGAGCCCCCCGAGATGACGGTGTTGCCGCCCGCCCGATCCCGGATCGCGCAGGAGGCCAGCTCATGAGCACCACACGTTTGTTCGACCTGCCCGGCCGCGGAGTGATCGCCGTGCGCGGCAGCGAGCGCGTGCGCTGGCTCGACGGCATGCTGACCAACGACATCCCCGCGCTCGAGGCCGCCGGGCCCGGAAGCGGATGCCCCGCTCTGCTCCTCACCCACCAAGGCCGGGTGGTCGCCGACCCGCACGTCCTTCGGCTCGACGACGAACTCTGGCTGGAGGTCGAGCGCAGCGCGATCGCACCGATGATCGAGCGCCTCGACAAGCTGATCATCGCCGACGACGTCGCCCTCGAAGACATCTCGAACACGCTGGCACGCATGGCGCTGGAAGGCCCCGAAGCGGCTGCCTGGCTCGGCGTGGAGGGCGTCGCGCAGGACCATTGGGTCGCGTGCGAGGTGGCCGGTGTGGCGATCCGCGCGGCCGCCTACGCCTTCACGGGCGGGCCGGGCCTCCAGCTCTTCGTGCCGGCGGCTTCGGCCGAAGCCGTGCGCGCAGCCCTGCTGGCTGCCGGCGCCGAGCCCGGCGACGAATCGCTGTTCGAGCGTCTGCGGATCGAGGCCGGCACACCGTGGCTGGGTCGCGAGCTCGACGAGAGCGTGTTGCCCGCCGAGGCTCGTCTCGATAGCGCGATCTCGACCACCAAGGGCTGCTACACCGGCCAGGAGGTGGTGGCGCGGCTGCGATCGCGCGACCGGCGCAACCACCTCCTCGTGGGGCTCCGCTTCGCGGGCGATGCGCCGCCGGCGCCCGGGTCGAAGCTCGTGCCGGGCGGAGCCGGAGATTCGGCGAAGGCCGTGGGCGAGGTGACGAGCACCGTGGCGTCGCCCGCATTCGGTGCGATCGGCCTCGCGTTCGTGCGCTCGGAGCACGCCGAGGCCGGCACCGAGCTCGAGACGCAAGGTGCGGCGGCCACCGTGGCGGCCCTCCCCTTCGCCGACGCCTAGGACGCCTGGGTTGGCGGGCGCCCTCGTCGTATTCGCCAAGGAGCCCGCGCCGGGCCGGGTGAAGACGCGCCTTTGCCCGCCGTTTCGTCCCGAAGAGGCCGCCTCGTTCTACGAGGCCATGCTGGCCGACGTCCTCGAGGCCAGCGCCGCCATGGCCCGCGACCACGGACTCTCGCTGTGGGTCGCGGTCGATCCCGCCGAGGCGGCGGCGCGCCTGGCGCCCCCCGGCTCGCAACCGCTCGGTCAGCAGGGGTCCGATCTCTCCGCGCGCATGGCGCACGCAGCGGCCCGCGCATTCGGTGCCGGGCATGCGCCCGTCCTCCTGCGAGGCAGCGACAGCCCGACCCTTGGCGACGATACGCTTCAGGGCGCACTGGCTGGCCTGGCCGAGGCGGACGTCGTGCTTTGCCCCGACCGCGACGGGGGATACAACCTGGTCGGGCTGGCCTCGCTCGCGCCGGGCGTGTTCGATCACCCGATGAGCACGGGCACGGTGCTGGAGGACACCCTCGCCCAGGCGGCGCGACGGGGCCTTCGCAGCCGGGTGCTTCCGGCGGGCTTCGACATCGACGTGGCTTCCGATCTCACCTGCCTGGCCGAGGCCCGCGCCTCGGGCGGAGCGAGCCGCTGCCCGCGGACCCTGGCGTGGCTCGATCACCACAGCCTGTGGCCTTGAGCGCCGGGATATGAAGCCAAGCGGACCGACTGGGCCAGAGTCGGCACGCATCATCCTAAACTCTGTTTGTCGTTTGGCCGTAGGCCCCACGAAATGGCTTGCGCCGGCCCAATTCGTGACCTAAACGACAGCACGAGCGCCTGGTTTGGGGGCATCCCCCGGTCTCCCACAAGGCGTTCGCGTGGCTCTCGAAGGCCCACGGGCACAGAGAGCAGGGCGAGAGGTTGCGCCCACCACGCGAGAGTGTGGCACGCGAGTTGCTTTGAACGAGGCGCGCCTTGGTGCGTAACAGGAGGGATCCCCAGATGCTTCGCAAGATCACCGTGTGGGCGGCTGCCAGCGCAATCGCGCTCGTACCGTTCGCTGCTGCCGCGACCGACGCCGACGTCGCCGCGCAGCTCCAGTCGATGCAGGAGCGGTTGCTCCAGCTCGAAGACAAGCTGGACGCCACCGAGGACTCACTCGAGGCGGCCAACGAGAAGATTGGCGCTCAGCAGGACCTGATCAATCAGGCCGGGCTCGACGGGGGCGCCAGCTCGGGTCTCTCCGAGTTCGTGGACACGCTCGAGGTCGGCGGCTGGGTTTCGGCCAGCTGGTTCTACAACACGCGGCGCTCCGAGGGCCGCGACCTGGCCGGGTACAACAATGGCGCTGCCGGCGTGTATCCCTTCTCCCCGGACAACAACAGCTTCTCGCTCGACCAGCTCTGGTTCGAGTTGGAGCGTCCGGTCAGCGAAGAGAACCGAGCCGGTTTCCGCGCAGATCTCGTCTACGGCAAGACCGCCGGTCTGCTCTCGGGCGACTTCGGTGCCGGGGACGGGTTCAGCGGCAACGACTTCGAGATGTACCAGGCGTACATCCAGTACCTGGCGCCCATCGGTGATGGTGTTCAGTTCAACTTCGGCAAGTTCGCCACGGTGATCGGTGCCGAGGTCGTGCAGTCGCCGATGAACTTCAACATCACGCGGGGCAACGTCTACCAGTTCTTCCAGCCCATCACGCACACCGGTATCACCGCGTCCACGGACATCGGCCCGGCGTCGGTGACCCTGGGTCTGGTGAACGAGACGCGTTCCTTCCCGGCCGCGGACATCGACCTGAACAACAACAAGGCGGTGCTCTGGTCGGCAGCGTGGTCCGACGAGGACTCCGGCCTCGGCTTCTCGTTCAACGGTGTGCACGGCGCGTCCGACAGCGGCGCGGGCCAGGACACCTTCTCGGGCGACAAGGAGACGATTCTCGACTTCATCCTCTCCTACGATCCGAACGAGAACTTCTCGGGCTACATCAACGCCGACTGGATCCGCACCGAGAACAGCGTGGCGGGCTCGGTGGGTGACACCGACGGCTACGGCATCTCGGCCGCTGGCCGCGTGGCGATCAACGATCGCACGGGCTTCGCGCTGCGCGCGGAGTACATCGATCTGTCGCCCGACAACACCGGCAACCTGCGGATCTGGGGCCTCACCGGCACGGTGGACTACAAGCTCACCGAGAAGCTCATGGTGCGCGGCGAGCTCCGCTACGACCAGGGTATCGGCAGCGCCGACGAGATCTTCTTCCGGTCCGGCAGCAGCACGCTCGGCCAGCCCGGTAGCGGGATCTCGGCCAGCAAGGACGACCAGCTCGTGGCGGGTGTGGAGGCGATCTACACCTTCTAGCGAGTTCGGTTTCGAACGAGAGAAACGCGCCCGGGCCTCGGCCCGGGCGCGTTTCGTCGTTTCGGGGTCGGGGAGCGCCGGCGCGCCCGCCAGAGGCCGCTCAGGCCTGGCGGTCGGCGCCGCCGGGCCAGGCCGCGAAGCTGGGCGTGATGCCGAGCTTCTCCATCTTCGAATAGAGGGTGCGTCGGCCGATGCCGAGCGCGCGGGCGGCCGCCGAGCGGTTGCCGCGGCAGGCGCGCAGGGCGTGCGCGATGCGCCAGGCCTCGGCCATGTCGGTCCAGGCGCGGAGAGACGGCGCGGCTCCGGTGCGCCGTGTTGCGTCTTCGAGGAACCGCTCGAACAGCTCGTCGACGGCCGGCTCCTGGGACGTGGGGACGGATACGGGGATCTGGAGGTTTTCGGCGTGACTCATGGCACGGGCCCTAGCTGCAAACCGCGTTCCCATTCTGCGGTCGGACCTCGCGCACAGTGGGTCCCGGCCGGGCTCGGTTCGGGCGCCCGTCTGCCTAGCGCTTGAGCACCTGCTGCCCAACGACTGAGCAGTAGTCGGCGCAAACGGGGCCGATCCTGCCCAATCAGGGCCCCAGAAGCGCGCCGGAATTGGCACGGGGGTTGCTCTAGATTGCCTACGGCAGGTTCAACGCGAGGGACGCGTGTCCCCTGATTCGCCCTTTGGGGCTGCAGCGGGATGGCCGGCCCAGTTCGTGATAGGGTCCGTCCCCGCGAGGAACACCGTGCTGCCTGCGCCCAGCCGGGCGCAGAACGAGGAGAGGGTCATGCGAAAGGTCGAGGCGATCATCAAGCCCTTCAAGCTGGACGAGGTCAAGGAGGCGCTCCACGAGATCGGGATCCAGGGCATGACCGTGACCGAGGTCAAGGGTTTCGGTCGCCAGAAGGGCCACACCGAGCTCTATCGTGGCGCCGAGTACGTGGTCGACTTCCTGCCCAAGATCAAGATCGAGATCGCGGTCGGTGACGAGATGGCGGACAAGGTGGTCGAAGCGATCGTCGGAGCGGCGAACACCGGCCGCATCGGTGACGGCAAGATCTTCGTCCTGCCCATGGAAGAGGTCGTGCGCATCCGCACCGGCGAGAAGGGCGAGAGCGCCGTCTAGCCTGCGCCGCCGGACACCCCCAACCCCCTTGCACGGCGCCGATCGGCGGCGCCGCGAAGATCCGAACCCCCATTTGCAAAGAACGAGGAAGCAATGAACGCCAAGCAGGCCTTGGAGCTGGCCAAGAAGAACAACGCCGTCATGGTGGACCTGCGGTTCACCGACTGGCCGGGCACGTGGCAGCACTGCTCGTTCCCTCTCGCCGAGATCACCGAGGACGTCTTCGAGGACGGCCTCGGTTTCGATGGCTCGTCGATCCGCGGCTGGCAGGCGATCAACGAGAGCGACATGCTGATGGTGCCCGACCCGGCCACCGCCTTCATGGACCCCTTCTTCGAGCACCCGACGCTTGTGCTCACCTGCAACATCGTCGACCCGATCACGAAGCAGCCGTACTCGCGCGACCCGCGCTTCATCGCCCGCAAGGCCGAGCAGTACCTGGCGCAGTCGGGCATCGGGGACACGGCGTACGTCGGGCCCGAGGCCGAGTTCTTCGTGTTCAACGACGCGCGCTTCAGCACGGGCTCGAACCACGGCTTCTACGAGATCGACTCCGTGGAGGCCGTGTGGAACTCCGGGCGCGACGAAGAGGGCGGCAACCTCGCCTACAAGCCCCGCCACAAGGAGGGCTACTTCCCGGTTCCGCCCAGCGACTCGCTCCAGAACCTGCGCACCGAGATGGTGCTGGTGATGCAGCAGATCGGCCTCACGGTCGAGGCGGCGCACCACGAGGTGGCCACGGCGGGCCAGTGCGAGATCGACATGAAGTTCGACTCGCTGCTGACCATGGCCGACGCACTGGTCAAGTACAAGTACGTGGTGAAGAACGTGGCCCGGCAGAACGGCCTGACCGCGACCTTCATGCCCAAGCCGGTCTTCGACGACAACGGCTCCGGCATGCACGTGCACCAGTCGATCTGGAAGGACGGCGAGCCGCTGTTCGCGGGCGACGGCTACGCGGGTCTGTCCGAGCTCGGGCTCTGGTACATCGGCGGCATCCTCAAGCACTCCCGTGCGCTGGCGGCCTTCACGAACCCGACGACCAACTCGTACAAGCGGCTGATCCCGGGCTTCGAGGCGCCGGTCAACCTGGCCCTCTCGGCGCGCAACCGCTCGGCGTCCTGCCGGATTCCGATGTACTCGGCGAGCCCGAAGGCCAAGCGGGTCGAGGTCCGGTACCCCGACCCGACGGCGAACCCGTACCTCGCCTTCTCGGCGATGCTGATGGCAGGCCTCGACGGGATCGAGAACAAGATCGACCCGGGTGAGCCCCTCGACAAGAACCTGTACTCGCTCTCGCCGGAGCAGCTGGCCGGCATCCCGACGATGCCGGGCAGCCTGGCCGAGGCACTCGACGAGCTGGAGGCCGACCACGACTTCCTGCTCAAGGGCGACGTCTTCACCGACGACGCCATCAGCCAGTGGCTCGAGTACAAGCGCGAGAACGAGGTCGATCCGCTGCGCGTGCGGCCGCACCCGCACGAGTTCGAGATGTACTTCGACATCTAGGAACGGCCGCCGCCCACAGGGTGGGCCGGCCAGGATCTCGCGGGCCCCGTCGGTACGACCGGCGGGGCCCGTTTCGTTCGCGCCTGCGGGGCCCGTTTCGTTCGTGTCGGGAAGCGGTCCGTTTTCTGGGTCGGACAGGGGTCCGTTGGCTGCGCGCTGTCGTTAGACTCGGCCTTCCATGGGCGACCGGGTGCTGCGCAGAGGGACCAAGCTCGGCAAGTACCGACTGGTGCGCCGGATCGGGCGGGGCTCGTTCGCCGACGTCTGGCGCGCCCGCGACACGATCCAGGCCCAGGACGTCGCCCTCAAGGTGGCCCTGCCCGAGCAGGTAGCGGCGCACGGCCGCCAGGCGCTCGAGCAGGAGGCGCGGATCACCGCACGGCTCGACCACCCGAACGTGGCCTCGGTGCGCAACGCCGACTGGATCGACGGCCGCTTCGTGCTCGCGACCGAACTCGCCCAGCGGAGCCTGGCCGACTACGCCGGCGCGCGGCGTTCGGGGGCCGTGGCGCTCCGGATCATCCGCGACGTGGCAGCGGGGCTGGCCCATGCCCACGAGCGGGGCGTGCTCCACCGGGACCTGAAGCCCGACAACGTGCTCGTCTACGCCGACGGCCGCGCGGCCCTCACCGACTTCGGCGCCGCGCGGCTTTCCGCCGGCGCGAGCCAGGCCTACACCGAGGCCGGCACCCTGGGCTACATGGCGCCGGAGCAGGCCTACGGCCGCCCGCGCCCGGCCTCCGACGTCTTCTCGCTGGGTCTGATCGCCTACGAGACCCTGACGGGCTTCCTGCCCACCTGGCCGTTCGAATGGCCGCCCGAGCGCCATCGCCGCTTCGAGCAGCGCGTGCCCGGGCCCGTGCAGCCGGTGCTGAAGCGCGCCGCGGCCTTCGACCCGGCCAGTCGCTACCCGGACGGCGTGGCCTTTGCGCAGGCCCTGGAGCGGGCCTTCGGTCGCGCGGAGCGAGGCACGACGCGCCGGCGGCCGGCCCGCCGTCGCAAGCCCACCGGGCCGGCGCCGACCCCGCTCGAAGTGCACGCCGAGGTCTTCCGCAAGCGCCACGGGCGATCGCTGGAGATGACCTACACCTGCTATCGCTGCGATGGGCCCATCGCCGAGTCGATGCCCTGTTGCCCCTGGTGCGGCACGCGCGACAACTCGCTGCGCACGGTCACGAGCTATCCGCTGGTGTGTCCCGACTGCGAGCGTGGCGTTCGCCCGGAGTGGACCGCCTGCCCCTGGTGCTACCGCGGCCGTCTCGCGGGCAACGGGCGGCCGCCACGCGCGGACGCCAAGGCGGTGCGTCGCTGCAGCCGTCGCGGCTGCGCCGGCGAGTTGCGCCCATTCATGCGCTACTGCCCCGTCTGCAAGCAGAAGCCCCGCCGGGTGTGGTCGCATCCCGACCTGCCCGACCGCTGTCCGCGCTGTCGCGGCCCGGTGTCGCGCGCGTTCTTCCGCTTCTGTCCGTGGTGTGCGCGGCACGAGCCAGGCTGGGGCGGAAGCCGCTAGCCAAGGGCTCTCGCATGAGGCGGAAGCCGCTAGCCAAGGGCTCTCGCGTGAGGCGGAAGCCGCTAGCACCGCCCTTCACTGCCCTCGGGTGCTTCTCATCCACCGGCAACCATGGCGCAACGCGGCGATTTGACGCCGCGCGGCAGGTCCTGCACCATCGCGCGACCCGGATGCGGAGTAGCGGTTGATCCAGGGTCATGTGGAGCTCGGGTTCGAGCCCGTCGCCGAGGCGGTGCTGTCTCAGACGCGGCGAAGCGGCGGCGGCGCGGCGGCCTGCGTCTACCACCACGGCCGAAAGGTCGTGGACGTCTGGGCCGGCACCCGGGACGACTCGGGTCGGCCGTGGACGGCCGACACCATGGCCATGTCCTTCTCGACCTCGAAGGGCGTGCTGGCCACGCTGATCCACATCCTCGCCGACCGTGGGTTGCTCGACTACGACGCCCCCGTGGCGCGCTACTGGCCCGAGTTCGCCCAGGGCGGCAAGGCCGAAATCCGCGTTCGCGAGCTGCTGAGCCACCAGGCGGGGTTGCCGGGGGTGCGCGGTCTGGTGGACCGGGGCGACCGCATCCTCGACTGGGAGTACATGGTCCGTGCGCTCGAACGGGCGCGACCGATCGTCCGCCCGGGCAGCCGCAGCGCCTATCACGCCTTCACCTTCGGCTGGCTGGCCGGCGAGCTGGCGCAGCGGGTGGGCGGGCGCCCGCTGGGCGAGATGCTGCAGACCGAGCTGGTCGAGCCGCTCGGGCTCGACGGCCTCTACATCGGCGCCCCGGCCGACGCGCGGGCGCGCGCCGCGCGCCTGCCGACCCCGCGCGTGATGCAGAGCGGGGGCCGCGTGACCGAGCTGCTGGGCCGCGCGCCCGGCGTGTTGTCGCGGGTCTACAAGGCTGCGGGCGTGCCCGTCGACCCTGCGCTCATGCGCGAGGCGCTGATGCCGCCCGATGCCTCGCACGTGCTCTTCGGCCCCCGGATCCTCGAGGCGGTGGTGCCCGCGGCCAACGGTCTCTTCACCGCGCGATCGCTGGCGCGCATCTACGCGATGCTGGCCGCCGGCGGTTCGCTCGACGGCGTGCGCCTGCTCTCGGAGCGCACGATCCGCCGGGCCAGCGAGATCCAGACCCACCGGCCCGACCGCGTGCTGGTGCTGCCGATGCACTGGCGGCTCGGCTACCACAGTGCCTTCACCACCCGCGGGCGCCTGGCCGGCGCCTTCGGCCACTTCGGTTACGGCGGCTCGGGCGCGTTCGCCGATCCGCGCCGAAGGCTCGCCGTCGCCATGGTGAACAACCGCGCCGGCGGCGGACCCTTCGGCGATGCGCGCCTGGCTCTGCTCACCAGCGCCGTGTTGCGCAGTGCGCGGCGCACCCGGGGCATCGCGCGCCCCTTGGGCTCGCAGTTCGCGGCGCCCGCCTAACGTCGGTTCGAGCTGGCTCCGCCCGCGGTCTTTCGCGGCGTGCCCCGCCGCCAGAGCACGAAGGTGAGGTCGTCCGGTTTCGAGGGCGTGGTCGCTTCCGGCGTCTGCATGCGGGTGGAAGCTTCGTCTGCGAGGGCGGAGGCAGCCTTGCCCAGCGGATGGCGCCGTGCGTACGCCACGATCTCGGCGACCCCGAGGTTGTCGAGCAGACCATCGGTGGCGAGCAGCACGGTGTCGCGGGCAGCGAGCGGCACGGGGCTTCCGACCTCGATGCGCATGTCGCTGGCCCCCACGGCGTTCGAGATCACGTGGCGCGCCTCGTGATGCAGCGCCTCGTCCTCGTCGAGCAGTCCCGCTTCGACGCCGTAGCCTACGGGCGAGTGGGCCACGGTCTGCAGCTTGATCCGGCCGCGTCCCCCCACCACCAGCACCGCGGAGTCGCCCACGTGGTAGGGCCGGAGGGACGCGCCATCGACCTCGGCGAGCGCCACCGTGGTGGCGGCGCCCAGCGCCAGATCCAGGATCTCGCGGTTGGCCTGCTCGAGGCCGTCGAGAATGCGGCTGCGCAGGGGCTCGTCCGGCGCGGCATCGGCCACGGCCAAAGCCAGCGCGCGCAACACCAGCGCCGACGCGCGCTCGCCGGCGGCCGCGCCGCCCACCCCATCGGCGACGGCCAGCAGCATGCGTCCGCCCGCCACCGCCAGGACCGCGGCGCCGTCCTGGTTCGGGCGGCTGGGCTCACTGCCGGGCCGGCAGGTGCTGAACACCGCGGCTTCGCCATCCCCGACGGAGATGCGCGTGGGCACGCGCATCTCGAAGCCGATGAAGAGGCCGACCTCGTCCTGCAGGGTTCTGTCTCCCGCGCCCCGCTGGTGGGGCCCGCCCGGCGTCAGCCCGACAGACCCAGCACCTGCTCCATGTCGTAGCGGCCGGGGGGACGGCCCAGGACCCAGAGCGCGGCGCGCACGGCACCGCGGGCAAAGTGGTCGCGCGTGGCCGAGCGGTGGACCAGCTCGAGCCGCTCGCCCTGGCCCACGAAGTAGAGGGTGTGTTCGCCCGGGTTGTCGCCGCCGCGCAGGGTCTGGATGCCGATGGCCTCGTCCGGTCGCGGGCCGGTCAGGCCCTCGCGTGCCAGTACCTGATGATCGGAGAGCGACCGGCCGCGGCCCTCGGCCACCGCCTCGCCGATGCGAAGCGCGGTGCCGCTCGGGGCGTCCACCTTGGCAGCGTGGTGGATCTCCACGATCTCGGCGTCGAAGTCGGCACCGAGCAGCGCCGCGGCGTCGCGCGCCAGGTGGAAGAGCACGTTCACCGCGACCGAGAAGTTCGCGGCTTGCACCACGGCGATCTTGCCCGACAGGCTCTCGACCTCTTCGCGCTGGGCCTCGGACAGGCCCGTGGTGCCGATGACGCAGGGCGTTCCCGCGTCGGCGGCCGCGCGCAGGGCGGCGAGCGTGCCGGCGGGATTGGCGAAGACGATCGCCACGTCGCAGCCGGCCATGGCCGCGGCGGGATCGCTGGTGACGGCCACACCGCCTTCGAGTTCGGTGCCCTCCTGGGCATGGCCCGGCGCCTCGAGTGCGGCGCCGAGCGCCAGCTCTTCGCGCTCGGCCACGGCGGCGCGCACGCGCTCACCCATGCGGCCGAGCGCGCCGACCACCGCCACGTGCGCGGGTTCGCTCAAAGGAGTCCGAACTCCTTCATGGTCACCTGGAGGCGCTCGCGGTTCGCGTCCGACAGCCGCGTCAGCGGCAGCCGGATCTCGTCCTGCACGAGACCGCGCAGGGCCAGGGCCGCCTTCACGGGGATCGGGTTGGTCTCGCAGAAGATCGCGTCGACCAGCGGCAGCAGGCGATAGTAGGTGTCGCGGCTGCGCGCGAGATCGCCGGCCCGGAACGAGCGCACCACGTCGACGACCTCCGAGGGGGCCAGGTTCGAGGTGGTCGAGATCACGCCTGCGCCGCCGAGGGCGAGCATCGGAAGCGTGGCCCAGTCATCCCCCGACAGCACCGCAAAGTCGTCGGGCGTGGCCTGGATCAGTTGGGCCACCTGATGCAGGTCGCCGCAGGATTCCTTGACGCCCACCACCTGCTCGATCTCGGCCAGGCGCGCGAAGGTTTCGGGCAGGATGTTCGAGGCCGTGCGGCCGGGGATGTTGTAGACGACCAGCGGGAAGCTCGTCTCCCTCGCGACGGCCTGGAAGTGCCGAACGATGCCCTCGGGCATCGGCTTGTTGTAGTACGGCGAGATCAGCAGCGCGCCGTCGGCTCCGGCCTCCTTCGCGTGCCGCGTGAGTTCGATCGCCTCGGCCGTGGCATTGGAGCCGGTGCCGGCCAGGACCTTCACGCGGCCGCGCGCGGCAGAGACCACCACCTCGACCACCCGCCGGTGCTCGCCGTGGGTGAGCGTGGCCGACTCGCCGGTCGAGCCGCACGGCACCAGGCCGTCCACGCCGGCGGCGATCTGAAGCTCGACCAGCTCGGCCAGCGCCCGCTCGTCGAGCACGCCATCGCGAAACGGCGTGACCAGTGCCGTGAGGACCCCTTCGAACATCAGTCCTCCCCCTCTTCCAGCGTGATCTCGCCGGTGAAGACCCGCGCGGCGGGCCCGGTCATGAAGACGCTCTCGCCGTCGCCCGCCCACGAGATGGCGAGCTCGCCCCCGCGCAGCGCGATGGTGACGTCGCGGTCGATCACACCGCGCAGCATGCAGGCCACGGCCGTGGCGCAGGCGCCGCTGCCGCAGGCCAGGGTTTCGCCGGTGCCGCGTTCGAAGGTGCGCTGGCGAACGCGATCGCGCGAGACGATCTCGATGAACTCGACGTTCACGCCGTTCGGAAAGTCGGGATGCCGCTCGATGGCCGGACCCACGCGCTCGACCGGGAACGCATCGACGTCCTCCACCGGGATCACGCAGTGGGGGTTGCCCATGGAGATGGCGCTCACCGAGAGGGTCTCGCCATCCACCTCGAGGGGCACGTCGAGCACCGGGCCCGTGCCTGCGGGGTCGCCGAGTCGGGTGGGGATCTTCGCGGGCGCCAGGATCGGCGGCCCCATGTCGACGCAGACCAGGCCGGGCCCCTCGTAGCGGGGCTTGACGATGCCGCTCATGGTCTCGACGCGGATCTCGTCCTGGGTCGTGTGCCCTTCTTGGCGCAGGTAGAGGAAGAACGCGCGGATGCCGTTGGCGCACATCTCCACCTGCGAGCCGTCGGCGTTCACGATCTCCATGCGGAAGTCGGCGGCGTCCGAGGGCCGCACCACCAGCATCTGGTCGAAGCCCACGCCGAAGTGCCGGTCCGACAGGCGCCGCGCCAGCGGCTCGAGCGCGGGGAGATCCGGCTCACGCAGCCCGTCGAGCACCACGAAGTCGTTCCCCGCCCCGTGCATCTTGGTGAACGGAAGTACGCGGGTCACGACGCAGGGCTCCTGCCGCTCCGGGTGTTGCCCGCCCCATGCATCTTGGTGAAACGCAGCACGCGGGTCACGACGGGGTGGACTCGCTGCTCATTGGAAGGTTTCGTCCGAGTTCACGTCGGGGACGTGTGCGGGCAGTTGACCGCGGCTGGCGGCGGGGTGACGGGGCGGCGGCTCGATGGCGCGCTCGGGCGGGCCGTAGCGCCCGCAGGCCAGGGCCGGCCAGGCGATCCCGAGGGCCAGCCCCAGGGTGGCGATGAGGCGGGCCATGCGGCGGCTTCGGTGGGGCTGCGTCATTTCGGGTTCGTTCTCCTGCGTCATGATCCAGATTCCCCGTCTCCGAGCGCCTGCCGCTCCTCGGCGAGCTCGCGTTCGGCGGCGTCGAGCGCCTCGGTGACGCGCACCCGCGCCGTGCCTCCCGGGAGCGCGCGCTCTTCGAGGGCGCGCTCCAGGCTCAGCAGCTCGTCCGCGCCGGTGGGGAACGCCTCGTGGAAGGCTCGCAGATCCTGCCTCGTGAGCCCACGCAGGTCGAGCTGGTTCGACAGGCAGTGCGCCACGATCTTGCCCACCGCTTCGTGGGCCTCGCGGAAGGGCACGCCCTCGCGCACCAGTGCCTCGGCCAGGTCGGTGGCCAGCAGCATGGGGTCGCCGGCCGCCTGGGCCATGCGCTCGGTGTCGACGCGCAGCGTGGCCAGCGAGCCGGCCAGCACGTGCAGGCTGTCGCCCAGGGTGGCCGCCGAATCGAAGATCGGCTCCTTGTCCTCCTGGAGGTCACGGTTGTAGGTGAGGGGGAGACCCTTCATCACCGTGAGGAGGGTGACCAGGTTGCCGATGGCGCGGCCGCTCTTGCCCCGGACGATCTCGGGCACGTCCGGGTTCTTCTTCTGGGGCATCAGGCTCGAACCCGTCGAGTAGGCGTCGGCGAGCTCGACGAAGCCGAACTCGGCGCTGCTCCAGAGCACCAGCTCGTCGGCCAGCCGCGACAGGTGGACCATGGCGATGGCACAGGCCGACAAGAACTCGAGGGCCGCGTCGCGCGACGCCACTGCATCCATGCTGTTGCGCGAGGGGGCCTCGAAGCCCAGGGCCCCCGCGGTGTTCTCGCGGTCGAGCGGCAGGGTCGAGCCGGCCAGGGCACCGGATCCCAGCGGAGACGTGGCCAGCCGGCCCGCCAGGTCTGCAAAGCGGCCGGCGTCGCGCCCGAACATCTCGAAGAAGGCGAGCCAGTGGTGTGCGAGCCGCACCGGCTGCGCCCGCTGCAGGTGGGTGTAGCCGGGCAGCACCGTATCGATGTGTTCGCGGGCGCGCGTCACGAGCACTTCGCGCAGCACCTGCAGGCCCTCGCGAGCGGCCGAGGCGGCATCGCGCAGGTAGAGCGCCAGATCGGTGGCGACCTGGTCGTTGCGGCTTCGCCCGGTGTGCAGGCGGCCCGCCACGGGGCCCAGGCGATCGCGCAGTCGCGACTCGACGTTCATGTGCACGTCTTCGAGGGCCGGGTCGAAGTCGAACGTACCTGCCTCGATCTCGCGCCCGATGGTCTCGAGCCCTTCGACCAGCTGAGCCACGTCCTCGGGGGAAAGCAGGCCTTGCCGGCCGAGCATGCGCGCGTGCGCGATCGAGCCGCGGATGTCATAGCGACCCAGGGCGCGGTCGAAGGCGACCGACGCGCTGAAGCGTTCCACGGCGGGGTCGGTGGCCTCCGAGAAGCGGCCACCCCACGGCTTTTCCTTCGCTCCCATGGAGGGAATCTCCGGGAATCCCGTCGGGCCTGCCACCCCTCGGAGGACGGGGCGCCTTGCCCCCGGAGGCCCGGGCGTGCCACCCCAGTGGGCGGTTGGGCCGGTCGGGCGTGCCACCCCAGCACCCGTGTGCGAGTTTCCTCACGTCCGGGGGGAACGCGCGTCCAGGGGCGCTGCGTCCGGGGGGAACCATGGCGGCCCGAAAGCGCAAGGCGGCGCGGCGCCGGCCGGCTGGCCGCGCCCGCAGCAAGAAAGCCGCGCGCCGGAGTCGCGGCGCGCGCCGCGGCTGGAAGATCGCGGCGCTGCTGGTGGTCGTGTCGGGCTTTGCCGGCGGCTTCGTGATGGGGCGCCACCTCGTCCGCCTCGACCGGGTGGTGACCGAGCGCTTCGAGGGGCGGCTGTTCCGGGTGCCGTCGCGGGTGCTCTCGGCGCCCACCATCCTCTATCCGGGCCTCGACTGGAAGCAGATCGGCCTTCGCGACGGCCTCGACCGCCTGGGATACCGCCCGGGGGGCGGCGACCCGCTGCCGGTGGGCCGCTACCGCTGGGGCGAGGGGACGGTGCTGCTGCACCGCCGCCCCTTCGAGCATCCCACCCGGGCCGAGCCCGCCCGCTACGTGCAGATCCGACTGGAAGGCGCGGAGATCGGCGGCGTTCGCGACCTGCAGTCCGGCCGCGAGCTCGGGGCGTTCTTTCTGGAGCCCGAGCTGGTGGGTGCCTATCACGGCCCGGACCGCGAGCAGCGCGACCTGGTGCAGCTCGGCGATCTGCCGCAGCACCTGGTGGACGCCGTGATCGCCGTAGAGGACCAGCGGTTCCTCGATCATCCGGGCATCGACGTGCGTCGCATCCTCGGCGCGCTGTGGGTGAACGTACGCTCCGGTGGCATTCGCCAGGGAGGCAGCACGCTCACCCAGCAGCTGGTGAAGAACTTCTTCCTCACCCCCGAGCGCAGCTACGAGCGCAAGATCCAGGAGGCCCTGATGGCCATCCTGGTGGAGGCCCGGTACGACAAGTCCTCGATTCTCGAGGCCTATCTGAACGAGATCTACCTCGGGCAGCGGGGGCCCACGGCCATCCACGGCATGGGCGAGGCCTCGCGCTTCTACTTCGGCAAGCAGCCGCGCCACCTCACGCTGCCCGAGTCGGCCCTGCTGGCGGGCATCATCCAGAGCCCCAATGGTCTGGCACCACGCCGGCACGCCGAAGCGGCCACCGCACGCCGCAACCTGGTGCTGCGGCTGATGCAGGACCAGGGGCGCATCGAGCCTGCGGAGCGAGCGGCCGCCGAGGCCGAGCCCCTGCGGGTGTCGAGCACTGCCTCTGAACCGGGCGAGGCCCGCTACTTCCTCGAGGCGCTGCGTCGCCAGCTGCCCGACTTCTATGGCCAGGAGACGCTCGCCACCGAGGGTCTCGTGATCTACTCGACCCTCGACTTGCGACTGCAGATGACGGCGGCGCGTGCCGTGCGCGAAGGGCTCGAGGCGCTCGAAGAGCGCTACCCGAAGCTCGCCTCGGACGGGGCGGTTCGCGTGCAGGCCTGCCTGGTGGCGTTGCGGCCGCAGACGGGCGAAGTGCTCGCGCTGGTGGGTGGGCGTGACTACGGCCAGAGCCAGTTCAACCGCTGCGTGCAGGCCAAGCGCCAGGCCGGCAGCGCGTTCAAGCCGTTCGTGGTGGCGGCGGCGCTCGAGCCGGTACCCGGGGGGCCAACCGTCACGCTGGCCAGCAGGCTGCTCGACGCACCGCTCGAGGTGAGCACCCCCGGCGGCCCCTGGCGGCCCACCAACTTCGACGACGAGTACCGCGGCGAGGTCTCCGTTCGTCACGCGCTCGAGAAGTCGCTGAACGTGCCCATGGCGCGCCTGGCCCAGGACGTCGGAACGGACCGCATCGTGAGCATGGCCCAGCGGCTGGGCATCGAAAGCGCACTGCCACGCGTGCCGAGCCTGGCGCTGGGTGTGGCCGAGGTGACGCCCCTCGAGATGGCGCGCGCCTATGCGACGCTCGCCAACGGGGGCATCCGGCCTCAGATCCGGACGTTCGAAGACGTGGTGGGGTCGGATCGGCGCGCCGCCGAGCGCCTACCCATCGCGTTCGAGCGCGTGCTCGATGCGGGCACAGCCTACCTGGTGACGTCGCTGCTCGAAGGAGTGGTGGATCGAGGCACCGCGCGGGGCGTTCGCTCGGCCGGCATCACCGGGCCGGTCGCGGGCAAGACCGGTACCACCAACGAAGAGCGCGACGCCTGGTTCGTGAGCTTCACGCCGGAACTCGTGGTCGCCGTCTGGGTCGGGTTCGACCGGCCCCGAAGCCTGGGGATTCCCTCGAGCCGCGCCGCCATCCCCTTGTTCGTGCGGTTCTTCGAGGACGCGCGCGGGGGCCGTGCGCGCGGCAGCTTCCGCCCCCCGGGTGACGTCGAGCAGCGCATGGTCGATCCAGAGTCCGGCGCCCTGGCGTTGGTGGGCTGCCCCGCGCGTGCGCCCGAGTGGTTCTTGCGGGGGACCGAGCCCGCCACGGTCTGCCCCAACTGGGCGAACCGACGCGAGCCCGAGGCTCGCACGGCCCGGCGCGCGCCCGGTGTGCCCGAAGCCGAACGCGACGCACGAGAGCCCGGTGTCTTCGAGCAGTTTCTCGACGAGTGGTTCGGGCGCCGTTGAGGCCGAGCGCCTTCCAGCGATCACCCGCGGGTAGGAACGGTCGTGCGCGCGGTTCCCTTCTGGGCAACGCACGCCGTGCGGGCCCGCAGCGCCCCGCCGTCTGGGTCGTGGCCGCGGCCCTTTCGTGGGTCTTCGGCTGCACCGCCCTGGGTCCCGCACCGGTTCGCCTCTCCGAGGTCGCGGACGACGGCGACGCGCGGCGTCGCGCGTCGGTGCGCCTGGTGCTCGAAGGGCTCGACGACGAGGCGTCGGGCCGCGTCGTCGGAGCGGCATCTCAGTACGAGCGGGCCCTCCAAGTGGATGCGAGCAACCCGTGGGCGTACCTCGCGTTGGCGCGTCACTGGGTCGAGCAGGGCGAGCCCGATCGCGCCCTGGCGTTTCTGGATCAGTGCGAGGCGCAGCTCGACCCGGCCGACTCCCTGCGGGTAGAGGCGCATCTCGCGGGGCTTCGCGGCGCAGCGCTGCGTGAGCGCGACCCCTCCGCCTCCCAGGCCTGGCTCGCGCAGGCCGCGCGACTCGCCCCCGAGACCTGGGGGGACGGGTGGCTCGACGCCCAGGAACTGCGGTGATAGTTTCGCTCGCCATCCAATACAGGCGGCTCGTCGCATGACGCCGAAATCCAAGGTCTTTCTCGCCGCCTTCTCGATCTCGTACCTGCTCGACCTCGGTACGAAGGTGTGGGTCGCCGCGTCGATCTCGTATGCCGATCGCATCGAGGTGATTCAGGGTTTCTTCTACCTGACGCACGTGCGCAACCCGGGTGCCGCGTTCAGTCTGTTCGCCGACGGGCCCGAGCCGTTCCGTCGCATCTTCTTTCTCGTCGCGAGTGCACTCGCCGTGGTGCTCGTGATCTCGTTCTATCGACGACTCGCCCCAGGGGAGCGCTTTCCCGCGTTGGCACTCGGCATGATCCTCGGGGGAGCCGTCGGCAACCTCACCGATCGTGTGTTCCGCGCGGGAGAGGTCGTCGACTTCCTCCACTTCCGGTTGTGGTCGGGTTACACCTGGCCCGACTTCAACGTCGCCGACAGTGCGATCGTCGTCGGCGTGTTGCTGCTGGTGCTCGAGTTGCTCGCCACCGAGGGAGAAAGTCGCGAATCGGGTGACCCCGAGGGCGCAGACTCAGCGGACGACGACCCGGGCGAACCGCTCTCTCCCCGAGGGAGCACGGAGCACGGCTAGTTCGTTTCGCGTCGAACTTGCGAGTCGACACCGATCAGTGTAATTCGACGACGCGAAACTTCACTTTCGCGTCTCGTTTTCTTGACACTCGCGATCCACGTGAGTTAGAACCGCCGAGGTCGAAACGGGTCACTCCCGACCTCGATGGTCCCCGACATCCGAGGTACTCCCCATGAAGTTCTTCATCGACACGGCAAACGTCCGAGAGATCCAGGACGCGGCCGATCTCGGCTTGCTCGACGGTGTGACCACCAATCCGTCGCTGCTGGCCAAGGAGCCCGGCGATCCGCGTGAGATCCTTCGGGAGATCACCAAGATCGTCGACGGCCCGGTGAGCGCGGAGGTCACTGCGCTCGATCACGACGGCATGATCGCCGAGGCCGCCGAGCTGAAGAAGCTCGGTGACAACATCGTGATCAAGATCCCGATGACCCTCGAGGGCCTGAAGGCGTTGCGCACGCTCTCGCGCCAGGGCATCGAGACCAACTGCACGCTGATCTTCAACTCCGCCCAGGCGCTCATGGCGGCCAAGGCGGGCGCGACCTATGCGTCGCCCTTCGTCGGCCGGCTCGACGACATCTCCGTCGACGGCATGGACCTGATCGAGCAGTGCTGCACGATCTACCGCAACTATGGGCTCGCCACGCAGGTGCTCGTCGCCAGCATCCGCGGCCCCATCCACGTGCAGCGCGCAGCCATGCTGGGCGCGCACGTGGGAACGATGCCTGCCAGCGTGATCGCACAGCTGGCCAAGCACCCTTTGACGGACATTGGACTCGAACGGTTCCTGGCCGATTGGGAGAAGGTCAAGAACCGATCCTGACCGCACATAGCACCGGTCGCCCCCTGGGTGGCCGCGGCCCGAGGATTCCCCCCCGAATGAAGAGGCCGAGAAGCGAATACGTCATCCAGACGGTGACGAACGCGATGCGACTGCTCGAGCAGTTCCAGACCTGTGAAGAGCTCGGTGTGACCGAGCTGTCGAAGCGGCTGGACCTGCACAAGAACAATGTGTTCCGCCTGCTCGCCACACTCGAAGAGAGTGGCTACGTCGAGCAGTGCCGCGGCAGCGACCTGTACCGCCTGGGCACCGGCTGCCTCGAACTCGGGCAGAGCTTCACGCGACACCGGAGCCTGGCGCGGCACGGTCGTGCTGCGCTCGCGGCGCTCTGCGAGGCGACCGGCGAGTCCGCCCACCTCGGCATGCTGAGTGGGCACGAGGTGATCCATCTCGATGGGGAGCAGCCCGACCGGCTCGTGCTGACCAGCCTGCGTGTGGGCAAGCGGCTGGCGGCCCACTGCACGGCGCTCGGCAAGACCCTGCTCGCCCACGAGAGCGCCGAAGCGATCGAGCGCTTCGACCGCGAGGTGATCTCCGACAAGGAGCTGCCCGAGCGGACCCCGGCGACCATCACGGACCGCGAGAAGTTCCTCGACCACCTGCGCACGGTGGCGAGCCAGGGCTACGCCCTCGACCTCGAGGAGTTCGAGGACGGGCTCTGCTGCGCCTCGGCGCCGGTTCGCGACGCCGCCGGAACGGTGGTCGCAGCGCTGTCGGTATCCGGGCCGGCCCACCGGCTCGATGAGCGCAGCCTGCTCCACGCCGCCGTCCCCCACGTGGTCGAGGCCGCCGCGCAGCTCTCGCGCGATCTCGGCTACGCGCCGCGCCCCTAAGCGGCCTCCCCCGCCCCTTCCCGCGGCCCGGCCGATGGGCAGCCCGGGGACCGCTCCCTGCGGGTCGAGGCCCCGAGCACGCGTCGGGCCATCGTGTCCGCGTGGGGCCGTGCAGCGCCTGCAGGGCTGCTACCCTCATCCCTGCAAGTCCCCGTTTTCAAACGAAAAATGACTCGGAGTCAGACCCCCCATGGACTTCCAGCTCACCGACGACCAACTCGTTCTCCAGGACGCCGCGAAGCGGTTCGCCCAGTCCGAGATCGCACCCATCGCCGCCGAATACGACCAGAGCGGCGAGTTCCCCATGGAGGTCATGAAGAAGGCCTGGGAACTCGGCCTCGCCTGCGTGTCGATTCCGCCGGAGTACGACGGTACCGGGCTCAGCCTGTTCGACTCGTGCCTCGTGACCGAAGAGCTGGCCTGGGGCTGCTCTGGGATGACCACCTCGATCATGGCCAGTGACCTGGGGCTCACGCCCATCCTGGTGGCCGGCAGCGAGGGCCAGAAGAAGGAGTGGTTCAAGTTCCTCACCGAGGAATTCCGCATGGCCGCCTTCTGCCTGTCCGAGCCCGAGGCCGGATCGGACGTGGCGGGTCTGCAGCTGCTGGCCGAGAAGGACGGAGACGACTTCATCCTGAACGGCACCAAGTGCTGGATCACCAACGGGGGCGTGGCCCACGTCTACACGGTGTTCGCCACCCTCGACCGAAGCAGCCGCCACAAGGGCGTGTGCGCCTTCGTGATGCCCTCCGACACCCCCGGGATCACCCCCGGGAAGAAGGAGGACAAGATGGGGCAGCGCGCGAGCGACACGCGCGTGATCCACTTCGACAACGTGCGCGTGCCCCGCAGTCAGCTGCTCGGCCAGGAGGGCGAGGGCTTCAAGGTCGCCATGAAGACTCTCGACACCACGCGGCCGTCGATCGGCTCGCTGGCCGTGGGCATCGCCCGCCGCGGCCTCGACGAGAGCGTGGCCTACGCCAAGGAGCGCAAGGCGTTCGGCTTTCCGATCGCGGGGTTCCAGGCCGTCCAGTTCATGCTCGCCGACATGGCCAAGGACATCGAGGCGGCCCGGCTGCTCACCCGCCAGAGCGCATGGATGATCGACCAGGGGCTGCGGGCCTCGAAGTACTCGTCGTTCGCCAAGTGCTTCGCCACCGACATCGCCATGAAGGCCACCACCGACGCGGTCCAGGTCTTCGGCGGCAACGGGTACACCAAGGAGTACCCGGTCGAGAAGCTCATGCGCGACGCCAAGCTGATGCAGATCTACGAGGGCACCAACCAGATCCAGCGCCTCGTGATCGCCCGCGAACTCCTGAAGGAGTAGTCGCAAGGTTCTGGGCCGGCTCCGGAGGCTTCCCGCCACCGGGCCGGAGGCCCCGGGGCATCCCGCCGCATCGGCCGGTGCCCCGCAGACGCCTCAGCCCAAGCCAGCTATTCTCGCCTGCTCGCCCGCACCCGCGGGGGGGCCGGTCGGGCCCTACCCAACGGGCCAAGGAACTGCCGTGATCACCAAAGAAGAAGCGCTCAGGTACCACGCCGAGGGGCGCCCGGGAAAGCTCAAGGTGGTCCCAACCAAGCCAACGGTGACCGCGGAGCACCTCTCCCTCGCCTACAGCCCCGGCGTGGCCGAGCCCTGCCGGGAGATCGCGGCCCATCCGGACGACGCCTACCGCTACACCGCCAAGGGAAACCTGGTGGCCGTGGTGAGCAACGGCACCGCCGTGCTCGGGCTCGGCAACATCGGCGCGCTGGCCGGCAAGCCGGTGATGGAGGGCAAGGGCGTCCTCTTCAAGCGGTTCGCCGACGTCGACGTGTTCGACATCGAGATCGACAGTGAAGACCCCGAAGAGGTGATCCGCGCGGTGCAGCTGATCGCGCCCACCTTCGGCGGCATCAATCTCGAGGACATCCGCGCGCCCGAGTGCTTCCGCATCGAGGAAGAGCTGATCGAGACCCTCGACATCCCCGTCTTCCACGACGACCAGCACGGCACCGCGATCATTTCGGGCGCCGCGCTTCTGAACGCCGTGGACATCCAGGGCAAGCGCCTCGACGAGGTCCGGGTGGTGTTCTCGGGCGCCGGCGCCTCGGCGATCTCGTGCGCCCGTCTCTACAAGGACCTGGGCGTTCTCGCCGAGAACCTGATCCTCGTCGACAGCCGGGGCGTGATCCACACCGGTCGCGAGGAGGGCATGACCTCGCAGAAGGAGGAGTTCGCCGCCGACACGAGCGCGCGCACCCTCGCCGATGCCATGAAGGGCGCCGACGTCTTCGTGGGGCTCTCCCAGGCGGGGCTGGTCACGCCGGAGATGGTCCGCGACATGGCGCCCAAGCCGATCATCTTCGCGATGGCGAATCCCGACCCCGAGATCTCGCCCCCCCAGGTGCGCGAGATCCGCGACGACGCGATCACCGCCACCGGCCGCTCGGACTACGCCAACCAGGTGAACAACGTGCTCGGCTTTCCGTTCATCTTTCGCGGCGCCCTCGACGTGCGGGCGCGCAAGATCAACGAACAGATGAAGCAGGCCGCCGTGCAGGCACTCGCCGAGCTGGCGCGCCGCGGCGAGGCCATCCCCGAGGTGGTCAAGCGCGCCTACCCCGGCGAGGCGATGGACTTTGGCCCCGGCTACATCATTCCCAAGCCCTTCGACCCGCGGGTGCTGCTGTACGTGGCGCCGGCGGTGGCCCAGGCGGCCATCGAGTCGGGGGTGGCTCGCCAGGAGATGGACCTGCGGGCCTATGAACAGCAGCTTCAGATGCGAATCGTCGAGGTGAGCAGCCTCTAGACCCTTCGGTCAGGGCTGCGGGAGGAATCTCGTAACGACATGGACGCGAGTCTTCCGAGCTTCAGCCTCGATGATCCGTTCGAGGGCGACCGCGGCGAGTCCGCCCGCCCGCCCACCACCCTCTACTCCCGCGCCCTCGAGATGGGCCGGGAGCTGCACGACCTGCCTCGGGCGGGTGGCGGCCTCGACCGTGTGCGCGTGCAGCACGCCAAGGGGCGCATGACGGTCTGGGAGCGCATCCGCGTGCTCACCGACCAGGAACCCAACGTCCTCTGGCAGAACTGGGGCCCCGGCCTCGACGGCGCCTCGATCGTGACGGGCATCCTGCGCATCGATGGTCGCGACGTCGCCGTCTACGGCCACGACTTCACCCTGCGCGCCGGCAGCATGGACGCCACCAACGGCGCCAAGCTGGCGCGGCTGATCTACATGGCGGCCGAGCGCGGCATCCCGCTGATCGGCATGAACGACTCCGCCGGGGCCTTCGTGCCCGCGGGCGTGGGCGGGCTCGACGGCTACAGCGAGGCGTTCACGGCGCTGCGCAAGATCTCCGGTTTGGTCCCCTCGATCAGCCTGATGTTCGGGTACAACGCTGGCGGTGGCGCCTACCTGCCCCGGCAGGGCTCGTTCATGATCCAGAGCGACGAGACGTTCATCGGTCTCACCGGCCCGGGCGTCGTGAAGAGCGCCCTCGGCGAGGACGTGACGGCCGACGACCTGGGCGGCCCCGGGGTCCATGGAATGAACGGCGTGTGCGACATCACCACGCCCGACGAGCTGGGCTCGCTGCGCACCGCCCTGCGCCTGCTCACGTACCTGCCCGACAACAACCGGGTGAACGCGCCCTACGTGTCGACGTCGGACCCCACGGATCGCTTCACGGTCGAAGAGGACATCCTCTTCCGGAAGACCTTCGACTCGCCGGCGGGGATGAACGCCCCGCTCGACATCACGCTGTTCCTGCAGCAGATCTGCGACCACGGAGAGTACTTCGAGCTGCAGCCCGATCGGGCGCGCAACATGATCACGGCCTTCGGTCGCATCGGCGGCCACGTGGTCGGCATCGTGGCGAACAACTCCGCGGTGGCGTCGGGTCAGATCGACGTGGACGCGGCGCGCAAGGCCACGCGGTTCATCCGCTTCTGCAACATCTACAACACCCCGCTGCTGTTCCTCGAGGACACCACCGGGTTCCTGCCCGGCACCGAGCAGGAGAGCCGCGGCATCATCCTCGAGGGCCGGCGCCTGCTCGATGCGATCATCGACGTGCGCGTGCCGTCGATCACGCTGATCATCCGCAACGCCTTTGGCGGCGCCTACGCCGCGTACAACTCCTACTTCGTCGGCGCCGACCTGGTGCTCGCCATGCCCCACGCGCGCATCGCCGTGATGGGACCGGGCGGCGGCACGGAGTTCGTCTTCAAGAACGAGATGCGCGCCGTCGAGTCCGCCTACAAGAAGGCCCTGGCAGGCGGCGCCGATCCGGGCGAAGCCGCGAAAGAGCGCGACGCCGGGCTGGCGCGCCTGCGCGACCAGTACGAACTCGAACTGATGAACCCGAAGGAGGCCCTCTCGTTGGGCTCGGTCTCGAAGCTCGTCATCCCGGGCACGAGTCGCCGCGTGCTCTTCGAGAACCTCGACTTCCTGATGCGCACCTATCAGCCGTCCCCGTGGACCGAGCCGCAGCGGGAGAGCGAGTAGATGCGCGACGCCAATCTCGAAACCGGCCGCTTCCACGACAGCGAGAGCCCGTGGATCCGTTCCTTCTCCCTCGCGGACATGAAGGTCCTCGTGGTGTGCCGCGGGCCGGTGCGTCAGGAGGCCTTCGACGTCTTCGATGCCATGGGCATCGCCGGCTACGGGATGCTGCTGTCGGAGAAGGACTCGGTCGTCTATCCGCGCTGCCTGGCCCCCGAGCTGCGAGGCTTCCGCTTCCCCCACAACGTGCATCGCGTCCCCGACTACATGGGCGTGGGCCAGGAGGAGAAGCAGCAACGCATCCAGGAGATCGTGCGCATCGCGCAGGATCACGGCTACACGCACCTGTTCGCCGGCTACGGGTTCATGGCCGAGGACGCCGACTTCGTGCAGGCGGTGCAGGACGGGGGGCTCGGCTTCCTCGGGCCGTCGGCCGGCGTGATCCGCCGGGCCGGCGCGAAGGACGAGGCCAAGAAGCTCGCCCGTGCCCTGGGCAACTCGGTGATCCCGGGTGTCGACGACATCTCTTCGCGCGCGCTGATGCGCCGCGTGAAGGACCGCGCGGGGGTCGAGGCCCTGGCATCCGAGCACGGGCTCGACTTCTCCTGGGACGCCGAGCGCTCCGACGAGGAGAACGCCGAGGCGCTGCTCCAGGCCGGCTACGCCGAGAACCGCGAGCTGGTGACCATCGTCGAGCTGCAGGAAGAGGCCGGCCGCATCTGTGAAGAGATGTGGCGTGACTACCCGACCCACCGGGTGCGCTTCAAGCACATCGGCGGCGGCGGCGGCAAGGGACAGCGCGTGGTGCGCGAGCCCGGCGACGTCGCCGCGGCGATCATGGACGTGCTGGCCGAGTCGAAGGTCACGGAGCCCGGCTCCAACCGGAACTTCCTGGTGGAGCTCAACCTCGAGACCACGCGGCACAACGAGATCCAGCTGATCGGCAACGGCACGTGGACGCTCTCGCTGGGCGGCCGCGACTGCTCGGTGCAGATGCACGAGCAGAAGCTCGTCGAGGTCTCGCTCACCCAGGAGCTGCTCGACGTCGAGATCGAGCGGGCCGAGGGCAAGGGGCGCGAGATCCTGCGCGGCGACAAGGAGACGCTGGCGCGCATGGAGAGTGAGGGCGAGCGCTTCGGCGAGGCCACCGGGCTCGACTCGGTGTCGACCTTCGAGTGCATCGTCGAGGGCTTCAACCACTTCTTCATGGAGATGAACACGCGCATCCAGGTCGAGCACGGGGTGACCGAGCTCGCGTACCGGCTGCGCTTTGCGAACCCCGACGACCCGAGCGAGCACTTCTTCGTCGACGAACTGATCGAGGCGATGGCACTGCTCGCCATGCACGGCGACCGGCTGCCCCGCCCCGAGCGCGCCACGCGCGCAGTCTCGGGACTCGAAGTGCGCATCAATGCGACGAACCAGGCGCTCCAGCCCCATGCCGGCGGCGTGATCAAGGGCTGGTCGCGGCCGATCGACGGCGAGATCCGCTTCGACCAGGGCATCGGCCAGCGCAACCCCGATACCGGGACCTTCGTCTGGTACAACCTGGCGGGCGCCTACGACTCCAACGTCGCCCTGCTGCTCACCGACGGCGCCACCCGCGAAGAGAACTACCAGCGCATGGCCGAGGTGCTGCGCCGCACCGAGCTGCGTGGCGATGACGTGCAGACGAACCTGCCGGTGCACTACGGCCTGATCCAGTGGTTCCTGGGCAAGGGCGTGATGGCCGAGCCCAGTACGCGCTTCATGCAGTCGTACCTGGCTGCGGTGGGCTCCCTGCAGCGCGTCGTCGACGACGTGGACGTCGACCTGGCGCTGCGCGAACTGCTCTCGCGTGAGAGTGACAAGGAGGCCGCCCAGGTGCTGATGCGCAAGCAGACGCTGCTGCAGCGGCCGATCGAGAAGCTGCTCTCGAACCCCCACGTTCTGGGCGGCTTCCTCGGACGCTTCGACGGCGAGCTGTGGCTGCGTGACGGCGAGAATCTGGCGCTGCACGCGAACCCCGTGCGGTTCCTCGACCAGCTCCACCACTTCCTCGACCTCGAGGCGCGCCCCGGCGAGCCCCCGGCCGAGACGATCTGGGACCACGACCAGGAGATCCTCGACGCGGGCAAGCGCTTCTACGCGAACGTGGCCGAGCGAACCGGCGCCGAGACGCTCGAGGAGTTGGATTCGCTGTTCGGGGGCGAACGCGACGCGCGCGTGGCAGGCGAGGACGACGCACTCTGGCAGCGCTGCGTGGCGGCGCATCGCGGGCACCAGCTCGGACTGTCGCTGCTGCTCTTGATCCCGGCGATCGGCGTGCGCTCGGGCTTTCTCGACGTTGGCGTGAACGAGGAGTTCCAGCCGTTCTTCCCCGAGCAGTTCACCGACGCCGAGCAGATCGAACAGCTCACCCGCGCCCTCGCGCCTCCGCCCCCGGCGGCCAGCGACGAGATCGTGACGCCCATGGGTGGCACCTACTATGCGCGCGAGGCACCGCACCTGCCGCAGCTGGTCGAAGAGGGCGCGCACTTCGAAGAAGGCCAGCCGCTGTTCATCATCGAAGTCATGAAGATGTTCAACAAGGTGGTCGCGCCCTTCGCCGGCACCGTGGTCGAGGACCTGATGAAGGGCCAGGACGCCACGGTCGTGAAGAAGGGCCAACGCATCTTCCGCATCGAACCGGACGAGCGCATCGAGCCCGAGGCGCCCGAAGCGATCGCCGCGCGGGTGCGCGAGACCACGCTGGCGCTGCTGGGCTGAGCCCGGGCGCCGTGTCCGCGCCGCCCTTCGAGCGGGTTCTCGTCGCCAACCGCGGCGAGATCGCAGTGCGCGTGATCCGGGCCTGCCGAGACCTGGGGGTCGCCTCGGTCGCGGCCTACTCCGAGGCCGACGCCGACGCGCTGTTCGTGCGCCGGGCCGACCATGCGGTGCCCTGCGGCGCCGCGCCGGCGCCCGAGTCGTACCTCTCGATGGAGCGGATGGTGGCTGCCGCACGCGAGGCCGGTGCCGATGCCGTGCATCCCGGCTACGGCTTCCTCTCCGAGAGCGGCGACTTTGCCGACGCCTGTCGCGCGGCGGGCATCGTGTTCGTGGGGCCGAGCGGGGATGTGATCCGCCGCATGGGCGACAAGGTGGTGGCGCGCCAGACGATGATCGCGGCCGGCGTCCCGGTGGTGCCGGGCACCACCGAACGCCTCGACGACTCGGCCGCGGCCGCCGCGGCGCGCGAGGTCGGCTTTCCGCTCATGGTGAAGGCGAGCGCGGGCGGCGGCGGACGTGGGCTGCGGGTCGTCGAGGACGAAGCCGACCTGCCCAAGGCGCTCGAGCGTGCCCGACGCGAGGCGCGCGCCTCCTTCGGCGACGACGGGGTCTACCTCGAGCGGAGGCTGCTCCGGCCCCGCCACGTCGAGGTCCAGGTGCTCGCGGATGCCCACAGCGGCTGCGTGCACCTGTTCGAGCGCGAGTGCTCGGTGCAGCGGCGCCACCAGAAGGTCGTGGAGGAGGCGCCCGCGCCGCACCTCTCGCCCGGCTTGCGTACCGCACTCGGCGAGGCCGCGGTCGCCGCCGCGAACGCCGTGGGCTATGAGGGGGCCGGCACCGTCGAGTTCCTGCTCGACGAGGACGGCGCGTTCTACTTCCTCGAGATGAACACCCGCATCCAGGTCGAGCACGCCATCACCGAGGCGGTCACCGGCATCGACCTCGTCGCGGCGCAGCTGCGCATCGCGGCGGGAGAGCCCCTGGGCTTCGGGCAGGCGGACGTCGCGATCCACGGTCACGCGATCGAGGCCCGCATCTACGCCGAGGACCCGGCGAAGAAGTTCCTTCCGAAGCCGGGCACGATCTCGGCCTGGCGCCCGCCCGAGGGGCCGGGCGTGCGCGTGGACAGCGGCGTCGAAACCGGATCGGCGGTTCCGATGTACTACGACCCGATGATCGCCAAGCTCATCGTCCACGGGGCCGATCGCGCCGAGAGCCTGACGCGCCTGCGCGTCGCGCTCGAGAGCTTCCAGGTCGAGGGCATCCCGACTTCGCTGGCCTTCCACCGCTGGCTGGTCGAGCAGCCCGACTTCGTCCGGGGCCGCGTGCACACCGGTTGGCTGGAGGCGAAGATGAGCGAGGGCCCGGTCCACCGGGCGCCTTGAGCCGCACCCGAGGAGGTTTCATGTCCCGGCCCATCCTGCTCGATACCGACCTCGGCTCCGACGTGGACGACGCCATCGCGCTGGCCACCCTGCTGGGCTGTGGCGACGCACTGGACCTGCGCGCTTGCACGACCGTCGCGGGCAACACCGCCGGGCGAGCCCAGGCCACGGCGCGCCTGTTGGGGATCGGCGGCCGCACGGACGTGCCCGTCTCGGTCGGCGCCCAGGATGCCCTGGTGCGCCCGAACGCCTTCGTGTGGCGCGACATCGAGACGAAGGGCTACCCCGACGCCCCTGACGCGCCGATCACGGACGAACCCGCGTACGAGACCATCCTGCGCCTGTCGCACGAGGTGCCGGGGATCGACCTGGTGGCGATCGGCCCGATGACCAACGTCGCCCATGCCGTGGCGCAGGACCCGACGCTGCCCGAACGCATCGGGCGCCTGGTGGTGATGGGGGGTCACATCCGCAGCGTGCGCGTGGGCGATCTCGAGGCGAAGCACGGCATCGACTACAACCTGTGCTCCGACCCCGAGGCCACCATGACGGTGCTCGGCGCCGGCTTTCGGACGCGGCTGGTCACGGCCGACGTCACGCTCCAGACCTGGCTCACCGAGCCCGACCTGGTCGCGTTCGAGGCGGGCGGCCCGGTGGCCCGGGCGCTGGTGCCGCTGATCCGCATCTGGACGCCCTACCAGCGCAAGATCTTCGTCGACGGGCTCGGGGGAACGCTCGCGCCCGACAACGTGGCCTTCCTGCACGACCCGCTCACGATCCTCTCCCTGGTGGATCCGGCGCCGATCGGCTTCGAGACCCTGCGCATCGTGCCCACGATCGAACGCGGCGTACTGCGCACGATCGAGGTGCCCGCGGCATCGGGACTCGGCACCGAGATGGAAGTCGCCACGAGCGTGGACGCCCCCGCCGCCCGCGCCGCCATCGCCGAGCGCATCGCCCGGGTCTAGCCGGGGGGCCGCTAGCGGATCGAGAGGAGCTCGTAGGTCGCCGGGGCCATGGGCGCTTCGGCACGGCACGTGAGCCAGCTCTCCTCGGACTGGCCGGGCCGCAGGCACACCTCGTACGGGGTCCCCTCGCGCCGGTCGGCGAAGCGACAGATGAGCGTGCCGTCGACCTGGGGCTCGCTCGCAACGAGATCGAAGGCCTCGATCTCCCACCGGTCCAAGGCGCGCCGCAGCAGCGTCTCGGCGGCGTTCTGCGAGGCGTCCAGCAGGGGCCGCCCCCGGTAGGCGTCGGGTGCGATCCGGCCGGCGCGCGCCTCCTCGATCACGGTGTGGGCGCGCCCGGCCGGCAGCCGGCCGTAGAGGATCCCATGCGGGAACACCGCCGCGCTCGCGGCGAAACGACACCCCCCCAGGTGGGTCGAGCGCCAGACCCGAGCGCCGTGGGTGCGCGCGAGTTCTCGATAGATCGACATCCCCTCCCGCGCGCAACACGGATCCACGCGGCCGTCGGTGCACACGGCCACGAGTGGTCCCTCGACGGGACGAGCCTCGTCGGGAGGCCGGCCGGCTCGGAACGCCGGGAGGTCGAGCTCCAGGAGCGCCTCGAGCGAGGGGAGCGCCAACGCGTGCAGGGCACCGAGGGCCGGGACCGCGACGAAGGTCTCGATCGGCGCGCCCGGCGTGGGAGATCCCGCTCCTCCGCGGAGGCCGAGGGTGCGAGGTGCCATCCCCGTCCCCCCGTCCATGCGGGCGCGGAGCAGCGCGAGGTTGCGCTCGAGGTAGGCCGGCGGGAGCGAGGCGCGCAGCTCGTGGGCCGAGCGGGCGCCCGACGCGACCAGCACCCAGACGTCGAAGTAGGCCGCCGTGCCCAGCATATCCTCGCCGCGGGTGCGCGCTGCCGCGGCGCACGGCGGATCGGCGAGGGGGCGGCCCTCAGGCACGCGCCGGTGCGACCTGCGCCCCGGCCGGTGCCGAGGCGGCCGGCGCGTCGGTGGCGAGAGCAGCGCGCGCGCGGCGGGCCAGCTGGACGGTGGCCTGGTGGACGTCGTCCATCGAGCGCGCGGGCGCGGCGAAGGCGATGTGACGCAACTCCCGATCCCACCCGATCAGCAGGCCTTCGGGGTCCACGGCCACGAGCCTCGGCTCGTCGACGGCCACCCCGGCGAACGCCCGGGCCATCCGCGCCATGGCGTCCACGTGGTCGTCGTTCATGTGGCCCGTGATGCGCTCCTCGTCGCCGCGCCAGTCCGGGGGCTCAAGCAGCCACTCCACCGGTGCATACTCGCGCCACTGGCCGCTCTCGTCGTGCGACCAGACTCGCTCGACGTCCAGGCGCAGCGGCCGGGCGCCGGCGTGGAGCGCGCGCATGCGCCGTTCGAGCACGCCGGCCTCGGTGTCCTCCGGTGCGCGCAACAGGCCCTGCATCTCGACCCGAGGCTGGTCGGTGCCGAGCACGAGGACGCAGTGGTCGTTCCACGCTTCGGCCACGCGGGCGTCGAGGCCGAGCAGCGGCGCCCCCTCGGCGGAGAAGGCGACCGGAACCCCCACGGAGCGGTGGGGCGCCCAGCCCGAGTAGGCGTAGCCCATGGCCTGAGTGCGCGCGAAGGCGCGCGCGGCCGCAACATCACTCATCGTTCCTCCTCGGTCGCGGCGCCGGGGCCCGCCACGGCGATCCCGACGCGGTCGATCCCCGCACCGCGTGCCGCATCGAGCACGTCCACCACCTTGTGATGGGGCACCTCGCGGTCGGCGCGCAGCTCCACCGCCTCGGGTGCTGCGGCGCGCAGCGCGGGCCCGATCGAGTCCGGGTCCGTGGTCGCGCCATCGATGATGACCGCGCCCTCGCGGTCGATCTCCACCAGCAAGCTCTCACCCGTACCGGCCTCGGCGTGGCTCGCCTCGGGCAGCTTCACGGCCAGCTCGGGCTGGGCGAAGGTGGTGGTGACGAGGAAGAAGATCAGCAGCAGCAGCACGACGTCGATCAGCGGCGTCATGCCCAGCTGGGCCTCCTCGACAGCGGGTCTGGCAAACGCCAACTCAGGACTCCTGCGAGGCGAGCCCCGCCGAAGCCAGCTCGGGCGGGGCGCGATCGGCGATCGGGTCCTCGAGGTGGAAGATCTCGCCCACGCGCTCCTCGAGCTCGAGCGACAGCGCGTCGACCCGCCGGCGCAGGAAGGCATGGGCGGACAGGGCGGCGATCCCGATGGCCAGCCCCGCCGCGGTGGTCACCAGGGCCTCGAAGATGCCGGTGGCCACGATGCGGGCATCGCCGGTTCCGGCCTCGGCGATGCGATCGAAGGCCGCGATCATGCCGAGCACGGTGCCGAGCAGCCCGAGCATGGTCGCGAGGTTTCCAAGCGCCGCGAGCAGCGGCATGTGTCGGCCGAGATGGCCGACCTCGATCGCGCCGGCGCGTTCGATGGCCGCGTCGGGGCCCTGCCGCGCATGGGTGTCCAGGGCCTTCTGCCCCGCGAGTACCACCCGGCCGAGCGACGAGCGCTCCAGGCGGTCTTCGGCGACGCGCTGCGGCACGGTCGCCGAGCGGCGCAGGGCGAACAGGCGCTCGAGCACCACCGCGACCACGAGCACCGAGCACGCACCCAGCAGGCCCATGACGGGGCCACCGAGCGCGAGCCAATCGATCAGCGAGCGTTCCATCCCTCTTCTTTCTCCCATGGGCGTCCCGTGCGCCCCGGACGTGTCGGGGAGGCGGGCGCCCGAGCCCGCCTCCCCGACAGCCCCGTACCTGGCGTCAGCTCCGGCGGCGGCCGGCGAAGGCCAGGCCGGCGAGGCCACCCAGGGCCAGCAGGCCCGTGGTCGGCTCCGGGGCCGCGGCGATCAGTGAGACCTTGTCGATGTCGAACAGGATGTCGGCGTCGATCAGGTCGAGCCCTGCCGGTGCATCGGTCCCGAACTGCAGGTGCGCCACGTTCACGAGCGCGCCGGCGCACGTGAACCCGGGCCCGAACGACTCGGGCGTGCAGAGCGGGTTGTTCGGATCGGTGTCGAAGATGACCTCGGTCCAGACGTTCGGCTGCACCAGCCCGTCCGCGCTGTCGATGAACGCGGCCGGGAAGTTCACCGTGTTGGCGACCCGCATGCCGAAGTTGAGGGCCTGCGACGCGCTGTGGCGCACGAACACGCTCACCTGCGTCACCCCCGCGGCGATCCAGTCGCCGATGAAGGCGCCGCCGCTGGCGTTGTCCTCGTCCTGGGCGCGGTAGAGGATCGGACCCGCACCCGGAAAGGGCTCGACGAAGCCGAAGAAGTTGAACGTGGAGGTCGCGTAGCTGCTCCCGTCCGGTCCTCCGGCTGCGTTGAACGCGAGGGGGTTGTTCTCGTTGTCTTCCCAGCCGGCCACGTCGGTCGAAAACTCCTCCGTGAACGGCACTGTGACCGCGGCCGCACTCCCCGACACCAACGTCAGGAACAGCGCAGCCACGATCGGCTTCCATACTGCAGTCATTTCGGTCTCCTAGGTGTGTGCGAGCTCCCCTTCCCGGGGGTCTTGAGCTAGCTGGCCTGTCGGAGACGGCTTGCGAGCGACTCGCGGTGCCCCGCTCGCGTCGCGAGCACCGCCAGAAAACGGGTCCTCTCAGTCCGCCACGGGCTCGTAGCGCCCGAAGCGGGTGTCATGGGTCTGGGCGTGGCGGAACTGGATCACCACGTGATCGTCCGCTGCGCCGTGGAAGAGCGTGTTGTGCCACCAGACGTTGTCGTAGACCGGCCCGCCCTCGAGCACCTCGGCGGCCCCGTCCATGTGAAGACAGCGGAACCGCCCGATCTCGCCGCGCTCGGCGAGATCGAACACGTAGAACGTGAGCGCGCAGGCACCGCGCGCGCGAAGTGCGTGCACCACCGGCAGGTCCTTCGGCAGCAGCGTCGTGATCGTCGAGCGATCGAAGTCACCGGCGTCGCGGTAGTAGCCCTTCAGGTAGTCGATGCCGCGGTCGTAGACCGTGCGCGCGCCCTCGGCGATTCCCTCTTCGTAGAGGGCGCGGAACTCCTTGGTCTTCTGCTCGAGCAGGTCCTCGCGGGGCAGCAGCCCGCAGATGATGGCGTGGCTCGAGACGCCCAGGTCGCCGTGGGGGGCCGTCACGGTGAGGAGCGGCGCCACGCCCGCGTGGGGCGCGCCGTGGCTTTCCTCCATGGTGTGCAGGCGCAGCTTCACCTGCCAGTCCAGGAACTCATGAGGAAGCGGTCGTACGTCGCTCAAGGGTCAACCCTCCTACAGGCTTCGAAGCGGGTCGGCGGGGCCGAGCACGTGGATGCGCAGGCGCCCGTCGTCCTTCTCGATCGACGCGTCCACCCCGAACACGTCGCGCATCATGCCCGGCTCGATCACGCGCTCGGGCTTGCCCACCGCGTAGAGCCTGCCCCGGTGCAGCACGGCCACCCGGTGTGCGATGGATGCCGCCTGCTCCAGGTCGTGGAGCGACGTCACGAGCGTGACGCCGCGTTCGCGGTTGAGCTCTGCCAGTCGATCGAGCAGGTCCCACTGCTGGCGGACGTCGAGGGCGGCCGTGGGCTCGTCCAGCAGTACGAGCGGCGCGCGTTGAGCGAGCGTCATGGCGAGGAACGCCCGGCGGCGCTCGCCCCCGGAGAGCGTCTCGAGCCGGCGCCGGCGCAGGTCGACCAGGTCGAGGTCGTGAAGTGCATCGCGGATCGCCGCGCGATCGTCGGCGGAAGGGCTCGCGAAGGGGCCGTGGTGCGCGAATCGTCCGAGACCCACCAGGTCCTCGACGCGCATGCCCTCGGCACACTCGGGCTGTTGGGGGAGATGGGCGAGGCGCAGGGCGAGCCGTCTGCGAGGGACGAGCCGCAGCTCGAGCCCCGAGAGCGAGAGCCGACCGCGGCGCGGCGCCAGCTCGCGGGCCAGGCACGACAGCAGCGTCGACTTGCCCGAGCCGTTCGGCCCGACCAGCGCGAGGATCTCGCCGGGTTCGACACGCAGGGTCACGTCGCGCAGTGCGTCGAAGTCGACGCGCGGGTGGCGCGCGACGAGGCGCTCGGCCTCGAGCAGCGGCTCGGCCCCGTGCACGGGGGTCGTGGCGCTCACGGGATCCGCCTCCAGACGAGGTGCACGAAGTAGGGCGCGCCGAGAAGTGCCAGCAGCGCACCGACGGGAAGCTCGAGGGGAGCGGTGGCCGTGCGCGCGGTGGCGTCGGCGATCACGACGAGCGCCGCACCCCCGACGGCGACCATGGGAAGGAGCGCCCGGTGGTCGGGTCCCACGAGCAGCCGGGCCGCGTTGGGGACGACCAATCCCACGAACCCCACCAAGCCTGCCACGCTCACGGCTCCGGCGGCCAGCAGCGCCGACACCGCGGAGGCGGCGAACCGCGCTGGCACCGTGGCGAGGCCGACGCCGCCCGCGCTGGCGTCGTCGAGCAGCATCACGTCGAGCGGCCGCAGCAGCGCCACCGCGGCCACGGCGCCCAGCAGCGCGGGGCCCACCGCGAGGGCGGCGCTGTTCCAGCCCACGCCGTTGAGCGAGCCCACGGCGAAGGCGGCGAAGGCGGGCGCCCGGTCGGCGTAGAAGAACGTGACCAGCGCGATCGCCGCGAAGAAGACCGCCTGGAGCGCGACCCCGGTGAGGATCAGTCGCAACGGCGCCGCGCCGCGCCGCTGCCCGAGCGTCACCAGCCAGAGCACGCCGATGGCGAGCAGCCCCCCCGCGAGCGCGGCGAGCGGCACCAGCTCGAAGCGTTCGGGGGCGAGCACGATCGCGACCAGCGCGCCGGCGCCGGCTGCGGCCGTCACGCCCAGCAGGCCCGGATCGGCGAGCGGATTGCGCACGACCGTCTGGAGCAGCGTGCCGGCGATGCCGAGGGAGGTGCCCACCAGTGCCGCGCATACGATGCGCGGCATGCGCACCTGCCAGACCGCTGCGTGCAGGCGATGCGCGTCGTCGAGCACCACCGCCGGAAGCTGCGAAACGGGGAGCGACACCGCCCCGGACGACGCCGAGACGGCGATCGCCGCCAGCAGGAGCAGCAGCGCCGCAACCAGCCACGCGCGGGGCCGCTCGTGACGTCGATCCCAGGCGAGGCGCATGCGCAGCCAGAGCCGGGTCATCGCGCCGCCACGGCCCCCTCGTCCCCGGCCTCGGCCAGGGATTCCCCACCCTCGGCGATGGCGCGCAGCGTGCGGGCGGCATCGGGCAGACCGAGCCCGGGGTTGGAGGCGAACCGCTCGGCCGGCAGCACGTGCAGGCCACGGTGTGCGGCGTTGCGCAGGCCCTCCCAGGCACCACCGCCCTCGAGCTTGCGCTCGAAGCCCGCCGCGATCTTCTCGGCGTCGCCGTGGGCGACCAGCAGCACGAGCTCGGGCCGCAGCGTGACGAGCACCTCGTCGCTCAGCTGCACCAGTCCGGGGAATCGCTCCGTCCGCGGGCCCTCGGTCCCAGCGAGGGTGAAGCCCATCCGGTTCATGAGGTCGCCGAGCCAGCTCTCGCCGGTGAGCACGTAGAACGATCCGGGCGTGCCGAACAGCGCCAGCGCGGGGACCGGTTTCGCGAGCGAGAGCCCCGCCAGCTGCTCGGCGGCGGTGTCGACCCGCGCCGGCAGGGTCGTGTCGGTACCCAGGTAGCCGGCGAGCTCGCGCAGGCCTGCAAGCGTGGCCTCGACGCTGCTCGGCTCGAGCAGCAGCAGCTCGGCGCCCAGCGCACCAAGCTGTGGCGCGAAGCGCGCGTGGATGCGCGCGTCGCCCACGACGACGGCCGGTCGCGCCGTCGCCAGCGCCTCGAGGCTCGGCGCGTGCGGGTTGCCGAGGTCGACCTCGGCCGCGGCCGGCTGGTGGGGGGACCGGCGAACGGCGGCCACCACCTCCGCCGCGGGGTCGCCCGCGAGCGCGTCCTCCACGAAGGGGAGCAGGGATGCCACGCGCACGGGCTCGGCCGCGGCCGAAGCTCCGAACGTCATCAGCGCCAGGGAGATCGCCAGCCACGCCTTGGGCGCGCGCCAGCACGTCGGGGTGCTCAAAGCCAGCTCCTGGGACCCCGCGGGGGTCCATGAGGTGAGCAGCTGGCTAGCGAGACGCGCTTGGCTGGCTGATTCGGAGGGAACCTAGTCTATTTGAAATCGACTTTCAATTTCGTCAGAATCCCGACGAACGGAACCCCCAGCAAGCGTCCAGCCAGCCAGGGACCGAGCACCGGAGGGCGCGCCATTGCGTGCGTGCCCACGGCTGGAGTGGACGTCTTCATGCGTTGGTGGCTGGTCTTGTTGCTCGCGTCGATCGCCGTGCCCGGCTGGGCCGATACCGCCCGGGCCGAAGCGCCGCGCGAGACCCGCGAGATCCTCGTGGAGGACGAGCGGCTGCGCCGTGCCGAGATCTTCGAAGACACCGCAGTCGAGACCGAGGTGATCGAGCAGCGCGAGATCGAGGCGCTCCCGGCCACCGACGCGGCCACCATCGTCGAGACCATGCCGGGCATCCGCACCCAGGCTCGGGTCCAGGGCGAGGATGCGGCGGTCTCGATCGAGGGCATGCCGCCCGAGTACACGAAGATCCAGGTGGACGGCCAGCGTTACTCGGGCGAGATCGGCGGTGTCGACGACCTGTCGGACGTGCCCACCCTGAACGCCCGCCGAATCGTGGTGCGCCGGGGCCCCCAGGCCCTGCGCGAGGGATCGGACGCGGCGGGCGGCGTGATCGACATCGAGTCACGCCGGGCGCCCGACGAGGGCTACGCCTCGCGCATCGAGGGCGGCGGAGGCAATGACGAGAAGTGGTACGGCGCCGCGCATGGCGCCGGGCGGATCGGGCCGGTGGGCCTGACCGGCACCTACGTCCACGACCAGATCGCGGGCTTCTCACCGCCCGAGGGCAGCGGCAACGCGGGCGCGGACGGCGGCGACGGGGGCAACGGCGTGAACGCCGGGCTCACGGGCAAGGACTCGATCCGCCGCTCCAACGACGTCTACGGGACCGTGGTCTGGGACGCCCTGCCCACGCTCACGCTCGAGGGGCGAGGCGGTTTCCGCCACCAGCACGAGACCTTCGTGCCCGACGACGTTCCCGACTCGGATGCCGAGCGCGACATCTCGCGCTGGCTCGGCACGGTCGAGGCCACCTGGTGGCCGCTCGAGACCACCAGCGTCGGTACCGAGCTCACCTACTACACGCGTACCACCGACTCGCAGGTGGCCCGCATCTTCACCCTCGACGAGAGCGAGTGGAAGCTCGACGCCGCGGTCGACCACTTCTTCACCACCGGGCCCGTGACGCACGCGATCACCGCCGGCGCCGACCTGCGCTGGCCGTCGCTGGTGCTCGACGAGGCCGACCTGCCCCCGCTGCTGCTGGGCCTCGACATCTCGGCAGGCGACGTCGACGAGGACTTCCGGGAGTACGGCTTCTTCCTCGTCACCGAATCGAGCTGGTCCGACTGGGCCTCGGTGGAGCTGGGCCTCCGCTACCAGGGCCACAGCGAGTTCGACCCGGAGATCGTTCCCCAGGTGGCGCTGCTCGTGAAGCCGCACGCCTCGCTCAAGGTGCGCATCTCGTGGGGGCAGAACCACCGCAATCCCTCCCTGCGCGATCTCTATCAGCCCGAGACGCCGCAGTTCGGCGGCGCCTACTTCCTGGCGGGCAACCCGAACCTCGAGCCCGAGAGCTCCGAGGGCTGGCGCGCGGGCTTCGAGTGGCGCGCGGCCAGCTGGCTAAGCGTCTCGGCCACGGGGTTCCACAACGACATCGACGACAGCATCCGCTCGGTGCTCGACCGCGCCATCGGTGTGCCCACGGGCGAGCTCGAAGAGGTGCAGGAGCCGCCGCCGGCCCGGCTGCTGGGCCTCAAGCGCATCTGCGAGGCCGTGGGCTTCATCTTCCCCGACTGCGCCGCCGTGGCGGGGCTCGGCGACACCGTCACGTCGCTCCGGCCCGGCGTGCGCTCGGCCAACCTGTTCCGCAAGGTGAACCTCGACTCGGTCCGCACCCGGGGCGTCGAGGCGCAGATCCGGCTGCAGCCCCACCGGCGCGTAATGCTGAACATCGCATACACGCTGCTGGACACCGAGGTGCGCGACTCGGATCGGCCCGACCTGACGGTGCTGCCGAACACGCCGAAGCACCAGTTCGACTGGCGCTTCATCTTCTCGGTGCCCGTCACCGAGACCGAGATCGCGTTCATCGGGCAGTGGCGCGACGAGACGGTGACCGAGACGAGCGGTACGGGCCTCCTTGGCTTCTCGAACCCCGCCGTGCTTTCGGACCCGTCGCTGATCCTGAGCACGCGGCTGACCCAGCCGATCACAGACCGCATCGAGGTCTTCTTCGATGCGAACAACCTGACCGACGAACGGGTGCGCGACTCCTACGTAATTCGCGGTCGCACGTTCTTCGTCGGCGTGCGCGTGCGGCTCGGCGTCGAAGCGCGCGAGGAGGTGCCTTCGTGGTGGCGCGATTCTACTTCCATCTGACGCTCGTACTGCTGCTGCTCTCGCCTGCCGCCGTACCCTCGGGTGCGCTCATCGAGGTGCTGGTGCAGCCCGGGCCTGCCGGGGAGGACTCGGCACCCTACGCCTTCATCCCCACGTTGAAACGCGGCAACCGCGAGACGCTCTACACCTTCCAGGCCTTCGACGGCGGGACGAACCACAGCTTCGAGACGTACATCAAGTTTCCGATGCCCGCGGCACCCGCCAACCACCGCGTGGACTACGCCTACATCTGGGTCTACTACGACTTCAACGTGGAGGGCTTCGGCGAGTCGGGCACCGAGCCGGCCGAGATGCGCTGCCACGAGGTGCTGGGCAACTGGACCGAGGCCGACCTCACCTGGCTGAACCGCCCCCCGATCTCCGCGCCCTTCGACGTCTGGGACGGCATCGGCGGCTTCCAGCTCCTCTTCTGTGATGCGCGCGACCTCGTGCAGGGCTGGATCGACGGCAGCCGGCCGAACCGCGGCATCGCGCTCACGAACCCCACCTCGCGCAGCATCGGCATACACTCGTTCGAGTCCACCACCGCCGGGAGCGCGCACTTCCAGCCGTCGCTGCTGATCGGCTTCGAGCCCATCGACGGCGACGACTTCGACGCGGACGGCGTCTCGGACGACGTGGACAACTGCCCGCTCGACCCGAACGCGCTGCAGGACGACTTCGACTCGGACGGCGTGGGCGACGTCTGCGACAACTGCCCCACGGCATTCAACCCCGACCAGGCGGATGGCAACGGCGACGGGATCGGCGACATCTGCGCACCGGTCGCGCCCACGGGCCTTCGGTGCGGTCTGCTGGGGATCGAGCCGTTTGCGGCGCTCGGCTTGGTGGTCGGAGCGCGCCGGCTCCGCCGCAGGGCCCAGAGATGAGCGTCCGCGAGCGATGCGGGCACGAGGACACCGGGGTGGAAGCCGCCCCCGCGACGGAGGTGGAGCAAGTGGAAGCGAAAGCGAAGAGCTCCGAGAAGGGCAAGGCCACGGCGACGGTCGACTCGGGCGAGCTGCTCGGCTCGGCAGGTCTGCTGCGCATCGAGCACCGCGGCGAGCTCTACACGCTGCGCATCACGCGCAACGACCGGCTCATCCTCACGAAGTAGCGCGGCCGCATGGACGTGCGCGATCGACTGGCGCCGTGGCTCCTGCCGGCGGCACTGCTGCACGCGATCGGCCTCTGGCTGGCGATCGCGTGGTCGCCCGGCCTGCGTCCCGACGTGCCCCTGCGCGCGCCCGTCGAGGTCGAGATCCTGCCCGCGCCGGCACCGCCGGCTCCCATCGCGCCCGAGCCCGTCCAGCCCCCGAAGTCGCCTCCCAAGGTCGAGCCCGCGCCGGTCCGGCCGCCCGACCCGCCGCCCGAGCCCGTGCGCAGCGAGCCGCGACCCGACCCCGTACCCGCTCCGGCCGAGCCCGTGGAGGCGCCCCCGGTCGCCGAGGCCGCACCCGTCGAGACCGCGGCGGTGGCGCCGATCGCCGACCCGGTGAGCGAGCCTGCACCCACGCCGCCCGCGCCGCGGCCCGGCCCCACGCCCGACGAGCTCGCCCTCTACGAAGAGGAGCTGCTCCGACGCATCGCCGCCATGCGGCAGTACCCGGCGATGGCGCGACGGCGCGGCATCGAGGGCGTGGTCACCATCGAGCTCGCGATCGCGGCCGACGGCACGGTCCGTCACCTCGAGATCGGTCGTGGTGGCCCCCGCATCCTGCACCGCGCCACGCGCGACGCCGTCGAGCGCGCCGCGCCCTTCCCGCCTCCGCCGGCCGAGTTGGGCACCCTGCGCATCCCCATCCGCTACCGCCTCGAGGACTGAGCGGATCGGGTCCTGGGCTCAGCTGGCTTCGTCGCGCTTGGGCGTGAACAGGTAGGCAACGCCCACACCCACCAGGTAGAGCAGCACGAGCGGGCCGGCGAGTAGCACCTGGCTCACGACGTCGGGCGGTGTGAGCACCGCCGCGAGCACGAACGAGCCCAGCACGGCGTACTTGGCGCCGCCCAGCAGCTGGCGCGGGGTGGTGATGCCCGCGAGCGACAAGAAGAACACGACGACCGGCAGCTCGAAGCCGGTGCCGAAGGCCAGGAACAGCCGCGTCGTCAGGGCAAAGACCTCGCGCATGGTCCACGCCGACTCGACGAACTCGCTGCTGAAGCCCGCGAAGAATTCGTACACCAGCGGAAAGACCACGATGTAGCCGAACACCGCGCCGCCCCCGAACAGCAGCGTCGAAGCGATCACGAAGGGGATCGCCACCTTGCGCTCACCCGGGTACAGGCCCGGCGCCACGAACGCCCAGATCTGCCAGAAGATGACCGGCAGCGCGAGCACGAAGCCCGCGAGCAGCGCGCTCTTCAGGTAGGTGAAGAAGATCTCGGTCGGCGCGATGGCCTGCAGCGTGCCCTGCTCGCCGAGCGCCTGGGTCGCCGGCCGCAGCAGGTAGCCGAAGATCTCCTCCTTGAAGGCCCACGCCGCCACGGTGCCGAGCAGCACGGCCACGAGGATCTTGAAGATCCGCGAGCGCAGCTCCGCCAGATGTGCGGTGAGGGGGAGCGCCTGGTCCTGCATCGTGGCGTGGCGCTCAGCCCTCGGGCGGTTTCGGAGGCGGTGTCGCCTCGGGCTCTTCGGGCGCGTCTGCGGGTCGCGCTGCTTCGGTCCCGCCCACGGGTGGCACCGCGTCCGGCGCGCTCACGGCCCGGGGCTCGGGCGCCGGCGCCGCTTCGGGCTTGGATGCAGGCGGAGGCTGGGTCAGCGCCTGGCGCGCGTCCTGGACCTCGCGCTTCACCTCCTCGAACGGCTCCCGCGCGTCCTTGGTGGCGTCCATCACCGAACTGCGCAGATCGGCCGACGCGCGGCGAAACTCGGCCAGGCCGCGGCCCAACGATCGCGCCAGCTCCGGCAGCCGCGCAGGCCCGAAGATGAGCAGCGCGACCACCATGATGACGATCAGCTCCGGGAGTCCGATGCCGAACACGACGTGGACGTTAGCGGTTGCCGACGGACGCGCGCGGGAGGGACCGGGCCCTCGGGAATCCCGGTGCGGGCGGCACGCCGGGTACGCCCGGGAGCCCCACGCCGGCGCGCGGCACCAGGGGCCGCCTACGCAACCTCCACCTGGTGGGGGCGCCGCACGTACTGGATGCGCATCGGCGCGTCTGCACGCGAGGCGAGCTGGGCCAGGCCCATCCAGTGGCTGCCGTCCTCATCGCGGCGGGTCCACGCGACCCGGGCCAGCGCCGCGGGCTGCGGTTCGCCGTCCACGCCGCGCACCACGAGTCGCAGCAGCGAGCCTACCGGCTCGGGCTGCTCCGTTCGCAGGCAGAGCCCCGACCTGGAGATGTCGCGGGTAAAGCCCACGCGCTGGCGCTGGTCGGCGCACACGCGCGGGAACCGGCAGAACTCCACCCGTCGAACCAGCGGCTCGCGCTGCTCGCGCCGCTTGGCGTTCGGGTCGGAAAACGCGTGCAGGGGCACCCGGACCTTCACGACACCCATCAGGCCGCCGCTCCGGTCTGGGACTGCGCGAGGCCGCCCACGGTGTCGGCCAGCAGCTCGAGGTCGCTCTCGGCATCGATCAGGACGACCAGCTCCTTCACCAGCGCCGGGTCGAACTGGACCCCGGCGAAGCGGTCGAGCTCCTTGCGGATGACGTCGGGCGCGAGCGCGCGCCGGTAGGGCCGATCGCAACTCATGGCGTCGTAGGCGTCGGCGAGCCCCACGAGTCGGGCGATCATCGGGATCTGCTCCCCGAACAGCCCGTCACCGTAGCCTCGCCCGTCCCACCACTCGTGGTGGTGCCGGATGGCTGCCGTCACGTCGGTGGGCAGGCCCAGCGGCTCCACCAGCCGCGCGCCGATCTCGGGGTGGCGCTCGATCAGCGCCCGCTCCTTCGGCGCGAGCCCCGACGGACGGACCAGCAGGTCGGTGGGCACGCCGATCTTGCCGATGTCATGCAGGAACCCCGCGAGCCGCACGCGTCCCTGCTCTTCGGCAGTCATGCCGATGCGCTCGGCCAGCAACCCGGCGTAGTAGGCGGTACGGCGCGCGTGGCCGCGCATGAAGTCGCTCTGGCTCTCGACGGTGTCGGCCAGGACCTCGAGGAACGACAGCGTACGCTGCAGCGCGCCATCGTCCTGCGCGCCTGCGGCCCGGTACTCCGAGACCAGCTCGCCCACCTGGCTCGACAGGCGCGCGTCCTGGCCCGCCTGCTCGAGGACGCGCTGGGCCTGGTCGTCGAAGCCCACCACCTCGCCCAGCGACTGCAGAAAGCCGGTCAGCCGAGTGCGTCCGCGCTTGCGTTCGAGCGCGCGGAAGACCGAGGCGCTCACCTGCACCACGTCGAACGGCTTCTGCAGGTAGTCGGCGATGCCGAAGCGCACCGCTTCGGCCGCGTTCTCGAGCGTGCCATAGCCGGTGATGACGATGATCTCGACGTGCGGAAACTCGCGGCGCACCGTGCGCATGAGCTCTTCGCCCTGCACGCCCGGCATGTTGAGGTCGAGCGTGACCAGATCGATGTCCTGGCTGCGCAGCATCTCGAGGGCCTCGCTGCCGTCGCTCGCCATCAGGACCCGGTGCCCCGGGTCGAGGATCATGCGCAGCGACTCGCGGGGTCCCCGCTCGTCGTCCACGATCAACACCGTCGCCTGGTCCCGTCGGATCATTCTCACCTCGCGTTCTCGGTCTCGTTCCCGCTGCCTGGCCCGCGCCGGGCTTGCGATGGCCCTTCCCAGTACAAGCGCCGTGCCAACCCCGCTCCCGCCCGCACCGTGCGCGCCAAGTGACGGCAATCACACGACTTTCGGGCCTCCGGGGGGGTCGGCAAAGGGCCGGCGCTTCGCCGCAGGTCCGTACCAACTGGAACGCCCCTGCGGCGCCCCCGGCCCGAAGTGATTGAAATCGCAACGGAAAGTCCGGATCGTACGGATCGGAACACCCGTCCGGCCGATCAAGTGCGGCAGCGGACGGGTCGATGCAGCGGCGATGAGGCCGGGGTGGATCTTCGCCGCAGCCCTCTTGGGGTTTGCCCTGCTTCCGCTCGCCGCGGGGGCGCAGGTCTACCAGTGGACCGACGCCACGGGCGGGGTCCACTTCACCAGCCGCCTCTCCGAGGTGCCCCCGGCCCAGCGAGACGAGGCCGAGCAGGCGGCCCGCGCTCCGAGCCGGGTGCAGACGTTCGCGTCCCCGGCGCCCAGCTCTTCGTCGCGGTCCTCGCACGCGCGCACCCGGGGGCGCGCGACCGAGCACCGCATTCCGTTCGTGCGACGCGGCAGCATGGCGATCGTGCACGTGCGCCTGAACGACCGGGTGACCGCGCCCTTCGTGGTGGATACGGGCGCCTCCGACATCGCGATTCCGGCCGGTGTCGCCGATGCCGCGGGCATCGTGGTGGGCGCGCGCACGCCGCGCCAGACCTACCTCACGGCCAATGGGCCGGTGTCGAGCCCGGTCGTGACGCTCGACGCGATCGAAGTCGGCGACGTCCGGCTCTCGGGCGTTCGCGCCCACGTCGCGTCGGAGATGCAGATCGGTCTGCTCGGCGGGAGCTTCTTCAACAACTTCACGTTCCAGATCGATCCGGCTGCGAACGTGATCGCATTGTTTCCGAACGATCGCGTTCGGCAGGGCCAGACCGAGCAGCAGTGGCGGAACCGATTCGCCGTGGTCCACCAACGCATCGAAACGCTCGACCGCTACCTCGAGAACCACTTCACCAACGAGGCGCGCGTGGCCGAGCTCGAACGCAACCGGCGCCGGCTGGCCAGCGACCTGCAAGAGCTCGAGGCCGAGGCCGACGCGGCCGACGTGCCGCACGGGTGGCGGCAGTGAGAGGGGCCATCTGGGCTGCGTGGCTCGCAGGGGCGCTTCTGGTGGCGGCGCCGGCCGCAGGCGAGATGTACCGCTGCAAGGGCCGGGATGGGCGCACCCTCTACACCAGCGACAAGAGTCAGTGTCCCGGGGCCGAGCGTCACGAGCCGACCGGGCTGGTGCATAGCGTCCCCACGCGACCGGGGGGCGTGCGACCGAAGACCCGACCCGCGGCCTCGTACGACGCAGACGCCATCCAGGCGGCCACCTGGGGCCGCAAGAAGCGCAAGGCCCAGGAAGACCTGGCCGCGGCCTCCCAGCGCTTGCCCACCGTGCTGCGCGCCGTCAACTGGTGCAACCGCGGCCTGGACCTCTACGTCGAGGACGACCTGGGCATCCGCAAGAACTACGAGTGCTCCGATGTTCGACGCGAGGCCCGCGACCTCGAAGCCGCCGCCAAGCAGCTCGACGCCTACCTGAACCAGGGCGGCCTCGAAGAGGAGTGCCGCCGCGCAGGCTGCCTGCCCGGCTGGATCCGCGACTAGCCCGGCCTGCCTTCTCTTTACTTCGCTCGCGTTCCGCTCGCTGCGCGCGCGCCTTCGGCGCGCTTGCTGGTCGACCGGGCGACCCAGCACCCGCGGCTCGGAGTCCTGGCGAGGCTCGGAGGTCACCTTTTCGACTTCGCTCGCGTTCCGCTCGCTGCGCGCGCGCCTTCGGCGCGCTTTGCTGGTCGACCGGCCGACCCAGCATTCGCGGCTTCGAGGCTTGGCGAGGCCGGGAGACCACCCTTTCGACTTCGCTCGCGTTCCGCTCGCTGCGCGCGCGCCTTCGGCGCGCTTGCGCTAGTCCGGCTTGGTGAGCCCGAGCTTGTCCATCTTGATCTTGAGCATGCGGCGGGTCAGGCCGAGGGCTTCGGCCGTGCGGGTCTGGTTCCATTCGCAGCGGTCGAGGGCTTCGCGGAGCAGCTGCTGCTCGAAGCGCGAAACCGCCGCTTCGTAGTCCACCCGTCCGGTACGCACGTCGGCGTGCAGTACCTCGGTGCGGTCGGCGCTTGCGATCGCTTCGGGCAGGTCGCCCACGTCCACCACGTCGCCGTCGCAGAGTGCCACGGCCCGCTGCACGGCGTTCTCGAGCTCGCGCACGTTGCCCGGCCAGTCGTGGCGCAGCAATGCGTTCAGCGCCTGGCGGGTGAAGCGCGCCGGCCCGGCGCCCATTTCTTCGCGGCAGCGGGTGAGGTGGCGCTCGGCCAGCAGCGGCACGTCGGCGCGCCGCTCGCGCAGCGGCGGCAGGTCGATCGGCACCACGTTCACGCGGTAGTAGAGATCTTCGCGAAAGCGCCCCTCGCGCACCGCCGCCTCGAGGTCGCGATTGGTGGCCGCCAGAATGCGGACGTCCACCTCGATGGGATTCTCGCCGCCTACGCGTTCGATGACGCGCTCCTGCAGCGCCCGCAAGAGCTTGGCCTGGGCAGAAGACGGCAGCTCGCCGATCTCGTCGAGAAAGAGCGTGCCCGAGCCTGCGGCCTCGAACTTGCCGATGCGCCGATCGCGGGCGTCGGTGAACGCACCGCGCTCGTGACCGAACAGTTCGCTCTCCATCAGCGTGTCGGGGATCGCGGCGCAGTTGACGGCCACGAAGGGCCCCGACGCGCGGGGGGACAGATCGTGCACGGCCCGGGCCACCAGCTCTTTGCCGGTGCCGCTCTCGCCGCGGATCAGCACCGTGGCCGGGGCGCGGGCCACGCGTTCGATGGTGCGAAACACCTCGCGCATGGCCTCGGTACGCCCGTGCAGGTCGCCCAGGCGGTCGCGTCCCTCGAGTTCGTCGGTCAGGCGCACCACCTCGCGCGCCAGGGCGCGGTGCTCGAGCAGGTGGCGGATCTTGATGCGCAGCGCTTCGACTTCGAAGGGCTTGGTCACGTAGTCGGCGGCGCCGAGCTTCATGGCCTCGACCGCCGTGGCCACGGTCTTGGTGGCGGTCAGCACGATCACCGGCGGCGCGTCGCCGCGCTCGCCCAGCTCGGCGAGAAACTCGAGGCCGCTCCTGCCGGGCATCACCAGGTCGAGCAGCACCAGGTCGGGCGGCATCTCGGCCAGCGCGCGCAGACCGGCGTCGGCGCTGTCGGCGGTCACGACGTCGCAATCCGACTTGAGGAGCATGCGCAGCGACTCGCGCACGCCCGTCTCGTCGTCCACCACCAACACCCGGGGCATCGTGGTTGAAGGTATCAGCTACCGGGCGGCTTCCGCTCGGCAGCGCGTCGCTGCGTTATTCGGCGTGGAGGTCGATGGCCAGGACGGTCTCGTCGGCCTGGGTATCGTCGACGCGCAGGGTGCCGCCCTGGGCGCGGACGGCCTGCTCGGCGAGGATCACGTCGAGGCTGGTCTCGCCCAGGGCGACGTCGGCCGAGGCGGCGCCGCCGGGTCGCGGGGTGGGCCGGTCGGGGCTGTAGAAGCGCAGCAGGATCCGTACGCGCGCGTCACCTTCGGGCCCCACCGGGTCGTACTGAGTCGCCACGAACAGATCGGCCCGCTCGGGCACCCAGGCCAGCGCGCGATCGACCAGCGCCGACAGGGCCAGGCGCAGCAGCGCCGGATCGCCCAGGGCCAGCGGCCGTGTGGCATCGAGCTCTTGCAGGACCAGCAGCCGGCGCGATTGGATCTCGGGGCGGCGCTCCTCCAGCAGTTCTTCGAGCAGCCGCGTCACGTCGACCCGCTGGGGCTCGCCCGCACGCAGGTCGGCCAGCTCGGCCACGCGCGTCACCAGCCGCTCGAGCCGGCCGAGGTCGGCGTCCACCTGCTGGCGGAACTCGCCGCGAAACTCGGGGTCGTCGAAGCGCTCGGGCAGCAGCTGCGCGAAGGTGCGGACCGCCGTGAGCGGGTTGCGCGCCTCGTGGGCGAGGGCGCGTGCCAGACGTTGCAGCAGCGGCGACCCGGTGGCGTCGGCCGCAGGCTCGGCGCGGGGAACGCGCTTGGGGCCGGCCGGGCGCGCGCCGCCGCCCTCCACCAGTTCGAGAGCGGGGAGTGCGGCGGCCTCGGGTGCGGCCGCGACCCGCTCGCGCGCCATCCGCTCGACCGACTCCTCCGGGTCGTCCTCGAAGTCCCAGCCTGCGACGTCGTCGAGTTCGCCGTCGGTTTCGTCCAGGACCTCGCGTGGGGCGTCGGTCGGGTCGCCCGTGGCGCGGGCTGAATCGCTGCCGGGCTCGTCCGCGAACGCGTCATGCGTGCCATCGCGGTGCGGGTCGCCGAAGACCGGCGGCCCCCCCAACGCGTCGAGGGCGTCTTCGGTATCAGGCAGCGCGTCATGACGCGCTGGCGCCGAGACCGGCCTGGGCGCGTCACCCAGCGCCAGGGCGTGGGCCTCGATGGGGTCGCCGGGGTCGGCGGCGAGCGTTCGCAACAGCACCGCCTCGAGTTCCCGCAGGTTGCCGGGCCAGGGTTGGCTCGCCAGCTGGGCCATCGCTTCGGGGGTGATCGCCGGTGCCGGCCGTGCCTCTCGGCCCGCCCACTCGGCGATCAGCACCACCGCAAACGGCTCGATCAGCGCCGTGCGCTCGCGCAGGGGCGGTAGCTCGGCCCGCAGCCGCGAGAGCGCGAGGTCGAGCGAGCCCTCGAGGGGCGGCGCCGCCCATTCGGGCCCGGCGGTGGCGCAGAACGCGCGCGCGACACCCCCGGGGCCGTCGCCTAGCTCGATCCAGCCCGCCACCGAGCGCTGCACGGTCTGGGGAAGGCGGTCCGCGTTCTCGAGGCAGACCACGGCGTGTTCGGGGGCGGCAGCCACCTGGCCCGCGAGCCGCTGGGCCGTGGTGTCCTCTTCGCACGCGATGGCCAGGAAGGGTCGCGTCGCATCGGGCCCGCGAGCGTGCAGCAATCGGCACAGGAGCAGGCGGCCGGTGCCCCCCTCGCCGCGGACCAGCGCCGACTCGGCCCCGCGCCCCGGGGCTTCGAAGGCCGCGGGCAGGTCGAGGTCCTGGAAGAAGCGCGATCCCCGCCGTTCGAGGCGGCTGCGCAGGCGCCTGGCCGGCAGCGCCAGCGTCGCCGGCGCCCCGGCGCGCGCCACGGCCTGCCGCAGGGCCCCCGCAGAGGGGGGCCAGACCAGCCGCTCGGCGTCGAGTCCGGCGAACCATGCCTCCACGCGGGCGACCGGCAACCCCGGGTCGTGGACGAGCACGAAGCGCGCGTCGCGCCGCCGGGCGGCCTGGATGCGGACGAAGTCGAGCTCTTCGTCGGCGTCCTGCGACACGCCGATCACGATCACCGCGGGAACGTCGTCGCGGTCGAACGCCGGGTCTCCGGGCCGGCCAACGCGCGTACCCGGGCCGGCCCCCGCGAGGCGTGCCAGCGCTTCGCCCGAGCGTTCGTCCCGGTGGATGATCCAGAGGCCGTCCATGCGTTCGTCGGTTCCCGTCGTTCCGTCGGGTTTAGACCTCTCCGGCCTCGTGAGCCCGGAGGGGTCGTTCGCCAATTCGTGGAGCGCGCGCCAGGCCCGGCTCGGCGAATGCGCCGTCGGGCGCGTCCGGGTACACGAGATGCGCCGCGCGCACGCCCGCGGTGAGATTCCGCGCAATCCGCGTGCCAAGCCGAACCCCCCCACCCCGGTTCGACGCACGTCCGCCCGCAAGCCCCCGCCCCACCACCGGAACCCCGCACTCCGTCGGTGGCGGGGCGCCAAGGCGAGGGAACGCCACGTCCCCAAAGCGTGTCCAAGGTGGGAGAACTTTTTCCCACGGGTCGATCGGTTCGGCGTGCACCGGTAGAGTCGATGCGTCGCAATCGGGGGGACAGCGGTGGGCGAGACCACGGGCGACGCGACCCAGCGGGTCACGGGCGAGGTGATCGATGGCGGGCCGGAGGTCCGGCTTCGCAACACCTTTGCCGCGCCCTACGACGACGCGATCGCCGCGGCGCGAACCTGCTACTCGCCGCGCGTGATCCAGGCCGACGAGATCACCGACGGGCAGCGCGAGCGCATCGGCCCGCTCACGTACGAGGGCGGCCACCACACCGTCTTCACCCACGCGACCTACGAGTTCGATCTCTCGGGGATCTCTCGGCAGCTCGTGTGGTGCTTCTTGCACACGTTTCCTTTCTACAACACCGAGCAGCAGAGCCAGCGCTACGTGCGGCTCGACGAGGCGCGCGCCCACGTGCCGACGTCGCTGCGCGGCGAAGCGCGCGACGTCTACACGGCCGCGGTGGCGCGGGCCTGGGCGCACTACGCAGAGCTCTCTGCGCGGCTCGAGCCCGTCACCATGGACATCCTCTCCGACCTGTGGCGGCTGCGCGATCGCCAGGGACGTGCCTTCGGTCGCAGCGTGCGCCGCGAGGCCGAGAAGAAGGCGATCGAGACGGCCCGCTACGTGATCCCGATCGCCTGCCACACGGCCATGGTCTACACGGTCTCGGGCATCACACTGCACCGACTGCGGCGCATGGCCGCGGTGTGCGACGTGCCTACCGAGGCGCGCATCGTGGTGGAGCAGATGGTGGCCGCCGCGCGCGAGGCCGACCCGGCCTTCTTCGAGCGGGTGGGCGAGCAGCCGCTCGAAGACGAGATGGTGGTCGAGGATGCGATCGCCCCGCCCGGCCCCGCCGACCCGGCCGCCCTCGAGGCCTTCGACAAGTCGCTCGACGGCCGTGCCGCGCGCCTCGTCGACTACGGCGTGAGCGGCCCGCAGGTCGTCGCCGATGCCGTCCGCCACGTGCTCGGGCGCCACGATCTCGACGACGACGACGCGATCGCCGCCGTGCTCGACCCGCGGCGCAATCGCTACCGGCTCGACACCCTGAACGTGTCGGCGCACTCGCCGCTGATGCGCGCGCTCAACCACGCGCACTACACGTTCCGCAAGCGCATCTCCCACACCGCCGACTCGCAGGACCAGCGCCACCGCATGGTGCCGGGCTCGCGGCCGCTGCTCACGCGCAGCGTTCCCGACCACGTGGACGTGATCGAACCCGACCTGATCGCGAACGACCCCGCCTGTCACGCGTTGTTCCGCGAGGCCGTGGAAGAGGCCTGGGATGCCCGGGCGCGGCTGCTGGAGCTGGGCGAGACGCCCGAGGTGGCGCAGTACCTGCTGCCCAACGCGGTGGCGGTGCGCTTCGAAGAGTCGGGCAGCCTGCTGCACCTGCTGCACAAGTGGACCATGCGCACCTGCCTGAACGCGCAGCGCGAGATCTTCGACGCCTCGATGGACGAGATCGAGCAGGTGCGCGCGGTGCACCCGTCGTTGATGGAGCACGTGGGCCCGCCCTGTTCGGTGCGCACGGGTCTGGTGCGGCCGCGCTGCACCGAGGGCTCGCACTTCTGCGGCATCCCGGTCTGGAAGACCTTTCCGGAAGTGGAGCGGAGGATCTGATGGTGGTGGCTCGAACCCCGGCCTGGCTTCGCACGATGTTGCTGGTGGCGGTGCTGCTCGCCCCGGCGCCGGCCCTGGCCGTCGACCTGGTAGGCACCTGGCACGTGCTCGTGCACTACAAGGACTCCGGCACCAACCACCCCGAGCGCGAGCGCTGGGAGGACCGCATCTGGGAGTTCTCCATGGAGGGCAGCCGCCTCAAGTGGATCGACTACCCGATCGTGGTGTTCAACGACCAGAGCGGGCGCTTCGACCTCAGCATGGGTCGCTCGGCCCGCGTCCTCGAGTTCTGGGAGCCCAACGCCGCACAGCAGGCCGAGATCGAGGCCGGCCTCCAGATCAACCCGCGTGGTTCGCGCACCAAGACGCTGCGCGGGTCGCCGGAGAAGGGTTGGACCTCGGCCAAGAAGGGCTCGGGCTACCAGTCGGCGCGATTCATCACCTACACCGAGACCTGGAGCATCGACGACCCGCAGGGCGCGCCGGTCTTCACGTTCGACGACAGCATGGGGTCGGCGTCCACCGAGAGCTTCGAGGGGCGCACCCGCTACACCGGCGAGTCGGTCGAACCGGGCCTGATCCGCGGCGCGTACGACCGCGACGGCACCCGCATCGGCACCTTCCGCGCCACCAAGGCGGGCGCCACCGTGGTGGTGAAGGGCAGCGGCAAGAGCCAGGGCGAGCGCGTATACGAGGCGTTCTTCGGCGCCGCGGCGGCGGCGCTCTACACGGGGGAGCTACCCGGGGGCGTCGGTACCGAAGAAGAGGTGCGCGCGCTGATCGACGCCGGCGAGTTCTCCAAGGCCGATCGCAAGAAGCTGCGCGAAGGGCTCGCAGAGGCGTTCTTCGCCCAGTTCCAGAACGCGCGCGAGGACGACGAGGCCGTGCGTGCCATGACGAACAGCCTGGCCCGCAAGGCCGAGAAGGCGTTCACCGAGGACGGCAAGAGCGTGGCGGAGATCCAGCAGATGCTCCAGCGGGGCGAGATCGCGCCCTAGCCGCGTCGGGCTGGGCTCGATGGACGGGCCGGGGTGCCCTCTGTAGATTCGCGCCCTGTTCGTCCCTCCATCCGTCGAGACCCCCGCCATGGCCCAAGACAAGCTCAACCCGCTCGCCCGCGAGCTGAACGACGCCATCGAGGCGGCCGCGCCCGAGGTGCTGGCGATGCTCTCGCCCCTCGGTCGCAGGCTCTACTTTCCGCGCGGCATCCTCACCCAGAGCGCCGAGGCGAAAGAGAAGGGCCACCGCTTCAACGCGACCATCGGCATCGCCACCGAGGACGGCGAAGCCATGCACCTGCCGTCGGTTCATCGTCAACTGGCCGACGTGCCGCCGAACGACGCGTATGCCTACGCGCCCGGCGGAGGTCGGCCGGGTCTGCGCGAGCGCTGGCGCGAGAAGCAGGAGACCGAGAACCCGAGCCAGCGCGGCAAGGCGATCGGTCTGCCGATCGTGACGAGCGCGCTGACCCATGGGCTCTCGCTGCTGGGCGACCTGTTCGTGGCGCCGGGCGACACGATCCTGCTGCCCGACAAGCTCTGGGGCAACTACCGGCTCACGTTCGAAGTGATGCTCGGGGCAGAGATCGCGACGTTCCCGTTCTATGCGGGCGCGGGCTTCGACACCGAGAGCTTCGCCGCGGCGCTCGAGAAGCACGGCGCCGAGAACGAGAAGCTGATCGTGCTGCTCAACTTTCCGAACAACCCGACCGGCTACATGCCCACCGATGCCGAAGGAGACGCCATCGTGGCGGCGCTCGAGGCCCAGGCCGCGCGCGGCACCCGCATCGTGGCCGTGTGCGACGACGCCTACTTCGGGCTCTTCTACCACCTGGGCGGTGCCTCGATGACCGAGTCGCTGTTCGGGCGGCTGGCGAATCGGCACCCCAACCTTCTGGCGGTGCGGCTCGATGGAGCGACCAAGGAGCTCTTCGTCTGGGGCCTGCGCTGCGGGTTCCTGACCTTCGGCCCCGGTCGCGTCGAGGGTGCCGACGAGGTGTGCAAGGCGCTCGATGCCAAGGTGCGCGGCGCCGTCCGCGGCGGGGTCTCCAACAGTCCGCAGCTCTCCCAGACGCTGGTGGAGAAGGCGCTCGCCTCGTCGTCGATCGACGAAGAGCGCAAGCAGAAGCACGAGGTGCTGCGCGCCCGGGCCGAGCGCGTCTTCGAGGTGGCGAACCTACCGCGCTATGCCGAGAGCTTCGCGGTCTACCCGTTCAACAGTGGCTACTTCATGTGTCTGGACGTGAAGGGCGTCGAGGCCGAGCCCCTGCGCGTGCATCTGCTCGACGCCCACGGCGCCGGCCTGATCGCCACCGGCAAGCACGACCTGCGCATCGCGTTCAGCTGCCTCGAGCTCGAAGAGATCGAGCCCCTCTTCGAACTCATCCACAAAGCGATCCAAGAACTCCGCCAAGACTGACGGCGGACTGACCCCACTCCCGCGCCAGCCGGTCCGGTCAGCTGCCGGCGAGCTCGGTGAGCAGGTCGATCATGACCTCGATGCCCAGCTCGAGGTTGTCGAGCGAGATGCGCTCGTTGGGGCCGTGGATGCCTCGCGTGTCCACGGGCCGAAGCCAGCGGGGGACGAACCCGTAGGACTGGATGCCGCGCGCGCGGAACCAGTGCGCGTCGGTGAAGCCCGGGTTCACCTGCGGCACCACGTAGGCCGTGGGGTCGCGACGCGCGGCGACACGCCGGATCGCGTCGAAGACCTCGGACGTGACCGGCGATGCGCCCGCTTCGAACGAGAGCAGCGTCGTGACCTCGACCTTGGGGTCGTCGATGGTGCGACGCATCTGCGACACGAAGTCGGCGCACGAGTTGCCCGGCAGAAGCCGCGCGTCGATCTCGGCGTAGGCCTCGTCGGGCACGATGTTGGTGCGCGGGCTGCCCTCGAGCACGGTGATCGCCACGGTGTCGCGCACCAGCGATGCACGCCCCGCCTGGGCGAGGAAGCGTTCCCGAAACTCGGGGTGGGCGAGCAGGCCGCTCTCCAGATCGCGGTAGAGCGCCCGGTCCGAGGGGCGCGCCAGGGGGGCCAGGTGCTGGAACATCAGCGCCACCGGCGGCACCACCCGCACCGGCGGGGCGTGGCGACGCACCCGGTCGAGCGCACGGACCAGCCGCGGCACCGCGGCGCCGGCCGGGGCGCTGGCGCCGTGGCCACCGAGCCCCCGGGTGGTGAGCCGCACCCAGCACGGGCTCTTCTCGGTAAAGGTCACGCGCCAGACGTCCGGCTGTCCGCTGCGCCCGGGCAGCACGGCGCCGCCCTCGGCCAACAGGAACTCGGCATCGCGGAGCAGTTCGGGCCGGTCGCGCACCAAGGCGCCGGCCCCCTGGTGACCGCCGGTCTCCTCGTCGGGCACCGACAAGAAGATCACGTCCCGGTCGAGCTGGATCCCGCGGCGCTTGAGCTCGGCCAGGGTGAGCAGGTGGACCACCGCGATGCCCTTGGCGTCCAGGGCGCCCCGACCCACCACGAAGCCGCCGCCCACCAGCCCCTCGAAGGGCGGCACGGCCCAGGACTCGCTCCGGGCGGGCACGACGTCCAGGTGGGAGAGCAGGATGATCGGCCGGCGGGCGCCTCGTCCCGGCAGCACGGCCCAGGCCGCCGCCCGGTCGCGGCCGGGCAGCTCGACCACCCGGGACTCGAGCCCCTCGCGCTCGGCCACCGCGACCAGGTACTCCGCCAGGGGCCGCTCGTTCCCCGGGGGATTCGTGGTGTCGAAGCCGATTGCGGCCGAGAGAATCTGGCCGGCGGCCCCTCGCATATCCTCGCTCAGAGAGGGATACTCCGCGCCGCGCCAGGGCCGGTCCTCAGCGACCGGGCCCTTCTGGGGGGTGCCGCACCCGGCGACCGCCCAGCAGGCGATCAGCAGGATGACCTTCGAAAGCCAGTTCGAAGGGGTAGGCACGACGGGTTTGAGCGCAGGCGGGTCGAGTGCGAGCGCCACAGAGGACGCGCGATGCGCAGGGGGGGGCCGCAAGGTGGTCCTACGCTTAGCGGGGATGGCTGCGGAACGCGATGCGCATCATGCCCGCCAGGCGCCCGATTGCGTTGATGCCTCGAGCGATTCGGGTCGCGATCGGGTCTGGCCGATAGGAGTTCGGGCCACGGCGGTCCCGACGATACGGGAGAGGTGATGACGAGTCCGCGAGCGCGCAAGCGTCGCGCCCTGATTGCCGGGGCGGTGGGAGGGCTGATGGCCCTCGCCGTGACGCTCGTCCTGACCGCAGACCGTCGTCCCGCCACGCCGCCGCCCGCCCTGGCCGTGCCCGAGCCGCCGGTCGCCGAGCAGCCCCCGCCCGCGCCGCCGCGCGTCGAGATCGCCACCGAAGCCGAACTCGGCCGCGGCGAGACACTGGTCGGCTCGTTGTCGCGCAACGGGGTCGACGGCTACGTGGCCCACCTGATCGACACCGGCATGGCTCCGGTCTTCAACTTCCGATACGCGCGGCCCGGCGACCGCTACCGCCTGGTGCAGAACGAGGCGGGCGAGATCCTGCGCTTCGACTACACCCGCTCCGAGCTCGAGCGCTACGTGCTGGTGCGCGACGGCGACGCCCTGCTGCCGTCGCGCTACGAGCCCGACCTGGTGAACCAGCGCGCACGCCTGGCCGGCGTGGTGGATCACAGCCTCTACGACGCCATGGAGGGCCTCGGCGGAGAGCCCGAGCTGGCCCACGACTTCTCGGACATCTTCGCCTGGGACGTGGACTTCTCGCGCAACGTCCAGCCCGGCGACGAGTTCGCCATGCTCTACGAGCGGGTGCACGTCCAGGACCCCGGCGAGGGGCTGCGCTACGTGCACCCCGGCCGCATCCTGGCCGCCCGCTACAACAACGCCCAGGCCGACTACACCGCGGTCTACTTCGAGACCGACGAGGGGCGCGGCGGCTACTACCGCCCCGACGGCTCCTCGGTGCAGCGCCAGTTCCTGCGCGCACCCCTCAACTACCGGCGCATCAGCTCGGGCTACTCGCTGGCCCGCATGCACCCGATCCTGAAGGTCCGCCGACCCCACCAGGGCATCGACTATGCCGCCGACTACGGCACGCCCGTCTGGTCGGTGGCCGGAGGCGTGATCACCTACAAGGGCTGGTCGGGCGGCTACGGCCGCATGGTGAAGGTGCGCCACAACAACGGCTACGAGACGCAGTACGCCCACCTGTCCCGCTATGCGAAGAGCCTGCGGGTGGGGCAGCGCGTGGACCAGAAGCAGGTCCTCGGCTTCGTGGGCTCCACGGGGCTCTCCACCGGCCCGCACCTGGACTTCCGCATCCGCCACCACGGGCGCTACGTGAACCCGCGCTCGCTGCGCACCCCGGCGGGCGACCCGATCCCGGCGCACGCCGAGCCGCTGTTCGAGGCCCATCGGGACGAGCTGCTGCAGGCGCTCGACCCCGAGCCCATGGCGGTGGTCACCAACGAGGCGCTCTAGGCCCCGCTGGACGCGGATCGGCACGTCCCAGGCTCTTCCCCCGTGACCTCGCGCCCTCTGCCGGCATCGGAAAGCCGGCTCCCTCGCTCGCGGCCGGCCCCAAGGCGTGCCAGCATGGGATGCCTGCCGCGTGGTCCAGCAGGGGATGCCTGCCGCCTCGCAGCCCCGGCCTCTGCGCGCCCCACAGGAGCCCTGGATGAGCGACCCCACCTCCCTGCGCGAGCGGCTGTCGAGGCTCGGAAAACGCCTCGGGCAGCGCGAGGCCGAGCACGCGGCCGACCTCGCGGCAGCCCAGGAGCACGCCCACGCCCTGCATCAGCTGGTGAGCGAGGGCCTCGAGGCCTTCCACGCGGCCGCGACCGAGTCCGGGGCTGGGCACCTGCAGGTGACCCTCTCGCAGGTGCGCACCGACGACAAGCACCTGCGTGCCGTCGAATTCGACCTCACCCGCGGCCGGCACCGCGCGATCATCACCGTGAAGAGCAAGGGCCAGGTCACGCTGGTGGGCCCGTTCCACCAGGGCAAGACCGAGGGGCCCTGCAAGAGCTTCCCGTTCGACGCCGAGGCCGAGTTGGCCCCGGCGCTCGAGTCGTTTCTCGAGTCGTTCCTCGAGGAGGCGGCGACGCCGTGAGCCCGGGCGAGGTGCGCGAGGTCGAGGCCGTCTCCGATCTACTCGACTGGATCCGCTCGGGGGAGAAGCCCCCGGAGCAGTTCCGGGTGGGAACCGAGCACGAGAAGATCGGACTGCGGGCGGACGACCTGCGCCCCGTCGCCTACGAGGGCGAGCGCGGCATCGGTGCCCTGCTCGATCGCATCGCCGACCTCGACGGCTGGAGCCGCGTCTTCGAGGGCCCGAACGTGATCGCGCTGGCCAAGGACGGCGCGAGCATCACGCTCGAGCCCGGTGGCCAGCTCGAACTCTCGGGTGCGCCGCTGCGCACCATCTTCGAGACCTGCAACGAGTTCCACAGCCACCTCGAAGTGGTGCGGCGGGCCTCGGAGCCGGCCAACCTGGTGTGGCTGTCCCTGGGCATGAACCCGCTGCACGCGGTGGACGAGATCCCGCGCATGCCCAAGGCGCGCTACGACATCATGCGCAGCTACCTGCCCACCCGCGGCGAGCTCTCGCAGCACATGATGCACCTGACGGCGACCGTGCAAGCCAACCTCGACTTCGAGGACGAGGCCGACATGGTGAGCAAGCTGCGCACCGCCAGTTCGATCACGCCGATCGTGTCGGCGCTGTTCGCCAACTCGTCGCTGGCGCTGGGCAAGCCCTCGGGATTCGTCTCGCGTCGTCTCGACATCTGGCGCGACACCGACCCCGACCGCTGCGGGCTGCTGCCGTTCGTGTTCGAAGAGGGCTTCGGCTACGAGCGCTACGTCGAGTGGGCGCTGGACGTGCCCATGTTCTTCCTGGTGCGCGACGGCCAGTACCGGCCCGCCGGCGGCACGACCTTCCGCAGCTTTCTGGATCGCGGGCTCGACGGCGAGCGTCCCACCCTCGACGACTGGGAGCTCCATCTGACGACCCTGTTTCCCGAGGTCCGCCTCAAGCGATTCATCGAGGTGCGCGGGGCCGATGCGGTGCCGCCGGACCTGATCTGCGCCCTACCCGCCCTCTGGAAGGGTCTGCTCTACGACGACGATGCCACCGCCGCCGCGGCCGCCCTGGTGCCCGATCTCGACTTCGCGGCGCGCAACGCCGCCATCGACGCCGTGGCGCGCCGAGGCCTCGCCGCCCAGATGGGCGGCCGGCCCGTGCTCGAGCTGGCGCGGGCGCTGGTCGACGTGGCCTCCGAGGGCCTGCGGCGGATCGGCCACGGCGGCGGCCCCGGAGACGCCGACGAGCGCCGGTTCCTCGAGCCCCTGCGAGAGCGCCTGGATGCAGGGCGCAGCCCGGGTGAAGAGATTCTCATGCGTTGGGACGGCGAATGGCAGCAGTCGGTCCAGCAGTTGATCGACTACGCGCGGTACTGATAGAGTCCGCCCACCGAGGAGATCGTCCATGGCCGACAAGCCGATTCGCATCTCGTTCACCCTCACGCCGAAGGACGTCTCGCACTTCCGGAAGCTGATCCGCGAGGCCAAGGCCGCCGCCGCCGACGGCTCGCAGGAGAAGGTGCTCGAGAAGGTGCGCGAGCTGGTGGAGGACGTGCACCGCCAGAACGTCCCGCAGTTCGTGGACGAAGCGGTCACCACCCTCGAGGACCTGATCGAGATGCTCACCGACGAGTCCTGGGCGCTGCCCAAGGCCGAGTCGAACCGGGTGCTCGCCGCGCTCACCTACTTCGCGAACCCGGCCGACATCATCCCCGACCACATTCCGGGCGTCGGCTTCCTGGATGACGCGATCATGATCAAGATCGTCGAGTCCGACTTCAAGAACGAGCTCTGGGGCTATCGCAAGTTCCGCAAGTTCCGCGACGGCGCCGAGCAGCGCCCCTGGACGCCGGTGGCCCGCGAGCGCCTGCCCAAGCGCCTCGAGACCTATCGCAAGGACGTCCGAGCGAAGATCAAGGAGCGCAACGCGGCGGGCGACAAGCAGGGCTGGTTCGGCGGTCGCTGAGCAGACCGCCATGACGGATCGGCCTCGCATCCTGGTCGTCGACGACGAGGAGGCGATCCTCGAGACGATGACCTTCACGTTCGAGGACGACTACGACGTCCTCACGTCGTCGTCGGCTTCGAAGGCGCTCGACCTGCTCGAGGCCGAAGGCCCCGTGGCCGTCGTGATCTCGGACCAGCGCATGCCCGAGATGACGGGCGTCGAGTTCCTGGCGAAGGTCTTCGAGAGCCACCCGGCGACCGTGCGCATGATCCTGACCGGCTTTGCCGACATGGACGCGACCATCGGGGCCATCAACGACGGCCACGTCTACGCGTACATCACCAAGCCGTGGGAGCCCGACGACCTCAAGCAGGTCGTGCGCCGCGCGGTGGACCACTACTACCTGGCCAAGGAGAACGAGCGCCTGGTCTCGGACCTGCGAGACGGGCACGTGTTTCTCGAAGCCATCATGGACGAGCTCGATACGGGTGCCGTGGCGGTGGACGCCGACGGCATCGTGCGGGCGATGAACCGCCCGGCGCGCACCTTTCTCGGCGTCTCGAAGGACGCCCGGGGCGAGCGCCTCGAAGAGGTACTCGGCCCCGAGGTCTTCGAGCAGGTGAGCGCAGCCACGCGCAAGATCACCGAGGACGACGAGGTCGCCTTCGAAGAGGTCGAGCTGCCCGATGGGCGCCGGCTGCGCGTGGCGGTCCACGAGCTGCAGGGCCCCGATTCCCGTGCGCTGGGTCGGGTCGTGCTGACCCGGGAGATCTCGCACGAGCCGCTTCGCCGCCGCTTCGAAGAGATCGTGGCGAAGCTCTCCACCCAGGAGGGCGGCGTGCGCGATGCCCTGCGCGCGGCCCAGGACGAGCTGGCGACGGTGGCCCAGGAGGCCAACGCCTCGGGCATCGCGTCGCCCGGCATGAGCGAGCTGGGCGAACGCACCTCGCGCACGCGCACGGCCATCGAGTACTGGTTGGCCGTCGACGACGCCCTCGCGAGCGAGGACTACCCGGACGCCCAGCTCCTGATCGACCGCATGCGCGTGGCTACGGCGCGCTGGCCGCAGCCCGACCGGCTTCCGGAACGGGTGCGCGAGCTGGCGCGGAGGGTCGAGTCCTATTACGAATCCGGAGAGAACCCGAAGCAACGCGTCCTCTGAGCCGGCGCCCGCTCGCAAGGGAGGCATCCCGAGCCTGACCTTCGAGCTGCCTCGTCTGCGTGCGACGTTCCGCTTCACCTACGCGTTCCACGCGCGAGAGGTGCGCTTCGAGCGCGACCTCGGCTCGGGCCTGGAGCGCGTGTTTCCGGAGACGTTCTCCTTTCACGCCGACCGCCACGATCCGGCCGAACTCTACCTGCGGCTCGACGACCTGTTCGGCAACCCCACGCGCGTAGCGCCGGGGGCCAACCGACGCGACGCCGAGGAGCTGGTGCAGCAGTTGCTCGCAGCCCTGCCCTCCTACCTCGCCGACCTGCACGCGCAGCTTTCCGGGGCCCCGCGCGAGCGCGCCGCCGAAGACATCGCGGTGTTCGGCCTGGTGGCCGAGCGCTTCCTGCAAGACAAGGACCTGACGGGCCGGGCGCGGTTGCGCATGGCGAGCCTGCACCTGCGTAAGCTCACCTTCCAGGTGCTTCACGAGGTGATGGAAGACCGCGTGCGCCCCGAGTTCGTCGAGGGCTACGAAGCCGGTGAGCGCGACCCCGAGACGTCGTCGGACCCGCACGACACGTCGTTCTTCCAGGCGATCGCCGCCGGCGATGCCGATCGCATCGACGCCACCGTGGTGGGAGCCGCCGAGCGCGCCACCTTCCGCTGGGTCGAAGAGGTCTGCCTCGACGACGAGAGCGGGGCCTTCGGCGTGGACGACTCGCCCTTCGGCGACCGCGAGTCCGAGGTGCTGTCGGCCGTGTCGCGCGACGGCGAGGGGCCGATCGTTCGTAGCTGCGACCTCTCGCCCTTCCTGTGCCGCCAGGGCAGCCGCGACTGTCTGCGCCTGCTCAAGAAGCTCGAGGTCTGGTTCCTGCGTCGCTACGACATCCGCCACGCTGCCGCCACCATGCACCACGCCGCGCGCCTGGGCCGCCGCGAGCCCGACCCCGAACGCGTGCTCTCGCGGCTTTCGACCCGCACCTTCCTGCTCGCACTGCTGGTCGGGGCCGCACCGTTCCTGCTGGCGGTGCCCTTCTACGACCTGGCCCCCCGCCTGTTCGACTGGGTGGCGGCCGGCGAGATGGCGCTGATCGTGGTCGCCGCGATCTGGTTCCTGATCTACCGCTTCCTGTGGAAGAAGGATCTCACCTTCTTCCACGCCTCGGTTCCACGCATCGGCGCCGGCATCATCGTGGGCTACCTGCCCGTGTTCCTGATCGACGAGGTCTGGGACCTGGCCGAGCAGTCGCTCTTCTACCTGCTCGCGGTGGTGGTGATGCTCGGCACCACCACGCTGCTCTACCTGTACGTCGAGGTGCAGCAGCGTCTGGGCGACTCGGCCATCGCCATGTCGCGGGCCATCGGGATCTTCCTGCTCGGCCTGGTCGAGGCCGCCGGCTTCGGCCTGCTGGTGACGGGCCTGCTGGGGCCGCTGATGGCGGCCCGCAACTGGGGGCCCGAGGGGCTCGTCGGCGGCGTCCCGGCGCTGCGCGAAGCCATGCCTCCCTTCGTGGGCCAGCTGCCGCCGGTGCTGGGGATCGAGCCGCTCTACGTGTTCCCGACGGCGGTGCTGCTCATGAGCTTCCTGTCGTTCTTCATCGGCACCTTCCTCCAGCTGCTCTGGGAGGACCTCCCGATCACGGAGCCGCTCTAGATCCGAGGGGCGATCCCGGGATCGTGGGGGCCGTGCGGGCCGCCGGGGCGCGAGACGTGTCCTTCTAGCTCCTCGGGCATCGAAGGGTTAACCCTCTAGGGCCGGCCGCCAGCGCCCCGAACCCCCGAGCCGAGAAGGGGCCCGGCGCCGATCCCCCAGTCTGGAAGGAAACGTTCCCGTTGGCCGAGATCACCCTCTACACCAAGTCCTGGTGCCCGTACTGCCAGCGCGCCAAGGCGCTGCTCGATACCAAGGGCCAGCCCTACGAAGAGATCGACCTCGAGGCGCAGCCCGAGCGCGAGCGCGAGATGCGTGAGCGCGCCGGTGCCACCAGCGTCCCCCAGATCTGGATCGGCGAGCGTCACATCGGTGGCTGCGATGACCTGCACGAGCTCGACGCCCGTGGGGAGCTCGACGGACTGCTCACATGAGCGACGCCACGCATCACAAGATGGTGATCGTCGGGAGCGGCCCGGCGGGCTACACCGCGGCCATCTACGCGGGCCGCGCCGAGCTCGAGCCGCTGGTGATCGCCGGCCTCACCTTCGGCGGCCAGCTCATGATCACCACCGACGTCGAGAACTACCCGGGCTTTCCCGAAGGCGTGACCGGGCCCGACCTGATGGACCGCATGCAGAAGCAGGCCGAGCGCTTCGGCGCGACCATCGTCTTCGAGGACGCCATCAAGATCGACCTGGCCCACCGGCCCTTCGCCGTCGAGACCGAGAGCATGCGCGTGACGGCCGACACCGTGATCGTGGCCACCGGGGCCTCGGCTCGCTGGCTCGGGATCCCGAGCGAAGAGCGGCTGGTGAACAAGGGTGTGTCGGCCTGTGCCACCTGTGACGGCGCCCTCTACCGGGGCAAGGCCATGGCGGTGGTGGGCGGTGGCGACACCGCCATGGAAGAGGCGCTCTTCCTCACGCGCTTCGCATCGAAGGTGACGGTGATCCACCGCCGCAGCGAGCTGCGCGCCTCGAAGATCATGCAGGACCGCGCGCTGGCTCACGACAAGATCGAGTTCGCCTGGAACGCCGAGGTGGACGAGGTGCTCGGCGACGAGTTCGTGACCGGTGTACGCCTGCGCGACACCGAGAGCGGCGAGACGCGCGAGCTCGACGTGGAGGCGCTCTTCATCGCCATCGGCCACCAGCCGAACACCGCGCTGTTCGCTGGGCAGCTCGAGCAGGACGGCGTGGGCTACCTGAAGGCCGAGCCCGGCAGCAGCCGCACCCAGGTGCCCGGCGTGTTCGTGTGCGGCGACGCCATGGACCCGGTCTACCGCCAGGCCGTGACCGCGGCCGGCACCGGATGCATGGCGGCCATCGACGCCGAGCGCTGGCTGGCGGAGCAGGAGTAGGGCCCCGATGGCTGGTGGAGCAGGAGCAGGTTCGCGATGGCGTTGAGCCAGGACCGCCTCGAGCGCCTCGTCGAACGATCGAGCGACGTCGTGATCGCCACCGACCGCAAGGGCACCGTCGTCTACTACAACGACGGCGCGCGCAAGACCCTGGGCTACGCGCCGGACGAGGTGCTCGGCACCTTCGTGGGCCGCGTCTATCCGAGCGTCGACGAGGCGCGCCGCGTGATGGACGCCATGCGCAGCGCCGACCACGGCGGCGCCGGAATCGTCGAGACCTTTCGCACCACCTTCCTCGCGAAGTCCGGCGAAGAGATTCCGATGGCCATCTCGGGCACGCTGCTCAAGACGGTCGAGGGCGACGAAGACGGCACCATCGGGTTCGCCAAGGACCTGCGCGGCATGCTCCACCAGGAGCACCTGGCGACCCTCGGCGAAGTGGCGATCGGCCTCTCGCACGAGATCCGCAGCCCGCTGGCCGTCATCCTGAACCAGGCGGAGCTGCTCGAGACCGACCTCGCTCGCCTGGCGGGCGACGCCGAAACGGCAGTGGAGACCGAGCGGCTCGACGCGATGCGGCGCGAGATCGGGCGCATCGGCGATGCGCTCGACCGCATGGGCGAGATGGTGCGCGACGAGACCTACGAGACGGTGGACTACGTGGGGCCCGCCCGCATGCTCGACCTGCGCAAGCAGGTCGACGCGGGTCCCGATCGCCGGCTCGAGGGCCTGCGCATCCTGGTCGCAGACGACGACGGCGGCATCTGTCGTTCGATGCAGGAGATCCTCGAACGCGACGGCTGCACCGTGACCGTGGCGCGCGACGGGCGCGAGGCCATGGGCGCCATCGAAGACGGTGAGTTCGACGCGGTGCTCTCGGACGTGGTCATGCCCAACATGGATGGCTACGAGCTCTACCAGCACGTTCGCAAGACGCGCCCCGACCTGCCGGTGCTGATGATGACCGGCTTCCACTACGACAAGGACCACATCATCAAGCGCAGCCGCATGGCCGGCCTCGGGAGCGTCATCTTCAAGAAGCCCGTCGATCCCGAACGCCTGCGCACCGCGCTCGCCGAGGCCGTGGGCCGAAGCGAGAAGGACGCGACGGGCTAGGCGTGGGCACGCGGAGGCGCGCCACCCTGCTCGGGGTGTGGGTCGGGCTCGTGCTGCTCGCCGCACCCACGGTCGCCGCAGCTTGGGAGAAGGACCTGGCCGAGGGGCGCCAGGCGGTGCGCGAGTTCCGCATCGACGACGCCGAGACCCACCTGCGGCGGGCGCTCCAGGCGGCAGAAGGCGACACCGCGCGGCCGTGGGCCGACCCGATGGTGCGCTATTGGCTGGCCGACTTCTACGTGCGCATCCCGTTCGCGCCCGGAGCCGAAGATCCCGAGGCGTTGTTGCGCCAGAGTGAGAGCGGCTTCGTCCGGGTCTTTGGCCCCGACAACCGGGCGCTGGTTCCGGTCTACGTCCGCCTGGCGGCGGTCCAGGTCGAGCAGGAGCGGCTCGACGAGGCGCGCGAGAGCATCGCGCGCGCCGAGGTGTGCGCGGAAGGCATGCGCATCCATCGCAAGTTCCAGGCCGGCGCCGAGATCTTGAACCCAGAGGGCTTCTTCGGGATGGCTGCGAACCGCTACCGACGCGAGGCGCAACCGGGCGCCCGGCCCCCCGCCGCCGACTAGAGGTCGAGCTGGTCCTTGGGGATGTTGAAGAGCAGCCCCGCGGCGTTCTTGCACAGCACGCTGTCTTCCCACTGCGTGAGCACGGTGACCTCTTCACCCGCAGCGAAGGTCACCTCTTCGGCCTCTTCGCCGAGGTTGGCCCGGTGCAGCAGGGTGATCGGCTTGGCGATGGTGGCCATGGCGTCCTCCGGGCCGGGTTTCTAGCCGACCGCCTCGCCCCCTTCAAACCGCCTGGTTCGGACCGCGTGGCGGCCGCGCTGCTCAATCGGCGCCCATGCGCGGCGTGTGCACTGCGGCCACGGCCGCCACGACGCGTGCACCCCCGGCTCGCGCGGCGCGGGCGGCCTCGGCCAGGGTGGCCCCGGTGGTGGCCACGTCGTCTACGACCCAGACCACCGGCGGCAATCGCCGTCGAGCGCCGAAGGCGTGGGCCACGTTTGCCCGCCGGGCTGCGACGCCCAGGTCGGTCTGCGACGGGGTGTCGCGCAGGCGCACCAGGCCCCGCCGATCGAAAGCCAACCCCTGCCCGCGTGCCAGGGCCCGGGCCAGTGCGCGCGGCGGGTCGCAGCCGCGCCGCCGCGTGCGCGCAGGGTGCGCGGGCACGGGTACGACGAGGCCGGGCCGCGGGCCGCCGAGCCGCTGCGCGGCGACGTGCACCAGCGCTTCGGCCACGGCGTCCGCCCGCGGGTCGATCCCGGCGAGCCCCGGCTGGGGGTACTTGAAGCGCCGCATCCAGTGGCGTGCATCGCCGGTGTACGCAGCGCCGAACGCCCAGGCCGCAAGCGGCGCCGGCGCCTCGGGCGCCGGTTCGGGCGGCTGCGGCAGGGCCGCGAGGCACGTCCGGCACGCCGCACCGCACGCGAGCCCACTGGGGAGCCCCGCATCGCACAGCGCACACACCGGCGGCAGCAGCAGATCGACCAGCTCACGGCCGAGCCCCATGGTCGGCTCCGCGGGACGGCGGGGTGCAGGTAGCCTCGCGCGCCGGGCCGGCACCCGCCAGCGGCGCGGCCGCGCGCCGATCACCGGTGGCGGACTCACCTCGAGTCGCCGGTGGCGGACTCACCTCGAGTCGCCATCGGAAGCAATGGCGACTGGATTCAAATCCAGTTCAGCTCTCGAGCAGCGACCGCCCCGTCATCTCGTCGGGCCGGGGCAGGCCCAGCAGATCCAGCACCGTGGGCGCCACGTCGGCGAGGCCGCCGTCGTGCAGGTGGCGACCGCCGGTGTCGCGGGTGACCCACCAGATCGGCACCGGGTTGGTGGTGTGTGCGGTGTGGGGCTCGCCGGTCTCGGGGTCGGTCATCAGCTCGCAGTTGCCGTGGTCGGCAGTGATCAGCACCGAGCCGCCCATGCCCAGCACCTTGCCCGTCACGCGCTCGAGGCACGCGTCGATGGTCTCCACGGCCTTCACGGCCGCGGGCAGGATGCCGGTGTGCCCGACCATGTCGGGGTTGGCGAAATTGACGAGCACGAAGGCGTAGTCGTCGTCGTCCAGCCGGCGCAGCAGGGTTTCGGTCACGGCCTGCGCGCTCATCTCGGGTTTGTGGTCATAGGTGGGGACGTCGCGCGGCGACGGGATCAGCACGCGGTCCTCACCGGGGAAGGGCTCTTCCATGCCGCCGTTGAAGAAGAACGTCACGTGGGCGTACTTCTCGGTCTCGGCCATGCGCAGCTGGGCGAGCCCCTCGCCCGCCACCATCTCGCCCAGAATGCGAGCGGGCACGACCGTGGGGAACGCCACGGGCAGGTCGAACGCGGCGTCGTACTCGGCCAGGCACACGTACTGCGCGAGCTTGGGTACCCGCTTGCGGTCGAGCTCGTCCTCGAAGCGCTCGGTGCACTGGCTGGCCAGCGCGGCGGTGATCTGGCGCGCGCGGTCGGCGCGGTAGTTGAAGCAGATGACGGCGTCGCCGTCGGCGATGGGCGCGCCGCCCGCGACGACCGTGGGCTGCACGAATTCGTCGCCCTCGTCCCGGGCGTAGGCCGCATCGACGGCGGCCAGGGCGTCGGGGGCTTCGAGGCCCTCGCCTACGACCAGTGCGTCGTAGGCGCGGCCTACGCGGTCCCAGCGGTTGTCGCGGTCCATGGCGTAGTAGCGACCGGTCACCGTGGCAATGCGGCCGCCGCAGGCCTCGACCTCGGGCAGCAGGGCTTCGAGGTAGCCGCGCCCCGATCGCGGCGGCGTGTCGCGCCCGTCGAGAAACGCGTGCACCACCGGGCGAATGCCGCGCTCGGCGGCGTGGCGCAGCAGCGCCACTAGGTGCTCCTGGTCGCTGTGCACGCCGCCGTCCGAGACCAGGCCCAACAGGTGCAGCGTGCCGCCCGCGGCAGCCGTATCGAAGGCCTGCTGCAACGCGGGGTTGGTGGCGGCCTCGCCCGCCGCCAGCGCCTTGCCGATGCGCGTCATGTCCTGCTCGATCACGCGGCCGGCACCGAGGGTCATGTGGCCGACCTCGCTGTTGCCCATCTGCCCCGGCGGCAGTCCCACCGCTTCGCCCGAGGTCTCGACCCGGGCCATGGGCCAGGTCTCGCGCGCCTTGTCGAAGAAGGGCGTGCTCGCCACGGCCGTGGCGTCGGCCGCGCCGCCGTCGCCGAGACCGAAGCCGTCGAGCACGATCAGCATCACCGGGCCGGGGTGGGTCGCACTCACGAGAGCGCCTGCTCGGGCGTGGCGCCCTCGCCGCCGGCCACGGGAATGCGCGGCGCGTCCTCCCACATGCGGTCGAGGTCGAAGTGCTCGCGTGCCTCGGCCTGGAAGACGTGGACCACCACGTCGTTCAGGTCGATCAGGATCCAGCGGCCCTCGTCCTGGCCCTCCACACCGATGGGGCGCGTGCCCCCGGCCTTGGCGGCGGCGACCACGGCGTCGGCCACCGCGCGCACGTGCCGGTCGCTGGTGCCGCTGGCCAGCACGAAGGCGTCGGCAAACGACGTGAGGCCCACCACATCGAGCGCCACCACGCGCTCGGCCTTCCGGTCGATGGCGGCCAGCGCCAGCTCGCGGGCGAGCTTTCGGGCCGGGCTTTCTTCGTTCTGCGTCATGGGGGTTCCTGGTTCAGCTCGAGTACACGCTGCTCGCGAGCACCGCGTCGTGCACGCTCTCGGGCAGCAGGTCGGCCACCGGTTGGCCCGCGCGAATGCGCCGGCGCACCTCGGTGGCCGAGATGTCGAGCGCGCCGACCTCGACGCGTTCGATGCGGGTTCCGGCGCTCCGGTGTCGGGCCACCTGGCCCGTGGGCTCGATCGCGAGGACGTCCCCGAAGCTCTCGGGGATCCAGTCGCGCAGGTCGCCGTGGCCGGGGGGCCGCGCCATCACCGCAAAGTCGCACAGGGTTAGCAGCACGCGGGGCAAACGCCACGAAGCTAGCTCACGGAAGGCGTCGCAGCCGATCACGAAGACCGGGCGCGCCGGCGCCAGCCGCTCGCCCAGGATGCGCAGGGTGTCGACCGAATAGCTCGGCCCTTCGCGCTCCAGCTCCAGGCCGTCGGCCTCGAGGTGCGGGTCGTCGGCAACCGCCTGCGCGACCCAGGCCAGGCGCTCCTGGGCCGGGGCCAGGGGGTCGGGATGGTCCTGCTTGAGCGGCGGGTCGGCGGCGGGGACCAGCAGCACCCGCGAGAGACCCAGGCGCTCGCGCACCTGCCGCGCCGCGTGCAGGTGGCCCCGGTGGATGGGGTTGAAGGTGCCGCCGTAGACCCCGACCCGTTCGCTCACGGCCGCGCGCGCCCCGTCATTCGCGCAGCTGGCCGTCTCCGAAGAGCACGAACTTGCGCGTGGTGAGCCCTTCGAGGCCCATGGGTCCGTAGGCGTGCAGCCGCGACGTGCTGATGCCGATCTCGGCGCCGAGCCCCAGGCGAAAGCCGTCGGCAAAGGCGGTCGAGCAGTTCACGCCCACCGTCGAGCTGTTCACGCGCCGCACCCAGTCCTGGGCGGCCTGGTAGTCCTCGGTGAGGATCACCTCGGTGTGGTCCGAGCCGTGGGCCTGGATGTGCGCGATGGCCTCGTCCATGTCGCGCACCACCTTCACCGCCAGGATCTTGTCGAGGTACTCCTCGCCCCAGTCCGCTTCGGCCGCGGGCACCGCCTCGGAAAACACCTGGCAGGTGCGCGCACAGCCGCGGATCTCGACGCCCTCTTCGTGCAGGGCCTTCAGCACCTGGGGCAGCACGGTGGTGGCCGCGGCCTCGTGCACCAGCAGCGTCTCGAGCCCGTTGCAGACGGCCATCTGCCGGATCTTCGAGTCGCGCACCACGGCCACCGCCATCTCCGCGTCGGCGCTGGCATCGATGAAGACGTGACACACGCCCGCGTCGTGCTTCAGCACCGGGATGGTCGAGGTCTCGACCACCTTGCGGATCAGCCCGGGCCCGCCGCGCGGGATCACCAGGTCGATGTCGCGGTCGCAGCGCAGCAAGACGTCGATGGCCGCGCGGTCGGTGGTGGGCACCACGCTCACCGCGTCTTCGGGCACGCCCACTTCGCCCGCGGCGGCACGCAGCTCTTCGCCCAGCGCCAGGTTCGAGTGGATGGCCTCGCTGCCCCCGCGCAACACCACGGCATTGCCGGCCTTCACGCAGAGCGCCGCGGCATCGACGGTCACGTTGGGCCGCGACTCGTAGATGATGCCGATGGTGCCCAAGGGAATGCGCATGCGACCCACGCGCAGGCCGTTGGGCCGTAGCCGCGAGTCGGTGATCTCGCCCACCGGGTCGGGCAGCGCGGCCACGTCGCGAAGGCCTGCGATCATGTCGCGCCACTTGTCGCCCTCGAGCGAGAGACGCCGCACCAGCGGTTCGGCCACGCCCTTGCTCCCGGCCTCGCTCATGTCGCGTGCGTTCGCCTCGAGGATGCGCGGCTTGGCTTCTTCGAGACGCTCGGCGGCGCGCAGCAGCCACGCGTCCTTGGTGCGCGTCGAAAGGTCGGCGCAACCGCGCGACGCAGCACGGGCGCGCGAAGCGAGCTCGCGGATGTCTTCTTCCAGGCTCATCGCGCCGACTTCTCCGACGGTGTCTTCGCCGTCTCGGGGGCGTCGAGCAGCACCAGGTCGTCCCGGTGAATCACCTCGTCGCCGTTGGAATACCCTAGCACCCGGTCGATCTCGCGCGTGGCGTGACCCTGGATGCGCGTGACGTCGGCCGAGTCGTAGGCCGTGAGACCACGCGCCAGCTCGCGGCCGTCGTCGTCGAGACACGAGATGGTGTCGCCCACGCCGAAGCGGCCGCGCACGGACACCACGCCCGCCGGCAGCAGGCTGCGTCCCTTGCCCACGACGGCGCGCACGGCACCGGCGTCGAGCACCACGCTGCCGCGGGGCTTCGCCGTGAAGGCGAGCCAGTGCTTGCGGCTCGCCATGCGTGCGCCCTCGCCGTCGGCGCGAAACAGCGTACCCACCGGCTCGCCGCGAGCGACCTCGAGCAGCGTGCCCTTGCGACGGCCATTGCAGATCACGGTGGCCGCGCCCGCCGCGGCCGCGCTGCGGGCGGCCTCGAGCTTGGTGATCATGCCGCCGCGGCCGAAGGCGTTGCCCGACCCCGCTGCGCGCGAGAGCGTGGTGTCGTCCACCTGCGCCACCACGTCGAGCGGTTTGCCGCGCGGGCGCTTGCCCGGCTCGGGCGGCTCGGGATACAGGCCCTCGACGTCGGTCAGCAACACCAGCAGGTCGGCCGCCACCAGGTTCACCACCGTGGCCGACAGGTTGTCGTTGTCGCCGAAGCGAATCTCGTCGGTGGCCACCGTGTCGTTCTCGTTCACCACGGGCACGACACCCAGCGAGAGCAGCGTGGTGAGCGTGTGGCGCGCGTTCAGGTAGCGTTCGCGGTGCTCGAGCCCGCCGCGCGTCACCAGCACCTGGCCCACCTCACGGCCGTGGCGGCGGAAGTGCCGCCTCCACAGCTCGGACAGGCTGATCTGCCCCACGGCGGCCGCGGCCTGCTTTTCGCGGATCGAACGGCCCGGGTGGTCCCAGCCCAGCAGGTGGCTGCCCATGGCGATCGAGCCCGACGATACCAGCACCACCTCGCGGCCCTCGGCGCCCAACTCGGCCACCTGCCGCGCCAGCTCGCCCACGATGCGCGGGCGGATGCGCCCCTCCTCGGTCAGCACGCCGCTCCCGACCTTGACCACCAGGCGACGCGCGCTTCGTGCGGCGCGTCGTGCTTCGGTGCGGGTCGCGGCGTCGGTGTCGGCTCGCGCGCCGCTCATGTCGCGTCCGCCACGCCCGGGCCCGTGGCTTCGCCCGGCCCGCGGCCGGTGGCCTCGTCCGCCGCGCGGCGTTCTGCCTCGAGCGCGGCCGCGCGCGCTTCCTCGGCCTCGAGCACCCGGCGCACTTCGCGCAGCAGGGCGGGCAGCCCCGCACCGGTGGCGCCCGAGCCGCGCAGCACGGTCAGGCCCTGCTCGCGCAGCTTGGCCTCGACCTCGTCGAGAAGCGTGTCGTCTGCGAGCAGGTCGATCTTGTTCAGCAGCACCACTTCGGGTCGCGCGGCGAGGTCTTCGTCGTAGGCGGCGAGTTCGCGGCGGATGGTGGCGTGATCGGCCAGCAGGTCGCGCGGCTCGATGGCGAGCGAACCGGCATCGAGCACGTGCACCAGCACGCGCGTGCGTTCCACGTGCCGCAAGAAGCGGTCACCGAGGCCCACGCCCTCGCTCGCGCCTTCGATGAGCCCGGGGATGTCGGCCACCACGAAGCGGTGCTCGTCGATCTCCACCACGCCGAGACTCGGGCGCAGCGTCGTGAACGGGTAGCTGGCCACGCGCGGCCGCGCGGCCGAGATGCGGCGCAGCAGCGTCGACTTGCCTGCGTTGGGCAGGCCCAGCAGGCCCACGTCGGCCAGCAGCTTCAGCGACAGGCGTAGCCGGCGGCGCTGGCCCTCACGGCCCGGCGTGGCAAAGTCGGGCGCCTGCCGCGTGGCGGTGGCGAAGTTCTGGTTGCCGAGCCCGCCGCGGCCGCCGCGCGCCACCACGAAGCTCGCGCCGTCGTGGTCGAGGTCGACCAGGGGCGCGCCCTGCTCGTCCTCGTCGTCGAAGACCAGCGTGCCCACGGGCAGGCGCACCTCGACGTCGTCGCCGCTCTTGCCCGTCTTGCCGCTGCCGCCGCCGGGCTCGCCGGCGCGCGCGCGCACGTGGGTCTGGACCTTCTGGTCCTTCAGCGTGGCCAGGTTGCGGCACGCCACGAACACGATGCTGCCGCCGCGGCCGCCGTCGCCCCCGTTCGGCCCGCCGCGCGGCTCGAACTTCTCGCGACGAAACGCGACCAGCCCGTCTCCGCCGCGGCCGGCGGTGACGGTGATCTCGGCCTCGTCGACGAAGCTCTCGGCACTCATGGCGCACTCCGTCCCCCGGACGCCGGGGTAGGGGGCAGCCCGAGGGTCCGAGGACGGGCTAGCTCGCCGGCTCCACCCGAGCGACGACCTTGCCCTTGGCGCGACCGTACTGCACCACGCCGTCCTTGAGTGCGAACAGCGTGAAGTCCTTGCCGCGGCCCACGTGCTGGCCGGGGTGGATGCGGGTGCCCACCTGGCGAACGAGGATGGTGCCCGCGCGAACCTGCTGGCCGCCGAAGCGCTTCACGCCGCGGCGCTGCCCGTTGCTGTCGCGCCCGTTGCGGGAGCTGCCCTGACCCTTCTTGTGTGACATGGCGTCTCCTTAGCCCTCGATCGACTCGACGTGGATCTCGGTGTAGTCCTGACGGTGGCCGGCCTTCACGCGGTAGCCCTTGCGGCGCTTCATCTTGAACACGGTGATCTTCGGGCCGCGGCCCTGATCGGTGATGGTGCCCACGACCTTGGCGCCGCCCACGAGCGGGGTGCCCACGCGCGGGTCGCCTTCGCCGCCGACCAGCAGCACCTGATCGAGCTCGATCTTGTCGCCCACCTCGCCCGCGAGGCGCTCGACGCGCACCGCCTGGCCGGGGGTCATCCGAATCTGTTTTCCGCCCGTGCGGACCACCGCGTACATCAGCTGCCCTCTCGCTCCGAAGAGCGCGGAAGTATCGGGGATTCGGGGTCTTCGTCAACGGAACCCGCATCTTCGGACGCCGGGGCCTCGGGTTCCCCTCGGGGCTCGTCCGGTGCGTCGGTAGCGGCTTCCTCGGGGGCCTCCGCTGTTTCCGCCTTCGCCACTGCGGGCTCGGCCGGCTTCGGCTCGGGCTCCGTGGCGGGCTCGGGCTCGCCAACCGGCTCGGGCTCTGCGGCGGGCTCGGCCACGCTCGGCTCGGCGGCCACAGCCTCCGGGGCGGCGGCCTCCACCGCCTCGGCGGCCGGCTCGTTCGCAGGGTCGGCGGCTGCGGGCGCCTCCTCGGCCCCCTCCGTGGGCTCGGCCTCGCCAGAGGCGCCCTCTTCGTCGGCCGACTCGGCCTTGGCGCGGCCGTTGCCGCGTCCGCGCCGGCCGCGGCCGCCGCTCTTCTTGGCCTTCGGCTTGGGCTCGGGCTCCGGCTCGCGCAGCCAGGGCAGGTCCAGCTCGACGGCGGGCCCGCCCTCGAGCGCCGTGATCTCGAACTGCTCCTGGTGCATCTCGGCCAGGGCGCGCACCTCGATCTCGCGCCCGAGCTCCTGCTCGAGGGCCTCGAGCGAGGCGCGCTCGGTCAGCAGGTGCTGCGCCACGCGACGGCTCACGGTTACGGCCACCTTGCGGGCCGAGATGCGCGGCAGGTCGCTGCGCAGCGCGCGCAGCACCTTGTGGGCCACCGACACCTCGGTCAGCACGTAGCTCTTGCCCTCGCAGTAGGCGCAGGGCTCGCAGAGCATCTGCACCAGGCTCTCGCGGGTGCGCTTGCGCGTCATCTCGACGAGCCCGAGCTCGCTGATCTTCAGGATGTTGGTTCGCGCCTTGTCGCCGCGGATCAGGTCCTGCAGCGACTTGTAGACCTTGTCGCGGTTCTCGGCCGAGTCCATGTCGATCAGGTCGAGGATGATCAGGCCGCCGATGTTGCGGAAGCGCAGCTGGTTCACGACCTCGCGCACGGCTTCGAGGTTGGTGCGCAGCACCGTCTCTTCGAGGTCGCGCTTGCCGACGTAGCGGCCAGTGTTCACGTCGACTGCGGTGAGCGCTTCGCTCTGGTCGATGATCAGGTAGCCCCCCGACTTGAGCCAGACCTTCCGACCGAGGTTGGTGTCGATCTGCTCTTCGAGGCCGAAGTGCTCGAAGATCGGGGCGGGCTGCTCGTAGAGCTCGAGGTTCGGCTTGGGGTCGGCCACGAACTCGTCGAGAAAGGCCTTCATCTCGCCGTGGGCGGTGGGGTCGTCCACGACGATGCGCTTGGTGTCGGGCCCGGCGAAGTCGCGCACCACGCGCAGGGGCAGCGACGGCTCGGAGTACAGGAACGCAGGCGCCGCCACCTGGTCCTTCTTGATCTGGATGTCGTCCCAGACCGACGTCAGGTACCGGACGTCCGCCTCGATGTCTTCGTCACGCGTGCCCTCGCCGGCGGTGCGGATGATGAAGCCGAGGTCGGCGGGCTTGGCACCCTTCACGATGTCGCGCAGGCGCCGTCGCTCGCGGTCGCTGTCGATCTTGCGCGACACGCCCACCCGGGTGTTCCAGGGGGTGAGCACCAGATGCCGCCCGGCGATCGAGACGTGGCTGGTGATGCGCGCGCCCTTGGTGCCGATGGGCTCCTTGGCGATCTGCACCATGATCTGCTGGCCCTCGCGGACCAGGGTCTCGATGCTCGGCACCCGCCGGTTGCGCGCGCGCGAGCGCCGGCCGCGCGGGTCGCCGTCGCCGCTGTCGAGGTCTTCGATGTCCTCGACGTAGTCGCCGGCGTACAGGAACGCCGCCTTCTCCAGTCCGATGTCGACGAAGGCGGCCTGCATGCCCGGCAGCACCCGGCGCACGATGCCCTTCACGACGCTGCCCTCGACACTGCGGCTACCGCGCCGCTCGAGGTGCAGCTCGACGAACTGGCCTTTTTCCTGGATGGCCACCCGGGTCTCGCCCGGTGTGGCGTTGATCACGATCTCGTTTTGCATTGACCGCCCGCATCGCTACTCGGCGCGCACGTGGGGTGGCGCCGGCGCTTCGAGCCGGTCCAGGAGCCAGGGATGGATTCAGGCGCCCGGCACGATGGCCACGGGCGCAGGGCGGGGGTCAGGCGGGCTTCGCAGCGCCTCGCAAGGGCTGCGGGTGGGCGGGATCTCTGGCTAGCATCCCGGACGATCGGCCCAAACCATGATGAAACAAAGGAAACTCGACTCGGTGCCCCGGGGGAGTTGGCCGATGTGCTCCGCCGGCCCCCCGCCAGGCGCCCAGCACACCGGATGCTCCCTGGAGACTCCCCGGCCCCTCGTCGCGCCCGCCACACCGCCCTCGGCGTGGATTCGGCGGCAAGGTGCCCCGTGGGGAGCCCCAAATGGCCCCGGAAAACGTTGGACCCAGCATCCGCCATCGACCGGTTGGGGTCAAGGCGATGCTTGGGCGGGCCCTTCTCGCGGCATCCTGGGCCCGTCCGTGAAACGGTGTGATGCGCGAGCAGGCCGGGGGCCCCGCTCCGCGTGGCCACGGCCGCGGAGGCAGGGGTGAGTTCGGACGCGCGGCGGGCGCTGCCCTCGGTGGACCGGTTGGTGCGGGCGCTCGACGCTTCGGGTCACCCGAGCTGGGTGTTGAAGCAGGCGGCGCGCGGCGCACTCGAGGCCGCGCGCACGCAGATCGCCGAGGGTGGCGCGCCCGGCGACGTCGAGGCCGATGCATTGGCGCGCGCCCAGGGGCTGGCGCGACCGCGCCCCACCCGGGTGGTGAACGCCACGGGCGTGGTCATCCACACGAATTTCGGCCGCTCGGCCCTGGCACCGGGGGCGGCCGAGGCCGCGGCGCGGGCGGCGTCGGGCTATTCGGACCTGGAGTTCGATCTGGCGACCGGAGGCCGCGGCGACCGGCTGGCGCCGGTGGCCGACAAGCTGCGCCTGCTCTCGGGGGCCGAGGGGGCGCTGGCGGTGAACAACGCGGCGGCGGCGGTCATGCTCGCGCTGCGCGCGCATGCCCGGGGCCGCGAGGTGGTGGTGAGCCGCGGCGAACTGGTCGAGATCGGCGGCTCGTTCCGCGTGCCCGACATCCTGGCCCAGGCGGACGTGCGCCTGGTCGAGGTCGGAACCACCAACCGCACCCGCGCCGAAGACTACGCGCGGGCCATCGGCCCCAACACGGGGCTGCTGCTCAAGGTGCACCGCAGCAACTTCGAGCAGCGCGGCTTCGTGGCCGAGGTGCCGCTCGCCGAGCTGGTGGCGATCGGCCACGCCCAGGGCGTGCCGGTGGTCGAAGACCTGGGCAGCGGCAGCCTGGTCGATCTGACCGCCCACGGGCTTCCGCCCGAGACCCACGCCCCGAGCCGGCTGGCCACGGGCGTCGATCTGGTGTGCTTCTCCGGCGACAAACTGCTCGGCGGGCCGCAGGCGGGCCTGGTGCTGGGCGGCGCCGAGGCCGTCGCCGCCCTGCGTCGCCACCCGCTCGCCCGGGCACTGCGGCTCGACAAGCTCTCGCTGGCCGCACTCGACTGGACGCTGGCGGCGCTGCTCGACGGCCGCAGCGACGAGATCCCCACCCTGCGCATGATCGCCGAGCCGCTCGCGGACGTGGAGGCGCGCGCCCGCGAGCTGGCCAAGCGGCTGGGCGAGGTGGCGCGCGGCGTCGGCGCGCGCGGGGTCGAGTTCGCCGTCGAGCCCAGCCAGAGCACCGTGGGCGGGGGGTCGATCCCGGGCTTCGAGATCCCGAGCGCTGCGGTGGCCATTCGCGGTCGCCCGCCTCAGAAACTGGCCGCCGCCCTGCGCGCGGCGCCGGTGCCGGTGATCGGCCGGGTCGCCGACCAGGCGCTCTGGCTCGACGCGCGGACGCTGCTGCCGGGCGATCTCGAGGCGCTCGAAGGCGCGCTGCGTGCGGCACTCGAGGGCGCCCTGCGCGGGGCGCTCACGGCGCCCGAGCCCGCCGGCGCTTGACCCGCTTGCTCCACAAAACCCAACAACGTCGGGTATTTGATGGGCATGGCCCCTTCGGGTACGGTCTCCGTGCGCCGTCGATAGCGAGCCGTGTGCGATGTTGAACACGAGCGTCCTGGTCCTCAATCGTTCGTACCTGCCGATCCACGTCACATCGGTACGCAGGGCCTTCTCGCTCGTCTACCAGGGCATCGCCCGCATCGTCGACGAGCAGTACCAGACCTTCGACTTCGAGGCCTGGAGCCAGCTGGCAGTGGCGCGCGACGCCGACGCCATCGGCACCCCGGGCGGCACGATCCGGGTGCCAAGAGTCATCGTGCTCGTGGCCTTCGACCGCCTGCCGAAGCGCCACGTGCGCTTCAGCCGCATCAACCTGATGGCTCGCGACAACTTCCAGTGTCAGTACTGCGGCATCAAGCCCACGCGCCTCGAGCTGAACCTCGATCACGTGGTGCCCAGGGCGCTCGGCGGCCGCAGCACCTGGGAGAACGTGGTCACGAGCTGCGTCGAGTGCAATCGCCGCAAGGGCGGCCGGACGCCCCGCCAGGCCCACATGGTGCTTCGCAAGAAGCCCGAACGGCCGCGCTGGACGCCGCTCATGAACCTCATGTTCAGCAGCGTGCGCTACAAAGAGTGGCGACCCTTTCTGTCCGTCGTGGACGCGTCGTACTGGAACGTCGAACTGGCCGAGTGAGCGCCGGATCGGCTGGAGCCGAGACCACGGGTACTCGTCCTACCAAGCCCGATCTCCACGCCCGCGCGAGACGCGAGCCGCGCATCGTGAGCCTCGGCGGTGGCAAGGGCGGCGTCGGCAAGACGTTCCTGTCGTCGAACCTGTCGGCCGTACTCGCGCGCTCGGGCAAGCGCGTGGTCGCCATCGACACCGACCTCGAAGGGGCGAACCTGCACACGTGGCTGGGCGTCGCGCCGCCGGCCCGCTCGCTCGCCGACTACGTGGCCGGACGCGAGACCGACGTGCAGGGGCTGCCGGTCGAGACGCCCATCCCCGGACTCAAGCTGATCACCGGCACCCACGGCCACCTGTCGATGCCGCAGCCCGACGCCGAGACGCGCGCGCGACTGCTCGCCGACCTGCGCGGGCTCAATTGCGACGTGGTGCTGATCGACTGCGGGGCCGGCGCACACCCGGCCACCGTCGACTACTTCCTCGCTGGGGACGACGCACTGATCGTGCTGCACCCCGAGCCCACCTCGATCGAGAACGGCTACTCCTTCCTGCGCGCCGCGTTCTACCGGCGCATGGAACTGGTGATGCGCAAGGGCGACGTGCGCAGCCTGGTGCGCGAGGCCATGGACCAACGCAATGCCCTGGGCATCCGCACGCCCCACGACCTGCTGCGCGAGGTCGAAGCCATGGACCCCGAAGAGGGGCGGCGCTTCCGCGAAGAGATGGGCGGGTTCCGACCGCGCATCGTGGTGAACGAGGTGGCGTCGGCCGAGGACGTGAAGCTCGGCTTCCAGGTCCGGATGGTGTGCCGGCGCTTCTTTGGAATGGACGCCGAGTACACCGGTTACGTCAATCGCGATGAGGCCGTGCGCGAGGCGGTGAACCTGCGCCGTCCCGTCACGGACATCCGCCCCCAGAGCGATGCGGCCGTCTACGTGCGGCGCATCGCGCGCAAGCTGCTCGAAGCCATGCCCTGAACCCCGTTGCCGATCGCCCGGCCACGTGCCCGGGCCGGACGCTGCCGTCCGAAGGAACACGATGAAGTCGCTATCGGAGATGACCCACTACGAGGTCCTGGAGGTCGGTCGCGAGACCGAAGGTGCCGACCTGGAGCGTGCCTATCGCATGGCGCGCGCCGCCTTCGCCGAGGATGGGCTCGCGAGCTACGAGGCCTGCCCGCCCGAAGAGGCTGCGGCCATGCGCGAGCGCATCGAACTCGCGTACCGCGTGCTCAGCGACCCCGATGCGCGTCAGGGCTACGACGCCACCCTGGGCAGTACCCCCGACGACGCCGTTCCGATCGAGTTCGGGCTCGACCCCGCCTCGGACGAAGACATCGCGCCGCCCGAGGTCGAGCCTGAGATCGCAGGCTTCGACGACCTGGAAGACGCCGAGGACGTGGCCTTCGACGGGGCGCGCCTGCGCCGCGCGCGCCTGCGGCACGGCTTCGACATCGAGCGCATCGCACAGGTGACCAAGATCAACCCCACGTACCTGCGGCTGATCGAGGAGGAGGAGTTCGAGGACCTCCCGGCCAGTGTGTACGTGCGCGGCTTCGTCTCGGCCTTTGCCCGCTGTGTGGGGCTCGACGCCGAACGCGTGGTGCCGGCCTACATGGATCGCTTCCTGGCCGCCCGCCCGCCCGCTGCCGGTGGCCGCCGCGGCCAGGCCCACGCCAGCCGCCAGGCCTAGGCCGGCGCGCCCGGCCGCGTGTCGCCGCCGCGACGTCTCGACGACCCCGCGCGGGTGATGCGCCTGGCGCGCGCCGTGGTGAGCGACGTGATGCTCTACCACCCGGACGAGGTGCGCACGGGCATCGAAGAGGACGACCTCTTCGACCGCCTGGCCGAGCCGCTCGACGAGGCGCGCCTGTGGTTCGAATCCCAGGTCGTCCCCGAGGTCGCCCACGCCACCCACGCCTGGGGGCGCGCCCTGGTGGACGTGCTCGTCTACCGCAGCCGTCACCACAAGTCGCGCATCTGGTGAGCGGGGCGGGTACGGAAGACGCAGCCGAGCCTCGTGCGTTCGAGTACGTGATGGGCGAGGCCGAAGACGGCGAACGCCTGGACCGCGTGCTGGCGACACTGGCCGGCGTGCCGCGCGCGCAGGTGCAGCGCTGGGTCGAGCATGGCAGCGTCACCCGCAACGGCCAGCCCGCGCGCGCCAGCCACAAAGTGCGCTCGGGCGACCGCCTGCGCGCCGAGCCGCCCGAGCCGATGTCGTCGGAGGTACTGCCCGAGGCGCTGCCCCTCACGATCCTTCACGAGGACGACGACCTGGTGGTGGTGGACAAGCCGGCGGGCATGGTCGTTCACCCTGCGCCGGGGCACGCGAGTGGCACCTTGGTGAACGCCCTGCTCCATCACTGCCAGGGGCTCGCGGGGATCGGCGGCGTGATGCGGCCGGGCATCGTGCATCGCCTCGATCGCGGGACGTCGGGCGTGATGGTGGCGGCCAAGCACGACGCCGCCCATCTGGCGCTCAGCCAGCAGTTTCACGACCACACGATCGAGCGCGTCTATCTCGCGTTCGTGCGCGGTGTGCCGGGCGCCGAAACCGGGCACGTGGCGCGGCCCATCGGGCGGCACCACCGCGACCGCAAGCGCATGTCGGTGGCCACGCGCCACGGCCGCGACGCGCGCACCGCCTGGCGCGTGGTGGCGCGCTACCCGGCTGCGGGTGTCTCGCTGCTCGAGGTGCGGCCCGAGACCGGGCGCACGCACCAGATTCGGGTGCACCTGTCGCATCGCGGGCTGCCGTTGGTGGGCGACAAGGTCTACGGACGCGCGCGCGCGCGCACGCGTCAGATCGATCGCCCGGCCCTGCACGCGGCGGTACTCGGCTTCGAGCACCCGTCGCGTGGCGAGCGCCTGCGCTTCGAAGCCCCGCTCCCTGCGGACCTGGTGGCCCTGCGCGATGCGCTGGGCGCGGCCGCATGAGCGCAGTTCTGCAGTCGAGCGTCCTGGCCGAGATCGGCGTCGCTCATGCCTTCGGCGGCATCGGCGCGCCGGTGCCGGACGACGTGCTCCGCCCGAAGCAGGTGCATGGCACGCGCGTCGTGCGGGTGCGCGACGCCGCGATCGAAACGACGGATCTCGGAGAGGCCGATGCCGTGGTCGCCACACGCGCGGGTGCCGCGGTGGGCGTGGTGACCGCCGATTGCGTGCCGCTCTTGCTGGCCTCGGCAGACGGGCGCGCGGTGGCGGCGGTGCACGCGGGCTGGCGCGGGCTCGCGGCGGGCGTCATCGAAGCGGCCGTAGCGTCGCTCGCGCGTGAAGCGGCCTTGGCGTCGCTCGCGCGAGAGGTCGACGCGACTTCACTTCATGCCGCGGTAGGGCCCTGCATCGGGCCCTGTTGCTACGAGGTCGACGCACCCGTGCTCGAGGCGATGGGGACGCGACTCGATGCCCCACACTGCCGCCCTCGCGAGAGCCGCCCGGGCCATGCGCAACTCGATCTTGCTGCGCTCGCGCAGGCGGCGCTGCATGCCGCGGGTGTGGCGCCGCACTGCGTCGAACGCCTGCCGGATGCCTGCACGTCGTGTGGCACCGAGCGCTTCCATTCCTACCGCCGCGACGGAGCGGCTGCGGGGCGCATGCTGCACTGGGTGCGCGTGGCGCGCGCAAAAGGGGTCTAGCCGGCCTCTCGCGGTGTTTGCGGGCGTCTTCCATCCTTGACACGCCCCAGGGGCGCCCGTAGCCTCCTTACGCGTCTTTTGCACCGAGCGGCCCCAATCCCACCTTTGCCGCTCGGACCCTGCCAATCGGATCCAGCTCGGACCTGCCGGTTTCCTTTCCGGTCAACTTTCCCAGGCCAGCACCCGAACCACCCAGCGAACCACACGCCCCACGCCCCATCCGCCGACCCGCTCGCGGTCCGGCCCGGTGGCCCGGCATGCCGCCTGCCCCACACCCCCCCCCCAAGGCCCACGCGCCCACCCCAACCCCCCCACGCGATTCCCCTCTGGCTACGCGTCCCGAAACCCCTCTCGCGAAAGAAGCCATTCCGTTGACCACCACACGCCTACCCGATGGCGACGGCACCCAGAACGGCCGCAGCGGCGGACGCCGCGGGCGCAACCGCAGGCCGCGACAGGGCGGGGGCGGACGCAAGAGCCGCGACATCCTCGACGTCGAGGACGAGCTCGAGGGCGACCCCTACGCCGCCTCGGACGACGACGACGGCGCCGAGCGCCTGGACGCGAGCGGCCTCAAGGCGCGCAGCATCACCGAGCTCACGACGCTGGCCGAAGACCTTGGCGTCGAGAACGCGTCGGGCATGCGCAAGCAGGACCTGATCTTCCAGATCCTCACCGAGTGGACCGAGAAGCGCGGCAAGGTCTACGCCGAGGGCGTGCTCCAGCGACTCGAAGACGGCTTCGGCTTTCTTCGCGCACCCGACGAGAACTACCTGTCGGGGCCCGACGACGTCTACGTGTCGCCCTCCCAGATCCGTCGCTTCAACCTGCGCACGGGCGACACCGTGTGCGGACAGATCCGACCGCCCAAGGAGGGCGAGAAGTACTTCGCGCTGCTGAAGGTCGACTCGATCAATTTCGAGCCGCCCGAGGCGAGCCGCGGCAAGATCCTGTTCGACAACCTGACGCCGCTCTACCCGAGCGAGAAGTTCAACCTCGAGGCGAAGTCGGGCGGGCTCACGACGCGCGTCATCGACCTGATGGCGCCGCTGGGCAAGGGACAGCGCGGGCTCATCACGTCGCCGCCCAAGGCCGGCAAGACGATGATCTTGAAGGACATCGCCAACGCCATCATCGAGAACCACCCCGAGGTCTATCTCATCGTGCTGCTGATCGACGAGCGGCCCGAAGAGGTGACCGACATGCGTCGTAACGTGAAGGCCGAGGTGGTCTCGTCCACCTTCGACGAGCAGCCCAGCCGCCACGTGCAGGTGGCCGACATGGTGATCGAGAAGGCCAAGCGCCTGGTCGAGCACAAGCGCGACGTGGTGATCCTGCTCGATTCGATCACGCGCCTGGCGCGCGCCCACAACACCGTGGCGCCGCACTCGGGCAAGATCCTCTCGGGCGGCGTGGACTCGAACGCCCTGCACAAGCCCAAGCGCTTCTTCGGCGCCGCGCGCAACGTCGAGGAGGGGGGCAGCCTCACCATCCTCGGCAGCGCCCTCATCGAGACCGGCTCGCGGATGGACGAGGTGATCTTCGAGGAGTTCAAGGGCAC
>JANQOX010000020.1 GCA_028285625.1 Myxococcota bacterium
GCATTCGCCACCGCCTTGGCGATGAGCGTCTTGCCGCAGCCCGGCGGGCCGTAGAGCAGGATGCCCTTCGGCGGCGAGAGCTGGTGCTCGGCGAACGCCTCGGGGTGCAGGTACGGAAGCTCGATGGCGTCGCGCAGGATCTCGACCTGCTCGCCGAGGCCGCCGATCTGGTCGTAGGTGACGTCGGGCACCTCTTCCAGCGCGACCTCTTCGACCGCCGACTTCGGCATCTTCTCGAAGGCGTACTGCGTGCGCGGGTCGAGCAGCACGTGGTCGCCGGCCTTGAGGCGCTCCTTGCGCAGCGGGTCCGCGAGGGTCACGACCTTCTCGTCGTCGGTGTGGCCGAGCACCACGATGCGGCCGTCGCCCAGCACGTCGACGACCGACGCGATCTCGCCGCGCTGCGTGAAGCCCGCCGCCTCGACCACGTTGAACGCCTCGTTCAGAACGAGGAGCTGGCCCTCTTCGAAGACCGAGGGGTCGACGTTCGGGTGCACGTTGACGCGCATCTGCTTGCCGTCGACGTTGATCTCCGCCGTGCCGTCCTTGTTGGAGCGGCTGAACACGCCGTAGGTGTTCGGCGGCGCGCAGAGCTTGTCGACCTCCTCCTTGAGGAGTTCGATCTGCTGCTTGGCTTCCTGGAGCGTCGCGACGAGCTTCTCGTTCTGCCGCTCGGCGTCGCCGAGTTGCTCGCGCGTCAGGTGGTAGCGCCGACGCAGGGCGTCGTACTCCGCCAGAACGCGGTCGAGCCGGCGCCTGAACTCGGAGGAATCTCCCCCGAAGAAGCGCATGGCCTCGCGAAGGTCTTCGATCTCGTCGTGGATGGATCGTTCCATGGCGTGTTCACGCTCCGAGTCGTGTTCTTCTTCAGTCCGAGCACCGGGGGAAGAGATTCGCCGCATCACGTCGCGGACGAACCCCCGCCTTCCGCCGTCGGAATCGAACTCGCTCATCGCGCCCTCTCCTGCGTCCAGCCAACGCGTTCGTCGCGTGACGGGATTCGAACCCTGCAAAGGGTATGCCGCTGCGACAGAGCATCTGGTTCCACCTGGTCGGTCGGCTCGCCGAGGGCTGCTGCGCGTGGCCCTCTCCGAGAGGCACCGGGGCGGCAGAGGGGGGGACGGGGACGCGAAGCGCGACGCATCGCAGTTCCCTCACACACCACCCTGCCAGAGCCGGGTTCGCGGGCCATCGCCTCACCACGGTCGCACTCGAGAACGCCGAACCCCCCGGTCTTTCGATGGTTTCGGACCTTTCGAGTGTAGACATGCGAGGTTCGAGGGTCAATCCTCGGCGACTCGCAACTCGCGCGAAAAGTGCCCGTACCGTGGGGACTTCCCTTGTGGGGAGAAGACCCGCGCCGCAGCACGGGTCGATCTGGGGGTCTCGGGCGCCGGCCAAACGGGGGGATTGGAAGACCTGCATTCGACTTGCGAGCGACCTGCCGCCTCGTGATGCGAACCGCTCGGGCGCCGACGGTCGGCCGACGCTTCCGTCGGCCCGTCCCCGCACCGCCAAACTTTGCGGCACTCGGCGACGAGGGTCGTCGCGTTCCGAATAGTGCCGGTTCGCTCGCCAGGGGACCGGGCCAGGGGCGCGCCGCCCGGGGTCCGCGGCCCGGGGGAGCTGCGGCTCTGGAGCGCCCACGCCCACCAGACTCACGGCGAGGCGCCCGTCTGCGGCTCGAGCACCTCGAGGCGAACGCCCTCGGGCGCCTCGAACACAAACGCCGTTTCAGGCGGATCGGTGTTCGTCTCCATCGAGGTGAAGTCCACCTCGGTGCGATTGCCGAACAGGTCGTCGATGGCGGTGCGTCGCACGTCGCCAAGCGCCGCGTCCACGTGCAGCTCGAGCCGCTCGTAGGTCGCGGGCTCCTTGGGCACGAGGTCGAGCTGCACCAGGCGCTCGCCACAGCCGCTCGCCGTCACATGGAACGCGTCCAGAATCCGCCCCTCGCCCAGCAGGAACTGGAAGGCGGTCCCCGATAGGAAGCCCTGGGAGACCGGCATGGCCTGCGCTTCGCGCGCCAGCGGGTCGTAGAGCCAGAGCGTCTCGCCGTCGCTCACCACCAGGCTCGGCTGCGGATCCGAATAGGACCAGCGCATGCGGCCGGGCTTGGCGAACCGGACCTCACCGGACGCGGTCGCTTCGGACGCGCCCCCGAACGCCACGCTGCGGGTGCGCTGCTCGAAACGCGCGTGCAGATCGCGCACCCCCTCGTAGCGCGCCTGCACACGCGCCACGACGTCGGCCATGCAGGTGTCGGGCGCCGGCGCGGCTTCGTCGATCGCGGGCTCGGCGCTCGCCGGGCTCGCCTCGGCCACCACGATCGGCGGGGCGGGTCGAGCGGACGCCACGGCGGGCTCGGGCGACTCCGAGGCGCTGGCGGCGGCGAGCAGGCTCGCCACCACGAGGGGCAGGATGGTCATGCTGCGTTGGACGCGCGATCGGGGCCGGCGATTCACGCCTCGGGATCTTCCCCGACGGGCGTCACGAACACCTCGCGACCCTTGGTCCCCACCTGCGGCCCGACCACGCCCTCGTGCTCCATCATCTCCACGATGCGCGCCGCGCGGTTGTAGCCGATCTTGAGCCGCCGCTGGATGTAGGAGATCGAGGCGTTGCGTGTCTCGGCGACGATCTCGACCGCGCGGTCGTAGTGCTCGTCGGCCTCCTCGTCGCCGCCTTCACGGCCTTCGGACTCTTCGGGGATCTTGAGCAGGTCTTCATCGAACTGCGGCTTGCCCTGGGCCCGCAGGTGCTCGACCAGTCCGGTCACCTCCTTCTCGGAGACGAAGGGGCCGTGCAGGCGCTGCAGCTTCGACGTGCCCGGCGGCAGGAACAGCATGTCGCCCTGCCCCAGCAGGTGGTCGGCACCGCCCTGATCGAGAATCGTCCGCGAGTCGGTGCGCGACGACACCTGGAACGAGATCCGCGCGGGGAAGTTCGCCTTGATGATGCCCGTGAGCACGTCGACACTCGGGCGCTGCGTCGCCAGCACCAGATGGATGCCCGCCGCCCGCGCCATCTGGGCCAGCCGCTGCAGCGACTCCTCGACGTCGCGCGCCGAGACCACCATCAGGTCGGCGAGCTCGTCGATCACCACGACGATGTAGGGCAGCCGCTCGAAGCGGACCTCTTCGCCCTGCGGCTCGCCCGGCTTCGACTTCAGGCGGAACGTCTCCTCCCCCGCTTCGAGCGCGGCGTCCACGCGATCGTTGTACTGCGCCACATTGCGCACACCGAGCGCGGCCATGCGCTGGTAGCGCTCCTCCATCTTGTGGAGCACGCCCTTCAGTGCGGCCGAGGCGCGCTTGGGGTTGGTGACCACGTCGGCGATCAGGTGGGGGATGCCCTCGTAGATCGAAAGCTCGAGGAGCTTCGGATCCACCAGCAGCAGCTTCACCTCTTCGGGCCGAGCGCGGTACAGGATCGAGCACAGCAGCGAGTTCAGGAACACGCTCTTGCCCGTGCCGGTGGCGCCGGCCACCAGCAGGTGGGGCATCGACGACAACGTGGCCTCGACGGCGTTGCCGAAGATGTCCTTGCCGAGTGCCATGGTCAGCGGCGACTTGCTGTTGCGGAACGAGCGCGACTCCAGCAGGTCGCGGATGTAGACCACCTCGCGGTCGGGGTTCGGCACCTCGATGCCCACCACCGACTTGCCCGGGATCGGCGCGATGATGCGGATGGAGAGCGCCCGCAGCGCCAGCGCCAGGTCGTCCGACAGGTTCGTGATGCGGTTGACCTTGACGCCCGGGGCAGGCTCGAACTCGTACATGGTGATCACGGGGCCGGGGTGCACCGTGACCACGCGCCCGTTCACCCCGAAGTCCTTGAGCTTCTTCTCGAGGATCCGCGAGTTCATGATCAGGCTGTCGCGGTCGTAGCTGCGGCCGCCTTCGGGCGGTCGCTGGAAGAGATCGATGTCGGGCGGGTCGTAGGGCCCGTCGGGCACCCCTTCGCGGAAGGCGAACGAGTCCTGCTCGGGCTCGGGGGTCTCGGAGCGGTGATCGACGATGTCGGGCGGCGTGACCTTGCGGCGCTGCACCGGAACCAGCGGCTTCTTGTCCGGCTCGATCGCCGCCTCGGCGATCGGCTCTTCCGCGGGGATGTCGGGCTCGCGCTCGCGCGCCACCCGGGCGTGCCGCGCGCGCTGCTCCCGCCAGACGCCCACCTGGGCGAAGGCACCCGAAGCCCACGCGCCGACGGCGGCGCCCAACACCAGCAGGTGGCGCCCCGCGAACACGAGGCCATCGGCCACCGCCAGGCTGGCACGCTGTGCGCCGGTGGCGACCACGACCAGCGCGCGGCCCGCGGGCACCCCGGCCACGCCGAGCGCGCCCACCATGAGTGCCAGCACGTTCAGCGCCAGCGCGCCGGGCGCCGAGACCACCGCGGACTGGGCCGTGGCCATGGCATCGCCGAGCCACCCCCCGCGCGCAAAGGCGAACCGCCCGGGCGCGAGCACCTCGAGCAGCGCGGGGATCGTGGACATCGAGAGCAGCAGCAGCCCCGCCCCGACCCAGAAGCGCGCACTCAGCCCGGGCATGCGCCCGCCGGTGAGCAGCAGGGCGCCGAGCGCCAGCAGCCCCCCCACCGGCACCACCGCGCCCGCGCCGGCGATGCCCACCATCAGCGCCGCGATCGAGGCCCCGGCGACGCCCGCGGCGTTCTCGACCGACTCCATGCGGAAGGCGGCGTCGGCCGGGTCGTAGCTCAGCAGGCCGATCGCGCCGAGGATGCCGAGGCCCACCAGCACCACGCCGGCGACTTCGCGCATCACGTCGCGCGTTCGCCCCTTGCGGGACGCCGTCCTACGGGCGCCGGACGCCTTTGCAGCGCCCTTGCGCCCCCGCCCTTTCGCGGATCGCCTGGCCACAGACGCCCCCTCACCCCCTGGGACGCCACGACGTGTTCGCCGCGGATGCGGGCGAGGCTAGCGCGCCGGGCGAGCCGCCGTCGAATCCGCCCGGGCTGCCGCCGGCGTGGTGCCGTCGAAGGCGTGGTCGTACCCCTCGAGGATGGCCTCGCGCACGCGCTCCTTCAGCGTGCTGCGGTCTTCGGGCGCCAGGCCCGTGGTGGCGATGGGCTTGCCGTAGTGGATGCGCACGACCCCGCTCTCCACGCGCAGCGAACCCTTGGGCGTGATGTGGCGCGACCCCGAGATCGAGACCGGCACCACCGGCACCTGGGCCTGGATCGCCAGGTGGAAGCCGCCGCTCTTGAAGGGGCCCAGCTCGCCGCTGGGGCTGCGCGTGCCTTCGGGAAAGATGATCACGCAGGCGCCCTCGCGCACCTTGTCGGCGGCCGCCCGCAGGCTCGCCACGGACTTCACGTTGCTGCTGCGGTCGATCATGATGCCCACCGACGAGGCGAGCGCCCAGCCGAAGAACGGGATGTAGCCGAGCTCGCGCTTGGCCACGAAGTGGAAGTCGGTGGGCACCGTCGTCACCAGCGCAGCGATGTCGAACACGCTCTGGTGATTGTTCATGTAGACGCAGGGCCGGTCCGGGTCGAGGTTCTCGAGACCCGACACCTCGATGCGCACGCCACAGGTGCGCAGGATCCAGCCGATCCAGTTGCGCGCGATCCAGCAGATGATCGGCCCCGAGCCCGGGAAGGGCCCGATCACGGTCGCGGGCACGCCCCACACGACCGTGTAGACGGCGATCAGCGCGTATCGGAAGACGTAGATCAGAGCCTCGAGCCCCCCGGCATGAGCCCACGGGTTCCGCGTGTGGATCATCGTACACGCTCGATGGCCACGCAAAGCAAACGCGGTTTGCCCTGCGCACACCGACGGTGGAGCCCGCGAATCGGTGCTTCAGCTGGGGTATGCTGCGCGTCTCACCCCACAAGGTGGAGGCCCCCCATGGCCGGTATCAACAAAGCCATCCTCATCGGAAACCTCGGTCGCGACCCCGAGCTGCGATACACGCAGAGCGGACAGGCGGTCGCCAACTTCACGCTGGCCACCAGCGAGAGCTGGAACAAGAAGGATGGCGGCGGACGCGAAGAGCGCACCGAGTGGCATCGCATCGTGGCGTGGGGACGCACCGCGGAGCTGTGCTCGCAGTACCTCGCCAAGGGCCGCACGGTCTACATCGAGGGCCGCATCCAGACCCGCGAGTGGGAGAACAAGGAAGGCCAGAAGCAGCGCACCACCGAGATCGTCGCCAACACCGTCCAGTTTCTCGGCGGACGCGGCGGTCAGGGTGGCCAGGGAGGCGGCGGCAACGGCGGCGCACCCCAAGGTGGCGGCGGTGGCGGCGGCGACGACTTCGGCGGCGGCCCGCCCCCCGCCGACGACATCCCGTTCTAGCCCGCCCGGAGGTCGCGGACGAGGGCGTCGATCGCCTGGCGCGCTTCGGCGTCGAGGGCGTCGAATTCGATGCCCATGCCGGGGGCGTCGCCCTCGGTGTCGACCCAGGCCACGCGTCCCGCCACCTTGATGGGACGGTCCGAGGCCGGCAGGCGGAACGACAGCACCACACGCTCCTCGAGGTCCAGAGGCTGGTCGGTGGCGATGAAGATGCCGCCCTCGTTCACGTTGCGGCTGAACTCCGAGAACAGGGCATCGACCGTGGCGTACTCGACGCGCACGGTCACCGGCGCGCGGGGTGCGCGCCGGCGCTCGACGGAGGTCTGGACGGCATCGGCCATGGAAGACGTATCGACCGACGGCCGGACCAGCCTTAGCCCCCCGGTTGCGGGTGGGTGGAGCGCCTGCTGCGCACCGCCTGCCTGCCGGCCACCGCCACTGCCGGGGCCTCACGTGAAGCGGCAGCGCCCCTCCTCGCGAAGGCTCACGTAGCCGCGCTCGGCCACCACCACGTGGTCGAGCACCGGGATCCCCAGCAGATCGCCTGCCCGGGCCAACCGCTCGGTCAGGTCGCGGTCCTCGGCGCTCGGGGTGGGGTCTCCGCTCGGGTGGTTGTGCACCAGCACTACGGCCGCGGCGGCCTCGCGCAGGGCGGGCCGGAACACCTCGCGGGGGTGCACCAGGCTGGCCGTGAGCGTGCCCTGAGACGCCTGCACCTCGCGCACGTAGCGATGCCGGCCGTCGAGCAACACCACCAGAAACCGCTCGCAGGGTGCGTCGCGGAGCCGCGCATGGAAGTGGCGGTGCACGTCCGCCGGGCCGCGAAAGGCGTCGCCCTGGCGCAGCCTTCGCGCGGCCAGGCGGCGGCCCAACTCGACCGCCGCCAGCAGTCGCGCCGTGCGAGCCGCGCCGATGCCGTGCAGCCCGCGCAACTCGGCCGGCGCGGCGCGCGCCAGCCCCGCGAGCCCGCCGGTCTGCGCGAGGATCGCGTTGGCCAGTGCGGGCGCCGGATGCCCGCGTGCACCGCTGCCCAGTAGCAGCGCCAGCACCTCGGCATCCGAAAGCGGCTCGGGCCCGTGCGCCGCCAGTCGCTCGCGCGGGCCCGAGCGGGCCTCTTCGACGAAGAGGTCGGCCTGGGTGGTCATGGGAATCTCCCCGGGACCGGGGATGGGGTCGCGCGCGAACGCGCGGCGAACTAGGGGGCGGGCGCGCCGCCGCGGCACGCCGCTTCGGCGGCCTGGGCATCGGACAGCATCGCACCGAATGACTCCGCACCCACCGACGGGGCCACCAGGCTGCGGAGGGTCTCGTCCCGATGCGATTCGGGTTCGAGACCTGCCACGAGCGCGCGCAGCAGGGCCAGGTAGCCCTTGGCATCGGCGGGCTGACTCATGGCGGCCGTCAGCTCGATGGGGCTCGAGGTCCGAAACTGCGAGCCATCCACCATGGCCACGCGCTCGCCCGGCGAGACTTCCCCCAGCCGCTTCATGGCAGCACGCAGGTAGGGATCGGTGAACGAGCCCTTGGGCGCCAGTGCACGTGCCAGCTCCGCGGGGTCGAGCGCGTCGCGCAGCACCTCGTCGAAGCGCAGCGCACAGCCACTGACGTCGGCCGTACCGATCGCCGCCAGCACCGCGCGCGCGCGCTGGACCGCGGCGACGCCGCCGTCCGCCGGGACCATCTCGACCGAGTACACGTAGAGGTCGCGCACCTGGTCGAGCGATTGGCGCGAGCGCAGATCGACCTCGGTGCCCTTGGGCACGTCCACGCGCACCAGCAGGTCTTCGCCGAGCTGCAGCACCTCGACCTGGTCCACCAGCGGGCTGCGGAGGCCCTCGAGCTGCACGTCGGGCCCGCGCGCCGTCTCGGCCAGGACCACGCTGAAGCCGGTCGGCGCCTTCTGTACGCGAACCTGGAGCGGCTCCTTGGTCAGGAACGCGAGCGACCCGCGACCCGCAAAGTACGTGTGCGACGCCATCTCCAAGGTGTTGGGAAGCGCCTCGAGCTCGAGGCGCACCTTGTCCTGCTTGGACGACACGCGAACGCTGGTCTCGCGCTGCCGATAGCCCTCGAGGAAGGCACGCACCATCACGGCGTCGCGCTTGCCGGCCTGGGCTCGCGTCGGCAGCACGATGCGCACGGGCGCCTCGGCCTGCTCGTAGCGCTTCTGGAAGTTGGATCGGATGTAGAAGAGGTCGACGGTGGCGCCGGGCGGCGACGTCTCCACCAGGATGGTGCGCTGGCCGTAGTTGTGGCCGGGGCGCAGGAAGTTGAAGACGTTGCTGGCACGCCAGCTGGCGCGATCGTCGGGGATCAGGTGGATGGTCTCGACGGCAATCGCCTGCGAGGGAACCCACGCGGAGGCGAACGCGACGACGAGCGCGAGAATGGTCGCGCTCAGAACACGAAGCAGGGGCGGCACGTTCGCGAAATCCCTCAGACCCGGCACCAGGGACGGGGGAGCCTACCAGATCGTCGGGCACCCCGGACCGGGCCGGAACGAACGCGACGCAGACGCCCCGGAAGACTCCGCGCCAGCCGACGGCGCCGGATCAGCGGCGGCCCACGGCGGCGAATCGCGCAGCCAGGGTCGCCGCGCGCGGGTCGCGGCTGGCGCGCAGGTGGTCGGCGATGGCCGTCGCAGAGCCCGACCCGCGAGCCAGGTCGGCGAGGTCGCCCGCCAGGCGCGGGCGCGCCGCCTCGGGCAGGGACTCGAACACCTCGAGAAAGGCGGGGACGTCGCGGCCCGCGAGATCGAGCATCCAGTGGTACCGGATGCAGTCGCGGGTATCGCGAGACCCGATGCACGCCGCCAATGCGCTGCGCCCGGAGGAAGACGCCCCCGAGGGTGCGCCCGGCGTGGCCGGTGCGAACTCGGCGCGCCGGCCCAGCATCGCGGCCGTGCTGGGAGCGGGCGGAGCCGGACGCCGCGGCAAGGCGCGCGCCTCGGCCGCGACCAACGAAGCCGAGCGGGCCTCGGGGCGCACCGCGCTACCCGGCAAGCCGATCGACACCGACACGTCCTGCACCAACAAGAGGGCTGCCAATCCGGCCGCGGCCGCCGCGACGGGCGCACCCCAGGCCGAAAGCCATCGCCGAGGACGCGCCTCGGTCTCGGCCATGCGCCGTAACAGCGCGTCCACCGAACCCGGGCCGGGCTCCGCGGCCGGCAGGTCGTGCAATAGCTCGAGCATGCGACGCAGCTCGCCGAGTTCCTTGCGGCAATCGGCGCAGCTCGCCAAGTGTCGTTCGAACCGCGTGGCCAGGCGCGGCGAGAGCTGGCCATCCGCATAGTCCGAGAGTTGGTCGCGGAAACGGCGGTGGCCCAGGCGCAGGCTCATTGGCCCGCGCCCTCGCTCTCGTCGTCCGACTCGGAGACCAGATCGATGAGCCGCTCGCGCAGCGCGCGGCGCGCGCGGTGGATGCGCGACTTGACCGTGCCCTCGGGCAGCTCGAGCACGCGGGCGATCTCGCCGTAGGGCAGGCCCTCGAGGTCATACAGCACGAGCGGGCCCCGCAGGTTCGGCGACAGCGCCTGGATTTCGCGTTGTACGCGCGCCCGCAGTTCGCCCTGCACCACGCCGGCCTCGGGGCCGCGCGGCGACTGCGGCAGGTCGTCCCCGGCCGCCTGGCGGCTGGCCAGGCGCTCGAGCTGGGCCCGGCGTCGGCCGAGGCTGCGCCGCCGGTTCAGGGCCGCGTTCATGGCCACGCGGTAGACGAACGTGCCGAAGCGCGCCTCGCGGCGGAACCGGTGGCCGTGGCGATGGAGGTTGAGGAACGTCTCCTGAAGAGCGTCCTCGGCCTCTTCGCGGCTGCCGAGCATGCGCACCAGCAGTCCGAAGGTGCGACCGTGGTGCCGGCGCACCAGGCTGGCGAAGGCGCTCTCGTCGCCGTCGCGCCAGCGGTCGACCAGTTCGAGATCGGGATCCTGTGCCTGGGGTTCGGGCAGCGCGGCATCACGCCGCGCCGCTACCGGACGGGGACGATCGAGGATGGGTTCGCTCACGAAAGACACGCCTCTTGGACTCCGCGGACCCGGGGAGGGTTCCCCGCAACCGGGGGTCGCGCCGACGGCTCGTGCCCTGCACACGGCGCCGCTGCGACCTGCTTCGTGGCTTCGACGTTTTCCCCGCGGGGCCTATTCACCGAGGTCCTCTTCTCCTGGCCGCGTCCAGCGGCCGCTCTTGCCGCCTGTCTTGGATACGAGCCGGACCCCAGAAACGGTCATGCCCCGATCGATCGCCTTGCACATGTCATAGATGGTGAGCGCCGCCGCCGAGACGGCGACCAGCGCTTCCATCTCGACGCCGGTGCGCGCCTGGGCCCTCGCGGTGGCCTCGAGGCGCACCCGCGGCCCGCTTGCGTCACAGACCGCCTCGACCTCGACCTGGTCGAGCGCCAACGGGTGGGCCAGCGGGATCCAGTCGGCGGTGCGCTTGGCGGCCTGGATTCCGGCCAGCCGCGCCGTGGCCAGCACGTCGCCCTTCGGCACGCGGCCTGCCGAGACCGCTTCGAGGGTGGCGCGGGCCATCTCCACCTCGGCGCGCGCGACGCAGACGCGCTCGGTCACGGGCTTGCTTCCGACGTCCACCATGTGGGCGCGGCCCTGGGCGTCGAGATGGGTGAGGCCGTCCTTGCTCAACGGTTCGCCGCCTTCTCGTCGAGCCATTCGAGCGCGTGGGTCATCACCTCTTCGCGTTCGGGCTCGTTCAGGATCTCGTGGCGCAGGCCGGGATAGATCCGCAGGCCATGACCGGCCACGCGCAGATCGGCGGCGAAGGCCTCGCTGCCGCGGGCCGCGCAGAGCGGGTCCTCCTCGCCGTGGAGCAGCAGGACGGGCACGCCCACCCGATGGGCGCTGCGCGCCGTGCGGGCCGAGGCGTCGAGCATCTCGCCGGCGAGCGACATCGTCATGGTGCGGAACACCAGCGGGTCTTCGAGATAGGCGCGAAGCACCTCGGGGTCGCGCGAGAGGCCGTCGAGGTCGAGGCCGCTCGCCATGCTGCGCGTGGGCGCCAGCCGGCGCAACAGCCGCGCGGCGCGCACGCGCCAGGCGGGCACCGCGTCGGCGACGGAGAGCGCCGCCCCCGAGAGCACGGCGTGATGCACCAGGGGATCGCGCTCGACCAGCAGCGTCGACACCACGAGTCCGCCCATGCTGTGGCCGAACAGCGTCACGGGCAGGCCGGGGTGCGCCTCGCGCACGACGGCGATCAGCCGCTCGAGGTCTTCGAGGAAGTCGGCGAAGCGGTCCACGTGGCCGCGGGCGCCCTCCGAGCGGCCGTGCCCGCGCTGGTCGTAGGCGTGGACGGCGAACCCGCGCTCGGCGAACCAGACGCCCACGTGGTCGTAGCGCCCGCTGTGCTCGGCGTATCCGTGCACGAGCACGAGCACCCGCTCGGGCGCATCGGGAAGCCAGGCGCGGCGAAGCATCCGCAGGCCCCCGTGACCCGTGAACGTCGACTCGACCCTGCGCACCGCCGTCATGGGCGCATCCTAGGCGAACCGTGCCCCGGGTTGAAGTGGGATGACGACCCATGCGGCGCACGCAGCCCGGCCCGACGCCGCCGGCGCGCTCGCGCTACGAGCGCAGCTCCACCGGGTCTCGCTACGAGCGGAGCTCCACCAGGCCTCGCTACGAGCGGAGCTCCGCGCGTACCCGCTCGCGGGCGGCCTGCACGCGGTTCAGGTACGCGACGCCGCGGATCTGCGAACCCCAGAAGTAGGCCGAGATGCCGTCCTCTTCACCGAGGCGGCGGATGTTGTCGGCCAGGATCATGCAGCCGGCCTCGATGTTGGTTTCGACGCTCGACGGGTTCCCGGCCAGGCCCATGGGACGCAGCATGTGCGGCATGACCTGCATCAGGCCGAGGGCGCCCTTGGGACTTCGCGCGCCCTGCCGGGCGCCGCTCTCGACGAGCATCACGGCGGTCACGAGCGACGGGTCGAGGTCGTATTTGCGGCTGTAGCGCACGACGGCCTCGGCAATGCGGTCGGCCTGCGCCTCGGGCAGATGGCGGTTGCTGGCCTGGAGCGTGCGCGCCACGTCCTGGAGCACGGTGGGTTCCGTCACCACCGGCGCCGCGACGACCGGCTCGGGCTCCGGTGCACGCGTGCCCGACAACATCAGCGAGGCCGATGCCGCGAGGAGCAACAGTCGCATTCGGCTGTGCTTGCGCATGGTGGGGGTCTCCTATCTGCTGCGGCCTCGTCCGCGCGGGCGGATCGGGCGTTCGTTCCCGGATTGCGTCTGGGACTCGCGAGGCCGCTGCAGCGCCGAGGGCGTGGATCCTTCGGCGGGTTCGAACCTATCCGATTCCCAGGAGCCGGGCCAAGCGAACTCGATGAAGGCTCCCCCGAAGGGGTCCCCTCGGGTTGCTCACCCGCGGCAACAGTGAGTGCGCCCGCCGATACGACGGGTGACGCGCTGCCCCGCGGGCGCTGCGCATGGCCGAGGCCGTCCCGAATCTGAAACACCATCAGGGGCTTGGCGCGCTCGGCACGGCGTCGTCGCCGAGATGCAACAGTGTTTCGATTGAAACCCGCTTTCGGCCTCTGATACTCTCCGTTTCCCGTAGCTTGGAGCACACGCCCATCTGCGGGACAGCGAAGGATGGGGGAGAGAGGGCTGCCTTCTGTCCGGGCGGGTGCAACGCACTTACCCGCGGCGATCACCCACTGCACGGTCGGCCAACCTCGAGGACGCATGCAAGCAGCCACCCCCCGGTCCGACATCGAAGCGAGCGCCGTGCTGCCCCTGGTTCAGGGGATTACCTCGTTGCACGAAGCCGTCGCGCTGATCGAGGGGGATGGGCGCATCGCCTGGGTGAGCGCGCCACTCGGCCGCATGCTCGGCTCGACCGACCTCGCGGGAACCTCGTGGGTCGACCTCGCGGCCGACCCCACCCGCGCCGAAGAAATCGCCGGGCAGCTTCGCAACCGCGGCCACGTGTCGAACGAAGCGCTCGAACTGATGGGGCCCACTGGCGCTTCGGTGCGCGTGCGCATCTCGGCCGCGCGCATCGGATGTGCGCGACCCGACGCCGCCACCATCGCGATCCTCCGCATCGATGCGACGCCTCGGCGCAGCGCGACGCCCGAACCGAGCTTGCGCTTCCTGTCTTCGGTGCTGGAGAACGCGCCCGAGGGCGTGCTGGTCGTCGACGAGAGCCGCTTCGTCACCTACGCCAACCCGGCCGTCGAAGAGCTCACCGGCTACCGCGCGGAAGAACTGGTGGACCAGCCGCTGGCGCTGCTGCTGCCCTCGCCCGAAGACGCCGAGCGCATCGCCGAAGCGCTGGAGCCCGAGCGGCCGCTTCGCGGTCAGTTGCTCGACGTGCGTCGGCGCGACGGCGCGCGTCGCAGGGTTTCGGTCTCGGTGAGCGTGCTTCCCCAGGAGCCGGGCGCACCCATGGCGGCCGTCGCCTACGTGCGCGACGTCACCGAGCAGAAGCGCGTCGAGGACGACCTCGCGCGCAAGCACGCCGAACTCGAGCACTACGTCGACGCCGTGTCCCACGACCTGCGCACGCCACTCATGTCGCTCCTCGGATTCAGCCGGCTGCTCTTCGAGGACTACGGCGACCGCATCGACGACAAGGGCCGCCACTTCCTGCGCCGCATCGAAGAGGCGGGGCGCTCGATGGAAGACCTGATCGGCAGCCTGCTCGAGCTGTCGCGAATCGCACGCAAGGGCCCGGCAGAGGATTGGGTCGAGCCCAAGGGCCTGCTCGAACAGCTGCACGCCGAGCTCAAACCGCGGCTCGACGCGGCCGGCATCGCCCTCGAAATGCCCGCAGACGCCCCGGTCTTGCGATGCAACCGCACGCGCCTCTACCAGCTGCTCTCGAACCTGATCACGAACGCGGTGGACCACATGGGCGAACGGAACGACGGGCGCATCGTGGTCTCGATCGACACCGAACCCGAAACCCACGTCGTGCGCGTCACGGACAATGGCAAGGGCATCGACCCCGCGCACCACGAGCGCGTGTTCGAGATCTTCCAGAGCCTCGGCCCCGGTCGCGATGGCCACCGGGGGACCGGCATGGGCCTCGCGATCGTGCAGAAGATCGCCGAGACCCAGGGCGGGCGGGCCTGGGTGGAAAGCACGCCGGGCGCCGGCGCCTCGTTCGCCGTCTCGCTTCCCACGAGCTGATCCGACACCCACGGGCGCCCGGGAACGCGCACGCAGCGTCCGAAGATCGCGCGGGTCGCGCTAGCGCCCGCTCGCCGCCGCGCCTAGGCTCGCGCCGTGTATCCCGAGCTCTTCCGGATCCCGTTCTTCGACTTCCCCATCAGCTCGTTCGGCGTGATGATGGCGGCCGGCTTCCTGGTCGCCGCATGGCACACGGGCGTGCGGCTCAAGGAGTACGGGCTCGACCCCGAGCTCTCGTCCACGCTGCTGATCTACGCCATGGCCGGCGGCGTGCTGGGCTCGAAGCTCTACTTCGCCATCGACGAGTCGCTCCGCACCGGCGCGGACTTCAGCAGCCTGCTCTTCGCCCGGGCCGGCATCACCTGGTACGGCGGACTGATCGGCGGCACGATCGCCGTGGCCCTCGGTGCGCGCATCCACGGCATGCCCGTGCGCGTGGTGTCGAGCTGTGTCTCGATCGCGGCCGCGCTCGGACAGGCACTCGGGCGCGTGGGCTGCTTCCTGGTGGGCGACGACTATGGCCGCCCCACCGACCTTCCCTGGGGCGTGGCCTTCCCCGAAGGCGCGCCGCCGGTCTTCGAGACGGTGCACCCCACGCAGCTCTACGAGGCGGTCTGGCTGCTCCTGGTGGCCGGGCTGCTGTGGAAGCGGCGCAAGACCAGCCCCTTCCTGTTCGGCGAGTACCTGGCCCTCAACGGACTCGGCCGGTTCTTCGTGGAGATGCTGCGGATCAACCCGAAGGTCGCCCTGGGCATGACCGAACCCCAGTGGATCGGCATCGCGCTCGTGGTGGCGGGGGTCTCCGGCTGGATCTACTTCCGCGGTCGTCCCGAGGCGCGCCCGGCCGAGGCCCCCTAGCGTGGGCGACAGCGAGCGCAGCGGGGCCGATACCCGCGCGCGCATCATGCAGGTCGCCGAAGAGGAGTTCGCGCGCGAGGGCTACTCGGGCGCGCACCTGCAGGCCATCGCCGAACGCGTCGGCGTCCAGAAGACCGCGCTCTACTACTACTTCGACAGCAAGGCGGCGCTCTACGAGGCCGTGCTGACCCGCATGATCGGCGCGTTCGACGACGTGCTGGTCGGCGTCATCGATGGGCCCGGCACGCCTCGCGAGCGCCTGGAGGCCCTGCTCGACACGGTCAACGACCTGCTCGCGCGCTACCCGACGTGGAGCCGCATCCTGGTGCGGGTGTTCGTGGACCGGCTCGACTACGGCGCCGTGGACGAGCTGCGCGCGGCCATCGAAGGCCTGGTCGGCCGCCTGTTCCGCTTCCACCGCGAGGGCGTCGATGCCGGTGCCTTCGTGAAGCGCTCGTCACGGCACATGTTCCAGTCCCTGCTGGGCGCCATGGTGTTCCACTACGCCACGGGTGCGCTGGGCGGGGCCGTGCTCGACGTCGACGACATCTTCGCGGACGAGGTCGTGACCTGGCGCGGCCGAGAGGTGAAGCACTTCGTGCTGCGCGCGGTCCTGCGCGATCCCCCCGCCGACTAGCAAGGCGGCAAGCGCCGCACCCGATCGGCCGAGCTGGATCAGGCGGCGGCGATTCGGTCGGCCAGCGCTGCGGCCCGGCCCCCGAGATCGGCCGGATCGTCGGCCTCCACCAGCGCGGGCATGCGCGAGAGTGCCGCCCCGGCCAACGACCGCAGGTCGGCATCCTCGGGCGCGGGCTCGCCGTCGGCGAAGACCGCCAGCTCGTCGAGGGCGTCGTCGTAGCGTCGTTCGAGCCAGGCCTGCATGCCGCGCGCGTAGGCGCCGAGCCTTCTCGCCTCGCCCGCGCCACCGCGCGCCTCCAGTGCTTCGTAGGCGCGCGCCGCCTCGGCGAAGAACCCGCTCGACGCGAACGATCGTGCAGCGCGTGCGAATCCCTCGCGCGCACTGCCGTGCACGTCGGCCAGGAGTTCGTCGAGGTCCGAGCCGAAGGCCGCCGCGACTTCGGCCGGCCGGCTCACCAGGAAGCGCGTGACGAAGCCATCGGTGGCGTGCGCGCGCAAGAGCGCGCGGAACAGATTGGTGGTCTGCGCCATCAGGATCAGCGCCTCCTGCAGCGCCTCGTCGAGGCGGTCGCGGGCACCCTCGAGGATCTTCTCGAACTCCCGGAGCAGCTCGGCCGCCTCGGGCACCGGGCTCTCGCGCAGCGCCTGCACCTTCGGACCGTAGGCGTCGCGCTGGTAGAAGTTCTCTCGAAACTTCATCGCCTCGTGGAACAGCGACCCCACCGCCAGGTCGAACAACGAGTCGGGGCCCACGACGCTCTCGTGGGGGCGGTCTCGAAACAGCGCGTGGCTGCGCTCCTTCAACCGGAACAACACGGCGCCCTCGTCGTCGCCGACCAGCGCGCGGACGTCGGGAAACCGCAGCGAGCCGTCCCGGTGGAGTTCGGCCACCTTCGAGAGGCGCCGGTGGGCCTCCAGGAAGTCGCGCGCGATCGCGACCAGACCGGCCGAGAGCTCTTCCGGGGTCCGGGACATGCGTGCGACCCGCTACTCGCGCTGGAAACGAGAAGTCTCCGACGACAGCACCAGCCCGGACGCCTTGTCCGGGTGCACGAGCTTGGCGCGCTCGAAGAGCGCGGCCTCTTGCTCGGCGTTGTTCGGGTCGGGGATGCAGCAGTCGACCGGGCAGACTTCGGCGCACTGCTCGGTGTCGTGAAAGCCCACGCACTCGGTGCAGAGCTTCGGGTCGATCACGAAGGTCTCGACCCCCTCGCTGATCGCCTCATTGGGGCACTCGGGCTCGCAGACGCCACAGTTGATGCACTCTTCGGTGATCATCGTCGCCATCGCGTCGCCACTCCCTCGAAGCCGGTCCAAGGCCGGGCGCGGCAGTCTAGACAGCCGGCCCAGAACGGTCAAACCACACGGAACCAAAAGGGAATCAGGACCCGCGCGGGCGCTTTCGCGGGCTCTGGTCGCCTTGACCCCGGCGGGGGGTCTCCTATCGTCGGTCACGTCCCCACGGCCCCGAACGTGGTTCTTTCGAGCCCTGTTCTGCTTGCGCGCCCCGCGGGGCCGCGCCGCGCCGCCAACCCATGCGGAGGAAGACATGAACGCCGAGATCGAACGCGAGAGCATGGAGGTCGACGTGCTGTTCGTGGGTGCGGGCCCCGCGACCCTCGCCTCCGCTTACCACCTGACGAACCAGATCGAGGCGCACAACGCCCAGGCCAGCGCCGAGGGCAAGAGCCCCATCGAGCCGCCCACGATCCTGGTCATCGAGAAGGCCGCGAACATCGGCGACCACATGCTCTCCGGCGCGGTGGTGAACCCGCGCGGCATCGCCGAGCTGATGCCCGACTTCGCCGAGCAGGGCTTCCCCACCGAGTACGTCTGCGACAAGCCCATGACGTACGTGTTCACTGCCGGCAAGTACGTGCGCCTGCCGATGAACCTCCCCGAATTCCAGAAGCGCGGCTACCACGTGGCCTCGCTCAACAACATCACCAAGTGGCTCGCCGAGAAGTGCGAGGAGAAGGGCGTCGAGATCTACCCGGGCTTCGCGGGCGACACGATCCTGTCCGACGACGGCCGTGTCGTCGGCGTTCGCACCGGCGACATGGGCATCGACAAGGACGGCAAGCCCAAGGCGAACTTCCAGCCTGGCATGGACATCCTGGCCAAGGTCACCGTGCTCGGTGAAGGCGTGCGCGGCTCGCTCACCAAGCAGCTGATCGACCAGTTCGGCATGCAGGGCGAGAACCCGCAGGTCTTCGAGACGGGCATCAAGGAGATCTGGCGCGTTCGCCCCGAGAAGCACGTGCCGGGCCGGGTCATCCACGGGATGATCCCGGAGATGCTGCCGGAGGCCTTCGGCGGCATGTGGCTCTACGACATGAAGGACAACCTCGTGTCGTACGGGCTGGTGACGGCGCTCGACTCGCCGAACCCGCACAACGACCCGCACCTCCGTGCGCAGAAGCTCAAGACCAACGCCTTCTTCCGCGACCTGTTCGAGGGCGCCGAGCTGGTGCGCTACGGCGCGAAAGCGATCCCCATGGGCGGCCAGTCTGCCATGCCCAAGCTCTACACCGACGGCGCCCTGCTCGTCGGCGACTCGGCCGGGTTCTGCAACGCCGAGAAGCTCTCGGGCGTCCACCTGGCCATGAAGTCGGGCATGCTCGCAGCCGACACGATCGTCGACGCACTGGCCCGGGACGACTTCTCGTCGGTCACCCTCGGCGGCTACGCCGAGCGCTACCGCGGAAGCTGGGCCCACGAAGAGCACTACGGCGCACGCAACCACCACTCGTCGTTCGCCAAGGGGCTCGGGTTCTTCTTCATCAACGAGCCCGTGCGGCGGTTCCTGACCGACGGCGCGGGGCTCGATCCCGACTTCGAGTTCCACCCCGGCCACAAGGCCTACCTCAAGCTCGACCAGCTGCCGCCCTCGAAGCGCGAGCCCGAGAAGTTCGAGTTCGACGGCAAGCTCACCTTCAGCAAGGAACACCTGGTTGGCTTCAGCGGCACCCAGCACGAGGTGGACCAGCCCTCGCACCTGGTCGTGGCCGACAAGAACCTCTGCAGCGACGTCTGCACCCTCGAGTACGGCAACCCGTGCGAGTCGTTCTGTCCGGCCGCCGTCTACGAGATGGTCCCGGACGACCAGCAGCCCGGAAAGAAGAAGCTCTTCATCCATCACGAGAACTGCGTGCACTGCAAGACGTGCGACATCGCGGACCCGTACCAGGTGATCACCTGGACCACGCCCGAGGGCGGCGAGGGACCCGACTACACCCAGATGTAGGCAGGTGGGCCCGGTCGAGAGTCCGGGCCTGGTGACGAGGCCGAACGTCCGGTCGGGCGGCGCTAGAGCGCGGGCTCGACCGCGCGCAGCAGCGCCTCGGCGTCGCCGGGTTCGGCCGCCACGGTCAGGACCCGGGCCGGCGCACGGATGTCGTCGGGGAATGGGGCCCCCGATTCGCAGAGCGCCACGGCGCCGCCGCCGCGCGAGAGCACCAGACCGATGCGGCCGCGCTCGCTGATGCGGCTACCGGCTGGTGCGAGTCGCAGCCCTGCGCACACCCCGGGCAGCAGGGGCGCCACCGAGATGGCTCCGCCACAGGCCATCGCCACCTCGTAGCCGGCCGCCCGAAGCCGGTCGGTCACCTCTTCGGGCAGGGTGTACGAGACGAGCACGCGCGCGCCGTCGGCACTGGCGCGAATCGGGCGCGGCTCGCCGCGCGGCCGTGTGCGAGACGGCACGTGATCGCGCAGGCCGTCGAGGAACATGCCCTCCCGCGGCAGCGCCACGTGTGCGGCATGAAAGCGGTCGTCCTCGGCGAGGCCGAGCATCACGGCGTAGGGCCCGCGCGCCTCCAGGTAGCCGTTGAGGGTGCCGTCGATCGGGTCGAGGACCACCACCTCGGGGGCGTCGGCCGGAAACTGGCCCACGGTCGGCGTGTCCTCTTCGGCCTCGAGGGCCACCTCGGGGAAGTGGTCGCGCAGGACCACCAGGATCGCCTCCTGGGCCGCCGAATCGGCGATGGTGAGCGCGGCCTTCACCTCGGTGGACTCGCCGTGCTTGGGCCGGTTGGCGACGCGGCCTTCGAGCGCGCGCGCGACGGCCGCGGCTTGTCGTACCGCGGGCCGCAGCAGCGCGACGAAGCGCTCGCCGCGGTCCAACCCCTCTCGATCCGGCCCCCCGACCATGCAGGCACCCCGACGAACGCGTGTGTGCGTCTAGCTCGCCAGCTTGGAAGCGTGCTTCACGTTGCGCGCTTCGAGGGCCAGGATCACGTCCTCGGCGATGTTGGTGGCATGGTCGGCCACGCGCTCGAGGTTCTTGGCGATCAGGATGCAGTCGAGCTCCTGCGAGATCAGCTCGGGCCGCGAGATGATGTCCTGGATCGCCTGCTCGACCACGCGGTCCTGCTGCTCGTCGATCTCGTCGTCGTCGCGGAGCACCTGGTGGGCGAGGTCGGCATCGCGGTCGCTGAAGGCATCGAGTGCCCGGCGCAGCAGGCGCGTCGCGTGATCCGAGAGCTCGCGCAGCTTCGGCGGCAGGTCGGCCTCGCCCTGCTCTGCCAGGCGGAGCGCGCTCTTGGCGATGTTGCGCGCGAGGTCTCCGACGCGCTCGAGGTCGGTGGCGATCATCTTGATCGCGAAGACGTTGCGCAGATCGTCCGCCACCGGGGCCTGCAGGGCCAGCGCCTTCAGCACGGCCGAGTCGATCTCCACGTCGAGGCGGTCGATCTCGAGGTCGTCGGCGGCCACGGCTTTCGCGAGGGCCGCATCGCGCTCGAACGCGCTTCGCAGCGCCTTGGCGACGATGGCCTCCGCGAGGCTGCCCATGCGAAGCACCTGCATGCGCAGCTCTTCGAGGACCGGGTCCAGAATGCGCGTCATCGCGACACCTCCGTGCGGATCATCCGAAGCGACCCGTGATGTAGTCCTGGGTACGGGGGTCGCGGGGATCGGTGAAGATCTGCCCGGTTTCTCCCTCCTCCACCACCTGACCGAGGTGGAAGAAGGCGGTGCGCTGGGAGACGCGGGCGGCCTGCTGCATGGAGTGGGTGACGATCACGATCGTGTAGTTCTCGCGCAGCTCGCCCATCAGCTCTTCGATGCGCGCGGTGGCGATCGGGTCGAGCGCCGAGCACGGCTCGTCCATCAGGATGACCTCGGGGGCCACGGCGATGGCGCGGGCGATGCAGAGGCGCTGCTGCTGACCGCCCGAGAGCCCGGTTCCGGGCTCATGCATGCGGTCCCGCACCTCGTCGATCAGCCCGGCGCGTTCGAGGCTGCTCTCCACCACGCGGTCGAGCTCGGCGCGGTTGTCCACCAGCCCGTGGATGCGCGGGCCATAGGCCACGTTCTCGTAGATGGACTTCGGGAACGGGTTGGGCTTCTGGAAGACCATGCCCACGCGTGCGCGCAGCTGCACCGGGTCCATCTTGCGGTCGTGGACGTCGTCGCCGTCCAGCGTGACCTTGCCCTCGACGCGGCAGCCTTCGATCACGTCGTTCATGCGGTTCAGGCAGCGCAGGTAGGTCGACTTGCCGCAGCCCGAAGGGCCGATCAGCGAGGTCACGCGGTTGCGCGGAATGTCGAGGTTGACGTCGAACAGCGCCTGTTTGTCGCCATAGAAGACGTTCAACCCGCGGGTCGAGATCTTCGTGGTGTACTCCGGACTGCGCGTAGGAGCGCCGTCGAACGTCCCGGGAGCTACGGAGAACGGCTTGGACATGGCTACCAACGCCTCTCGAAGCGGTTCCGCAGCAGCACCGCTGCCAGGTTCATCAACACCAGGAAGCTTAGCAGTACCAGGATGGCCGCGGACGTCTTGGCGACGAAGGCGCGCTCGGGGCTGTCGGCCCAGAGGAACACCTGCACCGGCAACACCGTGGCCGGGCTCGTCAGGCCGCTCGGAACGTCCACGATGAACGCCACCATTCCGATCATCAGCAGCGGCGCGGTCTCGCCGAGCGCGCGCGCCATGCCGAGGATCGTGCCCGTGAGCACGCCCGGCATCGCCAGCGGCAGCACGTGCTGGAACACCACCTGGGTCGGCGACGCGCCCACGCCGAGGGCCGCCTCGCGGATCGAGGGCGGCACCGACGCGATCGCCGAGCGCGCGGCGATGATGATGGTCGGAAGCGTCATCAGCGCCAGCACGAAGCCGCCCACCACGGGGGCCGAGCGCGGCATGCCCACGAAGTTCAAGAAGACGGCCAGGCCGAGGAGCCCGAAGACGATCGACGGGACCGCCGCGAGATTGTTGATGTTCACCTCGACGAAGTCGGTCCAGCGGTTGCGCGGCGCGAACTCTTCCAGGTAGATCGCCGTGGCGACCCCCACCGGGAAGGACAGCGCCAGGGTTACCAGCAGGGTGAGGAACGAACCCACCGTGGCACCCCAGATGCCCGCCAGCTCGGGCTCTCGGCTGTCGCCAGCCGTGAGCAGCCGCGTGTGGAACGTGTTGCGAACGCGGTCCTCGGCGTCGAGCGCGTCGAGCCAGCCGATCTGGGCGTCCGAGAGTTTGCGGTTCTGTTCGGCGGCCGCCGCCTCGATTTCGCCCTTGAAGTAGCGATCGGCGTCGTCCGACAGCAGCACTTCGACTGGGGCCACCTGACCCAGCAGTGCCGGGTCGCGGGCCAGCGCGTCGCGCACCGCGATTCCCGCCCCGCGGCTCACCAGAGCGTAGAGGGCGCGCTTGTCGCGCCTGGATGACGCGTCGGGAAAGCGCTCGCGCAGGCTTCGCTTCACGGCACCCGCGTGGTCGCCACGCGCCAGACTCGAGGGCTCGCCGGTCCCGTCGGGATCGAGCAGGTCCGGCGCAAAGGTCACGTCGAGCTCGACGGTGTGCTGGAAGAAGCCGGGAAGTCCGCCGAGCGCGATGGAACCGAGCAGCAGTGCCAGCGCCGCCATGGCCGTGGCGATCGCCGCCACGCCGTAGGCCCGAAAGCGCTTCTCGCGGGCGTGGCGTTTGGCCAACCGCCCACGCGCTGCTTCGGTCGTGTGCGGGCTCTCGCTCCCCGTGCCTGCGCCCTGCTCTGCGCTCATTCGACCTGCTCCCGGTAGCGTCGGACCACCATCAGCGCGATCACGTTGAGGGCAAGCGTCACGATGAACAGCACCAGCCCCAGCGCAAAGGCGGCCAGGGTCTTGGCGCTGTCGAACTCCTGGTCTCCGACCAGGAGCGTCACGATCTGCACCGTGACGGTGGTGACGGCCTCGAGCGGATTCGCCGTCAGATTCGCGGCCAGGCCTGCGGCCATCACCACGATCATCGTCTCACCGATCGCGCGAGAGACGGCCAGGAGCAGCGAGCCCACGATGCCCGGAAGCGCTGTCGGCAACACCACGCGACGAATGGTCTCGGAGGGCGTGGCGCCGAGTCCGAGCGAGCCGTCGCGCAGCGACTGCGGGACGGCAGTGATCACGTCGTCGGACAGCGACGACACGAAGGGAATGATCATCACGCCCATCACGGCGCCGGCGGCCAGCGCGCTTTCGGCCGCGACGTCCAGCCCGATCGACTCGCCGAAGCCGCGCACCAGCGGCGCGACCGAAAGGGCCGCGAAGAAGCCGTAGACCACGGTCGGGATGCCGGCCAGGATCTCGAGCAGAGGCTTCACGAAGGCCCGTACCCGGGGCCCCGCGTACTCGGCCAGGTAGATGGCGGAGAAGAGCCCGATCGGGGCCGCGACGGCCATGGCGATCAGCGTGACGAGAAGCGTTCCGGTGAAGACGGGGACGGCGCCGAACGCCCCGGAGCTGGCCACCTGATCCGCGCGCAGGGCGGTCTGGGGGCTCCAGGAGGTACCGAGGAGGAACTCGATCGGCGATACGCGCGCGAAGAAGCGAGCGGCCTCGAAGACCAACGACAGGATGATGCCGACGGTGGTCGCGATCGCGACCGTCGACGAGGCGACCAGAACCCCCTGGATCGCGCGTTCGACCGAGGCCCGGGCGCGATGGTCCGCACGGATGCGCCGACGCGACAGCCCCAGCCCCGCGGCGGCAAGCGAGATGACCAGCACCGCCAGCGAGGCATGGCCGACCTGGGTGAGCACGCGGTAGCGATCCGCCGCGGCTCGTACCTCGGGGCTCGGCTCGCGGCTCGGAATGTTGCCGGTGGCGACGCTCCGCACGTCGGCGAGGAACACGCCCTTCTGGGCCTCGGGAAGCTCCTGGACCGCCGCGGGCGCACCGCCCATCACGAGGCTTCCGACCAGTGTCGGCTGGGCCACGGCGAAAGCAAGCACCAGCAGCGCCGCGGGCAACACACTCCAGATCGCGACGAGCGACCCGTGATAGACGGGGCGAGAGTGCAGTGCGCTCGCGCGACCCTCCACCACCGCCACGGCGCGCCTGCGACCGAGCTGGAACGCCAGCCCGGTCGCCAGGAGCAACCCCAGGGTGAGCAAGAGGAGCACGCAGCGGCCTCCGGATCAGAGTTCGAGCGGCGTGAGGGCGGCGGTCGACTCGCGCACCTTCTCGCGCTCGTCCGCCGGAAGCGGGATCAGGCCCTTGTCGGCCAGGTAGCCGTCGTCGCCGGCAGCCGCTTCACTCGTGAACTCGGCCACGAACTCCTGGATGCCAGGCACGACGCCCACGTGGGCCTTCTTCACGTAGAAGTAGAGCGAGCGGGACACGCCGTAGTCGCCGGCCGCGATGTTCTCGAAGGTCGGCTCCACCCCGCCGACGATGCTCCCCTGTACCCGGTCGGCGTTCTGGTCGAGAAAGGAGAACCCGAAGATCCCGAGCGCACTCGGATTGGCGCCGAGCTTCTGGACGATCAGGTTGTCGTTCTCGCCGGCTTCGACGTAGGCTCCGTCCTCGCGCAGCGAGTGGGCCACGGCCTTGAACGCCTTCTTGTCCTTCTTGCGCAGCTCGGCCAGCATCGGGATGGCCTTGGCGCCGCCCTCCATGCCCAGCTCGACGAAGGCGTCGCGCGTGCCCGAGGTGGGCGGCGGGCCGAGCACCTCGATGTCGACCGCGGGCAACGACGGGTCGATGTCGCTCCACTTCTCGTGCGGATTGTCGACGAGCACTCCGTTCACCGGGACCTGCTTGGCGAGGGCGAGGAACACCTGCTCGAGCGTCAGCTCGTATCGGGCGGAATCGCGCGAGTTGGCCAGGACGATGCCGTCGAAGCCCACCTGCACCTCGACGATCTCGGCGACGCCGTTGCTCGCGCACAGCTCGACCTCGGAGGCCTTGATGCGCCGCGAGCTGTTCGTGACGTCCGGATGCTCGAGCCCGACGCCCCCGCAGAAGAGCTTGAGGCCACCGCCGGACCCGGTGCTCTCGACCACCGGCGTCTTGAACGCGGTGGAGCGGCCGAACTGCTCGGCTGCGGCCGTGGAGAACGGGAACACCGTGGACGAACCGACCACGCGAATCTGGTCTCGAGCGCCCGACGGCGCGGCGATCGCGAGGGCGGCCGCGGCGATGACGAACGTGGTGAGTCGAAGGCGGCTTTGCATGCGAAACTCCTGGTCCCTCCTCGGCGGAGGCGGGCGATGGCTCGCGGGCAGCGGCCCGGAGCGGTCGGACACTATCGACGGCGGGCCACACGCATGTGACGCCCCCGCGACGAAGCCGTGAAGCGCCTCCGGCGTCCTCCTCGAGTCCCGTGCGACCTCGTGAACCCAGCGAGAACTTTATGGAGAGACCGTGTCCGAATGGCGTCGCGAATGTGACGATGGCGTGACGAAGGTCCGGGTGGGCCAGGGAAGACCCCGAGGGGGTGTCCGGGCCTCTTGCTCAGGCGGCGGGCAGCAGCACCGAGAAGGTCGTGCCCTTGCCCTCCTGAGACTCCACGAACACCTCGCCCCCGCTGGTCTGGGCGAGGTGCTTCACGATGGAGAGTCCGAGCCCCGTCCCGCCGAGATCGCGTGAGCGGGATTTGTCCACCCGGTAGAAGCGCTCGAAGATGCGCGCCTGGTCCTGCTCGGGGATGCCCACCCCATCGTCGCTGACGTCGATGCGGATGCGGTCGCCGTCCCGGGTGATCCGGAGCGCGATCTGGGCACCCTCGTCGGAGTACTTGATCGCGTTGTCCAGCAGGTTCAGGAGGATCTGTTCGAGTGCCCGGCGGTCCACCAGGGCGCGCACGGGATCGGGGCAGCACACCGCCGCCTCGGTCTGCCGGGCAGCCAGGCGCGGTGCCAGGTCGCGGAGCAGGCTCGTGGCCACGGCCTCGGGATCGACCTCGGTCCCCACCGCGGGCGCCTTCTGGCCTTCGATCCGCGACAGCTCCAGCAGGTCTTCGATCAGCGCCTTCAGGCGGCCAGCATGGCGCAGGATGACCTCGAGGTACTGGTCACGCTGCTCGGCGTCGAGGCCCTCGCCGCGAAGCGTCTCGGCGAAACCCAGGATCGCCGTCAGCGGCGTCTTGAGCTCGTGCGAGACGTTGGCGACGAACTCGCTCCGCACGCGCTCGAGCCGGCGGATCTCGGTCACGTCGTGGAAAACGGCGACCGTGCCGAGCTGCTCGCCCGAGGCCGGGAACCGCACCGCGTGCATCTCCACCTGTCGGGTGCCGTCCTCGCCGGCGGCGATCTCGAGCACCACGGGCTCGGTGGAGTGCGCCGCGTCGAGCATCGCCCGCTCGACGTCGGCGCGGCGGATCACTTCGAGCGCGGGCCGGCCGGCCACCTCGCCCCAGGCGCCGAACAGGTCGCGCAGTCGCGCGTTGGCCAGCACCACGCGGCCGTCGGGATCGACCACCAGCACGCCCTCGACCATGCCGTGCAGCACGGCGCCGAGCTGCTCCTTCTCGCCGGTGAGATCGACGAGCCGCTGGCGGAGTTCGTCGGCGAGACGGTTGATCACTTCACCGATCTCACCGAGCGTGTCGCGCGAGCTCCAGGCCAGACGCCGGTCGAGGTCTCCCTCGCTGATCCCCGCGAGCACGGTGCGCAGCTCGTCGATCGGGCGCAGCATGCGGCGCCCGACGAGGATCCCGAGCACCAGCGAGAGCAGCACCGCGGCCACGCCGGCCTGCACCAGGGTCCGCACCCGCGCGGCGGCCACGGCCTCGAGCTCGGCCAGGTCTTCTGCCAGCCGGACCACGACGCCGCTGGGGCCCGGCGGGAGCCCGACGTACACGTAGCGATGCCCGGTCGTCGCGCTGGATCGCGTGTGCGTACCCACGCGGCCCGAGAACGCAGCGACGATCTCGGGGCGACGTGCGTGGTTCTCCAGGCGCGCGAGGGCCCCGGGCTCGACGTGCGAGTCGGCGACCACCCGGCCGTCGGCGGCGATCAGGGTGACGCGCGCGGCGGCAGCCCGGGCGGCGCGATCGACCGCGGCATGAAGCGCGGGCCCCGGCTCGGACGGGTCGGTGTCCGCACCCAGGGACGCCCGGACCAGACGCGCCCGAGACTCGAGGGAGCGCAGCACCTCGGCACGCTCTGCGACTTCGAGGCGATGCTCGACGAGCGCGCCGGCCGAAAACACGACCAGCGCCAGCAGGCCGGCGAGCGCCAGCCCGAGCCTGAGCTGGATGCGCGTCACTCCGCGAAACGGTAGCCGACTCCCCGGACCGTCTCGATCATGTCGCCTGCCTCCCCGAGCTTCTCGCGAAGACGCTTGAGGTGGGTGTCGATGGTGCGCTCGGTGACCGTGATCTCGGAGCCCCAGACCGTGTCGAGGAGCCGCTGGCGGCTCATCACGTGGCCGGGGCGGCCCATCATCGTCGAGAGCAGCTTGAATTCCTTGGCCGTCAGGTCGATGGGGTGACCGTTGACGAGGCAGCGATGCCGGTCGGCGTCGAGCTGCAGCGGCCCCTCGCGAATCACGGCCGCGGGGCCGGCCGGACGCCCGGAGCGCCGCAGGATGGCGCGCACCCGCAACGTGAGCTCGCGCGGGCTGAAGGGCTTGGCGACGTAGTCGTCTGCGCCGAGCTCGAACCCGACGACGCGGTCCACTTCTTCGCTGCGGGCCGTGAGCATGACGACCGGAAGGCTCTCGAACCGCGGGTCGGCGCGAAGCTGGCGGCAGACCTCGGTGCCGGGGATGTCGGGCAGCATGAGGTCCAGCACCAGCAGGTCCGGTGCCTGCTCGCGCACGGCGGCGAGGCCCGCCTGGCCGGTTTCCGCCGTCTCGACCTCGAAGCCAGCCTGGCTGAGGTTGATCCGCACGAGCTCCAGAAGGTCAGGCTCGTCGTCGACGACGAGAATCCGCTCGCTCATGGACCGGAAAGGTACCGATCCCCGCGGGTCGGAAAACCCGCGCGACGGCCCGCCGGGTGACTTGCCACACAATCGTCGCTGGCCTGCCATCCGATCGACCCCACACCGCGACTCGGGGAGGATGCAAGGCGGCTCGGAGCCGTCCTGCCCTGCTTGTGTTGCGAGCGACCTGCTTGCTGTTGCATGCGACCCCGACGGATGGCCGTGCTATCCCGAGGTGCCGCGTGACGCCGGAGATCTCGACTTGAGAACGTCCCAAGAGCGTATTGGGAGAGCCCGCCGGGCACTGCGCCCGGTGCTGCTCGGTCTGGCACTCGGCTCGGTGGCCACCCCCGCGTGGGCAGGCCCGCCGGCAGCCCTGGACCCGGGCGATCGCCCCACGGGTGTGCACCGCTCGTTCCGCAAGTTTGCGGATGGCTGGATGCAGTCGCTGGCCGACGCCGAGCGAAGCGAGCGCGCCGGCAAGGGTGGGGCCCACCGGCGCTACGGCAGCGACTACCAGCTGGAGCTGCGGCCCACCGGGCAACCGCGCGTGCCGTTCGTGGGCATCTTGCGCTACGTCGAGGAGCGCTGGAATTGCCCGGCGCGCAGCAAGAAGAGCTGCCGCATGGCCAAACGCACCCCGGTCTCCGAGGTGTTCCGCTTCCAGGATGGGCGCTGGGTGTACTAGCGGCGCCGCCTACGGCGTCGTCGCCGCGGGCGACCACAGGTAGAGAAACGCGGGGCGCGCCAGCTCGGCCAGGGCGTCGGCTGGGCTTCGGCCCAGCATGCCCGCTTCGGGCTGCACCGGCGCAACCGCCGAGAACAGGTTGTTGCGGCGGTCGTTCTCACGCCCGTAGACGATCACCTGGGCCTCCTCGAGGCCGGCGCGCTCTCGGGCCAGGTCGACCGCAGACGGCAGATCGCCGATCGAGTCGACCAGCCCGGCGTCCAGCGCCTGAGCGGCACTGTAGATGCGGCCATCGGCGAGCTCTTCGACCCGTGCCCGGTCGAGACCAGGCCGGCCCTCGTCGACGACGGTGAGAAAGCGGTCGAACAGGTCGTCGATCACGCTCTCGAGCTGCGCTCGCTCGGCGTCGTTCATGCGCCGCAGGGGCGAGCCCGCGTCCTTGAACGACCCGGTCACCATCGTCTGGTTCTCGACCCCGACCTTGTCGAGCAGGCCGGCGAGGTTCAGGCCCGCGAAGATCACGCCGATCGAACCGGTGATCGTCGTCGGGTACGCCTGCACGTGGTCGGCGGTCATGGCCAGGTAGTAGGCCCCCGACGTCGCCACGCCCATGAACTGCGCGATCACCGGCACCCCGGTCTCGCGCTTGTAGCGCGCGATCTCGCCGTGCAGGATCTCGCTGGCGGTGACCGTGCCGCCGGGGCTGCGCACGCGGAGCAGCAGGGCGCGGATGTCGTCGTCGTCGGCCGCCTTCTCGAGCTGCTCGCGGGTTCGGGCCACGATGCTGTCGCGGCCGCCGAAGCCGAACGACGAGCGCTCGGCACCCTCGACGAGGGTGCCGTCGAGGTCGAGCAGCAGGATCTTCTCGTCGCCCTCGCCGAACACGACCTTCTCGCGCAGGGGGCCGGTGCCGCCCGTACCGACGTTGATCGAGAGGCAGCCCGTCAGTAGGACCGCCGAAGCGAGGATGGAAACGAGTCGCACGAGAACCATGGAGCCTCCAGATGGCGGATCGTAGCCGTTCGCGAGACCCTGGTGGTGACCGGGCCGAGTCCGCCGCCGGCCGGGCCCAGCAGCGCCCCCAGCAGGCCTCGACCGACCCCAGCGTGCCCAAACGAAGAAGCGCGGGGCCAAGCCGGACTTGCGTCCGGTCCGACCCCGCGCTCCGCGGCGTCCCTCACCCCCCCTGTTCGAGACGCCACAGGACGTTGGCGGCGACCGCCCGTCTAGCTGCAGCCGCTGGTCGCTCCGCAGTTCGGACACTTGTAACAGGCACCGTTGCGCACCGTGATCGAGCCGCACTCGGTGCAGGTCGGTGCATCGGCCTGGTTGACGAAGACCCCCGCCGTACCGCCGCTATCGGCACCCGCGCCGGAGCCACCGGCCACCGCCGCGCGTAGTCCCACGGCGTCGGTGTCGGTCTCCTGCTCGTCCGGCGCCAGGGTCTCCCCCGCCAGGAACCGGTTGCCCAGGTAGCGGAACACGTAGTCGGTGACCGACTTGGCGATCGGGATCTCGGGGTTGTTCGTGAAGCCCGACGGCTCGAACCGCGTGTGGCTGAACTTGTCCACCAGCGTGTTGAGCGGCACACCGTACTGGAGGGCGATGGACGTCATCGTGGCGATGGTGTCCATCAGGCCCGAGATGGTGCTGCCCTCCTTGGCCATGCGCAGGAAGATCTCACCGGGTGCGCCGTGCTCGTAGAGCCCGACCGTGAGATAGCCCTCGTGGCCGGCGATCGAGAACTTGTGCGTGACCGACTGCCGCTCGTCGTCGAGCTTGACCCGGGCGGCGCGGCGCTCGGCGAGGTCGACCACGTTGTCCGCGGCCTCTTCGACGTCCTTGCCCGCATTGAGCGGCTGGGTGCGCTTGCAACCGTCGCGGTAGACGGCGAGTGCCTTGAGGCCGAGACGCCAGCCCTCGACATACGCCGCCTTCACGTCCGCCTCGCTGGCGTCGGCCGGCAGGTTCACGGTCTTGCTGATCGCACCGGAGAGGAAGGGCTGCACGGCGCCCATCATCCGGATGTGGCCCATCCAGTTGATCGAGCGCTCGCCGTTGACCGGCCGGAACGCACAATCGAAGACCGGCAGGTGCTCGTCGCGCAGGCCCGGCGCGCCCTCGATGGTCTCCTGCTCGTCGATGTAGTCCAGGATCGCCTGGGCCTGGTTCCCGTCGTAGCCGAGCGCCTTCAGCGCCATGGGGACGGTGTTGTTCACGATCTTGAGGAGTCCGCCGCCGACCAGCTTCTTGTACTTGACCAGTGCGATGTCGGGCTCCACGCCCGTGGTGTCGCAGTCCATCATGAACGCGATCGTGCCCGTGGGCGCCAGCACCGTGACCTGGCCATTCTTGTAGCCGTGGTCGCGACCGAGAGACTCGGCGCGGTCCCAGGCGTCCCGCGCCGACTGCCAGAGGTCGTGCTGCACACCCGCCGACGGCACGGCCTGGGCCGACGACCGGTGGAGCCCGATCACCTCGAGGAAGGGATCGCGGTTCTTCTCGTAGTGGGTGAAGGGGCCCATGGCCCGGGCGATCTCGGCGCTGGTGGCGTAGGCCTCGCCGCACATGAGCGACGTGATCGAGGCCGCCACATTCCGGCCCTCGTCGCTGTCGTAGGCCGTGCCTTCGGCCATCAGCAGCGCGCCGAGGTTCGCGTAGCCCAGGCCCAGCGGGCGGTAGAGGTGGCTGTTCTCGGCGATCTTCGGCGTCGGGTAGTCGGCGTGATCGACCAGGATCTCCTGGGCGAGGATCGTGAGCGCCACCGCGCGCCGGAAGTCGTCGACCTGGAACTGGCCCTCCGCGTCGAGGAAGGTCATCAGGTTCAGGCTGGCCAGGTTGCAGGCCGTGTCGTCGAGGAACATGTACTCGGAGCACGGGTTGCTGGCGTCGATGCGGCCCGAGTTCTTGACCGGGTTCCACCGG
>JANQOX010000003.1 GCA_028285625.1 Myxococcota bacterium
CTGCCAGGAGATCCGCAACCAGATCGAGGACACCACCTCCGACTACGACCGCGAGAAGCTCCAGGAGCGCCTCGCCAAGCTGGTCGGCGGTGTGGCCGTCGTGAAGGTCGGTGCGGCCACCGAGACCGAGATGAAGGAGAAGAAGGCCCGGGTGGAGGACGCCCTCCACGCGACCCGCGCCGCCGTCGAGGAGGGCATCGTGCCCGGCGGTGGTGTGGCGCTGCTCCGTGCCCAGAAGGCGCTCGACGGCCTCGAGGGTGACAACGACGAGCAGACCGCGGGCATCTCGATCATCCGGCGCGCCATCGAGGAGCCGCTGCGGCGGATCTCCGAGAACGCCGGCATCGAGGGCTCCATCGTGGTGGACAAGGTCAAGCAGGCCAAGGGCGCGGATGGCTTCAACGCCGCGACCGAGAAGTACGAGGACCTGCTCAAGGCCGGCGTGCTCGACCCGACCAAGGTCGTGCGCAGCGCGCTGCAGAACGCGGCGAGCGTTGCCTCGCTGCTGCTGACCACCGAGGCCATGATCGCCGACAAGCCCGAAGAGAAGGGCGCCGGCGGCGGTGGCGGCATGCCCGACATGGGCGGCATGGGCGGCGGTATGCCCGGCATGATGTAGTCCGGCCTCGTCCCAGCGACGAGCCGAGCACATCGAGCGCCCCGGGGCCCAGGCCCCGGGGCGCTTTCCGTTGGGGCGCACTAGCGTCGTGGCATGCTGCACGGATCGTGCGCCTGCGGGCGCGTCCGCTACGAGATCGACGGCGAACTGGTGGGGCCCATGTCGCACTGCCACTGCTGGCAGTGCCGCAAGCACTCGGGTGCGAGCTTCGGCACGACCTGCGCGGTACGAAGCGACGACTTCCGCATCACCGCCGGCGAGGCGGAGCTGCGCTACTGGGAGTCGAGCCCGGGCATCCGGCGACACTTTGCGGGCTGCTGCGGCACACCCGTGTTCAAGCGGCTCGACGCCATCCCGCAGGTGCTCGGCCTGCGGCTCGGAACGCTCGACTGCGACCCGGGTCGCCGCGTCGAAGACCAGGTCTTCGCGGGCTCACGGGTGCCCTGGGTCGAGCTGGACCCGCGGCTGCCCGCCGATGAGGAAGGCGCACCCTTTCCCGAGCGCGGATAGCGCCCCTTGCCAGCGCGTATGGCGCTGCGGGTGCCGACCGATGCCCGAAGCGGGTCGATCGATGGACCGACACGGACGCCCCGGGACGATGCCCCGGGGCGTCCGATGGTCCCGATCGTCGACTAGGCGAGCTTCTCGCGCGCCTTGTCGATGTCGCTGTCCATGATCGTCTTGCGCTTGTCGGCCACGGCCGAGGCGTGCGCCTCACGAGCCAGGCGGCCCACGTAGTCCTCCGCGGCGGCCACGGCACGCTCGATGGCCGTGCCCGACACGCGAAGGCCCTCGCCGTGCTTGGCGATGAGGCGCTTGATCACTGCGTTCGGCAAATCCCCCATTGGGTGGCTCCTTGATTGCAGGGGCGTTGTGGCGGGGGGCCGCTGCCGATCGTAGGGGCGCCCCGGAACACGTGCAACGCGGAGCGCGGCGCGCGGTGCGTCGTTTTCCACCCGCACCCTCGAGGCCCGGCAGAGGGGATTCAGACGCCCAGCTTGCGGCGCGCGGCGCCCTCGGCGGCCCGCACGACGTCGCGAAGCGGCGCCTCGTGCCGGCGGGCGGCGCGCTTGCAGTCGTCGTACTCGGCGGAGACCTCGGCCCGCCCTTCGGGCGTGCGCGCGACCTTCACCGAGACCCGCCCGTAGGGCGTCTCGACGCGCAGGTTCTCGCGGGGCAGGACCAGCCGATCCGACTCGACCACCCGCACGCCCAGTGTCGGGGTCTCGGCGAAGAGCACCGCGGCGAGCTGCCCTCGGCGCGCCGGCGATGCGAGCGCCCGCAGCAGGAACCCGGGGCGGTTCTTCTTGGTCACCACGTGCTGGATCGAGACGTCGAGCGCCCCCGCCTCGAGCAGCCGCTGCATCACATGGTCGAAGTGCTCCGGCACCAGGTCGTCGAGGTTCGTCTCGAGCGCGACGACGCGGTCGTGACCCAGGGCTTCGCCGTGACCCAGGACGGCGCGCAGCACGTTCGGCATGGGCCCGGGCCGGTCGTTTCCGGCGCCGAGGCCCACGCGCTCGACGGTCATCGCCGGCAGCGGGCCGAACCCGCCGGCGAGCGTGCGCAGGATCGCAGCCCCGGTGGGCGTCACCGTTTCCCACGCCACGTGGGCCGGCACGGTCGGGATGCCTCGCAGCAGTTCGAGCGTGGCCGGCGCCGGCAGGGGCAGGCGGCCATGGGCGGTCTCGACCGTGCCGTGACCCAGCGCCACCGGCGACGACGTGACGCGCACCACGCCCAGGCGCTCGACCGCGATCGCCGCACCGGTGACGTCCACGATCGCGTCCACCGCCCCCACCTCGTGAAAGTGCACCTTTTCGATGGGCACGCCGTGGACGTGCGCCTCGGCCTGCGCCAGCGCGGCGAAGATGGCCTGGGCGCGATCGCGCACCGCCGGCGCGAGCTTGGCCCGGTCGAGCAGGCGCCGGATCTCGTCGTAGTGACGCCCGTGACCATGCGGGTGGGTGTGCGCGTGTCCGCGGCCCTTCGCCTTCTTCGTGCGTGCCGCCGTCTTCTTGGGCTTCGGCACGCCGACGGTCACATAGCGGGCTGCCAGGGCGCCCCGCGTGACCTTCGCCACACGCAAACGGAAGTCGACGGGCAGGCCTGCCAGGTCGTCGTTCAGGGCCCGGCGCGGGAGCCCCGCGTCGAGCAGCGCGCCCAGGAACATGTTGCCGGCAATGCCCGAGAACGTGTCGAGGTGGAGGGTGCGCCCGCTCACGCGTCGTCCGCGATCACGGAAGCCGGTTGATCAGCGTCGCCACGTAGGCGGCGCCGAAACCGTTGTCGATGTTCACGACCGTCACGTTCGAGGCGCAGCTCGTCAGCATGCCGAGCAGCGCGGCGAGCCCGCCGAACGCCGCGCCGTACCCCACGCTCGTGGGCACCGCGATCACCGGCTTGTCCACCAGGCCGCCAACCACCGAGGGCAGCGCGCCTTCCATCCCTGCCACGGCGATCACCACGCGCGCGGCCACGAGCGTGTCGCTGGATGCCAGCAGCCTGTGGATGCCAGCCACGCCCACGTCGGCCAGCAGCGACACGTCGTTGCCGAAGCGCTCCGCCACACCGAGCGCCTCGCGCGCCACCGGCAGGTCGCTGGTACCGGCCGCGACCACGGCGATCGTGCCCTTGCCCTGGCGAACCGGCTCGGGCCCGAGCCACGCCAGGCGCGCCAGCGCGTCGTGGCCCACGTCATCGAAGGCCGCTTCGAGAGCGTCGACCTGCTCCGGCGACAACCGGGTGGCGAGCACGGACTGGCCGGCCTCGCGCAGCGCCTTGGCCACCTCGACCACCTGGGCCGGCGTCTTGCCCGGCGCGAAGATCACCTCGGGGATGCCATGGCGAACGGCGCGCTGCAGGTCGACGCGCGCGTTCGGCGTATCGATGAACGCCGGCCCGGAGAGCGCGGACAGCGCCTCGTCGGGATCGGTCTCGCCCTCCTGCACCGAGCGCAGCAGGGCGCGCAGGTTCTCGCGCTCCACGCCGGCAGGCTATCAGACGACCCCGGCTGCTGCCCCGAAGGCACCGAGGGCGGCGCCGCCGTGGTCGTTCAGCGCGCGCGAACCGACGAGATGACCGTCGTGCGGTCGGGCACGAACACCATCACCGAGCGGATCTCGCCCATGCGGTCGGAGATCTCGGTCTCGATCCGGACGGCGGCGCGATCGCGCTGGCGCGGCGCGACCATGGTCGCGAGTACGGCGGGCGCCCCTTCGTCCACCAGCATCGGGATCGAGGGGATCACGGCCACACCCAGGGTGTCGGCCATGGCGGAGGCCACGTGGGAGACGAGGATGTTGCCGAACTCGCGAAGCGCCGACTCGGCGACGGCGTCGGCCACCTCGCGTCGCGGCTTGCCCACGAGCTGCTCCACCAGGAGCGTGCGCGTAGCGGGCGTGAACAACATGGCGAGGACGCCCCCGAGCCCGCCCTCGATCTCGAAGAACACCCCCGAGAGCGAGTCGGCCTGGTCGTCGCTGCGGCTCATGACGAACGGCGCGTCGAGCGCGCTCGGCGGCAGCACCCGAACCTGGGGGACGCGCATGCGGCAGGGCCGATCCAGCAGGTTGCCGAGCGCGGTCGCCGCGTGGCCCGCACCGATGCTCGCGAGCTCGCGCACGCGATCGATCGACGCCTCGGTGGCCTCGCCGCCGATCGTGCCCGGCCTGCGCGGATGCTCGGCGGATTCACGCAAGCTGGTTCAGGTCCAGCAAGAAGACGGGCGCGCCGTCTCCCAGCACGGTGAGTCCGGCCAGCGCGCGACAGCAGTCGAAAAGGCGCGGCACGGGCTTCACGTAGATCTCTTCCTGGCCCTCCAGGCGATCGACCAGCAGCGCCACGCGCTCTCCGCGCACTTCGGCCAGCACCAACGGGGCCACGCCCTCCTGGGTGGGGTCGCCTAGACCGAGCCGCTCGGCCAGATCGATCACGACGACGGGCTCCTCCTCCACCAGGGCGAAGCGCTCGGTGCCGGCATGCTCGATCTCGGCGCGCTGCATCTGGATCACGCGCTCGACCTTGGCGATGGGGATTCCGAGCACCTCTCCGCCGATCCCCAGCAGGAGCACGCGCTGCACCGCGGCCGTGATCGGTACCACCAGCGACGTGGTGGTGCCGAGGCCCGGACGCGTGACCAGCTCGACGTGTCCACCGAGGGACTCGATGGTGGCCTTGACGGCGTCCATGCCCACGCCGCGCCCGGAGATCTGCGACACGCTGTTGGCGGTGGAGAGTCCGGGGCGAAACACCAGGGCCGCGACTTCCTGGGGCGGCAGGTCGTCGGCCAGGTGCTCGTGCAGGACGCCCGCCTCGATGGCACGTCGCCGCACGCCATCGAGATCGATGCCGCGCCCGTCGTCGATCACCGAGATGCGCACCTGGTCCTTCTCGCGTCGCGCGTCCACCACCAGCCCGCCCTCGGCGGGCTTGCCCGCCTCGAGCCGCTCGTCCGGCGCTTCGAGGCCGTGGTCCACGGCGTTGCGCACCAGGTGCACCAACGGGTCCGAGAGCCGATCGAGGATCGCGCGATCGAGCTCGAGCTCGGCGCCACGGAGCTCGACCTGCACCTTCTTGCCGACCTCGCCCGCGACCTCGCGGGCCAGACGCGGGAGCGCCTCGACCACGCGCAGCAGCGGTGCCGTGCGCAGCCCGAGCGCACGGCGCTGCAGGTCTCCGACCATGCGGTCCATGCGGTCGAAACCCGCGGACACCTGGGCGCCGCGAAGCCCCGGGTCTTCGGTGGTGGTGCGCAGCTGCCGCGACGCAAGGATCACCTCGCCCACCGAGGACAGGAAGCGATCGAGCGTTTCGGTCCGAACGCGCAGAGAGGGTGGCGGCGCCGGCGCCGGCCGGTTCGCCGAGGCCGCCCCTACGCTTTTTTTGGAGGCGACTCCGGGTGGCCGAGCGCCGCGGTCAGGTCGGGGTCGTGCGGCGGCCCCTCGCCGGTGGTGCGGACGATCTCGACCATGCGCTCGAGGCCCTCGAGGCCGCGGAACAGCAGTGTCGGGTCGTCGACCCGACCCTCTGCGCGCACCGCGGCCATCTGGTCCTCGAGCCGGTGGGACACCTCGGTGATCGCGTCGTAGCCGAGCGATCCCGCCATGCCCTTGATGGAGTGCGCCATCCGAAAGCACAGGTCGATGGCCTCGCCGTCCGCGGGGTCCTTCTCGAGGCACAGCAGCGCGCGGCTCATCTCGGCGAGATGCTCCGTCGCTTCCTCGAGAAAGAGGTTGCGGTACTTGGCGAGGTCCATGGCTGTGCCGTGCCGCCTCGGCCTACTCGGCCTTCTCGAGCACCTTGGCGAGCGTGCTCACCACCGAGTCGGGCTTGAAGGGCTTCACGATGAAGTCCTTGGCCCCGGCCTGGATGGCCTCCATCACCAGCGCCTCCTGACCGAGCGCGCTGCACATCACCACCCGGGCGCTGGCGTCGCGCTCCACGATGGCCTTGACGGCGTCGATGCCCGATCGCTTGGGCATGACGATGTCCATCATCACCAGGTCGGGATGGAGCTCGAGGAACTTCTCCACGACCTCCACGCCGTCCGATGCCTCTCCAACGACCTCGAATCCCTCCGGCTCGATGATGTCGCGAATCATCTGCCGCATGAAGGACGCGTCGTCCGCTACGAGAACTCGCTTCATGCTCCCCCTCCGTACGTGGTCTCGGCGGCCGGGGCCTCTCCCCGGGCCGACCGCTGAATCGTCTCGACCGCCTGGGCGAGAAGCCGCTTCGGGTCGAGAACGCTGAGAATGCGCCCGTCCATCGGGCGCCGTTCCGCCACGGCATCGTCGCCGTGGGCGGTCCCTCCCTCGCCATCCACCAGTCCTTGCACCGAATCGACGGGCAGCCCGTAGCGATTCTGGTCCTCGGGGTCGTTGGCCAGGACGAGCAGCTGTCGGGGCGGTGCGAGCTCGCCCTCGACGGGAAACAGCGCGCTGCGCTCCAGGACGGGCAACGCGTCACCGTGGTGGTTCGTCACGCCCGCCACCGTGATCGGCAGCGTCGGTACGGCGGCGACGTGGCCGACTTCGGTCACCTCGGCGACCGATGCGATCGGCAGCGCGTACAGGTTGGTCCCCACCTCGAAGGTGAGCAGTCGGCCGCGCTCGCTCACGGGCGATCCTCCCGCGTGCGGAAGCGACGCACCACCGAGCCGAGCTCGACGCACATCTCGCCCAGGGCGCGCGACGATGAGGCGACGTCGCCCATCACCTCGCGCTGCCGGCGTGCGGTCTGGTCCACCACGTCGACGCTGGCGGCGCCTTCTTCGAGCACCTTCGAGAACTGCTCCATCGCCCGAACCATGCGCTCGGCATCGCGGGCCTGGTCGTCGGCCTGCTGGAAGATCTCTTCGGACCGGCCGGCGGCCTCGCCCACCGCGCCGCGAATCTGCTCGAGCGAGGACGCGATGGTGTTCACGTCTTCGCGGCCCTCGCTGATCACCTGGCTCGACTGGCGCATCTCGTCGGCCACGCGCTGGGTGTCCACCTCGATCTCGTGGATCACCTTGGAGATCTCGTCGGCGCTGCGCGCCGCACTCTCGGCGAGCTTGCGAATCTCGTCGGCCACGACCGCGAAGCCGCGACCCGCCTCGCCCGCGCGAGCCGCCTCGATGCTGGCGTTCAGCGAGAGCAGGTTCGTGCGCGACGCGACGCTGGTGATGATCTCCGTGATCTGGTGGACGTGCCGGGTCTTGGCTTCGAGCTGGAAGACCATCTCGCCCGACTGCTCCACGCGCTCGAACACCGTACGCATCTTCTCGATGGCGAGCCGCGACACGTCGACGCCGGCGTGGGCCTTCTGGTTGGCCTCCGCCGCAAACCCGAAGGCCTCGCGCGCACGCGATGCATTGACTTCGACGGCGGCCGCGATGTCGCGGATCAACCGCTGGACGTCGGAGAGCAGCTCTTGCTGGTGCGCCGCGCCCTGCGACACGGCCTGCACGGCGCCTCCGATCTCCTCGCCCGAGCTCTGGACGCCGGCAATGCCCGCGGCCAGGCCGTCCGTGGAGTTCGAGATGTCGTCGGCGGTCTGCTGCACGCGCTCGACGAGCTCGCGCAGGCCGACCAGCATGCCGGCCACCGCCTGGGCCAGGTCGAACGTCTCGTCCGGCAGCCGGGGCTCGGGGACCGCGACGTCGCCCGCGAGGTCGCCGCGGCGAATGCGATCGGTGACCTCGAAGATCGGGCCCGTGGTGCGCGCGAGTCCGCGCGCGAGCAGAAAGCCCAGGCCGGCTCCCGCGCCGAGCGCCAGGAACGGCACCAGGTACCAGGGCATCGGTGATCCGGCCGCTTCGGTCAGGGTCGGCGCGAGCACCACCACCGCCGCCACCGCCAGCGAGCCGAGGATGAACTTGTGGGAAAGGGACAGCCGCACGAGGGGCGTATCGGCCTCGGGTTGCGCGCGCTTGACGTCGGAACTGCACCTGCGGCCTACGGCCACCGCCCGCGCGCCGGGGCCTGCTCAGAAGTGCCGCCAGCCCCCCGCGCGGGGCTTCCCTGGGCTCGCAACCACCCCGCGGGGAAGCCCCTCCACCCGCAGCCCCCGGGCGATCACGCGACCGATCTCGGCCACCGGGACGCCGAGCCTCCGGCCGAGCGCACTCGGCCCGGGCGCGCCGGGCCGTGCCGCGAAGAGCAGCTCGTAGTCCTCGCCCCCGCAAAGGGCCAGCGCCAGGGGCTCGCGCCCGATCGCGCGGGCCCCGCGATCCACACCGCGGGCAAGCGGTACCGCCGCCGCGTCGATCTGCGCGCCGACCCCGGACGCGCGGCACAGGTGCTCGAGGTCTGCGAGCAGTCCGTCGGAGACGTCGATGGCCGCGCGCGCCAGGCCGCCGCGCGCCAGCGCACGCCCCGCTCGGAGACGTGGCGTGGGCACGAACCGAACCCGACCGCGCGCACGTTCGAGGGCGGCGCGCCCGAAGGCCCCGGTCACGAGGATTCGGTCGCCCGGCCGAGCGCCCGCGCGGCGCAGCGCCTTGCCACGCGCCACCGCGCCCAGCGCCGTGAGCGTGACGGACGTCTGGCTCGCGCGGGTGACGTTGCCCCCCACCAGGGTCGTGCCGCCGTCCCGGGTCGTATCGAGCAGGCCCCGACACAGGCCCAGCGCCACGCGCAGGGGCAGGCGGCCCGGGGCAGCGAGCGCACAGACCACGCCGAGGGGACGCGCACCCATCGCCGCCAGATCCGACAGTGCCGCCGCCGCCGCCCGTCGGCCCGCCGTGCGCGGGCTCTCCTGGTCGAAGCGAAAGTGCACGCCCTCGACCAGGGCATCCGTGGAGACGGCCACCTCTTCGCCAGGGCGCACGCGCAACAGGGCGGCGTCGTCGCCGATTCCGAGGGCGACGTCGGGGTTGGGCGCGGCAGCGAGCCCTTCGATCCGGTCGATCAGACCGAACTCGCCCACCCCAGCCAGGGTGGCCTCACGAGGGGTCGCCTCACGCCGCGCCACGCGGCGAGTCTACTGGACGGACTGGGCCCCGCGTCGGCTGGTGCGAGGTGCGGCGCGCGTTCCGGACCGGCGCGTCGGCCGGGGCATGCGTTCGAGCACCTGCTCGAGCACCTCGTCCATGTGCTCGACGGCGATGAACTCGATGCGCCGCGCGAGTTCACTGGGGATCTCGCGGAGGTCGGCCTCGTTCGCCTTGGGCAGCACCACCCGGCGGATGCCGCTGCGAAGCGCCGCCAGGGCCTTCTCGCGAATGCCGCCCACGGGCAGCACCCGGCCTCGCAGGGTCACCTCGCCGGTCATCGCCACGTCGGGGCGCACTGCGATGCCGGTGGCAAGAGACGCCAACGCCGCCGCCAGGGTCACGCCCGCGGACGGGCCGTCCTTCGGGATCGCTCCGGCCGGTACATGCACGTGCACCTGGTGGCGAGCCAACACGTCGGCGGCCACACCCATCTCGTCGAGACGCCAGCGCACGAAGGTGAGCGCAGCCTGGCCCGACTCCTTCATCACGTCGCCGAGCTGGCCCGTCAGGACGAGCCCGCGTCCCCCGGTGGTGGCCGCCTCGACCCGCAGCACGTCGCCACCGGCCTCGGTCCATGCAAGGCCGTTGGCGACGCCGACTTCGCCGTCGCGGGCCACCGGGTCGTGCAGGTGGCGAGCGGGGCCGAGCCAGCGTTCGACGCTCTTGCGGTTCACGGTGGTGATGCGCGGGTCGCCCTCGGCGGCTCGCCGTGCGGCCTTGCGGCAGACGGTGGCGATCTCACGCTCGAGGTTCCGCACGCCGGCCTCGTACGTGTAGTCGACGACGATGCGGCGCACACCGGGCTCCGTCCAGCGGATGCGGTCGCCGGGCAGGCCGTTGGCATCCATCTGCCGCGGGATCAGATACGAACGCGCGATCTCGAGTTTCTCCTCGGGCGTGTAGCCGGGAACCCGGATCACCTCCATGCGGTCGCGCAGGGGCGCCGGCACCTGGTCCATCAGGTTGGCCGTCGCGACGAAGAACACGTCCGAGAGGTCGAAGGGCACGTTCAGATAGTGATCCGAGAAGCGGGCGTTCTGCTCGGGATCGAGCACCTCGAGCAACGCCGCCGACGGATCGCCCCGAAAGTCGGCGCCGAGCTTGTCGAGCTCATCGAGCATGAACACGGGGTTGCGCGTGCCCGCCTGCTTGAGGCCCTGAATGATGCGGCCGGGCATGGCGCCCACGTAGGTGCGCCGGTGCCCGCGAATCTCGGCCTCGTCGCGCACGCCACCGAGCGAGATGCGCACGAACTCGCGCCCCATGGCCTTGGCGATCGAACGACCGAGCGACGTCTTGCCCACACCAGGCGGCCCGGTGAAGCACAGGATCGGCCCCCGCGAGTCGTGCCGCAGCTTGCGCACGCCCAGGAACTCGAGGATGCGGTCCTTGATGCCGGCCAGGTGCGCGTGATCGCCGTCGAGGATCTCCCGCGCCCGGTCGAGCTCGAGCTCGTCGGGGGATGCATGCGACCACGGCAGCTCGGCCATCACCTCGAGGTAGCTGCGCACCACCTGGGCCTCGGGGCCGTCGGGATGCATGCGTTCGAGCCGCTTGAGCTGGCGGGAGGCTTCTTCTTCGGCTTCGGGCGGCAGGTCGGCCGCGTCGAGCTGGGCGCGGTACTCGGAGAGCTCTTCGAAACGCGGATCCACATCACCCAGCTCGCCCTGGATGGCGCGCAGCTGTTCGCGCAGGAAGTGCTCGCGCTGGCCGCGTGAGAGTTCTTCGCGTGCCTGGCTCTGGATCTCGGCCTGGACGGACGAGACCTCGAGCTCGCGGCGCAGGAAGGAGTCCACCTTGCGCAGCCGCATCAGCGGGTCGTTCGCCTCGAGCACCTCCTGTGCCTCGTCGAGGCGGAGCTTGAGGTTCGATGCGATCAGGTCGGCCAGGCGGCCAGGCTCCTGCACGTTGGCCGTGATCGAGAGCACCTCGGGCGGCAGGTTCTTGAGAGGCAGCAGCTCTTCGACGCGCGAACGCACGTTCCGCATCAGCGCCTCGGCTTCGACGCACCAGTCCGCCTCTTCCGGAGCGGGCAGCGCGGTCACCTGCGCCCACATGGCCGGCGCGTTCTCCACGAACGACTCGATGCGCGCCTTGCACAGGCCCTGCACCAGGGCCTTCACGCGGCCATCGGGCATGCGCAGGATCCGCATCACCATGCCGACCGTGCCGACCCGATGCAGGTCATCGGGCTCGGGCGCTTCGAGCTCGGGGTCGCGCTGGGCCGTCAGCAGCAGCAGGCGGTCGCCGGCAAGCGCGTCCTCCACGGCGGCGACGGAGCGCTCGCGACCGGCGAGCAAGGGAAGGACCATGTAGGGGAAGACCACGAACTCTCGAAGCGGGAGGACCGGGAGTTCCTCGGGAACCTCGAAGTCGAACGGCGCGGGCGCAGACATGTCCCGCGTTTCGGCGCCGCAGCCCCCCCGCTTGATCCCCGATCCCCATTCCAGTGCGTGTCCCTAGGGAGATGGCGGGGACTTCGGAGGCGACGTGGGCCAGGCGGCGGGACGGCCGGTGGTGGCGGCGGCGGTCCAGAGGGTGAAGAAGGCGGCGAGACCGAGGGACTTGAGGGCGTAGCGGGTGGTCTCGCTGTCGAAGGCCAGCTGCGCCCCCTTCATCGCCGTGCTGAGCGTGAGCAGCGCCAGGACGGCCGCAGGCCCCCCCCGGATCGGCACGAGGAGCAGCACCGCCCAGTAGTACGAGCCCAGGGGCACCGCCGCGAACAGGGCGGTGAGCGAGAGGACGGCGGCCTCGGCGTGGGAGCGCGCCCGCCAGAGGGCCACCGCCAGCAGCGCGAGCAGGGCGAGCTTGGCACCCACAGCGACCGGGAGCCGCTCCTCCCGAATGCGCTCGACGTCGACCTTCTTCCAAGGGGGGAGTACCGGGCTTCCCGTCGTCGCGACGGCGGCGACGAGTTCGGGCGTGTTGAGCAGGACGTTGTCGAAGCCCACCCGGTTCGGCGGGGTGAGCTGGCGATGGCCCGCGATGTTCTCGGCGAACTCGCGCCAGGCGCCGGGCCCGCGCCCGGTGGTCGTGCCCGCGGCCACGGCCAGTCCGACGATCACGACGAACCCGCCGGCCATCGCGAAGGCCCAGCGGACGTCCTGACCGCGGACGAGCGCGCGCAGTGCGAGGACGCCGGGGCCGAGCATCAGTAGCGCCGGAAAGCCCCGCACGGCCGCGGCATAGCCGAACAGGACGCCCGCCCACGCGAAGCGACGGCGTTCGAGCAGGCAGACGGCTCCCACGACGGCGGCGAGCCAGTCGAGCCTGAGGAAGGCGCCCCCGATGTAGTGGAAGCGCCAGCCGTAGCCAAGCCCGAGCACCGCGATCGAGAGGCAGAGGATGGGCAGACCGAACGTGCGCCCGAGCGCGACGAAGGCCAACCCCAGGAGCAGGAAGTCGAGGCTCGCGATCAGCGACAGGGACCAGGGCGCGGTGGGCAGCACCGACGTGAAGCGCTGCGCGACGAACGTCCAGGCGGGCGTGGGGTTGTAGCCGTGGTCGCGTCGCATGGCGCGGATCACGGCGTCGTTGCTGCGATTGCGAAAGGCCTGGTGGTCCTCGACGAATGCCTCCCAGCGCGCCTCGCTGAAGCGCGCGCGCACCCCCAGCACCCTGGGGCCGATTCCCTGGGTGGGCTCGAGTTCGTTGGTGCGGAGGTTGCGCACGAACGGTTGCACCCGCGTGCCAGGTCGCTCCTGCGCGTCGACGGCGAGCGAGGCCAGGTAGAGCCCGTCGTAGCCCAGCTCGGGGAAGTACTTGGCGCCGAGGTAGTAGTGGAAGAGCTCGTGTTCGTGCACGAGGCCGTTGCGATGAAAGGCCCCGAAGTTGTAGTAGGTGGCGAGCGCAGCGAAGGCCGCAAGGGCATAGAACACGAGCGCGAGCCGGTTTCGGCGCGTTGCGGCGATGCGCAGGGCCGCGGCCACCAGGACCAGGACGAGCACCGAACCCACGAGCCGGGTGCCCACCTGCACCGCTTCCGTCGGCTCGAAGCGGATGGCAAGCAGCCCCACCGTGGCCAACGTCACGATCGTCGCAGCCGCTCCGAGCAGCACGCTCGGCTTCATCGGGGAGTCAGGGCCTCGGACCCGGTCCCCCGAACTCGCCCTCGCCCTCGGGTTCGAGCTCCCAGGGACGCACGGGTGCCGGAGGCAGCTCGGGCGGCTCGCCGCGTTCGTCGATGGATACGATCTGGCCGCGATCGACGCCCAGCAGCAGGGGCCGCCGGCGCGCGACCCCCTCGGCGTCGAGGGTGGTCGGGCCGGTCACGCCGGGGAAACCCGCGCTGCCGAGCAGACCCTCGAGGAGGCGCGCGCGGTCGGTGCGGCCCAGCTGGATCTGCACCAGCGCCAGATTGGCCGCATCGAAAGCCTGCGCGGCTACGTAGGTAGGCACCCGCGCGTAGGCCCCTTGGTAGCGCCCGGTGAAGTCCACCACCTGGGGACGTTGGCTTTCGGCGAAGAACGCCGCGGTGAAGACCGCTCCGTTCAGGTGACGTCCACCGATCTCGACCAGCTCGGGCGCGTTCCATCCCGAGGGGCCGAGCAGCCGCACGCCCCGCACGTCGTGGAATGCGAGGTGCGGGGCGATCAAGGCCACGGCCTCGTAGGTGTCGGGCACGAAGAGCGTGTCGAAGTCGAGGAAGGGCGGCAGCGGCTCCTCGTCGGGGCCGGTCATCTCCCACGCCTCCTGACGAAGCTCGGCGGCGGCCTCCGGCGGCAGGCGCTTGGCGCGCTTGAGCATCTTGCTGCGATCGGCGAGAGCCGTCTTCTCGGCGCGAGAGAGCAGCGTGAACCCGAGCAGATCGCGAATCGGCCCGGCAAAGTCAGTCGCGCCGACCTCGTAGCGGGCCACGCCCACGACCTCGCCGCCGCGTGCTTCGACGGCTTCCCAGAATCGCCCGCGCAACGCACGCCCGTACGAGTCGTCGGGATACAGCAGCGCGAACCGCTTCCCCCCGAGTGTGTTCGTCGCGTAGTCGGCCAGCAGCTCGGCCTCGACCTGGGGGCTGCCCCCGAGGCGAAGCACGCTTCGACCGGTCTCGGCCACGCCGTCGCGGCGCGTGAGCGTGAGGAGCGGTACGCCATGGGCTTCGGCCACCGGGCCGGCACTGGCGGCGGTGCCGCCGAGAAGCGGGCCCACGATCGCCAACAGCTCGGGATCGGTCGCCAGCTCGGCCACCGCAGCCGCAGCGCGGTCGGGATCGCCGGCAGAGTCGCGCACCACGAGCCGCAGCCCGCTGGGCCGCGGCCCATCCTGGCCGAACAGGCCCAGTGCCAGAGCGATCCCCTGCAGGCTCTCCTCGCCGAAGGCCGCATAGGGGCCGGTCAGTGGCAACACCGCGCCGAGCGTCCCGCTCGAACCGGTGGGATCGAAGATCAGCGCCGCGTCCTCCCCCGAACCCGGCAGCTCTCCCAGCAGGCTTCCCGTGATGCCGCCGCCCGCGACACGCGCGGCCAGCTCCTGGGCGCGGGGCACGTCGGGCGGCGTGAGCGGCAAGCGCTCGGCTTCGGCGAGTAGTGAAGTCGCGTCGTCGATCCGGCCTTCGAGCACCGCGAGCTCGGCCTGGCGCAGACGCAAGCGCGCCGCGGGCACCCGCTTGCCCAGCTGCGCCGCGGTCACCTCGAGGGTGTGATCGTCCATCCGCTCGACGATCGCGTCGATCTCGCGATCGATCGCGCGTGCGGCCTCGGCGTCCGGCTGGTCTTCGCGCACGCGGCCCAGCCATCGCAGACGCGCGGCCACCTCGCCGCGGGCCGAAGCCAGGTCGGCGAGAAACCGATGCGCTTCGCGTCGCTCGGCCTGGGGCAACAGCGAGAGACGGATCGCCGCGGCCGTCCGATAGGACTCGCCCACGCGATCCTGTCGGAGCAGCTGCTGCGCGAGCAGCAGGCGCGCTTCGTCGGTTCGGTCGCCGGTGGGCTGCCGCTCGATCACGGTTCGCAGGCGCCGTTCGGCCTCGACCTCGTCGCCGTCTTCGAGGGCGAGTTCCGCCAGGCGCAGGCCCGCGTCGTCGGCGAGCGCCGCGCGCGGGTTGGCCTCGACGTAGGCCTCGAGCGCCTCGATGCCCGCGGCGCGATCGGTGGCGAGCTGCGAGAGCGCGCGGTCATAGGGGCTGCGCGCGCCGCCGTCGGGCGCCTGGGGCGTGGCGCAGCCCAGGGCCGCGAGGAGCAGCGCGACGGCCGCGCGGCCGGCACGAGGCGCGGTCAATCGAACAGATCCCGGATCTTGTCGAGGAAGCCCTTGGTCACGGGCGATACCTCGGTACCTGTCTCTTCTGCGAACTGCTCGAGCAGCGACCGTTGACGCTCGGTGAGCTGCGTCGGCACCTCGACGAAGATGCGCACCAGTTGATCGCCCCGCTGGGTCGACCCCAGCGAGGGCAGCCCCTTGCCGCGCAGGCGGAAGACCTTGCCGGGCTGCGTGCCCTCGGGCACGCGCAACGTCACGCGGCCCTCGAGCGTCGGCACCTCGACCTCGGTTCCGAGCGCGGCGTGCACCAACGGGATCGGCACCTCGCAGTGCAGGTCGCTGCCATCCCGCTCGAAGAGCGGATGCGACGCCACACGCATCACGACGTAGAGGTCGCCCGCGGGCCCACCGGAGATGCCGGCCTCGCCCTCCCCCGCCACGCGCAGGCGCATGCCGTCCTCGACACCTGCCGGCACGCGCACCTTGAGCGTCTTCTGGCCCTCGATGCGCCCGCTGCCGCGGCAACCGTTGCACGGGTCGCGCACGACGAAGCCCTCGCCGCGGCACGCGTCGCAGGGGCGGCTGATGCGGAACAACCCCTGCTGGAAGATCGCCTGGCCGGTGCCGTCGCAGCGGCCGCAACGCTCGGGCTGGGTGCCCGCCCGCGCGCCCGAACCCGCGCAGTCCTCGCAGGTCATCATCTTGGGCAGGTCGAGGCTCGCCTCGTGACCTTCGAGCACGTCGTCGAGCGAGATCTCGAGGTTGTAACGGAGGTCGGCGCCCCGTTGGCCGCGCCCGCGATGGCCGCCGCCGCGGCCGCCGAACAGGTCGCCGAACAGGTCGTTGAACAGGTCGCCGACGTCGCCGAAGCCCCCTGGGAAGCCACCGGGACCGCCGGCGCCCACACCCTCGAACCCGAAGCGGTCGTACTGGCGTCGCTTGTCGGGGTCCGAGAGCACCGCGTAGGCCTCGGAGGCCTCCTTGAAGCGCTCCTCGGCCACGGCATCTCCCGGATTGCGGTCGGGATGGTGCTCGAGCGCGAGCTTGCGATAGGCCTTCTTCAACTCGTCGTCGCCCACGTCGCGTGAGACGCCGAGGACTTCGTAGTAGTCGCGCTTGCTCACTGGGGTGGCTCGTCCGGGCTCTGCTCGGGAGAGGAGCGGGAGAGCGGGGATCCTAGCGAGCCTGCTCCTACCCGCCCGGTTCGCTGGGAATGCTCGGGTGGGCGGAGTCGGCCGGCGGCGCTACTCGCCGCCGTCGCTGCCGAGGCGCTCGTAGAGGGCCTCGGTCATCTGGTAGGAGAGCGTGGACAGCTCGTCCACGGCCGACCGCAGCCCCTCGAGATCCTCGGCGGCCATGGCGGCACGGGTCTTCTCCACCGCGCCGAGCAGCGACTGCTTCTTGGTCTCGTCCAGATGGCCCTCGTACTCCTGGAGCGTGCGCTCGGTGGAGTAGATGAGTCCGTCGGCCTGATTGCGCACCTCGGCCAACTCGCGGCGGGTCTGGTCGTCGGCGGCATTCTGCTCGGCCTCGGAGACCAGGCGCGAGATCTCGTCGCCCGAGAGCCCGCCCGATGCGGTGACCTCGATCTTCTGGCTCTTGCCGGTGCCCAGGTCCTTCGCCGAGACATTCACCACGCCGTCGGTATCGATCTCGAACGACACCTCGATCTGCGGCACGCCGCGGGGTGCGGGCGGAATGCCCACCAGCTCGAAGCGGCCCAGGCTCTTGTTGTCGGCCGCCATCTCGCGTTCGCCCTGCAGCACGTGGATGATCACCACCGTCTGGTGGTCTTCGGTGGTCGAGAACGTCTGGCTCTTCTTGGTGGGGATCGTGGTGTTCTTCTCGATGATCTTGGTGAAGACCCCGCCCTGCGTCTCGACGCCGAGGGAGAGCGGCGTCACGTCGAGCAGCAGCACGTCCTGCACGTCGCCCTTCAGCACGCCGCCCTGGATCGCGGCGCCGACGGCGACGACCTCGTCGGGGTTCACGCCCTTCTTCGGGGGCTTGCCGAAGATCTCGGTGACCTTCTCCTGCACGCGCGGCATGCGCGTCATGCCGCCCACCAGGATCACCTCGTCGATGTGGTCACGGGTGACCTCGGCGTCCTCGATGGCGGTCTCGCACGGTGCCACGAGCCGATCGATCAGGTCGGCCACCAGCGCCTCGAGCCGCGCGCGGTCGAGGCTCAGGTTCATGTGCTTGGGGCCTTCCTCGTCGGCACTGATGAACGGCAGGTTGATGTCGGTGGACTCGGCACTGGAGAGCTCGTGCTTGGCGCGCTCGGCGGCCTCCTTGAGGCGCTGCAGGGCCATCTTGTCCTCGGCGAGGTCGATGCCGTTCTCTTCCTTGAAGTGGTCGATCAGGAACGAGACGATGCGCTGGTCGAAGTCTTCGCCACCGAGGTGGGTATCGCCGTTGGTGCTCTTCACCTCGAACACGCCATCGCCGATCTCGAGGATCGAGATATCGAAGGTGCCGCCGCCGAGGTCGAACACGGCGATGGTCTTCTCGTCCTCTTCGCCGAGCCCATAGGCCAGTGCGGCGGCCGTCGGCTCGTTGAGGATGCGCTGCACCTCGAGGCCCGCGATGCGACCGGCGTCCTTGGTGGCCTGGCGCTGGGCATCGTCGAAGTAGGCTGGGACGGTGATCACGGCTTCGCTGACCGGCTCGCCCAGGAACTCGGAGGCGGTCTCCTTCATGCGCGCCAGCACCAGCGCGGCGATCTCCGGCGGTGCGCAGAGCTTCTCGCCGGTGTGGACCCAGGCGTCGCCGTTCTCGGCCGCCTCGATCTGGAAGGGCGCGGTCGAGACGAACGTCTGCACCTCCTCGGCCTCGAGCTTGCGGCCGACCAGGCGCTTGACGGCGTAGAGGGTGCGCTCGGGGTTGGTGACCGCCTGACGCTTGGCGATCTGGCCGACGAGCGTCTCACCCTGCTCGGTGAAGGCCACGATCGAGGGGGTCGTGCGCGCGCCTTCGGCGTTCGGAACGACCTGGGGCTCGCCGCCCTCCATCACGGAGACGCAGGAGTTGGTCGTACCCAGATCGATCCCGATGACCTTGCCCATCTGCGAGCGCCCCTTCTTGGAGGGCGCCCCGAGATCCTGGCCTAGGAAGGATCCTGGTCGCCCTGCTTCTCTCCGGTCCCGTTCGCCCCTTTGGCTCCGGTGGTTCCCTCGCTCCGCTTCGACACCATCACGCGGGCGGGTCGAAGCAGGCGATCTCGCAGCCGGTATCCCGTCTGAAGCACCCGCACCACGGTGTTCGTCGGGACCGACTCGTCTTGTTCCTGCGCCATCGCTTCGTGGATGTTCGGATCGAACGCCTCACCCTGGGCATCGATCACGTCCACCCCATGCTTGGCCAGGGCCGCATGCAGCTCGCGTCGAACCAGCTCGACGCCCTGCAACATGCTCTGGAAGTCCCCGCCTTCACTCTGTTGTGCGTGCTCGATGGCGCGGTCCAGATTATCGACCGTCCCAAGCAGGTCCTTGACGAGATTCTCGTGGCCGTAGCGGAAGGCCTCTTCGCGGTCGCGCAGGGCGCGCCGGCGGTGGTTCTCGAAGTCCGCCATCAAGCGCAGGTGGCGGTCCTTGAGCTCCTCGAGCTCGCCGGGCCCGCCCGGTGCACCAGGTGCGCCCGGGGTTTCGGCACCCGCTGCCGGTCGACCGCCGCGCGGGGCACCGGCCGCGGGGGTCTCCACGGCCTCGGCCGCTTCGCGCAGGGCCTCCTCCAGCTCCTGGCTGGGAGCCAGCGAGCCGCCAGAGGCTTCCTCTTCGAATGCCTCGCGTCCTTCGGGTTCGACTCGGCCTTCGAGGTCGTCGGTTTCGCGGGGGCTCACGCCGAGAGCTTCTCCGTCACGAGCTTCGAGAGATAGCCGACCGTGGAGATCACGCGGCCAAAGTCCATGCGCCGGGGTCCGATCACGCCCAACACGCCGAGCGGCGCGCCGGTGGGACCGTAGGGTGCCGTGACGAGCGCGCAGCTGCGCAGGCCCGGCTCGTCGGTCTCGCCGCCGAAGGTCACGTGCACCGGACCCACCCCGAGCAGCTGCTCGAGGATGTCGGCCAGTCGCTCGGTGTCTTCGACGGCCTGGAAGAGCTCGCGCACCCGTTCGGGGTCGTGGAACTCGGGCTGGTCGAGCAACGCCAGGCGCGTGGCGATCACCAACTCGGGGCTGCCGGTGGTCGTTCCCACGTCGGTGCCCGTGCGCAGCGCGCGTTCGAGCAACAGCTCGGCCTGGCCGCGCAGCACCTGGGCCTCGCGGTGCAGGGTGTCGCGCACGTCCCGCAGGCTGCGGCCCGCGACCCACTCGCAGAGCGCCGCGGCCATGCGGTCGAGGCTGGCCTGGTCGCCCTGGCCGGGCTCTTCGATCACGCGCTGGTAGGCCGTGCCCGACTGCGAAACCAGCACCACCAGCACGCGCTCGGTCGACAACCGCACGAAGCTCACGTGACGCAGCACGACGCGGTCGAGACGCGGCGGTGCCATGAATCCCAGCTGGCGGGTGCGCTCGCTCAGCAGCCGCGAGGCGATGGTCGCGACCTCACCCTTCGAGACGCCGTCCACCGGGTCGGAGAGGCGCCGACGCTCGTAGTCGCCCAGGTCGGGGGGCTGGAGCAGCTGGTCGACGTAGGCGCGAAAGCCAGCTTCGGTGGGGGTGCGCCCGGCCGAGCGATGCGGCTTCTCGACCAGCCCGATGGCCATGAGCTCGGCCAGCGTGTTGCGGACGCTCGCGGACGACAGGCTGACCGGCAGCAAAGCCGAGATGGTCTCGCTGCCGACCGGCGTGGCCTCGCCCACGTAGGAGCGCACCACCGCCTCGAGCACCTGTGCCTGCCGTTCGGTTAGGAGCACGGAAAACCCCATCGAATCCATGAGTTAGGGTACCCGGGGGCGGCGAGGCGTCAACGCACGGAGCGCGCTTCGGGGCGCTTAGGGGCCCGCCGGGGCCACGAAGGCCGCGAACACCGGGTCCGCCAACAGGACCCCCCGCTCGCTCAGCCGAAGGTCGCCGCCGGCGCCCTCTCGCAGCAGCCCGGCCCGGCAGAACTCGTCGATCGCCGACCCCCAGAACCCCCGTGGCGGCGCGCCGAACTCGCGCTCGAAGGCCGCGGAATCGAGCCCGGCGGTGGTGCGCAGCGCCAGGAACGCGGCCTCCCCGCGGGCCACCTCCTGCGACAGGACCTCGCGGGCCTCGGCGGGCGCGGGCTCGCCCGCCATGACGCGGGTGCGCCACGGCTCGACGTCGCGCTCGTTGTGGATGCGCACCCCGAATGGGGACGTGTCACCCGGGACCTCGGTCGACCACGCCGAGACCCCCAGGCCGAGAACCGGTCGCCGCTGCCAGTAGCGCCGGTTGTGCGCGGCCTCGAAGCCCGGTCGCGCGTAGTTCGAGATCTCGTAGGCGGGCAGCCCCGCCGCCTCGAGCCCGCGACGCAGCAGGATCATCATGGAGGCGGCATCATCTTCGTCGGGCATCGCCAGCTGGCCGCGGCGCTCGGCCAGCGCGAACGGCGTGCCCTCCTCCACGGTGAGCGCGTAGGCGGACACGTGCTCGGGCGCGAAGTCGACCAACTGCTGCAGGTCGGCCTCGAGCTGGGCGGGCCCCTGGCCCGGCGCCGCGAAGATCAGATCCACCGAGATCGCGTCGATCCCGGCCGACCGGGCGGCCCGGGCCGCCGCCAGCGTGGCGTGCGCCTCCTCGGCACGGTGGGCGCGACCCAGGCGCTTGAGCGTGTCGTCGTCGAACGACTGCACGCCCACCGAGAGCCGGTTGACCCCCGCTTGTGCGAAGGCCGGCAGCCGTTCGCGCTCGACGGTGCTGGGGTTCACCTCGAGGGTGATCTCGGGCGCCTGCGCCGACCGCTCGGGCTCGCCGAAGGCCCCGCGAACCGCCGCCACGAGGCGCGCCACCGACTCGGCCGTCAGCAGCGAGGGCGTGCCGCCACCCAGGTAGAGGCTCGCGAGCGATCGTCCCTCGAAGTCGGGCGCGCGCGCGGCGAGCTCGGCCAGCAGGCCCTCCACGTAGCGGGCCTCGCGCTCGGCCGACAAGTCGGGCGCCGCGACCACGGCGAAGTCGCAGTAGGGGCAGACCCGCTCGCAGAACGGGACATGCACATAGACACCCACGTCTCGCGGGCTCTCGTCCGCCACTTCGAGGATGTTACCCTCCGGCGATCTTGAGCGCGCAGACCCACGTAGAGACGTTCGACAACGGTCTCACCCTGCTGATGCGCGAGCTGCACGTGGCCCCGGTGGCCGAGATCCAGATCTGGGCGCGTGTGGGTTCGGCCGACGAGCAGCAGGGCGAGGCAGGACTGGCCCACTTCCACGAGCACATGCTCTTCAAGGGGACCGATCGCCGCGGCGTCGGCGAGATCGCCGGTGCCGTCGAAGGTGTCGGGGGGCGCATCAATGCGTTCACTTCCTTCGACACCACCTGCTACCACGCGACGCTGCCGGGCAGCGAGATCGCCGTGGGCATCGACGTGCTGGCCGACGCGGTGCAGAACTCGACCTTCGACCCCGACGAGGTCGCGCGCGAGATCGAGGTGGTGCTCGAAGAGATCCGCCGCTCGGAGGACGAGCCCCACCACGTGCTGTCCGACGCCATCTTCTCGCGCGCGTTCCGGGTGCACGGCTACGGCGCGCCGATCCTCGGTACAGCCGAGAGCGTGTCGTCGTTCACGCAGGAGAAGCTGCTCGCGTTCTACCGCAAGTGGTACGGCCCCGAGAACCTGGTGGTGGTTGCGGCTGGCGACTTCGATGCGACGGCCGTACGCAACCAGGTACACGACGCGTTTGCCGATGCGCGGCCCGCCGGCGCCGTTCGTGCACGCCCGACCGAACCCGACCCCGACGGCCTGCGTTCGGTGTTGCTCCGAAAGCCCTTCGAGCGCGCCTGCCTCGACGTGTCCTGGCGCGCCGTGCCCATGGCCCACCCCGACGCGGCCCACCTCGACCTGCTCGCCTTCGTGCTGGGCGAGGGCGACAGCTCGCGACTGGTGCTGCGCGTGAAGGAAGAGGCCGAGCTGGTCGATCGCATCGACGCATCGTCCTACACGCCGCTCGACCCGGGGCTCTTCGGTGCCACGGCCGACCTCGACCCGGACCAGTCGCTCGACGCCATCGAGGCCGTGGTCCGCGAAGTCGAGCTGCTCCGGCGCGAGCCCGTGGGCCACGAAGAGCTCGAGAAGGCGCGCGCGAACTTCCTGGCCGGCAAGGCGTGGGAGGCCGAGAGCGTCTCGGGCGTGGCGCGCCGGCTCGGCAGCTTTCAGGTGACCACGGGCGACCCGCACTTCGAGGAGACCTACCTGGACGCCATCCGTCGGGCCACCGCCGAGGACCTGCTCGGTGCGGCCCAGCGCTGGCTCGGCCCCGAGCGCCTCGTCGTCGGCGAAGTGCTGCCCGAAGACACGGAGTCGTCGCTCGATGACGCGGCCGTTGCAGCCGCCGTCGATCGTGGGCGCGAGGCCGCCGCGCGCGTGTTCCTGGCACCGGGGCGCGACGCGGCCGCTGCCCGGGCCCGGAGCGGCCCGAGCGACGTCGAAAGCTACCGGCTCGCGAGCGGCATTCGCCTGCACGTGGTGCGGCGACCCGACGTGCCGGTGGTCTCGCTTCGCGGCGCCATGCTCGGGGGCCTGCTCGCCGAGACCGAAGAGACGTCGGGCCTCACGAGCTTTCTCGCGAGCACGTGGTTGCGCGGTACCCGTGCCCACGCCAGCGCCGACTTCGCCCGGCGCATCGAGATGCTGGCGGCCGACATCGACGCCTTCAGCGGCCGCAACAGCGTGGGCGTGACGCTCGACTGCACCAACGAGCACTTCGAGCCGGTGCTCGAGCTGCTGGGCGAGATGCTGGTGGCGCCCGCCTTCGCACCGGGCGAGATCGAGCGCGAGCGTGCCGACACCCTGGCCGCCATCGCTCGCCGCGAAGACCGCCTCTCGGCACGCACGTTCGACCTGTTCGGGCGCACGCACTACGGCGCGCACCCCTACGGCCTGCCGATCCCCGGCACGACGACCAGCGTCACCCGCTTCGACGCCGCGGCGCTTCGCGACCACCACGCGCGACTGGTGCAGCCCGGCAACCTGGTGCTGGCGGTGGTGGGCGACATCGACCCGGACGAAGCGGCTCGGCGCGTCTCGCGGCACCTGGGTGCGCTCGAAGGCTCCGCCGAGCCGCTGACCCTCCCGAACGAGACCGTGCCGGCCCACGAGATGCGCACGGCCATCGAGCACAAGGACCGCGCCCAAGCCCACCTGGTGATCGGCTGGCCCGGCCTCACGCTCGAAGACGACGACCGGCACGCGCTCGAGGTGATCTCGCAGATCCTCTCGGGCCAGGGCGGGCGGTTGTTCCTCGAGCTGCGCGACAAGCAGAGCCTGGCCTACACCGTGACCGCGACCCATGTCGAAGGCATCGCGCCGGGCTTCTTCGCCGTCTACATCGCCACGGCACCCGAGAAGTTCGACGACGCCCAGGCCGGCATCCTGCGCGAACTGCGCCGACTGCTCGACGAGCCGCCCAGCGACCTCGAGCTCGACCGCGCACGCCGCTACCTGATCGGAAGCCACGCCATCGATCAGCAGCGCGCCTCGAACCGGGCGCTGCACATCGCACTCGATGCCCTCTATGGCATGGGCCCCGACCACGACCGCGACTACCCCGCACGCGTGGGCGCCGTCACCCGCGACGACGTACAGCGTGTGGCCCGCCGCATCTTCGACCTGGGCGCCTACACCCTGGCGGCGATTCGCCCCGAGCCCGAGTAGCGAGACCGAGTCGCTAGCGAGCGGGCCCCGCCGCCAGGCCGTTGCGCCGCGGATCGGGCGCGCCGTACTGCGTGCCGTCGGGGCCCACGACGATGGCCTCTACGCCGGTCACGAGTTCGTCCGCCACCTTCACCTCGTGCCCGCGCGCGCGAAGGGCCTCGACCACGTCCGCCGGGTGCGCGCCCTCGAGCTGCAGCACGTCGGGGCGCCACTGGTGATGGAAGCGCGGCGCCGAGACGGCCTCTTGCACGTCCATGTCGTGGTCGACCACGTGGATCATCGAGAGCAGCGTCGCCGTGATGATGCGCGGGCCGCCGTTGCTGCCGCCCACGAACCGAACCTTGCCATCCTTCGTCGCGATGGTGGGCGCCATGCTCGAGAGAGGGCGCTTGCCCGGCTCCACCAGGTTCGCCGACGTCGTCCCCACCAACCCGTAGAGGTTGGGCGCATTCGGGTCGGTGGTGAAGTCGTCCATCTCGTTGTTGAGCAGGATGCCCGTGCCCGGGACCATCACCATCGAGCCGAAGGGCCCGTTGATAGTGCTCGTGATCGCCACGGCGTTGCCGGCGGCGTCGGTGACCGACAGATGCGCCGTCCCCTGGTCGTCGCGCGGCGCGATCCCCGGCCCATCGACGACGGCCACGCGATCGGGGTGGATGCGCGCGCGTAGCTCGTCGGCGTAGGCCTCGCTGGTCAGCTTCTCGACCGGGACGGGTGTGAAGTCGGGGTCGCCCAGGTGTGCGGCACGGTCGGCGAAGGCGAGCTTCATGGCCTCGGCCAGGTGATGAATGGCGGCCGACGACCCGGCGCCGAAGCCCCGCAGGTCGAAACCCTCGACCAGGTTCAGCACCTGCACCACCGCCACCCCACCCGAGGAGGGCGGCGGGAACGACAGCACCTCGAGCCCCCGGTAGGTGCCCCGCACCGGCTCGCGCACCACCGGCCGGTAGGCCGCGAGATCTTCTGCGGTGAGGATGCCGCCGTGCTTCTGGGTGGCTTCGGCGATGGCGCGGGCGATCTCTCCCTCGTAGAAGGCGCGGGGTCCGTCGGCAGCGATCGCGCTCAGGGTCTTGGCCAGGTCGGGCTGGCGCAGCACCCAGCCGGGTTCGGTCGCATCCTCGGGCATGTGGATGGCGGCCATCTCGCCGAAACGCGTGCGAAGCCCCTTGGCAAAGACGGCCGAGAAGCGCGGGATCGCGCTGCGGCCCGAGAGCCGATCCACCCAGGTCTGTTGATAGCTCCCGACCTCGTAGCCCTCGGCCGCCAGCGCGATCGACGGGCCCAGCGCCTGGGCGAGGGACTGCGTACCCCACTTCTCGAGGGCGAGCGCCATGCCGGCCACCATGCCCGGCGTGCCCACCGCGAGCCCACCCAGCAGCGACGGGCGCTCGGGCAGGCCGGGCTGCAGGTACATGTCGGGCGTGCTCGCCGCCGGCGCCGTCTCGCGTGCATCGAGCGCAAAGGCGCGGCCGTCGGCCAGCCGCACCAGGACGAAGGCGCCGCCACCGATCCCGTTGCTCTGTGGCTGGGTCACCGCCATGGCGAACGCGGCCGCCACGGCTGCGTCGATGGCATTGCCCCCCGCTTCCAGCGCGGCCACCCCGGCGCGCGTGGCTTCGGGGTGCGGCGTGACGACCATGCCCGTGCGCGACCGGGCGGGCTCGGGGGCTGCGGCGCCGAGCGGCGAAGCCCACAGGAGTGCAAGGGCGAGCGCTAAACCCGCGGCGCGGAACGACCGATGCGACATGGGCCGAAGTTACCCCAGGAGGTTCCCATGGCTCGGCTGTTGCTCGTCGTTCTCGCCGTGGCAGTCGCCGCGTGCAGCGAAGCCCCGCCCCAGGCGGGTGCACCGCCGCCGCCCCCCGCGCCGACCGCGATGGCCGCAATGGCCGTGCCTGCAGCCTCCGCGCCGCGCGACGTCGCGGTGCTCGAGATCGACGACCTCGGCGAGATCCACATCGAGCTGCTCTCCGACGTGGCGCCCGTCGCGGTGGCCCACTTCATCGAGCGCGCGGGCACCGGCTACTACGACGGCACCACCTTCCACCGGGTGATCCCCGGGTTCGCGGCCCAGGGTGGCTGCACCAACACCCGCAACCGCGACCCCCGCGACGACGGGCGAAGCGACACCGAGGCGTGGTTCGACGACGAGATCTCGGGGATCGGCCATCAGCGGGGCATCGTCTCCATGGCCAACCGCGGGCGGGCCGATTCCAACGGCGCCCAGTTCTTCATCACCCTCGATGAGAGGCCGGATCTCGACGCCAAGCACACCGTCTTCGGCCGCGTGATCTCGGGCATGGAGGTGGTGGACGCCATCGAGCAGACCCCGACCGACGCCTACGGCAGGCACGGCCCCCGCGACCGGCCCCTCGAGGACATCCGGGTGGTCGAGGTACGGATCGAGACCGCCACGGCCCCCGCCGGGGCCCCCGCAGCCTCCGCAGGCAGCAGCCCGCTAGCTGCCCCTGCCACCAGCGGCTAGGATCCGCCGTCCGGTGGCCCGGTAGCTCAGTTGGTAGAGCACCGCACTGAAAATGCGGGTGTCGCCAGTTCGATTCTGGCCTGGGCCACCATCATCCCCGCGACGCGCTTCGCTCGAGACGGTCGCCGGACCGGTAGCGTTCGAGCGGAGGTTGCCCCGGTCGGCAGCCGAGTTCGAACTCGAGCGCGTCGGGCGCGTGGCCCCGCACCGAGATCACGCCGGCATGCACCCCGCGCAGGTGGTGGAAGGCGCATAGGGCGACCTGGTTGGACGCCTCGTCGCCTCCACCCCGCGAGCGGAACTGGATGTGGTGCGCGTGGAGGTTGCGCCGAGAGGTGCACCCCGGCACGACGCACCGCCAGCGGTCGCGCTCGAAGATCCGCAGCCCCTCCGGCCTGCGGCGGCCCAGCCAGGGATCGTCGAGTCGCCAGCTTCGCACCGCGTGGTCGAGCATGGCCCCGAAGGCATCGCCCGGGCTCGGCAGACGGCCCGTCTCGCGCTCGATCGCGAGCCGCACCGTGGCGAGCGTGGCCTCGAAGAGCCGCGCGACCTCGCCGTCGGCTGTGATCCGGATCCGGCAGCCTTCGATGCCGCGCGCGCCACCCTTGTCCTCTCCCCCTCTCGCCGCACACACTTGCCGCCCCTCACCGCAGCTACCCGCTTCGGCCGCCGTCGCGAAGCGCTCGGGTTCGTCCTGCCAGCGCAGCCACGTCTCTGGGTCGGCCTCTCGAAGCACGAGCGCGGTCTCTACCGCCTCTTCGAGACGGCGCGCACTCACCCGCTGCGCGAACGCGACCCAGTGCTCTCGCCAGGGGCCCTCGGCATCGCTGTCCAGCAGCCGAGCGAGTAGCTGAGCCTGGAACCACGAGAGATGCCCGCCGCGGTAGGCCTGGCGCAAGGCCGGACACAGGTCGCCCACACGCTCGACCCGCAGCAGCGCGCGCAGCTTGCGCGGCGACATGCCCAGCCGCTCGCGGGCCAAGGCGGACAGGGATGTGAAGCCGGACTTCCACTCGTATTCGGGCGACGCGACCTGACGCAGCAAGGGTCCGAGCTCGGCATCCAGTCGCTGTGCCAGGCGAATCGCGCGGCGCAGGCGCGCATCGAGCTCGAAGGGATCCACACCGGGCCCATCCGCCCCGCCGGCCGACTCGAGGCCCTCCAAGAGCGGGCGCAGAAAGCGCGGTAGCTCACAACGACCGGAAGCGGGTGCGGTAGGCCGGCCCGCCGCGTCGCACGCTGCCGCCTGCGGTGGGTCCGCGCACGCAAGTTCGGTCGACTGCGTACCGCCACCGGCTTCCGACCCACGCGGCGTCCGCACGACCGGCTCGTCACTCGCCAGATCCGACGCATCCGTGGCGAGCGGAATCGCCGACAACACCTCGGCGGTCACCATCTCGAGCACGGCTTCCGCGGCGAGCCGTTGCCCCGCCACCTGCGGCGCCGCCTTGCGCAACCGCTGCCACTGCAGGGCGACCGCGAACGAGACCGGGATGCGAACCCAAGCGCGGGTCTCGACCCTGCGCCCGTCGGTGTCGGCGGCACCGCCCGCCTCGAGCGCCGCCCGATTGGCGGCACGGGCGGCACACTCGAGCGCCCGCACCGGTTGCGACCGCGCACGATCGATCCACGCGGCCTCGTCTTCGCGCGTGACGAAGCGTGCCAGCAGGCGGACCTTGCTCCAGGAGAGCGTGCCCTCGACGAGCGCGCGCTCGGTAGCGGGCAACTCCGCGAGCCGCCGCCCCACGCGCGCCCAGTCCTGAAGCGAGCGAGCCGAGCACCCGAGACGCTCGCGCGCGTAGTCGCCGAGCCGCGCATAGCCCAGTCGCTTCCAGCCCTCGCAGGCCACCAAACGCGACGCCAGCGCGGCAACGACCCGGCGCAGCGGACCGGCCGCAAGACCGAGCTCTTCGAGCCGCGCCTCGGGATCGGGCCGACACGCCGTGGCCTGCCCGTCGGAGAGATCGTGAAACGCCGCCGCATCCCGGCTCACACGCCCCATCCTACGGGGGCAGCGTGTCAGATCCGGTCACTGAGCGTGGACATCGAGGGCGTGTGAAGACTTCGAGGACGTCACGGCCGCTCAGCGCGGAACCCCTGTACCGAAGACGTTGATGGCCCGGTTGAAGGGCGCAAGGCGTTCGGGGTCGTAGCCCGAGTCGGTCTTCGGGTCGTCGCTCCACAGCACGGCCGCGCCGGGCTCGAGCAGGTGCGGTCGCAGCGAGGCCTGCGCCGCCGCGTCGAGCTCCGCCCAGTGCCGGCGAAGCTCTTCGAGACACCAGACGCGGTAGCGCGAGACCGGCAGGCGCTCGTACCGGCAGCCCTGCACCTCCATCGCGAAGTGACTGGCCCCCGCCGCGTGCGCGCGCGCGTTCTCGCGCAGCTGCACCAGGTGGGTCTCGCAGGCCTCGCGCAGCAGGGCCGCCAGCGGCGCGTCCACTTCGGCGACGAGCGTGCCGGTGTCGGGGTGGTTCCCCTCCCACATCCGGGCCACCCATGTGTAGACGCGCGGCGCGCGCTGGCGCATCAGCTCGGCGGGGGTCGGGTCCATGGCGAAGTGGCGGAACATCGGGCCCATGAATCCGAAGTCGACGAGGGTGGGCCGCTCGCCCAACAGGTAGGGCCGCTCGGCGAGGGTCGCTTCGAGCAGGTCGTAGGCGGCCATGGCCGTGGCTTCGACGTGCGGGCGGGTGGCATCGGTCACACCGTCGTTCCTGACGAAACCGCCGAGCTGACGGCGCGCGACCATCCTGCGCTTGAGGTAGCGCGGCCCCTTCGTGGCCGTCATGAGCTCGTCCGTGAGTACGCCGCTCGCGTGGTCGCGATCCTGCACGTAGCTCCAGCGGTAGTGCATCGCCGGCCGCCAGAGCCACTCGTCGGCGTGGTCCTCGAGCAGGAACGCCACGAAGCGCATGCCGGCGTCGTCGGGAAGGATCGTGGGGCCGTCCCGCTGCGACTCGAACCAGACCAGGATCGGCGTGGTATCCGAGAGCCAGCGCCCGTCCTCGAGCTGGACGACCGGGCTCTGCACCGCGCCGGCGCCGGCCTGGATCTCCTTGGCGTGGTCGATCATCGACAGCAGCTGGTACGGCATGCCGCGATAGCGCAGGTAGGCCTCGAGCTTGCCGGCGTAGTACGAGATACGCGAGCCGTAGACGCGAATCACGATGGCGTGGCCTCCTGGATCGAGCCTCCCCCCGGGCCCGCGCGAGCCGCCCGGCTCGCCTAGCGACCGAGACCTCGCCTGGTCCCTCGCTCCGACTCCCCCGCGGGTGGCGATACGGTGCCACGCACGCTCACAAGAGGCCACTACACGGGTGGGGAAGTGCGGCTGCCGCCGCTCCGCCCCGTTCAGGCTTCAGGGAAGTGGGATGGCTCGGCCAGGAGTCGTCCATGTACCGTGCCCGTACCCCCATCACGCTCGCAGCGGTCGTCGCACTCTTGCTCGCGAGCGCGTCCCACGCGGGTGACACGCGGGTGATCGCTCGAACGGGCGACCTCGCGCCGAGTGGCACCGACAGCGTGAGCCAGGTCGTCGCGACGCCGGTCGTGAACGATCGCGGCGAGGTCGCTTTCGTCGTGAGCCTGCTCCCGGACGGGAGCTTCCAGCGTGAACGGGCGGCGATGCTGTTCGATGGCCGCGACATCCACGAGCTGGTTCGTCAGGGGTTCGTCCCGATCAGTGGAGACGGCCAGATCCAGACGCTGGCCACGCCCTCGCTCAACGCGTCGGGCGAGGTCGCGCTCTGGACCGAGTTCGGCGGAACCAACTCGGGCTTCACCGAGCAGGGGATCGTGAAGGCCAGCACCTCGGACGTGAGCGTCGTCTTCCGCCAGGGGAAACCCGCTCCGGGTGGCACGACGAACCGCATCCTGCACGACGGCCAGCTCGACTCCGTGCTGCCCTTCGACGACCTGGGCCGCGTGACCATCCGCAACGAGCGGAGCGACTTCTCGCGGTTCATCACGCGCAGCGATGGCGTGACGCAGACCGACCTGGCCAGCCCGGGCTCGCCAACGCCCAGTGGCAACGGCTCGTACGGCTTCTCGTACTCGCTGCCCAGGGCGCTCGACGACGGCACCGCGATCTTCCAGGCGCTCAACTTCCAGGGCAGCGACCCGATCGGTGCCAATGCCCTCGTGGTCGACCGCGGCGGGGTGCAGACGGAGATCCTGCGACCCGACCTGGCCTCGGGCCCTGCGCAGGCGCCCGACGGCAACGGCACCTTCCACGCCGTGGACGACTCGTTCGACGTGAACCGCCTGGGCGAGGCGGCCTTCGTGGCCTCGTTCGACGACACGCTCGCGCCCGGGGTGGACGCCTTCGGGGTGCTGCGTGGCGATGGCACCACTACTTCGTTCGCCGCGCGCGCCGGCGACGCCACGCCGAGCGGCAACGGCACGTTCAACAACGGCTTCCTCATCGACCCGCCGAGGATCAACGATCACGGCGACCTGGTCTTCCGCGCCGACTTCGTCGGCACGTCGGGCGGCAACGACGACAATCACGGGCTCGTGCGCCACAACCCCGGCGCCGCCCAGCCGCTTCAGGAGTGGGTCCGAGAAGGCGACGCTGCGCCGGGGGGAGGCGTCTTCGACGCGATCACCGGCCCGCGGGCCCAGAACGAAGCCGGCGTGGTGGCCTTCGAAGCGTTCCTACGCGACACCACCCCGGGCGAAGGGCTGCAGGGCTACTTCCTCACCGACGGCATCGACCTGGTGAAGGTGGTACGCAGCCAGAACCAGATCGACGGCGTCACCATCGACACCCCGCTTCTCGGAGGCGGGTTCCGCCTGCACGACGGAAGCCTGAACGAAGCCGGGCAGGTGGCCTTCCAGGCCAAGGGGCGCGAGGCGGGGCGCGGCGTCGACGGCGTCTACCTCTTCACCCCCGACCTGCACTTCCGCGCGCGGTCCCCGCTGATCGCCCAGGGTGGCATCCAGCAGCTCCACGAGTGGGACGCGGCATTCGACGACGGTGTTCTCGTCAACCCCCAGGCCCGCGACAACTGGACGCTGGGGCTCACCCCCGGCCCCGACCACGCCGTGTTCATCGACGTCCCGGCCCGGGTGGTCGACGACCCGAACGACACCACGGTCCGAAGCCTCACCCTGGACGACAATGCCTCGGTGTTCCAGCAGAACGCGGACTTCACGGCGACCGAGGGAGTGCTCATCACGGGCCGCGGAAACGTCAACACCACGTACAACCTGCGCGGGGCCAGGACGCTCACCGCAGACGTCACCCTCGATGGGGTCGTCAACCCGACCTTCCCCGACCTCTTCACGGCCGAGCTACGCGTGGCCGGCCCGGGAGTCGTGGAAGGAACCGTGGACAACGGCGGCTTCGTGTTCGCGACCAGCGGTGCCCGCTTTGCCGAGAGCTTCCTGAACCGGACCGAGACCGAAGCCCTCACGGGCCAGGTCACCTTCGACGACACGTTCGAGAACCAGGGCCTGCTGTCGGTGGGCGCCAATGCCACCGTCGACGTCTTTGGCGACTACAGCGGGCCGGGCACCCTCCAGAACGACGGGACGCTCACGTTCCATGCCGGCTTCTTCCCCGGCGCCAGCCCCTCCTACGTCGAGGTCGCCGGCACGGGCGCCACCCGGTTCGCATCGACCGCGGCCACGGAGATGGAGATCGGTGGCACGACCCAGGGGAGCTTCGCGGGGGACCCGAGCGCGGCCTACGACAGCATCCACCTGACCGACGCGGGCACGCTCACGCTGGAAGGCGCCCTGCGCGTGTCCCTGATCTCGCCCGATGGCATTGCGCCCGTCTTTGCGCCTTCGGAAGGGGATCGGTTCGTCCTGTTCGATGCGGGCGACGGCGCGCTGCTCGGCGAGTTCGACACGCCGCTCGACCTGCCGGATCTGGACGGAGACCTCGACTGGCGCGTGCGTCGCACGGCGCAGGCCTTCTCGCTGCAGGTGGTGCTGGCTTCGGTCCCGGGGCCGCCGGCGTCGCTGCTGCTCGGCTCGCTGGCCCTGCTCGGGCTCCGCCGGCGCCGCCTCTAGGGGCGACGGGGCGCGCTCGGGGAGCCCATCGCGAAACGCCCGATGTCGCCATGCCGGGGTTTTGCGATAGTACGGGCGCTTGCGGACGGCCCGTACGAGGTTGCGGCCCGCAGGTTGGAGGGACCCCTTTGCACATTCGTTCCGTGTGCCTGGCCATCGCCATCGGCACGCTCTTCGTTTCGCAGACCGCCTCGTCGAAGGGGCTCGTGCACGACGCCGAGTACCAGATTCTCGCAGCCCAACGCGGCGAGCAGTGGGCCGCCGACGACCGCAGCATCGATCAGAAGCTCGAGGCGGTGCGCAAGGCCAACGGCGGCAAGCGCCCGAACATCGTCTACATCCTGCTCGACGACATCGGCTACGGCGAGATCGGCACACCGGGGCTCACGCCCTCGCGCGGCTACGCCACGCCCCAGATCGACGCCCTCGCGCGCCAAGGCATGACCCTGGGCCGCATGTACACCGAGCCGTCCTGCACGCCGACCCGCGTCTCCATGATGACAGGCCGCCTGCCCGTGCGAACCGGTACGACCGAGGCCAAGGCCACCATCGCCGGCGACGGGCTGGCCGCCGAGGAGATCACCCTCGCCGAGGTGCTCCGCGAGGCGGGCTACTACACGTCGCACGTGGGCAAATGGCACCTGGGAGACATCCAGCAGGCCTACGCCACCGAGCAGGGCTTCATGCACGCCGAGTTCCCCATCCACCAGCAGGGGCAGCTCGCCATCATGCACGAGGATGCCGCGTCGGCCGACGTGATTCGCGGTAGCGACCCCGCGCGCCAGCAGCAGACCTTCACGATCGACGAGACGTTCGTGACCAATCCCAGCCACATGGTGACCGGCGTCGAGGTTCGCGACGGCAAGCTCTACGAGGTCGACCTCGAAGCGGGCGAGTCGTGGACGCAGGCCAAGTACCGCGCCATGAACGAGCGCTACCAGCAGAACACCCTGGCCCAGCTGCGCGAGCTCGCCGCGAAGGACCAGCCCTTCTTCCTGAACTACTGGCCGCTCTTCCCGCTGACCTACGTGCCCAACGACGTGGGTGAGCCCAGGACGCTGAACGGCGGCACCGTGGCCGAGAGCATCGTCGAGGTGGACGGTTGGATCGGCGAGATCGTGGCCGAGATCGACCGACTGGGCATCGCCGACAACACCATCATCGTGGTGATGGGCGACAACGGCCCATTCATGCAGTATGCGGGCATCGGCGGCATCTCCGATCGCGTCTACCGTGGCGGCAAGGCCGACGTTCTCGAGGGCGGGGTCCGCGTGAACGCCTACGTCCGCTGGCCCGCCGCGATCGAAGCCGGCTCCTACGCGCAAGACGTGGTCCACGTGTCGGACCTCTTCACCACCTTCGCCCGCGTCGCCGGCGCCATGGACGAGGTGCCGACCGACCGCATCATCGACGGCGTCGACCAGACGGGCGTCCTGGTGCTGGGTGAGACCCACGGGCGCCGAGACTACGTGTTCGTCTACGACGGCCCGATGCTGAAGGCGGTGGTGAAGAACAAGTACAAGATGCACCTGCCGCCGCCCGGGACGAACCCGATCGCCGCCCCGGTCTTCGACCTGTACCGCGACCCGCGCGAGGAGCGGCCCATCGACTCGATCAAGTACGGACCGTGGGCGGGCGGGCAGTTCGCCAACATGGTCAAGCGCCACATGGCGTTCAAGCAGAAGTACCCCGACCGGCCTCCCGTGTACGCGATGCCCTATGAGGGCATCGAAGACCTCCGGCCCGAGACCCTGGAGCTGCTGCGCATCTTCAGCCTCGGCCGACCCGGCAAGAAGTAGCGGGCCAGCCGCGGCGACCCACCCGGGCGCCGCGGCCCGCTACGGCCGCGTGCAGCCTGCGTCGCTGCCTTCGCGGAGCGTGCAGAGGCGATAGCGACCCGCTCGCGCCCAGTGGTCGATGGCGGACCGCACGTCGGACCAGCTGTCCATCGCCTTGATGGTCTTGCCGCCGACCCGCCGATCGACGCCACCGCCCAGGATCTTGCCCGTCCACGAGTCGCTGACCCGCGCCTCGAGCGCCGCCTCGCCCACGAACGACGGCTTGTCGCGGAAGAGGGACGTGGCCGTCCCGATCACCAGCGCCTGGGGTACCACCGTCGAAACGGTGTCGAGTGCCACGTTGCGCCCGCCCAGGCGCGTGAACGTGGCCGTGAGGCGGAGCGTTCCCTCCGCAGGCGTGTCGACCAGCTCGTAGTCCTGACCCAGCTCTTCGCGCAGCCGCGCGTGGAAGTAGTTGGCCAACGTCTGGCTCTCGGCCGGCGAGAGGTTGGCCTCCACGTCCGAGCCCCGCCAGAACGTGATGGGGTCGATGATGAGCTTGTCGTACGCCTTCCAGTTGGTGCCCGGGTTGACGAACTCGAGCGAGGCCACGCCCGGCTCGCCCTTCTCGAGCTTCGAGTAGTCGTCGAGGAAGCCGTCGCCCTCGGGCGGCTTCGCCTGGCGCGTCGCCGCGCACGAGAACGAGAAGAAGAGAACGACGAGCAGTGCGGTCGCGCGAATCATGGAGGGCCCCCCTTTGCCGAGTCCACCCGATCGTCGCGATTCCGCGGGCGGCCGGCAAGCAGACCGGGCTCTCCCACGAGCCAGCCTGAACGCGGCCCGATCGCCGACCTACAGCCGCGTGTGCTTGAGCTCGGTCTCGAGGATCGCGCGGCAGCCGAGCTTCTCGAGCTCGTCGAAGACGGTCTGGATGCGCGCCTTCTCGACCAGCACCTTCACCGAGAGCCAGCGTTCGTCCTGCAGGCGCTGGACCGTGGGCGACGAGAAGCCGGGCGTGATGCGCGACGCCTCTTCGATCTGCTCGGCCGGGCAGTTGTACTCGACGAGGGAGTAGCGCGACGCCACCAGCACCCCCTCGATACGCCGCAGCAGCCGGTCGCGCGCGTCGGGGTCGCGCGGGCTCGGGTTGCCGATCAGCACGGCCTGGGCGTCGAGCAGCCGGTCGAGCTCGATCAGGTCGTTCTCCACCAGGCTGTTGCCCGTCTCCACGATCTCGACGATGCCGTCGACGAGCCCGAGCAGCACCATCACCTCGACGGCGCCCTGGATCGGCAGCAGATGCACGTCGCGCACCCCGGCGCGCTCGAACCAGCCCCGTGCGAGGTTCACGAACTTGGTTCCCACCACCCGGCCCGAGAGGTCTCCCACCGCGCGCCAGGGCGCGTCGCGGTGCACCGCCAGCGAAAGCCGACAGCGCCCGAAGCCGAGCTCGTGGTGCACGGTCACCTCGGCGCCCTTCTCGGCCACCTGGTCGCTTCCGGTAATCCCGAGATCGACGACACCCTCGGCTACGAGCACTGGGATGTCGGCCACGTTCGAGAAGATGATGCTTGTCTCGGTATCGCTGCACACCGAGAACAACCGGCGCCCCGAGACGCGGAACACGAGGCCGGCACGACGCAGCAGGTCGAGCGACGTCTCCTGCAGGCGTCCCTTCGAAGGGATGGCGATGCGCAGTGCGCCTTCGGGCAGCATCAGGCGCCCCGGCTGGCCTTCTCGACCAGGCCACCCGTCCCGAAGCGCGACTCCAGCTGGGCGAACACGCGCTCGGGGGCGACGCCCGCGCGACCCAGCAGCACCCAGACGTGGAAGAGCAGGTCCGCCGCCTCGTGCGCCGTGTGGTCGCCGTCGTCTGCGGCCGCCGCCTCGATCAGCTCCTGCGACTCCTCGCGCACCTTGTCGGCGATCGCCTCGAGACCGCCGTCGAGCAGCCGCACCACGTAGCTGCCTTCGGGGCGCTCGCGCATGCGGTCGTCGATCACCTGCGCCAGGCGCAGCAGGACGGCGGGGTCGGGCATGGCGGGGAGTGTAACGTCCGCGCCCTCGCGCGCGGTGGCCTACCCTGACCCTGCGCGCTGGAGCCACCCCCATGTCCGAAAGCCCGCACGTCGAGGCCCGGGTCTACGGGTTCTTCGCTTCGGATCACGAGATCGAGGGGATCATCCGCTCACGGATGCTCGACCTGGGCCAGATCATGGCTCCGCCCGAGGAGCTGCCGCCGCTTCGGATCGAGGACGCGCGGATCCTGCAGGCGAGAGCCGCCGAAGCCGGCCGATCGGAGGCCGCGTTCTTCGACACGCAGGGCTTCGTCCTCTTGCCCCACGCCTCGGCCGTGCGCGACTGGGACCTCGACCCCAGCCGGCCCGAAGCGGAACAGGACGTCATGCGGACCTACCTGCCCGAGGCCGAAGCGCTGGTTCGCGAGCGCCTGCTGCCCGGGCGGCGCATCGAGGTCTACCAGGGCCCGCCCCAGAGAAGGGGACCGGGTACACCGAACCCCGACTACGCCACCGGTGTGCACCAGGACTACGGGCTGCTGCCGGACGCCTTCGAGGAGAGCCTGCGCGCTTTCACCTCGGCCGACGTCTCGGGGTGGTGGCGGCAGCGCTTCGAACGCGACGACGTCGAGGGGTTTCTGCTGATCAACCTCTGGCGCCCGGTCTACCTGGACGGCCCGCTCCGCCACATGCCTCTCGCCGTCTGCGAACCCCGCTCCGTCCGCGTCGAGGACTGCGTCCCCGTGAGCCTCCTCGACATCACGCCGACGGACCTCCCGACCAACCAGCTCTCGTTGCGCTACCAGCCGGACCAGCGCTGGTACTACTACCCGGCCATGACCTCGGAAGAGGTGCTCGCCTTCAAGAACTACACGTTCTACAAGGACGCCGAACTGCGGGTCGAGTCGTGCTTCCACGTGGCCTTCGAAGCGCCCGACACCCCGCCCGACGTCACACCGCGGCAGAGCTGCGAACACCGCGTGAGCGTGTTCCTGCTGCGCGACTAGGCACGACGCGCGCGCCGTCTAGTTGCGCGAAGTCACCTCGACCTCGGGGTAGCTGGCCGGCGCCGTCGGGAACCCCGACCCCTCACCGCGAAGCACCCGATCGAAGAAGGCGGGCACGAAGTCGTTCAGGATCGCGAGCATCCGCTGGCCGTCGATCGGCCCCAGTGCACCGAGCCACCGCAGGCTGGGCGACGAGATCGACGTGTCGGTGAAGTTCATGTGCGTCGCGCCCTCGATCGCCACGTGGTGGATCGGACCCTCGGCATGCCGAAGGAAGAAGTCGTTCATCGGGATCTCTCCGCGATCCGCCTCGATGATCATGAAGGGCACGCGGACCACGGCGTCGGCCATGCCCTCGCCGTAGTGGAACCCGTCCAGATTGACTCCGGCCTTGCAACGCGGGTCCTCGACGCAGAAGACCCCGGCGGTCGCGCCGCCGAAGGACATGCCCAGCACACCCAGGCGCTCGAGATCGAGCTTGCCTGCGAACGGCGTCGGGCGGGATCCCGATGCGATGCGTTCGATCTCGTCGACCACGGTGCGGGTGTCAGCGGCCCACACCTTCATGCTTCGGATCGACTCGGTTTCGTCGGCGATGTACGCCCGTGCCAGCGCGTCGCGCGCTGCGGGGTCCGGGGTCGCCGCATAGGACTCGAAGAACGAGTTGCCCTCGTCGTCGAGCAGACCCGAAACCGCCTCTTCGTCCCAGGCCAGCACGCGGCCATCGTCCAGGACGACACCCGGGGTCTCGTATGTGTGGGCGATCGAAGCCACGAAGTAGCCGCGGCTGGCCAGCTCTTCCATCAGAGCCGTGTTCGACGTCGGCCGTGCCAGCCCATAGCCATGCGAGTAGACGAGTACCGGCATGGGCGCCGCATCCGCCCGCGGCGGGGCATCGCGCACCGCGTGGGTCGCGATGTCGGCGTAGTGGTCGACGAAGCCGTCGGGCACCGAGAGCCCCAGCACCTCTCGACTCATCTGCGCCATCAGCGGCCCGACCCGCTCGACGTCGTCCCAGTAGGGCACGGGTTCGCCGTCGGCCATGGGCTCGGCGGGGTACCAGAAACGCACGACCAGGATGCGGTGGTCGTCGGGGTCCGCGGTGAAGATCTCCTGGCGGGTCGTGTCCTCGACCTGCAGGCGAGTCGTCCCGATCGCGTACGGCCCCGAGGGCTTCGGCAGTTCGAACATGGGCGAGCCGGTGGCCAGCGCCAACCCCAGGACCCAGGCGAGACCCACGACCCCGACGAGCAGCACGGTGATGGCGTGGTGCCACCGGACCCGCGTGCCGATCAGGGCGGCCAGCGCCATCGCCGCGCCGGCGAGGTAGAGCGGATCGAGCTGCGAGCGCCGCCCCTCGACCCCGGCCTGGAGCAACAGCGCCGCGCCCGCCACGAGCGGCAGGGCGCGCGCCCAGGCCGGCCGGCGTGTGGGCGGAACCAACCACGCCAGCAGCGCTGCGGCGGCCAGCGCAAACGAGAGCAGTTCCAGGGGCCGCATGGCGGTCAGGCTACCACCCCAGAGCGCGCGAACGGCTTGGCAATGCGGCCGCGCGTGTGATTGGCTCTCCCTGCTCCGCCCTCCACGAGGAGCGCCCCCCAACCCCAGGAGACCTCGCGATGTCCTTCATGAAGCGATTCGACGGCGAGACCTATGCCCTGCTGCGCATCCTGTCCGGGCTGCTCTTTCTCTGCCACGGCCTGCAGAAGCTCTTCGGGTTTCCGGCGGCCGCACGCGAGGCGCCGGCCTTCATCACCTACGTCGCCGGCCCGATCGAGCTGGTGGGCGGTGCGCTGATCGCGATCGGCCTGCTCACCCGCTGGTCGGCCTTCCTGTGCTCGGGGCTGATGGCCGCCGCCTACTGGATGGCCCACGGCCTGAAGTCCTTCTGGCCGCTCGTGAACGGGGGCGAGCTCGCGATCGTCTACTGCTTCCTGTTCCTCTTCATCGCCGCCCACGGCGCCGGCAAGTGGAGCGTGGACGGCATGCGCGACGAAGCCGCCTAGCCCGGCTCGCCGGCGGGCGAGGCATCGTCCTTGCCCAGCATCGTGCGCACGCCGCGCGCGGTGGACACGTTGAAGATCCAGGCACGCCTGCGGCGGCTGGCCGACCGGTTCGGGGGCGTGTAGTGCGGCGTGCCGTAGCTGTGCACCGTGCATCCTCCTGCACGCACCGGGCAGGCTACGCGATGCTCCTGGGGCAGGTGTGCATCGGGGTCGGTGATCCCCAGCAGGCGGGCCTCGTCCTCGGGGTCGCCCGAGGCGACTTGGTGCGGAAGGAGCGGCCGGGTGTGGAGGCCGGGCACGAAGTGCATGCAACCGTTCTCGGGGTCTGCGTCGTCGAGGGCGACCCAGAACTGCATCGACTCCAGGGACATGCGCTGCCCCGGCGGCGTGAAAGGCCGCTTGCCGTAGGCGGCATCCTGATGCCAAGGCGTGTCGTGCGGATGGCCGGGCGGCTTGTCGATCAGCATGTCGAAGATGGGGAACACGTCGGGCGTGTCGAAGAGCGCTCGCGCCAGGGCCAGGGCCCGCTTCTGCGTCTCGGTATGGGCGAAGGCTTCGTGCGCCTTGGCGGGCAGCATCACCTGGCGGGTCACGCCGCCCAGCATGCGGTCGCCCAGCGCCACGACCTCGCGCTCGAGAATCTGGTCGTAGGCCGTGCGCAGGCGCTCGAGTTCACCCGGGGCGACGAAGTCGTCGATCACCAGGTAGCCGTCGCGACCCCAGCGGTCGCGGTCCAGAGCCATGGGCGGGGTGGCCACCGGCGGAAGATAGCCCGGTGGGGGCCGGCCCCGTGTCAGCGCATGGCGGCGTGGGCGCGGCCGGCGTCGAAGTCGGCCTCCATCTCGTAGCGCCCGTAGGAGAGCGCCATGCGGGAAACCAGCCCCTGGGCATCGAAGCGAAGCCCCAGCCGTGCGTGGTCGTCGACGTCGGCGGGCGTGCACGGATCGAGGCAGAAGGCCCAGGCGAGTTCACGCGGGTCGGTCGTCGGCCGGTTGGGGGGACCGAACAGGCGAAGCAGCTCGGCGCGAGCGGGCAACATCTCGGGTCGAAACGAATCGATCTCGACCGCGGCGGTGCGCGCCCATAGATCGGGCTCGACCTCGCAGGACGTCTGGCGTCCGTCCTCGATCATCGCGTCGGTCAGGTAGGGCTCGACCTCCGCGGGCAGCCGCACCTCGGCCAGCAGCGCCCCCCCGCCCGCACCCTCGAAGCGCAGGGCCACGTCGAAGGCATGCTTCGCGCCGTCGGGTCCCACGGGTCGCACGCGGTAGGTGGCGTGCTGCACGTCGCCCGTGGCGTCGACGCGCGACGGCGCGGCACCCACCAGCCAGGTGACGTCCGAGGCGCGCAGGGTGGGCCTCGTGAAGCGGACCTTGGTGCCACGGCGCGCGTCGCGCTCGAACACGATCTCGGAGCGCTCGGCGCAGAGCTGGTCATGGGTGGTGTAGAGCCGGTCGAGGACGCAGCCCGTGGAGAAGGATGTACAAACGAAGAGGGTCAGGACACGGAGGAGGAGACGCATGACCCCAGGCTATGGAGCGCTTTGGCCCCTCACCTGAACCAGGCTGGTCCGTTCTGCTGACCGCGACCGGGCTTTTTCGGCCCCCGGAGGGCACCTGGGGGACTCAGACGCTCGGAATCGCGACCCCCGCGTCGCGCAGCAGGGCCGTGAGGCTGCGGGCCAGCACGGCTCGCGCGCGCGCCAGCGTGAGGCCGCGCGTGCGCCGCAGGTGCTCCCAGGTCGGGGGGCTGGCCGCCACGGCGAGGGCCTCGACGATCTCGGAGCGCTCCGTGGCCGAGAGGGCCCCAAGCTCGGGCTCGAAGACGCGCGCGAGATCCTCTCGTTGGGCGTCGAGGCCTTCGCGCGACACGCGCCAGGCCTCGGCCTGGGCCGTCCCGGTGAGCGCCTGCGCCGTGAGCGCCCGCGTGAAGGGCGCCGTCGCCTCGAAGAAGCGCGCGCGCGCATCGACCAGCCGGTGGATGCGCTCGGCGATGGGCAGCCCGCTCGGCACCTCGCGCAGCAGCGGCGCGCAGCGCTGCATGCCCACCTCGACCACGGCGTCGTAGAGTTCGGCGAGGTCCTTGAAGTGGTAGAAGATCGACCGGCGCGAGAGCCCGGCGCGGTCGGCGACCTGGTCCGCGCTCGGCTGCAGCACGCCCTCCTGGATCAGGTCCAGGCAGGCGTCGCAGATGGCGAGCCGCGAGCGCACCACGCGCCCCACGCGACCGTCCGGCGCGGTGGGCGCGCGCGTCGCCATGGCCTACCGCGTCTCCAGCCCTTCGAGTGCCCCAGCTTCGCGCCACGCCTCGAGGATCCGGATGAACTCCGGCGAGCCGCCACCGTAGAAGCCGTCCTGAGCGCTTCGCTCGCTCGCCTTGCCCTCGTTGTTGTAGTAGCCGGGCGTGCAGTTCTCGAAGAAGTCGCCGGTGTCGCGGGCCTTGCCGATGCACTGGGCAATCCAGGCTTCCTCGGCATCCGTGGTGGCCTCGACCGCCTCCAGACCCTTCTCGCGACCCGTCTGGATGATGTAGGCCAGGTGCTTGGCCTGCTCGTTCAGCATGTGCGGATAGCTCGCGGTGAACCCGGCCTGTGACCCGTTCATCAGGAAGCAGTTCGGGAAGCCGCGTACGTGCATGCCGTGCAGCGAGCGCACGCCGTCGGCCCAGGTCTCGCTCAGCGTGCGGCCGTCCTTGCCGTGGAACTGCATGCCCGCTCGCCGGGAGTAGTCGGTGCCCACCTCGAAGCCGCTGGCGTAGATGAGGCAATCGACCTCGTACTCCTGACCCGCCACGACCACGCCCTTCTTGGTGATCCGCTCGACGCCCTTGCCGTCGGTGTCCACCAGCTCGACGTTCGGCCGGTTGAAGGTCGCGAGATACTCGTTGTGGAAGCACGGCCGCTTGCAGAACTGCCGGTAGTAGGGCTTGAGCGCCTCGGCGGTGTCCCCGTCTTCGACCAGCTCGTCCACGCGCGCGCGGATCGACTCCATCTTCTCGAAGTCGGCGATCTCGACGGCCTTCGCCATGCCCTCGGGTGAGAAGTCCTGGGTCTTGCCCTTGCGGATGCCCACCAGCAGGTTGCCGATCAGGTCCGTCCAGCCGTCGTTGACCAGGTCTTCTTCCTGGGGGATGCCCGAGACCAGGTTGTTGAAGTTGTCCATGCGCTTCTGGTGCCAGCCGGGCCCGAGCGACTTCGCCCACTCGGGGTCGGTGGGCGGGTTGTCCTTCACGTCGATCGAAGACGGCGTACGCTGGAACACGTAGAGCTGGTCGGCCCACTCGCCCACGTGGGGCACGCACTGCACGGCGGTCGCACCCGTCCCGATGATTCCCACACGCTTGCCGCGCAGGCCCGTCAGGTTGCCCGACGAGTCACCGCCGGTGTAGCGGTAGTCCCAACGGCTCGCGTGGAACGTGTGCCCCTCGAAGTCCTCGATTCCGGGGATGCCGGGCAGCTTGGGACGGTTCAGGGGACCGGCCGCCACGGCCACGTACTGCGCGCGCATGCGGTCGCCGTGGTTCGTCTCGACGATCCAGCGCGCGGCCTCGTCGTCCCAGGTGAGGTCGACGACCCGCGTCTGGAAGAGCGCGTCGCGGTAGAGGTCGAACTTGCGCCCGATGGCCTGGCTGTGATCGAGGATCTCCTTGCCGTAGGAGTATTTCTCCTTGGGGACGTAGTCGAGCTCTTCGAGCAGGGGCAGGTAGGTGTAGGACTCGATGTCGCAGGCGATGCCCGGGTAGCGGTTCCAGTACCAGGTGCCGCCGAAGTCGCCGGCCGGGTCGATCATGCGAATGCTCTCGACCCCCGCCTGGCGAAGCCGCACGCCGGCGAGCAGGCCACCGAAGCCCCCACCGATCACGATCACCTCGACCTCGTCCTCGAGCGGCTCGCGCGTGAACCCCGGCTCGACGTAGGGGTCGTCCAGGAAGTGCGCGAAGCGGTCCTTGACCTCGATGTACTGCTCGTTGCCGTCGTCGCGCAGGCGCTTGTCGCGCTCGCGGCGGTAGCGATCGCGCAGGGAGTCGGGGTCGAAGTTCAGGTCGGGGAGGTCGGGGGCTTCGGGTGCGGAGGTCATGGGTGCATCCTCGTCGTCGCCTGGGCACCGGGCCGTGGAGCCACTGATTGCATCACCAGTGCAAGGTCGGACGTCGCGTAGGCCCCGTTCGTAGGGCTCGTGTGAGGTCGATCTTGGCTGAATTGCACTAAGAGTGCAAACTCACCGAGCCCCTAGGGGATCTCGCAGGCGTCGCCATCCTGCACGCCCACGGCCCGCGCGATCGCCTCGCGCACGGCTTCCTCGGAGGGCGGACCGTGCTTGAGCCAGCGGTGCAGCACCGTCTGGCCCTTGGTGGCGACGATCTCGCCGTCGAGCCAGACGTCGAACTGGCCAAAGCGCCCCTCCTCGACGGCCACCTCCGCGCCGAACCGCTCGCGCAGCTCGGCGGCCAGTGTCTCGGCGCGGTCCTGGTAGCCGCACGGTCGGCAGTAGGCGATCCGGAACTCCATCTCGACCTCCTACGGGCGCGTCTCGAGGCTAGGTCGCGGGGACGCGGAGCGAAAGCAGGTCGGCCACCTCGTCCGCGCCGCGCGCCTCCAGCGCGGCCGTGGGGAGCACGCCGTTCGCATCGGCCTCGGCCGGATCGGCACCGGCGTCGAGCAGCAGCTCGATGAGGGGCGCGGCCACCTCGGGGTCGGCGGGCAGCAGGTGCAGCGGGCCCCGTCCATCGGGCGTGCGCTCGGACAGCGCGCCGGAGTCGCTGTCGACGAGTTCGCGCGCCAGTGCGACGTGGCCGCTCACGCAGGCGTCGAGCAGGCTGCGACTCCGGTCGGCGAAGAAGCGGCCCATGGCGAAGTCTCCGCCGGTGCAGGCCCACTGGGCCGGTGTTCCGCCGAACGCCCTGCTGCGGGGGTGGGCTCCGTACTCGAGCAGCAGCTCTGCGGTCGCGCGATCGCCGGAGGCCTGATGCAGCGCGCGGTGGCCGTGCGCGTTCTCGCGGTTCGGGTCGACCCCGAGCTCGAGCAGCAACCGGACGATCTCGCGTTGGCCCGTGCGAGCGGCCTCGGTGAGCGGATGGGCGATCTCGCGGTACTCGGGATGAGCTGTCACGTGTTGCTCGGCCGCAGCGCGGTCGCCGGCGGCGACCGCCGCCACGAATGCATCGTGGCCCTCGAGCGCGACGTCCTTCGCGCCGTGACGCCGCAGCAGCGCCACGGATTCGGCGTCGCCGTTCAGACGGGCGCGCACGATCGCGGCCTTGCCGTCGTGCATGCTGGTCGCGTCGGGGTCGGCCCCGCGCTCGAGCAACCAGGCCAGGCGCCGTCGCTGGCCCTGCCCCGCAGCGTGGGCCGCCAGGAAGTCGAAGGTCCGAAGCCCAGCCGGCGTCCCGGACTTCTCGGCATCGGCGGGGTCGGCGTGCCAGTTGACGAGGTCGGTCGCCGACCAACCGTGCTCCGCGAGCAGATCGAACCAACGCGTCTCGTCGCCGACCAGGCAGGTGTCGTAGAGGCCCTGGCCGTCGTTCGGGTCGGCGCCGCGTTCGAGCAGGAGACGCGCCAACGCCTCGGCCTGCGGGTGCTCGGGCTGGCCCATCTCGCCCTGCCCCATGGCTCCCGTCAACGCCGTGAAGCGCAGACGCCATTCGTCGGGCGTCACGAAGAACGCCCGCGCGTCGGCGCCCGCATCGAGCAGCAGCCGCGCGATGGCGAGCCCGCCCTCTCGGGCACGCTCGTTCGGAAGCCGCCCGAAGCACGCGTACAACAGGGGCGGCCAGCTCTGCGGACCGCCGCGGGCGTCCACGAGCGACGCGTCGGCCTCGAGCTGGTCGCGCACGTGCGCCACCTCGCCGCAGACCACCGCGGCATGGATGCTGGCCGTCGCGACCTCGGGATTCCGCGCCCGGATGCGCTCGGCCCGACGCCACTTGGAGACGAAGTCGGTAGGCGGGGTGAAGATGCAGGCATGCTCGAGAAAGGTCGCGAGCCGCTGCTCCGCTCCGACATCGGCCAGCCCCTCGAGGTGGTGCTCTTTCAGCGCGGCCCAGCTCTCGAACCCCTGCTCGCGGGCGAGCGCCTGCTGCACCTCGCGCAGCACGGGGGGGTCACCGTGGCCCGGTAGCGCCGTGGTCAGCCTCGCGCGGGCGGCAGGGTCCCCTTGCTGAAGCGCCCGGAGCCAGCGCCGGGCCTGCTTGCGCAGCGCATCGAAGCGCGCGCGCGGTTCGGACGGATTCGCCATGACAACCACCTTTCGCGATGGCCCGGGTCCGCTGGCTGGGGCCGAAAGGAGGCGATGGACAGCGTCTCGTCTAGAACTGGGTGGGCGAAGCCTTGCCGCGGACAGGAGGCGCCCCAGAGCGCGCTGTCCAGACGAAAGCATGCACGGCCGGCGCCGTCAAACCGCCCCCATGCAGACCTGGCCTCCACGCGGGGCCAACCGATGTCCGTCAGGCGAAGTACTGCTGGGAGGTGGTCGCCGCCACCAGGTTCTCGCGCAGGTGCGCCATCTCCTGCATGTCGGCGTTCACCACGTCGAGGCCATGCTCGAGCACGAAGGCGTAGCTCTTCTGGTAGGGCGAGAGCGCGGCACCGGCCAGCGGGTCCGCATAGAACTCGTCGAAGGCCGTCGGGTTGCCCCAGCCCAGGAACTTGCGCCCGGCCAGGTAGCGGCCGGCCTTCATGCCCACCAGCCCGATGCCCGCCTCGCGCGCGGCATCGAGCACCGGGGCGAGGTCGCGCATGGGCGGGGTGTCGTCGAGCAGCCCCTTGCTCTCCCAGTCGTACCAGCCGCCCGGGGTGATTGCGATCATCGCCAGGTCGAAGCGCCCGCTGCGCGTGGCCGCCTGCAGCACGGCCTGCGCGTTTCGGTGCGTGCTGAGACCGAGAAAGCGCACCTTGCCAGCCTGCTTGGCGCGTTCGAACGCGGCATACAGCTCGTCGTTCGTCACCACGTGCGGGTTGTACGCGGCCATCATGTAGTACGCATCGAGCTGCTCGACGCCAAGCTCGCGGAGGCTTCCGTCCAGCGAGTCCGCCCAGCCCGCCGCCGCGGCGCGGGCTTCGGCCGGGCGCAACGTGTCGTTGGGCTCGATCTCGATCGGCACATAGGCCTTGGAGATCAGGAAGATCTCGTCGCGGTGGCGCCGGGCGAAGGGCCCGAGGTGCTTCTCGGCATCCCGGTAGTACTCGCGGAACCCGACGTCGAAGACGTTCACGCCGGCCCCGAGCGCGGCCTCGAGCAGCGCATCGCCCGGGCGTCGCGAGAGCGCCGCACCGCAGCCGAACACGAGCCGACTCGCGCGATGACCCGTGCGCCCGAGCGTGCGATAGGTCATCTCGGGGGTGGCGCCCAGCGACTCGGGCTCGGCCGCCCGCGCTGCACGTGAGCGCAACAGGCCCTGGGCCGTCGCACCCGCGACGGCGAGGTACTGGAGAAAGCGTCTGCGGCTGGTGCTCGGCTCGGTCGGCATCCTGGGTCCTCCAGGCGGAGAGCCTAGCCGCCCGGCCGCAGCGCGCTGAGCCCGTGCCGTCCTAGCGGCGCCGTCGCATCCCCCAGGCGAGGCCGGCGCCGCCGATCAGCAGGAGCGCAGCCGTTCCGGGCTCGGGGACGCTGCCAGGGTCGGAGGTGGTGGTGGTCGTGGCCGATCCCGAGAGCCCGCCGATCAGGAACGGCGGGTTGATCTCGCCGCTCCAGATCGCATCGATCTCCCAGGTCTGCGTGGTCACGCCGCCCTGCTCGGTCGTCTCCAGCGGCCCGGAGAAGGCGAGCTCGAGGAACATGCCCGTGATCTCGTCGAGCCCGCCCTGCCCGTCGGCATCCTGCCCGAGCGAGATCGGCACCGTCGCACTCACGAGGTCGTAGTCGTTGCCCATGAGGGTGGTCGTATCGCCCTCGTTGAAGTTGTCGTTGAGCACCATGCCGCAGCCCACGAACGGCTGGGACGTGTCGGCGATGCAGTTGGGCACGAAGGCGACGTCGTCGAGATCGATTCCGATGCCGAGCAACGACAGCGTGCTCTGGCCACCAGCGAAATCCACCGTGTCGTCGACGTCCGTAAGCACGATGTCCACCCCGAGCGAGAGCGTGGTGTTCTCGAAGAACAGCTGGTCGCCGTCCTGGATCGGGTCGTTGTCGCCGTTGGCCGAGAGGTTGCCGCTGCCCGAGGTCGCGGTGAACTCGATCGCCGTCAGCACCTCGGTGAAGTCGGGGCCGAGCGGCATGAGACCGCCGCCGCTGAAGGTGAGGGACTCGACCTGGAAGTCGATGTCGAGCACCGGAAGGGCGGCCCCGCCGGCGAGCGCAGTCTGCGGCGCCGCGAAGAGCACGAGGGAGAAGAGAGCGGCGCGGATCGCGCTCGGGAGGTGCAGCTGCATGGGTGGGCTCCGGTTGCCGGACACGCCGGCAGGACCCCGTCCCAGAGGCGAGCGATCCTACCACAGGCCCGCCGGGACGTGGAGGAATCGCCCCGCAGCCGCACGGAACCCCGGGCCGCGGACCCCGCGCCGACCGGCAATCGGGCGCCGAGACCCCCGGAATACGGGACGGTTTCGCCCTCAGAGCTCGCGTCGGCGCGCGCGACGCGCGAGCCGATCGGCGCTGCGCAGCGCGAGGGCCTCGATCGTCAGCGAGGGCGCTTCGCCACCGCCGGAGCTCGGGAAGAGGCTGGCGTCGGCCACCACCAGGTTCTTCCAGCGATGGCTGCAGCCGAAGCCGTCGACCACCGACGTCGCCGGGTCCGTCCCCATCCGGCAGGTCCCGAATACGTGGGTCGAGAAGAAGTGGTCGTAGGTTCCGGTCTGCTCGAAGGGCGCCTCGGCACCGGCGGCGGCCAGGAGGTCGCGGCACGTCCGGGCCATGAACCGGAGCCGCTCGAGCTCCCGCACGCCCAGGTGACTGTGGATGCGTGCAAGCGCCTGACCGTGTGCGTCTCGCGCCTCGGGATCCAGATCGACGAAGCTCCCGGGGTCGGGAAGGCTCTCGCCGATCGCGCCCACGGAAAGCACCCGACCGAGCGCGTCGCGCACGGCGTCCTGGTGCCCACGCCCGAAGCCATCGACGACGCGGCTCGCGTACGCGATCGGCCCGAGCAGATCCGACTCGGCCGTGGTCGGGGAGAAGCGGCAGCCGCCGACCACGCCCGGGATCGCGTCGGGCGCGTTCCAGTCCCAACAGATCACGTCCGAAGGGAGCCCCCGGTGGCTACCCAACCGATCGGGATGGAGAGCGCTCGCGCTCCAACTGAGCGTCTCCATGAGATTGCGACCGACGAGCCCGGATTCGTTCCCCAGACCCCCGGGCGCCCGGGGGCTCGCCGAGAGCAGCAGAAGCCGGGGCGTCTCGACCGCGCCGGCCGCGACCACCACCGTCCGGACGCGCTCGCGCTGCACGTTGCCCTCGGCGTCCACGTAGGACACCGCCTGCACGCGGTCGTCCTCGCCGGGATCGAGATGCGTGACGACGCAGCCGGTGCGAATCAGGCAGTTCCCACTCTCCGCTGCGCGGCGCAGCAGGGTGACGTCGACCGACCCCTTGTCTCTGCGCGGACAGCCGCGGGCACAGCCCGCGCAGTAGTTACAGGGAGGCCTCCCGTCGTACGGGCGAGAGAGCGCGGCAAGCGTGTTCGGCACCCACGTCATGCCGAGTGCGCGCCCGGCGGTGACCAGCCGTTGGCTCGCGTAGCTCGGTGGGTGGGGCGGCAGGGGAAGCGGACTGCGCCTGGGGCGTGCGGCCTCCGCCGCTGGACCGGCGACCCCGATCACGCGCTCGATCCGCTCGTACCACGGCTCGAGCTCGGCATAGGTCACGGGCCAGTCCGCCGCGACGCCGAAGCGCGTACGCATGCGCATGGCCTGCGGGTTCAGGCGGTGCGCCTCGCCGACGAAGTGAAGCGTGCTGCCACCGAGACCCCGGACATGGCGATAGCCCGCGTAGCGTCGACGGGGGCCTGGATTGACACGCCCGCGCACGTGGCTCATCGACCGCAGGTCGTCCCAGGCCGGATCCAGCCGTTGAAGGGGCGCCGCCGTCTGCCGACCGATCCCCTCGACGTCATCGACGAAGCCGCGCAGCTCCCAGTCCGTCTGGTCGAGCCCGTAGTCACGCTCGGGGACGTAGGCGGGCCCTGCCTCCAGCAGCAGGACGCGAAGGCCGCGCTCGGCGAGCGCCCAGGCCATGGTGGCGCCGCCCGCCCCCGACCCGATCACGAGGGCGTCGTGCTCGGGCTCCTTCAACGGGGGGCCTCGGTGGGATCGGGATGGCCCCGGGGTTGCGGGGGGCCGTCGGCCCCGACGGCGCGAGCCCCGCGAGGGTCGGCGTAGTAGTGGCGCATCACGGCCGCTCGGGTGTGCTGGTAGAACACCCACTCGCCGCTTCCGGGCGCGGCACGCGCGGCGGAGCCGACGACCGCCTCGCGCGCACCCTCGTCGAGTGCGGCGAACGAGCCGGCACCCCGGGCGCGAGCCCGTTCGTCGAGCCAACGGCACCCGGCCGCGATCAGCGGGCCCATCTGCGCATCGCGACCGGCGAGCTCGCGCAGCGCGCCATCGGCGCCGAGCGCACTCGCGCTCGGTCCGAGGTGCTCGGGCACCAGGGTGTCGACGTAGGCCTCGAGCGCGGCGTACGGGTCGGGCGGGCTGGCCGGGGCGCGCCGGGCCCAGCCCGGCAGCAGCGCGAGGATCGCCAAGAACACGCGACGCCTCATGCAGGCCCTCGAGTCCGGAGAGGCCGGCGCCAACGCGGGTTCACCGCCGAATCCGCTCGCGCATCCAGGCCGAAACGCGAAGAGGACGCATCCCGCGTAGGTTGGGATGCGCCCTCTCCGATTTCAAGCGGGCGTCGACGGGCAGTCGCCTCTAGCGCCGGCGCCGCATCCCCCAGGCGAGGCCCGCGCCGCCGATCAGCAGAAGCGCCGCCGCACCCGGTTCCGGTGCCGGCGGTACGTACTGCGGAGGCGTCCCACCGAAACCGCACCGGTTCAGTCGCACGTCGTTGAAGTTGAGCTTGTCGCCCACGATCTGGGTACAGCCCTGCACGTTGCTCAGGTTGATCTCGCCGTCGCCGGTCATGGAGATGTCCCAGAACGCGACGCCGTTGACCACCATGTTGCTGAAGTCGAAGTGCGTGCCGGTCTTCTTGCCGTCCTTCCGGTCGGTGATCGAGACGAGCACGTTGTTGAAGCCGATCCCCCCGTTGCCGATGGAGATGCCGCCGTTGGCGACCTTGAAGTTCTTCTCGTCGGAGACGTAGCGGAAGATGGCGAAGGCATCGGCGCCGCCCTGCACGACGATATGGGCCTTGTCGAGCAGGAAGTCGTTGCCGTTGGTGTCGATGTCGATCACGTTGAGGCCCGAGGCCAGGGTGATCGTGGTCTCGGTGGTGACCTTGCCGTCGGAGGTGAGGTCCCAGGTGCCGCCCGACTTCGAGCCCGAGCCCGAGAGGCTCCAGCCCGTGGTGGACGAGAGCACCGAGATCTCCTGCTTGGCGCCGGTGGTCACGTTGAACAGCTCGTCCAGCAGGTCGGACATGCGGCTTGCGTCCTGGTGGAGCGTGCCGCCGCCGGTCAGGTTCACGTTGGAGAAGCCGTCGTTGCAGGGGCCGATGGCATTCGCGCAGGTGATCCCGATGTCGGCGTAGATGTCGATGTCCGCCAGGTCGAAGCGCCCGTCGGGGTTCGTGATCGCGATGTTGCCGTCGTTGCTGATGCCGACGCCGGGCGCCACGGCGTGGGCGGGAAGCGGCGGCACGTCGCCCAGGTCGGGCGGACTCTGCGAGGGAAACGGCACCAGGTTCGCACCGAGCTCCTCGGAGCTCTGCACGTGCAAGGCATCGTCGATCGCATCCTTGTCGCCCATGCCGATGAGCAGATACGGGCTCGTCTCGGTGGTGTCGAACGGAATGACCGCGCCCGCCGTGGCGGGCACGATCGCAGCGAGCAATAGGAGAGCAAGAGAGGCCCGCGCGGAACGCGAGACCGAAGAGAGCAGCGACAGCATGACAACCTCCGTTGTTGGGGTTGCCCTCGATGGCGCTCTGGCTCCATGGGAATACGCAGAGTCGCCCGAATCGCGGACAACCCCTTCCCAATGCGCCCTTCACTGCAGATTGCGTGCCACCGCCCCACGCCCAACCAACGTGCTCGAGAACCCTGCGATTCCGGCAACCTGGCGGGATGGGTCGCCCGTGAGCCCCACCGCGATGTCCCGTGGATGGGAAGCGATCTTCCACTTTGGGATCGGGCCGTTCCCTTCGCAGATGCCCTCAGCGCGAGTCGGGTAGAGCCCCCAATGGACCTGGGCAGAACTTCGCAAGGGCCCAGCGGCTCTGGTGGCCTCCGAGGCGCGCCCCTGCGGGATGCTGGACCGGATACCTAGGGAATCACCTTACCCACGAGTGGAACGCCCTTTCCGCCCCACCCCGGAAACTCCTTGCTTTCCAGGCGTCTCCAGCCGTTTGAGCGCTCGCCCGGGTGGCATGGCGGTTGCACCACAGGGGCACTCCTCCTGGGAAGGGATGACCATGCTGCGTCTTTCGCTCGCTCTGATGCCGCTCCTGCTGACCCTCGGCCTCGCTGCGGTCCCGGCGGCCTCCGTGCCCGTGACCATCGATTTCGAGACCGACGATGGCGGCGCGCCGCTCTCGAACGGCCAGATGATCACCACGCCGCCCGAGTTCGGGAACCTGCTGAACATCTCGACGGTGGGCAGCGAGCTCGGCGTCCTCCACCAGGGCCCGACGATCTTCGACTCGGACAGTGCAGGCCCCAATGCCGGCGGCCCGGACCCGGACCTGCTGGTCGATCTCGGAAACATCCTGATCCTCCAGTGCGTCGACGGCGTCGGCGGCTGCCCGGACGGCACCTCGACGGGAGACTTCTTCGACGAGCCCAACGACCAGCGCGTGGGCGGCACCGTGATCTTCGACTTCTCGCCGGTCACGTCCGTCTCGGTGCTGAGCCTCGACCTCGTGGACATCAACGGCGGCGCGCAGACCGACGTCGTCCTCACCGACATCAACGGCAACACGCGCACCTACGACGTCCCCTCCAAGTGGACCCTCGACATCAACACCTGTGGCGCGTGCGACGGCTACGACACGCTCGACCTCACGACCCTCGCGCCGCAGAACGGCGAGGGCACCGGCGGCGACGCCACCGCCAGCGAGGACGCCGGGTTCGACGGCAGCCAGGTCGTCGAGATCCGCGTGATCCACAGCGGCTCGGCCGGTCTCGACAACCTGGTGTTCGACACCAACGTGCCCCCCGCGCCGGAGCCGGGCACCGCCCTGCTGCTGCTCGCACCGTTGGGCGCCCTGCTCGCACGGCGGCGCCGCCGCTAGGGCCGAACTCGCCAGCTTGGCTCGAACGGGCGCTGCCGGGCATGGCCGGCAGCGCCCGGCTCTTTGGTGGCGACGGTCGTCGCACCGATCGTGGTAGCGTCGCCGGTCGTGGATGCGATCCCCCTCATCGACGCGGCCCCGCTGTTCGAAGACGCCGACGCGGCGCGCGCGCGGTCCGACGCAGCGATTGCCAGCGCCGCGAAGCAGAGCGGTTTTCTGGTGCTCCAGGGCCTGCCCCCGGACGTCCCCCTCGGCGCGGAAGCCCGCGACGACCTGCTTCGCCTCTTCTCGCTACCCCAGGCGTCGCGTCGCCGGCTGTGGCGCCAGAAGTGGGCGCCGGGCAACCCGAACGTCTATCGGGGCTGGTTTCCGCTCGAGGGAGGCTTCATCAAGGAGGGCTTCGACCTCGGCCCCGAGCACGCACACGCCGACCCCCGCGGCGACGCGCTGCTCGAGGCCACGCCCATGCCCAGCGAGCGCGAGCTGCCCGGATGGGCCACGTCGGCCCGCGCCTGCTTCCTGGCCCTCGAGCGGGTGGGCCGTGTGCTGATGCAGTCCCTTGCGCGCGGCCTCGGGCTCGAGAGCGGGTACTTCGACGAGCCGTTCGAGGGCGGCAACTCCACCTTCCGGCTGATCGCCTACCCGCCGTGGCCCGAAGTCGCCCGGCAGCACGATCTAACCCTGCGCCCCGTTGCCTCTCCCGACGGCGTACGGCGCTACGACATCGGGGGCGAGCACGTCGACTCGGGCTTCGTGACGCTCTTGCAGCAGGACACCGTCGGGGGGCTGCAGGCGCGGCTGGGCGACGGCTTCGTGGACGTCCCCCCGATCGAAGGCAGCCTGGTGGTGAACTTCGGCAAGCTGCTCGAGCGCTGGACCGGGGGGCGCATTCGCGCCACCGAGCACCGGGTGCTCGGCAACGACCGAGCGCGCCACTCGATCCCGTTCTTCTACGAGCCCCGCGTCGACGCGACGATCGCGCCGCCCCCGCTCGCCGACCCGCCGCGGTTCGAGCCCTTCACCTACGGCGACCACGTCTGGGAGGCGATGTCGCGCTTCGTCGAGTTCGAGGGCATGCAGCGCTGGCCCGGCTGAACGGCGGGCAACCCCAGCCCCAGATCGACGCGATGGGCTAGGCCGTGCTCGCCGCCACGCGGCGCGTGTAGGCCGCGGGCGGGAAGAAGGCGAGCCAGATGCCCGCGATCGTGGGGATCCCGATGGCCACCACGCAAAGGCGGATGGCGCGCAGGGTCCAGGCCGCCTCGTCGGGCACGACCACCGAGGCGTCGCCGGCCGCCGGTCCGTCGAGAGTGGCCAGGCGGACGATGCGAATCGCCGTGATCGCGATGGGCATCAGGGTCATGCCCGCGGTCCAGACCGAGAACAGCAGGAAGCGGTTGGCGACCACCGCGTCGGCGAGCCCCACGCGGACGCGCCTGCGCATGGCGCGAAAGTAGGCCAGCGACTCCGCGAACGACCAGGCGAACACCAGCGACAGGCAGCCGCTGAGCACGGCGTGGAACGGATGCGGCTGACTCGCGTACGCGCCCGTCCACCAGAAGAGCGCGGTGTTCGTCACGTAGACGGCGACGATCGCGAGGAACAGACCCCGACCCCAGCCCTGGTCGCGGCGAAAGGTCTGCCAGACGAACGCCGCAAAGCAGCACACGCTGGCGTGCATCACCGCTTGCGCCAGCAGGTTCGCGGCGGCCGGGTCGTCGACCAGGTCGAAGCCGAGTGCCAGGCAGAAGCGCAAGAACATCGCACCGGCTGCGCCGGCGAAGAACAGGCCGAGCCAGAGCTCCGCCCCCCGCGCCCGAAGGCCGGACTGCACCAGGCGAAGGCCCAGGAACCCGAGAAACGCAGCGATCAGGGCGACCGGCAACACGACCATGGCCACGGCCCTCCGCCCTCGTCATCGGGGTCGGGCGCTCCAGACTTGAGCCGTGGCTGCGCGCCACCGTACGCGAAGAGGCTCGCCCTCAAACCGGGAGGACGCGGCGGATCCTTCCTGCAAGGGTCGCTCCGTGTCGCGCGATGGCCTCTTCGTAGTGACGCAGCAGCTTGCGCGTTTCGTGCTCCCAGGTCGCGTTCAGTGCGAACTTGCGCCCCATGCGCGCGAAGTGGGTGCGCATGGGGCGCTGCTCGAGCAGCGCTCCCACGTGGGCGATGGCTTCCTCTCGATCCTCGGGGTCGTAGAGCAGCCCCGTCTCGCCATGTCGCACCAGGTCGGGAAGGCCACCCGCTCGCGCGGCGACCACCGGGAGCCCCGAACTCATGGCTTCGAGCACCACGAAGCCCAGGGTCTCGGTGGTGCTCGGCATCACGAACAGGTCGGCGCTCGCGAAGGCCGTGGCCAGGGCGTCGCCGCGCAGGAACCCGGTGAACCGCACGTCGTTGGTGCGGAAGACCCGCTCGAGCTGCCGCCGGGCGGGCCCGTCGCCCACCAGCGCCAGGGTCGCTTCGGGGAAGGCGTCGAGCACCCAGGACAGGCTCTCGAGGTTCTTCTCCGGCGCGAGCCTCCCTGCGTAGAGCAGGATCGGGCGGTGCGGCCGGCCTTCGGTCAAGCGGTCGCGCATCGCCAACGACCTACGACGTGGGTCGAAGCGCTCGGTATCCACCCCGCCTCGCCAGATGCCCACGTCGGGGACGCCGTGGGCCTCGAGCTCGCGACGGGTGAACGTCGAGGGCGAGAGGTTCACGTGGGCGAGACCGTGAACCGCGCGAACCAACGGCCACACCGCGCGCTCGCCCCAGTCGAGGCCATAGCCCGCCACGTAGCGCGGGAAGTCGGTGTGGTAGGACGCGACCCGCGGCAGCCCCTGGGCGGCCGCCGCCAGCAGTCCCCAGACCCCGAGGCACGCGGGCCCGACCGCGTGCACCACGTCGGGTCGAAAGCGCGCGAGCTCGAAGCCGATGCGCGGATCGGGCGCGCCCAGCTTGAGGCCCGGGTAGCGCGGGAAGGGCACGGCGGGGATGCGCACCACGCGAACCCCCGGCCAGCTGTCGGCTGCGTTGTCCGGCGCGAACACCAGGACGTCGTGACCCGCATCCACGAGGGTCCGCAGCGTGTGGCGGATGCGGTTGGTGATGCCGTCGATCTTCGGGGGAAAGACCTCGGTAAAGAGCGCGATTCGCATCGGTTCCTCCGGCGGTCCGTATGGCCGGAAGCATCGGCAGCGACTGCGACGCACGGGTGACCCGGGGCGCACGAAGCGGAGAAGGCCGTAGGACACGCGCGGCACGCCCGTGTCACGAACCGGTGACACCGGGGCGCGCTGGCGGCGACACCGGGGCGCGTGGCGGCGACACCGGGGCGCGTGGCGGCGACACCGGGCGGTTTCGACCCCAGAGCCACGCGCAACGGACTGGCAAGACTGCGGTCCTTGCTAGGCCTGTGGGACCGACCCCGCGATCAGCCGGAGGGCGAGGCCTCCGAGAAGAGCCGCGCCCCCTCCTTGCGCACGCGACAGCCGCGCAGCAGGTCATCGAGTGCCAGCAGCTCGGTGCCGCCGGGGTGCGGCGCGAGCATCGCCTCGAGCGCAGCGCGGCCTTCGGGCGTCGCGGTGCAGGCGCGCAGCTCGTCGGCGATCCGCTGCAGCATCCAGATCTGGTACGGCACCACCATGCGCCGTGCAGCGACGCCGCCGATCTCGAATGCGTGGGTCAGCGCTCCCTCACCCGTCTGATGCGCCTCGAAACCATGCGTCGCCGTGAAGGTCTTGCCCGGCAACTCGCCTCCGGGCGTGTGGGCGTCGCTCGCCACGAAGGCCGTCAACGTCTCCAGACTGGTGCGCAGCACCGGCCAGAACTCCTCGAAGAACACGCCGAGGATCGACTGCAGCGTCTCGGGGATCGCGTCGTCGGGCAGCCAGGCGGCGCCATCGGAGCTGGCCGGGCGGCCCACGAGCCCGCCCTCGGGGCCGAGCGAGTAGAGCTTCTGATCGTAGGTGCGCGCGTTCAGGCAGCCCTCGCCGTTGGTGCGCTCGACCCACTCGGTCACCAGCGGAAAGAACACGCGCAGGGCGAAGCCTGGCACCGCATCGCGATAGAGGTGGGCGTAGAGCGGCCCCATCAGCCCGAAGTCGCCGAGCGAGGGGCGCCCGCCGAGCACGTAGTCGTGCTGGCCGAAGTGCGCCTCGAGCAGGCCGAGCAGCCGGTGCTGGCTCGCCTGCCAGGCGTGCTCGGTGCGGTCGTCACACCCGAGGTGCACCAGCCCGGCATAGGTGCCCTGGGGCGCGGTGCGCGCCTTGGAGATGCCGAACATCTGCTCGAAGAGGCCGGCCCCAGCGAGCCTGCGCGCGGGGCCGGCGAGACCGGCGCCCATCACCGCGCCCCACTGCTGCTCGTTGAAGGCGCGGTGGCTCGGTTCGCGGCCGTCCTCGCTGAAGTACCAACGCTGCCAGAAGGCCGGCACCACCACCCACTCGTCGGCCAGCAGTTCGACCAGGTAGGAAGCGATGCGCTGGCAGGGGGCCGCGTCGGCGTCGGGCAGCACCGACGCTTCGGGATGCACGCGCTCGCAGTGGTCGATGATCTCGCTCGAGTCCTGCACCCAGGTGCCATCGGGCGCTTCGAGCTGCGGCACGGCGGGGCTACCCGAACGCGGGATCAGCAGGCCCATGGCCAGCTCGGGCGTGGCCAGCACGTCTTCGAAGCCGGGGCCGAGGCCGCCCATGCGCTGCTTGTACCGCAGGTAGGCGCGCGCCTTGCCAGAGAAGTAGCTGTGCTCCCAGGAGTAGAGTCGATAGGCGTCGGGCATGAAAGCAAGGGTCGCACGAAGCCGCGAAGCGAGCCCGTGGCGAGCGTCTCAGGGCGTCGCGCCGGCTACCCCGCGTCGAGCACGCAGAAGGCGTGGCCTTCGGGGTCGAGCAACACCGTGTGGTCCGGTCGCTCGTCGCGAACGGTTGCGCCCAGCGCACACAGGCGCGCGACCTCTTCGCTCCGGGACCCGACGGGCGCGAGATCCAGGTGCAGCGCGCTTCGGCCCTGCGGCCCCTCGGCCCACTGCTGCACGAAGATCGTGGGCCCGGGGCCGTCGATCGCCACGGCCGTGTCGGTTTCGGGGGTGAGCCCGATCTCGGCCAGGCGCGCGATCTCGGCCTCGTCGTACGGGCGGATCGCGTAGCCCGCGAGCGCGGCCGCCCAGAAGCGCGCCAGTGCCGCGGGGTGGCGGGCGTCGATCACGATGTCGCGGAGTCGGGCCACGGGGCGAGCCTACCACCGCCTCCCCCAGTGCCGCGCTCGGCCGGGCGCTCCGGGCTGCGGCACACTCGCGCGATGGCGGCGCCCGTCCTGCGATACTTCGACTGCCGCAGCCGCGGGCAGGCGATCCGGTTCGTGTTCGCGTGGCACGACATCGCCTTCGAAGACCTCCGCGTCCCCGTCGAATCGCTGGGCGAGCTGCGCGACCGAGTGCGCGACGGACGGGAGCCCGAGCTCCCGTTCGGAACCCTGCCCTGGCTGCGTTGGGACGACGTCGCCCTCGGCGAGACCCTCGCCATCGCCGGCTACCTCGAGGCGCGGCTCGGGCCCACCCGAACCCCGGCCGAGCGGGCGCGGCTCGACATGGTGTGCTCGGCCACCCATCTCGACATGCAGGCGCCCTACCGCGAGCTGTTCTGGAAGCCGGACACGCACCCCGAGCCAGCGCTACGCGCGGTCGCGCGGGGGCTCCTGGACCACCTGCTGCGACGCTTGCAGCAGCTCGAATCCCTTGCGGGCGACACCCCCTTCTTCGGGGGCGCGTCGCCCGCCGTGGCCGATCTGTTCGTCTACGAGTCGATCGACCGCGCGCGCACCGTGTTCGGCGACGCCTTCGAGCAGACGCTTCGCCGTACGCCGCAGATGCTCGCCCTCGCGGACGCGATCGATGCCCACGCGCACATCGCCGCATGCCACCGAGAGGCACGCGTGCCGTACCCCGTGACCGCCAGCCCCAGCGAGCGCGCGCTGCGCGAGCGCCTGCCTGAGCTGCTCGAAGAGAGCCGCGAATGAACACGCCGGCCCACGTGATCGTCGGCGCGCTGGTCGTGGGACGGGGTCGCCTGGCAGAGGCCTGGGGCCCCATCACCGCCGGCAGCCTGCTCCCGGATCTTCCGATGTTCGGCTTCTATCTGCATCAGAGGCTCGTGGCGGGGCACCCCGAACGCGTGATCTGGTCCGAGCGCTACTTCGACGCGAGCTGGCAGGCGTTCTTCGACGTCTTCAACTCGCTGCCCCTGATCGCGGTCGGGCTCGCGATCGCGGCCTGGCTGGGCCGGGAGCGCTGGCTCGCCTTCTTCGCCGCCATGGCCGTGCACGCCCTGCTCGACCTGCCGGTCCACCGTGAAGACGCCCACGGCCACTTCTTTCCCCTGACCGATTGGCGCTTCATGAGCCCGGTCTCGTACTGGGACCCTGCCCACTACGGCACCTTCGTCCTCGCCATCGAGACGCTGGCCGTCGTCGCGGGCGCCATCGTGCTCATGCGCCGCGAGCCCCGGGGCTGGCGTGCGGTAGGCGCCGTCACGCTGGCGAGCTACCTCGCCTTCGGCGTCTTCGTCCTCGTCGCCTGGAGCCGTGGCGCGCTCTAGGGCCAGGCGTAGCGGACGTCCGGTGCCGACTCCGGCGCCGGACTGGTGCCGCGCGCAACCACGCGAAAGCCCTGCGCCTCGTAGAAGCGGCACGCGCGCTCGTTGGCCTGGAGCGCAAACAGCTCCAGGCCTTCGGGAGAGTGCGCGCGCGCCAGTTCGAGCAGCGCCCGGCCCAGGCCGCGGCCCTGGTGCTCGGGCGCCACGAACAGCAGGTCGATCTCGCGACCGTCCTGCGCGAGAAACGCGATCGGCACACCACCCTCGCGCAGCAGGGTCACCCGGCAGCGCGGGGCGATCGCGTCGCGGAAGTACCCGAGGTTGTCCTCGAAGCTGTAGCCGCGCTCGGTGGGCAAGTCGCCCCAGGGCGCGGTGTCGAGCTTGGTACGCATCCACATGCGCACCAGGGGCTCGAGGGCGGACGGATCGGTCTCGAGCTCGAGTCGCTCGACGCCCGCAGGCAACGCGACGTCTCCGCGCCTGGTGATGGCCTCTTCCCAGTGCTCGCCGTCGAAACGTGCAAAGGCCAGCCGCTCGGCGTCCACCCCTTCGAGGCAGCGCACGTTCACGTCCACCTGGTCGGGGTTCGAGCGCGCGCGCCGATAGGACGAGACCCCGCAGCGCCGACAGAAGTGATGACGCGCGGTGTGGGTGCCGAACGTGTAGGTCGCGACCGCCGCTTCAGGCGAGGCCAGGTGAAACCGCTCGGGGGCGACGTACCAGTGCAGGTAGCCCGTGCGCCTGCAGATCGAGCAGTTGCAAACCTCGAGCCCGGCGAGATCGCCCTCGACCCTGAAGTGGACGTCGCCACAGTGGCAGCGGCCGGTGTAGGTCGCCATGGCGGACCTCCCCGGCGCAGGGTCGCGCAGCCGGGTGCGGCGGGCGACCCGCCACGGCGGTGGGCGGGCGACCCGCGAGGACGGAGATGCCGTGGCGCGCTAGGAGCGTCGGCCGGGGCGCCGCGCCAGGCTCGGGAAGAGACCGAGACCCAGGAGCGCTGCGAGCGCCGGCAGGTGCGGCTCCGGGACGACCTGCACCAGGCGGAACGTCTGACCCGGGTTGAGCGTGAAGTCGAACTGGAAGGCCGCCGTGAAGTCGGCCGGGCCGAACGTGGCGCCCAACGGCAGGTTGTCGCTCAGGTCCCCGGCCGCACCCATGCCATCGAGCAGGTTGCGGATGCCCGGGTACGCGCCCACCTGGTAGTGGTCGTAGGGCAGCGAGCTATGCCAATAGGTCGTTCGCGAGGGGTTGTCGGCGTCGCCTACCTCGATGCGGTTCTTGGCGAGGTTGATCGTCGCCGTGTCGTCGCCGAAGTCGCCCGCACCCTCGAGGTCGAGGTCGACGTAGATGTAGTACGAGAGGCTCTGGATGGACCCGGTGTTGTTGGTGATGCCGACCGTCCAACGCAGGTGGTCGCGATCGTTGGGGGAGGCGTCGTCGACCAGCAGCCAGTCGTACTGCACCGTGATCAGGCCATTCGCCGCGCCGAGCCCCAGGGCCGAGCCGCCGTCGAGCGACAGGACGGACGTGGCGCTGTCGACTCCGGTCTGAGTGATGGCGGTCGTCGGGGTGAAGGCGCCACCGGTCACGGCCTCCGTTCCGTTCGCGTTGCCCAGGTAGCCGTAGAGCTGGTAGAGGTCGTCGGTCGCGCCGTCGAAGGTGACGACGTTGGCTCCCGTCGCCTGCTCGAAACCGAAGCTCGTGAGGTTCTGCACCACGACGTCACCATTGGTGATGTCGAGCGCTGCGGCGGAGCCGGGGAGAGCCAGCGCGACGAGGGTGGACAGGGCGAGGACTGCGAGTCGATTCATGGTCGTGTCCCGAATGGAGGACCCGTCGTGCGGGTTCCGGGTTTCGGGGCGTCTCATCGATCGCACCGGGGTTCAACCTGAGAAGGCCCCCTGCGGGCATGCGGCAGCCGATCGGCAGAGCCGGCTCGAAGTGGGTCGGGTACCAGCGGCATCCCGTTTCCGGGATGGCGGCCCCTGGATGTCAGGCGCCTCTCAGCGCCTGCGCCTCGCCTGCCGGAGGAGCGGAACCAGCACGAGTGCGATCTCGAAACCCAATCCGCAGGCGACGCCGGGCGGCGTCTCCTCGTCTCGCGAGGGGATGCCGGCACAGCCCGGATCGGGCGGCGCCTCGCCCACGCCGTCGTAGGCACCGTCTCCATCGAGATCGCGCCCCAGCGCGTCGATCATGCCGTCGGCGTCGTTGTCGAGGCCATCGTCGCACGCGGGGCTTTCGGTGGGCGAGAACGCACTGGCGCAGCCGGGGTCGGCGGGATAGTTCGCCACGCCATCGCCGTCGTTGTCGAGACCGTCGCCACAGGGGCCCAGCACCTGGGCGAGAGCCGTTCGCACGCGAGGTCGTACCGTAGAGGACGTCGCGTCGGGCAGCGGGAGACCCGTCCATGCCAGCAGCGTGATCAGATCGGCCATGGAGGCGTCCGGGGCGGCTTCTCGCATCAGGGCGATGGCGCCCGCCACGTGCGGCGCGGCGTAGGAGGTGCCCGTATGGCTGCGGACGGTGCTGGTCCCGGCCAGCGGCGCACGCACGCTGCTGCCCGGTGCGTAGAACTCGAGGAAGGGTGCCCGGTTCGAGTAGCCCGCGATCGCATCGGACTGGGTCACGGCCCCGACGCCCACCGCCTGGGTGAGGCATGCGGGCGCGCCCACCGCCGCCGGCTCGCCCGCGTTGCCAGCGGCACCTACGACCGCGATGCCCACTGCGAGCAGGTCGTCTACGGTGGACTTCATCAGGGCATTGCCCGCATCGCAGCTCGCCTCGCTCGTGAAGGCGCCTGCCGCGAGGCTCATGTTCACCACCGCAATGTCGTGCTCGAAGCGCATCACGTCGTAGACGTGCTCGAGCGCCGCGGCCTGATCCGACGACCACGACAGCGGGCACTCGATGCCCGTGCCCCCGCAGGACGAGCCGCTGAACCGGGAGTAGATCTGGATCGAGAGCAGGTCGGCCTCGGGCGCGATCCCGGGCGGCGAGAGCGGCACCTGCACGGCGGCTCCGGCTGCAATTCCCGCCACGGCGGTCCCGTGGGCACAGCCGCTGCCGTAGTCACAAGCCGCACCCGCCCCCGGACCCTCCTGGGAGGGCAGGCCGTTGGGGCAGCTGCCACTGCCGATCGGCGAGCCCGATGCGAAGCAGGCCTCACCGACCACCTTGCCGGCCAACGCCGGATGGCCCTCGTCGATGCCCGTGTCGAGGATGGCGATCACCTGACCGGCGCCGCGCAGACCCAGTTCGTGGCTCTCGTCGCCTTCGATCTGCGGAACGCTGTCGGCCAGCGAGGGGCTCGCCAGGCGGTCGAGCACCACGTGAGCCACGTGCGGCGAACGCGCCAGCCGGGCCAGCGACCGGTTCGTGACTTCGAGGGCGACGAAGGGCCGGCTTCGCAGCCGGCGGGCCACGCGCAGCTCGCGGAGGGGCAGGTCGGCCAGCTCCGACTCGAGCGCCATGCGCCGCGCACGGATGCGCGCCCGCTGGGTCTGGCGAGCCCGGGTCGCCAGGGCGGCATCGCCCGCCACCGGCTCGGCCAGCTGCACCACGACCCGCACGGGACCGCGGGCGGCAGCCGCAGCAACCTCGGGGTCGATCCTCCCCTGCGCAGCGCTCGGGCCCGCCAGCAGGACGAGTGCCAGGGCCATTCCCAGGAGCCGTGCGGCGCACGCCTGGGACACGCGCTGCTCGCGCGCGACCGGCGCGCAGGCGCGCCGTGCTCTCGGGCCGATCCGCATCTTCCGCTTCCGCATCCAGCTGGCCAGGGGGGGCCGGAACTCCCGGCTGCACGCGAGTTTAGGACGCCGCGCCGGTTCCGCCGCCTCGCGGCGAGACGGGCTTCGACCGGCGGGCAGCCGCCTCACCCGTCCTCGGGCGGGTGCGCCGGGGCGCAGATCGACTCCTGCAGGACGCTCGCCAGGCGCACCCCCTCGCGCGACCAGAGGGTGCGCGTGGTGAGCGCACGGCCCTCGGCAGCCACGTCGCTGGTGCTCTCCATCAGCAGCCAGTCTTCGAAGCGGGCCGGCTGATGCAGCCAGAGGGCGTGGTCGAGGCTGGTGGACCGGTCCCACGCGAAGTCCGGGGCCAGACGTCGCTGGGGGACGCCCAGCGACCCCCAGTCCGAGACGTAGGCCAGCGCCGCCGCGTGGAGCACCGGGTCGTCGGGCAGGGGCCGGCTCGGGCGCACCCACGTCCACCACGCACCGTCGCCACCCGGGTTCGGCTGCCACCAGGGCTCCTGCAGGCGCATCTGAAGGGGGTCGTCCTCGGCCTCGGCGCCCGGCTCGCCGCCGTCGAGTTCGCGCGGCGTCGGCAGACCCTCGGGCGGCGGGCGCGTGGCCACGGGGTTGGTGTCCTGGTAGGACGCACCGCGGATGCCCCGCTGGTGGCTGGTCAGGATCTCGGCCACGGTGCGCTCGCCCTGGGCGAGCGTGACGCGACGGTGGGCGATGCGACGCCCCTCGCGCAGTCGGTCCACGGTGATGGCGACCGGCACGTCGGGAGCCACCGCGCGCAAGAAGTAGCCGTGGAGCGAGTGCAGGTGGCCCTCGGCCGTGCGCCCGGCCGCTGTGGCGGCCTGCGCCAGCACCTCGCCCCCGAAGCTGCGCCCGTCGAAGCTCTGGGCACCGCCCTCGAAGCGATCGTCACCCCGCGCGACGACATCCAGGCAGGCCGCAAGGTCCGCACCGGACACCGATCGACCGCGCGCTAGGCGCTGGCTGCCGGGCGGGGAATCTGAGCGGTCTTCTCGGGGTCCGCCTCGTCCGCCACGCCTTCGTCGGCCGCCGTCTCGGAGGTCGCGTCGGCGCCCCCCACGGCCCACGGCGCATCCTCGGCCGACTCCTCTGCGCTTTCGGCCTTGGGCGACTCCTCGGCTTGCTCGTCTGCGGCAGCAGCCGGCTCACCTGCGGCAGCGGCCTGCTCGTCCTCGGCTGCGGCCGCAGCCTCACCCGATTCTTCGGGGAGCGCATCGAGACCGAGCCCGCCCTCGAGCTTCTCGAAGCCCTCGGGGCACAGTTCGCTCGCGCCCTGGGCCAGGTGGTCGTAGACGGCCCGGTACTGGAGCGTGAGGTCGTGGAGCTGATGCGAGGTCTGCTCGAAGTGCGAGGCGACCCGCGCGCGGTAGTCGTCGGCATCGCGGCGGGCTTCTTCGCGCTGGGCGAGCGCGTCGTCCAGGGTGGACTGCAGCTCGGTGAGCCGCTTGCCGCCGGCCGACGTGGCGCGGCCGAGCAGGAAGGCCAGCACCGCGAGGAGCAGGCCCCCGGTCAGTGCGATCTCGAGGTTCAGCGTTTCCGGCATCTCGTCCTCCTGCCGCGCGCGAGACCGAAAGGGTCACGCCTTCGGGTGGAGGGGCCACCTTAGCAGTCCACCGTCGGTGGGGCGCGCGTTACGGGGCTTCGGAGACGAATGCGGGCGCGAACGCGTCGGCGTGCTCGGCCAGCCAGAGTGCGGGGCGCAGCCCCTCCCCGGGGAGCTCGTGGGCGATCACGTCGGGCGGCGGATCGGGCGCGTCGAGGACGAGCGCGAAGGGGACGAGCTTGCCCGGACGCAGACCCAGGTGGTCGCGCGCCTCGCCGAGCATGCGCTTGGCGGCCACCACCGCGATGGTGCCCAGGGTGAAGCGCGCGTTCAGCTCGGTTGCGGGCCGCAGTAGCGGCTCGCCCTCGGGCCCTTCGAACACGAACGCGTCGACCCCGGCGGGCCCGCGGTAGCCCGCGTCGCGCGCGGCGAGCACCAGGGCGAGCGCGGCCTCGCGCTGCGCCTCTTCGTGCGTGCTGGCCGACGCCACGCGACCCCGCGCATCGAGCGTGCCGGTGTGTCCGAGCACGCCGCCGGCGGGGGTGGTCCGCTGGGTGAGCCCCCCGAGCAGGGTCACGCCCTCGTCGCCCACGTAGAACTGCACCGATAGGTCTTCGCGCCGGCGGAGCCACGGCTCGAGCAGCGCGCCACCGCGCTCGCGCAAGCGCGGCAACCCGCCGCGAAGCGCATCGAGGTCCACGCCGGGTACGCGCCCCCCTACCCGGCCCCGCGCGCTGGTGCCGAAACGCGGCTTCAGCGTGAAGCGGCCTTCGAGCCACTCGGGCCAGGCCTCCACGCGCTCGACCACACGGCGCTCGGCGCCGGGCCCGAGGTCGTCGGGGTCGAACACCGCGAGGTACTCGCGCAGGCACGCCGGCACCATGCGCTCCTCGCGGGCGACCCGTGCTGCGAACGCCTTGTCGTGCACCGTGTGCACCACGCCGGGCAGCGCACCGCCGAGCCGCCGGCCCGCCTGAGCGGCCTCGGCTGCGGCCGCTTCGGTGTTGAGCCACGCCCAGGCCAGGCCCTCCGTCTCCGGAAGCCAGGCCGGCCGGGGCCCGTCGAGCAGCCAGGTCAACAGGCCGGCCACCGTGGCGACGCGGGGTTCGGCGCTGGCCGCGAGGGGACCCTCGCCCTCTTCGGCGCCGACGTTGGCGATGACGTGGGGCGTGCTCATCGGCGCCCGCGTTCGGCGGACGAGCGCGCGGTCCGAACGTGCTCGATGAACGCGGGCTCGAGGCCCGCGCTGCGGCGCGCCGCAGCGTCGAAGGCGCGCCCCTTGGCGCGGGCCGCCGAGAGCGGAAACGGAACGCTCGCCTCGTAGCGCGCGACGTCGTCCAGCTCCGGATGAAGCGCGCGCAGCCCCTCCGCCGCGAGCCGCACGTGGCGCACCTCGTCGGCGTGCACGACCTCACAGACCCGGGCGCTGGCTTCGTCGCCGGCGGCACGGAACGCGTCCCGGTAGACGGGCGCGAAGTCGAGGTTCGCCTGCTCGAGCGTGAGGCCCATGCCCGCCAGGAACGATGCGGGGCCTCCCGCCGCCATGGCCTGGGCGTGCTTCCAGAAGTACCCCGAGTGCGGCGCGTGGTCGGCGAGTCGGCTGCCGTGGGCCTCGAGCCGCTCGAGGTAGAGGCGCGCGTGGCGCTGCTCGTCTCCGAGCGCGCGGAGCAGCCCCTGGCGCAGCCCGCGCTCCATCGTCGGCCAGCAGAGCAGCGCGAACGCGAAGAGCTCGGCCGCCATGAGCTCGTGATGGGCGAACCGCGCGAGACACCGCGCGCGCTTGCGGGGATCGCCCAGCTCACCGGGCCGGGGTAGCGGTGCGGCACCGGCCGCCATCTCGAGGCCGGGCCCGCGACGCGGTGCCGCCACGATCTCGGGCGCCGCCCCCTCCGGGTCGGGCAGCTCGGGCGGGGCCGGTGCGAGCTTCTGCTCGAGGGTCTCCGAAGCGAGCAGCCGCCGACAGAACGCCGCGACGTCCGTCTCGGCGAGCGGCGACGCGTTCCCCGGTTGCTGCTGCGTGCCGCGCGCCATGGCGGGAGCATCGCAGGCTCGACGGGAAGACGCTGGGGCGCCGCGCGGCCCTGGCGCGCCGCCCCCCGTTCGCAGGCCGCGAACGGCCGCGGCCGGCCGGCGGCCGCGCGATGCACACGCGCGCGACCTGGGCCGGGCACGTGCGTTGCACTGCCCTGGCATCACACGCGTGGGGCTCTGGACGAAGATGAAGCGACTGGGGGTCGCGTGAGCCCGCTGGCCTGGCGGCGGGCTCCTTGGACCTGCACAATATACACATGAAACGTACGAATCTTGTGCTTGATGCAGATACCCTCGAAGAGGCCACACGCCTCTCGGGCGAGAAGACGTACTCGGCTGCGGTGATGCGCGCGCTCGAAGACTTCATTCGCCGGGCCAAGGCGCGTCAGATCCTCGAACTTCGCGGCTCGGGTCTCTGGGAGGGAGACCTGAAGGAGATGCGCCGCGATCGCCGCGGCAAGAGCAGGCAGAAGGTCTCGTGATCCTGGTGGACACCTCGATCTGGATCGAGGTCTTTCGCGCGCGCCGCCCCCTCGACCTCGCCGGCCTCGTGGACCTGGACGATGTCGCGACGTGCCTGCCGATCGTGCAGGAGATCCTCCAGGGCTTTCGCGACGAGAACGCCTTCCGACGGGCACGCGACGCGATGCTCGCGTTCCCGATCGTCGAGTCTCCCATGCCCGCCGAGGTCTTCCTGGAGGCCGCCGGCCTCTACCGGGCCGCCCGCCGAGCCGGCCGAACCGTCCGGTCGTCGACGGACTGCCTCATCGCGGCCTGCGCGATTCGCCACGATCTCGAGGTCCTCCACCGCGACCGCGACTTCGCGGCCCTCTCCGAGATCTCACCGCTCCGCCAGCGTACTCCCGGGCACTGACACCTCGAGCAACGCGGCCCGGGACCAGCGAAGTCGGATCACGACCGACCGTGACTACGCACGCTTCCCCGGGCTGCGGTGGCCCCATCCACTGCGGGATCACGAGGCACGGGCCCTACAAGGAGAGGCCGCGCATCTGGTTCTGGACGACGGGAGGTCACGGCGCGACTCCGAACGAGCCCGGGACGCTGAAGACGAGTGCCGTGATCGTGAACGCCCCGGCGAACGCGACGATGATGGCCTCGTGTACCCGGGGCCTGTCAGATGCCATACCCGTCGCGAACAGTGCGATCAGGGACACTGGCAGGATCCGTCGAGGGTGAACGAGCGGGTGGTCGAGAAGAACGACCGTGCAAAGGACCATCGTCACCACCGTGGCGAGCGCCATCGCACAGACGCGAAACCGCACCTCGTAGAAGTGGGTTCGCCAGCACTCGATCCGACCAGGCTCCGCGGGGACCAGGAATGAACTCAGCACGTACACGAGACCGAGAGGGGTGAGTGCCAGGACGAACCGTCCGTAGTTCCAGTCCGCTTCGCGGTACGCCCAGAAGAGCCACCACTGGACCGACAGCATCGCGAGCGTGAAGACGGTCCACGCGATGTGCACCCAGTATCGAGCATCGCGTCGCAGGATCGGCCCTACGGCACCGAGCAGACGGACCGCAATGAAGGAACAGATCAGGGATGCCGCGACGGAGATGTACTCGAAGAGGGTCAATTCACCGCCCCCCGTCCACGGCTCGAAGGGCGCCGGGGGATGGATCACGAGGGTCCAGGCGGACAGGCTTCATGTCCGCGAAGAGCAGGATCGTTCGAATGAGATGGAAGCGAAACGCCCCCGAGTTCCGCTTCATCGAGTCCTTGATGAGTGCTTCGGTCTCGGGCGTGTCGATGGGAACCGCGAGATAGGGAAGAGCCTGGCCTCGGTAGAGCAATTCGACCTCTGGGGTCCGGACGGCGCGGTGGTACCAGCCTCGAAAGTAGTGGCCTGAGTGGATCCACAACGTGCCGTCGTCCTCGAAGACGACGAGGCGGCTTTCGTGGATGTCGCCGTCCTCATCGACCGTGCGAAGGACGCCTTCTGTCTCCTCCGTCGCGACCACCGGCTGGAATACGCCGACGAAGGCATCGATCAGCAGGGCGAGGACAACGAAGCCGACGACAGCGAGCACGAGACCGCGAACCGCTCGCATCAGGCGCCCCCGGACGAGTTGGGATCCTCGCACCACGGGGTTCAGTCGGTGACCGAGCCGAGGGCGAGGTCGGCGAGCCGCGCGAGGCGCTCGAAGTTGTTCGAGTCTTCGAGGATGCCCGCGCATAGGCAGACGAAGACGAGCTCGCGTTCGGGGTCGACGAAGTACATGGTCGACCCCGCGCCGAGCCCGCCGAAGCTCGAAGGCGAGGCGGTCGCGCCGAAGGGCATCGGAAAGAACCGCGCACCGCGCAGGAAGAAGCCCAGACCGAGGCAGGCGGGAAACGGCTCCCAGCCCCGTGCCTCGCACATCCCGTCGAAGATGTGATTCACCTCGTCGCCGGTGTGGTTCTGCAAGGCGAGCTCGAGCAGCGGGCGAGACAAGATGCGGACGCCGTCGAGTTCGCCGCCCCGACGCAGCGCCTCCCCGAAACGGAAGAGGTCGGCCGCCGTTCCGAGCGCGCCTCCGCCAGGCATCTCGAACGCGTCGTTCTGCATGACGTTGATGCTCTCGATGGCCGCGGGCGGGATGATGCCCGGACGCTCGTCTCGCCAGCGCGCGGGGACGCGCCGGGCCTGCTGGTCGGAGCGGAGCGAGAGACTGGTGGACTTCATCCCCAGTGGGGCGAAGAGGTCCTCGGCCAGGATCGTCCGCACCGGGCGCCGCTTCGGGTCTGCTCGGTGGAGCACTTCGCCGAGAACCGCGAATGCGCCGATGGGGCTGTAGCTGACGATCCGTCCGGGCGTCGTGACGAGCGCCTGGTCGGCGACCGCGAGCGCGACCTTCGTGTTGTCGCCGAAGTCCGCAGGGTTCATGGGCGGGAGGTCGACGGGCATGCCTCCCTGATGGGTGAGGAGGTTGGCGAGGGTCACCCGCTGCTTGCCCTTCACGCCGAACTCGGGGATCCACTCGCGGACGGGCTGGTGCAGCTGCAGGTGGCCGCGGTCGGCCGCCTGCAACACCGCGGCCGCGGTGAGGGTCTTCGTGATGGAGAAGAGGTGGTAGACGTCGTCTACCTGTGCCGGCCGGCCCGTATCCCGGTCGGCAAAGCCGACGGCCTCGTGGAAGGCGATCTCGCCGCGGCGCGCCACGAGCACCTCGGCGCCGTCCGAGCGCCCCGATGCGACGTCCGCCTCGATCGCCCGCGTGATCCGTGAGAGTCGCTCGGCGTCCATGCCGTGTTCGCTTGCACCCATCGCCGCGCCTCCCCTGATGAGGTGGAGTCTAGATCAGGGGCAGTGCGGTCGAGGATGTCGGGCCACGACTCGCGCTGCATGACCGCGCCAACCGCGAGTCAGGGCAAGGGAGAGCTGGGCATTGGGACCTCACCTAGGCCGCGAGCGATCTCCAGAGCAGCATCGCCGCGTACCCCCGCCACGGCCGACATGCCTCGGCGCGGTCGCGCAGCGCCGCTGCGGAAGCCGCCGGCGCACCCGGCGCGATGGCCTTTCGCAGGCCGAGATCGCCGTCCGGAAACGCATCGGGTTCGCCCAGCCCGCGCAGCGCTACGTAGTGGGCCGTCCAGGGCCCGACGCCGGGAAGCGCGCAGAGCCCCTCGACGATGGCGTCGAGCTCTCTGCCAGGGCGCAACACGTCCGACCCGTCCGCCACGACCTGGGCCAGGCCCGAGATGGCCCCGGCCCGTGCTCGCGGCAGGCCGAGCGTCGTGAGATCGGCCCGGGCCAGCCGCTCGGGCAGGGGGAACAGGTGCGTGAGACCCTCGTCGGGCTCGGACAACGGGTCGCCGAACTTCTCGACCAGCCGCGCCGCCAACGTGGTCGCCCCACGCACCGTGACCTGCTGGCCCAGGATGGCGCGCACGGCCAGCTCGAACGGGTCCCATGCGCCGGGGACGCGCACGCCCGGATGGCGGTCGAGTTCGCGCGACAGCAGGGCATCGCCGCGTAGTACCTGGGCGATGGAGGCGGGATCGGCGCCCAGGTCGAAGACCCGGCGCGCGCGGCTGGCGACGTCGGCCAGGATCGCGCCCCCGGCGCCAGACACCCGCACTTCGATCTCGTGGTGTCCTTCGAGGGCGCGCACCTCGACCCGCGCTGGCTGGGTCGGGCCTCGCACCGCGCGCCGCCAGACGCCGCCGCGAACGCACTCGACACCCGGGATCGCGCGCGAACCCAGGAACGCGAGCAAGCCGGGCAGGTCGAGCGGCGGGCGATAGGCCAGACGCATCCGGATCCCGTCGCTCGCGACGGCACTGCGGCGGCGGCGGCGTAGCTCGCGCGGCGGCTTTCCGTAGGTCGCGCGCAGACTCTCGTTGAAGCGGCGGATGCTGCCGAAGCCCGCCGCCAGCGCGACTTCGGTCATGGGCAGGTCGGTCTCGTCCAGCAGCTTCTTGGCGAACAGCAGCCGCCGGGTCTGCGCCACCGCGACGGGCGTGGCCCCGACGTGGCGAAGGAACAGCCGCCGCAGGTGCCTTCCCCCGACGCCCACGCGGGCCGCCAGCACCTCCACGCCGCCTTCGTCGAGGGCTCCCTCCCCGATCAGGCGCAGCGCGCGACCCACCGCGGCCTCGGACCCGCACCAGGCCGGGGTGCCCGGAGCGGCTTCGGGTCGGCAGCGCAGACAGGGCCGATAACCGGCATCGCGCGCCGCGGCCGCCGACGCGAAGAACCGGCAGTTCTCGCGCAGCGGCGTACGGGCGGGACAGATGGGCCGGCAGAAGACCCCGGTGCTCGCGACCCCGGTGAAGAAGCGGCCGTCGAAGCGCGCATCGCGAGCGCGCAAGGCGCGGTAGCAGAGGTCAGGCTCCATGGTCTCCAGGGTGGCGCGACGGACCCGCTCGACTGGCGATTTTCGGACATCGCCGTCACCGGCACCAGGCCGACCGGGCCCGGCGCAATCGAGCCGGCCGGATCGCGGGGCGATGTCCAGGGCTCCGGCACCCCTGTCCAGGGGTTGGGCAGCCGAGACCGGACCGCGCCGGCGAAAGCGGTGGCGCCCACGCAGAACCGCTCCGAGGGCATCGACGACCGGGCACGCGGGTTGCAGAACCCCCCGGTGAGGGAGGCCCCGTGTTCGTCCGCGTCCACGACTCCGCGCCGGCAGAGATCGGCCGCACCCGTGCGCGAGCGTCGGCACAGCGCAGCTACGAGGTCCACGACACCCCGTCGGGGACGGTTCACCTGCGGCTCTGGGGCAGCCTGCCACTCGGATGGGCCGGCTCGCTCACGCGAGGGCTCGCCGACGCGGGGCTCTCGGTTCGACGCGCGGTGGCACGCCGGGGCGCCGGCACCGCCTGGATCGCGGCATTCGAGATCGAGCGAACGTCAGAATGCGCCGATCCGATGCTCGTCGACTATCTCGCCCTGACCACCGCGGCCGCCGCCGCCCGGGACGTCGACCTGCACGTGACGCGGCATCGGGTCGAACCCGACGCCAGCGGCTGCGTGCACATCGAGGTCGAAGCGCCCGACCAGCCGGGCTTTCTGGCCGGCTTGCTCGAGCGGCTCCGCTTCCTTCGGCTCGAGCCCATCGCCCTCGAAATCGACACCGGCCCCGACGGCGCGCGAGACCGGATCAGCGTGAGGCCTTGCGAAGGCGACCGGGTGAGCCCTGGCACTTTGCGCGTACTCGACGAGGTCCTCGCCGGGACGCTCCTCTGCGCCCCGAAGGGCGAGCCGCCCGAAGAAACCGGGGGCTCGGGATCGAATCGATCGACATCTGCCATGCTCTAAGGGGTCATGTGCCGATCCCGTGCCCGTCCGAAGCCCGTCGCGCGTGCCGTCCAGCTCGCCGTCCGCCGGATCGGGCTCGCCGCGCTCGTGGTGGGCCTCGCCGCGGCCCCGGCCGCCGCGCTGCCGCCCGAGCTCGAGGGCCGGCTCGACGTCGAGGTGCTCTCGTGTGCGCCGCACCCGACCGGCCCAGGCCTGCTTCGCGCCGAAGTGGAGCTGCGCACGGGGGCCACCGAGGTGCGCCTGCCGGGACTGCGCTGTGGCGCCTTCGTACCAGGCACCGACGACGTCCTGTTCCTCTCTCGCGTGCCCTCTCCCGAGCGCCTGCCGCCGCAGACCTCGCGAAGCTTCCTCTCGGTGTTTCCGGGCGACGCGCGACACGACGAGTGCCGTTGCGTGGTGGACGACCTGTCGCGCCTGCGCGAGGTGCCGCGCTTCGAGCCGGAAGCGCCGCCCGAAGACCCGCGCGCGCCGGACCCGCCGCGGGGCGGCGAGACGCCGGATCTGGACCCCCAGGACCCGTCGCTGATCCCGCTACTCGAAGCGTGGCTGGGCGTCGAGCTGCCGGGCGATCGGCCCAGGGCCTCGCTTCCGACCGCCGAGCCGACGCCGCCGCCCCCGCCCGATCCGCCCGCCGCCGACGTCTTGCGACGCGAACGGGTCCTGGTGCCGCGGGCCGCCATGCGGCGGGGGCCTGGGCGGGGCCCCGAGACGGGGAGCGTGGCCGCCGGCGACGCCGTCGACGTGATCGCACTCGAAGCCGGCTGGAAGTGGATCCGCGTGCCCGACACCCGCCAGGAAGGCTGGATCCCCGACGACGCATCGACCTCCGACCTCGATGCGCCGGACCGCCTGGCCGCGGCCCTGGCCGAGTTCGACCCGTACCTGTCTCCCGACCGCCGTGCGGCGCTCGACGTCTCCGGCCTGTGCGACGCCGGCAGCGCTGCGCCGCTCGACTCCCTGGTCTTTGCGCTGCTGCCCGAGCTCCACGCGGTGTTCGTGACCAGCCTCTGGCATGCGCTGGGACGCGATCAGCGCGATGCATTCGAGACCTACGTGGGCGAGTGCTTCGACGTGCGCCGCATCGTCGACGTGTCCACCGGCGACGAACTGCGCAACCGGGCGTGGGACCGAGGGTGAGCCGGCCGCCTGGGCTACGCTCGGGCGCCTTCGAAGGACGGTGCGCCCTGCCCTGCCAGCGACTCGAACGGTTCCGGCGACGATGCGGTCTGGCCGCAGGCCTCTACGCGCTCACCATCGCGGGTGCGAGCGCGCTCTGCGCCGCGACGAGCTTCCTGCTGGCGGGGTCGAGCTTCCTGCTGGCGGGTGCCAGTCTCGCGCAGGACGCCTCCCCCGCAACGGCGGCGCCCGCAGGCCTGCCCGAGGGTGCCGCGGTCGTCGCCCGGGTGAACGAACGCGACGAAGGCGAGTCGTCCACGCGCCAGGTGCGCATGACCCTGGAGGACAAGCGCGGCCACCAGCGCGTGCGCGAGACCGTCTTCGTGCGGCGCTTCTTCGACGAGGAGAAGCGCATGGCGATCTTCTACGAGTCGCCTTCCAACGTGAAGGGGACGGCCTTCCTCACCTACGACTACGGCCAGGTCGACCGCGAGGACGACCAGTGGTTGTACCTGCCGGCGCTGCGTCGCGCCCGGCGCATCTCGGCCTCCGATCGGGGCGACTACTTTCTCGGCACCGACCTCACCTACGAGGACATCAAGAACGAGACGCGCATCTCGATCGGCGACTACGACTGGCGAACGGTCGAAGAGGTCGAGGTCGACGGCCACCGCTGCCTCCGTGTCGAAGGCGTGCCCCGCACGGAGCAGATCTCGCGCGAGCTCGGCTATGGGCGGGTGCAGGTCGACGTGGACGCCGAGATCTGGATCGTGCGCGCGAGCGAGTACTGGGACCGCGCCGATCGGCACCTGAAGACGTCGCAGGTCGGCGACATCCGGCAGGTGGACGGCATCTGGACCCCGCACCGCATCGAGGTGCGCAACCACCGCAGCGGTCACCAGACCACCTTCGAGGTGTCCGGGGTGGACTACGCGACGCCCATCGACGAGGGCGTCTTCCAGGTGGGCTCGCTACGCCGCGGACCGCCCTAGCGAGCCGCCACGCTCGCGCACCGAACCCAACCCATGGGCCGCACGGCCAGAATCGGCGACCCGTGCGACCCGGAGATCGCAGACATGACGGCAAGACTGGACGGACGCATCGCCCTCATCACGGGCGCCTCCTCGGGCATCGGCGCGGCCTGCGCCGAGCGCTTCGAGCGCGAGGGCGCGCGCATCGCGGGCCTCGACATCGCGCCCCAGCCCGAGGGCTCGCCCTGTGAGGCCTGGCGCGAGGTCGACGTGCGCGACGAGCAGGCGGTGAGCCAGGCGATCACATCCCTCGCCGAGTCCCTCGGCCGCATCGACATCCTGGTCAACGCCGCCGGCGTCGCGGGCGGGGGCCCCGCCCACGAACTCGATCAGGACGAGTGGGACCGGGTCGTCGACATCAACCTGAAGGGCACGTTCCTGGTCTCGAAGCACGTGCTGGCGCGCATGGTCGCCCAGGGCAGCGGCAACCTCGTGCATCTGGCCAGCGTCGAGGGCCTGATGGGCCTCGAAGGCGCCCTGCCCTACAACGCCTCGAAGGGCGGTGTGGTGCTGATGACCCGCAACATGGCCATCGACTACGGGCGCCTGGGCATCCGCGTCAACTGCATCTGCCCCGGCTTCATCGAGACGCCCATGACCGGCTTGCTGCGCGAGCCGGGCCTCGAGCCGATCCAGAAGGCGATCACCGAAGCGCACATGCTCGGGCGCATGGGCCAACCGCAAGAAGTGGCGGCGGCCGCGGCGTTCCTCGCGAGCGACGACGCCTCGTTCGTGTCGGGACACGCGCTGGTCGTCGACGGCGGCTTCACGGCGGGGCATCGCTTCGGCACCAGCGAGGTGCTCGCGAGCCTCGCACCCGAGGGCTGAGCCGCCGGGCCGCGCGTGGCGCGCCGGACCTAGGGCCTCTCGAACAGGCGCACGGTGTAGCCGTGCTCCAGCGCGGTTCCGAGCTCGCGAAAGCCGAGCGAGCGGTAGTAGCCGCGCAACGAGGCGTTGCCGTCCCAGCAGTCGAGCCGCAACACGGGAAAGCCCTGCTCGCGCGCCCAGTCCTCGGCCCGGGCGACCACGCGCGCGCCGAGCCCCGTGCCCGCGGCGGCACGCCGCACCGCGAGCTTGTGGAGGTAGACCGCGTCCCCCGCGACGCCCTCCCAGGCCTCATAGCGTTCGGGGCTGAGGATGCAGCCCGCGAGCGTGTCGTCGCCCTGCGTCGCGCGGAGCAGGCAGCCCGACCGCACGAGTTCGCGAAGCCGGGCCTGCTGGGCGCGATTCGAACCCGGCTCCCACTGCGGAATGCCCCGATCCCAGAGCCACTGGCCGGCTTCTTCGAGGACGTCCACGAAGTCGGCGAGCGCCAGCTCGCCGTCGGGCGCAGCGGCGATCTCGATGGCCTCGCCGGGCTCGGGCATGCCGCTAGGGAGCGGCTGGCGCCGCGCCGAGACCGGGGATGGCCCGGCCCTCGGACTGCGCTGGAGGCCCGATGCCCAGCAGCGCCGCCACGGTGGGCGCCACGTCGATGACGTTCACGCGCGGGAGCTTCGTCCCGGCGGGCACCCCCCGACCCAGCGCGAACAGCGACGCGCCCATGTCGGGCAGCGTCGGGTCGTAGCCGTGCGTGCCCACCACGCCGCCCCAAAGGGACGAGGCCTGGCGCCAGCGGTTCAGGCTGCTCCCGCTGCGGGTGAGCATCACGGGCGGGCGCGTGGTCGCCACCACGTGCCCCACGCGCGTGGGGTGGCGGAAACGAAGCGCCTCGGGAATCCGAGCGGTCGTCCATGCGTCGACCCCGTCCATTGCGTCGAGGGTGGTTGCGGCCTCCGCAGCGGCCGTCGGATCGTCGAGATAGACCATCGCGTAGCCACCACCCTGCATCACGCGTCCGCGAATCCCGGCCGCTTCGAGTCCGGCCGCCGCGTCGATGGCTTCGGTCACGGCGGCCATGCCGTGGTCGCTGACCACGAGCAGCGTCGTGTGCGACCACGCCTCGCGCGCGTCGAGCGCCTCGAGCAGGCGAAGCAGCTCGCGATCCTGGCCAGCGAGCTGCGCACGCGTGTTCTCGTGATCCGGGCCGTGGCGGTGGCCCATCTTGTCCGCGCCGTGCCACCACGACATCACCAGGCGCGGGCGCTCGGGCTCGGGCAGGTCGAGCCAGGCGAGGATCTGGTCGGCCTTCTCGCGCTCGCCGACGGTACCGTCGAAGGGCGCCACGCGGTGGGTGGCGCCCACGCCCCGCCAGTCGGTTTCCGAACCCACCCAGAAGTAGACGGCCGCGCGAACGCCCTGGCGCTCGGCTGCGGCCCAGAGGGGTTCGGCGTCCAGGAAGCGTGCGTCGTTGCCGTAGTCGAACTCCCCGAGCTCCGGGTCGTGGAAGCGATTGGCCACGATGCCGTGACGATCGGCATGCGCACCCGTGGCGAGCGACACGTGGTTCGGAAACGTGCTGGACGGAAACACCGGCACGAGCGACTCGGCCCGCGCGCCCTCGCGTGCCATCCGGCCGAGCGCGGCCAGGCCCGGGTCGCGATCGAGGTAGTCGTGGCGCAGCCCATCGAACGACAGCACGATCACGGTGGGCTCGGCGCCGCCCGCCTCCGCCGCCGACGGCGGCGACACGAGCAGGGCGATCAGCAGGACCCACCCGCACGGCGCGATCGCTGCGAGCAGGCAGGACACACGCGGAATGAAGATCCGCACAAGGTGGCGGGCGGCTTCGGTCACGGGGGCAGCGTAGCCAAGCTAGCCTCGCAGCCCTGGCTGGAGGGCCGAGGATGGCTGCCCGAGTCCGATTCGCCGCCCTGGTCTGCTGCGCGTTCGCGTCGTGGGCTGCGACGGCCGACGCCCGCGTCGTGCTGGTCGGCATCGACGGGGCCACCTGGAACGTGATCGACCCCATGATGCGCGCCGGCGAGCTGCCGAACCTGGCTGCACTCGCCGAGCGTGGCGTGCACGCCGACCTCGCAACCGTCGAGCCGGTGACGTCGCCGGTGGTCTGGACGTCGATCGCCACGGGGCGCTCCCCGGACGTCCACGGCGTCACCGACTTCATGAAGGACTCGCTGGACGTGGGCGCACCCACCATGTTCGAACGGCTGGCGGCCCAGGGCACCCGCGTCGGCGTGTACGACTGGCTCGTGGCCTGGCCGCCCCAACGACTGCCGCAGGGGTTCGTCGTACCGGGGTGGATGCGGCGCGACGACGCCACCGAGCCCACGGACGCGCTCGCGCGTGGGGGCCCGGGCTACCGCTACCGCCTGCGCGGGGTCAACGGCCGGGCGACCTACGCCGCGAACGTACGGCGCGAGATCGCCGAGAAGCCGGACCAGTGGCTGGCGCTCTTCGAGGCCTTCGACGTGGAGGCGGGCGCCCTCACCTTCTACGCCGTCGACGCCACTTCGCACCGATTCTGGCACGACGCCTATCCCGAGCAGTTCGAGGAAGGCGTGGTGCCGGCCCCCGAGGATGCGTACCGCACGCTGCTGCCGGAGGTGATGCAGGGCATCGATCGCGGCGTCGGCCGCATCGCCGCGTCGCTCGGGCCCCACGACACGCTGCTCCTCGCCAGCGACCATGGCTTCGAAGCGGGCGACGAAATGCGGCGCGTCTGGTCGTTCCACACCGAGGCCGCGCTGGCCCGCTCGGGGCTCGTGTCAGGACGCGACGCCTTCGTGATGGAGAGCCAGTTCGGATACCCCTTCATCCGGGTGCGTGCCGGCGACTTCGAAGCACGAGACGCCCTGCTCGACCGGCTCGTCGCCTTCTACGAATCGGCCGAGACCCTCTCCGGCGAGTCACTCTTCACCGTCGAGGTGATCGACATCGCCGAACGGCCCGAGGGCCGCGAGCGCGCGTGGCTCGTGCAGCTTCGGCAGTGGGCCGTGGGCATGCTGCTGCGCCACTTCTTCTCCGTGAACCTCTCGGACGAAGACGCCCACGCCTACGTGTTGGTGCGCTCCCACGACGAGCCGATCGAGGCCGCCTGGCCCGACGGCCGGGTCCGCGTGGCGGGCAACGAGCTGCCGCTGCGCGACCTGCTCTCGGGCGACGGGTTCAGCGGCCAGCACCACCCGACGGCCATCTTCCTGGCGGCGGGGGGACCGATCCGCCGGTTGCCGGATCGGCAGCAGCTCTCGGTCCTCGACGTGGCGCCGCTCTACCTCTGGCTCGCCGGCTCGGCGATCCCGGACGACCTCGAGGGCACGCTTCCCAGGGCGTTCCTCGACCCGGCCGCGCTCGCCGCGCGACCCCCGAAGGTCGTCGATGCGGGCGACCTGCCACGCCTCGATCCGCCGGCGGCACGCCATCCCGTCGGGGGCGATGCGGCGCTCGTCGAGCGGCTGCGATCGATGGGCTACGTCGAGTGAGCGGCCCTAGGCCACCTCGGCGTGGCCCGCCGCACGCAGTGCGGCGCGGATCTTCTCGGCCGCATCGTCCATCATCTCGTCCGACGGGTTGGCGTCGGCCCGTGCGAAGTTCATGTCCTGCAGGCCCCAGATCGGCACCAGGTGCAGGTGCACGTGGGGAACCTCGAGTCCCGCGATCATCAGCCCCACCTTCTCGGGCTGCCAGACCTGCTGGATCGCACCACCGACCTTGTGCGCCACGTCGGTCAGGTGCGCCACCAGGTCGGGCTCGAGGTCGAGCCAGTGATCGACCTCTTCGATGGGCACCACCAGCGTGTGGCCCGGTTTGAGCGGGGCGATGGTCAAGAAGGCCACGGCGCGCTCGTCGCGCCACACGAAGCGGCCCGGCAGTTCGCCCGCGATGATCCGCGTGAAGATGGACGGCACGTCTACTCCTCGGTTCGGTCCACGAAGATCTCGCCACCACGCGTGACGAGCGCCAGGTGCTTGCCCTGGTCCATGAGGCACGAGAGGTCGTCGAGGGGGTTGCCGTCCACGAGCAGCAGGTCGGCATGGGCGCCGGGCGCGATCACGCCGAGCTCTCCCTCGCACTGCAGGATGCGGGCGTTGACGAGGGTCGCCGACCGCAGCACCTCGAGCGGGCTCAGCACCTCGGCGCGAATCCGCAGCTCTTCGCTCTGACGGTCGTGGGTCTCGCCGAGCAGGTCGGTGCCGTAGCCCATGGGCACCCCGGCATCGCGGGCGATCTCGAGCGAGCGCAGACCGCCGTCGAGCACGTCCTTGACCTTCGCCTGGCTCGCGGCCGGAAACCCGAGGGCGCGGCCGAGCTCGTCGATGGCGAAGTAGGTCACCAGCGTCGGCACCAGGAAGGCAGAGCATTCCACCATGCGCGCCGCGGTCTCGGCATCGAGCCAGTTGCCGTGCTCGATGGTGCGCACGCCGGCGTCCACGGCGCGCAGGATCGCCTCGGGCGTGTAGGCGTGGGCCATCACGTAGGTGCGCCAGCCGGCCGCCTCTTCGACGGCGGCGCGCATCTCGCCGGGGGAGTACTGGAGGTTCCAGATGGGGTCGGTGGGCGAAGCGACCCCGCCCGACGCCATGATCTTGATCTGGTTCGCGCCCCGGCGCAGTTCTTCGCGCGCGGCCTTGCGCACGGCGTCGACCCCATCGGCCACGTGCGAGAAGCCCGACGTGTGCACGCGACAGGCGCAGAGCGGCACCTCTTCTTCGCCGCGGCTGCGCAGGTCGCCGTGGCCCCCGGTCTGCGAGAGCACGCGCCCGGCGATGAACATGCGCGGCCCGGCGATGAACCCTCGGTTCACCGCTTCGGCCAGCCCCCAGTCGGCGCCGCCTGCGTCGCGCACCGTGGTGAAGCCGCGGCGCAGCATCCCCTCGAGGATGCGTCCGGCCTCGTGCGCCACCAGCGTGACGGGCTTGCTCGCCATGCCGCCGAGATTCATCGACGTGATCACGGCATGGACGTGCGCGTCGATCAGGCCCGGCATCAGCACCCGGCCACGCGCGTCGATGTGGCGGAGGCCCTCGTGGCGCAGCGCGCCCTCGGCCACCTCGACGATGCGGTCGTCCTCCACCCGCACGCTGGTGTCGGGGCGCAGCTCGCCTCGCTCGAGATCGAGCAGCTTCGCGCCGGTGACCACGAACCCGGAAGCCATGCCCGATCCATACCACGCCCCAACCCACGCCCCAACGGCCCAGGGCCGGCCCGAACACCGCCCCGGGTCGCCGGGGCGCGGGCCGCCCGCTAGATTGACTCGCCAGTCAACCCTCCGAGGAGAGCAGAGCGATGGGTCGCAAGGTGTTCGTGGTCGGCGTCGGCATGACCAAGTTCGAGAAGCCCGGCAGCAAGGATTGGGACTACCCCGACATGGGCCGCGAGGCGGGCGAGAAGGCCCTGGCCGACGCAGGCATCTCCATCGAGGACGTGGACCAGGCCGCGGTCGGCTACTGCAACGGCGACTCCACGGCGGGCCAGCGCGCCTTCTACGAGCTCGGCCACCCGGGCATCCCCGTCTACAACGTGAACAACAACTGCTCCACGGGGTCGACGGCGCTCTTCATGGCCAAGCAGTTCGTCGAGGGCGGGCTCGCCGAGTGCGCCATGGCGCTCGGCTTCGAGAAGATGGAGAAGGGCTCGCTCGGCGTGAAGTACACCGACCGCACCCTGCCCCTCGACAAGCACTTCAAGGTGATGATCGAGGCACGTGGCTTCGAGGCCAAGGCGCCCGGCGCCCCGCAGATGTTCGGCAACGCCGGCATCGAGCACATGGAGCGCTACGGCACCACCGCCGAACAGTTCGCCAAGATCGGCTGGAAGAACCACAAGCACTCGGTGAACAACCCGTACTCGCAGTTCCGCGACGAGTACACGCTCGAGCAGATCCTCGACGCGCCGACGGTGTTCGGCCCGCTCACCAAGCTGCAGTGCTGCCCGACTTCGGACGGCGGCGGCGCGGCGATCCTGGCCAGCGAGGACTTCGTGCGCAAGCACGGCCTCGAGGCCAAGGCGGTCGAGGTGCTGGGTCAGGCGATGACCACCGACTATCCGAGCTCGTTCGAGAAGAGCATGATCAAGATGGTCGGCTCGGACATGTCGAAGAACGCCGCGCAGAAGGTCTACGAGCAGTCGGGCGTCGGGCCCGAGCAGGTGGACGTGGTCGAGCTGCACGACTGCTTCAGCTGCAACGAGCTGATCACCTACGAGGCGCTCGGCCTCTGCCCCGAGGGCAAGGGCGGCGAGTTCGTCGACTCGGGCGCCCAGACCTACGGCGGCCAGGTGGTGGTGAATCCGTCGGGCGGCCTCATCAGCAAGGGCCACCCGCTGGGCGCCACGGGCCTGGCCCAGTGCGCCGAGCTCAACTGGCAGCTCCGCGGCGAAGCCGACGCCCGTCAGGTCGAGGGCGCCGAGATCGCGCTCCAGCACAACCTGGGGCTCGGCGGCGCGGCCGTGGTCACCATGTACCGCAAGGCCGACCTCGCCTAGAACCGGCCCGCGACACCCATCCGAGCGGCCCGGGGAGCGATCCCCGGGCCGTTCCCGTTTCTGGGACACGGGCGCATGGACCGCACGCGATGGGGCGGAACTCGGAGCCGATGGCGACGGTCGATGGGGTGCATTCCGACCCGGGCGCGGTAGATTGCGGCCATGCCCTTCCTAGAGCGAACCCCTGATGGTGGACTGAACGAAGAGCATCGCTCGATGCTCATCGTGGCGGTGGTCGGTGGCCTGGCCGTTCTCGCGAGCTACGTGTGGGGCTTCGCCGCCCACGGCGACCAGATGTCCGCCATGTGGGGCGGGGTACCGGGCTGGCTGCGACCCGTCTACACGGCCTGGATGTTCGTGGCCGCGGCGGGCTGGCTCGCCATGCTCTACCACTTGTTCTCGCTGGACCCCGAGATGGTGCGGGTGGAGAGCGACGTCGCCTTCCGGGTCTGCACGGGCCTGTTCGTCTTCGTGCTCGTCCCGTCGGCGCTGTGGCTGCCGCTCACCAAGGCGATGCTCGATGCGCCGAGCGAGGGCCTGTGGCTCGCGATCCGCCTGTGCTTGTGGACGGTGGCGCTCGCATCGCTCTCGGTGCTGTTCATGGTGTGGGTGATGCGGCCGCGCAAGCCCGAAGGCCGCCGTCGGCTGGCCGTCTACGGCATGATCGCCTTCTGCATCCAGACGGTGCTGCTCGACGCCATCCTCTGGCCGATCTTCTTCGACGCGCCGTAGCCGGAGGCCGCAACCCCCGGACTGCAGCTGCAGCCCCAGGCGTCGCGGGTTCACTGCATCTGGGGGACGGCGAGGGCCCGAGACGCGCGCTCCGGCCGTCTCACGGCCGGGGCCGGCTGGCACGCCTCCTGCACTGCAATCGGCCAGGAGGGCGACGCCCGCGCCCCAGGAGGAGATGCCATGCCGGATCTGACCGACCTGTTCACGCCCGAGTTCCACCGCAATCCCTACGAGATCTACCGCGCGTTTCGCGAGCAGGGCGCGCTGCTCGATCTCGGCGTCGGCAGCTACGTCGCCACCAGCCACGAGCTGGTGCGCGAGGCGTTTCGCCGCCCCGACCTGCGGGCGGGCATGGGCCCCGACTACCTGGCCAGCGGCGGCGGTGACGACCGCTGGGCCGAGCGCTCGCCGTCGACCTGGCGGTTCGCCACCCAGGCCATGCTGTTCCGCAACGGGGCGGACCACACCCGCCTGCGCAAGCTCGTGAGCAAGGCCTTCACACCGCGCCGGGTGCTCGGGCTGCGCGACCGGGTCGAGCGCCTGGTGGACGAGCTGCTCGACGGGCTGGTCGAGCGCGGCGAGATGGACCTGGTCCAGGACTTCGCGTACCCGCTCCCGCTGGTCGTGATCGCCGAGCTGCTCGGCATCCCTTCGGAGGACCGCGAGCAGCTGAAGCGCTGGTCCCAGCCGCTCACGATGATCCTCGACGGCATGACCCGCGAGCACGCCCTCGAGGAGGCGGAGGTCGCGGCCCGTCAGCTCGATGCGTACCTGCTCGACCAGTTCGAGGCCCATCGCCAGAACCCGGGCGACGGGCTCATCGACGGGCTGCTCGCCGCGCACGATGAGGGCGACCGGCTCTCGGACGACGAGCTGGCCGCCACCTGCACGCTCATCCTGGTGGCGGGTCACGAGACCACCACCAACCTGCTCGGCAACGGTGTGCTCGCCCTGATGCAGCAACGCGAAGCCTGGCTCCAGCTGCGGGCCGAGCCGGATCTGGTTCCCTCGGCCGTCGAAGAGCTGCTGCGCTTCGATTCGCCGGTGCAGTTCACGGCGCGCCGCACCATCGGCGAGCTCGAGTTCGGCGGCGAGACGATCGCAGACGATCAGGAGATCGTGCTGGTGCTCGGCGCCGCCAATCGCGACCCGGCGCGCTTCGACGAGCCGGATCGTCTGATCCTCGACCGCGGCGACAACGACCACGTGGCCTTCGGACTCGGTCAGCACTTCTGCCTGGGGGCGAGCCTGGCCCGCACCGAGGCGCAGGCGGCCTTTGCCGGCCTCGCGCGCCGGCTACCGGGGCTCGAGCTCGCGGCCGACCCCGAGACGCTCGGCTACCGGCCGGGCTTTGCGATCCGCGCGCTGGAGAAGCTTCCGGTTCGCTGGTGAGGCCGTGAAGACCCCGCGTCGGTGAACGCGACCCCCGCGCGGGTGTACGTGCCCCCCTTGCGGCCTCGCCCGCAAGGGGCGCGCGCCATACCCTACGCCCGCCATGGTGTCGTCGGCGTTGATCGTGGGGTTCTTGCTGGCCGTCGCCTCCGGCGCGGGGTGGACCGGTCTCGACGCGATCCGCAAACGGCTGGCCGGCAACCTCTCCCCGCTCGCCATCCTTCTGGGCCTGGTGCTGGCGCAGATCCCGGTACACACCGCGCTGCTCTTGGGTTCGGGACTGCCCGAGGTGGCCCCGCCGTTCTGGCTCTGGATGGGCGCCGCCGCCGCGATCGCCATCGCCGCGAACGTGATGCTCACCGTGGCGGTGCGCAGCTCGCCACTGGGGCTGGTGGTTCCCTTCTTGAGCTTCACGCCGGTGGCGACCCTGCTCACCGCCTGGCTGCTGCTGGGCCAACGGCCCGGCGCATCCGGCGCCGCAGGCGTGGTGCTCGTGGTCTTCGGAGCGCTCAGCCTCGACGCGAGCCCGCGCGAGCTGCTGGGCGACCCGCTTCGCAGCCTGCGCGAGCCGGGCACCCGCCTGGCGCTGGCGGTGGCCCTGCTCTTTGCGCTCGCCAACGCCATCGATCGCCAGGCCGTGCTGCACGCGAGCGAGCCGTTCTACGCCCTCGCGGTTGCCAGCACCATGGCGATCGTGCTGCTCGGCGTGGGCCGCGTGCGCCGCGAACTGCTCGCGGCACGCAGCAGCTGGTCCACCCTGGCGGCCGCCGGCGTCGTCATGGCTGCGGCGCTGCTCCTGCACCTGTTCGCCTACCGCTACCTGCTGGTCGCCTATGTCGATGCCGTCAAGCGCGCGGCGGCCAACGTCTTTGCCATCGGCTTCGGGCGCGCCTTCTTCGGCGAGGCGCACGTGACGCGACGCCTGGTCGGCGCGCTGGTGATGAGCGCGGGCGTGGCCCTGATCCTGCTCGGCTAGGCCGAGCGTCGCGCCGGCAGCAACGGGATCAGCTCGGGCAACGCCTCGATACGGAAGTCCCCGTCGATCCCGAGGCCGACGAAGGCCGTCCCCGCCGCGCGCGCGGCATCGCGATCGAAGCGCGAGTCGCCTACGACGACGGCCTCGGCCTCGCGGAACCCCAGCTTCTCGCATGCATGGTGCACCATGTCGGGGGCGGGCTTCGCCTCCGGCACGTCGGTGCCACCGACCACGAGATCCGGAGTCGCACCGGCCCGCGCCACGACGTCGCGTGCCAGCGGGTTCGGCGTGTTGGTGATCACCGCCGAGGCCAACCCGCGCTCCACCAGAGCGGCGAACACGTCACCCACGCCCGACGCGACGGTGAGGTGCTCCAGGTGATCCCCGAAGTGCGCATCGTAGTGGGCGGAGAGCTCCTCCACGGTGTGGCCCGGATAGAAGCGCTCGCGATCCGCCTCGACACCCTGCCCCCAGGCCTCGTGAAAGCGATCCTTGGAGATCGAGGGGTAGCCGAGGTCCTTGGCCGTCGCGTTCATCAGGTGGAACCAGACCTGGTAGCTGTCCACCAGGACGCCATCGAGATCGAACAGCACCGCGCCAACGGTCGACGCGATCGATTCCCCGTTCGCCATGCAGACTCCCTCGGGCCAGGGGCGGCCAGGCCCGGATGCTGGGGGACCCGGAGGCGTCGCGCCATGGGGCCTGCGGGGGCACTGGCGCGGACCTGTCGCACCGGGGCTAGACTGCGCGGTCCGGAGGCACGATGGCAGCCGCCCAGGTGCCGGCGGCGCGCGACGACGAGCGCCTCCCCTGGCACACCAAGCTCATCTACGGCCTGGGCGACCACACGGTCAACCTGGCGCTGTCGTCGGCGCAGTTCTTCTTCGCGTTCTACCTGACTTCGGTGGTGGGCCTGCGCCCGGCGCTCGCCGGCCTGGTGCCGCTGATCGGCCGCGCGGTGGACGCCTTCACCGACCCCGCCATGGGCCGCTGGTCGGACTCGGTCGAATGGCGCGGCGGGCGGCGCCGGCCGTTCTTCTTGATCGGCATGCTTCCGTTCGGGCTCGCCTTCGCCGCGCTGTGGACCGAGCCCGCCACCGACGACGAGACCCTGCGATTTCTCTGGTACACGACCGTCTACGTGGCGTTCAGCCTGGCCATGACGGTGCTTGCGGTGCCCTATCAGGCGCTGGTCCCGGAGATGGCTCGCAGCTACGACGAGCGCACGTCGATGAACGCGTTTCGCGCGGCGCTCGCCATCACGGGAACGCTGGTCGCCGTCACCACCATGCGCCCGCTGGTGGAGGCGTTCGGTGGGGGCAGTGAGGGGTGGTCGGGCGCGACCCGCGTATTCGCCCTCTGGCTCGCCGTCCCGTGGCTGCTGGTCTGGCTGGTGAGTTTCGAGCGGCGCGAGAGCCGTCGCGAGGCCACCCAGGGGTTCATCGAAGGGCTGGCCTCGCTGTTCCGGCACCCGGCCTACCAGTGGCTCACCGGCCTCTACATGCTCTCGCGCGTCGCACTCGACCTCACCAGCGCGATGTTCATCTTCTATTTCACGCACTGGCTCGAGCGCCCGGGCGATTTCGAGATCACCATGGGGCTGTTCCTGGTCTCGGTGGTGATCGCGCTGCCCATCTGGCTGCGCGTGGCCCAGCGCAGCGACAAGCGCACCATCTTCATGGCCGGGGCGGGATGGTGGGCGGCCGCCTGTGGCTTCATGCTGCTCGCCCCGTCGGACTGGCCGCGCGTGGTGATCTTCGCCGTGGCGGCGGTGGCGGGCGCGGGCTACGCGGCCGCCGACATGATCCCGTGGTCGATGCTCGGCGAGGTCGTCGACGAGGACGAGCTGCGCACGGGGCAGCGCCGCGAGGGCATCTACTTCGGCCTGTTCACGTTCTTGCGCAAGCTCGCGGGGGCGGGGGGCGTGGCGCTCGCGTTCGTCGTGCTGGACGTGGTGGGCTTCCAGCAGGAGGGGCCCCAGAACGAAGAGACGCTCGCGGCCATCCGTTGGCTCACCGGCGGCGTGCCGGGGCTGCTGGGCGTGTTCGCCGGGCTGATCGCACTCGGCTACCCGCTCACCCGGAAGCGGCACCAGCGCGTGCTCGAGGAGCTCGCCCAGCGAGCCGAGAGCCAGGACGAACCGGGGTGAAGTTCCAGGGTTGGCGCATGGTCGGTGTCGCGTTTCTGGCCGACTTCATCGCCGTAGGCTTCCTCTTCTACAGCTTCGGCGTGTTCATCAACGCGATCGAAGCCGACATGGGCTGGACGCGCTCGGAGATCTCGTGGGCGCTCGCGGTGTCGAACCTGGCGACCGCCGCCGCGGCGCCGGTGATCGGGCGCTTGCTCGATCGTGTCTCGGTGCGGCGCATGATGTCGGTGGGCGCCCTGGTGATGGCGGCGGGATTCCTGCTGCTGTCCCAGGCGCGAACGCTCTGGCAGTTCCTGCTCGTGTTCGGAACGGTGCTGGCGGTGGGCTCGCAGTCCATGGGCCACCTCTCGTCGGCCAAGCTCGTGGCCAACTGGTTCGACGCCCGGCGCGGCACGGCGCTCGGCATCGCCACCATGGGCATCTCGCTCTCGGGCCTGGTGATGCCGCCGGTGGCCACATGGCTCGTGCTCCAGACGGGCTGGCGAACCAGCTTTGCCGTGTACGCGGCGGGCACCCTGTTGATCGTGCTGCCAGCGGTCTGGTGGGGCGTCGTCGACCGTCCCGAAGACGTGGGCCAGCAACCCGACGGGGCTGTGCGACCCGCCGAAGACGCACCGCCCGTGACCGAGCGCACCTGGAGTTCGGGCGCGATGCTGCGCGAGCCGGCCTTCTGGGCGATCGCCCTGCCCTTTTCCATCGGCTTCTTCGCGAACTCGGCGATCCTCACCCACCTGGTGCCCCACGCGCGCGCGCTCGGGCTCGACGCCTACCGCGCGGCCCTGCTGCTGTCGTTCGTGGCCGGTGCCGGCGTGGCGGGCAAGGTCGCCTTCGGCTGGATTGCCGACCGGCTGGGAGCCCGCCTGGCGGTCACGCTGTCCATGGGCCTGCAGCTGGCCGGCACCCTGCTGCTGCTCCAGCTCACGAGCTTCGCGCCACTCGCCGCGACCGGAGTCGTCTTCGGCTTCGGCATGGGCGGCATGGTGCCGCTGCATGGCACCATGGTGGGCGAGGTCTTCGGGCGCGCGTCGTTCGGCAAGGCGCTGGGGCTGATGCGGCCCTTCCAGGTGCCGATCCACGCTGCGGGCATCCCGTTCGCGGGGATCGTGTTCGAACGAACCGGCCACTACACGTTCGCCTTCCAGACGTTCGTCGGGGCCTATGCCCTGGCCATCACCGTGCTCGGCGTCCAGGGGTGGCGGGCGCGAAGGCGCGCTCCCGGCCCAGGGCGCGCTGCGCGCTAGGCTCGCCCCCGGCTCGGGGCGCGCTGCGCGCTAGGCTCGCCCCCGTGGCCTACGAAGACACTTCAGCGGTCGTCCCCGACGGCCAGCGCATCCGCCGCCTGCGCCGCGATCGCGGCTGGTCGCGTCGTGTGCTCGTGCGCGAGATCGGCCGCGCGCACGAACGCGAGACGGGACTGCTCGAGACCATCTCGATCAACCAGCTCGAGTGGATCGAAGAACGCGACGAACAGGTCCCCTACGACACCGTCTGCCGCATCGCCTCGGGTCTCGACTGCAACCCGGTGGAGCTTCTGCTCCGGGGCCGCGCCGCCCAGGGATAGGCGGGCCGGCCCGATCCGACGCCGGGTCTAGGCGCGCGCGTTGGCGAGCCCGGACTCGACGAAGGCATCTTCGAGCAGGTCGCGCACGGGCTCGTGGAAGCGGAAGGTGATGTGGCCGCCCTGGTACCAGACGATGCGCGGGCGGTCCCAGTGCTCCCACAGGTCGCGCACCTGGTCGGCGGGCACCAGCGCGTCGGAGACCGCGCCGAACAGGTAGCGGTGGGCGTGGTCGACCTTGGGCTCGAGCGAGAGCGGGGAGACCACCTGGAGGACCTCGGCCGCCTCGTCGTGCACCAGCCCACGATGCTCGGCCCAGCGCAGCTGCAGGTCGGGGCCGTGGCGCCAGGTGAGCCGGCCGAAGTCGGCGGCCGGAATGCCTGGAATCGCGCAGGCGAGGTCGGTGTCCAACGACGCCACCAGCGCGGTGTTGTAGCCGCCGAGCGAGAGCCCGTGCACGCCCACGCGCGTCGCGCCCTGGGCGCGGATCCACGAGAACACCCGGCGAATGTCCCACATGGCGTTGGCTTCGGCGTGGACCGTGTCGAGGAAGTCGGCGGCCAGGAAGCCGTCGCCACTCATGCGCCCGATCTTCCGCGGGCCGTGCAGCGGCAGGATCGGCAGCGCCACGTTCATGCCCAGCTTGTGGTGCAGGTGCGCCACCCGGAAGGCCTGGAAGTCGATGGCGGGCGTCCCCATCTGGAAGCCGTGGACGCAGACCAGCCACGGCCGGTCGGCCTCGGCGTGGCGCAGCACCCAGGCATGGCCCATGCGATTGGGCCCGTAGCCCAGCCAGCGGTCGCGCCCCGGCTCGTCGGGGTGCGGCTCGTAGGCGCTCTCGAACGACAGGTGCTCGTAGTCGATGCCGCGCACGCTGCGGCGGGTGAGCCGCGCAGATTCGAGCGGCGGTGGCTCGCGGTGATACGACTCGGGCTTCTCGAGCCAACCCCGGTCGGCGAAGAGCGAACGCGCCTCGTGCACCTCGCGCCGCAGCCGGTCGGTGTCGCCGAATCCGGGCATGGGCAGCGTGAGGCCCATCCAGCCCAGCAACGTGTCGTCGATGGCCACCTGGGCGGCCAGCGCGAGCGAGGGCTCGGGCTCGGGCACCCCGGCGACCGGCGGCTCCTGGGCCACCGAGAGCAGACCCGCCGTCACGAAGGAGGCGGCGGAGGCGGCAATCAGCAGCAGACCCGTGGCCGGCCCGGCCACGAAGAGCGCGGGAACCGCCAAGGGGACGCCCAGGAACCCGCCCAGGGCCACGTACTGGCGGATACGGCGATCGCCCGGGAACAGCAGCGCGCCCATGCCCGAGCCGAGCAGCATGGCGCCCGGGATCACCGAGAACAGGAAGCCCACCAGGCCGAAGCTCGCAGCGCACCAGAGCCAGGCGAGCCCAGACAGGATCGGAACCCAGGATTGGATCGGTCGGCGGGACGGTTCGAACACGGGGCCCCCTTCGCGTGGACGACCATGGAAGGTACCGTCCGCCGCGGAACCCTGCGATGCACGGGCCGCGCGCCGTGTGGAGCCCTGCGATGCGCAGGGCACCGGCACGCCGCGGGTCGGCGCGTGCGGCCGCTGGGTCGGAGGAGCCCGCCTTGAAGCACCGCCTCGCGATGGCCAGCCGGATCGGCCTCACCCTCGCCCTCTGGGCAGTCGCCTGGCCGACAAGCGCCGTCGATCCCACCGAGGCCGCGTCGGCCGCCGCGGGTCCGGGGTCCGGGGCCGCCCTGCACGCCCGCCTCGACGCCGCTGCGGCCGCCACCGAGGCCCGCGTCGTCGCCTGGCGGCGCGACATCCACCAGCACCCGGAGCTCTCGAACCGCGAGTTCCGAACCGCCGAATTGGTCGCCACCCACCTCGAAGGCCTCGGGCTCGATGTGCGGCGAGGCGTGGCGCATACCGGCGTACTCGGCGTCCTCGAAGGCGGCCTTCCGGGGGCCACCGTCGCGCTGCGGGCCGACATGGACGCCCTGCCCGTCGAAGAACGTACGGGGTTGCCGTTCGCCTCGACGGTGCGCACCGAGTACGAGGGCCGCGAGGTAGGCGTGATGCACGCGTGCGGCCACGACGCTCACACCGCCATGCTGATGGGTGCGGCCGAGGCCCTGGTCGCCGTGCGCGATGCGCTGCCCGGCCGCGTCTTGTTCGTGTTCCAGCCCGCCGAGGAAGGTGCACCGAAGGGCGAACGCGGTGGCGCGCGCTTGATGCTCGAAGAAGGGGCGTTCGCCGACCCCTCGCCCGATGCCGTGTTCGGTCTGCACGTGGTGCCGCAGCATGAGGTCGGGCAGATCGGCGTGCGGCCCGGCGGCGCCATGGCGGGATCGAACCGGCTCGAGATCAAGGTCGTGGGCCGGCAGACCCACGCGGCCTATCCGTGGCTGGGCATCGACCCGATCACCGCAGCGTCGCGGGTGGTGCTGGCTCTGCAGGCGATTCCGGCGCGGCGCATGGACGCGCGCGTGGCCTCGGTCGTCTCGATCGGCACGATCCACGGCGGCGTCCGGTACAACATCATCCCCGACGAGGTGGAGCTTCGCGGAACGATTCGGCACCTGGACCCGAAGATGCGCGACCGCCTCTTCGAGACCGTGCGCGAGACGGCGACCAAGGCCGCCGAGAGCGCCGGGGCGCGCGCCGAGATCACCATCCCGGACGGCTACCCGGTCACCTACAACGATCCGGCCCTGGTGACGCGCATGCGACCGACCCTGGCGCGGGTCGCGGGCGAGGGCGTGGTCGAGGCGCTGCCCCGCACGGGCGCCGAGGACTTCGCCTTCCTCGCCCAGGCCGCGCCGGGGCTCTACCTCTGGCTGGGGGTCCGCAGCCCCGGCACCGCCCCGGAGGATGCGGCCCCGAACCACTCGCCCGAATTCCTCGTCGACGAGCGCGCCCTGCCCCTGGGCGTTCGCACCCTGGTGCACCTGGCAGCGGACTTCCTCGGAGGCGCCCGCCCGCGATAGTATGGGCTCCCATGCCCTCGCCGGTCGACCGACCCTTCGAAGAAGAGCCTGACTGGCCCGCGGCCTCGCCCGGGCAGCGGGTGCTCTTCCTGCTCGACGCCTCGACCGGCCTCGAAGAGCGGGTCCTTCGCGCGTGGATCGAACGCAACCGGCCCGAGGGCGAAGCGGATGCCTTCGACGTCCTCTGCATCCCCGGCACGCGCCGGCCCGGCCGACGCAAGACGCTGGACCCGCGCCTCGAAGACGACCTGGCCACGGGAGACGACCTGCTGGTCGCACCGCTGCGCGTGATCTGGCGCGCCAAGGAGCGCGACGGGCGCTACCGGGTGCAGCCGCTCGACGTGCTCAAGTGGGGCGACCCACGCGACCCCGACGCCATGCGCGAACGCTGGGTGCTCTGGCGCCGGCGCGAGCGCCTGCGCATCGTGGCCGCCGAGCCCGCCACCGCCAGCGAGCTGCGCACGCGCTGGCGCGACTCGACCAGCAGCGACGCCGGCACGCTGCTGGGTCTTCCGCAGTTCGTCTCGCGGCAGGCACACCTCGCGCTCGACCGTGCCGAGCGGCGCCTGCGAGGCAACCGCTACAAGGTGCCGCGCTTCGTCCACGAGGACATCCTCACGCGCCCGGCCTTCCGTGGGCACATGGCCAAGCTCGCCCGCGAGCTCGGCGAGTCCGAGGCGCGCGTGTCGCGCCGGGCCGCCAAGTGCCTGCGCGAGATCGCGGCCAGCCATCGCCCGGTGGTGATCGACCTCGTGGTGCAGCTGTGGAACTTCATGATCCGGCGCAGCTACGACGTGGTGTACGACGAGCGCGAGATCGAGGGGCTGCGACGGCTCGCCGCGCAACACCCCGTGGTGTACCTGCCGTCCCACAAGTCGAACCTCGACCATCCGTCGCTCCAGTGGGTGCTGCACGAGAACGGCTTCCCGCCCAACCACACCGCGGGCGGCATCAACATGAACTTCTTCCCCATGGGCCCGCTGATGCGGCGAAGCGGCGTCTTCTTCATCCGCCGCACCTTCAAGGACGACACCGTCTACAAGGCCGTCCTCCAGCACTACCTGGACTACCTGATCGAGAAGCGCTTCCCGCTCGAGTGGTACATCGAGGGCGGGCGCTCGCGCTCGGGCAAGCTCTTGCCGCCGCGCTTCGGCCTGCTGGCCTACGTGGTGGATGCCTACCGCCGCGGCAAGAGCGACGACGTGCAGCTCGTACCGGTCTCGATCGCCTACGACCAGATCTCGGACGTGGGCGACTACGCCGCTGAGCAGCGCGGCGGCGACAAGGAGCGCGAGAGCTTCGGCTGGTTCTTGCGCGTGCTGCGCCGGTTGCGCCAGCGCTACGGCTCGGTGCAGGTCTGCTTCGGCGAACCCGTCTCGCTCGCGAAGCAGCTCGGCCCGCCCGACCCCCAGGCCGAGCCCGACCCGGACACGACCAACCTGGCACTCCAGAAGATCGCCTTCGAGGTCTGCGTACGGATCAACCACGCCACGCCGGTGACGGCGATCTCGCTCGTATGCCTGGTGCTCCTGGGCCGGGGCGACCGCGCGATGTCGGTGGGCGAGATGGTGCAGTCGCTGCACAACCTGGTGACCTACGCGGTGCGAAGGCGGCTGCCCGGTAGCGAGGAACTCGACCTGACCGACCCGGACGGCGTGAAGCGCACCCTCGACCTGCTGACCTCGAGCGACCTGCTCACCCGCTACGACGAAGGGCCGGAGCCGGTGTATGCCATCGGCCCGGACCAGCACCTCTCGGCCGCCTACTACCGCAACAGCGTGATCCACTACTTCGTGAACGGGGCGATCTCGGAGCTGGCGCTCCTGCACGCCCACGAGACGGACGAGCCCGACCGCAAGCACGCGTTCTACGAAGAGGCCTTCCGCCTGCGCGATCTGCTGAAGTTCGACTTCTTCTTCGAGGAGAAGGACGCCTTTCGTGCCCAGATCGACCGCGAGCTCTCGCTGCACGCACCCGACTGGCAGGCGCGCGTGGCGCGCGGGCCCGACGGCATCCTGTCGCTGTTTCCGCGCATCCGCCCGCTCTCGGCGCACCGCATCGTGCGCCCGTTCCTCGAGGCCTACCGCGTGGTGGCCGAGGTACTCGAGCGCCTGGAACCCGAAGCGCCCTTCGACAACGCACTCGTACTGAAGCAGTCGCTGGCCATGGGTCACCAGTACCTCTTGCAGCGGCACATCCAGCGCGCCGAGTCGGTATCGCAGGCCCTGTTCTCGACCGCGCTCAAGCTGGCGGCCAACCGCGACCTGCTGGGCCCGGGCGGCGACGAGCTGCGCCAACAGCGCCAGGCCTTCGCCGAAGAGATCCGCGACGCCATCCGCCACACCGACGCGGTGGAAGCGATGGTGCGCGCACGCCACGCGGGCCTGCTCGACATGCGCGGGTCGAGCGACGAGCCCAGCGGCGAGACCCCGCAGGCGGCGGCCGGGTTCTAGCCCGCGCCATCCCGCGACCAGCACGGCTGCCGGGTCCTCGCCGGGGCTACCCCGCCACCAGCGCGGCCAGCGCGTTCCAGGTGTCGATCAGCGTGTAGACCGAGACCACGGCCAGGATCGGCACCACCACGAAGCGCAGCAGGGCGCGCCAGGCGAACAACAGCGCGCCGAAGCGCGATCCCTCGCTGGCCTCCCCCGTCGGGTCGGGCATGAAGAAACCGACGAAGATCGCGAGAGCGAGGCCGCCGAGGATCAGCAGCAGCTGGCCTCCGACCTGATCCACCAGGCCGAGGACGTCGAGCGAGAGCGCCGAGGGAACGCCGAGCAGCGCAATCGCCCCGCCACAGACCAGCGCGGCCGTGCGCCGCTCCATGCCGGTCTGGTCGATCAGGGTGGAGACCACCACCTCGAGCAGCGACACCGCCGAGGTGAGGGCCCCCACGACGAGCGCGGCGAAGAAGGCGACCCCGATCACCGTGCCCGCGGTGCCCATGCTTGCGAAGGCCTTGGGCAGGGTGATGAAGAGCGCACCGAGCGTGCTCCCGCCGACCTCGTCCTGGAGGCCGAGGGCGAAGATCAGGGGGAACACCACGAGGCCCGCGATGAAGGCCACCGCGAAGTCCGACAGCGCGATGGTCACCGACTCGGCCGGCAGGTCCTGGTCGCGCGAGAGGTAGCTTGCATAGGTGAGGATCGCCCCCATTCCCAGACTCAGGCTGAAGAACGCCTGCCCCGCCGCGTCCTTGAGCACGTCCATGTCGGCGAGGGCACCGAAGTCCGTCTGGAAGTAGAACGCGTAGCCGGCGGATGCGCCCTCCAGCGTGGCCGCGTAGAGGGCGAGCCCCACGACCAGCACCCCCAGGGCGGGCATCAGCCAGAGCGCCGCACGCTCGATCCCGCCGCGCACACCGCCGGACACCACCAGGGTCGTGACGGCGAGAAACCCGAGATGCCAGGCGACGGCCGCGCCACCGGTGGCGATCGCCCCGAACTTGTCGCCGGCATCGGCGGGGAACCCCTGGGTGAGCGCTTCGATGCCGTAGCGCACGGTCCAGCCGGCGATCACGCCGTAATAGGAGAGGATCGCGACCCCGGCGAGCACGAAGACGATGCCCAGGGCACCCCAGGGCCGTCCGCCGTAGTGGATCAGGGCCTGCACGGGGCTGCGCGCAGCCCCCCGGCCCAGGGTGAGCTCGGCGAGCATCACCGGCAGGCCCACCAGGGCGGTCATGAGCACATAGAGCATCACGAACGCCGCGCCGCCGTTCTCGGCCGTCATGTACGAGAAGCGCCACATGTTGCCGAGGCCCACCGCCGACCCCACGGCCGCCAGCGTGAACCCGAGTCGGCTCGACCAACTCTCGCGTCCGCTCGCCATCGATCCCCCCATGCCGACCCCGAACGGTCCCGCATGCCGACCCCGGAGGGTCCCCCATGCCGACCCCGAAGGGTCGGGCCGCAGCATACATCGGCGGACCGGCGCACGACCCGGATCCGATCGACGGCAGGGCCCGCGGGCTGGGCCCGTGTGCCTGGGCAGGCCAGCCTACGGCCGGCTAGCGCTCTCCGGGCAGGCGGACCCGCGGCTCGGTGGCCACCGGTTCCGGGAGGCGGACGCTGTCGTCATCGTGGTAGGCGACCCACAGCCAGGCGGCACCCACCAACGCCACCACGCCCCCGATCACGATCAGCTTCTCGCGCATCCACGGCTCCGATCCCGCACGAGGGCGGCCGGCCATTGAAGCACAGGCGCTCAGATGGGAGGAGCGGGTTTTCGGCGACGTTGCCGCGAAGCGGGTTTTGCGACCGGCGGGCAAGGGTCGTCCGGTGAGCGGTCGCGGGTTTCCTTGCGGCCACCCCGGCCGCAGCGGGCGAGACTCCGCCGGACCGCGCGGCCGCTACCCTAGCCGGCCATCGCGGCAGGAGGGGGTGCAGGTGGCAGCGCGAAACAAGCCGAAGCAGACGAAGACGAAGAAGCGGGCGCGCAAAGCCAGCAGCCGAAGCGCCGCGGCTGGGTCGGCGCCGATCCGGCTCCGGCCCTGGCGGCTGCCCGACGGCGTACGCCCCACCGACGTCGACGTCGAGGTCGAGGTCGACCCCGCCCGCGACGACCGATTCGAGGGCGAGGTCCGGCACACCCTGCAGCTCGCGCGACGGCGCTCGCGCATCTCGCTTCACGCCGCCGACCTGCGGCTCTCGCGTGCGCGCGTGATCGTGGGCGACCGGACCCTGCGCGGCCGCATCGTGCCCCGCCCCGAACGCGAGGCCATCGACGTCGAACTGCCCGAGTCGGTCCCGGCCGGCGAAGTGACGCTGGAGATCGCGTTCCGGGGCCGGCTCCGCGGCGACCTCCGCGGCCTGTACGCGGCCAAGGACGGGAACCGACCGTACGCGTTCACCCAGCTCGAGGCCGCCGACGCGCGCCGCTTCTTCCCATGCTTCGACGAACCGTCGATGAAGGCACGCTTCCAGATCTCGGTCACCACCGCGCGCAAGCACACCGTGCTCTCGAACCAACCCGTCGCCAAGGTCGAGCCCATCTCGGGCCGCCGCAAGATCGTGCACTTCGAGCGCACGCCCCCGCTGTCCACCTACCTGCTGGCGCTGGCCGTGGGCGAACTCGAGGCGTCGAAGCCGACCCGCTGCGGTCCCACCGAGATCCGCGTCTGGCACGCGCCGGGCAAGGGGGCCCTCACGGCGTTCGCGCTGGAGACCGCGCGCGAGACCCTGGCGCGCCTCGAACAGTACTTCGACCTGCCGTACCCCTACGCCAAGCTCGACCTGGTGGCGGCGCCCGATTTCGAGGCGGGTGCCATGGAGAATGCCGGTGCGGTGTTCTTTCGCGAGACGCTGCTGCTTCTCGACCCCGAGACCGCCACCCTCGCCGAGAAGAAGCGCGTGGCCGAGGTGGTCTGCCACGAGCTCGCGCACATGTGGTACGGCGATCTCGTCACCATGGCCTGGTGGGACGACCTGTGGCTGAACGAGGCCTTCGCCACCTGGATGGCCTTTCACGTGGTCGACGCGTGGAAGCCCGAATGGAACATGTGGAACGACTTCCAGCACTATCGCTCGGCGGCGCTGGGGCTCGACGCCCTCGACAACACGCATCCCATCTACACCACCGTGCGCACGCCCCAGGAGGCCACGGAGAACTTCGACCTGATCACGTACGAGAAGGGCGCGTCGGTCGTGCGCATGATCGAGCGCTACCTCGGCGCCGGCAGCTTCCGAGAGGGCGTGCGCCGCTACATCCGCGCGCACCGCGAGTCGAACGCGGTGGCCAGCGACCTGTGGCGCGCACTCGAAGAGGCGTCGGGACAGGACGTCGAGGGCATCGTGCGGCCGTGGATCGAGCAGTCGGGCTTCCCGTTGGTGCGGCTGCGGCGCGGCACGCGCAAGGGCGAACCCGTGCTGCGCTACCGCCAGGAGCGGTTCGGGCTGCGGCCCGACCGCGACGCCGGGCCCGAGCGCTGGCCGATCCCGTTCGTGGCGCGCACGTCGCGCGGTGGCCAGCGCACGGCCACCACCAAGGCGCTGCTGCGTGCCGCGCGGGGCGAGATCGCCCTCGGCAGCCGCGAGCCTCGCTTCGTCTACGGCAACGCGGACGAGGGCGGCTTCTTCCGGCCGCTCCACGACGAGGCCGAGCTGCGCAACCTCGCCAACGGGCTGGCGTCGCTCGGCGCCGTCGAGCGCATGGGGCTCGTGGGTCACCAGTGGGCGGCGACCCGTGCCGGCAAGGCGAAGCTCGGGAGCTTTCTCGACCTGGCCCTGGCCTTCGGCGACGAGACCGATCCCGACGTGCTGCTCACCCTGCGCGCTCCCTTGGCCGCCGCCGCCGAACTCGCGGCGCGCCGGCTCGGCGACGAAGAGGCCGCAGTGGTCCGCGAGCGGGTGGGCGAAGTCTTCGGACCGGCCTTCCACGAGATGGGCTTCGACGCCGGGCGCCACGAGTCGGACGACCAGCGCATGCGGCGCTCGGCTCTGCTCGCGCTGGCCGGGGGCGTGGCCGAACTCCCCGAAGTCGTCGCCGAGGCGCGCGAGCGCGCGGCGGCCTACCTGCGCGACCGCAGGGCGCTGGAGCCGAACCTCGCAGACACGGCCGTCTCGCTGGCCGCGAGCGCCGGAGACGCCAAGCTCTTCGATGCCTTCCTCGCCGCCTCCGAAGGCTCGGCGACGCCCCAGGAGCGACGCCGCTTCCTGATGTCGCTGGCCGACTTCCGCGAACCCGAGCTGGCCGCCCGCACCCAGGCGCTGCTGCTCGACGAGCGGGTGGGCACCCAGGACGTGGCGCTGCTGCTGACGCGCCTGCTGGCCAACCGGGATGCACGGGTCTCGACCTGGTCGCTCATGAAGCGGCGCTGGCCCGCGCTGCGCCGGCGCATGCCGCCCATGCTGGTGACACGTCCGATCGAGGCGCTGCCCGGGCTCGGCACCCGGGCCTACCGACGCGAGGTGGCCGCGTTCTTCCGAGCCCACCCGGTGGCCACGGGCGCCCGGGCGGTCAAGCAGTCGCTCGAACGCTTCGACCTGAACCTGGCCTTCGACGAGCGCGCCGCCCCCGATCTACGCCGCTGGCTGGGCTAGGCGCAGGGGTTGGCAGCAGTCCCGCGACCCAGCCTTGAATGAGGCCGACTTTCGCTTTAATTTCGCCCCATGCGATTTCGCGGGGCCCCCCAGAACCCGCCGAACCGCTTCGAGCGGCTGCGCTACGAGCCGGACCCCGAAGCGGCGGAGGCCGACGGACTCGACGAGGAGGCGCGTCCCCTCGCCCCGAGCGTGGAGCTGCTTCGCGATCCATCGCGCACCATCGTCGCCACCAACAGCAGCCCCGACATCGGCTTCGACGCCAGCCTCAATCCCTACCGCGGCTGTGAGCATGCGTGTTTCTACTGCTACGCGAGGCCCACGCACGAGTATCTGGGGCTGTCGGCGGGGCTCGACTTCGAGACGAAGATCCTGGTGAAGGAGCGGGCACCGGAACTGCTGCGGCAGAAGCTGCGCGCGCGCTCCTGGCGGCCGCAGGTGATCGCGTTCTCGGGCGTGACCGACTGCTACCAGCCAGCGGAACACAAGCTTCGCATCACGCGCCGCTGCCTCGAGGTGCTGGCCGAGTTCCGGAACCCCGCATCGGTGATCACGAAGAGCCGCCTGGTCTCGCGCGACGCCGACGTGCTCGCAGAACTCGCCGGCCACGACGCAGCGTCGGTCTTGATGAGCATCACCACACTCGACCGCGAGCTGCAGCGGCGGATGGAGCCGGGCGCATCGGTCCCCGGCAAGCGGCTCGCGACGATCCGGGCGCTGCGAGACGCCGGGGTGCCCGTGGGTGTGATGGTGGCGCCCGTGATTCCGGGCCTCAACGACCACGAGATTCCGGCCATCCTCGAAGCGGCCAAGGAGGCGGGAGCAGGCCACGCCAGCATGGTGCTGCTGAGGCTCCCACATGGGGTGGGCCCGATCTTCGAGTCCTGGCTCGAGGCCCACTTTCCCGAGCGGCGCTCCAAGATCCTGAACCGCGTTCGCGCCACGAGAGGAGGCCGGCTCTATGACCCGCGCTTTCGCGTGCGGCAGCGCGGGACGGGCTTCTTCGCAGACCAGGTGCAGTCGCTCTTCGATCTCGCGCGACGGCGCGCCGGGCTCGCGGCGGAGGGGCCCACGCTCTCGACCAAGGCGTTTCGGCGGCCGGGTACGTCGGACGATCAGCTCGCCCTGTTTCGCTGACCTACCCTCTCACCGTGCGTACCGAGGCCGAGCTGCGGCGTACCCTGCGCCGCATCGATGGGCGGGGCTACAAGGCCTACCAGGACCTCCGGGGAGGCTACGACCTCGGCCCGCTCGAGCTGCATGTCGACCACGTGCAGGGCGACCCCTTTGCAGCGCCTTCGCGCATGCGGCTGCGCGTCGCGTGGGACACGGCCGGCTGGCCCACCGAGTTGCTGGCGAACCGGGTACGGCGCACCGCCTTCGAGGACCTGCTGGCTCGCAGGGTCGCCGAACGCGTCTCGGGCGGTCGCCACGCGCGGGGCAGCGGGCGAAGTGGCGTGGTGCGCATCGACGCGGGCGGCCAGGAGGTGCTCGAGCGGACCGCCGCGCGCGCCACGCCCGACTACGTCGAGGCGCGCATCGACGTGGGCCTTCCCGCGGCCGGGCGCCGCGTGCTGGGGGAAGAGGCCGAGTCCCTGCTGCTGGAAGAGCTGCCGCGCGTCGCCGCGCGCGCGTTGGCCGCGGGCCGGCGCGCCGAGCACGAAGCCCAGGCGTTCGCCGCATGCGTCGAGAACCACGCCGCGATCCAGGCCGCGCTGACCGAGCGGGGGCTGGTGTCCTTCCTGGCCGAGGGCGCGTGCTTGCCCCGAGCCAGTGGCGCCAGCGAACTCCCGCTTCGCCAGGGCGCCGCGCTGCTCGTGGCGCCGGACGTCCTGCGCGTGCGCATGCAGGTGCCGCACCCGGTCGAGGATGCCGATGGCGAACCCACCCACGAAGTGAGCGGCCTCGCCATCCCGACCGGCGTGGTGTTGATCGTGGGCGGCGGCTACCACGGCAAGTCGACGCTGTTGCGAGCGATCGAGCGGGGCATCTACCCGCACGTACCCGGCGACGGGCGCGAACTGGTGGCGACGGTTCCCTCGGCGGTGAAGGTGCGCGCCGAGGACGGTCGCCGCGTGGTCGGGTGCGACATCCACCCCTTCGTCTCCGAACTCCCGATGGGGCGCAGCACGCGTGCCTTCACCAGTGACGACGCCAGCGGCAGCACCAGCCAGGCCGCCAACATCGTCGAGGCGCTCGAGGCCGGCGCGACGGCACTGCTGCTCGACGAGGACACGTCGGCCACCAACTTCATGGTGCGGGACGCCCGCATGCAGGCGCTGGTCGGACGCGAGCGCGAGCCGATCACGCCGTTCATCGACCGGGTGCGCGAGCTCTACGAAGACCTGGGCGTCTCGACCGTACTTGTCATGGGCGGCTGCGGGGACTACTTCGAGGTGGCGGACCGCGTACTCGAGATGCACGACTTCCTCCCGCGCGACGTGACCGGAGAGGCCCAGGCCATCGCCATGGCGAGCCGGACCGGGCGCGCATCGGACGCGCGGGCGCCCATTACGGCCGCGGCCCCCCGCGTGCCGGTCGCCGCCAGCATCGATCCCAGCAAGGGGCGAGCAAACGTGCGCGTGGACGCCCGCGGCCGCGACACCCTGGGGCTGGGCGAAGAGGTCATCGACCTGCGCGCGGTCGAGCAACTGGTCGATCCGAGCCAGCTCCGCGCCATCGGCCACCTGCTGGCCCACGCCAGGGAGCACGCCCTGCGACCGGGGACGACGTTGCCCGAGATGTTGGACGAGCTCGAGACCCTGCTCGACGAGCAGGGTCTCGACGCACTGTCGCGGCGCGCGGACCTGGCGCGCCCGCGTCGCTTCGAGATCGCCGCCGCGCTGGGCCGGCTGCGCACGCTGCAGGTCGAGGCGCCCTAGAACCCGCAGCCGACGTCGCGCCCGGCCGATGCGGGGCGACGACGCTCTTGCCAGGGATCTGCGCCGCGCATGCGCGACGCCCGCGGCTGGGTCGCCACCCCCACGGCGCGGGGTTCCCCCCTGTGTGCCTCGTCACGTGCGTGCTCTCACGGAGTTCGCGGGGCGGTTCGCCGCAAGGTAGAGGACGAGGGGGAACGGCCCATGAAGTCCCTGATCCTGATCGCGGCCCTGATCGCTGGCGTCATCTCGATGACCACCGCGGTCACGCTTCGCTGCGCAGGGCCACACCCGCTGGGCGTGCAGGCAGCGAGTCCTGCCGGGGCTCCGGTCGCACAGGCCGTGTGGGCCGCTTCGCGTCCCGATGCAGAAGCAGGCCCGGCCACGAAGTCCACGGGCGAACGCGAGTCCTCGGCCGCGCCCGTCCCGGCGCTCCTCGTCTCCAGCGATGACGTAGCGCCCGGCGCTCTGCCGGTTCGCGAGCCGGGCGCCACCGCCGTGGGCTGGCTGCGCCTCGACGCCGACCTGGCCAGGTCGCTGCGCGGCGCACGCGAGCCGCGCGCCTTCTCGGTCGACCTGGGCACGGGCGCGCCCTCGATCCTGCATCTGTCACCGCGCGAAGGCGCCACACCCGAGAGCGTGCCCTTCGACGGCACCGTGGCCGGCGTGCCGGGCGGCACGGTTCGCGGAGCCGTTCGCGGTGACGCCGTCTACGCCCTGGTCGACCTCGGCAAGGACGGCATGGTCGAGATTCGCTCTGCGGGCTCGGGCCTCCACCGTGTCGTAGCCATCGATCCGACGCAGCTTCCCGAAGAAGCGAAGCCGCGCGTGGCCAGTGCCCCGCCCGTCGCGGCGAGCCCGGACGGCGGCCCCTCCGCCCCGCCCGCCGCCGCGCCGGGCGCGGCCGGCCCGGTGATCGACCTGATGGTGCTCTACTCGCCGGCGTCCCGGGCGGCCGCGGGCGGCGATGCCGCGATCCGAGCGCGCATCGACGCCGCCATCGCGGATGCCAACTCCGCCTACGCCAATACCGGCCTCGCCAAGCGGCTCCGCCTGATCCACGCCGACCCGATCCCCTACGCAGAAGCCTCGAGCGACGCCTTCGGGACGGCCCTCGACGAGATGACGTTCTCGTTCGGCGGCCTCGCCGGGGTGGCCGACCTTCGCGATCAGCACCACGCCGACCTCGTCGCGTTGCTGATCGACGACCGCAACTACTGTGGGTTGGGATGGATCGGCAACCCGCTGGTGTCCTGGGGCCATCGCTACGGCTACAGCGTGAGCTACTGGGCGTGCCTCGGACCGACCTACACGCTGCCCCACGAACTCGGCCACAACGAAGGCCTGGCCCACGACGTGGACAACGCGCGCGTGCTGGGCCTCTTCGACGACTCGCACGGGTACCAGGACGACGGCCACTTCCACACGGTGATGGCCTACGACTACCGGTTCGGGTGCGACCTGCCCTGCCCGGAGATCCCGTGGTTCTCGAGCCCCGACGCCTTCTACCAGGGGCGGCCCACAGGCGTCCGCAACGAAGCCGACGCTGCGCGCACGCTCGACGCCGTGGGAGCGGCCGTCGCCGCCTACCGCGACGCGCCTTCGGGGTGCAACGACGGCCGGGACGACGACGGGGACGGCCTGGTCGACTTCGGCGCCGACCCGGGCTGCGCGTCCCCCAACGACACCAGTGAACGAGATGCGGCGCTGGTCTGTGACGATGGCGTCGACAACGACGGCGACGGCTTGATCGACGGGGACGATCCCGCCTGCATCGACCCGCTCTTCCCGGTCGAAGTCACGACGTGCGACGACGGGCTCGACAACGACGGCGACGGCCTCTTCGACCACCCGGACGACCCAGGGTGCACGAGCCCGGCCGACGCGAGCGAACGGGTGCCCGCGTGCGGCCTGCTCGGCATCGAGCTCGCCCTGCTGCTTGGCGCTACCAGGTGGCGGCGGCGCGCTCGCGGTGGAACGACGGCGCCCCGAACATCGCCCGGTCGAACATCGCCCGCTTGAACCAGATCTGGACGTCGCACTCCCAGGTGAAGCCGATGCCGCCGTGGGCTTCGACCGCGTCGCGCGCCACCTGCATGAAGCGGTCGGTGACGTGGGCCTTGGCGACGGCGGCCGCGTGGGAGGCGTCGTCGGGCACGTGATCCTGCGCGTGTGCGGCGTACCACACCAGCGCGCGCGCCGGCTCGACGCTCACGGCCATGTCCACGAGCTGGTGCTTCAGCGCCTGGAAGTGCCCGATGGTCACGCCGAACTGCTCGCGGGTCTTGGCATAGTCCACCGACATGGCCACACAGCGCGAGGCGCCCCCGAGGGCGTCGGCTGCCAGGAGCACCAGGGCCGTGTCGCGCAGGCGCTCGGCCTGGTCGGTCCCGGGCAACGCCTCGCAGGGCGTGGCCTCGAACCGGACGTCGCCCAGGCGGCGCGTGCGGTCGACGCCCGGATAGGGCTCGATCGCGAGCCCGCTGGCACCGCGCTCCACCAGCGCGAAGCCGCCGCCCGCGGTCCCCACCACCAGCAGGTCGGCCTGCCCGGCGTACGGGACGAATCGTTTGGCACCCGTCAGCGTGTCGCCGCCGAGCGTCCAGGCCTCGGGCTGCCAGGCCCCTTCGCCCTCGGCCAGCGCGATGCTCGCGAGCACGTCCCCCGTGGCGAGCTTCGGCAACCACTTCTGCTTCTGCGCATCGCTGCCCGCCCAGGCGATGGCGAGACCCGCCAACGCGTGACCCAGAAAAGGACCCGGTGCCGCGCCCTCGCCCAGCGTCTCGGCCGCCAGGGCGAGGTCGAGGATCTCGAGACCCGCGCCGCCGTAGGCATCGGGGATGGCGAGGCCGGCCAGGCCCATCTCGACCATGCCCTTCCAGAGCGTCTCGTCGAAGCCCGTGTCGCTCTCGAAGATCTCGCGTACGCGGACCGGGGGGCACTCGCCCTCCACCAGGCCCTTGATCGTCTGCTGGAGCAGGTCCTGCTCCTCGGAGAGTCCGAAGTCCACGCTAGCGGTCCTTCCGAACGGCCATGTCGCGCGGCAGCCCGAGGCCGCGCTCGCCGATCACGTTCTTCTGGATGTTGGCGGTGCCGCCGGCCACGGCGATGCCGAGGGAGTACATGTACTGGGTCAGCCAGCCCTCTGCGCCGCGCGGGCCGAAGCCCATGTTGCGGCCCTTGCCCTGGGGGTCGAGCAGGCCGTCGTCGCCCAGCAGGTCGAGCGCGAGCTTCGCCACCATGTGACCGATGTTCGTGGAGGAGAGCTTGTTCATCATCGAGATGATGCCCGGGTTCTCCCCGCGCAGGCCGCTGGTGAGCTGCCGGTAGCCCGAGTACTTGTGGGCCATCACGTAGCCCTCGATCTCGGCCAGGCGTTCGCGGATCTCCGGGCGCTCGAGCGCCGGCTTTCCGTCGACCTTCGAGTCCCCCGCGAGCCGCAGCAGGCCGCGGAAGGTCGCCTCGGCCGTCGCGGCGTCGCCGATCGAGTTGCGCTCGTGCTTGAGGGTCGTACGCGATACCTGCCAGCCCTCGCCGCGCTTGCCCACGATCCAGTCCTTGGGCGTGCGCACGTCGGTCAGGAAGACCTCGTTGAAGTCCGCCCCGCCGGCCATCTGCTTGAGCGGTCGCACGTCGATCCCGGGCTGCTTCATGTCGATCAGCAGGTAGGAGATGCCGGCGTGCTTGTCGGCCTCGGGCTCGGTCCGCACCAGACAGAACATGTAGTCGGCGTGCTGGGCGCCACTGGTCCAGATCTTCTGGCCGTTGATCACCCACTCGTCGCCGTCGAGTTCGCCGCGCGTCTTGAGCGATGCGAGGTCGCTGCCGGAGCCCGGCTCGCTGTAGCCCTGGCACCAGATCGTCTGGCCCAGCGTCGTGGACTCGACCCACTTCTCCTTCTGCCACGGCTCGCCGCGCTCGAGGAGGGTGGGCACCAGCATCATGGTGCCGATGCCGCGGGCCTCGCCGGGTGCCTTGGCCCGGCCGAGCTCTTCCCGGATGATCGACGCCTTGAGCGAATCCGCCGGCTGCTCCGAGCCGCCGTACGCCTTCGGAATCGCGCGCGCCATGTAGCCGGCAGCGATCGCGCGACGCCGGAACGCCACGGCCTGCTCCTCGAAGCCGAGCTTCGCCTCGTCCCCCGAAAGGGGCCAGTTGGCATCGAGGAACGTGCGAACTTCGCCGCGGAACTCCTCGTACTCCGCGCCATAACGGAGATCCATCTCTCGACCTCCGACCCACCGCCGACGGCCGAGCGTAGCAGGAAGGCCCGCACAGACCATCGGCGGTTCGCGGCGCCCACTGCGGGGCAACCCCCGAGCCGTCGGGGATCAGATCTTGCGGTCGGTCCAGTAGCGATCGCGCACCTTGCGGCGCTGGATCTTGCCACTGTCGAGCCTCGGCAGATCCTGGTCGAAGTCGATGCTACGCGGGCACTTGAAGTGCGCGAGGCGCTCACGGCAGTGGGCCAGCAGCGCTTCGGCCAGGACCTCTCCCGCCTCCTGCCCCGGTGCGAGCTGCACCACGGCCTTCACCTCTTCTCCCCACTCCTCGTTGGGCACGCCCACGGTGCACGCGTCTGACACGGCGTCGTGCATGAGCAGCGCGGCGTCGACCTCGGCCGGGTAGACGTTCACGCCGCCGGAGATGATCACCTCGGCGCTCCGACCCGAGAGGAACAAGAAGCCGTCCTCGTCGAAGTAGCCCATGTCGCCCATGGTGAAGTAGTCGCCCTGGTAGGCGGACCGGGTCTTGTCCGGGGCCTTGAAGTACTCGAAGCGGCCCACCTCGGGCGCCTTGAAGTAGACCGTGCCCACGGTTCCTTGTGCGACTTGCTTGGCGTCGTCGTCGAGCACGCGAACGTCCTGCTCGGGGTGCTTCTGGCCCACGCTGCCGGGCTTGCGGAGCCACGCGTGCGAATCGATGAAGAACGAGCCGCCTTCGGTCGCGGCGTAGTACTCGTAGAGCACCGGCCCGAGCCAGTCGATCATCGACTGCTTCACGTGGACCGGACACGGGGCTGCGCCGTGCAACACCCAACGCACCGAGCCGGTGTCGTAGCGCACGCGTACGTCGTCGGGCAGCTGCAGCAGACGGTGGAACATCGTCGGGACCATGTGCGTGTGGGTCACGCGATGGGCGTCCATCAAACGCAGCGTCTCTTCCGGACTCCACCGATCCATCAGCACCACACCCACGCCGGCGGCGAGGGGAAGCTGCAGGTTGAGCGCGAGCGGGGCCGCGTGGTAGAGCGGGCCGGTGCAGAGCGCCACGTCGCGGTCCGGCTGGAACGCCGCGCTCTTGATCAGCGGCGCCGTGAGCGCGGAACGCGGCGGCGTCTTCTTGCGGTAGACGCCCTTCGGGCGGCCGGTCGTGCCCGACGTGTAGAGCATCGACCCTCCGAGCTGCGGGTCTTCGAGGTCGTGCCCCGGCTCGGCGGACAAGAAGGCGTCGTAGTCCTCGAAGCCGGGTAGCTCGCCCCCCACCGCCAGCCGGGTGCGAGCAGCCGGCGCGCGCTGCGCAGCCTCTTCGGCGGCCTCGGCGAAGCGCGCATCGGCGATGAACACGCGCGCTTCGCAGTCGTCGACGATGTAGCCGACCTCCTCACCGGTCAGGTGCCAGTTGATCGGCGTGATGCGCAGGCCCGCGCGCTGGCACGCGCCCAGCACCTCCACGAACTCCGGGCGGTTCGAGCACAGGAGCGCCACGGCGTCCCCCCGCTCGAGCCCGGCGCCGCGCAGTGCCCGGGCCAGCTGGTTGCAGCGCGCGTTCAGCGCGTCGAAGCTGCGGTCTCCGCTGGGCGAAGCCAGGGCGAGCCGGTCGGGTGCCTCCCGCGCGTAGACGGCCAGGGTCATGCCCCGGGCCGTCGCCTCGGCCAGATCCAGCGTGGTGCGCATACGGGCTCCCTCGTTCCACGAACTCGGGGCCAGGCCCAGGCGCGGACCCGGCCATGGAAGCCCAGCCGCAATCGGCGCGTCAAGGCGCCGCGTCGCTAGGTGGCACCGCGGGTGGCGCGGCCGATGGCATCGTGGACGGCCGGCCAGACCCCCTCGGGCAGGTCGTGCCCCATGCCGGGCACGACCACGAGGTCGGCTTGGGGGATGGCCCGCGCCGTGTCCTCGCCGCAGCCCAGCGGAATCAGGGGATCGTCCGCCCCGTGAACCACCACCGCGGGCATGGCGAGCGCGCCCAGCGCCACGCGCCGCCCGGGCGAAGCGAGGACCGCCGCACTCTGGCGCGCGACACCCTCGGGGTGGAAGGCGCGATCGTAGGCGCGGCCGCCCAGGTCGCGCAGGGCCGCCTCGGTCTCCGGGTAGCCGGGGCTGCCGAATACGCGGCTGGTGCGCACGAAGTAGTCGAGGTACGCGTCGCGCTCGCGGGGTGCGGCCTCCATCAATGCGGCCGTCGCTTCGGGGGTGGCCCGCGGCAGATCGGGTTCGCCGGTGGACGACATCACCGACACGAGACTCGCGACGCGCGCGGCGTGCTCGATCGCCAGGGTCTGCGCGATCATGCCGCCCATCGAGATTCCCATCACGTGGGCACGCGCGAGATCGAGCGCGTCGAGCAGGCCCACCACGTCGCGTGCCATGTCGGAGACCGTGTAGGGCACGGCGGGCGTCTCGCCGCGCAACCGGGCCCCCAGCACCTCCCCGAGATCGGGCGGGGCCGCGTGGTCGAACCAGGTCGATCGCCCGACGTCACGGTTGTCGAAGCAGATCACCCGGTACCCACGCGCCACCAGACCCTCGAGAAAGCCCCGGTGCCAGTGGATGAGCTGGGTCCCGAGCCCGCGGATCAGCACCAGCGGCTCGCCCGCATCGCCGTGGACTTCGACCTCGAGCTGGATGCCGTTGGCTTCGACCTGCATGGGCGGGCTCCTCGGATCGGCGCGGCCCGCAGTGCACGGGGCGCTCCGGCCGTGGTGTAGACTGCGCCGCGCCCGCGAGCAACCGGAACGCCCGCGGGTGGGGCGACCGCGGCGTCCGCGGGTGGGCAACCGCGACGCCCGCGGGCAGGGCGACCGCGGCCCGACTTGCCTGGGAGGGGCGTCGTTCCGATGAGGCAGGCATGATCAAGCCGCTCCAGCAGCAACCCGAGGCGTTCGCCGAAGAGCTGGTCGCCCGGGGCCGCGGGCGCGCCGCGTTCGTGCGCGGCGAGGACGGTCGCCTGCGCGCCTCGGCACCGTGGCTCGCGCCCATGGCCGAGGCGCTCGACGCCGCGCCGGATGGCGACGGTCACGAAGGCATCTTTCTCGCGCGTGCGCCCACGAGCGGCGCGCTCCTCGGCGCCTTCCTCCATCGTCTCGCCCGAGGCCAGGGCCAGGGTGGCCTGCGGCACGTGCCCTACCCCACCCTCGATGCCTTCTGCCGCGACGGGCTACGCCTGGCTGCGGGCATGGGACGCAAGAACGCGCTCGCGGGCCTCTGGTGGAGTGGCGGCAAGGGCCTGATCGCGCGCCTGCCCGACGGGACGGCCCGCGACCCGCGAGCCCGCGCCACCCTCTATCGCGAGTACGGCGCCTTCGTGAGTTCGCTGCGCGGTTGCTACGTCACCGCCGAAGACTCGGGAACCGGCCCGGACGACATGGCGCGCGTCTTCGAACGGACGCGCTTCGTCACGTGCATTCCGCCCGAGGCGGGCGGGTCGGGCAACCCGTCGGCGTCGACCGCTGCGGGGGTGGTGTGCGGCATCGAAGCCGCGCTCGAAGCCGGGGGCACACCGTCGCTGGCGGGACGCACCGTCGCCATGCAGGGCGTGGGACACGTCGGCGAGCCGATGATCGACCTGCTCCTCGAGCGGGGGGTTTCGCGCATCGTCGCCAGCGAGATCGACGGCGATCGCGCGCGGGCGGTGGCCGCGCGTCACGCCGATGCACCGGTCGAGATCCGCACCTGTGCGCCGGACGACACCTCGATCCTGTTCGAAGCGGTCGACGTCCTCTCGCCGAACGCGCTCGGTGGCGTACTCGGCCCGGAGACGCTCCCCAAGGTCCGAGCGGGGATCGTCTGCGGCGGGGCGAACAACCCGTTGGTGGACGAGGACCGCGACGCCGAGACGTTGCGGCGCGCGGGAGTCGTCTACGTGCCCGACTACGTGGTCAATCGCATGGGCATCGTCCGCTGCGCGGACGAGCAGTTCGGCTCGCCGGTGCCCGACCCGGAGGTGCTGCGCCACCTCGACGCCGAGCACCCGCACGGCATCCGTCAGGTCGTACTGCGCCTGCTCCACGATGCGCGCGAGCGCGGAGTGTCCACCACCCGGGCCGCGCGCGACCTCGCAGACCGGGCCCTCGCGGAGCCGCACCCGCTGTTCCCTGGACGTGCGCGGGCGATCGTCGACACGCTCGACGCCGAAGGGTGGGCCCAGAGCGGCCCGTGAAGAAGCATGCGCCTGAGCCGGGGACCCCAACCCGGCCCAGTCAGAACCATGAGGCGCTCACGACTCGGCATCGGCGGAGCGACCCGGAGGCGCTCCCGAGTGGCGTCCCGAGTCCGAACGAAAAGCCCCGGCGCAGGTTGGCGGTTGCCGTCCTGCGCCGGGGCCCTCCCTGGCAGGGGAGCGAGCAGGTGGGGGCTAGGAGGGGGAAGCCTCCACCCAGACGCTCTCGTGCAGGTCGAGGTTGGCGGGGAGCGGGGCGGCCTCGGCGAAGGCGTCGGTGTCGTGGCCACCTGCGCAGTCGGCCCAGCTCCACTGGTCCCCGTCGTGGCGGGCCACGGCCGAGCCGCCCGCGCCGAGCACCACGGCGCCCAGTCGCCCGGCGGTACCGAGCACGATGCCGCCGCCGGCATCGACCACCGCGGGATCTTCGGAGATCGAGGTGTGGAGGCTCTGGGGTGCACGTGCGAATCGGATCATGGCCTGGCTCCTCTTTGGGGAACGACCCGATCCTAGGCCCCGAGTCGCGCCAACCGGTGTGAGGCTCCTCACCCCTGGCCCGAGAAATCTCGATTCCCCCGGGGGCTCGCGCCGATGGCGGCGACGGGCTGGTGCTCGGGCGGCCTGTCCGGGCCCGCCAGCGGCTACACTGACGTTGGGCCGATGGATTTCTTCGAACGCTTCTCGCCGGACGACGTGAAGGCGATCCGCGAGATCGCCACACCGGTCTCGCTCAAGCGGGGCGAGGAGCTCTTCCACCGCGGCGACCGCGCCGCACGCTTCTTCTGGATCGAGAAGGGCGCCCTGCACGTGCTGGTGACCTCGGCCCAGGGGCGGGACCTGGTGCTCCGGCGGCTCCGGGTGGGGGACGTCGTGGGCGAGATCGCGCTGTTCACCGACGCCCATCGCTCGGCCACGGTGGTGGCCATCGAGCCCTGCGAGCTCGCAGCCGTGGACGCCCGCGACTTTCGCCATCTGATCCAGCGGCGGCCGACCGTTGCGCTGGCGCTGCTCGAGCTGCTCTCCGAACGCACCCGGGCGCTCACCGAGCAGCTCGAGGACAGCTTCTTCCTCACCATGCGTGCGCGCCTGGCCAAGCTCCTGCTCGGCCTCGGCGAAGAGATTGGCCGCGAGACCGAAACCGGTACGCTGCTCTCGGAACCTCTCTCCCAGGCGCTGATGGCGCGCCTGGTCTGCGCCACTCGCGAAGAAGTCAATCGCGAGCTCGGGCGCTGGACCCGGGAGGGGTGGATCCACCGTCACGACGGACTCATCGAGCTCGTCGACACGGATGCACTCGACGACCTGGCATGGAGCGGATGATCAAACGACCCCTTTTCGGTTTCCTGGTAGTTCTCCTTCTCACCCTTCCCGCCGCCGCGTTCGCCGCGCCCGAGGCCGAGGCACTGCGTGAGCAGGCTCAGCGGGCGTTCGGAACGCTGCCCGAGGTGGCCACGAGCGATACGCAACCCGAGGCCGAGCCCTCGGTGCAACAGGCCCGCATCGATCTCGGTCGAGCGCTCTACTTCGACCCGCGGCTCTCGCAGGCGAACGACATCTCGTGCAACTCGTGCCACGGGCTCGACACCTTCGGCGTCGACGGCGAGCCCACGTCACCCGGGCACGCCGGCCAGCGCGGCGATCGCAACTCGCCGACGGTGTACAACGCCGCCCTGCACTACGCGCAGTTCTGGGACGGTCGCGAGCCGGACGTCGAAGCCCAGGCGAAGGGACCGATCCTGAACCCGATCGAGATGGCCATGCCGTCGGCCGAAGCGGTCATCGCCAAGCTGCGCGGCATCCCGGGCTATGTCGAGATGTTCGCCGCGGCGTTCCCGGGCGACGAAGACCCGCTCACCTACGACAACCTGGGCCGCGCCATCGGCGCCTTCGAACGCGGGCTGATGACACCGGGCCCCCTCGACCGCTTCCTCGCCGGCGACCTCGCCGCGCTCGATGCCGAACAGCGCGCGGGTCTGTCGCGGTTTCTCGAGGTGGGCTGCACCACGTGCCACGTGGGCCCGGCCCTCGGTGGCGGCATGCTCCAGAAGCTCGGGCTGGTCCACCCCTACGAGACCGAGGACGGCGGCCGCGAGCGCGTGACGGGCAACCCCGCCGACCGGCACTTCTTCAAGGTGCCTTCGCTGCGGAACGTGGCCGAGACCGGGCCCTGGTTCCACGACGGCAGCCTCACCGACCTCGACGACGCGGTGCGCAAGATGGGCTGGCATCAGCTGGGCCGGGAGCTCTCGGATGCGCAGGTAGCCGAGATCGTGAGCTTCCTGGGCGCGCTGACCGGCGAGGTCGACGCGGCGTACGTGGCGAAGCCGACGCTGCCCGAATAGCAGGGCGCGCGCCTAGAAGGCGCGGCTGGCCAGGAAGATCCCGCACATCGTTCCCACGATGGCGAGCTTGCTCACGGTACCGAGCACGAAGCCGACCCACGCGCCGAAGCCGGCCCGCCCCGCCTGCTCGACGTCTCGGTGCAGCGTGAGTTCGCCGATCACCGCCCCGACGAACGGGCCGAGGATCAGGCCGATCGGCCCGAAGAAGAGCCCGGCCAACGTCCCGAGCGCGGCGCCCAATGCAGCGCGCGGGCTCGCGCCGAGCTTCTTGGCGCCGAGCGCCGTGGCCGCGAAGTCGACCCCGAAGGTGAGCGCGGTGAGCCCGACGAGCAGGCCGATGCCCCAGCCCGACAGGTACACCCAGCCCTCGGCCCAGGCCGCCAGCAGCAGGCCCCCGAGCACGAACACGGGGCCGGGCATGGCGGGCAGCACGGTGCCCACGATGCCGATCAGCACCATCGCCGCCGCCAGCGCCAGGAACAGCAGCGTGGACCAGTCCATGGCCGGAGAAACTAGCGCTCGCAGAGGCGCCCCGGCCGTCGCCGGCCCCCCGGGAAGATCGGCCGCACCGCGGCGTGATATCGTGAAGGGCCGCCTTTGCGGTGCGGGCGACTGCGCCCGCCAGGACCCCGGCTCGGAGGACATCCCCATGCAGCGACTCAAGCGGCGCGACTTTCTGAGACTCACCCAGGTTTTCGGGGCGAGCGCCCTGGTCGGGTCGGGCATCTGGCAGGACGCCATTGCGGCCGTGGCCACGGCCACCAGCGGGCCCGGCCCCTACGGCCCGCTTCAGCCGCCGGATGCCAACGGGATCATGCTTCCTGGGGGCTTCTCTTCCACGGTGCTCGCCCAGGCCTTCGAGGTCGTGCCCGGAACGAGCCTCGAGTGGCACCTGTTCCCCGACGGCGGCGACGTCTTCAGCCTGCCCGGCGGTTGGGCCTACGTCTCGAACTCCGAGGACTTCTCCGGGGTCGGGCGCGGCGTCAACGCGCTGCGCTTCGACCACAGCGGCGCCATCATCGACGCGTACAACATCTGCAGCGGTACCAACGTGAACTGCGCGGGTGGCCGCACTCCCTGGGGCACCTGGCTCACCTGCGAGGAGACTGCGACCGGGCTCGTCCACGAGTGCGACCCCGCCGGCATCTCACCGCAGCAGGCGCTGCCCGCCATGGGGCGCTTCCAGCACGAAGCCGCCGCGGCCGATCCCGAGAACCGCCGCTTCTACCTCACCGAAGATCAGGGCGACGGGCTCTTCTACCGCTTCACGCCCAACACCTGGGGCGACCTCACGTCGGGCGTCCTCGAGGCGGCCAAGGTCGACGGCGACGACGTCACCTGGCTGACGGTGCCCGAACCCGACTGGCTCGGCGGCTCCGGCACCCCCACCCGACAGCAGGTGCCGGGCGCCACGACGTTCGATGGGGGCGAGGGCATCGTCTACACGGGTCGGCATCTCTACTTCACCACCAAGGGCGACGATCGCGTCTGGGACTACGACCCCAACGCCGAGAAGATCTGCGTGCTCTACGACAAGGCGCTCGACCCCGCGCAGCAGCTGAATGGCGTGGACAACATCACGGCCGACCGGTGGGGCGATCTGGTGGTGGCCGAGGACCACGGCGGGGGCGACCAGGAGCTGGTGTGGATCGGCACCAACGGCGTGGTGAGCCCGTTCTTGCGCCTGACGGGCCAGTTCGGGTCGGAGCTCACCGGGCCCGCCTTCTCGCCCGACGGGCGCACGCTCTACGTGAGTTCGCAGCGGGGTGGCAGCCTGAGCCTGGGCATCACCTACGCCATCACCGGCCCCTTCCGGATCCGGGGCCTGCACTGCTGACGCGAGCGGGGCGCGGCGCGCTGCCAGCGCCGAGCGCGATCGCGCCTAGCCCAGGCCCTCGAAAGCGGCGGAGACCACCGCCTCCTGCTCCCGGCGGTGGATGCGCATGCTGCCCGCGGCGGGGCTCGCGGCGGCACGGCGGCCGGCGTAGGCGAACTTCGCCGGACCCGGGATCACGCTCTGGATGCGCGTGGTCACGAAGGTCCAGGGCCCCATGTTGGCCGGCTCTTCCTGCACCCAGGTCACGCGATCGAGCGAGGCGTAGCGTTCCATCACCCGCGCCAGATCGGGCTCGGGCCACGGATAGAGCTGCTCCACGCGCACGATCGCCGCCTGCTGCTCGAGACCGCGCGCCTCGCGCCCGGCCAGCAGGTCGTAGTAGACCTTGCCGCTGCACAAGAGCACGCGCCGCACGGTGGCCGGGTCTTCGACGCCCGCATCGTCGATCACACGCTCGAACGAACCACTCGCGAGGTCGGCCACCGTCGATGTGGCCTTCGGCGCGCGCAACAGGCTCTTGGGCGTGAACACGACCAGCGGTGCGCGGTAGCGGCGGCGCATCTGCCGGCGCAGCAGGTGGAAGTACTGACCCGGGGTGGTGCAGTTGGCCACCTGGAGGTTGTCCTCGGCGCACAGCTGCAAGAAGCGTTCGATCCGCGCGCTCGAGTGCTCGGGGCCCTGGCCCTCGAAGCCATGGGGCAGCAGCATCACGAGTCCACTCATGCGCTGCCACTTCACGTGGGCCGACGTGATGAACTGATCGATGATGACCTGCGCACCGTTCACGAAGTCGCCGAACTGCGCCTCCCAGATCGTCAGCGTCGTGGGATCGGCCAGGCTGTAGCCGTACTCGAAGCCGAGCACGCCGGCCTCCGAGAGGTGGCTGTCGTAGACCTCGAAGTGGGCCTGGGTCTCCGAGATGTGATCGAGCGGCGCGTACTCGGTGCCGTCTTCCTGGTTCACCAGGACGGCATGCCGCTGGTTGAAGGTGCCGCGACTGCTGTCCTGGCCCGACAGCCGCACGGGCGTGCCCTCCACCAGCAGGCTGCCGAAAGCCAGCGCCTCGGCCGTGGCCCAGTCGATGGACCCGCCGTCGGCCACCACCTTGCGCCGGCGTTCGAGCAGCGGCTCGAGTTTCTTGTGCAGGGCGAAGTCCGACGGCACGCTCGACAGCGCTTCGGCGATGCGCGCCAGCCGCTCCACCGCCACGCCGGTTTCGGGATCTTCACCGTCCTCCACGCGCTCGAAGCCCGTCCACGGCCCGCGCGGCTCGTAGGGCTCGTCGGGCTCGGGCGGTCGGGTCTGGATCACCTCGAGGGCCTGCTGCAGCTGGCTCTTGAGGTCGTCCTCGATGCGCGCCACGTCCTGCTGGGACAGGACGCCCGCGCGCACCAGCCGGTCGGTGTAGAGCTTCCGCAGCGGTTCCGTCGCGCGGATCTTCTTGTAGAGCAGCGGCTGGGTGAGGCTCGGGTCGTCGCCCTCGTTGTGCCCGTGCCGGCGGTAGCAGATCAAGTCGATCACCACGTCTTCGCCGAAGCGCTGACGATAGGAGAGCGCGAGCTTCACGCAGTGGACGACCGCCTCGGGGTAGTCGCCGTTCACGTGGAAGATCGGCACCTGGATCATCTTGGCCACGTCGGTGGCGTAGAGCGTGGAGCGCGCCTCGTGGGGATTGGTGGTGAACCCGATCTGGTTGTTCACGATCACGTGGACCGTGCCGCCGGTCGAGTAGCCGCTCAGGTGCGACAGGTTGAGCGTCTCGGTCACCATGCCCTGCCCGGCGAACGCGGCATCCCCGTGGATCACGATCGGAACGATCGTCGACCCTCGGGCGTCGCCGGCACGCATCTGCTTGGCGCGGGTGCGGCCCTCCACCACGGGGTCGACCGCTTCGAGGTGGGAGGGATTCGCCGTCAACGAGAGATGGATGCGTGCGCCCGACGACGTGCGCAGGTCGTTGGAGAAGCCCTTGTGGTACTTGACGTCGCCCGAGCCGAAGGGGCTCTCGTCGAGCTCCATGTCTTCGAATTCGGAGAAGATCGACTCGAGCGACTTGCCCAGGAAGTTCGAGAGCACGTTCAGGCGGCCGCGGTGCGCCATGCCCACCACCAACTCTCGCACGCCGTGGTGAGGGCACTCCTCGAAGATCGCGTCGAGCAGCGGGATCAGCGCCTCGGCGCCTTCGAGGGAGAAGCGCTTCTGGCCCAGGAACTTGGTGTGGAGGAATCGCTCGAACGCCTCGGCTGCGCAGACCTTCTCGAGGATGCGCAGGCGCTCGTCGGGAGGAAACGTCGTGGTGTTCTCGGTCTCTTCCATCCGGCGCAGCAGCCACTGCCTGCGGCCCGGCTCCTGGATGTGGGTGAACTCCGCACCCACGCGACGGCAATAGGTCGCCCGCAGCCGCTCGAGGATCTGGGCCAGGGTCTGGATCGGACCCCCCGGCAGGTCCCCCGCGAAGAACGGCTTGTCGAGGTCGTCGTCACCGAGCCCGTAGTGCGCGGGGTCGAGTTCCGGAAAGTAGGCGTCGGCCGAGCTGCTCAGCGGGTCGGTGTCGGCGATGCGATGACCGCGCGCGCGGAAGGCGTGGATCAACCGCAGTACCCGTGCGTGCTTCTCGGCCACCTGCGGGCTGGCGATCGGCTTCTCGACGGGCGCCGCCGCGGCCGTACGCAGCTCGGCGGCCGACGGCGTCGGCGAAGCCGGACGGCTGCCTTCCTCGAAGAGCGTGGCCCAGCTCTCGTGGACCGACGAGGGATCGACCTCGTAGCGCTGGCGGATCTCGGAGACGATCCCCGCGTTCATTCCGAAGCCCGACAGGGTTCCGGAGCTGGACCCGTCGTCGGAAGGCTCGGGGGCTGGCCGACTCTCTTTGCTCATGCCACTTCCGTTTCGGCGGCCTGGACGGCCCGCTTTCGGCGATCTTCGGGTCGCCGCGTTCCGTCGGGGCACCCAAGGCTAGGAAGCCCGCAGTTCGTTGGCCACATGGCGGGCCGGGTCGCGTAGACTGAGGGGGTTGGGGCGGAGGATCTGAATGCTCGTCAGGATCGCGCTTTCCATCCTCATGGCCGCCCTCTGCCTGCAGGGCTCCCTGGCAGCTCGGGCCGGCGACCTGCCGGGCAACCTCGAGGGCTACTACCGGGCGACCGGCGTGACGACCGAGGAGGCCAGTGGCATCAAGCGCGACCTCTCCGGGACGATGCTCGTCGCCCGCGACGAGTCCGGCGAGTACTCCCTGCGTTTCACCTTCCGGACCCAGCTGGCAACGCCCCAGGGCGAGGTCAAGGCCGACCTGATCGGCACCGGGAACGCGCGACCCGAGGGCGACCGCCTGGTCGGGCGCTCGGAAACCCAGGCGATCTGGGCCGCCATCCCGGGGATCGACCCGCGCTTCGCCTTCATTCCGGGCAAGCTCGGGCCGCGCATCCAGAGCACGTTCGAGATGTGGGCGGGCGACGGGGCGGACTCGTTCCGTAGCGAGGTCCGGACCGTCGCGGTCCCAGGCTACGAGTACGCGGCGACGAGTTCGCAGATCGAACTGATCCGGATCTCCCAGGATGTCCCCCAGGACGACCGGCTGCCGATCCCCCAGCCACACGACGACTAGGGACGCGCCTTCGATCCAGGCGGAAGCCGCGAGCCGGCGGAGCGCCTTCGGTCCAGGCGGAAGCCGCGAGCCGGCAGAGCGCCTTCGGTCTAGGCGGAAGCCGCGAGCCGGCGGAGCGCCTCGGTCACCTCGGAGGTCTCGGCGAAGCGATCATCCGGCGACTTCTGCATGAGTCGCAGGATCAGCTCGGCGACGGCGTCGGGAATGTCCTTGGCCAGTTCGCGCGGATCGGGCGGCGGGGTGTGCCGGTGGTGGTAGGTGACGTCGCCCTCGGTGAAGGGCACGCGCCCCGTGAGCAGTTCGAACAGCGTGACCCCGAATGCGTACAGGTCGGCACGATGGTCGACGCCCGTGCCCTCGGACTGCTCGGGCGCCATGTAGTACGGCGTGCCGCCGATCACCGTGGCGGCGCGGCGGACCTCCTCGGTCATCTTGGCGAGACCGAAGTCCATGATCTTCACCACCTTGTCCTTGGTGAAGAACAGGTTCGACGTCTTGATGTCGCGGTGGATCACCCCGTGTTCGTGGGCAAACTGCAGGCCCGTGGAGATCTGGACGGCCAGGCGCAGGGCGTCCCGGGCGCCGAGCCGTCCGCGCTTGGCGAGGATCGCGTCGAGGGGCAACCCCTCGAGCATCTCCATGGTGAGGTAGTAGTGACCGCCTGACTGATCCGCGTCGAAGAGGGTCACGATGTTCGTGTGGTTGAGGGCCGCTGCGGCACGCGCCTCGCGCAGGAACAGCTGCACCGCGGTCGGGTGGTCTCGCAGGTTCTCGGGCAGGCGCTTGAGCGCGACCACGCGGCCCAGGCGCGTGTCGCGGGCCTTGTAGACGACGCCCATGCCGCCGCGTCCCAGCTCACCCAGCAGCTCGTAGCGCTCGGGCTCCGCTTCGGATTCGCCATCGTCGAGCGTGAGCGCCCCGGCCAGCTCGGCGTCGTCGATGTCCGGATCGGGGTCGAAGCTGCCCGGTGCCGCGCGGGTGCCTGTGGCCCCGAGCCGGCTGCGCAGCGTGTCGATCTCGTCGGCCACGCCCGGGTAGTCGGGCTCGCGCTTCTGGATCGACTCGAAGCAGGTGACCGCTTCGTCCAGCCGACCGGCATGGGCGAGCAGCCGGCCGAGCTGCTCGTGCAGCTCGAGCGGAGCGGACTCCTCGCCGGCGACCTGCACGGCCTCCTCGGCCTTGTGTACCGCAAGGTCCCACTCTTCGCGGTCGGTGAAGATCTGCGCCAGCAGCCGGCACGCCTCGAGGTAGTCGGGGTCGCGCAGATCCACCATCTGCAGGTTGCGTACCGCACGGTCGACGTCGTCGTCCTGGAAGGCGAGCGTTCCCGCGTCGAAGTAGCAGTCGGTCTTCTCGAGCAGCTCGAGCACCTTGCTGGACATCCCGGCGCGCTTGTAGGCCTCGATGGCGCTCTCGTAGTCGTACGAGGCCTCGAACGCCTCGGCTTCGGCGAGCGCGCCGCCATCGGCCGCCGGCGCCGGCGGGGGTTCGGGTCCGGGCGCGTCACCGGCGTCTTCGAGCTCGGGCGAGACAGCGACCTGGGCGGCCTCGGTCATGTGACCCGCGGCTTCGTAGAAGCGGGCAGCCTTGTCCGACTCACCGCGTGCCTCGTGGAAGCGGGCCCGCATGAGGTTGGCGACCTCGACCTGACCGGCGCGATCCAGCGCCGCGCTGGCCGCCATCATGTCGCCCTGCAGGTACGGATCGACGGCCTCCGGACAGTCGGTGAAGGCTGCGGTCTCTTCGCTGCCCAGTGTGATCGTGACCAGCGCCGCGCGGTGGTCGGTCACCAGGACGTCCACGTCGTGGACCCGGTCCTGCTCGGCGACGAGCACGCCGTGCTGCCCGTTCGTCACATGGAAGACGGTGGACCCCTCGCGGACGTAGCGGATCGAGTCGGGATTGCCGCGCAGCGCGATCGGCACCTGCGGCATCGCCTGGCCTTCGGCCACGGCGAGACGCACCTCGAGGGGCGCGTCGATGCGCTGGAAGTCGAAGCGGATCTCGGTGGTCTTGCCCCGCGCCACCTTCACCTTGCGCTCTTCGAGAAAGCTCCCGATCACGTCGCGCGTCTGCTCGTCCTGGAGCAGGCCGTGCACCATCACGTAGCGTTGGCCCGCGGGAATCCAGCCGAACATCGTCTCCCGACCGACCATCGACTTCGAGAACCGGGCCCAGGCGCGCACCTTCTTCTGGTACTGCAGCGCCTTGCTCTTGCCCTTGTTCTTCTCCTTCTTGACCTTGCCGGGCTTGCGCGAGATCTGGATGGCGAAGAACCCCTTGGTCTGCGGACCGTTCTCCCAGTCGAGCTCGACCTTGACCTTGCCCCAGCCGCGGATCACGGGGAGCGAAAGCAGGATCAAGAAGAGCGTGAGCGGCACGGCGGCCCGCGGATTCAGCACGCGGAACGGCGGCGCGGCGGGCATGGCCAGCTGATTGGCGCGGATGAAGACCCGGTCGGCTTCGCGTCCACCCACCATGCGCACCTTGAGCACGTAGCGCTCGATGAGTGGGTTGTCCTTCTCGCCCACGCGCTCGAGCTGGGCCACGAAGCTCGCGTCCACGCCGAGCACGTCGTTCACCAGGGAGATGTCTTCGCGAGCGGTCCCGAACGCGAACAGCCGGTTCGCGGCGCCGAGGGCGACCTCGGGCAGCGCCTCGGGCGGCGGCACCACCTCGAATCGTTCGATCAGGCCCTGGAGCAGCGCCGAGTCGATCGCCTGAAGATCGGGCTGGGTGGGGGCGAACCACTCGCGCGCCAGCAGCTCCCAGCCGCCGGTGGTGGCGACGCCGAGGTAGTGAACCTTGGCGACGGGCTTGCGCGTCTCGGGACTGCGCGGCGGAAAGCTCGCGAACAGCCGCGCGAAGTCCTTGGCGTCGCCGCCGCGCACCTCTTCCTCGCCGATGGCCGCCGTCTTGGCGCCACCGGACGTCGGTGCCACCGACTGGCCCTGTAGGCTCGACACCTGGGTGCGGGCGCGCTCGGCGGCCGCGGTGTCGCCCTGGGCCTCGTAGACCTTGGCCAGCCCTTCGTAGATGGGCGGGTCGTGAGGCTCGATGGAACTCGCCTCTTCGAGGGTGATGCGCGCTTCGTCGAGCCGGCCTTCGTCCTGCTGGATCCGGGCGGCTTCCACCAGCAGCTCGGCCCGCTCGTGGTCGGGGAGTTCGGCGTTGCCGGTGGTGAGCGCCAGCAGGGCCGCGTCGGGGTTGCCCGTGGACTCGTACGCAAGTGCGAGCATCTGCTGCTGCTGGGCGATCTTGTCGCGCGCGACCTTGGCCTGGGAGATCAGGTCCACAGCCTCCTGGGGCCGACCGGTCTGCTGCATCACGCCGCCCATGCCGAGCATGGCGTCGCCGTGTTCGCCATCGACCTCGAGCGCGCTCCCGAAGGCCTCCTCGGCCCCTTCGAGATCGCCCATGCGCGAGCGGTTCCGGCCGAGACCGGCCAGCGTGTCGGGGTCCATCGGGTCGAGCGCCGCGCCTTCTTCGTAGGCGAGCAGGGCGTTCTCGTACATCCCCATGCGCTCGTTCACTTTGGCGACGCTCTGGGTGGCCCGCGCCATCATGCCCGCAGCGCCTCCGGCCATCACGTCCTCTTCGCCCGCCGACCGGAAGTTGCGAACCGCCTCTTCGGACTCGAGCCGCTCCGCCCGCAGGTCACCGGCCTGCATCAGGTGCTGGACCTGGACCTCGGGTGCATCGCCTTCGAGTGCGCCGAGCGCCTCGTAGATCTCGGGGTCGCGGGGGTCGAGGCGCTTCGCATGCTGCAGGGACTCGCGCGCTTCTTCGACGCGCCCGATCTCCAAGGCCGTCGACGCGCGTGCCACGTGGGCCTCGCGTCGCTCGGGGTCGATCTCGACCACCTGCGTGTACAGGCGGTGGGCCACCTCGGGCTCGCCGCGTACGAGGGCCGAGTCGCCTCCGGCCATCAGCATCTCGGGGTCGCGGCCCTCGCGCATGGCCTTGCGCACGTGGAGCCACGCCTTGTCGGGGGCGCCACTCGCACTGGCCAGCCGCGAGCGCTCGGCCAGACTGGCGTCGCTCTTCTGGGCCGCCTGTTGGATCTCGTGGCGCAGTGCCATTGCCGTGGGGGTGTCGGACGAGCCGAGTTCGCGCCACGCTGCCGTGAGTCGCCCGCCTCCCAGCGCCGCGACGGCGCGCTCATAGCGGCCCAGCTCCGAGAGCCGCGGCTCTTGCGCGCCCACGATCGGCCCCGGGGCCACGCCCAGGGTGGTGAGCAGGCTGGCGAGCGCCTCTTCGAGCAGACTGCCCAGATCGGCCAGCCGGCCCTCCACGCGCGTGCCGGCCACCACGCCGCCGTCGTCGGTCGCGTGGATGCGCAGGCGCAGGTCGATCTGGCCCGCGTCGTAGCGGATCTCGCTGAACAGCAGGGTCGTCGCGCCAGCGGAGACGCCCAGCTCGGTGATCTGCTCGCCGCGCAGGACCGCGTCGCCGATCTCGGGGCGCGCGCGCAGATTCGCGACGGCGTCACGCGCGGTGCGGCGGCCGACGACCTGGAAACCCGCAGCGGTCACCCGCTCGCGGAGCCACTCGTCGACGCCGCCGTCGACGCTCGCGAGCACGTCTGCAGCCCGAGTGGGCACCACCAGCGTGTCGCCAGCCGGGAGCACGCCCGGCTGGGCGCCCCACGCCGGTGCCACGAGGCAGACGAGAACGAGCCACAAGATTGCCGGGACGACGGAGCGCGGGATCCTCACGCCGGGGATCATCGGCCCTTCGCGGCGGGGGGTTTACCGCTATCGGTGCAGGCCGGGTGGCGGGGTGTACCGCGATCGGTGCAGGCCGGGCGGCGGGGCTCAGCGGCCTCGCAGGCGGGCGATCTCGGCGTCGTCGAGCCCGGCCTCCCGCAGGATCTCCTCGGCATCGGAGTCGACCGGCGCAATGGCAGGCCCGTGTCCGAGTTCGACGCCCTGCATCCGGAACGGCGGCCCGACCGTGGTGAAACCACCCGCATCGGGGTGCTCGAGCTCTCGGAAGTAGCCCATGGCCCGGGCCTGCGGGTCGTCGATGGCCTCGACCAGGGTCCGCACGGGCGACCAGATCAGCCCCTCGGCCTCCAGGCGGGGCGTCCACGCCTCGAGACTGCGGCCCGAGAAGGTCCGCTCCAGCTCCCGGACCAGTGCCCCGGCGTGGTCGGCCCGCGCCAGCGCGTCCTCGAACCGGGCGTCCGCGAGCAGGTCGGGCCGCTCGATCGCGCGGCAAAGCGGCGCCCAGTAGCGGTCGGACTCGATCATCACCAGCAGCAGCCAGCGGTCGCCTGCGACCGGATAGCTGTTCCAGAGGGGGTTGGGCGCGCGGTCGCGGTCGTGTCGCTTGACGGGCTCGCGCGTCGCCAGGGCCAACGCCACGTCGTTTCCCAGCACGTGGAGGCCCGTCTGGAGCAGGCTCGTCTCCACGTAGCGACCCTCGCCGGTCGCATCTCGCAGACGCAGCGCCGCCAGGATCGCGCAGACCAGGTTCGAGGCCGCCGCGTGGTCGCCGATTCCCGGGCGCTGAAGCGAGGGACGCTGCCCCGCGTCACGCATCACGTCCATCATGCCGGTGCGGGCCCAGTAGGCGGCGTAGTCGAAGGCGGGGCGGTCGGCCTCGTCTCCCCCCAGGCCGTACCCGCTGATCGCACCCATCACCAGGCGCGGATGCCGCGCCAAGAGCGTGTCGTGATCGAGCCCGTACTTCTTGCGGCGCCCGGGCAGCAGGTTGGTCACGAATACGTCGGCGCGCGCGAGGATCCGAAGCAGTGCATCGCGTGCGCCGGCATCCGTCAGGTCCAGCGCGATCGAGCGCTTGCCCTGGTTGTCCATGTGGAAGGCCGGGTTCTCGGGGAACGAACTCTCGTAGCCGGCATATCGTGGACGCGACCGCCGGTAGACCTCACCGCGCGGCGGCACTTCGACCTTGACGACGTCGGCGCCGAGGTCGGCGAGCAGGCATCCCGCGGCGGGCACCGCCACGTAGTGGGCGACCTCGACGACCCGGATGCCCGCGAGGGGCAGCGGGGTCGCGCCTTCCGGATTCGTCTCGGTCACGGGCGCCGTCGCTTCGGGGTCATCGGTTCAGGGACTCGGTGCCAGGATCGCCAGCACCACCAGGCGCCCGTCGCCCGTGTTGCGGATGCCATGGGGGACGCCTTCGGGCGCCACCAGCATGAGACCCGCCTCCATGTCGATCTCGCGGCCCTCCAGCAGGAAGAGCCCCTTGCCGGAGACGACCTGGTAGACCTTGTCCATTCCGGCGTGCGCGTGCAGCGCGTGCTCCTGCCCCGGCTCGAAGCAGTTCAGGCCCACGAGAATGCGCTCCGACGAGAACAGCGTGGCCTTGCCCATCTTGTCGTCCCGGAAGACGGCGTGGGCTTCGGGACGGATGGCGGTGGGGTGGGTGAGGGTCGCGTCGGACATGGCACTCCTAGGCGGATGAGGTCTCCGAGAGGAAGCGCAGCGTCGCATCCACGACCAGGGCCGGCGCCTCCATGGGAATCAGATGGCCCGCGTCGAGGGTCTCGACACGGCCGCTGCGCATCGACGCCGCGAGCCGCTCGTAGACCGGGCGGGGAAAGTTGCCGCGCGCGGCCCACAGGTAGAGGGTGGGCACACGGCCGTCTCGCGCCAGGTCGAACACGTCGATCGCCCCCCCGCCCGAGAACACCGTGGCCTCCACCTCGGGCGGACACTTGAGCACCACGCTGCCGTCTGCGCGCGTGCGCAGCCCGTGGTGCACGTAGAGGTCGAGCGCCTCGGGAAGCCAGTCCGCGAAGAGGTCCCGCTCGGCGAACCAGGCACGGGCCTCGGAGTGCGAGGGCCAGTCCGCGCGCCGGCGCGACGCGCGATCGACGAGGCCCCGCGTGTGCTCGGCGCGCTCGGGCGGCGCCAGCGCCGCGGGCGGCGGGGTCACCGGGTCGACGAGCACGAGCCGCTCGAACAGATCGTGGCGGGCCGCCGCGGCGCCGAGCATCGACGTGCCGCCGAAAGAATGACCCAGACCGAGACGCAAAGGCGCCCCGCCCTGCTCCGCCACCAGGCGCTGGGCCACGGCCACCACGTCGTCCGAGAAGTGGCGCCACGAATACGCATCGGGGCCCTCGGGACGCGACGAGTCGCCATGGCCGCGGGCATCCATGGCGATCACGCGCCCGCCGGCGCGGAGCGGCTCCACCAGCAGCGCCAGGGTCTCCTTGCAGAAGCCATTGGCGTGGTGAAGCAGTGCGATGGGCCCTTCGCCCCCGAAGTCGCGCACGGCGATCTCGACCCCACGCGAATCGAGCGCAAGACGACGCACTTCGCTTCCGCGCAGGGCGCGAAGATCACTGCCGCCAGAAGGCGGCGCATCGCCGGGGGAGTGGGGGGACGGCATGAGGTCCGGCGCAGGATCTTAGCGATGCGCCCGCTCCCGAGTCACGCCGCGGCTATGCTGCTGCGGATGGATCCCGCAGAGCCCTCCTTGCAGCCCCTGGAACCTGCCACGCGTTCGGGGCGCCTTCGGGAGCAACTCGAAGGCAACCTGCGGGGCCACGAGCGCCTGGAGATGCCGCTCGGCGAGCGGCGCCACGCTGCGGTGGTGCTCGCGATCGTCCTCGACGCGCACGAGCGCCCCTGTTTCGTCCTCACGCGCCGCGCGCCGGACCTGCGCCGGCACGCGGGCCAGTGGGCGCTACCCGGCGGGAGGCTCGATCCCGGGGAAACGCCCGAGGTCGCGGCCCTGCGCGAGATGGACGAGGAGGTCGGGCTGCGGCTCGGCCCCGACCGCATCCTCGGACGACTCGACGACTACGCCACCCGCTCCGGCTACGTGATCACGCCCGTGGTCGCATGGGCCGGGGCCGAGGCCCGCCTGGTGGCCAACCCGGGAGAGGTCGCCGAGATCCACCGCGTCCCGCTCGCACTGCTCGATGCGCCCGAGGTGCCGCTGCTGCGCAGCATCCCCGAGAGCGACCAGCCCGTGATCTCGATTCCGCTCGTCGGCACGCACATCCACGCGCCCACGGCGGCCATCTTGTTCCAGCTGCGTGAGGTCGCCGTGTGGGGGCGCGGAACCCGCGTCGACCACTACGAGCAGCCCGTCTTTGCCTGGAAGTAGGTGAACGCCGGGGCCCACGGAGCGGCCTGCTACCGTCGGTCGAATGCAGCCGCCGAGCCGCCAGGTCGTGGTCGTCGGGGTCGGGCAGGTCGTGCAACGCGACGCGGAGCCCGCTCTGGCCCTGGAACCCGTTGCGCTCATGGCCGAGGCCGCGAAACGAGCCGAGCGCGACGCCGGCGCAATCCTGCTGGCCGGACTCGACCACGTGGTCGGGCTGCACGTACTCGGCTGGCGCTACGACAGCGTGGCGACGCTGCTCGCCGACCGCATCGGCGCCGCGCAGGCGCGGCCCATCGACACCGAAGTCGGTGGCGACAGCCCCCAGCGGTGCATCAACGAGCTCGCCCGCCGCATCCGGGACGGGCATTGCATGGCTGCGCTGGTGGCCGGCGCCGAAGCCATCCGCACCCGACGCACGGCCCGGCGCGACGGCGTCGAGCTGGGATGGGTGCGCGGCGGGCCCGCACCCGGTCGCAACCACGAGCGCTGGGGCGACCGACGCCCGGGCGTCTCGCCGCGCGAGCAGCGCCACGGCATCGTCCTGCCCACCGTGGCCTACCCACTCTACGAAACCGCCCTGCGCGCGCGGCTGGGCCACTCCCCCGAAGACCACCAGGCGCGGATCGGCGCCCTGTACGCGCGACTATCGCAGGTGGCCGCCGACAACCCGCATGCCTGGTTCCCGAAGGTGCGAAGCGCCGACGAGATCTGCACCACCAGCGACACCAACCGCATCATCGCCTGGCCCTACCCCAAGGTCGTGAACGCGGTGATGGAGGTGGACCAGGGGGCCGCGGTGATCCTGACCTCGGCGGAGCACGCGCGCGCGCTCGGGGTGCCGGACGATCGCATGGTTCACCTGCTCGGCGAGGGCGAAGCCACTGCCGAGCCCTGGTTCTTCTCGGAGCGCCCGCGCATGGACGAGAGCCCGGCACAGCGAGCCTCCATCGACGCCGCCCTCGCCAGCGCCGGTCTCTCGGCCGAAGACGTGGATGCGTTCGACCTGTACAGCTGTTTTCCCGTCGCCATCGAGCTGGCCATGGAAGCGCTCTCGATCGCGCACGACGACCCGCGGCCGGTGAGCGTGACCGGTGGGCTCGCGCAGGCCGGTGGCCCGGGAAACGCCTACTGCCTTCACGCCGTCGCACGCATGACCGAGCGGCTGCGCGAGCAGGGAGGCACGGGCATGGTCACGGGGCTCGGCTGGTACTTCACGAAGCACGCGGCCGGCCTCTATGGGCGCGAGCCCGGCGATGCCAAGCCCCGAGCGCCCGCGCCGCCGCCCCGGCAGCCGGATCCCGAGATGACCGACACGCCCCAGGGACCGGCCACGGTGATCGCCTACACCGTCGTCCACGATCGCGAGGGTGCACCGGCCCAGGGGATCGTGATCGGGCGCGACGCCCGCGGGCGGCGGTTCGTGGCGAACACGCCCGACGACCGGGAGCTATTCGAGGCCATGGAGCGCCGCGAGTTCGTGGGCGCCTCTGGGGTGCTGGGCCCGGACGGCGAGCGCATCGTCTTCACGCCGGCCTGAGACGGTGGTGGCGGGGCCGGCGGCGCTTCCGGACGAACTCGCTGCTCGCGTCGACGCGTGGATCGAGCAGGCGGTCGCGCGCCTGGGCGTCTCCGTCCGCGACGCACGCAAGGGCGTCCAGTCGGTCTCCACCGTATACGTGCAGCGGCGCAACGAAGGCCGGATCTCGACCCGCACCACCGAGGGCACCTCGCGCCGGGCTGCGCTGGCGACGTACTACGCCCCGCTGCACTTCCTCACCACGTACCATGCGGCGTCGGCACTCGACCTCGACGTCACAGCGCCCCGCATCCTCGACCTCGGCTGCGGCACCGGTGCCTGTGGCGCGGCGCTGGGCTGGCTCGCGTCTGATTCGCGCCCGGCCGTCACGGGCCTCGATCGCTCGGGTTGGGCGCTCGGCGAGGCGCGCGCGACCTGGCGCGCCTTCGGCCTGCGCGGGCGCGCGCGTCGCACGGTGCTCCCGGCGGGCCTTCCGCGTCCGCGACCGGGTGACCTCGCCGTAGCCGGATTCGTGCTCAACGAGTGTGAGCCCGAGCAGCGCGAGGCGCTGCTCGGCTGGCTGGCCGACGCCGCCCGCGCGGGCGGTCACGTCCTGGTCCTCGAGCCCTTGGCCACGCGGATCTCTCCCTGGTGGGACGAAGCGTGCGCGCGCCTCGGTGAGCGCGGCCTGCGCAGCGAGACGTTGCGATTCGCGATCGAGCGGCCACGCTGGGTGGCCGAGATCGACCGTGCATCGGGCCTCGACCATCGCGAGATCGGCGCTCGGGTCCTGCTCTCGTCATGAGACGCTCGGGTCCTGCTCGCACCATGAGACGCCCGACCCCGCCGGAGCCCAGATGAACCGGCCGCGCGTCTCGGTGCTGCTCCCCGCGCGGGATGCCGCCGACACGCTCTCGCCGTGCCTTCGCAGCATCGCCCGGCAGACGCTCCCCGACTTCGAGTGCATCGTGGTGGACGACGGCTCACGCGACGCGACCGCCGAGCAGGTGGCCGACGTCGCACGGCAGGACCCCCGCTTCCGCTTGGTTGCGAGCCCACGGCGCGGGCTCGTGCACGCGTTGCAGACGGGGCTCGCCGAGTGCCGGGGCGACTACGTCGCGCGCATGGATGCCGACGACGTGATGCACCGCGCCCGATTGGCCCGGCAGGTAGTACGCCTCGACGCCGAGCCGGGTCTCTCGGGTGTGGGCACGCGGGTCAGGCTCTTTCCGAGCGGCGCCGTGCGCGACGGCATGCGCCGCTACCGCGGCTGGCTCGATGGCGTGCTCTCGCCCGAGGACGTGGCTCGCGAGGCCTTCGTCGAGTGCCCGATCGTGCACCCCACCCTGTGTCTTCGGCGTGAAGTGGCCCAGACCCTCGGCTATCGCGACCTCGGCTGGCCCGAAGACTACGACCTGATCCTGCGACTGCTGGCAGCAGGGCATGCCCTGGCGGTGCTTCCCGAGCGCCTGCTGCTCTGGCGGGAGCACGAGGGCCGCCTGTCGCGAACCCATGCTTCCTACGCCCAGCCGCGCTTCGTGGCCTGCAAGGCCGCCTTCCTGGCCGAGGGATTTCTCGGCGAGGCGGACGACTACGTGCTCTGGGGACACGGCGATACGGGCCGTGCCCTTCGTCGGGCGCTGGCCGCGCTCGGCAAGCGGCCCACCCACATCGTCGAACTCCACCCCGGACGCCTCGGGCAACGCATCCACGGGGCGCCGGTCGTCCCGCCCGACGCGCTTCGCGCGCTACGCCCTCCGCGCATCCTGGTCTCGGTCGCCGGGGAGAAGCCGCGCGGCGAGATTCGGGATGCGCTGGCGGCCATGGGCTTCGACGAGGGGCGCCACTACCTCTGCGCCGCCTGACCGGGGCCCAGCCATGACGCAGGTCCGGTTCGTGACGTCGGGGGATCGGCGCGCGACCCGCCGGTCCGCCTATCCTGGCGGGGCATGCCCGAGCTGCCGGACATCGAGCTCTACCTGTCGGCCCTGGCATCGCGCGTGGTCGGCGAACCGCTGGAGCGGGCGCGTGTGCCCAGCATTTCGCTGCTGCGAAGCGTCGATCCGCCGCTCTCGGCGGCCGAGGGGCGGCGCGTCACCGGGCTTCGCCGGCTGGGCAAGCGCGTGGTGTTCGACATGGAGGACGACCTCTTTCTCGTCTTCCACCTGATGATCTCGGGCCGCTTTCAGTGGAAGAAGGCGGGCGCCAAGCCTCCGGGCCGGCGGGGCCACGCGGCCTTCGACTTTCCGAAGGGCACGCTGCTGCTGACCGAGGCGGGCACCAAGAAGCGCGCGAGCCTTCACGTGGTGCGAGGCGAGCCGGGCCTCGCGGAGCTCGACCCGGGCGGCCTCGAGGTGCTCGCGTGCACGCTCGACGCCTTCCGAGAGGCGCTCACACGCGAGAGCCACACGTTGAAGCGCACGCTCACCGACCCGCGGCTGTTCAGCGGCATCGGCAACGCATACTCCGACGAGATCCTGCACCGGGCGCGGCTCTCGCCCGTGAAGCTCACCCGCAGGCTCGAGGACGACGAGACCGAGCGCCTGTTCGCCGCCACGCAGGACGTGCTGCGCGAATGGACCGAACGCCTGCGCCACGAGGTGGGCGATGGCTTCCCCGAGAAGGTCACGGCGTTCCGTCCGGAGATGGCCGTGCACGGGCGCTTCCGTGAACCATGCCCCGACTGCGGGTCGCCCGTGCAGCGCATCGTGCGCGGGGACCACGAGACCAACTACTGCGCCACCTGCCAGACGGGCGGCAAGCTCCTGGCCGACCGCGCGCTCTCGCAGCTACTCAAGAAGGACTGGCCGCGCACCCTCGAAGAGATGGAGGAACGCCGCCGGTCCTAGGACCGGCGATCGACTCCGAGCGACCAGCGGGATCCGATGCCTAGGGAAGCGGCGCCGTGGTGAGCGTGATGTCCGTGAAGTGGCCGTCCAGGGCGATGTTGCGACCGCCCATCCCGGGGTAGCTCCCGGCGGTGAAGTTGTTGTCGATGGTGTCGTTCTTGCCGAGACGGATCGCCATTTCGTCACCGTTCGCCGTGGGGAACGCGGTGTTCGAGTTGGAGAAGGTGTCGAGTCCGACGCTGATCAGCACCTCGATGCTCGCGTTCGTGGTACCGACGATCGTCGCGCCGTTGGTCCCCGAGAACGGCACGTCCTCATCGGAGGAGGACCCGCCCACACCGTCGTTGATGCTCGTGGCGCTCGGCGTGAAGTCGAAGCTCGTCGGGGCGCCGCCGTCGATCCTGTAGCTCGCCTGCACGGGCGTGGTGATCGTCGCCGATCCGCCGCCATCCTGGAAGCCGATCCCGTCCTGATAGCCGTCGCTGATGCGGTCGAGCGCGCCCGAAATCGAGTGGTCGATGTCGAGCGTCCATTCCTCCCCGGCCACCGCCACGACGTCGAAGTTGATCCGGTACGAGCCGGTCGCGCTCGACGAGGCGTCGTTGGTGGTGCAGCCGGCGTCGGCGCCGAGCATGCCTCGCAGGTTGGCCTGGATGTTCGGCCCGAGCTGGCTGGCGCTCACGCGGTGGCGCCACTCTCGCAGCCAGCAGCCCCCCTGCTGACGGAAGTCGCCCGAGGAGAGATCCGTCACCACCAGATTCTCGAGCGTGGTCGTCGGCGCGGGAACCAGATCGGCGAACAGGCCGATGAAGCCACCCGGCATCCGAGAGAGCTCGACCGGAGACAGTTCGAGGCCCAGGAACGAAGGCACCGGGAACGCGTCGATCGCACTCTCGAGCTCGGGCGCGAAGGCGGGGAAGAGCGCCCCGAAGACCACGATCAGCGAGGCTTCGCTGGCGCCGAGCAGGTTCTCGATCACCGTGATCTCAGGGGCCGGGCCCCCCGCGGTGTTCAGCGAGAACTCGAGACCGGCCGGGGTGAACAACAGGTCGAGGCCGGCATCGAGTTCGATCTCGAGCACCAGCGGCGTGATCGAGGCCCCTGGCAGCTCGATCGCCACCTGCAGGCCGGCGATCTTCATCTCGGCGAACTCCCCACTCGGCCCGGGCCCGCCCGTGAACACGGGCGCCAGCGACGGCGAGATGTGGATGACCGCGGGCTCGGTGCCGTAGGCCGCCAGCTCCGGAACGAAGCTGCTCAGGAAGATCGCGGTGAGCGGAACGCCGAAGAACTCGGTGATGTCGCTCTGGAGCAGCCCGTTCTCGATCTGCGTCTTCAGCAGCTGGTTCATCGCCGACGTGGAGATGCCGAAGGCCATGCCGTAGGGCAGTCCGCCGACCGGCGTGGTCGGGCCGAAGGTGGGGAACGTCTCGTTCACCGTGTACGAGGCGGGCAGGTCCGGCGCGCCGGGCGCGGGCGTCGGCGAGAAGATCGCCGCGTCGGCCGACAGGGTGAGCCCCGTGGCATCCTCGACGATCGAGACGATCTCGGTGTCGACCTCACCGCCGAGGGCGTCGCCCACCGGGCCAGCGATCGAGATGCCCGCCAGTGCATCCTGGATGCCCCCGGCGATCGGCGAGTCGAGGGGCCCGGCGCCATCGGGGTCGCCCAGGTTGTCCTCGAAGCCGTCCTGCATGAGCTGCTGGATGTCGCCCTGCCCCATGATGAGGTTGATGATGTCGCCGATCACCGGGTCGTCGCAGACCCCGGAGACGAACTGGGAGGTGAAGCCCCCGAGCACGACCGAGACCGCGCCGACCTGGTTCACGTCCACGTAGCTGGGGTCGCTGGCCAGGGGCAGCATGTCGAAGCTGCCGCCGATGGCGGTCGAGGCGGTCTGGACCTCGAGCGTGCACGATCCCAGCCAGTCGAGGTCGAGATCCACCTCGAGGAAGAAGTCGGTGATGGTGATGGTCGTGTCGATGCCGCCCGGGCCAGTCTCGGCGTCGAGCCCGAATCCCGCGAAGCCCACCTCGACGACGTTCGCTGCGTAGGAGACGATGCCCCCGAAGGTTCCGGTGGCGATCGGGTTCTGGCCCGCGATCAGCGAGCTGATGTCGAGCGCGCCGGCCGAGAGGCTCTCGACGATGGGCGAGATCTGGTCGAGTCCGGTCTCTTCGAGACGGAGCCCGAGCCCCTGGGGCGAGCGGGTGCCGTCGAGCACGAAGCCGGTGTTCACGCCATCGCCCACCACGACGATGAGGTCCTCGCGGAACGTGGTCCCGTTGTTGAGCAGCGCCTCGACGCGGATGCGGTTGAACACGTCGGACGGGACGACCGGCACGTCCACGGTCCAGTTCGGTCCGACGGTGACCGGGATGCCGTTGGCGGTGAGGCTGGTGAAGAGCCCCCAACGCACGAGCCGCCCCTGCACCGTGACCTGGGTCCCATTCAGGAAGGTTCCGTGGACGGGGCTGTCGACGAGAAGCGCCGGCGCGGGCCCGGGGCCCCCGCAGCTCGCACCCACCGCCCCGAACACCAGGGCGACCAGCATGACGAAGAACAGGATGCGCGACCGGACGGGCCGGGCAGTTCGGGCGGGGTGGAGATGCAACAGGTTCGTCCTCGAGGTGCGGGTGTCTTGCTGGAGGCCTTGCTTTAGTAGAACGTGTTTCAAAAATCCAGAAAAATCGACCCGAACCTAGGGATTCTTCCAGGGAGATGCCGGGCCGGCGTCGGCACACATCTTCCCCCAGGGGACTCCCCGATCGGGCCGCTCAGGGGGCGCCTTGGGCAGGAGCCGCTTCTCCGAGCAGGGTCAGCGCGTCGTTTCGCAGCAACCGCGGGTCGAGGAGCCCCGTGCTGTAGACGTTCCGGATCCGTCCGCGATCGTCGACCAGGAAGACCTTGAGGACGTGGCGTAGCTGGCCCGTCCAGTCTCCATCGGGCCCACGCAAGACCACGAAGTCCTGACCGAAGTCGCGCAGGACAGGGGCGATGGCATCGGGAGACGCGGCGGTCAGGAAGCGCCAGTCGGTGCTCGGCGCCAACCCCGCGCGCAGGCGCTCCATGGCCTCGGGCGTGTCCCGCGCCGGGTCGAAGCTCACCGTCACCAGCTGGACGCGATCTCGCAGCGCGGGGTCGGCCGCGAGCGCGGTGTCGAGTTCGGCCAAGCTCGCCGTCGCCAGCGGGCACGCCTCGGGGCACGAGAGATAGACGAACGAAACGAAGGCCGACTCGCCCGGCGCGAGTGCGAGCAGGGGTTCGGGCTCGCCCCCGCGCCCGAGCAGCTCGTGGGCGCCCACCCGGCCGACGGGCGGAAGCTCGTAGCTACCCGGTGCCGGCGGCTCGAATCGGGGCGGTGGAGCCGCGCGATGGTCGTGACCCGCGCCGTGGCCGTGCTGCGCGTCGGCGTGCCCCGCCGCGGCGACCCCCAGCGCGACCGCGAGCGCCGCCAGGTGGGCGAGCGTGCCCTTCGACGCGCGGCTCACGGTGCGGCTGCGACGTCGCCCGACGAAGCCGGCACCTGCCCCGTGTAGAAACCGATCTGGCCGAAGCGCATGATGTGCGGCCGACCGAGCTGCTTCTCGCGAAAGTCGATCTCGAAGGTGGGCGTGAGCTCCTTGTCGTCCCAGGTGAACGCCTTCAGGAACTGCTCGTCTTCGCCGCCCGTGCCGTCCCACTGCGACAGCAGCGAGCTGGTGAAGTAGATGCGATCGCCATCCCAGGACTGCGAGACCATGTTCACCTGCGAGCCGATCTTGCGCTCGTAGACCTGCTTGGCGTTGCGCGGGTCGGACACGTCGAAGACGCGAACCTTGCCGTCCATGAACGTGTCGACGAACAGGAAGCGGTCGTCCGCCGACAGGCTGATGTCGACGGCGAGCAGCGGCTGCTCCTCGCGGGGGCCGATGTCACCCACCTTCACCGCCTCGAACGTGCCGTCGTCCTTGCGGAAGACACCCCAGAGTTCGCCGGTGAGCGCGGCCTCGATGAAGGCGTAGTCGTGACCCTCCTGCAGCGCCCAGCGAATCTCGAGGGGAGCACCCGGCACCTCGAGCACCTGCAGGGGCTTTCGCGCGTGGAGGTCCCAGACCACGACCTCGTTGCCGAAGTTCTTCATCGCCTCGGCGTCGCCCATCAGCTCGGCCAGGGGCCGCATGTAGTTCGCGTGCCCGGTGAACGACGAGGTGAGCAGGCGATTGAGCCCGGCATTCACCCGGGCGTCGTAGCCGTAGGGCGCCTCGTCGGGCATCCAGATCGTGCGGATGTACTCGCCCTCGTTCGTGTACTCGACCATCGCCGTGCGCCCGCCGTGGTCTTCGGCGTTGGAGAGCGCGGAGATCAGCATGCGTCCCGGCAGCGCGTAGAAGCCGTGGGGGCCCACGACGCCACCGCTCTTCTCCACGAAGTCGTCGATGGTGCGCACCAGCTTCGGGTGGGCCGGATCGGTCGCGATGTCGAACAGGTAGATCATGCTGGTGTCGAGGCCGCCGACCCAGAAGTGGCGGCGATCGTCGGTGAGCCCGCCGTGGTGCGCTTCGTGGCGACCGCCCACCGACACCGAGTCCACGACCTGGCCGTAGTCTTCGCGCGCGGGATTCGTCCCCACGGTGACGACCTTGTCCGACCCGTCGCCCCAGCCTTCGACGCCGAGGGTCCAGATGTAGACGTAGTCTTCCTGCCCTTCGAGCTTCGGCAGATAGGGCGACTGGCAGGTCTCGTCGGCGGCGACGGGAACCGCAGCCACGAACGTCGCGAGCGCGAAGGCCATGAGAGAAGCGAGAGTGCCGGTTCGCATGGATGGACCTCCAATGAGGCTGCCATGCTACCACCGCCCTCGGGCGCGCGGCGCAGGCCCGGTCCCCGCACGGGACCCGACCTTGGACGAAGCTAGGCCGGAGGCGACTCGGGGTTTTGCCCCAGTACGCGGTCCACCACGTGGACCAGGCCGTCTTCGTGCTGGGGTGCGGTCACCCAGTCGGCGGCACGTCGGACCTCGGGCGTGGCGTTGCCCATGGCCACGCCATAGCCCGCACCCCGAATCATCGTGAGGTCGTTCACATCGTCGCCCACCGCGCAGATCGCCGCGGAGGGCACGCCAGCGCGCGCGGCCACCGGCTGCAGCGCGCCCCATTTGTTCGCGCGGGCGGTGCAGACCTGGAGACAGAAGGCGCCCTCCATGCGCGCGTCCATCACGTGCGGGTGATACGCGCCGGGGTAGCGCGCCTCGATCTCCGCGGCGGCCGCGTCGAGCGGCTCGCGCTGCCCGAAAGCGATCACACCGAGCGCATCCTCGCGGCGTTGCTCGCAGAGCCGCGGCGCGATTTCGGCGAACGCCCGGTTGCGCTCGAAGTACCGCTGCGTCGGCCCTCCCCACGCGCTCGACTGGTCGATGGCGAAGTCGCCCCCGCCCTGCCCTTCGTCGCGCTGGATGATCACCGTCTGCCCGTGGGAGCGAACGATCTGCGCCACGGCGCGAAAGGCCTCGGGCGTGTAGCCCTCGGTGTGGAGCGTCTGGCCGCGTTCGTCCTTGACGATGGCTCCACCCAGGCAGACCGCAGGGGCCGGGAGACCGAGCACCGCGACCACGCTGCGGGTGCGACGCCAGCGCCGACCCGTAGCGATCACGACGTGCAGGCCTTCGCCGTGGGCGCGGTGCAGCGCGTCGCGCACGCGGGGAGGCACGTCGTCCTCCCCCGCGACGAGCGTTCCGTCGACGTCGAGCGCCAGCATCCGAATGCCGGGCGGCGGCGTCACGGGAGCCCCGCTTTCGGCGCGGTCCCGCGAGCGACGGTCATCGTCGCGGTCACGGGACTGGCGCCTGGGCGAGTGCCAGCGCCTCGAGCACCGGTCGTGCCTTGTCGCAGGCCTCGGCCCACTCGGCCCCGGGCTGCGAGTCGGCGACGATCGCTCCGCCGGTGTGGACGTGGGCCTGACCGCCGGCCACGATCGCCGTGCGGATCACCACCGAGAGGTCCATGGCGCCCCCTGCATCGAGGTAGCCGAGGGCACCTGCATAGGGGCCGCGCCGGACGGGCTCGAGTCGCGCCAACCGCTGCATCGCCTCGAGCTTGGGCGCTCCCGTCATCGAGCCGGGGGGGAACGTGGCCCGGATCGCATCGAAGCGGTCGCGATCCGAACGCAAGCGCCCCCGGACCGTCGACACCAGCTGGAAGAGCGTCGCATACGCCTCCACCTGCATCAGCTCCGGCACGCTCACGCTCCCGGTTTCGCAGACGCGGCCCAGGTCGTTGCGCACGAGGTCCACGATCATCAGGTTCTCGGCGCGATCCTTGGGCGACACCGCCAGGTCCTGGCGCGCCGCGCGATCGGCGGCAGCGTCACGCCCCCTGGCGCGCGTGCCCTTGATCGGCCGGCTCTCCACGGACCCGTCGCGATCGATGCGCAGGAAGCGCTCCGGAGAGCTCGAGACGAGGGCCGCCCCGGGCAGGTCGAGAAAGGCCGCGAAGGGGGCCGGGTTGCGCGCGCGAAGCGCCGCCGCCAGTGCGAAAGGATCGCCGGCGAATGCCGACTCGAGGCGGTAGGTGAGGCAGGCCTGGTAGCAGTCCCCCTCGGCGATGTGCTCCTTCACCTGCACCACCGCCTTGGCGTGGGCCGACTCGTCGAGACTGGCCGAACCGGCCTTTGGCGACACCGGCGCGGACCAGTCGCGTGTCAGGAGCGCGAGCGCCGGCGCGGGGTCTTCGGCGCTCTGCGCCACCAGCGTCGCCAGTGCCTCGGCCGCCGCATCCCGCGCGGCGGCGCGGTCCGCGCCTTCGCCCAGTGCGACCGCGAACGACTCGCCGCGCTCGTGGTCGTGAACCAGGGCGCGATCCACCAGCAGGAAGCACAGGTCGGGCAGACCGGTCTCGTCGAGGCCCCGGAGCCTCAGCGGCTCGAGGGGCGCCAGCAGCGGCGCGAGCTCGTAGCCGAGCACGCCGACCGCACCGCCCCGGAACGGAAGCCCGGGGAGGGGGTCCGCGTCCGGAGGTTGCGGGAGCAGTGCGCGTAGCATCTCGAGGGGATCGCCTTCGCGATCGTGGCGCCCGGGCGCGAGTCCTCGCCAAGGCGTGGCCGTGACGTCCACGCGCACCTGGCGACCCCAGGCCCGCACCACCGCGCGGGGGTCGGCACCCGCGAGGGACCAACGGCCCAGGGGCCCGTGCCCCGGCGCGCTGTCGAGCCACCAGAACCCGTCGCGCGGTCGCAGCGCCGCAACCCGGCGAAGAAAGTCCCCCGGGAGCGGCTCGACCAGGCACTCGGTGCGCTGGGGCGCGTGACTCACACGAACCTCCGTGGCAGCGCGAAGGGGTGACCTTAGCCGACACGCGGGCGGGCCTCCGGGCGGGCCCGGAGCCCGTTCGCGCCGCACGGCGGTATGCTGGGCAGTCCCGCTGCAGGAGCCCCCATGACCTTCCCCGAAGCCAGGACCCTCTCCCTCCCCGCGAGCGAGACCCGCGACGGACGACCGATCGCGCCCATCTCCCTCTCGGTCCACGAAGCCGGCAGCGGCCCGGCGGTGGTCTTCTCGCACGGTTTCCCCGAGCTCGCCTACTCCTGGCGACACCAGTTCCCCGCGCTCGTCGAGGCGGGCTACCGCGTCGTCGCGCCGGACCAGCGAGGCTACGGCGGGAGCGATCGGCCCGACGAGATCGAGGCCTACGACATCCACCATCTGACCTCGGACATGGTCGGCGTGCTCGATGCCCTCGAGATCGATCGCGCGGTCTTCGTCGGGCACGACTGGGGCGGGTTCGTCGTGTGGGCGATGCCGCTCCTGCACCCGGAACGCACGGCTGGCGTCGTGGGCGTGAACACGCCCTACATGGCGCGGCCGCCGCAGCCGCCCACCGCCATGATGCGCATGCTGTTCCCGCAACCCGAGCAGATGTACATCCTGTGGTTCCAGGAGCCCGGGGTCGCCGACCCGGTCCTCCAGGAGACGGGTGCCCTGATGTTCGACAAGCTGCTGCGAAGTGGTGTCGACCCGGCCCAGGCCATGGCCCAGGCCGTCGCCTCGGGGACCGTCGACATGAACCCGTTTCGTCGCATCGCCGAGCTCGACCCGCTGGGCGATCCCGTGGTCACCCCCGAAGAACTCGAGGTCTTCGTCTCGACCTTCGCGCGCACCGGCTTCACCGGCGGCGTCAACTGGTATCGCAACCTCGACCGCAACTGGGAGACCTTCCCCGAGAGCGGAGTGGCCAAGATCGAGGTGCCGTCGCTGATGGTCTGCGCCGAGTGGGACCTGGCCCTCCGGCCGGAGATGGCCGACGGCATGCCCGACCTGGTCCCCGATCTCGAGCGCGTGGACCTGCCCAAGTGCGGGCACTGGACCCAGCAGGAGCAGCCCGAAGCACTGAACCGGACCCTGCTCGACTGGCTGGGCCGACGCTTCCCCGCATAGCGCGCCGCACGGCAGGGAGAGCGCCCTGCACGAGTCGCGCCGGCCGTGTGATTCTGCACCCCCGTACGCTCGCAACGCCGCGCTAAGCTGGCGGCGTGGAACGGGTCTGCATCTACCACGCGGGCTGCCCCGACGGGTTTGGAGCCGCGTGGGCGGCTTGGCGCGCCTGGGGTGAGGACGCGCGCTACGTGCCGCGAGGCCACGACGACCCGCTGCGGGTCGAGGCACTGCGCGGAGCGCAGGTCGTCTTCGCCGACATCGCGCCACCGCCGGCGACGCTCCGTGAGCTGGGCGACACCGTGGGGCAGCTGGTGGTCCTCGACCATCACGTGTCGACCCGGGAGCGCTTCGTCGAGGAGGCGCCGGTGGTACGCGCCCTCGAGCGGGAGGGCCACCTCGTTCACTTCGACCTGGACCACTCCGGCGCGGTGCTTTCCTGGCAGCACTTCCACCCCGACGACGAAGTGCCCGAGCTGCTCCGCTACGTCGAGGATCAAGACCTGTGGAACTGGAAGCTCCCGCACACCCGCGAGGTCAATGCCGCGATCTCGGGGAGCCCGCGCACCTTCGAGGCGTGGGACACCCTCGCAGCCCGGGGCGCGGCGAATCTCGCGGACGAAGGCGCGCCGATCGTGCGTGCCCAGACGCGCGAGGTCGAGCGCGCGCTGCTCTCCGCCCACCCGATCCGCGTGGGGTCGCATCGCGTCGAGGCGGTGAATGCCCGCGAGCAGCGCAGCCAGATCGGACACGAGCTGGCCACCCGGGCCCGCCACGGCGTGCCCTGCGGCGCGGTCTACCGGCTGCAGGGGCGACGCGTGGACGTCTCGGTCTACTCGGTCGGCGACTTCGACGTGTCCGAACTGGCCGGCCAATACGGCGGAGGCGGCCATCGCAGCGCGGCGGGCTTCTCCATCACCCTCGACGCCTGGATCGCGAAGTTCGTGCTGGGCTAGCGCGCCCGGCCCCCCTACCCCATGTGGACCGCCGCGCGCGCGCCGCTGCTCGGCCTCACCCTGACGCTCCTGGTCGTGCTCGGTGCACGCAGCTTCGGCCTGCTCCAGGGCATCGAGCTGCGGGTCTACGACGAGTTCCTGCGGCGTGCGACACCCGAGGCGTCCCCCGCACGCGTCACCATCCTCGAGATCACCGAGCGCGACATCACCGAGCAGGGCCACTGGCCCATCGCCGACCGCGAGCTGGCTCGCGCCCTGCGACGACTGCTCGCCGGGGGGGCGCGAGTCGTCGGCCTCGACCTGTACCGCGACCTGCCGGTTCCACCAGGCAGCGCCGATTTCGAAGCCGTCCTGCGCGAGGCCGACCGGGTCGTGGTCGTCCAGAAGTTCGGCGACCGGCGCTCCCAGGAGATCCCGGCCCCTCCGGCGCTGCGCGGCACCGACCGCGTGGGCTTCAACGACCTGCTCGTCGACCGGGATGACCAGGTCCGGCGTGGGCTGCTGTTCCTGCACGACGGCCGAGGCCACCCGTCCTACTCGTTTGCCCTGCGTCTGGCGCTCGGGTTCCTCGAGGCCGAGGGCGTGCGCCCGGCCGGCGACCCCGATCACCCCGGCTGGCTGCGCCTGGGTCCCCACACGCTGCGGCCGATTCGCGCGGACGACGGGGGCTACGTGGACGCCGACGATGCCGGGCACCAGTTCTTCCTCGACTTTGCCGGGGGCCACCACGGGTTCGACCGCGTTTCGCTGGGCGCGTTGCAGCGCGGCGACTTCGACCCGTCCGTCGTTCGCGATCGCATCGTGCTGGTGGGCGTCACGGCCGAGAGCGTCCGCGACTACCACGCCACGCCCCTGGCCCGGGGGACGGACGTACCCCAGAGCGACCCGCCCGGGTCGCGGCGCGTCCCGGGTGTGGTGCTCCACGCGGATGCGGTCCACCAGCTCGTGCGCATCGGACTCGGAGAAACCCGACCGCTTCGCACGCTCTCGGACGCTGCGGAGGTCGCGCTGATCGTGGGGCTCGCGCTACTCGGCACGCTACCCGGCCTGCGCGCGCGCGGGCTCGTCTTCGTACTGTGCCTTGCAGGCGGGATCTTCGCCGCCTTCGGGCTGGGCCTCACGGCCTTCGGACGTTCGCTCTGGATACCGATCGCAGCCCCGGCCCTGGCCTACCTGGGTGCGGCCGGGACGATCCTGGCGCTCCGATCCAGCGGCGAACGGGCCGAACGCGCGCTTCTGATGCAGCTCTTCTCGCGGCACGTCTCTCCGGCCGTGGCCGATCAGATCTGGGAGCAACGCCACGCGTTCATGGCGGACGGACGCCCGGAACCGAGGCGGCTGATCGCCACGGTCGTGTTCACCGACATCCGCAACTACAGCGAGCGCGCCGAACAGATGGACCCCGTGGATCACATGCGCTGGATCAACGCATTCCTGGAACCCATGGCGCGCAAGGTCGCCGAGTTCGGCGGAATCGTGGACGACTACTTCGGCGACGGGATGAAGGCCGACTTCGGCGTGCCCATCCCACGGGACTCGGCCGACGCGGTCGGTGAGGATGCGCGCCGTGCCGTGGCCTGCGCACGCGCCATGGCCGACGAGCTCACGCGACTGAACCGGGACTACGTCGCGCGCGGTCAGCCCACGGTGGCCATGCGGATCGGTATCCACACGGGCCCGGTCGTGGCAGGCAGCGTGGGGACGGCGGGCCGGCTCAAGTACACCGTGGTGGGCGACGTCGTGGTGACGGCCCAACGCCTGGAGAGCCTCGACCGCGTCGAGCACGACCCCGCGGCCGAGCCCTGCAGGATCCTGGTGAGCGACGAGACCGCAGCCCATCTGGGCCCCGACACCGGGCACACCTATCTGGGCGCGTTCATGCTCAAGGGAAAGGACCGGCCCGTGGGCATCCACCGGGTGCCCTCCGCCGGGCCGGCCGCCCCCCCGGCCGACGAGGTGTGAAGGTCCGCACAGGTGGGCGGAAGGGAGCCTCCGATATCTTTCCGGTGGACGAGGAGAACGTGCGTACCCATCCCCCGCTGATCGCTGCATGCATCGCCTTCGCGGCTTCGGTGGCCGCGGCTTCGGTGGCCTTCGCGTCGGACACCGAGCAGGCGGCGGAGGTGGCCGCACCGGAGATCCATGCGGGCGAGGGCAGCGGTGCGACCGACACGGCGCCCGGCACCACGGCCTCCGACCCTACCCCGACGCCTGCCGCTGGTGACGCAGCGGAGCCGCCGGTTGCAGCGCTTCCCCCGTTCGTGCCCGAGGCTCGTGGCGCCCCCATCGCCCGAGTCGGTGGCGGCGTGCGAAGCGCGGTCGCCGCGCCGATGCTGCTGGTGCTGGCCCCGGCGCGTGCGGGCACGACGGTCCTGGCCGCGCCGGCGCTCTACTGGTCGATCGATGCGGTCCCCGCGGAGGGGCAGCAGCTGGTCTTCACGCTCGCCACCGGCCAGGGCGACCCCTACGAGCGGCCGCTTCGTCGTCCCACCCGGACCGGTCTGCAGCGCCTCGACCTCGCACGCATGGGCCTCGCCCTCGAAGTGGGCACGCCCTACCAGTGGTCGGTCCACCTGCGGGTGGACCCGGACGACCGCGCGCGCGACGTCGTGGCACGCGGCCGCATCGAGCGCACCGAACGACCTTCGACCCTGGCGTCGGAGCCCGGCTGGCGTGGCTACATGGAGCACGCCATCTGGTATGACGCCCTCGACGCGCTCACGATGAAGATCGAAGAGCGCCCGTTCGACATGCGCCTGCGCGGCATTCGCCAGGACGTGCTCGACGAGGCCGGGCTTCCGGAGGTACCGGCGGCGCCGTAGCCGGCCGGCGCGAGCTCAGGCCCCGCAGCCCCCGAAGTTCCAGGCGAGGCCCAGGGCGGGGGCGGCCGGTGCCACGTGGCCTTGCGCCGCCACCGGCTGCGCGAAGCTCGCCGGCAGCAGACTGCCCGGACCCGGCGGAATCCCGTCGCGCCCCTGCACGGTGAAGCGCCCGTGGGTGCCGCCATCGGTGCGGGCCGCACAACGCTCTCGCAGCAGTTCGGTCGCTTCGAGAAAGTCGGCGGGAAGCGGCGTGACCGCACCCACCAGGTCGGCGTCGGGCGCGTTGATCTCGACCTCGCCGTCGATCCCCACGTCGCTCGAAGCGCTGATCAGGCTGTCGGCCGAGACGATCAGGGCCTTGGCCGTGATCAGGATGTTTCCCCCGCTGCCCTGCGTCGCCTGGGCGACCACCTGGCTCGGGTCGATCAGGATGAAGGGCGCGTCGAGCTCGATGTTGCCGCCGGAGCCGCTCGTCACGCTCGCGGTGACCTCGCTGTCGATGATGTCGATGTTCTCGCCAGCACGAAGCGCGATGCTCCCCCCGGCACCGCCGGCCGCCTCTGCCGAGATGCTGGCCCGCTCGAGCCGGATGCGCTCTGCGACATTGGCGACCACGTCGCCCCCCGTGCTCGCCTGCGAGGTCGCCGTCACCGATGCGCCGTCGACCAGCAGATTGCCCGCATCGATGCGCACGCTACCGGCGACCCCACCGCCGTCGGCCCGCGGCTTGCCGAGGGCCACCCCGCCCCCGACGAGGCCCGCCAGATCGGGGAACACCTCGGCGCCCGGGTCGACGCCGGCGCCGCTCTCGGCCGAGATGGTGCCACCATCGGCCACGCGCACCGTCTGGCCGGAGACCGCGATCGCGCCCCCCTCTCCGCTGCTGCCGGTCTGCGCGAAGATGCCGCTTCCGCGACCGGTCACCTCGACCAGGCGTCGGCCGCGAACCTCGACCGAGCCACCGGCCCCCTCGGCCACGGTGCTCGAGTCGATGCGCCCGCCGCGGGCAACCCGCACCGTCCCCGCATCGACGTCGATGGCGCCGGCACGACCCGTGGTGCCGGCACCCAGCGACGAGGTGGCGATGGCGCCGCCGGAGACCTCGACCGTGCCGCCGCGTACTTCGACCAGGCCCGAAGCACCCTGGCCGGCCGTGACGGAGCCGATCCGGCTCGGCGCGCCGTCGCGCGCCCCACCCAGGATCGCGACCCGGCCCGCATCGACCGAAACCGACCCCGCGTTACCGGCACCGACCGTGCTCGAGTCGACGAACGCACCGTCCCGAAGCTCGAGCGTCCGTGCCGCGGTGAGGTCGATGTTGCCCGCATCCCCCGACGAGAGCGTCGTCGATGCGATCATCGACCGGCCTTCCAGCGCGATCACGGGTGCAGTCACGTTCACGTCGCCCCCCTGGCCGTCGCCGTCGCCGAGGCTCGCGGCCAGGATGCCGCTGCCGCGAACCCCCCGGAACACGTCGTCGAGGCTCACAGGAGAACGGCCTCCCCGGAAGCGAACGAGCCGCGTCGCCTCGACGTCGACGTCGCCGCCATCCCCGCCTGCGAGCAGGCTCGTGTTGACGATCGACTCCTGGAACAGCACGTCACCCGCCTCGATCCGGATGTCGCCGGGTGAGCCCGTCCCGCCCTGGTCCTGAGCCCCTGCCACGAAGGCCAGATTGCCGATGACCTGGTCGGCGGAGAGCAGGATCTCGCCGCCGGATCCGACGCCCTGCGTGTTGGAAGCCACAGCGGCGTTGTCGATCACGAGGGAGCGACCAGCGATCAACTCGATCGTACCCCCATCTCCATCCCCGGTGACGTTGCTTCCGATGCTGGTATCACCCTCGCGGAGGCCACCCAGCCCACGCACGCCCTTCCCGAGCACGCGCAACGAATCGTCCGCTTCGATCCTCACGTCTCCGGCGTCGCCGCCTGCGAAGCTGTTGGCGTTGATCTCCGAGATGTTGCGGATCTCCACTGCGACCGCGCGGATCTCGACGTTGCCGGCGTCCTGGGTGCCCTGTGTCGTGGTCTCGAGCTTCGAGCCATCGAGCACGACCCGCTCGAGGGTGGCGCTGGACGCTCCGGCGCCCGGCGGGGGCGCAGCCCTTCCGCGAATGTCGATGGAACCCGCGGCCCCCGTCGCGCCTGCAGCGGTTCCGCTCGTCAGGCTCGTGCCGAGCACCTCGACGAGGGCGTCGCCCTCGATCGTGATCGCTCCCCCCCGGCCCGACTTGGCGACGATCGCGGAGATCTCGGAGTCGGCGATGCTCACTTCGCGGCCCGCGACGAAGAGCCCCCCTCCGGCACCGGACTCCGCCGTGTTGCTCTGGAGTTCGACATGCTGGAGCCCGACTTCTTCGCCGAGCAGGCGGATCTCGCCGGCCGGCGCCTCACCCAGCGTCGAGGTCCGGATCCGGGTGAGGCGATCCGGATCGACTCCGCGAACCCGCAGCGTGTCCGCCGCCTCGAGTCGAACGTCTCCTCCGTCTCCCGAGCCGAGGCTGAACGCGTTGATCTCGACGCCTGCATCGACCTCCCCAGGAAGGGCGGGGAAGCCCGCCAGGGGATCCCCGCCGGGTTCGAGCAGCCCGACGTCGACACGCCCGGCACTCTCCAGCGTGATGTCTCCGCCAGCACCCGCCCCCCCGCTGGAGGCTTCGAAGACGGACCCACGGGTCACCACCAGCGAGTCCTGGGCCTGGACGACGACCGCCCCCGCGCCGCCCTGACCTCCCGCGGTCGCGGTCCGGATCGTCGTGCCGGACAGGAGCACGTCCTGGCCAACCATGCGAATCGCGCCAGGCGTACCGCTGCCGCCGCCGACCTGCCCGCTCTCGATGACCGCGCCGCGTGCCTGCAGGACCCCGTCGGTCTCGATCGTCACCGAGCCGCCGTCTCCCGCACCCTCGACCGCACCCCTCAACTCGGCGAGGACGAGGTGAATGCCCCCGTCGTCCTGCGGGCGGCGTCGCGCCTCCGATGCCAGGAGACTCAGATCGGCGCCCGGCCCCTCGCCGTTGGTGTCCGTCGCGATGATGGCCGAGGTCACCTCGATGGTGCCGGCCTGCACTTGCACCCGCGAGTCGCTGGGCTGCTCGACCTGATTGAGCGAGGCGATGAACCCCGAGTCCTGAACCACCACCTTGCCGGCATCGACTTCGACGCGCCCTCCGGTCCGCCCTCTGGACACCACGAACAGCCCCGGACCGATCGCGTCGGGATCGGCGGTCTCCTCGCCCTGGATGACGAGCGACCCGGCGATTGCCTCGGGCCCGTCCCCAGGACCGGCGATGCGGATGACGCCCCCGTCTCCCTCGGGTGCCTCGACGGCCAGGCGAGACGTCCCGGTGAGCTCCACTTCGTTCGCGAGCACCTCGACACGGCCCTCGGCCCCGACCACCGTGATGGTGCTGCGGTCGGCCAGCCTGACCGTGTCCGCCTGGATCCGCGCAGAGCCGCCGAGTGACCCGGGTCCGCCGTCGGCGGACAGGCGTGCCTCGTCGAGGAGTGCCAGGTCTCCGGCAAAGACCAGGATCTGCCCCCCGCCCGCCTGATCACTGCTGGCGCTCACGATCGACTCCTGGCCGAGAGACACCCGGCCTCCGAACGCGACGAGGGCGATCGTGCCGCCAGGCGCGTCGTCGACGCCGAAGGCCTCGATGCGCGTGGGCTCGTCGCTTCCGACGTCGACCCCGACGCGAACCTCCTGGGCCTGCAGGACCAGGAACCCGACCGGGGCGCGAAGGATCGCGCCCTCTTCGACGTCGATCTGGCCCGCCACCAGACGAAGCGCGGCAGCGGGCCGGACCTCCAGGTCCGCTCCCGATCGGACGGTGATCGTGCCCGCTGGACCGTTCAGGAAGCCGAAGTCGGTGGGGGCGGCCGCACTCAGCACGCTGGGCAGGGAAGGATCGGCGTGGAAACGTGGGCCGCCCTCTCCGAACTCGATGAAGTCTCCCGTGCTGGCATGGAACGAACCGTTGATGTCGAGGAAGGCATCGGGGCCGAACACGATCCCGTTGGGGTTCATCAGGTAGAGGTCGGCCTGGCCCGGGATCTCGGTGGTGCGGATCAGGCCATGGATGGTCGACGGGTTCGCACCGGTCACCCGGCTCAGCACGTTGGCGATGTCGCCGGCGGCCAGGCCGTCGGCGGTGAAGTTCGCGCTCTCGCCCGCGCCGACATTGAACTCGAGGAAGCTGTGGAACAGGTTCGTTCCGACGAGCACCCCGTCGCTCGCGTCGATGCGGTAGTCGGGCCCGGTGAGCTCCCCGCCGGGGGGCCCGAGACTGCCATCGAGGACCATCTGGCCGCGCGCCCTGCCGGGCGAGAGCGGCGCGAGCAGGACCAGGACGAGGCCGAGGAGGACAACCGAGCGAGCCATGGGGGAAACCCAGCCTAAGCCCGGACCTGACTGGAAGTAAAGGACTTATCGGTCCATCCATAGGGTAAAACCCTGACACGACTGGGCGGCAGGCGTACCCACGAGTCCGCCCGCACCACGCGCGCCGCGCGTGATAGAACAGCGCCTGCAATGCGCGCACCGAGGCTCTGGGCTTGGGCTCTCGCTCGCCCGATCGGGCTGGCTGCGATCGGGTTGGCCGCGCTCGGCACGGGGGCCCCGGGGTCGGTCCACGCCCAGGTGGCGCCCGGGCCGGTGCTGGCGCCGCCCAGTCGCGGCATCACGCCGATCCCGGACATTGGCAGCCCGACACCGCGGGACCGCCCGGGCGACCGGCCGCTCGAGCTGCCGGCGTTCGAGCCGCCCGAGGAACCGCTGTTCGAGCTGCCCAGTCTGCCTCCCCCGGCTCCGGATGCGGGCGCCCTGTCGCAGGGCCCCAAGCTGCGCGTCGATGCGATCGACGTGGTCGGCAGCACCGTCTTCGACGCGGCGACGCTCGCCGAGCTCACGCGTCCGTACACCGGCCGCGAGGTGTCGGCCGGCGAGCTGCTCGCACTGCGCGACGCGCTCACGCGCCTGTACATCGATGCGGGCTACCTGAACTCGGGGGCCGTGCTGCCGGACCAGCGCGCCGACGACGGACGCATCGAGCTGCACGTGGTCGAAGGCCAGCTCACGCGAATCGAGCTTTCCGGCAACGCCTGGTTCCGCGACGGCTATCTCACGAGCCGCGTCGAGCGCGGCGCCGGGCAGCCGCTGAACGTGTCCGAGCTCGAGACCCGGCTGCAGCTGCTCCAACAGGATGCGCGCATCCGCCGGGTGGACGCACGTCTCGGGCCGGGCGAGCGGCCCGGTGAGTCGGTCCTGCAGCTCGATGTCGAAGAGGCCCGCCCCTGGTGGGTGTCGCTGCAATTCGCCAACGAGGAGTCGCCAGCCATCGGGTCGATGGGACCGCGGCTCTTCCTGGGACACGACAACCTCAGCGGCAACGGCGACACGCTGCTCCTGAACGCGGCGATCACCGACGGCTTGCGGGACTACCAGGGCCGCTACGCCCTGCCGCTGAACCGCTGGGACACCACGCTGGCGCTTCGCGGCCGCTACAGCACCAGCGAGGTGGTCGAAGAGCCCTTCGACGTGTTCGACATCCAGAGCAAGGCGTACACCGCAGCGGTCGAGCTTCGACAGCCCGTGCTCCACGACGTGCGGCAGCGACTCGAGGCGTTCGCCTTCTTCGAGTACCGCGAGTCGAAGAACTTCCTGCTCGGTCAGCCCTTCAACTTCTCCCCGGCCTCCGAAGACGGCGTGGTGCGCGTGGCCGTGGTGCGACTGGGCGGCGACTGGGTGTTTCGGGACCTCACCCAGGTGTTCGCGGTGCGCTCGACCCTGTCGATCGGTGTCGACGCCCTGGGGTCGACGGTGACGAGCGACGGAATCGAGGACAGCAAGTTCCTGGTCTGGCTCGGCCAGTTCCAGTGGGCACGACGCTTCGATCGGGCTTTCGGTACCGAGCTGCTGGTGCGCTTCGACGTGCAGCTTTCGAACTCTGCGCTGCCGTCGCTCGAGCAGTTCGCGATCGGCGGCGTGCGCACAGTGCGCGGTTATCGCACCAACCAGCTCGTGCGCGACAACGGACTGGTGTTCTCGATCGAGCCGCGCATCCCGCTGTGGTCCACCCTGAACGGGCCACTCGGCGGGCCCTTCCGGATCGAGTTCGTGCCCTTCTTCGACCTGGGCCACTCGTGGAATACCGAGCGCGCCGAGCCGGGGATCAAGACGCTCTACGGCATCGGCGCCGGATTCCGATTCCGCTTCACGCGCCACTTCGAGGCCGAGGTCTACTACGCCGAAGCCCTCGAGGGGCTGCCCAGGCCACCCGACAACGACCTGCAGGACGAGGGGTTCTACTTTCGTGTCGTACTCACCTACTAGGGTGCGAAGCGAAGCCCGGCGTGCGGCGGCGCCTGCGCGACGGGGCGTCCGCTTCGGCTTGGGCGTACTCGTCTGGCTCGTCGCCAGCGTGGCCCAGGCCGGGGACGACGGTGCCGCGGAGGCCGACGCCCTCGGCAGATCGGGTCGGCTGGCCGAAGCCTCGGCCGCGTGGCGAGGCGTGGTCGAAGCGCGCCACGCGTCGGGCGACGCACGTGGCGAGGTCGAGGCGCGGCTCCACCTGTCCGAGACCCAGCAGGCGCTCGGCCGCTATCACGACGCCGTGGCCGTACTCGGCCCCGCGCGCGAGCTCGCCCAGCAGGCCGATGACCCGGTGCTGCTCGCATCGGTGCACGGCGCGCTCGGGGCAGCGCGCACCGCGACGGGGCCCGAAGCCGCCGCGCGGGCCGACTTCGAACGCGCCCTCGCGCTGCTCGATGGTGCGGGGGCGACCCGCACCGAAGCGGTGGTCTGGCTGAACCTCGGCAATCTGGAGGCAGGAAGCGGGCGCGCTGACGCGGCCCTGCGCGCCTACGGCCGAAGCGCGCGCCGGGCCGAAGACGCCGGAGACACCACGCTCGCGGTGCGCGCCCACGTGAACGCGGCGGCGGTGGGCGTTCGCGCACGCACCGACGCGCGCGAGGTCCGCGAGCACCTCGACGCCGCAGCTTCCGGCGCCGACGCGATCCCGACGTCGCGCGACGGCGTCTATCTGCTGGTCTCCGCCGGCCGAAGCGCAGCCGAACTCGCCGGCGGACGGCCCACGGGCGACCTGCGACGCGCGCACGCGGCGCTGACGCGAGCGGAAGCCATGGCGGCCGAACTCGGGGATCCGCTGGCGGCGTCCTGGGCGGTCGGCTCCCTCGGCGCGCTCTACGAAGCGCGCGAACGCGCCGACGATGCCCTGCGGCTCACGCGTCGCGCGCTCTTCCTCGCGCAGGAGGCCGCCTCTCCGGAGTCGCTCTACCGCTGGCAGTGGCAGCTCGGGCGCTTGCTGCGAGCCCGGGGCGATACGGCGGGGGCCATCGGCAGCTACCAGGCCGCCGTCGCCACCCTGGACACGATCCGGTTCGAGATGGCGAGCGGCTACGGCGTGGGCCAGGGGGGTTTTCGCGAGGCGGTGGAGCCGGTGTTCTTCGAGTTGGTGGACCTGCTCCTCGCCTCCGCACCGGACCCGAGCGACGTCGCCGCGTACCAGCAGCGTTTGCTCGACGCGCGCAGCACCGTCGAAGACCTCAAGGCTGCAGAGCTGCGTGACTACTTTCGAGACGAATGCGTCGATCAGGCCCAGGCCCGGGTCGCGTCGCTCGATACCGTCGCAGGTGGCGCGGCGATCCTCTACCCCATCCTGCTCGACGACCGGGCCGAGATGCTCCTCACCCTGCCCTCCGGTCTCTCGCGAGCCACGGCGCCCGTCGGCCGTGCCGAACTCACGAAGGCCGCGCGCTCCCTGCGGATCGGCCTCCAGGACCCCGCGTCCTCGGCATGGCAGCGGCCGGCCCGGCGCCTGTACGAGTGGCTGGTCGCGCCCATCGAAGCGGAGCTTGCGGCGGCCGGCATCGACACCCTGGTGTTCGTCCCCGACGGCGCCCTGCGTTCGATCCCGATGGGCGCACTGCACGACGGCAAGCGTTTCCTGATCGAGCGGTACGCCGTCGCGATCACGCCCGGTCTCACGCTCACCGATCCGCGCCCCCTCGATCGCGAGAACCTGCGCGTGTTCCTCTCCGGGATCAGCCAGTCGGTGGACGGCTTCCCCCCGCTACCCGCCGTACCCGACGAGCTGACGCGCATCCAGCAGGAGCTGAACGGGGGGGAGCAGCTGCTGGACGAGGTCTTCACCCTCGAGCGCACCGAGCAGACGCTGAGAGAGCAGGACTTCAACGTGGTCCACATCGCCACGCACGGCCAGTTCCAGCAACAGGTGGACGACTCGTTCCTGCTCGCCTGGGACGGCCGGCTCACCATGGACAAGCTGCGCGACTACGTGGGCCTGTTCCGCTTTCGCGAAACCCCCATCGAGCTGCTCACGCTCTCGGCGTGCGAGACGGCGGTCGGGGACGACCGCGCGGCACTGGGGCTCGCCGGCGTCGCCATCCAGGCCGGCGCCCGGAGCGCCCTGGGCTCGCTGTGGCAGGTGTCCGACGAGGCCACCGCCGAACTCATCGTCGACTTCTATGCGCGGCTGCAGGCCGAGCCGATCTCGAAGGCCGAGGCGCTTCGCCGCGCGCAGCGCGCGCTGATCGCGGACGACGACTTCGCGCACCCGGCCTACTGGTCACCCTTCCTGCTGATCTCGAACTGGCTCTAGCCCCGGGGCGAGCGGCCCGCCGCTCAGCGACGGACGAACACCGGGGGGCGCTTGTCGAGGAAGGCCTCGACCGCCTCGGCGTGCTCGGGCGTCTTCCAGCACGCCCGCAGGAGTTCGCTCTCGCGCTGCTGGACCAGCAGCAGGTCGGACTCGCTGGCGTTTCGAGTGAGGAGCTGCTTGGTCATGCGCAGCTGCGGGTCGGGGTTCGCGGCGATGGTCTCGGCGAGCGCCATCGCCTCGTCGAGCAGCGCGTCGGGCGCGACCACCCGGTCGGCCAGGCCCCAGCCATGCGCTTCGTCCGCGAGCACCAGTCGCCCGGACAGGCACATCTCGCTGGCATGCCCGAAACCCACCCGCTGCACCAACAGGCTCGTGCTCGCCAGCTCGGGCACGAGCCCGACCTTGATGAACAGCATGCCGAACTTGGCCTTCTCCGAGGCGAGGATCACGTCGAACGGCAGCACCATGGTCATGCCGATCCCCACCGCCGCACCGTTGACCGCCGCCACCAGCGGCTTCGACTCGCGCGCGAGCGCCACCCAGTCGAGCCCCTCGGGCATGCCGCCCTGGCCTTCTGCCGTATTCGCGCCCGGGTCGTCGCCGGAGATGCGGGTCTGGAACGTCGCATCCATGTCGGCCCCGGCGCAGAAGCCTCGGCCGGCACCCGTCATCACGATGGCGCCCACCTCGGGGTCGGCATTGGCGCGCCCGATCGCGTCGGCCTGCTCCTCGGCCATGCCCGGCGTCCAGGCGTTCATCTTGTCGGGACGGTTCAGGGTGATCAGGGCCACTGCCCCGCGCCGCTCGTAGAGGATGGTGTCGTAAGCCATGACGAGAGCCTACCGCCGACGAGCCCAAAGCGGGGCCGCGCGATCCGATCGCCCTAGAGCCCGCAGAACCCCTCTCGCAGCAGCCATTCGGCGATGCGCTGGTGCCCCGCGCGCGTGGGGTGGTTCCAGTCGATCTTGTCACCTCGGTCGTAGACGAAGTAGGTGCCGAGCGCGTTCTCACGGCGGCCGATCTCGGGCGCGGCGAGGTCGAGGAAGGCGCTGCGGGCGTCGGCCGCCTCGAAGGCGGGGTCGAGGCGTGCGAGGATCTCGCGTTGCGTGCGGCCAGCCACGAAGTCGTCCTCGAAGGGCACGCCCAGCTCGCGGTAGCGGGCCTCTGCCTCTTCGGAGACCTGCATCTCGTAGGGCAGCACCACCACGCACGTGCGAACACCCTGCTCGCGCAAGCGCTCGGCGGCATCGTTCACCCTCGCCGCGGTGGCGTCGAACACCTGCGGGTGCTCCCCCGGCTCGAGCTCCACGGCGCGAAATCCCGACGCCTCGTAGCCCATGCGAACCAACAGGTTCTTCACCCGCAGGCGCAGAAAGTTGTAGAGGTACGAACGCGTGCGCAGCGGGTCGAGGTACTCGCGCACGAAGGCACGGGTTCGTCGCACCCACGACTCGCCCTCGTCGGCCGGCGACGCGGCCGGGCGGTCGTCCTCGGGCCCCAGGGCCCGATCGGGGGGACCGGGCACGGACGGTTCCGCGTCCGGCGCGGGCGGCGTCGCGCTGGCCGGCCGGGGGCGGCGGCGTGGCGGGTCGGGCGTGAGGTCGTTCAGGTTCATCAGATAGACGAGGCGCTCGAGACCGAAACGTCCGGCGAGCTCCGCCACACGCGACGGGTCCTTGAGCCGCGCACCGACCGCGGCGAAGGTCATCACCTGAAGCTCGGGATGCGCGTCGCCCACCAGGTCGGAGATGCGGTAGCCGTGGCCTGCCCCCACGCCGTAGGTCACCGAGTCGCCATAGAAGCCCACCCGCGGCCGGGGATCGTCGAGATCCCACTCCACGTCGGGCTGGCCGTGGGCGTTCACCAGGATCGTCCCGTAGGGGTACGCGACGCTTCCGGGGCGCGTGGTTCCGGCGTAGTAGTCGATGTGGTAGTCGAGCGTCGCGCGCAGCAGCAGCTCCGCCGCCGCGACACCGAAGACCGCAAGCCCGACGAGCACCAGCGCGAGGGTCAGCCCCGGGCGCTTCTCGAACCGGCTCGGTGACGTGTCCTGCACGCGGCGAGGCTAGACGCATCGGGCCCGCACCGCCCGGGCATCGGAACCGCGCCCGTGTCGAAAGGGCTCACGTCGCACCCCGCCTGATCGGTGCGCGTCAGTGGGTCAGGACGACGTGCAGCGCGATCATCGCGAGCGCCACGGTCGTAGCGATCGCGCCCACCATCATCGGCGCGGGCAGCAGGTCGTCCTCTTCGGGGAGCGGCGCGCTGCGATGGATCCGGGCGGCCTCGTAGGCGGCGCCATGTGCGCGCTGCGGAGGCACCCCCGCCAGGCCCAGCTCGCGCACGACCTGATTGAAGCTGCGGCCGATGTCCAGGGCATCGAGTGCGAAGAGCACTGCGGCCTCCTCGTCGGCCACCTCGGGGGAAAGGCCCGCATGGCGAAGCCAGCGGGCGATCCCGAGCACGCCCACGCGGCGAGCCAGCGGGTGGCTGCGCGTGAGCCGCGCCGCCACCGCCAGGGCGGACTCGGTGGGAAGCCCCAGGCGGCGGAGCTCGGTCGCCAGACAGTGCGGGCGCGAGTCGATCGGCGAGGTGGGCGAGGCCATCGACCCTTCATCGGGCGATGATCCGGCGCACCTTAGCGCGCCGTCCGGGGCGACCGGCTCAGTCGGGGACGCGCGTCGTCAGGGCCAGCGCGTGGATCGTCGTGCGCATCTCGTCGGCGAGCGCCTGGTAGACCACACGCTGGGCGGCCACCTTCGACAGGCCCGCAAAGCGTCCCGACACCACCAGTGCGCGGTAGTGGCCCTGGCCCCCTCGAGCGCCGGCATGACCGGCGTGCAGGTGGCTCTCGTCCTCGACGCGTACCTCGGTGGCGTCGAGCCGCTCGCGCAGGATCGTCTCGAGTTCTTCGGCTGTGGGGCGCGCCATGGTCTGGGGATCCTTCGGCAGGCCGAGAGTGCGCTCGGCGATGAGGTTGCGGTTGCCCTGGATCTCGACGGCCCGCTCTCCCGGCTCGGTCCCGCGTGTTGACCCTGGAGTCAAGGGAGACCGGAGAATCGAGAACCGGTACCGCCGGGTCAAGAGGCCGCAGTCGGGGAAGGCGGAACCGGTTTCCGCCACGGCGAGAGCGGCCGGAATCCGCCAGGAAGCGGCCTACGGGTCGGTACCCTCCGCGCGTGACCGGCGGCTCCTCCACCCAGCTCGCGCGACGCATCGACCGCATCGATCCGGCGGCGCTCGAGGCGGCGCTCGAAGAACGCGGCTTCGCGCACGCGGGCCTGCTGCTCGACGCCCGCCAGTGCCAACAGCTGGCGTCGTGGTTCGACGACGATTCGCGCTACCGAACCACGATCGATCTCGGCGCCCGGCGCTACGGCGACCACGGCTCGTACCGCTACTTCGCCTACCCCCTGCCGCCTCTGGTGGCGAGCCTGCGCGAACGGCTCTACCCGCCGCTCGCACGCGTGGCCAACCGCTGGCAGGAGCGGTTCGGCCGCGACGCGCGCTACCCGGACACGCTGGCGGCCTTTCTCGAGCGCTGCCACGCGGCGGGGCAATTGCGGCCCACACCCCTGCTGCTTCGCTACGGCGCGGGCGGGTACAACTGCCTGCACCAGGATCGCTACGGCGACGTCGCGTTCCCGCTCCAGGTGGTCGTGCTGCTGTCGACGCCCGGGGGCGACTTCGAAGGCGGGGAGTTCCTGCTGACCGAGCAGCGCCCGCGCGCGCAGTCGCGGGGGACCGCGGTCGCCCTCGCGCGCGGCCATGCGCTGGTCTTTCCCAACGCAGAGCGGCCGATCGAGGGCCTGCGCGGCACCTTTCGCGCGGTCTCGCGCCACGGCGTGAGCGAGGTGCGATCGGGCTCGCGAACCACCCTGGGCCTGATCTTCCACGACGCGAGCTAGCGCGGCGGCGCCGCCCCACGGCCGCGCGCCGAGGCCGTCTTTACACTTCTTTACGATCGGGACATCCGCCTGAAACGGCGGCACCCGATGTTCCTCCTGCGCCCCGGAGGAACCGATGACCCGAACCACCCGACGAAGGATCGCCACGTACCTCGCACTGGGCCTGGCGCTGATCGCCACCTTGGGACTGGGAGCCTGCCACCGCGGATGCCACGGCGGGGGCCATGCCTGGCACGACGGCGACGGCGAAGTGGACGAGGACCGCCTGCGCCGCGGCGTCGCCTGGGTGCTGCGCGAGGCCGACCCCACCGATGCCCAGGTCGACGAGATCACCGCGATCGCAAAGGCGGGGCTCGACGACCTGCACGGGCTGAAGGCCGGTCATGCCGAGGCGCACGAAGCGCTGTCGGCGGCGCTGGCCGCCGACCCCGTGGACCGCGAAGCCCTCGAGCGCTTGCGGGCCGACGCGTTGGCCACCCTCGACGAGGGCTCTCGAACCGCCGCCGTCGTGATGGCCGACGTCGCCGAGGTGCTGACCCCCGAACAGCGCGCGCTGCTGATCGAAGCCCACGAAGAACACGGGCGATTCGGAAGACGCTGGTACTGACCCGTCCGGCCTCGCGCGGCATGCCGCCCGCCTCGTGAGCATGAGCTGGGAAACCGCGGCCTTGTGTAGGGCCGCGTTCCGGCGCACGGTCTCGTTCGTGCCCCCTCGCATCCTGGTGATCGATGACGACCGCCAACTCGGCGCCATGCTGGGGGACTACCTGGGCGATGCCGGCTTCGAGGTCCACACGCGCGATACCCGGGCCGCCGGGCTCGCGGCCCTGC